>JASGHA010000016.1:0-31365 GCA_049841175.1 Rubrivivax sp. | reverse complement strand
CATATTGCTAAGGTTAATAGGCAAACACGATAGAATCCGAACAGCACCTCGACTACACCGCTTCCGTCCGCGCCTGCTCGACGCGCTGACGGGTTACGACCGACGCCGTTTCGCGTCCGAACCTCGGCGCCGGCCTCACCGTCGGCATCGTCGCGCTGCCGCTGGCGGTGGCGTTCGCGCATCGCCTCGGGCGTGAAGCCCGAAAAAGGCTGATCACGGCCGATGGTCGCGGGCTTCCGGATCGGCGCGCTCGGCGGCTCGCAAGTGCAGATCGGTGGCCGGCCGGCGCCTTCATCGTCATCGTCTACGGCATCGTCGAGCGCACGGCCGCGCTTCCCCACGGTCGCTGGCCGGCGTATGACGTATTCGTGACGGGGCTGTTCACGCCTCGGCGCGCTGGTGACGCTACATCCCGATGCAGCATCGTGATCGGCTTCACCAACGGCATCGCGGTGCTCGATCGCGCTGTCGCAGGTGAACGACCTGTTCGGGCTGGAGATTGACCAAGCTGCCGGCCGACTTCTTCTCGCAGATCGGTAGTGCTGGCGGTGCCATCGCGCACCGCTCGAACCCGGCGGCGTTCCGCTCAGCGGCGCTGTGCCTCGCGGGCTCGTGCTGCTGGCCGCAGTCCTACAGAGATGCCAGCAGGTACCCGAGCAGGCTGCTGTCGCCGCGCCTGCGGCGGTGAGGCGCACCTGCCGGGCCCCGATCGTCGCGCTGGTGTGGCTGACCTTCGCCGCCTGGTACTTCAACGCTGCCGGTGGAGACCATCGGCTCGCCGCTTCGGCGGCTGCCGCGGGCGCTGCCGGCGCATCGACCTGCCGCCGCTCAGCTGGGCCAGGAAGCAGGTGATCATCCCGACGATGACGATCGCGCTGCTCGGCGCCATCGAGCGGCTGCTGTGTGCACGCGTGGCCGACGGCATGGCGCGCGACAAGCGCCACGATCCGAACCAGGAGCTGATGGCGAGGGCGTGGCCAACTTGGTGACGCCGTTCTTCGGCGGCATCCCGGCCACCGGCACGATCGCGCGCACGGTCACCAACGTGCGCGCCGGCGCCGCCAGCCCGGTGGCCGGCATCATCCACGCGCTGACCGTGCTGGTCATCGTGCTGCTGGCCGCGCCGCTGGCGCTGCTGTGCCGCTGGCGGCGCTGGCCGGCATCCTGATGTTCACCGCCTGGAACATGTTCGAGGGCCACCAGTTCGCGCGCCTGTGCCACTTCCGCGGCCAGGTACCGCGCTGCTGAGTCGGCACCTTCGTGCTGACATTGATCTTCGATCTCACCGTCGCGGTCGAGGTCGGGCTGGTGCCGGCCAGCGCGTTCTTCATCTAGCGCATCAGCACCGCTGTTCAGCGTCGAGGCGACGAGCAGACGCCGCCGCGCCGGAGGGCGTGCAGGTGCTTGAGCTCTACGGCGCGCTGTTCTTCGGCGCGGTCGGCAACATCGAATCGCTGACGGCGCAGGTGCCGGCAGGAACGCGCACGCTGGTGCTGGAGATGCACCGGCTGATCTCGATCGACACCACCGGGCTCGATGCGCTCGAGCAGATGTACCGCGAACTTTGAACGCCACGGCAGTGCGCCTGGTGCTGGCGACCGTCAACGAGCAGCCGCGTTCGCTGATCCGGAGTGCCGGCTTCGAGGACGAGATCGGCGCCGCCAACGTCACGGCGACGCTGGGCCGCGGCGGCGCTGGCGCCGGCGCCGGAGGTGTCCGAAGCCGGCTGATCAGTCGTGGCCCGGATCGCCGTGCTCGTCGCGGCGGTCCATGACGATGGGTAGATCCAGACGAGACAGGTAGACGATCGGCGCGCCCTGCGCCGCGACCCAGAAGCCGAACGGCGAGCCGAAGAAGCTGAAGTCGAGCTCGCGCGCGAAGAACGCGACGACGAAGGTGACGACGAACCAGGCCGCCAGCAGCGCGCCGGTCAGCCGCCGATTGCGCCGCCAGTCGCGGCGCCGGCGCTCGGCGCGGCGGCGCTGCGGCGAAGTGTTCATCGCCAGAAGCGCCGCAGATCGTCCAGCGGCGCCAGCGCCGCGGCGGCCTCGGCGTGCACCGTGTCTCGCGGCCGATGAGCCAGCCGAGCGCGAATGCCAGGCCGGGGTCGGACGGGTCGGCCGCCGCACGCGCGGCCAGCGTCGCGCGCGCGACGGCGTGGTCGTTGGCCTGGCCGAGGCCGTCGAGCGCCACGCGCAGCGCCTTCAGCGCCTGGCGGGCGCGGCGCGGGCGCAGCGCCGGCTGCAGGAACTCGATCGCGTAGCGCAGGCGCTTCAGGCGCTTGCGCAGGCGGTGGCGCTGCTCGACGTCCAGCCGGGCGAAACGTCGCGCATCGCGGCGCGCCTCGCGCCAGTCGGCCGCCAGACGCTCGGCGGCGGCACGCTCCAGCTTGCCGCCGGGCGTCTGCAGCGCGACCAGCGCCAGCGCCATCGAACGCAGCATCAACCGGGTGAAACCGGGCGCGCCGACCACGGCCGCCGGCAGCGGCGCGTCGGCGGTGCGCGGCCAGGCCAGCGGCGGCGCGCCGGCATCGGCCAGCGGCGCCAGCAGCGCGGCGGCGACCTCGGCGTCGCGGCTGGCGCCGAGCGCGGCGAACGGCGCGGCCAGCGCTTCGTCGAGCGCCAGCGCCGCCGCCTCGTCGGGCGACCAGGCGGCGAAGACCTTCAGCGCGCTGCGCAGCCGGCGCAGGCCGACACGCAGCTGGTGCAGCGTCTCGGCTTCGCCGGTGGCCGAGGCGATCTCGGCGGCGTTGGGCAGCACCTGCTGCAGCGCCGAATGCAGCATCGCGCCGAAAGCCTGCGCCGTGCCGGCTGCCGGCGGCAGTTCGATCGCCGTGGCGCGCACCGCCGGCACCCGTTCCAGGCCACGCGCCAGGCGCGTGCCGCGTTCGGCCTTGGTGCGCACGTCCAGCCACAGGCCGTGGCGCGCCACCCATTGCTCGGCCAGCGCCAGCAGGCCGGACGGCGGGCCGGACAGCAGTTCGAACTCGATCTCGCAGACCGCGGCGCTGCGTTCGCCGGCGACGATGCGGCCTTCGTCGAGCGCGATCTCGATCACCGCGCCACCCGAACGCACGCGGCGCAGCTGGCGCACGATCTCGGTGCGGTAGCGCTCGACCAGCGGCGCGCCGTCGGCCAGCAGCCGCGCCAGCGCGTCGCCGGCCGGCGTGCCGGCGTGGCGCGCCGGGTCCAGCACCGGCGCGGCGGCGGTGTCGGGCAGCTCGACCTCGTGCTCCAGGCGGTCCATCAGGCCGTCGCCGCGGCCCTTGAGCGTCTGCACCCAGCGTGTGCCTTCGCGCCGCAGGCGCAGCGCGAAACCGGCCTGCGCCAGGCGCTCGTCGGCGGTGTCGGCGTAGGCGGCGGCCAGCGGCAGCACGCGCGCCGTCTTCGTCGCGACGGCCCGCTGCACCCGGTCGCGCGCGGCGGCCGGAATCTGGAACTTCAGCTCGATTTCCCTCATGCCTGTCCTCGGGGCGTGGCGGGCGCGAATGCGGCCCCGCCGGTAAACTCACGGGTCGACCGAATTGTCGCTTCCGCACCGACCATGCCCCCGTTCTTCCGCAAGCCCTACACCTCCGACGTCACCGACTTCATCTCCAAGCTGAAGGAACAGCGTCCGACGCTCGAAGACGAACAGCGCGCCGGCCGCGCGCTGCTGTGGGACAAGGCGGTCGACCGCGAGGCGCTGAAGGCCTGGCGCCAGGCGCGCGTGCCGCAGCAGCCCTACGTCTACCAGTCCAAGGGCCGCTGAAGCGCCCTTGGACTCGCCCGCCCTGCCCGAGGCGCTGCCGACCGCGGAAGCGGCAGCCGAACCGGCCGCGCAGGACGTCGTGGACCAGGTCGCCGTCGCCCGCCTTTACGGCGAGCCGCTGTTCCGGCTGCCGCAGGACCTCTACATCCCGCCGGATGCGCTGGAGGTCTTCCTCGAGGCCTTCGAAGGCCCGCTGGACCTGCTGCTCTACCTGATCCGCAAGCAGAACTTCAACATCCTCGACATACCGCTGGCCGACGTCACGCGCCAGTACCTGGACTACGTCGAGCAGCTGCGGCGTCGCAATCTCGAGCTCGCGAGCGAATACCTGCTGATGGCGGCGATGCTCATCGAGATCAAGTCGCGCATGCTGCTGCCGCCGAAGAAGAACGCCGACGGCAGCGAACCCGAGGATCCACGCGCCGAACTCGTGCGCCGGCTGATCGAGTACGAGCAGATCAAGCTCGCCGCCGCGCGCCTGGACGCGCTTCCGGTGATGGGCCGCGACTTCCTGCGCGCCCAGGTCTACGTCGAGCAGTCGCTGGCGCCGCGTTTCCCCGACGTCGACCCCGACGACCTGCGCGCCGCCTGGGCCGACATCCTCAAGCGCGCCCAGCTCAACCAGCACCACACGATCTCGCGCGAGCAGCTGTCGGTGCGCGAGTTCATGACCGTCGTGCTGCGCCGGCTGCAAGGGAAGCGCTTCGTCGAGTTCCAGGAACTGTTCGACGTCACGCGCGGCGCGCCGGTGCTGGTCGTGACCTTCATCGCGATGCTGGAGCTGTCGCGCGAGCACCTCGTCGAGGTGACGCAGGCCGAGGCCTTCGCGCCGATCTACGTGCGCCTGGCCTACCAGCCGGCCTGATCAGACCCGCTCGGCGGCTTCCGGCTGCGCCGCGCCGTGGCGCGCGGGCAGCGACAGCGAGAACACCGAGCCGCGGCCCGGCCGCGAGCAGACGCGCACCTGGCTGCCGATCAGCACGCCGAGCCGGCGCACGATCGACAGCCCCAGGCCCAGACCGCGGCGCTGCGGCGGCGGCACCACCGCGCGCACCTGGAAGAACTCGTCGAAGACGTGCGGCAGGTACTGGGCGTCGATGCCGACGCCGGTGTCCCAGACCTGCAGCAGCAGCCCCGCGCCGCGGCAGCGGCAGACGACGAGCACGCCGCCGCGCTCGGTGTAGCGGATCGCGTTGCCGAGCAGGTTGTGCAGCACGCGCTCGACCAGCACCGGGTCGGCGAACGCCGTGTGCTGCTCGCCGCGGAAACGCAGCCGCAGCCGCTTCTGGTCGGCCAGCGGCTCGAAATGCACCCGCAAGCGCGCGAACAGCGGCTGCATCGCCAGCGGCCGCGGGCGCGGCTCGACGCCGCCGGAGTCCAGGCGCGTCAGATCCAGCAACTCGCCGAACAGGTCGTCGAGCGCCTGCACCGAGGCGTCGATGCCGCTGACCAGCGCCGCGACCTCGGGCTCGTGCGGGCGCTGCTGCAGCGCCTGCACGTACAGCGACATCGCGTGCAGCGGCTGGCGCAGGTCGTGGCTGGCGGCGGCGAAGAACTGGGTCTTGGCGCGCGACGCGGCCTCGGCCGCACGCCGCGCCGCATCGGCCTCGGCCTTCTCGACGCGCAGCTGCGCGGCCAATTCGTCGGTGCGGGTCTTCAGCCGGATCGCCTCGTGCAGCGCACTGCCGTGGGCGCGCGCCATCACCCAGGTGACGACGAACAGGCTGGCGACGACGGCCGCCAGTTCCAGATGGCCGTCGAGCGAATCGTCGCTGGCCACGCGCAGCACGGTGGCGCCGAGCACGAGGCCGTTGTAGGCCAGGAACAGCCGGCGCTGCGAAGCGAGCAGCTGCACCGAGGCGACGCAGAAGCTGTAGAGCACGAGCAGAAGCACGGTCGTGTGCGAGGCCGGCCCGCGCCCCCAGAACAGCCAGACGGCGTCGGCCCAGAGCGCGCCGTGCACCAGCACCAGCAGCCCCCAGCTGCGGCGCCAGGCGTGCAGGCGCTGGTCGTCGGCCGCGCCGCGGCGTGTCCAGCGCAGGTAGTGAAGCAGTCGCAGCGCCCAGACGATGGAGAAGGCACCGGCCCAGGCCAGGAGCAGGCGGCGCGAGGCGACGCCGCCGAAGGCCATCAGCACCAGGGCCAGCCCGAAGGCATCGCCGACGAGCATCGCCGGCGCCTGCCGGTACAGCGCGCGCAGCGCGTCGGCGGGGGATGCTTGCAGGAGCGGGAGCGGCGCCCTGGACCGGGCACAGGCCGCGGGAGCGAGCGTCACGGCCGCGGCGGCGTGCTCGCCGTCCAGCCGTTCTGGCGCTGCATCATCTGGCTGACCGCCAGCACCGCCTGGGTGCGCGTGCTGACGCCCAGCGCACGCAGCACCGCGGCGACGTGGTCCTTGACGGTCTCGACCGACAGGTCGAGCTCGCGTGCGATCAGCTTGTTCGGCAGGCCCTTCAGCAGCAGGCCCAGCACCTCGCCCTGGCGCGGCGTCAGGCC
The DNA here is from genome assembly GCA_049841175.1 of Rubrivivax sp. Classification (GTDB taxonomy): domain Bacteria; phylum Pseudomonadota; class Gammaproteobacteria; order Burkholderiales; family Burkholderiaceae_C; genus Rubrivivax. The sequence goes on along the minus strand of JASGHA010000016.1, from coordinate 25,119 downwards.
GATGCGCGCCAGCGACGGCGCCTCCTGGTGCGGCTCGGGCTGGGCACGGTCGCCCAGCGGCGCGTCGGGCACCATGTACAGCGCGCTGGGCACCGTCTCGGCGGGGTCGGCCGGCGGCCGCGTGTCCAGGCCCAGCATGTTGGGCGGCACGTACAGGCCGCCGGACATCACCATGCGCAGCGCCTCGCACAGCGCCTTGTTCGAGGTGCGCTTGGGCACGAAGCCCATCGCGCCGAGGTCGATCGCGCGGATGACGTCGCTGGCGCGGTCGGACGCCGAGACGACGACCACCGGCAGCTCGGGATAGGCGGCGCGGAACTCGGCCAGCACCTGGAAGCCGTCGGCGTCGCCCAGCGCCAGGTCGAGCAGCACGAGGTCATGCTCGGCGTCGAGCTTCAGGGCCTCGCGTGCGGCTTCGGCGCTGGCCACGCCGAGCACGGCGACGTCGTCGCCCATGCCGCGGATCACCGCCTGAAGAGCCGAGAGGATCAGCGGATGGTCATCGACCAGCAGGACTTTCATGGTCCCTCCCCACGCCGTCACGGATGCGTTCGGGGGATTCTGGGCTCGACCTCCTCGCGCCGGCTCACCCCCCGTTTGGGGAATCTCGTCCGATCAAACGACGCCGCGTCAGCGCGTGATCCACTCCACCAGCGGCGCCCACTGCGCGAGGTCGCGCTCGACGCGGCCGGGCGCGACGTCCCACAGCGTCAGCCCGCGCGCAGCCAGCTGCACGTAGTTCTGCGTGTCGCGCAGCGAGGCGATCACCGGCACCGGCAGCGTGCGCAGGTACTGCTGCAGCTGCTCGTGCGCCAGCGTGTGCTCGCGCACGCGCATCGCCACCAGCCCGATCGCCAGGTCGGCGCCACGCTTGTGCTCGCGCAGCGCCTGCACGAAGGCGTGCGTGGCCTGGATGTCGAACAGGCTGGGCTGCAGCGGGATCAGCATGCGGTCGGCGATCTTCAGCACCGCGTCCAGGCGCTTGCCGTGCAGGCCGGCCGGCGTGTCGAGCACGACATGCGTCGTGCCCTTCGGCGGGCGCACGATCTCGCCGGGGTCGAGGTCCCAGCCGCGGATGGGCGGCAGCGCCGCCGGGCGCTGCGCCAGCCACTGGCGCGACGACTGCTGCCGGTCGACGTCGCCCAGCATCACGGCGCAGCCGTGCGCGGCCAGGCAGCCGGCGACGTTGGTCGACAGCGTGCTCTTGCCGACGCCGCCCTTGGGGTTGGCGATGACGATGACCGGCATCCGGGGGCCTCCTGCTCGCTTCAGACGCGGGCGATGGTAGCGGCCCCGGCGCCGGCGCTCAGTGCAGCCCGTCCCAGAGCAGCTTGATGCCGGTGAGCAGCATGCCCAGCTCGAACAGCCGGTAGAACGCCGCCGGCGACACGCGCTGGGCCAGCTTCAGCCCCAGCCAGACACCCAGCGGCGCGAACGGCACCAGCACCGCCGAGGTGACGAGGTTGCGCACGTCGATCAGCCCGAGCCAGGCGTACGGGATCCACTTGGACATGTTGACGACGGCGAAGACGACCGCCAGCGTCGCCGTGAACACGATGGGCTTCAGCTTCAGCGGCAGCACGTAGAAGCCCAGCGGCGGCCCGCCGGCGTGGGCGACGAAGCTCGTGAAGCCCGAGACCACGCCATAGACGACGCCCAGCCAGCGCGGCGGTGGCGGCGCGTCGGCCTTGGCCGGGAAGAACTTGCGCATCGCCAGGAACACCAGCGTCAGCGCGCCGACGACGCCGGACACCGCCGCCGCCGACAGCCAGCCGAAGAGCAGCGTGCCGATGACGATGCCCATCAGGCTCGAGGGCACCAGCAGCCGCACCAGCGAGCGGTCGCACTGGCGCACCAGCGCGGCCAGGCCGAGCACGTCCATCACGACGAGCAGCGGCAGCATGATCGCCGCCGCCTGCGGCACCGGCACCGCCAGCGCCATCAGCGGCACGCCCAGGGCGCCGAAGCCGGCGCCGAACCCGCTCTTGGAAATGCCGACGAGCAGCACCGCCGGGATCGCCACGGCGTAGAACCAGGGGTCGGTGATCACCGAGCCCCCGGCCAGCGACGCGAACATCAGACCAGGCGGCAGGCCTCGGCGAAGGTGAGCCGCGGCAGCCGCGGGTGGACCTTCGTCGGGTCACCGTGGCCCAGCGTGCAGATGAAGTTGGTGCGCACCGTCGTGCCGGCCCAGTATTCGGCATCGGCCTTGGCGGCGTCGAAGCCGCTCATCGGGCCGCAGTCCAGGCCCAGCGCGCGCGCCGCGAGGATCAGGTAGGCGCCTTGCAACGAGGAGTTGCGCAGCGCCGTCTCGGCGATCAGCGCCTCGTTGCCGGCGAACCAGGCGCGGGCGTCGGCGTGCGGGAAGAGCTGCGGCAGCTTGTCGTGGAACGCCAGGTCCATGCCGATGATCGCCGTCACCGGCGCTTCCAGCACCTTCTGGCGGTTGCCGGGGCTGACGATGGCGGCCAGGCGCTCACGCGCCTCGGGCGTGCGCACGAAGACGAAGCGTGCGGGGCCGCCGTTGACGGCGGTCGGGCCCCATTTCAGCAGGTCGTAGAGCTGTTCGAGCGTGGCGTCGGCCACGGGCTCCGGGCGGTAGCCGTTCTGGGTACGCGCCGCGGTGAAGAGTTGTTCAGTGGTGATGTTCATCGGCATCTCGGAAACCGGGTCAAGGGCGCCCGGCGACAATGCGACGATGTTCCAACCGAACCAGGCCGACGTCAGGCGCTTCTTCTGCGGTGCTTATGCAAAATTCCGCGAAGGCGCTCCGGTCGATGCGATGGAGGCGATCGCGACACGCTGGATCGCCGAGCACCCCGAGTATCACGCCGAACTCGCCGACGTGACGGCTGCCCTGGCGGCCAACTACGCCATCGACGCCGGGCGCACCAACCCGTTCCTGCACCTGGCTATGCATCTGTCGATCGAGGAGCAGTGCAGCATCGACCAGCCGACCGGCATCCGCCAGGCCGTCGCGCTGCTGGGCGCGCGGCGCAACTCGCTGCACACCGCGCACCACGAGGTCATGGACTGCCTGGGCGAGATGCTCTGGACCTCGCAGAGAAGCGGCCTGCCGCCCGACGGCCAGGCCTATCTCGAGGCCGTGCGCCGCCGCGCGACGACCTGAGGCGGCCGCGCGGGCCCCAGCGCCTCGATCAGCACCCTCGGCCCACCAAGCGGCCGCCGTGGACCGGCTTTGCCGGGCCACTGGCGGCGCCCCCTCGAGGGGGCTGAGGCGGGACACGAACGGTTCAGTGAACCGTGCGTGCCAGCCGAAGAGCCGGGCCACTGGCCCGGCGCGGCCGGCAAGGTGCGCCGAAGGCGCTTCGGGGGTGGGTCACTTCACCGTGACCCAGGAATATTCGAACCAGTTGTCGGCGCGGTGCACGACCTCGACGTTCGTGCGCTCGGCCCAGGGGATCACCTGGCGGTGCAGCGGGATCAGGTGCACCTGCTGCGTGTATTCGCGCAGCGCGGCCTTGACGAGGTCCTCGCGCTTCTTCGGGTCGGCTTCCGAGCTGGACGCCTTGGCGAGTTCCTCGAACTTGTCGTTCTTCACGCGGCCGTAGTTGAAGGCGCCGACGCCCTTCTCGCCGGGCGCGCGCATCACCGGCGTGATCGCGACCTCGGCGTCGGTGATCGCGCCGCCCCAGCCGAGCATGTACAGGCTGGTGTCGTACTTCTCCAGCTTCGGGAAGTAGACCGCACGCGGCATCGCGTTGACGCGCAGCTTGACGCCGATCTTGGCCCACATCTGCGCCAGCGCCAGGCAGATCTCCTCGTCGTTGACGTAGCGGTTGTTCGGGCAGTCCAGCGTCACCTCGAAGCCGTTGGCGTAGCCGGCCTCGGCCAGCAGCGCACGCGCCTTGGCCAGGTCGAAGGGCAGCCGGGCCTCGAGCGCCGGGTCGTTGTAGGCGCCCAGCGGCGACGGCGTGAGGCCGCCGGTCGGCAGGCTCTGGCCGTTCATCAGCTTGGTCTTCAGCGTCTCGATGTCGATCGCCTGGTACAGCGCGCGGCGCACGCGCACGTCCTTGAACGGGTTCCTGCCCTTGACGCTGGAGTACAGCAGCTCGTCGCGCGACTGGTCCATGCCGATGAACAGCACGCGGTTCTCGGGGCCGTCGACGATCTTCACGCCCGCGGTCGAGCGCAGCCGCGGCACGTCGCGCGGCGCCGGGTCGAGCACGAAGTCGATCTCGCCGGAGACCAGCGCGGCCAGCCGCGTCGCGTCGTTGGCGATCGGCGTGTAGACGACCTGCTGGACGTTGCCTTCAAAGCGGCCCCACCAGTTCGGGTTGCGCTTGTAGACCGTCTTGATGCCGGGCGCGCGGCTCACGACCATGTACGGGCCGGTGCCGTTGGCGTTGAAGGAGGCGTAGCTCTCCTCCTTGTTCTTGAAGTCCAGCGGCTTGGCGACCTTGTTCTTCTCGGACCACGACTTGCTCATGATCCACAGCGGCGCGGCGATGTGCTGCAGGAAGATCGGGTCGACCTGCTGCAGCCGGAACTCCACCGTCAGCGGGTCGATCGCCACCGGCGTGCCGACCGCGTTGGCGTAGACGCTGATCTGCGAGGTCGGCTCCTTGGCGCGGTTCATCGAGAACACGACGTCCTCGGCGGTGAACGGCGAGCCGTCGTGGAACTTCACGTTGGGCCGCAGCTTGAAGCGCCAGGTCAGCGGGCCGGTCTGCTTCCACTCGGTGGCCAGCGCCGGCACCAGGCCGAGCTGGCGGTCGCGCCCGACCAGGCCTTCGTAGACCTGGCCGTTCATCGAGTTGGTCAGCATCTCGTTCTGCGAGTGCGGGTCCAGGGTCTGCAGGTCGCCCTGGCTGGCCCAGCGCAGCGTCTGGGCACCGGCGGTGCCGGCGGCGAGGCCGGCGGCCAGCACGGCGCACGTGATCCACGATCTCATCGTCTCTCCCGGAAAGGGTGGCAAAGCGGTCGGGGTGGGCGCGCCGTGCGCGCCTCGGCTCGGCTCGACGGCGCTCAGGCCGCCTCGTAGCCTTCTTCGGCCAGCGCGGCGGCGAAGGTCTCGGCCGGCTGCGTGGACTCGATGCGCACGTGGTGCGTCGGCAGGTCGATGGCGACGCGCGCGGCGGCGTCGACGCGCTGCACCGTCTCGGTGACGGTCTTCACGCAATGGCCGCAGGTCATCGTCGGCAGGGTGAACTCGATCATGGGGCGATCCTCCTGGAGGTGGTGTCGCCGCCAAGGGTAACGCGAGCGGCAGCCCCGGGCACAGGCCGGCCGCCGGCGCGCAGGGTCAACGCCGCGCGCGCGCCACCTCGGTGGGCAGCCACAGCTCGTCGAGCGAGCGTCCGGCCCAGTTCTGCGCCGGCTCGCGGCCGACGATGCGGTCGTTGGCGGCCTGCGTCAGGTCCAGCCGCTGCGGCGGGATCGGCATCGACGACTTGGTCGAATAGAAGAGGTTGACCACCGGCGCCGCCGGCTTGCCGGCGTTCTGCTCGACGACGATGCCGATGCGGCCCGACTCCATGCGCACCAGCGAGCCGGTCGGGTAGATGCCGACGCTGCGCACGAAGGCCGCGAGGATGGTCTCGTCGAAGTGGCCCTTCCACGAGACCATGCGGGCGATCGACTCGGCCGGGTCCCAGCCCGACTTGTACGGCCGGTTGGACGTGACGGCGTCGTAGACGTCGCACACCGCGCCCATGCGCGCCAGCCGCGTCAGCGAGGTGCCGCCGAGCTTGTGCGGATAGCCGGTGCCGTCGACGCGCTCATGGTGGTGCAGGCAGACCTCCAGCGCGTCCTCGCTGGCGCCGCGCGCCTCCTGCAGCAGGTCGTGGCCGCGCTCGGGGTGCGAGCGCATGACGTCGAACTCCTGGTCGGTCAGCTTGCCGGGCTTGTTCAGCACGTCCGAGGGCATCAGCGCCTTGCCGATGTCGTGCAGCAGGCCGGCCAGCCCCAGGCGGCGGCATTCGGCGTCGGTGGCGCCGAGCTGGCGGCCGAGCGCGACCATCAGCGCGCAGACGGCCACCGAGTGCATGTAGGTGTAGTCGTCGTGCGTCTTCAGCCGCGCCAGGCTGACCAGCGCGCCGGGGTTGCGGAACACCGACTCGGTGACTTCCTCGACCAGCGGCATGCAGGCCTCGCCGTCGATCGCGCGGCCGAGCCGGGCGTCGCTGAACATCGAGACCACGGCCTCGCGGCCGCGTTTGCAGACCGAGGCCGCGGCCTGCAGTTCCTCGGCCATCGAGGTCGACGCCGGGCGCGGCGCCGGGGCGGGGGCCGGTGTGGACGCAGCCGCCGGCGGCGGCGCGGGTGCTCGCGGGCGCACGTCGAGCGTCGGGGCCGGCACGTCGAGGCCGAGCTCGGTGTCGATCCAGCACTCGCGCACGCCGCTGTCGTGCACCTGGGCCAGCGTCTTGGGATCGTCGATGACGAACTTGGTGCGCCAGAAGGGGTGATCCATCCACGAGCCTTCGAAGGCGTGGAGGTGCATTCCCAGACGGAGTTCGGTGACCGGAATCTTCTTCAGCATGGATGCAGGCGGGACGCGCACGATGTCATCTCGATGACGGCATGCGTCGAACGCTTGCATCATGCGTCAGAACACTGCGCCTTCCATCGCAGATGAACGCCGTGAGCGCCGCGCAAATCAGCGAAACCGGGATTCGGGCACGGTGCGCACGTCGCCAGGAAGCGACGCGACGTAGTCGGCGATGGCCTGCAGATCGGCCACCGAGAAGGGCTTGACCTGGGCGCTCATGATCGGGTTGGCACGGCCGATCTGCGGGTGGTTCTCGGTGCCGTAGGCGCGCAAGGCGGCCAGCAGGTAGTCGCGGTGCTGGCCGGCGAGCTTCGGGTAGCCCGGCGCGATCGGACGGTTGAAGTCGGCGCCGTGGCAGGAACTGCAGGCGCCGCGTTCGAGCAGCGGTGCGACCGTGCCCGGGGCCGCCGCCGCGGCGGCCGCCGCTGCCGGTGGCGCCGGTGGCGCCAGGCCGGCATAGAAGGCCGCGACGTCGGCGATGTCGCGGTCGCTCAGCGAAGCGGCGACGGCGCGCATCGTCGGATGCTTGCGCTCGCCCTTGCGGTACGCCGTCAGCGCAGCGACGAGATAGTCGGCGTTCTGGCCGGCGATCTTCGGCACCTTGTGCACCAGCGGGAAGCTGGCCTGGTAGCCGGGGATGTTGTGGCAGCCGATGCACATCGCGGCCTTGGACCGGCCCGCCGACGCGTCCTGCGCCTGCACCGCAGACGCCATGCCGGCAAGCGCCAGCAGCACGGTCGCAGCCTTGATCATGATCAAGCCTCATGATGTGATGGCGCAGTATAGGCGCCGCGTATACTGGCCCGTTCCTCCCTCCAATTCCCTCGCGGACACGATGAAATTCCAGGGTTCGGACCAGTACGTCGCGACGCAGGACCTGATGCTCGCCGTCAACGCCGCCGTGACGCTTCAGCGGCCGTTGCTGGTCAAGGGCGAGCCGGGCACCGGCAAGACGATGCTGGCCGAGGAAGTCGCCCGCGCGCTGGGCCTGCCGCTGCTGCAGTGGCACGTGAAGAGCACCACCAAGGCACAGCAGGGGCTGTACGAGTACGACGCCGTCAGCCGGCTGCGCGACAGCCAGCTCGCCGGCGAGGAAGAGTCGGCGCGTGTGCGCGACATCCGCAACTACATCGTCAAGGGCGTGCTCTGGCAGGCCTTCACGTCGGAGACGCCGGTGGCGCTGTTGATCGACGAGATCGACAAGGCCGACATCGAGTTCCCGAACGACCTGCTGCGCGAACTCGACCGCATGGAGTTCCACGTCTACGAGACGCGCGAGATGGTGCGCGCCAGGCACCGGCCGCTGGTCTTCATCACCTCGAACAACGAGAAGGAGCTGCCCGACGCCTTCCTGCGCCGCTGCTTCTTCCACTACATCAGGTTCCCCGACGCCGACACGATGCAGCGCATCGTCGAGGTGCACTTCCCCGACCTCAAGCGCGAGCTGCTGGCCGCGGCGCTGAAGACCTTCTACGACGTGCGCAACCTGCCCGGGCTGAAGAAGAAGCCGTCGACCAGCGAGCTGCTGGACTGGCTGAAGCTGCTCGTCGCCGAGGACATCCCGCCCGAGGCGCTGCACAGCCGCGACGAGCAGGTGGCGGTGCCGCCGCTCGTCGGCGCGCTGCTGAAGAACGAACAGGACGTCTCGCTGTTCGAGAAGCTGGTCTTCATGCAGCGCCACAACCGCTGAGCCGCCACGACCCGATGAGCTGGCCCGAACCCGTCACGCTGCGCGGCCGCCACGCCGTGCTCGTCCCGCTGCAAGCCGAACACGCGCCCGCCCTGGCCGACGCCGCACGCGACGGCGAACTCTGGAAGCTCTGGTACACCGCCGTGCCCGCGCCCGAGCGCATGGCCGCCGAGGTCGAGCGCCGCCTCGGGCTGCAGGCCACGGGCAGCATGCTGCCTTTCGCCGTCTTCGACGCCGCCGGCCGCGCCGTCGGCATGACGACCTACATGCACATCGACGCCGTCCACCGGCGTGTCGAGATCGGCAGCACCTGGACGGCGCGCTCGGCACAGCGCACCGGGCTCAACACCGAATGCAAGAAGCTACTGCTCGAACACGCGTTCGAGCGCCTGGACTGCATCGCGGTCGAGTTCCGCACCCACCGCCTGAACACGCAGAGCCGGCGCGCCATCGAACGCCTGGGCGCCCAGCTCGACGGCATCCTGCGCGCGCACCAGCGCACCGCCGACGGCGCGCTGCGCGACACCGCGGTCTACAGCATCACGGCGGCCGAGTGGCCGACGATCCGCACCCACCTCGACTGGCTGCTCGCCAAACCCCGATGAAGACCAAGCCGATCACCGTCGACGATCTCTGGAAACTCGAGCGCATCGGCGCGCCCAGCCTCTCGCCCGACGGCGCGCAGGCCGTCGCCGCCGTCACGCGCTACTCGATGGAGGACAACAAGTCCGCCAGCTCGCTGTGGCTGTTCTCGACGCTGGGCGGCGCCGCACGTGCGCTGACCGCCTGCGGCGACAAGGACGGCCAGCCGAAGTGGAGCCCCAAGGGCGATCTGGTCGCCTTCGTCGCCCGGCGCGAGCAGCAGGGCGAGAAGGACGAGGCGCCGCAGCTCTACGTCATCGCGCCCGACGGCGGCGAGGCGCGCCGCGCGGCGACGGTGGCCACCGGCATCGAGGCCTTCCGCTGGTGCCCCGACGGCCGCCGGCTGCTGTTCGTCTCCTGGGTCTGGCCCGACGCGAAGGGCACGAAGGAACAGGCCAAGCGCGCCAAGGCCTTCAAGGAACGCAAGGAAACCGGCTACGCGACGAGCGAGGCCCAGTACCGCTTCTGGGACCACCACCTGCCGCAGGACCGCGTGGCGCACCTGCACCTGCTGGAGCTGGGCCGCGACGGCGGCGACGCCAAGGTTCGCGACCTGTTCGAAGGCACGCCTTACGAGATCCGCCGCCACGACCCCGACGCCGACTGCTTCGACGTCTCGCCGGACGGCAAGCGCGTGGTCTTCGCCTTCGACCCGGCGCCCGAGAAGCGCATCGACAACCGCTTCGCGCTGGCCGAGATCGAGCTGAAGACCGGCCGCGTCAGCGTGCTCGTTCAGGACGCCGACTGGGACCTCTCGGCGCCGCGCTACAGCCCCGAGGGCGACCGCATCGCCTTCATCGCCAGCCATCAGGGCCGCAAGCACACGATGCCCGGCCAGGTCGCCGTCTGGTACCGCGACGAATCGCGCTGGGAGGTGCTGTCCGAGGCCTGGGACCACGACGTGCAGGCGCCGCTGGCCTGGGAGGACGACGGCCAGGCGCTGCTGCTGCGCGCCGAGCAGCGCGGCCGCCAGCACCTGTGGCGCTTCGACCTGCCCGACCGCCGCGCCGAGGTCGTCGTCGAAGGCGGCACCGTGCAGGCCTTCGACAAGGCCGCCGGCACGCTGGTGACGCTGGCCGACAGCGCCACCCACCCGGCGCAGCTGCACGCCTGCCTGCCCGGCGAAGGGCCGCAGCGCATCGAGACGATCAACGACGCCGTGCTGGCGCGCCTGCAGAGCGGCCGCGTCGAGGAGGTCTGGATCAAGGGCGCCGCCAGCGTCGAGGGCGGCGAGCCCGACGACGTGCAGATGTGGCTGGTCTACCCGCCGGGCTTCGACCCGAAGAAGAAGACGCCGATCCTGCACCTGATCCACGGCGGCCCGCATACCGCCTTCGGCGACGGCTGGCACTACCGCTGGAACAGCCAGGTCTTCGCCGCCCAGGGCTACGTCGTCGCCTGCGTCAACTACCACGGCTCGTCGAGCTTCGGCACCGCCTTCCTGGACAGCATCACCCACCGCTGGGGCCAGCTCGAGACGATCGACGTCGAGGCCGCCACCGACTGGCTGCTGAAGAAGCCCTGGGCCGACAAGCGCCGCGTCTTCGCCTCCGGCGGCAGCTACGGCGGCTTCATGGTGGCCTGGATGAACGGCCACGTGCCGGCCGGGCGTTACGCCGCCTACGTCTGCCACGCCGGCTGCTTCGACTGGACCGGCATGTTCGCCGACGACGCCTACACCTGGCACGCCAAGGAGCTGGGCGCCTGGTACTGGGACGACATGGCGCGCATCCACGCTCAGAGCCCGCACGCCGCCGCCGCCACGATGGCCACGCCGACGCTGGTGGTGCACGGCGCGCTCGACTACCGCGTGCCCGACGCCCAGGGCCTGGCCTACTACAACACGCTGAAGGCCCGCGGTGTCGACGCCCGCCTGCTCTGGTACCCCGACGAAAACCACTGGGTGCTGAAGCCGCGCAACTCGAAGCAGTGGTACGGCGAGTTCTTCGGCTGGCTCGAGCGCCACGACCCGGGCCCGGCCAAGTCGCGCAAGCGCTAACAAGCGCTCAGCGTTTCGTCACGCCGGGCGCGCGCGCCGGCGCGACAATCCGCGCACTGGCCGCCGCACCGGGCGGCGGCCGCCTCCGCCGATGCTGATCGACTTCTTCTACACGCTGCGCGCCGCCAAGCTGCCGGTCTCGGTGAAGGAGTTCCTCACCCTGCTGGAGGCGCTGAAGGCCGGCGTCGTCGACGGCTCGGTCGACGACTTCTACTACCTCGCCCGCGCGACGCTGGTGAAGGACGAGGCCCACTACGACAAGTTCGACCGCGCTTTCGGCGCCTATTTCAAGGGCGTCGAGCTGCTGACCGACTTCACGCGTGAAGTGCCGCTGGACTGGCTGCGCAAGACGCTGGAGTTGGAGCTGACGCCCGAGCAGAAGGCGGCCATCGAGAAGATGGGCTGGGACGAGCTGATGGAGACGCTGAAGAAGCGTTTCGAAGAGCAGAAGGAACGCCACGAAGGCGGCAACCGCTGGATCGGCACCGGCGGCACCAGCCCGTTCGGTGCCTGGGGCTACAACCCGCAGGGCGTGCGCATCGGCCAGGACAAGGGGCGCAACCGCAGCGCGGTGAAGGTCTGGGACCAGCGCGCCTACCAGGACTACGACGACGCGCGCGAGCTCGGCACCCGCACGATCAAGGTCGCGCTGCGCCGGCTGCGGCGCTTCGCGCGCGACGGTGCGGCCGAGGAGCTGGACCTGGACGCGACGATCCACGGCACCGCCGCCAACGCCGGGCTGCTGGACATCCGCATGGTCCCCGAACGCCACAACCGCGTGAAGGTGCTGCTGCTGATGGATGTCGGCGGCACGATGGACGAACACGTTCATCGCGTGGAGGAGCTGTTCAGCGCCGCCAAGAGCGAGTTCAAGCACCTCGAGTTTTTCTACTTCCACAACTGCGTCTACGACTTCGTCTGGAAGAACAACCGGCGCCGCTACTCCGAGAAGACGCCCACGTGGGACCTGATCCGCACCTACAACAAGGACTACAAGCTGGTCTTCGTCGGCGACGCGACGATGAGCCCGTACGAGATCCTGCAGCCTGGCGGCAGCGTCGAATACAACAACGAGGAGCCCGGCGCCGAATGGCTGCGCCGGCTGACCGAGGCCTTCCCCCGGTTCGCGTGGATCAACCCCGAGCCGCAGGGCGTCTGGGCCTATCGTCAGAGCATCTCGATCGTGCAGCAGCTGATGAACCAGCGCATGTTCCCGCTGACTCTCTCCGGACTCGAAGGCGCGATGCGGCTGCTGAGCAAATGAAACGTGTGCTGACCGGCCTCGTCGCGGCACTGGCCGCCGGGGCCGCCCTGGCCGCCGGCGAACCCGACGCGGCGCCGCCGCCCGACGCCGCCGCCTCGGCCGCCGCCGAGGCGCCCGCCGCGCCGCCGGCCAGCGTCGAGGTCGATGCGCCGCCGGCGCTGAAGGCGCTGCTCGAGCAGCACCTGGACATCGCACGCGTCGCGACGCTGGCGCCGGGCAGCACGCTGGACGACAGCGAATGGGCGCGCCTGATCGACGGCGCGCCGTCGCAGGTGCGCGAGCTGCTGCAGACCGAGGGCTACTTCGACCCGACGGTGATCATGGTGCGCTCGGTCGGCAACGTCGGCGAGCGCCACGTGCGGCTGGAGCTGCAGCCCGGCCCGCGCACCCGCGTCGAACGCGTGACGATCGAGGTCGAGGGGCCGCTGGCCGCCGCCGCAGAAGCCGGCGACAAACGCGCCCGCGACACCGTCGCCGACCTGCGCCGCGCCTGGGCGCTGCCGGCCGGCGACGCCTTCCGCAATCCCGACTGGACGGCCGCGAAGGCGGCGGCGCTGGCGCGGCTGCGCGCCGCCGGTTATGCCGGCGCGAGCTGGAAGGCCACCGCCGCCGAGGTCGAGACCGGCGAGCACGCCGCGCAGCTGTATCTGGTGGCCGACAGCGGGCCGCTGTTCCGCTTCGGCGAACTGGTCGTCGACGGCCTCGTCGTGCACGAGCTGCAGACCATCGAACACCTGGCGGCGCTGCAACCCGGCGCGCCGCTGACCGAAGCCGTGCTGCTGGACTACCAGGAGCGGCTGCAGAAGGCCGGGCTGTTCGACAGCGCCGCCGTGACGCTGGACCCGGATGTCTCGCGTGCCGACCACGCGCGCGTGCTGGTTCATGTGAAGGAGGCGCCGCTGCAGGTCTACACCTTCGGCATCGGCGTCAGCGCCAACACCGGGCCGCGGGCCTCGCTGGAGCACGCCTACCGGCGCGTCTTCGGCTACCCGCTGACGGCCAGCAACACCTTCTCGCTGGCGCAGAAGAAGCAGACCTGGACCGGCGAAATCAGCACCCACCCGGGCGAGAACCTGTACCGCGAGTTGGTCGGCGGCGCTGTCGACCGCGAGGAAGGCAGCGAGGACGTCGTGCTCTCGCAGCGCCTGCGCCTGGGCCGCACGAAGGACACGCAGCGCCTGGAACGGCTGTATTTCGTCGAGGCCGAACGCTCGGCGCGCTGGACGAACACCGGCGACCGCATCCACACCAACACGATCGCCTACTCGATCAACCACCACGGCGTCTGGCGCGAGCTCGACAGCGTCGTGCTGCCGACCGAGGGCTTCTCGGTGTCGCTGCAGACCGGCCTCGGCCACGCCCACGGCAGCGCCGGCGAGACCGGGCCGTTCTCGCGCCTGTACGGCCGCTTCACCGGCTACTTGCCGATCGGCAAGAGCTGGTACGGCAGCGCCCGGCTGGAGCTGGGCCAGGTCGTCAAACGCGACGCCGTCGCGGTGCCGGATTCGCAGCTGTTCCGCGCCGGCGGCGACGACTCGGTGCGCGGTTATGCCTATCGCAGCCTGACGCCGACCGTCAACGGCGCCGAGTCGGGCGGCACCTCGCTGTTCACCACCAGCCTGGAGCTGGCGCGGCCGATCTCGGCCTCGATGCCCTCGGTCTGGGGCGCGGTGTTCGTCGACGCCGGCCGTGCGGCCAACGGCTTCACGAACCTGAACCCGGCGATCGGCACCGGCGTCGGCGTGCGCTGGCGCAGCCCGGTCGGGCCGCTGAAGGTGGATCTGGCGTGGGGCGAGGAGACGCGGTCCGTTCGTTTGCATTTCAGCGTTGGGATCGCGTATTGATGGTGCCCCCAAGCTCGCTATCGCTCGCTACCCCCCAGGGGGGCCGTTCGCCTACGGACCGGCGGAGCCGGATCCGTGGCTCTGGCTTGATCGCTTGGTGCTTGCTCGTTTGCGTGGGCTCGCTGACCGCCACCTTTGCACCGGGTTCATGGGATGACTGAGCAGGGTCCGGACACGCCGCAGGAAACGCCGGTGCCCGTGCGGCGGCGGCGCTGGTGGCCTTGGCTGGTCGCGGTGCCGGTGGTGCTGGCCGCGGGGGCAGTCGGGGGCGCTTGGGGGCTGCTGCACAGCGACGCGGGGACGCGGTGGCTGGGGACGCGGCTGCCGTTCGTCACGGCGGAGGGCACGCGTGGGGCGCTGTTCGACGACGTGTTCGAGGCCGACAAGGTGGTCGTGCGCTGGGACTTCGGGCGGCAGTCGGTGACGGTGACCGGGTTCCGCGGCGAAGGGCTGCGCTGGTCGTGGCGGCCGCATGCACGCGCCTGGTTCGGCATCGACGCGACGAAGGCCGTCGCGCGCGAGGTCATCGTGGACACCGGCCCGCCCAGCGGCCACGGCGCGCACCTGCCTTCGGGCATCGGCATCCCGCTGCAGATCCGCGCCGACCGCGCCGAGCTGGAGACGTTGGACGTCGACGGCTTCCAGCTGCACCGGCTGCGCGCCCGCGCCTGGGTCGGCGAACAGAACCTGCTGTACCGCGTCGAGGACGCCGAGCTCGACTGGGGCAAGGCCCGCCTGGCCGGCCACGCGCAACTCGGCTTCGACGTGCCGTTCGCGCTCGGCGGCGAAGCCGAGGCGCGGCCGATCGCCAGCGACACGCCGCTGGACGCGACGATCCGCGCCAGCGGCACGCTGGACCGCATCGTGCTGGCCGGCACGCTGCGCGGCACACCGCAGCCGGGCAAGGCGACGCCGTCGGCCGAGGTCTCGACGACGCTGCTGCCGTTCGCGCCCTGGGTGCTGGCGCAGCTGGACGCGAAGACGACGGCGCTGGACCTCGGCGCCTTCGTCGCCGGCGCGCCCGAAACGCGGCTCAGCGGCCACGCCAAGCTCGACGCGCCGCCGGCCGGCGAGCGCCCGATGCTGGCCGACGTCGCGCTGGACAACGCCCTGCCCGGCCACTGGGACGCCGGCCGGCTGCCGCTGGCGCGCATCGAGGTCGACCTGCAGGGTTCGAGCAAAACCCGGCGCCAGGTGGACATCCGCCGGCTGGCGCTGCAGTTCGCCGGCGACAGCCGCCCGGCCGGGCGCTGGAACGCGCACGGCCGCTGGGACGGCCCGGCGCTGACGCTGGACTCGACGCTGGACGCCGTCACGCCGCAGCGGCTGGACCGCCGCGCGCCGGCGATGACGCTCTCAGGCCCGGTGACGCTGGAACTCGGCGGCCTGCCCTCGCCCGACGACTGGACCGGCGCGCGGCCGCCGTGGTCGACGGCGCTGCGCGCGACGCTGGACGGCCGCGTCGAAGGCGCCGCGCAGGCGGTGCAGGTGCGCCTGGACGGCCGCGCCACGCCGGACCGCGTCGAGCTGAAGGAGTTCGACGCCAGCGCCGGCAGCGCCATCGCCCGGCTGACGGCGGACGCACGACGCGGCGACGCCGGCTGGCAGCTGGCCACACGCGGCAGCCTGGCCGGCTTCGACCCGCTGCCCTGGTGGCCGGGCGAACCCGGCTCGGCCTGGCGCCAGGGCCCGCACCGGCTCAGCGGCGGCTGGCAGCTCGACCTGGCGCTGCCGCCCGAGCCGCGCAGCCTGCCGCTGCCGGCGCTGCTGCAGCGCATCGCCGGCCACGGCACGCTGAAGGTCGACGACTCGATGCTGGCCGGCGTGCCGCTGACGCTGGACCTGGCGCTCGAGCAGTCGGGCGGCCGCGGCGGCACGAGCCGCGTGCGCCTGGAAGCCGCCGCCGCCGGCGACAAGCTCGTCGCCAGCGGCCAGGCCCGGCCGTCGGCCAACGGCGCCGACGACCGCTGGACGCTGAACCTGGACGCGGGCACGCTGGCCGCGCTGGCGCCGCTGGTGCGCCTGCTGCCCGACGGCGCCGGCTGGGCGCCGCAGTCCGGCAGCGCGAAGGGCGAGCTGAGCGCCAGCGGGCGCTGGCCCGACCTGCAGACCCAGGGCCGGCTGGAGCTGCGCCAGTTCGGCTCGCGTGAACTCGAGGTCGCCAGCGCCAGCACCGACTGGCGGCTGTCGACCGGCGGCCTGGCGCAGCAGCCGCTGGAGCTGCAGGCCGACGTCTCCGGGCTGCGCTGGGGACGCCAGAGCGCGCGCCAGATCCGCGCCGAGCTGCACGGCACCTGGCAGGAGCACCACCTGCTGGTCGCCGGCGCGTTGCCGCTGGTGCCGCCGCCGCTGCTGGAGCGCTGGTTCGGCCTGCGCTCGATGTCGGGCACCCGCGGCCAGCTGCAGGCCACCGGCGCCTGGACGCCGGCCACCGGCGGCGGCGGCCGCTGGGCCGGGCGCATCGAGCGCCTGGGCATCGGCGCCTGGGACGGCGGCGCCATCGCGCCGCCGGGCAGCGACTGGCGCACCGACTGGGTCGACGCCCGCGATCTCGGCGCCGAGCTGCAGTTCGGCCGCGGCGGCACGCTCGAACGCCTGCAGGCCGCGCCCGGCAGGATCCGCTTCGCGCGCGCCGTCGACCTGCGCTGGGACGCGGTGCAGGCCGACTGGGCCGGCAGCGCGGCGCCGCGTTTCGCGCTGCGCATGGACGTCGACCCGGTGGCCGTGGCGCCGCTGCTCGAACGCGTGCAGCCGACGATGGGCTGGGGCGGCGACCTGCGCGCCGGCGCGCACGTCGACATCCGCGCCGGCGAGCGTTTCGACGCCGAGGTCGTCGTCGAACGCCACGACGGCGACCTGAACATCACCGACGAGAACACCACCCAGTCGCTGGGCCTGAGCGCCGCCCGCCTGGCGCTGTCGGCGCACGACGGCCAGTGGCGCTTCAGCCAGGCGCTGGCCGGCAGCAACATCGGCCGCATGGCCGCGTCGCTGGGCGTGCGCACCAGCAGCGCCAGCCGCTGGCCCGAGGAGCAGGCGTCGCTGGACGGCACGCTGGAGCTGGAAGTCGCCAACCTCGGCGTCTGGGCGGCCTGGGTGCCGCCGGGCTGGCGCCTGTCGGGGCGGCTGCACACCAACGCCGCGATCGGCGGCAAGTTCGGCGCACCCGAGTACACCGGCGTCATCGAAGGCCGCGACCTCGGCGTGCGCAACCTGCTGCAGGGCGTCAACGTCGGCCCGGGTACGGTGGCGATCCGGCTCGAAGGCACCGACGCCCGCATCGAGACCTTCCGCTTCAAGGGTGGCGACGGCCAGCTCGACCTGAGCGGCGGCGCGACCTTCGGCGCCACGCCCAACGCGCAGCTGAAAGCCGTCGCCGAGCGGTTCCGCGTGCTCGGCCGCATCGACCGCCAGCTCGTCGCCAGCGGCAACGCGGCGCTGACGCTGGACGCGCAGAAGTTCGCGCTCAACGGCCGCGTGATGGTCGACGAAGGCCTGTTCGACGCCACGCGTGCCGACGCGCCGTCGCTGGACGCCGACGTCACCGTGCGCCGCCCGGGCGAGGCGCCGCCGCCGGAGGAAGACACGGCCGTGCCACGTGCGCGGCGCGACGTCGACATCGCGCTCGACGTCGACCTCGGCCACAAGCTGCGCGTGCGCGGCCGCGGCCTGGACACCGAACTGCGCGGCCAGCTGCGGCTGACGACGCCGGGCGGCAAGCCCGCCGTCAACGGCAGCGTCAACACCGAGAACGGCACCTACGCCGCCTACGCCCAGAAGCTGGAGATCGAGCGCGGCGTGCTCGCCTTCACCGGCGCGATGGACAACCCGCGGCTGGACATCCTGGCGCTGCGGCCGAACATCGACGTGCAGGTCGGCGTGCTGATCAGCGGCACGGCGCAGAGCCCGCGGGCGCGGCTGTATTCCGAGACCGAGATGACCGACACCGACCGGCTGTCGTGGCTGGTGCTGGGGCGCGCGTCCGACGGCCTGGGCCGCGCCGACGCCGCGCTGCTGCAGCGCGCCGCCGTCGCGCTGATGGCCGGCGAAGGCGAGGCCCCGACCGACACGCTGATGCGCAACCTCGGCATCGACGAGCTGAGCGTGCATCAGAGCGAAACGACCAACGCGACCACCGGCGCCGAAGTGCGCGACACCGTCATCTCGCTGGGCAAGCAGCTGTCGCGGCGCTGGTATGTCGGCTACGAACGCGGCGTCAACGCCACCACCGGCACCTGGCAGCTCGTCTACCGCATCGCCCAGCGCTTCACGCTGCGCGCGCAGAGCGGCGCCGACAACGCGCTCGACCTGATCTGGGTCTGGCGCCTGGACGACGATCAGCTGCCCGGTACGCGGCCGCTGATCGGCGCCGGCCGCCGCCTCGGCCAGGCCGCCGGGCTGGTGCCGCCGGCGGCCTCGGCGCCTTCGTCGCCCGCGGCGTCGGCCCCGCGCTGAACCCGGCGGCCGGCGATGGCAGAATCGCCCCCGCCGCGCCGCCGTAGTTCAATGGATAGAACGGGGACCTCCTAAGTCTCAGATGCAGGTTCGATTCCTGCCGGGGGCGCCAGTTGCAGGCGATCAACTGCCTGCTCACCGGACGGCTCCGCAAGCGGCAATGCCTCCGGCTCGGCACGCCGCCACACGGTCACACCGTCGACCACGGCCTCGGAGCAGTACTCGTTCAGCGTGTACAGCTTGACGCCCGAGCCGCGCCCCAGCCGCCAGTAGTACAGCGAGATCCCGTGGTCGAAAGCGCCATCCTGGTCGTAATGGCCGATGGCGCGGCGAACGTCGTTCACGTGCCAGCCCGTCAGGTCCTGACGCGCGAAGAAGCTGCGGATCTCGTCTGCCGCAGCCTTGGGCGGCCCATAGTCGACGACGATGCCCAGGCCGTCGCAGTGCAGCCAGACCGTCGCCTCGCCGAAGCCCCACGCATACGCGGTCCGGCCGTTCCAGAGCTCGGCCGTTCGTGCTCCGCGGCGCAGCCTTGCCGGCATCTCCTCGATCGAACGGCCCATCAGGTAGCCACGCTGCCTCAACCAGCGCGCACGCTCACCGAGCCCCCTGCCGTGCAGCAGGTTGCTCAAACGCATCTGCCATAAGCACAGCGACCACCAGGCATAACGCAGCAAGGCGAACGCGACGGCCAACACCGCCGCGGTCAGGAGCCAAAACGTCACGACGACCTCCTCGGGTTCGGCGCCGCGAAGGCGGCCACCGTGCGCCGATTGGCACCGATCGTCCGGGTACCGGCCATCGCCACCCGGTGGGCCCCCGAAAGACCAACCGTCCGCGGCAAACGCCGGGCGGCTGGTCATGGCGGCAAGGGCCGCCAGCTTCAGGCGCGGTCGGCGATTACCAGCACGTCGACGTAGCCGGAGAACGGATCGTCGATGTTGCCGCTGGCGTCGCGCAGCAGGAACAGCACGTCGAAGAACACCGTCGCGCCTTCGATGCGCGGCGCTTCGATGTCGATTCGCTCGGCCAGCAGGTGGTGGTCGCCGTTGTTGTAGGCGACGTAAAACCCGTTGATCGCCGCCTCGGCCTTGTGCACGGCGCTCGGGAACACGACGGCGCCGGTGGCCCGCTGCTCACGCCCCTGCGCGGGGTCGAAAGTGACTCGCGTTCTACGAAAGTCGATCGTCATGGAAATCTCCTGCAAAAGAAGATGGAGGATCCGCCCGGGCCAGCGAATGGTGCCGCGATCGCATTCGCACGATTGACCTCAATATTGGGATGAACAAAAAGCCATTTCCACAAAATATTCATTCGCATGAAACATCAAATAATAAGACGGACAATATTCACACCAAAGCTCAAAGAGCAGGTTTTGTTAATCCCCCACAAGAGGGCAACACCGCGGAATTTGGCCGTCGACGCTTGCCATGAAACGTCAGGCTTCGGCCGCCTCGCCCGCCGCTGCAGCGGGCCCGAGCGGTCGGCGTCTTGCGCCGTCGAACAGCTCGGCCCGCCAACTGCCGTCGAAGCACGACAGCTCGATGCGCGCCTTGTCCGGCAGCCGCCACCAGTAGATCCAGCGTCCCCGGTCGCAGTCGATGCTGTCGGTAGGCCGGCCGATCGCGTGTTCGATGCGCTCCAGCGTCCAGCCGTCCAGCGGCTGGGTCTCGAAGAAGTGGCGCAGCAGGTCCGGCGGCGCACGCGGCGGCATGTGGTCGACGATGACGCCCTGAGCGTCGCATTCCAGGTACATCGGGTCTTCGGGCGCGTCCCAGGTGTAGCGAGTGCGACCCGACGAGCCGCCCGAGATCGACGCCGCGCGCCGCAAGGGCTCCGGCAGGTCGACGTAGCGCAGGCCGCGGTAGTAGCCGTTGGCTTCCATCAGCTGGCGGCGCGTGCGCCGCGCCGGCCTCCTGAGGCGCTCATTGAGCCAGGCGGCCACCGTGACGATCGCGCTGACGGCATTGATCAGCAGGGCCAGCATCAACACGGCGGCCAGGACGAAGGCGAAGAGTTTCGCCAGAAAGATCAGGCAGCTCATCGCGTCGATTGGCGCGCGGCCTCGCGGCAGCCGCCATCGCTCCGCCGGCCGCCCCCGCTTTCAGGGGACGGCATCCCCCGCCGGGCCGTCACACCGCGCCACGGCGGGTCGAATGGCGTCGCTTGCGGCCGACAATCCAGCCCGAGGAGGACGATGACGATGCGACACGGCATCACGGCCATCGTGGCGCTGCTGGCCGGCGCCGCATCGGCCCAGACCGTCTACCGCTGCGAAGGCCCGGGCGGCCAGACGGTGTTCCAGCAGCAGCCCTGCGCCAACGGCGGCCGCGCCGTCGACGCAAGGCCGGCGAACTCGCCGATGTCGACCGACCCCGACGTCGCGCGCCGCCTGGCGCGCGAACGCGAGGGCACGATGACCGAGGACGAGATGTTCCAGCGCTTCGGCCAGCCGGTGCTGACGAACACCGACCGCTTCGGCAACAGCGTCTCGCGCCAGCACATCTACCGCTACGCCGACGGCAGCTCGCGCTACGTCTACACGCGCGACGGCATCGTCGTCGGCATGCAGGAGCGCCCCGCCGAAGGGCCCGTGCCGGGCACCGGCAGAGTCATCGGCGCCGGCACCGAGCCTTGCTACAGCGAACAGCAGATCCGCGCCGAACGGGTCTCGGCGAGTTCGATCACCTTGAGCGAGCGCCAGCGCCAGGAGCGCGAACGCCGCATCAGCGAGATGGAACGCTGCCGGCGCTGAGGCCCGCCACCGGCCCCGGCGCCGCACGCTCCGGCGCGCGGCCGCGGGCCCCGAAGTGGCGCACGAAACGCCGCCCGCCGTCGTCCTCGAAGACCAGCGACACCGGGATGACGTCGCCGTCGCGCACCTGCCAGCGCAGGCCGACGAGGCGCAGCGCCGGGCCGCCGGGTTCGAGCCGCGTCGTGCGGCCGGCCGGCAGGCGCAGCACGCCACCCGGCGCCTTCAGCTGCACCTGGGCCGCCCAGGGCGAGCGTGCGCCGACCAGCCGCAGCGGCTCGCCGGGCGTGATCGCCACGCAGGCCTCCCTCTCGGTCTCTGCCGGGCCGCTGACGCGCGCCCAGCCGTCATCGAGCCGGACGGCCGGCGGCTCGGCGGCGGCGGCGGCGGCGCTCGCCATCACCCAGGCGGCCGTGGCCGCAGCCCCTCGTGCCCACAGTCGCATCGTCGTTCTCCCGCCGTGCACGGCGTGTCAGTCGTCTTCACCGCCGCGCCGGCGTTCGCCGCGGCCCTCGCGCCCGCCTCGGCCGTGGCCCTTGTCGTCGGCGCTGCGGTGGCATTCCACGCAGTCGTCGAAGTTGCGGATGCCCTCCTCGACGTGCTCGGCGCGGATGCTGGCCGGGCTGTGCTCGTGGCAGCCGTAGCAGGTGTAGCGGCTGTAGTCCTGGCCGACGTGGCAGGTGCGGCACTCGGCGTCGTGCTCGCGGTCGAGCACGAAGTGGCGGTCGTGGTCGAAGGTCGCGGGCTTCCAGGCCCCGGTACCGTGGCAGGTGCCGCAGCGGCCGTCCAGGCGCGCGTGCAGCCGGTCGCGCGGCGCCGTGTGGCAGCTCTGGCAGCGCGTGTCGGCCTGCGCGCCGAGCAGCGCGTGGTCGAAGCCGCGCACCGTCCAGTCGCGTGTGCCGTGGCACTCGGCGCAGCCGGCCTTCAGGCCGTCGTGGGTCGGGCCCTGGGGCACCGCGTGGCAGTCGGCGCAGCGCTGCTGCACCGCAGGGCGCAGCAACTCGTGGGCGAAGGGCTTGCGGTCACGGCGCGTCTGGCGCGGGCCGAGGTGGTCGCTGTGGCAGCCGGCGCAGTCCTGCACCGCCAGCTGCTGGTGGAAGGCGATGCGCGGCGTCGCGGCAACGATGGGCACGCCTTCGGTCGTGCGCACGCCGATGTCGGTCGGCGCGTGGCACTCGGTGCAGCGGGCGGCGGCCGTGCCGCGCCACGGGGCGTGGCAGGACCAGCAGTCGGTCGCCAGCTCGGCATGGCCCTTGGACAGCGGCCCGGGACTGACCATCAGCTGCGGCCAGGCGAAGGCCAGCACGACCAGCAGCACGAGGTTGACGGCGATGACGGCCAGCGCGACCGGGTGCTTCACGCCCACCCCCAGAACAGGAAGACGGCGACGATGTGCGCCAGCGCCAGCACCGTGAAGGCCAGCGTGATCGGGAAGTGCACCACGCGCCACTGGCGCACGATGTCGAAGGTCAGGCTGTCCCAGTAGAGGCGCTCGTTCTGCTCGGCCTCGTCCAGGCCGCTCTCGCGCATGCGCCGGCGGGCCTCGTCGAGGCGGCGGCGCGAACGGTCGATCAGCAGCTTGCCGGTGAGCCCGCTGCCGACGTTGATCAGCATCGCGACGACGGCCAGCCAGCCGAGCACGGCGTGGAAGTGCACGCCGGCGTGCACCAGCACGAACAGCGACCCGGTCCAGGCCAGCGCTTCGTGCAGGCGCAGCAGCTGCGCCGGCTGGCCGCGCGCGATCAGCTTGCGCTTGCGCAGCGAGTAGGCCGTCGATCCGATGATCAGCAGCGTGCCCGGAATGCCCAGGTAGCGGCCGATCCACACCGCGTCCAGCGCGTGCAGCACGGCGTCGATGGCCAGCGCGACCAGCGCCAGCCCGGCCAGCCCGGCGACCAGCGGCAGCACCTCGCGTTGCAGCAGG
Source organism: Rubrivivax sp. (assembly GCA_049841175.1). Lineage (GTDB taxonomy): Bacteria > Pseudomonadota > Gammaproteobacteria > Burkholderiales > Burkholderiaceae_C > Rubrivivax. The sequence continues at coordinate 2,035 of JASGHA010000016.1, read as the reverse complement.
CGGGCGTGCATCTCAGGCGTCCAGCACCAGGGCCGACGAAGGCTTGCCGACGCACAGCAGGCAATGGCCGGGCGCGGTGTCGTGGTCGGGCTCGTGGGCGTAGCGCACCGTGCCGCTGACGACACGCGTCTGGCAGGCGCCGCAGCCGCCGGAACGGCAGCCCGACTCGACCTCGACGCCGTGGCGCTCGGCGAAGTCCAGCAGCGAGGCGTCGCGCCCGTCCCAGGCCAGCGTGCGGCCCGAGCGGCGGAACTTCACCTCGACCGCCGGCGCCGGCGCCGGCGCCGCGGCGGCGGCCGGGGCCGCGGCCACCGAGGCCGGGCCGAAAGCCTCGTGGCGCAGGTCCTCGGGCGGCACGCCCCAGGCGGCCAGCGCCGGCACCAGCGCGTTCATCATCGGCGGCGGGCCGCAGACGTAGAAGCGGTGGCGCCCATGCGGCAGCGTGCGCTGCAGCAGCTCGACGTCGACGTGGCCGGCGTGTTCGTAGTCGCGGCCCGGCTGTTCGCCTTCGGCCGGCTGGACCAGCACGCGGTGCAGCACGAAAGCCGGGTGCGCGGCGGCCAGCGCGGCGAGCCGGGCGCCGAAGGCCAGCTCGGCGCTGCGGCGCACGCCGTAGAACAGGTGCACCGGGCGTGCCGGGTCCTCGGCCAGGCTGGCCTGCAGCATCGCCAGCAGCGGCGTGATGCCGATGCCGCCGGCCACCAGCACGACCGGCAGCCCCGGCTCGGCGTCGAAGACGAAGTGGCCCGCCGGCGCGCGCAGCCGCAGCACGTCGCCGACCTGCACCGCGTCGTGGAAGTGGTTGGAGACGCGGCCCGGCGGCAGCCCGTCGCGCGCCGCCGGCACACGCTTGATCGTCACCCGGTAGTGGCCCGGGTCGGGCGCGTCGGACAGCGAGTAGCAGCGTGTCAGCGTGCGCGGGCCGTCTCCATCGTCGAGCGCCAGCGAGAAGGTCAGGAACTGCCCGGCGCGGTACGGCGGCAGCGGCTGGCCGTCCAGCGGCGCCAGGTGAAAAGAGCACTGCAGCGCCGCCGCATCCTCGAACTCGCGATGCACGACGCGGAACTCGCGCCAGCCGGCCCAGGCGCCGGCCGGGGCCGGCTCGGCCGGCGGCAATGCCACGGAGCCGCCCGCCGTGGTGACCGGCGCGCGGCGCCACAGCGTGACGGCGATCGCCACGCCGAGCTGCAGCAGCGCGGCGGCGACGATCCATCCGAACAGGGCGAGAGCGCTCATCGGCAGGCGCGGCGCGCAGACGCCGCTGGAGTAGGCCCCCATCGTCGGGCGCCGCGGGCGGCGCGGCTTGACCGGACACAGATCGCAGGCCGCGCTTCAGCCGCTCTTAAGCCAACCCGGGAAAGCCCTGCCCGCGCCGCCGCCGCCGTGTCGTCCTTTGGACAGACGCCGCCGCCGCCGCGCCGCAGACTGCGGGCCGATGTCCTCCTCCCGCTGCCTCGTCGTCGGCGCCGGCCCTGCCGGGCTGGCCACCACGCTCGGCCTGCTCGACGCCGGCCACGCGGTCACGCTGCTCGACCGCGCCGCCGTGCCCGGCGGGTTGGGACTGCACGCGTTCGGCGGCATGGCGCTGTGCGGCACGCCGCTGCAGCGGCGCAGCGGCATCCCCGACAGCCCGGCGGTGGCGCTGGCCGACTGGCTGTCCTTCGCCGGTTTCGGCACCGAAGACGTCTGGCCGCGGCGCTGGGCCGAGCACTACGTCGAACGCTGCGTGCCCGAGGTCTACGAGGCGCTGCGCGCTCGCGGCCTGCGGTTCATCCCGGCGGTGCAATGGGTCGAACGCGGCTGGGCGACCCCAGGCAACAGCCTGCCGCGCTACCACGTGCTCTGGGGCACGGCGCGCCATCTGGTGAACTGCCAGCTCGCGGCGCTGCGCGAGCACCGCCACGCGGCGCGGCTGGACTGGCGGCTGTACCACCGTGTCGACGACTTCGAACTCGCCGAGGGCCGCATCACCGGCGTGCGCGGCGTCGACGAGAACACCGGCCGCGAGTTCAGCCTGGACGCCGACGCGGTGATC
>JASGHA010000015.1:0-82095 GCA_049841175.1 Rubrivivax sp. | reverse complement strand
ATCGTCTGCTTCGTTCAATACGTATTGCTAAGGTTAATATGCGGAAACACGATAGAATCCGAACAGCACCTAAGGCGCGTGCGTCGGCCAGGATCTCCACCGCGTCGCCGCTGATGGAGCGCTGGTAGAAGCGCTGCGACAGGTCCAGCGCCGGCGCGTCTCCGAGCAGCAGGTCCAGAAAGGCCAGCGAAGGCACGTGGCGGCCGGCGACCACCAGGCACAGCGTCAGCGGCGTCGACAGCAGCAGCCCGACCGGCCCCCACAGCGCGCCCCAGAAGATCGCCGCGACGACCACCGAGAACGGCGACAGCCCGGTCGTGTGGCCGTAGAGCTGCGGTTCGACGACGTAGGCCGCGACCAGCTCGACGGCAAGGAACACGGCCAGCGTCTGCAGCATCAGCTCCCAGCCGGGCACCATCGCCGCGGCCATCGCGCCGGCCAGCAGCGCAGCCGCCGGGAAACCGACGTAGGGCACGAAGCGCAGCAGGCCGCCGAGCACCGCCCAGACCGCCGCGTGCGGCACGCCCAGCAGCGCCAGCAGGCCGCCGATCGCCAGGCCGACGCCGGCGTTCACCGCGAACTGCGAGATGAAGTAGCGCGACAGACGCTGGCCGGCGTCGTCGAGCGCGCTGGTGGCCGCGCGAAGGTCGCGCCCGCCGACGAGCCGGATCAGTCGGTCGCGCAGCGCGTCCTGTTCGAGCAGCGCGAACACCAGCACCAGCACGACGACACCGACGAAGCCCAGCGGCCCCCAGACGGCGGCGGCCAGCTGGCCGGCCAGCGAGACGCTGGCGTCGTCGGCCGTGGCCGGCGACGCGGGCTCGGCCGGCTGCGCCGGCGCCGGCCCGAGGTCGCCGACGAGGCGGCCGGCGCGGCCCTGCACCTCCTGCAGCGGCCGCAGCATCGTCTCGCGCAGCGTGCCGATCTTCTGGCGCACGTTGTTCTCGTAGCGCGGCAGCTCCTGCGACAGGTCGCCGAGCTGGCCGACGATGACGCTGCCGAGCGCACCGACCACCGCGCCGACGAGCAGCAGCGCGACGATCGCCGCCGGCGCCTGGCCCAGCCCGAGACGGCGCATGCGGTGCACGATCGGCGCCATCACGAAGCCCAGCGTCATCGCCAGCGCGATCGGCTCCAGCACGTCGCGGCCCATGTAGAGCAGGCCCAGCAGCGCGACGCCGACCAGGATCTTCAGGGCCAGGGGCTGCGGCGTCGGCGAAGTCATCGCGGGAAGCGGAACGGCATGGACGCGAGTATCCCAACAGATCGCGATGGCGTACGCTCGCCCGCGCCCGGCGCCGGCGCGCCGGCGGAGTGCCCGACCGATGTCACGCTTGACCCTCCCCCGCCCCGCCGCCTGGATGCTGGCGGCCTGCACCTGGCTGCTGGCGGCCCCCGCGATGGCGGCCACGCCGCCGCAGCGCGTCGAGATCCCGAGCGCCGGGCTGTCCTCGTCACCGGCGCCGCTGAACGGTTTCGTCTTCGCGCCCGACGGCGCCGGCCCGCACCCGGCGGTGGTGATGATGCACGGCTGCGGCGGCGCCTACGGCCGCGACGGCACGCTGAACCCGCGCCACCGCATGTGGGGCGAGTTCCTCGCGGCGCACGGCTACCTGGCGCTGATGCTCGACAGCTTCGGCTCGCGCGGCATCCGCGAGCTGTGCACGCAGCCGATGAAGGAGCGCACGCTGAAGGAGCACGACCGCGCCGGCGACGCCGACGCCGCGCTGGCCTATCTGCGCGCGCGGCCCGATGTGGCGGCCGGGCGCATCGCGCTGCTCGGCTGGTCGCACGGCGCCGGCAGCGTGCTGGCGACGATCACCGGCCAGCGCCCCGGCGCGCCGCGCTACGACGCCGCCGTCGCCTTCTACCCCGGCTGCAGCGCGCGCGCCCGCCACCCCGAGGACTTCCATCCGGCGATGCCGCTGCTGCTGCTGATCGGCGAAGCCGACGACTGGACGCCGGCCGACGCCTGCCGCGTGCTGGCCGCCGCCGCCAACGCGCGCGGCGACTCGGTGCGCCTGGTCACCTACCCCGGCACCTTCCACGACTTCGACAACCCGGCGCTGAAGGGGCCGCGGCACCGCGCCGACGTGCCCAACGGCGTGCACCCCGGCCAGGGCGTCACGGTCGCGCCCAACCCGGCGGCGCGCGAGGACGCCCAGCAGCAGGTGCTGCGTTTCCTGGCCGAGCGGCTGGGCCCGCCGTCGTCCACTGCACCACCAGCACGCTGAGCAGCACCAGCGCCAGGCCGGCCAGCGCCATGCCGGTCATCGCCTGCGACAGCAGCAGCCAGCCGAGCACCACCGCGGTCAGCGGGCTCAGCAGGCCCAGCGACGCGACGGCGACGACCGGCAGCCGCGCGACGCCGCGGAAGAAGATCGCGTAGGCCAGCACCGCGCCGGCCAGGCACAGATAGGCGTAGGCCAGGATCTGCGTCGCCGACAGCGGCGGCAGCGGCGCGTCGGCCAGCCAGGCCACCGGAGCCAGCATCAGGCCGCCGATCAGCAGTTGCCAGCCGGTCAGCGCCAGCACCGGCAGGTCCAGGCGCCAGCGGCGCGTCAGCCACATGCCGGTGGCCATGCACACTGCGCCGAGCAGCGCCGCGGCGATGCCGACCGGCTCGAACACCGTCTGCGGCGACAGCAGCAGCACCGCCATGCCGGCGATGCCGACGACGGCCGCGGCGAGCGTGAGCAGCGCCGGTGCGCGCCGGTCGACCGCCCAGACGAGCGCCATCACGACCAGCGGCTGCACCGAGCCCAGCACCGCCGCCAGGCCGCCCGGCAGGCGGTACGCGGCGACGAAGAGCAAGGCCTGGAAGACGCCGATGTTCAAGGCCGAGAGCACGAGCAGCCGCCAGCCGTCGCGGCGCGCCGGCCAGCGGCGCGTCAGCAGCAGCAACAGCAGGCCGGCGGGCAGCACGCGGATCAGCGCCGCCGTGAACGGCCGGTCCGGCGGCAGAAGCTGCGACGCTACGATGTAGGTCGAACCCCAGATCACGGGCGCCAGCGCGGTGAGCAGGACGTCGCGCCAGTAGACCCGCGAGGTGGTGGTGGTCATGGTCATTTATCTTGAGTTCGAGACAGCTTGAGAATGCCGGCCGCTTATCTCGAAGTCAAGACATATGCGCCCAAACCCCCAACGGCAGCGTGACGCCGTCGACGCCATCCTCGATCAGTGGGCGCAGCAGCGGCCCGACCTGGACGCCGGCCCGATGGGGCCGATCGGCCGCGTCATGCGCTGCGCCGCCTTGCTGCAGCAGCGACTGGAGGCCGAGATGCAGTCCTTCGAGCTCAGCCGCTGGGAGTTCGACATGCTGGCTGCGCTGCGCCGCGCCGGCACGCCGTACCGGCTGAGCCCGACCGAGCTGTTCTCGGCGCTGATGGTCAGCTCGGGCACGATGACCCACCGGCTCAAGAGCCTGGAAAGCCGCGGCTGGATCGAACGCCTGCCCAACGAGCAGGACGCACGCAGCCTGCTGGTGCAGCTGACGCCGCAGGGGTTGGCGCTGATCGACCGGGCCGTCGAGCGCCACGTCGAGAACGAGCGCCGCATCCTGGCGGCGCTGCCCGAGGCGACCGTCGGCGCGCTGGACGCCCATCTGTCGGCCTTGCTGCGCACGCTGGAACCCGCACCGGCGCCGAACGGCCAGGGCTGACGGCGCCGCACGTGCCGAGCCGGCGCCCGGCCGACCGATTCGTGAAAGATTCCCGCCCGACGTCCGAAGCCCGCTTGCCCATCGGGTTTGAATGCGCGCCGACCGTGTGTTATGCACGGCCCGCGCCATCAAGCGGCTCGCGCGCGCAGTCGATGAAAACGATGCCATCCGGAGGAGTAAAAGATGAGCATCCTGAATCGATTCAGCATTTCACAGCGGCTCTACGCCGTCTCGGGGGCTCTGATCCTCGCGCTGGCGAGCCTGGCCATTTCTAGCTGGGTGCAGCTCGGGCAGGTCTCGGCGCTGGCCAAGGACGCCGGTGCGGTGAAGATGCTGCAGCTCGAACGCATCGCCAGCACCGAGCTCGCCGTGACCCAGGTGATGGCGGCGATCCGCCACGCGCTGCTCGTCACCTCGCCCGCCGAGATCGAGGCCGCGGCCAATGAGATCAAGGCCAGGCGCGAGCAGATCACGCGCAACGACAACGCCTTCCTGGCCGACATCCCGACCGAGGAAGGCAAGCAGGCCTTCAAGCAGGTCTGGCTGGCGATGCAGGACCGCACCTGGCCGGTCGCCGAGGCCAACATGGACCTCGTGCAGCGCGGCCAGAAGGACGCCGCCTTCGAGATGCTGCTGAAGAAGACCGTGCCGACCTTCGCCGACATGCAGCGCTGGCTGAGCGAGGAACGTGCGCGCCAGAGCAAGCTACTGTCCGACGAGGTCTCGCTGGTCGAGCACAAGGCCGACGCGACGCGGCTGCAGTTCATCGTGCTGGTGGCGCTGATCACCGCCGGCCTGGTCGTCTTCTCGTGGAGCATCGCGCGCCGCCTGAAGATGCGCGTGGCCACCGCGCGCGAGGTCGTCGAACGTGTCAGCGCCGGCGACTTCACGAAGCCGGTGAACGACGAGGTGCGCGACGAGCTGTCACCGCTGCTGCAGACGATGTCGGAGATGCAGGACTCGCTGGCCAAGGTGGTGCTGAGCGTGCGCCAGAACGCCGACAGCGTGGCGACCGCCAGCGTGCAGATCGCGCAGGGCAACCAGGACCTGAGCCAGCGCACCGAGGTGCAGGCCAGCGCGCTGCAGCAGACCGCGGCGACGATGGACGAGCTGGGCGGCACGGTGCGCAACACCGAAGGCAACGCCAAGCAGGCCAACCAGCTCGCCCAGGGCGCGGCCGATCTGGCCGGCCGCGGCGGCGAGGTCGTCGGTCAGGTCGTCAGCACGATGCAGGGCATCAACGGCTCCAGCCGCAAGATCGGCGACATCATCGGCGTCATCGACGGCATCGCCTTCCAGACCAACATCCTGGCGCTGAACGCCGCCGTCGAGGCGGCGCGTGCCGGTGAGCAGGGCCGCGGCTTTGCCGTCGTCGCCGGCGAGGTGCGCTCGCTGGCCCAGCGCAGCGCCGAGGCGGCGCGCGAGATCAAGTCGCTGATCACGAGCAACGTCGAGCAGGTCGAGCAAGGCAGCGCGCTGGTCGACAAGGCCGGCCAGACGATGCAGGACATCGTCGCCTCGGTGCGCCGCGTCAGCGACATCGTCTCGGAGATCACCGCGGCCACCGTCGAGCAGAGCAGCGGCGTGCAGCAGGTCAGCAGCGCCGTCGGTCAGATGGACCAGGCGACGCAGCAGAACGCCGCGCTGGTGGAAGAAAGCGCCGCCGCCGCCGAGAGCCTGAAGATGAAGGCCCAGCAGCTGGTGGAGGTGGTCTCGGTGTTCAAGCTCTCGGCCACGATGCAGGCCTGAGCGGGCCGGCCAGGCGGCCGGCCGGCGGGCGCGGCCGCCGTCCCGGCGTCGCGCCCCGGTCGGAGAAGGTCAGTGGGGGCGGCCGTTGCGGCCGTGCGCGCCGGAGGCCAGCTCCGAGCCGCTGATGCCGGCGAACAGCTGCGCGGCCTTGACCTTGATCTCGAGAAGCTCGTCGGCGCTCACCGAGTACTGGCCGCTGGTGCGGTTGACGGTGACGCCGAACTCGACGTCCTTGCCGGCGTTCGACAAGGTGCCGCTGGTGAACTCGTAGTCGTCGCGCTCCCAGGGGAAGCCCTGGGAACCGACGTCCCAGTCGTCGTATTCGATGCGCACGATCTCGCCACTGGCGAGATTGAGTCGGGCGCTGGCGGTGACGACCTCGTCGGCGAGTTCGTCGGTCAGGGTGATCGGCACATGAAGGTCCATGGGCCCGATTGTCCACCGTCCCGGCCCCCCGAAGGCAAAAGCGGCGGCCGCCAGCCCTTGGGGGGCCGCGATGCCGCCGCTTTCACCGGGCCGGGAGCCCGGTCATGCCTGGCTCAGGACGCCAGCTTGATCTGCGCGCTGGTCGCCGTCAGGTAGCCGACCGAGGCGCCGAAACGGTCTTCGTAATTGGCGCGGATCAGCGGGTCCAGCGTCGGCTTGACGATGTCGTGCAGCGGGGACTCCCAGTCGCCGGCGTGCTGGAAGTTGCTCATGACGTAGGTGAAGCCGTTGATGCTGTCGACGGCGTGCAGGCCGGTCGATTCGGCACCCGACGGCGCCGACAGCACGCGGCTCAGCGTGCCCGAGTCGACGTTGTAGGCCCACAGGAAGTTGTCGACGTGCATGCCGCTGTCTTCGCCGATGAACAGCGTGCGCATCTCTTCCGAGAACTTCAGGTTGTCCGGGTTGGCGATCTTGTCGGCGTTGGCCAGGTTGCCCAGCGAATCGGCCGTCGACAGGTCTTCGCCGAGCAGGATGAACTTGGACGAAGCCGGCACCCATTCGCTGTCGATCGCGGCGCCCGCGCTGTCCTTCAGGCCGCCGCCCAGCGTGTGCTCGAGCACGCCGCCGGCGTTGATCGCCGAGGCGAAGCCGACGTTCAGCGCCGGCACGTTGCCCGACTTGCCGGTGACCATCGAGTCCTTGATCGCCGAGATCGCCGAGTAGGCCTTCTTGTCCTTGACGTTGACCGTCGTGCCTTCCATCTTCGTGAACGACAGGCTGCCGCCCATCAGCGCGGCGTAGCGGTGCGTTTCCAGGAAGGCCGCGGCCTTCTCCATGCCCGGCTTGACCTTGACCCACAGGCTCTTCTTGTTGAGCACGATCTTGGTGTAGCTCGTGTCGCCCGGGTCGGCAGTCAGCGACTCCATGATGTCGGTGGCCTTGATGCCGCCGTCGACCAGGGCCTTGATCTCGGCGCTGGTGGCCGAGCCCAGCTTGATCCAGCTGATCGTGCCCGTGGCGGTGGCGTTCAGCGCGCTGGTGTACTTGGCGACGTACAGCGTGCCCGAGGACAGGTCCTTGGCCTTGTCGGCGACGAACATGAACAGGCCGCCGTTGGTGGCGTCGTCGCCCATCAGCGCGGTGCGCTGGTCGGGCATCACCTGGATCAGCTCGTGCGAGATGCGGCCCAGGCAGTAGTGCTTCGTGATCGTGCCGGTGCCGTCCTTGTTGACCGTCACCTCGGGCATGTGGCCGTAGTCGTACGGGTTGGCGGTGTTGGCGTCGCCGTACAGGTTCTGGCTGAAGCCCTTCAGCACGGCCAGCGACTGGCCCAGCGCGCCCTGGTCGAAGGCGTCGGGTTCGTACTCTTCGGACGACAGGTGCGTGCCCCAGGGCGACAGGCTGGCGCCGCAGGTGATCCACAGGCCCTTGACGCCCGAGGTGTCGACGTTGTGGTACTTCACCAGCTTCAGCTTGCCGGTGGACTTGTCCTGGTCCAGCGTCAGCACGGCGATCGGCGACGGCAGCTGGCCGTACATCGAGCTCAAGGCCTGGTTGCGCGTCGTGTACTCGAACTGCACGACCGCGAAGACCGTGTTGCCGGTGACGCCGGCGACGCTGGCGCCGTCCACCGTCAGCAGCGACGAGCCGTCCGGGCAGTCCGAGAAGAACTGGCGCTGCGCGCCGGACACCGAGTTGTCGACGATCGGCTGGTTGTGGATGTCGTAGTAGCCGCCGGCGATGACGGTGCCGCCCTTGCCGTCGGGCACCGCGGTGCCGGTCATGAAGAACGGCTGGTAGGCCAGCGTGAAGCTGCGCGTGCTCTTGTCGTCGTAGGTGGCGACCAGCGTCGAGGCCGTGTAGGTGGTCGCCATGTCGGCCGGCTTGGCCAGGCTGGGCGCGGCCATGCTGGTGAAGCTGGCGCTGACGAAGGCCGGGCCGTCGTCGCTGTCGTCACCGCCGCAGGCGGTCAGCAGGCCGGCGGCCGACATCGACGCCGCCAGCGGCAGCAAAGGGGCGCCGGCCATGGCACGGATCAGGCTGCGGCGGCACACCAGGGTCGTGTTCATCGAGGAACGCTCTGCTTTCATGTGGACTGCCCAAAGGCTCGGTCAGACTAGACATGAATCAATTTACAAAGCGTTCGTGACGGGATGAAGACGGCCCGTGACGAGGGTCGGGGGCCGCCCGGCGGGCGCCGCGGCGCTCAGTCCGGCTTGATCTTGGCCCGGGCCACGACCAGCTTCCAGCGCTGCTGCTCGCTGGCGATGAACTTGGCGAAGTCGGCCGGCGTGCCGCCGACGCCGATGGCCGCCTCGGCGCTGAGCTTCTCGGTGGAGCCCGGCTGCCGGACCGCCGAAGCCGACGCGGCGGCGAGCTTGTCGGCCGCCGCCTGCGGCAGCGAGGCCGGCGCGAGGATGCCGTACCACTGCGTCATCTCGAAGCCCGGGTAGCCCTGCTCGGCGACCGTCGGCACGTCGGGCAGCTGCGGGATGCGCTGCGTGGTGCCGGTGGCGATGCAGCGCAGCTTGCCGGTCTTGATGAACTGCAGCACCGCCGGCGCGCCGACCGAGGCCGCGTCCAGGCGCCCGGCCAGCAGGTCGGTCAGCTGCGGCCCGGTGCCGCGGTAGGGCACGTGCAGCATGAAGGTCTCGCTGACCATCTTCAGGTACTCCATCGCCAGATGGCCCGCGCTGCCGTTGCCGGCCGAGCCGTAGTTCAGCTTGCCCGGGTTCTTCTTGGCGAAGGCGATGAACTCCTTCAGGTCCTTGACCGGCAGATCCGGCCGCACGAGGTACAGGCTGGGCACCTTGGCCAGCAGCGAGATCGGCCGGAAGTCCTTGACCGGGTCGTACGGCAGCTTGGGGAAGATGTACGGGTTGACCGCCAGCGTGCCGATGTGGCCCAGGATGATCGTGTGCTGGTCGTCGGCACGCGCCACCTCCTGCATCGCCACGTTGCCGGCGGCACCGGGCTTGTTGTCGACGTAGACCGACTGCCCCAGCGCCTTGCCGAGCTCCAGCGCCGTGGTACGCGCCACGATCTCGCTGCTGCCGCCGGGCGCAAAGGGCACGACGAAGCGGATGGCCCGGTTGGGCCAGGCATCGGCCGCGAAGGCGACACGCGACGTCAGCAAGCCGGCGGCGGCGCCGAGCTGCAGCAGGCGGCGGCGGTCGAGGGTGAGATCGGGCATGGGATGTCTCCTGTGTTTTGGGTTCTCGAGCGACGACGACTGTACGGGGGACGGCTCTCGGTTGCGCTGCGGTGCTGGCTAAGCGTCGGGCCGGACACGGTCAGAGCCGCGCGTGTCCGAGGGCTTGTCCCCGCGGGGACGGGACATCCCTGTGGATAAACCGAGGGTGCAGCGCGCAAGTCCTTGTCCGGCGGGGAGTTCCGCTGGATTGCTGCAGAAATGGGCAGGGGGACGCGCGGCGGACTGGTCAGGAGGTTTCCGGCGCGGCGGCGCAAACGAGGGCGGCTCACCAGAGCGGTGCGGCCGCTAACCAGCCCAGTCTCGGAGGCTGCATCCCGCCAAATCCGGACTCTCACGGATGCCCGCTTGGAGGGGGCACTTAACGAGGAGCGACCCGCCGAGGCGCGTTGGTGCGTACCCCGAGTTGCAAGGTGTTGCTTTCCGACATCCCACGCGCCTGCGCGTGTCCTCGTCCGCTAATCTCGGGGGGAGGAGTTTTGCCATGCCAGAAGAGACCGAGGTCCAGACGCAGCCGGAGGAGCCGTCTTATCGCTCCACGTATCGCAAGGCAGCAATCAAACACTACCGCGCTCTACTGCCGGCAGGTGCGCCACTCCTCTGCGTTGTATGTGGTTTTGGCGTTGAAGCTGTACTTGAAGTAGCACATTTGGATCAACAGCGATCCAACAATCATGCAGCGAACCTCGTTTTGCTGTGCCCCAATTGCCACAAGATGCTTGATATCGGATTGTTTTCCCAGGCGATGGTGGTCGAACTCCGAGACAAGCGCGCGCAGCCGGACTGGGGTCTTCGCATGAAGGACGCGGCGCCCAAAGCTGCGGCCACGCGAAGGAAGAACTCCATTGCTAAGAAGCGATCTGCCGCCGCCAAGAAGGCATGGACATCGCGAGCAAAGCCCCAGTCGGATAATGACGGCGTCTAGATTGGGGATCGGATTGCAACGCGTGCCGGCCACCCGGAACTTTAGATTGACGCGCTTCATCGCCGGACCGCCGGGAATGAGTGCGGCTCGCAAGACTGCATCCTACCACTTTTCTACAGCTTCTACAAGGGCATCCCTACCTGTCAAGAAAATAGAGTCCTTGATGAATCGATCATCGATTCATCAAGGCACTTCGACGATGTGCTGCCATTGCATCGCCTGACGGCAAAGGAACCAAGGTGCGGACTGCACAACTACAACCGGCCTTTGATGCAGCGTTCGATGCTGCGGGCCCTGATGAAAGACGCGCGCGGGGGCTCCATTCGTTAGCCGCGGTCGCCATGTCTGGCGCCGCCGTGTTATAGCCGAGCACTCCCCGCGCAGGTCCAACCTTGATCCATCAACGCAGGCGTCACGCGGTGGCAGAAACGGATTCGAGGTCGCCTTTCTCCGATGAAGCTGGCGGTTGGCTTGAGCGGCGGGGCTCGTGTTCAGGCCATGGGCTTGAACTCTTCGCCCTTGGCGAGCATCGCCCAGGCCATGCGCACGTTCTTGGCGGCGATGGCGACCACGGCCTTCCAGTAGCCGCGGCGCTCGGCCAGCGCGGTGGCCCAGCGGCTCAGCCGGTCGTGCTTGTTGGCTGCGGCGGCCAGCACGGCGCGCGCGCCCATGATGAACAGCGTGCGCAGATAGGCGTCGCCGGCCTTGGTGATGCGCCCGAGTCGGTTCTTGCCGCCCGAGCTGTACTGGCCGGGCGCCAGGCCCATCCAGGCGGCGAGCTGGCGGCCGTTGGCGAAGTCGTGGCCGTAGCCGATGCTCGCCAGCAGCGCGCTGGCGGTGGTCGGGCCGATGCCGGGCATGACCATGAGAGCGCGGGCGCGGTCGTCGGCCTGGGCCATCAGCCGGATGTGCTCGTCGTACGCGGCCACGCGCTCGTCCAGGCGCTGCAGTTCGGCCAGCAGGTCGCGGCACACGGTCTGCACCCAGCCGGGCACGGTGTCGAGCTGCTCGCCGGCGCGGCTGCGCACCGTGGCGGCCTTGAGCGGCAGCACGATGCCGAACTCGCTGAGCACGCCGCGCAGGCGGTTGATGACGGCCGTGCGCGCGCTCACCCAGCCTTGGCGTGCCGTGTGCACGGCCAGGCGCGACTGCGCCTGCGTCGACTTGACCGGCACGAAGCGCATCGCCGGGCGCTGCAGCGCTTCGCAGATCGCGGCGGCGTCGGCCGCGTCGTTCTTGCCGCGGCGCCCGCTCATGCGGTAGGGCACGACGAACTTGGGCGCCATCAGCCGTACCGTGTGGCCGAACTCCTGGAAACGGCGCGCCCAGTGATGCGCGCCCGAGCAGGCTTCCATGCCGATGGTGCACGGCGGCAGCTTGGCCACCGCTTCGAGCAACTGGTCGCGGCGCACGGCCGGACGCACCAGCGCAGGTTTGCCGCGCTCGTCGACACCGTGCAGGGCAAACACGTTCTTGGCCAGATCGATGCCGAGAAACAGAATCGTCATGGACATCTCCTTGCGTCAGCCGGGTGGAGGATGAGATTTCGCAACCCCATCGTCGTACCGGGCGGCCGTCCTTGCCTGAGGGATAACCTCGGTGGGTGGGGCGCTATGGGGATGTCCCTTTCATTCTTTAGGCGGCGCTTAAGACATGCCGTCGCACGAAGAACTTCTCGCACGCATCGAACCGGCGCTCGACAGGTTTCGCGAGGCGCACTTCTGGATTCACGGCTTGGAGGATTACTACCACTACTCCGATCCGCTGAGGTGGCATCTGAATGCCTATCTGAAGTCACTCAAGGAGGTTCCGCTACTGATTCAGATGGCCCTCCAAAACCAGACGGGCTTTAGCAAGTGGTTTTCGGCCAGACGTGATCAACTGAACACCGACCCTCTCATTCGCCATTTGGGCGCACAGAGAGACATCATCGTGCACCGCGGAATGTTGATTCCGAACAGCCACGGAGGCCTCGGCGTCACCGAAGGAAGAGGATTCAAACTTGGCCTGTCATTTCCGCTGGACCCGATGGAGGATAGCGACCATGCGATGCACAGATATCTATACTACATGCGTCGCCCAGATGCCCTCGACTTCCTAGGAATTCTTGCGGATGACGATGACTCGTTGCCGTGCGTGCATCGAGTTTGGAAGCTTGAACCCTTCGATCAGGAACTCGTGGATCTTGCGGCTACCGCATTGCTGCGTCTCGGCGAGCTGGTGAACACTGTGGTTGAGTGGATCGGCGCCGAGCGGCAGCCACTCTTTCTAGACTGCAGGCATTCGGGGCAGCGAGTCCAGTTCAAGCTCTATAGCCGCGATAATCTGCGCGCGCAACTGGAAGACATGCGAAGGATTGAACAAAGCAAATGAAGTGCCGATGCGGCCGAACAGGTGTGTCCACTTGGAATCGTTCGCAAAGCACCGCGAGGCACCCTTGAAAATCCTGCACCTCGCGGAACCTCGCCGCAACTTGCCGCTCACCTCTACGTTGGCAGGCTGTTGAAGAACCGATTACCGGGCACATGACTGATCGGTTGGATCTATCTGTTCATGGCCGATCGCAGACTCTTGCCTACGGAGAGCGCCTGTTGCAGACATAGATCCGCACGCCCGATATGCGGACAACATGGCATGAAGAATGCAAAACTGGTTAACCAGCTTGTTAGACATCAAGGGGAGCACCTCTGATCACCGACCTCCTACTTAAGCGGCACCCCGAGCGTTGGCTTCATGATCAGGTACCGTACCCGCTTGCGCTGCTCGTGAGACAGGCGGCACTGGTTCTGTTCGATGACATCGCAGCGAAGATGCCAAATCGCGCGAGACTATTCGAAGTTCCCGAGAGGCGCCTTGCCAGGGAACTCGGTGCAATATCGCTCGGTCGTCGACCTACGGCAGAGCAGCGGGCGATGGAATTTCTTGGGGAGCAGTACGACCTTTGGAACGACGCCCACGGCGACCCCGACAGCTTCATCAAACTCAGATTGAGCTTGTTGGAGTTGCTTTTTCGGGAGGCGGAAGCGATGCTGCGGGAGTATGCGCCTAAGAATGACGTGGCGTCGTGGTGGACGCTGCTACGGAAGCGCACTTCTCCGCCAAAGAACGCAGTCGAAGAGGCTCTTCTTGCAACCATGGCCGGAATCGCCGAGCTAAATGAAAGATTCAAAGAGGCGGACCTGCCTTTTGAGTACCACAATGGTCTAATTCAACGCATTGACGATGGAATAACCACAAAAGAGATTGAAAGACCGTTCTGGACCCTGGTTTCGGATCCAAAGTACACAAACGTTGACTCGGACATAAAGGAAGCGCTTGATCGCCGTGACTCTGGAAATCCAGATGCAGCCTTCCATGCACTAAAAGCCGTGGAAAGCGTGCTCAAGATTCTCTCCGATGATCTGGGGCGAACGAGAGGCACGGAGAAGGGAGCGGCCGACTTTGTGGACAACCTTGTATCGTTGAAGCTCGGCCGATACATAGAAGCATGGGAAGCAGATGCCCTCAAGTTCCTATTCCGAGATATTCGTAACCCGCTCGGCCATGGCTCCGGCAACGCGCAGCCATTGGCATTAGGCAGAGAGCAAACGACCTGGGTGGTGGAGAGCGCAATGTCCTGGATCAAGAGCCTTGTACGCCGCAGGCCGTGAGTCGACGTCTTTTATCTTCCAGAGACCGCAGCGAGCAACGGGTTGCGATATGGTTCGCTGCCGGTACGCCCGGTCCGATAGGCCTATCAGCGAGCAACCAACCCTTCTAAAGGGACTTCCCACTGAGTAAACACGCGATGGCTCCGGTGACCTGCTCCCGTCCAGAGGTGACCGATATGAGAGCAACTGCGGGTCGATAGCCGTCCATCGAGCTGCCGCGCACAAGCGCCTCAGATCGTCTTGAACGCCGAGCGCGACACGCCGACCGATGTTCCGCATTGGGGCCATCGCGGCGAACTACACGACCGTACAAAGGCCGGCAAGCAGCGTCGCTCGCCAAGCAGCCCCCAAGCCTTCGGCGAAGAACTTGCTTGCCCTCCCGCATGCGCAAGACCACCCCACCCTGGCGCGCCGCGCTGTGGCTGGCCGGCCTGCTGGCCGCCGCCCCGGCGCTGGCCCAGCCGGCGATCGCCGACGTGCCCTTTGCCTTCCACGAACGCAGCGTCATCGTGCAGGCCACGCTGGCCGGTCGCGGGCCGTACGAGGTGCTGCTGGACACGGGCGTGAACCCGTCGGGCATCGACACCGCGACGGCGCGTGAACTGGGGCTGGTGATGTCGGGCCCGGCCGAGGACGTGGCCGGCGGCGGCGCCGGCCGCAACCCGGCGCGCGAGACGCGCATCCCGCAGGTCGGCATCGGCGCGCTGCAGGCGCGCGACGTCGAGGCGCTGGCGCTGGACCTGTCCCAGGTTCGTGACACGCTGCACCGCCCGATCCGCGCGGTGCTGGGCACCAGCCTGCTCGCGGGGCGGGTCGTGCAGTTCGACTATCCGCAGCGCCGCATCCGCTTCCTGCCGGGCCTGCCGCCCGAGCTGCGTGCCGGCGCGCTGCCGTTTCGCGACGAGGACGAGATCCTGATCGACGGCGTGATGGTCGACGGCCATCGGCTGGTCGCCAACCTCGACACCGGCTCCAACGCCAGCCTGCAGCTGACGCCACGCGCCACCGCGGCGCTGGGGCTGGCCGAACGTTTCGACTCGCTGCCGCCGGCCACTTCGGCCGGCATCAACGGCGCGGCCACGCACCGGCGCACCGAGCTGCAAGACGTGCGTGTCGGCGCGGTGGCGGCGCAGCACGTGCCGGCCGTGCTCTACGCCCCCGGCTCGGGCCACGACGACGAACGCTGGGACCTGCGCATCGGCAACGCCTTCCTGCAGGACTGCGTCGTCACGATCGACTATCCGCAGCGTCTGCTGAGCCTGCAGTGCGCGGCGCCGCGCCAGCCGACGGGCGCCAGGCCCTAGGCCCGCAAGCCGCGCCTCCCCAAGTCGTCTCCCGCGTTAGAGCCGTTCAGGAGCCGGCCTTGCCCGGCCTCGGCACGGCAAGCCCTGCGCGCTGGCCACTTCCGGGGGATCGGCAGATGAATCTCAAGCTCTTGCGTCCGGCGGGCTGGGCGGTGGCCGTCGTCGTGTTCTTCCTCGGCTGCAGCGACTCGGGCGACGACGGCCGTTCGTATCTCGACCGCACGATGGCCCAGCAGTTCGTGCCCGAGACCAGCCATCTCGTCACGCTGCAGACCTACCGGACCGACGAGGCCGACAGCGAGCAGCGCATCGTCGACAACCTGACGCTCGCACGCGACTACCTGACGGGTCTGGCCGAGCAGTTCAACCAGGACCAGCGCACGCTGAAGCTCGTGCCGTTCGAGTGGCGCCGAGACGGCCCGACGCAGACGCAATGGGTATTCGGCTTCCGCCTGGGCAACGGGCCGAAGAAGATCGCGATCCTGACCCACCTGGACACGGTGCCGCCCGGCAATGCCGACTGGCGGCCCTTCGAGCCGCGCACCGAGAACCGCGACTACCGCGGCGCGTCGCAGCCCTTCCTCGTCGGCCGCGGCGCGGTCGACGACAAAGGCCCGTCGATCATCGGCTTCACCGTGCTGCGGGCACTGGCCAAGCTCTACGACGGCAGCAACTCGCTCGACGGCGTGACGGTCGAGCTGATCTTCGACACCTCGGAGGAGACCGACTTCTCGACGGCCTACTACTTCGAGGAATTCGGCGTGCCGGACTTCGGCATCGTCTTCGACGCCGTCTGGACGGTGCGCGCCGAGAAGGGCATCGAGCGCCCGGTCTTCAGCGTGCCGCTCGGCGCGCCGCCGGCCAGCGGGATGTACGTCGAGGCCTTCGACAGCGCGCCGGGCGCCACCAACCAGATCCCCGACACGGTGACGGCGCGCATCAACGGCAACAACCCGGCCGCGCTCGACACCCTGGCCGCCGGCATCGCCGCCCTTTATCAGCAGTACGGCTTCGACGATCCCGAGTACCGACGCGCGCCGCTGCAGGTGTCGCGCGACGGGAACGCGGTCGTGCTCACGGCGGCGGTCATCGGCGCGCAGCACGGTTCGGTGCCCGAGGAGAACCGCGCGCAAGGCGCGAACCCGGTGGTCTCGCTGTCGAACTTCCTCGCCCATCTCGCCGACGACGGCACGCTGGTGCCCAACGGCGTGACGCGATTGCTGCAGTTCATGGCCTGGGGCTGGGGCACGACGGTGTTCGGCGAGAAGCACCCCGACCTGCTCGAACGCCACGATCAGGTCTTCGAGCAAGGCAACGGCACGACCTACGCGCTGACCCGCGTGACGACGGGCCCGCAGGACGTGTCGCTGCGCATCGACATCCGCTATGCGCTCGGCCATCACGCCACGGCCTGGGACGGCACGAGCGAAGGGCAGCTGCCGGGCGGCAGCATCTTTGCCGATGTCTTCGCGCAGCTGGTGAGCCGGTTTCAGCAGGACGAGCCGGGCACGGCCGTCACGGTGAGCACCTCAACCGCGGCCTCGCCCGACGTGCGCGACCCGCAGAGCCCGCGCTTCCAGCGCATTGCCAGCGCCTACCAGCGCGCGACCGGCACGGCGATGCCGCTGGCCGCCATCGGCGGCGGCACCGACGCGAAAGGGCAGCTCAACCTGGTGGCCGGCGGCGCGCTGTTCACGCTGGGCTTCGGCCCGCCGATCAACTTCCACGGCATCGACGAAGGTGCGCCGATCGAGGACCTGAAGCTCAGCGCGCGCATCCTCTACCAGATCATGCGCGACGAGATCGCGGCCCAGCCGGCGCCGTAACCCTGGCCCGGCCGGCGGATCTCAGCTTCCGCGGTCGGGCCGCGCATGGGCCAGGAAGAAGCGCACCATCTCGCGCGAAGCGTCGGGGCCGCGGGGGTCGACGTGGCTGCCGCCGGGTTGGCCGCCCGACCAGGCGTGCCCGGCGCCGTGCACCAGCCAGTGTTCGGCCACGACGCGGCCCTGCGGGTCCTGGTAGACGGTGAGCGTGCAGCTGCGGCCGCCGGCGTCGGATGGGATGGCTTGCCGCCCCGACAGCGTCGTGTCCCGACGGCTGGCCACCGCCTGGCCATTGCGTGGATGCACCGTCGTGTCGGCATCGCCGTGGAACACGATCGTCGGCAGCACGCCTTCCTGCACGCCGGGCCCGGGCCCCTGGTTCATCGCCCGCAAGGCACTCGGCACGTCGTTGGCGCTGCCACGCGGCAGCCCGGAATGCACGCCGATGGCGGCGAAGGTCTCCGGATAGCTCTCCCCGAGCACGAGAGCCATCGCGCCGCCGGCCGACAGGCCGGCGACATAGACACGGCCCGGGTCGACGGCCTGTTGTCCGGCGATCTCGGACGTCAGCGATGCGAGCAAGGCGGGTTCACCACGGCCACGCCCCTGGTGCCCGTGCTTGAACCAGTTCCAGCAGCCGTTGGGGTTGGCCTTCGTCGACTGCGACGGGTACAGCACGCACAGGCCCTGCTCGGCGGCCAGGGCGTCCATGCCGGTGCCGGCCGCGAAGTCGTCGGCGTCCTGGGTGCAGCCGTGCAGCATCACGACGAGCCCCGGCGCCCGGTCGGTGCGCGGCGCGGGCACGAACAGCCGGTACTCGCGCGTCAGGCCGGCCGCGGTGTGCCGCCCGCGCAGCACCTGCCCCGCGGGCCGCGGCCCCGGCAGGCGCCAGGCTGACGCCGGCGACGGCGTCGGTGTCGGCCGGGCCTCGTGCACCGGCGTCCGGTCGGCGAGCGCACGCTGGATCAGCGCGGTCGCGCCATGAAGGTCTCCCGCACGCGTGAGCTGGGCGGCAGCACGCATGCGGTCTTGAAAGGTCGTCGGGGGCATCGGGTCTCCGCATACACGGGCGCGGTGCGCCCCTCGCCCTCATGGCATGCCACGCTCCCGGCGCAGCCCGCGAATCAGGCCCTTGCTAGCGAGAGCCCGCGGCGGCGCCATCGCCGCGCGCGAGACGGACCATCCAGCCTGGCGACACGCGCCTGGGCTCGACTACCGGAGTCTGGCTCACTCCCACTCGATCGTCGCCGGCGGCTTGCTGCTGACGTCGTAGGTGACGCGGTTGATGCCGCGGACCTCGTTGATGATCCGGCCGGAGACCTTCTTCAGCAGCGCGTACGGCAGCTCGGCCCAGTCGGCGGTCATGAAGTCGCTGGTCTGCACGGCGCGCAGCGCGACGACGTAGTCGTAGGTGCGGCCGTCGCCCATCACGCCGACGCTCTTGACCGGCAGGAAGACGGTGAAGGCCTGGCTGGTCAGGTCGTACCAGGTCTTGCCGCTGGCTTCGTCGCGGAAGTTGCGCAGTTCCTCGATGAAGATCGCGTCGGCGCGGCGCAGCAGGTCGGCGTATTCCTTCTTCACCTCGCCGAGGATGCGCACGCCCAGGCCCGGGCCCGGGAACGGATGGCGGTAGACCATCTCGTGCGGCAGGCCGAGTGCCACGCCCAGCTCGCGCACCTCGTCCTTGAACAGGTCGCGCAGCGGCTCCAGCAGCTTCAGGCCCAGCTGCTCGGGCAGGCCGCCGACGTTGTGGTGGCTCTTGATCGTCGTCGCCTTCTTCGTCTTGGCGCCGCCCGACTCGATGACGTCGGGGTAGATCGTGCCCTGGGCGAGGAAGGTGGCGCCCTTGTGGCCGGCCGTGCCGGCCTTCAGCTTGGCGGCCTCGGCCTTGAAGACGTCGACGAACAGGCGGCCGATGATCTTGCGCTTGGCCTCGGGGTCGGCCACGCCGGCCAGTTCGCCGAGGAACAGCTCGCTGGCGTCGACGCGGATCACACGCGCATGCAGCTTGCCGGCGAACATGTCCATCACCATGTCGCCTTCGTTCAGCCGCAGCAGGCCGTGGTCGACGAAGACGCAGGTCAGCTGGTCGCCGATGGCGCGGTGGATCAGCGCCGCGGCGACGCTGGAGTCGACGCCGCCGGACAGGCCGAGGATGACTTCCTCGTCGCCGACCTGCTCGCGGATGCGGGCCACGGCTTCTTCGACGTGGTCGCGCATCACCCAGTCGGGCTTCGCGCCGGCGATCTGCAGCACGAAACGTTCGAGCAGCGCGCGGCCCTGCACGGTGTGCGTCACTTCGGGGTGGAACTGCACGGCGTAGTAGCCGCGTTCCTCGTCGGCCATGCCGGCGATCGGGCAGCTCGGCGTGCTGGCCATCAGCTTGAAGCCCGGCGGCAGCGCGGTGACCTTGTCGCCGTGGCTCATCCAGACCTTCAGCATGCCGTGGCCTTCGGGCGTGGCGAAGTCCTGGAGGCCGGCCAGCAGCTTGGTGCGGCCGTGGGCGCGAACCTCGGCGTAGCCGAACTCGCGCGTCTTGCCGCCTTCGACTGCGCCGCCCAGCTGCGCGGCCATCGTCTGCATGCCGTAGCAGATGCCCAGCACCGGCACGCCCAGGTCCCACACCGCCTGCGGCGCGCGCAGGTCCTCGGCTTCGTAGGTGCTGGCGTGGCTGCCCGACAGGATGATCGCCTTGGGCGCGAACTCGCGCACGAAGGCGTCGGAGACGTCGTTCGGGTGGATCTCGCAGTAGACGTGCGCCTCGCGCACGCGACGTGCGATCAGCTGGGTGACCTGCGAACCGAAGTCGAGGATGAGGATCTTGTCGTGCATCGTCGGGCTCTGAAGCGAAGAAGGCCCGCCGCGCGCACCGCGTCCGGCAGGACGTGGCGGCGAAGCAGGCGGGAGGCGGTCACGCGGCGTTGGTGGCCAGCCGCGCTCGGCGTTGTTTGCGGAAATGGGCGATCGCGAAGGCCAGCGCCAGGGCCTGCAGCGCCGCCGAGAAGAACATCGGCGTGCCGATGCGCCAGTCGCCGTGCGGCAGGTGCGACACCAGGCCCAGCAGCGGCGCGGCCAGCGTCGGCGCGACGACGGCCATCAGGCTGTTGAGCGAACTCACCGAGCCCATCGTCTGGCCCTGGTTGTCGTGGTGCGCGGCACCCGACACCAGGCCCTGCAGCGCCGCGGTGATCGTGTTGCCCAGGATGTTGGCGGCGATGACGACGTACATCATCCAGCCCTCGGTGACGAGGCCGAAGGCGATGAAGGCCAGCGTCGACGACAGCAGCCCCATCACCGCCAGGCGCTGCGCGCCGTAGTGCTTGAGCAGCCGGCCGAGCAGCCCACCCTGCACGATCGCCGAGACGACGCCGATCGCGAACAGCGACCAGCCGTTCTGCGACGGCCCCCAGCCGAACTTGAAGGTCGTGTAGAGCACCCAGGTCGTGTACAGCGAGAACTGCGCCAGCGCGGCGCAGGCCAGCACGACGACGAGCGCGCCGACGCCCTTGAGCTGGGCGAGTTCCTTCAGCGCCGAGAACGGGTTGGCACGCTTCCACGCGAAGGCGCGGCGGCGCTCCAGCGGCAGCGACTCGGGCAGCACGAAGTAGCCGTAGGCCAGGTTGATCAGCGCCAGCGTGCCGGCGACGAAGAACGGCAGGTGCGGGTCGATGCCGCCCAGAACGCCGCCGATCACCGGCCCGAGGATGAAGCCGATGCCGAACATCGCGCCCAGCATGCCGAAGCGCTTGGCGCGCTCCTGCGGCGGCGTGATGTCGGCGACGTAGGCGTTGGCCACCGCCGCGTTGGCCTGCATCGCGCCGCCGACGATGCGCGACGCGACCAGCATCCACACCGAGGTGGACAGCGCGGTGACGAAGAAGTTGAAGGCCAGGCCGCAGAAGCCCAGCAGCAGCACCGGGCGACGGCCGTAGCGGTCGGACAGCGCACCGAGGATCGGCGCGCCGATGAACGACGCCACCGCGTACGAGAACGCGACGACGCCGTACCAGTAGGTCTGCTCGGCCGGGCTGGCGGTGAAGACACCGACCAGCGCCGGCAGCACCGGCGAGATGACGCCCACCGCCAGCATGTCGATGAGCACGACCAGCATGATGAAACGCATCGCTGCCGGCCGGCCGCCGGGATGCACCGGCGCGGGGGACGTCTCCAAGCCGCTCACTCCATGCGGTAGTTCGGCGCTTCCTTCGTGATCTGCACGTCGTGCACGTGGCTCTCACGAATGCCGGCGGCGGTGATCTCGACGAACTCGGCCTTGCTGCGCATGTCCTCGATCGTCGCGCAGCCGCAGTAGCCCATCGAGGCGCGCAGGCCGCCGGCCATCTGGTAGACGATGGACAGCATCGAACCCTTGTACGGCACGCGGCCTTCGATGCCTTCCGGCACGAGCTTGTCGGCGTTGGGGTTCGCGGACTCGTCGTTCTCCTGGAAGTAGCGGTCGGCGGAACCGGCCTTCATCGCCCCGATCGAGCCCATGCCGCGGTAGCTCTTGTAGCTGCGGCCCTGGTAGAGGATGACCTCGCCCGGCGCTTCCTCGGTGCCGGCGAACATGCCGCCCATCATCACCGTGCTGGCGCCGGCGGCGACGGCCTTGGCGATGTCGCCCGAGTAGCGGATGCCGCCGTCGGCGATCAGCGGCACGCCGCTGCCGCGCAGCGCGGTGGCGACGTTGTCGATCGCGGTGATCTGCGGCACGCCGACGCCGGCGATGATGCGCGTCGTGCAGATCGAGCCCGGGCCGATGCCGACCTTGACGGCGTCGGCGCCGGCTTCGACCAGCGCGGTGGCCGCGGCGCCGGTGGCGATGTTGCCGCCGATGACATCGACCTGCGGGAAGTTCTTCTTCACCCAGCGCACGCGCTCGATGACGCCGGCGCTGTGGCCGTGCGCGGTGTCGACGACGAGCACGTCGACGCCGGCCTTGACGAGCAGCTCGACACGTTCCTCGGTGCCCTCGCCGACGCCGACGGCGGCGCCGACACGCAGCTTGCCGTGGCTGTCACGGGCGGCGTTCGGGAAGTCGGTCTGCTTGGTGATGTCCTTCACCGTGATCAGGCCGCGCAGCTCGAAGGCTTCGTTGACGACCAGCACGCGCTCCAGCTTGTGGCGGTGCATCAGTTCCTTGGCTTCGTCCAGCGAGGCTTCCTCGCCGACCGAAACCAGGCGCTCGCGCGGCGTCATGACCTCGCGCACCGGGGCGTCCAGGCGGGTCTCGAAGCGCAGGTCGCGGTTCGTGACGATGCCGACGACCTTCGGGCCTTCGAGCACCGGGAAGCCGGAGAAGCCGTGCTGGCGTGACAGCTCGCGCACCTCGCGCACCGTCGTCTCGGGCGTCACCGTGATCGGGTCGCGCAGAACGCCCGATTCGTAGCGCTTGACGCGTGCCACTTCCGCCGCCTGCTGCTTGGGCGTGAAGTTCTTGTGGACGATGCCGATCCCGCCCTCTTGCGCGATGGCGATCGCCAGGCGCGATTCGGTCACCGTGTCCATCGCTGCCGAGACGAGCGGCAGGTTCAGGGCGATGTTGCGGGAGAGACGGGTCTTGAGGCTGGTGTCGCGGGGCAACACCTGGGAGTACGCCGGCACCGACAACACGTCGTCGAAGGTGAGCGCTTTGCCGAGTAGGCGCATGCTGAGGAAAGCTCCAGACGCAAAAGCGGATTATAGGGAAGAGTCGACACCGGCCGCAGCGCTGGCGGTTTTGTCAGAAACGGCCGCTGCGCGCAGCACTACACTGATCCGATGCACATGTCATGCCTGTCGCCGCTGCGCCCGCTCGCCGTCGCCGCCTGCCTGCTGGCCCTCGTCGGCACGGCGCAGGCGCAATGGATCTGGCGCGACCGTAACGGCCAGATCACGGCCAGCGACCTGCCGCCGCCGCGCGAGGTCGCCGACAAGGACATCCTGCAGCGCCCGTCCAATGCGCGCCGCGTGCCGCCGCCGCCCGCGGCCGCCGCCAGTGCCGCGTCGGCGCCGCCGAAAGCCGACCCTGACCTGGAGCAGCGCCGCCGCGCTGCCGAGCAGGAGCAGCAGTCCAAGGCCAAGGCCGAGCAGGAACGCATCGCCCAGCTGCGTGCCGACAACTGCCGCCGCGCCCGTTCGCAGCTCGCCGGGCTGCAGAGCGGCCAGCGCATCGCACGGCTCAACGAGAAGGGCGAACGCGAGATGCTCGACGACAAGGGCCGCGCCGAGGAGTCGCGGCGCGCCGAAGGCATCATCGCCTCGGACTGCGAGTAAGGCGGGTTCAGCGCGCGCCCCGGTATCGCTGGCGGCGCGCTTCCTTCGGGTCCACCGTCAGCGGCCGGTACAGCTCGACGCGGTCGCCGTCGCGCAGCACGGTCTGCAGCGGCTGCACGCGGCCCCAGATGCCGGCGTCCAGTGATTCGGCCGCGAGGCCGTGGCGTTCGGCCAGGCCGCTGGCGCGCAGCGCGTCGGCCAGCGTCGCACCGTCGGCCAGCTCCAGCTCGACGCGGTCGGTGGCGTGCGGCGCCGGGCAGTAGACGAGTTCGACGCGCATCACGAACCGGGCGCGCTCAGCGCGCGCCGTAGACCGATTCGGCGCGTTTGACGAAGCAGTCGACCAGCGTGTTGGCGACGCGGTCGAAGACCGGGCTGACGACGGCTTCGAGCGTCTTGCCGGCGAAGGCGTAGCGCAGGTCGAGCTCGATCTTGCAGGCCCGCGCCTCGGTGCCGGCGGCGCCGCCCAGCGGGTGGAAGAGCCAGGTGCCTTCGAGCAGCGAGAACGGGCCGTCGACGAGCTTCATCAGCACCGACTCGGGCGGCGTGTTCTCGTTGCGGGTGGTGAACGCGTGCTTCACCCCCATGTAGTGCATGCCCAGGCGAGCGGTGACGCCGTTGTCGTGCGTCTCCAGCACGTCGGCGCGGTCGCACCAGGGCAGGAACTGCGGGTAGTGGTGGACGTCCGTCACCAGGTCGTACATCTCCCTCGGGGAGTACCACAGCAGGACCGACTTCTTCACGTGCTTCATACAATGCTTCGATTGTAGGGGGCCGCCCCTTCACGACGACTCCATGGCCAACATCGCAGAAAACCGCCGCGCCCGTTTCGAGTACCACATCGACGAGCAGTACGAGGCTGGCATCGTGCTGTCCGGCTGGGAGATCAAGGCCATCCGCGCCGGCCAGGTGCAGCTGACTGACGGCTACGTGCTGATCCGCGACGGCGAGCTGTTCCTGATCGGCTGCCGCATCAACGCGCTGCGCTCGGCGTCGACGCACGTGCTGCCCGAGCCCGACCGCACGAAGAAGCTGCTGATGAAGAAGGACGAGATCCGCCGTCTCGTCGGCAAGGTCGAGCAGAAGGGCTTCACGCTGGTGCCGCTGAACCTGCACTTCAAGGGCGGGCTGGTGAAGGCCGAGATCGCGCTGGCCAAGGGCAAGGCGCAGCACGACAAGCGCGACACCGAGAAGAAGCGCGACTGGGAGCGCGAGAAGGGCCGGCTGATGCGGCACAAGGTGTCGGGGCCGGCGAAGGACTGACCCGGTCGCTGTCGGGTTCGTTCAAGACGCCGGCGCCGGCTTGGCGCAGCATCGGGTTTTGACCCGCATGCCTCGCACCATGAAGCTCGCCTACACCATCCTCTACGTCGACGACGTCGCCCGCAGCCTCGCGTTCTACCGCGCCGCCTTCGGCCTCGAGCAGCGCTTTCTGCACGAGAGCGGCGACTACGGCGAACTCGACACCGGCAGCACGACGCTGGCCTTCTCGGCGCGCCGGTTGCTGCGCGAGATGGGCCACCACCCGCAGCGTGCCGACGCCCAGGCGCCGTGTTTCGAGATCGCGCTGACGACCGACGACGTGCCGGCCGCGATGCAGCGTGCCGTCGAGGCCGGCGCCAAGCCGATGCAGGAGCCGCGGCAGATGCCCTGGGGCCAGACCGTGGCTTACGTCGCCGACCCGGAAGGTTTCCTGATCGAGCTCTGCACGCCGATCGCGCCTCAGCCCGCTCAGGCGTAACCGGGTTCGGCCAGCACGGCCAGCAGGTCGGCGCGCCGGCGCAGCGCGGCCGGTGTCAGGCCGAACCAGGCGCGCAGTTCGCGCGTCATGTGCGCCTGGTCGGCGTAGCCGTGTTGCACGGCCAGGTCGGCCAGCGGCCAGCCCGTGGGCAAGGCGCGTGCGGCGCGCCGGGCACGCGCCAGGCCGTGCCAGTAACGCGGCGGGCGGCCGGTCGCCGACTGCAGCAGGCGCTCCAGCGAGCGCTCGCCGACACCGAGCTGGCGCCGCGCCGGCAGCACACCTTCAGCCGCGGCCAGCGCCTGCAGCGCCTCGTCGAGCCGGGCGTCCAGCCGCACGTGCTCGGCGATCAGCGCCAGCGCCTCGGCTTCGTCGCGCTCCGGGCGCGATTGCAGCGCGGCGAGCAGCGGCGCTTCGGCGATGCAGGCCGCCGGGCGCAGACGAAAGCCGACGAAACGGTCGCCGGCCTCGCTGCGCACCGTGTAGGCGCCGGTCGGCAGGTCGGAGACGAACCAGGCCGGCCGCGCGCCGCTGGGGCAGGACAGGATCAGGTCGCGGCAGCCGTCGGGCATCACCGTCGCGTCGACGGGCTCAACGGCCAGCGATCGCCAGCAGGCCAGGACCGCCGGCGCGTCCATGCGTCAGGCCGCCAGCGCGGCCAGCGCCTGCTCCAGGTCGGCCTTCAGGTCGGCCACCTCTTCCAGCCCGATCGAGAAGCGCACCACCGTGCCGTCGTAGGCCGGCTTGGCGCGCATCTGCTTCAGGTCGTAGGGCACGACGAGGCTCATCGGCCCGGCCCACGAGAAGCCGATGCCGAACAGCTGCAGCGCGTCGACGAAGCGGTCGACCTGGGCGCTGGTGAAACGCGGCGCGACGACGACCGAGAACAGCCCGGCGGCGGCGCGGCACGTCGTCTTCCAGTGCTCGTGGCCGGGCGCGCCAGGCAGCGCCGGGTGCAGCACGCGCGTGAACTCGGGGCGCGTCGCGCACCAGGCGGCGAGTTCGCGGCCGGCCTCGTCGGCGGCGTGATAACGCAGCGACAGCGACGGCAGCGAACGCAGCATCGCCTCGGCGTCGTTGGCGCCGACGCCCTGCCCCAGCCGGCCGTGCGTCATGTGGATGCGCTCGGCCAGATCGGCGTCACGCGTGACGACCGAGCCCATCAGCACATCGCCGCCGCCCGAGGGGTACTTGGTCAGCGCCTGCATGACGACGTCGATGCCGAGGTCGAAGCCGCAGAACGCGAGGCCGGCGCCCCAGGTGTTGTCCAGCGCCGTCGTCACGCCGCGCTCGCGGCAGACGGCGACCAGCGCCGGCAGGTCCGGGAACTCCATCGTCACCGAGCCCGGCGCCTCCAGCCAGACGAGTTTCGTCGCCGGGCCGATCGCCGCGGCCAGCGAGGCCGGATCCATCGGGTCGTAGAGCTTGTGCGTGATGCCCCAGGCGGCGAGCTCGCGCCGCGCCAGTTCACGGCTCGGGCCGTAGACGTTGTCGGGCAGCAGCAGCTCGTCGCCGGACTTCAACAGCGCCATGTTGACGAGCGCGATCGCCGCCAGCCCGCTGGGCACCAGCACGCAGTGCGTGCCGCCTTCCAGCGTCGCGATGCGCTCTTCCAGCGTGAAGGTCGTCGGCGTGCCGTGCAGGCCGTAGGTGTAGCCGGTGCGGTGGCGCCAGTCGCGCGCACGCATCGCCGCGACGTCGGGGAACAGCACCGTCGAGGCCTTGTGCACGCCGACCTGCGGCGCGTCGAAACCGGCCGGCGGCCGGTACGGGTGGTGGATCAGCTTGGTGGTCATGGAGCTTCGGGGATCACAGGGCCATCGCGACGAGGTCGTGGCCTTCGGCGGCGACGATGCGCGCGCGCACGAACTCGCCGACCTTCAGCGTGCGCGAAGCCTTCTGCGGCGGCAGCAGGCGCACGGTGCCGTCGATTTCGGGCGCGTCGGCATAACTCCGGCCGACGCCGCCCTTGCGGCCCAGCGCCGGCGCGTGGTCGACGAGCACCTGCATCGTCTGGCCGACACGGCGCTGCAGCTTCGCCACCGACACCGCCTCGGCGACTTCCATGAAACGCGCGCGGCGTTCCTCGCGCACCGCGTCGGGCAGCGCACCCGGCAGCTCGTTGGCCGGGGCACCGGCCACCGGCGAGTAGGCGAAGCAGCCGGCGCGGTCGATCTGCGCCTCGGCGACGAAGTCCAGCAGCGTCTGGAACTCGGCTTCGGTCTCGCCGGGGAAACCGGCGATGAAGGTCGAACGCACGACGAGCTCGGGGCACAGCTCGCGCCAGCGCGCCAGGCGCTCGAGGTTGCGCTCGCCGCTGGCCGGGCGCTTCATGCGCTTCAGCACATCCGGGTGCGCGTGCTGGAACGGCACGTCCAGGTACGGCAGGATGCGCCCTTCGGCCATCAGCGGCAGCACGTCGTCGACGTGCGGGTACGGGTAGACGTAGTGCAGCCGCACCCAGGCGCCGTGCGCCTCGGCCAGCCTGGCCAGCTGCTCGCAGAGGTCGGCGAAGCGTGTCTTCACCGGGCGGCCGTCCCAGAAGCCGGTGCGGTACTGGGCGTCGACGCCGTAGGCGCCGGTGTCCTGGCTGACGACGAGCAGCTCCTTGACGCCGTTCTCGAACAGCGCCTTGGCCTCGCCGAGCACCTCACCGACCGGGCGCGAGACGAGGTCGCCGCGCATCGTCGGGATGATGCAGAAGCTGCAGCGGTGGTTGCAGCCTTCGCTGATCTTCAGGTACGCGTAATGGCGCGGCGTCAGCTTGATGCCGGCTTCGCCGCGGAACTCGGCGCGCACCTCGGGCACGAGGTCGACGAAGGGGTCGTGCGGCTTGGGCACGTGGCGATGCACCGCGTCCATCACCTCCTGCGTCGCATGCGGGCCGGTGACGGCCAGCACCTTGGGGTGCACCTGCTGCACCATGTTGCCGCCGTCGTCGCCGGCGCGCGCACCGAGGCAGCCGGTGACGATGACGCGGCCGTTCTCGGCCAGCGCCTCGCCGATCGTGTCCAGGCTCTCCTTGACGGCGTCGTCGATGAAGCCGCAGGTGTTGACGATGACGAGGTCGGCGCCGGCGAAGGACTTCGAGGTGCGGTAGCCCTCGGCGGCGAGCTGGGTGAGGATCAGCTCGGAGTCGGTCAGCGCCTTGGGGCAGCCGAGACTAGCAAAAGCCACCACGGGGACTTCGGCACCTCCATGCGAGACGTAATCCATTGATTTATCTAGGTTTTCCAAGAAATTCACCGTGGCAAATTGGGTCACGCACCAGCTTGGATTTCCAAGGCTCCATGCAACTTTGAAGTTCAACTATTGCGCGCTGATTTCTTGCGCGATTTCTGACCCGAGGCTGTAGACCTGGAGCCAGCGGACACCAGGCGTTAAGTCGATTTTCCTGCACAGACCCAGCCCGATGATGGGGCGGTTGCTTCTGTCTACGCGGGCCTGTAGTTCACCTTCTGCCAATCATTTAAGTTGGGATAGCGGACCCAGCCGAGACCCTAGAGAAGATCGGTCGAGGGTAGCCTCGTCCTGACCTTGAACTCAGTTGACGGCGTGTGCCCCATCGGGTTCGCAATCAGCAGCCTCGGCAGAACGGGCATAGCAGTAGAAACGGATGATATTCGACATCATCGCCATAGCTAGTTAAGCCAGATAGAGAAGTCCAGGCTGAGCGCAGGCCTCAGCAGCGTGATTGCGATCGCGTAGCCAACGCTCGTGAGGTCCGCTTGGAAGAGATCATTGGCCGCAAAGTTCTCCATCAGGGTGTTGTAACAAGGGCAATACAGCTTCAACGCACCTCTGAGCTCAGCCACCGATTTCAAGCCCAGGCGTTGTCCGTAGGCCTCATAGAGACGTTCATATATATCGCCCCCCATGAGCGAGTTAACGGTGATCGCTCCTGCGTATTGCAAGTGAAGCTTCTGCGGCCTTGAAAGACCGAAACCGGGCCGAGCAACAGGGAGCGCACTTCGCCCAATCTGCTCGAGCATGGCGTACGAGGGACTGTTAAGGAAGGTCTGCAAAACGCCCCCGCGAAGCCGGCTTGCCCGTGCGAGGTAGGCAGGCGAGGATGCCCGACATGAAGCAGCTCGGACTTGGCCTGAACCTGTCGACGAAGAAGACGCGCAAGCGCGAGTTCCTCGAGGAGATGGACCGCGTGGTGCCGTGGGCGGCGCTGGTGGAGATCGTGCAGCCGCACTATCCGCGAGCCAGGACCGGGCGGCCGCCGTTTGCGCTGGAGACGATGCTGCGCATCCACTACCTGCAGCAATGGTTCGGGCTGAGCGACCCGGCGATGGAAGAGGCGCTGCACGACGTGCCGCTGTACCGGGAGTTCGCTCGGCTCGATGGTGCGACGCAGAGGTTGCCCGACGAGACGACGATCCTGCGGTTTCGCCACCTGCTGGAGCGCCACGAACTGGCGGCCGACATGCTGCGCCTGGTGGCCGATCTGCTGCAGCACAAGGGCCTGATGCTGCGCACCGGCACGGTGGTGGACGCGACGCTGATCGCGGCGCCCAGCTCGACGAAGAACGCCGAAGGCGAGCGCGATCCGGAGATGAAGCAGACCCGCAAGGGCAACAACTGGTACTTCGGGATGAAGGCGCACATCGGGGTGGACGCGGCCTCGGGGCTGGTGCACACGGTGGTGGCCACGCCGGCGAACGTCAACGACCTGAACGTGGCCGGACAACTGCTGCATGGCGAGGAACGCAACGCCTTCGGCGACGCCGGCTACCAGGGCGTGCACAAGAGGCCCGAGGCGCGAGGGCCGACCTGGCACGTGGCCTTGCGCCCGGGGCTGCGGCGGCTGCTCGACGCGCGGGATCGCCAGGATGCGATCACCGAGCGAATCGAACAACTCAAGGCCAGCGTGCGGGCCAAGGTGGAGCACCCGTTTCGCGTGCTGAAGCGGCAGTTCGGCTTCACCAAGGTGCGGTACCGGGGGCTGGCCAAGAACACGGCGCAGATCCAGACGCTGTTCGCGCTGGCGAACCTGTGGATGGCGCGAAGGCATCTCATGGGAGCCCGGGGATGAGTGCGCCCGGTGGGCGCCAAACGTCCCCCGCTGGGCGCCATTTGCTTCGTTTCTCCGTCCTACAACGCTGGCTCGGGGGCGCAATGCGCTCCTGCACAAAGCCGTCGCTAACGATGTCGCGCCGATCCGGTCGCTCGGCGTGTTGTGCAGACCTTCCTTAAGAGAAACGGATCGGGCAACGTGCAAGTAAGCAAGGAAAGCGAGTTGCGACTTCGACAACTTGGGCACCACAGTGATCGCCTCGCCGAGCACCGTATCCAGAAACGGGGTATTGTCTTCCATCCGGTGCACCAATAGTCTCGACAAAACTTCAGGACTTGCTGCTTCGCCTTTGCGCGCGCAAGCCTTAACCGCATCGTTCATCGTCGCCTGGACTTCCGGGTCGGTGAACTTGTCCACCAGCACCTTTGCAGCTTCTTTCTGCAACTCGTCCGACATCTTCGCGGCAAACTCGCGGACGTTTTCCTCTGCTTTGAGGCGCGCAGCCTCCTGCAAGCGAGGAAAATTGTTCTCCATGAAGAACGCGCATGCCATTTGAACGTCGGCAAGCGAAAGACCATGGTAATGGATGTCACCACCCGCCTGGAGAGCGGTCGAATTTGAGCCGACAGCCTGATCCTGCGACTTGCCGAGCAGAGTCACTTCTTCCCCACCTTGATGCTTCCAGCCGAAATGTCGCGCCCTGCCTGGATTCCAACGCCGCCATTTTCCACATGCTGGCTCTGCTCCGGCGCGCTGTCGCGCCCCAAAAAGAACGATCCCAGCAAGCCGGCAAGCGCTGCCGCGACACCGGCAAATGAATCCCACCCGGGCTTGCTGGCGGCCCAAACGATGCTCCCAAGCAAAGCGAGAAAAAACGCACCGATTGTCAATTTACGCAGCATACTTGTTCGTTGGTATATATCTGATGTGCTTGGGGCAGCCCAGCGAGGCGAAGGCGACGGTCGGAACGGTTTCTTGCATCGGCGGATTTTCCCAAATCCGCCGGGCGCCCGGTCGTGAACCCTCAGCGCTTTCCCGGCGGGAAGCGGCCGAACACCGCCATCTGGTCCTGCATCGCCTCGAAAACGGCGCGCGACTGGTCGAGGTAGCTGGACATCAGGTTCGGGAACACCGGCGTCTTGCCGCCGACGAACTGCTGCTGCATCTCGACGAAGGCCTTCAGGTTCTGCTCGAGCATCGCGCCCATCGGGCCCTGCATCGCGCTGCCGTAGAAGCGGATGATCTGGGCCAGCATCTCGGTGCTGAACATCGGCACGCCGCCGGACTCTTCCTCGAGGATGATCTGCAGCAGGATGCTGCGCGTCAGGTCGTCGCCGGTCTTGGCGTCGCGCACCTCGAACTGCTCGCCGCCCATCACCATGCGCTTGACGTCGGCCAGCGTGATGTAGCTGCTGCTGCGCGTGTCGTAGAGGCGCCGGTTCGGGTACTTCTTCAGCGTCCTCGGTCCGGGCTGGGCGTTGGCGTCGGCGGCCGGAGCACGGCGGGACGTGGGCATGCGGCAAGGCTCCTGTCGATGGGTCGAAGACCGATTCTAGAAGCGAGCCACGGCCGCACCGCCGCGGTTTACCCTGCGGCCGCCGGCGGTGCGAAGACCTCGGCCAGGAAGGCGTCGACGGCCTCGGTCGGCTCGCCGCCCTGCCCCAGGCGTTCGTTGAGTTCGGCGTGCGTCAGCGGCAGCGGCACGGCGCGCGCGCGGCCACCGCGCTCGACCAGCCGGGCAGCGAAACGTTCGGACTGGCGCACCGAGTCCTCGCGCAGCGACGAACACACCAGCAGCACCGGCGGTGGCGGCGCGCCCAGCGTCGCGGCGCGGTGCCAGGGCGAAGCGGCTTCCCAGCCGGCCGGGGTGTCGCCGAAGGCCCGGTCGTGCAGCGGCAGGTGCGCGCCCTGCATGACCTCGACGACGTCCAGCGCCGCGCTGTCGACCAGCACCACGGCCGCCGGCGGCTTGCAGCCGGCGTCGGCGGCCAGCGCCGTGTCGGCCAGCACCAGCGCCGCCAGGTGGGCACCGGTCGAATGGCCAAGCACGACGATGCGCGCGTCGTCGCCGCCCCAGCCGGCGCACTCGCGCTGCACGAAGGCCAGCGCACGCGCGACGTCGAGCGCCTGCTCGCGCGGGCCGGCCCAGGGCAGGCGGCGGTAGTTGATGGCGACGACGATCCAGCCCGCGGGCCCCCAGTGCGCCAGCTTGTGGCCGACGACCTGCGGCTGCTGCTTGTCGCCGGTGATCCAGGCGCCGCCGTGCACGACGACGAGCACCGGCGCACGCCGGGCCTGGGCCGGCCGGTAGACGTCCAGGCGCTGCGCCGGCCAGCGGCCGTAGGCCAGGTCGGCGTCGAGCACGGTGCCCGGCGGCAGCGGCGGCGCCGGCTCGCTGCTCTCGCGTCGCCGCAGCCAGCCGCCGGTGTCGGGGCTCACGGCTTCAGCGCCTCGTTGGCGGCGAAGTGGATCTCGCAGCCGCCGCGCGGGTTGGGCACGTAGCGGTCGCCACCCAGCGGCATGATCTTCGGCCCGAAGGGATTCGCGGTGCCGCAGAACAGCCCGTACGGCGAGGACACCAGCGTGCGCAGGCCCATGTTGAACGGGTTGTCGAAGCCGTTGTTCGTCACCGGCACCCAGTTCTCGCCGTCGAAGCTGCGGTACAGGTCGAAGCCCGAGTGGTGGTCGAAGATCGCCTGCGCACCGACGTGGTTGATGACGTTGGCGAAAGCCTCCGGCCAGCGGCTGCGGTTGGCGTAGCCGACCAGCGTGCTCCACTCGAAGGTGCTGAGGTAGAGCCAGCCGTCGTGCTCCACCATGCGCCAGAAGTAGCCGTTGAAGAAGTTGTTGAAGCCGGGCATGTAGCCCGACAGCGGGATCTTGTAGCCGTCGGGCGTGTCGCGCTCGTCGCCGACCAGCAGGTCCCAGGAGCCGTCGGGCCAGACGCGCACCAGCTCCGGCGGCGCCGGGCCGACCTTGTTAGCGGTGTCGATGCCGCCGCCCTGGATGCCACTGCCGATGTAGAGCGCGCCCTTGAACGGCAGCATCGACAAGGTGCACTGGTTGAGCTTGCCGCGGCCGGCACCACGCTCGATGACCTTCTCCCAGACGTAGGGCTTGTCGCCTTCGCAGGTGCTGCGCCAGACCTGGTAGCCCTCGAGGTTGAAAGTGCCGACGTAGAGATGGTCGCCGAAGCCGCACATCTCGAAGATCGTCTTGTTGCCCGGGTCGCCGAAGCCGAAGTCGCTGACCGGCTCCCAGCCGCCGTGCGAGGGGTCGGCGCTCTCGTAGACCACCGAGTGCGCCGAGATGTTCGGGTTGCCGCCGCGCGAGCCCGCCGGCGTCGTGAACAGGCGCCCCTTGAACTCGGTGACGGTGCGGATCGTCGTCACCGGCAGCCCGGTGAGGCCGGGTTCGCAGGTCGGCACGAAGTTGCGGCCGTCCTCCGAACGCAGCAGGTGCGGCCCCGGGCCGCGCGCCGGCGACCAGGTGCTGACGAACAGCGCCGGCGCCTCGACGCCGCGGCCCGAGTAGACGAGCATGCCGCGCAGCCCCAGCTCGCGCGGGATCGGCTTGCCGTGGCTGCCGATGATCGTCGGCGACTTGAATACACGCTCCCACTCGTCGGTGAGCGGGTCATAACGCCAGATCTCGGCGTGCATGTCCAGGTCGAACGGGTTCTCCGGGCACTCGACCGGCCAGACGTCCATCGCGATCGGCAGCCGCGCCTTCATGAACGGGAAGTTGCCGCGTGTCGTGCCGACATAGAGATGGCCGTTGAACCAGGCCATCGAGTGCGCGTAGGCGTTGTTGCCGTCGCCGAAACCGCCGCGGGCGACGCAGCGGAAGTCGCGCCGGTTGAGCCCGGGCCAGATCCCGAGCCGGTTGGCTTGAACCATCAGACCGTCACCGCCATGTCCGAGATGTAGCGTGCGAGCGCCTCGTGCGCCTCGTCGGGCGTCGCATACGGGCCGACGTGGCCCCGCTCGCGGGTACTGAAATGCCAGGCGCCGTCGATCTTGAAGACACGGTCGCTGCGGAAATGCCGGCGCTGCTCCTCGCCCGAGCGCACGATGGGCCGGCGCGCGTAGTCGCCGCGCCAGAAGCGCTCGCATTCGTGCATCACGTCGTCGGGGCGCGAGACGGGGAAGAAGTGGCCGGCGTCGCGCACGCGGCGGAACTCGCCGTGCGGCCAGACCTCGAGCAGATCGCCGCCGGTCAGCCGCGCCTGCGAATGGTCGCCGTAGAGCGCCAGGATCGGGAACAGCAGCCGGCGCAGCGCGTCCAGCGCCAGGCCGTCGTCGCCCATCAGCTCGGTGCCGGCGGTGGTCTCGTCCATCAGCTTGACCCACTGCGAGGCGCTGCGCTTGCCGTGGCGGCCGAGGATCGGGCCGACGAGCTTCATCAGGTCCTCGCCGACCGGCTCGTGGCGCAGTTGCAGGTGCGCCACCTCGGTCAGCAGGCGCGAGCCGAAGTACGGGTCGTGCGTGTCCAGCGCCAGGCCGTGGCGGTCGAGCACGGACTGCACGTAGGCGCGCCGGCCCCATTCGCGCGGCGTCGCGTGGCGGCGCGCGGCCGAGATGTGGCTGTCGCAAAGCACCAGGCTGGCCACGCGCGAAGGCTCGCGGCAGGCGGCGTTGAGCGCGACGACGCCGCCGAAGCTGTGCGCGACGAAATGCGCGCGGCGGATGCCCAGCTCGTCCATCAGGCCGAGCAGGTCCTGGCCCAGCCCCTGCGGCGAGTAGCCGTCGGCGGTGAGCTCCGAGCGGCCGTGGCCACGCAGGTCGAACAGCGTGACGCGGAAGCGCCTGGCGAAGGCCTGCGCGTAGGGCAGGTACCAGAACGCCATGTTGGCGGCCAGCCCGTGGACCATGATCAGGTCCTCGCGCGGGCCGCCGTGGGCGTGATGCTGCGGCTCGTCGACCTGGAGATAGTTCAGGCGCGCGCCGCGCACCAGCGCGAACGGCATGCCTACTCCATGTAGCCCAGCAGCTGCAGCTGGGCCATGATCTGCGCCTTCTCGTCGTCGGCCATCGCGTCGCCGTCGCCGCCCTTGGCGCCGGTGGTCGGCGCGCCGATGACGACCGGCTGCGCCTCCTTGTGCGCGGCGGTGAACATCGCCTCGGGCACCTGGCCTTCGAAATCGCTGGGCACCGGCAGGCCGAGGCTGTAGAGCAGCGTCGCACCGACGTCCATGATGCGGCGGCGACCGATCTGCTTGCCCTCGGCGATGCCGGGGCCGCAGGCGATGAAGACGCCGTCCGGGTGGTGCGTGCCGGCGGGCTCGGGACGCTTCTCGACGACCGGCAGCTTGTTCTTGATCGAGACGAAACCGAAGTCGCGCAGCACCAGCTGCAGGTCGGGCGCGTCGCCCATCGCCGAGCCGGGGAAGACGTCTTCGCGCTTGTGGATCTCGGTGACGATGCGCTCGCCGGTCTCCGGGTCGCGGAAGTCTTCGAGGTCGCGGATCAGGCGGTCGCGCGTCGCTTCGTACTCGGCCAGCGGGATGCCCGGCTGGCCCGGTTCACGCGCGACGCGGATGTTGATGCCGTTGCTCGACGGCGTGCGGCAGTAGGCCACCGTCTTGCTCCAGTCGAGGTAGGCGAACATGCTGTCCTCGCGGCGGCGGCCTTCCTCGGTGTCGGGCACCGGCTTCCACGCCAGCCAGCCCTTCTCGCCGAGGTAGGTGTTGATGCGCACGACCTCGGTCGTCGCGGTGAAGCCGTGGTCCGAGGCCATGAAGACCTGCACCTCGGGGCCGGCGGCGGTGACCAGCGCCTCGATGAAGCTGTCGAGCTGGCGGAAGTAGTCCAGACACAGCGAGCGCATGCGCCGGTGGTATTCGCCGTCCTCGGGGCTCTGCAGCGCCGGGTCGAGGTACTGCCAGGCCTGGTGCTGCAGCTTGTCGACGCCGTCGAACATCACCGCCATCAGGTCGGGCGCTTCCTCGCGCATCAGGAACTCGGCGATGCGGAACCACTGCTTCTCGCGCGGCAGGTGGTAACGCACCCAGTTCTCGCGGTCGTGGTCCGACAGGCTTTCCATCGCCTGCTTTTCCTGCTCGAAGTCCCAGGCCAGCTCCTGCGCGCTGAACTCCGGAATGGCTTTCAGGCGGTCGTACAGGTCGGCCGGCGTCGTGTTGCGGCGCAGGTGGCGCCAGGGCACGAAACCCGGGACCATGTAGCCGTTCAGGTCCTTGGGCGGCGGCGCGGTGAACGGGAAGTTCAGCGCCGCGACCTTCTTGCCCTGGCGGCTGGCGATCGACCAGATCGTCTCGACGCGGCAGTCGCGCGAGTCGTAGAGCGTGAAGAACACGTCCTCGCCGCGCTCCTCGGCGCGGATGAAGTCGAAGACGCCGTGGTGGCCGGGGCTGCGCCCGGTCATCAGCGACACCCAGGCCGGCGGCGTCAGCGGGTTGGGCGTCGAACGCAGCTTGGAGCGCGTGCCGCGCTTGAACAGGCTGCCGAGGAAAGGCATCACCGGCGCGCCGTCGGCGGCCGAGGTGAGCTGGTCGAGGACGGTGAAGGTGGCCCCGTCCATCCCGATGAAAAGCGTCTTGACGGTCACGTCGCGGTTCCCCCGCCTGCGGCGATACGGGTTTCGATGAAGGCGGCGATCTGGCTCACGGACAAATCGCCGACATAACTGCCATCGCGCATCAGGAGATTCTGGAAACCCAGTTTGCGAGAATAGGCTTCCTCGAGCGCGACGCACAGCTGAATAATATCCACGGAGGCGAATTCGAGATTCGCCACGAGTTGCGTCGAGGGCCCGACGCCGCCGTCGAGCTCGAGCCCCCAGTCTTGGATCAGATCCTCGATCACCGCGATCACGGTCGCTTCCGCGGTGGCCTTCAGCAGACTGCTCATGGGCTTATCCTGATACCTTTTCTTGATATTCGGCGAGAGCGATCACCGAATTCCCAACACGTCCAAGCAAAACCGGGACCATGATATCACCGGCGGTCACCGAAGCCCGGTCCGCGCCCCCCGATTCGAATGCCACGGCGAACGCCTCCGGGGCGCCCTGGAGGCCGGTCCCGAGAAATTTTGCCGCCGCTTCCTTGGCGCACCAGACGCGCAGCAGCGCGTCGTCGCGCGCCGCCGCCGGCTGCGCCGCCAGCCAGGCGCGTTCGGCCGGCGTGAACGCGGCTTCGAGCAGGTCCGGGCGCTGCACGCGGCCGATCTCCTCGGCGTCGACGCCGACCGGCGCACCATCGTCGCGCAGCGCTGCGACATTCCAGCGCGCACCGTGCGTCAGCGACACCGCCGGTGCCGGCGCCAGGCTCTGCGTCCACCAGCCGTCGACGTACGGCGCGCCGTGTTCGTCGTGGCCGACGACGACGTCCGACGGATAGACGAGCTGGCCGGTGCATTCATGCAGCCAGTGGCGCACCAGTTCCTTCAGCGCCAGCCGGCCGTGCAGCCACTGGCGGCGCTGGCGCAGGTTGTCGGGCAGCGCACGCCAGGCTTCGCGTTCCTCCCAGGCCAGCGTGGCGTGCGCCAGCATGCGCAGGAAGATCGCGTTCGATTGGGCGCAGAAGGCCTCGGGCAGGCTTTCCAGCTGCCACAGCCGGGCGCCGCCCACCGGCGCCAGCGGCTCGCCAAGCCAGCCGCCCAGCGGGTCGCGGCGCACCTGGTAGAAGCGGTGCGGCACGTGGAAGAAGACGTTGACCAGGCCGTCGACCCGCACCAGCGGCCGGCCGTCGGCACCGTTGGCTTCGAACTGCCAGCGCCGCGCGGCGGCGATGTCGGCCGCCTGCGCCGGGCCCAGCGCCTGCTGGCGGCCGCGCAGCACGAGGCCGGCCTCGGCCGCCGGCTGCGGCGCCAGCAGCTCGATGCGCTCGATCGTCGACGGGAAGCAGTTGAAATCGGTGCCGACGTGCTCGGCCACCCAGCAGGCGGCGAGCTGGCCCATCGCATCCATCAGCACCGGGTTCAGCACCATCGAGGGCGTGCTCTCGCCGTCGAAGAAGCCGGCCAGGCTGCAGTCGCCCAGCTCGCAGTCGATGCCGCTCTCGTCCCAGCCGCGCACGTGCGCCAGGCTCTGGAAGATCGGCCCGTGGAACATGCCGACGTCGTAGATCGCCTGGCCGTCCCAGCGTGCGGCCTGAGGCGCGGCCAACGCCGGCAGCGGTGCCAGGCGTGCGGTGCCGGTCTCGCGGAACAGCGCCGTCACTGCCGGCGCGCCGGCCTGCGACAGCGTCGCGCGCCACAGCCCGGTTTCGCCGGCCACCGGTTCGGAGACGACGTCCAGCGTCAGCGCCTCGTCGTCGAGCGCGATCCAGTCGAAAGCCCTCACCTGCTCGATGCTGGCGAAGGCCGTCGTGCCGGCCAGCGCCGCGGCGGCCTCGGCCAGGATCTCCAGGCTGGCCATCAGCGGCACGCAGGCCAGGCCGAAAAGATCGGGGTCGGTGTCCGAACCACGACCGGACAGCACGTGGTCGCGCAGGAACGCGTCGCGGTGCACCGCGAGGTGGCAGCGCGCCACCAGGCGCTCGGGCGAGGCCTCGACCAGTTCGTCGAGGAACGGCGCCCAGGCCAGCGGGTCTTCGGTCGCCGGCAGCGGCTCGGCCGCGCCCGGTTGCCAGGCCTCCAGCAGCGACTGCTGCTGCGCCAGGAAGGCGCGCATCGTCGCGAAGTAGTCGGCCATCACCGCGGCGCGTGCGGCGGCCTCGCCGTCGTCGGCCACGGCTTCGGGTTCGGCGGCCGCCGCGGCCACCGGCTCGGCGGGCGCCGCGACCGGCACCTCGACCACCGGCGCGCCGGCGGCACCGATGCGCTGCAGCAGCGCGCGGTCGGCGTCGGTCAGGCGCAGCACCGGCATCGTGTTGTCGAGCCTCGGCCGCTCGCGCGGCACCGGCGCCGGCGCCGTCAGGTCGACGACGGCGACGCGGCGGCGTGCGTACAGCGCCTGCAGCGACATCGGCCGGCCGTGCACCCAGAGCTGGGCCAGCGTCGCCAGCAACTGCTCCAGGCCGTGCTTGCGGCGCTGGTTGGAGGCCAGCGCCAGATGCGGCTGGTCGGCCAGGATGTCGTCGACGAAGGCCGTCAGGTTGCCCGAGGGGCCGACCTCGACGAAGGCGCGCACGCCGTCGGCGACCATGTTCTGCACCGTCTCGCGGAAGCGCACGGTCTGCGACCACTGCGCCCCGGCCAGCTTGCGCACCGCCGCCGGCGACGCCGGGAACAGCCCGGCCGACGCGCAGGAGTACAGCGGCACCCGCGGCGCGCCCAGCTTGATCGCCTTGTAGTGCTCGGCGAAGGCCGCGCTCATCGCGCCGAAGGACGGCGTGTGATAGCCGCGATCGAACGGCAGCGGCATGCAGATCGCGCCGATCGCGGTGAGCCGCGCCTGCACGGTGTCGATGGCCTCGCGCGTGCCGTAGAGCACGAGCTGGTTGGCACAGTTGTCCATCGCGACGTCGACCGCCAGCCCGGTGGCAGCCACCGTCTCGTGCACCATCGCCGAGGGCAGCGCGCCGACGGCCAGCAGCGCGCCGGTCGGGATCTTGCCTTCGGCCAGCACCTGGGCGTAGACGGCGTTCAGGTCGCGGATGAAGTCGGCCAGGCGGGCGCGGTCCTCGGTCGGCAGCGCGCCGCTGGCGGCCAGCGCCGACGATTCGCCCGAGCTGTGGCCCAGCATCACGTCGGGCTCGACGCCCAGCGCACGCAGCAGCGAGTACATCGCCTGGCCGCCGATCATCACCGCCTCGCTGCCGACGTCCATGTCGTGCAGCCGCGCCTCGAGCTGCTTGCGGCGCTCGGGCGTCAGCTCGGTGGCCGGCGGGTAGACGATGTCGGTGCGCGTGTCGCCCGGCGCGTCGTCGTACAGGCCGCGCCAGAAGTCCAGCCAGTCGCGCACCTCGTCGAAGCACTGCGCCAGGTCGGCGAACATGCCCAGGTACTGCGAGCCTTCGCCAGGGAACAGGAAGGCCAGCTTGCCGTCCAGCGGGCGCGGCGAATAGAAGACGCCGCCGCGCGTCGCGAAGGCCTTGTCGCCGGCGCTGCGCAGCTTGGGCAGCGCCTGCGCCAGGCCCTTGTCCAGCGCCTCGCGGCTCTTCGCGACGATCGCCAGGCGGGCCTCGCCGCCGCGGTCGGCGGCGGCCAGCGCGGCGGCGATCTCGGCCAGCGTCCAGCGCGGTTCACGCGCCAGTGCCGCGGTCAGCGTCTCGACGGCCGTGGCCAGCGCCGCAGCGTCGGGCGCCGACAGCACGCACAGCTCGAACGGCCAGCGCGCCAG
Source organism: Rubrivivax sp. (assembly GCA_049841175.1). GTDB lineage: Bacteria > Pseudomonadota > Gammaproteobacteria > Burkholderiales > Burkholderiaceae_C > Rubrivivax. The sequence goes on along the minus strand of JASGHA010000015.1, from coordinate 42,085 downwards.
CAGCGGCGGGCGCGCGGCGGCGGCCGGCGCCTGCTCGACGATGGCGTGGGTGTTGATGCCGCCGAAGCCGAAGCTGTCGACACCGGCACGGCGCGGCTGGCCCAGCGGCACGATCCACGGCATCGCCTCGGTGTTGACGAACAGCGGCGTGCGTTCGAGGCCCAGATCGGGGTTGACCTGCTCGCACAGCGTCGGCGGCAGCACGCGGTGGTGCAGCGCCAGCGCGGTCTTGATCAGCCCGGCGACGCCGGCCGCCGGGATGCAGTGGCTGATCATCGACTTGACCGAGCCGATGGCGATGCTGCCGCCGGCGCCGCGGCGCGGGCCGAAGACATTGGTCAGCGCCGCGATCTCGGTCTTGTCGCCCAGCGGGATGCCGGTGCCGTGGGCCTCGATCAGGCCGACGGTCGCCGGGTCGACGCCGCTGTGTTCGTAGGCGCGGCGGATCGACAGCGTCTCGCCGTCGACGCTGGGCGCCAAGAGGCCGGTGCCGCGGCCGTCGCTGGCCTGGCCGATGCCGCGCAGCACGGCGTAGATGCGGTCGCCGTCGGCCAGCGCGTCGGACAGGCGCTTGAGCACGACCATGCCCAGGCCTTCGCCGAGCAGCGTGCCGTCGCTGCCGGCCTCGAAGGGGCGCACGCGGCCGCGCGCGCTCAAGGCGCCGAGCTGGGTGAAGATCGTCGAGACGTCGGCGGGCAGCGAGGCGTTGACGCCACCGGCGATCATCATGCGGCTGCGGCCGGCGCGCAGTTCGTCGACCGCGGCGCTCACCGCCAGCAGCGACGACGAGCAGGCGGCGTCGACGAGGTAGTTCGGGCCCTTCAGGTTCAGCCGGTTGGCGATGCGCCCGGTCATCACGTTGGGCACCAGGCCCGGCGCGGTGTCGGCGCAGTGCGGCGGCAGCTTGGCCAGCAGCGCGCGGCGCAGCTCGGCCTCGCCGGCGGCGTCCAGCCCGGGCAGCGCGGCCTTCAGCAGCGCCATCGTCTGGTCGAGCACGATGTTGTGCTGGATGACCGTGACCTGGCCGCGGTGCAGGTAGGTGCTGTGGCCGAGGATGATGCCGGTGTCGCGGTGCTCGGCGTCGTGGCCGAGGTAGCCGGCGTCGGCGAGTGCGTCGCGCGCCACGCGCAGCGCCAGGTACTGGTCGGGTTCGCCGCCGTCCATCGAGTTCGGCATGATCCCGAACTCGCGCGGGTCGAAGCGGTACAGGTCCTTCAGCCAGCCGCCGCGCGGCGTCTTGATGCGGCCGTCGGCCAGGTAGCGCTCGGCGTCCCAGTTCTCGACCGGGTCGCCGACGGCGTCGACGCCGTCGAGGATGTTGTTCCAGAAGGCCTGCAGGTCCGGTGCGTCCGGGAAGATGCAGGCCATGCCGATCAGCGCGATCGGCTCGGGCGCGGTGTTGGGCGGGTTGCGGCTCATGCGTCGATCGCCGTGCGTGCGCTGCCGCCCAGGCGGTTCAGCGCGGCGCTGGCGATGCTCTCCAGTTCCTCGATCAGCATCACGGGCTCGCCACGTTCGTCGCTGAACACCACGTTGGCGCGGATCAGCGTCGGGTCGTCGGTCGGGATGCGTTCGTACTCCATGCGCAGCCGTTCGGGGAAACGCTCGGCGTAGCGCACGACGCGGCCGAACTTCGCCGGCAGCGCCGATTCGTCGCGGAAGGCGCGCGCCCACAGCCAGGCCATCTGCGCCGCGGCGTCCAGCAGCGCCGGGTCGAAGACCCAGCCCGGCGCGTCGGCCGGCGTGCCGCGCATCCAGCTCGACGGGTGCGTGGAGCGCACCGCCGTGCCGGCGCCCTGCTGCGACAGGCCGTCGAAACGTTCGATGACCTGGAAGCGCGGGCCGTGGAACAGCCATTCGCCGTAGGCACGTTCGACGGTCAGGCTCTTCTCGCGGTGGGGGCGCGGCACGATCCGTTCACCGGCCGGCAGCTGCTGCTCAAGCCGCACCACGCCCTTGTAGTGGGTGATGAAGCGGCCGGCGGCCAGCTCGCTCTGGAGCGCCGCGACGACCTCGAAGCCTTCGCTGCTGCCGTAGGGCGGCGGGCTGACCAGCACCCGCAGCGCACGCGCCGGCTCCTTCAGCTCGACGCCCTTCATCAGCCGGAACTCGCGCACTTCGACGACCTTCCAGCCCGGCCACAGCGTCGCCGCGGCCTCGGCGGTGATCTCCAGCGCGGCGGCCGCCGGCAGCACCGGCGTCGCGTCGATGACGTGTTCCTGCAGATAGAGGTGGCGTGCGACGTCCAGGCACAGCGCGACGACCTGCTCGCCGCGGCCGGCGTCGAGCACACGCGCGGTGCCCAGCAGCGCGCCCAGTTCGGGGCCTTCGGGCTCGGGCGCACGTTCGCGCCAGGCGCCGATCTCGGCTTCGTGGCGCTCCCAGGGACCGGCGCCGCAGACGACCTCGACCGGGCCGCCGGCCGGGCGCGAGATCTCGTCGGCGAAGAGCTTGCGCCCCACCGCCGCGCTGACCAGCGTCACGCCCTTGGCGGCGAACTTGGCCTCGGTCTCTTCGGTCACCATGCCGGCGCCGAACTTGGTCGGCCCCCACGGGCCCCAGCACAGCGCGCTGACGGCGACACGGCCGTCCCAGCGCCCGCGCAGGTGCTCGCAGATGCGGTTCATCAGCTCGTTGGCGGTGGCGTAGTCGCCCTGCCCGCTGTTGCCGTAGCGCCCGGCCACCGAGCTGAAGACGGTGAGGAACTTCAGGCTCTCCGGGCGCAGCCACTTCTGCAGCAGCAGCAGGCCGACGACCTTGGTGTCGACGACGCGGCGCCAGCTCGCCGTGCTCTTGTCGGCGATCAGCTTGTCCTCGATGACGCCGGCGCCGTGCACGACGCCGTCCAGGCGGCCGTGGCGGGCGTAGACGCCGTCGAGCAGCGCCCGCATCGAGCCCTCGTCGGTGACGTCGACCGCGTGGTATTCGACGGCCGCGCCGCTGGCGCGGAAATCGGCGATGTTGGCGCGCATCTCGCGCAGGCCCAGCAAGGCCTGCACGTGGCGGTTGATCTCGCCCGGCTTCATCGCCAGCGCGCCGCGGCGCACCTCGGCGATGAAGTGGGCGCGCAGCGCCGCGGCGTCGGCCAGCGCCGCCAGTTCGGCGGGCTCGGCCTCGGGCAGCGTGCTGCGGCCGGTCAGCAACAGCGTGTTGCCGGGCCGCGCCAGCTCGCGCAGCACCTCGGCGGTGATGCCGCGTGCACCGCCGGTGGCGAGCACGACGACACCGGCCAGCGCGACGCGAGGCGCGTCGGCGGCCAGCTCGGCGACGACGCTGCGGAACACGGTGCGCTGGCCGCCGGGGTAACCGACTTCCTGGCGGCCGCCGTCGAGCTCGAGCTCGTCGAACAGCGCCTGGGCGTGGGCCAGCGCGGGTTGCGTGGGGTCGAGGTCGACGGCCTTGACGCGCAGGCTGGGGCGCTCCTCGCGCAGCGACTTCAAGAGGCCAGTCGCGCCGCCGGCCAGCGGCAGCGCCTCGGGCGCCCGGCCGCGGCCATACAGGCCGCCCAGCGCGCTGGCGGCCAGCACGTGGGCCTCGGGAATGAAGGCCGCGCCCAGTTCGCGCAGCAGCACGAACAGCGCCTGGTCACCCGCGGCCAGCGCCGTGCGCCATTCGTCGGGGCCGGCATCGGCGCCGGGCAACGGCGCGTCGACCGGGCTCAGGAAGACCAGCCCGGCGATCGGCGCGACGCGGTGCGTGCTGCACCAGGCGACGAGTGCCGCCTCGTCGCCCAGCAGCGCCGGGTCCAGGCGCTCGACCGTGGCGCCGCGCTCGACCAGGCGCGTGGCCAGGCCGTCGGCGAGCGTGCTGCGGTCGGGCACGATCAGGTAGCGCCCGGCAGCGAGACGGCGCGCGGCCGTCCCGGGCAGGGCTTCGGGTGTCGGTTCGATCAGATGCCGAGACGGGGCATGGTCGGCGACGACGGCGCCGGCCACCGGGGTGCCCGCCTCGGCACGCTCAAAAGGGACGGCCGCACCTTCCTTGGCCGAGCCGATCAGGTCGAGCATGCCGTTGAGCGTCGGCTGCGTGTTCAGCTTGCTGCGGCTGTCGACCAGCGCGGCGCGCCAGCCCTCGGGCAGCGCCTGCAGCATCGCGCCGACGACCTCGATGCGCTTGATGCTGTCGATGCCGAGGTCGGACTCCAGGTTCTGGTCCAGGCCGACCATGTCCTTCGGGTAACCGGTCTTCTCCTCGACGATGGCGAGCAGCATCTCGGCGAGCTTGTCGCGCGACAGCGCGGCGGCCGGGGCCGCCGCAGCCACCGGCGCGGCCGCGACCAGCGCGGGCTGCACCGGCGCCGGGGCGGCGACGGGCGCAGCGGGCACCACCGGCGCCACCGGGGCGGCAGCGACGACCGGTGCGGGCGCCACGACGGACGCCACCGGGACGACCGGCGGCGCCACCGGCGCGGCGGGCACCGCGTCGGCGACACGCGGCAGCACCATCGTCGGCATCGGGCGGGCGCGCAGCGCACGCGCCGGCGCCGCCGGCTGCTGGCCGAGGAAGGCGGCCATCACGCGTTCCTGCGACTCCAGGAACTGGCGCATCGTCTCGAAGTACTCGGCCAGCACGGCGGCGTCGGCCGTGGCAGGCAGTGGTCGTCGTTCATCCATCGTTCGGACCCTCCGGGAAAACTGGGACGTGATCGGGGTGGCGGCGCGCACCGGGGCGGCCGCGGGCATCGTGGGGGCGACCGGCGCCGGGGCGACGGCGGCGACCGGCGCCGCAGGCGCGGCAGCCGGCGCCGCGGGCGGCGCGGCGAGCGCGGCCTGGGCCTGCTCCAGCGTCACGCCGACCGGCTTGACCGGGTCGGCGAGGCGGCGAACACCAGCGCCGTTGATGACCCAGGCGGTGCGCGCCGGCGTCTCGCGGCGGTCCAGCGAGGCCAGGCGCGCCGGGTCGCCGACGCGGCAGTCGCGGCCGGCGAACAGCGGCTCGACGTCCAGCGCCACGCCGGCCACCAGCAACTGGCCGATGCCGGCCAGCACGCCGCCCAGGCCGCTGCCGTCGTCCAGCGCGACGGCGACGTGCGGCTGGTCCTGCAGGATGCGGCCGACCAGGCGCGACAGCACCGCCTTCGGGCCGACCTCGACGAACAGGCGCGCGCCGTCGTCGTGCATCTGGCGCACCTGGGCGACGAACTCGACCGGCTTGACCAGGTGCTCGGCCATCAGCTGGCGGCTGCGCGCCGGCTCGGCCGGGTGCGGCCGCGCGGTGGCGTTGGCGTAGACGGGGATCGCCGCCGGCTGCCACGGCGTGGCGTCGATCAGCGCCGCCAGCGGGCCTTGCGCCGGCTTGACGAGCACCGAGTGGAAGGCCGCGGCCACCGGGATGGCTTGCGCCTCGATGCCGGCGGCAGCGCACTTGGCGACGGCCGCCTCGACACCGGCGCGTGTGCCCGAGACGATGCTCTGCAGCGGCGCGTTGTGGTTGGCGACGATGACGTCGGGCAGGTCGGCGATCAGCTGCTCGACGACGGCACGTTCGGCCGGCACCGCGGCCATCGTGCCGAGTTCGGCACCGGCGTCCTTGGCGGCGTCGACGATGAAACGGCCGCGTGCAGCCGACAGCGTCATCAGCGCGCCGAAGTCGATCGCGCCGGCGGCGTGCTGGGCGACGAACTCGCCGTAGCTGTGGCCGGCGGCCATGTCGGCCTGGAAGCCCAGCGCCTGCAGCAGCCGCCACAGGCCGACTTCCAGCGCGCCGAGCGCCGGCTGGGCGACGTCGGTGCTGGTCAGCGCGCGGCGCGCGGCCTCCTTGGCGGCGTCGTCGTAGGCGGCACGCGGGAACAGGAACTCGCCCAGCGTCTTGCCGAAACGCTGCGTGAACGGCGCACGCAGCGCGGTCTCGGCCTCGGACAGCGCATCGGCCACCGGCGGCAGGTACAGCGCCGCTTCGCGGCCCATGCCGGTGTACTGCGAGCCCTGGCCGGGGAACAGCACCGCGACCTTGCCGCCGATCGGCGCACCGGCGCGGTGGAACACCCCCGGCGGCGCGGCCTTGGCCTCGCCGCGCAGGAAGGCCGCTGCGGCGGCGAGTTTGGTCGCCAGTTCGGCGGGGCTACGCGCGACCAGCGCCAGTCGCTCGGCGGCGCCGGCCTGCCACTGGCGTGCCAGGCTGGCGGCCAGGTCGCGCAGCTCCACCGGCGTCGCCGCCAGCTCGGCGTGCAGCGCCGTCAGTCGCGAGACCAGCGCCTCGCGGCTGTCGGCCGCGAACAGCAGCAGCTCGGCCGGCCAGCGCCGCGCCGTGGCGCTGCGCAGCCAGGGCCGGTACTCGCGCTGGTACTCCTCCATCACGACGTGGAAGTTGGTGCCGCCGAAGCCGAAGGCGCTGCAGGCGGCACGCCGCGGCTGCTCGGACGGCAGCCAGGGCAGCGCTTCGTCGATGACGTGCAGCGGCGCGTCGGCGCGCTTGAGCGTCGGGTTCGGGTTCGTCACGCCCAGGTGCGGCGGCAGCACCTTGTGGTGCAGCGCCAGCGCGGCCTTGACCAGCCCGGCGACGCCGGCGGTGGCCTTGGTGTGGCCGATCATCGTCTTCACCGAGCCGACGACGGCGCCGTGGGCGCGAGCGCCCTCCTCCAGCATCAGCCGCGTCGTGCTTTCCAGCTCGGCGGTGTCGCCGGCGACGGTGCCGGTGCCGTGGGCCTCGAACAGGCCGACGGTCGACGGGCCGAAGCCGGCCATCTGGTAGGCGCGGCGCATCGCACGCAGCTGGCCGGCCGGCAGCGGCGCGGTCAGGCCCTTGGCGTTGCCGTCGCTGGAGCCGCCGACGCCCTTGATGACGGCGTAGATGCGGTCGCCGTCGCGCTCGGCGTCGGCCAGGCGCTTGAGCGCCACCATCGCGATGCCTTCGCTGATGACGATGCCGTCGCCCGAGGCGTCGAAGGTGTTGCAGCGGCCGCGCGGCGACAGCGCCTGGGTCTTGCTGAAGCACAGGTAGCCGAACGGGCCCTGCACGGTGTCGACGCCGCCGGCGATGACGATGTCGCTGCGCCCGGCGGCCAGCTCGGTGACGCCCTGGTAGACCGCGGCCAGCGACGAGGCGCAGGCGGCGTCGGTCGTGAAGTTGACGCCGCCGAAGTTCAGCCGGTTGGCGATGCGCCCGGCGATGACGTTCAGCAGAATGCCGGCGAAGGAATCCTCGGTCCACTCGGGCAGGCGCCCGGCGACCTCGGCCGGCAGCTGGCCCGAGAAACGCGGCAGCTCCGAGCGCAGGCCGTACTGCGAGCCGACGTCGCCGGTGCCGCCGCTGGCGCCGACGATCACCGAAGCGCGTTCGCGGTCGAAAGGCTTGCGGTCGTAGCCGGCGTCGGCCAGCGTGCGGCGCGCGACTTCCAGCGCCATCAGCTGCATCGGGTCGACGGCCTCGATCGACTTCGGCGGCATGCCGTAGCGTGTCGGGTCGAAGACGAGGTCGTCGATGAAACCGCCCCACTTCGAGTAGATCTTGTCCGGCGCGTGGCGGTCGCTGTCGTAGTACAGGCGCCAGTCCCAGCGGTGCGGCGGGATCTCGGTGATCGCGTCGACCTTGGCGAGGATGTTGTCCCAGTAGGCGGCCAGCGAATCGGCCTTGGGCAGCAGCGTGGCCAGGCCGACGATGGCGATGTCGACCGGGCCGGCGGCGGCCGCCGGCGCGGCCTGGCGCGCGTCGGCCGCGGCGGCCAGCAGCGCGGCGGCGCCGGCCGTGACTTCGTCGTGCAGCGAGGCCACGGTCGTGACGCCGTCGCGCAGCGTTGCCACCTGGCCGAGCATGTACATGCCGTCGGCGAACTGCTGGTGTTCGTCCAGCGTCGTCAGCTTGCCTTCCTCGCCGATGCGCGTCGTGCCCTTGGAGGCGATGCGCAGCCGGCCCATGATCAGGTCGTCGAGCACGCGCCGGCTCTCTTCGCCGGCCACCTTCTGCTCGCGCAGCTCGGCGCGCTTCTTGAAGAACTCCTGCGCGAACGGCGTGTAGCCGCAGCGGCTGGCGTGGCCCGGGCCGGATTCGAGGCTGACGGTATGGCGGCAGGCGATGACCTCCTGCTGGAACTTGGCCACCACCGCGCCCGAGGCGACGATCTCCTCGGTGAACAGATAGGCGCTGCCCATCAGCACGCCGACCTTGACGCCGCGCGCGACCAGCGGCGCGGCCAGCACCTGCACAAAGGCCGACGAGGCGGCGTCGTGGATGCCGCCGGCGAACAGCAGCTGCAGCTCGGCCGGCGCGACGCGGCGCGCGTCGATCTCGTCGGCGATCTTGTCGACCATCGTCGACCAGAGCACGAAGCTGGACAGCGGGCCGATGTGGCCGCCGCACTCGCGGCCCTCGAAGATGAAACGCCGCGCGCCTTCCTGGACGAACAGCGGGATCAGGTTGGCCGAGGGCACGTGCAGGAAGGTCGGCACGCCCGAGGCTTCGAGCTTGACCGCCTGGTCGGGCCGGCCGCCGGCGATCAGCGCGTAGGCCGGCTTGTACTGCGTCGCCAGCGCGAGCTGCTCGTCGAGCAGCGCCTGCGGCGCGAAGCCCAGCAGGCCGATGCCCCAGGGCTTGTCGCCCAGGAGCTGCTGGGTGCGCGCGAGCAGCTTGTCCAGCGGTGCGCCCTTCAGCAGCGCGAAGGCCACCATCGGCAGGCCGCCACCGTCGGCCACGGCCTGGGCGAAATCGGCGACGTCGGAGACGCGCGTCATCGGCCCCTGCACGATCGGGAAACGCAGCCCCAGCGCCTGGGCCAGCGGCGCGCCTTCGGCGACCGGCGGCTGCGCGGCGACCTGGGCCAGCTGGGTCGCGACCGCGGTGTCGAAGGCCTTCAGCACCGCGGCCAGATGGCCGTAGCGACGGCGCCAGTCGGCGGCGAAGCAGACGTCGTGGCCTACCGGCAGCAGGCCGGCGCGCGGGTCGTCCCAGTTGATGCGGCCGGCGACCTTGGCGCGCAGCGCGGCAAAGCCGCAGCCGTCGCCGTCGGCGATCAGCGCCTTGGCCACGGCGTGGCCCGGGCGGCTCAGGATGCGGAAGTACTCGCCGTGCTCGCCGTCGCCGACGGCCACGGTCTCGTTGCCCGACAGGCCGGCGATGACGGCCTGGCCGGCTTCGCCGAGGCGTGCTTCGTCGAGCAGCAGGACCTGCGCGTCGAGCGCGCCGCCGGCGACGCCGAGCGCGGCGCAGCCGGCGGCCACGGCCGGCGTCAGGCCGCCGCGCACGTGCAGCGGCAGCGCCGTGCGGCCGCGCCACTTCTGCAGCAGGATGAAGCTGGCGTCCTCGCCGACGAAGCCGCCGGCCTCGTTGCCCTTGAGCAGCAGCGCGTCGACGTCGGCGTCCAGCGCCTCGGCCGGCCAGTCGGGCGTCGTCAGCTCGGCCATCACGCGCAGGCCGGCGGCGCGCAGCGCGGCCAGCGTCTCGCGTGCGGCCGGCACCGCGGCAGCATCGATGAGCAGCCAGGCCAGGCCGGCGGCGCGTGCGGCGACCAGGCGCTCGGCGTCGCCGTCGGCCAGTGCCGGCAGCTTCAGCGCGTGGCCACCGTCGGTGGCCGCGGCGACGGCGGCCAGCGCCGGCACCCAGCGCGCCGCATCGGCGTCGAGCTCTTGGTTGACGACACCGACGGCGCCGGCACGGCAGGCGGCGATGGCCAGCGACACGTCGCCGTGTCCGGCCGGGGTGAGGACGAAGGTCTGGAAGAGGCTCATCTCAGGTGCGGGACAAACCGAGGCCGACAGGCCGGGACGGCACCACGCATCGAGGTGATGCGTCACCGGGAGGGCATTCACGCCGTAGCGGCGTGAACGAAGGTGAAGAAACGGGAAGCAATGGGGCGGCGAACATCGTGAGCGCTGGTAACGCCGGTTCGGCCGGGTCGCGCCCCGCAGCCGTCTTCCCGTGCACCAATCTCGTTCTTAAGTTATCACGAGAACGAGCAAGCGCCGGGGCTGCACCAGCTTGCGTCACCCACCCGAGGGGGCCCCATCCGCGGCGGGTGGAGAGCAGCGTCCGCGCCTCGACGATGCACCCGCCGGAGACCGACGAGGACAGTGCATTGCATTGCATTAAACGGCGCAACAGAGCAGACACAAACGAGCCGGGTGCAAGTCCAATGCCGATCCGGCGCAAAACGCGCGCCGATCCCGGGAACCGGGGGGAAGAGACGCCGCGAGGCGGCCCGGAGAATGCACGCGCAGTCGCTGCGGCGAGCCGGTTCGCGGCTCGCGCTCCAGAGAAAAGCCCGGAGGGAATCATGTCCATCGTCCCCGCGCGGCGAGAGCGCCGCACCCGCTTCCGATCGGCCGCCGTGGCGCTGGCCGCGGCCTGTGCGCTGGCGTCACCGGCCTGGGCCGGCACGCCGGTGCGGGCCGCCGAGACCGACCTCGCCAGCGACAACGAACGCGTCATCTCCTACCGTCACCAACAGCACATGTGGCTGACGGCCGACGGCGCCGTGCACCTGGTGATGAACCGCGGCAGCTACGCACCCGGCGGGCTGGCGCTCTACAGCAGCCGCAACGGCGGCGTGAACTGGCAGCTCGCCTACGCCTTCGCCGGCACCGACGACAAGTCGACCGCCGACGCGCTGCCGCAGGGCCAGGACGTGCACGTCGTCTATCACACCGCCGCCGGCAGCGTGGTGCACGAGCTGCTGCATTACGACGCGGCGTCGGGCAGCTGGCTGCCGCTGGCGGCCGAGACCGCCTTCGCTGCCGGCCGCATCTCGGCGCAGAACCCGGCGATCGCGATCGACGAACAAGGCGGCCAGTGGGTCGGCTTCCTGGCGCGCAACAAGCTGTCGAACCAGGGCAACGTGCGTGTCGTCTACCGCCCCGCCGGCGGCGCTTGGACCGACCCGGGCCTCGTCTTCGGCCCGACCGACAACCGCGCTGTCGAACGCAGCGCGCGCCCGGTGGCGATCCCCGGCGGCGTCGGCATGGTCTGGACCGTGCGCGAGACGACCTACTTCTCGCGCCGCGGCCTGGTCGAGGCGCCCGGCGCGTCGTGGAACACCGAGACGGTGTTCGTCGGCAGCGTCGACAGCAGCGTGTCCGATCCGTATGCCAGCCATTTCAACGTCGTCGCCGACGCCGCGGGCGGCGTGCACCTGATCACGATCGAGAACTACGACGTGCTGCACTTTCGCTGGGACCCGGCGACGCTCGCCTGGAGCTCCCCGCGACTGGTGGACGACACACGCAAGGTCGCCTACGCGCAGATGGGGCTGTTCAACGGCAAGCCGGTCGTCGGCTACACCGTGCAGCGCGGCAAGGGCACCTTCGAGATCGGCGACACGGCCGGCGAGAACTGGGACCCGACCTACGACCTGGCGATGGTGCCGGCGGTGCCGGGCATCAACTACAACACCGCGCGCATCGAGCTGCCGGCGCAGGCCGCCGGCACGATGCCGGTGCTGCAGCAGTACGACGTCTACGGCGTGCAGCGCCTGATGCTCTACACGGTGCCCACGCCCTGAGGCGGCGCGGCCGGCGCCCGCGTCGGGGCCGGCCGCCCGCGCCCGGCGTCAGAGGCCGGGGTCGGCGTTCCACACGCCTTCCGAGCAGCTCGGCTTGCGGCAGGGCTTGTAGCGGCCGGTGTCGCTGACGTCGGGGATCAGCTTGTTGTAGTAGATGCGCGGGCCGGCGTCGGTGATGAAGACCTCGGGGTCGGTGCGCGTGCGCAGCGGCTCGGTCGGCGTGATGCGCTTGAACAGCGGCGCCGTGGCGTCGATGTTGGCGATCCAGATCTCCGAGCGGAACTTGTTCGGCTTCACCGACTGCGCCATGAAGATGTAGGACTTGCCGTTCCAGGTGAAGGGCTCGGGCGAGAAGATCTGGTTGCCCTTGGGCGCCGTCTGGCTGAACACCGGCGTCCAACTGCCGGCGATCTTGCGGTAGACGCGCAGCTCGGTCTGGTCGACCAGCGTGAAGAACACCGGCTCGTAGCCGTACTCGGGCGCGCACCACATCCAGACCTCGTACTTGACGCCGGCGTCGAAGGTCAGCTGCTGCGAGGTGTTGCTGTCGAAGTCGCGGTAGAAGACCTGGTCGACGCCGTTGACCGTCACCGGATAGACGACGGCGCGCGTGCCGGGAATGTCCGGGCGCGCGCAGGCGACGTGGCGCACCGGGTAGTTGGAGTCGGGGAAGTCCTCGATGCGGCGTTCGGTCGACGGATAGCCGAGCTGGGCCCAGTAATGCACCTCGCGGTTGTCGACGTAGCTGATGCGCGCCGAGCCGTCGCCGACGACGTTGCTGCCGTACGGTGCCTTGCGCACCGCATCGGACAGGATGCTGCTCGTCCAGCTGCCGTTGGGCCCCGGCACGGCGACGCCGATGCGCGAGTTGCCGTCGGTGTGCCGGCCCGCGTACTTGGTGTGCACGAGGATGTCGCCGGCCGCGGTCTGCACCCATTCGGGGCCGTTCTTGGTCTTCTGCGCATCCTGGAAGGTCATCGAGTCGGGGTCGACGACGATGCCGCGGCCGTCGGCCGGGATGAACTTGCCGGTGGCGCGGTCGACGTTGGCGACCCAGAGGTTGCCCAGCGTGTCGTTCCAGGCGATCTGGGCACGCGACTGGCTGAACTCGTAGTCGATCAGTTCGGCCTCGGGCGAGACCTGGGCCTCGTTCGGAGTCCAGCTCTGCGCCAGCGCGTGGGCGGACAGGACGGCGAGCGCGGCAGCGAACGGCAGCGCGCGGGTCAGGACGGATGAAGGCATGGAACCTCGCGGGGTCGGACGATGGACTGAAACAAGCAATCTCAGGACCTGACGGCCTGTCACAGAACCATAACGAGCCCCCGATTCGAGGGCAACGCAGCCCGGGGCGCCGGCACACGAACACGGGGTGGGTGCGGCCCCGGCTTTACGCGCGAACCCCGCGAACCGAGGGGCGTGCGGCGGGATCGGGGCCGGAGCTTGCTTGCTAGCATGGACCGAGTTGTTGGAGTCGACATGAACGAACAAATCACATCCCGCCGCCGGGTGGCCGGCGCGGCCCTGCTGGCCCTGGCCGGCCTGGCGTTCGCGGGCACCGCAGGTGCTGCCACCACGCTGCCCGAAGTGCAGGTCACCAAGTCGCCGATCCCGGACTACGAGTTCGACTCGGCACGTAACGGCAAGTACTGCGCGAGCTGCAACGGCGGCATGGGCAACTCGCTGTTCGCGTTCACCGCCGCAGACGGCAAGCTCTGGGTCGGCACGGTCGACTTCCAGACCGGCGCCTTCTATCCGCCCGACGGCCACGGCGTGCTCGTCGACACCGAGACCGCGCCGGTGGCCGACTTCGGCAACGGCCCCGAATGGATGTCGGGCGCCTCGGGCTCGCGCATCGTCTACACGCGCTACGTCACCGGCTCGACGCACAGCGAGAGCACGGCGCAGATCGGCATGGCGACGATGGTCAACGGCAGCTGGACGCCGTCGGTGCTGCCGAACTCCGCCGGCCGCGCGACGCCCGACGGCTCCAAGGACGACAGCGACAGCAACCCGCGCATCAACTACATCTCGGCCGACAAGAGCGCGCTGTTCTGGCGCCAGATGTCAGCGCCCGGCGTCGAGGTGACGATGCCGATCGCCGACCTCACCGGCGGCAACTCGCGGCGCTGGGTGCCGGGCACGCGCAAGATCATCTTCCAGGGCCACAACCCGTCGGACGCGCGCCTCATCGATCAGGTCTACACCTACGACACCGACAGCGGCGCCGTCGAGCAGCTGACCTTCGACGCGGTCGGCAAGTACGGCGCGTTCATGTGGAAGGCGCCCGAGTACGGCAACGAGTACGTCTTCTTCACGATGGCGGACTTCCGCCGCAAGATCCTCGTCTACCGCAAGATCGCCGGCACCGACGGCGTCAAGCGCTGGACGGTCATCAAGACGATCACGCCGCCGACGCAGCTGCCCTACTTCTGGTCGCCCGAGGTCTTCACGCACAACGGGCGTTCGTACATCTTCACCGTCGTCAGCCCGTCCAACCAGTTCTGGGACAAGAGCTATCCGACGCACCTGGCGATCAGCGGCATCGACCCGCTGAAGCAGAACTTCAAGATGCTGACGAACGACACGACCAAGCCGCGCGTGCGGCTGGACCCGGAGTACTTCATCACCGCCAAGGGCCCGTTCATCTACTACAACCGGCTGGTGCCGGCGACGACCGAGTACCCCGACGGCGTCAACGACGGCGTCTGGTACGTCGACACGGGCCTCGGCGCGCCGCTGTCGAAGTAAGGCCGCTCAAGCCAGGCGGAAACCGCCGACCAGCGTCGTCAGCCGGCGCGCCTGCTCGCGCAGGCTGGCGGCCGCCGCGGTCGACTGCTCGACCAGCGCCGCGTTCTGCTGCGTCGACTGCTCGATCTGCACGATCGCCGTGTTGACGCCGACGATGCCGTCGCTCTGTTCGGCGGTCGTCGCGCTGATGCCGTCGACGACCTCGCCGACGCGCTGCACCGCGGCGACGATCTCGTCCATCGAGCGCCCGGCGTCGCCGACGCTGCGTGTGCCGGCCTCGACCTCGCGCACCGAGTCGTCGATCAGCGTCTTGATCTCGCGTGCCGCCTGCGCGCTGCGCTGCGCCAGCGTGCGCACCTCGCCGGCGACGACCGCGAAGCCGCGGCCCTGCTCGCCCGCGCGGGCGGCTTCGACCGCGGCGTTCAGCGCCAGGATGTTGGTCTGGAAGGCGATGCCGTCGATCGTGCCGATGATCTCGGCGACACGGCGGCTGCTGCGGTGGATGGCCTCCATCGAACGCACCAGGTCGCGCACGACGCCGCCGCCGTCGCCGGCCACCGTGCCGGCCGAACGTGCCAGCTCGTTGGCGCTGCGCGCGGAATCGGCGGTCTGGCGCACCGTGCCGGTCAGCGACTGCATCGTGCTGGACGTCTCTTCCAGGCTGGACGCGGTGCTTTCGGTGCGCGCGCTCAGGTCGGCGTTGCCGGCGGCGACCTCGCTGCTGGCGACCTCGATCGACTCGGCGACCTCGTGCACCTGGCCGACCAGTTCACGCAGCGCCTGCTGCATGCGCACGATCTCGTTGCCGAGCTGAGTCGTCTCGACCTCGCCCGGCTGCAGCTCGATGGCTTCGGCGAGGTCGCCGGCGGCGATGCGGCGTGCCGTCGCCTGCAGCGCCGCCAGCGGCCCGGTGATGCCGCGCGACAGCGTCAAGCCCATCACCGCCGCAGCGACGATGGCCAGCAGCGAGACGACGATCGCCGTCCAGCGCAAGGCTTCACTGGCCGCCTGGACGCCGGCGCCGATCTCGCGCTGGCGCTGCTGCTGGTAGGCCAGCACCTGCCGCGCCTGGTCGATGTACTCGGCGGTGACCTTCTGGAACGCCACGCCCGCGGCCGTGACCTGGGCGGCGTCGCCCCGCGCGGCCAGCAGCGCCTTGCGCTGGTCGAGATAGCGTTGGCGAACCGCGCTCATCGCCTCGATGCCGCGCCGGCCTTCGTCGCTGGTCTCCAGCTCGGTGTAGCGCTTGACGATCTCGCTGGTGCGCGCCGTCACCGACTTCATCGTCTCGCCGAACACCTGCTCCAGCGCGGCGTCGCCCGTCAGGCCGATCGCCAGCGCGCGCTGCGAGTTGACGGCGATGTTCTGGTACCACTCGTGCGCCAGCGACAGGCGCTCGGCCTGGGCTTCGACGAGTTCGGCGTTCAGGCGCTCGGCGCGGCCGATCTGCAGCAGCACCGCCGCCAGCACGACCAGCATCAGCGCGACGATGAAGCCGAAGGCCAGCGCCATGCGGGCGCCGATGCGCAGTCGATACAGGAATGACATGCAAAAACGGCAAGGGATCAGATATGCGAAATGATATCCGTGATACCCTGCCGGCATGCGAAGGATTGCACGAACGGCCGCGACGCGGCGGCCGCCGTGCCGGTCAGGCCGTCAAGGCAGCCACGACCACATCTGGACGTTGACGAAGCGCACCACCGCCTGGCTGAAGGCCTGCCAGACCGGCATCGTGCCGGCGTCGACCTTGGCGTAGCCGGTCATGCCCGACTTCAGGTCGCCGCCGCCGTTGTCGACGACGGCGATGACCTTGACGATGCGCCCGGTCGGCTTGACCGTGACGTTGCCGTCGATGCGGTCGACCTTGCCGACGAAGGTGCGGTCGTTGAACGCGTTCGGCCGCACACGCACCGGGGCGCCGACCTTGACGTAGCCGATCTCGCTTTCGGGCACCTCGATCTCGACCGTCATCGAGCCGACGGCCTCGACGGTGGCGAAGGGCGCGCCCTTGTCGAGCACGCTGTTCAGGCGGTCCTTCAGATGCAGCGAGAGGATCGTGCCGTCGAAGGGCATGGCCATCACGGTGCGGCCGGCGCGGCCCTCGATCTCGGCGCGCTGCTGGACGAGCGACTGCAGCGTCGCCTCCTCGGCGGCAATGCGGTCCGGCGGCGTGCCGGCCTTGACCAAGGCCAGCGAGGCCTCGCGCGAGGTCACCTCGCGGCGGTCGACCTCGGCTTCCTTGCGCCCCGTGTCCAGTTCCTCGAACGAGATCGTGCGGTCCTTGTACATGCGCTCCAGGCGCGGCACGCGGTCGCCGCTGAACTGGGCGCGCTGGCGCGCGATGTCCAGGTCACTCTGCGCGACCGCGACCTCTTCCTTGCGCGGCCTGGATTTCAGCTCGGCGATGACCGCCTTCTGCGCGGCGATGCGCGCATCGAAGGTCTGCAGCTGCGCTTTCAGGTCGGTGCTGGCGACACGCGCCAGGACCTTGCCCTTGGCGACCGGCTCGCCACCGTCGTAGTTGACCTCCTCGATGACACCGCCGATGTCGGTCGTGATGACCTGGCGCGCCGCCGGGAAGATCTCGAAGTCGCCGCCGGCGTCGTACGGGTACGGCAGGAACAGCAGCAGCAGGAAGGTGACGACCAGCGCCCGCTTCATGTAGTACCAGGTGTGGCTCTTGGGCGCCTCGGCCTGGGCCTGCTCGGCGGTCTCCGACGGCAGCGCGCGCTTGCGCCAGCGCTCGAACTGCTGCGAGCGCTCGTAGGCCCGCGTGATCATCTGGAAGCGGTTCGTCGTGCGCATCGCGAGGAACACGCCGAGCGCGACGACGACGATCAGCGCCGCGCCGCCCAGGCGCATCTCCTTCAGCAGGAAGTGGCCGCTGACGTAGACGATCAGCAGCACGACGAGGTAGGCGTAGACGAAGCTGGCGAGCGCGAAGGTCGTCAGCAGCATCTGGCCGCGCTCGGTGCTGGCGCCGCCGCGCACGCGGTCGAGGAAGGCGCGGTAGGCCTTGCCGCGCAACTGCGGCTCGTCGACGAAGGCCGCCAGCAGGTGGTAGCCGTTGCCCTTGACCAGCGGATTGCCGCCTTCGACGATCAGGTTCACCGCGCACAGGAAGGTCAGGCCCAGGCCGATGTTGGCCATGCCCTCGTAGCGGCCGCGCGCGTTGTACCAGAGCAGCACGCCGATGCTGAACAGCAGCACGCGCACCAGCAGCGGGCCGGCGTGGATCCACATGCGCTCGCGCCGCGACAGCTGCATCGTGTGCCGGATCGGCACCATGAAGCGCGGGAAGAAGCCGAAGCGCAGGCCGATGCCGAAGTCACCCAGGCTGGCCCGGAACTTCTGCGCCACCAGCGATTGCGTCACGACGACGGCGAGGTTGATCGTCACCAGGCTGAACAGCGCGTGCACGGCCAGCGTCGTCGCGCTGCGCAGCGAGTTGACGTCGCTCCACAGCAGGTCGAACTTGCGCAGCGCCAGGATCAGCGCCACCAGCGCCACCAGCGGCAGCAGGTAGATCGCGTACTTGATCGGCTCGACGATCGGCAGCAGCCGGCTGGCCAGCGGCTGCATCGGGAAGAACTTGAACAGCTGCCGCGTCTGGCGCGGGTCCAGGCTGTCGGCCTCGTTGACGCCGGCCGGCAGCACCGCGTCCTCGGGCAGTTCGTCGGGTGCGCCGGGCGTCGGGCCGGGCGCGGGCGCCGCGCTCGGCGCCGGGCCGGGCTTGGGGCCCTGCGAAGCCAGCTTGACCGCCAGTTCCTCGAAGGACTTGGGCTTGATCAGCCCCTGCTCCAGCGCGTAGCCCTGGCGCGTGAACGGCTTGAGCAGCGGGTGCTTGGCCGCTTCCTCGTCGAGCAGCTTCTGGTCGGCGAGCTGGGCGAAGAAGGTCATCACCTCGTGCTCGCTGATCTCGCGGCCGAAGCGGTCGGCGAACACGGACAGCAGCTTGTCGGCGGTCTCGCAGCCGGGCAGCACCTCGAGCACGAAGAACTGCCACTGCTCGACGTCGTAGGTCTTGTCGGCGAGCTTGTCGCGCAGCACGTAGCTCGTCTTGTCGCCCCGGACGATGCGGAAGGCCTGGAGGCGGCGCGGCAGGTAGGCGGGCAGCGCCACCAGCTTGGTTTGGTCACTCATCGGGAGGTCGCGGTCGTTTGGGCGGTGGTGGCGGTGACGGCCGGCAGCGACCAGCCGCCGCCCAGAGCCTTGTAGAGGGAGACCAGCGCGTCGGCGCGCGCGTAGCGGGTCTGGTTCTGCAGCTGCAGCCCCGAGGCCAGCGAGCGCTCGGCATCGAGCACCTGGAAGTAGTCGTCGCGGCCGAGCTCGTAGCGGCGCTGCGCCAGCTCGCGCTGGCGTTCGAGCACGGCGATGTTCTCGTCGCGCAGCGCCATCTGGAGCTCGATCTTCTGCCGGCCGACGAGCGCGTCCTGCACCTCGTACAGCGCGGTCTGCAGGGACTTCAGGAACTCCACGGCCGCCTGGCGCTGCAGCGCCTCGGCCTCGCGCACCTGGCCGGTGAGCCGGCCGCTGGTGAAGATCGGGCCGAAGAAGGTCAGGCCGAAGCTGCCGAAGTTGGAGGTCAGCTTGTCCAGCGTGCCGAGCTCGGTGCTCGCGAAGCCCGAGCTGCTGGTCAGGCCGATCGTCGGATAGAACTCCGCCTTGGCGACGCCGATGCGGGCGTTGGCCGAGATCAGCTCCTGCTCGCGCTGGCGCAGGTCGGGACGCTGGGCGACGAGATCGGCCGGCAGGCCGCCGGGCACGACCGGCAGCTTCAGCGCCTCGAGCGTGCCGCGCGGCAGCGCGCCCGGGTTGCGCCCGGCGAGCGCGCCGAGCGCGTTCTCCAGCGCCGCGATCTCGGCCTCCTTGGCCGGCACCTCGGCGGCGCGCTGCTGCCACACCGAACGTGCGTGCAGCACCGGCAGCTCGGAGCTGCCGCCGTTGTCGTAGCGCGATTGCGCCAGCGCCAGCGCATCGGCCTCGACCTGCACGCTGCGCTTGAGCAGCTCGAGCTCGCGGTCCAGCGACAGCAGGCGCAGATAGCCGGACGCCGCCTTGGCGACCATCGCCATCTCCAGCGCACGCCGGCCTTCCTGGCCGGCCATCAGGTTGGCCACGGCCGACTCGTCGGCGCGCCGCAGCTTGCCCCAGAGGTCGAGCTCCCAGCGGATGGCGCCGGAGATCGTGTAGTTGTTGTCCACCGGCTCGGTGCCGCGGTTCAGCGGCTGCTGGCGGTTCTCGCTCAAGGTGTCGCGCGTGCGCTGGCCCTCGTAGCCGACCTGCGGCATGCCTTCGGAACGGCTGATCTGCAGGAAGGCGTCGAGCTGCTCGACGCGGTGCGCGGCGATGCGGATGTCGGGGTTGTTCGCGAGCACGTCGCGCACCAGCGCATCGAGCTTCGCGTCGCCGAAAGCCGACCACCAGGCGGTGTCCAGCGCGGCGCGCTCGGCCGCCTGCGGCGCCGACGCGGCGGCGGCGTAGCTCGCCGGCAGGTCCAGCGCGGGGCGGCGGTAGTCGGGGCCGGTGGTGCAGCCGGCGAGCGCGGCGAGCGCGACGACGGCCGGGACGAGGGGCGAACGAAGAGGACGGAGGACGGGCATGGGGTCGGGATCTCTATTCGCGCTCGCTGCGCTCCAGGACGTCGAGCGCCAGCGCCTCGATCTCGCGCACGCGCAACAGCCGCGTCTGCAGCTCCAGCAGCATCGCCTCGAACCAGCGCACCTGGTACTCGAGCTGGCGCCGCTCTTCGATGATGTCCTCGATCGGCGCGTTGGCCGGGGGCTGGCCGTGCTCGTCGAAGAGGATCTTGATCGACTCGGCGACCTGGCGGTTGCCGTTGATGTAGTGGACCTGCTTCTCGACGAACTTCTTCGCCTTGCGGGCCTTGAACTCGCGCAGCAGGGCGTCGCGCAGGCCACGCTGCGCCGGCGACAGCCGGCTCAGGTCGGGGTGCGTCGTGACCGGCTTGCCGTCGATCGGGCCGAGCTTGGGACGCTGGCCCAGCGGGGGGGTATCGGAGTCGCTCATTCTGGAATCAGGTGGCCGACGCACACGCCGCCGGAAGTCAGCGTGCCGTCATCGATGCTGCGGCCGACGCGATCAAGCTTCCCGCCGCGGATCCGGCTCTGCCGGTCCGCTGGCGGACGGCCCCCTCGGGGGTAGCGAGCGAAAGCGAGCTTGGGGGCCTCATGTCAATAACCAAATTCGCGTGCGAGTTCGACGACCTCGGGCTTCAGGCTCTGGCCGTCCTCGCGCCAGGGCACCGGCTTGTCCAGCGACGGCACCTTCACCTTGTGCGGGCGGAAGGTCGGGCCGGAGAGGAAGTTCGGGTCGTTGCCGAACAGCGCGTCCAGCGGCCCGAAGCAGGCGAACGGCGAACGTTCGGGATGCATCATCTCGTCGAGCGCGTCGGCGTCGTCGCGGATGCCCAGCCAGCGGCAGATCATGCCGAGGAACTTCGGCGGGTCGTTCATCACGTCCTCGCCGCGGATGCGCATCTGGCGTTCGGCCGGGATCGTGTCGAGGAAGTTCAGGATGTTGATGTTCAGGTCGTACCAGGCGAACTGGGGTTCGACGATCGCGCGGTCCTCGAGGAAGTCGATCGAGTTGACGAACAGCGCGAAGGTGCCGTCGTAGAGGCTCATCACCGACTTGCACTGGCCCACCGGATGGCGCGTGAGGTGCAGGTAGCGCGCGTCGGGGAAGGTCTCGCGGATGCGCAGCAGGCGCTGGATGTCGACCGTGTACGCCGGGCTCTTCTCGACCGCGATCAGCGGGTCGATCTTGTCGACCAGCTCGCGGTAGATCTCGCCGGTGGACAGGTTCTGGCGCGCGGCGCACCAGTGGTTGGCCATGCGCACGCTGTCCATCGTCTGCTCGCCGCCGTAGATCTCGGCGACGGCGCGCAGCAGGCCGTGGCGCGTCTTGGCCTCGCTGCCCATCTCGTCGGTGGAGCGCACCCACAGGTCGACGAGACGCTCGACGTTGAACAGGCACAGCTCCGGCAGGCCGAAGCACTGCGGATGCTGGCCCAGCATCGCGTTCATCAGCGAGGTGTAGGACCTCGGCGGCGCCAGCAGGAACAGCGGTGCGGCCATTCAGCCCAGCCGTCCCTCGACGAAGGGAACCTCGAAGCACTTCTCGTGCATGATCGGCCCGTGGCCGAAGAAGCCGTCCTCGCCGAACAGTTCGCCGTGGTCGGCGGTGACGATGAAGTGCGTGTTCGGCGGCGCCATGTCCATGATGCGGCCGATCTGCGCATCGCAGTACTCGATGCACTTGATCTGCTGCAGCCGCAGCATCTCCATCTGGCCGGGCTCGAAGCCGCGTTTGCCCTGCGTCGCCTCGGCCACCGCGTCCATGCCCTTGAGCGCACCGTGCAGGCCCGAGATGTGCGGCAGGTCGGCGCCTGACAGCATGTACGGGTAGTGCGTCTCGCCGACGTTGAAGAAGTAGTAGTGCGGCTCGTCGTCCGGGAACTCCATCTCGCCGACCATGCCCTTGAAGTTGTTGTGATTGGGCATGAGCTTGTAGTCGTCGAAGTCGCGGCTGATCAGCGTGCTCTTGTTGAGCACCGGCATCGAGACCTTGGCGACCGTGCGATAGCCGAGCTTGCGCAGCACCTTGGGCAGCGACAGGTCGGGCAGGAACTCCTTGAACGCGATGTCGGCGCAGCCGGTGCGCTCGCGCCACTGCGCGAACTCGTCCTTGTAGACCTCGGAGGCGAAGACGTCCTTCGGGCTGGTGTGCGGCAGCATGCCCATCGCGAAGGTGTGGTGCGACGGTGCCGTCCACGAGGCGTACGAGTAGCGCTTCTGCGCCGCGCCCAGGCGGTCGACGTTCGGCGTTTTCGCGGCGACGAAGCTGTCGTAGCGGCAGCTGTCGAGGACGATGAAGACGATGTGGTTCAGGCTCATTCGGATTCCTTGGCGCGCGCTCAGGGCAGCGCGATCTGCAACATGCCGCTGAGGTTGGTGACGCTGCCCGAGACGAGCGGCGCGCCGCCGACGATGACCAGCGGATAGTTCTGCAGCACCCAGACCGGCGAGCCGACGTACTGGGTGGTCAGCTCGGTGTAGAACATCGAGCCGGGCTGCTGGTTGCTGAGGTCGGCGCGCAGCACGCCCTGGTCGTTGAGCGCGGCGTCGACGACGCTGTAGGTGCCGGCATCGGCGTCCAGCGTGATCGCGGCCCACTGCACGTTGCCCGACAGCAGATCCGGGCCAGCGAAGCTGCCCGGGAAGATGCTCGCCTGGCCGTCCTGAAGGCCCGCCATCCACTGCACGCGGCCGTCGCCCAGCGTGCTGTTGCCGACCGACAGCAGCACCTTGGACTGGCCGACGTAGGCGATGCGGAAGCTCAGGCCCACGCCGCCGCTGGTCGTCGGCGTGGCGGTGAACACGCCGTCGGCGACCGTCAGCGCGTAGTTCTTCATGTAGCCGCTGCCGCAGGCGGTGGCGTAGAGCACCTCGTTGTCGTTCTCGCAGATCTGCAGCACGTTGCCCGAGACACGCGCCGTCGCCGGGTGCGTGGTCGCGCCGCTGCCGTCGGCGGCGACGCGGCGGAACATCAGGTCGTAGTTGCCGGCCGCGCCGGTGGTCGTCGTGAGGAAGCTGTTGGCCGCGATGTAGGGCGTGGCCGTGCCGCCGAAGCTGTGCACACCGACGATGACGCCGTCGGCGGTGCGCAGCTGCTCGGGGCCGCTGCCGACGATGAAGCCGCCGTTGCCGTCGTCGGCGAAGCTGCGCGTGTCCGAGACGCCGTTGCCGCTGATCGTGTAGCTGGCGGCGTCGAAGTCGACGGTCATCTGGTAGGCCTGGCCGTTGGCGGCGTAGACCTGATAGGTGGCATTGCGCGCGTCGTAGGCGGCGGTGGTCGCGCTGACCGTGTTGTTGCTGGTGTCCTCGTCCTGCGCGGTCGTCGCGACCGCGGTGGCGACGACGTTGCCGCGCGTGCCGGAAGGCAGCGTCACGGTGTACTTGAAGATCAGCTGGCGCTGCGCCGGCAGCTTGTCGATCGTCGTGCTGGCGCCCAGCGTCGTCGGGCAGACGGCGCTGCCGGCGCTGGTGCAGGTGACGGTCGGCGTGCCGACGTCGACGTCGGCCACCGACCAGGCCAGCGTCACCGGCGCCGAGTCGACGAGCGCGGTGTTCGCGACGATGACCGTGAAGGTGACCTGGGCGCCCGAGGCGGTGCTGGTCTGCACCGTCTGGGTGAGCGAGATGTCGGCCGTCTCGCGGCTCTCTCCGGTGCTGCGCCCGCCGCCACAGGCGGCCAGTGCAAACGTCGCGGCAAGGATCAGCCCCTTCGCGGCAGAGGCCGCGAACTTCCCAACGCTTCTTCGCATTCGTTCGACTCTTATGACTCTCGTAAACCCATTGTTAGCGAGCACCGACCGCAGCGAAACGGCCTGAATGCACGCCAACCTCATGCAAGTGCGGGTCCATCCCCGCGACCGCGGGGGTTTTTCAGCGCTCAGCCGAAGCGAAGAAATGCGGGTTGTCAAAGCCCGGCTTGCCGTAGCGCAGCGGGCCGCCGGCCACGGTGTCGACGCGGCCACCGGCCGCGGCCAGCACGGCGTGGCCGGCGGCGATGTCCCACTCCATCGTGCGCCCCAGGCGCGGATAGAGATCCGCCTCGCCGGCGGCGACGAGGCACAGCTTCAGCGACGAGCCGGCGTTGGCCAGCGCCGCCACCTTGCGGCCGGCGAGGAAGGCGTTGAGCGCCGCGGCGTCGCCATGCGAACGGCTGGCGACGACGGTCAGCCCGGCTTCGGGCACCTCGCGGCAGCGGATCGGGCGCACCACGCCCGCTTGCTCGACGCGTGCGCCCTGCCCGCGCGCACCGGCGAAGAGCCGGTCCAGCGCCGGCGCGAACACCACGCCCAGAACCGGTTCGCCGCGATGCACCAGCGCGATGTTCACGGTGAACTCGCCGTTGCGGCTGATGAACTCCTTGGTGCCGTCGAGCGGGTCGACGAGCCAGAACCACTCCCCCACTTCGGGGACGCTGCCGGCCGCGACGGCCTCCTCGGCGACCACCGGCACCTCCGGCGCCAGAGCGCGCAGCGCCGGCACAATGAGCTTCTCGGCGCGTTCGTCGGCCTCGGTCACGGGCGACGCGTCCTGCTTGCCGCGCACCGCGAAGTCGGTGGCGTAGATCTCCATGATGAGAGCGCCGGCCTCGCGGGCGATGGCGGCAACGTCGTTCAACAGGCCGGGGGCGGCCACTCGATCTTCGGTCATCGGAATCCTCCTGCGGGCGACTTTAGCGGCGCAAAACGCGCGCCCGGCTGACGTCCCGCCCCCTCATCTCCTGGGGCGGGCAGCCCCCGGGGCCTTGGGGGATACTCACTGCCCCGCGGCATGCAGCTTGCTGCGGCGCAGCACGCGAGACCCTCTACACCACGCCTATGCACCCATCGATCAGCCTGACCCATTTGCAGCGCCTGGAGGCCGAGAGCATCCACATCCTGCGTGAAGTCGTCGCCGAGGCCGACAAGCCGGTGATGCTCTACTCGATCGGCAAGGACAGCGCGGTGATGCTGCACCTCGCGCGCAAGGCCTTCTATCCGGCCCCGCCGCCGTTCCCGCTGCTGCACGTGGACACGACCTGGAAGTTCCGCGACATGTACGCGATGCGCGAACGCATGGCGCGCGAGCTCGGCATGGAACTGCTGGTCTACCAGAACCCCGAAGCCAAGGAACGCGGCATCAACCCGTTCGACCACGGCTCGCAGATCCACACCGACATGTGGAAGACCCAGGGCCTGAAGCAGGCGCTGGACCTGTACGGCTTCGACGCCGCGTTCGGTGGCGCGCGCCGCGACGAGGAGAAAAGCCGCGCCAAGGAGCGCATCTTCTCGTTCCGCACCGCGCAGCACCGCTGGGACCCGAAGAACCAGCGCCCCGAGCTCTGGCACCTCTACAACGGCCGCAAGCACAAGGGCGAGTCGATCCGCGTCTTCCCGATCTCGAACTGGACCGAGCTCGACATCTGGCAGTACATCTACCTCGAGAACATCCCCATCGTGCCGCTGTACTACGCGGCCGAGCGGCCGGTGGTCGAGCGCGACGGCACGTTGATCATGGTCGACGACGATCGCATGCGCCTGGCGCCCGGCGAGCAGCCGATGATGAAGAAGGTGCGCTTTCGCACGCTGGGCTGCTACCCGCTGTCCGGCGCCGTGGAGTCCGAAGCCGAGACGCTGGTCGACATCATCCAGGAGATGCTGCTGACGCGCACCAGCGAACGCCAGGGCCGCATGATCGACCACGACACCGCGGCGTCGATGGAAAAGAAGAAGCAGGAAGGGTACTTCTGAGATGGCGCACGTTTCCGACCTCATCGCCACCGACATCGAGCGTTATCTCGAACAGCACGAGAAGAAGAGCCTGCTGCGCTTCATCACCTGCGGCTCGGTCGACGACGGCAAGAGCACCGTCATCGGGCGCCTGCTGTACGAGTCGAAGATGCTCTTCGAGGACCAGCTCGCCGCCATCGAGGCCGACTCCAAGAAGTGGGGCACGCAAGGCGGCGACATCGACTTCGCGCTGCTCGTCGACGGCCTGGCCGCCGAGCGTGAGCAGGGCATCACGATCGACGTCGCCTACCGCTTCTTCAGCACCGACCGGCGCAAGTTCATCGTCGCCGACACGCCGGGGCACGAGCAGTACACGCGCAACATGATCACCGGCGCGTCGACCGCCGACGTCGCGGTGATCCTGGTCGACGCGCGCAAGGGCGTGCTGACGCAGACGCGCCGCCACAGCTACCTCGTCTCGCTGATCGGCATCCGCAAGGTCGTGCTGGCGATCAACAAGATGGACCTGGTGGACTACTCGCAGCAGGTCTACAACCGCATCGACGAGGAGTACCGCGAGTTCGCCAAGCAGATCGGCCTGGCCGACATCACGACGATCCCGCTGTCGGCCCTGAAGGGCGACAACATGACCGAGGCCAGCACGCAGACGAGCTGGTACCACGGCCCGACGCTGATGGGCTTCCTCGAGACCTGCGAGATCGACGAGACGCGGCTGCAGCGCGACCCGCTGCGCCTGCCGGTGCAGTGGGTCAACCGCCCCAACCTCGACTTCCGCGGCTTCTGCGGCCTGATCGCCAGCGGCAGCGTGCGCCCCGGCGACCGCGTGCGCGTGCAGCCTTCGGGCCGCGAGAGCACGGTGGCGCGCATCGTCGCCCACGGCGGCGACCTGCCGGTGGCCGTCGCCGGCCAGTCGGTGACGCTGACGCTGGCCGACGAGGTCGACATCTCGCGCGGCGACGTGATCTCGGCGGCCGACGCGCCGGCCGAGGTCGCCGACCAGTTCGAGGCCACGATCGTCTGGATGGCCGACGAGCCGATGCTGCCCGGCCGGCCCTACCTGCTGAAGCTGGGCACGCGCACCGTCAGCGCCTCGGTGACCGAGCCCAAGTACAAGGTCAACGTCAACACGATGGAGCGCCTGGCGGCCAAGCAGCTGGAGCTCAACGAGATCGGCGTCTGCAACATCGCGCTCGACCGCGCGGTGCCTTTCGACGCCTACCAGGCCAACCGCGAGACCGGCGGCTTCATCCTGATCGACCGGCTGACGAACAACACCGTCGGCGCCGGCATGCTGCACTTCGCGCTGCGCCGCGCGCACAACATCCACCTGCAGCACGTCGACATCGACAAGGCCGCACGTTCGCTGCAGAAGGGCCAGAAGCCCGCGGTGCTGTGGTTCACCGGGCTGTCCGGCGCCGGCAAGTCGACGATCGCCAACCTCGTCGAGAAGCGCCTGCACGCGCTGGGCCGCCACTCGTACCTGCTCGACGGCGACAACGTGCGCCACGGCCTCAACAAGGACCTCGGCTTCACCGAAGCCGACCGCGTCGAGAACGTGCGCCGCGTCGGCGAGGTCGCCAAGCTGATGGTCGACGCCGGCCTGATCGTGCTGACGGCCTTCATCTCGCCGTTCCGCGCCGAGCGCCGGCTGGCGCGTTCGCTGGTCGCCGACGGCGAGTTCATCGAGGTGCACATCGACACGCCGCTGGACGTGGCCGAGAGCCGCGACGTCAAGGGCCTGTACAAGAAGGCGCGCCGCGGCGAGCTGCGCAACTTCACCGGCATCGATTCGCCCTACGAGCCGCCCGAGAATCCCGAGATCCGCATCGACACCACCGAACTGACCGCCGAACGTGCGGCCGACCGCGTGATCGAACTGCTGCGCCAGCGGGGCTTCATCGCCTGACGGCTTTCGCCAGCTGCCAGGAGCCGCGCGTGCCCACCGGGACGCGCGGCTTTTTCATTTCCGGCGGTCTATAGCCGTCCTCAATGGTCCTGATTGAAACGATCGACTGCCAACATCAGGCCCGGCCGCTACAGTCTCTCCGTCGCGTTCTCCTTCACCCGCGTCTCTCACCGAACCACCCTTCAGAGGAGCAAAGAACCCATGTCGCTGATCAACACCCAAGTCAAGCCGTTCAAGGCCAACGCCTACCAGACCGGCAAGTTCTTCGAGGTCACCGAAGAGACCTTCAAGGGCAAGTGGAGCGTCGTCGTGTTCTACCCGGCCGACTTCACCTTCGTCTGCCCGACCGAACTCGAAGACCTGGCCGACACCTACGCCGAGTTCCAGAAGCTGGGCGTCGAGGTCTACGGCGTGTCGACCGACACCCACTTCGCGCACAAGGCCTGGGCCGAGACCTCGCCGGCGATCCAGAAGGTCAAGTACGCGCTGATCGGCGACCCGACCGGCGCCCTGACCCGCAACTTCGACGTCATGATCGAAGAAGAAGGCCTGGCGCTGCGTGGCACCTTCGTCATCAACCCCGAAGGCCAGATCAAGCTCTGCGAGATCCACGACAACGGCATCGGCCGTGACGCCAGCGAGCTGCTGCGCAAGGTCAAGGCGGCCCAGTACGTCGCCTCGCACCCGGGCCAGGTCTGCCCGGCCAAGTGGCAGGAAGGCGCCGCGACGCTGACCCCGTCGCTGGACCTGGTCGGCAAGATCTAAGCCGCCCGGCACCCCGGCCCGCCACGGCGGGCCTCACGGACGCCCGGCTCGCCCGGGCGTTTTGCCGCCAGGGCCTGCACCCGCAGGCCCCTGTCGCCAGCCCCCGAAGCGGGACGGGCGCTGACGACAGGGCGCGACACCCTCCCTCCCCGCACCGTTTCCAGGAGCCACGCATGCTCGACGCCAACCTCAAGAACCAGCTCAAGGCCTACCTCGAACGCCTGCAGCAGCCGATCGAACTGGTCGCCTCGCTCGACGACCGCCCGGCCTCGGCCGAGATGCGCGCGCTGCTCGAGGACATCGCGCCGCTGTCGGCGCTGATCAGCGTGCGCTACGACGGCAAGGACGAGCGCCGGCCGTCGTTCTCGATCAGCCGCGCCGGCGCCGACATGGGCGTGCGTTTCGCCGCCATCCCGATGGGCCACGAGTTCACCTCGCTGGTGCTGGCGCTGCTGCAGGCCGGCGGCCACCCGCCCAAGCTCGACGCCGACACGATCGCGCAGATCGAGGGCCTCGAAGGCGACTTCGTCTTCGAGACCTACATGTCGCTGACCTGCCACAACTGCCCCGACGTCGTGCAGGCGCTGAACCTGATGGCGGTGCTGAACCCGCGTGTTCGCCACGTCGCGATCGACGGCGGCCTGTTCAAGGCCGAGGTCGACGCGCGCCAGATCATGGCCGTGCCGACGGTCTTCCTGAACGGCCAGCCCTTCGGCTCGGGCCGCATGGAGATCGGCGAGATCCTGGCCAAGATCGACACCGGCGCCGCCGCCCGCGACGCCGCCAAGCTGGCGAAGAAGGAGCCCTACGAGGTGCTGATCGTCGGCGGCGGCCCGGCCGGCGCCGCGGCGGCGATCTACGCCGCGCGCAAGGGCATCCGCACCGGCATCGTCGCCGAACGTTTCGGCGGCCAGACGCTGGACACGCTGGCGATCGAGAACTTCGTCTCCGTGATGGAGACCGAAGGGCCGAAGTTCGCCGCCGCGCTGGAAGCGCACGTGCGCGCCTACGCCGTCGACGTCAACGTCGGCCAGCAGGTCGCGGCCGTGGTCCCGGCGCCGCAGCCCGGGGCCTACGCGACGGTCAAGCTGGCCAACGGCGCCGAGCTGAAGGGCCGCACGATCATCCTCGCCACCGGCGCACGCTGGCGCAACGTCAACGTGCCCGGCGAGCAGGAGTACAAGACCAAGGGCGTGGCCTACTGCCCGCACTGCGACGGCCCGCTGTTCAAGGGCAAGAAGGTCGCCGTCATCGGCGGCGGCAACTCCGGCGTCGAGGCCGCGATCGACCTCGCCGGCGTCGTCGAGCACGTGACGCTGATCGAGTTCCTCGACCAGCTGAAGGCCGACGCGGTGCTGGTCAACAAGCTGAAGAGCCTGCCCAACGTCACGATCCACACCAACGCCCAGACGACCGAGATCACCGGCGACGGCCAGAAGGTCAACGGCCTGCGCTACAAGGACCGCGTCTCGGGTGCCGAGCACCACGTCGAGCTGGCCGGCGTCTTCGTGCAGATCGGCCTCGTGCCCAACACCGAGTTCCTGAAGGGCACGGTGGAGCTGAGCCGCTTCGGCGAGATCGTCATCGACCCGAAGTGCACGACCAGCGTGCCGGGCATCTTCGCCGCCGGCGACGTGACGACCGTGCCTTACAAGCAGATCATCATCGCCACCGGCGAAGGCGCGAAGGCGGCGCTGTCGGCCTTCGACTACCTGATCCGCACGCCCGCCGCGGCCTGACGCGGCGGCCGGTCCCGCCACGGGAACGGGCCTTGCCATCGCGGCGCTGCCGGCTTCGGCCGGCAGCCCGCCGATGCACAGCACACTCCCCTCCCCCTCCCGCCCCGGTCCACGCGACTGGCTGGCGCTCGCACGGCGCGCCTTCGGCGCCTGGCTGGACGACTACGCGCCGAGCATGGGCGCGGCGCTGGCCTACTACACGGTGTTCTCGATCGGGCCGGTGCTGCTGCTGGTGATCTCGATCGCCGGCTTCGTCTTCGGCGAGGAGGCGGCGCAGCGTGCGCTGTTCGGCGAGCTGCAGCGCCTGATGGGCCACGACGCCGCCGAAGCCGTGCAGCGTGTGCTGGCGAGCTTTCGCGACGGCAGCCGCGCGGGGGCCGGCACGCTGGTCGGCATCGCCGTGCTGCTGGTCGGCGCGACCACCGTCTTCGCCGAGCTGCAGGACGCGCTCGACCGCATCTGGCGCGCCCCGACCCGCGGCCGCCCGGCCGGCCCGATCGCGCTGGTGCGCAGCCGCTTCCTGTCCTTCGGGATGATCCTGGGCATCGCCTTCCTGCTGATGGTTTCGCTGGTGCTGAGCGCCGCGGTCTCGGCGCTGGGCACATGGTGGGGCGCGTGGTTCGGCGCCTGGGAGCTGCTGGCGCAGGCGCTGAACCTGCTGCTGGGCTTCGCGCTGACGACGCTGGTCTTCGCGCTGATCTACAAGCTGATGCCGCGCGTGAAGGTGCGCTGGCACGACGTCTGGATGGGCGCGGCGATCACGGCGCTGCTGTTCAGCGTCGGCCAAGTGCTGATCGGGCTGTACATCGGCCGCAGCGGCATCGCCTCGGGCTGGGGCGCCGCGGGCTCGCTGATCGTCGTCTTCGTCTGGGTCTACTGGGCGGCACAGGTCTTCCTGCTCGGCGCCGAGTTCACCTGGGTCTACGCCAAGACCTGGGGCTCGATGCGCGGCCTGTCGACGCCGGCGCCGGCCGACTGCCCGGCCCCGGCGGCAGAGCCGGCCGCCGAGACGGCGACGCCGCGCACGGCGCTGGAACCGCCCGGCGCCGCGCTGCCGCCTTTCGACGGCCGCGTCGGCGCTTCAGCGCTGGGCCGCGGCGGCGGCTGAGCCGGCGGGCGCGGCCAGGCGCTCGACGGCCTTCATCGTGTTCGCCACGTGCTGGTCCGGGTCCAGGCTCTCGTAGACGTAGGCCACGCGGCCGTCGCGGCCGATGACGAAGGACACGCGCTTGGCCATGCCGGGCATGAAGGCGATCTTCGCGTCGTAGGCGCGGATGACACGCGAGTCGGCGTCGGAGGCGACGGCGAACTTGTCGCGGCAGGCTTCGCTGGAAAAACGCTGCAGCGTCGGCAGGTCGTCGTTGGAGACGCCAATGACGGTGGCGCCGAGCTTCTGGAACTGCGGCGTCGCTTCGGCGAACTGGTGCGCCTCGACCGTGCAGCCCGAGGTGAAGGCCTTGGGGAAGAAGAACAGCACCACCGGTCCGCGTTTCAGCGCATCGGCGAGCGCGAAGCGGAACGGTTTGCCGGCCAGTGCGGCGTCGGTCGTGAAGTCGGGCGCCTTGGCACCGACCTCGAGCGCCGCCAGTGCGGCCGGCGAAACGGCGGCCATCGTGACGGCCGCGGCGAAGGAAACAACAGTGGAACGCAGCATCGTGGACTCCTGAGCCGGCGCAGTCTGCCAGCGCCAGCCGATCCCTGCTCTCACTCGGGCGAATCGGCGCGTGCGACGCAGCGGCGCTGGCGTTCGTCGACACGGCGCGCGAACCACTCGGTGGTCAGCTTGCGCTGGATCTTCGGCCCTTCGAGCGTGATGCGCGGCAAGGCGGCGCGTGGCAGCGTGCGGCCCTGGCGCTCGGCGAGCGTGAACACACGCTGCCACAGCCGGGAACGTTCGAAGCCGGCGTCTTCGCCACGTTGCAGGTCGCGGCGGATGTCGTCGGCGTCCAGGCCCAGGCGCGTGGCCAGCGAACGGGCTGCGCTTTCGGTCGCGCCGGGCGGCGTGTCGCGGCCGGCGCCAGGCGGCAGCAGGTCGCCGTCGGGCACCAGCGGGATGCCGGTGACGGCGGCCAGCGCGTTCTGGAACGCAGCGTTGCGGCTGGCCCAGCGGCCGGCGTTGAAGTCGGCGTAGCGGTAGATCAGCGCGTCGTACGGCGCCTCGTAGTCCAGCAGGTGGGCGACGCCGAAGTACAGCCCGCCGCGGCGCGAGAACACCTCGTCGCGCACCGAGCCCTTCAACGGATACGGGTAGCCGCGCTGCACCTGGAGTTCGGCGAAGGCCACCGACACCTGCATCGGCCCGCCGGTGCGCACCGGATTGCGGCTGGCGAGGAAACGCCGGCCCAGCGGCAACTGGTCGATCAGCTCCTCGTAGAGATCGCTGAGCTCGTGTTCGGTCTTCACCGCGGCGATGCGTTCGTTCCACGAACGGCCGTCGGGCGACGGCAGCGCCAGCGCCGCGGCCACCGCCAGGCGCGGCACGCCGGCGCGTTCGGCACGTTCGTCCAGTTCACGGCGCGCGATCTCGCCCAGCCGCGGCACCGGCGGGTCGGCACGCAGGCCGGACTCCTGCTCGGCGATGGCGATCGCGGCGCAGAGCCGGTCGACGCTGGGCTCGAGGTTCAGCGCCGAGAACGCGACCTGCAGGTCCTGCGCCCAGCCGGCGCGGTCGGCGAGCGTCGGCGGCAGCAGCGACAGCACACGCGTGCGCACGTCGGCCGGGCGTTCGGGCGCGCCGGCCGGCTGCGGTGTCGACGTGCAGCCGGCGGCCAGTGCAGCCACGGCGAGAAGGCATCGGGAGCGGTTCATCGCCCCCGATGCTGCCGCAAAGCGCGGGTCTTCAGCGTGCCGGGCGGTACAGCGTGCGGCTGACCGCGGCGCGCTGGATCTCGGCCGCCGTGACGCGGAACGGGTAGCTCTCGTTGGTCAGCCAGCGGGCGAGGAAGTTGGCGTAGTCCGCGTCGCCGAGTACGCCGCTCTGCCCGCCCGGCAGGATCGAACGCGCCGGGATGCCGCCCGGCCCGGGCGCGCCGACGTAACGCCGGTTCGGCCCGGACGAGAACATGAACGCGCCGTCGTCGGCCGCACGCGGCGAGTGGTTGGCGACGTCGACCGTGCCCAGCCCGCCGTCCACCGACAGCCCCGGCAGCCCGGCGACCGAAGGTTCGAAGCCCGGCGTCGCGCCCGGGATGCTCTCGTCGGCGAAGACGCCGGCCAGCACGATGCGGTGCAGCTTGCCCCAGCGCCAGTCGCCCTGGTTCGTCGAACGCGCGAACGCACGCTCGAACGCCGGGCCGGCGAGCAGGTCCAGCGCGTCTTGCAGCGCCTTCAAGAGCACGTAGTCGCGGCGCTGCGCCGCTTCGGGCAGCCCGGCCCAGGCGAAGAAGTCGACGCCCGACAGGCCGACGCCGTCGCGCTCCATCAGGTGGCGCAGCGACTTCATCGCCTCCTGGCTGCCGGGCTGCGGCAGCCCCAACTGGGTGAGCGTGCGGTCGACGCCCAGCGCGATCGCCTGGCCGCGCCAGACGGCGTGGATCGTCGCGGCGACGCTGGCGTCGATCTCGCGCTGCGTCGGCGCGCGGCGCTGGCCGTTGACGTCGGATGCGTCATAGCCGGTCTCAATGCCGGTCGGCGTGTCGAAGCCCCAGCGGCGCAGGCGTTCGGCGGCTTCGGCGATGCGTGCGTCGGCGGCCAGCGCCTGCAGCGCGGCCGGGGCACCGGCGGCGCGTGCGCCGTCGTAGGCGCGCAGCAGCAGCGGCACGAAGACCTGGGCGTCGACGAGCACGGTGTCGGCCTGGATGCTGGCCATCTCGCGCCGCGCCACCGGGCCGGCGGCGATGGCCGCCCGCAGCCGCTGCGTGATGCGCCCGGCGCGCGTGCCGAAGTCGAAGCCCGGCCCCAGGTAGTAGAGGCCGCCGCCGACACGGCGCTGGTTCAGCGGGTTGTTGTCCAGCGTCAGCCCGGCCGGATCGTTGTCGGCGTTGACGAAGAAACCTTCGGGCGGGTCGACCACCTGCGGCATCTCGGCGAACGGCAGCGTCTCGTAGCCGCTGGCGTCGGTCGGCCCCGGCGCGGCCTTCTTCAGCCATTCGTTGCCGCCCTGGCCGTTGCGCACCAGGTAGGGCGGCGCGCCGGCCACGGCGCCGGCCTGCAGGTCTTCGCGCAGCGGGATCTCGCCGCTGGTGAACCAGGCCATGCGGCCATCGACGTCGCCGACGACGAAGTTCTGCGAGCCGACGTCGAAGTACTGCAGCGCGGCACGCACGTCCTCCAGGCTGGCGGCGCGGTTCAGCAGCCGGTAGGCGTCGAGTTCGCGGGTCGCGCCGGCGCCGATCCACTGGATCGTGATCGCGCTGCCGGCGGCGGTGTCCAGCTGCACCACCGGGCCGTGGCGCGGCACCAGCAGCACCGCCGGCGGCACTTCGGCGCTCGGCGGCACGGTGTCCAGCGCGTCGCTGCGCGAAGGGTCGAGCGCGTTGACCTTGAACGTGATCGGGATCGGCACGATGGCCTCGTTCTGGCCCTGGTAGACCGAGGCCAGGCCGCTGGCGGTGTTGGCGGCGACGACGCGTTCGGCATAGGCGTCGGTGACGTCGTAGGCGGTCGTCGTCGAGCCCCAGGCGATGCGCCGGTTCTGGCCCAGCACCACCCAGGGCACGCCGGGGAAGCTGCTGCCGATCGTGTCCAGCCCGTCGGCGCTGACGAGGTGCTGGTCGTACAGGTTGGACGGCATGCCCAGCGACAGATGCGGGTCGTTGGCCACCAGCGGCCGGCCGTCGGCCGTCAGCCGCGCGCTGACCGCCCATTCGTTGCTGCCGATCTGGTGCTGGCGGCGCGCGAGCACACGTTCGAGCAGCGGCACACGTTTCGTCTGCTCGACCTGGCGCGACAGCAGCGGCGCCAGCGAGGGCGGCACCGCGGCCGGCCGGGCCCCGGCCGCGGCCGTGCCGATCCAGGGCAGCGGCGCGCCGGCGTCGGGCAGCGTCGACGCCGGGTCGAAAGGCGCGGCACGGTACACGTCGCCGAAGAACAGCGCCTGCGCCAGGCGGTCGTCGCCCAGCGCCTGACGGTAGGCCAGCCAGGCGCTGGTGAGGTCGGTGTCGAAGTCGAACGACAGCTGGAACGAGATCAGCTTGGCGATCGCCAGGCTGTCCACCGGCGTCCAGGGGCTGAACTTCGTCAGCCGCAGGCGCGCGTAGTCGGCCGGCAAGGCGTGCGCTGCCGCCCAAGCGTTGACGCCGGCGGCGTAGGCCTCCAGGCCGGCCCGCAGCTCGGGCGAGGCGGCGGCCAGCGACTTCTCGGCCGCGCGGCGCAGGCCGATCGTGCGCAGCTGCACATCCTGCGCCAGCGCCGAGGCGCCGACCAGTTCGGCCAGCGTGCCGCTGGCGGTGCGGCGCAGCGTGTCGGCCTGGAACAGCCGGTCCTCGGCGTGCAGCCAGCCCTGCATGAAGAGTGCGTCGCGCTCGGTCAGCGCACGCACGTGGGCGACGCC
This sequence comes from Rubrivivax sp., assembly GCA_049841175.1. Classification (GTDB taxonomy): domain Bacteria; phylum Pseudomonadota; class Gammaproteobacteria; order Burkholderiales; family Burkholderiaceae_C; genus Rubrivivax. The sequence goes on along the minus strand of JASGHA010000015.1, from coordinate 6,679 downwards.
GTCGACGTCGCGCACGATGCTCGCCGGGCCGCGCAGCCCGGCGACGGCGACGCTGCCGTCGTTGGCGGATGCCGGCGGCGCGACACACGCGAGCCAGGCGGACAAGGGCAGGACGGCGCAACGCAGCCAGGAACGCATGGGGACTCCTCGTGTCGGGGGCCGCGGCAGCGTAGGCCGGCCCCGGTGACGCGTCCATGAAGGCTCTCCCGGCCCCTACCCCCGCGAACCGGGGGCTCGCGCGCTTACATCTTGGCGCTCAACAGCCGTTCGGCCGGACCGAAGAGCAGGCATCGCCGTCGAGGAGATCGCCGATGCAACGCCCGCAGCCCGCCCCTGCTTCCGGCCCCGCGGCCACGCGCTGCGACCACGTCGTCGCCTCGCACGCCGGCCGCCTGGTGACGGCCTCGGGCTGGTACCGCTTCGCCGGCGAGTACGCCGCCGCGGCGCACTTCCACCACCTCGCGCAGGCCTCGGTGCCGGGCCTGCCGCCGCCGGGCGCGGTGCGCGCCCACGCCTTCTGCCTGGCCTGCGGCGCGAAGCTGGACACCGCGGCCGTCGAGACCTCGACCCAGGACGCGCTGCTGCAGGCCATCGACGCGGCCGTCGGCAACGGCCACGAGGAGCCGCGCGGCTCGGCGCTGGACCCGGCGCGTTACCTCGCCTGGGTGGCGCCGCAGATCGCCGCGCGATAGCGCACCGCCTCAGCGGTGCACGAGCACCGGGATGCGCGTGTGCGTCAGCACCTTCTGCGTCTCGCTGCCCAGCAGCAGCGCGCTGACGCCGCGCCGGCCGTGCGAGGCCATGAAGATCAGATCACAGCCCAGGCGTTCGGCGGTACGGATGATGCCTTCGTAAGGCCTGTCGCTGACCAGCACGACGCTGTCGGCGGCGACACCCGCTTCCTGCGCCTGCGCGTCGGCTTCGGCCAGCATCTCGTACGCCGCCGCATCCAGCCGCTCGTGCGCTTCCTGCAGCGCGTGGGCGTTGATGACGACGCCGGCGCCGTCCATCGGCACCAGCAGCGGCGGTTCGGCGTGGAAGAAGGTGATACGCGCGCCGTAGCGGCGCGCGAAGGCGATGGCCTGGACGACGGCACGCTGAGACAGCGGCGAACCGTCGGTCGGCACGAGCAGGTGGCGGAACACGTCGGCTTCCTTCGTGGAGGGGGAATCAGTGGCCGCCGGCACCGGGCTCGACCGCGTGTGCGGGCCGCGGCGCCAGCCAGATGATCGCGGCGGCGAACAGGAAGATCGCGGCGATCGCCGCCATCACCTGGTTCGTCGACAGCATCACGCTCTGCGAGCTGAGCAGCATGTCGACGGCCTGGTTCTGCGCATCGGGCGTCATGCCGCCCTGCGTCAGCAGCGTGCGCACGCTGCCGTCGCGGTCGGCCAGGCCGACCAGCTCGGCGTGGTTGAGCGTCGTGCGGTCGCTCCAGACCGTGGTCACGATCGAGGTCGCGAAGGCGCCTGACAAGGTCCGCACGAAGTTCATCAGCCCGGCGGCCGAATCCATCTCGTGCGGCTCGACGCTGCCCAGCGCCATGCCGGTCGACGGGATGAAGAAGAACGGCATGCCCAGGCCCATCACCGCCAGCGGGATGGCGATGTCCCAGAAACCCATGTCGGTCGTCGCCACCGTGCGCCACAGTGTCGTCAGCCCCAGCACCAGGATGCCGAAGAAGACCAGCGGCCGCGGGTCGTGCTTGCTCGCCGCCTGGGCGACGAGCGGCGCGATGAACACCGCGGTGACGCCGGTCCAGGCCGTCGCCAGGCCGGCGTCGGTGGCGGTGTAGCCCATGAAGCTCTGCAGCCACAGCGGCGTCAGCACGTTGACGCCGAAGAACGCGGCGAAGGCGAAGCAGATCGTCGCCACGCTGACCGAGAAGCCGCGGTGGCGGAACACACGCAGGTCGACGATCGGATGCGGGTCGTGCAACTCCCAGATCAGGAAGGCGATGAACACGACCGCGGCGACGATGCTCAGCGCGACGATCTCGGTGGAGCCGAACCAGTCGAGGTTCTTGCCTTCGTCGAGCACCAGCTGCAGCGCCGCCACCCAGACGACGAGCATCGCCATGCCGACGATGTCGATCGGGCTGCGCCGCGCCGCTTCCTGGTAACGCTTGAGCAGGCCCCAGGTCCAGAAGCCGAAGCCGATCGCGATCGGGGCGTTGATCAGGAAGGTCCAGGACCAGCTGTAGTCGTCGCACAGCCAGCCGCCGAGGATCGGCCCGACGACCGGCGCGACCAGCGTCGTCATCGACCACAGCCCGATCGCCGCGGCCACCTTCTCGCGCGGGAAGATGCGCATCAGCAGCGTCTGCGACAGCGGCATCAGCGGCCCGCCGCACAGGCCCTGGAAGACACGCGCGACGACCAGCAGGCCCAGCGAGTTGGACAGGCCGCAGATCGCCGAGAAGATGCCGAACAGCACCATCGAGCAGACGAACACGCGCACCGAGCCGAAACGTGCCGCCAGCCAGCCGGTCAGCGGCACGGTGATCGCCTCGCCGACCGCGTAGGAGGTGATGACCCAGGTGCCCTGGCTCGACGCCGCGCCCAGCGCGCCGGCGATGTTCGGCACGGCGACGTTGGCGATCGTCATGTTCAGCACGGCGATGAAGTTCGCCGACGCCAGCATCAGCGCCGCCAGCCAGAGCTGGCCGCCGCTGAGCGGCTGCGGCGCGCCGGCCGCAGCGGGGTTAGCGCTCGCGCCCATCGCCGTCAGTTCGAACGCGTGTCGATCTCGGCCGACATCGACAGGCCGACACGCAGCGGGTTGGCGGCCAGTTCGGCGGCGTCGAGCTTGACGCGTACCGGCAGGCGCTGCACGACCTTGATCCAGTTGCCGGTGGCGTTCTGCGCCGGGATCGCCGAGAAGGCCGAGCCCGAACCGCCGGAGAAGCCTTCGACGACGCCGTGGTAGGTGACGCTCTTGCCGTACAGGTCGGCGTGCAGCTCGACCGGCTGGCCGACGCGCACCTTCTCCAGCTGGCGCTCCTTGAAGTTGGCGTCGACGTAGATCTGGCCGACCGGCACGACCGACATCAGCGGCACGCCGGCGGCGACACGCTGGCCGGCCTGCACCGTGCGCTTGGCGACGACGCCGGCGATCGGCGCGCGGATCACCGTGCGCTCCAGGTCGATGTGCGCCTGCTCGGCACGCGCCCGTGCGGCCAGCACCTCGGGGTTGGTCTCCAACGTCGTGCGCACGATCAGCGTCGCGTTGGCCTCCTTGGCGGCGGCGGCGGCGGCGGTGTTGGCGCGCGACTGCGTCGCCGCGGCCTGGGCGGCGTCGAGCGCGGCGCGTGCCGCGGCGAAGGCGTTCTGCGCCCGCGTCAGCTCGTCGCCCGAGACCGAGCCCGAGCCGACCAGCGCTTCGCGGCGCTTCAGGTCGACGCCGGCGCGTTCGAAGTCGGCCTGGGCGGCGGCGAGCTGGGCCGCGGCGCGCTTCTCGTCGGCGCCGCGCGCCAGCACCTGCTCGGCCAGCGAGCGGTCGGTGGCCTGGTAGCCCTGCACGCGGCGGATCGTGCGGTCGAGCTCGGCCTCGGCGAAAGCCAGCGCCAGGCGCGCGTCGGTGGGGTCGATGACGACGAGCACGTCGCCCTTCTTCACCGCCTGCGTGTCGCTGACCTTGACCTCGGCGACCGTGCCGCCGACGGCCGGCGTGATCTGCGCCAGCTCGGCGGCGGTGTAGGCGTTGTCGGTCGAGACGAAATGCTGGCCGTGCAGCAGCCAGTAGGCGGTGCTGGCGCCGCCGAGGGCGACGACGGCCAGCGCCAGCGCGGCCAGACGGGTGTTGCGGCGGCGGCGCGTGGCCGTGTCCAGGGTCGTGTCTTGGTTCATGTTCGGACTCTCGGGATTCGGGGGTTCAGCGAGCCTGGTCGCGCCAGCCGCCGCCCAGGGCGCGCTGCAGCGCGACGTCCAGCGCCAGCGAGCCGGCGCGCAGATCGGCCTGGGCGTTCAGGCTGGCGAGCATCGTGTCCTCGGCGGACAGCACCTCGAGGTAGCTGGCGAGGCCGCCGTCGTAGCGTTCGCGCGCCACGCGGTGCGCCTCCTCGGCCGCGGCCAGGGCCTCGTCGGCCTTGGCCAGGCGCGGCGCCAGCGCCTTCAGGCTGACCGCGGCGTCGGCCACGTCCTGCAGCGCGTGCGTCACCGTCGCGTCGTAGCTGGCCACCGCTTCGGCATAGGCCGACTGCGCGCCGCGCAGCTGGCCACGCAGGCGGCCGCCGGTGAAGATCGGCAGCGAGATCGCCGGCCCGATCGAGCCCATCGTCGAGCCGCTGCGCGTCAGGTTGTCGATGCCCAGCGACTGCAGGCCGACCATCGCGCTCAGGTTGACGTTCGGATAGAAGGCCGCGGTCGCGACGTCGATGCGCCGGGCCTGGGCCTCGGCACGCAGCCGGGCGGCGGCGACGTCCGGACGGCGGCCGAGCAGCTCGGCGCCGATCTCGGCCGGCAGGCCGAAGCCGTGGTCGAGCTTCAGCGCCGGCGGCGTGATCGCCAGGCCGCGGTCGGGCCCGGCGCCGAGCAGCGCCGCCAGGCGGTTGCGCTGCAGCGCGATGCGTTCGTCGATTGCCAGCAGCGCGCCTTCGGCGGCGGCGCGGCCAGCGTCGGCCTGGCGCACGTTGCCGCGTGTCTCCAGGCCGTTGCGGAAACGTTCGGCCACCAGCTCGGCGGTGCGCGTGCGCACCTGCACCGAGCGCGCCGCGGTGTCGCGGTTGGCGTAGAGCCGGCCGAGCTCGGCGTACTGCGCCGCCACCGCCGAGGACAGCAGCAGCCGCGCCTGGGCGTACTCGGCACGCGCGGCCTCGGTCTCCGAGGTCGCGGCGGCGAGCGCGGCGCGGTTGGCGCCCCAGAAGTCCAGCTCCCAGCCGATGGCGAACGTCGCCTGGCCGACATCTTCCCAGCCGGCCGGCAGGATGGACGCCGGCGTGATGTGGTTCTTGCTGAAGCGGTCCTGCGTGGCGCTGGCGCCGACCGTCACTTGCGGCTTCAGCGCCGAGCCGGCCACCTGGGTGAACGAGGCCGCACGCTCCAGCCGCGCGGCGGCCGCCGCGAGGTCGGGCGAGCCGGCCAGCGCCTCGTCGACGAGGGCGTCGAGCTGGGCGTCGCCGTAGGCCTGCCACCAGCGCGACTCGGGCCAGGCGGCGGCCGGGGCGCGCAACGAATCCTGCGCGGCATAGGCGGCCAGCGGCCGCGGACCGGGTGTCGTGACCGGGTCGGGCAGCTGCGCGCAGCCGGCCAGCGCGGCCGCCACGCCGACGGCGGCCAGGGGTCGCCAGCGGGGGCGTGGCGATGTGGGAGAGGTGAGGAACATCGCTGGTCTTAACTGAACTGGTCGGTACAGTTTATCTTTGAGATCGACCGACCCGCAAGCTAAACTGAACCAACTAGTTCACTTGACTTCCAAGTTCGGATGCGCACCAAGAGCGAAGCCCGTCGCCAGTCCATCGTCCAGGCCGCTTCGGCGGTGTTCCAGGAAACCGGCTTCGAGCGCGCGTCGATGGCCCAGATCGGCGAGCGCACCGGCTGCTCCAAGGCCACGCTCTACAGCTACTTCGCGTCCAAGGAAGACCTGTTCTGCGAGGTCGTGCTGACCTCGACGCTGGCCGAGTTCGATGCCCTGCTCGGCTCGCTGGACACCTCGTACCAGGACGTCGCGCGCTCGCTCGACGGCCTGGGCCGCGGCCTGCTGACGCTGCTGTACTCGCCGCAGGTGCGCGCCGGGCGGCGGCTGATCGTCGCCGACGCCGGCCGCGCCGAACTCGGCCGGCGGCTGTACGAACTGGGCCCGGCGCGCGGCGAAGCGGCGATCGCGGCCTACCTGGCCGGCGCGATGGAACGCGGCCTGCTGCGCCGCGCCGAACCGCGTGTCGCCGCCAGCCACCTGAAGGGCCTGCTCGAAGCGGAGTGGATCGACCGCTTCCTGTTCCACGTCGTCGAGGAAGTCGACGAAGCCAGCCTCGCCGACACCGCGCGGCGGGCGGTCGAGGCCTTCCTGCGCGCCTACGCGCCCTGACGCGGCAGGTTCAGCCGGCGACCTCGGCCGGCAGGTCCTCGGCGCCGGGCACGAACAGCTTGCGCGTCTTGGCGTTGAAGTCCATCAGCCCGGCGTAGCGGCCCCAGGCGACCATGGTCTCGAAGCTGCGCTCGGGGTTCTCGTAGGGCAGCGCGGTCGCGATCTCGTGCATCACCTGGTCGGCGTCGACGGCCTCGTGCTCGCGCAGCAGCGCCAGCAGCACGTGGAAGATGCGCAGCTTGAACACCTGGGCGGCGAACATGCGCCGCCGTTCGGCGCCATTGGCGGCGACGAAACGCCGGCCCAGTTCGGTGAAGCGCACCTGGTCCTTCGGTGTCTCGATCAGCTCCAGGATCTCGGCCGCCTTGACGATGGCGATCGTGTCGCCGAACTCGCGGCCGATCTCGTCGGAGATGTCGTAGATGTTGGACAGCTCCGGCGCGTCGTTGAGGATGCTCAGCAGGCCCAGGATCTGGCCCACCGCGACCAGCGGGATGGCCTCCATGCGCGGCCGCGCACGCGAGATCGGCTGGCCGGCGGCCGGCGCCTCGGGCGGCAGGTCGGGCAGCGCGGTACGCGTGATCGCGTCGTGGATCAGCTGCACCAGGCGCTGGAACTCCGGGTCGCGTGCGTCGCGCGGGTACGGCAGGTTGCT
>JASGHA010000014.1:0-46958 GCA_049841175.1 Rubrivivax sp. | reverse complement strand
GTCGACCAGCGCGACCTCGTTGATCCGAACGATCCTCCACTTGCGTGGCTGGTAAAGCTGCTCGAGCAGCGCCTCGGGGTTGAAGCCGTTCTTGACCTCGATCACCAGCCGGGTCCCGTTGCGCCAGGTCGGTCAGATCCTTGACGTCGGCGATGCCCTGCAGCTTCTTGGAGGTGACCAGATTCTTGATCTGCTCAATCACCTTCTCGGGGCCCACCATATACGGCAGCTCGGTGACCACGATGCCCTTGCGGCGCGGGTGTACCTGTTCGATCCGGCTCGTGGCACGCACCCGGAACGAGCCCTTGCCGGTCGCGTAGGCGTCCCGGATGCCGTCGAGACCGATGATCTTGCCGCCGGTCGGGCAGGTCCGGTCCGGGGACGAACCGCATCAGCGCGTCGAGGTCGGCGTCCGGGTGCGTGATCAGGTGGCGCAGCGCCTGGACCACCTCGACCAGGTTGTGGGGCGCCAGTTGGTCGCCATGCCGACCGCGATTCCGGAGGCGCCGTTGACCAGCAGATTCGGGAATGCCGCGGGCAGCACCGTCGGCTCGGTGTCTTTGCCGTCATAGTTGGGCTTGAAGTCGACGGTGTCGGAGTCGAACCGCGGTCATCGCCATCGCGGCCGGCGCCATCCGGCACTCGGTGTAGCGCATCGCGCGGCCGGGCCGGCGTCGAGAGAGCCGAAGTTGCCGTGCCCGTCGACCGGGGTGCAGCCGCATGGACCAGGGCTGGGCGAGTGCGCACCAGGGCGTCGTAGATCGCGCCGTCGCCGTGCGGGTGGTGCTTGCCCATGACCTCGCCGACGACTCGGCGCGCACTTGACGTGCCCGCGGTCGGGACGCAGCCCCATCTCATACATCGTGTAGAGGATCCGGCGCTGCACCGGCTTCAGCCCGTCGCGGGCGTCCGGCAGCGCGCGGGAGTAGATGACCGAATAGGCGTACTCGAGATAGCTACGTCTGCATCTCGGACGACGACATCGATGTCGACGATGTGCTCCTTGAAGTCATCCTCGACCGGGGGCGGTGCAGACGTACGACGTGCCATGCGCGCCATTCAAGCAACCGCCCCCGAGGCTTCCGGGCAGGCGTGCCGGTGCGACCATCGAGCATTGTCTAGCATGCTACTATTCGAGCATGACCGTGACGCCCGCGCCGAAGCGTCAGTTCAACACCTACCTGCCGCCCGAGGTGGTGATCGCGGTCAAGCACGCCGCGATCGACGCGGGGCAGTCGCTCTCGGCGTACGTCGAGACCGCGCTGCGCAGCTATCTCAGCCAGCAATCCGAGGAGAGCGACCGATGACGACGATCAGCCCCATCCGCTATGTCAGCGACGTCGCCGCGACGACGTCGTTCTACGCGCTGCTCGGTCTGCGGAGGGCTTGGCAGGCCGCGACCAGTCGGACCTGGGCGTCGCTGGCCGGCGATGGGGGGAGCCTCGGGTTGCACATCGCCGAACGGCCGAGGACCGACCGCGACCCCGACGCGATCGCCCTCCACGTCACGGTCGACGACGACAGTCTCGACCGGGTTCGCGACCGGCTGATCGCGACCGGCTGATCGCGGCCGGTGCGGAGCCGAGCGAGATCGTCGACGAGACCTTCGGGCGGTTCTTCCGGGGTCGCCGACCCCGACGGCTACCTGGTGCAGGTCGACGAGTCGCCTGCCGAGTTCGACGCAAGCTCGTGGTGGGCAACTGGAAGATGCATGGCAGCCGCCCGGCCAACGCCGAGCTGCTGGCCGCGCTGATCGCCGGCCGTCCTTACGCCGCCGATGTGGCGGTCTGCGTGCCCAACGTGTTCCTGTCCGAGACCGCGGCGACGCTGGCCGGCAGCGACCTGCGCTGGGGCGCGCAAGACGTCTCCGAGCACGAGCAGGGCGCCTACACCGGCGAGGTGTCGGCGGCGATGCTGGCCGAGTGCGGCTGCCGCTACGCCATCGTCGGCCACTCGGAACGCCGCGCCTACCACGCCGAGAGCGACGCCGTCGTCGCACGCAAGGCGCAGGCGGCGCTGGCGCGCGGCGTGACGCCGATCGTCTGCGTCGGCGAGACCCTGGAGCAGCGCGACGCCGGCGAGACCGAAGCGGTCGTCAAGCGCCAGCTCTCGGCGGTGATCCACCAGCTGACGCATTGCGCCAGCGAGATCGTCGTCGCCTACGAGCCCGTCTGGGCCATCGGCACCGGCCGCACCGCGACGCCCGAACAGGCGCAGGCGGTGCACGCCGTGCTGCGCTCGCAGCTGCACGCGGCCACCGGCCGCGGCCACACGATGCGCATCCTCTACGGCGGCAGCGTCAAGGCGGACAACGCCGCGACGCTGTTCGCGCAACCCGACATCGACGGCGGACTGATCGGCGGTGCCTCGCTGAAGGCCGCCGACTTCATCGCGATCTGCCGCGCCGCGGCCTGAGTTTTTCCCCGGAGTTGAGTTCCCATGCACATCTGGATGAACCTCATCCTCGTCCTGCAGATCCTGTCGGCGCTGGCGATGATCGGCCTCGTGCTGATCCAGCACGGCAAGGGCGCCGACATGGGCGCCTCGTTCGGCGGCGGTTCCTCCGGCAGCCTGTTCGGCGCCACCGGCAGCGCGAACTTCCTGTCGCGTTCGACGGCCGCCTGTGCGACGCTCTTCTTCTGCTGCACGCTGGCGCTGGCCTTCATGTCCAACAGCGTGCGTGGCCCGTCGACCGAAAGCAGCAGCGTGCTCGACCGCGCCGCGCCCGTGGCCCCGGCAGCGCCCAGCGCGCCGGCCACCGGCGTCATTCCCGGCACCCAGCCGGTGATGCCCGCGACGCCGGCCTCCGGCGCGACCGGCGCGAATTGAGCGCGACTGAATCGTCTGTAAGGGTTTCCAAGAAATAAACTTGAAGTCGATATAGAATGCTTCTTTGTTCGGTGAGCGAACCTCATGCCAACCGGACAGTAAGCGCCAGGGTTTGACGTCTTGCCGACGTGGTGAAATTGGTAGACACGCTATCTTGAGGGGGTAGTGGCGAAAGCTGTGCGAGTTCGAGTCTCGCCGTCGGCACCAAAGACCGAGTGACGTGTTGTCCGGAGGTGGTCCAAACATCCGGCAACGCCGTTCAAAGGAGTGATCCGGATGAACGGTAAAGCGCGCCCAGCGGGCAGTCTGTGTAGGCTGTTCGAGGCGCGTTTTTTTTCGACCTGACAGAACCTGACGGGACTCTGACAAGGATCAAGAAAACATGGACATCCAGGCCTACCTCCCCGTCATCCTGTTCGTGCTCGTCGGCGTCGGCTGTCGGCGTCGCGCCGCAGGTTCTCGGCTTCATCCTCGGCCCCAACCGGCCGGACGTCGCAGAAGAACTGCCCGTACGAATGCGGCTTCGAGGCCTTCGAGGACGCGCGCATGAAGTTCGACGTGCGCTACTACCTCGTCGCGATCCTGTTCATCCTCTTCGATCTCGAGATCGCCTTCCTCTTCCCCTGGGCCGTGGCCCTGCACGACATCGGCGCGACGGGGTTCTGGGCGATGATGCTGTTCCTCGGCATCCTCGTCGTCGGTTTCGTCTACGAGTGGAAGAAGGGCGCGCTGGACTGGGACTGACCTGGCCAGCTGGAGCGACAAGCTATGGGAATCGAAGGCCTCATCAAGGAAGGCTTCGTCACCACCTCGGTCGACAACCTCGATCAACTGGTCCAAGACCGGATCGCTGTGGCCGATGACCTTCGGCCTCGCGTGCTGTGCGATCGAGATGATGCATGCGGGTGCGGCGCGCTACGACATCGACCGCTTCGGGATGCTGTTCCGCCCGAGCCCGCGCCAGAGCGACCTGATGATCGTCGCCGGCACGCTGTGCAACAAGATGGCACCGGCGCTGCGCAAGGTCTACGACCAGATGGCCGAACCGCGCTGGGTGCTGAGCATGGGCTCGTGCGCCAACGGCGGCGGCTACTATCACTACAGCTACTCCGTCGTGCGCGGCTGCGACCGCATCGTGCCGGTGGACGTCTACGTGCCGGGCTGCCCGCCGACGGCCGAGGCGCTGCTGTACGGGATCCTGCAGCTGCAGAGCAAGATCCGACGCGAAAACACCATCGCGCGCTGACCGCGCGATCAGCACGATGAGCATCCGACTCGACCTCCTGCAGAGCGCCCTCGAAAGCGCACTGGCCGGCAAGATCCGCACGTCCGTGCGCGCGCTCGGCGAGATCACGATCACCGTCGGCGCCGCCGACTACCTCGAGGTGGCGCGCACGCTGCGCGACACGCCGGAGCTGCGCTTCGAGCAGCTCGTCGACCTGTGCGGCGTCGACTACTCCGACTACCGCAACCAGCCCTGGGACGGCCCGCGCTTCTGTGTCGTGTCGCACCTGCTGTCGCTGACCCACAACTGGCGCCTGCGGTGAAGGTCTTCTGCCCGGACGACGACCTGCCGGTGCTCGCGTCGGTCAACGACGTCTGGCCGGCGGCCAACTGGTTCGAGCGCGAGGCATTCGACCTCTTCGGCATCGTCTTCGACGGCCACCTCGACCTGCGCCGCATCCTCACCGACTACGGCTTCATCGGTCACCCGATGCGCAAGGACTTCCCGACCACCGGCCACGTCGAGATGCGCTACGACCCCGAGCAGCGCCGCGTGATCTACCAGCCGGTGACGATCGAGCAACGCGAGATCATTCCGCGCGTCGTGCGCGAGGACAACTACGGCGGGCTGCACTGATGGCCGAGATCAAGAACTACACGCTGAACTTCGGGCCGCAGCACCCGGCGGCGCACGGCGTGCTGCGCCTCGTGCTCGAGCTCGACGGCGAGGTCATCCAGCGCGCCGACCCGCACATCGGCCTGCTGCACCGCGCGACCGAGAAGCTCGCCGAGACCAAGACCTTCCTGCAGACGCTGCCGTACATGGACCGCCTCGACTACGTGTCGATGATGGTCAACGAGCAGGCCTACTGCCTGGCGGTCGAGAAGCTGCTCGGCATCGAGGTGCCGCTGCGCGCCAAGTACATCCGCACGATGTTCGCCGAGCTGACTCGGCTGCTGAACCACCTGCTGTGGCTGGGTACGCACTCGCTGGACTGCGGCGCGATGAATGTCTTCCTCTACGCCTTCCGCGAGCGTGAGGACATCTTCGACATGTACGAGGCGGTGTCGGGTGCGCGCATGCACGCCGCCTACTTCCGTCCGGGCGGCGTCTACCGCGACCTGCCGGACTCGATGCCGCAGTACACCTTCAGCAAGATCCGCAACGAGCGCGGGATGAAGGAGCTCAACGCCAACCGTCAGGGCTCGCTGCTGGACTTCATCGAGACCTTCGTCAAGCGCTTCCCCAGCCGCGTCGACGACTACGAGACGCTGCTGACCGACAACCGCATCTGGAAGCAGCGTACGGTGGGCATCGGCGTCGTCGATCCCGATCGCGCCAAGGCCCTGGGCTTCACCGGCCCGATGCTGCGCGGCTCGGGCGTCGCCTGGGACCTGCGCAAGCAGCAGCCCTACGACGCCTACGACCGCGTGGACTTCGACATCCCGGTCGGCGTGCACGGCGACACCTACGACCGCTATCTCGTCCGCATGGAGGAGATGCGCCAGTCCAACCACATCGTCCAGCAGTGCGTCGACTGGCTGCGGGCGAACCCCGGGCCGGTCATCACCGACAACCACAAGGTCGCGCCGCCGGCCCGCGTGGACATGAAGGCCAACATGGAAGAGCTGATCCATCACTTCAAGCTCTTCAGCGAAGGCATGCACGTGCCCGAGGGCGAGGCCTACGCGGCGGTCGAACACCCGAAGGGCGAGTTCGGCATCTACCTGATCAGCGACGGGGCGAACAAGCCCTACCGCATGAAGATCCGTCCGCCGGGCTTCGTGCATCTGGCCGCGCTCGACGAGATGTCGCGCGGCCACATGCTCGCCGACGCGGTCGCGATCATCGGCACCATGGACATCGTGTTCGGCGAGGTCGATCGATGAATTTCTCCGAAGCCACGCTGGCGCTGTTCGCGCGCGAAGTGGCCAAGTTCCCCGCCGACCAGAAGCAGTCGGCCGTCATGGCCTGCCTGGCGATCGTCCAGCACGAGCAGGGCCACGTGTCGCAGGAAGCCGAGGAGGCGCTCGCCGCCTACCTGGGCATGCCGGCGATCGCGGTCCACGAGGTCACGACCTTCTACAACATGTACAACCAGCAGCCGGTGGGCAAGTACAAGCTCAACGTCTGCACCAACCTGCCGTGCCAGCTGCGCCACGGCGAGCACGCGCTGGACCACGTCTGCAAGCGTCTGGGCGTCAAGCCCTACGGCACGACCGAGGACGGCATGTTCACCGTGCAGCCCAGCGAGTGCCTGGGCGCCTGCGCCGACGCGCCGGTGATGCTCGTCAACGACCGCGAGATGCTGAGCTTCATGGACGACGACAAGCTCGACGAGCTGATCGACACGCTGCGCAAGGAAGGATGAGCATGGTCGACCTGTCCAAGTTCAAGACCCGCGGCGTCGAGACCTGCTTCCACGGCCGCCATCTGCAGCCGCAGATCTACGCCGGGCTGGACGGGCGCAACTGGCGCCTCGCCGACTACGTCGCGCGCGGCGGCTACTCGGCGCTGAAGAAGATCCTCGGCGCCGACGGCGGCCCGGGCATGACGCCCGACCAGGTCATCGCCGAGGTCAAGCTGTCGGCACTGCGCGGCCGCGGCGGCGCGGGCTTCCCGACGGGGCTGAAGTGGAGCTTCATGCCGCGCCAGTTCCCCGGGCCGAAGTACCTGGTGTGCAACTCCGACGAGGGCGAGCCCGGCACCTGCAAGGACCGCGACATCCTCTCGTTCAACCCGCACATCGTCATCGAGGGCATGTGCATCGCGGCCTACGCGATGGGCATCCGCACGGGCTACAACTACATCCACGGCGAGATCTTCGAGGTCTACCAGCGCTTCGAGGAAGCGCTGGAAGAAGCGCGTGCCGCGGGCTTCCTCGGCGACAACATCCTCGGCTCGCAGCACAGCTTCCAGCTGCACGCCTTCCACGGCTTCGGCGCGTACATCTGCGGCGAAGAGACGGCGCTGCTCGAGTCGCTCGAAGGCAAGAAGGGCCAGCCGCGCTTCAAGCCGCCGTTCCCGGCGAGCTTCGGCCTGTACGGCAAGCCGACGACGATCAACAACACCGAGACCTTCGCCGCGGTGCCGTGGATCATCAACCACGGCGGCCAGGCCTACCTCGAGGTCGGCAAGCCGAACAACGGCGGCACCAAGATCTTCTCGGTCGTCGGCGACGTCGAGCGCCCGGGCAACTTCGAGATCCCGATGGGCACGCCGTTCTCGACGCTGCTGGAGATGGCCGGCGGCGTGAAGGGCGGGGCGCTGAAGGCGGTGATCCCCGGCGGCTCGTCGGCCCCGGTGCTGCCGGCCAAGGTGATGATGGACCTGACGATGGACTACGACGCCATCGCCAAGGCCGGCTCGATGCTGGGCTCGGGCGCCGTCATCGTCATGAACGACACGCGCTGCATGGTCAAGAGCCTGCTGCGCCTGTCCTACTTCTACCAGCACGAGAGCTGCGGCCAGTGCACGCCGTGCCGCGAAGGCACCGGCTGGCTGTGGCGCCTGGTGGAACGCATCGAAACCGGGAAGGGCCGCGCCGAGGACCTGGCGCTGCTCGATTCCGTCGCGGACAACATCAAGGGCCGCACGATCTGCGCCCTGGGTGACGCGGCTGCCATGCCCGTGCAGGGCATGCTGAAGCACTTCCGCGACGAATTCGCCTGGCACGTCGACCACAAGACCTGCATGGTCCCCCAGCACGCCTAGGGCACGCATGATCGAAATCGAACTCGACGGGAAAAAGGTCCAGGTCGCCGAAGGCAGCATGGTCATGCATGCCGCCGACGCGGCCGGCACCTACGTTCCCCACTTCTGCTATCACAAGAAGCTCTCGATCGCGGCCAACTGCCGCATGTGCCTGGTCGAGATCGAGAAGGCCCCGAAGCCGATGCCCGCCTGCGCGACCCCGGTCACGCAGGGCATGGTGGTGCGCACCAACAGCGAGAAGGCCGTTCGCGCCCAGAAGGGCGTGATGGAGTTCCTGCTGATCAACCACCCGCTGGACTGCCCGATCTGCGACCAGGGCGGCGAGTGCCAGCTGCAGGACCTGTCCGTGGGCTACGGCGGCGTCGCCTCGCGCTACAGCGAGGAGAAGCGCGTCGTCTTCCACAAGGACGTCGGCCCGCTGCTGTCGATGGAGGAGATGTCGCGCTGCATCCATTGCACGCGCTGCGTGCGCTTCGGCCAGGAGATCGCCGGGGTCATGGAGCTCGGCATGGTCCACCGCGGCGAGCACAGCGAGATCACGACGATGCTGGGCAACACCGTCGACAGCGAGATCTCGGGCAACATGATCGACCTCTGCCCGGTCGGCGCGATCACCAGCAAGCCCTTCCGCTACCAGGCCCGGACCTGGGAACTGTCGCGCCGCAAGAGCGTCAGCCCGCACGACAGCACCGGCGCCAACCTGATCGTCCAGGTCAAGGCCAACCAGGTGCTGCGCGTCGTCCCGTTCGAGAACGAGGACGTCAACGAGTGCTGGATCGCCGACCGTGACCGCTTCAGCTACGAGGCGCTGAACAGCCCGTCGCGCCTGACCCAGCCGATGATCAAGCAGGGCGGCCAGTGGCAGGCGGTGGACTGGAACACCGCGCTGGGCTACGTCGCCGACGGCCTGAAGCGCGTCATCGCCGAGTTCGGGCCGCAAGGCGTCGGCGCGCTCGGCAGCGCGCACTCGACGGTCGAGGAACTGCATCTGCTGGCCAAGCTCGTGCGCGGCCTGGGCAGCCAGAGCGTCGACTTCCGCACCCGCCACGCCGACTTCGCCAACACCGCGCCGGCCGGCCGTGCACGCTGGCTGGGACTGCCGATCGCGTCGCTGTCGACGCTGGACACGGCGCTCGTCGTCGGCTCCTTCCTGCGCAAGGATCACCCGCTGTTCGCGCAGCGCATCCGCCAGGCCGCACGCCATGGCGCGCGGGTCTATTCGCTGTCGGCGTCGCGCGAAGACTGGGCGATGCCGCTGGCCGGCCACCTGGCGGCGCTGCCGTCGGCCTGGCACGGCGCGCTGGCCGAAGTCGCCGCCGCCGTCGCCGCCGCCAAGGGCATCGCCGCGCCGGTCCAGGCGCAGCCGGGCGAAGCCGCCCAGGCCGTCGCTGCCGCGCTCGTCGCCGGCGAACACAAGGCGGTGCTGCTGGGCAATGCCGCCGCGCAGCACCCGCAGGCTTCGGCGCTGCTGGCGCTGGCGCAGTGGATCGGCGAACAGACCGGTGCCGCTGTCGGCTACCTCGGCGAGGCGGCCAACACGGTCGGTGCGCAGCTCGTCGGCGCGCTGCCGGGCGAAGGCGGGCTGAACGCCGGCCAGATGCTGTCGCAGCCGATGAAGGCGCTGATCGCGCTGAACCTCGAGCCGGTGCTCGACGCCGCCGATGCCGCCGCCGCGCGCGCCGCGCTGGCCGGTTCGGGCCTGGTCGTCGCGCTGTCGCCGTTCCAGGACGCGATGGCCGACGTCGCGGACGTCATGCTGCCGATCGCGCCGTTCACCGAGACCGCCGGCAGCTTCGTCAATGCCGAGGGCCGGCTGCAGAGCTTCCAGGGCGTCGTGCGCCCGCTGGGCGACACGCGTCCGGCCTGGAAGGTGCTGCGTGTGCTGGGCAACCTGCTCGGCCTGCCGGGCTTCGATCAGGACAGCGCCGAAGCGGTGCGCGCCGAGGCCATCGGCGACGCCGCGACGATCGCCTCGCGCCTGGACAACACGCCGGCCGCCGCCTCGGGCACGCCGGTCGCACGCCAGGGCGCGCTCGAGCGCGTCGCCGACGTGCCGATCTACGCTACCGACTCGCTGGTGCGCCGCTCGGCACCGCTGCAACGCAGCGCTGACGCACGCGTGCCGAGTGTCGGCCTGCCGTCGTCGCTGTGGCGCCAGCTCGGCCTGGCCAAGGGCGACAAGGTGATGCTCGCGCAAGGGCAGGGCGCGGTCGTGCTCGCCGCGCGTGAAGAGCCCTGGCTGGCCGATGGCGCCGTGCGCGTCGCCGCCGGCCACCCGGACACCGTCGCGCTGGGCGCGATGTTCGGGCCGATCACGGTGGAGAAGGCCTGACCATGCTGGACACGCTGAACCAATACGGCACGGCCGCGCTCGGCGCCAACGGCTGGCTGGTGCTGTGGACGCTGATCAAGATCGTCGTCGTCGTGCTGCCGCTGATGGGCTGCGTCGCCTATCTGACGCTGTGGGAGCGCAAGGGCATCGGCTTCACGCAGATCCGCCTCGGCCCCAACCGCGTCGGCCCCTGGGGCCTGCTGCAGCCGATCGCCGACGCGGTCAAGCTGATCTTCAAGGAGATCATCCGCCCGACCGCGGCCAGCAAGAGCCTGTTCTTCGTCGGTCCGGTGATGACGATCACGCCGGCGCTGGTCGCCTGGGCGGTGATCCCGTTCGGCCCCGAGGCCGTGCTCGCCGACGTCAATGCCGGGCTGCTGTTCCTGATGGCGGTGACCTCGATCGAGGTCTACGGCGTCATCATCGCCGGCTGGGCCTCGAACTCGAAGTACGCCTTCCTCGGCGCGCTGCGCGCCTCGGCGCAGATGGTCAGCTACGAGATCGCGATGGGCTTCGCGCTCGTCGTCGTGCTGATGGTCTCGGGCACGCTGAACCTCGGCGGCATCGTCGCCGCCCAGGGCCACGGCATGGCCGCCGATCACGGCTTCGGCATCCTGTCCTGGAACTGGCTGCCGCTGCTGCCGATCTTCTTCGTCTACTTCATCTCGGGGCTGGCCGAGACCAACCGTTCGCCGTTCGACGTCGTGGAAGGCGAGTCGGAGATCGTCGCCGGCCACATGATCGAGTACTCGGGCATGGCGTTCGCGATGTTCTTCCTCGCCGAGTACGCGAACATGATCCTCGTCAGCACGCTGACGGTGCTCCTGTTCCTCGGCGGCTGGCTGTCCCCGTTCGCCTTCCTCGACTTCATCCCGGGCTGGATCTGGTTCGCAGCCAAGGTCTTCGTCGTCGTGACGATGTTCCTGTGGGTGCGCGCGACGCTGCCGCGCTTCCGCTACGACCAGATCATGCGTCTGGGCTGGAAGATCTTCATCCCGATCACGCTGGTCTGGCTGGTCGTCGTCGGCCTGGTGATCCAGTCGCCGTTCAACATCTGGAAGTGAGGTCGACGATGCCCAACGCCTCCGCCATCAAGGACGTGTTCTCGAGCTTCATGCTCACCGAGATCTTCAAGGGCATGGCGCTCACCGGCAGGCATTTCCTGTCCAAGGCGATCACGATCCAATACCCCGAGGAGAAGACCCCGCTGTCGCCGCGCTTCCGCGGGCTGCACGCGCTGCGCCGCTACGAGAACGGCGAGGAGCGCTGCATCGCCTGCAAGCTCTGCGAGGCCGTGTGCCCGGCGATGGCGATCACGATCGAGAGCGACGTGCGCGCCGACGGCACGCGCCGCACGACGCGCTACGACATCGACCTGACGAAGTGCATCTTCTGCGGCTTCTGCGAGGAAAGCTGCCCGGTCGACTCGATCGTCGAGACCAACATCCTGGAATACCACGGCGAAAAGCGCGGCGACCTGTACTTCACGAAGGACATGCTGCTGGCCGTCGGCGACCGCTACGAGAAAGAGATCGCCGCCAACCGCGAAGCGGACGCACCCTACCGCTGAGAACATGAACACGACCACGGCGCTCTTCTATCTCTTCTCCGCGGTGCTGCTGTTCGCGGCGCTGCGAGTGATCACCGCGCGCAGCACGGTGCACGGCGTGCTCTACCTCGTGCTCGCGTTCTTCAACGCCGCCTGCATCTGGATGCTGCTGCAGGCCGAGTTCCTGGCCATCGTGCTGGTGCTCGTCTACGTCGGCGCGGTGATGGTGCTGTTCCTGTTCGTCGTCATGATGCTCGACCTGAACAGCGACTCGGTGCGAGCCGGCTTCTGGAAGCACTTCCCGCTGGCGGGCATGCTCGGCGCGGTCATCGCGCTGGAGATGTCGCTGGTGCTGCTGCGCGGCTTCCAGCCGGTGCAGGCGCCCGAACTGTCGGCGCAGGCGCTGGAGATCGGCAACACCCGGCTGCTGGGCATCGCGCTCTACACCCACTACCTGTACCCGCTGCAGCTCGCCGCGGTGCTGCTGCTGGTGGCCATCGTCGCCGCGATCGCGCTGACGCTGCGTCACCGCAAGGACAGCCGCCGCGTCGACCCGGCGGTGGCGGTGCGCGTCAAGCGCGCCGACCGCGTGCGCCTCGTGAAGGTCCCGTCGGCCAACGCCGCCGCGGCCGCCGCGCCTGAAAACAAGGAAGGCCAAGCATGAGCCTCGGACCGATCACGCTCGGCCACTACCTGTCGCTGGGCGCCCTGTTGTTCGCGCTGTCGGTCGTCGGCATCTTCATGAACCGGCGCAACCTGATCGTGCTGCTGATGGCCATCGAGCTGATGCTCTTGGCCGTCAACCTGAACTTCGTCGCCTTCTCGCACTACCTGGGCGACCTGGCGGGCCAGATCTTCGTGTTCTTCATCCTGACCGTCGCCGCCGCCGAGTCGGCGATCGGCCTGGCGATCCTCGTCGTGCTGTTCCGCAACCGCGCGTCGATCAACGTCGAGGAACTCGACGAACTGAAGGGCTGAGTTCCGACATGGCAGCGACTCTCTCGCAAAACCTCCTGCTCGCCGTCCCGCTCGCGCCGCTGGTTGGCGCGCTGGTCGCGGGCCTGGCCGGCAAGGCCGTCGGCCGCCGCGGCGCGCACACGGTCACGATCCTCGGCGTGCTGATCTCGTTCATCTGCTCGGCCATCGTGCTGAAGGCCGTGGCGATGGACGGCGCGCGCTTCGCCGGCACGATCTACGAATGGGCCGTCGTCGGCGGCCTGAAGATGGAAGTCGGCTTCCTCGTCGACGGCCTGACGGCGATGATGATGTGCGTCGTGACCTTCGTGTCGCTGATGGTGCACGTCTACACCATCGGCTACATGGAAGAGGACCCGGGCTACCAGCGCTTCTTCTCGTACATCTCGCTGTTCACCTTCTCGATGTTGATGCTCGTGATGAGCAACAACTTCCTGCAGCTGTTCTTCGGCTGGGAGGCGGTGGGCCTGGTGAGCTACCTGCTGATCGGCTTCTGGTTCAAGAAGCCGAGCGCGATCTTCGCCAACATGAAGGCCTTCCTGGTCAACCGGGTCGGCGACTTCGGCTTCATCCTGGGCATCGGCCTGATCGTCGCCTACGCCGGCACGCTGGACTACGCCGAGGCCTTCGCCAAGGGTCCGCAGCTGGCCGCGATGAGCTTCCCCGGCCAGGACTGGATGCTGATCACCGTGATCTGCATCTGCCTGTTCATCGGCGCGATGGGCAAGAGCGCGCAGTTCCCGCTGCACGTCTGGCTGCCCGACTCGATGGAAGGCCCGACGCCGATCTCGGCGCTGATCCACGCCGCGACGATGGTCACCGCCGGCATCTTCATGGTGGCGCGCATGTCGCCGCTGTTCGAGCTGTCGGACACGGCGCTGAACTTCGTGCTCGTGATCGGTTCGATCACCGCGCTGTTCATGGGCTTCCTGGGCATCATCCAGAACGACATCAAGCGGGTCGTCGCCTACTCGACCCTGTCGCAGCTGGGCTACATGACGGTGGCGCTGGGCGTCTCGGCCTACTCGGTGGCGGTGTTCCACCTGATGACGCACGCGTTCTTCAAGGCGCTGCTGTTCCTGGCCGCGGGCTCGGTGATCATCGGCATGCACCACGATCAGGACATCCGCAACATGGGCGGCCTGCGCAAGTACATGCCCATCACCTGGATCACCTCGCTGCTGGGCTCGCTGGCGCTGATCGGCACGCCGCTGTTCGCCGGCTTCTATTCCAAGGACAGCATCATCGAGGCGGTGCACGCCAGCCACCTGCCCGGTGCCGGCTTCGCACTGTTCGCCGTCACGGCCGGCGTCTTTGTCACCGCGTTCTACTCGTTCCGGATGTACTTCCTCGTCTTCCACGGCGAGGAGCGCTTCCGCCACAAGCCCTTCCCGGCCGAAGACGACCACGCGCACGACGATCACGGCCATGGCCATGACGCCACGCCGCACGAGTCGCCCTGGGTCGTCACCGGGCCGCTGCTGCTGCTGGCGCTGCCCTCGGTCGTGATCGGCTTCATGACGATCGCGCCGATGCTCTACGGCGACTTCTTCGCCGGCGCGATCTTCGTCGACGCCGCCAAGCACCCGGCGATGGCCGAGCTGGCCGAGGAGTTCCACGGCGCCGCGGCGATGGCGATGCACGCCTTCACGACCGCGCCGTTCTGGCTCGCGCTGGCCGGTGTCGTCACGGCCTGGGTCTTCTACCTGAAGGCACCGCAGATCCCGGCCGCGCTGGACCGCAGCCTGAAGCCGCTGCGCACCGTGCTCGAGAACAAGTACTACATGGACTGGTTCAACGAGCACGTGCTGGCTGCCGGCGCGCGCCTTATCGGCACCGGCCTGTGGAAGGGCGGCGACGTCGGCATCATCGACGGCGCGATCGTCAACGGCTCGGCCAAGACGGTGGGCGTGCTCGCCGGCGTGTTCCGCCGAGTGCAGACCGGCCACCTGTACTGGTACGCGCTGGTCATGCTGCTGGGCATCTTCGGCTTCATGACCTGGCGCCTGTGGCCGTTCTTCGGCGGCCTCGCAGGCTGACCGCGCGACCGGATAACAAGAGAGCAAAGAATGGGTCTTCTGAGTCTCGCGATCTGGATGCCGATCGCCTTCGGGGTGGTGCTGCTGGCCGTCGGCCGCGACAGCAATCCCAACCTCGCGCGCTGGATCGCTCTCGTCGGCGCCATCGTCAGCTTCCTGGTGACGATCCCGCTGATCACCGGCTTCGATGCCGGCACGGCGGCGCTCCAGTTCCAGGAGAAGCACGCCTGGATCGAGCGCCTGAACGTCTTCTACCACCTCGGGGTCGACGGCCTGTCGGTGTGGTTCGTGCTGCTGACGGCCTTCATCACCGTCATCGTCGTCATCGCCGCTTGGCAGGTGATCACCGACCGCGTGCCGCTGTACCTGGGCGCGTTCCTGATCCTGTCGGGCCTGATGTGCGGCGTGTTCTCGGCGGTCGACGGCCTGCTGTTCTACGTCTTCTTCGAGGCCACGCTGATCCCGATGTACATCATCATCGGCGTCTGGGGCGGGCCGCGGCGCGTCTACGCGGCGTTCAAGTTCTTCCTCTACACGCTGCTCGGCTCGCTGCTGATGCTGGTCGCGGTGGTGTACCTGTACTACCAGTCGGGCGGCAGCTTCGAGATCCTCGACTGGCACAAGCTGCCGCTGTCGCTGCCGGCACAGACGCTGCTGTTCGTCGCCTTCTTCGCCGCCTTCTCGGTCAAGGTGCCGATGTGGCCGGTGCACACCTGGCTGCCCGACGCCCACGTCGAGGCGCCGACCGGCGGCTCGGTGGTGCTGGCGGCGATCATGCTGAAGCTCGGCGCCTACGGCTTCCTGCGCTTCTCGCTGCCGATCGCGCCCGACGCGGCGCGTGAGTACGCCTGGGTCATCGTCACGCTGTCGCTGATCGCCGTGGTCTATATCGGCCTCGTGGCGCTGGTGCAGCGCGACATGAAGAAGCTGGTGGCCTATTCGTCGATCGCCCACATGGGCTTCGTGACGCTGGGCTTCTTCATCTTCAACCAGCTCGGCGTCACCGGTGCGATCGTGCAGATGATCTCGCACGGCTTCGTCTCCGGCGCGATGTTCCTGTGCATCGGCGTGCTCTACGACCGTGTGCACAGCCGCGAGATCTCGGCCTACGGCGGCGTCGTCAACACGATGCCCAAGTTCGCCGCCTTCGCGGTGCTGTTCGCGATGGCCAACTGCGGCCTGCCGGGCACCGCCGGCTTCGTCGGCGAGTGGATGGTCATCCTCGGCTCGGTCAAGTACGACTTCTGGGTCGCCGGCCTGGCCGCCACGACGCTGATCTTCGGCGCCGCGTACACGCTGTGGATGGTCAAGCGCGTCTACTTCGGCCCGGTGGCCAACGAGCACGTCAAGGAACTGCAGGACATCAACGCCCGCGAGTTCCTGATGCTGGCGCTGCTGGCCGCCGCGGTGCTGTGGATGGGCCTGTATCCCAAGCCCTTCACCCAGGTGATGGACGTGTCGGTGAGCGAGCTGCTCAAGCACGTCGCCATCTCGAAGCTGCCCTGAACCGAGCCACGCGATGCAGAACCTGAACCCGATGAACTGGCTCGCCCTCCAGCCCGAGATCTGGCTGCTGGCCGCGGTCTGCGTGATCGCCATCGTCGATCTCTTCGTCACCGACCCCGAGCGCCGCCCGACCTTCTGGCTGACGCAGCTCGCGGTGCTGGTCTTCTCCGGCATCCACTACGCCGCCTTCGACTCCGGCGCCACCACCTACGCGATGGGCGGTCAGGTCGTGACCGACCCGATGGGCCATTTGCTGGCCTTCTTCGCCGGCGTCGCGCTGCTGGTCACCGTGGCCTACGCGCGGCCGACGCTGGGCCCGCGCGACATGCAGAAGGGCGAGTTCTACGTGCTCGCGATGCTGGTGCTGCTGGGCGTGTCGGTGATGACCTCGGCCAACAGCTTCCTCGTCGTCTATCTCGGCCTGGAGCTGATGAGCCTGTCGCTGTACGCGCTGGCCGCGCTGCGCCGCGACCACGCCGTCGCCACCGAGGCGGCGATGAAGTACTTCGTGCTCGGCGCGCTGGCCAGCGGCTTCCTGCTGTACGGCATGTCGATGATGTACGGCGCCACCGGCTCGCTGGAGATCCCGCGCGTCTTCGAGGAGATCTCGACCAACCCGAACATCAACCGCGAGGTGCTGGTCTTCGGTGTCGTCTTCGTCGTCGCCGGTGTTGCCTTCAAGCTCGGCGCGGCGCCGTTCCACATGTGGGTGCCCGACGTCTACCAGGGCGCGCCGACCTCGGTGACGCTGTTGATCGGCGGCGCGCCCAAGTTCGCCGCGTTCGCGATCACGATCCGCCTGCTCGTCGAGGGCATGCTGGGCCTGGCGGTCGACTGGCAGCAGATGTTCATCGTGCTGGCGGTGGCCTCGCTGGTCATCGGCAACGTCGTCGCCATCGCGCAGACCAACCTGAAGCGCATGCTGGCGTACTCCACGATCGCGCAGATGGGCTTCATCCTGCTCGGCATGTCCGCCGGCGTCGTCAGCGGCAACACGCTGTCGGCCGGCAACGCCTACAGCTCGTCGATGTTCTACGTCGTCGCCTACGTGCTGACGACGCTGGGCACCTTCGGCCTGATCATGGTGCTGTCGCGCCAGGGCTTCGAGAGCGAGCAGATCGAAGACCTCGCCGGCCTCGGCCGTCGCAGCCCCTGGATCGCCGGGGTGATGAGCATCTTCATGTTCTCGCTGGCCGGCCTGCCGCCGATGGTCGGCTTCTACGCCAAGCTGGCGGTGCTGCAGGCGCTGGTGTCGACCAACGTCGAAGGCTACGTCTGGCTGGCGGTGTTCGCGGTGATGATGTCGCTGATCGGCGCCTACTACTATCTGCGCGTCGTGAAGGTCATGTACTTCGACGAGCCCAAGCTCGCCGGCCCGGTGGGCCAGAGCACCGGCGTCAACGCGCTGCTGGCCGTCAACGGCCTGGCGGTGCTGGCCTTCGGCCTGCTGCCCGGCGGCCTGATGGCGATGTGCCGCGACGCGATCGTGAAGGCTCTGACCAGCTGATCCTTCCCCGATGACCGACGAAACCGACGACGTCCATCTGCGCGAACGCCGCACCGGCGGCCGCACGCTGCTCGAAGGCGGTTTCCTCGAAGTGCACCGCGACGACGTCGTGCTGCCCGACGGCAGCGCGGCGACGCGCGAGTACATCCGTCATCCCGGCGCGGTGGCCGTCGTGCCGCTGCTCGACGACGGCCGCGTCGTGCTGGTGCGCCAGTTCCGCTACCCGATAGGCCGCACGATCGTCGAATTCCCGGCCGGCAAGCTGGACGCCGGCGAGAGCACGCTGGATTGCGCGCGCCGCGAGCTGCGCGAGGAGACGGGTTTCCGCGCCCGCGAATGGGCTTTCGCCTGCGAGATCCACAACGCCGCCGCCTATTCCAGCGAGAGCATCTGGATCTACTTCGCACGCGGCCTGATCGGCGGCGAGCAGAAGCTCGACGAGGGCGAGTTCGTCGAGGTGATGAAGCTCAGCGAAGCCGAGCTCGACGCCCTGGCGCTGGGCGACGGCCTGCCCGACGTGAAGACGCGCATCGGCCTGCACTGGCTGCAGCGCTGGCGCGCCGGCGCCTGGCCGCTCGCGTGGCAGCCCGACCCGGAGGACGGCAAGCCCGCCTGAACGCATGAAGGTGCTGGACCTGCGCTGCGCGAACGGCCACCGTTTCGAAGGCTGGTTCGCGTCCGACGACGAGTTCATGGACCAGAACGGCCGTGGCCTCGTCGAATGCCCGATCTGCGGCGACCACGTCGTCTCGCGGCTGCCCAGCGCGCCGCGGCTGAACCTGTCGGGCGCCAGGGAGCCGGCGCCGGAGCCGCCCAAGGCGCCGGCGACCGACGCCGACCTGCAGGCCGCCTGGTTGGGCGCGGTGCGCCAGCTGCTGGCCGATACCGAGGACGTCGGCGGCCGTTTCGCCGAAGAGGCGCGGCGCATCCACTACGGCGAGAGCGAGAACCGCGGCATCCGCGGCCAGACCACGCCCGAGGAGCGCCAGGCGCTCAGCGACGAAGGCATCGAGGTGCTGACGGTGCCGCTGCCGGCGGCGCTGAAGGGGCCGCTGCAGTAGGCGGCCCGGCCGGGCTCAGAGCACGCGGCCGGGGTTCAGCAGGTTCTGCGGGTCCAGCGCGCTCTTGATCGCGCGCATCAGCGCCAGCGCCACCGGCGACTTGCGTTCGGCGAGTTCCTCGCGCTTCAACTGCCCGATGCCGTGTTCGGCCGAGATCGAGCCGCCGCAGGCCGTCACCGCGTCGTAGACGATGCGGTTGACCGCCGGCTCCTGCGTCGCGAGGAAGGCCTTGGCATCCTCGCCCTCGGGCGCCTGCACGTTGTAGTGCAGGTTGCCGTCGCCGAGGTGGCCGAAGCACACCAGCCGCACGCCGGGGATCGCCGCCGCCAGCGTGGCGTCGGTGGCGGCGCAGAAGCCCGGAATGGCCGACACCGGCAGCGCGATGTCGTGCTTGATGTTCAGTCCTTCTTCAGCCTGGGCGAGCGGGATCGACTCGCGCAAGTGCCACATCGCGTGCGACTGCGACAGATTGGCGGCCACCGCGGCGTCGCCGACGATGCCGTCTTCCAGCGCCGTGCCCAGCAAGGCCTCGAAACGCTCTTGCGCAGCGGCTTCGCCGTCGGTATCGCTCTGCTCCAGCAGCACCGTCCACGGCGCACCGGGCAGCGGCCGCGGCAGCGCCGGGAAGTGTTTGGCCACCAGTTCCAGCGCGAAGCGGCCCATGACTTCGAAGCCGGTCAGCCCGGCGCCCAGCCGCGTTCGCGCCAGGTTCAGCAGCGCGACGCAGTCGTCCAGGCTCTCGCAGGCGGCGAGTGCGGTCGTCACCGCCGCCGGCTGCGGGAACAGCTTCAGCGTCGCCGCGGTGATGATGCCCAGCGTGCCTTCGCTGCCGACGAAGAGGTCGCGCAGGTCGTAGCCGGTGTTGTCCTTGCGCAGGCCCGACAGGCCGTCCCAGACTTCGCCGGCCGCGGTGACGACCTCCAGCCCCAGGCACAGCTCGCGCGCGTTGCCGAAGCGCAGCACCTGGGTGCCGCCGGCGTTGGCGGCGAGGTTGCCGCCGATCGTGCAGCTGCCTTCGGCCGCCAGGCTCAGCGGGAACAGCAGGCCCTGCGCCGCTGCCGCTTCCTGCACCGCCTGCAGCACGCAGCCGGCTTCGGCGGTCAGCGTCAGGTTGGCGGTGTCGACGGCACGCACGCGGTTCAGGCGCTGCAGGCTCAGCAGCACCTGGGTGCCGCTGGCGTCGGGCACGCCGCCGCCGACCAGGCCGGTGTTGCCACCCTGCGGCACGATGGCGACGCCAGCGGCGGCGCAGGCGCGCACGACGGCCGCGACCTCGGCGGTACTGCCCGGGCGCACGACGGCCAGTGCATGGCCGCGCCAGCGGCGGCGCCAGTCGAGTTCATAGGCCGTCAGGTCACCTTCGGTCAGCACCTGCGCCGCGCCGACCGCGTCGCGCAGCGTCTGCAGCAGCCTCACATTCATGCCGCCGCCTTCACGCCGCGCAGCCGGCGGCGCACGTACAGCGAGCAGAAGACGAACAGCACGATGCACAGCACCAGCTCGACGACGGCCATCGCCTGGCCGGCGCCGTGTTCGCTGGTCGAACGCACCAGCGCCTCGGTGACGTAGAGCCACAGCGCCATGCTGAGCCAGCGGAAGGTGTAGAGGCGGTGGCGCAGCATGCCGGGCACGGCGGCCACCAGCGGCAACACCTTCAGCGCCAGCGTGCCGCTGCCGGTCGGTGCGATCCACAGCTCCCAGGCCAGGCCCTGCACGATCAGGGCGATCAGCGAGGCCAGGGCCAGCGCGCGGGTCTGCCGCACGGCGGCATCGGGGACGGCGGGGGAAACCATGCTGGCATCATATCCAGCATGACTCCACCTTCGGCCGCTGCGATCGGCCGCCGTTTGCGTGCCTTGTGGCACGACGCTGCCGCCGCGCTGCGCCAGTGGCCCTGGCTGGACACGCTGCGCACGCTGCGCCAGCGTTTCCGCGAAGACCGCCTCGGCCTCACCGCCGGCAGCCTGACCTTCACGACGCTGATCGCGCTGGTGCCGCTGGTCACGGTGATGCTGGCTGTCTTCACCGCGTTCCCGATCTTCGCCAAGTTCCAGATCGCGCTGGAGAAGTACTTCCTGCAGGCGCTGGTGCCCGACACGATCGCGCGGCCGGTGATGCGCGCGCTGACCCAGTTCGCCGCGCAGGCCAACCGTGCCGGCTCGGTCGGCCTGCTGTTTCTGGGCGCCACCGCGCTGGCGCTGATGCTGACGATCGACCGCACGCTCAACGCGATCTGGCGCGTGCGCCAGCCGCGGCCGATCGCGCAGCGCGTGCTCGTCTACTGGGCGGCGCTGACGCTCGGGCCGCTGGTCGTCGGTGTCAGCCTGTCGATGACGTCCTACGCGCTGTCGGCCTCGCGCGGGCTGGTCGGCGTGCTGCCCGGCGGTGTCAGTGCGGTGCTGAACACCGCCGAGTTCGGCCTGCTGGCCGCGGCGCTGGCGGGCCTGTTCCACTACGTGCCGAACACGACGGTGCGCTGGCAGCATGCCTGGGCCGGCGCGCTGTTCGTCGCCATCGCCTTCGAGTTCGCCAAGGAAGGCCTGGCCTGGTACGTCGACAAGGTGCCGATGTACTCGTCGGTCTACGGCGCCTTCGCCTCGCTGCCGATCCTGCTGCTGTGGATCTATCTCAGCTGGGTCATCGTGCTGCTGGGCGCGGTCATCGCGGCCTACGCGCCCAGCCTGCAGATGCGCGTCGTGAGCCGGCCGCAGACCGCCGGCTACCGCTTCGAGCTCGCGCTCATCGTGCTGCGTGAACTCGCTGCGGCACGCCACGGCCCGGGCCACGGGCTGTCGCTGCCGACGCTGTCCGAGCGCCTGCGCGCCGACCCGCTGGAACTGGAGCCGGTGCTGGAGCTGCTGACGGCGTTCGACTGGGTCGCGCGGCTCGACGAAGGCGGCACCGCACGCCACGTGCTGCTCTGCGACGCCGAGGCGACGCCCGCGCTGCCGCTGTTCGACGCCTTGCTGCTGGCGCCCGGCGCGACGGTCGACGCGCTGCGCGAGCGCATGCGCCTGCGCGAGCTGACGCTGGCCGAACTGCTGCGCTGAGCCCGCTTTGCGCGCCCCCGCGCATCTCGGGGGGACGCGGCGCCCCGGTCACGACCCGTCACGGACGCTTCATCGCGCGTCGATAGCGTGCGCCCCCATTCACCTGAAGGAGGGGACCATGCACCAGCAGGCTTCGGCCATCGCGGCGGCCGTCGCGGCCTTGATGGCGTCCGCGCCGGCATCCGCCGGCGTCGTGATCAGCCAGATCTACGGCGGCAACGGCAACGCGTTCGCGAGCGACTACGTCGAACTGTTCAACAACGGCCGCAGCGCGGTCGACCTGAGCGGCTGGTCGGTCCAGTACGCCAGCGCCACCGGCACCGGCAGCTTCGCCACCAACGGCGTCACGCTGCTGTCGGGCACGCTGCAGCCCGGGCGCTGGTATCTGGTGCAACTGAGGAGCAGCACGTCCGGCCCCGCGCTGCCGACGCCCGACGCCATCGGCAGCTCCGACCTGTCGGGCAGCAACGGCAAGGTCGCGCTGCTCGACACCGCCACCGGCCTGGCCTGCAACGGCGGCTCCACCGCCTGCAGCGCCGAGCAGCAGGCGCACCTTGTCGACCTCGTCGGCTACGGCAGCGCCAACTTCTACAAAGGCAGCGGCGCTGCGCCGGCAGCCAGCGGCAGCACGGCGCTGCTGCGCAAGACCGGCGGCTGCACCGACAGCGGCAACAACGCCAGCGACTTCGTCACCGGCACGCCGGCGCCGCGCAACAGCGCGACGGCGGCCGTGCTCTGCTCGGGCAGCGGTGGCGATGACGGCGGCACCGTCACCTTCCGCCGCATCTACGAGATCCAGGGCAGCGGCGCGCAGAGCCCGTTCGTCGGCCAGACGGTCACGACCTCGGGCGTCGTCACCAAGCTGACGAACAACGGCTTCTTCCTGCAGGACGCCAGCGGCGACGGCAACACCGCCACCTCCGACGGCATCTTCGTCTTCACCAGCAGCGCGCCGACGGTCACCGCCGGCCAACTGGTGCAGCTGAACGGCAAGGTCGCCGAGTTCGCCGCCGGCAGCGGCAGCGTCACCCAGCTGACGACACCCAGCGCGATCAGCGTGCTCGGCAGCGGCAGCATCACGCCGGTGCCGGTCACGCTGCCGGTCTCCGGCGGCCTGGAGCGCTACGAAGGCATGCTGGTCACGCTGTCGGGCCCGCTGACGGTCGACCAGAACTACTTCCAGGCGCGCTACGGCCAGCTGACGCTGTCGGCCGGCGGCCGGCTGGAGACGCCGACCAACCGCTACCGCCCCGGCCCTCAGGCCCAGGCGCTGGCCGCCGACAACGCCGCGCGCCGCATCGTGCTCGAGGACGGCAGCTCGCTGCAGAACGTCAACCCGACGCCGTTCACCGGCCCGACCGGCGCGCTGCGCGCCGGCGACGTCATCGGCTCGATCACCGGCGTCATCGACTACGGCCTGTCGACTTCGACCAGCGGCGCCAGCGCGCCCAGCGACTACCGCATCGTGCCGCTGGACAAGGGCACGCTGCGCTACACGACGGCCAACCCGCGCCCGACGGCGGCGCCGGCGCTCGGCGGCAACGTCAAGGTGGCCAGCTTCAACGTGCTGAACTACTTCACCACCTTCACCAACGGCGCCACCGCCAGCGGCCAGACCGGCCAGGGCTGCAGCCAGGGCGGCACGGTCTCGGCGTCCAACTGCCGCGGCGCCGACAGCCTGGCCGAGTTCCAGCGCCAGCGCGCCAAGATCGTCGAGGCACTGGCGGCGCTCGACGCCGACGTCGTCGGCCTGATGGAGATCCAGAACAACGGTGCGGTCGCGGTGCAGAACCTCGTCGACGCGCTGAACCAGCGTGTCGGCAGCGGCGTCTACGCCGCGGTGCCCGAGCCGGCGGCCGGCACGGGCAGCGACGCGATCAAGGTGGCGATGATCTACAAGCCTTCGCGCCTCACGCGCGTCGGCGCGCCGGCCAGCGACACCGCGGCGGTCAACAGCCGCCCGCCGCTGGCGCAGACCTTCGCGCCGGCCAACGGCGAACGTTTCACCGTCGTCGTCAACCACCTGAAGAGCAAGAGCAGCTGCCCGGCCGCCGGCGACGCCGACGCGCCCGGCAACGTCGACAGCGGCGACGGCCAGGGCTGCTGGAACGCGCTGCGCGTGTCGCAGGCCGACCAGCTGCGCCGCTTCGTCGCCCAGCTGCAGGCGGCCAGCGCCAGCAACGACGTGCTGCTGGTCGGCGACTTCAACGCCTACGCGCAGGAGGACCCGGTCTACCAGTTCACCGGCAGCGGCTACGTCGACGAGGTCGGGCGTTTCAACGCCTTCGGCTACTCCTACGTCTTCGACGGCGCCGCCGGCCGCCTGGACCAGGCGTTGTCCACCGGCACGCTGTCGGCCAAGGTCGCCGGCGCCGCGCACTGGCACATCAACGCCGACGAGTCGCTGGCCCAGGACTACAACCTGGAGTTCAAGCAGCCGGCCTGCGCCAGCTGCGCGCCCGATCCGTACACGCAGTCGCCGTACCGCTCGTCGGACCACGACCCAGTGCTCGTCGGCCTGAACCTGGTGAAGACGATCACCGCGTCGCCCACCAGCACCAGCGTCACCGGCACGCCGGGCGACGACGTCATCGTCAGCGGTGCCGGCCGGCGCACGTTGACCGGCGGTGGCGGCCGCGACACCTTCGTCTTCAGCAGCAGCTTCGCCGGCGGCGCGACGATCACCGATTTCACGCCGGGCGACGACCGCATCTCGCTGGCCGCGGTGCTGCAGAGCCTGCGCGTGCCGTCCACCGACCCGATCGGCCAGGGCTACCTGAGCTGCAGCGCCTCGGGCGCCGACGCGCTGATCAGCATCGATCCGGACGCCGCCGGCCCCGCCGCCGCGCGACCGATGGTGCTGGTCAAGGGCCGCACCTGCGCCGAGCTTCTCAAAGCCTCGAACTTCATCTTCTGAACCCGGAGACCTGGATGACCCGCCAACTCTTGTCTGCCGCGGCGCTTGCGGCCACGCTGTTCGCCGGCCTGGCCACGCCCGCGCAGGCGGCGCTCTACCGCCTCGACGGCGCCGTCGACTCGGGCTCGCTGATCGGCAGCGCCTTCAGCGGCAGCTTCGGCTTCGACGACCCGGCGGCCGGTTACGACGGCAGCGTCGAACTGGACAGCTTCACGCTCGACTTCGCCGGCCACCGCTACACGCTGGATGCGGCCGATGCCGGCAGCCTGCCGGTCGCCTGGTTCTCGGGCGGTGAACTGCTCGGTGTCGACGTCTCGTTCGCCTTCGCCGACCCGCTGCTGCAGCCGCTGCTGCAGCTGGTGGCCGGCTTCGGCTCGGCGAGCGAAGCCTTCCTGGCCTACGACACCACCGGCGCCGGCACCGAAGGCTTCGGCAGCGTCGTCTTCACCGCCGTGACGCAGGACGTGCCGGAGCCGGCCAGCGCGGCGCTGGTGCTGGCCGCGCTGGCGGCGGCGGGGCTCACGCGCCGCCGCCGCGTCGCCTGACAGCGGCTTACTTGCGCGCCGCGATCGCCTTCTCGGCGGCGCCGACGAGATCGGCGCCGATCGTCGCCTTCCACTTGTCGTAGACCGGGCGCGTGGCCTTCACGAAGGCCTCGCGTTCGGCCGGCGTCAGCTGCGTCACGGTGACGCCGTGGGCGCCGATCTCCTTCAGCAGCGGGTGATCGGCCTCAACCAGGCCCTTGCGTGCGATCGCCGTTTCTTCCTTGCCGGCGTCGATCGCCGCCTGGCGCACGATGGCCTGGTCGGCCGGCGTCCAGCTCTTCCAGACGTCCTTGTTGACGACGAAGATCAGCGGGTCGGCGACGTAGCCCCAGAGCGTCAGATGCTTCTGGCCGACGGTGTGCAGCTTGGCCGCGGTGAAGATCGACAGCGGGTTCTCCTGGCCGTCGACGGCGCCCGAGGCCAGCGCCGGCTGGGCGTCGGCCCAGCTCATCTGCGTCGGGTTGGCACCCAGCGCGGTGAAGGTGTCCAGGAACAGCGGCGAACCGACGACGCGGATCTTCATGCCCTTCAGGTCGGCCGGCGACTTGATCGCGTGCTTGCTGTTGCTGATCTCGCGGTAGCCGTTCTCGCCCCAGGCCAGCGGCAGCGCGCCGGCCTTGTCGATCACCTGGAACAGCTGCTTGCCGACCTCGCCCTGCGTCAGCGCGTCCAGCGCCTTGTAGTCGGGCAGCAGGAAGGGCAGCGAGAACAGGTTCAGCTGCTTGATCTGCGGCGACCAGTTGATCGTCGAGCCGATCGCCAGGTCGATGACGCCCTGGCGGATCGCGGCGAACTCGCGCGTCTGGTCGCCCTGCACGAGCGCCGTGCCCGGGTAGAGCTTGATGTTGATGCGGCCCTGCGTGCGCTCGCGCACGAGCTTGGCCCAGATCTCGCCGCCCTGGCCCCAGGGGAAGGCGGGGCCGAGCACCAGGCTCATGCGGTACTCGGCCTTGTAGCCGGCCGGCAGCGGCGCCTGGGCGTTGGCGACGCCGGCGGCGGCCAGCGCGCAGGCGGCGAGCGTGAACTTCAGGAACGTGCGCTTCATCCTTGTCTTCTCCTCGTTGTGACTCAGTAACCCATCTGCCGCGGCAGCCAGAGCGCGAGCTCGGGCCAGACGATGACCGCGACCATCACCATGAACATCGCCAGCAGCATCCAGCCGACCCAGCGCACGGTCTCCTCCATGCGCACGCCGGCGATGCGGCAGGAGACCATCAGGTTCACCGCCAGCGGCGGCGTGAACTGGCCCAGCGCCACCTTCAGCGTCAGCAGCACGCCGAACCACACGGGATCCCAGTGGTAGTGGTTGGCGATCGGCATCAAGAGCGGCACGAAGATCAGGAAGATCGACACGCCGTCCAGGAACATGCCGACGATGATCAGCATCAGGATCAGCAGCGCCAGCACGCCGTACTCGCCGAGGCCGGAGTTGACGATGGCGTTGGTCACCGGGTCGATCAGCCCCAGCGTCGACAGCGAGTACGCGAAGATGCCGGCCAGCGCCACGACGAGCAGGATCACCGCCGACAGCTCGCCCGACTCGCGCAGGATGGTGACCAGGTCGCGCAGCCCGATCGTGCGGTGCACGACGACGCCGACGAACAGGCCGTAGAAGACCGCGACGACGGCCGCTTCGGTCGGCGTGAACCAGCCGGCGCGCATGCCGCCGAGGATCAGCACCGGCGCGAACAGGCCCCAGCTCGCTTCGCGCAGGCTGGCCCAGAAGGGCGGCCGAGGCAGCGTCGCCTCGGCGGCGCCCATGCCGTGCTTGCGCGACAGCCAGACCGCCGGCGCGATCAGCGCGATGCCGGCCAGCACGCCGGGGATCATGCCGGCGGCGAACAGCGCCGGCACCGAGGCGCCCGAGACCAGCACCGAATAGACGATGAAGGCGACGCTGGGCGGAATCAGGATGTCGGTGGCCGCAGCGGCGCCGACGACGCTGGCCGAGAACGCCGCCGGGTAGCCGGCACGCGCCATCGCCGCGATCATCACGCCGCCGACGGCCGCGGCGTTGGCCGGGCCCGAGCCCGAGATGCCGCCGAGGAACATCGCGACGACGATCGCCACCAGCGGCAGCATGCCGGGGCCGCGGCCGACGATCGCGATGGCGAAGTTCACCAGCCGCAGCGCGACGCCCGAGCGGTCGAAGATCGAGCCGACGAGCACGAACATCGGGATCGCCAGCAGCGGGTACTTGCCCAGGCCGGCGTAGAAGTTCTGCGGCACGGCCAGCAGGCCGAACCACTGCGTGTCCCAGTTCGCCAGCGCGATCGCCGCGGTGCCGGCCAGGCCGAGCGCGGCGCCGATCGGCACGCCCAGCAGCATCAGCGCGATGAAGGCGACGAAGAGCAGGGCGCCGATCATCGGTCGTGCTCCTCGCCGTCGAGCGGCGCGCGCCCGGCGCGGATGAACAGCCCGATCGCCCGCCCGGCGATGGCCACCGACAGCAGCGGCAGCCAGACCGAGTACCACCACTGCGGCACGCCGATCGCCGGCGAGGTCTCTTCCCACTGGACGTGGTCCCAGACGACACGCGCGCTGAGCACGGCCATGATGGCGAACAGCAGCGCCACCATCAGCGCGCCGAAACGCGCCAGCGCCCGCCGGCGCCAGGCCGGGCCGGCGTCGGCGAAGGCCTCGATGCGGATGTGGCGGTTGCGCGCCACCGCCGCCGAGCCGGCGACCAGCGCCAGCACGATCATCAGGAAGACCGAGATCTCCTCGGTCCAGGCGAAGGACTGGTCGGTGAAGTAGCGCACCAGCACGTTGGCGAACGTGATCAGCGCGAGCGCCGCCATGACGGCGACGGTGAGCCAGTCCTCGATCTTCAGCGGCACGGCCGTTTTTTCATCGGGCGTGGCGGGATCGGGCGGCAGTTCTGAAGGCGAGGACATCGGGGGCGACGGCGCAGAAAGCGAAAGCCGGCGCGCGCCGGACGGCGCCGCCGGGGTGCACCGGGGGCGCGAGCGCGGGGGTAGGCTCGCGGCGGCGCGCGGCACGGGCCGCGGCCGTAGCGAAGACGGCGGGCCTGGTGCGGCCCGCGTGCGCCGCGGTGTCGCGGCGTCTTCGCTCCCGGTTCATCCGTCGTGGGGACGAGGCGCCATTGTAGGAGCCTGTTACCGGCGTGCCGCCGGCGCCGGCTCAATCGAGCAAGGCGCGCAAGGCCGCGAGCACGCCGTCGGGCGCCTCGGCCATCAGCGAGTGGCCGCCGGGCAGCGTCGTCACCGTCGCGCGCAGCGCCTCGCCCAGTTCACGCGCCGCGCGCGGCGGCGTCATCGAGTCGCGCCGGCCCAGCACCAGCGCCGCCGGGCAGCGCACCGCAGCCGCGGCCTGCAGGCCGCCGGCATAGGCGTCGCAGATCGCGAAGTCGTGCGCGAAGAGGTTCAGCCCGCCGGCTTCGGCCTGGCCCTGCAACCGGCGCATCAGCGCGCGCTGGCCGCCGTGCAGCCAGGCGCCTGGTGCCGGGAACGAGGGCTTGGCCGCGATCGTCGACAGCGAGAAGGCGTTGACCATGTCGATCGCCGCCTGCGGCGTCTCGCGTGCGGTCGCCAGCAGCGCCGGGCTGACCTTCATCGGGAACGCGGTGCCGATCAGGCCCAGCTGCGTGATGCGCTCCGGCGCGCGTGCCGCCGCCTCCAGCGTGATCAGCGAGCCCAGGCTGTGGCCAACGACGGCCGCACGCCTGACGCCGGCGGCGTCCAGCAGCGCCAGCATCGTGTCGGCGGCGTCCTCGACGCTGGCCGGCGGCGGGCCTTCGCTGCGGCCGTGTCCCGGCAGGTCCACGGCCAGCACCGAGCGGCCGTGGTGCGCGAACCAGCGCGCCAGCAGCGTCCAGACGCTGTGGTCGTTGAGCGCGCCGTGCACGAAGACGACGCAGGGCAGGGCGGGGTCGAACTCGACGCCGCCGGTGTAGGCGTACAGCGCCTGGCCGTCGACGACGAGCTTCATGCCGCACGCTCCGCGGCCTTCAGCGCACGCTTGAGGTCCTCGATAAGGTCGGCCGGGTCTTCGAGCCCGATCGACAGCCGTACCGTGCCGGGGCCGATGCCGGCGGCGGCCAGCGCCGCGTCGTCCATGCGGAAGTGGGTCGTCGACGCCGGATGGATGACGAGCGAGCGGCAGTCGCCGACGTTGGCCAGGTGGGAGAAGATCTGCAGCGCCTCGATGAAGGCCTGGCCTTGGCGGCGGCTGCCGCGCAGGTCGACGCTGAACACCGAGCCGCAGCCGCGCGGCAGCAGGCGCTTGGCGAGTTCGTGGCTCGGGTGGCCGGGCAGATCCGGGTGGCGAACCCGTTCGACGAAGGGCTGGCCGGCGAGGAACTCGGCGACTCGGCGTGCGTTGTCGACGTGGCGCGCCATGCGCAGCGGCAGCGTCTCCAGCCCCTGCAGCACCAGCCAGGCGGTGTGCGGGCTCATGCAGGCGCCGAAGTCGCGCAGGCCTTCGCGCCGCGCGCGCAGCAGGAAGGCGGCGACCGTGCTCTCCTCGCTGAAGACCATGCCGTGAAAGCCGTCGTAGGGCTCGGTCAGCTCGGGGAAACGCCCCGAAGCCTCCCAGTCGAACGAGCCGCCGTCGACCAGCACGCCGCCGACGACGGTGCCGTGTCCGGACAGGAACTTGGTCGCCGAGTGGAAGACGAGGTCGGCGCCGTGTTCGAAGGGGCGGATCAGCCAGGGCGTCGTGAAGGTCGAGTCGACGAGCAGCGGCAGGCCGGCGTCGTGCGCGACCGCGGCCACCGCCGGGATGTCGAGCACGTCGAGCCCGGGGTTGCCCAGCGTCTCGCCGAACAGCAGCCGGGTGTTCGGCCGGATCGCGGCGCGCCAGGCGTCGACGTCGCCCGGATCGACGAAGCTCGTCTCGATGCCGAAACGCGGCAAGGTGTAGGCCAGCAGGTTGTGCGAGCCGCCGTAGAGCGCCCGCGAGGCGACGATGTGGCTGCCGGCGCCGGCGATCGTCGTGATCGCCAGGTGCAGCGCGGCCTGCCCGCTGGCCGTGGCGATCGCGCCGACGCCGCCTTCGAGCGCCGCCATGCGTTCTTCGAACACCGCCGTCGTCGGGTTGCTGATGCGGCTGTAGACGTGGCCCGAACGCTCCTGGTCGAAGAGCGCCGCGGCGCCCTCGGCGCTGTCGAAGACGAAGCTCGTCGTCAGATGGATGGGGACCGCACGCGCGCCGGTGGCGGGGTCGGGCGCGGCGCCGGCGTGCAGCGCCAGCGTGTCGAATCCGGGGTCGGCAGGACCGGCCATGCTGGACCTTCCACAGAGGGGATGGCGCCGGATTGTGGGCTATATTGATCGCATGAAAGTCACCGACATCCTGCGCGTCAAGGGCAACACGACGTACACGGTTTCGCCGGACCAGCTGCTCGCCGAAGCGATGAAGTCGATGTCGGAGTTCGACGTCGGTTCGCTGGTCGTCATGGAGCACGGCGACCTCGTCGGCATGCTGACCTTCCGCGAGGTGATATCCGCGGTCGTCGAATGCCACGGCAACGTCGGCACGCGCCACGTGCGTTCGGTGATGGACGACGCGCCGCTGACCTGCACGCCCGAGACCAACATCGACGAGGTGCGCCGCATGATGCTGCTGCGCCACGCGCGCTACATGCCGGTGCTCGACCACGGCACGCTGATGGGCGTGATCTCGTTCTACGACGTCGCCAAGTCGGTGGTTGACGCGCAGGACTTCGAGAACCGCATGCTGAAGGCCTACATCAAGGACTGGCCGGAAGAAGACGCCCCGGCGCAGCCCGCCGCCTGAGCGGCCGGCCGGGGGCCGCCGCATAGAATCCGCTGCCCCCAACGCAGCGTTCCCATGTCCGGCAGCACCCTCGGCGAACTCTTTCGCGTCACCAACTTCGGCGAGAGCCACGGCCCGGCCATCGGCTGCGTCATCGACGGCTGCCCGCCCGGCCTGGAACTGTCGGAAGCCGACATCCAGCCCGAGCTCGACCGCCGCCGCCCGGGCACCAGCCGCCACGTCACGCAGCGTCAGGAAGCCGACCGGGTGCAGATCCTGTCGGGCGTCTACGAAGGCCGCACCACCGGCACGCCGATCGCGCTGCTGATCCAGAACACCGACCAGCGCAGCAAGGACTACGGCAACCTGCTCGACACCTTCCGCCCGGGGCACGCCGACTACGCCTACTGGCGCAAGTACGGCATCCGCGACCCGCGTGGCGGCGGCCGTTCGTCGGCGCGCACGACGGCGCCGACGGTGGCCGCCGGTGCCGTCGCGCGCAAGTGGCTGCGCGAGCGCCTGGGCTGCA
The DNA here is from genome assembly GCA_049841175.1 of Rubrivivax sp. Classification (GTDB taxonomy): domain Bacteria; phylum Pseudomonadota; class Gammaproteobacteria; order Burkholderiales; family Burkholderiaceae_C; genus Rubrivivax. Next base: position 15,441 of record JASGHA010000014.1, on the reverse strand, counting down.
CGTTCACCGGCTGGATGAGCGCGCTCGGCGAGATCGAGATCCCGTTCGAGGACGAGTCGCAGATCGGCGCCAACGCCTTCTTCGCCGCCAACGCCAGCGACATCCCGCGGCTGGAGGCTTACATGGACGCGCTGCGCAAGGCCGGCGACTCCTGCGGCGCGCGCATCGAGCTGCGCGCGCGCGGTGTGCCGGCCGGCCTGGGCGAGCCGCTGTACGACCGCCTGGATGCCGACATCGCGCACGCGATGATGGGCCTCAACGCCGTCAAGGGCGTCGAGATCGGCGCCGGCTTCGCCTGCGTCGCGCAGCGTGGCAGCGTGCACGGCGACGAACTGACGCCCGAAGGTTTCGCCAGCAACCACGCCGGCGGCGTGCTCGGCGGCATCTCGACCGGGCAGGAGCTGGTCGTGCGCCTGGCGATCAAGCCGACGAGCTCGATCCGTCTCGCACGCGCCTCGATCGACCGCGCCGGCCAGCCGACGACCGTCGAGACCCACGGCCGCCACGACCCCTGCGTCGGCATCCGCGCGACGCCGATCGCCGAGGCGCTGCTGGCGCTGGTGGTGATGGACCACGCGCTGCGCCAGCGCGCGCAGTGCGGCGACGTCGAGCTGCCGATCCCGGCGATCCCCGCGGCCCGGCCCGCCGGCGCTTGAGCGCCGCGCCCTCCGGGCTGCGCGCCTTCGGCGCGGTCTGGTTCGTCTATTTCGCCGCCATCGGGCTGTTCAACCCGTACGCGCCGCTGTGGTTCAAGGAGCTGGGCTTCTCGACGCTGATGATCGGCGCCGTGGCCTCGCTGCAGAGCTGGACGCGGGTCGTCGCGCCCTACGGCTGGGGCTGGTGGGCCGACCACGGCGGCGGCCGCGTGCGCCTGATCCGGCTGGCGGCGGCGATCGCGCTGCTGGCGGCCAGCGGCTTCCTGGCCGCACGCGGCGAATGGGCCGTCGCCGCCTGCACGACGGCGCTGTTCCTGGCCAACGGCGCGATCGTGCCGCTGTCCGAGGCGGCGCTGGCGGCGCGGCTCAGCGCCAGCGGCGGCTTCGACGCGCGCCGCTACGGCCGTGTGCGCGTCTGGGGCTCGGTGGGCTTCATCGTCGCCGTGGTCGCCGGCGGCGCGCTGCTGCAGCGTGGCGGCCTCGGCCTGTTCCCAGTGCTCGTCTGCACGCTGTATGCGCTGCTGCTGGCGGTGACCCTGCGCCTGCCGCGCGGCGGCACCGACGCCGCGCCGACGAGCGCGCCGCCGCCGGTGCTGCCGGTGCTGCGCCAGCCGGCGGTGGCCTGGTTCTTCTTCTCGGTGGCGCTGACGGTGATGGCGCACACGGCGCTCTACGCCTTCTTCTCGCTGCTGCTGGACGCCCGGGGTTACGGGAAGTCGGCGGTCGGTGCCTTGTGGGCGGTGTCGGTGCTGGTCGAGATCGTCTTCTTCTGGTTCCAGGGCCACGCGCTCGGGCGTTTCGATGCCTGCCGCTGGCTGCAGTGGGCCGGGCTGGCGTCGGCCGTGCGCTTCGCGCTGACGGCTGCCGCCGGCGGCTCGACGGCGCTGCTCGTCGGCGCCCAGATGCTGCATGCGCTGACGTTCGCCGCGCACCACGCCGCGAGCATCGTGCTGGTGAGCCGCCACTTCCCGGGCGCGCTGCGCACGCGTGGCCAGGCACTGTATTCGGTGCTGGGCTACGGCATCCCGGGTGTGCTCGGCGGCCTGGCCGGCGGCTGGGTGGCCGAGCGCTATGGCCTGGACACGGTGTTCTGGCTCGCCGCGCTGGCCGGCCTGGCGGGCGCCGCCGCGGCCGTGCGCGCGGCGAAATGTGACGCCGTGATCACGAATCCGCCTTCAGCGGAGGCCCCGACAGGCCGATAACCGGGGCGGCGACCTGTGCCGAGCCTCGTTTTCCGCCTCCCCACCGAGTGATGACACCCCGCACGTCGACGACGCCTGCCAGCGTCGACCGGCCGCACCGGCGCATCCTGCATGCGCTGCTGTTCACCTTCGTCACGCTGATCGCGCTGGCGGGCTTCCAGTCCTGGTACAACGGCCGGCTGGAGCGCGTGCGGGCGCTGGACGCCGACCTCGTCGGCCTGGCCAGCGCGCAGCGCATCTTCTGCCAGCAGGTCGGCCGCCTCGCGGCCCTGGCCGAAGGCGGCGAACTGCGCTCCAACGCCGACGCCGAACTGATCTCCGAGGCCGTCGAGCGCTCGCGCAGCGACGCGCTGCTGGTCGAGACGCTGCTCGCGGCGCAGCGCGGCCTGTCCGGGCGCGACGAGGCGCCGGTGGCCGCCGCGCTGTCGCGCTGGCAGGACTCGCGCGAACGCCTCTGGTACCGCGCCGACGCGATGAGTCTGCATGTCACCGCCAACGATGCCTTCGGTGTCAGCCATTCGGCCTCCGAGTTGCAGGCCGAGGTGGAGCCGGCGCTGGCCGCCGCCGACCTGCTGTACCAGCGCCTGCAGGAGGCGGCGCAGTCGCGCGCCGGCCACCAGGCGCAAATGCTGCAGTGGGGCGTCGGCGTGACGTTGCTGGTGCTGGCCGCAGTGGTGATGCTCGTCGCCGTGCCGACGGCGCGGGCGTTGCGCAACCAGGTGCAGCGCCTGTCGGCGCAGACGCGCGAGTTGCAGCGCCTGGCGCAGATCGTCGCGCGCACCGACAACGGCGTCGTCGTCACCGGGCTGGACGGCCGCATCGAGTGGGTCAACGACGGCTTCGTGCGCCTGACCGGCTGGCTGGCCGACGACGTGCGCGGCCGCCCGGTCGATGTCGCGCTGCACAGCGAGCACAACGACCCGGCCGACGTCGCGCCTTTCCACGAGGCGATGCGCCTGCAGCGGCCGGCGCGCTTCGAGGTGCTGACGCGGCGCAAGCACGCCGGCGACGGCTGGTTCGAGGTCGACCTGCAGCTGATGCTCGACGAGGAGGGCCGGCACTGCGGCTACGTCCTGCTGGCCACCGACGTCACTGGCCGCCACGAGCTGAGCGAGCGCCTGCGCCTGGCCGCCAGCACCGACGCGCTGACCGGGCTGCCCAACCGCGCCGCGGCGATCCAGCGCCTGCACCGCGCGATCGGCCATGCCCGCCGCCACTCGGGCTACGGCTTCGCGGTGCTGTTCATGGACTTCGACCGCTTCAAGCAGATCAACGACACGCTGGGCCATCACGAAGGCGACGAACTGCTCAAGCAGATGGCGCAGCGCATCGAGCTGGCGCTGCGGCCGGGCGATGCGGTCGCGCGCGTCAGCGGCGAGCACACCGCGGCGCGGCTGGGCGGCGACGAGTTCGTCGTCGTGCTCGACGGCGTCTCGCGGGTCGAGGACGCGCGCGCGATCACCGACCGCCTGCTGCGCGACCTGGCCGAGCCCTACGTCATCGACGGCCGCAGCGTGCAGTCGACGGTCAGCATCGGCGTCGTCGTCGCCAGCGACGACACGCGCAGCCCCGACGAGCTGCTGCGCGACGCCGACACCGCGATGTACGAGGCCAAACGCGCCGGCCGCGACTGCTGCATGGTCTTCGACCCGGCGATGCACGAGCGTGTCGTGCGCCAGCTCGAGATCGAGAACGATCTGCGCCGCGCGCTGCGCGAGAACGAGCTCTTCGTCGTCTACCAGCCGATCGTCGCGCTCCCCGGCGGCCGCGCCACCGGCGTCGAAGCGCTGGTGCGCTGGCGCCATCCGACCCGCGGCATCGTGACGCCGGGCGAGTTCATCGCCGTCGCCGAGGAGGTGGGCCTGATCGACGAGATCGGCGAGTTCGTGCTGCGCGAGAGCTGCGCACGGTTCGCCGACTGGCGCGCCCGCCTGGGGCCGCGCGCGCCGGGGCAGCTCAACGTCAACCTGTCGCGTGCGCAGCTGCGCTCGGCCGGCCTCGTCGAGCAGGTGCGTGCGACACTCGCCGAGCACGACCTGGCGCCGCGCCTGCTGCAGCTGGAAGTCACCGAGACGCTGGCGGCGCAGGACGAGGCCGTGCAGGCGACGCTGCGCGCGCTCAAGCAGTTGGGCGTGCGCCTGGCGCTCGACGACTTCGGCACCGGCTACTCGTCGCTCGCCTGCCTGCACCTGCTGCCGGTGGACACGGTGAAGATCGACCGCAGCTTCATCGCCCATGCCGAGAGCGTGGAGTACCACCGCGTGCTGATCGAAGCGACGATACGCGTCGCGCAGTCGCTGGACATGGTGACCGTGGCCGAGGGCATCGAGACCGCCGGCCAGGCGGCGCTGATGACGCGGCTGCGCTGCGACCACGGCCAGGGCTGGCTCTACGGCCGCCCGGTCGAGGCGGCCGAACTCGAACGCCGCATCACCGAAGCCGCGGCCGCCTGAACAGGCGGTCACCGTTCGTCACCACCGGCCGCCGTCCGTCGGCGCGTCCGGCAGCTGATGCCGCCGCCGCTGCGCTTCGTCGCAGCGCGGCCAGGGTCAAGCGCCGGCTTTCTACACTGCGAGCCGCTGCCCGCCGAGGGCGGCCAGGAGGCATGGAATGAGAACGAGAACCTGGGTGTCGGCAGCCGTCGTGCTGGCACTCGCCGGCGGCGGTGCCGCCGTCTGGATGAAGACCGCCGGCGGCAAGGCCGCCGAGAAGCCGGCCGGCCCGCCGCCGCTGGAGTTCGTCGCCCGCGAGGTGACGCTGCCGCAGCGCACCGCCATGCCCGAACGCATCGAGTTCTCGGGCCCGCTGGTCGCACCGCAGACGGCCATCGTGCGCGCCAAGGCCGCCGGCACGCTGCTGGCGCTGGACGTCGCCGAAGGCAGCCGCGTCAAGGCCGGCCAGGTGCTGGGCCGCATGGATCTGTCCGAACTGGCCAGCCGCGTCGCCGAACGCAACGCCCAGCTCGCCGCCGCCAAGGCGACGCTGGTGCAGGCGCAGCGCACGCACGAGTCCAACGAACGCCTGGCGCAGCAGAAGTTCATCTCGCCGATCGCGCTGGAGAACTCGCGTGCCGCGCTGGAGACGGCGCGCGGCGCCTACGACGCCGCCGCCGCCGCGCGCGACACGGTGCGCACGACGATGCACGAGGCCGCGCTGGTGGCGCCGATCTCGGGCATCGTCGCCAAGCGCCACGCGGTGCCGGGCGAGAAGCTCGCCGCCGAGCAGCAGCTGCTGACCATCGTCGACATCCGCGAGCTCGAGCTCGCCGGCAGCGTCGGCACGCACGAGGTCGGCAAGCTGAAGCCGGGCATGACGGCCGAAGTGCGCGTCGAAGGCCTGGGCGAGTCCTTCACCGGCCGCATCGCGCGCATCTCGCCGGCGGCCGAGGCCGGCACGCGTTCGATCGGCGTGACGATCACGCTGGACAACCCCGGCGAGCGCCTGCGCGCCGGCCAGTACGCCGTCGCCGGCGTGACGCTCAAGGACACGACCGAACGGCTGACGCTGCCGGTCGACGCGGTGGCCCGCGTCGGCGGCGAGGACCACGTCTGGGTCATCGAGAACGGCGTGCTGGCGCGCCGCGCGGTCAAGCTCGGCCGCCGCGACGCGGCTGCCGGCCGCGTCGAGCTGCTGTCGGGTGTGCCCGAGAAGGCGACCGTGCTGGCGATGCGTTTCGACAACCTGCGCGAAGGCGCCAAGGCGCAGGTCGCCACGGCCGGCGGCGCGGGTTCGGTGGCCTCGGCGGCTTCGGCGCCCGGCGCCCGGGTGGAGTGAGGCATGTGGATCACCCGCGTCGCGATCCGCAACCCCGTCTTCGCGACCATGGTGATGGTCGCGCTGTGCGTGCTGGGCGTCTTTTCCTACATGCGGCTGGGCGTCGAGCAGATGCCCGACATCGCGCTGCCCGGCGCCTACGTCGAGGTGTCGTACCCGGGCGCCTCGCCCGAGGCCGTCGAGCGTGAGATCACCAAGCCGCTGGAGGAGTCGGTCAACGGCATCGCCGGCGTCAAGCGCCTGACCTCGCGCAGCTTCGAGGGCCGCAGCCAGACCAGCATCGAGTTCACGCTGGACACCGACATGGGCCGCGCGATGCAGGACGTGCGCGACCGCGTCGCCGCCGCGCAGGCGCGTTTCCCCGACGACGCCAAGCCGCCGCTGATCAACCGCTTCGACAACGAGAACTCGCAGCCGGTCGTCGCGCTGGCGCTGATGTCGGACACGCGCAGCCAGCGCGAGCTGTCGATCATCGCCGACCAGGTGGTGAGCCGGCGGCTGCAGCGCGTGGGCGGCGTCGCCCGTGTCGACGTCAGCGGCCTGGCGCTGCGCGAGGTGCGCATCGACCTCGACCCCGAGCGCCTGCGTGCCTACGCGGTGACGCCGGCCGAAGTGGCCACGGCGCTGAAGGAGGCCAACGCCGACGAGCCGGTCGGCCTGCTCAGCAACGAGCGCGCCGACGCCATCCTGCGCGTCGAAGGCCGCGTGCGCGACCCGCACCAGTTCGAGCAGGTCATCGTCGCCCACCGCAACGGCCTGCCGCTGCGCCTGGGCGACCTGGGCCGGCTGGTCGAGCGCGAGCGCGAAGCCGACTCGTTCGCGCGGCTCAACGGCCGCACGGCGATCAACTTCAACGTCTTCAAGCAGCAGGACGCGAACATCGTCGCCACCGGCGAGAAGGTGAAGGAGGCGATGGACGAGCTCGGCCGCACGCTGCCGCCGGACACCAAGCTGGAGCTCGTCTACGCCGCCAGCGACTGGGTCAAGGGTTCGCTCGTCGGCCTGCGCCACACGCTGATCGAAGGCGCGCTGCTGACGGTGGCCATCGTCTTCCTGTTCCTGCACTCGTGGCGCAGCACGGTCATCACCGGGCTGACGCTGCCGATCGCGGTGATCTCCAGCTTCATCGCCGTGCATGCCTTCGGCTTCACGCTGAACTTCATGACGATGATGGCGCTGTCGCTGTGCATCGGCCTGCTGATCGACGACGCCATCGTCGTGCGCGAGAACATCGTGCGCCACGTGCACATGGGCAAGGACCACCACACCGCGGCCGACGAAGGCACGCGCGAGATCGGCCTGGCGGTGATGGCGACGACCTTCGCGCTGTGCGCGGTGTTCGTGCCGGTGGCCTTCATGGGCGGGATCATCGGCAAGTTCTTCTACCCCTTCGGCATCACCGTCGTCGTCGCGGTGCTGGTCAGCCTGTTCGTCAGCTTCACGCTCGACCCGATGCTGTCCAGCGTCTGGCGCGACCCGCCGTCGGCGCGCCTGGCGCGGCTGCCGGTCATCGGCGCGATGCTGCGTGGTGTCGACCGCGGCATGGACGGGCTGCACACCGTCTACGAGCGCCTGATCCACTGGGCCTTCGGCCCGAGGCGCTGGCGCCTGTTCGGCGTGCCGGCCTTCGCCCGGCCCTTCGGCGCCGACGGCCGGCGCGACCGCAGCCAGCGCCGCCGCTGGCGCTGGGCGACGCTGACGCCGCGCGGCATCGTGATGGCCGCCGGCGGCGCCAGCTTCGTCGGCGCGCTGATGCTGGCGCCGTTGGTCGGCTCGGAGTTCGTGCCGCAGACCGACCAGGGTTTCACGCAGCTGTCGATCCGCATGCCGGTGGGCTCCAGCCTGGAGCGCAGCGACGCCAAGGTGCGCCAGGTCGAGGAGATCGTCGCCTCGTTCCCCGAGGTCAAGAACGTCGCCACCACCGTCGGCGGCCAGGGCGCGGGGCTGTCGACCGGCCGCAACCAGGCGGTGCTGAACATCAGCCTGCTCGACCGCCGCGAACGTTCGCGCACGCAGAAGCAGGTCGAGGACGCGATGCGCGAGCGCATCGCGTCGATCCCCGGCATCGAGACCTCGGTCGGCTTCGACCGCCCGATCTACGTTGCCATCCTGGGCAGCGACCCCGAAGGCCTGGCGCGCGTGGCCAGCGAGTTCGCCGAGAAGGTGAAGAAGATCCCGGGCATCGCCGACGTCGAGCTGTCGGTCAAGCCGGGCGTGCCGGCCTACGCGGTGCGGTTGCTGCCGGCGGCGGTGCGCGAACTCGGCCTGACGGCGCCGCAGCTGGCCTCCAGCCTGCGCGCCTACGTCAACGGCGAGGCCGCGACCTACTGGACGACGCCCGACGGCGAGCAGGTCGAGGTGCTGCTGCGCCTGCCGCAGGCCTCGCGCGAGCAGCTCGAGCAGATGCGCAAGCTGCCGGTGGCCTTCGCCAAGGACGGCACGCCGATCCCGCTGGACGCGGTGGCGTCGATCGAGTCGGTGGTCAACCCGGAAGTCATCCGGCGCCAGAACCTGCTGCGCCGCGAGGCGATCTTCGCCGGCGTGCAGGGCCGGCCGGCGGGCGACGTCGGCGCCGACGTGCAGAAGCTGATCGCCGAGACCTCGCTGCCGCCGGGTTTCACCTTCGACGTCGGCGGCCAGACCAAGGACCAGAACGAAGCCTTCCAGGGCATGCTGGGCGCGATGGCGCTGGCGGTGATCTTCATCTACATCGTGCTCGCCAGCCAGTTCGGCAGCTTCGTGCAGCCGGTGGCGATCATGGCCTCGCTGCCGCTGTCGCTGATCGGCGTGATGATCGCGCTGCTGGTCTCGGGCTCGACGCTCAACGTCTTCTCGATGATCGGCCTGGTGATGCTGATGGGCCTGGTGACGAAGAACGCGATCCTGCTCGTCGACTTCGCCAACCACGCCCGGCGCGACGGCGCCAGCGTGCCCGAGGCGCTGCTGCAGGCCGGGCTGACGCGCATGCGGCCGATCGTCATGACGACCGCGGCGATGGTCTTCGGCATGCTGCCGCTGGCGCTGGCGCTCAACGACGGCGGCGAGATCCAGGCGCCGATGGGCCGCGCGATCATCGGCGGCGTCATCACCTCGACGCTGCTGACGCTGGTCGTCGTGCCGGTGCTCTACAGCTACCTGGTGCGCGAGCGGCGGCCGAAGCCGGCCCCGGCGGCCGAGCCCGGCGGCGGCGTGCTGCCGGCGGGGGCCAGCGCGGACCGAGACTGACGCTGGAACGTTGAACGAGAAGGCCGCCCGAGGGCGGCCTTCTTTTTGGGGCCTCGTGGGCGGCGGCACGGGGTGCATGCTCGCCCCGCAACCAGACGACGGATGTCGTCGAACCGATCAGCTTTCTGCAGAAAGCTACCCGTAACGGGTATGATTTAGAGGCAGCGATGCCCCAGATCTTCAAGCGCAGGGACTTCGCACGATGGCAGGCGGCAGAGAAGCTGCCCGACTCTGCCTTGTGCAAGGCCGTGAAGGACATGGAGAGCGGACTGATCGACGCCGATCTGGGCGGCGGTCTCTACAAGAAGCGAGTGGCTCGCCAGGGCGCGGGCAAGAGCGGCGGCTACAGGACGCTGCTGTCGGCCCGGATCGGCGGGCGTTATGTGTTTCTGCACGGCTTTTCCAAAAGCGACAAGGCGAACATCACCCCTGATGAGAAGTCGGCGCTGCGGTTTGCCGGTCGGGTGTTCCTGGAGTTGTCGGCCGAAGCCTTGTCGAAGGCCCTGCGAACGGGCGTGCTGTTGGAGGTGCATGGTGAGCAAGATCGTTGAGTCCCTGCGTGATGACCTGGCGGCGCTCCATGAAGCGGGAGCGATCAGCAAGCTCACGATGCGCGAGTTCGACGCGATCTGTCCTCCGCCCGTCAGGCCTTTCGACGCCGCCGACATCAAGCGCCTGCGTGAAGCCTTGAACGTCAGCCAGCCGGTCTTCGCGCTGCACCTGCACACCACGGCGTCGACGGTGCGCAAGTGGGAGCAAGGCGAGACCCGTCCGGCCGGGCCGGCGCTGAAGCTGCTGAACCTCATCGCGGACAAGGGCCTGCAGGCCATCAGCTGATGGCTGCAAGCCGCTGATCGCAGCCGTCCGGACGTGAGCGGCGCTCAGCCGATGCGCTTCTCGCTCACCGCGTCGAACAGGTGCGCGTGTTCGGCCGCCCAGTGCAGGTGCACCGTGCCGCCGACCTGGCCTTCGGCGGTGCCGGGCAGGCGCGCGGTCAGCCTGCCGGCCGCGGTGTTGGCGGTCATGTAGGTCTCGGGGCCGGTCGGCTCGACGATGACGAGTTCGCCCGGCAAACCTTGCTCGCCCAGGCAGACGTTCTCGGGCCGCAGGCCGTAGACGACGTCGCCGCTGCCGCCGGCCAGCGCCTGGCGCTGCGCGGGGGTGAGCGGCAGCGCGTGGCCGGCCGCCGTCAGGCCGCCGTCGGCGCTGCGCTGGGCGAGGATCATGTTCATCGCCGGCGAGCCGATGAACTCGGCGACGAAACGCGTCGCCGGCCGGGTGTAGATCTCGTGCGGCGAGCCCAGCTGCTGCACGGCGCCGTCCTTCATCACCGCGATGTGGTTGCCCAGCGTCATCGCCTCGACCTGGTCGTGCGTGACGTAGACCGTCGTCGTCTGCGTGCGCTGGTGCAGCAGCTTGATCTCGGCGCGCATCTCGACACGCAGCTTGGCGTCGAGGTTGGACAGCGGCTCGTCGAACAGGAACAGCTTGGGGTCGCGCGCCAGCGCGCGGCCCATCGCGACGCGCTGGCGCTGGCCGCCCGACAGCGCGCCGGGCTTGCGGTCGAGCAGGTGGTCGATCTGCAGCATCTTGGCGACGCGCTGCACGGCCGCCTCGCGCTGCGCCTTGGGCACCTTGCGCATCTCCAGCGCGAAGGCGATGTTCTGGCGCACGTCCATGTTGGGGTACAGGGCGTAGCTCTGGAACACCATCGCGATGTCGCGGTCCTTGCTGGGCACGTCGGTGACGTCGCGGCCGTCGATGAAGATGCGGCCCGAGCTCGGCGCATCCAGCCCGGCGATCATGTTCAGCAGCGTGCTCTTGCCGCAGCCCGAGGGGCCCACGAGGATCAGGAAGTCGCCGGCCTCGACCTCGATGTCGATGCCCTTGAGGATCTCGGTCTTGCCGAAGGCCTTGCGCACGGAGCGGATGGAAAGGGCTCCCATGGTTCAGCCTTTCACCGCGCCGGCCGTCAGGCCGCGCACGAAGTACTTGCCGGCGACGACGTAGACGAAGAGGGTGGGGAGCGCCGCGATCAGTGCCGCGGCCATGTCGACGTTGTATTCCTTCACGCTGCTGGAGGTGTTGGCGAGATTGTTGAGACCGACGGTCACGGGTTTGCTGTCGGCGCCGGAGAAGACGACGCCGTAGAGGAAGTCGTTCCAGATGTTGGTGAACTGCCAGATCAGCGTCACGACGAGGATCGGCGTGGACAGCGGCAGGATGATGCGCGTGAAGATCTTCCAGAAGCCGGCGCCATCGAGCATCGCGGCCTTGATCAGCTCGTCGGGCAGGCCGACGTAGTAGTTGCGGAAGAACAGCGTCGTGCTCGGGATGCCGGCGACGACGTGCACCAGGATCAGGCCCCAGATCGAGCTGGCGATGCCCAGCCAGCCGAGCACCTGGCTCATCGGCAGCAGCACCACCTGCATCGGCATGAAGACGCCGAAGAGCATCAGCGCGAACATCGTCTCGCTGCCGCGGAAGCGCCACTTCGACAGCACGTAGCCGTTGATCGAGCCGATCGCGGTCGACACCAGCACCGCCGGCACGACCATCAGCACCGAGTTCATGAAGAAGGGCTTCAGGCCGCCGCAGTCGGTGCCGGTGCAGGCGCTGCTCCAGGCGCGCGCCCAGGACTCGAGGCTGGGGCTCGTGGGCAGCGACAGCAGGCTGCCGGCCCGCACCTGGTCCATGTCCTTCAGCGACGTGGTGACCATCACGTACAGCGGCGTCAGGAACCAGGCCGCGAACAGCAGCAGGGCCGCCCACAGCAGGGCGCGTTGCACGACGTGGCGGCTCATCGCTTGGCCCTCAGTTCGCTGTAGAGATAGGGCACGACGATCGCGGCCACCGTGGCCAGCATCACCGTCGCGCTGGCCGCGCCCAGGCCGATCTGGCCGCGCGAGAAGGCCATCGCGTACATGAAGGTCGCCGGCAGGTCGGTGGCGTAGCCGGGGCCGCCGGCGGTCAGCGCCATCACGAGGTCGAAGCTCTTGATCGCCAGGTGGCTGACGACCATCAGCGTGCTGAAGAACACGGGCCTGAGTGTCGGGATGACGATGCGCCAGTAGATCAGCGGCAGGCTCGCGCCGTCGACCTGCGCGGCCTTGATGACCGAGTCGTCGATGCCGCGCAGCCCGGCCAGGAACAGCGCCATGACGAAACCCGAGCTCTGCCAGACGCCGGCGATCGCGACGCAGTAGATCGCCTTCTCCGGGTCGACCAGCCAGCCGAAGCTGAAGCTCTCGAAGCCCCATTGCTGGACGACGTGTTCCAGCCCCAGGCCGGGGTTCAGGATCCACTTCCAGGCCGTGCCGGTGACGATGAACGAGATCGCCATCGGGTACAGGTAGATCGTGCGCAGCAGGCCCTCGGCGCGGATCTTCTGGTCCAGCAGGATGGCCAGCAGCAGGCCCAGGGCCATCGAGCCGCCGATGAACAGCGTGCCGAAGATGCCCATGTTGACGAGCGCGACGTGGAAGCGCTCGTTGTCGAACAGGCGCACGTACTGCTCCAGCCCGACGAACTCGTAGTTGGGCAGCAGGCGCGAGGCCGACAGAGACAGGTAGCCGTTCCAGGCGATCAGCCCGTAGATGAACAGGAACGACAGGACGAAGGACGGCGCGACGACCAGCTTGGGCAGCCAGCGTGCGCCCGCGGGCGATGAAGACACCATGGATGGCGGGACGGCAAACGCGCCGCGTCCCGCTGGCGGGGAACGCGGCGCGTCGGTTCTAGGACGTGATTACTGGGCCTTGGCGGCGGCTGTGATGCGCGTCATCGCGTCCTTGGCGCTCATCTTGTCGCTGTTCCAGTACTGGCTGACGACGTCCTTGATCGCGCCTTCGATGGCCGGGGGCACGGCCATGCCGTGGGCGATCGACGGCACCAGGCCGCCGGTCTTGGACGTGGCGACGAAGTCCTTGGCCGACTGCTTGGCGCAGTCGTCGAACTTGTCCATGTTCATGCCCAGGCGCACCGGGATCGAGCCCTTGTTGAGGTTGAACACCTCCTGGAACTCGGGCGACATGATGGCCGCGGCCAGCGCCTTCTGCGCCTTGGTGTTCTCGGCGTTCTTCAGCTTGAACATCGCGAACGAGTCGATGTTGAAGGTGAAGGCCTGCGCGGTGCCCGGGGCCGGCGCGCAGATGAAGTCCTTGCCCGGCACCTTGCCGGCGGCAACGAATTCGCCCTTGGCCCAGTCGCCCATCAGCTGCATGCCGGCTTCGCCCTTGATGACCATCGCGGTCGCCAGGTTCCAGTCGCGGCCGGGGGCGTTCTTGTCGGTGTAGCCCTTCACGCGCTTGAAGGTCGTCAGCACCTTTTCCATCGTCGGGCTGTTCAGCGTCGCCGGGTCGAGCTGCACCAGGGCCTTGCGGTAGAACTCGGTGCCGCCGACACCCAGCGCCACGCTCTCGAAGGTGGTGAAGTCCTGCCAGTTCTGGCCGCCGTGCGCGACGGGGATGATGCCGGCCTTCTTCAGCGCCTCGGCGGCGACGAAGAACTCGTCCCAGTTCGTCGGCACCTTGGCGCCGGCCTTCTTGAACGCCGCCGGGTTGGCCCACAGCCAGTTCACGCGGTGCACGTTCACCGGGGCGGCGATGTAGTTGCCCTTGTACTTCATGACGTCGGCCACGGCCTTGGGCAGCAGGGCGTCCCAGTTCTCGGCCTTGGCCACGTCGTCGATGTTGGCGAGCACGCCTTCGGCGGCCCATTCCTGCAGCGCCGGGCCCTTGATCTGCGCCGCGGCCGGGGCGTTGCCCGAGACCACGCGCGACTTCAGCACCGTCATCGCCGAGTCGCCGCCACCGCCGGCCACCGCGAAGTCCTTCCAGGTGTGGCCCTTGGCCTGCATCGTCGCCTTCAGCGCCGCCGCCGCCTTGGCTTCGCCGCCGCTGGTCCACCAGTGCAGGACCTCGACTTCGCCGGCCTGCGCCAGGCCGCAGGCGGCCAATGCGGCGGCCGCCGCGAGCGTGCGGATGGGGATGTTCTTCATGTCGGTCTACCTCGTGTGCGCCGCTCGTGGCGGCTGTCGTTCGTGGTGGGGTGAGCGCGGTGTCGGCATCGTCAACGAGGTTACGTCGCCGGCACGGCGCTCCGGCGAGGATGCGCCCATGCGGCGGGCAGATCAAGGGCCGTAACCCGGTGGAATCCGATGAAAGCGCGCGTTGAGGGCCCGGCACAACGCCGGCCTCCCATACGCTTGACTCGGTCTGCGACCTCGCGTTTGGCGGCTCGCGGCGGCCTCAGCATTCGACGATGTTCACCGCCAGGCCGCCGCGCGCGGTCTCCTTGTACTTGGTCAGCATGTCGGCGCCGGTCTCGCGCATCGTCTTGATGACCTGGTCCAGGCTGACCTTGTGCGTGCCGTCGCCACGCAGCGCGATGCGTGCGGCGTTGATCGCCTTCACCGCGCCCATCGCGTTGCGTTCGATGCAGGGGATCTGCACCAGGCCGCCGACCGGGTCGCAGGTCAGGCCCAGGTGGTGCTCCATGCCGATCTCGGCGGCGTTCTCGGCCTGCGCCGGGCTGCCGCCGAGCACCGCGCACAAGGCCCCGGCGGCCATCGAGCAGGCGACGCCGACTTCGCCCTGGCAGCCGACCTCGGCGCCGGAGATGCTGGCGTTCTCCTTGTAGAGCAGGCCGATCGCGCCGGCGGTGAGCAGGAAGTCGACGACGCCGCGTTCGCTGGCGCCGGGCACGAAGCGTTGGTAGTAGTGCAGCACCGCGGGCACGATGCCGGCGGCGCCGTTGGTCGGCGCGGTGACGACACGGCCGCCGGCGGCGTTCTCCTCGTTGGCGGCGAGCGCGAAGAGGTTGACCCAGTCGAGCACCGCCAGCGGGTCGGCCGGCGTCCCGTCGGGCGCCTGCGCCTGCAGCGCCTCGGCCAGATCGGGCGCGCGCCGCTGCACCTTGAAGCCGCCGGGCAGCGTGCCGCGGGTGAGCATGCCGCGCGCCACGCACTGCTGCATCACCTGCCAGATCGCCAGCAGGCCGGCGTCGATCTCGGCGTCGGTGCGCCAGTGGCGCTCGTTGCGGCGCATCACGCCGGCGATGTCGCAGCCCAGCTCGGCGGTCAGCGCCAGCAGTTCGGCGCCGGTGTGGAACGGGTGCGGCAGCACGGTCGTGTCGGGCGCGATCACCGGGTGCCGGCTGCCGTCGGCCGCGACTTCGTCGCTGACGACGAAACCGCCCCCCACCGAGTAGTAGCGGCGCTCGGCCAGCAGCGCGCCGGCGGCGTCCCAGGCCGCGAAGGCCATGCCGTTGGCATGAAACGGCAGCGTCTCGCGGCGGTGGAACTTCAGGTCGCGCTTCTCGACGAAGTCCACCGCCCGGCGGCCCAGCAGCTCGAGGCGGGCGCTGGCGCGGATCGCGGCCAGCAGCGCCGGCACCTCGTCGATCGGCACCGTGTCGGGCTCGTGGCCGGCCAGGCCCAGCAGGACCGCCGTGTCGCTGCCGTGGCCCTTGCCGGTGGCGCCCAGCGAGCCGTAGAGCTGGGCGCCGACACGCGCGGTGCGCTCCAGCAGGCCGTCGTGCGCCAGCCGCGAGACGAACAGCCGCGCGGCGCGCATCGGGCCGAC
>JASGHA010000013.1:0-1119981 GCA_049841175.1 Rubrivivax sp. | reverse complement strand
TCAACGGGAATCAGGAAGAGGCGCGCCGCGTCGCCGGTGCGCCCCCAACCTGAGCTGCCCCCGCAACGGTCAGCGGTCGGAGCCTGAGGGCTTCAGCTCGTGTCGAATCCACTGGGTGAAGACCTGGGAAGGGCACACGGGTCGCACCGCCAGCCCGGATACCGGCCAACGAGGGGGTGCGGCGCGCGAGCGCGGCACCGTAGGGCGGCGGCTGCGGGGAAGCGGCCGGCCGCAGCGGTTCTCACCGTCATTCATGTCGACTTCCGTCCCGGGCCTGTTCGCCTTTTCGTGCGCCTGCGCTGCCGCAGCCCTGCGTGCTGCCGCACGCGCCGTGGCTCTGCTGTGCCTGGCCGGGATGCTGGCGGCCACCACCGTGGCGCGGGCCGCGCCGATCGTCGTGCACGACGCGCGTGGTAACGAGCTGAAGCTCGAGGCCTCGCCGAAGCGCGTCGTCTCGCTGCTGCCCTCGCTGACCGAGACGGTCTGGGTGCTGGGCGGCGGCGAGCGCCTGATCGGCGTCGACCGCTATTCCAACTGGCCGCCGGCGCTGGCCGCGCTGCCGCGCGTCGGCGGCATGGAAGACGCGGTCGTCGAAGCCGTCGTCGCGCTGAAGCCCGACCTGGTGCTGGCCTCGGACCTGTCGCGCGCCAGCGACCGCCTCGAAGCGCTGGGCCTGCGTGTGCTGCGTGTGCACGCCGAACGCCACGTCGAGATGGTCGAGACGGTGCGCACGCTGGGCCAGGTGCTCGAACGCCGTGCCGAGGCCGAACGTCTGCTGCAGCGCCTGGACGCCGAACTCGCCGCCGCCGCCGCACGCGTGCCGCCGTCGCTGCGCGGCCGGCGCGTGTTCTTCGAGGTGCACGCCGGCTGGGGCGCGAGCAGCGCTTCCTTCGTCGGCGACACCCTGGCGCGGCTGGGGCTCGCCAACGTCGTGCCGGCCGAGCTGGGCGCCTTCCCGAAGCTGAACCCCGAGTTCGTCGTGCGTGCCGATCCCGAGCTGCTGCTGGTGCAGCAGCGTGACGTCGCCGCGCTGGCGGCGCGGCCCGGTTGGGCGGCAATGCCGGTGCTGCGCGCCGGGCGTGTCTGCGGCTTCGCGCCCGAACGTTTCGACCTGCTGATCCGCCCCGGCCCGCGCCTGGGCGAAGGCGCCGCGGCGATCGTCGACTGCCTGCAACGGCTGGCCCCCGAGGCCGCCGCCGCACGCCGATGAACACCGCGCTCGTCTTCGCCGCCGCGCTGGCGCTGGCCTGGCTGATCGACCGGCGCTTCGGCGAGCCACGCGACGCCTGGCACCCGGTGGCCTGGCTGGGCCACACGATCATGCCGCTGCACCGCCGGCTGCCGACCCTGGCGCCGCGTGCGGCGCTGGTCGCCGGCACGCTGGCCTGGTGGGCGGTGGTCGGCGGTGTCGCCGCGCTCGCCTGGGGCCTGCAGACGGCGCTGCTCGGCCTGCCGCACTGGGCCGCGGTGCCGCTGCTGGCGCTGGCGCTCAAGCCGTCTTTCGCCTGGCGCATGCTGCGCGACGAGGTCGCCGCGGTCGACGCCGCGTTCAAGGCCGGCGGCCTGCCGGCGGCGCAGCAGCGGCTGCGCAACCTGTGCAGCCGCGACGTCGAGCGCCTGGACGCACGCGAGGTGCGCGAGACGGCGATCGAGACGCTGGCCGAGAACCTCAACGACTCGGTCGTCGCGCCGCTGTTCTGGTTCTGCGTCGCCGGCCTGCCGGGCGCGTGGGCCTGGCGCGCGGTCAACACGCTGGACGCGATGTGGGGCTACCGCGGCCGCTGGGAGTGGGCCGGCAAGTGGTCGGCGCGTGCCGACGACGTGCTCGGCTGGCTGCCGGCGCGGCTGACGGCGCTGATGCTGTGGCGGCCGTCGCTGGGCATCGCGCCGCTGGCGCACGAGGCCGCGCGCACGCCGTCGCCCAACGGCGGCTGGCCGATGGGCGCGATGGCGCTGCGCCTGGGCGTGCGCCTGGGCAAACCCGGCGTCTACACCCTCAATGAACATGGTGCCGAGGCCGACACGACGGCGCTGGCACGGGCGCTGGTCATCGCCGGGCAGGGCGCCGGCGGCGCGCTCGTGGCCGCGCTGCTGTGGCGCCTGGCGGAGTTTGCATGGACCTTCTGAGATCGGAGCCGGCGCTGCGCCGGGTGCACGGCGGCCCGGACCGCCACGGGCCCGCGCCTTGGGACTTCTCGACCTGCGCCAACGCCGTCGGGCCGTGCCCGGCGGCCGTCGCCGCGCTGCAGCGTGTCGACCCGACGCGTTACCCGGATTCGGGCTACCACGCGCTGCGCGAGCGCCTGGCCGCCTGGCACCGCGTGACGCCCGAGCGCATCGTGCTCGCCGCGAGCGCCAGCGAGTTCATCCAGCGTGTGACGGCCGTCGGCGCCCGCCTGGCGCCGGGCGCGGTGGCCTTGCCGCCGCACGCCTACGGCGACTACGCCAGCGCGGCGCGCGCCAACGGCCGCGTCTGCACGCACGCCGCCGACCCCGGCGCCAGCCTGCGCTGGCTGGGCGAGCCGTCCAGCCCGCTCGGCCAGGACGGACCGCCGCCACCGGACCTGGCGCGTGTGCCGACGGTGCTCGATTCGGTCTACGCGCCGCTGCGCCTGGGCGGCGCCAGCCGCTGGGGCACGGCCGATCGCCAGGCGGCCTTCGTGCTGCACGGGCCGAACAAGGCGCTCGGGCTGTGCGGGCTGCGCGGTGCCTACGCGATCGCACCCGATGCCGATGCCGTCGACTGGGACGTCGGCGCCTGGATGGCGGCGCTGGCCGCGGCCGAGCCTTCGTGGCCGCTCGGTGCGCACGCGGTGGCGATGATCGAGACCTGGACCGAACCGGCCACCCAGCGCTGGCTGGCCGGCGCCCGGCTGACGCTGGGCGAGTGGCTGGCCGGGCTGCGCGCGATGCTGGAGGAGCTCGGCTTCGAGACCCTGCCCAGCGTCGCCAACTTCTTCTGCGTGCGGCCGCCGCCGGGCGCGCCCGACGCGGCCTCGCTGCGCCGCCACGGCGTCGCGGTGCGCGATACGGCGTCGTTCGGGCTGCCCGGCCACTGGCGCCTGTCGGCGCAGCCGCCGACGGCCGCGGCCGCGCTGCGCGCCGCCTTGCGCGGCGGCTGAAGCCGCGCCG
The DNA here is from genome assembly GCA_049841175.1 of Rubrivivax sp. Lineage (GTDB taxonomy): Bacteria > Pseudomonadota > Gammaproteobacteria > Burkholderiales > Burkholderiaceae_C > Rubrivivax. Next base: position 1,116,849 of record JASGHA010000013.1, on the reverse strand, counting down.
GCGGGGAAGCCGCCACGGTGTCAGGGAGACCGGTTGTAGTTGAGAACAATTCTCAATACGATGGGCTCGTCGATTGCTCCCTGCCCACCATGCACACCGATCCTCTTGCCGATCCCGACGTCGCCGACGCGCTGCTCGCGTCGACCTCCGTGCTGATGGCGACCTGGGTCGCGCTCGGCCGCTGCGCGAGCACCGCGCATGACGGCGAGCGCGGCCTGGTGGCCTCGCGTGTCGTCGAGAACCTCGCGTTCGTCGACTCCCGCGCCGCGGCGCTGGCGCCGCCGGTGCGCCAGTCGATCCGACGCGCACTGGCGCAGTGGCGCGAGATCGCCGCCCGCCCGCCGGTACCGCCGCCGCCCGGCGAACCCAGCGGCCTCGCCGCGCGAATGCACTGACGGAGGCGGCGATGAACGACAAGATCCGCCTGTCGATCCAGCGCCTGGAATGGCGCCGCCGCGAGCGCCGGCTGGACCTCACGGCCGCGGTGCTGCTGTGCGCCGCGGTCAGCCTGGTCTACTGGGCCGTGCCGCTGGTGGCCTGAGACTAGACGCCGAGGTAACGCCCCGGCCGGTGGTTCAGTGCCAGGAAGGCGCCGATGGCCACCGCGCCGACTACCGACTGCAGCACACGCTCGGGCGACACCGTCATCAGCGCCGCGAGCACGACGCAGACGTCGACCGACATCTGCACCTTGCCGGCGCTGAAGCCGCGTTTTTGCTGCAGGAACTGCGCGAGGATGTTGACGCCGCCGACGCTGGCGCGATGGCGCAGCAGCGCCAGCAGGCCGAAGCCGATCAGGAGCCCGCCGACGATCGACGCTACCCACGGGTCCAGCAGCTCGAAGCGCACGAAACGTGGCGCCGCCGCGGTGCAGGCCGAGACCAGCGCCACGGCGATGAAGCTCTTCACCGTGAACTCGCCGCCCAGCTGGCGCCAGGCCAGCCAGTAGAACGGCAGGTTGAGCACGAAGAAGGCCAGCGAGAGGTCGACGCCGAAGGCGTAGCGCAGCAGGTAGGCGACGCCGGCGACGCCGCCGGTCAGCAGCCCGACGTGGGCGAACATCGTCATGCCCAGCGCGACGAACAGCGAGCCCGCGATCAGCGCGTGCGCGTCGTCGAGCCAGCTGTGGGCGACGGGAGGGTGGGAAGCGGAAGAACTGGCGGCCATGTGCGGAGGTGGGGCACGTGTTCACCGCCTTGGGGCTCGTGACCCCGGCGGCGCGAAAGGACGGGATTGTCCCGATTTCCGGCGAGCAGGATTTGCGCCAACGGCGGCGCGGCCGATCAACGCTCCGGCGGCAGCGCGTGCACGACGGCACCCGGCCGCCCCATGACCTCGAGAAAACGGCGCAGCGCCTCGGTGTCGCCCGAGGTGTAGTAGCAGGTCGACGCGCCCGCGGCGCCGGCCGGCGCCAGCGCCGGGCCCAGGCGGTAGACGAGCTGGCGCGCGACGGCTTCCGACGGTTCGATGACCTGCACCGCCGGGCCCGCCAGGCGCCGGATCTCGTCCTGCACGAAGGCGTAGTGCGTGCAGCCGAGCACTACCATGTCGGCGCCGGCGTCCAGCGCCGGGCGCAGGAAACGTTCGAGCAGCGCGCGTGTTGCCGGGTCGGCGAAGCGGCCCTGCTCGATCAGCTCGACGAGGCCGGGGCAGGGCTGCAGCAGGATCTCGACCTCGCGCCCCCAGATGCGGCACAGGCGTTCGACCGCCGGGCTGTGCACCGTCGCGGTGGTCGCAAGCACCAGCACGATGCCGCTGCGGGTCGCGGCGACGGCGGGTTTGATCGCCGGTTCCATCGCGACGATCGGCAGCGCATGGCGTGCACGCAGCGTCTCGGCGGCGACGACGCTGATCGTGTTGCAGGCCAGCACCAGCGCCTTGGCGCGCTGGGCGACGAAGAAGTCGGCCACCGCGCCGGCGCGGGCGAGCAGATAAGGCCGCGGCCGGTCGCCGTACGGCGCGTGGCCGCTGTCGGCGACGTAGACGAAACGTTCGGCCGGCAGGCGTGCACGCAACGCACGCAGCACCGACAGGCCGCCGACACCGGAGTCGTAGACCCCGATCGGCGCGTCGTGGGCGGGCAGGGGAGGAGTGGGGACGGCAGGCAAGACGGGCGCGATCTTAGGCCAGCGCGGCGCAGGGTCGCCGAGCGTGGCGCTCGGGAAACCCGGGGAAACCCGGGTTCGGCGGCGTGTAAGCCCGGCTCGCCACGAATCAGGGTGAACCCTAGGCTCGAACCCACGAGAACCAGAAGTCCCCGGACCATGACCACCACCCCCTCCCGACTCCCGCGGCGCCTGGCGCTGGTCGCGGCAGCGATCGTGCTCGCCGGCGGCGCCGCCGCGGCCTGGATCGCGCGTGCGCCGGCCGTCGTCGAAGGCGCCGCCGTGCCGCAGCACGACGCCGCGCTGATCGAACGCGGCCGCTACGTCGCCCAGCTCGGCGACTGCGTCGCCTGCCACACCGCACCCGGCGGCGCCGCGCTTGCCGGCGGGCGGGCGCTCGAGTCGCCCTTCGGCACGATCTGGTCGACGAACATCACGCCCGACGCCGCCACCGGCCTGGGCGGCTGGAGCTTCGGCGCTTTCGAGCGTGCGATGCGCCACGGCGTCGCCGCCGACGGCCACCGCCTGTACCCGGCGATGCCTTACCCGTCCTACGCCAAGCTGAGCGACGAGGACATGCGCGCGCTGTGGGCCTATCTGCGCGACGACGTGACGCCGGTGGCGGCGCCGAACCGCGAGGCGACGATGCGCTTCCCGTTCAACCTGCGCGCCGGCCTGGGGCTGTGGAACGCGGTCTTCGCCGACACCACGCCCTTCGTGCCCGATGCCTCGAAGGACGCGCTGTGGAACCGCGGCGCCTACCTCGTGCAAGGCCCCGGCCACTGCGGCGCCTGCCACACGCCGCGCGGCCTGGCCTTCCAGGAGAAGGCGATGCAGGGCGGCGGCTCGGGCGGCCGGCAGTTCCTCGCCGGCTCCGTCGTCGAGGACTGGCACGCCGTCGACCTGCGCGGCCTGGGCCCGGTCGCCGACACCGTGGAGCTGCTGAAGACCGGCCAGAACCGCTTCGGCGCCGTCTCGGGCAGCATGACCGAGGTCATCCTGCACTCAACCCAGCACTTCCGCGACGAGGACCTGCTGGCCATCGCCACCTATCTGGCGGCGCTGCCCGGCGAGCGCCGGGCGCCGGCCGAACGCACGGCTTCGCGCGGCACGCCGGAGACGAGCTACACGACACGCGGCGGCCTGGGCTACACGCAGTTCTGCACCGACTGCCACCGCGCCGACGGCCGCGGCGTCAAGGGCGTGTTCCCGGCGCTGGATGGCAACCCGACGGTCGCCGCACGCGACCCGGCGACGCTGCTGCACCTGACGCTCACCGGCTGGAAGACCGCCGCCACCGAGCGCCATCCGCGCGTCTACACGATGCCCGGCTTCGCCCGCCTGGGCGACGACGAGATCGCCGAGATCCTGAGCTTCGTGCGTGCCAGCTGGGGCAACGGTGCCGGCCCGGTCAGTGCCGAGCAGGTGAAGCAGGCGCGCGCGCGCCTGGATCCGACGGTCGAAGCCTCGAAGTTCGAGACGCCGCGCCTGGCGGCGCTGCTGGCCGAGCCCAACGCCGAACAGCTGGTGCGTGGCATGCGGCTCAACGCCCAGACGCGCGAGCTGCTGCCTGAGCACGTCGGCGCCGACATGAACTGCTCCTCGTGCCACCTGAACGCCGGCACGGTGGCCGGCGGCTCGCCCTACGTCGGTGTCAGCGCCTTCTTCCCGTCGTACGCGCCGCGCGCCGGCAAGGTCATCACGATGGAAGACCGCATCAACGGCTGCTTCCGCCGCTCGATGAACGGCATGCCGCTGGCGGCCGACTCGCCCGACCTGAAGGCCATGGTCGCCTACTTCGACTGGATGCGCGGCGCGACGCAGAAGGGCGACCAGGTGCCCGGCCGCGGCGTCGGCAAGATCGACCCGAAGCTGGTGCCCGACCCGGTCAACGGCGAGAAGGTCTACACGACGCAGTGCTCGGTCTGCCACGGCGCCGACGGCGAAGGCCTGAAGGACGAAGCCGGGCGCATGGTCTACCCGCCGCTGTGGGGCGAACGTTCGTTCAACCTCGGCGCCGGCATGGCACGCACCTACACGGCCGCCGCCTTCGTCAAGCGTAATATGCCGGTCGGCTTCCACGAGAAGTTCCCGCTGGGCCAGGGCGGGCTGTCGGACCAGGAGGCGCTGGACGTGGCCGAGTACTTCTCGCACCAGCCGCGGCCCGACTTCCCCGACAAGGTGAAGGACTGGCCGAAGGACCCCAAGCCCAAGGACGCACGCTACTGACCCCCGGGGCCGGCTCGACGAGCCGGCTTTTTTGTTTCTGCCTCCTTCCGCCGTGCGCCTGCTGATCGCCCTCTGCTGCCTGCTCGCCGCCGCCGTCGCCCGCGCCGACGAGGTGCGCATCGGCGTGCTCGCCTACCAGGGCTCGGAGCGTGCGGCACGCGACTTCGAGCCGACGGTGGCGCAGCTGCGGCGCACGCTGCCCGAGCACCGCTTCACGCTGCAGCCGCTGGACGCGGCCGGCCTCGCCGCCGCCGTCGGCCGCGGCGAGCTCGACTTCGTCGTCACCAACCCCGGCTACTACGTCGAGCTGGAGTCGGCGCACGGCGTCACGCGGCTGGCGACGCTGGAAAGCCGCGAGCACGCGGTGCCGACTGACAGCGTCGGCTCGACCGTCGTCGTGCCCAACCGGCCCGGCCACGCCGGACGTTTCGAGGACCTCGCCGGGCGCCGTGTCGCCGTCGTCGCCGCCGACGCCTTCGGCGGCTGGCGTGTCGTCTGGCGCGAGATGGCCGAGGCCGGCGTCGAGCCGACGCGGCTGGCGGCGCTGGTCGAGACCGGCTTCCCGATGGAGCGTGTGATCGACGCGCTGCGCGCCGGCCGTGCCGACGCCGGCGTGCTGCGCACCTGCCTGCTCGAAGAGCAGATCGCCGCCGGCCGCGTGCGTGCCGACGAGTTCGCCGTCGTCGGCGAACGCGCGGCCGGCAACTTCCCGTGCCGGCTGTCGTCGCGCCTGTACCCCGACTGGCCGTTCGCGCGCCTGGCCGGCACCTCGCCCGACCTCGCCAAGGCGGTGACCGCCAGCCTGCTGACGATGGCCCCGGTCGACGGCCGCGCCTGGACCGCGCCGCAGGACTACAGCTCGGTGCACGCCTTGTTCCGTACGCTGAAGATCGGCCCCTACGAGTACCTGTCGCAGACCACGCTGCGCGGCCTGGTCGCCGGCTACTGGCCGTGGTTCGCGGCGGCCGCGGCGGCGCTGGCCTGGTGGCTGGTGCACGTCGCGCGTGTCGAGAGCCTGGTGCGCCGGCGCACCGCCGAGCTGACACGCGAGATCCAGGAGCGCGAGAAGGCCGAGCAGGCCGCGCGCCTGCACCGCGAGCAGCGCGACCAGTTCTCGCGCCTGGGCATCCTCGGCGAGATGGCGTCCAACATCGCCCACGAGCTGAACCAGCCGCTGGCGGCGATCACCAACTACGCCGAAGGCATGACGCGCTACATCGACGCCGGCCGCACGGACACCGCCTTCCTGCGCGACGGCGCACGCGGCATCGCCGGCCAGGCCGAACGTGCCGCGGTCATCATCCGCCGCATCCGCGGCTTCGTGCGCCGGCGCGACGCGCGGCGCGAGCCGCTGGATCTGGATGTCGTCGTCGGCGAGACGCTGCCGCTGTTCGCGCACGCCGCCGCGCGGCGCGGCATCCCGCTGGTCTGGCGCCCGCACGGCGCGCTGCCGGCGGTCAACGCCGACCGCATCGAGATCGAGCAGGTGCTGTTGAACCTGCTGCAGAACGCGCTCGACGCGACGCCCGACGGCGTGGCGCACGAACGCGGCATCGTCGTCACGACGGCGCTGTGCGAGGTCGGCGTCGAACTCGCCGTGCGCGACCACGGCAGCGGCCTGCCGCCCGAGGTCCAGGCGCGGCTCTTCGACCCCTTCTTCACGACCAAGCCGCAGGGCCTGGGGCTGGGGCTGTCGATCTGCCGCACGATCGTCGAAAGCCACGGCGGCCGGCTGACCGCCAGTGCCGAAGCCGACGGCGGCGCGACGATGCGCGTCGTGCTGCCGCCCGCCACCGAGGAGCCGAGATGAGTGCCGCCGAAGACACGCCGCTGATCCTGGTCGTCGACGACGACGACGCGATGCGCCGCTCGATGCAGTTCCTGTTCGCCTCGGTCGGCCTGGACTCGGCCTGCTACGCCGGGGCCGACGAGTTCCTCGCCGCACTGCCGCCGCGCGAGGCCCAGCGCCCCGGAGCGCTGGTGCTGGACGTGCGCATGCCGGGCATGAGCGGGCTGGAGCTGCAGCGCCGGCTGGCCGAACGCGACTTCCCGCTGCCGATCCTCGTCGTCACCGGCCATGGCGACGTGCCGATGGCCGTCGAGGCGCTGAAGGCCGGCGCCTACGACTTCATCGAGAAGCCGTTCCAGGAGCAGTACCTGCTGGACCGCGTCGCCGCGGCGATCGTGCTGTCGCGCGAGACGCTGGCACGGCAGACGCGCCGGCGCACGATCGAGGAACGCCTGGCGCGCCTGGGCCGGCGCGAGCGCGAGGTGCTCGACGGCATCCTCGCCGGCAAGCTGAACAAGACCGTCGCCTGGGAGCTGGAGCTGTCGGTGAAGACGGTCGAGGCCTACCGCGCGTCGATCATGACGAAGATGGAAGCCGGCTCGGTGGCCGAGCTGGCGCGCATGGTGGCCTCGGTCGAAGGCTGAAGCGCCGGCTCAGCGTGTCGCCGGCACCTTGATGCCGCGTGCGACGCCGGGCCGGTTCATGAAGGCCTCGAGCACGCGCTGCACGTTGGCGAAGCCGCTGAAGCCGACCAGGTCGCCGGCGTCGTAGAAGCCGACGAGGTTGTCGACCCAGGGGAAGATCGCGATGTCGGCGATCGTGAACTCGTCGCCCATCATCCAGGCGCGGGCCGCGAGGTGGCTGTCGAGCACGGCGAGCAGGCGGCGCGACTCGTTGGCGTAGCGCTCGCGCGGGCGCTTGTCTTCCCAGTCCTTGCCGGCGAACTTGTGGAAGAAACCGAGCTGGCCGAACATCGGACCGACGCCGCCCATCTGGAACATCAGCCACTGCACGGCCTGCCACTTGGCGGCCGGGTCGCGCGGCAGGCACTGGCCGGTCTTCTCGGCCAGGTACAGCAGGATCGCGCCCGACTCGAACAGCGCCAGCGGCTTGCCGCCCGGGCCGTCGGGGTCGAGGATCGCCGGGATCTTGTTGTTCGGGTTCAGCGACAGGAACTCGGGCGAGAGCTGGTCCTGGTTGTCGAAGGACACGCGGTGCACCTCGTAGGGCAGGCCGGTCTCCTCGAGCATGATCGAGACCTTGACGCCGTTGGGCGTCGGCAGCGAATACAGCTGCAGCCGCTCGGGGTGCCGGGGCGGCCACTTGGTGGTGATGGGGAAGTCGGCGAGCGTCGTCGTCATTGGGGGTCCTCCGGGAACGTCGGCCGATTCTGGCGCGGCGCGGCCACCGCCGCCGCGGCGGCGTTCAAGTCCCCGGGCTGCTCACAGCGGCGTCAGCACCGTCGCCGAGCGCGCGACGACGTAGCGGCCGTCGTCGAGCTGCCGGACCGGGCGGCCGTCGTCCAGCGTGTAGCTGCAGCTGCCGGTGCGCTGCCAGCGGCGACGGCCGTCGGCGCCGGCCACCGCGACCCACTGCTCGCGGCGCACGACGCGGTAGACGCGGCGGTCGTCGCCGCGGCAGAGGAAGGCGAGGTCCTCGCGAAAGGCCGTGCCGGCACCGGCCGGCCAGGGTTGCGGCGTGGCGTGCGGCATCGCTTCAGCCCAGCGTGGTGTCCAGCATCATCATCAGCGCGAAGCCGAGCACCAGCCCGGCCGTCGCCAGCCGCGGGTAACCGCCGCGGTGCGACTCGGGCACGACCTCGTGGCCGATGACGAACAGCATCGCGCCGGCGGCGAACGCCAGCCCCCAGGGCAGCACGATGGCGGCGTGGGCGACGACGAGCGCGCCGCCGACCGCGGCCACCGGCTCGACCAGCCCCGACAGCGCGCCCAGCACGACGGCGAAGCCTGGCCGGTAGCCGACGCCGCGCAGCGCCATCGCGATCACCAGCCCTTCGGGCACGTCCTGGATCGCGATGCCGGCGGCCAGCGCCTGGCCCTCGGCCAGACCACCGCCGAAGGCGGTGCCGATCGCCAGGCCCTCGGGCACGTTGTGCAGGCCGACGGCGGCGACGAAGAGCCAGACGCGCTTCAACTGGTGCGCGTCGATGACGCCGGCCGCGCTTGGCGACGCGAACTCGAAGTAGTCGTGCGGCAGCCAGCGCTCCAGCGCCATCAGCGCCCCGGCGCCGACGAGCAGCGCCACGGCGACCTGCAGCCCCGAGCCGGTGAGGCCGGCGCCGGCGGCACGCGCCGCGGCCAGCGCCGGCACGATCAGCGAGAACGAACACGCGGCCAGCATCACGCCGGCGCCGAAGCCCAGCATCGCGTCGCGCATGCGCGGCTCGGCGCCGTGGCGCAGCAGCGCCGGCAGCGCGCCCAGCGCGGTGGCCAGCGCCGCGAACAGGCCGCCGTAGAACGCATGCTCGACGGCCGCCCGGCCCGAGATCACCTCGCGCCAGACGGCCTGCAGCGAAAACGCGGCGCCGGCGGCGACGATCGCCAGGCCGACGGCGCGGCGCGTGCTGCGCAGCGCACCGCCGCCCGGGCGCCGCCTCGGGCCGACCGTCGCGCCGTCGCCTTCAGACACCGCCGGTGCGCGGCTCGTCGTCGTCCAGCGTCGCCGTGCCGCCGTCGGCCGCACGCTGGCGCGCGGCGCTGGTGTTGGCACCCGCGGCGCCGGTGGCGCCCAGCTCGGCGCCGGTCTGCGGGTCGCTGTCGGGGTCCGAGCGCAGCCGTTCGGCCGCCTGCTGCACGCAGGCCGCCTCGTCGGCCGCCAGCGTCACCTCGCCGTTGCCGGAACCGCCGTCGACCGCGGTCTCGGCCTGGCGGTACTCGAAGGTCGGCTCCTTGTTCCACGGCCCGCGTGTCGGCGTGTCGCTCTGCGACATGTCGAAGTAGACGTTGGCGAACTTGGCCATGCCGGGCAGCTTGCCGGGCGGGAAGTTGGGCTGCAGCGAATACAGCGCCTTCTCGAAGCTCTGCTGGTGCGCGATCTCGCGCGTCATCAGGAAGCCCAGCGCCTCCTTGACGCCCGGGTCGTCGGTGGCGTTGATCAGGCGCTCGTAGATGATCTTGGCGCGCGCCTCGGCGGCGATGTTGCTGCGCAGGTCGGCGGTCGGGTCGCCGATCGTGTCGACGTAGGCCGCGGTCCAGGGCACGGCGCCGGAGTTCACCAGCGGCGGGCCGCCGCCGTAGAGCACCTGCGTGACGTGCGAGTCGTTGCCGGCACCGGAGATCGAGCGGTACATGTCGGCTTCGGCGTCGACGCCTTCGGCGATGCGGCTCTTGGCGCCCTTGTTCAGCATCGCGACGATGGTGCCGATGATCTCGAGGTGGCTCAGCTCCTCGGTGGCGATGTCGATCAGCATGTCGCGGCGGCCAGGGTCGTCCTCGGCGAGGTACTGCGTGAAGTAGCGCGTCGCGGCCGCCAGCTCGCCTTGCGGGCCGCCGAACTGCTCGAGCAGCAGGTTGGCCAGGCCGGGGTTGGATTCGCTGACGCGCACGGTGTACTGCAGGCGCTTGGTGTGGGCAAACATCGGGGTGGTCCTCTCGGGCAGGTGTCGTGTGGCGGGCCTTGGGCAAGCGCGATGCCGCGCCGGGCCGGGCACGGCGGCTGCCCCAACGGCGCTCCCGCCGCCGCGGGAGACGAGGACGCCCGATGACCGCCCGACGCAAGACCGCCCCGCCGGCCGCAGCCGACCCGAAGACCGCCGCCGGCACGCCGCCGGAGGACGCTGCTCCGACCTACCAGAAGGCGCTCGACGAGGCGCTGGAGGAGACCTTCCCGGCCAGCGACCCGATCTCCCCGAGTGCCGCGATGCACGCCGAAGAGCGCGCCGAGGCCTCGCCCGACGAGCACGACTGGACGCTGACACCCGGCTCCGAACGTGCGCCGGAAGCGCCGGAGCGCGCCGCAGCGCCGCGCCAACGCGACGCCAAACGCTGAATCCGCGCTCGGCCGGTGGCGAGATAGGTGGTCGCCGGCCGTCTTTTCGTCCCTGCGTCCTTCTCGCGCTCGAACAGAATCGCGCTCAGGCGTGCGCCATTCCGGTGCGACGCCGACCGGGTCGCTGGAGGGAGGCGGGTGCGGGAAGAGTCGGCGAGGTCTTCGGTGGCGGTGGATGAAGCGGGGGGTGCAGCGGGTTCGCGCCGTGCCGGCTTTCTCTCGCGCTGGCTGCCGACGCTGAAAGCCCGGCTGGCCGTCGGCTCGACGCTGGTGCTCTTCACCTCGATCGCGCTGACGCTGACGCAGATGGTGCGTGTCGCCGAGCAGCACATCGAGACCACCGTCGAGCAGCAGCAGCAGGTCGAGGTGCAGCGCAGCGTCGACGTCGTCAGCCGCCGTGTGCGCACGATGCAGCGCGCGCTGTCGGCGACGGCACCGCTGGTCACTCCCGATCTGGTCGCCGACGTGCCCCGGCTGCAGGAGTTCTTCCGCGGCCAGGCCGCGCTGCGGGCCTCGTTCACGGCCATCGTGCTGGCCGACGCCAAGGGCGATGTCGTGCTGGCGATGACACACGACGGCATCCTCGGGCCGCAGCCTTCGGTGGCCGGCCGGCCGGCCTTCCAGCGCACGCTCCGGACGCGGCTGCCCGTGATCTCCAGTCCGACCGTCGGCCCGGTGAGCGCCCAGCCCGTGGTCATCTTCGCCCACCCGCTGCTCGAGGACGGCGACCGTGTCTACGGCGTGCTCTACGGTTCGATGCCGCTGATGGCCGGAGGCCTGGCGGCCGATCTGGACGACCCGCGCGACGACGGCGATGAAGAAGAGGAGTTCACCGTCGTCACCGACGCCGACGGGCGCATCGTCTCGCACCCCGATCGCCAGCGCCTGCTGCAGCCGGCTTCCAGCGAGCCGCGCCTGGCCGAGGTGTACGCGCGCTGGGTGCAGGCCGGGCGCCCGCAGTCGGCGCGTGCCGGTGCGTGGTCGGGAGACGACGAGGTCGTGGCGATGGCGGGCGAGCCCGAGACCGGCTGGCAGGTCTGGCGCATCCTGCCGCGAGCGCTGCTGAAGGCGCCGCTGCGCGAGGCCCGCATCGAGGCACTGCAGCTCGGCGCCGTGTTCTCGCTGGCGATGTCGGCGCTGATGGTCTGGTTCCTGGCGCAGCAGCTGCGGCCGCTGGACCGGCTGCAGCGGCGCGCGGCACGGCTGATCGCCGGTGATCAGCACACCGAATGGCCCGAAGCCGACGGCGAGATCGGCCGCCTGGCGGCGACGCTGCGCCAGGCCGCGGCCGAGCGCATGCGCGCCGAGGAGGCGCGTGCCGTCGTGCTGCGCCGGCTGGGCTCGGTGCTGGCCGCCTCGCCGGTGGGGCTGGCCTTCGAGCGCGACGGCCGCTTCCAGCTCGTCAGCGCCGAGGTCTGCCGGCTGATCGGGCGCGACGAGCCGGATCTGGTCGGCCAGGCCACCGAGACGATCTTCGCGACCCGCGGCGACGACGAGGCGATGCGTCGCGCCGCCGCGGCGGCTTTCGAGCGCGGCGAGGTCTACGAAGGCGAGTGGCGCCTCGTCGGCCTCGACGGCCCGCCGTTCTGGAGCCGGCTGCGCGCGCGCCCGGTCGACGCCGACGACCCGGCCGCGGGCTCGATCTGGTGCATGTACGACATCAGCGGCCAGGTCGACGCCCGCCAGCGACTGGAGTACGCCGCGCGCCACGACCCGCTGACCGGCCTGCTCAACCGCGACGGTTTTGCGACGGCGGTGCAGCAGGCGCTCAATGCCCGTGTCGGCGTCGAAGGCGACAAGCGTCCAGCGACCGTCGTGATGATCGACCTGGACCGGTTCAAGCCGATCAACGACAGCGCCGGCCACGCCGCCGGCGACGCGATGCTGCAGCGCGTCGCCGCGGCGATCGCCGACAACGTGCGCAGCAGCGATGCGGCAGCGCGCATCGGCGGCGACGAGTTCGCGCTGCTGCTGCCGCACTGCGACGCCGCCCAGGGCCTGGGCGTGGCGCGCAAGGTCGGCCAGGCGATCGCCGCGATCCGGCTGGAGTGGGAGGGCCGCACGCTGGGCGTCGGCGCCAGCCTGGGTGTCGCCGAGTACGGCCGCGACGGCCACAGTTTCGAGCAGTGGCTGGCGGCCGCCGACGCCGCCTGCTACGAGGCCAAACGCGGTGGTGGCGGCGTCGGCAAGGTGGCCTAGCGCGAAGGCCGCGCCTCGGTGACGCTGCGGCGCACGAAGTCGCCGGACGAGGCGTAGTCCCAGCGTTCGATGCGGCAGGCGCCGCCCGGCTGCCCGTCCCAGCGCAGCACGTTCACCGAGTTGGAGATGCCGTCGCGGATGCGCGCCGACAGCGCCGTGCCGGCCTGCACCGCCCACAGCGGCCGCGCCAGCCCTTTCAGCGCGACGACGTAGGGCAGGTGGATGTGGCCGCCGAGCACGAGGTCGCAGCCGGCTTCGGCCCAGCGTTCGAGCGCCCGCTCGTGGCCGCGCAGCAGGTTGCGCCGGTCTTCGTCGCGTTGCACGGCCACCGGCTGGTGCACGACGACGATGCGCAGCTGCGCCGCCGCGGCGCCGGCCAGGCGCGCGGCGACGCGTTCGACCTGCGCCGCCGAGACCTCGCCGTTCTTGTGCCGCCAGGGCCGGGTCGTGTTCAGGCCCAGCAGCAGGCAGTCGGCGCTTTCGTGTTCCCACTGCTCGGCGCCGAAGGCGTGGCGGAAGGCCGCATAAGGGCGCATCAGCCGCGTCAGCGGGTCGAACAGCGCGATGTCGTGGTTGCCCGGCACCGCGCGGCAGGGCACGCCCAGGCGGTCGACGAAACGCCGGGCGGCGGCGAACTGCGCGCGCCGGGCGCGCTGCGTGATGTCGCCCGACAGCACGACGAGATCAGGCCGCAGCGCGTGGCTGAAGGCGACCAGCGCCTCGACGACCGGTGCGCGCTCGGTGCCGAAGTGCGGATCCGAGAGCTGCAGCAGCACGCTCATCGGCTCAGGCCGGCGGCAGCAGCAGTTTCAGCGGCCGCGGGGCGACCTCGAAGACCACCGGCGGCTTCACCTGCACGACCTCGCCGTCATAGGCCAGCTTGACGCGTTTGCCCGAGGCCAGCCAGGGCCGCACGACCATGCGCTCGAAGGCGAACGAGTCGACGGTGTCGGCGTCGCCCAGGCGGCCGAAGGCGCCGCGCAGCAGCAGGCCCAGCATGCGCCAGCTGCCGATCGGCCGCAGCATCACGGCGCCGATGCGGCCGCTTTCGACCTCCCGGCCCTCGGGCAGGCCGACCTGCTCGAACTGCAGCCGGTTGTTGCCGACGAACAGCGTCTGCGTGCGCACCAGCCGCGTCTGGCCGCCAAGCTCGACCGCCAGCCGCAGGCGGCGGTGCTCGCCGAGCAGCGTCGCCAGCGCAGCGCCCAGCGCGACGAGGCGGCTGCGGCCCAGGCGCGACTTCCAGGCCTCGCGGTCTTCCAGCAGGTCCGGGTACAGGCCCAGGCTGGCGTTGACGAGGAAGACGTGGCCGTTGACACGCCCGACCTGCACCGCCTGCGGGCGGGCCGAGAACAGCGCCGCGATCGCCTCGTCGGGTTCGGTCGGGATGCGGTGCGAGCGTGCGAAGTAGTTGAAGGTGCCCTGCGGCACGACGCCGAAGACGCAGTCGGCGCGCCAGGCGGCGTCGGCGACGGCGTTCAGCGTGCCGTCGCCGCCGACGCCGACCAGCGCCGCGCCTTCGGCCGCGCACTCGGTGGCCGCGCGCTCGGCGACCTGGGCCAGTTCGCCGGCGGGCGCGAAGTCCACACGGCCCGGCTGGCCGGCCGCTTGCAGCGCCATCTCCAGGCGTTCGCGCGTCTGCTCGCGGTCGTGACGTCCCGAGGCGGCATTGACGACGAAGCGCCAGGCCGTCGGCCTCCAGGGCGAGGCGGCGGGCAGGGCGGTGTCGGCGGTCGGCAGGGCGGAGGTGCTCACGTCGGGCACGGCTTCGGCAAGGGCCGTTCCCGGCGCTTCGTCGCCTCGGCATCGCCTGCTCATGATCGGCGTCATCACGCGCCGTGCTCGTCCGGTCCCGTTTGACAAAAAGCAGGCTGAAGAAGCCCGCCGCGGGTTAGGTTCCGGCGATTGTCCAGGCCGGCCCTACGCCGGCGGAGCACTTGACCCGATGAGCACGATTGGCCGCAAACTGATGCAGGTATGGACGGGGATCGGAACCCGCTACCTGCCCTTCGCCGACGCGGCGACTCCCGAGCTGCCGCTGTCGCGGCTGCTGCGGCTGTCGCTGTTCCAGATCACCGTCGGCATGGCGGTGACGCTGCTCGTCGGCACGCTCAACCGGGTGATGATCGTCGAACTCGGCGTGCCGGCCTCGATCGTCGCGGTGATGGTGGCGCTGCCGCTGCTGTTCGCGCCGTTCCGGGCGCTGATCGGCTTCAAGTCCGACAACCACCAGTCGGCGCTGGGCTGGCGGCGCGTGCCCTACATCTGGAAGGGCACGCTGCTGCAGTTCGGCGGCTTCGCGATGATGCCGTTCGCGCTGCTGGTGCTGTCCGGCGGCGGCGAATCGGGCGCGCTGCCGACCTGGGTCGGCCAGCTCGGTGCCGCCGTCGCCTTCCTGCTCGTCGGCGCCGGCATGCACACCGTGCAGACCGTCGGTCTGGCGCTGGCCACCGACCTGGCCGAGCCCGAGGCGCGGCCCAAGGTCGTCGGCCTGATGTACGTGATGCTGCTGTTCGGCACCATCGTCAGCGCCTTCTTCTTCGGCTGGCTGCTGGCCGACTTCACGCCGGCCAAGCTGATCCAGGTGATCCAGGGCGCGGCGCTGACGACGATGATCCTCAACGTGCTGGCGCTGTGGAAGCAGGAGAGCCGGCACCCGCGTCGCGGCGCCGAGCGTCGCGACGAGGACCCGTCGTTCGGGGAGGCCTGGCGCCACTTCGTCGGCAATGGCAACCAGGTCGTGCGCCGGCTGCTGACGATCGGCCTGGGCACCGCGGCCTTCACGATGGAAGACGTGCTGCTCGAGCCCTATGGCGGCCAGGTGCTGGGGCTGACGGTCGGCGACACGACCAAGCTGACGGCGACGCTGGCGCTGGGCGGCCTGTTCGGCTTCGGCCTGGCGTCCAAGGTGCTGAGCCGGGGCATGGACCCGTTCCGCATGGCCTGCTACGGCGCGCTGGTGGGCATCCCGGCCTTCATCTTCGTCATCATCGCCGCGCCGATGAACTCGCCCTTCGTCTTCGCTGCGGGCGTCGCGCTGATCGGCTTCGGCGGCGGCCTGTTCGGCCACGGCACGCTGACGGCGACGATGAACCTGGCGCCGCCCAACCAGGCCGGCCTGGCGCTGGGCGCCTGGGGCGCGGTGCAGGCCACGGCCGCGGGGCTGGCGATGGCGCTGGGCGGCATCCTGCGCGACCTCGTGCAGGCCTTCGTCACCTGGCACCCGTGGACGCACTGGATCTCGATCCCGGCCACCGGCTACGTCTTCGTCTACCTGCTGGAACTGCTGATCCTGCTGGGTGCCATCGCGGCGATGGTGCCGCTCATCGGGCGCCAGACGCAGCGCGTGCCGGCCTGAGATTGCGCGGCGCGTGGCGCCGCTTCTCACGTCTTGCAGACGCCCCCGCCTCGTGCGGGGCGTTTTGTTACATGGCGTGCCGCCGGGCCCATCGTGGCCTTTTCGCGCCGGGTGGCCTGTGGCGCGGCGGAGTGCCTGCGGGCAGCGTCGGCGGGGAGGGCGGTGCCGCTCGATGGATCTGTCGGCGCCGGTGGCCTCGATCGAGCGCCTTCGGGAGCCTGAAAACAGAAGCGCCGGCACGAGGCCGGCGCTACCGAGGGCATTGGGTGGGGAGAAGCTCGCCTTATCCGGGTGAGCGGAGAAGACGTGTCCGGGTCCTGTGGCGGCGCCTTTTCACAGAAGCCATAGGCACTGCGCCGCGCTTGAAACTACATGGGGCCGGGGTCCGCGAACCCCAGCCCCATGCCGGACATACGCTGACAGACGCTCTTTACTGCGCCGGGGCTTGCGGAGCCGCGACCGGGGCCGGGGCGGCAGCAGCAGCAGCCGCAGCAGCCTTCTTGCCGCCGTTCCAGTAGGCGCCGAACCAGTCGGTCTTGGCCAGCAGGCCGCCGTGCAGGATCAGGGCCGTGACGGCCACGGCGCCCAGGTAGACGGGAACACCAACGGTCGGTTTAACGACGCGCCAGACTTTGCCTTGGTTCATTTTTTAGTTCCTGCTAGTGACTTAGTGGAGCCACGGCGTATAGGCATACGCCAGGATGTGAGCCAGGACGGCGATGACACCGAAGATACGGGTGCCATCAACCAGACCCTTTTGCAGTTCTTCGGCTTCCGCCGTGGTCAGGCCGGACGGCCAAACCTTGTTTGCATCATCTGCCATTGCGTTTCTCCTTCAGAGACATGGACCAGTTTCCGTGCTCGACCCGCACGTGGGTTGGCTTCTGTAGCCCTCGGATTTCTCCCTACCGACATGTGTAACGCTACGCTGACAGGGTGGGGGCGTCAACATGTCGTGACACCCCCGCAACGCAGAATGTGTCGCGGGTCTGATCTATGACAAATTGCTCAGGTCTGGGCCGCGGGGCACGCCGGCTGACGCCCTCGAAGACGTGCCCCAAGGGCGACGGGCTCCCCCACGAATGAGGGGTGTCAGTCCATCTGCATCACGAGCACCGGCGAGATCCACGAGTGGTCGCGCAGCGTGTCCTCGATCGTCGCCTGCGGGTCGTCGCCGTCGGCGAGCAGCCGGGCCTGGGCTTCCTGCACCGCCTGCTCGTAGGCGCGGCGGCGCGCGCGCATGAAGGCGTATTCGAGGTAGCGGTAGGACGGCGCGCCGCGTTCGAACAGCGCGCCGTAGAACAGGCGTGCGAAGTTGCTCGCGCGTTCGTCGGGCACTTTCCACTGGTAGCCGAGCACGGCGGGCACCTGCTGCTCCAGCGCCCGCAGCACCGTCGGGTCCTTGGCGCTGTGGCAGGCGCTGAGGAAGAGGAACTGGGTGCGCGCCAGCGCCGTCGCCAGCCGGTGCACCGGCAGCGCGCCGCCTCGGTCGGCGCGCAGCACCAGGCTGGCGCCCAGCGGCCGGGCGTTGATCGCATGGCCGCAGAAGTGCACCAGATGCCAGCCCTGCGGCGGCGCCTCGTCGGTCAGCGCCTGGAGCAGCCGCTGCTCGGGCGGCGTCGGGTCGGCGTCGCCGAGGTCCAGCCGGCGCACCTGGCCGCCGCCATGCGTGCGCAGCAGCGTCTCCAGCCAGATCGCCTCGTCCGCGGTGTGCGGCAGGCCGGCGAAGGGCAGCACACGATCGTCGCCGAGCGGGATGTTGCCCGGCGCCGCGTCGGCCTGGATTACCAGCGCGTTGATCGGGCCGTTGCGGCTGTCGGCGTCGCGGAACAGCGGTTCGCTGCCGCGCGGCATTGCGTGGCGATACATCGGCGCGTTGAGGATCCAGCAGTCGGCCAGGCTGGCGGCGCTGGGGTCGCGCAGCGCCTCCATCAGCAGCGTGTGCATCTCGTCGTCGACGGTGACGCGCACGCGCATGTGGCCCATGCCGCCGGCTTCGTCGCGCTGGCGGCTGAACCTGCTCCAGCAGTCGGCGTTGTCGACCGAGCCGCTGAACAGCAGGTCCGACAGGTCGCGCGACAGGCGCGCGAACGAGCGCGAGCGGAAGCTGTCCTGCGAGACGTCGGCGTCCAGCCGCGCCGACTCGTCGAGGATGTCCTCGAGCTTGCGCGTGTCGATGGCCAGCGTGCCGCTGGCGCGGAAGGTGCGCAGCTTGGCGCCGCCGGTGCGCAGCATCTCCCAGCTGGCGCTGCGCCGGTCGCGCAGGTGGATGTGCAGGCGCACGCAGGCGGCGCTGAGCCGCGGCTGGCCGCCGACCAGCGTGCGCACGGCGTCGCGCAGCGTGTCGGCCAGGCGGGCGTCGGCGGCCAGCAGCGCGGTGCGGTCGTAGGCCTCGAGAAAGCCCGCCAGGCGCTCGTCGGGCGCGTTGGAGATGACGACCACCGGCAGCTGCTGCCAGAAGCTCTTGAGCTGGCGGATGAAACGCATTGTCGGCTCGCGCCCGGTCAGACCGATGCTGGACGCCGCGTCGGCCGGCGTGCTGGAGCCGACGACGACCAGGCTGCAGTTGTCCAGCCCGTGGTCCTCGATCGCGCGGCCGGCGCGGTCGATGTTGCCCTTGTCGATCGGGCGCGCGGGCAGGCCGAGCGTGGCGAAGGCGGCGCGCACGCCGTCTTCCAGCATCTCGCGCATGTCCTCGTCGTGGTGGACGATCAGCTGCCAGAGCACCTCAGCCTCCCTCGGCGGCGCTGAGCCGCAGCGCCATCGACAGCCCGAGGTGCTGCTGCACGACGAGCTGGCCGCGCATGCGCCGCATCAGCGTGCGCAGCACGCCCTCGGCGAGCGCGAACTCGCGCTCCTCGTCGCTGCGCGGCTCCAGCCGCGTCGGGCTGGGGTCGCCGCGCCCGTCGGCGAGCTCGAAGCACAGCCGCGGCAACGCGTGGCCGCCGTCGACGCGGATGCGGATGCGGTCGTCCTGCGAGCGCATGCGCAGCAGGAAGGCGAGCAGGCTGGAAGCGCAGAACGCCAGCTCGGGTGGCGCCGCCAGCACCGGCGGCGCCAGCGGGTCGGGCAGCACGTCCACCGTCTTCTGCTGGCGCCGCGGCAGGTCGTCGTGCAGCTGGGCGGCGAGCTGGTCCAGGCTGACGACACGCAGCGGCAGCTCGCCGTCCTCGGGTGTCGACGCCAGCCGGGCGACCCGTTCGAGCGACAGGTCGGCGCGCACCAACTGGCGCAGCGCCTTGTCGAGCACGTCGGTGCCGCCGTCGTCGCCGCCGAGCGTGTGCTCGCGCAGGTACGTGCTAGCCAGCGACAGCGGCACGCGGATCTCGTTGGCCACCTGCGAGTAGACGTGGCGCAGCGAGTCCATGCGCTGCGCCTCGCGCCGGAAGCGCAGGTCGCTGGCGACGTAGACCTTGCCGCCGATCTGTGGCGGCAGCGAGGCGCCCGACAGCAGCACCGGCACGTGGCTGCCGTCGTGCGCCCGCAGCTCGACCTCGCTGGACAGCAGCCGCGGCATGCCGACCAGCCGCTCGGCATAACCCGGCGGGTCGGCGTCGTGGCCCGGCGCGCTGAGCAGTTCCGAGAGCTGGCGCCCGAGCAGCGCTTCGCGTCGCAGGCCGGTCAGCGCCTCGCAGGCCGGGTTGACGGCCTGGATCTCGCCGCGGGCCGTGGTCTGGATGACCGCGTCGGCCACCGTGTCCAGCACCGCGGTGTTGAACTCCAGGGCCCAGGAGCGGTCGAGGATCAGCCCGGCGACCTTCAGCGTGCGCTCGATCGACAGCTGTTCGGCGGCCGCGAAGGCGTTGCTGCGCGACGACTCCAGGTTCAGCAGCCAGCGCACCGGCTGGCCGGGCACCGGCAGGCACATCGCCGAGACGGTGCCGGCGATGCCGGCGGTGTAATGCGCGCTGGCGTGCACGTTGGCCAGGCGAACCGCTCGGCCCAGGAGCGCGACCTCGCCGAGCACGCCGGCTCCCAGCGCCTGGCGGTAGCCGGCCGGCAGTTCGGCGCCGGCCGCGGCCGACTGGTGCACCAGCGAGACGACGCCTTCGTCGTGGTCGACGCGGAACAGCGAGACGTGGTCCCAGCCGCGTGTGCGCCGCAGCCCGTCGACGAGCACACAGGCCACGTCGGACAGGTTGCCGGCGGCCTGGCCCATGCTGCCGATCAGCTCCAGCTCGAACTCCAGCGCACGCTGGCGGTCCAGCGCCAGCGCCACGTTCACCGCCTCGGCGATCGGCAGCTGCGTCGCACGCTCGGCGTCGTCGTCGTCGAAGGGCCGGTCCTCGCGCCGCAGCAGCGTCAGGATGGCCGCCAGCGCGCCGTCGCGGAACACCGGCCGGCGCAGCATGTGGCGCCAGCCGGCGGCGACGAACTCGCGCGTCGCGACGTCGTGCTCGGCCAGCGCGGCATAGGGCTCGCGCGCGAACAGCCCGGCGACCGTGTCGACGCGCGTGTCGGCGAGCTCGTCCAGGTCGGCGCGCACCATCTCG
Source organism: Rubrivivax sp. (assembly GCA_049841175.1). Taxonomy (GTDB): domain Bacteria; phylum Pseudomonadota; class Gammaproteobacteria; order Burkholderiales; family Burkholderiaceae_C; genus Rubrivivax. Next base: position 1,096,668 of record JASGHA010000013.1, on the reverse strand, counting down.
GGCATCGGCCACCAGCCCCAGGCGCGCGACACCGCGGCCGCCGGGCGCGAATGCAGCAGGCGCACCGCCGAACGGTCCTCGCTGATCATGCTGACCAGCATCGCGTCGAAGTGCATCACCGCGTCGAGTTCGGCGGCCAGCGCGTCCAGCAGCGGTTCGCAGTCGTCGGCGGCGCCGATCGCCTCGTGGATCGCCAGCGCCGCACGTTCCAGCGTGCGGTCCTCGATGAAGCCCAGCGAGCCGGCCAGCGAGCCGTCGGCGTCGTACTCGGGCAGGCCGACGACCTGCAGGTGCACGCGCACGCCGGGGCCGCGGTCGGGGCGGTTCAGCGTCAGCGGGTAGCTGCTGGCGCGCTGGGCACCGTGGCGGCGGCGGATCTCGCTGTCCAGGCGGGCCACGCTCTCGGCCTCGAAGTCCAGCGCACGCAGCGTCGCGCCGGGCTGCATCTCCGGCCCGGCGAGCTGCGCCGCGGCGCGGTTGACGTAGCGGATGCGGCCGTCCAGCCCCAGCCGCAGGACGCCGAAGGGCAGGTCGTCGAGCGCGTCGGCGCGCACGCGCAGCGTCAGCCGGGTGTCCTCGTCCATCGTCGTCTCCCTCAACCGGCCGCCGCGGCGCGGCTCTGCTGCTCGGCCTGGCGCAAGGCCATGTAGGCGTCGGCCAGGTGCAGGTGCGCCAGCGCGCGCGGCGGCGGCACGCCGTTGTCCAGCGGGTGCACCTGCAGGCGCTCGTCGCCCAGGCGTTCGAGCGCGCGCTCGTACTCCCAGCGCACCCAGCCCGACTGCGCCGCTGCGGCCGACCAGAACAGCAGGAACAGGTCGCTGCCGTCGATCTCGCGTTCGAGCTGCGGCTGCCAGGCCTTGCCCGGGTGCAGGTCGTGGCAGTCGAGAAAGACGCGGATGCCGGCCGCCAGCCGGATCGAGGCCACGCGGTCGAGCACACGCAGCCGGTCGGCCGACGCGTAGGACGCGAAGGCGCTGCGCGCCATCGGCGTCTCGTCGGCGCGTGCCGGCGGCGCGTCGGCCGGTGCCGCCGCCGCGACTTCGAGCGCCAGCCGCACGCGCGCGACGACGATGCCGTCGATCGCGACGTCGAAACGCAGCAGCGCCTCGCCGGCCACGCCGGCGGCCGACTGCAGCGCCCAGGCGAGCTTCAGCGGCTGGCCCTGCCAGACGAAGCTCTGCGTCGCGCTCTCGCCGTCGGCGGGCACGAAGGCGCTGCCGCGCAGCGTGACGTCCAGCCGCGCGCCACGCTGCAGCGGCGTGCTGGCACCGACTTCCAGCGTCGCGTGCGGGCCGGCAAGCAGCGCGCGCGCCTGCTCCAGCGCGCCGGCCGGGTAGGCGACGAACTCGGCGACGAACTCGCGCCCCGGCTGCACGCACGAGGGCGCGCTGGCGCCGAAACGGACGTCGTCGGCCGGAGTTCCGGCCGCCGCTGCTGCTTCAGGCGCCGCAGGGCGGGCGCCGGCGGCCGGCGGCAGGGCGAAGTCCGCGCCCAGCGTGCGGTAGCCCGCTGGCGCCGGCTCGCCGCGGGTGCGGCGTGACAGCCTGGCCGTGATGCGCGAGGCGTCCGCCAGCCAGGTTCTCAACTGGTCGTTCAGCGCGTCGGGCATGCCGTCGCGCAGCGCGAGCCAGGCGTGCTCGGCTTCGCGGCTGGCCGTCTCGGCCGGGTGCTGGCCCGGGCCGTCCAGCGCCGCCATCGCCAACGTCGCGACGAGAAACTCCAACGCGTCGGCCAGCCGCATCAAGGCCGCACGCCGTTCCGGCGGCAGCCGCGGGTCGTGCTGCCGGTCGCGCAGTGCGGCGACCAGCGCCAGCAGTCCTGCCGTGTCCATGTTTCCCCCGTCGGAGTGACGGAGCATTGAACGCCGGCGCGGCTTGACGCGACATCCGCGAGCGTAGGGAACAAACGTAACGGGATGCGTCCTGGCGCCGCCGGGCGGACCGGCGGTGCGGGCGCCGGCGCTCAGGTCTGCTCGGCCACCATGTCGATCGCGCCGCAGGGGCACTCGACGGCGCACAGACCGCAGCCTTTGCAGTAGTCGTAGTCGACGGCGTAGCGCCCGGGTGCGAGCTTCTTCACCGCGTTGTCGGGGCAGACGCCGTAGCAGTTGTCGCACTGCAGGCAGTTGCCGCAGCTGAGGCAGCGCCGCGCCTCGAACAGCGCGTTCTCCTCGGTCAGGCCGTGCTGCACCTCGTCGAAGCCGTCGGTGCGGCGGGCGAGTTCGAGCTGCTCGCGTTCGGTCTTCGGCGCGTCGCTGTAGTACCAGGGGTTCAGGCGCTCGAACAGCGCCGGCCCGTGTTTGGCCGCCGGCTCCAGCACGTTGCCGCGCAGCCAGGCGTCGATGTGGCGCGCGGCGCGTTTGCCGTGGCCGACGGCGACCGTCACGTTGCGTTCGGCCGGCACCATGTCGCCGCCGGCGAACAGGCCCGGGTGGCCGGTCATCATCGTGCGCGGGTCGACCTGCACGACGCCGTCACGCCGCTCCAAACCGGGCACGCCGTCGAGCAGCGCGAGGTCGACGTCCTGGCCCAGCGCCAGCACCAGCGAGTCGGCTTCGAGCGTCTCGTATTCGCCGGTCGGCTGCGGCTTGCCGTGTTCGTCCAGACGCATCTTCTCGATCGTCAGCGCGCCGGCCTCGGCATGGGCGACGGTCGACAGCCACTTGACCTGCACGCCTTCCTCCAGCGCCTCCTCGACCTCGAGGTCGTGCGCCGGCATGCGTTCGCGCGTGCGGCGGTAGACGATGACGGCCTCGGTCGCGCCCAGGCGCTTGGCGGTGCGCGCGACGTCCAGCGCGGTGTTGCCGCCGCCGTAGACGGCGACGCGCCGGCCCAGGAAGGGCGGCTCGCCGTCTTCCATCGAACGCAGCACGGCCACCGCGTCGAGGATGCGCGCCGAGTCGCCGGCCGGGATGAAGGCGCGTTTGGCGATGTGCGCGCCGACGGCGAGGAAGGCGGCGTCGTAGCCGCCGGCCTGCATCGCCTCGGCGATGCGGTCGACGCGTGTGCCCAGCTTCAGCTCGACACCGAGCGCGACGATGCGCGCGACCTCGGCGTCCAGCACCTCGCGCGGCAGCCGGTACTTGGGGATGCCGTAGCGCATCATGCCGCCGGCCGCCGTGCCGGCCTCGGCGACCGTCACCGCGTGGCCCAGGCGCCGCAGGTGGTAGGCCGCCGACAGCCCCGAAGGCCCGGCCCCGACGACGAGCACACGCTTGCCGCTCTCCGCGGCCGGCGGCTCGAAGGCCCAGCCGCGGCGGATCGCCTCGTCGCCGAGGAAACGTTCGACCGAGTTGATGCCCACCGCCTCGTCGAGCTTGCCGCGGTTGCAGGCCCCTTCGCAGCCGTGATAGCAGACGCGGCCCATCACCGCCGGCAACGGGTTGTCGCGCACCAGATGGCGCCAGGCGGCTTCGTAGTCGCCGCTCTCGGCGCGGAACAGCCAGCCCTGGATGTCCTCGCCGGCCGGGCAGGTGGCGTTGCACGGCGGCAGGCGGTCGGTGTAGACGGGGCGTTCGGTGCGCCAGCTGCCGGTCTTGTTGGCGAGCGACGAGCCCGGGTCCAGCGTGATCGCGAAGGGCTTGTCCATCGTCAGTCCTCCAGCGCGAAGCGGCGCACATTGCGGTCGGCACCGGCCTGGATGGCGGCCAGCATCTCCGGATGGCCGGGCTCGCCGAACAGGTGGGCGAAACGTTTTTGCAGCCGCAGGTACTCGGCCGCCGGCACGCGGTGGCGGATCTTCGACACCGACGTCACCTCGCCGTGTTCGGCCTCGAACACCGGGAAGATGCCGCTCTCCTTGGCCAGCCGCGCCAGCCGCACGGTGTCGTGGCTCGTCGCGCCCCAGCCCAGCGGGCAGGGCACGAGCACGTGCAGGTAGCGCGCGCCGTGCAGCGCCATCGCGCGTTCGACCTTGTGCTCCAGGTCGTGAAGGTCGGCCACCGTCGCCGTGGCGACGTAGGGGATGGCGTGCGCCATCGCGATCAGCGGCAGGTTCTTGCCCTGGCCGAAGGGCGCGCCGGGCTCGGAGCCGACGGCCATCGTCGTCGCGGTGCGTGCCCCCGGCGGCGTCGCCGAGCTGCGCTGCACGCCGGTGTTCATGTAGCCCTGGTTGTCGTAGCAGACGTAGAGCACGTCGTCGTTGCGTTCGAACATGCCCGACAGGCAGCCGAAGCCGATGTCGGTGGTGCCGCCGTCGCCGCCCTGGGCGATGACACGCACGTCGCGCCGGCCCTTGACCTTCAGCGCCGCGGCGATGCCGGTGCCCACCGCGGCGGCGTTACCGAACAGCGAGTGGATCCACGGCAGCTGCCACGAGGTCTCGGGGTAGGGCGTCGAGAACACCTCCAGACAGCCGGTGGCGTTGGCGGCGATCAGCCGGCCTTCGGCGGCGCGCAGCGCGGCGTCGACGACGTAGCGTGCGCCCAGCGCCTCGCCGCAGCCCTGGCAGGCGCGGTGGCCCGAGTTCAGCGCATTGCCGCGCTGGCGCGAGGCCTGCACGGTGCGCTGCTCCTTCGGCAGCAGGCGGTTGCCGACGGTGAAGGTGCCGGTCTGGTAGAACTTGACGGGTTCGTCCATGTCAGCTCCCACGCGGCGCGGCGGCGCCCAGGTCGCGCAGCAGGTTCTCGGCGATCGGGCCGCTGCGGCGCACCGCGGCCTCGCGTGCCAGCTGGCGCTCGACGATGCGCCAGTCCAGGTCCAGGAAGGTCAAGGGCCCGAGCTTGCCGGCGACCGCATCGCGCAGCGTGCGCTCCAGCGAGGCCTGCGTGATCGGCCGTCCGCCGAGCCCGGCGACGACCGTGTGGCCGTGCAGCGCGAGGCCCGACAGCGCCAGCCGCACGTCGGTCGAGACGACGCCGCCCAGCCCGACCGAGAAGCTCTTCTCCAGCACGACGACACGTTCGGCACCTTCGAGCGCCGCGCGCACCGCGGCCAGCGGGAAGGGCCGGAACGAGCCGATGCCGAGCACGCCGACGGCGACGCCGTCGGCGCGCAGCACGTCGACCGCATCCTTCAGCGTGCCCAGCACCGAGCCGAGCGCGACGACGACGGTCTTCGCGCCGTCCAGCCGGTAGCCGCGCACCAGGCCGCCCGAGTCGCGGCCGAAACGGGCCTGGAACTCGGCCGCGATCTGCGGGATGCGCTCCAGCGCCATCGTCTGCTTGGCGTGGGCGATGTAGCGCACCTCCATGAAGGCCTCGGGGCCGACCATCGCGCCGATCGACACCGGCTCGGCCGGGTCCAGCACCTGGCGCGGCTCGTAGGGCGGCAGGAAGGCGTCGACCTCGGCCTGCTCCGGCAGGTCCACGCGCTCGACGGCGTGCGTCAGGATGAAGCCGTCCATGCAGACCATCACCGGCATCGACAGCTCCTCGCCCAGCTTGAAGGCCTGCAGGTGCAGGTCGGCGGCTTCCTGGTTGGTCTCGGCGAAGAGCTGGATCCAGCCGCAGTCGCGCTGGCTCATCGCGTCGCTGTGGTCGTTCCAGATGTTGATCGGCGCGCCGATCGCGCGGTTGGCCACCGTCATGACGATCGGCAGACCCAGGCCCGAGGCGTTGTAGACCGCCTCGGCCATGAACAGCAGGCCCTGGCTGGCGGTGGCGGTGTAGCTGCGCGCGCCGGCGGCACTGGCGCCGATGGCCACGCTCATCGCCGCGAACTCGCTCTCGACGTTGACGAACTCGCAGGGCGCCAGCGCGCCCGACTTCACGAGTTCGCCCAGGCCTTCGACGATGTGCGTCTGCGGCGAGATCGGGTAGGCGCAGATGACCTCGGGGCGGCACAGCGCCACCGCCTGCGCGACGGCGCGCGAGCCTTCGATCTGCTTCAGCATGGCACGGCTCCCGTGGCGTGCTCCAGCACCCAGGCATGGGCGTCGGCGGCGGCGAGGATGTTGGCGTCGGCGACGCGGCCGGCGAAGGTGTGGCGGATGGCCTGGGCCACCGCCTCCAGCGAGACGATGCCGGCCAGCGCCGCCAGCCCGCCGAGCAGCGCGGCGTTGGGCAGCGGCCGGCCCAGGCGGGCGAGCGCGATGTCGCTCGCCGGCACCGTGGCCGCGTGCCCGGGCGGCAGGCGCTCGGCCAGTTCGGCCAGGCCCAGCGCGGCGAGGTCGCGCCCGGAGTTGATCAGCACCCAGCCGTCGGGCTTGAGGCCCTGGAAGACGTCGACCTGGTGCAGCAGCGTCGGGTCCTGCACGACGAGCACGTCGGGCGCCATGACCGGCTCGCGCGAACGGATCTCGTGCTCGCCGATGCGGCAGAACGCGACGACCGGCGCACCGGTGCGTTCGGAGCCGAAGCTGGGGAAGGCCTGGGCATGGCGGCCCTGCTCGAAGGCCGCGACGGACAGCATCTCTGCTGCCGTCACCGTGCCCTGGCCGCCGCGCCCGTGCAGTCGGATCTGCAGCATGTCGCTCCTCCGCGGATGGATCCGCGGGCGATTCTTCGCCGGTCCTGGTCTCCGGCTTTGAGCGACATCAAGCGGCCCGACGCCGCCGGGCTCAGGGCACGACGATGAAGGCGACGTGCGAGTCGGGGATCGGCGCCGCCATGGCCTGCGCGCCCGCCGGCGGTGTGCGGTTGCCGGCCGCCGGCGCGGCGTGCTGGGCCGCCGCGCGCTCGACCGCGGAGGTGATCAGGTGCACGTAGGCCGCGAGCAGCGCCAGCGCGAGCGCCGCGCCAAACAGCAGCCAGGGGGTCGTCGCTTTCGTGCGGATCGGTGGGCGGTTCATGGCGGCTCCAGGTGGCTGCACGCACTGTGGCGCCGCGGTGGGCGCCGCCCTATCGGCGCGCCGCGCAGCCGCGTGTAGGACGAGCGGCAGCCGCGGCGCCGCGGCCGGCGCCACGGTCGGAACCGGCCGACAGAGCCTCGCTGCGAGGGCCGACAGACGGCGGCCGTCGTCGCGGCGATGCTCGGTCCATGGTCCCCACAGGGACGCCGACTCAAGGAGCACACCATGAACCGTTCCCGATCCCTCGCCCTCGTCGCCACCGCCGCCACGCTGGCCGCGCTCTCGGTGCCGAGCTTCGCCCAGGGCGGCAGCACCGACGCATCGGCACCGGCCTCGCGCGCCGAGGTGCGCGACGACTACCGCGAAGTGCGCCAGGCCGGCGCGCTGACGCCCGACGGCGAACTCGGCGACACGCCGCGCACGCTGATGGCACGCGAGCAGTACGCCGAAGCCAAGGGCGAGGAACTGCGTGCCGAGTACGAACGCCAGGCGGCGGTCGATGCCGCGGCCGCCCAGGCGGCGCCGGCGCAGGAACCGGTCGCGCCCTTCGGTGCGCAGGACCTGCAGAACCAGCCTGCGGCGGGCACCCAGCCGCAGTGACGTAGGACGATTCCGACGTCCGATGGCGGCATGAGGCGATTGCTTCCTGGCCGCCATCCCTCAAACTGGAGCCCACGCCCCAGCCGAGCGTTTCCCCTCTCCGCGGCAGCCCCGTGCTGCCGACCTCCCATGCCTGCCGTCCACGCCTTCATCGTCGAAGACAGTCCCATCATCCTCGAGAGCCTCGTGGCGACGCTCGAGGAACTCGCGCCGGTGAAGGTTGTCGGCACCGCGGCCGACGAATCCAGTGCCGTGCACTGGCTGCGCGCGCGCCCCGAGGACTGCGACCTGCTGATCATCGACATCTTCCTCAAGTCGGGCTCGGGCCTGGGCGTGTTGCGCCAGGCCGCGCAGTCCGGCGTGCGCGGCCGCCGCGTCGTGCTGACCAACTACGCCACGCCCGACATGCGCGAGAAGTGCGAGGCGCTGGGTGCGCACCGCGTCTTCGACAAGTCCAACGAGCTGGACGAACTGATCAACTACTGCATGCGGCTGTCCGAAGGCGGCGGCATGACCGCGCCGGGCGCGCTGAACTGACGGCGTCCGACACTTCCCTGCGGGATGCAGGGCCGCGCGGCGCCGCGTAAAAGACGAGTCGGCGCCGTCGTGGCGCGGGAGGATGTGGATGCGTTTCGGTCTGGTTTCGCGCTTGCGCCGCAGCGTGCTGGCGCTGCCCCTGGCGGCGGCGGCGGCGCTCGTCATCCTGTTCATCAACGAACTGGCCTACCGCGACTCGGTTGCCTCGCTCGACCAGCTCGGCATCCGCGGCAGCGCGCGTGTGGACCTGCAGAGCTTGCGTGGGGCGCTGGTCGACGCCGAGACCGGCGAGCGCGGCTACCTGCTGACCGGCCGCAAGGAATATCTCCAGCCCTACGAGAAGGCCGCGGCGTCGATCCCGGGCTCGGTTCAGCGGCTCAAGTCCTACTTCGTCAACGATCCGGCGGCCACCCAGCTGATGGACACCATCTCGACGACCGTCGAGCAGCGCCTGTCCGATCTGCAGACCGCGATCCGGCTCTACGACGAAGGCCGCCACGAGGCCTGGCACGAACTGCTGATGTCCAACATCGGCCTGGACAAGATGCAGCGCATCCGCGCGCTGGGGCAGCAGTTGCTGGACTACGAGTCGGAGATGATCCGTGCCGACCGCGGCGACGTCTACGAGACGCTGCGCCTGCAGCGCATCGGCGTCAACGCGATGACCGCGCTGAGCCTGTTGGCGCTGATCCTGTTCCTGCGCCAGACGGCCAGCTTCGACGAAGTGCAGCGCCAGCACGCGCTCGCCCTGCAGGCCGAGAAGGACCATCTGGAGACCGAGGTCGCGCGGCGCACGCGTGACCTCACCGACCTGGCCAACTACCTGCAGACCGCGCGCGAGGACGAACGCAGCCGCCTGGCGCGCGAACTGCACGACGAGCTCGGCGCGCTGCTGACGGCAGCCAAGCTCGACGCGGCGCGCCTGAAGCGCAGTCTGGGCACGATGACGCCCGAGGCCGAGGCGCGGCTCAAGCATCTGAACGACACCATCAACAACGGCATCGGCCTGAAGCGCCGCATCATCGAAGACCTGCGGCCTTCATCGCTGAGCAACCTGGGTCTCGTCGCCGCGCTGGAGATCCAGGCGCGCGAGTTCTCGCAGCGTTCCGAGATCCCGGTGCAGGTCGAGCTCGAAGGCGTGCCGCTCGACGACAGCGCCCAGATCACCGCTTTCCGCCTCGTGCAGGAGTCGCTGACCAACATCGCCAAGTACGCTGGGGCGAGGCACGTCAAGGTGACGCTGGCACGCGATGGCGAACGGGCGCGCATCGCGGTGCAGGACGACGGCCGGGGCTTCGATCCCGACGCCATCCGCGGCACGGCCCACGGGCTGATGGGCATGCGCTACCGCGTCGAGTCTCAGAGTGGCGCCATGCGTGTGCAGTCGCGGCCCGGTGCCGGCACGACGATCGAAGCGTGGCTGCCGCTGGCCGCGGAGCCCGCCACCGCCTGAGCGGGCGGCGGCGGCTCGTTCATCAAGAGACTCAGCTCTTCTTCACTTCGAGGCGGTTGTCGACGCCCTTGACGCCGTCGACACGGGCGGCGATCTGCGTCGCGCGTTCGCGCGCCGCCACGTCCGGCGCGCTGCCCTTCAGCACGACGCGGCCGGCGTCGGTGTCGACGTCGATGCGCAGCGCGCTCAGGTCCGGGTCCTTCGCCAGTTCGGCGTTGACACGCGCGGTGACCGTCGCGTCGTCGATCGCCGCGCCGGCGCGGTCGGTGGCGTTGCCGATGGCCTCGCCGGTGCGTTCGGCGGCCTTCTCGACCGAGTTGCCGGCACGTTCGGCGGTGTTGCCGGCGGCGGCGGTGGCCGAGTCGAGCTTCTCGCCGGCGGTGCGGTCGTCGTTGCGGCCGCAGGCGGTCAGGGCGAGCGCGGCGACGGCGGCGGCGATCACGGTGGCGGCAAGAGGACGGCGGGTGGAATTCATCGGGTTTCCTTTCGTTCGGATCGGGGTTCTGACGGTTGGCCCTGGCGCGAAGCCAGGGCCTCATGCGGTTCGGATTCGGTGCTGCGGTCGCCGGCCGGCGGCGTGCCGCCGTAGTACCAGCGGCGCACGTCGTCCAGCCAGGCGTCTCGGTCGTCCTGCATCGCTGGCCTCAGTGGCGCGAGCGGCCGTGCGAGGCCAGCGCGCCGAGCAGCAGCGCGACGACGGCGCCGGCGGCGGCGGCGACCAGCACCGACTTCATCGGCTGCGCCTTGATCGTCGCCGTCGTGCGTTCGCCGGCGACATCGACGCGGTGGCGCATGTCGGCGCCGAACTCGCGGGCGCTGTCCCAGCCGCGGCGGGCGGCGTCGCCGACCTGCGCACGGGCGCGGCCGAAGGCTTCGGCGGCGTCGTGGCGCGCGTTGCGTGCGCCTTCGTCGATCGCCTCGTGGGCCTCGGCGGCGAAACGCCGGCCTTCGTCCCAGGCCGATTGCGCACGAGCGGCCAGTTCGTCGGCGCGGGCGGAGTTGTCTTGGCGGTTCATCGTGTCCTCCTTCAGGGTTTGCGCATCAGGCTGGCGACGAAACCGCCGACGGCGAGCACCAGGAACACGAAGAACAGGATCTTCGCGATCCCGGCGGCGCCGGCCGCGATGCCGCCGAAGCCCAGGACCGCGGCGATCAGGGCCACGACCAGGAAGGCGAGCGCGTAGTGAAGCATCGGGGTCTCCTCTGTGCGTCATGCGGCGGTTGCCGCGATGAACTCATTTTTGGAAATCCCGGCACCCGGCGGCAGCGGCCCGTGCCTCGCGCGGCTGTCGGCCTGCGAAGCAGTCGCCGGTAGGAAGCGGACTACCTCACCACCAGCGTTCGAACAGCCGCGCCAGGCCTTCGGTGGCGCGCCGCCACAGCGGCCGCGACTGCCAGTCGGCCAGCGTCACCGGCTGGCTGGCGGCGACGTCTCGTTCGAACAGCGACTCCATCTCGCCGCCGAAGGCCGCGCCGACGACGACGGCGTCGACCTCCTCGTTGAGCACGAAGCTGCGCCAGTCGAGGTTGCTCGAACCGACCGTCGACACGACGCCGTCGATGACCGCGGTCTTGGCGTGCAGCACCGCGTCCTGCAGTTCGTGGACCTTGACGCCGGCTTCGAGCAGCCGGCCGTAATGGCTGCGACCGGCGTACAGCACCGGGCGGAAATCGCTGCGCGAGGGCAGCACCAGCTGCACGTCGACGCCGCGGCGTGCGGCTTCGGCGAGCGCGTCGATCATCTCCGGCGTCGGCGCGAAGTAGGCCATCGTCAGGTGCACGCTGCGCTGCGCGGCGTCGATCGCGGCCAGCAGCAGCGTGTACAGCCGCGAGTACGGTTCGCCCGGCCCCGACGGCACGATGCGCACCAGCTGTTCGCCCGCCGGCTTGCCGGCAGCGGCCGGCGGCGCCAGTTCGCCGGGGCAGTTCTGGCGTGCCCAGGTGCCGCGCAGCAGGTCTTCCAGCGCCGCCGCGGCGCTGCCGCGCAGCTCGATCTGGGTGTCGCGCCAGCCGGCTTCGGGAGCCTTGGCACGGCCACGGCGGCCGAACGAACCCGAGGAGTAGACGGCGCTGATGTTGATGCCGCCGGTGAAGCCGATTTCGCGGTCGACGACGAGGATCTTGCGGTGGTCGCGGTGGCTCACGCCCCAGACGCCGCCGCGTTCGGCCGACGGGGCCAGCGGGTTGAACTCGCAGACCGCGATGCCGTCGGCGCGCAGGCCGTCGAAGAACTCGGGCTTGGTGCCGATCGAGCCGACGGCGTCGTACATCAGCGCCACCGTCACGCCGTCGGCGCGTTTCTTCGCCAGCAGCGCGGCCAGGCGGCGAGCGACGGCGGCGTCCTCGACGATGTAGCTCTCCAGCAGCACGCTGCGGCGCGCGCCTTCGATCGCCGCGAACATCGCGTCAAAGGTCGCCGGCCCGTCGACCAGCAGCCGGGCGCGGTTGCCGACCGTGAGGTCGGCGTCGCCGAAGGCCGACATCACGGCGAGGTGGCGGCGCACCAGATCGCCGTCGCCCTGGGCGGTGACGCGGGCCAGCAGGCGTTCGCGTTCGGCCGGCGCGAGGCGGCCGCGGTGGCCGTGCAGGTCGAGCTCGCGTGCGACGGCGCGTGTCGTCGGCGGCGGGCGCTGCGCCACCGCCGGATCCAGCCGCGGCGCGACCGGCGTGCCGGCGCAGCCGGCCAGCGCCGTGCAGAGCATCAGGATCAGGGTCGGAAGCCGGGCTCGCCGGCGCGGTGTACGCTCGGTCGACATCGTGTCCCCTGCGGCTTCGGCCGCGCGCCGTGCCCGGGCACGCAGCGTGCCCGGTGACCCGATTCCCCATTCGATCCTCGCGAGGCTCACCATGCATCGACTCTCCCTCGCCGTCGCACTCGCCGCGCTCAGCGCCTCCGCGTTCGCAGCGCCCGCCGACGACAGTCCCCAGGCCCGTTATCAGCGTGACCGCGCCGCCTGCCTGAACGGCACCAGCAGCCAGGAGCGCAGCGCCTGCCTGCGCGAAGCCGGCGCGGCGCTGGCCGAATCGCGCCAGGGCAAGCTCGGCGACGGCAGCACGCCGGAAGACTGGCGCGCCAACGCCGTGCGCCGCTGCCAGGTGCAGCCGCCGTCCGAACGGGCGCTGTGCGAGCGCCTGGCGCGCGGCGAAGGCACGCAGGAAGGTTCGGTCGAGGAAGGTGCGATCGTGCGTGAGATCGTCACCGTCGTGCCGGGCGAACCCGCGACGCCGCCCGCGCCTCCTGCGCCCCCTGCGCCGCCGACACCGCCGGCCCGCTGAAGCCGGGCGGCGGCGCGCCGCTTGCCCTGCCGGGCGATGAACACGTCCGACCCCGCCCGGCGCGAAGAGCGCGACAGCTTCGGCCCCATCGACGTGCCCGCCGACGCGTTGTGGGGCGCGCAGACCGAGCGCAGCCGGCGCTTCTTCGCCATCGGCACGCAGCGCATGCCGATCGGGATCGTGCACGCGCTGGCCCAGGTCAAACGCGCCGCGGCGCTGGTCAACGCCGATCTCGGCCGCCTCGACGCCGCCAAGGCCGACGCCATCGCGCGCGCCGCGGCCGAGGTCGCGGCCGGCAGCTTCGACGAGCACTTTCCGCTCGTCGTCTGGCAGACCGGCTCGGGCACGCAGACCAACATGAACGTCAACGAGGTGCTGGCCAACCTGGCCTCGCGCGCACTCGGCGGCGAGATCGGGCCCGGCCGGCTGGTGCACCCGAACGACGACGTCAACCTCGGCCAGTCGTCCAACGACGTCTTCCCGACCGCGATGCACGTCGCCGCGGCCTTGCAGGCGCAGCCGCTGCTGGACGCGGTGACGCGGCTGCGTGCGCTGCTGCACGTCAAGGCCGAAGCCTGGGCCGAGCTGCTCAAGGTCGGCCGCACCCACCTGCAGGACGCGACGCCGGTGACGCTGGGCCAGGAGTTCTCGGGCTACGAGGCCCAGCTCGGCATCGCCGACGCGGCGCTGCGCCAGGCGCTGCCCGGCGTCTGCGCGCTGGCCATCGGCGGCACCGCGGTCGGCACCGGCTTCGCGACGCATCCCGAGTTCGGCCGGCGGGTCGCGCAACGCCTGGCGCAGGACCTGGGCGAACCCTTCGTCGTCGCGCGCAACGCCTTCGCGGCGATGGCCGGACACGAGGCGCTGGTGCTGCTGCACGGCACGCTGAAGACGCTGGCCGTGGCGCTGGCCAAGATCGCCGGCGACATCCGGCTGATGGGCAGCGGCCCGCGCGCCGGCTTCGCCGAGTTGCGCCTGCCGGCCAACGAACCCGGCAGCTCGATCATGCCGGGCAAGGTCAACCCGACGCAGGTCGAGGCGCTGACGATGGTCTGCGCCCAGGTGCTGGGCCACGACGTGGCGATCGGCTTTGCCGCCAGCCAGGGCCAGTTCGAGCTCAACGTCTACAAGCCGCTGATCGCGCTGGACGTGCTCGAAAGCCTGCGCCTGCTGGCCGACGCGACGGCCAGCTTCGCCGAGCACTGCGTCGAAGGGCTGGAGCCCGACGAGGCGCGCATGCAGGCGCTGCTCGGGCGCTCGCTGATGCTGGTGACGGCGCTGGCGCCGCACCTGGGCTACGACCGCGCCGCGAAGATCGCCCGCCAGGCCCACGAGCAGGGCCTGGCACTGCGCGACGCCGCGCTGGCCGCGGGCGTCAGCGCCGAGCAGTTCGACGCCTGGGTCGACGCCCGCCGCATGCTCGGCCCGGCCTGATCGGCGGCTTCCTACAGAGCCCCTCGCATGCGCCCGACACCGGCTCGTGGCGGCTTCCCACCCGGCGCGATGGGGCCGCTGCCTACGCTCTCGTGCAAGGGCCGGACACCCTGGCCTGCTGCGGACACGAGGTGGCCCATGCTGCAACTGGCCGTCGTCTTCTTCCTCATCGCGCTGGTCGCCGGAGCGCTCGGTTTCACCGGCGTCGCCGTCGGCGCCTCGCAGGTGGCGCAACTGCTGTTCGTGGTCTTCATCGTGCTGGCGCTGGGCGGCTTCGCGCTCGACCTGCTGCGCCGCCGCCGTGCCCGCAAGGTGACGCGATGAACACCGCCGCCCGCCTCGTCGGCGCCGCCTTGCTGCCGCTGTGCCTGTCGTGCCAGGCCGGCGACACCCGCGGCCCGCTGGACCTGCGCATGCCACGCGCCGAACGCACGATGCCGCGCCTGTTCATCGTGCCCGAACCGGCGTTCGCGACGCCGCCGGCCCATGCGACGCTGTCGCGCCCGGTGCTGGCCTTCGAGGACGGCGAGGGGCCGGTGGCGATCCCGAGAGGCGCTCTGCGCGTGCAGCTCTCCGGCGACGCTTCGCTGTCGCTGCGCCCGCGCCGCAACGGCCTGGCGGTCGCCTGGCGCAAGCGTTTCTGAACCTCCAGGGCTTGAAAAAAGCCCCCGCGCCGGGTGACCGGGGCGGGGGCAGTCGGGCGACCTCGTCGCCCGGCGCATGACGCGCGTTGGTGGTTCAGTCCCTGGGCAGGTCGCCCAGGCGTTCGTGATCTCCGAGCCCGATCGGCCGCGCGGCGACGACCGAGGCCGCCATCGCCGCCAGGCGCACGACGGCGCTGTGCGGGCCGTCCCAGGCCTCGGCGCGGCGCGGCGAGAACTTCAGCAGCACGAGGTCGGGGTCGTGTTCGCCTTCGGGAAACCAGGGCCGTGCGGCGGCCGTCCACAGCGCCGCCTTCAGTTCGGGGCTCTCGACCAGGTCGGCCTGGCCGGGCAGCGAGGCGTAGACGGCCCGCGGCACGTCGACGAACGCCAGGTTCGCCTCGCGCCCGCCGCTGCCCAGCAGCGGCTGCATCGTGCGCCGCGAGACGAAGAACCAGAAGCGGCCGTGGTCGTCGAGCTCCAGCGGCGTCGGCGGGCGGCTGGTCAGCTCGCCGTTCTCCTCGAGCGTCAGCATCGCGACACGCTGGCCTTCGAGCTTGGCGGCCAGGCGGCGGCCGTCCTCGGTGGTTTGGGGCGAGATCTTCATGGCGGCTCCGTGGATGGCACTCCACTGTAGGCAGCGCGGTGGCCGTGCCCGGTCGGAGCGGCGGCGCGGCGCTCGTAGGACAAGCGCGCGCCGGGCCGTGTGTCATCGGGCGGCGATCAGCTGCGCCAGCCGCCACAGCACGCGCCGGTGGGCGCGCACGATCTCCTCGGCGCCGATGCCGGCCGTCGGCTCGTGCAGCGCGGCGCTGCCGGCGCGCGGCGGCTCGCGGCCGGCCGGGTCTTCCAGCGACCAGCGCGCGACGCAGCGCACACCGGCCGGCGAGGCCTGGGCCTGCAGCTCGGTGACTTCCAGCCGCAGCAGCCGCCCCGCCGCCAGCCCGGCGGGCAGCGGCGCCAGCCAGACGCTGCCGGCGCCGCGCAGGCGTTCGAGGTCGGCGCGCAGCACGCGCGGCAAGGCGTCGCGCAGCGGCTCGGCCCAGCGTTCGCCGTCCAGCGACTGCAGGCGCGCGTCGTCGGTGGCGATGAGGATCGCGTCGCGCTGCAGGTACTCGGGCAGCGTCACCGTCGGCGACAGCGCCCAGACCTCGGCCGCCGCCGGCGGCTCGGGCGCCGGCGGCGCGGGCGGCGTGGTGTCCAGCCGGTACAGGCGCCGGGGCGGCGTCGGCGCGGCGGCGCAGCCGGCGAGCACGAAGGCAGCGGCCAGCGCCAGACGGCGGCGCGCGGGGCAGGGCGGAACAGTCATCGGCGGGACTCCTCGGCGTCGGCGCCGCGGCCGCGCAGCAGCGCCTCGGGGTGGCGTTCGAGCAGGTCGGCGAGCTCGCGCACCGCCCGCGCGGCACGCGACACGTCTTCCAGCGTGCGGTCGGTGCCGCGCATCAGCGACGAGTCTTCGGCCGTCGCCCGGCGCAGGCCGGCGGCGGCGGTGGCGAGCTCGTCGGCCGTTCGTTGCAGCTGCGTCATCAGCGCCGAGTCGGGCGCCAGCAGCGTGTCCAGACGCTCGGCCGAGGCGCGCACGCCGTCGGCGGCGTTGCCCAGCCGGCGCATCGCCGCGTCGGTGCTGCCCAACGCGCCCTGCGCGCCGTCGGCCAGCGGGCCGAGCCGGCGTTCGAGCTGCTCGCTGACCTGGCGCAGGTTGGCGGTGATCTGCTGCAAGTCGTTGAGTGCCTGGCCGAGCTGCGGGCCGGCGACGATCGCGCGTGCCGACGCGGCGATCGCGGCGACGTCGTCGAACCAGGCGCTTGACGTCCAGGCCGTCGAGCTGGGCCTTCAGGTTCTGGATCGTCGTCTCCGAGGTCGGGATCTCGATCAGCCCGGGGTAGCCGCCGCGGCGCGACCGGGCCTCGTCGGGGCGCAGGTCCAGGTCGACGTAGAGCTGCCCGGTCAGCAGGCTCTGCATCGACAGCTTGGCGCGCAGCCCGCGGTCGACCAGCGCCGGCAGCGCCAGCCGCGGCTGGTCCTCGGTGGGGCGGCCGTCGAGGCTGCGGATCGCGCCGCGGTCGAGTTCGACGACGACCGGAATCGAGAACTGGTCGGTGCTCGGGTCGTGGCGGATCTCGACCGATTCGACCTTGCCGACACGCACGCCGCGAAAGACCACCGGCGCGCCGATCGGCAGGCCGAAGACCGAGCCGCTGAAGTGCAGCACCGCGCGGTCGGTGCGTGCGAACAGCCGGCCGCCGCCGATCGCGAAGGCCGCGGCGGCCAGCAGCACCAGCGCGCCGAGCACGAAGGCGCCGATCAGCGTCGGGTTGGCGCGCCGCTTCATGCCGGTCTCCCGCGGGCCAGGAACTCGCGCACCGCCGGCGGGCCGTCGCGCGCCAGTTCCTTCGGCGGGCCCAGCGCCGTCGCGGTCTTCTCGGTGGCGTCGAGGAACAGCAGCCGGTCGCCGACGCTCATCAGGCTCTCCAGTTCGTGCGTGACCATCACCACCGTGGTGCCGAAGTCGTCGCGCAGCTGCAGGATCAGCTCGTCCAGCCGCGCCGAGGTGATCGGGTCCAGCCCGGCCGACGGTTCGTCGAGGAAGAGCAGCGGCGGGTCCAGCGCCATCGCGCGCGCGATCGCGGCGCGTTTGCGCATGCCGCCGCTGAGCGCCGACGGCTCGGCGTCGAAGCTGCCGTCCAGGCCGACGAGCGCGAGCTTGAAACGCGCCTCGGCTTCGCGGCTGGCTTCGTCCATCGTCGTGAAGAGCTGCAGCGGCAGCATCACGTTTTCTCCCACCGTCATCGAGGTCCACAGCGCGCCGGCCTGGAACATGACGCCGAAGCCGTGGCGCAGCGCGGCGAGTTCGGCGTCGTCGGCGGCGTAGAGGTCGTGGCCGCCGTGCAGCACGCGCCCGGCCGCCGGCGGCTGCAGGCCGACGAGGTGGCGCAGCAGCGTGCTCTTGCCGCAGCCGCTGGCGCCGGCGATGACGAAGACCTCGTCGCGGCGGATCTCGAAGTCGAGATCGCGCTGCACGACGTTCGTGCCGAAGGCCATCGTCAGGCGCTCGGCACGCACCAGCGGGACGCCGTCCGTGCTCACCAGCCCAGGCGCTGGAACAGCACCGTCAGCACCGAGGCCGCGACGACGATCCAGACGATGGACTGCACGACCGACTTCGTCGTCGCCGCGCCGACGGCCTGGGCGCTGCGGCCCGCGGCCAGGCCCTGGCGGCAGCCGGCGATGCCGACCAGCACGCCGTAGCTCGTGGCCTTCACGAGGCCGACAGCGACGTGCTCGACGGCCAGCGCACGTTCGCTGTTGTTCAGGTAGGCCAGCGGCTCGACGCCGAAGATCGTCACCGCGACCAGCCCGCCCATCAGCATCGCGACGATGGCACCGTAGGCCGCCAGCAGTGGCGTCACGACGGCCAGCGCCAGCACACGCGGCAGCGCCAGGTGCTCGACCGGCGCGATGCCCAGCGTGCGCAGCGCGTCGACCTCCTCGGCGGCGACCATGCTGCCGATCTGCGCCGCGAAGGCCGCGCCGACGCGGCCCGACAGGATGACCGCGGTGATCAGCGGCGCGATCTCGCGCACGACGCCGATCGTCACCAGGTCGGCGATGAACACCTGGGCGCCGAAACGCGCCAGCTGCACCGCGCCCATGTAGGCGACGATCAGGCCGACGAGCGCGCAGACCAGCGAGACGATGGGCACGCTGCGCGGGCCGCACTGGTCGAGCTGCCAGGCGAAGTCGGCGGCGCGCATGTCGCTGCGGCCGCGCAGCAGGCGAGCCAGGGCCAGCAGCAGCTCGCCGACGAAGCTCAGCGTCGCCAGCGCGCGGTCCCAGGCATCGTGGCTGCGGTGGCCGATCTCGGTGACCCAGTGCGGCCGGCGGGAGCGCTGGGCGGGCGGCGGCGCCGTGGCGCTGCGCGGCGCCGGCAGGGCCAGCGTCAGGATGCGCGCCAGGCCGGGCGGCAGGCCGTCGAGCTTCAGCTCGCGCGACTCGGCGGCCAGCGGCTGCAGCAGCTGCCACAGCGCCGACGCGAGGCGGGCGTCCCAGGTGATGTCCTCGGCCTGGATGCGCAACCGGCTTGCGTTGGCAGGCGGGGCGGGCAGCGGCGCCGGCATGCCGCGCCAGTCGCCGGCCAGCTGCAGCACGGCGTCGGCACCGTCGTGGCGCCATTCGGCCTGCGCACGGCGCGGCCCGGTCTCGGGCGCGCTCACCGGGCGCTGCCGCGCAGTTCAGCGGCCCAGGAAACGTTGGAGCAGCGAGACCAGACCCGCGGCGAGCGCGGTGACGGCGAGTACCTGGCCGGGCTCGGGCAAGCCGTCGGCGAGGCCGACGAGCGGCGCGAACAAGGCGATGGCGAGCAGGGCGGCGGCGCAGTGCAGCATGACGGGTGCGGCTCGGGCAGCGGGATTGCCGTCATTCTGACCGGCGATGCGGCTGCGCTGCCGGCGGCCACGGCCCCGGGCGGCTGTCGGAACGGCTGCGGCGCCGCTGTCGGACTCGTCCTACGCCGCATCGGCCTCACTCGCGGCCGGCCTGCGGCCGCACGCCGCGGCCCTCGTCCTGCGCCGCAGCGGCGTCGATCAGCCAGGGCAGCGCGGCCTCGCAGCCCAGCGCCCAGGCGGCGTCGTCGCGCTCCAGGGCGTCGTCGTGTTCGAGGTGGGGGGCGATCGGCTGGCCCTCGTTCATGTCGTGCTCCTCGGCTGTGCGGCCCGGACGGGCCACTCTGAGCCGCATCCTCGCGGGGCAAGCGGGGTGCCCGGCGTCGGGGTGCGCCGCCGATGCGTGTCGGACGAGACGCCGTCAGGCCGGTGCGGGCTGGCCGGGCGGCAGCACTTCGACCTGCGCCGGGGCATCGCCGTCGGCGCGCGCGGCGACGGCACGTGCCGCCTCCTGCGCCAGCGACTGCAGCAGCCGCAGCTCGCCCGCCGTCGCGCTGCGCGGCCCGGCGCGCGCGACGACGAGCGCACCGCGCAGGCTGCCGCCGTCGTCGAGCAGCGGCGCGACGGCGGCGGCCAGCCCGCCCAGCGTCTGCTGCGGGTCGGGCAGCGCGCCGGCCGCGGCGCTGGTGTGCTGGAAGGCGATGGCTGCTTCGGCGGCCAGCCGCGAGGCTGCCGCGCCCAGGGCCGCGGTGGCGCCGGGCGCCACCAGGCAGCGCCCGTCGCGCAGCGCCAGCGCGGCGACCGGGGCGTCGAAGACGTCGGTGGCGCGCTGCAGCACCGGCGTCAGCGCCGCCTGCAGCTCGCCGGCGGCGAGCGTGCGCGGCGCTTCGGGCGCCGGCTCGGCCGCCGGACGGGGCGGCGAGGCCTGCAGCGCCGCTTCGTCCAGCGTCGTCGCGACGTGGTCGACGCCGAGGTCGGCCGCGGCCTCCGGCGTGCGCAGCGCGGCGGGCGCGTTCCACGGCGCGAGCACGATGCGCAGCCCCGGATGGCGGCGGCGCAGCCGGCGGCAGACGAAACGCGCGTTGACCTCGGGCTCCGGGTTGAAGGCCGACAGTACGACGGCGTCGACCCCGTCCAGCGGCAGGCTGCCGATCTGCTCGACGCCCAGCGCCGCGGCCGGCACATGGCGTGCGTCGGCGCCGGTGGCGGCCAGCGTCTGCGCCAGCATCTCGGCGGCCAGCGAGTCGAGTTCGGAACGCAGGCCGATGCACAGCACGCGCGCCGCGCCTTCCGCCGGGGCCGGCGGCGGCCAGGCCTGGCGCAGCTCGCGCAACAGCGCCGCCATGCCCGAGACGACGCGGTGGCGGTGCTCGGCGCCGCTGCGCGCGTGCGCCAGGCTCGCGAGCTGCAGCGCCGGCACGCCGGTGTCGCGCAGGAAAGCCTGCAGCGAGCTGCTGCGCACCTCCTGCTCGGCGAGTTCGATCGCCTCCTCGACGTCGCCGGCCAGCAGGCGCTGGTACAGCCGCGTCGGCGCGTCGAAGACCGGCGTCGCGCCGAGCAGGTGCTCCAGGAAGCGCAGCGGCCGCAGGTGGCGGCCCATGACCACCAGGCAGACGGTGATCGGCGTCGCCAGCAGCAGGCCGACCGGCCCCCACAGCGCCGCCCAGAACGCCGCCGACAGCAGCAGCGCGACACGCGCGATGCCGGCGCTGGCGCCGTACAGCCAGGGCTCGACTAGGCTGTTGATGACGATCTCCAGCGCCAGCACCAGGGTCACGGTCCAGAGCAGCAGGCTCCAGCCGTCGTCGACCGCGAAGGCCATCAGCGCCGGGCAGACCGCGGCGACCAGGCCGCCGACGTAGGGCACGTAGCGCAGCACGGCGCCCAGCACGCCCCACAGCAGCGCCCCGGGCACGCCGATCAGCCACAGCCCCAGCCCCAGCGCGGCGCCGAAACCGAGGTTCACGCCCAGCTGCACCGTCAGGTAGCGGCTGACGCGGCGCGCCGCTTCGTCGACGACCGCGGTGGCGCGCCGCAGGTCGGCGCCGGCGAAGCGCAGCAGGCGCTCGCGCAGGTCGCTGCGGTCGATCAGGATGAAGACCAGGAACACCAGCGCGACACCGGCGGTGGCCAGCGGCGTCAGCACCGGCAGCGCGACGTCGGCCAGCGCCTGCAGCGGCGTGGCCGGCGCCGGGTCGACCCGCACGCGCATCGGTGCGTCGGCGGCGGCGGGCTGGCCGGGGTGCAGCGCGCGGCGTGCGGCGTCGAACTCACGCTCGACGACGTCGACGACCCGCGAAGCCCCGCCCAGCGAGCCGCCATTGGAGACGACCGCCTGGCGCAGCGTGCGCAGCTTCTTCTGGATCGTGATCTGGTAGCTCGGCAGGTCGCGCCCGAGTTCGGCGACCTGCGAGCCGACGAAGACCGACAGCCCGCCGAGCACGCCGACGGTGGCGGCGATGACGATCGCCACCGCCGCCGCGCGCGGCAGCCAGGCGCGGCGCAGCCGCGTCACCAGCGGGTCGAGCACGAAGGCCAGCAAAACCGCCAGCGCGAACGGCACCAGGATCGCCTGGCCGAGGTAGAGCGCGGCGACGACGAGCGCGATCGCCATCGCCGTCGCCAGACCGGCGGGCAGGGCGATCAGGCGTTCGCCTCGGGCGGGTTCGGCATCGTCGTCGGTGGGCATCGGGCGCTCCGGTGGGGCGCCCCGATTGGGCGGCCGGCACGGCGCGGGGGCCGTCGGCGCAGCCCGGCGGGCGCTGTAGGACGGCGCCCCGGGAGCGGATCAGGCACGCCGCAGCCGTTCGGCCAGCGCCAGCGACTGCGCGAGGTAGCTGCCGCCGAAGATCAGCGCGTGGTTCAGCAGGTGGTAGAGCTGGTACAGCGGCCGGCGCTGCGCATAGCCCGGCGACAGGCCGGCCGCCGCGCGGTAGGCCGGCCAGAAGCCGGGCGGCGGCGAGCCGAAGAGTTCGAGCATCGCCAGCTCGGCCTCGGCGTCGGAGACCGACACCGCCGGGTCGAAGATCACCGGCGTGCCGTCGGCCAGCGCGCCGTGGTTGCCGCTCCACAGGTCGCCGTGGATCAGGCTGGCGCGCGGCACGTGGCCGCCGTCGAAGAAACGCGGCAGCGCGGCGACGACGCCTTCGACCGCGTGGCCCAGCGCGGCGGGCGCGCCGGCGGCGGCCAGCGCCGCGTGCATCGCCATCAGGCGGTGCTGGCCGAAGAACTCGATCCAGCCGTCCAGGCCGCCGGACCGGCTCCAGCCGTTGGTTTGAACCGTGCTGCCCAGGCGGTTGTCGCGCCGCCAGCCGAAACGGCCGTCACCTTCGGCCGGCACGGCAGCGTGCAGCGCACCGAGTGCGGCGCCCAGGCGTGCGCCGTCGGCTGGGCCGCGCAGGTCCAGCCATTCAAGGGCCAGCAGGGCCAGGCCGTCGGCGATCCAGCATCCGGCGACCGCGGGCACGCGCACCGTGGCCGTCGCCGCCAGCGCCTGCAGACCGTCGGCCTCGGCCTGCAGCGTGTCGGCCTGGGCTGCCGGCAGCGTCTTGACGAACAGCGCAGCGCCGGCGCCGTCGGCGCGCCAGGTGCCGGTGAAGCCGCTGGCGCCGAGCGCACGCACGCGCCAGGCGCCGCCCAGGCGGGCGGCGAGTGCGGCGGCGACGCGGGGCTCCATGCCGGGATGATCGCGCGGCGGCGGACAATCGGCGGGTGAATCTCGATGACCTCGTCAACACGCTGGGCCGCCACCTGAAGGCGCGTTACGGCGAACGTGTGCGCAAGCTGTCGCTGAACGCCGGCTTCGGCTGCCCCAACCGCGACGGCACGCTGGGCCGCGGCGGCTGCACCTTCTGCAGCGTGCTGTCCTTCGCTGCCGACGACGGCGACGCGCCGCTGGCGCAGCAGCTCGCCGAGCGCCGCGCCGAGCTGAAGCGTGCGGCGCGCTACATCGCCTACTTCCAGGCCTACACGAACACCTATGCCGAGGTCGAGACGCTGACGCGGCTGTACGCCGAGGCCACCGCCAGCCCCGACGTCGTCGGCCTGGCCGTCGGCACGCGGCCCGACTGCGTGCCCGACGCGGTGCTGGCGCTGCTGGCCGGCTACCGCGAACGCGGCTACGAGGTCTGGCTGGAACTGGGCCTGCAGAGCGCGCACGACGAGACGCTGGCGCGCATCAACCGCGGCCACGGCTGGGCGGCGTACGCCGACGCGGTGGCGCGCGCACGTGCCGCCGGCGTGCCGGTCTGCACCCACCTGATCCTGGGCCTGCCCGGCGAGACCGACGCCCATGCCTTCACGACGCTGGAGCGGGTGCTCGACGCCGGCGCCGAAGGCCTGAAGCTGCACCCGCTGATGATCACGCGCGGCAGCCGGCTGGCCGTGGCGCACAAGCGCGGCGAGGTCCAACCGCCCGAGCTGCCGGCCTACGCCGCGCTGGTCGGCGAGCTGATCCGGCGCACGCCGCCGGAGGTGGTGTTCCACCGTGTCAGCGCCACCGCGCGCGCGCCGACGCTGGTGGCGCCCGCCTGGTGCAGCACGGTCTGGCCGGCGATGCAGGCGATCCGCGCCGACCTCGACCTGCACGGCGGCCAGGGCACGCGCCTGCGTCTGGCCGCGGCCTGAAGCGCGGGTGCGGCGTTTGCCCGTTACGCGGTGCACCGCGCGAGGACCGACGATGAGCACCGAAGCCAGCTTCTCCAGCCTGCCCGAACCGACGTCCGCACCGGCCGCGCCGGCGCCCGGCGATCAGGCCGCGCCCGGCACGCCGGGCACCGGCGAGACCGTCTGCCCCGAATGCGGTGGCAGCGGCCGCATCAGCGAAGGCAGCTGCTGCCCGAACTGCGACGGCACGGGCCGCATCACCGTCGGCATCGGCGGCGCCTGATCAGCGCAGCAGCCGCGGCGGGATCAGCCGCCGCATCGGCCGGCCGACGAGCACGCGGAAGCGCCGGTCGTGCAGGCACCAGGCGCCGAGCAGCGCGACCGCGCAGCCGACCGCGGTGTCGGCGAAACGTGCCTGCACCAGCGGCCCCGGCGCCACCGAGCCGAGGTGCGCGGCGTCGGCCAGCAGGATGGTCAGCGGCGTGATGAAGGTCACCGCCAGCCCGTAGTGGCGCACGACGCTGATCTCGATGACGAAGCTGAGCCCCATCAGCACGAAGGCCACGCTCCACGGCCCCAGCGGCAGCGACAGGATGGCCCAGGCGACCATCAGCCCGGCGGCGGTGCCGAGCACGCGGTGCAGCTGGCGGATCCACACCGCGCGCAGCGACGCGCCCTGGATCACCGCCAGGCAGGTGATCGGCACCCAGTACGGCCGCGACAGGCCCAGCACCTGCGCCAGCGCCAGCGACAGGCCGACGAAGGCGCCGATGACGACCGAGTCGAAGACGACGAAGTCGAAGCTCGGCGGCGCCGGCTCGGGCGGCGCCTGCGGCGCGCGCAGCCGCAGCGCCCAGAGGCTGTAGACGAAGGCGATCAGCACCGCCAGGAAGGCGCCCAGGAACAGCAGGCCGACGGCGCGCGGCAGGTCTTCGACCTGCACCGGCGTGTAGGCGCCGATGGCCGCGGCCATCACGTAGAACAGGCTGCCCGGCGGCCCCATCGAGTACAGCCGCACCAGCATCGTCACGACGGCCGTCAGGAAGGCGATCGCCGGCACCGCCCAGCCGGGCGCGAAGTGGCAGATGACGCCGGTGGCGTAGCAGGCGCTCATCGTGAACGCGCAGGCCATCAGCACGACCATGCGGTGCTGCATCGGCGTGTTCGGCGTGTGCACGAAGACCATGCCGCCGAGCGAGGACACGAGGCCGAACTCGATGTGGCCGAACCAGGCGCCGACGAGCAGCGGCAGCCCGGTGGCCAGCGCCGCGGCCACCGGCATCTGCCAGAGGCGGTCGCTGCGCTGGATCTTCGTCAGGTGCTGCCATTCGGCGCGCGCCAGCTCGGCGAGGCGGTTTTGCCAGGCGCTCATCGGCAGGCTCCCATTTCTCCGCGGCGGCCGCGGTAGTCGTCGGGCGTGGTGCCCATCAGGCGGCGGAACATCGCGATGAAGGCCGAGGCGCCGGCGTAGCCGAGGTCGAGCGCGATCGCCTCGACCTTGCGGCCTTCGTCGAGCATCGCCAGCGCGCGCAGCACACGCAGGCGCTGGCGCCAGGCGGCCAGCGGCATGCCCAGCTCACGCTGGCAGCGCCGGGCCAGCGTGCGTTCGGTCGTGCCGACGGCGGCGGCGAGTTCGGCGACGCTGCGTTCGTCGGCCGGGTCGGCCTGCAGCGCCTGCAGCACCGGCGCCAGCAGCGGGTCGCGCGAGACCGGCAGATAGCTGCCCGAACGCGGCGCCGCGACCAGCCGATCGACGACGACCTGCAGCAGCCGTGCTTCGGCTTCGGTGGGCGGTGCCGCCGGCGGGTGGCGGTCGAGGTGGGCGAGCAGGGCGCGCAAGAGCGGATCGACGGTGATCGCCGCGGCCTCGCGCGGCATCGTCGCGCACAGCGGCTCGGCGACGTAGACCGAGGCGTGGTGCGCCTCGCGCCGGTTCAGCGCGCGGTGCTCGACGCCCGGCGGCAGCCACAGCGCGTACTGCGGCGGCGCGAGGTACAGCGCGCCGGCGATCTCGATCTCGAGCACGCCGCTGAAGGCGTAGACCAGTTCGCCGCCGTCGTGGCGGTGGGTGGGATAACCGGCGTCGGCGGGCGTGCGCGCGGCGCGGAACCAGACCGGCGTGTCGATCGTGCCGGCGTAGGGCTGGAGGAGGTGGCGGGGCGGGTCTTCGGCAGTCATCGGGGCGGGCGGCGGGCCGCTCCGGCTGGCCGGCCCACGCTGCACATTGTCCGATATTCGCTATGCATCGCGCTTCCGACAGCGTGACACTGTCCGCGTTCCCCGCCTGCGCGTGCCGCGCCTTCACCCCCCGATGGATTCCCGCAAGAACCTCGACGGCCTGGCCGTCGGTGTCATGGTGCTGCTGTGCATGCTCTGGAGCCTGCAGCAGATCTCGCTGAAGGCGGCCGCGGCCGAGGTCTCGCCGATGCTGATGGTGGCGCTGCGTTCGGCCGTCGCCGCGCTGCTGGTGGCCGGCGTGATGGCCTGGCGCGGCGAACGTGTGCAGCGCGCCACCGGGCGCTGGCGCCCGGGGCTGCTGGTGGGCCTGCTGTTCGCGCTGGAGTACCTGTTCGTCGCCGAGGCGCTGCGCCACACGCAGGCCTCGCACGTCGTCGTCTTCCTCTACACCTCGCCGATCTTCGCCGCCTTCGGCCTGCACCTGCGGCTGCCGGCCGAGCGCCTGCGGCCTTTGCAGTGGGCCGGCATCGCCATCGCCTTCGGCGGCATCGTGCTGGCCTTCGGCGGGCGCGGCGGCGGCACGGCAACCGCAATGGAAACGTCGATGCTCTGGGGCGACCTGCTGGCGCTGGCCGCCGGCGCCTCCTGGGGTGCGACGACGGTCGTCATCCGCTGCTCGCGGCTCAGCGAGGCGCCGGCGGCCGAGACGCTGCTGTACCAGCTGCTGGGCGCCTGCGTGCTGCTCGGCGCCGGGGCGCTGGCCACCGGCCAGACGGCGCTGCACGCGACACCGGCCTTCTGGTGGCACCTGGGATTCCAGGCGCTGATCGTCTCGTTCGCGAGCTTCCTCGTCTGGTTCTGGCTGCTGCGCCACTACCTGGCGTCGCGGCTGGGCGTGCTGTCGTTCCTGACGCCGATCCTCGGCGTCGTCTTCGGCGCCTGGCTGCTGGCCGAACGCCTGGACGCGGCCTTCGTCGCCGGCGCCGGGCTGGTGCTGGCCGGCGTGCTGGTCGTCAGCGGCCACGCGCTGCTGGGCGGCTGGCGCTGGCGGCCGCGTGCGCTGCTCGGCGGCAGCCGTCGCGCCGGGGGCCTCTGATACGATCCGTTCCCCCTTTTTTGCCCGCGACCAAGATCCGGCCCGCAGGGCGCCGCACGCGGCGCCACCCTCGTGCAGGCCGTGATGGGACCGCCTCTCGCCATGCCTCCCGGCGCCCCGACCCTGTCGATCCTGATGTACCACCAGATCGGGCGCTACCCGCGCCCGGACGCGCACCGGGCGCTGTTCTGCCACATCGATCGTTTCCGATCGCAGCTCGCCTATCTCGACCGCGCCGGCTTCGACGTGCTGAGCCTGGACCAGGCGGTGGACAGCCTGTTCGGCCGCCGCCCGCTGACGCGGCGCTCGGTCGTCATCACCGTCGACGACGGCTACGACGACTTCCGCGAGCACGCCTGGCCGGCGCTGAAGGAACGTGGTTTCCCGGCGATGGTCTACCTGGTCGGCTCGCTGATCGGCCAGCGCTCGTCGTGGCAGACGCACCGCCCGGACCCGGCGCCGCTGATGACCGCCGACGCCGTGCGGGCGCTGCACCGTGACGGCTGCCATTTCGGTTCGCACACGCTGAGCCACCCGCGGCTGTCGCACCTGCCGGCCGCCGAGCAGCGCCGCGAGATCGCCGACAGCAAGCACCTGCTGGAGGACCTGCTGGGCGCCGAGGTGCCGCACTTCTGCTATCCGTACGGCGACTACACGGCGCGCTCGCGCGACTTCGTCGCCGAAGCGGGCTATCGCAGCGCGACGACGTGCATCCGCGGCGCCGGCAACCTGTCCGAGCACCCGCTGGAGCTGACGCGCAAGGCGATCTCCTACGGCGACAACCTGCTCGGCTTCGCCTGGAAGCTGCACTTCAAGCAGGCGCGCAAGGGCAAGGGCGCCCTGGCCGACCGCGTCTCGTGAAGTCGCTGCACCTCATCGGCAGCGCCGAGATGGGCGGTGCCGAACGCTGGTTCAAGCGTTTCCTCGAAGCGATGGTGCGTGCCGGCGAGGACGTGCACGCCGTCGTGCGCCGCGACTCCGATCTGGCGCGCCATCACCTCGGCGGCATCGCGCACAGCGAGCTGGGCTTTCGCACCGTCTGGGACCCGCTGTCGAAGTGGGAGGTCGCGCGCCTGGTCGCGCGCAGCGACGCGCCGATCGTGCAGACCTACATGGGCCGTGCGACGCGGCTGCTGCACCTGCCGCCGAAGGGCCGCCAGGTGCACGTCTCGCGTCTGGGCGGCTATTACAAGCTCGACCCCTTCGTGCATGCCCACGCCTGGATCGGCAACACCAAAGGCTTGTGCGACTGGATGATCGCCGGCGGCCTGCCGGCCGAGCGTGTGCACCACGTCACCAACTTCGCCGATCCGGTGAAGCCGTGTTCGCCCGAAGCGCTGGCCGCGCTGCGCGCCGAGCTGGCGGTGCAGGACGAGGACCTGCTGCTGGTGACCGCCGGTCGTCTCATCGACGTCAAGGGTCACCGCTACCTGCTCGACGCCTTCGCGCGCCTGCCCGAGCGCCTGGCCGGGCGTCGGCTGCGCCTCGTCGTGCTGGGTGACGGCCCGCTGGCCGAAGCGCTGCAGGCGCAGGCGCGCCAGCTCGGAGTCGATGGGCGTGTGCACTGGGCCGGCTGGCAGCAGGACCCGACGCCCTGGTTCCACCTCGCCGACCTGATCGTCTTCCCGTCGCGCGACCCCGAGACGCTGGGCAACGTCATCCTCGAGGCCTGGAGCTACGGCAAGCCGCTGGTGGCGACCGCCTTCCGCGGCGCACGCGAGCTGACGCGCCATGGCGAAGACGCCTGGGTCGTGCCCTGCGACGACGGCGCGGCGCTGGCCGAAGGCCTGCGCACGGTGATCCCCGACGCCGAGCTGCAGGCGACGATGGTGCGCCAGGGGCTGCAGCGCATCGAACACGAATTCTCCGAGGCGGCCGTCATCGGCGCCTACCGCGAGCTCTACGCGCGGCTGCTGCGCGAACGCTGACGGCATGCGCTGGCCGCCGTCGGCGCAGCCGATGGCGGGCGGGAAGGTGGGTCAGGGGGAGCGGCCGGGCCGCGTGCTGCCTGCGCTGACGGGGCAGGGGCCGAAGAAAGATGGCGGAAGGGGCGGGATTCGAACCCGCGGTGGGCTGTTAACCCACACACGCTTTCCAGGCGTGCGACTTAAACCGCTCATCCACCCTTCCGGAAAACAGCCCGCTAGTCTACCTCAGCTCTGCGGCGGGTCGACCATCGCTGTCGGACAAAGGCATCGAAAGCCGCAGGCGACGCGTCGTCGGCACGGTCAGACCCTTCGTCATCCCAAGAGGGGTCTCGCGCCTCTACACTTCGCGCCTCGTTTCACCCCTGTCGTCCCGACGAGGCCCCGGCCCATGCTGCGCTTTCGCTTTCCCATCGTCATCATCGACGAGGACTTCCGCTCCGAGAACACCTCGGGTTTCGGCATCCGCGCGCTCGCCGAGGCCATCGAGAAAGAGGGCTTCGAGGTCGTCGGCGCCACCAGCTACGGCGACCTGTCGCAGTTCGCGCAGCAGCAAAGCCGCGCCAGCGCCTTCATCCTGTCGATCGACGACAACGAGTTCACGCCCGGTCCCGAGCTCGACCCGGCGGTGCTGAACCTGCGCAAGTTCATCGAGGAGATCCGCTTCAAGAACGCGGACATCCCGATCTACCTGTACGGCGAGACGCGCACCAGCCAGCACATCCCGAACGACGTGCTGCGCGAGCTGCACGGCTTCATCCACATGTTCGAGGACACGCCGGAGTTCGTCGCCCGGCACATCATCCGCGAGGCCCGCAGCTACCTCGACGGCCTGGCGCCGCCGTTCTTCAAGGCGCTGATGGACTACGCCCAGGACGGCTCGTACTCCTGGCACTGCCCGGGGCACTCGGGCGGCGTCGCCTTCCTGAAGAGCCCGGTGGGCCAGATGTTCCACCAGTTCTTCGGCGAGAACATGCTGCGCGCCGACGTCTGCAACGCCGTCGAGGAACTCGGCCAGCTGCTCGACCACACCGGCCCGGTGGCGGCGTCCGAGCGCAACGCGGCGCGCATCTTCAACGCCGACCACTGCTTCTTCGTCACCAACGGCACCAGCACCAGCAACAAGATGGTCTGGCACCACATGGTGGCGCCGGGTGACGTGGTCGTCGTCGACCGCAACTGCCACAAGTCGATCCTGCACTCGATCATCATGACCGGGGCGGTGCCGGTGTTCCTGACGCCGACGCGCAACCACTACGGCATCATCGGCCCGATCCCCGAGAGCGAGTTCTCGCGCGAGGCGATCGAACGCAAGATCGCCGCCAACCCGCTGCTCGCCGGCGTCGACCCGAAGGCCGTGCAGCCGCGCATCCTGACGCTGACGCAGAGCACCTACGACGGCGTGCTCTACAACACCGAGACGATCAAGCACGCGCTCGACGGCTACGTCGACGCGCTGCATTTCGACGAGGCCTGGCTGCCGCACGCCGCGTTCCACCGCTTCTACGGCCCGTTCCACTCGATGGGCAAGAAGCGCGCACGGCCGAAGAACCAGCTCGTCTTCGCGACGCAGTCGACGCACAAGCTGCTGGCCGGCATCAGCCAGGCCAGCCAGGTGCTGGTGCAGGACGCGACCGAGCGCAAGCTCGACCGCCACCTCTTCAACGAGGCCTACCTGATGCACACCAGCACCTCGCCGCAGTACGCGATCATCGCCAGCTGCGACGTCGCCGCGGCGATGATGGAAGCGCCCGGCGGCCCGGCACTGGTCGAGGAGAGCATCGTCGAGTCGCTGGACTTCCGCCGCGCGATGCGCAAGGTCGAGCTGGAGTTCGGCGACGGCGACTGGTGGTTCAAGGTCTGGGGCCCGGACGACCTCGCCGGCGAAGGCATCGGCCAGAGCGCGCAGTGGATCCTGGAGGCCGACGACAAGTGGCACGGCTTCGGTGCGCTGGCCGACGGGTTCAACATGCTGGACCCGATCAAGTGCACGCTGATCACGCCGGGGCTGGACCTGTCGGGCCGCTTCGCCGAGACCGGCATCCCGGCGTCCATCGTCACCAAGTTCCTCGCCGAGCACGGCGTCGTCGTCGAGAAGACCGGGCTCTACTCGTTCTTCATCATGTTCACGATCGGCATCACCAAGGGCCGCTGGAACACGCTGCTGACGGCGCTGCAGCAGTTCAAGGACGACTACGACAAGAACGCGCCGATGTGGCGCGTGCTGCCCGAGTTCTGCGCCGCGCACCCGCGCTACGAGCGCATGGGGCTGCGCGACCTGTGCCAGGCGATCCACGAGCAGTACGCCAAGGGCGACATCGCCCGCCTGACGACCGAGATGTACGTCTCGGAGATCGTGCCGGCGATGAAGCCGACCGACGCCTACGCGCAGATCGCCCACCGCCGCACCGAACGTGTCGCGATCGACGGGCTCGAGGGCCGCATCGCAACCTCGCTGCTGACGCCGTATCCGCCGGGCATTCCGCTGCTGATTCCGGGCGAGCGCTTCAACAAGCGCATCGTCGACTACCTGCGCTTCACGCGCGAGTTCAACGCCGCGTTCCCGGGCTTCGCGACCGACGTGCACGGCCTCGTCGAGGACGTCGACGCGCAGGGCCGGCGCGGCTACTTCGTCGACTGCGTGCGGGAAGGCTGAGAGGCGCGCCCAAGAACGAACGGCCGGGACGTCGCCGTCCCGGCCGTTTTTTTCTTCAGCAGAGCGGCGCCGCCGCCTGCGCGAAGATCACTCGTCGCCGCGCACCATCGCCTGGCTGAAGCCGCCGTCGACGTAGGTGATCTCGGCGGTGACGCCCGAGGCCAGGTTCGACAGCAGGAAGGCGGCGACGTTGCCGACTTCCTCGATCGTCACGTTGCGGCCCAGCGGCGCGCTGCCGGCCACCAGGCCGAGCAGCTTGCCGAAGTCCTTCACGCCGCTGGCCGCCAGCGTCTTGATCGGGCCGGCGGAGATGCCGTTGACGCGGATGCCGCGCGGGCCGAGGCTGGCGGCCAGGTAACGCACGCTGGCTTCCAGCGAGGCCTTGGCGAGGCCCATCGTGTTGTAGTTCGGCACCGCACGCACCGCGCCCAGGTAGCTCATCGTCAGCAGCGCGGCGTCGGGCTTGAGCATCGGCAGCGCCGCCTTGGCCAGCGCCGGGAAGCTGTAGGCCGAGATGTCGTGCGCGATGCGGAAGGCTTCGCGCGACAGGCCGTCGAGGAAGTCGCCGCCGATCGCCTCGCGCGGTGCGTAGCCGATCGAATGCACGAAACCGTCGAACTGCGGCCAGTGCTCGGCCAGCTGCTTGAACATCGTTTCGATCTGGGCGTCGTCACCGACGTCGCATTCGAACACCAGTTCCGAGTCGAACTCGCGCGCGAACTCGGTGATGCGATCGCGGAAGCGTTCGCCGACGTAGCTGAACGCGAGCTCGGCGCCTTGCGCACGGCAGGCGCGGGCCACGCCGTAGGCGATCGAGCGATTCGAGAGCAGGCCGGTGATGAGCAGGCGCTTGCCGGCAAGAAAACCCATGGTGACTCCGTTCTTGGGGAAGGCGGGGATTTTGGCATCCCTGCGGCACTGGTGTTCTGCCCTTGCTCAGGATTTGAGGCGCGGCTATAATGCCGTTTTCCCGGGAAATGCTGGCGTGGGCGGATTCTTCCAGCCCATTTTTTTTGCTCGAACGCCTTTTCGGGGTTGCCGACGTGCTGGTCGAGGGCTTTGCGCCCTGCAGTCAAGCGTGTCGCGGCCCCGGTCGAAGAAGGCGGCAGGCAAGACGCCTCGGCGGCCCCGGGGGTGACGCCAGCATCGGGCAACCGGTGCGGCGACGGGCTCGAACCGGTAAAGGACACGGGGCACTTTGAGCGAAGCGGACACGGCAGACAAGGCAGGCGCAAGCGGCGACGGACGTCGCACGAGCTGGCGCGACACGATCGAGCGCACGGTCAACGGCCTGGGTTACGACCTGGTCGACATCGAACGCGTCGGTCGCGGGCTGCTGCGTGTCACGATCGATCGCATCCCCGGCCAGGCCTATCCGGTCGAAGGCGAGTTCATCACGGTCGAGGACTGCGAAACCGTCACGCGCCAGCTCCAGTATGTGCTGGAAGTCGAGAACGTCGACTACGAGCGCCTGGAAGTCTCATCCCCCGGGCTGGACCGGCCGCTGCGCCGTGCCGCCGATTACGAGCGTTTCTCCGGCCAGGAGATCGAACTCACGCTGCGGCAGCCGTTCCAGGGCCGCAAGCATTGGAAGGGTGTCCTGAACAAAGCGGAAGGCGAGGGCTGGTGTCTCGTCTTCCAGGACGGCAAGGCCGAGCAGGTGCTGGCGTTCTCGCTCGACGAGGTGCGCGAGTCCCGGCTCGTCCCGGTGGTGGATTTCAAAGGCCGGCGCGGCCGCAAGGCCGGCACTGAGCCGGGGGTAGACGGAGGTCTGGAGCGATGAATCGCGAAATGCTGATGCTGGTGGACGCCATCTCGCGCGAGAAGACGGTCGATCGCGACGTCGTCTTCGGCGCGGTCGAGGCCGCACTGGCCTCGGCCACGAAGAAGCTGCACGGCGGCGAGGTTGATATCCGCGTGGCGGTCGACCGTGAGACCGGCGAGTACGAAACCTACCGTCGCTGGCACGTCGTGCCCAACGAGGCTGGCCTGCAGAACCCGGATGCCGAGGTGCTGCTGTTCGAAGCCCAGGAGCAGATCGCCGACATCGAAGTCGACGACTACATCGAGGAATCGGTGGAGTCGGTGCCGATCGGCCGCATCGGCGCGCAGGCCGCCAAGCAGGTGATCCTGCAGAAGATCCGCGACGCCGAGCGCGAGCAGCTGCTCAACGACTTCCTGGCGCGTGGCGACAAGATCTTCGTCGGCACCGTCAAGCGTCTGGACAAGGGCGACATCATCGTCGAGTCGGGCCGCGTCGAAGGCCGCCTGAAGCGCAGCGAGATGATCCCGAAGGAAAACCTGCGTTCGGGCGACCGCGTGCGGGCCTTCATCCTCGGCGTCGACCCGACGCAGCGCGGCCCGCAGATCATGCTGTCGCGCAGCGCGCCGGGCTTCATGGTCGAGCTCTTCGGCCAGGAAGTGCCCGAGATCGAGCAGGGCCTGCTGGAGATCAAGAGCTGCGCCCGTGACCCGGGCAGCCGCGCCAAGATCGCCGTCGTCAGCCACGACCGCCGTGTCGACCCGATCGGCACCTGCGTCGGCGTGCGCGGCTCGCGTGTCAACGGCGTCACGACCGAACTCGCCGGCGAGCGTGTCGACATCGTGCTGTGGTCCGAAGATCCGGCGCAGTTCGTCATCGGCGCGCTGGCCCCGGCCAACGTGCAGAGCATCGTCGTCGACGAGGAGCGCCACGCGATGGACGTCGTCGTCGACGAGGAGAACCTCGCGATCGCGATCGGCCGTGGCGGCCAGAACGTTCGCCTGGCGTCCGAGCTGACCGGCTGGCGCATCAACATCATGACCGCCGAGGAATCGCAGGCCAAGCAGGCCACCGAGACCGAGTCGGTGCGCAAGGTGTTCGTCGAGAAGCTCGACGTCGACGAGGAAGTCGCCGACATCCTGATCGCCGAAGGCTTCACTAGCCTCGAGGAAGTGGCCTACGTGCCGCTGCAGGAGATGCTCGAGATCGACGCTTTCGACGAAGACACCGTGCACGAACTGCGCACCCGTGCCAAGGACGCGCTGCTGACGATGGAAATCGAGCGCGAGGAGAAGGTCGACGAGGTGTCGCAGGATCTGCGCGACCTCGACGGTCTGTCGCCCGAGCTGATCGGCAAGCTGTCCGACGGCGGCGTCAACACCCGCGACGACCTCGCCGACCTCGCCGTCGACGAACTGGTCGAGCTGACCGGCGTCGACGAGACGCAGGCGCGCGCCCTGATCATGAAGGCGCGCGAGCATTGGTTCACTGCCTGAACGACAGACTGCTGAACGCTCGCGCCCGCTGCAAAAAACCGAGGAATACCGCCCAATGGCCGTGACTACCGTCGCCCAGTTCGCCCTCCAGCTCAACCGCCCCACGGCGGCGCTGCTGGAGCAGCTGCAGTCGGCCGGCGTCGCCAAGAAGTCGCCCGACGACGCGCTGACCGACGCGGACAAGGAGCGTCTGCTCGAGTTCCTGCGTTCGTCGCACGGCACCGGCGGCGCCGAGCGCAAGAAGATCACCCTGACGCGCAAGTCGACCACCGAGATCAAGCAGGCCGATGCCAGCGGCAAGGCCCGCACGATCCAGGTCGAGGTGCGCAAGAAGCGGGTCTTCGTCAAGCGTGACGATGTCCCCGGTGGCGAGATGACCGCCGGCCCGTCGGCCGAGGAGCTGGACCTGCAGCGCCGCGAGGAAGAAGCGCGCGCCGAGGCCGAAGCCCTGCGCCTTCAGGAAGAAGAGCTCGCCGAGCAGCGTCGCCGCCGCGAGGAGCAGGAGCGCCAGGCCCGCGAGGCCGCCGAAGCCGCCGCCAAGGCCGCCGCCGAAGCGGCTGCGAAGGCTGCCGCCGAAGCTGCCGCCAAGGCCGCCGCCGAAGCCGCCGCCAAGGCTGCGGCCGAGGAAGCGGCGCGTGCCCAGGCCGCGCAGTCGGCCAAGCCTGCCGACGCCGCGAAGCCGGTCGAAGCCGCCAAGCCCGCCGAAGCCGCCAAGCCCGCCGAAGCGCCGAAGGCCGAAGCGGCTGAACCGGCCAAGCCCGCCGAGCCGCCGAAGCCGGTGCTGCGTGTCGTCAAGGCTGCCGACAAGGCCGCCGAGGACACCGCGCGCCAAGCCGAGCTGCAGCGCAAGCGCAAGGCCGCCGAGGCCGAGGCCGCCGCCATCCGCGCGATGATGGCCCAGCCGCGCAAGACGCTCGTGGCCAAGAAGCCCGAGGAGCCTAAGCCCGAAGCGGCCAAGGAAGCGATCAAGGGCACGATCCACAAGCCGGCCGCCAAGCCGGGCGCCCCGGGTGCCGCGCCGTCGTCGACGACGGCCGCCAAGCCGGGCGACAAGAAGCAGGTCAAGTCCGAGAAGCTGTCCTCGAGCTGGGCCGACGACGCCGCGAAGAAGCGTGCCGCGCTGAAGACGCGCGGCGACGCCGGTGGCGCGCGTCCGGGTTGGCGTGCGCCGCGTGGCGGCATGCGTGGTGGCCGCGGCGACCGCGACGGCGGCTCCAACTTCACGCCGCCGCCCGAGCAGCAGATCCAGGAAGTGCACGTGCCGGAGACGATTTCCGTCGCCGACCTCGCGCACAAGATGTCCGTCAAGGCCAGCGAGCTGATCAAGCAGCTGATGAAGCTGGGTCAGATGGTCACGATCAACCAGCAGCTCGACCAGGAAACGGCCATGATCCTCGTCGAGGAGATGGGCCACAAGGCGTTCGCCGCCAAGCTGGACGATCCGGAAGCTTTCACCGAGGAAGAGACCGCCGCGCAAAACGCCGCCGAGGCGCTGCCGCGTCCGCCGGTCGTCACCGTGATGGGCCACGTCGACCACGGCAAGACCTCGCTGCTGGACTACATCCGCCGTGCCCGTGTCGCCGCGGGCGAAGCCGGCGGCATCACGCAGCACATCGGCGCCTATCACGTCGAGACGCCGCGTGGTGTCGTCACCTTCCTCGACACCCCGGGCCACGCGGCGTTCACCGCGATGCGTGCCCGCGGTGCGCAGGCGACCGACATCGTCATCCTGGTCGTGGCCGCCGACGACGGCGTGATGCCGCAGACCAAGGAAGCGATCTCCCACGCCAAGGCGGCCGAGGTGCCCATCGTCGTGGCGCTGAACAAGATCGACAAGCCGGATGCCAACCCCGAGCGCGTGAAGAGCGAGCTCGTCGCCGAAGGCGTCGTGCCGGAAGACTTCGGCGGTGATTCGCCGTTCGTCCCGGTGTCGGCCAAGACCGGTACCGGCATCGACGACCTGCTCGAGCAGGTGCTGCTGCAGGCCGAAGTGCTGGAACTGAAGGCGCCGGTCGAAGCCGCCGCCCGCGGTCTGGTCATCGAAGCCCGCCTGGACAAGGGCCGCGGCCCGGTGGCCACGGTGCTGGTGCAGAGCGGCACGCTGAAGAAGGGCGACGTCGT
The DNA here is from genome assembly GCA_049841175.1 of Rubrivivax sp. Lineage (GTDB taxonomy): Bacteria > Pseudomonadota > Gammaproteobacteria > Burkholderiales > Burkholderiaceae_C > Rubrivivax. The sequence continues at coordinate 1,059,777 of JASGHA010000013.1, read as the reverse complement.
GCTCGCCGGCTCCAGCTACGGCCGGGTGCGCGCGATGCTCGACGAAGACGGCAAGACGACCGAATCCGTCGGCCCGTCGATGCCGGTCGAGATCCAGGGCCTGACCGAGGTGCCGCAGGCCGGTGACGAGTTCATCGTGCTGGCCGACGAACGCCGTGCCCGCGAAATCGCGACCTTCCGCCAAGGCAAGTACCGCGACGTCAAGCTGGCCAAGCAGCAGGCCGCGAAGCTGGAGAACATGTTCGACCAGCTCGGCGACGCCGCGCAGACGCTGCCGCTGATCATCAAGGCCGACGTGCAGGGTTCGCAGGAAGCGCTGGCGCAGAGCCTGCAGAAGCTGTCGACGGCCGAGGTCAAGGTGCAGATCGTGCACGCCGCGGTCGGTGGCATCAGCGAAAGCGACGTCAACCTGGCGATCGCCTCGAAGGCGGTGGTCATCGGCTTCAACACGCGGGCCGATGCCGGCGCGCGCAAGCTGGCCGAGGGCAACGGCGTCGACATCCGCTACTACAACATCATCTACGACGCGGTCGACGAGGTGAAGGCGGCGATGGCGGGCATGCTGGCGCCGGAGCAGCGCGAGGAAGTCATCGGCATGGCCGAGATCCGCCAGGTCTTCGTGGCCAGCAAGATCGGCACGGTGGCCGGCTGCATGATCACCGCCGGCCAGGTGACCCGCAACGCACGCTTCCGCCTGCTGCGCGACAACGTCGTGGTCTACACCGGCGAGATCGAGTCGCTGAAGCGCATGAAGGACGATGTCCGCGAAGTCAAGGAAGGCTTCGAGTGCGGCATCAAGCTGAAGAACTACAACGACATCCGCGAAGGCGACCAGCTCGAAGTCTTCGAAGTCAAGGAAGTGGCCCGGACCCTGTGAGTCCCTTCGCTCCCGCCCGGCCGCAATGCCGGGCGAGTGCGCCCCGACCTTGATCTCGAGCGGCCCCGCCTTGGCGGGGTCGCGTGTTTTTTGGAGCATCCCGATGCGTCACAAGAAAGCCCCCGTCAACCGCAGCTTCCGCGTCGCCGACCAGATCCAGCGCGATCTGGCCGAGCTGATCCGCGAGCTGAAGGACCCGCGCATCGGCATGGTCACGATCAACAGCGTCGAGGTCTCGCCCGACTACGCGCACGCGCAGGTCTATTTCTCGGTCCTGGTCGGCAGCGCCGAGGACAGCGCCACGGCGTTGAACGAGGCCGCCGGCTTCCTGCGCAACGGCCTGTTCAAGCGCCTGGCGATCCACACCGTACCGACGCTGCATTTCCATTTCGACCGCACGACCGAACGCGCGGCCGACCTGTCGGCGCTGATCGCCAAGGCCAACGCCACCCGGGCCAAGGACGACTGAGCCCGCCGCGATGAGCAACGCCCGTCCGCCCCGCCTGCCGCGCCGTGCCCTGCACGGCGTGCTGCTGCTCGACAAGCCGATCGGCTGGACGAGCAACGACGCGCTGCAGAAGGCCAAAGGCATCCTGCGCGCGGAGAAGGGCGGCCACACCGGCACGCTGGACCCGCTGGCCACCGGGCTGCTGCCGCTGTGTTTCGGCGCCGCGACCAAGTTCTTGCAGGCCAGCCTGGACGCCGACAAGCGCTACACCGCGACGCTGCACCTGGGCCGCACGACGAGCACCGGCGACCTCGAAGGCGAAGTCGTCGACGAGCGCCCGGTCGACTGCGACCGCGCCGCGATCGACGCCGTGCTGGCGCGTTTCGTCGGCGAGATCGACCAGCTGCCGCCGATGCACTCGGCGCTCAAGCACCAGGGCCGCGCGCTCTACGAGTACGCGCGCCAGGGTGTCGAGGTCGAGCGCGAGCCGCGCCGCGTGACGATCCGATCGCTCGCCGTGCTCGACTGGACCTCGCCGACGCTGGTGCTCGACGTCGAGTGCAGCAAGGGCACCTACGTGCGCACGCTGGCCGAGGACATCGGCCGCGCGCTGGGCTGCGGCGCGCACCTGTCGGCGCTGCGCCGCACCGCCAGCGGTGCGCTGTCGCTGCAGGGCGCGGTGACGATCGCCGAGCTCGAGGCACTCGCGCCCGAGGCGCGCGCGTCGCTGCTGCGACCGGTGGACTGCCTCGTCGCCGACTGGCCCGCGCTGCGCCTGGGCGAGGACGACGCCGGTCGTTTCCTCAGCGGCCAGCGCCGCCGCACCGAACACCCAGATGCCGACGCCGTGCGCGTCTACGGTCCCGATCCGCGCGCCTTTCTCGGCAGCGCCCACGTCACCCGCGGCGAACTCATCGCCGACCGCCTGCTGAGCCCGCCCGAAGTGGCGTCGCAGCTCGGCGTTTCCGCCCCACTCACTTCCGCCACGCCCGCCGAGGCCGAGGCCTGACATGACCCAGCCGATCCGCAACATCGCCATCATCGCCCACGTCGACCACGGCAAGACCACGCTCGTCGACCAGCTCCTGCGCCAGAGCGGCACCTTCCGTGACAACGAGAAGATCGCCGAACGCGTGATGGACAGCAACGACATCGAACGCGAACGCGGGATCACGATCCTGGCGAAGAACTGTGCCGTGCGCTGGAAGGACACGCACATCAACATCGTCGACACCCCGGGGCACGCGGACTTCGGCGGCGAAGTCGAGCGCGCGCTGTCGATGGTCGACGGCGTCGTGCTGCTGATCGACGCCCAGGAAGGCCCGATGCCGCAGACGCGCTTCGTGACCAAGAAGGCGCTGGCGCTGGGCCTGAAGCCCATCGTCGTCGTCAACAAGGTCGACAAGCCGGGCTCGCGCCCCGACTACGTCATCAACGCCGCGTTCGACCTGTTCGACAAGCTCGGCGCCACCGACGAGCAGCTCGACTTCCCGGTGGTCTACGCCTCGGGCCTGAACGGCTGGGCGGCGCTGGAAGAAGGCGCACCGGGTGAAGCCTGGGGCACCGACATGGCGCCGCTGTTCGAGACCATCCTGAAGCACGTGCCGGCGCACGAAGGCTCGGCCGAAGCGCCGCTGCAGCTGCAGATCTCCTCGCTGGACTACTCGACCTTCGTCGGCCGCATCGGCGTCGGCCGCGTCAACAGCGGCACGCTGAAGCCGGCGCAGGACGTGCTGGTGATGGAAGGCCCGGACGGCCGCGCCTACAAGGGCCGCATCAACCAGGTGCTGAAGTTCGAGGGCCTGAACCGCGTGATGGCCGACGAAGCCGGCCCGGGCGACATCGTGCTCGTCAACGGCATCGAGGACGTGGCCATCGGCGTCACGCTGACCGACCCGGCCAACCCGCAGCCGCTGAAGATGCTGAGCGTCGACGAGCCGACGCTGACGATGAACTTCTGCGTCAACACGAGCCCGCTGGCCGGCCGCGAAGGCAAGTACGTCACCAGCCGCCAGATCTGGGACCGCCTGCAGAAGGAACTGCAGAGCAACGTCGCGCTGCGTGTCAAGGAGTCGGGCGAAGACGGCATCTTCGAGGTCTCCGGCCGCGGCGAACTGCACCTGACGATCCTGCTGGAGAACATGCGCCGCGAAGGCTACGAGCTGGCGGTCAGCAAGCCGCGTGTCGTCTTCCACGACGACGGCGGCGAGCGCCAGGAGCCGATCGAGCTGGTGACGGTCGACGTCGAGGACCAGCATCAGGGCGGCGTCATGCAGGCCCTGGGCGAGCGCAAGGGCGAACTGGCCAACATGGAAGTCGACGGCCGTGGCCGCGTGCGTCTGGAGTACCGCATCCCGGCGCGCGGCCTGATCGGCTTCTCCAACGAGTTCATGAACCTGACGCGCGGCACCGGCCTGATCAGCAACATCTTCGACGGCTACGAGGCCTACAAGGGCGAGATCGCCGGGCGCAAGAACGGCGTGCTGATCAGCATGGACGACGGCGAGATCATCACCTACGCGCTGGGCAAGCTCGACGACCGCGGCCGCATGTTCGTCAAGCCGGGCGACCCGACCTACGAAGGCATGATCGTCGGCATCCACAGTCGCGACAACGACCTCGTCGTCAACGCCACGCGTACCAAGCAGCTGACGAACTTCCGCGTGTCCGGCAAGGAAGACGCGATCAAGATCACGCCGCCGATCGAGCTGACGCTGGAGTACGCGGTCGAGTTCATCGAGGATGACGAGCTGGTCGAGATCACCCCGAAGAGCATCCGGATCCGCAAGCGCCATCTGAAGGAGCACGATCGCAAGCGTGCGTCTCGCGAAGGTAGCTGAACGCTGGCGGCGTGCGCCGCCCGCGTTCCGTTCTTCCGCACCGCTCCCCCCAGCCCCCCTCCGAGAGGCGGGCTCTAGCTAGATAGTTGCCCGGCTCGCTGCGCGAGCCTCTGTGGGGCATTCGCTCTTCTCCTTCTGCCGTGACACGCCGCAACGCCGTCCTGCTGATGATCCTCGTGACCTTCCTGTGGAGCATCGCGGGGGTGGTCACGCGGCAGCTCGAGGCGGCGCGCAGTTTCGAGGTCACGTTCTGGCGCAGTGGCTTCAACGCGCTGGCGCTGCTGGCGCTGCTGTCGTGGCTGCGCGGGCCGGCGCAGATCGTGCGCGCGATCCGCGACGGCGGGCGCATCGTCTGGTTCTCGGGCCTGGGCTGGGCCGCGATGTACACCTCGTTCATGGTCGCGCTGACGCTGACGACGGTGGCCAACGTGCTCGTGACGATGGCGCTCGGGCCGCTGATCACCGCGCTGCTGGCGCGGCTGGCACTCGGCCACCGGCTGCCGGCGCGCACCTGGGGCGCGATCGGCATCGCCGGCGCCGGCATCGCCTGGATGTACGGCCAGCAGCTGAGCGGCGATACACGCCACGTGCTCGGCACGATGGTGGCGCTGGCCGTGCCGGTGTCGGCGGCGGTCAACTGGACCCTCCTGCAGTCGCGCCGCGACGACCGCTCGACCGACATGCTGCCGGCGGTGCTGATCGGCGCGACGCTGTCGGCGCTGGCGACGCTGCCGCTGGCGATGCCGTTCCAGGCCTCGGCGCACGATCTCGGCCTGCTCGCGCTGCTGGGCTCGGTGCAGCTCGCCGTGCCCTGCCTGATCGCGGTCGCGCTGTCGCGCGTGCTGCCGGCGGCCGAGATGTCGCTTCTCGGGCTGCTGGAGGTGATCTTCGGCGTCACCTGGGCCTGGCTGGGCGCCGGCGAATCGCCCGACATAGCCGTGCTGGTCGGCGGCCTGCTCGTGCTCGCCGCGCTGGCGGGCAACGAGTGGCTGGGCATGCGCCGGCGCGTCTTCGCCTGAGCTAGAGCTGGGCGCCGAACAGGCGCGCCAGATTCACGCGCGCCTTCAGCCGCGTGCACAGCATGAACACGCCGACCATCTTGCGTTGCAGGAACACCAGGTCCGGCGGCGGCGCGTGCGAGAAGCCGTCGCCGAAGAACTGCTCGCGGCCGGCCTCGAAGCTGCGCTTGAACAGGTCCGAACGCGCGAAGTCGAACGGCCGGTCGTGGGCCAGCGGCTCGCCGATCGTCAGGATCAGCTGAACGACGCCGCGCGCCTGCTCGGGCGGGTCGGTCTCGGCGATGAAACCGGCGCGGCGCGCGGCGCGCGTCATCGCCTCGGCGTCCTGATCGCGCATCGCGCGGCCCAGGGCGCGCAGGTGCTCGACACGCTGCAGGCTCACGGTCTGCGTTGCGCCGAAGTCCAGCAGCGCGACCCGGCGCGTTTCGGGGTCGTAGAGGTAGTTGGCGAAGTTCGGGTCGGTCTGCACCAGGCGCAGCTCGAAGATCTCGCGCACGACCAGGTGGCACAGCGCCTCGGCGACGCGGTCGCGGTGGGCTTGCGGCACGCCCGGCGCAGCGAGGTGGTCGATCGTGTCGCCGGGCTGGAAGCTGGTCGCCAGGATGCGCCCGGTCGAATGCTCGGCGTCGACCTCGGGCACGACGAAGAGCTCGTCGTCACCGAGCCGTTCTCGGTACTCCTCGAGTGCGCGCGCCTCGGCGACGTAGTCGGTTTCCTGGTGCAGCACGCGACGCACACGTTCGAACAGCGGCGCCGGGTCCAGCCCCGAGGGCACGAGGCCCGGCGTCTTCGCCAGCAGCGCGAGGTTGGCGACGTCGCTGTCGATGCTCTCGCGCACGCCGGGGTACTGGATCTTCAGCGCCAGCACGCGGCCGTCGTGCGTCGTCGCGCGGTGCACCTGGCCGATCGAGGCCGCGGCGACCGGCTCGAAGCTGAACTGGCGGAAGCGCCGGTGCCAGCCGACGCCGTACTCCTGCTCCAGCACCTCGGCCAGCTGCGAGGCCGGCATCACGTGGGCGCGGTCGCGCAGCGTGCCCAGCAGTTCGGCGAACTCGGGCGGCAGCACGCCGTGGCCGTCCATCGACATCAGCTGGCCGAACTTCATCGCCGCGCCGCGCAGCCGCGACAGCCGGTTGGCGAGCCGGCGCGCGTTGGCCGGCGTCAGCATCATCGCCGAGGCCTTGGGCACCTGGCCGCGTGCCAGCCGCGACAGGCCCTCGGCGGCGGCGCCGGCCGCCAGTTCGCCGACGGCGCGGCCGAAATGCAGCAGCCGGCGCGTGCGGCCCTGGGGGACGGAGGCGGTGCGGGGAGGGCGCTTGTCGGTCATCGGGCGTCGCGTCGTCTGAGCCCTGCATTGCACACCGTCGCGCCAACCGCGTCGGTGACCTGGAACACGCAGCGCCTCAGCGCGCGGCCGACGCGGCGCCGCTCGGCGCGTCGGGTGCCACCAGCAGCACCTGGGCCGTGCCGCCGACGCAGTTCACGCCGCGGCCGGTCGGGCATTCGCGCACCTGCGCGTCGCGCGGGTGCTCGGGGCGGCCCGGCGGGTCCAGCAGCATCGACACGACCGTGATTGCCGTGGCGATCGCCAGCGCGACGATCAGCAGCCGGCGCCGGCGCGGGATCGGGCGATAGCGCGGCAGCTCGGGGGCGACCTCGGGAGGCTTTTCGGACATCGGGAAAAAGGCCGGCGCCCCGAGGGCGCCGGCACGTGCGGGAAAGGACGAGAGCTTACTGCGACGCGGCCGGTGCCGAAGGCTCGGCCATCGGCGCCGCCGGCATCGCCGGCGCGGTCTCGGCCGGCTGCACCACGGCGGCCGGCTCGGCGTGCGTGGCCTTGGCCGGATTGCTGGCCAGCGGCAGCAGCGGCACGATCAGCAGCGCGACGATGTTGATGATCTTGATCAGCGGGTTGACGGCCGGGCCGGCGGTGTCCTTGTAGGGGTCGCCGACGGTGTCGCCGGTCACGGCCGCCTTGTGCGCCTCGCTGCCCTTCTTGTGCAGGGTGCCGTTGGCGTCCTTGAAGCCTTCCTCGATCAGCTTCTTGGCGTTGTCCCAGGCGCCGCCGCCGGTGCACATCGAGATGCCGACGAAGATGCCGGTGACGATGGTGCCCATCAGCAGGCCGCCCAGCGCCGCCGGGCCGAGCAGCATGCCGACCAGGATCGGCGCCACGACCGGCAGCAGCGACGGCACGATCATTTCCTTGATCGCCGCCGTGGTCAGCATGTCGACCGCGGTGCCGTACTCCGGCTTCGCGGTGCCTTCCATGATGCCCTTGATGTCGCGGAACTGGCGCCGCACCTCGACCACTACCGAACCGGCGGCACGGCCGACGGCTTCCATCGCCATCGACGCGAAGAGGTAGGGGATCAGGCCGCCGATGAACAGGCCGACGATGACGCGGTGGTCGCTGAGGTCGAAGGCCAGCGACATGCCGCGCGCTTCCAGCGCGTGGGTGTAGTCGGCGAACAGCACCAGCGCGGCGAGGCCGGCCGAGCCGATCGCGTAGCCTTTGGTCACGGCCTTGGTCGTGTTGCCGACGGCGTCCAGCGGGTCGGTGATGTCGCGCACGCTGTCGGGCAGGCCCGACATCTCGGCGATGCCGCCGGCGTTGTCGGTGATCGGACCGTAGGCGTCGAGCGCGACGACGATGCCGGCCATGCTGAGCATGGAGGTAGCGGCGATCGCGATGCCGTACAGGCCGGCGAGCGCGTAGGCGCTGTAGATCGCCAGGCAGACGAAGATCACCGGCCAGGCGGTGGACTTCATGCTGACGCCCAGGCCGGCGATGATGTTCGTGCCGTGGCCGGTGGTCGAGGCCTGCGCGACGTGCTGCACCGGCTTGAACTGCGTGCCGGTGTAGTACTCGGTGATCCAGACCATCGCCGCCGTCAGCACCAGGCCGACGACGCAGGCGCCGAACAGCCGCATCTGCGTGCTGGCGCCGAGCGCGTCGTCGGGCATCACCAGGCGCGTGACGAAGAAGAAGAACACCAGCGAGATCGCGCCGGCGACGATCAGCCCCTTGTACAGGGCCGGCATCACGTTCTTCATGCCCGGGCTGGCCTTGACGAAGGCGCAGCCGATGATCGAGGCGATGATCGACACGCCGCCCAGCACCAGCGGATAGACCGCTGCGGCCAGCGCCGCGTTGGGCAGCAGCAGCGCACCCAGCGCCATCGCCGCGATCAGCGTCACGGCGTAGGTCTCGAACAGGTCGGCAGCCATGCCGGCGCAGTCGCCGACGTTGTCGCCGACGTTGTCGGCGATCACCGCCGGGTTGCGCGGATCGTCCTCGGGGATGCCGGCTTCGACCTTTCCGACCAGGTCGGCGCCGACGTCGGCACCCTTGGTGAAGATGCCGCCGCCCAGGCGCGCGAAGATCGAGATCAGCGAGGAGCCGAAGGCCAGGCCGAGCAGGGGCTTGAGCGTCGCCGAGTCGGCGTGCTGGCCGCCGCTGAGCAGCCAGAAGAAGAGCGACACGCCCAGCAGCCCGAGGCCGACGACGAGCATGCCGGTGATCGCACCGCCCTTGAACGCGACGTCGAGTGCCGGGCCGATGCCTTTGGTGGCCGCCTGCGCGGTGCGCACGTTGGCGCGCACCGAGACGTTCATGCCGATGAAGCCGCAGGCACCCGAAAGTACGGCCCCCAAAACGAACCCGGCGGCCGTAAGGCCGCCGAGGAAGAAGAAGATCAAGATCGCGAGGACCGCGCCGACGATGGCAATTGTCTTGTATTGCCTCGCCAGGTACGCCGCAGCGCCTTGCTGGATGGCGCCGGAGATTTCCTGCATGCGTGCATTGCCGGCGTCCTGGGAGAGGATCCATCCCCGCTGGATGAATCCGTAGAGCACGGCCGCCAGGCCACACCCCAGCGCTATGTACAGCGCCAAACTTGTCGTCATGGAAAGAGCTCCTTCCTCTCGTTCGGGTCTAGTCTCTTCTCTCTCTATCTCTCGCACGCCGCCCGGGCGCTTCGGGTCGGCTGGCGCGGCATGCTATGTGAAGGCTATCACGCTCGGTTCGGGGTTTTCCTATGTCCGAGTGGCCGGATGAGCCGGGTCAAGGCGCCCGCGCGTCAGGCGAGGGCAAGCGTGGCGCCTAGAATCGCGCCCCGATCTTTCTCTCGCTCTCCTCTCTCTTCTCTCCTCTTGCCCGAGACCGCTGCATGAGCCTGCACAACGTGACCCCTGGCGCCAAGGCGCCCGACGAGTTCAACGTCATCATCGAGATTCCGATGAACGGCGACCCGATCAAGTACGAGGTCGACCACGACTCCGGGGCGCTGTTCGTCGACCGCTTCATGAGCACGGCGATGCACTACCCGTGCAACTACGGCTACGTGCCCAACACGCTGGCCGACGACGGCGACCCCGTCGACGTGCTCGTCATCACCCCGGTGCCGCTGATCCCCGGCGTGGTCGTCACCTGCCGCCCGATCGGCATGCTGAAGATGGACGACGAAGCCGGCGGCGACAACAAGCTGCTGGCCGTGCCGACGACCAAGATCCTGTCGCTGTACTCGTCCTGGCAGAAGCCCGAGGACCTGAATCCGGCGCGCCTGAAGGCGATCCAGCACTTCTTCGAGCACTACAAGGACCTCGAGCAAGGCAAGTGGGTCAAGGTGCTGGGCTGGGAAGGCCCGGACGCGGCAAAGGCCGAAGTGCGCACCGGCATGGCCAACTGGACCAAGGAACGCGCGGGCGCCTGAGCGCCCGCCGCGGCGGCATCAGCTGCCGCTCGGTGCTCGCCGGAACGGGCTGCGCTCGCGCAGCTCGTCCTCCCAGGCCGCCACGCCCTCGCCTTCGCGGGCAAGGAACTCGGCCACCGCGCCGGCGAAACGCGGGTCGCGCAGCCAGTGCGCCGAGCTCGTGCGCACCGGCATCAGGCCGCGCGCCATCTTGTGCTCGCCTTGGGCGCCGCCTTCGAAGCGCCCGAAGCCGTTGGCCAGGCACCAGGCCAGCGGCTGGTAGTAGCAGGCCTCGAAGTGCACGAAGGGCAGGGGCTCGACCGCGCCCCAGTACCGGCCCCAGGCCGCGCCGCTGGCGCGGTCGATCGCCACCAGCGAGGCCGCGACCGGCCGGCCCCCGCGCCGGCCGACGAACATCAGCCAGTGCTGCGCCATCGTCGCCTGCATGCGGGCGAAGAAGTCGCGGGTCAGGTAGGGCGTGGACTGGTGCGCCGCATAGGTCAGCGTGTAGCAGCGATGGAAGAAGTCCCACAGCCAGGTGTCGATGGCCTCGCCCTCGTGCACGCTGAACTCGACGCCGAGCTCGGCGACGCGGCGGCGTTCCTGCTGGATCTTCTTGCGCTTGTCGCGCTGCAGCCGGGCGAGCAGGGCGTCGAAGTCGGTTGCGGGGGCAGCCTCGTCGCGCGTCCAGTGGAACTGCAGGTTCTCGCGCAGCATCCAGCCGGCGCGCTCGAAGGCCGCGCGGTCGGCTTCGTCGACGTAGAGCACGTGGGCCGAGGACAGGCCGGCCTCGTCGGCGAAGTCGCGGATCGTCGCCACCAGGGCGTCGCGCGCCACGTCGTCGCGTGCCATCAGCCGCGTGCCCGGTACCGGCGTGAACGGCACCGCGCCCAGCAGCTTGGGGTAGTAGCGCAGACCGTGGCGGCGGTAGGCGTCGGCCCAGGCCCAGTCGAAGACGTACTCGCCCCAGGAATGGGTCTTCAGGTACAGCGGCGCGGCGGCTGCGAGCTCGCCGGCGGCGTCGTGCAGCGTCACGAAACGTGGTGTCCAGCCGGTCGCGGGAACCGCGCTTGCCGACTCGTGCAGCGCCGCGAGGTACTCGTGACGCAGGAAAGGCGTCGGCGCAGGCTGGTTCGCCAGCAGCGTGTTCCAGGCCCGTGCGTCCAGACGCCTCGGGTCGGTCTCCACCCCGATGTGATAATCCGTTCCCGTGAGCCCTCGTGACATTCAGCGGAGCCGTCGATGAAGGTCGCGCTGGCCCAGTTCAACGCCGTCGTCGGTGATCTCGCCGGCAACTCCCGTCGCCTCGAAGACGCCGCGCGCCGCGCCTACGCGCAGGGTGCGCGCCTGGTGCTGGCCCCCGAGCTGGCGCTGACCGGCTACCCGCCCGAGGACCTGCTGCTGCGCCCGGCCTTCATGCAGGCTTGCGCCGACGCGCTGGTGGCGTTGGCCGAGGCTTTGCGGGACTGCGAAGGGCTGCATCTGGTCGTCGGGCACCCGCACCAGTTCGGCGAGCGCGGCGATCTTAGGACCAAGTCCGTGACGGTGCAGCAGCGCTACAACGCGGCCTCGCTGCTGGCGCGGGGACAGGTCCGGGCGACCTACTGCAAGCGCGAGCTGCCCAACTACCAGGTCTTCGACGAGCGCCGCTACTTCGCCTCCGGCCGCGACGCCGGCCTGCCGCCGCTGGTCTTCGACTGCGAAGGCCTGCGCTTCGGCGTCGTCGTCTGCGAGGACGCCTGGTTCGACGAGCCCGCGCGCCTGGCGCGCGATGCCGGCGCCCAGGTGCTGTGCGTGCTCAACGCCTCGCCGTTCCACCTCGGCAAGGCCGAGGAGCGCCAGGCCCGCATGGCCGAGCGCGCGCGCGACGTCGGCCTGCCGCTGCTGTTCTCGCATCTGGTCGGCGGCCAGGACGAAGTCGTCTTCGACGGCGCTTCGTTCGCGCTCGACGCCTCGGGCGAGGTGAGGGCGCGTGCCGCGACCTTCGCCGAGGAACTGCTGCTCGTCGACCTCGACGCCGACGGCCGCCCCAGCGGCCCGGTCGCCGTAGCGCCGGACCTCGACCGCCAGGCCTGGGACGCGCTCGTCACCGGCGTGCGCGACTACCTCGGCAAGAACGGTTTCCCGGGCGCGATCATCGGCCTGTCCGGCGGCATCGACTCGGCGCTGGTGCTGGCCGTCGCCGTCGACGCGCTCGGCGCCGACAAGGTGCGTGCGGTGATGATGCCTTCGCCGTACACCGCCGACATCTCCTGGATCGACGCGCGCGACATGGCCGCCCGCCTGGGCGTGCGTTACGACGAGATCGACATCGCGCCGATGTTCGACGCCTTCCGCACCGCGCTGGCGCCGCAGTTCGCCGGCCTGGCCGAGGACACGACCGAAGAGAACCTGCAGGCGCGCATCCGCGGTACGCTGTTGATGGCGCTGTCGAACAAGACCGGCGCGATCGTGCTGACCACCGGCAACAAGAGCGAGATGGCGACCGGCTACTGCACGCTTTACGGCGACATGGCCGGCGGTTTCGCGGTCATCAAGGACGTCGCCAAGACCCTGGTCTACCGTCTGGCGAACTGGCGCAACACGCAGGGTGGCGAGGTCATCCCGCAACGCATCATCACGCGCCCGCCCTCGGCCGAACTGCGCCCGGACCAGACCGACCAGGACAGCCTGCCGCCCTACGAGGTGCTCGACGCGATCCTGGCGCGCTACATGGAAGACGACCAGAGCGTCGAGCAGATCGTCGCCGCCGGCTTCGAGCGCGCCGACGTCGAGCGTGTCACCCGGCTCATCAAGATCAACGAGTACAAGCGGCGTCAGTCGCCGGTCGGCATCCGCATCACCCATCGGGCGTTCGGGCGCGACTGGCGTTACCCCATCACGTCGAAGTTCCGTGCTTAAATTCCCGTCAGTCCAACGTCTTTTCCCGGAGTTCCCCGCATGAAGCAGATCACCGCCGTCATCAAGCCGTTCAAGCTCGAAGAAGTCCGCGAAGCACTGGGCGAGGTCGGCGTCTCGGGTCTGACCGTCACCGAAGTCAAGGGCTTCGGCCGCCAGAAGGGCCACACCGAGCTCTACCGCGGCGCCGAGTACGTCGTCGACTTCCTGCCCAAGGTGAAGATCGAGGTCGTCGTCAAGGACGACGACGTCGACCGCTGCATCGACGCCATCGTCAAGGCCGCCAAGACCGGCAAGATCGGCGACGGCAAGATCTTCGTCACGTCGGTCGACCAGGTGGTGCGCATCCGCACCGGCGAGACCGACGAATCGGCGGTCTGAGGCCGTGCCGGCCGCGGCCGGTTTCTGTCCAGGACGACGGGGCCCCGCGCGAGCGGCGCCCCGTTTTCATTCCAGCCTCAGATGCGGCCGAAGTGGTCCGGGCCCCCGGCCTGGTGGGCCAGCGCCGCCAGGCGGTCGAGCAGCGCCAGCGGGTCACGTTCGACCTGCAGCACCGCCTGCTGGGCCTCCGACAGGAAACCCTCCTCGACGGTGCGGCGCATGAAGGCCAGCAGGCCCTCGTAGAAGCCGTCGACGTCGAGCAGGCCGATCGGCTGGTCGTGGTAGCCGAGCTGGCGCCAGGTCCAGACCTCGAACAGTTCTTCCAGCGTGCCGATGCCGCCCGGCAGCGCGATGAAGGCGTCGGCGCGCTCGGCCATCATTTGCTTGCGCTTGTGCATCGTCGGCACGACGTGCAGTTCGGTCAGACCACGATGGCCGACCTCGCGCTTCATCAGCGACTCGGGGATCACGCCGACCACACGCCCGCCGGCGGCCAGCACCGCGTCGGCGACCTCGCCCATCAGGCCGACCTTGCCGCCACCGTAGACGAGTTGCCAGCCGCGCTTGCCGATCGAACGGCCGAGCACGCGGGCGGCTTCGGTGTAGGCGGCGCGCTGGCCGTGGCGCGAGCCGCAGTAGACGCAGACGGTGAAGGGCGGGGGAGGCGCGATGGAGTTCATCGCGCCGATTGTCTCAGGCGAAACGCTGCCAGAGCGCGCCCAGCCAGATCGCCCCGGCGAGCACCAGCGACAGCATCACCGCGGCGCTGCCCAGGTCCTTGGCGCGTTTGGACAGCTCGTGCAGTTCCAGGCCGACACGGTCGACGACGGCCTCGATCGCCGAGTTCAGCAGCTCGACGATCAGGACCAGCACGACGCTGCCGGCCAGCAGCGCGATCTCGACCCAGCTGCGGCCGAGCCAGAACGCCGCCGGCAGCATCACGACGGCGGCGAAGACCTCCTGCCGGAACGCGCTCTCGCCGCGGAACGCGGCCGACAGCCCGGCGGCGGAATAGCCGGTGGCACGCAGGATGCGGTCGAGACCGGTCCGGCCCTTGTGCGGATTGGGGGCCGCTTCGTGGCGCCGCTCCAGCGGCGGCGGCGGGCTGCTCGGGTTCACGGCCTCAGTCCTTCGGTTTGGAGCGCCAGGCGATCAGGCGCGTGCCGCACCAGGCGTCGTGCCAGAACTGGCGATCGGGATGCAGGCGCGAGAGCGCTGCCCAGAGCACGACGCCCAGCATCAGCAGGCCGAAGACCTGGCCGTTGCCCTGCAGCTCGGCGAAATGGGCGATCGCCAGCCAGGGCAGGAACCAGATCCAGCAGACGAGGTAGCGCCCCACGGCGCGTGCCAGCGACACCGGCTTCCCGTCGCGCTGCACCAGGCGGATCTGCCAGGTCTGCATCGCCAGCGTCTGGCCGGTGCGGCTCCAGAACCAGACGAAGTACAGGCCGAAGACGAAGAACAGGAACACCTGCAGGCCGAGCTGGCCCTGGTGGGCGCTGCGCTGGTTGGTGGCGAGCGAATAGACGAGCCCGGCGGCCATGACGACGCCGAAGAGCAGGATGCCTTCGTAGACGAAGCAGGCGAGACGGCGGATCAGCGCCGGGGTGTGGTGTTCACCCTCGGCGGGAGGCAGGACGATCATCGAGACGGGTCAGCGCGGTTCCGAAGCAGCCTGCGAGCGTACCGCAGCGCCCTGCGGTCCGCGACGGGGCAGCAGCGTGACCGGGTTGACGAATCCGTCGGTGGCGATGATCTTGGGCATGCCGGACTGGTGGTGTGCCGGCGAGGAAGGCTGCGTGTTGATCAGCGTCGTCGTCGCCCCCGGTGCGGCCTGGATGACGGCCGGCGCCACCGCCTTGGGAGCCGGCGGGCGCGGCGTCGCGACGATGTTGCGCTTGGGCTTGCCGTCGTCGTCGTCCTCGTCGTCGCGCACGCGGGAGGCGGCGCGCTTGGGCGGCTTGGCGCGTTCGGCGAGTTGTTTGCGCTGATCGTCGGGCAGGGCCTGGTAGGCCTCCCAGCGCGCCTGGCGGTCTTCGGGCGAGAACTGGCGCGCCTGCTGGAACTGCAGCCGCGCGCGGGCGCGGTCGGTCGGCGACATCTGCGTCCAGGCGGCCATGCGTTCCTGCACGCGCTGACGCTCGGCCTGGCTCAGCTTGGGGAAACGTGCGGCGACGCTCAGCCAGCGCTCCTTGCCGGCGGCGCCGATGTTCGGCCAGTCCTGCTGCAGCGGCGCGAGGGCGCGGCGCTGGGCCGGCGAGAGCTGGCTCCAGGTCGGCTCCGACTCCGCTGCGAACACAGGCGCGGCCGTGGCGAGCACGGCCGCGATCACGACGGCGGCGATGACGGCCGGGCGAAGGTTCACGGCTGCTGCGTCTTCAGGTACTCGGCGAACCCGGGGTCGGAATAGGCGGCAGGCGGCAGGTCGTCGGCCAGCAGCACGGAATCGACGTCGGCGGCGGCCATGACCTGCTCGCGCTGGTCGTGCTCGCGGATCATCACCAGGCCGGCGACCAGCATGACGAGCGGCAGCGCGACGGCCAGCCGCTGCCACCACGGCGGCCCGCTGCGCACGGCGGCACCGCCGGAAACGGCGACGACGGTGCCGGCGGCAGCCGCCTCCCGGCGCACGGCGCGGGCGCGTGTCAAGGCCTGCTCGCGAGCGATGCGAAGGCGCTCGGAGATGTCGTGGGGCAGATCGTCGGCTCGCTCGGTCAAGCCGGCAGCGATGCGCGCCGCAATGCGTGCGCGCAGGACGTCCGCGTCGGTGAAGCTGGTTTGAGTCATGGCGCGATTCCCTTGAGTCGAAGGGCCTTGGCCAGGGCATGGACGGCGCGCGAGCAGTGGGTCTTCACGCTACCTTCGGAACACCCCATCGCCGCTGCGGTCTCGGCCACGTCGAACTCCTCCCAGTAACGCAGCAGGAAGGCTTCGCGTTGACGGTCGGGCAGGCCGGCCACTTCATGCTCGATGAGACGCAAGATCTGGTCCCGTGAGACGGCCTCGGCGGCGCTCTCGGTGCCCAGCGAGTCCTCGACCGCCTGCAACGTTTCGAGCAGGTCGAAATCGCCGTCCTCGTCGTCGCCTTCCAGGTCCGACAGGTTCTGGACGACCGCGTTGCGGACCTTCTTGCGCCGGAACCAGTCCATCGTCGCGTTGGACAGGATGCGCTGGAAAAGCATCGGGAACTCCGATGCCGGCCGGTCGGGATATTTCTCGGCCAGCCGGATCATCGCGTCCTGGACGATGTCCAGCGCGGCATCCTCGTCGCGTACGGCGAAGGCCGCGCGTTTGAACGCGCGCCGCTCGACGCTCTTCAGGAAGTCGGAAAGTTCTTTATCGGATGCCAACGCGCTTGCGGGGAGCAGCACCCCGGGTTCGGGCGCGCCGAATTATGCACGCCGCCGCGCCGCAGGCACCGGGCCGGGGCGGCGCTCGGCGGCGGTGCATAATCCACGTTCGCACAACGCTCTTTTGGGTCTCGCTCTCGTCCGACCCGGACGTCAGTTCTCAGACCGCGCGCAGTTCCGAATCCGCCTCACGAGGGCGCGAGGAGGGGCACCGATCGATTCTCGTCAGAGAAATTCGCAAAGGTACGGAAATGGACATCTCCGCCGCGGAAGTCAAGCGTGCCGCTACGGCACAACCGTCTTCTCCCCCAGCCGTTCTCAACGGCGCCGAAATCCTCGTCCGCAGTCTGCAGGCCGAAGGGGTCAAGTACCTCTGGGGCTACCCGGGCGGTTCGGTTCTCTACATCTACGACGCGCTGTACAAGCAGGACAGCATCCAGCACGTCCTGGTCCGGCACGAACAGGCCGCGGTGCATGCCGCCGACGGCTATGCCCGCGCCACCGGCGACGTCGGCGTCGCGCTCGTCACCTCGGGTCCGGGTGTCACGAATGCCGTCACCGGCATCGCGACGGCCTACATGGACTCGATCCCGATGGTCATCATCACCGGTCAGGTGCCGACGGCCGCGATCGGGATGGACGCCTTCCAGGAGTGCGACACCGTCGGCATCACGCGCCCGGTGGTCAAGCACAACTTCCTCGTCAAGGACGTGCGCGACCTGGCCTCGACGATCAAGAAGGCCTTCCACATCGCGCGCACCGGCCGCCCGGGTCCCGTCGTGATCGACGTGCCCAAGGACGTGTCGCTGAACACCGCGCCGTTCCAGTACCCGCAGACCATCGAGCTGCGCTCGTACAACCCGGTGCGCAAGGGCCACAGCGGCCAGATCCGCAAGGCCGTTCAGCTGCTGCTGCAGGCCAAGCGCCCGTACATCTACACCGGCGGCGGCGTCGTGCTCGGCGAAGCCGCCGCCGAACTGCGCCAACTGGCCGACCTGCTCGGCTTCCCGGTGACGAACACGCTGATGGGCCTGGGCGCGATCCCCGCCAGCGACCCGAAGTTCCTCGGCATGCTCGGCATGCACGGCACCTACGAAGCCAACATGACGATGCAGCACTGCGACGTGCTGCTGGCCGTCGGCGCGCGCTTCGACGACCGCGTCATCGGCAACCCGGCGCACTTCGCCCAGGTCGAGCGCAAGATCATCCACGTCGACATCGACCCGTCGTCGATCTCCAAGCGCGTGCGCGTGGACATCCCGATCGTCGGCGACGTCAAGGACGTGCTGCAGGAGCTGATCGCCCAGATCAAGGAGTCGCACGCGCGCCCGGACACCGTGGCGATCTCCTCCTGGTGGGGCCAGATCAACGAGTGGCGCAAGCGCGAGTGCCTGGCCTACGAGCCGAGCGACGACGTGATCAAGCCGCAGATGGTGGTGCAGACGCTGGCCCGCCTGACGCGGGGCCGCGACGCCTACATCACCTCCGACGTCGGCCAGCACCAGATGTGGGCGGCGCAGTTCTACGGCTTCGAGGAGCCGCGGCGCTGGATCAACTCCGGCGGCCTGGGCACGATGGGCGTGGGTCTGCCGTACGCGATGGGCATCAAGCTCGCAAAGCCGGAGTCGGACGTCTTCTGCATCACCGGCGAAGGCTCGATCCAGATGTGCATCCAGGAGCTGTCGACCTGCCTGCAGTACAAGACGCCGGTGAAGATCGTCTCGCTGAACAACCGCTACCTGGGCATGGTGCGGCAGTGGCAGGAGCTGATCTACGGCGGCCGCTACTCGCACAGCTACATGGACGCGCTGCCCGACTTCGTCAAGCTGGCCGAGGCCTACGGCCACGTCGGCCTGCGCGTCGACCGGCCGGCCGACGTCGAAGGTGCGCTGAAGGAGGCGATACGGCTCAAGGACCGCACCGTGTTCCTCGACGTGCGCACCGACCCGACCGAGAACGTGTGGCCGATGGTGCACGCCGGCAAGGGCATCAGTGAGATGCAGCTCAAGTCCGAAGACCTGTGACCGGCACGGGCCGCGTCGGCGGCGACGGCGTTACCGCGCCGCCGCCGGCCGCCGCAGCCGGTGTCGCCAACACCTGCGGACTGCATCTTCCCAACGATCGAACAGCGTGGTGAAGGGCCGGCGGTTACCGCCGACGGCTCGAGGATCCACGCAGGACGAAGACCATGAAACACATCATCGCGGTGCTGCTCGAGAACGAAGCCGGCGCCCTGTCCCGTGTCGTCGCGCTGTTCTCGGCGCGCGGCTACAACATCGAGAGCCTGACGGTCGCGCCTACCGAGGACCCGTCGATGTCGCGCATGACGATCGTCACCACCGGCAGCGACGACGTCATCGAGCAGATCACCAAGCACCTGAACCGGCTGATCGAGGTCGTCAAGGTCGTCGACCTGACCGAAGGCAGCTTCGTCGAGCGCGAGCTCATGCTCATCAAGGTGCGCGCCGTCGGCAAGGAGCGCGAGGAGATGAAGCGCATGGCGGAGATCTTCCGCGGCCGCATCATCGACGTCACCGAGAAGAGCTACACGATCGAGCTGACGGGCGACTCGTCCAAGCTCGACGCCTTCCTCGTCGCGATCGACCGCGCGGCGATCCTGGAAACCGTGCGCACCGGCGCCAGCGGCATCGGCCGCGGCGAGCGCATTTTGAGAATCTGAGGCGGCGCCCCGGCGGCCCCGTGGCCGCCCATCGCCCGGAAACCTGCCCGGCCATTCGCGGCCGGGCGTCTGACTAGAGAACGGAGAACCCCATGAAGGTCTATTACGACAAGGACGCCGACCTGAGCCTCATCAAGGGCAAGAACGTCACCATCATCGGCTACGGCTCGCAAGGCCACGCCCACGCCCAGAACCTGAACGACAGCGGCTGCAAGGTCACCGTCGGCCTGCGCCGCAGCGGCGCGAGCTGGGCCAAGGCCGAAGCCGCCGGCCTGAAGGTCGCCGAGGTCGCCGAGGCCGTGAAGGCCGCCGATGTCGTCATGATCCTGCTGCCCGACGAGCAGATCGCCAGCGTCTACGCCAACGACGTCGAGCCGAACATCCGTGAAGGCGCGTCGCTCGCGTTCGCGCACGGCTTCAACGTGCACTACAACCAGGTCGTGCCGCGTTCCGACCTCGACGTCTGGATGGTCGCGCCCAAGGCCCCGGGCCACACGGTGCGCAACACCTACAAGCAAGGCGGCGGCGTGCCGCACCTGATCGCCGTGCACGCCGACAAGTCGGGCAAGGCGCGCGACCTGGCGCTGTCCTACGCCGCGGCCAACGGCGGCGGCAAGGCCGGCATCATCGAGACCAGCTTCCGCGAAGAGACCGAGACCGACTTGTTCGGCGAACAGGCCGTGCTCTGCGGCGGCACCGTCGAGCTGATCAAGGCCGGCTTCGAGACGCTGGTGGAAGCCGGCTACGCGCCCGAGATGGCGTACTTCGAGTGCCTGCACGAACTCAAGCTGATCGTCGACCTGATCTACGAAGGCGGCATCGGCAACATGAACTACTCGATCTCGAACAACGCCGAGTACGGCGAGTACGTGACCGGCCCGCGTGTCGTCACCGAGGACACCAAGAACGCCATGCGTCAGGCGCTCAAGGACATCCAGACCGGCGAGTACGCGAAGAGCTTCATCCTCGAGAACAAGGCCGGCGCCCCGACGCTGACCTCGCGCCGCCGCCTGACCGCCGAGCACCCGATCGAGGTCGTCGGCGAGAAGCTGCGCGCGATGATGCCGTGGATCAAGGCCAACAAGCTGGTCGACAAGAGCCGCAACTGACGCGGCCTTGAACGGCGGCCGCGCGGCCGTCGTTCAAACCCCCGGGGCCGCGCTCGGCCCCGGCCCCGGTTATCCTCGACCGGATGACCGACGATACCCAGGTTCCCGGCGACGATGACGCCGAGGTCGACGCCGTTCCCGCGCGCCGACCCCGCCGCGGCCTCTACGTGCTGCCCAATGCGATCACGCTGGCGGCGCTGTTCTCCGGCTTCTACGGCGTCGTGATGGCGATCAACGGCCGTTTCGAGGCCGCCGCGATCGCGATCTTCTGTGCCGCCGTGCTCGACGCGATGGACGGCCGCGTGGCGCGCATGACGCGCACGCAGAGCGCCTTCGGCGAGCAGATGGACAGCCTCTCGGACATGGTCTCGTTCGGTGCCGCGCCGGCGCTGATCGTCTACGTCTGGGCGCTGAAGGACCTGGGCAAGCTGGGCTGGATCCCGGCCTTCGTCTACGTCGCCGGCGCCGCGCTGCGGCTGGCGCGCTTCAACGTCAACATCGGCGTCGTCGACCGGCGTTTTTTCCAGGGCCTGCCCAGCCCGGCTGCGGCGGCACTGGTCATCGGCATGGTCTGGGTCTTCGACGACGCGGGCTTTCGCGACGTCTATTCGATCTCCTGGCTCGAATGGACGGCCTTCGCAGTCACGCTATACGCCGGGCTGTCGATGGTGACCAACGCGCCGTTCTACAGCTTCAAGACCATCGGCGGCCGGCGCACCGTGCCCTTCGTCGTGCTGGTGGCCGTGATGCTGGCCATCGCGCTGATCGCGCTGGACCCGCCGCGTGTACTGTTCGGCGTCTTCGTGCTCTACGGCCTGTCGGGTTACGCGGTGTTCGCCTGGCGGCGCTTCAAGGGTCAGCCGGCGAGCGTGATCTCGACGTCGACCGACGATCCCGACGAGAAGGGCCTGCATCCGTGAGCGTGGCGCTGTGCTACATTCGTTGCGTGACGACGATTCACGCCTTCATTCTGCTAGCGCTACCGCAACCGCGGGTGCGCTGATCGTCTTCGTCCGTCCCTTTCCCGATCAACGGCCCGCCAGCGCAACGCAGCGGGCCGTTTTTCATTTCCGTCTTCCAAGCTGCTTGCGACTCCAACCTCTCGCAAAGGCACGACCATGACCGACAAGCTCATCATCTTCGACACCACGCTGCGCGACGGCGAACAGTCTCCCGGCGCCTCGATGACGCGCGACGAGAAGCTGCGCATCGCCCGCCAGCTGGAGCGCCTGCGTGTCGACGTGATCGAGGCCGGTTTCGCCGCGTCGAGCAACGGTGACTTCGAGGCCGTGCGCGCCATCGCCCAGGCGGTGCGCGAGTCGACGGTGTGCTCTCTGGCGCGCGCCAACGACCGCGACATCTCGCGCGCCGCCGAGGCGCTGCGCCCGGCCGCGCGTGCGCGCATCCACACCTTCATCGCCACCAGCGAACTGCACATGGAGAAGAAGCTGCGCATGACGCGCGAGCAGGTGCTCGAGCAGGCGCGGCTGGCGGTGCGTTTCGCGCGCAACGTCTGCGAGGACATCGAGTTCAGCCCGGAAGACGGCTACCGCTCGGACCCCGAGTTCCTCTGCCGCGTCATCGAGACCGTCATCGCCGAAGGCGCGACGACGATCAACATCCCCGACACCGTCGGCTATGCGATCCCCGAGCTCTACGGTCACTTCATTCGCATGCTGCGCGAGCGTGTGCCCAACAGCGACAAGGCGGTGTGGTCGGTGCACTGCCACAACAACCTGGGCATGGCGGTGGCCAACTCGCTGGCCGGCGTGAAGATCGGCGGCGCACGCCAGATCGAATGCACGATCAACGGCCTGGGCGAACGCGCCGGCAACTGCAGCCTGGAAGAAGTCGTGATGGCGGTGAAGACGCGCCGCGACCACTTCGGGCTCGAGGTCGGCATCGACACCCACCAGATCGTGCCGGCTTCGCGCATGGTCAGCCAGACCACCGGCTTCGTCGTCCAGCCGAACAAGGCCATCGTCGGCGCCAACGCCTTCGCGCACGCCAGCGGCATCCACCAGGACGGCGTGCTGAAGGCGCGCGACACCTACGAGATCATGCGTGCCGAGGACGTGGGCTGGACGGCCAACAAGATCGTGCTCGGCAAGCTCTCGGGCCGCAACGCGTTCAAGCAGCGCCTGCAGGAACTCGGCATCGAGATGGCGTCGGAAGCCGAGATCAACGCCGCCTTCGCGCGCTTCAAGGACCTCGCCGACCGCAAGAGCGAGATCTTCGACGAGGACATCATCGCCCTCGTCGGCGACGAGAGCGTCACCGCGGTGCAGGAGCACTACCGCCTGCTGTCGCTGGCGCAGAAGTCCGAGACCGGCGAGCGCCCGCACGCGACGATCGCGTTCGCGGCCGGCGACGTCGAGTACCGCGTCGAGAGCGAGGGCAACGGCCCGGTCGACGCGACGCTGAAGGCGATCGAGTCGAAGGTCTGCAGTGGCGCCGAAATGGTGCTCTATTCGGTCAATGCGATCACCTCGGGCAGCACAGAATCCCAGGGCGAAGTGACCGTTCGTCTGCAGCACAGCGGGCGCATCGTCAACGGGGTGGGTTCCGATCCGGACATCGTCGTCGCGTCGGCGAAGGCCTACCTTGCGGCGTTGAGCAAGCTGCAAAGCAACGCCGAGCGTGTCCCGGCGCAAAGCTGAGGGCCTCGGGGCATGCGCCGCAGGGGCCCTGGCACGGCTCCTGCGATGCTCACTTGAGGAATCGTGCGCAAGTTCTTGATCTTGCGCATGTTCTTCGAGTGATCTACACTCTGGCGCATTCTCTCCGAGGTATTCAGTGAGCTGGTTCGGTAGTTTCAAGCGGCTGGCAGCAGCCGCGTTCGTGACGGCAGCTCTCACCGCGATCGGTGCGCTGCCGCTTTCGGCCCACGCGGCCGCCGCCAGCTCCAAGGCCAAGGCCACCAAGACCAGCAAGAAGCCGGTGTCGGGCAGCGCGCGCAATGCCGCTGCAGCCAAGACCCGCAGCAAGGCCCCGGTGCGCAGCGCCAAGGTCGTCCCGGCTCGCACCGTCGCCAAGGTTGCGCCGCACAAAGCAGTCGTCGTCGCCGTCGAGCCCGCCAAGGCGTCGTTCGGCCAGATCTACGGCCTGCACCGTACCGACGACCCGCTGGACCTGAAGTCCAGCGTCGCGCTGGTCATCGACCAGGACACCGACCAGATCCTGCTCAGCAAGAACCCGCACGCGGTGCTGCCGATCGCGTCGATCACCAAGCTGATGACCGGTCTGGTCGTCACCGAAGCCCACCAGTCGCTCGACGAGGTGCTGACGATCACCCAGGATGACGTCGACACCGAGAAGGGCAGCAGTTCGCGCCTGCTCGTCGGCACTCAGCTGACGCGCGGCGAGATGCTGCATCTGGCGCTCATGTCTTCCGAGAACCGTGCCGCCAACGCGCTCGGCCGCCACTATCCGGGTGGCCTGCCGGCGTTCGTGCAGGCGATGAACGCCAAGGCCCAGCTGCTGGGCATGCACGACACGCGTTACGTCGAGCCGACTGGGCTGTCCAGCGACAACCAGTCGAGCGCCCGCGACCTCGCGGTGCTCGTCAAGGCCGCCTACCAGCACCCGATCCTGCGCGAGCTGACGACGTCGACCGACGCCAGCGTCGCCGTCGGCCGCCGTCAGCTCCAGTTCCACACGACCAACGGTCTGGTGCGCAACCCGAGCTGGGACATCGGCCTGCAGAAGACCGGCTACATCTCCGAAGCCGGCCGCTGCCTGGTGATGCAGGCCCAGCTCGCTGGGCGCAAGCTGATCATGGTGCTGCTCGACTCGGCCGGGAAGTACTCGCGCATCGGCGACGCCGAGCGCATCCGCAAGTGGCTGACGAGCGACAGCTCGCCGGTGCTGCAGTCGGGCGTCAAGCCGACCTCGCTCAGCAACTGAGCGTGATCCAAGAATGAAGCCGGCGGTGCCCCGCCGGCTTTTTCGTTTCAGCCCCGGTAGCCCAGCGCGGCGGAGATCTGCGCCGCGGTCGTGCGCACCTTCTCCAGCCAGCCTTCTTCGAGCCGGTCGGACGGCGCCGACACCGAGAGCCCCGCGACCAGCTTGCCCTGGTCGTCGTAGATGCCGGCGGCCATGCAGCGCACGCCCAGTTCCAGCTCCTCGTCGTCGCGCGCGCTGCCCTGGGCGCGCACCGCGGCGAGCTCGCGCTCCAGGCGGGCGACGTCGGTGATGCTGTTGCGTGTGTGGCCGGTCAGGCCGGTGCGCGTGGCGTAGGTGCGCACGCGCTGCGGGTCTTCGTGGGCGAGGAAGAGCTTGCCCACCGAAGTCAGGTGCAGCGGCGCGCGACCGCCGACGGCGCGCACGACCTGCATGCCAGAACGTTCGCTGTAGGTGCGTTCGATGTAGACGATCTCGTCGCCCTGGCGCACCGACAGGTTGACCGGCTGATGCGTCAGCTTGTGCAGCTCGCGCATCGGGCCGAGCGCCGCGTCGCGCACGTCGAGGCGCGCCTTCACGAGGTTGCCCAGTTCGAGCAGCCGCATGCCGAGCCGGTAGCTGCCGGCCTGCGGGCGGTCGACCAGGCGGCCGATCGTCAGGTCGTTGAGGATGCGGTGCGCGGTCGAGGGATGCAGCCCGGTGCGTTCGCTGATCTCTTTCAGCGAGACCGGATCCGGGTGCGCGGCCAGCATGTCGAGCAGCGCGAATGTGCGCTCGAGCACCTGGATGGTCGGGGTCTGCTGATCCTTGGTCGTCATGAAAAGCGGCGTGCGGACATCAATGCGCCGATTTTGCATCGCGGAAGGATGGTTTGCGTATCGAGAAACGCGTCACGTTGTTGCGGCGCCGCGCGCCGTGTCGGTGCGTGCGCGTGGCGGACGTGCACCGCAGCCGGGAGGCGGTGGCGAACTCGCGCGTGCCGGCCGCCTTCGGCACCGCAGCCGTGCATCAGACGGATCCGGAACGCCGCGTGACGCCGGCTTCGACCATCGCCCCGGCGGCAGCGGCTTCGCCGGCGCGCACCGCGCCTTCCAGCGTCGCCGGATACGGACCATCGACGTAGTCGCCTGCGGCCCAGAGCCGCGCGGCGATGCGCGCCTGCGGCCGGTGCAGCCCCGGTGTGCAGCGGAAGGTCGCACGCTTGTCGGCGACGGTGCGATGCAGACGGGCAGCGGGCAGCAGGGCGCGGGCCTGTTCCAGCACCGCGGCGCCGCAGGCGTCCAGGCCGCGGTCGGTCCACGGGCGGGCACCGCTGACGACCCAGGCCGAGCGCCCCGGCGTGCCGCCGAGCAGGCCGTGGTCGAAGGCGAACTGCGCCGGCGCCTGGGGGCCGTCGCGCAGCGTCGTCATCACCCACGGCAGCGACTGCCCCTTGGCGTCCAGGTAGACGGTGACGATCGGTTCGTAGCGCAAGGCCGCGGCGATCGTGCTCCAGTCCGCCGCCACCGCAGCCGTCAGCCGGGCCGACTCGACGGCCGTCGTGGCCAGGACGACGGCGTCGTGGCGCTCGCCGTCGACGTTCCAGCCGTCGCCGTCTGGCGACAGCGCGCCGACCCGTGAGGCGTAGCGCAGTTCGGCCCCGTTCGCCTGCAACCAGGCGGCCGCCGGCTCGGGCAGCAGTTCGGACATCGGCCGGCGCGGCAGCAGCAGGTCGGCCGCGCCCGTGCCGCCGAAAAGCGCGTCGCGCAGCACCCGCAGCATCACCGCGCCGCTGGCCTCGTCGGCCGGCGTGTTCAGCGCCGCGACGCACAGCGGGTCGATCAGCTCGGCACGAACGCGAGGCGACAAGCCGAGGCACAGCAGCGCGACGCTCGTCTCGGGCGGGCAGCGGAATCCCCGTGCCGCCCAGCCGGTCGCCGTCTTCAGCAGCGAAAGCTTGTCGGACCAGCTCCAGCCGCGCGCCGCAGCCACCGCGCGCACGAAGGCCGGCACCGGCGAACCCGGCGGCAAGGCCAGGCCGCTGCCGTCGGCGCGGCGCAGCAGCAGCGGTCCGCGAGCCAGCAGCCGCTCGGGGTCGGCGCCGACGTCGCGCATCAGCGCCAGCGTGCGCGAATAGGCGCCGATCAGGATGTGCTGGCCGTTGTCCAGCCGCTCGCCGCCATCGCCTGCCAGGCTGCGCGCCCGGCCGCCGGGCCGTGGCGCCATCTCGTAGACCGTGACCTGCATGCCGGCCATGACCAGCCGCACCGCGGCGGCCAGCCCGGCCCAGCCGGCGCCGACGACCGCGACGCGCGTCACCGCGCCAGCACGTGCGTGCGGGCCGCGATCCACAGCTTGCGCAGCGGCGTCAGCGAGGTGCGCTGGTGCAGCACCTGGAAGCCGCCGGCCTCGATCTCGCGCAGCAGCGCGCGGTAGATGTTGGCCATCATCAGCCCGGTCTTCTGCTTGGCGCGGTCGGCTTCGGGCAGTAGCGCCAGCGCCTCGTCGTAGGTGGCGTGCGCGCGTTCGGCCTGGAAGCGCATCAGCGCCGTGAAGCGCTCGCTGTAGCCCCAGGGCGATTCGCGCTTCAGGATCTCGTGCGCCTTGACGTCGAAGCGCTGCAGCTCCGAGACCGGCAGGTAGATGCGGCCGCGGCGGGCGTCGTCGCCGACGTCGCGGATGATGTTCGTCAGCTGCAGCGCGCGGCCCAGCGTGTGCGCGTAGCGCACGGTCTGCTCGCTGCTGCGGCCGAAGATGTTGGCCGCGACCTCGCCGACGATGCCGGCCACCAGGTGGCAGTAGCGCGCCAGCGCCGGGAAGTCCAGGAAACGCGTCTGCTCCAGGTCCATCTGGCAGCCTTCGATGACCGCCTGAAGGTGCGCGGCTTCGATGCGGAACTGCGGCGCCAGCGGCATCAGGGCCTGCGTCACCGGGTGCGTCGGCTGGCCGGCGAACGCGGCGTCGACCTCGCGCCGCCACCATTGCAGCTTCTGCGCCGCCACCGACGGGTCCTGCATCTCGTCGACGACGTCGTCGACCTCGCGGCAGAAGGCGTAGAAGGCGGTGATCGCGGCCCGTTCGGCCGGCGGCAGGAAGAGGAAGGCGTAATAGAACGACGAGCCGCTGCCGGCGGCCCGCTTCTGCACGTACTCGGACGGTGTCATCGGGGGCGGCGCATCGTCGCCGCGCGCCACAGCAGCGCGGGCAGGTCGGTGGCGCCCAGCGTCGGGCGCGCGCTGATCGTCGCATGGTCCATGCGCGAGATTCTCTCCAAAACGCGCAGCCCTCCCTGCACGACGAGGCGCAGTTCCCAGCCGGCGCGGCCCGGCACGTCCAGCGCCAGCGGCGCACCGTCGCGCAGCAGCGACTCCGCCCAGGCGCACAGCTCGCGCACCAGGCGACGCAGCGCCGGCGTGTCGCGGCGCGCCAGCACCTCGTCGAGCGTGATGCCGGCGGCGGCCAGCTCGTCGTGCGGCAGGTAGACGCGGCCGCGCGACGCGTCCAGCCCGAGGTCCTGCCAGAAGTTCGCCAGTTGCAGCCCGGTGCAGATCGCATCGGCACGGCGCTCCGACTCGGCGTCGTGCACGTCGTACAGATGGAGCAGCAAGCGGCCGACCGGGTCGGCCGAGCGACTGCAGTACTGCAGGATCTGCGCGCGGTCGGCATAGGCCGGGTTGTCGACGTCCTGCACGAAGGCGTCGAGCAGCCGGTGCAGCCAGATCGGCGGCAGCGCGTAGCGCTCCATCACCGCGGCCAGCGGCCCGAAGACCGGCGCCCAGCGCGGGCTCGGCGCGTCGCCGCGTTCGATCGCGCGCAGGTCGGCGCGGTAGGCGGCAAGGGCCGCATGGCGTTCGACTGCCGGGGCCTCGCCTTCGTCCGCGATGTCGTCTGCCGTGCGTGCGAAGTGGTAGATGGCCACGACCGCGGGCCGGATCGTCGGCGGGCACAAGACCGACGCGACGGGGAAGTTTTCGTAGTGATCGACGCTCACGGGCGGCGATTGTGGCCGTTCGCGCGGCGGGGCCGGCGTTGACAGCCGCGAGAGCCCGCACCTACATTAATGACCTGCGAGTCATTAAAGCCGGTGCATGAGATTCTCCCTGCTCGTTCCGATGGCGGCTCTGGTGGCCGCGGCCGCCCTGGCGGCCTGCTCGCGCCACGAGGCGCCGCCGGCTCCGGTGCGTGCGGTGCGCACCGTCGTGCTGGCGCAAGCCAGCGCCGGCGGCGTGCAGGAGTACGCCGCCGAAGTCCAGGCGCGCACCGAGTCGCAGCTCGGTTTCCGTGTCGCCGGCAAGCTGGTGCGCCGTCAGGCCGAGGTCGGCCGCCACGTCGCCGCCGGCGAACTGCTGGCCCAGCTCGACCCCGAGGATCTGCGCCTGGCGCAGACCGCCGCCCAGGCGACGGTGCGCTCTGCCCAGGTCAATGCCGAGATGGCCGCGGCCGACTTCAAGCGCTTCCGCGAGCTTTTCGAACAAGGCTTCATCAGCGCCGCCGAGCTCGACCGCCGCGAGACGACGCTGAAGGCGGCGCGCGCGCAACTGGAGCAGGCCCGGGCCGAGGCCGGCGTGCAGTCCAACCAGGCGGCCTACAGCGACCTGCATGCCAGTGCCGCCGGCATCGTCACCGCGGTGATGGCTGAGCCCGGTGCCGTGCTGGCCGCCGGCACGCCGGTGCTGCGCCTGGCGCATGACGGCCCGCGTGACGTCGTCTTCGCCGTGCCCGAGGACGAGGTCGGCCGGATGCGCTCGATGCTCGGCCGGGCGGGCGCCGTGCAGGTGCGGCTCTGGGGCCGGCAGGACACGATGCCGGCGACGGTGCGCGAGGTCGCCGCCGCCGCCGACGCGGTGACACGCACCTTCGCCGTTAAGGCCGACGTCGGTGCCGGCGCCGCCCAGCTCGGGCAGACCGCGTCGGTGCTGATCGAGCAGCCGCGGGTGCAAGGTGTCGCCAAGCTGCCGCTGACCGCGGTCGCGCAGGTCCAGGGCAAGACCTCGGTCTGGGTGCTCGACCGCACGACGATGACCGTCAAGCCGCAGCCGGTCGAACTCGGCGGCACCGACGGCAACAGCGTCGTCGTCACCGGCGGGCTGGCGCCGGGCGCCGTGGTCGTGACGGCCGGCGTGCACGTGCTCGCTCCCGGCCAGAAGGTGCGCCTGTACGAGGACACGAAGCGCTGATGGAGCCGCAGAACCACGACGGCGCGCCGGCTCCGGCCCGCGAGCGCTTCAACATCTCGCGCTGGGCGCTCGATCACGCACCGCTGACGCGCTATCTGATGATCGTGCTGATGGTGCTCGGCATCGCCGCGTACTTCCAGCTCGGCCAGGACGAGGACCCGCCGTTCACCTTCCGGGCGATGGTCGTGCAGGCGTACTGGCCCGGCGCCAGCGCCGAGCAGGTGGCCGAGCAGGTCACCGACAAGATCGAACGCACGCTGCAGGAAGTGCCATACGCCGACCGCATCCGCAGCTACACCAAGCCCGGCGAGTCGGTGACGACGCTGTTCCTGGCCGAGCACTCGCCGCCGGCCGAGGTGCGCGACGCCTGGTACCAGGTGCGCAAGCGCATCGGCGACATGCGCTCGACGCTGCCCGAAGGGGTCATCGGCCCGGTCTTCAACGACGACTTCGGCGACGTCTACGGCTCGATCTTCGCGCTGTCGGCCGACGGCTTCAGCCAAGAGGAGCTGCGCGAGTTCGCCGACGAGGTGCGCCAGCGGCTGCTGCGCGTGCCCGACGTCGCCAAGGTCGAGATCTTCGGCCGCCAGGCGGAGAACATCTTCGTCGAGGTCTCGCGCAAGCGCATGGCCGAGCTCGGCCTGGACGCCGGTGCGGTCGTCGCCCAGCTCGGGGCGCAGAACGCGATGGAAGGCGCGGGCACGCTGCAGGCCGGGGCCGAGCAGCTGCAGCTGCGGGTCGGCGGCCAGTTCAGCTCGGTCGAGGAGCTGGCGCGCTTCCCGATCCGGGCGGTGAACCCGCAGACCGGCCGTGCGAGCACGATCCGCCTGCAGGACATCGCCGAGATCCGCCGCGCCTACGTCGACCCGCCGGCGACGATGGTGCGCCACCAGGGGCGCCAGGTGCTGGCGCTGGGCGTCTCGATGGCCTCGGGCGGCGACATCGTCGCGCTCGGCAAGGCGCTTCGGGCGGCCGTCGAAGAACTGCGTGGCGAACTGCCGGTGGGCATCGAGCTCGAGCAGATCCAGGACCAGCCCAAGGTCGTCTCGGCTTCGGTCAACGAGTTCGTCGGCGTGCTGCTGGAGGCGGTGGTCATCGTGCTCGGCGTCAGCTTCCTGAGCCTGGGCCTGCACACCCGGCCGCTGCGGGTCGACGTCTGGCCGGGCTTGGTCGTGGCGATCACGATCCCGCTGGTGCTGGCGATCACCTTCGTCGTGATGCACTTCTGGGGCATCGGCCTGCACAAGGTGTCGCTGGGCGCGCTGATCATCGCGCTGGGCCTGCTGGTCGACGACGCGATCATCGCCGTCGAGATGATGGTGCGAAAGCTCGAGGAGGGTTACGACAAGCTGCGCGCCGCGACCTTCGCCTACGAGATCACCGCGATGCCGATGCTCACCGGCACGCTGATCACCGCCGCCGGCTTCCTGCCGATCGGGCTGGCCAAGTCGGAGACCGGCGAATACACCTTCGCGATCTTCGCCGTCACGACGGCGGCGCTGCTGGTCTCGTGGCTGGCCTCGGTCTACTTCGTGCCCTACCTGGGCACCTGGCTGCTGCGCACGCACAGCAGGGTCGCTGCCGCCGACGAGGGGCCGCACGAGCTCTTCGACAGCCCGTTCTACAACCGCTTCCGCGCCGCGGTCGACTGGTGCGTCGCGCACCGCTGGATCACGATCGGCGTGACGGTGGCCTCGTTCGCGCTCGGCCTCTTCGGCATGACGCGCGTGCAGCAGCAGTTCTTCCCCGAATCGGCGCGGCCCGAGCTGCTGGTCGACCTGTGGCTGCCCGAAGGCGCGACGATCCGCGCCAGCGACGAGGTCGCGCGCCGGGTCGAGAAGCGCCTGCTGGCCGACGAGCGCATCGCCACCGTC
The DNA here is from genome assembly GCA_049841175.1 of Rubrivivax sp. GTDB lineage: Bacteria > Pseudomonadota > Gammaproteobacteria > Burkholderiales > Burkholderiaceae_C > Rubrivivax. Next base: position 1,028,548 of record JASGHA010000013.1, on the reverse strand, counting down.
AGCACCTGGGTGGGCTCGGGCGTGCCGCGTTTCTATCTGCCGCTGGAGCAGATCTTCCCGAACAGCAACGTCAGCCAGATGATCCTGGTGCCCAAGGACCTGGACGACCGCGACGGCCTGCGGCGCGAGCTGCCGGCGCTGCTGGCGGCCGAGTTCCCCGAGGTGCGTGCCCGGGTCACGGCGCTGCCCAACGGGCCGCCGGTGGCGTATCCGGTGCAGTTCCGCGTGCTCGGTCGCGACGCGGCCGAGGTGCGGCACTGGGCCGACCAGGCTAAGAAGCTGATGCGCGCCAACCCGCACACGCGCGGCGTCAACGACGACTGGAACGAGGCGATCAAGGTGCTGCGCCTGGAGATCGACCAGGACAAGGCGCGTGCGCTGGGCGTCACCAGCCGCCTCGTCGCGCAGACCTCGCAGACCCTGCTGTCGGGCAGCACGGTGGCCCAGTACCGTGAAGGCGACAAGCTGGTCGACGTCGTGCTGCGCCTGCCCGAGGCCGAACGCGACACGATCGCCGACCTGTCCAGCGCCTACGTGCAGACCGCCAGCGGCCGTGCCGTGCCGCTGACGCAGGTGGCCCACGTCCGCCTGGACTGGGAGCCGGGCGTGCTGCACCGCCAGGGGCGTGACTACGCCGCGACGGTGCAGGCCGACGTCGCCGAAGGCGTGCAGGGCGCGACGGTGACGTCGCAACTCGAGCCGGCGATGCGCGCGCTGGAGGCGCGCATGCCGCCGGGCTATCGCATCGAGACCGCCGGCGCCGTCGCCGAGAGCAGCAAGGGTCAGCGTTCGATCGTCGCCGGCGTGCCGGCGATGCTGTTCGTCATCTTCACGCTGCTGATGCTGCAGCTGCGCAGCTTCGGCCGTGCGCTGCTGGTGTTCCTGACCGGGCCGCTCGGGATCGCCGGCGCCGCGGCGGCGCTGCTGCTGCTGGACCAGCCTTTCGGCTTCGTCGCGCTGCTGGGCGTCATCGCGCTGGCCGGCATGATCATGCGCAACTCGGTGATCCTGATCGACCAGATCGAACTCGACCGCGCACGCGGCGTCGCCGCCTGGGACGCGATCATCGAGGCTGCGGTGCGCCGCTTCCGGCCCATCGTGCTGACGGCGGCGGCCGCGGTGCTGGCGATGATCCCGCTGTCGCGCAGCACCTTCTGGGGGCCGATGGCGGTGGCGATCATGGGCGGGCTGGTGCTCGCCACGGCGCTGACGCTGCTGGCGCTGCCGGCGATGTACGCGGCCTGGTTCCGTGTGCGGCGCGAGGGTGGTGCAGGGCGCTGAATCGCTTGCCTCGCGAGCCCGCGTCCGGCTCCTTCCGCGTGCCGGCTAGAATGCGCGGTTTACCGATCGAGTTATCCGGGAACGGCGATCGACGACACCCGCGGGATTCGCGCCGAGGGGGTCGCGCGGCGACGTTTTTGAGAGCGCGGGTGGCGAAATTGGTAGACGCACCAGGTTTAGGTCCTGACGCCTTCACGGGCGTGCCGGTTCGAGTCCGGCCCCGCGCACCAGACATTCACTGAAGCCTTAGAGAGCCCCACATGGCCGTCAACGTCGAAACCCTCGAAAAACTGGAACGCCGCATCACGCTGACGCTGCCGGCCAGCGTCATCAACAGCGAAGTCGAGGCCCGCCTGCGCAAGCTGTCCCGCACGGTCAAGGCCGACGGCTTCCGCCCCGGCAAGGTGCCGATGTCCGTCGTCGCCCAGCGCTACGGCTACTCGGTCCAGTACGAGGTGGTCAACGACCGCGTCGGTCAGGCCTTCGCCGACGCCACCGCCGAAGCCAAGCTGCGCGTCGCCGGTGCCCCGAGCATCACGCAGAAGGACGAAGCCGCCGAAGGCGAGATCGCCTTCGACGCCACCTTCGAGGTCTATCCCGAGGTCAAGCTCGGAGAGCTGGCCGAAGTCGAGGTCGAACGCGTCACCGCCGAAGTCACCGAAGAGGCCATCGACCGCACCGTCGAGATCCTGCGCAAGCAGCGCCGCACGTTCACGCAACGCCCGGCCGCCGAAGGCGCCGCCGAAGGCGACCGCGTGACGATCGACTTCGAGGGCAAGATCGACGGCGAACCGTTCGCCGGCGGCAAGGCCGAAGGCTTCCAGTTCATCATCGGCGAAGGCCAGATGCTGGAGCAGTTCGACAAGGCCGTGCGCGGCATGAAGGTCGGCGACAACAAGACCTTCCCGCTGCAGTTCCCGGCCGACTATCACGGCCAGGACGTCGCCGGCAAGGAAGCCGACTTCCTCGTGACGATGAAGAAGTGCGAGATCCAGCACCTGCCGGCCGTCGACGACGAGTTCGCCAAGTCGCTGGGCATCGCCGAAGGCACCGTCGACGCGTTGCGCGCCGACGTCAAGAAGAACCTCGAGCGCGAGGTCAAGTTCCGCGTCCGTTCGCGCAACAAGGCCGCGGCGATGGACGCGCTGGCGAAGTCGGCCGAGCTCGACCTGCCGAAGGCGCTGGTCGCCAACGAACTGCAACGCCTGGTGGCCGGCGCGCGCGCCGACCTGAAGCAGCGCGGTGTCAAGGACGCCGAGAACGCGCCGATCCCCGAAGACATCTTCCGCCCGCAGGCCGAGCGCCGCGTGCGTCTGGGCCTGATCGTCGCCGAGCTGGTGAAGGTCGACAACCTGCAGGCCCAGGCCGACCAGCTGCGCGCGCACATCGAGGAGCTCGCCCAGAGCTACGAGAAGCCCGCCGAAGTGGTGCGCTGGTACCTCGGCGACCGCCAGCGCATGGCCGAGGTCGAGGCGGTGGTCATCGAGAACAACGTCACCGAGTTCATCCTGGCGAAGGCCAAGGTCACGGACAAGGTGCTACCGTTCGACGAACTGATGTCGGCAGCCTGAGGAAACAGCCCCTTATGAGCGTGATCGAGACGACCGGCCTGGGCATGGTGCCCATGGTCATCGAGCAGTCCGGGCGCGGTGAACGCGCCTATGACATCTACAGCCGCCTGTTGCGCGAGCGGATCGTCTTCCTCGTCGGCCCTGTCAACGACCAGGTCGCGAATCTCGTTTGCGCTCAGCTGCTGTTCCTGGAGTCCGAGAACCCGGACAAGGACATCTTCCTGTACATCAACTCGCCGGGCGGCAGCGTCAGCGCAGGCCTGTCGATCTTCGACACGATGAACTTCATCAAGCCGGAGGTCTCGACGCTGTGTATGGGCATGGCGGCCAGCATGGGCAGCTTCCTGCTGATGGCCGGCGCTAAGGGCAAGCGCTTCGCGCTGCCGAACTCGCGCGTGATGATCCACCAGCCCTCGGGCGGCGCCCAGGGCCAGGCCAGCGACATCGAGATCCAGGCCCGCGAGATCATCAAGACGCGCGAGCAGCTCAACCGCATCTATGCCGAGCGCACCGGGCAGCCGATCGAGAAGATCGCCGCCGACATGGAGCGCGACATGTGGCTGACGCCCAGCGAAGCCAAGGACTACGGTCTGATCGACCAGGTCCTCGAAAAGCGCGGCTGACGCGCTTTTCCTCCCCTTCTCGACCCCCGGAAAAGGCCTCCTTTTCGCCGCCCAGCGGGCGGCGGGAGTTGGTCTATGATGGGGTTCGGATTCCTTTTTCCTCCGCGCAAGACGAGACATGGCCGACAAGAAGGGCGCCTCCGGCGAGAAAGTCCTTTACTGCTCCTTCTGCGGCAAGAGCCAGCATGAGGTGAAGAAGCTCATTGCCGGGCCGTCGGTGTTCATCTGCGACGAGTGCATCGAGCTCTGCAACAACATCATCCGTGACGAAGTGCCGGCCGAAGGCGGCGCGGCGAAGGTCACGAAGTCCGACCTGCCCGTCCCGAGCGAGATCAAGACCAGCTTGGACCAGTACGTCATCGGCCAGGACGTCGCCAAGCGCACGCTGTCGGTGGCCGTCTACAACCACTACAAGCGCCTGAAGCACATGGGCGCCGGTGGCAAGGACGAGGTCGAGCTCACGAAGAGCAACATCCTGCTGATCGGCCCCACCGGCTCGGGCAAGACGCTGCTGGCGCAGACGCTGGCGCGCCTTCTCAACGTGCCGTTCGTGATCGCCGACGCGACGACGCTGACCGAAGCCGGTTACGTCGGCGAGGACGTCGAGAACATCATCCAGAAGCTGCTGCAGAACTGCAACTACGACGTCGAGCGGGCGCAGCGCGGGATCGTGTACATCGACGAGATCGACAAGATCAGCCGCAAGGCCGACAACCCGAGCATCACGCGCGACGTGTCGGGCGAAGGCGTGCAGCAGGCGCTGCTCAAGCTGGTCGAAGGCACGATGGCCAGCGTGCCGCCGCAGGGCGGGCGCAAGCACCCGAACCAGGACTTCCTGCAGATCGACACGACGAACATCCTGTTCATCTGCGGCGGCGCGTTCGACGGCCTCGAGAAGGTCATCCAGAACCGCACCGAGAAGTCCGGCATCGGTTTCGCCGCCACCGTGCACAGCAAGAGCGAGAAGAAGGTCTCCGACCTGTTCCGCGAAGTCGAGCCCGAGGATCTGATCAAGTTCGGCCTGATCCCCGAACTGGTCGGCCGTCTGCCGGTCGTCGCCACGCTGGGCGAGCTGACCGAGGACGCGATGGTGCAGATCCTCACCGAGCCCAAGAACGCGCTGGTCAAGCAGTACCAGAAGCTGTTCGGCATGGACGGCGTCGAGCTCGAGATCCGTCCGTCCGCGCTGGCCGCCATCGCGCGCAAGGCGTTGGCGCGCAAGACCGGCGCCCGCGGCCTGCGCTCCATCATGGAGCACGCGCTGATCGACACGATGTTCGACCTGCCCACGCTCGACGGCGTCGCCAAGGTCGTGATCGATGAACACATCATCGAGGACGGCGCCAAGCCGCTGCTGGTCTACCGGGAACAGGCCAAGGCCAGTGCCTGATCCCGGCCGGGCCGTGCCTGCTCGCGGCGGCCCGCCACTTGCATTTGCCCTCTCGGGCCTCACGTGGGCCTGAGAAAGAGAGGTACACCGATGTCCGGACATCCCACCCTGCCGAGCGACCCCATCACGCTGCCGCTGCTGCCGCTGCGCGATGTCGTGGTGTTCCCGCACATGGTCATCCCGCTGTTCGTGGGGCGCCCGAAGTCGATCAAGGCGCTGGAAGCGGCGATGGAATCGGGCCGCCAGATCATGCTCGTCGCCCAGAAGGCCGCCGGCAAGGACGAGCCCAAGGCCGACGACATGTTCGAGATCGGCTGCGTGTCGAGCATCCTGCAGATGCTCAAGCTGCCTGACGGCACCGTGAAGGTGCTGGTCGAAGGCCTGCAGCGCGCCCACACCGTCACGATCACCGACTCCGGCGAGCACTTCGTCGGCACCGTCGCGCCGATCACCGCGCCGGCCGACAGCTCGCCCGAGATCGAGGCCCTGCGCCGTGCCGTGACGCAGCAGTTCGACCAGTACGTCAAGCTCAACAAGAAGATCCCGCCGGAGATCCTGACCTCGATCGCCGGCATCGACGATCCGGGCCGCCTGGCCGACACGATCGCCGCGCACCTGCCGCTCAAGCTCGAGGCCAAGCAGGCCGTGCTCGACCTGTTCGCCACCGCGCCGCGGCTGGAGAAGCTGCTCGAGCTGCTCGAGCACGAGGTCGACATCCTCCAGGTCGAGAAGCGCATCCGCGGCCGCGTCAAGCGGCAGATGGAGAAAAGCCAGCGCGAGTACTACCTGAACGAGCAGGTCAAGGCGATCCAGAAGGAACTCGGCGACGGCGAAGAAGGTGCCGACCTCGAGGAACTCGAGAAGAAGATCGCCGCCGCGCGCATGACCAAGGAAGCGCGCAAGAAGGCCGAGTCGGAGCTGAAGAAGCTCAAGCTGATGTCGCCGATGTCCGCCGAGGCGACCGTCGTGCGCAACTACATCGACACGCTGGTCAACCTGCCCTGGGCGAAGAAGTCCAAGATCAAGCACGACCTGGCGAACGCCGAGACGGTGCTCAACGAAGACCACTTCGGCCTGGAGAAGGTCAAGGACCGCATCCTCGAGTACCTCGCGGTGCAGCAGCGCGTCGACAAGGTCAAGGCGCCGATCCTGTGCCTTGTCGGCCCTCCGGGCGTCGGCAAGACCTCGCTCGGCCAGAGCGTGGCGCGCGCCACCGGCCGCAAGTTCGTGCGCATGGCGCTGGGCGGCATGCGCGACGAGGCCGAGATCCGCGGCCACCGCCGCACCTACATCGGCTCGATGCCGGGCAAGGTGCTGCAGAGCCTGAGCAAGGTCGCGGTGCGCAACCCGCTGTTCCTGCTCGACGAGATCGACAAGCTGGGCATGGACTTCCGCGGCGACCCCTCGTCGGCGCTGCTGGAAGTGCTCGATCCCGAGCAGAACCACACCTTCAGCGACCACTACGTCGAGGTCGACTTCGACCTGTCGGACGTGATGTTCGTCGCCACCTCCAACTCGATGAACATCCCGCCGGCGCTGCTCGACCGGATGGAAGTCATCCGCCTGGCCGGTTACACCGAGGACGAGAAGCTCAACATCGCCCAGCGCTACCTGCTGCCCAAGCAGCAGAAGAACAACGGCGTGGCCGACGGCGAGATGGAAGTCACCGAGTCGGCGCTGCGCGGCATCATTCGTTACTACACGCGTGAAGCCGGCGTGCGTTCGCTCGAGCGCGAGATCTCCAAGATCTGCCGCAAGGTGGTCAAGGGCATCCAGCTCAAGACCTATGAAGGCAAGGTCGTCGTCACCGAGGACAACCTCAACGACTTCCTGGGCGTTCGCAAGTACGACTTCGGCCGTGCCGAGAAGCAGAACCAGGTCGGCCAGGTCGTCGGTCTCGCCTGGACCGAGGTCGGCGGCGATCTGCTGACGATCGAGGCGGCGGTGATGCCCGGCAAGGGCAACATCATCCGCACCGGCCAGCTCGGCGACGTGATGAAGGAGTCGGTCGAGGCTGCCCGTTCGGTGGTGCGCTCGCGCGCCCGCCGCCTGGGCATCAAGGACGAGCTGTTCGAGAAGCGCGACATCCACATCCACGTGCCCGACGGCGCGACGCCCAAGGATGGGCCGAGCGCGGGTGCGGCGATGACGACGGCTTTCGTCTCGGCGCTGACCGGCATCCCGGTGCGTGCCGACGTCGCGATGACCGGCGAGATCACGCTGCGCGGCGAGGTCACGGCGATCGGTGGCCTGAAGGAGAAGCTGCTCGCGGCGCACCGCGGCGGCATCAAGACGGTGCTGATCCCGGAAGAGAACGTCAAGGATCTGCAGGAGATTCCGGAGAACGCGAAGAACAATCTCGAGATCGTGCCGGTCAAGTGGATCGACCGCGTGCTCGAGATCGCGCTCGAGAAGGTGCCCGAGCCGCTGCCCGACGAAGAGGTCAGCGCCAAGGACGCCGCGCCGGAAGCCGCGGTGACGCCGGTCGTCGGCTCCGATGCCCTGCCGCACTGATAAGGTACTTGCAAGACACGAGAAAATCGGTCTATACTGATGGTCTTGATTCGTTGCAGGCAATGCAGTGATTCAAGGGCAAAGCGGGAATAGCTCAGTTGGTAGAGCGCAACCTTGCCAAGGTTGAGGTCGCGAGTTCGAGCCTCGTTTCCCGCTCCAAGACATCCGAAGGGAAGCCCAGGCTTCCCTTCTTTTTGGGCAGAATCCGGGTGTTCTGTCCCGCGGCGCGATAGCAAAGCGGTTATGCAACGGATTGCAAATCCGTCTAGTCCGGTTCGACTCCGGATCGCGCCTCCAGTATTCCGATCTTCAAAGGGCTCCCGCGTGGAGCCCTTTGCACATCGGGAACCCGGTGAGCCGCCCGGATGGCGAAACTGGCAGACGCAGCGGACTTAAACTCCGCCGTGTTCTATGCTTCTTCCTAGGTGGGAAACTAGCCCGACAAGGCGCAGTGTGTAAATCTGCGTAGGGGCGAGGGAAGGGCATGGGATCGATCGTCAAGGGCGAGCGCGTCAACCCGAAGACCGGCAAGACCGAGTACACGGCCCGGGCCTTCGTGCGTCGCACCGGCTACGCCAGCAAGTCCAAGCTGTTCGCCGGCCCGAAGCCCGGCAGCGTCGAGCGCGCCGCGAAAGAGTGGCTGCGCGAGAACGAGGCGACGGCCGCGCTGAGCCGCCAAGGTGGACGCAAGACGCTGGCCGCGGTGATCGAGGACTTCGTCTTGGCCCCGCCCAGGCGCGGCACGCGCTACTGGGAGCCGGTCCATCTGGACTGGTGGAGGGCGCAGCTTGGCGGATTGAAGATCGCCGAGATCAGCCGCAAGGACATCAATGGGGCGGTTTCGTCGCTGCAGCGCAAGCGCGCGCTTCGGAACACCGGCGCGGGCACTGTGATCCCGACCGACACGAAGATCAGCGCGGCGACGGTGAACCGCTACCTTGCCAGCCTGTCCAGCGTCTTCAACTACGCGCTGGCCGCCGAGATCATCGACGAACACCCGATGAAGGGCGGCAAGGTCCAGAAGCTGCCCGAGCCTGAAGGCCGCCGGCGGATTCTCGACGCGGGCGAACTTCAACGCCTGGCCGAGGCCGCCGACGCCTGCGAGTGGCCGCTGATGGGCATGCTGTTGCGCCTGCTGCTGACGACTGCGGCCCGAAAGAGCGAGGTTCTCGGCCTGCGCTGGCACCAGCTGAAGCTCGACGAGAGCATCGCGCTACTCGGCAAGACGAAGAACGGGCGCCCGCGCGCGCTACCCCTGGTCGGCGACGTCCGCGAAGAGCTGGCCGCGCTGAAAGCCGAGATCGAGTCCCGGCCGGACGCGCTGGTGTTCTTCGACGAGCGGGATCCCACGCGACCCAAGAACATCGACACGCTGTGGCGCAACGTGCGTGCCGCGGCAGGCCTTCTCAACGACCGCGAGGACCCGCTCGATCGCGTCGTCCTGCATTCGACGAGGCACACCGCGGTGACGAAGATGCTTCGCGGCGGCGCCAACCTCGCCCAGGCGGCCCGGGTCAGCGGGCACCAGACGTTGGCGATGCTCGCGCGGTACGAACACCTGGCGGCTCAGGACGCCGTCGACCTGGCGCAGCGCCTGTTGGCCGACGCCGGACCCAAGACCTGAAGACCCGCGCCGGCCGGATGCCGGCAAGGCGGGCCCAGCCGGAGGGTGAGAGCTCCGACCAGGCCCTAACTCCCAACGATGAAGGAACCATCATGGAAGCTACCCTGAATTCTGGACGAGCGGCCGCCGCTGCCGCTGCGCAAGACCGCACGGAACCGGCGGGCGTGACGCTGGCCGCTATGGCTACGCTGAACGACATCGCCACCGGTTTGGTCTCCTCGGCCCACGTGGTGCACGAGATGATCGGGGCGGGGGAAGGGTCGACGGACCTGCTTTGCCTCCTCGCTGGGCAACTCGAGGTCTTGGGTTGGAAGGCCGACCGCATCGTGCAGATGCTCGGCAGTACGACGGCGTGGACCGTCTACGGTGATGCCGACTCGTGGCTCCTGACGCCGACCGCTCTTCAGGCCCTGGCGTCCAAAGCCGCGTAGCGCACGCACGTCAACAGCTTCCCCGGGCTCGCCGCCCGCGGGGCTGCCTGCCAATCCCCCAGTGAAGACCGGCCCGCCCCGTGCGGGCCTTGGTTTGCGCGCGCCCTCAGCCGTGCACATATGGCCGGCGAGGTCGCAGAGCATTACCCCGTATCGCACAGGAGTGAATGCCAATGGACACGACACCGCGTGAATGCGTCCCCCCGCTCGACGATTGGAAAACGATCGAGGAAGTGACCGCAGCAGGTCACGGGAAGTACAGCGAGCACACGATCCGCTACTGCCTTCGAAACCGCGAGACCAATGGGCTCGCACCTGCTGTGCGCCGCCTGGGCAAGCGGCTGTTGATCAGCAAGTCGCGCTTTGAGGCCTGGCTGGCTAACGGTGCGGGGGTGCGCCGGTGACCCCCGACCGCAACGCCGAGGTGGCTGCCGCGTTCGACCAAGCGTTCCAGCTGATCGCGGGGATCTCCGATCACGACCTCCAGCAGTGGAGCGAGGCCCGCGGTGTCGACCCTGCGGCGGCTCGCGATGCCTGGGCGAGCGCGCACACGCTGCTTCTGCACACGTTCGTCTTCCCCGAGCTGAAGTTCCTCGAGGCGAGGATCCAGGCCGACGGCCTGATCGGTCGCGCGGCATCGACCCCTCGCCCGGCCCCGCGGCCGATCAGCACCGCCGACCTTGCCGCACTGCAGGCCGCGCGCGACCACCTCGACGCGCTGCTCCAGCGGAAGAAGGGATGACCGCCCGGAAAGAGCGAAGCCCGCGCGGTGGCCGCCGGCGGGCTTCAGTGCAGAGCAGAACCAGGGATTGAGCATGACCACTCTACCGAAGAGCCCGGCGGTTTGTGCACCGCAGGGCGATACCAAGCCGAAGGCCTGCGGCGGCTGCGGCAAACCCTTCAACGCGCTGCGCAAGCCCCGGGAACGCGCGATGAACGTGTTTGTGTCGCTGGAACCCAGCAGCTACGGCCGCACTGGCTTCGTGCCTGTCACTCTCTGCGGGGCTTGCCGGCGCTTGGTGAACGGCGGGACGCCGTTCAACCTCCCCGCGCTCGATCGCTCCGCCGAAGACCTGGAACGCCTCGTCCTCGCCGACCCGACGGGGCCCCTTCAATGACGCCCGCGCAGGTCTGCGAGCGCCGGAGTCCCCGCGGCCTGGCCAAGCTCCTCGGCGAGGAACTACCCCCGTGGGGCTTGACGCTGACGGTGCTGAAGAACGGCGGGGGACCGCTGGCCAAGGCCTACAGCGTCGACGACGCCGGCAGGGTGCAGAGCGCCGGCACCCGGGCGCAACTCGTCCGAGGCACCGCCCGGCGCGTGCAGCTGCAGGACGCGGGTGAGTTCGTCACGCTGCTGGGCCTGCTGGGCACCCAGGAGGCGTTCGCCTTCGGCGTCTTCAGCGGCGACACGCCGTCGCAAACGATCGTGGCCGAGAAGGACTACACCGGCCAGCCGGGCACGATCACCCGCACGCGTGATCACTTCTCCTTCCATGCCGGGCCGACCATTATGCAGCTCGACGTGGACGCGGAGCACCTGGGGCGCCCGATCGGCAGCGTCGAGGAGGAGCGCCAGCGCCTGGTCGATGCGTGCCCCTTCCTGGCTGACGCCTGCATGGTCGGCCGCGCCAGCGGCTCATCGTTCCTGTTCGTCGGCGAGAAGCAGCAACGAGGTGTCAACGGGGTGCGTTTCTACGTGCCCATCGAGGACGGCCGCGCGCTTCCAGACCTGGGGGAGGTCATCTACTCGCGGCTCTGGCTCGCGGGGCACGGCCGCTACATCGTCTCCAAGTCCGGGGCGCTCCTGGAGCGCAACCTCGTCGACCGCAGCGTCTGGCGCCCGGAGTGGCTCGACTTCGCCGCCGGCGCCGTGTGCACCCCGCCGCTGGAGCAGCGCCGCCCGCCGGCGCAGACCTGGGGCGACCCGCGCGACCTGCTTGACCCGTGCGAAGTGCCCGACCTCACCGACGACGAGCGCCGACAGGTGGAGCGCTTGAAGGGCGCGGCGCGTGCCGCGGTGCAGGGCGAGGCACAGCGTGTGCGCGCGTCCTTCGTCCAGGCCCGTGAGGAAGCGCTGCGCGCCGCGGGCCGGTGGGACCAGGGAAGCGGTGCCCGGCTGCACCGCGCGATCGAACACGGCGAGTTGGTTGGCGACTTCGAGCTGGTCACCGAGCAGGGCGAACCGGTCACCGTTCGGGAGGTGCTCAACGACCCCACCGGCTGGCACGGCAAGCGCTTCCGCGACCCGATCGAGCCCGACTACCGCGGTGACACCCGCGTCGCGTGGGCCAACCTCCTGAGCGGCGAGCAGGTGCTGTACAGCCATGCCCACGGTGGCACGCGGTACGCGCTGCGCTTGGCGCCACTGGCCGACGACTTCGAAGACCTCACCCCGGCCGCCGCCACACCGCCCGCGTTGGCCGCCGAGCCGGCCCCGCCGGCCGAGGACGAGCGCGAGCGGTCCACGCGGATCGCGCGAGACGGCGAACACGAGGTGCCCACCCAGCGCATGCTGACGCTGACCGAGATGCTCGAGCATCTGGTCTACCTCGAGGATGGTTCGCGGGTCACCTTCCTGGACAAGCCCCGGGCCGTGCTGCCGCTGACCGACTTCAAGAACGCCTTCGCCGGTTCCGTCGAGCGGGTGAAGGGCCCCAACGGCCGCAAGGTCGCTGTGTCCCGGGTCAAGCAGTGGCTGGAGAGCCAGGCACGCAAGACGGTGCGCACGCAGACATTCGCCCCCGGCCGGGCCAGGATCTGTGATTCGCCGGATGGCGAGCTGTCGCTGAACCTGTGGGTTCCCCGCGCCGCAGCCGCGCCGGAGAACTGGCGCGAGCTCGCGCGGCCGTTCTTCGAGCATGTCGCCTACCTGGTGCCAGTGGAGGCCGAGCGCGAGCGCTTCCTCGACTGGCTCGCGCACATCGAGCAGCAGCCCGGCGTGCTGCCCCACACGCACTACCTGCTGCGCACCTCGCAGACCGGGATCGGCCGCAACTGGCTGGCCTATGCCTTGGCCCGGGCCTTCGCCGGCTACGTGGCGCTGGGCTTCGACCTGGCCGAGTCGCTGCGCAGCGGTTTCAACGGCGCGCTCTCCCAGCGCCTACTGGCTGTCGTCGACGAGCTGCACGAGGGTGGTCCGAGGGCCACGCGCTCCCAGGCCGCCGAGAAGCTCAAGAGCATGCTGACCGAGCAGACCCGGCGTGTGAACCCGAAGTACGGGCGGCAGCACACCGAGTTCAACTGCTGCCGCTTCTTGATGTTCTCGAACCACGAGGCGGCGCTTCCGCTGGCCGAGAACGACCGCCGCGTCGTGGTGATCGAGAACCCCACCCAGCGGCGCGGCGAGGACTACTACCGGCGCCTCTACGCGCTGCTGGGCGACCCCGGCCTCGGTCCGGCCATCGCCCAGGCGCTGCGCGCGCGAGACATCAGCGGCTTCAACCCCGGCGCGATCGCGCCCATGACCGAGGCGAAGGCTCGCACGATCCGCGCGGGGCGCAGCGAGATCGAGCAGGCCGTGCGCGACGTTGCCGCGGCATGGCCTGCGGACTGCATCACCAGCCCGCGGCTCTGGCGCGAGGTCAGCGAGGCGTTGGGGGACAGCGTCAAAAGCGTGCAAGGGGCTTGCGTCGCCGCTGGCCTGGACAAGTTTCCGAAGCCGGTGAAGGTCCGGCCCGGGGAGACACGGGCGGTGCTGATCCTCCGGGACGCCCCGCGCTGGTCCCTGGCCCTGCCGGCCGAAGTCGCCGCCGAGTGCCTCCGTGGTGAGGCTGTCGCGGATCAGGACCGGGATCTCGTGTGATGCAGAGCGGTTCGGCGGTTAGGTGGTTAGGGAAGGTCTGCAAAACGCCCCCGCGAAGCCGGCTTGCCCGTGCGAGGTAGGCAGGCGAGGATGCCCGACATGAAGCAGCTCGGACTTGGCCTGAACCTGTCGACGAAGAAGACGCGCAAGCGCGAGTTCCTCGAGGAGATGGACCGCGTGGTGCCGTGGGCGGCGCTGGTGGAGATCGTGCAGCCGCACTATCCGCGAGCCAGGACCGGGCGGCCGCCGTTTGCGCTGGAGACGATGCTGCGCATCCACTACCTGCAGCAATGGTTCGGGCTGAGCGACCCGGCGATGGAAGAGGCGCTGCACGACGTGCCGCTGTACCGGGAGTTCGCTCGGCTCGATGGTGCGACGCAGAGGTTGCCCGACGAGACGACGATCCTGCGGTTTCGCCACCTGCTGGAGCGCCACGAACTGGCGGCCGACATGCTGCGCCTGGTGGCCGATCTGCTGCAGCACAAGGGCCTGATGCTGCGCACCGGCACGGTGGTGGACGCGACGCTGATCGCGGCGCCCAGCTCGACGAAGAACGCCGAAGGCGAGCGCGATCCGGAGATGAAGCAGACCCGCAAGGGCAACAACTGGTACTTCGGGATGAAGGCGCACATCGGGGTGGACGCGGCCTCGGGGCTGGTGCACACGGTGGTGGCCACGCCGGCGAACGTCAACGACCTGAACGTGGCCGGACAACTGCTGCATGGCGAGGAACGCAACGCCTTCGGCGACGCCGGCTACCAGGGCGTGCACAAGAGGCCCGAGGCGCGAGGGCCGACCTGGCACGTGGCCTTGCGCCCGGGGCTGCGGCGGCTGCTCGACGCGCGGGATCGCCAGGATGCGATCACCGAGCGAATCGAACAACTCAAGGCCAGCGTGCGGGCCAAGGTGGAGCACCCGTTTCGCGTGCTGAAGCGGCAGTTCGGCTTCACCAAGGTGCGGTACCGGGGGCTGGCCAAGAACACGGCGCAGATCCAGACGCTGTTCGCGCTGGCGAACCTGTGGATGGCGCGAAGGCATCTCATGGGAGCCCGGGGATGAGTGCGCCCGGTGGGCGCCAAACGTCCCCCGCTGGGCGCCATTTGCTTCGTTTCTCCGTCCTACAACGCTGGCTCGGGGGCGCAATGCGCTCCTGCACAAAGCCGTCGCTAACGATGTCGCGCCGATCCGGTCGCTCGGCGTGTTGTGCAGACCTTCCTTAGGTGGTTCGGTAGTTTCCGGAATAGAGCTAGAGCATTCCTGCAAGTCTTGGGGACTTACAGAAAACAGGCTAACCACCGAACCACCTAACCGCCGGGCCGTAAGTTTCCGTAATCGTTTCCGCGAAGCCGGTACAGCCAACGTGCTAACTTTTGCTAACACCGCTCGCCGGACCGTACCTTTCCGTACCCTGTTTTCGGCGCACTCCGCAGGCGCACGCGCAAGGCCTCAATGCGAACGTGCAGAACTTTTCATGTTCAGTGAGGGCCGGTGTACCTTCGTTAACCCCTGGCCGGAGCGCAACCCTCCGCACATGCGCGCGATGCACCCCAATGCATCGCTCTCCCGTTGGGGCGGTGCAGCGGTGCGGAAAGTGACACCTGAAAAGGGCCATGCCTGGCCGGAATCCGGCAGCGCCACCGCGCCAACCATGCGAGGGGCGAACGTGCCGTTGAGCACGCGTAACCCCACACCTGAAAAGGGCGCGCGATGCTGAGCCAGGCCGAGGTCGCGCACCGGATCGCGGCGATTCGCCGGCTACCGCAGCACGAGATGCGCGACGCGCTCGACGCCTGGGCGCGCGAGCTGAAGCAGTGTCCCCCGCCGGTGATGCTCCGCCGCGTTGGCGGTGGGTTCTGCGTCGGCGCACTGCTCGACGACGCGCCCGCGCTGGTTGCCGACAGCCCGGCGATGCGCGCGGTTCACGCCGCGGTCAGCCAGCCCGGCCAGGCCGTCCGCCTGGCCGACCTGATGCCCGGCGCGCCGGCGACGACCGCGCGCAGTCGCGTCGCCCGCGCCGTCGACGAGCTCGCCAGCGTCTGCCCCGGCCTGCGCGATGCGCTCATGCCGACACGCTCGCGCGACGGCGGCCTGGCGGTGCTGAACGCGGGCCCTGCGCTGGTCTACCGACGGCGCCGCGGCGCCCCCCTGGTGATGGCCTCGGGCAGTTTCGTTTGAGGTTCGTCTACAACTTCAACTGATCGGCCGGCGGCGGTCGAATGGCGGCAACCAACACCGGAGCCGCCATGTCGACGACCACCGCCCCGAGCGCGCCCACTGTGCACGCGCTCGTCGATCAGATGACCGCTCGCCTGACGCAGCTCACCCGCGAGCGCGACGGCGTCCTGGCCGAGTACTCCGGCCCCGATCTGGAACGCGAGGACGTCCGCAAGACGCTGGCGGCCTACGACAACGAGATCGCCGACGTCGAGAAGCGCATCGAGCGCCAGCGCATCGGGCAAACCCAGGCCGCGCTCAAGCGAGCCGCCGACGAACGGGCCGAGGCCGTCGCGGCAGCCAACGCCGCCGCAGCCGCTGCGTGCGAGGCGCTGGAGGGCCGCCTGCATGTGCTCGACGAGCGCATCGCCGCCGCGGTCGTCGAGCTTCGCGACTTGATCGCCGAGCGCATCGAGAAGCGCCGGGGGGCCGCGCTCGACCTCTACAACGCGCTCCGCCCGGTGGGCTTGTACAGCACCGGCATGCGCGACCTCATCAACGGCCACAACGGCACGCTGACCGTGCTGCACGAGGTGCTGAAGTCGCGCGAGGTGCGCACGTTAAACTTGGTCGACGTCTCCACGCGCCGCGCCGAGCGCCTGCGCGCGCTGCTGGCCCTCGCGCTCCACGAACTGGGCGAGGAGGCGTGATGCTGATCGACGACCGCGCCGAACTGGCGTCCCGGACGCCTCTTTCCACCGCAGGAACGGGCCGCAAGACGCTGGGTGACGTCATGGATCTGTCGGCTGTCCCGGGCACGCTGCCGGACGACCTGTATCTCGTGATTCAGGTTTCCCAGGCGGTGCTGTCTGCAGGCGCCGCGACTGTCGCCTTCGAACTGGTGAGCGACAGCCAAGCGGCCCTTGCGACCGACGGTTCGGCGACGCTGCACCTGTCCACGGGCCCGACCCCCAAGGGGTCGCTCACCGCCGGGCTTCGCCTCGCCTCGCCTTCCCCTTGCCGGCCCGGCCGGATCCGGAGCGCTTCCTCGGCCTGCTTCAGAACATCGGGACTGCCGCGCTCACCGCAGGCGCGGTCAGCGCCTTCCTCACCAGCGAACCCCAAACGTTCCGCGCCTACGCGAAAGGAGCCTAGCAATGGCTGATCGCCTCCCCCTCGTCGAGATGATCGCCGTCGAGCGCGGCTTCCGCCGCAATGCGATGGTCGAGCCCGGCGAGCGCTTCACGTTCGACCCGAACCCGCCCGCGCCGGGCCTGCCGCCTCGCAAGCCGCCGAAGTGGGCAGCCGAGCCGGGAGACCCGCGCATCGAACTGGCGGCGCTGCGCGCCAGCCGCCCAATGGACGGTCGCGGGGTGGACACCCACCAGGCCGTGATCGTGAAAGCCGCCGCCGGCAACACGGATCTGACCGGCCGCCCGCTGGACACCGTGGCCGCCGCCGCCGAGAAGATGGCCGCGGCCGCTGCTGCATACGTGCCCACTGTTGGCCGGGGGCGCCGATGAGCTTCTACGACAACAGCCCGGGCATGGTCGACGACATCCCGCGACCGGCGGCGGCTCCTGCCCCGCGGGCTCCAGCGCCTGCTGCATCGGCCGCGCCGCGCCCTGCGTCCCCCGCGCCCGCCGCTGGCGGCTCGCTGCTCGGCGATGGCCCTGGCCCGCAGAAGCCGACGCCCAGCCCGGAGGGCGCGGCTGCCGCGGCGCTCTACAGCAAGAGCCAGATGGCCGAGACGCCGGACAAGCCTGCACCCGAAGCGCCCGGCCCCGATTCGCTGGCCTATGCGCCGCACGCAGAGGCCGCGCTGCCCTACGGTCCCAACGTCGAGAACGCGCTGCGCCGCGCCGCCGAGACCAGCCCCAACACGACGCTCGCCGCCAGGGCCGACGAAACCGCCAAGCACTGGGCTGGCGTGTTCGCCGCCCACGGCGTGCCCGATGCGGAGGTCGCGCACCTGATCGACGCGGGCTATGCGGTGGCGCGAGGCGACCTCACACCGGCGACCACGGATGAAGCCTGGCCGCGGGAAGCACTCGAACGCGTGGCGGCGGAGTACGGCGGTCCGGAGAACGCCCAGCGGCTGATCGGCCAGGCGCGCGCCTACGTGCAGGCACACCCGGCGCTCGATCGTTACCTGAACGCGACGCGGTTGGGCAACCACCCCCGCGTGGTGCTGTCCCTCGTGAACGCCGCGAACCGCGCCGTCAACGCCGGGAAGTTCAAGCGGTGACCTGATCTGTACGAAGGAGAACGCCCATGTGCACCGTCGTTGCCGCCTACTGGGCCATGGCCGCCATGACGGCGGCGAGCGCCTATTCGTCGACCCAGACCCAGAAGGCAACTTCCGAGTACGAGGCCTCGGTCGCTCGCAACAACCAGAAGACCGCGCAGTGGCAGGCGGCCGACGCCGAGGCCCGCGGCAACGCTGCAGCGGCCGACACCCGCCGCAAGTACGCGGCGATGGCTGGCGCTCAGCGCGCAGCGCTGGCCGCCGGCGGGCTTAGCCTGGCCGACGGTTCGGCGAACGCCATCATGAACGACACCGCCTTCTTTGGCGCTGTCGACGAGGAGCGCGCGCGCTACAACGGCCAGCGCGAGGCGTGGGGATACCAGGTCCGCGCTTCGAACTTCGGCAGCCAGGCCGCCGCATCCCAGGCCGCCGCCGACGCCGCAAACCCGCTGCTCTCGGCCGGCATGGCCGCGGGGCGCTCGCTGCTCGGTTCCTACGCCGGCGGCGGGGTCGCGGATCGTTGGTACCAGCAGGCCGGCGCCTGGGACGCCGGTGGATTCAACGGCACCAACGATCGCTCCTGGCTGACCATCGGCGACAAGTGGAACGCCTGGGGAACCTACGGCGGCGGGGGAGACTGACCTATGCCGCGCGTGCCCACCGTCGACGGCCCGAGCGTCCAGCTCAACGCCGCGCCCGACGCCTACCAGACCGTGCCCCAGGGGCTCGGTGACGCCGGCCGAACGCGTGCGGCCTACTTCGGCCAGATGGCCGACATGGCCGAAAAGTG
This sequence comes from Rubrivivax sp., assembly GCA_049841175.1. GTDB lineage: Bacteria > Pseudomonadota > Gammaproteobacteria > Burkholderiales > Burkholderiaceae_C > Rubrivivax. The sequence continues at coordinate 1,010,120 of JASGHA010000013.1, read as the reverse complement.
GCGCGACCAGGCTGACCAGGTGCGTGTCGACGACGCGATGGCGCAGGCGACCAACGCCGACACCGAGCTGTCGTTCGGCGATGGCGGCTTCACCAAGCAGCAGGGCGAGGCCGCGCTGAAGCGCGAGAGCGGCCAGCCCTTGGCGGCCGAGTACGCGACCAAGCTGCAGCAGCGGCTGATGCAGATCGGCGACGACCTCACGCCGCGTCAGCAGGCGCAGTTCCGCCTGCGCGCGAACGACCTGGTGTCCTCGATGTACCGCCGCGCGTCGGTACACGAGGCCGAGCAGCAGCGGGTCTACGACGCGAACTCCTACGAGGCCAAGAACGACGCTGACCGCCAGCGCATGGGCCTGGGGTGGACGGATCCCGAGATGGTCGCCAAGTCGGCCGCATCCATCCGCGGCACCGTCGCCCAAGCGGCGCAGCGCAACGGCTGGAGCCCTGAGCAGACGGCCGCCGAGACCGTGCGGGCGCTGAGCCCGGGCCATGCCGCGGTGCTCACCAGCGCGATCGACAACGAGGATCTCGACTTCGCCCGCGAGTACATGAAGCATGCGGCGCCCGAGATGCTGCCGGCCGCGCGCCTGCAGATCGAGCACGCGCTCAACATCGGCACGGCCCAGGCGAAGGCGCAGCAAACCGCTGGCGACCTGTGGGCCAAGCACGGCGGCGACATTCAGGCCGCGCTGACCGATGCTCGCCAGACGCTGCAGGGCAAGGAACAGGATCACGTCGTCGAGCGACTGAAGGTGTTCGACAACGAGCGCGAGACCTTCAAGCGCCGGGCCGAACGCGAGGCCTACGACGCCGGTCTCCTGCGCGTCGAGAAGGGGCAGGCGGTGCCGCCGTCGCTCCTTGTCTCGATGGGGGACGGCTACGCCGCTGCCATCTCCGAGCACCAGCGCGCGCGGGCTCGGGCCGCCGAGCGCCCGCCACGCACCGACTGGGAGCTGTACCTCGACCTCCGCGAGCAGGCGGCCAACGATCCCGGCACCTTCTCGCAGCTTGACCTTGGCCGCTACGTCGACCGCATCGGGCCGGCGCAGATGGAGCAGCTCGCCGACCTCAAGGGGAAGATCCGCGCCGCTGGCGGCAAGACCGACCGCGGCACCGCCACGCTTCAGCAGCAGCTCAACAGCACGGCCGACGCCCTGAAGATCAAGGACAAGGCCAAACGGGGCGAACTCTTCTCCTACGTGTACAGCGCCGTCGACGACGCGCAGAAGGCCGCAGGCAGTAAGCCCCTGACCTTCGACGACCGCCAGAAGATCATCGATCAGGCGGTGCTGCAAGGCGAGGTCAGCCGGCCGTTCTGGTTCAACGCGACGCGACGCGCTTTCGAGCTGACGCCGGACGAGCGCACGCGCTTCACGCCGGGGACGCCCGCGGCCGCGGGTCAGCCGGTGCGCGTCAACAGCGAGGAGGAATACCGGGCGTTGCCGCCCGGAACGCGCTTCATCACGCCTGACGGCAAGACCGGGACGAAACGCTGATGGCTGCCTGGGACCAAGACCTCGACACCGCGCCCCGCGCCGCCTGGGAGCAAGACCTCGACAACTCGCCCGCGGATCAGCAGCGCACGGCGGTGCGCACGGTGGCCTACGGCGCCGCGGCGAACCCCGACATGTCGGCCAGCGCCGTGCGCCTTGCCCGCGAAACCGGCCTGCCGTTCGACATGGCGCAACGCAACGCCGAGGAGGTGCGCCGCCGCGCGGCCGCTGCGCGAATCGACGCCGACACCACCGCGGCGACGGTCCTGCGCCAGAAGTACACCGACCCGGCGTTCGCCGCGGTGGCGATCGACGACAGCGCCGCGCTGGCGCGTGTCGAGAAGGCCGGCGGCTACACCTTCGGCCAGGCGTTCCGCAAGGGCATCGCCGGCGCGAAACTGACCTGGGACCTAGCCGCCGACCAGCTCGCACGCGCCGCAGGCGCGGACCGGACCCAGACGCAGCAGATCCTGCAGCAGACCGCGGCCTACTACCGCGCCCAGGGCAGCGACCAACAGCTGACCGCCGCCGGCGAACGGGCGAAGGCCGCGGGCGGTGGCACTTGGTACGGCACCCTCGCGCACCTCCCCGGCGAGATCGCCGCGTCCGACGATCCGTTCGGCATCGCCGGGCGGTTCATCACCGAACAGCTGCTCACCTCGATCGCCGGGTTCGGCCTGGGCGCCGCGGCCACCGCGCCGGTGCGCGCCGCTGTCGTGCAGCGCATCTCCTCGCAGCTGGTCGCCCGGGGCGTGAACGCTTCGATCGCCGGTGCCGCGGGCAACTCCACCGCCGTCGTGCTGCAGTCGCTGGGCGCGAACTACGAGGAAGGCCGGCAGCAAGGCCTCGACGAGCGCGCGGCCGCGTCGCGGGCCTGGACGAAGACCACGGCGGAGGTGCCCGCCAACGCGATCGCCGGCGCGCTGATCGGCCTGCGCATCGGCCCGAACCAGTTGACCAACCTCGCCGGGCAGACCGTCGTGCAGGGCGCCGCCGGCGGCATCGGCGCGGCGCAGGCTTCACAGTCGGTGGGTGAGGCGCCCGACCCGGTCGAGATCGCACTGGAGATCCTGGGGCAGGGTATCAGCGCCGGCCCGGAGCTGGCCGGCATCACGCTCACCCGTATCCGCGGGAGCGAAGCTGTGCGGCGCGCCAACCTCGCCGACGCCGCGAAGGCCGACGCCGACCAGCTCACCGAGCAGGTGCGCGCGGCCAACGCCTCGGCGCTGCGCCGGCGCGACCCGCAGACCTTCGCCGAGTTCGTGCACGAGCTGCAGCCCGACGCCACCGTCTACGTGGCGCCGGAGCACCTAGCGCGCCTGGACCTGTCGGCGGTGCCCGCGATCTCCGAACGCGTGCGCGACGCGCTGACCGACGGCGGCGACGTCGCGGTGCCCCTGGCCGACCTGCTGGCGCACCTGCCCGGCGAGCAGCTGTTGCCGCACCTGCGCACGACGCCCGAGGCGATGACGCTGGCCGAGGCCCAGAGCTTCGACGGCGCCGCCGAGCTCAACGCCGAGATGTCGCGCCCCGCGCCGGCCGTCGAAGGCTCGATGTTCACCAGCCCGGAACAGGCCGGGATGTCGGCAGATGCATGGGCTGCATACCAGCAGCAGGCGGCCGCGGCTGCACAGGCCGCGGTCGAGCAGCGCGACGCGCGCAGCCAACGCGATCTGCAGTGGCTCGCGAACCGCACCGACCAAGCCCTGGCCGGCCTGCGACGCCAGGCCGAGGAGATGCGCGGGAAGCTCGCCGACGAGGTGCTGACCGAGGTTCGCCAGCAGCCGGCCTACGCCGCGATGCGCTGGCTGAAGACCGGGACGCTTCCCGACGGCACGCAGACCGTGGGCGCGAAGCTCAACACGCAGGCCCTGCGCGAAGTCTTCGGCGACAGGCCGGCCGCGCCGTGGCGCTACCTGCCCACCAACATGCTCGCCGCGGGCGACCTGGCGCACGGTGCCGGCCTGCACCCCGACGTCGTCGCCGAGATGTTCGGGTTCACCTCGGGCGAGGAGATGGTGCACGCGATGCTGGCCACCCAGCCGGAGGCCGACGCGGTCGCTGCCCGGGTCGAACAGCGCATGCTTGAGGAGCACCCCGAGATCGCCGACGAGATCGCTCTCAAACGCAGCGCCGAGGCCCTGCTCGCCGATCGAGCACGCACGCGGTTCCTCGCGACCGAAGCCGCGGCCCTGGCCGAGGCCGTGGGGAATCGCGTGCTGCTCTCCCAAGAGGCACGCCGCTACGCCGAGAAGACCGTCGCGGCCCGCACGGTGCGAGAGGCCCGGCCGGCGCAGTACAAGGCCGCCGCCGGGCGCGCCGGGCGCAACGCCGACGAGGCGTTCCGCAAGGGCGACACCGCGCTTGCCGCGAAGTGGAAGCAGTCCCAGGTGCTGCAGTCCGCGCTGCAGGACGAGGCCACGGCGGCGCGCACCGAGGTCGACCAGGCCCTGCGCCAGTTCCAGCGCATCGCGAGCGCCAAGCTCGACGGCAACCGCGACGCGGCGCTGGCCAACCTCGCGCGCTCGGTGCTGCAGCAGTTCGGCCTGGCGCGGGCCGACAAGACGGCGGCCGAATACCTGGCCCAGGTCGAGCGCTACGACCCCGAACTGCACGCCGATCTGCAGCTGCTGGTGCAGGACCTGCCGGCGCCGCAGGCCGATCACAAGGCGCTGACGGTCGCCGATTTCCGGACGCTGCGCGACCGTGTGCTGGCCATCTGGTCCCTGGCGCGCTCGTCGCGCGAAATCGAGGTCGACGGCCAGCGAGTGGCGATCGACGACGCCGCCGCGGCGCTGGCCGAACAGCTGGCGTTCGAGCCGGCGGCCAAGCGCAAGCAGATGGTCGGCACGAACGAGAGGCTTGACCTGCGGTTCCGCCTGGCCGGCATGCGCGCGGCCCTGCGCCGCGTCGAGGCCTGGGCCGATGCCCGGGACCGCGGCGACAAGGCGGGCCCGTTCCGCCGCATCATCTGGCAGCCGATCAGCGACGCCGTCGTGCGTTACCGCTCCGACCGCGCGCGCTACGTCGGCCGCTTCCTGCAGCTGCTCAAGCCCATCGAGCCGACGCTGAAGCCCGGCAAGATCGCCGCGCCCGAGCTGGGCACCGTCTTCGCCGACCGTTCGGCGCTGCTGCACGCGCTGCTGCACACCGGCAACGAGTCGAACCTGCGAAAGCTGCTGCTCGGCTACCACTGGGCCGAGCTGCGCGAGGACGGCACGCTCAACACGTCGCGGTGGGATGCCTTCCTTCGCCGGATGCACGACGACGGCCGCATCACCGCGGCCGACTGGAAGTTCGTTCAAGGCGTCTGGGACCTGCTGGAAGAGATGAAGCCGGCCGCTCAGGAGGCGCACAAGCGGATGTTCGGCAGCTACTTCGCCGAGATCACCGCCGACCCGGTGCAGACCCCGTTCGGCGAGATGCGCGGCGGCTACGTGCCGGCCATGACCGATAGCCTGCTCGTCCCCGAGTCGCGCACGCACGGGGCCATGGACGACATGCTCGCCGGCCAGAACTCGCCGATGTTCCCGGCGGTGAACCGCGGCTTCACGAAAGCGCGGATCGAGGACTACACCCGGCCGCTGGCGCTGGATCTGCGCCTACTGCCGGCGCACATCGATCGAGTCTCGCGCTTCGCACACCTGGGCCCGGTGCTGCGCGACACGGCGCGCCTGGTGCAGCGCAACCGGGCCTTCCGCTCCGCCATGGACGCGGTCGACCCGACGGCGGTGGAGAGCATGTTGGTGCCCTGGTTGAAGCGCGTGGCCGCGCAGTCGCTGACCAAGCCGCCGGAGAGCCAGGCCGACCGCGCCGTCGCCCGGATCGCGAACACGCTGCGCAACCGTACCGGGCTGATCCTCATGGCGGGGAACCTCGTGAACGCAACTCAACAGCTCACCGGGCTCAGCGTCGCTGCGCTGCGTGTACCCGCGCGAGACCTGGCCGGCGGCCTGTTCGAACTCGTGCACCGGCCCGGCGCGACGGCGCGAGCGATCGCCGAGCTGTCGCCCTGGATGGCCCAGCGCACCGACGAGAGCATGCGCGACGTCGAGCGGACGATCGACAGGCTGCTGACGAACCCGAGCGCGCGGCAGCGGGCCGAGGAGTTCGGCAACCAATACGGCATGGTGTTGCAACAAGCAACCGACAACTTCGTTTCGCGCATCGTCTGGCTCGGCGCCTACCGCCAGGCCCAGCGCGCCGGCGTCGACGGCGTGCAGGCGGTGCGCGATGCCGACAGCGCGGTGCGGATGACGCAGGGCTCGTTCGCGCCCGAGGACGCCGCCAAGGTCGAGCACGCCGGCGCGTTCACGCGGCTGTTCCTGCAGTTCGCGTCGTTCTTCAACGCCCAGGGCAACCTGCTGGCCACCGAGGTGCAGAACGCGACGCACCTGAGCACGGCCGGCGCTCAGGCGCAGCGCCTGGCGCTGGTGTACCTGCTCGGCTTCGCGGTGCCGGCCGTCGTCGCCGACGCGATTGGGAAGGGCATGCGTGGCGAGCTGGGCGACGACGAGGGCGACGACGAGCTGGCGGCGCGCATGCTCGACGTGCTGTTCCTGTCGCAGGCCCGCTACGCGCTGGCCATGGTCCCGGTCGCCGGCCAGGTCGGGAACGCCGCGATCGGCCAGTTCACGCCCAACCGGCTCGACGACCGCATCGGCGCGAGCCCGGCCATCAGCGCCCTCGAGGCGACGGTGCGCGCGCCGCGATCGATCTACCGGGCGGCCACCGGCGAAGGTAACCCGCGGGCGGCGGTGCGCGATGGCCTCACCGCCGTGGGCGTGCTGACCGGCCTGCCGACCGGCCCGCTCGTGCGGCCGCTGGGCTACCTGGCCGACGACAAGGCCGACGAGGTGACGCTGCGCGGCCTCGTCACGGGGCGCGATCCGGAGGCGGCGCGGTGAGGCAACGCCACCACCGCGCGAAACTCAGCGAACACGAGGTCGAGCTGTTGCTGTCGTTGATCAACGACCGCCGCCGGCTGATCAGGTCGCACCGCCGCGCCCGCAAAGGCATCGGGAAGATCAACAGCGCGCTGAAGGCCGCGGCGTTGAGCTGGCGCGCGCTCGCAGAGAAGTTCGAGGTGTCGATCCGCCTGGTGCGGCTGATCGCCTGCGACCAGCGCCGGCAAACGGTCTGGCGCGAGGAGTAGGGGGCCTGCTACAGGGGATGCGAACCGGTTGCGCCACCGGCATCATCCGCGCAAACAGGCGAACGAGAGCATGGACACATCCAAGGCGCCGCACTCCCTCCCAGTCCCGCGGAAGGGCCAGACCGTGAATGACCCGGGCGTGGCCCAGATCGTGGCCCCTGCGCCCTACGTCCGGATCTGGCTCGCGGCACAGCTCACCGGGTACACCGAAAAAGCCATCCGCCGGAAGATCAGCGAAGGCGTCTGGCGTGAGGGCAAGGAGTACCGCAAGGCACCCGACGGCGCCGTGCTGATCAGCATGGCCGGCTACGCCAAGTGGGCCGAGTTCGGCGACGGGTGGTGACCCGATTGGTGCGCGGAACGGGAATCGAACCCGTACGCCTTGCGGCTGCGGCTTTTAAGGCCGCTGCGTCTACCGGTTCCGCCATCCGCGCACGCGGCGATGCTACCCGAGCGTGCTGCGTAAACCGATCGCGCGCCGTGCGTAAACCGCGTGTAGACCGTCAACGCAATGGAGCGCAAGGCAACACAACGAGGCACCGCCGACCGCCAAAAAGTCTATGGGCGACAACGTGTTAGCTTGCGTTGGTTGGTGCTCGTTTGTGGTGGGCGTTGACTTAAACTCCGCCGCCTCTCGAAAGAGGGCATGCGGGTTCGATCCCCGCTCCGGGCACCATCAGCGCTGACGGCGTTTTTCGCCTCGCGCTTCGCGCCCCGCCGGCCGTAGGCTGGCCTCGAATTCCCGCTCCAGCTCGGCCAGCGCCTCGACGCTGGCGCTCAGCGCCTGCAGATAAGCGGGCGCCTCGGCGTGCAGCGTCTGCAGCATGCGATGAACCACACGCGACGAATGCAGCGGCCCGGCGTTGTCGGGCACCTGGGCGCGTGCCTGGCGCAAGCGGTGTTCGGTCTTCAGGCGGCCGACGGTGGGCTGCAGCGCGGCGACGGTCTTCAGCGGCGGTGGTGCCGGCGCGCGCACCTGGCTGCGTGGCGGCGGGGCTTCGGCGCGGCCCAGGCGGTCGACCAAGGACGACAGGGCGGCCCAGGAGGCCGGCGCCGATGCGGCCGCCGGTGCGGTGACGACGTTCGAGATCGTGTCGATGCGCCGCTGCAGACGCGCCAGCAGCAGCCGGCGCGTCTCGCCCTTGGCTGCGGCAGCACGGCGCGCCAGCGCTTCGGCGACGGCCAGCGCGACCGGCTCGGCGCCGGGCGCGGCCCGGCGTGCGGCCAGCGCTGCGAACAGGTCCTCGTCGGCCGGTGCGTTCATCGTGCCGCGTCGGCCGCACGCCGCGGGGTCGGCGCGATCTCCACGCGCCGGTTCAGCGCGCGCCCGGCGGCGTCGGCGTTCGAGGCCACCGGCTGCTCGGCGCCGAAAGCCGCGGCGAACACGGCCGACGACGGCACGCCGTCCTCGATCAGCGCGCGCGTCACCGTCAGCGCACGCTGCGCCGACAGCTCCCAGTTGTCGGCGAAACGCGCGCGGCCGCCGTCGCGCACCTGGCGGTCGTCGGTGAAGCCGCTGACCATCAGCACCTCGTCGCGTGCCGACAGATAGGCGGCCAGCGGGCCGGCCAGGCTCTTCAGCAACTGGCGTCCCTCGGGCTGCAGTTCGGCGGAGTTGAAGGCGAACAGCACGTTGCCGCTGATGCCGATGCGCCCGCCGGCCAGCGTCACGCGGCCGGCGGCCAACGGCACGGCGAGGGCATGTTCCAGCGCCTCGCGGCGCTGGGCTTCGGCCTGACGCTGCTGCACCTCGGTGCGCAGGCGTTCGGCCAGGTCCAGTTGCAGGCCGATGGCACAGACCAGGATCAGCACGAAGGCACCGAGCAGGCCCGACATCAGGTCGCCGAAAACCGCCCAGACCGGCGCGCCGTGTTCGGCGTCGCCGTCGATGTCGTCGTCGGCGGTCATGCCCCGGCCTCGGCGGCGCGGCGCTGCAGCGCGGCCACCGCCTGCTGCTGCGCGCCCAGCGTCAGGTCGACGATCTCGCGCGCCTGGGCGACGTAGTAGGCGAGCTGCTCGTCGCTGCGCGCGCCGGCCTGGGCCAGCGCGGCCTCGATGCGCTGCAGTTGCGCCGTCGTCTGCTCGCTGCTTCGCGCGAACAGTTCGACTGCCTGGCCAAAACCTTCGCCGAGCGCTGCGAGCTCGCCTGCACCCGCCTCGACCTGGGCCGCGGTCGAGCGCAGCGCCTGGGCTTCGCTCTCGACCTGGGCGGCGAAGCGCGCGCCGGCCTGTTCCAGCAGCGTGCCGGTGCTCTCGACCAGCGAGGCGATCGTCTCGCGCTGCTCGCGCCCGGCGCGCTGTACCGTGGCTAGCAGCTCGCCCAGCGTGCCCAGCAGGCGGTTGCGCTCTTCCAGCGCCACGTTGTCGCGCACCAGGCTGTCCGACAGCGCCTGGCGCAGCTCGGCGATGACCTCGGCGGCGGCGCGCGGCGCCTCGGCCGCCGCCTGCACCAGGCGGCCGATCTCGGCGATCGTCGCTTCGGCCTGCTCGCGCGTGCGCGCCGAGACGGCCTCGGCGGCAGCGTCCAGCGCGGCACAGACACGCTGCTGGTGGCCGGCGGCGTCGGCGGCGGCACGGCGTGTCTCGTCGGCCAGGCGCTCGGCCAGCGCCTGCAGCGTGGTCTCCATCGCCGCGCGGCGTTCGGCCTCGCGTGCCTCGGCGGCTTCGTCGGCGGCGGTGCGTGCGGCGGCCAGTTCGGCGTGCAGCGCGGCGGCGTGGCGTTGCAGCGCCTCGCCGGCGGCGGCGACGGTCTCGCGGCCGGCCGCGGCCAGTGCGGCCTGGGCGTCGTGCTGGGTTTCCAGCGTCTGCTGCCAGGCGGCGGACCAGCGTTCGCTGCCGGTCTGCAGCCGGGCATCCAGCCCGTCGAGCAGCGTCGCCGAGCGCGTCTGCAGTTCGTCGCCGAAGCGCTGCAGCGCCGCGCCCAGGCGATCGAGCTGGGCCTGCTGGCGCGCCTGCTGCGCCTCCAGCGCCTCGCGGCCGTGTTCGGCCAGGCGTTCGGCCGTGGCGTCCAGCCGTTCGGCGACGCCGGCCAGATGCCGTTGCACCTGGCCTTGCAGCGTCTCGTTCAGCGCCGACGACTGGCGCTCCAGCGCCGCCATCGTTGACTGCACCGCCGGCTCCACCGCCGCGGCGGCTTGCCGGGCACTGGCGGCGGCGGTCTCGGCCAGCGTCGTCGCGACGGTGGTCGACAGTTCGCGCCAGGCCTGGCCGGCGTCGTCGTGGAAACGCTGCTGGCCGGCGAGCAGGCGTTCGTCCAGCGTGCGGCCACGGTCTTCGATCGTCGTCGCCAGCGCTTGCAGCCGCTCGGCCAGCGCCGGCAGCCATTGCGCCTGGGCCTGCAGCAGCGCCAGCGAGGCTTCGCGCTGCTGCGTGCGCGAGAAGGCGCGCAGCGGCCCGGCGATCGCCGCGTCGAGCCGGCGGCCGGCACGGCGGCGTTCGCGCCGCAGCAGCGCCGACATCAGGCCCAGCATCGCCGACGCGGCGACGCCGGCCACCGAGCTGCCGAAGGCCAGCCCCAGGCCGCGCACCGGCGCCGCCAGCGAGGCGCGGATCGCCTCGACGTCGGCGGCGTGCTCCAGCGCCTGGCCGGTGCCTTGCAGCGTGACGACCATGCCGAGGAAGGTGCCGAGCATGCCCAGCAGCACCAGCAGGCCGGCGAGGTAAGGCACCAGCGCCGGGCCGGGCAGGGCGGCGCGTTCACCTTCGACGCGCAGGCGCACGGTGTCGCGCAGCGCGGCCGGCACGCCGTCCAGCCAGGCGGCCAGCGACGGCGGTTCGGCCGTCGTCGCGCCGAGATGGGCGCTCAGTGCCTCGGTCTCGGCGGCGAAGCGCCGCAGTTCCAGCGCGCCGACGATGAAGAAAGCCGCGATCAGGGCCACCAGCGTCAGCGCCAGCGGGTTGGAGGCGCCATAACCGGTGCCGACCCAGATCAGGGCCAGCATGCCGGCGGCGAAGGCCGCGTGGGGAAGCAGTCGGTTCATCTCGCCTCGTGGTCGTGCAGCGTCTGCAGCAGGCCTTGCGCCGGCAGCAGCCGGTGCGCCAGTTCGGCCCGCATCACCTCGTCCAGATCCTCGCGGAAGGCGGCCAGCCAGCCCGCGTCCTCGCCGTGTTCGCGGCCCAGGCGCTCGAAATGCGCCATCAGCCGCTGCGGCACCAGCGCCAGCACGCGGCGTTCTTGCGCCGCCAGCGCCGGCTCCAGCGCGGCGTCGATCGCCGCGACGCGCGCCAGCGCCGCCGAGCGCCGCGACAAGGCTTCGCGCAGCCGCCGCCGCAGCGCGGCGACGGCGTCGTGCATGCCCTGCTGGAGCCCCAGGCAGTGGCGATGGAACGGGCCGAAGTCGTCCGGGCTCGTGGCCGGCTCGGCGGGCCCGGCGGCTATAGCCGCCTCCAGGGCCGCGCGCACGCGCCGGAAGTCCGCGTCCTCGCTGCCGGCCGTGCGGCCCGCGGCGGACACGGCCTGTCCGGCGGCGAGCGCCGAGGCGAGCGAGATGGCGCCCGCCCATCCGAGCCAGTGGCCCAGTCGCTCGGCGAAGGCGGGTCGCCCTTCGGCCGGCGGCCCGTCGGCCAGACGGGCGAGGAGGCGGGTGAGCTCCGAACCGGCGACGCCCGGGCTGGCAGACCCGTGCAGCATGAGCCAGTCGAAGGATCGGTAAAGGGCGCGCAGTGTACCGCCTGCGCTGCCGGGCGGCCGGGGCGGGCAAAAGAAAGGGCGCCCGCAGGCGCCCGTCATGCCGGCTCGGTCACGCTCAGCCGCGCACCTCGAGCTGGTTCTTCACCTGCTTCACGCCCTTGACGCTGCGCGCCAGCGTCTCGGCACGCGCCTTCTCGGTGCCCGACTTGGCGAAGCCCGAGAGCATCACCTCGCCGCGCAGCGTCTCGACGCTGATGGCGGTGGCGTCGACGGTCTTGTCCTCGACGAACTTGGCCTTCACCGCGGTGGTGATGGCGCTGTCGTCGATGTATTCGCCGACCGTCGACTGGTCGCGCGTGACGGCACAACCGGGCAGGACCACCAGCGCGGCAACGGCCGTGACGGTGGCGGCGAGCGTGTTTCGGATGAGGTTCATGCGTTCGTTCTCCTTTGAAGGCGAAGGCCGCAGCGCGGCTTCCGTGCCGGCATCGTGGCTTCGACGGCCGCCTGCCGGCGTGGGGCTCGGGCGCAAACGTTTGTCGGCGTCCATGCCGACGTGCACGTCGGACGCGTCCGACCTCAGCCTGCACCGCCCAGTGCCTGCACCAGCGTGACCTGGTTCTTCAGCCGCGCGAGCCGGTTCTCGGCCAGCGCGATCTCGGCGCTGCGGCGGCTTTCCTGCGCGTCCAGCCAGGTGCGCAGCGCGACGGCGCCGGCGCGGTAGCGCGCCTCGTACAAGGTCTCGATGCGCTGCGCCGCAGCCAGCGAGCCTTCGAGCCACTCGCCCTGGCGCGCCAACGCCTGGCGTGCCGACAAGGCGTCCTCGACCTCCGCCAGCGCCGCGTACAGCGTCTGGCGGAACGAGATCGCGGCGCTCTCGTACTTGGCGCGCTGCAGCTCGCCCTGCAGCCGCATCTCCTGCCAGTTCAGGAAGGGCAGGGCCAGGCCGCTGCCCAGTGCCGCCACCGGGTTGGCCAGCACCTGGCCGAGCGCGCTGCTGCTGCCGCCCAGGCTGCCGGTGAGTGTCAGCGTCGGGTAGTAGCTGGCGCGCACGGCGTCGCCCTGGGCCAGGGTCTTGCGCAGCCGGAGTTCGGCGGCGCGCAGGTCGGGGCGGCGGCCCAGCAGTTCGGCCGGCAGCCCGGCACGCGGCGCCGGCGGCATCGTCGTCGGCAGCGTGCGCGGCTCGCCGGGCGCCGGCGTGTCGTCGGCGGCGCGGTCGAAGAGCAGCGCGAAGGCGTGGCGGGCTTCGGTGCGCTGCTGGCGCAGGTCTTCCAGCGTCGCCTGCTGGGCGAGCACGGTCTGCTCGGCCTCGTGGCGCTCCAGCGCGCCGACGGCGCCGGCGTCGAACTGGGCCTGCACCAGGGCCTGCGTGCGGCGCGCGGTGTCCAGGCTGGCTTCGGCGCTGGCGATGCGCTGGTTCAGGTAGCCGAGCTGCCAGTACAGCGTCGCGACGGTGCCGGACAGGCTGAGCGCCGCGGCTTCGCGATCCTGCTCGCTGGCGCCGGCCTCCAGCTGTGCGGCGTCGGCCAGGGCGCCCAGGCGCTGCCAGAGGTCGGCCTCCCAGCTGGCACCGACGCTGGCCGAATCGGCGTGCGTCGTCGTGCGCGGCGCGTCCAGCAGTCTTTGGCTTTGGCCGCTGACGCTGGCGCTCAGACTGGGCCGGCGGTCGCTGTCGGCCAGGCCGGCCTGCAGCCGCGCCTGGCGCAGCGCGACGGTGGCCACCGCCAGGTCGGTGTTGCGTGCCAGCGCGTCGTCGACGAAGCGGTCGAGCTCGGGGTCGCCGAGCGCGCGCCACCAGCGGGTGTCGGTCGTCGTGGCGGCCGGCTCGGCAGGGCCGGCCCAGGCGGCCGGCACGGCGGTGGCGGGCGGTTCGTACGGCGTGCGCAGCGCCGAGCAGGCGGCCAGCAGCGCCAGCGGCAGCAGCAGGAGAGGGCGGGCGGAAGTCATCACGGGGGTCGGATTCAGTCGCGCGCCAGGGCCTCGACGGGGTCCAGGCGCGAGGCGTTGCGCGCCGGCAGCCAGCCGAAGACGACGCCGATCAGCGTCGCGCAGCCGAAGGCGGCGAGCATCGCCAGCGGCGAGAAGGCGAGGCTGAAGTCCTGGCTGAAGCGCGAGAAGACGGCGCCGAAGGCCAGCGCCGAGGCGATGCCCAGCGCGCCGCCGAGCAGGCAGACCAGCACCGCCTCGATCAGGAACTGCTGCTGGATGTCGCGCCGGCGCGCGCCGACGGCCATGCGCACGCCGATCTCGGCGGTGCGTTCGGTGACGCTGACCAGCATGATGTTCATCACGCCGATGCCGCCGACGACCAGCGAGATCACCGCGATCGACGCGATCAGCAGCGTCAGCGTGCGCGTCGTGCTCTCGATCGTCTGGCGGATGCTGTCGGTGTTGAGCACGTAGAAGTCGACGCGGCCGTGGCGCTGCTCGAGCAGCTGGCCGATGCCCTGCGCGGCGGCGTCCATCGGCGCGTGGTCGGCGACGCGCACGGTGATGCTGCGCAGATAGCCCTGGCCGATCAGCCGCCGCATCGCCGTCGTGTAGGGCACGAAGACGTTCAGGCTCTCGCTGTTGGGGCCGAAGGCGCTGTCCTTCTTGGCCGTGACGCCGATCACCGTCACCGGCATGCTGCCCAGGAAGATCACCTGGCCGACCGGCTCGGTCGTCGGGAACAGCTTCTTGCGCGTGTTGTCGTCGATCACCGCGACCTGGGCGTAGCGCAGCACGGCGTCGTCGCCGAAGGCCGTGCCGTCGGCGATCTTCAGCCCCTTGACGCGGAAGTACTGCTCGCCGACGCCGCTGACGCTGGCCGAGGCGTCGACGTTGCCGAAGCGCGCCGTCAGCGAGGTCTGCACGTTGGGCGTGACGCTGTCGACGAAACTTTGCTCGGCCAGCGCGTCGGCGTCGGCAGGCTTCAGCGTCTGGATGCGCGCCGAGCGCGGGTCGCCGAAACCCTGGCCCGAGAAGACCTCCACCGTGTTCGTGCCGATGCTGCTGATGTCGGCCAGCACTTTGCGCCGCGAGCCTTCGCCCAGCGCCACGACCGAGACCACCGAGGCGATGCCGATGATGATGCCGAGCATCGTCAGCAGCGTGCGCAGCCGGTGCGCGTTCATCGCCAGCAGCGCCATGCGCAGCGCCTCGCGCAGGCCGTCCAGCCAGGCGCCGCGGCCGCGATGCAGTTCGGTACGCGCGGTCGCCGGCGCCGCGTGCCCGGCCGGCCGGCCGCTGTCGGCGACGATGACGCCGTCCTTGATCTCGACGATGCGCCGGGCGTGGCGTGCCACCGCCATGTCGTGGGTGACGAGGATGACCGTGTGGCCCTGGGCGTGCAGCTCGGCCAGGATGCGCATCACCTCGGCGCCCGAGGCGCTGTCCAGCGCGCCGGTCGGCTCGTCGGCGAGGATGACCTCGCCGCCGTTCATCAGCGCCCGTGCGATCGACACGCGCTGCTGCTGGCCGCCGGAGAGCTTGCCCGGCACGTGGCCCAGGCGTTCTTCCATGCCCAGGCGCTGCAGCAGCGCGCGGGCGCGCTCGTGGCGCTCGGCGCGGGCGCTGCCGGCGTAGACCGCCGGCATCTCGACGTTGCCCTGCGCCGTCAGGTCCGACAGCAGGTGGTAGCGCTGGAAGACGAAGCCGAAATGCTCGCGGCGCAGCGCCGCCAGCTCGTCGGGGTCGAGGCTGGCGACTTCGCGCCCGGCGATCGTGTAGCGCCCGCGTGTCGGCTGGTCGAGGCAGCCGAGAACGTTCATCAGCGTCGACTTGCCCGAGCCCGACTGGCCGACGATGGCCACCATCTCGCCGGCGGCGATGTCCAGGTCCAGCTCGCGCAGCGCGGCGATCGTGCCGTCGCCGGCCGGGTACTCGCGCCAGACGCCGCGCAGCGACAGCAGCGGCGGGGCGCTCTCGTGGAGGCCGGCCATCGTCAGAACATCGGCGGCGGGCCCATGCGCCGGCCGCTGGTGGACGCCGTCGGCGCGGCGGCGTTGCCGAGCACGACGCGCTCGCCTTCCTTCAGCCCGTCGAGCACCTGGGCGGCGACGTTGTTGTTCAGGCCGATGCGCACCGCGCGCGGCTGCGGCCGGCCGTCGGCGCCCAGCACCTGCACCGTCGTGCGGCCGTCGTCCTGGCGCGCACCCAGCGCGCCGACCGGGATCGTCAGCACGCCCCGGGCCTCGCCGCGCACGACGTGCACCTCGGCGGTCATCGAGATGCGCAGCAGCCGCTCGGGGTTGGGCACCTCGAACTTGGCGTTGTAGTAGATCGCCGTGGCGCTGGTCGTCGACGTGCTCGACGTGCTGCTGGACGAGGTCGACGTGGAGCTGATGCTGTCGGTGGCCGGCTCGACGGTGCGCAGGCGGGCCTCGAAGCGCCGGCGCGGCTCGCCGAGGATCGTGAACCAGGCCTTCTGCCCCGGCTTGACGCTGGTGACGTCGGCCTCGGAGATCGAGGCCTTGACGGTCATCGTGTCGACCTGGGCGACGATCAGGATCGTCGGCGTCGACTGGTTGGCGTTCACCGTCGTGCCTTCCTCGGTGACGATGGCCACGACCTGGCCGTCGATCGGCGAGGTGATGCGCGTGTAGCCGAGGTTGACCTCGGCGGTGTCGACGCTGATGCGTGCCTGTTCCAGCTGCGCCTGCAGCGCGACGACGTTGGCCTCGGCGACGTCGACGGCTTCCTGCGCCGTCTCCAGATCCGCCGGCGCGCTGGCCTCGCTCTGGCGCATCTGCTGCTGGCGCGCCAGCGTGCGCCGCGCCTGGGCCAGCGTCGCCTGCGCCGAGCGTTGCTGCGCCTGCACGTTCGCCAGTGCGGCGCGGGCGTTGCGCAGCGTGTTCTGCTGCGTCATCGAATCGATCTCGGCGACGAGCTGGCCTTTCTTCACGTCGTCGCCCAGCGCCACCTTCAGCGACTTGACCTGGCCCGAGACCTGGGCGCCGACGCTGACCTGCTTGAAGGCCTGCAGCGTGCCGTTGGCCAGCACCGTGTCCTGCAGGTCGGCGCGGGTCACCGGCGCGGTGATCAGCGACGGCGCTTCGGGGCGGGAGAAGACGAGGCGCTGCACCGCAAAGGCGGCGATCAGCAGCGCCAGGCCGGCGGCGCCGTAGCGCAGCCGGCGGGCGGTCGTGGGAGTCATCGGCAGGCGGATAGCGGGTTCGAGCACCGACTCTGGCGGCCGGGCGCCAGGGCCTGTTTGCCGTTCTGTGAAGCGCGCTTCACATGCCCGCGGGTCTGATCCTCAGGGGCGGCGCGGTTTGTCGTGCACCGACGCGAGGGCGCCGGTCATGCCGTGTCACGGCTTGCCTCGAGCAGCAGCTCGCCGAGCCGGCGCAGGCCCCGCTCACGGTGTGCGTCCAGCGGGTGGGCGGCACTGAGCCGCAGGCCGCTGGCGAGTGCCGCACCGGACCCGAACGCCGCGCCGGGCACGAAGCCGTAACCGCGTTCGCGCAGCCGCGGCAGCAGCGCGGCGCTGTCGTGGCCCGGCGGCAGCTCGACCCAGATGACGTAGCCGCCTTCGCCCGGCGTCACGCGTGTGCCCGGCGGCAGCCAGCGTCTCGCCGCCGCGACCCAGGCCTCGGTCTGCGCGGCCAGCGTGCGCCGCAGGCGGCGCAGGTGCGTCTCGTAGCCGCGGTCGGCGAGGAAGCCGGCCAGCGCGGCGTCGGTCAGCGGCGACAGCAGCTCGCCGTGCACCGCGCGCGCGGCGCGCAGCTGCAGCTTGTGGCGCCGGCTGGCCACCCAGCCGACGCTGAAGCCGGCGCCGGTGACGCAGGCCAGGCTGGCGCAGTACAGCACGCGGTCGTCGTCGTCCCAGGCCTTGACCGGGCGTGGGCGTTCGCCGCTGCGCTGCAGCTCGCCCATCAGCTCGCATTCGATCAGCGGCAGGCGGTGCTCGCGCAGCAGCGCGGCGAGCTGCTCGCGCGCCGCGTCGGGCATGCGGCTGCCGCGCACGGTGTCGAAGCTGGGGTCGGCGACGCAGCAGCGGATGTCGTGATGCTGCAGCGCGAAAGCCAGCGCCGGCACCGAAAAGCCGCCGTTCTGCGGCGCGGGGATGGCCAGCGGCTTGAGCCCCAGGCTGGCGACGAGTTCCAGCGTGCGTGGCGAGGCCGGTTCCGGTAGGGCGATGGTGTCGCCCGGGCGCGTCAGCAGCCGCAGGCAGAGTTCCAGCGCTTCGCCTTCGCCGTGGGTGACGATGATGTCCTCGGCGTCGACGGCGCAGCCGGCACGCAGCATGCGCTGCGCCAGCGCCCGGCGCAGCGCCTCGCTGCCGTAGACGCTGCCGATCGCCAGCAGCGAGCGGTCGGCGGCCAGCGCCTGCTGCAGATGGCGCTGCAGCGCGGCCAGCGGCAGCAGCGCCGCCGGCAGCGCCAGGTGGCTCAGCGACAGGCTGTCGGGCTGGGTCGTCGCCAGCTCGATCAGGCGCTTGCGCCGGCCTTCGAGTTCCAGCGACGGGCCGCCCGCCGGCACCGGCGCCCGCACCGCGCCGCGCACGAAGTGGCCGCGCCGCGCGCGGGCCTCGATCAGCCCGGCGTCCTCCAGTTCGTGCAGCGCGTGCGTCACCGTCGCCAGGCTGGCGCCGTGTTCGGTACAGAGCTGGCGTACCGACGGCAGCTGCGAGCCCGGCGGATAGCGCCCTTCGTGCAGCGCACGCGCCAAGTCCTCGGCCAGGCTGCGGTAGCGGGTGGGGCGTTCGGACATGGTGCGACGATACGCCGGCGCACCGCTTCTGGATCGATACAGAGATCCATCGCCTGGGTCGATACAGCGGCCGCTGCATGCGGCGCCGGAGGCGGCTGCTGTGGCTTACGCGCGCCGGCCGCGCTGCCTAGAGTGCAGCGCCATGCCCGAACGCCTGCTCCCGACCCTGCCCGCCGCCTGGCGCTCGATTCCCGTCCCGGTGCGCCGGCTGATGCTGGGCGAGCTGTTCGGGCTGCTCGCCGCCGCGGCCATGCACCTGGCGCTGGCCTGGTGTATCAGCCGCGAAGGCGGTGCCGAGGCGCTGGCGCGCTACGGCGCGATCACCGCCTTCGCCGCGCTGCTGGTGACGCCGCTGCTGTCGCCGGCCGGCGACCGCTGGCCCAAGCGGCGGCTGATCCGCCTGGGCAAGTTGGTGCTGGTGCTCGACGCGCTGGGCATCACGCTGCTGTGCGCCGCGGGTGTCTACGACCTGCGGCTGATCATCGCCTGCAGCCTGCTGTCGGTGGCGGCGACCTCGCTGCTCTGGCCGGCCGAAGCCAGCATCCTGCCGGAGCTGCTGCCGCCCGAGGAGCTGCCGGCGGCGATCCGCCTGCGCCGCGGCGCCCAGGCGCTGGGCGGGCTGCTGGGGCCGGGCTTGGGCGGCGTCGCGCTCGCCGGCGTCGGGCTGGAAGCGGCGATGGTGCTGAACCTGCTGCTGTTCGCCTTCGCCGCGCTGGCGGCCTGGAACGTCGGCGCAGCCGAACGCCCGGCCGGTGCGGCAGCGCCAAGCGGCTGGTTCGACGAGATGGCCGCCGGCCTGCTGGCCAAATGGCGCGTGCGCCTGGACCGCTGGTGGACGCTGGTCGGCGCCTTGCTGATGCTGTGCCTGCTGCCGGCCACCGGGCTGCTGCTGCCGCTGCGCATCCAGGGCCTGGGTTTGTCGGCGGCCTGGTTCGGTGCCTGCAGCGCGGCGATGTCGCTGGGGCTGCTGGCCGGCGTCGCCGGGCTGGCGCCGGCGCTCATCGAGCGTGCCGGCCGGGTCAGGGCGCTGGCCGTCGCGCTGCTGGCCTGCGCGCTGGCGATCGCCGGCATCGGCCTGTGCGACCGGGCGCCGGGCCTGGTCGCGCTGTTCGCCGTCATCGGCCTGGGCATGTCGGTGACGCAGCTCGTCGGCCAGACGCACCGCATGCTGGCGATGCCCGAGCACTACCGCGCCCGGATGAGCGCCGCGCACCTGGCGATCGCCCACCTCGCCGCGACGCTGGCGCCGGCGCTCGGCGGCGCGCTGCTGGGTCTCGCCGCGGTGCCGACGGTCTACCTGCTGCTGGCGGCGGGCTTTGCCGCCAGCGGGCTGCTGCTGATGGCGGTGCCGGGGCTGGCGCATTTCCTTCGCCAGGACCACGAGGGCGTACGCGGCTGGTACGGCCGCCATTACCCTCGGGCGTTTACGCGTTCCTGAATCGGGCGGCGGTCTCGGGGCAGGGGGAATCCTAGTGTTCACCCTGATGGGGTTCGCCCAAAATAGAACGATCGTTCGATTTCAGGGGGTTCCCGCCGGCCCGTCCGGAACCCCCCACTAGAATCGTCGGGTAACGTCAACGTCAACGTCAACTCCCAGGAGCTGAGGCATGAAGGTGCTGGTCCCCGTCAAGCGGGTGGTCGATTACAACGTCAAGGTCCGCGTGAAGAGCGACGGCACCGGGGTCGACATCGCCAACGTCAAGATGAGCATGAACCCCTTCGACGAGATCGCCGTCGAAGAGGCCGTGCGTCTGAAGGAGAAGGGCGTCGCGACCGAGATCGTCGCCGTGTCCTGCGGCGTCACCCAGTGCCAGGAGACGCTGCGCACCGCGATGGCGATCGGCGCCGACCGCGCGATCCTCGTCGAGACCACCGAAGAACTGCAGCCGCTGGCAGTCGCCAAGCTGCTGAAGGCGCTGGTCGACAAGGAGCAGCCGGGTCTGATCATCGTCGGCAAGCAGGCGATCGACGACGACGCCAACCAGACCGGCCAGATGCTGGCTGCGCTGGCCGGCCTGCCGCAAGGCGCGTTCGCCAGCAAGATCGAGATCGCCGACGGCCGCGCCAAGGTGGCGCGCGAAGTCGACGGCGGCGCCGAGACCGTGGACCTCAAGCTGCCGGCCGTCGTCACCGCCGACCTGCGCCTGAACGAGCCGCGTTACGTCACGCTGCCGAACATCATGAAGGCCAAGAAGAAGCCGCTGGAGACCGTCAAGCCGGCCGACCTGGGTGTCGACGTGACGCCGCGTCTGAAGACGCTGAAGGTCAGCGAGCCGCCCAAGCGCGGCGCCGGCGTCAAGGTGCCCGATGTGGCGACCCTGGTCTCGAAGCTGAAGAACGAAGCGAAGGTGATCTGAGATGGCTGTCCTCGTCATTGCCGAACACGACAACGCGACCGTCAAGGGCGCGACCCTGAATACCGTCACCGCGGCGCTGGCCTGCGGCGGCGACGTGCACCTGCTGGTCGCCGGCGAGAACGCCGGTGCGGCGGCCCAGGCGGCGGCGCAGATCGCCGGTGTCGCCAAGGTGCTGCACGCCGACGGCGCGGCGCTGGCCCACGGCCTGGCCGAGAACCTCGCCGCCCAGGTCGTCGCCATCGCCAAGGACTACAGCCACGTGCTGTTCCCGTCGACGGCGGGCGGCAAGAACGTCGCCCCGCGTGTCGCCGCGCTGCTGGACGTGGCCCAGATCAGCGACGCGACGAAGATCGTCTCCGCCGACACCTTCGAGCGCCCGATCTACGCCGGCAACGCCATCGCCACCGTGCAGAGCGCCGATGCGATCAAGGTCATCACCGTGCGCACGACCGGCTTCGACGCCGCGGCGGCGACCGGCGGCAGCGCCGCGGTCGAATCGATCCCGGCCGTGGCCGATGCCGGCCTCTCGGTCTACGTCGGCAGCGAGATCGCCGCCAGCGACCGCCCCGAGCTGACGGCCGCCAAGATCATCGTCTCCGGCGGCCGCGCGCTGGGCTCGAGCGACAAGTTCAACGAAGTGCTGACGCCGCTGGCCGACAAGCTGGGTGCCGCGCTCGGCGCCAGCCGCGCCGCGGTCGACGCCGGCTACGCGCCCAACAACTGGCAGGTCGGCCAGACCGGCAAGATCGTCGCGCCGCAGCTCTACATCGCCGCCGGCATCAGCGGCGCGATCCAGCATCTGGCGGGCATGAAGGACAGCAAGGTCATCGTCGCGATCAACAAGGATCCCGAGGCCCCGATCTTCAGCGTCGCCGACTACGGCCTGGAGGCGGACCTGTTCGCCGCGGTGCCGGAGCTGGTCGCGGCGCTCTGAAGAAAAACAAGATCCCGAGGCGCCCTCCGTGGCGCCTTTTTTCCATCTGGAGACGAAAACCATGACGTACCGTGCCCCGGTCAAGGACATGCTGTTCGTGATGAAGGAGCTCGCCGGCCTCGACGCCGTCGCCGCGCTGCCCGGATTCGAGGACGCCGGCTTCGACACCGCCGCCGCCGTGCTGGAGGAGTGCGCGCGCTTCAACGAGAACGTCGTCGCGCCGCTGAACCGTGTCGGCGACCTCGACCCCTCTTCGTTCGCCGACGGCCGCGTGCGCGCCACGCCCGGCTTCAAGGAGGCCTTCCAGCAGTTCGCCGAAGGCGGCTGGCAGGGGCTGCAGCATCCGGTGGAGTTCGGCGGCCAGGGCCTGCCCAAGCTGATCGGCGCGGCCTGCGGCGAGATGGTCAACAGCGCCAGCATCAGCTTCGCGCTGTGCCCGCTGCTCAGCGACGGCGCCATCGAGGCGCTGCTGACTGCCGGCAGCCACGAGATGCAGCAGGCCTACATCCCGAACCTGATCTCGGGGCGCTGGACCGGCACGATGAACCTGACCGAGCCTCAGGCCGGCAGCGACCTGTCGCTGGTGCGTACACGCGCCGAGCCGCAGGGCGACGGCACGTACAAGCTCTTCGGCACGAAGATCTTCATCACCTGGGGCGAACACGACATGGCCGAGAACATCGTCCACCTCGTGCTCGCACGCGTCAGCGGCGCGCCCGAAGGCGTGAAGGGCATCTCGCTGTTCGTCTGCCCCAAGGTGCTGGCCGACGGCACGCGCAACAACGTGCACTGCGTCAGCATCGAGCACAAGCTGGGCATCAAGGCCAGCCCGACCGCGGTGCTGCAGTTCGGCGACCAAGGCGGCGCTGTGGGCTACCTCGTCGGCGAGGAGAACCGCGGCCTGGAGTACATGTTCATCATGATGAACGCCGCGCGCTTCGGCGTCGGCGTGCAGGGCATCGCGCTGGCCGAACGTGCCTACCAGCAGGCCGTGGCCTACGCCCGTGACCGCGTGCAGAGCCGCCCGGTCGACGGCTCGACGCCGGGGGCTTCGGCCATCATCCGCCACCCCGACGTGCGCCGCATGCTGATGACGATGCGCGCCCACACCGAAGGCTGCCGCGCGATGGCGCTGGTGGCGGCGGCCGCCTACGACGCCGCGCACGCGCACCCGGACGCCGCCGCGCGCAAGCAGAACCAGGCCTTCTACGAGTTCCTGGTGCCGCTGGTGAAGGGCCTGTCCACCGAGATGAGCCTGGATGTCGCCAGCCTGGGCGTGCAGGTGCACGGCGGCATGGGCTTCATCGAGGAGACCGGTGCCGCCCAGCATCTGCGCGACGCCAAGATCCTGACGATCTACGAAGGCACGACGGCGATCCAGGCCAACGACCTGGTCGGCCGCAAGACGGCGCGCGACGGCGGCGCCACCGCGCGTGCGATCGCGGCGCAGATCGAAGCCACCGAAGGCGAGTTGAACGCGTCGGGCAGCGCCGCCGCGCTGGCGATGGCGCGCCACCTGGGCGCCGCGCGCCGCGCCTTCCTCGACGTCGTCGACTTCGTGCTCGCCAAGGTGAAGAGCGATCCGAACGCCGTGTTCTCCGGCAGCGTGCCCTACCTGATGCTGGCCGGCACCGCGGTCGCCGGCTGGCAGATGGCGCGTGCGCTGCTCATCGCCGAACAGCGCTTGGCCGCCGGCGAGGACCCCGAGTTCATGAAGGCCAAGATCGCCACCGCGCGCTTCTACGGCGACCACCTGCTGGTGCGCTGCGGCGGGCTGCGCGACGCCATCGTCGACGGCGCCGAGTCGGTCACCGCGCTCGAACTGGAGGCCTTCTGATGCTGCCGCCCGTGCTGCAACACTTGGCCCTGCCGGTCATCGGCTCGCCGCTGTTCATCATCAGCAACCCCAAGCTCGTCATCGAGCAGTGCAAGGCCGGCATCGTCGGCTCGATGCCGGCGCTGAACGCCCGGCCGGCCTCGTTGCTCGACGAGTGGCTGGCCGAGATCACCGAGACGCTGGCCGCCTGGGACCGCGACCACCCCGAGCGCAAGTCGGCGCCGTTCGCGATCAACCAGATCGTGCACAAGAGCAACGACCGGCTCGAGCACGACCTGGAGGTCTGCGCGCGCTACAAGGTGCCGCTGGTCATCACCTCGCTGGGCGCACGCACCGACGTCAACGACGCGGTGCACGCCTGGGGCGGCATCGTGCTGCACGACGTCATCAACAACGCCTTCGCGCACAAGGCGGTGGAGAAGGGCGCCGACGGCCTGATCGCGGTGGCCGCGGGCGCCGGCGGCCATGCCGGCATCAAGAGCCCGTTCGCGCTGATCCAGGAGATCCGCGCCTGGTTCGACGGGCCGCTGGCGCTGTCGGGCTCCATCGCCACCGGCGACGCGGTGCTCGCCGCGCAGGCGATGGGTGCCGACCTGGCCTACATCGGCTCGGCCTTCATCGCCACCGAGGAGGCGCGCGCCGCCGAGGCCTACAAGCAGTGCATCGTCGACTGCGACAGCGACGACATCGTCTATTCCAACCTCTTCACCGGCGTGCACGGCAACTACCTGAAGCCTTCGATCCGCAACGCCGGGCTGGACCCGGACCACCTGCCCGAGAGCGACCCGTCGAAGATGAACTTCGGCGGCGATGGCGCCAAGGCCTGGAAGGACATCTGGGGCTGCGGCCAGGGGATCGGTGCGGTGAAGGCGGTGCTGCCGGCCGGCGAGCTGGTCGCGCGGCTGAAGCGCGAGTACGACGCGGCGCGGGGCCGCCTGGGCCTCGCGGCCTGAACTCGCGCGCGCGACGTCAGCGGGCTGGGTCGCCGTTCACGGCGTCGCCGGCCAGTGGTCCGTCCAGGATCTCGAACTCGGCATCGCAACCGGCACCGGCCGCGATCCAGCGCTGCGCCAGCCGCGCCGCCCAGGCCGCCGGCAGCCACGGCAGATGGCGCCCGGGATCGGCGATGGCGCCGCAGCGGTAGCGGCCTTCGTCGGCGGCCCAGACCAGCGCCGCACAGGCGCCGTGGCGGCGGCGCGAGATCCACACGCCCAGCGGGCAGGGCTCGGCGGCGCAGCAGACGCCGCAGCCGTTGCAGGGCTCGCCGGCCGCCGGCTTGGGCGGCGCCTCGGGCACGAGCAGGATGCGGCGGGTGGACATGGCGGGCGCAGTGTGCGCCCGGATGCCGGCCCGCCAAGCGCCGATGAAGACCGCCGCCGCGTGCCATTTGCCACGTCGCGCACGAAGCCGCACGGGTTTGCGCTGGCTCAGATCGCCCCACCCGGAATCAGTACAAGTGCTACAGTCCTTCGCTGGATACGGAACGTGTCTGGTCCTTCCCGTCCCCTTGCTGAGTCAGATGTGCAGCAAGGCGGGTCGCAATCCGCCAACCGGTGAAGCCGGGGCCGCGGAAGGTTGATCAACCCATCGTAGCCCTGGGAACCGGGGCGAAAGGTGCGCGAGAGATGATGCAGCAGTACAGGTCGAATTCGTACCTGTTCGGGGGCAATGCCCCGTACGTCGAGGAACTCTACGAGGCCTACCTCGACAACCCCGGCAGCGTGCCCGACAACTGGCGCGCCTACTTCGACAACCTCCAGCACGTGCCCGCGGTCGACGGCTCCGACAGCCGCGACGTCGCCCACGCTCCGGTCGTCGAGTCCTTCGCACAACGCGCCAAGGCCAACGCCTTCGCGCTCAAGGCCAGTGCCGCCGATCTGGCGGTCGCGCGCAAGCAGGTCCACGTCCAGAGCCTGATCGCGGCCTACCGCGTTCTCGGCTCGCGCTGGGCCGACCTCGACCCGCTCAAGCGCACCGAGCGCGCCAGGATCCCCGAGCTCGAGCCCGGGTTCTACGACCTCAGCGAGTCGGACATGGACATCATGTTCTCGGCCGCGAACACGTATTTCAGCAAGGCCGAGAACATGAGCCTGCGGGAGATCCTGCAGGCCCTGCGCGAGACCTACTGCGGCACGATCGGCGTCGAGTTCATGCACGGCACCGACCCGACCGAGAAGC
Source organism: Rubrivivax sp. (assembly GCA_049841175.1). Lineage (GTDB taxonomy): Bacteria > Pseudomonadota > Gammaproteobacteria > Burkholderiales > Burkholderiaceae_C > Rubrivivax. The sequence goes on along the minus strand of JASGHA010000013.1, from coordinate 984,841 downwards.
GCTGGTGGCAGGAGCGCCTGGAGTCCTCGCGCAGCAAGCCCAACCTCACGGCCGAGGAAAAGAAGCACATCCTCGAGCGCCTGACCGCCGCCGAAGGCCTGGAACGCTACCTGCACACCAAGTACGTCGGCCAGAAGCGCTTCTCGCTCGAAGGCGGCGAGAGCTTCATCGCGTCGATGGACGAACTCGTGCAGCGCGCCGGCGAGAAGGGCGTGCAGGAGATCGTCATCGGCATGGCCCACCGCGGCCGCCTGAACGTGCTCGTCAACACCCTGGGCAAGATGCCCAAGGACCTGTTCGCCGAGTTCGACCACACCGCGCCCGAGGCGCTGCCGTCCGGCGACGTCAAGTACCACCAGGGCTTCTCCAGCGACGTCACCACCGTCGGCGGCCCGGTCCACCTGAGCCTGGCCTTCAATCCTTCGCACCTCGAGATCGTCAACCCGGTCGTCGAAGGTTCGGCCAAGGCGCGCATGGACCGCCGCGGCGACCCGATGGGCAACCAGGTCCTGCCGGTGCAGGTGCACGGCGACGCGGCCTTCGCCGGCCAGGGCGTCGTGATGGAGACGCTGGCGCTGGCCAAGACGCGCGGCTACTTCACCGGCGGCACGGTGCACCTGGTCGTCAACAACCAGATCGGCTTCACGACCAGCGACCCGCGCGACAGCCGCTCGACGCTGTACTGCTCGGACGTCGTCAAGATGATCGAGGCGCCGGTGCTGCACGTGAACGGCGACGACCCCGAGGCCGTCGTGCTGTGCACCCAGCTGGCGATGGACTACCGCCAGCAGTTCAAGAAGGACGTCGTCGTCGACATCGTCTGCTTCCGCAAGCTCGGCCACAACGAACAGGACACGCCGAGCCTGACGCAGCCGCTGATGTACAAGAAGATCGCCCAGCACCCGGGCACGCGCAAGCTCTACGGTGACAAGCTGGTCGCCCAGGGCGTGCTGCCGCCGGACGGCCCGGACCAGATGGTCAAGGCCTTCCGCGCCGCGATGGACGAAGGCCGGCACACGATCAACCCGGTGCTGACCAACTTCAAGAGCAAGTACGCGGTCGACTGGGTGCCGTATCTCGGCAAGAAGTGGACCGACGCCGCCGACACCGCACTGCCGCTGGCCGAGATCAAGCGCCTGGCCGAACGCGTGACGACGGTGCCGCCGACCTTCAAGCTGCATCCGCTGGTCGAGAAGGTGCTCGCCGACCGTGCCGCGATGGGCCGCGGCGAGGTCAACGTCGACTGGGGCATGGGCGAGACGCTGGCCTACGCGTCGCTGGTGGCCAGCGGCTACGGCGTGCGCCTGTCGGGCGAGGACTGCGGCCGCGGCACCTTCACCCACCGTCACTCGGTGCTGCACGACCAGAACCGCGAGAAGTGGGACACCGGCACCTACGTGCCGCTGCAGAACGTCGCGGATGGCCAGGCGCCGTTCGTCGTCATCGACTCCATCCTGTCCGAGGAGGCGGTGCTCGGCTTCGAGTACGGCTACGCCTCGGCCGAGCCGAACACGCTGACGATCTGGGAAGCCCAGTTCGGCGACTTCGCCAACGGCGCGCAGGTCGTCATCGACCAGTTCATCGCCTCCGGCGAGGTGAAGTGGGGCCGCGCCAACGGCCTGGTGATGCTGCTGCCGCACGGCTACGAAGGCCAGGGCCCCGAGCACAGCTCGGCGCGCCTGGAGCGCTTCATGCAGCTGGCTGCCGACAACAACATGCAGATCGTGCAGCCGACCTCGGCCAGCCAGATCTTCCACCTGCTGCGCCGCCAGATGGTGCGCCCGTTCCGCAAGCCGCTGGTGATCTTCTCGCCGAAGTCGCTGCTGCGTGCCAAGGACGCGACCTCGCCGCTCACCGAGTTCACGCGCGGCGAGTTCCGCACCGTGATGACCTCGCTGCACCCGGACGCCGAGGCCGACAAGGTCAAGCGTGTCGTCTGCTGCTCGGGCAAGGTGGTCTACGACCTGATCCGCAAGCGCGAGGAGAAGAAGGCCGCCGACGTCGCGATCATCCGCGTCGAGCAGCTCTATCCGTTCCCGCACAAGGCTTTCGCGGCCGAGATGAAGCGTTTCCCGAACGCCACCGAGGTCGTCTGGTGCCAGGACGAACCGCAGAACCAGGGCGCGTGGTTCTTCGTGCAGCACTACGTGCACGAGAACATGCTCGACGGTCAGAAGCTGGGTTATGCCGGCCGGCCGCCGTCCGCCTCGCCCGCGGTCGGTTACTCGCACCTGCACCAGGAGCAGCAGAAGGCGCTGCTCGAGCAGGCCTACGGCAAGCTCAAGGGCTTTGTTTTGACCAAGTGAGCGCGTGCCGGGCGCGCCGTGTGGCGGCGCCCGGCCTCGCCGCGTGGTCGACGGCCTGGACGGCCCACTCGCCCCGCGGTGCCCCGAACAAGACACCGAGATAGATCATGGCAATCGTTGAAGTGAAGGTCCCGCAACTGTCCGAATCGGTCGCGGAAGCCACCCTGCTGCAATGGAAGAAGAAGCCCGGCGACGCAGTCGCCGCCGATGAAATCCTGATCGAGATCGAGACCGACAAGGTCGTGCTCGAGGTGCCGGCGCCGGCCGCCGGCGTGCTGGCCGAGCTCGTCGAGGCCGACGGCGCCACCGTCGCCAGCGACCAGCTGATCGCGAAGATCGACACCGAGGCCAAGGCTGGCGCCGCCGCGCCTGCTGCCGCCGCTCCGGCGCCTGCTGCTGCCCCGGCACCCGCCGCAGCCGCACCCGCCGCCGGCGGTTCGAAGGCCGGCGTCGCGATGCCGGCCGCCGCCAAGCTGATGGCCGACAACAACCTCGCCTCCGGCTCGGTGCCGGGCACCGGCAAGGACGGCCGCGTCACCAAGGGCGACGTGCTCGGCGCGCTGGCTGCACCGGCTGCACCGAAGGCCGCCGCCCCGGTCGCCGCGCCCGCCGCCCCGGCCGTCGCCAAGCCGCTGCCGCCGGTGGCCGCGCCCGCGGTCAACCTCGGCGAGCGCCCCGAACAGCGTGTGCCGATGTCGCGCCTGCGCGCCCGCGTCGCCGAGCGCCTGCTGCAGTCGCAGGCCACCAACGCCATCCTGACGACCTTCAACGAGGTCAACATGGCGCCGGTGATGGAGATGCGCAAGCGCTTCCAGGAGCGCTTCGAGAAGGAGCACGGCGTCAAGCTCGGCTTCATGTCCTTCTTCGTCAAGGCCGCGGTCGCGGCGCTGAAGAAGTACCCGGTGCTCAACGCCTCGGTCGACGGCAACGACATCGTCTACCACGGCTACTTCGACATCGGCATCGCCGTCGGTTCGCCGCGCGGCCTGGTGGTGCCGATCCTGCGCAACGCCGACCAGATGTCGTTTGCCGACATCGAGAAGAAGATCGCCGAGTACGGCACCAAGGCCCGCGACGGCAAGCTGTCGATCGAGGAGCTCTCCGGCGGCACCTTCTCGATCAGCAACGGCGGTGTCTTCGGCTCGATGCTGTCGACGCCGATCATCAACCCGCCGCAGAGCGCCATCCTCGGCGTGCACGCGACCAAGGACCGTGCCGTCGTCGAGAACGGCCAGATCGTCGTGCGCCCGATGAACTACCTGGCGATGTCCTACGACCACCGCATCATCGACGGCCGCGAAGCCGTGCTGGGCCTGGTGGCGATGAAGGAAGCGCTGGAAGACCCGTCGCGCCTGCTGTTCGATATCTGACCCGCACGATGAGCCTGGCCGACGAACTCTCGCGCCTGGACGAACTGCGCCAGCGCGGCGTGCTGAGCGACGAGGAGTTCGCGCGCGCCAAGGCGCGGCTGCTCGACGGCCCGGCGGTGCCGGCCGTCGACGCTGTCAACCGCCTGCGGCGCAGCCGCGCCGACCGCTGGCTGGGCGGCGTCTGCGGCGGCCTGGCGCGCGCCACCGGCATCGAGAGCTGGATCTGGCGCCTCGTCACCTTCGGCCTGGCCTTCTTCGGCGGCACCGGCGTGCTGCTGTACCTGCTGCTGTGGATCTTCGTGCCCGAGGATCCCGTCTGAGAAAGACCTCATGTCCAAGAACTTCGACGTCATCGTCATCGGCGGCGGCCCGGGCGGCTACATCGCCGCGATCCGCGCCGCCCAGCTCGGCTTCAACACCGCCTGCATCGACGAGTGGAAGAACGACAAGGGCGGCCCGGCGCCGGGCGGCACCTGCACCAACGTCGGCTGCATCCCGAGCAAGGCGCTGCTGCAGTCCAGCGAGCACTACGAGCACGCCGCCAAGCACTTCGCCGAGCACGGCATCGGCCTGAAGAGCCTGTCCATCGACGTCGCGAAGATGGTCGCGCGCAAGGACCAGGTCGTGAAGCAGAACAACGACGGCATCCTCTACCTGTTCAAGAAGAACAAGGTCAGCTTCTTCCACGGCCGCGGCTCGTTCGTGAAGGCGGTCGACGGCGGCTGGGAGATCGCCGTCGGCGAGGAGGTGCTGAGCGCCAAGCAGGTTGTCGTCGCCACCGGCTCCAGCGCGCGCGCGCTGCCGGGTGTTCCGTTCGACGAGGACAAGATCCTCAGCAACGACGGCGCGCTGCGCATCGGCGCGGTGCCCAAGAAGCTGGGTGTCATCGGTGCCGGCGTCATCGGCCTGGAGATGGGCTCGGTCTGGCGCCGCCTGGGCGCCGAGGTGCAGGTGCTCGAGGCGCTGCCGGCCTTCCTGGGTGCGGCCGACGAGCAGATCGCCAAGGAAGCGCAGAAGGCGCTGGCCAAGCAGGGCCTGAAGGTCGAGCTGGGCGTGAAGATCGGCGAGATCAAGACCAGCGCCAAGGGCGTCAGCGTGCCCTACGTCGACGCCAAGGGCGCCGAGAAGACGCTGGACGTCGACAAGCTGATCGTCTCGATCGGCCGGGTGCCGAACACGACCGGCCTGAACGCCGAGGCCGTGGGCCTGAAGCTCGACGAGCGCGGCGCCATCGTCGTCGACGACGAGTGCCGCACCAACCTGCCGGGCGTCTGGGCGGTGGGCGACGTCGTGCGCGGGCCGATGCTCGCGCACAAGGCCGAGGAAGAGGGCGTCGCGGTCGCCGAGCGCATCGCCGGCCAGCACGGCCACGTCGACTTCGGCCTGATCCCCTGGGTCATCTACACCAGCCCCGAGATCGCCTGGGTCGGCAAGACCGAGCAGCAGCTCAAGGCCGAAGGCCGCGCCTACAAGGCCGGCAGCTTCCCGTTCATGGCCAACGGCCGCGCGCGTGCGCTGGGCGACACGACCGGCATGGTCAAGTTCCTGGCCGACGCCGCCACCGACGAGATCCTCGGCGTGCACATCGTCGGCCCGATGGCCAGCGAGCTGATCGCCGAGGCCTGCGTCGCGATGGCCTTCAAGGCCAGCAGCGAGGACATCGCCCGCATCTGCCACGCCCACCCCTCGCTCGCCGAGTCGGTGAAGGAAGCGGCACTGGCCGTCGACAAGCGCACGCTGAACTTCTGATGCCGCCGCCCGCGGCCGCGGGCGGCACTTCGCCGTTCGTGGCCCGCCTGGACGCGCTGCGCCGCGCCTTCGCCCACGGGCAGGTCGAGGCCGCCAGCCCCGAGGTGCTGGCGCTGCACGACGAGGCGCTGGCCGGCGACGCCTGGCGCGACGCCGCCGAGGCGGCGCTGCTGCTGGCCAAGGGCCACGCCAACCGCGAGCAGCCGCTGCCGGCGCAGCAATGGGCCGAACGTGCCGCCGGCCACGCCTTGCGTGCCGGCGCCGTCGAACTCGAGGCCTCGGCCTGGGTGCTGCTGGCCTCCGAGCGCGCCCGGGCGCTGCAGCCGGTGCCGGCGATGCAGGCCGTCGGCCACGTGCTGCGCCGCATGGCCGAGGTCGACGATGCACGCACCGTGGCCACCGTCTTCACCGGCGTCACGCTGGCCTTCGAGGCCCTGGGCCTGGACCTGCACGCGCTGGAGTCGGCGCGCCGCGCGCTGCAGGCCGGCCTGGCGCTGGGCGACGACGCGATCCTGCTGCGCCTGCGCATCAACCTCGTGCACAGCGGCCTGCACGCCTGGGACCAGCTGCACGAGGTCGACGCCGACAAGGCCGCGGCGCTGCTCGCCGAGCTGAACGGGCCGCTCGACGAGATCGACCGCACGACCGCCGATCTCGCCACGCGTGGACTGCCCGGGCGCAGCAGCCACGACTTCCTGCGCGCTGGCTGGTTCGTTCGCGCCGGCGACGACGCTGCCGCGGCGCCGCTGCTGCAGGCGCTGACCGAGCCCGTGCGCGACCTGCCGCCCGGCCTGATGGCCGAAGCCTGGCTCCAGCACGGTGAACTGCGCCGCCGCCGCGGCGAGGACGCGTCGCACGCGGCGGCCCGGGCGTTGGAGCTGGCGGCGCGCTTCGCCGACGAGGGCTCGGTCTGGCTGCGCCGCCGCGCGCGTGCCGAAGACCTGGCCGGGCGCGCCGAGGCCGCGCTGCCGCTGCTGCTGCGAAGCCATGCGCGCCAGATGGCCTCGGTGCGTGCGGCGCTCGACGCGCGTGTCGACGAGCTCGCCGCGCGCCTCGTCGACCTGCATCTGCGCGACGAGAACCGCCAGTTGCGCGCCCACAACCAGGGCCTGCAGGCCGACGTGCGCCAGTACAGCCGCCTCGCCGAGACCGACGCGCTGACCGGGCTGCCCAACCGGCGCGCGCTCGAGGCTGAGTTCGAGGCCCGTCGCGGCGACGCGCCGCTGGCGCTGGCTGTGCTCGACCTCGACCACTTCAAGCGCATCAACGACCGCTTCTCGCACCTCGTCGGCGACGCCGTGCTGCGCCAGGCGGCGGCGTCGATGTCGGCTTCGCTGCGCGCACCCGACCTGCTGGCGCGTCTGGGCGGCGAGGAGTTCGTCGCGCTGGCCGCGCTGGCGCCCGACGAAGCGGCCGGCGCCTTCGAGCGTGTGCGCCGGGCGCTGGCCGAACATGCCTGGGGCGAGATCGCCGAGGGCCTGCAGGTCAGCGTCAGCATCGGCGTCACCGAGGTGCGCGCCGGCGAGGACCTCGTCACGGCGCTGGCACGCGCCGACGCGCTGCTGTACCGCGCCAAACACGAAGGCCGCGACCGGGTCGTGCGCGACGCCGGCTAGCATCGCGGCTTCCCTTCAGCCATCCGAACACCCACGAACCGATGAGCGGCGTCCGAGCGTTGTACGAGGCCACGCTGGCCGAACGCGGCTACCAGTCCGACCCGGCGCAGCTGCGCGCCGTCGACGCGCTCGAGCGCTGCGAGCGCGAGTGGGCCGACTACAAGTCGCGGCGCGGCAACCGCATCACCAAGCTGCTGGTGCGCCCGCCGATCCCGCGCGGCGTCTACATGGTCGGCGGCGTCGGCCGCGGCAAGAGCTTCCTGATGGACTGCTTCTTCCAGGCCGTGCCGCTGGTGCGCAAGACGCGACTGCACTTCCACGAGTTCATGCGCGAGGTGCACCGCGAGCTGCAGGACCTGAAGGGCACCGCCGACCCGCTGGACGAACTGGGCCGGCGCATCGCGCGGCGCTTCCGCCTGATCTGCTTCGACGAGTTCCACGTCGCCGACGTCACCGACGCGATGATCCTGCACCGGTTGCTGCAGGCGCTGTTCGACAACCGCGTCAGCATCGTCACGACGTCCAACTTCCACCCCGACGACCTGTACCCCAACGGCCTGCACCGCGACCGCATCCTGCCGGCCATCGAGCTGCTGAAGGCGCAATTGGAGGTCGTCGACGTCGACGCCGGCATCGACTACCGCCAGCGTACGCTGCAGCACGTCCAGACCTACCACTGCCCGGCCGACGCCGCGGCCGAGCGCGCGCTGGCCGAGGCCTTCGAGCGCCTGGCCGAGGCGCGCGACGAAGACCCGGTGCTGCACATCGAGCACCGCGAGCTGCGTGCGCGCCGGCGTGCCGGCGGCGTCGTCTGGTTCGACTTCAAGACGCTGTGCGGCGGCCCGCGCTCGCAGAACGACTACCTGGAGCTGGCCTCGCGTTTCCACACGCTGCTGCTGTCGGACGTGCCCAGCATGCCGCCGCGGCTGGCCAGCGAGGCGCGGCGCTTCACCTGGCTGGTCGACGTGCTCTACGACCGGCGCGTCAAGTTCCTCGTCTCGGCCGAGGTGTCGCCCGAGGCGCTGTACACCGACGGCCCGCTGGCGCACGAGTTCCCGCGCACCGTCTCGCGGCTACGCGAGATGCAGTCGGCCGAGTACCTCGGGCTCGAACGCCGCGAGGTCGACACCTCGCTGACCTGAGACCTTGCCGCTGGGGCACACTCGCCACGATGGACCGACGACTTCTCCCGCCGCTGGCCGCGCTGCCGCTGCTGGCCGCTTCCTGCGCCGCCCTGGGCGCTCCCGCCACCTCGGATCTGGACGGCCGGGCCGAGCGCAGCCGCATCGCTGCCGAACGCGCCGCCGCCGAGTCGCGCTACAAGGCCGAGCAGGCTGAGTGCCGCCAGCGTTTCGTCGTCACCGCCTGCGTCGACGAGGCCAAGGCGCGGCGCCGCGAGGCGCTGGGACGGCTCAAGCATCAGGAGCTGGTGCTCGACGAGCAGGACCGCCGCCGCCGTGCCGCGGCGCGCCTGCAGGCGATCGAGGAAAAGCAGCGTGAAGCCGCGGCGCGGCCGCCGATGCCGGTGCAGCCTGCGCCGGTGATCCGCGAGGCGGCGTCGGCGCCGGCGGCGCGTGCGCCGCAGACGCCGTCGGCTGCCGAACGTGCACAGCGTGCACGCGAGGAGGCGGCTCGGGCGCAGCGCCGCGCCCAGGCTGCCGACGACCTGCGCCAGCAGGCCGCCGAGGACCGTGCGCGCATCGCCGAACGCGAGGCCGACCGCCGCGCCAAGGACAAGAAGGTGCCGACGCCGCTGCCGGCGCGGCCCGAGATCCCGAAGAACTAGGCCGGGATCACTTCAGCGCCTCGAAGCGCATCAGCGCCAGCGACAGGTTGTCGCCGCCGCCGCGGGCACGCTGGCGCGCCTTGTTGACCAGCATCTCGCCGGCTTCGCGCGGCGGCAGCGCATGCACGATCGCGCCCAGTTCCTTGGGCGTGAAGTAGTGCCACAGGCCGTCGCTGCAGGCCATCAGCGTGTCGCCGGGCTCAAGCCGCTCGATGCGGCGCAGCGCCACCGGCGGGTCCGAGTGCGTGCCCAGGCAGCCGGTCAGCAGGTTCGACTGCGGATGGGTGTTGGCCGCTTCCTCGCTCAGCTTGCCCTCGTCGATGAGGCGCTGCACGAAGGAGTGGTCGGTCGTGCGCCAGAGCATCTCGGCGCCGCGGAAGTGGTAGATGCGCGAATCGCCGGCGTGCACGACCTCGCAGCTGAGGTCGGGCAGCACCAGGTAGGCAGCCACCGTGCTGTGCGGCTCCTCCTCGGCGGTGATCGCGGTCAGCTTGATCATCAGGTGCGATTCGGTGACCAGCTGGCTCAGCATCTGTGCCGCCGCGTCCTCGCTCGGGACGAAACGCTCGAAGAGCTGGCGCGCGGTCAGCAGCACCTGGTCGGCGGCCTTGCGCCCGCCGCTCTTGCCGCCCATGCCGTCGGCGACGACGGCCAGCGCGCAGCCGTTGATGCGTGCGTGCGGCAGGATCGCCACCTGGTCCTGCTGGTAGGCCCGGTCGCCGCGGTGAAGGGCGGTGGTGGCGCTGATGCGGAACGCGGACCGGGCGGCAGGGGGCGGCATGCGGCCGACTATAAACTCGGCCATCCGGCCTCCGGTGCGCCCATGGACGACAACCTGCATTCGCCGCAACGGCTCCTCATCGAGCTGCGCATCGAGCACGCCGATCTCGACGACCTCATCGACCGCCACCTCATCGCCACCCCCACCGACGACCTCGTGCTGCGCCGCCTGAAAAAACGCCGCCTGGCGCTGCGCGACCGCATCGCCCAGCTCGAGAACGCGCTCGAACCGCCCGAACCCGCGTGAGCCAGGATCTCGCCGACCGCGTCGCGGAGGCCTTCGCGAGCGATGGCGCGCTCGCGCGCCACGACAGCCACTTCATGCCGCGCGAGCAGCAGGACCGCCTGGCGCTGGCCGTCGCGCGTGCCGTCGAAGCGCGCGAGACGCTGGTTGCCGAAGCCGGCACCGGCGTCGGCAAGACCTTCGCCTATCTCGTGCCGCTGCTGCTGTCGGACCGGCGTGCGCTGGTCAGCACGGCGACCAAGAGCCTGCAGGACCAGCTCTTCCTGCGCGACCTGCCGCGCCTGGTGCAGGCGCTGGGCGTGCCGGTGCGCTTGGCGCTCTTGAAGGGCCGCGCCAGCTATCTCTGCCGCCACCGCCTGGCGCAGGCGCGCACGACGGCCGAGCTGCCCGACCGCTTCGCCGTGCGCCAGCTGGCGCGCGTCGAGACCTGGGCGCTGTCCACACGCAGCGGCGACCTCGCCGAGCTCGAAGGCCTGGACGAACGTTCGCCGGTGATCCCGATCGTCACCTCGACACGCGACAACTGCCTGGGCACCGACTGCCCCGAGCACCGCAATTGCCACGTGATGCAGGCGCGGCGCGAGGCGATGGCCGCCGACCTCGTCGTCGTCAACCACCACCTGTTCTTCGCCGACATGGCGCTGCGCGACAGCGGCGTCGCCGAGCTGCTGCCGACGGTCGACGCGGCGGTCTTCGACGAGGCCCACCAGCTCGTCGAGACCGGCGTGCAGTTCCTCGGCACGATGCTGGGCACGGCCCAGGTGCTCGACGTCGGCCGCGACCTGCTGGCCGTCGGCCTGGCGCAGGCGCGTGGCCTGATGCCCTGGCACGAGCTGCAGGCCGGGCTGGAGAAGGCGGCGCGAGAACTGCGCCTGGCCTGCGCCGGCGCGCTGCGCGAGGTGCGCGGCGTCATCAAGCTGCGCTGGGACGAGCGCGCCCGCGACGGCCGGCTGCAGGAGCCGCTGGCGGCATTGGCCCAGGCGGCCGACCAGGCCGCCGACGCGCTGGCCGGCGTCGCCGCGGTCGGCCCGGACTTCGTGCGCCTGCAGGAGCGCGCGCGCTCGATCGCCGAGCTGGCCGAACGTTTCGCCCAGGAGCCGGCCGACGGCCGCGTGCGCTGGATCGACCTGTCGCCGCTGCAGGCGCGGCTCGTCGAGTCGCCGCTGGACATCCGCGACATGCTGACCGAGCAGCGCCAGGCGGCGCCGCGGGCCTGGATCTTCACCTCGGCGACGCTGGGCGAGGACGACGGCCTGGCCTGGTTCACCTCGGCCACCGGGCTGGAGGACGCGACGACGCTGCGTGTCGGCAGCCCCTTCGACTACCCGAACCACGCCCGGGCCTGGATCCCGACGCGTTTCCCGAAGCCCAACGAGGCCGCGCATCCGGCGGCGGTGGGCTCGCTGGCCGCGCGGCTGGCCGGCGCGCTGGGTGGCCGCACCTTCGTGCTGACGACGACGCTGCGTGTGCTGCCGCAGATCGCCGAGGCGCTGCGCACCGAAGCCGAGTGGCAGGGCCAGTCGCTGGAGATCCTGGTGCAGGGCACCCAGCCCCGGCGCGCGCTGCTGCAGCGTTTCGGCGACGGCCGCGGCGCGGTGCTGGTCGGCTCGCAGAGCTTCTGGGAAGGCATCGACATGCCGGGCGACGCGCTGCAGTGCGTGCTGATCGACAAGCTGCCGTTCCCGCCGCCGAACGACCCGCTGGTCGAGGCGCGCGTGCGCCAGCTGCGCGCCGAAGGCCGCGACCCGTTCGACGCCTATTTCGTCGCCGAGGCCGCGGTGTCGCTGAAGCAGGGCGCCGGTCGCCTGATCCGCACCGAGACCGACCGCGGCCTGCTCGTCGTCTGCGACCCGCGCATGCGCCAGATGGGCTACGGCACGCGGCTGCGGGCGGCGCTGCCGCCGATGTCCTGGGTGGGCTCGGAGGACGAGGCGCTGGACTGGCTGCACGAGCTCGCCGCCGAGCACTGAAACGAAAGCCGCCCTCGGGCGGCTTTCTTCATGGCGCTTTGCGCGTTAACTGAGGACGAGCTCAGCAGCCTAGCGCCAGCTCTAGCAACTGTGCAGGCCGGCCGGGGTTGCGCGGCATGCGGTCAAGGGCGCGGAACCAGCCGAGGTAGTTCTCCAGGTAGTACGTGGCCACGCCATAGAAGCGGCGCATCCAGGTCTTCAGGCGCGAGTGGTAGGCGTTGACGTTCTGGATGTGCCAGGCGCCAACCGCGTGCCGGCCCGACGTGGTCAGGATGGCGTGGTGCTCCAAACCCAGTTCCTTGGTCGCCTGGCGGATGGCGCCTGCGCCGTCGGAGCAGACCACGGCATCGGTGGGCAGCAGAGGCTTGAGCAGGGCCATGATGGCGGCCTTGCGGGTGTCGGTGAGCACGTAGTCGGTCGTCACGCCCGAGCGGTCGCGCGCGACCAGCACCGGAATCTGCTCTCGCGAGGTGCCTCGCTTGGCTGCTCGCCCGCCGCGCTTGCGAGGCGCACGGCCGACGACCTTACGGCCCTTGTACGACTCCAGGAAGTACGTCTCGTCCATCTCGGCGACGCCTGCCAAGCAGGCGGGCTTGACGCCGCTGGGCACGCCCAGAAAGCGGTGGCGCCAGCGAAATGCCGTGCTCGGTGCCACGCCCAGGAACGCGGCAGCCCGATGCACCGTCAGCCCATCGGACATGGCTCGGGTCTGCTCCAGCCATTTGCCCTTGTGCCGCAGGCGCGCCAGCGGCGTGCCGGTCAAGGCGTTGAAGGTCTTGCCGCAGGTGCGGCACTTGTAGCGCTGCAGCCCGTCGGCCATGCCGTTGCGCACGGGTCGTTCGCTCTTGCAGTGCGGGCACGCCCGGCTCGGGCCGCCTGCCGACTCCAGCACTTCGATGGACGACTCGGCGCTGGACTGGGCCTTGAGCGCGCTGGCCAGTTCCTCGCGTTGGCCCCTGGTCAACAGCCCAAGCAGCCCCAGCAGCCGCTGCATATCCTGCTTCTTCATCGCCATCCCCGACGGCCACCTGGCCTACTTTGAGGTCAGTCTGGGCTTCGTCAGGCTCATGCCGCGAGCCGCATCACCACTTAACGCGCAAAGCGCCTTCTTCATCGGGGTCCTGGCCTCACCAGATCTGCCACCACGGGCGCTTCTCGGAGTCCAGGCCACGGGCGAGGAAACGGCTGTCGGGATAGTTCTGCTGCAGCACGCGCAGGGCGTCGTCGCGCAGTTGCGCGAGCTGCAGACGGTCGTAGCTCTGAACCATCAGGTACAGGCCTTCCTCGGCTGCCGGCGAGCGCTGGAACTCGGTCACCGCCTGCTGCGCGCGGTTGGCCGCGGCCACGTAGGCGCCGCGCTTGTAGTAGTAGCGCGCGACGTGCACCTCGTAGGCCGCCAGCGAGTTGACGATGTAGTCCATGCGCTGCCTGGCGTCCGGCGTGTACTTGGAGCCGGGGAACTGCTCGACGAGCTGCTTGAAGGACTGGTAGGCGTCGCGCGCGGCGCGCTGGTCGCGTTCGGACAGATCCTGGTTCGCGATGCGGCCGAACAGGCCCATGTCCTCGTTGAAGTTGATCAGCCCGCGCAGGTACATCGCGTAGTCGAGTGCCGGGCTCGACGGGTTGAGCTTGATGAAGCGCTCGATCGTCGTCAGCGCCTGGGCCTTCTCGCTCGTCTTCCAGTACAGGTAGGCGAGGTCGAGCTGCGACTGCTGCGCCAGCTGCGTGCCGGCGGCCAGGCCCTCGACGCGCGCCAGGGACTTGATGGCCTGGTCGTAGCTGCCGGCCTCCATGCTGTCCTTGGCGTCCGCATACAATTTTTCTGCCGCCACGTCGGCGCGCTCTTCCTTCGTGGTCGAGCCGCAGCCCGCCATCAGCGTGGCCACCATCACGGCCGTCGAAACGGCTACGGGCGCAAGGCGCCACCTCTGGGAGAAGGTCATCGGAAAGCGTGCCGGAAGCGTGCCAAAAGCGGCCGATTATAGGGAGGCGCCCCCGTCGTCCGCGCACGATGTCCCGGCGGTGCCGGTGGACGGCGCCGAGGACGACGCCGGCACCGACGAGGCCGTCGAGACGCGCAGCGATGTCGTCGACACCGCGCGCCACGGCGAACGCCTGGACCGCGTGCTGGTGTCGATCGCCGGCGAGTTCTCGCGCAGCCATCTGCAGCACCTGATCGAACTCGGCCACGTCCGCCTGGACGGCCAGACCGCGGGCACCGCCTCGCGCCGCGTCAAGGCCGGTCAGCGTGTCGAGGTCGAGCTGGTGCCGACCGACGAGAGCCGCGCCTTCCGGCCGCAGCCGATGGCGCTGGCCATCCTGTACGAGGACGATCACCTGCTGGTGCTGGACAAGCCGGCGGGCCTCGTCGTGCACCCGGCGCCGGGCAACTGGTCGGGCACGCTGCTCAACGGCCTGCTGGCGCACCACGAGGCCGCGGCGACGCTGCCTCGCGCCGGCATCGTGCACCGCCTGGACAAGGACACCTCGGGCGTGATGATGGTCGGCAAGAGCCTGCCGGCGGTGACGGCGCTGGTGCGCGACATCGCCGCGCGCGACGTGCACCGGCGTTACCTGGCGCTGGCGCACGGTGCCGTGGTCACGCAGCGCATCGACGCGCCGATCGGCCGCGACCCGGTGTCGCGCGTGCGCATGGCCGTCGTCGCCTCGGGCAAGCCGGCGCGCACCGACGTCGAATGCCTGGCGCAGCACGACGGCGTCAGCGCCGTGCGCTGCACGCTGCATACCGGGCGCACGCACCAGATCCGCGTGCACCTGGCGTCGCGCGGCCACCCGCTCGTGGCCGACGCGGTCTACGGCGGCCGGCCGGCGCTGGGCATGGCGCGCCAGGCGCTGCATGCGGTGCGGCTGGAACTCGAGCATCCGGTCACGCGCGCGCCGCTGTCCTTCGGCTGTCCGCCCCCTGAGGATTTCTCGGCCGCATGGCGGGCCATTGCTGGGGTTACAATCCCGCTCGATTGACAATGTCCGGGCGCTGCTGGCCGCTGCCGCGCGATCCCGACCCTCGGCGAGTCCTCGCCCCGGCCCTCGCGCCGGCCCGACCCAACGAACGACCCCGCCTGCCGCCCGCAGGCTCCCTGAGCTCAGGCGAATGAACACTTCGGAGGCGAAGCGCGTCCTCGAGACGGCGCTCATCTGCGCGGACCGGCCCTTGCCGCTGCGCGAGATGCGCGTGCTCTTCGACGACCAGGTCGGCGCCGACACGCTTCGCACGCTGCTCGACGAGCTCGCGTCCGACTGGCAGGGCCGTGGTGTCGAGCTGGTGGCGCTCGCCTCGGGCTGGCGCTTCCAGAGCCGGCCGGAGATGCGCGACTACCTCGACCGCCTGAACCCCGAGAAGCCTCCGAAGTATTCGCGTGCCGCGCTCGAGACGCTGGCCATCGTCGCCTATCGCCAACCGGTGACACGCGGCGACATCGAGGACATCCGCGGCGTCACCGTCAGCAGCCAGATCGTCAAGCAGCTCGAGGACCGCGGCTGGGTCGAGGTCATCGGCTACCGCGAAGCCCCCGGGCGTCCGGCGCTGTACGCGACGACGCGCCAGTTCCTCGACGACCTGGGCTTGAAAAGCCTGGACCAGTTGCCGCCGCTGGACGGCGGCGAAGCGCCGACGGCGACGTTCGAGGCGCTCGAAGAGCAGCCGTCGCTGCTCGGCGACGGCCAGGGCCAGCTGCCGCTGGACGAATCCGACGCCGCTGCGCCGGCTGCCACCGAGACCCCGGATGCCGAGGCATCCGCCCCGATCACCGGAACGCCCGAAGGCGCTTCCGGCCCCGACACCACTTCCTGAACGACGAGACCGCATGAGCTCGAACGACGCCGAATCCACGCCGGACCCGATCGCCGCCGTGCCTCCCGCCGACGAGGCACCGCCGAAGAAGCGCCGCGCGCCGCGCAAGAAGGCCGAGGCGCCCGCCGCCGACGCCGCGCCGGCAGCCGAGGCTGCTGCGTCTGCGGCTCCCGAGGCGCCCGCGCCCGAGGCTGCGGCCGAACCCGCCGCCGAAGCCAAGCAGCGCCGCCGGCGCACGACGAAGAAGGACGCCGCGGCCGAGACGCCGGCGGCAGAGCCGGCCGTCGTCGTCGAGTCGGTCCCGGCCGCCGCCGCCGAACGGGCGCCCGAACCGGCACCGCAGGTCGAAGCCGCACCGACGCCCGTCGCGCCCGTGCCGGCGGCCGAGCCCGCCGCTGAAGCCGCGGCCGGGCCGGCCGGCGAGGTTGGTGAAGCCGCGCCGTCCGAAGCCGGCGTCGAAGGCGACGCCCCGCGGCGCAGCCGCAACCGTCGCCGTGGCCGCCGGGGCGGCGACCGGGGTGACCGTGGCGAACGCGCGCCGCGCGATCCGGCTGCCGCCGCGCCGCTGGCCGAAGGCGAAGACGCCGCCGGCGACGACGAGGCCGCCGAGGCCGCGCCGGTGCCGCAACTGCCGCCGGCCGACGTCGGCGAGGTCTTCGCCAGCGTGCTGTCCGGTGTCTGGGACGCCGAAGCCGGCGACGAGGCGCCGCCGCTGCCGGCCAAGCGTGTTCTCGCGCCCGAGCCCGACGCGCCCAAGCTGCACAAGGTGCTGGCCCAGGCCGGCATCGGCTCGCGCCGCGACATGGAGCAGATGATCCTGGAGGGCCGCATCACCGTGAACGGCGAGCCGGCGCACATCGGCCAGCGCATCGCCGCCGGTGACCGCATCGCCGTCGGCGGCAAGCCGGTGCGTTACCGCATCGCGCCGCCGCCGACCCGCGTCATCGCCTATCACAAGCCGGCCGGCGAAGTCGTCACGCACGACGACCCGCAGCAGCGCCCGACGGTCTTCCGCCGCCTGCCCAAGCTGCACCAGGGCAAGTGGCAGTCGGTCGGCCGCCTGGACATCAACACCGAAGGCCTGCTGCTGTTCACGAACTCCGGCGAACTGGCCAACCAGCTGATGCACCCGCGTTTCGGCGTCGAGCGCGAGTACGCCGTGCGTTCGCTCGGCGGTCTGGACGACGCCGCGCGCCAGAAGCTGCTCGAAGGCGTCGAGATCGACGGCCAGCGCTGCGGCTTCAAGAGCATCGAGAACGGCGGCGGCGAAGGTGCCAACCAGTGGTACCGCTGCGTCATCACCGAAGGCCGCAACCGCGAGGTGCGCAAGCTCTTCGACGCCGTCGGCCACGCGGTGAGCCGGCTGATCCGCATCCGCTACGGCTCGGTCGTGCTGCCCAAGGGGCTCAAGCGCGGCGTCTGGGTCGACCTGAGCGAGCAGGACGTGCGCGTGCTGCGCCGCATGACCGGCGTCGGCGAGCGCCCCGAGGGCGAGGCGCGTGACGCCGGCGGCGACCGCCGCGGCAAGCGCGGCAAGCGTGGCCGTGGCGGCAACGCGCCCGAAGGCGCGCCGCGCGGCCCGAAGCCGCAGCGCCGCGAAGGCCGTGAGGGCGGCGAAGGTCCGGCGATCCCGAACCCGCTGCAGCAGACCTTCGACAAGCGCGCGATCCAGCAGGAGCGCCAGCGCCGCCGCGAGATCCCGGAAGACGGCCCGATCCCGAACCCGCTGCAGCAGACCTACGACAAGCGCGGCCTGCAGCGCGACCGCCCGGTGCGCGACTTCGGCGAGGACGGCCCGATCCCGAATCCGCTGCAGCAGACCTACGACAAGCGTTTCGTGCAGAAGCCCAAGCCGCTGGCCGGCGGTCGCGGCGCACGCGGCCCGAAGAAGGGCGGTGCCGGCGGCCAGCCCGACCCGATGCAGACCTCGGTGGGCTACATCGGCGGCGACGCCTTCCTGCGCAAGGGCGGCGGCGGTGGCCGCGGCGGCCCGCGAGGCGGCCGGGGTGGTGGTGGCGGCGGCGGTGGTGGCCGTCGCGGCGGGCGCTGAACGCGGTTTCCGTCAAAACCGCGCCAAGCCCGCGCGGTAGAATCGAAAGCTTTGCCAAGTCCTTGATTGAAGGAGATATTTCAAGATGGCCATCGAACGCACCCTCTCGATCATCAAGCCTGACGCCGTCGCCAAGAACGTCATCGGCCAGATCTACGCCCGCTTCGAAGGCGCCGGCCTGAAGATCGCCGCCGCGAAGATGCAGCACCTGTCGCGTGCCGAGGCCGAAGCCTTTTACGCCGTGCACAAGGCGCGTCCGTTCTTCAACGACCTCGTGAACTTCATGATCTCGGGCCCGGTGATGATCCAGGTGCTCGAAGGTGAAGGCGCGATCGCCAAGAACCGCGAGCTGATGGGCGCGACCGACCCGAAGAAGGCCGAGAAGGGCACGATCCGTGCCGACTTCGCCGACAGCATCGACGCCAACGCCGTGCACGGCTCCGACGCCCCGGAAACGGCGGCCGTCGAGGTCGCGTTCTTCTTCCCGGCGATGGCCGTCTACAGCCGCTGATCGCACGATGGCCGTCAATCTTCTCGATTTCGACCTCGAGGGGCTGGCGGCCTTCTGCGACGGCCTGGGCGAGAAGCGCTTCCGCGCCGTCCAGCTGTTCCGCTGGCTCCACCAGAAAGGCGAGTCGGACTTCGAGAAGATGTCCGATCTCGCCAAGTCGCTGCGCGGCAAGCTCGCCGGCGCGGCGGTGGTCGAGTCGCTGCCGGTCATCAGCGAGCACGTCTCGGCCGACGGCACGACCAAGTGGCTGTTCGACGTCGGCGGTGGCAACGCCGTCGAGACCGTCTACATCCCCGAAGACGACCGCGGCACGCTGTGCGTGTCCTCGCAGGCCGGCTGCGCGGTCGGCTGCCGCTTCTGCTCGACCGGACACCAGGGCTTCAGCCGCAACCTGAGCACCGGCGAGATCATCGCCCAGCTGCGTTACGCCGAGCACCGCCTGCGCGGGCCTGGCGGCGAGCGTGTCATCGACAACGTCGTGATGATGGGCATGGGCGAGCCGCTGCAGAACTACACGGCCGTCGTGCCGGCGCTGCGCGTGATGCTCGACGACCACGGCTACGGCCTGTCGCGCCGCCGCGTGACGGTGTCGACCTCGGGCATGGTGGCGATGATCGATCGCCTGCGCGAGGACTGCCCGGTGGCGCTGGCCGTCTCGCTGCACGCGCCCAACGACGCGCTGCGCGACGCGCTGGTGCCGATCAACCGCAAGGACGGCATCGACGCCCTGCTCGACGCCTGCCTGCGTTATGTCGAAGCCGCGCCACGCGACTTCATCACCTTCGAGTACTGCATGCTCGACGGCGTCAACGACGCCCCCGAGCAGGCGCAGGAACTCGTGAACCTTGTCCGCCGCCGCCGCGTGCCGTGCAAGTTCAACCTGATCCCGTTCAACCCCTTCCCCGAGTCGGGGCTGAAGCGTTCGCCGCGCGAGCGCGTGACGGCGTTTGCCAAGGTGCTGCAGGACGCGGCCATCGTGACGACGATCCGCAAGGTGCGCGGCGACGACATCGACGCCGCCTGCGGCCAGCTCGCCGGCGAGGTGCAGGACCGCACCCGGGCGCGCGAACGCCTGCTGGAGCGCCGGCGCACGATCCCGATCGCCGCGGCGGAGGATCCGCGGTGACGCGTCGCCTGCTGGCTCTGCTGGCTGCGGCGGCCTGCGCCGCCTCGTTGCTGACGGCCTGCGTCACCGAGCCGCCGCCCGGAGGCAGCGCCCGCGAGACGCGGCCCAGTAACGACCCCGTCGATGTCGAACGCCGCGCCAAGGTGCGGCTGGAACTGGCCACGGCGTACTTCGCGCGTGGCCAGTCCGAGACCGCGCTGAACGAGGTCAAGCAGGCGCTGGCGGCGCGGCCCGACATGCCCGAGGCGCTGGGCCTGCGCGGTCTGATCTACGCCTCGATCGGCGAGACGCGGCTGGCCGAGGACAGCTTCGAACGCGCGCTGTCGCTGGCGCCCCGCGACGGCGACATGCGCCACAACTACGCCTGGTTCCTCTGCCAGCAGCGCCGCTACGCCGACGCCGACCGCGAGTTCGAGACCACGCTGGCGCTGCCGCAGTACCGCAACGGCGCGCGCACGCTGCTCGCCAAGGGCGTCTGCGACGCGCGCGAAGGCCGCTGGGCGGATGCCGAAGCGGCGCTGTACCGCAGCTTCCAGCTCGACCCGGCCAATCCGTCGACCGCGTTCAACCTGGCCGACACGCTGTATCACCGCGGGTCGTACGACCGGGCGCGCTTCTACGTCCAGCGCGTCAACGCGGTGAACGAGCAATCCAGCGCGGCCACCTTGTGGCTGGCCGCGCGTATCGAGCGCCGGCTGGGCAACCAGGCGGGCGCGCACGAGTTCGGCCGCCAGTTGCGCGACCGTTTCCCCCAATCGCCCGAGGCTGCCCTGTTCGAGCAAGGCCGGTTCGATGACTGATTCCGTGACGCCCCCGCCCGCGGGCACGACGGCCGGCGCGCTGCTGCGCGCGGCACGCGAGAAGCAGGGTCTGCACATCGCGGCGCTCGCCGCAGCCATCAAGGTCCCCGTGGCCAAGCTGGAGGCGCTCGAAGACGACCGGCACGACGAGCTGCTGGACCCGGCGTTCACCCGGGCGCTGGCGCTGGCGGTCTGCCGTGCGCTGCACACCGACGCCCAGCCGGTGCTGGCGCTGCTGCCGCGCACCGACGGCTCGGCACTGGACCACGTCGTCGGCAGCCTGAACACGCCGTTCCGTGAACGTGCCGGCCCCGACATGCCCAAGGTCAGCCTGGGTTCGGTCAAGCCGCTGGTCTGGGCCGGCGGCGTGCTGCTGGTCGCCGCGGCGGTCGTCTACTTCCTGCCGGCAGGCATGCTGCAGCCGCCCGCGCCCGCGCCCGCGGCCGAAGCCGGCCCGGCGCCCGAGGCGGTGATGCCGCCCGAGGCGGCCGCTTCGGAGCCCGAGGTCGCCTTGGCGCCGGTGGCCGAGCCGTCGCAAGCGGCGTCGGTGGCCGTGGTCGCGGTCCCGGCTGTCGTGCCCGCGTCGGCGCCGGCTCCGGCGGCCTCGGCGGCCCTGCCGGCGGCGAAGACGCCGGCCGCCAGCACGCTGGCCGCGGCATCGACGCCCGCGTCGGCCGTGCCGGCCTCGGCGGCGCTGGTCCAGTTGCATGCCGAGCAGCCTTCGTGGATCGAGGCCTACGACGCCAAGGGCCAGGTCGTGTTTTCGCGCCTGCTGCGCGCCGGCGAGAGCGCCGGCGTCGACGGGCAACTGCCGTTGCGGCTCAAAATCGGCAATGCGCCGGCCACCCGCCTGTCCTTCCGCGGCAAGCCGGTCGACCTGGAGCCGCTGACCCGCAACGCCGTCGCCCGCGTCGAGTTGCAGTGAGCGCAGCCGTTATTGCAGTGAGGTTTCGATGAACGCTCCGGAAACGCCCGCCACCATTCCGTCCGCCGCACCGCTGGCGCGCCGCTCGCGCCAGGCCCGTGCCGTCTGGGGGAACCGGGTCGTGACCATCGGCGGCGACGCACCGGTGCGCCTGCAGTCGATGACCAACACCGACACGACCGACGTGATCGGCACCGCCATCCAGGTCAAGGAGCTGGCCCTGGCCGGTTCCGAGCTGGTGCGCATCACCGTCAACACGCCCGAAGCCGCCGAGGCCGTGCCGCACATCCGCGAGCAGCTCGACCGCATGGGCATCGACGTGCCGCTGGTCGGCGACTTCCACTACAACGGCCACCGCCTGCTCACCGAGTACCCGGCGATGGCGCAGGCGCTGTCCAAGTACCGCATCAACCCGGGCAACGTCGGCAAGGGCGACAAGCGCGACCGCCAGTTCGCGATGATGGTCGAGGCCGCCTGCCGCTGGAACAAGGTGGTGCGCATCGGCGTCAACTGGGGCAGCCTGGACCAGGAACTGCTGGCGTCGATGATGGACGAGAACGCCCGCCGCGCGCAGCCGCTGGACGGCAAGCAGGTGATGTACGAGGCGCTGGTGCAGTCGGCGCTGAGCTCGGCCACCGCCGCGCGTGAACTCGGCCTGGACCCGAACCAGATCGTCATCAGCTGCAAGGTCAGCGGCGTGCAGGACCTGATCTCGGTCTACCGCGGTCTGGCGCAGCGCTGCGACTACGCGCTGCACCTGGGCCTGACCGAAGCCGGCATGGCGACCAAGGGCACGGTGGCGTCCAGCGTCGCGCTGGGCATCCTGCTGCAGGAAGGCATCGGCGACACGATCCGTGTCAGCCTGACGCCGCAGCCGGGCGAGCCGCGCACCCAGGAGGTCGTCGTCGCCGGCGAGATCCTGCAGTCGCTGGGCCTGCGTACCTTCAACCCCAGCGTCACCGCCTGCCCGGGCTGCGGCCGCACGACGAGCACCACCTTCCAGGAGCTCGCCAAGCAGATCGACGACTTCCTGCGTGCGCAGATGCCGGTGTGGAAGACCCGCTACCCCGGTGTCGAGAACCTGAAGGTCGCGGTGATGGGCTGCATCGTCAACGGCCCCGGCGAGAGCAAGCACGCCGACATCGGCATCAGCCTGCCGGGCAACGGCGAAGCGCCGGCCGCGCCGGTGTTCATCGACGGCGAGAAGGCGCTGACGCTGCGCGGCGAGGGCATCGCGCAGGAGTTCCACAAGATCGTCGAGGACTACATCGAGCGCCGCTTCGGCGCTGCCGCGACCGCGGCCTGATCCTCGTTCCCGGGCGGGCCGCCGGCCCGCCGCACCAACCTGTTCCCCATGGCCGAGAAGATCGTTGCCGTCAAAGGCATGAACGACATCCTGCCGCCCGAGTCGGCGCGCTGGGAGTGGTTCGAAGACACCGTGCGTGCGCTGATGCGCCGCTACGCCTACCAGAACGTGCGCACGCCGATCGTCGAGCACACGCCGCTGTTCGTGCGCGGGCTGGGCGAGGTGACCGACATCGTCGAGAAGGAGATGTACTCCTTCGTCGACAGCATGAACGGCGACCCGCTGTCGCTGCGCCCCGAGGGCACGGCCGGCGTCGTGCGCGCGGTCGTCGAGCACTCGGCGCTGTACGACGGTGGCAAGCGCCTGTTCTACATCGGCCCGATGTTCCGCCACGAGCGCCCGCAGCGCGGCCGCTACCGCCAGTTCCACCAGGTCGGCGTCGAGGCGCTGGGCTTCGGCGGCCCGGACGTCGATGCCGAGGTCATCCTGATGTGCCGCGCGCTGTGGAAGGACCTGGGCCTGGGCGAGGTGCGGCTGGACATCAACAGCCTGGGCCAGCCCGAGGAGCGCAAGGCGCACCGCGCGGCGCTGATCGCTCACTTCGAGCAGCACGCCGAGCTGCTCGACGAAGACGCGCGCCGCCGCCTGCACAGCAATCCGCTGCGCATCCTGGACACCAAGAACCCGGCGATGCAGGCGATGGTCGAGGCCGCGCCGCAGCTCATCGACTACCTCGGCGAAGCCTCGCTGAAGCACTTCGACGCGCTGAAGGCCATGCTCGACGCCGCCGGCCAGCCCTACCGCGTCAACCCGCGCCTGGTGCGCGGCATGGACTACTACAACCTGACCGTCTTCGAATGGGTGACCGACAAGCTCGGCGCCCAGGGCACGATCTGCGGCGGCGGGCGCTACGACGGCTTGGTCGAGCTGGTCGGCGGCAAGCCGGCACCCGGCATCGGCTGGGGCATGGGCATCGAGCGCGTGCTCGACCTCGTGCAGCAGCTGGGTGTCGCGCCGCCGGCGCCGGTGCCCGACGCCTATGCCATCGTGCCCGACGGCAGCGCGCTGCCGCAGGCGATGCGCGTCGTCGAGGCGCTGCGTGCGGCCGGCGTCGCCGTGCAGCTGCACGTCGGCGGCGGCAGCATGAAGTCGCAGTTCAAGAAGGCCGACGCCAGCGGCGCGCGCCACGCGCTGATCTTCGGCGGCGACGAGCTGGCGCGCGGCGAAGTCGCCGTCAAGCCGCTGCGCGACGCCGCCGCGGCGCAGGCCGCGCGCCCGATCGCCGACCCCGCCGCCTGGGCAGCCGACCTGCTCCCCGCATAATCGACCGTTTTTCGTCCGCTTCACCGACATGGCCACACAACTCGACCTGCAAGAGCAGGAACAGATCGACGCCCTCAAGGCGTTCTGGAAGCGGTACGGCAACCTCGTTTCCTGGTTGCTGATCGCCGCGCTCGCCGCCTATGCCGGCTGGAACGGCTGGAATTACTGGCAGCGAAGCCAGGCGCTGAAGGCCAGCGCGATGTACGACGAGCTCGACCGTGCCGCCGCCTCCGGCGACGCCGACAAGAGCGGTCGCATCTTCGGTGACCTGAAGGACCGCTACGCCGGCACCGCCTACGCGGAGCAGGGCGGCCTGGCCGCGGCCAAGGTGCAGTTCGAGAAGGGCCAGGTCGACGCCGCCAAGGCGACGCTCGCCTGGGTCGCCGACAACGCCGTCGAGGACGAGTACCGCACGATCGCGCGCATGCGCCTGGCGGCCGTGCTGTCGGCGGCCAAACAGTTCGACCAGGCGCTGGCGCAGCTGGACGGCGCCAAGGCCGCCGGTTTCGAAGCCCTGGTGGCCGACCGCCGCGGCGACGTGCTCGCCGCCGCCGGCCGCAACGACGAGGCGCGTGCCGCCTACGAGGCCGCGTACAAGGCGATGGACGACAAGATCGACTACAAGCGCCTCGTTGAGGCCAAGCTGACCGCGCTCGGCGCTGCGCCGGCACCGGCCGCGGCGGCCGCCTCGGGAGCCGCGTCGTGATGCGCCGCGTCGTCTTCGCGCTCGCCGTCGCCGCCGTGCTGGCCGGCTGCGGTTCGTCCAAGCCCAAGCCGATGGCGCTTCAGGACGTGAAGCCCACGATCGCCGGCCGCGAGGTCTGGAGCGCGCGCCTGGACAGCGTCGAGTTCCCGCTCGCCGTCGTCGTGCGCAACGGCCAGTTCCGCGTGGCCGCGAGCGACGGCACGATCCTGGCGCTCGACGCCCAGAGCGGCAAGGAAGTCTCGCGCGCCCGCATCGACGCCAAGATCGCCGCCGGCCTGGGCAGCGACGGCCGCTTCGACGCCGTCGTGACGACGGCCAACGAACTGGTCGTCGTCGAGGGCGGCCGCGAGGTCTGGCGCAAGCGCCTGTCCTCGCGTGTCGTCACCGCGCCGCTGGTTGCCGGCGAACGTGTCTTCGTGATGGGCGTGGACCGCACGGTCAACGCCTTCGACGCGCTCGACGGCCGCCTGCTGTGGCGCATGCAGCGCCCGAGCGACGCGCTGACGCTGTCGCAGGCCGGCGTCGTCGGTGCCTTCAAGAACACGCTGCTCGTCGGCCAGGGCCCGCGCCTGACTGGCGTCGACTCGGTGCGTGGCACCGTGCTGTGGGAGGTCGCGATGGCCTCGCCGCGCGGCACCAACGAGGTCGAACGCCTGGCCGACCTGCTGGGCCCGGCGCTGCGCCTGGGCGACAAGGTCTGCGCACGCTCGTTCCAGTCGGCGGTGGCCTGTGCCGACGCGTCCAAGGGCACGCTGCTGTGGTCGCGCAACGTCGGCGGCGTGCAGCCGGTCGGCGGCAACGAGACGGCGATCTTCGGTGCCGACGGCACCGACCGTGTCAGCGCCTGGCGCACCGACACCGGCGAAGTGCTCTGGACCAACGAACGTTTGCTGTACCGCGGCCTGAGCGCGCCGCTGGCGCTGGGACCGAGCGTCGTCTTCGGCGATGCCGACGGCTACGTGCACTTCCTGTCGGCCGCCACCGGCGAGTTCCAGCTTCGCCTGCCGACCGACGGCTCGCCGGTCGTCGGCGCGCCGGTGCTGTCGGGCGCGACGATGCTGGTCGTTACCCGCAAGGGCGGCCTGCACGCCTTCCGTCCGAACTGAGGTCGCGAGTGAAACCTGTCATCGCGCTCGTCGGGCGGCCGAACGTCGGCAAATCGACGCTGTTCAACCGCATCACGAAGAGCCGCGACGCCATCGTCGCCGACTTCGCCGGCCTGACGCGCGACCGCCACTACGGCGACGCCCGCCTGGGCGGCCGCGAGTTCATCGTCGTCGACACCGGCGGCTTCGAGCCCGAGAAGCCGTCCGGCGTCGTCGCCGAGATGGCCAAGCAGACCAAGCAGGCCGTCGCCGAGGCCGACGTCGTCGTTTTCGTCACCGACCTGCGCGCCGGTCTGTCGGCTCAGGACCACGACATCGCGCGTTTCCTGCGCACGCAGCAGAAGAAGGTCATCCTCGCGGTCAACAAGGCCGAAGGCATGGCCGAGTCGCCGCTGCTGGCCGAGTTCCACGAGCTCGGCATCGGCGAGCCGCACCCCCTGTCGGCCTCGCACGGCCAGGGCGTGCGCAGCCTGCTCGAGGCGGCGCTCGAGGACTTCGACTTCGGCGACGAGGACGAGGAGGGCGCCGAGCCCGACGCCGACGCGCCGATCCGTCTGGCCGTCGCCGGCCGCCCCAACGTCGGCAAGTCGACGCTGATCAACGCCTGGCTCGGCGAAGAGCGCCTGGTGGCGTTCGACCAGCCCGGCACGACGCGCGACGCGATCAAGGTCTCGCTGGAACGCGAAGGCCGCCGCTTCGAGCTGATCGACACCGCCGGGCTGCGCCGCAAGGGCAGGGTCTTCGAAGCGATCGAGAAGTTCTCGGTCGTCAAGACGCTGCAGGCCATCGCCGACGCCAACGTCGTCGTGCTGATGGTCGACGCCACCGTCGGCGTCAGCGAGCAGGACGCGCACATCGCCGGTTACGTGCTCGAGTCCGGGCGTGCCGTCGTGCTGGCGCTCAACAAGTGGGACGCCACCGACGACTACCAGCGCCAGCAGCTGCAGCGCTCGATCGAGAGCCGCCTGGCGTTCCTGAAGTTCGCGCCGGTGCTGCAGATCTCGGCGAAGAAGCGCACCGGCCTCACGGCGCTGTGGAAGGCCATCCTGCACGCCCACGCCTCGGCGACGGTGAAGATGCCGACGCCGGTGCTGACGCGCCTGCTGATCGACGCCGTGCAGCACCAGGCCCCGCGGCGCGAAGGCGCTTTCCGGCCGAAGATGCGTTATGCCCACCAGGGCGGCATGAATCCGCCGCTGGTCGTGATCCACGGCAACTCGCTGGACCACATCACCGACGCCTACAAGCGTTATCTCGAAGGGCGTTTCCGCGAGCACTTCAAGCTCGTCGGCACGCCGATGCGGATCGAATTCCGTTCCTCGAAGAATCCCTTCGACGAACGCAGCCCCTGAGGCAATCCGCTTTTCAAGTCGGGTTCGCCCCCGTGTGATAACGTGGGGCACTCGACATTCAACACGGAGCATATCGTGAGCAACAAAGGCCAACTTTTGCAGGACCCCTTCCTGAACCTGCTGCGCAAAGAGCACGTGCCGGTCTCGATCTACCTGGTCAACGGCATCAAGCTCCAGGGCCACATCGAATCCTTCGACCAGTACGTCGTTCTGCTGCGCAACACCGTCACCCAGATGGTCTACAAGCACGCGATCTCCACCGTCGTGCCCAGCCGCGCGGTGAATTTCCATCCGAACGAGGCCTCCGAGCAGGCCTGATCCGCTCGATTCCCTCCAACGAGACCCGCCACCACCCGAGCCTTGACTTCAGCTGCACCGCAGACGCTGTCGCAGGAGGGCGGCCCGACGCGCGCCGTGCTCGTCGGCGTCGACCTCGGCGGTGACAGCCACTTCGACCCCACGCTCGACGAACTCGCCTTGCTGGCGGAGTCGGCGGGCGACGTCGCGGTCGCCCGCGTCACCGCACGCCGCAAGGCGCCCGACGCGGCGCTGTTCGTCGGTTCGGGCAAGGCCGACGAGATCCGCGCGATGGTCGGTGCCACGCAGGCGCACGGCGTCATCTTCGACCAGACGCTGTCGCCGGCGCAGCAGCGCAACCTGGAACGCCACCTCGGCGTTCCGGTCGCCGACCGCACCTCGCTGATCCTCGACATCTTCGCCGCCCGTGCCCAGAGCCACGAAGGCAAGCTGCAGGTCGAGCTGGCCCGCTTGCAGTACGTGGCCACGCGGCTGGTGCGGCGCTGGTCGCACCTGGAACGCCAGCGGGGCGGCATCGGCACGCGCGGCGGCCCGGGCGAGGCGCAGATCGAACTCGACCGCCGCATGATCGGCGAGCGCATCAAGTCGGTGAAGGCGCGGCTCGAGAAGGTCAAGCAGCAGCGCGGCACCCAGCGCCGGGCCCGTGAACGGCGCGGCACCTTCCGGGTCTCGCTCGTCGGCTACACCAACGCCGGCAAGTCGACGCTGTTCAACGCCCTCGTCAAGGCCCGCACCTACGCCGCCGACCAGCTCTTCGCGACACTGGACACGACCACGCGTTCGCTGTGGCTGGGCGAGGCCGGCGCCTCGGTGTCGCTGTCGGACACCGTCGGCTTCATCCGCGACCTGCCGCACAAGCTCGTCGAGGCCTTCGAGGCCACGCTGCGCGAGGCCGCCGACGCCGACCTGCTGCTGCACGTCGTCGACGCCGCGAGCCCGGCGCTGCTGGAGCAGCAGGCCGAGGTCGAGCGCGTGCTCGAGGAGATCGGGGCGGCCGGCGTGCCGCAGATCCTGGTCTTCAACAAGTGCGACCTGCTCGAGGAGTCGCGGCTGCCGCGGCAACCGCGCGACGAGGTCGAGGTCCATCCGGGCATGCGCCGCGCGCGCGTGTTCGTCAGTGCACGCGACGGGCAGGGGCTCGACGTCCTGCGCCAGGTCATCGCCGAGGCCGCGCGTCCCGCGCACGAGGCGCAAACGATCACCACCGAATGAAGCACACACCCCCCTTCAAGGTCTCGCGGCTGCGCGCTGCGCTGGCAGGCTGGGTCTTCGACAACCGCAACGACGGCCCGCCCGACCTCGACGAGCTCTGGCGCGACTTCAACCGCAAGCTCAGCGGCCTCTTCGGCGGCAAGGGCGGCGGTGGCGGCAATCGCAACGACGGCGGCAACGGCGGCGGCTCCGGCGGCCCGTCGTTCCAGCCCGACATGAAGAGCGCCGGCATCGGCGTCGGCCTGATCGGCGCGGTCGTCGTGCTGGTTTGGCTGGGCAGCGGATTCTTCATCGTCCAGGAAGGTCAGCAGGCGGTCGTCACGACCTTCGGCAAGTACAGCCACACGGCCGACGCCGGCTTCCAGTGGCGCTTCCCGTACCCGATCCAGGCCCACGAGACGGTGTCGGTGACGCAGCTGCGCTCGGTCGACGTCGGCCGCAACACGGTGGTCCAGGCCACCGGCCTGCGCGACTCGTCGATGCTGACGCAGGACGAGAACATCATCGACATCCGCTTCACCGTGCAGTACCGGCTGAGCGATGCGCGCCAGTACCTGTTCGAGAACCGCAACGCCGACGAGGCGGTGGTCCAGGCGGCCGAATCGGCGGTGCGCGAGATCGTCGGCCGCAGCAGCGTCGACTCGGTGCTCTACGAGCAGCGCGACGCCCTGGCTTCTGACCTCGTCAAGTCGATCCAGGCCCAGCTCGAGCGCCTGCGCGCCGGCATCGTCATCGCCAACGTCAACGTCCAGAACGTGCAGGTGCCCGACGCGGTGCAGGCGGCGTTCAACGATGCCGTGAAGGCCGGCGCCGACCGCGACCGCTTCAAGAACGAAGGCCAGGCCTACGCCAGCGACGTGATCCCGAAGGCCCGCGGCAACGCCTCGCGCCTGGCCGAGGAAGCCGAGGGCTACCGCGCCCGCGTCATCGCCCAGGCCGAAGGTGACGCGCAGCGCTTCCGCTCGGTGCTCACCGAGTACCAGAAGGCGCCGGCGGTCACGCGCGACCGCATGTACCTCGACACGATGCAGCAGATCTATTCCAACGTCTCGAAGGTCATGGTCGATTCGCGCAGCGGCTCGAACCTGCTGTACCTGCCGCTGGACAAGCTGATCCAGCAGAGCAACCCGGGCACCACGGCGCAGGCGCCGGTGGCTGTTCCGACGCCGTCCACGACGCCGGACACGCTGTCGGGCAGCAGCGACATCCGTTCCCGCGACAACGCGCGCGCTCGCGACCGCGAAGGCCGCTGATCCAGGAGCACGCGAGACATGAATCGAATCGGAGTTTTCGTCGCCGGCGTGCTGGTCGCGCTGATGTTGGCCGCCTCGACGCTGTTCGTCGTCGACCAGCGCCAGGTGGCGGTGGTCTACGCGCTCGGCGAGATCAAGGAAGTCGTCACCGAGCCCGGCCTGAAGTTCAAGATGCCGCCGCCGTTCCAGAACGTCGTGTTCCTGGACAAGCGCATCCAGACGCTGGACAGCCCGGAGACGCGGCCCATCTTCACGGCCGAGAAGAAGAGCCTGGTGATCGACTGGCTGGTCAAGTGGCGTATCGCCGAGCCGCGCCAGTTCATCCGCGACAACGGCACCGACATCCGCAACCTCGAGTCGCGCCTGGCGCCGGTGGTGCAGGCCGCGTTCAACGAGGAGATCACCAAGCGCACCGTGCGCGGCGTGCTCGCCACCGAGCGCGACCGGGTGATGAACGACGTCAAGAGCCGCCTGACCGACGAGGCCAAGGGCTTCGGCATCGAGATCGTCGACGTGCGCATCAAGCGCGTGGACTTCGTCGCCGACATCACCGACTCGGTCTACCGCCGCATGGAGTCCGAGCGCAAGCAGGTCGCCAACGAGCTGCGCTCGCAGGGCGCTGCCGAGGGCGAGAAGATCCGCGCCGACGCCGATCGCCAGCGCGAGATCATCCTCGCCGAGGCCTATCGCGACGCGCAGAAGATCAAGGGCGAGGGCGATGCCAAGGCGTCGTCGCTGTACGCCGAGGCCTTCGGCCGCGACCCGCAGTTCGCCCAGTTCTACCGCAGCCTCGAGGCCTACCGCGCGTCGTTCCGCTCCAAGAGCGACGTGATGGTGCTGGACCCGAACTCGGAGTTCTTCCGCGCGATGCGCAGCGGCGGGCCGGGCACGCCGGCCGGCAAGGGCAAGTGAGCCGGTCGGGCCGCACGTGTCCGACCTCTTGTTCGGCGCCCTGGCGCTGGTGCTGATCTTCGAAGGGCTGCTGCCCTTCGCCAGCCCGGCGACCTGGCGCCGCATGTTCGAGCAGATGACGCGGCTCGACGACGGCCAGATCCGTTTCCTCGGCCTGGGCTGCATCAGCGTCGGCCTGGTGCTGCTGGCGCTCTGGCACTGAACCGCCCCGCGGTGCGCTCGGCCGTTCGGCGGCCGGGCCGGCATCGCCGCGTACAATCCCCTTTTTAAGCGCTGCAGGCCTTTTCGAATGTTGTCAGCTTGGCTCTTGCCCGAGCATATCGCCGACGTCCTGCCCGCCGACGCCCGACGCATCGAGGAGCTGAGGCGACGCCTTCTGGACCGCGCCCGCGGCTACGGCTTCGAGCTCGTGATGCCGCCGCTGCTCGAGCACCTCGAGTCGCTGCTGTCGGGCACCGGTCGTGAACTCGACCTCAAGACCTTCAAGCTCGTCGACCAGCTGAGCGGCCGCACGCTCGGCTTGCGCGCCGATACCACGCCGCAGGCCGCGCGCATCGACGCCCACCTGCTCAACCGCGAAGGTGTCACCCGGCTGTGCTACTGCGGCCCGGTGCTGCACACCCGGCCTTCCGGGCTGAACGCGACACGCGAGCCGCTGCAGTTCGGTGCCGAGATCTTCGGCCACGGCGGCCTGGAGGCCGACCTCGAGGTCACCGAACTCGCCCTGGACTGCCTGCATGCCGCCCGGCTGTCCGATCTGACGATCGACCTGGCCGACGCGCGCATCCTGCGCGGCGTGCTCGCCGGTGCGCCGGTGGACGCCGCGCGGCTTCAGGACGTCGTCGCCGCGCTGTCCGAGAAGGACGCACCGGCGCTCGAGGCGCTGGCCGCCGGCCTGCCCGACGAAACCCGCCACGGCCTGCGCGCGCTGCTGCGTCTGTACGGCGGCGACGAGGTGCTGGCCGCCGCGCGCAGCGAGCTGCCGCAGCGCAGCCTGATCGTCGCGGCGATCGAGCAGCTCGAATGGACCGCGCGCCACCTGCGCGCCGCCTTCCCGGGCCTGGCGATCGGCTTCGACCTCTCGGACATGAGCGGCTACGCCTACTACAGCGGCCTGCGTTTCGCCGTCTACGGCGCCGGCAGTGCCGACGCGCTGGCGCGGGGCGGCCGTTACGACGAGGTCGGCGCGGTCTTCGGCCGCAACCGGCCGGCCGTCGGCTTCAGCCTCGACCTGAAGGCGCTGGCCGAACTGGCGCCGGCGGTCGGTGCCGGCCGTGCGATCCGCGCCCCCTGGGGCGACGACGCCGCGCTGCGGGCCGCTGTGCGCCGCCTGCGCGAAGCCGGAGAAACCGTCATCGCCGCGCTGCCGGGTCACGAAGTCGAGACCCAGGCTTTCGAATGCGACCGCGAGCTCGTGCTGCTGGACGGCCAGTGGCAGCTGCGCACCCGCTGAATCCCGTTAAGGAACCCATCCCATGCAAACAGGCATCCTCCCGACCGCGGGACGCAACGTCGTGGTCGTCGGCACCCAGTGGGGTGACGAAGGCAAGGGCAAGGTCGTCGACTGGATGACCGACCACGCCCAGGGCGTCGTGCGCTTCCAGGGCGGCCACAACGCCGGCCACACACTGGTCATCGCCGGCCGCAAGACGGCGCTGCAGCTGATCCCCTCGGGCATCATGCGCGAAGGCGTCAAGTGCTACATCGGCAACGGCGTCGTCGTCGATCCGAAGCACCTGCTCGGCGAGATCGAGCGCCTGGAAGCGCTGGGCCTGGAAGTGCGTTCGCGTCTGTTCATCAGCGAGTCCTGCCCGCTGATCCTGCCGTTCCACGTCGAGATCGACCGTGCCCGCGAAGCACAGCGCGAGAGCTGCGGCAGCGGCAAGATCGGCACCACCGGCAAGGGCATCGGCCCGGCCTACGAAGACAAGGTCGCCCGCCGCGCGCTGCGTGTGCAGGACCTGAAGCATCCGGAGCGCCTGGAAGCCAAGCTGCGCGCGCTGCTCGAGCTGCACAACGCCGAGCTGACCGGCGTGCTCGGTGCCCAGCCGCTGGAACTGCAGCCCATGCTCGACGACGCGCTGCGCGCCGCCGAGCAATTGCGGCCGATGATGGCCGACGTCGGCTATCGCCTGTTCCAGGCCCACGGTGTCGGCGACAACCTGCTGTTCGAAGGCGCCCAGGGCACGCTGCTGGACATCGACCACGGCACCTATCCGTACGTCACCTCCAGCAACTGCGTCGCCGGCAACGCCGCCGCGGGTTCGGGCCTCGGCCCGGGCATGCTGCATTACGTGCTGGGCATCACCAAGGCCTACACGACGCGTGTCGGCAGCGGCCCGTTCCCGACCGAACTCGACATCGAGACCCCGGGCACGATCGGCTACCACCTGTCGACCGTCGGCCAGGAGCGTGGCACCGTCACCGGCCGTGCGCGCCGCTGCGGCTGGCTGGACGCCGCTGCGCTGAAGCGTTCGATCATCATCAACGGCGTCTCGGGCCTGTGCATCACCAAGCTCGACGTGCTCGACGGTCTGCAGGAAATCAAGATCTGCACGGGTTATGAACTCGACGGCCGCGTGCTCGACGTGCTGCCGCTGGACGCCGACGAGATCGAGCAGTGCAAGCCGATCTACGAAACCATGCCGGGCTGGAGCGATACCACGGCCGGCCTGACCAACTGGGAACAGCTGCCGGCCGCCGCGCGACGTTATCTGGAACGCGTGCAGACGCTGATCGGCGCCCCCATCGACATGGTTTCCACCGGCCCCGACCGGGTCCACACGATCCTGCTGCGGCACCCGTTCCGCGCCTGAATCACGACAAAATTGCGAGAAGGAGAATCCATGCTCACCGACGACGGCAAGCACCTCTACGTATCCTGGGACGAATACCACCTGCTGATCGAGCGCCTGGCGCTCAAGGTGCATGCCTCGGGTTGGGAATTCGACCAGATCCTGTGCCTGGCGCGTGGCGGCATGCGTCCCGGCGACGTCATGTCGCGGGTTTTCGACAAGCCGCTGGCGATCATGTCGACGAGTTCCTATCGGTCGGATGCCGGCACCATCCAGGGCCGCCTGGACATGGCCAAGTACATCACCATGCCCAAGGGTGAACTTGCCGGCCGCGTGCTGCTCGTCGACGATCTCGCCGACACCGGCGTGACGCTGCGTGCGGTGGTCGACCGCCTGCGTGGCATGCCGTCGATCTCGGAGCTGCGTGCTGCGGTGCTTTGGGTGAAGGGCGTGTCGAGCTACGTGCCCGACTACTACTGCGAGGTGCTCGACACGAGCCCGTGGATCCACCAGCCGTTCGAGGAATACGACAACCTGCGCCCCGACGGTCTCGCCCGCAAGTTCGCGGTCTGACCGCCCAGCAAAAAGGCCAGCACGAAGCTGGCCTTTTTTATTTTCCGTGCTCCGGAAAAGCCAACGGGGTTTCGGAAGATAATTTCCGAAACCCCGTTGTTGTTTGGTGCCCAGAAGAGGACTCGAACCTCCACGCCGTTAAGCGCTAGTACCTGAAACTAGTGCGTCTACCAATTCCGCCATCTGGGCGTCTCAGGGAAGAAAGAACTATAGCATCGGAATATGGACTCTGCAAGCCCCTCCGCAAAAAATTCTTCAACCGGCCTCCTGGGCGAGGTTGAGGGCCGTGTCGAAGGCCATCGTGACGGCCACGGTTTCGTCGTTCCCGACGAAGGCGACACCTGGATCTACCTCGCGCCGCAGGAGATGCGCTCGGTACTGCACCGCGACCGCGTGCGGGTGCGCATCGTGCGCTTCGACCGCAAGGGCCGCCCCGAAGGGCGCGTGCTCGACATCCTGGAGCGCCGCAAGTCGCCGATCATCGGCCGCCTGCTGCACGAAGGCGGCCACTGGGTCGTGGCGCCCGAGGACCGCCGCTACGGCCAGGACATCCTGATCCCGAAGAACGCCACCGCCAGCGCCGCGGTGGGGCAGGTCGTCTCGGTCGAGCTGACCGAGACGCCGTCGCTGCACTCGCGGCCGGTGGGCCGTGTCGCCGAGGTGCTCGGCGAGATCGACGATCCCGGCATGGAGATCGAGATCGCGGTGCGCAAGTACGAGGTGCCGCACCGCTTCACGCCCGAGACGCTGGCCCAGGCGGCGGCGCTGCCCGAGAAGCTGCGTGCCGCCGACCGCAAGCACCGAGTCGACCTGACCGACGTGCCACTGGTGACGATCGACGGCGAGGACGCACGCGACTTCGACGACGCCGTCTACTGCGAGCCGTTCCGCCGCGGGCGCGGCAAGACGCTGTTCGAAGGCTGGCGGCTGATCGTCGCGATCGCCGACGTCAGCCACTACGTCAAGCCCGGCGAGCCGCTGGACGAGGACGCCTACGAACGTGCGACCTCGGTCTACTTCCCGCGCCGCGTGATCCCGATGCTGCCGGAGAAGCTGTCCAACGGCCTGTGCTCGCTGAACCCCGAGCAGGACCGGCTGGCGATGGTCTGCGACATGCTCGTGTCCACCGAAGGCACGCTCGACGCCTATCAGTTCTACCCGGCGGTGATCTGCTCGCATGCGCGCCTGACCTACACCGAGGTCGCCGCGGTGCTGCAGAACACGCGC
Organism: Rubrivivax sp.; assembly: GCA_049841175.1. Classification (GTDB taxonomy): domain Bacteria; phylum Pseudomonadota; class Gammaproteobacteria; order Burkholderiales; family Burkholderiaceae_C; genus Rubrivivax. Next base: position 949,714 of record JASGHA010000013.1, on the reverse strand, counting down.
GGCCCCGAGGCCCAGCGCCGTGCCGACCTGGTACCGCAGCTCGTGCACCTGCACGAGGTGTTCCGCGCGCTGCTCAAGCAGCGCGCGCAGCGTGGCGCGGTCGACTTCGACACCGTCGAGACGCAGATCGTCTGCGACGACAACGGCCGCATCGAGAAGATCGTGCCGCGCGTGCGCAACGACGCCCACCGGCTGATCGAAGAGGCGATGCTGGCGGCCAACGTCTGCGCCGCCGACTTCATCGCCCATGGCGAGCACCCGTCGCTGTACCGCGTGCACGAAGGGCCGACGCCCGAGAAGCGCGCCGCGCTGCAGTCCTACCTGAAGGCGCTCGGCCTGGGCCTGCACCTCAGCGAAGAGCCGACGCCGGCCGAGATGCAGGCCATCTCGCAGGCCGTGCAGGGCCGGCCCGACGCGCAGCAGATCCAGACCATGCTGCTGCGTTCGATGCAGCAGGCGATCTACACCGCCAGCAACGCCGGCCACTTCGGTCTGGCCTACGGCGCCTACACGCACTTCACGAGCCCGATCCGGCGCTACCCGGACCTGTTGGTGCACCGCGTCATCAAGGCGCTGCTGGGGGCACGCCGCTACCACCTCGTGCCCAGCCCGAAGACGCGGGTGCCCGAGGTGCGCCGCGGTGCCAAGGGCGGCAGGCCGCTCAAGCCGGCGAAGCCGATGTCGCAGGAGATGGAGGCCTGGGAAGCCGCCGGCGCGCACTGCAGCGCCAACGAACGCCGCGCCGACGAAGCCTCGCGCGACGTCGAGGCCTGGCTGAAGTGCCGCTACATGCGCGAGCACCTGGGCGAGGAGTACGCCGGCACCGTCAGCGCGGTGACGCCGTTCGGCCTCTTCGTGACGCTGGACGCGCTCTACGTCGAAGGCCTGGTGCACATCACCGAGCTCGGCGGCGAGTACTTCCGCCACGACGAGCTGCGGCAGGAGCTGCGCGGCGAACGCACCGGCGTTCGCTACGTCATCGGCACGCGTGTGCAGGTGCAGGTCAGCCGCGTCGATCTCGACGGCCGCCGCATCGACTTCCGCATGGTGCGCGAGAGCGATTCCGAGCGCCTGCTGGCGCGTGGCCGTTCGACGCCGGAGCGTGCCGACAAGCCGGGCTCGGCGAGCGAGGAGCTGGCAGCGCTGCGTGCTGCCGACCGCGCCGCCAAGGCGGCGACGAAGGCGCGCAAGGCCTCGGCCGCGCCGCGCAAGAGCGGCGCCCGCAAGACGGCCGGCAAGACACGTTCGAGTCGCTGAGGCTTCAGGCCGCCGCGTGCAGCGCGTCGACCAGGTCGGCCGCGCGCAGCGGCCGGCTTGCCCCGGCGGCCTGGGCACGGTCGGCCGCGTGGCCGTGCTGCCAGACGGCGTTGACCGCGATGGCGACCGCGTCGCCGCCGCCCGCCCACAGCCCGCCCAGCCAGCCGGCGAGCACGTCGCCGGTGCCGGCGGTCGCCAGCAGCGCGTTGCCGGTCGGGTTCAGCGAGGGCAGGGCGCCCGGCGCCGCGACGATGCTGCCGGAACCCTTCAGCACGACGACGCAGCCCAGGCGCTCGGCCAGGCGCTGCGCGGCCGCCAGGCGGTCGGCTTGGATCGCGGCGACGGTCGTGCCCAGCAGGCGTGCAGCTTCGAGCGGATGTGGCGTCAGCACGGTCGGCTGCGAGCGGCGCGTCAGCAGGCGCTGCAGCGAGAGATCGGCGGCCAGCACGTTCAGCGCGTCGGCGTCCAGGACCAGCCGGCCGGCGTGCGCCAGCAGCGCCGGCAAGGCCTCGCGCACCGCCTGGCCGCCGCCGCAGCCGGCGACGACGGTCGAGGTGGCCAGCGTCGCCGGCGGCGTACGCCACCAGGCGGGGCGGCCCATCAGCTCGGGCCGGGCCGGGTCCAGCAGTGGCGCCTCGGCGTCAAGCAGGCTGCAGTAGACGCGGCCGGCGCCAGCCGCCAGGGCCGCGCGCGCTGCCAGCCAGGCGGCGCCGGCCATGCCCGGCGCGCCGCCGATGACGGCGAGGTCGCCGAAACTGCCTTTGTGCTGGGCGTGTCGGCGCACGGCCGCGGCCGGAGCACCGGCCAGGCGCGCGGTTTCGCCGCCCGCGGCGACGCCCAGCGCGTCGAACCAGACCTGGCCGGCGTGGTCGCGCCCCTGGCCGGTGAAGAGCCCCGGTTTCAGCGTCAACAGCGACAGCGTCGCGTCGGCGCGCACGCAGGCTTCGCCCAGCGGCTGGCCGCTGTCCGGGTGCAGGCCCGAGGGCAGGTCGACGGCCAGCACCGGAGCCTGGCGCGCCGCCGCCCAGGCGATCGCGGCCGCGATACGGCCTTCGGGCGCGCGGCGGGTGCCGAGGCCGAGGAGGGCGTCGACGATCAGGTCGGCGGGATCCTCGTCCAGCGCGTTGGCGATCGGCACGCCGGCGGCCTGTGCCGCTGCCAGGGCGTCGGCGGCGTCGGCCGGCAATGCCGTGGCATCGCCGGTCAGCACGACACGCACAGCCTTGCCGGCGGCCTGCAGATGGCGCGCGGCGACGAGGCCGTCGCCGCCGTTGTTGCCGGGCCCGGCCAGCACGGCGACCGTGTGCGCATGCGGCGCCAGCGCGAGTGCCAGCCGCGCGACGGCGAAGCCGGCGCGCCGCATCAGCGCGTGCGGCGCTGTGCCGGCCAGCGCCGCCGCCTCGGCGGCACGTGAGGCGGCCGCGTCGTGCAGCGGCCAGCCGGTTTCGGGGGCGACGAGGACGGGGCTCATGCCGCCATTCTCGTCCCGCCCCGGTTCAGCGCAGGCGTTCCAGGCCGAGCGCCGTCATGTCCAGCGGCGCGGCGCGCCCGGCGACCTGCTCGGCCAGCACGCGCGCCGAGCCGCAGGCCAGCGCCCAGCCGCTGGCGCCGTGGCCCAGGTTGAGCCAGACGCCCGGCAGGCCGCTGGCGCCCAGCACGGGCGGGCCGTCGGGCAGGCTGGGACGCGCGCCTTTCCAGCGCTGCGCCTGGGTCGGCACGAAGGCGCCGGGGAACCAGTCCTCGAGAACGCGGTACAGCGTGCGCAGCGCACGTTCGTCGTAGCGGTCGGCGCGGCCGCCGATCTCGCTGCTGCCGGCCACGCGCACACGCTGGCCAAGGCGGCTGACGGTGACGCGGAAGCGTTCGTCGAAGATCGCCGAACGCGGGCCGAGGTCCGGATAGGCCTCGAGCTGGCGCAGCGGCGCGGTGACCGCATAGCCCCAGACCGGCGCCAGCGGCAGCTTCAGCCGCAGCGTGTGCAGCAGCGGCACCGACGCCGCGCCGCTGCACAGCACGACGGCGTCGAAACGCTCCTCGCGGCCGCCGGCGACGACGCTGGGCGAGCCGCCGGCGCCGATGCGCTCGACCTCGACGCCGAAGCGGAAGTCGGCACCCCGCAGCGCGGCTTCGTTCTTCAGTTGCTGCGCGAACTGGCGGCAGTTGCCGACGCCGTCCTGCGGCAGGTGCACGGCGGCGCGCAGTGCGGTCTCGGGATTCAGCCCGGGTTCGACATGCCGGGTGCGCTCGGCGTCGAGCAGTTCGAAGGGCACGCCGAGTTCGGCCAGCAGCTTCAGCCCGGGGCGCGCGCGCTTGAGTTCACGCTCGGTGCGCAGCAGCACCGTGTAGCCGCGGCTGTGCTCGTAGTCCAGGCGCAGCGATCGTGTCAGCGTCGCCAGGCGTTCCTGGCTGAGCCGCGCCAGGCGCAGCATCGCGGCGCGGTTGGTGGCGTGCACGCCGGGCCGGCAGGCGCGCCACCAGCGCCACAGCCAGGGCAGCTGGCCCCAGACGCCCAGGCCGTCCAGCGTCAGCGCGCCTTCGCGGCGGAAGAGCTGCAGCATCAGCTTCAGCGGCATGCCCGGTGCGGCCGAAGGCATCACGTAGCCCGGCGCGAGCACGCCGGCGTTGGCGAAGCTGGTTTCCGCGGCGACGCTGCCGCGGCGTTCGTAGACCACGACCTCGTGCCCGTCGGCGGCGAGTTCGAACGCGGTGGTGACGCCGACGATGCCGGCGCCGATGACGGCGACACGCATCGTCAGGCCTCCCGCGCGGCGAGCGCGCCTTCGACCTGCAGCGCGGCGCCGAGCACGGCGTCGTCGGCGCCGGCCGGTGCCCACAGCATCAGCCCGACCGGCAGCGTGCCGGGCGCCTGGCAGGGCAGCGACAGCGCGCAACCGTCGAGGAAGTTGATCGCCGCCGGGTTGCGCAGCGCCAGCGCGTTGGTGGCGAAGAAGAGCTTGTCGTCGGTTTCCAGCGGCGCCAGCGGCGGCGCGACGATCGGCACCGTCGGCGACAGCGCGGCGTCGAAGCCGGCGAGCGCCGTCTCCATCCGGACGATCCAGTCGCGGCGGGCGCGCTGCAGGTCCAGGTAGTCGGCGGCCGACATCGTCTCGCCGCGGCGGATGCGGGTCGCGACACGCGGGTCGTAGTGGTCGCCGCGTTCGGCCAGGCGGCGGCGGTGCCAGGCCCAGGATTCAACAGCCGAGAAGCCGCCGGCAGCGTTGAGCGTGGCCAGTTCGGCCAGTTCGGGCAGCGCGATCTCGACGATGCGTGCGCCGCCGGCCGACAGCGCCGCCAGTGCGGCGTCGAAGGCCGCCGCGACGCTGCTGTCCAGCCCGTCGAGCATCAGCGTGCGCGGCACGGCCAGGCGCAGCCCGTCGAGCGGGCGTGCGGCGGGCTGCGGCGTGCGTGCCGCGAGGATGCCGTGCACCAGCACCGCGTCGGTCACCGAACGTGTGATCGCGCAGGCCGTGTCCAGCGAATTCGACAGCGGGATGCAGCCGTCCAGCGGCACGAGGCGCTGCGTGCTCTTGAAGCCGACCAGGCCCTGGAAGGCTGCCGGGATGCGGATCGAGCCGCCGGTGTCCGAGCCCAGCGCCGCCCAGGCGGCGCCGGCGGCGACGCTGACCGCGCCGCCCGAGGTCGAACCGCCGGGCGCACGCGGCGTCGCGTCCAGCGCGGCCGTCACCGGGTTGAGCGGCGTGCCGTGGTGCGGGTTCAGCCCCAGGCCGGAGAAAGCGAACTCGGACAGGTTGGTATGGCCGATCAGCGCCGCGCCGGCCGCGCGCAGCCGGGCGACGGCCGGGCAGTCGATGGCGGCGGGCGGCGCGTCGGCCAGCGCCGCCGAGGCGCCGGTCGTCGGCTGGCCGGCGACGTCGAACAGGTCCTTGACCGACACCGCCAGCCCGGCCAGCGGCGGCAGCGGGGCGCCGGCGGCGTGCAGCGCGTCGACCGCCGCGGCCGTGGCGCGCGCCGGGGCGTCGAAGCGGCGCACGAAGGCGTGGCGGCAGGGCGCCGCGTCGGCGGCGGCGAGGGATTCTTCGAGCATCGCGAGGGCGCTGGAAGCGCCGGACACGATGCGGTTCCGGGCGTCGCCCAGATCGGGGGCGCCGCGGCGTGGTAGACTCATTGGGTTTGTCTCGGGGCGGGTGCTGATGCCCCTGCGATTCGAGACGGACACATCCGCGAACCCGGGCACCTGAGGTGTCGCTGGCGGGGAGACGGGAGAGGCTTCAGTCGCTTTCACGACTCGAGCCATTCGGTCACCTTCGGCAACGATCAAGCGCCGGGATTCTAGATCCAACCTTCGGAGTCTCCATGACTGTCTCCATGCGTGAAATGCTGGAAGCCGGTGTCCATTTCGGTCACCAAACGCGCTTCTGGAACCCCAAGATGGCCCCGTACATCTACGGCCATCGCAACAAGATCCACATCATCAACCTCGAGAAGACGCAGCCGCTCTTCGAGGACGCGATGAAGTTCGTGCGCCAGCTGAGCGCGCGTCGCGGCACGATCCTGATGATCGGCACCAAGCGCCAAGCGCGCGAAGTGGTCGCGATGGAAGCCCAGCGCTGCGGCATGCCCTACGTCGACCAGCGCTGGCTCGGCGGCATGCTGACCAACTTCAAGACGGTCAAGGGTTCGCTGAAGAAGCTCAAGGACATGCAGGCCACCAAGGAGGCCGGCACCGAGGCGATGATCAAGAAGGAAGCCCTGCTGTTCGATCGCGAGCTGGTCAAGCTCGAGAAGGACATCGGCGGCATCCAGGACATGAACGCGCTGCCTGACGCGATGTTCGTGATCGACGTCGGCTATCACAAGATTGCCGTCGCCGAAGCCAAGAAGCTCGGCATCCCGGTGATCGGCGTCGTCGACACCAACCACTCGCCGGTGGGCATCGACTACGTCATCCCCGGCAACGACGACTCGGCCAAGGCCGTCGCGCTGTACGCGCGCGCCGTCGCCGACGCGGTGCTCGAAGGCAAGGCCAGCGCGACCAACGAGGTCGTGCAAGCCGCCGCCGGCGCCGACGAGTTCGTCGAGGTCCGCGAAGAGGCCTGATCCGCGCGGGGCCGCACCCGGCCCCGCCCCGAATCCGTGAGTCCGCCGCCGGCGCGCACGACGCGCTGCGGCGGTTTCCTGCCATCCGAATGGAGTAGAGAGATGCCCGCAATCACCGCCAGCATGGTTGCCGAACTGCGCGCCAAGACCGACGCGCCGATGATGGAGTGCAAGAAGGCGCTCACCGAGGCCGACGGCGACATCGCCCGCGCCGAGGAGATCCTGCGCGTCAAGCTCGGCAACAAGGCCGGCAAGGCCGCCAGCCGCATCACCGCCGAAGGCGTCATCGCCGCGGCCGTCGACGGCACGACCGGCGCCATCGTCGAGATCAACTGCGAGACCGACTTCGTCTCGAAGAACGACTCGTTCCTGGCGTTCGCCAAGTCCTGCGCCGAGCTCGTCGCCGCGAATGCGCCGGCCGACGTCGCCGCGCTGTCGGCGCTGCCGCTGTCGCAAGACGGCTTCGGCCCGACGGTCGAGGACGTTCGCAAGGGCCTGATCGGCAAGATCGGCGAGAACATGTCGATCCGCCGCTTCAAGCGCTACGCCGCCGGCGGCCAGCTGGCCAGCTACCTGCACGGCACGCGCATCGGCGTGGTCGTCGAGTTCGACGGTGACGCTGTCGCCGCCAAGGACGTCGCGATGCACGTCGCGGCGATGAAGCCGAAGGCGCTGGCCGCCGCCGACGTGCCGGCCGAACTGGTCGACAGCGAACGCCGCATCGCCGCCGAGAAGGCTGCCGAGTCCGGCAAGCCGGCCGAGATCGTCGCCAAGATGGTCGAAGGCTCGGTGCAGAAGTTCCTGAAGGAGGTCTCGCTGCTGAACCAGACCTTCGTCAAGAACGACAAGCAGACCGTCGAGCAGATGCTCAAGGCCGCCGGCACCACGGTGAAGGGCTTCACGCTCTACGTGGTCGGCGAAGGCATCGAAAAGAAGGTCGACGACTTCGCCGCCGAGGTCGCGGCCCAGGTCGCCGCCGCCAAGGGCCAATAAGCTAGGTCCTGCAACAAAGGGGGCCTCGTGCCCCCTTACACTCTCTCTCGCATCACCATCGAATCAGGAGTCTCTCGCATGCCCGCATACAAGCGCATTCTGCTCAAACTGTCGGGCGAAGCGCTGATGGGAGAGGACTCGTACGGCATCAACCGCGGCACCATCGTGCGCATGGTGCGCGAAGTCCAGGAGATCACCTCGCTGGGCTGCCAGGTCGCCGTCGTCATCGGCGGCGGCAACATCTTCCGCGGCGTCGCTGGCGGCTCGGTCGGCATGGACCGTGCCACTGCCGACTACATGGGCATGCTCGCGACCGTGATGAACTCGCTCGCGCTGGCCGACACGATGCGCCAGGAAGGCATGACCGCCCGCGTGATGTCGGCGATCTCGATCGAGCAGGTCGTCGAGCCGTACGTGCGCCCGAAGGCGCTGCAGTATCTCGAGGAAGACAAGATCGTCGTCTTCGCCGCCGGCACCGGCAACCCGTTCTTCACCACCGACACCGCCGCCGCGCTGCGTGGCGCCGAGATCGGTGCCGAAGTGGTGCTGAAGGCGACCAAGGTCGATGGCGTCTATTCCGCCGACCCGAACAAGGACCCGACCGCGACGCGCTATTCGTCGATCGCCTTCGACGAAGCGATCGCGAAGAACCTGCAGGTCATGGACGCCACCGCGTTCGCGCTGTGCCGCGACCAGAAGCTGCCGATCCGGGTCTTCAGCATCAACAAGCCCGGCGCCCTGAAGCGCGTCGTGCTGGGCGAGGACGAAGGCACGCTCGTGCACGTTTGACGAGGCCACTCATCTCATGACCACCGCTGACATTCAAAAGACGGCCGCCGAGAAGATGGCGAAGTCCGTCGAAGCGTTCAAGAACGAACTGCACAAGATCCGCACCGGCCGCGCCCACCCGGGCATCCTGGATCAGGTCCACGTCGAGTACTACGGCTCGATGCTGCCGATCAGCCAGGTCGCCAACGTCTCGTTGCTCGACGCCCGCACGATCAGCGTGCAGCCCTGGGAAAAGGGCATGGGCCAGAAGATCGAGAAGGCGATCCGCGAGTCCGACCTCGGTCTGAACCCGTCGGCCCAGGGCGACCTGCTGCGCGTGCCGATGCCCGCGCTGACCGAGGAGCGCCGCAAGGAGCTGACCAAGGTCGTGCGCCACACCGGCGAGGATGCCAAGATCCACGTGCGCGCGGTGCGCCGCGACGCCAACGAACAGCTGAAGAAGCTCGTCAAGGACAAACTCGTTTCCGAGGACGACGAGCGCCGCGGGCAGGACGACGTCCAGCGCCTGACGGACCGTACGATCGCCGAGATCGACAAGCTCGTCCAAGCCAAGGAAGCGGAGGTCATGGCCGTCTGAGTCGCCCTGCGCAGCCGATGACCCATCTACCGCTGACCGAAAGCCTCGCACCCAACGGCAAGGTGCCTGGGTGCGCCACGCCGCGCCATGTCGCTGTCGTCATGGACGGCAACGGCCGCTGGGCTCGCCAGCGCTACATGCCGCGTTTCTTCGGCCACAAGCAGGGTGTCGACACGCTGGTGCGTGCCGTCAACGCGTTCGCGGAGCGGGGGGTGGAGTACCTCACCGTCTTCGCGTTCTCCTCGGAGAACTGGAAGCGTCCGTCCGACGAGGTCTCCGGCCTGATGGGCCTGGTGCTCGTCGCGGTGTCCAAGTACCTGACCAAGATGGCCGGCGACGGGGTGCGCATCCGCATCATCGGCGACCGTTCGGCGGTGTCGGACAAGCTGCGCGACGCCTGGGACCGTGCCGAGGCGCTGACGGCGAACAACCGTCGCATCACCTTGTCGGTGGCCTTCAACTACGGCGGCCGCTGGGACGTCGTGCAGGCCTGCCGGCAGGCGTTGGCGGACGGGGTCAAGCCCGAAGACTTCGACGAGTCCTATCTCTCCCGGCACATGGCGCTGTCCTTCGCCCCCGACCCGGACCTCTTCATCCGCACCGGCGGCGAGATGCGCATGAGCAACTTCCTGCTGTGGCAGGCGGCGTACTCGGAGCTGTTCTTCACCGAGTGCCTGTGGCCCGATTTCGGCGAAGCCGAGATCGATGCCGCGCTGGCCGCCTATGCGCAGCGTGACCGCCGTTTCGGCGGCATCCGTCCCGCGCAGGTGGTGTCCGAGAGCCCCTGAGGTCCCATGCTGCGACAGCGGGTCATCACGGCCGTCGTCCTGCTCCTCGTCCTGATCGCGTCGCTGACGGCCCCCGGGCCGGCCTGGTTCGCGCTGCTGACGCTGGTGCTGCTGGCGGCCGCCGGTTGGGAATGGGCGCGCCTGAACCAGGCCGGGCAGGGCGCCGCGATCGCCATGGCCGCGGTGCTGGCGGCCGCCTGCGGTGCGTCGCTGGCCGCCGGCTGGGTCGAGCAGGCGCCGTCCTTCGTCTGGTGGCTGGCCGTGCTGCTGTGGGTGCCCGGCAGCGTCGTCGCGCTGCGCGGCGGGCCGTCGGCCTGGCCGCGGCTGCCGCAGGCGGCGCGCTGGGTGCTGGGGCTCGTGATGCTCTGGGTGGCCTGGTTGGCCATCGCCCATGCCCGCGTCGTCGGACTGAACTTCATGTTCTCGGTCTTCTGCCTCGTCTGGGCGGCCGACATCTGCGCCTACTTCGGCGGCCGGGCTTTCGGCCGGCGCAAGCTCGCGCCGTCGGTGAGTCCGGGCAAGAGCTGGGAAGGTGTCTGGAGCGGGCTGGCCGGTGTGCTGCTGCTGGCCGTGGCCTGGATCGCCGTCGACCGCCACTGGAGCCTGGACGGGCCGGGCCTGTACAGCCGCATGCTCGACACGCTGGGGCCGGTACTCGCCGTCGTGGCGCTGCTGGCGCTGGTGGCGATGAGCGTCGTCGGCGATCTCGTCGAGTCGCTGGTCAAGCGCGCGGCCGGCGCCAAGGACAGCAGCCGGCTGCTGCCCGGCCATGGCGGCGTGCTCGATCGTGTCGACGCGCTGCTGCCGGTCTTCCCGATCGCCTTGGCCTTGGCCGGGGTCTAAGCTTCTTCCGTTTCCAGGGTCAGGCATCGTGAGCACACCCCAACGTCTGGTCATCCTCGGCTCCACCGGCTCCATCGGCACCAGCACGCTGGACGTCGTGGCCCGTCATCCCGAACGTTTTCAGGTCTACGGGCTGAGCGCCTTCCAGCGTGTCGAGGAACTCGCCGCCCAGTGCCGCCAGTTCCGCCCGCGTGTCGCCGTGGTGCCGACCGAAGAGCGCGCGACGGCGCTGCGCGCGCTGCTCGGCGGCGTTCGCACCGAAGTGCGTGTCGGCGCCCAGGCGCTTTGTGAACTGGTCGCCGAGCCCGAGGTCGACAGCGTGATGGCCGCCATCGTCGGCGCCGCCGGCCTGCCGTCGTGCATGGCTGCGGCGCGCGCCGGCAAGCGCCTGCTGCTGGCCAACAAGGAAGCCCTGGTCGTCGGCGGCTCGCTGTTCATGAAGGCCGTCGAGGACGGCGGCGCGACGCTGCTGCCGATCGACAGCGAGCACTCGGCGATCTTCCAGTGCCTGCCCGAGGACCGCGCCGTCTGGGGCCAGCGCATCGACCACATCGTGCTGACGGCCAGCGGCGGCCCGTTCCGCCACCGCGATCCGGCGACGCTCGTCGACGTCACGCCCGAACAGGCCGTCGCCCACCCGAACTGGGTCATGGGCCGCAAGATCTCGGTCGACTCGGCGACGATGATGAACAAAGCGCTCGAGGTGATCGAGGCGCGCTGGCTGTTCGGCCTGGAGCCCGAGCAGGTGCGGGTCGTCATCCACCCGCAGAGCATCATCCACTCGATGGTCGTCTGCCGCGACAACTCGGTGCTGGCACAGCTCGGCACGCCCGACATGCGCGTGCCGATCGCCTACGGCCTGGCCTTCCCCGAGCGCATCGAGTCCGGCGCCTCGCGCCTGGACTTCCTGCAACTGTCGGCGCTGACCTTCGAGGAGCCCGACCTGCGCCGCTTCCCCGGCCTGGCGCTGGCGTGGGAGACGCTGCGCGGCCCGGTCGGCGCGACGGCGGTGATGAACGCCGCCAACGAGGAGGCCGTCGCCGCCTTCCTCGACCGCCGAATCGGCTTCACCGACATCCACGCCGTCAACGCCGGCACCGTCGAGCGCCTGGTGCCCGCGCTGGGTGCGATCGCCTCGATCGACGACCTGATCGCGCTGGACGAACAGGCGCGCGCCGCCGCGCGCACCTTCATCGGAGCGCGCGCGGCGTGATCGTCACCGCGCTCGCCTTCGTGCTGACGCTCGGCGTGCTCATCGTCGTGCACGAGTACGGGCACTACCGCGTCGCGGTGGCCTGCGGTGTCAAGGTCCAGCGCTTCTCGATCGGCTTCGGCCGCGTGCTGTTCAGCCGCGTGCGCGGCGCCGACCGCACCGAGTTCGTCGTCTGCGCGCTGCCGCTGGGCGGCTACGTGAAGATGCTCGACGAGCGCGAGGAGCCGGTCGCCGCGCACGAGCGCCACCGCGCCTTCAACCGCCAGTCGCTGCCGCGCCGCGCGGCGATCGTCTCGGCCGGCCCCTTGGCCAACCTGGTGCTGGCCGTGCTGCTGTACGCCGCAGCCCACTGGATCGGCATCGAGGAGCCCAAGGCCGTGCTCGGCACGCCGCCGGCCGGCAGCGCCGTCGAGGCCGCCGGCCTGCGCGCTGGCGACTGGGTGCGCGCCGTCTCGCGCGACGGCCTGTCCTGGGACGAGGTCGACTCGATGACCGACCTGCGCTGGCAGGTCACGCAGGCGGCGATGCAGGGGCGTTCGCTGGACCTCGAGGTCAGCGGCCGCGACGGCCATGGCGTGCGCACGCTGCACCTGGACCTGACGCGTTATTCGACGCGCGACGTCGATGCCGGTCTGGTCGGCCAGCTCGGTTTCGGCGCCCCGTTCAGCGACGCCCGCATCGGCAACGTCCGGGCCGGCAGCCCCGGTGCCGCCGCCGGGCTGCGTGCCGGCGACCGCGTGCTGCTGGTCGACGGCCAGCCGGTGGCCGACGCGACGGCGCTGGTGCGCCGCGTGCGCGCCGCGGTGCAGGACGGGCAGGGCGTCCCGATGCGCTGGCGCGTCGAGCGCAACGGCGCCGAGCTCGATCTGGGCATCGTGCCGCGCGTCGTGCAGGTCGACGGTCAGTCCATCGGCCGCATCGACACCGAGGTCGGCTCGATGCCCGAGACCGTCGTCGTGCGCCGCGGCTTCGTCGACGGCCTGCAGCAGGGCGCTTCGCGCACCTGGGAGGTGTCGTCGCTGACGCTGCGCATGATCGGCAAGATGCTGATCGGCGAGGCCTCGCTGAAGAACCTCAGCGGCCCGCTGACGATCGCCGACTACGCCGGCCAGTCGGTGCAGCGCGGTCCGGCCGTCTACCTGGGCTTCCTCGCGCTGGTCAGTGTCAGCCTGGGTGTGCTGAACCTGTTGCCGCTGCCGATGCTCGATGGCGGCCACCTCATGTATTACATTTTCGAGGCCGTCACCGGACGGCCAGTCTCCGAACTGTGGCTGGCGAGGCTGCAGCGCGGCGGGATCGCGGTGCTGCTGATGATGATGTCGCTCGCCCTCTTCAACGACGTGGCCCGGCTGCTGGGCCTGCACTGAACCTCATGCTCCCAGTCCTTCCGACCACTCCGCAGCGCGTGGCCTGCGCCCTGCTCGCGACGGCCGCTGCCCTGGCCGCGCCTGCCGCCTACGCCGTCACGCCTTTCGTCCTCCAGGACATCCGCATCGAAGGCCTGCAGCGAACCGACCCGGGCACGGTGTTCGGCGCGCTGCCCTTCCGCATCGGCGACACCTACAACGACGACAAGGGCGCCTCGGCGCTGCGGGCGCTGTTCGCGACCGGCCTGTTCAACGACGTCCGCCTCGAGGTCGACGGCCAGGACCTCGTCGTCGTCGTCGACGAGCGCCCGATCGTCGCCTCGGTCAACTTCGTCGGCCTGAAGGAGTTCGACTCCGATCCGCTGGTGAAGTCGCTGCGTGACGCCGGCATCGGCGACGGCCTGCCTTTCGACAAGGCGCTGATCGACCGCGCCGAGCAGGAGATCAAGCGCCAGTACCTGACGCGCAGCCTGTACGGCGCCGAGGTCGTCACCACGGTCACGCCGCTGGAACGCAACCGCGTCGGCATCACCTTCACGATGAACGAAGGCGAGGCGGCCAAGATCTCCGACATCCGCATCGTCGGCGCCCAGGCCTACAAGGAATCGGCGCTGCTCGACCTGTTCGACCTGACCCCCAGCGGCTGGCTGACCTGGTACACGAAGAACGACCGTTATTCGCGCACCAAGCTCAACGCCGACCTCGAGAAGCTGCGCGCCTGGTACGTCAACCGCGGCTACCTCGAGTTCAACGTCGAGTCCACGCAGGTCACGATCTCGCCGGACAAGCAGTCGATCGCGATCACGATCTCGATCCGCGAAGGCCAGCCCTACACCGTCACGGCGGTGCGCCTGGAAGGCGACTTCATCGGCAAGGACGACGAGTTCCGTTCGCTGGTCGGCATCCGCCCGGGCACGCCGTACAGCGGCGAGGCGGTGGCCGAGACCGGGCGCCGCATCACCGAACGTTTCGGCCTCTACGGCTACGCCTTCGCTCGCGTCGAACCGCGCCCGGAGATCGACCGCGAGAAGGGCCAGGTCGCGCTCGTGCTCTACGCCGAGCCGCAGCGCCGCGTCTACGTGCGCCGCATCGAGCTGGCCGGCAACTCGCGCACGCGCGACGAAGTCATCCGCCGCGAGTTCCGCCAGTTCGAGTCGTCGTGGTACGACGGCGACCGCATCAAGCTGTCGCGTGACCGCGTCGACCGCCTGGGCTACTTCAGCGACGTGTCGGTCGACACCAACGAGGTGCCGGGCTCGCCCGACCAGGTCGACCTCACCGTCAAGGTCGAGGAGAAGGCCACCGGCAACCTGATGCTGGGCGCCGGCTACTCCAATGCCGAGCGCCTGTCGCTGACGGCGTCGATCCAGCAGGACAACGTCTTCGGCACCGGCAACTACCTCGGCGTGCAGGTCAACACCAGCAAGTCGCAGCGCACGCTGGTCGTCAGCACGACCGACCCGTACTTCACCCAGGACGGCATCTCGCGCGCGATCGACGTCTACTACCGCACGACCCGCCCGTACAACAGCCTGGGCGACAACTACGACCTGGCGACGCCGGGCTTCTCGGTGCGCTTCGGCGTGCCGTTCTCGGAGTACGACACGGTCTTCTTCGGCGCGGGCGCCGAGATGACCAAGATCGGCACCTCCTCGGGCATCCCGCTGTCGTACCTGAACTACCGCGCGATGTACGGCGAGACCAGTTACTCGGTGCCGCTGACCCTGGGCTGGCAGCGTGACCGCCGCGACAGCGCGCTGGTGCCCACGCGCGGCCGCTATGCGCGTGTCAACGCCGAGTGGAGCTTCATCGGCGACGTGCGCTACCTGCGCACCAATCTCCAGTACCAGGAGTACTGGGGCATGCCGTTCAAGACGACGCTGGGCCTCAACGCCGAACTCGGCTGGGGCCAGGGCCTGGGCGGCAAGCCGTTCCCGATCTTCAAGAACTTCTACGGCGGCGGCCTGGGCACGGTGCGCGGCTTCGAGCAGAACTCGCTGGGCGTCGTCGACCCGACCGGGGCCTACATCGGCGGTGCCAAGCGGCTGAACCTGAACGCCTCGCTGTACTTCCCGGTGCCGGGTTCGGGCAACGACAAGACGCTGCGCGTCTTCGCCTTCAGCGACGCCGGCAACGTCTGGCGCGACGGCGAGACGGTCGACCTCGGCACGCTGCGCGCCTCTGCCGGCCTCGGCCTGAGCTGGGTCTCGCCGGTCGGTCCGCTGCAGTTGAGCTATGCCGTCCCGGTGAAGGTCGAGCGCTACGATAAAATCCAACGTTTCCAATTCCAGATCGGGACCTCGTTCTGATGAAGATGCAGCCTATGAAATCCCTCCTCGCCGCGGCCGCCCTGGTGGCTCTGGTGCCTCTGGCCGGTGCGCAGGAGTTGAAGATCGGCTACGTCAACAGCGAGCGCGTGCTGCGCGAAGCCGTTCCCGCCAAGGCGGCGCAGTCCAAGCTGGAGACCGAGTTCAGCAAGCGCGAGAAGGAACTGTCCGACCAGGCCGCCAAGCTGAAGGCCGCTGCCGACAAGCTCGAGAAGGACGGCCCGACGCTGTCCGAAGCCGAGCGCAACCGCCGCCAGCGCGATCTCGTCGACCAGGACCGCGAGTTCCAGCGCAAGCGCCGCGAGTTCCAGGAAGACCTGAACCAGCGCCGCAACGAGGAACTGGCCAGCGTCGTCGAGCGCGCCAATCGCGTCATCAAGCAGATCTTCGACCAGGAAAAGTACGACCTGATCCTGCAGGAGGTCGTCTTCGCCGGTCCGCGCGTGGACATCACCGACAAGGTCCTCAAGGTCCTGAACGCGCCGTCCGGCGCGGGCAAGTGAACCCGGTTCTCCGCCCGTGCAAGCGCGCATCGGCGATCTGGCCGCGCTGCTCGGCGGCGAACTGATCGGGGACCCGGGCCACACCGTCGTCCGCCTCGGCACGCTCGAGCATGCCGAGGCCGACACCATCGGCTTTCTCGCCAACCCCCGCTACCAGGCCCAGCTGGCGACCTCGCGCGCCGGCTGCGTCATCGTGTCGGCGGCGATGCGCGAGGCGGCCGCGGCCCGCGGTGCGGCGATCGTCGTCGCCGACCCGTACCTGGCCTACGCCAAGCTGTCGCAGTGGTGGGCGGCTCGCCTGCGTGAGCGGCCCGCGGCCGGCATCCACCCGAGTGCCGTCGTCGAGGAAGGCGCGATCGTCGCGCCGGGCGCTTCGATCGGCGCGCTGGCCTTCGTCGGTGCCGGCGCGGTCGTCGAGGCCGGCACCATCGTCTCGGCCCAGGCCCACGTCGGCGAGGGCGCCTTCGTCGGCGAGGGCACGGTGCTCAAGCCGCGCGCGATGCTCGCCTTCGGCTGCCGCATCGGCGCACGCGGCATCGTGCACGGCGGCGCGGTCATCGGCGCCGACGGCTTCGGTTTCGCGCCCGAGGCCGGCCGCTGGACGAAGATCGAGCAACTCGGCGCGGTACGCCTGGGTGACGACGTCGAGATCGGCGCCAACACCTGCATCGACCGCGGCGCGCTCGACGACACCGTCGTCGACGACGGCGTGAAGATCGACAACCTGGTGCAGATCGCGCACAACGTGCGCATCGGCGCCCACACCGCGTTCGCGGGCTGCTCGGCCGTGGCAGGCAGCACGCGCATCGGCCGCCACTGCACGATCGGCGGCGCGGCCAACATCGTCGGCCACCTGGAGATCTGCGACGGCGTGCACATCAGCGCGGCGACGCTGGTCACGGCCTCGATCCGCAAGCCCGGCCATTACACCGGCGTCTTCCCCTGCGACGATCACGCGTCCTGGGAGAAGAACGCCGCGACCCTGAAACACCTGCATTCCCTGCGTGAGCGCCTGCGGGCGCTGGAGAAGAAGACATCATGAGCGAGCCGGTGCTGGACATCCACAAGATCCTGAAGAAGCTGCCGCACCGTTATCCGATCCTGCTCGTCGACCGCGTCGTCGAGTTCGAGAAGAACGTGCGCATCAAGGCGATCAAGAACGTCACGATCAACGAGCCGTTCTTCATGGGCCACTTCCCGGCGCGCCCGGTGATGCCCGGCGTCATGATGCTGGAGGCCCTGGCGCAGAGCGCCGCGCTGCTGTCCTTCGAGTCGATGGGCACCGAGCCGGGCGACGACACCGTCGTCTACTTCGTCGGCATCGACGGCGCGCGCTTCAAGCGGGTCGTCGAGCCGGGCGACCAGCTCGTGCTCGAGGCCTGGATCGACCGCGCCAAGGGCGGCATCTACAAGTACAAGACGCGCGCCAGCGTCGACGGCGAGACCGCGGTCGAAGCCGAGCTGATGTGCACGATGCGGAAGATCGCCTGAGGCCGACATGACCCGGATCCACCCGACGGCCGTCGTCGACCCGAAGGCCGAGCTCGACGAGTCGGTCGTCGTCGGCCCCTATGCCGTGATCGGTGCCGGCGTGCGCATCGCCGCCGGCAGCTCGATCGGCCCGCACTGCATCGTCGAGGGCCCGACGACGATCGGCCGCGACAACACGATCTACGGCCACGCCGCGATCGGCACCGCGCCGCAGGACATGAAGTACCGCGGCGAGCCGACCGAGCTCGTCATCGGCGAGCGCAACACGATCCGCGAGTTCTGCCACTTCAACCGCGGCACGACCCAGGACGGCGGCGTCACGCGCATCGGCGACGACAACTGGATCATGGCCTACGTGCACATCGCGCACGACGTGCAGCTGGGCAGCCGCTGCATACTGGCCAACAACGCCACGCTGGCCGGCCACGTGCACGTCGGCGACTGGGTCATCGTCGGCGGCCTGACCGGCATCCACCAGTTCTGCCACGTTGGCGCGCACGCGATGACCGGCTTCCAGAGCCACGTCTCGCAGGACGTGCCGCCGTTCATGATGGTCAGCGGCAACCCGCTGGGCGTGCACGGCTTCAACATCGAAGGCCTGCGCCGGCGAGGCTTCTCGCGCGAGCGCATCGGCCAGGTCAAGCAGATCCACCGTCTGCTCTACCGCGACGGGCTGACGCTGGAGAAGGCCCGCGAGGCGATCGCCGCGCTTGCCGGCCAGACTGACGGCGGCGATGCCGACGTCGCGCTGGTGCTGGACTTCCTCGCCGCCTCGACGCGGGGCATCGCGCGCTGAATCCGATGCGACTGGCGATGGTCGCGGGCGAAGCATCCGGCGACCTGCTCGCCGGCCTGCTGCTCGGTGGATTGCACGAACGCTGGCCGGCGCTGGCCGCCGCCGGCATCGGTGGCCCGAAGATGGCGGCGCGCGGCTTCGAGGCCTGGTGGCCCAGCGACAAGCTGGCCGTGCACGGCTACGCCGACGCGCTGCGCCACTACCGCGAGATCAAGGGCATCCGCGACCGCCTCGGCGACCGCCTGCTGGCCGAGCCGCCGGCGGTCTTCGTCGGCGTCGACGCGCCCGACTTCAACCTCGGGCTGGAGAAGCGGCTGAAGGCCGCCGGCATCCCGACGGTGCACTTCGTCTGCCCGTCGATCTGGGCCTGGCGCGGCGGCCGCGCGAAGAAGATGGCCGCCAGCTGCGACCACGTGCTCTGCCTGTTCCCGTTCGAGCCCGAGCTGCTGCAGCGCCACGGTGTCGCCGCGACCTACGTCGGCCATCCGCTGGCCGACGCGATTCCGCTCGAACCGCCGCGCACCGCGGCGCGTGCGGCGCTGGGGCTGGGCGACGCCGAGCCGGTGGTCGCGGTGCTGCCGGGCAGCCGGCGCGGCGAGATCGAACACATCGCGCCGGCCTTCCTGCAGGCCGCGGGGCGCTTGCACCGGGCGCGGCCGGAGCTGCGTTTCCTGCTGCCGGTGGCGCCGGGCCTGCGGGCCATGGTCGAGCCGCTGGTCGCCGCACACGCCGGTGACGCGCCGATCCAGCTGCTCGACGGCCGCTCGCACGAGGTGCTGGCCGCCTGCGACGTGACGCTGATCGCCAGCGGCACGGCGACGCTGGAAGCGGCGCTGTTCAAGCGCCCGATGGTCATCGGCTACCGCATGGCCTGGCTGTCGTGGCAGCTGATGCGCCGCATGGGTTATCTGCCCTGGGTCGGCCTGCCCAACATCCTGGAACGCGACTTCGTCGTGCCCGAACTGCTGCAGGACCGCTGCGAGCCCGAGGCCCTGGCCCGCGAGACGCTGGCCTGGCTGGACGACGAGCCGCGTGCGCGTGCCTTGCAGGCGCGCTTCCTCGACCTGCATCATCTGCTGAAGCGCGATACCGCGCGCCGTGCCACCGATGCCCTCGCGCAAGTTCTCGAAAGCCGCTCCTGAACAGATGGACCTGGGCTGGCATCCGCCCGGCCTGGTGGCCGGCGTGGACGAAGCCGGCTGCGGGCCGCTGGCCGGGCCGGTGGTCGCCGCGGCGGTGATCCTCGACGACCTGGCGCCGATCGAGGGCCTGGCCGACTCCAAGGTGTTGAGCGCGCGCCAGCGCGAGCGCCTGTTCGACGAGATCCAGGCGCGTGCGCTGTGCGTCTCGATCGCGCTCGCCAGCGTCGAGGAGATCGACACGCTGAACATCCTGCATGCACGGCTGCTGGCGATGAAGCGTGCGGTGGAGACGCTGCGCCTGCTGCCGCAGCGCGTGATGGTCGACGGCAACCGGCTGCCGGTGCTGCGTTTCCCGGCCGAGGCCGTGGTCGGCGGTGATGCCAAGGTGCCGGCGATCTCGGCGGCGTCCATCGTCGCCAAGGTGCACCGCGACCGGCTCTGCGCCGAGCTGCACGCGCGCTGGCCCGACTACGGCTTCGACGGCCACAAGGGCTACCCGACACGCGAGCACCTGGAGGCCCTGCGCCGCCTGGGCGCCTGCCCGGAGCACCGGCGCAGCTTCGCCCCGGTGCGTGCGGCGCTGGCAGCGGCCGAGAAGAGCCCGGCATGAACAGCGTTCGCCGTGTCAGTTCGCGCGACAACCCGCTGCTGGCGCGCGTGCGCCGGCTGGCGCAGGACGGCAACGCCTATCGCCGTGTCGGCCAGGTCTGGCTCGAAGGCGACCACCTCTGCGCGGCGCTGCGTGCGCGCGGCCGGCCGGCCGCGCAGGCGCTGATCGCCGCCAGCGCCTGGGAGCAGGGCGGGGCGCTGCCCGAACTCGCCGGCTGGGCGGCCGCCGTGGCCGTCGTCGACGACGCGCTGTTCGCCGCCGCCAGTGGCCTGGAGTCGCCGGCGAAGATCGGCTTCCTGATCGACGCACCGGCCGGCGGCAGCGTGCTGCCGGATGCCCACGGCGTCGTGCTCGACCGCGTGCAGGACGCCGGCAACGTCGGCAGCATCCTGCGCAGCGCCGCCGCGCTGGGCGCGACGCAGGTGCTGGCGCTGAAGGGCACGGCCTCGCTGTGGTCGCCCAAGGTGCTGCGCGCCGGCATGGGCGCGCACTTCGCGCTCAACCTCGTCGAAGGGCTGGACGAAGCGGCCCTGCAGACGCTGGCGGTGCCGCTGGTAGCGACGCTGCCGCATGCCGGCGCGACGCTGCGCGAAGCGGCGCTGCCGCCGCGCTGCGCCTGGGTGCTGGGGCACGAAGGGCAGGGCGTCTCGCCGGCGCTGCAGTCGCGCTGCAAGCTGGCGGTGCGCATCCCGCAGCCGGGCGGCGAGGAGTCGCTGAACGTCGCCGCCGCGGCGGCGATCTGTCTCTACGAATCGGCGGTGCGCGCGCCTCAGTAGATCAGGCGGTCCGGGCGGATGTCGCGCAGGATCGTCGTCGCGATCTCCTCGATCGACTTGTGCGTCGACGACAGCCACTGGATGCCTTCGCGCCGCATCATCGTCTCGGCCTCGCTGACCTCGTAGCGGCAGTTCTCGATCGCCGCATAGCGGCTGCCCGGGCGGCGCTCGTTGCGGATCTGCGCCAGTCGCGTCGGGTCGATCGTCAGGCCGAAACACTTCTTGCGGTGCGGCGCCAGCATCGACGGCAGCTTGCCGCGTTCGAAGTCTTCCGGGATCAGCGGGTAGTTGGCCGCCTTCACGCCGTGCTGCATCGCCAGGTACAGCGAGGTCGGCGTCTTGCCGCAGCGGCTGACGCCGACCAGGATCACGTCGGCGAGGTCGAGGTTGCGCGAGCTCTGGCCGTCGTCGTGCGCGAGGCTGAAGTTGATCGCCTCGATGCGGTCGTTGTATTCCTGGCTCTGGCTGGCGTCGTTGAAGCGGCCGACGCGGTGGTGCGACTTGACCCCCAGCGTCTCCTCCAGCGGCTCGACGAAGGTGCGGAACATGTCCAGTACGAGACCGTTGACGCCAGGGCCGGTGACGCGTGCACGGATCTGCGGCTCGACGAGCGTGATGAAGACCACCGGGCGGCGCCCTTCGCGTTCGGCGACCTCGTTGATCTCGGCGACGACGGCGTCGGCCTTGTCGATCGTGTCGATGAAGGGCCGGCGCACGTGGCGCATCTTCACCGGGAACTGGTTGAGGATGGAGTTGCCGAAGGTCTCGGCGGTGATGCCGGTGCCGTCGGAGACGAAGAAGACGCTGCGTTCGCTCATGGGGTCGAGTTGGGGCGCCTGTGCCCCGAGTCCGGTCATCATAGGGAAAGAGTTCCGTAGAATGCCCGCAAGCATCCTGCCTTCACCTCGACGTGACCACCCCCGGCCGACAAACAGAATCCACAAGCGCTGGAGCGAGGGGTCAGAGCGTGCCTGCGGCAGCACCGGTTTTCTCACATCACGGAGCTTTCCCACCATGTCCCAGGCCCACTTGGCGACCGCCCTGGTCGTCCCGTTCGAACAACTTCGCATGACCGACGTCGAGGTCGTAGGCGGCAAGAACGCCTCCCTCGGCGAAATGATCAGTCAACTGGCCGCCACCGGCGTGCGCGTTCCCGGCGGGTTCGCGACGACGGCGCATGCGTTCCGTCTCTTCCTGCGCCACGGTGGTCTCGCCGAGCGCATCGAGGCGCGTCTGGCCACGCTCGACACCGACGACGTGCGCGCGCTGGCCGAGGCCGGCGCCGAGATCCGCCGCTGGATCGTCGAGACGCCGTTCCCTGCCGAACTCGAGTCCGCGATCCGCGCCCAGTACAAGCTGCTCGCCGACGACCACCCCGGCGCCAGCTTCGCCGTGCGCTCCTCGGCCACGGCCGAAGACCTGCCCGACGCCTCGTTCGCCGGCCAGCAGGAGACCTTCCTCAACGTGAGCGGCATCGAGTCGGTGCTGCACCACATGAAGGAGGTCTTCGCGTCGCTCTACAACAACCGCGCGATCAGCTACCGCGTGCACAAGGGCTTCGCCCACGCCGACGTCGCGCTGTCGGCCGGCGTGCAGCGCATGGTGCGTTCGGATATCGGCGCCGCCGGCGTGATGTTCACGATCGACACCGAGTCCGGCTTCCCCGACGCGGTGCTGATCACCTCGGCCTACGGCCTGGGCGAGACCGTCGTGCAGGGCTCGGTCAACCCCGACGAGTTCTACGTCTTCAAGCCGGCGCTGGCCGCGGGCAAGTTCCCGATCATCCGCCGCGTGCTCGGCAGCAAGCTGCAGCGCATGGAGTTCGCGTCCGACGAGGAACGTGCTGCCGGCAGCCGCCTGGTCAAGGTCGTCGACAACCCGCCCGAGATGCGCAACCGCTATTCGCTGGCCGACGCCGACATCGTCGAGCTGGCCAAGTATGCGCAGATCATCGAGAAGCACTACGGCCGCCCGATGGACATCGAGTGGGGCAAGGACGGCGGCGACGGCCGCATCTACATCCTGCAGGCCCGCCCGGAGACCGTGAAGAGCCAGGCCGCCGGCAAGGTCGAGCACCGCTACAAGCTCAAGGGCCAGGGCACCGTGCTCGCCGAAGGCCGTGCGATCGGCCAGAAGATCGGCACCGGCCCGGTGCGCCTGGTGCGCTCGCCGGCCGAGATGGACCGCGTGCAGCCCGGCGACGTGCTGGTCACCGACATGACCGACCCGAACTGGGAGCCGGTGATGAAGCGCGCGTCGGCCATCGTCACCAACCGCGGCGGCCGCACCTGCCACGCGGCGATCATCGCCCGTGAACTCGGCATCCCGGCCGTCGTCGGCTGCGGCGACGCCACCGAGCGCGTGCAGGACGGCGCCCTGGTCACCGTCGCCTGCTCCGAGGGCGACACCGGCCGCGTCTACGACGGCCTGCTCGAGACCGAGGTCAGCGAGGTGCAGCGCGGCGAGATGCCGTACTGCCCGGTGAAGATCATGATGAACGTCGGCAATCCGCAGCTGGTCTTCGACTTCGCGCAGATGCCGAACTCCGGCGTCGGCCTGGCGCGCCTCGAGTTCATCATCAACAACAACATCGGCGTGCACCCGAAGGCGATCCTCGACTACCCGAACGTCGATGCCGACCTGAAGAAGGCCGTCGAGTCGGTGGCCCGCGGTCACGCCTCGCCGCGTGCGTTCTACGTCGACAAGCTGGTCGAAGGCATCGCGACGATCGCCGCCGCCTTCTTCCCGAAGCCGGTCATCGTGCGCCTGTCGGACTTCAAGTCCAACGAGTACCGCAAGCTGATCGGCGGCACGCGCTACGAGCCGGAAGAAGAAAACCCGATGCTGGGCTTCCGCGGTGCCAGCCGCTACATCAGCAGCGACTTCGCCGAAGCCTTCGCGATGGAGTGCGAGGCGCTCAAGCGCGTGCGAGGCGAGATGGGCCTGACCAACGTCGAGATCATGGTGCCCTTCGTGCGCACCGTGCGCCAGGCCGAGCGCGTGTCGCAGATGCTCGCCGAGCGTGGCCTGAAGCGCGGCGTCGACGGCCTGCGCCTGATCATGATGTGCGAGGTGCCGAGCAACGCCATCCTGGCCGACCAGTTCCTTGAGCACTTCGACGGCATGTCGATCGGCTCGAACGACCTGACGCAGCTGACGCTGGGCCTGGACCGAGACTCCGGCCTGGAGCTGCTGGCCAGCGACTTCGACGAGCGCGACCCGGCGGTCAAGGCGATGATCTCGCGCGCCATCACGGCCTGCCGCGCCACCGGCAAGTACATCGGCATCTGCGGCCAGGGCCCCAGCGACCATCCGGACTTCGCCGAGTGGCTGGCCGCCGAAGGCATCGTGTCCATCTCGCTGAACCCGGACACGGTCGTCGACACCTGGCAGCGCCTGGCCAAGCGCTGACCCAGCGCCGGGCCGCATGTCCTCGGTCGGCAGCGGGGTGACGGCCAGCGGCGCGCGGGGTTTCCGCCGCCGCCTTCACGGCGCCTACCTGCTGTACACGCTGGCGCTGGCCGGCTTCATCGCGGCGATGGCGGCGGCCGAGCGTTTCGGGCTCGGCCGCAACCTCATTGGCCTGACGATGCTGCTGGGCACCGTCGTGCTCTACGCGGCCATCGGCCTGCGCTGCCGCACCTCGGACTCGGCCGAGTACTACGTCGCCGGCCGCCGCGTGCCGGCCTTCTACAACGGCATGGCGACCTCGGCCGACTGGATGAGCGCCGCCTCGTTCATCGGCCTGGCCGGCACCCTGTACCTCAGCGGCTACAACGGGCTGGCCTTCGTCATCGGCTGGACCGGCGGCTTCTGCCTCGTCGCGCTGCTGATCGCGCCCTACCTGCGCAAGTTCGCCGAGTACACGATCCCCGACTTCCTCGGCGCGCGCTACGGCGGCACGATGCCGCGCCTCGTCGGCCTGGCGGCGGCGGTCGTCGTGTCCTTCGTCTACGTCGTCGCGCAGATCTACGGCGTCGGCCTGATCGTCGCGCGCTTCACCGGCTTCGGTTTCGAGATCGGCATCTTCGTCGGCCTGGGCGGCGTGCTGGTCTGCTCCTTCCTGGGCGGCATGCGCGCCGTGACCTGGACCCAGGTCGCGCAGTGCATCATCCTCGTCGTCGCCTACCTGGCGCCGGTGGCCTGGCTGTCGCTGAAGGTCACCGGCAACCCGGTGCCGCAGGTGGCGATGGGGGAGGTGCTGCAGTCGGTCACCGAGCGCGAGGGCCAGCTCGTCGCCGACGTGCGCGAGCGCGAGGTGATGTCGGCTTACGCCCAGCGTGCCGCGATGGCCGGCGCCAAGCTGATGGACGTGCCTGCGGCGATGGCCGACGACCGCGCCAGGGCCCAGCACCACGTCGAGCAGCTGATGGAGTTGGCGGCGCCGCTGGCCGAGGTGCAGGCGGCGCGCCGCGAGCTGGCCGCGCTGCCGCGCACCGAGGACGAGGCGCGCCGGCGCTACGCCGATGAGCTGGCGGCGGCCGACGCCTGGTCGCAGCCGCTGGGTGGCATGCCGCCGCACGCCCAGGCCTTCGTCGCCAACCCGCGCGGCGACGACCCGGCGTCGCGCATCAGCGACGAGCATTCGCGGCGCAACTTCCTCGCGCTGGTCTTCTGCCTGATGCTGGGCACGGCCGGGCTGCCGCACATCCTGACGCGCTTCTACACGACGCCTTCGGTGCGCGAGGCGCGGCGCTCGGTCGGCTGGACGCTGCTGTTCATCTGCGCGCTGTATCTCACCGCGCCGGCGCTGGCGCTGCTGGTCAAGCACGAGATCTTCAACAGCGTCGTCGGCACGCCGTTCGACCGCCTGCCGGCGTGGATCGCCAGCTGGGCCAAGGTCGACCCGTCGCTGGTGCAGGTCAGCGACGTCAACGGCGACGGCATCCTGCAGCTCGGCGAGCTGCACATCGGCGCCGACCTGGTGACGCTGGCCGCGCCCGAGATCGCCGGGCTGCCCTACGTGATCTCGGCGATGGTCGCCGTCGGCGGCCTGGCCGCGGCGCTGTCCACCGCCGACGGCCTGCTGCTGACGATCTCCAACGCGCTGTCGCACGACCTGTACTACCGCGTCATCGACCCCAGCCGGCCGAGTTCCCGCCGCGTCGCGGTGTCCAAGGTGCTGCTGCTGGTGGTCGCGCTGGCCGCGGCCTACGTCGCGTCGATGCGCGTCGCCGACATCCTGTTCCTCGTCGCCGCGGCGTTCTCGCTGGCGGCCTCGTCGATCTTCCCGGCGCTGGTGCTGGGTGTCTTCTGGAAGCGTGCCAACCGCTGGGGCTGCGTCAGCGGCATGCTCATCGGCCTGGCTGTCACCAGCTACTACATGGCGACGACGCAGCCCTGGCTGCGCGGGCTGTTCGGCGTCTGGCGGCCGGTCGAGGACTGCATGTGGTTCGGCATCGCGCCGATCGCCGCCGGCGTCTTCGGTGTGCCGGCGGCGCTGGCCACGATGGTTGTCGTCAGCCTGCTGACGCCGCGGCCGGGGCCGGCCAGCGACGCGCTCGTCGACCGCATCCGCGATCCTCGTCCCGAGCGTTAGCGCCCCTTAGCCAAGCCTGGCTTTCCGGGCTATAATCATCGGCTTTTCGCCTTGCCGCACCCGTGAACCAGACGCTACGGGGCGGCTTTCCGCAACAGGAAACCCTCGAGGAGAATCAATGCGTCACTACGAGATCGTTCTGCTGATCCATCCGGATCAAAGCGAACAGGTTCCGGCGATGCTGGAACGCTACAAGACCCTGGTCACCGCCGGTGGCGGCAAGGTCCATCGGGTCGAGGACTGGGGCCGCCGTCAGCTGGCCTACATGATCCAGAAGCTCGCCAAGGCTCACTACCTGTGCCTGAACATCGAGTGCGACAAGCCCGTGCTCGAGGAGCTGGAGACCGGCTTCCGCTTCGACAACGCCGTCCTGCGCCACCTCACGGTGCGCAAGGATAAGGCCGAGACGACGCCGTCGGTCATGATGAAGGCGGTCGAGCGCGAAGAGTCGCGCAAGGCCAGCCAGCAGGAGGCCTCGGCCTGACGCGCACGACTGCGCCTGCCACCGCGGGGTGCCGATGAACCGGCTGGTTCTTTCGGCACAACTGGTGGAGCGAGGCGCACTGCGGTACACCCCCGCCGGCCTTCCGGCCCTGGACCTGAGCTTGAAGCACGAGTCCGAGGTCGTCGAGAACGGCGCTCCACGCAAGGTCTCCCTGGAGATCCGGGCGCTGGCGATCGGGGCGGACATCACCGCGGTGCTGGCCAAGCTGGCGCTGGGCAGCGACGCCGAATTCGGCGGCTTCCTGGCAGCCCTGCGCAACGGACGCGGCATGCGGTTCCACATCACGTCGGTCGCCCCGTTGGGCTGACCGGTCCACTGTTCCGGATAGTTTTCAGCATTCCCAGGAGGTCTTATGGCTCCCCCCCGTGGCAAGGGTCGCTTCTCGAAGGACAAGCGTCCGAAGCGCAACACCCAGTCGCTCCTGTTCCGCCGCAAGCGCTTCTGCCGCTTCACCGTCGCCGGCGTCGAAGAGATCGACTACAAGGAAATCGACACGCTGCGTGACTTCATTAGCGAGAACGGCAAGATCACGCCGGCTCGCCTGACGGGCACGCGCGCGTTCTACCAACGCCAGCTGACCACGGCGATCAAGCGTGCGCGCTACCTCGCGCTGCTGCCGTACTCCGACCAACACAAGGTCTGAGGAGCGACGACATGCAAGTGATCCTGCTCGAAAAGGTCGCCAAGCTCGGCAACCTCGGTGACA
Source organism: Rubrivivax sp. (assembly GCA_049841175.1). Classification (GTDB taxonomy): domain Bacteria; phylum Pseudomonadota; class Gammaproteobacteria; order Burkholderiales; family Burkholderiaceae_C; genus Rubrivivax. Next base: position 922,434 of record JASGHA010000013.1, on the reverse strand, counting down.
TCGTCAAGGTCAAGGACGGCTATGCCCGCAACTTCCTGATCCCGACCAAGCTCGCGCGCCGCGCGACCGACGCCGCGATCAAGGAATTCGCCGAGCGCCGTGCCGAACTCGAAAAGGCCGCCGCCGCGAAGCTGGCTGCCGCCCAGGCCCTGGGCGAACAGCTCGCCGGCAGCACCGTGCGCATCGTCCAGAAGGCCGGCGTCGACGGCCGTCTGTTCGGCTCGGTGACCAACGCCGACATCGCCGACGCGCTGACGCAAGCCGGCAAGGCGGTGCAGAAGGCGCAAGTGCGCATGCCCAACGGTCCGCTGAAGACCGTCGGCGAGCACCCGGTGTCGGTGGCGCCGCACGGCGACGTCGTCGTCGAGCTCACCGTCCTGGTGGTTGCGCAAGCCGACTGAAGCGCCTACGCTTCGTCCACCCTTCTGAAGAAGGCCGGCTCTCGCCGGCCTTCTTCGTTTTGGGCTTCAAGAGTTGTCCCCCGGCCGTCCCCCGGCGACTCCCAGGCTGTCCACAGACTTGCCCACAGATCCGATGTCCGCGCTGTTCGAATCCCGAGGTTCCTCCGTACCCGACGACGAGGTCGCCCGCCTGCGTGTGCCGCCGCACTCGAACGAGGCGGAACAAAGCGTGCTCGGCGGCCTGCTGATCGACAACCTGTCCTGGGACCGCGCCGCCGACCTGCTGACCGACAGCGACTTCTACCGCTTCGAGCACAAGCTGATCTTCAGCGCCATCTCGTCGCTGGTGAACCAGAGCAAGCCGGCCGACGTCATCACCGTCTTCGAGCAACTGCAGAGCCTGGGCAAGGCCGAGGACTGCGGCGGCCTGGCCTACCTCAACGCGCTGGCGCAGAGCGTGCCGAGCGCGGCCAACATGCGGCGCTACGCCGAGATCGTGCGCGAGCGCGCGATCCTGCGAAAGCTGATCGCCGCCAGCGACGAGATCGCCACCAACGCCTTCAACCCGCAGGGCCGCCCGGTGAGCAGCATCCTCGACGAGGCCGAGGGCAAGATCTTCAAGATCGGCGAAGAAGGCTCGCGCCAGAAGCAGGGCTTCCTGGGCATCGACAAGCTGGTCGTCGACCTGATCGACCGCGTGCAGGAACTGCACGACAACGGCGCCGAGGAAGTGACCGGCGTGCGCACCGGCTTCTTCGACATGGACCGCATGACCGCGGGCCTGCAGAAGGGCGACCTGATCATCCTCGCGGCGCGGCCCTCGATGGGCAAGACCGCGTTCGCGCTGAACATTGCCGAGAACGTCGCGGTTGCCGAAGGGCTGCCGGTGCTCGTCTACTCGATGGAAATGGGCGCCTCGCAGCTGGCACTGCGTCTGGTCGGTTCGCTGGGCCGCATCGACCAGCAGAACCTGCGCACCGGCCGCCTGCGCACCGAGGAGTGGGAGCGCCTGACCGAGGCCGTCGACAAGCTCGGCCAGGTCCAGCTCTTCATCGACGAGACGCCGGCGCTGACCGCGCCCGAACTGCGCGCGCGTGCACGGCGCATGGCGCGCCAGTACGGCCAGCTCGGCCTGATCGTCATCGACTACCTGCAGCTGATGAGCGGCTCGTCGGCCAGCACCGGCGAGAACCGCGCCACCGAGATCGGCGAGATCTCGCGCGGCCTGAAGGCGCTGGCCAAGGAACTGCAGTGCCCGGTGATCGCGCTGTCGCAGCTGAACCGCTCGGTCGAAACGCGGACCGACAAGCGGCCGATGATGAGCGACTTGCGCGAGTCGGGCGCCATCGAGCAGGACGCGGACATCATCATGTTCATCTACCGCGACGAGTACTACAACAAGGACAGCAAGGACCCGGGCGTCGCCGAAGTCATCATCGGCAAGCAGCGTAACGGCCCGGTCGGCACCGTGCGTCTGGCCTTCCTGAAGCCGCTGACCAAGTTCGAGAACCTCGCCCCCGACGCGATGTCGGACTACTGAGGCGGGAGTCCTGCGACATGCTGTATAAAACAACAGCATGTCGCCGCCCCGCAGTCTCCGTCCACTCGCCCCACCGCCGGCCACGCCGGCGAACGCCCCGCTGAAGGGCCGCGGCACGACCTGGCTCATCGCCCACCGCTTCGAGCGCGACGAGCGCGAAGCCTTCGACGACGGCTGGGGCACCCTGGACGCCGCCGCCGGCGAGACGCCGCAGCCCTTGCCGACCCAGGTCGTCGAGGAACACGCCGGCCGCATCCTGGCCGAGAACGACTCGCCGGACATCGGCTTCGAGGTCTCGCTGAACCCGTACCGTGGCTGCGAGCACGGCTGCATCTACTGCTATGCGCGGCCCTCGCACGCCTACCTCGGCTGGTCGCCGGGGCTGGACTTCGAGACCCGGCTGGTGGCCAAGGTCAACGCCGCCGAACGGCTGCGCGCCGCGCTCGGCGCACGCGGCTACCAGCCGCGGCCGATCGCCGTCGGCACCGTCACCGACGCCTACCAGCCGATCGAACGCCGCCTCGGGCTGACGCGTGCGGTGCTCGAAGTGCTGCACGAGACGCGGCACCCGTTCTCGCTGATCACGAAGTCGGCGCTCGTCGAGCGTGACCTGGACCTGATCGCGCCGATGGCCGCCGCCGGCCGCGCCTGTGTCGACATCACGCTGACGACGCTGAACCCGGCGCTGGCGCGCCGGCTCGAGCCGCGTGCGGCTTCGCCCGAGCGCCGGCTGCGCACGATCCGCACGCTGGCCGCGGCCGGCGTGCCGGTCGGCGTCAGCGTGTCGCCGCTGATCCCCTTCGTCAACGAACCCGAGCTCGAACGTGTGCTCGAGGCGGCGCACGAGGCCGGCGCGGTGCGCGCCTTCGCGATCGTCCTGCGCCTGCCGTCGGAGCTGTCACCGCTGTTCAGGCACTGGCTGGAGCAGCATTTCCCCGACCGTGCGGCGCGTGTCATGGCACGCGTGCAGGAGATGCGCGGCGGCCGCGACAACAACCCGCATTTCGGCAGCCGCATGCGCGGCGAGGGTGTCTGGGCCGAACTGCTGCGACAGCGTCTGCGCAAGAGCTGCGATCGGCTCGGACTGCAGCGCCGTCACGAGGCGCTGGATGTCTCGGCCTTCCGGCCACCGCAGGGCGCTCAGGGCGCGCTGTTCTGACGGTCGCCTTCAGGCCGCTGCGGCGACCGGTGGCTCGGGCTCCGCGCCCAGCGCGTTCGCAACCGCGCCACGCAGCGCCAGCCCGCCGGCCTTGCGGCCCGGGCCATCGCCTATCGGCAGCTTGGTCGGCTGGCTGAAGTAGCGCTGGCGCAGATCGTCGATCGTCGACTGGAGATCGGCGGCGCCGTCGATCTTCTCGTGGTGGCGCTGCAGCACCAGGCGAGCGGTGTCGATCAGCTTGCCGTTCAGCGAGGCGCGGCCGTTGTCCAGCAGCGTGCGCACCGCCGAACCCGGATCGCCGGCGATGCTGAAGGCCATCGCGGCCTCCGAGACCTCCAGCACCCGGTGCTGGCACTGGCGGATGCGTTCGGCGAACTCGGCGTGCGGGCCGGCGGCGCGGGCCAGCAGCTCGGTCAGCGATCTGGCGGTGCAGTGGCGAAGGCCGATCGCGTCGACCCACTCGCCGGCCTGGTCCATCGTGTAGCCGACGTCGGCCAGGCGGGCCAGCAGCGACAGCATGTTGCAGGCGGCCTCGACGTCGAACGAGGCTTCGCGCACTTCCAGCGCCAGGTCGGCAATGGCCTGCAGCGCATCGTTGTGCTGCAGCCGCAGCACCAGCTCGAGCAAGCGCACGAGGGCGGCGAAGCGCCGCAGCCGCTGACTGTCCGGGCTGCGCGAGAGCAGATGGTCCAGGTTCTCGGTGCAGCGCTGCACGCCCTTGGAGTCGGACTGCCGCCAGCGCAGGAAAGCCAGCAGCACCAGCGTCTGCGGGTCGAACATCTTCGACGAGATGCCGATGGCGACCGTGCGCTCCAGCGCCTTCAGCGCGTCGTCGTGGCGATCGAGGTAGAAGGACAGCATGCCGACCTTCTGCAGCCGCGTGACCGAGTCGGGCGTCAGCGAGGCGGCGCGCAGGAAGACCGCCGCCGCCTCGTCGAGGTTGCCCTGATCGACGTGGATGCGCCCCATCACGTCGTAGGCGTCGACGAAGTTGGGCTGGTCGGCGGTCAGCGCCTCCAGTGTCGACATCGCCTTGCCCGGCTCGTTGGCCTCGACCTGTGCCCGCGCGACACCCAGCCGGGCCCAGGGCAGGGCCTGGGCCTTGAGCACGGCCTCGTACAGGCCCCAGGCTTCACGGTGCTGGCCGTTGTTCAGCAGCAGTTCGGCGCCGACACGGGCGGCGAACAGCCAGAACTCGCCGCGCTCCTGGAAGCGCTTCAGGCACAGCCGGATCGCGTCGTCGAAGCGCGACTCGTCGACGGCCTCGAAGATCTCCTTGAGCACCTTCTTGCGCCGGCGGGCGTGCAGGATGCGGTCGCCCAGGCCGGCAGCGGTGTGCGGCTTGATCAGGAAGCTGTCCAGCGCCGACTCGGCGGCTTCGGCGACCTTGTTGTAGGTCGCCTCGCTGCTGATCATGATGAACACGGTCGACAGCGGCAGCAGCTGGTGGCGCCGCAGGTCGTCGAGCAGCTGCTGGCCAGCGGCGTTGTTGCCCGAGAAGTTGTTCTCGCACAGCACGATGTCGAAGCTGCGCGACTCGAGCTGGCTGCGGGCGTCGCCGACGCGGCCGCATTGCGCGACGGTGCCGATGCCGAAGTCGCGCAGCTGCGCGACGAGGATGCTGCGCGAGGTTGGGTTCGGGTCGATGACCAGCGCCTTGCTGAGATGGATGTCGCGGTCCAGTCTCATCGTGTCTCTCCCATGGGCGAGGCTGCACCGGCCGCGTGGAGGCGGCTGGCGGGGAGAAGGGCAGGGCGGCGGGTCGTCATGCGCGGCGATTTCTGACCGTGTTGTCGGTCAAGTCGCCGCGCACTTAAGCGGTGCGTATCCCGAGATACGGGAAAACGTCTACTTGAAGAGGTCTTTCACACGGTCGGTCCAGCTCTTCGCGTTCGGCGAATGGCGGTCGCCGCCTTTGCGAAAGGACTCGTCGAGCTCGCGCAGCAGCTTGCGCTGGTGCTCGGTCAGCTTGACCGGGGTCTCGACCGTGATGTGCGCGTAGAGATCGCCCGGGTAGCTGGAGCGGATGCCCTTGATGCCCTTGCCGCGCAGGCGGAAGGTCTTGCCGTGCTGCGTGCCCTCGGGCAGCTCGATCTCGGCCTTGGAGCCCAGCGTCGGCACCTCGATCGTGCCGCCGAGGGCCGCGGTCGTCATGCCGACCGGCACCGTGCAGTGCAGGTCGTCGCCGTCGCGCTCGAAGATCTCGTGCTGCTTGATGCGGATCTCGATGTAGAGATCGCCCGGCGGGCCGCCGTTGGTGCCGGGCTCGCCGTTGCCGGCCGAGCGGATGCGCATGCCTTCGTTGATGCCGGCGGGGATCTTCACCTCCAGCGTCTTCTGGCGCTTGATCTTGCCGGCGCCGCCGCAGGTGGGGCAGGGCTCGGGAATGATCTTGCCGCTGCCGTGGCAGTGCGGGCAGCTCTGCTGGATGCTGAAGAAACCCTGGCGCAGGTGCACCGTGCCCGAGCCCGAGCAGGTCGGGCAGGTCTTGGGGCTGGTGCCGGGCTTGGCGCCGCTGCCGTGGCAGGTGTCGCAGCCGTCCCAGCTCGGGATGCGGATCTGCGTCTCCTTGCCGGCGGCCGCTTCCTCCAGCGTGATCTCCATCGCGTAGCTGAGGTCGCTGCCGCGGTAGACCTGCTGGCCGCCACCGCGTCGGCCGCCGCCGCCGGCACCGCCGAAGATGTCGCCGAAGATGTCGCCGAAGGCCTCGGCGAATCCGCCGAAGCCTTCCGGGCCTGCGCCGCGGCCGCCCATGTTCGGGTCGACGCCGGCGTGGCCGTACTGGTCGTAGGCGGCGCGCTTCTGCGCGTCGGAGAGCATCTCGTAGGCCTCCTTGACCTCCTTGAACTTCTCTTCCGCCTTCTTCGCCTCGTCACCCTGGTTGCGGTCAGGGTGGTATTTCATGGCCAGTTTGCGATAGGCCTTCTTGATGTCGTCGTCCGAGGCGTTTTTCGCCACGCCGAGGATTTCGTAGTAGTCGCGCTTTGCCATGGGGTTGCCGTGAACAGCCAGTCGTCAAGCGTAAACGCCGCGCAGGGGTGCCGGTGTGGACCGGCACGCCTGGACGCGGCGGGAAATCACGGCCGGACGCACTGCGCCGGCCGCGGGAAGATCACTTCTTGACTTCCTTGAACTCGGCGTCGACGACGTTGTCGTCGGCCGGCTTGGAGGAGGACTGCTGCGGCGCCTCGTCGGCACCGGCGGCAGCGCCGGCCGCGGCCTGCGCCGCCTGGGCGTCGGCGTAGACCTTCTCGCCGAGCTTCTGGCTGGCGGTCATCAGGGACTCGGTCTTGGCGTCGATGGCGGCCTTGTCGTCGCCCTTCAGCGCTTCTTCCAGGTCCTTCAGCGCGGCCTCGATCTTCTCCTTCTCGCCGGCGTCGAGCTTGTCGCCGTGCTCGCCCAGCGTCTTGCGCACCGAGTGCAGCATGCCGTCGCCCTGGTTGCGCGCCTGCACAAGCTCGAGCTTCTTCTTGTCCTCGGCGGCGTTGGCCTCGGCGTCCTTCACCATCTTCTCGATCTCGGCTTCCGACAGGCCCGAGTTCGCCTTGATGGTGATCTTGTTCTCCTTGCCGGTGCCCTTGTCCTTGGCGCTGACGTGCAGGATGCCGTTGGCGTCGATGTCGAAGGTGACCTCGATCTGCGGCAGGCCGCGCGGCGCCGGCGGGATGCCTTCGAGGTTGAACTCGCCCAGGCTCTTGTTGCCCGAGGCCATCTCGCGTTCGCCCTGGAAGACCTTGATCGTCACCGCCGGCTGGTTGTCGTCGGCGGTCGAGAACACCTGTGAGAACTTGGTCGGGATCGTGGTGTTCTTCTTGATCATCTTGGTCATCACGCCGCCCAGGGTCTCGATGCCCAGCGACAGCGGGGTGACGTCCAGCAGCAGCACGTCCTTGCGCTCGCCGCCCAGGACCTGGCCCTGGATCGCGGCGCCGACGGCCACCGCCTCGTCGGGGTTGACGTCACGGCGCGGTTCCTTGCCGAAGAACTCCTTGACCTTCTCCTGCACCTTGGGCATGCGGCTCATGCCGCCGACCAGGATGACGTCGTCGATCTCGCCGACCTTGACGCCGGCGTCCTTCATCGCGATGCGGCAGGGCTCGATCGTGCGTTCGATCAGCTCGTCGACCAGGGCCTCGAGCTTGGCGCGCGTGAGCTTGATGTTCAGGTGCTTCGGGCCCGACGCGTCGGCCGTGATGTAAGGCAGGTTGATGTCGGTCTGCGAGCTGTTGGACAGCTCGATCTTGGCCTTCTCGGCGGCTTCCTTCAGCCGCTGCAGCGCGAGCACGTCCTTGGTCAGGTCGACGCCCTGTTCCTTTTTGAACTCGCCGATGATGTAGTCGATGATGCGCTGGTCGAAGTCCTCGCCGCCGAGGAAGGTGTCGCCGTTGGTCGACAGCACTTCGAACTGCTTCTCGCCGTCCACGTCGGCGATCTCGATGATCGAGATGTCGAAGGTGCCGCCGCCCAGGTCGTAGACGGCGATCTTGCGGTCACCCTTGCCGGCCTTGTCCAGGCCGAAGGCCAGCGCCGCGGCCGTCGGCTCGTTGATGATGCGCTTGACTTCGAGGCCGGCGATGCGGCCGGCGTCCTTGGTCGCCTGGCGCTGGCTGTCGTTGAAGTAGGCCGGCACCGTGATCACGGCCTCGGTCACTTCCTCGCCGAGGTAGTCCTCGGCGGTCTTCTTCATCTTGCGCAGCACCTCGGCGCTGACCTGCGGCGGCGCGAGCTTCTTGCCGCGCACCTCGACCCAGGCGTCGCCGTTGTCGGCGGCGCTGATCGTGTAGGGCATCAGGTCGATGTCCTTCTGCACTTCCTTCTCGGTGAACTTGCGGCCGATGAGGCGCTTCACCGCGTACAGCGTGTTCTTCGGGTTCGTGACCGCCTGGCGCTTGGCCGAGGCGCCGACGAGGACCTCGCCATCGTCCTGGTAGGCGATGATCGACGGCGTCGTGCGCGCGCCTTCACTGTTCTCGATGACCTTGGTCGTGTTGCCTTCCATCACGGCCACGCACGAGTTCGTGGTGCCCAGGTCGATGCCGATGATCTTTCCCATGGTGTTCTCCTGAAATCTGGATTCCGGTTGTCTTGGAGTTGTGGTTGCCGGGCCGGCTTTCAAGCCCGTTCGTGCAGGGTGTTCAGGACTTCGGCGCGGCGACCGTGACCAGCGCCGGGCGCAGCACGCGGTCGGCGATCAGGTAGCCCTTCTGCAGCACGGCGACGACGGTGTTCGCTTCCTGGTCGGCCGGCACCATGCTGATCGCCTGGTGCTGATGCGGGTCGAACTTCGTGCCCGCCGGCGGCGCGATCTGCACGACCTTGTTGCGCTCCAGCGCCTGGGTCAGCTGGCGCAGCGTCGCGTGCGTGCCTTCGAGCAACTGCTCGGGCGTCGCGTTCTGGATCGCGATCGCGGCTTCCAGGCTGTCCTTGACCGGCAGCATGCTCTCGGCGAAGGCCTCGACGGCGAACTTGCGCGCCTTGCTCACTTCCTCTTCGGCGCGGCGGCGAATGTTCTCGGTCTCGGCCTTGGCGCGCAGGTAGGCGTCGGCCACCTCGGCGTGCTTGGCCTCGAGCTCGGCCAGCCGCGCCTCGGCGCTCGGCACGGCCTCGGCCGCCTTCGCGGCGGCGGCCGCTTCGGCGGTCTCGGGGGACGGGGTCTCGGGGGTGTTCGGATTCGCGTTCATGGGCGGTTCGGGGCAAAACTCGGACGGAGATGGGGACATGGCCCGGGCTTTCAAGAGCCCGTGTCGTCGAGGCTCGCGCTCCAGCGGTTCCAGTCGGCCAGCTTGCGCCGGTCGCGTTTGGTCGGGCGGCCCTGTTCGATGGTGGAAGCGGGCTCGGGCTGCAGGCGGCGGGCCTCGGCGGCGCGCTCACGCGCGGCGATGCTGTCGGCGGTCTCGCGGTACAGCGTCTGGGCTACCGGAGCCGGGCCGCGCACGGTGCCCAGCACCAGCACGTCGACGATGCGCTCGATGCCGCCCTGACGAAGTGCGACGCGGTCGCCGACGTGCAGTTCGCGTGCCGGCTTGGCGGCCAGGCCGTTGACGCTGACGCGGCCGCGGTCGGCTTCGTCGGCCGCCAGCGCGCGGGTCTTGTAGAAGCGTGCGGCCCACAACCACTTGTCCAGCCGCACCCGGGTGTCGTTCATCGCATCTCCTGGCCGCGGTGCGGCCGATCGGTCGGGCCGCCGGCCCGTGCGTCCTGCGTCTAGATCGTCGCGCCCAGCGCGGTGGCGCGTTCGCGCGTGGCCGCCGCCTGGGCGGTGTCGGCCCGCGCGCGCGTGTCCCAGCCGGCCATGTGGCGCTCGGCGACCGCCGCCAGCGCCTCGATCCACGCCGGCTGGTCGTTCAGGCACTCGATGTACTCGAAGCGCTCGCCGCCCGAGGCGAGGAAGGCTTCGCGCGCCTCCTCGTTGATCTCTTCCAGCGTCTCCAGGCAGTCGGAGACGAAGCCCGGGCACATCACGTCGACCCGGCGCAGGCCTTCGGCGGCCAGGCGGCGCAGCGTCGGCTCGGTGTAGGGCTCCAGCCACTTGGCATTGCCGAAGCGGCTCTGGAAGGTGACGACGACCCGCTCCTCGGGCAGCTCCAGCCGTTCGCGCAGCAGGCGTGCGGTCTTGTAGCACTGGCAGTGGTAGGGATCGCCGAGCACCAGCGTGCGGTGCGGCACGCCGTGGAAGCTCAGCAGCAGGCGTTCGCCCTGGCCGTGCTCGCGCCAGTGCCCGCGCACGCGCTCGGCCAGCGCGTCGATGTAGCCGGCGTCGTCGTGGTACTCGTTGACGAAGCGGAACTCGGGCAGGCGCCGGGCCTCCGTGCTCCACTTCATCACCGCGTCGCTGACGCTGCCGGTGGTGGCGCTGGCGTACTGCGGGTACAGCGGCAGCACCAGCACGCGCGTCGCGCCTTCGGCGCGCAGCGCGTCCAGGCCACGGGCCACGGATGGTTCGCCGTAGCGCATCGCCACGCGCACCTGCACGCGGTGGCCGCGCGCCTGCAGCGCCTGCGACAGGCCGACCGCCTGACGGTCGCTCCAGACGGCCAGCGGCGAGCCTTCGGGCGTCCAGATCGTCGCGTACTTGGCCGCCGACTTGGCCGGACGTGCGCTCAGCACGATGCCGTAGAGGATCGGCAGCCAGAGGATGCGCGGAATCTCGACGACCCGCGGGTCCGACAGGAACTCGGCCAGGTAGCGTCGCAGCGCGGCAGGCGTCGGCTCCGACGGCGTGCCGAGGTTGACCAGCAGCAGGCCGACGCGTTCGACCTCGCCGTGGCGGTGCGGGGGTTCGGGCCGAAACGTCATGCCGCCGTACCGCGCCCGCTGCGCTGCAGTTCGGCCAGGATGGCTTCGACGGTGACGGGCTTGGTCCAGCAGCCGTCGAAGCCGGCGGCGGTGGCCTGTGCGGCCACCTGGCTGGGTTCGTCGGCGGTGCACAGGAAGGCCGGCAGGCGCTCGTCGCCGAGCAGGCGGCGCAAGGCGGGCAGCAGCTGGAAGCCGTTGGTGTCGGGCAGGTGCAGGTCGATCACCAGGGCCTCGGCGGGAAATTCGGCGGCGATTTCCAGCGCCTCGGCGCCGGTGCTCGCGCAGGCCACTTCGAAGTCGCCCGCGCAGCGGCAGGTCTCCTCGAAGAGCAGGGTGTTGATCCGGTCGTCGTCGACGTACAGCACGCGCATGTCGGGGCAGTGGAGGCTAGAGCAGGTCCGCCGAGAGCAGCGGTTGGGTGTCGTCGAAGCGAAGGACGTCGAACAGTACGCAGGTCGCGGCCGGATCGCCGGGCGACACGCCCAGGCCGATCTCGCCGCTGCCGTGCAGCGTGCAGCTGCCGCGGCGCAGGCTGACGATCTCGCCGTCGGCAAAGCGCACGTAGGTGCCGTTGTAGCTGAGGTCGGTGAGCTGGAAGGCGCCGCCGTGCCAGTCGACGCGGGCATGCGAGCGCGAGACGCGCGAGTCGTCGACGCGGAACTCGGCCTGCGGGCCGCGCCCGAGCACGACGGGCATCTGCCGGCTGGCGAAGACCTTGTCGATCTCGACCCACTCCAGCCGCAGCCCGTCCGGCGCGGAGACCGGCGCAGCGTCGCCGGCGAACTGCGTCGGCGGCATGTCGGTGCCGGGGCGGCCGCCGAGCACGAAGACCTGCACCGGCTCGACGCGGCCGCGCAGCACCATGTGGTCCAGGCAGCGGAAGTGCGAGCGTGTCTGCTCGGTCAGGCCCTGCAGCACCTCGGCGGTGACCAGTGTCTCGTTGTCGCCGGCGTGGTCGAGCAGGCGTGCGGCGACATTGACGGCGTCGCCGTAGCAGTCGCCGGCCATCTCGACGACTTCGCCGCGCGCCATCGCGATCTGCAGCTTCAGGTCCTTGAGCCCCGAGGACGCGCCACGCTGCTGGCTGCGGCTGGCGATGTTGTCGAGCACCTCGTGCATCAGCGCCGCGGACTGCAGCGCCATCGACGGCCGCGGGAACACGGCCATCAGGCCGTCACCCAGCGTCTTGACGACATGGCCGCCGAAGTCGGCGACCGGGCGCGTCAGCGAGCCGACGCAATGCGTGACCACCGACGTCGCCTCGGCATTGCCGAGGGTCTCGTACAGCGCGGTGCTGCCGCGCAAGTCGGCGAACAGCACGGTGAGGTCGGAGATCTGCGTCATTCAGCGCCAAATTTTACCGTCACCCCCCTCCGACGAGAGGGCCTGCGGGTTAGGGCACAGCGTGCGGGTCGGGCACGGGGCCTCCGGACGGCCGAAACGGACGCGCCCTCGGTGGCGAGGGCGCGCGGGGGCTTCACGGCCGAAGCTGGGTCGCCGCCTGCCGCGGCGGCCCAGCCTGTCCAATCAGAGATTGTCCAGGTAGGTCCGCAGCTTGTGGCTGCGCCGTCCGCTGCGCGCTCGCCGCCGCGAGCGGCCGCCTGCGGCGGCTTCGTATCTGTCCAATCAAAGATTGTCCAGATACGTCCGCAGCTTGTCCGAGCGGCTGGGGTGCTTGAGCTTGCGGATCGCCTTGGCTTCGATCTGGCGGATGCGTTCGCGCGTGACGTCGAACTGCTTGCCGACTTCTTCCAGCGTGTGGTCGGTCGACATCTCGATGCCGAAGCGCATGCGCAGCACCTTGGCTTCGCGCGGCGTCAGGCTGTCGAGGATGTCCTTGACGACCTCGCGCAGGCCGGCCTGCATCGCGGCGTCCACCGGGGCGACGTTGTTCGTGTCCTCGATGAAGTCGCCCAGGTGGCTGTCGTCGTCGTCGCCGATCGGCGTCTCCATGGAGATCGGCTCCTTGGCGATCTTCATGATCTTGCGGATCTTGTCCTCGGGGATCTCCATCTTCTCGGCCAGCGTCGGCGCGTCGGGTTCGAAGCCGAACTCCTGCAGGTGCTGGCGCGAGATGCGGTTCATCTTGTTGATCGTCTCGATCATGTGAACCGGGATGCGGATCGTGCGCGCCTGGTCGGCGATCGAGCGCGTGATCGCCTGGCGGATCCACCAGGTGGCGTAGGTCGAGAACTTGTAGCCGCGGCGGTATTCGAACTTGTCGACCGCCTTCATCAGGCCGATGTTGCCTTCCTGGATCAGGTCCAGGAACTGCAGGCCGCGGTTGGTGTACTTCTTCGCGATCGAGATCACGAGGCGCAGGTTGGCCTCGATCATCTCCTTCTTCGCGTCGCGGCTGGCCTTCTCGCCGGCGTTCATGTGCCGGTTGATCTCCTTCAGATCGTCCAGCGGCACGACGGCGCGGCCCTGCAGGTCGATGAGCTTCTGCTGCAGTTCCTGCACCGCCGGCAGGTTGCGGCCCAGCACCGCCGAGTACGGCTTGCCGGCGGCGGCTTCCTTCTCGGCCCACTTCAGGTTCAGGACGTTGGGCGGGAAGGTCTTGATGAACAGTTCCTGCGGCATGCCGCACTTGTGAACGACGATCTTGCGGATCTCGCGCTCGTAGCGGCGCACGTCGTCGACCTGGGCGCGCAGGATCTGGCACAGCTTCTCGATCGTCTTGACCGTGAAGCGGATCGTCATCAGGTCGTCGCTGATCGACTCCTGAGCCTTGTTGTAGGCCGGCGACTTGTACCCTTCCTTCTCGTAGGCCTTGCGCATGCGGTCGAAGTGCGAGCGCAGCAGGTCGAACTTCTCCAGCGCCTGCTTCTTCAGCTCCTCGAGCTTCTTCGTCAGCGCCTTGCTGCCGCCGGCGCCGTCGTCGTCGTCGTCCTCGTCGAACTCGTCGAAGTCTTCTTCGGCGACGTAGTCGTCGGCCTCGTCGTCGCTGACGAAGCCGTCGACGACCTCGGAGATCTGCATCTCGCCGGCGGCGATCTTGTCGGCCATCGCCAGGATCTCGGCGATCGTCGTCGGGCTGGCGCTGATGGCCAGCATCATCGCCTGCAGGCCACCTTCGATGCGCTTGGCGATCTCGATCTCGCCTTCACGCGTGAGCAGCTCGACCGAGCCCATCTCGCGCATGTACATGCGCACCGGGTCGGTGGTGCGGCCGAACTCGCTGTCGACGGTCGACAGCGCGGCTTCGGCGGCTTCCTCGGCTTCCTCGTCGGTCGCGGTGGCGGTGTTGCTGCCGTTGATCAGCAGCGTGGCCGCGTCGGGCGCCTGCTCGTAGACCGCGATGCCCATGTCGTTGAGCATCGAGACGATGGCCTCGAGGATTTCGTTGTCGACCAGCTTCTCGGGCAGGTGGTCGTTGATTTCCTGATGGGTCAGGAAACCACGCGTCTTGCCCATCTTGATGAGGGTCTTCAGCTCCTGGCGGCGCTTGGCGACTTCCTCTTCGGTCAGCGTGGCCTCGTCGAGCCCGAACTCGCGCATCAGCGCGCGCTCCTTGGCGCGGCTGACCTTCATGCGCAGCGGCTTGGCCTTGGCTTCCTTGCCTTCGCCCGCATCGGCCTCGACCTCGGCTTCAGCCTCGGCTTCCGGTTCCGCCTCGAGTTCGGCTTCCAGGTCGACCAGGTCGTCTTCCTCGGCGGCCTTCTTCGTGTCCTTCTTGCCGGCCTTGGCCTTGGCGTCGGTCTTGGCCGGCGCCTTGGCGGTCTTCTTCGCCGGCTTGGCGGTTTCGACGGCAGCGGCCTTGGCCTTGGTGGTCTTGGCCTCGTCGGCAGGGGCAGCGGATGCGGGCTTCTTGGCGGTCATGCGGTTCCTCGGGAAGGTTTCCACGGCCACGCCCCGTCTTGCGTTCGCCGCAAGGCGTACGGAAACACGCCGCGACGTGCGGCGTCCTGGGGTGGCGCGTCCAGACGGGCAAGCTCGCGTGAACTCATCGGAATGCGCAGCCCTTGCGGGTGAAGTTGGCCTGTTGAACCCGTGTCGCGGGTGGCCGGGGCCCGGAGGTGCTGCTGCTCACTCTTGCCGCTGCAACAAACCCACCATTATCGGCGACGGACCTCGATCCGTCAAAAAAATCCAGAACCTGTCGCGTGCGGGCAGCGTCCGGCGCGTGCCTGGCGGGCAAGCGGCGAGCCCGTGCCTCAGCGGCGGCCGAGCACCGCCATCGCCTGCAGCATGGCCTGGGCGCGCACGGTCTGGGCGACCGCGGTGCGCAGGTCCTCGAGCAGCGGCTCGATCGGCACCTCGGCACCGTCGACGAGTTCGACCGCCTGCTCGCCCCAGGGCTCGGCGGCGATCTGCTCGCGCAGCGTCGGCCAGGGGGTGTCACCGTGGTCGGCCAGCCAGCGCTCGACCCAGCGGAAACACTCGGCGTGCCAGTCCGGCACACCGGTCAGCGCCTCGTGGTCGGCGTCGGTCAGCTCCAGCCACCAGCCGGCACGCAGCAGCAGCAGTCGCAGCGCCTGGTCCTGCGGCTGGCGCACCGGCACGCGGCCTGCTGCCCGGCGCGGGGCCGGCGGGCCGCGGCGCTGGCCGTAGGCCGGGCGTTCCTCCGATGGCTCGGGCGCCGCGCGTGGTGCCTCGCCCTGGCGCAGGCCCCAGCGGCGCGCCAGGTCTTCGCGCGGCAGCCGGGCGCGTTCGGTGATCTCGCCGAGCAACTGGTCCTTCAGGCTGCCTTCGGGCAGCGCCGACCACAGCGGCCGCGCCTGTGCGGCCAGCTTGGCGCGGCCTTCGGCGCTGCCCAGATCGGCGTCCTCGGCGGCCTGTTCGACGAGCTGGCGTGACAGCGGCACCGCCGCGGCCAGCGCCTGCTCGAAGGCCTCGAACGCCGAGCTCGCGCACGTAGCTGTCGGGGTCGTGTTCGGGCGGCAGGAAGAGGAACTTCACGCTGCGCAGGTCGGTCGCGTGCGGCAGCGCGGCCTCGAGCGCGCGCGCCGCCGCGCGCCGGCCGGCGGCGTCGCCGTCGAACGAGAAGACGATCGCGTCGGTGAAGCGGAACAGCTTCTGCACGTGTTCGGCGGTGCAGGCCGTGCCCAGCGTCGCGACGGCATTGCTGACGCCGTGCTGGGCCAGCGCGACGACGTCCATGTAGCCCTCGACGACGATCGCGCAGCCGCGTTCGCGCAGCGCCTGGCGGGCCTCGAACAGGCCGTAGAGCTCGCGCCCCTTGCTGAACAGCGGCGTCTCGGGCGAGTTGATGTACTTGGGCTTGCTGTCGTCGAGCACGCGGCCGCCGAAGCCGATGACCTCGCCGGCGACGTTGCGGATCGGGAACATCACCCGGTCGCGGAACCAGTCGTAGCGGCCACGCTCGCTGTCCTCGGCCTCGCCGTCGGCGGCCTCGCGGTGGCGCACCAGGCCGGCTTCCTCGAGCAGCGGGTCGTCGTAGCGCGGGAAGACGCCGGCCAGCGTGCGCCAGCCCGGCGGCGCGTAGCCGAGGCCGAAACGCGCGGCGACGACGCCGGTCAGGCCGCGGCCCTTGAGGTAGCCGACGGCGCGCGGGCTGGTTTTCAACTGGCCGCGGTAGAAGTCGTTGGCGCGCACCAGCACCTCGCCCATCGACAACCGGCGCTCGCGCAGCTTGTCGCGGCGCACCAGTTCCTCGGCGCTCAGCTGCTCCTCGGGCACCTGCATGCCGACGCGCTGCGCGAGGTCGCGAACCGCCTCGACGAAGCTCAGGCCCAGGTGTTCGGTGAGGAAGCGGATCGCGTCGCCCGAGGCGCCGCAGCCGAAGCAGTAATAGAACTGCTTGCTCGGGCTGACCGAGAAGCTGGGCGACTTCTCGGCGTGGAACGGGCACAGGCCCATCAGGTTGGCGCCGCCGCGCTTGAGCTCGACGTGCTGGCCGACCACGTCGACGATGTCGACGCGGGAGAGCAGATCCTGGAGAAAACCGGCGGGAATCACCCGCCGAGTCTAGCCAACCCGTCGCCGGCGCCAGCCGGCGCGATCACGAAAACGCCGCGGAAGTCGCGCACCCATTGCGCCACCTGGCCGGCGCGCAGCGGCGAGGCGATGCCGGTGCCCTGGCCGATGTCGCAGCCCAGGTCCAGCAGCATGCGCGCCTGCGCCGGCGTCTCCACGCCCTCGGCGACGACGCTGCAGCCGAATGTGCGCGCCAGGCTGATGATGCCTTCGACGATGCCGCGGTCCTGGGCGTCGTCGAGCATGTTGTGCACGAAGCCGCGGTCGATCTTCAGCGTGTCGGCCGGCAGGTCCTTCAGGTAGCGCAGCGGCGAGTAGCCGGTGCCGAAGTCGTCGAGCGCGAAGCGCACGCCGAGCTCGCGGCATTGCTTCATCTGCGCCGAGGTCGTCGGGCTGTCCTCGGCGGCGATCGCGGCGGTCTCGACGACCTCCAGTTCGAGGTAGGGCGCGAGGTCGTGGCCGTGGCGCGCGATCAGCGCCGCCAGCTGGGCCGCGAAGTCGGCGCGGCGCAGGTGGCGCGACGAGACGTTGACGCCGACGGCGAAATCGAGCCCGTCGCGGCGCCACTGCGCCAGGTGCTCCAGCGCCTGCGAGATCACCCAGTCGCCGACCCGCACCAGCAGGCCGTCGTCCTCGATACGCGGCAGGAAGGCATGCGGCGGCAGCTCGCCCTTGGTCGGATGCTCCCAGCGCAGCAGCGCCTCGAAGCCGATGACGCGGCCGCTGCGCATGTCGACCTTGGGCTGGTAGCGCAGCATCAGCTCGCCACGCTCCAGCGCCTGCTCGATTTCGCCTTGCGCCATGGCCTGTTCCTCGCGCTCCTGGCGGCTGGCCGGGTCGAACAGCACGTAGCCGTTGCGGCCCGACTGCTTGGCCTCGTACATCGCGTGGTCGGCATGGCGCAGCAGCGTGTCCGGATCCTGGCGGTCCAGTGGGTACAGCGTCGCCCCCAGGCTGGTCGTGATCGCCACCGGCTCGGCCGCGGGGTCGACCAGATAAGGCTGCGACAGCACGCGCAGCACGCGCACGATCGCGCGCCGGGCCTCGTCGATCGAGCCGGCGCGCAGCAGCAGCACGAACTCGTCGCCGTGCAGGCGCGCGGCGACGTCGGCCCAGCGTTCGCGGCGGCGCAGCGCGGTGCGCAGCCGGCTCGCCAGTTCGACCAGCAGGCGGTCGCCGGCGGCGTGGCCGAAGCGGTCGTTGACCGGCTTGAAGTGGTCCAGGTCGAGGTAGCAGACGGCGACCATGAAGCCGTCGCGGTCGGCGACTGCCATCGCCTCGGCCAGCAGCGTCGACAGGTGGGCGCGGTTGGGCAGCCGTGTCAGCTCGTCGTACAGCGCCTGCCGTTCGAGCAGGTCGCGCTGGCGGCGCTGTTCGGTGATGTCGGAGATCACCAGCACGTGATGGTGCGTGCTGCGGTCGCCGCCGGGCACGGTGGAGATCGTCGCCTGCAGCGTGCGCAGGCTGCCATCGGCGCGGCGCTCGTCGAGCTCGCCGCGCCAGCTACCGCCTTCGCGCAAGGCGCTCCACATCTCGGCGCGCTGCTCGCGCGCGCGGGCATCGTCGGGCGCCGGGCTCAGCAGCGAGGGCACGGTGCCGATCAGCTCCTCGCGCGCCACGCCCAGGATCTCGGTATAGGCCGGATTCGCCTCCAGCACGCGCAGCTCGGCGTCGGTGACCAGCAGGCCTTCGTGCAGGTGCTGGAACAGGCTCGCCGACAGACGCTGGCGTTCGAGCGCCTCGTGGCGCTCCTCGACATCGGCCAGCGTCGCCAGGATGCGGGCCGGGCGGCTGTCGGGCGCGCGTTCGATGACCAGCAGCGTTGCCTGGCGCCAGCGCCAGGCCTCGTCGCGGCGCATGCGCAGCTCGAGTTGCTGGCGCCCCGACTGGCCCGAGTCGATCAGCGCGATCGCTGCCTCGAGCGCGGCGCGGTCTTCGGGATGCACCTGGGCCAGCCAGCTCGCCGGCGTCCAGCCCGTGTCACCGGCCGGCGCCAGCGCTCGCCAGGCCCTCGAGGCGAAACCATCGCCGCGGCGCACGTGCCAGTCGGCGACGCCCAGGCGCGAGCCGTCCAGCGCCCATTCCCAGCGTTGCTCGCGCCAGCGCGCCTCGACGGCGCCGGCATGGAGGATCAGCAGCAGTGCGGCCTGCGTCGCCAGCCAGGCGCCGGTGGCCAGCGGCGGCGGCTGCACCGCGCCGGCCCACCAAGGCGAACCCGAGACGGTTGTCAACGCGCCCACCGTGGTGCACAACAGCAGCGCCGCAGCGGCCAGCGGTGCGCCGTGGCGAACGGCCAGGGCCACCAGCAGCAGCGGTGCGGCAAAAGGCAGCAGGATGCCGAACTCCCCGGCCCGGTTCGACGGGCTGCACAGCAGCAGCGTCGCCATCGCGGCGGCGGCCGTCAGCGCCAGCGCGCTGGCCAGCCGTGTCGGCCGGTCGAGCACGACGGCGGCGCGGCGATCCAGCGCGAGCAGCGGAAACGCGGTCAGCAGCGCGCCGATGCCCAGCGTGGCCCAGGCGGCCGCCAGGGCGCCGACGCGGTCGACGGCAGGAAACGGCAGCGTCCAGCGCAGCGCACCGGCGGCAACGATGGCCGCGACCGGCGCGAACGCGGCGACCGTCGCGACGGCCAGCCAGCCGACGTCGCGGGCGCGTTCGAGCCGGCGTTCGAAGCCGAGCTGGCGCAGCAGCCGCCAGGCCAGCACGAGGCCGGACGCCAAGGCGACCAGCGCGACGGCGATTTCGATCGGGGGCAGCGGCTGGGCGAGCAGCGCCAGTGCGGCGCCGAGGGCCGCGCCTGCGCCGGCGCCCGCGCCCCAGCGCAGGCTGCAGGCGAGCACGACGCCGGCTGCCGGGCCCATCGTGCTCCACGGCACGCCGGCCAGAGCGAAGCCGCCCAGCAAGCCGGCCAGCAGACAGCCGAGCGCCGCCGCGAATGCACCGACGGCGCGTGCGGGGACGGCCTGCCCGTCCGCCAGCAGGCGGGGCAGAAGTCGTCTGCTTTCGGAGGGGGTCACGCGGCGGAGAGGGGGCAAGGGCGGAACAACCGCACCATGCTAGCGCCGAGCTCGGGTCTCGGTGCCTGCGTGACCCCGCATTGGGGTGGCCGCGTTCAGACGGCGAAGTCGGACAGCGACCGGCCGTTGGCCAGCGCCGCCTTCAGCCACTTGGGCTGCAGCCCGCGGCCGGACCAGGTGTCGCCGGTGTCCGGGTCACGGAACTTCGGCGGCACCTTGCCGGTGCTGCCGCGGCGCGGCGTCGCGGCGCCGGACTTGGCGCTCAGGTCGGCCAGCGTCAGCCCGTACTGCGACATCAGCGACTTCACCTGGGCAATCGCCGCAGCGCGTTCTTCGCGTTGCGTCTCGAATGATCTGCTTTTCGAGTGCAGCCTTCTGTGCGAGCAATTCGGACAACGTAGCCATCAAGGTATCTCCTGTCGAATCCGTCGGGTGTCGCGAAATATACCATCGCGAACCGCCGGTGCGACCGGAGAAACCTCGAAAGACAGAAATCAGCGGTAACCGACGCGGTCCAGCATCTGCTGCACCTTGACCTGATTGCGGCCAATCGCAGAAACCGGAACGGATTCCGTCTTGAAGCTGCCGAAGCTCTCCAGTGCGGGATTGCGCGGCTTCACCCCGGGCACCGCCGGCCATTCGTTGTTGCCGTTGGCAAAATACGACTGAGCGTCGTTGCTGGCGAGGTATTCGAGGAATCGCACGGCGGCATCGCGGTTCTTCGCGTAACGCGCCACGGCGCCGCCGGCGATATTGACGTGAGTGCCCGTCGTCGCCTGATCGGGGAAGACCACCGCGACGCGCTCGACGACCTGCTGGTCGGCTGGGTTCTGCGATCGCATCATGCGCGCGAGGTAGTAGCTGTTGGTCAGCGCGACGGCGCATTCGCCGCTGGCCACCGCCTTGATCTGGTCGGTGTCGCCGCCTTTGGGCGGGCGGGCCATGTTGTCGACGACGCCTCGCAGCCAGGTCTCGGTCTTCTGCGGGCCGAGATGTTCGAGCATCGCTCCGAAGAGGGACAGGTTGTAGGGATGCGAGCCCGAGCGCGTGCAGACGCGGCCCTTGTTCAGCGGGTCGCCGAGTTTTTCATAGGTGTCGACGTCGCTGCGCTTGACGCGCGTCTTGTCGTAGACGATGACGCGCGCCCGGGTGGAAAAGCCGAACCATTGCGAACCCTGGCCGTCGTCGTCGCTGCGCAGGGTGGCAGGAATCCGCTCCTCGAGCACTCGGCTCTTCACCGGCTGGAACAGCCCTTGGGTTTCGGCGCGCCACAGGCGGGCGGCATCGACGAGCAGCACGACGTCGGCCGGGCTGTTTTGTCCTTCGCTTTGCAGCCGCGCGACAACACCGGCGTCGTCGGCGTCCACACGGTTGATGCGGATGCCGGTCGCCTTGGTGAAATTCTCGTAAAGCGCTTCGTCCGTCTGGTAGTGGCGCGCCGAATAGAGATTCAGCACCGGAGCCTGCGCCTGCGCCGCCGTGGTGAAGACGGCGGCAAGGGTGATCGCGGCAAGGCGGACGAACGACGGACGCTGCATTGGAAAGGCTCCGGGGTCAGAAGAGAGCCCGGAGTCTATCTTTCAATGCGAATGATTTGCGTTATCGGAAATCTCGTCGGGTTATAGGCGTCACGCCGCCGGCGGAACGTAGCCCGCCGGCGCGTCGGCTCCGCCGCCGAAGAAGAACTGCTCCATCTGGCGGGCGAGGTACTGGCGGGCGCGGGCGTCTGCCAGGTTCAGGCGGTTCTCGTTGACGAGCATCGTCTGGTGGCGCTTCCACTGCTCGAAGGCCTCCTTCGAGACGTTGTCGTAGATGCGCTTGCCGAGCTCGCCGGGGTAGGGCGCGAAGGACAGGCCTTCGGCTTCCTTCTTCAGGTAGACGCAGTTCACCATGCGGGCCATCGGGGTCTCCAGTCGTTCAGAACAGTCGTTTGACCAGCACCTGCGAGCGCCGGTCCCAGTTGTACTTGCGCTTGCGCGCCTCGGGCAGCCAGTCGGGGTCGACCTGGGCGAAGCCGCGCTTGATGAACCAGTGCATCGTGCGCGTCGTCAGCACGAACACGCTGTCCAGGCCCATCGCCTTGGCGCGGTGCTCGATGTGCTTGAGGATGCGCTCGCCGTCGCCCTGGCCCTGCGCCATCGGCGAGACGGTCAGCGCCGCCATCTCGGCGGTGCGCGCCTCGGGGTAGGGGTAGAGCGCGGCGCAGCCGAAGATGATGCCGTCGTGCTCGATGACGGTGTACGCCGAGACGTCGCGTTCGATCTCGGTGCGTTCGCGGCGTACCAGCGTGCCGTCACGCTCGAAGGGTTCGATCAGCTGCAGGATGCCGCCGACGTCGTCGGGCGTCGCTTCGCGCAGGCTTTCCAGCTTCTCGTCGACGACCATCGTGCCGATGCCGTCGTGGGTGAAGACTTCCAGCAGCAGCGAGCCGTCGGCGGCGAAGGGCAGGATGTGCGAGCGTTCGAACGCCGTGCTCGCAGGCCTTCACGCAGTACTGCAGGTAGAAGCCCGGGTCGGTCGGCTTGGCCGGTGCCGGCCACGAGGCCAGCAGCCGGCGCGCGTCGGCCAGCGCCAGTTCGGTGTCGATCGCGCTTTCCGGATCGTCGGGGTTCTCGCGAATGCCCGGCACCTCGGTCATGAAGACCAGCTTGTCGGCCTGCAGCGCGATCGCGGTGGACGTGGCGACGTCCTCCATCGACAGGTTGAAGGCTTCACCCGTCGGCGAGAAGCCGAACGGCGACAGCAGCACCAGCGCGCCGATGTCGATCGCGCGCCGGATCGCGCCGTGGTCGACACGCCGCACCAGGCCGCTGGACTGGAAGTCGACGCCGTCGACGATGCCGACCGGCCGTGCGGTGAGGAAGTTGCCCGAGACCACACGCACCGTGGCGTTGGCCATCGGCGTGTTCGGCAGGCCTTGCGAGAACGCGGCCTCGATCTCGAAGCGCAGCTGGCCGGCGGCTTCCTGCGCGGCGTCCAGCGCCACCGGGTCGGTGATGCGGCGGCCGTGGCTGAAGCGCGAGACGTGGCCCTTGGCGGCGAGCTGCTCGTTGACCTGCGGCCGAAAGCCATGCACCAGCACGATCTTCAGCCCCATCGCGTGCAGGATCGACAGGTCCTGGACGAAGGCATTGAGCTTGCCGGCGGCGATCATCTCCCCGGTCACCGCGACGACGAAGGTCTTGCCCCGGTAGGCATGCAGGTAGGGGGCGACCGCCCTGAACCAGGGGACGAAGGTGTGCGGGAATACGACGCTCATGGCGCGGGCGATTGTGCCGCAGCATCATCGGCGCTCCACCAAACAGGAGATCGCATGGATGTCTTCAAGACACACGGCGCGTTCAGCTGGAACGAGCTGCTGACTCCCGATCCCGAGCGCGCCGCCACGTTCTACGGCGAACTGTTCGGCTGGAGCTTCGACCGGCAGGAGTACGACGGGGTCGGCACCTACCGCGTCGCCAAGACGCCGGACGGCACCGCGGTCGGCGGCATCATGGCCTTCCCGCCCGACACGCCGAAGGAAGTGCCGCCGCACTGGGCGGGCTACGTCACGGTCGATTCGGTCGACGACACGATCGCCAAGGCACTCGAACTCGGCGGCAGCGTGCTGGTGCCGGCGATGGACGTGCCCGGCGTCGGCCGCATGGCCGTGCTGCGCGACCCGACCGGCGCGGCGATCAACGTCATCCGCTACGAAGCGATGTGATCCCGCGGGCGCGGCCATAATCCGCGCCCCGTGTCCGACACTCGCCCCGGGCGGCCGGCCAACCCGGTTCCGCCGATCACCTATCCCGAATCGCTGCCCGTCTCGGCGCGCCGAGACGAGATCGCGCGTGCGCTTTCCGGGCACCAGGTCGTCATCGTCTGCGGCGAGACCGGCTCGGGCAAGACGACGCAGCTGCCGAAGATTGCGCTGGAGCTGGGCCGAGGCCTGGGCGCCGGCGGCCGCGGCCTGATCGGCCACACGCAGCCGCGGCGCATCGCCGCGTCCAGCGTCGCCAAGCGCATCGCCGAGGAGCTGAACTCGCCGCTGGGCGAGGTCGTCGGCTACAAGGTGCGTTTCCAGGACCGGCTGCAGCCGGGCGCCTCGGTCAAGCTGATGACCGACGGCATCCTGCTGGCCGAGACGCAGACCGACCCGCTGCTCAAGGCCTACGACACGCTGATCATCGACGAGGCCCACGAGCGCAGCCTCAACATCGACTTCCTGCTCGGCTACCTGCGCCAGCTGCTGCCGCGCCGGCCCGACCTGAAGATCGTCGTCACCTCGGCGACGATCGACGCCGACCGCTTCGCCAAGCACTTCGAATCCGCCGCCGGCCCGGCGCCGGTGATCATGGTCTCGGGCCGGCTGTACCCGGTCGAGCAGCGCTGGCGGCCGTTCGAGGAGAAGAAGGACTGGGACCTGGGCGACGCGATCGCCGACGCGGTCGACGAACTGTGGCGCGGTGGCAGCGGCGACATCCTCGTCTTCCTGCCCGGCGAACGCGAGATCCGCGAGACCGCCGACCATCTGCGCAAGCACCTGGCCAGCACCGCGCGCGGCGGGCCGCAGCCGGAGATCCTGCCGCTGTTCGCGCGCCTGTCGCAGGCCGAGCAGGACCGCGTCTTCGAGGCCGGTAACGGCCGGCGCATCGTGCTCGCGACCAACGTCGCCGAGACCTCGCTGACGGTGCCGGGCATCCGCTACGTCGTCGACTCTGGGCTGGCGCGTGTCAAGCGCTACAGCTACCGCAACAAGGTCGAGCAGCTGCAGGTCGAGCCGGTCAGCCAGGCCGCGGCCAACCAGCGCGCCGGCCGCTGCGGGCGTGTCGCCAACGGCGTCTGCATCCGCCTCTACGACGAAGCCGACTTCAACCAGCGCGCACGTTTCACCGACCCCGAGATCCTGCGGTCCTCGCTGGCCGGCGTCATCCTGCGCATGAAGGCGCTGCGCCTGGGCACGGTCGAAGACTTCCCGTTCCTGGAGCCGCCGCCGAAGAAGGCCATCGCCGACGGCTACGCGCTGCTCGACGAGTTGAACGCGATCGATGACGGCGGCGAGCTGACGAAGACCGGCCGCGAACTGGCCAAGCTGCCGCTGGATCCGCGTGTCGGCCGCATGATCCTCGAGGCGCGCGACCGCCACGCCTTGTCGGAGGTGCTGGTCATCGCCTCGGCGCTGTCGGTGCAGGACGTGCGCGACCGGCCGCTGGAGCAGCAGCAGGCGGCCGACGAGAAGCACCGCAAGTTCGACGACGAGAAGAGTGAGTTCGTCGGTTACCTGAAGCTGTGGAACTGGATCGAGGAAGGCCGCGGCCACGTGCACGCCGCCGCGCCCGAGGCCAACCGCCCGCCGCCGAAGGCGCCTCAGCGGGGCGCCGGCCGGCCCGCACCCGAGGCCGCGCCGCCGCACAAGCTGTCCAACCGACAGCAGGAGCAGCGCCTGCGCGAGAGCTTCGTCAACCCGCGCCGCGTGCGCGAGTGGCGCGACATCTATTCGCAACTGCACACCGTCGTCGCAGAACACGGCTGGCGGCTGAACACGGCGCCGGCGACCTACGAGCAGCTGCACCTGTCGATGCTCGCCGGCCTGCTGGGCAACATCGGCTGCAAGTCCGACGACGAGGACTGGTACCTCGGCGCGCGTGGCATCAAGTTCTGGCGCCACCCGGGTGCGCACCTGAGCAAGAAGCCGGGGCGCTGGATCGTCGCCGCCGAACTGGTGGAGACGACACGCCTCTTCGGCCGCGGCATCGCCGCCATCGAGCCGGGCTGGATCCCGGCGGTGGCCGGCCATTTGCTGAAGACCCAGCTCCTCGAGCCGCACTGGGAGAAGAAGGCCGCCGAGGTCATCGCGCTGGAACGTGCGACGCTGTACGGCCTGGTCGTCTACGACAACCGCCGCGTCAACTACGGCCGTGTCGACGCCAAGGCGGCGCGTGAGATCTTCATCCGCGAGGCGCTGGTCAACGGCGACTGGGAGTCGCGGCTGCCGTTCCTGGCGCACAACCGCAAGCTCGTCGCCCAGGTCGAGGAGCTGGAGCACAAGTCGCGCCGCCAGGACGTGCTGGTCGACGACGAGCTGATCTTCGCCTTCTACGACCAGCAGCTGCCGCCCGACGTCTGCTCGGGTGCGACGCTGGAGAAGTGGTTCCGCGAAGAGGTGAAGAAGCAGCCGAAGCTGCTGCAGCTGACGCGCGACGAGCTGATGCGTCACGAGGCCGCCGGCATCACGACCGACGCCTTCCCGAAGACCGTGCGCCTGGGCGGCATCGACTGCGCCGCGAGCTACCTGCACGAGCCCGGCGATGCCAAGGACGGGCTGACGGTGACGCTGCCGATCTACGCGCTGAACCAGGCCAGCGAGGAACGCTGCCAGTGGCTGGTGCCCGGCATGCTGCGCGACAAGGTGCTGGCGCTGTGCAAGAGCCTGCACCAGCGCCCGCGCTCGCGCCTGGTGCCGCTGCCCGAGTTCGCCGCCGAGTTCTGCGCCACCGCGCCTTTCGCCCAGGGCGAGCTGGTCGACGCGCTCTTGAAGGCGGTGCGCGAGCGTACCCAGCTCGCGGTGCAGCGCAACGACTTCAAGCTGGAGCAGTTGCCGCCGCACCTGTTCATGAACTTCCGCGTCGTCGACGAGCACGGCCGCCAGCTGGCGATGGGGCGCGACCTCGCCGGGCTGAAGGCCGAACTCGGCGGCCAGGCGCGCAGCGCGTTCCAGGCGCTGGCGGCGCTGAAGGTCAAGGCGGCACCCGCGCCGGCCCCCGCGGCGGCGGCACCTACCGCACCGTCGCGCGGCGTCGTCGCCACCGTCGCCGCGCCGCCGCCTGCGGCACCCGCCGCGGCGCAGCGCCACACCGCCTGGACCTTCGGCGAGCTGCCCGAGCTGATGGAGATCCGCAAGGGCGCGCAAACGCTGATCGGCTTCCCGGCGCTGGTCGACGGCGGCTCGCACGTCGAGATCGAGGTCTTCGACGAGCCCGAGCTCGCCGCCGCCAAGCACCGTGTCGGCCTGCGCCGGCTGGTCGCGCTGCAGATCCGCGAGCCGCTGAAGTACCTCGAGAAGAGCATCCCCGATCTGCAGAAGATGGGCGTGGCCTTCATGGCGATGGGCGGCACGCTCGAGGAGCTGCGCCAGCAGATCATCGACGTCGCCGTCGACCGCGCCTTCCTCGCCGAGCCGCTGCCCAGCGACGAACGCAGCTTCAAGGCCCGGGTCGACGAAGGCCGCACGCGGCTGAACCTGATCGCCCAGGAAGTGGCGCGCCTGGCCGGCGTCGTGCTGGCCGAGTACGCGGTGGCGGCGCGCAAGCTGAAAGACAGCCGCCCGCCCAAGGACGTCGCCGACGACGTCGCGCAGCAGCTGCAGCGCCTGGTGCCCAAACGTTTCCTGGCGAGCACCGACTGGGCGGCGCTGGCGCACTTCCCGCGTTATCTGAAAGCGGTGACGCTGCGCCTGGACAAGCTGCGCGCCGACCCGGCGCGCGACGCCACGCGCCTGGCCGAGCTGCGCCCGCTGGAGCAGCGCTACTGGCGCCGCGTCGCCGAGCTGAAGGGCGCGCAGCACGCGCGCCTGGACGAGTACCGCTGGCTGCTGGAGGAGTTGCGCGTCAGCCTGTTCGCCCAGGAGCTGCGCACGCCGCAGCCGGTGAGCGTCAAGCGGCTGGACAAGGCTTGGGCTCAGCTATCTGGCTGAGCCCAGATTTCGGCTTCGTCAGGCCGGAATCGACGGCAGCCCCGACAGCGCCATCGCCAGCTCGGCCTCGTCGTAGCTGGCGTCGACCAGCTTGCCGCCGAGGTAGTTGGTGTAGGCCGCCATGTCGAAATGGCCGTGGCCGCTCAGGCCGAAGAGGATGGTCTCGGCCTTGCCTTCGGCCTTGCAGCGCAGCGCCTCGGCGACCGCACCCTGGATCGCGTGGCTGGCTTCCGGCGCCGGCACGATGCCTTCGCAGCGCGCGAACAGCACCGCCGCGGCGAAGCAGTCGTTCTGGGTGTGCGCCTGGGCCTCGATCAGGCCGAGCTCCTTCAGGTGGCTGACCAGCGGCGCCATGCCGTGGTAGCGCAGGCCGCCGGCGTGGAAGCCCGGCGGCGTGAAGGTGCTGCCCAGCGTGTGCATCTTGGTCAGCGGCGTCAGGTGCGCGGTGTCGCCGAAGTCGTAGGCGAACTTGCCGCGCGTCAGGCTCGGGCAGGCCGCCGGCTCGACGGCGACGATGCGGCGCTTGCGGCCGCCACGCAGCGTCTGGCCGACGTAGGGGAAGGCCAGGCCGGCGAAGTTGCTGCCGCCGCCGGTGCAGGCGATGACGATGTCCGGGTCGGCATCGGCCATCTCCATCTGCAGCATCGCTTCCTGGCCGATGATGGTCTGGTGCAGCAGCACGTGGTTGAGCACCGAGCCCAGCGCGTACTTGGTGTCGTCGTTCGTCGCCGCGACCTCGACCGCTTCGCTGATCGCCAGGCCCAGCGAGCCGGGATGGTCGGGGCGCTCGGCCAGCACGGCGCGGCCGGCGGCGGTCTCGGGCGACGGCGAGGGGATGCAGGTCGCGCCGTAGGTCTCCATCAGCGCGCGGCGGTACGGCTTCTGGTCGTAGGACACACGCACCTGGAAGACCTTGACCTCCAGCCCGAACAGCGAGCCGGCGAAGGCCAGCGACGAGCCCCACTGGCCGGCGCCGGTTTCGGTGCTGAGCTTGCGGATGCCGGCCTGGGCGTTGTACCAGGCCTGCGGCACGGCGCTGTTGGGCTTGTGGCTGCCCGCCGGCGACACGCCTTCGTACTTGAAGAAGATCTTGGCCGGCGTCTGCAGCGCCTGCTCGAGGCGGCGGGCGCGGATCAGCGGCGCCGGGCGCCAGAGGCGGAAGACCTCGCGGATCGGCTCGGGGATCTCGATCTCGCGCTCGGTCGCCATCTCCTGCTCGATCAGCGAGCGCGTGAACAGCGGCTCCAGGTCGGCCGGTCCCACGGGCTGCTTGGTGCCCGGGTGCAGCGGCGGCGCCGGCGGCACCGGCAGGTCGGCCACGATGTTGTACCAGTGCCGCGGCATGCGGCTTTCTTCGAGCAGGAACTTCGTCGTCATCGCATCTCCTGGGGGACGCGAGGATTCTGGCATCGGCGTGCGCGGCCTCCGCCACGCGGGCGTGTGTCGCCGCCCGCGGTGTGACGGCCGCTTGATCGAAATCAGGCCCGCTGCGGGGGCTGCGCGACGCTCAGGCCACCGGCGCCTGCGGCGCGCGCTGCACGAAACGAGCGACGAGTTCGAGCAGCCCGCGGCCGCCGGTGGGCTTGAGCAGCCAGGCGGTGGCGCCGTCGGCTCTTCCCTGCTGGCGCATCTCGGGCGCGCCCTGGGTCGTCAGCGCGACGATGGGCGTGAAGCGCAGCAGCTTGCGCGCCTCGCGGATCAGCGTCAGGCCGTCGGTGCCGGGCATCACGATGTCGGTGAGCAGCAGGTCCGGGCGCAGCCCTTCGCGCAGCAGCGACAGCGCGACGTTGCCGTCGGCCGCGGTGACGACCTCGTAGCCGCCGGTCTGCAGCGTCAGCTCGATGCTGCGGCGCATCGTCACCGAGTCGTCGACGACGAGCACGCAGGGCCGGCCGGCGGCCTCAGAAGAGTTCGATGCGGGGGCCATGGGTGCTCGCGAGATGGAGGGGAGGTTCGGGCTGGGCCGGCGCGGCGGCTGCCGCCGACGCCGACGAAGCCGCGGTGCCGAGCACGTGGGCCACGCGCTGGGCGTGCATCACGTAGTTGTCGGTCCAGCGCGTCAGCAGCTCCTCCAGCATCACCGGAGGCGGCGGCGCGGTGCCGTCGATCAGCTCGTAGACCTGGGCGAAGTGCGCCGACAGGCTGCCCAGCGCGGTGTTGATCTGCTCGAGCAGCTGGCGGTTGATGTCCTGGAACTGCATGTCGCCGAGCGTGTCGATGATGTCGCCGGAGACGACGGCCATGCCGTCGTCCATGCGGCCCGACAGCTCGCCGAGGTAGGGCACGACGTCGGCCAGCGTGTCGCTCATCACCTGGATGTGGCGTGCGATCTCGCTCAGCTGCTGCGCCGCGCTCTCGCCCTGGTTGGCGTCGACGCGGTTCATCTCGGCGTCGATGGCGGTCGCGGCGTGGCTGATGCCGTCGCTGATCTGGCGCGCCGCCTCGCTGGTCTGCGTCGACAGCCGGCGAACCTCGGTGGCGACGACCTTGAAGCCGGCACCCTCGGCACCGGCGCGCGCGGCCTCGATCGAGGCGTTGATCGCCAGCAGGTTGGTCTGGCGCGCGATGTCGCCGATCAGCGCCGCCAGCGGCGTCAGCTGGCGCACGCGCTCGGCGACTTCGCGCACGCGGCCCAGGTTCTCGGCCTGCTGGGCCTCGAAGCGCTGCTGGTGCTCGGCCAGCGTGGCGACGGCGCGGCCGTGCTCGCCGGCGCGGCTGAGCGAGTCGGAGGACAGCGACTGCGAACGCGTGACGGCCTCGAGGATGCGCTCGCGCAGGTCCTGCGTGTTGGCGTGCACGCGGTGCATGCGCTCCATCATCGACATCACCGCTTCCTCGGAGGTCTTGATGGTCGCGCTGACCTGGGCCTTCAGCACGTCGAAGGCCTGCTGCAGCGTCTGGATGTCCTGGCGCACGCGCTGGCCGGATTCGGTGTGGCGGCTCATCGCATGGCCGTAGCGGGCGCCCAGGCGCAGGCCGAACAGCGCGCCGGCGACGGCGGCGACGACGGTGCTCCAGGGCACGACGTCGGCCCACAGGCCGTGGGCGACGATGCCGGCCAGGGCCAGCACCACGAGGGCCAGGTCGCGCGGCGTCAGCAGTCGCCGCCAGAGCCTGCGGGAGGGCCCGGCTTGCTCGCTCATCTCGTCCATCGTGTGGCGGCGGCGGTGCCGGCTCAGGCGCCGGGCACGACCTGCTTGATGACCTTGACCAGTTCGCCGCCGCCCAGCGGCTTGACCAGCCAGCCGGTGGCGCCGTTGCGCTTGGCCTCCTCGCGCTTGACGAGCTGGCTCTCGGTCGTCAGCGCCAGGATCGGCGTGAAGCGCAGCAGCTTGCGCGCCTCGCGGATCAGCGCGATGCCGTCGAGCTTGGGCATGTTGATGTCGGTGATGATCAGGTCGGGTCGCAGCCCGGCCTTCAGCTTGCTCAGCGCGGCCTCGCCGTCGGTGGCGGTCTCGACGCGGAAACCGCTGATCTCCAGGGTGCCTTTGAGACTCATCAGCATCGTGGCCGAGTCGTCGACGAGGAAGACGCTTTTCATGTTTTGGGGCCCAGTCGTGGTCGGCCGGTTGGCCATGCCACTGTAAGTGATAAAAACGATTCTTTGCTGTGAAATCTGATCCAGATTTCAACGTGCGTGTGCCGCCGCGCTAAAACAACTGGATCTTGGGTTGCGGCGCCAGCTCGGCGGCCGCCTGGCCGGTGACGGCGGCGTGCACCTCGTGCTGGTCGTGCATCACGTAGTCCTCGGCGTGGCGCTGCAGGCGCTCGCCGGCGCTGGGCCGGCCTTCGGGCGTCCAGCGCTCGCCTTCGACCTGCTCGGCCACGTGCTGCAGGTGCTCGTGCAGCCCGGCCAGCGCCGAGCGCACGTGTTCGATGCGCTGGCGCGTGACGTCGTGCACCTGCAGCTGGCCTAGCGCGTCGGCCAGGCGGCCGGCGATGTCGACGTGGCCGTCGCGCACGCCGGCGACCACCGACTCGAGCTGCAGCCGCTGCATCGACGCGGCGAAGCGCTCGCGCATCGCGGCGATGTCGTCGAGCACGCGGCGCATGTTGCCGGTCGTGTCCTTGCGCGTGCTGGCGTCCATCGCGCCGGCAAGCTCCTCGTCGATGCCGTCGGTGGCGACGCTGATCTTGCGTGCGATGTCGTCGGCGACGCCGGCGGTGCGCGTCGACAGCTGGCGGATCTCGGCGGCGACGACGGCGAAGCCGCGGCCGGCCGGGCCAGCGCGTGCCGCCTCGATCGCGGCGTTGATCGCCAGGAAGTTGGTCTGCTGGGCGACGGCGGCGATGTCGTCGACCAGCGGCCCCAGGTCCTTGACGCCCTGCAGCCGGCGGATGCGCTCCAGGTTGGCGTTGACGTCCTTTTCCTGCTGCTCGACGAACATCTCCAGGATCGCGCCGAGCTGGGCGTCGGCCAGCAGCTTGTCCTTGACGACGCGCGCCAGCTCGTGGCCGTGGGCGTCGGTCTCCTCGATGCGCCGCGCCTGGCGGTCGGAGACCTCGTGCACCGCCGTCATGCGCCGGATCAGCTCGTGCGCGCCGGTCTCGGCGTCGTGCACGGCACCCGAGAGCTGGTGCTGCATCAGGTCGAGGAAGGCCGCGGTCTCGCGCAGCTCGCGCGCGGCCTCGTCCTTGGGCAGGCGGCTGCCGCCGCGCCAGCGCCGGCGCAGGCGCGCCCACCAGCCGCCGCGGGCCCGGTCGTCGGCGTTCATGCGCTCTGTTCCTGGCCCGGCGAGCGGGCGACGAGCCGGGCCGCCAGGTCCAGCAGCTCCCAGGGGCTGAAGGGCTTGACCAGATAGTGCAGGGCGCCGCTCATCAGCCCGGCCTCGACCTCGACGGTCTGGCCCAGGGCCGAGATCATCACCACCGGCACGTCGCGCGTGCGGGCGTCGGCCTGCAGGCGGCGCGCGACCTCGTGGCCGTCGATGCCGGGCATCATCACGTCCAGCAGGATCAGGTCCGGCGGCGACTGCCGCGCCAGCTCCAGCCCTTGCATGCCGTCGCCGGCTTCGACGACTTCGTAGCCCTTGAACTCGAGCGTCATGCGGATCAGGCGGCGGATGTCGGGCTGGTCCTCGATGGACAGGATGGTGTGGGCCATGGTGGGCGTCTTCAGGCGCTGGGGATGACGGCGGCGCGCTCGCCGCGCACCTGACGCAGCGACTTGCGCGGTCGCGGGGTCTCGTCGGCGGGCGGCGGGGCGGGCGGGACGGGGGCCGGCGCGCCAGGCGCCGGCAGTTCGATCGTGAAGCAGGTGCCGCCGCCGTCGCGGTTGGCGGCGGCGATGCGGCCGCCGTGCGCGCCCATGATGCGGCGGCAGATCGCCAGCCCCAGGCCGGTGCCGCCGGCGCCGCTCTTCGTGCGGCTGCTCTGCACGAAAGGCTTGAAGATCGTCTCGATCTCCTCGGGCGGGATGCCGGGGCCGCGGTCCAGGATGTCCAGGCGCCGGCCGGCGGCGCCCAGGTCGGCGGCCGCGATCTCGATGCTGCTGCCTTCGGGCGCGAAGCGGATGGCGTTGGCGAGCACGTTGCGCAGCACCTGCTGCATGCGGAAGCTGTCGACCTCGGCCATCAGCACCGGCGCCGGCTCGGGCAGCACGATGGCCACCTGGCGCTCGCGCGCCTGCGGGCGCAGCTCGCGCACGACGGCGGCGGCGAGCTCGGCCAGATCCGCCGGGCGCCGCACCAGCGAGCCCAGCGTGCCGTCGATCTTGGAGATGTCCAGCAGGCCGTTGACCAGCCGCAGCATGCGCGTGCCGCCGTCGTGGATATCGCGGAACATCGGCTCGAACTGCGGGTGCCCGGCGGCGAAGTGGCGGCCGAGGTCGGAGAAGCCGAGGATGGACTGCAGCGGCGTGCGCAGCTCGTGGCTGATCGTGCCGATGAACTCGCTCTTGCTGCGGTCGGCCTGCTCGGCGGCCTCGGTGGCGCGCACGAGGTCGGTGATGTCGACGCGAAAGCCGACGACGTGGCCGTCGGGCATCACGCGGTCGACGACGCGCAGCACGCGGCCATCGTCCAGGCGCTGCACGAACGGCGGGCAGCCCGAGCGGTGCATCGCCAGCCGGTGCGCCACCCATTCGTCCTCGCGGCCGGCGGCGGCCGGGTACTGGCCGGCGGCGACGCCGGCGCGCAGGATGTCCTCGTAGCGCACGCCGGTCAGCAGCTCCATGCCGGGGCGGGCGAAGAGCGCGCGGTACTTGTTGTTGCAGATGACGAGGCGGTCGTCGGGGTCGTAGAGCACGAAGGCTTCGTCGATGGTCTCGATCGCGTTGCGCAGCAGCGCGGCGTTGCGCAGCGCCTCGGCCTTGACGGCACGGCGCGCGCTGACGTCCTGCACGGTGCCGACCAGGCGCAGCCCGCCCCCGGCGTCGAGCTCGCTCTCGGCGACGACGCGCAGCCAGCGTTCCTGGCCCGAGGCGGTGACGATCTGCACGTCGACGTCCCAGCGATCGCGTGCGCTCAGTCCCTCGGCCAGCAGCATCTCGACCTCGGCGCGCGACAGCGGCCCCAGCTGGCGCAGGCAGTCGGCCAGCGTCGGGTTCTCGCGCGGTGTCTCGCCGAGCAGGCGCCAGACCTGGCGCGTGAAGCTCAGCGTGCCGCTGGACGGCTCGAAGGACCAGCCGCCGACGCCGCCGATGCGGCCGGTGTGCTCGAGGAAGTCCTGGCTGGAGCGCAGCGCGGCCTCGCCTTGGCGGCGTTCGGTGACGTCGGTCTGGATCGCCATGAAGCCCGACAGCCAGCCGTGCTCGTCGAGCATCGGCTCGATGCGCATGTCCAGCCAGAACAGGCGCCCGTCGCGCGCGCGGTTGAGCAGCTCGCCGACGTAGCGCTGGCCGGCGTTGAGCTTGCCGCGCATCGCCTGCACCGCGGCGCCGTCGGTCGCCGGGCACTGCAGCAGCGTTCCCGGGTTGCGGCCGACGACTTCTTCCAGCCGGTAGCCGGTGAGGCGCTCGAACGCCGGGTTGACCCAGGTGATGCGGCGCTGGCGGTCGGTGATGACGATGGCGTTGGCGGTCTGGCGCGCGACCAGCGCCAGGCGTTCGTTGTCGGCGACGAGCCGGCGCCAGCGCACGTGGGCACGCCACTGCTGCACCGCCAGCGTCACCGCCAGCAGTGCCGCGACGACGAGCGCCAGCGCCTGCACCATGGTCGTTCCCGGGGCCGTCAGGCGCCCAGCGCGGCGGCCAGCCAGCGGTCGGGCGGCGGCGCCTTGATCGCCGGGCGCAGCGCCAGCAGCACCTGCAGCACGGCGGCGTGCAGATGCTCGCAGTCGCCCAGGTGCACCGCCGGCGCCTTGCGCTTGCGCAGCCAAGCCACCAGGGTCTCGGCGTCCTCGGCGCCGACGTGGCCCTCGAGCACGGCGTGGGTCTTCAGGTAGCGGATGGCCATCAGATCAGCTCCTTGGGATTGAGGATCATCAGCACGCTGCCGTCGCCCATCAGCGCCGTGCCGGCGAAGCCGGTGATGCCGGCGAGCACGCCTTCGAGCGGCTTCAGGATGATGTCGCTGGTGCCGTGGAAGTCGTCGACGACGAGGCCGATCGGCTCGTTGCCCAGGCGCACGACGAGCACCGCGTGCTCGCCCTCGGCGTTGAGCCGCGGCGCCTCGTCCAGCGCCAGCAGCTCGTGCAGCGGCCGCAAGGGCACGATGCGCCCGCGCAGCACCGCGGTCTGCGCGCTCTTGAAGTGGTGGATGTCGTCGGCCGGCACGCGCACGGTCTCGACGATCAGGTCCATCGGCACGCCGAAACGCCGGCCGCCGACCTCGATCATCATCACGTTCGTCACCGCCATCGACAGCGGCAGCGCCAGGCGGATCGTCGTGCCGCGGCCGCGTTCGCTGGTCAGCGTGACGCTGCCGTTGATGCGCTCGACGGCCGAACGCACGACGTCCATGCCGACGCCGCGGCCGGACAGGTCGGAGATCGTGTCGGCGGTGCTGAAGCCGGGCAGGAAGACGAGCTGCGCCGCTTCGTGCTCGCTCAGCGTGTCGGCGCGATCGGCGGGGATCAGCCCGCGTTCGACCGCCTTGGCGCGCACGCGCGCGGTGTCGATGCCGGCGCCGTCGTCGCTGATGTCCAGCAGCACGCGGTCGCCTTCCTGGCGCGCGCCGACGCGCAGCGTGCCCTGCGCCGGCTTGCCGGCGGCCAGGCGCGCGGCCGGCAGCTCGATGCCGTGGTCCAGGCTGTTGCGCAGGATGTGGATCAGCGGGTCGGCCAGGCTCTCGATGACGTTCTTGTCGGCCTCGGTGTCCTCGCCCTCGACGACCAGCTGCACGTCCTTGCCGAGCTTCTTGCTGATGTCGCGCACCAGGCGGCCGAAGCGCTGGAAGATCGTGCCCACCGGCAGCATGCGCACTTGCAGAACAGCGTGCTGCATGTCCTCGGCGATGCGGTTGATGACCGAGTACTGGGTCTTGATCTCGCGCGCCAGCTCGCGCTGCTGGAACACCTCTTCGGCGCGCTGCGCGAGGTAGGGCAGGGCGTTCTTGGCGACGACCATCTCGCCGATCAGGTCCATCAGCCGGTCGATCTTGTCCTGCGAGACCTTCAGCACCTTCTGGCCGGCGTCCTCGGCGGCGGCGCCGGCCGCCGGGCTGCTGCCGCGGCGTGCTTCCAGCGGCGCGACCAGCGCGCCGGGCTCGGCGGCGGGGCTTTCGCTCTCGGCTTCGGCGTCGGCCGGCCGGTGGGCGTGGGCCCAGGCGGCCAGCGGCGCGGCGCCGGGCGGCAGCGCCTGCAGCGCCTCTCGGGCGGCGGCGACGCCGGGCTCGGGCGGCAGGCAGGCCAGCAGGTGGCCGAAGGTGGTGCGCGCCGCGGCCACGGTGGCGGCGCCGACGCCGGGCCGGGCCAGCAGCTGGCGCTGCTGGTCCCAGACGTGCGCGGCGGTCGCCAGCAGCAGCGCGGCAGCGCCGTCGGGCGCTTCGGCCGGCGCCTCGGCGACGGCGTGCAGCTGCACCTGCTCGGGCACGTAGCGGAAGTGCTCCTCGACGTAGGCCGTGGGCGCGTCGCTGACGGCGAGGAACTCGAGGTTGCAGCGGTAGCAGTCGAAGTCGGCGCCTTCGCCCCAGGGGGCCTGGGTGCCGACCTGCAGGTGCCGCAGCCCCGGCGTCGCCAGCACCAGGCGCCACGGGTCCTCGCCCTTGAAGAAGCACTCGGGCTCGGGCGTGTAGCGCAGCACGCTGCGCCCCGGGGCCAGCGCCGTGGCGTCGACACGCGCCAGCCAGGGCGGCGTGGCGGCGGCGGCCGGTGCCGAAGCGGGCGCGGGCACCGGCGAGGCCGCCGCGGCCGGGCCGGCGTCCAGGTGGCGGCGCAGCGCCGCGGCCAGCGTCTGCGCCCGCGCCGGCGCCTCGTCGGGCAGGCGGCCGCTGGCGGCGATCGCGTCGACGAGCTCGGCGGTGTAGTCCATCGCCTCCAGCAGCGCGTCGGCGATCGTCGGGCCGTAGGCCAGCGTGCCGTGGCGCACGCGGTCGAGCAGGTCCTCGCCGGCATGCACCACCGTCTCCAGCGCCTTGAAGTCGAACAGGCCGCAGTTGCCCTTGAGCGTGTGGACCTGGCGGAACAGGTCGTTGAGCAGCTCGGCGTCGCCCGGCTGGCGCTCGACGTCCAGCAGGCGCTGGCCGATCTGCTCCAGGCACTCGCGTGCCTCGACGATGAACTGGTCCAGAAGTTCGCTGGCGTTCAGGCTCATGCCCTCGCTCCCTGGGGTTGGACGTGGGCGGCGGCGGCGCGCGTGGCGGCGGCCAGGTCGCCCAGCATCAAGGCCGCGGTCAGCACCAGTTCGGCGGGCTTGGCGGGCTTGACGAGGTAGCAGTTGGCGCCGGCGTCGTGGGCCGCGGTGGCGTCCTGCGCCTGGGCCTCGGTGCTGACCATCAGCACCGGCGCCTGCGGCACCTGGCCCAGGCGGCGCAGCTCGCGCACGAAGCTGTAGCCGTCCATCTTGGGCATGTTGATGTCGACGACGTAGAGGTCGAAGGGCGCGTCCTTGGGCTGCGCCATCACCTTCTCCAGCGCCTCGACGCCGTTGACGGCTTCCTCGACCTGCCAGCCGGCGTCGCCCAGCATCTTGCGGTGGTACATGCGCACCGTGGCGGCGTCGTCGACGACCAGGATCTGCGGCTTCATGCGGCGTCTCCGCTGAGGGGTTTCTGGT
Organism: Rubrivivax sp.; assembly: GCA_049841175.1. Taxonomy (GTDB): domain Bacteria; phylum Pseudomonadota; class Gammaproteobacteria; order Burkholderiales; family Burkholderiaceae_C; genus Rubrivivax. The sequence goes on along the minus strand of JASGHA010000013.1, from coordinate 885,253 downwards.
AGACCATCGCGTCCTTGAAGCGGCGCACGCCGAACAGCGAGGTGATGCGGCTCATCGATTCCGAGTGCCCCAGGCAGACGAAGCCGCCGGGCACCAGCGCGTCGTACATCGCCTCGGCGGCGACGCGGCGCGACAGGTCGTCGAAGTAGATGAGCAGGTTGCGGCAGAAGATGACGTCGATGTCGCGGAAGCGCCGCGTGTCCGCCGGCTCCGACAGGTTGACGCGGCTGAAGTCGACCGCCGCCACCAGGTCCTCGGAGATCTGCCACTCGTGCTCGCCGTGGCGCTTGAAGTACTTGTCGAGGTAGGGCTTGGGCAGCTGCGACACCGAGCGCTGCGAATAGACGCCGCGCTGCGCCGCCTGCAGCACCTGGGTGTCGATGTCCGAGCTGAGGATCTCGACCTCGTAGGCGTCGATCAGCGGCCAGCGCTCGAGCAGGTAGATCGCGATCGAGTACGGCTCCTCGCCGGTGGACGACGGGATCGACCAGATGCGGATGCGGCTGCCCGGCCGCTTGCGCCGCGCGACCTCGGCCAGCATGTCGCTGACCAGGCAGTCGAACTGGTAGGCCTCGCGGAAGAAGTAGGTCTCGTTGACCGTCATCGCGTTGACGAGGTGCTGCAGCTCGCTGCCGCCGGCCTCGAAGCGCAGGCCGATGAAGTAGCTGCGGAAGTCCTCCGCGCCGGTGGCCTCGATGCGCTCGACCAGGCGCTTGTCGACGAAGTAGCGCTTGTTCTCGTCGAAGTGGATGCCGGTCTTGCGATAGAAGAAGTCGCGGAACTTCAGGAAGTCCGCGTCGGTGATCTGCACGCGCGGCGCAGCGGCGGCTCTCATGCGGCCTCGATGCGGTCGATCGCCATCTGGGCGGCGAAGCCGAGGAAGGGGTCGGCGCCGAAGCGTGCGGCGGCGGCGCGCAGCGCCGGCACGTGCAGCGGCGAGCCGGCTTCGGCCAGCGCGTCGATCGCCGCGGCGACGACGTTGACCTGGGCCTCCTCGGCCAGCACCTGGGCCAGCCAGTCGGGCACCTGCGGGTGGCGCAGGTCGGCCAGCAGGTTGACGGCGAAGATGCGCACGTCGGCGTCGGCGTCGTGCAGCAGCGCCTGAACGCGCGGCGCCACCGCCTGCGGCATCTCGGCCAGGGCCTCGATGGCGCCGTTGCGCAGCCCGGCGTCCTCGCTGCGCAGCAGCGGCAGCAGCACGTCGACCGAACTCGCGTCGGCCAGCGTGCTGAGGCTGGTGAACATCGCGTAGCGCACGCCGGCGTCGCGCTCGCGGGCCAGCGCGTCGCCCAGCGCGCGTGCGGCCTGCGGGTGCTCGGCGAGGTCGCGCGCGGCCCAGCGGCGGCGCTCGGCGTCGGCGCTGCCCAGCTGCGCCAGCAGGCCGGGCAGGTCGCGTGCGAGCTCGCGCTCGACGACCTCCCGCAGCGGCTGCGCGGCAGCGGTCTTCTTCAGTCCCATGCTCGTCCTTTCAGGCCCTGGGCCGCGCCCAGAGCAGCAACTGGCGCCCGATGTCCGGGCTGGGCAGCACCAGCGAGGCGCCGCCCTGGGCGATCAGTTCGGCCGGCATGCCGAAGACCACCGCCGTGTCCTCGGACTCGGCCACCGTGCGGCCGCCCTGGCGCTTGAGCCGCGTCATCGCACGCGCGCCGTCGTCGCCCATGCCGGTGAGCTGCACGCCGATCAGGCGTTCGGCCGGCATCAGCTTCATCGCGCTGTCGACCATCACGTCCACCGACGGATGCCAGGGATGCGCCGGGTTCTCCGGCCGCGGCTGCACCGCCAGCCGGCCCAGGCGTTCGCAGACCACCATGTCGGTGCCGCCGCGGCCGATGTAGACGGTGCCGCGTTCGATCGGCATCGTGCCGGTGCACTCGCGCACGCGCAGCCGGCACAGGCTGTCCATGCGGCGCGCGAAGGCGCCGGTGAAGTTCTGCGGCATGTGCTGGGCGACCAGCACCGGCCATGGGAAGTCCTCCGGCAGCGCCGGCAGGATGTCCTCCAGCGTGCGCGGGCCGCCGGTCGAGACGCCGACCATCACCAGCCCCTCGGGCATGCCGGTGGCCGGCGCGGCGGCGGCGGGCGGCGGCGCCACTGCGCGGGGGCGTGCTGCGACCGCCGGCCGGGGCGAGGGCGCCGGCGTGCGCGCCGGCCGCAGCCGCGAGCGCGCCGCGGCCTGCACCTTCTCCAGCAGCTGGCCGCGGATGTCCTCCAGGCTCAGCGAGATCGTGCCGCCGGGCTTGGTGATGAAGTCCAGCGCGCCGAGTGCCAGCGCCTCGAAGGTGGCCTGCGCGCCCTTCTCGGTCAGCGAGGACACCATGACGACCGGCGTCGGCCGCGCCTGCATCATCAGCGACAGCGAGGTCAGGCCGTCCATCTCGGGCATGTTGATGTCCAGCGTGACGACGTCGGGCTGCCAGTCCAGCAGGCGCTGCACGCCTTCGGCGCCGTTGTGCGCGGTCTGCACCTGGTGGCCGGCTTCCGACAGCACGCCGGTCAGCAGCCGGCGCATCAGCGCCGAGTCGTCGACGACGAGCACCTTGCTCACGTGCCGCTCCCCGTCGACATGCTCAGGCGGCCTGCGGCAGCCGCGTGGCCTCGCCGCCTTCGTCGAGCAGCCGGCCGACCGCCACCGACTCGGTGCGGCCGAGCAGGTGCTCGGGGTCGATCAGCATCACCAGGCGCTTGTCGCCGTCGAGCCGCGCGACGCGCGTGATCAGCAGCCCCTGCTCGTCGCTCAGCGTCGGCGCCGGCGCGATCGCCTGGCGGCCGATGCGCAGCACCTCGGCGACGCTGTCGACGATGAAGCCGGTGCGCAGCCCGCCCAGCGTGTAGACCATGATGCGCTGGCGGTCGTTGCGCTCCAGCGCCGCCATGCCCAGGCGGGTGCGCTGGTCGATGACCGGCAGCACCGTGCCGCGCAGGTTGATCACGCCTTCGACGAAGGCCGGCGTCTTGGGCACGCGCGTCAGCAGCTCGGGCACGCGCACGATCTCCTGCACGCTCATGATCGGCACGCCGAACTCCTCGGCGCCGAGGCGGAAGATGACGACCTGCACGTCGTCGTCGTTGCGGCTCGTGGTCTCGTCCATCGTCGTCTCTTGCTCGGGGGTGTCGGCGCGGGCGAAGTCGGCCGCGTCCTGGATGGTCTGAAGGCCCAGCAGCCGGTCGGTGGCGATGATCGACACCAGCCGCTTGCCGCCGTCGAGGCGGCAGATGCGTTCGAACTCCTGCAGCGCGCTGTCGCGCGCCAGCACGCCGGGCATCGCGTCGGCCTGGGCGCGCGGCACCGACAGCACTTCCTTCACCGTGTCGGTCACGAGGCCCACCTGGCCGCCGCCGGGCAGGGCGACGACGACGATGCGGTGGTGCTCGTCGAGCTCCAGCGGCGCCAGTCCGAACAGGCTGCGCAGGCTGACCAGCGGCAGCAGGCGCTGGCGCAGCGAGATCAGGCCCAGCACGTGGTGCGGCGTGTTCGGCACCGCGGTGATGCCGGCCGGCACCTGCACGATCTCCTGCACGTCGGCGATGTCGATCGCGTATTCCTGCCCGCAGACGGTGAAGCTCACCAGGCGCAGCTCGTCGCTGGCCGCGGCGTCGGCGCTGTCGGCCGCGTCGTGGGCCGCGGTGTCGGCGCCGGCGGCGCCGCGTGCGCCGGTCTGGCCGAACTGCTCGTCGACCATGCGCTGGAAGTCCAGCACCAGCAGCAGCTCGCGGCCGCCGTCGGCGGCCGGGCGGTTGATGACGCCGGTCAGGTAGTCGGCCTGGACCACGCTCTGGATCGAACGCACCGGCTCGACGGCGCCGGCATCGACGCTGATGACGCTGGCGACGCGGTCGACGACGAAGCCCAGCGGCGTGCCGAGCTGGATGACGAGCGCGCGTGTCGCGTCGTCGGCCTCGCGTTCGGTGATGCCGAACAGGCGCCGCAGGTTGACGATGGGCAGCACGCGGCCGCGCAGGTTGGCAAGGCCGTCCAGCGCCGCGGGCGCCAGCGGCAGCCGGGCGACCTCGGGCACGCGGATGATCTCCTGCACCGGGGCCATCGGCACCGCGAACATCTCGTCGGCCACCGCGAAGGTGACGAACTGGTTGTCCTGCGCCGGGCCGCCCGCGCCGTCTTCATGGGTAGCGGTCGTGCTCACGGGCACACCTCCTCTCGGGGTTGGGGGCGTGCGCTCAGTTGCTCTGCAGCTCGTCGGCCAGCGAGGCGATCTCCTCGATCGCGGCGCTCAGTTCCTCGGCGCCCTGCGACTGCTGCTTGGCCGCGGCGGCGGCCTGCTCGGAGGCCTTCTCGGCCTGGGCGGCGGCGGCCGACACCTGGTCGACGCCGATCTTCACCTGGGCCAGCGCGGCGGCGATCTCCTGCGAGGTCGCCAGCGCGTCGATGTTGCCTTGTTCGACGACGGCGATCTCGGACTCCATCGCCAGCAGGTTGCCGGTCACCGAACGCGCCTTCTCGACCTCGGCCTGCGCCGAGCTCATGATCTCGCCGAGGTCGCGGCCGACCATGCCGATCTGGTCCTGGATGCCCTTGACCAGGTCCTTGATGCGGTCGGCGTTCTCGGCCGAGTCGTGCGCCAGGTTGCGGATGTCGGTGGCGACGACGACGAAGCCCTTGCCGTATTCGCCGGCGCGCGCGGCTTCGATGCTGCCGTTGACGGCCAGCATGTTGGTCTGGATGCTGACCTGGGTGATCGCGTCGACGATCTTGTCGATGCGCCGGCTCACGAGCTCCAGCTCCTTGATCTGCAGCGCGCTGCCGCGCGTCGATTCGACGCCGGTGGAGATGGCCGACACCAGGCTGTCGATGTGCGTCTTGTTCTCGCCCATCAGGCTGCGGATCGCGGTCGCGCGGTCGCGGCCGGCGGTGGCGCGCTGCTCGGCGAGCTGCGCGCCCTTCTCGATCTGCGTCACGGCGGCGGCCGACTGCGCGGCGGCGGCGGCCTGCTGCTGCGCGCCGCGGCGGATCTGCTCCAGCGCGGTCATGATCTGCGCCGCCGAGCGGTTGATCTCCTGCACGGCGCTGGACAACTCCTCGGCCGACGAGGCCACTTCCTCGGCGCTCTTGGCGATGTCGGTGCTGTTCTTCAGGTCGTCGGCGAGGTCGGACAGGGCCTGCGCGGTCTGCTCGCACTCGGCCAGCGCCGCACTCTGCTCCTCGACGGTCTTGGCGGCTTCCTCGCTGGCCGAGCTCTGCTCGGCGGCGGCGGCGGCGATCTGCTCGCTGCCCTTCATCGCCTCCTGCGAAGCGATGTTGGCCTGCGCCGCGGCGCCGGCGATCTCGGTGGCGCCGGCGACGATCTGCGCCGCGTCCTGGCGGATCTGGTCGATCTGCCTGAGGATGATCTCGCCCTTGGCGACTTCGCCCTGGATCGTGTCGGCGGCGTCGTTGATGCCGCCGGCGATGGTCTTCACCTCGCCCTGGATCTGGGCGACGAGGTCCTGGATCTGCTTGGCGCTCTTCTCGCTGGTCTCGGCCAGCGTGCGCACCTCGTCGGCGACGACGGCGAAACCCTTGCCGTGCTGGCCGGCACGCGCGGCCTCGATCGCGGCGTTGAGCGCCAGCAGGTTGGTCTGGTCGGCGATGCGCGCGACCGCCTTGACGATGTCGCCGATGCTCGCCGCCTGGCGTTCGAGCTCGGCGACCATCTTCACGCTCTCGCCCTGGCGGCGCGCGGCGATGCCGACGTTGGCGATCGTCGCCTGCACTTCCTGGTTGATCTGGCCGGCACGCTGCTGCATGCCTTCGGCCTTGGTCTTGGCAGCCTCGGCGGCGCCGAGCTGGCGCGTGATCGCGCCGGCGACCTGGTTCACCGCGGCCAGCGACTGCTGCGCCGCGCCCGAGGCTTCCTCGGCGCCCGAGGCGATCTGGTCGGCGGCGCGCTTCAGTTCCTCGGCGGCCGAGGCGGCTTCGTTGATGCCGGCGGAGAGCTGGGTGGTGGCGCTGGCGACGCGCTCGGAAGCCTGCTGCTGCTTGGCCAGCGTGCGCGCACGCTTGCGGTTGGCCTCGGCTTCGCGCGTCATGTTGCGCGTCAGGCCCTTGGCCGCGACGGGGGCAGGGGTGCTGCGCGCGGCGGCAGCGGCTTCACGGTTCTTCACCACCAGGGACATGGTCGGTCTCTCCGGGTGACGGCACGGCGGCACGTCAGTGGGCCCTCGCGGGCGGCCTCCCGAGGGGGCGGGAGGTTGTGGGATGACGTCGCGATGTCTGCGGCGGTCGCCGACTTCGTGGCATCAGGAATATCAAAACAGCCTGCCTGTATCGGCGGCAACTGGTAGAAATGATATTCGCTGGCCGTAGAACCGCCCGACGCAGAGCGCCGAAGCATTCACTAATTCACTCAAATCGACAGAATTGCGGCGTGGCGCCGTGTCCCGGCGGCACCAGCAAACGGCCCGGTCAGGGCCTCAGCACCTCGAGCGCGCGGTCCAGGCCGCCGGAGGTGATGGCGATCATCGCCTCGGCGGCGACGGCCGGTTTCGGGTGGTAGGCGATCGACAGCCCGGCGGCGGCCATCATCGGCAGGTCGTTGGCGCCGTCGCCGACGGCGATCGCCTGCGAGGGCTCGATGCCCATCAGCTCGGCCACCTCGAGCAGCACGCGGCGCTTTTCGGCGCCGTCGACGATGTCGCCCCAGGGGCGCTGCAGCAGCGTGCCGGTGAGCTTGCCGTGCGCGATGCCCAGCGTGTTGGCGCGTGCGAAGTCCAGCTTCAGGCGCTGGCGCACGCGTTCGCTGAAGAAGCTGAAGCCGCCGGAGACGAGCATCGTCTTCAGCCCGGCGGCCTGGCAGGCGGCGACGAAGGCCTCGACGCCGGGGTTCAGCTGCAGCCGCTGCTCGGCAACCTGGTGCAGTGCCGCCTCGGGCACGCCGGCCAGCAGCGCCATGCGCCGGCGCAGGCTCTCCTTGTAGTCGCTGATCTCGCCGCGCATCGCCGCCTCGGTGATCGCGGCGACTTCGTCGTAGCGCCCGGCGGCGCGTGCGATCTCGTCGACGCACTCGATGTTGATCAGCGTCGAGTCCATGTCGAAGGCCACCAGCCGGTAGTCGGAGAGCCGCAGCGGCGGCTGGAAGCCGCGCAGGTGCAGGCCGGGGGCGTGTTCGATGGCGTCCATGGGGGTCTTCGGGTCTCAGGCGGGGCGCGGCTGGCCGAGCGCACGCAGCACGTCGCGCACGTACTGGGCGCGGTCCTTCACGTCGGCGAACTCGCGGTCGATGTGCAGCTTGTCGTTGCCGGCGAGCTTGATCGCGCGGTTCTTCTGCACCAGCTCGATGATGCGCAGCGGCTCGATCGGCGGGTTGGGGCGGAAGACGATGTTCATCACCTTCGGGCCGGCGTCGATCTTCTGCACGCCGTAGGGCCGCGCCAGCACGCGCAGGCGGTGGGTGTCGAACAGCGTCTGGCCCTGCGCCGGCAGCTTGCCGAAGCGGTCGGTGATCTCTTCGAGCAGGGTGTCGATCTGCTCGGCCTTCTCGGCGGTCGCCAGGCGCTTGTAGAGGTTGAGCCGGGTCTGCACGTCGCCGCAGTAGGCGTCGGGCAGCAGCGCCGGGGCGTGCAGATTGATCTCGGTGGTCGCGGCCAGCGGCGACAGCAGGTCGGGCTCGCGGCCGGCCTTCAGCGAGCGCACGGCTTCCGACAGCATGTCGTTGTAGAGCTGGAAGCCGACTTCCATCATGTTGCCGCTCTGGTTCTCGCCCAGCACCTCGCCGGCGCCGCGGATCTCCAGGTCGTGCATCGCGAGGTAGAAGCCGCTACCCAGCTCCTCCATCTGCTGGATCGCCTCCAGGCGCTGCGCCGCCTGCTTGGTCAGCGCCTCGACGTCGGGCACGAGCAGGTAGGCGTAGGCCTGGTGGTGGCTGCGGCCGACACGCCCGCGCAGCTGGTGCAGCTGCGCCAGGCCGAACTTGTCGGCGCGGCTGATGACGATGGTGTTGGCCGTCGGCACGTCGATGCCGGTCTCGATGATCGTCGAGCACAGCAGCACGTTGTGGCGCTGGGCGACGAAGTCACGCATCACGTGTTCCAGCTCGCGCTCGGGCATCTGGCCGTGGGCGACGCCGATGCGCGCCTCGGGCAGCAGCTCTTCCAGCTTCTGGCGCCGCGCCTGGATCGACTCGACGTCGTTGTGCAGGAAGTAGACCTGGCCGCCGCGCTTCAACTCACGCAGCACGGCTTCGCGGATCGTCGAGTTGTTCTCGCTGCGCACGAAGGTCTTGATCGCCAGCCGGCGCTGCGGCGCGGTGGCGATGACCGACAGGTCGCGCAGGCCTTCGAGCGCCATGCCCAGGGTGCGCGGGATCGGCGTCGCGGTCAGCGTCAGCACGTCGACCTCGGCGCGCATCGCCTTTATCGCCTCCTTGTGGCGCACGCCGAAGCGGTGCTCCTCGTCGATGATCAACAGGCCCAGGCGCTTGTACTTGACGTCCTGGCTGAGCAGCTTGTGCGTACCGACGACGATGTCCACCGTGCCGTCGGCCAGGCCTTCGAGCGCCGCCTTCACTTCCTTGGCCGAACGGAAGCGCGACAGCTCGGCGATCTTCACCGGCCACTTGCCGAAGCGGTCGACCAGCGTCTGGTAGTGCTGCTCGGCCAGCAGCGTCGTTGGCGCCAAGAGCGCCACCTGCTTGCCGCCGATCACCGAGACGAAGGCCGCACGCAGCGCGACCTCGGTCTTGCCGAAGCCGACGTCGCCGCAGACCAGGCGGTCCATCGGCCGCGGGCTGACGAGGTCCTGGATGACGGCGTGGATCGCGGCGCGCTGGTCGGGCGTCTCCTCGAAGCCGAAGCTGGTGGCAAAGGCTTCGTAGTCGGCCGGGCTGTAGCGGTGGGCGTAGCCCTCGCGCGCGGCGCGGCGGGCGTAGAGGTTCAGCAGCTCGGCGGCGGTGTCGCGCACCTGCTCGGCGGCCTTGCGCCGCGCCTTGTCCCACTGGCCCGAGCCCAGCTTGTGCAGCGGCGCCTCGTCGGCGCTGACGCCGGTGTAGCGGCTGATCAGGTGCAGCTGCGCCACCGGCACGTACAGCGTCGCCTTGTCGGCGTACTCCAGGTGCAGGAACTCGCTGGGGCCTTCGCCGGTGTCGATGTTGACCAGGCCGCGGTAGCGGCCGATGCCGTGGTTCATGTGCACCACGGGGTCACCGAGCTTGAGCTCCGACAGGTCCTTGATCAGCGCGTCGACGTTGCTCGTCTGCTCCTGCTTGCGCCGGCGGCGGGCCTGCGGCGCGGTGGCGAAGAGCTCGGTCTCGGTGACGAACTGCACCGACACGCCGGCCTCGGGCTCGTGCCAGTGGAAGCCCTGGGCCAGCGGCGCGGCGACGATCGCGAAGCGCTCCTCGCCGGCCAGAAACTCGGCCAGATCGGCGACCGAGGGCAGGGCGATGCGGTGGTCGCGCAGCAGCTCCAGCAGGCTCTCGCGCCGGCCTTCGCTCTCGGCGGCCAGCAGCACGCGGTGCTGGGTCGTCTTGAGGTGGCGTTCCAGCCCGGCGAGCGGCTCCTGGGCGCCGCGGTCGACGGCCAGGTCGGGCAGCGGCCGCGCCCACGAGACCGCGGAAGCGGGCTCTTCCGAGCCCTTCACGGGCTCGTTGCCGCGCAGCGCCAGCGTCGCGTGCGGCTGGGTGCGGGCGAAGAACTCGTCGGGGCGCAGGAAGATCGCCTCGGGCGGCAGCAGCGGCCGTTCGGGGTCGTGCTGCAGGAAACGGTGGCGTTCGCGCGTGTCGGTCCAGAAACGCTCCAGCGCCTGATCGACCTCGCCGTGCAGCGCCACCGCGGCGGTCTCGCCGAGGTACTCGAAGATGCTCGCGATCTCGTCGAAGAACAGCGGCAGGTAGTACTCGATGCCGCCGGTGGCGATGCCCTGCGCGATGTCCTTGTAGATGCGCGAGCGTGTCGGGTCGCCGTCCAGCTTCTCGCGCCAGCGGGCGCGGAAGGCGGTGCGGGCCGCCTCGTCCATCGGGAACTCGCGGCCCGGCAGCAGCCGGACCTCGGGCACCGGATAGAGGCTGCGCTGGCTGTCGGGGTCGAAGGTGCGGATCGAGTCGACCTCGTCGCCGAACAGGTCGACGCGGTAGGGCACGGTCGAGCCCATCGGGTACAGGTCGATCAGGCCGCCGCGCACCGCGTATTCGCCGGGCGACACGACCTGGCTGACGTGCTGGTAGCCGGCCAGCGTCAGCTGCGACTTCAGCTTCGCCTCGTCCAGCCGCGCCTTCTGCTTGAAGTGGAAGGTGTAGCCGGCCATGAAGGACGGCGGCGCCAGCCGCACCAGCGCGGTCGTCGCCGGCATCAGCACGACGTCGACCTCGCCCTGCTGCACGCGCCACAGCGTCGCCAGGCGCTCGGAGATCAGGTCCTGGTGCGGGCTGAAGGTGTCGTAGGGCAGCGTCTCCCAGTCGGGGAAGACGGCGACGCGCAGGCCGGGTTCGAAGAACCTCAGCTCTTCGGCCAGGCGCGCGGTGTCGGCGGGGTCGGCCGTGACGACGGCCAGCAGGCGCTGCTCGGCCTTGCGTGCCGCGCCCATCCGGGCGAGCAGCAGCGCGTCGGCCGAACCCACCGGGCGCGGCAGCGTGAAGCGCTTGCCCGGGGCGATGTTCGGGATCTGCATGGGAGGCGCGATTCTAGAATCGCCGCATGACTGTGCCGCCGACCCGCTGTTTTGCCCTGGTCCCGTGCGCCGGTGTCGGCCTCAGGGCCGGAGCCGGCGGCCCCAAACAATATGCGCCGCTGGCCGGCCGGCCGGTCGTCGCGCACACGCTGGCGGCGCTGGCCGCGGTGCCGCGGCTGGCGGGCACGCTGGTCGTGCTCTCGCCCGAGGATGCGCAGTTCGAAGCCGCCGTGCCGGACTGGCAAGGCTGGATCGCACGCAGCGGCGGCGCCACGCGCGCCGAGAGCGTCGCCAACGGCCTGCCGGTGCTGCGCGAGTTGGGCGCGCGCGACGACGACTGGGTGCTGGTGCACGACGCCGCCCGCTGCCTGCTGCGCCCTGAATGGGTCGACCGCTTGATCGACGCCTGCCTGGCCGACCCGGTCGGCGGGCTGCTGGCGCTGCCGCTGGCCGACACGCTGAAGGCCGAGGAGGCCGGGCGTGTGGCCGACACCGTGCCGCGCGCCGGCAAGTGGGCCGCGCAGACGCCGCAGATGTTCCGCATCGGGCTGCTGTCGCGGGCTTTGGCCGAAGCCGGGGATCAGGTCACCGACGAATCCAGCGCCGTCGAGGCGCTGGGCCTGGCGCCGCGCCTCGTGGCCGGCGATCTCGAAAACCTCAAGGTGACCTGGCCGGCCGATTTCGCGCTCGCCGCGCGCCTGCTGCAGACCCGATGAACCCTCTGGACCTCCGCATCGGCGAGGGCTGGGACACCCACCAGCTCGTCGCCGGCCGCCCGCTGATCTTGGGCGGCATCACCATCCCGCACAGCCACGGCCTGCTCGGCCACAGCGACGCCGACGCGCTGCTGCACGCCATCACCGACGCGCTGTTCGGCGCCGCGGCGCTGGGCGACATCGGCCGCCACTTCCCCGACACCGCGGCCGAGTTCAAGGGCGCCGACTCGGCCGTGCTGCTGGCCGAATGCGCGCGCCGCGTGCGCGCCGCCGGCTGGGAGATCGTCAACGTCGACTCGACCATCGTCGCGCAGGCGCCGAAGATGGCGCCGCACATCGACACGATGCGTGCGCGCATCGCCGAGCTGCTGGCCATCGGCGTCGACCGCGTCAACGTCAAGGCCAAGACGGCCGAGAAGCTCGGCCCGGTCGGCGAAGGGCGCTCGATCGAGACGCGCGCGGCCTGTCTGCTGGTGCGCGCAAGCCCCTGAGTTCGGGAGGCGGACGGCCGATCGGCCGCTCCTAGCATCGTGCTTCTTTTCAGGGAGCAACGATGAACCTCTACATAACGACACTGGCCGCGGCGGCGGCCGCTCTGGTCGCTTCGGCCGCGTCGGCCGAGACCGTGCTGCACGTCGGCCCGCGCAGCACCAACTCGGCCTATGTCTTCGAGTGGCAGGGCACCCGGGCGACCGTGGTCAGCACCCTGGGCCGTGTCGGCGCCAAGGTCAGCGGGCGCGGGGCGACGCGCATCGCGACGCTGGACACGCCGTACTCCAGCAGCTACGTCACCTCGGATCCCGACTGCCCGGACTCCGAGTCCGAGATCCGGCACGACGTGTTGAAGCTGGCGGTCGTGCGGCTGTCGGGCAGCGACCGGCGGGGCAGCTCCAAGGTCGTCGACATCGGCACCGAGACGACGCTCAGCGGCTGCAACGCCGGCCGCGTCGTGCGCTTCGGGTCGCCTTCGGACGACGGCTTGGCGACCCGGCACCTCGCCGCCGACCTGCGGCCCTCGATGGCCGACCTGGTGCCCGGCGCCAAGCTGGCCGGGCCTAGCGAGCAGGCCGACATCAGCCTGTTCCCGGCGGCCGACGTCGTCACCTTCGCGGCCGGCAGCGTGAGCTTCCAGAGCAGCGGCAACGTCTACGCCCAGGGAATGGCCGACGGCTGGCTGGTGCTGGACCTGGCGGGCGTGCAGCGTGGCTACACGCGTTTCTCGGTCGACCCCTACGGCGACGAGACCTGGATCGGCGCCGACTGGAGCGCAGGTCGGCCTGTCGCCGTCTACAGCACCTCGATGGTCAAACCGGCGGCGGGCGCCGGATTCGGCGGCACCCTGCGTGCGGCGAGGATCTGGGAGTCCGGCCTCCAGCTCGGAAGCAACGAGCCGGTGTACTACGAGCTTTACCGCGACGGCACCGGCACCCGCGTGCTGAAGGATCTTGCCGAGGGCACCGAGGCGCGCATGCCGGTGACCTGGCGCTTCGAAGGCGCCAACCTCGTCACGCTACGCCAGGTCAACATGAGCGGCACCGTCGCCCGACGCCAGTGGGTGCCTCTGCGCAACAGCGCCGGAAGGCGCTTCGTGATGGAGAGCGAGACCCGCGACAACCCGGATGGCAGCTCCCAGCTCTACGTCCTGCCTCGCGTGAACTTCTACGTCGACGAGGGGGCTGCAACGCCACCGGCGGCACGCTGAACTTCAGGGCGCGCGCCGCAGCCGGATGTGGGCCATCAGCCCGCCGTCCGGCGCGTTGGCCAGTTCCAGGCTGCCGCCCATGCGCTGCATCGCCTTGTCGACGATCGCCAGGCCCAGGCCGGCGCCGGTGGCGGCGGTGCGCGCCGCGTCGCCCCGGAAGAACGGCGTCGTCAGCTGCGACAGCTTCTCGGGCGGCACGCCGGGGCCGGTGTCGCGCACGCTGAGGATGACCCAGGGGCCGGTGCGCGCGTACGAGATCGTCACCTCGGCGACGCCGGTGTCGGTGTTGCGGCCGTAGCGGCGCGCGTTCTCGAAGAGGTTGGAGAACACGCGGCCGAGTTCGATCTCGTCGGCCAGCACCTTGAGGTCGATCGCGACGCGCGAATGGATGCGGATCTGCGTCGGGTCGCGGAAGCCGGCGGCCTCGCGGTCGATCAGCTGCGAGACGTGCACCGGGCGCATCTGCGTCTCGCCCGGGCGCGCGTAGTCCATGAACTTGTCGATGATCGCGTCCAGCTGGTCGATGTCCAGCGCCATGTTGCGCTTGGCCTCGTCGTCGGAGACGCTCATCTCGGTCTCCAGCCGCAGCCGCGCCAGCGGCGTGCGCAAGTCGTGGCTGATGCCGGCGAGCATCACCGCGCGGTCTTCCTCGACACGCGCGAGTTCACGCGCCATGCGGTTGAAGCCGCGGTTGACCTCGCGGATCTCGCTGGTCAGCGTGTTCTCGTCCAGGCGCGAGTCGAGGTCGCCTTCGCGGATGCGGCTGGCGGCGAACGAGAGCTGCTTCAGCGGCCGGTTGATCAGCCGCGCGATCGCCACCGAGCCGACCAGCGTCGCCAGCAGCGCGATGCCGATCCAGACGAACCAGGTGTTGCTCGTCAGCGGGCTGGTGTGGCTGTCGTCGACCTGCAGCCAGTAGGCGTCGCCGTCGATCGAGAAGCCGACCCACAGGCCCGGCTTGGCGTTGACGCTGCGCGCGACGATCGAGTCCTCGCCGAGCGCGACCCGCAGCTCGCGCGCGACGCGGCGCGTGAAGCGGTCGACCTCGAAACCTTCCCAGCGGTCGCCGGGCTCGCGCGGCGTCACGCGCACCGCCGACTGCTGGCCCAGGGACTTGACCAGCGCGATGCGGTTGATGCCGTCGGCCTGCTGCAGCGCGGCGCGCGACAGGTTCACCAGGCCGGCGATCTGCTGTGCCGATTCGACCGCGCGCGGCTCGAACTCCAGCGCACGCAAGGTCTGCACCCAGGCGAAGACGCCGCCGGCGAGCAGGATCGCCAGCAGGCAGAAGGTGCGCCAGAAGAGGCTCAGGGCGATCGTGTTTCGTGCCATCGGCCGCGATGATGCCGTCGGCGTCGCGTGCCGGGGCAGGCTCGAAGGGCGCGCCGGGGGCGGCGCGCGCCGGGTTGTCGCTTCGGCGCTTCAGCGCCGGTGGGCATCAGCTCGCGCCGTCCGGTACGAAGACATAGCCGACGCCCCAGACCGTCTGGATGTAGCGCGGCTGCGCCGGGTCGGGCTCGAGCATCTTGCGCAGGCGCGAGATCTGCACGTCCAGGCTGCGGTCGAAAGGCTCGAACTCGCGGCCGCGCGCCAGCTGCGCCAGCTTGTCGCGCGACAGCGGCTGGCGCGGGTGGCGCACCAGCGCCTTCAGCATCGAGAACTCGCCGGTGGTCAGCGAGATCTGCTCGCCGTTCTTGGACAGACGGCGCAGCGACAGGTCGAACTCGAACGGCCCGAAGTTGACGACCTGCGGCTCCTTCGACGGCGCACCCGGCGCTTCCGGCGCCGGGCGGCGGCGCAGCACGGCGTGGATGCGTGCCAGCAGCTCGCGCGGGTTGAAGGGCTTGGGCAGGTAGTCGTCGGCGCCGACTTCGAGACCGACGATGCGGTCGACGTCCTCGACCTTGGCGGTGAGCATGATGATCGGCGTCAGGTTGTTGGCCGCACGCAGGCGGCGGCAGATCGACAGGCCGTCTTCGCCCGGCAGCATCAGGTCGAGCACGATCAGGTCGACCGTGTCGCGCGTCAGAACGCGGTTCAGCGCCTTGGCGTCTTCGGCGAGCAGGACCTCGAAACCTTCCTGCGACAGGTAGCGACGCAGCAGGTCGCGGATACGGGCATCATCGTCGACGACCACGATGCGGTCGGGACGGGTATTGGCGGGGGTGTTCATCACCGACTCCAAACTTGTAACAGCGGCATTGTGCGGGCCGTTTTCGGGCCTACCCGGCGTTTGCTGACATGTTGTGACAAGTCTTGCGGCGTTCCGGCCACGCGATGCTGTCCGCTCGTGCGTTGTACGAGGGAAACCGCGTCAGCAACCCTTGCGACTGAAAGGAAACGTTGTTATGCCCCTCGCCCGAAAGGCCTTGACCGCCGCCGTCCTCGGCTTCGCAGCCGCTGCCCAGGCGCAGACGCTGCCGCCGCCGCAGAACGTCGTCAGCCTGTCGGCCAGCGCGACCGCCGAAGTGCCGCGCGACATGCTGTCGGTGAGCTTCTCGACCTCGCGTGAAGGCTCCGACGCGCAGACCGTGCAGTCGCAGCTGAAGCAGGCGCTGGACGCCGCGCTCGCCGAGGCGCGCAAGGTCGCCAAGCCGGGCCAGATCGAGCTGCACACCGGCGGCTTCTCGCTGTACCCGCGCTATTCGAACAAGGGCGTGGCCAACGGCTGGCAGGGCAGCGCCGAACTGGTGGCCGAGGGCCGCGACGTTGCCGGCATCGCCCAGCTCACCGGCCGGGTGCAGACGATGTCGATCGCACGCGTCGGCTACTCGCTGTCGCGCGAGGCGCGCGAGAAGGCCGAAGCCGAGCTGTCGGCCGAGGCGATCGCGCGTTTCCGCGCCAAGGCCGACACGATCAGCCGCCAGTTCGGCTTCGGCGGCTGGGGCATCCGCGAGGTCTCGGTGTCGGCGAGCGAACCGCCGTCGGGCGTGTTCCCGATGGCGATGAAGGCGCGGGCCGCGATGGCCGACGAGGCGCTGCCGGTCGAA
Organism: Rubrivivax sp.; assembly: GCA_049841175.1. Classification (GTDB taxonomy): domain Bacteria; phylum Pseudomonadota; class Gammaproteobacteria; order Burkholderiales; family Burkholderiaceae_C; genus Rubrivivax. The sequence continues at coordinate 869,248 of JASGHA010000013.1, read as the reverse complement.
GCTGGCAAAGCCAGCGTCACGGTCAGCGTCTCGGGTAGCGTGCAGATGTCGGCCAAGTAGCCGACGGGGAGGGGCGGGCGGCGCCTACTGCGCCGTCCAGCCGCCATCCATGTTCCAGGCGACGCCGAGCACGTTGTCGCCCGCTGGCGAACAGAGGAACAGCGCCAGCGCCGCGAGCTGCTCCGGCGTCGTGAAGCGCAGCGACGGCTCCTTCTCGGCCAGCAGCTGGCGCTCGGCTTCTTCGTTGCTGAGCCCGTGTTCGGCGGCGCGCGCGTCGATCTGCTTCTGCACCAGCGGCGTCAGCACCCAGCCGGGGCAGATGGCGTTGACGGTGACGCCGCTGCGCGCGCATTCCAGCGCCGCAGTGCGCGTCAGCCCGACGATGCCGTGCTTGGCGGCGACGTAGGCGCTCTTGCCGGCCGAGGCGACGAGGCCGTGCACCGAGGCGACGTTGATGATGCGCCCCCAGCCGCGGTGCTTCATGCCCGGCAGCGCGACACGCATCGTGTGGAAGGCCGAGCTGAGATTGATCGCGATGATCGCGTCCCAGCGTTCGACCGGGAAATCCTCGACCGGCGCGACATGCTGGATGCCGGCGTTGTCGACGACGATGTCCGGGCCGCCGAACTGGCGCTCGCACTGGTGCACCAGATCCTCGATCTCGTCGGGCCGGCGCATGTCGGCGCCGTGGTAGGCGACTTCGCCCGAGCCGGCGTCGCGCACCGTCTGCAGCGCGGCGTCGACGTCGCCGAAGCCGTTGAGCATCAGCTTCGCACCCTGCTGCGCGAGCGCCACCGCCATGCCGAGGCCGATGCCGCTCGTCGAGCCCGTCACCAGCGCCGTCTTTCCCTGGAGCATGTGCCGTCCCCTTGCCGGTTGCTACGATCGGACGATTATCGGGATCGATTCCCGCGCCTTCCATCCTCGTCGCCCCCCATGAACCCCCGCCTGAACGACGTGTCCTGCCTCGATGCCCGAGGCCTGCACCGCATGGCGTACTGGGAATGGGGCGATCCGACGGCGCGCCATGCGGTGGTCTGCGTGCACGGGCTGTCGCGCCAGGGGCGCGACTTCGACACGCTGGCGCTGGATCTGGCGCCGCAGCTGCGCGTGGTCTGCCCCGACATCGTCGGCCGCGGCCGCAGCGACCGGCTCGCCGACCCCGCCGGCTACACGGTGCCGCAGTACGTCGCCGACGTCGTCACGCTGCTCGCGCGGCTGGACGTCGACACGGTCGACTGGGTCGGCACCTCGATGGGCGGGCTGATCGGCCTGGGTGTGGCCAGCCTGGCCGGCTCGCCGGTGCGCCGCCTGGTGCTCAACGACGTCGGCCCGGCGATCGAACTGGCGGCGCTGGAGCGCATCAAGGGCTACCTCGGCCAGCCGGTGCACTGGGCGAGCGTTGAGGACGCCGCCGAGGCGATCCGTCAGGTGTCGCTGGGTTTCGGCCCGCACACGCCTGAACAATGGCTGGCGCTGACCCGGCCGCAGTTGGTCGCCGACGGCGACGGCTGGATCCCGCATTACGACCCGGCGATCGCCGTGCCGTTCCGTGCGATCACGCCCGCGATCGCCGCCGCCGGCGAAGCCGCGCTCTGGGCCGCCTGGGACAGCCTGCGCTGCCCGACGCTGCTGCTGCGTGGCGCCGAGTCCGATCTGTTGTCGCGCGCCACCGCCGAGGCGATGACGCGGCGCGGCCCGCGTGCGCAGCTGCACGAGTTCGCCGGGGTCGGCCATGCGCCGATGCTGGTCCAGCCCGAGCAGCGCGCCGTCGTCCGCGATTTCCTCTTGTCCTGATGAGAACCGCCGAACCTTCCGAAGCGGCCGTCGACGCGGCCGCGATCGTCGAACTGGCGGCGCGGGAAACCGGTGTCGCCGAAGACGGCGCCGCCGCGCTCGAGCGCGCCCGCGCCTTTGCCGAGCCGCTGCTGGCCGGCCACCTGCTGGACACCGGCGAGCCCGCGCTGGTGCACGCCGACGGCGTCGCCGCGATCCTGCAGGCCATCGGCGCGGCGCCGTCGATGCGCGCCGCTGCCTATCTGGTCTACGCCGGCGACTACCTCCAGCACCCCGAGGAGATGGTCGCCAAGGCCTTCGGCCAGTCCTACGCCAGCCTGGTGACGCACACCCGGCGCCTGGTGCAGATCCAGCGCGCGACGCGCGCCGCGACCGTGCTGGAGGCGCAGCGCCAGCAGCAGGCCGAGCAGGTGCGCAAGATGCTGCTCGCCTTCTCGCACGACCTGCGTGTCGTGCTGCTGCGCCTGGCGTCGCGGCTGCAGACGCTGCGCTGGTACGCCGCCGAGCGTGTGCCCTGTCCGGAAGTGCTGGCCGAGGAGACGCAGCAGATCTTCGCGCCGCTGGCCAACCGTCTGGGCATCTGGCAGATCAAGTGGGAGCTGGAGGATCTGGCCTTCCGCTTCCTGCAGCCCGACGAGTACAAGCGCATCGCACGCCTGCTCGACGAGAAGCGTGTCGAGCGCGAGCAGCGCATCGAAGGCGCGCGCCGCCGCATGCGCGAGCGCCTGGCCGAGGCCGGCCTGCGCGCCGAGGTCTACGGCCGGCCGAAGCATCTGCACAGCATCTGGAAGAAGATGCGCGGCAAGGGGCTGCCGATCGAGCGTGTCTTCGACCTGAGCGCGCTGCGTGTCATCGTCGACGACGTCGCCGGCTGCTACGCCGCGCTGTCGCGTGTGCACGAGTGTTACCGCGCCGTCGACGGCGAGTACGACGACTACATCGCGCGGCCCAAGCCCAACGGCTACCAGTCGCTGCACACCGTCGTGCTCGACGACGACGGCCGGGCGCTGGAAGTGCAGATCCGCACGCGCGCGATGCACGAGCACGCCGAGCACGGCGTCGCCGCGCACTGGATGTACAAGGAAGCCGGCGTGCGCGGCTACGCCGGCGTCAGCGCCGCGGGCGACTTCAACGAGCGCCTGGCCGAGGCGCGCAAGGCCGTTCTGCGCGAGCTTCTGGCCTGGGAACGCGACTTCGCGACGACGCAGGACGCCACCGCCTCGGCGGTGTTCGACGACCGCATCTACGTCTTCACGCCGCAGGTCAACGTCATCGACCTGCCGGTCGGCGGCACGCCGGTGGACTTCGCCTACGCGTTGCACACCGACCTGGGCCACCGCTGCCGCGGCGCGCGTGTCGACGGCGCCATGGTGCCGCTGAACACGGCGCTGGTCTCGGGGCAGACGATCGAGATCGTCGCCGCCAAGGAAGGCGGGCCGTCGATGGACTGGCTCAACCCCGAACTGGGCTATCTGAAGAGCCCGCGTGCCAAGGCCAAGGTGCGCGCCTGGTTCAACGCCCAGGCGCAGGGGCTGACGATCGCGCGCGGCCGCGAGCTCGTCGAGAAGCTTCTGCAGCGCGAAGGCAAGACCGCGGTCAAGCTCGAATCGCTGGCCGAGCAGCTCGGCTTCAAGACCGCCGATGCGCTGTTCGAGGTGGTCGGCAAGGACGAGTTCTCGCTGCGCAACATCGAGCAGATCCTGCGCCCGGCCGCGCCGGCGCCGGCCGAGGAGGACGAGGGCATCGCGCTGCGCCGGCCGCGCCACGAGGGCAGCGGCAAGGGCAAGGGCGGGGTGCTGGTCGTCGGCGTCGACTCGCTGCTGACGACGCTGGCGCGTTGCTGCCGTCCGGCGCCGCCGGACACCATCGGCGGCTTCGTCACACGCGCCAAGGGCGTGGCCATCCACCGCCGCGACTGCACGAACTTCCGCCACATGGCGCAGAAGGACCCGGGACGCGTCATCGAGGTCGAGTGGGGCCGCGAGCGCGACGGCGTCTACCCGCTGGACGTCATCATCGAGGCCAGCGACCGCCAGGGCCTGCTGCGCGACATCTCCGAGGTCTTCGCCAAGGAGAAGATGAACGTCATCGGCGTGCACACGCAGAGCGTCAAGGACGCGCGCGGCGGCACCGCGTGGATGACCTTCACCGTCGAGGTCTCCGACACCGCGCGGCTGGCGCAGGTGCTCAAGCAGATCGCCGGCATCGGCGGCGTGCGCCACGCGCGGCGGCGCTGAGTGCCGGCCGGCGCACGAATTTGAGCTGGTAAATCACTCAGGTATTTGCAAAAAATCGGATCTCGTATATAGTCATAGGCTCTTCAGGCGCGTAGCTCAGCTGGTTAGAGCACCACCTTGACATGGTGGGGGTTGTTGGTTCGAGTCCAATCGCGCCTACCAAACGGTAGGAACAAGGCCCCGGCAGAAATGCCGGGGCCTTTGTCTTTTCTGCCGTCGCGGCGCGTGGTTCCCTCCACGGTCGTCACCTGCGCATTACGCGTCGAGTCGATCCTCTTGCCGGCTGCCATCTGCGGCGCCTGACTGCGCAGCGCAATGCTGTCCGGATGTCAACTGTCGACTCATTTGACATTCGCTGCCGCCTGGCGAAGCGAATTCGCAGCTCGTCCCGGTCTCGTTCCTTTGACAGCAATGGTTTGCCGCTGCCGGCGTGACGAAGGCATGGCGATTGCAATGTCTGATGACGTTCCGTCAGGCAATGTCGCGCCAATGCGCAACGTTGCGTCAGATCAAATTCAAACCCTCAGCGCATTCATGAACAAGACCTGCTTGTCCGCGGCCGTGTCGGCGGCTCTTCTGTTGACTGCCTCGCTGCCGGCTGCTGCCGCGCCGCTGCTGTTCGATCGTGGCCTGCCCGGCATCAACCTCAACAATGCCGCGGGCTCGCAGCGCAGCAACGTCACCTGGGCTTCCGGTGGCAGCGAGTTCACCGGCGATGACTTCCGCGTCGGCGTGGCCGGCGAGAAGTACGTCATCGACACGATCACCGTCTGGGGCGCGCAATTCAACCCGCTGTCGCTGGACATCGCCAACATCGCGCTGTATCTCGGCCGCGCCGGCGAAACGCTGTCGCTCGTCTCCGAAGGCGCGGTCACCGGCAATGCCAACAGCAATCCGAACATCACGCATTCGTTCGTCACCTATGCCGACGGCGTGACGGCTACTTACGAAGGCTGGGGTGGCGGCGTCTACGGTATTGCGCAGACCGTGTTCAGCAACCTGAACCTCGTCATCGACGGCGGCGTCACCTATTACTTCGGTGTCGACGGCGACCAGTACGAATGGTGGAGCCATGCGTCCAACGCCGACCTCAGCGGCACGACGCAGCAGGGCGCCGACGGCAAGTACCTGGTCTTCGACAAGAACGCCCTGGACACGGTGCAGGTCATCGACAGCCTGGGCAACGGCTGGGACAAGTCCAGCGACATCAACGTGCAGATCACCGGCGAGGCGATCCCCGAGCCGGCGACGCTGGCGCTGGCCTCGATGGCGCTGCTGGGCCTGGCGGCCGCGCGCCGTCGCCGCGGCTGACGCGCGCGCAGGCGCCACCCGGGCGGTGGCGCCTCGCGGCGTTCAGCGGATCTGGTAGCGCGCCGAGACGTAGAAGAAGCGGCCGCGCGGATCCGTGTAGCTCGGGTCGTAGCCCGAGATGAAGTAGTAGGCCTGGTTGGAGAACGGCGGCGGCGTGTCGAACACGTTCTGCACGCCGGCGCGCACCGTGAAGTCCTTGGAGACTTCGTAGGCGCCCGACAGGTCCCACAGCGAATAGGCTTTCACGCGGTTCTTGGCGACGACGCTGCCGTCGTCGGTGTTGATCGCCGAGTTCTGGTCCTTGTAGCCCGAGTAGTAGGTGTTGCCGATGCTCGCGCTCCAGGCACCACGTTCCCAGTCGAAGCTCAGGCGGTGGCGCCAGCGCTGCACGACGCCATCGGTGACGAAGCGCCCCAGGTTGCTGATGTAGCCCAGCTCCGGGCTGGGCTGCTGCTCGGACTGCAGCATCCAGGTGCCGGCCAGCCGCGTGCCGAGCACGCCCCAGGACGTCTTCAGGCCCTTCATCTCGATGACGATGTCCAGCCCCGACGCCTTCTGCCGGCCGCGGTTCTCCTTGCGCATCTCGATGTAGCAGATCGAGTTGTCGTCGGGGTCGTAGTCGCAGCCGTCCAGGCCCTCGTTCTCGTTGTAGCGGTGCACGAGGTTCTCGAACTTGTCGAGGTTGGCCAGGATCACGTCGTCGCCGACCTCGCTGATGACGTCGCGCTTCTGGACGTTCCAGTAGTCCAGGCTGACGCTCCACAGCGGGTGCGGGTTGAACACCGTGCCCAGCGAGAACTGGCGCGAGCGTTCGGGCTTGAGCTTGGCGTTGCTGTAGTGGCGCGTGTCCCAGTTCCAGGCGCAGTCGGCCAAGTCGTTGTCGACGGTGGCGCAGTACACCGGGTCGGGCAGCGTCGAGGTCGTGCCGTATTGCGTCGGGCGGTGCAGGTCGTTCATCGACGGCGCGCGGAAGCCCGTGCCGAAGGAACTGCGCAGCAGCCACTGCGGGCTCACCAGGTAACGCGCGCCGATCTTCGGGTTGGCCGTGTTGCCGACGCCTTCGTAATGGTCGAAGCGCGCGGCGAGCTGCAGCTCCAGCTTCTTCGTCAGCGGCAGCTGCATCTCGCCGTAGAAGGCGGCGACGCGGCGCTGGTCGCTGGTCGATTCGCCGCCTTCGGGTGCGAAGTCGTTGTTGATGTTGTCGCTCATCAGCAGCGCCGACGGATTGAAGGTGCTCTTCTCGCGTCGCAGTTCGCCGCCCAGCGCGACGCCGATCGGCCCGCCGTCGAGCTTGCCGAACGAGCGCGTCAGGCTGAAGTCCAGCGAGTCCATCGTGCCGCGCGCACGGCGAACGACGTTGTCGACCTGGATGCTGTCGATCAGCGCCAGCCCGGCGGCCGACGACGGCCCGAACGGGTTGATCAGGCCGTCGGAGATGCCTTGCATCAGCTCGTTGTAGAGCAGGTAGCCGTGGGTGTCGCGGTCGGAGACGGAGCTGACGCTGTGGTTCAGGCCCCATTCGTAGTCCCAGTCGCCGACGCTGCCGCTCATGCCGACGACGTAACGCTGGCTGGTGCTGGTCAGTTCGCTGGTGCGCCGGCCGGCTTCCTCCAGGCGCATGCGCAGCTGGATCTCGGGGTCGATGTCCTTCAGGCCGCTGAAGCCGGCGAGTTCGGGCACCAGCGAATAGTCGACGGTGCCGGTGACACGCGCGGCCGAGCCGACGTACCAGGTCTTGGCGCGCGACAGCGCCACCTCGGCGAAGAGTTCGTGCCCGCCAGCGATCTCGGTGACGCCGCGGCCCAGGAAGCTCAGCTTCTCGGACTTCGGGTACAGCTCGGTGTCGCGCATGTAGTCGTAGGTGCAGGCCTGGTCGCCGCCGGTGCCGTTGGGCAGGTGCTGGTTGGCCGGCGGGTTGCATCCCTTGTCGACGGCGAAGTTCACCGTGCGGCTGTCGATCAACTTGCCATTGATCTGCACGCCCTGCGCCTGCAGGTACTCCAGTTGTTCGCCGCTCAGGCGGATATTGGCCGGGCTGGTGTAGCCCGACAGCAGGTGCGGCAGCCTTTCGGCGATCTTCAGGTCCGAGATGAAGTCGCGCTGCGAGGTGCTGAGCCGTCCGGTGCGCTGGACGTCGAAGACGCCGAAGACGTTGAAGCCGTTGTCGGCCAGCGTGCCGTAGCCGGCCGTCACCGACGCGGCGCGTTTGCCGGCGCCGCCTTCCTGGCTGTCACCGACGTAGACGTTGACCTCGGCGCCGGTGTAGTCCTTGCGCGTGATGAAGTTGATGACGCCCGAGATCGCGTCGGTGCCGTAGACCGCCGAGGCCCCGTCCAGCAGCACCTCGATGCGTTCGATCGCCGCCGCCGGGATGTTGTTCAGGTCGACGCCGGCGTCGTCGCCGGGCGAGGCGAAGTTCGCCATGCGCCGGCCATTGAGCAGCACGAGCGTCGACGAGGTGCCGATGCCGCGCAGATTGGCCGAGTTGAAGCCCTTCTGGTCGTAGGCGCCGGGGCTGATGCTGCCGCCGTCGCTGTGGCCGCCGCTGTTGGCGCTGAGGTTGCGCATCGCCTCGGCGGCGGTCGTCACGCCGGACTTGATGATCTCCTCGCGCGTGATCACCTGCACCGGCAGCGCGCTTTCGTCCTCGGTGCGCTTGATGCGCGAGCCGGTGATCTCGATGCGTTCGGCCTTGGCTGGCGGCGTCGCCGCCGCCACGGCGTCCTGCGCCGAAGCCGGGCGCACGGCGCCGACGGTGAGAAGCGCCGCACAGGCGGCGGCAATGGGGCTGAAGCGGCGCAAGGGATCGCGGCTCATCGGTGATCCTCGGGACTGACGGTTGTTCTGTGGGCGGGATTCCCACAGCGATTGTGGTGGCAATTCACCAATCAGACACCAACGGGCAACACGCCGGTTTCGATGACACATCCATCCCTGCCCGGTTTCCAACTTTGACGCGGCTCATGCCGAAGACTCGAGCGCGGGCCCGCCGCACGGTCAGCCGCAGCACCCGGCCAAACGGGCGAAGCACACAAATCAGAGAAATCAGCTTCATTCCCTGTCCCGATGGCCGAATGAAAGGGCACGAAGAACCTTCTGGGGCCCGTGTTCGCGGCCCGGGGCAGGCGCCACCTCGTGCCTGTCCCGGCCGCCGCGACGGCGCTGCCGCAGGTTCCGCCCGCGAATGTCAGCGTGGGCAGCGCGTCGAGCGCGCGCTCTCGTGCCGCATCCACGAACAAGAAAGAGGTCCTTCATGCTCGCGAAATTCAAGATAGGCCCGCGTCTGGGCCTGGCGTTCGGCTTGCTGGTCGTGCTGATGATCGCGATGTCGATCATGGCCGCGACCCAGACCCACTCGATCGCCGGCAACGTCCGCTACTTCACGACCAACGTCGTCCCCAGCCTCACTACGATGAATGAGGCGCGGGGCTACCTGTCCGACCGCCGCATCCTGGAGTACCGCCACCTCTCCACCGGCGACCCGGCCGAGAAGGAACAGGTCCAGGCACGCATCGCCGGCGTCGACAAGGCGCTCAACGAAAGCCTCGCGAAGTACTTCCGCGAGGACATCAGCGACGATACCGACCGCCGCAACACCGAGGCCTTCAAGGCCGCTGTCGAGGCCTATCGCAAGCTGTGGCCCGAAATCGAGTCGATGTCGCGCGCCTCGGCCGGCGACGCCTCGCTGGAGGACCGCGCCTCCAGGCTGATGCTCGGCGAATCGGCGCAGGCCTTCACCGCTGCCGACCGCGCGGGCAAGGCCTGGATCGCCCACATGGTCGAACTGGGCGCGCGTGGTGCGGCCACGGCTGCCGAGGACGAGACGCTCGCCACCCGGGTGCTGGCGGTCGGCGGCCTGATCGCCACGCTGCTTGGCCTCGGTGCTGCGGTGCTGATGACGCGCTCGGTCGTGCAGCCGCTGCGCGAGGCCGTCGACGCGGCCAACCGCGTCGCCGCCGGCGACCTGACGCGTCGCATCGAGGCCGGCCGGCGCCAGGACGAGACCGGCGAGCTGCTCGCCGCGCTGGCGCGCATGCAGGAGTCGCTGGTGTCCACGGTGTCCAGCGTGCGCCGCAACGCCGAGAGCGTGGCCACCGCCAGCGCCCAGATCGCGCAAGGCAACCAGGACCTGAGCCAGCGCACCGAAGAGCAGGCCAGCGCGCTGCAGCAGACCGCGGCGACGATGACCGAACTCGGCGAGACCGTGCGCCACAACGCCGACAACGCCCAGCAGGCCGACCAGTTGGCGCGTGGCGCGTCGCAGGCGGCCGAACTCGGCGGCGAAGTCGTCGCCCGGGTCGTGACGACGATGAAGGGCATCAACAACTCCAGCCGCCGCATCGCCGAGATCATCGGCACGATCGACGGCATCGCGTTCCAGACCAACATCCTGGCGCTCAACGCCGCGGTAGCGGCCGCGCGGGCGGGCGAACAAGGCCGCGGTTTCGCGGTGGTGGCTGGCGAGGTGCGCAACCTGGCGCAGCGTGCGGCCACCGCGGCACGCGAGATCAAGGGCCTGATCACCAGCAGCGTCGAGCAGGTCGAAGAAGGCAGTTCGCTCGTCGACCAGGCCGGCGAGCGCATGACCGAGATCGTGGCCGCGATCGGCCGCGTCAGCGACATCGTCGCCGAGATCAGCGCCGCCAGCGGCGAGCAGAGCCGCGGCGTCGGCCAGGTCGCCGAGGCGGTGACGCAGATGGACCAGGTGACGCAGCAGAACGCCGCGCTGGTCGAGGAGAGCGCCTCGGCCGCCGACAGCCTGCGCCAGCAGGCCGGGCTGCTGGTCGACGCGGTGGCGGTCTTCCGCCTGGACGGCGCGGCCGCGCTGCCGGAGCGGGAGGCTTCTCCGGCCGTCGCGGCACGGCCGGTGCCCGTGGCCCCGGTGACGCCGCCGGCCGCCGCGCCGGTCGTCGCGGCGCCGGCCATGCGGCCGGCGGCCAACAGAACGGCCAAGGCTGCCACGCCGGCGGCCGACGACGACTGGGCGAGCTTCTGATTCGTCGGGGCCGTGCGCACAATCGGGGGCATGGCCGCGGCGCCGCAGCCGCCCCCGATCTCCTGGAGCCTCGATGGACATTGCGCATCCGTACCTGATGTTCCTCGGCGACGTGCACGACCAGCTCGCCGCCAAGACCGCCCACGGCATCGTCGATTGGCGTCGAGATTGGTGTCTCGGCCAGACCCGATTGCCCGGCTGCCAGGCCGATCTCGGCCTGCCCGAGATGACGATCGCCGAAGGCGCGGCCGCCGGCGCGAAGACGCTGATCGTCGGCGTCGCCAACGCCGGCGGCGTGCTGCCGGCGCACTGGGTGGCGACCATCGTCCAGGCCATCGAGGCCGGGCTCAACGTCGCCAGCGGGCTGCACGTGCGCCTGGCGCAGATCCCCGAGATCCGCGAGGCCGCGGCGCACAACGGCGTGCAGCTCTTCGACGTGCGCCACAACGACCAGACCTTCGCCACCGGCAAGGGCACGAAGCGCCCCGGGCTGCGCCTGCTGACCGTCGGCACCGACTGCTCGTCGGGCAAGAAGTACACCGCGCTGGCGCTGGAACGTGCGATGCGCGCCCGTGGCCTGGACGCCGACTTCCGCGCCACCGGCCAGACCGGCGTCTTCATCTCCGGCCACGGCGTCGCCATCGACGCCGTCGTCGCCGACTTCATCTCCGGCGCCGTCGAGTGGCTGGCGCCGGCCGCCGCACCCGGCCACTGGGACCTGATCGAAGGGCAGGGCTCGCTGTTCCACCCGTCGTTCGCCGGCGTCTCGCTGGGCCTGCTGCACGGCGCCCAGCCCGATGCCTTCGTCGTCTGCCACGAGCCGACGCGGCGCACGATGCGTGGCGTGAAACACGCGCTGCCGACGATCGCCGAGGTCATCGAGCTGACCGTGCGCTGCGGCCGGCTGACCAACCCGGCGATCCGCCCGGTCGGCATCGCGATCAACACCAAGGCGCTGGGCGAGGCCGAGGCGCGTGCGCTGCTGGCCGAGCTGGCGCACGAACACGGCCTGCCGGCCACCGACCCGGTGCGCTACGGCGTCGACGTGATCGTCGAGCGCCTGCTCGCCGACTTCCCCGAGAGCGCGCGTGTCTGAGGCCCGGCTCGACGTCGCCGTCGAACGCTGGCCGATCGCCGGCGGCTTCACGATTTCGCGCGGCACCAAGACCGAGGCCGTCGTCGTCGTCGCCAGCGTCACGCAGGGCGGCTTCACCGGCCGCGGCGAGTGCGTGCCGTATGCGCGTTATGGCGAGACCGTCGACGGCGTCGCCGAACTCGTGCGCGCGCAGGCCGGCTGGTTGGCCGCAGGCGGCGGACGCGCGGATCTTGCCGCCGCGATGCCGGCCGGCGCGGCGCGCAACGCGCTCGACGCCGCGCTGTGGTCGCTGGAGGCGCGCAGCGCCGGCCGCCCGGTCTGGGCGCTGGCCGGTCTGCCCGAGCCGCGGCCTGCCGTCACCGCTTACACGCTGAGCCTGGGCGACCCGGGCACGATGGCCGCCGCCGCGGCGCGTGCGGCCTCGCGGCCGCTGCTGAAGGTCAAGCTTGGCGGTGACGGCGACGAGGAACGCATCCGCGCGGTGCGCGCCGCAGCGCCGGGCGCGACGCTGGTCGTCGACGCCAACGAAGCCTGGACCGAAGCGAACCTGGACCGCCATCTCGCCGCCTGCGCCCAGGCCGGCGTCGCGCTGATCGAGCAGCCGCTGCCGGCCGCCGCCGACGCCGTGCTCGAAGGCTTCGCGTCGCCGGTGCCGCTGTGCGCCGACGAGAGCTTCCACGGCCGCGAGACGCTGGACACCGTCGCGCGACGCTACGCCTTCGTCAACGTCAAGCTCGACAAGACCGGCGGGCTGACGGAGGCGATCGAGGTCGCGCGCGCGGCGCAGCAGCATGGCCTGGGGCTGATGGTCGGCTGCATGCTGGGCACCTCGCTCGGCATGGCGCCGGCCTTCCTGCTCGCGCCCTGGGCGCGTTTCGTCGACCTCGACGGCCCGCTGCTGCTGGCGCGCGACCGCGTGCCCGGCTTCGCCTTCGACGGCAGCGTCATGCAGCCGGCGCCCGCGGGGCTCTGGGACTGAGGTGACAGCGGCCTTGCGCCGCTAGGGAAAACTCCGGCGCGGCCGGCGGCGTGGCGCGCCACAGTCGCAGGCCGCGGCGCGCCGCTTGCCGTCATCGGGACGCAGACGCGCCGCGCACGCGCAGCCACGAGCGCGCGCCCGACAGGAGTTGTCCCATGCTGGTCCGCAAGATCCATCACGTCGCCTACCGCTGCCGCGACGCCCGCGAAACCGTCGAGTGGTACGAGCGCCACCTCGGCATGCGTTTCATCCTCGCGATCGCCGAGGACGAGGTGCCGTCGACGAAGGCGCCCGATCCCTACATGCACGTCTTCCTCGACGCCGGCGGCGGCAACGTGCTCGCCTTCTTCGAGCTGCCGACGCAGCCGGCGATGGACCGCGACCGCAACACGCCCGCCTGGGTGCAGCACCTGGCGCTTCAGGTCGACTCGGTCGACACGCTGCTGGCGACCAAGGCCCGGCTCGAAGCCGCTGGCATCGAGGTCGTCGGCCCGACCGATCACACGATCTTCCGCAGCATCTATTTCTTCGACCCCAACGGCCACCGGCTGGAGCTGGCCGCCGACTGCGCGACGCCGGAGATGATGTCGCGGCTGGACGCCGTCAAGCGCGAGATGCTGGACGAATGGAGCCGCACGAAGAAGGCGCCGAAACACGCCGCCTGGATGCACGACGGCAGCCTGGCGAAGGAGGACGCATGAGGCCGGCGGTCGACGAGACCCACGACCCGGCGCTGTCGAGCTGGGTCGAGTCGGCCAACGCCGACGCCACCGACTTCCCGCTGCAGAACCTGCCGTTCGCCGTCTTCCGCCGCGCCGGCAGCCACCAGGCCTGGCGTGGCGGTGTCGCCATCGGCGACCAGGTGCTGGACCTGGCGGCGCTGCATGCGGCGGGTGTCGTCGACGGCCGCGCCGCCGAAGCGCTGGCGCTGGCCGCCGGCGAGGCGCTGAACCCGCTGATGGCCGCCGGCCGTGGCCACTGGCACGCGCTGCGCCAGGCGCTGTCGCGCCTGCTGCGCGCCGGGGCCGTCGAACGCGCGCGCCTCGAGCCCGCGCTGGTGCCGCAGGCGGCGGCCGAGTTCACGCTGCCGGCGCGCATCGGCGACTACACCGACTTCTACACGTCGATCCACCACGCGACCAACGTCGGCAAGCTCTTCCGTCCCGACCACCCGCTGCTGCCCAACTACAAATGGGTGCCGATCGGCTACCACGGCCGCACGTCGAGCATCGTCGTCTCCGGCAGCCCCATCCGCCGGCCCTGCGGCCAGCTGATGCACCCGGGCGAGGAGTGGCCCGAACTGGCGCCGACACGCCGGCTGGACTTCGAGCTCGAGCTCGGCCTCTTCGTCGGCCCCGGCAACGCGCTCGGCGAGCCGGTGCCGATCGGCGCCGCCGAGGACCGGATCTTCGGCGTCTGCCTGCTCGATGACTGGTCGGCGCGCGACCTGCAGGCCTGGGAATACCAGCCGCTGGGCCCGTTCCTGGCGAAGAACTTCGCGACGACGATCTCGCCCTGGGTCGTGACGCTGGAGGCGCTGGCGCCGTTCCGCGTCGGCGCCGCGCGCCGGCCGGCCGGCGACCCGCGGCCGCTGCCCTACCTGGACTCGCCGGCCGCGGCCGAGGTCGGCGCCGTCGACCTGCAGCTTTCGGTCGAACTGCAGACCGCGGCGATGCGCGCGCGCGGCGAGGCCGGCGCGACGATCAGCCGCACCAGTTGGCGCCACGCCTACTGGACGATGGCCCAGCTCGTCGCCCACCACAGCGTCAACGGCTGCAACCTGCGCCCCGGCGACCTGCTGGGCACCGGCACGCTGTCGGGGCCGACGCCGGCCGAAGCCGGCGCGCTGATCGAGCTGTCGGTCGGCGGCAAACGCCCGCTGACGCTGCCCGGCGGCGAGCAGCGCGCCTTCCTCGAAGACGGCGACGCCGTCGTGCTGCGCGGCTGGTGCGAAGCGCCCGGCCAGCGCCGCATCGGCCTGGGCGAGTGCCGCGGCACGGTGCTGCCGGCGACGCGCTGAACGCGACTTAACTCACGCCTCGTGGGGGCCGACCCGCCGAGCTCGGGGAGGGCGCCGGCGCGCGTGGCGGCCTAGACTCGGTGCGCCGATGAAGCCGCGCCGCCACCTCTCCGGAGCGCGCGCCGCCCGCCGCGGTGCCGCCGTCCTCGCCGCCAGCCTGGTCTGGCTGGCCGCCGCACACGCGCAGGCGGTGCCCGACCTGTCCACGCTGCCACGCCCCGAGACGCCGCCGCCCGAGCGCGGCCCCGTCGTGCCGGCGCAGGTCGAACGCTGGCGTGCCGAAGCCAAGGCCTACGAATACGGCGACGGCGTGCCGCGTGACGCGGTGCAGGCCGCCCAGCTGTATTGCCGCGCCGCACGCTACGGCGACGCCGAATCGCAGTTCAACCTGGCCTGGATGCTGACCAACGCGCGTGGCATCGAACGCGACGAAGCCCAGGCCGCGCACCTGTTCGCCGCCGCCGCCGAACAAGGCCTGCCGCAGGCCGTCAACATGGCCGCCAGCCTGGGCACGCCGCTGGGGCCGCCGCCGCCGTGCCTGCGCCCGCCCGAGCAGGACCCGGTGACCGCCGCGGCCCGGCCGGCGCCCGCGCCGCGCGCCCGGCCCGGTGTGCGCGCGCCGGCCTCGGCTTTCGCCGCCTTGCCGCCGCCGCCGAACGCGCCGCAGCCCATCGTGCGCTTCGTCGACCTGGTGGCGCCCGAATACAAGCTCGCGCCGCAGCTGGTGCTGGCGGTGATGGCCACCGAGAGCGGCTTCGACCCCGGTGCGCTGTCGCCGAAGAACGCCCAGGGCCTGATGCAGCTGATGCCCGACACCGCGGCGCGTTTCAAGGTGCGCAAGCTGTCCGACCCGGTGGAGAACATCCGCGGCGGCATGGCCTATCTGCGCTGGCTGCTGGCGTATTACCAGGGCGACGTGCTGTTCACGCTGGCGGCCTACAACGCCGGCGAAGCCGCCGTCGACCGCTACCGCGGCGTGCCGCCGTACGCCGAGACGCGCGCCTACGTGCGCCGCATCCTGGCCTCGCTGGGCGGCCAGCGCTGGCACCCGTACGACGCCAGCGTCACGCCGCCGTCGCCGATGCTGTCCTCGCTGTCGGCCGCCGCCTCGCTGCCGACCAAGCTGCGCTGACGCCGGTTCAGGCGGTCACTTCGACGCGCGTGCCGTCCGGCGTCGCGATCACCGCTTCGTAGAAGCCGTCGCCCGTGCGGCGCGGCGCCGAGAGCAAACAGCCCTCGGACGCACTCAGCGTCGCCAGCGCGTCGACGGCCGCCGCGTCGCCGAGCGAGATCGCGACGTGATCCCAGCCGACGGCGTCGCCGGCCGGCGCGTCGGCCAGCCAGGGCGCGGCCATCAGCTCCAGCCGCAGCGCGTCGCCGGGCAGCGTCGCGAAGACCGAGACGAAACCCGGCCGGCGTTCGCTGCGATAGGGCGGGGCGATCGTGGCGCCGAACAGGCGTTGCCAGAAGGCGGCCGAGGCGTCGAGGTCGCGGGTCCAGAGGGCGACGTGGGCGAGAGGCATGGCAGGTCTCCGTTGAAGCTCAGACCGGCGCGTCGGCGCGCAGCAGCGTGGCGCCGGCGGCGGCCAGCGCGGTGGCGTCGGCGTCGTGTTCGACGATCACCGTGCCCAGCGCCTGCAGCGCCGCGAAGCGGTACGGCGCGCGCGTGCCGAGCTTGTCGTTCGTCACCATCACCACGTGCTCGCGGCTGGCGGCCAGCAGCGCACGCTTGAACTCGGCGTCGGCGGCGTCGTGCGCGCTGGCGCCGGTCTCGGCCGAGATCGCACAGGCGCCGACGAAGGCACGGTCGATGTCCAGACGCTGCAGCGTCAGCAGCGCGACGGCGTCGACGCAGCCCCCGATCGTCGGGTCGACGACGCCGCCGAGCATCATCAGCCGCAGGTCCGCGCGGCGCAGCAGCGCGGCGGCGATGCCGACCGAGTTCGTCGCCACCGTCAGCGCGTGGTCCTCGGGCAGCAGTTCGGCAAGCGCGAGGTTGGTGCTGCCGTTGTCGAGGAACAGGAACTCGCCGCGGCGCACGGTGGTGGCGGCCGCGCGTGCGAGTGCACGTTTGTGCACGAGGTCGGCGCCGCTTCGCACCGCCATCGGCAGCGCTCCGGGCGTCGGCGGTAGTGCGCCGCCGTAGACGCGGCGGCAGCGGCCTTCGGCGGCCAGCGCACGCAGGTCGCGGCGGATCGCGTCCTCCGAGACGGAGAACTCGGCCGCCAGCGCCGCGGCGGCGACGCCTTGCCCGGCGGCGAGCCGGGCAGCGATCAGTTCGCGGCGGGCGAGCGGGACGTCGATAGATTCCATGCGCCGAGGATAAACGTGCATGAACAAGAATGCAAACGTGCAACTTCTGGCGCATCACCGGCAGGGATTACGGCGATAGGCAGTTCCTGTCGACACACGTAATGTCCTGGCATGGCCGCCAACCCGCGATCGCTGATCCTCAGCCTGCTGCTCGGTGCCGAACGCAGCGGCGACACGACGCTGGCGGTGCCCGAACTGCTGGCCGCTGCGGCGCTCTTCGGTCTGCCGGAGAACACCGTGCGCGTCGCGCTGACCCGCGCCGCCGCGGCCGGCATGCTGGTGGCGCCGGCACGCGGGCGCTACGCGCTCGGACCCGCGGCAAGGCCGCTGGCCGACGCGGTGCTGGCCTGGAAACGCCTGCCCGAACGCCTGGTCGCGTGGCGCGGCGACTGGCTGGCGGTGCACGTCGGCGCCGCCGGCCGCAGCGACAGGCCGGCGCTGCGCGCTCGTGAGCGTGCTTTCGGCCTGCTCGGCCTGGCCGAGTTCGAACGTGGCCTGCACCTGCGGCCCGACAACCTGGCCGGCGGCGTCGAGGCGCTGCGCGAGCGTCTGGCCGCGCTGCTGCCCGCCGGTGCTGCCGCCGGCACGGTGTTCGTGCTCGGCGGGCTGTCGGGCGCCGACGCCACGCGTGCCGCTTCGCTCTGGGACGGCGCGGCGCTGGACGCCGGCTACCGCGAAGGCACGGCGCTGCTCGCCGCCTGGCTGGACGCCGCGCCCAGCCTAGCGCCCGAGCAGGCGGCGCGCGAGTCCTTCGAGCTCGGTGGCGAGGCCATCCGCCGCCTGGTCTTCGACCCGTTGCTGCCGGCGCCGCTGGTCGACGCCGAGGCCCGCGCACGCTACGTGCGCACCGTCGAACGTTTCGATGCCGCCGGCCAGGCGATCTGGCACGGCTTTCTGGCCCGGTCACGCGCCGCGCGCGCCGCCGAACCCGAGGAGATCCGCCGATGAACCCGAACGACAGCGTGCTGGCCGAGACCCACGAGGTCTTCAACGTCGGCGCCGAACTGCCCGACCACGACGCCTACCGCGCCGACGCCGCGCTGGTCGAAGCCGTCGTGCGCGAAGGCGCGGCCTGGGCCGACGACGAGCTGAGCGCTTTCGGCCGCCTGACCGGCACCGCCGCCTACCGCGAACTGGGCGCCGAGGCCAACCGCCACCCACCCGAGCTCGACACGCATGACCGTTTCGGCCGCCGCGTCGACCTGGTGCGTTTCCACCCCGCGTACCACACGCTGATGCGCACGGCGATCGAACACGGGCTGCATTCGGCGCCGCACACCGCGCCGCGGCCGGGCGCGAACGTCGCGCGTGCGGCCATGTTCTACCTGCAGAGCCAGGTCGAGGCCGGCCACGGCTGCCCGGTGACGATGACCTTCGCCTCGGTGCCGACGCTGCGCACGACGCCGGCGCTGGCCGAGGCCTGGCTGCCGCGCATCACCGCCTGCGTCTACGACCCGCGCAACGTGCCCGACGAGCAGAAGGCCGGCGTCACGATCGGCATGGCGATGACCGAGAAGCAGGGCGGCTCGGACGTGCGCGCCAACACGACGCAGGCGCGGCCGGCCGGTGCCGGCGGCGTCTACGAACTCGTCGGCCACAAGTACTTCGTCTCGGCACCGATGTGCGACGCCTTCCTGGTGCTGGCCCAGGCGCCCGGCGGGCTGACCTGTTTCCTGCTGCCGCGCTGGCGGCCCGACGGCACGAAGAACCCGCTGCAGCTGCTGCGGCTGAAACACAAGATGGGCAACGTCTCCAACGCCAGCAGCGAGACCGAGCTGCGCGGCGCGCTCGCCTGGCGCGTCGGCGACGAAGGCCGCGGCGTGCGCACGATCATCGAGATGGTCGCCTGCACGCGTTTCGACTGCATGGTCGGCTCCAGCGCCGGCCAGCGGGCCGCGGCGGCGCTGGCGCTGCATCACGCCACGCTGCGTTCGGCCTTCGGCCGCCGCCTCGCCGAGCAGCCGCTGATGCAAAACGTGCTCGCCGACCTGGCGCTGGAGAGCGAAGCCTCGCTGGCGCTGACGATGCGCCTGGCGCGTGCGATGGACACCCCCGGCGACGCCCACGAGCAGGCGCTGCTGCGCCTGGGCACGGCGATCGGCAAGTACTGGGTCTGCAAGCGCACGGCCGCTCACGCCGCCGAAGCGATGGAGTGCATCGGCGGCAGCGCGGTCATGGAGGACAGCCCGTTCCCGCGCCTGTACCGCGAGGCGCCGGTCAACGCGATCTGGGAAGGCAGCGGCAACGTGCAGTGCCTGGACATGCTGCGCGCCGCCGAGAAGGCGCCGGCGGCGCTGCACGCCTTCTTCGCCGAACTGGCGCGCTCGCGTGGTGCCGACCGCCGGCTCGACCACTGGGTCGCGGCGCTGCAGGACGAGTTCGCCGAGCTCTCCGACCTGGAGTACCGCGCCCGCGGCCTCGTCGACCGCATGGCGCTGGCGCTGCAGGCCTCGCTGCTGGTGCGCCACGCCCCGGCGGCGGTGGCCGACGCCTTCTGCGCCTCGCGCCTGGACGGCGCCGGCGCACGCCAGTACGGCACGCTGCCGCGCGGGGTGGATGTGGCGGCGATCGTGGCGCGGGCGATGCCGGTCCTGTAGCTGCAGACGGTCGATGCGGCCCCCCAGGTCGGGGCCTGGGGGCGTGGCCCGTTCACCGTTGGTGACATCATGTCACCATGAACGGAAGGGTCTTGATCGCGGCTGCTGCATTCGGCGGTGATCGGCCCGGGAAACCGTCACCGTGGCATCGCGGCGTTGCCGGCTCGGCATCGTGAACGCCGAGTCCTATTACGCCTCGGTGTTCGCGCCGGTCGCGGTGCGGGAACTGGGGGACGATCGTTTCGTCGCCGTCTCGTGTACCGGCGACCACCATCTGCTGAATGCAGCGCAGTTGCAGGCTGCCCAGCGTGATCCGTTGTCGCTGCCTTTGCCGCTGCAATCGGCGCTGAAGTCGCGTTTCCTGCTGCTCGCCAAAGCGCCTTCGCCCGGCATGCATCGACTGGCGCGTTCGCTGCAGGCGGCCAAACGCGAGACGGTGCTGGCCGGCCCGTCGCTGCACATCCTGGTGACGACGCTGCAGTGCGGGCACAGCTGCGGCTACTGCCAGGTAAGCCGCTCGCGCGAGGGGGCGGGTTTCACGATTAGCGAACGCGATCTCGATGCGGCCTGCGACACGGTGTTCGAGAGCACGAGCCCGACGCTGACGATCGAGTTCCAGGGCGGCGACCCCTTGCTGCGCCCCGACCTCGTCGAACGCGCGATACGGCGCATTCACGATCGCAACCGCGGGGAGGGGCGCCGCCTGCGTTTCGTCGTCGCCAGCACGCTGCATCAGCTCGATGCCGGGCTCTGCGATTTCCTGCGTGAGCACGGCGTCTTCCTGTCGACCAGCCTCGACGGGCCGGCCTGGCTGCACGACCGCAACCGGCCGACGCCGGGACGCGATTCGTACCGGCGCACCGCGGCCGGCATTCGCCTGGCGCGTGAGCGCATTCACCCGGATTGCGTCTCGGCACTGATGACGACAACGCCGCACTCGCTGCCGCATCCCGAGGCCATCGTCGACGAATACGCCGAACTCGGCCTGCACGACGTCTTTCTGCGGCCATTGAGTTCCTACGGCTTCGCCAAACGGAACCAGGCGCGCCTCGGTTATTCGCTCGAACGTTTCGAGGCGTTCTACGAACGTGGCCTGGACCGCGTCATCGAATGGAACCGTCGCGGCGTGCCGATGCGCGAGGTCTACGCCGGCATCCTGCTCAACAAGATGCTGTCGCCGTTCGACAGCGGTTTTGTCGATCTGCAGAGCCCCTGCGGCGCCGGCTCCAGCGTGCTCGTCTACAACCACGATGGCTACGTCTACCCCAGTGACGAAGCGCGCATGCTGGCGGCCACCGGCGACCCGTCGCTGCGCCTGGGCCGCATCGGCGAACGCTTGAGCGACTTGCTGTCTTCGGACGTCCAGCGTGCCTTGCACGCCGCCAGCCTGACTGCCGAGCATCCCGACTGCCAGCGCTGCGCCTACCAGCTGTTCTGCGCGCCGAACCCGGTCGAAGCCTGGGCCGCGCACGGCCGGCCCGACGTGGCGCCGGCGACGACGGAACACTGCCAGCGCCACCAGCGCTTGTTCGACTCGATGTTCCGCCGGCTGGACGCCGCCGACGCCGACTTGATCGACCTGTTCCACCGCTGGGCGCATCCACAGCACGAGGAGGCGAGCCGATGCGCCGCCTGAACGCCGATGACGTCCCGTGCGAAGGTGACGTCGTGCGCCGGGACGCCCGGTCTTCCCGCATCGAGGTGCTGTTCCGCGAGAGCGACCGCCATCACGCGCTGCTGCTGACCAACCGCTGCAACAACCACTGCCTGATGTGTTCACAGCCGCCGACGCCGCAGGACGACGGCTGGCTGGTCGACCAGGCTTTCGAGGTGCTGAGTCAGATCCGCACGGCCCCGGCCAGCCTGGGCCTGACCGGTGGCGAACCGTTGCTGCTGGGCCTGCGCTTGCGGGCGCTGCTGGAGGCGATCGGCGAACGTTTCCCCTCGACTTCGATCGAGGTCCTGAGCAACGGGCGCGCCTTGTGCGACTCCGCGTTCGCGTCGGCCCTGCTCGACGGCCTGCCGCCGCGCATCAGCTGGCTGCTGCCGCTCTACGGTCCGGCCGACTTCCTGCACGACTTCGTCGTCCAGGCGCCGGGGGCCTTCGACGAAACGATTGCCGGCCTGCTGGCTTTGCGTGTGCATCGCCAGCCGGTGCAGCTGCGCATCGTGCTGATCCGGCCGGTGCTCGACGTGCTCGTCGAACTCTGCCGCTTCGTCGGCCGCAACCTGCCCTTCGTGCGCGAGGTGGCGCTGATGGCCTGCGAGCCGATCGGCTTCGCGCTGGCCAATCGTGAGCTTTGCGAGATCGACCTCGATGCCGAAGAGGCGACGCTGCTGGCCGCCACGCGCGAACTGCAGCGCTACCGTATCCCGTTCGTGTTGATGAACACCCCGCTGTGCACGCTGCCCGAGAGCTTGTGGCCGGCGGCCAGCCTCAGCATTTCGGACTGGAAGCAGCAATACCTCGCCGAATGCCAGCGCTGCACGGTGCGCGAACGCTGCTGCGGCCTGTTCGCCTGGCATGCGACGGGTTGGAGACCGGGGGCCATCCGGCCGATCGAAGGAGGAGTGACATGAGTCGTTTCGTCAAGGACATCGCGCTGTTCCTCGCCGGCGTGCCGCTGCTGCTCGGCCGAACCGGCGACAGCCTGGCCGCAGCCGTGCCGGTGACGAGCGACGACGCTTCCGCGGTGCCGCTGCGGCCGCTGAACCTGGACGGCGCCAACCTGTTCGCCGGGCATCGTTCGCACTCCAGCCACAGCTCGCATTCCAGCCACGCCAGCCACTCGTCGCACTACTCCGGCAGCAGCGGCAGTTATCGCGAGCCGAGCACGCCGCCGTCTTCGTCGTCGGGGGACAGCTTTGCGCCGACGACACCGGCGGACAGCAGCAACCGCTACGACAACTCGGTGCAGCCGGCCCAACCGCGCCAGCGCAAGAGCAACGGTGCGGGATCGTCGTTGTCGCCGGCCGTTTCGTCACCGCCGGCGACGGAGGCCCCGCCGCTGTCGAACCCGGAGAAGCGCCGGCTGCAGGTCATGCGCGTTCAGATCGCGCTACGCCAGCTCGGGTTGTACGGTGGCGCGGTCGACGGCGAACTGAACGCCGACACCAAGCTCGGACTGCAGTACTTCCAGAACCTGAAAGGGCTGCCGCGCAGCGGCCAGATGACGACGCCGACACTCAACGCGCTAGGGGTTCCGGCGGTCGAGTGACGGGCTGCGTAGCTCAGCGCGGCATCAGAAAGGTGCTGGCCTCCTCGACCCGCGGTCCCGCAGCGCCGTCGGCCGGCTCGAAGACGAGGCGGATCGCCCGCACGCGTTCGCCGCCTTCGGACGCCGGCGCGCGCACGCTCAGCGGCAGCGTGTGTTCGCCGGCCGGCGCCAGCTCGATCGCGCCGGCGCCCAGTACCTCGGCGCCGTCCAGGCCTTGCACCCGTGCCTGCAGGCGCCAGGCGTGTTCGCTGGCGTTGGTTAGGCGCACGCGGTAGACGTTCTCGACCCAGCCCGGCTCGGCTTCGCGGGCCATCACGCCGCGGTCGCGCATCAGGTCCACACGCACCGGCGAGCGGGTCGCCAGCCCGGCGGCCAGCGCCGTGCCGACGCCCAGCAGCAGCGCGCCGTAGACCGGCACGCGCCAGCGCCGCGCCGGCGCCGGCTGGCCGTCGAAACGGCGCTGGCTGTCGAAGCGGATCAGCCCGCGCGCGTCGCCCAGCTTGTCCATCACCGCATCGCAGGCGTCGACGCAGACGCCGCAGCTGATGCACTCGCTCTGCAGCCCGGCGCGGATGTCGATGCCGGCCGGGCAGACCTGCACGCACAGCGTGCAGTCGACGCAGGCGCCCTGGCCGCGTGCGGCGGCGCTCTCGCCGCGGGCGTGGTGGCCGCGCGGTTCGCCGCGCTGGCGGTCGTAGCCGACGACGTGCGAGTCGGGGTCGAGCATCGAACCCTGGAAGCGCGCGTACGGGCACATGTGGCGGCAGACCTGCTCGCGCAGCAGCCCGGCGTTCAGGTAGGTGAAGCCGCCGTAGACCAGGGCCCAGAAGGCGTACCAGCCGGCGCTGCCTGCCAGCAGCGCCGGCAGCAGCTCGCGCATCGGCGTGAACCAGGCGACGAAGCTGATGCCGGTCCACAGCGACAGCGCCGTCCAGGCCAGGTGCTTGCCGCCACGGCGCGCGAGCTTGGCCGGCCCCCACGGCGCCGCGTCCAGCCGCTGGCGCGCCGCACGTTCGCCTTCGAAACGTGCCT
The DNA here is from genome assembly GCA_049841175.1 of Rubrivivax sp. GTDB lineage: Bacteria > Pseudomonadota > Gammaproteobacteria > Burkholderiales > Burkholderiaceae_C > Rubrivivax. The sequence goes on along the minus strand of JASGHA010000013.1, from coordinate 845,652 downwards.
CCATCCAGATGAACATCTCGGTGTAGACCGTCTGCGGGCAGGCGAAGCCGCACCACAGCCGCCCGGCCAGCGCGGTGACGAAGAACAGCAGCAGCGCGCTGAACACCAGCAGCCCGCTGAGGAACACCATGTCCTGCGGTACCAGCACCAGGTCGAAGAGGTAGAAGCGCTGCGTCTCCAGGCTGAACAGCACCGCCGGCCGGCCGTTCCACGGCAGCCAGGGCAGGCCGTAGAACACCGCCTGCGTCAGCCAGACCAGCGCCCAGCGCCAGCGTGTGTAGCGGCCGGAGGTCGAACGCGGGTGGATCTTCAGCCGCGGCGTCAGCAGCGGCGTGTGGCCATTGGCGGCCACGGGCTTCAAGGGGATCACGCGGGCGGGTGTGCTCATGGGGTCTTGCGGGAAGTCAAGCGCACTGTGCCGCGTCGAAACTGATCCGATAAGACTCAGAAGCCAGACAAAAAACCGGATCAGATGGCCGGCCCGAGGGCATCGCACCCGGCCGCTGCCAGCGGCGCTACAGTGGCTTGCCAACCGGGACCGGATCAGTGAAGCGCTACGAACGTTATGCAGAAGAGATCGCCGAACTGATCCGCAGCGGCACGCTGCGGCCGGGCGAGCGCCTGCCTTCGGTGCGCCAGGCCAGCGCCAGCCGGCGCATCAGCCCGGCGACGGTTTTCGAGGCCTATTACCGGCTCGAGGCGCGTGGCCTGATCCAGGCCCGGCCGCGTTCGGGCTACTACGTCGCCGAGCCGGTGGCCGCACGCGCCGCCGAGCCGGCGACGGCCTCGCCGAGCCCGCGCACCACCGAGGTCGAGATCAGCGAGCTGGTCTTCGACGTGCTCGGCTCGACACGCCGGCCCGACGTCGTGCCGCTGGGCTCGGCCTTCCCGAGCCCGGCGCTGTTCCCGCTGGACGCGCTGGCACGCACGCTGACGCCGGCGATGCGCCGCCTGGACGCCGGCCGCATCGTCGAGGAGCTGACCACCGGCAGCGAAGCGCTGCGCCGCCAGATCGGCCTGCGTTACGTCGTCGCCGGCACCGCCGTCGACGCGCGCGAGCTGGTCGTCACCGACGGCGCGATGGAGGCGCTGAACCTGTGCCTGCAGGCCGTCACGCGGCCCGGCGACCTGGTCGCCGTCGAGTCGCCGACCTTCTACGCCGCGCTGCAGGCGCTGGAGCGGCTGCAGCTGCGCGCCGTCGAGGTCGCTACGCACCCGCGCCATGGTGTCGAGATCGACTCGCTGGCCGAGGTGCTGCAGCGCCACCCGGTCAAGGCCTGCTGGTTCATGCCCAGCTTCCAGAACCCGCTGGGCAGCCTGATGCCCGAGGCGAACAAACGCGCGCTGGTCGAGCTGCTGGCGCGCCACGGCGTGCCGCTGATCGAGGACGACGTCTACGGCGAGCTGCACTTCGCCGCCCGCCGGCCGCCGCCGGCCAAGGCTTTCGACCGCGACGGGCTGGTGATGCACTGCAGCTCGTTTTCCAAATGCCTGGCGCCGGGTTACCGCGTCGGCTGGGCCGCGGCCGGTCGCTTCGCCCAGGCCGTGCAGCGCCTGAAGCTGATGACGACGCTGACCACCGCGATGCCGTCGCAGGAGGCGCTGGCCGCCTACTTGCAGCACGGCGGCTACGACCGCCACCTGCGCCAGCTGCGCCAGGCGCTGGCCGACAGCCAGGCGCGCATGCTGGCCGCGCTGGCGCGCCACTTCCCGGCCGGCACACGCGTCACGCGGCCCGAAGGCGGCTACTTCCTGTGGGTCGAGCTGCCCGAAGGCGTCGACGCGCTGCTGCTGCAGCGCCAGGCGGCGGCGCACGACATCGGCCTGGCGCCGGGCCACCTGTTCTCGGCCGACCGGCGCTTCGCACGCTGCCTGCGGCTGAACTACGGCCACCCGGCCGATGCGCGCATCGAGCCGGCGCTGCGCACCGTCGGGCGGCTGGCGGCCGAGCAGCGGCGCTGAGCCCCGGCGCCCCCTCGCTTGCGTCCCCGACCGGCGCTGCCTAGGGGGTGACGCGCCCCGGACGGCTTCCTACAGTGCGTCCTCCCTGCGGAGGAAGTCAGCATGGCGGGAACGGCGGACACGGTCTTTCTGCGGGCCTTCAAGTGGTTCAAGGCCGCGGTGGCCGAACTGGAATCGGAGATCCCGCTGCCCGCGCTGGCCACGCCGCTGGGCGACGCGCTGCGCACCCGGCTCGGGCTGCAGCTGGACAAGACCGAGGCCACGGTCGATCCGGCGGCCTTTGCCGCGACGCACGCGGCCGCCGAGTCGCTGGCGCTGGCCACGCTGGTCACCGGCGAGACGCTGGCCGCGCTGCGCACGCTGGGCGAGGTGCTGGCCGACCTGCAGGCCGGTGCCGCCGATCTTGGCGACCTGGTCAAGGTCGTGCGCCAGATCGACCGCCTGCTCGGCGCCAGCCCGGGCAAGCCGCCGTCGGCGTATTCGCTGGCCAAGCTGCTGCTGATCGTCTCCGGCGACGCCGACGAGCCCGACAACCGCCCACCGGCGCGCCGCCTGGTCTATCTGCTGAAGGGCGAGAACCCCGACGGCAACACGCTGTCCGACGCCGCCGTCGCCGAGCCGCAGGCCATCGTCGCGCTGGCGCTGATGGCCGTCGGCACCGTCATCGACCGCGGTTTCGGCGCCGACGACGCCGACGCCGGCATGCCCGCCGCAGCGCTGCCGGCCGCGGCGATCCCGCTGCCGCCGGCGCAGCTGACCAAGGAGTTCGAACTCGCGAAGTCGGCCGACGCCGCGCGCAAGCTGGTGCTGCAGCTCGGCTGGGACGGCGCCGCCGCGCCGCCCAAGCTGCACGCGCGGCTGCGCAGCACGCTGGCGGCCGAACAGCCGGCCGGCGACGGTTTCGTCGTCGGCCTGACGGCCAGCAACGAGGTCGCGCTGGCCTTCGCCTTGCCGCCGCTGGCGCCGCTGCCGGCCAGCCTGCCGCGGCCCGAGTTCAGCGGCGCCGTCGAGATCGGCCTGGTCTTCGGCCGCCGCAATGCCGCCCAGCCGCTGCGCCTGGGGCCGGCCGATGGCACGCACTTCGCGATCGGCGAGCTGTCCGGCGCCATCGTGCTGAAGAACCTGGAGCCGCGGCTGGAGTTCGACCTGAAGGACGCCCGCCTGGTGCTGAAGGTCGGCGACGACCCCTTCCTCGGCGCGATCCTCGGCGACCAGATCGAGGTCGTGCTGGCCTTCGGTCTCGTCGCCGACCGCGCCGGCGGCCTGCGGTTGAAGGACGGCACCGGCCTGCGCGCGACGATCCCGCTGGAGGCGATCCCGAACTCGCCGGTGCAGATCCCGTTCCTGACTTTCGAGCTGCGCAAGGCCGACGGGCTGAACCGCGTCGAGCTCGAGCTCTCGGGCTCGTTCCAGGTGCAGATCGGGCCGTTCCAGGGTTCGATCGACCGCCTGGGCACGACGCTGAACCTGCAGAACCTGCTGGCCGGCGCGGCCGCCGCCGACTGGGGGCTCAAGCCGCCGTCGGGCGCCGGGCTGGCGATCGACGCCGGCGTGTTGAAGGGCGGCGGTTTCCTGCTCTTCGACCCGCAGCGTGGCGAGTACGGCGGCATCCTCGACATCCGCCTGATGCAGATCGGCGTCAAGGCGATCGGCCTGCTGGGCACGAAGAACCCGCAGGGCTGGTCGCTGCTGCTGATCATCGCCGCCAACCTGCCGCCGATCCAGCTCGGTTTCGGTTTCACGCTCACCGGGCTGGGTGGGCTGATCGGCGTGCAGCACACGATCGATCGCGACGTGCTGTCCGGCGGCCTGGCCAGCGGTTCGCTCGACAGCTTCCTGTTCCCGCAGAACCCGGTGGCCAACGCGCCGCAGCTGTTCAACCAGCTGCGTGTGATCTTCCCGTTCAAGGCTGGCGGCTTCGTCATCGGGCCGATGCTGGAACTGGGCTGGGGCACGCCCAGCCTCGTCACCGCGCGCCTCGGGCTGCTGATCGAACCGAGCCAGATCGTCTTCGTCGGCCAGGTCATCGTCCAGCTGCCGCCGCTGGTCGACAAGAGCCTGGCGATCCTGAGGCTGCAGGTCGACTTCGCCGGCGGCGTCGTCTTCGACCCGCTGCAGATCTGGTTCGACGGCGTGCTGCGCGACTCGCGCGTGCTGTTCATCTCGCTGCACGGACAGTTCGCCTTCCGCGCGGTGTTCGGCGACCGGCCGAGCTTCCTGATCAGCGCCGGCGGTTTCCACCCGCGTTTCACCGACCTGCCGCCGGGGCTGCCGAGCCCGTTCCAGCGTGTGGGCTGCGAGTTCTCGATCGGCATCGTCGGCATCAGCTTCGACGGCTATTTCGCCGTCACCTCGGCGACGGTGCAGGGCGGCTCGGCGCTGCGCGTCTGGGGCGACGTCGGCATCGCCAGCTTCGAGGGCGGCTTCGAGTTCAACGCCATCGTCTACCTGGTGCCGAAGTTCCGCTTCGAGACCGACATCCACGTCTTCGCCGGCGTCGAGGTCTTCGGCATCGACTTCGCCAGCGTCGACATCTACGGCCTGCTGGCCGGGCCGGGGCGCTGGCACATCGTCGGCCGCGCCGAGGTGCACACGCCGTGGCCGCTGCCGGACTTCGGCTTCCACGTCGACGAAGAGTGGGGCGAGGACCGCGAGACCATCGTGCGCCGCGTGCGCCTGGCCGACGCGCTGCGGCCCGAGCTCGAGAACCTGGGCAACTGGTCGGCGCAGCTCGCGCAGGACGGCGACGCCTTCGCCAGCTTCGCCAAGCCGCAAGTGCCGCCCGGCGAGCCGGCGGCGCTGATCGCGCATCCGAACGCGGTGCTGCAGTTCGTGCAGAAGCGCCTGCCGCTGGCCAAGCGCCTGGACAAGCTGGGCTCGGATGCGATCGACGGCCCGCGCGAGATCGCCGTCGAGACGCTGGATTTCAACGGCGACAAGCGGCCGCCCGACCGCACGCTGGCCGATCCGTTCCCGGCGGCCCAGTTCCTGGAGATGAACCAGGACGATCTGCTCGGCAAACCTTCGTTCGACCGTTTCACCTCGGGCTTCGAGATCGGAAATCGCCAGTACCGCTTTGGCGCGGCCGTCTCCGAGGTCTTCGACTACGAGGAGGTCAACCTGTCGATCGACAAGAGCGACGGCCGCCTCGCGATGCCCGGACTGTCGCTGGAAGCCCATCGCCAGTGGGCGCTGGAGCTCGGTGCCGCCGGGCGCTCGCCGCTGCGCCGCAAACGTTCGCTGTCGCCGGCCGACGAGGTGAAGCTGGGTGTCAACCCGCCGCCGCTGGCGGCGCTGGACGCCGGCCTGGGCACCCTGGCCGCGCGCCCGCTCGGCGGCCTGGCGGCGAGTTCGTACTTCCACGCCGAGGACGCCGCTGCCGGCGCGCTGGTCGTCGAGCAGTTCGAGACCGCGTTCTGACGGAGCCCGCACGATGGCCATCTGCTATCAGTTCCTGCCCTGGGTCCGGCGCGGGCTCGGCGTCGCGCTCGACACCGTCGATCAGTTGGGCGAGCTGCCGGCGCGCGGCCGCGCGACCATCGGCATCAACCTGGCCGGGGCCCCGGACGGCGGGCCGGTCGCGCCGCTGCACGTGCAGCTCTACGGCCCGGGCGACGTCGTCGGCCTGGACACGCGCCTGGTCGTGCGCACCGATCCGCGGCCGGGCACGACCAACTTCGAACCCAACTACCTGGCGATCGTCGAGTTCGACCCGCCCGACCTGCCGTGGGTGCTGACGCCGGCGCTGGCCAACGCCGACGACCGGCTGCGGCCCTGGCTGGTGCTCGTCGTGCTGCGGCGCGACCGCTGCGGCCGCCCGCGCCTGCAAGGCCAGGCGCCGCTGCCGCAGATCCGCGTGCCGGCCGAGCACGTCGCCGAGGAACTGCCGCCGCTGGCCGAATCCTGGTCCTGGGCGCATGCGCAGGTGGTCAGCGCGCATGCCGCGGGCGACGTCGACGGCATCCGCGCCGACCTGCAGGGCGACCCGCGCTCCAACGTCTCGCGCCTGGTCTGCCCGCGCCGGCTGGCGCCGGACACCGACTACGTCGCCTGCGTCGTGCCGGCCTTCGAGCCCGGCCGGCTGCGTGGGCTGGGGCAGGCCGGCAACACGCCGCCGACCCAGCTGGAGCCGGCCTGGAACATCCAGGCGGCTGCCGACGTCGTGCTGCCGGTCTATCACCACTGGGAGTTCTCGACCGGGGCGCAAGGCGACTTCGAATCGCTGGCGCGTCGGCTGCGTAGCCCGCGCAAGTGGAAGAACGATCCGGCGATGAGCGCGCTGCTGGGCAGCGTCGGCACCTCGCCGATGAGCGTCGACCCGCTGCTCGACGGCGACGCGCCGGCGCAGCTGACGACGGTGGAAGGCGCGCTGGTGCCGCTGGGCTACACGCCCGGCGCGCCGCCGGCGCCCGAACACGCCGCCAGCCTGGCGGCGATCGTCGACACGCCGGCCGCGCAGGTCGACAACCCGGTCGAAGACGAGGCCGATGGCCGCGTGCGTCGCCAGGAGGTCAAGCCGCCGCTGTACGGCGCCTGGCACGCACGCCGCCATTCGGTGACGCCGGCCGACGAACCCGGCTGGTGGCTGGCCGGGCTGAACCTGAACCCGCGTTACCGCGCCGCCGCCGGCTATGGCGCCGAGGTCGTGCGGCGTTACCAGGAGGACTATGTCGACGCCTGCTGGGACCAGGTCGGCACGATCCGCGAGGCCGCGCAGCTGCTCAACTTCACACGCCTGGCGATCGAGGTGCAGCGCGCCTTGAAGGCCCGCCACTTCGACCCGCTGCCGCCCGAGCGCCTGCTGCAGCTCGCCGGCCCGGCGCTGGCGCGCATCGAGGCCGTGCTGCCGTCGGGCGCGGTGGCCTATCGCGTCGACGGCAAGACGGCCTCGCTCGGCGGCCAGATCGAGCGCTCCAGCCTGCCGGCGGCGATGGTCGACGGCGCGCTGCGGCGCGGCCTCAGCCCGCAGCGCCGGGCGTTACGGCTGGCGGCGATGCGCGGCGAGGGGCTGCGCAGCTTGCCGGCGCTGGCCACGCGCTACGTCGGCACGATGGCTGAGGCGACACGCAAGCCGGCGGCCTTCGAGGTCAATGCCTTCCTCGCCGACGGCGTCGCCGGCACGCGGCTGTTCGACGGCGTCGCGCTGCCGGCGGCCGACGACGCGCGTGTCGAGCTCGGCGGCCGCGGCCTGCGCATCGCCCCCACCGCCGGCCGGGTGCGCGCCGCGCTGGCCGCCGGCGCGGCGACGCGCGCCGTCGTCGAACGTGGCGGCGTGCCGCTGCCGCGCATCCGCGCCGGCCAGTCGCGGGGTGTCTTCACCGACGTGCACGTCGAGCGTTTCGCCGCCCTGGCCGGCGCCGCCAGCGGGCTGGGGCCGGCGGACCTGGGCTTCGTCGCCGCGCAGGTCGAGGCGCTGGGGCGGCGCGGCGTCGAAGGCCTGCTCGTCGAGGCGCAGACCCAGGGCACGGCGCTGCAGTTCAGCGCGCTGCGCATCGACGCGCGCAGCGGCAGCGTGCGTGTCGACCAGCCGCTGCAGCGCTTCGTCGACCGCGGCACGGCGCAGCCGGCCGGGGCCGCGGTACGGCGCGCCGTCGGCGGCCTGGCGCTGGGCTCGATGCCGGCGGCCGACGCCCGCAGCTACGGCAACCTCGGCCTCTTGGCCAGCCTGCCGCCCAACGCCTTCGACCTGCAGGGCGGCAACAGCGGCGTGCGTTTCGGCGTCAGCGAGACGCTGGAGATCACGCGCCTGGGCGAGGCGCCTCCCGATCGTGGTGTCGTCAGCGTCACGCTGCCCCCGGCGCTGCGCCAGCGTGCGGTGCTGAAGGCGTTCGCCGAGGCCACACGCGGCGTGCAGCGCGCCTGGCGCGAGCCGTTCGCGGCGATGCGCGTGCGTGTCGAACCGGTCGACTTTCCGCTGGCGCAGGCGGCGCAGGTGCTGCGCGCGCGCACCCGGCCCGAGCTGACGCTGCGCGCCCGGCTGCAGTCGCAGCTCTCGCTGGCCGGCGCGCCGATCGGCAGCACCAGCCCGTACGTCGCCGCCTTCCTGCCGGCCGGCGCCGCGGCGGCGCGGCTGCGATACACGATCGCGCCGCTGCTGGACCGCGTGATGGCCTTCCCGCACCTGCTCGAGCCGATGTACCGCGCGCTCGCCGAGCACGACCCGGAAGCCTTCATGCCCGGCATCGGCCAGCTGCCGCCCGACCTGATCATGCTGGTGCAGGTCAACCAGTACTTCATCGACGCCTTCATGGTCGGCGCCAACCACGAGATGAACCGCGAGCTGCTGTGGCGCGGCTTCCCGACCGACCTGCGCGGCACGCCGTTCCAGCGCTTCTGGCACCGCCTGGGCGCCGGTGCCGACGGCCGCATCGAACACCTGCCCGACATGGACCCGATCCACCTCTGGGGCCGTCAGCCGCTGGGCGAGCGCGGCGACAGCAACATCGCCGACCCCGACCGCGTCGCGCTGCTGGTCAAGGGCCGGCTGCTGCTGCGCTACCCCAACGCCGCGATCTACGCCTGGCGCCGCGTGAAGAACGCCGGCCCCGACGCCAGCAAGCTGCTGAAAGGCGCCGACGGCCGCCCGCCGAGCGCCGCCGACGTGCAGACCCCGGTGTTCTCGGGTTTCATCGCCCCGGACATCACCTTCTTCGGCTTCGACATCGACAAGGCCGACATAGCCGACTGGTGTTTCGTCGTCGAGGAGCCGATGGGCGAGCCGCGTTTCGGCTTCGACGTGCCGGTGCCGCCGCCCGATGCCGGTGCACCGAAGATCGGCACCCGGCCACGCGCCGCGCTGGCCTGGGCGCGCGAGCAGTTCGCGCTGGGCGCCGCCGCGACGCCGGCCTTCCAGGCGCTGCGCGCGGCGGGCTTCAGCCCGTGGAAGACGCTGTCGTGGTCGCAGCTGAAGGTCGAGGCCGGCCAGCATCTGTCGATCGGCGCGCTGGCCGCCTTGTCCACGCCAGCCGAGCGGCCGTTCGCGTCCTTCCCGGGGCTGACGGCGACGCCGACCGCAGCCGAGATCGCCCAGGCCCTGCTGCAGGAGCCGTTCCGCGCCTACTGGGAAGGACCGGACCTCGCGACCTGAAACGCGGCACACGCCTCCAGGAGCCCCCATGCCCGTGCTCGACCTGAACCGTGAAGCGATCGCCGGCGCACGCGCCGAGTACGCGCGCTTGCGCGACGCGCAGCGCCGCGTGCGTGCCGAGCTGGACGCGGCGCAGCGCGAGCTCGACCGGCTGCGCCGCGGCGGTGCCGACGAACACACGCTGGCCCAGGCTGCCGCACGAGTCGAGCAGCTCACGGTGTCGGCGCGCGGCGGCGACGCCGGCCTGCGCGATCGGCTGCAGTCGATCGGCAGCCTGTCCGACACGCTGCTGGCGCAGCGCGATCCGGCGACGATGGTCCAGGCGCTGGACGCCGCCCACCCGGTGCTGCTGATGCCGGTGGCCATCCAGACGCGCTACGACGACGCCACGACGCGGCTGATGATCCGCATCTATCCCGACGTCGTGCACGCCTATCAGCATGACCCGGGGCTGACGCCGCAGGAGCTGGTCGCCGTGCAGCGCTACTGGGCGCAGCGTTTCGCCTCGCCGGCCGACAGCGCGTCGCCGTGGAAGGAGCTGTCGCTGCCCTATGGGCCGATGCGCGCGGCCTATCTGGTGCGCGCCGTCGTGCCGCTGAATCTCGCGGCGCTGGGCACCGACGCTGCACCGAGCTTCGACGACGAGGCGATCCCGCGCTCCGCCGGCCAGGCGCGCGAGCAGACGGCCGCCGCCTTGCCCGACCGCTTCGTCGCCGTCGGCTGGCGCGGCGGTGTCGAGGTGCTGCGCAAATGGGGGCGTGTGGTGGCCGACGTGCTGCCGATGTCGCCGCTGTTCGACCCGCTGCTGGCGCCGCCCGAGCCCGAGGCCTGGGACCCGTTCGCCGGCGACCGCGCCTGGCTGGTCGACTACGCCGCCGCCGAAGAGGCCGGCATGGCGATCACCGTCACCGCCCCCGACCTGAAGGCCGGCGCGACGCTGCTGCAGGGGCTGGACCGGCTGGTCGTGATCGGCGTCGACTGGACGCAGACGCCCGAGACCGCCGCGGCGCTGGTCGCCGACCTGCTGCACAACCACCAACACGGCCAGGGCCTGGCCTTCGTCGCCCAGGGCACGCCGACCAACAACACCGGCAGCGCGCGCGCCGGGTTCGCCGCCGACGGCCGCGACCTAGCCGCGGCGCTGGACCCGGTGGCAGCCCAGGCGCAGGCCGAGGCCGCCGCGCAGGCGCCAGCGGCCGAGGCCGTGCCGGTGCCGCCCGACGAACTGGCCGGCGCCGGCGCCCGGCTGCAGCTGCTGCTGGGGCTGCCGCCGGTGCCCGAAGGCGGCATCGGCTTCGACGCCACGCGTGCGCCCGGCGCTGCGCTGCAGGAAGGCGCGAGCTCCGGCCACATGGTCAACGCGCTGTGGAGCGCGACCCTGGGCTACACGCTGCGCTATTTCTGGAACCCGGTGCAGGACGCCGAGAGCCTGATCGACGACGAGGCCATCGAGACGCTGCGCGCGCATGCCGTGCGCTTCCTGCGGCCCGGCGGACCGCTGTCGGCGCTGCGCATCGGCCGCCAGCCCTATGGCCTGCTGCCGGTCTGCGCGCGCGGCTACCGGCCGCGGCCCGACTCGGCGCTGGAGCGCGAGCTGCACGCCGTGCTCGGCTGGTTGCGCGGTTTCTGGCAGGCCGCGGTGCCGCGTGTGCCGACGATGAAGACCGCCGACGCCGAGACGCTGCACCAGGTGCTGGCGATGCAGCCCTGGTCGGTGGCCAAACGCTTCCTGCAGGTCGCCGGGCCGGCGGCGGTGGAGACCTACGCCGACCTGAAGGACGTCGCGGCGTCGCAGCGCCTGCTCAACGCCTTCATGGTCGCCGACCTGCTGGACCGCTGGCCGCGGCTGATGCCCTTCATCGCGCTGTGCGCCGTGCGCCCCAAGGCGCACTCGCTGGACGCCGTGGCCTGGGTGCAGCGCGACCCGGCCAACCCGAAGCAGGAGCTGGCGCCGGCGGCGCGGCTGGCACGCGACTACCTGGCTTCGCTGATCGAGCTGCTGTCCAGCGCCGGCCAGGACCCGCGCGCGGCGCTGGTCGCGATGCAGGACGCCGACAGCCTGCTGGAGGCGCTGCTGGCCTTCGCCGCCGACGAGGAGGTGCTGGCCAGCGGCCGGCGCCTGTTCTACGGCCACCTGCAGACGCAGACGCTGCTGTCGCCGGCGGCCAAGGCCGCGGCGCTGCGCCTGCGCCCGGCCGAGTACGTCGGTGTCGACCACGCGACGCTGGTCGGCGACCAGTTCCAGCTCGGCCACGCCGGCGCGCTGATGGGGCTGCGGCTGATCGGCACGACCGGCGATCAGTCGGTCGGCCAGTACATCGGCGCGCGGCTGGGCGGCGCCGTCGCCGGCTGGCCAGAGGCGCTGCACAACATCGCTAGCTTCCGCGACAGCCTCGCCTTCCTGCAGCAGCGCAGCGTCGGCGAGCTCGACCACGCGCTGCGCACGACGCTGGATGCGGCCGCCTTCCGGCTCGACGCCTGGATCACCTCGCTGGCGACCAAGCGCCTGGACGGGCTGCGCGAGCGCACGCCACGCGGGCTGCATCTCGGTGCGTTCGGCGTCGTCGAGGGCCTGCGGCCCGACGGCCAGCTGCGCGACCAGCGCCTGGCCGACAGCATGGGCTACGTGCACGCCCCGTCGCTGCACCAGGCGACGACCGCCGCGGTGCTGCGCAGCGGCCACCTGGCCAACCGCGAACACGCCGAGCACGCCTTTGACATCGACCTGCGTTCGCAGCGTGTCAAACGCGCCAAGCGCCTGCTCGAAGGCGTGGCCAACGGCCAGGCGCTGGCGGCGCTGCTGGGCTACCGCTTCGAGCGTGCGCTGCGTGACCACGACCTGTCGCAGCACATCCTGGAGTACCGCCGCCGCTTCCCGTACCGCCCGACCGGCAACGCGCCGGAGACCGGCGAGGACATCGGCGCACGCGACGTCGTCGACGGCCTGCGACTGGCCACCGAAGTGCGCGAGCAGGGCGCCGACGCGGTGCGCCCGGCCGCCGTGCGTGCGGCCGATCACCAGCAGGCGATGGCCTTCGTCGACGATCTCGCCGATCTGGTCGACGCGGTCTCCGACCTGCTGGTCAGCGAGAGCGTGCACCAGCTGGTCGGCGGCAACCTCGACGGCTCGGCGGCGGCGATGTCGGCGCTGGACAAGCAGACGCGGCCGCCCGAGCCGCGCGTCACGCGCACGCCGCGGTCGACACGCGGCTACACGCAGCGTGTGGCCGTCGTGCTAGGGGGCCGCGACGCTGGCGAGTGGGCGGCGCTGGAAGACCTGCAGGCGCAGGTCGAGCCGCGGCTCAACGCCTGGCTGGCGCGGCTGCTGGGCGCTCCGGCACGCTGGCGCTTCGACGCCCGGCTGGTCGAGCGTGTGCCCAGCGGCGAGCTCTACGACGGCCGCCCGGGCTGGCGCTGGGTGCCGCGCGACGAACGCCTGCAGGCCGGCATCGACGAACTGGGGCTGTCGCCGCTGTCGCTGGTGCTGGGCGGCGAGCCGCAGCAGCACGGCGGCCAGAGCCGCGTGCAGGAGGCGCTGGCCGCCGTGCTGGCGGCCAAGGCGCGCGCCGCCTTCGGCGCCGACGCCGAGCGCCTGACGATCGTGCTCGAGGCCGACGCCCCGGCCGACGCGCCGGCGGGCAGCGCCGGGCTGGTCGAGTTCGAGTCCTTCTGCTGGCTGCTGCGCCAGCTGCTGGAGAAGGCGAGGGCGCTGCGCCGCATGGACATGGTGCTGGCGCGCGACGGCGTCGAACGCGATGCGCTGCTCGCCCACGGCGACGAGGCCGGCGTCGACCTCGCCGAACTGCAGGCGAGGCTGGCGCCTGCCGAGACCCGCGCCCTGCAGGTGCTGGGCGCGCTCGGTGTCGCGGCCGCGGCGCCGCCCGACGACGCCGAGTCGCTGGACCCGGCGGCGCCCGACACGAAGGCGATGCTGGCCGCGCTGCACGCCGCGCTGGCCGACGCCGCGGCGCTGGGCTGGCGCAGCGCCACGGCCACCGAGCCCGCGGGCGCCGCCGGCCCGGCGCCCGACAGCGTCGCTGCGGCGCGCGCCCGGGCCCGGGCGCTGCACGCCGAGATGCAGGCCCGCCTGGACGCCGCTCCCGCGGCCGAGGCCGGCGACGGCCTGGCCGAGCAGGTGCGCAAGACGGTCGCACGGGTGCGCGCGATCTTCGGCGCCGCGTTCCCGGTGCTGCCGGTGTTCACGCTCGGCGACTACGCCGGCGAGGTGGCGGCCTCGCTGGCCGAACGCGCGACGCTGCTCGACGGCGACGAACTCGCGATCGCCGGCTGGCTGCCCAAGCTGGGCTGCGTGCACGAAGGCGCCGGCCGCCTGGCCGACGTGCTGAGCGCGGCCGAGGCGCGTGGCCTCGCGCTCGACGGCGGCGACTTCCAGCTCGTGCAGATGGGGGCGCCGGGCGTCACGCCGGTGCGGCGCTGGGGCGCGCTGCCGCCGGCCGAAGGCGACGATCTGCGCGGCGTCGTCGCCGTCGCCGCCTACGCGCCTGGCAGCCTGCAGGCCGTGGCGCCGGACAGCGGCTTCGCCGGCCTGTTCGTCGACGAATGGAGCGAGACCATCCCGTCGACCGAGGAGACGACGGGGCTGTCCTTCCACTTCGACGCCCCCGGTGCGCGCGCACCGCAGACGATGCTGCTGGCCGTGCCTTCGGACCCGGCGGCCGAGCAGTGGACGCTGGACGAACTGCTGGCCGTCGTCGACGAGGCGCTCGCCCTGGCGCGTCTGCGCGCCGTGCGGCCGCAGGACCTGCACGGCCTGGGCAACCTGCTGCCGGGGCTGATGCTGTCGAACAACTTCCGCCGCGACGTGCCCTCGGTCGACTTCGCCGCGATGCTGGAGAGGAACCTTGCCGCGCTGCGTGCGGCCTACGGCGAGCACTCGGCGCGCAGCGTGATGACGATGGCCGCCGGCAAGCTGGTGGCCAGCGAATGAGGCGCGTGGCGCACGAAGGAGCCCGACGATGGTGCTGAAGGTCTCCGCGATGGCGGCCAAGGTGGTGGCCGTCGACCTGAAGGCGATCCGCCCGAATCCGTCGGCGACCACCTGGTCGCGGCTGGAACCGCTGCCGACCGCCGACGACGTCGGCCTGGGGCTGCAGGCGCCGGTGGCCGACCCGCTGTGGTTGCTGGCGCGCCAGTGGCAGTTCAACGAGCTGCAGGGCGAGGACGCCGGCAGCCCGATCGGCGCGCGGCTGCGGGTGCAGGGCGTGCCGATGCGCCGCCTGCTGCACCCGGCCGGCGCGGTACCCGCGACGGCGCTGCCCGAGGGTGCATCGCCGCTGGAGGCGATGGTCGAGCAGGAACGTGTGCTGGCCGCGCACCCGAAGCTCAACGCCCAGGCCGGGCAGCAGCTCTTGCGCCTGCTGCGCGCCGCCGGCCGCGCCGACGCGGTGGCGCCGCTGCTCGCCGCCTTCCCGGCGGCGATTGCCGCGCCGTCGGACCCGGCGGCCGACAACGCCGGCTTCGTCTGGCACCGGCTGCTGCACGGCCGTTCGGTCGACGCGCACGTGCTGGCCACCGCGTTCGGGGCAGCGGTGGCCGACGACGCCGAGGGCTTCGTCGCCGCGCTCGGCATCGCCGATCCGCCTTCGGTGGTTGACGTGCTGAAGCGCTGGCTGCGCTGGGTCGACGAACTGGCGCTGGACCCGCGCAGCGACAGCGGCGCCAGCCCGTACTGGAATCCGCAGCGGCTGGAGTACGGCTTCGCGCTCGCCAGCGAAGGCGTGCAGCCCGAACTGCGGCTGGAGGCCGACGAATACGTCGACGGCCGGCTGGACTGGGACGACTTCGTCGTCGCCTCGGTGATGCAGCCCGGCCTGGCCGTGGCCGGCGCCGCGGCGATCGACTGGCGCCCGGCGCGCCCGCCGATGCCGGCGATGGCGCGCTACCCCGGCATGCCGGCCGACCGCTACTGGGAGTTCGAGGACGGCCGCATCAACTTCGGCGCCATGGGTGCGGCCAAGAGCGATCTCGCCCGCCTGGTGCTGCTGGAGTACGCGCTGGTCTTCGGCAACAACTGGTACGTGCTGCCTGTGACCCTGCCGGTCAACGCGCTGTACAAGGTCGCCGAGTTCTTCGTGCGCGACAACTTCGGCATCGAGGTGGCTATCCCGCCGGCGCGCAACCTCGACGGCTCGCAGTGGACGATGTTCGAGATGTCGGTGCACGCGGCCGGGGCGCCGCGCGCGCGGCTGGAGGACTGCCTGTTCCTGTGCCCGGCGCTGCACGCCCAGGAAGGCCCGGCGCTGGAGCACGTGGTGCTGATGCGCGACGAGATGGCCAACCTAGCCTGGGCGATCGAGAAACGCGTGCAGGGCACGTCGGGCGAGCCGCTGGACCGGCGCTTCGAGAGCACACGCCTGGCGACGACGCAGACGCTGCGCCCGCCGCTGGGCGCGGTGCCGGCGCCGGGTGCGCCGCTGCGCCATCAGCTGCAGACGCCGGTGGCGGCGAACTGGATCCCGTTCCTGCCGGTCAAGCGTGCCGGCGCGACGCCGGCGAACTGGTCGATCCAGCTGCAGCGAGGCGTCGTCGTGCAGCATCTGCAGGTCGACGCCGCGCGGCTGGCCGAGCCGCGCAACGCCGAGCTCGCGGCCGTCGTCCAGCGGCTGCGCGCGGCGCCTTTCGTCGAAGCCCAGCCCGAGCAGGCCGGGCTGCAGGGTTTCATGTTCCATCCGCGCGGCGAAATCCTGCGCACGACGCCGGCCGACGCGGCCTCGCTGTTCACCACCGACTTCCTGCGCCTGGAAGACGAGGAGGTGCCGCGCGACGGCGTCGAAGTCCGGCGCGCCTTCAACTACGCGCGCGACGCCTCGGGCCGGGCGCTGCTGTGGATCGGCCGCAGCAAGACGACGGGGCGGGGCGAGGGCGCCAGCGGCTTGCGCTTCGACTTGGTGCGCCGCGCCGGGAGTGCCGGCTGAGGCCGGGATATCCCTAGGCTATTCGCTGCCCGCGCGCGCCGCGGCGGCGTAGGCTGGCGGCGCCGGCCGCTGCGCGCCGGGCCAGAGGAGGCTGCCATGTCACGCGATCCCCTCCAGTACGTGCGCGAACTCGCGCTCCCCGAGGCCCGGCACCGCGTCACGCGCGGTGGCGAGGTGCCCGCCGCGCCCGCTTTCGGCAGCGGCCAGGAGGTCGCCGCGGTCGGCGCCCAGCTGGCCGAGTTCCAGTCCAGCGTCAGGCCCGCCCAGCGGGCTGCGGTCGCCGACTGTCTGCTGCTGGCCCAGCTCGCGGCCAACAAGGCCAGCGCCGACAGCAAGGACGTGATGGCCTGGTACGCCAAGTACGTCGAGGTGCTGCAGAACGTCGGCTGGACGACGCTGTCGATGGAGTTCAAGGACACCGCCGTCGGCGACGACAACGCCGACGTGCACCAGGCCATCGTGCCGGTGCTGACCGCCGCGCTGGGCGGCGCGGCGCTGGCGGCGGGCTCGCTGGTGATCTCGGTGCTCAAGGGCCTGCAGGAAATGGACAGCTCCAGCCCCTGGATCACGATCTTCGACCGCAGCAGCACGCACGTCGGCGGCGCCAAGTTCCAGCTCGGTTCGGTCGACGCCGACGACGCGGCCGCCACCGTCAAGGTCAAGCTGGTGGCCCTGGCGATCGAGGCCCGCAAGGAGATCACCCAGGTGCTGTTCTTCAAGCTCGCCTCAGAACACGCCCGGCTGCGGGCGGCCGAAGGCCAGCTCGACATCGGCTACGAACGCCTGGAGGCGATCCAGGCCGCCGTCGGCGCACGCGTCCAGCCCTTCCTGCTGGACAACATCGGCAAGATCGATCTCTGAGGGCGCGGCGCGCGCGCCGGGAGTCTTGCACGGTGGACAGCCAGACCTTCGCCCGCCGGCTCGGCCTGCTGTACCGCGAGCTGTCGCTGCGCGCGTCGCGGCGCTCCGACCAGGGCCGCGACAGCCTCGCGCCCGACGCGGTGGAACTGCTGCTGCACCTGGCGCAGACCGGCCCGGCGACGCTGGCGGAGCTTGCCCGCCAACTGGAGCGGCCGCAGTCCACCGTCAGCGCGCGGGTCGCGATGCTCGAGGCCGGCGGCCTGCTGTCGCGCCAGCCCGACCGGCAGGACCCGCGGCGCCTGCAGGTGTGGCTCAGCGCTTCGGGGCGGCGGGCGCTGGCCGAGGCGATGGAGATGCTCGACACCGGCTGTCTGGCGGCCGCTGCCGCAGCCTGGGACGGCGAGCGCCGCCGGCGCCTGGTCGACGAACTCGACGCCCTGCTCGACGCGATGCCGCCGCTGGCCGCGCCGGCCGGCCAGCGTGCGGCCAACGACGACGGTTGAAGTCTTGCATGTGGATCTGTACGGATATACAGTAGTCGAAAGCCTCAGGAGACCCCCATGTCGACCGCCGCCCAGTACCGCCAGACCTACCGTCCCGCGCCGCGTGCACCCGGCTGGCTGCGCAAGTTCTGGCTGCTGTTCTGAGCCGCGGCCGCCCGTCGCGGCAGCAGGCACCGGGCTTGCATGACGGCGCCATGGTCATCCGTGCCGTGGGCTCGTCGACGAGCGCGCGGCCTCGGTGGGCCTGCATGACCGCGGCCTTCCGGCCCGGCGTGCCGCCGACACCACTGTCCCGGGCATGGAACACATTGTCTTTTTGACGGGCCGGCTGGCCCAGCCGCAACTCGAGCGTGTGCTCGACGGCATCGCCGACCCG
This sequence comes from Rubrivivax sp., assembly GCA_049841175.1. Taxonomy (GTDB): domain Bacteria; phylum Pseudomonadota; class Gammaproteobacteria; order Burkholderiales; family Burkholderiaceae_C; genus Rubrivivax. The sequence goes on along the minus strand of JASGHA010000013.1, from coordinate 827,928 downwards.
CCGTTCACCTGGGAGGTACGCGAGATCGGCCTGCAGGTGGCGGCGCTGATGACGGCCGACCTGATCCGCCGCCGTGTCGCCGCGCCGGTGGACGCGCAGCGCATCCTGGTGCCCGGCCGCTGCCGCGGCGAGCTGGAGCCGCTGGCCGAGCACTACGGCATCCCGGTGCAGCGTGGCCCCGAGGAGTTGAAGGACCTGCCGCGTTTCTTCAACCGCGCCGCCAAGCCGGTGGACCTGAGCGCGACCGGGCCGCGCATCTTCGCCGAGATCATCGACGCGCCGCGGCTGTCGCTCGAAGACATCGCCGAACGGGCGCTGGCCTTCGTGCGCCAGGGCGCCGACGTCATCGACATCGGCTGCCTGCCGGCGACGCCGTTCCCGCACCTCGAAGACGTCGTGCGCATGCTGAAGGGCGAGGGGCTGGAGGTCAGCGTCGACTCCACCGACCCCGACGAACTGCTGCGCGCCGGCCGCGCCGGGGCCGACTACCTGCTCAGCCTGAACCTCGACACGCTGTGGATCGCCGACGAGGTGAAGTCGACGCCGGTGCTGATCCCGCGCACGCCGCAGGACGAGGCCTCGCTGTTCGCTGCCGTCGAAGCCTTGTCCGCACGCGGGCGGGCCTTTCTGGCCGACCCCATCCTCGACCCGATCCCGTTCGGCTTCACCGTGTCCATCGTGCGCTACCACGCGCTGCGCCAGCGTTTCCCGGCGGCGCCGATCCTGATGGGCGTCGGCAACCTGACCGAGCTGACCGAGGCCGACACCAGCGGCATCAACGCGCTGCTGTTCGGCATCGCCGCCGAACTCGACGTGGCCGCGGTGCTGACGACCCAGGTCAGCCGCCACGCCCGGCGTGCGATCAAGGAAGCCGACTGGGCGCGCCGCATCATGACCGCCGCGGCGCGCGAGAAGACGCCGCCGAAGAACCTGTCGTCGGCCTTGTGCACGGTGCACGCACGCGACCCGTTCCCGGACACGCCGCAGGAGATCGCCGCCACCGCGGCGCAGGTGCGCGACCCGAACTTCCGTGTCCAGGTCGCGCACGACGGTCTGCACGTCTACAACCGCGACGGCCTGCGCCACGGCACCGGCGCTTTCGAGCTCTGGCCGCGGCTGGGGCTGGAAGGCGACGCGGCGCATGCCTTCTACATGGGCGTCGAGTTGGCGCACGCCGAACTCGCCTGGCGCCTGGGCAAACGCTATGTGCAGGACCAGCCGCTGGACTGGGGCTGCGCCGTCGAGCGCGCCGAAGACGACCTGGCGTCCTGGTGCGCGCCGGGCAGCACGCGGAGCTAGGCCGGCTCCAGCCCGGCGCCGAGCCGGCGCGACAGCAGCGACTGTGCCCAGTCGATGAACGCCTGCACCCGTGCCGGGCGTTGGCGTGCCGTCGGCGTCACCCAGTGGATCGGCAGCGACGGGCTCATCCAGCCCGGCAGCACGCGCACCAGCGCGCCGCTGGCGAGGTGGTGCGCGGCGACGAACTCAGCCAGCTGCACCAGCCCCAGGCCGTCGAGCGCGGCGCTCAGCGCGGCGCCGCTGTCGGTGGTCACGAGTCGCGCCGGCAGTCCGGCTTCGACCGTGCGGCCCTCGCGCTGCAGACGCAGCGGCCGCAGCTCGCCGGTGGCGCCGCTGAGGTAGCCGACCTGCTGGTGCCCGGCCAGCGCCTCGGGCGTCTGCGGCAGGCCGTGTTCGTCGATGTAGCGCGGCGCCGCGCAGAGCACGAAGCGCAGCTGGCCGATGCGCCGGGCGACGAGGCTGGAGTCCGGCAGTTCGCCGCCGCGCAGCGCGCAGTCGATGCCGCCACCGACGAGGTCGACGACACGGTCGTTGCAGCCGAGCTCGACGTCGAGGCCGGGGTGCCGGTCGAGAAACTCGCGCATCGCGGGCGCCAACACCAGCCGGCCGACGGCCACCGGCACGTCGACGCGCAGGTGGCCCTGGATCGCGTGGCCGCCGTGGCGCAGTTCGGTCTCGGCTTCGTCGATCTGCTGCAGGATCGTGCACGCCCGTCGGTGGTAGGCCAGGCCCTCGGCGGTCGGTGCGACCGAGCGTGTCGTGCGCGTCAGCAGCCGCGTTCCGAGCATCGCCTCCAGCGCCATCACCTGCTGGCTGACGGTGGCCTTGTGCAGGCCGAGCTGGCGCGCGGCCTGCGTGAAGCTGCCGCTGTCGACCACGCGCACGAAGGCGCGCATCGCGTCGAATCGGTCCATCGGGCGGGGGCGCCGGAGCGCCGGTGTCGGGGTTGGACCGACTGTATGCCCGTCGGGCCGCCGGTGGACCCGGATCTGGCGCAGACGAAAAAAGGGCGCCGCGAGGCGCCCTTGCTCTTCAGGGCCGCACGGAGGCGGCCCGAAGATCACTTCGACTTGCCGGACTTGCTGCTGCTGCTCGAGTCGGACTCCAGCGAGCTGCTGCCGCTCGTGCCCGAGCTGCCGAGCGAAGAGCCGCCCAGGCTGCCCGCGCTGGTGATGCCCGAGCTGCCGCCGGTGCTGCCCAGCGCGCTGCTGCCCGAGGTCTCGGACAGCCCGGTGCTGCCGGACATGCCCGAGCTGCCGCCCGTGCCCTGCTCGGACGACGAACCCGAGCCGCCGCGGCTGCGGCCGCTGCGCCATTGCGAGAACTCGTCGGAGAACTTCTTGTAGCGGTCCTGGCGCCAGCTGCGGTAGTCGTCGTCGAGCGTGCGCATCTGCTCGCTGCGCCACTGGTGGTAGTCGGGGTCGAACAGCTGGTCGTGCCCCTGGCCCTGACCCTGGCCGGAACTCCAGCCGCCCTGGCCGGAATAGCCGCCCTGGCCCTGGCCCCAGGAGCCGCTGCCGCTGGTCGCCGAACGGCCCCAGTCCTCGTGGCGCTGGGTCGAGCCCCAGTCGCCGAGGCTGCCCATGCCGCCCATGCCCCCTTGCTGGCCGCTCTGGCCCCAGTCGCCACGCGAGCCGCCGGCACCGTAGCCGCTGCTGCCGAAGCCGCCTTGCGAGCCGCTCATGCCGGACGACGAACCGTAGCGTTCGCCCTGGCCATAACCGCCGTAGCCGCTCTGGCCGAAGCCCTGGCCGCCTTGGCCGTAGCCCTGGTGACCCTGGCTCCCCTGACCGTAGCCCTGGCTGCCTTGACCATAGCCCTGCTGGCCGCCCTGGCCGTAGCCCTGACCGCCCTGGCCATAACCCTGGCTGCCTTGGCCGTAGCCCTGGCTACCTTCGTAGCGGCTGCCGCCCGAGCCCATGCCCGACTGGCTGCCGTACAGGCCGCCCTGGCCGCCGTAAGGACCGCCTTGGCCGCCTTGCCCGTACGAGCCGCCGCCCTGGCCGTAGGAGCTGCCGCCCATCTGGCCGCCGCGCGAGCTGTACTGGTCCTGCTGGCCGTAGCGGCTGCCTTCGTCGTAACCGCCATAGCCGCCCATCTGGCCGCGCGTGTCGGACTCGGGACGCCAGTCGCCGTAGTTGCTGCCCGAGCTGCTGCGCGAGCCGCCGCTGCCGGCCTGCTGGTCCGACCGGCCGGACTGCTCCCACTGGCGCCGGTCGTCCTGCGAGCCACCTTGCTGCCGGTAACGATCGTCGTGCTGTGTCATCTCTCCGTCCTTTCGTGGTTGGGGTCGGCCGGTGTCGGCCGTGCCCCGATTCGGCAAGCGCTGTGCCGCGGCACGGCGGCGTGCGAGCGGGGTACAGGGCTTGCCGAGGGACGCCATCCCACAGGAGAGCTACATGGCACAGGAACGCGTCCTCACCGGACTTTTCCGCGACCGCGACGCCGCCGAGCGCGCCTACCAGGGCGTGATCGACCGCGGCTACGGCCGCGACGACGTCAACCTCGTGATGTCCGACGAAACCCGGCAGCGGCACTTCGGCAGCGCCGCCGCGCCACAGACCGAACTCGGCACCAAGGCCGCCGAAGGTGCGGGCATCGGCGCCGGCATCGGGGGCGCCGTCGGCGCGGTGACCGCCGCGCTGGCCGCGGTCGGCACCTCGATCGCCTTGCCGGGCCTGGGCCTGGTCATCGCCGGGCCGTTGGCCGCGGCGCTGGCCGGCGCCGGCGCGGGCGGTGCCGCCGGCGGCCTGCTGGGCGCGCTGATCGGCTGGGGCCTCCCGGAAGAGCGCGTCAAGCAGTACGAGAGCGGGCTGCGCGAAGGCGGCATCCTGATGGGCGTGCGCCCGCGCAGCGCCGAGGACGCCGACTGGTTCGAGCAGAACTGGCGCGCGGCGAACGCCGAAGGGCTCTACCGCTGAGCCGCGGCGGCCGGCGTGACGCGCCAGACGGTGTTGCCGACGTCGTCGGCCACCAGCAGCGCGCCGTGCCGGTCGACGGCGACGCCGACCGGGCGGCCGCGTGCCTGGCCTTCGGCGTCGAGGAAACCCGTCAGCACGTCGACCGGCTGGCCCTTCGGGCGGCCGCCGACGAAAGGCACGAAGACGACCTTGTAGCCCGACGGCGGCCGCCGGTTCCACGAACCGTGCTCGCCGACGAACATGCCGTCGGTGGCGCCGCCCAGCGGTGTCGTCACCGTCGAGCCGCGCGCTGCCGCCAGGCCCAGCGCGGCGACGTGGGCGCCGAGCGCGTAGTCGGGGCGGATCGTCTCGGGCAGCGCCGCCGGCGCCTGCACACGCGTCTCGACGCGGTTGCCCCACCAGCGGTACGGCCAGCCGTAGAAGCCGCCTTCGCGCACCGACGTGAGGTAGTCGGGCACGAGGTCGCTGCCGAGTTCGTCGCGTTCGTTGACGACGACCCACAGCACGCCGGTCGCCGGTTCCCAGGCCATGCCGTTGGGGTTGCGCAGGCCGCTGGCGTGCAGTCGCATCGCGCCGCTGGCGACGTCGATGGCCCAGATCGCGGCCCGGCCGCGTTCGTCTTCGAGGCCGTTCTCGCCGACGTTGCTGTTGGAGCCGACGGTGGCGTAGAGCGTGCGGCCGTCGGCGCTGGCGATCAGGCTCTTGGTCCAGTGGTGGTTGCGCGGCCCGCCCGGCAATTCGGCCAGGCGCCGCCCGGCCGCGGCGATGCGCGTCTCGCCGTCGCGGTAGGGGTACTCCATCACGGCGTCGGTGTTGGCGACGAAGAAGCGGTCGCCGACCAGCGCCATGCCGAAGGGCGAGTGCAGGTTCTCGAGGAAGGGCGTGCGCGTCTCGGCGCGGCCGTCGCCGTCGGTGTCGCGCAGCAGCGTGATGCGGTCGGCGCTGGGCACGCCGGCGCCGGCCTTCTTCATCGTCAGCTTCATGAACCAGCCCTTGAGGCTGCCGCGGCCTTCTTCCGGGCGCTCGGGGGCGTTGGTCTCGGCGACCAGCACGTCGCCGTTGGGCAGCACCTGCAGCCAGCGCGGATGGTCCAGTCCGGTGGCGAAGGCCTGCACCTGCAGGCCGGGCGCGGCGACGGGTTGCTGGCCTTGCGGCCAGCCGACCGCCTTGGCGACCTTGACCGTGGGCAGCAGCGTGCGCACCGGCTCGACCAGCGTCGGGTCGGGCCCGACGTCGGCACCGTTCTGCAGCCGCGAGGTTTCGGAGCAGCCGAGCAGTGCTCCGGCCAGCGCCAGCGGCGCGAGCGCCGCGGCCCTCATGCCGCAGCGCGGTCGGGCGCCGCCGGCGTCGAGATCTGGCGCAGCGCTTCTTCCACACCGGCCGGCTGGCGCGCCGCCAGGTCGCCCAGCGAGACGATGCCGACCAGCCGGCCGGCGTCGTCGATGACCGGCAGGCGGCGGATCTGCACCGCCGACATCTGGCGCAGCACCTCGGCCGGCGACTGTCGCTGGGAGACGCAGCGCACGCCTTCGCTCATCACAGAGGCGACTTCGGTCGAGCGCGGGTCCAGTCCGGCGGCCGTCGCGCGCACCGTGATGTCGCGGTCGGTGACGATGCCGCGCACCTCCCAGTCCTCGCAGACCGGCAGGCAGCCGACGTTGAGCTCGTCCATCAGCTGGGCGGCGCGCTGCACCGTCTCGCGGGGGCGGACCGCGACCGGGTCGCGGGTCATCACGTCGGCAATCGTGTTCATCGATGGGCTTCCCTGGTTGGCCTTCAGATGGCAAGGCCCGTACCTGCGCCGTCGGCCTGCACCAGCAGGCGCGGCACGTCGCCGAGTTCTTCGATCACCAGGCTGCCGGCGTCGCCGCCGAAAGCCGGCATCGCGACGAGCAGAAGGGCGACGCCAAGGCGCCGCCAGTGGCGGTTGCGGGTTCTCATGTCCTTCCTCCGGCGCCTCGTGCGGGCGTCCCGCCGATCAAAGGACAAACGGCGTGCCCGCCCCCTAAGGTGCCGGGCCCGCCAGGCGGCGCACGTAGAGCTCGCTGACCAGCGTCATCGTCAGCACCATCAGCGGCATCGCCAGCAGCACGCCCGGCAGGCCGAACAGCACGCCGAACACCAGCACCGAGCAGATGCCCAGCACCGGCGGCAGGCTCACCGCCCAGCGCTGCACCAACGGCTGCACGATGTAGCCCTCGGCCTGCTGCACCGCGACGCAGACGATCAGCGCCTGCAGCGCCAGGCCTTCGCCTTCGGCGAGCGCGACGCCGACGATCAGCACGCCCGAGACGATGGGCCCGAAATACGGCACGAACTCCAGCAGCCCGGCGATCAGGCTCAGCGACAGCACCAGCGGCGATCCGATGATCGCCAGGCCGATGCCGGTCAGCACGCCGACCGCCACCATCGACACCGCCTGGCCGAGCAGCCAGCGCGACAGGTCGCGGCCGGCGGCGTCCAGCGTGCGTGCGGCGAGCGCGCGCCGCGCCGGCGGCACCAGCGTGATCAGCCCGCGGCGGTAGGTGGCCGGATCGGCGGCGAGGTAGATGCCGACGACCAGCAGCAGCACCAGGGCGCCGACGGCACCGGTGGCGGCGTTCAGCGTGCCGGTGGCCAGCCCGGCGAGCCGCCTCCAGTCCTCGAAAGGCTTGGCACTGTCCCACAGCGACAGCAGCCAGCGGCCGCTCGGGTACTCGCCCAGCCAGTTCAGGAAGGCCGTCCAGGCGCGCGGCAGCGTTTCGCGCAAGGCCTGCAGCTGTTCGGTGGCGCCGGCTCCGACGAGCCAGAACGAGCCGACCAGCACCGCCGCCAGCGCCGCCAGCACCAGCGGCAGCGCCAGCCGCGGCGACAGCCCGCGTGCTTCCAGCGGCCCGGCCAGCGCGCGCAGCACCAGCGCGAACAGCAGCGCCGCGAAGACCAGCATCAGCACGTCGGCCAGCACCCACGCCAGTGCGATGCCGGCCAGCGCGAGCAGCCAGGGCCCGAGGCGGCCACCGCCGCGGCCCCCGTCGGGGCGGGGTGGTTCGGGCGGCGGCAGGCGGGCGGGTTCCTTCATCGGCGCCCCACCGGGCACGCGGCGTGCCCGGGCTCCGGGATCACCCCAGCCGGAGCCCGCCGTGGAAGCCGAACGCCCTGAAGCCGACGACGCCGTCGTGATGCTCGTCGCCCAGCACCGCCGCCTCGAGGAACTGCTGCGCCGTCTCAACGACGCCGAAGCTGCCGACAAGCGCAGCCAGGCGCTGCACGAAGCCGGCGACGAACTCGCGCTGCATCTGCTCGCCGAGGAGCGCGTGTTCTACCCGGCCGTCGCCGGCGCCAGCACCGAGGACGTGCTGCTCGAGTCGCTGGAGGAGCATCTGGCGCTCAAGCGCCTGCTCGCCGACCTGCTGGCGCTCGACCCGGCCGACGTCACCTTCGGCCCCAAGGCCCACGTGCTGCAGGAGCAGTGCGAGCACCACCACGAGGAAGAAGAGGAACACCTGTTCCCGAAGGTCGTGCTGCTGCTGCCGCAGGCCCACCGCCTGGATCTGGGCCGCGAGATGCTGCGCGAGCAGGGCCGTCTGCGCCGCGAAGGCGCGCCGCGCGAGGCGCTGCGCAGCCAGACCGACGCCGCCGAGCCGCTGCGCACCGATTGAAGGAGCCACCATGCCCAAGGCCTGGAGCGACAAGCGCGAACGCCAGTACGAGCACATCAAGCAGGGCCTGGTCGAACGCGGCCGGCCCGAAGCCACCGCCGAGGAGATCGCCGCGCGCACCGTCAACAAGGTGCGCGCCCAGAAAGGCGAGGCGAAGGAGGCCAGCCCGGCGTCGACCGAGGACATGAGCCCGTCGCGCCGCGGCGGGCTGCGTTCGCACGCCGGGCCGGGCGGGCGCACCTTCCGCCAGCTCTACGAAGAGGCGCGCAAGGCCAAGCTGCCGGGCCGTTCGACGATGAACAAGCAGCAGCTCGAAGAGGCGCTGCGGCGCTGAGCGCCGCGGCCGCGAGCCTCAGGCACTGCCCGGGTGCGGGCTGCCGGGTTCGGAGATCTCGCGCACCGTGCGGTCGATGTGGCCTTCCTGGCGCAGCGCCAGGTCGCCCAGCGAGACGATGCCGATCAGCTCGTTGTCGTTGTTGACCACCGGCATGCGGCGCAGCTGCATCTCGCCCATCTGCAGCATCACCTCGCGCGTGTCCTGCTCGGCGCTGCAGCTCTCGGCGTCGGGCGTCATCACGTCGGAGACGCAGCCCTGGGTGGGCGTCAGGCCGGCGGCGACGCCACGCACGGTGATGTCGCGGTCGGTCACCATGCCCAGCAGGCGCCGGCCGTTGCAGACGGGCAGGGCGCCGACGTCCAGGTCCTGCATGATCTGCGCGGCGCGCTGCAGCGTCTCCTCGGGTTCGATCACCTGGACATCGGTGGTCATGATCTCGGCGATGGTCGGCATGGCGGGGCTCCTTCGGTGCCGGCGGCAACGCCGCCGGCCAGCAGTTCGGCCAGCGCGGCGCGGCGCTCGAGCACCTCGAAGCAGTGCGCATAGCTGCGGGCGCTGGGATGAACACCGTCGGCGGCAAACCAGGCTCCCGTCGCATCGCCCAGCGCCGGGGCCAGCGCGGCGTCGGCGAAGTCGAGGAAGAGCACGCCGTGGCGCCGTGCCTCGCGCGCGAACAGCGCCGCCGTGGCCTGTGTGCGCTGCCCCAGCCACCAGGCGAACGGGCCGACGAAGACCGGCGCCGAACCGATGTCGGCGCTGCCCAGCCAGACGCGCCGTGGTGCCAGCGTCTGCATGCGCTGCAGCAGCTCGCGCGTGCGGGCCTTCAGCTCGCGCCGCGGCGTCATCCGGAACACGTCGTTGCCGCCCACGCACAGAAGCACGAGGTCGAAGGACTCGCCTGCGGCGACGCGCGCCCGGGCCTGGTCCAGCGCATCGGCGACGCGCGCGCCGCTGACCGCCGCGTTGACGAGCTCCACCTGCGGATAGGCCTGCGCCAGCCGCCCGGCGAGGCTGGCCTCGGCGGTCTCGGCGCCGACGCCGAACGCGGTGCTGTCGCCCAGCACTAGCACGCGGCGGTGCGCGCCGTCGGGCCGGCAGCCGAAGGCTTCGGTGCGGGCGGCGATCGTGCGCGCGCCGTGCAGCGCGGCGCGCAGGCGCCAAACCTGCCACGCGGTGGCGGCGGCCGCCAGGGCCGCGGCCAGGCCCGGCACGCCGACGGCGAGACGGCGCGCCAGCGCGCTGCGTGGCGCGGTCAAGGCTTGGAGCGTCCGGCGTCCCGCCCGACCGCTTCATCACGCCCTGCGGCGTCGAGCCCGGGCGTGCTGCGCAGATCGGTGTCGACCTGGCCCGACGCCAGGTCGCGCCGCGCCTGCTCCATCACCGGGCGCGGCTTCATGCCGCTGTCGCCGGCGGACTCGTCGCGTTCGTGCGGCAGCGGCAGGCCTTTGCCGTCTTCGCCGGCGGCCTGGCCGGGGGCGATCGGCGGCGTGCCGACTTCGACCGGGGCTTTCGGCTTGGCGCCGGGCGGTTTCTGCGCCGTGTTCGTGTCTTTCATCGGCCGTATCGGGCAACGTGCGTACCTGCCCGGAACGCGCGTTGCCGGGGCCGGTGCATGACTGCCCCCGGTGACGCCCGCGACGACCCTCCCGTACGACGACGCCGTGGGCTGCACGCCGTCGTCGCCGCGCTCGGCCTGCTGCTGGCCCTGCTGCTGCTCTGCGAGGCGCTGGGCTGGCCTTTCCTGCGCGCGCCGGTCGAACGCGCCGCGGCGCGGGCCACCGCCAGCACGGTGACGATCGAGGCGCCGTTTCGGGTGCGTTTCGTCTTCGGCCCGCACGTGCAGGCGGCACGCATCGTCGTCGGCGCAGCCCACGGGCTGGAGCTGCCTCACCTCGTCGACGCCCACGACGTGCGCGTCGACTGGCGCTGGGCCGACATCCGCCGCTGGCGCGACGGCGCGCCGCTGCGGCTGCAGGCGGTGCGCGCGCGCGTGCTCGACGCCCGCCTGCAGCGTCTGGCCGACGGCCGTGCGAGCTGGCAGCTCGGCGAGCGCCAGGCACCGTCCTCGCGCGACGCCGCCTTGCCGCGTTTCGGCCTGCTGGCGCTGGACCAGGGCCACGTCGAGATCGACGACCGGCCGCTGGCCCTGCGTGCCACCGTCGACCTGAGCGGCAGCGAAGGCGAGGGCGGGCGGGGCATCGACGCCCGCGCCCGCGGCCAGTACCGCGATCACGGCGTGGACCTGCGCGCACACACGGCCGCGGCGCTGCCGCTGCTCGACGAGTCGGAGCAGGCGCCGGCGCTGCCGGTGCGCCTGGAAGGCACGGTCGGGCGCGTCGTGCTGGCCTTCGACGGCCGCGCCGCGGCGCTGCTCACCGGCCGCCGGCTCGACGGTGCGCTGCGGCTGCAGGGGCCGTCGCTGGCCGCGGTCGGCTCGCCGCTGGGGCTGGCGCTGCCGGCGACGCCGCCGTTCGAACTCGTCGGCCGGCTGGCGCACGACGCCGGCGTCTGGCACCTGGTGGCCGAACGTGCGGCGGTCGGCAGCAGCCGGCTGGCCGGCGACTTCCGTTACGACAGCACCCGCGAGCCCGGCCGGCTCAGCGGCCAGCTCGGCGGCGAGCGCCTGGCGCTGGCCGACCTGGGGCCGGCCGTCGGCCAGCGCGAAACGGCCGCGGCCCGGGCGCCCACGTCGCCGCCGCCGCGTGTGCTGCCGCAGCGCGAGTTCAACCTGCCGCAGCTGCGTGGCATGGACGCCGACGTGCAGGTCGCCGTCGGCGAACTCGATTTCGGCACCGAGGCCGTGGCGCCGGTGCGCGAACTGCGCACGCGTGTGCGGCTGGACGACGCGGTGCTGCGGCTGGACGCGCTGTCGGGGGTCATCGGCGGCGGCCGGGTCGAAGGCTGGAGCGCGCTGGACGCGCGCCAGACGCCGGCGCACTGGTCGGCGGACCTGAAGTTCGAGCGTGTCGACGTCGCGCGCTGGATCCCGGCGCTGCGCCGCGGCGGCCGGGGCGAGGACACACGCGGCGCGCTGCTGACCGGCGTTCTCGAAGGCCGGCTGGTGCTGGCCGGCCGCGGGCGCTCAACGGCGCAGATCCTCGGCAGCGCCGACGGCGACGGCCGGCTGCTGCTGCGCCGCGGCACCGTCTCGCACCTGCTGACCGAGGCCGCCGGCATCGACCTCGCGCAGGCCCTGGGCGTGCTGGTGCGCGGCGACGAACCGCTGCCGCTGCGCTGCGCACGGCTGGAGTTCGGCGTCCAGGACGGGCTGGTGGTGCCGCGCATCGCGGTCATCGACAACCGCGACAGCACGGTCTTCGTCGACGGCCGCGCCAGCCTGGCCGACGAGACGCTGGCCTTGCGCGCCCAGGTGCGGCCGAAGGACTTCTCGCCGCTGTCGCTGCGCACCCCGGTGCTGATCGGCGGCCATTTCTCGCGCCCCGAGGTCGGCCTGCAGGCCGGCCGGCTGGCCGGGCGCGCGGCCGCGGCGATCGCGCTCGGCGTGCTGGCGGCGCCGGTGGCGGCGCTGCTGCCCTTCATCGACCCGGGCAGCGGCGAACGGCCCGACCCGTGCACGGCGCCGCCGCAGCGTGCGTCCGCCGCCGCGTCGGCGCCGGCACGCTGAAGGCCGGTGTGGACGCCACCCTCGCGCTGCTCGCCCTGGCCGTCGCGCTCGCGCTGCGGCCCTGGCGTTGCTGGGGCCGCGAAGGGCCGTGCATGCCCTGGCTGGCGACCGCGGCGGCCTTGCCGGTGCTGTGGGCGCTGGGCGCCGCCGGGCCGCTGGTGCAGCCGTTGTCGGGTGCCGCGCTGCTGGTGCTGCTGGCCGGCTGGCCTTTCGCCGTGCTGGCGCCGGCAGCGGTCGCGCTGGGCCTGTGGATGCTCGGCGAGCAGAGCGGCGCGCTGGCGCTGCAGCGCTGGGTCTGGGCCGGGCTGCTGCCGGCGACGCTGATGCTGGCGCTGGGCGCGCCGGTGCGGCGCTGGCTGCCGCGCCATCTGCTGAGCTACGTGCTCGGCCGCGGCGTCGCGGCGACGCTGCTGGCCTGCTTCGGCGCCGGTTTCGCCGCCGTCGCGCTGCGCCGCAGCCCGGGCAGCGACTGGCAGGAACTGCTGTGGGCGCAGGCGCTGGTCGCATCGGGCGAAGCGCTGCTCACCGGCCTGGCCGTCGGCGTGCTGGCGCTGTGCCGGCCGCAGTGCCTGGCGACCTATTCGGCGCGGCTTTACGCGCTGCCGCGCTGAGGCTTCGTCCTACGCCCGTTCGCCCCGCCGCCCGACCCGCCGCGAGAGCCCGTGCGCGTACGGTTCCAGCATGGCGTCGCCATCCCGGCGGCGCGTTGCGAGGAAGCCCGATGAAACCCATCGCCGCCTACGTCCTGGTCGCCGCGGCCGGGGCCATCGCCGCGATCGGCGCGTGCAGCCCGAGGCCGTTCGCCGATGCGCGGGCCGCCGAACCCGCGGACCCCTTGCCGGTGATGCGCGTCGAACCCGAGCCGACGCCGGTCGCGGCGCCGGTCCAGCGTGTGCGCACGCCCGAGCTGTTCGTCGACAAGGTGCACGACGCCGGCATCGGCGCCGCGATCAGCGCCGAGTTCGGCCGCGACCCGGCGCTGGCGACGGCGCCGCTGGAGGTCGACTGCGTCGGCGGCCGCGTCGCGCTGCGCGGCACGGTGCCCGACCCCGACGCGCGCCAGCGCGCCGCGGTGCTCGCCGCCGGCGTCGACGGCGTGCGCACGGTCGAGAACGTGCTCGAGGTGGCCCTCGCCGAAGGAGCGACACGATGAAGCTGCAGAACCACCGTTGGGCGCTGGGCGCCCTGGGCCTGATGCTGGGCGCCGCGCTGCCGGCGCTGGCGCAGGAGCCGCCGGCCGAGCCGGCGCATGTGCCGGCGGGCGTGCACCTGGTGCCCTTGGCACCGCAGGCCGAAGCCACGAGCCGCGAGGCGGTGCTGGACGAGTTCCGTGCCGCCCGCGCGGCCGGCACGCTGACGCCGGACGGCGAAGCTGGCGACACGCCGCTGGTGCTGGCCGCGCGCGAGCGCGCCAACCAGGCCCAGGCGCAGCGTCTGGCCAGCCGGCCGGACGTCGACACGGCGCTGCAGGCGGCCCGGGAGGCCGCGGTGCAGATGTCCGGCTCCGAGGCGATCGCCGACGCTGACGTCTACGAGATGACCGGCGACGACGGCGAGCTGGTCGGTTTCCTGTTCGTCGTCGATGAAGCCGGCGACTGAGGCAGGCCCGCCGCTTCACCCGTAAGCGGACGCATCGCAGCGCGTCCGCTGTTGACGTCTCATTACCCTTTGGCGCGCGCCGCACCGGGCTGCGGGGTGGCGCGTTCGCGTGCTTCGGCTAGGGTCGCCGCTGACGTGTTTCAGGCGCTGGAGGGCGAATGAAGGCTTTGACGGCGATCGGGCTGGCCGCGGCCGCCTGGGTGGCGGCGCTGCCCGCTCAGGCGACGGTGCAGGTGGTCGATTTCGACCGGCTGCAGGCATCGACGGTGCTTGACCGGCCCTTCCTGTCCGGCGACCGCCTGGTGCTCGACAGCTTCGCCGCCGGCCAGCGCGGTCGTCTGGAACAGACGGTCACCTTCACGATCGACAGCCCGCTGCATATCGACGGGCTGGCGAGCTGGGCGGTGCGGCCGAGCGCGTCGCGCCTGTACCGGGTCGACATCGATCTGCTCAATGCCGATGGTGACGTCGTGCTGTCGGACTCGTTCGCCGGGCGCGCCGCCGGGCTGGCGAACTCGGTGCTGGCCGGCGCGCTGGGGCCCGGAACCTACACGCTGCGCGCCACCGGCTGGGGCGGCCGCGACGCCTCGCTGGATCTGACGATGGCGTTCGCGGTGCCCGAGCCGGCCACCGCGGCGATGATGGCCGCCGGTCTGGGCCTGATCACGCTGGTGGCCGCGCGTCGGCGGCGGTAGTTGCCGCGCTGAGCGCCTTCTTCGTCGGCAGCGGACGTTCGGGTGCGGCGCCGTCGGCGGCGGCGGGTTGCACCGCACCGCGACGCGCGCCGAGCAGCATCTCCTTGAACCAGCCCAGCAGCAGCTGGGTGTAGGCGCGCTGGTCGGCTTCACCGGACAGGCCGTGGTCGGCACCGGCGATGCAGCGCATCGTCATCGACTTCACCTGGCGCGCCGCCTCCTGGTAGCTGCTGATGACGGCGCGCGGGATGATCTTGTCGTGCTCGGACTCGACGAGCAGCACGTCGCCACCGAACTGCTGCAGCGCACGCAGCGCGCGGTTGTCGCGCGGCGGCACGACGCTGCGGCGGTAGGTCTTCAGGTCCTGGTCGCGGTGCAGTTGCAGCTTGGGGCTGTCCCAGTCGCTGTCGAGGTACAGCGCCGGCGCACGCAGCGCCAGCCAGCGCACCGGCCGCAGCGTCGTCAGGATGGTCGCCAGGTAGCCGCCGTAGCTGCTGCCGACGACGCAGATCGCGTCCGGGTCCACGTCCTCGTGCGCGACGAGGCGGTCGTAGGCGGCGACCAGGTCGCGCAGATTGGTCTCGCGCGAGACCTTGGCCTGCTGCGACTGGGTGCCGGCGTGGCCGCGCAGGTCGAAGGCCAGGCAGACGCTGCCCAGCGCGGCGATCTCGCGCGCCCGCGCCAGATACTGCTCGCGGCTGCCGCCCCAGCCGTGCGCGAACAACACGCCCGGGATCAGCGTGCCCGGAGCGACGAAAGTGCCGGCGATGCGGTCGCCGTCGACATCGATGGTGATGTTCTCTTCAGTGGTCGACATTCGTCTGGGCGAAGGCGTACTTGGTCAGGCGCCCGACCTTGGCGTCGACGCCGTCGTACAGCGTCATCGCGCCGGCCGGCACGTCGGCGCCGCCGTGCACCTCGTGCGTCGAGGCGTGCACCAGGCGCAGCGCGGGGTCGGCCTGGAAAGCCTGCAGCGCGGCGAGTTCGGCACCGCTGGCGCCGCCGATGCGCCACGACTGCTCCAGCACGCCCGAGCGCCAGCGGCCCGCGTCGTCCAGCCCCTGGGCGACGTCGTAGTTGGCGCGCGAAGCGAAGAAGCCGGGGAAACACGCTTCGGCGCCACGATGGTAGGCCAGCGCCTGCTCGATGCCCAGCCGCACCGCCGACGGCAGCTCGCGGCGCAGCAGCGTGTCGAAACCGCCGCGCACGACGACGAGGTCCGAGCCGCCGTAGACCTCCTGGCCGTCGCGGTTGCGCGTCAGGCGCTGGGTGCCGTAGTAACTCGCCTGCCACGGGCCGACGCAGACCTGGCCGACCGACATCGTCGTCACGTCGTGCAGGTTGGCCTCGACGACGAGGCCGTGGCGCGCGACGGCCTGGGCGTCCAGCGAGTCGAGCACGCGGTCGAGTTCGGCGCCGTCCTGGGGCACCCACTGGCCGAGGCCGCCGACGCCGCCGGGGTCCTTCAGCCGCACGCCGCCGCGGCGCAGCAGGCGCAGCGCCGCGCGGCGCGCATCGGCGACGGAGAAACACGAGCAGCCCGGCAGCACCGCCTGCTGCACCGCGCGCCCGAAGGCCGGCGACCAGCCCAGCGGCAGCGGCGACTGCGGCGGCGCGGCGTGGGTGATGGTCTTCGTCGCGACGAAGGCCTGCGGCACGACGCCGCCGAACATCTGCGCCGGGCCACGCACACCGAGGCGGCGCGCCTCGGCCAGCGTCAGCGTGTCGCGCGGCACGAGGTAGAGCGGGACGTCGTCGCGCTCCAGGTCGCGCAGCTCACCGGCGTAGTCCCAGCCGAGCAGGGCCGCCAGGCCGGCGGCGACACGGGCCTTGGTCTGGTGGTCGTGGCCGGGCTGTGCGCCGTCGGTGCGCGGGTCGTGGGAGTCGTGGAACACGACGACGGGCTGCGGGCGGACCCAGGTCGGACGCCGGACGTTCGGGGCGGTGAGCAGGGCGGTCATGGCAGGCTCCTCGAAGTTGCAGCCAGTGTCGCGAGCGGCGCGGCGCATGGCGTCGTCCCGCAGGCGCAGCGAATGTAGGAAGGCGCCGGCAGCGGCTGTCGGTGCCGGCGGGCGGCCGTCAGCGGCCATCCCCGGCGGTGCGCGGGTCGAAGCCCAGGCGGCGCATCGCCGGCGCCAGCGCCTGGCGGCAGGTCCAGAACGCGGCCCAGGGGTCTTCGCGCTCGAACGAAAGGTGTTCGCGCGCCGTCGCGACGGTCCACTGGTCGCCGCCGCGCAGTTCGGGCAAGGCGTCCCAGGACACCGGGACCGAGACGCCCAGCCCCGGCCGGGCGCGGGCCGAGAACGCGGCCACCGTCGTCGCGCCTTCGCCGTTGCGCAGCCAGTCGACGAAGATGCGGCCGACGCGGTTGGCCGGCCCGCTGCGCACGACGAAACGCTCGGGTACCTGTTCGGCGAGGTGGGCGACGACGGCGCGCGAGAAGGGTTTGACGACCTCGACCGCCACGCGCGGCGCGATCGGCACGACGACGTGCAGGCCCTTGCCGCCACTGGTCTTCAGCCACGAGGCCAGGCCCAGCTCGTCGAGCAGCGTGCGCACCAGCAGCGCGCCTTCGCGCACGGCGGCGAAGTCGACGCCCTGGCCGGGGTCGAGGTCGAAGACGATGCGGTCGGGTTTGCCGATCGTGCGTGTCGTCGCGTTCCAGGTGTGGAACTCGATCGCGTTCATCTGCGCCGCCGACAGCAGAGCCTCGGCCGTGCGGATCTCCATCAGCGGCTCGTGGCCGGGCCAGAGCGCCGGGTCGAGCAGCACCAGGCCGGGGATCTCGGTGCGCTCGGCGTGTTTCTGGAAGAACACCGGCCGGCCGACACCTTGCGGCGCACGCAGCAGCGCCACCGGCCGCGCCTTCAGGTGCGGCAGCAAACGTTCGGCGATGGCGTCGTACCAGCGCAGCAGATCCAGCTTGGTCAGGCCGCTGGCCTTGTCGACGATGCGTTCGCCATGCGTGATGCGCACCCGCGCGATGCGGCCGCTGGACGAGGCGGTGGGCGCGGCGCTGGGTGTCGCATCGGGCGCGACGGCACGTTCGCGCACGACCTGGGCCGCCGGCTTGTCCTCGCGCACGCCGACGAAGACCGCGTGGCGCACGCTGCCGCCGGGTGTCCATTCGGCGAACTCGACCTCGACGACGAGCTCGGGCCGCACCCAGCGTTCCAGACCGGGGCCGCGGCGGCTCCAGCGTCCCGGTGCCGGCGCCCCGGCGGCGAACGGCGGTTCGGCGCTGGCCAGCGGCTGGAGCCGCGTGAACAGGGCGCGGGCGGCGCGGGTGTCCCAGCCGGTGCCGACGTTGCCGGCATGCACCAGGCGGCCGTCGGCGCCGTGCACGGCGAGGATCAGGCTGCCGATCTCGCCGCTGGCGTTCGTGCGGTCGGTGTAGCCGGCGACGACGAACTCCTGGCGCCGGCGGCACTTGAGCTTGAGCCAGTCGGCGCTGCGCAGCGAGCGGTAGGGCGCGTCGCGGCGTTTGGCGATGACGCCTTCGAGCTGGCGGTCGCAGGCGGTGGCCAGCGGGCCGGCGCCGCCGGGCGGCAGCTCGGCGGAAAAACGCACGCCGTCCAGCGGGTGCTCTTCGAGCAGCGACTGCAGCAGCGCGCGCCGCGTGTCCAGCGCCAGCTCGCGCAGGTCGCGCCCCTGCACATAGGGCAGGTCGAAGACGAAGTAGACGAGCTCGGCCTTGCCGCGGCCGTCAAAGGCGTTCTGCAGCGCGTTGAAGTCGGCGGCGCCGCGTGCGCCGAGCGCGACGAGTTCGCCGTCGATCCAGGCCGACTGCAGGCCGAGGCCTTTCAGCGCCGCGGCCAGCGCCGGCAGCTTGTCAGTCCAGTCGTGGCCGTTGCGCGTGAACAGGCGCGGCACGCCGCGGCGGATGCGTGCCAGCAGCCGGTAGCCGTCGAACTTGGTCTCGTAGAGCCAGCTGCCGGCCTGGGGCGCGGCCGAGGCCAGCGTCGCCAGCTGCGGCGCCAGCGTCTCGGGCTGCGGTGCCTTCGGCGCGACGCTGTCCAGCGCCAGCGCGGCGCGGCTCTGCTGGCGTCGGGGCCGCGCCGTCTGCGGGCCGCCGTCGACGCGGTCGGGTTGCTCGGCGACGACGTCGAACTCGGCGCGCGGGCGCGCCTCGCCATCGTGCTTCTTGAACAGCAGCCAGTTCTCGCCGCGTTCGCCGGCCTTGGTCTTCATCCGCACCAGTTCCCAGGCGCCGTGCAGCTTCTCGCCGTCGAGCTCGAAGGGCAGCTTGCCGGTGGCCAGCGCGGCACGCGGCTCGGCCAGCGGCGTCCAGCGGCCGCGGTCCCAGACGATGACGCGGCCGGCGCCGTAATGGCCTTCGGGGATCGTGCCTTCGAAGTCGGCGTAGGCCAGCGGGTGGTCCTCGGTGCGCACCGCCATGCGCTTGTCGGCCGGGTCCAGGCTGGGGCCCTTGGGCACCGCCCAGGACAGCAGCACGCCGTCGAGCTCCAGCCGGAAGTCGTAGTGCAGCCGCGTGGCGTCGTGTTTCTGGATGACGAAGCGGCCGGCGTCGGCACCGACCTGCACGGCGTCGGCGCCGGGCTCGGGCGTGGCGCGGAAGTCGCGGCGTTCGCGGTAGCGTCGCAGCGGATCCTGTTGCGTCGAACGGTTGGCGGTGCGCGGCATGCCCCGCCTTGGCAAAGCCCGGACCCGAGGCTTGTGATGAGACAAGCACGCCGGCGCCTTCCCAGGCACAATGGCGCCGCCTTCATACCCCGCCCCGTATCATGAGCGAGTCCTACCGCGAACTCACCGCCTCCATCTCCGCGTCGCTGGCCAAGCTGCGCGCCGACATTCCCGAGACGACGCGCGGCTTCTCCGCGCTGGCGATGGCGGCCACCAAGACGGGCACGCTGGACAAGAAGACCAAGGAACTGATCGCGATGGCGCTGTCGGTCGGGGCGCGCTGCGATCCCTGTGTCGGCTTCCACGCCGAGGCCCTGGTCAAGCTCGGCTGCACCCGCGCCGAGTTCGAGGAGATGCTGGGCCTGTGCGTCTACATGGGCGGCGGCCCGTCGCTGATGTACGCCGCCAAGGCGCTGCAGGCCTACGAGGAGTTCGGCGGCGAACGCGCGGCACCTACCGCTTGAGCCCGTCGCAGCCGGGCCCGGCACGGCTGCCGATAACATCCGCGCCATGACTGTCCGCGCCCCGTGCCGCCGTTGCGGCCCGTTCCGCGCCGGGGCGGAGGGCCGCTGATGCAGGTCGCCGCCAACGGCATCGCCCTCGAAGTCGACGACCGCGGCCCGCCCGACGGCGTGCCGCTGGTCCTGGTGATGGGCCTGGGCATGCAGCTCACGGCCTGGCCCGAGGAGTTCGTGCAGCAGCTCGTCGGCCACGGCTTTCGCGTCGTGCGCTTCGACAACCGCGACGCCGGCCTGAGCCAGGGTTTCGACGCGCTGGGCGTGCCCAACCTCGCGTTCGCCGGCATCCGCTACGCGCTGCACCTGCCGTCACGCTCACCCTACCGCCTGGCCGACATGGCGGCCGACACGCTGGGCGTGATGGAAGCGCTGGGGCTGGAGTCGGCGCATCTGTGCGGCGCCTCGATGGGCGGCATGATCGCCCAGCACATCGCCGCGCGCCGGCCCGAACGTGTGCGCAGCCTGACGCTGATGATGACGACCTCGGGCGCCCGCGGCCTGCCGCAGCCGACGCTGCGTGCTCGCCAGGCGCTGCTGGCCCGGCCCGCCGACAACTCGCGCGCCGCGATCGTCGCCCACCTCGAACGCGTGATGCAACGCATCGGCAGCCCGGGCTACCCGCCCGACCCGGGGGTGATGCACCGTCGTTTCGAGGAAGCCGTCGACCGCGCTTGGCGCCCGGCCGGCACGGCGCGCCAGATCGCCGCCGTCATCGCCGACGGCGACCGCACGCCGATGCTGGGCGCGATCCGCGCGCCGACGCTGGTGCTGCATGGCCGCGCCGACCCGCTGGTGCCGCCGGCGGCGGCGCACGACCTGGGCGTCAAGATCCGCGGCGCGAAGGTCGAGATCCTCGACGGCATGGGGCACGACCTGCCGGCGCCGCTGCTGCCGCGTTTCGCCGAAGCGATCGCGACGAATTCACGCCGTACCTGATCAGGGCAGGGGACAGCGCTCCGGCAGGGCCCGGAGGGGGCCAACATAATCGGTTGGCCCTGTTCTTCCGGAGACGCGTTTGGACTTGCGACGCCGCCATCACGTCAGCTTCGCCGGGCGCGAAGACGCCACCCGCAGCCTCGTCTTCGCCCACGGCTTCGGCACCGACCAGCGCGCCTGGGCGCAGATCTGGCCGGCCTTCGCCGACGAGTTCCGTATCGTGCTCTACGACCATGCCGGGGCCGGCCAGTCAGACCCCGCGGCCTTCGAGCAGCACCGCTACCTGACGATGGACGGCTACGCGCGCGACCTCAACGCGCTGCTCGACGAACTGGGCTTGAAGGACGTCGTGCTGGTCGGCCATTCGATGGGCGCCACGACCGGCATGCTCGCCGCGATCGCACGGCCCGAACAGTTCGCGCGCCTGGCCTGCATCGGCGCGTCGGCGCGTTACCTCGACGAGCCCGGTTACCACGGCGGCTTCAGCGAGGCCGACCTGAACGCGCTGTACCGCGCGGTGACGATCGGCCGCGACGCCTGGGCCGAACAGTTCGCGCCGGTGGCGATGGGCAACCGCGACCGGCCCGAACTCGCCGAGCACTTCGCCCAGACGATCAAGAGCGTGCCGACGAACGCGATCCTGACCGTGCTGTGCTCGATCTTCCAGTGCGACTACCGCCAGACCCTGCAGCGCCTGCAGCGCCCGACGCTGCTGCTGCAGACACGAGCCGACGCCGCCGTGCCGCTGGAGGCGGCCGAGTTCCTGCACCAGGCGATCGCCGGAAGCACGCTGCGTGTCATCGACGCCGAAGGTCATCTGCCGCACCTCAGCGCCCCGGAGCGTGTCATCGAGGCCCTGCAGGACTTCGTGCGCGCGCCGGGCTGAGACAATCGAGGGCTGCGCCGCCCGGCGCTCGAGCCCCGCGATGTCTGCCGTTCCTGCTTCCGTCCCTGCCGTCGAACCCAGCCCCTGGCGCCTCTGCGTGGCGCCGATGCTGGACTGGACCGACCGCCACTGCCGCCACTTCCACCGCCTGCTGAGCAAGCACGCGCGCCTGTACACCGAGATGGTGACCACCGGTGCGCTGCTGCACGGAGACCAGCCGCGGCACCTCGACTTCGGCGACGAGGAGCATCCGGTCGCGCTGCAACTCGGCGGCAGCGAGAGTGCCGATCTCGCGGCCTGCGCGAAGCTGGCCGAGCGCTGGGGCTACGACGAGGTCAACCTGAACTGCGGCTGCCCCAGCCCGCGTGTGCAGCGCGGCGCTTTCGGCGCCTGCCTGATGAACGAGCCGGCGCTGGTCGCCGACGCGGTGAAGGCGATGCGCGACGCGGTGTCGCTGCCGGTGACGGTCAAACACCGCATCGGCCTGGGCAAGGACGAAAGCTACGGCTTCGTGCGCGACTTCGTCGGCAGCGTGGCCGAGGCCGGCTGCGAGGTCTTCATCGTGCACGCGCGCAACGCCTGGCTCGAAGGCCTGAGCCCGAAGGAGAACCGCGACATCCCGCCGCTGCGCTACGAGGTCGCGCACCGGCTGAAGGCCGAGTTCCCGGCGCTCACCATCGTCGTCAACGGCGGCATCGCCGGCGACGAGGCGATCGCCGCGCAGCTCGCCCACGTCGACGGCGTGATGGTCGGCCGCGCCGCGTATCACGAGCCCTGGACGCTCTCGACCTGGGACGAACGTTTCTTCGGCGCGCCGGCGCCGGCCTCCGACCGCGCCGCGGTGGAGCTGGCGATGGTGCGCTACATGGAGCGTCAGGCCGCCGCCGGCGTGCCCTGGGCACACGTCGCGCGCCACATGCTGGGCCTGTGGAACGGCGAACCGGGTGCGCGGCGCTGGCGCCAGGTCTGGTCGGACCACCGCCTGAAGGGCGAGCCGGCGGCCGCCGTGCACGCGCTGGCGCAGCGCCCGGCGCGCGCCGCGGCCGAGCAGGGCGCTCCAGCGGCTTGACATTCGGCAGCCGCAAACGCGGCGCCGCGACGTAGGATGCAGCATCGCCGGCGGCGTAAACGCCGGCGGCACGAGGCCGGCCGCCTCCGCGGGCGCCGGCCTTCCTCGTTCCCGACTCCGCCGCGTGCCGCGGCGCTTCGACGACCTATGACGAAACGACTCGCCATCATCGGCGGCAGCGGCCTGTACGACCTGCCCGGCCTCACCGACACCCGCTGGGTCTCGGTCGACACGCCCTGGGGCGCGCCCTCCGACGAGATCTTCCTCGGCCGCCTGGGCGACGCCGAGCTGGCCTTCCTGCCGCGCCACGGCCGCGGCCACCGCATCCCGCCGAGCGAGGTCAACTACCGCGCCAACATCGCCGCGCTGAAGCAGCTGGGCGCCACCGACGTGCTGTCGTGCAGTGCCGTCGGCGGCCTGCGTGCCGACCTGCCGCCGGGCACCT
The DNA here is from genome assembly GCA_049841175.1 of Rubrivivax sp. Classification (GTDB taxonomy): domain Bacteria; phylum Pseudomonadota; class Gammaproteobacteria; order Burkholderiales; family Burkholderiaceae_C; genus Rubrivivax. The sequence continues at coordinate 805,316 of JASGHA010000013.1, read as the reverse complement.
TCGTCATCGTCGACCAGTTCATCGACCGCACCTTCGCGCGCGAGAAGAGCTTCTTCGGCACCGGCTGCGTGGCCCACGTCTCGATGGCCGACCCGACCTGCCACCGCCTGGGCGACCACGTGCAGAAGCGCCTGGCCGAGCAGGGCGTGCCGCACGTTCGCGGCGGCACCTACCTGACGATGGAAGGGCCGCAGTTCTCCACGCGCGCCGAGTCGCACCTCTACCGCTCGTGGAACTGCAGCGTCATCGGCATGACCAACATGCCCGAGGCCAAGCTCGCGCGCGAAGCCGAGCTCTGCTACTGCTCGGTCAGCATGGTCACCGACTTCGACTGCTGGCACGTCGGCCACGACGCCGTGACCGTCGACGCGATCGTGAAGGTGCTGCTGGACAACGCCGAGAACGCACGCCAGATGGTGCGCGGCCTGGCCGAGGACGTCGCCCACGACGAACACGCCGCCGCCTGCCGCTGCCGCCACGCGCTGGACAACGCGATCATCACCGCGCCCGCCGCACGCGACCCCGAGGTCGTCAAGCGCCTGCAACCGATCGCCGGCCGGGTGCTCGGATGAAGGTCGACGGAACCCCGCTGCGCACCATCCGCGCCGTCGCCGGCGGCGAGGCGGTCGAGATCATCGACCAGCGCCTGCTGCCGCACCGCCTGGTCATCGAACGGGTCGCCAGCGCCGACGAGATGATCGTCGCGATCCGCGACATGTGGGTGCGCGGCGCGCCGCTGATCGGCGCCAGCGCCGCCTACGGCGTCGCGCTGCTGATGAATGCCGACGCCGGCGACGCCGCGCTCGAAGCCGGCTGCGAACGCATCCGCGCCGCGCGCCCGACCGCCGTCAATCTGGCCTGGGCCGTCGACCGCATGCTCGCGGCCCTGCGCCCGCTGCCGGCCGACCAGCGCCGCGCCGCCGCCTGGGCGCTGGCCGACGCGATCGCCGAGGAGGACGTGGCCGTCAACCGCGCGATCGGCGACCACGGCCTGGCGCTGATCGAGGCCATCGCGGCGAAGCGACCCGGCCCGGTCAAGGTGCTGACGCACTGCAACGCCGGCTGGCTGGCGACCGTCGACTGGGGCACCGCGACGGCGCCGATCTACCGCGCCCTGGAGCGTGGCATCGAGCTGCACGTCTGGGTCGACGAGACGCGCCCGCGCAACCAGGGCGCCAGCCTGACGGCCTGGGAGCTGGGCAAGGCCGGCGTGCCGCACACGCTGGTCGCCGACAACGCCGGCGGCCACCTGATGCAGCGCGGCGAGGTCGATCTGTGCATCGTCGGCTGCGACCGCGTGACGATCCGCGGCGACGTCTGCAACAAGATCGGCACCTATCTGAAGGCGCTGGCCGCGCACGACAACGGCGTGCCGTTCTACGTCGCGATGCCGACCTCGACGCTGGACCCGAAGCTCGCCGATGGCGTGCGCGAGATCCCGATCGAGGAGCGCAGCGCACGCGAGGTGACGCACATCGCCGGGCTGACCGCCGCGGGCGAACTGGCCGAGGTCTGCCTGGTGCCTAGCGGCACGACGGCCGCCAACCCGGCTTTCGACGTCACGCCGGCGCGCCTGGTCAGCGGCCTCGTCACCGAACACGGCGTCTTCCCGGCCGACGAGGCGGCGCTGCGCGCGCTGGCCGCACGGAGCACACGATGAGCGTGCCTTTCGTCGAGATCGCCGCGCGCGAGGACGCCGCCGCCGCGGTGCGCCTGCTCGACGCCCGCGGCCTGAACCGCGGCAGCACCGGCAACCTCAGCGTGCGCTGCGGCGACGCGATGCTGATCACGCCGACCGGCATGGGCTCCGAGGTCTGCGGCGAGGACTTCGTGCGGGTGTTCCTCGCCGACGGCCGTGTCGAAGGCACGTGGCAGCCGTCGTCGGAGTGGCATTTCCACCAGGCGGTCTACCGCGCCCGGCCCGACCTGAACGCCGTCGTGCACACGCATTCGCCGAACGCGACGGCGCTGGCCTGCCTGGACCGGCCGCTGCCGGCCTTCCACTACATGATCGCGGTGGCTGGTGGCGACACCGTGCCGCTGGTGCCGTATCACACCTTCGGCACCGAGGCGCTGTCGGCGGCGGTCGGCGAGGCGATGGCCGATCGCAAGGCCTGCCTGCTGGCGCACCACGGGCTGGTGGCCGCCGGCGCGACGCTGGCCGAGGCGATGAAGGTCTGCCAGGAGATCGAGTCGCTGTGCGAGGTCTACCTGAAGGCGCTGGCGGTGGCCGAGCCGCGCGTGCTCGGCGGGGACGAGATGGCCGAGGTGATCGCCAAGTTCCGCAGCTACGGCCGCAGCGCGCGCCGCGACTGAACGCGTAGGACTCGCCGCACAGGCAGTTCGGAAGCTGCCGACGCCGGCGGCGCCGGCGGTGTTCCACACTGGTTCCATCGGAGCCTCCCAGCCCCGGATCCTGCAAGGAGTGGAACCATGAAGACGACCCGACCCCTCGCCATCGCCAGCTTCGTCGCCGCCGTGGCGCTCGCCGGTTGCTCCGGCATGACGACCCAACAGCGTGACACCGCGGTCGGCGCCGGCATCGGCGGCGTCGCCGGCTCGGTGCTGACCGGCGGCAGCACCGCCGGCGCGATCGGTGGCGCCGCGGTCGGCGGCGTCATCGGCCACGAGACCAGCAAGGGCAAGAAGTAAGGCGCTCAGCGCCGCGCAGGCCAGGTGGCGAGCAGCAGCCCGGCCAGCGCGAGCGCGAAGGCCGCCGCGTGTCCGGCGCCGAAGTGCTCGCCGAGGAAGACGACGCCGACCAGCGCCGCACTGACCGGCAGCATCACGGTGAAGACGCCAGCCTGCGAGGCCGGCACGTGGCGCAGCCCGGCCATCCACAGCCAGACCGTCACCATGCTGGCGGCGATGGCGTAGAACACCAGCAGCGCCCATGTCGATGACGCGACGGCGCCGAAGTCGAAGCTCAGCGCCTGCCAGACGCCGAACGGCGTGACCAGCGCCAGCCCCCAGAGGTTGATCAGCGCGCTGATGCGCTTGGGCGAGACGTTGCCGGTGAGGCGTTTGCCGATGACGACGTAACTCGCTTCGCAGACGACCGCACCCAGCAGCAGCGCGTAGCCCCACCACGGCGCGCCGGCCTCGGCGCTGCCGGCCGGCGCCTTGGCCAGCGCCAGCAGCGCGATGCCGGCGACCGCCAGCACGATCGCTGCCATCACGCGCCGCGAGATGCGTTCGCCGAGGAAGAGGCGCGACAGGATGGCCACCGCGGCCGGAATGGCCGCCATCACGACGCCGGCGGCCAGCGCCGACGTCGCCTTGACGCCGAACAGCATGCAGATGCTGAACAGGAAGTTGCCGAGAAAGCTCTCCCAGAACAGCAGCTTGCGGTCGTGCGCCGACAACGGCGCCTCGTCGCCCGGGCGCCGGACCCAGTGCGCCATCGCCACCGCGGCGATGCCGAAACGCAGCCAGGCGAGCAGGAAGACGGGCAGCGCGGCGACCAGCAGTCGCGACAGGCCGACGTAGCAGCCGACCAGCGCCATGCCGGAGGCCAGGCTGGCATAGGCCAGCAGCGGAACACGGGACGGGGACATCAGAAAACGGCGGCGTAGCGCTCCAGTTCCCAGCCGCTGACGTGGCGCGCGTACTCGGTCCATTCGGCGCGTTTGAGGCGCAGGAACTCCGGGCCCAGCGTGGGCCCGAGCGCGCCCAGCACCACCGGGTCGGCGGCCAGCGCGTCCAGCGCCTCGGCCAGCGACTGCGGCAGCAGGCCGATGCCGCGCGCACGGATCGTCGCCAGGTCGAGCGCGAACAAGTCGTCGCCGACGGCCGGCGGCGGCACCAGGCCGCGCTCCAGGCCGTCGACACCGGCGGCGATCAGCGCCGCGGTGGCGAGATACGGGTTGGCGCTGGCGTCGGGCAGCCGCCACTCGAAGCGGCCGGGCAGGGTGCGCACGAGCGCGGTGCGGTTGTTGGGGCCGTGGGCGATGTAGGCCGGCGCCCAGGTCGTGCCCGACAGCGATTCGCCGACGGTCAGCCGCTTGTACGAGTTGACGGTCGGCGCGGCGAGCGCGGCCAGCGCTGGCGCATGCGCCAGCACGCCGGCCACGAAGGCCGGCAGCACGTCGGCCGCCGGCTCAGCACCGCGCCACAGCGAGACATGGAAATGCAGCCCGCTGCCCGGCTGGTTGGCGAAGGGCTTGGGCATCATCGAGAAGACGAGCCCGCGCTGTTCGGCCAGCGCGTGCGCGGCGAGCTTGAACAGCATCAGGTGGTCGCAGCTCGCCAGCGCCTCGTCGTGGGCGAAGTTGACTTCGTACTGGCCGTGGGCGTCCTCGTGGTCGATCTGCTGCACGTCCAGCCCGGCGTCGGCCAGCGCGGAAGACAGAGCGTGCAGGAAGCCGTGCTGGCGCGGCAGCGACTTCAGGTCGTACGACGGTTTGTCCAGGCGGTCGGCGTCGTCAGCCGGCAGCCAGCGGCCCGCGGTGTCGCGCTTCAACAGGAAGAACTCGGGCTCGATGCCGGTCTGCATCGTGAGGCCGTGCGCGGCCAGGCGCTCGCGTGCGCGGCGCAGCACCTGGCGCGGACAGGCATCGAAAGCCTCGCCGGCGACGACGCCGTCGCCGACCAGGCGCGCGACACCCGGCCACCAGGGCAGGGGCAGCGCGGTCGCGGCGTCGCCGCGGGCGTAGTACTCGGAGCGCGGGCCGCAGCGCGGCAGCGCCGTGCCCCAGATCGACGGCCCGGCGAAACCGGCGCCGGTGGCGAGCACGTCGTCCAGGTGCGCCAGCGGCACCAGCTTGCCCTTGGCGACGCCATGCACGTCGGTGAACTGGACCAGCAGCGTGTGCACGCCGGCGGCTTCGAGCCGCTCGCGCAGCGGCTTCATGCCGGGTTGATGCGCAGCCAGGTGGTTTTCAGCTCGGTGTACTTGTCGAAGGCGTGCAGGCTCTTGTCGCGGCCGTTGCCGCTCTGCTTGTAGCCGCCGAACGGGACGGTGATGTCGTCCTCGTCGTACTGGTTGACGTGCACGGTGCCGGCGCGCAGCGCACGCGCGACGCGGTGCGCGCGGTGCACGTTGTCGCTCCAGACGCTGGCCTGCAGGCCGTAGGCGCTGGCGTTGGCCATCGCCACCGCCTGCGCCTCGTCGGCGAAGCGCAGCACCGACAGCACCGGCCCGAAGATCTCCTCGCGCGCGATGCGCATCGTGTTCGTCACGCCGGCAAAGACCGTCGGCTCGACGTAGAAGCCGCCGCTGTCGGCGCGCGCGCGCCGGCCGCCGGCCAGGCAGCTCGCGCCTTCGGCGAGGCCGGCGTCGATGTAGCCGAGCACGGTGGCCATCTGCTGCTCGTCGACCAGCGCCCCCATCACCGTGGCCGCATCCAGCGGGTCAGCCGGCGTGTACTTGGGCGCCAGCGCGGCGACACGCGCCGCGAACTCGTCGGCGATGCTGTCGTGCACCAGCAGCCGCGACGGCGCGTTGCAGCTCTCGCCCTGGTTGAAGAAGATGCTGTCGGCCACCGTCTCGGCGGCGCGGCCGAGATCGGCGTCGGGGAAGACGAGGAAGGCCGACTTGCCGCCGAGCTCGTTGTAGACGCGCTTCAGGTTGGAGCGGCCCGCGTACTCCAGCATGCGCCGGCCGATGCGCGTGCTGCCGGTGAAGCCGATCGCGTCGACGTCGGGGTGCAGCGCCAGCGCCTCGCCGGCTTCGCCGCCGTAACCCGGCACGACGTTGAAGACACCTGGCGGCAGCCCGGCCTCGATGGCGATCTCGGCCAGACGCAGCGCCGTGAACGGGCTCTTCTCGCTGGGCTTCAGGACCACCGAGTTGCCCGCCGCCAGCGCCGGCCCGAGCTTCCAGGCCGCCATGATCATCGGGTAGTTCCAGGGCACGATGGCGCCGACGACACCCATCGGCTCGCGCGTGATCAGCGCCAGCGCGTTCTCGGCGGTCGGCGCGATCTCGTCGTAGACCTTGTCCACCGCCTCGGCGTACCAGGCGATGCAGCGTGCCGTCGCCGGCACGTCGACCGCGAGCGACCAGCGGATCGGCTTGCCCATGTCCAGCGTCTCGAGCAGGGCGAGCTCGTCCTTGGCGGCGAGGATGCCGTCGGCGAAACGCTGCAGGATCTTCTTGCGCACCGCCGGCGCCTTGCCGGCCCAGCGGCGGTCGTCGAAGGCCGCACGGGCCGCGGCCACCGCGCGGTCGATGTCCTCGGCACGGCCGCGTACGACGTCGCCGAGGCGGCGGCCGTCGATCGGCGAGCGCTTCTCGAAGGTTTCGCCGGAGGCTGCGGCGACGCGCTGGCCGTCGACGAGCGCGCGGCCGTCGATCGCCAGCGCCGCGGCGCGTTCATGCCAGTTCGGGGTCGGGCTGTTCATCGCGTCTCCTGGTGGGCAAGGCGCGGGCCGCACGGGCCCGCCGGGCGGCGCGGCGTCAGAAGCTGACGACCACCGAGGCGCCGAGCAGGTGGTTGTTCTTGCTGTAGCCGCCGTCCTTGAGGTCCTCGAACACGGCCTGCGTCGCGCCGTCGTAGCGGTATTCGAGCTTGAACAGCGTGTTCTCGTCGTAGCGGTAGTTGGCCCCGACGGTCAGCGCGTAGCGGTTGGCACCCTTGGACGGGTCGCCGGCGATGACGACGTTGCCGTCGGCATCCAGCGCCAGCCCGCGGCCGATGCCGTTGGCGCCGTCGTCGCTGCTGTAGCCGAGCAGACCGCCGCCGTTCTTGCGGTTGTAGACGTAGTCGGCGCGCACGACGCCTTCCAGGCGCGGCGTCAGCTTGTACGCGGCGGTCGTCGACAGGCCCCACCAGCGGGCGTCGCGCAGGCCGTTTTCCTTGTAGATGGCGGCGTCCTTCTGCTGGCCGTAGCTGACTTGGCCGAACAGCGACAGGTCGCCGCGCACGAAGTAGGCGTCGGCCTCCAGCAGCGTGGCCGAGGTGTTGCGGCCTTCGGCGTCGGTGCCGTCCGCGGCGTAGTTGTGCAGCTTGCCCTGCAGCGCGGTGAAGCCCAGGCCCTCGAACTCGCCCTTGGCGTAGTCGGCGCGGAAGATCAGCGACGGCGTCTTGTTTCCCGAGCTGTTGCGAGCGGTGTTGACGTTGGCCAGACCGCCCTTGAGCTGCCACTTGCCGGCCGTCGTCATGTAGACCGCGCCGGTGTAGGCGGTCGGCGCCATGAAGTCGAACAGCAGGTTGTGCGTGATCAGCTTGTTGCCGGCCGGCAGCGTGATCTCGTAGCCGGTCCAGTCGGGGATCTGGCCAACCCAGAGCCGCGTCTGCAGGTCTTCCAGCGGGATCGCCACCGAGGCCTCGTGGATGATCGAGCCGCCGTTGATCAGCGCGCCGGTGCCGCGTTCGGGCGCCAGCGTCAGGTGCCAGATCGTGCCGCCCTCGGTCTCCTTCAGGATGTCGAGCACGGCCATGCCGAAGTACGAGTTGTCGTAGGTGTAGCGGCCGTCCTCGCGGTTGAGCAGCACGAAGGACGCGTTGTTGGCACGACGGTTGTAGATCCAGGTCGGATCGATCTGGCCGGTGATCTTCAGGCCCTTGAAGCCCTGGGCCTCGAAGTTGTCCTGCAGCGCCTCGGTCTTGGTGCCGATGCGGGCCAGCTCCTGCGCCTGCTCGGGCGTCATGCCCCACTGGCCGGCCTGCGGCGCCGGTGCGGCCGCCGGTTGGGCGGCGAGCTTCTTCTCCAGTTCGGTGACGCGGTCGCGCAGCGCGCGAAGTTCCTTCAGCAGGTCTTCGTTGCTCTGCGCAGCCGCCGGGAAGGCGGCTCCGATCGCGAGCACGAGGGCGGTCAGGCGGACGGGCTTCATCAGGATTCCTCCTCGGGTGGTGTTCGGATCCGTTGCGATGCTCAGGCGCGGGCGGCCGCGGCGGCGTCCAGCAGGCGCTGGCGTTCGCGGCGTGCGATGACGTAGCTGGCGACGATGACGCCGACCGAGACGACGGCCACGGTGATCGCGGCGACGGCGTTGACGCTCGGGTTCAGCCCCAGGCGGGCGCGCGAGAAGATGACCAGCGGCATCGTCGTCGCGCCCGGGCCGGACAGGAAGTTCGACAGCACGACGTCGTCCAGCGAGATCGTGAAGGTCAGCAGCCAGGCCGAGACCAGCGACTGCGCGATCATCGGCAGCGTCACCAGCCAGAAGACCTGCGCCGGGCGAGCGCCCAGGTCCATCGCCGCCTCTTCCAGGCGCGGGTTCAGGTCCTGCAGCCGCGACTGCACGACGACGGTGGCGTAGGCCATGCCCAGCAGCAGGTGGCCGATCCAGATCGTCACCATGCCGCGTTCGGGGAAGCCCAGCGCACGCTGCACGCTGACCAGCATCAGCAGCAGCGACAGGCCGACGACGACTTCGGGCATCACCAGCGGCGCGTTGACCATGCCGCTGAAGACCGTGCGGCCGGCGAAGCGCTTGTACTTGACGAGCACGAAGGCCGCGACGGTGCCCAGCACGACCGAGCCGCAGGCCGTCAGGAAGGCGACCTTCAGGCTCAGCACGAAGCCGGCGATGATCTCGCCGTCGTTCAGCAGCGACTGGTACCAGCGCAGCGTGAAGCCGCGCCAGACGTTGGGCAGCGGCGAGTTGTTGAACGAGTAGACGACCAGCGCGACGATCGGCAGGAACAGGAAGAAGAACCCTGCGGCCAGCCAGGCGCGCCCGAACCACAGGTTGAAGCGCGAGGCCTTCATCGCACGGTCTCCTGCGCCTCGGCCTGGTATTTGTTGAAGATCGCCAGCGGCACGATGATCAGCAGGATCATGATCACCGCGACGCTCGAGGCCATCGGCCAGTCGTTGTTGGAGAAGAACTCGTCCCAGATGACGCGGCCGATCATCAGCGTCTCGGGCCCACCGAGCAGTTCGGGGATCACGTACTCGCCGACGCAGGGGATGAACACCAGCATCGAGCCGGCGATGATCCCGGCCTTGGACAGCGGCACGGTGATCTTCCAGAACGCCACCCAGGGCGAGGCGCCCAGGTCGGCGGCCGCTTCCAGCAGCCGCAGGTCCATCTTGGACAGGTTGGCGTACAGCGGCAGGATCATGAACGGCAGGTAGGTGTAGACCATGCCGAGGATCAGCGAGAACGGCGTGTTCATCAGCTTGCCCGGCGCCGGGATCAGCCCCAGCGCGGCGAGCAGCTGGTCCAGCCCGGTGCCGATGACGAACTCGGCGACGACGCCGCCGTCGCTCAGCAGGCCCTTCCAGGCGTAGACGCGCAGCAGGAAGGAAGTCCAGAACGGCAGCATCACCAGCATCAGCAGCGCCGGCTGCACCGTGCTGCGCGCGCGCGCCATGAAGTAGGCGAACGGATAGCCGATGAACAGGCACAGCGCCGTCGTCAGCGCCGCGTAGTGCACGCTGCTCAGGTAGGTCTTGAAGTAGAGGCTGTCCTCGGCGATGTAGAGGTAGTTGCCGAACTTCAGCGTCAGCTGGAAGACGCCGTCGGCGAACGTGATCACGTCCTTGAACGCCACCGCCTCCATCTCGGAGACGCTGATCTTGCCGACGATCAGGAACGGGAACAGGAAGAACAGCAGCAGGAACGCGTACGGGACCGCGATGACCAGCCGCCGCCCGGTGAACCAGGCCTTGAAGCGTTGCACGGCGGCGCTCACTGGGTGAGGACGACGTGGGCCGAACGCGACCAGTGCACCCAGACCTCGTCGCCCCAGGTGTAGCTTTCGTCGCGGTGGCGCTGGGTGTTGGCCATGCTCACCTTGATCAGCGTGCCGCTGGGCAGCACGACGTGATAGACGGTGAACATGCCGAAGTACGACAGCTCCTTGATCTTGCCGGGCGCGCAGTTGAACTCGTCGTCGGCCGGCTTGTGGTGCGAGATGTGGATCTTCTCGGGGCGCAGCGCCACCGTGACCGGCATGCCTTCGGTGCCGGTGATGCCGTGGCCGACGTAGTGCTGGCAGTCGGCCGAGGCGATGACGACGTGGTCGGGTTCGTCGACCGTCAGCGTGCCGTCCATCAGGTTGACGTTGCCGATGAAGTCGGCGACGAATCGCGTCGCCGGCGTCTCGTAGATCTCGCTGGGCTGGCCGACCTGCAGGAAGCGGCCTTCGGACATGACGGCCAGGCGGGTGGCCATCGTCATCGCCTCTTCCTGGTCGTGGGTGACCATCACGCAGGTCACGCCGACCTGCTCGATGATGTTGACGAGTTCGATCTGGGTCTGCTCGCGCAGCTTCTTGTCGAGCGCACCGAGCGGTTCGTCGAGCAGCAGCAGCTGCGGCTGCTTGGCCAGGCTGCGCGCCAGCGCGACCCGCTGCTGCTGGCCGCCTGACAGTTGGTGCGGCTTGCGCTGGGCGTACTTGGTCAGCTGCACCAGCTTGAGCATCGCCTCGACACGTTCGGCGATGCGGTCCTTGGGCTGGCCTTCGCGCTTCAGGCCGAAGGCGATGTTCTCCCACACCGTTAGGTGCGGGAAGAGCGCGTAGCTCTGGAACATCATGTTCATCGGCCGCTCGTACGGCGGCAGCGTCGCGAGGTCGACGCCACCCAGCAGGATGCGGCCCGAGGTCGGCGTCTCGAAACCGGCGAGCATGCGCAGCAGCGTGCTCTTGCCGCAGCCCGAGGGGCCGAGCAGGGCGAAGATCTCGCCCTTGGCGATGTCGACGTTCGCGTGATTGACCGCGCGGTGACCGTCGAAATCCTTGACGACGTCCTGGATCTGCAGGAACTGCTTTTCTTTGTTGTTGGCAACCATCTCAGCGGCGGGCCTGTGTCTATCTAAGGGAAGAAAAAGAACGTTCGAAGAGCGAGTCAAGCTGCCGCCGCGGGCCGGCTCCGCCGGTCCGCTGGCGGCGCCCCCCTCGGGGGGGAGCGCCGCAGGCGCTACGGGGGGTCACATCCCTGTCTTGAAGGAGGTGAACGTGCGGGTCATCAGCCGGCGCAGGTTGTTGTTCAGCGAATCCGGCGGGACCATGCGGGCCATGTCCGACGGCGACAGGAAAACCGTCGGATTGTTGGCCACTTCGGGCTTCACGAACTTGCGCGATTCGGCGTTCGGGTTGGCGTAGAAGACCTTGTTGGTCAGCGACGCGTGCACCTCGGGGCGCAGGATGTAGTTGATGAACTTCTGCGCATTGCCCGGGCGCGGCGCGTCCGCCGGGATCACCATCACGTCGAAGAACAGCAGGCCGCCGGTCTTCGGGATCAGCGCCTCGACCTTCTGGCCGGTCTTGCCGTCGATCGCACGCTGGCGCGCGATGTTGATGTCACCCGACCAGCCCAGCGCCAGGCAGATCGAGCCGTTGGCCATGTCGTTGATGTAGCCCGACGAGCTGAACAGCGTGATGTACGGGCGCACGGTCTTCAGCAACTGGCCGGCGGCGGCGTAGTCGCTGGGCGTCTTGCTGAACGAGGGCTTGCCCAGGTAGTGCAGCGCGGCCGGCACCACTTCGGAGGCCGAATCGAGGAAGCTGACGCCGCAGCTCTTCAGCTTGGAGATGTACTCGGGCTTGAAGACCAGGTCCCAGACGTTGTCGGGCATCGGCGTCGAACCCAGCGCCGCCTTCACCTTGTCGACGTTGATGCCGACCGTGGTGTAGCCCCAGAGCCAGTCGACCATGTACTGGTTGCCCGGGTCCATCTTGCCCAGGGCCGCTTCGACGGTGGGATCGAGGTTCTTGAGGTTCGGGATCTGCGCCTTGTCCAGCTTGCGCAGCAGGCCGCCTTCGAGCTGCAGCTTGGCCCAGTTCGACGAGGGCACGACGATGTCGTAGCCGGTCTTGCCCGCCACGAGCTTGGCGTGGACGATCTCGTTGTTGTCGAAGTTGTCGTAGCGGACCTTGATCCCCGTTTCCTTCTCGAAGTTCTTGATCGTGTCCTCGGCGATGTAGTCCGACCAGTTGTAGATGTTCAGGACTTTTTCTTCTTCCTGGGCGAACACGGTCGAGCAGGCCAGGGCGAGGCCAGCCATCGCCAGGACGGACTTCAAGTTCATGAGGAAACCTCCGGATATTGGGGGGGAATCGTGAACAGCGCGCGAGTCTAAGACAGCCAGCCGCCCGCCTTGGCATCGGCGAGCGTCAGATCCAGGCATCGACGGATCAGACACATCATCTCGTCGATCTGCGCCCGGGTGATCACGAGCGGGGGCGCGATGATCATCCGGTCACCGACCGCCCGCATGATCAGGCCTTCGCGGAAGCAGTGGCCCCGGCAGACCATGCCGATCTCCAGGGACTCGGGGAAGGGCGTGCCCGTCGCCTTGTCCTTGGCCAGCAGGATCGCACCCATCAGCCCGCAGGTCTCCGCGTCGGCGACCAGCGGATGGTCGCGCAGCGTCGCGAACTGACTCGCAAGATACGGGCCGACGTCGTCGCGCACGTGCTCGACGAGCTTCAGCTCACGCATCAGCTTGATGTTGGCCAGGGCCACCGCGCAGGCCACCGGATGGCCGCTGTAGGTGTAGCCGTGGGCGAACTCGCCGCCCTTCTCGATCAGCACCTTGGCGACACGCTCGCCGACCATCACGCCGCCCAGCGGCACGTAGCCGCTGGTCACGCCCTTGGCGAAGGTCATCAGGTCGGGCTTGGTGCCCATGGTCTCGCAGCCGAACCAGCGGCCGGTGCGGCCGAAGCCGCAGATGACCTCGTCGCTGACCAGCAGGATGCCGTACCGGTCGCAGATGCGCTGGGCTTCGGGCCAGTAGGTGGCCGGCGGGATGATGACGCCGCCGGCGCCCTGCACCGGCTCGCCGATGAAGGCGGCGACACGCTCGGGCCCGACCTCGAGGATCTTCTCTTCGAGCCAGCGCGCGGCAACGAGGCCGAACTCGTCGCGCGACAGGCCCTTGCCGTTCTCGTGCCAGTAGGGCTGGCCGATGTGCACGATGCCGGGGATCGGCAGCCCGCCCTGGGCGTGCATGCCGCTCATGCCGCCCAGCGAGGCGCCGGCCATCGTCGAGCCGTGGTAGGCGTTGTCGCGGCTGATGATGACCTGGCGCTCGGGCTGGCCGAGCAGGTCCCAGTAGCGGCGCACCATGCGCACGACGGTGTCGTTGCCTTCGCTGCCCGAGCCGCTGAAGAAGACGTGCTTGAACTGCGGCGGCGTCACCTCAGCCAGCAACTCGGCCAGCTCGATGGCCGGCGGCGTCGCGGTCTGGAAGAAGGCGTTGTAGAAGGGCAGCTGCTTGAGTTGCGCGGTCGCCGCGTCGACCAGGGCCTGCTGGCCGTAGCCGACGTTGACGCACCACAGCCCGCTCATCGCGTCGAGGATCTTGTGGCCTTCGGTGTCCCAGAGGTAGATGTTCTCGGCGCGTTCGATGACGCGGGCTCCCTTGCGCGACAGCGCCTGGAAGTCGGTGAACGGGTGCAGGAAGTGCGCCGCGTCGGCGGCCTGCCATTCCTGGGTCGTGCGTTGCGTGGGCATCGTGGCTTCCTTCAGACGTGGAGCAGCAGGTGTTCACGCTCCCAGGGCGAGATCACCTTCATGAATTCGGCGTGTTCGATCTCCTTCACCTCCGTGTAGACGGTGATGAAGTCCTCGCCGAGCACGCGCGCCAGCTCGCGCTCGTCGCGCAGCAGCGTCAGCGCCTCGCCGAGGCTGCGGGGCAGGGCGTATTCGCCGAGATAGGCGTCGCCCTTGCACTCGGCCGAGGGCTCGATGCGGTGCTGGATGCCGAGGTAGCCGCAGGCCAGCGTCGCGGCCAGCGCGACGTAGGGGTTGGCGTCGGCGCCGATGACGCGGTTCTCGATGCGGCGCGCGTTCGGCGACGCCACCGGGCTGCGGATGCCGACGGTGCGGTTGTCGGTGCCCCACTGGATGTTGATCGGCGCCGCGGTGAAGCGCGCCAGCCGGCGGTAGCTGTTGACGTAGGGCGCGAACAGCGCCATCGCCGCCGGGATGTACTTCTGCAGGCCGCCGATGTACCAGTAGAACTCCTTGCTCGGCGTGCCGTCCTCGTTGCTGAAGATGTTGCGGCCGTCGGCCTTGCGCACGATGCTCTGGTGCACGTGCATCGCGCTGCCCGGCTCGCCGGCGATCGGCTTGGCCATGAAGGTCGCGAACATGTCGTGGCGCAGCGCCGCCTCGCGCACCGTGCGCTTGAAGAGGAAGACCTCGTCGGCCAGGCCCAGCGGGTGGGCGTGGAAGAAGTTGATCTCCATCTGCCCGGCGCCGATCTCGTGGATCAGCGTGTCCACGTTCAGGCCCATCTTCTCGCAGTAGTCGTAGACGTCCTCGAACAGCGGGTCGAACTCGTTGACCGCGTCGATCGAGTACGCCTGGCGCGAGGTCTCGCTGCGGCCGCTGCGGCCCACCGGCGGCTTCAGCGGCACGTCGGGATCGGTGTTGCGCGCGACGAGGTAGAACTCGAGCTCGGGCGCGACCACCGGCTCCAGGCCGAGCTCGGCGTACAGGTCGCAAACGCGGCGCAGCACCGAGCGCGGCGCGAACGGCACCAGCTTGCCGTCACGGTCGTAGCAGTCGTGGATGACCTGCGCCGTCGGGTCCGTCGCCCAGGGCACGATGCGCACCGTGCTCGGGTCGGGCTGCAGATGCATGTCGCGGTCGGTCGGCGTGATGACGTCGTAGTACGGCCCCTCCTCGGGGAACTCGCCGGTCACGCCCATCGCGACGATGGCTTCGGGCAGCCGCATGCCGCGGTCTTCTGTGAACTTCTCGCGCGGCAGGATCTTGCCGCGGGCCACGCCGGTGAGGTCGGGCACGAGGCACTCGATCTCGGTGACGCGGTTCTTGTTGAGCCACTGTTCGAGCTCGCTGAACGTGTAGGGATCTCTTTCAACCATGGGGCACCTGTCTTCGCTGTCGGCGCGCCGCGTTCAAGGGGCGGCGCACGAAACCCTGTCCTCAGACGGCAGGGATGCGAGGCAAGGGCCCGCGCACCCGGTCGCGGTAGGCGCGCACGGCGATGCCGAACGCGTTGAAGAGCTGGACGGAGACGGGGTTGTCGGCGGCACGCCATTCGGGGTGCCACTGCACGCAGAGGTTGAAGCCCGGCGCGGCGGGCAGGGTGAAGGCTTCGACGAGGCCGTCGGGCGCATGGGCCTCGGCACGCAGGCCGGGCGCCAGATCACGCACGCCCTGGCCGTGCACCGAGTTCACCTCGAAGTGCTCGCGCCCGGTGATCGCCGCCAGCACGCCGCCGGTGACGACGTCGACGCGGTGCGCCAGGTCGTACTGCACCGCCGCCGGCTGATCGGCCGGGGCGCGGTGGTCGTGGCGGCCCGCGGCCTGGTGCACCGCCTGGTACAGCGTGCCGCCGAGCGCGACGTTGGCTTCCTGGAAACCGCGGCAGATGCCGAACAGCGGCACGCCGCGTTCGAGCGCTCGCCGGATCAGCGGCAGCGTCCAGGCGTCGCGGTCCGGGTCCAGCGGGAGCGTCGGGTCGAGCACCGTCTCGTTGAAGTGCGAGGGGTGCACGTTGGATTGCGAGCCCGTCAGCAGGACGCCGTCGCAGGTGTCCAGCAGCGCGTCGATCTCGTCGGCCCCGAACGGCGGGGCGATCAGCGGCAAGGCGCCGGCGAGGCGCACGGCGTCGACGTACTTGCGTCCGGCGACGTGGAAGGGATGTTCGCCCGAGGGGCGATTGCAGCTGGTGACGAGAACGACGGGCGGGCGTTGGGTCATGAAGTACGGGGGTCAGCCGAGGATGTCTCGCAGCCTATACCAGGCCATGCCGAGCACCAATGCGGGTGTACGCAGCATCCGGCCGCCGGGGAAGGCCCGGTGGCGCAGCCTGGCAAAGACGTCGAAGCGAGACGCGTCGCCGGCGATCGCCTCGGCAACGAGGCGGCCGGCCAACCCGGTCAGCGCGAGGCCGTGACCGGAGAAACCTTGCAGGTAGTAGACGTTGGGCGCGCCGGCGAGGCGGCCGAAATCGGGGGCGCGGTTCATCGAGATGTCGACGAAACCGCCCCAGGCGTAGTCGACCCGGGTCGACGCGAGCTGGGGGAAGCTCAGCAGCATGCGCTGGCGCATGCTCTCCGCGAGGTTGGACGGCGTCAGCGTGCTGTAGCTGACGCGGCCGCCGTAGAGCATGCGGTTGTCGTCGGTGGTGCGGAAGTAGTCGAGCACGAAGTTGGTGTCGCAGACCGCCGATCGCGACGGGATCAGCCGGTCGGCCACCGCGTCGTCGAGCACGCTGCTGCACGCAATGTACGTGCCGACCGGCATGATGCGCGGCTCGAGCGCCGGCGCCAGTCCCGAGAGGTACACGTTGCCGGCGAGCAGAACGCGCCGCGCATGCACCTCGCCGCCGGCGGTGCGCAGCACCGCCGGCTCGCCCGCCGTCATCGAGAGCACCGGGCTGTGTTCGTGCAGGCGCACGCCGGCCTCGGCGGCCGCGCGCGCGATGCCCAGCGCGTACTTCAGCGGATGCAGGTGTCCGGAGCGCGGGTCGTGCACGCCGCTGTGGAAACGCGGGCTGTCTATCCAGTCGCGCACTTCGGCGTGGCCGACGCGGGTCAGCGCATAGCCGTAGACCGATTCCATGCGGTCGGCCCACTCGGCGAGTTCGGTCCCCTTGCGGGCGTTGGTCGCCAGGCCGAGGTAGCCGTCGCGCCATTCGCACTCGATGCCATGGCGGGCGATGCGCTCGCGGATCAGGTCCAGCGCCTCGATCGACATCGCCCAGACGCGTTTGGCTTCGTCCAGACCCAACTGGGACTCGATCGTCGCCTGGTCGCAGGCCAGGCCGTGGATCGCCTGGCCGCCGTTGCGGCCGCTGCCCCCCCAGGCGAGCTGGCGGCCTTCGAGCAGCACCACGTCGAAGCCGCGCTGGCGCAGTTCGAGCGCCGCCGACAGCCCGGCCAGACCGCCGCCGACGACGGCGACGTCGCAGCTCGTCGTGCCGGTCAGCGGTGCATGGCCGGGGCCACGCGCCGCGGTCGCCGCGTAATAGGAGTCGCGGGCCAGATCCTGGTCCGTGTCGAGCAGCGGCATCGCGGCGGTCTCCGGTGCCTCAGGCCAGGCGGCGCAGCGCGCTGCGGATCGATTCGACGATGCGGTCGATCTGCTCGCGTTCGACGATCAGCGGCGGCGACAGCGCGATGACGTCGCCGGTGGTGCGGATCAGCACACCCTGCTCGTAGCAGTCGAGGAAGGCCTCGAAGGCGCGCTTGCCGACTTCGCCCGGGCGCGGCGCCAGTTCGATGCCGCCGACGAAACCGACGTTGCGGATGTCGATGACGTGCGGTTCGCCCTTCAGCGAATGCAGGCCTTCGGCGAAGTAGCCGCCCAGCTCGCCGGCGCGCGTCAGCAGGCCTTCCTCGGCATAGGTGTCCAGCGTCGCCAGGCCGGCGGCGCAGGCCAGCGGGTGGGCGGAGTAGGTGTAGCCGTGCGCGAACTCGATCAGGTGCTCGGGCCCGTTCATGAAGGTGCCGTGGATCGTGTCCTTCACGAGCACGGCGCCCATCGGCACGGTGCCGTTGGTCACGCCCTTGGCCAGCGTCACGAGGTCCGGCGTGACGCCGAAGGTCTGTGACGCGAAGGGCTGGCCGGTGCGGCCGAAGCCGGTGATGACCTCGTCGAAGATCAGCAGGATGCCGTGGCGGTCGCAGATCTCGCGCAGGCGCTGCAGGTAGCCCTGGGGCGGCAGCAGCACGCCGGTGGAGCCGGCGACCGGCTCGACGATGACCGCCGCGATCGTCGACGCGTCGTGCAGCGCGACCAGGCGCTCCAGATCGTCGGCGAGTTCGGCGCCGTGCGCGGGCTGGCCGACGCTGAACGCGTTGCGTGCCGGGTCGTGGGTGTGGCGGATGTGGTCGACGCCGCCCAGCAGCGTGCCGAACATCTTGCGGTTGCCGACGATGCCGCCGACCGAGATGCCGCCGAAGTTGACGCCGTGGTAACCGCGCTCGCGGCCGATCAGCCGTGTGCGGCTGCCCTCGCCGCGCACGCGGTGGTAGGCCAGCGCGATCTTCAGCGCCGTCTCGACCGACTCGGAGCCCGAGTTCGTGAAGAACACGTGGTCCAGCCCGGCCGGGGCCAGCTTGGCGATGCGGTCGGCGAGTTCGAAGGCCTTGGGGTGCGCCATCTGGAAGGGCGGCGCGTAGTCCAGCTCGGCGGCCTGGGCCTGGATGGCCTGCACGATCTTCGGCCGCGCATGGCCGGCGTTGACGCACCACAGCCCGGCCACGCCGTCCAGGATCTGGCGACCGTGGTCGTCCCAGTAGTACATGCCTTCCGAGCGGGTCAGCAGGCGCGGCGCCTTCTTGAACTGCCGGTTGGCAGTGAAAGGCATCCAGTAGGCGGAAAGATCCTGGGTCATGGCGTTTTCTCAGGGGGCGCCACAGCTCCGGCGCCGGGTGTTTCGACAAGGAGACCGGGTTTCGTCAACCCGAGTCCAGTCTAGCCACGACCGTTAGCAATGTGCGTGCTCGGTCGATGCGGGTTCGCCCGCGATCGCGCACAATGATGCGAGCAAAACGGCGAGAGGCGCAACTTCATGCGAAACACCGAAGCTTCATCGCAATGGCCTGCCAAACTGGATGCGATCGACCGGGCCATATTGCAGGAACTTCAAATCGACGGCCGGCTGTCGAACGTCGACCTCGCGCAGCGCGTTCACCTGTCGCCGTCGGCCTGCCTGCGACGCGTGAAGTCGCTGGAGGAACTGGGCGTCGTCGACCGCTACGTCGCGCTGCTCAATCCGCGGGCGATCGGGCGCCACGGCACGAGCTACACGATCGTCAACCTGGAGAGCACGCAGCCGGGCAAGCTCGAAGCCTTCGAGCAGGCGGTGAAGGACACGCCGGAGATCCTGGACTGCTTCTACGTCGCCGGCGCCAACGACTACCTCGTGCGCTTCACCTACCGCGACGCCGAGGACCTGGAGCGTTTCCACGCCGAGGTGCTGCCGCGCCTGCCCGGCGTGGTGCGCTCCAACTCCATGTTGGTGCTGCGCACCGTGAAGAAGACCAGCGCCTTGCCGCTCTGACGCCGAAACGAAAACGGGCGCCCCTCGGGGCGCCCGCATCGGCCGGAAGCGCGGTCGCTCAGCTGCGCGACTTCGCCCCTTCCTCCAGCGAGGCGTGGTGGCGTCGTGCGGCCGGGTAGACCAGCGACTCCTCCAGGCCGATGTGCTCGTAATAGAGCGCGGTGAAGACCGGCAGCGCGTGGCGCAGCATCACCAGGTCGTACCAGTTGTAGCCCTCGGCGATGGCTTCGATCTGCGGCGCCAGCTCGAGCCAGTCTTCCTCCAGCCAGCCGTGGTCCTGCTGCAGCCGCTTGATGCTCTGCACCAGTTCGGCGTCGCCCTTGGCGAGCAGCTGCGGGAAGACGAAACGCTCCTCGTCGGCGTGGTGCTGGCGCGCGTGGCCGCTGAAGAACTCGAGGATCTCGGCGGCGCTGCCGCGTGCCACTTCGTCGGCGCCGTTCTCGTCGATGTGCGCGAGCAGGCGGTCGAACTGGCCCAGCACCTCGATGACGCGGGCGTGCGTGCGGTCGAGCGCTTCGAAGGGAGGGACCGGCGGCGCCGGGGCGCGGGCGGGACGGGCTTTGGTTCCAGAGCTTGCAGCCATCGCGACTCCTTCAGGGTTTTCCTGATTGTTCGAGCAAGCAAAGTGTCGGACTTGCGCGGGATCAAGTTCGGTTCGCCGTCAGCGGCGCACCGCCCCGACTCCCGTCGCCCCCTGCGCCAGCCGGCCGGCGAGGTAGGTCCAGACGAAGGTGGCGGCCGCCGACGAGGCGAGTTCCGCATGATCGTACGGCGGCGCGACTTCGACGCAATCCATGCCGACAAAAGGCAGGTCCGCCCATTCTTCGAGCAGCGTCAGCACCTGGTTGGTGCTGAGCCCGCCCGGTTCCGGGGTGCCGGTGCCGGGCGCGAAGGCCGGGTCCAGGCAATCGATGTCCAGCGACAGATAGAGGGGCGGCATGCCGTGGGCAGCGAGACGCTCGCGCACCGCGGCCAGCACCGGCGCGAGCTGAGCCGGGCTCTCCAGGCCGCGCAACTCGCGCGCGCCGAAGAACAGGCCACCGCGGTCGGGCACGTAGTCGCGTGCTTCGCGCACCGCGGCCGAGCGGATGCCGACCTGGACGAAGCAGGCCGGCTCGACCAGGCCTTCGACGAAAGCCTCGTGCACCCAGGTGCCGTGGCCCGAGGGCTCGCCGAAGTGGTCTTCCCAGGTGTCGCAGTGGGCGTCGAAGTGGATCACCGCCAGCGGCCGGCCGAAGCGGGCGCGGTACTCGCGCAGCAGCGGCAGCGTCATCGAGTGGTCGCCGCCCAGCCAGGCCATGTGGTGGGCGGCGATCAGTTCCGCCGCCGCGGGCTGCAGCGCACGCCGCATGCCCTCCATCGAGGTGTTGGGCAGCGGCAGGTCGCCGGCGTCGGCCAGCGCCCCGATCGGCGACGTGCCGAACAGCGGATGCGTGGCGTCGCACAGCATGTGGCTGGCGGCGCGGATCGCGCGTGGCCCGAAGCGTGCACCGGGGCGGTTGGTCACGGCGCCGTCCCAGGCGACGCCGGCGACGCAGAAGGGCAAGGACGGCGCGGCTTCGCGCGTCGGCACCTTGAGGAACGAGGCGTGGTCGGAAAGGAAGGCGAAGTGGCTCATCGTCGGGACAGGCGGCGCCGGGATCGCGCCGCGGCAACGAACATCATAAGGAAGGGCAGGCGATGAAGCCGGTGCTCGTGCTGCAGCATCTGTCGACCGACGGGCCGGCGTTCCTCGCCTCGTGGCTGCGCGCGCGCGGGGTCGCCTTCGACCTGCGCAACGCCGAGGCCGGCGATGCCTTTCCCGAGGCCATCGAGCCCTTTTCGGCGCTCGCCGTGCTCGGCGGCGAGATGAGCGCCAACGACGCGCTGCCGGCGTTGCGGGCCGGCGAGCGCCTGATCCTCGACGCCATCGAACGCTCGCGCCCGGTGATCGGCCACTGCCTGGGCGGCCAGCTGATGGCGCGTGCGCTCGGCGCACGGGTCGTCGAGTCGCCGGCCCCGGAGATCGGCTGGCAACCGATCGACATCGTCGATTCGGACCTCGCGCGCAGCTGGTTCGGCGATGCGCCGCGGCAGACCGTCTTCCAGTGGCATTACGAAGCCTTCGAGCTGCCGCCCGGCGCCGAGCGCCTGGCCGGCAGCGCGGCCTGCCCGAACCAGGCCTTCGTGTATGGGCCGCATCTGGCGATGCAGTTCCACGTCGAGCAGGACGCCGAGAAGCTGGCGCGCTGGTCCACGGACGAAGGGGAGCGCTACCTGGCGGCCTTGGCGGTCCACGCCAGCGTGCAGGCCGGCGACACGATGCGTCGTGATGGCGTGCAGGCGCTGGCACCGCAGCAGCGTCTTGCCGACCGCCTCTACTCTCATTGGCTCGGCAGCGTGCGTTGATTGCATGATGTGGAAGCAAGCTGCCGCATTGCGGGATGTTGGCACGCTGCACCGCAGCAAAATCCACCAGATGAGAAAACGGCGTTCCAAATCGTGAAAGCAATCCGCTAAGTCTTTGATTTAAATGCGCTCTATCTTTTGTCTTATATAAGACAGAAGTCTTGGCAGCGTGTCCTCCGACGGGTACGCTTGCGCCATCGTTTCTCCCTTGGACCAGGAGCTCCCGATGACGCAACCGACCCGCGAACAACAGGCCGCCGCACTCGAAAAAGAGTGGGCCGAGAACCCCCGCTGGAAAGGCATCCAGCGCGGTTACACCGCCGCCGACGTGGTGCGCCTGCGCGGCTCGCTCGCCATCGAGCACACGCTGGCCAAGCGTGGTGCCGAGAAGCTGTGGACGCTGATCAACAACGAGCCGTTCATCAATGCGCTCGGCGCGCTGACCGGCAACCAGGCGATGCAGCAGGTCAAGGCCGGCCTGAAGGCGATCTACCTGTCGGGCTGGCAGGTCGCCGGCGACGCCAACAGCAACGGCGAGATGTATCCCGACCAGTCGCTGTACTCGGTGGACTCGGTGCCCAAGGTCGTCAAGCGCATCAACGCGACCTTCCAGCGTGCCGACCAGATCCAGTGGAGCGAAGGCAAGAACGACATCGACTTCTTCGCCCCGATCGTGGCCGATGCCGAAGCCGGTTTCGGCGGCGTGCTCAACGCCTTCGAGCTGATGAAGGCCATGATCGACGCCGGTGCCGCCGGCGTGCACTTCGAAGACCAGCTCGCCGCGGTCAAGAAGTGCGGCCACATGGGTGGCAAGGTGTTGGTGCCGACGCGTGAAGCGATCAGCAAGCTCGTCGCCGCCCGTCTGGCCGCCGACGTGATGGGCACGCCGACCGTGCTGCTGGCGCGCACCGACGCCGAAGCCGCCGACTTGGTGACCAGCGACGTCGACGAGAACGACCAGCCCTTCCTGACCGGCGAGCGCACCGTCGAAGGCTTCTTCCGCACGAAGAACGGCCTCGAGCAGTCGATCAGCCGCGGCCTGGCCTACGCGCCGTATGCCGACCTGATCTGGTGCGAGACCGGCAAGCCCGATCTGGCCTTCGCCAAGGCCTTTGCCGAAGCGATCCACGCCAAGTTCCCGGGCAAGCTGCTGGCCTACAACTGCTCGCCGTCGTTCAACTGGAAGAAGAACCTCGACGACGCGACGATCGCCAAGTTCCAGCGCGAGCTGGGCGCGATGGGCTACAAGTTCCAGTTCATCACGCTGGCCGGCTTCCACAGCCTGAACTACGGCATGTTCGACCTCGCCTACGGCTACGCCCGCGAGAACATGACGGCCTTCGTCGAGCTGCAGCAGAAGGAGTTCGCCGCCGCCGAGCGTGGTTTCACCGCGGTGAAGCACCAGCGCGAGGTTGGCACCGGCTACTTCGACGCCGTCACGACGACGATCGAGAAGCAGGCCTCGACGGCCGCGCTGAAGGGTTCGACCGAGGACGAGCAGTTCCTCGACGGCGCGCACTGACGCCCCGCGCCGGGCCGCAGAGCCCGGCTCGACCGGTTCCGAGAGGAAGCCAGAGGAGACAGGCAGACGGCACGGCCCGCGAGGGTCGTGCCGTTTTGCCGTCCGGACTCGGGTTTTGCCCGCCGTCATGTCGCCCGGCGTAGCATGGGCCGCAGGAGGTGGCTCGATGAAAGTCGGAATCATCGGCGTCGGTTATGTCGGCGCCAGCGTGGCGGTCTCGCTACTGCACGGCGGTGTCACGCGGGAACTGCTGCTGCACGACCGCGACGCCGCGCGCGCCGAAGGCGAGGCGATGGACCTGGCGCAAGGCGCGCCGTACTACCCGCGGGCGACGGTGCGTGCCGTCGACCTCGACGAGGTCTCGCGCTGCGACGTCGTCGTCTTCGCTGCCGGCCGCAACGGCCGCCCGGGCGAATCGCGCCTGCAGCTGCTGGCCGACAACTTCCGCGTCGCCAGCGAGGTCGGCCGCGTCGTCGGCCAGCATGCCGGGATCATCGTCGCGATCTCCAACCCGGTGGACGTGCTGACGCGCGTGCTGCAGCAGTCCTCGGGGCTGCCGCCCGAACGTGTCTTTGGCACCGGCACGATGCTCGACACCGCGCGCCTGCGCCAGGCGCTGGCCGAACGTCTGGCGGTCGACTCGCGCTCTGTGCATGCCCAGGTGCTGGGCGAGCACGGCGATTCCGAGATCGTGCAATGGTCCGGCGCCCAGGTCGGCGGCCGGCCGCTGCGTGACTGGCCGGGCTGGACGCGCGACGACGAGCAGCGCCTGGGCCACGAGGTCAAACGCGCGGCCTACGAGATCATCCAGCGCAAGGGGGTCACCAACCACGCGATCGGCCTCGTGACGGCCGACCTGGTGCGCGCCATCGTGCGCGACGAGCACCGCGTGCTGACGGTCACGCGCTGCCACGCGGGCGAGGGGCTGGACGGCGTCGCACTGTCGCTGCCGGCGATCGTCGGCCGCAACGGGGCGACGACGGTGATCCCGCCGGCGCTCGACGACGACGAGGCCCAGGCGCTGTCGCATTCGGCGCAGGTGCTGCGCGACGCCTGGTCGCAGCTGGCGCCGGCCTGAACTACATCGACGCTTCGAGCATCGCGAGGTAGTCCTCGGCGCTCGCCAGCCTCGGGTTGGTCTTGTGGCAGTGGTCGGCCAGCGCGCCGGCCACGACCTTGCCGAACAGTTCGCGCGTGACACCCATCTCGGCCAGCCCCGAGGGCAGGCCGAGGCGGGCGTTGAGCGCGCGCACGGCGTCGGCGACCTCGGCGCCATCGTCGCCGCAGCCCGGCAGGCCTATCGCCTGAGCGAGGCGCTGCATGCGCTTGTCGCGGCGCACCGACTCGGCCCCGGCGTTGAAACGCAGCACCGCCGGCAGGAACACCGCGTTCAGGCTGCCGTGGTGCAGCCGCGGGTCGGCGCCGCCCAGCGCGTGGCTCAGCGAGTGCACGCAGCCCAGGCCCTTCTGGAAGGCCAGCGCGCCCTGCATGCTGGCGCTCATCATGTTCCAGCGCGCCTCGCGGTCGTGGCCGTCGCGTGTCGCACGTTCGATGTGCGCCCAGCCGCGCGCCAGGCCGTCGAGCGCGATGCCGTCGGCCGGTGGAATCGGCGCCGGGGCGAGAAAGGTCTCGATGCAGTGCGCGATCGCGTCCATGCCGGTGGCCGCGGTCAGCTTGGGCGGCAGCGCCATCGTCAGCTCGGGGTCGAGCAGCGCGGCCTTGGGCACCAGATGCCAACTGTGGAAACCCAGCTTGCGGCCGTCGTCGACGATGACGATCGCGCCGCGTGCGACCTCGCTGCCGGTGCCGGCGGTCGTCGGCACCGCGATCAGCGGCGCGACACGCTCGGTGATGCGTGCGCTGCCGCCTTCGATCGTCGCGTAGTGCGCCAGCGGGCCGTCATGCGTCGCGGCGATCGCGACGCCCTTGGCCAGGTCGATCGACGAACCGCCGCCGACGGCCACCAGGCCGTCGCAGCCGTGTTCGCGCCAGACGCGCACGGCGTCGCGCACCGCGGCTTCGGTCGGGTTGGACGGCGTGCCGTCGTAGACCGCGTGCGGCAGGTCGCCGAGCGCGTCCAGCGCCGGCTGCAGCACGCCGGCAGCACGCACGCCGGCGTCGGTGACGACGAGCGGGCGGCGCATGCCGGTGCGTTCGCACTCGGCGCGCAGCAGGCGCACCGCGCCGAAATCGAGGTCGATCTGGGTGACGTAGAGCATTCGGGCCATCGGGCCAGTATCCTCGCGGCCACCTTGGGAACGCATCTGCTGAAACCCGCAATGGCGGGGCTGCTCGAACGCATCCGCCGCGCCGAGCGCACGCCCTTCCATGCGATGGAACCCGCGGCCGCCCGCGCCGCCTACGAAACCGCAGCCGAAGTGCTGGACCTGCCGCGTGCGCCGCTGGCGCGTGTCGAGAACTTCACGATCCCCGCCGCCGACGGCACGGCGCTGCGCGCGCGGCTCTACGCGCCGTCGCACGAGCGCCTGCCGCTGCTGCTGTACCTGCACGGCGGCGGCTTCGTCATCGGCAGCCTGGAGACCCACGACAGCCTGTGCCGCCAGCTTGCGCGGCGCAGCGGCGGCGCCGTCGTCGCGCTGGACTACCGGCTGGCGCCCGAGCACCGTTTCCCGGCCGCGGTCGACGACGCCTGGGCGGCGATGGCCTGGCTGGCGGCGAACGCCGGCACGCTGGGGCTGGACGGCTCCCGGCTGACGGTCGGCGGCGACAGCGCCGGCGGCACGCTGGCCGCGGTCTGTGCGATCCACGCCCGCGACACCGGCCTGCCGCTGGCGCTGCAGCTGCTGGTGACACCCGGCACGACGGCGCACGCCGACACCGCCAGCCACACGCTGTTCGCCAACGGCTTCCTCATCGACGCCGCGACGATCGCCTGGTTCTTCGACCACTACATCGACCACCACCACCGCCGCGACTGGCGTTTCGCGCCGCTGGAGGCCGAGGACCTGGACGGCGTCGCGCCGGCCTGTCTGCTGCTGGCCGAATGCGACCCGCTGGTCGACGAAGGCATCGCCTACGCCGATCGCCTGCGCCTCGCCGGCGTGCCGGTGGCGCTGGAGATCGCGCGCGGTTTGACCCACGACTTCATCAAGATGGGCCGCGCGCTGCCCGAGGCCGCGACGGCCCTCGAACAGGCGGCCGCGGCGCTGAAACACGCCTGGAACCCATGACGACGCACGACACCTTCCGATCGCCGACGACGCTGCGCGTCGGCACCTGGGCCGAACTCGGCACCGACGCCCAGGCCGTGCGCAGCGCGGTCTTCGTCGTCGAGCAGGGCATCCCGGCCGAAATGGAATGGGACGCGGCCGACGCCGGCGCGCTGCACGTCGTCGCCTATGCCGACGGCGTGCCGGTGGCCACGGGACGCTGGCTGACCAGCGACGAGCCGGGCGTGGTGCGCGTGGGCCGCATGGCCGTGCTGGCGCCGTGCCGAGGCGGTGGCCTTGGCCGCCGGGTGCTCGACGCCTTGATCGACGCCGCGCGCGCCGCGGGCCACGCCACGGTGATGCTGCACGCGCAAGAGAGCGCGATCGGCTTCTACGACCGGGCGGGGTTCGAGGCCGTCGGCCCGGCCTTCGTCGAGGCCGGCATCGTGCACCAGGAGATGCGCCGCCGGCTGTGAGTCAGTCCAGCAGCACGAATCGCTCGACGTGACGCCCGCCGACGATCCACGGCGCCAGCGCCGCAGCCAGGCGGGCCTCAGCGGCGTCGGCCGCCCGCTCGTCGGCAGCGGCGTGCACTTCCATCAGCGTCGCCAGGCCGTCGCGGATCTCGGGCCGGCGCAACAGCTCGACGGCGAAGGGCAGCGCCGCGACGACCGGACGCGCCGCTGCGGCGCAAGCCTCGACATCGCGCTCGGCGACGCGGTAATAGACGTAGCGCCGCACCGGCGCGGCCATCAGGCCTCGGCCGCCGGGATGGCGTAGGGCAGGGCGGCCGGGCGCAGCGCCGGGCCGTCGGCGGCGCCCAGATGCAGCGCGACGCCGTCGGCCAGCGCGGCGATCTTGGTTTCGGCCAGCACCGCCCAGGCGCCGGAGCCGTCGGGGGCCGGCGCCGCGGCGACGACCATGCCGGCCGGCTGCGCCGGGTCGTCGGCGGCGTAGACGTCCTGGCCGGGGGCGGCCGGGGCGTCGGCGTCGAACAGGAAGGCGCGGCGCTTCAAGGTGCCGCGGTACTGGCTGCGCGCGACGATCTCCTGGCCGGGGTAGCAGCCCTTCTGGAAGTTGACGCCGCCGACCAGTTCCAGGTTCACCATCTGCGGCACGAACTGCTCGACGGTCGCGGTGACGATGCGCGGCACCGCGCTCTGCACCTCCAGCCAGGCCCAGGCCTCGGGCGCCAGCGCCGGCAGCGCCGGCGGCTCGGCACCGGCGAACAGCCAGCGCGGCAGGCCTTGCACGTCGTCCAGGCGCAGAAGCTCGCTGGCCTCGTCGGGTGCAACGCGCTGCCAGGCCGCCGCCGGCGCCGCGCTGCCGAGCGCGGCTGCCGCCGCGTCACCGGCCAGGCCCCACAGCGGCCATTCGGCGCTGGCATCCTCGAGCTGGCACTTGGCGCGCAGCACGAACATCTTCAGGCGCTTGAGCACGGCGGGCAGCACGTCGGCGCTGCAGGCCAGCAGGAACTCGGCCGGGCCGCGGCGCCAGACGACGAAACTCGCCAGCAGACGCCCCTTGGCCGAGCAGTAACCGGCCAGGCGCACGGTGCCCGCATCCAGGCGCACGAGGTCCTGCGTCAGCTGGCCGTGAAGAAAGGCCGCGGCGTCGTTTCCGGTCGCCCGGATGACACCCCAATCGGTCAGGCGTACGGCACCCTGGAGCTTTGACATGGCAGCGACGGTTGACTTCATGCGGGCCATTATCATCGCCGCCCATGTCTAGAAGGGGGTCCGGCTCTGGCCGGTGGCAGGCCGCGCTCCTGTCCTTGTTGCTGCTGCCGGTGATCGGCGTGGGCATAGCGCTTTGGTGGCTCGGCCGTCCGCTGCAACTGGCGGCGCCGACGGTGGAAGTCTCGATCGAAGCCGGCACGCCGCCGCGGCAGATCGCAGAGGCCTGGGTGCGCGCCGGGGTCGTCACCTCACCGCGCCTGCTCTACGAGTGGTTCCGCTGGTCGGGCGAAGCGCGCCGCATCCGCGCCGGCAGTTATGCCGTCGAACCCGGCGCGACGCCGCGCACGCTGCTGTCCAAGATGGTCGAAGGCGACGAACAGCTCGCCTCCGTGCGCCTGATCGAAGGCTGGACCTGGCGCCAGTTCCGCGCCGAACTCGCCAAGGCGCCGCGGCTGAAGCCGACGACGGCGCAGATGAGCGACGCCGAACTGATGGCCGCGATCGGCGCGCCCGGCATCGCGCCCGAAGGCCGTTTCTTCCCGGACACCTACGCCTACAGCGTTGGCGTCAGCGATCTGCTGGTGTTGAAGCGCGCCTACGCGAAGATGCAGCAGGAACTGAATGCCGCCTGGGCCGAACGCGCCGCCGACCTGCCGCTGAAGACACCCGAGCAGGCGCTGACGCTGGCTTCGATCGTCGAGAAGGAAACCGGCCGCGAAGCCGACCGGGCGCTGGTGGCCGGCGTGTTCGTCAACCGGCTGCGCGTCGGCATGCCGCTGCAGACCGATCCGTCGGTGATCTACGGCCTGGGCGAACTTTTCGACGGCAACCTCCGGCGCGTGCACCTGGACAGCGACGGCCCGTACAACACCTACACCCGCCCCGGCCTGCCGCCGACGCCGATCGCGATGCCCGGCCGCGCCTCGCTGCGCGCCGCGGTGCAGCCGGCGACGACCAAGGCGCTGTACTTCGTCGCCCGCGGCGACGGCAGCAGCCAGTTCAGCGAATCGCTCGACGCCCATAATCGCGCGGTGAACCAGTTCCAGCGCGGCCGCAAGTGACGGCGGGCCGCTTCCTCAGCTTCGAAGGCATCGACGGCGCCGGCAAGAGCTCGCACATCGAGTGGCTGGCCGGTTGGCTGCGTGCGCGTGGCCGCGAGGTGCTGGTGACGCGCGAACCCGGCGGCACCGAACTCGCCGAACGCCTGCGCGAGCTGGTGCTGCACCAGACGATGGACGCGCTGACCGAGGCGCTGCTGGTCTTCGCCGCACGCCGCGACCACCTCGCCACACGCATCGAGCCGGCGCTGGCCGCCGGTGCCGTCGTGCTCTGCGACCGTTTCACCGACGCGACCTTCGCCTACCAGGGCGCGGGTCGCGGCTTCGACCTCGGCGTGCTCGCCACGCTGGAAACCTGGGTCCAGCAGGGCCGCCAGCCCGACCTGACCGTCTGGTTCGACCTGCCGCCGGCGGTGGCCGCCGCGCGCCGCGCCGCGGTGCGGGCGCCCGACCGCTTCGAGAGCCAGGACGAGGCCTTCTTCGAACGTGTGCGCTCGGGTTACGCGCGCCGCGCCGAGGCCGACCCGGGGCGCTTCGCGATCCTCGACGCCTCCGCCTCGCCGCAGGCGGTGCGGGCGCAGCTCGAGGCCGTGCTGGAGTCCCGCGGCCCGTGGTGAGCCTCGTCGTCGACGAACATGGCGCACCGCCGCTGCCCTGGCTGGCCGCGCCGCTGGCCGATGCGCTGGCGCGCCAGCGCGGCCACGCGCTGCTGCTGCACGGCGCCGCCGGCGTCGGCACGCTGCCCTTCGCCGTCGCGCTGGCGCAGAGCTGGCTCTGCGAAGGCCACGACGGCCACCCGCGCCCGGCCTGCGGCCGCTGCCCCAGCTGCCACCTCGTGCAGACCAAGCTGCATCCGGACCTGCTGGTGCTGATGCCCGAGACGCTGCGCCAGGCGCACGCCTGGCCGTTCCCGGGCGACAAGCCCGAGGACGAAGGCAAGAAGAAACCCAGCCGCCAGATCCGCATCGACGAGATCCGCCATGCGATCGACTGGGTGGCGCGTACCAGCTCGCGCGGCCGCGGCAAGGTCGTCGTGCTGCACCCGGCCGAGGCGATCAACCTGCAGGCCGCCAACGCGCTGCTGAAGACGCTGGAGGAGCCGCCGGCCGGCACCCGGCTGCTGCTGGGCGCCGGCGATCCGCAGCACCTGCTGCCGACCGTGCGCAGCCGCTGCCACCGTGTCGCGCTGGCCGCCCCTCCGGCCGCGCAGGCGCTGGACTGGCTGGCCGGGCAGGGCGTCGCCGAGCCCGAGGTGCTGCTCGCGGCGGCCGCCGGCCGGCCGCTGGACGCCCAGGCACTGGCCGCCGCCGGCGTCAGCGCCGCGGCCTGGCGTGCCCTGCCGGCGGCGCTGGCGCGCGGCCAGGCCCAGGCGCTGTCCGGCTGGCCGGTGCCGCGCGTCGTGGACGCGCTGCAGAAGCTCTGCCACGACGCCGCGGCGGTCGGCGCCGGTGCGGCGCCGCGTTATTTCCCCGAGGGCAGCGTGCCCCGTGCGCGCAGCGCCCAGGCCTTGCAGGACTGGCACGAAGCCTTGCAGCGGGTGGCCCGCCACGACGAACACCCGTGGCACGAACCGCTGTTGATCGAAGCCCTGGTCGCCCAGGCGAGCGCCGCCCTTACACTGCGCGGATGACAGATCGGCTGCCGTCCCGACACGGTGGGCTCGCCCCGGCCACCGCGCCGGCCGGGCCGCAGAGCCGTCCCAGCGTGATCCAGCTCGTGTTCCGCGAGAAGGGTGCGCTCTACGCGGCCTACATCCCCTTCCTCAGCGAAGGCGGCCTGTTCGTCCCGACGACACGCGACTACCGTCTCGGCGACGACATCTACCTGCTGCTGTCGCTGCCCGAGGACCCGCAGCGCTACCCGGTGGCCGGCAAGGTCGCCTGGATCACGCCGGCCAACGCCTCCGGCGGCCGCACCCAGGGTGTCGGCGTGCGGTTCCCGGCTGACGAGAAGACCCGCACGCTGCGGCTGAAGATCGAAGAAGTGCTCGGCACCTCGATCTCCTCGTCCAAGCCGACGCAGACGATCTGACCGTCGTTCCACCCGGCCGGCGCGAGCACGGCCAGTTCCGCCCTCGTCTTCCATGTACGTCGACTCGCACTGCCACCTGACGTTTCCCGAGCTTCACGAGCGTGTCGAGGCCATCCTCGCCGACATGGCCGCCGCCGACGTGCGCGCCGCGCTGACGATCTGCACGACGATGGAGGAGTTCGAAGCCGTGCACGCGCTGGCGATGGCGCACCGCAACCTCTGGTGCAGTGTCGGCGTGCACCCGGACACCGAAGGCCAGGCCGAGCCCGACCAGGCGACGCTGGTGGCGCTGGCGCGCCGCCCTCGGGTCATCGCGATCGGCGAGACCGGGCTGGACTACTACCGCCTCAACGGCCGCAGCCTGGCCGAGATGGAGTGGCAGCGCGAACGCTTCCGCGTGCACATCCGCGCCGCGCGCGAGACCGGCCTGCCGCTGGTCGTGCATACACGCTCGTCGGCCGAAGACACGCTGGCGATCCTGAAGGAAGAGGGCGCCGGCGCGGTGCGCGGCGTCTTCCACTGCTTCACCGAGACACGCGAGGTCGCGCGTGCGGCGCTGGACCTCGGGTTCGACATCTCCTTCTCCGGCATCCTGACCTTCCGCAACGCAGAAGAACTGCGCGAGGTGGCGCGCGAGGTGCCGCTGGACCGCTTCCTGATCGAGACCGACAGCCCTTATCTGGCGCCGGTGCCGCACCGCGGCAAGACCAACAGCCCGGCCTGGGTGCCGCACGTCGCGGCCAGGATCGCCGAACTGAAGCAGCTGCCGGTGGCTGCGGTCGCCGAAGCCAGCACGCACAACTTCGAGGCCTTGTTCGGCGTCGATCTGGGTGTGCTCGGTAGCTGAGATTCTGCTTGAAGAGGCAGTCTCAAGCCGCTGTCGTATAACGTTTTCGACCAGACTGCTCGCTTTGCCTTCATGCTCAAGCAAGTTCTGAGGATCACGCTCTATCTATTTGTCCTGATGGCGTTTTCAGCCAGCCGGGCGGATGCGTACGTCGACTTCTTCAGGGCGCTGCAGATCGACAATGAGGGCGCCGTCGCCGAACTGCTGGAGCGCGGTTTCGATCCGAACTCGGTCAGCGAAAGCGGCGAGCTCGCGCTCGCGCTGGCGATCAAGGAAGGCTCGAACAAGGTCGCACGCCGGCTGCTGGCCCAGCCGGGCATCGACGTCGACCGCGCCAGCGCGCGTGGCGAGACGGCGCTGATGATGGCCGCGATCAACGGCCGGCTGGACTGGGTGGAGCGCCTGGTCGCACGCGGCGCGGCCGTCAACCGCAGTGGCTGGACGCCGCTGCATTACGCCGCCAGCGGGCCGGATCCGCGCATCGTCGCGCGGCTGGTCGAACTGGGGGCGGCGATCGACGCCCGCTCGCCCAACGGGTCGACGCCGCTGATGCTGGCGGCCGGTTATGGCGACCAGCGCAATGCCCAGGCACTGCTCGGCCTGGGCGCCAATCCGGCCTTGCGCAACAGCCGCGGGCTGTCGGCCGGCGACTTCGCGCGGCAGGCCGGGCACGACGAACTGGCCGATCAGATCGAAGCCGCGGCGGCGCGGCGGGCGCTCTCGGGCCGCTGACAGCAGGGCTGTCGGAATCGCGCTGACACCCGGCATGGGGCCGGGCCGACTCGGCAGCCGCGTGCGCTCCCCGTACATTGGAATCGGCCGCTTTCACAGGCCCACGGGAGGTTCGCCATGGCTCGCATCACGTCTCGCAGCAATCCGTTCGCGCTGATGATGAACCCGGAGATCGTGCTGGCCGCGATCGAGCGTTCCGAACGCCTGGGTCAGCTCAATCGCCGCATCTGCCGGCCGCTGGACCGTCCGCTGCTGGCGACGGTCAACGGGAGCGAACAGCCCCAGATCGACGAGGACGACTCCCTGGAGCCCGATCTCGATCTGCAGTGACCCGCCTGCCGGCACGCTGCCGGCGCGTCGACACGACGGTGCCGATCGCGGCCAGCGCCAGCACGGCGAGGCCGCCGACGAACACCTCCAGCCGGTGCTCGCGCAGATAGGCGACCATCGAACGCAGCACCGACGGCTTGAGTTCGGGCCTGGGCGGTGCGGCGAGACCCGGATCGCCAGCGGTCGCCGGCGACGTCGACCAGTTCACGCTCGGCGGCGGCCCGTTCTCCGAGTTCGCGTTCGACGGCGTCTCCGTATCCGGAAGATCGGACGCGCCGGCGTCTCGCAGCGACTGCCCGGAGGCCCGCGTGCCCACGGCGGCCGAACGTGCCGGCCGCTGGGCTTCGCCACTCGTCGCAGACGGCTGGGCCGTCTGCAGGTCCAGCAGCAGCCGGATCGTCGACGAGGTGCCGGGAACGACGTCGGCGCCCGGGGCGGCCGACGCCGGCATCGCCGTGCTGCCCGCGGCCGGACGGACGTCGCCGGATGACGATTGCACTTCGGCGGGCGCGGCCCGGACGATGCAGGGCATGCTGGCCGCGACAAGCGCGGCGAGGATCAGCGGGCCGGAAACACGGGTCATCGAAGCGTGCGCCAAGGATTCATGAACGGCGCGCCCTGAAGCAAGACGCGAGCCCCGAGAAAAATCCTTTGTACGGCAAAGACTTGCACGCCGGACTTGAGAAGCGGACATCAAGTTGTAACGAAATCCGACATCGGCGATCGGGGGGATGGGAGCGGCGTCCATTTTCTAACGAATGTTCCGGTCCTCGACGCCTCCGGCCCTAGGAGTGAAGACCAGGTCAGAACGGTCGTGTGACTAGGGGCTCGCCAAAGGAATGTTCCCCGCGTGGCATTTTTCGAACTATTGTTCCTCGTCTGTGCGGCTCACCGGAGGGCTCGATGGGTGGATCTCCTCCAGGCAGGCAAATTCGGGGCGTTACCGACCAGCCGGACTTTGACCTTCAGGCATGGGCCGAACCGGACGTCGGTGCCCTGTCTGCCGACAGGCGTGCCGACTACATCTCCCGGAAGCGGGCTGTTGAGCTCTGTGTAGCCGGTGCTTCGGACCGGGAGATCAAGCTCACATGCGGAATCGGCTTGAAGCAGGCCGTCCGCCTTATCCGCGAGCGCTGCACCGTACCTCACCCGGACGGGCGGCCGTACGGCTTTCGCGCCCTCGTCCGGCGCCTTCGAATCAATGAGATGGTGCGCCGAAAGCCTGTGAAGCCCGATGCTTTTGGACGCGGAGCAGTCGGCGCGATGAACTCCTTGCTGCAACTTGATGTCGACTTCCGAAGAAAGCTCGATTCGAAGATATTGCGCTCCTTTCAGGTGAAGGGGCTGGCCGAGGTGAAGCGGCCGCGATCCAGCGTATGGCGTTGGTTTCTTGACGAGCTTCGAAATCGAGGCTACGAAATAAGAAATGAGTGGCCATTCAACTCTGGCAGTCTTGGCTATGGTGCACTTTGCAGATACGTCGACAAAGTGCTTAGCACCAATCCTCGCATCGCTGCGCGCGAGGCCGGCGGACAGACGCTTGAAAGAAAGCTACGTGCTGGAGACGGCGTCGACCGGCCGGTCGCGCGTCCCTACCAGCGAGTTGAGATGGATGCGCACAAGCTTGATGGCCGGTTTTGTGTGCTTATGCCAGAGGCGTCGGGCGGATGGGTGCCTCGGATTATCCACCGTCTCTGGGTGGTGGTCATCATCGAGGTGACGACTAGGGCAGTGCTTGGTTACCACTTAAGCCTGGGAAGAGAGGTTAATAAGAAAGACGTAATGCGGGCAATCAAGCACGCCGTGTCGCCTTGGTCACCGTTGCCCGTCACCTTCTCTGAGAGGCCGCTAGCCGACGGGGCAGGTTTGCCCCCGGTTCTTGGCGACGACTTCGTTGGTCTATGTTGGGATGAAACAAGCGTTGATGGGGCACTCGCAGAGACGTGTGCGGCCGTTAGGCAGCAACTGACTGACGTCATCGGATCGCGTGTTCTGGAGCCGGAGAACAGTTTCGCTATCCGCCGAAGCCTAGATGATCGTCCCTTCATTGAGACATTTTTCCGCACCCTAGGTGATCGCGGGCTGCAGAGGCTCTCCAATAGTACCGGAGCGAATACGAAAGCGCGACGCGTCAATGATCCCGATCAAGTTGCCGTCGCCAGCCAGTTTCAATATGAGTACCTGGAAGAACTTCTTCAAAGCCTTATTTGCAACGCGAACGCAACGCCGCACAGTTCATTGGGATACCGGTCGCCACTTCAAATGCTTGCGTACTTTCGCGATCGTAATATGTTGCCGACCCGCAAGGCAAACCAGAATCTGGTCCAAGGGCTATTGAGTCACCGGAAGCTAAGAATTGTTCGGGGAGGGGCTCAGAGTGGGCGCCCGCCCCATGTCAACTTCGAAGGCGCTAGCTACGGCGGACCGGCCATCAGGGATAGGCAAGATCTTGTTGGAAAGCAAGTCTGGATCATTAATCACCTCGAGGAAGACGCTCGCGTGGTGCGTTGCACAACCTTGGATGGTCAGCTGATTGGAGTATTGCGGGCTGCACCTCCCTGGCACCGTTTGCCCCACAGTTTGGCCGTTCGCTCAAGCATTCTTTCGCTTCAGGCGCAAAAACGCATTTCTTCTCTTGGCAATGACGCCGTCCAGACATTTATGCAATACGTCGAGATGCAACCTGGAAAGAAACTTCCTGTGCATCCCGCTTACCTTTCCCTTCGACGAATTTTGGCCGCTGCAGCAAAGACATTTGAAGGTGACGCTGCCGCACAGAGGGCTATGACGTCACTTGGTATTGGCCTCCCGCAGAAATCTGAGGCGCCAGAAGAAGTGCGCTTCGACCAGTCGTCGCCTCATAATATCGCCCAGCCTGGGCCATCTAATTCCGCAGGCCGCAGTTTGCGAAGCGAAAAGCGCACGCTTCCGGCGAAGCGGCTGGCTGCTGATTGATATTCTATGAGACGATTGCCGCCACACATAGCGCGAGACCACCCCATAGCGACTGGTCGCTATGCAATATTCACGCCGGCTATCGATGCATTTGTGAGTACCCTGGGCCGGTGGCTCGACGCCAAAGTCACAGGCGCATATGTATTCGGTGCTTCCAGAGTTGGAAAAACCCGTGCAGTGACATTGTTCCTCAAGCGCTTGTTAGAAGATCGTCTCGGTGTCTCAATACCGCTGCATATATGGAGTCGTCCATTTATGCACAACAGTGCGGCAGAGTTTTATAAGAGTCTATTGAGCGCGTTCAATCATGCTAGCGGTGGAACTCGAGCTGGTCCCAATGATAGATTGGTGATATTAAGGGAGTTCCTAATTTCTTCCGCGAATGAGTGTGGTACTAATGGCGTCGTGCTTATTGTCGATGAAGCCCATGGAATGACGACGCAGGAATGGCTCTGGCTGCTCGCATTGCAGAACGCGATGGACAGCGAGGGCTATGCCTTAAGTGTGTTCTTGATTGCGTCGCATCAGATGGCGTACGAGTTTGATCTGATGTCGCGCACGGGGAATCCGCATGTGGCGGCGCGCTTTCTTGTCGATCAGTGGCGGTACCCTGGCGTGGAGTCGCGGGAAGAGTTGGAGTTTATCTTGGATGGATACGATGTGCAGAGTAAGTGGCCCAGGAACGAAGGCGTATCCTACTTAGAATATTTTGCGCCAAAAGACTATGCGAGTGGAAGGCTGCTAGCGCATTCCGCGGGGGCATTATGGGATACCATGGTCGCGCTGCTCCCGCCAGAGTCGAAGGGCAACCATAGCTTTCCGATGAAACATGTCGCGCTGGCCGTCGAAGATGCGTTGTTTCAGATTGCGTTCGGAGCTGATTGGGAGGTCGCTACCAGTGATGAGAGTTGGGTGCTGGCTCTAACAAAGCATCGCTTCGCTGATCATATGCGCGCTATTAGTTTGGATATCTAAGGTGTATTTCTGTGCCGACCGGCCTCACGCTTCAACAGACTGAGGATACTTGTCTACGTTCGGGCGAGCGATGTTATACCTGGCACCGAGGAAGCATCCAACCATACTCTTCGTTATGGCTAATAGTTTTACGGTTCGCGCTACTGAATCGCCCTAAGCGGAGTGTGCTATTCGAGGATCTTCGCGGCGGGAAGAGTAATGAACGCATGACAGGGTTGAGGCTGGATGGGCGGGTTTGCTGGCCGGATCATGAGTTCATAGATCTCCGTGGTCTATCAAGAAAGCTGCATGAGCCG
The DNA here is from genome assembly GCA_049841175.1 of Rubrivivax sp. GTDB lineage: Bacteria > Pseudomonadota > Gammaproteobacteria > Burkholderiales > Burkholderiaceae_C > Rubrivivax. Next base: position 768,447 of record JASGHA010000013.1, on the reverse strand, counting down.
CTGGAGGCCTTTAGGTATTCGAGCATAGGCGACTTTCCGGCGGGATTTCACGAACTCTTCTTGCCTAGTCTCGCAATTTGTCCAATCTGTATTAATGAGGCTTTCCATACTATTCTATTTTCATTGCGTGGTATTGTCGAGTGTCCAGTCCACAAGGTAAGACTCCTTCGTGAATGCCCTCGCTGTGGCAAGGTATTTAAAAATAGGGTTCTTCCTTTTGGTATCCATGCGCCGATTTGTGCTTGCCGAGAATCCTTGCTTGACGAGGTGATGGCTAGGCGCCCGCCCAGTAATCTAGGCCGCGACCAAGAACTGGCTCATCTTGTCGAGTGCATTGAAGATAAGGGGCGGCGGTACTGGGTATTTGTCCCTGATGGATATTCAAATGGTCTCGATTTCGATGCGTTGAAGCATCACCTTAGAATGTGGGCAGACGAGGCCGGGGAACCCTATCCGCCTTGGCTTGAAGGAGACTTTGGCGGGCGTCAGAAGCAAGGGGACAGATTTCGTTGTATTGAGCGGTCAGGTGTTCGCTTGGTTGATACTGTGCGCAAGGCGAATTCGGGAAACTCGCTCAAGGCGGTGGAGTGGTGCAGAAACTCCCTTCCCGAGCGGCGCCCGCGCACAATTTTTAAGTGCATTCGCCGGTATTTGATCAGGCATGTCTTGGGTGGGGATATTAAGTTATTGTCCGAGCTGGATAGTTTCGATAGGGAGGCGGACTGGCCGCGGCCGCGAAGAGAGGATATTGTCAGGTTTGGTGCTATATCGTTTTTGCTATGGTCGCAGTCATCGTACTGGGGAGAAAGCGAGTGGGATTGGCTTCGCCGCACGATCGGCTCGATCGAGAGGCCGACTGGATTTAAATCATGCCGGCATAGTGTGGGTGAGGTGAAGGCACCTGTGCGCAATGTTGGCAATGCCTGGGTTTCAGACTGGCTTTTTGCTTCAGAGTTTCTGGACTTATGGCCTTCGGAGTCCGATGTACTTGCTCTCTACGATAATGACGTTCAACTGCTCGCCAGTTTCCGCCGCATCCAAAGGCAACCGTTGGAGTGGTGGGCTTGGAAGGGTGAGGATGGTGGTTTAAGGCTGGGGATCTACCGACGAATGCCCGTCTGGACCGTGGCGCCTCGTCGGGGAAAGGATGTGCGCCGCAAAGAATATGAAGAGCGACTTGCAGATAAGCGGCGCCGTTTGACTCAATCACGCGATTTGGTTAGCAAGCCGGCCTTTGAGTTGGATGGGGACGGAAGCCTCCGTGCTGTGGGGCAATTATTAGCCGACGCGGACGCTCCGGTGAAGGTGACTAAATTAGTCATGAGCGGATATAAAGGGCTCCATGCGGTGATTGCGTCCCAGCAGGTGTGTCATGGTGGGAATGCTTGGATTCTGCGATGTGTAGAAATTCCGGTCCGCCAACAGGCATGCAATATAGCGCTAGGCATGACTCTGCTAAAGGCGGCAGTTAGGGCTTATTTGCGGTCAAGTTATCGGAGTGATTGCAGGGCTAGATCAGGCGGGCTTGACTGCTCTGGGGGCGTCCGCTTAACGCTGATTGAGGCGCTAAATACTAGGCCAACGAACTTCGGCGCCGAAATGTTGAAACCTACGTGATAAACAGGTGGTTAATGTATTGCCTTTCTATTTCCAGGGTCGGTGCCCCCGTCGACTTGAATACTGCTTGGCCTTTAGCCTCGTGGTTGGATCTCTCGAATCTCATCGCCCGCGGTTGTTTCTCGGCTATCACGCGATGTTGAAAACTGTCTTCGCCGACGCTGATCGCTTCGCTAATGCCAACGCTCGCGACGTCCAAGTTCGCGGCCCGCGAAGCTATGCCAGCATCCTCGCACCGCGCCAGCTTCCGCCTGTCCTGACGCTCGTCGGGGATGTCCTTGGCCTCATCTGCGAGACCGCCAGCGCCTCGGCCTGGTGCGATCCCCGTCCTCATCCGCCGAACCACCTCAAGACGCATGCTCACTGATCACTCGGTCGCCTGCAGGGGAGGTCCACTGGGCTGAAGAATGACCGACACGGGGAACTTTCAAGCTCAGTTGGGAACAGATCACCCGTTCCTTGAGTATGGCGAGATGGCGAGGCCGGTGACGGTTGAGATCCGCCGCCGAAGAGGTTCAGGCGATGCTTTACATGCGGCGGTCGTAAGCTAAGTGGCATGGAAGCATCGGACGCCAAGCGGCTGCGTGAAGAGGAGAACGGCAATCTCGAGAAGCTGCTGGCGGAGGCACGCTTTGAGATTCTGGCGCTCACGAGCGTTCTGAAGCGCGACGGGATTGCCTGGCTGGTGCAGAAGCATCACCCGCCGGCGCGCCATGCTGGTCATCTCTCTTGGCGCTGCCCCGACAGCTACCGGCATCCCACCCGGGGCCGATACCGCAACACGGGCGACGCCTAAAGCCCCGGCCGTGGCTCAGCCGCGAGTGCTTGGAGATCACCGCGAACTAAGGCTCTGAGGCGAATACGTTGCGCGGCTATAGGAGCGGGCGGCGGTGAGAACCGACAGCAAGCTAAAGTTCACCAGCCGCTAGTTCATCGCGTGGCGCAACCACATAACCGCCACTTGCTTCTCGTGCGGGGGCGGCACATGCAGAATGGCCACGTGGATAGCTTAAACGGCGAGTTTTGCGACGAGTGCATCAAGAATGTTCTGGCTCCAGACGCTGGCCCGTTCCAGCCACACTATGGTCGCGTGGCGGCGGGACTATACCGACGTTCTTCCGCACGGCAGCATCGTTCCGATTGCACCCGCATCGTAACCGCCTGTCCTGTGCGGAAAAATTAAACCAGCGGGGCATGTCAAACGCCTAAGTCGACTTTTTAGGAAGGTCTAGGAGTACGGCAAGGTGCGCATGATTTGTATGAGTCGTCTCAAGAGGGAAGCCGCCATACTGCTGTCCGTCCCTAGTTGTTAGAATGGCACCAGGACTACTAACATCAGGTAAGGGCGGTTCAAGTTCGACCCGGGATACAGCCAAAATAGCCCAATCCCCGCTCGGCGACATATCGGGAGGTAGCACGATATGCACGCCAGTCACCCTACTTGGGCCGAACGCCTCGATGACCTGTAGGAGATCGTCGCCCCCCTGCAGTAAGTGGTACCGGACAATTTCGTCTTCTTCAAGCGTCACCAAGAGCGACGGCGCGTTCATGACAATCTCGACGCACCGCCAGACGGTGCTCTTATCGTCGAGTTGAACGGGAAACTTCGACTCTTCAAAGGTTGCGAACATGTGATCTCCAGCCAGAGATTGTGACTCAAACGCGGCTGACGTAAAAGCGTCACGTCCGGAGACTTGGCTGGGTGACTTCTAGCCGAGCGCAGCCAGGGTCTGGTCGGCCCCTCCGCCAAGTTCTTGCAGAGAACATCGTCTCGCTGCGGCGGGAGCGCAGATGGTCTCAGGAGACGCTCGCCTTTGAGGCAGGACTCCATCGAACGTTCGTCGCACACGTCGAGCGCCAAGCTCGCAACATCGCTCTCGACAACCTGGAGCGCATCGCTATCGCGCTGGGCGTTCACGCTCATGAGCTCCTGAAGGAACGGGACAGGGCGCCTCCGAGTGAGCGAAGCGAAGACTTCCGTTGAGCGGACTTGCCGTGTGGTCGGCGAGCGCAGGAGTACGACATGAGTGCGCCAGCTGCGAATGACTCCGTGGCGTGCGGCCGGTTGGGGCTTCGAGCGACCAGAACACCCGTTTCCAGTTGCGGAACCTTTCTGTGCCGACCAGTCACTGTCAGCGTGCCTTGAACCAGTGCTCGAACAGTGACCAAGCCAAAGGGCAGCGAAGCTCCGTCCAACTGCAGGAAGCGCGGGCTGCGCTGTTCGGGCAAGGGAAGTTCGGCGGCTGTATGTCGCCACCGATCGCCTCTTCGCGCCACGGCAGAAGATGGCAGCAACCGCTCCCAGCCAGCCTCCGTAGCCTAGTGCGCAGGGGATCGTGCTGCCCGACCGCGGTCCAAGCGGGACCTGAGTGTTGCGAGACCGCCGCGACTGTATGTCTGCGATCTGGTTAGCAGGCCGTTGAAAAACCAACAGGAAGCGCGTTCCCGGCCATCCCGGTGAGATCGCCGACCATCATCCAGGTCGTCGCCCGCGCGTAACCGGGGCCTGGCTCGTCACGGCAGCCGCTTTCTGAGGGTTCACCGCCGCAATCTGGACCCGTTCGGTCCTCACTGCGCCACCTGTGGACGCAATTCGGCCAGCGTTCGCAGCCGAGTGAGGTTGTAGGCGGCCATTGTCAGCGTGAAGAGCTGGTCGACCTTGTCCAGTCCGCGCACCATCACCTGGCTGATCGGTCCGACGACCTTGCCCCAGCCGAAGCACTGCTCGATGCACTTGCGCCGGCACTGGCTGATCTCGTAGCCCGCGTGGCGCGTCGTGCGGCCGTCGATGGCGCTGCCGCCGCGCCGGTTCAGGTGCTGCGCGACATGCGGCGTCACGTTCTGCTGCCGGCACTCGCGCACGAAGCCGCGCGTGTCGTAGCCCTTGTCGGCGGCTACCGTGACGCCCTTGCCCGCGGCCCGCGCAGCGTCGCCGGCCATCTGCGAGGCCACGCGTCGCTCGGCGAAGCCGTCGGCCCGGCTGGCCTCGACGTTGACGACCAGGCCGTGGCGGTTGTCGGTCATGACATGACCGATATAGCTGGGCAGCGCCGGCGCCGCGTCGCTCTTGCGGTACAGCTTGGCCTCGGGATCGGTGCGCGAGGCGTGCGTCTCGTGCGCGGCTCGCCGTGCCAGTTGCCCGGCGGCCGGTCGTCGTCGCTGCCGTCCTTGCGCCGCACGCTCTTGTGGCTGGCCCAGGCCTGGATCAGCGTGCAGTCGACGCTGAAGTGCTCGCCCGAGAGCAGCCCGCGCGAGCGCGCCATCTCCACCGTCGCGTTGAACAGCTCGGTGGCCGCGTCATGCTCGATGAGCCGGTCGCGGTTCTTGCTGAACACCGAGTGATTCCATACCGCATCCTCGATGGACAGGCCGACGAACCAGCGAAACAGCAGGTTGTAGGAGATTTGCTCGACGAGCTGGCGCTCGCTGCGGATGCTGTAGAACACCTGCAGCAGCATCGCGCGCATCAGCTTCTCCGGCGCAATGCTCGGGCGGCCGCCCTTGACGTCGGCCTCGTACATTGCCGAGAACCGCTCGTCCATCTTGGACAGCGCGTTGTTGATCCACAGCCGGATCGGCCGCAACGGGTGGTTCGCCGGCACGAAGTCGTCGAGCCGGACCGTGCTGAACAGCGACTCGTTGTAGCCGTCGGCTCCTCGCATCGGCTGGGTCCTCCTGCTGGGATTCGACTGCGCCGCAGAGCGCGGCGTCCTGTTCTTCAACGGCCTGTTGGCTGGCCGAGTGTGGATGCAGGGTCGTGTGCAGCCTGGTTGCGCGAGATCCTGCGGTGATTCGCGTTGATGCGATCTGGCTGGCCGTCTGGCCGCTGGATATGCGCGCCGGCACCGAGGCCGCACTGGCACGCGTCGTCGCTGTCTTCTGCGCCGCGCGACCGCATCACGCCTACCTCTATCGCCAACCACCGCCAACCGCAAGGAGGCGCTCGTCCTCGACGGCATCGGCGTATGGCTGGCCGCGCAGCGGCTCGACCCCGGCCGCTTCGTCTGGCCTTGCGACGGCGCCACTCTGAAGCCTCAGTCGGGCGCAGTTCGACGCGCTCGTGCTCCGTCTGCCGTGGCAGCGCGTGGGCGACGCCGGCGTCATCACCGAGCTCAGAGCGCTCGTCATTGCCGGATATGCCGATGGCGGGGAGGGCGCTGCTGCGTGCGGCAGGATCACAGCCCGTGATCGCCGAGGACCTGGACCAGCTCGATGCCGTGCAACTGCGCGAGCGGCTGCTTGCCATGCAGGCTTAGGTCCGCGCCAAGCAGGCGATCATCGACACGCTCACGCATGAGAAGGCGGTCCTCAAGCGGCGGAAGTCCGCCACCGCCCCGGAAGGAAGCGGGCACCGCCGAGCAGAAGTGCAAGCAGGAGGAAACGCTCGACAGCGACCAGGCCGCCGTCGAAGCCGAGATCGAGGCGCTGCAGTTCTCGTCCGCCCGCAAGCGCCAGCCCAAGCGCGAGGTGCTGCCGGCCGAACTGCCGTGCCGCGAGCTCCGCCACGAGCCCGAGGACACCACCTGTGGCTGCGGCCGCTCACGTCATCGCGCGCTCGACGCTGGCGCAGTGGGCAGGCGAGTGCGGCGGCATGGCGCACGCGCATCGAAAGTTCCACGAACTGTGGGCCCGCCACGGCAGCGCCGTCGGCGAGCAGGCTCTGAAGAATTGCGGAGCGCTCTACGACATCGAACGCGAGGTCGCCGATGCCGCCGACGACACGCGGCTGTCCTCGAACACTGTGCGCACGGCAAGCTCGACGACCTCCGGGGAGATCTTCACTGACTTCCTCATGCTGACTCCATTCTCAAGCGAAGGAGTCTCCTCGGAGCCGGGGCGGTTCATGTCGCGCGGACGGGTCAAATGTGGGCTCTCTATCGCCTTCTCGCTGGAGGAGGGCGGCCCATCCCTGTCAGGACCGACAGGCAGCCCGGCTGCCGTGCGAACTGGGTGAGAGCGCCGCCAAGTCCCGCGTAGCCGGGCGACAACCAATGCAGTAACCCGCTCGCCCCGGTTGTCCACAGGATCTGTGGACAACCGCCCCTTAAACTCGCCGTATACAAGCGCAAGCCCGCGCGCCGATAGGCATTTCTCTAGTCTGCCTAGTTTTTGGGCAGGCATGGAGTAGAACTTGGCTCCAGAGACTTGGATGGCTCCAGCAGGCCGTTGAAGAACAGGACGCCGCGCTCTGCGGCGCAGTCGATCCCAGCAGGAGGATCCAGCCGATGCGAGGAGCCGACGGCTACAACGAGTCGCTGTTCAGCACGGTCCGGCTCGACGACTTCGTGCCGGCGAGCCACCGGCTGCGGCCAATCCGGCTGTGGATCAACGACGCGATGTCCAAGATGGACGAGCGGTTCTCGGCAATGTACGAGCCCGACGTCAAGGGCGGCCGCCTGAGCACTGTGCCGGAGAAGCTAATGTACGCGATGCTGCTGCTGCTGCTCTACAGCGTCCGCAGCGAGCGCCAGCTCGTCGAGCAGGTCTCTTACAACCTGCTGTTTCGCTGGTTCGTCGGCCTGTCCATCGAGGACGCAGTGTGGAACCGCTCAGTGTTCAGCCAAATCAAGCCCTGGGCGGTTGGGGCGCCAAGCCTGGTTCTTAGTAGGCAGCGAATTTGCAGGCCAGCGCGCGGCGACCGTGGTGAGCCTAGGGAAGGTCTGCAAAACGCCCCCGCGAAGCCGGCTTGCCCGTGCGGGGTAGGCCAGCGAGGATGCCCGACATGAAGCAGCTCGGACTTGGCCTGAACCTGTCGACGAAGAAGACGCGCAAGCGCGAGTTCCTCGAGGAGATGGACCGCGTGGTGCCGTGGGCGGCGCTGGTGGAGATCGTGCAGCCGCACTACCCGCGCGCCAAGACCGGGCGACCGCCGTTTGCGCTGGAGACGATGCTGCGCATCCACTACCTGCAGCAATGGTTCGGGCTGAGCGATCCGGCGATGGAAGAGGCGCTGCACGACGTGCCGCTGTACCGTGAGTTCGCGCGGCTCGATGGCGCGACGCAGAGGTTGCCCGACGAGACGACGATCCTGCGGTTTCGCCACTTGCTGGAGCGCCATGATTTGGCTGCCGACATGCTGCGCCTAGTGGCCGATCTGCTGCAGCATAAGGGCCTGATGCTGCGCACTGGCACGGTGGTGGACGCGACGCTGATCGCGGCGCCCAGCTCGACGAAGAACGCCGAAGGCGAGCGCGATCCGGAGATGAAGCAGACCCGCAAGGGCAACAACTGGTACTTCGGGATGAAGGCGCACATCGGGGTGGACGCGGCCTCGGGGCTGGTGCACACGGTGGTGGCCACGCCAGCGAACGTCAACGACCTGAACGTGGCCGGACAACTGCTGCATGGCGAGGAACGCAACGCCTTCGGCGACGCCGGCTACCAGGGCGTGCACAAGAGGCCCGAGGCGCGAGGGCCGACCTGGCACGTGGCCTTGCGCCCGGGGCTGCGTCGCCTGCTCGATGCGCGTGATCCCCAGGACGCGATCACCGAGCGAATCGAACAACTCAAGGCCAGCGTGCGGGCCAAGGTGGAGCACCCGTTTCGCGTGTTGAAGCGGCAGTTCGGCTTCACCAAGGTGCGGTACCGGGGGCTGGCCAAGAACATGGCGCAGATCCAGACGCTGTTCGCTCTGGCGAACCTGTGGATGGCGCGAAGGCATCTCATGGGAGCCCGGGGTTGAGTGCGCCCGGTGGGCGCCAAACGTCCCCCGCTGGGCGCCATTTGCTTCGTTTCTCCGTCCTACAACGCTGGTTCGGGTGCGCAATGCGCTCCGTCGCTAACGATGTCGCGCCGATCCGGTCGCGCGGCGTGTTGTGCAGACCTTCCCTAGTGCAAGTCGGCGCGGCTCAACGGCCGCGACCCGCTGACCTACCTGCGCGACGTGCTCGAGCGCCTGCCCACACTGCCGGCCAGCCGGCTCGCTGAGTTGCTGCCGCATCGTTGGATACGGACGGCTTACTGACGGCGGCTTCGTCGTCAACGTGGGCGGACTGGACGCTCACCTTCGAGTTCTCGTAAGACGACTGCGCCAAGCCTCCAGCGCAAGTGAACTGCAGCTGACCAACATGGCTCCTAGACACCGGAGTCACCGTCCCGGCGGTTCTGCCCAGCATCAACAGCCCGGCCGACTCGCTACGGCTTCAGGCGTCAAACGCCGGCCGGTCCACTCGTTTCCCGAGAGGGAACACTGCAAATTAGGGGAAAGAGGCCGGCAAGCTGATTCCGCTCGACTCAGGGCACCATCGGAGCGCGGGGGGGGGGCAAGGGCGAGTGCTGATCAATTCGCGTCTGGCCGTGGATACTGTCAGCCGACCATCTGACCGGAGCAGAGCGCCATGCTTCCTACGGCTATTCGAAACCAGCGTCTGGGCTTATGTCTACCTGTGTTCGGCGCGCTAGTCGGAGTGCCGGCCCGGGCGGATGACAGTTGCCCCTATGCGAACGACGGTGAGTGCGACAGCCCGGGGCTTTGCACTGCAGACACCGACACCACGGATTGTGCCGGCGCACCAGAGCTACCCAGCCCAATCTTGGACGACGCGGCCTCGTGGGCCCCATCGATGGGTCATATCGCGCCGGCGGACCTCGCACTCGGGGTGGGGTTGCTGGTCGCCGCTGGCATAGTAGTCGCGCGGCGCATCGGTACGCCGCGTTCTGGACTCCTCGCGCTGGCGCTGGTTCTGTTTGCTTTGCGGACCGGTTGGATGTTGCTGCCGGGTCCGTTGCTGATGCCATTGCTGGACTGGACCGCCGAGTTCGGTATGGACCTGCCCACGCTTCTTCTGTTGGCAGCGGTCGGTCTGGTCGCGTTTGTGCTTTGGCGCAACGCGACCGACACAGCACCCGATGGGGCGCCCCCCCAGGAGCGCGACTCCCTATTGCGTGCAGCGATGAGCCCGGACGTCCGCGAAGGCGATTTCAACGAGATATCGACCGCGCGCGGGCGTTGCGCCGAGGCGGCTGCGCACCTGGAGCGGCGGCTGCAAGAGTCCAGCGAACGCTTTCACGTTTACGCGCAGTACGACGCTGCATGCGAGCCTTGGTTGCAGGTCGACAGGCTCGCCAGCGACAGCCGTGGGAGGTTCGTCGCGAGTTTGCGCATTGTGTTCCGGCCGCAGCCCTTCGGGGTGGTGCCGGTTCTGGCCGACGTTGAAGTGGACGATCGCGGACGACGCCGTCGGTACGGCTCAGTGATTGATGTGGGAGCCGAGCAGCTCGATGCGCTGGTTCGGTGCTTAGAAGGTCAGGGGCCCAGGTTCAAGTGGCGGGCAACGCGGCTGCGGCAGTGGCCGTGGCAACTGTGGCGGCCGCGACAGCTCAGCTCGGTGCTCGAAACCCCGTTCGCCGCGTCGATGCGGGCCAACGTGCGGCTGTTGTTGTTGATCGCTCTTGGCGTAATGCTGCTGTGGTTCTGGGCAACCTCGCCGCTCCTGACGACGGCGTTCGCGGTACTCGGGGTCTGGGGCTGGCGCCACTTCGTCGTGCCCAACCCGCTGTACCGCGTTGTGGTGAACTGCCCGCCGCGCCCCCCACGCAGCTTGCGCGGGCTCGACTCCTGGCAAGCCGTGGTGCGCGACCTCGGGCCGCAACGTGAGGCCATCGTCGAGCGACTGGAGGCCGTGTTGCGCGAACGCTTGACCGACAACGAGGAGCCGGTGGCGGTGCGGCGCGAGGACATTTGGTACGACGGAGCCGACGGCAAAGTGGAACGCCAGCAACTGACGGTGAGCCTGCGCCGTGCGATCGTGTTCATCCGGATATATCGCTACGGCGCCGACCTGTTTGTGGGATGGGACGCCCACGTGAATGTCAACTGTTGGGCCGAGAAACGACTGGAGACCGGTCACCGCGCCAGCGACGGGGTCAAGGTTCAGCTGATAGGCGTGCAAGCCCGGGCTCACTCGATCAACGAATACGACATCACAGACGCTAACTTTCTACTCGAGGCCACCCACGTGCACCTGGTATCGCTGCTACGACAAGTGCTGCGCGAACACGAGATCGACCAGGAGTTGGACTTCACGATCGTGCGCGAGTCGCGGCAGGCGCTGGTCAGCGCAGCACAAAGCGAAGGCCGCCGCCGCATGTTCAGCCGCGCTTGAACGCCAAGCCGGTAACCCGACGAAGCTCATGCACCTGCGGGCCTTACATTGCCAAAGCCAACCCTTTGTCCACGCGCTGTGGCGCGCGCATGGACCGCTCGGTGCTTGGCCCGCGGCAGCCATGGTCGGCCTGCGCGCAACGCTGGACGCGGTGGCAATGCTGCCGGGCGTCACCCTGGCAAAGCGCGTGGTCGCCGAGCCGGGACGCGGTCTGCGTGTCACGTGGCAGTGCATCTCGGGGCAGGAGAACGAGCTGACGCTCCGCCAGGCGCTGACTGGCTTGCACCCGTCGGGGCGCGCACCGGTTCGCATTGAGACACCTGACGACGACGCTCACTTTGACGCCATGCTCGGCGATGCGCCGGCGATGCAGTCACTGCTAGCACCGGCGCGCTACGCGGCGCGCGGCTGTTGGCTGGCCCTTCCCTGCGGTGCCGCCGCGCTATGGCCTAGACTTGCGCAATGCGCCGTCTCCTTGGGGCAGATTGTCGGCTACCAGACTAATCTGTACCCGCATCGCCCACCGTCATCACAGCAGCGGGAGGCTCTGCTGAACCTGCAGCAGCTCCTTAACCAGCCAGGCGTGCCTGCGGCGCTGCTGGCGCTGCAGGACGATCGAGTGCGTCGCCTACGGGGTGCTCGCTGGTTGGCCGAGGATCTCGTGCTGGCGTCCACGCCAGCTGGATCCGAGACGGCCGTGCGAGGCGTCGAGTCGGCATTCCGGAACGCCCACGCATGGATTGATGCCGGACCGGCGCTGGACTTCCAAATCAACAGCTGCCGCGTGCCGCTGGAACTGGCCTGTGGCGTCGACACCGCCTGGGCAGCTGAAACTGGCTATGTCGCGTCCCAGGCGCAGGATCTGGCAAGCACCCTGCAGACCCTGGACCCCGAAGACGACGCCAGCGCACTGCCGGCGAACGTAGCGCGCGCGACCACGCAGCTACTCTCTATCCCCGCTGGAGATGGTGCTAACGACCCGCCATACGTCTTCATCAGCTACGCACACGCTGACACGCAGGCAATGCACGCCACACGCGCTGCACTGAACGACGCCGGCCTGCACGTGTGGGTCGACGAGCACCTGCAGGCCGGTGAGCAGTGGGCGCAAGTGCTGGAGGATCGGATTCGCAACTGCGCCGTGCTGCTGTCCCTGATGAGCCCGGCAGCGGCCGCCTCCGCGTTCGTAAGGCGCGAACTTCGGTTCGCAGACGCGACCGAGCGACGACTACTTTGGGTGCAACTGGAGCCCACCGAACTGCGAGACGGACTCGCAATGCTGCTGCTTCCGCTTCAGTGGATCGACGCTGATCGGCCTGACGCAAGACACCAGTTGATCGAGGCGGTGCGGCGGTGGATCGCAGAGGATGCGCCGCGCTCCCAGAGCGCGCGGCGCGCACGGCTGCCACGCGCTCACTGACGGACTGGGGCCATCTTCTGGGCGATCTCCAGCTTGCCGCCGTTGCGCAGGTACTCAGCAATGCCGGTGGCGCGGAAGCTGTGGCAGCCGATGTGTGTGCGAATGCCAGCCGCTCCAGCGCGTCGCCTTACTATCCTGAACATCCGTCCGCGCATTCCCCTTGCTAGGCGGGGTGGCACGAAGTGCCCGAAGGCGCGAGCCAGGAGACCCCTACTACAGCGCTACGCGCTTAGTGTCGGGAGGTTCATCCGGTAAAGTCGGGGCGGGCAACCTGCCTTGGCTGGCCGCTTGCGATCAGCCAGCGCCGGCGCAAGCGCATCGAGCAGTGCTTCGGCTGGGGCAAGGTCGTCGGCCGATCCGCCAGAAGATGATGCGCGGACTGGACAAGGTCGACCAGCTCTTCACGCTGACGATGGCCGCCTACAACCTCACTCGGCTGCGAACATTGGCCGAATTGCGGCGCAGTGAGGACCGAATGGGTGCAGGCTGCGGCGGTGAACCCGCAGAAAGCGGCTGCCGTGACGATCCGGGCCCCGGTTACGCGCGGGCGCCGACCTGGACGACGGTCGGCGATCTAACCAGGAAGGCCGGGAACGCGCTTCCTGCTGGCTTTTCAACGGCCTGCTAGCGGGATGCAGTAGTTGCAGTTGTTGGATACCTCGTGTGCACAGAGGGGCAAGCTTCCGTCCACGCGAAGTCCAGAGTCGCGACCGCACGCTCAAAGTCCAGGTTCTCCACATCGTGTTTGAGGCTGCGGAAGCGCGATTCGCCCAGCTCGGTGTACAGCGCCCCTGCCATCGTCTCGAACCGTTCGACGGCCCCGAGGTCACCTTGGGCCAGCAGGCCCTTCAGCTCGGCCAGATCAGCGGCCTGCAGCGGCGCCGTTGCGGCCGGTGGCGTGTCGGGCAAGGCGGCGACGAAGGCCGCCGCCGCCTGGCGCAGGTGCGCGGCTTCACCGGCGACGACGTCGACCAGCGCGTCCAGGTCGACGCCGCTCGGCGGCGGGCGGGTCTCGGCGCCGCCACCGTCCTCTTCGGCATCGGCGGCGTCTTCCAGCGCGCGGTAGGCGTGTTCGGCGCGCGAGGCGGCGCGCTGCAGCCCGGTAGCGCCGATCGTGCCGGCCAGCCCCTTCAGGTCGTGCAGCCGGCGGCGGGCCGTCGCCGGGTCACGGGCGATCGCCGCCAGTGTGTCGGTGTGCTCGAAGATGCGGCGCAGCATCGTGCGCAGCAAGCCGGTGTCGCCGCGCAGCCGGCGCCAGGCGGCGGCCGCGGCGTCGATGGCGTCGATCAGCGGCCAGTCCGGTGGCAGCGCGCCGGCCGGCACCGGGGCCGGCGCCGCGGCCATCGGCGCCAGGCCGTGGCTGCCGCCGGCGGCGCGGCGCACCGCGGCCACCAGGGCCGGCGGGTCGAACGGTTTGCCGATGACCTCGTCCATGCCGGCGGCGCGTGCGCGTGCCTGCTCGCTGCGCGAGACGCCGGCGGTCAGGCCGATGATCGGCAGCTCCGCCAGGCCCAGCACGCCGCGGATGCGGCGCGTGGCGTCCAGGCCGTCGAGCACCGGCATCTGCACGTCCATCAGCACGAGGTCGAAGGCCTCGGGTTCGGCGCCCAGCAGCTCCACGGCCTGCAGGCCGTCGCCAGCCAGGCGCACGCTCGCGCCTTCGCCTTCGAGCAGGCGGCGCGCGACGTCCTGGTTGACGCTGCTGTCGTCGACGACGAGCACTCGCAGGCCGTCCAGGCGGCTGCCGCCGTCGGGCGCCTCTTCGGCGGCGGCGGCCATCAGATCGACGATCGGCAGTTCGATCGCGACGCTGAAGCGGCTGCCGCGGCCCGGCGTGCTGTCCAGCGCCAGCGTGCCGTCCATCATCGCGACGAGCTGGCGCACGATCGACAGCCCCAGTCCGGTGCCGCCGAAGCGCCGCGTCGTCGACGCGTCAGCCTGCACGAAAGGCTCGAACAGCCGCGCCTGCGCCGCCGCAGGGATGCCGATGCCGGTGTCCTCGACGGCGAACTCGACCTGCAGCCGCTCGGGGCTGGGCCGGTGGTGCCGCAGCACCAGACGCACGCTGCCGACCTCGGTGAACTTGATCGCGTTGCCCAGCAGGTTCAGCAGCACCTGGCGCAGCCGCGTGCTGTCGCCTTCGACGCCCGGCGGCAGCGTGGCGCCGGTGTCGACGACGAAGTCGATGCGTTTCTGCTGCGCCTGCACGCCCATCAGCGCCGCGACCTCGCGTACCAGGCGGCCGAGGTCGAAGGGCGCACGCTCCAGCGCCATCTCGCCGGCTTCGATCTTGGACAGGTCGAGCACGTCGTTGATCAGCGCCAGCAGCGCGTTGCTGGCGAGCTGGATGCGCCCGAGCATGTCGGCCTGCTCGCCTTGCAGCGGCGTGCGGCCCAGCAGGTAGGCCAGGCCGATGACGGCGTTCAGCGGCGTGCGGATCTCGTGGCTCATGTTGGCCAGGAACTGGCTCTTGGCGCGGTTGGCCTGGCGCGCCTGCTGCATCGCTTCGTGCAGCGAGCGTTCCTGGCGCTTGCGCGCGCTGATGTCGTACGCGATGCCCAGGTAGCCGGCCAGCGCGCCGGCGGCGCCGATCATCGGCGTGACCGCCAGCGACACCGGCACGCGGCTGCCGTCGGCACGCAGGTAGTGGCGTTCGGCCGGCTCGTGGGCGCTGCCGGCGTCGACGATGGCGCCGAAGACGGCGCCGGCACTGCGCGTGGCGATGCGGCCGTCGGCCAGCTCGAGGAAGGGCGGCGCGTCGGGCGTGCCGATCATCTCGTCGGCGCGGCGGCCCAGCAGCAGCTCGGAGCCGGTGTTGAAGACGCTGATCGTGCCGTCGGTGTCGGTGGCGATGATCGAAACCTGGGTCGAGGCCTCGAGCACGCTGCGCAGCAGCGTCAGCGTGGTCTGCAGCTCCAGTTCGGCTCGCTTGCGCGCGCTCGTCTCCCAGCCGATCGCGACGTACTTCTCGACGCCGCCGGCGGCGTCGAGGAAGGGCGCGACGACCGAGTCGACCCAGTACGGCGCGCCGTCCTTGGCGCGGTTGCAGACCTCGGCGCGCCAGCTGCGGCCCGAAGCGATCGTGCGCCACATGTCCTGCCAGAACGCCGCGTCGTGCTCGCCGGACTTGACGATGCGGTGGTCCTGGCCGACCAGCTCGTCGACGCCGTAGCCGCTCAGGCGGCAGAAGGCGTCGTCGACCTCCAGGATGCGGCCGTCGCGGTCGGCCACCGAGACGATGGCGTGGCGGCGCAGCGTCTGCAGCAGCGCCGCGGTGTCGCGCTGCGCCGCGGCCAGCCGCAGCCGGCTCTCGGTCAGCTCGGTGACGTCGTGCACGAAGGAGTAGAAGCCGCGCACGCGGCCATCGACGCCGACGTCGGGCACGTACTGCACCAGCGCGTGGCGCGCGCCGCGGTGGGCCATCGCCGGCGTCGTGATCTCGAATCGCGAGCCCTCGCCGGCCAGCGCGGCGTCGATGCGCGGCAGGTTCTCGGCGAACAGCGCCTCGCCGAGCAGCTCGCGCATCGGCATGCCGTAGACGTTCTCGGGCTCGATGTCGAACCAGTCGCCGTAGGCGCGGTTGGCGACGCGGTTGCGCAGGCTGGCGTCCCAGTAGCCGATCATCGACGAGGTGGCGTCGAGCACGGTCTGCAGGTCGTGGCGCGCCGCTTCGAGCAGTGCGGTGCGTTCGCGCACCTGGTCTTCCAGCGTCGCGTTGAGTTCGCGCACTCGGCGTTCGGCGGCGCGCGCCTCGCGCACGTCGCGGATCGTCTTGGCCGACCCGACGCAGCGCCCGCCGGGTCCACGGATCGGCGAGGCGGTGATCGAGACCTCGATCAGCGTGCCGTCGCGGTGGCGGCGCTCGGTCTCGAAGACCTTGACGCGTTCGCCGCGCGCAACGGTGGCCAGCAACTCGTGATCCTCGGTTTCGCGCTCGGGCGGCACCAGCAGGTCGGTGGCGCGCCGGCCCAGCACCTCGGCGGCCTTGAAGCCGAACAGGCGCTCGGCGCCGGCGTTCCAGTCGGTGATCGCGCCGTCCAGCGTCTGCACGATGATCGCGTTGTTGGAGTCCTCGACGATCGCCGCGCGCCGCGCCTGCTCCAGGCTCTGGCCGAAGGCGCGGTCCAGCAGCCGCACGACGACCGCGGCCAGCAGCGCGCAGACCGAGCCCAGCAGCATCACTTCGAGGAACTCGATGCGCGGCGGCGGCTGGTGCAGGCGGTCGACGAAGGCCGGCTGCGCCTGCAGCGTCATCTGCCAGTGGCGCCCGAACATCGGCAGGCGCAGCTGAAGTCGCGGCAGCTCGGACGCTGCGGCGTCGCCTATGGTGTCGTAGAAGCCCGCAGGCTGGCTCAGCTCGCTGTCGTCGAGGCGCAGGCCGAACAGCGCCTCGTCGTGCAGCGCGGCCAGCACCTCGTCGATGACCAGCGGCGTGTATGACCAACCCAGGGTGGCCGCTTTGCGCTCCTCTGGCGTGGTGGTGGCGGCCCCGGAGCGATAGATCGGCAGCACGAGCAGGAATGAGCGCGCGTGGCGCGACGGTTCCTGCACCAGCGTCACCGGGGCACTGATCGTCGTCTCGCCGCTACGCATAGCTGCAACCGCGGCCTCGAAGCGGCGAGGCTCGGAGGCGATGTCCAGCCCTATCGCCATACTATTGAGTTCGTCTGGCTCGAAGAACTGAATCAAGTAGCGCTCGCTCGAATGCGCCCCCAGTTCCTTCACCTGGTACTCGGGCAAGCCGTCGCGGCGCTGGGCGGCGACGAAACGATCGACCTCGTCCAAGGGCACGCGGCGCACGATTCCGAAGCCACGTGTGCCCGGGAACTCGCCCGCCAAGTCCCAAGTGAGGCCCTGGCGGTGGAAGTCTGTGTGCCGCATCCGCTCCTCGCCGGCCGCGCTGAAGGCGCCGCGTGCCGCGCGCAGGCCGTATTCATACCGCTCCATGCGCTTGTGGATATCGACCGCGACGCGGTCGGCCAGCAAATCGAAGGCGGCGGCGGCCTCCGCCTCGTTGCTGCGCTTGTGCGCGCTCCAAGTCATCGTCGCGGCGACCAGCGTCAGCACCAGCGTCACGCACGCCGCCAACGCCGGCCGGCGCCAGGGCTTCAGGTCGAGGCGGCGGACGACACTCGTGGCGGAGGCAGCGTGCATGTGGCAATCTCGTGGGGCCGCCCGGGGCGGCCCAGGTTGTCGTACTCCAGCAGCCAGGCGCGTCCGCGCCCGGCCGCTTTGGCTGCGTACAGCGCCTGATCGGCGCAGCGCAGCAGTTCCAGGGCGCGGTCGGCGATCGCGGTTGCGGCAGCCTCGTCGTCGCCGGGCCAGAGCAGGCTGTCCCCATCGAGGCAGGAGACGCCCAAGCTGGCGCTGACGATAGCGGCGGTCGGCGAGTCCTCATGCGGGAGAGCGACGCGACGCAGGCGTTGCAGCACGCGTTCGGCGACGGTCGTGGCGCCGGCGCGGGCTGTCTGCGGCAGCACGATGGCGAACTCCTCGCCGCCGATGCGCGCGACAGCATCGCCGGGGCGGCTGGCCGCGTCGCGGAGTGCGGCGGACACGTGGCGCAGGCAGGCGTCGCCTGCCGGGTGGCCGTAGCGGTCATTGAAGCGCTTGAAGTGGTCGACGTCCAGCGCGATCAGCGCCATCGGCAGCGGCGCGCGCACGCAGCGGCGCCACTCGCGTTCCAGGATGCGGTCGAAGCTGCGCCGGTTCAACAGCCCGGTCAGCGCGTCGGTGGCGGCCACCGCGCGCAGCTCGTCGGTCAGGCGCTTGATGCGCAGCTGCGTGCGAACGCGTGCTAGCAGCAGCGGTTCGCTGACCGGCTTGGTGATGAAGTCCACGGCGCCGGTTTCCAGCCCCTTGAGTTCGAACTCCGGGCCGGTGTGGCCGGTGACGAAGATCACCGGCACGGCGGCCAGTGCCGGGTCGCGTTGCAGCTCGGCGCAGACCTCGTAGCCCGACATACCCGGCATCTCGGCGTCCAGCAGCACGAGGTCGGGTGGCGCGCGGCGGATCGACGCCAGCGCCGAGGGCCCGTCCTTGGCAAACCGCAGCTGGCCGATGCCATTGAGCACTCGCGCCATCAGCTGGATCATCGCCGGGTTGTCGTCGACGAGCAGCAGGGTGCTGCGCGACGCACCGGAGTCCGGGGTGTCCATCGTGGCCTCAAGCCGCCGTGCCGCTGACGCGGAACACCGCCACCAGCTGCGCCAGGCGCGCCGCCTGATCGCGCAGGCGCTCGGTGGCGGCGGCGCTCTCCTCGACCAGCGCGGCGTTGTTCTGCGTCGCACTGTCGATCTGCGCCATGGCTTCGCCGACCTGGCGCACGCCGGTGCTCTGCTCGTCGCTGCCGCTGCGGATCTCGCCGACGATCGTGCCGACGTGGCGGATGGCCTCGATCAGTTCCTGCATCGTGCGGCCGGCGTCGCGCACCCGGGTGCTGCCGTGACCGACGCGTTCGGCGCTGTCGTTGACCAGGCCCTTGATCTCCTGCGCCGCGACAGCGCTGCGCTGCGCCAGCGTGCGCACCTCCCCCGCGACGACGGCAAAACCGCGGCCGTGGTCGCCGGCGCGTGCGGCTTCGACGGCGGCGTTGAGCGCCAGCAGCCGCGTCTGATGGGCGATACCATCGATCACGCCGATGATGTCGAGCACGCGCTTGGAGCGGTCTTCGATCTCGCCCATCGTCAGCACCACCTGCTGCATCGCCTCACCGCCGCGGCCCGCGATCGTGCAGGCGTCGGCGGCCAGACGGTCGGCCTGGCCGGCGCGGTCGGCGTTGTGGCGCACGGCCGAGCCGAGTTCGTCCATCGTCGCCGCAGTCTGCTGCAGCGCGCTGGCCTGGGTCTCGGTGCGGGCGCTGATGTCGGCGCTGCCGACGGCGATCTCGTGCGTGCCGACGGCGATCGAGTCGCTGCCGTCGCGCACCTGGCGCACGACACGCTCGAGCTGGGCGCTCATCGTGGCGAGCGCCCGCATCAGCGTGGCGATCTCGTCGCGGCCTCGGGCCTCGATGCGATGCGTCAGGTCGCCTGCGGCCACCGCCTCGGCGACACGCACCGCCTCGTCCAGCGGGCGCACGATCGACCGGCGTAGCAGGAAACCGCCGACGACGGCCGCGACGAGCGCCAGTGTGCTACTCACGAGCAGAGTCCAGCGCTGACGCGCCGCGTCGGCCAGGCTGGCGGCGACCACTTCGTCGCCCTGGCGCTTGGCATGGGCGGCATAGTCGCGCGCAGCGACGGCCAGCTCGGCCAGCAGCGGCCGGCAGTCGCGGTTCATGCGCTGGCGCGCCTCGTCTTGGCGGCCGTCGCTGGCCAGGCCGACGACCTGCAGCGCCACCGGGGCGTAGCGGCGTTCGACGTCGTCCATGCGCGCCACCAGGCGGCGCGTCTCGTCGGTCGCGTCGCGATCGTCTCGGACGTGCCGCTGCAGCGCCTCGAGTGCCGCGCGAACCCCTTCTTGGGCCTCACGTGCTGCTGCGCCTTCTTTTGCGATCTCTGCGGTGTCGCTTAGCAGCACCATGTTGCGCGCGGCGATCGCACGCTGCTCGACTGCGATGTGCATCTGCGCCGCCAGTGAAGCACGGGCGGAGGCGGCGTTGACGTAGTGTTCCAGCCGTCCGGCCGCCTGTGACAATGCCTGCGCCGACAGCAGCGCCAGCGCCAGCATCGCCGCCGGCAGGAGCACGAAGGCCAGACCCAGGCGCTGACTCAATGTGATTCGTTCGATCATGCTGACTCCTCTCGATGCCGCATTGCTCTGCTCATTGCTGAGCACGGCAACAGAAGTTTCGGCTGGCATCGGACGCGGCTGAAATAAGAAAATGTGCAGTTTTGTCGCTTCTAAGGCGAGGCGGAGCTGGCTTGAAGAGCGGCACGAGACTGCGGCCAATTCATCGGGATGCTGCGGTCCGCGCCGTCGGCTCATTCGCCACTGACCGCCTTGTCTGAATGCAACGCACTGGCGCAGTTCTAGGACGCTGCACGCTGCCGATGTGCGCGCGGGCAGCAAGGGTCCTCCGTACAGGTTGTTTGCTTGCCTGTTATGAGGCTCCAGGTGTCCTAGCTCCTGCTCATCGTCACAGCGTTGCCGATGCAGACCCGGCGGGCCCCTTTCATCACCGTCACAGAGACGTTGCTCCTAGGAAACCAGCCACGGCAGACGTGAGAGTCATGTTCATTTTCGTTGTCACTGACTGTTAGCGGAGCCCAGCTGTGCCGTCGACCTGCATGCCGCTTGCCTGTCAGTGCATCGAGCCTTCCGCTTTCTCATTCGCTGAAGACCCGCTATCGCGATGCGATGGGTGGCGGTGGAGGCGGCTTCGCGGTGGGCTATGAAACGCCGCGGATGAAGCTGATTTGGCACACGACCCTTTGTGCTGATCATCATCAAGCCGCGCCGCTCTGTCAGCGTGCCATGGCCAATATTGGCTGGGCGTATACCCGTACCGCTGCCTTCCGATGCGTTCCAAACTGCGAATCATTACCCGCGTGCGAATAGTGCACGAACTTCGCGATTACCGTAGCAGAAAGTCTGCTCGCACAACGTCGAGTTGGCGCCGCGATGATTTTTCACGGTGCACAATCATCCGTGCGCGCATATGCAGCCACCCCTCCGGTTACAGGTGCGTGCGCCGGTCTCTCGGCCACACAGCCTCGCCGACTCGTTGGGCTGGAGCAGTTGGTGATCTTCAGCATCGTTGCGCTTGTAGCACTGACCCGCGCAACGAGTCGAAAGCCACAAGCGCGTTTTCTAGTCCGCAGGCCTCGTCTGCGCTAAGGAAGGTCTGCAAAACGCCCCCGCAAAGCCGGCTTGCCCGTGCGGGGTAGGCCAGCGAGGATGCCCGACATGAAGCAGCTCGGACTTGGCCTGAACCTGTCGACGAAGAAGACGCGCAAGCGCGAGTTCCTCGAGGAGATGGACCGCGTGGTGCCGTGGGCGGCGCTGGTGGAGATCGTGCAGCCGCACTACCCGCGCGCCAAGACCGGGCGACCGCCGTTTGCGCTGGAGACGATGCTGCGCATCCACTACCTGCAGCAATGGTTCGGGCTGAGCGATCCGGCGATGGAAGAGGCGCTGCACGACGTGCCGCTGTACCGTGAGTTCGCGCGGCTCGATGGCGCGACGCAGAGGTTGCCCGACGAGACGACGATCCTGCGGTTTCGCCACTTGCTGGAGCGCCATGATTTGGCTGCCGACATGCTGCGCCTGGTGGCCGATCTGCTGCAGCACAAGGGCCTGATGCTGCGCACTGGCACGGTGGTGGACGCGACGCTGATCGCGGCGCCCAGCTCGACGAAGAACGCCGAAGGCGAGCGCGTCTCATGCTGCGCAGATGCCAGGCGACGTGGCGCGAGCAGCGGGCAGGCGCTTCACTGGGGACGGCAATTGGGCCTCTACGGCACGACGGACAACGAGGCTACGCCGCACATCGAGGCGAACCTCAGGCACCGCCGAGACAACTCCATCGGCTGGTGCGCCACGCGGCACGCGGGCCATGCCACGAGTCGGCAGCGCATGTGCGTCGAGGAGTGCTGAGGCTGGGGCAACGCCATGGGTCCGATTTGGCAGTTGATGCTGTGCGGACCGGTGAAGACAGGACCAACTGCTGGAGCACCGTGCCGCTCTCGTGCCCAGCGGTGCGTGCCGCGATAGCTCTCCTTGACCATCGCGCAGCCGATTCCACTTGTGAGACCAAGGTCAAGAACCTCTGGCCCGGCGACGCTCTTCCCACCGCCATATTCCCACTGCATTCATCGCGTGCGCCCGGTTCGCAGGTACGGAAAGAACTCCATTTACCCCGAACGATAGCGCTTCCTTGCAGTATTTTAATATAGACATCCATTGTTTCAGCGTTGGACTTTTGAGTTTTAAGCTCAGTACTCGCGAATTAACATCGTGCTGGGCTGTGGAAGTCTTTGTGTTCTGTCAATTACTCAGTCGTGATGCTGCAGCGGCTCGCGATGGCGCAATCAGTCTCAAGGAAGGCCATGCGCTTTGGAAAGTCAACCTTGGATCGCAACCTTAGCATTATTAGCACTTCATGCTGCATAAAAATATTATTGCGGCAGGCGCGTGGCGCTAATAAGGCATGCGCGCCGGTCGCTCTCGGGGTTTATGCGTGACGGATTTGTCGTCTTTGTTGCTTGCGGCGTGCACGCAAAGAAGAGTGCTTAAGTTCTCGCCCTGGTCGTCGATAATTTTCTCAGAACCTTTTGAAGGGACATCGACGAAGAGGCGGGATCGATCGTGAAGACCGCCCTGCGAGGTTCTGACCTGATGGCTATCGTTTTTGCAAGCTTCGCGCCAGGTGCCCAGGAGAGTTTTGATAATCACCGTTGCGGGAGAGTAAATTCCGCTCCATTTCCCCTGTCAGCATGGCGCGATTGTCCTGGTAGTTAATATACGAGAAACAGCACATGAAGCGTATCACCACTATATCGTTTGCGGGCCTAATCAGCGCGCTAGCTTCCGTCGCCCAGGCGCAGAGCGTGCCCGAATTCAAGTTCAGCGGCTTCGGCACCGTCGCCGCCGTGCATTCCAGCGAAGACAAGGCCGACTTCGTCGGCTCGGCTTTCCAGCCCAAGGGCGCCGGCGCCAGTGACGACTGGTCCTTCGACCCCGACACCAAGCTCGGCGCGCAGCTGTCGGCGGTGTTCAACCCGAACTGGTCGGCGGTGGTGCAACTGGTCTCCCAGCAGAACCATGACAACAGCTGGCGCCCGCACGTCGAGTGGGCCAACCTGAAGTGGCAGGCGACGCCGGAACTGGCGCTGCGTGTCGGCCGCACCGCGCTGCCGGTGTTCCAGCTCAGCGAGACGCGCCTCGTCGGTTATGCCAACACGATGGTGCGGCCGTCGCCCGAGATCTACCGCATCCTGCCGGTGACCAGCAACAACGGTGCCGACCTCGCCTGGCGCCGTGACTTCGGCAGCGTCAAGAACACCGTGCAGGCTTTCGCCGGCCGCACCAAGGCCGACCTGCCGACCGGCACCATCGAGAGCGACCGCAGCTGGGGCGTGGCCGACACGGTCGAGATCGGCGACCTGTCGCTGCGCCTGGGCTACAGCTCGTTCAACGTCAAGATCGACGCCGATGGCGTCAACACGCTGAACGCCGGCATCGCCGCGTTCGGCAGCGCCGCGGCGCCGATCCCGAGCGTCGCCGCGCGCGCCGCCGTGCTCGCCGACCGCTACCGCACCGAAGACATGGCCACGCGCGTGCTGGCGCTGGGCTTCAGCTACGACCCGGGCCAGTGGTTCGTCAGCGGCGAGGCGATGCGCTTCGACACCGAGAGCGTGCTCGCCGACACCACCGGCTGGCAGCTCGTCGGCGGCTGGCGCTTCGGCACGCTGACGCCTTATGTCGGCTACGCCCGCATCAAGGCCGACATCGACGAGGAGGCGGCCTTCGCCGCCACCGGGTCGGCGCCGCTGGACGCCGCGGCGGCCGCCGTCGTCGGCGGCATCAACCGCACGCTGCAGGTGCTTAACGGCTCGCAGAAGACGGCCACCGTCGGCCTGCGCTGGGATTTCATGCGCAACACGGCGCTGAAGCTGCAATGGGACCGCACGAACATCGATAAAGGCTCGTACGGCCGCTTCACCAACTACCAGTCCGGCTTCGAGACCGGCACCAAGGTCGACCTGTTCTCGGTCGCCGTGGACTTCGTCTTCTGAGCAGGAGAGCACGATGAAGAACCGTCATCTTCCGCTCGTCGCCGGCCTGCTGCTCGCGGCTTTCGCCGCGCGCGCCGAACTCGTCGTCATCGCCAACCCGGCCGTCGGCCCGCTGAGCAAGGAACAGGTCGCCGACCTGTTCCTCGGCAAGAGCAGCGCCCACAACCCGGTGGACCTGCCCGACGCGTCGCCGCAGTACGCCGAGTTCTACAAGAAGGCCACCGGCCGCGACGTCGCCCAGGTGAAGTCGACCTGGTCGCGCATCGTCTTCTCCGGCAAGGGCCAGGCGCCCAAGCAGCTGCCCGACTCGGTGGCGGTGCGCAAGGCCGTCGCCGCGGACCCCAAGGGCGTCGGCTACGTCGAGAAATCGGCCGTCGACGGCAGCGTCAAGACCGTGCTGACGCTCGACTGAGCCAACGCCGGAGGGCTGCGATGAAGTTCAGGACCAAGATCTGGGCGCTGCCGATGAGCGCCGCAGCGGTGTTCGCCGTCGGGTTGCTGCTGAGCTGGTGGGTCGGCACGACAACTTCGGCCTCGCTGATGCAATTGCGCGACGTCGACGGCCCGGCGCTGGAACGCGTGCTGGCCGTCGACCGCGGGGTCGAGCAGTTCCGCCTGACGCTGCAGTCGGCGGCCGCCGAAGGCGACGCCGACAAGCTGAAGGACGTTGAGGCGATCGTCGCCAAGGTGCAAGGCGAACTCGGGGCGCTGGGCGCGCTGGCCGGCCAGTCGGCCGTCGCCGGCGAGCTCAAGGGCTCGTTCGACGCCTACCAGGCGGCGGCGCTGGGCGCCACGCGGGCGATGCTCGGTCAGGGCGAGATGGGCGACCAGGTGACGCGCATGCAGGCCGCCCAGGCGGCGCTGGACAAGGCGCTGAAGGCGCGCACCGAGGCCGCACGCGCGGCGACGACCGCGCGCCAGGACGAGGCCGCGCGCGGCACGCAACACGCGGTGTGGCTCAACCTCGTCACCGGGCTCGTCGTGCTGGGCGTGCTCGGCGGCGTGTCGGCGGTGGTCGTGCGCTCGGTCTGGCGCGACCTCGGCGAGGAGCCGACCGAGCTGAAGCGCCTGGCACGCAGCATCGCCGACGGCGACCTGCGCGTGCAGCCGGTCGTCGCTGCCGGCGACGAGCACTCGCTGAACGCCGACCTCGCGGCGATGGCGGCGCGGCTGCGCGACACGGTGGGCACGATCCGCGTCGCCACCGACTCGATCACCACTGCTTCAGGCGAGATCGCCATCGGCAACGCAGACCTTAGTCAGCGCACCGAGGAGCAGGCGAGCAACCTGCAGCAGACGGCGGCGTCGATGGAGCAACTGTCCAGTACCGTTAAGGCCAGCGCCGAAGTCGCAGGCGAGGCTGACCGTCTGGCTTCGCGGGCCGCCGAGTCGGCGCGCGAAGGCGGTGAGAAGGTTCGTCATGTCGTGGGCGCCATGCACGACATCGCAAAGTCCTCGCGCCAGATTGCGGAGATCATCGGAGTCATCGACGGCATCGCCTTCCAGACCAACATCCTGGCGCTCAACGCTGCGGTGGAAGCAGCGCGAGCAGGCGAGCAGGGGCGCGGTTTTGCTGTCGTGGCCGCCGAGGTGCGCTCGCTGGCGCAGCGCAGCGCCGCCGCGGCGCGTGAGATCAAGACGCTGATCGCGGCCAGCAGCGAGCGTGTGGAAGCAGGCACACGGCAGGTTGACGAGGCTGGGGCGTCGATCGAAGAGATCGTCGCCCAAGCGCAGCGCGTCAGCCAGATGATCAGTGAACTGACGACTGCTGCGGCCGAGCAGTCGCAGGGCATCGGGCAAGTCGGAGGCGCGGTGCAGCAACTGGACCACGTCACGCAGCAGAACGCGGCGCTCGTGGAGCAGACGGCCGCCGCTGCCGATAGTCTGCGGATGCAGGCGGAGCAGCTCAGCGTTGCAATGAGTCGCTTCCAACTCATCTAGACAAGAGAGTGTGACGATGCGCCAGAACTTGCCTGTGACGCAGCGCGAGCACCCGTTTCCGGACGGCACCACGCTGATGTCGATGACCGATCCGCGCGGCAAGATCACCTACGCCAACGCGGCCTTCGTGGCGATCTCCGGCTACAGCCGCGAAGAACTCGTCGGCAAGGCGCACAACATCGTGCGCCACCCCGACGTGCCACCAGCGGCTTTCGCCGACATGTGGAAGACGCTGAATGCCGGCCAGGCCTGGACCGGCATCGTCAAGAACCGCCGCAAGAACGGCGACCACTACTGGGTGCGCGCCAACGTCGCGCCCATCGTGCGCGACGGCCGCATCGTCGGCCACCTGTCGGTGCGCACGCGGCCCACCGCCGAGGAGATCCAGGGCGCCGAGGCGCTCTACAAGGAGATCCGCGAAGGCCGCGCCAAGGGCCTGGCGATCGAATGCGGGCTGCTGGTGCGCACGGGGCTGGGCGCGCTGCTGTCGATCCGGCAGCGTATGTCGCTGGCCTGGCGCGTGCGGCTGGGCGTGCTGGTGGCGGCGCTGCCGGCCGTGGCCGCCGCAGCCGCCGTCGGTGCTGCGGCACCGGTGATCGTGGCCGTGGCGGCGGCGGCGGCCGCGGGCGCACTCGCCGCCGGCCTCTGGCTGCGCCAGCAGGTCACGCAGCCGATCGGTGTCGCGGCCGAGCAGTCGCTGAAGGTGGCGACCGGCCAGCCGGGCAGCACGCAGCTGCTCGACCGCGCCGACGACGTCGGCATGCTGCTGCGCTCGGTGAACCAGTCCGGCCTGAACCTGCGTTCGCTGATCGACGACGTCGCCAACCAGGTCGATGGCCTGGGCAACGCCAGCCGCGAGATCGCCGCCGGCAACCTGGATCTGTCGCAGCGCACCGAGCAGACCGCCGCCAGCTTGCAGCAGGCCGCCGCGTCGATGCAGCAGATGACCGGCAACGTACGCCAGACGGCCGACAGTGCCGCCGCGGCACACGACCTAGCCGAGCAAGCGACCGCCGCGGCGGCCAACGGCGGCCAGGCCGTCGGCCAGATGGTCGCGACGATGACCGAGATCAGCGGCAGCTCGGCGCGCATCGGCGAGATCGTCGGCGTCATCGACGGCATCGCCTTCCAGACCAACCTGCTGGCGCTGAACGCCGCGGTCGAAGCGGCGCGCGCGGGCGAGCAAGGGCGCGGCTTCGCCGTCGTCGCTGCCGAGGTGCGCGCGCTGGCCAAACGCTCGGCCGAAGCGGCGCGCGAGATCAAGCGCCTGATCGCCGAGTCGCAGGAGCGTGTCGAGG
This sequence comes from Rubrivivax sp., assembly GCA_049841175.1. Lineage (GTDB taxonomy): Bacteria > Pseudomonadota > Gammaproteobacteria > Burkholderiales > Burkholderiaceae_C > Rubrivivax. Next base: position 741,386 of record JASGHA010000013.1, on the reverse strand, counting down.
CCGGCAACCGCCAAGCCGGCGACACCGGCGCGGCGATGGACCGCCTGGTGCAGCAGGTGCGCCGCGTCGGCGACCTGCTGGCCGAGATCAGCGCCGCGGCACGCGAGCAGAGCGAAGGCATCGGCCAGGTCAACGAGGCCGTCAACGGGCTGGACCGCTCGACTCAGCAGAACGCCGCGCTCGTCGAGGAAACCGCCGCCGCGGCCGCCAGCCTGCGCCAGCAGGCGGTGGCGCTGTCGGAGGCGGTGGCAGTGTTCGACCAAGGCTCGGTGGCCAATGGATGAGGAGTTGGCGCCGGATTGGCACCGCGCTCAACGCCTTGTCCTGGCAGGCCGTTGAAGAACTGGGCAAAGCGTCCGGTGGGCTAGACGATCATGTCACGAGGACCGCTCGATGAGAGAAGCCGAAGGCTACTTCGCGTCGCCGTTAAGCTAGCCACGGTCGATTCTTCAACGGCCAGCCAGCGTAAACCCGGCGTGACAACCCGGTGGCCGACCGTTATGCTCATGCTTGGGGTGAGCTTCGGCTAGCCCTCCTGCTCATCCTCCCAGAGCAGGAAGCGTCGCCCTGTGACAGGGCGCCGCTTTGCGGCCCCGGCACTGTCCGGGGTCTTTTTTATTGCGTCGGTGTGGCATGGGGAAGGGCTTTCAGATCTCGCGCCTGTAGCCTGTGCGAGGTCTTCCCGTGTTCATTCAAGCAACACCGCCCCCGCAACCGACCGATCTGTTGCTGCTTCCCGAAAGGGCTTATGACGCTAGAGTCCTCAACGCGCGCTGCTGGCCATCGATTGGAGTACGCTCTCGCCTCACATCATCATGGTTATTAAGTGCGATGTAGCCAGCGCTCTCCAACTGCGACATCATAGAATCTCGCACTTGAGCACGGCAAACGACTATGCGAGCGCATTATTTCCTAGACGGGAAAAATCTTCCCGAAGATGCGGGCTTTTTGCGGCTGGTAGTAGCTTGTGTTTGTTGCAATATTTTCCCAGCACACCTTGGATGCACTATAAAGTGGGAATTATAGCGCGGACACCATTAATGATTGGCCGCTTTATATTCCCGAAAGTCTGCAAATGCGATTGAAGACGGAGACTGTCTGTCTTCGTTGTTGACAAGCGCGGCGCATTGATATCCGTCAACAGCTAATCACGCAGATATCGCGAGGGAGGGCCAATGGAATCGGCGGACGCGTGCAACAGTTATTATGATGTGGTTTGGTCATCCATAAATAATGAAATCTCCGTGAGGAAATCCGAGGATGTCCTCGTCGAGGGCATTGCTAGCCTAGCAACGGGCGCCCCGAGACCGTATATTATTCTGGTTTCTCGTGTATTCGAAGATTCGGCCGAAGCCGCTTTGGCACGATGGCGGGGAATACTATACGGCAAATAGGCTTTTTGTCTATGGGCAAGATATAATATTGATTCTGGGTAGCCGAAGAAGGTAGGCAATACACTGGGTGGCGGCGACTTAAACGGACGAAATAGACAGGCCAGAAAGCCGGGCATGAAGCACACGGACTTGGCCGGTGTGCATGGGCACGGATCCTAACTCCGATGCGGTGCAGACGGTGCGTGGAACTGCTGGCAGAGTCATGAACCACAGCATAGTTGAATCAAGACCAAAACTGCTTCAGTGTTCTGCGCCGGCTTATGGCTCTTCAGCCGCTGGAATCTTGAGCGGCTGACCTTAAGCCGCGTTCTAGCCTGTCGACGGTACGCTTCACGTATGCACCTACTGCTCATCGAAGACGACCTCGACCTCAGGCGCTCGGCTTCGATGATGTTTTTCAGCGAGAGCAAGGGCTCGTAGGCGCCGGAGCACAGCGCAATCGTCATCGCGTCGATTCCCGTCCGATCGCAAACACCGCCAGCGGGCCGCGCAGGTCTTCGGAGTACACGCGCGAACATCGTATCGCCGGGCTTCGATACGCGTGGCGTGCCCCCGAAAGTGTGCTTGAGTGCCAAGTGCCTCGATCGCGGCGTTGCAGCTGAACGCGAAGTTAGAAGAGGCGACGGCGACCGTCGCCGACAGCCAACGCGTGCAGGCTGAACAATTCAGCCGGATGCTGTGCCGCTTTGCGCTCGACGACACGGCATCGGCCTGAGGCCGCTTGGCGCAAGACGCGCGCCATGCCGACGACCGGCCCGCTGCAGTTCGCCGCCCAAGAACGCAACATCCAACTCGCACCACGCGCGGCATGTGGCCAAGTCAGTCGAACGGCTGGACAGATAAGCACTCGCAGCGCCGGTCGCGATGGCCTAGTCAATTGTGTTCGCTGAGCGCACTGCTGCGGGCCAATCTCTGCGTCTGGTCTACCCCTGGTTCGCGGGGTATGAGCTTTTGTGCGCATACCAGATAGGCCACTGTGGCCATTGTGGACGCCTTGCACGTCGCACTGCGCATGGCGCTATAAGCAGAGCGTACGAGCGGCGCGCCACCGGATGCGCCGCCGGCGGCCAGAACGGCAGCACCGCCCCGGCGGCGCTGAATCACCACCATGCGACTGGAACGCTCTTGCCCGCGGCTATTTCCGCGGGCCGTTCGACGCCTATTTCGTTCGCGGGGTCAGGCGTACTGTTTCATCGCGCGTCGAAAGCTGACGTGCTGCGGGTGTCTGGGCCGTGGAGAGGTCGCGGATGAACCCTGACGGCACGGACAGGAGAAATCGATGAAACAGGTACTGATCGTCGACGATAACGAAGTATCGAGAATTGCGCTGGCTGACCTGCTGGAATACCTGGGTTATTCGGTAGCGTCTGCTGTCGATGGCTTTGAGGGAATTGAGGTGTTCCGCCGGATACCATCTATAGCGGTCCTGATCACCGATGTCGAAATGCCCGGCATGAATGGCGTGGAAATGCTCCAGGAGCTCTGCCAGGAGATTCGGGAGCGATCAGTCCGGGTCTTTGTGTTGTCGGGCTCAGAACTTGACGACTGGTGGCTGCATGCCCGCGCCCACGGTGCAATCGGCTGGTTGCACAAGCCAGTTGATCCAGTCTCGCTGGAGGCTGCGCTGCGTATCCTCGGAGAGCGCTGAATCCAGTTAACGCCGCTACGATGGGTTATTTTCGCCTATACATCGCTATCGTGAGTCTGGTGGCGTCCGGCGGTAGGACACGGGTAAGGCGTATCTCATGCCCGTTGAATTGAAAGGCGCGTCAGTACGTTAAGAAGATGGGCGTAAGGGCTGTGGCCGTTAAGGTTCGCCGTCCGGATGAGGCTCGTAATGGCCGTAGGGCGCTCTCCGGACGAGCAGCGTCCCGGCGAAGAGCAAACGCTTATGGCCGGCGGCCGGGACTGATCTCCTGTTCGTCGAATTTGTGTCGACGGGCAAAGGCCGAGTCGTCGAGGAAGCGCGTGAGCGCTGCCCATCGATTTAGGCTGTAGTCAATCGCCTTGGCTGCCGCAACGTAAGCGGCCAGCCAAGTCAGGTTGCCCGCCCGGCGTTCTCGAGTAGCCGGGCTTCAGCGCTGCGCCGACCATCGATGCGGCAGCAACTCGCCGATGTCGCTGGCCCGGTGCGTCGGCAGTCGCTCGAGGACGTCCTTGAGGTAGACGTACGGGTCGTGCCCGTTGAGCTTGGCCGACTGGATGAGACTGGTGATGACGGCGGAGCGCTGGCCCGCGGCCAACGTGCCGGCGAAGAGCCAGTTCTTGCGCCCGGTGGCCCACGGACGGATCTGCTGTTCGTCGTGGTTGTTGTCCGGCGGCAGCCGCGCGTCGTCGATGTAGCGCGTCAACGCCGTCCAGCGCTTGCGGCTGTAGTCCAGCGCCTTGGCCGTGGCGCTGCCCGGCGGCACCTTCTCCCGGTGCGCCAGCATCCATTCGTGCAGCGTCTTGGCCACCGGGGCAGCCCGGCTGCGGCGCTGCTCGAGCCTTGCGACGGCGTCGAGGTCGCGGATGTCGTGCACGATGTCGTAGAGCTCGCCGATGAGTTCGAGCACCGTGCCGGCAATCGCGCTCTTGTTGGCCGCGTGCAGCTCGAAGAACTTGCGCCGCGCGTGCGCCATGCAGCCGACTTCGGTGACACCGTGGCCGAAGAGCTCCTTGTAGCCGCTGTAGTCGTCGCAGACGAGGTGTCCGGTCCACGGCGGCTGTCCGCGCTCTCGGCGTTCGAGGTCGTGGCCGAGGAAGGCGCGGGCGTGCTCGCCCGAGCGGCTGGGCGCGAAGTCGTAGACGACGGCCTTCAGCGGCTCGCTGCGCGCCGAGGCGTAAGCCCAGAGGTACGCCTTCTGCGTCTTGCCCTTGCCCGGCGCGAGCATCGCCACCGGCGTCTCGTCGGCGTGCAGGACCTGGCAGCGCAGCAGCTCGGCCTTGAGCGCCTGCACCAGCGGCTGCAACCGCACGCCGCACTGGCCCACGCAGGCGCCGAGCGTGGCGCGCGGGATGGCGACGCCGGCGCGGCCGAAGATGGCTTCCTGGCGGTACAGCGGCAGGTGGTCCGCGTGCTTGGCCACCAGCACCTGCGCCAGCAGTCCGGCCGTCGGGATGCCCTTGTCGATGACGGCCGCCGGCACCGGCGCCTGCACCAGCGTGCGGCACGCCGCGCAAGACCACTTGCCGCGCACGTGGCGCTCCACGTTGAAGACGCCGGGCGTGTAGTCGAGCTTCTCGCTGACGTCCTCGCCGATGCGCGTCATCCGGCAGCCGCAACTGCAGGTGGTGTTCTCGGGCTCGTGGTGCACGTCGCGGCGCGGCAGTCGCGCCGGCAGCGCGGCGCGCTTGGGCGTCTGGCGCTCCTCGTGGGCAGCCGGCTGGCGCGTGGCGCGCAGTTCGGCCATCTGCGCGTCGAGGGCGGCGATGTCGCCGTCGACCGCCTGCTCGAAGAGCGCGCGCTGCTCGGCGCTGAGCTGCTCGCTGCTGCGATCGAACTTCAGCCGCCGCAGCTGCGCGACTTCGAACGTGAGCTTGTCGATCTTCGCGTCGCGCCAGGCGATCGCGCTCGCTGCGCGCCATCAGCGCCCGGGTCAGCTCGCGCAGTTGCGCGGCGTCGAGCTCGTCGAGGTTTTCCGGGGCGATCTGCGCGATGTCGACCATCGGCAGTCAGTGTCGCCGCCGACGGCCCCCGAGCACATCGGCAGATGCGGCAATGGACAGCCGCGCGCTACACGAGGGTGATGACGCCGGCTTCGCCGACGCGCTGCCACGGCAGCCCGAGCACCAGCGCATCGAGTTGCGCGCGCGTCAGCGACTGCGGCGCGCCGCAGCCGCCGCCGGGCCAGACGAAGCGGCCCTCGTGCAGCCGTCGCGCGGCCAGCCAGATGCTGATGCCGTCGTGCACCAGCACCTTCAGCCGCGTCGAGCGCTTGTTGGCGAAGACGTACGCGTGGTGTGGCCGCGCGGCGCCGAAGACCTGGACGACGCGCGCCAGCGCGGTGTCGGTGCCCGCACGCATGTCCATCGGCCCCGTGCACAACCACACCGCTTCGACGCGGATCATCGCAGCCAGTCGCTGAGCCAGGCCGCGCAGTCCCGGGCCGCGGCGGCGGGCCAGACGATGGAGACGGTGGTTCCGGCGCGCTGCAGTTCGATGCGGATGTCGCCTTCGACGGCCGGTGCGGTCAGCGCCAGCGGAACGAACGTCGGTGCCGGTGTTGCGGCCTGTGTCGCCGGCGGCGGCACCGCGGGCAGGGCCTCGGGCTGCGGCGCCTGTACGTTGGCGCCCGGCTGCTGCTCCGCCGTCGCGACCCACCGGCGCAGCAGGTTGGCGTTCAGGCCGTGCGTCAGCGCCACCGCGGCGATCGAGACGCCACGCTGGCGGCACTCGCCGACGACCATCGCCTTGAACTCGTCGCTGTGCCGGCGCCGACGCCGCCGGCCCATCAGATCGACCCCGTAGGTGTTCATGTGTCCACTTCCCATCAAGCGGACACATGGTCACTACCGCGGGCCGGCGATCAACCTGTGTTGGCCAGCCGCTTACGCCGCAACGCCATCCGGCACCTTCGGTCGGAGCCACGCCGTGGTCTGTCTATTGCGACCGTCGGCGAAGCCGAGATCGCGGAGGCACGCGAGCTTCTCAGCTTGCTAGGCGCAGGCGAGGAGCAGCACGCTCCCCCAACCACAGGTAAGTTGCGTCTGCACCTCACAGGCTGGCTCAGACAGCGGCTGCAGTTGGCTGTTGGGCAGGGCTGCACGCCCTCTCGCAGCACGCGACGTGAGTAGCGCGACGCCGAAAGGCTCCGACGGGCAGTCGCCGCAGTTCGTCAATGGGCTGAAGTACCCCTAAACAGACGGTTCGTCGCCTGGTCGATCCAAAAGCTTGGCTGCGCGACTGGACACGGCAGCCGTCGTGCGGAAGTACCCCACGACCGAAGCGACCGATGCGTGACCGGTCATCTCCATCGTCTCGGCCATAGGGACGTTCTGCCTCGCCGCCTCCGTCACGAAGCCCGAGCGTAACGAGTGTGCCGAGAAGCCTTCCGGCAGGCCCGCCAGCGCGGCTCGTTCCCTTACGATCTTCCGCACTGCCGCGCTCGCCAGGCCCCTCGTGCTGAGCTTCTCTCCGCGCAGCACCCTCCGGAACAGCGGGCCGTCGACAATGCCGCTGCGAGCGAGCCAGGCCGCCAGCGCAACGCCCGCCATGCCGACGACGGGCTTGTCAGCTTGAGCGGCCGCGCTGCCCGACTGGTCAGTTTTCGAACGGTGTAACCGGTAGACGAAGGCCGCGGGCCCGACCCGGGTCAGGTTTTCCATCCGGGCGTCGGCGACCTCCGAGCGGCGACGCCCGCCGCTCGCCCATGCGAAGAGCAGAAGGGCGCGATCACGCAGACCGCGCAAGCTGTCGTCGCACGTTTGCAGCAACGCTTCAAGTGGCTCGCGGGTGAGGGCGGGCTTGCGATCCGGCGCCACACCCCGTTTGGCGTAAGCGCGGCGGGTCTTGGACACCAACTCCCGTACTGCGACGTCCTGGCACGGGTTCGCCAAGCGCTGCAACTGGTGCGCCTTGGACAGCACGCTCAGGCGATGCAGCAACGTCGCCAGTGAAGGCGGCCCTAAACGCGCCTTGAAGCCCCGGGCGACAAGTGCTTCATCGATCTCCCGGGGAAGCTCGCAGCTCAGGCCGCTGTCGGTCTTGCGTTGCGCGTGGTCAACGACGAACTGGACGACAGCGGCCGTCGGCACAGGCATTTCGATGCTGCGGTGGTAGCGCATCGCGAACCACGCCGACCAGTAGCGAAGGGCGGCCTGGTAGCTGCGCACCGTGTTGTCCGACTCGCCTTCGGCCATCAGCGCCTGCACGGCATCCTGAGCCAGCGCATCCAAGCCCGCCGGGTCTAGCGGCGCGACCACTTGACCAGCGAGTGAGCGGTCTCGTTGCACTCGTGGAGATCTGTTTGCTGGCATACGTAATGCGTAAGATATCTAACGTATAAATCGCTTAAGAACCGATAAGTTTCAATTATCGTTCCTAACCGTAGTGGTGCAGGGTGCACAAATCAAGGAGTGCAAAGGATGGCTCGCGGAATCCAGGAACACGATGTGTGGCAGGCGGCAGACGCGCTCCTGCTGGAGGGCCTCAGACCCACGATCGAGCGGGTGCGTCAGAAGATCGGTCGGGGTTCGCCCAACACCGTGAGTCCGATGCTCGAGACGTGGTTCAAGCACCTGGGCGCACGAATCAAGGATCCCGGTGCCTTCGCCGCTCCCGCAGCAGCGCCCGATCCGGTTCAGTTGGCCGCCCAGCACCTGTGGGAGGTCGCACAAACGGAGGCGCGGCGGGAGGTGGAAGAGCGCGTCCGCGACGGCTTGGCCGCCGCAACCGCCAGCGTTGAGGCAGAAAAGGAGCGTGCGGCACTCTGCGAAGCGAGCGCCGCCGCCTCCGCAGCACAGGTCGCTCACCTTCAGGCAGACGTCGAGAGCCTGCGGGCCGCACTGGATGCCGAGCGCGGAGCCCACCAATCCGCCCAGGCCCAGGCGGCAGCTGCGCAACAGCGCGCAGTCGACCTCCAACACGACCTGGCCGGGGCCCGTGCGGATGTCGCGACAGAGCGCGCCCGGGCGGATTCGTCGATCGCTGCCGCGGATGAACGCTCTGCGGGCGCAGAGCGTCGCGCTGCAATGGAGATCGAGCGTGAGCGCAGCCTTCGTGCCAAGGAGGCGAAGGCTGCCGGCGTGGTGGCGAAGCGATTGGAACAGGCGCTCAAGGAGCAGACCGCCGCCGCGGAGCAGCTTCGCGCGGCGGAGGAACGCCATCGCCGGCTGGAGGTCCACACCCAAGCCCGCGAACGGCAACAGCAGGAGGCGATGAATGCGCTCCAGGGGCGCATCCGCGACCTGGAGGACGCGCTCGCGCAAGCGCAAGGCAACCTCTCAAGCGCGCCCTCGCCCGAGGCCCTCGCCCAGCAGATCGTCGCGCAGCTCGCGCCCGTCATTGAGCAGCGAGGCCAGCGAGCCGGTTCGCGTGGCTCACCGGGTAAGAGGAAGCCGACCACTTGAGCGTGCCTACCCCGCCCACTCCCGTAGGGATGCGGACGCGCGAAACTCGTTGCTTTGGTGAACGTTCGTACACCAGAATGCGAACATGGCACAACGGAACACTGATGCCTCACACCTGAGCCGGCTGCGCGACCACTACGCCAAGCACGGCGTGCTGCCGTCCTATGCGCGCATGAGCGAGGTGTTGGGCTTTCGGGCGAAGAACGCCGCGGTGAAGCTGGCCGAGCGCTTGTCGCTTGCCGGCTACCTGCGCTCGGCCCCCGGCGGAAAGCTCGTGCCAACCGCCCGATTCTTTGAACTGCCGCTCATAGACACACCGGTTCGGGCAGGACTGCCAGAAGCCATCGAAGGGCAGGCGGCCGCGGAGTTCGTCACGATCGAGAGCTACCTGATCGAGTCCCCTTCTTCGACCGTCCTTGTCCCTGTCCGTGGCGACTCGATGAAGGACGCAGGCATCTTCAGTGGTGACATTGCCATCGTGGACCGAGCGCTGGCTCCTTCCTCGGGGGCGTTCGTCGTCGCCCTGGTAGACGGTGAGTTCACCGTGAAGGAACTGCGCTACCAGGGAGCAATCCCGATCCTTGCTCCACACAATGCCGACTTTCAGCCCATCCGGCCGTCCGGCGAGCTGGAGGTGTTCGGCGTCGTGCGCGGCATCGTCAGAAGACTGAAGGGCGGCATCGCGGGCGGCCCTCAATACACCCAGCTAGGAGGAGCCCAAGCATGACCACCATCAGTCGGATCGAATGGACCGAGCAGACGTGGAACCCGGCGATCGGCTGCACGAAGATCTCCGCGGGCTGCAAGAACTGCTACGCCGAGACCATGGCCAAGCGGCTCAAGGCCATGGGCACGCCCGGCTACGAGAATGGCTTTGCGCTGCAGATCCTGCCCGATCGCCTCGAAGACCCGCTCAAGCGCAAGAAGCCCACGGTCTTCTTCGTTAACTCGATGTCGGATCTGTTCCACGAAAGGATCCCCGATGCCTACATCGAGCAGGTTTTCGACGTCATCGCGCGCACGCCCCTGCACACCTATCAAATTCTGACGAAGCGCGGAGCGCGTATGGCGCGTTTCTTCAAGACGCGCTCGGTGCCCGAAAACGCTTGGCTTGGCGTTTCCGTCGAGAACCGGAAGCACGGCGTGCCACGCATCGATCACCTGCGGCGCGTGCCGGCGAACATCCGCTTTCTCTCGGTGGAGCCCTTGTTGGAAGACATCGGCGAGATCGACCTGACCGACATTCATTGGGTCATCGTCGGTGGAGAGTCCGGCCCCAAGGCCCGACCGATGAAGGAGGAGTGGGCCGAAAGCATCCGCTCCCAGTGCGAAGAACAGCAGGTCGCGTTCTTCTTCAAGCAGTGGGGTGGCTGGGGCGCAGACGGTAAGCGGCGGGCTAAGCATGCCAACGGCCGACTGCTCAACGGCCGAACCTGGGATGAAATGCCAGCAATCTCTGCCAACCAGCTTGGGGCCTGACGAAGCCGGCGATGGATCGGGCAGTTAGGATCTGACATCCGCAACTGCGCCTCCCGCAATGGTCAAACGAGACGAAAAGTACTCGTGGCACGTTGGCAGCTGTCCGCCGCCGATCGACCCACATAGTCGGATCAAGCACCAGATCGTCAAGAGCTACCTGGAGCGGTACATCCAGGTGCTGATGAGCAACGTCCTCATCGAGAAGCTGACGTTGTCCGTCATCGATGGCTTCGCGGGCGGAGGTGAATACGCGGCCGAAAACGGCAGCGACTTCTATGACGGTTCGCCTCTGATCGCGCTGAAGACCGTGGCTGAGCAGCAGATGGCGCTCAACGTGGGCAGACAGAAGCTACGACACGTGGACGCGAAGTACTACTTCGTCGAGAAGGACCCCGAGAACTTTGCGTACCTCAGCCACTTGGTGGGCGCTCGGGTCGACGCAGGCCGAATCGGCCGGGACATCGAGCTACTGCGGGGGTCGTTCCAACAGCGTGTCGGCTCGATCATCGCCGACATTCGAAAACGGGCCGGCGGCGAGCGGGCCATCTTTCTGCTGGACCAGTACTCTTACGACCAGGTGCCAGCGCCGCTGCTTAAGACAATTTTCTCCAGCGTCAAAGGCGCCGAGGTCCTGTTGACCTTCAACGTCGACTCGCTGATCACCTTCTTGAGTAACACTGAGAAGAGTCGAAAGAAGCTCGAGGAGATGGGGCTGGACCGGTACATCGATTGGGAATCCCTGAATCGACTGAAGTCCACCGGCGGCAACGTCTGGCGCTCGGCGATACAGCGCAACCTCGCCAAGGGTCTGGTCGAGGTCAGTGGCGCGAGGCACTACACCATCTTCTACATCACGCCCATGGGAAGCACGTCCTGGACCTACTGGCTCGTGCACCTGTCCAACAGCTTCAAGGCGCGCGACGTGATGATGGAGTTGCACTGGCAGAACGCAAACCACTTCTCGCACTACCTGGAACCAGACCTCTTCACGCTGGGCTACAGGACGGACGCCGACCGGGACGCCACCGGGCAGGACGAGTTCGACCTCGGCGATGGGCATCATTTCGATGCCATCGCCAACCGGCGGTGCTTGGACGGCCTCGCCGCCAAGCTGGTACCTGCGATTTACGACCTAGGCGCGCCAACCCAGTTCGGCAGCGTTCTGGAAGAGATCGGCAGTTTGACACCGGGCACCGCGGACATGATTCGGCTGTCGCTCGATGCGGCGATCCGCAACGGGGACATCAGCGCCGCGGCCGCCGACGGTGCAAAGCGCACGCGCGGGTCGACCCTGAAGCCCGCGGATATCCTGACCGCCGGAAAGCAGCGCCCCATCTTCTTCCTGTGAGTGCTGGGACGGCAGCTAGAACAGCTCGCCAGATCCCTGCTCCCAACCCAACGTCTCTCCGTCGCGGTCTTTGTAATGAAGCGGGACCGACGAGCGGCGCCTGACGTCCGCCGTGCGGTTGACCACCTTCCCGGCCTTCATCAACCGGACCAGCGAGGCCTGCAGGTCGCCCTCGAACCAGTCCGTCTCTTCCAGGATGTCGGCGAAGGTCGCCACGTTGATCTGCCGGTCGCCTGCGCTCAAGAATCGCTGCCAGTACGCGTCGACGTCGGCGGGGGAGGGATGCCCAGCGTCCAGGTCCACCATCGTGCCTGGCGCCCAGAGCTCATGGGTTTGGTGAAGCTCTGCCCTTCTCTCGTCGCGAAGAACGGCACGCACCTTGGACTGAAGCCGATGCGCTTTCTCCGAGATGTCCATGAACTCCACCACGCCCTTGGGGTGGGAGGTCAGGTAGACCAAGTGGTACTTCGTGCGATCGCGTTCGGGGTGTAGCACCCGCGCGTGGGCTGCGCGCAGTCGCCTCTGTGCCGGACCAGGCGCGCATTGCTTCAGGTTCTTGCGATAGGTGTGCACGAAGGCGCGCTCACGCCCTTGAGGGGTCAAACCCGCCACCTCCAGGTCCTCGCCCAGCACGAAGGCCATCCGCTCACGCATGTTCGCGATCGACATGGCACGGTTGGCGTGCTCGTACATCAGGTTGATCAAGAACTCAGACCGCGGCCGGCTCACCAGCGGTGCCAGGGTCGGCACCGCGATCTCCGTGTAGCCCAGCGGGTCGATGAAGAAGAATGCGAATGCGTGCGGCCCGACCCAGTCCAGGATCTGCTGGCGCAGCGCCACGAAGTCGCCCTGCAGGCAATGCGACTTGATGCTGAGCGCCTGAACGGTGTCGAGGTAGGCCCGCAGCCGGCTGAAAGACGCAGGGTTGGCCTCGACGTACAGCGCCCTGATCGTGACCTGCACTCCAAACTTTGCAAGCGTCCGCCGGCAGCTGTCCAACGTCTTCAGTGAAATCGCTATCGATGTCGATTCCATTGCCTCGGATGAATCGCCCCAGGGGCCGGCAAAGCAATCGACATAGCAGAGTTCCATCGGTCTGCCGCCGTTCTTTGAACCCATGCCGATGATGAAGAACAGCTTCTCAAGGTACTGCTCAAGCAGCCGATGCTTGATCAGTGCCTGCTCACGCCCGTCGTAGGAAGTGGGAATCAACGTCGCTGCGGCACGGTCCATACGCTGCATCATTGCGGGAGAAGAAGACGTCGTAGAAACGCGATGGGCGATGGCACGGGCGACTTCATTGCCCGCCAGGCTCCAGCCAGCCACGCAATTCGGCTTGAACGCGCTGCGCCGACACTCCGGTTTCAGGATCGCAGACGATGAGCCGCGCCTGGTCGACTTTGCTGAACTCCTCTGGGGCATCGTCCAAAACACACCAATCCAGCTGGCGGCCACCGCGCCTGAGTTGCTCGACTGCGGCCAGGATCGAGTCCTCGCGCTGCAGGCGGGGCGTGACGTCGATGACGCGGGGTCCCAAAACGCCTAACAGCGCTCGCAGTTGCTCAACCGAGTGATCAACGCGCCAGCTGGAGTGCACGACGATGCGGACGTCGGGCCAGGGCGTCAGCAGGTGCTCAAGGTCGGCAGCGTACTCGAACCGATTGCTGGACGAAGGTGTAACGCTTTCGGGGTGCAGAACTCCGTCGAAGTCCAGGAAGATGACTCGCTGCGGCCGAGTGACGGCCCGGTAGGCCGCGCGCAGCGCATGAGCGTCGGCGAGGGCATGATGCACGCACAAGCCGCGAACAACGTCGATTTCCTGGAACAGCGCCTCGGCCGCACGCTCGCCCTCTATCGTGCCGGTCAGGACACCAACGTTGACGGGCGCAACAGCAGCCTGTACGCGGTCCCATATCCCGGCGGACCGCGTCGCTGACTCAAGCAATTCGATGGCCACGCAGTCGTCGAAAGCCAGTTCGATACGCGCCCCGATCGCCTCTGATAGCCCGAGAAGCCATTCGCCGGCCCGACGGCCCATCTCGCGTTCCGTGCATGTGGCACCTGGCACGCGGTTCCACTGCTTGAGCACAGTGTTCACGACGAACGAACTCGCCGATGCTCGGCGTGCCTGCCACGCTTCGCTGCTGGGATCGAGTTCAGCGTAGAACTCGCGGCCGTCGAGGGTGACGAGGCCGATGCTCAATAGGTCACGCGCATGAAGGTCGGTGAACGCGGTGGTGAGGAAGACGTGCATTTTTCAGTGATAGCACACCCGCGAGGGGCGATGCACGCAGGGCAAGCGTGTTGCGGGGACGAACAAACATGGCTCCGGCCGCAGCCAGAGCAGGCAGGTGCCGACCCCTGTCAGGTCCGTCGGCGCCACACCCCGCTACGACGTGCAAGGACTTCTACGATCCGGGCACGCTCGAAGCTCCTGTTCTCGCAACTACCGTCTTGGCGCGGGTAGCCCCGGGGATTGCTCAGGATCCTGCATGGTCCGCGGAAGTAGTCCGCCGAACTGTGGGTGTGTCCATGCACCCATAGCAGCGGGACCTCAAAGAACTCTTCCGGCAGTTCGCTGACGAACGCCGGCGCCAGCTCGTCCCCCTGATACTCGGGGAGCACCGAGCCCGCCGTAGGCGCGTGGTGGGTCACAACCACGGTTGGCCCCTCAAACGAGTCGGTGAACGCCCGGTGAAGCCATTCTCGATCGGCCTGGTGCATCTCGAGCGTGTCCTGCGCACGAAGCAAGCGCTGCTTGCCGGGCGGACCGTCGGCCAGCCGTACATGCACGAAGTCGTTCAGTTGCTGATTGGCGGCCACCAGAGAACGCACCTGGTCGCCAACCAGGGCTCCGCTGGGCTGTTGGACCGGCAGTTGGAAGTCGGTCCAAAGGGTGCAGCCGAGGAAGCGCACACCACCCAGCACGAATTCATCACGATCAAGCAGGTAAACATTGCTGCCTCGTGCCATCTCGCGCATCCGCTGCAGCTCCCCGCTCAGTTCGCGGCCGTAGAACTCATGGTTTCCAGCCACCATGACCACGGGCTTCCTGCCGAAAGTCGCCGCTCGCATTGCCCAGTGCACGGCGCGAGTGCCAGGAGACCGAATGTCCCCTGCGAGGACCACGACGTCGTAGTCCACCCCGGAGGGCACAGAGTAGTCCACGCCAAACTCCAGATGGAGGTCGGACAGTACCAGTAGCTTCATGCGGCGGCAGCACCTCTCCAGTTGGCGCAGAGGGCAGGTGCCCCCAACCAGTCCGGATCGTACCGACCTCGGGTGCGAGGTCGCGCGCCAGCCGGGGCTGGTGCTACGGAGGTGCCGATGACCGTCACTAGATAGAAGGCGAAGGAGCCTCTGAGCATTCCCGTGAAGCAGGCGTTCGGTGACGCACTCGCACGGGCACGTTCGTAGCCGCGGCGCTTCAGTCGTGGGCCGGGCCAGGCTCATGCAGGCGCTTAGTGACACAACTTTTCTTTGAGGGCTCGGTTCGGCGGACCATCGGCCATCCGCACACGCACGAAGTCGTCAGCTGCAGTTTGGCGGCCACCAAAGAACGCACCTGATCGCCAACCGGCCCGAACGCGGGCTTGGCTTACTATCGCTACGCCTCCGTAGTCCATGCACTACAAGCGTCACCTGACGCGTGCGACCATGAACCAGAAGCTGAGTTCCTACGATCCCGGTGAAGACCTGACCACCGATCAGGCCGTCGCCGACTTCCTAGATGCCGCTCTGGTGACCGGCGACGCTGCCTATATCGCCCATGCAGTGGGCGTCGTTGCCCGAGCAAAGGGCATGACCCGAATCGCCCGAGAGACCGGCTTGTCTCGGGAGCAGTTGTATCGCTCGTTCAGCGCGGAAGGGAACCCAACTTTGCGGACGACGCTGGCCGTGATGCAGGCCCTAGGGATCGAGCTTTCCGTAAAACTTGCCGCGCCGGCGGCACGCCGCGCTCGCGGTTGATCCAATGAGCAGGCGCTGGGCATGCCTCGGACCCATAGATCACCGCTTTGCTTCTTGAAGCCGTGGCAGCGAGATCAGTGTACGCGCCGCGCCACGCCTGGCGCGCAAGGAAGCGCCAGGCTGTCGCGCGGGGAGATCCTCCGCAGGAACATTCGTTTAAAAAAAGTAGGAACATTCTTCAGAAACTGGACGGCGGCGGTGTCGCAGACGGGCTGCAGAACGTCTCAAAGAGGCGACAATGTATATTATGTAAACTTATGGAAAGACCACGGCCTTGGGCAATTTGCCCGACCGTGCTCTGGCGGTGTTTGCACGTCTTGCGGCTGCCGTCTCCCGCCGACCACACTGGGTTCATCAAGCGTGCAACGGAGCGCCCCGGCGATGAATCTGCTGCCTCAACTCGTCGCCCGGCTCATCGGCATCAGCCTCGTCTGCCTGCTCGCGGCCATCGCCTGGATCGTCGTCGACACGCACCGCAGCGCCGAACACGAAGCCGAGCTGTCGGCCCAGCGTGTCGGCCGCCACCTCGAAGCGCTGTACTGGCAGGAACTGCTGTGGCGCGGCCGGGCGCGCGGCGGGCTCAACGTGCCGGTGTCGGACTGGCAGTCCTTCGCGACGCTGAACCTGATCTCGCCCGGTGTCTGCGTCAGCTTCGCGCTGCACGGCGAGGCCGAGCGCACGCTGTGCAGCCAGACCACCGCGCTCGGGCCGCGCGCGCCGGACTGGTTCGTCGCCGCCTACGGCGCGCTGTTCCGGCACGAGGCCTCGGTGCGGCGGCCGCTGTTCGCGCGCGCCCCGGCCGCCGGCTACATCGTCAACACACCCGACCGCGGGGCGGCGATCCGCCAGGCCTGGCAGCAGATCTCGCTGCTGGCCGGCATCGCCGCCGCCATGGCCGCGGCGATGGCGCTGCTGTCGGCGCTGATGATCGGCCGCACGCTGCGCCCGGCGCGCACCATCGTCGCCGGCCTGCGCCGGCTCGAACAGGGCGACCTGGCGTGGCGGCTGCCGGCCTTCCGCACCGCCGAGTTCGCGCGCATCGCCGGCGCGGTGAACCAGCTTGCCGGCCGCCTGGCGCACACGAACGAAGAACGCAACCTGCTGACGACCCGGCTGCTGCAGGTGCAGGAGAACGAGCGCCGCGCGCTGGCGCGCGACCTGCACGACGAGTTCGGCCAGTGCCTGACGGCGACCGCCGCGCTGGCCGCGGCGATCGAAGCCGGCGCACCGGCCGATCGCGCCGACATCGCCGAGGAGGCGCAGGCCATCGGCCGCGCCCAGGCGCGCATGATGAAGACGCTGCGCAGCGCGCTGCTGCGGCTGCGCAGCCAGGACATCGAGGAGATCGGCCTGGAAGCCAGCCTGCGCCAGCTGGTCAGCGAGCACAACCTGCTGACCGCCTCGCGCTCGGTGTTCCGGCTGCGCGTCGACGGCGCCATCGCCGCGCTGCCGCGGCCGATCGCGATCGGCGTCTACCGCATCGCCCAGGAGTGCCTGAACAACGCCGCGCGCCACGGCTCGCCGACCCAGGTGGCGCTCTGCGTCGCACGCGAGCGCGAGGCGGTGGCGATCACCGTCGAGGACGACGGCGGCGGCGACGCGGCGCGCATCGGCCGCATCGGCGGCCACGGCATCCCCGGCCTGCGCGAGCGCCTGGACGCGCTCGGCGGCACGCTGGCCATCGCCAACGGCAGCGCCGGCATCCGCGTCGCGGCGCTGATCCCGCTGCCGGCCCACGACGCGGGCATGCAGAGCGCCGCCGCATGAAGCCGGCCCGCATCCTGCTCGTCGACGACCACCCGGTGGTGCGCGAAGGCTACCGCCGGCTGCTCGAGCGCCAGCCCGGCCTGACCGTCTGCGCCGAAGCGGTGGATGCCGACAGCGCCTACGAGGCCTTCTGCCGCCACCGGCCCGACGTCGTCGTGATGGACATGCTGCTGCCCGGCGCCAGCGGCCTGGACGCGCTGCGCCACATCCGCCAGCGCGACGCCGACGCGCGCGTGCTGATGGTCACGATGCACAGCGGCGCGTCGATGGCGCTGAAGGTGCTGCAGGCCGGCGCCTGGGGCTACGTGACCAAGAGCAGCGGCCCCAAGGAACTGGTACGCGCGGTGCTGGCGGTGTCGCAGGGCGAGCAGGCGCTGTGCGAGGACACGCGCCAGGCGATCGAGACCCAGCGCCTGGCCGACCCGGTGGCGCTGCTCGACGACCTCGGCCCGCGCGAGGTCGAGATCCTGCGCCTGGTCGCCTCGGGCCACACCAGCGACGCGATCGCCGATGCGCTGAACCTCAGCGAGAAGACGGTGCGCAACTACCACTACGCGATCAAGAGCCGCATCGGCGTGCGCACCGACGCCCAGCTCGTGTGGTTCGCGCTCAGCATCGGCCTCGTGCGTGTCGACGACGTCGCCGCCGCACTGCCCTTCCCGGTCCCCGCCTTGCCGGGCGCGCCCACCGATGACTGAGCGGTTCGTGCCCACCGGCTGAGCCCTGCGCCCCACTCTCGTCCGCAGCCCTCTGCCACGGCCTCCAGGCCCGCGGCGTGGCGTCCTGCGCCCTGCTCCCTGCGTGGACCTCGAACATGAACCCGGAACGAGAACTTCAAGACTGGCGTGAACTGGCCCTGCGGCTGGAGCGCGAAGTCGCGCGTGCGGTGATCGGCCAGGCGCCGACGATCCGGCTGATCAACGTCGCCACCTTCGCACGCGGCCACGTGCTGCTCGAAGGCGACGTCGGCGTCGGCAAGACGACGGTGCTGCGCGCCTTCGCACGCGCCGTCGGCGGCGACTTCGAGCGCATCGAAGGCACCGTCGACCTGATGCCCGGCGACCTGATCTATCACACCTATGTCGACGCCGACGGCCGGCCGCGCATCGACCCGGGGCCGCTGCTGCGCCACGGCGAGCGCCTGACGAGCTTCTTCTTCAACGAGATCAACCGCGCCCGGCCGCAGGTGCAGTCGCTGCTGCTGCGCGCGATGGCCGAACGAACGGTGTCGGCCTTCAACCGCGAGTACCGCTTCCCGCACATGACGGTCTTCGCCGACCGCAACAAGGTCGAGAAGGAGGAGACCTTCGAGCTCGCCTCGGCGGCGCGCGACCGCTTCATGTTCGAGCTGAACATGAGCAAGCCCGCCGACCGCGAGGTGCGGCGCGCGCTGGTCTTCGACACCGCCTTCCACGACGCCGACCGGCTGATCGAGCAGGTGCCGGCGGCCATCCTGCCGGCCGAGCGGCTCAACGCCATCGGCGCGCTGATCCAGACCTCGGTGACGGCGAGCACGACGCTGGAGCGCTACGTGCTCGAACTCTGGGAAGCCAGCGAGGACCCGCAGCGTTTCGGCGTGCAGCTCGACGGCGTCGACATGCCGCGGCTGGTGCTGGCCGGCGCCAGCCCGCGCGGCATGAGCGCGCTGCTGCGCGCCGCGCGTGTCGTCGCCTGGCTGGAGGGCCGCACCCATCTGCTGCCCGAAGACCTGCTGGCGGTGCTGCCCTCGGTGCTGGCGCACCGCGTGTTCTTCACGCCGGTCTACGAGCTGCGCCGCGCCGAGCTGGCGCCGGCGCTGGTGCAGCAGATCGTCGACCGGGTGGCGGCGCCATGAGAGCTCAGGACGTGTCCGTGACGGCACCGGCCGAGTTCCATTACCGGCTGCCCGCCGTCTTCGGCGGCCAGCGGCCGGGCGCGCACCACGGCCGCAGCCTGGGCGCCGGCCAGGTCTTCGCGGCGCACCGGCGGTTGTTCGACCACCCGGACCCGCGCCGTCTGGACCTGCGCGCCAGCCTGCGCGACCCGCGCGGCGACTGGCTGGTGCGCCTGCCGCGCCAGCGTGTCGCGGTCGCGGTGCACGCCGTCGTCGATGTCTCGGCGTCGATGCACTTCGGCGCCCGGCGTGCCAAGCTCGAGGTCGTCGCCGACTTCGTCGAGGCGCTGGGCCGCAGCGCCTACCGCAGCGGCGACGCCGTCGGCCTGCTGGCTTTCGACCATGGCCGGCGCGAGGACCTGCAGATGCCGGCCCGCCACAGCCGCGGCGCCGGGCTGCTGATGGCCGAGGCGCTGCGCCGCTGCAGCGTCGAAGCGGCCGACCAGCACGACCGCGCCCACGAGCTGACGCCGCAGGCGCTGGCGCAGACCGTCGCGCCGCTGGCCGGCCGTCCCGGGCTGGTCTTCCTGGTGTCCGACTTCCACTGGCCGCTGCAGGCGCTGCATGCGGTGCTCGAACGGCTGGCACCGGCCTGCGTGCTGCCGATCGTCGCCTGGGACCCGGCCGAGATCGAGTCGCCGGCGGCGCATGCGCTGCTGGCGCTGAGCGACGCCGAGACCGGCGTGCGCCGCACCTTGTGGATGCGCGAGCCGCTGCGCCGGCGCTGGGCCGAAGCCGTCGCGCGGCGACGCGCCGAGCTGCGCGCGCTGTTCGTCGCGCACGGCCTGGCGCCGTTCGAGCTGCAGGGCGATTTCGACGCCGAGGCGCTGACACGGCACTTCATGGAGGCCGTGGCATGAAGCGCGCGGGTCTCGCCGCCCTCGTGCTCGCCGCCGCCGGCCTGGGCCCGCTGCCGGCGCGGGCCGCCGCGCCGGTGGTCGCCGTCGAGCAGCCGCGCAGCTTCGGCCACCTGCTGGGCGACGTGCTGACGCAGCGTGTACGGCTGCCCGACTGGCGCGGCGTCGACACCGCGGCGCTGCCGCTGGACCGTGTCGGCCTCTACCTGGAACGCCGCGCCGTCCGCGTCGAAGACGACGCCGGCGGCCGGCGCTGGCTGCTGATCGAGTACCAGGTCGTCAACTCGCCGCGCGCGCTGGCCACGACCTCGCTGCCGGCGCTGACGCTGGCCACCGCGGCCGGCCCGCTGCAGGTGCCGGCCTGGCCGCTCAGCCTCGGCCCGCTGACGCCACGCGCCACCTTCGACCAGGGCGCGCTGCAGGCGCTGCAGCCCGACCGCCCGGCGCTGCCGGCGCCCGACGACGGCCCGCGGCGCCGCCTGATGGGCGCTCTGGCGGTGCTGGCCGCGCTGCTGCTGGCCTGGGGCGGCTGGTGGGCGGCGCGCAACGGGCGCGAGTCGCGCCGGCTGCCGTTCGCCCGCGCCTGGCGCGAGCTGCGCCGCACCGACGGCAACGGTGCCGAGGCCTGGCGGCTGCTGCACCGGGCGCTGAACACCAGCGCCGGCCGTGTCGTGCACGGCCGCAGCCTGCCGCGGCTGCTGGCCGAAGCGCCGCATCTGCAGCCGCTGGCGCCGCAGCTCGAGGCCTTCTTCCGCCACTCCGAGCAGCGTTTCTTCGCCGCCGCGGCCGGCGGCAGCGCGCCGGCACCGTCGCTGCTCGAGCTGGCCCGGGCGCTGCGCGACCTCGAGCGTCGCCACCAGCGCTGAACGATGGGCTTCGACTTCTTGCAAGCCGCCTGGCTACTGCTGTTGCCGCTGGCGGTGCTGCCGCTGCTGCGGCGGCGCCGCGACACGCTGCGTTTCGCCGCCGTCGGCTGGCTGCCGGCCGACCCCTGGGGCCGCGCCGCCGGCCTGCTGTGGCGTGCTTTCGCCTGCGGCGCGATCGCCGCCGTGGTGATCGGCCTGGCCGGGCCGGGACTGAGCGGCACCCAGGTGCTGCGCACCGGCAAAGGCGCCGAGGTCCTGATCCTGATGGACCGCAGCTCCAGCATGGACGCCAACCTGATGCAGCGCGACGTCAAGTCCGGTGGCCAGATCAACGCCAGCCGGCCGACCAAGAACCAGGTCGTGCGCGAACTGCTCGCCGATTTCGTCGAGCGACGCCCCGACGACCGCTTCGCGCTGATGACCTTCAGCACCAGCGCGATGCTGGTCGCGCCCTTCACCCAGGACCACGCCACCGTGCTCGCCGGGCTGAAGGCCACCGCCGTCGGCCGCGGCCTGCCCGACACCTTGATGGGCCGGGCGCTGCTCGCCGCGATCGAGCAGTTCGAGCACCGGCGCTACACCGGCAGCCGTGTCATCGTCATCGTCTCCGACGGTGGCGCCCAGCTCGACGACGAGCAGCGCCGGCGCATCGCCGCCGGGCTGGCCCGGCACCGCATCGGCCTGTACTGGATCTACATCCGCAGCGGCCCGAACTCGCCCGACCTGAGCCGGCCGGTCGCCGGCACGCTGGACTCCGAAGAAGAGGCGGCGCTGCACGCCTTCTTCAAGACGCTGGCCACGCCCTACCACCTGTTCCAGACCGACGACCCGCAGGCGCTGGCCTCGGCCATCGCCGAGATCGACCGGCAGCAGAACTACCCGCTCAGCGACGTCCAGCAGGTGCCGCGGCTGGACTACGGCCCGGCCTGCTTCTTTGCCGCGCTGCTGTGCTGCCTGGGGCTGCTGGCCTGCCGCGCGCTGCAACTTCACGACTGGCGAACCGCATGAAACGACTTTCGGTGCACGGCGCCTTCGCGCTCGCGACGCTGGCCGCGGCCGCCGTCGCCGCCTGGCAAGGCCTGGAGCTGCTGCGGCAGCAGCGGCTGCACGAGGCGGCGGCCGCTGCGGCGCGGCCGGACGCGAGCGTCGTGCACGACGCCCCGCGGGCGGTGCGGCTGGCGCACGCCGCCGCGCTGGCCCGGGCCGGCGCCTTCGACGACGCCTTCAAGCTCTACAGCGGCCTGGTGCAGCCCGGCGGCGGCGATGCGATCAGCCGCGACGCCCAGTACAACCTCGGCAACCTGGTGCTGCGCCAGGGCCTGGCCCTGGGCACGCGCGGCGAGGCCGGGCCGCTGATCGAGCTGGCCAAGCAGCGTTACCGCGACCTGCTGCGCGCCGACCCGCAGGCCTGGGACGCCCGCTACAACCTCGAGCGTGCGCTGCGCGCCGCGCCCGAGGAGGACGCCGCGGCGCCGGAGGAGGACAACGAGCCGGTCGAACGCCGGGAGCTGTCGCTGCGCGGCATGAAGCCGGGAGACCTGCCGTGAGCGCCTGGCGCCGGCTGGCGCGCGGCCTGGTCTCGCGCCCGAACCTGCCGTTCGCCGCCGCAGCGCTGCTGCTGGCCGCCGCGGTCTGGCTGCCGCCGCTGACGCTGCAGCGCGCGACCTTCCAGTACCTCGTCGCCTTCGACGTCACGCAGAGCATGGAAGTCGAAGATCAGCAACTGGCCGGCGCCCCGGCGACGCGCCTGGCCTACGCGCGCGCAGCGGCCCGCGAGGCGCTGCGCCGCCTGCCCTGCGGCTCGCGGCTGGGCTGGGCGGTGTTCGCCGACTACCGCGTGATGCCGCTGATGCTGCCGGTCGAGGTCTGCGCGCACTACGACGCGCTGCTCGCGTCGCTGGAGCAGGTCGACGGGCGCATGCGCTGGGCCAACGCCAGCAACATCGGCAAGGGCACGACCTGGGTGCTGCGCAGCGCGCGTGCGATCGGCGCGGACACGCGGGTTGTCTTCTTCACCGACGGCCAGGAGGCGCCGCCGCTGCGCAACCGCGAGGTCGTGCCGCCGATGCAGGACATCACGCCGGGCGAGATCGGCGGCTGGCTGCTCGGCGTCGGCGGCGACGTGCCGGCGCGCATTCCGCGCGTCGACCGCGACGGCCGGCACATCGGCTGGTGGGCCGCCGATGAAGTCGTGCAGCGTTTCGGCCCCGGCACGCCCGGCACCGCGCATGAACACCTGTCGGAGCTGCGCGAAGACCATCTGCAGGCGCTGGGCAAGCTGCTCGGGCTGGGCTACCGGCGCTTGTCGACGCCGCAGGCCGCGGCCGACGCGATGCTCGACCCGGCGCTGGCGCGGCCGCAGACGGTGGCGACCGACCTGCGCTGGGTTCCGGCGCTGCTGGCCTTGCTGCTGCTGGCGCTGCGTTTCCTGCCCGACGCGATCTCGCGACGGGCTCGCTGAAAAGGCTGCGGCGCTCTTCAGCCCAGCGCGGCGACGATCGCGCCGGACAGGCGCGACAGCTCCGAATCGAGCCGGGCCGCGATGGCGGCCAACGCGGTGCGATCTGGTGCCGGCCCGGTGCTCGAAGCGGCCTCTTCCAGCTCGCGTGCGAGCTCCGCCGCCAGGGTGGCGCCGACGACGGCGCAGGCGCCGCGCGCCGAGTGCGCCGCCAGCGTCAGGGCGCGCAGCTCGCCTCCCTGCAGTGCCGCGAGCATCTCGGCGTCGCCTTGTGCATAACGCGCGCAGAAGGCGCGCAGCAGCCTTTCGGCGATCGCCTGCCGGCCGTTGGCGTTGGCCAGGCATTGTTCGAGGTCCAGGCCGTCGACGGCTTGCAGGCGCTGGCGCAGCGTGCCGGCTTCGATTTCCGGGTCGGCGCGCGTCGGCGGCGAAGCGGCGGCCTGAGCCGGCGTGTCCAGCCACTTCAGCAGCGTCGTGAACAGCACGTCCGGATCGACCGGCTTGGGCAGGTGGTCGTTCATGCCGGCCGCCAGGCAGGCCGCGCGGTCGTCGTCGAAAGCGTTGGCCGTCATCGCGATGATCGGCGGCTGCAGGCCGATGACGCGGCGGATGCGGCGTGTGGCCTCCAGCCCGTCGAGCTCCGGCATCTGCATGTCCATCAGGATCAGGTCGAAAGGCTGGCGCAGCGCGAGGTCGACCGCCATGCGGCCGTCGGTCGCGGTGTCGACCGCCAGCCCTGCTGCCACCAGCAGCGCCACGGCCACCTCCTGGTTGACCGGGTTGTCCTCGGCGACCAGGATGCGCGCGCCCGCGTGCTGCCGTCGCACCTGCTCTTCGGCCGAACGCGACACCGGCGTCGACGGCCGGGCGCGGCCCGGCATCACGGCCAGTTCGGTCAGGGCGTCCTGCAGCGTCGAGGCCGTCACCGGTTTGAGCAGCACCCGCTCGGCGACGCCCGGCAGCGGCTCGCCGGGGCGCACGGCGTCGGCGTGCGCCGCCAGCAGCAGGCGCACCGGCGTGGCCGGCGCGAGCTTCGTGCTCGCCAAGCGCAGCGTCTCGACGCCGTCGGGCCCCGGCAACGCCAGGTCGACCACCAGCAGATCGAAACCTCGCCCCGCGGCCAGTTCGTCGTCGATGGCCTGCAAGGCCTCTTCGGCGTCTGCATGGGCGACGACGTCGAAGCCGATCGAGGCCAGCCGGGCGCCCAGCGCGCTGCGCGAGACCTCCAGCGAGTCGACCAGCAGCGCGCGCCGCGGCGGCGGCGCCGGCTCGGCCTGCGCGGGCACGCCGGCGGCGGCCTGCAGCCGGGCGCTGAACCTGAAGGTGCTGCCTTCGCCGGGGCGGCTTTCCAGGCCGCTGTCGCCGCCCATCAGGCGCGCGAAGCGGCGCGTCAGGGCCAGGCCCAGGCCGGTGCCGCCGTGGGTGCGCGTCGTCGTGCTGTCGCCCTGCTCGAAGGGCTCGAACAGGCGTGGCTGCATCTCCGCCGCGACGCCGGGGCCGGTGTCCTGCACCTCGAAGCGGGCGATGAAGGCCTCGCCGTCGTGCGCTTCGATGCGGCAGCGCAGCCCGATCCAGCCGTGTTCGGTGAACTTCACGGCGTTGCCCAGCAGGTTCAGCAGGCATTGCGCGAGGCGGGTCGGATCGCCGACCAGCTCGGCCGGCAGGTCGCCGGTGTCGACGACGAGTTCGAGCTGCTTCTCGTCGACCTTGGGGCGCACCAGCTCGACGACACGCTGCACGAGCTCGTCGAGCACGAAGGGCCGGCCCTCGATCAGCATGTGGCCGGACTCGATCTTCGACAGGTCGAGGATGTCGTTGATGACCTGCAGCAGGTGGCCGGCGGCGGCCTGCACCTTCTCCAGGCGCTCGCGCTGCAGCGTGTCCTCCTCGCGCCGGATCAGCAGGTGCGTCATGCCGATGATCGCGTTCATCGGCGTGCGGATCTCGTGGCTCATGTTCGCCAGGAAGGCGCTCTTCGAGCGGCTCGCCGCCTCGGCGGCCTCGCGGGCGCGCTCCAGTTCGGCGGTCCGCCGGCGCACGGTCAGCTCGAGGTTCTCGCGGTGCGCCGCCAGCTCGGTGTTCAGCCGCCCGGTCTCGGCCATCTCGGTGCGCAGCCGCGCGTCGTGCTGCTGCAGGCGTTCGGCGGCGGCGGCCATCGCCGCGATCACCGCGTCGGCCTCCTGCACGCCGGGCTGCACGGTCGAGACCGGGCGCTGCTCGCCCAGCGCCGCGGCAGCGCTTTCCAGCGACTGGAAGGCCCGCACGATCCGGGCGCTGAAATGGCGGGCGAGCGCCAGCGCGACCAGGGTCAGCGCCAGCAGGCCGGCGGCGATCAGGCCCAGCGAGCGTTCGAGCTCGGCCCGGATCGAGGCCTGCGGCACGCCGATGGCGACGCTCCAGCCGGTGCTGGCGGAGCGTGCGTACGACGAGACCACCGGAACCTTGTCCTTTGTCGTCGTTCACAGCGTGCCGACATCCTGCGTCGCCAGCGCCTGCAGCAGCTCGGCCGGCGGCTTCTGGCCGACGAAGCTGCCCGGGTCGTGGGTCCGGGCGACGAAGGTCCCGGCCCCGTCGAGCACGGCGACGCGCCAGTCCGGCGGCAGCCTCTGCAGCGCCAGCAGTTGGTTGAACTGCGGCACGAGGATGCCGATGGCCAGCACCTGCACGACCTCGCGGCGGCGCAGGACCGGAATGATCGCCGCGACGATCGGCTGGTGCAGCAGTTCGCCGACGAAGAGGTTGCTGACGACCGCCTGCCGCGACACGAAGGTCCGCTCGATGGCCTCGTTCGTCGACCGCGGCAGCGCCTGCCCGAACGGCACCGCGGTGTTCATCAGTTGCTGGCCCGAGCGGTCGAGCAGCAGCACGTTGGTCGCGATCGGCAGCTTGCGGATCGCGTTCGCCGCCTCGTGGTGGAAGCTCGCCAGGTCACCGCGCGCCAGCGTCTCGGACGCGGCCAGCGACTGGCCGAGCACGACGGCCTGTTCGAGCCGGTTGTCGACCGACTGGACCAGCGCCTTGGCCGTCTGCCGGGTGCCGGACTCGGCCTGCGCCGCGGCCTCGCGGTACTGGTGGATGACCAGTGCGACGCTGCTCAGCGCGCCGGGAAGCAGGCAACCCAGCAACAGAAGCAGCAGCAGCTGCCGGATGCCGGGCGGGACTCCAGCGGCGGTCGGGCGCATCGTGGTCGGAATGCGGGAGATCGTTTCATGATGCCACCCGGATCCGCCGCCGGCGGCTCGGTGCCGACCCCATGCCGGAGACCGTCCATCGGCAAGCCGATGGACGGGCGGAGCGGGGTCTCGCCCGGCGCTTCAGGAATGCCGCCGCCGCCGCTCCACGGACTCGATCTTCAGCATCTGACGGTACTTGGTCACCGTGCGCCGCGCGACGACCAGGCCTTGCTGCGCGAGCTGGCGCGTGATCTCGGCGTCCGACAGCGGATGCTCGGGGCGCTCGGCCTCGATGATGTCCTTGATCAGGCCGCGGATCGCGGTCGCCGAGCAGGCGCTGCCGTTGGCGCTGATCATCGCCCGCGAGAAGAAGTACTTCAGTTCGAAGACGCCGATCGGCGTCGCCATGTACTTGTTGTTCGTCACCCGCGAGACGGTGGACTCGTGGATGCCGACTTCGTCGGCGATCTCGCGCAGCACCAGCGGCTTCATCGCCATCGGGCCGTATTCGAGGAAGTGGCGCTGGCGGCGCACGATCGCCTCGGCGACGTCCAGGATCGTCGAGAAACGCTGCTCGACGTTGCGCAGCGTCCAGCGTGCGTCCTGCAGGTGGCCGGCCATCTCGGTGTTCTGGGCGCTGCGGTGGCGCTGGAACAGCTCGGCGTAGACGTGGTTGAAGCGCACGCGCGGCACGACGGCCGGGTTGAGCTGCACCGTCCACTGCCCGCGCACGCGCTTGACCAGCACGTCGGGCACGACGTAGGCGATGTGCGAGGAGCCGAAGCGCCAGCCGGGCCGCGGGTCCAGGCGGCGGATGCGGTCGCAGACCGCCTCCACGCGCGCCGGCGTCTCGCCGAGCTGGTGCGCCAGGCCGTTGACGTCCTTGGCCGCCAGTGTCTGCAGGTGCTGCGAGACGATGCGCTCGGCCAGCAGCCGGGTCTGCGGGCAGTCGATCTTCGACAGCTGCAGATGCAGGCACTCGGCGACGCTGCGCGCGCCGACGCCGGCCGGGTCCAGCGACTGCACGCGCTTCAAGGCGATGTTCAGCTCGGTCGGCGTCGGTGGCGGGTCCAGCTGCAGCACCTGGGCCACCTCGTCCAGCGCCGTGCGCAGGTAGCCGTCGTCGTCCAGCGACTCGACGATGGCCTGCGCCAGCGCGCGGTCGCGCGGCTCCAGCGGCAGCACGTTCAGCTGCTCGTGCAGATGCATGTTCAGCGTCGTCTCGACGGCCATCATCTCCATCGCGGAGATCTCGCCGTCCTCGGCGCGGCGCGTCGAGCCCGGGCCGTCGGCATGCCACAGGTCGCGGTCGTCGCCGGGCTCGATGCTGGCCAGACGCTCGGGCTCCACGGCGTCGACGGCGACGTCGTCGTTGCCGCCACCGCCATCGGCCGCGGCCTCGGCGGCGTCGCCGTCCTCGCCCTCCTCGGCTTCGAGGAAGGGGTTCTGGCCCATCTTGTCCCGCACCATCGCGGCAAAGTCCAGCGACGACATCTGCAGCAGGCGAACGGCGTGCTGCAGGCGCGGCGAAAGCGTCTGCGTCTGTCGGTGTTCCGCTCTCAGGTCCATCGATCCCATCGGTGTCTGCCTCCTCTTGGTTGGGCGCCTCCGTCCGCCGGCTTCGCCGTGCCGGCGCGGGCGCAGAGGAATCAGCCGCAACCCCCGTGCCGCGTTGGAGCCACCGTCGCAAACCGATACAAACGCACGGCACGCCCCCGCGTTCCCAGGAGAAAGCACGTAAGCGACTGCAACCGTGGCGGCCGCTGCCCGGCAAGAGCTGCCGCGAGCGTGACCGGCGGCAACACTTTTGCGGCAAAGCGTGCCAACCGGACGCCTTCGGGGAC
Source organism: Rubrivivax sp. (assembly GCA_049841175.1). Lineage (GTDB taxonomy): Bacteria > Pseudomonadota > Gammaproteobacteria > Burkholderiales > Burkholderiaceae_C > Rubrivivax. The sequence continues at coordinate 713,308 of JASGHA010000013.1, read as the reverse complement.
CCGGCCGCAGCCATCGCGGCACAGCGTTTGCCGTCGGAGCCCGACGTCCAAGAGGAGACACCATGCCCCGTACATCACGTGCTGCCCAATCCGCCCGGGAACAGGTCATCGCCGACCTGAAGAACGACCACAAGCGAGTCAAGAAGGCCTACAAGGACTTCGAGAAGCTCGGCTCGGACGACCCCGAGGCCTGCCGCAACATCGTCGAGCAGGTGCTGCAGGAACTGCAGGTCCACGCCGCGCTCGAGGAAGAACTGCTCTACCCCGCCGCGCGCGAGGCGCTCAAGCAGGCCGACCTCGTCGACGAGGCCGAGATCGAGCACGAGTCGGCGCACACGCTGATGGACCAGCTGCGCAGCCTCGGCCCCGACGACGACAAGTACGCCGCGCGCTTCACGGTGCTGTGCGAATACGTGCTGCACCACGTGAAGGAAGAGGAAGGCGAACTCTTCCCCGCGCTCGAACAGGTGCGCCTGGACTGGGAGCAGCTCGCCGAGGCGATGAGCGCGCGCCGCGAGGAACTGACCACCGGCCAGAGCGACGACGCGCTGGTCGCCACCGGCAACGGCCAGAGCGCCGGCTCGACGCTGGCGACCAACGGCGTCTCCGACGAAGGCCTGGCCAGCTCGCGCAAGATCTGAAGCGCCGGGCGCCGCCGCCCGAGGGCGGCGGCGCTCAGGACGGCTGGTCGTAATCGCCGGTCAGCTCGACGCGGCGCGCACGCAGCCGGCGGCCGAGTTCGGCCAGGTCCAGACCGTCGGCCAGCGGGAAGAGTTTTTCCTCTTCGAAGGCCGTGTGCCGACGCAGAGCCTCGGCCAGCGCCGCGACGCCGCCGTCGGCCCCGGCCGACTCGGCCAGGCGGCGCAGATGCCGGTCCAGCGCCTCGTGCTCGGCACGCGCCTGCTGCAGCGTCTCGCCGGCCGGCAGCGCGGGGTAGAAGATCTCGTCCTCGATGCGGGCGTGGATGCGCAGCCGCCCGCCGATGCGTGCGAGCTGGCCGCTGCGGTCGGCCGCGCTGGCGTCGCCGTCGACCATCGCCGCGTATTCGTCGCACAGCTCCTGCAGGCGCCGGTGGTCTTCGCGCAGCAGTTCCCGGGCGTCGTGGATGCGGGTGGGGGTCTCGGTTCGGGCGTGGTCCATGCGGCTCCTCTTGCAATGCCGGCCCCGGGCAAACGGTGCGCCCGCCGCGGGTACGGCGCTTGCCCTCAGCGGCGCACCTCGACTCGCTAGGAGAACTCGACGATGAAGACCACTTCCCTGCTGCTGGCGGCCGTGCTCGGCCTGGGCACGCTGGCCACCACCGGTTGCGCGGTCACCGACGGCCAGAGCAGCGTCGGCCAATACGTCGACGACACGACGATCACGGCGCGCGTCAAGAAGCGCATGGCCGAAGACGAGACGGTGAGCGCGATGCGCATCAACGTCGAGACGCTCAACGGCACGGTGCAGCTGTCCGGCTTCGCGACTTCGCAGACCGAGAAGGACCACGCCGCCCAGATCGCGCGCGGCGTTCCCGACGTGAAGGACGTGCGCAACAACATCACGATCCGCCCGGCCAGCCAGTGAGCGTGGCGCGCTGATTCCGCCGTCCGTGCACGACGGCGGCCACGCCGGCCGGCCCCAGCCAGGCTTCGCGCTGCGGGGGCTTTTCGTTCTGGCGGCGCTGGTCTTCACGAAGTACGCCCAGCCGCTGCTGGCGCCGGTGCTGTTCGCGCTGGTGCTGGCCGTCGTGCTCGCGCCCTGGGTGCAGGGTTTGCGCCGGCGCGGCGTGCCGGAGTGGGTCGGTGCCGGCGTGGTCGTGCTGGCCCTGGTGGCCAGCGTGCTGCCGCTGGCCATCGCGCTTGCCGAGCCGGCGGCCGACTGGTGGCAGCGCGCGTCGCAGGTGCTGGCCGAACTCGTCGCCCGGCTTCAGCGCCTGCGTGCCGCGATTCCCGGCCTGGGCGCCGGCGGCGCCCAGGCCGACGGGCCGATCGCCGAGCGCCTGGCCAGCGAAGGCATGGCGCTGACCGCGCTGCTGCTGGAGCGCGGCCTGGCCTTCACGCTCTCGGCCGCCGCCACCGTCATCCTGCTGTACTTCCTGCTCGCGTCCGAGCACTGGCTGCTGCCGCGCGCCGTCCAGGCCCTGCCCCGGCCGCGCCAGCGCGCCAGGGTGCTGGCCTGCGCGCTGGCGGCGCAGCGCGACATCGGCCGCTTCCTGTCGGCGCTGGCGGTCATCAACCTCGGCGTCGCCGTCGCGCTCGCCCTGGGCCTGCAACTGGCCGGCCTGCCCAACCCGCTGCTGTGGGGTGTGGCGAGCGGCGTGCTGAACTTCATTCCCTATCTCGGCCCGGTGCTCATCGTCGGCCTGCTGACGCTGGCCGGCGTGGTGGCCTTCCCGGACGGCTGGATGGCGCTGCTGCCGCCGGCGCTGTTCCTGGCGGTGCATGCGGTCGAGGCGAACTTCATCGCGCCCTGGTTCGTCGGGCGCCGCCTCGTGCTGAGCCCGGTCTCGGTCTTTCTCTCGGTGATGCTCTGGGGCTGGCTGTGGGGCATGGCCGGCGCCCTTGTCGCGGTGCCGGTGCTGATCGGCGTGCGTGCGGTGAGCCGGCGCACGCCGCGGCTGCGCTGGCTGGGGGTCTTGCTGGACGGCCGGCGCGTGTCGACACCGACGCTTCGCGCGCTGCTGGCGCGCCGGCCGCCCTATCCCTGAACTAGGGCCGGGGTGAACCGAGCTTGTCCTGGACGCCGTTCGGTCCTGTCGGCACGCCGCGGTCGTCCGGCAGGCTCGGCTCGCGCAAGCCCGGAGCGATGCCCGGCCCGGCGGGCTGGGAGGCCGACGGCGCCCGCTGGGGCAAGGGGAACGGCGGCGGCTGGATGCGCGCCGCCGGTGCCCCCGGCACCGCGGGTGCGGGCGGGGGCAGCGTCGGCACGGCATTCGGATCGGTGTCCGCGGTCTGGGCGGCGGCCGGGCCTGCCGCCAGGATCGCCAGGACGGTGATCGCGGTGAGCTGAAGGGTTCGCATCGTGGGGCTCCTCGGGCGCAGTTGAAGCCATCGGCAAGGTCGGTGCCGTCATGCCTGCGGACGGCGAGGCACGCCGATTGCCAGCGGCCCGCCAGCGGACTCCACGATCGATCTCCCGGGACCTCATGTCCAAGTCAAACCTGCCCCCGCCGCGCCGCCCGGCCTCACCGCCGTCCCGTCCCGAATGGGATCGTGGCCTGGTGGAGCCGCTGATCGGAGGCAACCACGTCGCCCTGCTCGCCGACGACGACAGCGCCTTCGACGCGATGCTGCAGGCGGTCGACGGCGCCCGCGACCACGTCAACGTCGAGAACCTCGTCGACCTCGACGGCCACGGGCTGGCGTTGCTGGGGCGGCTGGCCGAGCGTGCCCGTGCCGGCGTGCGGATCAACCTGCTGATCGACGTCGGACCGCTGGGCGCCGAGGCGGCCGCCGCGCTGGCGCCGCTGCGCCGTGGCGGTGTCAGCCTGGGCGAGCACGACACCGCCGGCTGGAGCACCTTGCTCGCCGGCCCGCCGCGGCGCTGCGAGCCGCGTGAACTGCTGGTCGTCGACGGCCGCGACGCCTTCATCGGCGGCCTGGACGTGCCCACCGGCCGCGGCCGCCCCGAGGCCGCGCGTCCCGGGCCGCGGCTGCGCATCCAGGGCCCGGTGCTGCAGCGCTTGCAGCGCCTGTTCGTCGCCCACTGGCAGCGTTTCGCGCGCGGCCCGATGCAGCAGGCCCGCTACTTCCCGGCGCAGGCGCCGGCCGGTGTGCAGCGTGTCGGCGTCGCGTCCGCCGACAGCGGCGAGCACAACCCCTTCATCGAAGCCCTGCTCGGCGCGATCGCCGGCGCCGCGCGGCGCGTGCTCGTCGCCAGCCCCTGCAAGTGCCGCCGCGGCGCCTGGTGCAGGCGCTGGTGCAGGCGAGCGCGCGCGGTGTCGCCGTCGAGGTGCTGGTGCCACGCGCCGGCCGCGGCCTGCTGCGCGGCCTGCCGATGCGCCAGACGCTGCAGGCCGCCGGTGTCGTCGTGCACGAGGCGCAGCCGGGGCGCTGGCACACCCGGCTCAGCGTCGTCGACGGCGAGTGGGTCGGCATCGGCTCGACGCGCCTGGACTGGCGCAACGTCGTGCGCGACGCCGAGGCCGGCATCGTCGTCGTCGATCCCGGGCTGGCCGCGCGCCTGGCGCAGGTCTTCGATCAGGACGTGCTGCACAGCCGCGGCAGCACGATGCGTTCGCAGCCGGGCGGCCACTGGCGCCACGCGCTGCATGGCGGCATCGATCCCGGCCCCTAGCGCACGCCCCGCGAGCGGGCGGGGTGTGGCTGGGGCCGGGGCGCCTGCGACACACTGCACCCCCGATGCTGTCGATCTCGATCCGTTCCCGTCTGCTGCTGCTGGTGCTCGCGGTCCTGCTGCCGGCCGTCGCCGCCGCGGCGTTCGTCATCGCCCGCACCTGGGCCGCCGAACGTGCGGCGCTGGAGAGCAACCTGCGCGACACCGCACGCGCGCTGTCGACGGTGATCGACCGCGAGCTCGACCAGCGCGCGACCATCGTGCGCGTGCTGGCGACGGCGCGTTCGCTGGAGAACGCGCCCCATCTCAGCGCCGAGCAGCGCCGGGTCTTCGACCTCCAGGCCCGCCGCGCCATCGACGGCATGGACGGCTGGATCGAGCTGACCGACGGCGAACGTGTCGTGCTGAGCACCCGCGAGCCTGCCGTGGCGCCGCCTTCCGGCGCCTCGGCGCCCGAGCTGCTGCAGGCGGCCAGCGTGCGGCCGCTGGCGGTGGGACCCGGCTCGCCGGTGGCGCACGCCCGTGTCGTGCAGCCGGTGCTGCGCGACGGCCGCGTCGTCGCCAACCTCGAGATGACGATCCTGCCGTCGGAGCTGCAGCGCATCATCGACCGCCAGAGCCTGCCGCCCGGCTGGCTGGGCACGATCCTGGATGCCGACGCGCTGGTCGTCGCACGGCACCCCGGGGGCGTGCAGCATGCCGGCCGGCGAGCCACGCCGGACATGGTCGAGCGCCTGCTGCACGAGCGTGAAGGCTATTTCGACTCGGTGTCGCTGGACGGCGTGCCGGTGCGCGGTTTCTTCAGCAAGTCGGCGCGCGGCTGGATCTACATGGCGGCGATGCCGCGTCCGGCGATCGCCGGTTCGCTGCCGCCCGCGGTGCTGCAGCTCGGCGCGGGCGCGGCGCTGCTGCTGGCGCTGGCCGTCGGCGGCGCGCTCTTCGTCGCCCGGCGCATCGTCGGCCCGGTCAACTCGCTGAAGGAAGCTGCGGCGCGCATGCGTTCGGGCCAGCCGGTGCCGCACGGCACGACCGGGCTGGCCGAATGCGACGACGTCGCCGCGGCGCTGGCCGAGGCCGCCGAGGCCATCCAGCACGCCCAGGCCGACCTCGAGCGCCAAGTCGCCGACGCCGTGGCGCGCACGCGGCAGGCCGAGCAGCGTGTGTCGCTGAGCCAGCGTGTCGAGGCGCTGGGGCGGCTGACCGGCGGCGTCGCGCACGACTTCGACAACCTGTTGGGCGTCATCAGCAACAGCGCCCACCTGATCCAGCGCCGCGCCGCGACGCCCGAGATCCAGGCGCCGGTGGCGGCGACGCTGCGTGCGGTCGAGGTCGGCAGCCGGCTGACGCAGCATCTGCTGCGTTTCTCCGGCCGGCACCCGACGCGGCCGACGCGCATCGACTTGGCGCGTTACCTCGCCGACTCGCAGGAGCTGATCCGCGTCGTGCTCGGCAAACGCTGCGAGCTGGCGGTGAAGGTCGCCCCCGGCACGGCCGGCATCCGCGTCGATTCGAGCGAGCTTGAGCTGGCGCTGATCAACCTGGCGCTGAACGCACGCGACGCCCTGCCCTCCGGCGGCCACGTCTGGATCGAGGCCCAGAACGCCGACAACGCCGAACTCGCCGACCTGCCGCCCGGGCCCTACGTGCAGGTCACGGTCAGCGACGACGGCACCGGCATCGACGAGGCGATCGCCGACCGCGTCTTCGAGCCCTTCTTCACCACCAAGTCGGTCGGCAAGGGCACCGGGCTGGGTCTGAGCCAGGTGCACGGCTTCTGCGCCCAGGCCGGCGGACGCGCGGCGATCGCCAGCACACGCGGCCTGGGCACGACGGTGACGCTGCTGCTGCCGGCCGCCGCCGACGAAGACAGCTCGGCCGGCCCGGCGCCGGCGCCGCTGCCCGAAGGCGGGCTGTACGGCGTGCGCGTGCTGATGGTCGAGGACAACCCCGAGCTGGCCGACGTCACCGCCGGCCTGCTCGACTCGCTGGGTTGCCGCGTGCTGCGCGCGCGCAGCCCCGAGGAGGCGCTGGCCGTGATCGCCGAAGGGCGTTCGATCGACGTCGTGCTGTCGGACGTCGTGATGCCCGGCGACATGGACGGCATCGCGCTGGCGCGCATGCTGCGCGACCAGCGCCCGCGGCTGCCGGTGGTGCTGATCAGCGGCTTCAGCAGCGCGCTGCAGGGCGGCCACGGTTTCCCGGTGCTGGCCAAGCCCTGCACGCCGGAGGAACTGGTGCTCGCGCTGCGCCGGGCGATCGACCGCCAGGTTTGACCTTTCGGCGTCGCGGGCACGCGTCCTGCCGCGGAGGCGGGATGCCGCGGCCGGTGCCGCGGCCAAGCCCACGAAAGGAGTTCCCATGATGGACCGCAAGGACGTCGTCGACACGCTGAACCGCCTGATCGAGACCAGCAAGGACGGCGAATACGGCTTCCGCACCAGCGCCGAACACGTGCGCGACACGCAGCTGCAGCGCATCTTCATCGCCCGTGCCGACGAATGCCGGCAAGGCGCGGCCGAACTGCAGACGCTGGTCGTGCAGTACGGCGGCACCGCCGAGGACGGCGGCTCGGCCACCGGCGCGATGCACCGCGGCTGGGTCGCCGTGAAGGGCACGCTGGCCGGCTACAGCGACCTCGCGATGCTCGAGGAATGCGAGCGCGGCGAGGACGCGGCGATGGAGCGCTACCGCAGCGCGCTCGGCGAAGACCTGCCGAGCGACGTGCGCATCGTCGTCGAACGCCAGTTCGAGGGCGTCAAGCGCAACCACGCCCAGGTGCGCACGCTGCGCGACGAGGCGCGCGCCCGCACCGCCTGACGCGCCGATCGGCGGGGCGCCGCGGCGCCCCGCCCTTTCTCAAACCCGGCCCGGTTCGCGCGCTTCGGCGTCGGCGTCCGGGTCGTCTTCCGTCGGCGTGTCGTCTTCCGAAGGCAGGTCGGCGTCGAGGTCGTCGGGCGAGACCGGCGGCGTGCGCCCGGGCACCGGCGGCTGCGTCGCCGCCGCCGCGGCGTCGGAACGGCCGTCGCCGACCGGGTCGGCCGACTCGTCCTCGACTTCGGGTTCGGCGTCCAGCGGGTCGGGCGCCTCGACGTCGTCGAGGAAGTCCAGGTCCGGGTCCTCGTCGTCGTGGTCGGCGCCTTCGTGCGCCGGATCGATGACGCGGTCGACGCCGATGTCCTGGCCGTCGCGGCCCGGGTCCATGCCGGCGCTGCGGCGCTCGCCGGTGCCGGCGGCGTCGGTCGCGTCGGCGGCCTCGATGTCGCGGCCGGCAGGCCGTTCGCTGTCGGGGTCGAGCGCGCGGTCCAGCGGCTCGTTGGGGTCGCCGCCGGGTTCGTCGTCGAGACCGGCGACGTCGCTGCCGCTGTCCGAACTGTCGCTGGGGCCGAGGGTCTCGGTGTCGCGGCCGGCCGGCGCCGGCGGCGCCCGGTCGGTGCCGAGCAAGGGGCTGTGGGCCATCTAGTGTCTCCTGCCGCCGGGGCGGCGGCCTTGCAGTACGGACGGCAAGCCCCGTGCCCCGAGGCGGTCAGGGCGCGCCGGCGCGATCGCGGTGGCGGCTTTCATCGCCGCCGTCGCTCTGCATGCGGATGACGCTGATGTCGCCGTCGCTCTCGATGCGCGCGTACTTCACCTCGGCGAGCTTCTCGATGCCGTTCTCGCGCAAGCGCGACATCAGCTCGGGCACCGTGATCAGCTCGCGGCGCAGGTTGCGCGCCACCAGCTTGCCGTGGCGCACCAGCACGACGGCCGGCGGCTCGACCAGGCGGCGCATCAGCGGGAAGCGGTAGCCCGCCCAGTCCAGCAGCGCGCTCCAGCCGGCGATCGTCGCCACCAGCACCATGCCTTCGCCGACGCCTTCGTAGCCGCCGGCCATCGCGTTCTGCGAGGCGTCGGCGACCAGCACCAGCAGCAGGATGTCGGCGATGCCGATCGAACCGGCGTCGCGCCGCAGCGCGAAGCGGAACAGCAGGAACAGGAACCAGTACATCAGCGTGCCGCGGAGCACCAGCTCCCAGGGCGAGACCCCGAAGCGCCACAGCTCGGCGAAGTCGGCCAGGCTCATCGCTCAGCCGGCGCGCTGCTGCAGGCGCTCGACCGGGAACCCTTCGCCCTGCGCGATGTCCAGCAAGGCCTGCAGCGTCGCCGGCGCGACCGTCGGCGTGCGCGACAGCACCCACAGCGACTCGCGGCTCGGGTGGCCGACCAGCGCCACCGAGTAGCCGCGGTCCAGCGCCAGGATCTGGTAGTCGGCCCAGCCGACCGGCAGCGCGTGCAGCCAGGCGGGCAGGAAGTTCACTTCGAGCCGGGCGTTGCCGCTGCCGGGTACGACACGCGCGACACCGCGTGCGACGCGTTCGCGGCCGTCGCGGCCGACACAGCGGTTCTCGACCACCACGCGCGAGCCGGCCAGCGTGTAGTGCGCCATCGGCTGGCCGTCGCAGCCGGCTTCATAGGGCGCGCCCAGCCGCGCGATCTCGTGCCAGGTGCCGGCGTAACGCGCCAGGTCCACGTGCTCGACGGTCGACAGCGGCGGCCATTCGGGCTTGTGCAGCCATTTCTGCAGCAGCGGCATGCCGACGCCCAGCACCGCGGCCACCGTGCCGGGGCTGGTGCGGTTGCGCCAGCGCGCCGGCAGCAGCGGCCACAGCAGCCCGAGCAGGCCGACCCAGGGCAGCCCGCCGGGCTCGGCGCCGCCATGCGGCGGCGGCACGCCGTGCACCGGCACCGGGCCGCCGGCGGCAGAGGGCCGGATGACGCGCCACAGGGTCGTGCCGGCCAGCAGCACGGCGACGCCGGAAGCCGCCAGCCGCCAGGGGCTGGCGGCGTGCCGCACGCGCCGGCCCAGGGTGTCGATGCCGTCGAGCAGGCGGCGTTCGCGCGCCACCAGCGCCTGCTCGGCGGCGCGGATGCGGTCGTCCAGATCGGCTTCAGGCGGCAGCGCGTTCATCGGCGGCGGCTTCGTTGGCATGGCGCACCGAGGCGCCGGGAGACAGGGTCAGGTGGCGGCGCGTGCGCGGCAGGCGCAGCAGCGGCACCAGGCTGCGGATGCGGCGCAGCGCGAGCAGCGCCGCGACGAGGTTCAGCGCCAGCACGACGGCCAGCGCCACGGCCCAGTGCAGGCCGGCTTCGAGCAGCGCGACGGTGATGCCGGCCCACAGGGCCAGCCAGCCGGTCACCGCGAGCACCGCTGCGGCGACGACCAGCATCAGGATCTGGGCCAGCGCGCGCCCGGCGCGCACCAGTTCCAGCGAGAACAGCTCGACCCGGTCGCTGACCAGGCCGGGCAGTTCCTGCAGCACCGACTGCAGCGCGTCCAACCAGCCCTGCGGCGGCGGCGGTGGCGGAGCCGCACCGGGTGCGGCCCCGCCCTCGTCGCCCGGCGGCGTGCTGCGGGCGTCGTCCATCGGCGCCGGTCAGCGCGTCAGCCGCGCGATCAGCAGGCCGACGGCGAGCGCCGTGGCGACTGCGGCGATCGGGTGCTCGCGCACCGTGTCGCGCAGGCTCTCGGTCCACTCGTCGCCGGTTTCGCGCAGCGCGTCGGCCTTGGCGTGCAGGCGTTCGTTGGCGTCGTGAACGCCTTCCTGCAGCCGGCTGACGTGCGGCGCGGCGCGTTCGGCGAGACGGTCGATCGTCTCGTGCGCGCCCTGCACGACACGCTGCAGCAGCTCGTCCTGGCGGGCGCTGCCGTTCGGGGTGCCGAGCGTGGCGCCGGGCGGCGGCATGCCGGTGCCGCCGGGGATGTCTTCGGGGATCGTGGCCATGCGGGTCCTCCGGGGTCAGCGCGGCGTGCCGCGGCGGAACAGGTTGACGATGGCCAGCAGGATGATCGCGCCGACCAGCGAGACGATCAGGGCGCCGAAGCTGAACACGCCTTCGTTGATGGTGCCGACACCGATCAGCGGCGAGACCAGCCAGCCCCCCAGCGCCGCGCCGATGATGCCGACGATGACGTTGAGGATCACGCCCTGTTGGGCGTCGGTGCGCATGATCTTGCTGGCGACCCAGCCGATGAGGCCGCCGACGACGAGCCAGATGATGAGGTTCATGAGCGGGAACTCCTTTCTGGCGCCGACACGGCAAACGCCGTGCCTTGGGCCGCAGCGACGGGTATCGCGCTTGCCGCGTCGGTGCATCCACCGTCAGGAGTCGCCGATGAACCCGCTGCTCGCCAAGATGTCGCCCACGGCCACGCGTCTGATCCGCATGGACCATTCGCACGTCATGACCCAGTTCCACAAGCTCGAGCCGGGCCTGTCGCGCACGGCGCGCGAAGCCACGGTGCGCAACATCTGCGCCGCGCTGGAGATCCACGCCCAGCTGGAGGAAGAGATCTTCTATCCGGCGCTGCGCGAGACCGGCGCCGAGCTGCCGCAGCTCGAGCACAGCGTGCCCGAGCACGACGAGATGCGCGGCCTGATCGAACGGGTTCGCAGCCTCGAAGCCCAGCCCGACGCGCAGCAGCTCGCGCTGAACGACCTGATGCGCGCCGTCATCCACCACGTCGCCGAAGAAGAGACCTCGCTGCTGCCGGCGGCCGAGCAACGCCTGGCCGACCGTCTCGCCGAACTCGGCGCCCGCATGACCGAGCGCCGCATGGAACTGGCCAAGCCGCACGCCGGCCAGATCGCGGCCGATATGGCGCGTTCGTCGCCCGGCACCGCGGCGCTGGTCGTCGCCGGCACCGTCGCCGCCGGCGCGCTGCTGCTGGGCAGCCTCAAGCGCAGCAAGGACAAGCACCACGCCTGACGGCGTGGCGCGCCGCGTCAGGGCTCCAGGCCGGCGGCCAGGGCCCTGACGATCTCGACGGCCGGCACTTCGCGGCAGCCGTCGCGGCGTGTGCCCGACCACAGCGGCGTGAAGTCGTCGCGGCCCAGCGCCTCGGCGCGTTCGCGCAGTGGCGCCAGCGCCGCCGAGGCCAGCGGGAACGGCGGTGCCGCGTCGCTGACCGGACCCAGTTCGCGCATCGCGCGGTTGACGAGACCTCGTGCCAGCCCGCCCGAGAAAAGGTTGCTCAAGGCCGTCGGTTCCGAAGGCTGGCGCAGCCGGGCGCGGTGCAGCGCCGAGGTCTGCGCTTCGTCGCAGAGCAGGAAAGCCGTGCCGCACTGGACGGCGGCGGCGCCGCGTTCCATCGCCGCGCGCGCCGTGGCGGCATCGGTGATGCCGCCGGCAGCGACGACCGGCACGTCCAGCCGCGCGACCAGGGCCGAGACCAGCGTCGCCGTGTCGAGCTGGCGCGCCGGGTCCAGGTCGAGGAAGTGGCCGCGGTGGCCGCCGGCTTCCAGGCCTTGCGCGATGACGGCGTCGGCGCCGCGCGCCTGCAGCCACAGCGCTTCGTCCAGCGTCGTCGCCGAGGCCAGCACGAAAGCGCCCCAGCGATGCACACGCGCCAGCAGCGCCGGCTCGGGCAGGCCGAAGTGGAAGCTGACGATCGGCGGGCGAAAGGTCTCCAGCAGCTCCGCCGCTTCGGCACCGAAAGGCTGGCGGCTCGCGGCGGCCGTGCCGGGCTCGGGCGGCGGCAGGCCGAACTCGTCGTAATACGGTGCCAGCGCCGCCAGCCAGCGCCGGTCGAAGGCCGCCGCGGGCGGCGGCGGCACGTGGGTGAAGAAGTTGACGTTGTACGGCCGGCCGGCGTCGCGCAGCGCCTGCAGGCCGCGTTCCAGCGCCGGCATCGACAGCATCGCCGCGGGCAGCGAACCGATCGCGCCGGCGGCGCCGACGGCCAGCGCCAGGCGCTCGTCCTGGGCCCCGGCCATCGGGGCCTGGATCAGCGGCAGGGTCTGGAACGGCAGGCGCATGGGCTGATTCTGCGTCTCAGAAGGTGTGAAGGGACCCGGCGTGCCCGCGACGGGGTACAGCCGGGTGTCGGGCAAGGCGCGTCGCGCGGCCGGTACTCGATGTACCGGCAAGCGGCGCAACGCCGCCTGGCGCCTGGATGTGCCCCGTCCCGCAGGGGCGAGCCGACGAGCGACCCCGAGGCGGTGCCGGGCGCGCTGCGATCAGCGCCGAGACGTCGTCGCGCCGTCGCGCGTTCGGGGTCGCTTGGCGGATCGACGCGGGCATGGCGGGTTCCTTCACACCTTCTTAGATGGCCCCGACGCTGCCGGTGACGGGCAGCACGATGCCGGTGATGTAACCGGCGCAGACCGGTGCGGCGAGGAAGACGTAGGCCGGCGACAGCTCCTCGGGCTGCGCGGCGCGCCGCATGTCGGTCTGGCGGCCGAACTCGGCGACCTGCTCGGCCGGGCTGTCGGCCGGGTTCAGCGGCGTCCACACCGGGCCCGGCGCGACCGCGTTGACGCGGATGCCGCGCGACAGCAGGCTGCTGGCCAGCGATTTCGTGAAGGCGTGGATCGCGCCCTTGCTGGCGGCGTAGTCCAGCAGCTTCGCGCTGCCGCGCAGGCCGACGACCGAGCCGGTGTTGATGATCGAGGCGCCGTTCTTCAGGTGCGGCAGCGCCGCGCGCGCCATGCGGAAATAACCGCCGATGTTGGTGTCCAGCGTTTCCATCAGGCGGTGGTCGTCGACGGCCTCGAGCTCGTCGGCGTGTTCCTGGAAGGCGGCGTTGTTGACCAGCACGTCGAGGCGGCCGAAGGCCTCGACCGTGCGCCGCACCGCGTCGCGGCACCAGGCTTCGTCCTTGACGTCGCCCTTGAGCAGCAGGCAGCGCTGTCCTTCGGCCTCGACGCGGCGTTTCGTCTCCTCGGCGTCGTCATCCGAGCTGTGATAGGCCACGGCGACGTCGGCGCCCTCGCGTGCGAAGAGCACGGCGACCGCGCGGCCGATGCCCGAGTCGGCGCCGGTGATCAGCGTGCCGAAGCCGTCGAGCTTGGCGCTGCCGCGGTAGTCGGGCGCGAGGAACCGCGGCTGCAGCTCCAGGTCGGCTTCCTGGCCGGGCTTGTCCAGGTGCTGCGCCGGCAGCTCGGTCGGCTGCTCGCGCGCGCCGGCCTGCACGGCCTCGTCTTCGCCGCCTTCGTCGGCGCCGCTTTCGCGGTCGCGAGCGTCCTGTTGCTGCTGGATCTGGCGTTGGGTGGTCAGCGTCTCGTCGTCGCGGGGCATGGGATCTCCAGGGTTCAGCGTGTCGGTTCGTCGGGCGGGCGCAGGTCGGCGCGTTCGCCTTCCTCGCCGCTGCGGGTCTGGGCGTCGAGCCCGCGGTCGGGCGACTCGGCGACCTGCGGCAGGTCGCCGGGGTGTTCGATCAGTTCCTCGATCAGGAAGCGGCCGTAGAGCTGGGCGCGTTCGGCGCCGTGCGGGCGCACGGCATCGGCGATGCGGCGGGCGCGTTCGTCGTCGCCGGCCTTCACGACCAGCCAGTGGTAGCCGCGCGCGGCCAGCTCGCGCTGCGCCTTCGCGAGGTTCATCTCCTGGCCGATGCTGGCCAGCAGGCCGGCGTGCGCCAGGTCCTCGTCGAGCCGGGCCAGCATCTCGCGGTCGCTGTAGCGGCGCAGTTCGTCGTCGGCCAGTGCCAGCGGGCGCAAGGCCTGCTGCGCGGCGTCGGCCTGGGCCGCCGAAGGGAAGGAGATCACGACGTGTCCCTCGGGCTTGAACACGCCGAAGCTGCGTTCTTCACGGTCCATGTCTTGCTTCCTCTGCGGCCTCGTGGCCGAAAGACGGCAAAGGGGGTTCCCGATGAGCGGTTCGAGACCCAGACCGCGGCAAAGCTTGCCGCAGCGCTTGCGCGAAACGGGCGCGTGGCCGGCGTGATGGACGCCGCCCGCCGCCAGGTCCTCTACATCGAGGACGAGCCTTTGAACGCCGAGCTGATGCACGCGCTGTTCGACCAGCGGCCGCATCTGGAACTGGTCGTCGCGGTCGACGGCTCCCACGCCTTCGCGCTCGGCCCGACGGTCAAGCCGGTGCTGCTGCTCGTCGATCTGCGCCTGCCCGACTGCCTGGGCAGCGAACTGCTGCCGCTGTTGCGCCTGCGTTTCGGCTGGAGCCAGGTGCCGGCGGTGGCGGTGACCGCCGAACACGGTTTCGGCGGCGGTTCGGGCGGCTTCGTCGAGGTCTGGCACAAGCCGCTGGACCTGGACCACGTGCTGCGCCGGCTCGACGAGTGGCTGCCGCCGGAATGAACGCCGCGCGGGGTGGGAACAGTCGTTGCCGTAACGGCATCACGCGGGGCACGCCGCCGTCGTGCGGCACGGCCCCTCCCCTCGCCACGAACAGGAGATCGGACATGAACAGCTTGAAGACGAAACTCACGGCCGTCGCGGCCTGCGCGATGCTCGCCGCCGGCGCGGCCTACGCCCAGGGCACCGGCGGTTCCGGCGGCAGCGGCACCGGCTCCTCGTCGGGCACGCAGGGTCAGGGCGGCGGCACCGACGCCTATCCGACCGACAACGGCACGCAGACCGGCACGCCGGCCGGCAGCCCCAACAGCACCGGCGTCACCGGCGACAACAGCAGCGGCGCCACCGGCGGCGCGGCCGGCTCGATGACCGGCACCACCGGCACCGGCACGACCTCGACGAACAACGGCAACATGTCCTCGGGCACCGGCAGCTCGAGCAGCACCGGCACGACCGGCTCGTCGTCGATGGACAGCGGCTCGGGCACCAGCTCGTCGACGACGCGCACGCCGCGCACCGACCGCAACTGAGCACGCTCGCCCGGCTCGTCACGACGGGGCGCTTCGGCGCCCCGTCGCCGTTCAGGGGCCGGCGCGTGGTGCGATGAACAGCGTCGGGAAGGTCTCCGACGGCGCGCGCCGCTCGGGCAGCACGTAGACGACGCCGGGCCGGCGCGAGAAGGTCGGCCAGACCACCTTCTCGTAGAACGTCGCCGGCACGTTGATGCAGCCGAAGGAGATGCGGTTGTCGGCCGGCGTCGGCGTCGCCAGGCGCTCCAGGCGGCGCTCGGCGGCCACCGTCGGGCGCACGCGGTGCATCGACACCGCGGCGTCGTAGTCGACCCAGAGGATGCGGTCGCCGCGCGTGTTGCGCCCCGGCTCGAGCTGGAAACGCCCGGCCGGCGTCGTGCGTTCCTCGGGCCGGATCTGGGCCAGCGGGCGCTCGCCGATGCCGGGCACCGAGTCGTCGCCGGCGGCCAGCCCCAGCAGCACCGGCGCGCTGGCGACGATGCGGGCGCGCGCGTCGAACACCCACAGCCGTGCCAGCCGCTTGTCGATGACGGCGAACGGCCTTGTGCCGTGGTCCTGCGTCGCGCGCACCGCGGCGACCAGTTCGCGCGCGTCCTCCGACAGCGGTGGCGCCGCCGCGGCCGCGACCGCGACCGCGACCGCGGGCAGCAGCGCGGCGACGAGCAGCGCCCTCATCCCGGCACGCGCGCGGCCAGCGTGGGCCCGGTGGAGGGTGCCGGCGCGGCCTCGCGCGCCGGCACGGCGGTCGGCACGCGCACGCCGACGACGCGGTGCACGAAGTGCAGCTTGCGCAAGGCCGGTGGCGACAGCACGAAGGGGTAGAAATCGGCCACGCCCATGCTGCGCGACAGTTCGTTGAGCACGCCGGTCAGCTCCATCCAGCCGTTGACGATGGCCAGGAAGGGCCCCGGGTTGCGGTCGCCGCTGTCGGCCAGCGCGGCATTGCCGAAACGTTCGTAGCTCAGCTCGACCGATTCGCCGTCCAGCCCGAAGCTGCGTGCCGTGTCCAGCGTGTCGACCATGTGCAGGTAGTGGGCCCAGGTCTCGGCCCAGTCCTCCCAGGGGTGGCTGCTGGCGTAGGCGCTGACGTGACGGGCGCCCCAGTCGGCCGGCGCACCCTGCTCGTAGTGGCGTTTCAAGGCCGCGGCGTAGTCCTCGCGTTCGTCGCCGAAGAGGCGGCGAAAAGGCTCGTGCCAGGGCGTGCCGTCGACCAGGCGCTGCCAGTAGTAGTGACCGACCTCGTGGCGCAGATGGCCGAGCAGCGTGCGGTAGGGCTCGCCCAGCGCGGTGCGGCGGTGCTCGCGGGTCGGGTCGTCGGCTTCCTCGACGTCGATCGTCACGATGCCGTCGGCATGGCCGGTGACCACCGCCGGGCCGCCGGGCGGCGACTGCAGCAGGTCGAAGGCCAGCCCGCGCTCCGGGTCCTCCGACAGCCGGCTCTTCACCGGCAGCCCCAGGCCGATGAGCTGCGACACCAGGCGGCGCTGCGCGGTCGCGATGCGCGCCCAGCGTTCGCCGTTCTCCGGCAGCGACAGGTCGGGCAGCGTGCGCGTCAGCCGGCAGGCGCGGCATTGCGGCGGGTCCAGCGCGCCGGCGTCGGCCGGGTCGACCAGCCAGTTGCAGCCCGAGGCCGTGTCCAGGTTGGCGCAGCGGCGGTAGCGCCGCGGCCGGCGCGGGCGCGCTTCCTTCCACAGCTCGGTGCCCGGGATCGCCTCCAGCGGCAGCAGCCGCCGGCGCTCGGGGTCGTAACCCAGCGGCGTGTGGCAGAACAGGCACTCGCTGTTGCGGAAGAAGACGGGGCGCCCGCAGACGCATTCGTACTTGCGCGGCGTGATCGGCTCGGGGATGGCGGCCATCGGCACTCCTCGTGCGTTCAGAGCGTCAGCAGCACCAGCGTGCCGGTGATCGCACCCAGCACCGCGCCGGCGGCGACGTCGCTCGGGTAATGCAGCCCGAGCACGATGCGGGCCAGCGCCACCAGCAGAGCGAACAGCGCCAGCAGCGGCGTCCAGGCCGGGTAGAACGCCGCCAGCAGCAGCCCGAAGGCGACGGCGTGCAGCGTGTGGCCGCTGGGAAAGCTGAAGCGGTCGGGCACCGCGCAGCAGGCGCGGATGCCGGGGCACTGGTCGAAGGGCCGCGAGCGCCGCGTGCCGCGCTTGAGCGTCCAGTAGATCGCCAGGTTCACGAGGCCCAGCTCGGCGAACAGCAGCGAGCAGTGGCGCCCGGCCGGGCCGCCGAAGACGGCGATCGCGACGCCCAGCGTGATCCACGGCCCGGCGTCGCCGAGCCGGCTGCAGATCACCAGCAGGCGCAGCAGCAGCGGGCGCGCGGCGCCACGGTGCAGCGCGAGCGCCCAGCGGCGGTCGAGCTCGACGCCGTGCAGGCGCGAGGCGTCAAGCCAGCGCGGCATCGGCGACGGCACCCGCAGGACGGCGCTCGGCGACGCCGCGCAGCGCCGACTCGAAACGCTGCAGCACCGCGCTCCAGTCGGCGGCCAGCGCGGTCTCGCGCGCCCGCCGGCGCAGCGCCGAACCGGGCGCCGCCTGGTCCAGCGCCGCGCCGAGCGCGGTCTCGAAGCCGGCGACGTCGCCAGGGCGCGCCAGCCAGCCGTTATGGCCGTCGACGACGTGCACCGCGGCGGCCGCGGTGTCGAAGGCGGCATAGGCCAGGCCGCTGGCCAGCGCTTCCAGCGTCACGTTGCCGAAGGTGTCGGTCAGGCTGGGGAAGGCGAAGGCGTCGGCGCTGGCGTAGTGCGCGGCCAGCGCCTCGCCGGTGTGCACGCCGACGAAAGCGGCCTGCGGGTGCGCTCGCTGCAGCGCCGCACGCTGCGGCCCGTCGCCGACGACGACCATGCGCAGCCCCGGCCGCTGCAGGCGTTGCCGCTCCCAGGCCTTCAGCGCCAGTGCGACGTTCTTCTCGGCGGCCAGGCGGCCGACGTGCAGCAGCACGGTGTCGCCGTCGGCGGCGCCCCAGCGCCGGCGCAGCGCCGGATCGCGCCGCGCCGGGTCGAACAGCGTCGCGTCGACGCCGCGGCCGCTGACCGCCAGGCGGCTGAAGCCGGCGGCCGCCAGCTCGGCGGCCAGCGTCGGCGTCGGCACGAAGTTGCAGTCGGCCTGGTCGTGCAGCCGGCGCAGCCAGCGCAGCACCAGCGGCTCCAGCCAGCCCAGCCGGTAGTGGCGGCTGTAGGCGTGGAAGTTGGTGCGGAAGTCGGCGCTGGTCGGGATGCCCTCGGCACGTGCCGCGGACAGCGCGGCCAGCGCCAGCGGGCCAGGTGTCGCGACGTGCACCAGCGCCGGTGCCAGCGTGCGCCAGCGGCGGCGCAGCGCACCCTGCGTCGCCAGCCCGTAGCGCAGCTCCGGGTACATCGGGATCGGGCCGCCGGGGCAACGCCATTCGTCGGCGTCGTCGCGCCGGGCTTCGCCGCGCTGCCGCGGCCGCACGAGCTGCACCCGGTGGCCGGCGCCGCGCAGGTGGGCGACGGCACGCGCCGTGGTCAGCGCAACGCCGTTGACCTCGGGCGGGTAGGTTTCGGTGACGTAGACGATCTGCACGGTCCCTCGCATGGATGAGCCGGGACGGCAAGGCCTGTTCCCGCGCCGGGCACGGGCCTTGCCGGGCGTCGCGATGCGCCAGACCCCTGCCCTGTCCCGAAGCCGGTTTGCCGACGCGTCCGCCGCCCGCCAGGCGGTGGACCGCTGCCTGCCGCTCATTGAGCCGGCGCTGCGTGACACCGCGGTGAGCGGCCTGGGCGTGCTGCACCTCGTCGTGCTGGATCCGGGGCTCACGCCGCTGGACAGCGGCTACGAAGACGCCGTGCTGCACGAGCGTTCGATCGGCGACCGCGCCATCTGGGACGTCGACTACGCCGCCTACGCCCACGCCAAGGCGCGCCTGGCCTGGCGCCACGGCTGCGACAGCCGCCGCGTGCTGGCTGCGCCGCACCGTCTGGCCGAGCAGGACCAGCTGGTCTGGGGCGGCGTCTGGCTCGACGGCATCGTCGTCGCCGCCAGCGGCGCGATGCCGGCCTGGGACGAGGCCTTCTCGCTGGCCGTCGCCGCGCAGCTGCGCGGCATCGCCTACGAGCGCGCCCGCGCCGCCCGCGCGCTCGACTGAGGCCCGGCACGCCGGCTGCCCTGCAGCCGGTCTCGGCCGGCATCGGCCCGCCGGGCCGTCCCCATCCCCGATCCAGGAGAAACCCATGTCCTTGCCCGCGCTGCTCGCCCACCCCACGACCGACGCCGGTTCCCTGCGGGGCCGCGTCGTCGTCGTCACCGGTGGCGCCCGCGGCCTCGGCGCCGCGATCGCCCAGGTGCTCGGCGAATCGGGCGCGCGTGTCGTGCTCGCCGACCACGCCTTCGAGGCCGCGCAGGACCGCGCCGCGGTGCTCGCCGAACGCGACATCGACGCCATCGCGATGCCGCTGGACGTCACCGACGCCGCCGCGTGCGAACGCACGGTGGAGACGATCCGCGCGCGTTTCGGCCGCCTCGACGCGCTGGTCAACAACGCCGCGATCGACGTCACCGCGCCGCTCGCCGAACTGAGCGTCGAGCAGATCCATTCGGTGCTGGCGACCAACCTCGCCGGCCCGTTCGTGATGGCCAAGCTCTGCGCCGCGCTGATGGCCGGCCAGGACGGCGGCGGCCACATCGTCAACATCGCCTCGACCGCGTCCAAGCGTGCCTGGCCCAACGCCAGCGCCTACCACGCGACGAAGTGGGGCCTGCTGGGCCTGTCGCACGCGCTGCACGCCGAACTGCGGCCGCAAGGCATCAAGGTCTGCGCCATCGTCGCCGGCGGCATGCGCACGCCCTTCCTGCTCGACCGTTTCCCCGAGCTCGACCCCGGCCTGCTGCAGGACCCGCTGAACGTCGCGCGTGTCGTGCGTTTCGTGCTGCTGCAGCCCGAGGAGACGGTGATCCCCGAGGTCACCGTGCTGCCGGTGCGCGAGACCTCCTGGCCCTGATGGCCGGACGCGAGGCCAGCCGCGTCGGCCGCCGCCTGCCCGACCCGGGCCCGCCGCGTGCGCGCACGGTGCTGCTGCTGGTCGACGTCATCAACCCGCTGGACTTCCCCGGCGCCGAGGCGCTGAGCGACGCCGCCCTGGCGGCGGCACCGCGCATCGCCGCGCTGAAGGCCGAGATGGCGCGCCGCGGCGTGCCGGTGGTCTACGCCAACGACAACTTCGGCCACTGGCGCAGCGACTTCCACCAGCTCGTGCGGCGCTGCCGCCGCGGCCGGCGTGCGGCGGCCACGCTGGTTCGCCAGCTCGCGCCCGGGCTGCAGGACATGACCGTGCTGAAGCCGCGTTATTCGGCTTTCGACCAGACACCGCTGGAACTGCTGCTGACGCGTATCGGCGCCGACCGGCTGGTCATCGCCGGCTTCGCGACCGACCTGTGCGTGCAGTTCAGCGCGATGGACGCCTTCGTGCGCGGCTACGAGCTCTGGGTGCCCGGCGACTGCGCCGCCGCCGAGGCGCCCGAGCGCCATGCCGCGGCGCTGGACTGGATGGCGCTGGCGCTGAAATGCCGCGTGCAGCCGGCCTGGCGCTGAGAGGTCCGGCGCACCGGGGCATGCGGCTTGCCGAACGCGGCGCACCGAACCTGCCGCCGAAAGCCGCCATGCCTGCTCCGATGAACGTCGTGCTGATCAGCGAACACGCCTCGCCGCTGGCGGCCGCCGGAGGCGTGGACGCCGGCGGCCAGAACGTCTACGTCGAACACGTCGCCCGCGGCCTGGCCGCCGCCGGCCACCGTGTCGACGTGCTGACGCGGCGCGACGATGCGGCGCTGCCGGCCGAGGTCGAGATGGCGCCGCGGCTGCACGTGCATCACGTCGATGCCGGCCCGCCGTGTTTCGTGCCGAAGGAAGCGCTGCTGCCGCACATGCCGGCCTTCGCGCAGGCCGCGCGGCGGCTGCCGGCGGTGCTGGCGGCCGACGTCGTGCACGCCAACTTCTTCATGTCGGGCTGGGTCGGGCTGGCGCTGCAGCGCCGGCTGCGCCTGCCGCTGGTGACGACCTTCCATGCGCTGGGCCTGGTGCGGCGCGAACACCAGGGTGCGGCCGACACCTTTCCGCTCGAACGCATCCAGATCGAACGCTCGCTGGTGCGGCGTTCCGAGCGCCTGGTGGCCGAGTGCCCGCAGGACCGTGCCGACCTCGTGCGCCTGTACGGCGCCGCGTCGGCGCGCATCGTCACCGTGCCCTGCGGTGTCGACACCACCGCGTTCCGCCCCGGCGATCGCGCGGCGGCGCGGGCGCGCCTGGGCCTGTCGCCGCACGAGTTCGTCGTGCTGCAGCTCGGCCGGCTGGTGCCGCGCAAAGGCATCGCCACCGTCGTCGAGGCCGTCGCGCGGCTGCCGCGCACGATGCCGGTGAAACTCGTCGTCGTCGGCGGCGAATCGCGCGAGCCCGACCCGGCGCTGACGCCCGAGATCGCACGGCTGCAGGCGCTGGCGCAGCAGCACGGCGTCGCCGAGCGCGTGCATTTCGCCGGCCGGCGCGAACGCCACGAACTGCGCGACTGGTACGTCGCCGCCGACGTCTTCGTCACGACCCCTTGGTACGAGCCGTTCGGCATCACGCCGCTGGAGGCGATGGCCTGCGGCACGCCGGTCGTCGGCAGTGCCGTCGGCGGCATCCGCCACACGGTGCAGGACGGCCACACCGGCTTCCTGGTGCCGCCGCGCGACCCCGGCGCCCTGGCCGCACGCCTGGCGGTGCTGCGTGCCGAGCCAGCGCTGGCGCGCAGCTTCGGCGCCGCCGGTGTGCACCGCGTGCGCGCCGAGTTCACCTGGGACAAGGTCGCGGCCGACCTGGCGGCGGTCTATGCCTCGCTGCGCCCGCAGGCCGCCCTGCCCGGGCTGCGGCTGCCCTCTGCCGTCTCGGTGCAAGCGACGGCGGGTTACGCGACATGAGCCGCACCCCGGCTTCGCTGCGGCCGGCGCTGTTCGTCGACAAAGACGGCACGCTGGTCGTCGACGTGCCCTACAACGCCGATCCGGTGCGGCTCGAATGGCAGCCGGCCGCGCCGCAGGCGCTGGCGGCCGTCGCGCGCGCCGGGCTGGCGATCGTCGTCGTCAGCAACCAGGCCGGGCTGGCGCTGGGGCGTTTCAGCGCCGCGGAGTTCGAGCGCCTGCGCCGCGCCGTCGCCGAACGCCTGCAGGCCGAGGTGGGCGTGACGCTGACCGACTTCGTCTTCTGCCCGCATGCGCCGGGCGCCGACGGCGCGCCGGTCTGCGCCTGCCGCAAGCCCGAGCCCGGCCTGCTGCTGGAGGCCGCCGAGCGCCACGGCCTGGACCTGGCGGCCTCGTGGATGGTCGGCGACACGCTCGACGACGTCGAGGCCGGGCGCCGCGCCGGCTGCCGCGCGATCCTCTACGACTCGGGCGGCGAGACCGTCTGGCGCGCCGGGCCGATGCGCACGCCGCACGCACGGCTGCAGGACTGGGACGAGGTCGCGCACCGCGTGCTCGCCGACCGGGTGGAGGCGCGGCCGTGACGCGCGGCCTGCCCGGCCGTGGCTGGCTGCAGGCGCGGCGTGTGCTCGCGGTGCGGCTGGACAACCTCGGCGACCTGCTGATGACGACGCCGGCGCTGGCGGCGCTGAAGGAGACCTGGCCCGAGGCCCACCTGACGCTGCTCGCCTCGCCGGCCGGCGCCGCCGCCGCGGCCCACCTGCCTTTCGTCGACGAAGCCTGGCGCTTCGAGGCGCCGTGGGTCGGCGCCGGGGCGCATGCCGCGACCCCGGGGCTGGCCGAGACCGGGATGCTGGTGCGACTGGCCGACGGCGGCTTCGACGCCGCGGTGATCTTCGGCGTCTGCACGCAGAGCGCGCTGCCGGCAGCGCTGCTGTGCCGCATGGCCGGCATTCCGCTGCGCCTGGCGTACTGCCGCGAAAATCCGTATGCCTTGCTGACCGACTGGATCCCCGAGCCCGACACCGTCGCCGACACGATGCGCCACGAGGTGCGGCGCCAGCTCGACCTGGTCGAGGCCGTCGGCTGGCGCACGCAGGACGAACACCTGCGCTTCACGCTGCACGACGCCGACCGGCGTGCGGTCGCCGAGCGTCTGGCGGCCGCCGGGCTGGCGCCGGGCGCGCGTTATGCGGTGCTGCACCCCGGTGCTTCAGCAGCGTCGCGGCGCTGGCCGGCCGAGCGTTTCGGCCTCGTCGGCCGGGCGCTGGCCGACGCCGGCTTCGCGGTCGTCGTCGCCGGCGACGTGGCCGACGCCGCGGCGCGTGCAGAGGTGCTGGCGGCGATGCAGCGGCCGGCGCTGGCGCTCGGCGCGACGTCGCTGGGCGAACTGGCGGCGCTGATCGGCGGCGCCGCGGTGCTGGTCGCCGACAACAGCGGCCCGGCGCACCTGGCGGCGGCGCTGGGCACGCCGGTCGTCGTGCTGTACGCGCTGACCAACCCGCAGCACACGCCCTGGCAGGTGCCCTCGCGTGTGCTCAGCCGCAGCGTGCCCTGCCGCTGGTGCCTGAAGAGCCGCTGCCCGCAAGGCCACCACGAGTGCCTGGCCGGCGTCGGCGCCGACGAAGCCGTCGCCGCGGCGCTGCAACTGGCCCATCACACCAAGACCCTGGAACTGGAAACGAGATGATCACCCTGGGACTCAACGCCGCCTTCCACGACAGCGCCGCGGTGCTGGTCGTCGACGGCGTGCCGGTCGCCGCCGCCGAGGAAGAGCGCTTCACGCGCATCAAGCACGCCAAGCGGCCTCTGCCCTTCACCGCCTGGGAGCTGCCGTTCAACGCCGCGGCCTGGTGCCTGGAGCAGGCCGGCATCACGCTGGAGTCGGTCGACCACGTCGCCTACAGCCTGGACCCGGCGCTGTTCGCCGAAGGCCGGCCGGAACTGGCCGCCGGCGCGAACATCGTGCTGCCGCTCGAACCCTCGGCCGAGCGCGACCCGAAGCTCGCGCCCTGGGACAGCCCCTGGGACCCGCTGTTCCTGTCCTACGTCGTCAATGCGCCGCGCCAGCTGCGCGACGGTGCGCCGCACCACCTGCGCCAACGCCTGTACGGCAGCCGCCCGGACGCGATGCGCTGGCGCTTCCACCACGTGCCGCACCACCTCTGCCACCAGGCGAGCGCCTTTCTCGCCGCACCGTTCGACGACTGCGCGGTGATGACGCTGGACGGCCGCGGCGAACGTGCGACCAGCTGCTACGGCGTCTGGCGCGACGGCCGCTACCGGCCGCTGGGCGAGGTGCTGATGCCGCATTCGCTGGGCCTGCTCTACGAACGTGTCACCGCCTACCTCGGTTTCCTGCACTCCAGCGACGAGTACAAGGTGATGGCGCTGGCGGCGATGGGCACACCGCGCTGGGCGGCCGAGATCGGCGCCGCGGTGCGGCTGTTCGGCGATGGTCAGTTCGAGATCGGCGCGATGGACTTCGAGGCCCTGGCCGGCCCGGCACGTGTGCGCGGCACCGCGCTGGAACAGCGCCACCTGGACCTGGCGGCTTCGCTGCAGGCGGTGCTGGAAGCCAAGGCGCTGGAACTCGCGCGCTGGCTGCGCGAAGCCAGCGGCGAACGCCACCTGGCGATGGCTGGCGGCGTGGCGCTGAACTGCCTGATGAACGCCCGTTTGCGCGACGAAGGCCCGTTCGAACGTGTCTGGGTGCAGCCGGCGGCCGGCGACGCCGGCACCGCGCTTGGTGCGGCGCTGTGGGTCGACGGCCGCGAACGC
Source organism: Rubrivivax sp. (assembly GCA_049841175.1). GTDB lineage: Bacteria > Pseudomonadota > Gammaproteobacteria > Burkholderiales > Burkholderiaceae_C > Rubrivivax. Next base: position 688,732 of record JASGHA010000013.1, on the reverse strand, counting down.
CTGCTGCTCGACGGCGGCGACACGCTGGCCGACGCGCGCGGCGCGGTGCCACTCGCTCCGCGCGAATGGACCCAGACCCACGTCTACCTCGGCCCGAGCTGGACCGACGAGGCGATCGAGAAGGCGCTGGCCTGGGCCGGCCTGGACGTCGAACTCGTGCCCGACGAGGCCGCGCTGGCCGAACGCACGGCCGCGCTGCTGGCCGCCGACTGCATCGTCGGCTGGTTCCAGGGGCGCATGGAATGGGGCCCGCGCGCGCTGGGCGCACGGTCGATCCTGGCGTCGCCGATCTCGCCGGAGATGCAGCAGCGCCTGAACGAGCTGAAGGACCGCGAGGACTTCCGCCCGGTCGCGCCGGCGGTGCTGCACGAAGCCTTCGGCGACTGGTTCGAGGCGGCCGAGGCCAACGGCGGCGAGTCGCCGTTCATGCTGTTCACCTTCCAGGCCCGGCCCGAGCGGCTGGCGAGCATCCCCTCGGCCTGCCACAGCGACGGCAGCGCGCGGGTGCAGACCGTGCACGCCGACTCCAACCCGCGTTTTCATGCGCTGCTGAAGGCCTTCGCCGCGCGCACCGGCGTGCCGGTGCTGGTGAACACCTCGTTCAACGTGCGTGGCCAGCCCATCGTCTGCAGCCCGCACGACGCGCTCGAAGCCTTCTTCGCGACGCCGCTGGATGCGCTGGTCATCGGCCGCTGCATCGTCGCCAAGCGCCGCGCGCGCGAGGTGCCGGTGCCGTGAACGCGCTGCTCGATGACGCCCCGGCGGCAGCGCCGCGCCTGCCGCGCGTCAGCGTCGTCGTGCCGACCTACGGCCGGCCGCCGCTGCTGCTGCGCTGCCTGCAGGCGCTGGCCGAGCAGCGCCTGGCGCACGAGGACTACGAGATCCTCGTCGTCGACGACGAACGCAGCGAGGTCACGCACGCCGCCGTCGAAGCCTTCGCCGCGGCCTGGCCGCCGGGGCTGGTGCGCTACCTGCGTGCCGAAAACGGCCGCGGCCCGGCGGCGGCACGCAACGCCGGCTGGCGGGCCGCACGCGCCGAGATCGTCGCCTTCACCGACGACGACACCGTGCCCGATGCCGGCTGGCTGGACTTCGGCCTGGGCGCGATGGCCACCGGTCGCTGGGCGGCGGTGGCCGGGCGTGTCGTCGTGCCGCGGCCCGAAGGCGCCGACGAACGCCCGACCGACCACGAGCTGATGACACGCGGACTGGAGAGCGCCGAGTTCGTCACCGCCAACGCCTTCGTGCGGCGCGAGGCGCTGCAGCGCATCGGCGGCTTCGACGAACGTTTCCGCCGCGCCTGGCGCGAGGACTCCGACCTGCAGTTCCGCCTGGAGTCCGAAGCCGGCGAAGTCGGCCGCTGCGACGCCGCCGTCGTGCTGCACCCGGTACGCCCGGAGCGCTGGGGCGTGTCGCTGCGCCAGCAGAAGAACGTCTTCTACGACGCGCTGCTCTACGCCAAGCACCCCCGGCGCTACCGCGAGCGTATCCGGGCGCGGCCGCCCTGGGACTACCTGGCGATCGTCGGCCTGGTGCTGGCCGCGCCGCTGCTGGCCTGGGCCGGCTGGACCGGCGTCGCGGTGCTGGCGCTGCTGGTCGCGCTGGGCCTGGTCGCGGCCTTTGCCGAGCGCCGGCTGCGCCGCACCTCGCGCCGCCCGGCGCACGTCGCCGAGATGCTGGCGACCTCGCTGCTGATTCCGTTCCTGGCCGTCTGGTGGCGTTTGCGCGGCGCATGGCACTTCCGCGTCTGGTACCTGTGAGCCCGGCGCTGCCGCCCGGCCTGCGGCGTGTCGCCGTGCTGCGCGCGCTGATGCTCGGCGACCTGCTGTGCGCGACGCCGGCGCTCAGGGCGCTGCGGGCCGGGCTGCCGCAGGCGCGCATCACGCTGGTCGGCCTGCCCTGGGCGCGTGAACTGGGCACGCGGCTGGCCAGCGTCGACGAGTTCGTCGAGCTGCCGGGCTGGCCCGGGCTGCCCGAGCGGCCACCATCGACACGCGCCGAACAGCTGGCCTTCGTCGCGGCGATGCGCGCCCGGCGCTGGCACCTGGCGCTGCAACTGCACGGCAGCGGCGCCGTCGTCAACCCGCTGCTCGCCGCCTTTGGCGCCCGTTTCAACGCCGGTTTCGCCGCCCCGGGTGCACCGCGGCCGGGTGCCGACCGGCGGCGCTTCGTGCCCTGGCCGGAACGCGGCACCGAGGTGGAACGCCTGCTGGCGCTGACCGACGCGCTCGGCCTGCCGCGCCAGGGCGAGCATCTGGACTTCCCGCTGCAGGCGAGCGACCGCGCCCACGCCGCGGCGCTGCTCGGCGACGGCCGCTGGGCGATCGTGCACGCCGGCGCGCAGCTGCCGTCGCGGCGCTGGGCACCGGAACGTTTTGCCGCCGTCGCCGACGCGCTGGCCGAACGCGGGCTGCGCATCGCGCTGACCGGCACCGATGGCGAACGCGCGCTGGTCGCCGCGGTCGCATCGGCGATGCACGCCCCGGCGCTGGACCTCGCCGGCCGCAGCGTCCTGTGGACGCTGGGCGCGCTGGTCGAACGCGCGGCGCTCGTCGTCTGCAACGACACCGGGCTGTCGCACGTCGCTGCGGCGCTGGGCACGGCGAGCGTCGTCGTCGCCAGCGGCAGCGACGTCGCGCGCTGGGCCACGGCCGATGCGGCGCGCCACCGCGTGCTCTGGCACGACGTCGACTGCCGGCCGTGTGCGCACGCCTTCTGCCCCACCGCGCACGAGTGCGCCGCCGGCGTGCCGGTGGCCGCCGTGATCGACGCGGCCCTGGCCGCCCTGGAGACCGCCCGATGACCGAACGCCGCCGCCTGCGCATCCTCACCTGGCACGTGCACGGCAACTACCTCTACAACCTGACGCAGGTGCCGCACGACTTCCACCTCGTCGTCGACGCCGGGCGCAGCGCCCACCACAGCGGCCGCAGCGGCGCCCTGCCCTGGGGCGGCAACGTGCACGAGGCGCCGGTCGACCGGCTGCGCGAGATGGCGTTCGACCTCGTGCTCTTCCAGTCGCGCGAGGCCTGGGAGGACGAACAGCACCGCGTGCTGAGCGCCGCCCAGCGTGCGCTGCCGCGCATCGTGCTCGAACACGACCCGCCGCTGGAGAGCCCGACCGACACCCGCCACTGGTGCACCGACCCCGGCGCGCTGCTGGTCCACGTGACGCCGTTCAACGCGCTGATGTGGGACAACGGCGACGTGCCGGTGCGTGTCGTCGAGCACGGCGTCAAGCCGCTGGCCGAGCCACCGTGGCGTGGCGACGACACACGCGGCCTCGTCGTCATCAACAACCTGCGCCGCCGCGGCCGCCGCCTCGGGCTGGACCTCTACCGCGACATGGCGGCCCGCGTGCCGCTGCGCCTGGTCGGCATGGACAGCGCCTCGGTCGGCGGCGACGGCGAGCTGAACCAGCTCGAGCTGCCGCAGGCGCTGGCTGCGCACCGCTTTTTCTTCCACCCGATCCGCCACACCAGCCTGGGCTTGGCGGCCATCGAGGCAATGATGGCCGGCATGCCGGTCGTCGGGCTGGCGACGACCGAGCTCGTGACCGTCATCGACAGCGGCCGCAACGGCTTCATCGACACCCGGCCGGAGCGGCTGGAGGCGGCGATGCGGGCGTTGCGCGAAGACCGCGGGCTGGCACTCGAATGGGGCCGCGCCGGTCGCGAGACCGCGCGCGAACGTTTCGGCATCGAGCGTTTCGTCGCCGATTGGCTGCGCGTCTTCGACGAGATCGTGGCCTGAATTCCCGAAGCGGCGCACGCCGCGACTTGACGCCCGGGCCGCGGGGCCCAAGACTGCCGCCGGGCCGGTGGGCGGTCCGACGTCATGTGGCACCGCGGTTCTGCGGTCGAGCCACGATCAGTTGTAGAGGGAGGCGCGCTGCGGAACCGGTCGGCCGGACCGCTGGGCGTGTGGATGGGCAGGTTTTTCTTCGCGTTGTGCCTGGCGGCCGGCACTGCAGCCGCCGCGGCACAACAGGCGGCGGCGGCCGACGGCGGGTGGGGCGCAGGTCATGCGGTCGTGGCGCTGTCGGTCCTCGTGCTGCTGCTCGCGCTCGGGCTGCAGTCGCTGCGTCGCAGCGCGCGCCGCGAGACGCAGGCGCTCGAGGCCGAGCGCGCGCGTTTCGCGACGCTGTTCCGTCTGCTGCCCGAGGCCGCGTGGCTGAAGGACGAGAACGGCGTCTTCATCGACTGCAACCCGCTGTGCGAACAGATGGTGTGCCGCCGCCGCGAGGCGCTGATCGGCCGCCATGCCGCCGAGGTCTTCGGCGCCGAGACCGCCACCTCGGGCGCCTTGTCCGACGCCCAGGCGATCGCCGGCGACAAGCCGGTGCGCTACGAAGCCTGGCTAGACCTGAGCGGCGAGCAGCGCCTCTACCAGTTCACCAAGACCCGCGTGCACGACGCGCACGGCCAGGTCGTCGGCGTGCTCGGCGTCGCGCGCGACATCACCGAACTGCACGAAGGGCGCGAGCGTTTCCGCCGCCTGTTCGAAGGCTCCAGCCAGGCCACCGTGCTGGTGGAAGGCTCGCAGTGCGTCGACGCCAACTCGGCGGCCATCGCGCTGTTCGCCGCGCCGTCGCGTCAAGCCTTGCTCGAGACCGTGCCCGAGCGGCTGTGGCCCGAGCGCCAGGCCGATGGCACCGAGACGGCTGCCGCGGCCGCGCAGCTGAGGGAGCGCATCGCCGCCACCGGCTGGGCCGAGTTCGACTGGGATCTGCTGCGCCTGGACGGCAGCCTGTTCACGGCGCGGCTGCGCGTGACCTCGATCCGCTTCGACGAGCGTTCGCTGCTGCACGTCGTGCTCAACGACGTGACCGAGCAGAAGCGTGTCGAACGCGAGGTCGCCGCCTACCGCGCCGGGCTGGAGCGCCGGGTCGCCGAACGCACCGCCGAACTCGACGCCGTCGCGCGCGAGCTCGGCGAGACCAACGAGCGCCTGCGCGCCATCCTCGACGGCGCCGCCGCCGGCATCGCCTGGGTGCGCGACGGCCGCTTCGTGCAGTGCAACCGGCGCCTGGCCGAACTCGTCGGCCAGCCGGCGCTGGCGCTGCTGGGCCGCCCGGTGTCGGCGCTGGACGCCGGCGAAGGCAGCGCCTTCGCCGCCGATGCCGGCGTCGCGCGCGAACATCTGCTGCGGCGCGAGAACGGCAGCACCTTCTGGGCGCGGGTGTCGACCGCCGCGATCGACCCGGAGGACGCCAGCAAGGGCCTGGTCGTGCAGGTCATCGACGTCTCGGCCGAACACGCCGCCACCGAGGACCGCGAGCGCGCGCGCCGGCTGGCCGAGGACGCGGCACGCACGAAGTCGGACTTCCTGGCCAACATGAGCCACGAGATCCGCACGCCGCTGAATGCGGTGATCGGCATGACGCGCATCCTGTCGCGCACCGACATGTCGCCGCGCCAGCAGGACTGCGTCGTCAAGATCCAGGACTCCAGCCACCACCTGCTGGCGGTCGTCGACGACATCCTCGACTTCTCGCGCCTGGAGGCCGGCAAGCTGCGCATCGAGCAGGTCGAGTTCGAGCTGGAGTCGCTGCTGCAGCACGTCGGCGCCCAGGTCGCCGAGCGCGCGGCGGCCAAGGACCTGGAGTTCGTCATCGACGTCGCGCCCGAGGTGCCGGCGCGCCTGGTCGGCGACCCGCTGCGCCTGGGCCAGGTGCTGATCAACTACGTCAACAACGCCGTCAAGTTCACCGACGAAGGCGAGATCGCGATCGAGGTGCGTGAACTCGCGCGCCTGGGGCCGCGCTCGATGCTCGAGCTGGCGGTGCGCGACACCGGCATCGGCATCTCGCCCGATCAGCGCCAGCGCCTGTTCCAGAGCTTCCAGCAGGCCGACAGCTCGACGACGCGGCGTTTCGGCGGCACCGGGCTGGGCCTGGCGATCTGCCGCCGGCTGGCGACGCTGATGGGCGGCGACGTCGGCGTCGACAGCGAGGTCGACGTTGGCTCGACCTTCTGGCTGCGCCTGCCGCTGCCGATCGCCGCCGAACCGGCCGCCGAGCCGCCGCCGGCCGCCTTCGCCGGCCGCCGGCTGCTCGTCGTCGACGACCACGGCCAGGCGCGTGCGGTCACCGCCTCGCTGCTGCGCCGCCAGGGTTTCAGCGTCGACAGCGTCGACAGCGCGGCGGCGGCGCTGGACGCCGTCGAGCGCGCCTTCGCCGCCGAGGCGCCGTACACGCTCGCGCTCGTCGACTGGAAGATGCCGGTCGTCAACGGCCTGGACCTGGCGCTGCGGCTGCGCAGCTCGCCGCCGCCGCGGCCGCAGGTGCTGCTGATGACGCACGGCGACCCGGCCGAACTGGCCCGGCTGGCCGGCACCGACGTCGCGCCCGAGGTGCTGCAGAAGCCGGTCAGCGCGAGCGCGCTGCACGACGCGCTGGCGCGTGTGCTGGGCGGCACGCCGCGCGCCGGGGCCCGCGCCGAATCGGGCGCGGCGCTGCGTTTCGACGGCCTGCAGGCGCTGCTCGTCGAGGACAACGACATCAACCGCGAGGTCGGCGTCGAGCTGCTGCGCGAGCACGGGCTGGAGGTCGACACCGCGCACGACGGCCGCGAGGCGGTGCACTGCGTGCGCCAGCGGCACTACGACATCGTCTTCATGGACATGCAGATGCCGGTGATGGACGGGCTGGACGCGACGCGTGCGATCCGCCTTCTGCCCGGCGGCGCGGCGCTGCCCATCGTCGCGATGACCGCCAACGCCCTGCCCGCCGACCGCGAGCGCTGCCTGGCCGCCGGCATGGACGACCACGTCGCCAAGCCGATCGACCCGGCGGTGCTGGCCGCGAGGCTGCGGCATTGGCTCAGCCGCGATGCCGGCGCCGCGGGCGCCACCCCGCCCGAGCCCGAACCGGCACCGCCGCCCGAGGACGAGGTCGCGGTGCTGGATCCGGCCGTCGGGCTGCGGCTGGCCGGCGGCCGTCAGGCGCTGTACCGCAACCTGTTGCGCGTCTTCACGCGCACGCAGAAGGACATCTGCACGCGCGTTCGCCTGGCGATGGAAGAGGACCGCTGGGTCGAGGCCGAACGCACCGCCCACACGCTGAAGGGCACCGCGGCGCAGATCGGCGCCAGCCCGCTGCGCGACGCCGCCGCGCACCTGGAGCACGCGATCCACCACCGCGCCGACGGCGAAGGGCTCGACGGCCCGCTGGACCGCGTGCAGCAGGCTTTGCAGGCCGTGCTCGACGCCATCCAGGCCGGCGAGGCGCCGGTCGAATGAGGCTTCAGCGCGGCGCACGCCAGGCGACGCGGTAGATCGCACCGTTGGCGTCGTCGGACACCAGCAGCGCGCCGTCGGCGGCGATCGCCAGGCCGACCGGGCGGCCCAGCACCGCCGGTGCCTGGCGGTCGAGAAAACCGCCGAGGAAGACCTCGCTGGTGCCCGGCGTGCCGTCGGCCGCGAAACGCACGCGGCGCACCTCGTAGCCCGCCGGCTCGCCGCGGTTCCACGAGCCGTGCATCGCGACGAAGGCGTCGCCGCGCAGCGCCGGCGGGAACGCCGTGCCGGTGTAGAAGCGCATCGCCATCGGCGCCGAGTGCGCCGCGGCCAGGCCGACGGCCGGCTCGGTGCGGGCGCAGAAGTCCTCGCGCGAGATCGGCTCGCCGGTCGGCTGCGCCTGCCCGGGCTGCAGGGCCAGGCGTTCGGGCGGCGCGTTGGTCATGCGGTCGACGACGCCGCGGCCGGCGCAGACCGGCCAGCCGTAGTGGCGGCCGTCGACCAGACGGTTCAGCTCCTCGGGCGGGAAGCGGTCGCCGCGGAAGTCGGAGCCGTGGTCCCAGCCCCACAGCACGCCGCTGCCGGGATGCCAGTCGTAGCCGATCGTGTTGCGCAGGCCGTTGGCGACGATGCGCCGGTTGCGGCCGTCGGCGTCGTAGCGCATCAGCGTCGCGCGTTCGAGCTGGTTCTCCTCGGCGCAGTTGTTGCAGCTGCTGCCGACGGTGATCCACAGGCCGCCGTCCGGGCCGACGCGCACCATGCGGTTGCCGTGCTGGCCGCCGTCGGGCAGCCCGGCGATGAGGACCGCCGGCGCCGCCGAGCCGTCGACCGGCCAGCGCCAGACCGTCGTCGACGAGGCCAGCAGCAGCTCGCCGCCGCGGCGTGCGATGCCGTGCACGCCGGCCAGCCCGGCGAGCGCCGTGCGACGCTCGTCGGCGCGGCCGTCGCCGTCGCTGTCGCGCAGCGCCAGCACGTCGCCCTCGTCGCGGCGCGTGACGTAGACCGTGCCGTCGGCGCCGACCTCCATCATGCGCGGGTGGCCCAGGCCCGAGGCGAAGACCGTGACGGCGAAACCCGGCGGCACGCTCAGCCGCTGCACGATGCTCTCGCTGAACGGCAGGACGGGGGGCGACAGGCGCGCGACCAGCGCACGCGCGGCGTCTGATTCCGAGGGCTCGGCCGCCTGGGCGCCGGCGGCGGCCGACACGGCGAGCAGCGCCGCGCAGGCGATGGGGCGAAACAGCATGGGCGTCTCCTGATGAGGCCCGTGCTTCAGCAAGCGGGGCGCCCGCTGCGGCGCTGCGGAGTCGCCAGCAGCGCGAGCAGCCGGCGCTCGGCCGTCGACAGCCCCGCCACCGGCGCCGGCCGCCGCACCCAGGCCCGTTCCAGCAGCGCGCAGCGCCGCTCGCCGTCGGCCAGATCGCCGGCCAGTGCGTCGGCCAGCGCCAGCACGCGCGGGTGTACGTAGGCCTTGCGGCAGACGGCGGGCGTGTTGCCCAGTCGCCGCGCGACCGCCTTGACCACCGCCGCCGGCGTGCCCGGCGTGGTGGAGGCGCAGGCTTCGAGCGTCAAGGCCAGCGCGGCGACGCTGCCGTGCCAGGTGCGGAAGTCCTTGGCCGTCAGCGGCACGCCGGCAGCTTCGGCCAGCCAGGCGTTGACGTCGCCGGAACCGACGCGATGCACGCCGCCGTCGCCGTCGACCCACTGGAACAGCTCCTGCCCGGGCAGCTCGCGGCAGCGGCGCACGACGCGCGCCACGCGCCGGTCGGCGAGCGCGACCTCGTGGCGCACGCCGCCCTTGCCGACGAAGGACAGGCGCAGCGCGTCGCCGCGCACGCGGGCGTGTTCGTCGCGCAGCGTGCTGAGGCCGAAGGAGCCGTTCAGGCGCGCGTATTCGTTGTTGCCGATGCGCATCCAGGTCGTGTCCAGCAGCCGCACCAGCGTCGCCAGCACACGCTCGCGAGTCGGTTCGTCGCCGGCGCCCAGCACGCGGCCGACCCGGGCGCGCAGCACCGGCAGCCGGGCGCCGAACTCGCGCAGGCGCTCGAACTTCGTCAGACCGCGGTGCGCCGCCCAGTCGGCGTGGTAGCGGTACTGGGTGCGGCCGCGCGCGTCGCGCCCGGTGGCCTGGAGGTGGCCGCGCGCGTCGGCGCAGATCCACACGTCCTCCCAGGCCGGCGGCAGCACGAGGCGGCGGATGCGGTCCAGCGTCGTGTCGTCGCGCACCGGGCGGCCGCGGGCGTCGACGTAGGCGAAGCCGTGGCGGCGGCGCAGGCGGCGGATGCCGGGCTCGCCGGCACCCGACCACACCAGGCCCGGCGGCGGTGACGCGTCCGTTGGCATGCCCGCACGAGGCAACGTGCATGCCGGGTATGCGGCTTGCCCTCCCCGGCCCCCATGCGACGACCGCCTGCCCCACCCGCCCCCGCCGGCCTGCACCTGCTGGACGCCACGATGTTCCGTTCGCCGAGCGCCGCCAGCGGCGTGCAGCGGGTCATCGGCGCCAAACACGAGGGTCTGACGGCACGCGGCTGGCGCCACACGGTGCTGGCGCCGGGCGCCGGCGAGGACGGCGAGATCGACTGCGGCGGCCTGCCGATTCCGGGCTCGGGCGGCTACCGCTTCGTGCTGCGCCGCGCCCATGCCGCGCGGCTGATCGAGCGTGCCGAACCCGACATCGTCGAAGCCGCCGACCCTTACGTGCTCGGCTGGTCGGTGCTGGACGCGACGGCGCGGCTGAAGGTGCCGGCCGTGGCTTTCTGCCACAGCGACCTGCCGCGCTGGATGGCACGCCTGGCCGGCGGCGTACGCGGCCAGAGCGGCGCCCGTGCGCGGCAGGCCGAGCGCCACGCTGCGGCCTATCTGGCGCGGCTGTACGAGCGCTACGACCTCGTGCTCGCGCCCAGCCGCGTGATGACGCGCCGCCTGCAGGAGCTGGGCGTGCGCCACGCCCAGCACCAGCCGCTGGGCGTCGACTGCACACGGTTCACGCCGGCGGCCAATTCGCCGCGCTGGCGCGCCCAGTTGCTCGCCCATCTGGGCCTCGCGCCGCAGACGCGGCTCTTCGTCTACAGCGGCCGCTTCGCGCCGGAGAAGAACCTCGACGTGCTGGCCGAAGCCGTCGACCGCCTCGGCCCGGGCCATGTGCTGGTCGCGCTCGGCGATGGGCCGCGGCCGCCGCGTGGCGAACGTGTGCGCCGCCTGCCCGGCACGCACGACACGCGCCGCGTCGCCCGCCTGCTGGCCTGTGCCGACGCCTTCGTGCACGCAGGCGACCAGGAGACCTTCGGCCTGGCGGCGCTGGAGGCGATGGCCTGCGGCACGCCGGTCGTCGTGCATGCCGCCGGCGGCCTGGGCGAACTGGTGCACGGTGTCGGGCTGACGGTGCCTTCGCACCGCGCCGACGTCTGGGCCGAGGCGCTGCGTGCCGCGGGCGGCAACGGCGCCTCGCCGCTGGCGTCGGCCGGCCTGGCGCGGGCGCGTGCGCACGACTGGGACGTCGTCATCGAACAGCTCGCCGCACGCTACCGCCAGGCGATCCGCGACTACCGCCGCGCGCACGCTCCCGGCGCGCTGTACGCGCCGCCGCAGCCGTCGTGAGCGCGCCGCGGCGCCACGTCGCCGTCGTCGTGCACGACGTCGCGGCCTCGCGCTGGGCCGGCTGCGCGCGTGTCATCGCGCAGGCGCAGCGCATCGCACGCGAGCGTGGCGTGAAGCTGCCGATGACGCTGCTGGTCGTGCCGCAGATGCATGGCCAAGCGGCGCCCCCGGACTTCCTGCACTGGCTGCGGCGCCAGGCGCGTGCCGGCCATGAGCTGGCGCTGCACGGTTACACCCACCTGGACGAAGGCCCCGAGCCGACCAGCCTGCTGGAGCGCTGGCGGCGCCAGAGCTACACCGCCGGCGAAGGCGAGTTCGCCGCGCTCGGCCGCGAGCAGGCCGCCGAGCGCCTGCGGCTGGGGCTGCAATGGGCCGAGCGAGAAGGCCTGCCGATGGCCGGTTTCGTCGCCCCGGCCTGGCTGCTGGGCGACGAGGCCTGGCACGCGGTGCGCGCCGGGCCGTTCGGCTACACCTGCACGCTGGGCCGCATCGTCGCGCTGCCCGGCGGCGAGGCGCTGGCGGCGCCGAGTTTCGTCTTCAGCACACGCGCGGCCTGGCGTGTGCACGCCTCGGTGGCCTGGAACGGGCTGCTCGGGCTGACGCAGCGCTGGCGCCTGCTGCAGCGCTTCGAACTCCACCCCGCCGACTGCGACGCCGATGCCGTCAGCCGCTGCTGGGGCGACCTGCTGCGCCGTGCGCTGCAGCGTCGCCAGCCGGTGACGCTCACCGAGGCGGCGGCGATCGCACGCCGCCATGGCACGCAGCCTGCCATGGCGGGGCGATGAAGAACCCGCCTTCCGCCACGCCGCACGCGGTGCTCGTCGCCGGCGCCGCCGGTTTCATCGGCAGCCATCTGTGCGACCGCCTGCTCGAACGCGGCTGCCGCGTGCTGGCACTGGACGACCTGTCCTCCGGCGACGCGCACCACGTCGAGCACCTGCGCCGCCATCCGGCCTTCCGCTTCGTCCGCCACGACATCACCGAGCCGCTGCCGACCGAAGCACGTGACTGCGGGCGATTGTTCAACCTCGCCTGCCCGGCCAGCCCGGCGTACTACCAGCGCCATCCGGTGGCCACCGTGCTGTCCAGCGCGGTCGGCGCCTGGCGGCTGCTGGAGCTGGCGCAGCAGACCGGCGCGCGGCTGCTGCACGTCTCGACCAGCGAGGTCTACGGCGACCCGCAGGTCCACCCGCAGTCCGAGGGCTACTGGGGCCACGTCAACCCGATCGGCCCGCGTGCCTGCTACGACGAGGGCAAGCGCTGCGCCGAAGCGATGTGCCTGGCCTACGCCGCCGAACGCGGCGTCGAGGTGCGCCTGGCGCGGCTGTTCAACTGCTACGGCCCGCGGCTGCGGCCGGGCGACGGCCGCGTCGTCAGCAACTTCATCGTCCAGGCGCTGGCCGGCCGGCCGCTGACGGTCTACGGCGACGGCCGCCAGACCCGCAGCTTCTGCTACGTCGACGACACCGTCGACGGTCTGCTGCGGCTGATGGACGCCGACTTCAGCGGCCCGGTGAACCTGGGCAACCCGCAGGAACGCACGATGCTGGACCTCGCCGAGCGGGTGCTGCGCCTGACCGGGAGCCGCTCGCGCCTGGTCTTCGAGCCGCTGCCCGCCGACGACCCGACACGGCGGTGCCCGGACATCGCGCTGGCGCGCCGTCGCCTGGGCTGGGCGCCGCAGGTGGCGATCGACGACGGCCTGGCGCGCACGATCGACTACTTCCGCGCGCTGTCGGCGGAGGCCGGCGCGCGCATCGCTCAGGGCAGCGTCTCGCCGTCGGCGGCGTATTCCTTCAGCCGGTTGTAGAGCGTCTTCAGGCTGATGCCGAGGACCGCGGCGGTGCGTTCCTTCTGGTGCTTGTAATGGCGCAGCGTGGCTTCGATCAGCGCCCTCTCGGCCTGGGCCATCGAGGTGCCGATCGGCAGCGTGACGACCTCCATCTGCGGCACCGAGGTCGCCGGCCGCGGTTCGGCGGCGACGACCGGCGCTGCGACGGCGGGCGCTGCAGCCGGCGGGGCCGCCGTGCCGCGCGGCAGCCACTGGTCGTCGATGACGTCGCCTTCGGCCATCACGTAGGCGCGCTGCACGGCGTTGCGCAGCTCGCGCACGTTGCCCGGCCAGTGGTAGGCGGAGAGCTGCTCGATCGCGCCCGCGGTGAACTGGCGCCGCCGGCCTTCCTGCTCGTTGATGCCGTCGAGGAAATGCTGCGCCAGCAGGCCGACGTCGGACAGGCGCTCGCGCAGCGGCGGCAGCTCGATCGGGAAGACATTGAGCCGGTACAGCAGGTCCTCGCGCAGCTTGCCGGCGGCCACCGCCTGGTACGGCGGCCGGTTGGTCGCGGCGATGATGCGCACGTCGGCCTCCTGGCTGACGGTGGAGCCGACGCGCATGAAACGCCCGGTCTCCAGCACGCGCAGCAGCTTGACCTGCAGCTCCAGCGGCATCTCGGTGATCTCGTCGAGGAACAGCGTGCCGCCGTTGGCGCGTTCGAAGAAACCCAGATGCTGGCGGTCGGCGCCGGTGAAGGCGCCCTTCTCGTGGCCGAAGATCTCGCTTTCGATCAGGTTCGGCGAGATCGCGCCGCAGTTGACCGCCAGGAACGGCCGCTGCCGCCGGCGCGACAGGTCGTGCACGCTCTGCGCGACGACTTCCTTGCCGGTGCCGCTCTCGCCGGTGACGAAGACCGTCACCGCGGTGCCGGCGACACGCGAGATCTGCTCGTAGACGCGCAGCATCGGTGGCGACTGACCCCACAGGTGGCCGAAGCGGCCGCGCGACGCCAGATCGGCGTTCAGCGTCTCGACCTCGGCCTTCAGCGCCGAGGGCTTCATGAAGCGCGCCAGCACGCCTTCGAGCTGGCGCATCGCGATCGGCTTGACGAGGTAGTCGGCGGCGCCCAGGCGCAGCGCCTCGATCGAGGTGTCCAGGCTGGCGTGGCCGGTGATCAGCACGATCTCGGAGTTGGCGATCAGCTGCGGGTCTGCAAACAGGTCCATCCCGCTGCCGTCGGGCAGGCGCAGGTCCAGCAGCACGAGATCGGGCTGCTGCATCGCGATCTGGCGGCGCGCGTCGCGCAGGGTGTGGGCCACCGCGACCGTGAAACGCTCGCCGGCGACGAGCTCTCGCAGCGTGGTGGCCGAGTCGACGTCGTCGTCCACGATCAGGGCATGGTGCATCGGCATGGAGTTCGGGCGCCTCGTGAGCGCCAGGGGGGCTAGTCGGTCGGCCGATCATCAGCGACCGGGGCGGCACATCCGCTGGCCCCCCGGGCGGGCTTGTATCGGCTTGTGTCTGCAATGCCAGCGGGCCGCGCCCGAGGCAGGCGCGGCCCATTTCACTGTCCCGATGCGCGCGGCGCAAGCAGGAGCCGTGTCGCCAGTAGGCGTATGGAGCGAAAGGCTCAGTGCCTCGCCGGCATCGGCGGCGGCGTGCCGGGTTCGACGACCGGCGGGATCTCGGTCGGCGACGGCGGTTCGATGATCTCCGGCGGGATCTCGTCCGGGCGCGGCGGCGGCTCGGGTGGCGGCGGCACCGTTTCCGGCAGTGGCTGCGGGACGTGCAGCCGCAGCGGCACGGCAGAAGTCGGAAGTGTCGCGGTCATCGGTAGGGCTCCGTGGTGGGGCCGATGGACGGCAATAGCCATGCCGGGCGCGGGATCGGGCTTTGCCCCGGAGTGCCGATGAACACCCGCCCCCACCCTGCTCCTCCGGCACCGCCGGCCCCTGCGGAAGAAGACGCGTCCGTCGCCGGCGAGGAAGATCCCGGCGCGGCCGTCGACGACGGCGCCGGCGGCCCGCCGGTGCCCGACGTGCCGGTCGATCCTCAGCCGCGCCCGCCGGGCGGCGGCTGAGTTCTCCGAGGTCAGCGGCTGGCCGCCGACGCCGGATCCATTGCCGAGCCGGCGCTGCTGTCCGAGCCGGTCCCGGTGCCCGTCGTCGTGCCCGGTGCCGGCGTGGTCGTCGTGCCGGTGGTGCCTGTTCCCGTGGTGCCGGTGGCCGGTGCCGTCGTCGGCTCGGGCGTGCGGCGTTCGCAGGCGGCCAGGGTCAGCGCTGCGGCCAGGAGGGTCGCGAGGGTCGCCGTACGGCGTGCAGTCGTGTGGAAGGTCATCTGGGTGTCCCAATAGGTGGTGCCGCACGCAGGCGGCGAAGAAGGCGCCCGCGATCGCGGGCGCCTGCGGGGTCAGACCGGGCGCGTGTAGCCCGAAGCGGTGCCCACCGGCGGCGCCGGCTGGTGCACACGCGGCTGGGGCGTGCGTGCCAGTTCCAGCAGCGCCAACAGCCAGGGCGCGCCGATGATCCACAGGGGCAGCAGGCCGCCCCAGTTGCCGTTCATGTCCATGTTGATCTCCTCGATGGCCGGCGTGGCCGAGATGCCGTTGGGCGGCAACGTGCATGCCCAGCATCGCGGCCGTGGTCGCGTCCGCTCACGTCGTACAGGTCTGCTTGCAATTGCCGGTGTCGAGCGGCGTCAGCGCGACGCCTTCGCGCCCTGCTGCAGGGCGCGCGCGGCCTGCAGGTGGTCACGCAGCGTCGGCAGGGTCTTGGTCGCGAAGGCCTTCAGCTCGGCGTCGTCGCCGCGCTTGCTCTGCTTCTCGAACAGCTCGACGGTGCGCTCGTGGTCGTCGACCATCGCCTTGGCGAACTCGCGGTCGAACTCGGCGCCCTGCAGCTTGCCGAGCTTGTCCATCGAGCGGCGATGGTGGCGGTCGGAGTCGGTCGGCGTGCCGACACCGCGCGCGGCGGCCAGGCGGTTGACTTCCTCGTTGGCGCGCGTGTGGTCCTGGACCATGCGCTCGCCGAACTGTTTCACCGCGTCGCTGGTGCCGCGCTCTCGCGCCATGTTGCCGAGTGCCACCTCGGCCATGCCGCCGGCTGCGGCGTTCTCGAGGAAGTGGCGGTCGCTGCGGCTGACGTCGCGGTGGGCGGCGGCGGACGCCGTGCCCGCCGGGGGCGCAGCCGTCTGCGCGTGGGCCGTCGCCGTCAGGGCGGCCACGGCGGCGATCAGGGCCATACGGGGCAAGCGGTAATCGATCATCGTCGGGTCCTCATGTCGTTCGGACCCCACGTTCGGCAATCGACGTGCGCGCCGCCTCAGCCCTCCTGCACGACAGGTGCCTGCGCCAGGCCGTGTTCGACCAGCAGCGCCTGCAGCGCCGCGGGGTCCAGCGGCTTCACGAGATAACCGTCGAAGCCGGCGCGGGCCGCGGACTCGCGGTCGGCCTCGGTGTTGTAGCCGGTGAGCGCGAACAGCCGCGTCGTCGCGCCGGCGGCGCGCGCCGCGGCGGCCAGCGCGTGGCCGTCCAGGCCCGGCAGGCCGATGTCGACCAGGGCGAAGTCGGGCGCCTCGCGGCGGATCGCCTCCAGGCCCGCCGGGCCGTCGGGCGCGGTGGCGACGGCGTGGCCTTCGAGCTGCAGCAGTGCCGCCAGCATCTCGCGGCTGTCGACGTTGTCCTCGACGATCAGCACCCGCAGCGCCCGGCCCGTGGCGGCTGCGGCGGCCGGCGCGGTGGGCCGCTCGGGCGCCCGGCAGCGCGCCAGGCGCACGGTGAACACCGAGCCGCCGAGCTCGCCGCCGTTGGCCGCGTCGACCTCGCCGCCGTGCAGCGCGACGATCTGGCGCACGATCGCCAGGCCCAGGCCGACACCGCCGGAGGCGCGGTCGATCGGCCGCGAACCCTGCGAAAACGAATCGAAGACACGCGGCAGCAGGTCGGGCTCCAGCCCCGGGCCGTCGTCGGCGACGACGATCAGGGCCTGCTCGCCATCGGCCCGCACGCCGAGTCGGACATGGCCGCCGGCCGGGGTGTACTTGCAGGCGTTGTCCAGCAGGTTGGCGACGACCTGCTCCAGCCGCACCTCGTCGCCTTCGACCCAGACCTGATCGGCGTGCAGTTCGATCTGCAGACGGCTGCCGCGCCCGGCGGCCTCGAAGTGGTCCAGCACGTGGCGCGCCAGCGAGGAAAGATCGACCGGCGCACGTTCGATGCTCAGCTTGCCCGACGCCAGCCGCGTGGCGTCGAGCAGGTCGTCGACCATTTTGCGCAGGTGCCGCGTCTGGCGGTGCACGACCTCGGTGGCGCGGGCGCGGTCGGAAGGCGCGCTGTGCGGCCAGGCGAGCACCTCGGCCGCCGAGGCGATCGCGCTCAGCGGATTGCGCAGCTCGTGGCCGAGCATCGCGATGTACTGGTCCTTGGCCCGGCTAGCGGCCTCGGCGATGGAGCGTGCGCGGCTCTCGCTGGCCAGCGCCCGCGCCTGGGCCTCGTCGCGTGCGCGCCGGGCTTCGGCGGCCTCCTGCACCTTCTGGCGCACGGTGTCGGCGTCGACATGCTCGAGACGGGCGTCGGCGGCGTCGTCCTCGCCTCCGGCGATGCCGGCGGCCATCTCCAGCACGCCGCTCATCGCGCTGGCGATGCGGTTGCTGATCACCGCGGCCAGCAGCAGCGCGGCCACCGTCGCCGCTGCCAGCGAGACGACGGTCACCAGCGTCGTCTTGCGTACCGTGCCGTCGAGCACCGACGCCGGGATGCCGCTGGCCAGCACCCAGCCCGTGGAGCGCAGCCGGCTGAAGGCGCTGAAGTACGGCGTGCCGTCGAGGCTGCGCACGGTCAGCATGCCGTCATCCTGACCGTGCGTCGCCTGGCGAAACTGCGCCGGCGACGGCTGGCCGACCCAGACCTCGTGCTCGAGCGTGCGCGCGACGATGCGGCCCTCGCGGTCGCTCAGCGTCACCGTGCCCGGCCCGGGCACGGCGTAGCGGCGCAGGAAGGTGATCCATTCGCTGTCGCCGATCGACACGGCGAGCACCGCCGGGCCACCCGGCTGCTGGACCGGCACCGCGAGATAGCTGCGGTGGCCGGTCTGGCCGTCGCCGATCAGGCCCGAGACGAAGGCGGCGCCGGACTGGCGCACGCCGTCGACGACGCTGGCCGGCACCGGCGGTTCGTCGCGGGCATCGCGGCTCAGGCGCCAGAGCGGCGGTTCTCCCGGCCGTGCCAGCAGCGTGATCGACCGCCACAGCGGCTGGCTCGCGAACAGCGCGGCGGCGTCGGACTGGTCGACGAGCTCGCCGCCGGCGCCGCGGTCCTCGGCCAGCCGGGCCAGCACGCTGAGGCCCGATTCGACCTGCGAATCCAGTGCCAGGCGCAGCGCGGTGACGCGCTCGCGCAGCCGTTCCTCCTGTTCGTGCCGCTGCACCGATTGCAGCTGCACCAGTGTCGCGCCGGCGAGCAGCGCGATCGGCACGACCAGTGCGACGACCAGCGCCAGCAGCTGCGAACGGATGCGCACTGCGTCAGCGCCCGGCGCCGCGGCACCGGCCGCCGAAGGCGAGGAGGTCGCGTGGAACGGCGCGGCGAACGGACGGACGCATCGAAAGCCTCCTGCAGCGGCCCGGGCGGGCAGCGTGGAGGGACGAGTATCGTGCAGCCGCCGCCGCCTCGCCCCACCTGTCCCGGCGTTGCGCGGGGTTGCCTGTGGCGCGGGCGCGGCAGCACGTCACGCGCCGGCCCGCCGGACGGCCTCGCTGCCCTCATCCCGAGGGCCGGAATGCTGCGCTGCAGCATCGCTCTGGTATAAAGGGTAAACCCTTGACCGGATGACGCCATGAACCGCGCCCTGTTCGCTTTCGCTGCCACCGTCCTGGCCATCGCCGCGGCCCAGGCCTCCGACCTCGCCTATCACCCTGCCCTGTCGAAGACGCGCCCGACGCCGGCCGGCATCGACGCCTCGACTTTCATTCCGGGGCATCCGGCGCGCGGCGCTGCCGGCCAGGCTCCTGCCCAGGCCGCGGTCGCGCAGGCTCCGGCTTCGGCACCCAAGGCGCACTGAGCGGGGCCGCGGTGCGCGTCGCTGTCGCCGTCGAAGCTTCGGGGCAGATTTCCGGCCACGCTGGCCAGTGCCGCCACTGGCTGATCTACGACTGCCAGGCCGGTGCGCCGCTGCCTGAACCTCATCCGGTGGAACTCGCCCGCGAGCAGCTGCCGCACCATTTCAAGGACGACGGACCGCATCCGCTGCGCGGCTGCGAGATCCTCGTCGTCGGCAGCGCCGGCGAAGGCTTCGTGCGCCACATGGCCGGCTGGGGCGCGCAGGTCGTGCGCACCGGAGAGCGCGACGCACGGCGGGCACTCGAACACCTGATCGCCGGAGAAGCGCTGCCGGACACGCGCCCCGACCTGTCGCTGGTGCTCTGCAAGCTGCGCGACCTGTTCTCGCGCCACTGACGCGCTTGACCCGGTCGGCGGGGCGGCTCAGCATGCCGTTCCACGATGCCCTTCGTCCCGACACGATGAAAACGCCTCTGCCCGGTCTGTCCCGGTTCTGCCTCGCCGTCGTTTTTGCGCTCGCGGTTCCAATGGCGGGCTGCGCTGCAGCGCCGGCTGCCGAGCGGGTCAGTGTCTACACCTCGGCCGGCACGCGCCAATGCGAACCCGCCGAGGCCGACCCGATGCCCGCCGCCCTGGCGCGGCTCGCCGCGGCCGGCGTCGAGGCCAGTGCGCCGCGCTGCGGCCACGATGGGCGCATTCGTGCGGCGATGTGCGGCATGTCGGACGGGCGCATCCTCGTCGTCGATGTCCCCACCGCCGCACT
Organism: Rubrivivax sp.; assembly: GCA_049841175.1. GTDB lineage: Bacteria > Pseudomonadota > Gammaproteobacteria > Burkholderiales > Burkholderiaceae_C > Rubrivivax. Next base: position 669,301 of record JASGHA010000013.1, on the reverse strand, counting down.
GGCCAGAGTCAAGGAGCTGGGCTGGCGACCGCTGGCCGACCTTCCGGACGCGACAGTCGACCGCTGCAGTTGAGGTGGAGCCCGGCGGGCGTCAGTGCAGCAGTTCGAAACGCGAGGCCCAGCGGCTGCGGCCGTCGGCACCGACGCGGCGTGCCGCGCTGCGATCCTCGTGGAAGGCGCGGCCGCTGACCACGACCACCAGGTTCGGGTTGCGCGACACGGCGCGCGCGCGTGAGATCGCCTGCGCCAGGCGGTCGAGACGGTGCGAGCGGCGGAACGCGGGGCTCAGCGAAACGCAGAGCACGTCGTAGTGCCGCGCGGCGACCAGCGACTGCAAGGCGCCGTCGGTCTCGGGATACTCGGATTGAGGCAGCCAGCCGGCCTGCCACAAGGATTCGGCGTCGAGTGCTGCACCCAGCATGTGCGGCTCGCCGGGCAGCGGCACGACCAGCGCGGCACGCCCGGCGTGACCGGCGACACGCGTGCCGGCGCCGTCGATCTGGCGCAGTTCCGACAGCAGCCGGCACAGACCGATCGTGACGTCGGCCTCGCTGCAGTCGTCGGCCGCCCAGCGGTCGCCCAGCCGGCGTGCCGCCGGCTCGACGAGGTCGGTGAACAGCCGGTGCAGCGACCCGTGGCCGGCATAGTGATCGCACAGCAGTTCGCGCACCCCGGACCCGGTCGGCCCGACCAGACGACGCGCCAGTTCGACCGCGCGGCGTTCGTCGACACACGCCGGCAAGGACTGATGCCACGCGACGAGCCCTGGCAACAGCACGGACTCGATCAGGCGCATCACGTCGGACTGGCTGCGTGCGGCGGGCGACGGCGCACCGAGCCGCACCGCAAGCGGCATCGCCGGCGACGTGTAGGTGTTCAGGGTCATGGACCCGCCGGCGAATGCCGAGACGCCCATCGGCAGCGGGATCACCGCGGAGCGTCGCCGCGACGCGCTGCTGCGGAGCTGATACCAGGCGCGCGCAAGGCGGTCGGCCGGGCCTTCGAGCCAGTTTGCCGCGCGTTGGGCGCCTTGCCACAGAAAAGAAATCAGCCTGCGGGCCTGTCTCTGCGGCGACGGCTCCAATGCGGGCGCAGGTCCGGTGCTGCGTTCCGTCATGTCCCAATCCTAATCAGGAATGCCGAGGCGGCATGGGGTTGAAGCAAACACTCATCACTTTCCCTGAGAGGCGCGGGCTGCCGTTTCCGGCACACGGGATGTAATGCCGCCAAACGGGATACGCCCTCTTCGGCAATGCCGGCGGCTCCGCTATCGTCGCCATCGTGCCTCCCGACTCCGACACAACCCGCCCGCGGCCCGTGCGCCCGGCTGCGCTGCGCTGGCGTGACGCCCTGCTGCAGCTGTCGGCCTGGGCTTCGGTCTCGCTCGCACTGGCTGCACTGACGGCGGCCTGGTTCGCCTACCGCTGGCTGGATCCGACGCCCGAACGACGCATCGTCATGGCCAGCGGCCCGGCGCAGGGGGCTTACGACGAGTTCGCAAGGCGCTACGTGCCCTTGCTGAAGGCCCACGGTGTCGACGTGCGCATCGTCGCGACGCGTGGGTCCGACGACAACCTGCGCCTGTTGCGCGACCCGGCCTCGGGCGTGCAGGTCGGCTTCGTCCAGGGCGGTGTCGACCCGCGAGCCGCGGGCGACGGCGACGGCCTGGTGTCGCTGGGCACCGTCGCCCACGAACCGCTGTGGGTCTTCTACCGCGAAGCGAGCGCCCGTGGCCTCGGTCGGCAGGGCTTGAGCCGGCTCGGGCAGATGGCCGGCTGGCGGGTCGAGATCGGCCCCGACGGTGGCGGCACCGCACCGCTGTGGCGCCAACTCGTCTCGGCGAACGGCATTGATCCGGCGGCCATGCACCTGGACCGGCGGCCGACGGTGTTCGGCGTCGTCGAACTCGTTGAAGGACGAGCCGATGCGCTGGCCATGGTGTCCGCGGCGGACGCGCCGCTCGTTCAGTATCTGCTGCGCGCGCCGGGCATCCGCCTGCTCGACTTCGAGCAGGCTCAGGCCTATGCGCGCCGTTTCCCGTTCCTGCATGCGCTGGTGCTGCCGCGTGGCGTCGTCGATCTGGCGCAGGACAAACCGCCGGCCGACCAGCATCTCGTCGCCACCAACGCCTCGCTGGTGGCGCGCGAAGACCTGCACCCGGCGCTCGTGCAGTTGCTCGTCCAGGCCGAGCGCCAGGCGCATGGCGGCGCCGGCTGGTTGCACTCGCCAGGCGAGTTCCCGCAGGCGGTGAGCGCGGAGTGGCCACTGTCGCCCGAGGCCGAACGCTATGCGCGCAACGGCCCGCCCTGGCTGCAGCGCTACCTGCCCTTCTGGCTGGCGAACTTTGTCGATCGCATGTGGATCGTGCTGCTGCCGCTGCTGGCGGCGCTGATCCCCTTGTCGCGCGTGCTGCCGCCGCTGCTGACGATGCGCTTTCGTTCGCGGGTCTACCGCTGGTACGCCAACCTGCGCGAACTGGAACAGGCGATCGAACGGCCCGACGCCGAGTTCGGCCGGCTGCACGCCGAACTGGACCGCATCGATGCCCAGATCGCGCGCATCGGCCTGCCGCTGGCCTACACCGGCGAGCTCTACGACCTTCGCAGCCACGTGCAGCTGGTGCGCAAGCGGCTGCTGGTCAGGGCCGCCGCCCGCGCGGAACCGTCGGATCGCTGAACGCCGTCCGGGCACCGCGATTGCCACAGGGCCGCTCCGGCGCGCGGGGAACACGACCGTCGAACGGTCCGCAACGCTCCGACGCACCGGGACATCGATTGCTCTGCGCCGAGACCGCCATGGACGACCGCCCGAACCCGATCCTTCATCACGCGAGTGCCCCGCCGATCTCCTTGCCGATCGGCCATGTGGGACCGGTGCTGCTGCCCGGCACGAACCGGGAGGTGTGGTGGACCGGGCGCGTGGCGATCGGACTGCGCTATGAACGCCCGCCGCGCGCCGAGCCGATGGGCCAGTCGGCCATCTGGTTGCAGACGCTGATGCTCGCCTGGCCTCGACGCCGGAGCCGACGCAGCGAACCGGAGCGCTGCTGAGCGCGACGCGGCGGCACGGAAGGCCGCCGGCAAGCCTCAACACGGCATCGACGGCGTCCTGGATCGCCGCACGCGCGGCGCGGCCGGTGCGGCGATGCCCGCGTGGCGCCGCAGCATGCGCAGGATGCTGCAGACGGTCTCCCGCCACGGGAGTTCATGCGTCAGCCGGTTGAGCGCGACGATCGCCGCAAGGCGCTCGTCGTCAGGCGCCGATGCGCCGCGGCAACGAAGATTCGACGCGATCGCGTTCGGGTCACTGAGCACGACCACGCCCGGGCGCACCTCGGTCCAGGCCCAGCTCGCGGCCACTTCGACACCGTCCACCGTGGCGGCCCAGACGGTGTCGCCGCGCCAGTGGTCCGCGTTTTCGTGCGGTGCTTCGACGCGAGTGCCCATGTGCCACCACGCCGGCCATTCGGCGGGGTCCTCAGGCATGTACCATTCACGAACCGGCCACAACCGGATCATCCAGGGTTCAACGCAAACCGAGCCCATTACACCACCGTCTGCGAAGGAGTTCGCCGGTGCCCGAACCCGTAAAGGCGAGGACTCCGGCCCGTTGGTCAACGCGATGAAATACCAGGATTACCTGGACATTGGCACCGCCGGCGATCGTGCGACGTTCGAATCCCGCCTCGTGCGTTTTGCCCAGAGCCTCGATTACCCGATCGTCCAGGCCGTGCTGATGGTCAAGCGTCCGTCGCAGCCGTCGCTGGTGGCACGCATCGGCAACCTTCCGCGCAGCTTCCAGGAAGCGTCGATGGACGAGGCTGACTCGCGCCGCGACCCCGTCCTGCAGCGCCTGCTGACGGCGAGTCTGCCGTTCATCTACGACCAGGACACCTACGTTGACGCTGGTGCAGGCGACCTTTGGGAGACCCAGGCTTTCCACGGCTTCCGCACCGGCATCTCGATGTCGCTGCACATGCCGGGCGGCCGACAGTTCCTGTTCGGCGTCGACCGGGACCGGCCGCTGCCGACCGACGACCGCGACCTCACGCGCCTGATGGCTGACCTGCAGCTGCTCGCCGTGCATGCGCAGGAAACCGCCGCCCGGGTGATGCTTCCGCGCTCCGCCAACGGCGCCGCAGGCGCGCCGAGGCTCACGCCGCGTGAGCGCGAGGTGCTGCTCTGGACGCGCGAAGGCAAGTCGGCCTGGGCGATCGGCCAGATACTGTCCATGAGCGAACACACGGTCGTTTTCCACCTGCGCAACGCGATGGGGAAGCTGGAGGTCTCCAGCAAGCACAGTGCCGTGCTGAAGGCGATGGAACTCGGCCTGCTCTGACGTCGCGTGTCCGGCAGGCCGCCCTCCGAGTGAAAAAGAGGCGTCGCCCACAGGGGGCGACGCCTGATGCGAGTGCGCTGGAGGGACGAACGCTCCCGCATCGAAGGCCCGGGTCGTGATCACCAGCACTTGCCGGGCGCAGAAACCATGACGCATTCGCGTCGAATTCCGGGATGGCGAACGTCGATGTTCATCGCGGCGCCGCCGGAATTCATTCAATCAATCACAGGCCGCCCGTGCGGGGGAAACCGAAGAGTTCTGCAATGATGTCCCACATAATCGCCTCCATTAGCCGCCGAATTGGCGGAGAATTCGTTGAGGCGAATTCCATCAGCCCAGGGCTGATTTGGGACCTACAAACCTTTGCAGGTGGCGCGGCGGGCGTCCGGTCGCCACGGCGGCGCGGCACTGGCGGCCGCTGAGTCGCGGCCGCTCGAACCTCTGCATGCACAGCGGCGCCAGACGATGGCGCCGCAGCCTGGGGCCCGGGACTTCTGGCGAAGCGGGGCATGCTTGCGCGCCGCGGTGGCGCGCAAGCGCCGGCCAGGCGGCCGGCTGAACGGTCTCAGAAGATCAGCCGAAGGCGCAGGAGCCCGGCCCGCCGGCGCGACCGCATCCGGCACAAGGGCTGGGCGGAGCCGGAGGCGCTTCGGGCGCCGACTTGCCGGCGGAGAAGACCGACAACTGCTTCTCCAGAACGGTGGAATGGCAGTGCGGGCATTCGGGAATGGTGTCCGAGCGCACCAGCGTTTCGAAGCGCTGGCCGCATTCCTGGCAGGCGTATTCGTAGAGTGGCATCGTTAAATGTGATGACGCAGCACGTTGGCTGCTTCTACCCCTATTGTGAGCCGCCATCGATGGCGGCGAAGATGAATCGCAAAAAGCAAAGGGCCCGGTATCTTGCGATACCGGGCCTCGGCTTATTAATGGTCGGGGTGGCGGGATTCGAACTCGCGACCCCTTGCACCCCATGCAAGTGCGCTACCAGGCTGCGCTACACCCCGACGAAGCCTTGCAGTATACCTCAGAACAGCAGCTTGTAAATCACGGCGTCAACAGTTCGCGGATCGACAGTAGTTCGGCCCGCAGATGCTCGCTGCCGTCTGGCCAGGCCTCGGCGACGTCCTGCGGCGCCGTAGCCTGGGTGCTCATCACCTCCGGCATGGCATTCGGGCCGTCGTCCAGGTCCTCCGGCAAGTCGCCATCGACGGCATCCAGCGCGGCAGCCCGCGCGCCGGGATGGCCTTCGGCCAGACGGTTGCGCGCGCCGCTGATCGTGAAGCCCTGGTCGTACAGAAGCTCGCGGATGCGCCGGATCAGCAGCACCTCGTGGTGCTGGTAATAGCGGCGGTTGCCCCGCCGCTTCATCGGCTTGAGCTGCGTGAACTCCTGTTCCCAGTACCGCAGCACGTACGGCTTGACACCGCAGAGCTCGCTCACCTCACCGATCGTGAAGTAGCGTTTGGCGGGGATGGAGGGGAGCGTTTTCTCCATTGAAAACAACAGGATCGACGCGGGATCGAGACTTTACTCGAAGTCCCCTTCGGCGGGCGTGTCGCCTTGCACGATCGCCTTCAACTTGTGACTCGCGTGGAAGGTGACGACGTTGCGCGCCTTGATCGGGATGAGCTCGCCAGTGCGCGGGTTGCGGCCCGGACGCGGCGCCTTGCGGCGGATGTTGAAGTTGCCGAAGCCCGAGAGCTTGACGTCGTCGCCTTCGACGAGCGTGCCGTGCACGATCTCGAAGAAGGCCTCGACCATGTCCTTGGACTCGCGCTTGTTCAGGCCCAGCCGGTCGAACAGCAGGTCGGCCAGCTCGGCCTTCGTGAGGGTCGGCGTCTCCAGCGATGGCAGGATGACGCGTTCCTTCGGTGCGGTGTCGGTCATGTCGGATCTCGGCTAGGGCTCAGGTGCGCAGGCGCGCGCCGCAGGCGGCCTGCACGCGCTCGACCGCGGCGGCGACGGCCGCTTCGATGCGTTCCTCGGTCAGTGTCGCGGCCGGGTCCAGCAGCTCCAGGCGCACGGCCAGGCTGCGCTCGCCAGCGGCAAGACCGCCGCCCGGCTGCGCCGGCTTGTACAGGTCGAACAGCGTCGCCTGGCGCACCAGCGCGTCCGCACGCAGTGCGGCGATCAGCGCGTCGTGGCGAACGCCCTCGCCCACCACCAGCGCCAGGTCGCGCGACACCGATTGCTGGCGCGACAGCGGCTCGACGGCGGGCAGCGGGCGCTCGAGCAGCACCGCGGCCTCGATCTCGAAGACCACCGGGGCCTGCGGCAGTTCGTAGCCCTGGCGCCACTTCGGGTGCAGCTCGCCGACGTAGCCGACGGCGCGGCCGTCGACCTCGATGCGCGCGCAGCGCCCCGGGTGCAGCGCCGGGTGTTCGGCGGCGACGAAGACCGGCTTGCGCGGCGCGAACAGCGCCTCGACGTCGGCCTTGACGTCGAAGAAGTCGACCGGGCGCTCCTTCTGACCCCATTGCAGCGGCAGCACGCCGCCGTAGGCCAGGCCGGCCACACGCAGCGGCTGGGCGACGCCGGCGACCGCCAGCGGGCCGTCGACGGCAGCGGGATCCCGGCGGAACACGCGGCCGATCTCGAAGACCCGCACGCGCGATGCCTTGCGCGCCAGGTTGCCGCGCAGCACGGCAACCAGGCTGCCGATCAGGCTGGAACGCATCACGGCCAGCGGCGCGGCGATCGGGTTCAGCACCTTGATCGGGTCGGCGTTGCCGGCCAGTTCGCGCTCCCAGCGTTCTTCGACGAAGCTGAAGTTGATCGTCTCCTGGTAGTCGAGCGCGGCCACCGCACGCTGCAGCGCCGACGCGCTGCGGCGCGCCTCGGGGCGCACGCGCGCCGTCACCGGCGCCAGCGGCGGCGTCGCCGGCAGCCTGTCGTAGCCGACGACCCGCGCGACTTCCTCGATCAGGTCTTCCTCGATCTTCAGGTCGAAGCGCCAGCTCGGCGGCGTCACCGTCAGGCGGCCGGGTTCTTCGCTGAACTGCAGGCCCAGGCGGCGGAAGACCTCGGCGCACTGCGCTTGCGTCAGCGGCAGGCCGGTGACCTTGGCCGCGCGCTCGACGCGCAGCGTCACCGGCTCGGCCTTGGGCAGCGCCAGCGTCTGGTCGTCCATCGGGCCGGCTTCGCCGCCGCAGATGTCGATGATCAGCTGCGTGATGCGTTCGATGTGCTCGACGGTCAGCGCCGGGTCGACGCCGCGTTCGAAGCGGTGGCCGGCATCGGTGCTGAAGTTGTAGCGCCGCGAACGGCCCTGCACCGCCTCGGGCCACCAGAACGCGGCTTCGACGTAGACGTTCTTCGTGTCGTCGGACACCGCGGTGGCGTCGCCGCCCATGATGCCGGCCAGCGACTCGACCTGCACCGCGTCGGCGATGACGCCGACCTTGGTGTCCAGGGTGATCGTGTTGCCGTTGAGCAGCTTCAGCGTCTCGCCTTCGCGGCCCCAGCGCACGACCAGCTTCTCGTGGATCTTGTCGAGATCGAAGATGTGCGACGGGCGGCCGAGCTCGAACATCACGTAGTTCGAGATGTCGACCAGCGCGCTGACGCTGCGCTGGCCGCAACGCGCCAGGCGGTCGACCAGCCACTGCGGCGTCCTGGCCTTCGTGTCGACGCCGCGCACGACGCGGCCGGAGAAGCGGCCGCAGAGGTCGCTGGCCTGCACCTCCACCGGCAGGCGCTGGTCGTGCGCCGGCACGACCGGCGCGATCGCCGGCGTCAACAGCGGTGAGCCGGTCAGCGCCGAGACCTCGCGCGCAATGCCGTAGACGCTCAGTGCGTGCGCCAGGTTGGGCGTCAGCTTCAGCGTGAAGACGGTGTCGTCGAGCTTCAGATACTCGCGGATGTTCTGGCCGACCGGCGCATCGGCCGGCAGCTCGAGCAGGCCGCCGTGCTCGTCGGCGATCTTCAGTTCGCGCGCCGAGCACAGCATGCCGAAGCTCTGCACGCCGCGCAGCTTGCCGACGCCGATCTTGAACGGCTTGCCGTCCTCGCCGGGCGGCAGCACCGCGCCGACGGTGGCCAGAGGCGCCTTCAGGCCGGCGCGTGCATTGGGCGCGCCGCAGACGATCTGCAGCGGCTCGGCGGCGCCGATCGACACCTTGCAGACACGCAGGCGGTCGGCCTGCGGGTGCGGCTCGGCTTCGAGGATCTCGGCGACGACGATGCCGGTGAACGGCGGCGCCACCGGCTCCAGGCTCTCGACCTCGAGGCCGGACATGGTCAGCAGGTCAGCGAGCTGTTGCGTGCCGAGCGGGGGGTTGCAGAACTCGCGCAACCAGGATTCTGGGAACTGCATGCGGCTCTCGTCGGGTCAGCGGAACTGGGAAAGGAAGCGCAGGTCGTTGTCGAAGAACAGGCGCAGGTCGGGCACGCCGTAACGCAGCATGGCCAGGCGATCCGGACCCATGCCGAAGGCGAAGCCGATGTGGCGCTCGGGGTCGAGGCCGAAGTTGCGCACGACGTTCGGGTGCACCTGGCCGGAGCCGGCGACCTCGAGCCAGCGCCCGGCCAGCGGACCGCTGCGGAAGGCGATGTCGATCTCGGCCGACGGTTCGGTGAACGGGAAGAACGACGGCCGGAAGCGCACGTCGAAGTCGTCGGTCTCGAAGAACTGGCGGATGAACTCCGAGAAGACGAACTTCAGGTCCTTGAAGCTGACGTTCTCGCCGATCCACAGGCCTTCGCACTGGTGGAACATCGGCGAGTGCGTCGCGTCGCTGTCGACGCGGTAGGTGCGGCCGGGGGCGACGACGCGGATCTCGGGGATGCTCTTGCCGGCAGCCAGATCGGCGGCGTGCTTCGCGGCGTGGGCGCGCGCGTAACGCACCTGCATCGGGCTGGTGTGCGGGCGCAGGTTCAGCCAGCGGCCTTCGCTGTCCTTCAGGTCGACGTAGAAGGTGTCCTGCATCGAACGTGCCGGATGGTTCTCCGGGTTGTTCAGCGCCGTGAAGCTCATCCAGTCGGTCTCGATCTCGGGACCTTCGGCGACGTCGAAGCCCATCGACCCGAAGATCTGCTCGATGCGCTCGATGACGCGGCTCACCGGGTGCAGCCCGCCGACCGAGCGCCCGCGGCCGGGCAGCGTGACGTCCAGCGCCTCGGCGCGCAACTGCACGGCGAGTTCGGCTTCGGCCAGGCGCTCGCGCGCGGCGGTCAGCTCGGTTTCGATGCGGACCTTCGCCTGGTTGATCTCGGCGCCACGCGTCTTCTTCTGCTCGGGCGGCAGCGCGGCCAGGCCCTTCAGCAGTTCGGTCACGCGGCCGCTCTTGCCGAGGTAACGCGCCTTGGCGTTCTCCAGTTCGGCCGGGCTGGGCGCCGCGCCGAAATCGGCGACGGCAGCCTGCACCAGCGATTCGAGGTCGTTCATGTCGGCTTCAGTCTACGAAAGCCGTCGCGCCGCGACGGCTCGAGAAAACAAAAAAGGCCGCCTGGAAGGTGACGGCCTTTGGAACGCTCATGCCCCGGCGATGCCGGGGCCTGCGGGTCAAGCGAGCTGGGCCTTCACCTTGGCGACGATGGCGCCAAAGGCAGCCGGGTCGTTGACGGCGAGATCGGCCAGGACCTTGCGGTCGATGTCGATCTGGGCCTTCTTCAGGCCGGCCATGAACTTGCTGTAGGTGACGCCGAGTTCGCGGCTCGCGGCGTTGATACGCGCGATCCAGAGCTGGCGGAACACCCGCTTGCGGGTACGACGGTCACGGTAGGCGTACTGGCCCGCCTTCATCACCGCCTGTTTGGCGATGCGGAAGACGTTCTTGCGACGGCCGCGGAAGCCCTTGGCCAGGGCCAGGATCTTCTTGTGACGGGCGTGAGCGGTGACACCGCGTTTGACGCGAGGCATTGTGTGGCTCCTTGTGCGTGCGTAAGAAGATTACAGACCAGCGAAGGGCAGCATCGCGGCGATGTGGCCCATGTTGGTCTCGTGCACGTTCGCGGCGCCGCGAAGGTGGCGCTTACGGGTCGTGGTCTTCTTCGTCAGGATGTGGCGCTTGAACGCCTGGCCCCGCTTGACGGTGCCACCCGGACGCACGCGGAAGCGCTTCTTCGCGCTGCTCTTGGTCTTCATCTTGGGCATGACTGCTCCTTCTAAGTGACCCCTGCAGGCGGCGCCGGAAGAATCCGGCGCGCTTGTCTGCCTGCAGCGGCTTCTGCTCCACCACCGCGGCGACCAACCACGGCGGCGGAATTCCTTCAACTCAAACGGCCCGCGCCTTCACTTTCGCTTGGGCGCCAGCACCATGATCATCTGCCGGCCTTCGAGCTTGGGCATGTGCTCGACGACCGCCACGTCCGCCAGCTCGTCGCGGATTCGCTCCAGGAGGCGCATGCCGATGTCCTGGTGCGTGATCTCGCGGCCGCGGAAACGCAGCGTGACCTTGCCCTTGTCGCCGTCTTCCGCGATGAAGCGGCGCAGGTTGCGCATCTTGATCGCGTAGTCGCCTTCATCGGTCCCGGGACGGAACTTGACTTCCTTGACCTCGATGACCTTCTGCTTGGACTTGGCCTCGGCAGCCTTCTTCTGCTCTTGGTACTTGAACTTGCCGTAGTCCATCAGCCGACACACCGGCGGATCCGCAGTGGCCGCGATCTCGACGAGATCAACGTCCAGCTCGCCAGCCATGCGCAGGGCCTCCATCGTCGGGACGATGCCCAGGGGTTCGTTATTGACCCCGTTCAAGCGCACCTGCGGCGCCATGATCTCCCGATTCAGCCTGTGCTTGCGCTCCGCGTTGGGAGTGCGGCGATCCATGAACGTAGCGATGTGTCAACTCCTCGAGCGGCCCGAAGGCGACGGGCCGTCAATCCAAAAAATGGGTGCGGGCGGCGCTGGCAAGGCTCATACCTTGGCGGCGATGTCGCTGGCGATCTTCTGCTGGAAGTCTGCGAGAGGCATCACGCCGAGGTCGAGGTTGCCCCGCGCGCGCACGGCAACAGCCCCGTTTGCCTTTTCCTTGTCGCCGACGACGAGGATGAACGGGGCCTTCTGCACCGAGTGCTCGCGGATTTTATAATTGATTTTCTCGTTGCGCAGGTCCAGGTGCACCCGCAGCCCCTGCTTTTGCAGCGATTTCGCCACTTCGGCGGCGTAATCGGCCTGGGAATCGGTGATCGAGGCGACGACCGCCTGCACCGGCGCCAGCCAGACCGGCAGCGCGCCGGCGTGCTGCTCGATCAGGATGCCGATGAAACGCTCGAGGCTGCCGACGATCGCGCGGTGCAGCATCACCGGGTGGCGGCGCGAGCCGTCCTCGGCGACGTACTCGGCGTCCAGGCGCTCGGCCATCGAGAAGTCGACCTGCATCGTGCCGCACTGCCACTGGCGGCCGATCGCGTCCTTCAGCGTGTACTCGATCTTCGGGCCGTAGAAGGCGCCGTCGCCCGGGGCGATGACGTAGTCGCAGCCCGAGCGCTTCAGGCTCTCGATCAGCGCGTTCTCGGCCTTGTCCCAGATCTCGTCGCTGCCGATGCGCTTGTCGGGGCGCGTCGCGACCTTGTAGAGGATGTCTGTGAAGCCGAAGTCGGCGTAGACCTTCTGCAGCAGCGCCGTGTAGGCGACGCACTCGTCGAGGATCATGTCCTCGGTGCAGAAGATGTGGCCGTCGTCCTGCGTGAAGCCGCGCACGCGCATGATGCCGTGCAGGCCGCCGGTGGGCTCGTTGCGGTGGCACTGGCCGAACTCGCCGTAGCGCAGGGGCAGGTCGCGGTAGCTCTTGATGCCCTGCTTGAAGATCAGGATGTGGCCGGGACAGTTCATCGGCTTGAGCGCGTAGTCGCGCTTCTCCGACTCCGTCGTGAACATGTTCTCGCGGTACTTGTCCCAGTGGCCGGTCTTCTCCCACAGCGCCTTGTCCAGGATCTGCGGGCCCTTGACCTCCTGGTAGCCGTTGTCGCGGTAGACACGGCGCATGTACTGCTCGACCTCCTGCCAGACGGTCCAGCCCTTGGGGTGCCAGAACACCGTGCCCGGCGAATGCTCGTCGAGGTGGAACAGGTCGAGTTCGCGGCCCAGCTTGCGGTGGTCGCGCTTCTCGGCTTCCTCCAGCATGCGCAGGTAGCCCTGCAGCTCGTCCTTGGTCGCCCAGGCGGTGCCGTAGATGCGCTGCAGCTGCTCGTTGTTCTGGTCGCCGCGCCAGTAGGCGCCGGCCACCTTCATCAGCTTGAAGTGCTTCAGCCGGCCCGTGCTGGGCACGTGCGGGCCGCGGCACAGGTCCTCGAAGTCGCCTTCGCGGTACAGCGAGACGTCTTCGTTGCTCGGGATGCTGCCGATGATCTCGGCCTTGTAGTCCTCGCCCAGGCCCTTGAAATAGGCCACGGCCTCGTCGCGCGGCAGCACGCGGCGCACGACCGGCTCGTTCTTGGCCGCCAGTTCGGCCATGCGCTTCTCGATCGCCGCCAGGTCTTCCGGCGTGAACGGTCGCTTGTAGGCGAAGTCGTAATAGAAGCCGTTCTCGACCGTCGGGCCGATCGTGACCTGGGCCTCGGGGAAGAGCTGCTTGACCGCGTAGGCCAGGAGGTGGGCCGTCGAGTGGCGGATCAGTTCGATCGCGTCCGGGTCCTTCTCGGTGACGATCGCGAGCTGCGCGTCGCGTTCGATCGTGAAGCTCGTGTCAACGAGCTTGCCGTCGACACGGCCGGCCAATGCGGCCTTGGCCAGGCCGGCGCCGATCGAGGCGGCGACGTCGGCGACCGTCAGCGGCGCCGGGTACTCACGCCGGGAACCATCCGGCAGGGTGATCTGGATCATGTTCAACCTCGGGAAATGAAAAAGCGCGGAGCCAGGCCGCGCTTTGTCCGGAGAAAGGGAATCGCGGGACGCGCGGGGCTCAGACCTCGGTGGTGAACGGGGTAGTCCGCGGTGTCATAACCGTCATGCCTTTCTCGCCCTTGTGAAGGTTGATGGGAGCGAGCATTTTAGCCCTCATGCGAGCGGCGCGGCATCGAAGCCGCGTCCCGAGGCCACCAGCTCGGCGAATTCGTCGGCCAGCCGGCGGCTCTCGTCGACCGCGCGGCGCCAGACGCGCACGCGGCCGGCCAGGTCGTCGCCGTAGGTCTTGAAGTCGGCACGGTCGGGCAGCTTGCCGTTCGGCAGCGAGGCCACCCACTCGGGCGTCGGCGCCAGCACGACGACGTTGTCGAGCAGCGGCGTCGCGCGGTGGCGGCGCCTCCAGGACTTGTCCAGCCAGCCCGGCACGACCTGCGGCTGGAAGTGCGGATACAGCACCAGGCCCTCGTCCATCCCCGCATAGCCCAGATGCAGGTGGTAGTCGGTGATGCCGCCGTCCCAGTAGGCGCCACGCGGGCCGCCCGGCACGTCGTGCACGGCGTCGAGCCAGAACGGGATCGAGCAGCTCGCCAGCACCGCCGGCGCGAGGTTGTCCGGGGTCAGCGCGCAGACGCGGCTCGGATAGTCCGACAGTGCGAACGGCAGCGGCTCGCGCGGATCGCTGAAGACGACACGCTCGATCCAGCCGCCCAGCGCGCGCCGGCTGGCAGCGTTGGCGACGAAGGCGCCGGCATAGCCCAGAGGCGTCCGCCAGCGCCCTTCCCGGCCCAGCAGATGGCGGCCGCGGCTGGTGAAGACGTGCAGCCGAAAACGAGAATGTGACAAGACCTCGTCAGCGCGAACGCCCAGTCGTGCGTTGACCGTATGTCCGAATGTTTCACTGACCTGCCGCTTCGTTGGAGGGCGGCCCGGTTCGTGCTCGTAGTGTTGAGTGATGTAGTCCTCGGCCATGGTTGCCAGCGCCTCGTCGGCGTCGGGCAGGCAGGCCGAAGCAAGTCTCCAGGAGCCGATCGATGCGCCGAGAAGGTGCACCGTCTGCTTCGCATCGCGCAACCAATGCCCGAAGATGAAACGGTCCAGCGGGTTCAACACCAGGCCCTTGGGGCCGCCCGCAGCCCCCGGCACCACCCTCACGTCCGCCGCGCGCAGGCCTCGTTCCTGAAGCGCGCGCCGCGCCCGTGGCCCGGCGAAGAGTTGCAAAGCACGCATGGCCACGATGCTAGGCCAGGACTTGTTGCCAACGCTCACCGTCCGATACCCCCGCGCCCCGCGACGCGCCGAAGCCGCGGCCCTATGTTCCAAGGCAATGCGAATTGATGCGACGCCCCTGATGCGCCGCAGCGGCCTGCTGCGTGCCCTGACGACCCTCGTGGTCGCCTTCTCGACCTTCTCCGCCACCGCCGCGGCCTCGAAGGCCTTCGGTCTCGACGACGTGGCCCGCGAAGCCGAGGCGCTGTCGCGCCGGCCCTACCAGGAGCCAGCGCCGCTGCCGGCCGCGCTCGCGCAGCTGAGCTACGACGACTACCGCAAGGTCCGCTTCCGCCCCGACCAGGGCCTGTGGCGCGCCGACGCCCTGCCCTTCGAGCTGCAGTTCTTCCACGTCGGCCGCGGCTTCACCCGGCCGCTGAAGCTGATGGAGATCGTCGACGGCCAAGCCCGGCCGCTGGAGATCCCGCACTCGGCCTTCAGCGACGAAGGCGTACTGCCGCCTTCCGAAGTCGTCTCGGGCATCGCCGGGCTGCGTGTGCACCACGCGCTGAACACGCCGAAGGTGATGGACGAGCTGATCGTCTTCCTCGGCGCCAGCTACTTCCGCGCGCTGGGGGCCGGCCAGCGCTACGGCGTCTCGGCGCGCGGCCTGGCGGTCGACACCACGGGCGGCAACGGCGAGGAGTTCCCGGCCTTCACCGCCTTCTGGCTCGAACGCCCGGCGCCGGGCGCGCAGACGCTGCGCCTGTATGCCCTGCTCGACGGCCCGCGCGTGGCCGGCGCCTACCAGTTCGACGTCAAGCCCGGCGCGACGACGGTGGTCGACGTGCAGGCGCGGCTGTGGCTGCGCGCGCCCGTCGCGACACTGGGCATCGCGCCGCTGTCGAGCATGTTCCTGCACGGCGAGAACCAGCCGGTGGCCGACGACTACCGCCCCGAGGTGCACGACTCCGACGGCCTGCAGATCGCCACCGGCGAAGGCGAGTGGATCTGGCGCCCGCTGTCCAATCCGAAGGGCGCCTTCGTCACCTCGTTCGCGCTGAAGTCGCCACGCGGCTTCGGCCTGCAGCAGCGCGACCGCAGCTTCGCGAGCTACGAAGACCTCGAAGCCGCCTACGAGCGCCGGCCCAGCGTCTGGATCGAGCCGCTGGGCGACTGGGGCGCCGGCCGCGTCGAGCTGCTGCAGTTCCACACGCCCAACGAGACCCACGACAACATCGCCGCCTACTGGGTGCCGCAGAAGCTGCCGCCCCCGGGACAGCCGATTGCCATCGGCTGGCGCATGCACTGGGCCGCCGACGCCGCCACACAGCCGCCGGGCGCGCGCGTCGTGCAGACGCGCCTGGGCCACGGCTACCGAGAAACGCCGATCCCGGCGCAGCGCCTGCAGTTCCACCTCGACTTCGACGGCCCGGCGCTGGCCGAGCTGCCTGCCGATGCCGCCGTCGAAGCGGTCGTCAGCGGCAACGACAACGCGCGTGCGCTGCGCGCGGTCGCTTATCCGAATCCGGCGCGTGGCGGCTGGCGTGTCTCGATCGATGTCGAGCGCGCCGATCCCGGCCGCGCCCTCGAACTGCGTGCGTTCCTGCGCCTGGGCGACCGCACGCTGTCCGAAACCTGGTCCTACGCCCTCGCACCCCAATGAAAACCACTCTACGCACCGCACCCCCGGTCGTGCGTTCGCCGATGCGACCGCACCCCTGGTTCGGTTTCCTGCGCGGCCTGCTGTTCGCCGCGATGCCCGGTATGCGCTACGGCGGCACGCCCCGCGCCACGCCCTGGCTGGCCGCCGCGATCGCGCGCCGCCGGCTGCTGCTAGCGCTGGTGGCGGCCTTCGCCGTCGCCGCCTGGTCGCTGACCCCGGACGGCACGCCGTGGCCCCAGGCCCTGCTGCAGACGCTGCTCTTCGCCTGGGTGGCGATCGGCTTCGTCACCGCGCTGATGGGCGGCTGGGTGATGCTGCGCGGCGACCCGCACGCGCTGACGCTCAAGCGCCCGCACGCGCCGATCGACCGCGGCGCACGCACCGCGGTGATCATGCCGATCTGCAACGAGGACATCGCCACCGTCTACGGCGGCCTGCGCGCGACCTGCGAGTCGCTCGCCGCCACCGGGGCGCTGTCGCTGTTCGACATCTACGTGCTCTCGGACACCGCCAACCCGAAGCTGCGCGAAGCCGAGCTTGCCGCCTGGGAGCGGCTGCGCACGATGCTGGGCGATAGCGAGGTCGACGGCGGCGCGCGTGTCTTCTACCGCTGGCGCCGCCGGCGCACCAAGCGCAAGGCCGGCAACGTCGCCGACTTCTGCCGCCGCTGGGGATCGCAGTACCGCTACATGGTCGTGCTCGACGCCGACAGCACGATGAGCGGTCGCACGCTCGTCGACATGGTGCGGCTGATGGAAGAGAACCCGCGCGCCGGCATCGTGCAGTCGCTGCCGACGGCGCGTGCGCAGGACACGCTGCACTCGCAGCTGCAGCAGTTCGCCACGCGCGTCACCGGCCGGCTGTTCTCGCTGGGCATGGCCTTCTGGCAGCTCGGCGAGTCGCACTACTGGGGCCACAACGCGATCATCCGCGTCGAAGCCTTCATGAAGCACTGCGCGCTGGCGCCGATCCCGGGCCGCGGCGGCCTGGCCGGCGAGATCCTGTCGCACGACTTCGTCGAGGCGGCGCTGATGCGCCGCGCAGGTTACGAGGTCTGGCTGGCACCGCAGCTCGACGGCTCCTGGGAGCAGTACCCGCCCAACCTGCTGGCCGAGCTGCAGCGTGACCGCCGCTGGTGCCAGGGCAACCTGCAGAACGCGCGCCTGGTGGCCGAGCCGGGCTGGCGCCCGGCGCACCGCGCGATGTTCGTCACCGGCGCGCTGTCGTACGCGATCGCGCCGCTGTGGATCAGCTTCGTCGTGCTCGGCACGCTGATGGACGCGCCGCGCATGAGCCACGACAGCGCGGTGGTGCTCTGGGTGATGACCGCGGTGCTGCTGCTGATGCCGCGTGTGCTGGGCGTCGTCGCGGTGCTGGCTGGCGGCGAGGCGCGCCGCTTCGGTGGCGCCGCCGCGCTGATCCTCAGCTCGACGCTCGAACTGCTGGCCTCGGCGATCCAGGCGCCGCTGCGCATGCTCGCCCACACGACCTTCGTCATCGGCGCGCTGACCGGGCTGAAGCTCGAATGGAAGTCGCCGCCGCGGCAGGCCGGCACCGTCGCCTGGCGTGACGCCGCCGTCAGCATCGGCCTGATGTCGCTGCCGCTGCTGGCGCTGGCCGTGCTGGGGCAGCGCAGCGGCGAGATCGGGGTCTGGCACCTGGCGCCGCTGGTCGTGCCGCTGCTGCTGGCGGTGCCGTTCACGGTGCTGACCGGCAGCGAGGCCGTCGGCCGCGCGGTGCGCCGCGCCGGCCTGCTGGTGACGCCGGAAGACCGCGAGCCCCCGCGCCCGGTGGCACGCGCCGCCGAGAACCGCGGCTTCGCCGACCTCGTGCCGCTGCCGCCGCCGGTCATCAACGCCGCGCGCGGTGCCGCCGCGGCCTTCGGTCGCCCGCGTGCGGTGATGGCCGCCGGCGTCGCGGCGCTGGCGGTGTTCGTGACGCTGCCGCAGACCGGCATCACGCCGCAGCTGTCGCCGGCGATGCAGGCCGAGCGCGAGATCTTCGCGCTGATGCGTTCGTCGCCGATCAGCGTGCCGCAGGTGCAGTTGGAGACCCGCCCGGTGGCGATGCGCTTCGACGCCAGCTACCGGCCGGCGGCGCGCATCGACGACGACATCCGCCGCCGCGCGCTGGACGCCGTCCAGCGCGCCGAGAGCCAGGAGCGTTACGAGCGCTTGGTCGACAACTTGGCGAAGGCCGCGGCCATCGCGCCCTGACCCTGCTGCTGCGCGGCGGACTGGCCGCCGCCGCGCGCACGTTCGTCGCGTCCCGCAGGCCGGTAGGCGTTGCCGCCCCGTTCGCCTGCCGGGCGCGGCGCCGCATCCAGCTTCATCGTCAGCGAGATGCGCTTGCGTGCCAGGTCGACCTCGAGCACGCGCACCTTGACCGTCTGGCCGGTCTTCACGACCTCGCGCGCGTCGTTGACGAACTTGTTCGACAGCTGGCTGACGTGCACCAGGCCGTCCTGGTGCACACCCAGGTCGACGAAGGCGCCGAACTGGGCGACGTTGCTGACCGTGCCTTCGAGCACCATGCCCGGCTGCAGGTCCTTGATGTCCTCGACGCCTTCGTTGAAGCGCGCCACCGTGAAGTCGGGCCGCGGGTCGCGCCCCGGCTTCTCCAGCTCGGCCAGGATGTCCTTGACGGTGATGGCGCCGAACTTCTCGTCGGCGAAGAGTTCGGGCTTCAGCGTGCGCAGCACCTCGGCGCGGCCCATCAGCTCCTGCACCGGTCGGCCGGTGGCGCTGAGCATCTTCTGCACGACCGGATAGGTCTCCGGGTGCACGCCGGTCAGGTCCAGCGGGTTGTCGCCGGCGCGGATGCGCAGGAAACCGGCGGCCTGCTCGAAGGTGCGCGGGCCCAGGCCCGACACCTCCAGCAGCTGCTGGCGGTTGCGGAAGGCGCCGTGCGCGTCGCGCCAGCGCACGATGCTCGCCGCCACGGCCGGCGACAGCCCCGACACGCGCGCCAGCAGCGGCGCCGACGCGGTGTTCAGGTCGACGCCGACGCCGTTCACGCAGTCCTCGACGACGGCGTCCAGCGACTTCGCCAGCCCGCTCTGGTTGACGTCGTGCTGGTACTGGCCGACGCCGATGCTCTTCGGGTCGATCTTCACCAGCTCGGCCAGCGGGTCCTGCAGCCGGCGCGCGATGCTGACCGCGCCGCGCAGGCTGACGTCCAGCTCGGGCAGCTCCTTGCTCGCGTACTCGCTGGCCGAATAGACCGAGGCGCCGGCTTCGCTGACGACGACCTTGTCGATCTGGACGTCGGGCGCCATCTGGCGGATGCGCTTGATCAGGTCGGCGGCCAGCTTGTCGGTCTCGCGGCTGGCGGTGCCGTTGCCGATCGCGATCAGGTTGACGCCATGCGTCGCGACCAGGCGCCCGAGCACGTGCAGCGAACCTTCCCAGTCGTTGCGCGGCTCGTGCGGGTAGACGGTGGAGGTGTCCAGCACCTTGCCGGTGTCGCTGACGACGGCCACCTTGACGCCGGTGCGGATGCCCGGGTCCAGGCCCATCACGACACGCTTGCCGGCCGGTGCGGCCAGCAGCAGGTCGCGCAGGTTGTCGGCGAAGACCTTGATCGCCACGGCCTCGGCTTCCTCGCGCAGGCGCGAGAACAGGTCGCGTTCCAGCGACAGCGAGAGCTTGACCTTCCAGGTCCAGGCGACGGTCTTGCGGATCAGGTCGTCAGCCGGGCGCTTGGCGTGGCTCCAGCCCAGGTGGCGCGCGATGCGGCCTTCGGCGCGTGACGGCTGGCCGGGCACGAGCTCCTCGTCGAGCACCAGCTTGGCGTCCAGCCATTCCTGTGTGCGGCCGCGGAACACGGCCAGCGCGCGGTGGCTGGGCACGGTGCGGATCGGCTCGGCGTAATCGAAGTAGTCGCGGAACTTGGCGGCGTCGGCGTGGTTGCCGTCCTTGCCGTCGACCAGCTTGCTCTGGAACAGGCCTTCGGCCCAGAGCCATTCGCGCAGCTGGCCGACCAGCACCGCGTCTTCGGCCCAGCGTTCGGCGAGCAGGTCGCGCACGCCGTCGAGCACCGCGTGGGCGTCGGCGAAACCGCCGTCGGCGTTGATGAAGGCGGCGGCCTCGGCCAGCGGCTCCAGCGTCGGGTCGGCGAAGAGCTTGTCGGCCAGCGGCTCGAGGCCGGCTTCGCGCGCGATCATGCCCTTGGTGCGGCGGCGCGGCTTGTACGGCAGGTAGAGGTCTTCCAGTTCCTGCTTGGTCGGCGCGGCCTCGATGGCGGCGCGCAGTTCGGGCGTCAGCTTGCCTTGTTCGTCAATGCTCTTGAGCACCGCGGCGCGGCGCTCCTCCAGCTCGCGCAGATAGGCCAGGCGGGCCTCCAGTTCACGCAGCTGGACGTCGTCGAGGCCGTCGGTCGCCTCCTTGCGGTAACGGGCGATGAACGGCACCGTGGCGCCGCCGTCGAGCAGTTCGACCGCGGCCAGCACCTGCGCCGGGCGAACCTTCAGTTCGGCGGCGATCTGCAGAACGATCTTGTCCAAAAGCAAAGTCCAGGAATGCGAAAGGCGCGCAGTTTAAAGGCCGGCCACCGGCCCCACGCCGGTGCGCCCACGGCCGGTGCGGGCGCTCAGCGCGACAGCCAGCGCGCTGCGCCGTCGCCCGCCGCGAGCCCGGTCGAAACGCAGCCGGTCAGCAGATAACCGCCGGTCGGCGCCTCCCAGTCGAGCATCTCGCCGGCGACGAAGACACCCGGAAGCGCCTGCAGCATCAGGCCGTCGTCGACGGCGCCGAGGCGCACGCCGCCGGCGCTGCTGATCGCCTCGGCGATCGGCCGCGGCGCCGTCACCGGCACCGGCAAGGCCTTGATCGCCGCGGCCAGCTTGTCGACGTCGTGCTGCTCGGCCTTGGGCACCAGCTCCCACAGCAGCGCGGTCTTCACGCCGCCCAGATTCAGCCGCGACTTCAGGTGAGAGGCCAGCGAGCGGCTGCCGCGCGGGTGCGCCAGTTCGCGCCGCACCCACTCCAGCGGCCGCGCCGGCAGCAGGTCGAGTTCGAACACCGCGCGGCCGTCGCGCGCGATCGCATCGCGCAGCGCGGCCGAGAAGGCGTAGACCAGGCTGCCTTCGACGCCGGTCTCGGTCAGCACGAACTCGCCCGGGCGGCGCTCGCCGCCGAAGGCGATGGCCACCGACTTCAGCGGCTCGCCGGCGTGGCGCGTGCGCAGGAACTCGCTCCAGGCGACATCGAAACCGCAGTTGGACGGCGCCAGCGGCGCGAGCTCGACGCCACGCGCCGCCAGCCAGGGCCACCAGGCGCCGTCGCTGCCCAGGCGCGGCCAGCTGGCGCCGCCCAGCGCCAGGACCGTCGCGTCGGCGCGGCGCGTCACCGGCCCGGCCGGGCCGTCGAAGGCGAGCGCGCCGTCGTCGCTCCAGCCGGTCCAGCGGTGGCGCATCTGGAAGACGACACCGGCCGCACGCAGCCGGTGCAGCCAGGCGCGCAGCAGCGGCGCGGCTTTCATCTCGGCCGGGAAGACGCGGCCCGAGGTGCCGACGAAGGTCGACACGCCGAGCCCGGCGGCCCAGGCGCGCAGCGCGTCGGCGCCGAAAGCCTGCAGCCGCGGCGCCATCCAGCCGGCCGCCGGGCCGTAGCGCGCGACGAAACGTTCGTAGGGCTCGGAGTGCGTCAGGTTCAGCCCGCCCTTGCCGGCGAGCAGGAACTTGCGCCCCGCCGAGGGCATCGCGTCGAAGACCTCGACACGGTGCCCGGCGGCGGCCAGGCGTTCGGCGGCCATCAGCCCGGCCGGGCCGGCACCGATGACGACGGCCAGGCGATCAGCCATCGGCCCTCCCCTGGCGCCACTGCACGAGGTCCTCGATGGACAGCGTCGGCAGCCCGTGCAGCGCGGCGAAAGCCTCGATCTGGGCGCCACGCGCCATGCTGCCGTCGGGGTTCATCAGCTCGCAGAGCACCGCGGCGCGTTGCAGGCCGGCCAGGTCGCAGAGTTCGATCGCGCCTTCGGTGTGGCCGCGCCGCTGCAGCACGCCGCCGGCTTCGGCCCGCAGCGGGAAGACGTGGCCGGGGCTGACCAGCGCGTCGGCACCGGCCCCGGGCGCGGTGGCGGCGCGCACCGTCGTCAGCCGATCGGCGGCGCTGACGCCGGTCGTGACGCCGTCGCGCGCTTCGATCGACACGGTGAAAGCCGTGCCGTGGCGGCTGCCGTTGTGCACGACCATCGGCGCCAGCCGCAGCCGCGCTATGGTTTCAGGCGGCAGGCACAGGCAGACGATGCCGCTGCATTCGCGGATCAGCATCGCCATCGTCGCCTCGGTGAGGTGTTCGGCGGCGACGATCAGGTCGGCCTCGTTCTCGCGATCGTCGTCGTCGACGAGCAGCACCGGGCGCCCGGCTCGCATCGCCGCCGCGGCGGCAGCCAGCCGCTGGCGCAGCGTGGACGGAGGACCGGCCAGCGCCGGGGTGTGGACAGATTGATTCATGTGGAGACGCTCCTTCGAGTGGGATGGAGACGTTCCAGGGACGCCTGCGCGCCGCCACGCCGCGACCAGCCGGAGCCGGGCGCGGCAAAGCGGCACGTCTTCTTTCATCCGGACTGTGACCGTCGGCCCTGGCTTCGCACCAGGTCTGCTGACCCCGGCTCGCGCCGGGCGCTCGCGGGCTCGCGGCCGGAGCCGCCTACCGCCGGTGGGGAGTTCCACCCCGCCCTGAAGACGTGTGCCGGCACCATGCCGGCGCCAGGACTGTAACCGCTGGCGCTCAGCCGCGGCCGCGCAACGCCGCGCGAAGCTGCTCGCCGACCTGGGGCCGGTCGGCGAAGGCGTCGCTGGGGTTGCGCCCGGCGACGAGGTCTTCCATTCGCTGGCGCACCGAGCCCAGCGTCTGCGGGTGGCTGAAGACGTAGAAGCGGTTTTCGTCCATCGCTTCGAAGACCCACTGCGCGACGTCGGCGGCGCTGACCTTGCCGCCGGTGACGGCTTTTTCCATCATCGCCTGGGCGACCATCTGGCTGCGCGTCGGCCGGCCGTCGGTGGCCAGTTCGGCCGGGCGGTGGCGGCCGCTCTCGTGGATGCCGGTGGGCACGAAGAACGGGCACAGCACGTGGGCGTGCACCCGTTCGGCGACCAGCGACAGGTCCTGGTACAGCGTCTCGCTGAGCGCCACGACGGCGTGTTTGCTGACGTTGTAGACGCCCATGTTGGGCATGTTGACGAGGCCGGCCATGCTGGCGGTGTTGACGACGTGGCCGCGGTAGCCGGTGTCGGCCTTCGCCGCTTCCAGCATCGCCGGCACGAAGACGCGCACGCCGTGCGCCACGCCCATCAGGTTGACGCCCAGCACCCATTCCCAGTCGCGTGCCGACTGCTCCCAGATCAGCCCGCCGGCGCCGACACCGGCGTTGTTGAAGACGAAGTGCGGCGTGCCGAAACGCTCGAAGGTGGCCGCGGCAAGCGCCTCGACATCGGCGGCCTTGGCGACGTCCAGGCGGAACGGCAGCACCTCGGCGCCGCGGCCACGCAGTTCCTCGGCCGCGGCGTCGAGCGCGGCGGCCTGCAGGTCGGCGGCGACGATCTTCATGCCGCGTGCGGCGGCGATGCGTGCGGTCTCCAGCCCGAAGCCGTTCGCGGCGCCGGTGATGACCGCGACGCGGCCCTGCCAGTCGGTGTTCATCGGGGGCTCCTCAGCAGCATTTCGAGGTGGGGGATGTCGTCTTCGAGGTAAGGCTCGCCGACCGGCTCGAAGCCCAGGCCGGCATAGAAGCGTTCCAGATGGGCCTGGGCGCTGATGCGGACGCCCTGCCCCGGCCACGCCGCCAGCGTGCGCGCGACGCCTTCGGCCATCAGCGCCCGGCCGAGGCCGCTGCCGCGCGCCTCGGGCGCGGTGACGACGCGGCCGATCGCCGGCTCGGTGTACTTCAGGCCCGGGTCGACGACGCGCAGATAGGCCTGCAGCACGCCGGCGTCGTCGCGGCCCAGCAGATGCCAGCACTGGCGGTCCAGGCCGTCCGGGTCCAGATACGGACAGGTCTGCTCGACGACGAAGACGCGCGCGCGCAGCGCCAGCAGCTCGTAGACGTCGTCGGCGCTCAGCGCGCTCCAGCGATGCCAGTGCCAGCGCATCAGACGAGCTTCACCAGCTGCTTGCCGAAGTTGCGGCCCTTCAGCATGCCGAGGAAGGCTTCGGGCGCCGCCGCCAGGCCGTCGGCGACGCTCTCGCGGTACTTGATCGTGCCGCCGGCCACCCCCGCCGCCAGCTCGCGCAGCGCCTCGGGCCAGTCGCCCATGTGCTCGCTGACGATGAAGCCCTGCACCGTCAGCCGCGACTGCAGGATGAGCTGCGGCCACGTCATCGGGATCGGCTGGCCGTCGTAGCCGGCGATCATTCCGCACAGCGCGATGCGGCCGAAGGCGTTCATTCGCAGCATCGTCGCGTCCATCACCGCGCCGCCGACGTTCTCGAAGCAGCCGTCGACACCGTCGGGCGCCGCGTCGCGCAGCGCACGCGCCAGCGAGCGTGCGTCGGCGTGTTCGCGGTAGTCGATGCAGGCGTCGAAGCCCAGTTCATCGACGACGTAGGCGCACTTGGCCGCGCCGCCGGCATAACCGACGACACGGCAGCCGCGCGCCTTGGCGAGCTGGCCGACGACGCTGCCGACCGCGCCGCTGGCGGCGCTGACGACCACCGTCTGCCCGGCCTTCGGCGCGATGATGCGCACCAGTCCGTACCAGGCGGTGACGCCCGGCATGCCGACGGCGCCCAGGTAGGCCGACAGCGGCAGCCGCGTGTCGACCTTGCGCAGCATGCCGGCCGCGCCGCCGTCGACCACCGAATAAAGCTGCCAGCCGCCCATGCCGACGACCGCGTCGCCGGCGGCGTAGCCGGGGTGGCGCGAGTCGACGACCTCGCCGACGGTGCCGCCGATCATCACCTCGCCCAGCGGCTGCGGCGCGGCGTAGCTCTTGGCGTCGTTCATGCGGCCGCGCATGTACGGGTCCAGGCTCAGGTAGTGGTGGCGCACGAGCACCTGGCCCTCGGCCAGCGCCGGCAGCGGCGCCTCGACGAGGCGGAAGTTGGCGGCCGTCGCTTCGCCTTGCGGGCGCGAGGCGAGCACGATCTGCTGGTTGTTCATCAATGTCTCCTTGGGTCCTAACCGGCATGCACGGCGCTGACACCGCCGTCCACCGCCAGCACCTGGCCCGTGATGTGTTTGCCCGCCGGGCTGCACAGCAGCAGTGCGGCGCCCTTCAAATCGTCGTCGTCGCCGATGCGGCCCAGCGGCGCCGCGGCGGCCAGGCGCTGTTCGCCCACCGCTTCCAGCGTGCCGCGTGTCATCCGGCTTGGGAAGAAACCCGGCGCCAGCGCGTTGACGTTGATGCCGTGGCGGCCCCATTCGCCGGCCAGCGTGCGCGTGAAGTTGACCACCGCGCCCTTGCTCGTGCCGTAGGCGATGAACTTCATGTTCAGGCTGCCGGCCAGCCCTGCGATCGAGGCGACGTTGACGATGCGCCCCGATCGGCGCGGGATCATGCTGGCGCGCGCTACCGCCTGCGAGAACAGGAACAGGCTGCGCACGTTCAGGTCCATGACCTTGTCCCAGGCGTCGAGCGGGTGCTCCTCGGCCGGCGCGCCCCAGGTGGCGCCGGCGTTGTTGACGAGGATGTCGATCGGCCCCAGGCGCTGCAGCGTCTCGTCGACGACGTGCTGCACGTCCTCGGGGCGGCTGGCGTCGCCGGCGACCCAGCGCGCGTCGATACCGCGCTCGGCCAGGTGGGCGACGGCCTCCTCCAGGTCGGCCGCCTTGCGCGAGCTCAGCATGAGCTTGGCGCCGGCTTCGCCCAGCGCCTCGGCGATCTGCAGCCCCAGGCCGCGCGAGCCGCCGGTGACGAGCGCGACACGCCCGTCCAGGCGGAAGAGGTCCATCACCGGCGTGCTCATCAGCCCTCCGTGGTGTAGTCGAGCACGTGGCGCGTCTGGCGCAGCGTGCCCAGGATCTTGGCCACCGTCTGGTGATGCGGGTGATTCTGGTAGGCGTCCAGCGCGGCGGCGTCGGCGAAGGTGGAGTCGAGCAGCACGTCGACGTTGGCCTCGAAGCCGGGCTCGGCGATCGCGGCGCGGAAGTGCAGCATGCCCGGCACCAGCGCCGCGCAGGAATCGAGCTCGGCCTTGAAGCGCGGCGCATCGGCCTTGTCCTTCAGGGTCCACATCACCAGGTGTCGTACAGCCATCGTTCGGTCCTCGGTCAGAAACAGGAATCGTCCAGTTCACGCACCAGCGCCTCGCGCCGCGCCACCGGCGCCAGCCAGGCGTCGATCTTGGGCAGCTCGTAGGCGTAGAAGTAACGTGTGGCCGCCAGTGTGCCCGGGCGCGAGGCGCCGGTCGCCACGGCCAGATCCAGCCACAGCCAGGCGACGACGACGTGGCCGAAAGCTTGCAGATACGGCGTCGCGTTGGCCGTCGCCGCCTCGGCGTCCCCGGTGGCCCAGGCCGAACGGGTCGCCGCACCCAGGCGCTGCAGCGCACCGGCCAGCGCGACGCCGGCTTCGGCCAGCCCGGCCACCTGGCCGGCACGCTGCGCCGTGGCGTCGATGCGGGTCGCCAGCAGCTTCAGCGCCGCGCCGCCGTCGGCCAGCACCTTGCGGCCCAGCAGGTCCAGCGCCTGGATGCCGTGCGTGCCTTCGTGGATCATGTTCAGGCGGTTGTCGCGCCAGTACTGCTCGACCGGGAAATCGCGTGTGTAGCCGCAGCCGCCCAGCACCTGGATCGCCAGCGAGTTGGCCTCCAGGCACCACTCGCTGGGCCAGCTCTTGGCGATCGGCGTCAGCAGCTCCAGCAGCCGGCGCGCGTCGGCCGCGGCCTCGGGCAGGCCGGTGCGCGCCTCGTCGACGAGGCGAGCGCAGTACAGCGACAGCGCCAGCCCGCCTTCGACATAGCTCTTCTGCGCCAGCAGCATGCGGCGCACGTCGGCGTGGCGCAGGATGGGCACCTGCGGCTGCGCGGCGTCCTTGGCGCCCAGCGGCCGGCCCTGCGGGCGCTGGCGTGCGTACTCCAGGCTCGCCTCGTAGCCGGCCCAGCCCAGCATCACCGCGCCCAGGCCGACGCCGATGCGTGCCTCGTTCATCATGTGGAACATGCAGCGCAGGCCGTCGCCGGGGCGGCCGACGAGCCAGGCGACGGCGCCGTCGTGCTCGCCGAAGTTCAGCAGCGTGTTCGTCGTGCCGCGGTAGCCCAGCTTGTGGTTCAGCCCGGCCAGCGCGACGTCGTTGCGCCGGCCCGGCCGGCCGTCGGGCCCGGGCAGGAACTTCGGGCAGATGAACAGCGACAGGCCCTTGACGCCCGGCGGCAATCGGCCGGTTTCGTCGGGGATCTTGGCCAGCACCAGGTGCACGATGTTGGCCGCCAGCTCGTGCTCGCCGCCGGAGATCCACATCTTGTGGCCGCGCAGCCGGTAGCGTGGGCCCAGCGCATCGGCCTCGTGGCCGGGGCCGTCGGGCTCGGCGCGGGTCGCGACGTCCGACAACGACGAGCCGGCCTGCGGCTCGCTGAGGCACATCGTGCCGAACCACTCGCCGGCGAACAGCCGGCGCGCGAAGGTCTCGCGCTGCGCCGGTGTGCCGTGCGCGGCGATCAGGTTGGCGTTGCCGGTGGTCAGCATCGCGTAGCCGGCGATCGCGACGCTGGCCTGGCTGAAGAAGGCATTGGCCGCCATCTCGGCGACGCACGGCAGTTGCAGGCCGCCGAACTCCTCGTCTTGCGAGGCCGCCAGCAGCCCCGACTCGACATAGGCCGCGACCGCGGCGTGCGTGCTCTCGGGCAGGTGCACTCGTTCGCCGTCGAAACGCGGCTCCTCGACGTCGGCGCGGCGGTTTGCCGGCGCGAAACGTTCGGCGGCGATGCGCTCGGCCAGGTCGAGCACCGCGCCGACGGTCTCGCGCGAGTGCTCGGCGTGGCGGTCGCGGGTGAACAGCGTGTCGACGTCCAGCCAGTCGTGCAGCAGGACGTCCAGGTGCTCGCGCAGGCTCACAGCACCTCGAACACGCCGGCCGCGCCCATGCCGCCGCCGATGCACATCGTCACGCAGACCCGTTTGGCGCCGCGGCGCCGGCCTTCGATCAGCGCGTGGCCGGTCAGGCGCTGGCCGCTGACGCCGTAGGGGTGGCCGATCGCGATCGCGCCGCCGTTGACGTTGAGCCGCTCCATCGGGATGCCCAGCCGGTCGGCGCAGTACAGCACCTGCACGGCGAAGGCTTCGTTGAGTTCCCAGAGGTCGATGTCGTCGACCGTCAGCCCCAAGCGCTGCAGCACCTTGGGCACCGCGAACACCGGGCCGATGCCCATCTCGTCGGGCTCGCAGCCGGCGACCGCAAAACCGAGGAAACGCCCCAGCGGCTTCAGCCCCTTCTGCTCGGCGTAGCGCTCGTGCACGACGACGCAGGCGCCGGCGCCATCGCTGAACTGGCTGGCGTTGCCGGCGGTGATCACGCCGCCGGGCATCGCCGGGCGGATGCCCTGGATGCCTTCGTAGCTCGTGCCCGGGCGCAGGCCTTCGTCGACGCTGACCGTGACTTCGCGGCTGCGCAGCCCCAGCACCTTGTCGGCGACACCGGCCACCGTCGTCACCGGCACGATCTCGTCGGCGAACAGGCCCTGCTCCTGCGCCGCGCAGGCACGCTGCTGGCTCTGCGCGCCGTAGCGGTCCTGGCGCTCCTTGGAAATGCCGTAGCGCCGGGCGACGTTCTCGGCCGTCTGCAGCATCGTCCAGTAGATCTCGGGTTTGCTCTTTTTCAGCGCCGGATCGAACAGCATGTGCTGGTTCATCTCCTGCTGCACGCAGGAGATGCTCTCGACACCGCCGGCGACATAGACCTCGCCTTCGCCGGCGACGATGCGCTGCGCCGCGCTGGCGATCGTCTGCAGGCCGCTGGAACAGAAGCGGTTGATCGTCATGCCGGCGGTCGTGACCGGCAGCCCGGCACGCAGCGCGATCTGGCGTGCGATGTTGGCGCCGGTCGCGCCTTCCGGGTTGGCGCAGCCCATCAGCACGTCCTCGACGGCGGCGGGCTCGATGCCGGCGCGCTGCACGGCCGCGGCGACGGCCGCAGCCCCCAGCGTCGCGCCGTGGGTCATGTTGAATCCGCCCTTCCAGCTCTTGGCCAGCGGCGTGCGTGCGGTGGAGACGATGACGGCTTGGCTCATGGTCGGTCCTCGGGTTCGGGGCTTCAGGCGGTGAAGCGGCGGCCTTCGGCGGCCAGGCGGGCGAGCAGCGGCGCGGGCTCCCAGAAACCGGCGTCGTCCAGCGGGTTGCGGCCGAAGGCCTTCATCGTCTGCACGACGTTGAAGAGGCCCTGGCTGTCGGCATAGCACATCGGCCCGCCGCGCCACAGCGGGAAGCCGTAGCCAGTGAGGTAGACCATGTCGATGTCGCTGGCCTTGCTGGCGATGCCGTCCTCGAGGATCTTGGCGCCTTCGTTGACCAGCGCGTAGACCAGGCGGTGCACGATCTCGTCGTCGGAGATCGTGCGCGCCGTGATGCCGAGGCCCGCGCGGTGCTGGGCGACCATCTCCTCGACCACCGGCGACGGGATCGCGTCGCGCTTGCCGGGCGCGTAGTCGTACCAGCCGGCGCCGGTCTTCTGGCCGTAGCGGCCCATCTCGCAGAGCAGGTCGGCGGTCTGGCTGTAGCGCATCTGCGGCTGCTCGACGTAGCGCCGCTTGCGGATCGCCCAGCCGATGTCGTTGCCGGCCAGGTCGCCCATGCGGAACGGGCCCATCGCGAAGCCGAAGGCCTCGACCGCCTTGTCCACCTGCTGCGGCGTGCAGCCTTCTTCCAGCAGGAAACCGGCCTGGCGGCTGTACTGCTCGATCATGCGGTTGCCGATGAAGCCGTCGCAGACGCCCGAGACCACCGCCGTCTTGCGGATCGTCTTGGCGAGCTGCATCACCGTGGCCAGCACGTCCTTGGCCGTCTTCTCGCCGCGCACCACCTCCAGCAGCTTCATCACGTTGGCCGGGCTGAAGAAGTGCATTCCCACCACGTCGGCCGGGCGCTTGGTGAAGCCGGCGATGCGGTTCAGGTCCAGCGTCGAGGTGTTGCTGGCGAGGATGGCGCCGGGCTTGACGACCTCGTCCAAGGCGCCGAAGACCTGCTGCTTGACGCCCAGGTCCTCGTAGACGGCCTCGATGACGAGGTCGCAGTCGGCCAGGTCGGCGTAGGACAGCGTCGTCGTCAGCAGCGCCATCCGCTGCTGGTACTTGTCATCCTTGAGCTTGCCCTTCCTGACCTGGGCCTCGTAGTTGCGGCGGATCGTCGCGACACCCCGCTCCAGCGCCTCGGCCGTCGTTTCCAGGATCGTCACCGGCAGGCCGGCGTTGAGGAAGTTCATGCTGATGCCGCCGCCCATCGTGCCGGCGCCGACGACGCCGACCTTGGCGATGCGGCGCAGCGGCGTGTCCTCCGGCACGTCGGGGATCTTGCTGGCCGCACGTTCGGCGAAGAAAGCGTGGCGCAGCGCCTGGCTCTCGGGCGTGAACATCAGCGCCATGAAGAGCTCGCGCTCGTAGGCCAGGCCGGCGTCGATGTCACGTTTGACCGCGGCCTCGACGGCGTCGACACACCTGGCCGGCGCCGGGAAGCGCCGGGCCATCGCCTTGACGGTGTTGCGCGCGAACTGGAAGAAGGCGTCGGGGTTGGCGTGGCGCGCCTTCAGGTCGCGCACCCGCGGCAGCGGCGCGCCGCCGGCGTGTTCGTGGCCCTTGGCGGCGGCGAAGGCCACGGCGCCGGCCAGCAGCTCGCCTTCGACGATCTGGGCGAAGAGCTTCTGCCCCGGCAACGAGGCCAGCAGTTCGCTGGCCACCGGCTCGCCGGAGACGATCATGTTCAGCGCGGTCTCGACGTCGAGCACGCGCGGCAGGCGCTGCGTGCCGCCGGCGCCGGGCAGCAGGCCGAGCTTGACCTCGGGCAGCGCGACCTTGGTGGCCGGCGCGGCGACGCGGTAATGGCAGGCCAGCGACAGCTCCAGCCCGCCGCCCATGCAGGTGCCGTGCATCGCGGCGACCACCGGCTTGCCCGCCAGCTCGACCTGACGGATCAGCGAATGCAGGTTGGGCTCGGCGATCGCCCGGTCGGTGCCGAACTCCTTGATGTCGGCGCCGCCCGAGAACACCTTGCCGGCGCCGGTGACGACGATCGCGACGACGGCCGGGTCGGCCAGCGCACGTTCGAGGCCGGCGCTCAGTTCGCGCCGCGTCGCCAGCCCCAGGCCGTTGACCGGCGGGTTGTCCAGCGTGAGCACGGCGACCTCGCCGTGGAGGTCGTAACGGACGGCCATGATGTCTCCTTCTGGGGGCCTGTTTCCGAGGGGCAATCACCTCGGTCGGGCTCGGTTTCGAACGGTCGTTTCATTCTAGGAGTCGGGTTTCGGGGCGCGCTGTCCCTGCGGCGACAAAGGCCGGCGCCGCCTCCCACATGACTTCAGTCAAGCCCATGACGACGACGCGCCGATATCGTGCGCCGGCCACTCGGGGCCTTGACGCCTCTCAAACGACCGTGAACGACTTCCACACCACCGACGTCGCCATCGTCGGCGCCGGCCCCGCGGGCCTGGCGCTGGCGGCGGCGCTCGCGCAGGCCGGCCTGCGTTGCACCGTGCTCGAACAGAACAGCGCCGAGTCGCTGGTCGCGCCGCCGGAAGACGGCCGCGACATCGCGCTGACGCACCGCGCGCGTGCCATCCTCGAGCGCCTGGGCCACTGGGACCGGCTGCCGGCCGACGAGATCGCGCCGCTGAAGCGCGCGCTGGTGCGCAACGGCGCCTCGCCGCTGGTGCTGCCCTTCGACGGCCAGGCCGATGGCCACGAGGCGCTGGGTTTCCTGGTGCCCAACCACCGCCTGCGCGAAGCCGCCTACGCCGCGGCCGCCGCCACGCCGGGTGTCGAGATCGTCGGCGACGCGCGGGTCACCGCGCTGCAGCGCGACGAACATGGCGCGACGGTGCGCCTGGCCGACGGCCGTGCCTGGCGCGCGCCGCTGGTCGTCGCCGCCGACAGCCGCTTCTCGACGACGCGGCGCCTGGGCGGCATCGGCGCGCACATGCTGGACTTCGGCCGCACCTGCATCGTCGTGCGCATGCGCCACGAGGAAGACCACGAGAACACCGCGCACGAGTGTTTCCGCTACGGCAACACGCTGGCCATCCTGCCGATGGCCGGCCGCCAGAGTTCGGCCGTCGTGACGCTGAAGAGCGACCAGGCGCCGGAATGGATGGCGCTGTCGGACGAAGCCTTCGCGCTGCGGGTCGAGGAGCACTTCGACCGCCGCCTCGGCCGCATGGACGTCGCCGCACCGCGCCACGCCTACCCGCTGGTCGCGGCCTACGCGACACGTTTCGCCGGCCCGCGTTTTGCGCTCGTCGGCGACGCGGCGGTCGGCATGCACCCGGTCACCGCGCACGGCTACAACTTCGGCCTCTACGGCGTCGAGGTGCTGGCGCGTGAACTGGCGCGCGCCACGCGCGAGCGCCGCGACCTCGGCGACGCCGCGGTGCTGGCGGCCTACGAACGCGAGCACCGTTTGCGCACGCTGCCGATCTACCTCGGCACCAACGCCATCGTGCGCCTGTTCACCGACGACACGCCGCCGGCCAAGCTGGTGCGCGGCGCGGTGCTGAAAGCGGCCAGCGTCGCGTCGCCGCTGCGCACGCTGATCGCGCGCCAGCTCACCGGGGGCACACGCGCGTCGCTGCGCCCTTGAACCCGGCCGGCGCGGCCGACCCGCGCAGGCAGACCGCGGCCAGCACCAGCAGCAGCGTCGAGGCGGCGGTGACGCCGCCGTAACCGGCGCTCGGATAGATCCAGCCGGCCAGCGCCGAGCCGAAGCCGATGCCGGCGAAGATGAAGGACGCCGTCAGCGCCAGCGCCAGCCCGCGCTGCTGCGGGTTCAGTTCGACGATGCGGCGCTGCTGGCTGGGCCACAACAGGTCGGCGGCGAAGGCGAACAGCGCCAGCGTCGCGAACAGCGCTCCCAATCGCGGCGGCGCCCAGCGCATGGCGATCAGCGCCAGCACCGCCAACGCGATGCCGGCATAGAGCATGGCCTGGGCGCTGAAGCGGCGCGACAGCCGCGTCACGAACAGGTTGCCCAGCACGCCGGCCTCGCCCAGCACCGCCAGCGCCAGCGACACCGTGCCCGGGCCCGCGCCGTAGACGTCGCGCACGACCGGCGCCAGGAAGCTGAGCGCGGCGTAGACCGCCGCGGCGATGAAGAAGGCGACGAGGAAGGCGGCCAGCGCACGCGGCTGCACGATCAGCGCGCCCAGGCGGCGCAAGCCGACGGGCTCGCCGGGCACGCGGTCGGGCACCGCGCGGCGGATCAGCCAGGCGGTCGCCAGCCCGGCGCTGCCGACGACGACGAACAGGGGCCGCACGCCCCAGGCGTGGGCCGCCCAGGCGGCCAGCGGCAGACCGGCCAGACTGGCGACGCTGAGCCCCAGCAGCACCGTCGCGATCGCCGGCCCCTGCTGCTCCCGCTCGACCAGCCCGGAGCCCAGCGCGCCCAGCACCGGGCCGATGAAACCCGCGCCCAGGCCCATCAGCACGCGGGCGCTCAGCAGCGTGGCGTAGTCCGGTGCCGCCGCCTGCGCCAGCGCGGCGGCACCGAACAGCGCCAGGCCGATCAGCACCTGGCGCCGCCGCCGCCAGTGGCCGAACACCACCTGCAGCAGCGGCGCGGCGAGCGCGAAGCTGATGCCGAAGGCCGAGATCAGGTAGGCGCTGCGTGTGTCGGTCAGCGCCCATTCGGCGGAGATGACGTCCAGCGCCCCGACCACCGACAGCGCCCCGGTGGCCTGGACGAAGTACGCCAGGCTGAGCACGCGCAGCGCGCTGAGCGTCGGCCTGTCGATCGTGGTGGCCATGATCAGGCCACCGGGATCGGGTTGGCGACCAGCGCCAGGTTGAACTGCTCGACCAGCGTGTGCTCGCCGCTGCCCGGGTTGTCGCGCAGCGGCACGACGGCGTCGACCAGCACCTCGGTCGTCGCGGTGGCCAGCTTGTCCAGCGTCTGCGCGATGAAGGCTTCCAGCGGCATCGCACGCGGGTCCCCGCTCTTGTGGATCAGGTCGGTGTCGACCCAGGGCGGCGCGATCTCCAGCACGCGCACCGTGCTGTCGCGCAGCATGAAGCGCTGCGACAGCGTGTACGAGTGCACCGCGGCCTTGGTCGCCGAATACAGCGCCGTCGCCGCCAGCGGCACGAAGGCCAGCACCGAGCTGTTGTTGACGATCCAGGCCTCGGGTTGGCGCTTCAGGTGCTCGACGAAGGCGGCGCTGACACGCACCGGGCCCAGCAGGTTGGTGTCGACCAGCAGTTCGGCCTGGGCGTCGTCGAGCGCGCCCGAGGACGCGTCGTCGAAGGGCATGATGCCGGCGTTGTTGACGACCACGTTCAGCGACGGATGGCGCGTGATCACCTGCTGCGCGGCGCGGCGGATCGAGGCCGCGTCGGCGACGTCGAGTTCGACGGCGTCCATGCCCGGGTTGGCGGCGACCAGTTCGTCGAGCAGCGCCCGGCGGCGGCCGGCGACGATGACCTGGTTGCCCAGGCGGTGGAAAGCTTCGGCGAGAGCGCGGCCGATGCCGGAGGTGGCGCCGGTGATGAAGACGGTGTTGCCGGTGAGTTTCATGGTGCTGAGCTTGCGTTGAGGGAGTGCAGGCATCGTAGGGACGCCGGCACGAGTCTCAAATGACGTATAGAGTGCTGTTTTCGGACACGACAGGATTCGCACCATGCACCGCATCGGCTACGTGCTCGGCGACGGCTTCCAGCTGATGGCGCTGGCGACGCAATCGGTCTTCGAGTTCGCCAACCTGGTCGCCGGCGAACCCGTCTACGCGCTGGAGAACTATTCGGCCACCGGCGGCGAGCTGCGTTCGTCCAGCGGGCTGGCGGTCGCCACACGCTCGCTGCAGCACCGGGGCCCGGTCGACACCTGGCTCTTCACCGGCGTCGTGCAGCCGCTGGAGCAGCCGCCGGCACTCGAGGTGCTGGCCCTGGTGCGCCGCGTCGCGCCGCGTGCACGCCGCGTGGCGGCGATCTGCACCGGCGCCTTCGTGCTCGCCGAAGCCGGCGTCCTGTCGGGCCGCCGCGCGACGACGCACTGGGCGCACGCGCCGGACCTGCAGCGCCTGTACCCCGAGGTCGAGGTCGACGCCGAGCGCATCCACATCGCCGACGGCCCGATCTGGACCTCGGCCGGCATGACCGCCGGCCTCGACATGGTGCTGGCGATGGTCGAGCAGGACCTGGGCGCCGAACTGGCGCGCTCGGTGGCGCACCGGCTGGTGATGCAGCAGCAGCGCTCGGGCGGGCAGTCGCAGCACTCCGAGCTGCTGGCGCTGGCGCCCAAGTCCGACCGCGTGCAGACCGCGCTCGAGTACGCGCGCCGCAACCTCGCCCGCCCGCTCAGCGTCGAGGAGCTGGCCGAGGCGGCGCATCTGAGCCCGCGCCAGTTCAGCCGCGTGTTCGCTGCCGAGACCGGGCGCACGCCGGCCAAGGCCGTCGAAGGCCTGCGGCTCGAAGCAGCGCGGCTGATGATCGAACGCAGCCGTCATCCGCTGGAAGTCGTCGCACGCGAGAACGGCTTCCGCGACCGGCGCCACCTGCGCGAAGCCTTCATGCGCGGTTTCGGCGTCACGCCGCAGGCGCTGCGCCGCGGCCGACGCGAGGCCGCCTGATCCGGCCCGACGCCCTCAGACCTCCAGCCACTCGCGCCGCACTTCGGCGTCGGCCGCCAGCGTGTCCGGCGTGCCGGCGAAGACGATGCGGCCGTGGCCCATCACCACGCAGCGGTCGGCGATCTGCAGCGCGATCGCCAGTTTCTGCTCGACCA
This sequence comes from Rubrivivax sp., assembly GCA_049841175.1. Lineage (GTDB taxonomy): Bacteria > Pseudomonadota > Gammaproteobacteria > Burkholderiales > Burkholderiaceae_C > Rubrivivax. Next base: position 633,449 of record JASGHA010000013.1, on the reverse strand, counting down.
GCAGCACGCCGACGCCGCGCCGGCGCGCTTCGGCCAGCAGTTCGGCCACCTGGGCGACGACCTGCGGCGCCAGGCCTTCGGTCGGCTCGTCGACGATCAGCAGCCCGGGGTCGCCGACCAGCGTGCGCGCCAGCGTCAGCATCTGCTGCTCGCCGCCGGACAGCACGCCGGCCGGCGCCTGGGCGCGCTCGGCCAGACGCGGGAAACGCGCCAGCAGCTCGGTCGCCGTCCAGCGCCGGGTACCGGGGCGCGGGCGTTCGCCCAGGCGCAGGTTCTCGGCGACGCTGAGCGTCGGGAAGACGTCGCGGCTCTCGGGCACGTAGCCCAGGCCGGCACGCGCGATCCGGTGCGCCGGTCGTCCCAGCAGTTCGACACCGTTCCAGCGCACCGAGCCGCGTGCCGGCAGCAGGCCCATCAGCGCCTTGGCCGTCGTCGACCGGCCCGAGCCGTTGCGGCCCAGCAGCGCGACGATCTCGCCGGGCGCGACGTCCAGGTCGACTCCGTGCAGCACCGGACGCGCGCCGTAGCCGGCTTCGAGGCCACGCACCGTCAGCATGCGCCCTCCCCGGCCGCCGGCAGCGCGCCCAGATAGGCCTGCTGCACACGTGCGTCGGCGCGCACCGCCGCCGGCGTGTCGAAGGCGACGACTTCGCCGTCGACCAGCACCGCGATGCGGTCGGCGAGCTCGAAGACGACGCTCATGTCGTGTTCGACGACGAGCAGCGTGCGGCCTTCGCTCGCGCGGCGGATCAGCGCGACGAACCAGGCCGTCGCCTCGCGGCTCATTCCGGCGGTCGGCTCGTCGAGCAGCACGACGCCGGCGCCGCTGGCGATCGTCAGGCCGATCTCCAGCGCACGCTGCTCGGCGTAGGCGAGCTGCGCTGCCGGGACGTCGCGGCGGTGCTCCAGGCGCAGCATCGCCAGCAGCGCGTCGGCGCGTTCGTCGAGGCCGCGGCGGCGCGCGGGGCGCCAGAAGGCGTAGCCGGCACCCTCGCTGTGCAGCAGCGCGCAGCGCAGGTTCTCCGCCGTCGACAGGCGCGCGAACAGCTGGCTGGTCTGGAAGCTTCGGGCCAGCCCGCGGCGCACGATCTCGTAAGGCGGCAGGCCTTGGATCGCCTGGCCGTTCAGCAGGATCTCGCCGGCATCGGGCGCGAGCTGGCCGCTGATCAGGTTGAACAGCGTGCTCTTGCCGGCGCCGTTGGGCCCGATCAGCGCGACGCGCTCCCCCGGCTTCACGGCCAGGCTGGCGCCGCGCACGACCTCGGTGCGGCCGAAACGCCGCTGCACGCTGCGCAGCTCCAGGGCCGGCGTCATCGCGCCCCCTCCTGCGCCCACTGCGGCGCGAACTGCCGCCGCGCCAGTTCGAACAAGGCCGCCGCGGTGGCCAGCAGCAGTGCCGCGCCGACCCAGGCGTCGGCCGACTCGGCGCTCAGCGGCAGGCCGATGAAGTTCAGCGCCGGGCCCGACGCGGCGTCGAGCTGGCGCCGGTACAGCAGCTCGACGATGAGCGCCAGACCGGCCAGCGCCGCGACGGCCAGCACGATCAAGGCCGCCAGCCCGGCCCACAGCCGGCGCAGGACGCCCGCGGCGGCGGCGCGCATCAGGCCCGCCAGCGCACCGGCCAGCCCGCCGGGCGCGAGCATCACGACGGCGATGAAGGCCAGCCCGAGGTACAGCAGCCAGGCGCGGGTCAGCGCCGACAGCAGCACGCCGGCCAGCACCATCAGCACCGCGCCGATGATCGGCCCGGCGAAATAGCCGCTGCCGCCCAGCACCGTGAACAGCAGGTAGGCGCCCGAACGCAGCGAGCCCAGCACCTCGGCGCTGACGATCTCGAAGTGCAGCGCCGCCAGCCCGCCGGCCACGCCCATGAAGAAGCCCGAGACGAGGAAGGCCCGGTAGCGCACCCGGCGTGCGCTGTAGCCGACGAACTCGGCGCGCAGCGGGTTGTCGCGCACGGCGTTCAGCATGCGTCCCAGCGGCGTGAGCGTGAAGCCGTACATCGCCGCAGTGCAGACGAAGCAGTAGACGGCGATCAGCGCGTAGACCTGCCAGGCCGGGCCGAAGCTGATGCCCCAGACGGGCTCGCCGATCACGCGGTCGGCGCTCAGCCCGCCTTCGCCGCCGAAGACCGTCGGGAACATCAGCGCCAGCGCGGCGACCAGCTCGCCCAGGCCCAGCGTGATCATCGCGAACGGCGTGCCGGCGGTGCGTGTCGTCAGCCAGCCCAGCGTCGCCGCGCCGGCCAGCCCGCCCAGGCCGCCGACCAGCGGCACCAGGCTGACCGGCAGGGCCAGTTCGCCGGCGGCCATCCAGCGCAGCGTGTGGATCGCCGCGTAGGCGCCCAGGCCCGAGTAGACCGCATGGCCGAAGCTCAGCATGCCGCCCTGCCCCAGCAGCAGGTTGAAGGCCAGGCAGGCGACGATGGCGATGCCGATCTGCGACAGCAGCGTCAGCGCCAGGCTGCTGTCGAACAGCCACGGCGCGCCGGCCAGCGCCAGCGCGTAGGCGCCCCAGACGGACGCGGCGCGGAGCCGGCGCGCCGTCATCCTTCGCGCGTGCCGAACAAGCCGCGCGGGCGCAGCACCAGCACCAGCACCAGCAGCAGGTACGGCAGGATCGCCGCCACCTGCGACAGCTTGACGCTCCACAGCGCCAGCGCCGCGGTCTCGGGCGACGGCGTCCAGTGCATCGCGGCGGCCAGGTCGGCCAGCGAACGGTCGCTGGCCACCGCGAACGAGTCCAGCACGCCCAGCAGCAGCGAGGCGACGAAGGCCCCGGCCAGCGAGCCCAGCCCGCCGATGACGATCAGCGCGAAGACGACCGGCCCGACGGCCTGCGCCATCGAGGGCTCGGTGACACGCATCGCGCCGCCGACGACCCCGGCCAGCGCGGCCAGCGCGGTGCCGGCGCCGAAGACCAGCATGAACACACGCGGCACGTCGTGGCCCAGCGCCTGCGCCATCTGCGGGTGGGTCAGCGCGGCGCGGATCACGAGGCCCAGCCGCGTCGTGCGCAGCGCCAGCGCCAGCACGGCCAGCAGCAGCAGCGCCAGCACCATCGCGAACGCGCGCAGCGCCGGGAACTGGGTGCAGACCAGCGCCGCGTCGCCACGGCAGGCCTCGGGCGCGGCGCCCCAGGCCAGCGCCAGCCCGGCCGGCGCCTGCACCAGCGTGAACAGCGGCCCGGCCAGCGCCAGCGGCGGCTCGAAGGCCAGCGGCTGGCGGCCCCAGACGAGCTGCACCGCCTCGACGACGACGTAGGCCAGGCCGAAGGTGACGAGCAGCTCGGCGACGTGGCCCTGCGCGTGCACGCGCCGCAGCACCCAGCGCTCGAAGGCCGCGCCGGCCAGCCCGACGACCAGCGGCGCGACGACCAGCGCGACCCAGAAGCCGGCGCCGGCGGCGACGGTGGCGCCGACGTAGGCACCCAGCATGTAGAAGCTGGCGTGGGCGAAGTTCAGCACGCCCATCAGGCTGAAGATCAGCGTCAGCCCAGAGGCCAGCAGGAACAGCAGCAGCCCGACGGACAGCCCGTTGAGCAGCGAGACGAGGAAGTGCGAGGCGTCCATCACGAAGGCGTGACGATAACGGCCCGCGCCGGTGAAGCCCCTGCGCGGGCGTGGCGCGCGCCTGCTTCCGACAATGGATCCGATGAACGCTCCCGACCGGATCTTCCCCGACGGCCCACGCTGGCGCGACGACGGTTTCGTGCGCCGCGCCGGCGCCCCGCTGGCCGTCGCCCAGCCGCCGCAGCCGGTGCCCGAGGCCCACTGGGTGGCGCGCAACGAGGTCTTCGCGCGCGAGCTCGGCTGGTGGGACTGGCTGCAGCACGACGACGCGTTGGCGCTGCTGGCCGGCAACGCCCAGCCGGCCGGCGGCACGCTGGCCACCGTCTATTCGGGCCACCAGTTCGGCGTCTGGGCCGGGCAGCTGGGCGACGGCCGCGCACTGCTGCTGGGCGAGGCCGACACGCCGCTCGGGCCGCTGGAACTGCAGTTGAAGGGCAGCGGCCTCACGCCCTACTCGCGCATGGGCGACGGCCGCGCCGTGCTGCGCTCGTCCATCCGCGAGTACCTGGGCTCCGAGGCGATGCACGCGCTGGGCATCCCGACGACACGCGCGCTGGCGCTGGTCGGCTCGCCGCTGCCGGTGCGCCGCGAACGCGTCGAGACCGCCGCCGTCGTCACGCGTGTCGCGCCCAGCTTCCTGCGTTTCGGGCACTTCGAGCACTTCGCCCACACCGCGGCCGACGAGGCGGCGCTGCGGCGGCTGGCCGACGCGGCGATCGAACGCTACTTTCCCGCCCAGGCCGAGGCCGCCAACCGCTACGCCGCGCTGCTGGAGGAAGTCGCGCGGCGCACCGCGCGCCTGGTCGCCCAGTGGCAGGCGGTCGGCTTCTGCCACGGCGTGATGAACACCGACAACATGTCGCTGCTGGGCCTGACGATCGACTACGGGCCTTTCGGCTTCCTCGACGCCTTCGACCCGGGCCACGTCTGCAACCATTCCGACCATCAGGGCCGCTACGCCTACGCGCGCCAGCCCAACGTCGCGTTCTGGAACCTGCACGCGCTGGCCCAGGCGCTGCTGCCGCTGATCGGCGACCCCGACGCCGCGGTGGCGGCGCTGGAGCCCTACAAGAGCGAGTTCCTGGCCGCGCTGCAAGCGGCGATGCGCGCCAAGCTCGGCCTGCATGACGAACGCCCCGAAGACGGTGCGCTGGTCGACGACCTGCTGCGCCGCATGGCCGCCGACGGCGCCGACTACACGATCACCTTCCGCCGCCTGGCGAGTTTCGACAGCACGCCCGGCGCGAACCACGACGCGCTGCGCGACCTGTTCCTCGACCGCGAGGCCTTCGACGCCTGGGCGCTGCGTTATGCCGAGCGTCTGCGTGCCGAAACCAGCGTCGACGCCGAGCGCCGCTTGCGAATGGAGCGCTGCAACCCCAAGTACGTGCTGCGCAACCACCTGGCCGAGACCGCGATCCGTCAAGCCGAAGCCGGCGACTTCGGCGAGGTCTCGCGGCTGCTGGCCGTGCTGCAGCATCCGTTCGACGAGCAGCCCGAACACGAGGCGCTCGCCGGTTTCCCGCCCGACTGGGCGCGCCAGCTGGAGATCTCCTGTTCGTCATGAGCCTGTTCGACAAGAAACCCGCTGCCCATCCGCACGACGACCCGCGCTACGAGGTCCGCAAGAGCGACGCCGAATGGCGCGCCCAGCTCGACCCGATGCAGTACCAGGTCGCGCGTCACGCGGCCACCGAACGTCCCTTCACCGGCAAGTACTGGGACCACACCGGTCGCGGCCGCTACGACTGCATCGGCTGCGGTGCGCCGCTGTTCTCCAGCGAGACCAAGTTCGACGCCGGCTGCGGCTGGCCGAGCTACTGGCAGCCGCTGGAGGCCGACGTCATCGAGGAGGTGCGCGACACCAGCCACGGCATGGTGCGCGTCGAGGTGCGCTGCCGCCGCTGCGGCACCCACCTGGGCCACGTCTTCGAGGACGGCCCGGCGCCGACCGGCCAGCGCTACTGCATCAACTCGGCGGCGATCGATTTCAAGCCCGAATCCGCGTAAACCCGGTGCCGTATCGGCCCGCTGCCGTCACGGCTTCGCGGCCGGGGCCGTTCGCAGCCGGCACAATCACGGGATGAACCGTTCCCGCCGCCTTGCATGAAGCTGTTGCTGGACTTCCTGCCGATCGTCCTTTTCTTCGCCTGCTTCAAGCTCGCCGAGGGCCACCCGGACTGGGCGGCGGATTTCGCCACCGCCAACTTCGGCTCGCTGGTCTCCGGCGGCGTCGTCGGGCCCAAGGAGGCGCCGGTGCTGCTGGCGACCCTCGTCGTGATCCTCGCGACGCTGGCCCAGGTGCTGGTGCTCAAGCTGCGCGGCAAGCGCATCGACGCGATGCTGTGGATCAGCCTGGTGCTGGTCGTCGTCTTCGGCGGCCTGACGATCTGGTTCCACAACGAGACCTTCATCAAGTGGAAGCCCAGCGTGCTGTACTGGACGATGGGCACCGCGTTGTGGCTGGCGCCGCTCCTGGCCGGCAAGAACCTGCTGAAGCTGATGCTCGGCGAGCAGATGGTGCTGCCCGAACGCGTCTGGCACCGGCTGAACTTCGCCTGGGTCGCGTTCTTCGCCGCGATGGGCCTGCTCAACATCTGGGTCGCCTACAGCTTCAGCACCGACACCTGGGTGAACTTCAAGCTCTTCGGCGGCATCGGCCTGATGTTCGCCTTCACGATCGCCCAGGGCCTGTACCTCGGCCGTTATCTCGAAGAGCCGGCCGCGCCGCGCGAGGGCCGGCAGTGAGCCGCGCCGCCGAGATCGAGGCCGCGCTGCGCGCAGCGCTCGAGCCGACCGAGCTCGAAGTCGTCGACGACAGCGCCCGCCACGCCGGCCATGCCGGCGCGCGCGAAGGCGGCCATTTCCAGGTGCGCATCCGTAGTGCGCGCTTCGCCGGGCTGGCGCCCTTGGCCCGTCATCGCCTTGTGTATGATGCCCTCGGCCCTCTGGGCCAACGGGGCGTGCATGCACTCGCGATCGACGCGCAGCCGCCCCGGCAGGACTGACACCCCTCGAACAACTCCATCGTCGCGTCCGCCGCGGGCGGCTCGCGTCCCATCCGAAAGTGCCATCCATGAGCTCGAAGTCCTTTGCCGTGCGCACGGCGCTCGCCACCGCTGCCGCCGCGCTGCTGATGCCGCTGGCTGCGCAGGCGCAGAACATCGCCATCGTCAACGGCAAGCCCGTGCCCAAGGCCCGCGTCGAGACCCTGCTGCAGCAGGCCGCGCGCGCCGGTCAGCAGGTCGGCCCGGAACTGCAGCAGCAGGCCCGTGACCAGGTCGTGCTGCGCGAGATCTTCGTCCAGGAAGCCGAGAAGAAGGGCCTGGCCACCAGCGCCGACTACAAGGCGCAGATGGAACTCGCGCGCCAGAGCATCCTGATCCGCGAGCTGTTCGACAACTACCGCAAGACGCACCCGGTGGCCGACGCCGACGCGCAGGCCGAGTACGACAAGATCAAGGCCTCGGCCGCCGGCACCGAATACCACGCCCGCCACATCCTCGTGGAGACCGAGGACGAGGCCAAGGCGCTGATCGCCCAGATCAAGGGCGGCGCCAGCTTCGAGGAACTGGCGAAGAAGAACTCCAAGGACCCGGGTTCCGGCGAGAACGGCGGCGACCTGGACTTCGCCAAGGCCGACGCCTACGTGCCCGAGTTCAGCCAGGCGATGGTCGCGCTGAAGAAGGGCGAGATGACGCAGACGCCGGTGAAGAGCCAGTTCGGCTGGCACATCATCCGCCTCGACGACACGCGCGAAGCGCAGTTCCCGGCCTTCGACGAAGTCAAGGACCAGCTCAAGCAGCGCATGGAACAGGCCAGCCTGCAGCAGTACCAGGAACAGCTGCGCAAGAAGGCGCGCACCGACTACAAGTTCGGCGCCGAATAAGCCTTTCGCACCGAGCACCGAAGGCCCCGCGAGGGGCCTTTTCTTTTGTCGCCTCAGCTCTCGCCGGCCAGCAGCACGAAGGGCGCGTAGTCGGACTCGTCGAGCGTGACGACGACGACCTGGTGCGCGTCAGCGGCCCCGCCCGCCTGGCGGCAGCGCTCCACGACAGCGGGCGAAAGTCCCTGACGCACGCATTCGGCCGCCGCGTCGTACGAACGCGAGTAGGCCGCGAAGCGCCGTGCACCGCGTTCGAGACAGGCGTCGGCATAACCCAGCAGGAAAGCCGCCGCGTGCAGCCGTCCCTCGCGCGCGGCGAAAAGCGCGAACTGTGCGCTGAGCACCTCGAACGAGGCCCAGTCGCTGGCGCGTGCGACCTCGGCATAACGCTGCAGGGCCTCGCGTGCGTCGGCCAGGCGGCCGCCCTGCAGTAGCGCGTGGGCGTGGTTGCCGAGCGCGAAGCAGGCCTGCTGGCCGATGCGGCCGCGGTGCAGCGCCGCCAGCTCCTCGCCGATGCGGATGGCCTCGGCGGTGTCGCCGACCTCGAGATGCAGGTAGGCCAGGTTGGACAGGTCGGTGCGGATGAAGAAGTCCCAGCCGGCCTCGCGCGCCGCCGCCACGCTGGCGCGGCAGGCGACCAGGGCGTCGGCCGGGCGGCCGAGAAACGAGCACAGCATCGACTCGGCCTGGTAGCGCTGGCGCCGCAGCAGCGGCGGGAAGTGCTCGCCGCAGTCGGCGATCAGCGCCGGCAACGCGGCCTCGGCCGCGGCCAGCTGTTGCGGTCGCGAGTCGACCCCGCTGACGAGCAGCACCTGCGCGGCGACCGCGCCCTGCGCGTCACCGAGTTCGCGGAACAAGGCCAGCGCCTCTTCGGCGCAAGCCCGCTCGTCGGTCTCGGGCGTGGAAGCCCGCGCCGAAAACTGCACGCGCGCCAGCGCCAGGCAGTGGCGCGCACGTTCGACCGGGGACAGCGCCGCCGACGGGGCGAGTGCCTCGGTGCGGGCGACGAAATCCCGGTATTCCTGCTGCCGGTAGGTCATCAGGAAGAGCTGCGAGCTCGTGCCCAGCAGGGCATAGGCCAGCGCGGCGTCGTGCGCGCTCGCCCAGCGCAGGGCCGCCAGCAGGTTCTCCAGGTCGGGCTCGTAGCGATGGCGCCAGATGCGCTCGCTGCAGCCGTAGCGCGCGTCGTCGGCGTCGGCGTAGATCGCCTGCACCGCCCGGGCATGCACGGCGGCCGCAAGCGGCGGCTGGGGCTCCTGCAGCATCGCGAACTGGCGGATCGGCTCGGGCAGGCGAAAGCGCAGCGTCTCGCCCGGCTCGGCGCCAATCAGGCCGCAGTCGATCAGCGCATCCAGGGCCTCGTGCACGGCCTCCTCGGCGAACTCCTGGCGGCCGATGGCCAGCGCCAGCTCGAAGGAGAAACCGCGCACGCACCAGGCCAGCCGTCGCAGCAGCAACTGGCCCAGCGGCGACAGCCGGGCATAACTCCATTGCAGCGTCGCCAGCAGCGTCTGGCGTTTCGCCGGTTGCGCCGTGTCGTTCAGGTAAGGCAGGCCCGCCAGGCCGTTGGCGCCCAGACGGCGCAGGCGCGAAGCGAGCAGACGGATCGCCAGCGGCGAACCGCCGACCTGGCGACACACGCGCAGCGCGATCTCGAGCTGAAGCCTGTCCAGGTCGCGGCCGTCACCGAACCCGGCACGGGCGAGAAAGAGCCGCATCGCGTCGCAGCGCGTCAGCACCTCGCGGCGCGCGCCGGCCGGCGTGATCGCCAGCCCGTCCAGCGCCAGCACCTGTTCCTGCGGGTGACGCAGCGCGACCTGCGAGCACACCAGGATGCGCAGGCCGGTTGCGCCGGCCAGCTGGTCGACGATCGAATAGACGCTGGCGGCGCAGGCCTCGGCGCCGTCCAGCACGAGCAGCGCGGGGTGCTGGCGCAGCGCGGCCAGCACCGCCGGCAGCGGGCCGACGTGGCGCGTCTGCGGCACGCCCAGGCGGTCGGCCACCGAAGCCGCGATCTCGTCGACGCCGCAATGGCAGCCGACCTCGATCCAGACCACCGTCAGCCCGGCACGCCGGCGTTGCTGCGCCAGCCGCAGCGCGAGCGCGGTCTTGCCGACCCCTGCGGGGCCGCACAGGCTGGTCAGACGGCTGCTGTCCAGCAGGGCCGACAGCGCCTGCGACTCGGCCTCGCGGCCGACGAAGCCCGCCGGCCCGGCCGGCAGTTCGGCGACGCGGTAGGGGCCGGCCACGCGGTCGGACTCGTCGGCGAGCAGTTCGACGTCGCAGGCCAGCTGGTAGCCGCGACCGGGCACGGTGCTGATCGCGCCGGGGCCGAGCAACTTGCGCAGCACCGCGATCTGGGCCGACAAGGCATGGTCGTCGACCGCGGGGCCTGGCCAGACACGTTCGATCAGCTCGGCACGCGAGATCACGCGCGAGCGTCCTTCCACCAAGGTGGCGAGCAGGTCGAAAGCGCGCGGGCCCAGCCGCGCGGCTTCGCCGTCACGCAGGACGCTGTGCGATCCGAGATCGACCGTGCAGTGCGCGACGCGCACCCGTGGGCTCATGCCCTCCCCCCGAGACCCTGTGAATGCTCGGGAGCATACGGCAGCCCGGGGGCGCGACGCCGCTCAGCGGCGCCAACTCCCCCCGGTATCGCCGCAAACGTGCGTTCAGCGACGCGGCCCGCGCGGGCCTTGCGCGGCACGGCCACCGCCGTGGCCATGGCCGCCACCGCCGGAAGGCGCACCGCTGCGTGCACCGCCACCGCCGGCACGCTGGCCGTTGCCGCCCTGGCCACCGCCGGCGTGGCCTTGCGGCCGGCCGCCGCCCGGGCGCCCGCCGCGCGACGGCGCGCCGCCGCCACCGTTGCGCCGCGTGCCACCGACGCCGATCGTCATGCGGCCGAGCACGATGGGCTCGGCGCGCTCGCCCGGCGGCGGTTCGAAGCCGGGCATCGCCTCGACCGGGATCTCGCGCTTGATCAGGCGCTGGATGTCGCGCAGGAAGATCTCCTCGTCCAGGCAGACCAGCGAGACCGCCTCGCCGCTGGCGCCGGCGCGGCCGGTGCGGCCGATGCGGTGCACGTAGTCTTCCGGCACGTTCGGCAGCTCGTAGTTGACGACGTGCGGCAGCTGGTCGATGTCGATGCCGCGCGCGGCGATGTCGGTCGCCACCAGCACCTGCAGCGTGCCGGCCTTGAACTCGGCCAGCGCCTTGGTGCGGGCGCCCTGGCTCTTGTTGCCGTGGATCGCCATCGCCGTGATGCCCTGCTCGTTCAGGTACTCGGCCAGGCGGTTGGCGCCGTGTTTCATGCGCGTGAAGACCAGCACCTGGTGCCAGTCGCCCTGGCGGATCAGGTGCGCCAGCAGCTCCTTCTTCTTCTCGCGGCCGACCGGGTAGACCTTCTGCGCGATCGTGTCGGCGGTGGCGTTGCGGCGCGCGACCTCGATCAGCGCCGGCTGGTTCAGCAGACGGTCGGCCAGGGCCTTGATCTCGTCGCTGAAGGTCGCCGAGAAGAGCAGGCTCTGCTTCTTCTGGGGCAGCACCGCGAGCACCTTCTTGATGTCGTGGATGAAGCCCATGTCGAGCATGCGATCGGCTTCGTCGAGCACCAGGATCTGCACGTGGGACAGGTCCAGCGTGCCCTGGCCGTGGTGGTCCAGCAGCCGGCCCGGCGTGGCCACCAGGATGTCGACGCCCTTCTTCAGGCGGTCGATCTGCGGCTGCATGCCGACGCCGCCGAACATCACCATGCTGGTCAGCGGCAGGTACTTGCCGTAGGCGCGAACGCTTTCCTCGACCTGGGCGGCGAGTTCACGCGTCGGCGTCAGCACCAGCGCGCGCACGGCGATGCGGCCACGCGAGTCGCGCACCGGCTTGGCAGTGGACAGGCGCTGCAGCATCGGCAGCGTGAAGCCGGCGGTCTTGCCGGTGCCGGTCTGCGCGCCGGCGAGCAGGTCGCCGCCTTGCAGCACGGCGGGAATGGCTTGCGCCTGGATCGGGGTCGGCACGTCGTAGCCCTGATCGCGCACGGCGCGCAGCAGCGGCTCGGCCAGGCCGAGGTCGGTGAAATTCATGGATTTGGTATTCGGTCGGCCTGTCGCCCGCTCGGGGGCGCCAGTCGCAGGCGTCGGATCATGGGGCCGCGAGGCGGCGTCGGGCTCGACGTCGATGCAGCGACTGGGCTCTGCATCGGTGTCGAAAATTCTATCTGATGCAGATCAAACCTGCAGGGTGAAACCCCACCGGTGACAACGGCCGTCTCGGCAGGCACCGCTGGCGGCGGGGAAACGGCGCGGGAGCGGGCCCGCGGAACGGCGACAATAGCGGTTTGGCCGCGCCGCGCGGCCGCGCTCCATCCATACCGAAAGAACCGAACAGGACTCCATGGCCCAGTACGTATTCACGATGAACCGCGTCGGCAAGATCGTGCCGCCGAAGCGGCAGATCCTGAAGGACATCTCGCTGTCCTTCTTCCCCGGCGCGAAGATCGGCGTGCTCGGCGTCAACGGCAGCGGCAAGTCGACGCTGCTGAAGATCATGGCCGGGCTGGACAAGGACATCGAAGGCGATGCCGTCCCGATGCCCGGTCTGAAGATCGGATACCTGCCGCAGGAGCCGCAGCTCGAGCCCGAGCAAACCGTGCGCGAAGCGGTCGAACAAGGCATCGGCGGCGTGCTGGCTGCCAAGAAGCGCCTGGACGAGGTCTACGCCGAGTACGCCGAGCCCGACGCCGACTTCGACAAGCTGGCCGCCGAGCAGGCCGAACTCGAGGCGATCATCGCTGCGGCCGGCAGCGAGAACACCGACCTGCAGCTCGAACTGGCCGCCGACGCGCTGCGCCTGCCGCCCTGGGACGCGCAGATCGGCGTGCTCTCCGGCGGCGAGAAGCGCCGCGTCGCGCTGTGCCGGCTGCTGCTGTCCAAGCCCGACATGCTGCTGCTCGACGAACCGACCAACCACCTGGACGCCGAATCGGTGGACTGGCTGGAGCAGTTCCTGCAGCGTTTCCCGGGCACCGTCGTCGCGATCACCCACGATCGCTACTTCCTCGACAACGCCGCCGAGTGGATCCTCGAACTCGACCGCGGCTTCGGCCACCCGTACAAGGGCAACTATTCCGAGTGGCTGGACCAGAAGGAACGCCGCCTGGAAGTCGAGCAGAAGAAGGAAGACGCGCGCATCAAGGCGATGAAGGAGGAACTCAAATGGGTCCGCTCCAACGCCAAGGGCCGCCAGGCCAAGAGCAAGGCGCGTCTGGCCCGCTTCGAGGAGCTGTCGGACGTCGACTACCAGCGCCGCAACGAGACCAACGAGATCTTCATCCCGGTCGCCGAGCGCCTGGGCAACGAGGTCATCGAGTTCAAGAATGTCACCAAGAGCTTCGGTGACCGCTGCCTGATCGACAACCTCAGCTTCAAGATCCCGCCGGGCGCCATCGTCGGCATCATCGGCCCCAACGGCGCCGGCAAGTCGACGCTGTTCCGCATGATCCAGGGCCTGGAGAAGCCGGACAGCGGCGAGGTCGTCATCGGCAAGACCGCCAAGGTGACCTTCGTCGACCAGAGCCGCGAAAGCCTGGCCGGCGACAAGACGGTGTGGGAAGACGTCTCCGGCGGCCTGGACAACATCGTCGTCGGCCAGTTCGTGATGCCCAGCCGCGCCTACCTCGGCCGCTTCAACTTCAAGGGCAACAACCAGCAGAAGCTCGTCGGCAATCTGTCCGGCGGCGAACGCGGCCGCCTGCACCTGGCCAAGACCCTGGCCCAGGGCGGCAACGTGCTGATGCTCGACGAACCGTCGAACGATCTGGACGTCGAAACCCTGCGTGCGCTGGAAGAGGCGCTGCTCGAGTTCGCCGGCAGCGCGATGGTCATCAGCCACGACCGCTGGTTCCTGGACCGCATCGCGACCCACATCCTGGCCTGCGAAGGCGATTCGCAGTGGTTCTTCTACGCCGGCAACTACCACGAGTACGAAGAAGACAAGAAGAAGCGCCTGGGCGAAGAAGGCGCGCGGCCGAAGCGCATGCGCTTCAAGCCGATCAAGTGAGACCGGGCGGCGACGCCTGAACGGACGGCGGCCTGCGGGCCGCCGTTTTCGTTTCCGGGGCGCCGGATTGCGAGCTCGCTTGTACACGCGTATAACTCTGGCATGAGCTCCCGCCCCGCCGCCGACCCCGGCGCCCGTGAACGCCTGCTGCAGGCCGGCCTGGCGCTGGCGCGCGAACGTGGGCTGAAGGCGCTGACGGTGCGTGCCGTCGCCGCCGGTGCCGGCGCCAACCTCGGCAGCTTCGTGCATCACTTCGGCACGCGCGACGCCTTCGTCGCCGAGCTGATCGAACGCTGGTACGCGCCGATGTTCGGCCAGCTGCAGGACCTGGCGCGGCGCCCCGGCGACCCGCTGCCGGCGCTGCGCGAGGCGTTGCTGGAGTTCGTCGCCTGGGTCGCGCGGCACCGCGACTTCCTCGCCCTGCTGCTGGCCGACGCCGCCGCCGGCGAACCCGCGGTGCGGCGTTTCGTCGCGACGATCGAACAGCGCCATCCGGCCGTGCTGCTGGGCCTGATCGTCCAGGCGCAGGCCGCCGGCCGGCTGCGCCGCGCCGAGCCGCTGCACCAGCTGATGTTCCTGCTGACCTCGCTGGCGCTGCCGGTGCTGGTGACGCGCCTGATGGGCGCACGCGAGATCGCCCCGGCCGCTTTCGTCGAGCGCCTGACGCCGCTGGCCGTGGCCCCCGAACGCATCGCCGAGCGCCTGGACTGGGCGCTGCGCGGCCTGGCCCCCGACCCGGAGCCCTGAGATGAACGCCCTGCCCCGCCACGCCGCCGTGCTGGCCGCCGTCCTGTCGCTCGCCGGCTGCGGTGCCGAGCGCGATGCGCCCTTGGCCGGTTATGCCGAAGCCGAGCTGGTCTACGTCGCCGCCTCGGCCGGCGGCACGCTGCGCACGCTGCATGTGCGCCGTGGCGACGCCGTGCAGGCCGGCCAGCCGCTGTTCGCGCTCGACGCCGACGCCGAGGCGCTGTCGCGCGAGGCCGCCGACGAACGCCGCGCGGCCGCCGAGTCGCAGGCCGACGACCTGCGCAAGGGCAAACGCCCGTTGGAGCGTGCGGCGCTCGAACGCCCAGCTCGCCCAGGCGCGAGCCGCGCTGGTGGCCAGCGAATCGGCGCTGAAGCGCCAGCGAGCGCTCGTGGACCAGGGCTTCGTCTCGGCCGCGCGGCTGGACGAACTCGTCGCCGCACGCGACGCCGACGCCGCGCGCGTGCACGAACTGGAAGCCGACCGCCGCCTGGCCGACGAAGCGGCACGCGCCGACGCCGTGGCCGCGGCCGCCGCCAGCGCGCGCGGCGCCGGTGCCGACGCCGCGCTGGCGCGCTGGCACGAGGACCAGAAGTCGCGCAGCGCGCCGGTGGCCGCCCAGGTCTACGACACGCTGTACCGCCCCGGCGAATGGGTGCCGGCGGGCTCGCCGGTCGTCGTGCTGCTGCCGCCGGGCGCCGTCAAGCTGCGTTTCTTCGTGCCCGAGGCGCTGCTGGCGCGTGCCAAGGTCGGCGCCAGCGTCGCCGTGGCCTGCGACGGCTGCCCGGCCGGCCTCACGGCGCGCATCGGCCACGTCTCGCCCGAGGCCGAGTACACGCCGCCGGTCATCTACAGCAACGAGTCGCGCACCAAGCTCGTCTTCCGTGCCGAGGCCTGGCCCGACGGCGTCTCGGCGCTGAAGCCCGGCCAGCCGGTCCAGGTCTCGCTGCCGGACGCCGCACGATGAACACCGAACTCGCGATCGACGTCCGTGGCCTGAGCAAACGCTTCGGCGAGCGCACCGTCGTCGACGCGATCTCGATCCAGGTACGCCGCGGCGAGATCTGCGGCTTCCTCGGCCCCAACGGCAGCGGCAAGACGACGACGATCCGCATGCTCTGCGGCCTGCTCGAGCCCGACGCCGGCGAAGGCCGCTGCCTGGGTCTGGACCTGCGCCGCGACGCGCGCCGCATCAAGCGCCGCGTCGGCTACATGACGCAGCGTTTCGGCCTCTACGACGACCTGTCGATCGAGGAGAACCTGGACTTCGTCGCGCGTGTCTACGGCATGCCTGGGCGCCGCCAGGCGGTCGACGGCGCGCTCGAACGCCTGGGGCTGGCGGGCCGGCGCACGCAGCTCGCTGGTTCGTTGTCGGGCGGCTGGAAGCAGCGCCTGGCGCTGGCCGCCTGCATGCTGCACCAGCCCGAGCTGCTGCTGCTCGACGAGCCGACCGCCGGCGTCGACCCCAAGGCGCGGCGCGACTTCTGGCAGCAGATCCACACGCTGGCCGCCGAGGGCCTGACGGTGCTCGTCTCGACGCACTACATGGACGAAGCCGAACGCTGCCACCGCCTGGCCTACATCAGCTACGGCCGGCTGCTCGCCGCCGGCACCGCGGCCGAGGTCGTGGCGGCCGCGGGGCTGCGCACCTGGACGCTGCGCGGCGAGAACCTGGCCGACGCGGTGGCGCTGCTCGCCGCCGACACGCGCTGGATGGCCGTGCCTTTCGGCAGCGCGGTGCACGTCAGCGCGCGCGCCGGCGAGGACTTCGCCGCCTGGCTGGACAGCGCCGCGCCCGGCCGCTGGACCGTCGAGCCGATCGCCACCGGGCTCGAAGACGTCTTCATCTCGCTGACCCAGCATGCCCAGGATCCTCTCGCTTAGCTGGGGCCGCATCCTCGCGGTGCTGCGCAAGGAGCTGATCCAGCTGCGCCGCGACCGGCTGACCTTCGCGATGCTGATCGGCGTGCCGCTGATGCAGCTGGTGCTGTTCGGCTACGCGATCAACGGCGACCCCAAGCACCTGCCGACGGCCGTCGTCGCGCTGGACGAATCGCCCGTCGTGCGCAGCGTCGTCGCCGCGGTGCGCAACACCGGCTACTTCGAGATCGTCGCCACGCCGAGCGAAGCCGGCGCCGAGGCACTGATCGCCAGCGGCCAGGTGCAGTTCGCGCTCGTCTTCCCGGGCGACTTCACGCGCCGGCTGCTGCGCGGCGAGACGCCGCCGCTCGTCGTGCTGGCCGACGCCAGCGACCCGGCGGCCACCGGCCAGGCGGTCGCCGCGCTGGCGGCGCTGCCGTCGCTGGCACTGCGCAGCGAGCTGACCGGCCCGCTGGCGCCGCTGGCCGGCGGCGCGGCGCCGTTCGAGGTGCGGGTGCACAAGCGCTACAACCCAGAAGGCATCACCGCCTTCAACGTCGTGCCGGGGCTGATGGGCGTCATCCTGACGATGACGCTGGTGATGATGACCTCGATGGCGATGACGCGCGAACGCGAGCGCGGCACGCTGGAGAACCTGCTGGCGACGCCGGTGCGGCCGGTGGAGATGATGGCCGGCAAGATCCTGCCCTACGTGATCATCGGCTACGGCCAGGTGCTGCTGGTCTTCACCGCGGCACGCGTGCTGTTCCACGTGCCCATGGCCGGCAGCTTCGTGCTGCTGTCGGCGATGGTGCTGCTGTTCATCGTCGCGACGCTGTCGGTGGGCTTCACCTTCAGCACGATCGCGCGCTCGCAGATGCAGAGCATGCAGATGACGATGTTCTATTTCCTGCCGAACATCCTGCTGTCGGGCTTCATGTTCCCGTTCCGCGGCATGCCGGGCTGGGCGCAGACGATCGGCGAGGTGCTGCCACTGACGCATTTCCTGCGCATCGTGCGCGCCGTGATGCTCAAGGGCAGCGGCTTCACCGACCTGTGGCCCGAGGCGGCGGCCATCGCCGCCTTCGCGCTGGCCGCCGGTGGCGTGGCGATGCTGCGCTACCGCCAGACCATCGACTGAGTCATTCGAACGGGTAGCGCACGCCCAGGCGCTGGCGCATCGCGTCGCTCAGTTCGGCCACCGCCAGCGTCTGCGCCAGCGGCATCGCGGCGTTCTCCAGCTGGCCGGCGGCGATGCAGGCCGTCGCCGCCTCGATCTGGTATTCGAAGCCGTTGTGGCGGAATGGCAGCTCCAGCGTCTGCCCGGGCTCGCCGCGGCGCTGCAGCGTGATGCGCGTGCACTCCCAGAAGTTGGGCTGCAGCGTGATCGTGCCGCGCTGGCCGTGGATGCGGCAGGCGTTGTCGGCGGCGCCGTCGAATCCGATGACGAACTGCGCCACCGCGCCGCCGGCCCAGCGCAGCTGCGCCGCGAGGTGCAGGTCGACGCCGGTCGGCGCCAGCGTGCCGGCGACGTCGAAACCCTCGGGCTCGCCGCCGCCCTGGGTCTGCATCACCCACTGCGCCAGCGACAGCGCGTAGACGCCGATGTCCAGCAGCGCACCGCCGGCCAGTGCCGGCGCGAACAGGCGCGAGGCCGGGTCGAACGGCAGGCGGAAGCAGAACGTGCCCTGCACCGCGTGCACGCGGCCGATCTCGCCCGCTTCGAGCCAGGCGCGCAGTTGCTGCCACGACGGCAGGAAACGCGACCACAGCGCTTCCATCAGGAAGACGCGGCGCTCGGCGGCAAGGGCGACTATGGCCCGCGCCTGCGCCGCGGTGGCGACCAGCGGCTTCTCGCACAGCACCGGCTTGCCGGCGTCCAGTGCCGCGGCGATGGCCTCGGCGTGGGCGCTGTGCGGCGTCGCGATGTAGACCGCGTCGACCTGCGGGTCGGCCAGCAGCGCCGGCAGCTCGTGGTGCACGGTCGCCGGCCAGCGCGCGGCGAAGGCTTCGGCGTGGCCGGGGCGGCCGCCGTGGACCGCCGCCAGGCGCGCGCCGGGCACGGCGGTCAGCGCGTCGGCGAAGCGCTGGGCGATCGTGCCGGGGCCGACGAGGCCCCAGCGCAGCGGTGTGACGGCGGTCGGCGACATGGCGGCGAAGAAAGCAGCAGAGGTGCAATCCTGCGCCTTATCGCGGCGCAGCGCAGGGCCACGGCTTCGACAATTTCACCGTGCCTGCCCTGCCCCACCTCCTCCGCCCGCTGCTGCCGCTGGCCGTGGCCGCGCTGCTCGTGGCATGCGCCACGCGCCCGGCCGCGCCCGCCGCCGCGGCCGACGAACCGGCCGAGGCCGTGCCGGCGGCGCGTATCGCCTCGCCCGGCCCGGCGCTGCCGGCCTTCGCCGCGGTCGTCAAGGACGCGCGCCGCCTCGACGGGCCGCTGCCGCTGTGGCAGCGCGAGGACAAGGTCTGGATCGAACTTTCGCCCGCCGCCTGGGGCCGGCCCTTCCTGCTGTCGCCGAAGATCGCCTCGGGCATCGCCGAAGCCGGCGTGCTCGGCGGGCTGATGGCCTACCCGGTCTCGGGCGCCGGCGGCGCACAGCTGGTCGAGTTCGTGCGCCAGTACCAGCAGGTGCGGCTGCAGGCGCGCAACGTCTTCGCCGCCGCAGAACCGGGCTCGCCGGAAGCGCGAGCCGCGGCGTCGTCCTTCGCCTCCAGCCTGCTGGGCAGCGCGCCGGTCGTGAGCCAGCCGCAGCCTCAGACCGGCGCCGTGCTCGTCGAGGCCAACGCGCTGTTCCTCGGCGACCTGCTGGGCGTCGGCATGTCGCTGCAGCGTGCCTTCCGCCAGCCCTACCAGCTGGATGCGCGCAACACGGTGATCGCCGCGGTGCGCAACACGCCCGACGCCACCGTCATCGAGACGACGAACCACTTCTATGCCGCGACGCTGGCGGCGCCGGCGCCCGGCGGGGCTTCGCTGCCGCGCTACGTGCCCGACGCGCGCAGCCTGCTCGTCGGCCTGCACTATTCGCTGGCGCCGCTGCCGGCCGAACCGATGCACGCACGCCGCGCCGACCCGCGCATCGGCAGCTTCACGACGCAGAGCTTCGACGTCGCCGGCGAGCTCGGCAGCTCGCCGCGCCAGCGCTGGATCAACCGCTGGCGGCTGGAAAAACGCGACCCGGCCGCGGCGCTGTCCGAGCCGGTCAAGCCGATCACCTTCTGGATCGACCGCAACGTGCCGCTGGCCTGGCGCGACACCGTGCGCGACGCGATCCTCGAATGGAACAAGGCTTTCGAGCGCATCGGTTTTCGCGACGCCATCGTCGTGCGCCAGCAGGCCGACGACGCGGACTTCGACACCCTGGACGCCGGCCGCGCCTCGGTGCGCTGGATGACCAGCCCCGAACCCGGCTTCGCCGCCATCGGCCCGTCGCAGGTCGACCCGCGCAGCGGCGAGATCCTCGACGCCGACATCGGCGTCGAAGCCCTGGTCACGCGGCTCAAGCGCGTCGAACGCACCCAGGTGCTGGCCGGCACCGCCGGCGCCGCCACCGACGGCGCGGCCGCCTGCAGCTTCGCCGACGAGGCTGCCGCGCAGCTGGCCTACGGCCTGGACGTGCTGGCCGCACGCGATGACCTGCCCAGCGACGATCCGCGCACCCGACGCTACGTGCAGGACTACCTGCGCAACACCGTGATGCACGAGGTCGGCCACGCGCTGGGCTTGCGCCACAACTTCCGCGCCTCGCGCATCTACACCGAGGCCCAGCTCGCCGACCCCGAGTTCACGCGCGAGCACGGCACCACCGGCTCGGTGATGGAATACAACGCCATCAACCTGCCGCGCCCGGGCGCGCCGCTGGCGACGCCGTTCCAGACGACGCTGGGCCCCTACGACTACTGGGCGATCGAATACGCCTACAAGCCGATCCCCGCCCAGGACGAAGCCGCCGAGCTGCAGCGCATCGCCGCGCGCAGCGGCGACCCGCAGCTGGCCTTCGCCACCGACGAGGACAACGCCCTCGGCCTGGACCCGGAAGTCGCGGTCTTCGACCTCGGCGCCGACCCGATCGCCTTCGCCGCCAAGCGGCTGGAGATCGCGCGCGACCTGTTCCGCCGCCAGGAGACCCGCACGCTGGCGCCCGACGAGGACTATTCGGTGCTGCGGCGCTCGATCGCCTTCGGCCTGAACGACGTCGGCCGCGCGACGCAGTTGCTGCTGCGCCAGATCGGCGGCGTGCGCACGCTGCGCGACTTCCCCGGCAGCGGCCGCGACCCGCTGCAGCCGCTGCCGGCGCAGGCCCAGCGGCAGGCGCTGGACCTGCTGATGCGCGACGTGCTCGGTGCCGACGGCCTGGCGCTGAGCCCGGCCCTGCAGCGCCGGCTGGCGCCGGACTACCTGGAGCGCGGCGAATCCGGCGCGCCGACCGACTTCGCCTTGCCGCAGCGTCTGCTGGAGCTGCAGCGCAGCGTGCTCGCGGCGCTGGCGAGCGACGCGCTGGCCGGGCGCGTGCTGGACGCCGCGGCCAAGGTCGACCACCCCGAAGACGCCTTCGGCCTGGCCGAGCTCTACGGCCGATTGATGCGCGAGGTGTGGAGCGAACTCGACGGCGGCGCGACGATCCCGCCGGCGCGCCGCGAACTGCAGCGCGACCACGCCAACCGCCTGGCCGCCGCGCTGCTGCAGCCGTCGGCGCGCGCCGACGCCCGGGCGCTGCTGCGCAGCCAGGCGCAGACCCTGCTGGTGCGCCTGGACCACGCCGCCGCCCATCCGGCGCGCCGCGACGCCGCGACGCGTGCCCACCTGGAAGACAGCGCGCAGACGATCCGCCTGGCGCTCAAGGCGCGTCTGGAGCGCGCCGGGGTCTGATCAGGCCGCCACCGCCTCCGCCACCCGCCCGGCGTCGATGCGCAGCTGGCGCTCGCAGCGCGCGGCGATCTGCAGGTCGTGGGTGACGAGCACCAGCGTCGTGCCGGCTTCGCGGTTGAGCTCGAACATCAGCTCCATGACCTTGGCGCCGGTGGCGAAGTCCAGGCTGCCGGTCGGTTCGTCGGCCAGCAGCACCGCCGGGCGCACGACGAAGGCGCGCGCCAGCGCGACGCGCTGCTGTTCGCCGCCGGACAGCAGCTTCGGATAGTGGCCCAGCCGTTCGCCCAGGCCCACGCGCTGCAGCATCTCGGTGGCGGCGGCACGCGCGTCGCGCCGGCCCATCAGCTCCAGCGGCAGCATCACGTTCTCCAGCGCCGTCAGATGGCCCAGCAGCTGGAAGTTCTGGAAGACGAAGCCGACCTGGTGCGCACGCAGCGCCGCGCGGGCATCTTCGTCGAGCGCGAACAGGTCGGTGCCGGCCAGCGTCACGCGGCCGGCGGTCGGCGTGTCCAGCCCGGCCAGGATCGCCAGCAGCGTGCTCTTGCCCGAACCCGAGGCGCCGACGATGGCCACCGTCTCCCTCGGGAAGAGCGCGAAATCGATGTCGTGGAGAATCGTCAGCGTGCCGGTCGAATCGGCGACCTGCTTCGAGATGCGTTGGACGGAGATGATCGGATCTGACATTCGGATGCAGTGGACCCGCCGGCAATGGCTGGCGCATGCTAGCGCGCTCGCCGTCACCCCGGCGTTCGCGGGCCTGGCGGCAGCGGCCGACACGCGCACCTTGCTCGTGCTCGGCGACAGCCTGTCGGCCGAGTACGGCCTGGCGCGCGGCAGCGGCTGGGTGTCGCTGCTGGACAAGCGCCTGGGCGACCAGGCGCCGGGCTGGAGGCTCGTCAACGCCAGCATCAGCGGCGAGACGACGTCCGGCGGGCGCACGCGGCTGCCGGCGCTGCTCAAGCAGCACAAGCCCGGCCTGGTGATCCTGGAGCTCGGCGGCAACGACGCGCTGCGCGGCCTGCCGATCGCCAACACACGCGACAACCTGGCGACGATGGCGCGCAGCGCGCGCGACGCCGGCGCCAAGGTCGTCGTCGTCGGCATGGAAGTGCCGCCGAACTACGGCCGGCGCTATGCCGAGGACTTTTCGGCGTCTTTCGCCAAGGTCGCACGCGAGAGCGGCGCGGCGCTCGTGCCCTTCCTGCTGCGCGGCGTGGCCGACGTGCCCGAGGCCGAGACGCTGTTCCAGGCCGACCGCATTCACCCGACCGCGCAGGCCCAGCCGACGATGCTCGACAACGTCTGGCCCGTGCTCAAGCCGCTGCTGCGCTGAGCCTGGACGCAGGACGCCGGAAGGCGTTCTGCGCCTGCCGAAGGCCCGAGCGCGATTTCACGCGCGAGGGCTGAGCCTGGCGAGGCAGTTCAGCGCTCGTCCTGGCGCGGGTTGCGGCGCTCGTCGTTGCCGCGCCGGTCGTCGCGCTTGTCGTCGCGGCGTTCAACGCGTTCGGGCTGGCGCGGCGCCATCTGCGGGCGCTCCTGCACACGCTCAGGCTGGCGCTCCTGCTGGCGCTCGGTGGGCCGCTCGGGCATCGCCTGGCGCGTCGGCGGCTCGACCGGCAGGCGCGTGGCCTCGCGGCCCGGGCGTTCGACGCCCTGGTCGGGCGCGCGGCGTTCGATGGTCTGCGGCGGTGCCGGACGCACGATGCGGTCCTCGGGGTTCACCGTCCAGCCCCCGCGCCGGTCGGTCGAGGGCTGACGATCCTGGGTCTCGTCGCGCGCGTTGCGGTCCCAGCGCGGCATCGGGCGTTCCGGTGTCTGCGGCGACTGGACGGACGGCGCCGGCGTTGGCACCGGCGTCACCGGGCGCGGCGTGGCGCGTTCATCGCGGCGATCGTCGCGGCGGTCGTCCCGTCGATCTTCACGCCGATCTTCACGCCGATCCTCGGCACGCGGGGACGGTTGCGGCACCGGCCGGCCGAAGGCCGTGCCCGGGCGCCCGCCGTCGTCGGCCTGCGGGGCCGGACGGTTCATCGTCGGCGCACCGCGGCGGCCGTCGTCGCTGCCCCAGCGCACCGAAGGCGCCGGCGGGCGCTGGCCGGGTTGGGCGGCTGGCGGCTTCGGCAAGGCCGCCGGGGTGTCGGCACGCAGCGGGCGGCGGCCGACGTTGACGTCGACGATCGCACGCGCCACCGGCTCGCGCCGCACCAGCACGTCGCGCGGCACGACGGTGACACCGCCGGGCACACCCTGGTTGGTGTACATGATCGGGCCGGTCGGCACCGGGCGCGGGCCGCGCGGGCGGTGGTTCACGCGGTCGATGTAGATCGGCGTGACGCGGTAGTACGGCACGAAGACCTCGCGCGGCGCCAGCGGCACCCAGCCCACCGGCGGGCCGCCGACGTTGATGCCGACGCTGAAGTTGGAGCCGCCGACCCAGGCCACCAGCGCCGGCGCGTAGACCGGGCGTGCGACGTAGGCGCCCGGGTACCAGGCCCAGCGCCCGCCCCAGAACATCCAGCGGCCGTAGTGGAACGGGGCGAAGCCCCAGGGCGCGTCGTCGACCCAGGTCCAGCCCCAGGGCGCGACCCAGGCCCAGTGGCCGTAGCGGTACGGCGCCCAGCCGGCCGGCACCGCGGCCGGCACCCAGACGTTGCCGTACTCGGGGTGGCGGTCCCAGCGGCCGTAGCGGTCCAGGTCCTCGGCGCCGGTCATCTCGGGCGAGACGTAGCGGTAGGCCGCGCTGCGCTCGTCGGCGCGGTCTTCGCGCCGTGCCCAGTCGGCGAACTCGTCGTCGGGCGGCGTGTCCCAGCGGCGCTGCGCGCGGCCGCGTTCGCTCCAGACTTCGGCGCGGCGGCCGTCGTCGACGGTGAAGGCCTCGTCGTTGCGCGGGTCGACACGCAGCTCGCCACGCCAGGCCGTGGCCCAGGTGACGTCGTCGATGCGGTCGGCGCGGAAGTAGCCGGCGCGGCGCGGGCGCAGTGTGGCTTCGTCGGTGACCAGCTCGGTCTCGTCGGCGACCTCGCTCGAACGCACGCGCAGCGCCGCTGCGCCGCTGTGCAGGCGCAGCGAGACCCGCTGGTCGTCCAGGCGCTGCACTTCCAGCTCGGTGCCGCCGCCCAGGCGCACCGTCGTCGAGCCGATGCGCAGCGTCGCGCGGGCGTCGCCGTCGGTGGAGATGCGGTCGCCGCGCGTCAGCGGGCGGTTGGTCGACGCGTCGATCCAGGCTCCCTGGGCGTCGTCGTAGATCCAGATGCGGCCCTCCGACGCGGCGATGCGGCCGACGCGTCCGGGAGGATCGTCCTGGGCCGACGCTGCCAGCGGGACGGCGAGTGCCGCGACGGTCAGCAGGCCGGCGACGAGCCGGCGCACGAGGCGTTCAGCAGGGTTCATGAGGCTCCAACGCGCGACACGGGCAAGGCGCCGACCTGGGGCCGCGTAACCCCCCGTTACCCGATGTCCTCAATCGTCGGACGCAGGGTCCAGATCGGGGAAAAGCACGCTGGTGAAGCCCAGTTTCGTCAGGTCGTCCATGCGCGTCGGGTACAGCCGGCCGATCAGGTGATCGCACTCGTGCTGCACGACGCGGGCGTGGAAACCCTCGGCCTCGCGTTCGATCGGCCGGCCCTGGGCGTCGAAGCCGGTGTAGCGGATGCGCGCGAAACGCGGCACGACGCCGCGCAGCCCGGGCACCGACAGACAGCCTTCCCAGCCGTCGACCTTCTCGTCGCCCAGCGGCGTGATGACCGGGTTGCAGAGCACCGTCATCGGCACCGCCGGCGCCTCCGGGTAACGCTCGTTGCGCTCGAAGCCGAAGACGACGAGTTGCAGGTCGACACCGATCTGCGGCGCCGCCAGGCCGGCGCCGTTGGCAGCGGCCATCGTCTCCATCATGTCGGCCACCAGCGCGTCCAGCTCCGGCGTGCCGAAGGCTTCGACCGGTTGGGCGACACGCAGCAGGCGCGGGTCGCCCATCTTCAGGATCTCGTGCACCGCCATCAGGCCTCCCCGGCGGCCGCGGCCGCCTCGATCAGCGTCTTCAACCCGTCTTCGTCGAGCACGGTGATGCCGAGTTCGCGCGCCTTGTCCAGCTTGCTGCCGGCTTCCTCGCCGGCGACGACGTAGTGCGTCTTCTTCGACACCGAGCCGGCGACCTTGCCGCCGGCGGCCTCGATGATCTCCTTGGCCTGCTCGCGCGACAGCGTCGGCAGCGTGCCGGTCAGCACCAGCGTCTTGCCGGCCAGCGGCAGCGCCGCGGCGTTGGCGACGGCCGCGCCCTCGTGTTCGTCCCAGCGGATGCCGGCGGCCCGCAGCTGCTCGACGACCTCGCGGTTGTGCGGCTGCTCGAAGAAGGTGCGGATGCTCTGCGCGACGATCGGGCCGACGTCGCGCACCTCCAGCAACTGCTCGACGCTGGCGTCCATCACGCGGTCCAGGCGACCGAAGTGGCGCGCCAGGTCCTTGGCGGTCGCTTCGCCGACCTGGCGGATGCCCAGCGCGTAGAGGAACCGCGCCAACGTCGTCTGCTTGCTCTTGTCCAGCGCGGCGACGAGGTTGGCGGCGCTCTTCTCGGCCATGCGGTCCAGCGCCGACAGCTTCAGCACGCCCAGCGTGTACAGCTCGGGCAGCGTGCGGATCAGGCCGCCGTCGACGAGCTGGTCGACGAGCTTGTCGCCCAGGCCCTCGATGTCCATCGCGCGCCGGCCGGCGAAGTGCAGCAGCGCCTGCTTGCGCTGCGCGGCGCAGAACAAGCCGCCGCTGCAGCGGTGGTCGATGCCGCCACGCTCGCGCGCGACGGCGCTGCCGCAGACCGGGCACTGGCGCGGCATGCGGAAGTTCGGCACGTAGCCGGCACGTTCGCCCGGCACGCGGCCGACGACTTCGGGGATCACGTCGCCGGCGCGGCGCACGACGACGGTGTCGCCGACGCGCACGCCTTTGCGACGCAGCTCGAACAGGTTGTGCAGCGTCGCGTTGCTGACCGTCGTGCCGCCGACGAACACCGGCTCCAGCTTGGCCACCGGCGTCAGCTTGCCGGTGCGGCCGACCTGGATCTCGATGGCGTTCAGCCGCGTCATCTGCTCCTGCGCCGGGTACTTGTGCGCCACCGCCCAGCGTGGCTCGCGGGTGACGAAACCCAGGCGCTTCTGCAGCGTGATGTCGTTGACCTTGTAGACGACGCCGTCGATGTCGAACGGCAGCCGGTCGCGCGCCGCGGCGATGCGCTGGTGGAAGGCGACGAGGCCGTCGGCGCCCTGCACCACCTCACGCTCGCCGTTGACCGGCATGCCGAAGGCGGCCAGCGCGTCCAGCGTGCCGCTGTGCGTGGCGGGCTGCGTCCAGCCCTGCACCTCGCCCAGGCCGTAGGCGTAGAAGCTCAGGCGTTTGTCGGCCAGCGAGCGGCTGTCGAGCTGGCGCACCGCACCGGCGGCGGTGTTGCGCGGGTTGATGAAGGTCTTGGCGCCCTTCTCGCGCTGGCGTTCGTTCAGGCGCTCGAAGTCGTCGCGCCGCATGTAGACCTCGCCGCGCACCTCCAGCACCGGCGGTGCGTCGCCGAACAGGCGCAGCGGGATCTGGCCGATCGTGCGGATGTTGTGCGTGACGTCCTCGCCGGTCTCGCCGTCGCCGCGTGTCGCCGCCTGCACCAGCAGGCCGGCGACGTAGCGCAGGTTGATCGCCAGGCCGTCGAACTTCAGCTCGGCGGCGTACTCGACCGGCGGGGCCTCCTCGCCGAGCTCGAGCTCGCGGCGCACACGCGCGTCGAAAGCCGCGGCACCGGTGGCCGTCGTATCGGTCTCGGTGCGGATCGACAGCATGGCCACGACGTGTCGCACCGGCACCAGCCCGGGCAGCACCTGGCCGATGATGCGCTGCGTCGGGGAGTCGGCCGTGAGCAGCTCGGGGTGTTCGGCCTCGATCGCCTGCAGTTCCTGGAACAGGCGGTCGTACTCGGCGTCGGGAATCTCCGGCGCGTCGAGCACGTAGTAACGGTGGGCGTGGTGGGCGAGCAGGCGGCGCAGCGCCTCCGCACGCGCGGCGGGGGTCGTCTCGGGCATGGCGGGATTCTGAAGGCTCAGCTGAACAGCCGCCGCGCCGCGGGCGACCCGGCGGCCAAGTCCAGCTGCTCGAGCTGGCCGTAGAGCTGCTGCAGGTCGCGGCCGATGGCGTCGAAGGCGTGCAGCGTCACCGGCTGGCCCTGGTCGTCGACGACGGTGGCGTCCATCTCGTCGGCCAGCGTCGTCGTCAGGCGATGCCAGGTCGGGAAAGGCTCCAGACGCGCCTCGGTCTGCGGCACGTCGAGCGCCAGCGTGCAGTCGCGCACGGCGGCCAGCTGGCCGTCCTCGGCGAGTGCGGCCTGCGGGTCGAAGCTCAGCACCAGCATCGGCGGTGCGCCGGCTTCCGCGCCCGGCAGCACCAGCCGCCCGGGCAGCGAACCGGGCACGAAGCCGTGGCGCTTGGCGGTCTGCTGCAGATAGCCCACCGACCAGGCGACGTGATTGGAGCGCAGCGTCACCGCCAGCTGTGCGTCCAGCGGGCTGGCCAGGCCGTCGAGTTCGCGTGCCCGGGCGACGACTTCCAGCATGTCGGGGAAGTCGGGCATCGCGCCGACGGCTTCGCAGAAGGCCTGCACCTTCTGCACGAACTCGGAGTACTCGATCTCGTTGAGCGCGCCGCTGCGGCTGGCGAGCTGCACGCCGGCCTGCAGCTCGCCGTAGCGGTGGCCCGGGCGCGGCTGCTCCCAGTCGCCGGTCTCGGTGTCCAGGCCTTCGACGTAGAACGGCTTGGTGCCGGCGCGCCGTGACGGCGGCAGGTGCGAGAGCACGAAGTCGCCGGTGACCGGCGACTCCAGCGTCATCGGCACGATGGCATCGATCAGCGCGTCCAGGCGTGCCGGGCGGCGCGTCGCGGCAGGCGGGTGATGCGGCGCCGGCGTGCCGTCCAGCGTCGGCTCGTCGGCCGCATCGCCGGACGCCGGCGCGCTACCCAGGCCGGGTTCGACACGATCGGGCGCGTCGGGCTGGGCATCGGGCCGGCGCGGGCCGGCACGGCGGGTGGACAACCAGCCCTGGACGATCAGGGCAACGAGGACGAGGCCGCCGACGAGGGCGAGTGCCGTGGTGAGGGTCATGCCGCTTCGGCGAAGCCGATGGCCGCTTCCATGTCGACGGCGACGATGCGCGAGACGCCCTGCTCCTGCATCGTCACGCCGATCAGCTGTTCGGCCATCTCCATCGCGATCTTGTTGTGGCTGATGAAGAGGAACTGGGTGCCCGCGCTCATCTCGGTGACGAGGTTGCGGTAACGCTCGGTGTTGGCGTCGTCCAGCGGTGCGTCGACTTCGTCAAGCAGGCAGAACGGCGCCGGGTTGAGCTGGAAGATCGCGAACACCAGCGCGATCGCGGTCAGCGCCTTCTCGCCGCCGGACAGCAGATGGATGGTGCTGTTCTTCTTGCCCGGCGGCTGCGCCATCACCTGCACGCCGGCGTCGAGGATCTCGTCGCCGGTCATCACGAGCCTGGCCTGGCCGCCGCCGAACAGCGACGGGAACATGCGCCCGAAGTGCTCGTTGACCTGGTTGAAGGTGCTGCCCAGCAGGTCGCGCGTCTCCAGGTCGATCTTGCGGATCGCGTCTTCCAGCGTCGTGATCGCGTCCGTCAGGTCGGCGAGCTGGGCGTCGAGGAAGGTCTTGCGCTCGCGCGAGGCGCTCAGCTCGTCGAGCGCGGCGAGGTTGACGGCGCCCAGCGCGGCGATCTCGCGGTTGATGCGGTCGATCTCGGTCTGCAGCCCCCAGAGCTTGACGCCGCCCTGCTCGATGCCGGCGGCCAGCGCCTCCAGGTCGACCTCGGCGGCCTGCAGCTGCTCCAGGTACTGCGCACCGCCGAGCTGCGCCGCCTGCTGCTCCAGCTGCAGCTTGGTGATCTGCTCGCGCAGCGGCGTCATGCCGTGTTCCAGCCCCAGGCGCTGCTCGTCGGCGCGGCGCATCTGCGCCGACAGGTCGTCGTAGCGGCTGCGCGCGGCGCCGAGTTCACGTTCGCGCTCCAGGCGCAGCGACAGCGCTTCCTGCAGCCCGGCTTCGGCCGCGGCGTCGTCGAAACCGGCGAGTTCGGTGCGGATCTGCTCGGCGGCCTGCTCGTTGGCGGCAATCTGCGCCGCCGCGGTTTCCAGCGAGCGCTGCAGCTCGTCGCGCCGTGCGGCCAGCGAGCGCGCCTGGAAGCGCGCTTCCTGCGCCTGGCGCTCCAGCGCGCGCTGCTGCTCGCGCGCGTCGGCCAGGCGGCGATCGGCGGCGATGACCTCGTCTTCCAGGTCGGCGTGGCGCTGCTGGGCTTCGCCGAGCTCGACGTCGAGCTCCTCGAAGCGTGCTTCGCCGACGGCGCGGCGCTCCTCGATCGCCTCCATCTGGGCGTCGATCTCGGCGAGCTCGTCGCCGAGCTGCTCGCGGCGCTGCAGCGCGGCTTCGGCCTGCTGGCTCAGGCGCAGCAGCTCGACGTGCAGCGCGTGGGCGCGGTTCTGCGCTTCGGCCGCCTCGCGGCGCGCGGCGGACAGGCGGCCGCTGGCTTCGGTATAGGCGGCTTCCAGGCGCACGGACTGGGTGCGTGTCTCTTCGGCGATCAGCGTCTGGGCGCGCTGCTGGCGGTCGAGGTTCTCGATCTCCTGGGCGCGCGCCAGCAGGCCGGCCTGCTCGGAATCGGGGGCGTAGAAGGCGACGGCGTACTGGCTGACGGCGTGGCCTTCACGCGTCATGACAATCTCGCCGTGCGTCAGCTGGCCGCGCAGCGCCAGCGCCGCGTCCAGCGAGTCGGCGGTGTAGACGCCTTCGAGCCAGTCGCCGAGCAGCGCCTTCAGGCCGGCGTCGCCCAGGCGCAGCAGGTCGGACAAACGCGGCAGCGTCGCCTGCGTGCCGGCGATCGCGCCCGCGGGCGGCGCGTAGAACGCCAGCTTGGCCGGCGGCGCGTCGGCGGCGAAGGCACGCACGGTGTCCAGGCGGCCGACGGCGAGCGCGTTGAGGCGTTCGCGCAGCGCCGCTTCCAGCGCCGTCTCCCAGCCGGGCTCGATGTGCACCTGGCGCCACAGGCCCTGCATGCCGGTGAGGCCGTGGCGCTCCAGCCAGGGCTTGAGCTTGCCTTCGGTCTGCACCTTCTCCTGCAGCGTGCGCAGCGCTTCCAGGCGCGCGGCGATGTCGGCCTGCTTGGCGTTCTCGCGGTTGACGGCGGCCTGCGCGGCGCGGCGCTGTTCGTCCAGCGCCGGCACCTGTTCGGACAGTTCGAGCAGCCGGCCTTCGGCTTCCTCGTGGCGCTCGGCGGCGACGGCTTCGTCTTCGCGCAACGCGTCCAGGCGCGCGGTGTCGGGCGCCTGCAGTTGCTGGCGCTCGCCGGCCAGGCGCTCGCGGCGCGTGCGCAGCTGGCGGGCCTGCTCGTCGAGGTTGCGGCTGTCGGCGGCCAGCACCTGGATCTGCTGCTGGACCTGGGTGACGGCGTTGCGCTGGCGGTTGGCGTCGGCCTGGGCGGCACGCAGGCCGTCTTCCAGCGCCGGCAGCTCCAGGCCCTGGTCCTCGGCCTGGGCGACGAGCACGTCGGCCTCTTCGTCGGCGGCGACGATCTGGCCGGCGATGTCTTCCAGCTCGGCCTCGGCGGCGGCCTGGCGCTCGCGCCAGCCTTCGTTCTGCGCGTCGAGTGCGGCCAGGCGCTGCTCGGCACGCTGGCGGCCGTCGACGACGTAGCGGATGCGTTCTTCGAGACGGCTCACTTCCAGTGCCGCGTCGGACAGCGAACCCTGGCGCGCGTGCAGCTCGTCGCTGGCTTCATAGTGCGCCTGGCGCAGCTGCTCCAGCTCGGCCTCGACGTGGCGCAGCTCGGCCATGCGTTGCTCGAGCACGTTGGTCGCGGCCAGTACCGCGGCCTTGACACGTTCTTCCTCGCCGGCGGCGTCGCGCGCCTTCAGGAACCAGAGCTGGTGCAGCTTGGTCGTGCCGTCGTCCTGCAGCCGGCGGTAGGCGGCGGCGACCTCGGCCTGCTTCTCCAGCTTCTCCAGGTTGAGGTTCAGCTCGCGCAGGATGTCTTCGACCCGCGTCAGATTCTCGCGTGTGTCCTTCAGCCGGTTCTCGGTCTCGCGGCGGCGCTCCTTGTACTTGGAGACGCCGGCGGCCTCTTCGAGGAACAGGCGCAGCTCCTCGGGGCGGCTCTCGATGATGCGGCTGATCGTGCCCTGGCCGATGATGGCGTAGGCACGCGGGCCCAGGCCGGTGCCGAGGAACACGTCCTGCACGTCGCGCCGGCGCACCGGCTGGTTGTTGATGAAGTAGCTGGAGGTGCCGTCGCGCGTCAGCACGCGCTTGACGGCGATCTCGGAGAACGCGTTCCACTGGCCGCCGGCACGCGCCGAAGCGTTGTCGAAGACGAGTTCGACGCTGGCCCGGCTGGCGGGCTTGCGCTGGCCCGAGCCGTTGAAGATCACGTCCTGCATCGACTCGCCGCGCAGCTCGCTGGCCTTGCTCTCGCCGAGCACCCAGCGCACCGCATCCATGATGTTGCTCTTGCCGCAGCCGTTCGGGCCGACGACGCCGACACGCTGCCCGGGCAACTGGAAGGTGGTCGGTTCGGCGAAGGACTTGAAGCCGGCGAGCTTGATCTGGTTCAGTCGCATCGAGGCGGCCGCTGACGGTGGGTCAAAACACGCAAGTGCTTGATCTACATGGCAAAACGCGCTCGACGGGGGAGCGCGCTGGTGGCCGGATGATAGCATCCGACCCTTTCCCTCCGGCCCCGCCTGCCCCCGAACTCCGATGGCCCGCACCTCCGCACGCCAGCGCACCGCTCCCGCGGTGCCGCCCACCCAGCCCAGCAAGGAACTGCAGGTCTTTCCGAACCCGGCGCCCGAACGCGACTACGTGATCCGCTTCGACGTGCCCGAGTTCACCTGCCTGTGCCCGCTGACCGGCCAGCCCGACTTCGCGCACTTCACGATCGAGATCGTGCCCGATCAGCTCTGTGTCGAGCTGAAGAGCCTGAAGCTCTATTTCTGGAGCTATCGCAACGAAGGCGCATTCCACGAGAAGGTGACCAACACCATCCTCGAGGACCTCGTGAAGGCCATCAAGCCGCGTTTCCTGCGCATCCACGGCAACTGGTTCGTGCGTGGCGGCATCGGCACCCACGTCACCGTCGAACACCGCGCCAAGGGCTGGAAGCCGGCCACGCCGGTGCTGCTGCCGGCGCCGCAGGCGTGAGTGCGCTGGAGGCGCCGCGCGTCGAACGCCGGCCCTACCAGAAGTACGCGGTCGACGTTGCCGCCAGCAGCATAGACGGCCACGGCGTCTTTGCCGCCGAGGCCATCCCGGCGCGCGTGAAGATCGGCGAGATCCGCGGCGAGGCGCTGAGCGTCGAGCAGGCGCGCATCCGCGCGACGCGGCACGAACGCATCATGATCGTCGAGCTGTCGCCCAAGCGCGCGATCGATTTCACGCTGTCGACCGACCCGATGCGCTACACCAACCACAGCTGCCAGGCCAACGCGCGACTGGTGCTGGACAACGGCCGCGTCGAGTTCTTCTCGCTGCGCGCCATCGCCCCGGGCGAGGAGATCACCGTCGACTACGGCGAGACGCACCACGGCGGCACGCTGCCGTGCCGCTGCGGTGCGCCCGGCTGCCGGGGCGCGCTGTAGGCCTCAGACGCGCTCGAATGCGGCAGCGATGCCTTGGCCGCCGCCGATGCACATCGTCACCAGCGCGTAGCGGCCGCCGATGCGGCGCAGCTCGTGGATCGCCTTGGTGGTGATGATCGCGCCGGTGCCGCCGATCGGGTGGCCCAGCGAGATGCCCGAGCCGTTGGGGTTGACCTTGGCCGGGTCGAGGTCGAGTTCCTTGGACACCGCGCAGGCCTGGGCGGCGAAGGCTTCGTTGGCTTCGATGACGTCGAAGTCGCCGACCTTGAGCCCGGTGCGCGCCATCAGCGCACGCGTCGCCGGCACCGGGCCGATGCCCATGATCGCCGGCTCGACGCCGGCGTGCGCGTAGCCCACCAGCCGCGCCAGCGGCGTCAGCCCGTGCGCCTTGACGGCCTCGGCGCTGGCCAGCACGACGGCCGCGGCACCGTCGTTGATGCCCGAGGCGTTGCCAGCGGTCACCGTGCCGTCCTTCTTGAACGCCGGTTTCATCTTCGCCAGCGCCTCCAGCGTCGTGCCGGGCTTGACGTGTTCGTCGGTGTCGAAGACGACTTCGCCCTTGCGGGTCTGCTGCACCACCGGGACGATCTGCTCGCGGAAACGACCGGCCTCGATCGCCGCGGCGGCGCGGCGGTGGCTTTCGACTGCCAGCGCGTCCATCTGCTCGCGCGTGATGCCGAAACGTTCGGCGACGTTCTCGGCGGTGATGCCCATGTGCACCTTGTGGAACGGGTCGTTCAGCGCGCCGACGACGAAGTCCAGGATCTGGGCGTCGCCCATGCGCGCGCCCCAGCGCGCGCTGGGCATCAGGTAGGCACCGCGCGACATGTTCTCGGCGCCGGCGCCGACGGCCAGCTCGCAGTCGCCGAGCGTGATCGCCTGCGCGCCCGAGACGATGGCCTGCAGCCCCGAGCCGCAGAGCCGGTTGACGTTGAAGGCCGGCGTCTCCTGCGGCAGCCCGGCGCCGATCGCGGCGACACGGCTGAGATAGGCGTCACGCGGCTCGGTCGGCACGACGGTGCCCATCGCCAGGTGGCCGATGGCGGCGGCCGGCGCGCCGGAACGCTCGAGCGCGGCCTTGACGGCCAGCGTCGCCAGCTCGGACAGCGGCACGTCCTTGAGGGCGCCGCCGAAGGTGCCGATCGCGGTGCGGGCGGCGGCGACGACGAAGATCTCGCGCGGAAGGCTCATGGGCTTCTCCTGTCAGGGTGGACGGGGGACATCGTGCCGGAACCGGCAGCGGAAAAGTGGCGTCCGATTGTGTCCGGCGGCCGCCGCATCCCCCTCCGGGATAATCCGCGCCATGAACCCCTTGCTCGCCCGGCTGAACCCCTATCCCTTCGAGCGCTGGCGCGAGCTGACGCGCGGCCTGGTGCCCAACGCGGCGCTGCGGCCGATCAATCTGGGCATCGGCGAGCCCAAACACCCGGCGCCGGCGCTGCTCGAAGAAGCGCTGGTCGCCAACCTGAAGTCGCTGGCCGCCTACCCGGCGACCGCCGGCGAGCCGGCGCTGCGCGAAGCCTGCGCCGCCTGGCTGGGGCGGCGTTACGGCATCGCGGTCGACGCGGCGAGCCAGGTGCTGCCGGTGCTGGGCTCGCGCGAGGCGCTGTTCTCGTTCGCGCAGACGGTGATCGACCCGACGCGCGACAACGCCACCGTCGTCTGCCCCAACCCGTTCTATCAGATCTACGAAGGCGCGGCGCTGCTGGCCGGCGCGCGCACGGCCTTCGCGCCCAGCGACCCGGCGCGCAACTTCGCCGCCGACTGGTCGGCGATCGATGACGCGACCTGGGCGACGACGCAGCTGCTCTACGTCTGCTCGCCGGGCAACCCGACCGGCGCGGTGATGCCGCTGGACGAATGGGCGCGGCTGTTCGAGCTGTCCGACCGCCACGGCTTCGTCATCGCCAGCGACGAGTGCTACTCCGAGATCTATTTCCGCGACGAGGCGCCGCTGGGCGGGCTGGAGGCGGCGGCGAAGCTCGGCCGCAGCGACTTCCGCAATCTCGTCGCCTTCACCAGCCTGTCCAAACGCAGCAACGTGCCCGGGCTGCGCTCGGGCTTCGTCGCCGGCGACGCCGCGCTGCTGAAGGCCTTCCTGCTCTACCGCACCTATCACGGCAGCGCGATGAGCCCGCTGGTGCAGCGCGCCAGCGTCGCCGCCTGGAACGACGAGACGCACGTCGTCGCCAACCGCGAGGCCTACCGGGAGAAGTTCGCCGCCGTGACGCCGCGCCTGGCCGGCGTGCTCGACGTCGCGCTGCCCGACGCCGGCTTCTACCTCTGGGCGGCCGTTCCGGGCGGCGACGACGTCGCCTACGCCCAGGGCCTGCTCGCTCAATACAATGTGACCGTCCTGCCCGGCAGCCTGCTGGCGCGCAGCGCGCAGGGCCACAACCCCGGCGCCGGCCGCGTCCGCATGGCGCTCGTCGCTCCGCTCGAGGAATGCCTCGAAGCCGCCGACCGCATCGTCTCCTACACCGAAAGCTTCACCCGATGACGACCCAGCTCCAAGCCACCATCGACCTCGCCTGGGAACGGCGTGCCGAGATCAACGCCGTCAACGCCCCCGAGGTGCGCGAAGCGGTCGAGCACGTGATCGACGAACTCGACGCCGGCCGCCTGCGTGTGGCCGAACGCCAGGCCGTCGGCCAGTGGACCGTCAACCAGTGGGTCAAGAAGGCGGTGCTGCTGTCCTTCCGCCTCAACGACAACCGCCTGATGCAGGCCGGCGAGCTGAGCTTCTTCGACAAGGTCGAGACGAAGTACGGCGGCGCCGACGCCGAGGCCATCCGCGCCACCGGCGTGCGCGTCGTGCCGCCGGCGGTGGCCCGCCGCGGCAGCTTCCAGGCGAAGAACGTCGTCCTGATGCCCAGTTACGTCAACATCGGCGCCTACGTCGACGAAGGCACGATGGTCGACACCTGGGCCACGGTCGGCTCCTGCGCGCAGATCGGCAAGAACGTGCACCTGTCGGGCGGCGTCGGCATCGGCGGCGTGCTCGAGCCGCTGCAGGCCAACCCGACGATCATCGAGGACAACTGCTTCATCGGCGCACGCTCCGAAGTCGTCGAAGGCGTCATCGTCGAGGAGAACTCGGTGATCTCGATGGGCGTGTTCATCAGCCAGAGCACGAAGATCTACAACCGCATGACCGGCGAGATCAGCTACGGCCGCGTGCCGGCCGGCTCGGTGGTCGTCAGCGGCTCGCTGCCGGCGGCCGACGGCAGCCACAGCCTGTACTGCGCGGTGATCGTCAAGCAGGTCACGGCGGCCACGCGCGCCAAGACCAGCATCAACGAGCTGCTCCGGGCCTGAACCCCGGCGGGATCGACGAAAGGATCGGCATGTCGGGCAACATGGAACGTGTGCTCCGCCTGATGGCGGAGAAGAACGCCTCCGACGTCTACCTGTCGGCGAACACGCCGATCCTCATCAAGATCCACGGCCAGATCCTGCAGCTGTCGGACCAGTTGCTGAGCCCCACGCAGACGCGCCAGCTGCTGGCCGAGCTGCTGACGCCGCACCAGCTCGAGGAGCTGGACGACACCGGCGAGCTCAACGTCGGCATCGGCATCCCGCGTGTCGGCAGCTTCCGGCTGTCGGCCTTCAAGCAGCGCGGCACCGTCGCCGCGGTCTTCCGCTGCATCCCGCACCAGATCCCGGCGCTGGACACGCTGGGGCTGCCGCCGCTGCTGTCGCAGCTGGTCACCGAGAAACGCGGCCTGATCCTGATGGTCGGCGCCACCGGCACCGGCAAGAGCACGACGCTGGCCTCGATGCTGGAGTGGCGCAACCAGCAGGTCACCGGCCACGTGCTGACGATCGAGGACCCGATCGAGTTCCTGTTCTCGAACAAGAAGTCCATCGTCAACCAGCGCGAGGTCGGCCGCGACACGCAGAGCCTGCAGATCGCGCTGAAGAACGCGCTGCGCCAGGCGCCCGACTGCATCATGATCGGCGAGATCCGCGACCGTGAGACGATGACCGCGGCGACCTCGTACGCGCTGTCGGGCCACCTGGTGCTGGCGACGCTGCACGCCAACAACAGCTACCACGCGCTCGGCCGCATCCTGTCCTTCTATACGCCGGAAGCGCGGCCGACGCTGCTGTCGGACCTGGCCTCCGGGCTGCGTGCGGTGATCTCGCAGCGCCTGCTGCGCGCCACCACCGGCGGCCGTGTGCCGGCCGTCGAGGTGCTGCTCAACACCAAGCTCGTCTCCGAGCTGATCGAGAAGGGTGACATCGCCGGCGTCAAGGAAGCGGTTGAGAAGTCGCTGGCCGAAGGCTCGCAGACCTTCGAGCAGGACCTGGCACGCCTGATCAACGAAGGCGTCGTCACGCGCGAGGAAGGCCTGGCCTACGCCGACTCGCCGACCAACCTGCTGTGGCGGCTGCAGAACGAGCCCGCCGGCGGTGCCGCGGGCAAGGCCAAGGCGGCGCCACCCAAGCCCGCCGACGAGCTGGAACCGGCCAGCTTCACCGAGATCACGATCGACGTGCGCCCCGAGGACAGCCGCAGCGGTGGTGGCGCGCCCTGGAGCGTGCGATGAACGACGCGCTGCGCCTGGCCGAGCAGCTGATCGTGCGCCGCTCGGTGACGCCCGAGGACGCCGGCTGCCAGGCGCTGATCGCCTCGCGGCTGGCGGCGCTGGGCTTCGAGTGCGAGACCCTCGTCTGCGGCCCGGACGACTTCCGCGTCACCAACCTGCTGGCGCGCCGCGCCGGCGGCGAGCCGGGGCCGGTGCTGGCCTTTGCCGGCCACACCGACGTCGTGCCGACCGGCCCGCTGGAACGCTGGACGAGCGACCCCTTCGTGCCCAGCCACCGCGACGGCCGGCTCTACGGCCGCGGCGCCGCTGACATGAAGAGCTCGCTGGCGGCGATGGTCGTCGCCGTCGAGGAGTTCGTCGCCGCCCATCCGCGCCACGCCGGCGCCATCGCCTTCCTGCTGACCAGCGACGAGGAAGGCCCGTCGGTCGACGGCACGGTGCGCCTGGTCGAGCTGCTGCAGCAGCGTGGCGAGCACCTGGACGCCTGCATCGTCGGCGAGCCGACCTCGGTCTCGCGCCTGGGCGACATGGTCAAGAACGGCCGCCGCGGCTCGCTGTCGGGCCGGCTCACCGTGATCGGCAAGCAGGGCCACATCGCCTACCCGCAGCTGGCGAAGAACCCGATCCACGTCTTCGCGCCGGCACTGGCCGAACTGGCGGCGATGCGCTGGGACGAAGGCAACGCCTTCTTCCCGCCGACGAGCTGGCAGGTCAGCAACCTGCACGGCGGCACCGGGGCGAGCAACGTCATCCCCGGCGAACTCGTCGTCGACTTCAA
Organism: Rubrivivax sp.; assembly: GCA_049841175.1. GTDB lineage: Bacteria > Pseudomonadota > Gammaproteobacteria > Burkholderiales > Burkholderiaceae_C > Rubrivivax. The sequence continues at coordinate 595,474 of JASGHA010000013.1, read as the reverse complement.
CTTCCGCTTCAGCACCGAGTCCACGCCCGAATCGCTGCAGGCGCGTGTCGCCGAGGTGCTGGCGCGCCACGGCGTCGAACACCGGCTGGAGTGGACACTCTCCGGTCGCCCGTTCCTGACGACGCCGGGCCCGCTGATCGCGGCCTTGGGCGCGGCCATCGCCGCCGAATGCGGCGTCGAGCCCGAGCTCAGCACCACCGGCGGCACCTCCGACGGGCGTTTCATCGCCGCGATCTGCCCGCAGGTCGTCGAGTTCGGGCCGCTGAACGCCACCATCCACCAGATCGACGAACACGTCGACGCGGCCTCGGTCGAGACGCTGAAGAACGTCTACCGCGGCACGCTGGAACACTATCTCCGATGACCCTGATCGAGCTGATCGAGACCTCCAGCGCCCGCCTCGCCGAGGCGGGCGTTTCGTTTGGGCACGGCACCACCAACGCCTTCGACGAAGCCGCCTGGCTCGTGCTGTGGAAGCTGGGCCTGCCGCTGGACACGCTGGACGAACACGCCGCGCGTGAACTGTCGGCGGCTGACGTCGCCGCCTGCGAGACGCTGCTGGCCGAACGCATTGCCAGCCGCAAGCCCGCCGCCTACCTGACCGGCGAAGCCTGGCTGCAGGGCGTGCCCTTCACCGTCGACGAACGGGTCATCGTGCCGCGTTCGCTGATCGCCGAGCCGCTGGCCGATGGTGCGATCGACGCCTGGCTCTCGGACCAGACACGGCGCGTGCTCGACCTGTGCACCGGCAACGGCAGCCTGGCCGTGCTGGCGGCGATGGCCTGGCCCGAGGTCGAGGTCGACGCCAGCGATCTCAGCGCCGACGCGCTGGCCGTCGCCGCGATCAACGTCGCGCGCCACGGACTGCAGTCGCGCATCCGCCTGCGCCAGGGCGACGGCCTGGCGGCGGCCGACGGTGTCTACGACCTCGTGCTCTGCAACCCGCCCTACGTCAACGCCGAGGCGATGGCCGCGCTGCCGGCCGAGTACCGTGCCGAGCCCGAGCTGGCGCTGGCCGGCGGCGACGACGGCATGGACTTCGTGCGTGCGCTGCTCGCCGCGCTGCCGGCGCATCTGTCGCCGCACGGCGTGCTGGTGCTGGAGATCGGCCACGAGCGCGCGCATTTCGAGGCCGCTTTCCCGCGCCTCGAAGCCGTCTGGCTGGAAACCAGCGCCGGCGAGGACCAGGTGCTGCTGCTGACCGCACAGGCGCTGGAGGCCGGCCTGTGATCACGCTGCGCAACATCACGCTGCGCCGCGGCGTCAAGGTCGTGCTGCAGAACGCCAACCTGGTGCTGCAGCCCGGCGAGAAGGTCGGCCTGATCGGCCGCAACGGCGCCGGCAAGTCCAGCCTGTTCTCGCTCTTGACCCACCGCCTGCAGGCCGACAACGGCGACGTCGAGATCCCGCCGCGCTGGCGGCTGGGCGAAGTGGCGCAGAACATGCCCGAGACCGAGGACGGCGCGACCGACTTCGTGCTCCAGGGCGACATCCCGCTCGTCGAGGCGCAGGCTGCGCTGGCCGAGGCCGAGGCCTCTGGCGACGGCCATGCGATCGCCGAGGCCCACATGCGGCTCGACGAAGCCGGCGCCTTCGACGCGCGTTCGCGCGCCCAGGCGCTGCTGCTGGGCCTGGGGTTCCGCAGCGACCAGCTCGACGCGCCGGTCAACAGCTTCTCCGGCGGCTGGCGCATGCGGCTGCAGCTGGCGCGCGCGCTGATGTGCCCGGCCGACCTGCTGCTGCTCGACGAACCGACCAACCACCTGGACCTGGACGCCCTCGTCTGGCTCGAAGCCTGGCTGAAGCGCTTCGACGGGCTGATGGTCGTCATCAGCCACGACCGTGAGTTCCTCGACGCCGTCACCAAGGTCACGGTGCACCTCGACGAATGCTCGCTGACGCGCTACGGCGGCAACTACAGCGCCTTCGAGGAGATGCGTGCCGAGCGCCTGGAACAGCAGCAGGCGGCCTACAGCAAGCAGCAGGACCGCATCGCCCACCTGCAGCGCTTCATCGACCGCTTCAAGGCCAAGGCGAGCAAGGCCAAGCAGGCGCAGAGCCGCGTCAAGGCGCTGGCGCGCATGGAGAAGCTGGCGCCGGTGCTGACCGCCAGCGACTTCGAGTTCGAGTTCCGCGAGCCGGTGAGCCTGCCGAATCCGATGCTGTCGCTGGACGGCTTGGTCTGCGGCTACGGCAGCACGGCCATCGTGCAGGGGGTCAGCCGCTCGGTGCTGGCCGGTCAGCGCATCGGCATCCTGGGCGCCAACGGTCAGGGCAAGTCGACGCTGGTGAAGACGATCGCGCACGCGCTGGCGCCGCTCGCGGGCCGCATGACCGAAGGCAAGGGTCTGGTCATCGGCTACTTCGCCCAGCAGGAACTGGACGTGCTGTCGCTGGACGACGGCCCGCTGATGCACATGGTGCGGCTGGCGCGAGACGTCGGCCCCGCAGCGCGCGAGCAGGAGCTGCGCGACTTCCTAGGCCGCTTCCGCTTCACCGGCGACATGGTCACGCAGGCCGTCGGCTCGCTGTCCGGCGGCGAGAAGGCACGCCTGGTGCTGGCGATGCTGGTCTGGCAGCGCCCCAACCTGCTGCTGCTCGACGAACCGACCAACCACCTGGACCTGACGACACGCGAGGCGCTGTCGATCGCGCTCAACGAGTTCGAAGGCACGGTGATGCTGGTCAGCCACGACCGCGCGCTGCTGCGCGAGACCTGCGACGAGTTCTGGCTCGTCAGCCGCGGTGGTGTCGAACCCTTCGACGGCGACCTCGACGACTACCAGCGCTGGCTGCTGGAGGTCTCGCGTGCGACGGCGCGTGGCCAGGAACCGCCGCCGCCGCCGCGGCCGGCGGCCTTCGTGCCGGCGACGCCGATCGAGAGCAAGGCCGCGCCGGCCGCACGCCCGGCGCCGCAGGCCAGCGGCGACCGCCGCGAGGACCGCAAGCAGGCCGCGCAGGCCCGCCAGGCGCTGGCCAACCGCACGCGCCCGCTGCGCAACGAGCTGGCGCAGATCGACAGCCGGCTGGAAAAGCTGGCCGCCGAACGCGCCGAGCTCGAGGCCCAGCTCGCGGGCGGCACGATGTCCGGCGCCGAGATCGCCGAGGCCGGCCGGCGGCTGAACCACGTCGCCGCCGAGACCGGCATGCTCGAGGAACGCTGGCTCGAGCTGCAGACCGAGATCGAGGCGCTGGAAGCCGAAAACTGAGTTCGATGCCGGCGCCGCCGGCTTCGACCCTGCACGCCGCCGGTGTATCAAGTTGTGCGCAACTGAGTTGCGCACAACTGTCTACAGTGCGGCCCATGGCCTCGACCGACGCCCCCGCCCTGCTGCCGCTGGAACGCCAGCTCTGCTTCGCGCTGTACGCGGGCTCGCTGGCGATGACGCGGCTGTACCGGCCGCTGCTCGAGCCGCTGGGCCTGACCTACCCGCAGTACCTCGTGATGCTCGTGCTGTGGCACGAAGGCCGGCAGACGGTGTCGGGCATCGGCGAAAGGCTGGACCTGGAGTCCGGCACGCTGACGCCGCTGCTGCGCCGGCTGGAACGCGCCGGGCTCGTGCGCCGCGAGCGCGACGAGGCCGACCAGCGCCGCGTGCACGTCGAGCCGACCGAAGCCGGCCTGGCGCTGCAGCGTCAGGCGGTCGAACTTCAAGGCCGGCTGCTGGCCGGCGTCGACTGCGACGCCGCCGAACTGGCCACGCTCGTCGAGCGTGTGCAGGCGCTGCGACAGCGCATCAACGAATCCCTTCCCCGCGCGGCCTGAGGCCGCCCTTCACGACGCAACCCCAAGGAGACTTCCCATGGCCATCGAAAAAGCGCTCTACACCGCCCGCGGCACCGCCACCGGCGGCCGCACCGGCACCGCCAAGTCCGACGACGGCCGCCTGGACATCCAGCTGTCGACGCCCAAGGCGCTCGGTGGCGACGACGGCGCCGGCACCAACCCCGAGCAGCTCTTCGCCGCCGGTTACGCCGCCTGCTTCATCGGCGCGCTGAAGGCCGTCGGCGCGCGCCACAAGAAGGCGATTCCCGCCGACGTGTCGATCCACGCCGAAGTCTCGATCGGCCCGCACGCCGGCAAGCCGGGTGCGTTCGGCATCGCCGTCGCGCTGGCGGTTTCGCTGCCGGGCTTCGAGAAGGCCGAAGCCGAGGCGCTGGTCGCCGAGGCGCACGAGGTCTGCCCGTACTCCAACGCGACGCGCGGCAACGTCGACGTCGCGCTGTCGGTCGCCTGACGGCGGCTCAGGCGCGGCGCGCCAGCAGGTCCAGCATCAGCTCGATGCGCGCCTGCGCCGGCGTCGCCGCGCCGTAGTGCGGCAAGGCGCCGTCGGTCGTGCCGACGACGCCGCCCGCCAGGCAGCGCGAGGCGCGCACGACGGCCACCCCGGCCGCCATCGCCCGCGCCGCCGCTTCGCGCAGCGCCGTGTGCACCGTGCCGTTGCCGGTGCCAGCGATCACCAGGCCGTCGACGCCGTCGGCCACCAGCGCATCGACGATGCGGCCGCTGGCGCCAGCGTGGCTGGTGACGATCTCGACCCGTGGCCATTCGCCGGGCGGCACCTCGCCGACCGGAGCCGGGTGCCGTTCAGGCGCCGGCCAGTCGCGCAGCCTGCGGAAGACGCCGTCTTCGACCAGCGCCAGCGCACCGGCATCACCGGCGGAGAAGGCGTCCAGCTGCCAGCCGTGCAGCTTGCGCAACTCACCGCCCGCCCAGACCTTGCCGCCGAAAGCGACCAGCACGCCGCGCGCGCCGGGCTCCCGCGCCAGCCGCACGGCGTCGAGCAGGTTCTGCGGGCCGTCGGGCGACGGCGCGCTGGCCGGGCGCATCGCCGCGGTCAGCACCACCGGCTTGGGCGCGGCCAGCGTTCGGTGCAGGAACCAGGCGGTCTCCTCCAGCGTGTCGGTGCCGTGCGTGACGACGACGCCGGCAACGTCCGGCCGCGCCAGCCGCGACTGCAGTTCGCGGCGCAGCAGCGCCCAGGTCGCGTGGTCCATGTCGCAGCTGTCCAGCCGCGCCAGCGTCCAGGTCTCCAGCGCCTCGCCGGCCAGCGCCGGCACGGCGGCGGTGAGCTGTTCGGCCGACAGCGCGCCGGCGTCGTAGCCGACGAGATCGTCGCCGCGGGCGGCCGTGCCGGCGATCGTGCCGCCGGTGGCGACGAGCGCGACGACACGCGATTCGCTTTGCATTCCGTGGTCCTCTGGATGAAAATACAGTGATCTGGATGAATCTCCAGTCTCAAAGACCGGATCACGCGATGGACGACAGCCCCAAGCTCACGCCGCGACAGCAGCAGATCCTCGACCTCGTGCAAAGCGCGATCGAGCGCACCGGCGCCCCGCCCACCCGGGCCGAGATCGCCGCCGAGCTGGGCTTCCGTTCGGCCAACGCGGCCGAGGAGCACCTGCAGGCCCTCGCACGCAAAGGCGTCATCGAACTCGTCGGCAACACCTCGCGCGGCATCCGGCTGAAGTCTGACACACTGCGTGCGCTCGCCGAGGCGCGCCTGTCGCAGCACGGCAAGCAGTTCAGCCTGCCGCTGCCCAGCCTGGCGCAGCTGACGCTGCCGCTGGTGGGCCGCGTCGCTGCCGGCAGCCCGATCCTGGCTCAGGAACACATCGACCAGAGCTTCGTCGTCGAGGCCTCGCTGTTCCAGCGCAAGCCCGACTACCTGCTGAAGGTGCGCGGCATGAGCATGCGCGACGCCGGCATCATGGACGGCGACCTGCTCGCGGTGCAGAAGGCGCACGAAGCCAAGAACGGCCAGATCGTCGTCGCGCGCCTGGGCGACGACGTCACCGTCAAGCGTTTCCGCCGCACCAAGGCGGCGATCGAGCTGATCCCCGAGAACCCCGACTTCCAGACCATCGTCGTGCCGCTGGAAGGCAGCGACCAGGGCTTCGAACTCGAAGGCATCGCGGTCGGCCTGATCCGCAACACGATGCTGATGTGAGCGCCATGGACACGCCCTACGCCCGGCGCACGCTGCCGTCCGCACCCCCTGCCCAGGTGCGTCCGGTGCCGGCGTCGCGCCCGCCCAAGGCGCCTCGGCCGCTGAAGGCGCGTAGTGCCGACGAGTGCGAACTGCTCGAGCAACTGCCCAACATCGGCCCGTCGATCGCCGGCGACCTGCGCCAGCTGGGCATCCAGCACCCGCGCGAACTGGCCGAACGCGACGCGCTGGCGCTGTACCGCGCGCTCTGCGAGGCCACCGGCAAGCGCCAGGACCCTTGCGTGCTCGACACCTTCATGGCCGCCGTCGACTTCATGCGCGGCGCCGAGCCGCGCCCGTGGTGGACCTACACCGCCGAACGCAAGGCGGTCTACGGCGCGGTCTGAAAACCGGCCGTCGACGCGGCGGCCGCCTTGCCGCCGCACCCCCTCTCCCTCTCGAAACATCGCCTCGGCTGTCGTCGGCAGCCGGCGGGTTCGCCGCTGCCCGGCTGATGAACGGCGAATGAACTGACCGGCTTCGGGGCCTTTGTTCGGGCCTTAACGCCTTGCCCGGCTGACCACAATGCACTTAAGCCGTGCCATTCGTGGCCGATATCACGTTCATGACCAGTTCCAGCATGTTGCCCCGCAGCGCCTCCCGACACGCCGACAGCGTCGGCTTCGGCCGCGCGCCGGTGCCGCCGCCGTCACTGCGCACCGCGCCGACGGCCGCCTGGGACCGGTTCGTCTTCTGGCTCACCGCCCCGGCGGCGCTGGACGCGGCGCCGCCGCTGAGCCAGCTGCCAGTCGCCCGCCAGGAGTTCGTCGACTCGCTGCTCGACCTGCAAGGCTCGGACGTGCACCAGTTGTGCGAACGCATCCAGCAGGCGCGCACGCTGCGCGAGCTCTGGCATCTGCGTGCCGACCTGTACCGCGTCGTCGCGCTGCACCGCAGCCAGTCCGAGGCCGAACGCCGCCTCGCCCGCCTGAATGGCCATTTCCCCAAGCGCGGTCGCTCGCGCCTGATGCCGCTGTGAACATCACCGCCCTGCACGCCGTCGAACGCCCTCGCCTGCCGGTGCATCCGGTGGTCGGCGCCGTCGCGCTGGCCGGCCCGCGCCTGGCGCGGCTGACTGCCCGCCGCGCCTTCGTGACGACGAAACACGACTTCCTGGTGGCCGCCGAAGAACTGGACGGCACGCACGGCGAATGGATCCGGCGCCAGGTACGCGCCGCCGAACAGCCGTCGGACCTCTGGCTGCTGCGTGGCACCGTGTTCAGCGCACTGGCGTCGGCCGGCAAGTCGGAACTCGAGCCGCTGTTGCGCGGCAGTCTCGCGACGCTGTTCCCTTACGGCCAGCCCGAGACCGACTTCCTCTGCACGACCGGCCTGCCGCGCTGAGTCGCGTGCCGTCGGCTTTCAGCCGCGCACGCGCTCGCGGAAGGTCTTGCGGAACTTCTCGACCTTGGGCGCGATGACGTAGGCGCAGTAGCCCTGTTGCGGGTGCTGCACGAAGTAATGCTGGTGATAGGCCTCGGCCGGCCAGTAGTTGTCTTCGCGCGCGAGCTCGGTGACGACCCGCCCGCCCAGCGCCCGGTCGGCCTCGGCGTGCACTTCGCGTACCACGGCTTCCTGCTCCGGTGTCTGCCAGTAGATCGCCGAGCGGTACTGCGGGCCGACGTCGTTGCCCTGGCGGTCGCGCGCCGTCGCGTCGTGCACGGTGAAGAAGATCTCCAGGATCTCGCGCAGCGAGATGCGCTCGTCGTCGAAGCGCACGCGAACGACCTCGGCGTGGCCGGTGTTGCCGTCGCAGACCTGCTCGTAGCTCGGCTGGCGCACGTGGCCGTTGCTGTAGCCCGACTCGACGCCGAGCACGCCGTCGACCAGTTCGTAGACCGCCTCGACGCACCAGAAGCAGCCGCCGCCCAGCGTGATCGTCTGCACCGCCATCTCTGCAAGCTCCTTGTCGCAGCGGTGACGGGCCGCCACGGCCCGGTCCTTACACTGCGGGCTGGATTATCCGGAGACGAGGACACATGCAGCGCTTCCAGTGGGATGACCCTTTTCTGCTCGAACAGCAGCTCGCCGAAGACGAACGCGCGGTGCGCGACGCGGCACGCGACTACTGCCAGGACAAGCTCCAGCCGCGCGTGCTGAGCGCGGCGCGCGAGGAGCGTTTCGATCGCGAGATCATGTCCGAGATGGGGGCGCTGGGCCTGCTCGGCTGCACGATCGAAGGCTACGGCTGCGCCGGCCTGAACCACGTCAGCTACGGCCTGGTGGCGCGCGAGGTCGAGCGTGTCGACTCGGGCTACCGTAGCGCGATGAGCGTGCAGAGCTCGCTGGTCATGCACCCGATCCACGCCTACGGCAGCGAGGAACAGCGCCAGAAATACCTGCCCCGGCTGGCGACCGGCGAGTGGATCGGCTGCTTCGGCCTGACCGAACCCGACCACGGCAGCGACCCGGCGAGCATGGCCACACGCGCCCGCCCGGTCGACGGCGGCTATGTGCTGACCGGCTCCAAGATGTGGATCACCAACAGCCCGATCGCCGACGTCTTCGTCGTCTGGGCCAAGGAGACCGACGCCCAGGGCGCCGCCGGCGGCCAGGAAGCGATTCGCGGCTACATCCTCAAGCGGGGCATGAAGGGCCTCTCGGCGCCGAAGATCGAAGGCAAGATGAGCCTGCGCGCCTCGATCACCGGCGAGATCGTGATGGACCAGGTCTTCGTGCCGGCCGAGAACAAGCTGCCCGGCGTCGCCGGCCTGAAGGGCCCGTTCGGCTGCCTGAACAAGGCGCGCTACGGCATCGCCTGGGGCGCGCTGGGCGCGGCCGAGTTCTGCTGGCACGCCGCACGCCGCTACACGCTGGAGCGCAAGCAGTTCGGCCGGCCGCTGGCGCAGAACCAGCTGATCCAGAAGAAGCTCGCCGACATGCAGACCGAGATCACGCTCGGCCTGCAGGGCTGTCTGCGTGTCGGCCGCCTGATCGACGAAGGCCAGGCGGCGCCGGAGATGATCAGCCTGATCAAGCGCAACAGCTGCGGCAAGGCGCTGGACATCGCCCGCATGGCGCGCGACATGCACGGCGGCAACGGCATCCACGACGAGTTCCACGTCATCCGCCACATGATCAACCTCGAAACGGTGAACACCTACGAGGGCACGCACGACGTGCATGCGCTGATCCTGGGGCGCGCGCAGACGGGGCTGCAGGCCTTCTTCTGATTCAGCGGCGCACGTGGATGCCCAGGCCCGACTCGCCCGGCGCGAGTTCGGGCCGCAGTTCCAGCTCCGGGATGCGGTAGTCGCCGAAGTTCTGGCGCCGGAAGGCGATCGGCTCCGTCGTCCACAGTGCATCCAGGCGCTCGCCCAGCGCGGCGCTGGCCTGCGCGAAACCGGCGTCGTCGATGCGGCCGCTGCGGTAGACGACGTGCGGCGGCAGCACCTCGAAGCCCGGATAGAACAGGATGCCGTGCTGGATCGGGAACAGGATGTCGTCGATCGGCCCGTTGATGCCACGCGGCGCGTAGTGCGAAGCCCAGCCGCCGGTGGTCACGACCAGCATCGCGCGTTTGCCGGCCAGCGTGCCTTCGCCATAACGGTCGCCCCAGTGCGTGTCCGAGTGCTCGCCGACGCCGTAGGCGAAACCGCAGGCGTAGACCCGGTCGACCCAGCCCTTGAGGATCGCCGGCATCGAGAACCACCACAGCGGGAACTGCAGGATCAGCGCGTCGGCCCAGCGCAGCTTGGCTTGCTCGGCCTCGATGTCGGCGCTCTGGGTGCCGCTCTCGAACGCACGTTTGGAGTTCGCCGAGGCGTCGAAACGCGCGCCGGCCGGGTGAGCGCGGTCGTCGTCGGCGTCGAGCGCCGCTTTCCAGCGCATCGCGTACAGGTCGGAGACCTGCACCTCGTGGCCGGCGCGCTGCAGGCGCTCGACGGCGAAATCCTTCAGCGCGCCGTTCAGCGAGCGCGGTTCGGGGTGGGCGTAGACGATCAGGACCTTCATGCGTCGTGTTCCAACAGGAGATGCGACGCACGATAGGCAGGCCCGGCGTATATTGGAAATGAATTGCAATGACGCCTGGTATAGCCTTGGAAGATAGCCTGAGGCGTCTGGACCTCAACCTGCTGGTCACGCTCGACGCCCTGCTCGCCGAGCAGAACGTGACACGTGCCGCCGCACGCCTGCATCTGTCGCAGCCGGCGGTCAGCGTGCAGCTCGCCAAGCTGCGCGAGGCTTTCGCCGACCCGCTGCTGCTGCCCGGCCCACGCGGCATGCGGCCCACCGCGCGTGCGCTGGAGCTGCGCGCGCCGCTGCACGAGGCGTTGGCCGCGCTCGGCCAGGCGATCGCGCCGTCGGCGGCGTTCGACCCGGCGCACGCGACCCACACCTGGCGCGTCGCGGCCACCGACTACGGCGCCTCGACGATCGTACTGCCGGCGCTGGCCCGGCTGCGCGCCGCGGCGCCGGGCACGCGGCTGGCGGTGCTGGAGCTGAAGCCACCGACGCTCGCCCGCCAGCTGGAGCAAGGCGAACTCGATCTCGCCTTCCATGCCACCGAGCTGGCGCCGCCCGACCTGCGCCGCCGGCCGCTGTTCCAGGAGCGCTACGTGCTCGTCGCGCGTGCCGGCCATCCGGCGCTGCAGCGGCGGCCGACGCTGGCCGAGTTCTGCGCGCTGGAGCACGCCATCGTCTCGCCCGACGGCGGCGGTTTCGTCGGCGCGACCGACCAGGTGCTGGCGGTACGAGGACTGGCGCGGCGCGTCGTGCTGTCGGTGCCCCACTTCCTTTTCCTGGAAGCGGCGCTGGCCGCCAGCGACCTGGTGGCGATGCTGCCGGCGCGCCAGGTGCGCGCGGGCGGCGCGCTGCAGGTCGTGGAGCCGCCGCTGGAACTGCCGGGCTTCGAGATGCTGATGCTCTGGCACGAACGCCTGCACCGCGACCCGGCGCACCAGTGGCTGCGCGAGCAGGTCGCGGCGGCGGTGGCGGCGGCCTAAGGCATCTCCAGCGACAGCTCGACCTTCGGCGTCCAGCCGGCCTGGCCTTCGGCGGCGTCGAGCTTGGGCGCGGCGAGGAACAGGCGCTCGGCCGGCAGGCCGCGGGCGACGAGCGCCTCGCGCACCGCGACGCCGCGGCGCAGCGCCAAGTCGCGTGCGACGTCGGCGTCGACCGTCACCGCGGCCTTCAGCAGCGATTCCATCTGCGCCGGCGGGATGTCCTTCGCCAGGCCGATGAGGTTTCGCGGTTTGTTCGGCAGCCGCGTGTCGGCGTAGACGCGGCGCAGCGTGCGTTCGCGCTCCTCGGTGGCCGGCACGGCGGCGCCAGGGCCGACACCGCGCGAACGGGCGCGCTCGCGCGCCTGTTCGCTGCGCAGCCGGTCTTCCAGCGTCGCCGCCTGGATCGCGTCGTGCTCGGCGGTCGCGTCGGCGGCGCCGGCCACGGTGGTCTGCAGCGCCGGGCGGTCCTTCAGCGCCTGGGCGATGCGGTCCAGCGCCTCCTCGGCCGACGGTGCCAGCGTCGCGGTGCCGGGCAGGAACTCGACCGCGCCGGTCTCGTCGCCGCCGCCGCCGGACAGCAGCGCGAACGGCGCCGTCACCGCCTTGACAAGCAGGTTGCCGATGACCTTCATCACCAGGCCGAAGACGCTGAACTCGGGGTCGTTGATCGAGCCGCTGATCGGCAGGTCGACGTCGATGACGCCGTTGCGGTCGGCCAGCAGCGCCAGCGCCAGCCGCACCGGCAGCTTGGTCGCCACGGGGCTGTCCACCGGGTCGCCGAAGGTCAGCTGGTTCAGCACGATGCGGTTGCGCGCCTGCAGCCGGCCGTCGGCGTCGACGCGGTAGGCGACGTCCATGCTGAGCTTGCCGCGTTCGATCGCGTAGCCTGCGTACTTGCCGGCGTAAGGCGACAGCGGCGCCAGTTCCAGCCCGCTGGCCTTGGCGGCGATGTCCAGCGCCAGCGGGTCGGCGGTCGGGTTCAGCGCGCCGCGCACCTCCAGCGTCGCGGTGTCGGCGGCGCGGCCGGTGATCTCCAGCGTCGCCATCTCGCGTGTGCCCGAGCGCAGCCGGCCGAGCTTGCCGTTCAGCTCGCTCAGCGAGGCCGAGTAGTTGGGCTGGATGAAACGGTCGCGGAAGTCGACACGGCCGTCGACGAACTCCACGCCGGCGATGTCGAGTTCCAGCGGCGCGGCGGCCGACGACGGCGTGACGGCCGGCGTGGCCGGCGCGGGCGCGTCGCCGCCACGCACGTCGCGCAGGTTCAGCCGCCCCTCGGGCGTGACGACCAGGCGCGAGAAGAAACGCGACAGCCGCACCGGGCCGGTCGCCAGGCGCGTCGGCTGGCCCGGCGCCATGGACGCCGCCAGCGACTCGATGCGCAGCGACTGCCAGGCCAGCAGCTCGTCGCCGGCCTCGTCGTCGTCGCCGCGCGCCAGCACGCGCAGGTCGGCCAGCATCGCATTGCCGCGCAGCGACAGCGCCGGCCCGGCGTCCAGCATCCGGAACTCGGTGTCGCCGCGCCAGCCCAGCTCGGCGCGGCGCACCAGCACCGGCAGGCGCTCGCGCCAGTAAGGCTCGGCCACCTGCAGCGGCAGCCGCGCGACGCTGACGCGCCCGCGCCAGGCCAGCGGCTGCAGCGCCAGCGTGCCCTGGGCCTGCAGCCGGCCCGGCGTCGGCGCCGGCGTGCCCGGCTCGTGATCGGGCACGAGGTTCAGCGACAGGTCCAGCGAGCCCGGACGTTTGCCGGCCGGCCATTGCAGGTCGTCGGCCTTCAGCGTCAGCGCCTGCAGGCCGAAGCCGACCGGCGCCGGCGTCGCCGCATCGGCCAGATGCAGCGAACCGCCGGAGACCGACAGCGCCTTGAGGCTCGCCTGCCAGGCCGGGCCGCTGTCGCCCTTGGCCGACGTCCCGGCGGGCTTCAGCATCGCCAGCACGTTCCACTGCCCGCGCGTGTCGCGGGCCAGGTCGAGCGCCGGGCGCTCCAGCGCCAGCGAATCGACGGCGACACGGCGCGTGCCCAGGTCGGCCTGCACGCCGGCCAGCTTCAGCGCCGCCAGCCGCTGGCGGCCCCAGCGCAGGTCGTCGACCGCCACCTGCGGCAGCTTGACGACGAGGCGGCCGGGCTCGCCTGCCGCCCAGTCCAGCTCGGCACGCCCGGCCAGCCGCCCGGTCGGGGTCTCCACGAGCGCGGTACGCAGATACGGCGCCGCGGCAGCCAGCTGCAGATCCTCGACGTCGACACCGAGCTGGGCCGCCGACGTCGACACCGTGCCGTCGAGCTTCAGCCGGCCGAGCGCCTGGCCGCCCTCGCCCGCCGCCAGCAGCAGGCCGCCGGACACCGGCGCCGCCTTGGCGGCTTGGTCGCTGGCCAGACGGCCGACGTGCAGCGTCAGCTCGCGGGCCTCCAGATCGGCTGCCGGCCGCAGCGAGGCGTCCTGCCAGCGCACGGTCGCCGACTCCAGCGCGCTGGTGCCGACGCTCCAGCGCCAGGCCGGCGCCGCGGGCTGCGCCTTGCCCGGCGTGCCGCCCAGCGACGCCAGTTCCAGCCGTCCGGCGGCATCGCGGCGCAGGTGCAGCACGGCGGCGTCCAGCTTCACCGAACGCAGCGCGGCGACGTGCTCGAGCGGCCGCAGGTCCTCGATCTCGACGGCCAGCGCCTTCCAGGCCGCCAGCGGCGCACCGTCGGGGCGGCGCAGCGCCAGGCTGGCGAGCGTCGCCTGGCCGTGCACCGACAGCTGCGCCGGCTGGCCTGCAGGCTGGGCGAAACGCAGCTCCAGCCGGCCCGACAGCACGCCGCCCTGCCCGCGCAGCGGCAGGCTGCGCGGCAGATAGGGCCACAAGGGATCGAGCGCCAGCGCCGGCAGCTCGACCGTCAGCGAGCTGACGCGGTCGGCCGAGAACGGTCGGCTGCGTCCTTGCAGATGCAGCGGGCTGCCGTCCACCCGCAGCGACAGCCGCGGTTCGACCTCGACCTGCACGTGGTCGGGTTCGTTGGAGACGAAGGGCAGGCCCAGCGAGACGGCGTCGACGAGGTGGCGCTGGCCCTCGGGCCGGTCGTCGAAGCGCAGGCTGCCGTCGCGCAGGTCGAGGTTGTAGAGCGCGAAACGCGCCGGCGGCGCGTCCGGCGCCGAGGGCTTGTTCAGCCTGGCGATCAGGTCGTCGATGTCGTAGCGGCCGTCGCCGGTGCGTGCCAGCCGCAGCGTCGGCGCTTCGACGTCCAGCGCTTCGACGACCGGAATGCGTTTCCACAAGGACCGCGACGACAGGTTCGCCGCCAGGCGCTCGATGCGCGCCTGCGGGCTGCGGTCGGGGTCGTCGGCGGCGGCGTCGAGCACCAGGCCGCGCAGTTCCAGCGTCAGCGTCAGCGGCGAGAACGACACCGACTCGACGTGCAGGCCGCGCCCGAGAAGCGCGCTGCCCTGCTGTTCCAGCTGCGTCTTCACGACGCGCGGCACGACCATCCAGGCCACCAGCGCGAGCAACGCGGCAGCTGCGAGCAGTATGGCCACCCAACGCGACCACCGGCCCGTGTTCTTCATTCTCGCGAGCATGTGCCGATGATGCCCCAGCCGCGGACGGCGACAATGCCGCGCCTCCCCCTCACCCGTCCGGCATGAACGACCTGCTGATGCGGCTGGGCATCGAATCCTGGAAGCCGGCGCTCGCCACGCTGCTGCTGCCGCCGGTGCCTCTGCTGCTGCTGATCCTGATCGGCGCGCTGATGCTGCGCCGCCGTGCGCTGGGATGGCTGCCGCTGCTGGCGGGGGTGGCCGGCTTGTGGGCGATCTGCACGCCGACCGCGGGCCACTGGCTCATCGAGCGCCTGACACGACCGCCTGCGGTGCTGACACCGGCGCAGGTGCAGGCGTTGCGGGGTGCACCGCAGACCGCGATCGTCGTGCTCGGTGCCGGGCGCTACCCCTGGGCGCCGGAATTCGGCAGCGCGGTGCTCAAGCCGCTGGCCGCCGAGCGCCTGCGCTACGGCGTGCGGCTGGCCCACCGCACCGGCCTGCCGCTGGCATTCAGCGGCGGCGTCGGCCACGGCAGCGAAAGCGGCCCCAGCGAAGCCGAGGCCGCGGCGGCGATGCTGGCCGAGGACTACGGCCTGGCGCTGCGCTGGCAGGAAGGCCGCTCGCGCGACACGAACGAGAACGCGCGCTACAGCGTCCCGATGCTGCGCCGCGACGGCATCAGCCGCATCGTGCTCGTCACCCACGGCTTCCACATGCGGCGCGCGCTGGCGGCGTTCGAGCGCGCCGCGGCCGATGGCGGACCGCCGATCGAGATCGTCCCGGCGCCGACCGGCATGCGTGCAACGCGGCCGCTACGGTTGACCGACCTGGTGCCCGAACCCGAGGGCTACCGCCTGAGCTGGATCGCGCTGCACGAATGGCTCGGCCGCCTGGCCGGCGCCTGAGCGCCGTCAGACCAGCCAGGCGACGACGAACACGCCGACCATCGCGAACGCGATCGCGACCTTGGCGACCATGCCCAGCAGCAGGCCCAGGCCGGTGGCCAGGCCGACCTGCATCGCGCGCTGCTCGTCGCGCCGCGCCAGGTACTCGCCGGCGGCGGCGCCGACGAAAGGCATGAACAGCACGCCGACGAAACCGGCCAGCAGCCCGGCGACGGTGCCGATCGCCGCGCCGACCAGGGCCTGCGGACTGGCGCCGACCCGGCGCGCGCCCATCAGTGCGGCGACGTAGTCCAGCGCCCACGCCAGCACGGCCATCGCGCCGAGCACGACGACGGTGTAGACGCTGACGCGCTCGTAACCGTCGATCCACGCGCCCAGCCAGGCGCCGGCGAAGACCAGCGCCGTGCCCGGCAGCACCGGCAGCACCGTGCCGGCCACGCCGACCAGCATCAGCAGCACGACCAGGGACCAGAGCAGCGCGATCGACATCGGGGTACCTTCGGCGAGGGAACCGGGGGCACTTGGGGCGAAGGCGCCCTGTTTCAAGGGCTCTCCGACGGGCGCTGGGGGATTGACGATGGCGTTTGGTGCCGCGTGGCTCCTCGCGCACACTCGGGGCCTTCCACAGTTCTCACAAGAGGAAACACTCCGATGAAATCCGGCTGGCTTGTCGTGCTTGCCGCTTCGCTCGCGCTGACGCTGGCGCCCGACTTCAGCGAAGCCAAACGCATGGGCGGCGGCAAGTCCTCCGGCATGCAACGCAGCATGCCCGAACGCACCGCACCGGCGCCGACGCCGGCCAAGCCCGCGCAGCCGACGCAGGCCGCGCCCAACCAGGCGGCGCCGACGCAGGCCGGCGCAGCCGCGGGTGCGGCCGCCGCGGCGGGCAAACGCTCCTGGCTCGGGCCCATCGCCGGCCTCGCCGCCGGCCTGGGCCTGGCGGCGCTGATGAGCCATCTGGGCCTGGGCGCCGGCTTCGCCAACTTCCTGACCATCGTGCTGCTGGCCATCGTCGCCTTCGTCGCGATCCGCTTCCTGCTGCGCCGCTTCGGCCCGCAGCCGGCGGCCGCACCGGCTGCTGCCGGGGTCGGCACGCTGCGCAGCGCCTCGAACGACTGGACGCCGCCGCCGGCGCCCGTGAGCCCGATGCCGTCGGCTGCTCCGGCCGCTCCTGTGGCTCCGGTCGCTGCCGAACGCACGCTGGCCCCGGCCTTCGTGCCGGCCGCCTTCGACAGCGAAGGTTTCGAGCGCAGCGCGAAGACGATCTTCGTGCGCCTGCAGGCCGCCAACGACGCCGCTGATCTGGACGACCTGCGCCGCTTCACGACGCCGGAGATCTTCGCCGAGCTGAAGATGGACATCCAGGAACGTGGCAGCGCGCCGCAGACCACCGACGTCATCCAGGTCGACGCCCGTGTCGTCGACGTCGCCGAGGACGACGGCCGCCAGATCGTCAGCGTGCGCTACGTCGGCCGCGTGCGCGAGGAAGCCGGTGCCGAGCCGGTGTCCTTCGACGAGGTCTGGCACCTGGTCAAGCCGGTCGGCGACGACAGCCGCGGCTGGGCGATCGCCGGCATCGAGCAGATGGCCGCCAAGACCTGAGGCCCTCGCCGCCTCACGCCGAGACCGGCCCTGCGGGGCCGGTTTTCTTTTGTCCGGCGTTCAGAACGGGCGCCGCCGCCAGCCCTCGGGCGTCGCGTCCAGGCGCTCCTCGAGCGCCAGCGCCGCCAGGAAAGCCTCGTCGTGCGAGACGACGACGAGCGCGCCGCGCCAGCCGCGCAGCATCGTTTCCAGCGCGGCGAGCGTCGCGACGTCGAGATGGTTGCCGGGTTCGTCGAGCAGCAGCAGCCGCGCCGGCTCGTCGGCCAGCAGCGCGTGGGCCAGCGCGAGCTTCAAGCGTTCGCCGCCGCTGAGCGCCGCGCACGGCGTGTCCAGCGCCGTGGCGCCCAGGCCGAGCTGCGCCAGGCGTGTGCGCAGCTCGGCTTCGGGCCGCTGGCGGCAGGCGGGGCGCAACTGGTCCAGCGCGCTGCCCGGGCCGTCGAACCCGGCCAGCCGCTGGTCCAGCCAGGCGTGCCGCACCCGGCGCTCGACCTGCCCGGCCCGCGGCGCCAGCCGCCCGGCCAGCACCTGCAGCAGCGTCGACTTGCCATAACCGTTGGCGCCGCAAACCGCCAGCCGGGCCGCGCCGTTCAGCCTGAGCTGCACACGCGCCAGCGGCGCGGCGACGAAGGGCAGTTCGCCGTCGAAGGCCAGCACCTCGTGCGGCAGCACCGCCGGCGGCAACGGCGGCACGACGATCGCCACGTCGGCCGCGACCCGGCCCGCCGCCTCGCGCACCGCGCCGGCCAGCTCGGCGCGCACCGCGTCATGGCGCTGGCGCAAGCGGCCGGCGCTGGCTTCGCTGCGTTCCTGGCGGAAGTCGAGCACGAACTTCGGCTGGCTGCCGTCGCCACGCTCCTGGCGCGCCTGCGACTGGCGGTGCTGCTGGCGCTCGAGCTCGCGCTGCAGGCGCGCGGCGGTCTGGCGGCGTTCGAGCTTGCGGCGCTCCAGCTCGGCTTCGGCCTGGGCCCGCATCGCGTCGCGGCGTTCGACGTAGAAGCTCCAGCCGCCGCCGTGGCGCTGCAGGCCCAGCGGCGACAGCTCGACGATGCTGTCCATCGTCTCCAGCAGCTCGCGGTCGTGGCTGATGACGAGCAGGCCGCCGCGCCAGCGCCGCAGCTGCGCCTGCAGCGCCTCGCGGCCCTCGCGGTCGAGGTGGTTGCTGGGCTCGTCGAGGATCAGGAAGTCGGCGTCGGCCAGCCAGGCGCCGGCCAGCGCGGCGCGCATCGCCTGGCCGCCGCTGAGCCGGGCGGCCGGCGTCTCGGGAGGCAGCAGCGGCAACCCGGCGCGCGCCAGCTCGGCCTGCAGGCGCTGGCGCAGGTTCCAGCGATCGGCCAGCAGCACGAGGTCGGCCTCGGCGCCGTCACCGGCTTCCAGCCGCTGCAGCGCCGCCAGCGCCTCGTGCACGCCGACCAGCTGCGCCAGCGTCGCGCCGGGCGCCGGCTCGGCCTGCTGCGCGAGGCGGAAGACGCGCCCCTGGCGGCGCACACGGCCGCTGGAAGGCGGCAGCTCGCCGGCCAGCACACGGCCGAGCACGCTCTTGCCGATGCCGTTGCGGCCGACGAGGCCGGTGCGGCGGCGGTCGAAGGTTTCGTTCAGGTCCGCGAACAGCGGCCGGCCGTCGGCGAGCAGAAAACCGACGCCGTCCAGCGTCAGCAGAGGGTCCGTCATCCCGGGCTCCGATCGATGCATTCGGTCCTCCGGCGCTGCCGGAGGGGCGAAAGCCGTCATGCAGACGGCGGCATCAATGGCGCATGGGTGCGGACTCCTGATCGTGTTGGCCGGGCCTGTTCGCCTGACCTCAGCCCAGCGAACGACGCGCGTTGCGGAACATGCGCATCCAGGGGCTGAACGCGCTCTTGTCGCCCGAGGTCCAGCTCATCTGGACGTTGCGGAACACGCGCTCCGGGTGCGGCATCAGCGCGGTGAAGCGGCCGTCGGCCGTGGTCACCGAGGTCAGACCGTCGGGGCTGCCGTTCGGGTTGGCCGGATAGGCCTCGGTGGCGCGGCCGTGGTGGTCGACGAAACGCATCGCACGCAGCACCTTGGCGGCGTCGCCGCGCTGCGAGAAGTCGGCGAAACCTTCGCCGTGCGCGACGGCGATCGGGATGCGGCTGCCGGCCATGCCTTCGAAGAAGACGCTGGGGCTTTGCAGCACCTCGACCAGCGACAGCCGGGCCTCGAACTGCTCGCTCTTGTTGCGCGTGAACTTGGGCCAGTGCTCGGCGCCCGGGATCATCGGTGACAGCGCGGCCAGCATCTGGCAGCCGTTGCAGACGCCCAGCGCGATCGTGTCCGGGCGGGCGAAGAAGGCCGCGAACTGCGCTTCCAGCACCGGGTTGAACAGGATCGAGCGCGCCCAGCCTTCGCCGGCGCCCAGCGTGTCGCCGTAGGCGAAGCCGCCGCAGGCGACGAAGGCCTGGAAGCCGTCGAGCCGCGCGCGGCCGGCCTGCAGGTCGCTCATGTGCACGTCGAAGGTGTCGAAGCCCGCCTGGTGCATCGCGTAGCTCATCTCGACGTGCGAGTTGACGCCCTGCTCGCGCAGGATCGCGATCTTCGGCCGCGCGACGTTGACATAGGGCGCGGCGACATCCTCGGCCGGGTCGAACGTGAGCTGCACGTGCAGCCCCGGATCGTCGGCCGCGGCGACGCTGGCGTGTTCGCCGTCGGCGGTCTCGGGGTTGTCGCGCTCGCGTGCGATGCGCCAGCTGACCTCGTCCCACTGCTTCAGCAGATCGGCCAGCGGGGCGCCGAACTGCAGCTTGGTGTCGCGCCAGACCTCGACTGCAGCGCGGTCGTTGGTCTTGCCGATGACGTGCGTGTCTTTGGACAGGCCGTGCGCGCGCAGCACCGCGATCGCGGCGTCGCGCTGATCACGCGGCACCTGCAGCACGACGCCGAGCTCCTCGTTGAACAGGGCTTTGAGCGTCAGCTCGTTGCGGCGCTCGGCGACCTGGGTGGCCCAGTTCTTCGAGTCGCCGACGTCGGCGCGGCTGTCGGCGATGCCGTCGCCTTCGGTGACCAGGATGTCGACGTTCAGGCTGACGCCGACGTGGCCGGCGAAGGCCATCTCGCAGACCGTAGCCCAGAGGCCGCCGTCGCTGCGGTCGTGGTAGGCCAGCAGCGTGCCGGCGGCGCGCAGCTCGTTGACGGCGGCGACCAGCGCCTTCAGGCGCGCCGGGTCGTCGAGGTCGGGCACCACGTCGCCGAAGCCGCCCAGCACCTGGGCCAGCATCGAGCCGCCCATGCGGTTGCGGCCGCCGCCCAGGTCGACGAGCAGCAGCGCCGTGTCGCCGTGCTGCAGCTGCGGCGTCAGCGTGCCGCGCACGTCGTCCAGCGTCGCGAAGGCGCTGGCGATCAGCGACACCGGCGCGGTGACCTGGCGCGTCTCGCCGCCTTCGGTCCAGCGCGTCTTCATCGACAGCGAATCCTTGCCGACCGGGATGCCGACGCCCAGCGCCGGGCACAGTTCCAGGCCGACGGCCTTGACGGTGTCGTACAGCGCCGCGTCTTCACCGGGTTCGCCGCAGGCGGCCATCCAGTTGGCGCTGAGCTTCACGCGCGACAGCTCGATCGGCGCGGCCAGCAGGTTCAGGATGGCCTCGGCCACCGCCATGCGGCCCGAGGCCGGCGCGTCCAGCGAGGCCAGCGGCGTGCGCTCGCCCATAGCCATCGCCTCGCCGCGGAAGCCGGCGTAGTCGGCCAGCGTCACCGCGCAGTCGGCCACCGGCACCTGCCAGGGGCCGACCATCGGGTCGCGGTGGCTGAGGCCGCCGACGGTGCGGTCGCCGATCGTGATCAGGAAACGTTTGCTGGCGACCGTCGGGTGGCGCAGCACGTCCAGCGCCACCTGCTCCAGCTTCACGCCGGTCAGGTCCAGCGGCGCTTCGGTGCGTTCGACACGCGTCACGTCGCGGTGCATCTTGGGCGGCTTGCCCAGCAGCACGTCCATCGGCATGTCGATGACGGCCTCGGAGCCGTCTTCGACGACGAGCTCACGCTCGGCGGTGGCGACGCCGACGACGGCGAACGGGCAGCGCTCGCGCGTGCACATCGCCTCGAAGGCCTCGATCTTGTCGGGCGCGATCGCCAGGACGTAGCGCTCCTGGCTCTCGTTGCACCAGATCTCCTTGGGCGCGAGGCCGGTCTCTTCCAGCGGCACCTTGCGCAGGTCGAAGCGTGCGCCCTGCCCGGCGCCGTCGACCAGCTCGGGGAAGGCGTTGCTGATGCCACCGGCGCCGACGTCGTGGATCGCGAGGATCGGATTGGCTTCGCCCAGCGCCCAGCAGTGGTTGATGACCTCCTGCGCGCGGCGCTGGATCTCGGGGTTGCCGCGCTGCACCGAGTCGAAGTCGAGCGCCGCGGCGTTGGTGCCGGCGGCCATCGAGCTGGCGGCGCCGCCGCCCATGCCGATGCGCATGCCCGGGCCGCCGAGCTGCACCAGCAGCGTGCCGGCGCCGAAGGGCAGCTTGTGCGTCTGGCTGTCGGCGATGGCGCCGATGCCGCCGGCGATCATGATCGGCTTGTGATAGCCGCGGCGCACGCCGGCGACGTCCTGTTCGTAGACGCGGAAATAGCCGCCCAGGTTGGGCCGGCCGAACTCGTTGTTGAACGCGGCGCCGCCCAGCGGGCCCTCGATCATGATCTGCAGCGCGCTGGCGATGTGGCCGGGGCGGCCGACCGGGTCACGCTCCCAGGGTTCGTCGGTGCCGGGCAGGTGCAGGTTGCCGACCGAGAAACCGTTCAGGCCGGCCTTGGGCTTGGCGCCGCGGCCGGTCGCGCCTTCGTCGCGGATCTCGCCGCCGGCGCCGGTGGCCGCACCCGGGAACGGCGAGATCGCCGTCGGGTGGTTGTGCGTCTCGACCTTCATCAGCACGTGCGAGGTCTCGGCACGCGCGCCGTAGACCGGGGCGCCGGTCCAGCCCTGCGGCAGCCAGCGCTCGATCGGGCCGCCTTCCATCACCGCGGCGTTGTCGCTGTAGGCGACGATGCTGTGCTGCGGCGACAGCTTCTCGGTGTTGCGGATCATGCCGAACATCGACAGCGGCTGCTTCTGGCCGTCGATCGTGAACTCGGCGTTGAAGATCTTGTGCCGGCAGTGCTCGCTGTTGGCCTGCGCGAACATCATCAGCTCGACGTCGCTCGGGTTGCGGCCGAGCTTGCCGAAGGCCTCGACGAGGTAGTCGATCTCGTCGGCCGACAGCGCCAGGCCGAACTCGACGTTGGCCTTCACCAGCGCCTCGCGGCCGTGGCCGAGCACGTCGACGTGGGCCAGCGGCTCGGCGGCCTGGGCGTCGAACAGGTGCGCTGCCGAGCCGCGTTCGAAAGCCACGCTCTCGGTCATGCGGTCGTGCAGCACCGCCGCGACCGCGGCACGCTCCTCGTCGGCCAGCGGCTTGGCGCCGCCGAAGAAGCCGCCCTTGACCGTCAGCCGGTACTCCGTGACGCGCTCCACGCGGTGCACGACGAGGCCGCAGTTGTGCGCGATGTCGGTCGCCTTGCTCGCCCAGGGGCTCACGGTGCCCAGGCGCGGCATCACGACGACGAGTTCGCCGTCGGCCGGGCCGTCGTACGGGTCGCCGACGGCCAGCAGCGCCGCCAGCCGTTCACGCGTCGCCGCGTCGGGCTCGGCGTCGAACGCGGCCCAGTGGACGTGGCGAGCGGCAACGGCGCTGATGCGCGGACAGGCCGACTGCAGCCGCGTGAGCAGCGCGTTGGACCGGAACGGGGAGAGCGCGTTGCCGCCCTCGTAGTGCAGAAGTTGCGGGGCGGAAGAAGCCATGGACCGGGATTTTACGGGGGCCGATGGGATAATCCGCCGATGACGATTGTGATCAAGAACGCCGAAGAGATCGCGGCGATGCGCGAGGCCTGCCGGCTCGCGTCCGAGGTGCTGGACATGCTGACGCCGCACGTGCGCGCCGGGGTCACGACTCTGGAGATCGACCGTCTGGCGCACGACTACATGGTCAATGTGCAAGGCGGCGTGCCGGCGACGCTGAACTACCAGCCGCCGGGCTATCCGCCCTACCCGGCTTCGCTTTGCACCTCGCTGAACGACGTCGTCTGCCACGGCATCCCCGACGAGCGCCCGCTGAAGAACGGCGACATCCTCAACATCGACGTCACGATCATCAAGGACGGCTTCCACGGCGACAACAGCCGCATGTTCGTCATCGGCGAGGGCACGATCGCCGCGCGCCGGCTGTGCCAGATCACCTACGAGGCGATGTGGAAGGGCATCGTCAAGGTGCGCCCCGGCGCGCGCCTGGGCGACATCGGCCACGCCATCCAGACATTCGCCGAGAACGCCGGCTTCTCCGTCGTGCGCGAGTTCTGCGGCCACGGTGTCGGCCGCCGCTTCCACGAGGAGCCCCAGGTGCTGCACTACGGCCGCCCGGGCACACTGGAAGAGCTGCAGCCGGGCATGATCTTCACGATCGAGCCGATGATCAACGCCGGCCGGCGCGAGATCAAGGAAGACCGCAAGGGCAACCGCCCCTACGACGGCTGGACCATCGTCACGCGCGACCGTTCGTTGTCGGCACAGTGGGAGCACACCGTGCTCGTCACCGACACCGGCTACGACGTGCTGACGCTGTCGGCCGGCAGCCCGCCGCCGCCGGCCTTCGTCACCGCGGCCACCGCCGCCGCCTGAGCGATGTCCGCGCTGCCCGAAGCGCCGGCCCGGGCCCCGGGCAGCGTCGCCGCGCTGCGTGCGCGTTTCCGTGACGGCAAGGCGGCGCTGATCGGCCGCTTTCGCACCGCCCGCCCGACAACCACCGCTGCCCGCCAGCTGCTGAAGGCGCTGGCGCGCCACGTCGACGCGACGCTGGCCGACCTCTGGGCCCACGCCGGCATGCCCGCCGGCGCGGCGCTGGTGGCCGTCGGCGGTTACGGCCGCGGCGAGCTCTTTCCCTATTCCGACGTCGACGTGCTGGTGCTGCTGCCGGCCGACGCCGCCGGCGGCGACGCGCTGCGCGCCTCGGTAGAAGGCTTCATCACCGCCTGCTGGGACATCGGCCTGGAGATCGGCTCGTCGGTGCGCACGCTCGACGAATGCCTCGAGGAGGCGCAGCGTGACGTCACGGTGCAGACGGCGCTGCTCGAGGCGCGCCTGATCTGCGGCGCGCGCAAGCTCTTCAACGGTTTCCGCGAAGCGACGACGCAGGCCGTCGACGCCCCGGCCTTCCTGCGCGCCAAGACGCTGGAGATGCAGCAGCGCCACGTGAAGTACGAAGGCACGCCGTACTCGCTGGAACCGAATTGCAAGGAGAGCCCGGGCGGGCTGCGCGACCTGCAGGTCGTCATCTGGGTCGCGCGCGCCGCCGGCCTGGGCCGCACCTGGGGCGAACTCGCCGCCAAGGGCCTGGTGACGCCGTTCGAGGCCTCGCAGCTGGCACGCCACGAAGGCACGCAGAAGCTGATCCGAGCCCGGCTGCACGTCGTCGCCGGCCGCCGCGAGGACCGCCTCGTCTTCGACCTGCAGACCGCCGTGGCCGAGAGCTTCGGCTACCACCCGACCAAGGCCCAGCGCAGCTCCGAGGTGCTGATGCACCGCTACTACTGGGCGGCCAAGGCGGTGGCGCAGCTCAACCAGATCCTGATGCTGAACATCGAGGACCGCGTCAACGGCTCGGAAGCCGAGCCCGCGCGGCCGATCAACGAGCGTTTCCGCGACCGCGCCGGCATGCTGGAGGTGGCCAGCGACGACCTCTACCTGCAGCACCCCGACGCGATCCTCGAGACCTTCCTCGTCTTCGCGCAGGAGCCCGGCATCCAGGGCCTGTCCTCGCGCACGCTGCGCGCGCTCTACAACTCGCGCAGCGTGATGGACGGGCGCTTCCGCCGCGACCCGAGGAACCGCGCGCTGTTCATGCAGATCCTGCGCCAGCCGACGGGCCTGACGCACGCCTTCCGGCTGCTGAACTCGACCTCGGTGCTGGGCCGCTACCTCTGGGTGTTCCGGCGCATCGTCGGGCGCATGCAGCACGACCTGTTCCACGTCTACACCGTGGACCAGCACATCCTGATGGTGCTGCGCAACGTGCGCCGCTTCTTCATCCCCGAGCACGCGCACGAGTACCCGTTCTGCAGCCGCCTGGCGGCGCACTGGGACCACCCCGAGCTGCTCTACATCGCGGCGATCTTCCACGACGTCGCCAAGGGCCGCGGCGGCGACCACTCCGAACTCGGCGCGCTGGAGGTGCGGCGCTTCTGCCGCGAGCACGGCCTGTCGCGCCCCGACACGCAGCTCGTCGAGTTCCTCGTGCGCCACCACCTGACGATGAGCCGCATCGCGCAGAAGGAGGACCTGTCGGACGCCGAGGTCATCGCCTCGTTCGCGCGCCTGGTCGGCAACGAGCGCCACCTGATCGGCCTGTACCTGCTGACCGTGGCCGACATCCGCGGCACCAGCCCGCGCGTCTGGAACGCCTGGAAGGGCAAGCTGCTCGAAGACCTGTTCCGCCTCACGCTGCGTGCGCTCGGCGGTTCGCACCCCAACGTCGACGCCGAGATCGAGGCCCGCATGCACGAGGCGCGGCAGATCCTGGCGCTGCACACCGCGCTGCCCGGCACCGAGGAGCCGCTGTGGCGCACGCTGGAGGTCAGCTACTTCGCACGCCACGAGGCCGCCGACATCGCCTGGCACGCGCGCTCGCTGTGGCGCCACATCGAGACGCGCGAGCCGGTGGTGCGCGCGCGGCCGTCGTCGGTCGGCGACGGGCTGCAGGTGCTGGTCTATTCGCCCGACCGGCCCGACCTGTTCGCACGCATCTGCGGCTACTTCGACGGCGCCGGCTTCAGCATCCTGGACGCCAAGATCCACACCACGCGCGCCGGCTACGCGCTCGACACCTTCCAGGTCGTCAGCACGCGCCTGGCCGACACCAGCCCGGCGGCCTACCGCGACCTGATCGCGCTGGTCGAGAACCAAGCCACCGCGGCGCTGTCGTCCGACGGCCCGCTGCCTCAGCCCAGCCAGGGCCGCGTCTCGCGCCGCGTGCGCTCGTTCCCGGTCGTGCCGCGCGTGACGCTGGCGCCGGACGAACGCGCCCAGCGTTGGCTGCTGACGGTTTCGGCCAGCGACCGCTCGGGTCTGCTGTACGCCATCGCCCGCGTGCTGGCGCGCCACCACATCAACCTGCAGCTCGCCAAGATCACGACGCTGGGCGAACGCGTGGAAGACACCTTCCTCGTCGACGGCCCGGCCCTGCAGCAGCCGCGTGCGCAGCTGCAGATCGAGAGCGAGCTGCTCGACGCTGTCGCGGCCCCGGCATGAGCCCTCAGGACTTGTCCGGGGCTCATTCCCGCCTGGCGGGACCGGCCGCAGGCCGAAGGGTGCCCCAGTGAGCCTGCGCCGCATCGTCGCCGCCGAGGCCATCGCCCGGCTGGGCGAGTTCAGCGCCGTCGTCGACGCGCGCAGCGAGTCGGAGTACGCCGAGGACCGCCTGCCCGGCGCCGTCAACTGGCCGTCGCTGAACGACGCCGAACGCGCCAGCATCGGCACCGAGTACAAGCAGGTGTCGCCGTTCGCGGCGCGCAAGCGCGGTGCGATCCTGGTCGCCCGCAACGTCGCCGGCCACGTCGAGCGCGAGCTGCTCGACAAGGACCGCGAGTGGCGGCCGCTGATCTACTGCTGGCGCGGCGGCCACCGCTCGGGCGCGCTGGCGCTGGTGCTCGACCAGATCGGCTTCTCGGTCAGCGTGCTCGAAGGCGGCTACCGCGAGTTCCGCCGCGCGGTCGTCGCCGATCTGGAGACGCTGCCGGGCCGCTTCGCGCTGCAGGTCGTCGCCGGCCCGACCGGCTCGGGCAAGAGCCGGCTGCTGGGCGCGCTGGCCGCGGCCGGTGCCCAGGTGCTGGACCTGGAGGCGCTGGCCGCGCACCGCGGCTCGGTGCTCGGGCCGCTGCCCGACCAGGCGCAGCCTTCGCAGAAGGCCTTCGAGACCCGGATCTGGCAGCAGTTGCGCGCCTTCGACCCGGCGCGCCCGGTCTTCGTCGAGGCCGAGAGCCGCACGATCGGCCGGCTGCGCGTGCCGGAGCGCCTGGTCGAAGGCCTGCGCGCCGCGCCCTGCGTGGCCGTCGAGATGCCGCTGGAAGCCCGCGTGCGCCTGCTGATCGAGGACTACGCCCACCTCGTCGCCGATGCCGAGGCGCTGTGTGCGCTGCTCGCCCGGCTGAAAGAGCTGCGCGGCGCCGCCACCGTCGAGCACTGGCAGGCGCTGGCGCGCGCCGGCGAGTTCCCGGCACTGGTGCGCGAGCTGCTCGCCGAACACTACGACCCGATCTACGCGCGCTCGACGGCGCGCAACTTCGCCCGTTTCGGCCAGGCCGTGGCGCTGCCGCTGGACGACGGCGAAGCGCCGACGCTCGCGCATGCGGCACAGGCGCTGGCACGCTGGACGGTGCCGGAAGGTGTCTTGCCGTGAGCACGGCCAAGGCGATTTCCCCGATGGCCGCGTCGGCCATGGCCGCTATACCGGGAGGCGTCGCCATCCCAGGAGCGAAGACCATGCGCCACACCACCGCACTCGAGGAATCGCGTCGTTTCGGCGTCCGGGAGATCCCGGCGCTGCGTCCGCTGGGCTGGCTGGCCCGCGGCTGGCGCGACCTGGCCCGCAACCCCGCACCCGGTTTGCTGCACGGCCTGGCCGCCGCCGCCTTCGGCGCGCTGCTGCTGGCGCTGTCGCATCAGCGCTTCTGGCTCATCGCCGGCGCCTTCAGCGGCTTCCTGCTCGTCGCGCCCATCCTCGCCACCGGCCTGTACGCCGTCAGCCGCGCGCTGCAGCGCGGGCGCGTGCTCAGCGTCGCCGAATCGCTGGCGGTCTGGAAACCGCGCGACGGCCGGCTGGTCGTCTTCGGCGTGCTGCTGGCCTTCGCCGGCACCGGCTGGGTGCTGACCTCGGGCTCGCTGATCGCGGGCTTCGCGCCACAACCGATCGACGGCCCGCGCGACTTCCTCGAGCACGTCGTGCTCGCCGAGGACTCGTGGCTGTTCGAGAGCTGGCTGGTGCTGGGCGGTGCGCTGGCCGCTCCGCTGTTCGCCTCGACCGTCGTCGCGATCCCGCTGCTGCTGGACCGCGACGTCGGCGTGCTGGCCGCCGTGCTGACGAGCTGGCGTGCCGTGATGGAGGATCCGCTGCCGCTGGCGCTCTGGGCGGGGCTGATCCTGGTGTTGACGATGGTCGGGATGGCGCTCGCGCTGGTCGGCCTCGTCGTCGTCGTGCCCTGGCTCGCCCACGCCAGCTGGCACGCTTATCGCGACCTGGTGGATCCCAGCGGGTTGTCGGAGCTCCCCTGAATGTTCGGTTTCACGGAAGACCAGATTGCGCAGTTCGGCCTGACCTTCGGCGTCACGGCCTTCATGCTCTACATGGTCTTCATCATCTTTCAGCTCGCCCGCGAATCGAAAGCCGGCAAGTTCGGCGCCTTCGTCCTCTTCCTGGCCCTGGGCTTCGGCCTCGTCGGTTTCGCCGCCAAGGGGCTGATCAAGTTCTTCCTCAGCGGTGTCGGTGAATGAGCACGACGACGATGAACAACCTTCCGATCCAGCGGCACACCCTGTTCGAGGACGTGCAGGGCGTCGTCACCGGCGCGCTGTTCGTCGCGCTGGCGCTGGTGATGTTCCGCCAGGCCGGCATGCTCACCGGGGGCACGGCCGGCATGGCCTTCGTGCTGCACTACGCGACGCAGGTCTCGTTCGGCGCCGCGTTCTTCGTGCTGAACCTGCCGTTCTACTGGCTGGCCTGGAAGCGCATGGGCGCGCGCTTCACGATCAAGACGTTCTGCGCCGTCGCGCTGCTGTCGGTGCTGTCCGAGGTGCTGCCGCGCTGGGTGGTGCTGCAGTCGGTCGAACCGCTGTTCGCCGCGATCGGCGGCGGCCTGCTGATGGGCACCGGGCTGCTGATCCTGTTCCGCCACAAGGCCAGCCTGGGCGGCATCAACGTGCTGGTGCTGTGGCTGCAGGAAAAACGCGGCTGGCGCGCCGGCAAGATCCAGATGGCGCTGGACGTCACCATCCTGCTGACCGCGATCCCGTGGGTCGGCTGGTGGCAGCTCGTGCTGTCGGTCATCGGCGCGGTCGCGCTGAACTTCTCGCTGGCCGTCAACCACCGCCCCGGCCGCTACGCAGCGGTCTGACGACCGCCGCGCCGGCGGCGTTCAGCCCATGTGCAAGCCACCGTTGCACGAGAAGTCGGCGCCGGTCGTGAAGCCGGAGTCGGGGCCCGCGAGCCAGCTGACGATCGAGCCGATCTCGTCGGGCGTGCCCAGGCGCCGCACCGGGATCGTCGCGACGATCTTCTCCAGGATCTCGGGCTTGATCGCGCGGACCATCTCGGTGCCGATGTAGCCCGGGCTGACGGTGTTCACCGTCACGCCCTTGGCCGCCAGCTCCTGCGCCAGCGCCATCGTGAAGCCGTGCATGCCGGCCTTGGCCGCCGAGTAGTTGGTCTGGCCGGCCTGGCCCTTCTCGCCGTTGACCGAGCTGATCTGGATGATGCGGCCCCAGCCGCGTTCGACCATCTCGGGCACCACCTGCTTGGTGACGTTGAACATGCTGTTCAGGTTGGTGTCGATGACGGCATGCCAGTCGTCGGGCGACATCTTCAGGAACATGCGGTCGCGCGTGATGCCCGCGTTGTTGACCAGCACGTCGATCGGCCCGTGTTCGGCCTTGGCCTTGCCGAAGGCATCGACCGTCGATTCCCAGTCGGCGACGTTGCCCACCGAGGCGTGGAACTCGAAGCCCAGCGCCGCCTGCTCGTCGAGCCAGCGGCGGAAATCGCGATTCGGCCCGCAGCCGGCGATGACCCTGAAGCCGTCCCGCGCCAGCCGCTGGCAGATCGCCGTGCCGATGCCGCCCATGCCGCCCGTGACGTACGCAACCTTCTGTGCCATGAGTTGTCTCCTAGAACTGTTCACCGGAATCCTGGACGGCCGCGCAAGCGCGTGCCATCGGCAACGACACTAGCGCCTCCTCTTCGTGGGGGGCGCCGCGCAGCGTCAGCGTTCGACCGTCAGCGCCACGCCCATGCCGCCACCGATGCACAGCGAGGCGATGCCGCGGCGGGCATTGCGCCGCCGCATCTCGTGCAGCAGCGTGACGAGGATGCGACAGCCCGAGGCGCCGATCGGGTGGCCGATGGCGATCGCGCCGCCGTTGACGTTGACCTTCTCTGTGTCCCAGCCCATCTGCTGGTGCACGGCGCAGGCCTGGGCCGCGAAGGCCTCGTTGATTTCGAGCAGGTCGAGGTCGGCGGCCTTCCAGCCGGCGCGTTCCAGCGCCTTGCGCGAGGCCGGCACCGGGCCCATGCCCATCGTCGCCGGGTCCAGCCCGGCGCTGGCGTAGCTGGCGATGCGCGCCAGCGGCTCCAACCCCAGGCGCGCGGCCTTCGCGGCACTCATCAGCATCACCGCCGCGGCGCCGTCGTTGAGGCCCGAGGCGTTGCCGGCGGTCACCGAGCCGGCCTTGTCGAAGGCCGGGCGCAGGCCGGCCAGCGCTTCGGCGCTGGTCTTGCGGTTGATGTACTCGTCGGCATCGAAGACGAGCGGGTCACCCTTCTTCTGCGGCAGCAGGATGGGCACGATCTCGTCCTTGAAACGCCCGGCGTCCTGCGCCGCGGCGGCCTTGCGCTGCGAGGCCAGCGCCAGCGCGTCCTGGGCCTCGCGCGTGATGCCGTAGTGGCGCGCGACGTTCTCCGCCGTGATGCCCATGTGGTACTGGTTGTACACGTCCCACAGGCCGTCGACGATCATCGTGTCGACCATCTTCCAGTCGCCCATGCGCTGGCCGTCGCGCGAGCCCGGCAGCACGTGCGGCGAGGCGCTCATGTTCTCCTGGCCACCGGCGATGACGACCTCGGTGTCGCCGTCGCGCAGCGCCTGCACGCCCAGCATCACCGCCTTCAGCCCCGAGCCGCAGACCTTGTTGATCGTGTAGGCCGGCACGGCGTTCGGCAGGCCGGCCTTGATGACCGCCTGGCGCGCCGGGTTCTGGCCGCAGCCGGCCTGCAGCACCTGGCCGAGGATGACCTCGCCGACCTGGCCGCCTTCGAGGCCGCTGCGTTCCAGCAGCGAACGGATGACGGCCGCGCCCAACTCGGTGGCCGGCGTGCGCGCCAGCGAACCGCCGAACTTGCCGACGGCGGTGCGGGCTGCGGCGACGATGACGATCTCGGTGCTCAATGAAGTCTCCTGTTTGTCGATGAGCTCAGGCCTTGGCCTTGACGTAGCGGCCCGGCGCCGGTTCGATGGCCTTGTGACGCCGGCTGCCCGGTGTCTTGGGTGCCGCCACCTGACGCCCGGCGTGGCCGGCGAGCCAGCGGCTCCAGACCGGCCACCAGCTGCCCGGCTGTTCGGTGGCACCGGCGAACCATTCGTCGGCGGTCGCCGGCGTCGCGCTGTTCAGCCAGTGGCTGCGTTTGCCCTTGGCCGGCGGGTTGATGACGCCGGCGATATGGCCCGAGGCGCCGAGCACGAAAGTGCTGTCGCCGCCGAGCAGCGGCACCGACGCGTAGGCCGCCTTCCACGGCACAATGTGGTCCTCGCGCGAGCCGTAGACGAAGGTCGGCACGTCGATCGCGCCCAGGTCGACCTGTTCGCCGCAGACCGTCAGCGCGCCGGGCTGCTTCAGCTCGTTTTGCAGGTACATGTGGCGCAGGTACCAGCAGTACATCGGCCCGGGCAGGTTGGTCGAGTCGCTGTTCCAGTACAGCAGGTCGAAGGGCGGCGGCGTCTCGCCCTTCAGGTAGTTGGCGACGACGTAGTTCCAGACCAGGTCGTTGGGGCGCAGGAAGCTGAAGGTGGTGGCCAGTTCCTGGCCCTTCAGCAGGCCGGGGCCACCGGGCGCCTCGGCGCCGATCGTCATCTCACGCCACTGCACGCCGGCTTCGTCGACGAACAGGTCCAGCACGCCGGTGTCGGAGAAGTCCAGCAGCGTCGTCAGCAGCGTCATCGACTGTGCCGGACGCTCGCCGCGCGCGGCCAGCACCGCCAACGCTGTGGCGAGGATGGTGCCGCCGACGCAGAAGCCCAGCGTG
This sequence comes from Rubrivivax sp., assembly GCA_049841175.1. Lineage (GTDB taxonomy): Bacteria > Pseudomonadota > Gammaproteobacteria > Burkholderiales > Burkholderiaceae_C > Rubrivivax. The sequence continues at coordinate 563,478 of JASGHA010000013.1, read as the reverse complement.
TTGATCGTCTCGGCGCGCGTGATCTCGCGCACGACGCGGATCGCCTCGATCGGCCCCTGGGCGATGTAGTCGTCCCAGCCGAGGTGGCGCGACGACGCGTCGGGGTTGCGCCAGCTGATCACGAAGGTGCGGTGGCCCTGCTCGACGGTGTAGCGGATCACCGAGTTCTCGGGCTGCAGGTCGAGGATGTAGTACTTGTTGATGCACGGCGGCACGAACAGCATCGGCCACTGGTGCACGGTGGCCGTCAGCGGCCGGTACTCGATCAGCTGGAAGAGATCGTTCTCGAAGACCACCGTGCCTTCGGTCGTCGCGACGTTGCGGCCGACCTCGAACAGCGTCTCGTCGGTCTGCGAGACGTGGCCCTTGGCCAGGTCCTCGACGAGCTGGCGCACGCCGGTGGCGATGCTCTGGCCCTGGGTCTCGAGCGCCTTGCGCAGCGCCTCGGGGTTGAAGGCCAGGTAGTTGCTGGGGCTGGCGGCCTCGACCCATTGCTGCACCGCGAAGCGCACACGTTCGCGCGCCTTGCCGTCGCCCTGCACGGCGTCGGCCATGCGCTGCAGCGTGCGCGCGTTCAGCAGGTACATCTGCGCGATGTAGGCGGAACCCGGGTTCTGCGCCCAGTCGGCGGCCGAGAACCGCCGGTCGGCCAGCGACGGCGGCGTGGCGGCCTCGCGGGCCGCACGCTGCAGCGCTTCGTTCCACAGATCCGAGGCCGCCTTCAGGTAGTCGCCCTGGATCGCGGCCAGAGCCTCCTGCGGCACCCGCAGGCTGGCGGCGGACTTCAGCAGTTCACCCACGGCGGCGCCGAAGGCCGCGGCAGGCGTGCCGTCGGCGGCCGGCAAGCTGTGCTTGCTCGTCATCGCTTGTCTCCTCGCTGGCGGTGGTGGCCCGGCAAACCGCGGCCCCACTGCGCGAAGCGGTTGTAGGCCGGGCGGCTTACCTCGTGTTGACGCGGGCCGCGATACTTACGCTCCGCAACACCCTAACCCAGATGTACATCGTCCCCATCGCCTGGATGTACGTCGTGCTGATGATGGCTCTGGCCGAAGCGCTGTCGCCCCAGGGCAGCGTGCTCGGCGCCATCGTCACGTTCACGATGTGCGGTCTTCTGCCGCTCGCCATCGTGCTCTACATCATGGGGACGCCCGCCAGGCGCCGCGCGCGCCGCGCCGCGGAAGCGGCCGAGGCCGCCCGGGCTTCAGCCGCGGCGCCAGACGGCGGCGGCCATGCGACCGGTGAGGCGGTCGCGGCGGAACGAAAAGAACCGTGAGCCGTCTTCGACGGTGCACCAGGCGCCGCCGCTGACGCGCCGGACGCCGAGCGCAGCCAGCCGCTGGCGCGCCAGCTCGGGCAGGTCGGCCAGCCAGCGGCGCTCGCCGTCGGCACGACGCCGTGGGCGGAACAGCGCCGGCGCATCGGCCGCGGGTTCGGCGCCGGGATCGCCGCCGAACGCCTCGACGACCTCCTGCCCGACCTCGAACTGGCGCGGCCCGATGCACGGCCCCAGCCAGGCGAGCAGATCCTGCGGCGCGGCGCCGGTGGCCTCGCACAGCGCCGCGGCCGTCGCTTCGACGACACCGCCGGCCAGCCCGCGCCAGCCGGCATGCGCGGCGCCGACACCACGACCGTCGGCCGTGCACAGCAGCACCGGCAGGCAGTCGGCGACCAGCACCGTGCAGGCGACGCCGGCGGCGGTGGTGATGCTGGCGTCGGCCTTGGCGAGCAGGTCCGACGGTTCGTCGCCGCGCAGCCGCACGACCGCGGCGCCGTGCACCTGGTCGAGGTAGACCGGGCGCGCACCTAGCGCGGCGGCGAAGCGGCGCTGGTTCTCCTGCACCGACGCGGGCGCGTCGACGGCGTCGCCGCGCAGGCCGGGCGGCCGCAGGTTCAGGCTGTCGAAGGGGGCGGCGCTGACGCCGCCCCGGCGCGTGCTGAAGGCTGCGCCGACGCCTTCGGGCGCCGGCCACTCGGGGTGCAGCAGCATCGGCTCAGGCCTCGGCGTCGGGGCAGTGCGACGCCTGCGTGTCGGCGAAGGCCGGCAGCGCCATGCAGGTATCGAAGACGCGGCGCACGTTCGGCACGTGCTCGGTCCGGCAGTCGAAGCGCTGCGCGTTCATCACCTGCGGCACCAGCACGCAGTCGGCCAGCGTCGGCGCCTCGCCATGGCAGAAGGTCGAAGGCTGCGCCGCGAGCTGGCGCTCGACGGTCTCCAGCCCGGTCTCGACCCAGTGCCGGTACCAGCGGTTCTTGTCGTCTTCGGACAGCTTCAGGTCGTGCACCAGGAAGCGCAGCACACGCAGGTTGTTCAGCGGGTGCACCTCGCAGGCGACGTCGTAGGCCAGCGAACGCACACGCGCCCGGCCCACGGGGTCGGACGGCAGCAGCGGCGGCTCGGGATGCGTCTCGTCGAGGTACTCGATGATCGCCATCGACTGCGTGATCACTGCGTCGCCGTCGCGCAGCAGCGGCACCAGGCGCGCGGCCGACACCGCGGCATACGACTCCTGGAACTGCTCGTTGCGGCGCAGGTGCACCGGCTTGTAGTCGTAGGACAGGCCCTTGATCGCGAGCGCGATGCGCACCCGCCACGACGCCGACGATCGGAAGTAGTTGTAGAGCTCCATGCTCACCTCACGGCCACGCGCAGGGTGCCGAGGCCCTCGACGGCCCCGTCCATCACGTCGCCCGGCACGACGGCCCCCACGCCCGCCGGCGTGCCGGTGAAGATCAGGTCGCCGGCTTGCAGTTGCCATGCGCGGCTGAGCTGTTCGATCGTCTCGGCGATGCTCCAGATCAGGTCGGACAGATCGCCCTTCTGCCGCGGCTGGCCGTTGACGGCGAGCGTGATCGCGCCGCGTTCGAGCGTACCGCAGCGCGTGCGCGGCACCAGCGGGCCGATCGGCGCCGACTGCTCGAAAGCCTTGCCGATCTCCCAGGGCCGGCCCTGCTTCTTCATCTCGTTCTGCAGGTCGCGGCGCGTCATGTCCAGGCCGACGGCGTAGCCCCAGATGCAGTCGGTGACCTCGGCCGCCGGGATGTCGCGGCCGCCGCGGCCGAGCGCGACGACGAGCTCGATCTCGTGGTGCAGGTTGTTCGTCAGCGACGGGTAGGCCATCGTGCCGGTCTCGCCTTCGGCCACCGGCAGCAGCGCGTCGGCCGGCTTCATGAAGAAGAACGGCGCCTCGCGGCCGGTGTGGCCCATCTCCTGCGCGTGCTCGGCGTAGTTGCGGCCGACGCAATAGATGCGGCGCACCGGGAAGGCACCGCCGCCGGCGACCGGCAGCAGGACGGGAGCGGGTGCAGGCAGGACGAGTTGCATATCCAAGATCAAGACGGTGGACGATGAAACGATGATGCCACGCGCGGCCGCTACACTGCCCTCATGTTCGAGCCCCGCCGCATCCGCCACTGCCGGGTCTGCGGCCACCCGGCACGCTACGCCATCCCGCCCGACGACACGCGCGAACGCGCGATCTGCACCGCCTGCGGCGAGATCCACTACGAGAACCCGATCAACGTCGTCGGCACGGTGCCGGCCTGGGGCGACCAGGTGCTGCTGTGCCGGCGTGCGATCGAACCCCGCTACGGCCTGTGGACGCTGCCGGCCGGCTTCCTGGAACTGGGCGAAAGCACCGCCGAAGGCGCGAGGCGCGAGACCGACGAGGAAGCCGGCGCGCGCATCGAGCTCGGCGCGCTGTTCACGGTGCTCAACGTCGTCAGCGCCGGCCAGGTGCATTTCTTCTACCTGGCGCAACTCCAGGACACGGTGTTCGCGCCCGGCCCCGAGACGATCGAGGCGAGGCTGTTCCGCGAACACGAGCTGCCGTGGGACGAACTGGCCTTCCGCACGGTGCGCGAGACGCTGCGGCTGTATTTCGCCGACCGCGAGCGCGGCCGCTACGAGGTCCACGCCGGCGACATCCGCTGACGCCGCCCCTGCGGCGTCAGCGCGCGCGCACCGCCGGCCCGGTCGCCGCGTCGAAGCCGGCGTCGAACAGCACCTGAAGGTCGGCCTCGTCGTCGACGCCTTCGGCCACCAGCACCAGCCGCATGCCGTGCACCAGGCCGACCAGGCCGGTGGCGAAGGCCCGCACCGTCGCGTCGCCTGAAGCGCCGCGCAGGAAGCGCGCTTCGATGCGCACGTGGTCCAGGCCGATGCCGGCCAGCCGCGCCAGCGCGTGCATCGACGCGCCGGCGTGCTCGACGCCCAGGCGCACGCCGCAGGCACGCCAGGCCTGGGCCGCATCGCCCAGGCGCGGCAGCGCGCGTTCGAGCCAGACGCCTTCGCCGACATCGATCAGCAGCCGTCGGGCCGCGGCCGGCTGGGCCTGCAGGCGCAGCTGGACCTCGGCGACGAAGCCCGGCGTCGTCAGCGACGCGGCGCCGACGTGCACGCAGCGCGCCCGGTCGTCACGCTCGTTGGCCAGCAAGGCCAGCTCGATCGCCATCAGGTCCACACGCGGCAGCAGCCGCGAGCGGGTCGCCATCGCCAGCCAGCGCTGTGCTTCACGGTACGGACCGCCGGGTTCGAGCTGCAGGCGCAGCGGGCATTCCAGGTGCAGCAGGCGGCCGTCGGCGCCGACCACCGGGAATTCGCCCAAGGTCGCGCGGCCGTCCTGCAGCGCTTCGGCGATGCGCGAGCGCCAGGCCTGTTCGCCCTGCACCGCGCCGCTGCCGACGTGGATCTCGATGCTGAACGGGCCGGCCGCTTCGGCCTGGGCCAGGGCCAGATCGGCCGCCGCCAGCGCTTCGCCCGGCAGCCCGGCACGCAGGTCGTCGGCGCCGCCGATCGCCAGTTCGATGCCGCCCGGCCCGGCCGCCGGCGTCGCACGCAAGGCCTCCAGCAAGGTGCCCGCGGTCTCTTCGGCGACCCCGGTGGCAGGCAGGCAGAGCGCGAAGTCGGTGTCGTTCAGGCGACCGGCGAAGGCGCCGACGACGTGTTGCGGGTAGGCGTCGAGCGCTTCGCCGACGAGCGCGATGCGGCGCTGCACCGCGTCGTCGCCGATCTGCAGGCGCAGCGGGCCGAGGTTCAGCGCGCGCAGCAGCAGCAGCGATCTCTCGGGCGCGGCGCCCTGCCCCAGCACGCTGCCGAGCAGGCCGACGAAATGGCGCCGGTTCGGCAGGCCGGAGACGGGGTCGGTGTGCGCTTCGCGGCGCAAGGCCTCGACGCGGTCGGCCTCGCGCCCGACCTCCACCAGACGCTCCGGCGCGGTCGCCGGCGCCGAAGGCGGCGTCGCCCCACGGGCGTCGTCGCGACGCCCTTGGTACCAGGCGGCAAGACGCCGACGCAGCGCGTCGGGCATGAAGTCGGGCAGCTGCGGCACCGGGGTCCTCGGGTCGTCGCCGGGCAGGCGTCGAGTCGCCCAGCATGCCAGCAGCATCGTCCTCGGGCCGCGCGGACTTGAGCGCCACCCCGCGAAACAGTGGCGATTAGCACTTCCATTGCTATTGAGAACGCTTCGCATTTGCATGCATTAGCCGCTATTGACGTCCGTTAGCGACGCAAAGCCGAGCGAGATACGATCTATGTCAGCCGAATAGGCCCATGTTGCGTTACCGTCTCGGGTGTTGGTCCGAACGTGCGAAAACGCCGTGGACCACCCGCATCGACTTCCCTTTCGGAGACCGCGAATGACCTCTCGTCGTGAATTCATCCAGATCGTCCCGCTGGCCGGCGCCGCGCTGTTCACTGGCCGCAGCGCCATGGCCGCCCCGGTGGACGAGAAGGACCCGCAAGCCGTCGCGCTGGGCTACGTCGCCGACGCCGCCAAGGCCGACAAGGCGAAGTACAAGCAGTACATCGCCGGTTCGCACTGCGGCACCTGTGCGCTGTTCCAAGGCAAGCCGACCGACGCGACCGGCAACTGCCCGCTGTTCGCCGGCAAGCAAGTCGCCAACAAGGGCTGGTGCAGCGCCTGGGCTAAGAAGGCCTGAGGAAACCCGTCTGCCCGCGCCACCGACGCGGGCCGGTGTTTCGCCAAAAGAGGGCTCCCACGGGAGCCCTCTTCCTTTTGCGTGACGCTCTGTCGTCAGCGCCGTGCGGGCGGTAGGTCGGTGCAGCTGCCGTGCGCGGCTTCGGCGGCCAGGCCCAGCGACTCGCCCAGCGTCGGGTGCGGGTGGATCGTGCGGCCGATGTCGACCTCGTCGGCGCCCATCTCGATGGCCAGCGCGACCTCGCCGATCATGTCGCCGGCATGCGTGCCGACGATGCCGCCGCCCAGGATGCGGTGCGTCTGGGCGTCGAACAGCAGCTTGGTGAAGCCTTCGTCGCGGCCGTTGGCGATCGCACGGCCCGAGGCCGACCACGGGAACAGGCCCTTCTTGACCGCCACACCGCGCGCCTTGGCGTCGTCTTCGGTCAGGCCGACCCAGGCGACCTCGGGGTCGGTGTAGGCCACGCCCGGGATGACGCGGGCGTCGAAACGCGCCTTGTCGTCGCCGGCGGCGACCTCGGCCGCGACGTGGCCCTCGTGCACCGCCTTGTGCGCCAGCATCGGCTGGCCGACGAGGTCGCCGATGGCGAAGATGTGCGGCACGCTGGTGCGCATCTGCACGTCCACCGGCACGAAGCCGCGTTCGTCGACCTTGACGCCGGCACGCTCGGCGCCGATCGAACGCCCGTTCGGGCGACGGCCCACGGCCTGCAGCACGAGGTCGTAGAGGCCGTCGCTGCGCGTGCCGTCGGCGGCCTCGAACTGCACGCGGATGCCGTCGGCGGTGGCTTCGGCGCCGACCGTCTTCGTCTTCAGCATCAGCCGGTCGAAGCGGTGGGCGTTCATCTTCTGCCAGACCTTGACGAGGTCGCGGTCGGCGCCGGCCATCAGGCCGTCGAGCATCTCGACGACGTCCAGGCGCGCGCCCAGCGTCGAATAGACGGTGCCCATTTCCAGGCCGATGATGCCGCCGCCGATGACGAGCATCTTCTTCGGCCGCTGGCGCAGCTGCAGCGCGCCGGTGGAGGTGACGATGCGCTCGTCGTCGGGCAGGAAGGGCAGCTTCACCGCCTCGGAGCCGGCGGCGATGATCGCCTGGGCGAAGCGGATCGTCTGCGTGCCGCCGGCAGCCAGATCGACCGCCAGCTCATGCGGCCCGGCAAAGGCACCGACGCCCTGCACCACCGTCACCTTGCGCATCTTGGCCATCGCGGCCAGCCCGCCGGTGAGCTTGGAGACGACCTTCTGCTTGTGCGCACGCAGCTGGTCGAGGTCGATCTGCGGCGCGCCGAAGCTGACGCCGGCGGCCGCCAGGTGCGCCGCTTCGTCGACGACCGCCGCGACGTGCAGCAGCGCCTTGCTCGGGATGCAGCCGACGTTCAGGCAGACGCCGCCCAGCGTCGGGTAGCGCTCGACGAGCACGACCTTGAGCCCGAGGTCGGCGCCGCGGAAGGCGGCCGAATAACCGCCCGGGCCGCCGCCCAGCACCAGCAGATCGCAGTCGTAGGCGCCGCCGGACGCGGCGGTCACCGGTGCCGCGGCCGGCTGGGGCGCGGGCGCCGGTGACGGAGCCGACGGTGCCGGCGCGGCAGGGGCCGGCGCAGGCGCCGCCGCCTCGGCGGTCTCGATGCTCGCCAGCAGCACGCCCTGGCTGACCTTGTCGCCGACCTTCACGGCCAGGCTCTGCAGCACGCCGGCGTGCGGCGACGGGATCTCCATCGACGCCTTGTCGCTCTCGACGGTGATCAGGCTCTGCTCGGCCTTGATCGTGTCGCCGGGCGCGACCAGCACTTCGATGACGGCGACCTCCTTGAAGTCGCCGATGTCGGGAACGCGGATCTCGATGACGGCCATCCTCATGTCCCCTTACAGCATCACGCGGCGGAAGTCCGCCAGCACCGACGCCAGGAAGGCGTTGAAACGCGCCGCCGCAGCGCCGTCGATGACGCGGTGGTCCCAGCTCAGCGACAGCGGCAGCATCAGGCGCGGCACGAACTCGCGGCCGTTCCACTGCGGCTTCATCGTGCTGCGGCAGACGCCGAGGATCGCGACCTCGGGCGCGTTGATGATCGGCGTGAAGTAGGTGCCGCCAATGCCGCCCAGCGAGCTGATCGAGAAGCAGCCGCCGGACATCTCGGCCGGCGTCAGCTTGCCGTCGCGGGCCTTCTTCGCCAGTTCGGACATCTCGCGGCTGATCTGCAGGATGCCCTTGCTGTCGACGTCGCGGATCACCGGCACGACGAGCCCGTTGGGCGTGTCGGCGGCGAAGCCGATGTGGAAGTACTTCTTCAGCACCAGTTCGTCGCCATCGAGCGAGGCGTTGAACTCGGGGAACTGCTTCAGCGCCGCGGCGCAGGCCTTGATCAGGAAGGCGAGCATCGTGACCTTGACGCCCGACTTCTCGTTTTCCTTGTTCAGCTGGACGCGCAGCGCCTCCAGCTCGGTGATGTCCGCGTCCTCGTGGTTGGTGACGTGCGGGATCAGCACCCAGTTGCGGTGCAGGTTGGCGCCGCTGATCTTCTTGATGCGCGACAGCGGCTGGCGCTCGACGGTGCCGAACTTCGTGAAGTCGACCTGCGGCCAGGGCAGCAAACCGGGCAGCGTGCCGCCGGCCGCGGCCGGCGCTGCGGCCGGCGCCTTGGCCTTCTGTGCGCTGGTCTGGGCTTCGCCGGCCATCACGCCCTTGACGAAGGCCTGCACGTCCTCCTGGGTGATGCGGCCCTTGGGGCCGCTGCCCTTGAGCTCCTCGAGCGGCACGCCGAGTTCACGCGCGTAACGCCGGATCGACGGCGACGCGTGCGGCAGCGCGGCCGAGACCGGCGCCGTCGGGTCGTGCGCCGGCACCGGGGCGGCGACGGGCGCAGCCACCGGTGCGGCGGGTGCCGCCGGAGCCGGCGCCGGGGCCGCCGCCGCGCTCGCGGGGGCCGGTGCCGCGACCGGCGCCACCGGCGCGCTGGCCGCCGCGACTTCGAGCACCGCGATCACCGAACCGCGGCTGACCTTGTCGCCGAGCTTGACCTTCAGCTCGCGCAGCACGCCGCCGTGAGACGACGGGATCTCCATCGAGGCCTTGTCGCTCTCGACGGTGATCAGGCTCTGCTCGGCCTTGATCGAGTCGCCCGGCTGGACGAAGACCTCGATGACCGTGACTTCGGCGAAGTCGCCGATGTCGGGCACGAGCACTTCGACGCGGCCGGTGGCCGCCGGCGCAGCCGCGGATGCGGCCGGCGCCGGGGCCGGTTCGGGTGCCGCGGCCGGTGCCGCCGGCGCACCGGCTTCGTCGGCCACCTCGATCAGCGCGAGCAGGCTGCCCTGGCTGACCTTGTCGCCGAGCTGGATCTTCAGCTCGCGCACCGTGCCGGCGCGTTCGGCCGGGATCTCCATCGAGGCCTTGTCCGACTCGACCGTCGCCAGCGACTGGTCCAGCGCGATCGTGTCGCCCGGCTTGACCAGCAGCTCGATGACCTCGACATCCTTGAAGTCGCCGATGTCGGGGACCTTCAGTTCCACCACCGCCATGCGTTATCTCCGTTCGTCTTTTCGATTGTCAGGCGTACAGCGGGTTCGCCTTGGCCGGGTCCAGACCGTACTTGGCGATCGCCTCGGCGACCTTGGCCGCCGGCACCGTGCCCTCTTCGGCCAGGGCCTTCAGCGCCGCGATGACGATGTGGTAGCGGTCGACCTCGAAGTGCGAGCGCAGCCGGTTGCGGAAGTCGCTGCGGCCGAAGCCGTCGGTGCCCAGCACCTTGTAGACCCGGCCCTTCGGCATGAACGGGCGGATCTGCTCGGCGTAGTTCTTCATGTAGTCGGTCGACGCGACGACCGGGCCGGCGTGCGCGCCCAGTTGCTGCGCGACGTAGGGCACACGCGGCTCGGCCGTCGGGTTCAGCAGGTTCCAGCGTTCGCAGTCCTGGCCGTCGCGCGTCAGCTCGTTGAAGCTCGGCGCGCTCCAGACGTTGGCCGACACGCCCCAGTCGGCGGCGAGCAGGTCGCGTGCGGCCTGGGCTTCGCGCAGGATCGTGCCGCTGCCCAGCAGGTTGACCTTGGGCGCGTTGCCGGCGCCGGGTTCCAGCAGGTACAGGCCCTTGATGATCTGCTCCTCGGTGCCGGGCTTCAGGCCGGGCATCGGGTAGTTCTCGTTGAGCAGCGTGACGTAGAAAAAGACGTTCTCCTGCTTCTCGACCATGCGCTTGAGGCCGTGGTGCAGGATGACGCCGACTTCGTGCGCGAAGGTCGGGTCGTAGCTGACGCAGTTCGGGATCGTGCCGGCCAGGATGTGGCTGTGGCCGTCCTCGTGCTGCAGGCCCTCGCCGTTGAGCGTCGTGCGCCCCGAGGTGCCGCCCAGCAGGAAGCCGCGCGCCTGCATGTCGCCGGCGGCCCAGGCCAGGTCGCCGATGCGCTGGAAGCCGAACATCGAGTAGTAGACGTAGAACGGCACCATGATCCGGTTGTTGGTGCTGTAGGACGTCGCGGCGGCGATCCAGCTGGCCATGCCGCCGGGCTCGTTGATGCCTTCCTGCAGGATCTGGCCGGCCTTGTCCTCGCGGTAGTACATGACCTGGTCGCGGTCGACCGGCGTGTACTTCTGGCCTTCGGGGTTGTAGATGCCGATCTGGCGGAACAGGCCTTCCATGCCGAAGGTGCGCGCCTCGTCGACCAGGATCGGCACGACACGCGGGCCCAGCGCCTGGTCACGCAGCAACTGCGTCAGGAAGCGCACGTAGGCCTGGGTGGTGCTGATCTCGCGGCCTTCGGCGGTGGCGTCGAGCACGGCCTTGAAGGTCTCCAGCGGCGGCACCGTGAAGCTCTCGTCGGCGACGCGGCGGCGATGCGGCAGGTAGCCGCCCAGCGCCTTGCGGCGCTCGTGCAGGTAGCGCATCTCCGGCGTGTCGTCGGCCGGCTTGTAGAACGGGATCTTCGGCAGCTCGCTGTCGGGGATCGGCACGTTGAAGCGGTCGCGGAAGTAGCGGATGTCCTCGTCGCTGAGCTTCTTGGCCTGGTGCGCCGTGTTCTTGCCTTCGCCGGCCTTGCCCATGCCGTAGCCCTTGACGGTCTTCACGAGCACGACGGTCGGCTGGCCGGTGTGGGCGTTGGCGCGGTGGAAGGCGGCGTACACCTTGTTGGCGTCGTGGCCGCCGCGGCGCAGCTGCCAGATGTCGCTGTCGCTCATCTTGGACACCATCTCCAGCGTGCGCGGGTCGCGGCCGAAGAAGTGCTTGCGCACGAAGGCGCCGTCGTTGGCCTTGAAGGCCTGGTAGTCGCCGTCCAGCGTGTCCATCATGATGCGGCGCAGCGCCCCATCCTTGTCGCGCGCCAGCAGCGGATCCCAGTTGCTGCCCCAGATCAGCTTGATGACGTTCCAGCCGGCACCGCGGAACTCGCCTTCGAGTTCCTGGATCACCTTGCCGTTGCCGCGCACCGGGCCGTCCAGACGCTGCAGGTTGCAGTTGACGACGAAGATCAGGTTGTCGAGCTTCTCGCGCGCCGCCAGGCCGATGGCGCCGGTGCTTTCCGGCTCGTCCATCTCGCCGTCGCCCAGGAACACCCAGACCTTGCGCTTGGAGGTGTCGGCGATGCCGCGCGCGTGCAGGTACTTCAGGAAGCGCGCCTGGTAGATCGCCATCAGCGGGCCCAGGCCCATGCTGACCGTCGGGAACTGCCAGAACTCGGGCATCAGCTTCGGATGCGGGTAGCTCGACAGGCCCTTGCCGCCGACTTCCTGGCGGAAGTTCAGCAGCTGCTCCTCGCTCAAGCGGCCTTCGAGGAAGGCGCGGGCGTAGATGCCGGGCGCGCTGTGGCCCTGGATGTAGAGCAGGTCGCCACCGTGGCCTTCGCTGTCGGCGTGCCAGAAGTGGTTGAAGCCGGCGGCGAACATGTGCGCCACCGAGGCGAACGAGCTGATGTGGCCACCGAGGTCGCCACCGTCCTCGGGATGCAGGCGGTTGGCCTTGACGACCATCGCCATCGCGTTCCAGCGCATCGCCGCACGCAAGCGGCCTTCGAGCTCGAGGTTGCCGGGGCTGCGTTCCTCTTCGTCGGGCGGGATCGTGTTGACGTAGGCCGTGTTGGCCGAGAACGGCATGTTGACGCCGGCGCGGCGGGCCTCGTCGATCAGCTGGTCGAGCAGGTAGTGCGCCCGGTCACCGCCTTCGTTGGCGATGACGGCGGACAGCGCCTCCAGCCATTCGCGTGTCTCTTGCGCGTCGTGGTCACGGGGATCGCCCGGCAGGGCATCCGGCTGAGCAGCCATGCTTGTCTCCTTCGTTCGTCAGGCTGGAACGGGCGCGAGTGTGGCACAACTCCGTCGAATTCCGAATAGTGCAGGCTCTTCTTGTAATACGAAATTCGCATCAAACCCAAGCGACCCCGGCGTTGCCCCGGGCTGCACGCGCGCCGCCCCTCGGGATAATGGGGCATGGCCTCGAATGCCCCTCCGACGACCGGCGCCGCGTCGCCCCAACCCCAGCGTCGCCGCCCGTTCTCCGGCTGGTGGCGCGGCCTGTCCCCGTCGCGCCAGGACCGGCTCGCGACGCTGGGCCCGCTGGCCTCGGTGCTGCTGTTCCTGGCCGCCATCATTTCGGCCTTTTGGTACCTGCGCAACGAGGAAATCGTGCGCGAGACCGAGTCGATCAAGCGCGACGCCGAACTGACGCAGCAGCAGATCGGCCTGCGCCTGATCCAGACCCAGGAGCAGCTGACGCCGATCGCACGCGACCTAGCGACGCCGGGCGCGTCGCCGGAACGGTTCATCGAACAGGCGCAGGCGTTTTCCAAGGACCGGCCGGAGATCATCCAGATCAGCTGGGTCGGGGCAGACCGCGTGCCCAAGGCCATCCACCGCGCGACGCTGTACGCGCCCGACCCGGCGGTGCGCGAGGAGCGCCCCGGATCGCAGGCGCCGCTGGCGCCGCTGACGGCACGCAACGGCGCCGCCGCGCTGGCGTTCGACGGCGCCCGCACGACGCGGCTGCCGACCTATTCCGGCGCTTTCGTCGACGACATCGGCAACGCCTACTTCCAGCTGCAGATGCCGCTGATCGACCACGGCCGCTTCTCCGGCGCGCTGGTCGTCGAGTACTCGGTGGACACGCTGCTGCGCAACTTCGTGCCGGCCGACGTCGCGCGCCGCCACATGATCTCGGTCGTCGACCAGTACGGCAGCGTGCTCGTCAGCACCGTCACGCGGCTGCCAGACGCCGTCGGCGGCCGCGAGCCGCTGATCAGCGACGCGCCGCTGACGCCGGCGCTCAACGGCCTGATGCTGCGTGGCCAGGGCTACCCGACGTCCAAGGGCCTGGTCGGCAACACCTTGTTCTGGATGGTCGTCGCGCTGTCGGGGCTGACGGTGTGGATGCTGTTCGGCACCTGGCGCCACGTGCGCCATCGCGCGCGCATCCAGAGTGCGCTGGTGCAGGAGACCAACTTCCGCCGCGCGATGGAGAACTCCATGCCCACCGGCATGCGCGCGATGGACCTGGACGGGCGCATGACCTACGTGAACGCGGCCTTCTGCCAGATGACCGGCTTCACCGACCAGGAGCTGATCGGCCGCCTGCCGCCCTTCCCCTACTGGCCACCCGACCGCGTCGAGGAGAACGGCCGCTTCCTGCAGCTGGAGCTGCAGGGTCGCAGCCCTTCGGGCGGCATCGAGGTCAAGGTGATGCGCAAGGACGGCTTCGTCTTCGACGCGCGCATGTACGTCTCGCCGCTGATCGACCCCAAGGGCCAGCAGACCGGCTGGATGACCTCGATGACCAACATCACCGAGGCCAAGCGCATCCGCGACCAGCTGTCGGCTTCGCACGAACGTTTCACGACCGTGCTGGAGGGCCTGGACGCCTCGGTCTCGGTGCTGTCGGTGCAGCAGGGCGAGCTGCTGTTCACCAACCGTTCGTACCGGCTGTGGTTCGGCGGCGACGCACGCGGCCATTCGCTGCTGACCGGCGGCGCGGCGCCGGCCGAATTCCTGCCCGGCGCCGAGGACGACGTCGACCAACTCTCCGGCCTGCCGACACACGAACTCACCGAAGCCGGCACCAGCCCGCGCGAGGTCTTCGTCGAGTCGCTGCAGAAGTGGTTCGACGTGCGCTCGCGCTACCTGCAGTGGACCGACGGCCGGCTGGCGCAGATGCTGATCGCCACCGACATCACGGCCCGCCGCCGCGCCGAGGAGCAGGCGGCGATGCAGGCCGAAAAGGCGCAGGTCACGAGCCGCCTGGTGACGATGGGCGAGATGGCCTCCTCGGTCGCGCACGAGCTCAACCAACCGCTGACCGCGATCACCAACTATTGCAACGGCATGGTCTCGCGCGTGAAGGCCGGCAGCATCACGCAGGACGACCTGGTGGCGGCGCTGCAGAAGACCGCGCGCCAGGCCGAACGTGCCGGCCAGATCATCCACCGCATCCGCTCGTTCGTGAAACGCAGCGAGCCGCAGCGCCAGCCGGCGCAGGCGCAGCAGATCGTGGAGGACGCCGTCGACCTGGCCGGCATCGAGTTGCGCCGCCGCCAGGTGGCGATCCACACCTATGTCGCGCAGCGCCTGCCGACGCTGTCGTGCGACCCGATCCTCGTCGAGCAGGTGCTGCTGAACCTGCTGAAGAACGCCGCCGAGGCGATCGACAGCGCCGGGCTGCCGCCGGCACGGCGCCACATCGAGCTGTCGGTGGTGCCGCGCTACGCCCAGGAGGAAGGCGACGTCATCGAGTTCAGCGTCACCGACATGGGCCCCGGCATCAAGGAGGAAGTGCTCGGCCGGCTGTACGAAGCCTTCTTCTCGACCAAGGCCGAAGGGCTGGGCATCGGGCTGTCCCTCTGTCGCTCGATCATCGAGTCTCACCGGGGGCGTATGAGGGCTCAGAACCTCTACAATGGCCACCACATCGTCGGCTGCCGTTTCGCCTTCACCCTGCCCGTCGACATCGCGGCGCGCCACGAGGCGGCAGGCAGCGGGGAAGAGGCCGGCAAGGCGGTTTCATCCACCCCCACCGTCACCTCCACATGAGCCTGATCCCCAAGAAGGGCACCGTCTATGTCGTCGACGACGACGAGGCCGTGCGCGATTCGCTGCAGTGGTTGCTGGAAGGCAAGGACTACCGCGTCAAGTGCTTCGACTCGGCCGAGTCCTTTCTCGCGCGCTTCGACCCGCGCGAAGTGGCGTGCCTCATCGCCGACATCCGCATGGACGGCATGAGCGGCCTGGAACTGCAGGACCGCCTGCTCGAACGCAAGAGCCCGCTGCCGATCGTCTTCATCACCGGCCACGGCGACGTGCCGATGGCGGTGACGACGATGAAGAAGGGCGCGATGGACTTCATCGAGAAGCCCTTCAAGGAAGAGGAACTCGTGTCGCTGGTCGAGCGCATGCTCGACCAGGCGCGCCAGGCCTTCAGCCAGCACCAGGAGCAGGCCAGCCGCGACGCGCTGCTGGCGCGCCTGACGACGCGCGAATCGCAGGTGCTCGAGCGCATCGTCGCCGGCCGCCTGAACAAGCAGATCGCCGACGACCTGGGCATCAGCATCAAGACGGTGGAGGCGCACCGCGCCAACATCATGGAAAAGCTCAACGCCAACACCGTCGCCGATCTGCTGAAGATCGCGCTCGGCGCGCACGGCAAGGCCTGAGCCTGAACCCCGGACACCTGTCCCGAGGCCGCTGCCCCAGCGGCCTTTCTCGTTTGTGGAGCCGATAGAAGAATGACCGCCCAGCTGATCGACGGCGTCGCGCTGTCCCGAACCCTCCGTGCCGGCGTCGCCGAACGTGCCGCCGCCCTGCCCCGCCGCCCGGGCCTGGCCGTCATCCTCGTCGGCGAAGACCCGGCCAGCGCGGTCTACGTGCGCAACAAGATCAAGGCCTGCGGCGAGAGCGGCCTGCACTCGGTGTTCGAGAAGTACGACGCCGACCTCTCCGAGGACGTGCTGCTGGCACGCATCGCCGCGCTCAACGTCGACCCGGCGATCGACGGCATCCTGGTGCAGATGCCGCTGCCGAAACACATCGACCCGCAGAAGGTCATCGCCGCGATCGCGCCCGAGAAGGACGTCGACGGCTTCTCGGTGCTGTCGGCCGGCGAACTGGCCAGCGGCCTGCCCGGCCTGCGCCCGTGCACGCCGTTCGGCTGCATGAAGCTGATCGAGAGCACCGGCCAGAGCCTGAAGGGCAAACACGCCGTCGTCATCGGCCGCAGCAACACCGTAGGCAAGCCGATGGCGCTGCTGCTGCTGCAGGCCCACGCCACCGTCACCGTCTGCCACAGCGGCACCGCCGACCTCGCCCACCACGTGCGCCAGGCCGACGTTGTCGTCGCCGCGGTCGGCCGGCGCAACACGGTCACCGCCGACATGGTCAAGCCCGGCGCGATCGTCATCGACGTCGGCATGAACCGCAACGACGAAGGCAAGCTCTGCGGCGACGTCGATTTCGCCGCCGTGCGTGAAGTCGCCGGCTGGATCACGCCGGTGCCGGGCGGCGTCGGCCCGATGACGATCACGATGCTGCTCGTCAACACGCTACAGGCGGCCGAGACGGCCCAGGGCGTCGCGCGTTGAACCCGCTGCTCGACTTCGCCGGCCTGCCGCGCTTCGCCGAGATCCGCGCCGGGCACGTCGTGCCGGCGGTCGATGCGCTGCTGGCCGAGGCCGACGCGGCGCTGGAAGCCGCCGTCTCCGACGCCGTGCCGGCCGAGTACGAGGCGCTGTCGCTCGCGCTGGGCGTGCCGGTCGAGCGCCTGCGCCGCGCCTGGAGCGCGGTCGGCCATCTGCAGGCCGTCGCCGACACGCCCGAGCTGCGCGCCGCCTACGGCGAGGCGCTGCCGCGGGTCACCGACTTCCTGACGCGTCTGGGCGCCGACGAGCGCCTGTACGCCAAGTACAAGGCGGTCGCGGCGCGGCCCGACGCCGCGGCGCTGGCGCCGGCGCGCCGCAAGGCGCTGGGCGACGCGCTGCGCGACTTCGTGCTCGGCGGTGCCGAGCTGCAGGGCGCGGCGCGGGAACGTTTCGCTGCCATCCAGTCGCGCCTGGCCGAGCTGTCGCAGAGCTTCGGCGAACACGTGCTCGACGCCACCGACGGCTTCGCGCTCTACGTCGAGACCGCAGCGCTGGCCGGCGTGCCGGCCGACGTCGTCGAGGCCACGCGCGCCGCGGCCGCCGCCGAAGGCCGCGAAGGCCACAAGCTCACGCTGCACGAGCCGGTGCTGCGCCCGGTGCTGCAGTACGCGCACGACCGCGGTGTGCGCGAGCAGCTGTTCCGCGCCGACGCCACCCGCGCCAGCGAGTTCGGCGCCGCCGAACTCGACAACGGCCCGCTGATCACCGAGATCGTCGCGCTGCGCCAGGAAGAAGCCGCGCTGCTCGGCCTGGCCAGCCACGCCGAGGCCTCGCTGGTGCCCAAGATGGCCGACACGCCAGCGCAGGTGATGGGCTTCATCCGCGACCTGGCGCAACGGGCGCGGCCCTTCGCACAGGCCGACAAGCAGGAACTCGAAGACTTCGCCGCGCGTGAACTCGGCCTGTCGCCGCTGCAGCCCTGGGACCGGCGCTACGCCAGCGAGCGCCTGAAGCAGTCACGCTACGCCTTCTCCAACGCCGAGGTCCGGCAGTACTTCACCGAGCCGCGTGTGCTCGACGGCCTGTTCGGCCTGGTGCGCACGCTGTTCGAGGTCGAGATCGTGGCCGCCGAGGCGCCGGTCTGGCACCCCGACGTGCGCTTCTGCGAGCTGCGCCGCGACGGCCGCACGATCGCCGGCGTCTACCTGGACCTGCACGCCCGCCCCGGCAAGCAGTCCGGCGCCTGGATGGACGACGCCCGCGGCCGCTGGCAGCGGCCCGACGGCGGCGGCCTGCAATGGCCGCTGGCGCACCTGGTCTGCAACTTCGCGCCGCCGGTCGGCGACAAGCCGGCGCTGCTGTCGCACGACGACGTCGTCACGCTGTTCCACGAGTTCGGCCACGGCCTGCACCACATGCTGACCCAGGTCGACGAGCTGGCGGTGGCCGGCATCTCGGGTGTCGAGTGGGACGCCGTCGAGCTGCCCAGCCAGTTCATGGAGAACTTCGCCTGGGAGTGGCAGGTGCTGTCGCGGCTGTCGGCGCACGTCGACACCGGCGCACCGCTGCCGCGCGAGCTCTTCGAGCGCATGGTCGCGGCGAAGAACTTCCAGAGCGGGCTGATGATGCTGCGCCACGCCGAGTTCGGCCTGTTCGACATGCGGCTGCACGCCGAGCCGGGCGCCGAACGGCGCGTGATGGCGCTGGCCGAGGAGGTGCGGGCCGAGATCGGCGGCTGGGCGATGCCCGCGTGGCACCGCTTCCCGCAGAGCTTCACCCACCTGTTCGACGGCGGCTACTCGGCGGGCTACTACAGCTACGCCTGGGCCGAGGTGCTGTCAGCCGACGCCTTCAGCGCCTTCGAGGAAGCCGGCGTCTTCGATGCGGCGACCGGGCGGCGTTTCCGCGAGTGCATCCTCGAAGCCGGCGGCAGCCGCCCGGCGCTGGCCAGCTTCGTCGGCTTCCGGGGGCGTGAACCCCGTCTCGACGCGCTGTTGCGCCACCAGGGCATGGCGGCGCCCGACGCGGCCGTCCTGCGCTAGATTGAGCCCATGCCCTCCCCGCTGAAGCTCGCCGTCGTCGCCGCGCTGGTCGCGGCCAGTTCATCGGCCTGGTCGCTCTACAAGGTGATCGGGCCCGACGGCAGCATCACCTACACCGACCGGCCGCCGGCCGCGGCCAACGCGCGCATCACCAGCCTCGGACGCAACGGCGAGACGACGCCGCTGGGCGACGCCTCGCTGCCGTTCGAGCTGCGCCAGGCCAGTGCCCGTTACCCGGTCGTGCTCTACACCGCCGCCGACTGCCCGCCTTGCGACAACGCGCGCGGCCTGCTGCAGCAGCGCGGTGTGCCCTATCGCGAGCGCAGCGTCGTCAGCGACGACGACACACGCGCGCTGGAACGACTGACCGGCGCCCGCACCGTGCCGGCGCTGACCGTCGGCCAGCAGGTGCTGAGCGGTCTGGCGGCCGCCGACTGGAACGCCTACCTCGATGCCGCGGGGTATCCGAAGGAATCGAAGCTGCCGCGCAGCTGGCAGCTGCCGCCGGTGGCGCCGCTGACCGAAGGGGCACCGGCACGCGCCGCCCGCCCGGCGGCCGAGCCGGCATCCGCAGCACCCGCCGGGACACCGCCGCCGGCCGAAGGCGGCTTCCGCTTCTAGACGGTTTCGGTCGGCCGGCGCGCGACCCAGGAACCGGCGCCGACGGCGCCGCCGACCGCCCAGAACAGCACCGCCGCACCGACCACGGTGCCGGCAGCACCGAAGACCAGCGGCATCACCGTGCTCGAGGCGTTGATCGCCATCGAGCGGAAGGCCAGCGCCTCGCCGTGGCGGTGGGCCGGCGTCAGCTGGTGCAGCGTCGACATGATCATCGGCTGCACCGCGCCCAGCGTGACACCCAGCAGCACCGCGCAGCCGCCCATCGCCCACGGCGACGAGGCCAGCGGATAGGCGGCGAAGACGATGCCGGTGCCCAGCATCGCAGCACGCACGACGGTGGTCTCGTCCAGCCGGTCGGCGATCCACGGGATCACGGCCCGCACCGCCGTGACCGACATCGTGAAGGTGCCCAGCACCAGGCCGATCGTCGACGCGCTGTAGCCGCGCTCGTGGCCGAGGATGGGCACCGCGAAGCTGTGCACGTCCCAGCACATCGACAGCAGCCAGTTGACGAGCAGCAGGCGCTTCAGGCCCGGCGAATCCAGCAGGTCCCAGGCGGTGCCGTCGCGCGGCGGCCGGGCCTGCGGCACGACGCGCGCCACGCGTCGCGAGGTGAACAGCGTCACCAGCGGCAGCAGCAGCATCAGCGCGTAACCGGCGCCGAAGCCGGCGAGGTCGATCGCGAAGCCGATCGCCACCGGGCCGACGACGTTGGAGAACGAGGGTGCGATGCCCAGCCAGCTGAAGACACGCACACGCTCCGGCCCGTCGTGCGCGGCTAGCCCGGCGGTGCGCTGGATCGTCAGCATGCCCATGTTGGCGCCGGCGCCGGCCAGCATCGCCGCGACGCAGAGCAGCACGAAACCCGGCGTGCCGCCGGCGAAGCTCGCCGCCACCGCCAGCAGCAGCGCGCCGACCTCCAGCCCGACGGCGATGTGCACCGGCCGGTGGTAACCGTGACGGTCGGCCAGGCGGCCCGCGTGCAGCGCCAGCGCCACCGGCGCGGCGGCGAACAGCGCCAGCAGCAGGCCCACGGCCCAGGGGCTGAAGCCGTCGCGCAGCGCCTGCAGCGGCGCGGCCATGCGCAAGCCGGCCATCGCCGCGTGCAGCCCCACCTGGCCGGCGATCAGCGCCGCCAGCCAGCCGGGGCCGCGTTCCGGGGCCAGTGCCGCGTCAGCCATCGCGGCCCTCGCCCTGTGTCGGCAGCAGCTCGACGGCACGGCTTTCGGGCAGCGCCTCGACGCCTTTCAGCTGGCGCGCCATCTGGCGCGTGCGCACCTCGGCCTGGTCGATCGCGCCGTGCGCTTCCTCGAGCTTCTTCTTGGTCTTCGCGAGCACGTCGCCGAACTTGCCGAACTCGGTCTTCACCGCACCCAGCACCTCCCAGACCTCGGCCGAGCGGCGCTCCAGCGCCAGCGTGCGGAAACCCATCTGCAGGCTGTTGAGCGTCGCCAGCAGCGTCGTCGGCCCGGCCAGCATCACGCGGTGCTCGCGCTGCAGCGCGTCGACCAGCCCGGGCCGGCGCAGCGCCTCGGCGTACTGGCCTTCGGTGGGCACGAAGAGGATCGCGAAATCGGTGGTGTGCGGCGGCGCGACGTACTTCTGGCGGATCGTGCGCGCCTCGGCGCGCAGGCGCTGCTCGATCGCACGCGCCGCGGTCTCGACGCCGGCGGCGTCGGCGCGCTCGTGGGCGTCGAGCAGGCGCTCGTAGTCCTCGCGCGGGAACTTGGCGTCGATCGGCAGCCACAGCGGCGCGCCGTCCTTCTGGCCCGGAAGGCGGATCGCGAACTCGACACGTTCGCTGCTGCCCGGCACGGTGGCGACGTTGGCCGCGTACTGCTCGGGCGTGAACACCTGCTCCAGCAGCGCCGCCAACTGCACTTCGCCGAAGACGCCGCGCGTCTTCACGTTCGTCAGCACCCGGCTCAGTGCGCCGACGTCGCGCGCCAGCGTCTGCATCTCGCCCAGGCCGCGGTGCACCTGCTCCAGGCGCTCGGCGACCTGGCGGAAGCTCTCGCCCAGACGCTGCTCCAGCGTCGACTGCAGCTTCTCGTCGACGGTGGCGCGCATCTGTTCGAGCTTGCGCTCGTTGCCTTCCTGCAGCGCGCCCAGGCGGCGTTCGTTGGCGTCGGACAGCGATTGCAGGCGTTCGGCCAGCGTCTCGCCGAAGCGCCGCATCGAGGCTTCGGCCTGCACCTGCGAGGCGGCGAACTGGCGCCGGATGGCGTCGATCTGCTCGTTCTGCGTGCGCTGCGTCTCGCCGCCGTGGGCCAGCAGCGAGCGCTGCAGCGTCGCCAGGTCGGCACGCAGCGTCGTCGTCGTGCGCGCGAGTTCGTCGCGCAGTTCGCCTTCCAGTCGGCGCTCGGCCCCGTCGTCGGGGCGGCGCAAGGCGATCCAGGCCAGCAGCAGCAGGTTCAGCACCAGCAGCGCCGGAACAATCCATTCGGGCATCGCGCCATTGTCTCAGGCCCGGCCCGGCCCTGACGGCGCCAGCGGAAGCGGGATTCATGCCCGCGATCCGTGAGGGTTCTCACGAATGTGAGGGCCGCTCGCTACAGTGCCCACCTCCCTTCACTTGCTCGGACGTCTCGATCGCCCGTTCCACTGCCCTGATGCGAACCCTGCGCCTGCAGCTGCGCTTCCTGCTCCCGCTGGTGGCGACGCTGGTGGCAGCCGCCTATCTGGCCCTGCCGCTGATGGACAAACTGACGCTGCGCTGGTTCGCGCGCGATCTCAACACCCGCGGCAACCTCGTCGCCAACACGCTGTCCGACTCGATCGTCGAGTCGCTGTCCGACGGCCGGCGCACCAACCGCCTGCGCAGCCTGTTCAACCGCGCCGTCCAGGACGAACGCATGGTCGCCATCGGCCTGTGCGAACCCGGCGACCGGCTGGCGGTGGCCAGCTACGGCTTCCCGCCCGACCTGTCCTGCGCCCAGGTGCGCGAAGCGGCGTCGCGCCCAGACCCCGAGCTGTCGATCGCCGGCGGCACCGTGCATGCCGGCATCTATCCGGTGCAGGGCGAGACCGGCCAGGTCGGCGAGCTGGTGCTGCTGCAGGACATGAGCTTCATCGAGCGCCGCAGCCAGGACACGCGGCGCTACCTGCTGATCCTGATCATCGCGCTGGGCGTGACGATCTCGCTGATCACGATGATCGTCGCCCAGGTCAGCTGGCGCGGCTGGATGCGCGGCGCGCGCGCGCTGCTGCGTGGCGAAGGCATCGTGCGGCCGCTGGTCGACGAGCCCTCGCCCGAACTCGAACCGCTGGCGCTGGAACTGCGGTCGCGGCTGCGCGACCTGGAAGACGAGTACCGGCGCTCGCTGGGGCTGGAGTCCGAGTGGAACGCGGAACGCCTGCGCCTGCTGCTGCGCACGCAGCTGCGCGGCGACGAGGTCATCGTCGTCTCCAACCGAGAGCCCTACCTGCACCAGCGCAACGAAGACGGCAGCGTCGTCGTCAAGCGCCCGGCCAGCGGCCTGGTGACCGCCGTCGAGCCGGTGATGCGCGCCTGCTCGGGCACCTGGATCGCGCACGGCAGCGGCAGCGCCGACCGCGAGGTCGTCGACGCCCACGACCACGTGCGCGTGCCGCCGGGCCACGAGGACTACACGCTGCGCCGCCTCTGGCTCACCGAGGAAGAGGAAGCCGGCTACTACTACGGCTTCGCCAACGAAGGCCTGTGGCCGCTGTGCCACGTGGCCCATGTGCGCCCGGTGTTCCGCGAGTCCGACTGGCAGCGCTACCGCGAGGTCAACCAGCGCTTCGCCGACGCGGTGGTCGCCGAGGCGCGCAGCGAAGACCCGATCGTGCTGGTGCAGGACTACCACTTCGCCCTGCTGCCGGCGATGGTGCGCGCCAAGCTGCCGCGCGCGACCATCCTCACCTTCTGGCACATCCCCTGGCCCAACCCCGAGAGCTTCGGCATCTGCCCATGGCGGCGCGAGCTGCTCGAAGGCATGCTGGGCAGCACGATCCTGGGCTTCCACACGCGCTACCACTGCAAGAACTTCATCGAGACGGTGGACCGCTATCTGGAGGCGCGCATCGAGCACGAGCACTCGGTCGTCTCCTACCGCGACGACGAGACCTTCATCGAGAGCTATCCGATCTCGATCGAGTGGCCCGACGACGAGACGGTGGCACGCCGGCCTTCGGTCGACGAGTGCCGCCTCGCGGTGCGGCGCCGCCTGGGCCTGCCCGAGGACCAGCTGATCGCCTGCGGCGTCGACCGTTTCGACTACACCAAGGGCATCGTCGAGCGCCTGCACGCCGTCGAGCGCCTGCTGGAGAAGTACCCGCGCTGGATCGACCGCTTCAGCTTCGTGCAGGTGGCCGCGCCAACACGCAGCTCGCTGCCCGAGTACCGCGTCTTCCAGGATCGCATCAAGGAGATCACCGAACGCATCAACACGCGTTTCGGCAACGAACACTGGCAGCCGGTGCGGCTGCTGGCCGAGCACCACGACAGCGACGCCGTCAACGAGCTCTACCGCGCCAGCGAGGTCTGCGTCGTCACCAGCCTGCACGACGGCATGAACCTGGTCTGCAAGGAGTACTGCGCGGCGCGCGACGACGAAGCCGGCGTGCTGATCCTGAGCCGTTTCGCCGGCGCCGCACGCGAGCTCAACGAAGCCTTGATCGTGAACCCCTACCACGTCGAAGAAACCGCCGACGCCCTGCACCGCGCGCTGACGATGCCGCGCGCCGAGCAGCGCGAACGCATGGCCAGCCTGCGCATGACGATCCGCGAGGCCAACGTCTTCCGCTGGGCGGGCCTGATGCTTGCCGACGCCGGCCGTTCGCGCATGCGCGAACGCATCGAGGCCCGCGTCGAGCGCTACCGGCACCGCAGCCGATGAACACACCCAAACGACATCTCTTCTCGCCCGAAGGCCAGGCGGCACTCGACGCCATCTGCCGCCGCGACCCGCTGCTCGCTTTCGACTTCGACGGCACGCTGGCGCCCATCGTCGCGCGCCCCGAGGACGCGCGCATCTCGGCAGCGCTGTCGCGCCGGCTGGCGCAGCTGGCGGCGCGCCGGCCGATGGCCATCATCACCGGGCGCTCGGTCGGCGACGTGCGCCCGCGGCTGGGTTTCGAGCCGGCCTGGGTGGTCGGCAACCACGGCGCCGAGAACCCGATCGCGCCGACCTCGGCGCAGACGACGCTGGCGCTGGACGCGCTGCGCCGCCATCTGGCCGACACCGAGGCGGCGCTGGCCGCCGCTGGCGTGCGCGTCGAGGACAAGCAGCATTCGCTCGCCCTGCACTACCGCCTGGCACGCGACCGCGACGCCGCGCTGGCGGCGATCGACACGACGTTGGGCACGCTGGACACCGGCCTGCGGCGCTTCGGCGGCAAGTGCGTCGTCAACGTCGTCGGTGCCGACGCGCCGGACAAGGCCGACGCGATCTTCGCCTTGGTGGCCGCGGCTGGCTGCGAGAGCGCGCTCTTCGTCGGCGACGACGTCAACGACGAGGTCGTCTTCGAGCGTGCGCCGCTGCACTGGCTGACGCTGCGTGTCGGCCGCGAGCCGGCCTCTCAGGCGCGTTTTTTCCTCGACAGCCAGTCCGAGGTCGCTCAGCTGCTCGAGCAGCTGCTGGCGCAGCTGCCCGAACGGCGCTGATCAGCGCGGCGCCAGCACCTGCGGGTTCACCGGCGTCGGCGGCGTACCGCCGGTCAGCGCGGCGATCAGGTTGTCGGCCGCGAGATCGGCCATCGCACGGCGCGTGGCCACCGTCGCGCTGGCGATGTGCGGCGTCAGC
This sequence comes from Rubrivivax sp., assembly GCA_049841175.1. Taxonomy (GTDB): domain Bacteria; phylum Pseudomonadota; class Gammaproteobacteria; order Burkholderiales; family Burkholderiaceae_C; genus Rubrivivax. The sequence goes on along the minus strand of JASGHA010000013.1, from coordinate 538,566 downwards.
ACGACGTTGGGCAGGTCCAGGAAGCCGGGGTCGAAGGCCGGCTCGCCTTCGAAGACGTCCAGCGCCGCGGCGGCGATGCGGCGCTCGCGCAGCGCTTCGATCAGGGCCCTGTCGTCGACGATGCCGCCGCGCGCGACGTTGGTCAGCGTCGCCGTCGGCTTCATCGCCGCCAGTTCCGCCGCGCCGATGGCGTGGTGGCTCTCGGGGCTGTAGGGCAGCACCAGCACCAGGTGGTCGGCCTCGGCCAGCAGCGTCGCCTTGTCGACCCAGCGGGCGCCGATCGGTGCCTCCTGCTCGGCCGGCAGCCGGCTGCGGTTGTGATACATGACCTTCATGCCGAAGCCCAGCGCGCCGCGGCGCGCGATGGCCTGGCCGATGCGGCCCATGCCGAGGATGCCCAGCGTCGCGCCGTGCACGTCGCTGCCGGTCAGCGTGTCGTAGCGCCAGCGTTTCCACTCGCCGGCACGCAGGTAGCGCTCGGACTCGCTCATGCGGCGCGCCGCGGCCAGCATCAGGCCGAAGCCGAAGTCGGCCGTCGTCTCGGTCAGCACGTCGGGCGTGTTGGTCGCCAGCACACCGCGTGCGTTGAAGGCGGCGATGTCGAGGTTGTTGTAGCCGACCGCCATGTTGGCGACGACACGCAGCTGCGGGCAGGCGTCGAGCAGCGCGGCGTCGACCTGCACGCTGCCGGTGGCGAACAGGCCGGACTTGCCGGCCAGACGCGCGAGCAGCTCATCGCGGCTCCAGGGCGTGTCGTCGGGGTTGGCTTCGACGTCGAAATAGGTGCTCAGGCGCTCGAGGACTTCGGGGAACACGGCTCGGGCGACGAGCACGGCGGGACGGGACATTCAGGACTCCAGGAAACGCGCGAAACCCGCGACGGGCTCGCGCTCGGTGACGAGGGCATTCTCCGGCGCCTCGGGATCGGCGTATCCGAGCGCCATGCCGCAGACGAGCATCTCGCCGTCGGACAGGGCCAGCTCGTCGGCGACGATGCGGTGGAACTGCGTGAAGGCCGCCTGCGGGCAGGTGTCCAGCCCGCGCGCGCGCGCGGCGACCATCACGTTCTGCAAAAACATGCCGTAGTCCAGCCAGTTGCCCTGGCCGAGCACGCGGGCTATCGTGAAGATCAGCCCCACCGGCGCGTCGAAGAAGGCGTAGTTGCGGCCGTGCTGCTCGTGCATGCGCTGCTTGTCGCCCTTGGCGATGCCGAGCAGGCCGTACAGGTCCCAGCCGACCTTGCGCCGGCGCTCGATGTAGGGCGAGACCCATTCGGCCGGGTAGTAGTCGTACTCCTCGGCGTGGCGCGCACGTTCGGCCGGGTCGTCGTAGGCGGCGCGGATGCGCGCCGACAGCCGCGCCTTGGCGGCGCCGGTCAGCACCGTGACCTTCCAGGGCTGCACGTTGGTGCCCGAAGGCGCGCGCGAGGCGACCTCGAGGATGCGTTCGACGGTCTCGCGCGGTACCGGGTCGGGGCGGAAGGCGCGGATCGAGCGGCGCGAGGCGATCGCGGCGTCGACCGCGGCGATGGAATCGGGTGTCGGCGTCATGCGGGAACGGCGAGCGGTTGCAGGGCGGCGAGCAGCGCCGGCGGCAGCGCGACCGGGCGCCGTGTGGCGCGGTCGACGTAGACGTGGATGAAGTGGCCGGCGGCGGCCGTCGTCGGCTCGCCTTCGGCGAACAGTCCGACCTCGTAGCGCACGCTGGAGCGGCCCAGGTGCGCGACACGCAGCCCGGCGTCGATGCGCTGCGGGAAGGCCAGCGGCGCGAAGTAATGGCACTGCGTCTCGACGACCAGGCCGATGACCTCGCCGGCGTGGATGTCCAGCGCGCCGGCGTCGATCAGCCAGCGGTTCACCGCGGTGTCGAAGAAGCTGTAGTAGACGACGTTGTTGACGTGGCCGTAGACGTCGTTGTCCATCCAGCGTGTCGTGATCAAGTCGAAACGCGGGTAGTGGCTGCGCGGCAGCGGCTGCGGGCGGTGGCTCATGCGGCCGATTCTCCAGCCCAGGCGCGCTGCGCCGCCAAGGCGTTTTCCAGCGTGCGGCGCTGGATCTCGACGGTGGTCGTGATGTCGCGCCCGTAGCCGCCGGCCATCGTCACGGCGACCGGCACGCGGCGCTCGGCCAGCGCGGCGAAGACACGGCGGTCGCGTTCGGCCAGTCCCTCGGCGCTGAGCTTCAGCCGGCCCAGTCGGTCGCCCTCGTGCGGGTCGGCACCAGCCAGATAGAAGGCCAGCCCAGGCGGCGTGCGCAGCCGGCGCCAGGCTTCGGACAAGGCGGCGTCCAGCGCCGCCAGGTACTCGGCGTCGGCGCAGCCGTCGGGCAGCTCGACGTCCAGATCGCTGGCTTCCTTGCGGAACGGGAAGTTCTTCGCGCCATGCAAGGAAAGCGTGAAGACGCTGTCGTCGTCGCGGAAGATCGAGGCCGTGCCGTTGCCCTGGTGCACGTCGAGGTCGACGACCAGCACCTGCAGCCCGGCGCGATGCACGCGGTGCCACTCGGCCTGCATCAGCCGCGCTGCCACCGCGACGTCGTTGAAGACGCAATAGCCCGAGCCTTTGTGGGCGTAAGCGTGGTGCGTGCCGCCGGCCAGGTTGGCGGCGACACCGTCGCCGTCGAAGAGCGCGGCGCGCGCCGCGGCGATCGTCGCGCCGACCGAGCGCCGGGCGCGTTCGGCCATCGCCTCGCTCCACGGGAAGCCGATCTCGCGCTGCTGCGCGGCGCTGGTCGTGCCGTGGGCCACGGCGTCGATCCACGCCGGCTCGTGCGCCAGCGCGAGTTCGCCGTCGCTGGCCGCGGGTGCCGGCTCGACGGCGATCTGCGGCAGCGTCGCCGCCACGGCCTCGCGCAACAGGCGGTACTTGCTCATCGGGAACGGGTGGCCGGCCGGCAGCGGCAGCACGAAGCGGTCCGAGTGGAAAGCGCGCATCGCGGCCGATTCTAGGAACCGCCCCCTAAAATGTTGCAGCGCAGCAAAAAACGCTTGCAGCGCCGGGATCGATCCCTATACTTCGACTCATGCTGCAGCGCAGCAATCTTGTCCCCCACACACGGAGATCGACATGACCTACACCCCGGAACAATGGCTCGCCGCGCAAAAGGCCCAGGTTCGAGACCCTCTTCGGCCTGACCCAGACCGCCTTCGAAGGCGTCGAGAAGCTCGTCGAGTTGAACCTGCAGGTCACCAAGACCTCGCTCAGCGAACTGGCTGAAACGACCAAGGCCGCGCTGTCGGTCAAGGACCCGCAGGAACTGCTGACGCTGCAGGCCGGCCTGCTGCAACCGAGCGCCGAGAAGGCCGCCGCCTACAGCCGCCACCTGTACGACATCCTCGCCGGCACCAACGCCGAGTTCACCAAGGTCGCCGAAGCCACGCTGGCCGACGCCCAGAAGACGACGCTGTCGCTGGTCGACACCGCGGTGAAGAACGCCCCGGCCGGCACCGAGAGCGCCGCCGCGCTGGTGCGTTCCGCCGTCTCGGCCGCCAACAACGCGTTCGAGAGCGTGCAGAAGGCCGCCAAGCAGGCCGCCGAAGTGGCCGAAGCCAACTTCCAGGCCGTGACGAACACCGCCGTCAAGGCCACGCAGACCACCGGCCGCGCCAAGCGCACCACCGCCTGAGTCTTGAAATCCTGCGGGACGCACCGCATCTGAGTGTTGTCGAGGTCCCCTCGGCATTCTCTGGAAGGTTGTCTCCTCGGCATCCGCGCATCCGCAACGATGTCTTCAGCCCGGCCCCGCGCCGGGCTCTTTGTTTTCAAGCGCCGCCTGCCCGGCTTACCATCGGTCCATGTCGTCTCGTCTCGCCTTCACCGTTCACGCCCTCGCGGCAGGCGTGGTGCTGCGCGCGTGGCGCCAGCCGGTCGCTGCCGCACTCTCCTGAGCCCGGCGACCACCCTCGGAACCTTCCCTCCCTTCTCCGGTCGCCGGGCCCCGCCCCCAGGGACAACGCCTGCACACCGGAGAACCGCTTGAACACCCTCGTCCACGAACGCCAGCTCGGCTGGCTCGACCACGTCCGCCTCTTCAACCTCGTGTCGCTGCCCCGTGCCGGCGCGCGCATGTCGGAGGCGCTTGCGGACCACGCGCGCGACATGCTCGACCTCGCCGAGGTCGTCGACCCGAAGACGCTGCCGGCCGACGTCGTCACGATGCGCTCGCGTGTCGTGCTGGCGCGCGGCGGCGAACAGCTGGAGCTGACGCTCTGTTATCCCGACGACCAGACCGACGGCGTCGCCCGCATCTCGGTGTTTTCGCCGTTGGGCATGGCACTGCTGGGTGCGCGCGTCGGCGACAGCATCGGCTGGCGCGGCCCGGCGGGCGAAGAGCACACGGCGCGAATCGAGGCCCTGCCCTACCAGCCCGAAGCCGCCGGCGACTTCAGTCGCTGAGCCTGCGGCGCCGCAGCTTCAGCTCGCTGACCAGCGTGCCGGCGAGCACCAGCGCGGCGCCGACGAAGGCCTCGGGCGGCAGCCGGTCGCCGGCCAGGCGGCCGACGACGCCGCCCCAGACCGGCTCGCCGGCATAGATGATCGTCGCGCGCACCGGCGCGACCGAACGCTGCGCCCAGTTGATCGTCAGCTGGATCGCGACGCTGGCCGCGCCCAGGCCGACGGACGCGGCCAGCCAGACCCAGGAAAAGGCCGGGATCGCTTCGCCGAGCACCGGCATCGCCGCCCACGACAGCAGGCCGGCGGCCAGCAGCTGCACCGCGGTGATGCGGCGCACGTCGACACGGCGGGCGAAGCGGCCGATCAGCAGGATCTCGGCGGCGATCGCGAAGGCGCTGAGGATGGTCGCCAGCTCGCCCGGCCCGATCGCGCCCTGGCCGGCCTCGGGGCCGGCGAGCAGCACCAGCCCGACAAACGCGAGCACGATGCCCAGCATCGCCATCGGCTTGGGCGCCTCGCGCAGCACCAGCCATTGCAGCAGCGGCACCAGCGGCACGTAGAGCGCGGTGATGAAGGCCGACTTGCTGCTGCTGATCGTCTGCAGCCCAAGAGTCTGCAGCCCGTAGCCGAGAAAGATCGAGACGCCGATCGCGATGCCGGCCCACAGCTCCTCGCGTGTCAGCCCGGCCAGCGCACGCCGGAAGACCAGCAGCGCCACCAGACCGGCGGTGAGGAAACGCAGGCCGACGAAGAAGAACGGCCCGCTGTGGCGCATCGCGACGTGCACGATCAGGAAGGTCGTGCCCCAGAGCATCGTGATCGCGATCAGCGCGGCTTCCTGGCGGCTGAAAGGCCAGGTCGTCTTGCCGCGGGCCAGCATGTGCAACATACTGCTCAGGATAACATGAGCAATAAACTGCACATACCAGGCGGTCACGGCGACGTGCTGGCTTTCGTCGGCCAGAACCTGCGGGCCGCGCGCCAGAAAGCCGGGCTCAGTCAGGCGGCGCTGGCCGAGGCCTCGGGCTTGAGCCGGCGCATGATCGTCGCGCTCGAACAAGGCGACACCAACATCAGCCTGTCGCGGCTGGACCGCCTGGCCGAGGCACTGGGCGTCGGTTTCGTCGACCTCGTGCGCGACCCGGCGGCGCAGACGCTGCGGCTCGACGCCGTCGCCTGGCGCGGCCGCCACGAGGGCAGCGTCGCGGTGCTGCAGGCCAGCGTGCCGGCGCGGCACGAAGCCCAGCTCTGGGCGTGGACGCTGGCGCCGGGCGAACGCTACGACGCCGAGCCCGACCCCGAGGGCTGGCACGAGATGATCGTCGTCGTCGAAGGCCGGCTCAGGCTGGAACTGGCCGACGGCGCGCAGGAACTGGCAGCGGGCGACTACCTCGTCTACCCCAGCTCGCAGCCCTACGCCTACGTCAACGCCGGCGAGACGACGACGCGCTTCATCCGCAACGTCGTCGCCTGAGCGCCCTTCAGCGCGTCAGCGCCGCGATCTTGGCCTTGATCGCCGGCAGCGCGGCCAGCGCGGCTTCGCGGCCGGCCTGGATCGAACGCCGGCGCGCCGCGAAGTCGGCGCTGGAGACGCCGGCCAGCGCCGGGCGCAGCACGACGTCGGCGTCGCGAAGTTCGTAGGTGTTGATGCTGCGGCTCATGATCGAGAAGGTCTGCAGCAGCATCTTCATCGCGTCGCCGGTCGGCGCGCCGTCGGGCACGGCCGAGATGTCGATCGCGATGACGAGTTCGGCGCCCATCTGGCGCGCGAAGCGCACCGGCACCGGCGACACCAGGCCGCCGTCGACGTACTCGCGGCCGCCGACGGTCACCGGCTGGAACACGGCCGGCACCGCGCTGGACGCGCGCACCGCGGTGCCGGTGTCGCCGCGCTGGAACAGGATCGGCGCGCCGCTGTCCAGGTCGGTGGCGACGATGCCCAGCGGCAGCCGCATCTGCTCGATCGCGCGGCCGCCGGTGTGCTCGCGCACGTAGCGCGCCAGCGCCTCGCCGCGCAGCAGTGCGCGGCCGGGGAAGGCCCAGTCGGTGATCGCGCCTTCGTCCATCGTCATCGCCAGCATGCCGAGCTCCGCGCCGCTCTTGCCCGAGGCGTAGAGCGCGGCGACGAGGCTGCCGGCCGAGGTGCCGGCGACGAGATCCGGGCGGATGCCGTTCTCTTCGAGGACCTGGATGACGCCGATGTGCGAGAAGCCGCGCGCGGCGCCGCCGCCCAGCGCGAGGCCGATGCGCGGCGGGCGCGGCGGCGGCTTGGGCGTCGTGGCGGTGTCGGTGGCGGGGTGGGAAGGGGTCGGTGCCGGGAGCGGCACGCTCTGGCACGCGGCCAGCAGAAGGACGACGAGCGTCCCGAGAAGTCTTCGCATGGTCGCTGGTGATTGTAAGAAGGCTTACTCATAACCATCAGCGATAAGCACGAGATAATTCTGTACTTTGAACCTATAAGCTGCGTCTCTACAGTCGCGGCAAAAGCGAATCCTGCCGTCCATGTACCAGTACACCGAGTTCGACCGCCAGTTCATCCGGGCCCGTGCCGCGCAGTTCCGCGACCAGCTCGAACGCCATCTGGCCGGCCAGCTGCCCGACGAGCTGTTCCGCCCGCTGCGGCTGCAGAACGGCTGGTACGTGCAGCGCCACGCGCCGATGGCGCGCATCGCGGTGCCCTACGGCGAGCTGTCCTCGCGCCAGCTGCGAGCGCTGGCCCGCGTCGCACGCGAGTTCGACCTGCAGGACGCCGGCACGCCGAACGAACGCGGTGGTTTCGGCCACTTCACGACGCGCCACAACTGCCAGTTCAACTGGATCCCGCTGGAGCGTTCGGCCGACGTGATGGAGTTGCTGGCCGAAGCCGACCTGCACGGCGTGCAGACCAGCGGCAACTGCATCCGCAACGTGACGACCGACGCGCTGGCCGGCATCGCGCCCGACGAGATCGTCGACCCGCGCCCCTATGCCGAGCTGCTGCGCCAGTGGAGCACGCTGCACCCCGAGTTCGCCTTCCTGCCGCGCAAGTTCAAGGTCGCGATCACCGGCGCGACGGACGACCGCGCCGTCATCGCCTGGCACGACGTCGGCCTGCAACTGCTGCGCGACGAAGGTGGTGAAGTGGGCTTCCGCGTCCTGGTCGGCGGCGGCATGGGCCGCACGCCGATCATCGCCACCGAAGTCGCGGCCTTCGTGCCCTGGCAGCGCATCCTGGTCTTCCTCGAAGCCGTCGTGCGCGTCTACAACCTGCACGGCCGGCGCGACAACATCTACAAGGCGCGCATCAAGATCCTCGTCAAGGCGCTGGGCGAACAGTTCATCCGCGAAGTCCACGCCGAATACGAGGCGCTGCTGGCCGACGGCGCGTCCGAGCTGCCGCAAGCCGAGCTGGACCGTGTCGCGGCCAACTTCGTCGCCCCGGTGACCGAAGCCGCGCCGGCGCTGCACGCCGTCGACGCCGACGAACCCAAGGCCTACACGCGCTGGCTGGAGCGCAACGTGCACGCCCACCGCCTCGCTGGCTACCGCGCCGTGACGTTGTCGCTCAAGCGCGCCGGCCAGGCGCCCGGCGACGTCACCGCCGACCAGATGGACCGCGCTGCCGAACTGGCCGAGCGTTTCAGCCACGGCGAGCTGCGTGTCACGCACGACCAGAACCTGCTGCTGCCCTGGGTCGCCGAGCACGAGCTGCGCGCGCTGTGGCTGGCCGCGCGCGAGGACGGCTTCGCGACGCCCAACATCGGCCTCTTGACCGACATGATCGCCTGCCCCGGCGGCGACCTGTGCTCGCTGGCCAACGCACGTTCGCTGCCGGTGGCCGCGGCGATCCGCGAGCGCTTCGAGGATCTGGACGCGCTCTACGACCTGGGCGACATCGACCTGCACATCAGCGGCTGCATGAACTCCTGCGGCCACCACCACACCGGCCACATCGGCATCCTCGGCGTCGACAAGGACGGCAGCGAGTGGTTCCAGGTGACGGTCGCCGGCTCCGACGGCTCGCTGGCCAACGGCCCGGCCGCGGCCGGCAAGGTGATCGGCCCGTCCTTCGCCGCCGACGAGGTGCCCGACGTCGTCGAGGCGCTGGTAGAGCTCTACCGCGCCGAGCGCCAGGCCGGCGAACGCTTCGTCGACACCGTGCGCCGCCTGGGCGTGGCCCCGCTGCGCGCCGCCGCCGACGCCGTGCGCCGCACCACCGCCGCGGCCGAAGCCTGATCCCGAGATGTCCATGCGTTTGATCGATACCCACTCCCCGCTGCCCGCCGACGCGCTAGCGTTCGACAACACCGTCGACGTGCTGGAGCGCCGCGACGAGATCGCCGCTGCCCCTGCCGTCGTGCTGAACTTCCCGAAGTGGACCGACGGCCGCGCCTACTCGCAGGCCGTGCTGCTGCGCCTGCGGCTGCGCTACGCCGGCGAGCTGATCGCCACCGGCGACGTCGTCGGCGACATGCTGCCGATGCTGCAGCGCTGCGGCTTCGACGCCGCCCAGCTGCGCGCCGACCAGGATCCGGCCGTCGCGTTGCGCACGCTGGGGCGTTTCCCCGGCCAGTACCAGCGCGACGCCGTCGGCGCCCAACCCACCCCGTACGCCCGAGCGGCCTGAACGTATGCCCACCGCCATCGAACTGCACGCCCGCAAGACCCGCGGCCACGATGCCCGGGTCGCGCACGCCGTCGCGCTGCTGCGCGAGGCGGCCGCCGACCACGCCGGCCGCATCGTCCAGGCCACCAGCCTGGGCGTCGAAGGCATGGTCATCACCGACCTGATCGCGCGCCACGGCCTGGCGATCCCGGTCGCGACGCTGGACACCGGCGCGCTGCACCCGGAGACGCTGGCGCTGATCCCGCGCATCCGCCAGCGCTACGGCGTCGAGGTGCAGGTCTTCCGCCCGCAGCAGGAAGCCGTCGTCCAGTTCGTGCGCCGCCACGGCGAGGACGCGATGTACCGCAGCGTCGAGCTGCGCAAGAGCTGCTGCGACGTGCGCAAGAAGGAGCCGATGCGCCGCCTGCTCGAAGGCCGCACCGCCTGGATCACCGGGCTGCGCCGCGAGCAGTCGGAGTCGCGCTCGCGCGTGCCGCACTTCGAGCTCGACGCCGACAACCGCGAGAAGTTCTACCCGCTGGCCGACTGGAGCGAAGCCGACGTCTGGCATTACGTCGCCACGCACGACGTGCCGTACAACCCGCTGCACGACCAGTTCTTCCCGAGCATCGGCTGCGCGCCCTGCACGCGCGCCGTCTCGCTGGGCGAAGACCACCGCGCCGGGCGCTGGTGGTGGGAGCAGGAAGGCGCCAAGGAGTGCGGGCTGCATCTGCGGCCCGAGCCGATCGCCGCGTGATACAACGGCGCCGCTGATGGGCCGCGTCGTCTTCATCGGCGCCGGCCCCGGCGCCGCCGATCTGATCACCGTGCGCGGCGCGCGCCGCCTCGCCGAGGCCGACGTCGTGCTGCACGACGCGCTGACCGACCCGGCGCTGCGTGAACTGGCGCCGGGCGCCGAGTGGATCGACGTCGGCAAACGCGGCTTCCGCCATTCCACGCACCAATCCGAGATCGACACCCTGCTCGTCGAGATGGCGCAGCGCCATGCTGTCGTCGTGCGGTTGAAGGGTGGCGACCCCAGCCTGTTCGGCCGGCTCGAGGAAGAGCTGGCGGCGCTGGCACGCGCCGGCATCGCGAGCGAAGTCGTGCCCGGCGTCAGCGCCGCGCTGGCCGCCGCGGCCTCGGCGCAGCGGCCGCTGACGCGCCGCGCGCGTGGCCGCAGCGTCGCCTTCAGCACCGCGATGACACGCGAACGCCGGCTGGAGGTGACGCACGCCGCCGACACCCAGGTCTTCTACATGGCCGGGCGCCAGCTCGGCGTGCTCGGCGAACGGCTGCGCGCCGCCGGCTGGCCGGCGGACACGCCGGCGCTCGTCGTCTCGCGCGCCGGCTGGCCCGACGAGGCGCGCAGCCATCACGAGGTCGCGACGCTGGCCGAGGCCGGCGCGCGCCACGAAGGCCAGCCGACCGTCGTCATCGTCGGTGCCGGAGCGTCGGCGCTGACCCTGACGCATGAGCAAGATCAAGCCGGAGCCCCCGAGGGCGAGGCGTAAAATTCCGCCCGCTTGGCGCCCTCGCCCGCGACCGCGTCAGTTCCTGACATCACAACCGAGCCCGTTCCAATGACTCACGTCGTTCTCGATTCCTGCATCCGCTGCAAGTACACCGATTGCGTGGATGTGTGCCCCGTCGACTGCTTCCGTGAAGGGCCGAACTTCCTCGTCATCGACCCCGAGGAGTGCATCGACTGCGCGGTCTGCATCCCCGAGTGCCCGGCCAACGCGATCCTGCCCGAGGAAGACGTGCCTTCGGACCAACTGCAGTTCATCCAGCTCAACGCCGAGCTCGCCAAGACCTGGCCGAGCATCACGAAGCGCAAGGGCTCGCTGCCCGACGCCGACGAGTGGAAGGACCGCAAGAACAAGCTGCAGTACCTGCAGCGCTGATCCGGGTCGCGCCCGGCGGACGAATGACTGTTTCCCCCTCGCCCGGCGCTCCCGCCGCTGTTTCCCCGATCGAGACCGACGCGCTGATCGTCGGCGCCGGCCCGGTCGGGCTGTTCCAGGTCTTCGAGCTCGGGCTGCAGGACATCCGCGCCCACGTCGTCGATTCGCTGCCGCACGTCGGCGGCCAGTGTGCCGAGCTCTACGCCGACAAGCCGATCTACGACATTCCCGGCGTGCCCGTGTGCACCGGGCGTGAGCTCGTCGAGCGGCTGCAGCAGCAGATCGCGCCGTTCGGCGCGAGCTTCCATCTCGGCCAGGAGGTGCGTTCGCTCGAACGTGCCGCCGACGGCCGCTTCGACGTCGCCACCAGCACCGGCACGCGTTTCCTCGCGCGCACGGTGTTCGTCGCCGGCGGCGTCGGCTCCTTCCAGCCCAAGGCGCTGCGTCTGCCCGGCATCGAGCGTTTCGCCGGCACGCAGCTCTTCTACCGCGTCGCCGACGCGGCGGCCTTCGCCGGCCGGCAGGTCGTCGTCGCCGGCGGCGGCGATTCGGCACTCGACTGGGCGATCCACTTCGCCACCACCGAGACCGCACGCCCGGCGCGTGTGACCCTGCTGCACCGGCGCGACGAGTTCCGCGCCCTGCCCGCCACGCTGCGCCGCCTGGCCGAGCTGCGCGATGCCGGCGCCGTCGAGGTCGTCATCGGCCAGCCGACCGGCTTCGAGACCGACGGCGAGCGCCTCGCGCGCCTGGTGCTGATGCGCCCGGACGGCAGCAGCACGACGCTGGCGCTGGACGACCTGCTCGTCTTCCACGGCCTGAGCCCCAAGCTCGGCCCGATCGCCGACTGGGGGCTGGAGCTGGTCCACAAGCTGGTCACCGTGAACCCGGCGACTTTCGAGACCAGCACGCCGGGTGTCTTCGCCGTCGGCGACATCTGCCACTACCCAGGCAAACGCAAGCTGATCCTCTGCGGCTTCCACGAGGCGACGCTGGCCGCCTTCGCCGCCGTGCCCTACGTGGACCCGGAGCGCCGCGCGCTGCTTCAGTACACGACCTCGAGCCCGCAGCTGCACCGGCTGCTGGGCGTCGAGACACCGTCGCAGGATTGACACGCACCGGCGCCGGCGGCCCGCCGGCACCGTTATGATCCGCGCCGCTTCGTGCACCCGACCCGGTGCACGAGGCATTCGCTAGGGGTGTTGGCCGAGCGCCGAACGCGCGAGGCCGACTGAGAGAGTCCCTTTGAACCTGATCGCCCGCCGACGCTGCAAAGCCGAGGCGGCGACCCGTCCCTCACCGGACGGCACGAGGTAATGCTCGCGCAGGGAAGCACACCATGGGTTCCGCGCTGCGTTCTCGCGCCGTGCCGTGCTCCGGTATGCCGACCTGCCATCGTCCAAGGCTTCCGATGGCAACCATTCATCACGTCCCGACCCGCTGCGCCCTCGCCGCGGCCCTGTTCGCCTCCGCCTGCGCTGCCCACGCGCAGAGCACCGAGACGATCACCATCACCGGCGCGGCCGAACGCCTGCCGGCCTTTGCCGGCTTCCCCGGGCAGACCGACGCGCGCACGCCGTTGCAGGCGCAGAGCTGGAGCGCCGAGCGCCTGGCCGACGAGAACGTCACCCGGCTGGGCGACGTCACGCGGCTGGATGCCGGCATCTCCGAGGCCTACGACTCGCCGGGCTACTGGGCCGGGCTGTCGGTGCGCGGCTACACGCTGGACAACCGCTTCAACATCCGCCGCGACGGCCTGCCGGTCAGCGGCGAGACCGCCTTCGCGCTGGAGAACAAGGAAGCCGTTCGAGGTGCTCAAGGGCGCCAGCGGCATGCAGGCCGGCACCAGCGCGCCCGGCGGCCTGGTGAACCTGCGCGTCAAGCGCCCGGTGGCCGACAAACGCAGCGCGACCGTCTGGTGGGAAGGTTCGAACACGACCGGCGCCGCCGTCGACATCGGCGACCGCAGCGGCCCCGACGGCGCCTTCGGCTGGCGCGTCAACGCGGCCTACGAGGACATGGAGCCGCAGCTGCACGACAGCGACGGCCACCGCCGCCTGCTGGCCGTCGCGCTGGACTGGCAGCTGAACCCGGGCAGCATCGTCGAGTTCGAAGTCGAGAACAGCCGCCAGCAGCAGCCCAGCGCCGCCGGCTACAGCATGCGCGGCAACACCGTGCCCGACGCGCACGACGTCGACCTGCTGACCAACCTGAACCACCAGCCCTGGAACGGCCCGGTGGAGATGGACGGCACGACCGCCTCGCTGCGCTGGCGCCAGCGCCTGGCCGACGACTGGCAGCTCCGGGCCCACGCGATGGTGCAGAAGCTGCGCACCGACGACCGCACGGCGTTCCCGTACGGCGTCTACGACGCCGACTACAACTGCCCGCAGTGGTGCGACCGCTTCGCGCCGGACGGCACGTTCACCTACTGGCAGTACACCAGCCTGAACGAACGCCGCGACAGCGCCGCGCTGGAGCTTGCCGCCAGCGGCACGGCGCGCACCGGCGCCGTCGAGCACGCGATCGAGTTCGGCGTGCTGCGCAGCCGCTACCGCGGGCGTTTCGAGGACCAGGTCTTCGACATCGCCGGCACCGGCAAGGACGACGGCAGCCTAGTGACGCCGCCGTCGGCAGGCTATCCCGACGCCAACACGGATCGCAACGAGTCCAGCACCGAGCTCTTCGTGCGTGATGCGATGACGCTGCCCGGCGGCTGGAGCCTGTGGACGGGGCTGCGCCACAGCTGGCTGGCGCGCGAAAGCTGGCGCACCAGCGTCGACAGCGACGGCAGCCTGCGGGCCACCGATTACAGCCAGCAGTTCACGGTGCCGTGGGCGGCGCTGGCCTGGCAGCTGAGCGACGCGACGATGGTCTACGCCAGCTGGGGCCAGGGCGTGGAGTCCTCGGTCGTGCCCAACCGCAGCTACTACGTCAACGCCGGCCAGGCGCTGCCGGCCTTGAAGAGCCGCCAGCGCGAGATCGGGGTCAAGCATGCGGGGCAGACCGTCGAAGCCAGCGTCGCGCTGTTCCAGATCGAGCGCCCGCGCACCGGCGAGCTGAACGCCGACTGTTCGACCGACACCGCCGACTCCTGCCGCCAGGGCGTCGTTGGCGAGCAGCGCCACCGCGGCATCGAAGCCAGCGTCGTCTGGCGCACCGGCGCCGTCGACTGGCGCGCCAGCGCGATGCTGCTGGACGCCGTGCGCCACGAGAGCAGCAGCGGCGACGGCCTGCGGCCGGAGAACGTGCCGGCGCGCACGCTGCGCGTCGGTGCCGACTGGCGCGTGCCCCACGCCGCCGGCCTGCTGCTGCAGGCCGACCTGCGCGCCGAAGGCGACCGCGTCGTGCTGCCCTACGACGACAGCGTGCGCATCCCGGGCTGGGCCAGCCTGGACCTGGGGGCGCGCTGGACTCAGGTGCTCGCGAGCGGGCGCAGCATCACCTGGCGCACCGGCGTCGACAACGTCTTCGACCGCAAGGCCTGGAGAGAGTCGCCCTACCAGTTCGACCACGTCTACCTGTACCCGCTGCAAGCGCGCACCGTGAGAGCCAGCGCATCACTCAAGTTTTGACAAAGTGATTTTTCGGGCTATACTCTTGGTCTTCCTTCCCCGATAGCTCAGTCGGTAGAGCGCCGGACTGTTAATCCGTAGGTCCCTGGTTCGAGCCCAGGTCGGGGAGCCAAGAAACACGAAGGTCAGCAGGTTAGCGCCTGCTGACTTTTTTGTTTTCTGGGCATGGCTGGTGCCAGTCTGGTACCAGTTTCGAGCGCAGTGGACCGATGTGCTGTGTGCGGCGCAACCTGTGGTATCGCCGCACCAGCCTTGTCCGCAGGCACGATGCCTGTCGTAGCTGTCTCAGGTCTGCGAGCGACCCGGACTCTTGCATCGGCCTCTGCGCTACCATCACTTTGAGTTTGACTTGGCAGCAACGCTGCTCTTTGTTAGCTCAGTGCTAGACCTTGCAAGCGGCCTGGCGCTTTCCCTCCTCGTCTCGGTAAACCTCTCGTTCACCTTCAACCTGGAGATCCTTATGGAAAGCAACCTGTTCACCGTCTTGGAAGCTGTGAAGCTCGAATGCGCATCACTATGGGGGTAAAGCGTCGGGCCGATGGAGCAAGGGATCACTGAAGGCAACCAGCAGTAGTCAAGAGTTGATGCCCCCCACCATTCGACGGCGTTGAGGACCTCCTCAGCGCCGTCTCTCTTTGGCGAGCCGCGCGACACACCCGCGGTGCCGACGGCCGGAATCCCCAGCACACAGCCACCTCCGACGCGGCCGACAAGCGCCTGTGGCACAAGCGCCGGAGAGCGCAGCAGCGCGCCGCCCTTGCCAGCGCGGGCCCGGAGACAGAAGCGATGCCCGTGGATCGGAAGGCGATATCCAGCACTTGGACCATGGCCAAGGACGGAAAGGCCTGGATGAGCCCGCAAAGGCAGCGCGAGATCGCCGGCGCGTCGGCCGCGCGCCGAGGCCGGTCCTTACCCGAGCAGACGGCGCTGGTGGCCCGCATCCAGGCCAAGTTCCGCAGCAAGTGAGTCAGGGCGATGACGTGGGGCGGCTTCGGCCTTCCGGGCCTCAATCACCGGCCCCCGGTGCCGGGCCCAGCAGCAAGCGCGCGCACCAGCGCCCTGATGCGCGCCCACAGCGCGGCCTTGGACACCGTGTTCATCGCCAGGGCCTGAAGGCACTGGTCGAGCCGATGGGGGCGTACGCGCAGCTCCTCCACGGCGCGGCGCAGATCGGCTGCCACGCTCTCGCCGTATGCGCCCTCGGCCTTGGCCATCGCGAGCTTCAACAGGGCCCTGGGCGGCGCCATCATCGCCAGATCGATGAGGTCACGGCTCATCACCGCGTCATCCCGCCAGCGGTCGGAGTTGGCCAGCAGCTTGCTCGCTACCATGTCCACCGGGGTCAGCGTCGACACGCCGCACAGGCGGTCGTCCGCACCGGGGGACTCCAGCTCGATGGCCTTCGAGCACGATCTCAAACTTGATGTCGACGCCGTCGACCTGGAGCATGGTGCGGATGCCGTACTGGTCGGCACGCAGTTCGCGGCTTGGGGTCAGGGCCTGGCCGGGCAGCACGATGGCTCGTATCCCCTCCGGGCCCGTCAGCCGCTGGCGCAACCCGCGGTAGCCGTCGACCCGGGACACGAGGAAGTCGATGTCGACCGACTCACGGTACTCGCCGTAGCGCAAGGCCATGGCCGTGCCGCCTCCGAACAGGCAGCCACAGGCCGCCAGCAGCTCGCTGTCGAGCGCCTCCAGAACCTGCGCGATGCGGCGATGGTGGGCTCGCTCAAACAAGCAGGCGCCCTCCGCCGAGCCGGTCCACCAAGGTCTGCAGCAAGGCCCGCTCGGCGGGCTCCATGGCAGCCCGGTCGACGTGCCGCCAGTTGCGTTCGTACAGGCTCAAGGCCTCCGCAGGACTGACTTCGTCCACCTGGCTCAGCTGCCAGGCCAGGCGCCTGAGCTGAGGGAATGCCGCCAGGCGCACGCGCTCCGGAAGCACGGCCTGCTCGGGCGACGGCGCGCTCGCCAGGGGATCGTGCAGCTCCAGCTGCAGGCCGACGGCATCGATTGCGCTCAGGTAGGCGCCCATCGTCACCGAAGGCTCGCCACGTTCTATGCGGTGAAAGGTGACCCGGGACATGCCTGCCGCCTCGGCGGCCACCGTGGCGCTGATCTTCTGCTGCTCGCGATGGGCGCGCACGCGTTCACCCAGAGCACGAAGCCGGGCCGCGAGAAGGTCGCCGACAGGGGGCGCTTTGGCGGGCATGGATCTCATTCTATACAGTACGGTCGATTTGTACAGAATGAGAAACTTAAAGAGTCGTCAGAGCGCCGCAAACGCGGCGAACGCCTCGTCAGGAAGCCCGCGCGCGCTCGCTCAAGCGCCGCAGCAGCTCCAGCCCGTAGGTCCAGGGCCCGAAGCCCGATTCGACGTTGATGTGCCCGGCCTCGCCGAGGTCGACGAGTTCGCTGCCCCAGGTGCGCGCCCAGTGCTCGGCGCGGCGGAAGCTCATGAACGGGTCGTTGTGGCTGGCGACGAGCACGCTGGGCACCGGCAGCGGCCCGGCGGGCACACGCTCCTCGGCCTCGAATTTGGCCGGCTCGGCCGGCGCCACCAGCATCAGGCCGGCGACGCGGCCGGGATGGTCGACGGCGAAGCAGCACGAGGCCAGCGCGCCCAGGCTGTGGCCGACGAGGATCGCGCGCCGGCCGTTGCGTGCCGTCAGGCGGTTGATCGCGCCGACCCAGCGGTCGACGTCGGGGTCCTGCCAGTTCTGCAGCGTGATGCGTTGCCAGATCGGCAGGCAGCGCTGCCAGCACGATTGCCAGTGCTCGGGCCCGGAGTCGTAGCGACCCGGCACGAGCACGAACTCAAACTCGGCTGCGGCGGCCTGCAGCGCGGCCGTGGTGTCCGGGCAGACCCGGGCGTCCATCATCGACTGCCAGCTCATGGCCGCGCCGCCGCCTCGTTCATTCGGCCTCTGGAGCCGCCGGCCGCAGCAAGCGGTAGCTGCGCTCGGGGCGGCCGACCTTGCCGTAGCTGATCTCGGCGGCGACGAAACGCATTTCCACCAGGTACTCCAGGTAGCGCCGCGCCGTCGTCTTGCTGATGCCGACGGCCCGCGCGATCGTCTCCGCGGTCTCTTCCTGGCCACCGTCGAGGAAGTGATCCTTCAGCCGCGACAGCGTCAGCGGGTCGATGCCCTTGGTGCGGCGCTCTTCCAGCGCCTCCTTGGACTGCAGCTTGTAGAGCTCGTCGACACGCCGCTGGTCGACCATGCGGTGCGCGGCCTGCGAATCGAGGAACTGGCAGAAGCGCTCCAGCGCCGCCTGCAGCCGGTCGTAGGCGATCGGCTTGATGATGTAGTCGAAGGCGCCCAGGCGGATCGCCTTGCTGCAGGTCTCCATCTCGCTGGCCGCGGTGATGAAGACGACGTGGGCGTCGATCTTCTGCGTCACCAGGTGGTCGAGCAGGTCGATGCCGTTGCCGTCGGGCAGGTAGTTGTCCAGCAGGATCAGGCGCGGCTGCAGGCTGTCCAGCAGCCGGCGCGCCTCGGCCATCGTCGTCGCGATGCCGGCGGCACGCAGCCGCGGGTGCTGGCCGACGAAGTCGGCGTGCAGCTTGGCCTGGCGCGCTTCGTCCTCAACGATCAAGACGTCATGCTTCGGCAGCACGGGCGGCTCCTTTGGGGATGAACAGCGAGAAGATGGTGCCGCGCGGCTCGTTCTCTTCGATGGTGATCGTACCGCCCGCCTGCTCGACGTAGGTCTTCACCAGATGCAGCCCAATGCCGTGCTCGCCGCCGGGCTTGCTGCTGACGCCCAGGTCGAACAGCGTGTCGCGCACGCTGGCGTCGACGCCGGCGCCGGTGTCGGCGACCTCGATGACGATCTCGTCGTCGGACTCGATCATCAGGAAGGCCACACGCTGGCCGCGTTCGCCCAGCGCCAGCGCGGCGTCGAAGGCGTTGTCCAGCAGGTTGCCGATGATCGACAGCCACTCGGAGACCTTCAGCGTCTCGGGCAGGCTGGTCAGGCGGCAGCCGGGGTCGAAGACCAGTTCCAGGCCGAGTTCGCGCGCGCGGTAGTACTTGCCCAGCAGCATGCCGCACACCGGGGCGTTGAAGAAGGCCTGCGAGATCGTGTCCAGTACGCGCTGCTGGGTGCGCGACTGCATGCGCGCCAGCTGCAGCGCCTCGTCGTAGTGCTTCATCTCCAGCAGGCCGGAGATCGTCGACAGCCAGTTCATGTGCTCGTGGCGCACCACGCGCAGGTTCTCGGCGTGGCGGCGCACCTGCGACAGCTGCAGGCTGAGCGTCGAGATGTCGTCCTTGCGCCGGAAGCTCAGCACCGCGCCGACGGGCTTGCCGGCGACGATGACCGGCAGCCGGTTGGCGATGACCTGCACGTTGTTGAACAGCAGCACGGCGTCGCGGATTTCGGGCGCCGAGTCGCCGCCCTCGCCCGAGGCCGGAGCGCCGCTGCCGACGACGTCGCTGAGCAGGCAGCCGATGATCTCGTGGCTGGGCCGCGTGTCGCCGACGATGTCGCGCGCCGCGTGGTTGATCGCGCGCACGCGGTCGTGGCGGTCGACGGCGATGACGCCTTCCATGATCGAGTCGAACACCGCCTCCTGCTGGCGCACCAGGCGCGAGATCTCGGCCGGCTCCATGCCCAGCATCTGGCGCTTGATGCTGCGCGCGAAGAACCAGGCGCTGAGGAAGGTGGCGCCGAGCGCGACGGTGAGAAAGACGATGACCGGCCCGCGCTGCGCGACGTCGCGGTCGAAGATGACGTCCTGCAGATAGCCCACCGAGACGACGCCGATCACCTTGCCGTCGGCCTCCTTGATCGGCGCCTTGCCGCGCAGCGCGTAGCCCAGCGAACCGGTGCGCACCGTGACCTCGCTGAGGCCGTCGTGCAGCACCGGCGTGTTGTCGTCGCCGACCATCGGCGTGCCCGGCGGCAGCTTGGGGTGGTAGAGCCGGCGGCCCTCGGCGTCGCCGATGACGATGAAGCTGGCGTCGGTGCGCTGCAGCATCGTCTTCGTGATGCGCTCGATGACCGGCAGGTCGCGCGTGCGCACCGCGACGATCATCTCGGGGATCGCGGCGATCTGCTGCGCCTGCACGACGGCGTGCTGGCCGAGGTTCTCGTACAGCGTCGCGTGCATGCGCTCGAAGACGTAGTAGCCGACGACGAACAGCATCGACGCCGACACGCACAGCAGCAGCATGAACAGCCGCACCTGGAAGGTCGCCAGGCGTGCCAGGCGCGCGGTCCAGCCGGCCGCCGGCAGGTTCACAGGGCGAGGCGTGTCGTCGCCGAAGCGGGCGCGCAGCAGGTCCACGGCGGCCTCAGCAGGCGCGGCGCGCGACGGCGCGGGCGGGGGAACGGCAGGTCATCGCGGTGCTGCGGCCGGACGCGGCCTCAGGCCACGCAGGCGCGAGCCGAGGAGCCGACCCGGCCGCCGTCGTCCTGGTGAAGGCTGAAGCGGGACAGGAACCACGTCACCGCCAGCAGGTCGGCACTGCCGCCCGGGCTGATGTGGCGCTCGGTCATCTCGCGGTCGAGACGGCTGATCTCGGCCAGATGGTCCGCGGCGTCGATGCCGCCGGCGGCGAGCAGAGCCCGCGCGCGCGTCTGGACGAAATGCAATGCCGGGATCCCGCCGCGCGCCACGAGATTCGTGTCCTGATTGTAGGCGAGCAGGTTCAGCAGCACGGCGTGCAGCGCGGCCTCCTCGCCGTGACCGGCGGCACGCGCACGCCGCCACGCCGGCAGCCCGTGGCGGCGCACG
This sequence comes from Rubrivivax sp., assembly GCA_049841175.1. Taxonomy (GTDB): domain Bacteria; phylum Pseudomonadota; class Gammaproteobacteria; order Burkholderiales; family Burkholderiaceae_C; genus Rubrivivax. The sequence goes on along the minus strand of JASGHA010000013.1, from coordinate 518,363 downwards.
GTGGCGAAGCCGCTGGCGGCCTCGCCGCGCGCGCCGGGCAGGCCGTGCTCGCGGTACAGGCGCTCGCCGGCGGTGGCCGCCGGGCCGCCGTCGCGCAGCTCGCGCGCGACCAGGCCGTCGCAGATCGCCGCGACTTCCAGGCACAGCGTGTCGGCGTCGGTGGTCGCGCCGCGCCCGGCCAGACGCCCGGCGGCGGCGCTCAGCAGGCCGAGCGCGAAGACGCTGCCCTTGTGCGTGTTGACGCCGCCGGTGGCGCGCAGCATCGCGCGCTCGCAGGCCTGGCCCTGCGGCCGCAGCCGCGGCAGGAACTCGGCCGCCGGCCGCTCGCATTCGCTGCGCCCGAAGCGGAAGAAGACGCCGAGCCAGGGCTCGATCGCCGCGGCGCTGGCGCGGAACATGGCGAGGTCCATGTCGTCATGAGCGCCGTTGTCGAAGCGGTCGACCAGGCCCGGCTTGGGGCTCAGCTCGACCTCGCGGATCAGGGCCTCGTGACCCCATGCGGCGACACGGCGGGTGTCGACGATCGGCGGCCGGCGTGCGGCCATCGCCGCCGCGCGCGCGCCGCCACCCGCCGCGGGCGGGACGAACTCAGCAAACGGCCGCATGGTGATGGTTCTCCAGCAGGCGGGCCATCGCCGCCTGCAGTTGTTCGAGCGGGTGCGCACGCGAGCGCGCGCAGGCGTGCGCCGCCTCGTCGCAGACCAGGCAGCGCCGCGGCGCCAGGCCCAGCGTGCTGCGCGACAGCGAGCGCCCGTCCAGGCCGATCACGTCCAGGTCCCAGAGCCGGCCCAGCGCGTGCGTGTCCTCCAGCGCCACCGCGGCGCACTTCAGCGCCCGGGCATCGGCGGCCACCGCCAGCAGCGCCTCGCAGCCGGTGACCTGGCGCCAGGCGCGGCAGGCGGCGACACGCCAGCCGTGCTCGCGGCAGGTCGCCTCCAGCTGTTCCAGCGCGACGCAGAACACCTCGCGCAGCGCCGCGCTGTCCTTCACCGGCCCGGGTGCGACCAGCGTCAGCGACAGCAGCGGCAGCCCGTGGGCCGCCAGCGCGGCCTGCTGGCTGCGCACGCGGTCCTCGCGCGCCGCCAGCATCTGCTCCAGCGTCACCGGCAGCGCCAGCGGATCGGATGGCATGCGCCCTCCCCTCAGGGCTTGACCTGGCGGACGACGTCGATCACCGAACCGTCGCGGAAACGCACGACGCCGACGATCTTGTCGAGGAACTCGATCGCCTGCGGCTCGCCGGTCAGCGCGAGCGAACGCGCATGCAGTTCCTCGATGGTCATCACCGGCAGGCCGGCGGCGCGCAGGCGCTCGGCGACGTCCGGGCGGTTCGGGTTGACGGCGATGCCGTGGTCGGTGACGAGCACGCCGATGCACTCGCCCGGCGTGACGACGGTCGTCACGCGGCGCACGACGGTCGGGATGCGGCTGCGGATCAGCGGCGCGACGACGATCGCCAGGTTGGCCGCCGCGGCGACGTCGCTGTGGCCGCCCGAGGCACCGCGCATCACGCCGTCGGAACCGGTGATGACGTTGACGTTGAAGTCCAGGTCGATCTCCAGCGCCGACAGGATGACCAGATCGACGCGGTCGCAGAACGTGCCCTTGGAGCTCGGGTTGGCGTACTCGTTGGTCGAGACCTCGACGTGCTCGGGCGAGCTGCGCAGCGACTCGGCGGCGTCGGCGTCGAAGCTCTGCGTGTCCACCAGCTTCGTGATCAGCCCCTTGCGGTGCAGGTCGACGATGCCGCCGGTGATGCCGCCGAGCGCGAACGCGGCCTTGATGCCGGCCTTGCGCATGCGCGGCTCGAGAAAACGCGTCGCCGCGGTCGACGAGGCGCCCGAGCCGGTCTGCAGCGAGAAGCCGTCGCGGAAGTAGCCCGAGTGCTCCATCACGTCGGCGGCCCAGCGCGCGATCAGCAGCTCGCGCGGGTTGCTCGTCACGCGCGCGGCGCCGACGCTGATCTTCGACGGGTCGCCGACCTGGTCGACCTTGACGATGCAGTCGACCTGGTCCTGCGAGATGCTCGCCGGCGTGTTCGGGAAGTCGACGAACTCCTCGGTCAGCAGCACGACGCGGCGCGCGAACTGGGCGTCGACCTTGGCGTAGCCCAGCGAGCCGCAGCGCGACCTGCCGCTGACGCCGTTGGCGTTGCCGAACTCGTCGCAGGCCGAGACGCCGAGAAAGGCGACGTCGATCTTCAGCTCGCCGCTCTTGATCAGGTGCACACGGCCTCCGTGCGAGTGGATGTGCACCGGGTGCTCCATCAGCCCGTTGGAGATCGCCTCGGCGAGCTTGCCCCGCATGCCCGAGGTGTAGATGCGGCTGACGACGCCGTTGCGGATGTGCTCGATCAGCGGCGCGTTGCAGCTCAGCAGCGAGGACGAGGCCAGCGTCAGGTTGCGCAGGCCCATGTCGGCCAGCGCCTGGACGACGTGGTTGATCGTCTTGTCGCCCTCGCGGAACGCGTGGTGGAACGAGATCGTCATGCCGTCCTTCAGGCCGACGCGGCGCACGGCCTCTTCCAGCGAGGCGGCGATCTTGCGCGTGCGCTTGAGTTCGGCGTCGCGCAGGTGCGGCGTGTGATGGGCGTAGTCCTGGAACGCTTCGAGCCCTTGCAGCGCCGGCTCGCGGCGCAGGACGTCTTGAATGGGGGTGTTCATGGCGGGAACTCCGGGTCGGTTCACTTGCGCACGCCGGAGGCCTGCGCCCGCTGCAGCACGCGCCGGGCGTGGTTGACGATGGGCGCGTCGATCATCTTTCCGTTCAGCGAGACGACGCCCAGGCCTTCGCGCTCGGCCTTGTCGGCGGCGGCGATCACGCGCTGCGCGTGCTCGACGTCCTCCTCGGTCGGGGCGTAGGCGTTGTGCAGCAGCTCGATCTGCCGCGGGTTGATCAGCGATTTGCCGTTGAAGCCGAGCCTGCGGATCAGCTCGACCTCGCGCAGGAAGCCGGCTTCGTCGTTGACGTCGGAGTAGACGACGTCGAAGGCGTCGATGCCGGCGACCCGCGCCGCGTGCAGCACCGCGCAGCGGGCGTAGAACAGCTCGGTGCCGTCGCCGCGTTCGGTCTGCATGTCCATCACGTAGTCGAAGCCGGCCAGCGCGATGCCGACCAGGCGCTTGCTCGCGGTGGCGATGGCCAGCGCGTTGACGACGCCCGAGGCCGACTCGATGGCCGCCATCAGGCGCGTCGAGCCGACTTCGCGGCCGCATTCGCGCTCGATGCGTTCGACCTGGGCCTCCAGTTCGTGTACGTCGGCGGCGCTGTCGGTCTTGGGCAGGCGCACGATGTCGACACCGGCGCGCACCACGGCTTCCAGGTCGGCCAGGCCGAAGGGCGTGGAAAGCGGGTTGATGCGCACCACGGTCTCGATATCGGCGTAGGCCGGGTTCTGCAGCGCGTGGAAGACCAGCAGCCGCGCGGCGTCCTTCTCGCGCAGCGAGACCGCGTCCTCCAGGTCGAACATGATCGAGTCGGGCTTGTAGACGAACGCGGTGCTCAGCATCGCGGCGTTGGCCCCGGGCAGGAACAGCATGCTTCGGCGCAGTGTCATGACAGTCGGCTCCAGTCGATCTGCACTTGCCCGGCGCCGCGCAGCACGGCGGTCTGCACGCGGGCACGAATGGCGCAGTCCAGCGCCCCCTTGTCCTCGACGACGATCTGGCCGGCCGTCACGCCCAGGCGCTCCAGCGTCTCGGCGACGACACGGCGGATCTGGGCGCCGAACTGGCGCATCACTTCGCTTTCGATGACCAGCTCCAGGCGCCCGTCGGCGGCTGGAGCGACCTTGACCAGCAGGTCGCTGGATTCCAGCGTCCCTGCCAGGGCTTCCTTGACGATTTGCATCGTTGACCTCTTTCGTTGGGCCGGCCGCGGCGGCCGGCCCGGGGATGCACGGCGGGCCGTGCTAGGCACTCACCTCCGGCCGCTCGCGGCGGAACACGGGGGAGTACTTGTCGTTGAGCAGTTGCAGCGTGTCCGGCGGCACCAGCGACGCGATGCGGCCCGGATGGCCGGCGCGCAGCAGCCGCCGCACCTCGGACGCCGAGATCGGCACGCCTTCGCAGGACGTGCGCGGCACCTCGACGACGGCCACCGGCGGCGCCGCCGAAGGCGCCTGCTGCAGCCAGTACTGCATGTCGGCGTTGTATTTGCGCGTGGTCGCGCAGAAGGGCTCGGTGCCGACGAAGCGGTGCGTCACGCCCAGCGCCGGCGCGATGTAGTCGCGGAACAGCAGCAGGTCGATCGCGGTGCAGCAGTCGCCGACGATGCCCTTCTCCTTGAAGAAGTAGTCGGGAAAGCTGGCGCGCGAGACCATGTACTCCGAGCCGTGGTGCAGCGTCAGCCGCGGGATCGCGCTCACGCCCTTGTGCACCAGCGCGAAGCGGTCGCGGTAGGAGAACTGCGAGACGTCCTCGCGCACGACGAACACGTGCAGCCAGTCGCATTGCGCCGCGGCCAGACGCACCAGGTACTCGTGGCCGCGCGTGAACGGGTTGGCGTTCATCACGACGCAGCCGATGCGCCGGCCCGAGCGGCGCTCGGCGGCCAGGCGGCGGCAATAGCCGCTGATGCCGACCGGCGTGTTCTCCATCAGGCTGACGTGGCCCGGCACCTCGGCCAGCGCGTGGAAACCGCAGCCGGCGAAGAACTCGACGTTGCGCGGCCGCGTGTAGAGGAAAAGGTGCAGGTGGCCGCGTTCGAGCGCCAGGTGCACGATCTCGCTCATCAGCGTCAGCGACAGCGAGCTGCCGCGGAAGTCGGGCGCCGTCGCCACGCACTTCACGATGTTGTGGTCCAGCCCGGCGCAGGCCACCAGCCGGCGGCCGTGGCGGCCGACGACGAAGGTCTCGATGCCTTCCTCGATGTCCAGTTCGCACTGCGCCAGCAGCTCGCGCACCTCGGCACGCTCTTGCGGCTGTTCACGCGGGTCGATGGCGTAAAACTCGATGTCGTCGCTCACGATGGACGCTCCGTCGCGGCGGATGGACGCGGCGCGGGGAGCAGGCCCCCCCGGCCGGGTCGCATCCGCCCGGCTCATGCGGTGGCAGCCTCGGCCACGCGCGGCGCTTCGTAGCCCTCGAAGGGTTCGAGCACCTCGTCGGCGATGACGTTGGAGAGCCGGCCGATGCCGGAGATCTCGACTTCGATCGTGTCGCCGGCCTTCATGAACAGCGGCGGCACACGCTTCTTGCCGACGCCGCCGGGCGAGCCGGTGATGATCACGTCGCCGGGCGACAGCAGGCTGAAGGTGCTGATGTATTCGATCAGCGCGGCCACCGGATGGATCATGTTGGCCGTCGAGTCGTCCTGCACCTGCTGGCCGTTCAGGAAGGTGCGCAGCTGCAGCTGCTGGGGGTCGGGCAGCTCGTCGCTGGTCACCATCCACGGGCCGAAGGCGCCGGTCTCGCGCCAGTTCTTGCCGGCGGTGAACCAGGTGTGCTGCCAGTCGCGCGCCGAGCCGTCCATGTAGCAGGCGTAGCCGGCGACGTGCAGCAGCGCGTCCTCGCGGCGTATGCCGCGGCCGCCGGTGCCGATGATCACCGCCAGCTCGCCTTCGTAGTCGAACTCGCGGCTGTGCGCCGGCTTGATCACCGGGCAGCGATGGCCGGTCTGCGAGTCGGGGAAGCGCACGAACAGCGTCGGCGCCGGGTTGGTCTCGTTGAACTCCTGGCGCTTGGCGGCGTAGTTCATGCCGACGCAGAAGATCTTGTTCGGGTGCTCGATGACCGGCAGGAAGCTCACTTCGTCTTCCTGGTAGTCCGGCGCGCTCGCCTCGTGGTGGCGCGCCAGCGCGACGCCGCCGCTCACGGCCAGCAGCGAGCGCAGCGAGGGGAAACGTTCGCCGAGGCGGCTGCCGAGGTCGACGATGCCGCGTTCGGTGCGGATGCCGTAGCTGCGCTTGCCGCGGCTGTTGCGGAAACTGAGCAGTTTCATGAGGTTCTCTCGTGTCTGGGGCGTCGGCGATGCCGCGGCGGCAAGGCGCCGACGCCGGGGAGTGGGAAGGGACTCGGGGCTCAGGCCACCAGGCGCGACAGCACCAGCAGCGAGACGGTCACGTTGATGGCGCCGCCGATGCGCGTGGCGATCTGCGCGAACGGCATCAGCTGCATGCGGTTGGACGCCGACAGGATGGCGACGTCGCCGGTGCCGCCCTGGCCGCACTGCGTGCAGGACACGACCGCGGCGTCGACCGGGTACATGCCGAGCTTGCGAGAGACCAGGAAGCCGGTGCCGACCACCGCGAAGACGGTGGCCACGATGACCGCGATGTTGTCCAGCGCGAAGGCGGCGATCAGGCGCTCCCACGGCGTGATGGCGACGCCGACGGCGAACAGCACCGGGTAGGTCACCGAGGTCTGGAAGAACTTGTAGACCGTGCGCGCACCTTCGGTCAGCGACGGCGAGGCAGCCTGCGTCAGCTTGACGATGACGGCGACGAACAGCATGCCGACCGGCGCCGGCAGGCCGATGACGCGGAAGCCCAGCATGCCGACCATGTACAGGCTGATGGCCATCAGCGCCGCGGCGGCCAGCCCGGTGACGTCCAGGCCCTTGCCCGAGGCTTCGCTCTTGGCGGCGACCTCCTCGTCGTCGGCGGAACCCGGCAGCAGCTTGCCGTTGCCGGTCAGGTGCGGACGGCGCTGGCCGATCGCGCCGAGCACGCCCGACAGCATGATCGCCACGACGTTGGCCATCATCACCATCGGGATGATCCGGCCGAACATCTCGCCCTGGTCCTGATGCATGATCTCGGCGAAGCCGATCGACAGCGGGATCGCGCCTTCACCGACACCGCCGGCCATGCACGGCAGCACGATGAAGAAGAAGGTCTCGAAGACGCTCTTGCCGACGAGCACGCCGGTCAGCGTGCCGACGACCATGCCGGCGACCGCCGCGCAGGCCATCGGGATCACGATCTTCATGAAGCCCTGGATCAGCGTCCTGCGATCCATGCTCATGATGCTGCCGACGATGATGCAGCAGATGTACAGGTAGAGGATGCCGGTGGCCTTGTAGAACTTCGTCGTCGCCTCGACGACGATGTCCGGCAGCAGGCCGTAGTAGACCAGCGCCGACGGGATGAAGGTCGCGCAGATCGCGGCGGCGCCCATCTTGCCGATCACCGGGATGCGCTTGCCGAGTTCGCCGCAGGCGAAGCCGAAGAACGCCAGCGTCACGGCCATCACCGTCAGCTCGTTCGTCAGGCCGCCCTTGGTCTTGGCCAGCGCCAGCACCAGCCCACCGGCCAGCACGAACAGCGGCAGCGGTATGACGCCGACCTTGGCCTCCATGAGGCGCCACCAGCCGTGGGGCCAGAACTTCTGCCCGGCGGCTGCCGTGCCACCGGGCACCGCCTCCAGGGTTGCGGGGCTTGCTTCGCTCATCGTATCGCTCCGTTGGTTTCCGTCTAGCGGGTATCCCCGGTTTTCCCGGGGGGAGTCTGTCTATTTCTCCGGCGACCTCCCGAGTTATCTCGGAAGCGCCGGACTGGGTTTCTCGGGGACGAGAACTTGAAACTTCGAGGGGTGTACGCCGCGCGTCCTTCGTGCCGTTTTCGGGGCGAGCGCTGCCGAGGCGCTGCCGCACCCGAAGGTGCGGCGCCTGGTGACGCAAGCTGGTTCCCGGCCGCCTTCAGGCGGCGTGGCTCAGGAGGAGGCTCTGGCGGTGCTGACGACCCTCGGCGTCAGGGGTGCGGCCTGGGCGTTCAGTTGTAGCCCAGCACGGCGACGTGCTCGAGCTCCGCCTGGCGGGCCTCTTCGTCGAAGCGCCAGCGCTCGACGGGCGGGCGGGGGATGGCCGTGGCGACCGGCCGGGAAGATTCCGCAGCACCGCTGCGGATTTTCTTGAGGGTTTCGCTGGGATGAATTTCGAGAACTTCCATGATGTCCTCCGGATCGGTTATCGGCCCGCCGCTGTCGGCTTTTTCCGTGACGTTCAGCGAGGGGCTCAGGGCGAATCGGAAAGTGCGCCTAAGTTACCGCCCGACAGGCCGCCGGACTTGCATCAAGTCAAATCGCCGCCGTGGTTTTAATGGCGTTTATTTCGTTATTGCCGTCAATTCCCCCGCAGGCCGCGGCGGCGTGCTCGCAGGGCGAAAGCGTCCTCCCGGCGGGCGCCCGGGCACGCTCTTGACGACTTCTTGACAGACGCTTCGTGACACTGCGCGGCTTTCCCCTCCCGCGAATCCCGTGCTTCGACGTCTGCTGTCCTTGCGGCTCAATCCGGTGCAACTGGGCTGGGTCGCCGCGCTCTTCTTCGCCAGCTTCGGCAACCTCGTGCTGTGGCGCTCGCTGGCGGCCAGGGTCGAGATCGACGGCCTGCACGGGCTGCTCTTCGCGATCAGCCTGCCGGTCTTTCTGTTCTGCCTGTTGAACCTGCTGCTGGCGCCGGTCGTGGCGCTGCCGTATCTGCGCAAGCCGCTGCTGGCGCTGCTCGCCGTCATCGGCGCCGCCTGCCAGTACTTCATGGTCGAGTACCAGGTGCTGATCGACCGCGGCATGGTCCAGAACGTCTTCGAAACGAACCAGGCCGAACTCGGTTCGTATCTGTCGGCGCCGCTGGTGCTGACGATCCTCCTGCTCGGCGTGTTGCCGGCCGGCGCGCTGCTGGCGCTGCGTGTGCAGCAGGACGGGCGCGCGCGCCAGGTGGCGATGCAGTGGCTGGCCAACGTCTTCGTGACGCTGGCGGTGCTGGCCGCCGTGACGCTGGTGTTCTACAAGGACTACGCCTCGCTGCTGCGCAACAACCGGCAGATCAAGGACCAGGTGCTGCCGCTGAACTTCGTGCGCAGCACGCACGGTTATCTCAAGCGCCAGTACAGCGCGAAATCCCAGCCGCTGCGCACGGTGGCCGAAGACGCGACGCGGGCCGTGGCGGTCGGCGCACGGCCGAAACTGGTGATCCTCGTCGTCGGCGAAACGGCGCGGGCGCAGAACTTCCAGCTCAACGGTTATGGCAGGGCGACCAACCCCGTGCTGGCGCAGCGTGGCGACGTCATCAGTTTCCGCTCGGTATCGTCGTGCGGCACGGCGACGGCGATCTCGCTGCCCTGCATGTTCTCGCGCCTGCCGCGCCCGGAATACGACGAGGTGCGTGCGGCGACCGAAGAAAACCTGCTCGACGTGCTGCAGCGCACCGGCCTGGACATCCTCTGGCGCAACAACAACAACGGCGGCTGCAAAGGCCAGTGCGAGCGTGTGCCGACCGACGACATGCCGGCGCAGAAAGTCGCCGAGGCCTGCCTCAACCGCGACGGCACCTGTTATGACGAGGTGCTGCTGCACCGGCTCGACGAACGCATCGCCGCGATGCCGGGCGACGCGCTGATCGTGCTGCACCAGATCGGCAGCCACGGCCCGACCTACTTCGAACGTTATCCGCCCGGGGCCCGTGTCTTCAGCCCGACCTGCGACAGCAACCAGATCCAGAAGTGCAGCAACGAAGCGCTGGTGAACACCTACGACAACACCCTGCTCTACACCGACAGCATGCTCGGCAAGACGATCGAACTGCTGCAGGGATACTCAGCCGAGCGCGACGTGGCGCTGGTCTATGTCTCCGACCACGGTGAATCGCTCGGCGAGCGCGGCATGTATCTGCACGGCACGCCGTACCTCATCGCACCCAAAGAACAGACACAGGTGCCGATGCTGATGTGGTTCTCGCCGGAGTTCGCGCGCAATGCCCGCCTGGGCCTCGCCTGCCTGCGCGCCAACGCAAGCGAAAAGACCTACAGCCACGACAACCTGTATCACTCGATGCTCGGGCTGTTCGGCGTGAAGACCCGGGTCTATCAGCGTGAGCTGGACCTTTTTGCCGCCTGCCGCGAAACGGCGCCGGCGACCTAATCGGCCGCGGCCGCCATCACCAGCGCGAAGCGGCAGCCCCGCGCCGAGCTCTCGACCCGCATCTGCCAGCCCAGGTGCTCGACGATGCGCTGCACGATGGACAGGCCCAGCCCTTCGCCGCTCTGACGCGCGCTCGGCGTGAAACGCCGGAACTGCTGCGGGTCGAGTGTCGGCGGCAGGCCCGGGCCGGTATCGGCGATGACCAGCGTCGCGCCGTGCAGCGTGACGCGCACCTCGCCTTCGTCGGTGTACTGGCAGGCGTTGCGCAGCAGGTTCCAGATCACGCTGCGTGCCAGTTCGGCATGGGTATTCACCAGGCCCTCGTGCGGCGCGTCGACGACCAGCGTCACGGGTTTGGCCGCCAGCCAAGGCTGGCAGCGCGCGACGCATTCCTCGATCAGCGGGCGCAGCGGCAGTTCGGTCCGGACCAGGGTTTGAGGGTCGCGCGACAGCAGCAGCAGGCAGGCCAGCTGGCGCTGCATTTCCTGCACCGTGCGCACGATGCGCTCGGCACTCGCCTTCAGATGGCTGTCGGCGGGCAACTGGTGCACGACGGTTTCGGCAGCGCCGCCGATGATCGCCAACGGCGTGCGCAACTCGTGGCTGGCGTCGCCGGCAAAACAGCGCTCACGCTGCAGAAACTGCTCGAGTTCGTCGCTGTGGCGGGCGAAAGCACGCGCCAGCACGCCGATCTCGTCGCGCGCGTCCTGGAACGGCAGCGGTTTCTGCTTGTTCTGCACCGCCTCGGCCAGGCGGGTGATCGGCGCGATGACACGCGCCGCGGTTTTGCGCCCGATCCAGAACGCCCCCAGGATACACGCCAGGATCACCAGCGCCGCGTAGGCGTCGATGACGTGCTCGAGATAGGCGTAATGCTCGCCGTCCTGCAGCAGGTAATAGCGCCGGCCGTCGAGATCGAATACCTGCAGGTGCCCGTCCTCGGGATTCTCCAGGGCGTGGTAACCCGGCGCATACGCACGCAGCGCCTGCGGCACGGTCTGCGCGTCGTAGAATCGGCTGCCCGCCGGCATGCCGGGCGCGGCGCCTTTGGCGATATCGGCCTGCAGCCGATGGACCTCGTCGTGCAGGTTTTCCGAGATCACGTAGGCGCGCAACTCGTCGTAATCGAGCTGCTCGGCGGCGACGACCACGGCCATCGCGGCCACCATCAGCAGCACGAACGACACGGTGATGCGCGTGCGCAGCGTCATCGGGCGCCAGCCCCAAGCCATGATGCCTCCCGTTTCGGCGCCGATCATTCCCCCGCGGGCCGGGGAGGCCGGTGCAGGCGCCAGCCGACGCCGTGCACGGTTTCTATCAGCGCGGGCGTGAAGTTCTTGTCAAGCTGCTGGCGCAAATCGTGGACGTGGGTGCGCAAAGCGCCGCTTTCGGGCGGCTGCTCGCCCCACAGCAGATATTCCAGCTCCTGTTTCCTGACGACCTCGGGCGCGGCGCGCACCAGGCTCAGCAGCAGTTTGTGCGTGGTGGGTGTCAAGGCGATGGGCCGCCCCTGGCGCGTGGCCTGCGGCGAGCGGGTCTCGACCCGCAGGTCTTCCCACACCAGCGTGCCCTGCACCTGGCGCCCCTGGGCGCGGCGCACCAGGGCCTTGATGCGGGCGTCCAGTTCCATCAGCGAAAACGGCTTGACGAGATAGTCGTCGGCGCCCAGCGCAAACCCCTCGACGCGGTCTTCCACCGGGTCGCGCGCGGTCAGCATCAGCACCGGCACGGGATTCTGGAACTCCTCGCGCAGCCGGCGGCACAGCGTCATGCCGTCCAGCCGCGGCAGCATCAGGTCGAGCAGGATGGCGTCGTAGACGTTCTGCGTCGCCATGCGCAGGCCGGTCAGGCCGTCGCGCGCGTCGTCCAGCACGTAACCCAGGGGCTCGAAGAAACCGTAGAGGTTGGCGACCAGCTCGGGGTTGTCCTCGATGATCAGCAGGCGGGTCATCGCTCCTGGGCCGGCAACGGACTCAGGGCGTCGCCGCCGCAGCCGCCGCCGCGGCCTTGGCGGCCTCGATGCGCGCCGCTTCCACCGCCGCCGCCTCGGTGGCCGCACAGCGTTCCTCGCCGCCGCAGACCCGGCTGCGCACGTAGCGCTGTACCAGGGCGAAGAAGCGGTCGTAGAAGCTGCCGGCCGGGATCGTCATGCTGCCGACCTTGACCAGCGAATCGTCGGAAGCCGACAGCGGGATCGACAGCGAGCCCACCGGCAGGCCGACACTGGCCGACGAGGAGGCCTTCTTCAGCGCGTAGCGGTCCTGCACGGCGTTGACGAAAGCCGTCGTCGAGGTCTTGTCGAAGGGGTCGGGCGCGCAGGTCACGGTGAAGGTGATCTGCACGTGGATGTCGCCGTCGGGCTGGAAGTGCTTGTTGCCGACCACCAGTTCCGGCGTCGCCGAGGTGACGACGTAGCCCTGGCTCAGCAGCGCCAGGCGCGAGGCTTCGCAGGTCGTCGGCGCGTCGGCTTCGAACTGGCGCGAGAAGGTCTCGTCGGGCTTGAAGTGCTCGTTCTGGTAGACCGAGACGGCGATCTTGTTCGGCGTGCTGCAGCCGGCGGCAAGGGCCGCGGCGAGCATCAGCGTGGCAAAAGCTCCGGCCCGACGGGCCGGCAGCGGGAAAAACATGGTCATCGTGCTCCAACGTCCCCGGGCGACGATCGGTTGTCCCGGACAGGACACGATTTCGCCGCGGCCGCTATCGTACGAGCGCCGCGTGACGGCCCTGGCCGCCGCCGCCCATCTCCCCACCCTGCCACCCACAGGAGTCGCCATGCCCACGATCCAGGCCTATGCCGCGCAGGACGCCCGGAGCCCGCTCGGACCCTTCACGATCGAACGCCGCGAACCCGGCCCCGAGGACGTGCAGATCCGCATCCTCTGGTGCGGCGTCTGCCACTCCGACCTGCACACCGCGCGCAACGAGTGGAAGAACACGCTGTACCCGTCGGTGCCGGGCCACGAGATCGTCGGCCGCGTCACCGCCGTCGGCTCGGCGGTGACGAAGTTCAAGGTCGGCGACCTGGCGGGCGTCGGCTGCATGGTCGACAGCTGCGGCCATTGCCCGCCGTGCGCCGAAGGCGAGGAGCAGTACTGCGACAACGGCTTCACCGGCACCTACAACGGCCCGGTCTTCGGCGGCGAGAACACCTTCGGCGGCTACTCGCAGAGCATCGTCGTCAAGCAGTCCTTCGTGCTGCGCATCAGCCACCCCGAGTCGCAGCTGGCCGGCGTCGCGCCGCTGCTGTGCGCCGGCATCACGACCTGGTCGCCGCTGCGCCAGTGGGAAGCCGGCCCGGGCAAGAAGGTCGGCATCGTCGGCCTGGGCGGCCTGGGGCACATGGGCGTCAAGCTGGCGCACGCGCTGGGCGCGCACGTCGTGCTGTTCACCACCTCGCCCGACAAGATCGCCGATGGCAAGCGCCTGGGCGCCGACGAGGTCGTGGTCTCCAAGGACCCGGCGCAGATGGCGCGCCAGGCCGGCCGGCTGGACTTCATCCTCAACACGGTGGCCGCACCGCACGACCTGAACGCCTTCCTCGCGCTGCTCAAGCGCGACGGCACGATGACGCTGGTCGGCGCGCCCGCCGAGCCGCACCCGTCGCCCGACGTCTTCGCGCTGATCTTCAAGCGCCGGCGCCTGGGTGGCTCGCTGATCGGCGGCATCCGCGAGACGCAGCAGATGCTCGACTTCTGCGCCCAGCACGGCATCGTCAGCGACACCGAGACGATCCGCATGGACGAGATCAACACCGCCTACGAACGCATGCTGAAGAGCGACGTGCGCTACCGCTTCGTCGTCGACATGGCGACGCTGGGCTGAGGATTCAGCGCGCCGCGCTGCAGGCGGCACCGACGTCCAGCGCCTCGGGCAGCGGCACGGCGCGCCGCATCAGCAGCGCATCGATCGTGTCGCCGCCGTGGTGCAGCACGGTCACCGCCGCCGCGCGTTCCAGCCGGCCCTGCAGCCACTGACGGGCGCGCGCGGCGTCCAGCACGGCCACCAGCTCGACCGGGCCCGGCCGCGCGACCTCGGCGCTGCCGTTGACGAACAGCTCCTGCTGCGGCCCGGCCAGGCGAACGTTGAGCGCGTGCAGCCCGCGCCGGCTCGCCTGCCAGCGCAGCACGAAACGCACGCGCTGCCAGCAGCCGTCGGGCCCGCGCTCGAACCGCATCGCCAGCGGCAGATCGGCCGGCGCCGTCGCCGCCTGCAGTTCCCAGCTCAGCTCGGCTTTCACCGGCCGGGTCGCGCCCGGCGGCTGAAACTCGGCCAGCAGCCGCTGCGTCCCGGCGAGCTGCGGCACGAAGCGGCCGACGTAGGCGCCGGTGACCTGGGTCAGCGGCTGGCGCTCGCTCGCCGCCGCGACCAGCGGGATCTCATGCAGGAGGCCATCGGGGCCCCGCCATTCCAGCTGCGGCGCCGGCTCACGACGCGGCAGCCCGTATTCGCTGACGTACAGCAGCAGCACCTGTTCGTTGCCCGCCGCCGGCTGCACGCCGCCGACGCGCTCCAGCCGCAGCGCGTAACGCGGGAAGACACCCACTTGCAGCAGCGCCGTCGTCGCCGCGGCCGCCGGCTCGTGGCGCAGTTCGAGCCGCCAGCGCCCGGGCGCCGGCTCGCGCAGCGGCTGCTTCAGCAGGTGCAGGTCGCCCCGTTCCCGCTGGCGGCGCTCGGCGGCCTGCAGCGTGTTCAATGCGGCCGCGCCCAGTTCCTGCGGCGGGCCGGATGGCGGCAGCAGCCGTGCGGCGCGCAGCGCCGGCCGCAGCGAGAACTCCAGCGTCAGGTAGGCGCCGTCGGCCATCGCCGGCACGGCGAAATCGATCACCGTGTGCGTCTGGCCGGCCGCGACCGGCGCCTCGGCGAGCACCGTCTCGGCACGCGCCGCCACGGCGGCGGCCAGCAGGGCCAGGCATCGGAGGACACGGCGCAGCATGACGCCGCGCAGTCTACGCAGCGCCGGCAGCGGCACGCGCCTTGGCGCGCCAGAAGCCGGCGTCGATCTCCTGCTCGGCACCGCTGCGTTCGTTGGCCAGCCAGAAGCGGCTGCCATCCGCCGCGATGCGCAGCACCTCGCCGACGTGGCGCCCGGCGCGCACACGCCGTCCGGCGAGGCCGGCCGGGAAGTCCGGCGCGCGTGCCAGATCGAGCAGGTCGACCGCCTCGCGTGCATCGCCGGCCAGGCGCAGCCGGCGCACGATCGGCGCCAGCAGCGGGTTGGCGAGGTCGGCCGGCGACAGCCACAGCATCACCTTGGCCTGGGCGCGGCTCAGCGCGACGTTGATGAGACGCGCCGCCTCCTCGGTCTGCAAAAAGGGCTGGCCGCCGTCGGCGGGGTCGAACAGCACCGCGGCGGCCTCGCTGCCCTGGGCGCGGTGCACGGTGCTGACACGCACGCCGGCCACGCCGGCGGCCTCCAGCCGCTGGCGGATCAGCGCCCGCTGGGCGCGGAACGGCGTCAGCACGACGATCTCGTGCGCCTGCCAGGTCCCGCCAGCCAGCGCGTCGGCCACCAGCGAGACGATGGCGTCGGCCGACTCGGGCCGCACCGGCCCGCGCCAGGCCGCCGACCAGGCGCCGTCGCGCGCCACCGGCTCGACGTGCACGTGAACGTCTTCGCCGGCCGGCCCCAGCGCGCGCCGGCGCGCCGCCTGCCAGCCGGGCGAGGCCTCGGCGTCGGCGGCGACGCGCAGCGCACCGTCGTAATAGAGATCGCCGACCAGCGCACCGATCGCCGCCGCCATGCGCGACTGCTCGTCCAGCAGCACCACCGACGGCTCACGCCGCGGCATCGCCGCGAACGGCGAGCGCCCCAGCCAGCGCCGCGCCTCGCGCTCGGGCGCGCGCTGCACCGGCGACAGCTGGCTCGGGTCGCCGGCGAACAGGCAGCGCCGGCCCAGCGGCATCAGCGCCAGCGCCTGGGCCAGCGGCACCTGGCTGGCTTCGTCGAAGACGATCAGGTCGAAGGGCGGCGCGCCGTCGTCGGCCAGTTCGCGCAGCGTCTTCAGCGTCGCGACGGCACGCGCCGTCGTCATCGCCGCCAGGCGGCTGGCGCGCAGCACGGCCAGCGAGGCCGCACGCAGCTCGGCGCGCAGGTCGGCGACACGCCGGCTCCAGGCCTCCAGCGCGTCCAGGTCGCGCGCCGACGGGCGCTCGGACTCGGCGCGCGCCAGGCGGGCCAGCAGCGCGCGGTCGGCGTTCGGGATCAGGTGCTCGCGGCCTGCGTACAGCGCCGCGTTGAAGCGCGAGCCGAAGCGGCGCACCGCCGGGCGCCAGCGCTCGCGCCGGCCTTTTTCCAGCGCCTTGTCGACGGCGACGGTGGCCAGGTCGACGGCCTGGTTGGTCGTCGACAGCAGCAGCACACGTGCCGCGGGTTCGGCGTCCAGCGTCTCGGCCAGCAGCACGCCCAGCGTCGTCGTCTTGCCGGTGCCCGGCGGGCCCCAGAGAAAGCTGCTGGTCCAGCGCGGCAGCGCCAACGCCTGGCGCTGCGCGGTGCGCAGCCAGCGGAACGGCGCGCCGGTCAGCGCCGGGGCGGCGGTCTCGGCCGGCCGCGCCAACGCGGCCTCGGCGGCCAGCGCACGCGCGGCCCAGTCGCCGTCGTCCCAGGCGGCGACCAGCGCATCCAGGAATCGCGGCGGGTAGACCCGGATCAGCCGCCCCGGCCCGGGCGGCGGGCCGCTGGCGTTCTGCAGGATCAGCTGGTCGTCCTCGACGACGACGGCCAGCACCGCGGCGGCGCCCTTCTCCGGTTCGCCCCACCAGGCCGACGCGCCGTCCAGGCTCTCGTCGAGCAGCGCCTGCGACGAGGCCGCGCCCGGCCGCTGGCCTTCGGCATAGACGTAGCCGGCCTCGAGCGTGACGCGCCACAGCGCGCCGTCGCGCTCCAGGCGTTCGACCTTGAAGTCGTAATAGGACGGCGTGGCGGCCTGTTCGGCGGCCAGTGCGGCGCGGATCTCGGCTAGCGTCATGGTGCTGGGCGGCAGGCGCGCCGGCGGCACGCTGCAGGGGGCGCGATTCTTCCCCAAACCGCGCTTGACGCCGTGCGGGGGCGGGACATCGGCGCTGCGGCGATCATCCGGGCCATGATCCCCAAGCTCCTCGCTCCCCTGCTGCTGGCCGCCGCCTGCGCGACGGCCAACGCCCAGAGCACCGACGGCGCGCTGCGCACGATCGAAGGTCTGGACGTGCCGCGCTACCTCGGCACCTGGTACGAAGTCGCGCGTTTTCCCAACCGTTTCCAGCGCCAGTGCGTGGCCGACACCAGCGCCCACTACACGCTGCGCGAGGACGGCACGCTGCAGGTACGCAACCGCTGCCGCCTGGCCGACGGCGCGATGGACGAGGCGCTGGGCCAGGCGCGCCAGATCGGCGGGCCGCAGTCGCCGACGCTGAAGGTGCGCTTCGCGCCCGAATGGCTGTCCTGGCTGCCCTTCGTCTGGGGCGACTACTGGATCGTCGACCTCGACGCCGACTACTCGCTGGTGGCGATCACCGAGCCGCGCCGGGCCTACGCCTGGGTGCTGTCACGCACGCCGCAGGTCGAGCCGGCGCGCTACGAGGCCCTGATGCAGCGCCTGCGGGCGCAGGGGCTGGACGTGGCGCTGTTCGAGCGTTCGGCGCACACCGCGCCCTGACGAGCGCCCGGCCGACTCAATCCGCGGCCGGCAGCAGCGCCAGCAGCGCCGCGGCGTCGGCCGCGTAGTGCACCGCGGCGACGCTGCCCTGGGCGTCGAGTTCGAGCACCGTCGCCTGGCCGGCGCGGCGCGGCAGGTCGGCGGCGGTCTGGTCGTCACGCACCAGACCGACCGGGTACGGCAACGCACGCAAGGCCGGCAGCGCGAAGAGCCGCGTCACCAGCGACGGCATCGCGTGGATGTCGGCGACGTAGACCGCGCGTGCGGCGGCCAGGCGCTGGGCGCCCTCGGCACCGAGCGCGGCCTGCACCAGCTCGCTGCCGGCGCGGTCGGCGGCGAAGATCACACGCCGCGTGCCGGGCGCGACACCCCACGGGCGCTCGTTCTGGTCCTGCAGCGCGAACGCCGGCAGCGGCGCGCCGGGCTCGAGCGGCGCCGCTGCGGCGACGGCGGCCCAGGCCAGGGCGGCCGCGGCCAGAAACGCCCGCGCGGTGTTGCGTCGCGCCCCGTGTGCAGAGCGGTTTTCGGGATTGTCGAGAGAGTTCATCAGCTTCTTTCGGCGGCCGCCGCGGCACCCTGCGGCAAGCCCCTGTCGGCCACGTTGTCGGGCCCGCGCCACGACGGTGACAAGGTCGCGGCGGGGTCTGGCGGCGATTGTCGTGGCGGGTGAAGGAGTTACGCCCGATGACGTCGCCGCTGGCCCTGCCGGGCAGCCCTGGCTCACCGAAAGAGCCCGCCGGCGGTGGGCGCTTGGACTAAACTCCGGCCCGCTCCAGACGCGCCCGACGGCGCCGATGGCGGTCGCCGCAGGCCCACAGCGCGCCTGCGGATCCGGGGCCCCGGCGGCATCGCCGGGTCGTCTCTTTGCCCCGCCGGAGAACGCTCGCCCCGTTGTCCGAAACCCAGAAGCTGTCCCTCAACCCCACGCCGCGTGCAACGCGGCGTCGCTTTTTCCGTTGCCGATGAACGCACCCGACAAGCACCTGCTCGATGCCCTGGAACCCCAGGAAATTGCCACCGTCGCCCTGCTGGAGAAGTACGCCAAGGGCGACGAACAGAACATCGCTCAGGTGCAGGCGCGTGTCGCCCGTGCGCTGGCCTCGATCGAGGCCGAGGACGCACGCTCGGCGCGCGAAGCCGAATTCCTGTGGGCGATGCAGCGTGGCTTCGTGCCCGCCGGCCGCATCATGTCGGCCGCCGGCACCGACATCCAGGCGACGCTGATCAACTGCTTCGTGCAGCCGGTCGGCGACTCGATCACCGGCTACGAAGGCGACAAGCCGGGCATCTACACCGCCGTCACCGAAGCCGCCGAGACGATGCGCCGCGGCGGCGGCGTCGGCTACGACTTCAGCCGCATCCGCCCGCAAGGCGCGCTGGTGACGCAGACGCATTCGCGCGCCTCGGGCCCGGTGTCGTTCATGCGCGTCTTCGACGCCTCGTGCGAGACCGTCGAGTCCGCCGGCGCGCGCCGCGGCGCGCAGATGGGCGTGCTGCGCTGCGACCACCCGGACATCGAAGCCTTCATCCACGCCAAGGACAAGGGCGAGCTGCGCAACTTCAACATCAGCGTCGGCGTCACCGACGCGCTGGTGCAGGCCGTCATCGACGACGCCGAGTTCGAACTCGTGCATGCCGCGCGTCCGCACGACGAACTGGTCGCCGGCGGCGCCCAGCAGCGTGCCGACGGCAAGTGGATCTACCGCAGCGTCAAGGCCCGCGACCTGTGGGACCAGATCATGCGGTCGACCTACGACCACGCCGAGCCGGGTGTGCTGTTCATCGACCAGATGAACCGCGAGAACAACCTGCACTACTGCGAGACGATCGAGGCCACCAACCCCTGCGCCGAGGAGCCGCTGCCCGACTACGGCTGCTGCTGCCTGGGCTCGGTCGACCTGACGCGCCACGTCGTCGGCGCCTTCTCCGACGGCGCGCGTTTCGACTTCGAGGGCTTCGCCGCCGTCGTGCGGGTCGGCGTGCGCATGCTCGACAACGTGCTCGATGTCACCTATTGGCCGCTGCCGCAGCAGCGTGAGGAAGCGGCCGCCAAGCGCCGCGTCGGCCTCGGCTTCCTGGGCCTGGGCAGCTCGCTGGTGATGCTGGGCATCCGCTACGACAGCGACGAAGGCCGTGCGCTGGCCGCGAAGATCGCCGAGACGATGCGCGACGCCGCCTACCTGGCCTCGGTCGATCTCGCCGGCGAACGCGGCGCCTTCCCACTGCTGAACAAGACCAAGTACCTGGCCAGCGGCTTCGCCAAGCGCCTGCCCGAGTCGCTGCGCAAGGCGATCCGCAAGAACGGCATCCGCAACAGCCACCTGCTGGCGATCGCGCCGACCGGCACGATCTCGCTGGCCTTCGCCGACAACGCCAGCAACGGCATCGAGCCGCCGTTCTCCTGGACCTACAACCGCAAGAAGCGCGAAGCCGACGGTTCGCACCGCATCTTCGAGGTCGCCGACCGCGCCTGGCGCCTGTTCCGCCACCTCGGCGGCGACGTGACGAAGCTGCCGCGGCAGTTCGTCACCGCGCTGGAGATGTCGGCCAACGACCACATGCGCATGCTCGAGGCCGTCCAGCCCTTCCTGGACACCTCGATCAGCAAGACGGTCAACGTGCCGGCCGACTACCCGTACGAGGACTTCCAGAACCTCTACCTCGACGCCTGGAAGGCCGGCCTGAAGGGCCTGGCGACCTACCGGCCGAACTCGGTGCTGGGCTCGGTGCTGTCGGTCGGCACGCCGGCCGCAGCGCCCGCCGCGCCGGCCGTGCCGCGCGACGAGGACCCGCTGACCAAACACGTCGGCCGCCCGGTCGGCCGCATCTCGAGCATCACCGAGAAGGTCGAGATGTGGACCCAGGCCGGCAAGCGCTCGATGTACGTCACCGTCGGCTTCCTGCCGGTGGACGGCGTCGTCGACGGCCAGAAGGTGACGATCGAACGCCCGGTCGAGTTCCTGTTGCAAGGCGAGCAGGACCAGTGGCTGGACGGCGCGATGCGCCTGCTGTCGCTGGCCGCGCGTTCGGGTGCCTCGATCGAGAAGGCGCTGGAGAACCTGCGCGAGATCGCCTGGACCAACGGCGCGGTGCGCAGCGGCATGCTGCTGCGCGGCGACGGCACGCAGATCCCGCGTTTCCACGACTCCGAAGTCGCGGCGCTGGCCTATGCGGTGCAGCAACTGCTGTTCGCGCGCGGCTTCCTCACCGCCACCGGCGCGCAACTGCCGGTGCGTGAACTGGCACGCGCCTACGCCGCGCGCCTGAGCGCGCCGGTGCCGGCACCGGCGGTGGAAGAAGTCGCCGAGCCCAAGCCGGCCAACGGCATGCAGTTCGCGGCCGGCACCGGCTCCAAGTGCCCGGAGTGCGGCGCCCACGACATGCACCACATCGACGGCTGCACCAAGTGCACCAACTGCGGCCACATCGGCGCTTGCGGCTGATCGCCCGCCGGCCCCGCTGAGCAAAGCCCGCCGCCCGGCGGGCTTTGTCGTTTCAGGCCGCCTGCGGCAGCTGGAAGCGCGAGACCGCGCCGACGAGCTGCTGCGCCTGCATGCGCAGGCTCTCGGCGGCAGCGGCACTTTCTTCGACCAGCGCGGCGTTCTGCTGCGTCACGGTGTCCATCTGGCCGACCGCGTGGCCGACCTGGTCGATGCCGTCGCTCTGCTCGGCGCTGGCGGCGCTGATCGTCTCGATGACGGTGCTGACGCGGCCGATCGCCTGCACGACCTCGTGCATCGTGCTGCCGACCCGTTCGGCCTGCACGGCGCCCTGCTCGATGCGCTCGACGCTCTGGCCGATCAGCGTGCGGATCTCGCGCGCCGAGTCGGCGCTGCGCTGCGCCAGCGTGCGGACCTCGCCGGCGACGACGGCGAAACCGCGCCCGGCTTCGCCGGCACGCGCCGACTCGACCGCCGCGTTCAGCGCCAGGATGTTGGTCTGGAAGGCGATCGCGTCGATGACGCCGACGATGTCGGCGACCTGGCGCGACGAGGCGGTGATGCTCTTCATCGAGCCCAGCATCTCGTCGACCGCCGAGCCGCCCTGCACCGCCACCTGCGAGGCGCCGTGCGCCAGCGTGTTGGCCTCGCGCGCGCTGGCGGCGTTCTGGCGCACCGTGGCGCCGAGCTGTTCCATCGTCGCCGCGGTCTGCTGCAGCGCGCCGGCCTGCTCCTCGGTGCGCTGGCTCAGGTCCTGGTTGCCGCGCGCGATCTCGGCGCTGGCCGTGGCCACGCTCTCGGCGTTGCCGCGCACACCGCCGACGAGTTGGCGCAGGCTGGCCTGCATGCCGTCCAGCGAACGCAGCAGCTCGCCGAGTTCGTCGCGGCTGCCGGCCGGCACCGCGCCGGACAGGTCGCCGGCCGACACGCGTTCGGTCACCTGCAGCGCCGAGCGCAGCGGCCGCGTCACGCCGCGCGTGATCAGCCAGCCGAGCGCGCTGCCGCAGGCCAGCGCCACCAGCGCGACCACCAGCATCACCGCCTCGGCGCGCGTGATCGCGGCCTCGGTCGCTTCGGCGCTGGCGCGCATGCGCCCGACCTCGTGTTCGACATAGGCGTCCAGCGCCTTCAGGTAGGCGGCCTGCGCCGGCCGCACCTGCTTGAGCAGCATGTCGCGAGCTTCGGCGTCGCGGTTGGCGGTGGCCAGCTCCAGCGCCTGGCTCAGCAGCGGCGTATAGCTGCCGCGGGAGCCGAAGACGGCGTCCAGCCGCGTCGTGCCCTCGGTGTCGAGGTCGCCGGCCTTCAGCTGTTCGAGCAGCTTGGCGATGCGGGCCTCGCAGCCGCGGATGCGATCGATCTCGGCGCTGATCTGCTTGTCGTCCTGCAGCAGCGCGACGTTGCGCACGCCGCGCGCGACGACGTTCAGCTCGTCCTTGACGTCCCGCGCCATGCCGACGCTGGCCTGGCGGTGATCAACCAGTTCCTGAACCTGGCCGCCGACGCCTTCGAGTGCGTAACGCCCGAACACCGCGACGACGGCCGTGGCCAGCATCACGACCGCGAAGCCGATGCCCAGCTTCAGGCCGATGCGCAGGTCGTTCCATGTCTTCATCACGAACTCCGGTGACACGAATGAAGGTGCGCGCCGGGTCCTGGCGACCTGGAACGCCGATGCACGGTGCTTCGGCGCCCGCGGCGCCTGAGTTGAGCGTCCGGATACGACCTGCAACACGGCATTCCCCTTTTGAAGTGATGGTTCCGCAACGCGGCGGCGCAGGGCGTGACCTGCTGCACGATCCACCGGAAACGGTGAAATGCGTCGCCAACTGTCCCCGTCAGCACTGGGTATCCCTGTGGACAACCCGGGGGCGCGGCGCGCAAGTGACTGTGGCCCGCGGGTTTTCCCTGGATTGCTCAAGAAAAAGGCAGTCCCGTGACACCGTAGGATCGATCCCACCCACGACTGCGCCACCGGCCGGCAGCCAGACGTCGGGGCCCGGCGCATCCTGCCGGTCATGCGGCCATCGCGCCGCGACTTCAGGAGCACAGCAATGAACAGCGATCACGTGAAGGGCGCCGCCAAGGACGTGGCCGGCAAGATCCAGCGCAAGACCGGCGAAGCCGTCGGCGACCACGAGATGGAGGCCAAGGGCCTGGCGCGACAGGTCGAAGGAAAGACCCAGAAGAAGGTGGGTGACGTGCGCGACGCCGCGCACGCGCTCGGCCGCAAGCCGTGACGGTCGCGCCGCCGGCCGTTGCGCTCTCGACGCTGCAGGCCGGCGGCGTCACCGTCCATCTGGACGGCCGGGGCGAAGACACGCTGGTCTTCGTTCACGGCTGGCCCGACCGTCACACCTTGTGGGACGGTCTGGTCGCGGCGCTGGCACCGCGCCGGCGCTGCGCCCGTTTCACGCTGCCGGGCTTCGCGCCCGGCGACGACCCGCGCGCCCGTTCGCTCGACGAGATCGTCGCCACGCTGCTGGCCGTCGTCGACGCCGTCAGCCCGGAGCGCCCGGTGGTGCTCGTGCTGCACGACTGGGGCTGTTTCTTCGGCTACCGCTTCGCCGAGCGCCACCCCGAGCGCGTGCGCGCGATCGTCGCCATGGACGTCGGCGGCGATGCCGGCTCCCAAGCCAACCGCACCGAGATGGGCTGGCGCGGACAGTTCGGCGCCCTCGCCTACCAGCTGACGCTGGCCAGCGCCTGGCGCGTCGGCGGTCGGGCCGGCGACGCCGTCGCGCGCAAGGCCGCGGCGCTCTTCCACGCCCCCGAACCGCAAGCCGCCACCGCGGCGATGGGCTGGCCGTACGCGGTGCAGTGGTTCGGCGCGGCCGGGGGTTTCGGCCGCCCCCGCGTCTTCGTGCCCGCGTGCCCGATGCTCTACATCTGGGGCCGGCGCAAACCCTTCGCCTTCCAGTCGCGGCGCTGGCTGGAGCGCATCGCGAGCGGGCCGTACAACCGCGTGCTCGAACTCGACGCCGGCCACTGGCTGATGCGTCGTTGCGAGGCCGAGCTCGTCGCCGCGATGCAGGACTGGCTCGATACCGAGCTCACCAGATCGCCAGACCCTTGCTGAGAAAACGCTGCATCCAGCTGCGCGACGCGGTGTCGGCGACACCGCCGCGGCCCACCGCCTCCAGGCGTGCGTCGACGATGTCGCCCGAGGCGACGACGTTGCCGGCCTTGATGTCGTCGGGGTTGACGACGCCGGAGAAACGCAGCGTCGTGACACCTTCGTTGTAGGCGATGCTGCGCTCGCCGGCGACGACCAGATAACCGTTGGGCAGCACGTTGATCACTGACGCGGCGATGCGGCCGGTGAACTTGTTGGAGTTCTCGGTCGAACCCTTGCCGACGAAGGAGTCGCTGCCGCTGGCCGTCGCGTCCAGGTTCAGCAGGCTCTTCAGCGCGCCACGCACGTTGTCCGAATCGGTGCCCGGGCCCTTGGTCGCGACCTTGTTCTCGCGGCTGGTGTCGGTGGCGACCTTCTGGTTGGCCGAGAGCTTCTCGTTGATCTCCACCTTCAGCGTGTCGCCGATGGCGCGCGGCCGCTTCTCGCCCGAGAACATCGTCGCGATCGGTGCGTTCGGCTGGAACAGCGAACCGGTCGGCGCACGCTCGACATAGGCCGGCGGCGCGACGGCGGTCACCGCGGTCGGCACGCGCAGCGAGGTGGTCGGCGTGTCGGCGCAGCCGGCCAGCACGGTGGCAAGGCCGGCGAGCGGCCAGAAGGTCGTGGAGTTCATGACGGCGTTCTCGGTATGGATTTGGATTTGAGGATCAGTCGCCGGTGAGCAGCGCAGAGACCACCGGCGAGAGCTTGTCGCGTGTGCTCGACCATTTGCCCGCTTCGAGCAGGCCTTCGAGCCGGTATTGGCTGGTGGCCAGCGTGCGGCCGCTGCCGGTCTGCAGCGTGAGCGACGCCTGGCGCAGATACGGGTGGTATTCGTCACCGAACAGCGCGGTATCCCAATCGATCGTCGCGCTGTATTTCACCCAGGCCTTGCAGGTTTCCAGCGGTGTGCCCGTGTCGTAGACCCGGCTGTCGACCTGGCGCTTTTTCAGCTCGGCCTGGAGCGCCGGTACGAAATCCACGATCTGGCCGTCCGGGCGATATTCGATGCAGACCGAGGAAACGTCTGCCGAATCGTGGAAGACGGTATTCGTGGCCTGGCTCGGGCCGTACAGGATGGCGTGGTGCACGGCGCCGCCTGCGGCTTTCATCAGTTCCAGCGCGGGCACGGGCGAGACGATCGAGCAGCCCGGCAGCGGCGCCGCGGCCGCCACGGCGAGCGCCACCGCCCGAAGCTTGTCAGACGGCTTCATGGATCGCCTGCCCGATGGACAACGCGCCCATGGCGGCATAACCGGCGACGGTGTCGAAGGCGTCGACGACGGCGCCGGCGGCGTCCGACACCGCATCGGCCGTGCCGGAGGCCAGGTTCTCGACGCTGTCGACGGCGCTGCCGACGCCGTCGGCCACGCTCTGCGCGGCGCCGGACACCGTGTCGACGACGCTGTCGATCGCGCTCTTGACGCTGTCGACGGTGCCGACGACGCCGTCCTGCACCGCCTGGGCGGCGCCGGCCAGCGTGTCGCCGACCGAGGCGACCGCGCCGACGCCCTGGTCGACCCAGTCGTCGAGGGCGTTCAGCGCGTCGCTGCTGAACGAGCAGGTGGATTCGCAGACGCCGCTGGCGGCATCGGCGGCGCCGATCGCGGTGGCGACGACGGGGCCGAAGGCCTTGACGTTGCGTTCGTAGGCACCGACGTCGGTGCGGGGATTGATGTACGCCGAAGCGAGGGATCCGATGGTGCTCATGGGCGCTCCTTCCAAGTGCCGTCAGCTTAGGAAGGCGAGCCCGCCGGAGATTCCTCAAATAGCGCCCACAAATCCCCCCATCATTCCCTCGGGTCGATATTCATGACGGCGCCGTCACGATATTCCACGGGGTATGTCGAAATATCACCCGGAGGTGATCCGCGGTCGTATTTCGTCACGTTCGCGTGACGGCCGGTCATGAAACCGGCGACGGCTTCAGTCGCGTGCGTTCAGGCGCAGCATCAGCCGCAGGTATTCGAGCTCGGCGTGCATCTTCTGCAACTCGTCGCGCAGTTCGACGAGCGCCGAGAGCGCGGCGCGGGCCGAGGCCGGGACTTGCGACGCGGTGGAGGCGGGCTTGGGCGTGTCCATGGCGGAATGTTCCGTCCGCGCACCGGCGGGCTGAACCCCGTGGCCGGGGGCCTCCCCCGCATTCAGGTCATGCGCGCGCCAGCCACCAGGCCAGCAGCACCAGCACGACGACACCGACGAGCCAGCCGAGCACGACGCGCCGCCACAGCGGCGGAGCAGAGGCCAGCCCCATGAAGTCCAGCGCCACCGCCGTGCCCTTGGCCAGCGACAGCGCGAAGACCAGCAGCACCGGCCAGGTGGCGGCGCCGCCCGCGCTGCCCGACTCGCCGACGGCGAAGGTCACGAGCGTGGCCGCCACGAGGCCGGCCCAGACGAGATCGATGCGCGACATGCTCACCTCATCACGTACAGCAGCGGGAACAGCACGATCCACAGCAGGTCGACCATGTGCCAGAAGGCAGCCGCGGTCTCGGGCACGTGGGTGCGGCCGGGGCCGTAGGCGCCGCGCCCGGCCAGCCACCAGACGATGGCCAGGAACACCGCCGCGGCGACGACGTGCAGCAGGTGGAAGCCCGACAGCAGCAGATAGAACATCCAGAAGGTCTCGGCCGACAGGTCGGCGCCGGCCGCCACCTTGGTGGCGATCTCGGCCGACTTCAGCACCGTGAAGCCGAGGCCGCAGCCCAGCGCCGCCAGCAGCCAGCGCCGCGCGGCCACCGTGCGCCCGCGTTCGAAGGCCGCGACCGCATGCGCGACCGCCGCGCTGCCGCTGACCAGCAGCACCGTGTTCAGCGCGCCGCGCTCCAGGTCCAGCGTCGCCTGCAGCGCGTTGAACTGCGCCGGATCCTGCAGCCGCGCGAAGGCGTAGGAGACGAACAGCAAGCCGAAGGTCAGCAGTTCGGCGGCGATGACGAGCCAGACCGCCAGGTCGCCGAGCAGGCGCGGTTCCTCGGTCGTGGACGGGTCGTTCGGGGCGGGATCGGCCGCCGGCGGCAGGACTGCTTGAAGCTGCATAGTTGAAGCATCTTAAGGATTTGATCATTCAGAAGCAATACGCTGAATGCATCTTCAACGAGGCAGACCTTATGTCCTGTTCCTGCTCCCAACCGTCCGAGCACGGCATCCACGTCTTCGACGCGCGCGGCGTCGCCAAGCGCTTCCGCCATGCGGCGATCTTCGGCGCGCTCGACGCGCTCGAACCCGGCGAGACGATGCGCTTCGCCAACGACCACGACCCGCTGCCGCTGCTGATGCAGATCGAGCAGCACTACCGCGGCCAGGTGCGCGCCACCTACCGCCAGCGCGAGCCCGGCGCGGTGGTGATCGACTTCCTGGTGAGCTGAAGGCCGCGCTGACGGCGACCGACGAGGAGAAGGACGATGAACCTGCTGCTCTGCCCTGCCCTGCACCATTACCTGGCCGGCCTGGCCAGCGTCGTCGGCGGTGCCGCGATCACCGCGGCCGCCGGCTCCTGGTGGCCGCTGGCGCTGGGCACCTCGATCGCCGTCACCGGCTCCAGCGCTCTGGCCTGCGAGTTGCGCCAGCGCTCGCTGGCGCGCCGCCGGCCGGCCGCGTTCACTGCGGCTGGAAGCCGCTGGCCTTGATGATGCGGGCCCAGGCGGCGGTGTAGGCGCGTTCGCGCGCGCCCAGCTGCGCCGGGCCGGAGTAGCCGACCGACAGCCCCCATCGCCGTCAGCCGCTCGTGCACCGTGGTTTGCGCGAGCACCCGCGACAGCGCCGCAGCGAAGCTGTCGACTGTCGCCTTCGCGGTGCCCGCGGGCGCGAAGACGCCGTAGTACGGCAGTTCCTCGAAACCGGCGACGCCGGACTCGGCCAGCGTCGGCACCTCGGGCATCTGCGCCAGGCGCTGCGTGCCCATCACGGCGACGATGCGCAGCCGGCCGTGGCGGTGGTTCTCGATGAAGTCGGGCACCGAGCCGACACCGGCGGCGATCTGCTGCCCCAGCATGTCGGACATCATCGGCGCGCTGCCGCGGTACGGCACGGCCACCAGGTCCAGGCCGTGGCGCTGGCCGACGACCTTGACCAGGAACTCCGGCACCGACGCCGCCGCCGGGATGCCGACCGCGCCCTTGCCGCCTTGCGAGCGCACCCAGGCGACATACTCGCCCAGCGTGCGCGCCGGCGTGCCCGACGACACCGCGAACGCGTTCGGGAAGCTGGCGAATCCGGCCACCGGCACGAAGTCACGCGCCGGGTCGAAACCGGGCTGGCGCACGACCAGCGGCAGGATCGAGATCGTGTGGTCGTGCGACAGGAAGAAGGTCGTGCCGTCGGGCGCGGCCGCCTTCAGCGCCTGCGCCGCGAGCTGGCCGCCGGCCCCGGGGCGGTTGTCGACGATGACGCTGGCGCCGAGTTCGTCCTTCAGCCGCTCGGCGAGCACCCGCGCGATCGCGTCGGTGCCGCCGCCGGGCGGGAAACCGACCAGCAGCCGGACAGTGCGGCCCTCGGCGCGCGCCAGCCAGGGCGCGGCGGCAGCAGCAGCCAGGGTCTGCAGCGCACGGCGGCGGTTCGGTGAGGACATCGGGGCTCCGGCGAACGACGGTGCCCGGATTCTGCCCGCGCGCTAGCGCTCGGCCTCGCGCACCAGCACCAGCCGCGTGATCTCCGACGGCGCGCCCAGCCGCAGCGGCGGCCCCCAGTAGCCGGTGCCGCGGCTGACGTAGACCCGCAGGCGGCCGACGCGCTGCAGCCCGGCGGTGATCGGCTGCTGCAGCGGCACCAGCAGCCCCCAGGGCCAGATCTGGCCGCCATGCGTGTGGCCGGAGAGCTGCAGGTCGGCGCCGGCCTCGGCCGCCGCCTGCGCGCTGCGCGGCTGGTGCGCCAGCAGCAGCCGGGGTGCGCCAGCGGGGGCGCCGTCCAGCGCGCGGCGGGCATCGCTGCGGTGCGAAGGCTCGAAGCCGGCGGCGTTGAAGTCGGCGACGCCGGCGACGACCAGCCGTGCGCCGCCGTGCTCGACGACGCGGTGCTCGTCGACCAGCGGCACGATGCCGCAGCGCCGCCATTCGGCGATCCACGGCAGCGCGCCGGAGTAGTAGTCGTGGTTGCCGGTGACGGCGAAGACGCCGTGGCGCGCACGCAGCGCGGCCAGCGGCGCGAAGTCTTCGCGCAGGTCTTCGACACGGCCGTCGACCAGGTCGCCGGTCAGCGCGACGAGGTCGGCGCCGGCGGCGTTGGCCCGCTCGACGACGGCCTGCACCCAGCCGCGTTTGATCGTCGGGCCGACGTGCAGGTCGCTGATCTGCACGATCGTGAAACCCTCCAGCGCCGGCGGCAGGCCGGGCAGCGGCACGCGCACCGTGCGCAGCCGCGGCGTGGCGCGGGCGCCAGCGATGGCCAGCAGCGTCAGCACAGGCGCCAGCAGCAGCACCGCCAGCGCGCTGTCGCGCGCGTGAGGCGCCCAGCCGAGCAGCCAGGCGGCGAGCAGCGAGAACTCGCGCAGCAGAACCAGCGCGAACAGGATCGCGAAGTGGCCCATCGCCAGATAGCCGGCCCAGGACCAGCGGTCGGCCGCCGCGCGCTCGCGCCCGCGGCGGCCGGCGAAGGCCATCGGGATCAGCGCCGCCGAGACCACGGCGCCGGCGACGACGGCCAGCACGCCGGCCGGCGACAAGGGCGCGGCCAGGCGCCACGCGAGCAGCGCGTGCACCAGCGCGATCAGCGCAACGAAACGCACCGGGATCGCGGGGCTCAGAACAGGCCGGCGGCGGCCGCCGCGTCGACCAGGCGGCGCGACAGGCCGTCGAGCTGCGCACCGGCATCGCCCGAGGCGCCGGACGCCGCGCGCGCCGTCCATTGCAGCCGGCCGCCGGCGACCTCGGTGATGCGCGCCTCGGCAGCGTACTCGACGGCGCTGCCGCCGCCCGAGCCGACCGGCAGCGAGACGCCGACCCCGACACCGCTGCCACCACCGCCGATGTGAAAGCCCCCGAGCCCGATCGACATGCCGCTGCTGCGCGGTTCGGCCGGCGCCGCCGAGACGCTGCCGACCCACACCGCCTGGGCACCGGCCTGGCGCGCCAGCGCGACGTAACGCGCGTCGTCGCGCGGCCCGGCAGCCGCCGGCGGCGGTGCCTCGGGCGCCGGCACGGCGCTGGCGCCACGCGCCGTCAGCTCGGCGGCAAAACGTTCGACACACAGCCGCACCAGCGCCGTCTCGGCGGCCTCGCAGGCGACGAGCACACGCGCGCCGCCGCCCAGCGGCCGGCCGGCGTCGGGCGCGCGCCACTGGGCGTCGACACCGGCGGGTGCGGAGGCACAGCCGGCGACCAGGCCGGCAGCGACCGCCGCCACGGTGGCGGCGGCGCGGGACGGGAACGGGAACGGACTCATCGGCAAGGCAATCGGCACGAAACGATGCACCGAGACTAGCCGCTCGCGGCCCGGCCGTCGCGCGCCGGCACGAGTGCCCGTGCGCGCCGGCGGGCGACCGGCTTCAGGCCAGCGCCGCCTCCAGCCGCGCGACGAGCTGGCGCAGCGCCGTGTCGATGTCCATCGCCTCGTCGCGTTCGACCGGGCTCAGCGGCCGCGCACCGAGCGTTCGCTCCAGCGCTGCCAGTCGCTGCGCCAGCGCCGCAGCGCCGACGGTGGCCGGGCCCCCCGCAGCGAATGCGCGGCGTCGCGGCAGGCGCCGGCGTCGCCGGCCTGCGCCGCCGCCACCAGCGCCGGCGCGCCGGCGCCATAGGTGGCGGCGAAGCGCCGCAGCAGGCGCTCGAACATCGCCGTGCTGCCGCCCAGGCGTTGCAGCGTCGCGTCGAGCTCCAGCCCCGGCACGCCGGCCAGGCGCGCCGGCAGCAGCGCATCGCCGGCCGGCAACGGGGCCGGCGGCGCCGCGCCGGCGGCCGCGGGCAGCCAGCGCAGCAGCGTCGTGTACAGCTGCTCCGGGCTCACCGGCTTGGGCACGTGGTCGTTCATGCCGGCCTGCAGGCACAGCTCGCGGTCCTCGTCGAAGGCGTTGGCCGTCATCGCGACGATCGGCAGGCCCGGGCCGAGCCGGCTGCGGATCTCGCGTGTCGCGGAAAAACCGTCGAGCCCCGGCATCTGCAGGTCCATCAGCACCAGCGCATGGCCGCCGAGCAGCGCCCGGTCGACCGCCTGGCGGCCGTCGACCGCGGTGTCGACGATCAGCCCGACGGCTCGCAACAGCTCCTCGGCGACCTCCTGGTTGATCGGGTTGTCCTCGGCCAGCAGCACGCGCTGGCCGGCGTGCGTGGCGCGCAGCCGGCGCTCGGCGTCGCCGGGCGGTGTCGATACGGTCTCGACCGGCGCCGAGGGCCGGCGCACCAGGCGCAGCACGGTGTCGAGCAAGGCCGACGGCGTCACCGGCTTGGCGAGCACCGCGACACAGCCGGCCGCGGCGGCCAGGGCGCCGATGGCGGGTTCGTCGGCGGCGCTCACCAGCACCGTCGGCGGCATGCGCGAGCCCAGCAGCGCCGCCAGGCGGCGCGTCGTCTCCAGGCCGTCCATCGGCGCCATCAGCCAGTCGACGAGCGCAAGGTCGTAGCCGCCGCCGGCGTCCTGGCGCCGGCGCGCCAGGTCCAGCGCCGCTTCGCCGCTTTCGGCGGCGTCGACGACCAGGCCCATGCGCTGCAGCCGTTCGACGAACACGGCACGTGCCTCCTGCAGGTCGTCGACGAGCAGCGCCGTCATGCCGGCCAGCACCGGCAGCGCGGCGCCCGCGGCCGCCGGTGCCTCGGCTCCGGGCGCACGCGCCAGCCAGGCGCTGAACCAGAAGCGGCTGCCGACGCCGGGTGTGCTCTGCAGGCCGACCTCGCCGCCCATCAGCTCGGCGATGTGGCGTGTCAGCGCCAGCCCGAGCCCGGTGCCGCCGTGGCGCCGCGTGCTCGACGCATCGGCCTGCTCGAAGGCGTGGAACAGCAGCGCCTGGCGCTCCGGCGCGATGCCTTCGCCGGTGTCGCGCACCTCGAAGCGCACCCGCAGGCGCTCGCCGGCGTCCTCGACGACTTCGGTGCGCAGCCCGATCCAGCCGTGCTCGGTGAACTTGATGGCGTTGGACAGCAGGTTGATCAGCGCCTGCGACAAGCGCGTCGGGTCGCCGAGCAGGCGCGCCGGCACGCGGTCGGTGTCCAGCACCAGTTCCAGCCCCTTGGCGCTGGCGCGCTCGCCGACGATCTCGAAGCAGCGCGCCAGCAGCGCGTCGAGCGCGAACTCGGTCTGCTCGAGCACCATCTTGCCGGCCTCGATCTTGGACAGGTCGAGGATGTCGTTGATGACCTGCAGCAGGTGCTCGCCGGCGTCGCCGATCTTGGCCAGGCGCTCGCGCTGGCGCGGCTCGGAGATCTCGCGCGCCAGCAGGTGCGCCATGCCGAGGATGGCGTTCATCGGCGTGCGGATCTCGTGGCTCATGTTGGCCAGGAAGGCGCTCTTGGCGCGGTTCGCGGCCTCGGCCTGCTGGGCGCGTGTCGCCAGTTCGCCCTGCATCGTCTGCAGCTCGGCGGTGCGGCGTGCGACCAGTTCCTCCAGCTCTTCCTGCTGGCGTTCCAGCGCCGCACGCGCGGCCTTCTGCTCGCGGATGTCGGCGGCCATGCCGACGAGGTGCGGCACGCCGTCGATGTCGACACGCGCGCCGGAGAACACGACGTCGACGCTGCCGCCGTCGCGCGCGCGCCAGTGCGCCTCGAGCTGCAGCGCGCCTTCGGCCATCACGCGCTGCACGACGGCGTCGCGCTCGTCGCCGACGGCCCAGATGCCGAGGTCCAGGCTGCTGCGCCCGATCAGCTCGTCGCGGCGCCAGCCGAGCAAGGTCTCGAAGGCCGGGTTGGCGTCGACCATGCGGCCGTCGCGGCTGTCGGCGATGGCGATCGCGATCGGGCTGTGGCGGAACACACGCTCGAAGCGTTCGGTGCTCTCGCGCAGCGCCTCGGCCGAGGCGACACGCACCGTGATGTCCTCGGTCGAGATGATCACGCCGCCGACGGCGCCGTCCTCGCCGCGCCAGGGCACGACGGCCCAGGTCAGCCACATGCGCGAGCCGTCGGCGCGCGTCCACAGCTCGCGCTCGTTGCCCTGCGGCTGGCCGGCCAGCGCCTGGACGTGCACCTCGTGCCACGACGGCGGCAGGTCCGGGAAGATCTCGTAGTGCGAGCGGCCGACGACCTCGGTGCCGACGCCGAAATCGCGTCGCCAGCGGGCGCTGGCCGCCAGGCAGACCATGCCGGCGTCGAACAGCGCGATGCTGTGCGGCGCGTGTTCGACGAAGGCCGACAGCAGTGCCGCCGACTGGCGCAGCCGCTGCTCGGCGTTGCGGCGCTGCGAGGCGTCGCGCATCACGCCGAGCATGCCGCTGGGCCGCCCGTCCTCGCCGCTCAGGCGCACCGCGTCGGTGTCGGCCCAGAAGCTGCTGCCGTCGCGGCGGCGGTAGCGCATCTCGTAGGTCGCGCCGGCGGCGGGCCGCTCGGGCGGCAGGCGCTCCTCGGCGAGAAAGCCGTACTGCGCCGGGTCGGCGTAGAGGAACTGCGTCGTGCGGCCGATCACCTCCTCGGCGGCGTAACCGAACTGGCGCATGAAGGCCTGGTTGACGAGGCGGATGCGGCGCTCGGCGTCGGTCAGCACGACGATGTCGTTCATGCTGTCGACGACCCTTCGCAGCAGCGCCCGCTGCTCCCCGAGTTCGGCCAGCGCGCCGACCCGCGCCTGCTCGGCTTCGTCGAGCCGTCGGCGCACGGCCTCGATCTCGGCGATCGGCCGCGCGTCGGGCGGGCCGCGGCGTTCGACCAGCGCGTCCAGCCCGCGCGACAGCGGCCGGCTGGCGACGGCGCCGCCGAGCAGGCCGCTGAGCGCGGCGGCGGCCATCGCCAGCACCAGCCATTGCGCCGCCGTCACCGCCGCGGCCTGCTCGCGGCCGCGCTGCACCTGCACGACGACGCTCCAGCCCGACAGGCTGCTGCGGCCGACGAAGCGGTGTTCGCCGCCGGGCGTGCCGACCGCGGCATCGCCGGCGAGCACGCGGCCGCCGCCGTCGAGCAGCGCCAGCAGCGTGCCTTCGGGCCGGGGCGCCGTGCCCAGCCAGGCGGCGAGCTCCGAAGGCTCCAGCGTCGACCACAGCAGCGGCACCGGCGCCGCCCCCTTCGCCGCCAGCGGCGCGAGCACGGCGACGACGTCGCGCCCGGCGACGCTGCCGTGGAAGGCGTCGCTGACGATCGCGCGGCGCAGGGTGCTCACGCGCCGTGCGAGCGCGCGCGCCGGTTCGGACATCGCCGGCAGCGGGCTGCCGTAAGGCCGCAATGTGTGGAAGACGAGATGGTGGTCGGCTTCGCTGAGCGCGACCTGGCCGCCGAAGGAGCGCCGGAAACTCGACGCCGCGCGGTACAGGACCTCGGGGTCGTCGCCGTCATCGGCCGACTCGGCCAGCACCGCCAGCGCACCCAGCCGGGCAGCGAGGTGCTGGTCGACGGCCGAGGCCAGCCCACGCGCCAGCGCTTCGGCCTGGTGGTCCTGGGCATCACGCGCCGCCAGGATGCCGTGCAGTCCCAGGCCGACGGCCAGCAGCAGCGTCGGCAACATGCACCACCAGATCAGGCGCCGCAGGTAGGCGCGCAGCGGCAGCGCACGCAGCGCAGGGTTCACGGCCATGCCACCCGCGCCGGCAAAGGTTCGGGGGCCCGAGAACGACAGGAAGTCCGGGAGGACGGCGTGGGCCGGCTCGGCATAGCCGGGCGACGCGGCAAAGCGCGTTCCCGGCCGGAGGGCTAGAGCCGGAAGGCGCCCACCGCCTCGGCCAGCCGCGCCGCCTGCTGGCGCAGGCTGTCGGCGGCCGCAGCGCTCTGCTCGACCAGCGCGGCGTTCTGCTGCGTCGTGCGGTCTAGGTCGCCGACGGCGGTGTTGACCTGGCCGATGCCGACGGTCTGCTCGCCGCTGGCGGCGGTGATCTCGGCGATCAGCGCCGCCACGCGTCGCACCTGCTCGACGATGGCCTGCATGTCCTCGCCGGCCGAGCGCGCCAGCGTGCCGCCGGCGTCGACGGCGGTGCTGCTGGCGGCGATCAGCGAACGCACCTGGCGCGCGGCCTCGGCGCTGCGCTGCGACAGCGCGCGCACCTCGGAGGCGACGACGGCGAAGCCGCGCCCGTGCTCGCCGGCACGCGCGGCCTCGACGGCGGCGTTCAGCGCCAGGATGTTGGTCTGGAAGGCGATCGAGTCGATCGTGCCGACGATGTCGCCGATGCGGCGCGAGCCGGCCTCGATCTCGGCCATCGTCGAAGCGACGCGCTGCACGACATCGCCGCCGCGGCCGGCGGCCTCGGCCGCCGCCGTGGCCATGCGGCTGGCCTGATGGGCGTGCTCGGAGGTCTGGGCGACGGTGGCGGTCATCTGGTCCATGCTGGCCGCGGTCTGCTGCAGGCTGGCGGCCTGCTGCTCGGTGCGCGCGCTCAGGTCGGCGTTGCCGTTGGCGATCTCGCTGCTGGCGGTGGCGATCTGCGCCGCGTTGTCGCGCACCGTGCCGACCAGGCCGACGAGCTGGGCGCACATCGCGTGCATCGCCCGCAGCATGCGCTGGCCTTCGTCGCGCGCGCTCTCGGGCGGCAGCGGCAGGCGCCGGCCGAGGTCGCCGGCGGCGACGGCGTTGGCGGCCTCGATCGCCGTCTCCAGCGAGCGTGCGCTGCGGCGCGCGATCTGCCACATCAGCCAGGCGGTCGCCGCGCCCAGCAGCACCAGCAACGCCAGCGCCCAGCCCAGGCGGGCGGCACGTGTGCTGGCGTAATGCTCCAGGTCGGACTGCAGCGCGCCGACGGCCACCTCGGCCAGCGCGTACTGCAGGTCGATGACCTCGGTCGTGCGTTGCCACCAGTCGGCGCTGGGGTGGTTCAGCACCGGAGCGTCGACGACCTCGTGGACGACGAAGTCCAGGCCCTGTTCGACGGCCTGGTGCGCCGCCTGCGCGCGCTCGCCCAGCGTGCCGGCGAGCGCCGGGTCGGCCTCCAGCGCGTGCTGGAAGGCCCGGCCGAGTTCGCCGTTGACGCCGCGCACCCGCTCCACCAGGCCGGCCAGCCGCGCGCGCTGCGCCGGTGTCGCCTCGCCGCGCACCAGCAGCCCCATGCCGGTGCCGCGCAACTGGCCGAGCAGTTCGGACAGGTCGGGCAGATGGTTCAGCGTCGCGTCCTGCAGGAAAAAGCCCGAGGCCACCGGGTGCAGCACGATCTCGGCAACCGCCGTGACGTCGTACAGCAAGGCCAGCTGGCGGTCGACCAGCTCGGTGTGGCGCGCGAAGCTCTTCGCCGCGTCGACACCGCGGGCGGCGACGGTGTCGGCCAGCTCGCGTTCGGCGCCGGTGATCTGCGCCAGCCGCTGGTCGAGCCCGGCGTCGCCCAGGGTCGCCAGCGCGTCGTGCGCCTGCACCAGCGCGGCGTCGATCTTCTGCCGCACCGCGGCACGCTGCGCCTCGGCCTGCGCATTGCCGCCGAGCGCCGCGTTCGACAGGCCCCGGTGCTGCGCGGTCAGCCGCGCCAGCTGCATCAGCGCCGTCGCCGGCGCCAGCCCTTGCAGCTCATGTTTCGCCTGGCGAACCTGCTCCACGGCGGAGGTCACCGCCAGCGTGCCGGGCACGACGAGCAAGGCGAAGGCGAGAACCCCGATCAGCGTCAGCTTGCGCGACAAAGACCATCGGTCGAGCAATGCGAGCACGAGACATCCTTTCCACGAACGGAGGCCGTTCAAACCTGGCAGTTCGTGGAATCGGATTATTTGTTTCTCGCATTTATGCTGTTTCCAAATGAACGCCGTTTTCACCGTGCAGATCTGCACGCGGCGTGCATCTTCAGCAGCACTCCTCCTCGACACGGTCGAGCAGCGCGATCGCCGGCTCGTCGGCCCAGGCCTCGAAGTATTCGCGGATCTGGTTGAGGTGCGAGTGCACGAGGAACAGGTCGTCGGGCCGCGGGCCCGAGCCGCCCTGGCGCTTGCGGTCGAAGTAGTCCCAGAACCGGTCGCGCCGGCCCGGGACGGCCAGGTGGGTGTCGATAATCTCGATGATGCGCCGCGCGTTGCCGGCGCAGTCGATGCCGGCGAAGCTGACGTAGCGGTCGGTCTTGCGGCAGTCGTCGCAGGGAGAGTGGCTCACGGATGTCGGCTCCGGGTGGGGACTGGGCGGGATGGTGGCGCGAATCGGGCGCACGCGTCCGTCGGCCAGGCGACGTTCACGGCGCGTCGCCGCGGCCGGCGATGGCCTCCAGCGCCCGCAGCGCCTCGGCCGACGGGATGCGCAGGCAGCGCCGGCCGCGGCGTTCGAGCACGCCCTCGCGCTGCCACTGGCTGACCACCGCCGACACCGTCTGCCGCGTGCTGCCCAGCAGGCTGGCGATGTCCTCGAAGCTCAGGTCCAGCGGCACCAGCAGTGCCTCGCCCGCGCGTTCGCCGCGGCGCTGCGCCAGCCCGAGCACGAACCGCGCGAGCCGCGCCGGCACTTCGCGGAAGGCGAGGTCCTCGACGAGGCCGACGGCGCCGGTCAGCAGCCGGCCCAGCACCGCCATCACCGGCGGCAGCAGCGCCGGGTCGTCGTGCAGGCGCTGCAGGAAGGCGCGGGTGTCGATGGTCCAGACGGTGGCCGCCGCCGCTGCCGTCACCCAGGCCGGCGAATGCGTCGAATAGACGTCGCCCGGCTCCAGGAAGGCCAGCGTCAGCTCGCGGCTGGTGCCGCTGAGGTGCACACGCAGCCGGCCGCTG
The DNA here is from genome assembly GCA_049841175.1 of Rubrivivax sp. Lineage (GTDB taxonomy): Bacteria > Pseudomonadota > Gammaproteobacteria > Burkholderiales > Burkholderiaceae_C > Rubrivivax. The sequence continues at coordinate 480,605 of JASGHA010000013.1, read as the reverse complement.
GCGACGAAGAAGACGAGGTTGCGGCCGTCGCCCGGCGCGCACAGCACCTGCCCGCGCGCGAGCCGGCGGGGCACGAAGCCCGCCGGCGGCGCGGCCGGGGCGGGAGCGGATGTCGGGAGTCCGACAAAGGCGGCGGCATGCGGGTGCATGCCGGCTGCCAAGCAAACCCGGGACCGGACCGGGGCCGCGCAACGGGCGAAGCGACGCCGGACTGACCGGCGTCAAGCCCGCCGAAGGTTCAGACGCGGAACACGCTGACCACTTCGGCCAGCCGCGAGGCCTGGGCACGCAGGCTCTCGGCCGCGGCGGCGCTCTGCTCCACCAGCGCGGCGTTCTGCTGCGTCACGCGGTCGAGCTGGCCGACGGCGTCGCCGACCTGGCCGATGTCGCGCGACTGCGCGGTCGTCGCGCCCGAGATGTCGTGGATCAGTTGGCTGACACGTTCGACCTTGCCGACGATCTCCTGCATCGCGTCGCCGGCATCGCTGACCTGGCGCGTGCCCGATTCGACACGCTCGACGCTGGCCGTGATCAGCGTCTTGATCTCGCGCGCCGCTTCGGCGCTGCGCTGGGCCAGCGAGCGCACCTCGCCGGCGACCACGGCAAAGCCGCGGCCCTGTTCACCGGCGCGCGCCGCCTCGACGGCGGCGTTCAGCGCCAGGATGTTGGTCTGGAAGGCGATGCCGTCGATGACCGAGATGATCTCGGCGATCTTCTGCGACGACGCGGCGATGTCGTGCATCGTCGTCACCGCCTGGCCGACCACCTGGCCGCCCTGCGCGGCGGCGCCGGCGGCGTCGCTGGCGAGTTCGTTGGCACGCTGCGCCGAGTCGGCGTTGTGGCGCACCGAGTCGGTCAGCATCTCCATCGACGAGGCGGTCTGCTGCAGGTTGCTGGCCTGCTCCTCGGTGCGCTGGCTGAGGTCGGCGTTGCCGGCGGCGACCTCGCCGCTGGCGGTCTGGATCGACTCGGCCGACTCGCGCACCTGGCCGACCAGGCGGCGCAGCGCGAGCTGCATCTGCTGCAGCGAGCGCAGCAGCGCCGCGGTCTCGTCCTGGCCTTCGGTGGTCAGGTCCTGGCCGAGGTCGCCGCGGGCGATGCGGTCGGCGGCGGCGGCGGCGTCCTGCAGCGGCTCGCAGACCGAACGCAGCGTCAGCCACAGCGCGGGCAGCAGCACGACTACGGCCAGCACCGTCAAGCCCAGCCGCAGGTTGGCGGCCAGTTCGGAGGCGTCGGCGAGTTCGCCGCGGATCTGCGCCTGGCGCGACTGGCTGGCCTTCAGCATCGCGTCGGCCGTCGTGCGCAGCGCGACGACGTGCTCCTCGGCGGTCTCGGCATAGGCCAGCGCGCCAGCGCTGTCCAGCACCGCCGACTGCAGCTTGTCCAGCAGCGGGCCAACGATGCCGGTGTACTGCTCCAGCTGCCCGAGCTGCTGCTTGACCAGCGCCTCGATCGTCGTGTTTTCCGAATCGATCTTCTTCAGCTCGGCGTCGAGCTTCTTGACCTGCTCGGCCTCGGCCTTCCACAGGCCCACCAGGCGCTCGACCTCGACCGGGTTGGAACCCGAGGCGATGGCGTCGGCCTGCAGCCGGCGCAGGTTGGCCAGCGATTCGCGCAGCCGCGCGACGGCGTCCGAACCCTGCTGCGCGCTGTCGAACAGCGCCGCGGTGCGTTGCGTGACGATCCGGTTCTCGACCACCCCCCAGGCGCCGAGGCCGAGCAAGGCGGCGGTCAGGACGGCCATCGAGGCCAGCAGTCGGGTGCGGAGCGTGAAACGTCGGAGGAAACGGAGCATGTGTTCTGACGATCGATTCGAAATCGGCGCCGCCGGGCCGGGCGACGGTCATGCTCGCGTATCGTCATCACGGAGGAAAAGTTGAATCGAATCGTGTCCTCGACAGCGGCGATCTGAGCCTGGACAAACTCGGGACGCGGGGGCGCACAAGGCCTGGGCAACATTGACTGCCGGTTGTCATTATTGGAAACTAGTTGGCATGCCAGAGAGCACCAAAATGAGGCAGATCCGCAGCAACCCGACGACGCTCGTTTCGGACCTGATGGCCGCCGCGTTCCGCCTGGAGACACGCCGGCTGGCGCGCGTCGACACGCTGCTGGAGCCGCTGGGCCTGACCGGCGCCCGCTGGCAGGTGCTCGACACCCTCGTGCGCGCCGGCGAGCCGCAATCGGCGCCGCAGCTCGCGCAGACGCTGGGCCTGACGCGCCAGGGCGTGCAGAAGCAGCTCGACCTGCTCGCCGGCGACGGCCTGCTCGGTGCCCAGCCCAACCCGCGCCACCGGCGCTCGCCGCACTACGGCCTCAGCGCCGCCGGCCAGCGTCTTCACGCCCGCGCGTCAGCGTTGCACGAGGCCTGGAATGCACGCCTCGGGGCCAGCCTGCCGGCCGAGGTGCTGGCCGACGCGCTGGGCATCCTGCAGGCCTTGCACGCCCGCCTCGACGATGCGCTGCCGCGCTCGGCTTGAAGCCGGCACGCCCTCTTCGCAGCACCGCAGCGCCGTCGTATCGTCGCGTCCTCGCCGTCAGAGTCTGCCGATGTCCGACACCGTAGTACCCGCCGCGCCCGACGGCCGCGCGATGCCCGACTTCCGTTCGCCCGAGTTCCTGCGAGGCCACATCCGCGACACGCTCGCCTTCTATGCCGGCCGCGCCGTCGACGCCAGCGGCGGCTTCTTCCACTTCTTCCGCGACGACGGCACGGTCTACGACCGGCGCACGCGCCACCTCGTCAGCAGCACGCGTTTCGTCGTCGTGCACGCGCTGGCGGCACGCCATTTCGGCAGCGAGCCCGACCGCGAACTCGTGCGCCACGGCCTGCGTTTCCTGCATGAAGCCCACCGCCAGCCGAACGGCGGCTACGCCTGGACGCTGGACTGGCACGAAGGCCGCGCCACGGTTGCCGACGCCACCAACCACTGCTACGGCCTGGCCTTCGTGCTGCTGGCGCACGCCCACGCGCTGATGGCCGGCGTCGAGGAGGCACGTGCCGGCCTCGACGACACCGTGGCGCTGATGGAGCGGCGTTTCTGGGAGCCGTCGGCCGGGCTCTACGCCGACGAGGCCGACGCCGGCTGGCAGCTGTCGCCGTACCGCGGCCAGAACGCCAACATGCACGCCTGCGAGGCGATGCTGGCCGCGCACGAAGCGACCGGCGAAGCGCGCCACCTGCAGCGGGCGCTGGACCTGGCACAGGCCGTCACGCAGCGCCTCGCGCTCTGCGGCGGCGGGCTGATCTGGGAGCACTGGCGGCGCCAGGGCGACGGCCCCTGGATGATCGACTGGGACTACAACCGTTTCGACCGCAGCAACATCTTCCGTCCCTGGGGTTTCCAGGTCGGCCACCTGACCGAATGGGCCAAGCTGCTGCTGCAGCTCCTGGCCCGGCTCGGCGACGCCGCCCCGGCCTGGCTGGCCGAAACCGCGCCACGCTGGTTCGACACCGCGCTGGCGCACGGCTGGGACGCGGCGCACGGCGGCCTGGTCTACGGCTTCGGGCCCGACCGCAGCGTCTGCGACGGCGACAAGTACCACTGGGTGCAGGCCGAGAGCCTGGCCGCGGCGGCCTGGCTGGCGGTGCGGCTGGACGACGCGCGCTACTGGGGCTGGTACGAGCGTCTCTGGGCCTACGTCTGGCGCCATTTCGTCGACCACGAGCACGGCGCCTGGTACCGCATCCTCGGCGCCGACAACCGCAAGCTCACCGACGAGAAGAGCCCGGCCGGCAAGACCGACTACCACGACATGGGCGCCTGCTGGGACGTGCTGCGCGCGCTGGGCGCGCTCGAACGCTGAGCCGCGCTCAGCCGGGACGCCGCGGCTGGCCGGCCGCGGGATCCCGCCACGAGGCCGGCCCCGGTTTGCCGCCGTCGTCCGCGGCGGCCGGCGGCGCGGCGCCGGGTTTCGGCGGGCCGATCTCGACCTGCACCGGGGGCAGCGGCTTTCGCGGCGGGCCCTCGGCCAGCCAGGCCTCGAACAGCGCCTCGGCCTCGTCGCCACCGGACATCAGATCCACCATCGCGTCGTTCGGGACGCGCCCCCTGGTCGTCATGGCTGCCTCGCACTGATCGTCGCCCGCAGGATGCGAGCCGTTACACGGGGCAAGGGGGATGCCTGCGGCGCGGTCTTGTTGCGGATTTGCCCGCGCCCGGCGAACATGCGCGCCGACAGGCGGCTGCAGCCGTCGGCGGGGGACTCGATGAGGAGGCGGATCGCGGCACTCGGATGCTGGCTGGCGGCGTGGGCGCTGCCCGCGCTCGGCGCCACCGAGATCGTCGTCGCCACCGTCAACAACGAGCACATGATCGAGATGCAGCGCCTGACGCCGCATTTCGAGCGTGCCAATCCCGACATCCGCGTGCGCTGGGTGACGCTGGAGGAAGCGACGCTGCGCCAGCGTGTGTCCACCGACATGGCGCGCGGCAGCTCGCGCTACGACGTGCTGACGATCGGCATGTACGAGACCCAGATCTGGGCCCGCCGCGGCTGGCTGCGGCCGATCGACCCGCCGCCCGACTACGACTTCGCCGACCTGCTGCCGGCCATCCGCGCCGGGCTGACGCAGGACGGCCGGCTCTACGCCGCGCCGTTCTACGGCGAGAGCTCGATGCTCTACTACCGCCGCGACCTGACCGAACGCGCCGGCATCCGCTTGCCCGAGCGCCCGACCTGGCGCCAGGTGCGCGAGGCCGCCGAGCGCCTGCACGACCCGGCCGCCGGCGTCTACGGCATCTGCCTGCGCGGCAAGGCCGGCTGGGGCGAGAACCTCGCGCTGGTGATGACGATGGCCAACGCCTTCGGCGGCCAGTGGGCCGACCTGAACTGGCGCCCGCAGCTCGACAGCAAGCCCTGGCGCGACGCGGTCTCGCTGTACGTCGAGCTGCTGCAGCGTTTCGGCCCGCCGGGCTCGGCGGCCAACGGCTACAACGAGTTGCTGGGGCTGTTCCGCGCCGGCCGCTGCGCGCTGTGGGTCGACGCGACGATCGCCGCCGGCTTTCTCGACGACCGGACGAACAGCCGCGTCGCCGGCCGCGTCGGTTTCGCCCAGGCGCCGCGTGCGGTGACCGCCAAGGGCGCCAACTGGCTGTGGACCTGGTCGCTGGCCGTGCCGACGACCAGCGAGCACCCGCAGGAGGCGCGGCGCTTCGCCGCCTGGGCGACCTCCAAGGCCTACACCGAGCTCGTCGCCCGTGAACGCGGCTGGGCCGCGGTGCCCACCGACACCCGGCGCTCGACCTACGAGCACCCGCAGTTCCAGCGTGTCGCCGGTGCCTTCGCCGCCGCCGAACGCAAGGCGATCGACAGCGCCGACCCCGACGAGCCGACGCTGCCGCGCAGCCCGTACCGCGGCATCCAGTACGCGGCGATCCCCGAGTTCCAGACCATCGGCGTGGCCATAGGCCAGCAGCTCGCCGCGGCGCTGACCGGGCGCGTCAGCGTCGACCAGGCGCTGCGCGCCGCGCAGGCGACGGCCGAGCGCGAGCTGCGCGCCGCCGGTTACGGGGGGCGCTGAGCACGATGCTGCCGCGCTGGACGGACCCCAGACGCAGCCTGCGCGCGCGTTTCGCGCTGCTGCTGGGCGGCAGCGGCCTGGCGCTGGCGTTGCTGACGGCGGCCGTCGTCGGCGTCGTGCAGCGCGGCCAGCTCGTCGAGCAGCAGGGTTACTCGATGCGCCGCGAGGCGCTGCTGCTGGCGCGTGTGCTCGACAGCGCGCTGCGCCAGCGCCTGGAGCAGCTGCAGGCCACCGCCGAGCAGCCGCTGCTGGCCAGCGGCCTGTCCGAGCCCGGCGACGCGCGCATGCTGCTCGAAGGCCTGCGCGCGCAGCAGCCGGCCTTCGCATGGATCGCCATCGTCGCGCCCGACGGCCGCGTGCAGGTGGCGACGAACGCCCTGCTCGAAGGCAACGACCTGCACGCCGAACCGTGGTTCGAGCCCGCCACGCGTGCGCCCTGGATCGGCACCCGACGCCCGGCCGGCGCGCTGACCGCCAGCCTGGGGCTGGTCGACGGCCAGCCGCCGCAGCTCATCGACATGGGCCTGCCGATGACCGACACGGTCGGCCGGCCGATCGGCGTGCTCGTCGCGCGGCTGCGCTGGGACTGGCTGCGCGAGCTGCACAGCTCGCTGAAGAACGACCTGAACGTCGACAACGGCATCGAGAGCGCGGTGCTCGACCGCGACGGCCGCGTGCTGCTCGGCCCGCCGGCCTGGCTGGACAAGCCGCCCGCGGTGCCGCCCGACCCCGAGGCCGAGCCCGGCCTGGCGTCGTGGCCCGGCGAAGGCGAGTACCTGAGCGACTGGGAGCGCAGCCCCGGCGGCGAAGGCGCTTCGGGGCTCGTCGTGCTGCTGCGCCAGCCGGCGGAGCTCGCCTTCCGGCCGGCCGTCGAGATGTCGCGCCGGCTGCTGATCCAGGGCGTGCTCGGCACGGCGGCCTTCATGCTGCTGAGCCTGTGGCTGGCGGCGCGTGTCGCGCGGCCGATCGCCGAGCTGTCGGCGGCCGCGCTGCGGGTCGTGCACGACCAGCCGCCGCAGTTCGCCGCGATCCCGCCCCAACGCGAGGACGAGGTTGCCGAGGTCGCGCACGCGCTGCGCCGGCTGCACGACACGCTGTCGCGGCGGCTGGCCGAGCAGCAGCTCGCGACGGCGCGCTACGAGACGCTGTTCCGCGACGCGCCGGTGGCGATCTACCTCGCGATCGAGGACCACCTGCTGATCGCCAACCAGGCCTGCGTGCGCCTGTTCGGCGCGCCCGACGCCGACGCGCTGGTCGGCCTGGACACCGCGGCCCTGTTCCACGCCGACGACGCCGCGCTGGCGGCGCTGCGCCAGCGCCAGCAGGCCGCGCTGCAGCCCGGCGACGCGCCGACGCCGACGCTGGAGCACCGCATCCGGCGGCTGGACGGCGGCGTTGCCGAGGTCGAGTCGACGGCGATCGGCCTGGCGCTGGCCGAAGGCCGCGGCGTGCAGGTCGTGCTGCACGACATCACCGAGCAGCGCCAGGCCCAGGCGGCGCTGCGCGAGCTCAACGCCCAGCTCGAGGCGCGTGTCGCCGCGCGCACCGCCGAGCTCCAGGGCGCCAACGCCGAGCTCGACGCCTTCGCCTACGCCGTCTCGCACGACCTGCGGGCGCCGCTGCGCGCGATGACCGGCTTCTCGCAGGCGCTGATCGAAGACCACGGCGCCGAGCTGCCGCCGCCGGCGCGCGGCTACCTCGACCAGATCGTGCTCGCCGGCCAGCGCATGGGCGACCTGGTCGAAGGCCTGCTGACGCTGTCGCGCACGCTGCGCGGCGCGCTGTCGGTGGCGCCGGTGGATCTGTCGGCGCTGGCCGAGCTGACGGTGGCCGAGCTGCGCCGTGCCGAACCGGGGCGCGATGTGGCCGTCGAGATCGAACCCGGGCTCGTCGTCGCCGGCGACCGGCGCATGCTGGCGGCGCTGGTCAACAACCTCGTCGGCAACGCCTGGAAGTACACCGCCGGGTGCGCCGGGGCGCACATCCGGCTGTTCTCGCTCATCGATGACGGCACGCGTTGGATCTGCGTGGAGGACAATGGCGCCGGCTTCGACATGGCGCATGCCGGGCGGCTCTTCAAGGCCTTCGCCCGGCTGCACCGCCAGGACGAGTTCCCCGGCCTCGGCATCGGGCTGGCGACGGTGCAGCGCATCGTCCACCGGCACGGCGGGCGCATCGAGGCCGAAGGCAGCCCGGGCCGGGGCGCCCGCTTCCGCTTCACCCTGCCGGAGCGGCCGCGGGCCGATGTGAACGAAGGAGCGACGGCATGAGCGAACGCGTGATCCTGCTCGTGGAAGACAACCCGCAGGACGAACTGCTGACGCTGCGGGCGCTCAACCGGGCCCGGGTCGCCAACCGCGTCGACGTCGTGCGCGACGGCCAGCAGGCGCTGGACTACCTGTTCCGCGAAGGCGAGTTCGCCGGCCGCGCCGGCCCCGAGCTGCCGACCGTCGTGCTGCTGGACATCGGCCTGCCCCGGCTGACCGGCGTCGAGGTCCTGCAGCGCCTGCGCGCCGACGCCCGCACGCGCACGCTGCCGATCGTCGTGCTGACCTCCAGCGACGAGGACACCGACCGCCTGGCCTGCTACGAAGGCGGCGCCAACAGCTTCGTGCGCAAGCCGGTGGACTTCGGCGAGTTCGCCGAGCGTGTCGCCAGCCTCGGCGTCTACTGGCTGGCCACCAACGAACCGCTGACACGGGGTTGAGATGAACGTCCCGACGCCGCCGCCGCTGGGCGTGGCCGACCGCATCCTCGTCATCGAGGACCTGGAGACCGACTACGAACTGGTGCGGCGCCAGCTGCGCCAACACGGCATGGGCGCCGACTGCCGGCGCGCGGCCTCGCCCGAGGCGGTGCGCGCCGCGCTCGCCGAAAGCGGCTGGCAGGTGGTGCTGGTCGACCATTCACTGCCCGGCCTGGACTTCGACGCCACGCTGGCCCTGGTGCGCGAGCGCCTGCCCGAGGTCCCGGTGATCCTCGTCACCGGCACGATCGGCGAGGAGCTGGCGGTCGATCTGCTGCACCGCGGCGTCGCCGACTTCGTGCTCAAGGACCGCATGGCGCGCCTGACGCCGGCCATCGAACGCTGCCTGCAGGACCTGCAGCGCCGCCACGACGCCGAGCGGGCGATGCGCGCGCTGGCGCAGAGCGAAGCCTTCAACCGCACGATCGTCGGCTCGCTCGGCGACGGCCTGTTCGTCGCCCAGGACGAGCGTTTCGTCTTCGTCAACCCGGCGCTGCCGACGCTGCTGGGTTACGGCCGGCTGGAGTTCGAGGGCCGGCGCTTCGACACCGTCGTCGCGCCGGAGTCGCTGGGCACCTGGCTGGAACGTTATCGCCAGCGCCTGACGCCGGCCGCGCCCGAGCCCGAGCGCCAGTACGACGTCGCGCTGCTGCACCGCGACGGCCACCGCGTCTGGATGGAACTGCGCGCCGCGCGCTTCGAGCACCAGGGCCGGCCCGCGGTGCTGGGCCTACTGCGCGACACGACCGAGCGCCGGCGCATCGTCGGCGAGCTCGAGCGCCACCGAAACCACCTCGAGGCGCTGGTCGCCGAACGCACGCGCAAGGCCGAGGACGCCAGCCGCGCCAAGACCGCGTTCCTGGCCAACATGAGCCACGAGATCCGCACGCCGCTGAACGCGATCACCGGCATGGTGCACCTGCTGCAGCGCGAGGCGACGCCGACGCAGCAGCGCTCGCTGTCGGTCATCGCACGCGCCGTCGACCACCTGCTGTCGCTGGTCAACGACGTGCTGGACCTGTCCAAGATCGAGTCCGGCAAGCTGACGCTGGAACGCGTCGACTTCGCACTCGACGAACTCGTCGAGCACACGCGCGGCATGGTCGCCGACCTCGCCGCCGAGAAGCGGCTGGTGCTCGTCGTCGACAACCGCGCCGGCGGCGCCCGGCTGCGCGGCGATCCGACGCGCATCGCCCAACTGCTGCTGAACCTGCTGGGCAACGCGGTCAAGTTCACCGACCGCGGCGAGGTGCGGCTGGACTGCAGCCTGGACCGCCGCGACCCACAGGCGCCGCGGCTGCGGCTGGAGGTCTCGGACACCGGCATCGGCATCGAACCCGAGCGCCAAGCGCTGCTCTTCGACCCCTTCGAGCAGGCCGACAGCTCGACGACTCGGCGCTACGGCGGCACCGGCCTCGGGCTGGCGATCTGCCGCCACCTCGTCGAGCTGATGAAGGGCCGCATCGAGGTCCACAGCGTGCCCGGCCAGGGCAGCACCTTCAGCGTCGAGGTGCAGCTGGAGCCGGGCGACGACGGGGCGCCGCGTGCCGCCGAGGCCGCGCCCGACGCCGACGAGGACCTCGAGGCGCTGCTGCGCCGCCGCCACGCCGGCGCGCGCGTGCTGGTCGCCGAGGACAACGAGATCAACCAGCTCGTCGCCGAGGAGCTGCTCGAGTGCGCCGGCCTCGTCGTCGACCTGGCGGCCGACGGCCAGCAGGCCGTCGAACGCGCCGGCACGACGGCCTACGCGGCGATCCTGATGGACGTGCAGATGCCGGTGCTCGACGGCCTGCAGGCGACACGCACGATCCGCGCCCTGCCTGGCGGCGGCCGCGTACCGATCATCGCGATGACCGCCAATGCCTTCGGCGAGGACCGCGAGGCCTGCCTGGCCGCGGGCATGAACGACCACCTCGCCAAGCCGGTGGCCGCCGAGCGCCTGTACGCGCAGCTGCTGCGCTGGCTGCCGGCCGGCGAGGCGGCGCTGCGCGACGCCTGAACGCGGGCACCGGGCTTGCCGCCACGGCGGCAACTTCAGGGAGTGCCCCATGGACGTCGGACTCGTTCCCGCGCTGTTCGCGATCACGCTGCTGATCGCGCTGGTGTTCGGCCTCTACCAGTACCGCAAGGTCACCCGGGCGCGGCGCGAAGGCCGCCGCTCGGTGCAGGCCGAGGTGCGCGGCGAGCCGCCGCCCCGCCCGGATCGCGGAGGTTGAGCGGCCGGCGCGCACGGCGCTTGCCCCGAGGGTGTTACAGCCCCTCACGAAGCGCCCGATGCCGCACGTCCTGCCCCCGCTGGCCACCCGTTCCACCACGGCCCCGGTGCCGCGCCTGCCCGGCTTCGACCACACGCTGGCCTGGCTGGCAGACCCCTACCGCTTCATCGCGCGCGGCTGCGCCACGCTGGGCGCCGACGCCTTCCAGACCCGGCTGCTGCTGCGGCCGACGATCTGCATGTCCGGGCCGCTGGCCGCCGAGCTGTTCTACGACGAGAGCCGCTTCCTGCGCGCCGGCGCTGCGCCCGAGCCGCTGAAGGCGACGCTGTTCGGCCGCGACGGCGTGCAGACGCTGGACGGCGACGCGCACCGCGTGCGCAAGGCGCTGCTCGTCGGCCTGACCGGTGCCGACAGCGTGCGCTCGCTGATCGAGATCGCCGGCGAGGAATGGGACCGTGCGGCCGCCGGCTGGGCCGGGGCGCCGCACCCGGTGACGCTGTACCGCGAGGTGCAGCCGCTGCTGGCCCGCGCCGCCTGCCGCTGCGCCGGCGTGCCGCTGCCCGAGGCCGAGGTCGCGCGGCGCACGCGCCAGCTCGTCGCCCTGTTCGACGAGGCCGCGGCCGGCCCTGTCGCCCATTTGCGCGCGCGCTGGGCGCGTTCACGCGCCGAAGCCTGGCTGATGGCGCTGGTCGAGGACGCCCGGGCCGGCCGCGTCGCGCTGCCGCCGGGCTGCGCGGCGCAGGTCATCGCGGCCTACCGCGACCTCGACGGCCGGCCGCTGCCGGTGCACACGGCAGCCGTCGAACTGCTGAACCTGCTGCGGCCGGTGGTCGCGGTTTCGGTCTGGATCAGCTTCGTCGCCCACGCGCTGCAGCGTTTCCCGGCCTGGCGCGCGACGCTCGCGTCACCCGACGGCGAGAACCTGGCGCCAGCCTTCATCGACGAGATCCGCCGCCACTACCCGTTCTTCCCGGCGATCGTCGCCCGCGTGCGCGAGGACTTCGACTGGTGCGGGCTGCACTTCCCGGCCGGGCGGCGGGTGCTGCTGGACGTCTTCGGGACCCATCACGACCCGCGCATCTGGCGCGAGCCGCAGGCCTTCCTTCCCGAGCGGTGGTTGCAGCGGCGTCCCGGGCCTTACGAGTTCCTGCCGCAAGGGGGCGGCGACGTCGCCGGAGGGCATCGCTGTCCCGGCGAGGACCTGGCGGCGCAGCTGATGCGGCTGGCGCTGGGCCGGTTGTCGCGCATGCGCGTGATCGTGCCGCCGCAGGTGATGGCGCTGAAGATGTCGCGCCTGCCGGCCGTGCCGGTGGACGGCATCCGGCTGAGGGTGCTGGACCCTGGCTGAGCCTAGTGATCGAGTTCGGAGTAGCCCGAGACGATCAGCCATGCGTCGTGGCGTTCGACGCTGAGCTCCACCCGGTCGCCCGGGCTCAAGTGCGCGAAATCGGCGCCCGGCGTGCTCTTGGTGACGGTCCATTCGCGCTGGTCTTCGCCGTCCAGATAGGCCAACCCCGTGCGGGGAAGGATCTCCCGGACGACGGCCCTGACGATCGAAAGGTTCGACATTGAGGCCATGCGGATCTCCTGACGTGAGTTCGCCGGCCCACCGCGACGGCGGCCGACCCACTGATTAGGCGCCCGACGGGCGCCGGGGTTTTGATGCAGACCAAGCCGGACGGAACGATGACAGCCGTCATGCGCCGCCGTCGGCTGCGGCATCATCGCGGCGTCCGGTGGGTTTGTCACCTCGCTGTCGGGCTGCTGTCGGGTCACTGTCACCCGCTGTCGGGCCGCTGGCGTGGCCTGCCGGCGCCGGGCCGGGCACGCTGGCGGCCATCGATTGCAGGGACACACGATGCTGGTGCAGAAACTGAGAATCCAACGTGGCTGGTCGCAGGAGCAACTGGCCGAACTGAGCGGACTCAGCGTGCGCACCATCCAACGCATCGAGCGCGGCCAGCCGGCCAGCGCGGAGACCCTGAAGTCGCTGGCGTCGGTCTTCGAGATCGACTTTTCCGCCCTGATGCCGGCCGAAGCGCCGGCCCCTGCCCCGGAGCCCACGATGGCCGCTGACAGCTTCGATCCCCTCCCCGGCGGCACCGCCGCCGCCCCGGCCACTCCGCGCATCAGCGCCGAGGAACGGCTGGCGATGCGCCAGGTGCGCCGCCTGCGCGCCTTCTACGGCCACCTCGCGACCTATGTCGTCGTGATCCTGATGCTGCTGGCCATCAACCTGCTGACGCGGCCGCAGCACCTCTGGGTGGTCTGGCCGGCGCTGGGCTGGGGCGTCGCGGTCGTGCTGCAAGGCATCAAGCTCTGGGGCGACTCGCGTTTCCTCGGTGCCGACTGGGAACGGCGCGAGATCGAAAAACGCCTCGGCCGCCCGCTCTGACCGCTCAGCCCGGCTTGGCGACCATCAGCCAGAACACCGCGACGAAGGCGACGAAAGCCGGCAAGCCCAACGCCACCCAGGCGAGCAGGCAGCGCCGGTAGGCCGGCGGCAACGGCACGCCGGCCGCGGCCGCCGCCTCGGCCAGCCGGCGCATGCGCAGCTGCAGCACGACGACCGGCAGCCAGCACGCCACCGCCAGCGCATAGAGCACGATCGCGTCGCGCACCCAGGGCGTGGACGCCGGCAGCTGCAGCACGCGCAGCAGATACCAGCCGCTCAGCGGCTGGAAGACGACCGTCGTCGCGGTGAACAGCCAGTCGGCCCAGACGACCTGGCGCGCGACGATCGCCACGGCGACGGTGCGCCCCGACAGGCTGGCCAGCAGCAGGTGGAAGGCCGAGCCGACGCCGGTGCCGAAGAGCAGCGTCGACGACAGCACGTGCAGCCACTTGGCGACGAGGTAGTCCATCAGCGGTCGCGCGCCCAGAGCAGCGCCAGGAGGGCGAGGATCGGCAGGTTCTTCGTCAGCGGTCCGTAGGGGTGCGCCCAGAACTCGGGCAGTGCGACGCTGATGACCGCCGTGTAACCCAGCACCAGCGCCGCCTGCAGCGCCCACAGCCGGCGGTGGCGGCCGGGCCACAGCGTCGCGACGCCGAAGGCCGCGTCCAGGCCCGCGGCGCCGCACAGCGCCGGCCACTGCAGCGCCTCGGGCACGCCCGAGCGCGCCAGCAGCGCCAGGCTCTCGTCGCGCGGGAAGACGAACAGCGACACCCCGGCCGTCACCAGCCACAGCACGGCCAGCGCGACGCGCAGCAGCGGCACGGTCCAGCCGGCTTCGGCCTTGGCCCGCAAGGCCGGAGCCTGCGCAGGCGGCACGAACGCCGCCACCGGCCGCGGCGGGCCGCCGATCAGCGTCGTGACGTCCTGGGCGTCGGCGGTGTTGCCCCGCTGCAGCATGCGCCAGGCGTCGCGGTCCAGCAGCCCGGTGCCGGCGGCGGCCACGGCCGCCATCAGCGGCGCCGGCACGGCGATCGTTCGTGCCGGCGCCAGCCCCAGGCCCGCGCGCAGGTCTTGCAGATAGGCCGCCAGCGTCGTCGGCTCGGGCCCGACGAGCGCGATGCGCCGGCCACGCCAGCGCCCCGGTGGTGCGGCCAGCAGCGCCAGCAGCGCCGCGACGACGTCGTCGACGTGCACCGGCTGGATCGCCTGGCCGCCGCCGGCCGGCAGCGGCAGCACCGGCAACGAGGCCCAGGCGAGGAAGGCCGCGCTGCTGGCGCCACCTTCGCCGAAGACCAGCGAGGGCAGCACGACGCAGGCGTCCAGCGGCAGCGCCAGCAGCCGCCGGTCGGCGGCGTGTTTGCTGCGGTGGAAGGCGCTCTCGGCCTCGTCGTCGGCACCCAGCGCCGAGAGCTGCACGACGCGGCGCACGCCGGCTGCGGCGCAGGCCTCGAACAAGGCCACCGGCCCGGCGACGTGCAGGTCGGCGAAACGGGCGCCCGGGCGCTCGCGGAAGATGCCGACGGTGTTGACGACCGCGTCGACGCCGTCCAGGTGTTCGGGCCAGCGTGGTGGCGGGCCGGCGAAGTCGGCAGCGACGAAGCAGCAACCGCTGGCGTCGGGCCGGCGGCCGGCGCAGACGACTTCGTGGCCCGCCGCCTGGAGCGCCTCGCGCAGACGTCCGCCGATGAAGCCGCTGCTGCCGGTGAGAAGGATTCGCATGGGAACAGCGCTTGCCGAAAGCGGCCCGCCGGACCGGCAATCGGCATTCCGCCGCCCGCAGGCGGCCACGGAGAGAACGATGACGACGACGATCTCACTGGCGCCGCGCAGCGCCGTGCGCGACACCCTCACCGACGGCCTGCTGGCCGCTGGCCTGTCGACCGTGGCGCTGGTCTGGCGCGGCCGCGAAGAGAGCACACCGTCGGCGCCGCTGAATGCGATCAGCCACTGGCTCTGGCCGCGCCGCGCGCTGCGTCAGGACGAGCCTTCGCTGCGCCACACCGCCACCGGCACCGCGATCCACGTCGCCTCGTCGATGCTGTGGGCCGCGGTCTACGACCTGATCCGTGCCCGCCGCCGCCGGCCGACGCCGATGAACGCGCTGGCCGACGCCGCCGCGGTCACCGCGATGGCCGCGGTCGTCGACCTGCAGCTCGTGCCGCGGCGGCTGACACCCGGTTTCGAGCACAAGCTCTCGCGCCCCAGCCTGTCGCTGGTCTACGGCAGCTTCGCCGTCGGGCTGGCGCTGGGTGGCCTGGTCGCGCTGCGGCGCTGAGGTGGACGACACGCGCACGCTGCTGCAGCTCGCGCTGCTCGGCGTGCTGGCGCCGGTCTGGATCCTGGCCGGCGCCGCCGACTGGCTCTGCCACCGCGTGCAGCGCATCGAGGCCAGCGCCGGGCTGCGCGAGTCGGCGCTGCATCTGGCGATGCTGGCCGAACTCGGCGTCGCGGTGCTGGTGGCGCTGCTGGCGGAGGCCAGCGCCGCGGCGCTGGCGCTGATGCTGGCTGCCTGCGTCGCCCACGAGCTGACGACCTGGGCCGACCTGGCCTACGCCGAAGCCCGGCGCGGCATCCCGTGGTACGAGCAGCTGGTGCACGGGCTGCAGCAGGTGCTGCCGTGGGCGGCTTTCGCGGGGATCGTCCTGCTCAACGCCGACCAGGCGCTGGCCGCCCTCGGGCGGGGCCACGAGGCCGCCGACTGGTCGCTGCGCTGGAAGGCCGAGCCGCTGCCCGGCGGCTATCTGGCGGCCTTCTTCGGCGCCTCGCTGCTGCTGGTGCTGGCGCCCTTCGCCGCCGAGTTCCGGCGCTGCTGGCACACGCGCCCGTCGCGCTGACGCGGCACATCGCTTGCCGCGGGCCGGGCACCACCCACGCCTTCGGGCAGGAGATCCACGATGCGCGCCCTCTGCTGGCATGGCAAACACGACATCCGCTGCGACACCGTGCCCGACCCCGGCATCGAAGACGGCCGCGACGCGATCCTGAAGGTCACCAGCTGCGCGATCTGCGGCTCGGACCTGCACCTCTTCGACGGCTTCATGCCGGGCATGAAACACGGCGACATCATGGGCCACGAGTTCATGGGCGAGGTCGTCGAGGTCGGCCGCGACAACAAGGCGCTGAAGGTCGGCGACCGCGTCGTCGTGCCGTTCACGATCACCTGCGGCGAATGCGAGCAGTGCCGGCGCGGCAACTTCTCGGTCTGCGAGCGCAGCAACCGCAACAAGAAGCTGGCCGACAAGATGTTCGGCCACACCACCGCCGGCCTCTACGGCTACACCCACCTGACCGGCGGCTACCCGGGCGGTCAGGCCGAGTACGTGCGTGTGCCCTACGCCGACTGCGGCCCGGTGAAGATCCCAGACGGCCTGTCCGACGAGCAGGTGCTGTTTCTCGGCGACATCTTCCCGACCGGCTGGCAGGCCGCGGTGGCCTGCGACATCGAGCCCACCGACACGGTCTGCGTCTGGGGCGCCGGGCCGGTGGGCCAGTTCGCGATCCGCAGCGCGGTGCTGCTCGGCGCGCGCCAGGTGATCGCCATCGACCGCGTGCCCGAGCGGCTGGCGATGGCCGCCGCGGCGGGCGCGGTGACGATCGACTTCGACGAGGAGAGCGTGCTCGAGCGCCTGGCCGAACTGACCCAGGGCAAGGGCCCGGAGAAGTGCATCGACGCCGTCGGCCTGGAGGCGCACGCGACGCGTTCGATCGATTCGATCTACGACCGCGCCAAGCAAGCGGTGATGCTGGAGACCGACCGTCCGCACGTGCTGCGCGAGATGATCTACGTCTGCCGCCCCGGCGGCATCCTGTCGGTGCCCGGCGTCTACGGCGGCCTCGTCGACAAGATCCCGATGGGTGCGCTGATGAACAAGGGGCTGACGCTGCGCACCGGCCAGACCCACGTCGGCCGCTGGACCGAGGACCTGCTGCGCCGCATCCGCGACGGCCAGATCGACCCGTCCTTCGTCGTCACGCACACCGCCGGGCTCGAGGACGGGCCGGAGCTCTACAAGACCTTCCGCGACAAGGAGGACGGCTGCATCAAGGTCGTCCTCAAGCCCTGAACCTCCGAGGAGCACGAGATGGTCCCTTCGCATCGACAGGCGCGCACGCTTTCGCGTGCGCTCGGCTGGTTCAGCCTCGGGCTGGGCGTGGTGGAACTGGTGGCCGCACGCGGCCTGGCACGCAGCGTCGGCCTGCCCGGGCAGGCGGCCCTGGTGCGCGCCTACGGGCTGCGTGAAGTCGCCACCGGGCTGGCGCTGCTGTCCACGCGCCGTCCGGCGCCGTGGATGTGGGCCCGCGTCGGCGGCGATGCGCTCGACATGGCGACGCTGGCGACCGGCCGCGAGCGCCCCGGACGCCAGGTGGCGATCGCCGCCGTCGCCGGCGTCGCGGTGCTCGACCTCGCGGTCGCCACCCGCCTGCAGCGCGCCGCGGCCCGGCCGCCGGTGGACTACCGCGGCCGCAGCGGCTTCCCGCAGCCGCCGGAGGCGATGCGCGGCGCCGCACGCGCCGACTTCGAGGCACCCCGCGACTTCCGCACGCCGGCGGCGCTTCGCCCCTGGAGCGCCGAAGGCGACGCAGGCGCCGCGCCCTGACCGTCACCAGCGCGTCACGGCGGCCGGCGACGATGCCGGTCCATGCAGACGGCGCCCCCCTCCCCGCCCGACGCCCACGACGGCGCCGCGGACGGCGCGCCGTTGCGGGTGCGCACGGCCTGGATCTCCGACATCCACCTCGGCACGCCCGGCTGCCAGGCGCAGGCGCTGCTCGCTTTCCTGCGCGACCTGGAGTGCGAGACGCTGTACCTGGTCGGCGACATCGTCGACGGCTGGCAGTTGAAGCGCAGCTGGTACTGGCCGCAGGCGCACAACGACGTCGTGCAGAAGATCCTGCGCAAGGCACGCAAGGGCACGCGCGTGGTCTTCGTGCCCGGCAACCACGACGGCTTCGCGCGCCGCTACGTCGAGCTGAGCTTCGGCGGCGTCGAGGTCGTCGAGGACTGCCTGCACGAGACCGCCGACGGCCGCGTGCTCTGGGTGACGCACGGCGACCTGTTCGACGGCATCGTGCAGCACGCACGCTGGCTGGCGCACGTCGGCGACGCCGCCTACACGCTGGCGCTGGAGCTCAACCGCTGGTTCAACCGCGCCCGGGCGCACTTCGGCCTGCCGTACTGGAGCCTGTCGGGCTATCTGAAGCACAAGGTCAAGCGCGCCGTCAGCTACATCGACGACTTCGAGACCGTGCTCGCGCACGAGGCGCGCCGGCGCGGCGCGCACGGCGTCGTCTGCGGCCACATCCACCACGCCGAGATCCGCACCATCGACGGCGTGCTCTATTGCAACGACGGCGACTGGGTCGAGAGCCTGACGGCGCTCGTCGAACACGCCGATGGCCGGCTGGAGATCGTGCGCGGCGGCCGTCGTGCGCCGGTGGCGGCGCTGCCCGCGCCGGCCGAGGCCCAGCCCGAGGCCGAGCCGGTCGCCTGAAACGGCTGCGGGCGGCTCAGGCCGCCAGCGCCTCGGGCTCGTCGTCGGGCATCGGCGCCTGGCGCGGACGCAGCAGTTCGTCGAAGACCTCCAGCACCTCGGCCGCGGCGCGGTTGTCGACCCAGCGCACACGCGCCTGGTACTGCGGCAGGCGTTGCAGCAGTTCGGCCATCGCCTGCGGCAGCTCGCGCAGCGAGCCGACCGCCAGCCCCAGGCCCAGCTCGCGCAGCCACTGCACGTTGTAGCGCTCCTGCGGCAGCGTCGAGGCGTTCTCTATCGTCAGCACCGGCAGCCCGAGCTGCACCGCCTCGCTGATCGAGCCCGGCCCCGGCTTGCCGACGAAGACGTCGGCCAGCTGCAGCACCCGCGGCACGTTCTGCGTGAAACCCAGCGCGACGTGCGGCGCGGCGCGGCGCATCGCCGCCAGCTCGGCCTGCAGCGCGGCGTTGTGACCGCACAGCAGCACCAGCTGCACGTCGCCCAGCGCACGCGCGATCTTCAGCATCTGGCGCGAGCCATGGCCGCCGAACATCACCGCGGCCACCGGACGGTCGGGGTCCAGGCCGAGCGCGGCGCGGTCGGCCCGTCGGTCGACGGCCGCCGGGCGGTAGAAGGCCGGGCGCAGCACCATGCCCGAGACACGGTGCAGCCGCGACGCCGGCACGCCGGCGGCCAGCGCCTGCTCGGCGGCGCGCGGCGTGCCGCAGACCAGGTGCTGCTCGACGCGCGGCTCGATCCAGAAACGCGGCGGGTGGTCGGCCAGGTCGGTCATCACGGTGACGAACGGCAGGTCCTGCCAGGCCGACTGCACCGACTCGGCGAGCACGCGGTTGAAGTTGGGCACGACCGAGACGACGAGGTCGGGCCGTGTTTCCAGCCAGTGGCGGCGCAGCGCCGAGAGCATCGGCCGGTGCGCCAGGCGGATCAGGCCCTGCAGCAGCTTCAGCTCGTGGCCCAGGCCGGCGGTCCAGCCGCGGCGCAGGCGCAGGTTGTAGTAGTCCTCGGGCTCGAAGCCGGTCAGGCGCTGGAAGCTCGCGCCGGGGTCCAGCACGCGCACCAGGTTCACCGGACGCAGCGTCCACGTCCGGCCCTGTTCCTTCGCCGTCTCCTGCAGCGCCTGGACCGCGGCACGGTGGCCGCCGCCGGCGTTGAAGTAGACGAGGTCGATCGTCGTCATGGCCGCATGCTGGGGCCCCGCCGTGACGCGGCGGTGACGGTCACGAAAACGCCACGCGACGGGCGCAGAGTGGCCGCGGGGAGAAGAACCGACGATGAACCTGTCCGCCACCGGCCATCCGGCCACCGCCGCCAACAGCGCCGAAGGCGCCGAGCCCTGGGACCGCCCGGCCTGCGAGGCCTTGATCGCCGAACTGCAGGTGCTGCGCGAATCGATGCTCGAGCACGAGGCGCGGCTGGCACCGCAGCGCGACGCCGTCGACGCGGCCTACCGCGCCAGCGCCGCCAACCTTGCGCACTACCTGGCGCTGCGGCGCTACGACCTGCGCCGCGTGCAGGAGCGGCTGGCGGCGATCGGCCTGTCCTCGCTGGGCCGCGCCGAGACCCACGTGCTGGCCAACCTCGACCAGGTGCTGGGCATCCTGCACCGGCTCGTCGGCCGCGACTGGCATTCGCGTCGGCTGGAAGAACCCGCCGGGCTGGGCAGCGGCGGCCGCCTGCTGCAGCGCCACACCGAGACCTTGCTGGGCGCGGCGCCGGCCGAACGCAGCGCCCGCATCATGGTCACGCTGCCCGGCGAGGCGGCCCGCGACGACACGCTGGTCGCCGCGCTGGTGGCCGCCGGCATGGACATCGCGCGCATCAACTGCGCCCACGATGACGCCCAGGCCTGGGTCGCGATGGCCCAGCGCGTGCGCCACCACGCCCGGCGCTGCGGCCGCCCGGTGCGCGTGCTGATGGACCTGGGAGGGCCCAAGCTGCGCACCGGCGCGCTGCGCCCCGGCCCGGCGGTGGCGCACCTGCGCCCGGTGCGCGACGCGCTCGGCCGCGTCATGCAGGCGGCGCGGCTCGGGCTGCGTGCCGCCGGCGAGACCACCGAGGTGCCGGGCGCAACGCTGACCCTCGAGGTCGAAGCCGACTGGCTGGAAACGCTGGACGCCGGCGACCGCGTCGAACTCGTCGACACCCGCGGCCGTCGGCGCCGCCTGCGTGTCGCCGAACGGCGCAGCGCCGGCGTGCTGCTGGAGTGCCGCCGCAGCCTGTGGCTGGGCGAGACGACCGAGATCCTGCGCGCCGGCGATGCGCACGGCGTGCGTCTGCAGGCGCTGCCGCGCGAACCCGGCGCCTTGCTGCTGCACCGCGGCACCCGGCTGACGCTGCTGCCCGAGCACGAGGGCCACCCGGCCGACCCCGACGCCGCGCAGCCGGCCATCGGCTGCACGCTGCCGCAGGCGCTGGCCCAGGTGCGCAAGGGCGACCGCGTCTGGTTCGACGACGGCCACCTCGGCGGCGTCGTGCGCCGCAGCGGCACGCGCAAGGTCGAGGTCGAGATCACCCACGCCCGCGACGGCGGCCAGAAGCTCGGTGCCGACAAGGGCATCAACCTGCCCGACACCGAACTCGACCTGCCGGCGCTGACGGCGCAGGACCTGGCCGACCTGCCGACGGTGGCCGCGCATGCCGACCTCGTCGGACTGTCGTTCACCCAGTCGGCCGCCGACGTGCAGGCCTTGCGCACGGCGCTCGCCGCCCTGCCCGGCCCGGCACCGGCGCTGATGCTGAAAGTGGAGACGCGGCGAGGCTTCGAGGCCTTGCCGGAGATCCTGCTGGCGGCGATGGCCGGCCCGGCGGCCGGCGTGATGATCGCGCGCGGCGACCTCGCGGTCGAATGCGGCTTCGAGCGCCTGGCCGAGGTGCAGGAGGAGATCCTCTGGGCCTGCGAGGCCGCGCATCTGCCGGTGGTCTGGGCGACGCAGGTGCTCGAAGGCCTGGCCAAAACCGGCCAACCCAGCCGCGCCGAGATCACCGACGCGGCGATGGCCGGGCGCGCCGAGTGCGTGATGCTCAACAAGGGCCCCTACGTCGTCGAAGCGGTGCGCACGCTGGACGACGTCCTGCGCCGCATGCAGGCCCACCAGGACAAGAAGCGGCCGCTGCTGCGCGCGCTGAAAGCCTGGGGCTGAGCGCCGGCGCGCACGAACTGCGCACTTCGACAGGAAGACCTAGACGGCACTGCGGCGGCAGCGGCCGGCTTGGCTACGATCGGGCCACGCCACCCGCCCGACGATGGACGCCGCCACCCTCCTGACGACCAACGCGCTGCTGTCGGCCGCTGCCGCCCTGGTGATGGCGGTGGTGTTGCGCACCCGCAAGACCTACCCCGGCTTCGGTTTCTGGACCGCCGGCATCGCCTGCCTCGCCCTCGGCACGGCGCTGCTGATCCCCGACGTGCTGCCGCCGGGCTGGGCGACGCGGGTCGGGCGCAACGCCGTGCTGATCGCCGGCCACGCGCTGATCCTGCGCGGCCTTCTGGTGTTCCGCGGCATCAAGGTCGGCGCCGGGCTCGAAGCCGGGCTGGCGCTGCTGTTCCTGCCGGTCTTCGGCTGGTTCAGCCTCGAGCCGGCGCAGCTGCCGGCGCGCATCGTCTGCTACTGCCTGTTCTCCAGCGCGCTGAGCCTGGCCACCGTCGCCGTCACGTTGCGCCGGCGGCCGCCGCACTTCGGCTCCAACGACCTGCTGCTGGCGCTGTGGCTGACGCTGTTCGCGCTGATCACGCTGCTGCGCGCGACGCAGGAGCTGGGCAACGTCAGCACCGCGTTCGAGTCGCTCAAGGGCTTCGGCGGCATCTACGCGCTGGCGCAGATCCTGTCGGTGCAGCTGGTCACGCTGACGCTGATCAGCATGAACTCGCAGCGCATCGAGTGGGAGTACCGCAGCAGCGCCGGGCGGCTGCAGGCCAGCGAGCAGCAGCTGCGCTCGATGGGCGACAACCTGCCCGCCGGCTTCATCTATCGCTACGAACTCGTCGCCGACCACCGGCGTTTCGACCACGTCAGCAGCGGCATCGAGGCCGCGCTGGGGCTGCGGCCGGCCGAGGTGATGGCCGACGCCGAACCGCTGTTCGCGCTGCTGCCGCCCGAGGAGCGTGCACGCTACCTCGACGACGAGGCACGCAGCGCTGCCGATCTGAGCGACTTCCACGCCACGCTGCGCTTCGAGCTGCCCGACGGCGGCGTGCGCTGGCTGGACGTGCGCTCGCGGCCGCAGCGCCGCACCGACGGCTCGACCTTCTGGGACGGTATCGCGCTGGACGTCAGCGACCGGCTGCTGGCCCAGCAGGCGCTCGCCGAGCACCGCCAGCAGCTGGAGGAGACCGTCGAGCGCCGCACCCGCCAGCTCGCCGAGGCCAGCCAGCGTGCCGAGGCTGCCAGCCTCGCCAAGAGCGCCTTCCTGGCCAACATGAGCCACGAGATCCGCACGCCGCTGAACGCGATGATCGGCATGGCGCACCTGATCCGCCGCGAGGCGCTGAGCGCGCGCCAGTCCGACCGCCTGTCCAAGCTGGAGGCCGCGGCGCGGCATCTGCTGGAGGTGCTCAACGCCGTGCTCGACCTGTCCAAGATCGAGGCCGGCAAGATGACGCTGGAGACGCTGCCGCTGCGGGTCGAGACCACCGTCGCCGACGTGCTGTCGATGCTCGACGAACGCGCCGCGGCCAAGGGGCTGCGTCTGAGCAGCGAAGTCGACCGCATGCCGCGCGATCTGGTCGGCGACCCGACGCGGCTGCAGCAGGCGCTGCTGAACTACGCCAACAACGCCGTCAAGTTCACCGAGCACGGCAGCGTGACGATCCGCGCCCGGCTCGTCGAGCAGGACGACAGCAGCGCGCTGCTGCGCTTCGAGGTCGAGGACAGCGGCATCGGCATTGCGCCGGAGGTGCTGCCGCGGCTGTTCGCGGCCTTCGAGCAGGCCGACCCGTCGACGACGCGGCGCGCCGGCGGCACCGGGCTGGGCCTGGCGATCACGCACCGCCTGGCCGAGCTGATGGGCGGCGAGGCCGGCGCCAGCAGCCAGCCGGGCCGAGGCAGCACCTTCTGGTTCACCGCCCGCCTGCGCCGCGATGCGGCGGCGGCCGTCGACGCCGTTCAGGGCGCCGCCGCCGAGGCCGAGCAGACGCTGCGCCAGCGCCATGCCGGCGCGCGGGTCCTGCTGGCCGAGGACAACCCGGTCAACGCCGAGGTCGCGCAGGCCATCCTCGAGGAAGCCGGGCTGACGGTCGAACTGGCGCGTGACGGCCGCGACGCGGTCGCGATGGCGCTGGCCGGCGATTACCGGCTGGTGCTGATGGACATGCAGATGCCGACGCTCGACGGCCTGGACGCCTGCCGCGCGATCCGGCTGCAGCGCAGCTCGGCCGAACTGCCGGTGATCGCGATGACCGCCAACGCCTTCGACGAGGACCGGCAGCGCTGCCAGGAAGCCGGCATGGACGACTTCATCAGCAAGCCGGTCGACCCGGCGACGCTGTACCGGCTGCTGCTGCGCTGGCTGGCGCGGCCCTGAGCGCACGAGCAGCGCGGCGCCGCCACCACAGCCACAGGCCGCTGGCCAGCAGCAGCGCAGGCAAGAGGCCGAACAGCGTCCACAGCAGCCGCGCGACGAGGCCCAGCGCCTCGGCGCTGTGCAGCGGGAACATCCAGTCGATGACGCGGTTGCCGGCCGGCGCGCGCAGCGGGTCGTGCACCGCGACGACGCGGCCCTCCGCATCCAGCCGCACCCGCGTCATGCCGGTGTCGGCGCGCGGTTCGCCGGGCTGCAGCAGGCGCAGCTCGGCGGTACCGCTGGCGTCGGGCAGCGTCAGGCGCGACCAGTGCGCCTGCGGAAACAGCGCCGCGCCGCGCGCGACGTAGTCGTCGGGCGCCAGGCGCGCCGGCACCGCCTCGCCGCGCGCCAGGCGCGGCCAGGGCTGCAGCGGCAGCACCGTGCCGACCATCGCCTTGCTGGCGTCGCCGAAGACCAGCGCCGCACCGGTCAGCGGCAGCAGCAGCGCCAGCGGCAGCAGCCACAGGCCGGCGGCACGGTGCAGGTCGTACCAGAAGCGCGGCCCGCCGCTGCCGCGCTTGACGGTGAGCGCACGGCGCCAGGCGTCGAGGCCGTGGCGCCGCGGCAGCGCCAGCCAGAGGCCGCTGAGCGCCAGCGCCAGCAAGACCAGCGCGCCGACGCCGACGACGGTGTGCCCGGTCTCGCCGCCCAGCAGCCGGCTGTGCAGTTCGTAGAGCAGCGGCACCGCGTGGGCGCGGTCCAGGCGCGTGTCACCACGCAGCCGCGTGCCGAGGTAGCGCCCGCAGTCGGCGTCGACGAAATGCTCGCGCCGCAGCCCGCGGGCGTCGCGCCGCTCCCAGACCTGGAAGGCGGCACCCGGCACCGCGGGCGCGGCGACGATCGCCGGCTTCGCGCCCGGGGCGGCCTGGGCCAGCAGCGCCAGCGTCGTGGCGACCGGGCGTTCGGCCGGCGCGCAGCGCAGCGGCGGCGGCGCGAACCAGGCCGGGTTCAGCGCCGCGTCGAGTTCGGCCTGCCAGACCATCAGGCTGCCGCTGAGCCCCGAGACCAGCAGCAGCGCACCGGCCACCAGCGCGGCCCAGCGGTGCAGCGCGGCGAGCGCCTTGCGCATCGCCGTGCTCAGAAGCTGCGCCGCCAGCTCATCGTCAGCGTGCGGCCGCGGCCGGCGTAGTAGTCGTCGTCGGTGCCGGCGTAGTGCGACTGGCTGTAGTAGGTGATGTAGCGGCGGTCGAACAGGTTCTCGATGCCGGCACCCAGCTCGCCCCAGGGCGAGGCCCAGCGCAGCGCCAGGTCGGCGACGGTGTAACCCTCGAAGTGCTCCTCCAGCGAGGTGCTGCCGCTGAACTTGCCTTCGTTGGCGTCGCGCGAGAACCAGCGTGCGACGTTGAGCTGCGCGCGCCAGGCCGGCGCGAAGGCCCACTGGCCGCCGAGCACCAGCTTGTCGGGGCCCTGCGAACGGGCGCCGAGGTCCAGGTCCAGCGGCTCGCCGGCCGCCGCGGCGGTGCGGCCCCGTGTGCGGGCGTAGGTCGCGTCCAGGCGCAGCGCCGGCAGCGGCCGCCACTGGCCGGCGAACTCGAAGCCCTTCACCTCGATCGGCACACGCTGCACGCTGCCGATGCCGTTGATGACGATGATCTGGCTGCCCAGGTCCGAACGCGAGCGGTAGACCGAGGCGCTGAAGTTGGCCGTCGCGCCGCGCCAGCTGACGCCGAGTTCGCGGTTGCGCGTGACGACGGGCTGCAGGTCGACGAGCTTGTCGACCGACTGTCCGGCGGTCTTCACGGCGCGCAGGATCAGGCCGGCGTCGGGCGGGCCGAAACCTTCGTTGTACGAGGCGAAGGCCGACCAGCCGCTGTCATTGAAGCGCCAGACGCCGCCCAGGCTCTTGACCAGCTCGTGCGCGTCGCGTTTGCCGCCTTCGACGGCGCGGTTGCCGTAGAACGCGAGCGTGCGGTAGTCGGCGACGTCCAGCGAGTTGCGCTCGTCGCGCAGGCCGCCGCGCAGCGTCAGGTTGCCGCGTGTGTATTCGAGCTGGGTGAACGGCGCCAGGCTCTCGTAACGCAGCGGCGGCACCCAGGTGCGGCCGGTCTGCGTCAGGCGCTGCGACGAGGTGTCGTGCAGCAGGTCCAGGCCGGCGGTGAACTCCAGGCCGGCCAAGCCGGCGTCGGGCCGCACCCAGCTCGCGCGCAGGCCCCACTTGTCGGCCTCGATCTCGCTCTGGTCGACCAGCGTGCCGACCGGCGCGATCGCTGCGTCCTGGAAGGTCGAGATGATGCCGCCGCTGTAGCGCGCCGAGAAGTCTTGCTTGAAGAGCTGGGCGCTGGCGTAGCCGCCGCCCAGGTCGGAATGGCTCCATTCCAGGCTGGTCGAGCGCACCCGGTTGCGCGGTGCGTCCCAGGCCGGCGTGCCGGGCCGCGAGGTGGTCGGCCGGCCGGCGTCGCGGTCGCCCGGCACGTCGACCCAGTCGTCGAAGCCGTCGGCGTCGAAGCGGTTGACCATCAGCTGCAGCCGCTGGTCGCCGAAGTCGCGGCCGATCTTGACGAAGGCGTCACCGGCGCGGTGCAGCGACTCGGTGGCGAGGTATCGGCCGGCGCCGTCGATGCCGACGTCCTGGCTGCGCAGGCCGACGTAGGCCAGCAGGTCCCAGCCGTCGACCTCGGCGCTCTTGTGCTCGACCATGTAGCCGGTCTTCCAGGACTGCGTGTCGGCGTGCGCCTGGGTGCCGTACTTCAGCTCGACGGTCTGGCGTGTGCCGACCTCGGTGGGCCGGCGCGTGATCGTGTTGACGATGCCGCCGGTGGCGCCCATGCCCTGCACCGCCGACGCGCCGCTGACGACCTCGATGCGCTCGACGATCATCGGGTCGGCGAAGTAGCCCTCGCGGCCGCCGAAACGCAGCGGGTTGGTCTGCGGGATGCCGTCCAGCAGCAGCAGCGCGTTGCGCCCGCGCAGGCCTTCGCCGAAGTTCGTCAGCTTCTGGCGCGCCGGTGCGTAGCCCGGCACCTGCAGCGACAGCAGCGCGCTCGGGTCCTCGCTGACGAGGCCCTGGGTGTCGATGTCGCTGCGCGAGATGACGCTGACGGCACCCGGGATCTTGTCCAGCGCCTTGCTGCCGCGGGTGGCGGTGACGACGACGACTTCGGGCGCGGCGGCCTGGGCCGGTTCGTCAGCGGCATCGGCAGCACGCGCGGCCGACAACGGCAGCGCGGCCAGCACCGCGTTCAGGCAAAAGACGGGCATCGCGCGGCGCGAGCGTCGCGCGCGGGGGTTTCGGCTCATGGGGAGGCGGCCCCCGAGACGGGGCCGGATTCGGTGATGAGAAGAGTTCGCTATTGCGAATGAGTTGCAACTACGATATCACCAAGCATGACGCCGATCAAGTTTCGGCTGCCGGGCGCCCCGCCCCGGGTTTACCCACCCGGTCCCGCGTGCAGATGTCACTCGCACCCGCGCTTCCCGTCGTCCCGGCCTCAGCCAAGCCTCATTCGTGACGAGATGAGGGCCATGTGCCGGGCGGCGCGGGAGCCGCGCCCGGCGCTCTTGAACCTGGCCATGCGCACCGCGATGCACGCTCCCGAAACCTCGCCGCCGGGCGGCCAAACCCGAACCTCTGCCACGGCGCTGCCGCTGCGCCTGCTGCTGCACTTTGCCGATCCGGTGTTCGAGCAGCGTTTCCTGCGCCACTACGTCGCCTACTACTTCCGCTTCGCCCAGGCCAGCCTGGTGCTGGGCATCGTGCTGATCGCCGGCGACTACCTTGCCGACTGTCTCGGCCACCGCAGCGGCGGCGCCAACCTGCTGCGCCTGACGCTGGCCGTGCCGGTGCTGCTGGGCGGGCTGGCCTACTCGCTGCAGCCGCGCTGGCGGCGCCACTGGCAGTCGGTGATGGCGGCGTTCATCGTCACGGCCGCGCTGTGCCTGTTCGTGATCCTGCAACGCCTGGACGCCGAGGGCGGCAGCGGGCTGACGACCTGGGTCGGGGCGCTGAACTTCACCTTCCTGCAGTTCTATTGTTTCGTCGTGCTGGGCGTGCAGTTCCGCTACGCGCTGGTCTCGGGCCTGGCGATCCTTGCGGCCTTCGAGGTCGCGCTGTGGGGCCACGAGGCGCTGACGCTGCGCGACGCCGCCTACTGGAGCTACCACGTCGGCACGGTGTTCATCCTCGCCTCGGGCATCGGCTGGTGGCGCGAGTTCGTGCTGCGCAAGGAGTTCATGGCACGCGCCGAGCTCGACGACTCGCGTGCCGCCGCCGAGCTGCGCGCGCAGTTGCTCGCCCACTACGACGAGATCACCGGCCTGCCCAACCGCCGCCTGTTCGGCGAACTCGCCGCCGCCGCGCTGGAGCGCACGCGCCGCGGCGCACGCGGCTGCGCGGTGCTGCATGCCGAGATCGACCGCTTCGGCAGCATCGACGACGTCTACGGCCACGGCCAGGGCGACACGGTGCTGGCCATCATCGCCCAGCGTGTGCGCTCGACGATCCGCGGCGCCGACCTCGCGGCGCTGACGCCGGTGGCCGACGACGACGGCGTCGTCGCCCGGCTCGGCGACAACGCGTTCTCGGTGCTAGTCACCGACCTCGACAGCCAGGAACGTGCGGCGCTGGTCGCGCAGCGGCTGCAGACGGCGATCCGCCAGCCGATCGAACTCGAAGGCCGCAGCCAGCCGCTGCGGCTGAGCGCGAGCATCGGCATCGCGCTGTGCCCGGGCGACGCCCGCGACGTGCCCGCCCTGATGCGCTGCGCCGAGCTGGCGGCACGCGCGGCCAAGGCGGCCGGCGGCGCCCGCCACCAGTTCTTCGACGAGGCGCTGAACGCACGCTCGCGCGACCGCGCCCTGCTCGAAAGCGAGCTGCGCCACGCGATCGACGCCGGCCAGCTGTGCCTGCACTACCAGCCCAAGGTCGACGCGCGCACCGGGCGCATCGTCGGCGCCGAGGCGCTGGTGCGCTGGCAGCATCCCGAGCGCGGGCTGGTGCCGCCGGGCCGCTTCATCGCGCTGGCCGAGGAGAGCGGGCTCATCGTGCCGCTGACCGACTGGGTTCTGCGTGACGCCTGCACGAGCCTGCAGCGCTGGGCCGAGGCCGGGCTGCCGCCGGTGCCGCTGTCGGTCAACCTGCCGGCGGTGAGCCTGGCCGACAGCCACCTGGCCGACCAGCTCGACGAGCTGATGGCGCAGCACGGCCTGGCCCCGAGCTGCCTGGTGCTGGAGCTGACCGAGACGATGCTGATGCGCGACGTGAACTCGGCCGTCGAGGTGCTGGAGCGGCTGCGCCAGCGCGGCTACGGCCTGTCGCTGGACGACTTCGGCACCGGCTACTCGTCGCTGAGCTACCTGAACCGGCTGCCGATGACCGAGGTGAAGATCGACCGCGCCTTCGTCACCGACGTCGCACGCGGCGGCCGCGACGGCGCGCTGGCCGCGGCGATCATCACGCTGGGCAGGGAACTCGGGCTGCAGGTCGTCGCCGAAGGCGTCGAGACCGAAGAACAGTCGGCCTTCCTGCTCGGCCGCGGCTGCGTGCTGCAGCAGGGTTTCCTGTTCTCGCGCCCGGTGCCGGCGCCGGCCTTCGAGCGCCTGCTGGCGCAAGGCACGGCCATCGCGTCCGAGCCCGAAGCCTGCGCCTGAACGCTCAGCGCAGATCCGCGAGCATCTGCCGCGCTTCAGGCCAGGCCGGCTGCAGCCGCACCAACTCGTTCAGCAAACCGCGTGCGGCCGCCGGGTCCTGCGGCGCCAGCGCCACCGCCATCGCCACCAGCGGCTCGTAGGCCGGCCGGAAGTCCGGGCTCAGCTTCAGCGCCGCCAGCAGCGGCTGCTGCACCTGGGCCAGCATGCGGCGCACATCGGCGCTGGGGCGCACGTCGCGCCCGGCGGCGAGGAATCGGTCGCGCGCCAGTCGATACGCCGCCAGCCGCGGCGCCAGCGGCCCCGGGTCGGCGGGCAGTTCGTCGGCGCCGACCTCGAGTTCGCCGAGCAGCGCCAGCAGGCGGTCGCGCGGGCGCGAGTCGGGTGCATAGGTCAGGCGCGGGGCGCGCCAGGCGACGACCGGGCGGTCGTCGGTGTTCGCCGCCGCGTCGCCGGCGAAGCGCGCCAGCGCGTGCGGGCCGGCGACCACGCTGCCGAGCAGCGCGAACTCGTCGTCGAAGCCCCAGCGAGCGGCCTGCGGCGCCGCCTGCAGGCGCGCGTGCAGCGCCGCGGGCGACAGCCGCGTGCCGCCGTCGCGGCCGACGAGGCCGAGCACCGGCGTGTCCAGGCTGTTCGTCGCCAGCACCGCCACCGCGCCGGGCCAGACCTCGCGGAAGGCGCGCACGACGCTGCGCAGGCTGTCCAGGTCCATCTGGTGCAGCGGCAGCCACTGGCAGAACAGGCCGCCGTCGGCGAGGCGCTCGCGCACCGCGGCGAAGTGTTCGACGGTCAGCAGGTTGCCGCTGCCGCTGCGCGCCGGGTGCACGTTGTCGGCGACGACGAGGTCGTAGCGCTCGCGGCTGGCGCGCACATGGCGGCGCGCGTCGGCGACGACGATGTGCAGCCGCTCGCCGGTCGCGAAACCGGCGGTGAAACGCGGCGACAGCGCCGCGACCTCGGGCAGCAGCTCGACGGCGTCGACGGCCAGCCGCGGGTCCTCGGCCGCCGAGGCGGCGGTGACGCCGGTGCCCAGCCCCAGGAACAACGCGCGGCGCGGGTCCGGGTGCAGCAGCAGCGGCAGCCAGGCCTGGCGCGCGTCGGCCCAGCGCGTCGTGCTGCTGCCTTCGGGCGCGCGGTTGTCGATCTTCAGCCAGGCGCTGCCGGTACCGTCCTCGACGACGCTGACGGTGGCCGTCGCGCCTTCGCGCAGTTCCAGCAGCCGGCCGCCGGGCGGCAGGTCGACGAAGACCAGCGCCGGCGCGGCGATCGCCAGCGCTCCGATCGCCGCGCCGACGGCCCAGCTGGCCCGAGCGCGCAGCGCCGCCGCCGAGCCCAGCGCCAGATAGCCCGCGGCGACGACGGCCAGCGCGAACTTGGCGCCCGCCGCCGGCACGAGCACGACGCCGAACAGCAGCGGCGCGACCGCCGCGCCCAGCGTGTTCAGCCCCAGCAGGCGGCCGAAGCCCAGCCCGGCGGCGACACCGTCTTCGGCCAGGCGCGCGAACAGCGCGCCCATCAGCAGCGTCGGCAAGCCGAAGGCGACGAGCGCCAGCACCGTCTCGGCCGCCAGCGCCGCAGCGTAGCTGCCGCCGCCGGCGGCCAGCACCGCGCCCTTGATCGCCGGCGCGAACCACAGGCCGGCACCGCTGGCCAGGCAGGCGGCGGCCAGTGCGCGCAGCAAGGCGTCGATGCTGGCGGCCGGCCGCCGCGCCTGCCAGGCGGCCCCGGCCGCGCTGCCGACGAGGTACACCGCGAGCAGCAGCGCGAAGGTGTAGACCGTGTCCTCGGCGACCTGGCCGAGCACACGCACGACGATCACCTCGTAGCCGATGCCCAGCAGCCCGGTGGCCGCCAGCCGAGGCAGCAGCGTCGCCGCCACGGCGGCGTCACGGCGCGGTGCCGGTGCCGGCGCACCGCCGAGCACGGCCGGCGCCAGCAGCGCGCAACCCAGGTTCAGCGCCGCGCAGACCGCGGCGCTGCGCACCAGCCCGATCGCAGGCACCAGCCAGAAGGCCAGCACCAGCACGCCGAGCACGGCGCCGGCGGTGTTGGCGGCGTACAGCGCCGCCACCGACGCCCCGGGCCGCCCGGCCAGCGCCCGCTGCAGCGCCGGCAGCGTCGCGCCCATCGCGGCCGTGGCCGGCAGCAGCAGCACGAAGGTCGCGGCAAAGGCCACCGTCCACTGCCAGGCGGGGGCCGGCGCCGGACCGGCCAGCGCCGCCAGCCAGCCGCCGACCTGGCCGCCGAAGGCCGCCAGCACCAGGCTCCACGTGCCGATCAGCGCTTCGCACAGGGCGTAGCCGCGCACCGGCCGGGCGCTGCGTTCGAGCCAAGCGCCCAGCGTCGACGCGCCCAGCGCCAGGCCGGCGAAGAAGGCGGCGACGACGGCCAGCACCGCCGCCGTCTCGTGACCCAGCCAGAGCGCACCCTGGCGCGTCCAGACGATCTGCAGCCCCAGGCCCGAGAAGCCCGAGGCCAGCATCAGCGCGAGCGCGACCGGCGCGCCGACGCCGAGCCGCCGCGCGCTGCGGTCGTCGAAGCTCAGCGCTGCCATCGGCGGGCGACGATAGGCGGGGTCGGCGACGTTCTCGTGACAGCGAGGGCCTTGTCACGCCGGCTTCATCGAGCGCCGCGAGCATCGGGCGCGCCCCCTGCTGTTGCGAAGGTCGTCCGATGTCCCGTTCCCCGTCGCGCCGCGCCCTGCTCCAGGCCGGCCTGCTGCTGTGCGCTGGCGCCGGTGCGCCGCGCGCCCGTGCCTGCGAGTTCTTCGCGACGACGCTGCGCGTCACGCATCCGTGGACCCGCGCCACCGCGCCCGACGCCGACTCCTGCGTCGTCAGCCTGAAGATCGACGAGGTGAGCTGCGACGACCGCCTGGTCGGCGTGCGCTCGCCCGTGGCCACCGGCGCCCGCGTGGACGGCGCCGACGGCGTCGACGTGGCAATCCCCGCCGGCCGCGAGACGGTGTTCGGCGACGGCGGCCCGACGCTGCGTCTGGTCGGGCTGCGCCACCCGCTGGAGCTCGCGCGCAGCTACCCCCTCGAATTGGTGTTCGAACGCGGCGGCAGCGTGGCCGCCACGCTCAACGTCGACTACGGCCGCTTCCTCTAGCACAGCGGTTCCGAAGGCCCGGACAGTGCCCGCCGAGGCCGCCGGCGCCGCCACGCGAGCGTCACGGACGCTTCATGACCGATTTCTAGGATCGCCCGGCGACTGCGGGAGGGAGGGTGCTCGTCGCGCCCGGCCGCGCAGCGTCCACCGAGAAAGACCTCAGGAGTCCGCGATGAAGCTTCATTTCGTCCGCAGCCCGCTCGCCCTCGCCGCCCTCGCGGCGCTGGGGTCGACGGTGCTCGTCAGCGCGCCGGATCTGGCCCGCGCCGCCAAGGGCGCCGGCCAGTACGTCACCGGCGACTTCCACAACCACACCACCTGCTCGGACGGCTCGATCTCGATGCAGAAGCTGGTGAAGAAGGCCACCGACAAGACCGACACGCCCTGGGGCCTGGACTGGTTCGTGCAAGCCGGCCACGGCGGCAACGGCAACCGCAACTGCACGCTGGCCGAAGACTCGACGCTGGCCACGCCGGCGTACCCGCTGGTCTACTCGGCCGACGGCAGCACCGTGCAGGGCCCGACGACGACCTGGCAGAACACCAACCCGGCCGTTCAGCCCAAGGGCCTGGCCTCGGGCACCGCGCCCAGCCAGAACATGTGGCGCTGGCAGTCGCTGCAGGAGTTCCAGTACCCGCTGCTGGAGTACCTGTCGGCGTACAAGAACAAGCCGATGTTCCTGGGCCTGGAGTCGGTCGTCGCCGGCCACGAGCACTCGTCGATGTCGGTGATCACCGGCCAGATGCCGAAGGCCATGGACACGGCCAAGCTGCCGACCTCGGCCGGCTACACCGCGCTGGGCAACGCCAACGCGCTGTCGCAGTGGGAGTACTGCTTCGACCGTGCCGACACCGACACCAGCCGCGGCAATGCGACGGTCGGCGGCACGACGGGCAACAACTGGGACTGCTCGGTGGCCGGCAGCCTGAACTCCGCCGACCCGAGCTGGAACGTCGCCGCCGCCAAGCTGATGCCGGCCAGCGGCACCGGCTCGGGCGACCGCGGCCACGCCAAGACGGTCGAGGCGATCAAGTGGCTGACGCAGAAGCACGTCTCCGGCGCCTACTACGTGCCGGCTCACCTGGAGCGTGCCGGCCCGTTCAACCCGGACGGCAACAACGGCTACAACGTCGAGCACCTGCGCGACTTCAACAACGCCGGCCCGACGATCGCCTTCGGCTTCGAGACCCAGCCGGGCCACCACGCCGCCGACAACCGCGGCGAGTACTCGCCCAACCGCAACACGATCAACGGCGTCAAGGTCGACTCGGTCGGCGGCACCACCTGGGGCGGCACCGGCGTCTACGGTGCGATCGTCGGCGGCGTCTGGGACTCGCTGCTCGGCGAAGGCCGCAACTGGTGGTTCTTCGCCAGCTCCGACTGGCACAACCGCGGCAGCTTCGGCCCGGACGACCGCCGCTCGTCGCAGGACTTCTTCCCCGGCGAGTACCAGCGTGACCACGTGATGGTGCGCCCGGGCAGCGACCACAAGCTGCGCCCGCAGACCATCGTCGACGGCCTGCGCAGCGGCAACAGCTTCACCGCCACCGGCCAGCTGATCGACCGCCTGGCCTTCGTCGCCTGCGTGCAGTACCGCGGCAACGAGGACCGCCGCGAGGACATCGTCGAGGCGCTGGCGCTGTCGGCCGCCCGCGGCAACACCGACCTCGAGGTGCCCGGCTGCGCGACGATGGGCGAGAAGCTCGTCGTGCGCCCGGGCGCGGACATCGTCGTCTCGGTGGTCGTGCGCGACCCCTCGGGCACGAACTACTCGCCCTACACTTTCGCCAACCCCTCGCTGGCCCAGGTCAACATCCACCAGCCGCTGAACAAGCCGGTGCTGGACCACGTCGACGTCATCCGCGGCATGGTCAGCGGCTACCGCCAGGTCGGCGCCGCCGACTACGCCGGTGCCTGGCCCAACACCTGGCTGGCCAACCCGTCGATGGACACGGTGCCGGCGGCGGCGAAGAACACGACGGCCTCGGTCATCAAGACCTTCAACGCCGCGACCTGGAAGACGCTGCGCACCGACACGCAATACAAGCGCATGACCTTCCGCATTCCGGCGGTCTCGGGCTCGCAGTACCTGCGCCTGCGCGGCAGCAACCTGCCGGCCGGCGTGCCCTGGGAGACCGACGCCAACGGCAACCCGCTGCCGGACGTCTACACCAACGCCAGCAACCCGGCGAACCTGAAGATCGCCTGCACCGTCACCGGCAGCAACGTGCCGGAGAACGGCACGACCTACAGCGGCGCGGCGATCGACGGCTGCCCGAACCACCTGCCGACGGTGGGCGGCGTCAAGTACGTCGCCTACGACGTGGCCGCCTGGTCCGACCTCTGGTTCTACAGCAACCCGATCTTCGTCGAGGTGAGCGGCGGCACGCGTGTCGCGGGCGTCAAGTAAGCCTCGCGGCACCCAGCCCCGAGGGCACCGAGGGCGCCGCGCTTCGCGCGCGGCGCCTTTTCGCCTTTCTTCCGGCGGCGCCCAAGCCGCACTGCCATGTCCAACGAGCTGTCTTCCCCGCTGGGCGCCGCCAAGGCGCCCGCCTCCACGCCGGCGGCGCGCCGGCCGCTGCCGCGCTGGCTGCGCGAGCCGCTGCTGCACTTCGCGCTCGCCGGCGTCGCGCTGTTCGCCGTCGACCACTGGATCGTCGGCTCGAGCGACGACCCGCGCACGATCGTCGTCGGCGCCGAGGTCGACGACAAGGCGCGCGAGCTGTTCCGCGGCTCGCGCGGCCGCGAGCCGGACACCCAGGAGCTGGCCGCGCTGCGCCAGGTCTGGGTCGACAACGAGGTGCTGTACCGCGAAGGCCTGGCGCTGCAGGTCGACCGCGGCGACGACGCGATCCGCGAGCGTGTGATCTTCAAGGCGCTGTCGGTCGTCGACGCCAACCTGAAGCCGCCGGCGGCCGACGAGAAGACGCTGCGCGCCTGGTTCGAGGCCCACCGTGCGCGCTACGACGAGCCGCCGCGCCTGGACTTCCAGGAGGCGGTGCTCGCCGGCGACGCCAGCGAGAGTGCGGTGCGCTCGCTGGTCGAACGCCTGAACCACGGCACGCCGGGCGAGGTCGACGCCGGGCTGCGTGTCTTCAAGGGCCGGCCGCAGGCCAGCCTGGCGCAGAGCTACGGCGACGAGTTCGCCGCCGCGCTGGCCGAAGCCGCGCCCGGCGAGTGGCACGCGCTGCACGCCCGGGACGGCTGGCGCGCAATCCGCGTCGACGGCTCGACGCCGGGCCGCGCGGCGCAGTTCGAGGCCCTGCAGGGCGTGCTGCTGCAGGACTGGACCGACACCGTGATGGCCGAACGCCGCACCGCCGCCGTGCGCGAGCTGGCGAAGAAGTACCACGTGCGCATCGAGGAGACGGCGCGATGAGGCGCATGCTGCGCGGGCTGCTGCTGGCCTGGCTGGCACTCGTCGCCGGCGCCGCCGCGGCGCACGAGATGAGCATCGCCGAGATGGAACTGCGCGAGACCGCGCCGGGCGAGTTCCTCTGGCAGTGGACGGCCACCGCGCGCCCGGTGGGCACCGACCTCGTGCCGAGCTGGCCGGCGCCCTGCACCGCCGACGGCAACCTGCTGCGCTGCGGCGACGCCGGGCTCGAGGGCCGGCTGGCCGTCGACGGCGTCGGCAAGCGCTACTCGGCGGTCATCGTCAAGATGTTCTGGCGCGACGGCAGCTCGCGCGTCGTGACCTTGACCCCGGCGCAGCCCGAGGTGCAGCTCTTCGGCAGCGCCGAGGACCGCCGCGGCTTCGCCGAGATCGCCCGCGCCTACGTCGGCCTGGGCGTGCAGCACATCCTGACCGGCACCGACCACCTGATGTTCGTCGCCGGACTGCTGTTCCTGGTCGGCTTCAACCGCCGGCTGGTCTGGACCGTCACCGCCTTCACCGTCGCGCACAGCCTGACGCTGGGCCTGAGCGCGATGGGCTGGCTGTCGCTGCGGCCACCGCCGGTGGACGCGACGATCGCGCTGTCGATCGTGCTCGTCGCCGCCGAGGCGCTGCGGCGCGAGGACACGCTGTCGCGGCGCTGGCCGGCGCTGGTGGCTTTCGGCTTCGGCCTGGTGCACGGGCTGGGCTTCGCCGGCGCGCTGCGCCAGTTCGGCCTGCCCGAGAACCACCTGCTGACGGCGCTGGTCGGCTTCAACGTCGGCGTCGAGATCGGCCAGCTGCTGGTCATCGCCGCCGCCTGGGCCGCCTGCCGCGCGCTCGCGCCCTGGCCGGGCTTCGCGCGCACGCGGGTGCCGGCGCTCTACGCGATGGGCAGCGTCGCCGCCTGGTGGGCCTGCGCGCGCATCGTGAAGATCGTCGCCGCCTGATCAGGCGGCCTCGAAGCCGGCTTCGGCCGCCGGCACGCAGCGCACGCGCGGGCCGTAGCTGTCGATGGCGGCCAGCGTGGCGTTGTGGTGGGCGACGATCTGCGGCGCCGAGAGCACGGCGTTGTCCAGCGTCGAGTGGCCGTCGGCCAGCAGCGTGACCGGGTAGCCGTGGCCGAGCGCGCCGCGCACCGTCGAGTCGATGCAGAACTCGGTCTGGAAGCCGCAGACGACGAGTTCGCGCACGCCGTTGGCCTGCAGCAGGTCGTGCAACCCGGTCTCGTGAAAGGCGTCGCAGGCGGTCTTGCCCAGGCGCAGGTCGACGGGCTGGACGTCGAGCCGGTCGTCGAGCTGCCAGCCCGGCGAGCCGCGGCGCATCGGCTCGTCGCCTTCGTGCTGCACCAGCACCACCGGCGCGCCAGCGGCACGCGCCGCGGCCGTCACGGCGTTGATGCGCGCGATGACCGCCTCGGCCTCGTGCACCGCCCAGGGGCCGAGGCACAACAGGGTCTGGACGTCGACGACGAGCACGGCGGTCTTCATGGTTCGGATCTCCCTGTTTGGCGTCCTGCACGCCGGCGCAGCAGCAGGTGCAGCACGAGGGCGAACAGCATGCCGGCGCCCAGCAGCCAGCGCAACGGCGTCGTCACCGGCTGCTCGGCTGCCGGATCGACTTCCAGCGTGCCGGCCAGCGCCATCGCCAGCACGACGGCGGCGCCCAGCGCGTTGTTGGCGTGATGTCGGAGATCGTGGCTCATGCCGCGATGATGGCCCAGGCCGGGCGGCCCTCAGCCGGCGGCGGCGAGCACGGCCTCGAGCCGGTCGAGGTTCTGCTCGTTGGCCGGCTCGACGACGTGGCGCACCGCCTGCGCGGTGCGTGCGTCGTCGAACACCTGCTGCCAGACCAGGCGCGTGCCGCCGGCCACCGGCTCCAGGCGGACGTCGAGCGTGAACAGCGGCGGCACGACGTGGCGCAGCACGATGCGCGACGGCGGCTCGATCAGCACGAACTCGTTCTCGTTCGGGTAGCGCGTGCCGTCCGGCGCCTGCATCACGAAGACCCAGCGCCCGCCGACGCGGAAGTCGAAACGTTCGAACTCGTTCGTGAAGCCCGCCGGGCCCCACCACGCAGCCAGCCGCTCGGGCGTGGCGAAGGCGGCGAACACCGCCTCGGGCGGGTGCGCCAGCGTGCGTTCGGTCGCGGCGGTGCGGTCTTCGTCCATCACGATCTCCCAGGGTCGATCGGCCGCGGCGGCACGGCACTTCAGCGCGGCGGTGCGCCAGCGAAGCACACGGCGTTCCCGGGCAGGTGGTCCCAGGGCGCCGCCTGGCCGACGAAGATGTCGACGTGCGGCACGTACTGTGCCGAATCGTCCAGCGTGCCGGCACGCACGCCGACCAGGCCGGGCATCGCTTCGGCAATGCCGAACAACTGCGAGCCGCAACTCGGGCAGAAGCCGCGGCGCACGATGCGGCCGCTGCTGCCCGGGCTGCCGTAGTAGCGCACCTCGCCGCTGATCTCCAGCGCCTGCTGCGGCACGAAGAAGGTCGGCGCATAGGCGCTGCCCGAAGAACGCTGGCAGTCGCGGCAATGGCAGTTGCCCGACAGCACGGCCGGCGCGGCGCAGCGATAGCGCACCGTGCCGCAGAGACAGGCCCCGGAAATCGTCATGTCGGTCCTCCCGCA
This sequence comes from Rubrivivax sp., assembly GCA_049841175.1. Taxonomy (GTDB): domain Bacteria; phylum Pseudomonadota; class Gammaproteobacteria; order Burkholderiales; family Burkholderiaceae_C; genus Rubrivivax. The sequence continues at coordinate 441,969 of JASGHA010000013.1, read as the reverse complement.
CGCCGTTTCATCGACCGGCGTCGGGGCGCAGGCTAGCGTGCGGGCGCCGCCGCGGCACGTTGCCACGGCACCTTGCTCGCGGGATCGCCAGGCGAAGCGAAAACGCTCAGCCGCGCACGACGACCAGCGCCAGGACCATCACCGCGCTGGCCGTCAGCCAGGAGCCGGCGACGCGCACGCCGATGCGGGCCCAGGCCGGGCGCGCCTGCTGCACCAGGCCGGCGGCGCAGGCGGCCAGCAGCAGCGCGGCGACGAAGGCGCCGAGCAGGCCGCCGAAACGGACGGCGCCCGTGGCCGCCCCGGGCGCACTCACCCACCCGGCGGCGGCGCCGGCGAGCGCCGCGATCACCGCCAGCGCCTGCGGCGGCCAGGGCCGGTGCAGCACGACCGACAGGCCCGCCAGCACCGCCAGCGCGAGCAGCAGTTCGCGCGCCGCCGCCGGGCCGGGTGCGGCGCCGAAGAACAGCCCCGCCAGCAAGGCCAGCGCCAGCGCGCCGAGCGCCGGGCGCGCCGCCTGCAGCCCGCGCTGGCCGAGCGCCAGCCCCAGCGCCAGCAGCGCGATGGCGGCGGCCGGCGTCAGCAGCAGATGCAAGGCCCCGTCGTAGAAGGCGTCGACGCCTTTGACGGCGCCGTGCGCCCAGACCGGCAGCGGCAGGGCGAGCGCCGCGGCCGCGGCCAGGCGGGCGCGCATCAGATCGCGCGGCCGAGGAAGACGACGCCGGCCACCGCGATCAAGGCGCCGGTGGCACGCACGACGGTGCGACCCTGCGGCCAGCGCACCGTCTCGCCGAGCGCGATGCCGGCCAGGTGCAGCAGCCCGGTGGCGACGACGAAACCGAGGCTGTAGGCCACCGGGTCGGCGGCGCCGGGCAGTTCGGTGCCGTGGGCATGGCCGTGGAAGACGGCGAAGGCGCCGACCAGCACCGCCGCGACCCACAGCGCCGGCCGCGCGGCGAAGGCCACCGCGCCGCCCAGCAGCACCGCCGACAGCGCGATGCCGATCTCCACGCCCGGCAGCGGCACGCCGGCGACGCCGAGCGCGCCGCCCAGCGTCATCACCAGCGGGAAGACGACCGGCAGCACCCAAATCGCCGGCCGGCCGAGGAAGGCGCCCCACAGGCCCACGGCGACCATCGCCGCGACGTGGTCCCAGCCCAGCAGCGGATGCAGGAAACCCGAGCTGAAGCCGCCGACGACGCCGTCGCCGGTGTGCGCCGACACGAGCAGCGGCAGCAACGCGAGGCAGGCCGCAGCGGCACGCGGCAGGAGACGGCGGAACGACGGCACGGCAGCACCTCTCGTGAAAACGCCCCGCCGCAGGAAGCGGTGAGGCGTACGCGATCTCGCGAAAACGCCCCGCCGCGGGAAGCGGCGAGGCGTTGAATTGGCATCGGCCATGCCGGGTGACGGGTTCCCGTGAATCGCCCAGTGTTGCGACCGGTTTCGCACGCCGATGCCGGCATTCTGGGCGGGCCGTGTGTCGGCCGTGTGTCAGTGGCCTTGGCTCAGGGCTGCCACTCGCCGCGTTCGTGCACCAGCAGGCGCTCGCCGCGCTGCACGATCAGTTCACCCGATTCGAGCACGCGGTAGACGGTGTCGCCGTTGCGGAACTCCCAGCCGACGAAGCGGCACGGTGTGACGCCGTCGGCGCAGCGCGTGTGCAGCGTGCGGCCTTCGAGCGTGATGGCGCGGCCGCTGCGGCGGCTGAGGCCGCGGTAGCCGACCTCGGCGCACTCGACCTCGCCTTCGGGGCAGCGCGGCTCGATCATCACGCGGTAGCCGGGCGTCAGCAGCGTCTGCGCCGGCACGCCGGCGGCGGTGCCGGCCAGCATCGCAGCGGCGAGGAGGTGGTGAAGCGTTTTCATGGGCCGGCCGCGCCACTGTAGCGCGGCCGGCCGGCGGCTCAGCGCTGCGCAGGGCGCGCGCCGGGCGGCACCGCCATGTGTTCCTCGACCGCGTCGAGCACGGCCTCGGGCTCCTGGGCTTCGACGGCGGTCTCGCCGTCGAGCTGGCGGCGCAGGCGCTCGCCGTCCAGGCCGCCGGTCCACTTGGCGACGACCAGCGTCGCGACGCCGTTGCCGACGAGGTTGGTCAGCGCACGGGCTTCGGACATGAAGCGGTCGATGCCGAGGATCAGCGCCAGCCCGGCGACCGGCACGTGGCCGACCGCCGACAGCGTCGCCGCCAGCACGATGAAGCCGCTGCCGGTGACGCCGGCGGCGCCCTTGGAGGTCAGCAGCAGCACCAGCAGCAGCGTCAGCTGCTGCGTCAGCGTCAGCGGCGTGTCGGTGGCCTGGGCGATGAAGACCGCGGCCATCGTCAGGTAGATCGAGGTGCCGTCGAGGTTGAACGAGTAGCCGGTCGGGATCACCAGGCCGACGACCGACTTGCGCGCGCCGAGGTTCTCCAGCTTGGCCATGATGCGCGGCAGCACCGACTCCGACGACGAGGTGCCGAGCACGATCAGCAGTTCTTCCTTGATGTAGCGGCAGAACTTCCAGACCGAGAAGCCGTGCGCACGGGCGATGGTGCCGAGCACGACGAAGATGAACAGCAGGCAGGTCGTGTAGAAGGTCGCCATCAGCGCGCCCAGCGACAGCAGCGTGCCGATGCCGTACTTGCCGATCGTGAAGGCCATTGCGCCGAATGCGCCGATCGGCGCGACCTTCATGATGATGCCGACGATGCCGAACAGCACGTGGCTGGTCTTCTCGATGAATTCGAAGACCATCGAACCGCGGCCGCCGAAACGGTGCAGCGCGAAGCCGAACAGCACCGAGAAGAACAGCACCTGCAGGATCTCGCCCTTGGCGAACGCGTCGACGACGGTCGTCGGAATGACGTGCAGCAGGAAGTCGACGGTGCCTTCCATCTTGCCGGGGCCGGTGTAGGCGGCGACGGCCGAGGAGTTCAGCGTCGCCGGGTCGACGTGCATGCCGGCGCCCGGCTTGACGACGTTGATGATGACCAGGCCGATGACCAGCGCGATCGAGCTGACGACCTCGAAGTACAGCAGGGCCAGACCGCCGGTCTTGCCGACCTGCTTCATGTCTTCCATGCCGGCGATGCCGACGACGACGGTGCAGAAGATGATCGGCGCGATGATCATCTTGATCAGCTTGATGAAGCCGTCGCCCAGCGGCTTCATCGCGGCACCGGTCTCGGGCCAGAAATAGCCCAATGCGACGCCAATGGCGATTGCAATAAGTACTTGTACGTACAGGGAACGATAAAAAGGTCGATTACGGCTGGTCGATTCCATTGGCGTCTCCCCGCGGCCCAAACGCACGCGGAAACGCAATTGTCTCATTAGCGCAATTCGTCACTCAGGGAAAACCCATGACGACGCCATTACAGACGCAATGAAAGCGAACGGCGGCCGTGCCGCCGCGCTCAGCGGTGGCGGCAGCCCAGGCGGTCGAGCAAGGCCGCGGCTTCGCTGCGGGCGGCTTCGGAGAGGTCGCCGCGCAGCACGCCGTGCTCGTCGAAGTGGCGCGCCTCGAGCAGCGGGATGATCGCCGCCAGCTCGTCCGGGGCGGCGCCGACCAGCAGCACCTCGGGCAGCCCGGCCAGGGCCTGCTTCAGACGGCGGGCGATCACGCGGTACTCCAGCGGGTGCAGCAAGGCCGCCCCGCAGTCCATGTCGCCGAGGCGGCGGGCGAGGTCCAGGACGTAGAGGCGGCGGGCGGCGAGTGCGGTCATCGGGAGGCGGAGCCGGGTGGCAGGATTCGGCCGTTAGGATGGCCCGCCGCGGCCGTTTCCGATCGGTGCAAGAGCGGGCGACAAGCCCGTCACTTCGGAGTCAAGTTCGGCCGCTCGCCGTCGCTCGCCCCATGCCAACGCCCTCCGACGCATCGCCGCCCGAAGACGTCCCGCTGCGCAGCGCGCTGGGCTGGTGGCTGCGCCTGGGCTGCATCAGCTTCGGCGGGCCGGCCGGCCAGATCGCGCTGATGCACGAGGAGCTGGTCGTGCGCAGGCGCTGGATCTCGGAGCGCCGCTTCCTGCACGCCTTGAACTACTGCCTGCTGCTGCCCGGCCCCGAGGCGCAGCAGCTCGCCACCTACATCGGCTGGCTGATGCACCGCACGCCAGGGGCCATCGCCGCCGGCACGCTGTTCGTGCTGCCTTCGGCGCTGCTGCTGATCGTGCTGGCCTGGGCCTACCTCGCCTTCGGCCAGCTGCCGGCGGTGGCGGCGGCGCTATGGGGCGTCAAGCCCGCGGTCACCGCGCTGGTGCTGGCAGCGGCGGTGCGCATCGGCGGCCGCACGCTGGGCCACCCGCTGCGCTGGGCGATCGCGGCGGCCGCCTTCGTCGCGCTGGCGGGTTTCTCGGCGCCTTTCCCGGCGGTCGTCGCGGCCGCGGCGCTGGCCGGCGCGGTCGGCGGCCGTTTCGTGCCGCGCGCCTTCGGCATCGCGCTGCATGGCGACGCCGCTGCCGCGCCGCACCCGCCGGCGCTGATCGACGACGACACGCCGCCGCCGGCCCATGCACGCGGCGGCTGGCCGCAGCTGCTGAAGGTGACGCTGGTCTGCCTGGCGCTGTGGGCCGCGGCGCTGGGCGTGCTGGCGCTCGTCGCCGGGCCGGGCTCGGCGCCGGCGCAGATGGGCCTGTTCTTCACCAAAGCCGCGCTGCTGAGCTTCGGCGGCGCCTATGCGGTGCTGCCCTATGTCTTCCAGGCGGCGGTCGGCCACTACGGCTGGCTGACGCCCGCGCAGACGATGGACGGCCTGGCGCTGGGCGAGACGACGCCCGGGCCGCTGATCATCGTCGTCGTCTTCGTCGGTTTCGTCGGCGGCTGGACACAACCGGCGTTCGGTGCGGGCTCGGCCGCGGCGTCTGCGGTGCTGGCGGCGCTGACCGCCGCCTTCTTCACCTTCCTGCCCTCGTTCTGGTTCATCCTCGCCGGCGGCCCGCTGATCGAAGCGACGCACGGCCGGCCGCGCTTCACCGCGCCGCTGGCCGGCGTCTCGGCGGCGGTGGTCGGCGTCATCGCCAACCTGGCGCTGTTCTTCGCCTGGCACGTGCTGTGGCCGCGCGGCTGGGCCGGCGGCCCGGACTTCGCGGCGCTGGCGATCGGCGCCGCCGCGGCGCTGGCGCTGCTGCGCTGGCGCGTCGGGCCGGTGGCCGTCATCGCGGCGTCCGCCGCGGCCGGGCTGGCCTGGCACACGCTGCGCTGACGCTGCACACCCGCATTGACCGCGGCGCCGGCCCCCCCTAAAGTGATATCACTTTAACATCAACCGGAGCCCACCGATGAGCCTCGAGAACACCGTCCACGAACGCCCCGCGCGCTCGCTCAACGGCTGGCCCTTCGTCGCGCTGGGGCTGCTGATGCTGCTGGCCGGCATCGCGACCGTCGTCACGATGCTGCGCCCGGAGCCGCCGCTGGGCGTGCCGATGCACCTGCTGCTGACCGCGCTGCTGGTGTTCGGCGGCCTGCTGGTCTGGGGCGGGCTCTACGTGCTGCAGCCCAATCAGGCGGCGCTGCTGCTGTTCTTCGGCCGCTACCGCGGCAGCGACCGCGAGACCGGGCTGCGCTGGGCCAACCCGTTCACGACCAAACGCAAGATCTCGGTGCGCGCGCACAACTTCAACAGCGACAAGCTGAAGGTCAACGACCTGCGCGGCAACCCGATCGAGATCGCTGCCGCGGTGCTCTGGCGTGTCGAGGACACGGCGCAGGCGCTGTTCGAGGTCGAGGACTACGAGGCCTACGTGCTGACCCAGGCCGAGGCGGCGGTGCGCCACCTGGCCTCGCGCTACGCCTACGACAACCTGGAGGCCGACGGCACCGCCGCCGCGCCCGAGGTCACGCTGCGCTCGTCGACCGAGGAAGTCAGCGCCGCGCTGCGCGCCGAGCTGCAGGCGCGCTTCGCCCAGGCCGGCATCGTCGTCGTCGACGCCAAGCTGACCCACCTGGCCTACGCGCCCGAGATCGCCGGCACGATGCTGCGCCGCCAGCAGGCCGAGGCGGTGGTCGCCGCGCGCGCCAAGATCGTCCAGGGCGCCGTCGGCATGGTCGAGCTGGCGCTGCAGGGGCTGCAGCAGCGTGGCCTCGTCGAGCTCGACGACGAGCGCAAGGCGGCGATGGTCAGCAACCTGCTCGTCGTGCTCTGCGCCGACCGCGACGCGACGCCGGTGGTCAACACCGGCACCCTCTACGCCTGAACGGCGCACGGCCGTGGCCAGCCCCGGCAAGAAGGCCTTCGCGCTGCGCATCGACCCGCTGCTGTGGGCCGAGGTCGAGCGCCTGGCGGCCGCCGAACTGCGCAGCGTCAACGCCGAGGTCGAGGTGCTGCTGCGCGAAGCCTTGCGCGTGCGCCTGGGCGAGGCCGCGATGGCGCGGCTGGCGCGGCCCCGGCGCACGGCCGGCGGCGGCGACGCCACATCCTGAGGCGCGGCACCCCCACCGGAACGGTGGACGGTCCACCGTTGTGGCGTGGCGCCGGCGCCGCGGCGCGTTACCCTTGTCGCTGTCGCCCGCCAACCCCGCCCGTCCATGATCGTCACGCGTGTCCCCACGACCCCGATCGCCGGCATGAAGCCCGGCACCAGCGGCCTGCGCAAGAAGGTCGCCGAGTTCGCCCGCCCGCACTACGTCGAGAACTTCGTGCAGTCGGTGTTCGACGCCGTGCGCCCCGACGCCGGCTTCGGCGGTCTGACGCTGGTCGTCGGCGGCGACGGCCGCTTCCACAACCGCGAAGCCATCCAGACCGTGATCCGCATGGCCGCGGCCAACGGCTTCGCGCGCGTCGTCGTCGGTGCCGGCGGCATCCTGTCGACGCCGGCGGCGTCGTGCGTGATCCGCGCCCACCAGGCCTTCGGCGGCCTGATCCTGTCGGCCAGCCACAACCCCGGCGGCCCCGACGGCGACTTCGGCATCAAGTTCAACGCCGCCAACGGCGGCCCGGCGCCCGAGCGCATCACCGACGCGATCCACGCCCGCACGCTGGTCATCACCGAGTACCTGACGGTCGACACGCCCGACCTCGACCTCGACAGCGTCGGCACGCGCAGCCTCGGCACGCTGGCCGTCGAGGTCGTCGACCCGGTGGCCGACTACCTGGCGCTGATGCAGCGGCTGTTCGACTTCGACGCGTTGCGTGCGCTGTTCGCCAGCGGCTTCCGGCTGCGCTTCGACGCGATGCACGCCGTCACCGGGCCCTACGCGCATGCGATCTTCGAACGTGAACTGGGCGCGCCGGCCGGCACGGTGATCAACGGCACGCCGCTGCCCGACTTCGGCGGCCACCACCCCGACCCCAACCTCGTGCACGCCAAGGCGCTGTACGACGAGATGATGGGCGCCGACGCGCCCGATCTCGGCGCCGCCTCCGACGGCGACGGCGACCGCAACCTGATCATCGGCCGCGGGATCTTCGTCTCGCCGTCGGACTCGCTGGCGATGCTGGCGGCCAACGCGCGCTGCGCGCCGGCCTACGCGCAAGGCCTGGCCGGCGTCGCGCGCTCGATGCCGACCAGCGCCGCCGTCGACCGCGTCGCCCAGGCGCTGGGCATCCCCTGCTACGAGACGCCGACCGGCTGGAAGTTCTTCGGCAACCTGCTCGACGCCGGCCGCATCACCTTGTGCGGCGAAGAAAGCGCCGGCACCGGCAGCGACCACGTGCGCGAGAAGGACGGCGTCTGGGCCGTGCTGCTGTGGCTGAGCATCCTGGCCACGCGCCGCCAGAGCGTGCGCGAGATCGCCGCCGAGCACTGGGCGACCTACGGCCGCCACTACTACACGCGCCACGACTACGAAGCCGTCGAGACCGAGGCCGCGCAGGGCCTGATGGAGCATCTGCTCGACCGCCTGCCGCGCATGCCGGGCGAATCGATTGCCGGCCGGCGCATCGTGCTGGCCGACGACTTCGCCTACACCGACCCGGTCGACGGCAGCGTCTCGCGCCACCAGGGCCTGCGCATCGGTTTTGCCGACGGCTCGCGCATCGTCTACCGGCTGTCGGGCACCGGCACCAGCGGCGCGACGCTGCGTGTCTACATCGAACAGTTCGAGCCCGACCCGGCACGCCACGGGCTCGATCCGCAGGCGGCGCTGGCGCCGCTGATCACCCTGGCCCGCGACATCGCGGGCATCCCGGCGTGGACCGGCCGCGAAGCGCCGGACGTCATCACCTGAGATCTGTCTCCATGCGTTTTCCCCGTCGCAGCGGCGTGCTGCTGCACCCCACTTCCCTGCCCGGCCCGCACGGTTCGGGCGACTTCGGCGCCAGCGCCTACCACTTCGTCGACTGGCTGGCCGTCGGCGGCCAGAAGCTCTGGCAGATCCTGCCGCTGGGCGGCATCGGCCCGGGCAACTCGCCGTACATGAGCAGTTCGGCCTTCGCCGGCAACGTGCTGCTCGTCGACCTCGACGACCTCGCGCAGCACGGCTGGCTGGAGCCGGAAGAGCTGGCGCCGCCGGCCGGTGCCGACGAGCACCAGGTGAACTTCGAGGCCGTCGTGCCGTTCCGCATGGACCGGCTGGCACGTGCCGCGGGCCGCTTCGCCGCTTCGGCGAGCGCCGCCGACCGCGCCGACCTGGCCGAGTTCAAGGCCGCCAACGCCGACTGGCTGGACGACTACGTGCTCTTCATGGCGCTGGCCGAAGCGCACCCGGGCAGCTGGAGCGACTGGCCGGCGCCGCTGGCGCGGCGCGAGAAGAAGGCGCTGGCCGCGGCGCGCAAGCAGCACGCCGAACGCGTGGACTTCTGGACCTTCTGCCAGTGGCGCTTCTTCCGCCAGTGGGGCCGGCTGCGTGCCTACGCCAACACGCGCGGCGTGCAGATCGTCGGCGACGCGCCGATCTTCATCGCCCACCACAGCGCCGAGGTCTGGGCGCGGCCCGAGCTGTTCATCCTCGATGAACGCGGCGAGCCCAGCGTCATCGCCGGCGTGCCGCCCGACGGCTTCTCGGCCACCGGCCAGCGCTGGGGCAACCCGCTGTACCGCTGGGAGGCGCACGCCGCCGAAGGCTTCGCCTGGTGGATCCAGCGCATCAAGCGCAGCTTCGAGCTCGTCGACCTGCTGCGCATCGACCACTTCCGCGGCTTCGCGGCCTACTGGGAGATCCCGGCCAGCGAGCCGACGGCGGTCAACGGCCGCTGGGTGCCGGCACCGGGCGAGGCGCTGTTCGAGGCCATCGCCGCGGCGCTGGGCGAACTGCCGGTCATCGCCGAGGACCTGGGCGTCATCACGCCCGACGTCGACGCGCTGCGCAAGCGCAACGACTTCCCCGGCATGCGCATCCTGCAATTCGCCTGGGGCGAGGACATCAACGCCGAGCGCCGTTTCCTGCCGCACTGCTACGAGCCCGACACCGTCGTCTACACCGGCACACACGACAACGACACGACGGTCGGCTGGTACGCCAGCGCCAGCGAGGCCTCGCGCCACCACCTGCGCGAATACCTGGCCACCGACGGCCACACGCCGCACTGGGACCTGATCCGCTGCGCCTGCGCCAGCATCGCCGACACCGCGATCTACCCGATGCAGGACGTGATGGGCCTGGACGGCCGCCACCGGATGAACTTCCCCGGCACCGGCAGCGGCAACTGGGCCTGGCGCTTCAGCTGGAACGAGGTGCCGCCCGAAGCGGCCACGCGCCTGCACCGCATGGCGCAGCTCTACGACCGGCTCTGAGGACGGCCCCGGTGTTCCCGCCGCTCGGCCGCCTGGGCCACCACCGGCTGGCCGACGGCCGTTCGGCGTTCCGTGTCTTCGCGCCGGAGAAGCTGGCGCTGCGCATCGTCTTCGAAGACGGCCGCACGCCGCTGGTGCTGGCCGGCGACGCGCTCGGCTACTGGAGCGCGGCGACCCAAGCGCTGCCGGCCGGCACGCGCTACCGCGTCGAGGTCGACGGTGCCGCCTGGCCCGACCCGGCCTCGCGTCGCCAGCCGGACGGCGTGCACGGGCCGAGCGAGGTCATCGACATCGCCCCGGCGGCCAGCCCCGGCTGGCGTGGCGTCGAGATCGAGGACGCGGTGATCTACGAGCTGCACCTCGGCACCTTCACGCCCGAAGGCACGCTGGCAGCAGCCACGGCACGCCTGGGCCATCTCGCCGCGCTGGGCATCAACGCCGTCGAGCTGATGCCGCTGGCCGCCTTCCCCGGCGAACGCAACTGGGGCTACGACGGCGTGCAGCCGTTCGCGCTGCACGCGGCCTATGGCTCGTGGGCCGAGCTGCGCCAGTTCATCGAGCAGGCGCACGCGCTGGGCATCGCGGTGCTGCTGGACGTCGTCTACAACCACTTCGGCCCCGAAGGCAACTACACCGGCTGCTTCGCGCCGTACACGATGGCCGCGGCGACGCCCTGGGGCGCGGCGATCAACTTCGACGGCGAGTACGCCTACGGCATCCGCGAGTACTTCGCCGAGAACCTGCGTTTCTGGATCGAGGACGTCGGCTTCGACGGCCTGCGGCTGGACGCCGTCTCGGCGATCCACGACAACAGCCCGGTGCCGATCCTGCGCGAGCTGAGCGACCTGGCGCGCGAGATCGGCCGGCGCCAGCGCCGCAGCGTGCTGACCATCGCCGAGCACCTGCGCAACAACGCCCGTGTCACCGCAGCCGACGGCCTGGGCTGCGACTCGCAGTGGAACGACGACCTGAACCACGCGCTCGTCGCCTGGCTGACCGGCGAACGCTGGCGCCACTACGCCAGCTTCGGCCGCTTCGAGGACGTGGTGACGGCGCTGGCGCGCGGCTGGGTGCTCGACGGCACGCGGCTGGACCGCTACCGCCGCCACTTCACCGGCAGCGACCCGGCGGCGACGCTGGCGCGCGAACACGTCGTGCACGTGCAGAACCACGACCAGGTCGGCAACCGCCCGGGCGGCGAGCGCCTGGCGGCGCTGGTCGGCCGCGAACGCGCGCTGCTGGCCGCGGTGGCGATGTTCGCCAGCCCCTTCGTGCCGATGTTGTTCATGGGCGAGGAATGGGGCGAGGCGACGCCCTTCCTGTTCTTCGAGGACTTCGGCGACCGCCGCATCGTGCGCGGCGTGCGCGCCGGGCGCCGTGCCGAGAACGGCTTCGTGCCCGGGTTCGACCCGCCGAACCCGCACGCGCGCTCGACTTTCGTGGCGTCCAAGCTGCGCTGGCCGCAGGCCGCGACGCCCGAAGGCCGCTTCATGCTGGATCGCTACCGCACGCTGATCGAGCTGAAGCGCAGCGGCGAGCTGGGCCCGCGCGAACGCGGCGCCGTGCAGGTCGACGGCGACACGGCGACGAAGCTGGTGCGCCTGGCGGCGCCGCGCACGCTGACCTGGCTGAACCTCGGGCCCGACGAGCAGGCCGTCGCCGTGCCCGAGGGCTGGACCGAGGCGCTGTGCACCGTGGCGGAACACCCGCCGGGCCGGCTGCCGGGCTACGCCGCGCTGGTGCTGCGCGCGCCAGGATGATTCAGGCGGCGTGCCGCCGCGCCACCCAGAACACCGCGCCCTGCTCGCCGTAGGTCTCGGCGTGCGGCTCGCCGCGCGGCAGCACCAGCCGGTCGCCGGGCAGCAGGCGGCGCGTGATGCCGTGGTGCTGCACCGTCATCTCGCCTTCGACGACCAGCAGTTCCAGCGCGAAGCAGTGCTCGTGGTCGTCGAGCACGGTGCCCGGCTCCATGCGGCGTTCGATAACGTTGTCGAACCCGCGAGCCCGCATCTCGGCTTCGAAGGCGGCGAAATCGGGGACGGCGGCGGAACCGGTCATCGTGCTCTCCGCGCCGTGGCGCACGGCGTGCGGCGCATTCTGCCGCTGCCCGCGGCACGCCGCTTGCCGAACGCGGCGCCGCACATGCCTGCCACGCCCCGACGCCCGCCGCCCGCCCGCCGCATCGAGCTGACACTGCGCCGCACCTTCGGCCTGGATCGTCTGCGCGAAGGCCAGCGCGAACTGATCGAACGTGTGCTGGCCGGCGAGAGCCTGCTGGCGGTGATGCCCACCGGCGCCGGCAAGTCCTTGTGCTACCAGCTGCCGGGCGTGCTGCTCGACGGCCGGACCGTCGTCGTCTCGCCGCTGATCGCGCTGATGAAGGACCAGTGCGACAAGCTGCGTGCGCTGGGCATCGCCGCGGTGCAGTTCAACAGCGCGCTGGACGCCGAGGCGCTGGCCGCGGCCGAACGCGCGCTGGACGACGGCTCGGCGCGCTTCGTCTTCACGACGCCCGAACGCCTGGCCGATGCCGATTTCATGGCCCGGCTGGCGGCGCGGCCGACGGCGCTGCTGGTCGTCGACGAGGCGCACTGCATCTCGCAATGGGGTCATGACTTCCGCCCGGCCTTCCTGGAGATCGGCCCGGCGCGCCGGCGCCTGGGCACGCCTCCGGTGCTGGCGCTGACGGCCACCGCCGGTGCCGAGGTCGCCGCCGACATCGCCGCCCAGCTCGGCATTGCCGCCGGCCAGGTCGTGCAGGCCGGCGGCTACCGGCCCAACCTGGACCTCGTCGTCGAACAGGCCACGCGCGAGGACGAGAAGCTCGCGCGCTGCGTCGAGCACGTCGCGGCGACGCCCGGTGCCGGCATCGTCTACTGCGCGACGATCAAGGCCGCCGAGACGGTGCATGCGGCGCTGGTCGCCGCCGGTGTCGAGGCGGCGCTGTACCACGGCCGCCTGGCCGCCGCGGCGCGCCACCAGGCGCAGGACGACTTCATGGACGGGCGCGCCCGCGTCGTCGTCGCCACCAACGCCTTCGGCCTGGGCATCGACAAGCCCGACACGCGTTTCGTGCTGCACTACCAGGTGCCGGCCGGGCTGGACCGCTACTACCAGGAGGCCGGCCGCGCCGGGCGCGACGGCGAACGTGCGTCGTGCCTGCTGCTGTTCCAGCACGGCGACCAGGCGGTGCAGCAGTTCTTCCTCGCCAACCGCTACCCCGGCATCGCCGAGCTCGACGGCCTGTACCGCGCCTTGCACGAAGCGCCGCCCGACGGCGCCGGCCAGTGGACGCTGTCGACGCTGCAGCAGCGGCTGCAGCGGCCCAAGTCCAAGCTGCAGGTCGCGCTGAGCCTGCTGCGGCGCGAACGCCTGGTCGCCGCCGACACCGAGGGCCGGCTGCGGCTGCTGCGGCGCGAGATCGCCCCCGAGCGCCTGGCGGCGCTGGACCGCGGCTGGCGCGACAAACGCGCCGAAGACCGCGCGCTGCTCGAGCAGATGGTGTTCTACGCCCAGACCGGCGCCTGCCGCTGGAAGGTGGTGCTCGAGGCGCTGGGCGAGAAGCCGCCGTTCGATGGCTGCGGCCACTGCGACAACTGCCATCGCATCGCCGCCGCACGCCAGGAGGCGATGCGCCGGGCCGACGATGCCGAGGCCGAACCCGTGGAGACCGGCGCCCGGGCGGCCTTCGCGCCGGGCGACTGGGTGCAGGTGCGGCGCTACGGCCGCGGCGTCGTCGCCGAGGCCGACACGCTGTCGGTCACCGTCGAGTTCGCCGGTGGCGAGCGCCGCTGTTTCCAGCCCGACTACGTGCGCGCCGCGACGCGCCGTCGCCGGGCGGGCGTCAGTTGACGACGATCTTCAGCGTCGTCGTCATCGCCGCGCCGCGCGCGTCGGCGACACGCACCGTCACCGTCCAGCTGCCGCGCACCGGCTTGGCCCAGCTCAGGCGGCCGGCGGTGCCGAGCGTCAGGCCGGCGGGCACGCTGCCGCTCAGCGAGTAGGTCAGCGCGTCACCCTCGGCGTCGCGCGCCTGCAGCTGCGCCGCGAAGGCGACGTTGGCCGTCGCGGTGTAGCTGCGGCTGTCCATCGTCGGCGCGGTGTTCGGCTTGCTGACGATGAGCGTCATCGTCGCCACCGAGGACGCCCCCGACGGATCGGCGGCGCGCACGCCGATGTTGTAGGTGCCGGCGACCGGCGCCGCCCAGCTCATCAGGCCGGTGGACGCGATCGTCATGCCCGCCGGCACGCCGGAGATCAGCTCGTAGCGCAGCACGTCGCCGTCGGCGTCGCTGGCCGTCACCTGGCCGGTCCACTTGGTGCCGGCGACGGCGGTGTAGCTCTTGGCGGTGATCGTCGGCGCGCGGTTGGCCGGCTTGACCGTCAGCGCGTAGACGCCCGAGGCCGAGCCGCCGGCATTCGTCGCCGTCACCCGGATGCTGTAGCTGCCGGCCACCGGCGCGGCCCAGCTCAGCACACCGGCGCTGCTGATCGTCAGCCCCGCGGGCTGGCCGGAGAGCGCGTAGCTGATCGCCACACCCGACGGACCGGTGACGCCGGTCGCGGCGCTGAAGGCGGTGCCGACACGCGCGCTCAGCGTGCCGCCGGGCACGACCGGCGGCGCCACCTTGGCCTTGACCGTCAGCGCGATCGCGCGCTGCGTGGTCTGGCCGTAGGGGTCGCGTGCGGCGACCGTCACCGAATAGCTGCCCTGCACCGGCGCCGCCCAGGCGACGACGCCGGCCGAGGACACCGTCAGCCCGGTCGGGCCCGAGACCAGCGCGAAGCTCAGCGTGTCGCCGTCGCCGTCGGTGGTCGGCAGCGCCTTCGAGTACGCGGTGCCGACCATCGCCTCCGGCAGCGAGGCCGGCAAGGTGTCGGGCGCGCTGTTGACGCGCAACGAAACGGTGTTGCGTGCCGTGACGCCGGAAGGCGACGTGGCGGTCACGGTGAAGGAGATGAGCCCGGCGGTGGCCGGCGCGGTGAAGGCCAGCGTCTCGCCGGTGCGGCCCGAGACGATGGTCGCCGCGGTGCCGCTGGCCTGCTGCCAGGCGTAGCTGTAGCCGCTGCCCGAGGGCACCGCGGCCTTCAGCGTCGCCGAGGCGCTGCGCGCCACCAGGCCGGCCTGCACGCCGTCGGTGCCGGTCGTGACGCCGGCGGTCGGCGTGATCGTCACCAGCGGCGCAGCCAGCGTCGCCAGCGAACGCGAGGCGTCCAGCAGCCCGGAGCCGCAGCGGCCGGCGGTGGTGCAGAAGGTGCCCGCCGGGAACGGCCGTGCGCCCGACAGCAGCGCCGAACGCACCTGCTCCGGCGTCAGCGACGGCGAATAGGCCAGCAGCAGCGCCGCGGCGGCCGAGACGTGCGGCGTCGCCGCCGAGGTGCCGGCGAAGTAGCGCGCCGGCGTGTAGCCGACGAAGCTGGTGGCGCCGTCGACGCCCGAGGCGATCGTCGGCGTCGTGTCGCAGCCGGCCGTCGCCTGGCGGCACTGGCCGCCACCTGGCGCGGTGATCGCGACCTGCGAGGAGTAGTTCGAATAGCTGGCGAGGTCGCCGGTGGCCGTCGACGCGGCCACGGCGATGACGCCGCTGCAGTTGGCGGGCGAGCTGATCGTCGCCGCACCGTCGTTGCCGGCGGCGGCCACGACGACGATGCCGGCCGCGTTGGCCAGGTTGATCGCGTCCTGCATGTAGCTCGGGCAGCTGGTGCCGCCGCCCAGGCTCAGGTTGATGACCTTGGGGCGCACCGACGGCGCCGGGATGCCGGCGAAGCTGCGCCCGGCCAGCCAGGCGATCGCGTCCGAGGCGTCGGACAGCCAGCCGCCGCACTTGCCGAGCACGCGCACCTGCTGGATGCGCGCCCCCGGCGCGCCGCCGGCGATGCCGTAGCCGTTGTCGGCGATGGCGGCGATCTGCGAGGCCACCGCGGTGCCGTGCCAGCTGCTGGCGCTGCCGCTGCTGGCGCAGGCGTCGCCCGGGTCGGTGGGGTCGGCGTCGCGGCCGTTGCCGTCGCCACCCATCGTCGTGTCGGAGACGAAGTCGTAGCCGGCGAACTGGCGGCCCTCGAGGTCGGGGTGCGCCGTCATGCCGGTGTCGAGCACCGCGACGACGACGTCGGCCCCGGTGGAGTAGGCCCAGGCGGCGGCGAAGTTGCCGGCGCCGGCCTTGGCCGCGGGCGAACCCAGCGCCCACTGCATCGAGAAATAGGTGTCGTTGCTCGTCGCCGCGACACGCACGTCGGGCTCGGCCGACAGCACGGTCGGGTCCTGCGCCATGCGCAGCGCCATCGCGCGCAGCGCGTGTTCGTCGACCGCGTCGCGCGTCTCGAACACCGCGGCGCTGGAGCCCGTCGTGCGCAGCGTCTTCAGCCGGACGCCGGCGCGTGTGGCCAGCGCATTGGCGCGCTGCGACATCGTCGCCGCGGTCGCTTCGGCGGACACGCTGGCGGCCTGCACGGTCGGCTTGTAGCGCACGACGATGCGGCCGACGTCCTGGGCCCAGACGCTGCCGGCACAGACGGCCAGCAGGCAGACGGCGACGCCGCGCAGGGAGAGAGTCGCTCGGGGGAAGACGGGTGGTCGCATCGGCCGCTCGTGACGTTCGGGACACAAAGGCGCGGCCGGCACCCCGGGCGACGGCCCGTGGCGGCAACCCCGCTGGCGTAGGCGTTGCCGCCCGTAGCCCGGAAGCTTTGCGTCCCCGGCTTTCGCCGGGTTTGCCCATCGGCCGCCTCGGGGCAGCCGGCTGACGGCCAGGGCGAACCCTGACCGATGCGCTCAGTGTGTCGCAGCGGCGTCGTGAACGGAAGCGGGCGGTAACAGTGCGTTCAAAAGAGCGCGAAAAACGCCGCAATTCCCGTGATCGCGGCGGGGCCGAACGGCGTCGTCAGGCCGGCGACTGGCGCTCGACCCAGGCCACGAAGGCGTCGACCCAGCCCTGGACGAAGCGCCGCGTGCCTTCGTCGGCCAGGCCGCCGTCGGCAGCGAAGAAGCCGTCCTTGGCCTGCAGATAGACCTCGGGCTGGGTCAGCGTCGGCATCGCCAGGTAGGCGAGCACGTTGCGCAGATGCTGCTGCGCCAGCGCCGTGCCGATGGCGCCGATCGACACGCCGAGCACGCCGGCCGGCTTGCCCGCCCAGACGCTCTGGCCGTAGGGCCGCGAAGCGTGGTCGAGCGCGTTCTTCAGCACGCCCGGGATCGAACGGTTGTATTCCGGCGTCACGAAGATCACGCCGCGGCAGGCGGCGATCTGCGCCTTGAAGCGGCGCACGGCCTCGGCCGGCGAGGCGTCGTCGTCCTGGTCGTACAGCGGCAGCTCGCGGATCTCGACGATCTCGAACTGCCAGGGTGCGGGTGCCATCGTCGCCAGCGCCTGCGCCAGACGACGGTTGAAGGAGTCGCGGCGCAGGCTGCCGACGACCAGGCCGATGCGGTGTGAATCGCTCATCGAGAAGCTCCGGGTTCAGGCGTTGGCCGCATCCGGCGCACGCTGGCGGCGGATGCCCAGCGGCAGCGCCGGGGCGCGACCATCCTTGTCGGCGCCGGCGTAGACCGTGAGGTGAGGATACGGGATCTCGATGCCGCCTTCGTCGAAGGCGCGCTTCAGGCGGCGCAGGAACTCGCGCCGCACGTCCCACTGCGCCAGCGGCGCGACCTTGAAGCGCACGCGCAGCGTCACCGCGCTCTCGTCCCAGCGCTCGACGCCGGCGATCTCCAGGTCCTCGAGGATGCGGGCGGCGAAACGTTCGTCGGCCCGCAGGCCGGCGGCGACCTCGCGCACGACCTTGCAGACCTCGTCCAGGTCCTCGCGGTAGGCGATGCGCAGGTCGGCCACCGAGAACGCGAAGTGCCGGCCGCGGTTGGTCACCGTCGTGATCAGGCTGTTGGGCACGTAGTGCACGTTGCCGTCGTAGTCGCGCAGCCGCACGTGGCGCAGCGTGATGTCCTCGACCAGGCCGCCGATGCCGGCGACCTCGACGACGTCACCGGTGCGGATCTGGTCTTCGAACAGGATGAAGAAGCCGGTGAAGTAGTCCTTGACCAGCGACTGCGCACCGAAGCCCACCGCGATGCCGACGACGCCGGCCGCGCCCAGGATGGGCGCCAGCGAGATGCCGACCTCGGCCAGCACGGTCATCGTCGCCAGCGCGCCGACGACGATGCCGATCAGGTAGCGTGCGACGCGGTTGATCGTTTCCGCGCGGCGCAGCGCATCGCCTTCCAGGTGCTGGCTGAAGCGGGTGTTCATCGCGCGCACGACACGCTGCAGCAGCGTCGCCAGCAGCCAGGCGGCGAAGATGATCAGCACGATGCGCAGGCCCGAACGCAGCGGTTCGTTCCAGCGGCCGAAGTCCAGTTCGTTCAACGCGTGGGTCCACGAGAAATCCAAGAGCTCGTCCTCCTTGTCGATGCGCCACCTGGCGGGCACCTGGGCCACTCTACGGGCACAGGCAAAACCCCCACCTCCCGGGCGGCCGCATCGGCGGGCGGCAAAACCCGCGCCCAGGCGGCGCACTCTTGCCAGCGCCCCCCGCTCGATGAAAGCATTGGCCGATGTTCCTGACGCCCTGCCCGGTGCCGCCTGCCCTCCCGTCCGTCGATTTCCGGATGCCCGCCGAGGGCCGCGCGTGATCCGCGCTGCCGCCCTGCCCGCAGCCTGGCTGGCCTGTCTTGCGCTCGGCGGCTGCGCCGGGCTGTCGCGCGATCCCGCGCCGGCCGCTGCGGCGGGTGACGAACCGGCCGCGGCCCGGCCGGCCCCGGCGGCGTCGGCGCCCGTGCTGACGCTGCGCGTCGAAGCCCCCGATACCGTCAAGGCGCTGCTGGAGCAGCAGCTCGACCTGGCGCGGCTGCCGGCGCTGGCCAACGGCCGCACGCTGCCGCCGCGCGAGATCGACCGTCTCGTCGCCGCCGCGCCCGAGCAGGTGCGTTCGCTGGTCGAGACCGAAGGTTTCTTCACGCCGCAGATCGCGGTGCAGCAACTGCCCGGCGAGCCGCCGGTTGTCGAGGTGCGTGTCGACCCCGGGCCGCGCACGCGGGTGCGCAAGCTCGACATCCGCATCCAGGGCCCGCTGGCCGAGGCGCTGGCACGCCACGAGACCGAGGCCGTCGACGGCGACGCCGCGTTGCGCGAGGACTGGCCGCTGGAGCGCGGCGAACCCTTCCGCAACGCCGAATGGACAGCGGCCAAACGCAGTGCGCTGGCCCGGCTGCGGGCGATGGGTTATGCGCGTGCCGACTGGGTGTCGACGCTGGCCCGTGTCGACGCGACCGAGCACCGAGTCGACCTCGAGCTGGTGGCCGAGAGCGGGCCGCTGTTTCGCACCGGCGAGCTGCGCATCCGCGGCCTGCAGATGCACGACGAGCAGACGGTGCGCAACATCGCCGACTTCCGCCCCGGCACGCCGGCCACCGAGAAGCTGCTGCTCGACGTACAGGAGCGGCTGCAGCGCTCGGGCCTGTTCACCACCGCCTCGGTGCAGCTGGACGCGCGCGCCGAAGACCCGGAGCACGCCGCGGTGACGATCCGCGTCGCCGAGCGCGAACGCCAGGAGGCGACGTTCGGCGTCGGCATCAGCGCCGACGTCGGCCCGCGCGGCACCGTCGAGCACGTGCACCGGCGTGTCTTCGGCGAGGCGCTGACGGCGCGCAACGCCTTCGAGCTGGGGCGCGTGCGGCGCTCGTGGACCGGCGAGCTGAGCACGCACACCCTGCCCGGGCTGTACCGCAACCTCGTCGGCGGCGCCGCCGAACGCATCGAGTCCTCGACCGACGTCGTCTCCTCGCTGCGGCTGCGCCTGGGCCGCGCCCAGGAGACGCCGCGCATCGACCGCCTGGTCTACGTCGAGGCCGAACGTTCGCTGCGCCGGCTGGACGATGGCACCGAGACCAACTCCGACGCGCTGAGCCTGCAGTACCAGGGCATCTGGCGCCACGTCGACAACGTGCTGCTGCCGACCGACGGCTGGGTGTTCTCGGGCCAGGTCGGTGGCGGCCGGGCGCGTTCGGACCCGGGCGGCACCGGGCCCTTCGTTCGCGCCTATGGACGGCTGGCGGCCTACCGGCCGCTGGGCGGCTGGTACGGCTCGCTGCGGCTGGAAGCCGGCGAGGTCTACGCACGCGACGACGTGACGCCGCCGGACTCGCAGCTCTTCCGTGCCGGTGGCGACGGCTCGGTGCGCGGCTACGAGTACCGCTCGCTGGCGCCGACGAAGGACGGCATCGTCTACGGCGGCAAGGTGCTGGCCACCGCCAGCGCCGAGATCGCGCGGCCGATCCTCGAACGCATGCCGCAGCTCTGGGGCGCGGTCTTCGTCGACGCCGGCCGCGCCGCCGAACGCTGGCAGGATTACAGCCCGGCGGTCGGCTACGGCGTCGGCCTGCGTTACCGCAGCCCGATCGGGCCGCTCAGCATCGACGCCGCACGCGGCCAGGAGACCGGCAGCGTGCGCCTGCACCTCAGCGTCGGCGTGACCTTCTGAACGATGGCCGCGACGAACACTCCTCCGGACACGCTGCCGAAGCGGCCGCACCGCCTGGCCTGGGCGCTGGGGCTGGTCGCGGCGCTTTTCGTCGCCGCGGGCGCCGCATTCGCCTGGGTCTGGAACACCGAAGCCGGCTGGCGCTGGCTGTTCGCCCGTGTGCCCGGGCTCGAAGTCGTCGAGCCGCAGGGCCGGCCGGTCGGCGGCGCCTTCGCCACGCAAACGCTGCGCTGGCAAGGCGCCGACGGCGCACGGCTGGAGGTCGACGAGCTCGCCTGGCGCGACTTCGACTGGCGCTGGCGGCCGCACGCCGGTGCCTGGATCGGCATCGTGCTCGACACGCCGACCGCGGCGCGCGTCACCTGGACACCCGGCACGGCGGCGCCCGAACCGGCGCCGGCACGGCGCACGGCGCCCGAAGACCTGCGGCTGCCGCTGGCGCTGGAAGTGCGCGGCCTGGCCGTGCGCAGCGTGCAGATCGGCAGCGCGCCGCCGCTTTCCGACCTGCGTGCCGACCTCGTGCTGGGCGCCGAGCGAGGTGCGCTGCACCGCGTCGACCGGCTGGAACTCGCCTGGCCCGGCGGACACGCCCGCGCGACCGGCCGCGTGCAGGCCGACGGCGAACGTGCCGTGCAGCTGCGCGTCGACGCCGCCGCCGAAGCCGGCGCCGCCCGGCCCTGGACGGCGACGCTGGCGGCCAGCGGCCCGATCACCCGGCTGCAGCTGGACGCCACGCTGCGCGGCGACGGCGACGTGCGTGTCGACGCCCAGGCGCGCCTCGCGCCTTTCGCACCCTGGCCGCTGGAATCGCTGCAGGCGACGACGCGTGCGCTGGACCTGTCGCAGGTCGCCGCGGCGCTGCCGTCGACGCGGCTGGACGGCCGCGTCGTCGTCGACAGCCAGGGCCGCGACGTGCCGGCGCAAGCCGACATCGACCTGCGCAACACGCTGCCCGGCGCCTGGGACGCCGGCCGGCTGCCGCTTGCCTCGCTGCTGGCGCGTGTGTCGGGCCGTCTCGACGAGCGCCGCAGCCTGGAACTGCAGTCCTTCGACGCGCGGCTGGCCGGCGAACGCCCGGCCGGCCGGCTGCACGGCAGCGGCCGCTGGGCCGGCGACGCGCTGACGCTGTCGCTGGCGCTGGACGGGCTGCGCCCGGCCGAACTCGACCGCCGCCTGCCGGCGCTGAGCGCCGCCGGGCCGCTGACGTTCGAAGTGCGCGGCCTGCCGCTGCCGGGCTCGGGCGCCGCACCCGGCGCGCTGGACGCGCACGCCAGCGCCGAGATCGGAGGCCGCCTCGACGCCGCACGCGGCCGGCCGCTGCGGCTGGCGCTGGACGCCCGCGTTCGCCAGCCGGCCGACGGCAGCCTTAGCGCCGAGCTGTCGCGCTTCGTGCTCGCCGCCGGCGACGCCCGCCTCGAAGGCCAGGCGAACGCCGTGCGCGACACGGCGCAAGGCTGGCGCCTGAAGACCCAGGGCGAGCTGGCGCGCTTCGATCCTTCGCTGTGGTGGCGCGGCGCCGACGGCTCGCCGTGGCGGCGCGGCCCCAACCGGCTGGACGGGCGCTGGAACGCCGAGCTCGCGCTGCCGCAAGCGGCCTTCGGCCAGCCGCTGCCCGAGCTGCTGGCGGCGCTGGCCGGCCAGGCACGGGCCGAACTCGCCGACAGCGTGCTGCTCGGCGTGCCGCTGAAAGCCGGCGCGACGCTGAAGGCCGGCAACCGCAGCACCCAGCTCGACGCCGAACTCGCCGCTGCCGGCAACCGCGCGACGCTGGCGCTGCTCAGCGGCGCACGCGACAGCGCCCGCCTCGTCGTCGACGGCCAGGCGCCCGCGGCGCTGGTGCCGCTGGCGGCACTGCTGCCCGGCGCCCAGGCCTGGTGGCCGAGCGCCGGCACGCTGGCGCTGGATGCGCGTGCCGACGGCCGCTGGCCGGCGCTGCGCAGCGAGGGCCGGCTCGCCGCCGATGGCCTGAAGAGCAGCAGCTACGTGCTGCAGAACGCCGAGGCGCGCTGGAACCTGGCGACCGAAGATGCCAAGGCGCCGCTGGAGCTGTCGCTGCAGGCCCGCGGCCTGGCGCGAGGCGAGCAGCGCCTGGAACGCCTGGACGCCAGCGTCGCCGGCACGCTGGGCAGCCACCGCATCACCGTGCAGGCGCAAAGCCCGCTGAAACCGCCGGCCTGGACCGACGCCGCGCCGGCCCCGGCCGCCGGCCCGACGACGCTCTCGCTGCGTGCCGGCGGCGCCTGGAAACCGGCGCGCGCCGGCGGCGGCAGCTGGCGCGCCGCGATCTCCGAGCTGAGCGCCGGCACACCCGGCGCCACGCCCTGGGTGCTGGCACGCGACCTGGAGTTCGGCGCCGACTTCGCGCCCGGCGGCGCAGCGCGCCAGGCCAGCCTGGCGCCGGGCCGTGTGCAGCTGCTGGGCAGCACGCTGCGCTGGACCGAAGCCGGCTGGCAGGCGCCGCCGCGTGACGGCGCGCCGTCGCGGCTGCGGATGGCGGCACAGCTCGACCCGCTGGCCGTCGCGCCCTGGCTGCAGCGCGCCCAGCCCGACGCCGGCTGGAGCGGCGACCTGAAGATCGGCGGCCGCCTCGACATCCGCCGCGCCGAGCGTTTCGACGCCGAGGTCGTGCTCGAACGCAGCAGCGGCGACCTGAGCGTGGTGCGCGGCAACCTGCCGATCGCCTTCGGCTTCACCGGCCTGCGGTTCGCGCTCGCCGCGCACGACGGCCGCTGGGAGACGACGCAGGCCGTCGTCGGCACCCAGATCGGTGTCATCGCCGGCTCGCAGACCGTGCGCACCGAACCGTCGCTGGCCTGGCCGGCGCCGCAGGCGCCGGTCGAAGGCGTGGTCGAGATGCGCATCCCCGACCTCGACGTCTGGAGCGCCTGGCTACCGGCCGGCTGGCGCCTGGGCGGCACGCTGTTCACGACGGCCCAGGTCGCGGGCACCGCGGCGGCGCCGCAGTTCGGCGGCCGTGTCGAAGGCTCGAAGCTCGAGCTCGGCAACCTGCTGCAGGGGGTCGACCTGAGCGGCGGTTCGCTGCTCGTCACGCTGCGCGGCGACGAGGTGCGGCTGGACAACCTGCGCTTCCGCGGTGGCGACGGCAGCCTGGCGATCGACGGCACGGCGCGCCTGGGCGCGCAGCCGGCCGCGGACCTGGCCATCGTCGCCGAACGGTTCGACGCCCTGACGCGCGTCGACCGCCGTGTGGCCGTCAGCGGCAAGGCGACCGTCGCCTTGCGCGCGCAGTCGCTGGCGGTGGACGGCAAGTTCGCCGTCGACCGCGGTCGCATCGACATCTCGCAGAGCGAAGCGCCGTCGCTGGACGCCGACGTCGTCGTCGAGAACCGGCCACTCGCGCCCGGCCAGCGGCCGGCGCCACCGGCGGCCGCGCGCGAGCCCAGCCCGCTGCTGAAGAACAGCCGCGTCGCGCTGGAGATCGCGCTCGGAAACGACCTGCGCCTCAAGGGCCGCGGCATCGACACCGGGCTGACCGGCACGCTGCGCGTGTCCACACCCGAAGGCCGGCTGGCGATCAACGGTCTGGTGCGCACGGTCGGCGGGCGCTACCAGGCCTACGGCCAGAACCTGAACATCGAGCGCGGGCTGATCCGCTTCAGCGGCGAGGTCGCGGCGCCGCGGCTGGACATCCTCGCCGTGCGCCCCGACCTGGACGTGCGTGTCGGCGTCACGATCCAGGGCAGCACGACCGACCCGCGCGTGCGCCTGTACAGCGAGCCCGACATGAGCGAGCTCGACAAGCTGTCGTGGCTGGTCACCGGGCGCGCGTCCGAAGGCCTGGGCCGCGCCGACACGGCGATCCTGCAGCAGGCCGCGCTGGCGCTGCTGGCCGGCGAAGGCGGCGGCCCGTCGACCGGGCTGCTGCAGCGCCTGGGACTGGACGAGCTGTCGGTGTCGCAAAGCGGCGAAGGCGACGCACGCGACACCGTCGTGACGATCGGCAAGCAGCTCAGCGATCGGCTCTACGTCGGCTACGAACGTGGGGTCAACGCGACCGCCGGCTCCTGGCAGCTGATCTACCGCGTCGCGCGGCGCTTCACGGTGCGCGCCCAGACCGGCGACGACAGCGCCTTCGACGTCATCTGGACCTGGCGCTGGAACTGAACCGAACGTCCGCGGCGAATGACCGATGACGCTTCGATGACTCCTCATTAAGGGGGAATTGACAGCTTCTTTCGAGGGGAACAAAACGCGCTGCGGCCGCGCAATGCGGCCGTTTTGTTCGTCCCCACGTCACAAGGAGCCACCATGAAGTCCCGTGTTCGCAACGCACTGGTTCTCGCGGCATTCGCATTCTGCGGTGCGGCATTCGCCGATTCCTTGTCGATCACCTCGGTCACCGAACTGCAGTCGCCCGGCGGCGCCAGCGTCAGCTCGACCGGCGCCACCGGCTTCAACCCCGGACGCGAGAAGATCGTGCTGCGCGTGGTCGGCAAGACCTGCACCTTCAACAGCTCGGGCAACCCGTGGAACGCCGGAGCCGGTGCCGGCTGCAATTACGGCCTGACGGTCAACCAGTCGACCGGCGAGTTGTCGAATCCGACCTCGAATGCCAATGGCTGCACGCCGGCCGATCAGATGATCGCGTCCTGCCGCTGATACGCGACGCCGGTCGATCGGAGTCCGACTCCAATCGCACCGGCGATCGCAGCCTTCGGCCCGCACCATTCGGCGTGCGAGCCGGCCGCAGACGGGCCGCAGCCGACACCGAGGCGGCCCGCTTCTCCCTTCCGCAGCACCCCCGGGAACCACGATCCGAGCGCTCCGCATGCGCAGAGCGCGGCTGTGGCGTGCACCGGACGGTCCTTGACCTGTGCCAAGCGGTGCGGTTGACAGCCGGGCGTCACGCGGTCACGATTCGAAATGCAATTGCGACTTACTCTCATCTACAACACGAACCGAGGATTCCCGATGAAACCCAGCCACTGGGGCGCTGCCCTGGCCGTTGCCGCCGCCTGCTTCACGTCTTCCGCCTACGCGCTCGAGTACCCGATCGGCACGCCGCAGAACCTGGCCGGCATGGAGATCGCCGCGGTCTACCTGCAGCCGATCGACATGGAACCCGAAGGCCACATGCGCAAGGCCTCGGAGTCGGACATCCACATCGAAGCCGACATCCACGCCCTGGCCAACAACGCCAACGGCTACCCGGAAGGCTTCTGGATCCCCTACCTGCTGATCAAGTACGAGATCACGAAGATCGGCGGCTCGGGCGCACCGATCACCGGCAACATGATGGCGATGGTCGCCAGCGACGGCCCGCATTACGGTGACAACGTCAAGCTGCAGGGCCCGGGCAAGTACAAGGTCAAGTACACGGTCTACGCGCCGAACGCGAAGGAAAACCCGGCGTCGCCGCTGTACGGCCGCCACACCGACCGCGAGACCGGCGTTCGCCCCTGGTTCAAGCCCTTCACCGTCGAATGGGACTTCACCTACGCCGGCATCGGCAAGAAGGGCGGGTACTGAACCATGTCCACCCTGCCCCCGAGACACGGGTTCGTGTTGCGCAACGCCCGGCTCGTCGCCGCGCTGACGCTGGCCGGCCTGGCCGGCGGCGCACAGGCCGCCGGCA
The DNA here is from genome assembly GCA_049841175.1 of Rubrivivax sp. GTDB lineage: Bacteria > Pseudomonadota > Gammaproteobacteria > Burkholderiales > Burkholderiaceae_C > Rubrivivax. The sequence goes on along the minus strand of JASGHA010000013.1, from coordinate 416,255 downwards.
GCGAGATCGAGCAGCTCAAGGCCCAGCTGCGTGAACTGGCCGCCCGTTTCGGCCAGCTCGAGCAGCGCAACCAGGAGCTCGAGAAGAAGGTCGGCGAGCTGTCCGCCGCCGCGCCCAAGGCCGCGCCGATGGAAGCGCGTGTCAAGGCGCTGGAAGACGCCCAGGCCGCGACCGACCAGGCGCTGCTGACCGACCGCCTGAGCGAGAACGAGCCCGAGCTCGTCACGCGCCTGAAGGCCGTGGAAACGCAGACGCTGGCGATGCAGAAGCCGGTGCGCCAGGTCGAGGCGCTCGAAGGCATCAAGGTCGAAGGCGGCCTGGTCGCGGTGGCTCAGCAGGTCAACGCCGCCGGCACCGAGACCGGCAAACGCGAATCGCGCCTGAACTACCGCGGCGACATCGAGGTCACGCTGCCCGGCGGCGAGATCGGCCAGGCCGAAGGGAAGATCTACGCCCAGCTGCGTTTCGGCCAGGGCGAAGGCGTCGCGCTGCGCCCGACCTACACGAGCACGACGAACTCGTCGACCTTCCAGGTCGCCGGCGTCAACGACCCCGACTCCTCGTTCGCGGTGCTGGCCCAGGCCTGGTACCAGCTGAACGTGCCGCTGCCCTTCGACGGCTACAAGGCGTACTCGCGTCAGCGCCTGGAGTTCACGGTCGGCAAGATGGACCCGTTCGTCTTCTTCGACCAGAACGCGACGGCCGACGACGAGACGGCGTTCTTCCTGAACAACGCCTTCGTGCACAACCCGCTGCTCGACTCGGGCGGCGACGCCGGGGTCGACGCATACGGCTTCACGCCGGGGTTCCGCGCCGCCTACGTCAACGAGACCGACAAGTCCGGCATCTGGAGCGCCTCGGTGGCGGTGTTCGGCTCGGGGCCGGCGACCAACTTCTCCGGCTCGCTGGGCAAGCCCTTCGTCATCGGCCAGCTCGAGTACTCGACGCGGCTGTTCGACGGCCTGCCGGGCAACTACCGGCTCTACGCCTGGCGCAACGGCCGCGCGACCGACCTGGACGGCAACGAACAGGCGCACAGCGGCTGGGGCCTGTCGCTCGACCAGCGTGTGACCGACGACCTGACGCTGTTCGGCCGCTTCGGCAACCGCAGCTCGGGCACGGCGAGCTTCAACCGCGCGCTGACGCTGGGCGGCGAGCTTTCGGGCGACGCCTGGGGCCGCGCTTCCGACGGCATCGGCCTGGCCGCCGGCCTGCTGCGCACCAGCGACGACTACCGCCGCGTCAGCACCTCGCGCGGCAACGAGCGCGTCGCCGAGATCTACTACCGCTACCACGTCAACGAGAAGATCGCGCTGACGCCGGACTTCCAGTGGATCTCGCGCCCGGGCGGCGACGACGGCGCGAGCGACGTCAAGGCCTTCGGCCTGCGCGCCACGCTCGGGTTCTGACCGCCGTGGCCGCCCGCGTCACGCGCCGTGCGGCCCTGGCCGCGGTGCTCGCCCTCGGGGCGGGCACCGCGTGGTCCCAGAGCCTGGCCACCTACCCCGTCGTCATCAAGAACGGCCGCATCGAACCTGCGCGCCTGGAGGTGCCGGCGGGCGTCAAGATCAAGCTGACGATCAAGAACGAAGGCCCCGGGCCCGCCGAGTTCGAGAACCTCGACCTGCGTGTCGAGAAGGTGCTCGGCCCCGGCGCCAGCTCCTTCGTCGTCATCCATCCGCTGCGCCCCGGCAGCTACAAGTTCTTCGACGAGTTCCATCCCGAGCACTCGGAGATGTTGATCATCGCGAAGTAGATCCGTAATCGGACGGATAATCGTTCTCATGTTCAATGCCTTGATCGTCGTCTGGCGTGAAAGCCTCGAGGCGATGCTCGTCATCGGCGTGCTGCTCGCCTGGATCTCCCGCCAGAGCGAACCCGCGCCGCTGCGCCGCGGCCTGTGGCTGGGCGCCGCCGGCGGCCTGCTGCTGGCCGCCGCGCTGGGCGCCGCGACCTTCGCGGTGCAGAGCGAACTCGAAGGCCAGGCGCTGGAGGTCTTCCAGGTCGTGATGGTCTTCACCGCCGCCGCGCTGATCGTGCAGATGGTGCTGTGGATGCGCCGCCACGGCCGCGGCATGAAGCGCGAGCTGGAACGCCAGGCCGGCCAGGCCTCGGGCGCGCTCGGCGTCGGCCTGGTCACCGCCTTCGCCGTCGCCCGCGAAGGCGCCGAGACCGTCGTCTTCCTCTACGGGCTGGGGCTGGAATCGGGCGGCTCGGCGCTGGCCGCCAACGCCGGTGCCGCCGCCGCGGGCTTCGTGCTCGCCGCGGCGACGGCCTGGCTGATCGCGCGCGGCGCGCGTTTCCTCAGCTACCGCGTGCTGTTCGGGATCAGCGAAGTGCTGCTGCTGCTGATCGCCGCCTCGCTGCTGGCCGGCGGTCTGGACCGCATGATCGGCATGGACTGGATCCCGCCGCTCGTCGACCCGGTCTGGGACAGCTCGGGCCTGCTCGACGACGGCAGCGGCATCGGCCGCGTGCTCGCCGACTTCCTCGGCTACCGCGCCCGCCCGTCGGCGACGGTGCTGATCGGCTACCTCGTCTTCTGGGGCGCGACGATCTGGGCCATGCGCCGCAGCGCCGCGCCGCGTGCCGCGGTGGCGGCTTGAGACGACGATGACCGCCGCCGTCCCGATCCGTTTCATGGCCCGGCCGCGCAAGACGCGGCTGGCGCGGATCGGCGACGCGCTGCGCCGCCACCGCCGCTGGGTGCTGGCCGTCCAGTGGTTCGTCGTCGCCTTCTATGCCGCGCTGGTCGTCGTGCCGGTGTTCCTGCCGCTGCCGCCGACCGGCTCGAGCATCGTCTCCAACCTGACGCTGGCGGCGCAGTTCGCGTTCTGGGGCCTGTGGTGGCCGGGCGTGATCCTCAGCACGGCGCTGTTCGGCCGCGTCTGGTGCGGCGTCTTCTGCCCCGAAGGCGCGGTGACCGAGTACGCCAGCCACCACGGCCTGGGGCTGTCGATCCCGCGCTGGCTGCGCTGGAGCGGCTGGCCGGTCGTGGCCTTCGTCTGCACGACGGTCTACGGCCAGCTCGTCAGCGTCTACCAGTACGCGGCGCCGGCGCTGCTGATCCTCGGCGGCTCGACGCTGCTGGCGGCTGCGGTCGGTTTCGTCTACGGGCGCGAGAAGCGCGTCTGGTGCCGCTACCTCTGCCCCGTCAGCGGCGTCTTCGCGCTGCTGGCCAAGATCGCGCCCTTCCACTACCGCGTCGACGAAGCCGCCTGGAAGGCCTATCCCGGCCGCCCGCCGCGTGTCGACTGCGCACCGCTGGTCGACCTGCGCCACATGACCGGCGCCTCCGACTGCCACGCCTGCGGGCGCTGCAGCGGCCACCGCGACGCGATCGAGCTCGCCGCGCGGTCGCCCAGCCAGGAGGTGCTGGCCGCGACGCCGTCGCGCACCGACACCGCGCTGGCGCTGCTGCTGATCTTCGGCACGCTGGGCGTCGCCGTCGGCGCCTTCCAGTGGAGCGTCAGCCCCTGGTTCACCGCCGCGCGGCAGGCGGCGGCCACCTGGCTGATCGACCACGACTCCTTCTTCCTGCTGCAGGACAACGCGCCCTGGTGGCTGCTGACCCACTTCCCCGAGGTCAACGACGCCTTCACCTGGCTCGACGGGCTGCTGGTCAGCGGCTACATCGGCGTCTACGCCGTCGTCACCGGCGTGCTCGGCTGGGCGGCGCTGCGCGCCGCGGCGCGGCTGGCCGGCGGCATCGGCTGGGCCTCGCTGGCGATGGGCCTGGTGCCGATCGCCGGCGCCGGGCTGTTCCTCGGCCTGTCGATGACGACGCTGACCCAGCTGCGTGCCGAAGGCTGGGTGCCGCCGGGCGTGTCCAGCGCACGGGCGCTGCTGCTCGCCGGCACGGCACTGTGGTCGCTGTGGCTGGGCTGGAAGCTCGTGGCGCGCGGCGGCGCCGGCTGGACCAACCGGCTGGCCGCGACGGCGCTCTACGCCGTGCCGCTGGGCCTGGCCGTCGCCAGCTGGACGATGATCTTCTGGGGCTGGTGAGTCAGACCAGCCCGGCCGCGTGCAGCGCGGCTTCGACGTCGGCCGGCGAGCGCACCTGAACCGCCTGCAGCCCGGCTTCCTGCGCCGCGGCGACGTTCTCCGCCAGGTCGTCGAAGAACAGCACCGCGCCCGGCGCCAGTTCCAGCGTGTCGCAGACCCGGGCGAACGCCGCCGGCTCGGGCTTGCGCAGCCCCATCTCGTGCGACAGGAAGATGCGCTCGACGCTGCCCACCAGTTCCGGATAACGCGGCAGCCATTCGCGCGCGTGGCTGGCGTTGGTGTTGGAGAACAGATGGCAGGGCAGGCGCCGCGCGGCCTGCTGCAGCAGCCGGCGCGTGGCGACGATCTCCGCACCGAAGATCGCATTCCAGCCGGCCTCGATCTGCGCCGCCGTCGCCGCCAGCTGCAGCGTCTCGGCGACGTGGGCGAAGTAGGCTTCGGACGAGAGTTCGCCGCGTTCATGGCAGCGGTAGGGTTCGTCGACGCCGAAGCGCCGGCGCAGTTCGTCGGGCAGCAGCGCCGAGTGCGGCGCCCAGGCGGCCAGCACGCGGCCGAAATCGATGTCGATCAGGACGCCGCCAACGTCGAACAGCAGCGCTTGGGGGGACAGGGCCATGCGCCGATTGTCGGGCCGGCGCGGTGACGGAACCGCGGCACCGCGGCCCTGCCGCGTCGGCCGCTGAGGCCTCAGCCGGCGTCGCGCTGCAGCAGGTCGCGCAGCGCCACGCCGACGCCGTGCGCCGACTGCGGGTTCTGGCCGGTGACGAGGCGGCCGTCGACCTGCACGCAAGGCGTCCAGTTCGGCGCCGCATGGTGGATCGCGCCGCGCTCGGCGAGCATCGACGCGAGCAGGAAGGGCACGACGTGCTCGAGCTTCACCGCACGTTCCTCGTCATCGGTGAAAGCGGCCAGATGACGCCCTGCGACCAGGAACGAGCCATCGGACAGCCTGAGGTTGACCAGCGCGGCCGGCCCGTGACAGACCGCCGCCACCGCCCCGCCCTGCTCCCACACGGCACGCGTCTGGCGTTGCACCGCCTCGCTGTCGGGGAAGTCCCAGACCGCGCCGTGGCCGCCGGCGAACAGGATCGCCGCGTAGCGCGAGGCGTCGACCTCGTCCAGCCGCGGCGTGTGGCGCAGCCGCTCGCGGAAGGCCGGGTCGTCCCAGTAGCGCCGGTTCACCGGGTCGTCGAGGTCCAGGCCGTCCACCGGCGGCTCGCCGCCCTGGATCGAGGCCAGTTCGACCGGGATGCCGGCGTCCTCCAGCACCGCCATCGGGTGCGTGGCTTCGCCGAGGAAGAAGCCGGTGGGCTCGCCGCTGGCGCCCTTGGTGCCATGGCTCGTCAGCACGATCAGCACCGGGCGTGCGGTGCGCGATGGGGAAACGTTCATGCGAGGGTTCCTCTCGAAAGGTTCAGGAAGCCGCCACGCAGGCGGCGGTGTCGCGCCGCGGCATGCGGCGCTCCAGCATCACGCCGACGACCGCCAGCGCCAGGCCGGCCAGCGTCAGCAGCGCCGCGAGCGCCGGCAGTGCGCCCAGCCCCAGCGCACTGTCGACGACACGCGCGCCGAAGGCGGCGCCGATCGCGTTGCCGAGGTTGAAGGCGGCGATGTTCAGGCTCGACGCCAGGTTCTGGCCGGCGCCTTCGGCCTGCTGCAGCACGCGCATCTGCAGCGGCGCGACGGTGGCGAATGCCGCCGCGCCGAGCAGCCCGGTGAACAGCACCGCGCTCCACGGATGCCACAGCGCGACGCCCATCGCGCCCAGCACCACGGCCAGCAAGGCCAGCGTGGCGAGCAGCGTCGGCACCAGGCGGCGATCGGCGAAACGGCCGCCGAGCAGGTTGCCGACGACGAAGCCGAGGCCGAAGACGAGCAGGATCGGCGACACCGCCGCGTCTTCGAAACCCGCCAGCCGCGTCAGCAGCGGCTGGATGTAGGTGAAGACCGCGAACACGCCGGCGTAGCCGAAGACGGTGGCGGCCAGCGCCAGCAGCACCTGCGGCCGCACGACGACCTTGATCTCGTCGGCCAGCGACGGCGCGCTCTCGGGGGCTCGGTCGGCGGGCACGCACCAGGCGATGACCAGCGTCGCCAGCACGCCCAGCGCCGCGACGGCCCAGAAGGTAGCGCGCCAGCCGTGCTGCAGCCCCAGCCAGGCACCGGCGGGCACGCCGAGCAGCGTCGCCGCGGTGAGGCCGGTGAAGAGCACGGCGATCGCGCTCGCACGCCGTTCGGGTGCCACCAGCCGCGTCGCGACGACAGAGCCGACGCCGAAGAAGCTGCCGTGCGCCAGCGAGGTCAGCACCCGGGCCGCCATCAGCAGCGGGTAGTCCGGCGCCAGCGCGCAGGCCAGGTTGCCGAGCGTGAAGACGGCCATCAGCGCCAGCAGCACCGTCTTGCGCGGCAGCCGCGCCGTGGCCGCGGTCAACAGCGGCGCGCCGACGAAGACACCGAGCGCGTAGCCCGAGATCAGCAGGCCGGCGGCGGCGACCGAGACACCGAGGTCGGCCGAGACCTGCAGCAGCAGGCCCATGATGACGAATTCGGTCGTGCCGATGCCGAAGGCACCGGCCGTCAGCGCGTACAGCGCGACCGGCAGACGGTTGGGAGAGGCGTTCATCGCGAGGCCGGTGGTAAGCGAGGCGCGAATGCTCGGCGCTCGGGCTCCGCAGAAAAAGCCGACGAATCCACAATCAGCTTCAAGCTTCCATTGAAAGTCATGAACCGGCTCGCCGACCTGAACCTCTTTCTGCGTGTGCTCGACGAAGGCTCGATCAGTGCCGCGGCGCGCGCGCTGGACCTGAGTCCGGCCGTCGCCAGCCAGCGCCTGGCGCGGCTGGAACAGGAGCTGGGCGTGCGCCTGATGCACCGCACGACGCGCCGGTTGCACCCGACTCCCGAAGGCCGCTTGCTCGCCGAACAGGGCCGCGGCCTCGTCGAGGATCTGGACACGCTCGTCGCCGGGCTGCGCCAGGCCTCGGGCGACGTGAGCGGCACGCTGCGCGTCACGACCTCGGCCACCTTCGGGCGGCTGTATCTGTCGCCGCTGCTGCCGGAGTTCCTGGCCCGGCATCCGCGTCTGCGGCTCAGCGTGGACCTCGACGACCGTGTCGTCGACCTCGTCACCGCCGGCTTCGACCTGGCGATCCGCGTCGGCGCGCTGGACGACTCGACGCTGGTGGCGCGGCGCCTGGCCCCCAACCGCCGCGTGCTCGTCGCCTCGCCCGACTACCTGCGCCGCCGCGGCACGCCGCAGGTGCCGGCCGACCTGGCGCAGCACGACTGTCTGCTGCTGACCGGCGCGCAGGGCCGGCCGACACACTGGACGCTCGGCGACGGCCACGGCGGCGAGATCGCGGTGCGCGTGCAGGGCCGTGTCGAAAGCAACTTCGGCGAACTGCTGCGCGACGCGGCGGTGGCCGGCAACGGCATCGCGCTGCACTCGACCTGGCACGTCGCCGAGGATCTGCGCGCCGGACGCCTGCAGGTCGTGCTGCCCGGGCATCCGCCGTCGACGACCGGCATCTGGGCGGTGATGCCGCAGCGCCGGCTGCTGCCGGCCCGCGTGCGCGCCTTCGTCGAGTACCTCGCCGAGCGCTTCGGCGAAGACCCGGCCTGGGAACACGGCTGAGGTCCGGGCCGAAGCCCCCTTCCCCGCCGGAGGATTTCGCCCGCGGCACGCCGATCGGTTACGGTCCCCGGAGGGCCGTGCGACGCGGCTCCGATGCCGTACCCGCCAAGAGGACCATGAAGGGCGAAGACCTCAACGCCATCACCGCGGCCCAGACGCAGCCGCCCGCCGACACCGCCGCGCCGGCACTGGACCCGTTGTGGTTCAAGGACGCGGTCATCTACGAGCTGCACATCAAGGCCTTCGCCGACAGCAACGGCGACGGCATCGGCGACTTCGCCGGCCTGATCTCCAAGCTCGACTACGTGCGTGACCTGGGCGTCAACACGATCTGGCTGCTGCCCTTCTACCCCTCGCCGCTGCGCGACGACGGCTACGACGTCGCCGACTTCATGGCCGTCAACCCGGCCTACGGCACGGCGGCCGACGTCGCCCGGCTGGTGGCCGAGGCGCATGCGCGCGGGCTGCGTGTCATCACCGAGCTCGTCGTCAACCACACCTCGGACCAGCACCCGTGGTTCCAGCGTGCGCGCCGGGCGCCGCGCGGTTCGCCCGAGCGCGACTTCTACGTCTGGAGCGACGACCCGCAGAAGTACGCCGGCACGCGCATCATCTTCACCGACACCGAGAAGTCGAACTGGACCTTCGACGAGGTCGCCGGCCAGTACTTCTGGCACCGCTTCTTCAGCCACCAGCCTGACCTGAACTTCGACAACCCCGCGGTGCGCGAGGCGGTGTTCGGGATCATGGAGTTCTGGCTCGAGCAGGGTGTCGACGGCTTCCGCCTCGACGCGATTCCCTACCTCATCGAACGCGAAGGCACGAGCAACGAGAACCTGCGCGAGACGCACGAGGTCATCAAGGAAGTGCGCCGCCGCCTGGACGCCAAGTACCCCGGCAAGCTGCTGCTGGCCGAGGCCAACATGTGGCCCGAGGACGTGCGCGAGTACTTCGGCGACGACGACGAATGCCACATGGCGTACCACTTCCCGCTGATGCCGCGCATGTACATGGCCATCGCGCAGGAGGATCGCCACCCCGTCGTCGAGATCCTGCAGCAGACACCCGACATCTCGCCGCAGTGCCAGTGGGCGATCTTCCTGCGCAACCACGACGAGCTGACGCTCGAGATGGTGACCAGCCGCGAGCGCGACTACATGTACTCGATGTACGCCGCCGACCCGCGCGCGCGGCTGAACCTCGGCATCCGCCGACGCCTGGCGCCGCTGCTGGAGAACGACGCCGAGCGCATCAAGCTGATGAACAGCCTGCTGCTGTCGATGCCGGGCTCGCCGGTGCTGTACTACGGCGACGAGATCGGCATGGGCGACAACATCTTCCTCGGCGACCGCGACGGCGTGCGCACGCCGATGCAGTGGACCAGCGACCGCAACGGCGGCTTCTCGCGTGCCGACCCGCAGCGCCTGTACCTGCCGCCGATCCAGGACCCGGTCTACGGCTTCGAGGCCGTCAACGTCGAGGCCCAGAGCCGCGACGCCTCGTCGCTGCTGAACTGGACCCGGCGCATGTTGGCGATCCGGCGTTCGACCCAGGTCTTCGGCCGCGGCCGCATCCGCATGCTGCACCCGGGCAACCGCAAGGTGCTGGCCTATTTCCGCGAGCTGGGCGACGAGGTCGTGCTCTGCGTCGCCAACCTCGGCCGCGCGCCGCAGCCGGTGGAGCTGGACCTGTCGCGCTACAAGGGCCGGGTGCCGGTCGAGATGGGCGCGCACACCGCCTTCCCGCCGATCGGCGACCTGCCCTACCTGCTGACGCTGGCCGGCCACGGCTTCTTCTGGTTCCGGCTGGCCACCGACGCCGCTCCGCCCGACTGGCACGCCGACCGCCGCCCGGTCGAGCATCTGCCGGTGCTGGTGATGTTCGACGGCTGGAACAGCTTCTTCCGCGACCGCGTCGTGCCCTGGCGCATCGCGATGGCCGGCAAGACGCTGGCCCAGCTCGAGGACGAACTGCTGCCGCCGCACCTGGCGCGCCAGCGCTGGTTCGACGCCGGCGAGGCGCCGGCGCAGGCGCGCATCGGCAGCCACGCGACGCTGGCCCAGGACGGCCGCGAATGGCTGCTGGCGCTGATCGACACACGCGGCGGCCCGCACGAGGACGCACGCTGGTTCTCGCCGCTGGCCGTGGCCTGGGAGGACGACGAAGCCGACCAGGGCCGGCTCGGCCAGCTCGGGCCGGCGGCGCTGGCCAAGGCACGCATGCAGGCGCGCATCGGCCTGCTCGGCGACGCCGGCGGCGACGAGGCCTTCTGCCGCGCGCTGGTGGCCGCGGTCGCCGCCGGGCGCAGCATGCCGGCGGCCGGCGGCGGCCAGATCCGTTTCGTCGCGCTGCAGGGCTTCGACGCCGCGCCGCTGATGGCCGAACTCGCGACGCTGCCGGTGCGCGCCGTGCCACAGGGCCGCAACACGACGCTGCAGCTCGGTGACCGGCTGTTCGTCAAGCTGCTGCGCCGGCTGCGGCCGGGCGTCAACGTCGAGGTCGAGATGGGTCGCCACCTGCGCGAGGTGGCGCACTTCGAGCACGCCGTCGTGCCGGTCGGCCACGTCGAACACGTCGCCGCCGACGGCACGGTGTCGACGCTGGCGGTGCTGCAGCCCTGGGTCGTGCACCAGGGCAACGCCTGGGACTTCGCGCTGATGCAGCTGACGCGCCACCTCGAACGCGCGGCGCCGTCGCCGGCCGAGTCGGTCGGTGCCGCCGAAGGCGGGCTGATGGCGCGCGTGCGTGCGCTGGCCGAACGCCTGGCCTCGCTGCACGAGGCGCTGGCGCTGCGCCGCGGCGACCCGGCGTTCGACCCCGAACCGCTGCAGCCCGAGGACCTGCGCCGCTGGACCGCCGCGACGACGCAGCTCGCGCACACGACGCTGGCGCTGCTGGCCGAGGCCGCGCCCCGCCTGCCGGCGGCGCAGCAGCCGCTGGCGCGCCGCCTGGCCGGCGGCGAGCGCCCGCTGCGCGACGTGCTGGCCGCCTGCGCGGCGCACGGTGCCGGCGGCCCGAAGATCCGCATCCACGGCGCGCTGCGGCTGCAGGAGGTGCTGCTGGTGCACGAGGACTTCGTGCTCGCCGACTTCGAAGGCGACCCGGCGCTGCCGCCGGCCGAACGCCGCGCGCGCCAGTCGCCGCTGCGCGACGTCGCCGGCCTGCTGCATTCGCTGGACCTGGTGCGGGTCGCGGCGCTGCAGCGCGGCGCGCACACCGAGGCCGAGAACCGCCGCCGCGAGGCGCTGGCCGACGGCTGGGCCGGCGACCTGCGCCGCGCCTTCATCGAAACCTATGCCGAACGCGCGCTGGCGCTGGGCCTCGTCGCCGGCGCCGACGCCTTCGAGGGCCAGGCCGCGACGCTGCGGCTGTTCGAGATCGACGCCGCGCTGCGCGAGCTGCACGACGAACTGCGCCGCCGCCCGGCCGGCGCCACCGCCCCGCTGGCCGCCCTGGCGACGCTCGCCCAGCGCCTGGGCCCGTAGACGGAGACATGGAATGGACTCGCTGCAACTCGCCTTCGACCCGCTGCGCACGCTGCTCGCGCAGTTGGGCGCCTTCCTGCCGCGGCTGGGCATCGCGCTGGCCATCGCGGTGGCCGGCTGGCTGCTGGCCAAGGCCGCGCGCTACGCCACCGGCCGGGCGCTGAAGGCGCTGAACTTCCATGTGCTGACCGAACGTGCCGGCTTCGACGGCTTCCTGCAGCAAGGCGGCACCGACAAGACGACCAGCGACCTGTTCGCGCTGATCGTCTTCTGGCTGGTGCTGCTGGGCGCGCTGGTCGTGGCCTTCAACGGCCTCGGGCTGTCGCAGGTGACCGAGCTGCTGTCGCGCGTGCTGCTGTTCCTGCCGCGGCTGCTGGTGGCGCTGCTGGTGCTGGTCTTCGGGCTGTACTTCGCGCGTTTCGTCGGCCAGTCGGTGCTGACCTGGTGCCGCGCCTCGGGCATCGGCGACGCCGAGATCCTGGCGCGCATCGTCCAGTACGCGATCGTCACCTTCGTGCTGCTGATCGCCATCGACCACCTCGACATCGGCGGCGGCCTGGTGCAGCAGACCTTCCTGATCCTGCTGACCGGCATCGTCTTCGCGCTGGCGCTGGCCTTCGGCATCGGCGGGCGCGACCGCGCGGCAGCGCTGATCGAACACTGGTTCCCGCGCCGCGACGACCCGCGCGGCCGCTGAAGACCCCACGAGCCTCTGTCCTACACGGCGCCGCGCGCTGCACCGACCGCCGCGGACGCGGCGAGCGGCGACGATGGAGCCATGGACAAGCACACCCAGCCCCCTTCCGCCGCCCCGCACACCCCGCTGCCGCCGGCCCTGGCCGGCGAGCACCGGACGCTGGGTGATCTCGGCTACTACGTCGCCGGCCGCGGCCGCCCGCTGCTGCTGGTGCACAGCGTCAACGCCGCCGGCTCGGCCGCCGACGTGCGGCCGATCTTCGAGCACGCGAGCCAGGACCGCACGGTCTTCGCGCTCGACCTGCCGGGCTTCGGCAGCAGCGAGCGCAGCGACCGCGACTACACGCCGCAGCTGATGACCGACGCCGTGCTGGCGATGCTGGGCCCGATCCGCGAACGCTGCGGCCCCGGCCCGGTCGACGTGCTCGGCGTCTCGCTGGGCTGCGAGTTCGTCGCCCGCGCCGCGCTGGAGGCGCCCGAGGCGTTCGGCCGCGTGGCGCTGGTCAGTCCCACCGGCTTCATGGGCACACGCTCGCTCCGCGGCCCGCACGGCAGCACGCTGGGCAAGCCCTGGCTGCACAAGCTGCTGTCGGTGAAGCTCTGGTCCGACCCGCTGTACCGGCTGCTGACGCGCCCGGGCGTCGTGCGCTACTTCCTCGAACGCACCTGGGGCAGCCCGCGCATCGACGAGACGCTGTGGGCCTATTGCGTGGCCACCGCCCGCCAGCCGGGCGCACGTTTCGCGCCGCTGGCCTTCCTGGCCGGCAAGCTGTTCAGCGCCGACATCCACCGCGTCTACGAGTCGCTGACGCAGCCGGTCTGGGCCAGCCACGGCGTGCTCGGCGACTTCACCGACTACCGCGCGATGTCCATCGTCGCCGGCAAGCCGAACTGGCGCTTCACGGTCTACCCGACCGGCGCGATGCCGTACTTCGAGGTGCCGCGGCCGTTCTTCAACGAGCTCAACAACTTCCTCGCCGCGCCGACGCCGGCCGCGCCGCGGCCGGTGCTCGAGACGGTCTGACGCACGAAGGCCCGCCGGAGCGGGCCTTTGCGTTTCACGAGGCCCGCCACCGGCGGGCCTTCGTCATTTGACGGTCTCGTCGATGACGAGGCGCACGCCCTGGCTGCCGACGGCCACCGGCTGGCTCTTGCCCTGCAGGTCGCCGGCCTTGGGCATCGCGTCGCCGGTCTTGCTGACACGCACGCCGACGATGACGTTCTTCTGCGTCGACAGCCGCATCTCCTGCGTCATCGCCTGGCTGTCGTCGAGCGTGAACTCGAACGGCAGCTCGCCGGCGGTGCGCTTGACGATGGCCAGCGGCATGCGCGAGCCGTCGGCCGGGCGCGCGAAGACGAACACCGTGTCGCCCGGCGCGATGCGATCGCGCAGCGCCGGCGCCAGCTCGACGCGGCCGGTGATCGTCGCGCCCGCGGCCGCCGCGGCGCCGGCACTGGCCGGCACGGCCGACGCCTGCGGCGCGGCCTGCGCCACCGGCGGCGCCGGCGGCATGCCGCCGCGCTTGCGCGCCTCGTCGACCGCGCCCTGCAGCTGCTGCGCGAACTCGCCCGTCGGGCCGGCGTTGCGGATCGCCCGCTCCCAGAGGTCGACCGCCTTCGGGTACTGCTCGCGGTTGAAGGCGATCGTGCCGCCCAGCGCCAGCGCCTTGACGTTGTTCGGGTCGGCCTTCAGCGCCTGGGCGATCAGCTTCTCCGGCTCGCCGTCGAGCGAGCGGTTGTTGACCATGCCGACGGCGTCGGCCAGGTCGGCCAGCGCCTGGGCGTCGCCGGGCTTCAGCTCGCTCACCTTGCGGAAGGCCTTGAGCGCCTCGTCGGCGCGGCCCAGCGCGGCCTGCGTGCGGCCGAGCATCTGCCAGGCCTGCACGTCGTCGGGCGTGGACTTCAGGCGCTCCTCGAGCGCCGCGACCAGGCCTTCGATCTGCTGCTGGCTGGGCGCGCCGTCCTGCGCGGCGGCGGGCTGGTCGCGCAGCGCCGGGTCGGGCGGGCCGACCTGCCAGCCCTGCCAGTCGCCGTGCACGCCGTAACCGACGGCGCCGACGACGAGCACGAAGGCGGCGATCGCCAGCGAGAGCTTCATCGGCACGCGCGGCGCCGGCTCAGCGACGGCCGCAGGCGCCGCGGCGGCGCCTTGGGCCGTCACGGCGGCGACGATGCGGCGTTCCAGGTCTTCACGGGCGCTGCGCGCGGCATCGCCGGTCAGCACTCCCTGGCGGCTCAGTTCGTCCAGCTCCGCGAGCTGGCGCTTGAGCTCATCGAGGGAGGCGGGGTTCGTCATCATCGTCGGGGGTGTCGGGGTCGAAAGCCTCGGGCGCGGCACGCTGGCGCCGGCGCAAGGTGATGAACAAGGCGGTCAGCGCCAGCACCAGCAGCACCGGCGGGCCGACCCACAGCAGCGCGGTCGTCGGCTTGAACGGCGGCTTGTAGAGCACGAAGTCGCCGTAGCGGTCGGTCATGTAGCTGCGGATCTGGTCCTCGCTCATGCCCTTGTGCAGCATCTCGCGCATCTGCTGGCGCAGGTCGACGGCGAGGTCGGCGTGCGAGGCGGCGATGGTCTCGTTCTGGCAGACCAGGCAGCGCAGCTCCTCGGCGAGCTTGATCATGCGCGCCTCGATGACCGGGTCCTGCGCCACCGGCGGCGCTTCGGCGGCAAAAGCCGACAGGCCGGCGCAGCAGGCGAGAGCGAGCGCGACGCGGCGCGCCCAGGCGATCACGCGCTCAGCCATTGTTGAGCTTCCTCACCAGCGGTTCGATCGTGTCGCGCAGCGCCTGCGGCGTCACCGGGCCGATGTGCTTGTAGCGGATGACCCCGGTCTTGTCGACGACGAAGGTCTCGGGCACGCCGTAGACGCCGAAGTCGATGCCGATGCGGCCGTCGCGGTCGACCAGCGAGGCCGTGTACGGGTCGCCCAGGCGCTGCAGCCACTGCTTGGCGGCGCCCGGCTCGTCCTTGTAGTTCAGGCCGTAGACCGGCACGCCGGCCTTCTTCGTCCACTCGACGAGCACCGGGTGCTCCTCGCGGCAGGCGGTGCACCACGAGGCCCAGACGTTGAGGATCCAGACCTTGCCGATCAGGTCCTGCTTGCCGACGGCGCGCTCGGGCTCGTGCAGCAGCGTCGTGCGGAACTCAGGCGCCGGCTTGTCGATCAGCGGCGACGGCACCTCGCGCGGGTTCAGGTTCAGGCCGACGGCGAGGAAGCCGACCAGCACCAGGAAGGCCACCAGCGGCCACAGGAAACGGTTCATGCAAGGCTCTCGGCGGAAGCGGAACGCGCCGCGCCGGCCGGGACGGCCTGGCGCACGCGGTAGCGGCGGTCGGCCGCGGCGAGCAGGCCGCCGGCCATCATCAGCAGGCAGCCGCCCCAGATCCAGGAGACGAAGGGCTTGTAGTGCACGCGCACGACCCAGGCGCCACCTTCGAGCTGCTCGCCCATCGACACGTACAGGTCGCGCCAGAGGTTGCCGTCGACCGCGGCCTCGGTCATCGGCATCTGCTGCACACGGTAGATGCGCTTCTGCGGCGCCAGCGAGCCGACCGGCTTGCCGTCGCGCGTGATGTCGAGCACGCCTTCGGCGGCGACGTAGTTCGGGCCCTGGATCTCGCGCACCTCCTTCATCGTGAAGGTGTAGCCCCCGACGGTCGTCGTGTCGCCGGGGCCCATCTTCACGTCGCGCTCGGTCTCGTAGGTCTTGACCATCGAGACGCCGAAGGCGAACACGGCGACGCCCAGGTGGGCCAGCATCATGCCGGCCATCGCGCGCGGGATCATGCGTGCGCGGTGCAGCACCTGGCCGGCCTGGCCGCCGGCCGGCCACAGCCGCTGGCGCAGGTCGACGAGCGTCGCGAAGACGATCCAGTAGGCCATCGCCAGGCCGCCGGTGGTCACCGCCGAGACGTGGCCCGCGGCCCAGCCGGTGGCCAGCGCGGCGGCCACCGTCGCGACCAGCGGCAGCAGCAGACGGCGCAGCAGCGGGCCGGCTTCGTCACGCTTCCAGCGTGTCAGCGGGCCGATGCCCAGCACCAGCACCAGCGGCGCCATCAGCAGGCCGAAGACGGTGTCGAAGTACGGCGGGCCGACCGAGATCTTGCCCATGCCCAGCGCGTCGAGGAACAGCGGGTACAGCGTGCCCAGCAGCACCGCGCCGGTGGCCACCGTCAGCACCATGTTGTTGACCAGCAGCAGCGACTCGCGCGAGAGCAGGCCGAAACGCTGTCCCAGGCCGACCTTGGGCGCGCGCCAGGCGAACAGCGCCAGCGAGCTGCCGATGACGATCACCAGGAAGCCGAGGATGAACAGGCCGCGGCGCGGGTCGGTGGCGAAGGCGTGCACCGACGACAGCACGCCCGAGCGCACGAGGAAGGTGCCCAGCAGCGACAGCGAGAACGCGGTGATCGCCAGCCACACCGTCCAGACCTTGAAGCTGCCGCGCTTCTCGGTCACGGCCAGCGAGTGGATCAGCGCCGTGCCCACCAGCCAGGGCATGAACGAGGCGTTCTCGACCGGGTCCCAGAACCACCAGCCGCCCCAGCCCAGCTCGTTGTAGGCCCACCAGGAGCCCAGCGCGATGCCGAAGGTGAGGAAGATCCAGGCCGCCGTCGTCCAGGGCCGCGTCCAGCGCGCCCAGCCGGCGTCGAGGTTGCCGCCCAGCAGCGCCGCGATCGCGAAGGCGAAGGCCACCGAGAAGCCGACGTAGCCCATGTAGAGCATCGGCGGGTGGAAGACCATGCCCGGGTCCTGCAGCAGCGGGTTCAGGTCGCGGCCGTCGGGCACGGCCGGGATCAGGCGGTCGAAGGGGTTGCTGGTCAGCAGCATGAACAGCAGGAAGCCCGCGGCGACCAGCCCCATGACGCCGAGGATGCGCGCGACGAAGGCCAGCGGCAGCGTGCGGCTGAAGAGCGCCACCGCCACCGTCCACACCGTCAGCATCAGCACCCACAGCAGCAGCGAGCCCTCGTGGCCGCCCCAGACCGCGGCGACGACGTACATCGTCGGCAGCGTCGAGTTGGAGTTCTCGGCGACGTAGGCGACCGAGAAGTCGTGGCGCAGGAAGGAGATCGTCAGCAGCAGGTAGGCGGCGAAGACCAGCAGCGCCAGCCAGCCAGACAGCGGGCGCGCCAGCGCCATCCACTCGCCACGGCCGCGGTGGGCGCCGGCGATCGGCAGCACGCCCAGCACCAGCGAGACGGCGAGCGCGAAGAAGAGCAGCAGGTGGCCGAGTTCGGGAATCATTTCGAGTCCCCCTTGGACAGCGTGTCGGCGCTGTGCTTCATCTTCTCGGCGCGCTGCATCGCGTCGGCGGCTTCGGGCGGCATGTAGTTCTCGTCGTGCTTGGCGAGCACCTCGCGCGCCGTGAACACGCCGTCGGAGCCGAGCTGGCCCTGGGCGACGACGCCCTTGCCTTCCTTGAACAGGTCGGGCAGCACGCCCTCGAAGCGCACCGGCACGTCCCTGGCGGTGTCGGTGACGACGAAGCGCACCGTCACGCCGTCGCGCACGACGCTGCCTTCACGCACCATGCCGCCGATGCGGAAGGTGCGGCCTTCGGGCGCCTCCTTCGTGGCGACCTGGGTCGGCGTGT
This sequence comes from Rubrivivax sp., assembly GCA_049841175.1. GTDB lineage: Bacteria > Pseudomonadota > Gammaproteobacteria > Burkholderiales > Burkholderiaceae_C > Rubrivivax. The sequence goes on along the minus strand of JASGHA010000013.1, from coordinate 398,837 downwards.
AGAAGAAGACGAGGTTGCTGTTGAAGGCGTTGAGCACCAGCGCGGCGGCGACGCCGACGGCGGCCAGCACGCCCAGCGCGATCGCGGCGCGTTTGTGGCGCGGCTTCATTGCTCGCCTCCGTCGCGTGCGGCGGCGAAGGCCTTGCGCCGGCGGCGCTCGGCCAAGTGCGATTCGGCCAGCATCGCGGCCAGCATCACGCCGTAGGAGCCCCAGACATAGAGGCCGTAGCCGCCCATGGCGAGGAATTCGTCCCAGGAGTTCCAGTACATCAGAGGTCCCTCAACGAGCGCCGGTCAGCGAGCGGACCCAATCGGTGTCCGACTCCTGCTCCAGCACGATGGCGCGGGCGCGCGTGAACACGACGGCGAAACTGTAGGCCCAGCAGGCCACCGTCATCAGCAGCATGGCGGTGAGCATGGTCGACGCCATCTTCGGCGCCGCGGTCATGCTGACGGTGGCGCCCTGGTGCAGCGTGTTCCACCATTTCACCGAGAAATAGATGATGGGCACATTAACGGCGCCGACGATGGCCAGCAGCGCACCGGCGTTGGCCGCGCGGCGGGCGTCGTCGATGGCCTCGGTCAGCGCGATGTAGCCGAAATAGAGCAGCAGCAGGATGAACTCGGACGTCAGGCGCGCGTCCCAGACCCACCAGGTGCCCCAGGTCGGCTTGCCCCACAGCGCTCCGGTCCACAGCGCGAGGAAGGTGAACATCGCGCCGGTGGGCGCCAGCGCCCGGGCGTACATCGACGCCATGCGCGCGTTCATCGCCCAGCCGACGGCGGCGAAGAAGGCCATCACGAGGTAGATGACCATCGACATCCAGGCCGCCGGCACGTGGATGAAGATGATCCGGTAGGCGTCGCCCTGCTGGAAGTCGGTGGGCGCGATGCCGAAGCCCATGTACAGGCCGGCGATGGCGAACAGCACCGTCACCGCCCAGCACCAGGGCACGAGGCGGCCGGCCATCGAATAGAAGCGCGAAGGCGCGGAAAAGGTCGACCAGCGCAGGCGTTGGGTCATGGTCCGGAGGTCAGTCGAGCGAGATGCGCAGCGCCGCGGCGGTGGCCGGTGGCGCGCCGAGTGCGGTGAGGATCAGCACCGCGCCGAGCAACGAGAAATGGGCGGCCGGCGACAGGCCGCTTTCGACCGCACCGACGGCGCCGGTGCCGAAGATCAGCGTCGGCACCGTCAGCGGCAGCACGAGCAGGAAGACGAGCGCGGCGCCGCTGCGCAGGCCCAGCGTCAGCGCGGCGCCGACGGCGCCCAGCAGGCTCAGCACCGGCGTGCCGACGAGCAGCGTCGCGGTCAGCGCGACGATGGCGCGGCCGTTCATGTCGAACAGCAGGCCGATCAGCGGCGCGGCGATCACGAGCGGCAGCCCGGTCGTCAGCCAGTGCGCCAGCACCTTGCCGGTGACCAGCATCACCAGCGGCTGCGGCGCGAGCAGCATCTGCTCCAGCGAGCCGTCCTGGTGGTCGGAGGCGAACATCTGCGTCACCGACAGCATCGCCGCCAGCAGCGCGCAGACCCAGACGACGCCAGGGCCGATCTGGCGCAGCGTCTGCGGCTCGGGGCCGACACCGATCGGGAACAGCGACGCGGCGACGATGAAGAAGCCCAGCGGCAGCAGCGCCTCGATGCGGCGACGCCCGGCAAGCAGCAGGTCGCGCTGCGTGGTGGCCAGCAACACGGAACTCATGCTCGGGATCGACGTGGAAGACGGAACATGAAGCTCATGCGCGGCACAAACGGACGATTGTAAGGAGGCGTTGGGTCACGAAGAAACGCAGGCTCACCCCGCCGCGGGCCTTTCCGCGGGGCGCACCGAGGCGTCCTCGTCAGGGTCGATCCATTCGCGCGGCAGCTCGTGCGCGACACCCTTGTGGCAGGCGATGCAGCTCTTGCCTTCGGCCTGGGCGCGCTGGTGGCGCGCGTAGGCGCTCTTCTTCTGCACGTCGGGCGCCATCGCCTGGAACGAATGGCAGGCGCGGCACTCGGCCGAACCGTTGGCCTCCAGCCGCGCCCATTCGCGCTGCGCCATCTCCAGGCGCTGCATCTCGTACATCTCGGGCGTGGCGATCGTGCCCTTCCACTCGTGCCAGAGCTCGCGCGAGGCCTGCACGTGGCGCCAGACGCGCGCCACGGCGCCGGGCGGCACGTGGCAGTCGGCGCAGCCGGCGGCGACGCCGCTGCGGTTGGCGTGGTGCATCGAGAACTTCATCTCGGCGGCCGGCGTCTGCATCGTGTGGCACGAGGTGCAGAAGGCCTGCGTCTCGACGCGGTTCAGCGCCACCGACGCGCCGGCCAGGCCGAGCGCGCCGAGCACGATGCCCAGCAGCAGCACGGCCCAGGGCCAGCGGGCGCGACGTCGACCGGATTCAAACGCCAAGGGGCGGCCTTCCTCGGCGGCTCAGCGCGAGAGGATCCACTGCGCGAGGTTCTCCAGGTCGGCACGCTCGGCGCGCACGATCTTGTGATCCTCTTCGTGGCCGTCGGGGAACTTGGCCTTCTCGCCGCTCGTCAGGTGCTCGACGATGCGCTCGGTGGCGTCGGCCTTGCCGCGGTACTTCTTGGCCGTCTTCTGGAACGAGGGGCCGTCCTTGTCCTTGTCGACGCCGTGGCACTTCAGGCAGTTGTTGCGCCGGACCATGGCCTCGGCGGCGCCTTCGTCCAGCGCGAACGCCGGTGCGGCGATGCCGGCGATCAGCACGAGGGCCGCGGCGCGGCGCAGGAAGCGGAATTTGGCGGTCACGGTTCGTCTCGGCAAAGGTCTCGGACCCGCGGTGGCGGTGGCGCGGCAGGCGCGGCGGGAGCCGATCTGGACCGAGCCCAGACCTTAACTGCGCCGCGTCGGCCGTGCCGCGATCTTCGCGGCTTTCTTGATGTTTGTCAGACCGGAACGCGGCCGCGGCGTGCGTTCTGGACGCGGCGCGTTTCCAGGTCGTATTCCACCGCGCCGGCCAGCTCGACGACCTGGTGGCTGGTCAAGAGCACCGCACCGCCGCGCGCCGCGTGCGCCTGCAGCAGCGCCGACAGCCGCGCCGTGCTCTGCAGGTCCAGCGCGTCATAGGGTTCGTCGAGGATCCAGGTGCGCGCGCGTTCGTCCAGCGCCAGCCGCGCCAGCGCGCCGCGGCGGCGCTGGCCTTGCGACAGCGTGCGCACCGCGGCGGCCCGGCGGTCGGCCAGCCCGGCCTGTTCCAGCGCCGCGGCGGCACGCTCGCCGGCGTTCTCGACACCGCCCAGGCGGCCCAGGAAGGCCAGCGACTCGCCCAGCGTCAGGTCGTCTTTGAGCGCATTGGCGTGGCCGATGTAGAGCACCGCCTCGCGCGCCGCGGCGCCGGCTTCGCGCACCGGACGGCCGTTCCACAGCAGTTCGCCGGCTTCGGGCGTCGACAGCCCGGCGAGGATGCGCATCAGGCTGGTCTTGCCGCTGCCGTTGGTGCCGCGCAGCCAGGTGATGCTGCCGGGCTTCAACTGGATGTCGACGCCTTCGAACAGCAGCCGGCGCCCGCGGCGGCAGGCGAGCGCGCGCCCTTCGAGGCCGGTGCCCGGCGAGGTGGTGATGGGGGTGTCGGCCACGGCGGTGATCAGCGGTTGCCGGCGAGCGCCGGCGGCGCGCGATTCTGTCACGCGCCGTGTCGTGTCTTCACCGCAGCCGGCGGCGCAGCCGGGCGATCTCGTCTTCCAGGTCGGCCACCAGCGCAGCCAGTTCGGGCACGGCGTCGAACTCGCGCTCCAGCAGCGCCATGCGGCGCACGCGGCGCAGCGCGACGGCGTCGAAACGCCAATCGCCACGGCCGCCGCCGGCCGGGCGCACGAAACCGGCCTCGATGCGTTCGGCCACCCAGCCCGGCGCCACCGGCGCCGCGCGGCAGAGTTCGTCCAGGGTCAGCAGCGCCTCGTCGAGCAGGCGCAGCGTGTTGTCGCTCATCGCTCGTCTCCACCACGGCGTTCGGCTTCGGCGGCGGCCACCTTGCGCGCGTCGAAGTCGGGCAGTTCCTGCGCCATGCGTTCGTACAGCGCCCGCGCCCGCGGGTCCAGCCCGCTGGGCAGCACGACGCGCACGACGAGGTCCAGGTCGCCCGGCGGCGAGCCCGGCAGCCCGCGGCCGCGCAGCGTGAGGCGCTGGCCGGCCTGCGCGCCGGCCGGCACGCGCACCTGCAGCGTGCTGCCGTCGGGCAATGCCACCGGCACGACGCCGCCCAGCGCCGCTTCCCAGGGTGCCACCGGCAGCTCGCCGACGAGGTCGGCACCGTCGACGCGCCAGCGCGGGTGCTCGTGCAGCACCACTTCGAGGAACAGGTCGCCCGGCGGCTGACCCGGCCCGCCCTGCCCGGCCAGGCGCACCAGCCGGCCCGGACGCACGCCGGCCGGCAGCGTCACCTCGAGCGTGCGTTCGCCGAGCACGACGTGGCCGTCGGGCCCCAGCTGCGGCTGGCGCAGCGAGACGCGGTGAACGCCGCCGCGCAGCGCGGCTTCGAGGTCGAGCACGATCTTGGCGTGGTGGTCCTCGCCGCGCATCGCGCCGCTGCGCCCATGCCGGGCGGCGCCACGCGGCATGCCGGCGCGGCCGAAGAGCTGCTCGAAGAAGTCGCTGAAATCGCCGCCGAACTCGGCGCCGGCGCCCGGGGCGCGGCCGTGGAACTCGAAGCCGGCGTCCCAGTCGGGCGGCGGCGTGAAGCGTTCGCCGGCCTGGTGGCCGCGGCCGACCTGGTCGTAGGCGGCGCGGCGCTCGGGGTCGGACAGCACGGCGTAGGCCTCGTTGACCTCGCTCATGCGCGCCGACGCGTCGGGCGCCTTGCTGACGTCCGGGTGGAACTGCCGCGCGAGCTTGCGATAGGCCTTCTTGACCGCGTCCTGCGTCGCGTCACGGGTCACGCCCAGCACCTGGTAATAGTCCTTGAACTCCACCGTGTGATGCCTCCGACCCTGCAGATGGCGGCGGGGGGCGGCCGATTCAAGAGGCCGCCGCACAGATCGGCGCCGGAATCAAGCCCCAGGAACGGGCCCCGCGCGGGCGCCGCCGGCATCTGCCGGACACGCCGCTGTCACCCGCGCCGCCAACGATGCACACGCCCCGGCCGCCCGAGCCGGAGCCGACGAAAACCCGTTGCCGCGTGCGTGCCGCGCGGCGATTCATCCAAAACCCAGGAGCTCACCACGTGACCACCTCCCGTCGCAAGTTCATCCAGGGCGCCGCCCAGTCGGGCATCGCTGCGGCCACCCTGAGCGCGTTCCCGCCCAGCATCCGCAAGGCGCTGGCCATCCCCGCGTACAACGAGACCGGCACGATCCGGGACGTGAAGCACGTGGTCATCCTGATGCAGGAGAACCGCTCGTTCGACCACTACTTCGGCATGCTGAAGGGCACGCGCGGTTTCGGCGACCGCTTCACGGTGCCGCAGCCCGGCGGCCGCAGCGTCTGGGAGCAGCTGGACGCCAGCGGCAACCCCGTGACGCCCTACCACCTGGACTGGACGAAGGGCAACGCGCAGCGTGTCTCGGGCACGCCGCACAGCTGGGTCGACGGCCAGCTGGCCTGGCTGGACGGCCGCTACGGCTACTGGCCGGCGGTGAAGAAGACGGCCTCGATGTCGTACTACGAAGAGGCCGAGATGCCCTTCCAGTACGCGCTGGCCAACGCCTTCACGCTGTGCGACGGCTACCACTGCGCGATGCACACCGGCACCAACTCGAACCGCATGTTCCTGTGGACCGGCACCAACGGCCCCAGCGGCACCGGCGTGGCTTCGCTGAACAACGAGTGGGACGGCTTCAGCCCCAGCGACGACGGCAGCGTGGGCTACGAGTGGAAGACCTACCCCGAGCGCCTGCAGGCCGCCGGCGTCAGCTGGATCGTCTACGAGAACATGCCCGACAACTACGGCGACAACTCGCTGGTCGGCTTCAAGCAGTACCGCGCCGCCAACCAGGCCTCGGGCAAGCCGGTGGGCACCGACGGCGGCCCCTACCCGGCCTACGACCCGGCCAGCGACGACGCCCACAACCCGCTGTACAAGGGCGTGGCCAACACGATGCCGGGCACCGCCGGCGACGTCGACGGCTACTTCAAGAAGTTCCGCGAGGACTGCCTGAACGGCAAGCTGCCGCAGGTGTCGTGGGTGGTGGCGCCGGCCACCTATTCCGAGCACCCCGGCCCGTCCAGCCCTGTGCAGGGCGCCTGGTACATCCAGCAGGTGCTGGACGCGTTGACGGCCAACCCCGACGTCTGGAGCAAGACCGTGCTCTTCGTCAACTTCGACGAGAACGACGGCTACTTCGACCACGTGCCGTCGCCGGCCGCGCCGGCGCCGCTGCCCGACGGCAGCCTGGCCGGCAAGACGACGCTGTCGGCCGCCGAGCTGGCCTACGAATACGACAACTACCCCTCGCCCCCGGGCACCACCGGCCAGCCCAAGCCGGGCGGCAGCAACTACGACTACGGCGCCCAGGACGGCCGCGTCTACGGCCCCGGCGTGCGCGTGCCGATGTACGTGATCTCGCCGTGGAGCCGCGGCGGCTGGGTCAACTCGCAGGCCTTCGACCACACCTCGGTGATCCGCTTCCTGGAAGCGCGTTTCGGCGTCAAGGAGCCGAACATCGCCCCGTTCCGCCGCGCGGTGCTGGGCGACCTGACGAGCGCCTTCAACTTCGCCAACCCGAACCGCGAGCCGCTGCCGACGCTGGCCGGCCGCAAGACCAAGGCCGAGGCCGACGCGCTGCGCGCCGCGCAGCAGGCGCTGCCGCAGATCACGCCGCCAGCCGGCCGCAGCCTGCCCGCCCAGGCCACCGGCTACCGCCCGTCGCGCGCCCTGCCCTACGAGCTGAACGTGGTGGCGCAGGTGCAGGAGCGCACGGGCAAGCTGCGCCTGGTCTTCCGCAACAGCGGCCGCGCCGCGGCGGTGTTCCACGTCTACGACAAGCTGAAGCTCGACGCGATGCCGAGCCACCAGCCGATCCCGACGGACCCGGCCGCGCTGCTGGCCTTCCGCGACCAGCAGTACCCGGTGCCGCACCGCTACATGGTGCAGCCGCGCCGCCTGCTGGACGACGTGTGGAACGTGCAGACCGACAACGCCGGCCGCTACGACTTCTGGGTGCTGGGCCCGAACGGCTTCCACCGCCGCTTCAAGGGCGATCTGACGGCACTGCGCCCGCGCCTGGCGCCGTCGCCCGAGGTGCAGTTGAGCTACGACCCGCGCAACGGCGGCCTGCGCCTGGAAGCGCGCAACGACGGCACCGGCCCGGTGACGCTGCGCGTGCGCTCCAACAAGGTCTACGGCAGCCTGGCGGCCACCGGCAGCGGCGGCGCCGCCGGCGGCAGCGGCACGGCCTGGGAACTGAAGTTCAGCGGCCGCGGCGAGCAGGCCCTGTACTGGAACCTGGACGCCACCGGCTGGTGGTACGACTTCATCGTCACCAGCGACCAGGACCCGAGCTTCCTGCGCCGCCTGGCGGGGCGCATGGAGACCGGCCGGCACTCGGTCAGCGATCCGGGGATGGGGCTGGTGGACAGCTTCTGATCGGTCGCTGGGGCGCCGGGGGTTGCGGGGCTTGCGGGTCTCGCGGCTTCGGCGCCTTGATTTGAGGTTCTTGGGCCGCTGCTGCTCTTAGAGGGCGTGGCGGCCCTTTTCCTTCTGGTCGTGGTTCGCGTGCTGCTGGTTTCGCTTGCTGCGGAACACCGGCATCGGCGCGAGAGCCGGCCACCGGGGCGTGTCCCTCCGTTCATGTCCCCCGGGCGGGCTGCGCCCGCCCTCCTCCTAATACTTCTCTGCGGGACACGCCCCGGCGACCGGCCCCGGTGCGGTGGAGGGGCGCTTGCAGGCTGCTGCGTGCGGACTTTGCGTTCAGCGCTTCAGCGCGCAGCACTGCGTTTGGCCTTGAGCGCCGTCGTGCTTGCGATCCATCCGGATGCGAGCAACGCCCCTCTGGGCCGCGCACCGGCGGGGCGCCCCAGTGCAGGGCACCCGCCCTCAGCCGCGCAGTGTCGCCAAGTGCCGGGCCAACTGGTCGAGCCCGTCCTTCGTCTGTTCGCCGATCTCCGCCTCCTTGGACTCGTGCCGCGCGCGGATCAGCGCGATGGCGCGATCGGCGCGCGCGAGCAGCTCGGGACTCCAGGCAGCGCGCTCGGTGTTGCGCAGAAAGACCAGCACGTTGACGCGGCCGCTGGCCGACAGGCTATTCAGCTTGGGCGGCTCCAGCAGGCGCAGGACCTGATCGACCGCGCGTGCGTCGGCGCGGTAGTTCTTGATCAAGGTATCGACCGCGCCAATGCGGCTTTCCTTGGTCGCCGCGTCGATCTGCGTGACCAGGTTGATAACGCCGACCAGATCAGCGCCCAGATTGCCGACCTCCCGCGCCTGCTTGTCGGGGGAGGTTTGCAGCCCGGCAAACAGCGTCTTGGCCTCGTCTGCGGTCAGCGCCAGGTTGATCAGGTTGACTGCAAGCGTCTTCTGCCCCATGTCCTTGTCGTTCAGCACCTGGGCGAACAGGCCCTGGACGAAGGCGTAGCGGTTCATGCGCTCCTTCCCTTCGGTCAACGAGAAGTTCAGCTTCTCCAACTCCAGCTTCTTCTCTTCGAGTTCAGAGGCCTTGAGCTTGAGCCGCTGGTCGGTCGCGCTGATCTCGCGCGACCAGTAAGCGTTCAAGGCGGTCAAGCCCAGGGTGACCACAGTGGAGATCACGCCTAGCCAGATCGTCAGCGCCGAGCCGAGGCCGCCGCTTTGTTGCCTGCCGGAATCATTCACAGGATGTTCCTCCCGCAAGTAAAGCCGTCGAAAACGCCGCCGCGCACCGGACCCGGTGCCCGGCGGCGCCCGGCGCCGCAGACTACGGGATGTGCGCCGATTGCGGCGCACCGCCCTGCAGGCAAGGGACGTGGCACAGGGCGGCCGCCCGGCGCGGCAGCACCGCCACGCGTGCGGCGCCGGCCCCCGGGTGCGGCCGGGCACGGCGGCCAGATCCCGCCGCCTGCGGCCGCGCGGGCCGTTACACGAGGGTCGCGGCAACGCGCCCGGCCTCGTCGACCAGCACTTGCCAGCCCTTGTCGCGCCCGACCTGTGCCGCAGCCAGCGCGTGTTCGCGCGCCTCGGCGTGGCGGCCGGCTCGCCCGAGGATCTGCGCGAGACGAAGCTGTGCGGTACCGACCAGGCCCGGCGACGCCGCCTGTGCGGCGCGCCGCAGGCCCTCCCGGCAGGAGGCTTCGGCCTGCACCAGATCGCCTTCGACGGCAGCGAGCCAGGCTAGGCTCAGCTCCAGATGTCCACGAAGGTAGTTGTCCGGGTTGTCCGTGAGCCGGCCGAGGGCAGACAGCAGCAGCGTGCGCGCCTGGACCGGCTCGCGTTCGACCAGGAGATCGCCCAGCAGGCTCTCGGCGCGCGCCAGGACGCCCGGGTCGGTGGCCGACGCCAGCACGTCCCGCAGCAGCGGCTGCGCCTCGCCCGCGCGCTGCTGGAACACCAGCATCAGTGCGAGCTGGAAGCGGGCGCGCCAGATCGAGTCGTCACCCAGCGTCACGCGCAGCGCCAGTTCCTCGCGCAGCGCCGCCTCGGCTTCGTCGTACCGAGAGCCATGCCAGTCCAGCAAACGGGCCTTCACCGCCAGCAGGTCCGCGCGCAGACGCGGATCGTCGGTGACCGACAGGCAGCGTGAACATTCGGCTAGCGCCTGCTGCGGCTGGCCGCTGCGCTCGAGTTCCAGGACTGTGCGTGTACTCATCGTCGATCGCGATCTGTGGAGGGGCCCGCATGCCGGCATCGGCGCGAGAGCCGGCCACCGGGGCGTGTCCCTCCGTTCATGCCCCCCGGGCGGGCTGCGCCCGCCCTCCTCCTAATACTTCATTGCGGGACCCGCCCCGGCGACCGGCTCCGGTGCGGTGGAGGGGCGCTTGCAGGTTGCGGCGCGCGCCTCGTTCAAACCGTCAGTGGCACCACTGCTGCTCGCAGGGAATGCCGTCGCCGTCACCGTCCATCTCGGCGTTGGGACAGTGGGCGATGAAGAACTTGGCCTCCGCGCACGAGTGCATCTGCGTGCAGCGCGTGCGGCCGTCGCAACTGAACCGGGACGGCGTGGCGGCCGGCACGGGCGCCGTCTCCCTGCGGCTGGCAGCCGCCGCAGAAGCCGCCGCCGCGCGGCGGGCCTTCTCCGTCGCGTTCAGTTCCTCAAGCGTCGGGTCCTTGCGCGGCTGCGTCGAAGGGCACGGCGCTTGTTGGTAGGTGACGGTGCCGTTGATGAGGCACTTGTTCATCGAAGCCGCGTCGGCGCCGGGCGCCGCCATGACGAGCGTCACCGTAGCAACGACGAGACACAGCCACGACAGCGCCGCAAAACGCGGACTAGGCCGTCGGCTCCGCTCGATCCTGTACACGGCCCACCTGTCGACCCGCCCGGCGTTCGCGATCGCGGTATTCACACCCATGCTCATGAAAGGAATCCGTCCTGGTGATCGATGGGAGACGAGGCATCCCGATGTGTCGGCGGGAAGCCTAGCAACCCAGCCGGATAAAGCGCTGACGCATCTCCAACAGCAGTTGTTGAACCCGCTGCTGCTCTTAGAGGGCGTAGCGGTCCATTTCGTTTCTGGCGTGGTTCGCGCGCTGCCGGTCTCGCTTGGTGCGGCAAGCCGGCAGCGGCGCGAAAGCCGGCCACCGGGGCGTGTCCCTCCGTTCATGTCCCCGGGCGGACTGCGCCCGCCCTCCTCCTGATACTTCACTGCGGGACACGCCCCGGCGACCGGCTCCGGTGCGGCGGAGGGACGCCTGCAGGCTGCGGCATGCCTCGTTCAGCGCGTCAGTGGCACCGCCCAAAGGCCCAGCATACCAATTCAACGGGAGCGCCACACCAAGGAGTTTCAAACCACAAACTCAATGGACGTCAATATATTCAAACAACCACGCCCTCAAAACGTCACGAATCGCCAAACGAGGCCAACAAGAGCGTGGTTGTCTTTGACTGCTGCGCACTCTGCTCAATCTCTCGCACAACAGCGTCCAATCGATCCAAATTAATCACACCAGGCATCAATTTCATTAGCGCACCGGTCGTCGAGACAAAATTCTTCTCACTGTTCCACAGTGACTCCGGCAAGTCATCGATAACCTTCTGCGATTGCGACCGAAGCCCAACAATTCTCGACTTGGAAATACTCTCTGGATAGAAAGCCCGCAACATAACCAACGGATGCTTCTTCTCAATCAACACATCCATAATTGTACGAAGCGGATGCGCAAAGACAATAGCCCTAACAACCTCCTTTGAACCAGACCTACCCCCAATGTATTCAGGACGATACAACTCAATACTCAACGCAGGCGGAAATACCAGCGCCTCGTCTATTTTTGACTCTGGAGGCAACAATTCCCAGTCGGCAGCAATCTGTCTTGCATGCTTTCCCAACTGATTTCTGAAGGGATGCGGATTCTCGATGTTGTTATAGACAGCAAGCTTCGTAGCAATAGTTGCAGCAACACGTCTTTCAACATTCTGCGGAGCGATCTTAGGTAACCTCTCCCGAACTCGCTTAATCTCCAATTTCAAAAAATCAACCAGTGGAATTATGAAGTTTTGTCCAAATACAGCAACATCCATGTCGTACAACAAATCCAAGAGATTGTAATACGAACGCAACTCCCAGCGCCCAACGATATGTTGACATATTCGCCGCTGATCACTCTTGGAATCGATAACAATGAACTGCGCAGCAAAGTACTCCGCCAATGACTTGTGTGCCCAAAGGACGGCATTCCCCTCTCTTCGAAGGACGGGCACAGCCTTAATCGCGTCCTCTAAAAAAGCGCTCTCTGAAAAGCGAAGCTCAGGGGCATAAGTACGAGCCTCTCTGATCCAAGCAAGCATCTCATCGGTATCAGCCTCAACACGTCCCCTGAGAACCGAAACAAACCCCAGACCGCGTAGGATCTTATGAAATCCATCAATATCAAGACCACTACCCTTAGGACGCGTCGAATATCCATCCTTAGTGAGGTCGTGCCACTCATAAAGAGCATCAAAGACTTGGCGATAAAAAACAGGCTTCTTTAGCGGTATTTGATTCTTGTAGTCATACGCGCGATAAAGAAGAGTCGTAAGAAGGGGATTCCGCAAGAACTCATGCACCCCCTGAAGAGATTTATCGCGGAGCCTATCAATCAATCTAGCGGCGCGATCACCATTGTTATCATACTTTCTGATCAAATTAAACGCCTCCTCCACCTCAAGGGGTTCGATTTTAAAGACCTTGAATGAAGGAAATGAAGCAAGCGCATGCTCGGGCCGACTAGTAATTAAGAACTTGTTTTGCCCGTAAGCATCGATGAACCCCTTAATATCTATCGTGACGGCCTCACGAGACTTGGCGACTATTTCGTCATAACCATCAAGAAAGAACGTAAAGAGCCCTTTATCCAACAACCTAGTTATCTGCTTTTTATCGACTCGCAAATCAGAAGAATCAATTCCCACCGGATTCAACTCGGACAACAGAACATCAAATAGAGTGCGCTCGGAAGTTAAATGACGCAACTCCACGAACACGGGCACAGTAGCCAGATTCTTGGTTGCCTGAATAAGCAAGTATCTTGAAACTGTCGTTTTACCCATCCCCGCATCATCGATCAACAAAACACGTTCAAGAGCGGGCAAAAAATCAGCCTTATATCTGTCAAGCTTGAACCTCTTAACATCTTTCCCCTTACTCACCAAGGACTCATTGGAAACAGTCAAGGGGACATACAACTCCTCCAAGGGCCGACGCACTTGGAAGACAATTGTCGGCAAGTACGAGTGTTTTACATATTGACGCGTCAAATATTCCGAGAAGCGATTCGTGAATACATCAATGAGCGGATCCGAGACCAAACGCCCCAGAGCCACCGCAGGCTTTAGGAGGCCATCAATTACTTTTGCGGCGAGCGGCTTTGCCACGGAGAGCGCAAGATCAACACTCGGATCAGACATTAAAACCCCCAATCAATATTCGCCAAAAGCTGCCAACGAACGCACCAACAATTAACACCACAGAGACCAACACTCAAAAATCCAGTCTCAGATTAGCATTCCTGAACAAAACGATAAAACATAAACGACGCAAAATAAAAAAGCCTCGATCGCGTAATCAGGCACCCACAACGACATCTTCTATACAGCGATCCCGACCCATCTCGGGCTCGCCTCGCGCGCGCCGCATAACGTGAGCGTCAGCGTGCAACCAACTCCATCCAACCAATCGGCGCCAGATCAATTCCCACAGCTACCAACTACACCCTCGTCGGCGTACGTCCACAGAAGAGACGACAAGATCGCTATGAAAGTGCGGCCTTCTACCCCTCTTGAAAGCCCGAACCCCGACCCCTAACTGACCGGTACAGCCAGCGGCGGCACCCAACAAGCCCCGCCGGCCGCAACCCGACACTAGGAGGTCAACCATGTACCGCACCCTGTTCCCGCGCGACGTCTTCGCCGAGCTGGATCGCCTGCAGCGCGACCTGACGTCGGTGTTCGAAGGCTCACCCAGCATTCGCGGCATCGGCCGCGGCGGGTATCCGGCGCTCAACGTCGGCAGCACCGACAGCGCGTTCGAGGTCTACGCCTTCGCACCGGGCCTGGACCCGGCCACCATCGACGTCAACCTCGACCGCGGCGTGCTCACGATCGACGGTGAACGCAAGGCCGGCCTGCCGGCGCAAGCCGAAGCCGGCAGCGACAGCAAGCGCACCGTGCACCTGCAGGAGCGCTTCACCGGCCGCTTCCGCCGCGTCGTCAGCCTGCCCGACGACATCGACCCCAATGCCGTCACGGCCGACTACAAGGACGGCGTGCTGCGCGTCAGCGTCCAGCGCCGCGCCGCCGCCCAGCCGCGCCGCATCGCCGTCAACTGAACGCCAGCCTTTGGAGGACACCATGAACGCCGTCACCCAAACCCGTGACACCGCGGCCACCACCGCCGCCCGCGAGCCCGCGCTGCTGCCCCCGGTGGACGTCGTCGAGGACGCGACCGGCATCACGCTCTACGCCGACCTGCCCGGCGTGCCGCGCGAGAACCTGCACCTGCGCGTCGAAGGCGACCAGCTGACGCTGGAAGCCGAGATGGCGCTGAGCCTGCCGCAGGCGCTGCAGCCGCAGCACGCCGAGGTGCAGCTGTCGCGCTACCGCCGCGGCTTCACGCTGAGCAAGGAGCTCGACGCCGAGAAGGTCAGCGCCGAGCTGTCGCAAGGCGTGCTGCGCGTGCGCATCCCCAAGGCCGAGCACGCCCAGCCGCGCAAGATCGCCGTCCAGGTCGCCTGACCGCGTGACGGCACGCCGGCCGCCGCCGCGGCCGGCGCTTTTTCCATCCGCATCACCCCATCCCCATCGGAGCAACGCCATGAAGATCGACGAGATCCGCCAAGGCTTCGGCACGCTGTGGGACAGCGTCACCGAAGGTTGGGACCGCCTGCGCCAGTCGGCCGCCGGCGCGCTGACCCGGCTGCGGCCGGGCGACGACACCGCCCTGCCCGCGCGCGAACACGTGGACGACACGCTGTGGATGCCCAGTGCCGGCTGGGCGATGATGGGCGGCGAAGTCTTCGAGGACGACGACCGCCTCGTCGTGCGCCTCGAAGCCCCGGGCCTGGAGAAGGAAGACTTCGACGTCCAGGTGCAGGGCGAGACGCTGGTCGTGCGCGGCAGCAAGCGTTTCGAGCGCGAAAGCACCGAAGGCCGCTGGCGCGTGATGCAGTGCGCCTACGGCGCCTTCCAGCGCACGGTGCCGCTGCCGGTGGCGGTGCGCGGCGAAGAAGCCCGCGCCAGCTACCGCAACGGCGTGCTGCGCGTCGAGCTGCCCAAGCTCGCGCCGGGTAAGCCGCGCACGGTGTCGGTCCAGGTGGGCTGAGGCCCGCACCGCGCGCGGGCCGGGCGCCTCACTCGGGGCAGTCTTCCAGCCCGTGCGCGGCCACCTGGGCGAGGCCGGCTTCGTCGACGACGACCAGGCGCGAGCCCGAACGTTCGACCAGCCCCTGCTGCAGCATCGCGCGCCAGGCGCGGTTCACACGCTGGCGGCTGCCGCCGACGCTGGCGGCGAGCTCGGCCTGCGAGACGTCGAGCTCGATGCGCGTGCCTTCGGGCCCGTCGTGGCCGAACTGGCGCGCCAGCCGCTGCA
Source organism: Rubrivivax sp. (assembly GCA_049841175.1). Lineage (GTDB taxonomy): Bacteria > Pseudomonadota > Gammaproteobacteria > Burkholderiales > Burkholderiaceae_C > Rubrivivax. The sequence goes on along the minus strand of JASGHA010000013.1, from coordinate 383,700 downwards.
CCTGGCGCGCCAGGCGCTGGGCCAGCGGCATCGTGTGCAGTTCCTCGAAGCGGCGGAACATGCGCCGCAGGCGCTGGCAGTTCAGCTGCAGCAGCGCGTCGCGCAGCTCGGCGTGCTGGTCCATCAGCTCGCGCAGCGTCGGCTTGGCCAGCACCACCAGCGTCGACGGCATGTGGGCCACGGCGTCCAGGTCGGACGGCCGGTCGTCGATGGCGGCGATGTCGCCGAACCACTGGCCCGGGCCGACGAAGTCAAGCGTGAAGCTGCGGCCGTCGGACAGCGCCGTGCCCAGGCGCACCGCGCCGCGCGCGACGCCGAACCAGCAGGCCGACAGGTCACCGCGGCTGCCGATGCGCACGCCGGCGGCCACGCGCCGCACCTGGCCACGCGACAGGATCGCGTCGCGCAGGCCCGGCGACAGGCCGGCGAACCAGGGCCCGGCCTGCAGCGCAGCCTTCTCGCCCAGGCGCAGTTCCTGGTGCGCCGGCAGCGTCGCCCAGGCGGGCAGCGGGCGGCGCAGCAGCGGCAGCTCGATCGGTTCGGCAGTCAGCATCGCGTGGTCTCCGGCACCGGCGGCAACCCGCCGCCTGGACAAACCCGTTTTTCGGCCGTGGCCTTGACCAGCCCGCGTTAGCGAGAGAAAGACAAGGAAACGACCGCGGCAGAGACCATACCCGGACCCTCGAAAACCCGACATCGGCACAAACCACAGGGCGCGGCACGGAACTCGGGCGGCATCGTTGCAGCATGAGCAGCGCCACCGCCTCACCACCCGCCGCCGACGCCGCCCCGGCCCACGCCCCGCACGGCGAGCGCCGCCGCGAGGCACTGCTGGACGCCGCGGCGCGGCGCTTCAACGAACAAGGGCTGCGCGGTGCGACGCTGGCCGACATCGCCAGCGCCGTCGGCCTGGCGACGAACAGCCTGACGCACTACTTCCGCCGCAAGGAGGAACTGGCCGCGGCCTGCCTGCTGCGCGCCATCGCCGCGGTCGACGCGCTGGCCGCCGAGGCCGCTGCCGAGGCGCGGCTCGAAGCGCGGCTGCGGCGCTTCCTCTGCGGCTTCGCCGCCCGGCTGGCCGAAGTGCACGCGGGCCGCCGGCCCGACCTGGTGGCGTTCAACAACGTGCGTGCGCTGCCCGAGTCGCAGGCCGAGCCGGTGTTCGCGGCCTACAACACGATGTACCGCCGGGTGCGTGCGCTGCTCGACGCCGAAGACGCGCCGCGCCTGTCGCGCGCCGAGCGCAACGCACGCGGCCACGTCGTGCTGTCGGTGGCCAACTGGCTGCGGACCTGGATCGTCCGCCACGAGCTGGAGTGCTACGAACGTGCCGCGGCGCGGGTCGCCGAGCTGCTGGTGCACGGGCTGGCGGCGCCGGGTTCACGCTGGGCGCAGGTGGCCGAGTTGCCGGCCATCGTGCTGGCGCCGCCGGCCGACGACGCCGCGGCCGAGGCCTTTCTGCAGGCCGCCACCGCGCTGGTCAACGAGCAGGGCTACCGCGGCGCCTCGGTCGAGCGCATCGCCGCGCGGCTGCACCGCAGCAAGGGCGCCTTCTATCACCGCCACGACACCAAGCACGACCTGATCTCGGCCTGCTTCGACCGCAGCTTCGAGCTGCAGCGAGCCGCGCTGCGTGCCGCCGAGGCGGCGCCGGGCAGCGGCTGGCAGCGTGCCGGCGCGGCGGCGCAGGCGATGGCGCGTTTCCAGCTGTCGGCGCAGGGGCCGCTGCTGCGCGCCTCGGCCACCAGCGCCCTGCCCGACGCCGCCGAGCGCGAACGCGTGCAGCGCAGCGGCGAACGGCTGGCGGCGCGCTGCGCCGAGCTGCTGCTGGCCGGCATGGCCGACGGTTCGATCCGGCCGCTGGACCCGGCCATGGCCGCCGAGCTGGTGCTGGCCGTCGTCAACGCCGGCGCCGAGCTGCCGCTGTGGGTGCCCGAGGCCGCCGGCGAGGACGTCGCGCGGCTGATGCTGCAGCCGCTGTTCGAGGGCCTGCGGGCGCCGCCCGCCTGATCAGCGCGCGGCCGAGGCCGCCGGCGCGGCGCGCATCTCGGCGCAGGGGTCGGCGCGCTTCTGGCGCGGCACCTCGACACGGCGGTCGAAGGCGGTGAGCTCGTCGCCGGCCTCGACGACACCGATCGCTTCGGATCGGGCGCGGGTCGCGGCACTCAGCCAGCGCGGCGCGCCGACGTCGGTGCGCACGTGGCCGTTGCCGGCCAGCAGCACGGCGCCGCCGGCCTCGTGGGCCTCCAGCGCACGCGCCATGCTCTGGTCGCGCGCCACCTGGGCCAGCGCCATGCGGCGCGCCATCGCGGCGTCGAGCTGGCCGCAGTGCGAGCCTTCGATCTCGCCGGCCAGCGCGTCGAGCACCGGCGCCGGCACGTCGGCGTCGAAACCCTGCGCCGCCAGGCCGTCGCGCATCACCAGGCGGGCGTCGGCACGCGAAACGTTGGCGGCGACGATCGGCAGCCCGGCGCGCAAGGCGGCGGCGACGAACGGGCGGTAGAAGCTCCAGTCCCAGCCCGGGCCGCCGGCCGCGGCGATCAGCGCGTCGGCGTCGCCACCGGCGGCACGGGCGGCGTCGAGCGCGCCCTGGCGCTCGCGGTCGAACTGCTCCATCACCAACGCCGGGCGCGCGCCGCGTGCCAGCAGCGCCTCGAACGAGGCCAGGCGCAGCGCGTGCGCGGCGGCGTTGTCGTGCACCTCGCCGAGCAGCACGACGGGGCGTTCGGGCACCAGCGGTGCGGGGGCGGCACAGGCTGCCAGCGCCGCGCAGGCAGCGATGGCGGCGGCGGCACGGCGCCAGGAGACGGACGGCGTCAGGACGGTCACGGCAGGATCCTCGGGGACGAACGTGAACGGCTGGCGGCGGCTGGCGCGGAAAGAGGTCGGCGGGCGCCAGCGCCCGCCGACGCGGCTAGAGCTTGGGGATGCGGATGCGGCTGATCATCAGCGAGCCCGAGAGCGCGTAGACCAGCACCAGCGGGTGCAGCGTGAAGCCGCCGAACTGGAAGCTGCCGAACCACAGTTCCTGGCGCACGTCGCCCAGCGCCGCGGCGATGGCGAGCATCGCGACGATCAGGATCGAGGTCGGGATCGGCGTGCCCTCGAAGTACTTGACCTTGCCGGTGCCTTCGGACAGCGCCTCGGCGGTGACGTTGTAGCGCGCCAGCCGCGACACGCCGCAGGCGACGAAGTAGACCAGCACGATGCGGTCGTACAGGCCCTGCATGCCGACGCCGTAGGCCATGATGGCCGGCGCGACGCCGAAGGAGATCACGTCGGCCAGCGAGTCGAGCTCGCGGCCCATCGCCGAACTCTTCTGGCGCCAGCGCGCGATGCGGCCGTCGAGCACGTCGAAGACCAGCGCGGCGAGCACCAGCGCGGCGGCGAAGTAGACGTGCATCACGTCGCCGGTCTCGAGATAGGTCATCGTCGAGAACAGCGCCCCGATGCCGCAGATCGCGTTGCCGAGGGTGAACCAGTCCGCGAGGTGGAACTCGCGGATCATCGAAAAGGGTTTGGGGGGCGGAAGAGACGTCGTCATGGGCGATCACCGCTGCCGTCGCGCGGCAGCCGGGGCGCCAGTGTACGGGGGCGGCGGACCGCCCCGCACCGGATTGGGTCAGTGCGCTGGTCGGCCATAGCGTGCAAGGCGTGCCGCCGGGCCGTCATGCACCGGCGGCCTCGCGGGCGCGGCGCTTGGCGTGCACGTAGGCGCCGTGCGGCACGTGCAGCAGGTCGGCGATGCGCCACAGCAGGTGCTGCTCGTGGTCGCCGAGCACGCCGTCGGCGTAGGCCACGCGCCACATCGCCTCGACGATGGCGATCTTCTGGCCGGTGTCCCAGGCCTCGTCGACCGTCGAGGTGAAGCCGAACAGGTCGCTGGCCCCGGCCACTGCACGTTCGGCGAGCGCGACGAGACGCTGCAGCGCGGCGTCGTCCAGGCCGAACTGCTGGCGCAGCGCGGCCAGCACCGAGGCGCGGGCCGCCGGCGTGACGTCTCTCTCGGAGCGCATCACCTCGACCAGCAAGGCGGCGCAGGCAAGCTGCAGCGGAGGGGTGTCGTCGGCCGCGTCGGGGCGCGGCACGAGGGTGTCGAACAGGTCTTTGAGGGTCTCGAACATCGTCTGGGGGCACGCCGGCCACTGCGGCGAGGCGCCCCAAGCGTAGCGCGGCCGGCGATGCCCCCACGGGGCGGCGTTCGTCGCGGCGGAGGACCCTCGGCGCCGCCACACCCCCCGTTCGTCGCAACCGCGGCCCGGCGCTGCCGGCAGACGTTACGCTCGCGGCTTTTGTCGACCGCGCCGCGCCCGCCGTGGCCACGCCGAACTCCATGCATCGCGTCCTGACCGCCGTCTGCCTCGCCTGCCTGCTCGCCGCCTGCGGCAAACCCGGAACCCCGGGCCCCGCCGGCGCCGCCTCCGCCGCCGCCGCGACGCTGTACCTCGCACCCGAGGACATCGTCACCGTGCAGTCCAGCGCCATCGCCGGCGGCCCGGTGATCACCGGCTCGATCCAGCCCGAACGCCGCGCCGACCTGGCCGCCGAGGTGGCCGCGGTCGTCGTGCAGGTGCTCGAAGGACAACGGCGAGACGGTGCGCCGCGGCGACCTGCTGATGCGCCTGGACGACACCGCGCTGCGCGAGAGCCAGGTCTCGGCCGACGAGTCGGTGCGCGCGGCGACGCAGGCCTACGAGCAGGCCGAACGCCAGGTGCAGCGCCTGAAGACGCTGCAGCAGCAGGGCATGATCTCCACGCAGGCGCTGGAAGACGCCGAGATCCGGCGCAACACGACGCAGAGCGATCTGGTCGCGGCGCGCGCCCGCGCGGTGTCGGCGCGCCAGCAGGTCACGCGCACGCTGGTGCGCGCGCCGTTCGACGGCGTCGTCAGCGAGCGCCGCGTCTCGGTCGGCGACACGGTGCAGATCGGCCGCGAGCTGGTGAAGGTGATCGACCCGACGAGCATGCGCTTCGAGGGCCTGGTCTCGGCCGACCGCGTGGCAGAGCTGAAGACCGGCCAGGCGGTGCGTTTCCGCGTCAACGGCTACGGCCAGGACGAGTTCGCCGGCCGCGTGCACCGCATCGACGCCGCGGCCAACGCGACGACGCGCCAGGTGGCGCTGATCGTCGACTTCGCCGACGCCGCCCGGGCGCCGAAGGTCGCCGGCCTGTTCGCCGAAGGCCGCGTCGAGACCGGCAGCACCGACCGCCTGACGCTGCCCGAGAGCCCGATCGTGCGCAGCGGCGAGGCCACCGCCGTCTGGCGCCTGGACGGCAAGACGCTGCAGCGCGTGGCCGTCAAGCTCGGCGACCGCGACGAACGCACCGGGCTGTACCCGGTGCTCGTCGGGTCTGGCCGCCGGCGACCGCGTGCTGCGCAACCCGTCGCGCACGATGTCGGCCGGCCAGGCCTACGAGCTGGCCTCGCCCGCCAGCGCCGCCGCGGCTTCGGCCGCGAAGTGAGGCGCGGCATGCTGCTGTCCGAATTCAGCGTCAAGAAGCCGGTGGCGATGGTCGTCGTCATCATCGGCCTGATGGCCCTGGGCCTGCTCGCGCTGTCGCGGCTGAAGGTCAACCAGCTGCCCGACGCCGAGCAGCCGGTGCTGGCCGTCACCATCCCCTACCCCGGCGCCTCGCCCGAGACGGTGGAGCGCGAGGTCGTCGACCGCATCGAGAAGGCGCTGCAGGGCATCTCCGGCGTCGACCAGCTGCGTTCGACCTCGTCCGAGGGCAGCGCCTCGCTGGTCATCGTCTTCGACTTCGGCAAGGACCTGGTGTGGCCTCCGACGAGGTGCGCAACGCGATCGGTTCGGTGCGCCACAAGCTGCCGGTGGAGATGCGCGAGCCAGTGCTGCAGCGGCTGGACCCGAACACCCAGCCGATCATGCAGCTGGCGCTGTCGTCGACGACGCAGAGCCACGCCGAGATCTCGCGCCTGGCCGAGGACCAGCTCGCCGACCGCTTCCGCGCCATCCCGGGCGTGGCGGTGGTCAGCGTCAACGGCTCGCTGTCGCGCGAGCTGTCGGTGCTGCTGCGCTCGCGAGAAGCTGCGCGAGTACGAGGTCTCGGTCACCGAGGTCGTGGCCGCGCTGCGCGCCCAGAACGCCACCGCGCCGGTCGGCAAGGTGCGCGGCACGCTGGAGGACCAGAGCATCCGCCTCGTCGGCCGCATCGAGCACCCGGCGGACTTCGGCCAGATCGTCATCAAGCGCCGCGGCAACGAGCTGGTGCGGCTGTCGCAGGTGGCGGTCATCGAGGACGGTTACGCCGAGCTGACCAGCCGCTCGATCCGCAACGGCAACCCCAACGTCGGCCTGTCGATCACGCGCACCCGCGAGGCAAGCACGGTCAGCGTCGCCGACCAGGTGCGCCGCGTCACCGAGGAGATCCGCAAGACGCTGCCCGAGGGCACGACGCTGACGATCACGCGCGACGGCGGCGAGGAGGCGCAGAGCAGCCTGGACAACGTCATCCACGCGCTGGTCTTCGGCGCCGGGCTGACGGTGTTCGTCGTCTACCTGTTCCTGAACTCCTGGCGCTCGACGCTGATCACCGCGCTGTCGCTGCCGACCTCGGTGCTGGCGGCCTTCATCGCCGTCTGGGCCTGCGGCTTCACGCTCAACTTCATGAGCCTGCTGGGGCTGTCGCTGGCCATCGGCGTGCTGATCGACGACGCCATCGTCGTGCGCGAGAACATCGTGCGCCATCTGGAGATGGGCAAGGACCGCATCTCGGCGGCGCTGCAAGGCACCTCGGAGATCGGCCTGGCGGTGACGGCGACGACCTTCTCGATCGTCGCCGTCTTCATCCCGATCGGCGTCATGCCCGGCCTGGCCGGCGAGTGGTTCCGGCCCTTCGGCCTGACCGTCGTCGCCTCGGTGCTGGTCAGCCTGTTCGTCAGCTTCACGCTCGACCCGATGCTGTCGGCCTACTGGGGCGACCCGCCGGGGCGGCACCTGCAGCCCGAAGCGCGGCATCGAGGCCAAGCTGGCGCGCCTGAACGCCTGGTTCGACGAGCTGGCCGAACGTTATTCGCGTGTCGTCGGCTGGGCGCTGCACCACCGGCGCTGGATGACGATCTTCGCGGTGCTCAGCTTCATCGGCGCGCTGGCGCTGCAGGCGACCTTCGGCGGCACGAGCTTCCTGCCGACCTCGGACGTCGGCACGATCGCCGTCGAGGTGCGCACGCCGGCCTCGAGCAGCCTGGAATACGCGCGGCTGAAGGTCGAGGCCGCCGCGGCGCTGGCGCGCCAGATGCCCGAGACGGTGGCGACCAACAGCTCGGTCAACCCGAACGGCGGCCGCGTCTTCGTCGACATCGGCAAGAGCACCGAACGCCGGCGCTCGGGCACCGAGATCGCGACCGACCTGCGCGCACGCGTGTCGCGCCTGGTCGGCGCCGAGTACGCGGTCATCGACGACCTGAACAACGGCGCGCAGAAGCCGGTGCAGATCCGCTTCTCGGGCCCCGACTCGCGCCGGCTGCTGGAGATCACCAACGAGTTCATGGCCCGGCTGCGCCAGGTGCCGGGCGCGGTGGACGTCGCGCTGTCCGAGCAGGACCCGCAGGTCGAGCTGAAGATCGAGCTCGACCGCGGCCTGGCCAACACGCTGGGCATCTCGGCCAACGACGCGGCGCAGGCGCTGCGCGTGGCGTTTGCCGGCGTCGAGGCCGGCGATTGGATCGACCCCAGCGGCGAGACCCGCGACGTCGCCGTGCGCCTGCACCCCGACGACCGCGTCGACGCCGGCAACATCGAGCGCCTGCCGATCGCGGTGAGCGGCAGCAACGCGCTGGTGCCGCTGGAGCAGATCGCCACCGTCACCGTCGGCCGCGGGCCGTCGCAGATCCAGCACGCCGACGGCAAACGCATGATCTCGGTGGCCGCCAACGCCCAGGGGCGCTCGGCGGGCGAGGTGACGGCCGACGCGCTGAAGATCGCGCGCTCGCTGGACTTCCCGCCCGGCTACGCGCTGGAGCTGGCCGGCACCTCGCGCGACCAGGCGATGGTCTTCCGCGACCTGGGCACGGCGCTCGTCGCCGGCATCGGCCTGATGTACCTGATCCTGGTGATGCAGTTCGGCTCGTTCACGACGCCGCTGGCGGTGATGGTGTCGCTGCCGCTGTCGCTGATCGGCGTCGTGCTGGCGCTGCTGGCGACCAAGGGCACGCTGAACCTGATGAGCTTCATCGGTGTCATCATGCTGATGGGCCTCGTCGCCAAGAACGCGATCCTGCTGCTGGACGCCGCACGCGCCCGCGAAGCCGAGGGCCTGGACCGCGAGGAGGCGCTGGCCGCCGCTGGCCGCCAGCGGCTGCGGCCGATCCTGATGACGACGCTGGCGCTGATCGCCGGCATGCTGCCGGTGGCCGTCGGCGTCGGCGAAGGCGGCGAGTTCTACCGCCCGATGGCGGTGGCCATCATCGGCGGCACGATCACCAGCACGCTGCTGACGCTGCTCGTCATCCCGAGCTTCTACGACAGCATCGAGACCTCTCGCGACCGAGCGCTGGCCAAGTTCCGCCGCCGTGCCGAGGGCCGGCACCCGGCGCTGGCCTTCGTCACGACGCTGGCCGAGGCGGTGGTCACGCTCCTGGGGCTGCGCTTCGTCTGGCGGCTGCTGCGCCGCCGCGGCGCCCGCGCCTGAGTGGCTTACGAGCTCGCGCTCTCGCTGGCGCTGATCCAGCTCGCGCTGTTCGCGCTGTGCTGGGGGCTGATCGCGCTGCTGATGCCGCAGGAGCGCCGCCCGGCGCTGATGTTCCTGGCGCTGTGCGCCAGCGACGCGGCGACCGCCTGGCTGCACGTCGGCCAGGACGGTGCGCTCGGGCCGGTGGCGCCGTGGATCATGACGCTGGGGCTGGCCAGCGCGACGCTGGTCTGCTGCGGCGCCGATGCCTTCGTGCACCACCGCCTGCGCCAGGCGCGCTACTGGCTCGGCGTCTGCGCCGTCGGCGTCGCCGCGATGTGGCTGCCGCTGCCGGCCGGCGCCGACCAGGTCGTTCGGCTGGCGGTCTACCAGGGCTGCTTCCTGCTGCTGCTCGTCGGCCCGCTGATCTGGCTGCGAGCCGGCATCCTGGCCGAGTTCGGCCGCTACGGCTGGCTGCCGCTGCTGCCGTTCGCGCTGATGAGCCTGCCGGTGGCGGCCTTCCTGGTGCAGATCACGCTGCAGCCGGAGGTCGTGCCCAGCCGCTTCGAGGTCGACCCGGTGCACGGCGCACGATCGCTGATCCCGTTCGCCATCGTCTCCGGCATCTTCCACATCACCTGGCTGGGCATGATGCTCGGACGCCAGGTGGTGGCCGCACGCCAGGCGGCGCGCATCGACACGCTGACCGGCACGCTGCGCCGCGGCGCCTTCGAGGCCGAACTCGAACACGGCATCGCCGCCGCGGCGCGCCTCGGGCACCCGCTGACGCTGGCCTTCGTCGACGTCGACCACTTCAAGCGCATCAACGACCTCGGCGGCCACGCCGCGGGCGACCAGGTGCTGCGCCGTCTGGGCGCGGTCATCGGCGCGACGCTGCGCAACACCGACCGCTGCGGCCGCTGGGGCGGCGAGGAGTTCGTGCTGCTGCTGCCCGGCCTGGCGCCAGCGCAGGCGCCACGGCTGCTGCAGCGCCTGCGGCGCCGGCTGGCGGCCGAACAGATCGCCGTGCCGGCAGGCTGCGCGGCGCTCAGCCTCAGCATCGGCTATGCCGGCTGCGAGGCCGGCGAGCGGCCCGAACTGCGGCAGCTGATCCGGCGCGCCGACGATGCGATGTACGCCGCCAAGCGCCGCGGCCGTGACACCCTCGTCGGCTGGCACGAGATCGAAGGCGACACGCCGGCCGCGGCCGACGCCCCGGCCTGAAGGCGGGCACGGCGCCTGCCGAGGCACGCCATCGGCGCCTCCCCCGGCGCCCCGTGGAGTCAACGATGTCCTTTTCCATGCGACCGCCGGAGTGCGCGGCATGAGCGCGCGTGGCCATCATCCGGCGCGCCTGGCACGCCAGGTCGGAGAGCTGTCGTTCGCGGTGCCGGCCGTCGTCGGCCACCGCCTGATGCGCATGGCGCTGGCCGGGCCGCTGCCCAATGCCCGTGACCGGCGCGAGTTCAACGGCATGGTGAGTGAAAAAGGTGTCGCCTTCGCCCACGCCTGGACGGCGATGGGCTGGCAGATGCTGATGGCGCAGCAACGGCTGGCCTTCGCCTGCTGGCAGGCGGCGTTCATGCCCTGGCTGGGCGGCGGCGCCGCCGGGCTGCGCCGCCACTGGGAGCAGGCCGCGCACGAGGTGATCGCCGCCGGCATCGCGCCGGTGCACCGCAAGGCGGTGGCCAACGCCCGGCGCCTGGGCCGGACGCGCTGAAAAAACAAAGCCCGCTCGCCGTTGCCGGCTGCGGGCTCGTCCCGGGTCGAGAGGCGAGGCCGTGGCGGCGCATCGACTCGGGCTTCCAGGCACTGGGTCACGGGTTCCCGGTTCCGCCCAATGTGCGGTCGGTTTCGTGCCTTGAATGGAACGCATCGTAGCCGGCCCGTGTGACGGTGAAATGTCGAACTGACCCGTTCGCGGGGGTCAGTTCCACGCATCCACGGGGAGCACGAGGTCATCGCCGGGCGCTGCACCGGCGCGGCAGAATGCAACGCAAGGACCGGCGATGAAGTACCGCGAACTCGTGCTCTTCAATGGCGAACGTTTCCTGGTGCCCCAGGGCATCCAGCGCATCGACACGGGCGCCACGCACGGCTGGCAGGTGCGCTATCAGGGCACGCGGCTGTTCTCCGACCACTCGCGCGACGGCAGCGGCGCCCGCCAGGCCTTCGACCTCGCCACGCGCGAGCTGATGCGCCGCATCGCCGCCCTGCCCGCCCCGGTGACGCTGCAGCGCGCGCCCAGCGCGCACAAGACGAGCACGCTGCCGCCGGGCATCTCGGGGCCGATCATCCGCACCAAACGCGGCACCGGCACCCGCACCGCGGTGCTGTCGGTGCTGCTGCCGCGTTTCGGCGCGCCCTCGCGCCGCACCAGCGTGCACATCGGCAGCGAGAACACCTACAGCGTCGAGCGTTTCGAGCAGGCGCTGGCGCGCGCCCAGGAACTGCGCGCCGAGGCCGAACGCGAATACACGATCGCCGCGACCCAGGCCCGCCGCCGCGCCGGGCTGGCGATGCGGCGCGTGCTGCGCGAGGCTTGAAGCCTTCGCTTGACGGTGCTCAAGCCCGGCCTCCGGGTCTGCCAGGACGCTGCGGCCCCCGGCACGCCCGGGCCGCGTGCACTGCCTCACGACGGCCGATTTGCCGGCTCCAAATATGGCAAATGTGCTGCACAACCCCATCGCCGAAGAGCACAATTCTCGCACTTTGCAGCCGACGGCTAACGTCCGGAGTCCGGGCCCGAACGGGCTTCGCACGCACGGTACACCGCTTGCCAAGGCTGCGTCCCACAAGCGCCCGTTCCGGCGCTACGCTTGGTTCGTCAACGAGGTGAGCCGATGAGCAGCCCTGTCCCGCTGACCCACCACGAGATCCTTGCGCTCGTCGCGCCGCTGAGCCGGCGCGGGCGACGCGTGGACCTGGCCGCGAGCGACCGCGTCGCACGCCGCCTGCGCTTCAAGCCGCTGGAACACGCGCCCGGCGACGACCGCCCGGCGCTGCACGAGGAGCTCGAGCTCGAGAGCTTCGACGCCGACGACCACCGGCTGACACGCCGCACGCGCAGCGCCGACGGCCTGGAGGCCGTGCTGGTCGCCGACGGCCCCGACGTCGAGGAGCTGGTGCAGCGCCTGGAAGCCGTGCCGCTGCAGCGCCAGTTCGTCGAAGGCGGCGGCTGGCGGGCGGCGCTGTCGCACCGCGCTCGTGCCGCTGGCAACGGCACGAGCAGCGTCATCCTGACCGCCGCCCGGGCGCGCGTCTGCGGCCTGGACGTGTCGATGAAGGTCTCTAGCGTCTCCGGCGTCAACGCCGAGCTGCAGCTGGTACCCGAACACGGGCGCACGCTGGCCCTGCCCGACGACCTGCTGGCGGTGATGGGCTGGCCCTGGACCTGTCTGGCGCGCGGGCGCGACGGCTGGCGCGGCGCGCTGCGGCTCAAGGGCGGCGGCGTCGATCGCAGCCGCGACGCCGAGGCCAAGTTCGCACGCACGATCGAGCACCTGGCGCGCACGCTGGCCGACACGCCGCGGCGCTTCCACGAGACGATGAACCGCGAACGCTGGCGCGTCACGCTGCGCCGCGCGGTGCCGCTGCTGGTCAGCATCGGCCTGATCGCCGGCGCGGCGACGGTGCCGTTGGTCCAGCTGTCCGAGAACTCGATCTGGCGCATGCTGGTCTTCCATTCGCCGGCCTTCCTGCTGATGCTGTTCTTCTGCATGGGCGAGATGCCCCGGCTGGAGATCCCGCCCGTGCCGCGGCTCGCACGTGCCGGTTCCTGGGAGCCGCAAGCGCAGGCCGCCTCGGCCTGATCGACCTCTTCACGACACGAACGCCCCACGATGCTCGGCAACCCGATGAACATCCCCCCGGTCTCGATCGCCGCGGCCAAGTCCGCGCTGGTCGAGCAGTTCGGCGACCCCGTGCTGCGCCGTCGCGCCTCGATGCTCTGGGGCACACGCGGCGTCGGCAAGTCGTCGATCGTGCGCCAGGTCGCCGAGCACCACGGCGTGCCGCTGATCGACCTGCGGCTGACGACGATCGAGCCGGTGGACATCCGCGGCGCGATCTACGCCGACGACCGGCTGGAGAAGACGGTCTGGTTCCCGCCCGAGTTCCTGCCGCAGGCCGACCAGCCCGAAGGCGTGCTCTTCCTCGACGAGCTGACCGCCGCCGACCAGCGCCTGCAGGTCTCGGCCTACTCGCTGATCCTCGACCGCCGGGTCGGCCGCTACGAGCTGCCGCCGGGCTGGATGGTCGTCGCCGCCGGCAACGCAAGCTTCCACGGCGCCGTCTGCCACGACATGGGCACGGCGCTGGCCGACCGCATGTTCCACTTCAACGTGCAGACCGTCGTCGACGCCTTCCTGCAGCACGCGATGGCCCACGACTTCGCGCCCGAGGTCATGGCCTACCTGAAGGTGCGGCCCGACAAGCTCGACGACACCCAGGCCCAGCTCGCCGCCGACCACCTGATCGGCGCCAGCCCGCGCGGCTGGGAGGACGTGTCCAACGTGCTGAAGAGCGGCCTCGGCGAGAGCGCCAAGCGGGTCTTCGTGCAGGGCCGCATCGGCGCGGCCAATGCCGCCGAGTTCTTCGGCGTGCTGCGCGAGATCCAGTCCGGCGCCGACGTCGTCAAGCTGCTCGCCGCGCGCCCAGGCGAGGAGACCGCGGCGCTGCTGCCGCGCACGCTGGACGGCCTGTACGGGATGATCTACGGCCTGCTGGCCGCCGCCAACGACGACCCCTCGCTGGACCGCGCACTGGAGATCATCGAGCAGCTGCCCGACGTGCGCGCCGCGGTCGCACTGCCGATCCGCGAGGCGCAGACGCTGGCGATGGAGCTGCTGATGCAGAAGGCGCTGGAAGGCGGCATGGAGGGCACGATCCTCGACAGCCCGGCCTACCGCCGCTACAGCGAACGCCGCCAGCGCGAAGGCCACGATGCCTGAACCCGCATCGGTGCACCTGCACCGCGGCACGCGCGCGGTGCAGCGCATGGTCGAGTTCGCGCCGTCGACCGGCGGGCTGGCGCTGTGGGCGCACCACCGCGACCGCTCGGCCGACGAGCCGGTGCCGACGATCGCCACCGACGGCCACACGATCTGGTACGGCGCTGCCTTCGAGGGGCTGACGCTGCCGCAGCAGGCCGGGCTGGTCGCGCACGAGGTGCTGCACGTCGCGCTGCGCCACCCGCAGCGCTACAGCGAGCTGCAGCAGATCGTCGGCGACGTCGACCTGCAGCTGTTCAACCTCTGCGCCGACGCGATCGTCGACAGCACGCTGAGCCACCTGAGCTGGCTGGAACTGCCGGCCGCCGCGGTGACGCTGGACCGGCTGCTGGCCACCTCGCTGGGCATCGAGACGACGCTGGACAAGGCGCTGCTCGAATGGGACGTCGAGCGCCTGTACCGCGAGATCGACGACCGCCGCCAGGACGGCCGCGACGGCAAGCGCCAGGGCAGCAAGCAGCAGCCAGGCGGCGAGGACGGCAAGGCTTCCAAGCGCAGCAGCGAAAAGTCGAGCAAGGAGAGCGAGGACGCCAGCGGCCAGCAGGCCGACGGCCCGCGCGCGGCGCGCGCCCGTTCGCTGGCGCGCGGCCTGGTGCCCGACCTGCTGCCCGGCCGCCAGGGCGCCGGCAGCCCCGAGGACGAGGCCGAGACCTCGCGCGAGTGGCGCGAGCGCCTGACGCGTGCGCATGCCGGCGACGGCGCGCACTCGATGCTGCGCACGCTGCTGGCCGACCTGCCGAAGACACGCACGCCCTGGGAACAGGTGCTGCGCATGCAGCTCGGCCGCGCGCTGTCGCCGCGCGCCGAGGTGTCGTGGTCGCGCCCGGCGCGCTCCTACATCGCCAACCAGGGCCGCATGGGCTCGCGGCGCATGCCCTTCGAGCCCGGCTGGTCGCAGAGCAAACGCGTGCCGCGGCTGGCGGTCGTCGTCGACGTCTCGGGCTCGATCGACCACACGCTGATGGAGCGTTTCGCGCGCGAGATCGAGGCCATCACGCGGCGGCTGGAGACCGGGCTGGTACTGATCGTCGGCGACGAGCGGGTGCAGCGTGTCGAACGCTTCAAGCCCGGCCAGTCGGACCTGCGCGGCATCGAGTTCCAGGGCGGTGGCGGCACCGACTTCACACCGCTGCTCGAAGAAGCCGACAAGCATCTGCCGGACATCGGCGTCGTGCTGACCGACCTCGACGGCCCGGCGCGTTTCCGCCCGCACTGGCCGGTGGTCTGGGCGGTGACCGAGAAAGACGCCCACGCCGAGGCGCCTTTCGGCCGCAAGATCGTGCTCGCCTGATCAGGCCGCCGCGTCGGCCAGCGCCTGCCAGGCGCGGCGCAGCTCGTCCTCGCCTTGCGGGCGCACGACCCGCGCGAGCTCGCGGCCGCGGTGCAGGAACACCAGCGTCGGCCACAGCTTGACGGCGAACGAGCGCCCCAGCGGCCGGCCGCGGCCGTCTTCGACCTGGCGGTGCGCGATGGCCGGGAACTCGGCGCGCACGGCGGTGATGGCCGGCTGCGCGCCCAGGCAGTGCGGGCACCAGCCGGTGCCGAACTCGAGCACGATGGGCGTGTCCAGCGCGTCGACTTCGGCACGCGTCGGTTCACGGTCGGTGGGCAGGGTGTCGGGTGTCGTCATGGCAATCGCGGGGCTCAGAACGTGCCCGGGTAGGCACCGCCGTCGAGCAGCAGGTTCTGGCCGGTGAAAAAGCCGGCCTGCGCGCTGCAGACGAAGGCGCAGAAGGCGCCGAACTCGTCGGCGCTGCCGAAGCGCCCGGCCGGGGCCTGGCGCCGGCGCGCGTCGGCCACCGCCTCCAGCGGCTGGCCGCTCTTCGCGGCACTGGCGGCCAGCGTGCCGCGCAGCCGGTCGGTGTCGAAGGCGCCGGGCAGCAGGTTGTCGATCGTCACGTTGCGCCCGGCCAGCGCCGGCTGGCGCGCCAGACCGGCGACGAAGCCGGTGAGGCCCGAACGGGCGCCGTTGGACAGGCCCAGCACGTCGATCGGCGCCTTCACCGCGCCCGAGGTGATGTTGACGACGCGGCCGAAGCCGCGTGCGGCCATCGCGTCGACGGTGGCGCGCATCAGCGCGATCGGCGCCAGCATGTTGGCGTCCAGCGCGGCGATCCAGGCTTCGCGCTCCCAGGCGCGGAAGTCGCCCGGCGGCGGCCCGCCGGCGTTGTTGACGAGGATGTCGACCTGCGGCGCGGCGGCCAGCGCCGCGGCGCGGCCGGCTTCGGTCGTGATGTCGCCGGCGACCGCGCGCACCGCGACGGCCGGGTTCAGCGCGCGCAGTTCGGCCGCGGTCGCCTCCAGCGCCTCGGCGCCGCGCGCGGTGACGACGACGTTGACGCCCTCCCCGACCAGCGCGCGTGCGCAGCCCTTGCCCAACCCCTTGCTGGCGGCGCAGACCAGCGCCCAGCGTCCTGCGATGCCCAGATCCATTCGTGTGTCCTTCCCAAGTTCAGCGTGCGCGTGCCAGCAGCGTGATGCCGGCCAGCACCAGCGCGGTGCCGGCGACGATCCAGCCGTTGAACGGCTCGTCGAGTAGCACCACGCCCATCAGGATCGTCGACAGCGGCCCGATCATCCCGGTCTGCGCGGTCAGCGTCGGGCCGATGCGTTCGATGGCCATCATCACCATCAGCACCGGCGCCACCGTGCAGGCGGTGGCGTTGAGCACCGACAGCCACAGCACCGCCGGCGCCACCTCGGCCGCCGACAGCGGCCGGAGCACGGCGAACTGGGCGATGCACAGCACGCAGGCGACGCAGCTCGCCAGCCCGGTGAGCCGCATCGCGCCCAGCCGGCGCACCTCGGCGCCGCTGGCCACCAGATAGATCGCGTAGCTCACCGCGCTGCCGAAGACCAGCGCCGCGCCGAGCGCCGTCTGCGGCCCCGACAGCGTGACCTCGTGGCCGAAGACCAGCAGCACGCCGGCGTAGCTGACCGCCAGCGCCGCCAGCTGGCGCCAGGTCACGCGCTGGCGGAACAGCACGACGCCGAGGAACAGCACGATCGTCGGGTTGAGGTAGAGGATCAGCCGCTCCAGGCTGGCGCTGATGTACTCCAGGCCGGCGAAGTCCAGCGTGCTGGCGAGGTAGTAGCCGCTGACGCCCAGGCCCAGCACCACGCCCCAGTCGCGCCGCGTCAGCGCCGGTTTGCCTCGCCCGGCCCACCAGGCGATGGCGATGAACAGCGGCAGCGCGAACAGCATGCGGTACATCACCAGCGTGATCGCGTCGACGCCGTGACGGTAGGCGAGCTTGGCGATGATCGCCTTGCCCGAGAAGGCCACCGAACCGGCGGCAGCCAGCGCCAGGCCGCTGCCGACCGGCGTGCCGCGGCCGGCGCGCGCGGCGTCCACGGCGCCCATCACCAGCCCGCGACCAGGCCGTCGCGGCGCGGGTCGCTGGCGGCGACGTAGCCCTCGACGGCCGGGTCGCCCAGGCGCCAGATGAACTGGCCGGCGCCGAAGTCCTGGTAGCTGTCGTCGATGACGTCCAGCCGGTGACCCAGCGCCGCCAGGCCCTGCACGACGGCCGGGTCCATCGCCGCCTCGACGTTGAGCTCCAGGCCCGAGTTGAAACGCCAGCGCGGCGCGTCGCAGGCGGCCTGCGGGTTCTGGAACCAGTCGACCATGCGCAGCAGCGTCTGCAGATGGCCTTGCGGCTGCATGTTGGCGCCCATCACGCCGAAGCTCATCAGCGGCCGGCCGCCGGCGGTGACGAAGCCCGGGATGATCGTGTGAAACGGGCGTTTGCCCGGCGCGACGACGTTGGCGCTGCCGGGGTCGAGGCTGAAGGCGTGGCCGCGGTTCTGCAGCGACAGCCCCCATTCGGGCACGACGACGCCCGAGCCGAAGCCCATGTAGTTGCTCTGGATGAAGCTGACCATCATCCCGCTCTCGTCGGCGGCGGTGAGGTAGATCGTGCCGCCCTTGGCCGGGTTGCCGGCCTGGAAGTCCTGGGCGCGCTTCGGGTCGATCAGCCTGGCACGTTCGGCCAGATAGGCGGGCGACAGCAGGTCGGCCGCCGTCAGCGCCATCGCCGACGGTTCGGCGACGTGGCGATAGACGTCGGCGAAGGCGAGCTTCATCGCCTCGATTTGCAGGTGGCGGGCCTCGATGCTGTCGGCGTGGTATTCGGTCAGGTCGACGTGGCGCAGGATGCCCAGCGCGATCAGCGCCGCGATGCCCTGGCCGTTGGGCGGGATCTCGTGCAGCGTGACGCCGTGATAGTCCATCGAGATCGGCTCGACCCATTCGGGCACGTAGCCGGCGAAGTCGGCCAGCGTGTGCGCCCCGCCCTGCGCCTGCGACTGGCGCACCAGCGCGGCGGCGATCTCGCCGCCGTAGAAGGCCTCGCCGCGCGTCGCGCCGATCGCCCGCAGCGCACGCGCCGCGCTGGGGAAGCAGAAGCGTTCGCCGACCCGGGGTGCACGGCCACGCGGCAGGAAGGTCTCGGCGAAACCGGGCTGCGAGGTCAGCGACGGCAGCTGCGCCGCCGCGACCCATTTGTCACCGACGACGACCGGCACCGCGTAGCCGCGTTCGGCGATCTCGGCCGCCGGTTCGAGCAGCTGCGCCAGCGGCAGGCGGCCGAAACGTTCGGCCAGCGCGACCCAGGAGGCCACCGCGCCGGGCACCGTCACCGCGTCCCAGCCGCGCGCCGGCGGCGTGCGCGCGCCGTCGCCGTGGCGGCGACGGAAGTACTCGGGCGTCCAGGCCGCGGGCGCACGCCCCGAGGCGTTCAGCCCGTGCAGGCGCTCGCCGTCCCAGAGGATGCAGAAGGCGTCGGAACCGAGGCCGTTGCTGCAGGGCTCGACGACGGTCATCACCGCCGCCGTCGCGACCGCCGCGTCGACCGCGTTGCCGCCGGCGGCCATCATGCGCAGCCCGGCCTGCGCCGCCAGCGGATGCGAGGTGGCGACGAGGTTGCGCGCGAACACCGGCAGGCGCCGGGTGGCATAGCCGGCGCTCCAGTCGAAGAAGTCGGGCGAGGCGTGGTCCATCGGGCGATTGTCTCCAGCAGTCGGCAACGGCGCGGGTCGGGGGCTTCGCCAGTCGTCAAGTCAGCCGCGATGCGGCGGCGCTTCGCGGTTGGCGACGAAACGGCGCAGCGGCGGCGGCTCGTCGCCGCGGTGCAGCGCCGTGCGGCGCGCGCGCAGCTCGGCGTCCTCGGCGGTGAAACGCTCCAGCCGGCGCTGGTGCTCGATCCAGTTCTCGTCGACGAAGTGCTCGACCCAGCGCCCGGGCTGCGCGGTGTCGCGGAACAGCGCCCACGACAGCGCGCCCTGGCGCAGCCGCGCCGCGCGTGTCAGCTGCATCAGCGCCGTGAACTCGGGCACGTCGGCTTCGTCGACCTGGTATTCGACGGTCACCATCACCGGGCCGTCGCCGGGCTCGATCGGGATCGCCGGCTCGGCCGCGGCGCGCGGCACCGCCGGCGAGTAGTCGACGTCGGCGCCCTCGACCGACCAGCGCCGCGACCAGGCCAGCACGGCAACGCCGAAGAGCGAGGCCGCGCCGATCGCCTCGGCGACGCCGACGACGCCGGCCAGCTTGCCGAAGGCCATCGCGCCGAAGGCCGTGCCGGCCATCAGCGCCATCTGGTAGACGGCCATGCCGCGCGCGCGCACCCAGTTCGGCAGCGCCAGCTGGGCCGACACCGACAGCGTGTTGGCCGTGGAGATCCAGGCCATGCCGGCGACGAAGACCGCGGGCACCGCCAGCCAGACCTCGGTCACCGAGGCCGCCACCGCCGCGGCGATGGCCTGGATCAGCGCGCCGGTGGTGACGAACTGGTCGCGGTTGAAGCGCTGCCGCCAGCGCGGGAACATCAGCGCGGCGAAGATCGCCCCGGCGCCCAGGCTGGCCATCAGCAGCGTGAAGGTGCCGGCACCGCCGCCGTGCAGGCGCAAGGCGACCAAAGGCAGCAGCGCCAGCAGCGCGCTGGACTGCAGGAAGAACAGGAACACGCGCACGATGACCGCGCGCATGCGCGGCGACTGGCGCACGTGCTGCAGGCCGACGCGCATCGCGCCGACGAAACGTTCGCCCGGCAGCGCGCTGGTGCGCGCCACCGAGCGCCAGCGCAGGATCAGCACGAAGGCGACGCCGGCCAGCACCGCGTTGAGCACGAAGACCGAGGCCGTGCCGAGGCTGGCCAGCAGCGCGCCGGCGGCCACCGGCCCGAGCACGCGCGACATGTTCATCGAGATGCCGTTGAGCGCCATCGCCGCCGGCAGGCGGTCGCGATCGACGACCTCGGGCACGATGGCCGAGAACACCGGCCAGCGCATCGCCAGGCCGATGCCGTTGAGAAAGGTGAGCAGCAGCAGCAGCGACGGCGTCAGCATGCCGGCCACCGCCAGCGTGGCGATCAGCAGCGCCACCAGCGACACCCAGAGCTGCGTCGCCGCGAAGTACAGCCGCCGGTCGACGATGTCGGCCAGCGCGCCGCTGGGCAGGCCGAGCAGGAAGACGGGCAGCGTCGAGGCGGTCTGCACCAGCGCCACCATCACCGGGCTGGCGGTGAGCGTCGTCATCAGCCAGGCGGCCGCGACGTCGTTCATCCACATCGTCATGTTGGCCGCCAGCCAGGCGAGCCAGAGCCCGCGGAAGACCGGGCCTTCCAGCGGGGCGAGTGCAGCGGGGAGTTTCAAGAGTCGGGCGACGTCAGCGAGGCGCCGAGGTTAACGGCCCTCGCCTTTCCGAGGCGCGTGCAGGGATGCGCGGCGCGCCGAACGAGAACGAGGCCCCGCGGGGCCTCGTCACGACGTCGGGCAATCACCCGACCTGATCAATCAGCATCCTGGAACGCTTCCTCGCGCTTGGACTTGATCGACGGCAGCATCACGACGACGACCATCAGCGCCGCGGCGACCAGCAGGCCGGCCGACAGCGGGCGCGTGAAGAAGGTGCCCCAGTCGCCGCGCGACAGCAGCAGCGCGCGGCGCAGGTTCTCTTCCATCATCGGCCCGAGGATGAAGCCCAGCAGCAGCGGCGCCGGCTCGCAGCCCAGCTTGTAGAAGGCGTAGCCGACGACGGCGAAGGCCGCGCCCATGAAGACGTCGAAGTTGTTGTTGTTCAGCGTGTACAGGCCGATGCAGCAGAAGGCCATGATCGCCGGGAACAGGAAGCGGTAAGGCACCGTCAGCAGCTTGATCCAGATGCCGATCAGCGGCAGGTTCAGGATCACCAGCATCAGGTTGCCGACCCACATCGACGCGATCAGGCCCCAGAACAGCTGCGGGTCGCTCGCCATCACCTGCGGGCCGGGCTGGATGCCCTTGATCGTCATCGCGCCGACCATCAGCGCCATCACCGCGTTCGGCGGGATGCCCAGCGTCAGCATCGGGATGAACGAGGTCTGCGCACCGGCGTTGTTGGCGCTTTCCGGGCCGGCGACGCCGCGGATGTTGCCCTTGCCGAACGGCACTTCGCCCGGCTTCATGCCCATCTTCTTCTCGACCGTGTAGGCCGCGAACGAGGCCAGCAGCGCGCCGCCGCCGGGCAGCACGCCGAGGATCGAACCCAGCGAGGTGCCGCGCAGCACCGCCGGCCAGGCGTTCTTGAAGTCGTCGCGCGTCGGCCACAGCCCCTTCACGTCCTTCGTGAAGACCTCGCGCTTCTCGGACGGCTGGCCGAGGTTGGCGATGATCTCGCCGAAGCCGAACACACCCATCGCGATGGCGACGAAGCCGATGCCGTCGGTCAGCTCGGGGATGTCGAAGCTGTAGCGCGGCACGCCGGAGATGACGTCGGTGTTGATCTGGCCGAGCAGCAGGCCCAGCACGATCATCGCGATCGCCTTGACCAGCGAGCCCGAGGCCAGCACGACGGCGCCGATCAGGCCCAGCACCATCAGGCTGAAGTACTCGGCCGGGCCGAACTTGAAGGCCAGCTCGGTCAGCGGCGGCGCGAAGGCGGCGATGATGATCGTGCCGACGCAGCCGGCGAAGAACGAGCCCAGGCCGGCGGCGGCCAGCGCCGGGCCGGCACGGCCGCGGCGCGCCATCTGGTAGCCGTCGATCGCCGTGACCACCGAGCTGGACTCGCCGGGCACGTTGATCAGGATCGCGGTCGTCGAGCCGCCGTACTGGGCGCCGTAGTAGATGCCGGCCAGCATGATCAGCGCCGGCGTCGCGTCCAGCGAGTAGATGCTGGGCAGCAGCATCGCGATCGTCGCCACCGGGCCCAGGCCCGGGAGCACGCCGATCAGCGTGCCGAGGATCGCCCCGCCGAAGGCGTAGGCGAGGTTCTGGAAGGTGAAGGCGACGCCGAAGCCGAGCGCCAGGTTGTTCAGCAGGTCCATGTCGTCGTGCCCCTCAACCGATGAACGAAGGCAGCAGAGGGATGGTCAGACTGAGGCCCTTGATGAAGATGGCCCAGCTGCCGGCGGTCAGCACGACGGCGTTGATCAGCGCGTCCTTCCAGTGGAACTCGTCACCGGCAGCTGCCGAGATGACGACCAGCAGCGGTAGCGCGATGAACAGGCCCAGGTGCGGCAGCGCCAGGCCGAAGACGACGACCGAGCCGACGATGATGCCCAGCGGCTTGAAGGCCCAGGCGCCGATCGGGTCGCCGTCCTCGGTGGCCAGCGTCAGCGACTTGAACAGCACCATCGCGCCCAGCAGCGCGAGCAGGATGCCGAGTCCGAACGGGAAGTAACCCGGGCCGGGACGCGCGGCGGAGCCGAAGCTGTACTCCTGCGCACCCCAGGCAAAGCCGACGCCGACGGCGACGAACATCAGGCCCGACCAGAAATCCTTCTGGCTCTTGATTTTCAAGGCTTGTCTCCTCCAGCCAAAGCGTGGCGGATTCTGGCAGCCGGCCCTCGGCGCGCCGATGTGGATATCACGTAAGCCGGCGCCGCCGGCACGTTCAGTTGAGCGACGGCGTGCTGCGCAGCACTTCCTCGATCGTCGTCAGCCCTTCGGCGACCTTCATCGCGCCGGCCAGGCGCAGCGGGCGCATGCCGCCCTTGATGCCCTGGCGGCGCAGCGCGTCGGCGTCCAGCGTCGGGTGCACGTGCGAGCGTGCGGCCTCGTCCATCACCAGCAGTTCGTACAGCCCGGCGCGGCCGCGGTAGCCGGTGTGGCGGCACTCCAGGCAGCCCACCGGCTTGTAGGCGCGGATGCCGCCCGACAGCCGCCAGGGCTTGACCATCGCCTCCAGCGTCTCGCGCGTCGTCGCCTCGTCGCGCTGCTTGCAGGCCGGGCACAGCGTGCGTGTCAGGCGCTGGGCGAGCACGCCGATGACGGTGGCCGAGATCAGGTACGGCGGCACGCCAAGGTCGGCCAGACGCGTGATCGCGCTGGCCGAGTCGTTGGTGTGCAGCGTGCTGAAGACGAGGTGGCCGGTCAGCGCCGCCTGGATCGCCATCTCGGCGGTCTGCAGGTCGCGGATCTCGCCGACCATGATGATGTCCGGGTCCTGGCGCATCAGCGCGCGCAGGCCTTCGGCGAAGCCCATGTCCAGCGCCGGCTGCACCTGCGTCTGGTTGAACGCCGGCTCGATCATCTCGATCGGGTCCTCGATCGTGCAGACGTTGACCTCTTCGTTGGCCAGCGACTTCAACGTCGCGTAAAGCGTCGTCGTCTTGCCGCTGCCGGTGGGGCCGGTGACGAGGATGATGCCGTGCGCACGCCCGGTCAACGTCTGCCAGGCCTTGGCCTCGGCGGCGCCGAAACCCAGCGCCTCGACGCCCTTGACGACGGTCTCGGGGTCGAAGATGCGCATCACCAGCTTCTCGCCGAAGGCCGTGGGCATCGTCGACAGCCGCATCTCGACCTCGCCGCCGGCGTCGGGGCGCACGGTCTTGATGCGCCCGTCCAGCGGCCGGCGCCGCTCGACGACGTCCATGCGGCCGAGCAGCTTGATGCGCGCGACCATCGCGCTCATCACCGTCAGCGGCACCTGGTAGACGGTGTGCAGCACGCCGTCGATGCGAAAGCGGATCGCACCCATCTCGCGCCGCGGCTCGAGGTGGATGTCGCTGGCGCGCTGGTCGAAGGCGTACTGCCAGAGCCAGTCGACGACCTGGACGACGCCCTGGTCGTTGGCGTCCAGCGTGCCCTTGGCGCGGCCGAGCTCGACCAGCTGCTCGAAGCTGGCCGCGGCCGAGACCTCGCCGCTCTTCTGCGCCGCGCGCACCGACTTGGCCAGGGCGTAGAACTCGGTCGTGTAGCGGCGCACGTCCTCGGGGTTGGCGACGACCAGCCGCAGCGTGCGCCGCGTGTGGGCCTCGATCTCGGGTACCCAGGCGACGTCGAAGGGCTCGGCGGTGGCCACCGTCACCTCGGTCGGCGACACCGCCACCGGCAGCGCCCGCCGGCTCTCGGCGTAGTGCACGCTCATGACCTCGGCGACGCGGCCGACGTCGACCCGCAGCGGGTCGATGCGCAGATAGGGCAAGCCGGCGCGGCCGGCCAGCCAGGCCGTCAGCGCCTCGGTGTCCAGCGCTTCGCCGCTACCGCTGCGCACGAGACCGGCGCCGCCCAGGCGCACCAGCGCGTGCAGGCTCGAAGCCCCGGCGCCGAAACGCCGCACCACGCGCTCGGCGTCGGCCGGCGCGATCCAGCCGTCCTCGCGCAGCCAGTCGAGCAGTTCTCGCCAGTCCAGCCGTCCACGCGCGGTCTTGCGGTTCATCATGCCTCTCGTGCGGGTTGCGGCCCGGCATAGGGCCGCAGCATGCGCAGCCACTTGCGCGCCGGCAAGCCGTAGGCGCCGAAACGCGCCTCGATTGTCGCGGCGCGTTCGGTCAGCACGTTGCGCGCCGGCATCTCGACGTGACGGCCGGCGACGACGACGGTGTTGCCTTCCTTCGTCGGCCTGAGGCTCCAGACCTGGTCGGTGCCGAAGACCGCGGCGATGCGCGCGATGCTGCGCTCGAAGCTGGCGTCGCGGCCGAAGAGGTTCACGCTCATCAGGCCGCCGTCCTCCAGCACGGCGCGGCAGCCGGCGTAGAAGTCTTCGTCGTCGAGCACCGGCGCGGCGGCCTCGTGGTCGTAGAGGTCGACGTGCAGCAGCTGCACGCTCTGCGGCTCGGCCTGCTCGTGCAGCCAGCGCCCGGCGTCGGCGACGACGACGTCGGCCTCGGCCGGCAGGTGGAACCAGTTGCGGCAGACGGCGACGACCTGCGGGTTCAGTTCGACCACCGTCGTCGGCATGCGCAGCGCCTTGTGCGTGAAGCGCGTGATCGCCGCCGCGCCCAGCCCGAGCTGCAGCGCGCGCCCCTGGCCGATGGCCTCGGAGGGCAGCCACAGCAGGCTGGCGAGCATGCGCTGCACGTATTCCAGCTCGACCACCTGGGGCTTGCGGATGCGCATCGCGCCCTGCACCCAGATCGAGCCCAGGTGCAGGTAGCGCACGCCGTCGGATTCGCTGAGCGTCGCTTCGGGCAGGGAGGAATCGTCGTGTTCGGACATCGGGGCGGTCAGCGTGCGCCGTCCAGGCGCTGGAGTTCGAGTCGGGACATCCCGTACTCGATGTATTCGGTCACGCCGGTGTCGACGGCGCGGCGGAAATGGCGCCGTGCAGCCGCACGATCGCCGTCGAGCAGCGCCTTCTGTCCGGCGAAGAACTGCAGCTCGCATTCGCGGCCCGGGTCGGCCCGGCCGCTGTCGCGCGTGGCGGCCAGCGCGTCGTCGAAGCTGGCATCGCCGGCCAGCCAGCGCGCCACCGGATGGGGCCAGGCACGCTGCCCGGCCGGGACCACCTGGCGCAGCGCTGCGGCACCGTCGCCGCCGGCGCGGCGCACCGCCAGGTACAGCCAGATCGGCGCGTAACCTGCGTCGCGCACCGAGCGGTCCTTCAGCGCAGCCTCGAAGCCGGCGCGCGCCGCGTCGCCGTCGCCACGCAGATAGGCGGCGCGCGCACGCGTCTGCAGCGCTTCCATGTCCGACGGCGCGCGGCGCAGCGCTTCGCCGGCCTGCTGCTCGGCCTCGTCGTAGGCGCCGCGGATCAGCGCGTTGACCGCCGCGGCGGAATGCGTGGCCGCCGGCTCGGGGTCCAGCGCCAGCGCGGCCTGCAGGTCGGCGCGTGCGGCGTCCAGCTCGCCCAGGTGGTCGAGCAGGATCGCGCGCTCGGTGAGCGTCTGCGCGCGCAGCGCCGGCGCCAGGCGTTCGCCGGCGAGCACGGTGTCCAGCAGCACGCGGCGGCCGAGCGCCTCGCGCTGCGTCTCGGTGACGATACGCAGCCGGCCCGAGCGCACATCGGCGTCCAGCGCGGCGTAGCGCCGGCGCATCGTCTCGGCCTGCGCCATCGTCACCGCGGGCACCTGCACGGCACCCGACAGGCGGGCGTAAGCGCGGGTCAGGCGTTCACGATAGGCCGGGAAGTCGGCGGCCGCGACACGGTCCTGCAGCATGTCCAGCTCGGCGTCCAGGCGCTGCGCCTGGGGCGACATCTCGCCGCGCAGCTGCAGCCTGAACGCGGCCGCCGACTCCTCGGCGCGCGAGCTGCTCGTGCGGCCGAAGATCGGCTCGTCGAAGTGGAACTCGACACTCTGGCGGTAGCGCCCGGGGTTGGCCAGGCGCAGGCCGCGCGCGCGGTCCGAACCGTCGGGCAGGCGCAGCACCGACATCAACAGCGGCAGGCCGTAGTCGGCGACGAAGACACGCTGCTCGGGGAAACGCCAGGGCGGCGCCAGCGTGTAGCGCTGCACCAGGCGCACCGCGTTGCGGCCCGGCACGTCGGCCATCTGCAGCGGGCCGTCGGCCGTCAGCCCCGGGTACAGGCGCAGGTGGTCGGCGCGCAGATCGCGCTCGAACTCGTCGGCGCCACGCGCCGCACGCTGGGCGCGCAGCATCTCGGCGAAGTCGCCGTAATAGGTCTGTTCCGACTCGACGGCCGCCGGCCGGGCCAGCGAGCCGAAGTTCAGCACGTCCTGACCCTCGGCCTGCAGCTGGCCCTCGGTGCCGGGCAGCTCGACGAGCGCGCTCGCATCGGCACGCGCCGGCAGGCCCCAGCCCAGGCCCCGCGCGATGCGTTCGTCCAGCGGCCCGGTCTGCATCGAACGCGTCGGGTCGACGAGCAGGCTGCGGCCATCGATCTGCAGCTCGGCGACGACGTGGTCGAAGGCCAGCGGGCTGGGCAGCATCGCCGCGACGTCGCGGCGCATCGTGCCGGACACCAGCACCGGCGTCGCGCGCACGCCGGCAGCACGGGCCAGCGCGCCGAGCAGCGCCACCTTGTCCTTGCAGTCGCCGTAGCGCTGCGCCAGCGTCTGCGCGGCCGGCGCCGGGCGGTGCGAGCTGGCGCCGATCTCGGTGCCGAAGTAGCGCACCTGGGTCTGCACGAAGTCGAGCAGCGCGAGCGTCTGGGCCCCGCGGTCGGCGCCGCGCAGCGCCTCGGCCTGCGCCGTGACTTCGGCCGAGGGCCGCAGCGCGGGCTCGAACAGCGTCTCGGCCCAGCGTGCGACCTCGCCCCAATCGGCGAACTCGCTGAGCTGCAGCATGTCGCCCAGCCAGCTGTCGGCCGTCGCGTACCGGTCCTCGACGAACTTGGGCACGGCACGGCGGCGGAACTCGGTGATCTTCAGCCCGTCCGCGCTGCGGCCGCCGTCGACCACCTCGGCGGCGCCGGCGCGGTAACGGATCGTGCGCTGCGCCGGCGCGAGCAGGCGATAACGGTACAGCCCGGTCGGGCCCAGGCCGTGGCGGGTCCATTCGATCTGCACGAAGCGACCGTCGAACACCGGGTTGTCGCCGACCAGCGTGTAGGCGTACTCGATGCGGTCGCCGACGCGCACGTCGTCGAGCACGATCGAAGCCGTGCGGCGACCGTCCAGGCGCTGCTGCTCAAGCCCGGTCTCGCGCTGCAGCAGACGCACGCGGCGCGCGTCCAGCTTGTTGATGCGGGTGCCGCCGCGGCGCACCTCGATCCGGTGCAGCGTGAGGTGCTCGTAGCTCGGGTCGAAGTCGATGCTGATCTGCGATGCGTGTTCGAGGCCGCTGCCGTCGCGCACCTGGCGCACGACGTGGCGGTAGTTCTCGCTGGGGCCGCGCCCGGCCGGCAGCCGCGTCTGCTCGTCGACCAGCAGCACCTGCAGCGGGGACTCCGGCAGGCCGGCGTCCAGGCCGTTGGCCGCCATCGGCTGCACCCAGGCCGGCTCGCGGCCGATCTCGAAACCGGCGGTCTTCGGCGCTGCCGCAACCGCCCCGGCGGCCAGCAGGCCCGCCGTCAGCGCTGTCCACCAGCGCGTCCAAGCTCGTGACATCTCCCGGGATCCCCCTGCTCTTCCTTGTCGCCGCATTGTGACCGGGCCGCGGTGGGCGGCCGCGCCGATGCGGTCAAGCCAGGCCGTGGGCGGCGAAGGCCTCGCGCCAGGCGGCGAGCTTGCGCTCGAAGCTCCAGCTGGCGTTGGCCGGGCTGGTGGACGGCAGGCGCAGCGCCTCGAAGCCCAGCGCCTGCAGGCGCGGCATCGCGCGCGCCGACTCGCCGCCGTTGTGCGCCACGACGTGCAGTTGCGGCGCCAGGCGGCGCAGCGCGGCGAAGTCGTTGAGTTCGGCGTCCTCGATCGCCGTGTCCAGGCTGCCTTCGCGGCGGCAGGCGGCGTAGACGTCCCAGATGCCCAGGCCGTGGCGCAGCACCTCGTGCAGCCGTTCGGGATACGGCAAGGCGCGCAGGTCCAGGCCCCACAGCGCCGACAGGATGGGCCAGAAGTGGTTGCGCGGATGGGCGTAGTACTGCGCGGCGCCCAGCGAGGCGATGCTCGGGAAGCTGCCGAGCACGACGAGCCGGGTGCGGGCGTCGGCCACCGGCGCGAGGCCGACGAGGCGCCCGGTCATGAAGAAGACGCTCCGTTCAGCGCCGCCAGCCGCGGCAGCGCGGCCAGGGCGTTGGCCGTCGTCACTGCGGCGGTGTGCTCCGGCGTCCAGCCGCGCAGCGCGGCCAGCGTGCGCGCGATGCGCGGCAGCTCGGCCGGCTCGTTGCGCCCCGGCGCGGCGCCGGCGGCACGTTCGGCGGCGCTGCGGTACAGCCATTGCGGCGGGATGTCGGGCGCGTCGGTCTCCAGCACCGGCACGTGCTCGGGCAGCGACGCGGCCAGGCGGCGGATCTGCAGCGCACGCTCGAAGCTCATCGCACCGCCGAAACCCAGGCGCAGGCCGAGTGCGGCGAACTGCGCCGCCTGGGCGTCGCTGCCGTTGAAGGCGTGTGCGATGCCGCCCGGCAGCTCGACGCGGCGCAGCCCGTGCAGCAGCAGGTCCGCCGAGCGCCGCACGTGCAGGATCACCGGCAGGCCGGCGTCGCGCGCCAGCGCCAGCTGGGCGAGATAGAAGCGCCGCTGGCGCTCCAGGTCCAGGCCGGCGACGAACAGGTCCAGGCCGATCTCGCCGACCGCCACCAGCCGCGGGTCGTCGCGCCGGCGGCGCAGTTCGTCGGCCAGGCGCTCCAGGTCCTCGTCGGCGGCACGGCCGACGTACAGCGGATGGATGCCCAGCGCATAGGCCAGACCGTGGCGCTGCGCGAGCTCGCGCACGGTGTCGAAACCGGCCGCCTCGACCGCCGGAATCACCTGCATCACGACCCCCGCGGCGCGCGCGCGAGCGACGACGGCGTCGCGGTCGGCGTCGAATTCCGCGGCGTCGAGATGGCAATGCGTGTCCACCCACATGGCGCGATGATGCCGCCAAGCGCGGATGCGGCCTGTCGGCCGGACGTGTTACCGTCTCCGGCGGTTCCCGGTGCAGGAGCCATCGACGATGAAGAAGGCACCGCTTTACAGCCGTTCGCGCCGGCCCGCCGAGGCCGCCAAGCCCGCGGCGCCGCCGCCGGCGCCACCGCCCGTCGACGCCGCTGCCGCGGCGCCCGTGCGCCGTGCGCGCCGCCGCCGCGTGCCCGCCGAAGCCTGGTGGGCGAGCGCCGGCGCCGCCGTCGCGGTGGCCGTGCTGCTGGCCGCCGGGCCGCTGGGCCACGGCGCGCGCGTGCTGACCCAGGACGACATCGACGCCGCGGTGCGCGCCTCGCTCGAGAAGGAACCGCTGCCTTCGGCCGCAGCCAAGGCCTACGAGGCGATCGCGCCGTCGGTGGTGCGTGTCGTCGCCCTGGGCGACGGCCACCACGAGGGCCACGACCCGAGCGACGACGCCGAACGCGCGATGCAGCGCAGCCTGGGCACCGGCGTCGTCATCATCGACAACGGCACCATCCTGACCAACCTGCACGTCGTCTGGGGCGCGAACAAGCTGCGCGTGACCTTCGCCGACGGCACCGAGTCGCCGGCGCGCCTGGTCGGCGTGCAGACCGAGAACGACCTCGCCGTGCTGCGTGCCGACCGCATCCCCGACGATCTGGTCGCGGCGACGATGCGCAGCACCGCCGACCTGCGCCCGGGCGACCACGTCATCGCCGTCGGCCACCCCTTCGGCATCGGGCCGTCGACGAGCTACGGCGTCGTCTCGGGGCTGAACCGCGAGTTCCGCTCCGAGACGGGCAAACGCACGCTGACCAACCTGATCCAGTTCGACGCCGCCGCCAACCCCGGCAACTCGGGCGGCCCCTTGGTGACGATGGACGGCCAGGTCGTCGGCATCGTCACCGCCATCCTGAACCCGTCGGAGGAGCGCACCTTCGTCGGCATCGGCTTTGCCGTGCCGATCGAAAATGCCGCGGCCGCCGCCGGCATGCCGCCGTTCTGAGCGGCGATCCACGGAGAGCCCAGTGACACCACCCGAGAGCGAGACCACCCCGGCGCTGATGGAGCGCCTGCTCTACGAGGTCAAGCGGGTCGTCGTCGGCCAGGACCGTTTCCTCGAGCGCGTGCTCGTCGCGCTGCTGGCGCAGGGCCACCTGCTCGTCGAAGGCGTGCCCGGCCTGGCCAAGACGCTGACCGTGAAGACGCTGGCGCGCGCGATCCGCGGCAGCTTCAAGCGCATCCAGTTCACTCCCGACCTCGTGCCCTCGGACCTCGTCGGCACGCGCATCTACAACCAGAAGACCGGCGAGTTCTCGACCTCGCTGGGCCCGGTGTTCGCCAACCTGCTGCTGGCCGACGAGATCAACCGCGCGCCGGCCAAGGTGCAGAGCGCGCTGCTGGAGGTGATGCAGGAGCGCCAGGTGACGATCGCCGGCGAGACCCACCGCGTGCCCGAGCCCTTCGTCGTGATGGCGACGCAGAACCCGATCGAGACCGAAGGCACCTACCCGCTGCCCGAGGCCCAGGTCGACCGCTTCATGATGAAGGTGCTGGTCGACTACCCGAGCGAGGAGGAGGAGTTCGTCATCGCCCAGCGCGTGACCGGCCCGGCCGTCGAGATCGACGCGGTGGCCGACACCTTCGCGCTGGCCGCGCTGCAGCGCCAGTGCCGCGAGGTCTACGTCGACCCGGGGCTGATCCAGTACGCGGTGAAGCTGGTCTCGGCGACCCGCACGCCGGCGCGCCACGACCTCGCCGACCTCGGCCGGCTGATCACCTACGGCGCCAGCCCGCGCGCGACGATCGGCATGATCGAAGGCGCGCGTGCGCTGGCGCTGCTCGCCGGCCGGCGCTACGCGCTGCCCGAGGACGTCGCCGGCATGGTCGCCGACGTCATGCGCCACCGTCTGGTGCTGAGCTACGAGGCGCTCGCCGAAGGCGTCACCGCCGACGCCATCGTGCAGCGCGTGATGAAGAAGATCGCGCCGCCCGACAAGCCGCTGGCCGGCGGCCGTTTCGACGGGAGCGTCGGTGCCTGAGTCGGCCGAGGACCTGCTGCGCCGCCTGGAGTGGACGGTGCTGCGCCGCCTGGACGGCGTGCTGCAGGGCGACTGGCGCACGCTGCTGCGCGGCACCGGCGTTGACCTTGCCGACCTGCGCGAGTACCAGCTCTTCGACGACGTGCGCCACATCGACTGGAACGTCACCGCGCGGCTGCAGCAGCCCTACGTGCGCCAGTTCGTCGAGGACCGCGACCTCAGCGCCTGGTTCCTGCTGGACCTGTCGCCCAGCGTCGACTTCGGCTCCGGCGCGCGCAGCAAGCGCGAGGTCTCGCAAGGTTTCGTCGGCGCGCTGGCGCGCGTCTTCACGCGCCACGGCAACCGCGTCGGCGCCGTGATCTACGGCCGCAAGGTCGAGCACGTGCTGCCGCCGTCGGCGACGCGCCGCCACGTGCTGGAGCTGCTGCGCCGCATGCAGGCGCCGGCGACGCCCGCGCCCGGCAGCACGCCGACGACGCTGGCCGAACTGCTGGACACCGCCGGCGGCATCCTGCGCCGGCGCTCGATGGTCTTCGTCGTCTCCGACTTCATCAGCACGCCCGGCTGGGGCCCGGCGCTGGGCCGGCTGGCGCGCCGCCACGAGGTCGTCGCGGTGCGTGTGCTCGACCCGGCCGAGATGGCGCTGCCCGACGTCGGCCTGGTCACCGTCGAGGACGCCGAGACCGGCGAGCAGCTGCTCGTCGACGCCGCCGACCCCGAGTTCCGCGCCCGCCACGACGCGCTCGCCGCCGAGCAGGAAGAGGCCCTGCGCGCGGCGCTCTTCGAGTCGGGCGCCGACGTGCTGGAACTGGCGACCGACGAGGACCTGCTCGACGCGCTGCTGCGTTTTGCCGACCTGCGCCGCCAGCGCGCGCGGCTGAAGGCCTCGCCGCGGCTGCCGGCGCATCTGCGCCAGCGAGCCGAGCCGATGGGGGCGGACGCATGAGCTTCCTGTGGCCGCAGATGCTGCCGGCGCTGGCCCTGCTGCCGGTGCTGGTGCTGCTCTACCTGTGGATCCTGCGCCGGCGCCGCCGCGCGACGGTGCGCCTTGCGAGCGTCGCGATCGTCAAGCAGGCGCTGGGCCGTGGCCCGGGCTGGCGCCGCCACGTGCCGCCGGCGCTGCTGGCGCTGGCGCTGGCGGTGCTGCTGCTGGCGCTGGCGCGGCCGACGGCGACGCTGACGCTGCCGATGGCCGAACGCACGATCATCCTGGCGATGGACGTCTCGGGCAGCATGCGCGCCGAGGACGTCAAGCCCAACCGGCTGGTGGCCGCACAGGAGGCGGCGCGTGCCTTCGTCGAGTCGCTGCCGCGCGAGGTGCGTGTCGGCGTCGTGTCCTTCGCCGGCACCGCCGCCGTCGTGCAGGCGCCGACCACCAGCCGAGAGGACGTGCTGGCCGCGATCGAACGCTTCCAGCTGCAGCGCGGCACGGCGATCGGCAGCGGCATCGTGCTGTCGCTGGCGACGATCTTTCCCGACGCCGGCATCGACATCCAGCAGATCACCGGCCAGCGAGCGATGCCGCGCATGCTCGGCGACCCGGAGAAGAAGCCGGCCGACTTCACGCCGGTGCCGGTGGGCTCGTACGGCTCGGCGGCGATGATCCTGCTGACCGACGGCCAGCGCACGACCGGGCCCGACCCGATCGACGCCGCGAAGATGGCCGCCGACCGCGGCATCCGCGTCTACACGGTGGGCATCGGCACGACCAAGGGCGAGATCATCGGCTTCGAGGGCTGGTCGATGCGCGTGCGACTGGACGAGGACACGCTCAAGCAGATCGCCCAGATGACGATGGGCGAGTACTTCTACGCCGGCACCGCCGAGGACCTGAAGAAGGTCTACCAGCGCCTGGGCTCGCGCATGGTGGTCGAACGCAAGGAGACCGAGATCACGGCGCTGTTCGCCGGCGTCGGCGCGCTGCTGGCGCTGCTGGCCTCGGGCCTGTCGCTGTGGTGGTTCGGGCGCGTCGCCTGACGCGCCCGGCGGGGATCAGGCCGGCGTCGGCTCGGCGCGTTTCTTCGCGCGCTTGAGGGCCGCACGGCGCGGCTTCGCCGGCAATTGCAGCTGCAGCGGGTCCTGCGTCTGCAGCACGGCGCCGCGTGCGGCGCGTTTGCGCGCCGGCGGGGCTTGCTCCTCGATTTCGGCGCGGCGCACGATCGAACGCGAGGCCAGCGGCAGCACGACGGCACCGCGCACCGTGCGCACGCCGCCGGCGGCACGCCAGTCCTCGCCGAGGAACAGCGCGCGTTCGGCGCGGCGCCGGCGCGTCAGCCCCGGCAGCGGCTGCAGCACGCCGTCGACACGGCCCTTGTCCCAGACCAGGAACTGCTCGGCGGCACCGGCGGCGTCGCCGGCGTTGAGCTTCTTCAGCAGCGTCGACTTCATCAGGCTGCCGGCGCCGAGGTTGAAGGCGAAGCTGACCAGGGCGCCGAACTGCGCGTCGCTCGTCGGCACCGTCACCAGGCGCTGCACGTCGCGGCAGGCGTCGAGCAGGTCGGCGCGCAGCAGCGTCTCGGCCTGGGCCCGTGTGATGCCGCCCGGATAGGCGGCACGCGCCTGGTCGCGCGCTGCCGGCCCGCGCAGCCAGCGCCCGGCGCTGTCGGCGATCGCATGGCCCCAGCCGATGGTCCAGATGCCGACCGGGTCGAGATAGGGGTCGATGTTGACCGTGCTCGGATCCCCGTCGGGGATGCCTTCGAAGCTCTTCACCAGTTCCAGCCCGTCGTCGGGCATCTCGCGCAGTGCAGCGGGCATGGTGGCCTCCTTCCGGGGAAGGACGCCATTGTTCGGCCTGCGCCGCGGGCTGCAATCCCCTGCAGCGTCAGCGTTCCAGGCGCCAGAGCTGGCCGTCGCGGCCGTCGGTCAGCACGTAGAGCCAGCCGTCCGGGCCCTGGCGCACGTCGCGGATGCGCCGCCCCATCGGCAGGCGCTGCTCGTCGGCGACGCGACGGCCGTCCAGCGTCAGCCGCACCAGGGCCTCGGCGCGCAGCGCGCCCAGCACCAGGCTGCCGCGCCAGCCGGGGTAACGGTCGGAGGTGACGAAGGCCAGGCCGCTGGGCGCGATCGACGGCACCCAGGCCGTGAGCGGCTGCTCGAAGCCGGGTTTCGGGCCGTCCTCGCCGATGCGCGCGCCGCTGCCGTACTCGCGGCCGAAGGTCACGAGCGGCCAGCCGTAGTTGCGCCCGCCTTCGACGACGTTGAGCTCGTCGCCGCCTTGCGGCCCGTGTTCGATCGCCCAGAGTTCGCCGGTCGCCGGGTGCAGCGCCGCGCCCTGCACGTTGCGGTGGCCCAGGCTCCAGACCTCGGGCGCCCAGCCGGCGCGGCGCGGGTTGTCGGCCGGCGCGCGGCCCTCGCGGTCCAGGCGCACGAACTTGCCGAGGTGGTTGCCGGGCAGCTGGGCGTCGTCGCGGCGCGAGAAGCGGTCGCCCAGGCCGACCAGCAGCGTGCCGTCACGGCGGAAGACGATGCGCGAACCGCAGTGCGCGCTGCTGGCCACCGCCGGCTGCTGGACGAAGATCGTGCGCACCTCGGTGAGGCGCTCGCCGTCGAGCCGGCCGCGCGCCAGCGCGGTCGCGTTGCCGCCGTCCACCGGCGCGGCGAAGGTCCAGAACACCAGGCCGTTGCGCTCGAACTCCGGGTCGACGGCGACGTCGAGCAGCCCGCACTGGCCGCGCACGTCGACCGCCGGCAGCCCCGCCAGCGGCGGCGACAGCGTGCCGTCGCTGCGCAGCACACGCAGCCGGCCGACCTTCTCGGTGACGAGCGCGCGGCCGTCGGGCAGGAAGGCCAGCGCCCACGGCTGGTCGAGACCGCGCAGGACGACGACCGGGCGAAGGGTCTCGGCCGCGCCCACGGGCGCGACGAACGCGGCAAGAACGGCGAGCAGCAGCAGGCGTTTCATCGCCACGATCGTGCGCCGGATGGCGCCGACCGTGCGCCGCGAGGGCTTCTCAGGCCGCGGCCTCGACCACCATCTGCACACGCTGCTGGCCGTTCCACTCGTCCAGCGACAGCCGATAGGCCAGGCGCAGCTGCTCGGGCACCGGGTCGGCGTGGCCGAACCAGATCGCCTCGCGCACCGCGCTGCCGTGGCGCAGGCGCAGCTTCATGTGCTTCTCGCCGACCAGGCGCTGCTGCACGACCTGCACCTCGTCGCAGAACACCGGCGCCTCGAAGCCCTGGCCCCAGACCTGGGCCTCGAGCAGCGCCACCGTCCTGGCGTCGAACCACTGCGGATCCAGCGGGCCGTCGACGGCCAGCCGGCGCTCCAGCGTCGCCGCGTCCAGCCATTCGCCGGCGACGGTGCGCAAAGCCTGCTCGAAGGTCTCGAAGCCGCCCGCGGCCAGCGTGCAGCCGGCGGCCATCGCGTGGCCGCCGAAACGCAGCAGCAGCCCCGGGTGGCGCTTGGCGACGAGGTCCAGCGCGTCGCGCAGGTGAAAGCCCGGGATCGAACGCCCGGAGCCCTTCAGCGCGCCGTCGGCGCCGCAGGCGAAGGCGAAGGTCGGGCGGTGCAGCCGGTCCTTCAGCCGCCCGGCGACGATGCCGACCACGCCTTCGTGGAAGCCGGGGTCGAACAGCGCGACGGCCGGCGGCGTGTCGCTGTCGCCGTAGCGCTGCACCGTCGCTTCGGCGGCCTCGCGCATGCCGGCCTCGACCTCGCGGCGCTCGCGGTTGATGGCGTCGAGCTGGGCCGCGAGTTCGGAGGCGCGCATCGGGTCGTCGGTCAGCAGGCACTCGATGCCCAGCGTCATGTCGGCCAGGCGGCCGGCGGCGTTGATGCGCGGCCCGAGCGCGAAACCGAAGTCGAAGGACGCGGCACGCTCGGGCGCCCGGCGTGCGACGGCGAACAGCGCCGCGACGCCCGGCTGCATGCGCCCGGCGCGCACGCGCGCCAGCCCCAGGCCGACGAGGCGGCGGTTGTTGGCGTCCAGGCGCACGACGTCGGCGACCGTGCCCAGCGCCACCAGGTCGAGCAGCGACTCCAGCCGCGGCTGCGCCGCGGCGTCGAAACGCCCGCGCGCGCGCAGCTCGGCACGCGCGGCCAGCAGCACGTAGAAGACGACGCCGACACCGGCCAGCGCCTTGCTGTCGAAGGCGCAGCCGGGCTGGTTCGGGTTGACGATGACGTCGGCCGCCGGCAGCACGACGCCCGAGGCGTCCATCGCCGGCAGGTGGTGGTCGGTGACCAGCACCGCCATGCCCAGCGCCCGCGCGTGCGCCACGCCTTCGAGGCTGGCGATGCCGTTGTCGACGGTGACCAGCAGGTCCGGGCGCTTCTCGCGCGCCAGCTCGACGATGGCCGGCGTCAGCCCGTAGCCGTGCACCGCGCGGTCGGGCACGACGTAATGCAGGTTTTCGCGGCGCGCGCCGAGCATCGCCAGGCCGCGCAGCGCGACGGCGCAGGCGGTGGCGCCATCGCAGTCGTAGTCGGCGACGACGCAGATGCGGCCGCCGCCGGCGATCGTGTCGGCCAGCAGCCGGCCGGCCTCGGCGGCGCCGCGCAGCGCGTCGGGGCGCAGCAGCCGCGCCGGGTGGGTGTCGAGCTCGTCGGCGGCGCGCACGCCGCGTGCGGCCAGCAGCCGCGCCAGCAGCGGGTGCACGCCGGCCTGTTCGAGCGCGAAGGCCGCACGCGGCGGCACGTCGCGGGACTGCAGGATCACAGCGTCTCCAGCAGTTCGTTGGGCGCCGGGCGCGCCAGGCGCGCGCGCAGCGACTGCCAGGCGCCGCCGGCTTCGCAGGCGACGGCCGAACGTTCGCCGCACAGCGTCAGCTTGACCGTCTGGCCGCGTACGCGCGCGGCCAGCAGCTCGGTGATCGGGCCGGCGTCCAGCGTCTGCCAGGCCTGGCACCAGGCGGCCCAGTCTTCGTTCAGCGCCGGGCCGCGCAGCCGGTGGTCGACCGTCGGCACACGCCCGCGCATCGGTTGCGCCGACCCGCAGCCGCTGAGCCAGAAGGAGTTGACGGTCGGCAGGCCACGCGCCTCGCGTTCGTCGTTCAGCGGGTGCGTGTACAGCAGCATCTGCACCTCGTTCTGCAGCCGGCGCACCAGGCGCACCTCGGGCTGGTCGGTCAGCCAGGGGTCGACGTGGCGGCCGATGACTCGGTCCGGCGACGCGGTACGCAGCTCGGCCAGGCTCTCGTGCGCCAGATACCAGCGCAGCGGCGCCGCCCAGCGCAGCAGGCAGCCTTCGCTGGTGAACAGCGGCGAGACGAGCTCGAAGAAGGCCCGCGACGAAGCCTCGTCGAGCGCCAGCGCCTCGGGGTCGAGGAAGCTGACCTGCTCGGTGCCCAGGCGCCAGTGGGCCGGCGTCAGCTCGCCCCAGGCGAGGTCGCCGAGGTCGGTGGCGCCGTCCTGGGCGGCATGCCAGGCGGCCCAGGGCAGCTGGCCGTCGCCGCCGGCGAAGCCGAGCGCGAGCGCCAGCGCACGTTCGTGCGGCGGGCTGAAGCTGGTCTCGACGCCGTCGTCATGCACGCGCGCCGGCAGGCGGGCGAGCAGTTCTCGCAACCGCGGCAGCTCCAGGCTGCGCAACGCGGCGCGACCGGCGTCCGACAGCGGCGCCGCGAAGGGAACGATCAGGTGCACGGCGCGCATTATCCGGCGCCGCGCGGGGTCGGCCGTGGCGGCCGGGTTAGCATCGCGGCCCCATGAACCTGCCTTACGAGTGGCACGTCGGCTGGCGCTACACGCGTGCCGGACGCGCCGGCCGGCGCAACGGCTTCATCTCGTTCATCTCCGCGATCTCGGTGCTCGGCATCACGCTCGGCGTGGCCGCGCTGATCATCGTGCTGAGTGTGATGAACGGCTTCCAGAAGGAAGTGCGCGACCGCATGCTGAGCGTGATCTCGGCCGTCGAGATCCACGACGCCGGCGGCGGCGCCCTGCCCGACTGGCAGGCGACCGCGGCGGCGGCACGCCGCAACGCCCAGGTCGTCGGCGCCGCGCCCTTCGTCGCCGCGCAGACCCTGGTCGGCCGCGGCGACATCCTGCGCGGCGCCGTCGTACGCGGCATCGAACCCGCGGCCGAAGCCGAGATCACCGACCTCGCCCACCGCCTGCGCGACCGCGAACTGGCCGCGCTGCAGCCCGGCCAGTGGCACGCGGTGATCGGTGCCGAGCTCGCGCGGCTGCTGGGCGTGCGCATCGGCGACACGATCACGATCGCCGCGCCGGGCGGCCAGTTCACGCCGGCCGGCGTCGTGCCGCGGCTCAAGCAGTTCACCGTCACCGGCACCTTCGAGGCCGGGCATTACGAGTACGACAGCGGCCTGGTGCTGATCGCGATGGACGACGCCGCGCGCCTGTTCCAGACCGGCGGCCCGACGGGCGTGCAGCTGAAGCTGGCCGACGTGCACCAGGCCCGCAGCGTCGGCAACGACCTCGCCCAGGCGCTGGGCCCGCAGGTCATCGTGCGCGACTGGACGCAGACCAACCGCAACTGGTTCGACGCCGTGCAGGTCGAGAAGCGCATGATGGCCATCATCCTGACGCTGATCGTCGCCGTCGCCGCGTTCAACCTCGTCTCGACGCTGGTGATGACGGTGACCGACAAACGCGCCGACATCGCGATCCTGCGCACGCTGGGCGCCAGCCCGCGCTCGATCATGGGCATCTTCATCGTCCAGGGCGCGACGGCCGGGATCATCGGCACCTTGAGCGGCGTCGCGCTGGGCCTGCTGGTGGCCTTCAACATCGACGTCATCGTGCCGGCGCTCGAGCACCTGCTGGGCGTGGCCTTCCTGCCGGGCAGCATCTACCTGATCAGCCGCATGCCCAGCGAGCCGATGATGGCCGACATCGTGCCGATCGCCGTCGTCTCGCTGCTGCTGTCCTTCGTCGCCACGCTGTACCCGAGCTGGCGCGCCAGCCGCGTGAACCCGGCCGAGGCGCTGCGTTATGAGTGAACACGATCCGGACCGCGTGCTCGACGCCATCGAGCTGCACAAACGATTCCAGGAAGGCGATCTCGACGTCACGGTGCTGCGCGGCGTCAGCCTGCACGTGAGCCGCGGCGAGACCCTGGCCGTCGTCGGCGCCTCGGGCTCGGGCAAGAGCACGCTGCTGCACCTGCTCGGCGGCCTGGACAAGCCGACCTCGGGCCGCGTGACGCTGATGGGCCGCGACTTCGCGACGATGGACGCCGCCGAACAAGGGCGCTGGCGCAACCGGCACCTGGGCTTCGTCTACCAGTTCCACCACCTGCTGCCCGAGTTCAGCGCGCTGGACAACGTCGCGATGCCGCTGCGCATCCGCCGCGAGAGCCCCGAAGCCGCGCGTGACGCCGCGCAGCGCATGCTGGCCGCCGTCGGCCTGGGCGCGCGCGTGGCGCACCACCCGGCGCAGCTGTCCGGCGGCGAACGCCAGCGCGTCGCGATCGCGCGTGCGCTGGTCACGCGGCCGGCCTGCGTGCTCGCCGACGAACCCACCGGCAACCTCGACCGCGGCACCGCCGGCGCCGTCTTCGACCTGATGCTGGGCCTGTCGCGCGAGCAGGGCACGGCCTTCGTCGTCGTCACCCACGACGAGTCGCTGGCGGCACGCTGCGGGCGCACGATGACCCTGGCGCGGTGAACACGCGCCCCGCTTCCTAGAATCCGCGGCGGTGCACCTGATCAACGCCGACCTCCACTCGCATTCCGACGTCTCCGACGGCACGCTGGACCCGGCCGCGCTCGCCGAGCGCGCGCACGCGCAAGGCGTCGAGCTCTGGGCGCTGACCGACCACGACGAACTGGGCGGCGTCGCCCGCGCCCGCGAAGCGGCGCTGGACCTCGGCATGGACTTCCTCGCCGGCTGCGAGATCTCGGTGACCTTCGCCGGCGAGTCGGTGCACATCGTCGGCCTCGGCGTCGACCCCAGCGACGAGGCGCTCGTCGCCGGGCTGCATTCGATCCGCTCCGGCCGCCGCGAGCGCGCCGAGCGCATGGGCCAGGCGCTGGCCGCGGTCGGCATCCATGGTGCCTTCGAAGGCGCGCTGCGCTACGTCGGCAATCCCGAGCTGATCTCGCGCACCCACTTCGCGCGCTGGCTGGTCGAAGCGGGCCACTTCGCCGAGACGCACGAGGTCTTCCGCCATTACCTCGCGGCCGGCAAGCCCGGCCACGTGCCGCACCACTGGGCCGGGCTGGGCGACGCGGTGCGCTGGATCACCGGCGCCGGCGGCGTCGCGGTCATCGCGCACCCGGCGCGCTACCGCTTCTCGCCGACGGCCGAATACGCGCTGTTCAGCGAGTTCGTCGCCCACGGCGGCCGCGCCGTCGAGGTCGTCACCGGCAGCCACACCGTGGCCGAGCAGCTGCAGTACGCCGACACCGCGCTCGAGTTCGATCTGCTGGCCTCGCGCGGCAGCGACTTCCATTCGCCCGACGAGAGCCGCGTCGACCTCGGTGCCCTGCCCGATCTGCCCGGACGGCTGACGCCGGTCTGGCAGGCGCTGGCCGGGCGCATCCAGCGCGCATGAGGCCCGGGACCTGTTTGCGCTCGGCGGCACCGGCCTTCAAGCCGAAGGGTGCCCGATGACCGGACGCCGCCCCGGGCTGGGCATCGCGCTGGTGCTCGCGATGGCCGCGTGCTTCGCGACCATGGACAACAGCGTGCGCTGGCTGGGCGCCGCGGTGCCGGTGCTGGTGATGCTGACCGTGCGCTACGCCTTCCAGGCGGTGGCGATGACGGTCTGGCTGGCCGTCGACCCGAAACACGGCTTTCGCAGCGCGCACCCGCGTTTCCAGGCGCTGCGCGGCGCACTGCTGCTGGCCACCAGCGGCTTCAGCTTCTTCGGCGTGCAGGCGATGCCGGTCGCCGAGTTCACCGCGATCAACATGCTGACGCCGGTGCTGGTGACGCTGCTGGCCGGCTGGTTCCTCGGCGAACGTGTGTCGCGCCTGCGCTGGCTGCTGGTCGGCGGCGCCTTCGTCGGCGCGCTGATCGTCATCCGCCCGGGCAGCGGCGTCTTCGGCTGGGCGGTGCTGTTCCCGCTGGGCGGCGCCTTCACCTACGCCTCGTTCCAGGTGCTGACCAGCCGCATGGCCTCGCTGGAGAACCCGTACACGACGCACTTCTGGACCGGCTTCACCGGCGCGGCGCTGTTGCTGCCGCTGCTGGCCGCCAGCCCGCAGGCCGCGGCGCTGGCGACCGTCACGCCGACGCAGTGGGGCTGGATGCTGCTGATCGGCCTGCTGGGCACCGGCGGCCACCTGATGCTGATCCTGGCGATGGGCATGGCGCCGACCTCGACGCTGATGCCTTTCGTCTACACGCAGATCGGTGCCGCGGCGCTGGTCGGCTGGATCGTCTTCCAGCGCCTGCCCGACGGCTGGGCCTGGGTCGGCATGGCGGTCATCGCCGCCTGCGGCGCGGCCAGCGCCTGGCTGAACCTGAAAGGCGCGGCGCCGAAGCCGGCCTCGGCGGTGGGCGCCGACACGATCGCCGATTGACGGCCTTCGTCGGCGCCGATGCCGCGTTCGTCGCGTGCACCGGCGCCCGCGCCGGGCGGCGCTACGCTCTCGCCCCATGACGATTCCCGTGACCGCGCTGGACCAGCCGCTGCCGGCAGAACTCACCGGCCGTGACCACGGCTGGTTCACGCGCTACCGCCGCTGGCCGGTGTTCAGCCCGGCCTGGGCGCGGGGCCGGCTGTGGCGCATGGCGCTGATCCTGGGCCTCGTCTTCATCGTGCTGGTGGCAACGGTGATGACCGACGACAACCCGGCCGACCGGCCCTGGCCGGGCATCG
This sequence comes from Rubrivivax sp., assembly GCA_049841175.1. Classification (GTDB taxonomy): domain Bacteria; phylum Pseudomonadota; class Gammaproteobacteria; order Burkholderiales; family Burkholderiaceae_C; genus Rubrivivax. The sequence continues at coordinate 341,656 of JASGHA010000013.1, read as the reverse complement.
CCGAGCTGGTGCTGACGCTCGTCGGCCCGGCGCTGCTCGGCCCGGCGCTCGGCGTCTGGGTGCGCCGGCAGCGCTGGGACGAACGCCGCGAATGGTTGGCGCTGCTGCTGGCCATCCTGGCCGTCGTCGGCGCGGCGCAGGCTTTCCACGCCTGGGGTGCCGAGCCGCTGAAGCAGTTCATCGCCGAACGCACAGGCAACGTCGACGAGCACGGTAAGCGCCGCAGGATCGTGATGCTGATCGGCATGACGATCCGCACGCCCGACGACGCCGGGCCGCCTTCGGAGCCCCAGGGCAGCGATCCGGACGACCCGGCCGGCCAGATCTCCAACTTCGTCGTGCGCGCCGGCGTCGCCTTCCTGCTCGCCGGCGGGCTGGCGCTGCGCGGCCTGCGCCGCGAACGCGAAGGCCTGGCCGCGCTGGCGCGCGAACGGGCGCTCGCCGAGGCCCAGGCGCAGCGCCGTGAAGCCGAGCTGCGGCTGTCGGTGCTGGCCGCGCAGGTCGAGCCACACTTCCTGTTCAACACCCTGGCCGGCGTGCGCAGCGCGATCGCCACCGACCCGGGGCGCGCCACCGAGATGATCGACCGCCTCGTCGAGTACCTTCGCGCGGCGATCCCGCGCCTGCGCAGCGACGGTTCGGCCCAGGCCACCGTCGGCGGCCAGTTCGACATCGTGCGTGCCTACCTCGGCCTGATGGCCGCACGCATGCCGCGGCTGGGCTGGTCGGTGCAGGCCGAGGAGCCGCTGCTGCGTCACCGCTTCCCGCCGCTGATGCTGATCTCGCTGGTCGAGAACGCCGTCAAGCACGGCGCCGAGCCCAAGATCGGCCCGGTGCAGGTCGACGTGCGCGCCGAACGCAGCCAGGACGGCCGGCTGGCGCTGGTCGTCGACGACGACGGCGCCGGCTTCGGCGCCTCGGCCGCCGGCACCGGCCTGGGCCTGGCCAACATCCGCGAGCGCCTGGCGCAGCTCTACGGCGAGCGTGCCGCGCTGACGCTGAAGGCGCGCCCCGGCGGCGGCGTGTCGGCGACCATCACCGTGCCGCTGGAAGACGCCTGAAGGACCGACGATGACCGAAGCCACCGCCCTGCTCGCCGACGACGAGGACCTGCCGCGAGCCGAACTGCGCCGCATGCTCGCCGCCGCCTGGCCCGAGCTGCAGATCGTCGCCGAGTGCGAACACGGCCCGGCGGCCGTCGAGGCGATCGAGAAGTTCCACCCCGACATCGCCTTCCTCGACATCCGCATGCCGGGCCTCAGCGGCCTGGACGTCGCACGTGCGGCCAGCGGGCGCTGCCACGCGGTGTTCACGACGGCCTACGACAGCTACGCCATCGAGGCCTTCGACGCCGGCGCGGTGGACTACCTGCTCAAGCCCATCGTCGCCGAGCGCCTGGCGCAGACCGTGGCGCGGCTGCGCGAGCGCCTGGCCACGCGCACGCAGGCGCCCGAGCTCGACGCGCTGCTGCAACGCCTGGGCAGCCAGTTCGCGCAGCGCGACGCGGCAACGCGGCTGCGCTGGATCAGCGCCAGCGTCGGCGACACGATCAAGATGTTCGGCATCGACGAGGTGCTGTTCTTCCAGAGCGACGAAAAGTACACGCGCGTCGTCACGGCGAACGATGAAGCGCACGTGCGCAAGCCGCTGAAGGAGATCGCCGAGGGCCTGGACGGCGAGCTGTTCTGGCAGGTGCACCGCGGCTGCATCGTGCGCGCCAGCGCCATCGCACGCGCGCACCGCGACGAGCTCGGTCGCATCACGCTGCATCTGCGCGACCACGCGGAACGCCTGGCGGTCAGCCAGGCCTACGCCTGGCGTTTCAAGCCGATGTAGCGACGCCGCGGCTTGTCCTGGCCGCGGTCGAAATCGAGGTGACGGCGTCATACTGGCGGCCCGAACGATCAGAACTCGCCCGCTGTCCGCATGCCGCGCCGTGAATCGACGCCTTCCCCCCCGTCCACGGCGGCGGGACACGACCCCGTCGACTGGTTCGAGGCCCTTCCCGCGGCGACGCTGGAGCTCGATGCCGCCGGCCGCGTCCGGCGGCTGAACCCCGCGGCGCGCGCACTGCTGGGCCTGGAGCACGCCACCGTGGGTGGCACGCTGGCCGAGACGCTTTCCCTGGACGACGACGCCGCCGCGCGGCTGGCGGACAGCTGCGCCGAGCTTCAGCCGGTCGAACTGCGGCGCCAGGCCGCGGCCGGCGCCCGCTGGATCTCCATCACGCCGGCACGATGGGCCGACGGCGGCCTGCTGCTGTCGCTGCAGGCCCGCGACGCCGAGCGCGCCGTCGAAGCCGAACGCGACGAACTGCGCGCCCTGCTCGACGTCGCCACCTCGGTCGGCCGCCTCGGCCGCTGGGAGCGTGACGTGCAGACCGGCCGCGGCTTCTGGGACCGGCGTGTCTTCGCGATGCGCGGCCTGGAAGGCGAAGGCGAAGCGCCGACGCCGGAAGAGGCCGAGAGCGCGATCGTCGCCGCCGACCACGAAGGTTTTGTCGGCTCGATCCGCCAGACGCTGCAGCGCGTGGGGCGCCACCGCTACCGCTACCACGCGCGCACGCCGGCAGGCCAGCTGCGCTCGCTGCTGTGCGAATGCGTCGTGCTGCCCGACGAACAGGGCCGCGCCTGGCGCGCCGTCGGCTTCCTCGTCGACGACACGCTGGCCTGGTCGCTGGCGCACTCGCACGACTCGACGATGTCGCAGATCGCGATGGCCGCCGACATGACCGGCATCGCGTTGTGGCGCCACGACCTCGTGGAAGACCGCGTGCACTACAACCCGCGTGCGGCGCAGATGCTGGGGCTGCCGCTGGAGCCGCGCGGCCTGCCCGCGGCCAGGCTGCGCGATCTGATCCATCCGCAGGACCTGCCGCGCATGGTCGCGCAGCGCCAGGCCGCGCTGGCCAGCGACGAGCCGGTGGACACCGAGCTGCGTTACCGCCGCCCGGGCGGGGAGGCCTGGCTCAGCCTGCTCGTGCGCCGCGCCGTCGAACGCGACGGCAAGGGGCACCCGGTGGCCTTCATCGGCGTCGCGATGGACGTCACCGAACGTGTCGACGAGTCGCGCCGGGTGGCCGAGCTGGGGCGCCGCTTCGAACTCGTCACACGCACCGCCGGCATCGGCTACTGGAGCGTCGAGCCGCAGCAGATCACCTGGAACGAACAGCTGCGCGCCATCCACGGCCTGGGGCCGCAGGACCCGGCGCCCAGCTGGGCCGAATGGCTGCAGCGCTTCGTGCATCCCGGCGACCGCGAACGCATCAACCGCCGCTTCGAGCAGTGGCGCCGCAGCGGCCATCGCCAGAGCGACGTGCTGGTGCGCATCCTGCGCACCGACGGCGAGGTGCGCGATCTGAGCGTGCGCGCCGGTTTCGACGGCCCGGGCGGCGACACGATGTTCGGCATCGTGCTCGACGTCACCGAACGTCGCCGTGCCGAGACCGCGCTGCACCAGGCCAGCGAACGCGCGATGCTCGCCGCCCGCGGCGCCGGTGTCGGCACCTGGGAACTCGACGTGCGCGACGGCAGCGCGATCTGGGACGAGCAGATGTGGCGGCTGCGCGGCCTGCCGCCGCGCTCGGCGCCGCCGACCATCGAGGAACGGCTGGCCGCGGTGCACGAGGCCGACCGCGAGACGATGCAGCTGCACCTGCTGGAGCCGCTGCACCCCGACTCCGAGCCCGACCTGGAGTTCCGCGTCGTCTGGCCCGACGGCACGGTGCGCTGGATCGCCGAGCGTTCGACGGTGCTGCCCGATGCCGAAGGCCGGCCGCGCCGGCGCATCGGCGTCGAATGGGACATCACCGACCGGCGCGCCGCCGAAGCCGCGCGCCAGGAGCGTGCGATCGCCCAGCGCGAGAGCCAGGCCAAGTCGCGTTTCCTCTCGCGCATGAGCCACGAGCTGCGCACGCCGCTGAACGCGGTGCTCGGCTTCACCGAGCTGCTGCTGGCCAACTGCGGCCCCGGCCCCGAGGACGCGCAGCGCCGCCGCCATCTGCAGGCCGTGCGCGGTGCCGGCCAGCAGCTGCTGGCGCTGGTCGACGACGTGCTCGACCTCGCCAGCCTCGAAGGCGGCGAGATGCGGGTCGCCGCCGAACGCGTGACGCTGCGCGGCCTGGTCGAGCAGACGCTGGAGATCGTCGAGCCGCTGCGCGCCGGCCGCGGCATCACCTTGTCGACCGGGGCGCTGGAAGGCACGGTGCTGGCCGACGGCGTGCGCCTGCGCCAGGTGCTGCAGAACCTGCTGACCAACGCCATCAAGTACAACCGCGACGGCGGCAGCGTCGAGCTGCAGAGCCGCCGACGCGATGGCAAGGTGCTGCTGAGCGTGGCCGACACCGGCCGCGGCATGAACGAGCAGCAGTTGCGCCACCTCTTCGAGCCCTTCAACCGCCTCGGGCTGGAACGCGAAGGCATCCCGGGCACCGGCATCGGCCTGGTGATCGTCAAGTCGCTGATCGAGCACATGGGCGGCTCGATCGTGGTGCGCAGCACGCCCGGCGTCGGCACGGTCGTCGAGCTGACGCTGGCCGACGGCACCGACGCGCCGACGCCGGCCGCGATGGCCAGCGACGAACGTGCGCTGCGGCCGCTGCCGGCGGCCGAGCCGCGCAAGCCCCAGGCCACGGTGCTCTACATCGAGGACAACCCGGTCAACGCCTTGATCATCTCGGAGCTGATCGCGCGCCGTCCCGACCTGATGCTGATCGTCGCCGACGACGGCATCACGGGCGTGCGCCGCGCCGCCGAACTGCATCCCGACCTGATCCTGCTGGACATGCAGCTGCCCGACATCGACGGCCACGAGGTGATGCGCCGGCTGCGCGCGCAGCCGGCGACCGCGACGACGCCGGTGGTCGCGCTGTCGGCCAACGCGATGCCCGACGAGATCCAGCGCGCGCTGTCCGCCGGCATGGTCGACTACTGGACCAAGCCGCTGGACTTCCGCGCCTTCATGGCCTCGATCGCGGCGATGTTCGGGCCGCCCCCGGCGTGATGCCGGGAGCGGCTGCCGGCCTCAGGCCGGCTCGGCGGCGAGCAGGCCGCGTTTTTCCAGCAGCGGCCGCACCGTCGGCGCCCGGCCGCGGAACGCGGCGTAGGCGGCACCCGGCTCCTGGCTGTTGCCGGCCGAGTAGATGTAGCGCTTGAGCGCCGCGGCGACCTTCGGATCGAACGGGCTGCCGGCTTCGACGAAGGCGTCGTAGCCGTCGGCGTCCAGCACCTCGGCCCAGAGGTAGACGTAGTAGCCGGCGGCATAGCCGGCACTCGAGAACAGGTGCTGGAAATGCACCAGGCGGTGGTTCATGCCCACCGCGGCCGGCAGCCCCTTCGCTGCCATCAGCTCAGCCTCGAAGGCGCACAGGTCGGCCGGCGGCTCGGCGTCAGGCAGCGAATGCACCGCCATGTCGACGATCGCGCTCGCGCTGTAGCGCACCGTCTCGTAGCCCTGGTTGAAGCGGCCGCGCGGCTTGCAGGCGGCGACCAGCGTCGTCGGGGATCGGCTCGCCGGTGCGGACGTGGCGGGCATGGCGCTCCAGCACCTCGCGCTCGACGATCCAGTGCTCGAACAGCTGCGACGGCAGCTCGACGAAGTCGCGCAGCACCTGCGTCCCCGACAGCCGGCGTAGGTGACGTCGGACAGCAGCCCGTGCAGGCCGTGACCGAACTCGTGGAACAGCGTGCGCACGTCGTCCATCGACAGCAGCGTCGGCCGCCCGGGCTCGCCTTTCGCGAAGTTGTTGTTGTTCAGGATCACCGCCAGCTCGACGCCGCCGTCGGGCGCGTTGCGGCTCTGCCAGCGCAGCGAGCTCATCCACGCGCCGCTGCGTTTCTCGCGCGCGCGAAGTTGTCCTGCAGGAACACGCCGATCAGCCGTGCCCGTCGGCGTCGCGCACCTCGTAAGCCGTGCACGTCGGGGTGGTAGACCGGCAGATCCGGCGCGGCGTACGAACGCAGGCCGAAGAGCCGGCTGGCGCAGTCGAACGCGGCCTCGACGACGTTCTCGAGCGCGAAGTACGGCTTGACCTCGGCGTCGTCGACGGCGTAGCGCTGCTGGCGAACCTCTCGGCCCAGTAGCGCCAGTCCCACGCCTCGATCGTGCCGGGCCGCCGACGGCGGCCTTACCTCCTCCAGCGCGGTGCGTTCGCGCGCGACCGCGTCCAGCGCGCGCGGCCAGACCTCGCCCAGCAGCTGCTGCACTGCCGCCTGGCGGCCGGCCATCGTGTCGGCCAGCGCGTAGTCGGCGTAGCAGGCCTGGCCGTGCAGCGAGGCCTGCTCGCGGCGCAGGCGCAGGATATCGCGTGCGACCTCGCGGTTGTCGTGCTCGCCGCCGTGCTCGCCACGCGAGACCCAGGCGCGCCAGGCGGCTTCGCGCAGGTCGCGGCGTTCGGAATAGGTCAGGAAGGGCACGACCAGCGAACGCGACAGCGTCACGATGTGGCCGTCCAGCCCGCGGTCGGCCGCGGCCTGGCGCGCCGCGGCACGCACGAAGTCCGGCAGCCCGGCGAGGTCGGCCTCGGTCTTCAGTTCGAGCCGGAACGAGGCCTCGTCGTGCAGCACGTTCTGCGCGAAGCGCGTCGTCAGCGCGGCGAGCTCTTCCATCACCTCGGCGTAGCGCTTCTGCGCCGCGCCCTGCAGGCGCGCGCCGGCGCGCACGAAGTCGAGGTGGATGCGTTCGAGCAGGCGCAGCTGCTCGGGCTCCAGACCCAGCTCGGCGCGGCGCGCGTGCAGCGCATCCAGGCGCGCGAACAGCGCCGCGTCCATGTAGACCGCGTTGTCGTGCGCGGCCAGCGGGCCGGCCATCTCGCGCTGCACCGCCTGCAGCGCAGGCGTGGTGTGCGAGGCGGTCAGGTTGTAGAAGACGGCATCGATGCGCGCCAGCAGCCGGCCGCTGCGGTCGAAGGCCGCGACGGTGTTGTCGAAGCTCGGCGCCTCGGCGCTGGCGCCGATCGCGGCGAGTTCGTCGCGATGGGCCTGCATCGCGGCCTCGAACGCCGGGCGGAAGTGCGCCGGGTCCAGGGCATCGAAGGGCGGCAGGCCGAACGGCGCGGTCCAGTCCTGCAGCAGCGGGTTCGCCCCGCCGGAAGTCGACACCGCGGCGCTCACTTGGCGCCCTTCTTCAGCAGGATCTCGTCGTCCTCGCGGTAGCGGCGGTTGGCGCATTCGCCGGCCCAGAGGTCGCGGTCGGCGTTGACCTTCTCGGCGCGCGCGAACAGCGCGTTGTTGCGCGCGTTCCAATCCTTGACGCGCCCGTCGACCTTGGCGGCACGGTCGTTGTAGTCGTTGACGGCCTGCTCGTTGCCGCCGGCCAGCTTCTCGCGCTCGGCGTCCAGCGCGGTCTGGGTCTTCTGGATCTCCTGGCGCTCGCGCTCGAGCTGGCGGCGCTCGCGTTCTGCCGTCGCGCCGGAACGCTCCTGCGACGCCTTCGAGCGCTCGTTCCAGGATTCGACACGCTCGCCGAGTTCGCGATAACGCTGGTTCAGGCTGGCGACGGCCTCGCGCGACGAGTCGATGCCGGCACGGGCGCTCTTCAGCGCTTCCTGTTCCACGGCGATGGCCGTGCGGTCCTGGTCCAGCGCCGTGCGCTCGGCGTCGATCTCGGCACGGGCCTTGGTCACCGCCTCCTGGCGCTCCAGGCAGTCGCGCAGTTCCTTGCGCGTCAGGATCGGGCCGCCGGCACCGCCGCTGCCGCCAAGCGTCAGCGTGCGACCTTCGGTCTTGTTCTGGGCAAAGGCGCCCGGGGCGACGGCCAGCGTGCCGCCGCAGACGATGAGCAGGGCCGCGGCCAGGCGCGGTGCAACGTTGCGGTTCATGAACAGATCCTCGCGATATGGGGTGGCCGGCGAGCGCCGGCCGAACCCGGGATGATGCCACCCGCAAGGTCGGCCGTCGCCGGCCGGGGCCAGCGCGGCACGCCGAGCGTCGCCGCTGTGGCACAGTGCGCGGCGCGGCGCCGTTGCCGCCTCCCCCGGGCCTTCATGGCGCTCAAATCGACGATCTACAAGGCCACCGTCGCGGTGGCCGACATGGACCGGCCGCTGTACGCGGACCATTCCCTGACCCTGGCCCTGCATCCCTCGGAGACCGAGGAGCGCCTGATGGTGCGTGTGCTGGCCTTCGCGCTGCAGGCCGATGCCGGCGACGCCGCCGACAACCTGCAGTTCACGCGCGGCCTGTCCGACGCCGACGAACCCGCGCTCTGGCAGCGCGACCTGGACGGCCGCCTGCGCCACTGGATCGAACTCGGCCAGACCGACGAACGCCGGCTCACCAAGGCCTGCGGCCGCGCCGACCAGGTGACGCTCTATGCCTACGGCCAGTCGGTGCCGGTGTGGTGGAGCGGGCTGCAGGGCAAGATCACCCGGCTGCGCAACCTGCGGGTCTGGCAGTTGCCGGCCGCACAGACGCAGGCGCTGGCCGCGCTGGCCGCCCGTTCGATGCAGTTGCAGGTGACGGTGCAGGACGGCCACGTCTGGGTCGGCAACGCCGAGACCAGTGTCGAGATCACGCCCGTTCGCCTCTGGCCTGCCGATTGAAGGAACCGTTTTCCGATGATTTCCCGCCGTGACTTCAGCTTCGCGCTGCCGCTGGCAGCCGCCCTGCCGACGATGACTCTTGCCGACAACCTTCCCGACGACGAGCTGCTGTGGCTCGAGGACGTGCAGGGCGAGCGTGCGCTCGCCTGGGTGCGCGAACGCAACGCCGAGAGCGAGGCCCTGCTGCAGAAGCAGCCCGGTTTCGACGCCACGCGCGAGCGCATCCGCGCCATCCTCGACTCGCGCGACCGCATCCCCGGCGTCGTGCGCCGCGGCCCCTGGCTCTACAACCTCTGGCAGGACGAGCACAACCCGCGCGGCCTGTGGCGGCGCACGACGCTGGCCGAGTACCGCAAGCGCGAGCCGGCCTGGGAGACGGTGCTCGACGTCGACGCGCTGGGCCGCGCCGAAGGCGAGAACTGGACCTGGGGCGGCGCCGTCGCGCTCGGCCCCGAGTACCGGCGCGTGCTCGTCAAGCTCTCGCGCGGCGGTGCCGACGCGCACGTCGTGCGCGAGTTCGACACCGTCGCCAAACGTTTCGTCGACGGCGGTTTCGTGCTGCCCGAGGCCAAGAGCGAGGTCGACTGGATCAACGCCGACGAGATCGCCGTCGGCACCGATTTCGGCCCCGGCTCGCTGACCGACTCGGGTTACCCGCGTGTCGTCAGGCGCTGGCGCCGCGGCACGCCGCTGGCGGCGGCGACGACGATGTTCGAGGGCCAGAAGACCGACGTCGCCGCCGGCGTCTCGATCGACCACACGCCGGGCTACGAGCGCACGGTGTTCCAGCGCTCGGTCGACTTCTACCGCAGCGAGATGTTCCTGCTGCAGGGCGAGCGCCTGGTGCGCATCGACAAGCCCGACGACGCCGGCTTCGGCTTCTGGAAGAGCCGCGTGCTGATCACGCTGCGCAGCGACTGGACGGTGGCCGGGCGCAGCTGGAAGAGCGGCTCGCTGCTGGTCGCCGACGCCGACGCCTACCTGCGCGGCGAACGCCGCTTCGAGGCGCTGTTCGAGCCGACGGCGACGCGGTCGCTGGCCGGCATGACGGCCACGCGCGACACGCTGATCGTCGAGATCCTGGACAACGTCGCCGGCCGCCTGGAGGAGTGGCGCCCGGTCGACGGCCGCTGGCAGCGCCGCGAGGTCGCCGCGCCCTTCCCCGGCACGCTGTCGGCCGTCGCCCTGCACGACCCCGAACTCGCCAACGACCCGCTCGCCGACGCCTATCTGCTGCAGTACACCGACTTCCTGACGCCGGACACGCTGGCCCTGGGCCACGTCGGCCGCGACGAGCGCGAGGTGCTGAAGTCGCGGCCCTCGTTCTACGACGCTGGCGGCATGCGTGTCGAACAGCGTTTCGCCACCAGCCGCGACGGCACGCGTGTGCCCTACTTCGTCGTCTGGCCGCGCGATGCGAAGGCCGACGGCGCCAACCCGACGCTGCTCTACGGCTACGGCGGCTTCGAGGTCTCGATGCAGCCCTACTACTCGGGCATCGTCGGCTCGAGCTGGCTCGCGCGCGGCGGCGTCTTCGTGCTCGCCAACATCCGCGGCGGCGGCGAGTTCGGCCCGGCCTGGCACCAGGCCGCGGTCGGCGCCAACCGCCAGAAGGCCTACGACGACTTCGCCGCGGTGGCCGAAGACCTGATCGCCACGCGCGTCACCAGCCCGCGCCACCTCGGCATCGAAGGCGGCAGCAACGGCGGCCTGCTGGTCGGCGCGGTGATGGTGCAGCGCCCCGAGCTGTTCAACGCCGTCGTCTGCCAGGTGCCGTTGCTGGACATGAAGCGCTACACCAAGCTGCTGGCCGGCGCCTCGTGGATGGCCGAGTACGGCGACCCGGACGACCCGGCGCAGTGGAGCTTCATCTCGCGCTACAGCCCGTTCCAGAACGTGCGTGCCGGCGTGAAGATGCCACGCGTGCTGTTCGTCACCTCGACGCGCGACGACCGCGTGCACCCCGGCCACGCGCGCCGCATGGCCGAGCGCATGCGCCGCCAGGGCCACGACGTGCTGTACTGGGAGAACATCGAGGGCGGCCACGGCGGCGCGGCCGACAACGGCCAGCGGGCGCAGATGACGGCGCTCGAATACGCCTTCCTGCAGCTGCAGCTGCAGCTGGGGCGCTGACGCCGGGCACGATGCTGCCGATCGCTTGGATCGACGAGGACACGCCGCTGCCGCCGGCGCGGCACGCGCTGGGGCCCGACTCCGACGCGCCGGGCCTCGTCGCCGCCGGCGGCCGGGTGACGCCGGGGCGGCTGGAGGAGGCCTACCGCAAAGGCATCTTCCCCTGGTACGGGCCCGGCCAGCCGGTGCTGTGGTGGAGCCCGGACCCGCGCATGGTGCTGCCGACGGCCGAGTTCCGCGTCTCTCACTCGCTGCGCAAGACGCTGCGCCGCTTCGCGCGCACGCCAGGCTGCGAGGTCCGTGTCGACCACGCCTTCGACCGCGTCATCGCGGCCTGCGCCAGCACGCCGCGCGACGGCCAGGACGGCACGTGGATCGTGCCGCAGGTGATGAACGCCTACCGCGAATGGCACCGCCTGGGTCGCGTGCACAGCTTCGAGACCTGGATCGACGGCGAGCTGGTCGGCGGCCTCTACGGCGTCGGCATCGGCCGCATGTTCTTCGGCGAGTCGATGTTCGCGCACCGCACCGATGCGTCGAAGATCGCACTGGCGGCGCTGGTCGCATTCGCACGCGAGAACGGCATCGAGCTCATCGACTGCCAGCAGAACACGCGCCACCTGGCGTCGATGGGCGCGCACGAGATCGACCGCGAGGCCTTCGAGCGCCACCTGGCGATCGCCTGCAACGAAGAGGACATTGGCCGTTGGTCCTATGATGCTTCGCTGTGGGAGCGGCTCGCCTCGTAGCGGCTCCCGGCGCCGGAACGACACCCCCGTGACGCATCCGAAGGAGCTACCCCTCTCGTCGCTGCAGTTCTACGCGACCGCGCCCTACCCGTGCAGCTATCTGCCGGGCGTGCAGGCGCGGTCCCAGGTCGCCACGCCCAGCCACCTGATCCACGCCGACGCCTACTCGGCGCTGGTCGCCGCAGGCTTTCGCCGCAGCGGCATGTTCACCTACCGGCCCTACTGCGACGGCTGCCGCGCCTGCGTGCCGCTGCGTGTGCCGGTCGAGCGCTTCGTGCCCTCGCGCAGCCAGCGCCGCGCCTGGAAGCAGCACGAGTCGCTGAAGGCGCGTGTGCTGCGCCTGTGCTTCGTGCCCGAGCACTACCAGCTCTACCTGCGCTACCAGTCCGGCCGCCACGCCGGCGGCGGCATGGACCACGACAGCGTCGACCAGTACACGCAGTTCCTGCTGCAAAGCCGCGTCAACTCGCGCCTGGTCGAGTTCCGCTCGCCCGACGGCGCGCTGAAGATGGTGTCCATCGTCGACGTGCTCAACGACGGCATCTCGGCCGTCTACACCTTCTACGAGACCGACGAACGCGCCAGCTACGGCACCTACAGCGTGCTCTGGCAGGTCGAGCAGACGCGCCAGCTCGGGCTGCCGCACCTGTACCTCGGCTACTGGATCGCCGAGAGCACGAAGATGTCCTACAAGAGCCTGTTCCGGCCCTACGAGCTGCTGGTCGACGGCGAGTGGCGCGAGTCCGGGCCGGCGTAGCGCCACAGCAGACCGTCGTCGCTGGTGGCGACGCCGTCGGCGGCCAGCTTCAGCAGATGCGCCAGCAGCGAACGCCGCGCCGGCGCGTGCAGCACCGCCGGCACGTCGGCGTAGACCTCGGGCAGCAGCGCGTCGAGTTCGCCTTTACCTCGCCGGGCCAGAGCGCGCACGACACGATCCTCGCGCCGCAGCCGGTGGCGGATCAGCGCGTCGAACACCGCCTGAGGCTCGGCGACGAGGAAACCGTGGCCCGGCGCCAGCCAGGCCGGCGGCGCCGCACGCAGCCGCTCCAATGACGCCAGATAGGCCAGCATGTCGCCGTCGGGCGGGTTGATGACGACGGTCGAGCCCTGCATCACGTGGTCGCCGGTGAACAGCAGGTTCTCGTCCTCGAGCAGGAAACACAGGTGGTTGGACGCATGACCCGGGGTCGCGATCACGCGCAGCACGGCGCCGCCGCAGTCCAGGCGCTCGCCGTCGGCAGGTTCGTGCGCCGGGCGAAAGTCCGTGTCCTGGCCGTCGGGGAACTCGGGCCGGCGGCCCAGCACCGTCGCGCCGGTGGCCGCCGCCAGCGCTGCCGCGCCGGGCGAATGGTCGCGGTGGGTGTGGGTGACGAGGATGCGCTCGATGCGCCCGGGTGCCGCGGCCAGCAGCGCCTGCAGGTGGCGTTCGTCGGCCGGGCCGGGGTCGATGACGGTCCAGGCATCGCCGCTGCCGACGAAGTAGCTGTTGGTGCCGGGGCCGGTCATCAGCCCGGGGTTGGGCGCCGTGACACGCACGATGTGCGGCGACAGCCGAACGGGGTGGCCGGCGACCAGCTCGCCGAGCGCGTCGCCGCGGCCCTCGGGGTCGAGCCGGCCGACCTCGGCCCAGGCGTGGTGGTCCGGCATCAGCACCGTGCGCCGGCCGTCACCCTGGCGCGCGGCACGCGGCATCGTCAGACGGATGTCGCGTCGCGCGGCCGAATCGGCGAGCGCCGACTCGGCGTCGGCAAAACGCACCAGTTCCTCGAGCGTGCGTTCGGTCACGGGCAGCAGCTTCAGGCCGCGCGCCGGGTCCAGCGCGGCCTGCGGCGTCAGCCACATCAGCTCGACCGCTTCGGCGCCGTCGACCTCGGCCTGCTGGCCTTCGGGCGCCCGCACGGAGAAGAAACGCGTGTCGAAGCGCTTGGGCACGCCCGGCGGCGTCAGCCAGTGGCTGTGGTAGCTCAGCGTGCGCAGGTCGAGCTTCACGCCGAGCGCCGCGCAGACCTCGGCGATGCCGACCTCGCCGGCATGCAGCCGGCGCCGCCAGACGGCCGCGGCGACGGCGTCGAAAGGCCGGTCGGCGAGCAGCAGGCCGACCTCCTCGAAACACTCGCGCAACGCGGCGACGGCGTAGTCCAGGCCGCCTGCGGCCAGCCCCAGGCGCGCCGACCAGGCCGTGTCGTCGTCGCCGACGACCCAGGCCTGGGCCTCGCGGTCGCGGGCGTCGAGCACGCCGCCCGGAAAGACGCACAGGCCGCTGCGGTAGTCGCCGTCGCGTTCGCCGCGGCGCATCAGCAGCAGTTCGGGCCCCGCGGCGCCGTCGCGCACCAGCAGCAGCGAGGCGGCGGCACGGGCGTCCGGCGGCACCCGGTAGGCGCTCACACGAAGACCTCGTCGCGCAAGCGGCCAGCCAGTTCGGCGACTTCGGGCGCCAGCGCACGTGCCGGCCGCGGGTCGTCCAGTGCCGCCCGCAGCACGCGGCGCAGCGTCTCGGGCTGCGGCGTCAGCGGGCCGCAGAAGCGCACCGCGCGGCGGTCGAACACGAGCACGGTCGGGAAAGTCTCGACGTCCAGGTCGCCGACCAGGTCGGCTTCGTCCTCGATGTCGATCCAGCGCCGGGCCAGGCCGGGGAACTCGGCAGCCACTGCGTCCAGCACCGGCGCGTAGGCGTCGCAGGTGCGGCACCAGGCGGCGCAGAGCACCGCGACGCAGACTTCATCGGCGCCCGCGGCGCCCTTCATTTCATCCATCGGGCGAGACTGTAGCCGCCGCCGGCCACACGCGGATGGCGGGAATTCGCCACGTCGCCGGCAAGGGGGAGCGCATCAGGGTATTCGCGAATGTGTAGCATTTGATCTGGTTCAACCTCGCCCGGTTATGAGTGCATTCAACGAAGAGCGTGTCCTGAGCGTCCACCACTGGACCGACCGCCTGTTCACGTTCACGACGACGCGCGACCAGTCGCTGCGGTTTTCCAACGGCCACTTCACGATGATCGGGCTGCGAGTCGAGGGCAAGCCGCTGCTGCGCGCCTACAGCATCGTCAGCCCCAACTACGAAGAGCACCTCGAGTTCCTCAGCATCAAGGTGCCCGACGGCCCGCTGACCTCGCGGCTGCAGCACATCCAGGTGGGCGACAGCATCATCGTCGGCCGCAAGCCGACCGGCACGCTGCTGATCGACTACCTGCTGCCCGGCAAGCGCCTGTACCTGTTCTCGACCGGCACCGGGCTGGCGCCGTTCATGTCGATCATCCGCGACCCGGAGACCTACGAGAAGTTCGAGAAGGTCATCCTCGTGCACGGCGTGCGCCAGGTCGACGAGCTGGCCTATCACGACCTGCTCACGAAGAACCTGCCCGAGCACGAGTTCCTGGGCGAGATGATCCAGAGCCAGCTGCTGTACTACCCGACGGTGACGCGCGAGAACTACCGCAACCGCGGCCGCATCACCGAGCTGATCCAGTCCGGCAAGATGTTCGACGACCTCGACCTGCCGATGCTCGACCCGATCCACGACCGGGTGATGATTTGCGGCAGCCCGGCGATGCTGCGCGACCTGAAGCACATGCTCGAAGGCATGCGCTTCAAGGAAGGCAACACGACGACGCCGGGCGACTTCGTCATCGAGCGGGCGTTCGCCGACCAGTGACGAAAAAACGCCCGGCGGCGGGCGGGCGTGACAAGGTGGCCTGCAGGCGTCCGGCATCCGAGGCGGGTTGACCCGCGGCAGGCGCCGGCGGCCGTCAGGCCGAACTCAGGCGGCGACGCTCTTGTCCTCGCCGATCAGCAGCCGGTTCTCGGCGACGTAGACGTGCGGCGGGATCTCCAGGTTGGTCGGCGCGGGCTTGTTCTTGAAGACCCGGCCGGCACCGTCGAAGGTCGAGCCGTGGCAGGGGCAGAAGAAGCCGCCCGGCCAGTCCGCCGGCACGCTGGGGTTGCCGCTGCCCTTGTTGACCTTGCTCGGCGAGCAGCCGAGGTGGGTGCAGATGCCGACGGCGACGAAGACCTCGGGGTTGATCGAACGCGTGGCGTTCTGCGCGTAGTCGGGCTGCTGCTTGCGCTCGGACTTCGGGTCGACGAGCTGGTCGTCGTGGCCGTTCAGCGAAGCCAGCATCTCCGGCGTGCGGCGCACGATCCACACCGGCTTGCCGCGCCATTCCACAGTTCTGAGCTCACCCGGGGCGAGCGGGGAAATGTCCACCTCCACCGGCGCGCCGGCGGCCTTGGCGCGCTCGCTCGGCGAGAGCGTGGAGACGAACGGGATCGCCGTGGCGACCGCGGCGGCGCCGCCGGCCGCGCTGGTCACCATGATCCAGGTGCGGCGTTCGGCATTGGCGGGCGATCCCGGGGCGGGCAGCGTCATGTCCATCGAATCAGTCCTTCTTCGCGGGTTGCGTGTCAGTTCCTTCTAATCAAGCGCCGTGCCAACCCGGGAAAAGCCGAAAACTCATTCATCGACAATCACTTGCGCGCAAGACCCTGGCGCCGGCACGGCCGTTCGACTGCCATGCATGACAGCCAGAACTGACATCGGCGGCAGGCCGGCACGCTACACTGCCACGATGCCTCCCAAGACCCGGGCCGCCGAGCGGCCGCAGGCGCCGCCCGAGCTCGCGAGTTATCTCGAAGGCCTGGCCGAGCCGCACATCGTCTTCGACCGGCGCTACCGCATCGTCGCCGCCAACGCCGCCTACCGCCGCCAGTACAGCCCGGAGGCCTCGGTGCTGGGCCGCACCTGCTACGAGGTCTCGCACCGCTTCGACGTGCCCTGCGACTTGGCCGGCGAGTCCTGCCCCTACGCCAGGTCGCGCGAGTCGGGCCAGCGCGAACGTGTGCTGCACCTGCACCACACGCCTCAGGGCGAGGCCTACATCGACATCGAGCTGACGCCGCTGGCCGACGCCGCCGGCGACGCCGTGCTCTTCGTCGAGCGCATGGCACCGCTGCGCAGCGCGCAGGGCCAGCCGGCGCAGCAGGGGCTGATCGGGCGCTCGCCGGCGTTCCGCGAGATGCTCGAACAGGTGGCGCGCGTCGCGCCGTCCGAAGCCAGCGTGCTGCTGCTCGGCGAGTCGGGCACCGGCAAGGAGCTGGTCGCGCGCGCGGTGCACGAAGCCAGCGCGCGTGCGGCGCAGGCGCTGGTCGTCGTCGACTGCGCCAGCCTGCCCGAGACGCTGTTCGAAGCCGAGGTCTTCGGCCACGAACGCGGCGCCTTCACCGGCGCCACCAGCATGCGCACCGGCCTCGCCGAGACCGCCAACGGCGGCACGCTGTTCCTCGACGAGGTCGGCGACATCCCGCTGGCGATGCAGGTCAAGCTGCTGCGGCTGCTGGAAAGCGGCACCTTCCGCCGCGTCGGCAGCAGCGAGCTGCGGCGTACCGACGTGCGCGTCGTCGCCGCGACGCACCGCGACCTCGGTGCGATGGTCGCCGACGGCCGCTTCCGCGAAGACCTGTACTACCGCCTGGCGACCTTCCCGATCCGCCTGCCGCCGCTGCGCGAGCGCGACGGCGACCTGGCGCTGCTGGCCGAGGCGCTGCTCGAACGTGTCGCGCCGCGCCGCCGCCTGGCGCTGGCACCGGCGGCGCTGACACGGCTGGCGCGCCACCGCTTCCCGGGCAACGTGCGCGAGCTGCGCAACGTGCTCGAACGCGCGGCGCTGTTCTGCGACGGCCCGGTCATCGAGCCCGTGCACGTCGAGCGCGCGCTGGCCGCCGGGCTGCCGCTGGCGCGCCCGGCGCCCGCGGCCGAGGTACCGGCCCCGTCGCTGCGCGAGATCTCGCGCCAGGCGCTGCGCGAACGCCTGGCTGCGCACGGCGGCCGCCGCGCCGACCTGGCACGTGAACTCGGCATCAGCGAACGCACGCTGTACCGGCGGCTGCGTGAACTCGACGCCGCCGAAGGAGAGAGCCGATGAGCCCCGCCCACGCCGCCGGCGCGCCGCGCGGCGTCGCCGAACTGCGCCAGCGCCTGCGCGCGCTGGGCGCCGGCCCCGGCCACGAGGAACGCCTGCTGCGCAACTGGGTGCAGTGCCGCGCGCCGACCGCCGGCCGCGGCCAGGCCGAGCACTTCTACCCGCGCGCGCTGTTCGAGGCGCTGCCGGCGCTGTTCGACTCGCTGGGCGCGCTGGCGGCGCTGCAGTCGGCGCACCCGGCCGAAGACGGCGCCGAGCGCCTGCTCGTCGGCCTGGGCGACAGCCAGACCGTCGAGAGCGTGCTGCTGCCGCGCGACGGCCTGTGCGTCTCGACCCAGGTCGGCTGCGCCGTCGGCTGCGTCTTCTGCATGACCGGGCGCGACGGCCTGCTGCGCCAGCTCGGCAGCGCCGAGATCGTCGCCCAGGTCGTGCTGGCGCGGCAGCGGCGCAGCGTCTCCAAGGTCGTGTTCATGGGCATGGGCGAGCCTTCGCACAACCTCGACGCGGTGCTCGAAGCGATCGACCTGCTCGGCACCGCCGGCGGCATCGGTCACAAGAACCTGGTGTTCTCGACCGTCGGCGACCCGCGTGCTTTCGAGCGCCTGCCCTTGGGCCGCGTGAAGCCGGCACTGGCGCTGTCGCTGCACACCACGAAGGCCGAACTGCGCGAACGACTGCTGCCGCGCGCGCCGAAGATCACGCCCGAGGAGATCGTCGAGGCCGGCGAACGCTACGCCCGCGCCACCGGCTACCCGATCCAGTACCAGTGGACGCTGCTCGACGGCATCAACGACGGCGACGACGAGGTCGACGCGATCGCCCGCCTGCTGGCCGGGCGCTACGCGATGATGAACCTGATCCCGTACAACGCGACCGAGGGCGACGCCTTCCGCCGCCCGCCCTGGGATCGCGCCGCCGAGATGGCGCGCGCGCTGGGCCGGCGCGGCGTGCTGACGCGGCTGCGGCGTTCGGCCGGTCAGGACGTCGCCGGCGGCTGCGGCCAGTTGCGCGCCCGCGCCGCAGCGGAGCAGCCGGTCGTCGTCCAGCGCCCCTAGCGCGGGTACAGCAGCATCTGCGTGCAGCGGAACAGCGCCAGCGTGCGGCCGCTGTCGCGGTGCGTGACGACGGCGTCCCAGACCTGCGTCGTGCGGCCGCCGTGGGCCAGCGTCGCGACGACGTCGAGCACGCCGTCGCGTGCGGTGCCGAGGTGGTTGGACTTCAGCTCGACGGTCGTGAAGCCGCTCGCGCCTTCGGGCAGGTGGGCGACGCAGCCGTAGCCGCAGGCGGTGTCGGCCAGCGTGACGATGCTGCCGGCGTGCAGGTAGCCGTTGGGCGCCATCAGCCAGGGCTGCACCGCGAGTTCGGCGCGCAGCTCGCGCGCCGCGACGGCGGTGACGACGATGCCCAGATGGCCCGGCAGGTGGCCGACGCCGCGGGCGTTGAAGGCGTCGACCGACGCCGAAGGATGCAGAGCGCTCATCCGGCCGATCTTGCCCGTTGACGGCCGGCCCCGGCCGTCACGCGGGTGTCAGCCGGGTTGGCCGTCGGCGCGCACGCGCCAAAGCGAAGGCGCGTAGCGCCAGGCGTAGACCGCGAAGGCCGCGGCCCAGCAGGCGCCCGAGACGACGATCTCGGCCTGCATCAAGGCCGGCAGCAGCAGGGGCCCCAGCACGCGCACCAGGCCACCCGCCAAGACCAGGCCGTAGGCGGCGATGTCCCAGCGGTCGGCGCGCAGCGGCCGGCCGGTGTGGCCACGCGCGGTGCGCGTCATCATGCCCAGCGTCAGCGCGCCGATCGCGCCGGCGGTCAGCGCGTGCGTCGCCAGCGAAGGCTGGGCCCAGCCGAGCTCGGAGGCGGCGCGCAGCAGCAGGTGCAGCGGGATCCAGGCATAGGCGGCGTGCAGGATCCAGACCAGCGGATTGGGGCGCGAGCGCTGCGGCCGCCAGAGCGCCAGCCGCAAGCCGTGCGCCAGCGCGGCGACGGCGGCAAGCGCGGCGACGGCCACGCCCGGCAGCCCCAGCACGTCGGCCGCCAGCAGCGCCAGCACGCTGCCCAGCGCCAACTGTTCGACACGCGGCCGGCGTTCGGCGCCGGTGCCCGGCACGCCGTTGTTGGTGAACATCGGCACCACGCGGCCGGCGACGACGGCCATCACGAAGAGCACGACGTCCAGCCCGATCTGGATGCCGGCGCGCAGCGGCAGGTCGAGAACACCGAGCAGCGTCAAGTGGAACAGCGCCTGCGCGCCGGCCATCGCCACCAGCAGCGCGACGAAGAAGTAGTTGCGCCGGTTGCGCCCGGCGTACAGCGCACGCCCCAGGCCGACGGCGGCCAGCAGCGGGAAGGCGATGTTGACCACCGCCGCCGCCAGGCCCCAGGGCGTCAGCAGCAGCAGCCGGCCGGCGAGCCAGAGCGCGGCCAGCGCCGCCAGCGCGCCGCCGGTCGGCGTCGGCTGGCCCGACCAGTTGCGCCCGGCGGTGAACAGAAAGCCGACGACGACCGCCAGCGTGAAGCCGAACAGCATCTCGTGCGCGTGCCACAGCGGCCCGGCGAGATAGGCCGCGCCCAGCAGGCCGCCGAACTGCAGCGACCACAAGGCGATCGACAGCGCGGCGAAGCCGGCGGCCAGCAGGTAGAACGGACGGAAACCCAGGCGCCAGAAGCCGAAGCCGCGCACCGGTTCGCGCGGCGTGAAATGCAGCGGGATCGTCGTCATGCCCGCAGCTCCATCGGGGCGGCGACCGGCATCTCGCCGATGCGCAGGATGCCGTCGAGCTGGTCGCGGTTGGCGACCAGGTCTTCCAGCGTGTAGCGGTCGAGCACCGCGTAGAAGGCGTCGACGGCCTCCCCGAGTACGCCGCGCAGCCGGCAGCACGGCGCGATCGCGCAGGCGCCGCCGCTGCCGAAACACTCGGCCGGCATCGCCTGGCCCTCGGTGCGGCGCACGACGTCGCCGACGACGATGTCCTGCGGCGGCCGCGCCAGCCCCAGGCCGCCGCCCTTGCCGCGCACCGTCGCCAACACGCCTTCGGTGGCCAGGAAGTGAACGACCTTGGTGAGGTGGTTCTCGGAGGCCGAGAACTTGGCCGCGATCTCGCCGATCGTCGCGCGCCGGCCCGGGCGCGTGGCCAAGTAGATCAGCACGCGCAGGCTGTAGTCGGTGAAGCTGGTCAGTTTCATCGCCGGCTTAAAGCTGTATTTTGAATGCAGCAATCATAGTCGTCGCGCGCCGCCAGAACAAGCGCCGCGCCGTGACGCTTTCCCGGCCCCGGCTTGACCCAGCGCAGGTCGGCGGCGGCGCAGCGGGATTGAAATCGCTCCACCGTCTGGACTGCGTCCAGCTCTCGGACACGCCGAACGCCCATGGACCTCACCCGCTCCGCCTCCATCCAGCAGAAGCTGCGCGACGCCGGCATCCTGCCGACGCTGCAACGCGTGGCCGTCGGCACGGTGCTGTTCTCGGCGCCGGTGCACATGACGGCCGAGCAGGTGCTGCGCGCCGCGCGTGAACACCTCCCCGGGCTGTCGCGTGCCACGGTCTACGCGGTGCTGCAGCTCTTCGTGCGCCAGCGCCTGCTGAAGGCGCTGCCGATCGAAGGCTCGGCGACGGTCTACGACTCGACCGTGACGCCGCACCACCACGTCTACAACGTCGACACCGGCGAGGTCGCCGATCTGACCGGCCCGGCGATCCAGGTGCTGGGCCTGCCCGAACTCGGCGACGGCCTGGAACTGAGCGAGGTGGACGTCATCGTGCGCGTGCGCACCCGCCGCCCGGCCGCAGCGCTCAACGCCTGAACGGCTAGCATCGGCACGCCGGGCACCCACCTGCCGGGCGCCGGCGCGCCGATGAATCAACCGACGATGCTCGAAGGCGGCTGCGACTGCGGCCGCGTGCGTTACCGCCTGCACGGCGCGCCGCTCGTGGTGCACGCCTGCCACTGCCGCTGGTGCCAGCGCGAGACCGGCACGGCCTTCGCGCTGAACGCGATGGTCGAGCGCGACCGACTCGAAAGTACCGGCGAGGCGCCGGAGATCGTGCTCACGCCCTCGGCCAGCGGCCAGGGCCAGCGCATCGCACGCTGCCCGCACTGCCGCATCGCCGTCTGGAGCCATTACGCCGGCAGCGGGCCGCTGGTCGCCTTCGTGCGTGTCGGCACGCTGGACGATCCCGACCGCCTGCCGCCGGACATCCACATCTTCACGTCGACCAAGCAGCCCTGGCTGGCGCTGCCCGAGGGCACGCGCGCCGTCGCCGAGTACTACGACGCTGCCGAGGTCTGGCGCCCCGAGAGCCTGGAGCGCCGCCGCGCCTTGAAGCCGCGCGTCGACGCCTGGCGCGCCGCCGGCCGGCCCTGGGACTGAAGCGATGCTGGCCGAGACCGCGGGCGTCGCTGCTGGCGCCGTCGCGCTGCGCACGCTGGCGCACCAGGCCATCCTGCGCGGGCTGCGCGCGCCACGCATGGCGCACGACGGCACGCACGCGCGGCACGTGCTGGACGCGTCGCAGGTGCACGAAGTCCGCATCCCCGGGCCACGCGGGCGCAAGCTCTTCGGCTGGCTGGTGCTGCCTGAACACACGCCGGCGCCCGCCGTGCTGGCGATGCACGGCTGGGGTGCCAACGCGACGACGATGTGGCCGGTGGCGCCGCCGCTGGTGGCCGCCGGCTTCGCCGTGCTGCTGCTGGACGCACGCTGCCACGGCGGCAGCGACGACGAGGCCTTTACCTCGATGCCGCGTTTCGCCGAGGACATCGCCGCCGGCCTGGCCTGGCTGGGCGCCCGCGCCGAGGTGCTGGCCGACCGCTTGGCGCTGATCGGCCACTCGGTCGGCGCTGCGGCTTCGCTGCTGCACGCGGCGCGCGTCGGCGGCGTGCGCGGCGTCGTCAGCCTCTCGGCCTTCGCCCACCCGGACGAGGTGATGCGGCGTTTCCTGGCCGAGAAGCGTGTGCCCTACCGGCCGCTGGGCTGGTACGTGATCCGCCACGTGCAGCAGGTCATCGGCGCCCGTTTCGACGACATCGCGCCGCTGGCCACCGTGCGCCGCGCGCGCTGCCCGGTGCTGCTGGTGCACGGCCGCC
This sequence comes from Rubrivivax sp., assembly GCA_049841175.1. GTDB lineage: Bacteria > Pseudomonadota > Gammaproteobacteria > Burkholderiales > Burkholderiaceae_C > Rubrivivax. The sequence goes on along the minus strand of JASGHA010000013.1, from coordinate 319,237 downwards.
ACGACACGACGGCGCCCTTCGACGACGCGCTGCGCCTGCAGGCCGCCGCGGCGCCCGGCACCCGGCTGCTCGCCGTCGACGGCGACCACGACCTGCGCGAGACGCTGGCGCCGCACGCCGGGCACATCGTCGAGTTCCTGCGCAGCGCCTGCGGCGACGCGCCGGATACCATTGCCGGTATTCAAGCTCACCCCGACACGCCATGAACGCGCCGACGCTCTGCCACGACGAATACGAGGTGTTGTCGGCCCTGGTGCCGCTGTCCGGCCGGCGCATCGTCGAACTGGGCTGCGGCGACGCCCGCCTGGTGCGCGCCGTGCTCGCGCGCCATCCCGACTGCCGCGTCACCGCGCTCGAGGTCGACGCGGTGCAGCACGCCAAGAACCTGGCAGCGCCGCCGATTCCGGGGCTGCGCTTCGTCGAAGGCGGCGCCGAGGCCGTGCCGGCGCCCGACGCCAGCTTCGACCTGGCGCTGATGCTGAAGTCGCTGCACCACGTGCCGATCGCGGCGATGGGCCAGGCGCTGGCCGAAGCCGCACGCGTGCTCGTGCCGGGCGGGCTGCTGTACGTCAGCGAGCCGGTCTACGACGGTGGGCTGAACGACATCGTGCGCCTGTACAACGACGAGGGCACGGTGCGCGCGGCGGCGCAGGCCGCACTCGACGAGGCGCTGGTGCACGGCCCCTGGACCGAGGTCGTGCGCCACCGTTTCGCGCAGCTGGTGCGCTTCGCCGACTTCGCCGAGTTCCAGCGCCGCATGATGCAGTCGAGCTTCGCCACCTACACGCTGAACGACGCGCTCGTCGAGCGTGTGCGTGCGGCCTTCACGCCGCACTGCGGCGCGGACGGCGCGGCCTTCGAACGCCCGCTGCTGGTTCGGGTGCTGCGCCGCGAGGCGGCGTGAGCGACGCCTCCGGGCGCCGCGCCGGCGCGTGGCTGGTCGCGCTGCAGTTCCTGCTGCTGGCCGCGCTGGCGGGCTCGGCGCTCCCGCACTGGAACCGTGCCGCCGTCCCGGCGCTGGCGATCGCGCTGGCGACGCTGGCCCTCGCCGTCGGCCTGGCCGCGGTGAAGGCCAACCGGCCGGGCAACTTCAACATCCACCCTGAACCGCGCGCCGGCGGCCGCCTCGTCGAACACGGCATCTACGCCTGGATCCGGCATCCGATGTACAGCGCGCTGCTGCTGCTCGCGCTGGCGGCGATCGCCGTCGCGCCGACGCTGCCGACGCTGGTTTCGGCCGCGGCGCTGGCCGCGGTGCTGTGGGCCAAGTCCTCGCTGGAAGAGCGCTGGATGGCCGAGCGGCACCCCGGCTACGCCGCGTACCGCGCACGCACGCGGCGCTTCGTGCCCGGGCTGCTGTGAGTCAGCCCGGAACGGCGAACAGCGTGCGCCAGTCGCGCGTCTCGGGCAGCACGTAGACCACCGACGGGCCGCGGCCCAGCCGCGCCAGCACGACACGCTCGAAGAAACCCGGCTCGACGACGACGCAGCCGGCGGAGATGCGGTTGTCCTCGGGCGTCGCCGAGGCCAGACGCTGCGGCCGGCGTTCGGCTGCGGGCGCAGGGCGCAGGCGGTGGATCGCGATGGCCGCGTCGTAGTCGACCCAGACCACGGTCTCGCCACGCAGGTTGCGGCCGGGCTCGGCTTCGAAGCGCCCGGCCGGCGTGGTGCGTTCGTGCGGCGCCAGGTGCGCGGCTCGTTCGCCGACGCCGGGCGCGGAGTCGTCGCCGCGCGCCAGGCCCAGCAGCACCGGGGTCTCGGCGACCAGCCGGCCTTCGGCGTCGTAGACGCTGAGCCGCGCCGCGCCCTTGTCGACGACGGCCCAGGGCCGGCCGCCGGCGTCCTGCGTCGCGCGCACGTGCGCCACCAGCGCCTCGGCGGCCGTTCGCGGCGTCTCGGCCGCGGCCGCCGCGGCCATCATCAGCGCGCAGGCCCACGCCGCCGCCACTGCCTTCATCGTGCACCCCGTCCCGGCCCGCAGGAGGGAGCCGCCGCCCGGAATGCTAGGCAGCGCAGGCAGCGAGCAAGGAAGCAACAGCCGGGCAAAGCCGGCGCTGATCGGGCCTCAGCGGCCCGGGGTCTGCTGGCGCTTGGCGAGCAGCGCGCGGCGCACGCAGTCCTCGATCGTGCGCACCTCGACCGGCTTCACCAGGTACTCGAAGGCGCCCAGGCTCATCGCCTTCAGCACGTCCATCGTCAGCGTGTCGGCGGTGAGGATGGTGATGCGCAGCCGGCGCTCGGCGATCTCCTCGCTGAGCCGGCGCACGACCTCCAGCCCGGAGATGTCGGGCAGGTGCATGTCCAGCAGCACGAAGTCGGGCCGGCATTCCTGCACCATGCGCACGCCTTCGAGGCCGGTCGCCGCACGCATCAGCCGGATGCCCGGATGGCGCGCGAGGATGCCCTCGACGACGGCGTAATTCATCTCCACGTCCTCGATGTAGAGAACGGTTCCCTGGAGCTCTTCCAGCGGGGGGGCGGCAGGTGGAATCGACGGCATGCGAAGAAAGCGCGACGGGAAACCGCTCCGACGCGCAGCGGGCAAGCATAGTGCTTGTGGCCGACCCTGCAACGCCCGAGGCGGGGTGACGTGGTCGGCTATGCACCGACCATGTGCGGAAACCGGGGGTACGCGAAAGCCAATCCCGGTATAAGGGCGACCGGCGCGCGGGCCGCGTTCTGCGGCGCGGGCGGAGGATATCGGAGTTTGGATGGAAACAATCGACAGCGACATCGTGATCGTCGGCGGCGGCGGAGCCGGCCTGCGCGCGGCGATCGCGGCCCAGGAGGCCGATCCCAAGCTGAAGGTCGCCCTCGTGTCCAAGGTGGTGCCGATGCGCAGCCACACCGTGGCCGCCGAAGGCGGCTCGGCCGGCGTGATCCGTGACGACGACTCGCTGGACAACCATTTCGACGACACCGTCTCGGGCGGCGACTGGCTCTGCGACCAGGACGTCGTGCGCTTCTTCGTCGAGCGCTGCCCCGAGGAAATGATCCGCCTGGAGCACTGGGGCTGCCCGTGGAGCCGCAAGGACGACGGCAGCATCAACGTGCGCTTCTTCGGCGGCATGAAGGTGCAGCGCACGTGGTTCGCCGCCGACAAGACCGGCTTCCACATGCTGCACACGCTGTTCCAGACTTCGCTGAAGTACCCGGGCATCCAGCGTTTCGACGAGTTCTTCGTCGCCGAGCTGCTGGTCGAGGACGGCCGCGTGCAGGGCGTGCTGGCGATCGAGATCGCCACCGGCAAGTTCTTCCTGCTGCGCGCCAAGGCCGTCATCCTGGCCACCGGCGGCGCCGGGCGGGTCTACAGCCAGAACACCAACGCCGGCATCGTCACCGGCGACGGCATGGGCCTGGCCTACCGCCACGGCGTCGCGCTGCGCGACATGGAGTTCGTGCAGTACCACCCGACCGCCCTGCCCGGCAGCGGCATCCTGATCACCGAAGGCTGCCGCGGCGAAGGCGCGATCCTGACCAACAAGGACGGCCACCGCTACCTGCAGGACTACGGCCTCGGGCCGCTGGATCCCTGGCCGCGCCCGAAGGCGATGGAGCTCGGCCCGCGCGACCGCCTGTCGCAGGCCTTCTGGCACGAGGAGCGCAAGGGCAACACGCTGACGACCCGCCACGGCAGCGCCGTCAACCTCGACCTGCGCCACCTGGGTGCGAAGAAGATCCACGAGCGCCTGCCGCTGATCACCGAGGTCGCCAAGACCTTCGCCGGCATCGACCCGGTGCACGACCCGATCCCGGTGCGCCCGGCGGTGCACTACACGATGGGCGGCATCGCGACCAACGGCCGCACCGAGACCTCGCTGCCCGGCCTCTACGCCGCCGGCGAGTGCTCCAGCGTCGGCATCCACGGCGCCAACCGGCTGGGCTCGAACTCGCTGTCGGAGATCGTCGTCTTCGGCCGCGTCGCCGGCGAAGCGGCGGCGCAGTACGTGCGCTCGGCCGGCGCGTCGTCTCCCGCGTCGCTGGAGCGCCAGGCCCAGGCCGCGGTCACGCGCCTGGAGGCGCTGCACCAGCACGTACGCGGCGAACGTGTCGCCGTGCTGCGCGAGGCGCTGGGCGAGTGCATGGAGAAGAACGTCGGCATCTACCGCGAGGAGTCCGGCCTCGCCGAAGCCTGCTCGACGCTGGCCGAGCTGCGCGCGCGCTGGCGTGCCGGCGTCAAGCTCGACGACCGCAGCCGCGCCTTCAACACCGAGTGGCTGTCGGCGATCGAGCTCGGCTCGATGCTCGAGGTCGCCGAGGCGATGGCGCACTCGGCGCGCGAGCGCAAGGAGTCGCGCGGCGCCCACCAGCGCCTGGACGGCTACACCGAACGCGACGACGAACGTTTCCTCGTGCACACGCTGGCCGAACGCCGCGGCGACGACGCCCCGGCGATCTCGCACCGCCCCGTCGTCATCACCACCTCGGCACCGCGCGCACGCAGCTACGGCGGCGCCGGCACCAAGGCCATCCTGACCTGAGCCCCATGACGGACACGACCCCGACGCCCGCGACCGGGCGCACGATCGAGATCGAGTGCCTGCGCTTCGATCCCGAGAAGGACAGCGCGCCGCGCTTCCAGAGCTGGCAGGTGCCGTTCGACGACGACACCTCGGTGCTGCAGGGCCTGCAGTACATCAAGGACCACTTCGACGGCAGCCTGACCTTCCGCTGGTCCTGCCGCATGGCGATCTGCGGCAGCTGCGGCAAGATGATCAACGGCGTGCCGCAGCTGTCCTGCCACGCCTTCCTGCGCGACTACTGGCCGAACAAGGTGCGTGTTCGAGCCGCTGGCCAACTTCGCCATCGTGCGCGACCTGGTCGTCGACCAGAACGAGTTCCTCGACAAGCTGGAGTCGGTCAAGCCCTGGATCCAGCCCTGCGAGAACCGCAGCGTCGCCGACGGCCCGAGCCGGCAGACGCCGGCGCAGCTGGACCAGTACTACCAGTTCTCGCAGTGCATCAACTGCCTGCTGTGTTACGCCGCCTGCCCGCAGGTGGGGCTGAAGCCCGAGTTCATCGGCCCGGCCGCGCTGGCGCTGATGCACCGCTACAACGCCGACTCGCGCGACCGCGGCTGGGAGGCGCGGGCCGACGTCGCCAACGCCGAGGAAGGCGTCTGGGGCTGCACGCTGGTGGGCTACTGCTCCGAGGTCTGCCCCAAGGGCGTGGACCCGGCGCACGCGATCAACCAGAACAAGGTGAACAGCACGATGGACTACTTCGGCGTGCGCAAGCTGCTCGCGCCCAAGGGAGGCGCCCGATGAGCCGCTACAAGCCGACGCTGAAGACCTACCAGCGCCCGATGGCCGGCTGGTGGACGAAGAACCCGTTCTACGTGCTCTACATGATCCGCGAAGGCAGCGCGGTGCTGCTCGCGGCCTACGCGCTGGTGCTGCTCGTCGGCCTGGCGCGGCTGGCGCAGGGCGAGGCCGAGTACGAGGCCTGGCGCGCGGCGCTGGCCTCGCCGCTGGCGATCGTCTTCCACCTCGTCGCCGCGGCGCTGGTGGCCTATCACAGCGTCACCTGGTTCGGCGTGATGCCGAAGACGGCGCCCAAGCTGCCCTTCCCGCCGCGGCTGGTGACGGTCGGCGGCTGGATCGCCGCGGTCGTCGTCTCGATCGGCCTCGTCGCCGTCGTCGCGGGGGTGACGCGATGAAACGCTCGCACGAACCGATCTTCTGGTCGCTCTTCGGCGCCGGCGGCATGCTGTCGGCACTGGTCGGGCCGGCGCTGATCCTGATCACCGGCGTGCTGGCGCCGCTGGCCATCGTGCTGTCGCCCGACGCGCTGAGCTACGCCCACGTGCACGCCTTCGTGCTGCACCCGCTGGGCAAGCTGGCGGTGCTGGCGGTGATCGCGCTGTTCCTGTTCCACGGCTGCCACCGCATGCTGCACAGCCTGCACGATCTCGGCGTGCACGCCGGGCACGGCGCGGCGGTGTTCTTCTACGGCTTCGCCACCGCCGGCAGCCTGGTCTGCGCGGCGCTGCTGTTCGCGATCGGCTTCTGACCCGCCTTCAGGCGCGCCGGCGGACGGGCGGCGGCGCGCCAGGACTTCGTCGACCGCCCGCGCGGGAGCCTCGATGGAGTTTCGTCCGATCCGGTCCATCCTGATCGCCAACCGGTCCGAGATCGCGATCCGCGTGATGCGCGCGGCCAGCGAGATGCGCATGCGCACGGTGGCGATCTATTCGCAGCAGGACCGCCAGGCGCTGCACCGCTTCAAGGCCGACGAGAGCTATCTCGTCGGCGAAGGCAAGAAGCCGCTGGAGGCCTACCTCGACGGCGACGACATCCTGCGCATCGCGCGCCGCGCCGGTGTCGACGCCATCCACCCCGGCTACGGCTTCCTGTCGGAGAACCCCGAGTTCGCCGAACGCGTGATCGCCGCCGGGCTGCGCTGGATCGGGCCATCGCCCGAGGTGATGCGCGTGCTGGGCAACAAGGTCGCCGCGCGCCACGCCGCGGTGGCCGCCGGCGTGCCGGTGATGCCGGCGACACCGCCGCTGCCGCGCGAGGTCGACGAATGCCGCCGCCTGGCCGAGGAGATCGGCTTCCCGGTGATGCTGAAGGCCAGCTGGGGCGGCGGTGGCCGCGGCATGCGGGTCGTCGAAAGCGCGGCCGAACTGCCGGCGGCGCTGGAATCGGCGCGGCGCGAGGCGCTGGCCGCCTTCGGCAACGACGAGGTCTATTTCGAGAAGCTGATCCGCCGCGCGCGCCACGTCGAGGTCCAGATCCTCGGCGACCGGCACGGCAACCTCGTGCACCTGCACGAGCGCGACTGCACCGTGCAGCGCCGCAACCAGAAGGTCGTCGAGCGCGCCCCGGCGCCCTACCTCGACGCCGCGGCACGCGCCGAGCTCTGCGACAGCGCGCTGCGCCTGATGCGTTCGGTCGGCTACACGCACGCCGGCACGGTCGAGTTCCTGATGGACGCCGACACCGGCCGCTGCTGGTTCATCGAGGTCAACCCGCGCATCCAGGTCGAGCACACGGTGACCGAGATGATCACTGGCGTCGACATCGTCAAGGCGCAGATCCGGGTCACCGAAGGCGCCTGGATCGGCGTCGGCGACGACGACCCGGCGCGCCCCTCGGCCGGCGTGCCGCCGCAGGCGCAGATCCCGCTCAACGGCCACGCGCTGCAGTGCCGCGTGACGACCGAAGACCCCGAGAACGGCTTCCTGCCCGACTACGGCGCCATCGCCGCCTACCGCAGCGCCGCCGGTTTCGGCATCCGCCTGGACGCCGGCACGGCCTACGGCGGCGCCGTCATCACGCCTTATTACGACTCGCTGCTGGTCAAGGTGACGGCCTGGGCGCCGACCGCCGGCGAAACGATCCAGCGCATGGACCGCGCCTTGCGCGAGTTCCGCGTGCGCGGGCTGGCGACCAACCTGCAGTTCCTCGAGAACGTCATCAACCACCCGAAGTTCGCCGCGGGCGACGTGACGACGCGTTTCATCGAGCAGACGCCCGAGCTGCTGGCTTTCGCCGCGCGCCGCGACCGCGCGACCAAGCTGCTGCGTTTCCTCGGCGAGGTGACGGTCGACGGCAACCCCGAGGTGCGCGGCCGCGCGCTGCCCGAACTGCCGCTGCCCAAGCCGGTGCTGCCGCGCGTCGACGACGAGACGCCGCCGCCCGCGGGCACTCGCCAGCGGCTGCAGCAACTGGGCGCCAAAGGCTTCGCTGACTGGATGCTGGCGCAGAAACGTGTGCTGATGACCGACACGACGATGCGCGACGCGCACCAGTCGCTGCTGGCCACGCGCATGCGCACCGCCGACATGCTGCCGATCGCGCCGTACTACGCCCGCGAGCTCTCGGGCCTGTTCTCGCTGGAGTGCTGGGGCGGCGCGACCTTCGACGTCGCGATGCGCTTCCTGAAGGAAGACCCGTGGGAGCGACTGGCGGCGCTGCGCACGCGTGTGCCCAACCTGTTGTTCCAGATGCTGCTGCGCGGCTCCAACGCCGTCGGCTACACGAACTACGCCGACAACGTCGTGCAGCAGTTCGTGCGCACCGCGGCCCGGGAAGGCATCGACCTGTTCCGCGTCTTCGACTCGCTGAACTGGGTCGAGAACATGCGTGTCGCGATCGACGCCGTGCTCGACAGCGGCGCGCTCTGCGAAGGCGCGATCTGCGTCACCGGCGACCCCTTCGACCCGGCGCGCAGCAAGTACGAGCTCGGCTATTACGTGAAGACCGCGCGTGCGCTGCAGCAGGCCGGCGTGCACGTGCTGGGCATCAAGGACATGGCCGGCATCTGCCGGCCGCGCGCCGCCGCCGCCCTCGTCAAGGCGATCAAGGAAGAGACCGGCCTTCCGGTGCACTTCCACACCCACGACACCAGCGGCGCCGCCGCGGCCTCGGTGCTGGCGGCGATCGACGCCGGCTGCGACGCGGTGGACGGCGCGCTCGACGCGATGAGCGGGCTGACCTCGCAGCCCAACCTGTCCTCGATCGCCGCGGCGCTGGCCGGCACCGAACGCGACCCCGGCCTGCCGCAGGACGCGCTGCACGCGGCGTCGATGTACTGGGAAGGCGTGCGCCGCTTCTATTCGCCCTTCGAGTCGGAGATCCGCTCCGGCACCGCCGACGTCTACCGCCACGAGATGCCCGGCGGCCAGTACACCAACCTGCGCGAGCAGGCGCGTGCGCTGGGCCTCGCGCACCGCTGGACCGAGGTCTCGCGCGCTTACGCCGACGTCAACCGGCTGTTCGGCGACATCGTCAAGGTGACGCCGACCTCCAAGGTCGTCGGCGACATGGCGCTGATGATGGTCTCGCAGGACCTGACGCCGGCCGACGTCGCCGACCCGGCGCGCGACATCGCCTTCCCCGAGTCGGTGGTCTCGCTGTTCCGCGGCGAGCTCGGGTTCCCGCCCGACGGCTTCCCCGAGGCGCTGTCGCGCAAGGTGCTGAAGCTGGCGCCCGAGGCCGCGCCGCCGGCGCCCTACCGCCCCGGCGACCGCATCCCGCCGGTGGACCTGGACGCGACGCGCGAGAAGGCCGAGCGCGACTGCGGCACCAAGCTCGACGAGCGCGGCCTGGCCTCCTGGCTGATGTACCCGAAGGTGGCGCGCGACTACCACGAGCACCTGCGGCGCTACGGCGACGTCTCGATGCTGCCGACGCCGGTGTTCTTCTACGGCCCGCAGCCGCAGCAAGAGATCGCCGTCGAGATCGACCCCGGCAAGTCGCTGCTGGTGATGCTGCAGAGCGTCGCCGCCGACGGCGACGCGGCGCACAAGGTGCAGTTTCGAGCTCAACGGCCAAGCGCGCACGGTGCGTGTGCCGCGCGCCGGCGTGCAGGCCGCCGCGGCGCGGCCGATGGCCGAGCCCGGCAACCCCTGGCAGGTGGCGGCACCGATGCCCGGCGCCATCGTCAGCGTCGCCGTCGCGCCGGGCCAGCGCGTGGCGCCCGGCGACACGCTGCTGGCGCTGGAGGCGATGAAGATGGAGACCCACGTCGCCGCCGACCGCGAGGCCGTCGTTGAGGCCGTGCACGTCAAGCCGGGCGAGCGGGTGCAGGCCAAGGAGCTGCTGATCCTGCTGAAGCCGGCGGGCTGACCCAGCCGCGGCGGCGGCGCCATCCGGATTGGGCCTGATAGGGCCCGTCCGTATGTCTTCGTTAAGCGTGCGTTCATAAATTGCGGCAAAACCATGAAGACATGAGGGCCGTCGGATGCATGCTGAACGTCTGTCGCTGGCTTGTGATGGACGTTCGGCAGCGGCTGGCGGCGCCCCGGAGCACCACGCCGAACTCGAGCTCGAACGCGGCACGCTGCGCCTGACCGAGATCGGCGACTCGCCGCGCCGCGTGCAACGCCACGCCGGCGCCGTGTCGATGCTGGTGCAGATCGAAGGCAGCGCCGAAGTCGGCGGCCGGCGCCGGCCCTGCCGTGTCGGCCCGGGCGAGGTCTGCCTGCTGCCGCCGGGCCGTGACATCTGGGTCGGGCCGCAGCCGGCATTCCGCCAGCTGCTCGTCGACCTGCCGCTGCCGGCGCATGCGCCGGCGCTGATGCGCCTGGACGCGCGGCGCTCCGACGTGCGCGCTGCGGCGACGCTGGCGCGCTATGTCTGGGGCCATCACGCCGACCTGGCGGGCGCCGAACGCCAGGCGCTGGGCGACGCGCTGCTGCGTCTGATCGAACGCGTCGCCGCGCACGATGCCGCCTGCGCCGCGGCACCGGTCGGCGAGAGCGCGGCGACGCGCCAGCGACGGCGCGCCGAAGCCTTCATCCTCGAACGCCTGCACGACCATCGCCTGGGCGTCGCGCACATCGCCGCCCACCTGGGCGTGTCGACTCGCTATCTGCACCGCCTGTTCGACGACGGCGCGCAGGTGATGCAGTGGGTGCAGGAGCAACGCCTGCAGGCCTGCTGGCAGGAACTGCGCACGCGCCGCGGCCGGCCGGTGGCCGAGGTCGCCTGGGCCTGGGGCTTCACCAGCGCGGCGCACTTCAGCCGCAGCTTCAAGCGCCGCTTCGGCGTGCCGCCCAGCGCCGTCTGAACGCGGCCGGGAAATCCCCGGCGGCCGCGCTTCAGTTGCAGTCAAGCCGCGGTTCAGCCGCGGACAAGCCGGCCGCTGCCGCCTGCCTATCGTGGCCCCGAGAACCAGAACGAACAGGGGGAGACATGGGCGATACCGCGTCCGGCCGCAGCGGCTGGCGTGCCTTCGTGGCACAGGCTCTCGCGGCCCTGCTGTGCGCCGCCGGGCCGGCGCTGGCGGCGCCCGCACCCGCGGCGGCCGCGTCGGCCAGCGCGCCGGCCGGCTTCAAGGCCGAGGCGTTTCCGATCGGCGAGAAGGCCTGCACCGGCTGCCACAGCCAGGAGAACCTGCACTACAGCGAGACACCGCATGCCAAGGCCTTCCGCCAGAACCCGCGCAACGAACGTGAGCGTCTGGTCTGCGAAGCCTGCCACGGCCCCGGTTCGCTGCACGCCAAGGACCCGAAGAACAAGGAGCTGATCATCGGCTTCACCAAGGGCTGGGACACGCCGGTGGCGCGGCAGAACGAGTCCTGCCTGGGCTGCCACAAGGGCGGCAACCGGCTGCACTGGCCGGGCTCGGCGCACGCCGGCAACCAGCTCGGCTGCGCCGACTGCCACAACCCGATGCAGAAGGTGTCGACCAACAGCCTGCTGGCGCGCAGCACGATCAACGAGGTCTGCTCACGCTGCCACCAGCAGCAGCGTGCCGAGTTCAACAAGCGCTCGCACATGCCGCTGCCCGAAGGCAAGGTCAGCTGCGTCGACTGCCACAACCCGCACGGCAGCACGACGCGGCCGCTGCTGAAGGCCGACAGCACGAACAACGTCTGCTTCAGCTGCCACGCCGAGAAGCGCGGGCCGATGCTCTGGGAGCACGCGCCGGTGCGCGAGAGCTGCACCAACTGCCACAGCCCGCACGGCAGCAACCACGACAAGCTGCTCGTCGCGTCGCGGCCGCAGCTGTGCCAGCAGTGCCACAGCCCCTCGGTCGGCCACCCGAACAACTTCTTCCGCGCCAACCAGACCGCCGGCGCCGGCCAGCTGCCCGGCGGCGCGACCAGCCAGCGCATGGTTGGCCGCAGCTGCCAGAACTGCCACGTCCAGATCCACGGCAGCAACCACCCCGCCGGCGCGCGCTTCCAGCGCTGACCCCGTCACCCAGGAGTCCGTCCCATGCGTCATTCGACCTCGTGCGAACGCCGCCTGCTGGGCCTGCTGATCGGCAGCGCACTCGCCCAGATGGCCGCGGCACCGGCCCGCGCCGATTCCGGCCTCGGCACCGACACCAGCCCCGGCAACGTGCTGATGCCCGGCGCCGGGCTGCGGGTTCCGGCGCTGGACCCCGACGGCATCGGCGAAGGCAGCGTCAAACGCAACCCGACCGGCCTGCTCAACGCCCAGCCGGCGCTGGCCGCCGAAGGTGCCGACGGCGACGGCTGGCGCTGGCGCGGCCAGATCGAAGGCGGCGGGCTGAAGGTCGGCGGCGACCGCGACGCCGCCAAGTGGCGCGAGTACCGCGACCTCGGTTCCGGCCTGCTGCTCGGTGGCTTTCGCCTGCAAGGCGACAGCGCCGACGGCCGCAACTACCTCGACCTGAGCGCCGCTTCCCTGGGCCGCGACGACGGCTTCGCCACGCTGAGCACCGGCCGCTACAACGGCTGGCGGCTGAAGGCCTTCTACAACGAGACGCCGCACGTCTTCACCAGCGGCTACCGCAGCCTCTGGAACGGCATCGGCAGCAGCCGGCTGACGCTGTCGCAGCTGCCCGCCGGCCCGACGGCGCCGGCCACCGCGGCCAGCACCGACATCGCGATCGGCGAAGCGGCGCTCGTCGCGCCCGAGCGCACGCTGTCGCTGCTGCGCCAGAAAGGCGGCCTGCGGCTGGACCTGCCGCTGGACGAATCGCTGTCGCTGTTCGCCAGCTTCGCGAGCGAGAAGCGCCAGGGCGCGCGGCCCTTCGGCATGGTGATGGGCGGCGGCGGCGGCACCGGCGGCGTCGAGACCGCCGAGTCGATCGACTACGACACCCACGAGGTCTACGCCGGGCTGCAGTGGAACGGCGAGCGCAGCAGCGCCAACCTCGTGATGTCGGCATCGCTGTTCCGCAACCGCATCGACACGCTGACCGTCGAGAGCCCGCTGTTCCTGGCGCCGGCCAACGGCATCGCCAGCTTCCCCGAGGCGGTGTTCGACCTGCCGCCCGACAACGACTACTTCAACCTCAAAGGCGAGTTCGCGCACGCGATGCCGGAATGGGCGAACGCGCGCTTCACCGGTGTCGTCTCGCTGGCGTCGTCGCGCCAGGACGACACGCTGATCCCGATGACACGCTCGAGCAGCGCAACCGTCAACGGCGTCGCCGGCGGCGCCTGGGACACGCTGGCCTCGCTGTCACGCGACAGTGCCGAGCGCCGCATCGACTCGCGGCTGTACGACTTCGCGCTGGCGCTGCAGCCGCTGGCGGCGCTCGACGTCAAGGCCCGGCTGCGGCGCTACGAGACGATCGACAAGTCGCCGCAGTACTGGGCCTGCAACCCGCTGACCGGCCAGTGGGGGCGTTTGATCAACGACGGCAGCGGAGCCGTCTTCGTGATCCCGAACGCGACCGCCGGCCAGAACCCGGCCGGCACCGCGGCCACCGCCTACGACACGCTGCTCTGCGACCTCGACGCGATCAAGGCGCTGGGCCTGGTGCCCAGCGCCGGCAACGTGAACATCGGCGCGCCGCAGTACGGGCTGAGGCAGGACAACGCCAGCCTGTCCGGCGACTGGCGCCTGGGCCGCCACCGCAGCCTGAACCTGCTGCTCGAACGCGAAACCGTGCAGCGCGAGAACCGCGAGCGCAAGCACACCTGGGAAGACCGGCTGAAAGCCGGCTGGGTCGACCGCGATCTGGGCGCCGGCACGCTGCGCCTGTCGGGCGAATACGCACGACGGCGCGGCAGCACCTACGTCGCCGACCCCTACGAGTCGTTCTACAGCTCCTCGCTCGGGCCGACGCCCAGCGTCACCGGCGTCAACGCCGCGAGCTGGATCCACACCAGCGACCTGATGCGCAAGTTCGACCTCGCCGACCGCGACACGGCGACGCTGAACGCGCGCTACAACCGCGCGCTGAACGACACGATGGACCTGTCGTTCGCCGCGCTGGCGCGCGAGCAGCGCTACCCGGGCTCGGCCTACGGCCGCGGCGGCACGCAGCAGCTGAACTCGCTGAACGCCGACTGGAACTGGCAGCCGACGACACAGACCTCGGTCTCGGCGACGCTCGGCGTGCAGCGCAGCCGCATGAACCAGGCCGGGCTGCAGACCAACGCCTGCGTGCTCGGCAGCAACTACTACTTCTACAGCGACGGCTCGATCAGCACGCGGGCGACACCGACGGCGGCGCAGGCGGCCGCCGGCATCGGCGTCATCGGCTCCAGCGGCGTCGTCACCGGCGACAACTTCGAGGCCTTGTGCGGCAGCGCCTCGGACTTCAGCCCGCTGTACCCGAACAGCCGGCGCTGGACCGTCGAACAGCAGGACGAGACACGTTCGGCCGGTTTCGGCCTGCACCACGAGTTCGGCCGTTATCGCTTCGAGGCCCATTACGGCTACGTCAGCGGCCGCACCAGCACCGGCTACAGCTACAACGCCGCCGCGCTGGGGCTGGTGACCAGCGGCGCGCCGACCGAGACCGAACTGGCCGCGCTGGCGCTGATCGGCTCGGGCCTGCCCGACCTGCGCTACCGCCAGCACGCGCTGGACTTCAACCTCGTCGTCACGCACACGCCCAAGGTCTACAGCCGCTGGCTGCTGCGCTGGGAGCAGACCCGCATCGCCGACTGGCACTACGACGGCGTCGCCGCCAACCCGACGCCGTCGAACAACCAGCAGACCTACCTGGACACCGGCCCGCAGGACTACCGCGCGACGATGTTCGGCGTGCTGCTCGGGGTGATGTTCTGATGGCCGCGCCGCGCAAGACCCTCGTGCGCTGGCTGGCTGCCGCGGCGCTGACGCCGCTGGCCAGCCTGGCCGACGACACCCCGCCGCTCGTCGACAACCTTTGCGCCGCCTGCCACGGCCCTGGCGGCAACAGCCTGGTGCCGGTGTTCCCGCGGCTGTCGGCGCAGCAGGCGGTCTACCTGGAGAAGCAGCTGCGCGACTTCCTCGCCGGCAAGCGCCGCAACGACGTGATGGCGCCGGTGCTGGAACACATGCCCGACGCCGAGATCCCGCGCCTGGCGGCCTATTACTCCGCCCAATCGCCGGGGCCGAACAAGGCCGACAACGACGCCCTGGTCGCCGCCGGCCAGGCGGTCTTCGGCGACGGCAACACCGGCACCGGCGTCCCGGCCTGCGTCGGCTGCCACCAGCCGGGCGCGGCGGGCAACGAACGCTATCCGCGCCTGGCCGGCCAGCATGCGGCGTACACGGCGGCGCAGCTGCGCGCCTTCAAGAACGGCGCCCGCGGCAACGACAAGGCCAGGGTGATGCGCACCGTGGCCGAACGCCTGAGCGACGACGAGATCGCCGCCGTCGCCGAATACCTCGCCACGCTGCCATGAGCCCCGCAACCCGAGGAGAACGCATGAAGCTGCGCCGCATCGGCCGCCTCGCGCCGCTGGCGCTGGTCTGGGCCTGGTCCGCGTCGCTCGCGGCGCCGCCCGACGCCGGCAGCGCCGAACGCGACGAACGTGTGCAGGCCCTGGGCCGGCACGCCGACGCCACCCGCGGCCGGGCCGCCTACGAGGTCTGCCAGGGCTGCCACCTGCCCAACGCGCTGGGCCGCACCGACGGCAGCTACCCGCGGCTGGCCGGCCAGCACGCGAGCGTGCTCGTCAAGCAGATGCTCGACATCCGTTCCGGCCGGCGCTTCAACCCCAAGATGCGGCCCTTCATCGACGAGGCGCTGGTCGGTACGCAGGACGTCGTCGACATCGCCGCCTACCTCGCGGCGCTGCCCTCGCCGCCGACCAACGGCCGCGGCGCCGGCACCGAGCTCGCCCAGGGCCGCCGCGTCTACGAGGCGCAGTGCACGAGCTGCCACGGCCCCGACGGCAGCGGCGACGCCGCGCGCTTCTACCCGCGCCTGAACGGGCAGCATTACGAGTACCTGCTGCGCGAGCTGGTCTACATCCGCGACGGCGTGCGCGGCAACGCCGATCCGAAGATGGTCGAGACGATCCGCGGCTTCAGCTTCAGCGAGCTGGCGGCACTGGCCGACTACGTCTCGCGCCTGCCGACCTCGCCCTGAAAAACCCAGGCCCACGCTGTACTGAAGCGCGGGGCTGGACGCGCGCACGGCGTTGCGCAGAATGTTCGCCGAGGCTGGCCGCCGCCGGCCGTCCGAAAGGTGTCGGTCATGTCCGCGACGAAGTACGTCTACCTGTTCGGCTCCCATGGCACCGAAGGTGCCGCCGGAATGAAGAACCTCCTCGGCGGCAAGGGCGCCAACCTCGCGGAGATGTGCCGCCTGGGCATCCCGGTGCCGCCCGGCCTCACGATCAGCACCGAGGCCTGCACCGCCTACACGGCGCTCGGCCGCGAGCGTGTGCTGGAGATGATCCGCGACGAGGTCCTGGCCGGCATCCGCTCGGTCGAGGCCGAGATGGGCAAACGTTTCGGCGACGCCGCCGACCCGCTGCTGCTGTCGGTGCGTTCCGGCGCGCGCGCGTCGATGCCCGGGATGATGGACACCATCCTCAACCTCGGCCTCAACGACGAGGCCGTCGACGGCCTGGCGCGCAAGGCCGGCAACGAACGTTTCGCCTGGGACTCCTACCGCCGCTTCGTGCAGATGTACGGCGACGTCGTCATGGGCCTCAAGCCCGTGTCCAAGGAAGAGCACGACCCGTTCGAGGTCGTCATCGACATGGTCAAGGAGGCCAAGGGCGTGCAGCTCGACACCGAGCTCGACGCCGCCGACCTGAAGGAACTGGTGGCGCGCTTCAAGGCGCTGATCCGCGCGCGCATCGGCCGCGAGTTCCCGACCGACCCCTGGGAACAGCTGTGGGGCGCGATCGTCGCCGTCTTCGACAGCTGGAACAACGACCGCGCACGCGTCTACCGCGAGTTGAACGACATCCCCGAGTCCTGGGGCACGGCGGTCAACGTGCAGGCCATGGTCTTCGGCAACCTCGGCGACCACAGCGCCACCGGCGTCGCCTTCACGCGCGACGCCGGCACCGGCGAAGACCTGTTCAACGGCGAGTTCCTCGTCAACGCCCAGGGCGAGGACGTCGTCGCCGGCATCCGCACGCCGCAGCAGGTGTCGCTGGTCGGCTCGCGGCGCTGGGCCGAGCTGGCGCTGGTCTCCGAAGCCGAACGCGCCGAGAAGTACCCCTCGCTCGAGGAGCTGATGCCCGAGCTGTACCGCCAGCTGATCGAGGCCGAGACGCGGCTGGAGAACCACTTCCGCGACATGCAGGACCTGGAGTTCACGATCCAGGAAGGCCGGCTGTGGATGCTGCAGACGCGCAACGGCAAACGCACCGGCGCGGCGATGGTGCGCATCGCGATGGAGATGCTCGAGCAGGGCATGATCGACGAGAAGACCGCGCTCGAACGTGTCACGCCCGACCGCCTGAACGACCTGCTGCACCCGGTGTTCGACCCGCGCGCGCTGGCCCAGGCCAGGCCGATCGCACGCGGCCTGCCGGCCTCGCCGGGCGCGGCCACCGGCCAGATCGTCTTCTTCGCCGACGAAGCCGAGGCCTGGTGCCAGCGCGGCCGCGACGTCATCCTGGTGCGCCAGGAGACCTCGCCAGAGGACCTGCGCGGCATGAGCGTCGCCAAGGGCATCCTCACCGCGCGCGGCGGCATGACCTCGCACGCCGCCGTCGTCGCACGCGGCATGGGCAAGTGCTGCGTCAGCGGCTGCGGCGCGGTGCACGTCGACCTGAAGGCGCGCACGATGACCGTCGACGGCACGGTCTACGCCGAAGGCGAATGGATCTCGCTGAACGGCTCCACCGGCGAGGTCTACTTCGGCCGCATCGCCACGCGCGACGCCGAGCTGTCGGGTGACTTCGGCAAGCTGATGGCGCTGACCGACAAGTACCGCAAGCTCGAGATCCGCACCAACGCCGACACGCCCGAGGAGGCCGCCGTCGCGCGCAGGTTCGGCGCCACCGGCATCGGCCTGTGCCGCACCGAGCACATGTTCTTCGAGGGCGACCGCATCATCGCGGTGCGCCAGATGATCCTCGCCGAGGACGAGGCCGGCCGCCGCAAGGCGCTGGCCAAGCTGCTGCCGATGCAGCGCAGCGACTTCGAGGGCCTGTTCCGCGAGATGGACGGGCTGCCGGTGACGATCCGCCTGCTCGACCCGCCGCTGCACGAGTTCGTGCCGCACGACGACGCCGGCCAGCTGGCGATGGCACGCGACATGGGTGTCTCGCTGGGGCGCATCAAGATGCGTGTCGAGGAACTGCACGAGTTCAACCCGATGCTCGGCCACCGCGGCTGCCGGCTGGGCATCAGCTTCCCCGAGATCACCGAGATGCAGGCGCGCGCGATCTTCGAGGCGGCGCTCAACGCCAAGGCGCGCGGCACGGCCGTCGTGCCCGAGATCATGGTGCCGCTGGTCGGCACGATCCGCGAGCTCGACCAGCAGGCGGCGGTGATCCGCCGCGTCGCCGAGCAGGTCTTCGCCGAACGCGGCGAGACCGTGCACTGGATGCTCGGCACGATGATCGAGACCCCGCGCGCGGCGCTGGTCGCCGACAGCATCGCCCGCAATGCCGAGTTCTTCTCCTTCGGCACCGACGACCTGACGCAGATGACGATGGGCTTCTCGCGCGACGACGCGGGCAGCTTCCTGCCGCGCTATCTGAAGCTCGGGCTCTACGAGCACGACCCGTTCCGCTCGATCGACCAGAAGGGCGTCGGCCAGCTCGTCGAGATGGCGGTGGCCAAGGGCCGCGCGACGCGGCCCGACATCGAGCTCGGCGTCTGCGGCGAACACGGCGGCGACCCGGCCTCGATCGCGTTCTTCCACCGCGCCGGGCTGCGTTACGTCAGCTGCTCGCCGTTCCGCGTGCCGATCGCGCGCCTGGCCGCCGCACAGGCCGCCATCGCGTCATGAGCTGATCGCCGGGATCAGGTCCGACCCGTAGAATCCGTCGCATCCCTACGCGACGGCTTCGGGTCGTCGGTCGCACGGCATGTCGTACCTCTCGATGCACCGCGGCGCCCTGCCCGGTCTGCTGGCCCTCGTCGCGTTGAGTTCTCCGGTGCAGGCCGCCGGCGACGGCCCCGTGTGGGCCTACCGCGTGCGCCAGGGCGACACGCTGATCGCGCTGCAGGCCCGGCTGCTGCGCCCCGGCATCGGTTGGCAGGCGCTGCAGCAGCGCAACGAGGTCGCCGACCCGCGCCGGCTGCCGGTCGGCCAGACACTGCAGATCCCGGTCGCCTGGCTGCGCTCGCGGCCGGTCGAGGCCGAGGTGCTGTTCGTTCACGGCGAGGTCGAACTGCGGCGCCCCGACGAGGCGCCGCGGCCGCTGGCCTCGGGCGAACGTGTCGCCGACGGTGACGAGATCGCCACCGGCCCACGTTCGGCCTCGGCCGTGCTGCGTTTCGACGACGGTTCCCGGCTGCTGGTCGAGCCCGGCAGCAGGCTGCGCATCGAGGCCTTGCTGCGTCGCGGCGCCAGCGCCTACCGCGAGTCGCGGCTGCGGCTGGACAGCGGCGGTGCCGAAGCCAGCGTGCAGACCCGGCCGGCGGCGCCGCCGCGGCCGCGGCTGCAGATCCGCACCCCGGTCGTCAACCTCGCGGTGCGCGGCACCGAGTTCCGCGCCCGCACGGACGACGCCGGCACGCGGCTGGAAGTGCTGGAAGGCCGTGTCGCCGCCGGCACGCGCCCGGTCGGCGCCGGGCTGGGCGTCGTCGCCACACGCGGCGGCGTGCAGCCTGCCGCGCCGCTGCTGCCGGCGCCGCTGCTGCCGGCGCCGGCTGCGGCTGTCGGCCGCCTGCCGCTGGCCTTCGCCTGGACGCCGACGCCCGGCGCGGCCGCCTACCGGGCCCAGGTCTTCGACGCCGAAGGCGACAGCCGGCTGCGGCTGGACGGCCGCTTCGACGGCCCGGCCGCCGACTGGCCCGACGAGCTGCCCGACGGCCGCTACGAACTGCGCGTGCGCGCCATCGCCGCCGACGGCCTCGAAGGGCTGGACGCGCGCGTCGCGTTGGAACTGAAAGCCCGCCCCGAGCCGCCGATGCCGATGACGCCGACACCGGGCGCGCGCGTCGACGCCGGCCGCGTGCTGCTGCGCTGGACCCGTCATCCCGAGGCCGAGCACTACCGCTTGCAGATCGCGGCGACGGCCGACTTCGCTGCGCCGCTCGTCGACCGCGAGCTGAGGGCCACCGAGACCGAAGCCGAACTCACGCCCGGCGACTATGTCTGGCGCCTGCGCAGCGTGCGTGCCGGCGGCGACGCCGGCCCCTGGGGCGAGCCGCTGGCGCTGCAGGTCGTCGAACCGCCGCCGGCACCGCCGGCCGAGCCGCCGAAGGCCGACGCCGGGTCCGATCGCGTCTCGCTCGCCTGGCCGGCGTCGCCGCGCCCGGGCGTGCACTACGAGATCCAGGTCGCACGCGACGCCGGCTTCGCCGAGCCGGTGGCCGAAGGCCGTACCGATACGCCGGCCTGGAGCTTCGAGCCGTCGGGCGCCGGCCTGTACCACGTGCGCGTGCGTGCCGTCGGTGCCGACGGCCGGGCCGGCGGCTGGGGCGCGGCGCAGCAGTTCGAGGTGCCGCGGGCCTGGCGCTGGTGGTGGCTGTTGCCGGCGCTGTTGTGGCTGCATTGAGGCTCGACCCACGCCGCTGGAGCATCCCCGCCGCCGGCCTGCTCGCCGCCCTGGTGGTGGCGCTGTCACCGCTGCAGACCTGGTGGTCGCAGCCGCTGGAAGACTGGGCGCAGCGCCTCGCCGCCCCGGCCGACGCGCCGGCCGGCGTGCAGATCGTCGACGCCGACGACCGCTCGATCGAGGAACTGAAAGGCAACGGCGCCTGGCCGTACACACGCGACACGCACGCACTGCTGATCGACGGCCTGCGCCGCCACGGCGTGCGTGCCGTCGTGCTGCAACTGCTGCTGGCCGAACGCCGCGACACCATCGACGGCCGCCCGGTCAGCGGCCCCAGCGCCGACGGCCACACGGCCGACGGCCGCAAGCTCGACAACCGCAAGCTCGCCGACACGCTGGGCGTACCCGGTGCACCGGTGGTGCTGGCCGCCGCCGGCATCGACGCGATGGCCGCCTCGCCCGCCGCCGACGGAGAGCCGGCCGCGCAGCGCTGGCGCGAGCTGCTGCTGCCCGCCGCCTCGGTGCAGCCGGCCAACCCGGCGGCGCTGCGGCTGGGCGTGGTGACGACGCCGCTGGACGACGACGGCGTGCTGCGCCGCGTGCCGCTGTGGCACGCCGCCGGCAGCGAGCGCCTGCCGGGCATCGCGCTGGCGGCGCTGATCGCCGCCGGCGGCCATGTCGACGGCCGCTGGCCGGTCGATGCGCAGGGCCGCGTGCGGCCGCTGCTGGCGCCGCAGGGCAGCGTGGCACGCATCTCGTACCGCGACGCCTGGACGTTGGCCAGCGCCGGCCCCGACGCCCTGCCCGGCGGCCACGCGCTCGCCCAGGCGCTGCGCGGCCGCGTCGTCTTCGTTGGCAGCAGCGCGCTGCTGGCCGGGCGCACGATGACCGTCGCCGGGCAGGCCGACGCGACCGAGATCGCGGCGCAGACCTATGCCGCGCTGCGCGACGACCGCCTCGTGCGGCCCGCGCCCTGGCTGCTGCAGGCCGCGCTCGTCATCTTCGCGCTGCTGCCGGCGCTGGCCGCGGCGACAACGCGCGCCGGCACGCGGCTGCTGCTGGCGGCGTCGGCCGGCGTCGTGCTGGTGCTCGTCGCAGCGGCCGTGGTCGCGATGCAGTCGGCCGCGATCGGCCTGCCGCTGGCCGCGCCGCTGACCGCGGTGCCGGCGGCGCTGGTCGCGCTGCTGGTGCAGCAGCGCCGCGAGCAGTCGGAATGCGAACGCCGGCTGGCGCTGGAACGCGAGGTCGCGGCGCGCGCCAGCGCCGCCAAGTCGGCTTTCCTGGCCACCGTCAGCCACGAGATCCGCACGCCGCTGAACGCCGTGCTCGGCGTCGCCGACCTGATGGCCGGCACCGCGCTGTCGGCGGAGCAGCGCCGTCACGTCGACGTCTTCCGCCACGCCGGGCAGACGCTGGCGGCGCTGATCGACGACCTGCTGGACCTCGGCAAGATCGAAGCCGGCCATCTGGAGCTGGCGAGCGAGCCCTTCGCGCTGCGGGTCTCGATCGCCGCGGTCGAGCATCTGCTGCGCCCGCGTGCCGAACACAAGGGGCTGCGTTTCGTCGTCGAACTCGCCGAGGACCTGCCGGCCTGGGTGATCGGCGACCGCCGCCGCATCGAACAGGCGCTGACCAACCTGATCGGCAACGCGATCAAGTTCACGCCCCGGGGCGAGGTATCGCTGCGCGTGGCGCGCACCGGCGGCGGCCGCATCGCCTTCGTCGTGCACGACACCGGCATCGGCATCGCGCCCGAGCAGCAGGCGCTGGTCTTCGAGCCGTTCGTGCAGGCCGACGAACGCATCTCGCGCGACTACGGCGGCACCGGGCTGGGGCTGGCGATCACGCGCGCGATGGCGCAGCGCATGGGCGGCGACGTGCGGCTGGCCAGCGAACGCGGCGTCGGCTCGACCTTCACGCTCGAGCTGCCGCTGACCGAGCACGAGACGCCGCCCGCAGAACCGCCGGCGCCCCTGCGCGACGCGACGCCGGCACTGGCGCCCCCGGCGGTGTGGCTCGAACGCGTGCTGCTGGCCGAGGACAACGAGCTCAACGTCTACATCGTCAGCGCGATGCTCACCGGCCACGTCGGCCGGCTCGACGTCGCCGCCGACGGCCACGAAGCCCTGGTGCGGCTGGCCGCCGAGGCTTACGACCTGGTCTTCATGGACGTGCAGATGCCGCGGCTGGACGGGCTGTCGGCGACCCGCGAGCTGCGCCGCCTGGAGGCCCAGCGCGGCCTGCCGCGCACGCCGGTCGTCGCGCTGACGGCCAACGCCTACGACGAGGACGTGCGCGACAGCCGCGAGGCCGGCTGCAACGCCCACCTCGCCAAGCCGGTGTCGCGCGCCGCGCTGCTCGAGGCGATGCAGCGCTGGGGCCGCAAGAGCTGAC
Source organism: Rubrivivax sp. (assembly GCA_049841175.1). Taxonomy (GTDB): domain Bacteria; phylum Pseudomonadota; class Gammaproteobacteria; order Burkholderiales; family Burkholderiaceae_C; genus Rubrivivax. Next base: position 296,553 of record JASGHA010000013.1, on the reverse strand, counting down.
CCGGCCAACGGCTGATGGCGGTTTCCGTGCATAAAGGTGTATTTGGCGAGTTGCTTTAGTGCTTGACCTCGGTTAATCTGCTCGCGTCATACATCTTTGCGCCGACCATGAGTTTCCCGAGCCCCTCCGTTCTGGACCTGCGCCCCGTCGCCCCCGCCGAACGCCACCCGCTGGTCTTCTCGCGCCTGCAGGCGCTGGCCGCCGGTGACGGCCTGCTGCTGGTCAACAACCACGACCCGTCGCCGCTGCAGCGCCAGCTGCACGAGCGTTTCCCGGGCAGCTTCGCCGTCGCCTACCTGGAAGACGGCCCCGAGGTCTGGCAGCTGGAGATCCGCAAGGCCGTGCCGGCCGAAGCTGCCGGCTCGTGCTGCTCGGGCGGCCGCTGCTGCGGCTGAGCCGGCGATGACCTTCGTCGTCACCGAGTCCTGCATCCGCTGCAAGTACACGGACTGCGTCGACGTCTGCCCGACCGACGCCTTCCGCGAAGGGCCGAACTTCCTCGCCATCGACCCCGAGGACTGCATCGACTGCGCGGTCTGCGTGCCCGAGTGCCCGGTGCAGGCGATCTACGCCGACGAGGACGTGCCCGGCGACCAGCAGGACTTCGTGGCGCTGAACGCCGAGCTGGCGCGCGCCTGGCCGGCGATCACGCGCTCGCACGCCGCGCTGCCCGACGCCGAGGCCTGGGCCGCGGTCAAGGTCAAGCGCGCCGAGCTGAAGCGCTGAGCGTTTCCCCGTTGTTCCCCCGGCCGTCGCGGCGACGCGGCGGCGCTCCGGAGTGCCCGTGACGAAGTTGCCCGATGCCCGCGTGATCCCGATCCGCCCCGTCGCCGCTGCCGCCGGGGCGCCGGAAGTCGTGTCGCTGTACCAGAAGCGCCAGCCGATCTACGCCCGCGCCGTCAGCGGCCGCTACGCCACCTGGCGCTGGGTCTTCGTCTGGCTGACGCAGCTCTTCTTCTACGGCCTGCCGTGGCTGGAGATCGGCGGCCGCCAGGCGGTGCTGTTCGACATCGACGCGCAACGCTTCTACCTCTTCGACCTGGTCCTCGTGCCGCAGGACCTGATCTACCTCGCCGCGCTGCTGGTGCTGTCGGCGCTGGCGCTGTTCTTCTTCACCGCGGTCGCCGGCCGGCTGTGGTGCGGTTACGCCTGCCCGCAGACGGTCTACACCTCGATCTTCATGTGGATCGAGCGCCAGTTCGAAGGCGACCGCCTGGCGCGCATGCGCCTGGACCGCGCGCCGTGGAGCGCCGGCAAGATCGCGCGCCGCAGCGGCAAGATCGCCGCGTGGACCGTGTTCAGCCTCGTCACCGGCCTGACCTTCGTCGGCTGGTTCACGCCGATCCGCGAGTTCGTGCCGGCGACGCTGCAGGGCAACATCGGCGGCTGGAGCGCCTTCTGGACGCTGTTCTACGGCGCCTTCACCTACGGCAACGCCGGCCTGCTGCGCGAGCAGATGTGCAAGTACATCTGCCCCTACGCACGTTTCCAGAGCGCGATGATCGACCGCGACTCGCTGGTCATCGCCTACGACAGCGGCCGCGGCGAACCGCGTGGCGCGCGCTCGAAGAAAGCCGACACCGGCGCGCTGGGGCTGGGCTCCTGCGTCGACTGCACGCTGTGCGTGCAGGTCTGCCCGACCGGCATCGACATTCGCAACGGCCTGCAGAACGAATGCATCGGCTGCGCCGCCTGCATCGACGCCTGCGACGGCGTGATGGACAAGATGGGCTACGCACGCGGGCTGATCCGCTACTCGACTGAGAACGCGGTGGCCGGCGGCTGGAGCCGGCGCGAGACGCTGCGCCGCGTGCTGCGCCCGCGGGTGCTGATCTACGGCGCGCTGCTGTCGGCGCTGACGCTGGCCTTCGCCGCCAGCCTGGCGCTGCGCAGCCCGTTCCAGTTCGACGTGCTGAAGGACCGCAGCACGCTGGCGCGCCTGGTCGACAACGGCGCGATCGAGAACGTCTACCGGCTGCAGGTGACGAACCGCAGCGAACACCCGCAGAAGCTCGCCGTCACGGCCGAAGGCCCGGCCGGGCTGGTGGTCGACGCCCAGCCGATCACGGTCGACGCCGCCGGCGCCGCTCAGGTCGTCGTGCGCCTGCGCCTGCCGGCCGAGACCGCGGCGCCGCTGGCCGGGCAGTCGGTGCCGGTGGTCTTCGTGCTGAGCGCGGCCGCGCAAGACGGCCAGCCGGCGCTGTCGCGGCGCGAGAAGTCGACCTTCCTCGTGCCGCGCTGAAGCCTTCAGGCCAGCGCGCGGCCGATCAGGATGCGCTGCACGTCGCTCGTGCCTTCGTAGATCTGGCAGACACGCACGTCGCGGTAGATGCGCTCGACCGGGAAGTCGTTGACGTAGCCGTAGCCGCCGAAGGTCTGGATCGCGGTGCTGCAGACACGCTCGGCCATCTCGCTGGCGAAGAGCTTGGCCATCGCCGCTTCCTTCAGGCAGGGCTGGCCCGCGTCCTTCAGTGCCGCCGCATGGTGCACCAGCTGGCGCGCGGCCTCGATCTGCGTCGCCGCGTCGGCGAGGCGGAACTGCACCGCCTGGTGCTCGAAGATCGGCTTGCCGAAGGCGACGCGCTCCTTGGCATAGGCGGTGGCCGCCTCCAGCGCCGCGCGCGCCATGCCGACGCACTGCGAGGCGATGCCGATGCGTCCGCCTTCCAGCCCCGACAGCGCGACCTTCAGGCCCTCGCCTTCGGCGCCGATGCGGTTCGCCGCCGGCACGCGGCAGCCTTCGAAGACGATCTGCGCCGTGTCGCTGGCGTGCTGGCCCATCTTGTCCTCGAGCCGGGCGACGACGTAGCCCGGCGTCGAGGTCGGCACCAGGAAGGCGCTGAAGCCCTTCTTGCCCGCGTCCTTGTCGGTGACGGCGACGACGATCGCGACGTCGCCGTTCTTGCCGCTGGTGATGAACTGCTTGACGCCGTCGATGACGTAATCGTCGCCGTCGCGCCGCGCCGTGGTCTTGAGCCCCGAGGCCTCGGAGCCGACCTGCGGCTCGGTCAGGCAGAAGGCGCCGAGCATCGAGCCGCGCGCCAGCGGGCGCAGCCAGCGCTCCTTCTGCGCCTCGTCGCCCCAGGCCATCAGGATGCTGCAGACGGGGCAGTTGTTGACGCTGACGATGGTGCTGGTGGCGCCGCAGCCGGCGGCGATCTCTTCCAGGATCAGCGACAGCGCCAGATAGTCCAGCCCGGCGCCATCGTGTTCGGCCGGCACGGCGACGCCGTAGCAGCCGAGTTCGGCGAGTCCCGCCAGCGCCTCGCGCGGGAAGGTGTGGGCACGGTCCCACTCGGCCGCGTGCGGCGCGATGCGGTCCTGCACGTAGGCGCGCACCGCGTCCTGCACCGCGCGGTGGTCGTCGTCGAGGATCATCGGGTCTCCGGTCTGGTGTCGAGCGGCCAGCCTAGCCCAGGCCCGGCGCGAGCGGCATCCGGATTCAGCCCAGCAGCGCTGCCAGCCGGCGGACGTTCTCGGCGCAGACGCTGCGGAACCCGGCGCTGATGCGCTCGTCGGCCGCGGCACGTTGCCAGAAGGCCAGTGCCACCGGCGCCGCCGCCTGCCAGGCCGCGGCGTCCTGCGGCAGCGGCAGTTCGGGCCGGTACTCGCGCGGCGGCAGTTCGACGCCGCGCGCCGGCGCGTAGAGCATCGGCAGCATGTCGTAGACCGGCGCGATGGCCAGTGGCGCAGCGCCGGCTTCGCCGGGCCGGAACGACAGGTTGCCGTCGTGCATGTCGGTGTTGGCCAGCAGCCGGCCGAACTGCCACAGCCGCGCCAGCGCCTGAACCTCGTCTGCAGACAGCCAGCCGCGTGCCGCCAGCGCGCGCCCAGCCTCGGCCCAGGAGCGCCCGGCGAGGCCGAAACACTCGCCGTTGAGCGCCCCCCAGGACACGAGCCCCGAGCGGCCCAGCGCGCCGTGGCGGTCGAAACGTTCGACTTCCAGGAAGGTCCGCCCGCCGGCCTGCACGATGCGCGAGACGGCCGCCGCCAGGCCGAGCGCCGCCAGCACGCCGCCGGCCAGGTGCTCGCAGACCAGCAGGTCGGACCATCGCCGTGTGCCGGGCGAGTCGTCAGAGCCGCTGAACTTGACGAGCACGGCCTGCGGCCGGCCGTCGGCGCCTTCGCGCCAGGCCGTGAACTTCGGGAACTCGCCGCCGGCCGACGAGCCCGGCAGGCCGGCGGCCATCGCGGCGTCGGCCAGCGCGGGATAGGCCTGCGCCAGCTCCGCCTCGCGCAGCGGCGCCTGGGCCTCGCCGGCACGCGCGGCGCGCACACGCTGCAGCCAGCGACGGCAGGCCGCTTCGCCGACGATCAGGTCGCCCGGCGCGTCCTCGCCCAGCAGCGACAGCGCGTGCAGCGTGTCGTCGTCGCTCCAGGCCGCGGGGTCCTCGGCGACCTGCAGCGTGGCCGCGTGATGGCGAGCGAAGGCGCGGCCGAGAAAGCCTTGCGGGCGCAAGTCCTGCAGCGGGTACGGCAGGCCGTCGAACCAGCCGTCGCGCGCAGCCTCGTCCAGCGGCCAGCCCAGCGGCTGCAGCATCTCGAGCGCCGAGCCGTCGGGCGCCGTCAGGTGCAGCCAGGCGATCTGCCGAGGCGTGCCCTCGGCGTCGACACGGTAGACCGGCAGCGGCGCCGCCTGCCCGCGCAGCGCCCGGCGCGCGGCGTACTGGGTGCGGCGCGCGGCACCGCGCACGACGAGCTCGTCGCCAGCGGCGCGCACGGCCCGCATCAGCGTCGCGCGGCTGATGCCCAGCTGTTCGGCGAGCGCGCCGGCCGGCTGCCGGCCGCGGCGCCGCAGGAAGTCGACGAGCGGGAGCACGATGAAACGATCCTCATCGCCATCTAGTCTTTTGGCGACAAGGAATTAGATCATTTCATGCGCCCCGCGTGAAACGATTTCTGAAACGATCAGCCGATCAGGTAATAGGCCGCCGTCGAGCCGCGCCGCGCCTTGGCCTTGGCGAGTTCGTCGCGCGCGATGACGCGGCAGTGCACCTCGTCAGGGCCGTCGAAGAAGCGCATCGCGCGGCCCCAGCTGAACATCTGCGCCAGCGGTGTGTCGGGTGTCAGGCCCATCGCGCCGAAGACCTGGATCGCGCGGTCGAGCACGCGCTGGTGCAGCTGCGCGGCGACGAGCTTGATCGCCGAGACGTCGATGCGCGCCGCCTGGTTGCCGGCGCGGTCCATCTTGGCCGCAGCCCGCAGCACCAAGAGCCGCGCCTGGTCGACCTCGACACGCGACAGCGCGATCCAGTCCTGGATGTTGGCGAAGTCGGCGAGGTGGCGGCCGAAGGCGCGGCGCTCCAGCGCACGCTCGCACATCATCTCGATCGCCAGCTCGCACTGGCCGATCGTGCGCATGCAGTGGTGCACGCGCCCCGGGCCCAGCCGCGCCTGGGCGAGCGCGAAGCCGCTGCCCTCCTCGCCGAGCAGGTTGGCGACCGGGACGCGCACGTCGCGGTAGACGATCTCGCAGTGGCCGTCGGGCGCGACGTGCGACAGCACGGCGACGTTGCGCACCACCTGCACGCCGGGCGTGTCCAGCGGCACGAGGATCATCGAGTGGCGGCGGTGGCGGTCGGCGTCGGGGCGCTCGTCGGTGACGCCCATCACGACGGCGACCTTGCAGTTTGGGTGCGCGGCGCCGGTGGAGAACCACTTGCGGCCGTTGACGACGTAATGATCGCCGTCGCGGCGGATCGTGGTCTCGATGTTGGTCGCGTCGGAGCTCGCGACGTCGGGCTCGGTCATCGAGAAACACGAGCGGATCTCGCCGGCCAGCAGCGGTTTCAGCCAGCGCTCGTGCTGTTCCGGCGTGGCGAACAGATGCAGCAGCTCCATGTTGCCGGTGTCCGGCGCGTTGCAGTTGAAGACCTCGGAGGCCCAGCCGATGCGGCCCATCAGCTCGGCCAGCGGCGCGTACTCCAGGTTGCTGAGCGCGGTACCGGGTTCGTCGGCCTTCAGCCCGGGCAGGAACAGGTTCCACAGGCCGAGCTCGCGTGCCCTCGCCTTCAGCGGCTCGACGACCTCCAGCGGGTAGCGGCCTTCGTCGGCGATGCGGTGCCAGTCGCGGTTGCGCGGCAGCACCTCCTCGTCGAGGAAGCGGCGCAGCGTGCGCTGCATCTCCAGGTTCTCGGGGCTGTATTCGAAGTCCATCGTGGTGCTCTCTCGGGGGTCAGCGCGCCGGCCACGCGGCCAGCGCGGCGGCGAGCGTCGTCGCCGTCGGGGGTTCGGGGTTTCGTGCCGCGGTGCGCGAGAAACGGGGTGCCGGCGCCGGCTGCATCACGCCGCCGGCCTCGAGCCAGTTGCCGCGTGCGGCGTTGTGCGGATGGCGCGGCGCCTCGTCCCAGTCGAGCACCGGGGCAAAGCAGGCGTCCGTGCCTTCGAGCAGCGCGCACCACTCGGCGCGTGGGCGGGTGCGGAAGATGGCGGCGAGCTGGTCCTTCAGCTCGGGCCAGCGCCCGGCGTCGAGCTGGGCGTCGAACACCGGGTCGGTCAGCCCGGCCAGGCGGCGCAGCTCGGCATAGAACTGCGGCTCGATCGCACCGACGGCGATCGGCAGGCCGTCGGCACATTCGTAGCAGGCGTAGAAGTGCGCGCCGCCGTCGAGCATGTTCTCGCCGCGCGGGCGCGACCACAGGCCTTGCGCCTTCCAGCCGACCATGAAGGCCGACAGCAGCGCGGCGCCGTCGCACATCGCGGCATCGACGACCTGACCGCGGCCCGAGCCGCGCGCTTCCAGCAGCGCCGCCAGCAGGCCGACGACGAGCAGCATCGCGCCGCCGCCGAAGTCGCCGAGGTAGTTGGCCGGCGGCACCGGCGGCCTGCCGGGCACGCCGATGGCGGCCAGCGCGCCGCTGATCGCGATGTAATCGATGTCGTGGCCGGCGGCCTGCGCCAGCGGGCCGTCCTGGCCCCAGCCGGTCATGCGGCCGTAGACCAGCGAGGGCCGGCGCGCCAGCACGACGTCCGGCCCCAGGCCCAGGCGCTCCATGACGCCGGGGCGGAAGCCTTCGATCAGCAGGTCGGCGCGGGCGGCCAGCGCCAACGCCGCGGCGGCGCCATCGGGGTCGCGCAGGTCCAGTGCCAGCGCCGCGCGGCTGCGTGTCGTGACGTCGCGCGGGTCGGGCTCGACACCCGGGCGCGTGATGCGCAGCACCTCGGCGCCCAGGTCGGCGAGCACCATCGCGGCGAACGGCGCCGGGCCGAGGCCGGCGAACTCGATGACGCGCAGGCCCGTCAGAGGCCCGCTCACAGCCGCTCCACGATCGTGACGTTGGCCAGACCGCCGCCTTCGCACATCGTCTGCAGACCCCAGCGCCCGCGGCGGCGGCGCAGCGCGTGCAGCAGCGTCGCCATCAGCCGCGTGCCCGAGGCGCCCAGCGGGTGGCCGAGCGCGATCGCGCCGCCGTGCACGTTGAGCCGCGCGGGGTCGGCGCCGGTGGCCTGCAGCCAGGCCAGCGGCACCGAGGCGAAGGCCTCGTTGACCTCGAAGCAGTCGATGTCGTCCAGCGCCAGCCCGGCCTTCTTCAGCGCCACCGCGGTAGCCGGGATCGGCGCCTCCAGCATGATCACCGGGTCGTGGCCGATGACCGTCATCGTGTGGATGCGCGCCAGCGGCGCCAGGCCCAGCGCGCGCAGGCCGCGTTCGTTAACGACCAGCACGCCGCTGCCGCCGTCGGCGATCTGGCTGGCGTTGGCGGCGGTGATGCTGCCGCCTTCGCGCAGCAGGCGCACGCCGGCGATGCTCTCGGCGCTGGCGTCGGCGCGGATGCCTTCGTCGGCGGCGAACGGCTCGGCTTCGACAGCGCCGTCGGCACGGCGCACGGCCAGCGGCAGGATCTCGGCGGCGAAAGCGCCGTCGCGCGTGGCGGCTGCGGCGCGCTGGTGGCTCTGCAGCGCCCAGGCGTCCAGCGCCGGTTTCGCCAGGCCGTACTGCGCGGCCATCATCTCGGCGCCGACGAACTGGCTGAACTCGGCGCCCGGGTAACGCGCGGCGATCGCCGGGCTGACGTAATGCCCGAAGCCGGCCTGGCGCGGCAGCTCCATCGGCAGGCCCATCGGCACGCGCGACATGCTTTCGACGCCGCCGGCGATGACGCAGTCCATCGTGCCCGACATCACCGCCTGGGCGGCGAAATGCAGCGCCTGCTGCGACGAGCCGCACTGACGGTCGACCGTCGTGCCGGGCACCGACTCGGGCAGCGACGAGGCCAGCACCGCGTTGCGCGCGACGTTGGCCGCCTGCTCGCCGACCTGGCCGACACAGCCGAGGATGACGTCGTCGACCGCCGCCGGGTCGACGCCGCAGCGTGCGACCAGCGCGTCGATGACCTGCGCCGCCAGGTCGGCCGGATGCCAGCCGCTCAGGCGGCCGTTGCGACGCCCGCACGGCGTGCGCAGCGCGGCGACGATGAAGGCTTTGGCCATGGCGGGCTCCTCGGGGTGGTCTGCGGGCCATTCTGCGGCGCCCCCGGGCGTCGCGCCGTCACCATGGCGACGCTGGCCCGGCCGCCGGCCCGGGCGGAAAATCGCCGCATGCGCCTTGCCCCGACCGCGCGCCGCGCCGCCGCCTTCGCCCTCGTGATCGCCGCCGCCGCGGCTCAGGCCTCGCCCTGGTTCGACGCCGGCTCACGCCCCGGACCGCTGGCCCGTGAAGCCGCTACGCTGGTGGCCGCCGCGCCCGAACACGGTCTCGTCGCCGAGGACTACCACGCCGCGGCGCTGGCCCAGGCGCTGGACGCCGCCACGCGCGCACCCTCACCCGAGCTGGCGACGCGGCTGGAAGCCGAGCTCGACGTCACGATGCGACGCTACCTGGCCGACCTGCACCGTGGCCGGCTCGACCCGCACGCGCTGTACCCGACGCTGGCGCTGCCCGAACGCGCGCCCTTCGACGCGCGCGCCGCGCTCGACGCCGGCCTGGCCGCCGGCTCGCTGGCGCTGGCCGTGCGCCGCGCCGAGCCAGTGCTGCCGCAGTACGCCGAGCTGCGCCAGGCGCTGGCGCGCTACCGCGCGCTGGAGCACGACCCGGCCTGGGCCGCGCCGCTGCCGCCGCTGCCGACCGTTGGCCGCACGCGCAAGCTCGAACCCGGTGCCGCCTGGTCCGGCCTGCCGGCACTCGCCGCGCGCCTGGTCGCGCTCGGCGACCTGCCGGCCGGCACGCACGCCGGCGCGGTCTACGCCGAACCGCTGGCCGGCGGCGTGCGCCGCTTCCAGGAGCGCCACGGCGTCAGCGCCGACGGCGTCATCGGCGCGGCGACCTTCTCGCGGCTGGAGGTGAAGCCGGCAGCGCGAGCCGAGCAGCTGGCGCTGGCGCTGGAACGGCTGCGCTGGACGCCGCTGCTCGAATCGCGGCGCATGGTCGTCGTCAACATCCCGGAGTTCGTGCTGCGCGCCTACGAAGTCCAGGACGGACGCATCGACATCGTGCAGCGCATGCGCGTCGTCGTCGGCCAGGCGCTGGACAAACGCACGCCGCTGATCGACGCCGAGCTGCGCGCCGTCGAGTTCAGCCCCTACTGGAACGTGCCGCCGTCGATCGTGCGCGCCGAGACGCTGCCCAAGCTCCGCCGCGACCCGGGCTATCTGGCGCGCGAAGGTTTCGAGTTCGTCGCCGGCGACGGCAGCGTGCACGGCGAGGCCTCGGCCGAGGCGCTGGACGCGCTGGCCGCCGGGCGCTGGCGCATCCGCCAGCGGCCCGGGCCGCGCAACGCGCTCGGCGACATCAAGTTCGTCTTCCCGAACGCCGAGCAGATCTACCTGCACCACACGCCGTCGACGGGGCTGTTCGCGCGCGACCGGCGCGACTTCAGCCACGGCTGCGTGCGTGTCGAGGACCCGCTGGCGCTGGCGATGTTCGTGCTGCAGGACATGCCCGACTGGCCCGAGGCGCGCATCCGCGAGGCGATGGACGCCGGCGAGTCGCGCACGCTGCGGCTGACGACGCCGGTGCGCGTGCTGATCGCCTACGGCACCGCGCTCGTCAAGGACGGGCGCGTCTTTTTCTTCGACGATATCTACCGTCAGGACCCGCGCCTGCAGGCCGCGCTGCGCGAACGCGCCGCGCCCGCCCGCGCCGACTGACGAGGAGGACCATGATGCGCAATCAGGACCGCCGCCGTTTCCTGCGCCACGGCGCCAAGCTGGCCGTCGGCGTGCTGCCGGTGGCCGCCGCCACACGCCCGGCGCTGGCCGCCCTGCCCGGCCCGCGCGCGCTGGCGATGAACCACACCCACACCGGCGAGTCGCTGGACCTGGTCTACGCGGTGGACAGCCAGTTCGTGCCGGCGGCGCTGGGCACGCTGAACCGCTTCCTGCGCGACCACTACACCGGCAGCGTCGGCCTCATCGACCCGCAGCTCTTCGAGCTGCTGCACCGCGTGCGCAGCCTGCTCGGCACCGAGAGCGCGGTCTTCGAGGTCATCTCGGGCTACCGCTGCCCCGAGACCAACGACCGTCTGCGCACCACGCGCGGCGGCGGCGTCGCGCGCCACAGCCTGCACATGGAAGGCCGCGCGATCGACGTGCGCCTGGCCGGCGTGCCGCTGAAGGAGCTGCGCGACGCGGCGATGACGCTGCAGGCCGGCGGCGTCGGCTACTACGAGCAGGAGCGCTTCGTGCACCTGGACACCGGGCGCGTGCGCCACTGGTGAACCGGCTGCCGCCCGCGGCCGGCGCAGCGTCTGACCACCCTTCCCCCCGGGTGCGGGCGGGTCTGCGACACGGTTGCTCGGAGCTGAGCTGCGTCGCCCGGGCCCGCGGAGGCCTGTGGTAGGTTCATGGGCTTTGCGCCAAGGGCGGCGCAACCACTACCACTAGGCGAGGAGATCCCGATGCTGATCGGTGTGCCGCTGGAGACGGCGCAGGGCGAGACGCGTGTCGCCGTCACCCCGGAGACGGCGAAGAAACTGAAGGCGCAAGGCCACACCGTGAAGGTGCAGAGCGGCGCGGGCGTGGCGGCGAGTGCGCCGGACGAGGCCTACGCGGCCGTCGGCGCGGAGATCTGCGACCGCGCCGGTGCGTTCGGCTGCGAGCTGGTGCTCAAGGTGCGCAGCCCGGACGCCGAAGAGCTCGCGCTGATGAAGCCCGGCACGGCGCTGGTGGGCATGTTGAACCCGTTCGACAAGCCCGGGCTGCAAGCGCTGGCGAGCGCCGGCCTCACCGCCTTCGCGCTCGAAGCCGCGCCGCGCACGACGCGGGCGCAGAGCATGGACGTGCTGTCCAGCCAGGCCAACATCGGCGGCTACAAGGCCGTGATGATGGCCGCTGACCAGTACCAGCGCCTGTTCCCGATGCTGATGACCGCGGCCGGCACGATCAAGGCCGCGCGGGTCGTCATCCTGGGCGTCGGCGTCGCCGGCCTGCAGGCGATTGCCACGGCCAAGCGCCTGGGTGCGGTCATCGAGGCCTCCGACGTTCGTCCGAGCGTCAAGGAGCAGGTCGAGTCGCTGGGCGCCAAGTTCATCGAGGTGCCTTACGAGACGCCCGAGGAGAAGGAAGCCGCAGAAGGTGTCGGCGGCTACGCCCGCCCGATGCCGCAGAGCTGGCTGGACCGCCAGAAGATCGAAGTCGCCAAGCGCGTCGCGCAGGCCGACATCGTCATCTCGACGGCGCTGATCCCGGGCCGCGCGGCGCCGGTGCTCGTCACCGAGGACATGGTCAAGGCCATGAAGCCGGGCTCGGTCATCGTCGACATGGCCGCCGGGCGCGGTGCCGACGGCGTCAGCGGCAACTGCCCGCTGACCGAAGCCGGCCAGACGGTGAAAAAGCACGGCGTGACGATCATCGGCGAGACCAATCTGCCGGCGCTGGTCGCGGCGGACAGCTCCAGCCTGTACGCGCGCAACGTGCTCGATTTCCTCAAGCTCGTCGTCACCAAGGAAGGTGCGCTGCACGTGCCTGCCGACGACGACATCGTGCTCGCCTGCCTGATGGCGCAAGGCGGCGAACTGAAGAAGAACTGAAGGAGGCGGCGATGGAAATCGTGAGCCATACCGTCACGAACCTGATCATTTTCGTGCTGGCGATCTACGTGGGTTACCACGTGGTGTGGAACGTGACGCCGGCGCTGCACACGCCGCTGATGGCGGTGACGAACGCGATCTCGGCGATCGTGATCGTCGGCGCGATGCTGGCGGCGGCGCTGACCGAGACCGACCTGGGCAAGACGATGGGCGTGCTGGCCGTGGCGCTGTGCGCGGTCAACGTCTTCGGCGGCTTCCTGGTCACGCGGCGAATGTTGGAGATGTTCAAGAAGAAGGACCGCAAGCCGGCGGCGGAGGCCAAGAAGTGAGCCTGAATCTCGTCACGCTGCTCTACCTCGTCGCCAGCATCTGCTTCATCCAGGCCTTGAAGGGCCTGTCGCACCCGACGACCTCGATCCGCGGCAACGTCTTCGGCATGGTCGGCATGACGATCGCCGTGCTGACGACGGCGGCGCTCATCGTCAAGCTCGCCGGCTCGCCGCTGGGCCTGGGCTGGGTGCTGCTGGGTCTCGTGATCGGCGGCGGCGCCGGCTCGCTGATGGCCAACCGCGTCGAGATGACGAAGATGCCCGAGCTGGTGGCCTTCATGCACAGCATGATCGGCCTGGCCGCGGTGTTCATCGCCGTCGCGGTGGTCGCCGAGCCCTGGGCCTTCGGCATCATCGCGCGCGGCGAGCCGATTCCCGTCGGCAACCGCATCGAGCTGTTCCTGGGTGCGGCCATCGGCGCGATCACCTTCAGCGGTTCGGTCATCGCCTTCGGCAAGCTCAGCGGCAAGTACAAGTTCCGCCTGTTCCAGGGCGCGCCGGTCACCTTCAGCGGCCAGCACATGCTGAACCTGGTGCTGGGGCTGTCGACGGTCGGCCTGGGCCTGGCCTTCGCGGCCACCGAGAGCTGGCCGGCGTTCTTCGCGATGCTGGCGCTGGCCTTCGTGCTGGGCGTGCTGATCATCATCCCGATCGGCGGCGCCGACATGCCGGTGGTGGTGTCGATGCTCAACAGCTACTCGGGCTGGGCGGCGGCGGGCATCGGCTTCAGCCTGAACAACAGCATGCTGATCATCGCCGGCTCGCTGGTGGGCAGCTCGGGGGCGATCCTCAGCTACATCATGTGCAAGGCGATGAACCGCTCGTTCTTCAACGTCATCCTGGGCGGCTTCGGCGGCGAAGGCACGACGGCGGCGGCGGGCGGGCAGGCACAGCGCAGCGTCAAGAGCGGCAGCGCCGACGACGCGGCCTTCATCCTCGGCAACGCCGAGACGGTGATCATCGTCCCGGGCTACGGCCTGGCGGTGGCGCGCGCGCAGCACGCGGTGAAGGAGCTGGCAGCCAAGCTGACCGAGAAGGGCGTGACGGTGAAGTACGCCATCCACCCGGTGGCCGGGCGCATGCCGGGGCACATGAACGTGCTGCTGGCCGAAGCCGAAGTGCCGTACGACCAGGTCTTCGAGATGGAAGACATCAACGCCGAGTTCGGCCAGGCCGACGTGGCGATCATCCTGGGCGCCAACAACGTCGTGAACCCGGCGGCGCACGTCAAGGGCAGCCCGATCTACGGCATGCCGATCCTGGAGGCCTACAAGGCCAAGACGGTGATCGTGAACAAGCGTTCGATGGCCTCGGGCTACGCCGGCCTGGACAACGAGCTGTTCTACATGGACAAGACCATGATGGTCTTCGGCGACGCCAAGAAGGTCGTCGAGGAGATGGTCAAGGCCGTCGAGTGACGGCGGCGCCGGCCCCCGCGCGGGGCCGGCGTTCGGCGCATCAAGCCTGCGTCGGGAAGCCCGGCGTTGTCCAGCGGCGCCCGTTCTTGGCGATCAGCAGCGCATCGACACGCTCCAGGCTGGCGGCCATCGCCAGCGAGCGTTCGGCGCCCAGCACCATGAAGGCGGTGGACAGGCCGTCGGCCTGCAGCCCGGTGGGCGCGAGCACGGTGACGCTGGCCAGCTGCGTCGGCGAGTCGCCGACCGACGGGTCGAAGATGTGATGGTGCACGAAGTCGGGCGTGAAGAAGGTCTCGTAGTCGCCCGAGGTCGACAGCGCGCGGCCATCCATCGCCAGGCGCGCGGCCACGGCTTCGGCGTCGCGCGGGTCGCGCACGCCCAGCATCCAGGGCCGGCCTTCGTCCTTGGCGCCGATGGTCGCGAACTCGCCGGTGTCCAGCAGCGCGTGCGCGATGCCGTGCTGCAGCAGCACGGCGCGCGCACGGTCGGCGGCGTAGCCCTGGGCCAGGCCGTTGACGGTGATGCCCATGCCAGGCTCGGCCAGCGCCACGCGTTCGGCCGAGACCTGCAGGCGCTGCCAGTCGACCTTGGCACGTGCGGCGGCGATGGTCGCCGCGTCGGGCAGGCCGCCGGCCTCGTGCGCGGACTCGAAGGCATTCCACAGCGGCTGCACCGTCAGGTCGAAGGCGCCGCCGGTCATGCGCGCGAGTTCCTGGCCGGCCTGCAGCACGGCGACGAAACGCGCGTCGGGCGAGTCGAAGACGCCGTCGCGGTTCAGGCGCGCAAGCTGGCTGCTTTCCTGGTGCAGGCTCATCAGCGTGTCGACCGCTTTCACCTCGGCCAGCGCGGCGTCGATCGCGCTGCGCGCGACCTGGGCGTCCGGGTACAGCACGGTCAGCGAGATGCTGGTGCCGAAAGCCCGGGCATGGCCTTCATGCCGGGCGAGCTGGGCCGCGCCACCGTCGGCGCGTTCCCGGCCGAGCCAGGCCAGGCCGCCGACGGCGCCCAGGCCCAGCGTCGTGATCAAGGTGCGTCGCTTCATCTGCATCGTCATTCCTCTGGATTCGGGCATCGGCTCAGTACAGGACTTCGTGCCAGCGGCCGCCGGCAATCAGCGTCTGCCGCAGCACGGCCCAGCGGCCGGGGGCGCCGAGCACGCGCGCCAGCGCGACCTCGGTCGCGGACTTCAGCGCTTCGGGGCCGGCGACATAAAGATGGGTTCGCGGGTCTTCGAGCAAGGTGCGCAGCTCGGCGCCGTGTTCCTCGACGGCGCGCCCCAGCGCCGGCACCGCACTGACGTGCGGGCGCGGGCTGACGGCCCGGAAGGCCTCGAAGGTCTGCTGGTCGTAGTACTGCGCGAGGTCGGCGTTCTGCTCGTTCATGTAGAGCATCTCGAGCCCCGAACGCGCGCCGTAGAACAACCGCACCGGCCCTTCCCAGACGCCCAGCGACTCGTAGATGCGGCGCACCAGCCCGCGGAACGGCGCGATGCCGGTGCCCATGCCGACCATGATCATCGGCGAGCGGCGATCGGTCGGCACCGGGAACGGGTGTCCCACCGGGCCGGTGAACTCGATGGCACCGCCGGGGGCCAGGTCGCACAGGTAGTTGGAGGCGACGCCGGGATGGCGCTCGCCGTTGAAATCGTCGATCTCGTGGCAGCGGCGCACCAGCAGCGCGAACTCGCTGCGCTCGGGGTCGCTGACGTCCAGGCCGGCGAGCGAGTAGAGCCGCTCGTGCCAGGCCTGGCCGTAGCGGCCGGGCACGCGCAGGCGCAGGCACTGGCCGATGCGGATGTCGAAGGACGGGTCGTGGGTCTCGAAGACCAGGTGACGCACGTCGTCCGGCGAATCCGGCGGGGTGATGCGATCGGACGCGAGCAGCGTCGCGACCATGGGGCGGGAGTCCAGGGCAGTCATCGACATCGTCATCTCGTGGCGGTTCACGCGCGGGTCGCGGAGCCGCCGGACATCTCGCAGGCCGTGTTGGAGCAGCTGCCACAGCCGCCCGCGGCAGTGGCCGCCGGCTCGGCGGCGGCGATCGGCACGACACGGGCCGGGCCGGACGGCGGCGGCGGCACGTCGTCGCCATGGCCGTGGCCGCCGCAGCCGCCGCCGACGACGCGGAACGGCCCGCGGTCAGGGTTGGCGGCGGCGAACCGCGCGGCCGCCTCCTGCACGCGGATCCAGCCGATCATCAGCGCCAGCAGCACGGCGGCGGCGGCGAGCACTTCCAGCACGACCATCTCAGCCGCCGATGCCGGCGAAGCCCATGAAAGACAGCGACAGCACGCCGGCCAGCATCAGCACCAGCGCCGTGCCGCGCGCAACGTCGGGCACCTCGGCGAGCTGCACGCGTTCGCGCACGCTGGCCAGCAGCACCAGCGCCAGCGTGAAGCCGATGCCGCCGCCGACGGCGAAGGTCAGCGACTGCATGAAGTCGTACTCGCGCGCCGTCTGGAACAGCGCGACGCCGAGCACCGCGCAGTTGGTGGTGATCAGCGGCAGGTAGATGCCCAGCGCCCGGAACAGCGACGGGCTCTGCTTCTTGACGAACATCTCCACCAGCTGCACCGCCGAGGCGATGACGACGATGTAGCAGATCAGGCGCAGGAACTCGAGGTGCCAGATCGCCAGGATCGCGTTCAGCGCGAAGGCGCTCAGCGAGGCGACGACGATGACGAAGGTCGTCGCCAGACCGAGCGGGAACGCGACGGCGACGCTGTGCGTGACGCCGAGGAACGGGCACATGCCGAGGAACATCGCGAGCACGAAGTTCCCCGACAGGATGGTGTTGACCAGGATCTGGCCCAGCGACTCACGCACCATGGCAGCCTCCGGCAGGAGTGGTGGCGGCGGCGGCCTCGGCCTGGCGACGCCGGCGACGGAAGATCGAGAAGACGAGCAGCCAGGCGCCCATCACGAAGAAGCCGCCGGGCGGCAGCACCATCACCACCCAGGGCTGGAAGTTCGGCCCGAACAGCGAGACGCCGAAGAAGCTGCCGGCGCCGAGGATCTCGCGCACGCCGCCGATCATGGTCAGCGCCAGCGTGAAGCCCAGGCCCATGCCGGTGGCGTTGAGCGTGGCCACCAGCGGCCGCGTGCGCGCGGCGTGCGCCTCGGCGCGGCCCAGCACCAGGCAGTTCGCGACGATCAGCTGGATGTAGGCACCGAGTTCCTCGTACAGGTCCAGGCTGATCGCCTGGATCGCGTAGTCGACCACGGTGACGAAGGTCGCGATGATCACGATATAGGTCGCGATGCGCACTTCCTTCGGGATCGTGTGCCGCAGCAGCGACACCAGCAGGCAGGACGCGGCGAGCACGAAGGTCGTCGCCAGCCCCATCGACAGCGAGTTGATCGCCGAGACCGTGACCGCCAGCGTCGGGCACATCCCGAGCACCATCACGAAGACCGGATTGCGCTCCCACAGGCCTTCGGTGAACTCGCTCCAGCGGTCGCGCTCGGCGCCGCTCCCCGTCGCGCTCATGGCTTCTTCTCCAGTTGATCGATCTTGGGCACCAGGCGCGGCAGCAGCAGCTTGGCCGCGTCGTTGATGCCCTTGCCGACGGCACGCGAGGTGACGGTCGAGCCCGAGATCGCGTCGATCTGCCAGGCCTGCGTCTTCGTGCCGTGCTTGACGACCTTGACCTCGTTGGCCAGCGTCGACAGGTCCTGCGTCAGCGCGACGTCCAGGTGCTCGAAGTTCCTCAGGAAGGCCTTGTCGGTGATGATCTTGTCACCGATGCCCGGCGTCTCGCGCATCGAGACGACACTCATGCCGACGACGCACTGGCAGGCCTTGGAGTAGCCGAACATCACGCGCACGGTGTCGGCGTAGCCCTTGGCCGCGCCCTCGGCGGCGATGCCGGCCAGGCGGTCGGCGTCGTCGTAGGCGGCGTAGAAGCGCACCGCGCCGGCCGGCACGTCGCCGCCGGTGCCGGGCACCAGCTCGCCCGAAGGCATCGCCAGGTACTCGGCGACGTGGCGCGCCTGCGGCAGCACCTTGAAGACGGCGCGCTCGGCGGCCAGCTTGCGGTTGGCGCGCGCGGCGTCGAGCGTGCCTTCGTAGGCGCCGACGACGATCAGGCCGCAGATCGCGGCCACCAGCCCGAGCGAGCGCACGAGCCGCGGCGTGGACGTGACCGCCGGCGCGGCGGGAACGTTGGCGGGGGCGTTCAAGACTTCTTCCTTCCGCGCTCGCGCACGTTGGTGCCGAAGGCCACCGGCTGCGTCACGCGCTCGATCAGCGGCGTGGCGGCGTTGCCGATCAGGATCGCGTACATCACGCCTTCGGGCAGGCCGCCCGAGTAGCGGATGACGACGGTCAGCACGCCGATCAGGCCGCCGTAGAGCCACATGCCCTTGGGAGTGACCGGCGAGGTGACCATGTCGGTGGCCATGTAGACCGCGCCCAGCACCAGGCCGCCGGACAGCAGCACGAAGAACGGGTCGGGGAAGCGCACCGGGTCGATCAGGTACAGGCCCATCGCCGTCAGGCCGGCGCTGCCCAGCACCGCGGCCGGGATGCGCCAGTCGAGGAAGCGCCGCACCGCGAGGTAGGCACCGCACAGCAGGATCAGCAGCGGCGACGGCCCGACCGCGAGGTGGCCCGACACCGAGGTCAGCAGTTGCATCGGGTCGGCGAGCACGCCTTCGAACTTCCACTGCGACAGCGGCGTCGCGCCGCTGACGCCGTCCAGGTGCAGCTGGTGCAGCCAGGGCGCTGTGTCGGCCGGCATCATCAGCGGCACGGCCAGCGTCGTCGGGATGAAGCTCGCGAAACGCTCGGGGATGAACGACGGCGTGTACAGCGCGATCGCCACCGGGAAGGCCGCCTGCGCGAACGCACGGCCGACGAGCGCCGGGTTGAACAGGTTGTGGCCGATGCCGCCGAAGATCGCCTTGCCCAGCGCGATCGAGACGACGCCGGCGATGACGCCCATCCACAGCGGGAAGCCCGGCGGCAGCGACAGCGCGAGCAGCAGCCCGGTGATCGTCGCCGACCAGTCGTTGAGGTCGCCGGACTGGCCGCCCTGGCGAACGAAGAAACGTTCGGCGGCCAGGCACGACAGCGTGACGACGACGATCGACGCCAGCGCCGACAGCCCGTACTGCCAGACGTAGAACGCGCACACCGGCAGCAGCGACCAGACGACGTTGCGCATGATCTTCGCAACGCCGCTGTCGGCCTTGATGTGCGGCGCGGAGCGGATCTCGACGCTCATGCTGCCTTCCTCCGGCCGCGCAACACCTGCTTGGCGACGCGGAACTGCTGCACCAGCGGGATGTTCGCCGGGCAGACATAGCTGCAGGTGCCGCACTCGAAGCAGGCGCCGAGGCGGTAGGTGTCGGCCATCGTCTCGTACTGGCGCTTTGCGGCGAGCATGCCCAGCGTCGACGGGTTCAGGCCCATCGGGCAGGACTCGATGCACTCGCCGCACTTGATGCACGGGAAGCTCTTGCGCGCGGTGCGCGGCTGCAGGTCCTCGGCGCGGAACACGAGCACGCCGGACACACCCTTGGTGATCGGGGCGTCCAGGCAGGCCACGGCCTGGCCCATCATCGGACCGCCGAAGACGACCTCGATGCCTTCGGCGGGCGCGCCGACGTGGTCGAGCAGGAAGCGCAGCGGCGTGCCCATCGGCACGAGGTAGTTGCCGGGACGCTTGACCGCGGTACCGACGACCGTGATGACACGCTCGATGAAGCCGCGGCCGCGCGGCATCAGCGCGCCCATCGCCGACAGCGTCGCGACGTTCTGCACGTAGGCGCCGATCTGGTAGGAGCGCGCGTCGGGCGGCACCTCGCGGCCGATCAAGGTCTTGATCAGCATCTCGCCGGCGCCCTGCGGGTACTTGGTCGGCACAGCTTCGACGCGCACGCTGCCGTCGCCCGGCAGCAGGCGGCGCACGGCCTCGACGGCATCGGGCTTGTTGTCCTCGATGCCGATGATCGCCTGCGGGTTGCCCAGCAGGCGGCGCGCGATCGCGATGCCGGCGACGAGGTGCTCGGGGTGCTCGACCATCACCCGGTGGTCCGAGGTCAGATAGGGCTCGCACTCGCAGCCGTTGACGACCAGCGTGTCGACGCGGTACTCGTCGGGCACACGCAGCTTGGCGTGCGTCGGGAAGACGCCACCGCCAAGGCCGACGACGCCGGTGCGCTGCACCGCGGCGATCAGCTCGTCGCGGCCCATCGCCGCCAGGTCCTGCGGCTCCTCCCAGCCGACTTCCTGCGTCGAGGCCGGGTACGGGCGGATGAAGATCGACTCGGTCCACGGCCCGGCGGAGGTCGGGTGCAGGCGGATCGCCTCGACGATGCCGGTGGCCGGCGCGTGGTGCGGCACGGAGACGAAGCCGTCGGCCTCGGCGACCGGCTGGCCACGCACGATCTCCTGGCCGACACGCACCACCGGCCGCGCCGGGCGGCCGACGTTCTGCGATAGCGGCACGATCAGTTCCGGCGAAAACGGCAGCCGCCGGATCGGCATCTGCGCCGTGTCCTTGTGCTCCGGCGGGTGGATGCCGCGGGCGAAGGTCTCGCCGCGGAGGAAGTTCAGGACTCGCATCGCGTCAGTTGAACTTCGCCGCCCGTGCCTTCAGCGCCTCGACGCCCGGCTCGGCCGGGTTCCACGGCGTTCCCGGGTGCAGGCAGCCGGCGGTGCACTTCTCGGCCGCCTTGACGATGTCGGCGTAGCTCGCGCCCTTCGGGTTGACGACCACCGCACGGCGCCGGCCGTCGTAGGCGAAGACGCTGGGCGCCAGCGTGACGCACTCGTCGCAGGCCGAGCACTCGGGGCTCTCGACCCACACCGGCTCGTAGGCCGGCGCAGCCGCCGCGGCGGGCTTGGCTGCGGGGGCCGCCACTGGCGCCACCGGCGCCACCGGCGCTGCGGCGGCCACCGGGGCCGCGGCCGGCTCGGCCTTGCCGTCCAGCGCGGCGCTGAGCTTTTGCATCAGCTCGCCGCGCACGCGTTCGGTCACCGCGGCCATGTCAACCGGCTTCTCGCGCGTCACCAGGTCGCGCAGCTGGCGCCAGTACTGCTGGCGCTCTTCGCAGGCGCGCACCAGTTCCTGCGCGACCAGCAGGCGCATCAGGCGGCGCTTGGCGTCGACGGCCCAGATGTACGGGAAGCGGCCGTGGCGCTGCTCGGCCGGCAGCGTCAGCAGCTCGGCCAGCGGGATCATCGCGTCGTTCCAGGTCTCCGCCGGCGCCTTGCGGAAGTGCTTGGCGAAGCGGGCCTCGGTGGCCGCGAAGTCGGCGAAGGTGACCGGCAGGTCCATGCGCTGCTCGGCGCCGTTCTCGTCGAGGTACTTCAGCTTGTAGGTCGGCCAGTCGGCGGTCATCGCCGGGTTGCCCGACAGGCTGACGCACTCGGCGAAGGTGGTGCCGGCGTCCGGGTCGTAACGGAACAGCGGGTAGGCGCGGCTCTCGACGGCCAGCTTGCTCTGGTCGACGCTCTTGTCGTCGCCGACGCCGTGTTCCGGCGGGCAGACGGCGTAGACGTTGAACAGCGCCGGGCGGCGCGAGTTCAGGCCGTCGATGAAGCCGTCGAGCAGCTTGGTCGCGTGGGCGATCGTGCCCTGCATGACGAACGCGGTGCGGTGCGCCATGCCGATCAGGCTGATCTCCTTGCGCGGCTCGACCTTGCCGTGCCAGGCGCTGCCGTACGGCGCCATGTCCGACACCTGGCCGATGAAGCCCGAGGTGCAGGCCTGGCCGCCGGTGTTCGAATAGACCTGGGTGTCGACGACCAGCACCTTCACCGGCTTGCCCGACATCAGCATGCGCGACAGGTTCTGGAAGCCGATGTCGTACATCGCGCCGTCGCCGCCGAGGCTGACGACCGGCGGGCAGAGCTTCCACTCCTCGTCGCTGAACTGTTCCCAGTTGAAGCGCTTGAAGAAGCTGCCGTCACGCTCCTCGACGTACTTGCCGGCGAGTTCCATCTCGGCCATGCGCACGGTCTTGAAGCCCTCGCCCATCTTGGCCATGTGGCCCTCGAACAGGCCCATCGCCACCGACGGCGAGTCCTGGAACAGGTGCGAAGTCCAGGGGAAGGGGTACGGGTGGTACGGATAGGTCGAGCCCCAGACCGAGGTGCAGCCGGTCGAGTTGACGATGCCCATGTTCGAGCGGCCGCGGCCGGTCGGGCCTTCGACGTAGCGCCAGCGCAGATCCTTCAGCTTCTCCAGCAGCTGCGCGGTGCGCTTGACCCAGGCCGGGTCCAGCGGCTGAGAGGGCTTGCCGGCGGCCAGGCTGTCGGCGAGCTTGGACAGCGTCAGGTCCTGGCGCTCGTTGGCTTCGACGGCGCGCAGCACGGCGCCGGTGTCGGTCACGTCGACCGACTCGGCGATGCGCATGCGCAGGTGCTGCTCCAGCCGCGTGATCAGGTCGTCGAGCTTGGCGACGAAGCCCTTGACGCGGTGCTGCATCAGCGCCGCGACGGCCGAGGTGAAGAGGTGGATCGCCGTCTTCTCGCCGCAGCCCAGGCAGGCGCCGTCGCCGCAGTTCATCGAGTTGTAGACCGCCTTGTCGAACAGCAGCGTCTCCAGCGCGCCGCTCTTCTCGTCGATGTTCTCGACGCGGATGAACTCGCGGCTGGTCGTCGGCAGGTCGAGCCAGAAGCTCCAGTCGCGGCGCAGGGCCTCGACCGAGGCCTCGCTCTGCGTGACCATCTTCAGCGCGCCGTCGTTGCAGACGTTGACGCACAGGCCGCAGGCCTTGCAGGTCAGCGGGTTGACGGTGATCGAGAACAGGCCGCCGCTGCCGGGGTTCTTCTTCTCGCGCACCTGCCAGTAGGGCTTGGTGGCCGAGAACTTGAAGTCGCCGAGCTGGGCTTTCAGCAGCTCGAACTCGGCAGCCATCTTCTCGCGGTCCTCCTCCGGCGCCTCGGCGACGGTGGCGGCGATCGCCTGGTCGATCAGCGGGCGCACGGCGACGCCGTCACCCTTGCCGATCAGGCCGCGCAGCTTCTTGTCGGCGGTGCGCACCGCGCGGCGCAGGAAGCGCGTCGGCGTGCCGCCGCATTCGACGCGGTTGAGCGCCGTGGCGAACACTTCGTCGGTCTTGTTGACGAGGCCGGGCATCGCGCTGTCCGGGCAGGCGGTGACGCACTTGCCGCAGGCCGTGCACTTGTCGGCGTCCCATTCCGGGTGCTCGAAGCGGATGCCGGTCATGTCGCGGAAGATGCCGCTGGCCGCCGGCACCAGCGAGGCGCCGATGAACGGGTCGAGCAGGTTGTCGTTGCCCTTGCCGGTGGCGTAGAAGTGGCCGGTCTGCTCCCAGAAGCGGTGGATGTCGGCCACCGGCGGCAGCGACTTGTCGCCCTGCGGCGTGCGCAGCAGCGTGATCGGCAGCGCGGCGACGGCGCGCGGCGCGGCCGTCGTGCCGACGGTCTTGTCGACGATCTCGCGCAGCTCGTCGTAGCCGCGGCGCACGACGGTGACGTTGTTCTGCACGACACGCGCGCCCTTGGAGCCGAACTTGGCTTCGAGCTGCTTCTCGATGGCGCGGAACAGCGCTTCCTCGGACAGGCCGGCGTTCTCGCGCACCGGCGAGGCGGCGAAGAACGCGCCCTGGAAGGCGTTGCCCTGCATGCGCAACTGCAGGTCGGCGCTGCCGGCCTCCTCACGCGCGATCTGGAAGGCGTCGAGGTAGAAGACGCGGATCTGCTGGTCGACGATGATCTGCTGCGCCCAGCGCGGGAACGCCGCCCAGGTGCCGTCGCCCAGGTTGCTCTGGATGATGAAGACGCCGCCCTTCTTCAGGCCGGCCAGCGGGTTGGAGTGGCTGAACACCGCCGGGTCGGGCGACAGCACGACGTCGACGCTGACGTACTCGCAGTTCACGCGGATCGTCTCGGGCGCCGCCGACAGGTAGTAGGTCGTCGGCTGGCCCTTCTTCTCGGAGCCGTACTTCGGGTTGGCCTTGATCTCGTAGTCCAGCAGCTCGAACAGCGTCATCGCCAGGTTCTTGCCGGTGGTCATCGCGCCCCAGCCGCCGATCGAGTGCATGCGCACCGTGATCGCGCCCTTGGGCATCAGGTTCGGGTTCTCGCTGCCGCGCACCACCATCTCGGCGGCCTTCGGGTAACCGGCCTTCACCGCCTGCTGGTGCAGCTCGTCCTTCGGGTTCTGCGCGTCGCGCTGGACGTCGACCGACAGGTAGAAGAACGGCTTCTTCGCGCCGCCGGGCAGCATGTTCTCGATGGCGCCGATCAGCGCCTCGGGCTGCAGGTCGCGCGAGCCCAGGCCGTAGCAGCCCGAGTACAGGCGCGGCATCTCCTGCGGCGCGATCGAGGCGTAGTTCTTGTGCGGCAGCGCGTCGGCGCCGGCGAGGCCGTTTTCCAGCGCCTTGGACACCGAGGCGCGCACTTCGCGCATCAGCGGCAGGTCCTCGGCCAGCGGCTGGTCGGTGCGCTCGAGCACGACGACGCCCTTCTTGCCGCGCAGCGCCTGGCCGACGAGGTCGCCCGGGAACGGGCGGAACATCGTGATGTTCAGCACCCCGACCTTCAGCTTGCGCGTCTCGCGCAGGTAGTCGGCGACGGCCTCGGCCTGCACGACCATGCTGCCCATGCCGACGATGACGTACTCGGCATCGGCCAGCTTCCAGCCGCCGACGCGGCCGTAGCGACGGCCGGTCAGCTCGGCGTACTCGGCCATGCACTGCTCGGACAGCGCCTCGATGGCGTCGAAGAAGTACGGCCGCTGCGCGGCCACGGCCTGCATGTAGGCGTCCTGGTTCTGCACCGAGCCCGACAGCAGCGGCACGTCGACGTCCCAGATCGCCGGCACGCGGCGGCGCTTGGGGCCGTAGACCATGGCCTGCGCCGGCGTCGGCGAGTCGATCAGGTCGTCGGGGCGGCCCAGGTACTCGGCGACGAGATCACGCTCGGGAATGCGCGCCGACTCGATCAGGTGCGTCGTCAGGAAGCCGTCCTGGCCGACGATGGCCGGCGTCAGCGACAGCTCGGCGAGCTTGCGCGCGATGAGGTTCAGGTCGGCGGCCTCGGTGGCGCTCTTGGCCATCACCTGGATGAAGCCGGTGTCGTCGATGCAGTGGTAGTCGTCGTGGCCGGCGTGCACGTTCAGGCTGGCCTTGGTGATCGCGCGGCAGCCCATGTTCAGCACGTAGGGCAGGCGCTTGCCGACCGTGGCGTACAGCGACTCGTGCATGAACGCGATGCCCTGGCCCGAGGAGAAGTTCGTCGCGCGCAGGCCGGTCATCGACATGCCGGCGGTGACGCCGGCGGCGGCGTGCTCGCTCTCGGGCTCGACGAAGATCAGCGGCCGGTCGGAGACGTTCAGGTGGCCGGCGGCCACTTCCTGCGCCCAGTACTCGCCCATCTGCGTCGACGGCGTGATCGGGTAGGCGCCGGCGGCGTCGGAGGCCTCGCGCTCGACCATGATGACGGCGGTGTTGCCGTCGACCGCGTCGCGCACGCCGGGGTACTTCACGGCTTGCGGCTCGCGGCGGTTCTCGCCGGTCAGGTAATCGATGACCTTCTTCAGCATTTGAGGTTCCTCGGACGGATGTTGAAAACGGTGGGGCGGGCGCGCGGAATTACTGGCGCACCGGCAGCGCGTCGTGGCGCAGGATCTTCTTGGCCGAGTTGCCGCGCAGCGGCCGGCCGCGGTCGTCGAACCAGACGATCGCGCCCGACGGGCAGCGGTCGGTGAAGCGGCGCTCGGCGAGCGCGTTGAGTTCGTAGTCGACCTGCACGAGGTTGTCGTTCATCGTGATCAGGCCCTTGGGGGCGTCGGCGACGCAGCGGCCGCAGGCGGTGCAGGCGACTTCGCAGGCCGCTTCGGCCAGGTCACCCTCGGCGCGGTTGCGGCAGGCCACCCAGAGCTTGCGGCCGACCGGCTGCACCGAGAACAGCCCCTTCGGGCAGACCTCGACGCAGTCGTTGCAGGCGGTGCACTTGTCGACGTCGACGACCGGCAGGCCGTGCAGATCGAGCGTGATCGCGCCCTGGTCGCAGACCGAGACGCAGTCGCCCAGGCCCAGGCAGCCCCAGTCGCACTCCTTGCCGCCGCCGCTGACGACCGCGGCGGCACGGCAGGTGGACAGCCCGGCGTAGCGGGCACGCAGGAAGGCGACGTGCTTGCCGCCGGCGCAGGCCAGACGCGCGACGCGCTTCTCGACCTCGCCGGCCTCCACGCCCAGCAGCTTGGCGATCGCGCCCGCCTGCTCGGCGCTGTTGACGGTGCAGGTGGCCGGCACGACCTCGCCGGAAACGACCTTCTCGGCGAAGTTGCGGCAGCCGGCCTGGCCGCAGGCGCCGCAGTTGGACTTGGGCAGCAGCGCCTCGACCTCGTCGATGCGCGGATCTTCCTGGACGAACAGCCGCCGGCTCGCGACGCCCAGCACGGCAGCCAGCACGGCGCCCAATGCCGCCATGAAGCCGCCCGCAATGCCCAAAACCCCCAACTGCTCCATCGAAACCTCTCCCGGACCGTCCTACTCATGCGCTTCGTTCAGCGCCCAGCCCGCAAGAGCGTCCGATGCCAGTGCGAAAGTCGAGCCGCAGCCGGCTGGGGCCGGGGCGACGGGGCTACGCATGCAAGCGTCGGCAACTCCTGACGCCGGTCGGCGGCGGGATGAAGCGTCGTTCACAGGGCAGCCAGAGATCGGTCTGACAGACCACTTCACTACGCCGGCGACCACGTTGACCGCCGAGTCTCGGGCCGTGCCGCGATGGCAGCTCGACCCTGAAACGAATTGGACAAGTGAGCCGCCCGCTCATGATTGACGAACGACAAACCACTTCATCTGGCGAGAAAAACGACCCGTGGAAACCCCAAAATCACAAGTGAGAATGGGGTCTTTGAGCCCTCAGCCCAGGTGGTGCTGCACGAGATAGGCCGCAGCCCCGGCGAAATAGCCGAGCAGCGCCAGGCCGCTGATGCGGCGCACGTACCAGAAGAAGTCGATCTTCTCCATGCCCATCGCCGCCACGCCGGCGGCCGAGCCGATGACGAGGATCGAGCCGCCGGTGCCGGCGCAGTAGGCGAGGAAGCCCCAGAGGAAGTCGTCGGCCGGGAAGTCGGCCAGGCTGTACATGCCCATCGACGCCGCCACCAGCGGCACGTTGTCGACGACGGCGCTGGCCAGGCCGATGACCAGCACGATGAGGTCCTGGCGGCCGATCGCCGCATCCAGCCACTGCGCCAGCGCCGCCAGCACGTGCGTGTGCTCCAGCGTCGCCACGCTCAGCAGGATGCCGATGAAGAACACCAGCGAGCTCATGTCGATGCGGCTCAGCGCCGCTCCCAGCGTGAAGCGCTGCTTGTACTCGTCGGTCTTGCGGCGGTGGATCAGGTCGCCGACCAGCCACAGGACGCCCAGCCCGAAGAGGATGCCCATGAACGGCGGCAGATGGGTCAGGCTCTTGAACGCCGGCACGGCGACGAGCACGCCCAGGCCCAGCGCGAACATCAGGTTGCGCTCGAAGGCCGAGCTCACGGTGCCGCTGTCTTCGCGGCGCTCGTCGGGCGCGCGCACCGGCTGGCCGCGCAGCGTCAGCGCCGTCACCGCCAGCGGCACCAGCAGGCTGACGACGGCCGGCACGAAGGCGGCCTTCATGATCGCCAGCGCCGTGATCTGGCCGCCGATCCACAGCATCGTCGTCGTGACGTCGCCGATCGGCGTCCAGGCACCGCCGGCGTTGGCGGCGATGACGATGATGCCGGCGAAGAACAGCCGGTCTTCGCGGCGCGCGAGCAGCTTGCGCATCAGCGAGACCATGACGATGGTCGTCGTCAGGTTGTCCAGGATGGCGCTGAGGAAGAAGGTGACGACGCCGACCAGCCACAGCAGCGACGACAGCGTCTTCGTGCGGATGCGCTCGGTGATGACCTCGAAGCCGTTGTGCGCATCGACGACCTCGACGATGGTCATCGCGCCCATCAGGAAGAAGACGATCTGGGCCGTGCCGGTCAGCGACTCGGCGAGCTCGCCGCCGATGCGCTGCGGGTCGGCCGCGAGCGTCGCGTAGATCGTCCACAGCAGCCCGGCACCGAGCAGCGCCGACGCCGACTTGTTGACCTTCAGCGGGTGTTCCAGGGCGATCGCCGCATACGTGGCGACGAATACGAGGGAGAGAACCGTCGTCAGCATTCGTTCGATCTTCCATCGGCGGCCGCGTGCGCGGCTGCCCGAGACTCAGCGAGAGGGGCCGCCAGCGCGCCGACCGCGCCGCATCTGCGCCAGCGGGCGCTTGCCCTGCAGCTGGCGCTCGATGCCGTCGTTGAGTTCGGCACGCAAGGCGTGCACCTCTTCGACGAGCCCGTAGATGCCGGGGAAGCGCAGGTCCAGCCACAGCCACAGCGTGCAGGCGCGCAGCGCCTGCTCGATGCGGTCGAGCCGGCTCCAGCCGTCGACGGCGTCGAGGAAATACGGCCGGCCGGCGCGCCCGCCCTTGGCGTGGCCACGCGCCCAGTCCAGGTACTCCTGCACCGTGTCCTCGCTGCGGGTGTCCACCGGCGCCTGGGCGTAGACGAAACGCGCCGCCAGCGGCAGCGCGCCGGCGGCGTGGTCCAGCTGCTCGGCCAGCGCCAGCATCGCGTCGAGCTCGGCGACGGCGAAGTGGGCATCGTCGAGCTTCAGCCGGTCGACGAACACGCCCAGGACGTCGCGCAGCCGCGTCGCCTGCAGGCGCTCGGAGATCGTGCGCACGTGCCAGCCGTTGGGCGCCACCGGCGCCTTGAACTGGCGCGGCGCCTTGGGCTGGCGGTGCAGCAGCTCCTTCAGCGTGCGCGCAGCGGTCGGCTCGGCCAGGTCGAGCACGCCGGTGAAACCTTCCTCGTGGAAGCCGAAGCGGCCGGCGCGGCCGGCGATCTGGTGCACTTCCGACTCGTCGAGCAGGCGGTCGCCGACGCCGTCGAACTTGCTCAGCGTCGAGAACAGCACACGCCGGATCGGCAGGTTCAGGCCCATGCCGATGGCGTCGGTGGCGACCAGGATCTCCGACTCGCCGCTGGCGAAACGTTCGGCCTCGCGGCGCCGCACCTCGGGCGGCAGCGCGCCGTAGATCACCGACACCGGCCGGCCGTTGGCGGCGATCGCGTCGCGCAGCGTCAGCACGTCGCGGCGGCTGAAGGCGACGACGGCGTCGCCGGCCTGCAGGCCGCCCAGCGGCACCGGCCGCGGCAGCATCTCGACGTGCTGCTTGCGCTGGAAACGCTGCACCGTGCAGCGCTCGCCGCAGACGCCGAGCAGGTTCTCGATCGCCGGCACCGCGTATTCGCTGCAGATGATGATCAGCTCGCTGGCCGGCACGGCGACGATGGCCTGCGTCCAGGCCCAGCCGCGCGAGGCATCGAAGATCATCTGCGCCTCGTCGACCACCGCCACCTCGACCGGGTTGTCGGTCGAGACCATCTCGATCGTGCTGGAGACGAAACGCGCGCCTTCGGCGGGCACGTTCTCCTCGCCGGTCAAGAGCGAGCAGGCGACGCCGCGCGCGACCATGCGGTCACGGCCTTCCAGCGCCAGCAGGCGCAGCGGCGCCAGGTAGGCACCGTCGCGCGCCTGACACAGGCGCTCGAAGGCGGCGTGCGTCTTGCCGCTGTTCGGCGGGCCGACGTAGAGCTTGACGGTGCGCTGCTGCGCGCGCGCCTTCGGGAAGGTGTCGGGGTAGCCCTGGAAGGCCAGCTCGCTGGTCAGGCCCTGCAGCGTGTCGAGCTCGGTGACGCGGTGCTCCCAGCGGTCCTGCACGCGCGTGCAGGCGGCCATCAGCTCCTCGGCGGCCTGCGGGCGCGCGCATTCGGCCGACAGCCGCGGCAGCAGCGACACCAGCTCGCGCGGCGACAGCGCGTGGCTGCGTGCAACCAGGCGTTCCAGGTGCGCGAGGATGGCCGCGCGCTGCGGATGCGGCACGCCGTCGCCCAGCGCGGCCTGCAGCGCCTGGACGTCGCCGGTGCGCCAGAAGGCCCAGACCGGCGTGTCGTCGACCTGCACCCGGAACGGCAGCACCACCGGGAACGGGTGGTCCTCGGGCACCGGGATCTCGATCGTGTCGTGCAGCAGCCGAGTGAAGGCGCCGGCGTGGCGCACGAGGCCCAGCGACTCCAGCGTCGCGCCGCGCTCGTGCATCAGCGCGCGAACGTCGGGGCCGGTGCCGACCGCGTCCAGGTGGGCCAGCGCCAGCGGCACCAGCCGCGGCTCGATCCAGCGGCTGGGCCGCGTGCCGGCGGCCTTCTGCAGCAGGATCAGCCCGAGCTTGTCGAGGTGGGCCTCGAAGCCGGGCGCGTGCGCTTCCAGGTATTCGGCGGGTTTGGTGACCTGCGGCAGCAGGTGGGCCGCGCGCCGCACGCGCTCGAAGTCCTCGGGTGAGACGCCGGCGGGCACACGCGCCAGGTGGCGGGGCTCGGGCAGATGGGGCAGCGGGCGCGGTGTGTCGGTCGGGCGGGAAACGGTCATGGAGCGGGAACGGCGAGAAGCGCCGACTCTAACCGCCCCCGCGGTCGCGGGGCTGACACGACAGGATCCGGCGTCCGGACGCTGTCCAGGACGGAATTCACACACCAAACAAAAGGCCTCCATACACAATCGGCCACAACTCCTCCCCAACCTGCCGCCGGGCAGGCGCCTCGATGACCCGTAGCCCGATGCGGCCCGAGCCGCGAATCCCGCCTGCCGCGCTGGCCCTGCTGCCCGCGCTGGCCCTCAGTCTGGCCGCCGTCGCGCAGGCCCAGCCGGCCGAAGCCCCGCCGCCCGCGGCCGCCGCCAGCGCCGACGCTCCAGCACCGAAGATCGCGCCGCTGCTGCTGTGGGTGCTGCAGACCGTGGCCGGCGAGGCGGTGCATCAAGCCTCGACCGGCGAGCCTTCGGGGCTGTTCAAACGGCTGAAGGAGCGTTTCCAGCCTGCGGCCGTGGCCGCCGCGGTCGCCGGTGCCGGGCCGACGCCGGCGATCGGCTACGCGATGGAGCAGCTCGACCCCGAGACCTTCGCCGTGCTCAAGCCGGTGGCCGTCGGTGGCCGCGAACCGCCGACGCTGCGCAGCGGCGACGTCTTCGCGGTCCAGTTCTCGACCAGCCTGCCCGGGCTGGTGACGCTGCAGAACGTCGACGCCCAGGGCCGCAGCGCCAACCTCGGCACCTACCCGGTGCTGGCCGACCAGCTCAACCGCATCCCGCGCGACCGCGGCATCCGGCTCGAAGGCGACACCGGCGTCGAACGCCTGCGCTTCCTGTTCCGGCCCTGCCTGCACGCCGCGCCGCTGTCGCGGCCGAGCGACTACCTGCTCGCCGGCCGCCTGCCGGCCTGCAGCGCCGCCGAACGCCAGCGCCTGAACGCCGCCGCCAGCGGCGCCGTGACGCCGCGTGCGATGGTCAACCTCGAACAGCCCGACAACACGATGGCCTTCGCCGGCAGTGCCGACTTCCAGCCCGAGGACGTCACGCTCGTCGAAGCCCAGATCCGCCACGAACCGCGCCGCTGACCGCATGCTCCGACGCCTCGCCCCGCTCGCCCTCGCCGCCGCGATCGCCACCGGCGCTTTCGCCCAAGCCGCTCCCGAGACGCCCGACACACGCTCGATGATCGAGGCGCTGAAGCCGATGACGACCCGCAGCCTGCGCAACCTCGTCGTGCGCCCGGCCGCGGCCTCGGCGCCCGAGGCCGCACCGGCCTCCGCGCCGACGGCGCCCCAGACGGCGGCGCCGGCGCCCGCCGCCGAACCCGCCGCGCCGGCCGAGGCCCCCAGCCTGTCGCTGGCCATCCTGTTCGACTTCGGCGCCGCGCGCATTCAGGCCGCCAGCGTGCCGACGCTGGAGAACCTGGCGGCGGCGATGCAGGCGCCCGAACTCGCCGCCAGCCGCTTCCGCATCGAGGGCCACACCGACGCCAAGGGCGCCGCGGCCGTCAACCTGCGCCTGTCGCGCGCCCGTGCCGACGAGGTGCGGCGTTTCCTCGTCGCCCACGGCGTCGCCGCCGCGCGGCTGCAGAGCGTGGGCCTGGGCTCCAGCCAGCCCGCCGACCCGGCCGACCCGCTGGCCGCCGCCAACCGCCGCGTGCGCATCGTCAACCTGCCATGAGAGCCCCCGCCCTGATCCCGGCGGCCGCCGCGCTGGCCGTCTCGGCCCTCACGGCCCAGCCCGTCTATGCCGACGACGCGCCGGCGGCACGCAACACGCGCCATGCGCTGCTGATCGGCGTCGGCGAGTACCTCTCGCCCGAGGTGCCACCGCTGGCCGGCGTCGTGCACGACATGGCCAGCGCGCGCCGCATCGCGCACGCGATGTCGGTGCCCGACGAGAACGTCACCGTGCTGCGCGACCGCGACGCCACCGCCGAGCGCATCCGCGCCGAGATCGACGCGCTGGCCGCGCGCGTGCACGACGGCGACCGCGTCTTCGTCTACTACAGCGGCCACGGCACACGCTGGCAGGACGGCAGCGCCGGCGGCGAATGCACCGAAGGCCTGCTGGCCGCCGACGGCCGCGTGCTCAGCAACCACGAGGTCGGCGCCAAGCTCGCGCCGATCGCCCAGCATGCCGACAAGATGCTGGTCTTCTACGACGCCTGCTTCTCCGGCGGCGTCGCCGGGGCGCCGTTCCGCACCCGGGCGCTGGACCTGCGCGGCGAGCGCATCACGCCCAAGTTCAGCGCCGCCGGCGCGGCCGCGGCCTGCTCGCAGCCGAGCAACTTCAAGACGCGCAGCCTGGCGTTGGTGATGCAGCAGCGCCAGAGCCTGCCCGAGACCGTCGTGCACGTCGCCGCCAGCCGGCCCGACGAGGTCTCGTTCGACAGCGCCAGCCAGGGCGGCTTCGCGACCACCGCCTGGCGCGACTGCCTGCTCGGCCAGGCCAAGGACCTGGACGGCAGCGGCGCGGTGACGGTCGACGAGGTGACCCGCTGCGCCCAGGCCAAGGTGACGACGGGGCTCGCCGGGCAGCCCGGCATCCTCGGCCAGCACATGGTGGTGCACGGCAACGCCGGCTTCGTGCCGGCCTGGATGGGCGCCGAGTTCGCCCCCGCGCCGGCAACCCCTGCGGCCGCGGTGACGGCGACGCCGGTCGCCGCACCCGCCGCCCCGGCGCCGGCCCGCGTCGCGACACCGGCCGAGATCCTCGCCGAGCTGCACGGCCAGCGCGACGGCCATCGCCCGGTCGACGCCCGCGTGCGCCGCCCGGTGCTGACGATCGGCCGTGACGCGCTGGAACTGGAAGTCACGCCTTCGCGCGACGGCTGGCTCTACGTCGCGCTGGCCGGTGCCGACGGCCACAGCCTGCACCTGCTCTACCCCAACGAACTGGCACGCGACAACCGCGTGCAGGCCGGGCGCACGCTGCAGCTGCCCGGCCCGGGCTGGGAGGTCGTCGCCGGCGGCCCGGCCGGCACCGAGACGCTGCTCGTGATGCTGACCGACGCGCCGCGCGACCTGTCCACGCTGCCGCAGGCCCAGGACGGCCCGTTCGTGCGCACGCTGCTCGACGCCGAAGGGCGTGCGCGGCTGCAGCAGATCCTCGCCGACGGCACGCCGGCCCCCGGCTGCGGCCGGCCCGGCGCGCCGGGCTGCTCCGACGCCTTCGGCTCCGCGCTGCTGACGGTGCAGACGCGGCCATGAGGGCGCCGCTGCTGCGCCGGGCCGCCGCGCTGGCGGCGGCACTGCTCGTCTGCGGCGCCGCGGCCGCCGAGCCGCGGCCGCCGCGCACCGTGTCCGACGTCGCCGCGCTGCTGGCCGCCGGCCGCACCGACGGCGCGCGGCTGGAGGCGCTGAAGGCGACGATCGCCGAGCCGGTGCCGGCCGACGGCAGCCCGCGCGACCTGGCGCGCCAGCTCTGGCGCCGGGCGCTGGCGCTGGACGAATCGGGCCGCGAGGTCGAGGCGCTGGCCGCAGCGCAGCAGGTGCTGGATCTCGGCGGCGCCTGGGACGCCGACGCCGAACGCGGCTACCTGTCCAGCCTGTACCTGCGCGTCGGCGACCTCGAGGCCGCGCGGCGCAACGCGCTGCAGCGCCTGGAAGGCAGCCAGGAAGCCAACATCTGCGCCCGCGGCAGCCTCATCGACCTCTACTCGCACACCGACCCGGCCGAAGCCCAGCGCTGGCTGGAGGTCGACGAGACCGAGTTCGCCAAGCTGCCGCCGCGCAAGGGCGGCGGCGGCCGTCACCGCATGACGGGCTGCCTGGAGGAGGCCCGCAGCGTCGTGCTGCAGATGCGCGGCCGTTATGCCGAGGCCGAGGCGGCGACCGTCAAGGCGATCGCCGAGTTCGAGGCCGACCTGCCGCAGGCGGCGATGCGCGCCGAGCGCAACCCCGGCAACGAAGGCAAGCTGCTGACGCAGCGCCGCAAGATCGACGTGCTGCTCGGCCGCGTGGCCGGGCTGCAGGCCCTGCAGCGCCGGCCGCTGGAAGCCGAGATCACGATGCGCCAGGCGCTGCGCCAGACGATCGAGCACCACGGTTCGCGCGGCACGGCGACCGTCAACATGCTCGTCAACTACGCGTCCATCCTCGCCACCCAGGGGCGGACGGTGGAAGCCGAGAAGCTGGCGCGCCTCGGCGTGCAGATGCTCGACGAGATGGGCGCGCCGGTCGACTCGCTGCGCGGCATCCGCCTGCGCATGCAGCTCGGCCGGGTGCTCGTCGCCGAGTCGCGCTGGGCCGACGCCGCGGCGCTCTACGACCAGCTCGACGCCGCGCTGCGCCGCCGCCCCGGCGGCTTCGGTCTCGTGCACCTGGCCGACACCCACCACGCGCTGGCGCTGATCCACACCGGGCGCGCCGCCGAGGCCTACCCGATGCTGGACACGCTGCTCGCCCAGCGCCGCCAGTGGCTGGGCCCGCAGACCTACGACAGCGTCGAGGCGCAGGCGATGCGCGGCATGGCCGCCGCGGCGCTGGGCCGCCGTACCGAGGCGCTGGCCGACCTGCGCGCCGCCGCGCCGCGCCTGATCGCGATCGCCGTGGCCGCCGGCGACGACCCCTCGCCGCTGCGCGAGACGCGCATCCGCGTGCTGCTCGAAGCCTGGCTGGCGCTGCTGGCCGACCTGCGCGGCACGCCGCAGGAAAGCGAGGCCGGGCTGGACGCCGCGGCCGAAGCCTTCCGCGTCGCCGACGCGCTGCGCAGCCAGCGCACCCAGGCGGCCGTCACCGCGTCGGCGCTGCGTGCCGCGGCACGCGACCCGGCGCTGGCCGGCGAGATCCGCCGCGAGCAGGACCTGGCGCGCGAAGCCCAGTCGCTGCAGCGCATCCTGCGCGACCTGCTCGACGCCACGGCCGACCAGCAACTGCCCAAGGTCAGCGCCGACATGCGCGGCCGCATCGACGCCATCGCGCGCGAGCGCGCCGAGCTGCAGGCCGGCATCGCGCGACGCTTCCCGGCCTACGCCAACCTGGTGCGGCCGCAGCCGCCGACGCTGGCCGAGGCACGCGCCGCGCTCGCGCCCGGCGAGGCGCTGGTCAACCTGCTGCCCGCCGAAGGCGGCACCTTCGTCTGGGCCTTGCGCCGCGACGGGCCGGTGGCCTTCACGCGCGCTCCGGTGGGCAGCGCCGAACTCGCCGCCCGCGTGCAGGCGCTGCGGCGTGCGCTCGACCCCGGCGAGGTCGACTTCGCCACCGGGCTGCCGGCCTTCGACCTCGCCGCCGCGTACCGGCTCTACGCCGAGTTGCTGCTGCCGGTGCAGCCCGGCTGGCAGGGTGCGACGCACTGGCTGGTGGCCGCCAGCGGCCCGCTGGCCCAGCTGCCGCTGGCGCTGCTGCCGACGGCGCCGCCGGGGGCCGCCACCACCGCCGCCGCGGGCCCGGCCTATGCGCGCTACCGCACCGTGCCCTGGCTGGTGCGCGAGGTGGCGACGACGCAGCTGCCCTCGGTCAACGCGCTGGTCACGCTGCGCCGCCTGCCGGCCGGTGCCGCCGACCGCGTCGCCTTCGCCGGTTTCGGCGACCCGCAGTTCACCGACTCGCCGGCCGCCGCGCCCGCCGGCGCCAGCCGTGGCCTGCGCCAGCTCGCCATCGCCCGGCCGACGATGCGCGACCTCGAACAAGGCCGCGACGTCGCCTGGATCGACTACGGCCTGATCCCGCCGCTGCCCGACACACGCGACGAGATCCTGGCGCTGGCCAAGGCGCTGGGAGCCGACCCGCAGAACGACGTCTTCCTCGGCGCACGCGCGTCCAAGGACACGCTGCAGCATCTGGACCTGAGCCGCCGCCGCGTCGTCGCCTTCGCCACCCACGGCCTGCTGGCCGGCGACTTCCCCGGCGTCGACGAGCCCGCGCTGGCGCTGGCCAACCCGGGCGGCGGCCGCCACGGCCTGCTGACGCTGGAGGACATCCTGGGGCTGAAGATGGACGCCGACTGGGTGGTACTGAGCGCCTGCAACACCGCCGGCGGCGACGGCCAGGGCGCCGATGCGCTCTCCGGCCTGGGCCGCGCCTTCTTCTACGCCGGCAGCCGCGCGCTGCTGGTGACGCACTGGCCGGTCGAGTCGGTCAGCGCGCGGCGGCTGGTCACCGGCGTCTTCGAGCGCCAGGCCGCCGACCCGGCACTGACACGCGCCGAGGCGCTGCGCCAGTCGATGCTCGCGCTGATGCAGGCCGACACGCCCGACGGCCGCGTCGCCTACGCCCACCCGCTGTTCTGGGCGCCGTACGCGCTCGTCGGCGAAGGCGGCCGCTGAACGCCCCACAGGAGCCGAGATGAAGACCACGACCCTCGCCACGATCGCCGCCGCCGCACTGCTGGGCGCCCTGCCCGTACACGCCCAGCTGATGCTCGTCACCGAAGCCGAAGCCGAGGCCCAGGCCTCGCGTGCCGCCCCCGAGACGATCAGCCCGAAGGCCGCACCGGCGCCCGACGCGCCGCGCATCCAACTGCTGGCGCCCAGCCTGGCTGGCGCGGTGCCGACGCCGACCCGCATCCAGCTGCAGTTCGGCTCGCCGGTCGGCGCGCCGATCCGGCCGGATCGGCTCGCCGGTCGGCGCGCCGATCCGGCCGGAGACCTTCAAGGTCTATTACGGCGCCTTCCGCATCGACATCACCGCCCGCATCGCCGGTGCGGCGCGTGTCACCGCCGAGGGTGTCGACGTCGCCCAGGCGGTGCTGCCCTCGGGCTCGCACAAGCTGCTGCTGGAAGTGCAGGACGGCGCCGGCCGCACCGGCGAGCGCCTGCTGCAGTTCAGCGTCGAATAGGCGCGCTCAGCCCCAGAGCGCGCCGCGGCGGTCGTCGACCCGGCGCGCCTTGTGTGTCGCACGCGGCAGCGTCTCGGGCGCCAGCAGCCGGACCTCGGCCGAGACGCCGCTGGCGCTCTTCAGCGCATGGGCAAAACGCCCGGCCAGCCCCGGCGCGTCGCCGACGAAACCCGGCGCGGTCTCCACTTCCACCGTCAGCCGGTCCAGGTGCTGCACACGCTCGACGACGAGGCGGTACTCGCCGTTGAACTCGGCGAAGCGCCGCACGACGGCCTCGACGTCGCTGGGGAAGAGGTTGACGCCCTTGACGATCAGCATGTCGTCGAGCCGGCCGTGCACGCCCAGCAGGCGCGCGCTGGTGCGGCCGCAGCGGCAGGGTTCGGTGGTGAACGAGACGATGTCGCCGGTGCGAAAGCGGATCATCGGCCGCGCGCGCTTGGTCAGCGTCGTCAGCACCAGCTCGCCGCGTTCGCCCTCGCGCACCGGCTCGCCGGCCGCGTCGAGCACCTCCCAGTGGATGTGGTCCTCGGCCCAGTGCAGCCCGTCCTGCTGCTCGCACATGCCGGCGCAGGAGCCGAAGATGTCCGACAGCCCGTAGTAGTCGTAGACCTTGGCGCCCCACAGCGCCTCGATGCGCTGGCGCGTCTGCGGGATCGAGCCGCCGGGCTCGCCGGCGACGAAGAGGCGCCGCACCTGCAGGTCACGGCGCGGGTCCAGGCCCTGCTTCAGCGCCGTCTCGCCGAGATACCAGGCGTAGGACGGCGTCGTCCACAGCGCCGTCAGGCGGAACTGCTGCGCGATCTGCAGCAGGCGCTCCGACGGCAGCGTGCCGGCGTGCACGCTCAAGGCGCCCAGGCGCTGCGCGCCGAGCACGCAAGGCCCGCCGACGAACAGCGACAGGTTCAGCGCGTGGCCGTAGCGGTCCTCGGGCCGCAGCCCGGAAGACCAGAACTGGCGCGCCTCGTAGTCGATCCAGTCGTCGAAGTCCTCGGCGGTGAATGGCGAGGCCGTCGGCACGCCGGTCGAGCCGCTGGAGGCGCAGACGTAGACCACGTCGCGCTCGGGCACGGCGACGATGTCGCCCAGCGGCGGCACCGCCAGCTGGCGGTCGCGCAGCGTGCGCTTGTCCAGCGTCGGGAAGCGCCGCAGGTCGTCCAGCGTGCGCAGGTCCTCGGGGCCGACGCCGGCGGCGGCGAACGCGGCGCGGTAGTACGGCGAGCCCTCGGCGGCGTGGCGCAGGTGGCGGCGCAGGCGCTCGAGCTTCAGCGCGTCCCAGTCGGCACGCGACTGGGTCTCCAGCGCCGGCGCCCAGAAGCGGCGTTCGGTGCCGATCTCGGCCAGGACGGCACTCATGCGAGCCTCAAAGCGGCCGTCGGCGCCGTCAAGCGCCCGGCCAGCAGTTCGTCCAGCAGCGGCAGCGTCGGCGCGCCGCCGCCGGTCGGCTGCGCCTCCCAGCCCTGGGCACGCGAGAAGAAACGCAGCGCCTCGAAGTCGGCCAGGCGGCCGCCGTCGAAGCGGTGGGGCAAGCCCGCCGGCACGGCGATCCAGTCGCCGGCGCTGCACAGCACGGCCAGGCCGCCCGCCGGCAGGCGCACATGGAACAGGCCGCGGCCGTTGACGAACACCCGCAGCTCCAGGTCGGCGTGCGTGTGCTCCTCGAGGAAACGCGCGCGCTGCGCCGGCCAGGCCGGGTCGCCGGGGCGCACGTTGACGCGGTCCTCGTGCACGATGCCGTAGTGCCAGCGCAGCGCGTCCAGCGCCGCGTGGTGGCCCGAGTCGGCGTCGGGCTCGATCTCGACGCGCCCGGCGTCCACGCCCAGGTGCGCCAGCAAGGCCACGCTGGCGGCCGTGCCGCGGGCGTGCTGCGTCACGCCGCCGTCTTCATCGAACTGCCAGACCTGCATCGTCCGCCCCTCACTGCAGGAAGGACGGGCGGGCATAACCGGCGAAGTTCTTATCCAGCACCTGCTTGAAATACTGCGTCTTGAAGGCCTCGGCGATGTCGTGCGCCCAGGGCGTGGCGGCGTCGGCGCGCTTGACCGCGGCGACGAGCAGGTAGTAGTCGGGCGTCTTTTCCAGCGCCACCGCTTCGGTCAGCTTCAGCCCCGAGGAGATCGCGAAGTTGCCGTTGACGACGGCGAAGTCGGTGTCGTCCAGCGCCCGCGGCAGCTGCGCGGCTTCCAGCGGCACGAGCTGGATCTTCTTCGGGTTGGCGACGATGTCCTTCTCGGTCACGCGCAGCGGGTCGACGCCGGGCTTGACCGTCAGCAGCTTGTGCTGCTCCAGGAAGACCAGCGAACGCGCGAGGTTGGTCGGGTCGTTGGGCAGCGCGATGCGCGCGCCTTCGCGCACCTCGGCCACGGTCTTGAACTTGCGCGAGTACAGGCCCAGCGGCGCGATCGGGCCCTGCACGATGTCGACGATGTCGAGCTTCTGGTCGGCGGCGAACTTCTTCAGGTAGATGATGTGCTGGAAGAAGTTGGCGTCGAGCGCGCCGTCGGCCAGCGCCTTGTTCGGCTGCACGTAGTCGTTGAACTCGACGAGCTTCACCTTGTAGCCCTTCTGCTCCAGCTGCGGCTTGATGCCGAGCTTCAGCACGTCGAGGTTGGAGCCGGCGGTGGCGCCGATGACGAGTTCCTTCTTCTGCTGCGCATGGGCATGGGAAGCGAGCGTCGCGGCGCCGAGCACGGCGGCGACGGCGACGGCGGCGGACAGCAGCGAACGGCGTGAGAACGACATGGGATTTCCTTGGTTCCGGAGAAGACGGGAGGTCAGCGTTTGTCCAGGCGGCGCGCGAGCGCGTTGCCGCCGAACTGGATGAGCTGCACGAGCACGACCAGGATCGCGACGGTGAACACCATCACGTCGGTCTGGAAGCGGTAGTAGCCGTAGCGGATCGCGAGGTCGCCGATGCCGCCGCCGCCAACAACGCCAGCCACCGCCGAGTACGACAGGAAGCTGATCGCCAGCACCGTCAGCGCCAGCACCAGCCCCGAGCGCGCCTCGACGACGAGCACGCGCCAGACGATCTGCAGCTCCGAGGCGCCCATCGCGTGCGCCGCCTCAACGACGCCGCGCGGCACCTCGCGCAGCGTCTGCTCGACGAGGCGCGCGAAGTACGGGATCGCGGCGAAGGACAGCGGCACCGCCGCCGCCAGCGGCCCGATCGAGGTGCCGGCGATGACGCGCGTCACCGGCACCAGCGCCACCAGCAGGATGATGAACGGGAACGAACGCACCAGGTTCACGACCCAGCTGACGACGCCGTAGACCGGCGCCGAGGCCAGCGGCTGCCCCGGGCCGAGCAGGAACAGCCAGACGCCCAGCGGGCCGCCGACGATCAGCGCCGAGCCCAGGCCGATGGCCAGCATCAGCGCGGTCTGGCCGACCGCCGTCCAGAGTTCGGGCAGCAGCGAGACGATGTTCTCAGGCATGGGCGGGCTCCGGTTCTTCGGCCAGGGCCTCGTCGCCTTCGGCATCGAGTTCGGGCGGGTGGTCGACCAGGCGCTGCAGCGCCCGGCCCAGCGAGGTGCGGCGGCGCACGCCGTGCTCCGACAGCGCGAACTGCTCGGCGACCGCACCGCGTTCGACGACGGCGACGTGGCGGCACAGCGAGCGCACGACCTCCAGCTCGTGGGTGACGATGACGATCGTCACGCCGAGCCGGGCGTTGATGTCGGCCAGCGTGCGCAGCACCTGGCGTGTCGTGTCGGCGTCCAGCGCCGAGGTCGGCTCGTCGCACAGCAGCACCGACGGATGCGGCGCCAGCGCACGGGCGATCGCCACCCGCTGCTTCTGGCCGCCGGACAGCTGCGCCGGGTGGCTGTCGCGCTTGTCGGTCAGGCCGACGATGGCCAGGCATTCGGCGACGCGTTCGGCGACTTCGGCGCGCGAGCGCCGGCCGTGCAGGCGCAGCGGGAAGGCGACGTTGTCGAAGACGGTCGCGTTCTGCAGGAGGTTGAACTGCTGGAAGATCATGCCGATGGACTGGCGCGCCAGGCGCAGCTCGCGCTTGCCGAGCTCGGTCAGCACGCGGCCGTCGACCTCGACGCGGCCGCGGTCGGGCGTCTCCAGCAGGTTGATCAGGCGCAGCAGCGTCGACTTGCCGGCGCCGCTGGCGCCGACGATGCCGAAGACGTCGCCGCGGCGCACCTGCAGCGAGACCTCGTGCACGGCGTCGAAGACCTCGCCGCCGGGCAGGCGGAAACGTTTGCTGAGGCCGTCGAGCCGGATCAGCGGCGGTGCGGCGGGAAGTTCCTGGACGGGCATGGAGACGGCGGGAGGAAAAACGTCTCATGAGTTTCTCCAGCGGTCCCGGCGCCTGGAACGAAGGAAACCGAGTTTGGTTCTTCGTCCCCCGGGAAAACCACGGCCGCCGCGGTAGGCCGCTACTACCGCCGACACGGCGCCCTTGCCGAAGATCGTGCCCATCCCAACGAACCCAGGAGACAGAGGCATGAGCAAGATCCTGATGCTGTGCGGCGACTTCGGCGAGGACTACGAGGTGATGGTGCCGTTCCAGGCGCTGCAGGCCGTGGGCCACACGGTGCACGCGGTGGCGCCGGACAAGAAACGCGGCGACTGGGTGATGACCGCGATCCACGACTTCGAGGGCCAGCAGACCTACAGCGAGAAGCCCGGCCACCGCTTCGCGCTGAACGCCAGCTTCGCCGACGTCGACCCGGCGGCCTACGACGCGCTGGTGATCCCCGGCGGCCGCGCGCCCGAGTACCTGCGCATGAACTCGCGTGTGCTCGAGATCACGCGCCACTTCCTGTCGGCCGACAAGCCGGTGGCCGCGATCTGCCACGGCGCGCAGCTGCTGGCCGCCACCGGGCTGATCAAGGGCCGGCGCGTCAGCGCCTACCCGGCCTGCCAGGTCGAGGTCGAGCTGGCCGGCGCCGAGTACATGGGCATTCCGATCGACGGCGCGGTCACCGACGGCAAGCTCGTCACCGCCCCGGCGTGGCCGGCGCACCCGGCCTGGATCGCGCAGTTCCTGGCCGTGCTGGGCACGCGCATCAGCCTGTAGCATCGTCCTGCAACGCCCAGGGAGACGCCCATGTGCCGGATCTTCGTCAGCGCCGACCCCGCCAGCTACGAGAGCCGCACGCGCTCGGTGCGGCTGCACGGCGTCGTCACCAGCGTGCGGCTGGAGAACCTGCACTGGGCGGTGCTCGAGGAGATCGCCGCGCGCGACGGCCTGAGCGTCGCCCAGCTCATCGAGACGCTGTACGACGAACTGGTGGCCGAACGCGGCGCGGTCGGCAACTTCGCGTCCTTCCTGCGCGTCTGCGCGCTGCGCTACGAGAACCTCATCGCCCAGGGCCTGATCCCGCGCGACGCCTCGGTGCCCATCCGCTCGCTCGACGCCGAGCGTGTGCTCGGCGCGCTGCCGCGGCCGCTGGCTGCCTGGCGCGGGCAGCGCACGCTGAGCTGAGTCAGTCGCGCCGGCGGCGGCGGAACTCGGCCTCTGCGGCCTCCTTCAGCTCGGCGTCGATCAGCCGCCCGCCGCAGCGCTCGTTGCGCTCGAAGACCAGGCGGTTCAGCGCCGCCTGCTCGCGCTGCAAGGCCATCGCGTCGCGGTTCATCTCCTCGACCTGGGCGTTGCGCCGCGTGACGGCGCGGTTGTAGGAGGCGATCTCCTTCGCGGTCGACGGCGCATGGCGCTTCACCTGAGCAGCAAGGTCGTCGTCGGCAGCCTGGAACTTCAGCGCCCGATCCTCGTGCGCCTTCGCACGTGCGGCGATGCGCGCCTGGCCGGCCTCGATGCGCTCGCCGTCCACCAGGCAGGCCAGGTACTCCTCCCGGGTCGACAGGCGCGGCGCCGAAGCCGCGTCCTGCGCGCCCGCCGTGCCGGGCAGCGGCATCAGGGCAGCGACGGCGAGGCCGGCGGTCCAGGCATGCATCGGGGCCTCCTTGGGGTCGTCAGGGCTCGCCGCATGCTGCCATCGCGGGACACGAACCGCACCGGCCGGGCGCTGCCGGTCCCCAGCTTGTCGGCCCGCGGCCTCAGACCGTCACCGCCAGCAGCACGTCGGAGGCCTTGACCAGCGCCGTGGCGCGCACGCCGGGCGCCAGGCCCAGCTCCTGCACCGCGGCCGGCGTGACCATCGCCACCAGGCGGCCGCCGCCGTCGACCTCCAGCGTCACCTCGGTGTTGACCGCGCCGGGCTGCACCTGCAGCACCGTGCCCGGCATCTGGTTGCGCGCCGACACACGCAGCGTCGGCACGCCGGTGGCCAGGATCACATGGCCGGCCTGCACCATCGCGATCGCCGGGGCGCGGACCCGCAAGCCCAGCGCCTCGGTGCTCTCGCGCGTGACGATCGCCGCCAGGCGCATGCCGCCGGGCAGCGTCAGCTCCACCTCGTCGTTGACGGCGCCCGAACGCAGCGCGCTGACGGTGCCCAGGAACTGGTTGCGCGCCGTCGTGCGCACGTTCAGCACCTTCAGCAGCGAGAACTCCTGCGACAGGTCGAAAGCCTCGCGCGCCAGCAGCTCGACGAAACGCTGGTGCGCCTGCTCGACCTGGGCATAACGCTCCAGCACACGGCGGCCGTGTTCGGTGAGCTGGGTCGAGCCGCCGCCGCGGCCGCCGGGGCGGCGCTCGACCAGCGCTTCGCCGGCCAGGCGGTTCATCGCGTCGATGGCGTCCCAGGCGGCCTTGTAGCTCATGCCGAAGGCCTTGGCGGCCTGCGTGATCGAGCCCTGCTCGACGACCGCCTGCAGCAGCGCCATGCGCGCGTGGCTGCCCAGGTTCTCGCCGTCGGCCGTGACCCACAGCGTCCCGCCGACCCCCAGCCGGGGCGTGCGGCCGCGCCTTTGCGCCATCTGTCGTGCTCCCTGAAACCTTGGCCCGGCAAGCATAGCCGCCGGGGCCGCCAGCCGAGGTGCAAGGCACTCGTCGTATTGTTCGATATACGACGCCCGTCATGCCGGACAGAGAACACTTTGTCATCAAACCGACGTTGCGTCGCGGCTGTTCACAGGTGTCGTTATGTTGGTCCGTATATTGCGATACGTCGGACTCGTCTCCACCCTCACCTGTCCCGATGAAACGTCCTCTCGTGCCCCGCCGTCTGGCGCTCGCCTGCGCGGCCGTCTTCTCCCCGTTCGCCTTCGCCCAGGAGGTCTTCGACCTCGGCACGATCACCGTCACCGGCGCCCGCGCCGCGGTCGGCGAGATGCCGCAGGACCAGGCCGGTTCGCTGGTCACGCGCCGCGACATCGAGCAGTTCGGCCGCGACACCGTCGGCGACGCCGTCGCGCTGCTGCCCGGCGTCACGCTGTCGAACAACTCGCGCAACGAGCAGCTGGTCTACCTGCGCGGCTACGACGCCCGCCAGGTGCCGCTGTTCATCGACGGCGTGCCGGTCTACGTGCCGTACGACGGTTATGTCGACTTCGGCCGCTTCGGCACCGGCGACATCGCCGCGATCCAGGTCGCCAAGGGCTTCAGCTCGATCGCCTACGGCCCCAACGCGCTCGGCGGCGCGATCAACCTCGTGTCGCGCAAGCCGAGCAAGGCCTTCGAAGGCGACGCCCGGCTGGGTTTCGGCAGCGGCCAGGACCGGCAGGCCAGCGTCAACGTCGGCACCCGGCAGACGCTCTGGTACGCGCAGGCCGGCGTCTCGCACCGCGAGGCCGACGGCTTCCGGCTGTCCTCGGACTTCGTGCCGACGGCCACCGAGAACGGCGGCCTGCGCGACAACAGCGACCGCCGCGACAACAAGGTCTCGCTGAAGCTGGGCCTCACGCCCGCGGGCGGCGACGAGTACACGCTGGCCTACACGCGCCAGGACGGCGAAAAGGGCCAGCCGCCGTCGACCGACCCGAGCGCCGCGCGTTACTGGCGCTGGCCCGACTGGGACAAGGAGAGCCTGTACTTCGTCTCCAGCACCGCGCTGGGCGCGGTCGAGAAGCTCAAGCTGCGCCTGTACCACG
The DNA here is from genome assembly GCA_049841175.1 of Rubrivivax sp. Lineage (GTDB taxonomy): Bacteria > Pseudomonadota > Gammaproteobacteria > Burkholderiales > Burkholderiaceae_C > Rubrivivax. The sequence continues at coordinate 251,743 of JASGHA010000013.1, read as the reverse complement.
ACAGCTTCGACAACGAGGTCGACAGCTACACCGACGCCAGCTACTCGACGCTGAAGACCAGCGGCCGCGGCAGCGTGTCCACCGGCCGCAGCATCTACCACGACCGCAGCAGCGGCGGCGCGATCGAACTCGAGTCGCGGCGCTGGGCCGGCCAGTTGCTGCGCGCCGTGCTGCAGCAAAAGAGCGACCGCCACCGCGAGCTCGACGCCGACGACGTCGTCGGCGCACGCTACGAGGACACGCTGCGCTCCGCAGGCGTCGAAGACCTGATCGACCTGGTGCCGGACTGGCAGCTGTCGCTGGGCGCGGCGCGCCACGAGCTGCGGCCCGACGCCGTCTACAGCGCCAGCAGCCGCTACGCGCTGCCCGACACCCAGGGCGCGACCAACCTGCAGGCCGGGCTGTTCCACGACTTGACGCGAACCGACCGCGCCTACCTGACGGTGGCGCGCAAGACGCGCCTGCCGACGCTGAAGGACCGCTATTCGCAGCGCCTGGGCAACTACGTCGAGAACCCCGACCTCGGCGCCGAGACCTCGCTGAACCTGGAACTCGGCTACCAGGGCCGGCCGCTGGCCGCGCTGCCCGGCGTGACCGTCGAGGCGGCGCTGTTCCGCAGCAAGGTCGACGACAAGATCCAGTCGGTCTTCGTGGCCGGCGGCAGCTCGTGCAGCCCGAGCACGCCGTGCCAGATGCGCAACGTCGGCGAGGCGCGTGTGCAGGGGCTGGAACTGGGCGCCCGCGGCAGCGTGCTGCCCTGGCTGGACCTGGGCGGCAACCTGACGGCGATGAAACAGAAGAACCTGTCGAGCCCCGACACCCGGCTCACCGGCGTGCCCGACCGCAAGCTCTTCGCCTGGGCGCTGGCGCGCACCGGCGCGCAATGGTCCTGGCAGGCGACGGCCGAGTACGAGAGCCGGCGCTGGGTCAGCGACACGGTGGCGCTCGGCGGCTGGACGATCTTCGGCCTGAAGGCGAGCTGGCAACCGGTGCCGGCGCTGACGCTGGAAGCCGCCGTCGACAACGTCGGCGACAAGAACTACGCGCTCGACGCCGGGTTCCCGGCCGCCGGGCGCAGCTGGAAGGCGGACCTGCGTTATGTCTTTTGATCTCCGCGCCACGCGGCGCCAGTTCATCGCCGGCTGCGGGGCACTCGCCGCCGCCGCCCTGCCCTCGGCCCAGGCGCGCCCGCGGCGCCCGGTGGTCGTGCTGACCTCGTACCCGCAAGACACGCTGATGCGTTTCCAGGCGGCGTTCGAGAAAGCGCATCCGGGCCTCAAGCTGCAGTTGCGCTGGCGGCTGCCGCACCAGATGCCGGAGTACCTGGCGAGCGCCGAAGGCCGCGACGTCGACGTCGTCTGGGCCGCCTCGCCGCGCACCTTCGCGGCGCTGGCCAACGCCGGCACGCTGGCGGCGCTGTCCGAGGCCGACGTGCCGCGCGAGGGCCTGCCGGCGCGCATCGGCGGCACGCAGATCTCCGACCCCGGCGGCCGCTACCTCGCGACCGAGGTCGCCGGCTACGGCTTCGTGCATGCGCCGGCGCGGCTGCAGGCGCTGGGCCTGCCGGTGCCGCGCGACTGGCCCGAATTCGCCGAAGCGCGCTGGGCCGGGCAGATCGCGGCGCCGATCCCGTCGCGCGTCGGCTTCGCGCCGGTGCTCGTCGACATCGTGCTGCAGGCCTTCGGCTGGCAACGTGGCTGGGCGCTGTGGAGCGCGATCGCCGGCCATTCGCGCTGGGTGCCGGCCGGCGGCACGCTGATCGGTGACGAGGTCACGGCAGGCCGCGCCGCGATCGGGCTGACGATCGACTTCTTCGCCGCGTCGGCGATCGCACGCGGCGCGCCGCTGGCGTTCGCCTACCCGGCGCACGGCGGGCTGAACCCGGCCCACGTTGCCATCGCCCAGGCGGCGCCGCACCGCACCGAGGCGCTGGCCTTCGTGCGCTACCTGCTGTCCGACGCCGGCCAGACGCTGCTCGCCCACCCGGCGATCCGCAAGCTGCCGGTGCGGCCTTCGGTCTACGCCCGGCTGCCGGCGGATTACTTCAACCCCTTCGAGGCGGCGGCACGCGGCGGCTACGACCACGACAACGCCGCCGGCCAGCCGCGCCACGGCCTGCTGGCGGCGCTGTTCGATCAGGTCTTCGTCGCCGACGCCGACGAGCACGCCGCGCTCTGGCAGAAGCTGCACGCCGCCGAAGCCGCCGGCCGGCCGAGCGCCGAGGCACGGGCGCTGCTCGAAGCGCCGCCGCTGACCGAAGCCGAAGCCGCCGACCCGGCGCTGCAATCGCGTTTCCGCTACGTCGAGCACGCCCCGCCGACCGAGCCGGGCGAGCTGGAACTCGCCTGGCGCGCAGCCGCGGCGGCGCGACGACGGCAGGCGGCCGCGCTGCTGGCCTGAGCGCGGCCGGCGGGCCGGGGCGCGGGCGCGACAATCCGGCGCCCGCCGCCCCGCCCCGCACGATGCCCACGCTCGCCCAGCTGCTCGCCTTTCTCGCCGCCGCCGTGCTGATCACGGCCACGCCCGGCCCCGACAACCTGATGGTGCTGAGCACCGGCATGTCGCGCGGCCGTCGGCGCGGCATCGCCTTCGGCCTGGGCTGCGCGCTCGGCTGCCTGAGCCACACGGCGCTGGCGGTGCTGGGCGTGAGCGCGCTGGTCGCGGCCTCGCCGCCGGCCTTCACGGCGCTGAAGTGGATCGGCGGCGGCTACCTCGTCTGGCTGGGGCTGCGTGCGCTGCGCAGCCGCGGCGGCGCGCTGTCGGGCGCCGCCGGCGCCGGCGACGAGAGCGCGGCCACGCTTTTCCGCCGCGGCCTGCTGGCCAACGCGGTGAACCCCAAGGTCGTGCTGTTCTTCCTGTCCTTCCTGCCGCAGTTCGTCGTGCCGGAACAGGGGCCGGTGGCGTTGCAGCTCGGCGTGCTGGGTCTCGTGTTCACCGCCCAGGCGGCGCTGATCTTCGCGCTGCTGGGTGCCTTCGCCGGCAGCATCGGCGCCTGGCTGAACCGCCGCCCCGGCGCCGGCGCCTGGCTGGATCGCATTGCCGGCGTCGTCTTCATCGGGCTGGGGCTGCGCATCATCACCAGCCGCTGAGGCGGCGCACTGCGGCTGTGCGGTCAGGCTGCCGGCCTATACTTCCATAACTCTGGAAATATGGGACTCCGATGTCCTTGCCGGCCACGATGAACGAAGCGGACGCCGTCGTCGCGCTGGCGGCGCTGGCGCAGGAAGCGCGGCTGCGAATCTTCCGCGCGCTGGTCGGCGCGGCGCCGGTCGGCATGACGCCGTCGGCGCTGTCGGCGATGCTCGACATCCCGTCGTCGACGCTGTCCTTCCACCTGAAGGAGCTGATCCACGCGCGGCTCGTCAGCGCCGAGCGCGACGGCCGCAGCCTGATCTACCGCCCCGAGATGGCGCGCATGGACACGCTGCTGGGCTACCTCACCGACCACTGCTGCCAGGCCAGCGGCTGCACGCCGCGCGCCACGCGCCGCGGCAGCCGCTGCTGATCCGATCGCCATGACCACCCACGTCCTGATCCTCTGCACCCACAACTCGGCGCGCAGCGTGCTCGCCGAGGGCATGCTGAACCAGCTCGCCGCCCGGCTCGGCGCCGACGTGCGCGCGCACAGCGCCGGCAGCGCGCCCAGCGGTCGCATCAACCCGTTCGCGCTGGAGGCGCTGGCCAACGCCGGCATAGCCACCGGCGCATTCCGCAGCAAGAGCTGGGACGAGTTCGTCGCCGACGGCGCGCCGCCGCTGGACATCGTCATCACCGTCTGCGACAGCGCCGCGGCCGAGGCCTGCCCGGTCTTCTTCGGCGCCCGCGGCCAGCCGGTCAAGCTGCACTGGGGCTACCCCGATCCCTCGAACGCCGAGGGCGGCGACGAAGGCAAGCGCCGCGCTTTCGAGCTGACGCGCCAGGCGATCGGCTACCGCATGCTGCAGCTGCTGGCGCTGCCGCTGGCGACGATGGACCGCGCCGCGCTGCAGGCCGCACTCGTCGAGATCGGCAGGAGCTGACGCATGACCACCGCCACTCTGCCCGCACCGGCGCCGATGAGCCTGTTCGAGCGCTGGCTGACGCTCTGGGTCGCGCTGTGCATCGCCGCCGGCATCGCGCTCGGGCAGCTGTTCCCCGGCCCGTTCCAGGCCATCGGCCGGCTCGAGTTCGCCCGCGTCAACCTGCCGGTCGGCCTGCTGATCTGGGTGATGATCATCCCGATGCTGCTAAAGGTCGACTTCGGCGCGCTGCACCAGGTGCGCCGGCACTGGCGCGGCATCGGCGTCACGCTGTTCGTCAACTGGGCCGTCAAGCCCTTCTCGATGGCGCTGCTGGCCTGGATCTTCATCCGCCAGGTCTTCGCGCCCTGGCTGCCGGCCGAGCAGCTCGACAGTTATGTCGCCGGGCTGATCCTGCTCGCCGCCGCGCCGTGCACGGCGATGGTCTTCGTCTGGAGCCGGCTGACCGACGGCGACCCGCTGTTCACGCTGAGCCAGGTGGCGCTGAACGACACGATCATGGTCTTCGCCTTCGCGCCCATCGTCGGCCTGCTGCTCGGGCTGTCGGCCATTCACGTGCCCTGGGACACGCTGCTGACCTCGGTCGTGCTCTACATCGTGATCCCGGTGGCGCTGGCGCAGGCCTGGCGCCGCGCGCTGCTGCGCCGCGGCCCGCAGGCGCTGGAGGCGACGCTCTCCCGCATCGGCCCGTGGTCGATCACCGCGCTGCTGGCGACGCTGGTGCTGCTGTTCGCCTTCCAGGGCGGGGCCATCCTGGCGCAGCCGGCGGTGATCGCGATGCTGGCCGTGCCGATCCTGATCCAGGTCTTCTTCAACTCGGGCCTCGCCTACTGGCTCAACCGCCGCGCCGGCGAGAGCCACGCGGTGGCCTGCCCGTCGGCGCTGATAGCCGCCAGCAACTTCTTCGAGCTGGCGGTGGCCGCGGCGATCAGCCTGTTCGGCTTCCAGTCGGGCGCGGCGCTGGCCACCGTCGTCGGCGTGCTGATCGAGGTGCCGGTGATGCTGCTGGTGGTGCGCCTCGTGAACCGCAGCAAACCCTGGTACGAGGCCGGGCTGCGGCGCGGCTGAATCAGCGCGCCTCGATCGCCTCGGGCGGCGTGTAGGCGCGGCGCGCCGCGTGCACGTCCTGGTGGTGCGCCTTGGCCCAGTCCAGCAGGCCGTGCATCGGCTTCAGGAACGAGGCGCCGAGCTCGGTCAGCGCGTAGTCCACACGCGGCGGCACCGTCGGGTAGACGGTGCGGCTGACCAGGCCGTCCTGCTCCAGCCGGCGCAGCGTCTGCGCCAGCATGCGCTGCGAGATGTCGGCGATGTGCGACTTCAGCACCGTGAAGCGCAGCGTGCCGCCTTCCTCCAGCGTGAACAGCACCAGCATGCTCCAGCGGTCACCCAGACGTTCGAGCACGTCGCGGATCGGGCAACGGTCGGCGTAGGGGTCCTTGGACTTGTGAAGCGACATCGAGAACTCCGGGCGGGGGTCGGTAACACCGAGGTCACCAAGTGACCTTCGGCTCCCTTCTTGTGGAGCCGGCGCGTGATGATGGATCATTTCGGCACCAACACGCAAGTTGAGAGTTGGTACCTTTTAAATACTAATGATCCGGGTGTCCCGCCCGCCTTCAACGGAGTCTCGTATGTCCCAGCTTCTCGTCACCGGCGCCTCGGGCCACTTCGGCCAACGTGTGCTGCACCACCTGCTCGACACGCTGCAGGTCGAACCGGCGCGCATCGTCGCCGCCTCGCGCCAGCCCGAACGCCTGGCCGCCTTCGCCGCGCGTGGTGTCGCCACGCGACGCGCCGACTTCGACGACGCCGCGTCGCTGGCCGGCGCTTTCTCCGGCATCGCCCGCGCGCTGATCGTCAGCACCGACGCGCTGGACCGCCCCGGCAAGCGCCTGGAGCAGCACCGCGCCGCCGTCGCCGCCGCCGAACAGGCCGGCGTCGCCCACCTCGTCTACACCTCGATGCCCGGGCCGCACGACTCGCTGATCACCTTCGCGCCCGACCACGCCGGCACCGAAGACGCGCTGGCCGCCAGCCGCGTGCCGGGCTGGACCATCCTGCGCAACCACTGGTACTTCGACAACCTGTTCCATTCGCTGCCGGCGGTGCTGGCCAACGGCGGCCAGTGGTTCAGCGCGGCGGGCGACGGCAAGGTCGCCAACCTCTCGCGCGACGACCTGGCGCTGGCCGCGGCCACCGCGCTGGCCGGCAGCAGCCAGGGCCGCGAGGTCTACACGCTGAGCGGCGAAGAGGCGCTGACGACCGCCGAGCAGGCCGAGCGCATCGGGCGTGCGATCGGCCGCCCGCTGACCGTGGTGCCGGTGGCCGTGGCCGACCTGGAGCGCGGCATGGTTGCCGCCGGCCTGCCCGAGCCGGTGGCGCAGGCCTACGCCTCGTTCGACGCCAACACCGCTGCCGGCCATGTCGGCACGGTGACCGGCGACTTCCGCCGCCTCGTCGGCCGCGCGCCGCAGAGCTTCGACGCCTGGCTGGCCGAAAACGCCGCGGCACTTCGCGGCTGAGCCCGCGCCACGCCGGCTAGCATCGGCGTCCCGATTCCGACGGAGACGAACGATGGCTGAAGACTCGCTGCGCGTGGCGGTGATGGGCGCCGGCGCCGTGGGCTGCTACTTCGGCGGCATGCTCGCGCGCGCCGGCCACGAGGTCGTGCTGATCGGCCGCCCGGCGCACGTGCAGGCGATCGAGGCCCAGGGCCTGCGGCTGCAGGCCCGTGCCTTCGACGAGCACGTGCGGGTCGCCGCCAGCACCGAGGTCGCCGCGGTGGCCGGCGCCTCGCTGGTGCTGTTCTGCGTGAAGTCGACCGACACCGAGGCCGCGGCGGCGTCGATGCTGCCGCACCTGGCGCCCGGCACGCTGGTGCTGAGCCTGCAGAACGGCGTCGACAACGCCGAGCGCCTGCGCACGCTGCTGCCGCAGCCGGTGCGCGCCGCCGTCGTCTACGTCGCCACCGAGATGGCCGGCCCGGGCCACGTGCTGCACCACGGCCGCGGCGAGCTGCTGGTCGAACCCGGCCGCGGGGGCGACGCCTGGGCCGAGGCCTTCCGTGCCGCCGGCGTGCCGGTGCAGGTGTCGGCCGACGCGCGCCAGGCGCTGTGGACCAAGCTGATCCTGAACTGCGCCTACAACGCGCTGTCGGCCATCGGCCAGGCGCCTTATGGCCGGCTGGTGGCCACCGACGGCGTGCCCGAGCTGATGCGCGAGGTGGTGCGCGAGTGTGTCGCCGTCGCCGCCGCCGATGGCGTCGAGATCGCGCCCGACATCGAGGCCACGGTGTTCGCGCTGGCGCCGTCGATGCCGGGCCAGCGTTCCTCGACGGCCCAGGACCTGGCGCGCGGCAAGCACACCGAGATCGAGCACCTGAACGGCTACGTCGTGCGCTGCGGCCAGCGCCACGGCGTGCCGACGCCGGTGAACGCGATGCTGCGCACGCTGGTGCGGCTGATCGAGAGCGGCCGCGACACGGCGCCCTGAGGCGCCGCGCGCGCCGCGTTCAGTGCGCGCCGACCGAGGCCAGGTAGGCCAGGATGTCGGCGCGTTCGGCCGCCGCCGGCAGGCCGTCGAACTTCATCTTGCCGCCGGGCACCTTGCGCCCCGGCGCCTCGATGTAGGCGTCCAGGTTCTCGGCGCTCCACTTCAGCGCGCTGGCGCGCATCGCGTCGGAGTAGACAAAGCCGGGGCTGGCCGCCGCCGGCTTGCCGACGATGGCGAACAGCGACGGCCCCTTCTTGTCCTTGCCTTCGCGCATGCTGTGGCATTCGGAGCAATGGGTCGCGAACAGCGAGGCGCCGCGGCCGGCGTCGCCGCCGGCACGGGCCGGCAGCGACAGCACGGCGGCGCCGGCCATCAGGCCGATGCAGATGACACGGCGCAGCATCAGAACGCGGTCCAGGCGAAGAGGCTGATCGTGTCGTGATCGTGCGGCGAGGGCTCGCCGCCGAAACGCTCGTAGCGCCACCACTGCAGCCCCAGCCGCAGATTGGCCCACCCGAAGGGCGACGGCGCTTCGGCGCCTTCCTTGCCCCACGGCGTCCAGTCGACCTGGAACATCTGGCCGCGCGTCGCCGCCGCCGGGTCGTCGCCATGGGTGTCGAACAGCACGGCCGAACCGCCCCAGGTGTGGCGCCAGCTGTAGCCGGCGGCCAGGCGCGACTCGTAGAGCTTGGTGGCCGGGCTGCCGTCGCCGGGCGACAGGCGCTCGCGGATCACGCTGGCGTTGACGGTGGCGACGTGCTCGCGCGTGCCGAGGAACTGGTAGCTCGCGTCCAGGCCGAGGTCACGGTAGTGGTCCTGCGGCGTGCCGCCGCTGCGGTCGGGCGCCAGCTTGGCGTCCCAGCCGAAGATCCCCACCGAGTAGGCCTGCACCTTCTGGTCGCCCATCCACGCCAGGCGCCAGTAGGTGTTGCCGCCCAGGCGCTGGCTGTCGCGGTCCAGCCCCAGCCGGGCCTGCATCGTCGGCGACAGCGAGCGGTAGGTGCCGAGCTCGGCGTACAGCGACTTGTCCCACAGCGTGTAGGCCGACAGACCCAGGACACGCTGCTCGAGGCCGCCGTTGATCAGCGTACCGGCCTCGCCGGTGCCGAAGCCGGCCTCGGGGCCGACATAGGGCGCACCCCAGACGGGCAGCGTGTTGAACGGGTCCTGCACCGTCGGGTTGTCGTTCAGCGTCAGGCCGACGATGGTGTCGCGGCCGCCCAGCTTCACCGGCATCGCCCAGCGCAGGTCCATCTGGTCGAGCGCGGTGCTGTGGTCGATGCCGCTGTGCGTCACCTGCATGAAGCTGCCGAAGTTCTCGCCCAGCCGGCCGGCGAGGAAGATCGAGGCTTCGTCGATCTTCACGTTGTCGTTGCTCTTCAGGTGCTCGGGCGCGGGGTTCTGGTCCTCGCGGGTGCGCGTCGCGGTGGCGACGACCATGCCCGACAGCGGCACCTTGCCGCTCTTGCCGTCGGTCTCGGTGTAGCCCTCGAGCTTGAAGCGGATGCCGGCCGGCGTGAGCTGCGGGCCGAAGGCGCCGACGTGGCAGCCGGAGCAGTCCATGCCGGTCTGGCGCGCGTAGGACGGCACGGCGTGCGCCGGCACGGTGGCCGCGGCCAGGCCGGCGGCGACCAGCGGCAACGCCGCGGCGCGCGCCGCCCGGCGCAGCAGCCGCGAGGCGCCGAGCCGCAGGTTCGGAGGGGCGAAGATCATCTTCCGGTTTCCGTGGTGGTGGAGGAATACGGGGCGCGTGCCGGCCACATGCGGCGCAGCACGCCGTCGCGGCGCACGAAGTGGTGCCACAGCGCGGCGCCGACGTGCAGCGCGACCAGCACCGCCAGCGCCCAGGCCAGGTCGCCGTGCCAGTCCTCGAGGTCGTCGGCCCGGTCGGGGTCGGTGGCGACCAGCGTCGGCAGCCGCAGCAGGCCCCACAGCGCCAGCGGGTGGCCGTGGGCGTTGGTCAGCGACCAGCCGAGCAGCGGCAGCACCAGCAGCGCGACGTACAGCAGGCCGTGCGCGCCGGCGGCGGCGCGGCGCAGCCACGGCGAGTCTTCGGCCGGTTCGGGCCAGCGCGCGCGCGACACCAGCCGGGCGACCAGGCGCGCGGCCAGCAGCACCAGCGCCGTCAGCCCGGCCTGGCGGTGCACGGCCATCAGCACGGCGCGTGGGGCGTCGGCGTCGATCGCCTCGCGCGCCAGCACGGCGGCGAAGGCGACCAGCACGCACAGCGCGCCCAGCCAGTGCAGGGCGCGGGAGATCGGAGGGTAGGCGGAGGAGTCGGTCGGCGTGGTGACGGGCATGGCAGCGCCGATGCTGGCGCGGGCCGGCCTTCAGTTCGCTGACAAACGCCCCCCAAACTCCACACGCAGCCGCGCGCCGTGGCCGCCGCCCGCGTCCAGCACCTGCACCGTGCCGCCGTGGCGCAGGGTCACTTCGCGCACGATCGCCAGCCCCAGGCCGCTGCCGCTGCGCCCGCCGGGCGCCAGGCGCACGAAGCGCTCGAAGACGCGTTCGCGGTCGGCCGGCGCGATGCCCGGCCCCTGGTCCTCGACCTCGAGGAAGGCGCCGCCGGCCGCCTGGCCGCAGCGCAGCACGACGCAGCTGCCGCCCGGCGCGTGGCCGAGCGCGTTGTCGACGAGGTTGGCGGCCAGCTCCTGCAGCATCCAGCCCTGGCCGGGAACGGTGGCCGGCGCGGTCTCCAGCACCAGGTCGACGCCGGCAGCCACCGCGCGGTCCAGCTGTTCCGCCGCGGCGGCCTGCAGCACCGCTTCCAGGTCCACCGGCGCCTGTTCGGCGGCCTGGGCGGCGCCCGAGCCGGTGCGCGCCAGCGCCAGCATCTGCGTCGCGGTGCGCGTCAGGCGTTCCACCGAACGCCGCAGCTCGGGCAGGCGCGAGCGTGCGGCCTCGCCGTCGGCGCCGATCAGGTCCAGCTGCGCCTGCAGCGCCGCCAGCGGCGTGCGCAGCTGGTGCGCGGTGGCGTCGAGAAAGGCCTGCTCGGCGGCCTGGGCCTCGCGCAGCCGGGCGATGAGCCGGTTCAGGCCGTCGATCAACGGCCGCACCTCGGCCGGTGCGGCGGCGTCGTGCAGCGGCTCCAGGCGGCGCACGTCGTGCGCCGAGACGCGCCCGCCCAGCCGGCGCAGCGGCGCCAGCGCCGTGCGCACGCCGACGAGGACCACCGTCAGCACCGCGGCGATCATCAGCAGATTGGTCCAGGCGGCGTGGCGCCAGGCGTGGCGCGCCACCGTCTCGCGTAGCGACTGCGGTTCGGCGACGGCGATCGACGCCCGGCCGTCGGGGCCGTCGTAGCGGTAGCGCACGACCCGCCAGGCGGCGCCGTCCAGCGTCAGCTCGGCGAACACCGGCGCGCCGGGCTGGGCGGCGTGGGCTTCGGCGGCCAGCGCCGGGTCGCCGCCGAGCAGGCGGCCGTCGGCGTCGAGCAGCGCGAAACGCCGCGAGCGGGCGTCGCCGAGCATCACGTCCAGATGGCGCGACAGGTCGCCGTCGCGCTCGCTTTCCAGCCGCGCGGCCAGGCCGAGGGCGACCTCGGCCAGCGTGCGGTCGTAGGCCTCGTCGGTGATGCCGCGCACCAGGCTGTGGTCCAGCGAGGCGCCGATGGCCGCCAGCAGCAGCAGCGCCGGCACCAGCGCCAGCAGCAGGCGCCGCAGCAGCGACGGCTCGCGCCCGGACGAGAGCCTCATGCCGCCGGCGCTTCGAGGCGGTAACCCAGGCCGCGGATCGCGCGCACTTCCAGCCCCGTCGGCGCCAGCTTGGCACGCAGCCGCGAGACCAGGATCTCGACCGCGTTCGGCGTGATCTCGTGGTCCCAGGCGCTCAGGCTGTCGGCCAGGCGCTGCTTGAGCACGACGTTGGGCGCGGCCAGCATCAGGTGCTGCAGCAGCTCCCATTCGCGCGCCGTCAGCGCCAGCGTGCGATCGCCGCAGCGGCACTCGCGCCGGCCGGTGTCCAGCTGCAGGCCGCCGAACTCGACGACCGCGTGCGCGGCGGCGAGGCTGCGGCGGATCAGCGCCTGGCAACGGGCCACCAGCTCGGGCATCGCGAAAGGCTTGACGAGGTAGTCGTCCGCGCCGGACTCGAAACCCTGCACGCGGTCGGCGATGCCGTCGCGTGCCGTCAGCAGCAGCACCGGCAGGCGCTCGTCGCGCCGGCGCAGCGCGCGCAGCAGCGCCAGGCCGCTGGCGCCGGGCAGGCCGATGTCCAGCACCAGCAGGTCGTAGGCGGTGCTGCGCAGCACTGCCTCCGCGGGTTCGGCGGCGCCGAGCATGTCGACGCGCAGGCCCGCGTTGGCCAGGCCCGCGGCGACGGCCGGGCCCAGCGTGTCGTCGTCTTCCACCAGCAGCACACGCATGGAAACGACTGTGCCACAGGCCGGCGCTCGGGCCGGACGCCTTCTTGACGACTTCTTGATGCCGCCGACCGATGTCTTGCGACCGTCTTGACGCCCGCCGGCCGAGCATTCCTGCGTCCGAAACACGGAGGATTCGATGGACGCGTTGTACCTGGGGGCCGGCGCCGCGCTGTGGGCGCTGGCCTGGGCGCTGGTGCGCGGCTGCGCACGGCTCGAACGCCGGCGGGGGCGAGCATGAACGCCTGGCTTTGGAGCGCTGCGGCCATCGCCGCCGGCCTGCTGGTCTACCTAGTTGCCGCGCTGCTGCGGCCGGAGGACTTCTCGTGAGCGCCGCCGCCTGGCTGCAGCTGGCGGTCTTCCTGCTGGTGCTGCTGGCCGCCGCCTGGCCGCTGGGGCAGGCGATCGCCGCGGTGATGGACGGCCGCTTCGCGCTCGGCCAGCGCATCGAGGCGCCGCTGTACCGGCTGGCCGGCGTCGCCCCCGACGAGGACCAGCCCTGGACGCGCTACGCGCTCGGCCTGCTGGTCTTCAACGGCCTGGGGCTGCTGGCGGTCTATGCGCTGCAGCGCCTGCAGCCCGAGCTGCCGCTGAACCCGCAGCACTGGCCGGCGGTCGCGCCCGACTCGGCGCTGAACACCGCGGTCAGCTTCGTCACCAACACCAACTGGCAGGGCTACGGCGGCGAGACGACGATGAGCCGGCTGACGCAGATGCTGGGCCTGGCGGTGCAGAACTTCCTGTCGGCGGCCACCGGCATCGCCGTCGCGGTGGCGCTGGCGCGCGGTTTCGCGCGCCGCTCGGCCGGCGGCATCGGCAATGTCTGGGCCGACCTGACGCGCGCGACGCTGTGGATCCTGCTGCCGCTGTCGCTGCTGGCGGCGCTGTTCTTCGTCTCGCAGGGCGTGGTGCAGACCTTCGCCGCCGACCGCACGCTCGTCACCGTCGAAGGCCCGCAGCAGACGCTGGCGCTGGGCCCGGTGGCCTCGCAGCTGGCGATCAAGATGCTGGGCACCAACGGCGGCGGCTATTTCAACGCCAACTCGGCGCACCCGTTCGAGAACCCGACGCCGCTGGCCAACGCGGTGCAGATGGTCTGCATCCTGCTGATCCCGGCGGCGCTGTGCGTCGCTTTCGGCCGCCTCGTCGGCGACGCCCGCCAGGGCCGCGCGCTGCTGGCGGCGATGACGCTGCTCTTCGTCGTCGCCGTCGTCGCCATCACCCAGGCCGAAGCCGCCGGCAACCCGCTGCTGCCGGGACTGGGTGTCGACACCGCGGCCTCGGCGCTGCAGGCCGGCGGCAGCATGGAAGGCAAGGAAGTGCGCTTCGGCCTCGACGCCAGCGCGCTGTTCGCCGCCGTCACCACCGCCGCCAGCTGCGGCGCGGTCAACGCGATGCACGACAGCCTGACGCCGCTGGGCGGCGCCGTGCCGCTGGTGCTGATGCAGCTCGGCGAGGTCGTCTTCGGCGGCGTCGGCTCGGGGCTGTACGGGATGCTGGTCTTCGCGCTGCTGGCGGTGTTCATCGCCGGGCTGATGATCGGCCGCACGCCCGAGTACCTGGGCAAGAAGGTCGAGGCCCACGAGATGAAGCTGGTCTCGATCACGATCCTGGTGACGCCGCTGCTGGTGCTGGGCGGCACCGCGCTGGCGGTCAGCGTCGAGCCCGGCCGCGCCGGCATCCTGAACCCCGGCGCGCACGGCTTCAGCGAAGTGCTGTACGCGCTGACCTCCGCCGCCAACAACAACGGCAGCGCCTTCGCCGGGCTGTCGGCCAACACGCCCTTCTACAACCTGCTGCTGGCCGTGGCGATGTGGCTGGGCCGCTTCGGCGTGCTCGTCCCGGTGCTGGCGCTGGCCGGCGCGCTGGCCGCCAAGCCGCGGCTGGCCGCCACGCGCGGCACGCTGCCGACGCACGGCGCGCTGTTCGTCGTGCTGCTGGTCGGTGTCGTGCTGCTGGTCGGCCTGCTGAACTACGTGCCCGCGCTGGCGCTCGGCCCGGTGGCCGAGCACCTGAGCCTGTGGGCGCGCTGAGGAACCCCCGATGTCCCGCACTTCCCTGCCCCTGTTCGACCCGGCGCTGCTGCGCCCGGCGCTGGCCGACGCGCTGCGCAAGCTCGACCCGCGCACCCAGTGGCGCAACCCGGTGATGGCCGTGGTCTACGTCGGCAGCGCCTTCACGACCGCGCTGGCGGCGGCGCGCCCCAGCCTGTTCGCCGTCGGCGTCGCCGCCTGGCTGTGGTTCACGCTGCTGTTCGCCAACCTCGCCGAGGCGCTGGCCGAAGGCCGCAGCAAGGCCCAGGCGGCGGCGCTGCGCGGCCTGAAGAAAAAGACCTGGGCCAAGAAGCTGGAGCCCGGCAGCCCGCTGGCCGACCGCGCCGCGATGCACTGGCACCCGGTCGAGGCCGAGACGCTGCGCAAGGGCGACCTCGTGCTCGTCGAGGCCGGCGACACGATGCCCGCCGACGGCGAGGTCGTCGAAGGCGTGGCCTCGGTCGACGAGAGCGCGATCACCGGCGAATCGGCGCCGGTGATCCGCGAGTCCGGCGGCGACTTCTCGGCCGTCACCGGCGGCACGCGCGTGCTGTCCGACTGGATCGTCGTGCGGGTCAGCGCCGACCCCGGCGAGACCTTCGTCGACCGCATGATCGCGATGGTCGAGAACGCGCGCCGCGGCAAGACGCCCAACGAGATCGCGCTGACCATCCTGCTGGTGGCGCTGACCATCGTCTTCCTCGGCGTCGTCGCGACGCTGCTGCCGTTCTCGCGGTTCGCCGTCGCCGCCGCCGGTGCTGGCGAGCCGGTGGACCTGGTGATGCTGGTCGCGCTGCTGGTCTGCCTGATCCCGACGACGATCGCCGGGCTGCTGTCGGCCATCGGCGTCGCCGGCATGAGCCGGCTGCTGCGCGCCAACGTCATCGCCACCTCGGGCCGCGCGGTCGAAGCCGCCGGCGACGTCGACGTGCTGCTGCTCGACAAGACCGGCACGATCACGCTCGGCAACCGCCAGGCCGCGGCCTTCCTGCCGGCGACCGGCGTCGCCGAGGCCGAACTCGCCGACGCCGCGCAGCTCGCGTCGCTGGCCGACACCACGCCCGAAGGCCGCAGCATCGTCGTGCTCGCCAAGCGCCACGGCCTGCGCGAACGCGAGCTGGCGGCGCTCGACGCGGTCTTCGTGCCGTTCTCGGCGCAGACGCGCATGAGCGGCGTCGACCTGCCCGGCGGCCGCCGCCTGCGCAAGGGCGCGGCCGACGCGCTGGCGCGCCACGTGCGCTCGCTGGGCGGCGAGTTCCCGGCCGGGCTGCAGCAGCTCGTCGACGAGGTCGCGCGCCGCGGCAGCACGCCGCTGGTGGTGGCCGACGGCGCGAGCGTGCTCGGCGTCGTCGAGCTGAAGGACGTCGTCAAGGGCGGCATCCGCGAGCGTTTCGCCGAGCTGCGCCGCATGGGCATCACGACGGTGATGGTCACCGGCGACAACCGCCTGACGGCCGCGGCCATCGCCGCCGAGGCCGGCGTCGACGACGTGCTCGCCGAAGCCACGCCCGAGGCCAAGCTGAAGCTGATCCGCGAGCACCAGGCCGCCGGCCGGCTGGTGGCGATGACCGGCGACGGCACCAACGACGCCCCGGCGCTGGCCCAGGCCGACGTCGCCGTGGCGATGAACACCGGCACCCAGGCCGCCAAGGAGGCCGGCAACATGGTCGACCTCGACAGCAACCCGACCAAGCTGATCGAGATCGTCGAGACCGGCAAGCAGCTCCTGATGACCCGCGGCGCGCTGACCACCTTCAGCGTCGCCAACGACGTCGCCAAGTACTTCGCCATCGTGCCGGCGGCCTTCGTCGGCACCTACCCGCAGCTGGCGGCGCTGAACCTGATGCAGCTCGCCAGCCCGGCCTCGGCGGTGCTGTCGGCGGTGATCTTCAACGCGCTGGTCATCGTCGCGCTGATCCCGCTGGCGCTGCGCGGCGTGGCCTACCGCCCGGTGGGCGCGGCGGCGCTGCTGCGCCGCAACCTGGCCGTCTACGGCCTGGGCGGCGTCGTCGTGCCCTTCGTCGGCATCAAGCTGATCGACCTGGGCCTGGCGGCCACGGGTCTGTTCTGAGGTTCTCCGCGATGAACTCCCTGCTCCGCCCCGCGCTCGTGCTGTTCGCCGCGCTGTCGGTCATCACCGGCCTGGCCTACCCGCTGGTGGTGACCGGCGTCGCGCGCCTGGCATTCCCCGCCCAGGCCGAAGGCAGCCTGGTCGAACACGAGGGCCGCGTCGTCGGCTCGGCGCTGATCGGCCAGGCCTTCACCGACCCCGGCAACTTCTGGAGCCGGCCGTCGGCGACGACGCCCGAGCCCTACAACGCCGCCAACTCGGCCGGCTCCAACCTCGGGCCGACGAACCCGGCGCTGGCCGCCGCGGTGCGCGCGCGCGTCGCCGCGCTGCGCGCCGCCGACCCCGGCAACACCGCGCCGGTGCCGGTGGATCTGGTCACCAGCTCGGCCAGCGGCCTGGACCCGCACATCAGCCTCGCCGCCGCGCAGTACCAGGCGGCGCGCGTGGCGCGCGTGCGCGGCCTGGCCGAAAACGAGGTCCGGGCGCTGATCGAGCGCGAGGCCGACGGCAGCGCGTTCGGCCTCGGCGAGCCGCGCGTCGAGGTGCTGCGCCTGAACCTGGCGCTCGATGCGCTGGCGCCGCGGCGCTGAGGGCCGTGGGAAGATCCCCGGCCGATGAACGCCCCGCCCCGCCCGGACCCCGACGCCCTGCTGCGTGACGTGCAGCAGGACGAGGCGCGCGCGCGCCGCGGCCGGCTGAAGATCTTCTTCGGCGCCAACGCCGGCGTCGGCAAGACCTGGGCGATGCTGGCCGCCGCGCGCGACGCGCTGGCGCAGGGCGCGGCGCTGACCGTCGGCCTCGTCGAGACCCACGGCCGCCGCGACACCGCGGCGATGGCCGAAGGCCTGCCGCAGCTGCCGCGCCTGCGGCGCACGCACCGCGGCCGCGAGCTGGAGGCCTTCGACCTGGACGCCGCGCTGGCCTTCGGCGCCGCGCACGAGGGCGCGCTGGTGCTGGTCGACGAGCTGGCGTACAGCAACGTCGCCGGCTCGCGCCACCCCAAGCGCTGGCAGGACGTCGAGGAGCTGCTGGCCGCCGGCGTCGACGTCTGGACGACGATGAACGTCCAGCACCTGGAGAGCCTGAACGACGTCGTCGGCGGCATCACCGGCATCCGCGTGCGCGAGACGGTGCCCGACCGCGTCTTCGACGAGGCCGACGAGGTCGTCGTCGTCGACCTGCCGCCCGACGAGCTGCTGGCGCGGCTGAAGGCCGGCAAGGTCTATCTGCCGCCGCAGGCCGAACGCGCCGCGGCGCACTTCTTCCGCAAAGGCAATCTGCTGGCGCTGCGCGAGCTGGCGCTGCGCCGCACCGCCGACCGTGTCGACGGCGAGATGCTGGCCTGGCGGCGGCGCAACCGCGTCGAGACCGTCTGGCCCAACCGCGAGGCGCTGCTGGCCGCCGTCGCGCCCGGCGGCGACGGCGAGACCGTCGTGCGCCGCTGCGCGCGGCTGGCGGCGCAGCTGGAGCTGCCCTGGCACGCGGTGATGGTCGAGACGCCGGCGCTGCAGCGCAGCGCGCCCGCGGCCCGGCGCGAGGCGCTGCAGCAGCTGAAGCTCGCCGAGTCGCTGGGCGCGACGACCGCCACGCCGTCGGCGCCCGACGCCGCCGAAGGCCTGGTGCGCTACGCCCGCGAGCACAACCTCTCGCGGCTGGTGATGGGCCGCGGCCGGCGGCGCCTGCCGTGGCGGCGGCCGACCGTCGAACGCCTCGCCGCGCTGGCCGCCGAGCTGGACGTGCTGCAGGTCGGCAGCACCGCGCCGCAGGCCGCACCCCCGGCCGCCGAGCCGGCGTCCGAGGCCACGCCCTGGGCCGGCTACGCCGCCGCGGCAGGCGCCTGCGTGCTGACGGCGCTGGCCGCGATGCCGCTGCGCAACGTGCTCGAGCTGAGCAACATCGTGATGATCTTCCTGCTCGCCGTCGTCGGCGTCGGCCTGCGCTACGGCCGCGGGCCGGCGGTGGCGGCGGCCTTCTTCGGCGTCGCGCTGTTCGACTTCTTCTTCGTCCAGCCGCGCTTCTCGTTCGCCGTCAGCGACGTGCAGTACCTGCTGACCTTCGGCGTCATGCTGGCGGTGGCACTGGCCATCGGCCAGCTCACCGCCGGGCTCAAGGTGCAGGCCGCCGCGGCGATGCAGCGCGAGCGCCGCGTGCGCCGTCTCTACGAGATGACGCGCGATCTGTCGGCGGCGCTGCTGCCGGCGCAGGTGGCCGAGATCGGCGCGCGTTTCGTCGCCGCCGAGTTCGGCGCCCGCTGCGCGCTGTACGCGACCGACGAGCACGACGAGCTGCAGCGCCTGCCCGGCGGCGAGGCCGAGGCCGACGAAGGCGTCGTCTCCTGGGCCTTCCGCCACGGCCGCGCCGCCGGCGCCGGCACCGACACGCTGCCGGCCAGCCGCTGCCTGGTGCTGCCGCTGAAGGCGCCGATGCGCCAACGCGGCGTGCTGGCGATCGAAGCCGGCGACACCGCGGCGCTGGGCCCCGAGACGATGCGGCTGATGGAGACCTGCGCCTCGCTGCTGGCGATCTCGCTGGAGCGGCTGCACTACGTCGACGTCGCCCAGCAGAGCGCGCTGCAGATCGAGAGCGAGCGCCTGCGCAACTCGCTGCTGTCGGCGATCTCGCACGACCTGCGCACGCCGCTGGCGGCGCTGGTCGGCCTGGCCGACACGCTGGCCATCGCGCCGCCGGGGCCGGCGCCGCGCGGGCTGGTCGAGGCGATCCGCGAATCGGCGCGGCGCATGGCGGCGCTGGTCGGCAACCTGCTCGACATGGCGCGGCTGCAGGCCGGCGCGGTGCGACTGCGCCGCGCCTGGCAGCCGCTGGAGGAAGTGGTCGGCAGCGCGCTGGCCGCCTGCCGCCCGGTGCTGCAGGGCCGGCCGGTGACGGTGGCGCTGGCCGACGGGCTGCCGCTGCTGTCGCTGGACGCGGTGCTGTTCGAGCGTGTGCTCGTCAACCTGCTGGAGAACGCCGCACGCTACACGCCGGCCGGCAGCGCGCTGGCGATCCACGCCGAGGCGCTGGACGACAGCGTGCGCCTCGTCGTCGACGACCACGGCCCCGGCCTGCCGCCGGGGCGCGAGGAAGCGCTGTTCGAGAAGTTCGAGCGTGGCGAACGCGAGAGCGCGACGCCCGGCGTCGGCCTCGGGCTGGCGATCTCGCGTGCCATCGTGCAGGCCCACGGCGGCACGATCCGCGGCGCCAACCGCCTGGAAGCCGGGCGCGTCGCCGGCGCGCGCTTCACGATCGAGCTGCCGCGCGGCACGCCGCCCGAAGACGACGGCAGCGCCGCCGCCGTGGCCGACGAGGACATGCGATGAACGAACCGAGAACCCGTGTCCTGATCGTCGAGGACGAAGCCGACATCCGCCGTTTCGTGCGCCTGGCGCTGGAGAGCGAAGGCCACGAGGTGCACGAAGCCGACGGCCTGCGCCGCGGGCTGATCGAAGCCGGCACGCGCCGCCCCGACCTGCTGGTCGTCGACCTGGGCCTGCCCGACGGCGACGGCGTCGACCTGATCCGCGACCTGCGCGGCTGGTCGGCAGCGCCGGTCATCGTGCTGTCGGCACGCGCCGCCGAGGACGACAAGATCGCCGCGCTGGACGCCGGCGCCGACGACTACCTCGTCAAACCCTTCGGCGCCGGCGAGCTGCTGGCGCGGGTGCGCGCCCAGCTGCGCCGCCGCGCGCTGCTGTCGCCCGACGACGGCCCGGTGCTGCGTTTCGGCGACATCACGCTGGACCTGGCGCGCCGCAGCGTGCGCCGCGGCGACGAGGAGCTGCACCTGACGCCGATCGAATACAAGCTGCTCGGCTGCCTGGCGACGCAGCCCGACCGCGTCGTCACCCACCGCCAGCTGCTGAAAGCCGTCTGGGGCCCCGGCCACGCCGAGGACACGCACTACGTGCGCGTGCACATGGCCAACCTGCGCAAGAAGATCGAGGCCGAGCCCTCGATGCCGGTGCACCTGCTGACCGAAGCCGGCATCGGCTACCGCTTCCGCGCCGGCGGCTGACCGCGTGGCGAGTGCGGGGATCGCCGGGGCCGCGGCGCCCGGCGAATAAGATGCTCGCAAACAGCATCTTCAACTCACCATGTCCCCGCAAGAAATCCTCGCCGCCCTCAACGAACTGCTCGAAGCCGAACGCGCCGGCGCCTGGGTCGCGCGGCAGAGCGCCACCGAAGCCGGCGACGAGGCGATGAAGGCGCTGCTGCAGGACATCCAGCAGGACGAGGTGCGCTGGTGCGGCATGCTGATGCGCGCGGTGCGCACGCTCGACGGCGAGCCTTCCAGCGCCGTCGGCGACTTCCGCCGCAAGGCGCTGGCGATCGCCGACCTGCACGAGCGCCTGGTGTTCCTGAACAAGGGTCAGGCCTGGGTCGTGCGCCGGCTGGAGCGGCTGATCCCCGAAGTCGGCCACGCCGAGGTCAAGGCCGAACTCGAAGCGATGCTGGCCGCGCACCGGCACAACATCGCGCGCGCCGAAGCGTTCTGAGTCAGCCCTCGGCCGCGGGCGACTCGGCCAGCAGGCGTTCCAGCCGCTCCAGACGGTGGCGGTGCAACGTCGTGATGGCGAAGAAGTTCTCCTGCAGCCGCGTCGAACGCCCCACCGTCACCAGCACGCCGCTGCGCAGCTCGTCCTGCACGACGACCTCGGGCAGCACCGTCAGCCAGCCGCTGTCGCGCGCCACCAGGCGCAGCATCGCCATGTCGTCGACCTCGGCGCGCAGCCGCGGCGTCACGCCGGCGGCCACGCACAAGGCGTCGAACTGCGCGCGCAGCGTGTGGCGCGGGCCGGGCAGCGCCAGCTCCAGCCCTTCCAGGTCTTCCGGCAGGCGCAGCGTGCGGCTCTGCCAGACGGCGGCCGGCCCGACCAGCGAGATCGCCTGGCGGCCGAGAAAACGGCAGTGCAGCGGCCGGTCGGGATCGGCCGGCACGGCGTCGTTGGCGAGCACGACGTCGAGCTGGTGGCGCAGCAGGCGCTGCAGCAGCTCGTCCAGGCCGCCGGACTCCAGCGTCAGCGTCACCGACGGGTCGGCCAGCAGCGGCCGGATCCAGTTCTCCTGGTAGTTGCGCGACAGCGTCGCGACGCTGCCGACCCGCACGCGCTCCATGCCGCCGCGCCGGCCTTCGAGCCGGCCGATCAACTCCTGGCCGAGGCCGAAGATGGTCTCGGCATAGGACAGCGCCATCTGCCCGGTCTCGGTCAGCACCAGGCGGCGGCCGCTGCGCTCGAAGAGGGCTCCGCCCAGCCGGTCTTCGAGCTGGCGGATCTGGCTGGACAGCGCCGACTGCGAGACGTGCAGCTCCTCGGCCGCCCGCGTCAGGTGCCCGGTCTTGGCCACCCGCCAGAAATAGAACAGGTGGTGGAAGTTCAGCTGCGCGATCTGCATCGTTCTGTTTTGCAGATGTTTTGGTTATGAACATTGAATTTTACAGAACCTTAGGCCCCTCGCATCATGCGCCCCGTTCCCGCCAAGGACTGCCGCTGATGGATCTGCCCGCTCTGCTTCCCTCCGCCATCGCCTTGCTGCCGGCGCTCGCGATGCTCGCCGTCGCGCTGCTGGCGCCACGCGCCGACGCCACGGCCGCGTGGCGGCGATGGCACTGGGCGAGCGGCACGGCGCTGGCGGCGGCACTGTCCAGCCTGGGGCTGCAGCTGGCCGGCGTGGCGACGGCGTCGCTGCCCGGCTTGACGGTCACGCTGACCGGCGCCTGGGTCGCGCTGCTGGTGCAGGCGCTGGCCACCGTCATCGGCGGCTTCTCGTCGCGCCACCTCGAAGGCGAAGCCGGGCAGCCGCGTTTCGCAGCCGCGCTGGGCGGGGTGCTCGCCGCCGTGCACCTGCTGCTGCTGGCCGGGCACTGGCTGGTGCTGATCGCCGCCTGGGCCGCGGTCGGCGTCGTGCTGCGGGCGCGGCTGTCGGAATGTCGGACCGCCCATCCAACCGTTGAGGATCGTGATCCCGGGGAACATCTCCTGGGACATCCCGCCGGACGTGCTCGATCCGAGGAAGAGGACGTCCGGACAGCCACCTCGCGGCTCGAGGAGACGCGTCTTCACCCACGCGCGCTGCCATCCGAGCTCCTCGGCGATCACGAGATCGCCGGCGCTCTGCTGCCTCGCCAGCGCGGCGGCCTCCGCCTGGTTGCCGAGGCCGCCCGCGTCGATCTTCAGGTTCAACGCGATGACGCACGCGATCGCGACGAAGAGCACCGCGAAGAACGGACGCAGATCCGCCTTCACGTTCGGGACGTCCTTCACCGACGCCGCCTTGTGGCGCGGGCCCGCGGTGCCCTTCGCCGAAGCCGGCCCGCGGGTCTCTTCCTTCTTCTCTTCCAGGACGCGCTCGCTTGCTTGCATCGTCAGAACTGGAAATAGAGGAACTTGGACGAGTAGTTCATCATCACCACGGCGACGGCCGTGGCGAGACCGAGGAGCGCGAGCGTCGGGCGGGCGCGCGAGAGGCTGTCTTTCTCGTAGGGATTCGGCGCCACGTTCGCGATGATGAGCGCGACAGCGACGATGACGCCGACCTTCCCGAGGTTCGCCTGCGCGAGGCCGAGGCCATGCGTTCCGGCCATGCCCGCCAGCCACGTGCCGGCGTGCGTCATCGACTTCGCGCGGAAGAAGACCCATCCGATGCAGACGAGGACGAACATCGAGCTGCGCCGGAACACGAGCGGCAAGCGGTCCCACCGCTCTCCCATCGTGTGATGAACCACGAGCAGAAGGCCGTGGAAGATGCCCCAGACCATGAAGGTCCAATTGGCGCCGTGCCAGAGGCCGCCGAGCGCCATCGTGATCATCAAGTTGATCTTCGTGCGGACGGCGCCCTGCCGATTGCCGCCTAGCGAGATATACAAGTAGTCACGCAGCCATTGGCTCAGCGTGATGTGCCAGCGTCGCCAGAAGTCGCTCGGATCGGTGGCTTTGTACGGGCTGTCGAAGTTCTGGGGAAGCTCGATTCCGAAGAGCCGCCCCAATCCGATGGCCATGTCCGAATAGCCGCTGAAATCGAAATAGATCTGAACCGCATAGCCGAGCGCGGCGACCCAGCTGCCGGCCAATCCGGCGCTCGCGATGTCGTCGATGATCGGGTCGTTCCAGAGCGCGACGCGGTCGGCGATGAGGACCTTCTTGCACAGGCCGATCGAGAAGAGCATCACGCCCGCGGACCAGCGTGGGCTCATCCCGAGCGACGCCTTCTCGAGCTGCGGGATGAGCTGGTTGTGGCGCGTGAGCGGACCCGCGACGAGGTGCGGGAAGAACGCGACGAACGCGACGTACGCGAAGAAGCTCTTCTCGGGCTTCGCGTGGCCTCGATAGATGTCGAGGACGTACGAGAGCGTCTGGAAGGTGTAGAACGAGATGCCCGCGGGCAAGACGACGTGGAGCGCGAGCGCCCACGAGGTGCCGTCGACGCCGAAGAGCGCCGCCGCCTCGCGCGCTGTCCGGACGAGGAGCCCCGAGTACTTGAAGTACGCGAGGAGCCCGAGGTTGCCGCTGAGCGACAGGAGCAGCAGCGCCTTCTTCTTCGC
Organism: Rubrivivax sp.; assembly: GCA_049841175.1. GTDB lineage: Bacteria > Pseudomonadota > Gammaproteobacteria > Burkholderiales > Burkholderiaceae_C > Rubrivivax. The sequence continues at coordinate 228,228 of JASGHA010000013.1, read as the reverse complement.
GCCGCTCGCCGACGGGAGCCGCTGGCCGACCCAGAAGTCGAGCACCGTCGTGACGACCATCGGGATCAAGAACCACGCGTGCCCCGCGAAGCCGTAGAAGACGAGGCTCGCCGCGCAGATCCAGCCGAGGAACGCGTTCTTGCGCAGCCGCGACGCGACGGCGAGCACGATGGGCAGGAAAAGCAGCAGAAATTCGAGCGAATTGAACAGCACGGCGGGCCCGGGGTCGCGAGGGGCGAACCCTAGCGGAAATAGCGCTCGTACACGAGCGCGGGCGGGAATAGCGCTCGTACACGAGCGCGGGCGGAAGGTGAGTTGCCCCGTCAGCGCCGGAGGTTCGTCACTGAGCGACGAACGTGACGTCCTCGCCGTAGGCCGTTCCGGCGGCGCTCGTGACGGCGATTCGCACGTGCATCGTGCGGCCCGCCGTGAGGCCGGACAGCGTACCGACCACGGTCCGCGGGGTCGAACACGCTCCGACGTGCACCGGCGCCGTCTTGCTGCCGTACGCCGTCGTCGAGCCGTACTGGAAGACGTAGTCGGCCTCGAGGCCCATCGTGTCGATGCGTCCTTCGAGCCGCGCGCGTCGGCTCTCGATCCGGAACGCGGGCCCCGTCGCGACGACCGGAACCGCTGTCGCGGGCGCCACGAACGTCCGATCTCCGCCGCGCACCAGCTTGCCTCCGCGCTCGGTCACGAGGCGGTAGTGGTACGTCGCGCCGGCGGCGAGCGGAGCGAGCGGCGGCACGGGCGCGATGTCCGCGGTCACGCCGTATGGCGCGTCGTCGGTCTTCAGCTTCGCGCCGCTGCCGAAGACCTCGATCTCGCCGAGGCCCCAATACTCCGCGCGGTACCCGCTCGAGATCCGCACCTTGACGCGCTTCGCCGGCATCTTCACGTCGTGCTGGAGCACGTACGCGTAGTTCGGCCCCGCCGGTGCGGTCTCGGGGAGCACGCCTTCGAGGATCTCGTCCCACGTGTTGCCTCCGTTCCAGACGAAGACATGCACCTCTTTGCTCGGCCACTCGCTGCTCTGGTGGAGCTGCACGCGATCGACGACGACGGGATCCTTGAGATCGTAGACGATCTCGATCGGCTCACCCGTCGCGCGTCCTTTCCACTCGTGGCCTTTGCCATGCCTCCAGCCGTCCGTGAGCGTCTTCGGATCGTCCTCTTTGGACGAGATCGTCCAGAGCCGACTTCCGTTGGAGGGGTAAACGAGCGACGCATTGCGATACGCAACTTCGAAGTCGTCGAGATCGATCGTCCCTGATGGGTACTTCGAGACATCCACGTACGCGAGCATGAAGAACGCGTCGGTGTCGTGATGCGCGAGGACGTCGTCGAGGGGCTGGTAGTGATAGACCGAGCGATTGAGCTCGACTTCGAGGGCTGCGTTGGTCCCGGCGTACGTCCACTGCGTCGTGTCGTTCGAGAGGCGAAATTCGACGTTCTCCCACTGCCCACCAAGAAGCGCGTCCGTGAGCCGAGAGCCGGTCAATGCCCAGTTCGAATACCGAAGATCCTGCTTCTCGGGGATCTTGCCGTGCCAGACGTCGATCTGCGACCACCAGACGAGCTCCGTCCCGTTGGGCTGCCAGCCGTTGCCGCGGAGGGATGCTCGGATGCGCGCGTCGCGCAGATCGGCGTCCCCGCCGCCGAGCGCCGCGCCTGTCTCGGCGACGAACTCGCCGGGATAGAAGTACGGGGCAAGATGGATGATGCCGATTCCGTCGGCGTGGTTGTAGTCGTCGCCGGTCGGCTCGGCGTAGCGGACGAAGCCTCCGCCGCCGGGGGACGCGATCCACTTCAGGTCGGATCCCGACCCGGCATGCCAGCCGGAGACGCTCGCGTCGAACGTCTCGCGATAGAACGCTTCGAGCCTCCCACCGAGCTCCTTCGCGGGCGTCGTTCGTCCGTACGACGTGTCCGGTCCCCACTCGAACCACCAGCGCGTCGGACCGCCGTGCGGCTGAATCGTGCCGTTGACGGAGACGCCCGTGAGGCCGAGCGCCGTGGAGCCCGTCGTCCCCGGCTCGGCGTCCGGAAACGTCTCGACGGGCCACGGCTCGTCGGGTGCTTGCCAGACGCTCGAGCCCCACTGCATCGGCGCGGGGATCTTCGGGCGGTAGGGGTCGCCTTCGCCGTAGTGCGCGATCGGGTCGGCCGGCGTCGCGCCGGCCGCGCCGAGATCCCCTTCGGGCAGCGCCGTCGACACGTCGCACGCGACGAGCGTGAGGACGGACGCGACGACGGTGAAGCGACGCATGCTCTCTCTATAGAAGCCTACGCCTCGCGAGCATTCACAAGAAGCGCTGCGCCACGTCGCCGCACCCATCACGGACACCCTTAGTCCGTGCACCACGTGGTCGGACGTCCGCGCTCGGCTATAACCCGCTCGTGATCTGGATCTGGCTCGCGTTGAGGAACGCGCACTCGTGGGCGACCGGACCGCTCGAACGGTATTTCGACTATGTCTGCGCGCACTGCGGCGTCACCACGGCCGCGATGGTGCGCACGTTCGGCTCGGCGAGCGCCGGCGACGTCGCGAGCGCGCAACGCCAGGCGTTCGCGCACGCCGAGGCCCTCGCGCATCGCATCTACTGCTCGGCGGCGTGCCCGAACTGTGGCCGCCTCCAGCCGCACGCCGAGACGGGGTGGGAGCACGTCAAGAAGCGCATCGCGCAGAAGAAGAAGAACGCCGTGCCGTTCACCGTCGTCGCGGGCGTCGTCACGCTCGTGCTCTTGCTCGTCCCCGCGATCGCGGACCTCCGGCACTCGTCCACGCTCCTCGCCACCGCCGTGACGACGGCGATCGGCATCGCGGGGCTCGTCTTCGGAGTCAGCTGGGGTCCTGTCACGACCCCGCTCGATCGACCGACGGGAATGTGGTTCTCGCGCGATCCCTGGCAAGGTCCGTCGTCGTGGTTCCCCGCGCTCGGCGGACCGGCGCCGGAGATCGTCCAACCGAGCTCGTTCCTGCGAAACATTGGATTTGGCCTCTTCCTCGGCGGAGGCGCGAGCGCGACGATCGCGCTGATCCTGTATTCGGCGACGTTCCGCGACATCTACGTCGTTCACACGGATCCGCAGAGCGGGCCGGCCACCGTCGTCCTCGACGGCGCCGAAGCGGGCACCACGACGAAGCCCGCGTTCACCGATGACGTCGCGTTCGTGAAGCTCGAAGTCCGCACGAGCGCAGTGCATCGCGTCGTCGTCCGCGGGCCGGACGGGCACGAATCGACCTACGTTCTCGACTCGAACACGACGCGCCACGGCTGGATCCTCGCTCCGAACGCGCGCGAGCACGGACTCTGCCTCACCAGCGAGACTTGGTATTACGGCCGCAAGCCCGAGGTGAATCCGGACGACGGCGTCCTCAACGGGACACCGCCGGGCGATCGACTCGAGCTCGGGCAGGCCTATGGATACGTCTTTACGTCGCCGCCGCCCACCGTCGAGACGAAGAACGGCAGCGAGACGCGATCATCCCTCCGCGGATATCTGTGCGACGCCCTCGAGCGCGACGAGCGCGTTCCTTTCAAGAGCAAACGCTGAATCCTCGTCGGCCCGGTCGAGGCGAGAGCCTGTAACTTTGCCGTTCGAAGGGTCAACAGACGGTGAATGCGCGCCGTCCGAGCGAACCTTGCGCTTCTTTCGATCCTCACCATCGCGGCGTGTCGTCCGAGCGAGACGCGACCGGTCTCCGAAGAGCCGGCGGCGTCGGCCGTCGAGCCTCCTCGTTCGGCACCGACGATGCCTCCGCGCGATCCCTTCAAACCCATCGGCGGTATCGAAGGCGAGAATCCGGCCTACGATCGATCGCGACGCCCCGCCGAGATCGTCGCCGCGCTCGACCTGAAGCCCGGCTACAAAGTCGCGGATCTCGGTGCCGGCCGCGGCTATCTCACGTTTCGCCTCGCGGACGCGGTCGGTCCTCACGGGCGGGTCGTGGCCACCGACGTCGACGGCGACGCCGTCCAAACGCTCCTCGCGCGCGCGGCAGGGAGAACCGGCGTGATTGTCCGTCGCGCACGCCCCGACGATCCAGGCCTCGAGCCGAGCACCTACGATCTCGTCCTGATGTCCGAGGTGGATCACTTCCTCTCCGACCGCGTCGCGTATCTCGCCAAGGTGAAGGGGGCCCTCGCGCCCGGCGGGCGCATCGCGGTGACCCACGCGCGTGCCTTGCGCGCGCCCCTCGAGGCCGCGGCGCTCGAGGCCGGACTCTCCGTCGTACGCGACTACGACGCGCTGCCGAACCACTACCTCCTCGTCTTCCGATGACGCCCAGCGCCGCTCCTCGTTCGAGGAGGGATCACTTCGCGACGAAGGTCGCGTCCTCTCCGAAGGTCGTTCCGAGAGGCCCGCTGACGATCGCGCGGTAGTGGATCGTCGCTCCGGGCGCGAGGCCCGAGATCGAGGCGACGGTCGTACGCGGAGTGATCTCCGGCCCTGCGATCTTGGGCTCGGTCTTCATCCCATACGTCCTGTCCGGTCCGAATTCGAAGACGACGTCGCCAGAGATGCCGAGCGTGTTGATGCGCGCATGGAGGAGCGCGCCGCCGTCGCGGATGCGCGTCGCCGCGTCCGTCCGCACCTCCGGCTTCGGGTTCGCCGGAACCTCGAACGTTCGATCTTCGCCAAACCGAACGACTCCGTCCGTCGACGTCACGAGCCGATAGTGAACGACGCTCCCAGGGAACAACCCCGAGAGATCGGCGTTGACGTTGTACCAGTCGTCGTCGGTCTGCATCCGCGCGCCGCTGCCGAACACCTCGATCTCACCGAGGCCCCAGGCGGTGTCCGAGTAGCCGCTGAGAATCCGCACCTTCATGCGCGTCGCCGTCGCTGCGAGATCTCGCTCGAGGAGATAGGCGAAGCTCGTGCCCGCGTCGGCTCGCTCCGGCATCGTCCCGCTGATCATCGTCGTCCAACTCGCCCCGTCGTCGGACGAGACCATGACCTCGACGTCCTTCGCAGGGACCGTCGGGTGCTGATGGAGCTGGACGCGATCGACGACGACCGGGCTCGCGAATGCGTAGACGATCTCCACCGGCGCCTTCGGTGAAGGCGCGCTCCGCCAGGTGTGCCCGGCGCCGTTCCTGTATCCGTCCGCCAGCGCCGCCGGATCGTCCGGCGATCCGGCCGGCGCAGAGACGAGCGAGCCGCCGTTCGACGGAAAGACGAGCGAGTGATTCCGATAGACGATGTCGAGCTCGTCGAAGTCGATCTGCCCCGTCGTCGGATCGTAGGGATTCGCGAACGCGAGGAGGTGGAACGCGTCGATGTCGAGGTGCCCGAGCGCGTCGTCGAGCGGAGTGTAGACGTAGACCGAGCGTTGCAGCTCGGCGTTGAGCTCGCGGTTCGTGCCGGCGTACGTCCACGAGGTCGTGTCGTTCTCGAGGCGATACTCGACGGTCTGCCAGCTTCCCGAGAAGAGCGCGTCGGTCAGGTCGAACCCCGTGTGCGCCCAGTTCGAGAATTTGACGTCGTCGGACGGCTTTCCGTGATGAACGTCGACTTGTGCCCACCAGAGCAGCTCGGTCTCGCGAGGGCGCCAGTCGTTCCCTCGAACGGAGACACGAATCTTCGCGTCGCGAAAATCGGGATCGTTGCCGCCGAGCGCGAGGGACGGCTCGCCCGGAAAGTCGCCAGGGTAGAAATACTGCACCAGGTGCAGTATCCCGATCCCGTCGACGTGGTTGTAGTCGTTGCCGGTCGGCTCGGCGTACCGCACGAAGCCTCCCGAGATCCCCCCGACGGGACGTAGACCGAATCCGCCCGGAGCCGCCCTTGAACCCGCCGAGCCCCGAGTCCCACGACTCGTGATGATGCGCAGCGAGGCGAGGCCCGAGCGGAGACACCGGCGTACGAAGACCGTAATCGGTCGTGAGGCCGTATTCGAACCAGGTGTCCACGGGAGCGCCGCGCGCGCGGACGCGTCCGTTCGCGCTCATCGCCGTGAGACCGAGCGACGTGGCCGCTCCAGTGACCACGTCGGGCGAAACGATCGACACGGTCATCCTCGCGTTGGGCACGGAAGGCGCCGCGCCGCCGTCGGTCGGTGCCGCGTCGGCGCTCGCGGGCGCGACCACCGGCACGGGATTGTCGACGCGCGTGTCGGCACACGCCGCGAGAACCAGCACGAAGAGCGCGCAGATGTCCGTCCGCGCGCGCCGCTCGAATGGCCGCGATCGTTTCATGGCACCCAAACGGGATTAGTGACTCGGCAGAGCACTACCGATCAGGGCGCCGCGAAAATACGTACGACGAGTGCCTACTTGGCAGAAAAGGACTGGTCGCGACCGTACGTCGTGCCGAGCGCGCCCTGCGCGACGAGGCGGTAGTGCACCACGCTGCCAGGCGCGAGGCCCGTGAGGTTCCCGACGAACGTCCGTGGCGTGATATCTTGGCCTGCGCGCTTCGGCGGCGTCTGGCTGCCGTACCCGGTGTCTGGGCCGTAGTCGAACCACACCTGGGCTTCCTGCCCGAGCGTGTTGTAGCGGCCTTCGATCTTCGCGTTCCCGTCGGCGATCCGGCTCGCTGCGCCGGTGAGCACTTCCGGCTTCGCGTCGGCCGGAACCGTGAACGTCAAATCGCCCCCGAGCTCGGCCTTCCCGTCCTGCTCGGCCACGAGCCGATAGTGGTATGTCTTCCCACGCTCGAGCTTCGTGACGTCGGCGTTCACGCGCACCCAATCGTCGTCGGTCGGGAGCGCCGCGCCGGTTCCGAAGACCTCGAATTCGCCGAGCCCCCAAAAGTCGCTTCGATACCCGCTCAGGATCCGGAGCTTGATCTTCTTCGCGGGGACCGAGAGCTCCTTGTCGAGCGTGTAGGCGAACGAGGGTGTCAGCGTCGTCGCCGGATCGGGGAGCGTCCGCGCGACGATCGGATCGCCGAACGTCTCGCCGTCGGCCGAGACCATGACTTCGACGTTCTTCGCCGGGAATTCGGGGTTCTGCGCGATCTGGACGCGCTGGATCGTGATCGGCGAGCCGAGCTCGAAGACGACCTCCTGCGGTCCCTGGGGCGACGGCGCGCCCTTCCACGTCTTCCCTGGTCCGACGCGCCAGCCGTCCGTCAGCGTCGCAGGATCGTCCGCTCCTGCGGGCGTGCTCGTGACCTTCGCGCCGTTCGGAGGAAAGACGCGCGAGTGGTTCCTGTACGTGATGTCGAGCTCGTCGAAGTCGATCGAGCCCTGCGGATATTTCGTATTGTCGAAGAACGTGAGGACGTGGAACACGTCGACGTCGAGGTGTGTCAGGACCTCGTCGAGCGGCGAGTAAACGTAGTATCCACGCCCTCCCTGTCCATCCAAGCTCCGGTTCGTTCCGGCGTACGTCCAGTCGTTCGTGTCGTTCCAAAGTCGGTATTCGGCGCGCTCCCAATTTCCCGTCGCGAGCAGGTCCGTCAACGTCGAGCCGGTGTGCGCCCAGTTCGAGTACGCGGGATCCCTGTCGGGCGGGGGCTTGCCGTGCGTCACGTCGACTTGGGACCACCAGAGGAGCTCCGACTCGTTGGCCTTCCAGCTCATCCCGCGGACGTACAAGGCGATTCTTGGCGTCGCGAAAGTCCGGATCCGAGCCGCCGAGCGCGACCGTGGGCGCGTCTGCGTCGAACATACCTACATAGAAGTACTGGACGAGGTGGAGCAGACCGATGCCGTCGACGTGATTGTAGTCGTCGCCCGTCGGCTCCCCGTAACGTACGTACCCGCCGCTGATCCCCCCGCTCGCGTGGAATCCGAGCTCGGCGCCGCTGCCGCCGCGCCAGCCTCCGAGGTTCTTGTCCCACGACTCGTGGTAATGCGCCGCGAGCTTCGGGCCGACGTCCACGACGGCGGACTTCGATCCGTAATCCGTTCCGAGCCCGTACTCGAACCAGTAACGCGTCGGTTTTCCACGCGGCTCGATCCGCCCGTTCGCGCTGAACGCGTCGAGGCCGAGGGACGTCGCCTCGAAGGTCACGACGTTTCCTTCGGGCGAAGCCGCGCTCTTCGGAGGAGGAGGCGTGGTTCCGCCCGGATCGCGAGGTCCTCCGGCATCCTCTTTGCCGATCGGTCCCGGTGACGGCGACGGCGCATCACCGCTGCTCCCGCACGCGATCGACGCGCCGAGCGCGAGGACGAAGGCTCGCTTCACGAGCTCAGCGTGCCACGAATACGTAGTCGTTGCCGTACGTGATTCCAGCCGACGTCGAGACCGCGAGGCGATAGTGGAACGTTCGCCCCGGAACGAGGTCCGTGATCGTCGCCGTCACGGTGTGCGGGGTGATTTCCTGTCCCGCTCGGTGCACCTTCGACTTGGCGCCGTACGTACGATCGAGCCCGTAGTCGAACCAGACGTCGACGTCTTGACCGTACGTGTTGAGACGTCCCTCGAGCTTCGCAGTCGTGTTCGCGATGCGGCTCGCAGCGCCCGTCACCACCTCGGGCTTCTTTCCGTCCATCGGCACGACGAACGAAAGGTCGCCGCCGAGCTCGGTCTTCTCGTCCGTCACCGTCACGAGGCGGTAGTGCACGGTCTGCCCCGTCGTGAGGCCGCCGATGTCGCTGGTCACGCGGTACCAGTCGTCCTCGGTCTCCTCGACGGCGCCCGTACCGAACGCCTCGATCTCGCCGAGCCCCCAACGCGCCGCGCCGCGACCGCTGAGGACGCGCACCTTCATCTTCGTCGCGGCGATCGGGAAGTCCTTCGCGATGTCTGTCTGGAGGAAGAAGGCGAAGTTTGGCCCGCTCGGACAGAGCGTCGGCGAGGTCGTCCCCGGCGCCGGATCGCCTACGACCTGCGGGCACGAGCCGAGCACCTCGGGGATTTCGCCCGACGCGATCGTCGTCCAGTCCTTGCCGTCGAACACGGCGATCTCGACGTCCTTCGAAGGGAACGTCGGGTTCTGGTGGATCTGCACACGATCGATCGTCACCGGGCGAGCGAAGTCGTAGACGATCTCCTGCGGCGTCTTCGGGCTCGGAGCGCTCGCCCACGTCTTGCCGTCGCCGTTGCGCCATCCGTCCGTGAGCGGCGCCGGATCGTCCGAGCCGTCCGGTGCGCTCGCGAGCTTTCCACCGTTCGGCGGGAAAACGAGCGAGTGGTTGCGGTACGTGATCTCGAGATCGTCGAAGTCAATCGTCCCCGTCGGGTAGGTCTCCCGATCGATGTACGTGAGGACGTGGAAGATGTCCGTGTCGAGGTTCGAGAGCACGTCGTCGAGCGGGGCATAGACGTAGACTTCGCCGCGCCCGAGCTGCTTGTTCAGCTCGCGGTTCGAGCCGGCGTACGACCAGTCGGAGGTGTCGTTCCATAGTCGGTACTCGACCGACTCCCAATTACCGCTCGCGAGGTAATCCGTGAGATTGAACCCCGTATGCGCCCAGTTCGAGTATCGCGCGCCCTGCCCCGTCATCGGATGGCCGCGGTTCACGTCGATCTGCGACCACCAGAGGAGCTCTGTTCCGTTGGGCCTCCAGGAATTGCCGCGGACGGCGATCCTGATCTTCGCGTCCCGCATGTCCGGCTGGCTTCCGCCGAGCGCGGAGGTGGGCGCGTCCGCGTCGAAGGTCCCGATGTAGAAATATTGGACGAGGTGGAGCAGGCCAATCCCGTCTTCGTGGTTGTAGTCGTCACCCGTCGGCTCCGCGTAGCGGACGTGGCCGCCGGTGACGCCGCCCGTGGGGAAGTATTTGAGGTCGCGGCCCGAGCCGCCGCGCCAGCCGCCAACGTCGCCGTTCCACCCCTCCGCGTAGTGTGCCGCGAGCTTCGGCGGGAGCGCCTTCGCCTGCGTCTTCGAGCCGTAGTCCGTCGTAGGACCCCATTCGAAGTAGTACTTCATCGGCTTTCCGTGCGGGTGAATGCGCCCATTGAGGCTCATTCCTGCGGTGCCGAGGCTCGTTCCTGCGTAGCTGATCACGTTGCCTTCCGCGGAAGGCGCGTTGGCGATCGACGGATCGAAGACCGTGTCAGGTCGATTGTCGACCGGCACTTGATCGCTGATGACATCGTTGCCGCTGCTGCACGCCGCGGCGACACCCGTCACGAAGAAAAGTACTCCGAGCCGTTTGCGTTTCATCCCCAACCCAATCAAGGCACGCCGCACGCACGCCGAATTCGATCGGCGTGCGCCGATCGCGGGTGTGCGGCCAAATACCGCTCTGCAGCCTCCCGCGCGGCGGGAGCGCGGGCAATCGTGCACAAAGCCAGAACGCGGTCAACCTCGCGAAGGTCCGCGAGCATTCCATTTGGGTATATACGAGCGTGCGTATCGAGGATTTCGAGCGCAGTCACGCCGTCTCCCGCGCTGATGGCGGTCTCGGCGCGTTTGACCATGACGCTCTCCGGCTCGGGCGTCGGAAGCGGGCTGGTGGACGTCGTCGTCGGTGCCGGAGCTGACGCGGTCGTCGCCACGACGGACGGAGCCTGCGGCGCGCGTGGGAGCGCGACGCTCGTCGGTGTCTTCGACGGCTTGCCTTCCGACGGAGCCGTCGACGGCTCGTCGGCCGTCTCGATCGGCGCCGGAGCGCTCCTCCCGATCGTGGAAGCCGTCACCGGCGGAGGTGCCGTGACGACGACGACGGAAGGAGCCGTCGCGCTCGTCGGCGCTGCGGGAGGAGCTTCGGAGACGTGAACGACCGCGAGCGTCGCCACGGATCCCACGACAGCCGCGCCGATGATCTTGGCGAAGAGCGAGATTCCGCCCTTCGCTGCTGCGGGCGCGGTCTGGGCTGCGGTGCTGACCGCCGAGCCGAAGGCCGCGACGCCGATCTGCAGCGCGATGCGCGACCGCAGTCGGTCTTTGTCCCGCGGCGTCGCAGAATCTGCACCTTCCGCGTCCGTGATGAGCGAACGCGCTTCCGGTCCGAGAGGATCAGGCTCGCTCACGCGGTCCTCTCTTTCTCCGCGTCGTCACGGAGCAGATGCTCGCGCACGCGTTCTTCGAACGCCGCGCGCGCCAACCGTAGACGCGAGTAGACGGTGTTGAGCTTCGTGCCGAGGGCCTCGGCGACCTCGGTGACCGGGAGCTGCTCGAGCTCGACGAGCACGAAGACCTCGCGCTTTTCGTCGTCGAGCTCATGGAGGATTTCGTAGAGCCGGCGCGCGGCCTCGGCCTTCTCGGCGCGTCGCTCGGGTCCGTCGCTCTCCGCGGCGAGGGCGTCGGGATCGGGGCCGTGCTCGCCGAAGACGTACGGCTGCTTGCGACGAAGGGTGCGCCTGTGGTTGCGCACGACGTGCACCATGATTCCGTAGATCCACGAGCGCACGCTGCCCGACTGCTCACCGAGCCGACGGTGAACGACGAGAAAGGTCTCCTGAACGATGTCGTCGAGCGCGTCATTCGCAACACCCAGGCGTCTCGCAGCACGGAAAACAAAATCGAAGTAGTCCTCGTAGATCGCCCCGAAGGTGATCGGCTCCCCCGCCGCGTTGGACATGCTTCCGGATCCCGGCACGGATAGGGGGGTGGGGGGAACACTGGTTCCCCCTTGAAGCGTCGAGCTGCTTTCTACGGTCGACCTCATCGTGGAGTGTCCGGATAGGGTGCGATCCGTCATGGAGAGGGGATCACTTCGCGACGAAGGTTCCGTCGCGACCAAAGGTCGTTCCTGAGCCTGTCGACGCGACCATTCGATAGTGCACGGTTTTTCCCGGTTCTAGCCCGTCGATCCGACCCACGATCGTCCGGGGTGTGATCTCGGGTCCCGCCCGGTTTTGGGGTGTGCGTTTCCCGTAGCCGGTGTCGTCTCCCCACTCGAACCAGACCTGCGCCTCGGCGCCGAGCGAGTTCAAACGCCCCTCGAGCTTGGCTCCGCCCGCGTCGATGCGCGTCGCCGGTCCCGTCGAGACGTCGGGCTTCGGGACCGACGGCACGGCGAACGGGACATCGCCGCCGCGCTCGATCCGGCCGTCGCTCGTCTCGACGACGAGACGAACGTGGACGGTCGTGCCCGCGGCGAGCCCCGTCACGTCCGCCGTCACGCGGTACCAATCGTCGTCGGTCGGCTCGACCGCGCCGCTCCCGAAGACCTCGAATCTCGCCGAGCCCCCAAAACTCTTTTTTGTACCCGCTCAGGATCCGAACGCGCACGCGGCGCGTCGCGCGATCGAAGACGGTGCCGAGATCCTTCTTGAGCAAGAAGGCGAAGTTCGGCCCGAACGGCGAGCCCTCCGCCATCACGTCCGAGGCGATCGTCGTCCACGTGCCGCTATCGTCGACGGCGACCTCGACGTCCTTGCTCGGGTACTCGGGATGCTGGTGAAGCTGAACGCGATCGATCTTCACCGGATGCGCGAGCTCGTAGACGAGCTCCATCGGCTGCGGCTGGAGGAGCGTGACCTGCGGCTCGGCCTTCCACGCGTGCGAGGGACCGTTGCGCCAGCCGTCCGTGAGCGCCGCCGGATCCTCGACGCCCTTCGTCGAGCTCACGAGCTTTCCACCGTTCGGCGGAAAGACCACGGAGTGGTTCCGATAGGCGATTTGGAGCTCGTCGAAGTCGATGGACCCCGTCGGCGGGTGGTACGGATCGACGAACGTGAGGACGTGGAAGACGTCGATGTCGAGGTGCGAGAGCACCTGGTCGAGCGGACAATAGACGTACACGGACCGATTCAATTCGTGATTGAGCTCTTGGTTCGTACCGGCGTACGTCCAATCGGTCGTGTCGTTCCATAGTCGGTATTCGACCGTCTCCCATCGCCCCGAGAAGAGGCGATCGGTGAGCATGAATCCCGTGTGCGCCCAATTCGAGTACCTCACGTTCCCGTCGGCCGGAGAGGCGCCGTGGAGGAGATCGTTCTGCGACCACCAGAGGAGCTCCGTCCCGCTCGCGTTCCAGCCGGTGCCGCGCACCGCGATCGTGATCTTCGCGTCGCGCATGTCCGGATCCTGACCGCCGAGCGCCGCCGTCGGCTGCTGCTCCTGCGCGAAGATCCCCGGATAGAAGTACTGCGTGAGGTGGAGGATCCCGATCCCGTCTTCGTGGTTGTAGTCGTTGCCCGTCGGCTCCTGGTAGTGGACGTAACCGCCGGCGAGCCCTCCTTGGGGAACGAACTTGAGGTCGTCTCCCGAGCCGCCGCGCCAGCCACCGGCGCTCGTGTCCCAGCTCTCGCGGTAGAACGCGGCGAGCTTGCCGGGGAGCGCCTTCGGCTCGGTCTGCGATCCGTACGCGGTCGTCGGGCCGTGCTCGAACCAGTACCTCGCCGGCAGGCCGTGCGGCTGGATGCGACCGTTGACGGACATCGCGGTCGTCCCGAGCGTCGTCGCCGGATACGTGACGACGTTCCCTTCGGGTGAGGGTGCCGGCTCGGGGACGGGATCGGCTTCGCTCGCGGGCTGCGGAGGAGCGTCGTCGTCGTGGGAGGGAGCGCACGCGATGCCGGCCGCGACGACCACCCCGGTCGCGAGCGCCAGCCTCGTCCAAGCTGCCGAAAGTCTTCTCATCGCGACGACGGCTCGCGCTCCTCGCTCGACTCCCGAGCGCTTCCCTGCCCCGAGGCGAGGCTACCCGAAGGATCGGGTGAGCCGGAAGGCTTCCTCATTCATCGCGCAGCCTTCGTGACGTCGCGAGATCGCACACATTTATGGACCTCTACCCTGCCCTGGTCAATGACGGGTCCACTCTCCTTAATCATTCACCCTTGCAGCCGCGCGAGGCCCGTTGAACGCTGGGCGACCCCTCAGCCACCAACCTCCAGCCGAGGAGTGGCATTCGGGGCGCTCCACTGGCGTCGTCGCCGGTGTGGGCGTAAGGCGAGGAGCTTCTTTTCCACAGCCATGCGAGATTCGAAACCGCCGCGCATCCACCTCTCCGTTCCGCACATGGGGCCGAACGAAGAGCGCTACGTCCACGACGCGTTCGCCACGAACTGGCTCTCGACCGTCGGACCCAACCTCGAGCTCTTCGAGAAGGCCTTCTCCGAGAAGGTCGGAGGCCTGCCCTGCGTCGCGCTCGCGAGCGGAACGGCGGCGCTGCACCTGGCGCTGCGCCTCGTCGGCGTGGGCCCGGGCGACGAGGTCATCACGCCGACCCTCACGTTCGTCGCCTCGGCGAACGCCGTCTCGTACCTCGGCGCGAAGAACGTCTTCATCGACAGCGATCGCACGAGCTGGAACATGGACCCCGTGCTCCTCGCGAACGCGCTCGACGAGCGCGCGGCGAAGGGCAAGCTCCCGAAGGCCGTCGTCGTCGTCCACCTCTATGGGCAGAGCGCCGACCTCGATCCGATCCTCGCGTCCTGCAAGAAGCACGGCGTCCCGCTGATCGAGGACGCGGCCGAGGCGATGGGCACGCTCTACAAGGGCAAGCAGGTCGGCCAGCTCGGCGAAATCGGCATTTTCTCGTTCAACGGCAACAAGATCATCACGACGAGCGGCGGCGGAATGCTCTCCGCCCACGATCCGGCGCGCGTGCAGAAGGCCCGCTTCTGGTCGCAGCAAGCGCGCGAGCCCGGCATCGCGTACGAGCACGTCGAGATGGGCTTCAACTACCGGATGAGCAACGTGCTCGCCGGCATCGGGCGCGGGCAGCTCGAGGTCCTCGAAGAGCGCGTCGCCGCGCGCCGCCGCCTCGCCTTCCGCTACCGCGATGCCTTCGCGGATCTCGCGGGCCTCACGCTCACACCGCAGGCGCCGTTCGGGCTCCACACGAACTGGCTCAGCGTCTTCCTCGTCGACGAGCGCGCGTTCGGCGCCTCGCGCGACGACATCATCGCTGCGCTCGAGCGCGAGAACATCGAGTCACGACCCGTCTGGAAGCCGATGCACCTCCAGCCGCTCTACGCAGACTCGCCGCGCATCGGCGGCGCGGTCGCCGAGGATCTCTTCCGCCGCGGGATTCTGCCTGCCGAGCTCGAGCAGCATGACCGACGCGGATCAGGACCGCGTCATCGCGCTCGTCCGCGCCGCCTGCCGCGCCCAAAAGACCTCTCGAAGCACGGAGAGCGCCGCATGCGAGACGTAGTCGTCCGCTACCGGCGCGCGTTCGTCGTCGCGGTGCACCTGGCGCTCTGGACGCTCGCCTACCTCTGCGCGTTCCTGCTGCGTTTCGAGTTCGACATCCCGCGCGGGTACTTCCGGGACGCGCCGCTGATGCTCGTCACGCTTCTCGTCTTCCGGACGGCCGTGCACTGGCGTTTCGGGCTCTTCCACGGACTCTGGCGCTACTCGGGGATGAAGGATCTCCTGGATCTCGTGAAGGCGGTGAGCCTCTCGACGGTCCTCTTCGTCGTCGCGCTCGTCTTCATCGTCCACGATGCCTTCCCGCGCACCGTCATCCTGCTCGATTGGCTGCTCAGCATCATGTTCGTGGGCGGCCTCCGCTTCTCGATCCGCACCGTGCGCGAGGTCGCGGTGCAGAACGCGCCTCCGAAGAGCGGCGAGACGAAGAAGCGCATCCTCGTCCTCGGCGCGGGCGACGCGGGCGAGATGCTCATGCGCGACATCCAACGCTCGTACGCGCGCAAGTACGAGCCCGTCGGCTTCCTCGATGACAGCGTCTCCAAGCAGAACGCATCGATTCACGGTGTGCCCGTCCTCGGGACGCTCGCGCGCACGACCGAGATCGCGCAGCGCGAGCGCGTCGACGAGATCATCCTCGCCATCCCATCGCTCCGCGGGCGCGAGCTCCGCAAGCTCGTCGAGATCTGCCGCCCGACGGGCGCGACGATCCGCACGCTCCCGGACGTCGGCAGCCTCATCGACGGCGAGGTCACGGTCAACCAGCTCCACGAAGTGAAGATCGAGGATCTCCTCGGTCGCGAGCCGGTCACGCTCGACACCCAAGCGATCGGCGACTTTCTCCACGATCAGATCGTCCTCGTCACCGGCGCCGGCGGGAGCATCGGCTCGGAGCTCTGCCGCCAGATCTGCCGCTTCGGTCCGAAGAGGATCCTCCTCGTCGACCAAGCCGAGAACGCGCTCTTCCTCGTCGATCGGGCCGTGAAGGCCGAGTTCCCCGAGGTGACGTCGATCCCATACCTCGCCGACATCTGCGACACGCGCCGTCTCGAGAACATCTTCCAGCGCGAGACACCCGACGTCGTCTTCCACGCCGCCGCGCACAAGCACGTGCCGATGATGGAGGCGAACTCCGGCGAAGCGATCAAGAACAACGTCTTCGGCACGAAGAAGGTCGCCGACGTCGCCGATCGCTACCGCGTGAAGACGTTCGTGATGGTCTCGACCGACAAGGCCGTGAACCCGACGAGCGTGATGGGCGTCTCGAAGCGCGTCGCCGAGATCTACGTCCAGGCGCTCTCGCAGCGCAGCAAGACCCACTACGTCACGGTGCGCTTCGGCAATGTCCTCGGCAGCGCGGGCAGCGTCGTTCCGCTCTTCAAAGAGCAGATCGCGAAGGGCGGTCCCGTCACCGTCACGCACCCGGAGATGACGCGCTACTTCATGACCATCCCTGAAGCCTGCCAGCTCATCCTGCAGGCCGGAACGATGGGCAAGGGCGGCGAGATCTTCATCCTCGACATGGGTCAGCCCGTGAAGATCGTCGACCTCGCGCGCGACCTCATTCGCCTCTCGGGCCTCCGCCCGGACGAGGACATCGAGATTGCCTTCAGCGGCATCCGCCCCGGCGAGAAGCTCTTCGAGGAGCTCAGCTCGAGCGCCGAGAACGCTTCGAAGACACGCCACCCGAAGATCTTCGTCGGCACGTTCAAGCCGTACGACTGGGATCGCGTCGCCGCCGGTTACCAGGCGCTCCACGAATGCAGCGACGGCGCCGACCAAGAGCGCCTCCGCCTGACGTTCCAGGATCTCGTGCCCGAGTATCAGCTCGACGCGCCGCTCTCGCTGTCGCCGCCGCCGGTCTCGGAGCCCGCGAGCGACGAAGTATCCCTCCCGCTCGGCGAACGCGCGAGCGCTCCCGCGGTGTAAGCGATGCTCGGCTCCATCGTCGCTGTGGTCCCGCGAGCACCGGTACCCGTCCGCGGCTGCGCGTCATGAGCTCCGTGAAGCCGGCCGCGCGGCTCAACGCGATCGACGCCCTCCGCGGCGTCGCCGTGCTCGCCGTTCTGGTGAGCCACCTGCCCTTCTCGACCACCACGACGCCGGCGGCGCAGCTCTCGGGAAAGCCCGAGTCGGTCTTCCCCGAGTGGCTCGACCAAACGCTCGACCACGGACGTTTCGGCGTACACCTCTTCTTGGTCATCTCTGGGTTCTGCATCCACATGGCCTGGGCGCGCCGCAACGACGACGCGGCGGAGGTGAGCTTCCTCTCCTTCTGGAAGCGGCGCTTGCATCGGCTCTATCCGCCGTATTTCGTCGCCCTCTTGATGTCGCTCGGTGGGCTCTTCGTGCTGCACGGCGTGCTCGGACACGCGAGCGGAGGGATCGCCGCGCGTCTCGGCTACCCGTCGACGACGCAGCTCGCGATCGATCTCGTTCTTTTGGTGCTCTTGGCCCAGAACCTCAACGGGGCGAGCGGGCGCATCGGCAACGGCCCCTTCTGGACCCTCGCCCTCGAGGAGCAGCTCTACGCGCTCTACTTCCCGCTCCTCTGGATGCGCAAGAAGCTCGGCTGGACGAAGGCGCTCGTCGTGGTCGGCGCGGTCACGCTCCTCTGGCGGACGTTCGCGACGCTCTTCATCCCCCCGGAGAGCGAGCTCCTTCGGACGATGATCCTCGTCGGCCCGGCGCGCTGGTTCGAGTGGACGCTGGGCGCCGTCGCCGTCGAGGCGTACCTCGGACGCGTGACCCTGCCCGCGTGGTGCCGTTCGCCGTTCGCGGCGCTCGGGCTCCTCGCCGCCGGCGTCCTCGCGTTCAACATCACATGGTTCGGGCTCTCGTTCAGCTATGTCGTGCCCTTCTGCGACTCCCTCTTCGGAGTAGGGCTCTTCATCATGGTCAATTGGGCCTGCCATATTCGCTGGGGCGACGGGCGGGCGGGCGTGGTCACACGCTTCTTCGGGTGGGTCGGCACCTTCAGCTACAGCCTCTACCTGACGCACCAGCCCGTCATCGTCGCGGCGAAACAGATTGGCTTTCGCCTCGGCCTCGGAGCACCGGGCGTGCTCGTCCTCCGCCTCGTGCTCCCCATCGCCGCCGGTTTGCTGTTCTTCCAGATCGTCGAGCGGCGATTCCTCAACTCGTCGCGCAAGACCGCCTCGTCGACCTCCGCCGACGAACAGACCGACGGCAAAGGGGCTGCAGCCGCAACGCGCGCCGCATGACGTAGCAAGTCGCCGGCGACTGGATGTGCCTCCCGCATCGCGAGCGCGGTTGGGATTCGCGACAAGGAGCCGCTTCATCCTGGGCTACCCTATGACCGCGCTCGCGCTACGCTCTCCGCATGGGGAAGCACGCGGCGCTTCGCGCGCTCTTCGGGCTCGCAGGCCTCATCGCGATCGTCGTGCTCGCCTGCGGTGACGGCGACGGCGCGACGTCCGACACCGGGGACGCGGCGACCCCGCCCACCGAAGGCGGCGCGCCTAGCGATGCGGCCACCGACTCCGGGCCTCAGCGCGCCCCCTTCGGGCTCGACGCCCGCCCGCCGAACCCGACCTGCAAGGCCGGCCCGCGCCCGACTGGCACTGCAGACTTCGAGCTCGTCGACGTCACGCCGAACCTACTCGGCAAGAACTACACCGTGCAGGCGATCATGGCACCCGGCGATCCGTCGCGGTGGTTCATCGTCACGCAGGACGGATCGATTTGGAGCTTTCCGAGCGACGGAAGCGCCTTCGATCCGAGCCTCGTCTTGAAGCTTCCTCCCGACAAAGTCCGATTCGTCGGCGAAGCGGGTCTGCTCGGGCTCGCGTTCGATCCGAACTGGATGGTGAATCGGACCGCATACATCTCGTACAACGGCGGTCCGGCTGGCGACACGGGTGTGGTCGACAAATCGTATCTGAGCCGCATCAAGAGCACCGACAACGGACAGACCCTCTCGCTCGCGACGGAAGAAGTCCTCCTCGCCGTCGATCAGCCTGGGTTCATCAACCACAAAGGAGGGCTGCTCGCATTCGGCGCCGACGGATACCTCTATTGGGGCCTCGGCGACGGAGGCGACGCGAACGACCCCTTCGACAACGGGCAGAACAAGAACACCCTCCTCGGCAAGATGCTCCGGATCAAGGTCGGCCCGACGGGGCCGTACACGATCCCGCCGGACAACCCGCTCGCTGCCGGCGGCGGAAAGCCCGAGCTCTTCGCGTGGGGACTTCGAAACCCTTGGCGCTGGAGCTTCGATCGCGCCACCGGCGATTTGTGGGTGGGCGACGTTGGCCAGAACATCTGGGAGGAGGTCGATATCATCCAGAAAGGCGGCAACTACGGCTGGAAAATCCGTGAGGCGGCTCATTGCCGCTATCCGACGGTCGAGCCATGCGACGGAGACGGGAGTCTCATCGATCCCGTGTACGAGTACGAGCACCTGTCCGGCTTCACCGGGCCAGGCGCGGTGATCGGCGGGTACGTCTATCGCGGCACGCAGGTGCCCGAGCTCGTCGGCAAGTACGTCTTCAGCGACATCACGCTCGCGGAGGTCTACGTGCTCGATTTCGATCCGATTAGCGGCAAACCGACCTCCACGAAGTTCGCCGACAGCACGGTCGTTGCATCGTTTGCCGAGGATCTCGCGGGTGAGGTCTACGGGGTCGGGTTCGGGGACAGCCACCTCCTCAAAGTTCGAAAGAAGCAATCGACGCAGACCGTGACGTTCCCGAGCAAGCTCTCGGAGACGGGCTGCTTCGACAAAGCCGACCCGAGGAAGGCTCTGCCGATGATGATCCCGTACGAGATCAACGTCCCCTTTTGGTCGGACGGTGCAGACAAGAGCCGCTGGGTCGCGCTGCCGGACGACGAGAAAATGAACGTCCGGCCCGACGGCGACATCGATTTTCCCAAGGGGACGGTGCTGGCAAAAGAGTTCCGCGTGGGCGGCAAGCGCGTCGAGACACGACTCTTCGTCAAGCACGACGACGAGTGGGGCGGCTACTCGTACGAATGGAACGAGGCGGAGACCGAAGCCACGCTCCTCGCGAGCGGCAAGACGCGAAAGATCGGGAGCCTCACCTGGACATTCCCGAGTCGATCGCAGTGCATGCAGTGCCACTCGAGCGCTGCGGGGCGTTCGTTGGGGCTCGAGACGCCGCAGCTCGTACGCGACGTCGTTTACGCGAGCACGAACCGCGTCGCTCCGCAGATCGACACGCTCGAGCACATCGGCCTTCTGGCAAACGTAGCGGCCGCGAAGTCACTCACGGCATGGCCCGATCCATTCGGGACCGCCCCCGTCGATCAGCGCGCCCGCGCCTACCTCTCCTCGAACTGCTCGCATTGCCACCGCCCGGGCGGACTGGGCGGCGGCGGTCTCAACCTGCGTTTCGAAGCGAGTCTCGCCGACACGAAGACGTGCAACAGAGACCCGAGCGCCGGCACGCTCGGGATCGCCGGTGCGAAGCTCCTCGCCCCCGGCGATCCGTCGAGGTCGGTACTGCTCGCGCGGATGAAGTCGACAGAGGCGTACAAGATGCCTCCCCTCGCGCGCACGACCGAAGACACGAAGGGGGTCAGCGTGATCGCCAACTGGATCAGCGGCATCTCGTCCTGTCCGCCCTAGCATGACGCCTCATCGCATCTGCGAGGTCGGAGCAGAACCATCGATCAGAACTGGAAGTAGATGAACGGCGTCGTCTGGGTCTCGGCGAAGATCAGCAC
Source organism: Rubrivivax sp. (assembly GCA_049841175.1). Taxonomy (GTDB): domain Bacteria; phylum Pseudomonadota; class Gammaproteobacteria; order Burkholderiales; family Burkholderiaceae_C; genus Rubrivivax. The sequence goes on along the minus strand of JASGHA010000013.1, from coordinate 207,567 downwards.
GAGAAGAATCCACGTGGCCACCAGATAGGCGCCGCGCCCGGTCCCCGCCGAGAGTCGCAGATACGGACCGGTGATCGGATCGAACTCCGCCTTGGTGCCAAAGAAGCGGAGGAGCCTCGCGCTCCACGAAGTCTCCACCTCGACGGACGGTTTCGTCGTCGTGGAGGTCTCCCGTTCGATCACGGTACCGACGATGTGGCCGGCGACCACGATGGCCACGATGACGAACAAATCGACGCTCAGCCAGCGTACTGCGCCGCCACGGAATACCAGCGAGCTCAACATGTCGCGAGTCTGGCCAAACGTCGTGCAGCGAAACGGTACCCAACAAAGCGCGACGAACAAGAACGTGATGGGTGCCCCTACCACCGCGGGCACCAGCGGCCGCCCGCCCGCCCGGCCTTTGAGCCATCGGTGAGCGGCGAGGCCGGCGCCGTGGAGAGCGCCCCAAAGAACGAAGTTCCAGCTGGCGCCGTGCCAAAGTCCCCCGAGCACCATCGTCAGGAATAGGTTGCGGTACGTAATGAGGGTTCCGCGCCGATTCCCGCCGAGCCCCACATAGAGATAGTCGCGAAGCCACGTACTGAGCGTCATGTGCCAACGTCGCCAGAACTCGGCGAGGTTGGAGCTCAGATATGGCATCCGAAAATTCTCGGGCAACGAATATCCGATCATCCGCGCGACGCCGATGGCCATGTCCGAGTAACCGGAGAAGTCCAAATGAATCTGCAGCGTATAGCCGATGAGCGCCGCCCACGCGCTCGGGCCATCGAAGACGGCAGGCCGGTCGAAGACCGGCGTGACCATGGTTCCGAGGTGGTCCGCCATCACCTTCTTGGAATAGCCGACCAGAAACAAACTTCCGCCGACCGTGAGCCGGTCCGCTCTAGGACCGATATCGCGGTCCATTTGCGGGAGAAAAACGGACGCGCGAACGATAGGGCCGGCGATGAGCTCCGGGAAGAAGGTGATGAACATGGCATAGTCGAGCCATGACTTCTGAGCTTCGAGCTCTCCACGGTACACGTCGATGACGTAGCTCATCGTCTTGAACGTGTAGAAGCTGATGCCCGCAGGGAGCAGCACCGACAAGACGATGCGCGGGCCACCGACGGCCGCCACGTTCTCGAGGAAGAAGTTCGCATACTTGAAGTAAGCGAGCAGCCCTAGATTGGAGACGACCGAAGCCAAGACCCAACCGCGGCCACGTTCGCCACGACCGCGCGCTCGAGCGATTCGGCGCGCACAAAAATAGTCGACGACGCTGATCCCCGCGAGCAGCGCGAGGTAACGAGCATCCCACGCTGCGTAGAACAGCGCAGACATGATCGTGAGCAGGCGCTTTCGCGTGGTGAGCGAAAACGGCAGCCACAGCAGCCCGAGCGTGACCGCAAGGAATGCGAAGAAGCAGGGATTAGAAAAGACCATCGTCGTGAATCCGCTTCAACTCGCGGGCGAGCACCCGACCGACGGCGGCGTGCCCCACGGCGTTGAGGTGACCAACGTTGAATCCCTTGTTCGGATGTCCGTAGGGTGCACCACCGGTCTGAAAGAACGCCGGGAATTCCTCTCGAAGAGCGACACAGCTCCTCCGCTTGGCGCGGCAATGCGCCATCGCCGTCTCTTCGACGGCGTCCACCTGCGAGCGCTCCTTGAACTGCGATAGGTAGACCACGGTGAGGCGCTCGTCGTATGCAGCGAACAAGGCGTCGAGCGCTCCCGCGACTGGATAGTCCGCCGGATTTGGCGGAGGGGCCGCAGGCACCTCGGTCCCGGAACGAAACAAGCGCGTCCCCTGGACCGCCGCCATGAACCCGACCCCTTGGAGAGCCGTGCGCTGGAGTAGCGCGCTGTTGGTCTTGGCCTGTCGCCAACGAGCAGACACGCCCTGACCGGCCACCGGGACCGGGTGCAACTCCAGTGGCTCACCATTCATGCCACCGGAGAAATAGGTCGCGTTCTGCACGAACATGTCGGTAGTCAGGTCTCCGGAATCGAGCACCACCACCGTCCACGAAGGCGAATAGCGAGCGAGATAGACTGGCGCGTGCTCGACGTAGATTGGCGTTCGCTCACCGGCAATGCCGACATTGAGAAGACGACACGGCGCGCCCGCGCGCTGCGCCTCGGACTCGGCGCGGGCAACGAAGGTCTCGTCGTCGTCGACGTGCAGCGCCTCGGTGAACGAATCCCCGACCACGAGAACCGTAGGCCCCTGACCGCCCCCGGCGCGACGAACGCCTGTCGCGTCGTAGTGACCGGTCCCGTTGCCCTCCACTGCCCAACGGGTTCTGCTCCCCGCCGGAACCACGAAGCCGATCCGCTCGTCGAGAACGCGTGGCGCAAATTGCACCTGTCGCGTCACGCATTCGGCGGTCGCGAGTGCCAGCAAGACAGCGAGCCCTTGCCGCAGGTACCTCATCACGTGGAGCGCTGGTGTCTAAGATGATTTTCAGGGGTATGTCGAGGTCTTCGCCGCGAGAAGCAAGCCGTTGATCTTACTGTCGTTTAACTGGCGATCCCCGAGGCGTTTCCTGGAACGAAAATCAGGTGCTCGACGGTGGCGGCGCGTTCATGGGCCGCGCTCGCGCGACGTCGCCTTGGGACGCGCTCGCGTCACGTCGTCGACGACGTCCATCGATGCCGGGCTGCGCTACGTCCTCGACTCGCGCGCTCCGTCCACGGATCCCGCGTTGGGGCGCGGCTCGCGGCCGATGCCTTGGCGAACGGCGCGCGCGAACTTCGCGGCGACCACTTCGCTCGAATAGCCTTGCTCGACCGTGCGTCGCGCCGCGGAGCCCATGGTGCGCCGGACGTCCGGCGCCGCCGAGAGCTTCTCCAGAGCGTCGACCCACGCGTCGTCGTCCCCCGCGATGAATCCGTTTTCGCCGTGCTGGACGATCTCGGTGTTGACGCCGACCGGCGTGACCACCACGGGCCGGCCTGTCGCCATGAACTGCAAGGCTTTCAGCCCGCACTTGCCGCGCGAGAATTCGTCCGTCTTGAGCGGCATGATCCCGACGTGGCACGCGCCTACCTCGCGCGCCTCGCCCTCCTCGCGCCACGGAATGAACAGGTTCTCCACGTTGGCGAACGGGCGTGCCAGCGGGCGATTGCAAATCACCCTCAGCACCACACGGCGACCCTTCCCGAATCGCTCGATGGCGGAGCGGCAGACTTCGAGGCTGTGGAGCGTGTGCGTGGAGCCCGACCAGCCGATCACGAAGGCGTCGTCGACGGCGCTGCTCGGCGGCTCAGGCTGGACGGCGTAGGTGTCGAGGTCGATGCTCGTCGGAACGATGTGGACGTTCGGGTTGTACTGCCGTGCGTACTCGGCGAGGTATTCGTTCCCGACCGTGACCGCCGTGGCGAGCTTGCAAATCGTGGAGGTTTTTCCGAAGAAATGGAGATGGGAGAAGATGCCATTCGGCGTCGAGACATTCGAGTGCGCGCGCGTGGAGGAGACCCAGATCGCGTCGTCGAAATCGTAGAACAGCGGCACTCCGCGCTTCACGATGAGCCGCTCGAACAGCGCCGGTCCCGCCAACGCGCCCTCGCGGTGAACGACGACTCCATCGTAGTCGTTCGAGTGACGCACGACTCCGCGCCGCCGCCACATGTCGAGCGCCACGTACATCGCTTTCTGCGCGCGCTTGCCAGGCTCGTAGAGGATGCGTGTGAGGCGCGGCGACTCGAACGGGACGAAGTCGAGATGGATACCGTGGCGCCGCGCAAGCATCGGGGCCCACTGCTCCAACCGGAAGCGCTGTCCCGGCGACAAGCCGGTCGGTTTCGGCACCAAGACGAGAAGACGGATCATCGCAGTATTTCCAGATGCCAGATGTACGGCGTTCGAGCGCAGGCCGGCGGCGCGCTCATGTCGCGTCCACTGCGGACGGTCGGGGCGAGTGCCGCCCAGGAGCGGCGCGGCGCCGTCGCATCGCCGGCTGCGGCTTTGTTTTGGTCGTCAGAGCGCTACGGTCGAGCGCGAGGACCAGGGTCACGTAGAACGGCACGAGCGGTAGCCGGTATCGCGACAAAGTCCCCATGTTCGTCGTGACGAGGCCTACGGCTACACCGAAGACGATCACGAAAGCGAAGGAGAACAGGAGCACCGGCGCGTCGAGGATGACTCGGACCACCGATCTGCCCGAGCGACGGAGGGCGCGCACGAGCAACACGAGCAACACGGTGTTCTCGAGCCCGCTGAAGACCATCAGCGGGTTCCTGATCTCGAAGATGAACGGTCGGAACAGCGTGGAGACGAGCGCGATGGGCGCGAACGCTAGCTGCCCGGCGAGCGAACGCCTTCCGATGTCGTCGCCGATTGCGAAGTACGAGCCACCTCCGACGCCCTCACCGGCCTCGCGCTGTCGCGCGGTATTTTCGGTAAAGTGATCATACCCGTACTCAGGGAAGGCTTGATTGAGGAGGACGAGCGCCCCGAGCGCGAGCGCGAGGCAAAGCAGGAAGTAGATCGGGCTGACGACGAGGACCTGGGCGCGCGCCGAATGCTTCGTTCGGTGCCAGAAGACCCACAATCCACCCGCCGCCACGAGGGGAAAGAGGACGTACGGCTTGGTCAGCCAGATGATCGCCGAGGGCAGGAGGAGCGGTAGCCCCGAGAGGTACTGGTTGCGGGTGATGCGATGAACGCCCAACGTCACCCAGCCCAGGGCGGCGACCGCGAACGCCTCCTTGGCGAAGCCCGAGGACCAGAAGACGACGGAGGGGACGAGGAGGATCCCCATCATCGCGCGTCGATGAAGGTCGATGGGGAACGTCTCGCGGTAGACCGTGTAGAGCGCACGCTTGCCGAAATACGAGGCGATCGCGACCACCAACGTCACTGCGTACGTCGACCCCATGAGCACGAAGTGGAAAAACGCCGACATGCCCGTCATCGTGCCTGTCGATGTTCCTGCAGCCGTGACGGGGATCGTGGGGTCGGTCTGGAGAACGAGGTCGAGCACCGTCGGCGCGACGAGGCTGAAGTCGCGATCCATCAGCTGGGCAAGCGCTGCCCCTTCCTCGAGGTACGCCGATGCGTCGCTACCGCCATAGAGCGCGTTGGTGATCCACGTGAGCGCGAAGGCCGATGCGACATGCGCAAAGAAGCTCAGGAGGAGCAAATTGCGCTCCTCGGGTGCGTACCGACTCTGTCGCACGATCACGAGGAGCAGCCCCGCGACGAAGACCAACAGACAGGGCAGGACGTGTTGCATGGCGGATCGTGGGATTGGTTGCGCGCGCGTGAGGCTTATTCGCCCGAGACGATGGGGGGGAGCTGCCTCATACCGCAAACGTCGGACGGGCGAAATCCGTGGAGAATCCCATCATCGACCATCGCTTGGAGCGCGACGCTCGGGGCTGCCCTTCATCCAGCGTCCGAGAGCGGCCTCGATCGAGGCGCGTACGGCGTCGGTGTGCCGCTCGGTCAGTCGCGCCAAGAGATAGGAAAACGCCAAGATACCGAAGCCCAACGTCGTCGCGGCTGCAACGTGGGTGGCCGTCGGATCCCAGCGCTCGGCTCGGATGCACGCCGCGCTGAAGAACACGACGATCGGGAAGTGAACGAGATAGAGCGTGTACGTGAAGCCGGCCAGGGTCGTCGCGAAGCGCTGGTAGCGCTCGCCGACGGGCGCGCATCGGCCCTGGGCGGCGCGCGCGAGGAGCACGATCATGAAGATCGCGGTGGCCGCGGCGAGCGCGAAATCGGCCCACACCTCGCCGCGCGCCACGCGATCGAACGCGACGGCTCCCGCGAGGAGCACGGACGCGAAGCCCAGCCAAGGTCCCGTCGAGGCCCAGCGCTTCGCAGCGACGCGCCAGACGGCCGCCACGATGGCGCCGAAGAGCCAAAGACCGAAGTACTTGATGAGCGGCAGGTTGTTGGTGATACCGAAGATCGCGAGCACACCGAGCGTGGCGAGGCCCCGCGTCTTCCAGCTGGAGCTCCGCGCGAACGCGAGGACGAACAGCGGGAAGAGCAGGTAGCACCAGAACTCGTAGCCGAGGCTCCAGAGCGCGCCGTTCGTGCCGTAGACGCTCGTGCGCATCTCCTGGAGGAAGAACAGATTCCCAAAAAACACTCGGATCGAGAGCGTCTCTCGAGCGCCAGCCGCCGACCAAAGCTCGACGAGCTTGCCCGAGTAGATTGTCCCTTCGTCGCCGAAGAGGTGCATCCCCATCGAGTCGAGCGCAAAGGTGATGACGAGAACCGGGATGAGAACGACCCAGAGTCGGGTCAGCCGCCGCAGGAGAAAGTGTCTCCACAACCAGCGTCGAGCCGCGACGCTGTCGAGCACCGACGTCCCGATGAAGAAGCCGCTGAGCACGAAGAAGAAGATGACTGCGGCGTGACCGAGCCCAGTAAGAAAATAGACGCCTTTGGCGACGGTGCGGACGTCCGGCCGGGGTGCCCCGAAGCAGATGCCGCGCAGGTGCTGCGCGAGAACCGCGATGGCCGAGATGCCTCGAAGAAGGTCGAGGTGCACGAGCGCCGCGCTGGGTCTCGCTGCAGTAGACGGGGTTTTCGGCGAGCTCACAGCGTCGGTTCTCTCTGAATCGGGATCCGCCTCGACGCAACGAATGCTCGTACGGCCCACCGCAATACCTTCGACGCGGTCCGGCGCGCAATGCTTGCGCTGTGGAGGTGCCAAAAAGGTGCGCGCGGACGCTGATTTGTTCACGCCCACGCCTTGCCGGAGGTCTCTCCCGCGTGCTACCAAACCTTGGCCTCAGTGATGTAGGCAGAGGTGGTTTTCGCCCGACCTTGGGCGGCCGCGTCCTCGGAGGATGAGTCATGGATCTCGGCTTTGACAGCATCGGTAACGCCACCATCATCCTCCACGATCGCCGCCCGATCCTCGCGACCGATCCTTGGTACGACGCGCCGGCGTACTTCGGCAGCTGGAGCTTGTCGCACGCGATCCCGGACGAGCAGCGCGAGGCCCTCGAGAACGTCGAGTACGTCTGGCTCTCGCACGGCCATCCGGATCACCTCAACATGGGCTCGCTGCCCAAGTTCCGGGACAAGAAGATCCTCCTTCCGGATCACTACGGCAGCCGCATCAAGAACGACCTCGAGCAGCAGGGCTTCAAGGTCACCGTCCTCCGCGACCGCGAATGGGTGAGGCTCTCGGAGCGCGTCCGCGTCCAGTGCCTCGCCGACAACAACCAGGACGCGGTCCTCATCTGCGAGGTGGGCGACAACCTGATCGTCAACTTGAACGACGCCGCGCCCGACGTCGCGGGTTGGGGACGCTACATCCGCAAGCTCGTGGCGGGCTATCCCGTCAGCTTCCTCTTCCGCGCGAGCGGGTACGGCGACGCGGACATGATCAACTTCTTCACCGAGGAGGGCGTGCGCATTCCTCCGAACGCGGCGAAGAAGCGTCCGGTCGGGCCCCAGATCAAAGCCCTCACCGAGAGCTACGGCGCATCGTACTTCGTTCCTTCGAGCTCGATGCACCGCTATCAGCGAACGGATAGCGACTGGGCGAACGAATTCACGACTCCGATTGACGTCTACTCCGGCGGCTTCAAGTCGTCGAAGAGCCAGCTCCTGCCGCCGTACATTCGCTACGACCTGCTTCGCAAGGAGCACACGGAGCTCAATCCCGCTTCGGAGAAGGGCGTCCTCGTCGATCCGAAGGAGTTCGGCGACGATTGGGCGGAGCCGCTCTCGAGCGAAGAGAAGGCGCGCGCGACCAAGTACTTCAAGGACGTCGAGCACCTCTCGACGGCCATGGACTTCGTCCGGCTCAAGAATCGGCGGCGAGGAGACCGTCATCCCCCTCCGTAGCCGAAACTTCACCAAGGGAATCACGTTCGAGTGCCCGCGCGTGTCCTTCATGAGCGCCGTCGACTGGCAGATTTTCGACGACCTCCTGATTGGCAACTTCATGAAGACGACGCTGAATGGGAAGTGGCCGGAGTCGGGGCTCTATCCCGACTTCTCGCCGTACATCGGAAAGTTCGCGGACAACGGCGGCGCGAAGTCGAAGGCGGAGCTCGAGGAGTACTTCGCCTACTACAAGAAGCAGGCCCCTCGAGACGTCCGCACGCTCTTCCGCAACAAGGCGATGTACGTCTTCCAGTCCGTCGTCCCGCGCGACTCCGAGATCTACGAGCTCGGCAAGCGCAGCTACTACTACTTCATGCGGTAGCGCCGGCTTCGAAGCTCCGCCCGTCAGGATCGGCCGGACGGAGCGTCCTCACGCATTGACTCGAGTGCGCCCCGCCGTCGTTTGGGGCAGTGTCGGGCCGTTCACGAAGCTGAGCGGAGACGCTGACACCCACTGCCAGTAGCTGGGCTGTGAAGACGCAGAACGGGAGACGGCCGAGGGCCGCTGCCTGGTGCAGCACTCGGCACGGCAGCCTCCAATCTTGTGGCAATGAGGAGCAGGGTCATTACCCCTAGGGGTAATAGGAGACTTCCTCACCAACGCCGCCGCCGCGCGCCAACAGAAGTTGGCGAGACGTCGGCCGTCTCCCTCTCTCGGACGACGACGGAGCTGGCTCGTCCTTGGACCGGGATCGGGTGTCGCATTTGGGCGTGTGGCCCACGCGCTCGGACCGAGCTCGCGCACATTCCACCACGCAGCGATGAGCGCTCAACCCTGATGTTCAGGTCGCGACGCGCCGAATACGTTCGCGGCGCGATCAGCTTTCGCGACTCACCCGCATTCCCCTTCGGAGGGCGACCGCACGCCCGCCCCCGTGCACGGTTCCGGCAAGCGCTCATGCCTGCCGTGGACATCGCACGGCTCAGTGCAACACGGAGTGTGAGCCATGACACACAAGAACGATGACGACTTCGTCGACCGCCGCAACCTCATCTCCTTCCTCGGCGTCTCGCTCGGCGCCGCCGCGCTTTCGGCGTGCACGTCCGACGGCGCTGCGGCTCAACCCGAAGCGCTCGGAGCGGTGAGCCAAGCGCTCACGGGAACGAACATCAAGGCCGCGGACCTCATTTCGCAATTGTCCACGATGGCCGGTGGCGTCGTGGGCAACGCCAATCCTGCGATCGTCGTCGTCCAGGGATACTACGCAGTCGGCGACGGCGGCGGCGGCATCTTCTATTGGAAGTCGAGCGGTCTCACGACGGACGGCGGAACGATCTTCGCAGCGAGCAACGGTTTCTGGGTCCGCCTCTACTCAGGGCCGCTCGACATTCGATGGTTCGGAGCGAAGGTCAACGACAACACGGCGGGAGCGACGAACACGACCGCGTTCACGAACGCGATCGCGGCTTCAGGCAAGTTGACGAGCGGCGGCAACCCACGCGCCTACAACAATCAAATCTATGTGCCACGCGGCGAGTTCTATTTGAACAACGACCTCGTCCTCGATCGCACGGTCACGATCGCCGGCGCGGGGATGAACTGGCAGAGCATCCTCACGCTGCCAACCGCCAAGTCGGTCATCGTGCCGTACACGACGACGAACCCGGCGCCCGACAACGAGAACTCATCCTCCACGATCCGTGATCTGGTGATCCGCTGCGCTTCCCCGTGGACGCCAGCGGCCGGAACGACCGTCATCGACAACGTCACGTTCACCGGCACGAGCAGCGGAACGCCGGGAATCAAGATGAACACCTACGCCACTCTCCAAAACCTGCTGGTAAGCGGCTTCACGGGGAATGGGATCGAGATCGTCGGCGGCGGTGTGCCACTCGGAGTCGCCGATTCCTGGCAGATCCGAAACTGTCAAATCGACGCGTGCGGTGGGCATGGCCTCTACGCCGCTGGGTCAGACGCGCACGGAGGCACCTGCATTGGCCTCGTCGTCTTCGAGGTCGGTGGCTGCGCGATCCACGACGCTACTTCTGGTCGATCGACCTATGTCGGTTGCTACTACGCACCTCCGGGTGGCGGCAATTTCGGAGCGCCCGCGTACCACACGCCTCAGAGCGGAAGCAACGCGACTTTCCTCGGCTGTCACTCCGAAGGGGTCTTTTCGCGCCTCGGAAACGGAACCGTCTACCTCGGCGGAAGTAACGGCTCTCAGGGACTGATCGATCCGCAGGGAATCGGGTCCATCGCCTTTTACTCCCTCGGTCCTCTGGACGTCGCCCCCTTCCAGGTCTCGACCGCCAACGGCACAAATCCGACCGTCCGATTCTTCTGTGGGATCGATACGGGAAGCGCGTTCGGATGGACGACAGACAACTACAGCAGCAACATCCATTGGACGATGCAGTGGAAACCTACGGAGGTGGTCTGGGCGCTCGACGCAGGTGGATACCGCGCAAGCTATCTAACCACCGCCTATGGGTCGACGACACATCCGCGTGGCATCGGCCTGCAAGGTTTTCCGGAAGTTTTGATTGGCGATGCGAGCTCGAACATCAAAATTGAGATCGACAGCACCGCGACCGGTCATGCGAATGGAAATCCGGGCGATCGAATTTACAACAACAATCCGTCGGTGGGCGGTCCCTCCGGCTGGATCTGGGCGAACAACGGCGGCACGTGGCAGTGGCGGCCGTTTGGCGTGATCACCTAACGCTCAAGGGTTTCGGCGAAAGGCGTAGGGCTTCGGGCGGCCGACGAAGACCTACGCCTCGCCGCTACCTGACCGGCGAACCGGGAACGCACGGCATCTTGGTAGCGGGGTCGTGGCCTGTGATCCCGTCGCGAGCGCGGTCGCCACGCCGCGCCCGATCCGCGCCCGCGAGGGCTGCCGAAATCGACGGCGGCGTGGCATCCGAATCGTCGAGCGTAGCGCCGCTCAAGGCACCGCGCTGCGGAACTGGACGCTCCAGTTGTAGAGCGCGTAGCCGCCGCGCGACGGAGTCGCGTCGGAGTCGCGGATGTTCCCGCGCGGCGGGTCGGTCGCGAGCGCATAGCTCAACGTGCCGGGCCCCGCGGGCGCCTGCGACAGGACGATACGAACGGTGTCAGGTGCCACCACCGACACGCTGGTCACCGTCGGTGGCGAGTCAGTTCCGTCCGTGAACACGAAGCCGCGTCCGGGTGTGGCTGGAACGAGCGTGTCGTCGATCGCGAGGGGCGGCGCGGGAACGTAGTAGACGACAGTGATCGTGTCACCGCTGCGCGTGATGCTCTTGGGACGAAGCGGTTCCCAAGTGCCGCCTTCGAGGATCACGCGGCGATATACCTTCGCGTAGTCCTCGCCCATGTGGAAGTAGCCGTGGTTCGTGAGGTGGAGCGGATCGGCGTACGGAAGATGGTACTTCGGGCCGACGAGGATCACTTTGCCGGGCGCGCGGAGGTGCGCGTCGAGCTGTTGGAGCGGAATCGTGCACTCTTGGATCGCCGACATTTGCGTCTGAATGAGCGGGATCGGAAGCGACTGCCCCGTCGCCGCCGTGACGTCGGTTTCGTAGTCCTTTTGGAACTCGATCATGTCGTCGGCGTAATGAGTATTGTTCTCCGCCGCGTCGGACTCTCCGTGCACGATCGTCACGGCGCGCACGACGTGCGTCTTGCCGAGATCCGCGGCGCGAGCGTGACCGGCAGCGGCTTGCTTGATGCCGAGATCGTAGAAGAACGTGCCCTTCTTGATGCCGGAGTACGGCGTCCCCCCGGCGGCGTGAATGCTCACGAGCATCGTATGGGGGCGCGAGAAGTCCGTCTGAGACGTCAGGCTGACGTGGTTCGCGAAGCCGCTCGACATCGTCTCGTGCCAATCCTCGACGAGCGGCAGGAGCTCCCACAATCCGAACTCCCAGCCGTACACCCCGCTCCCGAACATGAGGTTGTCGAACGGCTGGGTCGGCGAAAGCACCGGATCGCCCATCGCGCCGACGGCCAGACTCTGCCCCGTCGTGAGCACCTGATTGATGTCGTACGAAACGAACGGCGGAGCCGTGTCGATCGGGACGTCGACGCTCGCGTCACCGGAGTCCGCAGGATCTTCGACGGAGGTCTCGCCGTCGGAAGACGCGGCGTCACCCGCTGCCCCGTAGCCCGGAATCGACGCGTCGAGCGCGAGCGCCGCACCCGGGCCACCTTCTCCCCGACGCGCCCACCCACCGATCGCGCGACCAGAAGCGTCATCGTTTTGACGCTCGCCTCCCGGTCCGTCACCGGCCGGAGTCCCTTCGAGCACGTGCTCGCTACACGCAGCGACGAACGCGCCAACGACAATCAACCACCCAGCGCGACCGCGCGCACGGACGTACTTAAGCATTCGGGCCTCCTCCGAGGACGCTTTGAGAGTCGCGCTGGCGCTCCGAGAGTCGTCCTGAAGGCGAGGAGAACGGCCGCGGCTGTGAGCCACTAAAGGGCGCGAGGTTGGGTGCCTTCATGACAGCGGCTCGCTCGTGAAGTCGGCAGGTCGACCTCGACTGGGCCGCGGCCGGCGCCGAGCTCCTGCGGAGAGTCGCGCGAGGCCCAACGGCGCTGCGCCGAGCCAAACCCTGAATCCAGCAAACGGAACCATCACCACCTCCGCTCCATGTCCGGACAGATGCCGGCCACACGTCGCCGACCGACGCGCAGGCGTAGGTCGGCAGCCGGGTCAGTCGCGAGACGATGGAGCGCGAGGACCGCCCGCACACGGCAGGTGCCCCAGGACTTGGAGGTCTATTGCGTGCCGATACGGTCAGCCGCTCGGCGCTCCATCGATGTCCCAATGAAGATGGAGAGCCGTGCAGCTTGTCGCGCTCGGACGAAAAAAACTTCGCTACTCGTGACGAGGCGTGTCGAGAACCAGTGAGGGAGACGGGACGTGGAACGTCACGGTGATCGCGTCGCCGACGCGGACGATCGATCGCGGACGGAGCGACTCCCGCAGCCGCTCTGGCGGATGATCGCGGAGTGCGCGTCGAGGTGCGCCTGCGCAATGATCGAGCTCGTGATGGCGGAGAGCCTGGGTATGAATCAGCGGCCCGAGAAGCAACTGCCAGTGATGGTGCGTACGCCCGTCTCGTAGTCGCGCGGCCACGCGATGACCTCGTCGGCGTAATGCGTATTTCGTCGGCGGAATCGGATTCGCCGTGGACGACCGTCACGACGCGACCGACCTACGCCTTTCCGAGCTCCTTCGCGCGGCGTATCCGGCCCTCGATGGGTCCATGCCATGTTCGTGCGCGCCCGTTCCCTTCCTCAGGCCGGCGCAGTCCGCGACGCTCATGAGAAGGTGTGATGAATACCGAGGGAGGGAGCTTCGTTTGCTTCCCTCGCGACGTGCCTCGCGAACCCGTTCGACATCGCGAGAGACGCGTGGAAAGAGTTCGCGTCGTTCATCCAAATTTATCCCTATTGAGTTAGTCTGCGGACGTACCTCGGCGCGCGGTGGAGCGGCATCGCCCGACACGTCCGACGAGATTTACGTCACCAAATACCCAGGTGTGTCCACGCGAGCGCGCGTGACGGGCGTGGTCGCTTCGTCGACCGGCGCGAAGAACGGCGCGATCTCAACGAGATGGCAGAGCGACGATTTTTCTTCGCGACCGTATGCGACCGCGCGCGCGAGGAGCATCCTTGGGTCGTGAGCTCCTGGGCTTCAAAGCGCGTCCTCGGTGCGGCAGCCGCCCTCGCGTGCGCTTCGGCGTGCTCGAGCGAGCATCCGATCGCGCAGTCGATCGAGCCTGTCTCGCCGATGAGCTCTGCGCCGCCGCCGCCCGACACGGGACCGGACGCGCACCCGCCGCCACCCCCGCCACCGCCTCCGCCACCGCCTCCGCCGTCCCCCACCGCGATGGACGGGATCAAGAACGGCGGCGAGACGGACGTCGACTGCGGAGGTCCGGACAAGGGGACGCCGCGGTGCGCGCTCGATCAGGCGTGCCTCGTCGCGAACGATTGCGCGGCGAAGCACTGCGCCGCGAACAAGTGCGCGATCCTCGCGCCGAGCTGCAAGGGCTCCGCGGGAACGGTCTCGTGCGGGCTCGCGAGCGACGAGAACTGCTGCACCACCCTCCCCGTTCCGGGCGGCAGCTACAATCGCTTCGCCGACGCGAATTATCCGGCGACGGTGAGCAGCTTCAAGCTCGATCGATTCGAGATTACGGTCGGCCGTATTCGGGAGTTCTTCAACGCCAAAGGAGGCAATCTCCGTGGCAATCCGCCGGCGCCAGGGGCTGGAGCGCACCCGCTGATCGCCAATAGCGGTTGGCGATCGACGTTCAACGTGCGACTGCCCGGGAGCTTCGCCGAGATCGACGATCGCCTGGGCGCCGCGGGGTGCACCGTCGGCGGCGACAACTCGGACGGCGGCGCGGCGACGTGGACACCGATGCCCGGCCCGTACGAGAGCCTGCCGATCACGTGCATCGATTGGTACACGCTCTTCGCGTTCTGCGAGTGGGACGGCGGGCGATTGCCGACGGACGCGGAGTGGGGATATGCGGCGATGGGCGGCAGCGAGCAGCGCCTCTACGCGTGGAGCCAGCTCGGCGATCTTTCGATGAACCTCACGTGGGGCGTCCACAACGACTTCGTCGCGGCCTCCCTCTGGGATCCGGTCGATCAGGTCTTCAAGTTCAGCGTCGGCACGCCGTTCCGCACGACCGATCCGATCACCGGCAAGACCAACGACGGCCCCGCGCACATGGCCACGCCGGGCACGAAGAAGGGCTACGGCAAGTGGGGGCAGGCCGACCTCACGGGCAACGTCCTCGAGTACCTCCTCGATCGCGCGCCGTTCGAGCCGGGCAACTGCGTCGATTGCGCGCTCGTCGACTGGCCGGATCCGCCGCAGGATCAACCCGGCGCGTACCCGCCGCAGTGGTACACGCCGAACACCAACCAGAGCCCCGACGGATACCGTTCGGTCCGCGGTGGATCGTGGGATCCGACGCATGTACCCTACACGCACTACTACTACGCGTACGCGGTCCCGCGGACGTACTACGCCGCCGGCGGCCGCTGCGCCCGCAACTGAGGCGGGAGGGCCTGCTAGGCTCTCCGCTGTGCGTGCTCCGCTCTCCGTCGCTCTCGTCCTCCTCGCGCTCGGCGCGTGCCGGTCGTCGGGCGACGATCCGTCGAGGACCGACGGCGGGGCGACGGACGACGGCGGCGGCGTCACGAACGACGGCGGTACGGCGGACGCTCCCGTCGGCGACGGCGCGGTCACCGACGCGGGCGGCACGGGGACGCCGTCGATTCAGTTCATCGGTCGATGGGACGACAGTGACGCGCTCGGGCCCAAGACGGCGTGGCCGGGCTCGCGCGTCGTCGCGCGCTTCGACGGAACGGACGCGACGGCGAAGATCACGCAGACGAACGGTCCCCTCGGGGGTCCTACGTTCGTCGACGTGGTCGTCGACGGAAAAGCGATCACGACGAGCCTTTCGGGCACGCAGACGGTCGAGATCGCCAAAGGGCTCTCTCCGGGACTCCACACCATCGAGATCGTCAAACGCACCGAATCCTTGTTTGGCACGGTTCGCTTCGAGGGATTCACGTTTACGGGCGGTAATGGCCTATCGCCGCCGACACCCAGGCGATCGCGACGGATCGAGGTCCTCGGCGATTCGTGGATCGACGGCGTCGGCGTCGACGGTGACAAGGCGACGAGCTGCGCGGGAGGCGCGCCGCCGCAATTCGACGACGTCCGGAAGGGCGTCGCGTCGAAGACCGCCGATCTCGTCGGCGCGGACGTCCACGTGATGGGCTATCGCGGCAAGGGGCTCGCGAGGAACGCCGACGGGCAGTCGAACGACACGTTCGCGACGATCTTCGCGCGCACGATCCCGGAGGTCGACGCGCCGTGGCAGTTCTCGGTCTACGTGCCCGACGCCGTGGTCATCCTCCTCGGCGCGGCCGACTTCGACGGCGCGGGCAACGCTTCGGGAAACCTGCAGAATGCATACAATCTGCTCCTGAACGATCTGCACACTCGCTACGGCAACACGACGCCGCTCGTCTTGACGGTCCCGCCCTCGGTCAAAGGCGCGAGCCGCGCGGCGCTCGAGACGATCATCGACGCGGTCATCGCGGGACGCCTCAACGCGGACAAGCCGTACAACCACAAGCTCGTCCTTCCGGAGTCGAGCGCGACCGACGAGACCGGTTGCCTCGGCCATCCGAACGCCGCGCACGCGGCGGCGATGGCCCCGCTCGTCGCGGCCGAGATCAAGAAGTGGACGATGTGGCCGTAACCGGGGAGCGTTTTTTGAACGGCAGGGCCTGATCAGGCTACGAACCGCTGGAAATCATCGGGCAATTGTGCGACGTAGCACGGTCCGAACGAGCCGATCATGAAGCGCGTCAACGTCGTTTTCCCCCTCGAGAACCTTGGTCCGCGAGCTCGACTTTCGGCTCGCCCTGGCGGTGAAGTACATCGAGCCGCACCACCGCATCTTCCTGGGTGGCTCGTACTCGACCTTCCGGCTGCTCTCGCACCTCGACGGCGGTGTCTTCGTCGGCAAGCACGTCTTCCAGCCGTGGAAGAACCCGCACGGCGAGCTCGCGTACGACCTCGCGAAGGCGCGCGGTCTCTCGGTCGTCCACCTCTCCGAGGAGGGCGCGGTCTTCATGGGCGGCGACGAGTACTGCCGCATCGACCTCGATCGCCAGCTCGATCCCGCCGTCGTGAAGGGCGACGACTTCATCGCGACGTGGGGCGAGTGGCAGGCCGACCACTACCGCTCGAAGAAGCCGGCGTGCGAGCCGAACATCCGCACGACCGGACACCCTCGCTTCGATCTCTACCGCTCGGACTACCGCGCGTTCTACCAAGATCGCGTGCGCGACATTCAGCGCCGCTTCGGAAAATTCGTCCTCATCAATACGAATTGGCAGTTCGCGCTCCACCCGCTCGGGCAGGAGTACTGCTTCTCGCACCACGAGGGGTACTACCCGGAGGACGACGAGAAGCGCACGTGGTTCGTCTCGCTCTGGAGCCGCGTCGCGCGCACGGTGCCTTCGTACATCGAGCTCGTGCACCGCATGAGCATCAAGCGCAAGGACCTCAACTTCGTCTTCCGCCCGCACCCGAGCGACGATCCCGCGCTCCTCAAAGCGGCGTTCCAGGGCGTGCCGAACGTGCACGTCATCCACGAAGGCGTCGTCGCGCCGTGGATCCTCGCCTCGCGGGTGATGGTGCACGACGGCTGCACCACCGGGATGGAAGGGTATCTCCTCGGCCAGCCGGTCGTGAGCTACCAGCCCGTCCCCGAGGTCGAGACGGACATGTGGCTCACGAACCTCTTCGGCATCAAGACCACCGAGCGCGATCACGCGATGGACACGATCCTCGCGGCGGCGGACGATCCGGAGAAGTACGCGGGCATCGTGCAGGAGACGCACATCCCCGAAGAGGGACATCGCCTCTTCGCGAACTTCCGCAATCCTTCGTTCCCGCTCCTCATCGACATGATGCGGCAGGCGGAGGGGCGAACGCACGCGTCGAACGGAGCGTCCGCGTCGATGTCGCGCCTCGTCGCCGAGGAAGCAAAGGCGAGCGCGATCGAGCGCGCGAAGCGCGTCGTCAGGCCGCTCTTCAAGGCCCGCCAGCGCAGCGCCAACATGGCGCGCGTCGCCTACTACGGCCTCCGCAAGGAAGACGTGATACCGCGCCTCGAGGTCATCCAGAAGATCGAAGGCAAGCGCGTCAACGCCCGCTTCTACAGCGAGAACCTCGTCGAGCTGACGCTCGCCTGACCATGTGCGGCATCGCAGGAATCGCTCGGTTCGACGCTTCGCTCGAGCGATCGCGCGCGATCCTCGAGGGGATGTGCGCGCGGATGCACCATCGCGGCCCGGACGGGGAGGGCTTCTCCGTGCACCCCGAGGCGTCGATCGGGATGAAGCGCCTCGCGATCGTCGACGTCGTCCACGGCCAGCAGCCGATGGAGACGGACGACGGCTCGATCGTGCTCGTCTACAACGGCGAGATCTACAACGCGCCTGCGCTTCGCAAGGAGCTCGAGTCGCGCGGCGTGCGCTTCAAGACGAGGAGCGACACCGAGGTCATCCTCCGCCTCTACGAGGTCGATCCCGAGAGCGTCGAGGAGCACCTCGTCGGGATGTGGGCCTTCGCGATCCACGATCGGAGGCGGAAGAAGCTCGTTTTGTCGCGCGATCGCTTCGGCATCAAGCCGTTCTTCGTCGCGCGGGGCGCCGGCGGTGCGGTGGCGTTCGCCTCGGAGCTCCAGTGCTTCGACAAATCGCTGCCGGAGATCGCCTCGTGCTTCGCGCTCGACGCCTCCGCGGCGCACGCGATGATCGCGTGGGCGTACGTCCCCGAGGACGCGACGATCTACCGCGGCGTCTCGCGCGTCCCGCCGGCCACGCGCCGCACGATCGACCTCGCGACGGGAGAAGCGACCGACCGCGTCTATTGGACGCTCGTGCCCTCCGAGGAAGGCGCGCGCATTTCGTCGCTCGACGAAGCGTGCGAGGCCGTCGACGCTGCGCTCGCGCGCGCGGTGTTCGAGCACCTCGAGAGCGACGTCCCGATCGCGACGTTCCTCTCGGGCGGAATCGACTCTTCGCTCGTCACCAAGTACGCAGTCCGCGCCGACCGAATGCCCGTAAAGGCCTATTCGATCGGGTTCCGTGAGCCGCGGTTCGACGAATCGCCGTTCGCGCGAGAGACCGCGACGATGCTCGGCGTACCCATTCACGTCGATTATCTCGACGAAGAGACGGCGCGCCGCTCGCTCGCCGACGCGCTCCTCTCGTACGACGAGCCGTTCGGCGACTCCTCGTCACTCGCCACTTGGCTCCTCTCGAAGAACGTCGGCAAAGACTACAAAGTAGCGCTCGGCGGCGACGGCGGCGACGAGGTCTTTGCAGGATACAAGAAGCACCGAATCGTGAGCATTCGCCAGAAGCTCGGCTACGTGCCCGGCCTCCGCGGCGGGCTCGGCCGCGCGCTCTCGCACATCCCTTCACGCACGGATCGGTCGCGCGGCTGGACCGAGATGCTCCGCACCGTGCGGCGCGCCGCGCGCGGGCTCGAGGGCGACAGCGCCGAGGCGTACGTCGCGCTCACGCAGGTCGCTTCGCTCGCGAAGACCGCGCGCCTCACCGTGGACGACGCTTCGCGCGATCGCTTCGAGGGCCCTGCCCTTCGGCGCTTCGCGAGCGCGCTCGGCACCGAGCTCCAGAAGACGCTCGCCTGCGATCTCGCCAACCCGCTCCCGAACGACATGCTCACGAAGGTCGATCGCGCGAGCATGGCGCATCACCTCGAGGCGCGCGTCCCGTTCCTCGATCATCGCGTCGTCGAGCTCGGCGTCGGCCTGCCTTCGGAGCTCACGCTCGGCAAGAAGGGCAAATCCGTGCTCCGCGCGCTCCACGAACGCGCCTTCGGCCACGCGCTCGCGAACCGCAAAAAGCAGGGCTTCGGCGTGCCCGTCGAGAAGTGGCTGCGGACGTCGCTCGAAGGAGCCTGCGAGAAGCTCTTCGACGCAAAGCGCCTCGAGCGAACGGGCGTGCTCTCGGCGCGCGAGCTCGGCGGCGGCCGCTTCCGCGAGTGGGTGCGCTCCGACCCGCAGGTCTTCTGGCACGTCTTCGCGCTCGCCGCGTGGCTCGAGGCGCACCACGGCGAGGGCCCCGACGCCGTCCGCGAGATGCTTGCATGATACAGACAGTCATCGCGAAGGCGCGCGCCTGGATGCCCGAGTCGGTGAAGGGCGCGATCGCGAGCTGCGGCGGCTGGGATCCGCGCGGCCATCGCTTCGCCGGTCACCTCGCGCGCCCGGATCTCACGGAGAAGGAGTTCCTCGGCGTCTGCGACGCGCTGATCTTGCCGAACGGCACGCGCAAGACGACGGGCCCTGCCCGGAACGCGATCCTGATCCGAAAGCTGCTCGATCGCGGCCTCTTGGGCAAGCCGCGCACCGCGCTCGACGTCGGCGCCTCCGCAGGCCTCGACGCCCTCACCACGGTGGAGCTCCTCTCGACCGTCACGACGATTGACGAGTACGTCCTCGGCGATTTGCACACCGCGGTCCTCTATGACCGAGAGCGCGGCCTCGTCTTCGACGAAGACGGCAATCTGCTCCAAGTCGCGCGCGGGCGTGGATACGTCGCGATGCACTTTTCGTATGCCTTCGATTTTCAGCGCGTCACGCACGCGCCGAAGAAGGTCAGGCCGTTCTTGATGCGCAAGACCGGCGCGGATCGCCTCGCGCCGAACGGCGCGGTCGAGCGCCTCCCCATCGTGCATCCGCGCATGAAGCTCGGTCCGCCGGGGCCCTTCCGCCTTCGACGCATGGATGTCTTCGCGCCGGTCGAAGGCCGCTTCGATCTCGTGATTTGCCTTCATCTCCTCGTCAGCCGGTATTTCTCCGCCGCGAAGATCCGCGAGGGCGAAGAGAACCTCGCGCGCGCGCTGAACGTCGGCGGCACGCTCCTCGTCGGCTCGCGCGAAGATTTCCGCCTCATCAAGCGCGTCAGCGAAGACGACTACGAGACCACGCGCTCCGAGACGCTCGACATCGGCCCCGTCACGGAGTGAGTCAGCCGCGCTTCGCGAGCTCCGCCTCGAGCTCGGCGATTCGGGGGAGCGCGGCCTCCTTCGCAGCTCGCTCCGCCTCCCTTCAAGAGCTCTACGGCGTCGTCGTGGATGACCGACTCCGGCGTGGTCTCCTCCGAGAGCTCCCATCCGGAGCGCGATCGCGGCACGTCACGTACGAGCGGCGACTGCGACATCTCGACAAGAGGAGCACCCGGTCTCACGCGACGAGCGCGCGGTAGTGCTCGGCCCAGGCGGTCCAGACGCGCTCGTTCGTGAAGCTCGCGAGCACGCGCGCGCGCCCCGCCCGTCCGTGCGCGCGCCGCAGGGCCGGATCGCGGAGGTAGCGCACGAGCGCGCCGGCGAGCGCGTCCACGTCGTTCGTCGCGACGAGCTCGCCCGTCACGCCGCTCGCGACCGCATCGACGACCCCCGTAGCCCGAAAGCCGACGACCGGCCGCTCGCACGCCGCCGCCTCGATGGGCACGTTCGGGAAGCCTTCGCGCTTCGACGGAAACGCGAGGATGTCCATGAGCGCGTAATACGGCGCAGGATCCTCGACGCTCCCGACGACCACGCTCCCCGAGTGCGTCTTCAGGCGCTGCGCGGCAGGATCGACGTCGTCGCCCGCGAAGTCGGCGCCGACGAGGAGGAGGCGCGCCTTCGGGACGTGCTCGCGGACGATCTCCATCGCCCGCGCGAGCTCGTCGATGCCCTTGTCGGCGACGAGGCGACCGATGAATCCGACGACCGGCGCGTCGTGGGGGATGCCGAGCTCGTCGCGGAGGGCCTTGGCGCGCGCCACCACGTCGTCGCGAAGCGAGAAGCGCTCGGCATCGACGCCGTTCGACGCCCCGTCGCCGAGGACGCGCGCTTTTCGCTCGGAGACGAATCCGCCGCTGACTGCGACCTCCGAGAGGCTCCGGCTCACGCAGACCACCTCGGTCGCGCACATCGACGCGATGCGCTCGGTCGTCGCGAGGATCGCGCGGCGTGCGCCTCGCTCGGTCTCGAGGCGAAGCCCGCGCAACAGATAGACACGTGAACGGATTCGCAGGGCGCGCGCGGCCATCATGCCGAGGAGCCCGCCCTTCGGCGTGCTCGCGTTGACGATGTCCGGCTCGAGCGCCCAGAGAGCGCGCGTCATCGCCGAGAGCGAGACGAGGTCGGCGCGGGGGCTCATTTCGCGCTCCATCGGGACGGACAGGGAGCGCACGCCCTCGCGCATCGCCGCGGCGGCGAGCTCTCCATGGTCTCCGCCGGCGACGACGCTGACGTCGAATCCCTGGCGCCCCATGAACGCGAGCTGCCCGCGGAGAAACGAACGGGCCGTGACGGCATGGGTGACGACGTACACGAGGCGCGGCTTGCCCGTCCGACGCGGCTTCACGAACCGACGACTAGCAGCATCGAGGGCCTCCGCGTGCTAGTTTTGCCGGCTCCCGTGGCCACCCCGTCCCGCACGCGAACCGACGTGATCGACCGCCTCGCCGCGACGCCGTTTGGCCCGCGCGGGGTCTACGAGGCGCTCGTCGAGCGCGTGTACCTGCCCGTCGTCGATTGGCGCAAGAAGACGAGCTTCGGCGACGCCTCGAAGGAAGCGCTCGCAAACCAGCGCCTCTCGCGCCAGGACCTCGACGCGCTCGTGCTCGAAAAGCTCCGCAGGATCGTCGCGCACGCCGATCAGACGTGCCCGTTCTACGGCGAGCGCTTCCGGAAGGCGGGCGTCGACGTCGGGACGCTCCGCACGGCGGCCGATCTCGCGCGCTTCCCGCTCGTCGCGAAGAGCGACGTCGCCGAGCACGGCCCCGAGATGGACAGCCGCGACTACCAGGGTCGTATCGCGCGCGGCGTGACGAGCGGCTCGACCGGCACCGCCCTCCGGTTTCGGCAAGGAGCGGAGCACGAAGGGTGGATCGACGCCTGCTGGAACCGCGGCTTCGGCTGGTGGGGAGTCCGTCGCGGCGATCGCCGATTCGTGCTCTGGGGACGTCCCGTCGACGGCGGCGCCCGACCGCAAGTCGAGGCGTGGCTCAAGCATCGACTTCGTAATGGCCTATCGTTCAACACGTTCGAAGAGCTGACCGACGAGTTTCTCGGACGCGTCGTCCACGCGCTCGAGACCTTCCAGCCGCGAATGATCTACGGCTACGGCTCGAGCATCGGCGCGCTCGCCGAGTTCATGGCGCGCGAGAACCTCGTCCTCGAGGGCGACGCGCGCCCGAACGTCATCGTCTACACCGGCGATCACATCTACGAGGCCGAGCGCCAGACCGCCGAGCGTGTCCTCGGCGCGCCTGTCGTCTCCCTCTACGGATCGAGCGAGGCGGGCAGCGTCGGCTACACGTGCCAGGCCGGCTCGATGCACGTCTCGGAGGACCACATCCACGTCGAGTTCGTCCGCGAGGACGGCAGCTACGCCGACGCGGGCGAGCAGGCCGAAATCGTCGTCACGACCCTCAACAACTTTGCGATGCCGATGATTCGGTATCGCGTCGGCGACCTCGGCTCGTGGCGCGACGAGCCCTGCGCCTGCGGCGTCACGCTCCGCACGATGAACCTCGAAGTCGGAAAAGTCGCTGATCGAATCACCACGTCGTCGAAGAAGCTCGTCTCGCCCTATTCGCTCGATTACATCAACAAGCACCTTCTCCGGCAGGGCGTGCGCGGGATTCGGCAGTTCCTCGTCGAGCAGACGGGCACCGACGACTTCGTCCTCCACATCGTGAAGGAAGAGCCGTTCAATCCGCGCTGCGTGAGCTTCTTCACCGAGAAGATGAAGGAGTACCTCGGCGACTCGATCACGACCGAGGTCCGCTTCACCGACGCGATTCCCGTGAGCCCGTCCGGCAAGCGCCGCTGGTTCCAGAAGTCGATCTAGCCGAACGGCCGCGCGACAGGTCAGAGGTCGGCACGTGCGTCCTCCGTGCCGCGTCTCGCGGAGCGCCGTCGAGCATGTGTAGTCCCGCTGCGAGGCGAAGCGCCGCCGAGAGCTGGATCCGCGCCGGCGAGCTCTCCGATCCGGCTACTTTGCGTCGAGCGCGACGAGCATGAGGCTCGCGGCCGAGGCGGCGCTGATCGTCACATTGGGCTGCGGCTTCGCTGCCGTCGCCGACTGCCACCAGGCGAAGTTGTTGTTGTTGTCCGTTCCGAGCGCCGTCCAGCCGGCCGGCGCAGAGGCGGACGTGCTGCTGTTCGTGTCGATATAGAGAAGCAGGAGCGCGCCCGGGAGCGCGGGCTCTGGAGCCGCCACCGACAATGCTGCGGTTTCGGCGCCCTTGAACCCGGTATCGACCTTGAACCGCACTCCCAGAGCGCTGGGCGCGCCGTTCATCTCGACGAGAAGGATGTCTTGGTTCCCGCCTGCAGGGACGCTGAACGACTTCAGGCCGCCGGGGTTGTTCGGCCAGAGAAGATCGCGTCGGCGCCGTTGGACGAGACGGCCGGCACCCACCCCGCTCCGCTCGGCGGCGCTGCGTCCGGGCGCATCGCCACCAAGAGCGTCCCCGCAGTCGTGGGTTTGTCGAACGACGCGGTCGGCTGGGCCGTGGAGCCCGCGTGCTGAACGACAGAGAGCGCCGCCCAGCCGGTGTTCGGTGCGTCGGGTGCGCCGTCCGCTGTCGTGGCGGGACCATCGTCGCGCACCGCCGCGTCGATGGCCGCGCCGTCGGGACCGCCGTTCGCTTCGACGGCCGCGTCGTTGGTCGGGCCGCCCGACAAGCCGTCGAGCGAGACCGCGAGCGAACAAGCCATGGGCGCCGCGGCGACGCCAAGACTCGCGAGCAAGCGGCGCATCGGGCGCAGTTTACCATGTGTTCGCGTGTGCGGCGACGAGCACGTCGAGGCGCTCGCGCCACATGCCGCGTGAACGCGATGGGCATTCATCTCCGCCTTCGCCGACGACTGGCCAAAGCGCGAAAGGCCACCGCCGTCACCACGCGCGATGAAAGGAGGCGTCCAGCGCGCCTTGGCCGGCCTAGGTTCGGCGCGATTCCCCCTCACGATTGGCGTGACAACCCGCTACGTGCGGGCCGCATTCTCCGTCATGACTACGCCGCTCGGAGGGCATGGTCATGCGGGTACGAAGCGCTGCGTTCGCGCTCCTTTTCGTCGCGTGCAGTCAGGGGAGCTCGAACGGCGAGCAAGGTGCGGGGGATACGCCCGGGGGTTCGTCGCCGTCGTCGAGCGCGCCGCCCTCGTCGACGACCGCGCCCACCACGACGGCGAAGCCCAACGACACTCCCTGCGCGCAGCCCGTGAACGAGACGTGCTCGGCGTACGCGACGCGCTCGTACTGCGTCACCTCTCCTTCTGGACAGACGTGGAAGGAGGAGACGTGCGCGGCTGGCTGCTTCGCGGGCAAATGCGCGCCTGCGGCGTGCGCGGACGAGTGCGTCCTCGGCGCGACGAAGAACGGTGCATCCTGCAAGCTTTGGGACATGGCGTCGAAGGCGTTCGTGACCGCCGATCCCGCCGGAAAGCTGCACGATCGCGTCCGCGACTACGACCGCATCCGCCGCGCGATCGCGATGCCCGAAGGGCAGGTCATGAACCCGCGCTTCACGACGACGGCGCTGACGACGGTGCAGGAGTACAGCGGCTACCGCGACGCGGCGATCTGGACGGGTAGCGCGCTCGCCGCACAGTCGTGGCGCTACATGACGACGCGCGAGCCCGACGCGGCGGCCGAGATCGACGCGCTCGTGCGGACGCTGCACCGTTCGTTCAACGTGTCGGGGATTCGTGGCTACCTCGCGCGGGTCGTCGTCCCGAAGGGGTCGACCATCGCGATGGCGCCCGCGCGCTGCGGCGCCGACAACGACTGGCATTGCAACGTCACGTTCGACGGCAAGACGTACGACTGGGTGGGTGGCACGAGCCGAGATCAGAACACTGGAGTGATGCTCGGCTACTTCCTTGCTTATCTTGCGACTCCCAACGAAGAGCTCAAAGCCATGATCCGCGACGACGTCGTCGCCATGGCCGAAGAGCTCATGAAGGCGCGCAAGGTGCCGGCGCGCGTCGTCGTCAACGGCATCCCGATCAACACGTCGCTCGATCTCGAGAACGTCATCCTCGCTCCGAGCGAGATGGATAACGGGCGCGTGGTCATCGATTTCTCGACCTCGCAGGCGACCGACTCGGGGATGCGCGGCATGCGCGAGTTCTTCCCTGACTTCTCGGTGCTCACGAAGCAGGTCATCGGCGTCAACGTGCCGATCAAGCGGCCCTCGACCTCGATCATGCTCGGCGCGTTCTTCCAGATCGCGCTCGCGGCGAGCGACGGAGTGCCCGCGATGGCCGCGCGCCGCAAGGCGCTCGAGGACTACTACAAGGCACACGCGAGCAGCTGGCTCGACATCGCCGAAGGCTGGACGCTCGATACGCAGTGCGGCAAAGGCTACTTCGCGAATCACATCGCGCTCGTCATGGCGTATGCGTACGCGTCGCTCGAGAAGGATCCCGCTCTCTTGCCGCGCATTCGCGACAAAGTCTTCGGGACTGCCATGTACGGCGCGCTCGCGGGTCACAAGAACTCGTACTTCACGTTCCTCTGGGGAGGCACGCGCGCCTCGCCCGCGAAGGCCGACATCGACCGTGCGTCGGCGCAGCTCCTCCAGTTCCCCGTCGGCCCGCGCGTGAACGCCGCGCGCGACTCGCGCGCGATGGCGCTGTACATGCCGCACGACACGCAGTGTACGGCCGAGGTCCTCACGGACGTCGAGACGAACGCGGTGGACGTCCGTGATCGCGTGGTCGAAGACTTCATGTGGCAGCGCCAGCCGTGGGCCCTCTACGACGCCGGCGATCCCACGCTCGTCTACCCCGGCGTCGACGTCCTCGCGGCCTATTGGGCGGGCCGCAAGCACGGCTTCCTCGAGGACGATTGCGCCGGCACGTGCGCGCGCTGGGCACCGTGAGATAGCATCTGGCCGCATGACGGCGGCACGCTCCCTCTCGAACGAACGCACGCTCGGGCGCACCGGCGCGAGCATCGAGGCCGTCTCGCTCGGCGGCGAGGGCATCCTCCGCACCCGCGGCCGAACCAGCGAAGCCGCGGCGATGATCCTCGCGGCGCTCGAGCACGGCGTTCGCTATTGCGACACGGCGCCGGCGTACGACGACAGCCAGATCTACTACGGCGAGGCGTTTCGCCGCTCACCCGGCGCGCGCGACCGCGTCTTCATGGCGAGCAAGACGCACGAACGGACGCGCGACGGCGCGCTCGCGCTCCTCGAGGACTCCCTCCGAAAGCTCGGCACGGACCGCATCGATCTCTGGCAGATGCACGATTCTCCGGACGAAGCGCGATTCCGCGGCGATCTTCGGTCCGAACGGCGCGATCGAGGCCGCGGAGCGCGCCAAGCAGGCGGGAAAGGTCCGATTCGTGGGCCTCACGGGACACCATGACCCCGACATCCTGCTGGAAGCGATGGGCCAGTACTCGTTCGACGTCGTCCTCTTGCCGGTGAACCCCGCCGATCCGGCGCGGCGCCCGTTCGTCACGACCGTCATCCCTCGCGCGCGGGAGCTCGGGATGGGCGTCGTCGCGATGAAGGTGATGTCCGCCGGGCAGCTCGTCGCCGATCGCGCGGCGACCGCCGAAGAGTGCATTCGCTACGCGAGCGCGCACGCCGACACGTCGATCATCGGATGCGGCTCTCCGCGCGAGGTTCGCTCGAACCTCGACGCAGGACGCACGACGACGCCCATGACGCCGTCGGAGCAGCATGCGCTCGAGGCACGGGTCCGCGACAGCGCCGCGCGATATGCCTATTTCAAAGGCTAGTCGTTACTTGACGAGCGCGTAGACCGAGGGGTTCGGGATCAGCGGGTTATGGCTCGTCTGGAGCACGCGCGCGTGGACGGCGCGGAGCGGGAGCGCGCGCACGCCACCGTCGAAGTTCTGGAGGAAGTCGACGCGCTTCGAATAGAGGCGCCCGAGCATTCCGCGGTAGCTCTTCGGATAATTCTCGGCGACCGGCTCGACGTGGATCGTGCCGCGCTCGACGTGATCGAGCATGTTCTTCACCGCGACGGCGCTCGCGTGCGGGATTTCGCTCGAGCGAAAAGACGGTGATCGCGAGATCGGTCTTCGGGTGGACGTACTTGTCGCGGCCGTCCTTGATGTAGTCGAGCTGCGCGTACTTCACGTCGAGCTTGAACTTCTTCGCCGCGGAGCGCGCGACGTGGACACCGGCGTCCGCGAGCTCGTAGCCGTAGCAGGCCATCTCCGGGAAGCGCTGCTTGATCGCGAGGAGGTTACGGCCGACGCCGCAGCCGTACTCGGTGATCGAGCGCGCGCCGGGGAAATGCTCCGCGATCGTCTTGACGATCTCGTCGATCCAGACGCGGTTCGTATCGAAGCCCGAGTGGCGGATTTTTCCCTCGAAGACGTGCGTGGTCGGGGCGTCGTCGAAGCCGCGGATGCAGATCCAGTCGTCGACCGTCGCCGCGCGATCGAGGCGCTCCTCGTACGCGCTCCAGGAGCCCATGTACCCGTCGCGGACGAACTCCGTGTCGCGGCGCATGCGGGGCGCGGCGAGGAGGTAGAGCATTCGCGCCGTCGGCGACCGCTCGAAAACAGAGGTGTAAAGCGGGCGCATACGCCCCTTGAGGTCCTGGGTCATGGCGGCTTCGCTCATCGAAAATCCTCTACTGCGTGTGCCCAACGAAGGGGCAATCAGAGCGTCTTTAGGTCGGACTTGGCCACGACGTCGTTGCCGAATCCGTAATAGTGATGGCCCCACTCGAACTCGAGGACGAGGCGATTGCGCTTTCGCGGCGGCGTCCCTTTGCGGATGCCGAACGTGTCCACGATGAAGCCCGAGCCGGCGCTCCCGTAGACCTTGGTTCCGCGGTCCCTGCCCCACTGCGCGTGGACCTCGTCGTCCGTGAAGCGGCGCATCGGAAAGAGGTCCTTGAGCTTCTTCGCGTGGTGCGTGCCGCGCATGTACGTGTGCGGGCCGGACTCCTCGTCGACGTCGGTCAGGTAGAAGAAGAACTTCATGAACCGATAGTCGTCGAGGTCGAAGTGGTACTGCTGCGCATACGCGTTGCGGTCCGAGTCCCCGACGTCGTTCGCGTAGCTCCACCACATGTGCGTCGAGAGGTACTTCGCGCGCGGGCCGACGTACCGCCGCGCGATCTCCTCGAGCACGGGATCGCGCGTGAGGCGATCGATGGCCGAGCACTCGTGGGTGTTGAAGTAGTGGCCGACGGTGAAGCGCTTGCCCGCCTTCGCCTCGGCGTCGGCGCGGCTCGACGTCGGATCGAAGCCCCAGGTCTGGCAGATGTTGCCGTACACGGTCGTCGCGTCCGCCCAGGCGCGGATCTCGTCGAACGTCCCGCGAGGGAGCTCGAGGCCCGGGGAGATGCCGTCCTTCTTCATCGTCCGCACGTGCGCGTCGATGTCGAGGTCGGGGAACGTCTCGGAGCGCACGACGCGAGGCTCGTGATGCCCCATCGCCGAGATCGTTCGCACCGGCTCGAAGCGCGCGAGCACGTTCATCGTCCGGAAGCGCAGGCTCCGTGCGACACGGTCGACGGTGATGCCCTGGAAACGCGCGAGCTTCGTGTTGATTCGCTGGAGGTCCACGGCCATTTTCGGGCTTTCGCATACTACGGCGATGGCGCCGGATCCATGTCCTCCACACGCCCCGCCAAAGACAGTTCGTTGCCCCGGAAGCCCGCGAGATTCACCGCAATTGTTGCGTCGCGCCGCCCTCGTGAAACGGGGCGTCATCTGCTAGAAAGCGCTCAAATGTCTCCTGCTGTCGCGAGCAACCAAACGGGCATGCAAGGCGTGCGTCCTCGCCTGATCCCGTGCCTCCTCTTGAAGAACGGCCTGCTCGTCCGGAGCCAGCTCTTCAAGGTGCATCAGGTCATCGGCAACCCGGTGAGCACGATCATGCGCCTCTCGGACTGGAACGTCGACGAGGTCGTGCTCCTCGACATCTCGAAGAGCGAGGGCGAGCACGATCTCCGGCGCGACGATTTGCAGATCCAATACGCCGGCTCGACCGCCGTGGACGTGCTCCGCGAGGTCTCGCGCGTCTGCTCCGTGCCCTTCACGGTCGGCGGCCGCATCCGCACGGTGGACGACATCCGCGAGCGTCTCCGCGCCGGCGCCGACAAGGTCACGCTCAACAGCGAAGCGCTTCGGCGTCCGGCCTTCATCAGCGAGGCCGCGAACCTCTTCGGCGCGCAGTGCATCGTCATCAGCATCGACGCCAAGAAGAACGCGGACGGCTCGTACGAGGTCTACACCGAGGGCGGCCAGAAGCCGACGGGCCTCGAGGTCGCCGCCTGGGCGAAGAAGGTCGAGGAGCTCGGCGCCGGAGAGATCTTCCTCAACTCGATCGACCGCGACGGCTCGGCGATGGGCTACGACATCGACCTCGTCACGCGCGTCACGAGCGCCGTCACGATCCCGGTCATCGTCTGCGGCGGCGTCGGAACTTACGAAGACTTCGCGCCTGGCATCCTCGAAGGGAAAGCCTCGGCGGTCTCCGCCGCGAACATCTTCCATTTCTTCGAGCTCAGCTACTCGCTCGCGAAGAAGGCGTGCATCGACGCCGGCGTGCCGATGCGCCCGATCACGTTCGCGAGCAAGTGGCAGCCGCGCGAGCCCAAATACGACATCGTCGACCGCGATCGCCGCATCGCGCGGCGCATCGAGATGTCGAAGACTCCCCTCCCCGCGGACACCGAGCGCAAAGGCCAGGGACCACGCTGGTGCACGCGATGCGTGTATCCCGCCATCAACGCCGCGCCCATGGAGTTCGACGAGAACGGCATGTGCATGGGCTGCGTGATGAGCGAAGTGAAGAACCGGACGATGGATCCCAAGGAGTGGGTCCGTCGCAAGGAGCTCCTCCGCTCGATTCTCGAGAAATACCGCAGCAAGGACGGCTCGAACTACGACTGCGTCATCGCCGTCTCGGGCGGCAAAGACAGCTATTTCCAGACCCACGTGATCAAGCACGAGTTCGGGCTGAACCCGCTCCTCGTCACGTACAACGGCAACAACTGGCTGCCGGCGGGCTGGGAGAACATGCACCGAATGAAGGAGGTGTTCGACGTCGACCACATCCTCTATTCGCCCTCCGTCGAGCTCCTCAAGAAGCTCAATCGCCTCGGATTCATCATCATGGGCGACATGAACTGGCACGCGCACCTCGGCATCACGTCGACGCCGGTGCAGGTCGCGGCGAAGTTCGATATCCCGCTCGTCATCTGGGGCGAGCACGGATACCTCGATCTCTGCGGCCAGTTCTCGATGGATGACTTCCCCGAGATGAGCTACCGCGACCGCCTCGAGCACTTCGCGCGCAGCTACGAGTGGAACTACGTCGTCGGCCTCGAGGGGATCACGAGCGCCGACATGAACGCCTGGAAATACCCCACGGATCAGAAGATCTTCGACTTGGATCTCCGCGGGATCTACATCGGCAATTACATCTATTGGGAAGCCAACGATCACGCCAAGATGATGATCGAGAAATACGGCTTCCGAACGCACCCCGAGCCGTTCGAGCGGACGTACCGGCGCATGTCGAACCTCGACGACATGCACGAGAACGGGATGCACGACTATCTCAAGTACATCAAGTTCGGATACGGCCGCTGCACCGACCACGTCTGCAAGGACATCCGTGCCGGGCTCATCACGCGCGACGAAGGGATCGAGCGCGTGAAGAAGATGGACCACATCAAGTCGAAGGACCTCGCGCGCTGGCTGACCTACACCGGCATGACGGAGGACGAGTTCGACCGCATCGCCGACACCTTCCGCGATCCGCGCGTCTGGCGCCGCGTCCGCGGCGAGTGGGTCAAGAACAACCTCTGGGACTGAGCACCACGATGATCGCGATTGTCGACTACGGAATGGGCAACCTCCACTCGGTGCGTCACTCCCTCTCGATGGTGGGGGCCGACGCGCGCGTCACGAAGGATCCGAAGGACCTCGAGCGCGCGGAGCGCATCGTCTTCCCGGGCGTCGGTGCCTTCGGCGAGTGCGTCAAGAACCTCCGCGCGAGCGGGATGCTCGAGGCTCTCACGCGCGAGGTCCTCGAGAAGAAGAAGCCGATGTTCGGCATCTGCGTCGGCATGCAGGTCCTCGCCGACACGGGCGAGGAGCTCGGCACGCACGAAGGCCTCGGGTGGATCCCGGGTCGGGTGCGGCGCCTCCGCGGCGAGGGCGTGCGCGTCCCGCACGTCGGCTGGAACAGCGCGCGCATCACGAGCGACCACTTCGTCTTCCGCGATCTGCCGCCGGACGCGACGTTCTACTACGTGCACTCGTACGTCCTCGAGCCCGCGGGGAACGCCGCCGTTGCCCCGAACGTCGTCGCCGCGGTCTGCGACTACGGCGAGCAGTTCGTCTGCGCGATCGCGAAGGAGAACATCGTCGCGACGCAGTTCCACCCCGAGAAGAGCCAGGACGCAGGGCTCACGCTCCTCGACCGATTCTTACGCTGGAAGCCCTGAGGTCCAAAGCGCGCTAGCATCGAGCGATGCGCGCTGGGCACCTCGTCTCCGTCGCGGCTTTCGGCCTTTGCCTCGCGCTCGCGCACTGCGGTGACGACGGCGGCGGCGGAGACAGTCCGACGGGGGACGGCGGCGCGAACGACGGCGCGAACGGCGACGGCGCGAACGACGACGGCGCGTCGAATTCGCCGTTCGGGCTCGATCAGCGGCCCACGAATCCGTCGTGCAAGGCGCCGGCGCGACCGCCTTCGCCGACGGGCGCAAAGCTCGTCGTCGCCTATCCGTCACTTCCCAAACTGAACGAGCCCGTCGCCATCCAGAAGGTGCCCGGGAAGGCGAAGTGGTGGGTCGTCGAGCGCGCCGGTCGCATCCTCTCGTTCGACGCCTCGCCGACGGCAAACGGCGTCGCGACCGTCCTCGACATCCGCCCGAGTGTCGAGTCGCTCTACCTCGAGGCCGGCATGCTCGGCTTCGCGTTCCACCCGAAGTTCGCGCAGAACGGTCACGCGTACGTCTTCTACACGCGCAGCAGCGGTCCGACGGGCTTCGAGATTCGTATTTCGCGCTTCACGTCGGCCGACGGCGGCGCATCGCTCTCCGCCGCGAGCGAGAAGATCATCTTCGAGCTGCCGCGCACGGTCGTCGAGCACCTCGGCGGTCACGTGGAGTTCGGTCCGGACGGGTATCTCTACGCGGGTCTCGGCGACGAGAGCGTAAAGGAGGACGCACAGAACACCTCCGACGCCCCGTGCCTGGACCTTTGCCCCGCGCTCCGCGGCAAATTGATCCGCATCGACGTCGACGGTGGCGATCCATACGCGATCCCACCCACGAACCCGTTCGCCGCCGGCGGAGGGCGAAAAGAGCTCTACGCGTGGGGCTTCCGCAACCCGTGGCGCTGGTCGTTCGACCGCGCGACCGGCGATTCTCTGGCTCGGCGACGTCGGCGAGGACTCGCGCGAGGAGATTCATTGCGTCTTCCCTGGGGGCAACTACGGATGGCCCGCCGTCGAGGGCGATCTGTGCCTCGCGACGGGCCAGTGCGAAGGCAAGGGCTACCAGGAGCCCGTGGAGATCCAGAAGCATCCCGACTCGCTCGCGCTCGTCGCTGGTGTCGTCTACCGCGGATCCAAGATCCCCGGCCTCGTCGGCTCGTTCGTCTACGGCGATCAGGTCAACGGCACGCACTGGGCGCTCTCCGCCGATCCGATGACCGGAAAGCTCTCGTCCAAAGTGCTCAATCCGAGCGGACCGCCCTACTACGTCACTTCGTACGGCGAGGACACGGACGGCGAGATCTTCCTCGTCGACTACAACGGCGCCGTCGTGACGCTCGTCCCCGAAGCCGCGGGCCCGGCCGACACGTTCCCGAAGACGCTCGGCGAGACCGGCTGCTTCGACAAGACCGATCCCAAGAAGCCACTCTCGATGATGATCCCTTATGGGATTGTCGCGCCGTTCTGGTCGGACGGCGCGAGCAAGGACCGATTCTTCGCGATCCCCGACGGCGCGACGATTGGCATCGGCCCCGACGGCGATCTCCGATTTGCCGAAAGGTAGCGTCGTCGCCAAGACCTTCTCGATCGGCCAAAAGCGGGTCGAAACTCGATTGTTCGTGCGCCACGACGACGGCGATTGGGCCGGATATTCGTACGAGTGGAACGACGCCGAGACGGACGCCACGCTCCTTCCGGGCGGAAAGGTGAAGTCCGTCGGCGGGCAAGATTGGACCTATCCGGGCCGCGCCGACTGCCCGAGGTGCCACACGACCGCCGCGGGTCGCACGCTGGGCCTCGAGATCGCGCAGCTCGGACGCACTTTCGATTATCCGGGGCGCCCCGCGCGCGATCAGCTCGCGACCCTCGGACACATCGGCGTCTTCGCGGCCGATCCGCCCAAGATCCCGGCCCTGCCTGCGCCGGACGGCATGGGGCCCGCGGAGGCGCGCGCGCGCGCCTACCTGCACTCGAACTGCTCGTTCTGCCATCGCCCCGACGGACCAACCGCGGCGCAGATGGATCTGCGCTTCTCGACACCCTTCGCGCAGACCAAGACGTGCAACGTCGCGCCGACGCGCGGAGACCTCGGGATCGCGGGCGCGGCGATCGTGAAGCCCGGGGCCACCTCTTCGAGCGTGCTGTCGAAGCGAGCCCACGCGACCGACTTCAGTCGGATGCCTCCGCTCGCGATCAAGAAGGTCGACGTGGCGGGGACCAAGACGATCGACGACTGGATCGGCGGCCTCACGGGCTGTCCGTGAGACGCCTCGCGCTCGCGCTCCTGGTCGCGTGCGCGCGGACGCCGGCGCCGCCGGAGGATCTCGGGCCAGAGCTCGTCGTCGATCCTCCGCCCGCGCCGCGCGATCATCGCCTCGCGCCGGGGTTCCAGCGAGCCGACATCAACCACGTTCTCTCGACCGGACAGAGCCTCTCCGTCGGCGCGCTCGGTACGCCGCCGCTCTCGCGCAGCCAGCCCTTCGCGAACCTCATGTTCGGCAGCGGCGTCGTCGCGGTCGCGTACGCCACGCTGGCGCCGCTCGTCGAAGGCGGCTCTCCCGACGTCGAGACGATGTCGAGCGGCTTCGCGAACCACGTGGCTGGAGTATCACGCGCCGACTCTCTCCTCGCGAGCCCCCACGATCTCCTCGTGAGCGTTCACGGGATGGGCTCGACGCCCTACACCGGCTTGAAGCGAGGCAGCCCGCCGTACCAGCGCGGACTGGACCAAGTCGCCGCCGGACGGGACCGCACGCGCGAGCTCGGGAAATCGTACGTCGTCCGCGCGGTCACTGTCGTTCACGGCGAGTCGGATCACTATGGCGGCAATACGCGCTATGCCGACGATCTGCTCGAGTGGCAACGATCCTACGACGAAGACGTTCGCTCGTTGACGAAGCAGGCCACGCCGATACCGATGTTCGAAACCCAAGTATCGACGCTCGGCGACTCGCGGATCCCGCTCGCGCAGCTCGACGCACACGTCCGCGCGCCGGGCCTCGTCGTCCTCGTCGGACCGAAATACCACCTCCCGTACGCCGACGGCCTCCACCTCACCGCAGAGGGATACCGCCACATGGGCGAGGACTACGCGAAGGCATATCGCCGCGTGGTCCTCGAGGGCCGAGCTTGGGAGCCTCTCCGCCCGCGCGCGATCGCTCGGCGCGGCGACACGCTCATGGTCTCGTTCCACGTGCCCGAGCCGCCGCTCGTCCTCGACACGACGCTCGTCTCGGATCCGGGGTCGTTCGGCTTCGAGTGGCTCGACGGAGCTGGACATCCGTCGCCGATCGTCGCGGTCGACGTCGTCTCGGCCACGAACGTGCGCATTCGCCTCTCGTCGAGCGGCCCAGGGCGCCTCCGCTACGCGATACGCACAGAAAGAACGCGCGGGAATCTCCGCGATTCCGACGCGACTCCGTCACGACACGGCTACGCGCTCTACAACTGGTGCGTCCACTTCGACGAGGCCGTTCCTTGACGTCAGCGCTTGCCGCGCGCCTTCGACCGAATCGCGCCGGGCGTCGTGCCTCTTCGCTGCCGGAAGAGCGCGACGAGGTGTGACGAGGAGCTCGCGCCGACGAGCGAGGCGATGGCGTCGAGATCGAGCTCCGTGCCCTCGAGGAGGCGCTCGCTCCTGCGAATCATCTGGTTCTGACGCTCGATCCTGAGCGAGCTCCCCGAAGCGGCGAGGTGGCGCTGCAGGCTGCGCACGCTCATGCCGACGCTCCGGGCGACCGCGGTGAACCCCGCACGCGCGGGGAGCGCTTCGAATGCATTCTGCACGCGCCGCACGACGTCCGGTACGTCGAGGAGCGTCCTCCGCAGATCCTCGAGCTCGTCGCGCACGTCGGACGCCCCGACGGTCGCGTAGGCGACGCGGAGATCGTCGTGGAACGAGACGGGGTGGCCAGGCCGCAAGAACTGGAACATCCCTGCGACCGTCGCGTGCGCGAAGCCGCCCTTGTAGAGCACGGCCTGCTTCGACACGTTCGGTGACCATTCGTCGCGACGCTTCCGGAGGTACGAGAGGAGGCGATCGAACGCGAGAAAGTCGACGGCCTCGAGCGCGCGGAGGTCGACGAGCGACGTGTGACCGGCGAAGAGAACGTTCGCGCCGACCTCGTGCGCCGCGCAGATCTCGTCGACGTCCTTCTCGTCGGGACGGCCCCAGATCATGATGCCGAAGACCCGTCGCTCGGCTTGCCAGTACGCGAACGATCGATGGACGACGTAACGCCGCGATGGGGGCCCGAAGAACTCGTCCAGCGAAGGAACGAGCGCGAACGTCGCCCGGGTCATGGGTGACAGCCCCGCGCCATTGCGTTGCGTGGACGCGCCACGTGCGCCGTTTCGTGACGCGGGCACCGTCGGCCGTGGCTTGGTTTCTGCGGGTTCATTCGTTCGCGGGCCCGCGGAGGCGCGATGTCGCTCGTACGAATGTACTGCTTCTCTTCGCGCGCGGCCGGCGCGATCCTCATCCTCGCTTCGGCGGCCGTCTTTGCCTGCAGCAGCTCGGGCGGAGGCGGGAGCACGAGCGGCAACGACGGCGGCTCACCCAACGCAGAAGGCGGCGCCGGCCTCGCGGACGGGCCTGCCCTGCCCGCCGGAACGTTCCTCTTCGTGCGCCACGTCGCGGCGGACAAGGACAACTTGATCGCGCGCGATTCGGCGAGCGGCGCCGAACGCGTGGTCACCGATTTGCGGAGCGACGGCAGCGAGGGTTGGGCGATCAACGGCTTCTCGCTCTCGACGGATTGCAAGCGCATCGCCATCGCGTCCCTCGACGGGCCCACGGAAGCCGACACCAGCACGCTCCTCGCCACGCAGCGAATCTGGATGCTCGACACGGAGGGCAAGACGTTCAGTCGGCTCACGCCCGTCTTCAAGAACACGAGCCCGGGAACGGCCGGATTCCGGATTGACGTGCGCAATCCGCGTTCGCGACGGACGGGAGCGCCGTCTTCTACGCATACGGCGAGCAAGTCATCGGCAAGTCCGCGGGAGGAACGAGGACGTGGTCGGTCGCGACGGACGGCTCGGCGGCGCCGGATTTGCTCGAGACGCCCGCTCCGTGCTCGGTCGCGTCGGCCGTCTCGGTCAATCCCGCGACGGGCCGCGTGCTCGTCACTCAGGCCGTTTGCCAGTCGCGCGACGACGAAGGGTTTGGCTACTTCACCTCCGACGGTCAACCGACCGAAATGCTCTTCCGCTTCGGAGCGCTCTCACCGTCGCTGAATCCGCCGCGGTGGGCCGCGGACGGCAGCCTCTTCCTCTTCAGCGCGACGGACGGCGGCGCGTCTTCGCTCTATGCCTACATCGTGGACCAAAAGCAGGCTCGTCCGATCATCGCGGCGGGCGACAACCGCCGCATCGAGAGCGGCGCCGTGGCCCCCGATGGCTCCGCGATCGTCGACTGCCTACGCGACAACGTTCAGCGCACCGTCGATCTCCACGTGCTCGATCTCACCAAAGAGCCGCCCGTGGACAAGGCCATCACGAGCGACGGCGCGAGCTGCGATCCCGCCTTCTGAGCGCGCGTCAGGGCACTTCGTTCTTGAGGAGCGCCGCCATCTGCTCGCCCGCCATGAGGAGCGGCGCCGTCGTCTTCGAGACGCGCGCGACGAGGAGCGCGCCCTCGAACGTCGAGAGCAGGATTGTCGCGAGCTCGCCCGCGCGCTTTCGCTTCACGCCGACCTGAACGAACTGCTCCGCGAGGAGCGCGCGCCAGCGATTGAAGGCGCGACGGCAGGCGTCCGTGAGCGCCTCGGAGGCAGGCGCGGTCTCGAGCGCGATCGTCGCGATAGGACAACCGTCCTGGAAGTTGCTCGCCTCGAGCGACGCCGCCCACGCCTTGAAGTACGCGCGCGCGCCCTCGTGCGCGGCGCTGTACTGCGCGAAGTTCTTCTGGAGGCGCAGCGCGACGATCTCCGCCGCCATGTCGATCGCCGCCACGCCGAGCTGCTCTTTGCCGCCCGGGAAATGATGGTGCGCCGAGCCCCACGGCGTACCGGCGGCCTCGACGAGCGTGCGCCACGAGGTGCTGTGGTACCCGCCACGCTGGAAGAGGCGCACGGCCGTCTCGATCATGCGCTGGCGGGTCGGGACGGCTGCTGACATCGCCTGCATCGTACCACCGGCGGGAAATGACCGCTCGGACGTCGCGTTCGGTCCCATGACTACACTATGACGACTGTCCTATCGTTCAGCAAGGCCCGAGGTCGGCGCCTTTCGTTTCGACCGGCCCTTGACTAAGACAGTCGTCCTACCTATCTGATCCAGTATGACAACTGTCCTAATCCGAGCGCTGGGTCTGTCGGCCCTCGCGCTGACGCTCGCAGCTTGCGGAGGGGGAGACGGACAAAGCGAGGGCTCCCCGCCCGCGCTCGAGACCGACAACGGCTCCTGGAAGGCGGTCCCGCTTGGCCAGGGAACCCAGCTCGCGCTCCACGCCACGCACACCTACCACGGTGCACACACGACGCGGTGCGGACCGAGCTACGAGCTCGACGTCACGGTCGAGTTCGGCGCCGTGACCGAGAGCACCCTCGGCGTCGACACGGTGAGCGTCCGCTTTCGCCCGCGCGACGGCGGGTCCGTCGTCCCGCGGAAGCTCGACGTCTGGAGCGATCTCCACGGCGAACAAGCAGGTCCGCGACGCGACTCCGAAGCAGTTCGGACAGACGGCACGATACGCGGTGGGCCGTGAGTACACGCTCGACCCGAACGATCCCATCGTCGTCCTCGAGCTCGAGAGCTCGGGAGCCGCCGCGCCGGACGATCCGGCGTGCCGCCATGTGACGCGCTTCGTCTTCTACACCGGCGCGCACACCTCACCGCCGCTGTAGGACGTTTGTCCTACGACCGTACGAGGAAGGCTCGAATCGACGCGTTCGTTCGCGCGGGGAGCTCGAATTGCGGGACGTGCCCGCAGTCCTCGAACAGCTCCCACTCGGCGGCGGGGACCGCGCGGCGTACGTGACGGAGGAAGGCACGCGGCACGAGCCAATCCCGTTCGCCGAAGATGAAGAGCGAAGGCGACGAGAGGTTGGGCAGGCGGTCCCAGAAGCCGCGCGTGCCGTGCGGATCCTCGAGGTAGATCTCTCGCGCGGCGTGGAAGAACGCGATGCGTCCGCGCGGCGTGGCGAAGGTGCGAACGAACTCGTCCGCTGCCGCGTTCATGGCCGCGTCGGCGACGCGCTCGGGCTTGGCGAACATCGAGCGAAGCGACGTCGTGACCATTCGATGCAGCGCGCGCATCGGTAGAACGGCGAGCTCGGGCCGCAAGAGTCGAACGAGGCGAGCGCCGAAGCGGTACCTGCGCCAGGCGAGCGAGGGCGCGAGGAGGACCACGCGGTCGACCCGTGCATCCGCCGTGAGCGCGACCTCGAGCGCGATACGCCCACCCATCGAGTTGCCGACGAGATGCACGCGTGAGAGGCCGACGGCGTCGAGCCACGCGACGAGCCATCGCGCGAAGTACTCCGGGTGGAGCGCGCGCACCGGCTTGTCGGACTCGCCGAAGCCCGGCAGATCGACGGCGAAGACGTGGTAGTCGCGCGCGAGATCCCAAATCGTCGGAAGGAACGACGCGCTCGTCGCGCCGAGGCCGTGGAGGAAGACGATGGGCGGCCGCCCCGGCACACCGGCCTCGAGATAGAACGAGCGTACGCCGAGGGCGCCGACGCGACGGCAGCGCGGCGACCGCGGATCCCTCACCGCAGGATGCAAGATGTCGTCGAGCTCGAGCGCGAGCGCGATGTTCCCGCGCAAGAAGAGTCGGCCGTCGAGGAACGCCTCGACGCCGGCGACGCGGCCCTCGAGCACGTCGACGAGCGTCCGCGCGTCGCTCGTGATCGTCGCGGTCGCCTGGGCGCTCCGGCCGCGCCCGAGCGTCACGACGCCTCGACGGATGTCGACGGTCCAGGTGCCCGCCGTTCCGGCGTCGAAGACGAGGCTCGCCTTGCGCTCTCCGGCTAGCGCAGACGGCCGCGCGATGCGCGCGCGCAGCGCCGCTTCGAGCGCGAGCTCCTCGGGTACCGCCGATCGCCCTTTTTTGCCGAAGAGGCGCGTGAGCACGGAAGCAGGCAACCTCTAAAGAAGAGAACGCCTTCGTCCGAAGCGCAAGCGCGGCCGCGCGACGCCGCTCGTTTGGAGAGCCCCCAAACCGGCTATTTGCCCTTGAGGTAGTTGCAGACGAGGTTCTGCCCCGGACAGCAAGCGTCCGCGCCGCCTGGGATCTTGTCAGTGTGGATGCACACCTTCGCGCTCCCGATGCTCGGGTAGTAGTACGCCCAGAAGAAGCACATCTCTGCGTTCGCCGACTCGCCGAAGCCGACGGGCTGATCCGAATAGTTGTTGTACGAGCAGCTGAGCTTGAAGCCGCCGCCCGCGGGGACCTTGAACGGCGGAGACGACTGCACCGTCGCAGGCTCGCTCCAGAGCCAGTTCGGGACGTCGTAGACGCTCGTGCCCGGATCCGACTTGTCCGTCG
This sequence comes from Rubrivivax sp., assembly GCA_049841175.1. Taxonomy (GTDB): domain Bacteria; phylum Pseudomonadota; class Gammaproteobacteria; order Burkholderiales; family Burkholderiaceae_C; genus Rubrivivax. The sequence continues at coordinate 167,196 of JASGHA010000013.1, read as the reverse complement.
CGGTGCTCACGACGACGTTCGTGCCGTATTGATGCTCGTGACCCGTGATCGCGAAGAAATTGACGTCCTTGTACTCGCTCGGGAGAGCGAGGAAGACCGGGCCGACGTCCTTCTTCGACTTCGCGGGAAGGTCGATGTCCGGAGTTCCGACGAAGAGGAAGTCGGCCTCGTATTTGAACTTGGAATCTTCGACCGGAATGAACGTCGAAGACGCCGTGATCGTCTTCGGCGTCGAGCCGGGATTGATGTAGTGGACCTCGATACGAACCATCTGGTTCGGGGCGAGCGTGTACGCGACGCCGTCCGGCAGGACGAGCGCGTCGTCGGCCTTCTGCGAGATCATGAGCGTCGAGCCCTTCGTGGGATTGAGCGTGTCCGTGAACGGCTGGCAGTCGAACGGCGTCGTCTGCTCCTCCGTGTCGTTCACGCGATAGAGCACGAGGTGGTGCGAGCCCGCGGAGAGGACGTTGTGGATGCTCCCGACGTGCATCGCGCTCGTGTTCCCGAGGCGCTTCACGACGCATTTCGCGTGCTCTTGCCCGCCGGGGACCTCCTGCGGTCCGAAGACGACGTTGAACGATCCGGGCGGCGCCGCCGTGCCGTCGAGACCGATGGGCGCGTCCGAGACCTGACCGCCGTCTTCGCCGCCTGGCGTGCTTCCGTTCGCGGCGTCCCCTCCGCTGCTGCTGCACGCGAAGCCGACGAGCAGACACGCACACGCGCTCACCGCCACGAAGAAAGATCGCATGGGCGATGACACTAGCCCTTCTGACGCGGCCGGTCGTCTCCTCTTCGGCTCAACCGAGCGTGGCACCGAGTGCTCGAAGGTGCGATTCGAGCGTCAAAAGGAGCCAAATCTTCACGCCGCGCCGAGGCCGAAGGCCCCGGAGCTTGCCCGTGACGAGCTGTTCGAGGGCGTCGCGCTGGAAGAGGCCGTGTTTAGGTAGGCCTTCGAGGATCCGCTCGCGCGCGAACGGGAGCATCGGCCCCGAGAACCAGCCTTCGACGGGGACGAGCATGCCGCTCTTCGGGCGATCGAGGATCGCCTCCGGGAGGAGGTCTCGGACCGCTTCCTTGAGCGCGTACTTCTCGATCGATCCGCGGAGCTTGTCGCGCGACGGGATCGCGAACGCGAGCTCGACGAGCGCCTTGTCGAAGAGCGGCGAGCGCGGGAGAACGCCGAACGGAGCGGCGAGCGCGTCGACCTTCGGAAGGATGTGGTGACCGCCTTTGAAGCGCACGTTGATCGCCATCAGCTTGCCGAGGAAGCTCGGCCAGCGCGGATCGTCGAACCACTCCGAGAGATCGTCCTCGAGCGGCGGCGTCGTCGCGAGGCGGTAGACCTCGGGGTCGAGCATGAACGCGAGCTCGTCGAAGCACTTGAGGTGCGCGCGCAGGTACGTGCGCTGCCGCGCGCGCTCGCCGCCGTCCTCTTCGTAGCCGTCGCCGTAGAGCTCGGCGAGGAGCATCGGCATGTTCTTCGGCCCGCCGAAGCACGGGTCGCCGCCTTCGCCGTTGAGCACCACGGTCCCGTGCTCGGCCATCTCGCGAAAGAGGAGCGCGTTCGGGACCGTGAGCGGATCGCCGTTCGGCTTGTCGAGGCGCGCGACCGTGTCGTCGAGGTGCGCGGCGATCGCCTCGGCCGGCAGCTCGACGATCGTGTGATCCGTCTTGGCGTGGCTCGCGACCATCGAGCTCCACGCGAGCTCGTCCCGGTACGCGTCGCCGAAGGTGATCGAGAAGGTGCGCACGGGCGCGTCATGGAGGCGCTTCGCGAGCGCGGCGACGAGGCTCGAGTCGATGCCTCCCGAGAGCGACGCGCAGACGGGCTCGCCGGCCGGCAGCATTCCGCCGATGACGCGTTCGAGCTCCCTTCGCAGGTGAGCGACGAGATCCACGTCGTCCGTGCCTTCGCGAGGCATTCGCCAGAACGTCGTGCGAGAGAGGCTGCCGTCGAAGCGGACGATCTCGCCCGGCAGCACCTCGCAAACGCCCTCGATCATCGTCGCGCGGCCAGGCACGTAGGCGTAGGAGAGAAACGCGGCGACGCTGCGGGGATCCGCGCGCCGCGGGAGCGCGAAGGCGTCGAGGAGCGCGTCGACCCGCGACGCGAAGACGAGCGCGCCGTCGACGAGTGCGTAATACAACGTTCGGTGACCGATCGGATCGCGCGCGAGGCAAAGCGTCTTCCCCTCGCGCCAGGCCACCGCGAAGGCGCCGTCGATCCGCGAGAGGTCCTGGATCGCGACGGACCAATCGACGTCGCGCGGAGTGTCGGCGTCCGCGATCGGCGAGTCCTCGAGGATGCGCGCCGCGAGGCCGAGGCTCTCGAGGAGGCGGGCGCGCGTCTCTTCGGGCAGCGGCGCGCTCGCCCCTCCGATGCGGCCTCGGGGACGCGCGCGTTGATCGCGCGTCGCGAACGAGGCGCCGGAGCGAACGACGACGCGCGTCATCCGAAGCTGTCGTCGCCGCCGTCCGACGCGGAGGCGTCCGACGAGAACGAGCCGGCGTCGACCCAGAAATCACCGCCGCCGGAGACGCTCACGAACGCGCTCGCCTGGGAGAGCTCGTCGGTATTCGTCGTAATGGCTTTGAAGAGACGCTTGATGACCTGCTCCGGGCGCACGGCGAAGAGCTCGAGCGAGCTCGCCTGCAGCCACGCCGCTTCGCGCGCCGTGATGCCCGACGTGTCGCCCTCCGCAGAGCTCTGGCTCCAAACGCCCCGAAACGCCTTGGCGTGCACGGGGCGAATGCCGACCTCGACGACGCGCGCGCGCCCGAGAAACCACTGCGGGCTCGACGCGATCTTGCTCGCGAGGCGGCAGCCGTCCCACGTCGCGTCGTGAAGGACGTAGACCGTGAGCTTCGGGTTGTTCTGCAGCATCCCCTTCACGCGATCGAACGCGCGCCCGGGGTAGCCGTCGATGGATAGGACGGCGCAGTTGTTCTCGAAATGGAAGTTGTTCGCGAGGAGCAGATCGACGGTCTCCGGCCTGTCGCAGATCACCGCGCGATCGAACGAGTAGTGCTGAATGTCCTCCGCGCCGCGGTACGGCTCGGCCGGCGCCTTCTCGGCCTTCTTGAGGATGAGGCCCTTCGGCGTGCCATGCACCTGGCACCACTTCGTCCAGTCCGCGGAGAAGCTGTCGAATGGCAAGTATTTCCCAGGCCAGACGGCACGCGCGATCACGAGAAGAATGACCACGAAGATCACGAACGGAATCGGCACGAAGATCGCGATCAGCGCCGCGATCCCCGCGAGGACGAGGCACGTAATCGTGCCGATCGAGGACTTGGGCGAGCGCTTGCGACGCGCGAGCTCGTAACGCACGTGCTCCGGGAGGAAGCGCACCGTGCCCATCGACGAGACGGCGTCGATGGCGTTCTTGAACTGCATGTCCGTGAAGGTCGAGCCGGTCTTCGGCTCGAACGCGAAGCGCTTCTTGCAGCTCGGGCAGTTGCCGTCCGACCGCTCCGAGTACTTGCTGTCGCTCTGGCAATAGATGCACTTCATCGGACACCACGCTTGTCGACGATCACGCGCATCCAGGCCTCGAGCATCGCGAGCGCCCAGAGGCGCTCACCGACGCGACGTTTTCGGGTCTCGCTGGGCACGTCTTTGCCCTCGCGGAGCGTGCGGACGATCTCCGGGCGGAACATCCCACGCCTCTTCAGCGACTCGTCGCCGAGGAGATCATCGAGGAGCTTCGTCATCGGGCCGAGCGCGAAGTCGGTCATCGGCACGCTCATCCCGAACTTCTTCCGCCAGACGATGTCTTCGGGGAGCCGATTCTTCAGCGCGAGCTTGAAGACGTACTTCTCGCACGCGCCATGGAGCTTCATCTCCGGCGGCATTCGGAACGACGCCTCGGCGAGATCCCGGTCGAAGAGCGGAACGCGGATGTCGAGGCCCCACGCGTTCGACATGCGCTCTGCGCGCGGCAAGATGTTCTGCGAGCCCTTGAGCGAGATGTCGGCGAGCCTGACGCGATTCAAGAACGCGCCCGCCCCCTCGTCACCCAGGTAGGGTCGCAGGTGCGCGCGGCGCTGCCCCGGTCCGCCGACCTGCTTCTTGAAGTCGTCCGTGTAGAGCTCGTCCTCCAGGCCGTAGAAGCGGTGGTACGAGCGCAGGTACGTCTCCTCGCGCGTGTCTTCTTGGTGCTCGTAGAGATCGCCGAAGAGCTCCGCGGCGATCATCGGCTTGCTGGTCCAGCCCCCGAAGAGCTGGTCGCCGCCTTCACCGTTGAAGACGGCGATGAGCCCGTGGTTCTTCGCCGCCTCTCCGAGGAGGTATTGAGGCGCAGTGACGGCGTCGCCGAAGGGCAAATCGAGCCTGTGAACGACGTCCCAAAAGACGCGCGCGACGCTCTCGCCCGTGACGGAGACGAGCTCGAGCGGGATCTCGAGCGTCTTCGCCACCTCGGCCGCTTGCTCGCGCTCGACGCTGCGCTCGCCGAAATCGAGCGAGAGCGCGCGCACCTTCGCGCCCGCCTCCTTGAGCCAGAAGGCCACGGCCGACGAGTCGAGCCCGCCCGACAGGAAGAGGCCGACCTCGTCTTCGCCGACGAGACGCTTCTTGATCGCCGCCCGCGCGAGGCGCCGGACTTGCTTCACCGCGTCCGGTAGCTCGAGTGACGTATCGATCGACTCCCGAAGAACGAAATAGGCATTGTTGGTGATCTTGCCGTTTTCGTACTCGAGAGTATGACCGGGCAGGAGCCGTTTGATGCCTTTGATCGGCACGGCCTCGCCCGGCACGAACGAGAAGGTCAGGTACTTGTGAATCGCGCTCGGGTCGATCTCCACGGGCAGCGACTCGATCGCCAAGAGCTGCTTCAGCTCCGAAGCGAAGTAGAAGGTCCCTCCGTGCTCGACGTAATAGAGCGACCGGACGCCGAACGGATCGCGCCCGAGCACGAGCGCGCGGCGCGCCTCGTCGAAGACCGCGAAGGCGAAGGCGCCGTCGATGTCGCCGAGCGTGGTCTCGCCCCGCTCGAGGATCGCCTCCGCGGGCGATGGCACGGCGGGCGCGAGCGTCCCCGCGCAGACGGCCAGGCGCGTGCCTCTACGCGTGATCTCGGGCGACTTGCCGGGCCTTCCTTTGTAGTAGCGATAGCCGAGCGAGAATCCCTTCCCGTGCTCCACGAGGCTCGTGTCGCCGCGGTAGTCGATCGCCGCGAGCATCCGGTCGAGCGTCTTCGGATCCGAGTCGCCCACGAAGCCGCAAATTCCGCTCATGATCGCACCTGCGTCGCCAAGAGATCGTCGAACGTCTCGCGTCGCGTCGTGAGGTGAGCCTCGCCGCCGTCGACGACGACCTCCGCCGGACGCGGGCGGTTCAAGAAGTGACTCGACATCGCGTAGCCGTATGCGCCCACGTCTCCGAGGAGGAGGCGATCTCCAGGCGCGAGGCGCGGGAGACGCAAATCGCGCCCGAGAAAATCGCGCGAGTGCGTCGTGTTCCCGCAGACGTCCGTAGGAACGTCGAGATCGGGTCCGAAGTCGCCTATCGCCGTGATGCGATGATGTCGGTGGTAGACGCTCGGGACGACGATGTTCCCGACCGTGCTGTCGACGCCGACGAAGCGCCGCCCTCCGCGTTCTTTGACGGACACGACGGTGACGACGAGGCTCCCGGCGGAGCCGACGATGAAGCGCCCTGGCTCGACGACGAGCTCGAGGGGACGTCCGACCTTCGCTTCGAGCTTGGCCACGCGCGCGCTCGCCTCGCGGCCGAGCGTCTCGAGATCGAGCTCCGGCTCCTCGTCGTCGTAGGCGATCCCGAAGCCGCCGCCGATGTCGACGAACGAGAGATCCGGCAGGCGCTCCGCGCTCGCGACGAGACGCTCGAGACACTCGACGAATCGCCCGGCCCTCCGCGTGTTCGTACCGGCGTACATGTGGAGTCCGGCGATCTCGATCTTCGCGCTCCGGGCGATCGCGAGCGCCTCGTCGATCTCGCCGGCCGTGACGCCGATGCGGTTCGCGCGCGTCTCGTCGTCGATCAAGAAGCGGAGACCGACCGACGTCACGCCCCCGAACGCCGAGACGTCGCGCAGCTGGTCGAGAGAGTCGAGGTTCATGCGGATGCTTCGATCGACGAGGAAGCGGATGTCGTCGCGATCGAGGTTCGTCCCGCTGTAGACGATCCGATCACTCGGGATCCCCGCCTCGAGCGCCGCGAACGCGTCGCCTGGAGTGTTCGCGTGAATCCCCGCGCCGAGCTCGCCGAGCATCCGAACGAGGTATCGGTTCTTGTTGCAGACGATGGCGTAGTGGAGCTCCGTGCGCGGGTGCGTGAACGCCGCCGCGAACTTCGCGTACGCGCGCCTCACCTCCTCGGCGTCGTACACGTAAAGAGGGCTCCTGAACCGGGCGACGAGCGCCTCCGCTTCACTCGGCGTCATGACCGGCGGATACTACAGGGAGATGGATCCGAAAGTCGCCAAGGAGGACCTGCCGGAGATCGTCGAAGAGGCCGAGCGCCTCGACCGCGCCGACAAGGAGCAGATCTCGCGCAGCGAAGCGCGCGAAGTCCTCCGCGAGCTCGACATCGCGCCCGAGAAGCTCGAAGCCGCGGAGCAGGCGCTCGCAGAGAAGCGCTCCAAAGAGAAGCAGAAGTCGCGGACGCGCCTGATGATCGCCGCAGCAGCGATCGCGGTCGCCGCGACGGCTGCAGGCGTCTGGGTCGTGAGCGCGCGGACGAGCGCCGCCGTCCTGCGCGCCGCCCCGGTCGAGCACGTCGTGACCGCCAACGGGAAGCCTTCGCCCTTCGATCGCGCGACCGCGCCGGAGGTGAAGCTCGACGTGACGCTGAAGGACGCTCCGCAAGGCGAGAAGATCGACCTCTCGTGCGATTGGACCGATCCGTCCGGCGAGAAGGCGCACCAGAACAAGTGGACGACGAAGTCGATCGACAAGGACCCGTGGCCGACGCACTGCAAGTATGCGCTTACGCCCGCGTCGAAGACCGGCACGTGGACCGTGACGATGAAGCAAGGCGATCGCGTGCTGTCGAGCGACCCGTTCGACGTCCGCTGATCCGAGCGGGGCACGACGCCGCGACACGCCCCTCGTGAGGCGGAATGGCGACCGCCGACTCGGCGGCGACACCTCTCTACGACGCCCGTAGGCACGCATTCGTCGCGGCACTCGCGTTGCATGGCGCCCGCGCTCCGCCTGCAACGTCGACCGTCCGACCTCCGGAGCGCCATGGCCGAAAAGAAGAAGTCCGCTGCAAAGTCATCCTCGACGACGAGCGCTCGCGCGACCGTGAGCGGACCCAGCAAGAAGGACCGGCCGCGGGCGCGCGGCGCGCTGGACGTGAAGATGGAAGGCAGCGAAGAGCTCGCCGCCGCGATGCCGTTCAATCCGAACAAGGCGGACGAGCACGGGCATTCTCCGAAGAAAGGCGCGACCGCGAAGCCGGCGGACCCGCTCGTGACGGGCAGCACGCTGACCGAGACGATCGCCTCGAAGAAGACGGGAGGCGGCAAGCCGAGCCTCGGCGAAAACCCCGGAAATCTCCCGCTCGATCGCGTGCGCGTCGACTCGAGCGATCGCGCGCTCACGACGAACCAAGGTGTCGTCGTCGCCGACAATCAAAACAGCCTCAAGGCAGGCCTCCGCGGCCCTCCGCTCCTCGAAGACTTCATCCTTCGCGAGAAGCTCACCCACTTCGACCACGAGCGGATCCCGGAGCGCATCGTCCACGCGCGCGGCTCCGCGGCGCACGGCTACTTCGAGTGCTACCGCCCGATGACGAAGCTCACGCGCGCCTCGCTCTTCGCCGAAGCGGGCAAGCGCACGCCGGTCTTCGTCCGCTTCTCGACCGTCGCCGGCGAGCGCGGCTCCACGGACACGGCGCGCGACGCGCGCGGCTTCGCCGTCAAGTTCTACACCGACGAAGGGAACTGGGATCTGGTCGGAAACAACATCCCCGTCTTCTTCATCCAGGACGCGATGAAGTTCCCGGATCTCGTCCACGCGGTGAAGCCGGAGCCGCACCACGGCATGCCGCAGGCCGCGTCGGCGCACGACACGTTCTGGGACTTCGTCTCGCTGATGCCGGAGTCGACCCACATGCTCATGTGGGTGATGTCGGACCGCGCGCTCCCGCGGAGCTACCGCATGATGCAGGGCTTCGGCGTGCATACGTTCCGCCTCGTCGACGCCGCGGGCAAATCGACCTTCGTGAAGTTCCACTGGACGCCGCTCCTCGGCACGCACTCGCTCGATTGGGACGAGGCCGTGAAGATCTCGGGAGCCGATCCCGATTTCCATCGTCGCGATCTCTGGGAAGCGATCGAAGCCGGCGCGTTCCCCGAGTGGGAGCTCTCGTTCCAGACCTTCACCGAGAAAGACGCCGAGAGGTTCAGCTTCGACGTCCTCGACGCCACCAAGCTCGTCCCCGAGGAGCTCGCGCCGCTGATCCCGGTCGGGCGAATGGTGCTCGATCGGAACCCCGACAACTTCTTCGCGGAGACCGAGCAGGTCGCGTTCTGCGCCGCGCACGTCGTGCCGGGCATCGACTTCACGAACGATCCGCTCCTCGCCGGGCGCATCCACTCGTACGTCGACACGCAGATCTCGCGCCTCGGCGGGCCGAACTTCCACGAAATACCGATCAACGCGCCCGTCGCGCAGGTCCACAACAACCAACGCGACGGCATGCATCGTCAGGCCATCGCGCGCGGCCGCGTCGCGTACGAGCCGAACTCCCTCGGCGGCGGCTGCCCGTTCCAGGCGGGGTCGACGGCGGGCTTCACGTCGTTCCGCGACACGTCAGGCGAGGCCGACAAGGTCCGAGGCAAGCCCGAGAGGTTCGCCGAGCACTACAACCAGGCGCGCCTCTTCTGGAACAGCCAGACGCCGGTCGAGAAGGCGCACATCCTCCGAGGCTTTCGCTTCGAGCTGACGAAGGTTCAAGTCCCCGCCATCCGACGCAGGATGGTCTCGTCGCTCGCGAACGTCGACAAAGGGCTCGCGAAGGCGCTCGCGGGCGAGCTCGGCATCGATCTGCCGGCGCCGATGCCGCGCGCGATCAAGCGGACGCCGAAGGCGGAAGTCGAGACGTCGCCCACGCTCTCGCTCTTCAGCCGACCCGGTGACGGCAGCATCGCGACTCGCCGCGTCGCGATCTTCGTCGCGGACGGCGTCGACGGCCGTTCGGCGACGGCGATTCACGCCGCCCTCGCCGAGCGCGGCGCTGTCCCGCGGTACGTCGGGGCGCGCCTCGGCCCCGTGCGGACGGAGGACGGAGCGTCGATCGAGGTCGAAGTGACCTTCGAGGCGATGCCCTCCGTCCTCTTCGACGCCGTCGCGATCCCGAACGGCAAGCGCGCCGCGGCCGCGCTCGGTCGGCTCGGGCATCCTCTCGAGTTCCTGAAGGACGCCTACCGGCACGCGAAGGCGATCCTCGCGATCGGCGCCGCCGGAGATCTCCTGGAGGGCGCCGGCGTCCCCGCGACGCTGCCGAGCGGCGAAGCCGACCCTGGCATCATCGTAGAGCGGGCTTCGAAGCGAGATGCCCTGACTCGCTTCGTCGCCGCCATCGGCAAGCATCGCCACCACGAGCGCGAGAATCGATCCGCCGGCGCTCTGAGCCGACGACTACTGCGCGGCGGCGGACTCGCCTTCCATCTTCGAGAGCTCGACGAGCTTTCGGAACTCGGCGTTGCGCGTGAAGAGCTCGTCCCACGTGCCGACGTCCTCGATGGTGCCCTGGCTCATGAAGACGAGGCGATCGCAGGAGCGGACCGTGGAGAGGCGGTGGGCGATGACGATCATCGTGCGGTCCGTACGGAGGCGTTCGATCGCGTCGACGATCTCGCGCTCGGTGACGCCATCGAGCGAAGACGTCGCTTCGTCGAGGACGAGCACCTTCGGCTCGAGGTAGAGCGCGCGCGCGATGCCGATGCGTTGGCGCTGGCCGCCCGAGAGGCGCACGCCTCGCTCGCCGACGAAGGTGTCGAGCCCTTCCGGCAAGCCCGCGACGTGCTCGGTGAGCTTCGCCGCGGCGAGCGCCCGCTTCACGCGCTGTTCGTCGATGTTCTCGTCGTCGACGCCGAAGGCGACGTTGCGGCGGATCGTGTCGTCCGAGAGGAAGACGGTCTGCGGGATGTAGCCGATCGCGCGCTGCCACTGCGGGATGCGATCGCCCGTGAGCTTCTCTCCGTCGATCGTGATCGCGCCGGACTCCGGATCGAGGAGACCGATGATGGCGTCGACGATCGTCGTCTTGCCGGCGCCGGAGCCGCCGACGAAGGCGATCGACTCGCCGCGCTCGATCGCGATCGAGACGCCGCGGAGCGACGGCTTCGGCGAATTCGGGTACGTGAACGACACGTCCTCGAGGCGGATCTCTTTGTCGAGCGCGAGCGGCGCGATCTCGCCGACCTTCACGCCGTGCTTGCCGTCGCCCGGCCAGGGCTCGAGCGCCTTCCAGAGGTTGTCGACCGAGGGCTTCACGAACCGAATGAGCGAGATCGATCCGATGATGTGCGCCGTCGACGGGAGGACTCGAACCGCGGCCACGGCGAGCGCGCCGAGGACGGGCAGGACCTCTGCCTCGCTCTTGCCGCGGACGAACATCGCGATCGTCATGAGGACGAGCGCGAGGATCCCGGTCGTCTCGAGGACGTAGCGCGGCAGGACGCCGAGCATGCGGTGGAGGACGAGCGAGCGTCCGAAGGGGCCGCTCCGCTTCGCGTAGGCGCGCGTGAAGAAGTCTTCGACGCCGATGATCCGCGCTTCTTTGACGCCGCCGAGCCCCTGCTGGAGCCACTTCAGCATCTCCGCCTGCATCACGCGCTGCTCTTCGCCGACGCGCGTCGCCTTCTTGTGGATGAGCCGATAGAAGACGAACGAGACGAGCCCGAGCGAGATGCCGACGGTCGGGACGACCATCGGCTCGATCGCGACGAGGACGCACGCGAGCACGAGGAGCGAGAGCGCTTCGACCGTGATGACGAAGAGCGACGTCACGACGTGCGTGAAGACCTGCGAGACCTCGTAGCTGACGTTGTGGATCAGATCCGAGCTGTTGTGCTGCAGGTGGAACACCCACGGACGACGCATGTACGTCTCCATGAGCTTGTTCTCGAGGAGGATCTGCCGCCCGTGGATGTACGTGTTCTGTGCATACTGCACGAAGATCAAATAGACGTTCTTCAGGAGGAAAACGCCGACGAGCAAGAGCCCGAAGACCGTCACGAGGCCGGTCCGCGTCGTCACGCCGCTCGTGGTCTTCACCCACGCGAGCGCGGCGACCTTGTCGATCGTCTCCGGGTGCGCGATGAGCGAGACGAACGGCATGATGATGCCGATGCCCACGGCCTCGAACATCGCGGCGCCGAACATCAGGATGGTGAGGAGCACCCCGTCGCGCACGTCGCGGCGGCCCCGAAATGTCAGCCGGATGACCTTCTGCGTAAGCGTCAAAGCCGCGGGACCTTACCACAAGAGGAGCGGAATCCTGCGGTGCGCGTAGACGTCGCTCCGTTCATCGGACCGCGCCTGGTCAGCCGCCTTTTCAGCGCGCGAGCGCGGCGAGATCCGTGGCGGCGCGCGTGCAGCCTTCGCCGTCCACGACGGCGCGTTGCGCGTCCTCCATCGCGCGGCGGCGCGCCGGGTCCGAGGCGAGCTCCGTGATCGCCTTCGCGATCGCCGGCGCGTCGACGACGCGGTGCGGGCCGAGGTTCGTCATGAGGCCGCGTCGCGCGGCGGCGTCCCCCACGAGGCGCTGGTTGTCCGCGACGACGATCAGCACGGCCGCGACGCCGACGCACGCGAGCTCGAGGCACGTGCTCCCGGACGCGGCGAGGGCGACGTCGCACCACGCCATCTCCTCGCCCATCGCGCGCACGTCGAAGCGCACGTCGACGTCGTGGCGCGCGGCCACCTTCGAGGCGCGCTCGCGGATCGCGTCGAGGCGCGTGTTCGCGCCGCCGACGATCACGCGGACGTCGAGCGGCACGTCGATCCGATCGAGCGCCGCGAGCGCCTTGTCGGTCTCCGCGGTGGGATCCGCGCCCCCCATCGTGACGAGGAGGCGCGTCTTGTGCTTCGCATCGGGCCGCGCGAGGCGGCGCTGCCGGGCCGAGACGATCTCGCCGCGGATCAGCGCATATTTCGGCCCTAGGAGGAGCCTCGCGCCGTCACGAACGTCGTAGGCGAGCTCCTCGGCGTAGAGGTTCCCGTTGAGGACGGCGTCGCCGCGCACCGGAGCGTCGGCGAGATCGTCGACGACGCAGACGACGCGTCCCTCCGCGCGAAGCGCTTCGTGAAACGCCGCGCCGAACGCGTAGCCGTCGATCACGACGAGCGACGCCCCTTCGGCCGCGAGGCGGCTCGCCTCGACGTCCTCCGCGATGTCGCTCGCCGACATGCGCACCACCGAGTGCCCTTCGCGCTCAATCCACTGGAGCATCGGACCTTCGGGCGTGCGCGTCGCGACGGTGATCGCGAATCCGCGCGACGCGAGGCCGCGCGCGAGCGTCAGGCAACGCGACAAGTGACCGCTGCCGATCGCGGCAGATGCATCGACACGCAGGACGGCCTTCATCGGGGCCTACCTTATCATCCGACGCGCGCTACGCTCTCGGCCGTGGCCCAAAACGCAGCAGGCGATCGAGCTCGAGCTCGCGTCCCTCTGGACACGCTGACGGTCGCCTTGCGTGCTAGAAGCGCGTCGACATGACGCGCTCACGCTTCGCGGTGCTCGGCTGCGGCTCGATCGGCAAACGGCACATCCGGAACCTCCTCGCGCTCGGGGAGAAGGAAGTCCTGGGGTTCGATCCGCGCGAGGATCGCCGCGCAGAGGCCGAGGCGCTCGGCATCGCGACGACGGGCACGCTCGACGGGGTCTGGGACGCCAAGCCCGAGGCCGTGCTCATCACGTCGCCGAGCAAGCTCCACGTCGCCACCGCTCTCGAGGCCGCCAAGCGCGGCATCTCGATGTTCGTCGAGAAGCCCGTGAGCGACGTGCACGATCCGGAGCTCGACGCGCTCGTCGCGGAGGCGAAGTCGAAGAACCTCGTCACGCTCGTCGGCTGCAACTTGCGGTTCCATCCTGGGCTCGCGAACGCCAAGCGCGTCCTCGACGACAAACGCCTCGGGCGCGTCGTCTCGTGCCGCGCCGAGTTCGGGCAGTACCTGCCCGATTGGCATCCGTGGGAGGACTACCGAAAGGGTTACAGCGCGCGCAAAGACCTCGGCGGCGGCGTCATCCTCGACGCAATCCACGAGCTCGATTACGTGCGCTGGCTCATGGGCGACGTCGTCTCGGTCGCCGCGTTCGCCGGGCACCTGAGCCACATCGAGATCGACACCGAGGACACCGCATCGATCCTCCTCCGCTTCGCGAGCGGCGCGTTCGGCGAGGTCCACCTCGATTACGTGCAGCGTACATACACCCGCGCGTGCCGAATCGTCGGCGACGAGGGCACGCTCGCGTGGGAGTTCGGCAAGGCGGGCGAGGTCCGCGTCTTCACCGCCGCGACCAAAGCCTGGGAGGCGCTCCCGGGACCGGCCGGGTGGGAGCCGAACACGATGTACGTGGACGAGATGCGTCATTTCCTCGCCTGCCTCCGCCGAGAAGAGACACCCCACCAAGACGTCGCCGCCGCCACGGCCGTGCTGGACGTCGCGCTCGCCGCCAAGGCCTCCGCCGAGAGCGGGCGCTTCGTTTCCCCCTAAAAACAGGCCAATCGGCCCTTTTCCGAGGACCCAACGCTGGCCTTCCCCACCGTCCGGGGGAAGACTCCTCGCGGATGGGCTCCCGTGCTAAGCGAAGCTCGCCTGGCTGCGCTCGAATCCTCGAATCTCGAGGCCTTCGGCGCAACCAAGGGTGAACGGAGTCCGTCTTCGATGAGCGCGCAGGGGTCCAAGGTCATCGCCATCGTCCAGGCGCGCATGAGCGCGTCGCGCTTGCCCGGAAAGGTGCTGCTCGACATCGCCGGTGAGCCGATGCTCGTCCGCGTCGTCGACCGCGTCAAAGCCGCCAAGAACGTCGACGCGGTCATCGTCGCGACGAGCACCTCCCCCGCCGACGACGCCGTCGCTTCCTTCTGCAAGGAGCGCGGCCTCGCCTTCTTCCGCGGCCACGAGACCGACGTGCTCGACCGTTTCCAGCGCGCCGCCGAGTCTGCGGGAGCGACGTCGGCCGACGCGATCGTCCGCATCACGGCCGACTGCCCGCTCATGGATCCGGCCGTCGTCGACAAAGTCGTCGCGCGCTACCAGAAGGGCGACTGCGACTACGCGACGAACGTCCTCCGCTACACGTACCCGGACGGTCTCGACGTCGAGGTCTTCTCCGCCGCCGCGCTCGCGCGCGCACACCGCGAGGCGAACGACGCCGCGCACCGCGAGCACGTGACGGTCTACATCCGCACGACCGGCAAGTTCCGCGTCGCGGGGGTCGAGAACGAGATCGACCTCTCGAGCAAGAACTACCGCTGGACGGTCGACGAGCCCGCCAATCTCGACTTCGTGCGTGCGGTCTACACGCGTCTGTCTTCAGGCACGCGCGCCAACTTCGGAATGAACGACGTCCTCGCGCTCCTCGAGCGCGAGCCGGCTCTTTTGCGATCAAACGAGGGAACGATGAAGAACGAGGGTTACTACACGTCGCTCGCCAAGGGTCCGGCCGTGGAGCCGAACAAACGCTCGCTCACGAAGTCGCGCGAGTGGCTCGAGCGCGCCGCGAAGGTGATCCCGTCCTCGACGCAGACGTTCAGCAAAGGGCCGAACCAGTTCGTCAAAGGCATCTCGCCCACGTTCCTCCAGCGCGGCAAGGGCAGCCACGTCTGGGACGTCGATGGAAACGAGTACATCGACTACATCAACGGCCTCGGCCCGACAATCCTCGGCAACGACGATCCGGTCGTGAACGAAGCGGTCATCAAGCAGATCCGCGAGGGCGTCACGTTCTCGCTCCCCCACCCGCTCGAGGTCGAGCTCGCGGAGCTCCTCTGCCAATCATCCCGTGCGCCGAGATGGTCCGCTACGGCAAGAACGGCTCCGACGTCACGCGGGCGCCGTGCGCGTCTCGCGCGCGTTCACCAAGCGCGAGAAGGTCGCCTGCTGCGGCTACCACGGCTGGCAGGACTGGTTCATCGGCACGACGACGCGCAACCTCGGCGTCCCGAAGTCGACCCAGGAGCTGACGAAGACGTTCGAGTACAACAACCTCGCGTCGCTCGAGAAGGTCTTCGCCGAGAACAAAGGCGAGATCGCCTGCGTGGTCATGGAAGCCATCGGCGTCGTCGATCCGGAGCCGGGCTTCCTCCAGGGCGTCCGCGATCTCTGCACGAAGAACGGCGCGCTCCTCGTCTTCGACGAGGTCGTCACCGGCTTCCGCGTCCACCTCGGCGGCGCGCAGTCGCTCTACGGCGTCACGCCGGATCTCGGCTGCTTCGGCAAGGCGATGGGCAACGGCTATCCGATCGCCGCGCTCGTCGGCCGCCGCGACGTCATGAAGATGATGGACGACATCTTCTTCTCGTTCACCTTCGGCGGCGACGTCCTCGGGCTCGCCGCGTCGATCGCGACGATCAAAGAGATGCAGTCGAAGCCCGTCATCGAGCACCTCTACGCGCAGGGCGAGCGCCTCAAGGACGGGTACAACGCGCTCGCGAAGCACTACGGCCTCGCCGACGTCACGAAGTGCATCGGCCTCGCGCCGCACACCGTGTGCACCTGGGCGGACACGCCGAAGTCCGACAGCCTCTTGAACCGCTCGATCGTCCAGCAGGAGCTGATCAAGCGCGGCGTCCTCTTCCTCGTCGGTCACAACACGTGCTTCGCTCACACGGACGACGACATCGAGCACACGCTCCGCGCGCATCGCAGCGCGCTCGAAGTCCTCGCGAAGGCGCTCGACTCGAAGGATCCGAAGGCGCTCCTCGAAGGCGAGCCCGTCCAGGCCGTCTTCCGCAAGGCCTAAGTCATCGTTATCGCGCCATTTTTACGATTTCGTAGATTGGAACGCGACCAGACGACAATCGGCGCATCCCTCAACGGGGGGCCGTCGTGTGGCCGCGTTCCGCGCCGTCGAAAGCGACGTTCCGACGCGACTTGGCGGCTGCGGCGCATCTCGAGGACATGAGAAGTGTTCGCGCCTCCCTCGTCGTCGCCGTCGTGCTCCTCGGGTGTGGATCGTCGACCGCCGAGGCCGCGCCTCGGAGGGGACCGCGTTCGCGCCACCCGCAATCCAGCCGAACGAGAATCGTCGGTACGTTGACGTATGGCGTCGAGAGCGCCGAGGTCTCGTACACGAGCTCGCCGCCGTTCCGCGCCTTTCGGTTCTCCGCGACGACGGGCGACAGCGTGGTCGCGAGCGTGACGGGAGCGAGCGCGTACGTCTGGATCGCCGACGCATCAGGCACGAACTACGCCTTCGGTACCGGTACGGCGAAGCTCGTGGCTCCGGCGAACGGCGAATACCTCATCGTCTTCCGCGAGCCCGCGTTCGAGAACGCGACATACCGCGCGCTCGTCACGCTCGAGGTTGCGCCGCCACCACCACCACCACCTCCTCCTCCGCCTCCGCCCGTTGGTTTCACGCCGCCGGCCGGGTTCGACGGCGCTCCGTTCGACATCGCGCTCGCATGCACCTGGAAAGAGGTCACGACCGACACCATCGCGAAACCGCAGACCGTCACCACGACCACGGGCTCGCACGCGGAGACGATTCAGGTCGTTCTCTCCTCCGCGCCCGGAACGACGACGTTCACCGCCCCGACGGGGCTCTCGGGCGAGCCGAAGCTCGGTGTCCCCTACCCCGTCAGCCATGTCCGCGTCCTCTCGACGACGGGTCCAGACGCGCCAGGCGCAAACCCGGACGTCGGCATCGGACACTTCATTGCCGACGCGACGGGCTGTCGGTGGGCGACCCTGAGCCCAGGAGAGAAGTGCCCGAATCTCCGTGGGAACTGGACTTGGCCGTCGAGCTCGTACAGCCCGCACTATTGGATGATCGAGACCTCGATGTCGACGGTCGCGACCTTCGGCACCGGCAATCTCCAGGCGAACGGCCAGGAGCCGAGCGTGAACCTCACGGTCACGATCCTCCCGACCGCGATCAACGTCGCGTTCGTCGGAAGCGGGAGCCAAGGACAGAAGATCCAGACGACGTGGGGCGTCAGCTGCAAAGGCTCGGTTCCCGTGCCGTGAAGAAGGGAATCCTCAAGCCGGCGTGATGTCGTCCGTTCGAGTGACATGCGAAGGACTGCCTTTGCGGTATTGGTGGCAATCCTGGGAGCCTCACGCTCCGCGGTTGAAATTCGAATGAATGGCGCGGCGCTCTCTTGCGACTGAGGGAGCGCAGCAGCATCGATGGACGGTGAAGGAGACGATGAGGAGCCCGCTCGCTGCGGTGCTCGCTTGCCTGCTCGTCGCGTGCGGGGGATCCACGGGTGACGTGGACGGGATCGCGGAAGCGGCTGGGGAGCCTGAAATTCAGAATCCACCGGGCGCGCCGGACCGACGTCCGCCGCGCATCGAGACGCCGCCGGGACCCGAGGCGCGGAGGCTCGCCGAGCTCCGCAAGGTGAAGCCCTTCCTGCCGTCGTGGGACGACGCACGGCAGCTCGGACCGATCTCGCCTGACACGGTCGTGGGGACCTTGACGTACGGGATCCCGAGCGGCGTCGTCGCGTACGACGATTCGCTCGAATTGCGCGCGTTTCGTTTCCACGGGACCGCCGGAGAGGTGGTTCGCGCGAGCGTGACGGGGGTCGAGCCGACCGACCGTGCCGTCGTCTGGATCGCGAAGCCCACGGGCGAGACGATCGGCTTCGGGGAGATCACCGCGACCGCGACGTTGCCGAGCTCCGGCGAGTGGTTCGTGGTCTTCCGGGACGCCGACTTCGAGCAAGCCTCGTTTCGCGGCATGATCCACGCGACGAAGCCCAAACCGCCGCCGACGCACCCGGGTCCCCGGAAGCCAAAGCACGGTCCGTAGGAAAACGGCCGGACGGAACGCGACCGGTGTCGCGGACACGCATCTCTCGATCGTGGGAGATTCGCCCGATCGCGACCGCGTCCACGAGACCGGGCCTACAATGGACGGGGGGATGGAGAGCCGCTGGACGAAGACCGGGGTCGCCATTGGTGCTTGGGGAGACGCGTCCGGCGTGTCCGCTGCTCGTCGCGCGCTCGACGACACGCGCGTCCTCTGCCCTTCGATCCTCGCGCTCCCGGACGGTCACTTCCGTGCATTCTACATGGGTCATGGCTCCGCGGCGCCGGCCGGGACGCGCGGGCGGATCGTGTCCGCGTGGTCGGACGACGGTGTCCTCTGGTCGGCCGAAGACGGCGTTCGCCTCGATCACCACGAAGGTGCAGAGACGCGCGTGCTCTCGCCGTGCGTCGTCCCGCGCTCGGGCGGCGGGTACCGGATGTACGTCGAGCGCGTCGGACGTGAGGGCTCGTCGATCGGGAGCGCCGCGTCGGACGACGGGCTCGTGTTCCGCGTAGAGCCCGGCGCGCGGATCCGCGAGCCTCGCGCGATCGTCGGCTCGCCGCGCGCGCTCGTCCTGCCCGACGGGCGCCTGCGCCTTTACTTCCATGCCTACCCGGAGCCCTTCGAGGTCGGGATCGAGCGCGGGAACCACGTCGTCAGCGCCATCTCGGCGGACGGTCTTCGCTTCGAGCGCGAACCCGGCGTGCGCATCGCGCAGACGCTCCCAGCCTTCGAGCGCGAGGCGGTCTACGCCGCGCAGCCGGTCGTCGAGGGCGAGATGGTGCGTGCATACTACAGCGGTTGGAACGGCGCGACGCGCGCGCGCGGCGCGATCCTCACGGCCGTCTCGAGCGACGGCGGGACGACGTTCGAGAAGGAGACGACGCCGTGCATCGCGCCGGAGCCAGGGCTCGACGCAGGCTTCGCGTCGGAGCCTTGCGTGTTTCGCGATTCGTCCGGACGCTGGCGAATGCTCTACGAGGCCGCCGACGATCGCGGTCAAACGCGCATTTTGGGCGCAAAACGATCACCGTGAGGGCAGAACGATTGCCTACGTCGACGAACGACCTCACCCCGCCGTAACACGATAGTCTCTCACCCTCTTCGCCTCCTTCGATGATCTCGACGAGCTCTCGCCTCCCTTCGCGCGTTCGCGTCCTCGTGCTCTTCGCGGCCGTGGCGCTTCCGATCGCGTGCAACGTCTTCGTCACGATCGGCCGCTGCGAGAGCGACGGCGACTGCCCGGGCGGCACCTGCGATCCGCAGGGGAAGTACTGCGTGAAGAACGGCACGGACGCGGGCGACGCCGAGGCCGGTGGCGACGGTCCCCTCGATTCACCGGTGGACGCGTTCGACGCGGGGCCGTGCAACCTCTCCGCGCCGTTCGGGACGCCAGCGCTCGTCAAAGGATTCGAGAACTCGGCGGTCTTCTCGGCGCGCTTCTCCGCGACCGAGAACACCGTCCTCCTCTCGATCCTCGAGCCCGACGGCGGTACGCCGGACCTCTACAGTGCCGTGCGCGCCGACCCGACAGCCGCGTTCCCCGACAGCGGCCCGACGCGCCTCGAGACACTGAGCGAGCTAGGGACTTCGGAGTACTGGCCGACGATCGCGCCCACTGGCGAGTTCATCTTTTTCGAGTCCGACCGGAGCGCGTCGAAGGATGGAGGCGCGTACGGCGTCGAGCTCCCGCGTATTTGGTACGCAAAGAAAGGCCCGGCGGAGAAGTTCGACACGCCCGAGCTCCAATCACTCTTCAAGACGACGGGCTCGACGATCGAGGGCGCGCCGTACCTTCACCCGGACGGAACGGCGCTCTACTTCGTCTCGGGCGGTCGCGGCGACGCGAACAACAATCTGGACCTCTACGTGTCGACGCTCGGCGATTTCAACCTCGCGCAGACGCCCGAGCCTCTCGAAAAGGTCAATACGGTCGCGGCGGAAAATCATCCCGTCGTCTCGCTCGACAACAAGACGCTCTTCTTCTCGCGCGAAGACATGGACTCGATCCCGCACATCTTCATGGCGACGCGCGCCAAACCGACGGACGATTTCGACAACGCGCAGGAAGTCGGCGAGCTGAATACGAAGGAAACCCGCGAATACCCATCGTGGCTCAGCAACGATAGTTGTCGCCTGTACTTCGTGCGCGCGCCACGCAACGCCGGCGCGGACTTCAGCGGTTTCCGCATCTACGTGGCGTCGCGACCGAAGTGACCGTGCGCGGCTGGGGCCCCCAAGGGTGGCCTATTTGCCGAACGGGACGATGCGGCGCTCGGACTCGAGCCACTGCCCGCCCTCGTACGTGCGCTCGACGAACGCGTAGTACCCCGCGCGCTTGAACGAGCTCACGCTCGCGGCGTTGTTCGCGCGAATGCGCGCCACGAGCGTCTTCGCGCCGAGGGCTTTTGCGGGCTCTTCGAGCGCGACGAGCATCGCGCTCGCGAGCTTCTTCCCGCGCGCGTCGGGCGCGACGGTGATCGACACTTCCCAGAACGTCGGTCACGTTCGCCATGCGATCGAGGCGCAGCGTGCCCACGAGAGCGTTGCCGCTCGATGCGATGAAGAGCTTCCGATCGGCGGAAGACAACGCACGCGCGAGCCACGCCTGATGATCGCTCTCGGACACGACTCCAGTCTGAAGCGACTGCTTGCGCGTCTCCGGATCGTTGCGCCACGCGAGCAGCGCCGGCGAGTCGTCGGCGGTCGCCGCGCGGATCGAAATCGCGGGACGCTCCGGCGGACCGCCCACCATGTCCCACGCGAGCGGATCGCCCATTTTCAAGGCACGCGAGGCCTTCTTGCCGAGAACGAACGGCAAGTGCTCGGGCGCGATCCCGAACGCGGGACGCACGCTCCGCACGTCGTCGATCGTGAGGGTCTCGCCTTCCTTCACGTCGCGCGCGACGAAGAGCGAGCGACGGAAGGCGACACTCGCCTTCTCGTCCGCCGAGACGCCGAAGCGCGGCGCGCCCATCGCCTTCTCGGTCGCGCGCACGGCGGCGATGAGGCCCTTGAGATCGTCGGGCTCGAGCGAGAAGAACGCGTCCGGACCGCCCATCGCGCGATCGAGGATGAAGTGCTTCTCGATGATCCGCGCGCCGAGCGCGACCGACGCGATCGCCACCGTGTGATCGCGCGTGTGGTCCGAGAGACCCACGATCGTGCCGAACGATTTCAGCGCCCCGAAGCTCTGGAGGTTCATGTGCTCCGGCTGCGCGGGATACGACGAGACGCAGCGGAGGAGCGCGAGGCGATCGTTGCCGACGGCGCGGCACGTGCGCACGGCCGCCTCGATCTCGCCGAGCGACGCCATGCCCGTCGAGATGATCATCGGCTTTCCGCGACGCGCGACGGTCTCGACGAGCGGCAGATCGACGATCTCGAAGCTCGCGATCTTGTGCGCCGCGCAGCCGAGCTCCTCGAGGAGCTCCACGGCGGTCGGATCGAACGGCGTCGAGAAGAGCGGGATCCCGTGCGACTCGGCGCAGGCCTTGAGCTCGGCGTGCCACTCCCACGGCGTCATCGCCTCGGCGTAGAGATCGTGGAGCGTGCGCCCCGCCCACTCGTTGTTCGTCTTCACGACGAAGTGAGGCGCGTTGCTCTTCAGCGTGAGCGTGTCGGGCGTGTACGTCTGGATCTTGATCGCGTTCGCGCCGAGCTTCGCCGCGGTCTCGATCGTCTTCAGCGCGATGTCGCGCTTGCCGGCGTGGTTCGCCGAGAGCTCCGCGACGATGAAGACCGGATGCTCGTCACCAACCGGAACACCGGCGATATCGAACGACTTCGCCATCACACGCTCTCCACGACCGCGCGAATCACGCGATCCGCGTCGGCGTCGGTCATCGCCGGGAACATCGGCAAGGACAGGCAGCTCGCGTAGTACGCGTCGGCGCCGGGGAGCGACTCCTTGCCCATGCCGTTCTTCACGAAGTCCGGCTGCTGGTGCACGGGGATGTAGTGCACTTGGCAGAAGATCTTCTTTTCGGCGAGCGAGAGATAGAGCTTCTTCCGGCGCTCTTCGACCTGCCGCAGGTTCTCGCCGGGCTGCGCGACGATACGGATCACATACAAGTGATAGGCAGAGCGCACGCCCTTCGGCACCGAAAGGGCACGAACGCGATCGCCGTGCTGCGCGAAGGCCTCGTCGTACCGCGCGGCGATCGCGCGGCGGCGATCGACGAAGCGCCCGAGCTTCTTCATCTGGCTCGCGCCGAGCGCGCACTGCATGTCCGTGATGCGGTAGTTGAAGCCGAGGCGGCGCTGCTCGTAGTACCAGGGGCCGTCGTTCTTCTCGAGCTTCGCCGGGTCCTTCGTGATCCCGTGCGTGCGCAGATCGCAGAGCTCCTTGAAGAGGGCCTCGTCGTTCGTCGTGATCGCGCCGCCCTCGCCCGTCGTCACGTGCTTGACCGGGTGGAACGAGAGGATCGCCATGTCCGAGTGCGCGCACGAGGCCGCGCGGTAGCGCTTCCCTTCGTGCTCGTAGTCGGCGCCGAGCGAGTGCGCAGCGTCTTCGATGACCATCACGCGACCGAAGCGCTTCGACGCGCGCTCGGCCGAAGCCTGCACGGCGGGGAGATCGCAGACGGAGCCGGTGAGATCGACCGGGACGATCACGCGGACGCGCCCTTTGGCTTCGTCGACGCGCTCGTCGATCGACGAAGGCACGACGTGTCCCGTCTCCGGATCGACGTCGGCGAACGCCGCCGTGCCGCCCGCGTAGCGAATGCCGTTCGCAGAGGCGACGAACGTGATCGTCGAGGTGATCCCGACGTCGCCCGCGTGAACGCCCGCGGCGAGCGACGCGAGGTGAAGGGCAGCCGTCCCGTTCGCCACCGCGACGGCGTACTTCGCGCCGGTCGCTTCGCAGAGCGAATCCTCGAAGCGTTTGACGGCAGGGCCCTGCGTGAGGAAATCCGACTTGAGGCACGCGACGACGGCTTCGATGTCGTCGTCCTCGATCGTCTGCCTTCCGTAGTGCAGCGGCTTGAGATCGCTCATCACCTTCACCAGGCCCAGCGGTTCTCGTCGAGCCACGCGCGCGTCCGGCGGAGCCCTTCGGCGAGATCGACCTTCGCTTCCCAGCCGAGGAGGCGCTTGGCCTTCGACGAGTCGCAGAGGAGCTTCATGATCTCGGCCTGCGGGTGGTCGTGCGCGACGTGCTCGACCTTGTTGCCGTTCGATGCGCACATCTTGGCGAGCTCGGTGATGCGCACGTCCGCGCCGGTGCCCGCGTTGACGATTTCGCCCTCGGCCTTCGGCTCGTTCGCGCAGCGCACGATGAAGTCCGCGCAGTCCTCGACGTAGAGCAGATCGCGCGTTTGGTCGCCGGTGCCTTTGACCAACAAAGGCTCCTTCGCGATGTCGCGCTTCAGGAAGATCGAGACGACGCCACCCTCCGAGTTCGACTTCTGGAAGGGGCCGTACGTGTTGAACGGACGCACGACCGTGACGGGCATGCGGTAGCTCTTCTCGTACGAGATCGCGAGCATGTCCGCGCCGATCTTCGCGGCGGCGTACGGCGACGCGGGACGGTAAGGGTGCGTCTCGGCGATGCCCTTCTCGATCGCCGCGCCTCCTGCGAGATCGTAGACCATGCACGTCGACATGACGGCGACGCGCGGCGCGCGCTTCACGAGGCGCGGGACGTCTTTGTCGTAGTCGAAGTGCTTCGTGTCGGGAGAGAGAACCGTTGTCTTCGAAGTACTGGCGGCGGCACGCCTCGAGGACGCGGAAGGTACCCTCGGCGTCGTTGCGGAACGTCGGCTCGGGATCGTCGATCGACTTCTGCACGTGGATCGACGCGCCGAGGTGATAGACGGCGTCCCACTTCTTCTCGAAGGTCGATTGGATGCACTTTGCATCCTTGATGTCGCCGACGACGAGACCGAGCCAGCCCTTCTGGCCCTCGAAGTCGCGGACGTTCTCGCGACGACCGTTCGACAAATCGTCGAGCGCGAGCACCTCGTGGCCGTCCGAGAGCAGACGAGCGACGAGCCAACGGCCGATGAAACCGGCGCCTCCAGTGACGAGACAACGCATCTCTACCCTCGTTTCGAGTTAGCCGACGAGCGCGCCGGGACGGCGGAACGGCTCGAGGACGCCGTGCGCCTCGAGGTACTGGAGGATCTCGTCCTTCGTGAGGAGCGTGTCCTTCGCGCTGTTCCACTCTTTCGTGACGCCCTGCTTGCCTTCGTACGCGCGGCGGAGATCAACGCTCGTCGAATCCGCTTCGTCGGCGGGAAGCACGACGAGGAGGCGCTCGAGATCGACCGTGCGCGGCATCTCCTCGGCGGTGATGAGCTCTTCGTAGAGCTTCTCGCCGGGACGGAGGCCCGTCTTCACGACGTCGTACTTGTCTTTGCCGAGCGCGATCGCCATCGCGGCGGCGAGCTCGGTGACCTTGAGCGCGCGCATCTTCGTGACGAAGACCTCGCCGCCGATCATCCGCTGCCCGGCCTCGAGGACGAGGGCCGCCGCGTCGTCGATCGTCATCACGTACCGGCTCATGCCTTCGTTCGTGATCGTGATCGGCTCGCCGCGGAGGAGCTGACCCGCGAAGATCGGGACGACCGAGCCGCGCGAGCCGACGACGTTGCCGAAGCGGACGGCGCAGAAGCGCGTGCGCTTGCGACCGCGGATCTCGTTCGCCGCGATGACGAGGCGCTCGCCCATCATCTTCGAGGCGCCCATCACGTTCGTCGGGTTCACGGCCTTGTCGCTGGACGTGAAGATGACGCGATCGACGTCCGCGTCGAGCGCGGCGCGGATGACGTTGTTCACGCCCTGGAGGTTCGTCTGCACGACCTCGAACGGGTTGTACTCGCCGAGACCGACGTGCTTCAGCGCCGCGGTGTGGAACACGACGTCGACGCCAGCCATCGCGAAGCGCAGGCGATCGAGATCGCGGATGTCGCCGAGCTGCGGCGCCATCGGGCCTTTGCCCTGCAGGCGCTGGTGCAAGAAGAAGAGCTCGGTCTCCGCGTGATCGAGGCAGCGGACCGCCTTCGCCACGGGCAAGAGCTTCTCGGCGAGCGCCAATCCGATGGTCCCGGCCGACCCCGTGATGAGGACGGTCTTTCCCTGGACGTACGACAAGTCCACCATTCCGTAGTGCTCCGTTGAGCCCCGGGCATTCGCCATTCAGCCAAAGCCCAAGGGGACGCTCGATTAGCACATGTAGGCATCCGCGCGAAGCGGGGCGAACAGGCCATTTCCCGCGAAAAAACAGGCGTATCGTTCGGGACCCGATGCGCCGCGCGACCCTCGCCCTGGTCGGCCTCCTGGCCGGTTGCGAATACCGGCGAACGACCGACGCCGGGCCGCTCCACGCGCTGCCCGCGAGCGCGGCCGTGGTGCTCGAGAAGGGCAAGAAGGTCTCGATCCGCGTCCCTCCCGAGGTGATGGCCGACGACCAGCCGATGAACATCGAGGTCGAGTCGTCGCACAGACCCGAAGAGGATCGGCGGCTCGTCCGCGAGGGCGTGAAGGACCTCGCGCGAGTCTTGAGCGCGGTCAGCGGCGCGACCGTCACGATCGCGACGATCGACGCTGGGGAGGGCTACCCGATCCGAGTCGGCTCGTTCGTCCATCAAGACGTCGGTGCGCACGCGATCTACGGGCAAGGCTATCGAGCGATCGTCGGCAAGGACGGAGCCTCGCTCTTCGGCGAGAGCGGCCTCGCGACGAGCTACGCGATCTACGAGCTGCTCGATCGCCTCGGCTGCCGGTGGTACTTCCCCGGACCTTACGGCGAGGTCTTGCCAAAGGCCGGACCGATCGTGCTGCCGATCCTCGACGTCGCGCGCGCGCCGTCGACGCTCTACCGCGGCGTCTGGTACGCCGACGACGCGTGGAAGCGACGCAACCGCCAAGGCGGCCTCCTCCTCGACGCCGGTCACGCGCTCGAGCTCCGGTACGTGAACAAGGACGATCGCGCGAAGCACCCCGAGTGGCGCGCGACCGTCGGTGGCAAGGCGCACGAGGAGCGCCTCAAATGGTCGAACGAGGCGCTCGCGAAGCACGTCGCGGACCGCATCGTCCTCCTGCACGCGAAGGACGGCGCGCCGACCTATTCGATCGCACCCGACGACGGAGGAGACTTCGACGAGTCACCCGCGGATCGCGCGCTCGACGGCGGTGACTTCGATCCAACCACGAACCGAACGTCGGTCACCGATCGGTTCATGGTGCTCGCGAATCGGATCGCGACGCGCGTGGTCTTGCGCGAGCCCGACCTCCTGCTCGGCTTCCTGGCCTATTCGAGCTACACGCGCCCGCCGGTCCGCGAGCCCGTCCACCCTGCGCTCGTCCCCCAGATCGCGCCGATCACCTATTCGCGCGCGCACCCGATGGACGACGATCGTGTCCCTGGCAACAAGGACCTGCGCGCAGCGATCGAGGGTTGGGCCGCAAAGTCCCGCGCACTCTCGATGTACTGCTACGGCTGGTTCCTCGCGGAGCCCGTCGCGCCGAACCCGATGATCACGAAGTGGGGCCACGACGTCCCGTGGCTCCTCGCGCACAACGTGAAGCTCTGGCAGCCCGAGACGCTTCCGACGTTCGAGTCGAACATGCACGCGCTCACGATGAGCATGCGCGTCGCGTTCGACAGCAAGGAGAAGCCGGCGGACGTCTTCGCGGCGCTCGAGCGCGATCTCTACGGCGAAGCCGCCGCGGCGATGCACGGCTATTGGGCGTACGTCGACGAGCTCTGGGTGGGTACGCCCGAGTACGCCGGCGGCGAGCACGGTCACGCGCGCCGCTTCACGAAGGAGCGCGTCGGCAAGATGCGCGCGCTCATGGACGCGGCGAAGGGCGCGGCGAAGACCGAGATCGTGAAGAAGCGGATCGAGCTCGCCGACGACGCGCTCTCGCTCTTCGAAGACTTCATGCAGATGCGCTGGGCGTTCGTCGAAGGCCGGCTCGACGGACTCGACGCGATGGGCACGGCGTACATGAAGCGCGCCACGGGCCTCGGCGACAAATGGGAAGCCGCGTCGGCCTTCGCGAAGACGTACTACGCGCCCGAAGGCATCTACGCGAAGTACTACGAGTCGTTCCAGAAGATCTCGTACGACGACGCCGCGCGCCTCGCGAAGAGCCACGTCGTCGATCACGTTCTCCGAGACTGGTCGTACGCGACGCCGAAGAAGAGCGGCACGACCCACGTCGGCGTCGACACGTGGTCGGCGTTGGGCCTGCACGACTACTTCGGCACGATGACCTACGAGACGAAGGCGGCGCTGCCTCGCGTGGCGGGCAAGCGCGTCCTCCTCTGGATCGGCGCCGTCGACGGCGCGTTCGAGGTGAAGGTCGACGGCAAGCCGGCGCGCTTCGTCCCACGTCCGGGCGGACCGAAGACGCCCGACAGCTTCGCGGTGCCCCTCGCGTTCGATCTCACGGGGCTGGCGACGGCGACCGAGAGCACGATCACGATCAAGGCGACGCGCAAGGCGCTCGACGAGCTCGGGATCGGCGGGATCACCGGGCCGGTGATCGTCGCGCACGAGCGCTGAACGAGTGCTACGTACGGAGCGTGGCCGAGCTCCGCATCGTCGGACAATCCCGTCCCATCGACGCGGTGTCCGACGCCGTGCCTGCGAAGCTCCGGGCGCTTCTCGTCGAGCACGGCGAGGGCCTGCTCGCCGGGCAGCTCGTCCTCTCGGCGCCCGGGAGCGAGCGCCACGCGCGCGTCGTCGAGCGCTACGACGCGTGCCGGAGAGGCGCGCCGCTCGGATGGAGCTGGCTCTCGTCGGAGGGCATCGAGGGAATGCCGCTCGGCGAGGCGGAGAAACGCGGCTTCCTCGTCGAGGTGCGGGCCAGGATCGGCGAACGCCAATGGCTCCGGCCTCGCCTTTGGTTCTGCCACGCGTGGGGCGGCGTCTTCCCGGTTGGAAATGACCTCGACGACGTCGCGCGCGTTCTCGTCGAGGGCATGATCGTCGATCTCGACCTTCGCTGCGAACGCGGTGAACAGGCATCCAAGGTCGACGCCACGGCCGCGTTCGGTCTCGAGGCGACCTACGACGTTCGCACGGACGACGTCGGCGCGCGGCTGCGAGACGCGCTCGCGTCCGGAGACGGCGTGGACGCCGCGTTCGAGGCCTTCATGGAGCGAGGGCTCTCGGTCGACCGGATCGGCGAGGCCGAGTCAATCGCGGCGGCGGCCGGCGCGCGCGGCGACGATCTGCGAGACACGATCCGCATCATCCTGCGCCGGAACGCCGAGATGGCCAGGCTCGCCGCGCTCCGGAGCGCCGCTTCACCGCTCGATAGCACGCGGTCCGCGATCGCCGCGCTCGGCGTCCATGGCACGTCGCCGCCGGACGCCGGCATGCTGCAGGTGACGAGCGCCCTCCGGCCGAACCCGTCGCTCGGCGTGCTCCTCGAAGGCGCGCTCGCGGGGGCGAAGCGGATGCTCTCCCAAGAGGCTCTCGACGGTCTCCTCGGCGCGCTCGCTGCGTGCTCGCCCGAAGACGTCTTCGCGTTCTCCGCGCTGCTCGCGGACGCGATGGGCGGTGGCTGGCAGAAGGCACCAAAACCGTGGCTCAGCACGATCCCGTACAGCCGCGAGATCAATCTCTGCGCCGAAGCGCCGTGGGCATCCGTGGGGCCGCTCGACCGCTTGTGGCCCGTCGCCGCGCTGCTCCTCTTCGCGGAGACCGGAAATTTCTCATTCCCGTGCCATGCGATGTGGAGGGCGCGCGCCGCGGCGCTCGTCCCGGTGCTCGACGGGTTCCTCGCGAACCGCCCCTTCACCGGCTGCGGCTTGTTTCGCGACGTCGCGCTCCTTCGAACGAAGAACCAGCCGCTCGGCACGGACGATTTGGCGTGGATCGCCGGCGCGCTCGATCGGCTCGGACCAATTCCCGAGAAGGAGGAGGGCTACGGAACCGAGGGCCTCATGAGCCTCCTCGCCTTCAACGCCTCGCTCGACGGCGCCGTCGAGCTTCTCTCGAAGCACGCGACGCGCAACGCCACCTTCGTGCTCGAAGGAGCGAAGCAGCGCGGCGACGACGCAACGAGCCGCGCCTTACTCGAGCGCCTCTGGTCCGAGCCGAAGCGGTTTCACGAAGGCCCGGTCTTCCACGCATGCAAGCTCGCGGCCGAGTGGGGCGACGCGAAAGCAAAGCGCGCGCTCCCGGCGATCGAGCGGCGCCTCCAGCGCGCCATGAACATCTAGGCGAGCGCGGTGGCGCGCGCGGATCTGGCCCTAAAAACGGCCCAAACTGGCCCGCGCCAGGGGTAGCGAAGCGCATCTCTTCGAGATCGTTCGATCGCAATCCTGGCACGAGGATCGCTTCACGACGCAGAGCATGCAGCCCCGCGCTTCGAAGTAGCCCTTACTCTTTTGCTCGGACGTCGATGCCCGCGACCTTCATGAAGGTGCGTGCCTTGATCGGGCTCTGATCCGTGAAATGAAAGAGGCTCCCGACCGCGACGGCGGAGACGTCGGCGACCTTCACGGCGTCGACGAGGTGCTGCAGCGATCCCGGACCGCCGGCGGCGATCACGGGCACCTTCACTCGATCGACGATGCGCTTCAGCGTCTCGAGGTCGTAGCCCTCCATCGTGCCGTCGCGGTCGATGGAGGTGACGAGGAGCTCGCCGGCGCCGATCTCCGCCATCTTCACGGCGTGCTCGACGGGATCGAGGCCCGTAGCCACCGTGCCGCCGTGCGTGAAGACCTCGGCGCGGCCGTCCGCGTGCACGCGGTAGTCGATGCTCACGACCATGCACTGCACGCCGAAGCGCTCGGCGCCGCGGGTGATGAGCTCGGGTGACTCGACGGCGGCGGTGTTCACGGAGACTTTGTCCGCGCCTGCCTTGAGGCACTCGCGGACGTCGTCGAGCGATTTCACGCCGCCGCCGACGCAGAACGGCATGAACACTTCTTCGGCAGTCTTCGCGATGATGTCGAAGAGGAGGCCTCGCTTCTCGTCCGAGGGGCGCGGGGAGTGGACTCCCCGAATGTCGAGGAACACGAGCTCGTCTGCCCCTTGGGCGTCGTAGATGCGCGCGTTCGTGACCGGTGAGCCCGTGTCACGGAGCTTCTCGAACTTGACCCCTTTGACGTTCCGCCCGTCTTTGAGGAGGAGCTTCGGGATGATTCGCCGTTTGAGCACGCGCCCTCAGGGGTTCCAGGACAAGAACGACTCGAGGATGCCGAGGCCGTTCTGCTGGCTCTTCTCGGGGTGAAACTGCGTGGCGACCACGTTGTCCTTGGCGACCGCACACGTGAAGTCGCCGCCGTAGTCGCAGGTCGCGATCGTGTGCTCCGCGGCGTCGGGTACGAACGCGTACGAGTGCACGAAGTAGAACGTCGAGGCCTGCTTCACGCCCTTCAGGATCGGATGGCCGCCGTGCACGAGCTTCACCTCGTTCCAGCCGACGTGCGGAACGCGCAGGTTCTTCTCGGTGACGTCGAGCTTCTTCACGCGCCCGGGGATCCAGCCGAGGCCTTCGTGCTCGCCGAGCTCTTCGCTCGAGCCCGCGAGGACCTGCATACCGAGGCAGATCCCCAGCATGGGCTTTCCCTTCTTCCGGACCTCGGAGTCGAGCGTCTCGAGCATGCCGCTCGCGCGGAGGTTCTTCACGCACTCGCCGAACGCGCCGACGCCGGGGAGCACGATGCGCGTCGCGCCCTCGAGAATCCTTCGGATCGTGCGCGAGGATGACATCGGCGCCGACCATCCCGAGCGCGTGGCGCACGGAGTGGAGGTTGCCCATGCCGTAGTCGACGACCGCGACGACGTCGGACATGGAGATCAGCCGCGCGAGAGGATGTCGAACGTGCGATCCGCGGCGGCGAAGTCGGGCAACGGCTCGCCCTTCGCGAGCGTGTGGTGGTCGCAGATCCACGGCGCGACGGCGTGGCCCTTCGCGATGTCGTGGAACTCGTCTTCGGTGATGTCGACGTACTTGAGGAAGACGTCGAGGCTCGCGGGCCGCTTGCCGTCGAAATCGGAGACGAGCTCGAGCGCGCGCTTGCGCGTCATGCGGCCGTTGCGGATGTCGAGGCTCGTGAGGTGCGCCGTGCGCGAGTAGCCGCGCTTCAGGAACTTCAGGTAGTCACGAACGCCCTGCATGAAGCACTCGATCTTCTCGTACGGGTACTCCTCGGGCACGCCTTCGACGACGTTGCCGACCCAGCCGAGCTCCTTGCCGATGAGCTCGACCTGCGCCTTCACGTCCCACGGCACGTAGCTCCCGAGGCAGACCGAGCGGACGCGGAGCTTTCGCAGCTCCTTGAGCGACGGGTAACGGAACGGGTTCAGATCGCGCGGGTCGAGGCCGGCCATGTCGATCATGCCGGTCATGTCGTCCGCCGTGATCCCGAGGTTGACGAAGCGGTTGAAGCGGCGCTCGTCGACCTCCTCCTCCTCGTCGTAGCCGTAGTAGCTCGTGTACTCGGCCGAGGGCTCACCCCAGAAGAGGAGCGGGGTCTCGAACCGGACGGCGATCTGCATCGGGTACGCGAAGATCCCCGTGTGGCAGTGCCAGCAGAAGTCGCCCTTTCGCTTCAGGCTCTCGAGCATCACCTTCCGCACGACGTGCCAGTTCGGCTTGAACGACAGCGAGTCGACGCCGAGCTTCTTGAAGGTGCGGATGTTGTTGTCTTCGAGCTGCGGCCGCATGAAGCCGTGGTCGAACTGCACGACGAGCGGCTTCAGCCCATACTCCTTGATGAGGTAGTAGAGCGTGAAGGTCGAGTCCTTGCCGCCGCTGAACGGAACGATGCAGTCGTAGGCGTACTTGCCTTTGTATTCCTGAACGAGCTTGTCGAGATCGCCCTTGCGCGCGGTCCAGTCGATCGCCGTCTTCTTGTGCTCGTGCTGGCGGCAGACGTTGCAGACCCCTTCCTCGTCGAACGTGATCGTTTCGTGGGTCTCGGGGGTCATGCAACGGGAACAGATACGAAGCTTCGCGGTCATGACTATTGGCCTCGGATGGACTCGGGGGCTACGTAGCACGAATGGGCCAGCGCCCCTAACGAAGCTCGCGAGCCGCACGCCGGCCCCACCTCCGTCGTCCCGCCTCTACGTTGCGCGGGACGGGACGCTCGTTCAGGATGCGCTCATGCGCAAAATTCAGCCCGGCGAGCGCCTCGGCGGCGACCGCGTCGAGCTCCGCCTCGTCACGCTCGACGACGTCTCCGAGCGGTACGTCGGTTGGCTCCGCAATCCCGAGGTGAACAAGTACCTCGAGACGCGCTTCTCCGAGCAGACCCTCGAGTCGGTCCGGTCGTTCGTCGCCTCCATGGTCGACAGCACGCACAGCTATCTCTTCGCCATCGTGGAGAAGTCGACGGGGGCGCACGTCGGAAACGTGAAGATTGGCCCGGTGAACCCGCATCATTCGTTCGCCGACGTGAGCTACTTCCTCGGCGAGCGCGCGAGCTGGGGCAAAGGGCTCGGCACGGAGGCGGTCAGGCTGGTGACCGCCTTCGGCTTCGAGCGCCTCGGGCTGCATCGGTGCCAGGCGGGGCTCTACGCGTCGAACGTCGGTAGCCAGCGCGTCCTCGAGAAGGCCGGCTACACGTACGAGGGGAAGCTCGAGAAGCAGCTCCGTTCGGGCGACCTCTGGGAAGACCACGTCTGGTTCGGCGCCCTTCGCGAGACGTGGAGGTAGACCGTGCGTCGCGCCGTCGTCGCGTCGCTCCCGCCGCTCGCTCTCGCGCTCGCGGTGAGCGCAGCGATCGCGGCGTGCAGCGACGATGGCGGCGGCGACGAGTCGACGTCGCCGAGCGCCGAAGGCGGCGCCGACGCCCCTGTCGCGAGCGACGCGTCGAGCTCGCCCTTCGGCTTCGACGAGCGACCGAAGAACACGAGCTGCCACGCGCCCGCGCGTCCGCCCGCGAGGAAGGTGACCGCGCGCTACGAGCGCGTCTTCACCAGCTTGAGCCTGCCGGCGAACGTCGTCGATCTCGTGAAGGTCTCTGCGCGCTTCTACGTCGTCGACCGCGAAGGACGAATCCTCGCGTTCGACGCGCAGCCGAACGTCGCCGCGTTCTCCGTCGCGCTCGACCTTCGCGCCGCGGTCAACCAGGGCTTCGAGGGCGGCCTCCTCTCGTTCGCGCCGCACCCCAAGTTCGCGTCGAACGGCTTTGCATACGTGTACTACACACGCACCGACGGCACGTCGTTCTATGCGCGCCTCTCGCGGGTCCACACCGCCGACGGCGGCGCGACGTTCGAGCCGTCGAGCGAGAAGACGATCCTCGAGTGGCCGATCGGCGCCACCGGCACCGATCACACGGGCGGTCGTCTCGTCTTCGGCCCCGACGGCCTCCTCTACTTCTCGACGGGCGACGCCTTCACGCCCGCCGACGCACAGAACACGGCGGACCTCCCGTGCACGTCGCACACGCCGTGCGCTCTCCAGGGGAAGATCCTGAGGCTCGACGTCGACGGCGGCGATCCCTACGCCATCCCGAAGGACAATCCCTTCGCGAGCGGCGGCGGCAAGAAGGAGCTCTACGCGTGGGGCCTCCGCAACGTCTTCCGCTTCTCCTTCGACCGCGCGACGGGAGACCTCTGGGCCGCCGACGTCGGAGACCTGAAGTGGGACGAGGTCGACAAGATCGAGCGCGGCGGAAACTACGGATGGCCGCGCGCCGAAGGCACGGCCTGCAACGGGGCGAGCTGCGCGGGTCTCGTCGATCCCGTCTTCCAAATCCCGAACGCGTCCACGCCAGGATGCCAGGGCGATCCGACGGAGTGCGCGGAGGCGCTCGTCGGCGGCGTCGTCTATCGTGGCGCGGCGATCCCCGAGCTCTACGGCGCGTACCTGACGGGCGACTTCGTCCTCGGCTCGCAGTGGGCGATCGTCACCGATCCGGTGACCGGTGAAGTCTCGCGCGTGACGATCCCGCGCGACGAGGGCGCGCCGCCGGTCAACGCGGCGGGCTACGCCGAGGACGAGGCCGGCGAGGTGCACGCGATCGATTTCAACGGCCTCGTCTACAAGCTGGTCCGCGGCGACGGAGAGCCGTCTTCGGCGCCGCCGTTCCCCGCGAAGCTGTCCGCGACGGGGTGCGTGCTCGCGGCGGATCCAACCGCGTTCTCGGCGTCGGTGATCCCGTACGACGTGAACGTCCCGTTCTTCTCCGACGGCGCCGACAAGCTCCGTGGCTTCGCGATCCCCGACGGAGCGACGATCGGCGTGCTGCCCGACGGCGATCTCGACCTGCCGAAGGGGAGCGTCGTCCTCAAGACGTTCCGCCGCGCGGGCAAGCCGGTCGAGACGCGCCTGTTCGTGCGGCACGAAGACGGCGGTTGGGCGGGGTATTCGTACGCGTGGGACGACGACGGCAAAGACGCGACGCTCCTCTCTGGCGGCGCGACGAAGAACGATTGGATCTTTCCGAGCCGGACCGACTGCCTCCGCTGTCACACGAACGCCGCCGGCGGAACGCTCGGACTCGAGCTCGCGCAGCTCTCGCGCACCGTTGATTACCCTGGACGACCCGCGCGCGACCAGATCGCGACCCTCGATCACGTCGGGCTCTTTGCGTCGGCGCTTCCGAAAGTCGAGCCCCTCCCCGCGCCAGCGTCGAAGACGCCGGAAAGCGCGCGCGCGCGCGCCATCCTGCACGCACGATGCTCGCACTGCCATCGTCCCGGGACCGCCGTCCCGACCACGATCGATCTCCGCTTCGGCACGCCGCTCGCGGCGACGAAAACATGCAACGTCGCGCCGTCGCGCGGTGATTTGGGGATCCCAAACGCCAAGATCCTGGCTCCAGGCGCCCCCGGCCTCAGCGTCCTCGTCCAGCGGATGCAGCACACCGACGTCTGGCGGATGCCACCGCTCGGCACGCGACGTGTCGACGAGGAGGGCGTCGGTCTCGTCACAGCGCTGGCACAATCGACGACCGCCTGCCCGTGAGCTCGGCCATGAGGCCGGCACAAGCCTGAAAACACGGCCGGTTTTGCGTGGTACAATGGGAAATCGCCCCATGAGCTCAGGGGACGGAGCCCAGAATGTCGCGCGGGGTTCTCCTGACGCGGAGAGCAGCGTGATGAGCGGACGGAGAGATCCGCTCCTCGGCGCCACCGTCAACGGCAAGTACAAGATCCTCCACGCCATCGCTCGCGGAGGAATGGGGCGCATCTACTACGCGACGCAGCAGCCGCTCGATCGCCCCGTCGCGCTGAAGGTCGTCCAAGGCGACGGCGACCACGAGCACGAGTCGCACTTCTTGAAGCGCTTCCTCCAGGAGGCGAGCTTCCTCGCGAAGCTCCAGCACCCGAACGTCGTCACGCTCTACGACTACGGGCAGATCGAGGGGCAGCGCCGTCGAGCAGTACTTCATCGCGATGGAGTTCCTCTCCGGAGAGACGCTCACCGCGCGCCTGAAGAGCCACGGCCTCCTCGACGTCCGCGACGCGCTGATCGTCGGCCGGCAGATCGCCCGCGGCCTCCGCGAGGCGCACGCGCGCGGGATCGTCCACCGCGATCTCAAGCCGTCGAACATCCTCCTCATGCCGGAGAGCGACGGGAGCGAGATCGTCAAGATCGTCGACTTCGGCATCGGCAAGGTCATCGAGCGATCCGGCGACGGCCAGGACCTCACGCAGGACGGCTTCCTCGTGGGCACGCCGCGCTTCATGGCGCCGGAGCAGTTCGAAGGCCACGCGACGCCCGCGAGCGAATCTCTACGCGCTCGGCACCATCCTCTACCTCTGCGCGACCGGGCGCCTCCCGTACAACGGCGAGCGCATGGCGGACCTCATGGTCGCGAAGCTCGCGCAGCCGGTGCCGCCGATGCGGGACATGAACCCGAACGTCGCCGTGCCGGAGAGCTACGAGCTCCTCTGCCGTCACCTCCTCGCGCGCAACGCGACCGATCGGCCGACGCACGATCAGCTCTTCGCGTCGCTCGGGATGATCGAAGAGGAGGTCTTCGGGACCTCGCAGAGCACGCGCAGGCCGGCCGGCTTCGCCCCGACGGGCTCCGGGCCTTCCCTCCTTCCGCGCGGCGTTTCGCCGATCTCGGGCGGGTTCACGCCGCCTCCTGCGGATCCGCGCGACCTGTTGATGAGCGGTGACCGCTCGAAGGTCCCGCACACGATGATCGCGCCGATCTCTGCGATCAGTGGGATCACCGAAGGTCCCGTCGCCGCGCCTTCCGGGATCTCGCGAGCGCCTTCGCGCGTGCCTCTCGCGATCGCGATCCTGCTGCCGGCGATCCTGGTGGCGGCGGGCGTCGTCTGGTTCTTGGCGCTCCGCCCGCACCCGACATCGACGACGCTCGTCACCTCGACGTCGCAGTCCGTCGCGGCTCCGGATCCGCCTCAGGCGACGTCGTTCACGCTTCATATCGATTCGACGCCGCCGGGCGCGACGGTCTACGAGGGCGACGGCGTCCTCGGCACGACGCCGCTGCAGATCACCGTCGATCGCGCGGCGACGGCGACCCACCCGCGCACCTTCGTGCTCAAGAAGGAAGGCTTCGCCGACTCGACCCTCGTTCAGGGATCGTCGAACGAGACCGTGCGCTCGACGGTCACCCTGGCGCCGGATCCTCCGGCGACCACCAAGGCTCGGCCGAAGGGCACGAGCGTGCCGGTGCAGCAGGCGACGGCGAAGCCCGTGGCGACACCGGCGCCGACGGGGCTCGACATCAAGGTCAAGCGCTGAGACCCTGACTGGTAGTCTGCTGATGATCTGCTGACGTCGGCGCTCGCGCGCCGCTGTCAGGATCGAAGGTCACGGCTCGTCTCGGAGTAACGCTTTTGAAGGGGAAGCCTCTCGCGATCGTGACGCTCGCCTCCGCGCTCGCGGGGTGCCTCGTCCTCGATCCGTGGGACCGCGTCGCGGACACGCCCGCGTCGAGCGGCGACGCAGGAAGCGACGGCGCGGCGAAGAACGCGAGCGACGCGGATTCTGGATGTACCGGACGTCTACGAGCCACCGCCGCCGAGCGGGGTGCCGACGCAGTGGATGTACGATCGCGCGGTCTGGTTCGGCAAATGCACGGGCGTCCGCGTCGCGCCGCGCTTCGTGCTGACCGCCTTTTCGTGCGCGGCGCCGGGCGACACCGCGCGGTTCTACCTCTCCGGCCCGGCGACCGATCCGAGTCGGTCGGCGATCGTCGTCGCCGTTCACGGACGGCCTGGTACCGACTCCGCGACGAACGATCGGATCGACGAGACGGGCGACTTCGCGGATCTGGCGGTCGTCGAGCTCGACCGCGACATTACGACGGGTGCGTCTTCGGCGATCGCGTGGACGTATGCGGGGAATGGATTCAGCGGGTACAAGGTCGGGGTCGAGCCCGAGGGTGAATCGGACAAGTTCGGCATCCTGCGCGCGACAGCGGAGCCCCTCGCCTCGCCGAGCGACACGACAGGGATTTTTCGCACGAAGCACACGTTCACGGATCCTGGCGCCGCGTTCTATGCGAAGGGACGCCTGACCGGAATCATGTCGGCGCCGGACGGGCCGCTCGGGCGTTTCACGTCGACCGTTCACCACCTGCCGTGGATCCTCGAACAAATCCACTATCGCTGGGTGGCGGGACCAGCGGTCGGCGGCCGAGCGCTGACGGGAAGCGCGTACGAGACCTTCACAGGCGCCGAAGTGGTCTGCCAATACGCTTGCGAGCAGGCTTCCGCGTGCGTCGCGTACGACTATGTCGCCTCGAGCTCGAAGTGCACCCTACTTTCGACGCTGACGGGTGCGATCGACGCTCCCGAAGCCCGATCGGCGTCGCGGTGGGCGCTGCGAAACGGGTCGTCGCGCGGCGGCGATCCGGTGGGGTCGGTACGCGCGGACGGGACGCCCGCCGTCGTTCATCGGCTCTCGGGAGGCGGCCTAAGCGAGCTCCGCGCGATGGCTGGAGCTTGGGGCCCCGCGTCGCTTCCCGCCTCCACAGCCGGTCGCCCAGCGGTCTACACCCGCTCCGACGGAAAGAATGCCGTCGTCTATCGCAACGCGAGCACACGGCACATCGTCGAGATCCTCGAAGCGCCCGAGGGTTGGGTCGAGACGGATTTGACGAACGCGACTGCGGGGCCCGACGCTGCCGGCGATCCCGCCGCCTACGTGCGCGACGACGGAGTGAGCGCGGTCGTGTACCGGTCGACCGACAGCCGCATCATCGAGCTGACCCGCACGAGCGCGTGGGAACCGGCGCGCGACCTCACGAAGCTCACGAACGGCGTCGGCGACTGGGCTCCGGTGGGCGACCCGAGCGCGTACGTCCGCTCCGATCACTACAGCTCGATCGTCTATCGCTCCGCCGACGACCACATCGTGGAGCTCTACTATCGGAGTGGTGTGTATTGGAAAGGCGATCCGCTCGACCTCGCCATGCCCGCGAAGCCGACGGACGAGAAGCTTTTGGCGGTTGGCACGCCGTACGGATACGTGCGCCACGACGGCGTCAACGCGGTGGTCTATCGCGCGACTGACAACTCGATCTGCGAGCTCCGCGCCGGCGGCGCTACGGGTTGGACGTACAGCGTGCTCGACGCGTCAGGTGTGGCGCCGGCTGCCGGCAACCCGTTCGCGTACGTCCGATCGGACGCCACGAGCGCCGTCGTATTTCGGACCACGACGAACCGCATCCTCGAGCTCTCGCTCGCGGGTATCGGGCCATGGGGGGCGACCGATCTGACGAACGCGGGCGGCGCCGCTCCGATCTCGGATCCGACCGCCTACGTGCGCCCCGACGCCTTCAACGCGGTCCTCTTTCGCAGCGCGGGCAACCACGTGAGCGAGCTCGCGTCTGCCGGCGCGGGCTGGGTCCCCACCGACCTCACGGCCGTCTCCGGCGAGATTCCCTGACGCTTGCAGAGGAGCCTCGGGCGACCGTAAAGTCAGGGCCCGTTGGCCCGAGGACGATCCAGGTTCGGAGCGATCATCCTCCTCGTCGCGCTCGTGACGTTCTTGTTCGCGCGGAGCGCGCGCGCGGACGACGTCGCCGACGAGGCCGATCACCTCTTCACGCTCGGCACGGAGCGCTATGCCGCGGCCGACTACAAGGGCGCGCTCCAGTATTTTCTCGCGTCGAACCGCCTCGTCCGCAACCGCAACGTGATGTTCAACATCGCGCGCACGTACGAGCACCTCAAGGATTACCCCGACGCCTACCGCTACTACCAGCGCGCGTCCGAGGGCGAGACCGACGTCCAGACGAAGGCTCGCATCAAGGAGGCGCTCGGCAAGCTCGCCGGGAGCGTCGCGCTCCTCGAGGTGAAGACGGATCCGCCAGGCGCGAGCATCTACCTCAATCGAAAGGACCTCGGCGACCGAGGGACTTCACCGCAGACAATCGCGCTCTCGCCCGGGCAATACACGGTCATCGCCGAGCTCGCGGGCCACCAAGACGCGGTCTCGCAGTCGATCGATCTCCGCGTCGGGACCGAGCGCTCCGTCTCGCTCAAGCTCGTCCGCGTCATCGGGACGATCCGCGTCACGGGCACGGCGGGCGCGCAGGTGCGTCTCGACACGGAAGACGCCCCTCCCCTCTGCGAGAATCCCTTGCGACGCGCCCGCGTCACCGGGACAGCACACGCTCATCGTCGGAAAGCCTGGCTTCCGCCTCGGACGCTTCGGCGTTCAGGTGAAGGCAAACGCGACGACGAGCCTCAAAGCGGACCTCGAAGCGGAGACCGGATCCGTGGTCGTGAACGCCGACGAGCGCGACGCGCTCATCGAGGTCGACGGCAAGACGCAGGGCTTCACGCCATCGGTGCTCCAAGTCCCCGCGGGCAAGCACACCGTGCGTGTCACGCTGCGCGGCTTCAAGCCCGTCGTCCGCGAGGTCGACGTGAAGATCAACGAGCAGACGCAGCTCGATCTCGTCCTCCTCACCGCGGACTCGGTCGAAGCAGCGTCGCGCGTGGCCGAGCCGATCGAGGACGCGCCCGCGTCCGTCACGCTCATTCCGTCGCCCGAGCTCCGCGCGATGCGCTACCCCAACGTCGCCGAGGCCGTGCGCGGCGTGCGTGGCGTCTATGTCTCGGAAGATCGCTCGTACAAGAACGTGGGCTTCCGTGGCTTCTCGCGCCCCGGCGACTACGGCAATCGCGTCCTCGTCCTCGTCGACGGACACCCGACGAACGACAACTGGCTCTGGTCGTCGTACGTCGGCTACGACCTCCGCACGGATCTCGAGGACATCGAGCGCATCGAGGTCGTGCGCGGACCGGGCTCGGTGCTCTACGGAACGGGCGCGTTCTCGGGCGTCATCAACCTCGTCACGAACGGACAGGACGCGCCGGACGGGCGCGAGATCGGCCTCTCCGTCGCCGACGAGGGCGTCGCGAGGGCGCGCGCGCGCGTCACCTACCACTTCGACAAAGACGCCGGAGTCTGGACGTCGATCGCCGCGGGACGCTCCGCCGGCAACGACTACTTCTTCCGCGAGTACGCCTCGGACGGTCCGCCCTCGGTCGCCGGCAACGCGCGCGACGTCGACGGCTTCCGCATGGCGACGTGGCAAGGGCGCTTCTTCTACAAAGCGTTCAGCGTGCAGTGGTCGGGGCACACCCACGAGAAGGGCATCCCCACCGGCGAATACGAGACGAACCTCGGCGACGCGCGCGCGAAGCAAGCCGACTCGCGCGCGTTCGTCGAAGCGAAGCTCGAGCCGAAGATCGGCGACTCGGTCGTCCTCACGACGCGCGCGCACGTGAACTACTACGCGTACCGCGGGAAATTCCCGCGCTCGCCCGGCGCGGGTGGCCTCGAGCGCAACGACTACGACGGCGGGTGGGTCGGCGCCGAGCAGCGCGCGGTCTTCGCGCCGCTCCCGGAGCTGCGCATCACGGGCGGCGGCGAGGTGCAGTACCACGGCCTCGCGCACCAGCGGACGGAGAACGAGACGCAAGGGCGCTTCTTCGACGACTCGCGCACGTTCACGCTCGCCGCCGGGTACGCGATGATCGACGCGATGCCGATGAAGGAGCTCAAGGCCTCTGCGGCCGCGCGCTTCGACTCGTACTCGACCTCCGGCTCGTCGCTCAACCCGCGCCTCGCGATCGTCGCGAAGCCCTACGACGGCGGCAACGTGAAGGTCATCGCAGGCAAGGCGTTCCGCGCGCCCAGCATCTACGAGCTCTTCTACGTCGCCGGCGGCGGCCAGACGGCGAGCCCCGGCCTCGACCCAGAGAACCTCTACTCCGCCGAGATCGAGTACAGCCACAAGTTCTCGCGGAGCGTGACCGCGACGGTCTCGACCTACGCGAACTACATCACCGACCTCATCGCGCTCCGAAGCCTTCCCGGCGCGTCGATCACGGAGGCCGCGTACGCCTACCAGAACACGCGCGAGCCAGTCGGCACGCTCGGCGCCGAGGCGGAGCTTCGGCGCGAGTGGAAGGAAGGCTGGATGGTCGGGGCGTCCTACGCCTTCCAAGAGACGCGGTACCTGAAATCGCGCTCGATCGGCGATCTCTTCAGCCTGAGCCGCGCGCCCGGCTTTCGCGACGTGCCGAACGCTCCGAACCACCTCGGCTCCGTGCGCGGCGGCGTTCCGATCCTCGGCCGCGCGCTCCTCTTGATGAACCGCGTCACCTTCGAGGGCCCGCGCGCCGATCGCAACGACGAGGACGTGCCCGGCGCGCCGCCGCAGGGCCGCACGCCGCCGGTGTTCCTCTGGGACGTCGTCTTGTCGGGCACCGAACAGCGCTGGGGCCTCTCGTATTCGTTCGGCGTCTACAACGCCTTCGACACGCGCTGGTCCGTCCCTGCCAGCGCGGAGTTCCGGCAGACGACCGTCGCGCAGAACGGTCGTACCTTCCTCGCACTCGGATCGGTCGTCTTCTGATGGGCGCGCGCTCCTTCTCCGCGGCCCGGCCGCGCTCGGGCTACGTCTTCGCCGTTTTTCCGCTCGTCGCGCTCGCAGCGGCGGCGGCCTGCGAGGACTCGCGCTTTTATGTGTATACTGCACAAAGGTGGAACGCCGAGGAGGGCTGCCTCGAGGAGTACGGCCCAATCGAGGTCGTGAGCGGCGCGGGCGTCTCCGCGGCGTGCCCCGCGGCGTGCCTCCGGGTCGGCGAGGATCTCTACGTCTCGACGCTCTGTCCGCCGCTCCCGGACAACGCGACGGCTGTCGACGCGAAGGATGGAGAGTGCAAGGACGCCCTCGCCGCCGCCGCGAAGAAGCTCGCG
Organism: Rubrivivax sp.; assembly: GCA_049841175.1. Lineage (GTDB taxonomy): Bacteria > Pseudomonadota > Gammaproteobacteria > Burkholderiales > Burkholderiaceae_C > Rubrivivax. The sequence continues at coordinate 125,099 of JASGHA010000013.1, read as the reverse complement.
TGCGGCGCGGCAGAAGCCGGGAGCGAGGCTGGCGAGAGAGAGAGCGGCGCGGAGGACGGAGCGCAACCGGACGCGCGCGCCGAGGAAGACGCCGCGGGCGACGCGCGCGACGCAGCAGACGGCGGATGAGCGGCGCGGAGCGACCCGAAGACGCTGCGGGGGAACGGCGATGAGCGTCTACGGCGACTCCGCTCGCTTCGCGCGGGAGCGCTCGAGGATCTTCGAGCGCGAGTGGATCTGCGTGGGGCGCGTCGAGGATCTCTCCGCGCGCGGTTCGTTCCTGCGCGCGCCGCTCACCCGCGCGGGCGTCGTCGTGGTTCGCGGCGCCGACGACGTGCTCCGGGCGTTCCACGCGGTCTGTCCGCACCGCGGCGCCGCGTTCGTCGATCGAGCCGAAGGATCGACCGAGCGCTTCGTCTGCCCGTACCACGGCTTCGCGTTCGAGCTCGACGGACGCGCGTGCGCCAAGTCGGACAATCTCTCGCCGGTGCGCCTCGAGCAGCACAGCGGGTTCCTCTTCGTGACGCTCTCGAGCGACGCCCCTCCCCTCGCCGAGGCGTACGGCGAAGCGCCGCCGTGGCTCGCGCGCGCCAATCTCTCGAACCTCCTCCGCGCGCGACGCGTCGCGTACGACGTCGAAGCCGACTGGAAGATCGTCGTCGAGAACTTCCAGGAGTCGCTTCACTTTCCCACCGTGCATCCCGCGCTCGAGGCCATCACGCCCTCGGCGCGCGCCGAGACGTGGACGCCCTTCTCTGGTCCGTGGCTCGGCGGCCTCATGCCCATCGTGGCGGAGAAGGAGACGGTGTCCGTCTCGGGCGAGCTCCGCGGACGCGCGCTCCTCGTGCCCGAGGAGGACCGGCGCGTCGTCCGGGACGCCATGCGCTTCCCGAATCTCCTCACCTCGCTCCAGCCTGACTATCTCCTCACGTTCACGATCTTCCCCCTTTCGCCGGAGCGAACGCACGTCATCGCGAGCACGTACGCGCGCGAAGGCGGCGACATCGACGACGTCCTTTCGTTCTGGTCGCGTGTCTACGAGGAGGATCGCGTCGCGTGTGAGCGCCAGCATCGAGGCGCGATCTCGCTCCCGCGCGAGCCGCGCTACACCGAGGTCGAGGAGGGCGCGCAAGCCTTCGTCGCCATGGTCGATTCGCGCCTCGACGAGCCCAAGGCGCCTGCGAAGAAGCACTGCGGCGTCCTCGGGCGACCGTACGTGGATCTCTCGCCCTTCCTCGACATCACCTGCTTCGACGAGCTCCACGACGAGCTCACGCGTGGACTCGCCGAGGTCGAATCCTCCTACACGGGTGGGAGCCTCAAGTGGATGGGCGTCTGCGCGCCTTCGGTCGAGAAGGATCCCTACCGGGACTACATGCACGTCATTCGCGCGCTGCCTCGCGACGAGCTCGAGGCGCTGATCGCGCTCGGCGACGCGGATCCGAAGGACTTCGATCTCGACAAGCCCGAGACGGTCGCCCTCGGCGACGAGACGGATCATCCGCTCACCAAGGCGCAGATGCGCTGGCTCGAGCTCCGTCACGGCGTCTACTTCCCCTGGAAGGTCTGCTACCACCTGCTCGAGAACGAGCGTTGGGAGGACAATCACTCGGGGGAAGGCAAAGACTTCGGTGAAGAGGCGCGGCGCGTCTTCCCGAAGACCGTCGCGTTCATCGAGTCGCTGCCGTTCACCGAGATCGGGCGTGCCGTCGTCTTCGGGCTGATGCCCAACGATCACGCGCCGGCGCATCGCGACAGCGAGCCGGGCAAGGCGCTCGGCGTCGCGCAATCGATCAGCTTCCAGCCTTCGCGCGGCGCGCCGCTGGCCGGAGATCGGCACAAGCGCTTCTACCTGCTCGCCCCCGACGGCTCGAACGAGATCGTCGTCGACGCGCCGATCTACTGGTTTTCCGACATGGACTTTCACGGCGTCCACGCCGACCCGTACTTCCGCTACTCGATCCGCGTGGACGGGGTCTTCGACAAGCGCTTCCTCGCGCGCCTCCGCGGCCGATAGCGAAAATCGCTCGATTTTCCCTCCGCGTGTCACACTCCGAGCGTCCTCCGACGACGATCCGGCGATGCCTCCCCGCTCTTCCCTCGCGCTCGTGGTTTGCCTCGTCGCGTCATGCCGCGCGCCCGACCCCGCGAAGGCCGAGCCCGCGCGGACGACCAACGCCGTCGCCGCGGCGTCCGCGTCTCTCCAGCCCCCTCCCAAGGCCGCTGCTCGTCCCTCCGCGAGCTATCCCTGGAGACCGACCGCGGAGGGTCGTCTCGACGTGCGCTTCGAGCCGCCGCGCGGCTTCACGCGCGTCGACACGGAAGAAGGATCCTTCGGCGCGTTCCTCCGCACCCTGCCGCTCCTCCCCGCAGGCACGAAGGTCGTCGATTACCGCGGTGCACCTCTCTACAACGACGGGCGCCACCCGAACGTCGCGGCCATCGTCGACATCGACGTCGGCGACAAAGACCTCCAGCAATGCGCGGACGCCGTCATCCGAATGCACGCGGAGTGGCGGTACGGGCGCGGCGAGCGCGACATCGCGTACAAGGCGCTCTCCGGGACGTCGATCCCCTACGCCCGTTACGTCGCGGGCGACCGCGTCGTCGTGCGCGGCGCAGGAGTCGTGCTGCAGCCGTCGGGTGCCGCGCGACGCGACGATCACGCGCTCTTCCGTTCGTACCTCGACGACGTGTTCGCCTATGCGAGCACGCGATCGCTCGAGCGAGACTCCACGCGCGTGCCCTTCGCGGAGCTTCGCGCCGGCGACTTCTTCGTGATGACGGGTCAGCCCTTCGGACACGCGGTCCTCGTCCTCGACGTGGCGAAAGACGAGCGAGGGCGACGCGCCCTGCTGCTCGGTCAGAGCTTCATGCCGGCGCAGAGCTTCCAGGTGCTGGCCCCGGATCCGACGTCGCCGTGGTTCGTCGTCGAACCAGGCGCCACCGAAGTGAAGACGCCGTTCTGGCCCGCCTTCTCCATCGAGATGACGAGGCGTCTTTGAAGGTGGCGTGCGCCTCCGCCGCCGTCGTGGCGCTGCTCGCGTGCGCGAGCGCGGCCGAAGCAGCAGCGCCGCGCAAGAAGGTGGGCGACCTCTGCGAAGGATGCCTCGCGACGGTCCCAGAAGGGACCGAGCCGGTGCCGCTCCTCGTGACGCTCCACGGCGACTGGGGGCACATGGCCCCCGATCTCCACCGCGCGTGGGAGCGCTTCGCAGCGCCGCGCGACGTCGCGCTCCTGTCGCTCGCGTGCCCGGCGAAGCTCGGGTGCAAGGACAGCTGGTGGCGGTGGAACGGCGACCCGTCGTGGATCGTCGCGCAGGTCGATCGCCTCGCCGCGGCGCGGCCGATCGATCGTGATCGCATGTGGATCGCAGGATGGTCCGGCGGCGCGTCGTACATCGGCATGCGCACGCAGGAGATCGAGCGCACGTTCGCTGGCATCGTCATCCACGGCGGCGGGATCTGGCCGAGCCCATCGGACTGCCCGACGACGAAGGCGCGTGTCGTGTTCCTCGTCGGCGACAAGAATCCGCTGCACGACTACGCGCTCGCGCTCCGCGATCACTACGCGCGATGCGGGAACGACCTCGTCATGCATCTGCTCAAGGGAGCGGAGCACGACGCCGAGTGGAAGGCGCTCTCCGAGAAGGGCGACGCCGTCATGACCTCGCTCGTCACCGCGCGGATGGCGCCGCCAGCCGCGGCGGCGGTGGTGACCTCGTCGAGCCCGCCGGCGACGGCGCCGGCACCCGTCGCAGTCCAGAACGCGCCCGTCCCCGCGGAGCTGCCCGTTCGTCCGCGCGCGGGGTGCAGCTGCGAAGCGGGCGCGCGGGACGAGAGAGCGCTCGCCGCGATCGTCGTCGTCCTCCTCGCCGCCGTACGACGACGGCGCCAGCCATGCGCGATCCGAACCGAACGCGCGCGGAGCCGATGAGTCAGCCGTTCGCCACCCGCGGGAAGGCCGAGAGGCGTCGCTCCGACGTGCGCGGGAACGCTGCCATCGACGAGCTCGGGAACGAGATGCGTGCGGTCGTGCCCTGACCTGGCCTCGACGACATGCGGATGTCGCCGTCGAGCTCGCGCGTCGCTTCGAGGAGCGCGCCCATGCCCACGCCGCGTCCGGAGATCTCGCTCACCTCGTTCGCCGTCGAGATCGAATCGCGGAAGAGAGCGTCGTGGAGGTCGGCGTCCGTCTCGGCGGCGAAGCCCGCCGCCTTGGCACGTGCGCGCACGCGCTCCCAGTCGATCCCGCGACCGTCGTCGACGATCTCGATCACGAAGCGATCGCCCGCCATGCGCGATCGAAGCACGATCTTGCCTCGCGTCGGCTTGCCTGCCTCCACGCGCTCCTCGGGCGCCTCGATGCCGTGGTCGACGGCGTTGCGGACCGCGTGGACGAGCGAGCGCCAGAACGGGCCCCACCGGTGCGGATCGACGCGCTCGTCGCCGCCCTCGGTCACGACCTCGACCGCCTTTCCGAGACGCTCGCCGATCGCATGCGCGTGCTCGGCGAGGCGGCGGAAGCGCTTCCTCGTCGGCTCGAGCTTGAGCGACCGAACGCGCTCGGCGAGCTCCGCGGCCGCGCGCAGCGCCTCGGCCTCGAGCGCCTCGTGCTCGCGCACGTCGAGCTCGATGATGTCGTTGCGATCGCCCATGATCCGCTCGAGGACTTCGACCACGCGAGACCAGCGCGCCGCGAGGCGCTCGACGACGGCGCGCGGCGCCGCACCTTCTTCGCTGATGTGCGTCTCGAGGTCGTGGCAGAGCCCCGCGACGCTCTCGAGCCCGAAGATCCCGGCGTTGCCCTTGAGGGTGTGGATCCGACGCTTGAGCGCCGCCATGTCCGAGGAATCACCGCTGAAAATGCTCGCGATCAGCTCGTTGCCCTCCTCGAAGAACTCGCGAACGCTCCCGCGGTCCGCGAGCACGCGCTCGACGAGCTCGAGCACCTCGAGACGCTCTCGCTCCGCGCGCTCTCCCGCGACCTTGGAGGTCACGTCGGTGACGACGACGAGGTACGAGCCGTCGAGCGGAAGGAGCGCCACCGAGAAGTGGACCTCTCCGTCGACGAGCATCTTCGGCATCTGCTCGAGCAGCGCATCGAGCGGTAGGATCGGGTCTTCCTCGACGAGCTGCTCCCAGCCGGCGCGGAACTGCGCAGAGAAGTCGGGCGAGCGGCGGGCGAAGGCGTCGAAGAACGTTCGTCTCATCTTTGCCGAACCAGAGATCGAACGCGCGCGAACGCTCCGCCGCGAGCGCGCCGTCGCGCGACGCCGTCGCGAAGCCTTGCTCGACGTTGTCGAGGACGAGGCGCATGTCACGATTGCGGCCGTCGAGCTCGGCGGTGCGGCGCTCCACGATCTTCTCGAGGCCGATCACGTTCTCGAAGAAGCTCCGCGCGATGTAGACGGCGGCGATCGACTCCAAGACGACGAACGCCGCGTGCACCGCGACGACCCAAACGGCCGCGTCGTAGTTGAAGACCGACCGCGGGACGAGGAACCAGAGCACCAAGTGGTGCAACGCGACGGTGACCGCGGCAGCGACGATGACGAGGGGGTTCGCGAACACCGTCAGCATCGCGACGAGCGCGAAGAAGTAGAAGTGCATCTCGATCTGCATCGGTCCTTGACCGAAGTGGACCAAGAGCCCGCCGAAGAACATCGCGGCGACGCCGTATGCGACCGACACATGCCGCGGATTGTCGAACGTCTTGTACGCGATCGCCGGCCCTGCAAACGCGAGGAGCGAGAACGCGAGCGCGAGCGGCGCGTTCGTTCGGTTGAGCCACGCGATCGCGACGAGGACCGGCACGTGCAGCGCGAAGAATCCGAGCGCGATGCGGTTGACCCTGCCGAGGTAGCTCCGTTCGAACGCCGTGATGATCGGCGGTAGGAGCAAGTAACGAACGAGCGACATCAAAAGACCCCTTTCGCGCCGAGACGTTCGGCGACCTCCCCCGCGACTGCACATCCGTACACAGGCAATGACGACAACCGACCCTCGCCGCGCGCGATCGCGATGATCGCGAGATCCTGCGGATCCGGGCCTTGCTTGCGCGCCGCGTATCCACCGACGTATCGAACGCGCCCACCCGGCGCGATGACCACGAGGAGAGGAACTGCGGTGACGCGCCACCGAGACCCGAGCTCGTCGACCGTCGTCGTCACGACGCGAAAGCCGTGAGCGACGAGCCGCGCGGCAGCACCGTCGTCGTCTCCGACGAGGAGCACGGTCTCGACGACCCCGTGGGGTCGCTCCGAGGTGACGAGGTGGTCCACGATGCGCTGTGAGCAGCGACACTGGGCGTAGAGGACGTGCACGACGCTCATCACGCGCGTGTCCGAAGCGAGCGTCCGAAGCTGACCGGCATCGTCGGCGGGCTGCGGAAAGGCGAGAAGGTGTCGCCCGAGCAAGACCGCCGAGATCGCCGTCATCGCGACGAACCAAGCGACAACGAGCGTCCGAGCGACCGTGCGACGACGCTGCGGTTCTTCGGGCACCACTCGGGAGAACGGTCGCGGACGTCGCGACGTTCAGGGGCGATCGGCGGGCTGGTCGGAGTTAGAGCTCTTCCGGTTTGAGATCGCCGGAGCGGTGCCTCGGCGCTGGAGACGCGCTGCTCGCCGAAGGCGGTGGAGGGGTGGGTGCGAGACTCGACCTCGGTGAAGGAGCGAGCACGCGAGGCGCAGACCTGTGCGCAGCGGAGGCGGCGACCGACGCGATCGGAGGGGCGGACGAGGCGCTCGGAGGGCTCGCTGGCTCCGATGGCTCCGCTGGTGCGGACGCGACGACCGCGCTCGCTACGGCAGGAGGCGCTGGCTTGGCGTTCAGCGCGAACGCGAGCGCGACCGCGGCGACCCCCGCACACGCCACCGCCGCGAGCGCGCCGTAGGGCCGTGGGCGTGGCGGCGGCTCCGTGCGCGCGCGCGCAGGCTCGTGGGCGTCGAGCTCGGAGAGCGCTCGTGCCACCTCGTCGAGGCTCGCGACGCGCTCCGCCCGCGAGTGCGCCAGCATCCGCTCGACCAGACGCGAGAGCGCCAGAGGCGCGTCTGGAGCGCGCTCCTCCAGCGGCACGTGCGGATCGAGCGCGATCGCCTTGAAGACCTGACCGGCGTTCTCGCCGTCGAACGGCCGCGCGCCTGCGAGCGCTTCGTACATGATGACACCGAGCGACCAGACGTCCGCGCGCGCGTCGATCTCGGCCTCGCCGAAGATGACCTCGGGCGCCATGTACTGCGGCGTGCCGAGGATCTCACCGGTCTCGGTCAGCGGCGCGCCGGTCTGGGTAGGTGCCGAAGGCGCCGTCAGCTTCGCGATCCCGAAGTCGAGCACTTTGACGACGTCGCCCTTCACGAGAAAGACGTTGTCGGGCTTCAAATCTCGATGAATGACGCCGCGGGCGTGCGCCGCGTTCACAGCATCGGCGATCGCGCGCGCGATGGGGACGAGCGCTGAAGCGGCGAGCTTCTCCTCGCGCGCGAGGCGCGCCGCGAGCGACTCGCCTTCGAGCAGCTCCATCACGATCGCCGGTGCCCCGGCCTCGGGCGTGAGGATCTCGTGGACGACGACGACGTTCGGGTGACGGAGGGACGCCGCGATCCGCGCTTCGCGTGCGAAGCGCCGGACGAGCTCGGGCTTCTTCTCGCGCAGGATCTTCACGGCGACGCGCTCGCCCGATCGGCGATCGCGGGCACGAAAGACAGCGCCCATGCCGCCGACGCCGATCCGATCCTCGAGGACGAACGGCCCTAGGTCGACGCCGCGCGCGGAGAGCTCGGTGTCTGCGTCTTCGAGCGGCACGGCCGCAGCCTAGCGCGCGCCTGGCCCTGCACCAACGAGCGCGGAGCGGACCTCGTGCATCGACGGTCTCTCGGACGGCGCCGCGCGAAGCATCTCGAGGACGAGATCGGCGTAAGGCACGTCGAGGCGGGCCGGCGCGCTCGTCGCGATCGCGCGGAGGAGCTCCGCCGCCGTCCGACCCGCGAACGGCGGAGCGCCGCTGACGGACGCGTGGAGGATCGTGCCGAGCGCCCAGACGTCGACGGCGCTCGTCGCGCGCTCGCCGGCCATCTGCTCCGGCGCCATGCAGGAGAGCGTCCCGACCACCTGTCCCGTGCGCGTGATTCGCGTGGCGACGCCACCCGCCGACTCGTCGAGCAGCGTCGCGAGCCCGAGGTCGAGCACCTTCACGCCGCCAGCGACGAGGAAGACGTTCGCGAGCGACAAGTCGCGGTGGACAATGGATGCATCATGCACATACACGAGCGCTCGCGCGACGCTGGCGCCGATCGTGCGGGCGTCGCCGGCGGTCAGCGGACCGCGATGAAGGCGCGCGGAGAGCGGCTCTCCTTCGAGGCGCTCCATCACGAGCGCGGGACACCCGGCCTCGACGTCGTCGAGGACCTCGAGCACGCGTACGAGCTCGTCGTGGACGAGCGACGACGCGATCGCCGCCTCGCGCTGGAACCGACGCCGCGCGTTCACGCCGAAGCCCTTGAGGAGCTTGATCGCGACGCGCGCACCGTCGTCGCGGCGGACCGCGGACCACACGGAGCCCATGCCGCCCTCGCCGAGGCAGGACTCGAGCTCGTACCGGCCCGCGACGACGCCGCCGGGCTCGAGCGCGTAGCTCTGGACCCGCGCGCGCGGAGGTCGCGCTCCCCCTCGCGCCGCCGCGTGGACCAGGTCGCACGCGATCGCATGGCACGACGAGCATCCGGCGACGTGCTCGCGCATCTGCGCGGTCCCGCGCGCGTCGAGGCGACCGGCGAGGTAGTCGAGGAGCTCGTCTGGCGATGCGCAGGGAGGCATTCGTTCGAATAGGTGTCCTATAGTCATCGTTCTAGAGCGTGGCATCCTCGATGGAACACGAACGCGCGATCGGGCGCCGATTTCACGAAGCGCTCGGCGCCTCGGCGTCGGAGGCGGAGGACGAGACCGCCGGGGCACGGCTCCGCCGCGCGATCGCGAGAGCGCCCGCCGTCGACCCCCTCGCCTTCGCCGCGCACGTCGCCTCCGTCTGCACCGGCACGCTCGACGACCTCGCGCTCGACGACCTCGCGCTCGCGTTCGCGTGCGTCCACGGTGACCTCGCGGCGCTCGCCGAGCTCGAACGAACGATGATCGAGCCGATGCCGAGGACGCTCGCGCGAATGCGTCCCGATCCGAAGCTCGTCGACGAGGTTCGCCAGGCGGTCCGCGAGCGCCTCCTCTTGCCGAGCGCGCGCAACGACGACGGCCGCGCGCGCCTCCTCGATTTCCGCGGGACGGGGCCCCTCGGCGCGTGGGTCCGCGTCGTCGCGATGCGCCTCGCGTACGACCGCTTGCGCGAAGGTAGCCAGACGGAGCTCGAGACCGACGCGGAGGCGTTCGAGCGCCTCGCCGACGCGAGCGACGCACCCGACGTGGCGTACCTCCGCGAGACCCACATGGACGACGTGAAGGCGGCGTTCGCCGAGGCGGCCGCGAAGCTCGGCTCCGAAGAGCGCCTCGTCCTCCGCGCGCACGTCGTGGACGGCCTCACGATCGATCAGATCGGCGCGCTCTATCAGGTCCACCGCGCGACCGCCGCGCGATGGATCCAACACGCCAAAGAGGCGCTGGTCGACGCGCTCCGCGAGGCGCTCGGCAGGCGCATCGGCGCTTCGCCGTCCGCGTGCGAGAGCCTCGTGATGCTCGTCGGGAGCCGCATCGACCTCAGCCTCGAGCGCGTCCTCTAGGAGCGCGAACCTGCGCGAGTCCTAGGAGTCGGCGACGCACTTGATCGCGTCGCCATCGAGGGTGCACGTCCCGCACGTCTTTTCGTTGCCGTCCGCGTCGAAGTCGCAGCCGTACAGGTCGTCCGCGGGACACCCCGCGAGGGAGAAGAGCCACGAGCCGGTCCCGTCGGGCTTCACCTCCATGAGGAACGCTCCGTTCGCGTCGGTCGTTCCGTCGTCGCACGTGACGTTGCCGTTGACCCAGAGGAACGTCCCGACGTTCTCGGCGTACGCCCAATAGAATCGTCTCGGCCTGAGCCTCGTCGTCGTACGACTCTTGGAACGTGTAGACGTCCACGTCGTTGATCGGGACGCTCAGTTTGCCGGCGGGCGGCTTCGACTGCTTCCCCTTCCCGATGGCGCTGATCGGCGGCGTCTTGCCCGCCTTCGATTTCAGCGCCGCGGTCTTCGGCTTCGGCTTGGGCGCGGGCTTGCTCGCGCTCCCCGCCTTTCCGCCGTCGGTCTTGCCGGCGGGGTTGGCGGGCGGATCGGTCTTGGACGAAGAAGAGGAGCAGGCCGCGACCACGAGCGCGGCGGACACGACGACGGCGACACGAGAAAGCATGAATCTCCTGGGCTTCCGGCCATTGGGGCCTGGAGCGCCCCGTTGACGGACGCGCGCCCGATCGGTCGCACCGATTCTTCGAAAAATCGCCCAGGCTGCGGAGGACGCGCCCTACTTCGGGTGCCGCTGGTCGGCGTTCGCCGCGAACGGACACTCGGGGTACGACTGCTTTCCGCACGTCGACGACGGGGCGACGGTCGCCCCCGCGAACGTGAGGCGCGAGTAGAACTCGCACGCGTCCGGCCCCATGTCGTCGAAGACCCACTCCGAGCCTTTGCGCGTCGCGCGGCGGAGGACGAGCTTGTCGGCGTGGATCTCGACCGACGAGCCGTTCCGAGGCTCGAGCCGGGTCACGACGACCGTGCCCGAGACGGGCACCCACATTCCAGGCAGACAGTTTCCGCCTTGGTCGTCGCAGCCGCGGCGAAGGATGAAGAGGTTCGTGAGTGTCTCGAGGTTCGCGTTCGGCTCTTCGCCAATCGTCACGCGACGCCCGCGGAGCTCGTCGGCTGTGCCCGCGACGTACGCGTCGAAGATGACGGTCTCGTTCGTATCGAGCGACTTGAAGTAGTCGCCGAGGCCCCACGCGCCGGTGCCCTCCTTCGGCCCCGGGAAGAACGACGCTGGGAGGCCTCGGATCGCCCAGTTGTGGCGACGCGTGCACGGGCTCACGACGGCGCCGTCCGCGCCGGTCGCGAAGGACGTGTCGGGCCCCGCGTCCGAAGGCGGCACGATCGTCTTCGGATCGTCAATCGTCGTGCACGCGGCGGCGAGCGCGAGCGGACACGCAGCGATGGCGCCGAAAATCACGGTCCTCATGGCGCGCAGATCCCCATGAGGAGCTGGCTCTCGAGCACCGGTCGCTGATCGAGCGGGTACGCGAGCGCGCACGTATGCGCAGGGTTCGCGCACGCGAGCAAGACGTGCCCCTCCTGCGTGATGCCGCAGGTCGTTCGGCAGCGCGGCGTGCCGTTCGGCTCCGGAAAGCAGACGAGACCCGGCGCGCACATGCCGCCGAGCTTGGTGATCGACGGCGGATCGTCGCACTGCTCGCCCTCTTGGACGCGCCCCTTCCACTGGATCGGATCGGCGCAAATCCCCGCGAGATCGAACTCGTCGAAGCCCACCTCGAAGGCGTGCGGAGGGATGCAGTCGCCGCTCGGACATCCGCTCCCGCGGAGCGCAGGCACGCACGCGATCGAGCAGGTTCCGAACTTCGTCCGCGCGTTGCGAACGCAGAACGTCTCGCGGGGACAGTCGAGCTCGTTCTGGCAGATGCGACGGCACACGCCGAAGCAATGGAGACCCGGCCGGCAGGTCCCGGGGCCCTTGCACTCGCGATCGATCTCCGTCGTGCCGGGGAGCATGCAGTGCTTGCCCGTCGTCTCGTTGCCGTCCGCGGAGCAAATGAGGCCGCGCGGGCAGCCCGACTGCGGATCGACCGTGCACGCCACGTCGCGCGGCTCGCAGAAGCCGCCGTCGATGCACCCGCGATCTTCGCAGTCGACGAGGCCGTTCCCGTCGTCGTCGGCGTCGTTCGTGCACGCCTCGAGCGACGCCTCGCAGAAGCCGGCCTCGCGGCACTCGTCGTCCGCGCAGTCGACGCGTCCGTCGCCGTCGTCGTCGTAGCCGTTCACGCACGCGCTCCTCGTGTTCTCGGAGACCTGCGGCGTCGTGCACGCGAGCACGACGAACGTGACGGCGACGGCGCCGAGCGCGCGCTTGCTCATCGCGACGCCGCCCGTGCCGGCTGCTTCGCGACGAGGATGAAGACGACGGCGGCGGAAGCGATCAGCGCGGATGACACGACGACGGATGCGATCGACACGTCGCGCTCCGTCGCGACCGCCGAGGCGTTGTCGCACTGCGCGCCGCGCGTCGCGGCGGCGTTGCAATCGTTGACCGCCGACGATCGATTCGTGAACCAGAGGGCCAATCCGACGAGGCCGCCGAGCCCGATCCCGAGCATCGCGCCCGCGCCGGCGTACCCGAGCGCGTGGCTCGCTTGCGGAGGTGGCGGCGCGACGGGGACGAGGAGGCGGAACGCCTGAACCTGGTGCTTCTCGGCTTCGACGACGATCTCTCGTCGGAGCGTCGCGCGACCGTCGGCGCTGACCTCGATCGTGTGGCGGCCGAGATCGAGGCGAAGCTCCGGCGCGAGCTCGCGCGGCTGACCGTCGATCGAGACCCTGGCGAGAGGCGGATCCACCTCGACCGCGACCGTCCCGGTGAACCGAAGTGCGCGCTCGCGAAGCTCCAGCACGTCGGCGCGCAAACCCTCGCCGAGCGGATCCCGCTCCGCGGCGAGCGCCGCGTCGCACGACGCGATGCTGTCCGTGTACCGCCGGAGCTCGAACTGGCACTTCGCGATCGCACGGAGAACGCGCGCGGAGGGATGCACTCGGAAGGCGCGCTCGAAGAGGGCGAGCGCCTCGGGATAGTTGCCTCGCTGGAACTCGTCGTACGCCTCAGCGGCGAGCGCGCGATACTCGGCGGGAGCCTCGTCCTCCGCAGCGATCGCCGAGCTCGACGCGAGAGCGAGCGCGAATGCGACGGCGAATGCACGAATGCGGCGCGGCAACGGTCGGAGCCCTCTTCGGGCGCGACCATACCATGCGGCGCTGCGTCAGCAGGCGACGTCCTCGGGCTCGGCCGTCTCGACCCAACGCTTCACGCGGAAGAGCGTCCGCGCCCACGACGTCGCGCACGTCGCCATGAAGAGCGTCGGCTCGCTCCAATTCTTGTGGGAGAACGAGACCATCGTCGCGCGGTCGACGAATCTCGAGATCGACGACGATGTCCGTGCCGATCCACTCGGGCGGACCGTCGGTGCAGCGCCACGCGGCGCGCTCCCCGTCGGTCGAGTACATGCGCACGAGCGTGATGCCCATGCGCTCGAAGTTGCCGAGCAGCGAGCGTTCGTCGAGCGCGCGAAAGACCTCGTCGCGCGGCGCGTTCATCGCGAGCCTATGGATGATGTCAGGCATGTGCTCTCGCTCCTTCAGAACGTGATGAACGGCGACGGCGCGTAGCCGCGCGCAGACGAGGTCGGCGGGGTCGCGAAGTACCAGACCAGCCCGGAGACCAGCGTGACGAGACCGACCCCGCCGATGATCACGCCGACGTTCGCGAGCGACATCGAGCTCTGCGCCTTGTCGATCGACGAGTCGCCCGGCGGCGCGGCGCACTCGTGACTGCCGGAGTTGCAGTTCCCGGGGACGCCGCTCATGCCGATCCCGAAGAGCACGCCACCGGTGATCGCCGCCGCGCCGCCGACGCCGGCGACGACGAGCGGGAAGACCGATCGCTTCGGCGCCGACGACTCGGAGGAGGAGGAGGACGACGACGACGACGCGGGCGCAGACGCGCCCTCTTCGACGAACGTCGCGACGACGAGTCGGCCCTTCTCGCCTTGATTCAGCACGATCTTCACCGTCGTCTCTTTGCCCCCGTGGACGAAGCGCACCATGTGCTTGCCGGGGTCGACCTCGTGGGATCGGCCGTCATCGAGGCGCGACGTCATGAGGACGTCGTCGACGTAGACCGTCGTGTTCGGCAAATCGCCGGCCGCCGCGTCACGCGCGCCGAACGTCACCGTCGGCACGAGGTGCGAGAGCTCCTCGCCGAGGCGCGCGCAGTCGCCCTGGACGAGCGCCGGACACGAGCTCTGCGCGCACGCGACGAACATCTGACGCGCGCGTACGAGCTGGCCGCGATCGCGCATGTCCTGGCCGCGCCCGTGCGAGTCCATGCACTCTTCCTTCGACGCCGCCATCGACGTCGCCGGAGAGAAGAACGCACAGGTGGCGACGACGAGAGAGACGATCTCCCTACGCACGATCATGATCGGCTCCTTTTCGATTCTCTAGAGACAGCTCGGCTTGAAGACCTTCTTCGAGCCCTCGAAGTAAAACGGCGGATTGCAGTCCACCTTCGCGGCGGGCGCAGCGGTCTGCGGAGGCGGCGCGGGCGCGGGCGCGACGGCCTGCGGGGGAGGCGGCGCCGGAGCGCGCGGCGGAGGCGTCCATCGCGGCGGCGGCGTCTGCACGACCGGCGCAGACACCGTCTCGGACGTCTTCGCAGGCCGAAGCGTCGGCGTCGGCAGGATGATCGCGTCGGGGCGTGGCTCGGCCGACGTGAGCGTCGGCACGATCGTGATCGGTGGCTCCTCGCGCACCGTCTGCGGGACGCGCTTGTTCTCGTCGCGACCGCGGACGAAGAGGACGCCGGCGAGCACGCCGACGATGAGGAGGAGGCCGGCGCACATCCCGAGGAGCGCGCCGCGCGGAACGGCGCCGCCGATCGCGCCGAAGGAGCGCTGCGGCGGGCGAACGCCGATCAGCGCAGGGCCCGAGATCGGCAGCGGAGTCCCGATGGGGAGCGCCATGCTCGACGACGGCGTGGGCATGGTGGGAGGCTGCGAGGAGCGCATCGGCGCGGTCCGCGTCGCCGCCGCGATGCGCGAGTGCGATCGCGAGCTCTCGTCCATGCTGGTCGAGGCGAGGAGCTTCTTGCGTTGCTCGAGGAGCTCGGCGCCGGCGATCCTCACCCACTCGGCGACGTCGCTCGCGCTGGCCGCCGGATGCGCCGCGAGGAGCGCGTCGCGCATCTCGAGCGCCGTCGCGAATCGCTCCGCCGCGTTCGGCTTGAGCGCGCGAACGACGACCGGATCGAGCGAGGTGACGGCGTCGGCGCGATCCTCGAGCACCCACGCGGGGCCCTCGAGGAGCACCTGGCTGATCGTCGGCATCGCGCCCTTGATGATCGACGAGACGAAGTCGATGTCGCTCTCACCGCGGTAAAAGCGGCGGTTCGCGAAGAGCTCCCACGCGAGCACGCCCGCCGCGTAGACGTCCGCGCGCCGCGAGATCGCTTCCATCTTGATCTGCTCGGGCGCCATGTACGCGAGCTTGCCCTTGAAGACGCCCTCGCGCGTGTGGTGCGAGCACGACCGCGCCTTCGCGATCCCGAAGTCGAGCAGGCGCGGAACGCCGTCGATGCTCACGATCACGTTCTGCGGAGACACGTCGCGATGCACGACGTCGAGCGGCTCGCCGAGCTCGTCCTTCAGCTCGTGCGCGGCGTGGAGCCCCTCGAGCACGCCCGCGAGGATCGCGACGGCGACGTCGACGGAGATCGGCGAACCGGAGAGCTGCGCAGCCTTGAGGAGCTGGTTCAACGGAACGCCGTGCACGTACTCCTGGACGAGGATGACCTCCTTCTCGGAGACGACGACGTCGAGGACGGGGACGACGTTCGGGTGGTGGATCATCGACGCGATGTGCGCCTCGTCGTGGAACATCGCCACGAACTCGGGATCATCGATGAACTGCGGGTGCAGGCGCTTCACCGCGACGAGGCGGCTGAAGCCGGCGTCGCCGACCTGGCGCGCGGGGTGGACGGTCGCCATCCCTCCGCGCGCGATCGGCGGATAGAGGATGTAGCGACCGAACGGCTCGACGCCGCTCATCGGAGTCGGCACGGCCATGATGGCCGACGTCGACGTCGTTGTCGTCGTCATGACGGCCGACGCGGCCGTCCTCGACGTCGGGGACTCCTCCGTGATGCTCGAGGACGAAGACGCTTTGCGCATTTGCGCCTCTACTCCGAAAGCTGAATGGCGGTTCCGTCGCTCCAGAAGTAGCGATTCTCGAATCCCCCGCTCTCGGTGATGGCCGTCCCGAAGACGGTCTTCGAATAGTCGTGGCTGTCCGGCGTGAAGCCGGACGACGCGCCGAGCCCTAGGTTCAACGGCGGCAGATGCTCGAGCGTCGAGATCAGCGCGTCGGGCGTGAGCGGTCCCTTGTGGGCGACGAGCCCAGCGACGAAGACGCGACCTGCGAGGTAACCCTCGAGCGACGTGAAGCTCGGCTGGTCGCCGGTCGCTTGAAGCGCCTTCCGATAGTCGCGGACGCCGTCGCTGTTGTCGCTGTCGTAGTTCGGTACGACCTGCGAGACGAGGACGCCGTCCGTGTAGGGCTTGCTGCCGGTGGGCGTCGCCACCTTCCCTGCGTCCTTGAGGCGCTGCGCGAGCGCGTTCGGACCGACGAACGAGACGTTGCTGAACCAGACGGTGAGGCGCGACGCCTTCTTGAGCGAGGTCTGCTGATCGTCGTTCGCGTACTGCCAATCGCGGATCCCGCGGATGTACTGCGTCGCAGGCCCGTACGTGTCGGTCATCATGATGCCGATCACGTGGTTGTTCGTGTCGCCCTGGAGGATCTGCGACAGGTACCCCGTCGTCGCGGAGATCTGCGCGGGGACGCTCGACGAGTCGTCGCGCGTGTAGCGGAAGCGCGGGATTGGCGCCGAGGGCGGGCCGCCGGAGATCGCCGTCCACGCGCTGGTGAGCCCGTCGTAGCCCGCCTGACCGAACGAGTCGTTCTGGTCGAAGCTGATGAGGTGCTTCGCGTCGGGCACGCGGAGCTTGAGGAAGTACTCGAGCGTCGCGCGCGCCTCGTGCGCGTAGCTGGCGCGCACGTTGAAGATGTAGCGCTTGCACGCCCCGCACATGTTGTCGCGCAGGACCTTCGCCGCGCCGGTGAACGCGCCGAAGAAGAGGCTCCCCGACTCGACGGCGATCGGCGCCGTGCGCACCATCGTCGGCGTTCCGACGCTCCCGACGAGCCCGATGACGGCGTTGGGCCCGCGCGCGAGCCGAGCGTCCGACGCGGGAGGGTCACCGGTGACGACCGGCGTCTGCGTCGATGGGCACTTCGGCGGCGTCCCGTCGCGCTTCTCGATGTCGAGCAGGTCGCGCGCCGCGAGGTCGGCGGCGTTCGGCTGGTACTGGTCATCGCGGAACTCGAGCACGATCCTGCGACCGCGCACGCCGCCCGCCGCGTTCTGTCCGTCGAACGCGAGCATGATGCCCTTCTTCATCTCGGTGCCGAGCTCCTGGCTCGGTCCGGTGATCGGCGCGCTCATCCCCACGCGGATCGGGACGGTCTCGGCGGCGTTGCACGCGCCGCCGTTGTCGGACTGCACACACACGAGGCCGCTACCGCATTCGTCGTCGGTCGTGCAGCTCTTGGCGTGGAATGCAGTGGAGCACGAGGGTAGAGCGGCCAGCAGCACCGCGAGCCCGAAGAGTGACGTGAAGCGCGCGGGCGCTGACGTAATCGAGCGGTCGTCCATGGGACCCTTCGCTCAGCACGTTGCGCGCCAGTGGATTCCACCCCACCAGGATGAGGGCCCGCGTTGCTTTCCCCGCATCGTGGTTCGCTGCGAGACCATGCGACCCCGGCCCCTGCGGGAGGGCCCCATCATCACCTTTGCGGGGGACACCCCGCTTGACCACTCAGGCGTACCACTTTCGACTGAACAGATCTTTGCTCGCATCGAGGACGCGCTCGACGAAGACGTAGCCGTCGAGATGATCGATTTCGTGCAGCAAACACCGGGCTTCGATGCCGTCGGCGTCGACACGCACGAGCTCGCCGCTTCCGGGCATCTCGCCCTCGATGGTCACTTCTGCCGCACGCGCGACGTCACCGGTCATGTGCGGGACGCTCATGCAGCCCTCGCGCATCACGATGTTGCCAGACCGATGCACGATCTTCGGGTTCACCATCACGACGAGCCCGGCACACGAGCGCGCCTTCTTGTGCCCCGTCACGTTCATGCAAAACACACGGACGCACTCGCCGATCTGCGGGGCCGCGAGGCCCACGCACGCGGGCGAGACGTTCATCGTTTGAACGAGGATCTCGGCGAGCCGGACCGTCGCGGGATCGCACGGGTCGACCTCGATCGATCGGCGCGAGAGGCGCGGATCCGGCCTCTCGATCACGGGCGCGATGGTCACGCGCGGATACGTCCCTGACTCGACGCCCCGCATGAGGGATCGAGCGACGTGTTCCTCGCGGACCTTCTGCTTCTGGTTCTTCATGGCCGGTCACGGGAGCACGTCCCGCGCCAGCGACTACTTGCAGAGTGCAGCTTCTTTGGCCGCCACGGGCAGAATTTCGCTGTATGCCTCGATGCGCCGACCGCCGTGCGAGTCGTCCACCCGGAGGAAGACGCGGTGATCGCGCGGCTCGATCTTCGCAGCTTCGTAGGCGTCGGTGTCGCTCGGTTGGTTACCGAACGCCCACGCGATCGTGAGGCCGTGCGACGCGAGGCGCGTGAGCTCCTCTGACTTGAACGACGCGGCGGCGCCCCCGAGCGCGCCCGTCGTGCCGGTCGTCGTGTGCACGATGCCGGGCGGGAAGCCGTTCTTCGCGAGGAATTCGTGTGTGCGGAGCGTGAGCCACTCGGGCCGCGCCGTCACGTAGACGACGTGGTAGCCCTTGCCCGCGAGCGTCGAGAGCACGTCGGCGGCGTGCGGCTGGGGGTCGGGGAGAGACCCGGTGAGGAGCGCCGGATACTCGGCCGTCTCGGAGGACGTGAGCGTTCCGTCGACGTCGCTCACGACGATCTTCGCCCCCTTCGGCACGACGTCGACGAGCAGATCGGCCGACGTGTGATCGCCGGCGACCACCATGCGAATGCGATGGCGCCCCGGAGCGAGCGCCTTCGCCGAAGGGATCTGGAAGTAGACGCGCCCGCCGCTGTCGGCGACGCCCTCGACCGTAGCGTGCGTGCTCGAGCTCGTCGTGCGCGTCGTGCCGAGCTTCTCCCAGCTCCCCGCGCAGCCGCGCTCGACGAAGACGTCGATCTCTTCGTCCTCGAGATCCTTGTCGACGAGGCTGTAGGTGAACTTGCCGACGATCCACTGCGCGTCGCCCGCTCCATAGATCATGTCGCGCCCGCGGTGGTACGCCGTCGCGAGCGAGTAGACGTTCGAGAGCGAGTGGGTGAACGCACGCTTGTCACCGAGCGTCGGTCCCTTCTGGCCGTCACACGCGGGCTGGGCGAGGCACGCCTCGAGGCTTCCGCTCCCTCCGCCACCGGAGCTCGCGCCGCTCGCGCCCGAAGAGCCTTTGTCGCCGCCGCTTTTGTCGCCGACGATCTCGGGAGCGTCCGTCGCGCCGTCGGGGATCGGCTCGGCCTCGGACGCGCACGCGGCGAGGATCGCGAAGAGCGGAAGGACGGCGAGGTGGTGGAGCGAACGAGCCATGCCCCGTCCGAAGCAGATACTAGACCACCTTCACCCACATAGGCTCCGCCGAAAAACTGCTGCGATTTCGCCAACCCCTAAACGCCGATCGGATCGCCATGGATCCAGGCGGTGGCGCGCGCGAGCGTCACGCGACTGCGAGGGCGAGTCGGCATCTCGAGGGTATGCAGAAGGTGTTCGTGGCCTTCGTGGCGGGTGCGATCGCGGCGTGCGGGTCGGTGGATCGCGCGATGAACGACGGTGCAGACGCGGGCCCGAGCAGCGCGCCCGTCGAGGCGGGCGCTCGCAGCACCGACGAAGGCGGTGCGTCTTCCGACGCAGCCGTCGCCGACGCGGGCATGAGCTCCTGCGGCCGCGCCTACGGCGGCCCTGACCTGCAGCTCGTGAGCGGTGTCACCTCCGACGGCTCCGGCAACATCGTCGTGACCGGGAGCTTCTGGAAGACGACGAACCTCGGAGGCGGAGATCTCACGAGCGTGGGCGACAACGACGGGTTCGTCGCCACGTACGACGCGAGGTGCCATCTCGTCTACGCGCGCGTCTTCGCGGGAGCCGGCGATCAGTACGTCGCGCGCGTGGCGACCGATTCGGGCGGCAACGTCTTCGTGGTCGTCAACACGCAATCGCCGCTCGACGTCGGGACGACGAGCGGCGCGGTCCTCGTGAAGCTCTCTCCGAGCGGCGCGACCGTGTGGTCACGCAACATCGGCGCGAGCGCCACCAGCGTCTACGGGCTCGCGATCGGCAAGGGCGGCGAGCTCTTCTTGGGTGGCTCCGCGAAGGCGACGACCGATCTCGGCGGCGGCCCCATCCCCTCCGGCGGCTTCGTCCTCGCCCTCGATCCGAGCGGCGCCTACCTGTGGAGCCGCCCCGCGGGCGCGAGCGTCTCGACGCTCGACGTCGATCTGCACGGCGACGTCCACGCGATGGGGTTCGGGACGGGGCAGCTCGACCTCGGCGGTGGACCGCTCGACCTCACCGGGACGCCGAGCCCCCGCGGCTTCGTCCTGAAGAGCGCGGGCAAGACGGGCGATCACCTCGCGAGCACCGCCAATCCAGGCCCGAACGCCCTCGTGACCGACGCCGCAGGCGACCTCTACGTCGCCGGCGTCCTCCGCGACGAGATCGCGAATTTCGGCGACGGCCCGCTCGCCGATCCGAATCCGAACGGGACGCTCGTCGCGCGCTCCGGCTACCTGGTGAAGCTCTCCGGCGCGACCTACGCGCCGATCTGGAGCCACGGATTCGGCAGCAGCGTCGGGCCGGTGGGGACCATCTCGCCGACGTGGCTCACGCGCGCGCCAAGCTCCGACATCGTCATGGCGACGAACTCGACGGGCAGCATCGACTTCGGCGGCGGCGTCGTGACGAGCACGGCGCCGGAGACCGCGATGCTCGTGACGTTCACGCCGAACGGCGCGTGGAAGGCGGGCGCGTCATTCGCCGGAACGCGCTTCGTCTTCCCCACCTTCACGCCGAGCGGCAACCTCCTCGTCGCGGGTCGGTTCGGACAGCCGAGCGTCACGGTCGGAGGGATCAACTTCCTCCTCACCAGCGCCTTCGACTCGTTCTTCGTGCGGTTCGGCGAGTGACGCTACTCGGTGAGGAGCACGGGCGCGGAGAGCGCGTGGTCGTCGGTGGGTCCGACCTGCACGCGCCCGTAGAGGCCCGCGGCCTCGCCGGCGACGACGAAGACGCCGTAGTTGACGATCGCGCCGCCGGCGTCGGTCTTGGCGTGGAAGTAGCGCTGCGCGACCCATCGACTCGGCCGCGCGAGGCGCAACGAGGTGCGCCACACTTCGTCCGTGACCTCGCGCCCGACGATCACCTCGTCGCCCTCGGCGCCATAGTCGCTCTTCAAGACCCAGTCGTCCTTCTGCGCGGCGAGCTGCTCGGCGTGGAACGCTTCGAGGCGGCGCGTCACCGGAACGAGCTCGCGGATGACGTCTTGCGCGCCGCGCGAGAAGCGATGGATCTGCTCCCACATGAAGGCCATCGCGCGTTTGTTCTGCGGTACCACCGCGCCGAACGGGTTGAGGATCGCGCACGAGCCCGCGAGCATCGCGGAGAGCACCGCGTCGAGCGGCTCGTCGAGCGGGTTCGGATCGGGCAGCTCTTCGTCGAGCCACACGCTCTGCCGCTCGCTCCACCAATCGGTCTTGTAGTGCCGAACGACGAGCGACACGCGATCGTCGAAGAGCGAGAGGCCGCCGCCGTCCGTCTTCGCGAGGTTGTACGGCGAGCCGAGGATCACCTCCCAGCCGGCGTCCTCGAAGGCCTTGCGATAGAGGCGGACGAGCGAGAGGTCCTCCGGGAGCTCGGTCGGATAGACGAGGCCGAGCGCGCGGCGCGCGCCGGGCTTGCCGAGCGGGCCTTTGGCGAGCGTCTCGGCGACCTCGACGAAGCGCGGGACGAGCGACTCGTTGGGATCGATGCACTTTGCATACTTCTCGGCGGCGCGCGCGATCGGCCCGAGGATCACCGCTTCGGCTTCGCCCGTCGGCGTGTCGCAGTTGAGCTCGGCGATTGAGAGGCCTTCGTCCGTGACGAACACGTCAGCGCGCGCGATCCCGTGCCAGAGCGGCTGGGAGGCGAGCCACATCGCCTTCTGCCATGCAGAGAGGCCGAAGAACGAGTCGAGGAGCTCCGGCGCGTCCGCGACGAGGAGACAAAGCTCGTTGTAGACCTCGCAGATGGTTTCGGCCGCGCGCGCCATCTTCCGCGCGCGCTCGAGATTGACCAAGACCGGCTCCTCGCGGAACCGAGGCGCCCCGGCGATCCACGGATTGGTGACGACGCCGCTCGCGACGATGCGTCGCGCGAAGTCCTCGTACGGAGTGGCCACTAAACGAGTCGCGCGACGGAGAGGGCGGTGGCGACGTACGTGACGGCCTCGAGGATCCCGAGACCGGCGTTGCGATCGGTGCCCACGCCGACGTCGAGGCGGCCGCCGCGGAGCGTGAGCGGCGCGCCGAGGAGCAGGCTCTGGACGAAGATTTGACGCACCGGATAGAGCGCGAGCGAAAAGAGCAGGATGATGCCGTACCCCTTCAGCGAAACGCCCCAGTCGACGAAGTCGCCGTCGAGCGCGGTGCCGACGATGATCGCCACGGCGATCCCGAGGCCGGCGTAGCTCAGCGCGGCGGCGAGGTTCTCGCCCTCGATCTCGTAGGCGTCGTCGTAGGTCGTGAGCGCGCGGAAGAGCAAGACGAACGCCCAGAGCGTCACGATCGCGATCACGAAGAAGAGGAGGGAGAGGCCGGCGTCGCGCAGCTTGCTCCCGGCGATCGCGTGCGCGGCGATGATCCCCGCGGCGACGTAGTGCGAGGCAGCCGCCACGCCCGCCGCGATGTTCCCGCGATCGATCTCCTTCGGGAGACGCGAGCGGACGAGGAGCTGCGTCCCCATGCGACCGGCGAGCTCGACGAGGAACAGGCCGAGGATCCCGAACGCGCCCGCGCGGATGGCGTCCTGGGTCAGATCCTTGCCGTCGACGCAGTTCTTCACGACCGCCGCCGCGACCATGAACACGCCGAGGACGTGCCCGACGTGGAGGAGGTGCCGCGCCGCGTTCGTGTCCGCGAAATCCTTCACCGCTGATTTGCGCGGGGCGAGCACGCGCTGCGCGATCCTCAGGATCACGAGCAGGACGAGCGTGGTCCCCACCGCGAAGCCCAACGCGTAGAACGGAGGTAGCTCCACCATCGCTCCGAAGGTACTACCCTCCGCGCATGCTCGTCATCCGCAAGGCAACGAAAGCCGACGTCCCGCGTGTCCTCCACCTGGTCCGCGAGCTCGCCACCTACGAGCGCGAGCCCGACGCCGTGCTGGCGACGGAGGCCGATTTCGTGCGCGACGGCTTCGGCGAAAAGCCCTCCTTTTCGGTCCACGTGGCCACCTGGAACGACGAGGTCATCGGCTTCGCGCTCTGGTTCTTCACCTGGTCGACCTGGCGCGGGCGGCGGTGCCTGCACCTCGAGGATCTCTTCGTCCTGCCCGAGCACCGGAAAAAAGGGGCCGGCGTGGCCCTCATGCGCACGCTCGCGAAGGAGGCCGTCGACGCCGAGTGCGCGCGCTTCGTCTGGCAGGTGATGGACTGGAACACGCCCGCCATCGAGTTCTACGAGAAGCTCGGCGCGAACGTCCTCAAGGAGTGGATCGCCGTGCGCCTCGACGGTGAGGCACTTTCACGCCTCGCGTGCTAAGAAGCGCTCTCATCCATGCCCTGGCCCGACAAGAAACCCGCCGGACTCGACGCGAGCGAAAAGACGAGCTTCGGGCAGGGAGTCTTCCGCAAGTGCGACGGCTGCGGAGAGACGATCCCGAGTGAGGCGCTCGAGCAGAACTTCGAAGTCTGCTCGCAGTGCGGAAAGCACCACAAGCTCCACGCGAGGCGCTGGCGCGACCTTCTCCTGGATGACGGCCGGCTCGAAGAGTGGGACGGCCACCTCGCCCCCTCCGATCCGCTCTCGTTCACGGACGGCAAGCCGTATCCGGACCGCGTCCGCACGTACCAGAAGTCCGCCGATTCGACCGAGGCGATCGAGACAGGCAAGGGCGCCATCGAAGGCACGCCGATCGCGTACGGCGCGTTCGTCTTCGGCTTCATGGGCGGATCGATGGGCTCGGTCGTCGGCGAGAAGGTCGCGCGTCTGTTCGAGCGGGGCGCCGAGCACCGCCTGCCGGTCGTGCTCTTGCAGGCCTCCGGCGGCGCGCGCATGCAAGAGGGCATCCTCTCGCTCATGCAGATGGCGAAGACCGTGGCTGCGCGCGAGCGCCTGCGTGACGCAGGGATGCCGTTCATCAGCGTGCTCCTCCACCCGACCACGGGCGGCGTCGCCGCGAGCTTCTCGTTCCTCGGCGACGTGAACATGGCCGAGCCGCAGGCGCTCATCGGCTTCGCCGGGCCGCGCGTCATCGAGACGACGATCCGCCAGAAGCTCCCGGAAGGCTTCCAGCGCAGCGAGTTCCTCCTCGAGCACGGCATGATCGATCGGATCACGAGCCGCCTCGAGATGCGCCGCGAGATCGGCGCGATCGTGCGTCACCTCGCGCCGCGACCGGCCGACGGCGCGCGCACGAATGGCGCCTGACCTCGCCGCGCTCTACGCGCGTGCTCCGCTCGGGATGCGACTCGGGCTCGACGCGATGCATGCATCGTGCACGCGTCTCGGGCACCCTGAGCGCGCGTTCGACGTCGTCCACGTCGCGGGCACGAACGGCAAGGGCTCGACCTCCGCGATGGTCGAGGCGATGGTGCGCGCGGGTGGGAAGAAGACTGGGCTCTACACGTCGCCGCACCTCTGCAAGTTCGCCGAGCGCATTCGAATCGACGGCGAGCCGATCTCGGACGACGCGCTCGCCTCCGTCCTCGCGCGCGCGCTCGAGGAGCGCGATCTCTCGTTCTTCGAGGCGGCGACGCTCGCCGCGCTCCTCGCCTTCCGCGACGCAGGCGTCGAGCTCGCGGTCATCGAGGTCGGGATCGGCGGGCGCCTCGACGCGACGAACGTGATCCCGCCCCCGCGCGCGTCGGCGATCACGCGCGTCGCGTTCGATCATCAAGACCGCCTCGGCGACACGCTCGACGCCATCGCGCGCGAGAAGGCCGGCATCGCGAAGCGCGGCGCGCCGCTCGTGCTCGGAGAGCTCGGGCACGAGGCACGGAAAGCGGTGCTCGAGGTCGCGCGCGACGCGGGCGCACGTGTGCTCGATGCGCTCGTGCTTCCGGAAGACGTGACCGTCGCGCTCGGCGGAGCGCATCAGCGCGGCAACGCGGCCGTCGCGTGGACGATCGGAGAGGTGCTCGGGCTCGAGGTGGCGGCGCGCCGTGAGGGCTTGTCGCGCGTGCGATGGCCCGGGCGCCTCGAGCGCATCGAGACGAGCGACGGACCGTTCCTGTTGGACGGCGCGCACAACCCCGACGGCGCCGAGGCGCTCGTCGCGGCGCTCGCATCGTCGGGTGCCGGAGCGATCGTCTTCGGAGCGCTGGCCGACAAAGCGTGGCCCGAGATGCTCGACGTGCTCGCGCGCGTCTCCGCGCCGCGCTTCTACGTTGCCCCACATGGGCGAGCACCTGCGCAGCCGGCCGCGCTCGCCGCGCGCGTCGAGGGAGAAGCGCACGAGAGCCTCGAGTCGGCGCTCGCCGCCGCACGTCGCGTCGCCGGACGCGGTCTCGTCGTCGTGTGTGGGTCGTTGTACCTCGTGGGTGAAGCGCGAGCGCGCTTGCTCGGCCTGCCGCAGGATCCCCCGGTCGCGCTCTAGCGTGTATTCTCGGCGCCATGCCGAGCTTCGACATCGTCTCGAAAGTGCAGTGGCACGAGGTCGACAACGCGCTCCAGCAGACCCAGAAGGAGATCGCGCAGCGCTACGACTTCAAGGACACCGGCACCGAGCTCGAAAAGACCGAGGATGGCCTCACGGTACGGTCCTCGAGTGAAGATCGCGCCAAAGCTGCCGTTACGGTACTTCAGGAGAAGCTGATCAAACGAAAAGTGAGCCTGAAGTTCCTCGATCAACAAGCCACCGAGACCACGTCGAAAGGTGGCGCCCGTATCCTCATCAAGGTGAAGGAAGGGATCGAGGCCGACCCGGCACGCAAGATCGTGGCGGGTATCAAAGAGAGCAAGCTGAAGGTCCAAAGCTCGATTCAGGACGCGCAGGTCCGCGTCACTGGAAAGCACCGCGACGACCTACAGAAAGCCATCGCGCTCGTCCGAGGCATGGACCTCGGTCTCGAGCTCTCGTTCGTCAACTTCAGGGACTGAAAGAGACTTCTCATGACCGATCTCGCGATAACGAAGAAGAAGAAGAGCGGGGAATCCGCCAACGGCGCCAAGAAGGAGTCGGCAAAGAAGGCCGAGGCTCCCACGCGCCGCCTCTTCGGCACCGACGGCATTCGCGGCACCGCGAACGAGCCGGGAATGACCCCGGAGCTCGCGCTCGCGCTCGGCAAGGCCGTCGCGCACGTCGCAGGTCGGGGAAAGACGCACACGCCTCGCGTCCTCATCGGCAAGGACACGCGCCTCTCCGGCTACATGCTCGAGCAAGCGATCGCCGCGGGCATCTGCTCGATGGGCTCGCGCGTCATTTTGTGCGGCCCGATCCCGACGCCCGCGATCGCGCAGCTCACGGTGAGCATGCGCGCCGACGCCGGCATCGTCATCAGCGCGAGCCACAACCCGTACCAGGACAACGGGATCAAGATCTTCGGCGACGACGGCTTCAAGCTCCCCGACGAGCAAGAGGCCGAGATCGAGCGAATGATGGAGAACGACGGCCTCCTCGGGCGGCGCCCGACGGGCCCCGGCATCGGCAAGGCCACGCGCCTCGACGACGCCGGTGGTCGTTACGTCGTCTTCGCGAAGGCGACCTTTCCGCGCGGTCTCTCGCTCGACGGTGTTCGCGTCGTCGTCGACGCCGCGCACGGCGCCGCCTACAAAGTCGCGCCGCTCGTCTTCTCCGAGCTCGGCGCCAACGTCACCGCGATCGGCGTGAAGCCCAACGGCGTCAACATCAACAAGGAGGCCGGCGCGCTCCACCCGGACAACGTCCGCGCCGAGGTCGTCAAGCGCGGCGCACAGATGGGCATCGCGCTCGACGGCGACGCCGACCGCCTCATCGTCATCGACGAAAAAGGGCAGATCGTCGACGGCGACGTCGTCATGGCGATGTGCGCCCTCGAGATGATGGAAGAGGGCCGCCTCGCGAAGAAGACGCTCGTCGCGACCGTCATGTCGAACCTCGGCCTCGAGCGCGCCATCCAGAAGCGCGGCGGCAAGCTCGTTCGCACGCAGGTCGGTGATCGTTACGTCGTCGAGGCGATGCGCGCCAACGGCTACAAGCTCGGCGGCGAGCAGTCGGGGCACCTCGTGTTCCTCGATCACGCCTCCACCGGAGACGGCGTCGTCGCGGCGCTCCAGGTCCTCGCGATCATGGTGCGCACCGGCCGTCCGCTCTCCGAGCTCGCGAAGGACGCGATGGAGCGCGTCCCGCAGGTTCTCGAAAACGTCACCCTTCCCTCGCGGCAACCGCTCGAGCAGATGCGACAGCTCTCGCTCGCCACCGCGAAGGTGAAGGACGCCCTCGGTGACGATGGGCGCGTGCTCGTCCGCTGGAGCGGCACCGAGCCGAAGCTGAGGATCATGCTCGAAGGCCCCGACGAGGATCGCCTTCGGAAGTGGGCGAAAGAGCTCGCCGCTGCATCGAAGAAGGACGTTTCATGACGATGGAAAGCACGACGCCCCCGAGCCACATCAAAGGAAAGCGCAAGCAGGCGGACGTGCTTCTCGTCGACGACGACAAGCTGGTCTTGCGCGCGGTCGAGCGAATGCTCGTCGCGGGCGGCTACACCGTGCAGCTCGCGTGCGACGGCCAAGCCGCCGCGCGCGAAGCCATGACCGGTGGCTTCGACGTCGTCGTCTCCGACATCCACATGCCGGGCATCACCGGCACCGAGCTCCTCGACGTCCTCCGCAGCTACGGCTGCGAGATCCCCGTCGTCCTCATGACGGGCTCGCCCTCGCTCGAGACCGCGAAGGCCGCCGTCGACTTCGGCGCCGTACAGTACCTGACGAAGCCCATCGACCGCGACACGCTCCTCAAGGCCGTCAGCCGCGCCGTCAAGGAAGCGCACAAGCGCACGCGCGAAGAGATCGATCCGGTGAAGGCGCGCGGCTTCGATCGCGCGCTCGGCTCGCTCTGGATGGCCTTCCAGCCGATCGTCTCGCTCGCCGCGCACGGCCCCATCGCCTACGAAGCCCTCGTCCGCAGCCACGAGCATGGCTTCACGACCCCGGGCCCCCTCCTCGAGTACGCCGAGCGTTCAGGAAGGCTCTCCGAGCTCGGCCGCGCGATCCGCGAGCTCTGCGCCGACGCCGCCGCGAACGTCCCGAAGGGCACGTCGCTCTTCGTCAACGTGCACGCCCAAGACTTCTTCGACGCGGACCTCTTCTCGCCCGAGAGCCCGCTCTCGTCCTACGCCGACCGCGTGGTCCTCGAGATCACCGAGCGCGGCGCGCTCGACGACGTGAAGGACCTGCTCGACCGCATCCGCCGCCTCCGCAGCCTCGGCTACCGCATCGCGATCGACGACCTCGGCGCGGGCTACGCCGGCCTCACGAGCGTCGCGGTCCTCGAGCCCGACTTCGTGAAGCTCGACATGAGCCTCACGCGCGACCTCGCCTCCTCACCGCTCCGCAAGCGCCTCGTCGGCTCGATGATCGAAGCCTGCCGCGACACGGGCATGCAGCTCGTCGCCGAAGGCGTCGAGACCGAGTCGGAGCGCGCCGCGCTCGCCGAGCTCGGCTGCGATCTCCTCCAGGGCTACCACTTCGCGCGCCCGAGCTCCGAGTTCGTCAAGGTCGCCGCGTAAGCGGTCAGGTCGCGAAGAGCGCGTACATCGCGTCGATCGACTCGGGCCCGTAGGCGACGGCGCCGACGGGAACGGCGCCGCCGATCGCCTCGATGATCCGCGCAGTCCAAATCGGACCGAAGCCGCCGCAGAGCTCGATGAGCTGAACGCCGTCGGCGACGAGCCGCTTCGCGACCTCGACCCCGTCCTCCGCCCGCGCGACGCCAACCGCGATCATCCGGAACGTCGAAGATTCCATGACCGCGACGTGCGTGTCGGGATCGAGCCCCGTCCCCGTGACGATGAAGCCAAACCGCGTAAGTGCCATACAGAGCCGATAGCGATCGTCCAACGCCCAGACAAGGTCCGCCCCCGCCCGCAACCTCGTACCAACCCCTCGCCCCCCGGTCCCCCGCGCCCCACCGCACCCAGGTTGCGAGCTTGCGCGCGCCGCACCCCGCCCGCCGCACCCGGGTGGCGCGCGCCACACCCCGCCCGCCGCACCCGGGTTGCATGCAGGTTGGCGCGCGGCGAGTCCTCTCCCAGGTTGCAGGTCCTCGCGAGGACTCCTCCACGGGAGACCTCTCCCAGGTTGCGAGTCTGTCGCGACGGTTCCCACGTTGCGACCGCTCTGCGACTCTCGCGACCGCGCTTCGTCTCGCCGCGACCACGTCCTCTCGCGAATGGACTCAGCTCGCTACCAACGACGGATCCATGGGACGTCGTTTCTAGACTGCGAATCTGGCGTTCCTTTTTCGCCGTCGCATTTTTCTAGCAACATCCTCGCTGCCACGAACGAAGGGGAGGTCGTGAGTCTGCCTCGACGTGTCTTGAAGGGCCTGACGTACCTGCTCAGTCGTCGCTGCGCGCAGCGGCAGCACCTGCTGCGTCCCGACAAGGACGTCGAGCAAATCTATCTCTACTGCCTCGCGGAGGCGGCGCGTCGCTTCAATGTTGCGATTCTCGGCTGGAAGGTGATGTCGAACCATCACCACGCTGTCATCTGGGACCGCGACGGTCGATTGTCGGAGTTCCTCGAGCATCTTCACAAGCTGATCGCAAAGGCGATGAACGCTCTGCGCGACCGCTGGGAGAACTTTTGGGCCGCTGAGAAGGCTAGCGCCGTGAGGTTGGTCAACGCGGAGGACCGCTTCGAAAAGCTCATGTACGTCCTCATGAACCCCGTCGCCGCAGATCTCGTCGACCAAGTCGCCGATTGGCCGGGCGCCAGCTCGTTCAGCCAGATGCTCTCGGGCAAGAAGAGGGTCGTGAAGCGACCGTCCTGGTTCTTCGCCGAAGACAGCACGATGCCAGAGCAGGTCGAGCTCGCCGTCGAGCGCCCGGAGGGTTTCGAGAAGCTGTCTGGTGCAGAGTGGAGCAAGCGCGTTCTCGACGAAGTGCGCAAGCGAGAGAAGGCCGCGCGCCTCGAGCGGCAACGCAACGACCGTGGGGTGAAGGGACGGAAGGCGGTCCTCGAAGGGTCCTGGAAAGACTATCCATCGACAGCGGCGCCTCGTCGTCAGCTCCGGCCGGAGTTCGCCTGCAAGAATCCAAAGGACCGCGCCGCGGTGGCGGTGGGCCTCAAAGAGTTTCGCCGTGCATATCGTGTCGCGCTGCAAGCCTGGCGCACGGGAGACCGTTCGGCAGTCTTTCCCTACGGCACCTACGCGATGGTCGTCGTACTCGGCGCGCCCTGCGGACCACCGCCACCGTTGATGCCAAACTAGTTCGCACGTCGGAGCTCGCGCGCTCGCCGCGGAATCAACGCCCAGACCGTCATCCCTCGGTGATCACCATCGCTGCAGACGCCTCGCGCGCGATTGGAGGACGACTGCTCGCGTGTGAGCGTGCTGGCAAGTCGCAGCGAATCGGAGGCTTTCGACCCAGAAGCTGCGTGCGCTGAGCGCAACGCTCGTGACAGCAACGCGCACGCCTTCGTGGCGGCGGCGCAACTCCCTTCGCTGCAGAGCTCCGGTCTCTCCTCGCTCTCGTGGCGGCTCGCGTGCTCTCCGCCTGCAATCTCGGTTGCGGCGCGACGGCGCCACTTCCGGTTGCGCGTGCCCCTCGCGCGCTCGGCACCACAGCTCTCCCTGGTTGCGCGCTCTCCCTGGTTGCGCGCTCTCCCTGCTTGCAACGCGTTCGCCGGCTTTCCTGGTCGCGGGCGGCGAGGGGGCCACGTGGCCGCGGGCGCTCCCTGGCCGCGGGCGCTCCCTGGTTGCGGTGGCCGCGGGCGCTCCCTGGTTGCGGCGCGGAGCGGAGCGGCGCGGCTGGCGCCGTTCCCTGGTTGCGAGCGCGGCTGGCGGCGGGCGCCGCTCCCTCGTTGCGGGCGCGGCGGACGCGGAGCGGCGAGCGCCGCTCCCTGGTTGCGGGGGGGCGGGCGCGGCGCGGCTGGCGCCGCTCCCTGGTTGCGGGCGCGGGCGGCGGGCGCGGGCGGCGCGGGGGGCGGGTGCGATGTGGCGGGGGCTGGCTCTAGCGGCGGAAGGCGAGGGCGATGAGGATGATTCCGACGATCGCGAAGACGGCGGAGATGACGGCGATGGTGATCGTGAGGTGGCTCAGGTCCCTCGCCTTGCGCGAGTTCGGGGAGGTGCCGAGCTCTCGCGCGGGTCGCCGGAGCATGGGGATGGTCGCGCCGCGGGCGGGCGCGTCGGGGAACGAGGGCCGCGAGCCTCGCGGGATCATCGGCGCGGTTTGTTTCGCGGGCGACGGGAGGTTCACGGCGACGGCCGGCTCCGCGGAGAGCCACGGGCGGAGGGCGCTGATCATCTCGTCGGCCGACGCCCAGCGCTCGTCGCGTTTCTTGCATAGTGCACGCATCACGACGGCGGCGAGCTCGGGCGAGACGTCGGGCCTGTGATTGCGAAGCGGCGGCGGCGGCTCGCGGAGGATCGCGACCGAGAGCTCGGCGACGATGGCCTGCGGGTATGGGCGCTCTCCGGCGAGCATCTCGTAGAGGACGACGCCGACGCCGTGGACGTCCGTGCGCGCGTCGAGCGGCTCGAGGCGGAGCTGCTCGGGAGCCACGTACGCGGGCGTGCCGGGGAACATTCCGGTGGTCGTCTTCACGCCGCCTTCGCCGACGAGGAGCTTCGCGATGCCGAAGTCGACGAGCTTCACGACGTCGCCGAAGGGGCTCGGGACGAGGAAGACGTTGGAGGGCTTCACGTCGCGGTGGAGGATGCCGGCGCGGTGCGCCGCCGAGAGGCCGACGAGCATCTGCGCCGCGATCTGCGAGGCGCGCGCGACGGGGAGACGTGGCTCGCGCTCGAGGAGGTGCATGAGCGTCTCGCCTTCGAGGAGCTCCATGACGAGGATCGGTGGCTCGTCGCCTTCGCCCCGCTGGAAGTCGAGGACGGTGACGACGTTCACGCAGCCGAGGTTCGCGGTGACGCGCGCTTCGATCATGAAACGATCGAGCGACTTTGGGTCGGGATCGAGCAGGACTTTCACGGCGACGCGGCGCGCGAGGTCCACCTGCTCCGCCTCGAAGACGAGGCCCATCCCGCCCTCGCCGATGACGCGCAGCAGCTTGTAGCGGCGGCCGACGACGCGCCCGAGAAGATCGTTCGCGAACTCGGCCCACACGCGACGTTCCTATCCGTTGTCTTTCGTGCCTCGCGCGATCCCGCGCCGGCCGCTGCCCGACGAGGGGCACGCCGCACAGCCGGCGACGAGAGCGGCGAAACCGATCTTCGGCACGCCCCGAGCGTACACGAGCGAGCGCGGCCGGCGGCCATTTCTGGCAGAGATCGCCCGCGTGCGACTTTGCTCGCCCGCAAAGGGCGAAGCAGGCGTGCCCCTCGAGGGAGGCCGCCGGCCGTCGTGGCTCGCTACGCTACGGAATCAGTAGCGGCGCTGCTCGGCCCGGCCACGCGAACGCGCCTACGCTCGCCCACAAAGGACGAAGCCGGCGTGCCCCTCGAGAGAGAGGCCGCCGGCATCGCGTTCGCCGCTACGGAATCAGTAGCGGTAGTGCTCGGGCTTGAACGGGCCCTCGGTGCTGACGCCGAGGTACTCCGCCTGGTCCTTCGTGAGCTTGGTGAGCTTCACGCCGAGCTTGCCGAGGTGGAGCGCGGCGACCTTCTCGTCGAGCTTCTTCGGGAGCGTGTAGACCTTCTTCTCGTACTTCGCGTGGTTCGCCCAGAGCTCGATCTGCGCGAGCGTCTGGTTCGAGAACGACGAGCTCATGACGAACGACGGGTGCCCGTTCGCGCAGCCGAGGTTCACGAGGCGGCCGCGCGCGAGGAGCGTGAGGCGCTTGCCGTCCGGGAAGACGAACTGGTCGACCTGGGGCTTGATGTTGACTTCCTTGATCTCGGGGTTCTTCTCGAGCCAAGCGACGTCGATCTCGCAGTCGAAGTGACCAATGTTGCAGAGGATCGACTGGTCCTTCATGACCTTCATGTGCTCGGCGCGGACGATGCCCGAGCAGCCGGTCGCGGTGACGACGATGTCGGCGAGCGGCGCCGCCTCTTCCATCGTGACGACCTGGTAGCCCTCCATCGCGGCCTGGAGCGCGCAGATCGGATCGACCTCCGTGACCATGACGCGCGCGCCGAGGCCGCGGAGCGCCTGCGCGCAGCCCTTGCCGACGTCGCCGTAGCCCGCGACGACCGCGACCTTGCCGGCGAACATGACGCCGGTGGCGCGCTTGAGCCCGTCACCGAGCGACTCGCGGCAGCCGTAGAGGTTGTCGAACTTCGACTTGGTGACCGAGTCGTTGACGTTGATGGCGGGGACCTTGAGCGTGCCCTTCTTCGCCATCTCGTAGAGGCGGTGGACGCCCGTCGTCGTCTCCTCGCTGATGCCCTTGATGCCGTCGGGGCCGTCGAAGAGCTCCGGATGCTTCTGGTGCGCGATGATCGTGAGATCGCCGCCGTCGTCGAGGATCATGTTCGGGCCCTTGCCACCGGCGAAGGCCTTGAGCTGCATCTCGATGCACTCGTCGTACTCGGCCTCGGTCTCGCCCTTCCAGGCGAAGACCGGGACGCCCGTCTTGGCGATCGCCGCCGCGGCGTGATCCTGCGTCGAGAAGATGTTGCAGCTCGTCCAGGTGACCTCGGCGCCGAGCTCCGTCAGCGTCTCGATCAGGACCGCGGTCTCGGATCGTCATGTGGAGACAGCCCGCGATGCGCGCGCCCTTGAGCGGCTTGCCGGGGCCGTACTCCTTGCGGATGGCCATGAGGCCCGGCATCTCGCTCTCGGCGATCGTGATTTCCTTGCGGCCCCACTCGGCGAGCGAGATGTCCTTGACCTTGTAGTTCGTGCTCATCGTTCTTCTCCGTTGTCCGTCAGACCTGCCCGCGACGGGCCACCAATACCTGCCACGGCAGGTGCGAATCTTTGCCCTTGCCGCACCATGCGGCGGGGAGCTTCGAGACCTCGATGTCCTCGAGGTCAGCGTCTTTGGCGAGGCGGCGGAGCTCCTGCGCCTCGAAGCCGAGCCACACGTCGGCCTCGTCGCGCATCGACTCGTCGTCGTGGCGACCGTAGTCGAGGACGACGATCGCGCCACCGGCTTCGTCCTTCTTCTGAGGGCGCGCGAGCGACGCGAGCTGTCGCAACAGATCGACGGGACGCGGCGCGTGATGCAAGAGGCGCGACGCGAACACCGCGTCCGCTCCTGCGCCGACGTGCTCACGGAGCTCGGAGCCCGACAGCTCCGCTTTGAGGAGCTTCACGTTCGGGTGCCCGTGACGCGTCACGCGGGCGCGCGCGCGCTCGAGCTGCGCCTCGGAGCGATCGACGGCGACGACGCGCACGAACGCGGGCGCGAGGACGTCGAGGAGCGCTCCGTCGCCCGTGCCTGCGTCGACGGCGAGGGCGCGGTGCGGGAGCAGGCGCGCGAGCGCCGCGATGTACGCCGGCGGCGCGAACGAAGCCTCGACGGGCGCCGAAGGCTTCTCCTGCGCGAAGAACTCGCGCGTCGCGCGGTCGCGCTCGCGGAGGACCTCGGCGATCTTCCCGAGCGAGCCCTCCGCCTCGCAGAGCGCGCGACCGCTCGTCAGCGCGTCGGCGACGACCGGATCCGCTGCGGCGGCCTCGGCGAGACGCACGAGCGCACGCGTGCCCTCGCGTCGCACGAGCACCAGACCCGCGCCTTTCAGCGGGGTGATGTGACGCGAGACGTTCGGCTGGCTCTCGTGAAGGAGCGCCGCGAGCTCCCCGATCGCGAGCTCTTCTTCGGCCGCGAGCGCGAGCAGACGAAGGCGCACCGGCTCCGCGAGGATCCGGTAAAGCTCCCATCGCGGGTGAGCGGCGAGCGGCGCGTCCAACACAAGTTACATATATGTCGACATACGAATGAATGCAAGTAGTCGTGTTTTCTAGGGTGGCGTGATGTAGGTGTCGACGGAATTCGCTTGGTTTTGTATCGTCCCGGCGCCGTGCCGTCCTCGGAGAGCCCTATCGTCGCGTCCGAGCCGCGCACCGAGAGCGACAGCGACTCGGGCGAACGACCGAAGGCGAGCCGCCCGACCAAGCAGCCTGTCTCCCGCGCTTGGGTGCGCGCGCGACGCTGGATCGGTCGCGGGCTCGTCGTCCTACCGGCGCTCCTCGTGCTCGTCGTCGACCTCGCGAAGCGGCACGAGCGCGTCTTCTCCTTCGAGCGCGCCGACACGATCTTCTACTTCCTCTCGGCGATCGTCGCGGGCGTCCTCTGGACGAGCCTCTTCGTCGTCGCGGCGCGGACGCGCGGCGTCGGGCGCTGGCCGATACGCGTCCTCCTCGTCGTCGCCGGGCTCCTCGCGGTCGGCGGGCAGCTCTACACCTACGGCCGTTACGCGGCGTACGTGAACCACCGCGCGGTCCTCGTCGGCACGTCGTTCTTGCCGAGCGTGAAGCAGCAGCTCTGGTTCGATCGCTGGACGTTCGCGCGCGCGGTGGGGCCGTGGCTCGCGCTCTTCATCGCGGTCCCGCTCCTCTCGTCGCGCCTCGCGCCGACGCGAAAACGCGCGCGCGGATGGCTCTGCCTCGATCTCGCCGTCGTCGCCGTGCTCCTCGCGGCGTTCGTCTCGCCCGAACGCGGCGCCGAGCAAGGGCAGCCGCCCGACGTCATGTACGTCTCGGCGATGGGTCAGCTCGCGCGCGCGCACTGGGATCACAACGAGACCGTCGAGCGCGTCCACCCCGGCGCGCGCACGCCCGAGAAGGTGCCGCAGATCGTCGCGATGCCGTCGCGCAAGCGCAACGTCGTGATGGTCATCACGGAGTCGGTGCGCGCGCAGAGCGTCTGCGTCGACTACTCCCCGACGTGCAAGTGGACGCCGTTCTCGAACGACGCCGCGAAGGAGCGCATCGCGATCACGCAGATGCGCGCGCTCGATTCGACGACCGCGATCTCGCTCGCGATCATGTGGAACGGCTTGCTCCCGACGGAGAAGCGCGAGCCGCAGCACACGATGCCGATCCTCTGGGAGTACGTGCACGCGGCGGGCCTCGAGAGCGCGTACTACACGAGCCAGAACCTCCTCTTCGGCAACTCGGGGAAGTGGCTCGAAGGCACGCCGTGGACGCGCCACCTCAGCGCGACGATGGTGGAGCCCGAGGCGACGTACGAGACCGGCTCGGACGACGGCAAGCTCGTCGATCACGCGCTCGCCGACATCGGCGCGCTCAAGGAGCCTTACTTCGCGGTCGTTCACCTCTCGAACACGCACTTTCCGTACAAGATCGATCCGGAGGACATGCCCTTCACGCCTCAAGAAGAGGCGACGGGCCCGGGTTGGGAGAACGAGATCCTCAACCGCTACCAGGACTCGATCTACATGCAGGACAAGGCGCTCGGCCGCTTCGTCCGCGAGATGAAGAAGCGCCCCGACGCCGATCGCACGGTGATGGTCTACGTCTCCGACCACGGAGAGCAGATGCGGGAGAAGGGCGCCGTCGGGCACACCGGCACGCTCTTCGATCCCGAGATTCGCATTCCGTTCTGGGTGCTCGCGCCGAAGGGCACGCTCACCGAAGAAGAAGAGGCGAGCTTGCGGTCGCTCCACGAGACGCCCGTGACCTCGCTAGACGTCTTCCCGACGATCATGGATCTCGTCGGTCTCCTCGACGCGCCCGAGATCGCCCACTTCCGTCAGCGCATCCCAGGCAAGAGCCTCCTCCGGGGTGGATCGGACCCGAACAAGCCGATCATCATGACGAACTGCACGGAGCTCTGGGCGTGCGCGTTCAAGAACTGGGGCGCGATCCGCGGGACGCGCAAGCTCATCGCGCACCAGGGTGAGCGCTCCTGGAACTGCTACGACGTGGCGACCGATCCGCTCGAGGAGCACCCGCTCGACCCTTCGCAGTGCGCGGATCTCCTCCCGCTCGCCGAGTCCCAGGGCGGACGGCCTTTCGCTCGCTGACGTCGTCGTCGAACCCGTCGTCGGTGGGGTCATCGACGTTGTCGTCGAACGAGACATCACCTCCGAAATCGAGGTCGAAGTCCGTGTCGACGTCGAACGCGTCCTCGTCGTCATCCACCGCCGCGGGCGGATTCACGGGATTCACGGGATTCACCGGCGGCGGCGATGCTCCGCCGACGAAGCGTGAGAGAAACCGCGCGTGCACGTCGGTCCGCGCGAAGCGCGTGCCCGCTTCGCACGCCTCCGCGAGACCATGTGACGTGACGCCGACGATGCTCTCGCGATCGCCGATCCGCGCGATCACCGGGCCGCCCGAGTCGCCGTAGCACGTCCCTCCCCCGCGACCGGTGGTCGTGAGGTACGAGCCTTGGAGCGCGACCTCCGAGTCGGCGGCGCGCTTGATCCCTGCGTCCTCGCGGTGCGTTCCCGTGACTCCGAACCCGACGAGGCGTACGGGCATCCCTCGGGGCGACAGGGCCGAGCGCTCGAGGTTCACCGCGATCGGCGCGACGTCGATGGCCGCGCGGAGCTCGATGACCGCGAGAATCGTGCTCCCAACCCGAGAAGCCTCCACCACCCCACCCCGGGGCGACGTAGATCGCCGAGCTTCGAACGCGGCGACCGCGCGGCAGGAGCACCTCCGCATGGCCGCCTCCGAAGCTCCCGCTGACGCAATGCGCAGCCGTGAGCACGTAGCGCGGCGCGATCACCGACGCGGTGCATTCGCCCTCGTCGGTCTGGATCCGAACGACGGAGGCATCGCTCCGGTCGACGCTCCCGCGGAGGACATGTGGGCGCGCCTCGCGAGGAGACGCGCAGCCGACGGACACGAGCGTTAGCGCGAGCAGAGCGACCTTCACGAACAGGAGACGGGCATTCCCGGCGAATGTCGCGCGGAGGCCGATTTTTCCTGTCGATCGATGCTCCGACACCAGCGCGCATTTTCGTGCGACTTCGTCCGCGACGCCTCGTCGACGAGCGGAGCGAACCGACGGGAGAGGCGATGGGCGGACTAGCGTTGAATCCACGTCCCGCGTGCTCGAGCTGGGTATGCGGATGTCGTTCGTCGAATCTCTCGCGCCGGCGTACGTGCTCATCGCGCTCGGTACGCTAGTCTTCGGCGCAACGGTCGTTCTTCTGGGGAGGAGGACGCCGCGCACGACGTTCGTGGACGTGAATGGGAGGATGATGCGGGGACGGATTTCGGTTGGCGCGCGGCGCTCGTTCACGACGCGCACGTTCTCTCCCTTTCCTTTCGTCGCGATCGTGCTCGCTTCGGCGTGCGGGATCGACGTCGTGCAGGGCGACACCGGCGCGCCCGGCGTTCCGCCGGCGTCCGCCGACGCGTCCGCGCCCGAGGCTTCGCTCCCCGACGGTGGAGCGCCGGATGAAGACGGCGGCTCGCTCCCGATCGACACGGAGGGCGTGAAGGTCGCGTACGACCAG
Organism: Rubrivivax sp.; assembly: GCA_049841175.1. Classification (GTDB taxonomy): domain Bacteria; phylum Pseudomonadota; class Gammaproteobacteria; order Burkholderiales; family Burkholderiaceae_C; genus Rubrivivax. The sequence continues at coordinate 86,560 of JASGHA010000013.1, read as the reverse complement.
GTCACGCAAAAATCCGTGCACAACGCATACGAGAAGGATGAGCCGCTCTTCGATCAGCTCGTCTGGCATCGCGTGCGGAGCGTCGAGCTCGACATCCACACCGGGCGCAGCGGCGAGAGCGACATGCCGGGCGACTGGTACGTCTACCACGAGGACCTGCCGTTCTTCCGCGACACGACGTGCTTCCGCCTCTCGGAGTGTCTGACCCAAATCTCGGCGTTCCACAAAGCCGTCCCGCAGCACGAGGTCATCACGCTGATGATCGACCTCAAAGACGGCTTCGGCGGCACGCACGGCCAAGCGGATCTCGACGCGATGCTCGTGAAGCAGCTCGGCGCGCAAACGATGGTCTCGCCGCAGAACCTCGTCGCGAAGTGCGCGGGCGCGACCACGCTCCGCGCGGCGGTCACGGGCAAATGCGCGTTCCCGACGCTCGCGGATCTTCGCGGGAAGGTCGTCGTCGCCGTCACCGGCGGCTCGGGGTGCGACGCGGCGAGCAACGTCTCGAGCTACGTCGGCGCCGACCCCACGGCGCGACTGGCGTTCGGCGCGGCGGATCTCGACGGCTCGTGCCCGATGACCGAGTACGACACGCGGCCGTCGTTCGTCTTCTTCAACATGTCGGGTGGCGAGAGCGCACGCGCCGCGGACGTCAAAGCGCGGAAGCTCGTCGGTCGGATCTACAAAGGCGGTCTCGACGGCGGGCTCGACAGCGCCTCCGACTTCGCCGCCGCGCGCACCGCAGGCGCGCAGCTCCTCGCGACCGATCGCGTGAACGCCGTCGCCGATACCTGGTCGACGACGGCATCGCCGACGGGCTTTCCGTTCGCGTGCGCGGGTTGCGAGCCTCCTCACGCGGAGCCCGCCTCGCTCGTCACGCTCCGCGCGACCTCGGGCGACACGTGGGACGCGGCCGACAACTTCTACTTCGCCTACGAGCAGGCCACCGGCGAGACGACCCTCTCGGCCTTCGCCTCCGTGCCGAGCTCGCACGTCGAGGAGTGGGCGAAGGGCTGCCTCATGGCGCGCGCGAGCGACGCTCCAGGCGCCGCGAACGTCGCGGTCTGCCGCCCGTTCGACAAGCACCCCGCGCGCATCCAGATCCGCGCGCAAGACGGAGGCAGCACGACGTCCACCGATCTGCCGACCCCCAGCGGCCTCACCGCAGACACAGCGGCGTTCCTCCGCCTGACGACGCGCCCGCAAGGGAGCGGCACCGAGGTCGTCGCCGAAGCCTCCGTCGAAGGCGTGAGCTACCGCGAGATCGCGCGCGCGACCGTCGGAGTCGCGCTGCCGCTGCGTGGCCTCGCGCTCTCGACGCACGGCGCCGGTCCGGCGAAGGTCGTCTTCGGCAACGTGACGAAGAGCGCTCCCGGAACGGCGGCGAAGGTCCTCGGCGCGGCCGATCTACCGATGAAAAAGGGCATCGGCGGTGGAGCGAGCGGCAGCGCGGTCGACGGCTTCGCTCCGTGAGGTGATACGATCGGTTCCATGGGAAGGAGCGCTCCTCCGCGCGCGGCGAAGCGGCCGACCGCGTCGCGCCGAGCGCTCTTCCTCGCCGCCACGGCGCTCGTGGCCGTGCAGTCGTTCCTTGCAGGGTGCACCCTTTTGGTGACCTTCGACGACGCATCCCTCGACGCTTCGACCGAAGACGAGATCCATCCCCTCGCGCGCCGACGCGGGCCAAGACGTGCTCGCGCCGATCGACGGCGCGAAGCCCGACGTCCAGACATCGAGCGACGCGGGCATCGACGTCTTCGGGCTCGACTCGTGCGTCGGCCTCTCGGACGGCCAGTACTGCGGCAACAACCGCCTCAAAGGGTATCCGTACAAGGACGATCTCGTCGTCTGCTCGAACAACAAGATCTACAGCGTCAAGACGTGCACCAAAGGTGTGGGCTGCATCCATCTGCCTGACCCGTTCGCGGACGAGTGCGACGAGTGTGCGGGCAAAGCGAACGGCTATTACTGCGGCCGTCAGCTCTCGGGTTGGAAGACCGAGAACGCGAACGTGCAGGTCCAGTGCATGAACGGCTCGTACACGACGCTCAAGATCTGCAAGACGTCGTGCACGAACGGCGCGACTGCCGTTTGTAACTGAGCGGCAAAATTCGGCGGAAATTCCGCTCGGTTCGTGCGACCATGCCCGCATGGAAGGCGAGGGGCGCATGCCCAAGCCGAAGCTTCCGGCCCGCGCCGGAACCATTCCGGACCGTGCGCCTTCCCCCGCGCGTGACAGCGCGCCGCCGCCGTCCGTCCGCACGGCGTTCAGCTCGATCGACCTCGAAGACGTCGAAGAAGTCGAGGACGCTCCTGCGAGCGTCGAGGACGTGACCGACGGGATCGACGTCGAGTTCGACACCGCGCAGCCGGGATCGATCGACAAGCTCCTCGCGATGACCGGCGAGAGCTGGTCGATCGACGAGCAGCGCGCGAACCTCAAAGAAGCCGCCAAGGACGACGACAAGAAGGACGTCGTTCCGCCGAGCGCGAAGCCGTCTCTCTCGATCCCGACGCCGTTCAATCTCGGCGCGAAGGAGCGCGAGGAGATGGACGCCGCGCGCACGACGATGCCGCGCGGCATGCCCGTCCCGCCGCTCCCGGGCGGAGCGCCTCCGAGGAGCGTGCCGCCGCCGCCGGTTCCGCAGCGCGATCGCGACTCGGACAGCGGCTCGTCGCCGACGAGCGGATCGCTCAAGCCGCCTCCGCTGCCGTCGAACCGGCCTCCGCCGAAGCCGAGCGGACCGCCCGCGCCGGCCTCGCGCAAGCCTCCTCCTCCTCCTCCGCTGCCGCGAGGAGACGCGACCGGCGGCTCCCCTCGCCCGCCGATGGCCTCGCCCGTCGCCGCGTCCGAGCGCCCGAGCCACGAGGGCGCGGCGCTCGTCAATCTGCTCACGACGCGCATCGAGCGCCTCGAGCAATCGGAGGACCGCGTCGGGCTCGCGCGCGCGCAGATCGAGCTGGCGCTCGTCCACGAGACGCTCGGCGACGACTCGAAGGTGAACGCCGCCGCCACCGCGGCGCTCGACGTCGATCCCGACGTCGCCGCGGCGCACGCGATCCTGCGAAGGCGCCTGCACTCGCGCACGCAGCTCGTCCCGATGCTCCGTCACCTCGAGCGCGAGCTCGCCGTCGCGTCGAGCGAGGCGAGCGCCGTCGAGCTCCTCGTCGAGCGCGCGCGGCTCCTCGGCGCAGGCGATCGGCTCGAGGACGCGCGCGAGGCGTGGGAGCTCGCCATCGGACGCGCGCCGCACAACGCGGCAGCGCTGAAGGGGCTCGAAGCGGACCTCGTTCGTCGCGCGTTCGACAACGAGAGCGACGAAGACGCGTGGGAAGATCTCGTCGCGCACCTCGGGCGCATGAGCGACGCGTACGCGGCGCAGCCCGATCTCGCCGCGTTCCTCCACGTCGAGCGCGCGCGGATCCTCGAGATGCGCCTCGGTCGCGTCGACGCCGCGCGCGGGGCCTACGAGCGCGCGCTTCGCCTCGACGCGAGCGTCGGGCCCGTGCGCGACGCCTTCACGACGCACGCGGCGACGCACCACGACTCGGCGCGCCTCGCGGCGATCCTCGCGGACGAAGCGAGGATCGAGCCGACGAGCGCTCGCTGCGCGCGTCTCGAGCTCGACTCGGCGTGCATCACGCACCTCCTCCTCAACGACGACGCCCGCGCGATCGCGCTCCTCGAGCGCGCCGCCGCACGCGCGCCGACGACGCCTTCGGTCGATCGCCGCGTCCTCGACGATCTCGTGCGCCTCTACGAGGCCTCCGCGCAGTGGCCCGAGGCCGCGCGATCGCGCCGCAATCGCCTGCGGTTCTTCACGGATCCCCCCGCGCTCGTCTACGAGCTCCGTCGCCTCGCGTCGATCGAAGAGAAGCTCGGGAACCTCGACCCAGCCATCGCAGACATCGAACGCGCGCTCTCGATCGACGGCGACGACACGACGCTCCTCGAGGAGCTCGATCGTTTGCTCGCGAGCGCGGGCAAGGACGACGATCGCGTCGCCCTCTGGCACAACGAAGCGCAGCGCGCGACCGACGGTCCGAAGCGCGCGAAGTCGCTCGGCCGCGCCGCGCAGCTCGCCGAGAACCTCGGCCGTCACGACGAGGCGCTCCGTCACCTGCGCGCGGCGTGGGTCGCCGCGCCCGGCGACTCGGAGCTGCTCGATCACCTCTCGCGTCTCATGTCGCCCGCGCCGACCGAGGCCGCGGATCGCGAGGTGCGCGCGCTCATCGAGCTCTACTCGCAGGCCGCGCAGACGACGCGCGACGCTGGGCGTCGCGTCGCCTACCTCGAGAAGGTCGCGATGCTCTGGGAAGAGCTCGTCGGCGATCCGATGCGCGCGGCGCGCACGTACGAAGAGATCCTCCGGCTCGAGCCGGGGCGGCGCGGCGCGATCCTCGGGCTCGAGCGCACCGCGGGGCGCGTCGGCGACGATCGCGCGCTCTCGAAGGCGCTCTTCGAAGAGGCCAAGCTCGCCGAGGACGGCGTCGACGTGCTCGCGCTGCGCGTGCGCTCGGCGCAGGTCCTCTCGCGCGTCGACGCGGCCCGCGCCATCGCGCTCATCGCCGAGGTCCTCGAGCAGGATCCCCATCACGTCGCCGCGCGCGCCCTCGAGACGCGCCTTCACGAGGAAGGGAACCGCTGGGATCAGGCGGCGCAGTCGATCAAGGCGCGCATCGAGATCGCGAGCGGCACGAAGAACAAAGTCGCGCTCTGGCTCGCGCTCGCGCAGATCCAGGACATCCGCCTCCGGAACCCCAAGGAGGCCGTCGAGTCGCTCATGCAGGCGCGGCGCGTCGACCCGATCCATCCGGTGCCGCCGGAGGAGGTCGCGCGCGTCCTCGAGGCCGCGGGCGACGCTCGCGCGCTCCGTCAAGCGATCGAGCAGCTCGCGCACGACGCGATCACGCCGCAAGAGCGCGCGCGTCACCTCACGCACGCCGCGGAGATCGACGAGCTTCGCCTCGACGACGACGTGAGCGCCGCGGGCCTCTACACGCGCGCGCTCGCCGAGACGCCCGAAGACGAGATGATCGCCGATCGGCTCCTCCGCGTCCTCGCGCGACGCACGGTCACGCACGCCGGCGCGCCCGGGCCGCAGACGTTCGGCACGCCCGCCTGGAAGGAGCTCCTCGAGCAGCTCCACAAGCGCGCCGAGAAGGCGACCACGACCTCGCAGGCGCAGTCGTTCAGCTTCCAGCTCGCGTCGCTCTTGGTGGTCGCGAACGAGGATCTGCCGCGCGCGACGCGCATCCTCGAGAGCCTCCTCGACGCGAACCCGAAGCACGTCGGCGCGCTCCGCTTGCTCGAGCAGATCGCGCGTCGCGGGAGCTCGGCGCAGACGATCGGTCGCATCTTGCGAACGCAAGCCGAGGGCTTCAACGACGTCCGCGCGCGCCTCGGTGCGCTCTGGGACCTCGCAGGGCTCGAAGAGTGGCGCCTCACGACAGGCGCATCGGTTGCAACCTACACGCGAATCCTCGAGCTCGATCCCACCGACCCTTCGGGCCTCGAGGCCGCCGTTCGACTCGCGCTTCCTGCGGCGCGTCGCGGCGATCGCGCAGCACAACGCGCGGCCGTCGCCGCCCTCCGATCGCTCTCGGCGCTCGCCCACGAAGAGACGACGCGCCTCGCGACCGAGCTCCGCCTCGCGCTCATGCTCGAGATGCACGCCGCGGACGTCCCCGATCGCGAGACGTCGCAGGCGTCCCTCCGCGAGGCGCTCGAGCGCCTGCGCGAAGCGCTCGAGGTCGACCCGATGAGCGTCACGGCGGCGACCTCCCTCGCGCGCCTCGCGAACCGCTTGGGCGACGCGAGCGGCGCCGCGGCGGCTGCGATCTCGCTCGCCGATCTCTCGGTGCAGCCGAAGGTCCGCGCGAAGTACCTCGTCGACGCGGCGAACCTACTCCTCAGCGAGCCGACCGACGACTCCTTCGGCGACTCGCGCGAGCGCGCCGAGCGCGCCGCGCAGCTCCTCGAGAAGGCGCTCGACTCGGATCCGAGCTCGACGATCGCGGCGACGCGCCTCTCGCAGATCCGCACCCAACAGGGGCGCGGCGAGCGCCTCGTCGACGTCTTCCGCGCCGCGCTCGCGCGCGCCGGAATGAAGGACGCGATCATTCTCCTCGGCTCCGAGATCGCGCGCGTCGCGCGCGACGAGATGGGCGACGCGGGCGTCGCGATCGAAGCGATGCGCAAGGTGCGCGAGGCCGCGCCGGATCACATCCCTTCCCTCCTCACGCTGTCGGAGCTCTTCATCGCGCAGCGCGCGTGGCCCGAGGCCGTCGACGCCCTGGAGGACGTCGTCGCGCGCGGCAAGGAGCCGGGGCCGCGGATCACCGCGCTCTTCGCTCTCGCGAGCGTCTACGAGAAGATCCTCTCGCGGCCGCTCGACGCCGAGCGCGCGCTCCGCAAGGCCCTCACGGTCGACGAGGACAACCCTCGCGCGATCCGCGCGCTCATCCACCGCCTCGCCGCGAAGCAGAACGAGCCCGACGAAGACGGCCAGCCGCCGAACAAGGTCGCGGCGAAGCTCGAGATCGCGCAGCTCCTCGAGCGCCTCGCCGCGGTCGAGAAGGATCGCCAGGTCAAGTGCGAGAATCCTCCTCGAGCTCGCGGACATCCGCATCGGCCTGCGGGACATGCCGCAGGCGGAGAAGGCGCTCGTCGAGGCCGTCGCGACCTTCCCCGAGCACGCGCGGGCGTTCCCCCGCCTCGCGCGCTTCTTCCGCAACGCCGAGGCGCGCGGAGGGATCGATTCGGTCTCGTACGCCCGCGCCCTCGCCGCGGTCATCGGGCGCGGCCACCAGCTCGGCACGTCGGACGCGCGTTGGTTCGCCACGCTCGGGCACATCGAGGTCGAGTCGCTGAACCGCCTGCGCGACGCGGTCACGCACATCCAGCGCGCGATCGCGATCGATCCGAAGCTCCACGAGTCGCGCTTCGAGCTCGCGACGGCGTTCTCGCGCCTCGGCGCGCACGACGACGCCTCGAAGACCGTGCTCTCGATGATCTCGCCGACGGCGAAGCCGCTCGTCTCGATCGCCGATCCGGCCGCAGCCCTCGAGCTGCTCGAGCGCGCGCTCAACGCCGAGCGCCGCCAAGAAGAGGCGATCGTCGTCTCGGAGCTCCGCGCGATCGCCGGCGAGCTCGACGAAGGCCGCCACGCGTGGCTGCGGTCGCGGCGCATCGCCGAGTTCCAGCCGCACCACGTGCCGCTCGACCGCAACACGCTCATCAGCCACGTCATCCCGCCCGAGGGGCGACACGTGATGCTCGACGTCGCGCAGGCGATCGCCGGCATCGAGACGAAGCTCCTCCGCGCCGACATCAGCGAGATCGGCGTCACGTCGCGCGACAAGGTCGGCAAGCGAAGCGGCAACCCGACGCGCGTCCTCCTCGATCGACTGGCACGCGCGCTCGGGGTGACCGACGTCGAGCTCGTCATCACGCCGAACGTCTCGCGCACGCGCGTCCTCGCGCAGGACAGCCTCTGGATCGTCGTCCCGCACTCGCTCACGCTCCTCCCCGAGCCGACGCAGCTCGCGTCCATGGGCCGCGCGCTCGCCCGCGTCGCGCTCAACGTGCCGTGGCTCGAGGAGCTCCCGCCGCCGCACATCGAGGCGATGCTCGTCGCCGCCGCGCGCGCCGTGAATCCTCTCTGGGCGAAGGACGACGTCGACGTCCTCTCGCAGAAGCTCGTCGCGCAGTACGAGCCGAACATCTCGAAGGAGATCTCGCGAAAGCACCGCCAGAACCTCGAGAAGGTCATCCCGATGATGAACGCGCCGAGCGGGCGCCTCCTCGCCATCGACGTCCTCATCTCGGCGCTCGCGCGCGCCGAGCTCCGGATCGCCTACCTCCTCACGGGAGACGTCCTCGCCACGATCGACGAGCTCCGCGGCCTCGACGCGGCGTTCCTCTCGGCGACCGAGGCCCCTGGGCGCGGCTCGCTCGCGGCCGTGCTCGACCACCCGTTCGCGGGTGACGTCGTGCGATATGCGCTCACGCCCGAGGCGACGGCCCTCCGGCGCCGCGTCGGATCGACCTGGGCGGGCTAAATCCAGAGGCCGCTTCTCTCCGTCGGTCCTAGCCGATACGATCGTGCTGGGGCTGAATGACCATCGAGGAACGTCCCCCGAAAAGCGCGCCCGCCGCCGGCAAGCCGGCTTCGGCGGAGGTGCCGGTGCCGAAGCCTCCGAAGTACCTCGGTCGCTACCGCATCGCGGGCGAGATCGGGATCGGCGGCATGGCGAGCGTGCACCTCGCGCGCATGGACGGGCCGGGCGGCTTCCAGAAGTGGGCCGCCGTGAAGCACATTCACGATCACCTCGCGGAGGACGAGGCGTTCGTCGCGATGTTCCTCGACGAGGCGCGCGTCCTCGCGCGGATTCTCGCACCCCAACGTCGCGAGCGTCTTCGAGCTCGGCATCGACGACGGGCGCTACTGGATCGCGATGGAGTACCTCCACGGCGAGGCGCTCCGCGAGATCGTCGAGCACGGCGCGGCGACGAAGAAGCCCATCGCGCTCGAGGTCGCGTGCAAGATCGTCATCGACGCCGCCGAAGGCCTCCACGCGGCGCACGAGCTCACCTCCGACACGGGCGAGAAGCTGAACCTCGTTCATCGTGACGTGAGCCCGCACAACGTCTTCGTCGGCTACGACGGCACGACGAAGGTCGTCGATTTCGGCATCGCGAAGTTTCGGACGCGCGAGTCCAGCACGTACACCGGCCAGCTCAAAGGCAAGCTCGCCTACATGTCGCCGGAGCAGCTCGACGGCACCACGCTCGATCGACGCGCCGACGTCTTCGCGCTCGGGATCGTCCTCTGGGAGCTCACGACGCGCGAGCGACTCTTCCGGATGGACAGCGACGTCGAGACGTTCGCCAAGGTCTACGACTGCGTCGTCCCGAAGCCGAGCTCGAAGATCCCGAGCTACCCGAAGAAGCTCGAAGAGATCGTCATGAAGGCGCTCTCGCGCAAGCCCGACGGCCGTTACGCGACGGCGCGTGACTTCTCTCGCGCGCTCCAGCGCTTCCTCGTCGAGCGCGGATCGTTCGTCGGCAGCGAAGAGGTCGCCGCGCACGTGAAGAACGTGATGAGCGATCGCGTCGCGCAGCGTGAGTCGCACCTCCGCGGCGCGCGCGAAAAGACCGACGTCGGCGCCGCGCCGGCGAAACCTCCCATCGACGAGTCGCCGCCCGCGTCGCGGCCGCCTCGCCCGAGCCCCGAGAAGGCGCACACGGCGCCGACCGCGAGGCGCGCGCTCGAGGATCTCGAGGGGAGCCTCTTCCTCCACACCGCCGAGCCTCCCGAGGTCGGGACGGTCGTGTCGATCGAGGTCCGAACGGACGACAAGGTGCTCCTCGCGCGGCGCGCGCGCGTCGTGCGAACGCGAAGCGTCGATGACGTTGGGGCGGATCTCGCGGGAATGCGCGTCGAGTACGTCGAGGACGCGCCGCGGATCTCGATCGGCACGGGCTTCAAAGAGACCGCCGTGAGCCCCGAGGGCGTCACGACGCGCAACATGACCGCGATGCGGACGACGCCGCTGATGATGCCCGTCGCCGCGCCCGTGTCCGACCAGGCAGCGCCGCCGCCGTCGCCGTCGTCGTCGTCGCCCTTGGAGCGAAAGCGGCTCCCCGCGACGCTCCCACCCACGAACCGCGCGTACGCGTCGCCCGTGCCGCCGCGGCCGAAGAGCAAAGCGCCGCTCATCCTCGCGTTCGCAGCGGGGATCGCGATCATCGGCGTCTTCGCCATCGCGCTCCGCATCGTCTGGAAGCTCGGCGATCGGGCGGCCGCGGCCGCCCCGATCACGTCGGCGGCGCTCGTCGCGAGCGCGTCGCCGCCCCCGAGCGCGCAACCTCTCATGCTCCCCACCGAGAGCGCTGCGCCTCCGCCGCCCCCGCCCTCGGAGACCGTCGCCGTCGCGCAGGTCGCTCCGCCCGCGACGACCGCCAAGCCGAAGCCTCGGCGCCCGAAGCCGCCTGCGACGAGCAAGCCTGCCGACACCGAAGCCGCGCCGCCGCCTCCTCCCGCCCCCGACCCGCCGAGCGATCCGTAGTCCTCAGTACGTCGACAGCGTGCGCGGCGACCCCGACTGGTGATCCGGCGAGAGGAAGTGGCCGTAGAGCACGCTGTAGTGCCCCGTCGGCGGCCCTACCTCTGCCGTGTTGCCCGTCATGCACACGCGCACGTCGCAGTCGCCGAACCAGATTCCGTTGACCTGCGGCGCCGTGCTCGCGGGCGATAGGACGACCAGAGTTCCGACGTTCAACTTTTCGCCGGTCGCCCAATCGATCTGCAGGACCGCGCTGAAGGACTGGTTCGAGAGCCCCGTCGCGATGTCGATCGCGAAGAGGAGCTTCTGCGTCGGATGCCTCGCGAGCTTCGCGTTCGCGAAGTGGTGCATGCCGACAAGGAGCGATCCCATCGGCTCGAGGCACGATCCTGCGACTGTGCTCGTCTTGTCGATCCAGGTCCCCTCCTGCATCGTCGACGCGAACGTCCCGTGAGAGAGCGTGAACGTGCAGTCGGCGTCGACGATCGTTCGGAGGACCGTGACCTTCGACGCGTCGAACGTGGTGGGGCTCCACGACGAGATCCCGCTCGCGGGGGTCGGATTCGTGCCGCCCGCGCACGCGGCGACCGATCCCGGATCAGGTCCCGGCGGAGCGCTGCAAGGGCTCACGGGCGGAGGCGGCTTGCAAACGCCCGCGGTGCAGATCCCCGAGACGCAATCGGGCGCGACGGCACACGTCTTTCCGTTCGCGCACGCCGCGCAAGCGGCGCCTCCGCAATCGACGTCCGTCTCGTCCCCATTCTTCGCACCGTCCGAGCATGTAGGCAGGACGGGGCCCGCGTCTGCGGGCGCGTCTGTCGCGCCGTCCGCGGCGGCCTCGCTGGACGCGTCCGCGCTCGACGCGTCCGCGGCGTCCAGACCGTCCGGCGCATCGACCACCGCGCCGTCGTCCTTCGAGGCGTCGATCGCGCTCGTGCCCGCCTCGAAGGTGGGTGTCGAGCCAGGAGCCTCCGTCTGCGCCGCCGGGTCGCTCGTCGCGCTCGAGCATGCCGCTGCGGCCCCGAGCCCGAGAAGAAGGAAGGGCCATCCAACGTTCGTCCGTCGCCTCATACCCCCGAGATGCGCGAAGGGAGGATCAGTCGCGCCCCCGCGGCCGAAAAAGGCGCCATGACCGCGCAATCACGACGGATCGAGCGAAACGATTCCGGTGTCGCCCTTCAGGCCGAACGCCGTCACGTTCGCGCGTGACTCGTCCTCGAGGATCGTCGCGACGTGATCGCCGAAGGCGCGCGGCGGCATCGGCTTGCCGAAGTTCGCGAGGAAGGCTTCGACCGTGATCCCCCGCGCACCGGCGTACGCCGTCGCCGCGGAGCGACCGAGCTCCGTGTCGCCGATGATCTGCTGCGGGACGAGCGTCTGGAACTTGATGCCTAGGTTCTTCTCTTGGGAGACGCCGTTCGCGTAATTCGCCATGAGCCAGACCATCCGCTTCGCGCCGGCGTAGCCGCCCGACCACGGCGAGCCGTTCACCGCGGCGCCGCTCGATCCGAGCAGCACGCGCGCGCCGCGCTCGAGCGGAAGCTTGATCGCTTCCTGCACGAGGACGAGCGCCGACTTCACGTCGTTCTGCCAGATCGCCTCGAAATCCTCCCATTTCTGCTCGTGGATCGGAGCCATCGCCGGGATCCCGCCGGCTGTGAGGACGATCGCCGAGGGCTTCGACGTCGCGAGGAGGGCGCGCACGAACGACGCGTCCGTCGCGTCGCCCGCGGCGACGTCGACACCGAAGCGCGAACGAACCTCTTCGAGGCGCTTCGCGTCGCGCGCCGCTGCCGTCACGACCGCCTTCTTCGCCGCGAGCGCCTCGACGACACCGAGACCGAGACCACGGCTCGCGCCGAGCACGAGCACACGACGACCTTCGAGAGAGTGCATGATTGGAAGACCTCCGCTCCCACGACGATCGAGTCGTCCAAAAGGATTCGCTACGTCGGTCGCTTTCCTGGCATATCGTCGCGCCGTGGAGCGGTCGGTCCGGAGGAAGGTCGTCGTCGCGACCTCCGAGGTCATGGTCTCGCTCGTCATCGGCAGCCTCCTCTACTTGTTGGCGCGACCGGCGAATCTGCTCGTCTTCGGCTGGATTGGTTCGCTCGGGCTCTCGGGACCGCTGATGCGCCTTCGCGAGACGCTCGCGCCGCTCGCGCGCGCGCTGCCCGCGTGGGTGCTCTTCAGCTTGCCGAACGCGCTGTGGGCCTATGCGTTCACGGTCGCGATGAGCCACATGTGGTCGCACAAGCTCTCGCGCGCGAGCTTGCCGTGGCTCGCCGTCGGCCCCGTGATTTCGATCGGCGCCGAGCTCGGGCAGGGCATCGGCCTCGTGCCCGGCACGTTCGATCTCGTCGATCTCCTCACGGTCGTCATCGCGTGCGTGGCCGCCCTGAGGCGCGTCCGCCTCGACGGATTAGGCCGCGGGGGCGCGTGACACCGCGACGGAGAGGCGCGTTCGCACGAGCTTGAGCGGCTCCTCGACGCCCTTCACGCGCGTCTCGAAGGTCTCGACGACGGCGAGCTTCTCGCGGTCTTCGTCGGGCAGCGACGTGTAGACGCTCTCCTCGAGGACGATCTCGCCGCTCTCGGCGAGGTGCTGCACGCGCGACGCGCAGTTCACCGTCTGACCGAAGTAGTCGATCGCTTCGTTCGCGGTCACGACGTAGACAGGCCCGGCGTACAGCCCGAGCTTGAGGCCCGTGAGCTCGCCGTTCTCTGCCGTCGTTCGGAACGACTCGAAGTCACGCAAGCACGCGATCGCGGCGCGGACGCACGCGCGCGGCTCGATGAACGCCGCCATGACAGCGTCGCCCATCGTCTTCACCACCGTGCCTCCCGCCTTGTCGATCGCCTTTCGCAGGACGTCGAAGTGATCGTCGACGAGGCGGAACGCCGCCGCGTCGCCGGCCTTCGTGTAGAGCGCCGTCGAGCCGGTGAGATCGCTGAAGAGGATGGCCGAGTGACCGACCTTGAGCGGCGTCGACGGCTTGAGCAGCTCCTTCGAGAAGAGGCGCCTGAACTCGCTCATCGTCGTGACCTGGTGCGCGGTCGCGGCGAAGCTCGCGTACCCGAGGCGCTCGATCTTCGCGTGGAGAGGCTCGTCCGACGCGTTCTCGACGTGCACGGTGCCCGAAGGCGCCACGGCGAGTTCAGCGGGCTCGAACGACCAACGCTCGCCTTCGTGGACGAGCTTCACGCGCGCTTCCTTGGGCTTTCCCTCGGCCACGTCGATCGACGCGACCGTCCCGCCGCGCGCGAAGAGGCGATAGCGCCCCGGCGAGCCCGGCGCCTCGAGATCGCGGGAGCTCCGCGCGTCGACGTTCGCCTGCGTGAGGACGTGCGGTGTGCGCCACGGCCCGCCGATGCAGAACATCTTGTCGGCGGTCTCGCGAACGCTCGGGTGCGGGCGGAACGTCGCCTCGACCGCGCGATCGAGCTCGAGGCCGTACGTGATGTCGCAGAGCTGGCAATGGCTCGCGTCCGCGAGATCCGAGAGCGACGTCACCTGATCGTTGGCCGTGCGGCAGCTAGGGCAGACGAGCGCCCAGCGGAGCTCGACGAGGCCTAGCGTGACGGCGTGGAGGAACGCGCGGAGCGTCTCGCGATCGTCGAGGCCGCGATCGTGGGCGATCTCGAACGGTCGCAGGCGCACGAGATCCGCGTCGGGCCCGCTCCGCACGATGTCGATGAGCGCCTTCACCGTCTTTTCGTCGATGCCGCGACGCGCGAGCTCGCGCTCGGCGAACGCGAGGCGCTCTTCGTTCGCGGGCGACGTGGGCTTGAGATACGGGCTCGGCGCGTGGTCGCGGAGGTGCGCGTCGATCGCTTCGGAGAGCTTCGAGACGCCGGCGAGGAAGCGGTTGCCTTGGATCTTGGCGATCGGGTTGAGGATCCAATGCCGCGGCTCGAGCTCGATCCGCACCGTCGCCTTCGTGCCGCCGTCGGACGTCGGCTCGAGCTTCGTCCCGTAGGTGTACGAGCGGAGCGGACCGCTGCGCATACGGCGGTACACGCTGAAGCGCTTCGGCACCGTCCACTCGAACGGCGCCTCCTCGTACTCCATCGTGAAGCCGCCCGTGCTCGTCTCCACGAGGAAACGCGCGCTCGACTTCGCATCCTTCTCGATGGGTTTGTAAACCGCCGGCGTCGACAAGAGGCGGTTCATCCGATCCGTGTCGGTGATGAGCGGCCAGACGTCCTCGGGCGGCGACGACAGCACGATGGTCGTTTCGACGACGACGGGCTGCATCTCCAGGGAAAATACCACGATTCGGCGTTATGCTGAGAACGTGCTCTCGCCCGGCACGCAGGTCGATCGCTACGAGCTCATCTGCCCCATCGGCGAAGGAGGCATGGCGCAGGTGTGGGTCGCTCGCCAGCGCGGCAAACACGGCTTCGCCAAGCTCTTCGCGCTGAAATCGATCCACGCGCGCTTCGCCGCCGATCCGCACTTTCGCGCGCGTTTCCTCGAAGAGGCGCGGATCGCCGCGGCGATCGAGCACCCCGGCTGCGTGTCGATCTTCGACCTCGGCGAGACGAACGACATCCTCTACCTCGTGATGGAGTACGTCGACGGCGACTCGCTCTGGGCGCTGACGAGCGGCAAGAGCCCGATCGTCCCGACCGGCGTCGCGCTTCGCATCGCCGCCGACGCGTGCGCCGCGCTCCACGCCGCCCATCGCCTGACCGACGCGAACGGTGTCCTCCGCGGCGTCGTCCACCGCGACGTTTCGCCCCAGAACATCCTCATTTCCGTGCGCGGGGATGTAAAGCTCATCGACTTCGGCATCGCGAAGGCGCGCGACCGACTCTGCGCCGACACGGGCGAGGGCACGCTCACGGGCAAGCTGCGCTACATGGCGCCCGAACAAGCGAAGAACGAGGCGCTCGGTCCGTACACGGACGTCTTCGCCGCGGGCGCCGTGCTCTACAGGATGCTCGCGGGCAAAGCGCCGTTCGACGGCGGCAACGACACGGCGACGTTTCAACATCTCCTCGCCGGAACGCCCCCCGCCCCTCTGCCGCCCGACGTCCCGCCGCTCGTCGCGGCGATCGTCGACCGCGCCCTCTCGTACGATCCGGGCGATCGCTACGCGACCGCGTTCGGCATGCAGACGGCGCTCAAACAAGCAATCGCGAGCGAGCGTCTCATTTCGAACGTCACCGGCTGGGTGAAGGAGAACCTCTCGGAGCGGGCGCGCGCGCGTCGCGCCGAGCTCGATCGCCTGGCGCGCGAAGCTCCCGACAGCTCTCCTCAGGTCCCCGATCTCGATCTCGCGCCGAGCTCCCGCGTGCCGCGCGTGCCGGCGCGTCCAGCCGTCGTCACGGCGCCGATGGGGAGCAACGACGCCGTCCTCGACGCGCCGGTCCTCGTCACGAACCCGCCGCCGATGCTCGGAGCGAAGCAGAGCGAAGAGGCGATGGGGGCGTTTCAGCTCGCCAGCACGCCGCGGAACGAGGGCCTCAGCCCGCCCGAGCCGATCGACGACACGCCTCCCCCTCCCGGCTTCATGGATATCGGCGCGCTCGTGAAGAAGCGCGCGAGCGCCGCCGACGTCGAGCCTCCCCCGCCTGGGCCGCCACCCGCCGACGAGCCCGCACCCGCGCGCGATCCCGCGGTGAAGAACGAATCTGCCGCGCCGAAGCCGAGACCGAAGGACGACGCCGACGCGCGTGCCGAAGCGCGTGGCAGCGCGACGGTGAAGCTCGGAATTCTCGGGATCGTTCTCCTCGTCGTGCTCGGCGCCGTCGTCTTCCTCCTGCCGGTCATCATCAAAGATCGCGCGATCGCGAACGCCCGCGCCATGGGCGTCGATCTCACGATCGGCCGCGTGTCCGTCGGCTTCTCGGGCGCCGCGATGCACGACGTGAAGGCCAAGATCGTCACCGTCCCCGGCGTCGACCTCTCTGCGAGCGACGTGAGCGTCGAGGGGTGGACCTCGCCGACGATCCGGATCAGCGGCGTCAACGTGCGTCTCGACGGGCGCGTCACCGACGTCGGGCAATCGCTCGCGATCTTCTACGCCACGAACCAACCTCGGATCACGGGCACCCCCTCCGATCCCCGCAAGATCTCGGTCGTGAGCGCGCACGTCGGCTGGAAGAACCCGTTCGGCGAGGAGACGAGCATCGACGCCGGTGAGGTGGGCATCGAGGTCGATTCGTCGAAGGGCGAGGAGTCGCGGGCGAGCATCGGTCGCTTCGAGATTAAGACCGCCAAGACGCTCCTCGGTCCGTGGTCCGCCTCGTTCGAGCGAACGCGGGCGAGCTCGCGCGTCCGCTTGCTCTTCGAATCCGCCTGTCCCCGACGGTCCATCCGCGCTCTACGTCTGGGGCGAAGGTCCCTCCGCGCAGATCACGGTGCGGATCCCGCGTTCGCCGCTCGCGCGCCTCGGCATCCGCCCCGAGGAGCTCGGACTCCCTGCCGACGCCTCGAGCGAGCTCGAGGTGAAGATCGAGTCCGCGGGGACGCCCGCCGGACGCACCGAGGGCCACGCGAAGATCGACCTCTACGGCGCGCGCCTCTTCGCGTCGAAGTCGCCGCTCGACGTGAAGCTCGACACCGGCTTCGGCGGATCGCCCGGCAAGCCGCTCGATCTCGATCGCGCGACGCTCGTCGTCGGGCCGTTCCTGGCGAACCTCGCGGGGACGATCACGCCGCACGAGCTCGGGCTCCGCGCCGACGCGACCTTTCGAACGCAGCCGATCGCGTGCGAGAAGCTCGCGCGCGCCGAGGTGAAGAGCTGGGGCCCGCTCGCCGCCTCGATCCAGGATTTCGTCCACAAAACAGGGGTCGCTCGGGTCACGGGGAGCGCCCTCGCGACAGGGACGGTCTCCTGGGATTCCCGAGCCCCAGACGAGGGAAAGGTCGCTTATACGACCAAGGAAACCTGTGGGCTCTCGATCTTCGGCCTTTAATCCGCTATGAACCGCGCCCCATGCGCGGATTCTTGCAACCTGCACTGAAGAAGGTCCCCACCGAGAACCAGATCGCGTTCTCGCAGCTCTCGCGCGGTCGCCGCGTGAAGCTCGCCGAAGCCGCCCAGACGACGCTCGTGAAGGCGTCGCAGTGGGCGCGCGGCGACGTCGTTCCGCAAGAGGTGGCGACTGCGCTCGAGGCGCAGACGAAGCAGCACCTCGCGAAGAAGAAGAGCTGAGGCTTACGGCGGGCTCTTCTCGTCACGACGCGCGCGTCAAGAACGCCAAGAGCCCCTCGAGCATGACCTTCGTGAGGCGCACGCGCGTTCACGGTGGTTCTCTCCACGCGCGATTCGTCGCGCCGACACGGCTTCGATGCGCGTGTCGATCGTCTTCGCGCAGCCGCCGCTGCCTGCGGGTCGACGCCGTCCGCCTCGAGGGGCTTTCGGTGGCGTCGCCCGCGCCTCCACACGAGCGCGAGGCATCCGAAGAACGAGCGCAGCGCCCGAGTCTTTCGTGATGCCTCCGGCGCCCCCGCGGCAGCCGATCTCAGAAGTGGTAGCTCACGTGGTACGGCGTGCACGTGTTGTCCGAGCTGCCCGCCGGGCGCTTCGCGCGGAGCGTGACGTTGGCGCTGTCGTCCGAACCGGAGCAGTCGTAATCGACCGTCACGGGGGTCTTCGTCTGCGTGCAGCAGCCGACCGTTCCCGCGGGCGTGCCCTGCGCGGCGGTGCCGCCCGTGCAGCCGTTCAGCGTGATCGTGCTCCCCGCCGTCTTGCACGCGACGAAGACGCACAGCTCGACGCCCGCGACGTCGATCTGCGCGGTCGGATCGACGGCGCAGCCGATGACGTCGTTGCCGGTGAACTTGAAGTAGTCCGTGTCCGGCGCGCCGGAGAGCAGGCTCGTGATCGAGCCCATGTTGACGTCGCAGTCGTCGATCGTCGGCATCGCCGCGGCCGTCGCGAGCGTGTCGTTCGGCTCCTGCGTCTCGCCGTTGCAGGTGATCGCGCCGCTCGACCCCGACGACCCCGACGACCCTGATGACCCCGATGACCCGCTCGACCCTGACGACCCTGACGACCCCGATGACCCCGATGAGCCGCTCGACCCCGATGACCCGCTCGAGCCCGACGACCCTGAGGAGCCGCTCGACCCTGAGGAACCGCTCGACCCCGACGACCCCGACGACCCCGATGACCCCGACGAGCCGCTCGACCCTGCCCCGTCGCCGTCGCTGCTGCTGCAAGCGACCGCGAGAGCACCGCCGGCGAGGGCCGAAAGAAAGACGATCCACGAAGCGCGCATGTTTGTTTTCTCCCGACGCGTTCGCGCGCAGCGAGTCGCTCTCGCCGCCGTCCTGCGTCTTCCGGGCGTGCGCTCAGCAATGCGCGTACCTGCGCGCAAACCGCGCAATTGTCCTTTTCCAACGCGGCGATAGGCTCGATGTGCGCCCAACGAGCACCGCACGATGGGCGCGTTTCGCTCCCAATCGGAGCCGCTCGTTCCCGCGGTCCTGGGACTCGACGCGCGAGCATCGCAGTTGATGAACGCGCGCCGTCGCCTTAAGAGACGCGTGGATGATCCCGTCGCCGCTCCGCACGCTCGTCGGGCAAGCGCTCCGTCCGTTCCAGAAGCCGCGCGGGGTGCTCGACACGGTCGAGATCGCGATCGCGCTCTGGGACCAGGCCGGACCGATCGGTGCCGAGGCGATCGGGGGCAGCGGCGTCGGGCTCGATCTCTTCGCAGGCGAGCGCGTCCTCGCGTCGTGCTTCATGCGCGACACGCCGAAGGAGTGGGCGGACCATCGCCTCTCGTGCGCGATCACCGACCGGCGCACGTCGCTCTCGGGTTGGTCGTCGATCACCGGGATGGGCACCCTCAACGACAAGCGCTTCAGCGTGCTTCACACCGACGTCCAGCGCGTCGAGGTGAAGAGCGGGATGCTCTCGAACCACGTCTCCCTCTTCACGGCGCAGGGGAAGCACGATCTCACGTTCCCGAAGATCGAAGGCACGCTCGGCGCCTTCTACAACATGCTCGTCCGCATGCCGTACGAGCAGCGCCGCGAGCCTCCCACGCCGTTCGACGAGCCGCCGCCCGCGCACGCGCTCTGGGCGCACGATCCGCCGGCGTACGCGATGCTCGAAGGCGCCGCGCGGCACGGCGGCGAGACGGCGAAGGACTTCACGGCGCGCGTGCTCCTCGCCCACCGCGCACGGGTCACCGGTCCCGGCATGAACGACGGGTGGTGGATCTCGCCGATGGCGGCGCGCGACCTCGGGCACACGCTCGCGCGGATCTTCGGCCAGGCCGTCGCGCACGCGCAGCCGTCTCCCGGCGTCGAGCACCTCGATTTCCGCATCGATCCGCGCCGCGATCCGCTCGACGCCGCCGTGACGGCCCTCGGCGTCGCGAGCTACCTCGCGCTCGGCGTCGGCTACTCGCTCGGCGGCGCGATCGCGAAGAGCCTCCGCGAGAAGGCGCCCGTGACGTTCCTCCGCGTCGCGTTCAGCGATCGGAAGGCGCACTCGGGCTACCAGCTCTACACGAACATCGCCACGCTCGAGCGCGCCGACGCGCTCATGGCGCACAAGCTCCACCAGATCCTCGCGGCGGCCTCGTACGACGTCCTCGCGCGGCGCATCGAGCGAGGGTGGGACGTGCCGTACCACGCGCTCTTTTCGTGATCACCTGCGCGCGCGGCGCATGATCCCGACGACGACGCGGATCGCGACGAGCAGGATGACGAGCGGGCCGAGGTTCACGCGCGTCCACGGGGGCCGCGGCGCTTGCCGGCAGGTCTGCGTGTCGTCCTCGTTCACGCTGGCGCTCGCGGGAGGCTCGCAGAGCCCAGCGACGCCGTCGGCGCGCACGAAGTAGCGTCCGTTCGTGACGGCGTCGGTCGTCGCCGAGAACGAGAGATCCTTCGTCGACGCCGGATCGCCGCCGATGACGGCGCGAAAGCGCGTCGCGACGACGCTGCCGTTCGGCGCGATCGCGAGATCGATGTCGTCGCACGTCGTCCGCGCGACGTCCGAGCAGCCCGGGATCCCCGAGTCCGTCTCGCCCGCGTCGGCCGCGCTCGCGTCGGCAGCGCCGCTGTCCGTCGTGCCCGCGTCCGTCGTGCCCGCGTCGCCCCCGCCGTCGCTCGACGCGTCGGCGCCCGCGTCCGTGGTCGAGGCATCAGGCGCACCTGCCTCGTCGGGCGAGCCGCAGACCGTGTGCGTCTCACTCTGCTTTTTGCACTTGTCGCCGAACGTGTCGGCGAGCGTCGTCGTGGTGTCAGCAGAGGCGTCGTCGCGCGCGGACTTCTTGTTCACGAGCGTCCGCGCGCTCTCGAGGAGCCAGCGCGTCTCGCCCGACGACGTTCCTCCGTCGGTCCCGCCGTCCGCTCCGGCGTCCGCGCCGGCATCGCTCGGTGAGGAGACTCCGAGCGCCGCGCTCACGAGCGATTCGTAGCTCGACGACGAGCCGCTCCAGGTGAGGCGCGATTCGTCGATGCGAAGGAGGCTCGTGCCTTCGATCTTCTGCGCGCCTGTCCCGAGGACGACGAGCGTGAGCGGCGTCTGTGGCGTACGGCTCGTCGCGCCTAGGCGAAGCATCCGCAGCGGAAACGACGCCGTGGGCGACGAGGTGACGACCCGGAGCGATTGCACGACCGACGACGCCGTCGATGCGCGCGCGCGCACCGCGTAGAGCTCGTACCCGTCTGCTTCGACGGCCGCCGCCGCCTGCGCGAACGAGACGCCCGGGTCGTAGCCGTTCGCCGTCAGCCACGCGAGCGCGGAGCCGTCCGACGCGCGTACGCGGAAGAGGTCGTACGGACCGACGCGCGACGCGCCTCCGTCGGCGCCGCCCGAGCTCCCGCTCGAGCTCCCTTCCGGACCGACCGGCGCGCACCCCGGGAGGGCGCTGCAACCTGGGTGGCCTTCTTCGCTCGGCTCGCAGCTGCAGCCGCTGCATCCGCCCTTCGACGACGATCGGCTCCAGCACCCGCCGCCGCCGCCCGCGTCGCTCTCCGCGGTCCCCTTCCCGTTGCAGCCGCCGCTGCCCGAGGCGCTCCCGGAGCCGCTCGCCGATGCGTCGCCCTCGACGGGCGCAGGCGCGCCGGTCGCGCGGACCTTGCAGTCGCCAGGCGCGAGGGGCGAGACGATGACGCGCGTAGCGTCCTCCACCGCGTCGATCCACGCGCGCGCCGTGAGCTCGACGCGGCCGCCGGCTTTCACGGCGACGACGAGGCCTACGTCCGTCGCGCCACCGCTGACGTCGATCGTGTGCCAGGTGACCGTTTTGTTCGCCGTGACCGCGACGGTCACGTGGTGCCGATCGACGCGCGCGCTCGAGCCCGCCGCGAAGAACGTCGCCGTCGACGCGGAAGCAGGCGACGCACACGCGAGGCAGACCGCGAACGCGGCGATCATCCTCGCAGTGGTTTGGCTTCGCGTACGCATCAGAGGATCGGCTGCTCGGGCGGAGGTTGGGACGGCGGGAGAGGCGCGCGCGTGGGCGCAGGCGCAGGCGCAGGCGCGGCGGGAGGCGGCGCTGGCTCGACAGGCTGCGGTGCAGGCTCGACGCGCGGCGGTGGCGGCGGCGGCGGCTTCGGATCGATGTCGTCGTAGCTCGGCATCGCTCCGAGCACGAAGCCGACGCCGAAGAGGACGATCGTCTCGGGATGCGCGCGTCGACTGGAGGAGCGTGACCTCCGGGTGGATCGCGCGACGCGGGTTCCAGCGGTAGTCGAGCCCGAGCCCGACGCGCGCCGCGACCGTTCCGCCGTCGAACGGCATCGTGCGCACGAAGTCGCTCGAGACCTGGTTGCCGAGGATGTAGGCGATGCCCGGCGTCCCGACGAGCGAGAGCTCCTTCGAGAAGTTGTAAGACAAAATCAACGGAACGTGGAAGTACGCGCGGCTCCCCGTGCGCCTCGGCGGGTTGTCGCCGTGGGGCTGGTAGTGCCACTCGATGAACGCCTCCGCGCCGCCTGCGAGCGCGACATCGAGCGGCCCTCGCAGGAAGTTCACCTTCACGTCCGCGCCGAGCTCCGTGAGGCTTCCGATGCGCGCGCCGACGTCGACGCGATCGATGACGCCGACCCGAAACACGTACGACGGCAGGATCGGCAAGACGCCGGTCCCCTGCGAGCCGCTGTACGCGATGCCCTCGACGGCCACGGCGTGCGTGACGTCGCCCGGCGCGTTCGTGCGCGCCGTCGCGTACGTATTCGGGCTCGTGCAGCCGCTCACGAACGGCGCGAGGCCGATCGCGAGCGCGCCGAGCCTTACGATGCTCGACCCTCCCACGTTCACAGACTACGCGAACAGCAACGGATGTGCCTGCTCGCGAATTCGCGCACGATCGCCGCGCGCGCGTCCTCGGAGCGCGGATCGAGCATGACACGGTCGTCGCGAGTGTTGCGTCGCGTCGACACTCGCCGGACACACCTCCGGCGGTCGGTCGGTCGACCGGTCAGCCGTGCTTCTTCGCGAAGTCGCCCATGAAGCCCGCGAGCGCCTTCACCCAATCGGGCTCGATCGCGTTGTACAGCGACGCGCGAATCCCGCCGACCGAGCGGTGCCCCTTCAGGCCGATCATCTTCGCCGCCGTGGCTTCCTTCACGAACGTCTCCTCGAGCGCTTCGGTCGGGAGTCGCCAGACGACGTTCATGATCGACCGGCAGGCGGGCTCGACGGGGCACGTGTAGAAGCCGCCCGAGCCGTCGATGGCGTCGTAGAGGGTCTTCGCCTTGGCGCGGTTGCGCGCTTCCATCGCGCGGACGCCTCCGAGCTCCTTCACCCACCGGAGCGTGTTCCGGGCGAGGTAGATCCCGAACGTCGGCGGGGTGTTGTAAAGCGACTGGTTGTCGGCGTGCGTCTTGTATTGGAAGATCGCCGGGATGTCGCGACGCGCGTTCGCGAGGAGATCCTTCTTCACGCAGACGATCGTGACCCCGCTGGGTCCGACGTTCTTCTGCGCGCCCGCGTAGATCAAATCGAGCTTCGACGTGTCGAAGTGACGTCCGAGGATGTCGCTCGACATGTCGCAGAAGAGCGGCGAGGCGACGGCCGGGAACGCCGTGCTCGGCTCGAGCGCCCACTCGACGCCGTGGATCGTCTCGTTGCTCGTGACGTGGACGTACGCCGCGCCCTGCGTCAGCTCGATCTCGTCGCTCTTCGGGACGCGCACGTACGTCTTGTCCTTCAGCGTCGTCGCGGCGACGGCGACCTCGCCCGCGCCCATCGACGCGGAGGCGCGCGCCTCCGAGACGGCCTTCTCGCCCCACGCGCCCGTGACGACGTAGTCGGCCGTCTTGCCCTTCGGGAGGAAGTTCAGCGGCAGCTGCGCGAACGCCTGCGACGCGCCGCCCTGCATGAAGATCACGTCCCAGTCCTTCGAGAGCTCGAGGAGCTCGGCGACGAGGGCGAGCGCCTCGTGGTGGACCTTCTCGTACACCTTCCCGCGGTGCGAATGCTCCATCACGCTCATGCCCGAGCCCTCGAAGTCGACGAGCTCGTCACGCGCTTTTTCGAGCGCAGCGAGGGGAAGAGCGGCAGGACCTGCGTTGAAGTTGTACGCGCGCGTCATGGCGAAAAGACTCTACCACGTGCTAATCGAGAGTCGCCCATGCTCCCCTTCGAGATCCCCCAAGGCACGTCGCTCGAGAAGCTCGTCACCGACGTGGTGCCCTCGGCACACGCGCGCCTCATCCCGGCGAGCGCCGGTCGCGAGGCGCTGACCGTCGCCTTCGAGCTCGAGGGCGTCGCGCGCTGGGTCATCGACCTCGACGGCGCGACGATGCGCGTCCGCGCGGGCGACGAGCGCGCGCCCGACATTCGCATCCGCGCGAGCGGGAAGGACGCGCAGTCGTTCCTCGACGATTGGCTCGGACCGCGCAAGCTCGCGCCGAAGCCTCGGCCCCTCGGCGAGATCACGCTCGATGAGCGATCCGCGCATCTTGAAGCGCGTGAAGATGGTGACGGGCACGATTGAGCTCGCGATGCGCGACTTCGACGACGGCACCGGCGCCCGCCGCGCGTCCCTCGTGGTCTCCGTCGGCGCGCCCGCCAAGAAGGTCGAGCCGGACCCGGACGTCGTGGTCGAGACGTCGATGACCACGTACATGCGCCTGCTCGGCGCGCAGATGGGGCCCGAAGACGCGCTCTCCGACGGCGACGTGAAAGTCACTGGAAAACGGCTCGTGGCGATGCAGTTCGCCTTCGCCGTCGCCCCGCTCTTCCCGCGCGCTTCCAAGTGATTTCGGCGGTATGCTCCCGGCCGTGAGGCGCGGGCTCGCGACGCTGTCGTTCGCCGTCTTGCTGCTCGGATGCAGCTCGAAGGCGACGCGTGCAGAATGCACGCAGATGATCGACAAGTACGTCGACCTGCTCGTCGAGCGCGATCCCGAGCTCGCGAACCTCTCGCCGGCCGAAGTCCACGCCGCGCGCGAGATGAAGAAGGCGCTCCGCAAGTCGGACCCTGGCTACAAGCGCGTCCAGACCCAGTGCGAGACCGAGATCTCGAAGAGCGAGTATCGCTGCGCGATGAAGGCCCCTACTCCGGAGACGTGGCAAGCATGCATCGATTGAAGGCTCCCCTCGCGATCGCGCTCTCCTTGCTCGTGGCGAGCGCCTGCGGCGGGAAGAAAAAGGGCCCGGACGCGCCGGCAGCGTCGACCGACGGCGGCGCGTCGGACACGCCGAGCTCCAGCGAGACGACCGTCACGACCGAGAAACCCGACGGTGGCGCGCCTCCCGCCGAGAAGAAAGACGAGTGCGTCGCGTTCGACGTGTCGAACATCGAGGACGCGCTCATGAAGAACGCGTGCGAAGAGGCGAGCGTGAAGCCCGACGGCCTCACGACGATCGATCTCAAGGGCAAGCTCGAGGTCACGCTCAGCGCGAGCCCGACGAAGCTCCCCGCCGGCGCGAAGGGCGAGCTCTACGTCACGTACGCGAACAAGTCGAAGGAGCCGCTGACGCTCCACTTCCGGATCAACCCGGTGCCGTACTTCCTCGTCGAGGTCTACGACAAGAAGGGCAAGCGCGCCGACATGCCCGCGGGCAATCCGCCGCCGCCGCCGAAGGGCGCGAGCGCGCCGTCCCCGGCCGACTCGAAGGCCGCGAAGCTCACGCTCGCGCCGAACGGGAGCGCGCGCGCGCGCATCCCGTGGGAAGCGGTGAAGATGAAGTGGGCGCCCGAGAAGGTCCGCGGAACGCCCGCCGAGCGCGGCTACCCGCGCATCCCGAACGGCCCGCTCCCCAAGGGCAAATACACCGTGAAGGTGCTGACGCCGCTCGTCGGTGTCTCCGAAGGCGTCGAGAAAGAAGTGAGCGCTCCGAAGGTCGAGATCGAGGTAGGCGGCTGATGAGCGAAGAGCCCATTTCGAAAAAGCCGTTCCGTGCCGTCTTCATGGGCACGCCGCAGTTCGCGGTGCCCTGCCTCGACGCGCTCGTCGAGATCGCCGAGGTCGCCGCCGTCGTCTGTCAGCCCGACAAGCCGCAAGGTCGCGGCCTCGAGCTCGCGGCGCCGCCGGTGAAAGAGCGCGCCCTCGAGCTCGGCCTCGACGTCGTCCAGCCGACCAAGTTGAAGACCGGCGAGTTCGCGAAGTTCCTCCGCGACCTCGGCGTCGACGTCGGTCTCGTCGTCGCGTACGGGCGCATCCTCCCGAAGGACGTCCTCGCCGCGCCGCGCCTCGGATGCGTGAACGTCCACGCGTCGCTCCTGCCGAAGTACCGCGGCGCCGCGCCGATCACGTGGGCCGTCGTCAACGGCGAGCCGGAGACCGGCATCACGCTGATGCAGATGGACGAGGGCATGGACACGGGGAACATGCTCGAGCAGTTCGCGACGCCCGTGACCGAAGACGAGACCGCGGGAGAGCTCTCCGAGCGTCTCTCCGCGATCGGCGCGCTCGCTGTGCGCAAGGGTCTACCGAAGTACGTAAACGGCGGATACGCACCGCAAGTCCAGGACCACGCGAGGCACACGCTCGCGCCCATCCTCGAGAAGGACAACGGTCGGCTCGACTGGACCAAGCCCGCCCGCAAGGTCCACGACCACGTCCGCGGGATGACACCGTGGCCGGGGGCGTTCACGACCTCGCGCGGCAAAGGGTTGAAAGTGCACGAGACTCGCGTGTGCGACGTTCCGGTCGGCCCCGCGAAGGCGCCAGGCACGGTCGTGCTCGCCGACAAGACGCGCGTCGTCGTCGCATGCGGCGAGCGCGGCGTCGAGCTCCTGCGCGTCCAAGTCGAAGGTCGCAAGGCCATCAGCGCCGCCGATTGGTTCGCCGGCCGCGGCGTCGCGGAAGGCGACGTTCTCGGCTGACCGACGCCGCTCCACTTCACGGCTACGGACTTCGTCCGTTATCCGTAAAGACGGATGGCCACGTCTGCGAGAATCCTCGGCATCGGCGTCGCGGGAGAACGCGTCGAGTCCCTCGCGAGCGAGGGGCTCGTCGTCGAGCGCTACGACGACGTCGCGTCCATCGAGACGCGGGGCGCCGTCCTCGTCGTGACGACGCCCGCGCACGTCGCCGCGGCGCGAGAGCGCCTCACCGAGACGCCGATCCTCGTGCTCCTCGCGGAGGGTGACGATCCGGTCGCCGCGGTCAGCGCGGGCGCCGACTGGACGCTCCCGAAGGACGCCGATGCGCGCGCCCTCGAGGCGATCCGTATCGTCGCAGCGCGCCTCTACGAAGAGCGCGTCACGCGCATCGCGATGGCCGCAGCGCTCGACCTCGTGACCGATTCGGTCGAGGTCGCCGACCCGCAAGCGCGCCTCCTTTGGGTGAACCGTTCGTTCGAGCGGATGACGGGTCACCTCAAAGAGGAGGCGCAGGGAAAGACGCCCGCGCAGGTCATGCGGAGCCACCTCCACTCGAAGGAGTTCTTCGACGCGCTCACGGCGAAGATCCTCTCGGGTCACGCGTGGAGCGGCAGCATGGTCGCGCGCCGCAAGGACGGCACGCTCTTCGCGGACCTCGCGACGATCCAGCCCGTCTTCGAGGGCGGCGTCATTCGCCGGCACGTCGCCGTCAAACAGTTCATCCCCGGCGCGTTCGACGACGAAGAGCCCGCGTCGCAGCAAGAGCACGCCGAGCTCGCGCGCGCGCGCATGGCATCCGTGTCGGCGTCCGAACGACGCTACCGCGCCATGATGGAGAGCGCGGGCGACGCGATCCTCATCGTCGACGCCGACAGCGGACACTTCCTCGAGGCGAACCCGGCCGCGTGCTCGATGTTCGGCTACGACCAAGCGGAGCTCACGCGCATCACCGGGCGCGCGCTCGGCGGTCCCGACGGCGCCGAGGTCCACGCGCGCGTCGTCGCGTCGCTGAAGGCGACCGGTCGCGCCGTCGAGATGCGCCATCCGATGCAGCGCAAGGACGGCTCGAAGTTCTGGGCCGCGCTCCAGTGCACGGAGTACGAGCTCTTCGGCCGGCGCCAGCAGATGGCGATCGTCCGCGACGTCACCGAGATGGTGAAGCGCGAGCAGGAGCTCGAGCTCACGAACCGCCAGCTCGAAGAAATGCAGAAGCAGCTCATGCACACCGGTCGCCTCGCGGCGCTCGGGCACATGGCCGCCGGCGTCGCGCACGAGATCAACAACCCTCTGCAGTACATCCTCGCAGGGCTCGACGAGCTCTCGCCGTTCCTCGACGGCGCGAGCCGCGAGGCGAGGCTCGCGCACCAGGACATGCGCGAGGGCGTCGAGCGCATCCGCAGCATCACGAGCGCGCTCCTGCCGTTCGCGCGCGTCGACGTCGCGCCGGTCGAGCACGTCGACATCCGGCGCGTGGTCGAGTGGGCATGCCGCGTGACGGACCACGAGATCCGCCACCGCGCGAAGCTCGAGCTCGCGCTCGGGAACGTGCCGCCGATCCTCGCGGATCACACGCGCATCGGACAGCTCGTCACGAACCTCCTCACGAACGCCGCGCACGCGATCGTCGAAGGCGCCTCCGACCGCAACCGCGTCACGATCACGACGGCGTTCGTCGGCGGCCGCGTGCGCCTCACGATCGAGGACACGGGGACGGGTATCCCGGAAGACGTTCGCGGGCGCATCTTCGATCCGTTCTTCACGACGAAGCCGCGCGAGCGCGGGACAGGCCTCGGCCTGCCGCTCTGCGCCGAGATCGTCGCGCGATCGGGCGGAACGATCGGCTTCGACACCGAGGTCGGCAAAGGGACGCGCTTCGTCATCACGTTCGAGCCCGCGGGCGCGAGCGCGCCGCGCGCGGCGAGCGTTCCTCCCGTGCCGATCGTGCGCCCCGAGGGCCGCCCGCGCATCCTCCTCGTCGACGACGACAAGGCGCTCCTCCGCACGTTCGCGCGCTTCTTGAAGGACTTCGACATCACGACCGCGCTCGGTGGCAGCGCCGCCCTCGATCGCCTCGCGACCGACGACTCGTTCGACGTCATCGTCTGCGACGTGATGATGCCGAACATCGACGGGCCGATGGTCTACGCCGACATCGCGACGCGCTGGCCGGGCCTCGAGTCGCGCATGATCTTCTGCACCGGCGGCGCGTTCACCGATCGCGTACGAAACTTCCTCGCGAGCATCCCGAACACGATCCTCGACAAGCCCATCCCGCGACAGAAGCTCGCGAGCGCGCTCATCGGCGTCTACGACCGCCTCGGACCGCGCCGGCCGAGGCCTTCGAAGGCTCCGCCGCCGCCCTCCGCCCATACCTGACACGTTCCTGTCAGCTTGCTGGGCGGCCGCGCTTTTCTTTTCGGCCGAGAAGTGGGCATCTTCAGGGTGCCGCCGTGGGTACGAAGTCCAAAGCCAAAGTCGCAGGAGACGATCCGCTCGCGCTCTTCCACCCGGCCGTTGGCGCGTGGTTCCGCGCGGCCCTCGGCGAGCCGACGCGCGTCCAGGCCGAGAGCTGGCCGGCGATCGCGGGCGGCGAATCGACGCTCCTCCTCGCTCCCACGGGCTCCGGCAAGACCCTCGCGGCGTTCCTCGCCGCGATCGATCGCCTCGCGCGCGCGCCCGAGCCCGAGCCGAAGAAGCGCCTCCGCGTCCTCTACGTTTCGCCGCTCAAGGCGCTCGCGGTCGACGTCGAGCGCAACTTGCGCGCGCCGCTCGCGGGGGCGTTCGAGACGGCGAGCCGCCTCGGGCAGCCGCTCCGTCGCCTCGACGTCGGCGTCCGCACGGGCGACACGCCGGCGGCGGATCGCGCGCGCATGATCCGCACGCCGCCCGACATCCTCATCACGACGCCCGAGTCGCTCTACTTGCTCCTCACGTCGTCGCAGCGCGAGATCTGCGCGTCGATCGACACGGTGATCATCGACGAGATCCACCAGATGGCGCAGAGCAAGCGCGGCGCGCATCTCTTTCTCTCGCTCGAGCGGCTCGCGGCGCTCGTGCCCGAGCGGCCGCTCCAGCGCATCGGTCTCTCCGCGACGCAGCGCCCGCTCGACGAGATCGCGCGGCTCCTCGGCGGATTCGTCAAAAAGGGGAAGCCTCGGCCTGTCGCGATCGTCGATGCGTCGGCGAAGAAGACCCTCTCGATCACCGTCGAGGTCCCGCCGCCGCTCGAAGACGGGTTGGTCGAGGATCTCGAGGTGGAGGAACCCGGCGCGGCGAAGAGCATCTGGCCGCAGGTCCACGCGCGCCTCGTCGAGCGGATCGAGCGCGCGCGCTCCACGATGGTCTTCGTCAACTCGCGGCGCCTCGCCGAGCGCCTCGCGACGGCGTTGAACGAGACCGCGGGGCGCGAGATCGCGCTCGCGCACCACGGCTCGGTCGCGAAGGAGAAGCGGCGCGTCATCGAGGAGCAGCTCAAGGCCGGCGCGCTCCCGGCGATCGTCGCGACCTCGTCGCTCGAGCTCGGCATCGACATGGGCGCCGTGGATCAGGTCATCCAGGTCGAGGCTCCGCCTTCGGTGGCGAGCGGCATCCAGCGCATCGGTCGCGCGAGCCACCACGTCGGAGGCGTTCCGTCCGGCGTCCTCGTTCCGAAGCACAAGCACGATCTCTTGGCCTGCGCGGCGGCGAGCGCCGGGATCGAGTCGGGCGACGTCGAGGCTACGTACTACGCGCGCAACCCGCTCGACGTCCTCGCGCAGCAGATCGTCGCGACGTGCGCCGTCGGGATCGGCATGCCGACCGAGGACGAGCGCGCGCGCAAGAAGAAGCGCAAGAAGAAGTCCGCGCTCGAAGAGTCACGGGTGGAAGTGGACGTCGAGGCGCTCTGGGAGCTCGTGCGTCGCGCCGCGCCGTTCGCGGACCTTCCGCGATCGAGCTTCGACGGCGTCCTCGACATGCTCTCGGGGCGCTACCCGAGCGACGAGTTCGCGGATCTTCGCCCGCGGATCACGTGGGATCGCACGCGCGGCGTCATCTCGCCGCGCGCGGGTGCGCAGCGCCTCGCGATCCTCAACGCGGGCACCATCCCGGATCGCGGGCTCTACGGCGTCTTCTTGAAAGACGACGCCGCGAACGACGGCGAGGTCGCGCGTGGGAGCTCCAAAGGCAAACCGTCGCGACGTGTCGGAGAGCTCGACGAAGAGATGGTCTTCGAGCTCCGCGAGGGAGAGGTCTTCCTCCTCGGCGCTTCCTCGTGGCGCGCGGAGCAAATCACGCGCGATCGCGTCCTCGTCACGCCGGCCGCGGGTGTACCTGGAAAGATGCCGTTCTGGCACGGCGATCGCGCGGGGCGCACCGTGGCGTTCGGCGAGCGCATCGGCCGCCTCATTCGCGAAGTCACGACCACGCCGGCCGCCGACGCGAAGAAGAAGCTCATGACGGCGCATCACCTCGACGAGCGCGCCGCCGACGATCTCGTCGCGTATCTCCACGAGGAGCTCAAAGCCGCAGGGACGATCCCGAGCGACAAGAGCATCGTCGTCGAGCGCGTGCCCGACGAGCTCGGGGATCTCCGCATCTGCGTGATGACGCCGTTCGGGAGCCGCGTCCACGCGCCGTGGGCGATGGCCGCGCTCGCGCGCCTCCGTGAAGCCCGCGCCGGTGACATCGAGGCCGTCTGGTCCGACGACGGGATGATCTTCCGCGTGCCCGGCGGAGAGTCGCCGCCCGACGTCGATTTGCTCTTCCCGCGCTCCGAAGAGATCGAAGACATCGTCACGCGCGAGCTCGGCGGCTCGTCGCTCTTCGCCGCGCGTTTCCGCGAGTCGGCGGCGCGCGCGCTCCTCTTGCCGCGCCAAGCGGTCGGCAAGCGAACGCCGCTCTGGGCGCAGCGCAAGCGCGCGACGGATCTCCTCTCGGTCGCGGGTCAGTTCCCTTCCTTCCCGATCATCCTCGAGACGTACCGCGAGTGCCTCCGCGACGCGTTCGATCTCGGCGGCCTCGTCGAGCTCCTCCGCGCCGTCGAGTCGCGGAAGATCCGCGTCACGACCGTCGACGCGCCCGTCCCCTCCCCGTTCGCCGGCTCGCTCCTCTTCTCGTTCATCGGCAACTTCATCTACGACGAAGACGCGCCTGCGCAGGAGCGACGCGCGCAAGCGCTGACGATCGACCACGCGCAGCTCCGCGAGCTCCTCGGCGAGGCCGAGATCCGCAAGCTCCTCGATCCCGAGGTCGTCGCCGATCACGAGCGACAGCTCTTGCGGCTCGATCGTCCGCTCCGGCACGCCGATTCCCTCCACGATCTCCTCCTCTGGATCGGCGACGCGACGATCGACGATCTCGAACGGCGCGCGGACAAGGCGAGCATCGAGGCGTGGGCCGCAGACTTGATTCGGCAGAGGCGGATCGTCCGCGTGAAGGTCGGCGGAGAAGAGCGCCTCGTCGCGGTCGAAGACGCCGCGCGCTACCGCGACGCCATCGGCGTGATGCTCGAGCGAGGGCTCCCCGACGCATTCCTCGCGCCGACCACCGACGCGCTCGGCACGCTCGTCCTTCGTCACGCGCGGACGCACGGGCCGTTCACGGCGAGCGCCATCGCTTCGCGCTTCGCGATCGGTGAGGCGTCCGCCGCGCAGACGCTCGATCGTCTCGTCTCGATCGGCAAGCTCGAAGAGGGCGCGTTCTTGCCCATCGCCGAGGCGGCGAGGCGAGGTCCGCCACCACGCGAGTACTGCGATCCGGGCGTCCTGCGGGCCCTCAAGCAGAAGACGCTCGCGCGCCTCCGGAAGGCGATCGAGCCGGTCGGCCCCGCAGCCTTCGCGCGCTTCCTCGCCGACTGGCAAAACGTGCAGTCTACACACGTCGAGCCGCTCACCGACGTGCAGGCGGAGAACCGCCTCCTCCGCGTGGTCGCGCAGCTCGAGGGATGTCCGCTCCCGGCGTCGGTGCTCGAGCGCGAGATCCTCCCCGCGCGCGTGCCGGGCTACGCGCGGCATCACCTCGATCAGCTCCTCGCCTCGGGCGAGATCGTCTGGGCCGGCATCGAGTCGATCGGCCAGAACGACGGCCGAATCGCGCTCTACCTCGCCGACCGCGAGCCGCTCCTCGCGCGAGACGTCGATCCGGAAGCGCGCCCGTCGCTCGCCATCCACGACGACATCCGCGCGCTCCTCGAGCGACGCGGTGCGATCTTCTTCGCCGAGATCGCCCGAACGCTCGGGGTGTATCCGCAGGACGTCGCGACGGCCCTCTGGGACCTCGTCTGGTCGGGCGAGGTGACGAACGACACGCTCGAGCCGCTTCGCGCCATCTTCCAGCGCGACGATGCGCCCACCGGACGCCGCGCGCGCCTCGCGCCTCGCCCCGAACGACGCGGGCCGCGCGGCACCGAGGGGCGCTGGTCGCTCCGTCGCGCGCGCTTGCGTCCGGGAGGAGAGACGCCGACGGAGACCGAGCGGGCGACGGCGATCGCGCGGACCTTGCTGGAACGCTACGGCGTCGTGCTGCGCGAAGCCGCGGGCGCGGAGGGGCTCGTGGGTGGCTTCGCGAACGTCTACGACGTCTATCGCGCGCTCGAAGACCAAGGGCGCGTCCGCCGCGGCTATTTCGTCGCCGAGCGCGGGGCGACCCAGTTCGCGCTCCCCGGCGCCGAAGAGCGCCTCCGCCAGAAGCCGGAAGGCGATGCACCGTCGATCCTCATCCTGGCCGCGACGGATCCCGCGAATCCGTACGGCTCGCTCGTGCCTTGGCCTGCGCGCGCCGACGACGTCGGACAGCGCGCGCAGCGAAGCCCCGGTGCGCGCGTCATTCTGCAAGACGGCGCGCTCCTCGCCTGGATCGCGCGGGGCGATCAATCGCTCGTCACGTTCTTGCCGCGCGAGGAGCCGGAGCTCTCCCGCGCGTCCGGATCTTCTCGCGAACGCGCTCGTGCGAATCGCTCAGAAGAAGCGCCGCCCGATGATGCTCGCGACGATCGACGGCGCGCCCGCGCCGGAGAGCGCCTTGGCGCACGTCCTCTCGCGCCACGGCTTCGCCGCGCGCCAAGGCGCGCTCGTCCGCCTCGCCGAACGACGCGAGCACGCGCCGCGCCGCGCGACGTCCTTCGAAGAGCAGGTCGACGAGATGGACCTCGGAGACCTCTTCGGCGATCTCGTCCCAGAAGACGGGACGAATGCCTGAAGGCGACTCGATCTACCAGCTCGCCGCGCGCCTCCGCGTCCTCGTCGGCGCGACGATCACACGATGCACCTCGCAAGCCCTGCCGGATCTCACGGGGCGGCGGATCGTCGAGGTCGCGTCGCGCGGGAAGAACCTCCTCGTGCATTTCGACGACGAGCGGGTGCTCCACGTCCACCTCAAGATGAACGGTCGCGTGCGCATCGAGCGCGCGCGCCAGAGAGAAGCGAAGGCGAAGTACCGCGCGAGCTTGGGGCACGTACCGCGTGGAACGCCGCAGCTCGAGCTCGAGGCAGGAGGCTTCGTCGTCACGGCGTCGCGCGTGCCCGTCCTGCGCGTCGTGAAGAAGACCGCGGCAGCGCGCGAGCTCGCCGAGCTCGGTCCCGACCTCCTCGATCCTTCCTTTTCGCCTGCGGACGCGCTCGCGGGGCTCCGCGCGCTCGGCGATCGCGAGGTCGGCGACGCGATCATGATCCAGAGCGCGCTCGCGGGGATCGGCAACGTCTTCAAGTCCGAGGTCCTCTTCGTCGAGCGCGTGAATCCGCGCGTCAAGGTCTCGGAGCTCGACGACACGACGCTCCTTCGCATCGTGGAGCGCGCGTGGGCGCTCCTCCGCGCCAACCGCGAGCCGGGCCCGCGCGTGACGCGATCGACGCTCTCGCCGCGGCGGCACTGGGTCTACGGTCGCGCTGGAGAACCGTGCGCGAGCTGCGGCGCGACCGTCGAGGCCTTCGCCCAAGGGCGAGCGCCGCCCGGCCGGACGACGTACCATTGTCCTCGATGCCAGGCCTGACGGAGGAGCTCCTCCGCGACATCAAGAAGGAGTTCCCGCGCTTCGAGATCAAGAAGAAGCGCACGAGCTCGCTCCAGCGCGCGATCCACGTCGCGCTCGCCGTGATCACGTTCGGCGGCCAACGCGTGTATCTTACACGTTATCACACCGTCCTCTTCGGCGTGCTCTGGGTGCCCGACGCGTGGGACGAGATGAGCGACGAGGACAAGTATGTCCTGCTCCGTCACGAGCGCGTCCACCTCCGCCAGCGAAAGCGCATGGGCGACTTCGTGATGGCGTGGGTCTACCTCGTGCCGTTCTTCCCCGTGTTCCTCGCGTACGGTCGCGCGCGGATCGAATGGGAGGCGTACATCGAGACGATCCGCGCGACGGCCGAGATCTATGGCATCGAGGCAGCGGCGAGCCTCCGCGAGCACATCGTGAAGCGCTTCACGGGACCCGAGTACGGCTGGATGTGGCCCTTCCCGAAGACGGTCAATGCCTGGTTCGACGAGGCGCTCGCCGACGTCCGCGCCGAGCTCGGCGTGAGCTGAGCGAAAGGTCCCTTAACGGAGAGGGTCCGGTCCCGGAGTGCACACGCTTGCACTTCGCGTGAAGGCGCGGGACGGGGCGCGCGTCGCATGCATGGGTGAAACGGCCCTCATCCACGCGGATCCGCGGGGATCCGCGCATGGACTCGCCGTTGCAAGGTGCTCCCCCGCCGTTGGGACGAACGGCGACGAGGAGGAGGCGAGGATGAAGAAGTTTTGGGCTGTGGCGGTGGGGCTCGTGCTTGCCATGTCCGTAGGCGGCTGCAAGGCGAGCGTGAAGGTTCAGGCGAAGACGCCGGAGCCCGAGAAGGTGAAGGAGCCCGAGCCGGCTCCCGCGCCCCCCCCGCCCGCGCCGGTCGAAGAGGCACCGAAGCAGGGTGAAGCGATCATGCTGCCGGTCCAGATCGAGTTCGAGTTCAACGAGGCGCGCATCAAGCAGACGCCCGAGACGCTCGACGCGCTCAACAAGCTCGCGGACGTGATGACGAAGCACCCGAACATCACGAAGCTCCGCATCGAAGGTCACACGGACAACGTCGGCTCGAAGAAGCGCAACGAGAAGCTCTCGAAGGCGCGCGCCGAGGCGGTCGCTCGCTGGCTCTCGGAGCACGAGGTCGCGACCACGCGCATGGTGACGGCGGGCTACGGCGCGAAGCGTCCGCTCGTGCCGAACGACAACGAAGCGCACCGCGCACAGAATCGACGCACCGAGTACTACGTCGAAGAAGTCGACGGGAAGAAGCTCGATCAACCGACCACGAAGGTCGCGGGTAGCCCGGCGGGCGGCAAGACGAAGAACGCGGAGTAACGCTCCGCAGAGCGAAGAGAAGAAGGGAAGCGAGAGGGAGCGGGAGGAGGGACGCTTCGGGCCTCGTGGACTCGGCCTTCGGCGGATCTTCGCGGGTAACTCCGCGGCGAGATCCATGTCGCGCATGAAAACGGGAGCCGGCTTTCGAGCCGCGCGCGCGACCCGAAGACCGAGCCCCGAGGTCCGAAGCGGATCCTTGGTTTCGTGTTTGCTTATGCCCGAGAGGTCACGATGAGCAGCGCCCCGGAGCTCGAGATTGAGATCGAGGTCGACCTCGGCGACGAGCCCACGGTCGCCGCGCGGTTACGCCCGTTTCGACTGAAGAGCACGCCTCCGTCCGCGTCCGCCTCCGCACCGACGAGCGGCGTCTCGATGCGGCGCCAGCGTCCAGCGGGCGCGGTGAGCGCCAGCCTGGCGCAAGAAGAGGCGGCCCGCGCGGACGAGGTGCGTTCACGCGTCACGCGGCGCCGCGAGAGCGAAGGACGGATGCCGCGGAGCGAGGCGGCACCCGCACGATCGCACGCGTTCTCGGTGCGCCCGATTTCGCTTGCGGCGAACGCGGCGGAGGGCTCTCGTCATGCCATGGACCCGTACGCGCCCATCAACGGCATCTCGCTCGAGCGCTACGCCGAGCTCTCGGCCGACGTCTCGGACACGCAAGACCCGAACAAGCAGGCGGAGATCGTCCAGCAGAAGGGCGTGAACCGCCCCGACTGGGAGGCCGCGAAGGCCGGCTGGACCGCGCGCATGCAGGACATGTCGCTGATGGGCCAGGTCGCGACGCGCTTCATGCCGCTCTACCAAGCGGCCCTGGCGAAGAAGAGCCCCGCCCCGCAGGTGTCCTTCGAGGACTACGTGGCGATGAGCGGCTGCGTTCCGGTCATCGGCATCGAAGGGATGCTCGCGCACTACCAGGTGACGATGGCGCAGTGGACCCAGATCGCGGGTCACTGGAACTCGATCATCCCGACGAACCCGCAATACATGCAGTATGCAATGATGGTGCAGGCGGAGGCCGCGCGCATCCGCGCCGGCGGCGCGCCGAAGCCGGTCAACCTCGCGGGAAGCGCGGCGGCTCCTGCCCAAGCGGCCGCTCCGCAGCCCTACGCGCAGCCCCAGCAGCCGTATGCGCAGCAAGCGAACCCGTTCGGCACGCCTGGCCAGCAGCAGCAGTGGAACAACCAGGCGAACCAGGTCGGGAACCAGATCGGCAGCGCCTTCAACGCGTTCGGCAACGCCCTCGGCTCGTTCGTGGACGGCGCCGTCGGCGGGGTCGCCGTCGGCGCACGCGTCATGGTCCAGTGGTCGGACGGCAACCGCTACCCTGGCACCGTCTCGATGGTCCAGAGCGGCCAAGTGCAGGTCGCCTTCCCTGACGGTCGTCAGGTCTGGGTTCCCCAGCAGTTCGTCTCGCTGGCCTGAGCGGGACCCCGACCCTTACGCGCCAGCGCGACGCGCCGCTCGACCCTTACGCGCCAGCGCGACGCGCCGCTCGACCCTTACGCGCCAGCGCGACGCGCCGCTCGACCCTTACGCGCCAGCGCGGCTCCGCTCGACCCTTACGCGCCAGCGCGACGCGCCGCTCGACCCTTACGCGCCAGCGCGACGCGCCGCTCGACCCTTACGCGCCAGCGCGACGCGCCGCTCGACCCTTACGCGCCAGCGGCGACGCGCCGCTCGACCCTTACGCGCCAGCGCGACGCGCCGCTCGACCCCGGCTACTTGTTGCGCGCGTACAGGTACACGCCGACGCGGCCCGAGCCCTTCTTCGCCCACACGTCGATCTTGTAACTGACGGGAATCGGGAGGATCGGGCAAAGCGCCTGCTTCCCCTTGCCGACGACCGCCGCGTTCTTGTCGTTCGCGCCGGAGTGCCCCGCTTCGATGTTGAAGAGCGGCGGCGCGAGGAGCTTCACGTCGAGCTGCTGGACTTGTCCAAGCGGCGAGAACGCGAAGATCGTGTAGCAGCGGTTCGGCTGCAGCGTGACGAGCATGTTGAAGTGGTTGTTCTCCGCGAGCGTCTCACGGCCGGGCTGGCCTTCAGCCGCCATGCCCGCCGCGTCCTTCGCGGCTTGCGCCTTGATGGCGAGATCGATCGCGGCGTCGAGCGCCTCGTTCGTGATCGCGGGCACGATCGCGCTGCCCGAAGGCGCCGCGCTCGCGCTGGCGCTCCCGCTCGCGATCGGCGCGCCCGCCTCCGCGCTCGCCACGGGGGCTCCACCTTCGCTCGATCCCATCGATCCCCACGCACCGGCTTCTCCGGCGTCGCCCGCGTCCGCCGTGGCGACCGGAACGACCGGGGGCGGGTTCGGCTTCTTCGTGCATGCCGCCGGAACGAGGCCGGCGAGGACGATGAGAGCGAGGAGAGGAAGGCTCTTCGGCGTGCGCATGGCGCGCACCTTACACGCGAACGGCGCTCAGAGCACGTCGACGTTGAGCGTCGCGCCGCCGTCGGGCTTCGGCGTGATCCGCGCGGACAGCTTGCGCCATGGCGCGTTTCCGGCCCGGCGGTCGGCGTCGATCATCGCCGCGATGCCCTCGACGAGATTCCGCCGGCGGATCGAGCGCGACGAGCAGCCCCTGCGCGTCGACGGCGACGAGCTGCACGATGAGGCGACGCTTCTCGCGCGAGCTCTCCTCGTCGACGGTGATGACGAAGAGACCTTGCTTGTATCCTGCACACTTCCGCGCGAGCGCGCCGAGAGCGGCGTTGGCGACTGGCAAGAAGATCTCGCGCGCCGGCTCACGGAGGCTGGTCCGCGGAACGCGCGGAGCGGGCGGCACCGCGACGGGAGGTGGCGCGCTCGACGACGACGCAGGCGGCCGCGAGCCGCCGGTCCTCGGCTCCCAGATCTCGCGGATGGGCGGCAGCGACCGGTACGCGCGCGGCGGCGCGGCTGGCGTCTCCCGCGCAGGCGCCGGCGGCGGAGGGGGCACCGAGATCCTCGCCTCGGCCGCTTGCTCGCTCGGTCGCGGACGCTCGAAGAGGCCGATGTACTGCACGTCCTTGCCGACGTGCCGAACGTGGAGCGCCTCCGCACGCGCGACGAGCGCGCCCAGCCGCGCGAGTGCCACGGCCTCCTCGATGTCGAGCTCGCCGACCAAGCTCATCGACAGCTGAGGGATCCCGCGCGCCTGGCCTTCGCGAAAAATCGCGTCGCCGTGAGTCACGCTCGTGCTCGTGGAGCGTCCCGCCCACGCCCAGCGCAAGATGCGATCCTCGCTGGAGTAACTCGCCAGCATCTCGCCGTAGAGACGGGTGACGACGTCGCCGCGGCGGGTCTCGTACACCGCGAGGCGTGAGACAGAGTCGTACTTCAGCGCCTCACCGCGGGAGGCGCGCGTCTCCTCGCTCTCCGCGAGCTTTCGCAGATCGCGCTGGAGCAGGAACGAGAAACGGCGGGTCGCCTCGTCGAGGGGCATCGAGGCAGCACAGGATAGCCAAATGAATGGTTTCTACCCACAAGGCGTTCAGGTCTTGTAGGTTAGGCCGGTCCAAGGAGAATTTCGCCGATGGCCCTTACGACCCGTCGATCCGTCTTCGCGCTCGCCATCTTCAGCGCGCTCCCGCTGCTCGTCGCTTGCCCGAAGAAGGATCCGCCGCCGGTCGATGCGGCGCCCCCGCCCCCTCCCCCTGCGGAGGATTCGTCGACGGTGCTCGTCCCGATGGAAGAGGACGCCGGAACCGACGCGGGTGACGCCGACGCCGACGCGAAGAAGTACACCGGCCCGTACGTTCCCACGAACGTCGCCCGCCTCAAGCAGTGCTGCGCCCAGCTCCGCACGCAGGCCAAAGCGATGGGCGCCTCGCCCGAAGCCGGCATGCTCCTCGGTGCGGCCGCTCAGTGCGACACGATGGCCGCGCAGGTCGGCCCGAGCGGCACGGCCCCCGAGATGGGTGTCCTGCGCAACCTCCTCGCGGGTCGCACGATCCCGCCGGCGTGTGCGGGCTTCTGATGCTGAAAGCCGCGCGCCGCATCGGATTCCTCACGCTCTTCGTCGGGCTCCCCGTCTTGCTGGCGGCGTGTCCGCAGAAGGAGAAGCCGCCGCCGCCTCCTCCTCCCCCTCCCCCTGCGGTCGACGCAGCCCCCGTCGTCCTGACCGTCGAGGAAGACGCCGCCGCGGATGCGCCGGCCGACGCCGACGCCGAAGCTGGCAAGAAGGTCGTGCTCGGCAACACGAACGTCCTTCGCCTCAAGCAGTGCTGCGCCGCGCTCGGCGCCGAGGCGAAGCGCATGGGCCCGTCGCCCGAAGCCGGCATGTTCCTGAGCGCCGCCGCGCAATGCAACGCGATGGCCTCGCAAGTCGCGCCTGGCGGAAACGCACCGGAGATGGGAGCCCTCCGTGGCCTCCTCGCCGGACGCACCGTCCCCGCCGTCTGCCACGGCTTCTAGTCCGCGCCAGACCCCTACGCGCCAGCGCGGGGCTCGACCCTTACGCGCCAGCGCGGAACTCGACCCTTACGCGCCAGCGCGGGGCTCGACCCTTACGCGCCGCGCGGGACTCGACCCTTACGCGCCAGCGCGGGACTCGACCCTTACGCGCCAGCGCGGGGCTCGACGGCTCTCCCGCGCCGCTCGACCCTTACGCGCCAGCGCCAGGCTCGACCCTTACGCGCCAGCGCGGGGCTCTCCCGCGCCGCTCGACCCTTACGCGCCAGCGCGGGGCTCGACCCTTACGCGCCAGCGCGGGGCTCGACCCTTACGCGCCAGCGCGGGGCTCTCCCGCGCCGCTCGACCCTTACGCGCCAGCGCGGGGCTCGACCCGTACGCGCCAGCGCGGGGCTCGACCCTTACGCGCCAGCGCGGGGCTCGACCCTTACGCGCCAGCGCGAGACTCTCCCGCGCCGCTCGACCCTTACGCGCCAGCGCGGGACTCGACCCTTACGCGCCAGCGCGGGGCTCTCCCGCGCCGCTCGACCCTTACGCGCCAGCGCGGGACTCGACCCTTACGCGCCAGCGCGGGGCTCTCCCGCGCCGCTCGACCCTTACGCGCCAGCGCGGGGCTCTCCCGCGCCGCTCGACCCTTACGCGCCAGCGCGGGGCTCTCCCGCGCCGCTCGACCCTTACGCGCCAGCGCGGGGCTCGACCCTTACGCGCTCGCTGTCTCGCGCAGCCAAGCCTGGAGCGCCTGGATTTCCGCGCGATCGGTGATCTGCTTCCGGAAACGCTCGGGGATCTCCTCGGAGCCCCACAGGGTGACGCGCGTGAGCGACGGCAGATCCTCGATCGCCGCGATGCCGCGCGCCGACGGGCAGCGCATCACGCAGACCGCTTCGAGCGACGGGATCGTCGCGAGCGCAGCGAGGTCCCGGAGACCTGCGCACTGCATGAACGAAATCTCGCGCACGTTGGGAAGGTGCGCGAGCGGCGCGAGCGTCGTGATCGCGTCGCAGTCGCTCACCGAAATGCGCTGGAGCGACGCGAGGCGCTCGACGCCGGCGAGCGATCGCAGGCTCGGACAGCGCGTGAGCATGATCTCCGTCGCCGGATAGCCTTCGGCCTCTCGCGCGACCGTCGCGAGGTCCTCGAGGCGCTCGGCGCGGAGCGGCAAGAGCAGCGCGCCGGCGGCGGAGGGGTTGTGGATCCGGAACGCGCGCTCGCCCTCGAGCGCCGGCGCGACCCATCCGCCGAAGCGCGGACGAACGGAGCGACCGTCGAACGCGACGCCGACGTGCCCGGAGACGAGCTCCATCGCCCGTGTCCCGCCGAGCAGGCGCCACGTGAACGGCGCCTTCGCGAGGCCGATCGGGAAGGCGTCGGCCTTCGGCGCGTCGATGCCCTCGGCGAGCCACGAGTCCTCGAGCTCCCGGGTCGGCATCGCGCGCGGGAGGTAGGCATCGAGCGCGCGCAGGTGCTGCCCCTCTTTCAGATACGGAAAGAGCACGTTGATCCAGCCGGTGACGAGATCACCGCCCGAGAAATGCTCCGGCTTGTAGAACGCGCGCCAGAAAGCCGTATCTGGTGCACCGCTCGCCGCGCGGTGCATCTCCGAGAGCACCTCGCGGAGCGGGCGAAGCCATGTCTCCAGGCCGAGACCGTCGAGCGCGCGCGACCGATCGAGGATGGAGCTCCAGTCGTCGGAGCTCCCGAGCAGCGTGATCTCGGGGATCCCGCAGAGCGAGGCGACGGAGTAGCTGAAGTAGCTCTGCATCCCTTCGAGGAGCGCCGTATCCATCGCCGCACGGCTCGCCGCGTCGGTCGTCGTGAACGAGAGACGGAGCTCGCGCCCACGCTCCGTCGTCCGCGCGAGGACCGCTTCGCACAGCTCCGAAGGAACGCTCGTCCAATCGCCGGGCGGGTCGCACGCCGGCGCGAGGTCGTCGCGACGGAGCTCGATTCGGCGCCTGCCCCGCGTGCGAGACGAAGCGATCGCGGAGCGCCTCGCCGTGGATCGCGAGGTGACGCGCGAGCCCCGAGAGGATGACGAACCAGACGTCGTCCGGCGACAGGATCAGCGATTCGATGCTCCGCGAACGCGACGTGCGCCGCATGGACGAGCGGATGCACCGCGGGGCCTTCCAGCACCTCGGCGGGCCCATGCGCGTAGACCGCGTCGCGACACCCGCGCCCGCGCACGGCCTCCCCGAGCGCGCAGGACTTCGGCGCGTCCGTCGCGATGTCGACCTCGGAGACGCGAAACGTCGTCGCCATGAGGCGATCGTACGCCGGCTCGCGCGGTGGATCCCGATCCCAAAGGGATGACGTCAGGTCGCGAAATGATCCCAGCCGCGCGGCGCGAGATCCGTGCGGCCGCTGTCGCTGACGAGGACGAGCATCGACCCCCCCGACGGCTCGACGACGCCGATCGGCGTGAAGCCGGGCACGGGCGCCTTCGAGGTCACGACGAGCGCGTAGTCTTCACCGCCATGCAGCGCGAGATCGAGCGGCTCTGCGCCGATGGCTGCCGCCGCTCCGTCGAGCGCGTCACCGCCGTGCGCGAGGATCGCGCGCGCGTCGAGCGCGATGCGCACGTTCGAGGCCTGCGCGATCCGCGCGACGTCGCGCGCCAAGCCGTCGGAGA
Organism: Rubrivivax sp.; assembly: GCA_049841175.1. Lineage (GTDB taxonomy): Bacteria > Pseudomonadota > Gammaproteobacteria > Burkholderiales > Burkholderiaceae_C > Rubrivivax. The sequence goes on along the minus strand of JASGHA010000013.1, from coordinate 43,908 downwards.
CGTCGACCGCCGCGCTCGCCCCCGACGCCGCCGCGGCGAGGCCCTCGGCGAAGCGCGCGCGAGGCCGACGGAACGCCGCGAGCGCAGGAGCGAGGCGCGGATCGGAACCACTTGCATTCTGCAAGTATCCACGGAGCGCCGCCGCTGCGAGGCCGACGGGGCCTGCGATCCACACCCCGTCACCGGCGGCAGCGCCGCTCCGCGGCACCGGTCGCTCCGCGCGTCCGAGCACGGTCGTCGTGATCGACGTCTCACCGCCTCGCGCGAGGTTGCCGCCGCAGACGGGCGCGCCGGCGATCGCAGCGGCCGCCGCCTGACCTCGCGCCAGCGCCGCGAGATCCTCGTCCGTCACGCGCGACGAAAGAACCAGCGACCCGAGGATCGCGATCGGTCGGCCGCCCATCGCGACGACGTCGCTCGCGGCGGCCATCGTCGCGCGGAAGCCGACGTCCTCCCAGGTCATCCAATCGAGGCGGAAGTGCACGCCTTCGACCTGCGCGTCGACCGTCCAGACGAGACCGCCCTCCAAGACCGCCGCGTCGTCGCCGATGCCGAGGCGCACCTCCGCGCTCTTCGCCGCGAAGATCCCCGCGAGGAGCGCGACGCGCTCGTCCTCCGACGTCATGGCCGGGCAGGCACGTGCGAAGGCAACGCGCGGCGCATCTGCGACGATGGGAGCGTCACGACGAACACGGCCCCCGCAGGATGGTTCGCCTCGACGCGCACCTTGCCGTCGTGCGCCTCGACGAGGCGTCGAACGATCGAGAGGCCGAGGCCTGCGCCGCCGTACTTCCGGGTCGACGACGAGTCCACCTGATAGAACGCCTCGAAGACGCGATCGCGCTCTTCCGCCGGTATACCGATCCCCGTGTCGGCGACGGAGACCTCGACGGCCCGCATCAGCGGAGCGAGCAGCGCCGCGCCTACCTCGCCGTCGCCCGCGGTCACGACGCGCGAGCGCACGACCACTCTGCCGCCTTCGGGCGTGAACTTCACCGCGTTGTCGACGAGGTTCACGAAGACCTGACGGAGGCGCTCGCTGTCGCCGGTGAGCTCGCATGTCTCGCCGTCGTCCTCGATGGCGAGCGTGACGTTCTTCTTGCGCGCGGTGGGCGTGAGCGTCGAGATCACCTCCTCGAGGAGCATCGGGAGGCGCACCTCGCCGTCGCGGAGGCTCATCGTTCCGCTGTCGAGCTTCGAGAGATCGAGCAGCCCCATGATGAGCCCGAGCAGCTGCTCGCCCTTCGCGTGGATCGTGCCGACGAACTCCGCCTGCTCGGCCGCGAGCGGGCCGGCGATCCCCTCGGCGAGCATCTCGCTGTAGCCGATGATCGACGTGAGCGGCGTGCGGAGCTCGTGGCTCACGGTGGCGAGGAAGCGCGAGCGGAGGCGATCCGACTCTTCGAGGCGGCGGAGCGCACCTTCGAGGCGCGCGTTCTTCTCCTCGAGCTCGCGGTGGCTCTCCCTTACGCTGTAAAGGTGGAGCTTGCTCGTGACGTACGCCTTGTGCGACGAGAAGACGACGAGCTCGAGCATCGTCTTGAGGTGCCGCGCAATACGAGCCAGCGCCTCGGGCTTCACGCGCGGCGCGCGCGCGAGCTTCTCGTGCGCCGTGACGACGTCGAGCTTCGGGACGCTCCTCGCGAGAGCCTCGGGCGGCGCGTCGAGTCCCGCAGGCGCGTACGGCCCGAGGACGATGCGTCCGACCCGACGTCCTTCGTAGTCGAGCGAGACGACGCGGTACGCGAGCCCCGTGAAGCACGGGTGCGTCGCCTCGCCGCCGTCGTCCGGCGAGACCGCCTTCGCGGCGCTCACGGTGCTCGCGCACGCCACCCTTCCGGCGGCGAGCTCGTTCACGAAGGAGCAGACGTCGAGCTCCGTCGCGGCGCTCGCGAGGAGCGCTCCGTCGCGCGCATAGACGCGCACGCCGAGGCCGAACAGCGCGTGGAGGCTCGCGCACATGTCCGTCAGCGCTTCGCGATCGACGACGTCCTCGATGCGCACCGGCACGTCGCCGACCACGTCGAGAGCCGACGCGGGGACGGACGACGAGACGGGGCCGCTCGTCGGCCCGCGGTCGCGCGCGCTCACTTCACACCTCGCGCCATCGCCGACGAGCAGCGCTTCATGAAGCTCGAAGACTCGATCCCGAGCTTTTCTTGTAGGCCGTGCTCGGCGTCGAGGCGCGTCCAGGCGAGCTCGAGGAGGCCGAAGAACGTCTCGAGGACACCCACGCCGGAGAGCGCGCAGGCCTTGAAGGCCGGCTCGCGGCCGCGCTTCGCGAGCTCGTCGATCTCAGCGTCCGTTCGGATGTTCGGCAGATCGCGCTTGTTGAACTGGATGACGAGCGGAAGCTCGCCGACGTCGCGACCGAGCTCCTTCAGGTTCGTCTTCAAATCGAGGAACGAGGTGGCGTTGCTCTCCTGCTCGCCGATCTGCGAGTCGGCGACGAACGCGACGCCATCCGCGCCCTGGAGCACCAAGCGCCGCGTCGACGTGTGGACGACCTGCCCCGGCACGGTGAACACCTTCACGCGGAGGCTCATGCCCGTGTCGCCCTCCGCGCGGATGACGATCGGGAGCATGTCGAAGAAGAGCGTTCGATCGTCTTTCGTCTCGAGCGTCATGAGGCGCCCGCGGCTGTCCTCGCGCGTGAGCTCGTGGAGCGCCTTGAGGTTGGTCGTCTTCCCGCTCAGCGCCGGCCCGTAATAAACGAGCTTGATCGCGACCTCTCGAGCGCCGAAGTTGAGCTGCACGATCCGGGTGGGGGTCGTCGCGCGGGAAATTCCGCTGCGGCGAACGAGCCGGAAATCAGCGTATCATGCGGGCGTGCTGAAGACAGGAGACCGGGCCCCGAACTTCGACCTCGAGAGCGACTCCGGCGAGCGCGTGTCCTTGAAGGACTTCGCCGGCAAGACGCTCGTCCTCTACTTCTATCCGAAGGACGACACCCCCGGCTGTACGCGGGAGGCGCAGGCCTTCACGATCCTCGGCAAGCGCTTCCAGAAGGCCGGAGCGTCCGTCGTCGGCGTCTCGCGCGACAGCGTCGCTGCGCACTGCCGCTTCCGCGACAAGTACACGCTCGCCGTCCCGCTCCTCTCGGACCCGGATCGGAAGGTGCACGAAGCCTACGGCGCGTGGGGCGAGAAGACGATGTACGGAAAGAAGATCGAGGGTGCGATCCGGAGCACGTTCCTCATCAAGGACGGCAAGATCGCCCAGGTCTGGCCGAGCGTGAAGGTCGACGGCCACGCCGAGAAGGTCCTCGAGGCGCTCGGCGACACGAGCGGCGCGGCCGCTGCGGCGAAGAAGCCGGCGCCCGCGAAGAAGCCGGCGCCCGCGAAGAAGCCTGCCACCAAGGCGAAGGCCAAGGCGAAGGCGAAGGCGGCGGCACCCGCCAAGAAGAAGGCGAAGAAAAGCTCGCGATGAGCGTTCCCGACGACGTCACCGTCGTCTGGATCGCGCCGGCCGAGGCGGGCGGCGTGCGCGACGACTCGGCGCGCGCCCTCGCCGAGTGGGGCCGGGCGCGCGGCGTACGCCTCGTCGCGCCTTCGGAGTCCCAAGCCTCGAGCCTCCGCGTCGATTCTCGCGTTCGGCGATCGTGTCGAGAAGGAGCTCGAACGCGCGCGCGAGGCCATCGCGGCCGCCGACGCCGACGCCGCCGAGCGTTCGCTCGCGCGCGCCGAGATGATCCTCCGCGATCATCCCGAGCTCCCGCAGGCCGCGTGGCTCCGCGCCGAGGTCGCGCGCGCGTGGTCCTCGCGCTTCACGCGCCTCGAGCCGCGCGACGACGCGCGCGCGCAGAGCGCCTGGCAGGACGGCGACGCGCTCGACCAGGGGCGCGCCACGGGCGTCGGAGAGACGGCGTACACACGCCGCGCCGCAGCCCACGCGACGATCGTCGTTCACGGGGACGCAGGACGACCGGTGGTCGTTCGCCTCGACGGCACGACGCTCGCCGGCAAGGCCGGCGCCGGCGGGACGACGTACGCGGTCGACGCGCCTGCGGCCGAGCATCAGATCGTCGTCTACCTCGACGGAGAGCCGGTCTTCGCGCAGTGGATCGCGCTCGCCGCGTCGACGTCGCAGGCGCGTCCCGTGATCGACGTGCGCCTCCCCGAGGGAGGCGGCTGCGGCGAAACGTCGTTCGCCGGCGTGACGCGCGACGAGAGCGGCGTCCGCGCGAACGGAATCACGTGCGGGCGATGGGTCGCGGCGGTCCCAGGCGCGCTCCGAGGATCCGTGCTCGTCGCGCGCTGCGAGCGTGACGCGTGCGGCCCGCTGCTCGAGTGGCGAACCGAAGGGCTCGGCACGCCGGACAAACCCCAACCGAGCCATCGGGGCTGGCCCGCGTGGGCGACCTGGACGCTCGTGGGCGCGTTCGCCGCATCGGCGACGGTCGTGACGCTCGTCGCGACAGGCGCGTTCGAGAAGCGATCGACCGAGCCACGCTTCGTGGGTGGCGGCGTGAAGGTCGAAGCGTTTCGCTGAGGCACGCTCCGGTTCCAAAACCTCTCGGGGACCGGGAAGAGAACCCGGAGGCCGGTTGTAGGTACCTACGAAGGCGGCGATGCCGGAAGAAAGGGCGCGGTCGCACCGCATCCCCGGCCGCGTTCCTGCGGCAGAGCTCCTTCCCTACCCCTCCCTCCCCCCAACCGTCAGAACAAGAGGTCTCCTCCCACCGAGAACAGCGACGAACACGTGCAGAGTGCAAACGAAGCTCCCGGAGGCGAGGCCAAGCGCATCCGGGAGCTTCCCTATTTGGGCCCCACGTTTCCGATAACCTGGGAAATTCGCCCGACAAACTTCGTGCTCCACGTGCGTTGCGAAGGTCGGGTGCCGCGCTTAGGCTACTTGGGCAGGTTCGAACGTGCGCCGTCGTAAAGCGGTGTGCCGAACCTCATCCGAGGAGCCCAATGGCCGACGCCCCCACGCTTGATTTCAATGCCTTCGTCGCCCGCAGGAAGGCAGAGCGCGCCGGTGGCGCAGCCCAGGGCGAGCACGATTACTCCTACATCCTGGATCGCCAAACGCGCGCGACGTTCGAGTCCGCCAAGCCGATCGAGCTCGCCGTCGCGTCGAGCGTGAGGATGTTCAAGCAGGTCTGGCGTGGCCAGCTGCTCGGCAGCGCGGTGAAGGTCGGCGATCGCCAGTTCCCGCGCATCCAGGGGATCGCGCGCGAGTGCGCGCAGACGCTCGGGATCACCGCGCCGCAGGTCTACATCGTGAACAGCCCCGTGCTGAACGCCGCGACCTACGGCACCGACGAAGAGTCGCTCATCATGGTGCACTCGGCGCTCGTCGATCACTACTCGGACGAGGAGCTCCGCATGGTGCTCGGTCACGAGTGCGGGCACATCCACAACTCGCACGTCGTTTACCTCACGACGATCCACTATCTGAAGCAGCTCGCGCGCACGATCCTCGGCCCCGTCGTCGAGGCCGTCACGATCCCCCTCCTCGCGTGGTCGCGCCGCGCGGAGATCACCTGCGACCGCGCCGGGATGCTCTGCTCGAAGAACGACACGATCGCGATGCGCGCGCTCACGAAGCTCGTCCTCGGATCGCGCAAGCTCTACGACGAGTTCAACCTCGAAGCGTTCCTCGAGCAGTACGAGGAGAGCAAAGAGACGATCGGCCGGTACATGGAGGCCTTCGCCTCGCACCCGTACTTGCCGAAGCGCGTCCTCGCGATGCGCGTCTTCGCCGAAAGCCAGCTCTATCGGAAGCACGCCGGCACGGGCGACGAGGGCCTCACGATGCCCCAGGTCGACGATCGCGTGAAGGCGCTCCTCAAGGGCGACGCGTAGTAACCCGCTCGAGATCGACAAACCATCGCCGCCTCGAGTCAGACCATCTCGACGGACGGCGCGTATCGGACAGCTTCAGAGGAAGAGAACATGCTCGAAGGATTCCGCGAACGAAAGCTCGACGTCACCGTTGCATTGCAGGAGCTGTCCGACGTCGCCCAAGGGTTGGGCGCCAAAAGCCTCAAGGAGCGCGTCGATCGCGAGCTCGTGAAGAAGCTCGAAGAGGACAGGTTCCACCTCGTCGTCGTTGGCGAGTTCAACCACGGCAAATCGACCTTCGTGAACGCGCTCCTCGGCGAGACCGTCCTCCCGACGGGCGTGACGCCGACGACCGCCGCGATTCACCACCTCAAGTACTCGGAGCAGCCCGAGGCCACCGTGGTCTATCAATCCGGCCGTCGCGAATCGATCCCCTTCACGGAGACGAAGCGCTTCGCGGTCGGCGGCGGCGCGAGCGCCGACGAGGTCGACTACCTCGAGGTCGGCTACCCCGCCGAGCTCCTCAAGGAGCGCATCCTCCTCGTCGATACGCCAGGCGTGAACGATCTGTCGCTCCAGCGCGCGGACATCACGTACAGCTACATCCCGCGCGCGGACGCGGTGCTCTTCCTCCTCGACGCCGGTCAGATCCTGAAGGAGAGCGAGCGCCAGTTCTTGAACGACAAGCTCCTCAAGGCGTCGCGCGACAAGATCGTCTTCGTCATCACGAAGTGGGACATCCTGAACGAGGACGAGAAGAAGGAAGCCCTCGCCTACGCGCGCACGCAGCTCGCGAACCTCGTGAAGGATCCGGTCGTCTTCCCGATCAGCTCCGAGACGGCGCTCCAGGGTGACGGCAAGGCGTCCTCGGGCATGCCCGAGCTCCTCGCGCACCTCACGACGTTCCTCGCCGAAGAGCGCGGGCGCATCCTCCTCGACAACGCGCTCGGCGAAGGCCTCAACGTCACGAGCCTGCTCACGCGCGGCCTCGACGCGCGCCGCCGCTCGCTCTCGATGAAGACCGAAGAGCTCGAGCGACGCATCAAGACGCTCGAAGCCGATCTCATCGGCCAGGCCGGCACGATCGAGCAGCGCCGCGTGAAGATCCGCGAAGAGATCGGCGGCATCAAGGTGGCGGCGCAGAAGGATCTCGACAAGTTCGTCGAGGACACGATTCGCCAGCTCCCGGACGTCATCGACTCCGCGAAGAAGGAAGACCTCCGCAAGTTCCTCCCCGCGTTCCTCCAGGACACGTTCAAGACGTGGGCGGAGTCCGAAGCGAAGGAGATCGGCGAGAAGCTCGAAGAGCTCACCGAGAAGACGATCGCCCTCATCAAGGACGACGCGCAGGAGGCGACGAAGAAGGTCGCCCAGACGCTCGGCGGCGACGTGAAGAAGCTCGACATCCAGCTCGACACATTCCGCTACGACGCAGGCGTCGCGGCGGTGCTCATCGTCGGCGTCGGCACCGCCATCGCGGGCAGCCTCATGATCGGCGCGGCGATCGCGCTGCTCGGCGCTCCTGCGCTCGCGCTCCTCGTGCGCGACCGAATCGATGCAGAATACAAGAAGCAGGCGAAGGAGCAGGCGCCGGACATCATCCGCAACGCGGCCAAGCAGATCGGACCGAAGCTCGACGAGATGATCGAAGACTTCGCGAAGAAGCTCGACGCGTGGGTCGTCTCCGCCGGCGAGGAGCTCTACCGCGAGATCCTCGAGGTCCTCAACGCCGCGCGCGACGCGCGCACGAAGGGGGACAAGGACGAAGCGGCCGCGAAGGCCGAAGTCGACGCGCAGGAGGAGCGCCTCAAGAAGGCGCACGGCCGCGTCGACGAGCTCCGCGCCGCCCTTTGGGCGCCGAAGGAGCAGAAGGTGCGTGTCGCCGAGGGTGCGCCCGCGGCCGGCGCGACCTGAGCGATCTGATATCGTCGTCTTCATGAGCGGGCGAGAACTGCCGCGTGCAGCGACGGCTGCGCTCGTTCTTGCCCTCGTTGCATGCGGGCGCTCGGAGGACACGAGCGTCGTGCCGCAAGGCAGCGCGGACGCCGCGACCGACGCCGCGCCTTCCGCGGACGGCGGCGTCCTCGCGCGCCCGTCGTGCACGGGCGGCGCACCGGATGCGACGTACGTCGCGGCGCTGCCGTTCGTCGCGTCGATTACGGCGTTCGGTGGGCGCGTCTACTGGCAAGATCCGGCGACCTTCGAGCTCTCGAGCGTCGCGCGCGACGGCACGGACACGAAGCACCTCTTCACGTCCACGCGCACGTTCCTCCCCTTCGTCGACGACACGGGCGTCTACGTCGCGGTCCCGGTGCTCGGCGTGACCGAGATCACGCGCATCTCTCACGACGGAGCGACGAAGACACCCATCGCGTCGGTCCAGCCAACCGCGATGGTCGGCGGCGAGACGATCTCGGCGATCGCCTGCGTCGGCAAAGACCCGAGCTACTTCTACTTCACGGGGACCACGCCGAGCGGCGCGCACGGCTTCTTCCGCATGCCGAAGGGCGGCGGCGCGCTCGCGAAGATCGGCGAGGGCAGCGAAGGCGCGTTCCAGATCCAGCCGCCGTTCCTCTGGTCGTCACGACCGAACGGGCTCGTGCGCTTCGATCTCACGGTCGACCCGCCCACGCAGACCGCGCTCTCGCTCACGTGCGGTCAGGATCTCCTCGGCACGGACACGTACTTCTTGTGCACGCGCCAGACCGGCATCTTCCGCTACGCGATCGACGGCACCGGCGAGAAGCGCTTCGAGATGGCGAGCGAGCCTCATCCCTTTCCTCGCGCGCTCTACGGCGGCGAGGCGATCGTCTTCGTCGCCGAGGCGAAGGGCGACGCGAGCCGCGCGCTCCTCGTCGATACGACGACGCTCGTTCGAGCGCGCCGTCGCCTGCGTCCACAGCCCGCACGCGGTCGCGGTCGACGGCGACGATCTGTTCGTCGTCGAAGGTGGCTCGGACAGCGGCGACTCGCGGCGATTCGTGTACCGCGCGTCGCTCCGCTGAACGATCGCGCACTGTGTGGTCGATTTCGTGACGGATCGGCAGCAGCTCCGTCAATGAAGCGTGTACCTCCCTCCCCTTGCACGAGGTTGCGCTTTGAAATCGCTTGGAATTTTCGCTTCGCTCATGGCCGCGGTCTGCTTCGCGGCGGCGTGCAGCTCGTCCTCTGACGGCTCGGGCGCCGCGCCGAAGAACGATCCTCCTTCGGACGATACGCCCGGCGATCCGGGCGACGACGCGGGCCCGACCCCTACGCCGGGAAAAGACGCAGGCAAGGACGCGGCGGACGCCTCGCCGCCGATCCCGGTCGGCGTCGCGACGAAGATCGTCGAAGGCCCCGTGCGTGACTACGCGCTCGTGAGCGATGGGATCCTCGTCATCGAGAGCGGCGTCGTGAAGAAGCGATCGCTCGAAGGCGCCGGCGCGACGACGTTCGCGGGCTTGCCGAACGCCGGCGTGCTCTCCGTCGATGGCGCGCGCGTCTACGCGATCAACTCGAGCGCGTCGATCGTCTCGGCGACGCTCGCCGGCGCGGATCCGCAAACGCACGCGACGAACGTGACCGACACGTACGCCTTCCGCGTCTCGGGCGACGCCGCGTATGTCTCGAAGGGCTTCGAGGACGACGCCGTCGGCATCGTCAAGATCCCGCTCGACGGCAGCGCGCGGTCGACGATCTTCTCCGTCAACGCGCGCTCGCACGCGCCCGTCTTCGCCGCCGGACGCGTCTTCGCGCTCGATTACGGCAAGCCCGCGCCGATCGGCCAATCGCGTGACGGCGGCCTCTGGTTCAACACGGGCGGCGCGACGTCGACGCGCTTCCTCATCGGAGAGTTCGGCGCCATCGGCAGCTTCGGCTCGATCACGACCGACGGCACCGACGTCTACGCACGTACGGCGCAGGGCATCGTGAAGTGGCCCGCGGCCAGCCTCTCCGCCGGCGCGGCAGGGACCGTCGTCGTGCCGAAGGCCTCGTGCACGGTCTCTGGCTACACCGCCGAGGACGTCATCGCCGTCGACTCGAGCGGGGTTTACGCCGTCTGCGACGGCGTCGCCAAGGCGTCGTACGAGATCCGCGCGTACACGAAGTTCGGGCAGCTCACGAAGATCCTCGGCACGGTGCCCGTCTCGGGCTACGGCTACATCGAGAAGCTCCGGACGACGGCGACGAAGGTTCTACTTCATGAGCCGCGCGAACGACTACTCGCTCTACAGCGCCCCGAAGTGACTCACGCGCGCGCGAGATAGAAGATCACGAGGACCACGGCGATCGCGACGCCGAGAGCGACGATCGCCCCGCCTCGTCCCTTCGGCGCGATCGGCGCGGGTGGCGCCGAGATCGGGGAGCCGACGCGCGCGCTCGCCTTTCCGCGCGCGGCGGCGACCTTGTCGGTCTTCACGTCGGCGAGGAGCACCCAGCGGTTGCGCGTGCGGCCCTCGTGCGGATCGGTCCTGTGGACCGCGCCGGTGTCGAGATCGATCTTGTTGCCGTCGCCGAGATCGAGCGCGACGGCGAGCCAGCCCGAAGGACCGAACGCGACGCCGCCCGTCTCGCGCTCGTACGTGATCATCGCGACGGGGACGTTCTTCGCGACGTCGAAGACGATGACGCGACCGTCCGAGACGCGGCACGCCGCGAAGAGACCGTCGACGGAGCACGCGACGTCGCCGATCTGGAAATCGCCGGTGCCGCAGAGCGGGTCGACGCGCGTCATGTCGGCGGAGACCTTGCCGAGGCCCCCCTTCGTCGTGACGACGAAGTGACCCCGCGGGCTCCACGCTGCGCCGTACGCGGGTCCGGGCAGCTCCGCCTTGGCGAGCTTCTTTCCGTTCGTCGCGTCGAACGCGTGGAGCGCGCCGTCCTCCGTACCGACGAGGAGCGTCGTGCCGTCCGAGAGCGCCGCGCAGGTCGCGCCGCTGACGTCGATCTCCGTGCGCGCGCCGGAAGCGTCGAAGAGCGTGACGCTCTCGCCGACGACGACCGTTCGGCCGCGCGCCGCGGTGCCACCGAACGCGGGTGTGCCCGTCCGATGCTCGCGCGCGAGCGAGTCCTTCGCGTCGAAGACGTGGACGTTCCCTTCGGCGTCGATCGCCGTCACGTGCGTCGCGTCCGCCGCGAGCGCGACGACGTCCGCGGGCATGCGGTGCACGAACATCGGCGCTTCGCTGCCACCGTCGTGGACCAAGACGAGCGTGCCTTCGCTCGTCACGAGAAACGTCGCGTTGCGATCGAAAGCGACGGGGTGACGAGCGGAGGGAGACATCACGTCCGTGGTACGCTGCCAACCGTTTCAGGCTTCCCATGGCGAAAGACAAGCGAGTATCGGAGACTCCGGCGACCGCGTTCCTCAAGAAGAACGGCGTCTCGTTCACGGAGCATCCCTACGAGTACGTCGAGCACGGCGGCACGCGCACCTCGGCGGAAGCGCTCGGCGTCGAGGAGCACGCCGTCGTGAAGACGCTCGTGATGGAGGACGAGGACAAGAAGCCGCTCGTCGTCCTCATGCACGGCGATCGCGAGGTCTCGACGAAGAACCTCGCGCGCCAGATCGGCAAGAAGCGCGTCGAGCCGTGCAAGCCCGACGTCGCCGAGCGGCACAGCGGCTACCAAGTCGGAGGCACGTCGCCGTTCGGTCTTCGGAAGCCGATGCCCGTCTTCGTCGAAGCGACGATCCTCGATTTCTCGCAGATCTACATCAACGGCGGTCGCCGCGGGTTCCTCGTCGAGATCGATCCAAAGGAGCTCGTGCGCGTCGTGTCGGCGAAGCCCGTGAGCGTCGCGCTGTAGCAAGGCGCGCGCTAGTCCAGCTTGTCGTCGTCCGGGATCTCGTTCTTCTTCGGCGGCTCGGGCTTCCCGGTCGACGTCGGCGGCGTCCACGGCACCTTCACGCGCGCGGGCTGCGGCACCGCCGGCGCGATTCTCGAACGCGCCAGGATCTTCGCCCTTCTTCAGGAAGACGCGCTGCTCGCCGATGGCCAACGGCGCGACGAGGCGCCCGGCCATGTCGTACTTCTGCTGCGTCGCGTCGAGCATGCGGAGAGCGTCGCCGGGGTTGTCCGACGAGTTCACGAACGTGTCGTAGTGGATCGGCACCATGCGCTTCGCGCCGAGGTCGAAGAAGGCTTGGAGCGCCTCCGCAGGATCGACGTGGAAGCGGCGCATGATGTCGTGCGGCTCGATCGGACCGATCGGCATGAGCGCGAGGTCGATGTCCTTGAAGCGCTGTCCGGTCTCGACGAAGTTCTTCTGCTCGTACGCCGTGTCGCCGCCGAAGTAGACCTTGATGCCGTGGTACTCGATGACGTACCCGGTGAAGCTCTCGGCCATCCAGGCGTCGTCGAGCGCGTAGCGGAAGCCGACGTGATCCACGGGCACCGCCGTGATGCGGAGGCCGTCTTTCTCCCACGCCTGCCACTTGTGGAGCTCGAGGCTCGGGAACGCGAAGTCGGTGAGGTACGCCGTGCCGCCGCGCGGCAAAAGGAGCATCTTCGTCTTCTTCTCGACCATCTCGAGGCTGCCGAGCGACAGGTGATCGAAATGAAGGTGCGAGATGATGACGGCGTCGAGCTTCGGGAGATGCTCCGGCTCGATCCCGGGCTCGACGAGGCGCTTCGAGATCTGTCCTACGGTCGTCGTGAAGACCGGATCGGTGAGGATGATCTTGTCGTCGATCTGCACGAGGACCGACGCGTGTCCGATCCAGAGGATCGCGAGGCGCGCCTCTTTGCGCACCGGATCTTCGATCTTGTGGGTGACCGGCCGGGGCGCTTCGAAGAACGACCCGATCGCGCGACCGCCCGCGCGCATGATCCGGCAGCCGCTCGCGGCGAACGCGAGCGCGAGGACGCAGCAGAGAAGGAGCGCGCGCCGACTCATGGGATTGAGACGTCCGCGTAGTCGTACGTGTTGCCGATGCGCGTCTGCGCCCGCAGATTCCCGCCCGCGGGAATGTCCGTCTTGTTCGTGACGAAGCGGAAGACGCGACGATCGCCGTCGTGGAGATCCTCTCCGCGCGCCGGACAGAACTCCTTCGTCGCGCCGATGTCGTACTCGCCGCCGTACGAGGGCGAAGGATCCGTGGTCTCCGCGACGAAGCCCGACGGCATGAAGTGAACCGAGATGCAGTACGTGCCGACAGCGCCGCCGCCCTGCTCGTAGACCTCGACCTCGACGTCGGCCGAGATGTTGTTGTCGGGCAAGCGCCCGGCGCGGATCTCGACGATCGCGACGCCCGCCGTTCGGCTGCACGAGACGCTGCTCGCGCCGAGCGCCATCGCGAGGGAGAGTACGAGGGTCCGCGCGCGCATCAGAAGTATCGGATTCGGATCGTGGCGATGAGGTTCAACGGGTCGTGCGCCGGCGCGACGGTCACCTGCGCGCCGAGCACGCCGTAGAGGATGTAGATCCCCGCGTCGTACGCGACGCGCGGCGTGCGGTCGTAGACGTACGTCGACGTGCCGAGCGAGCACGAGAGGTACTCGCCGCGGTGGAGCAGCGGGAAATTGCCGCGGATTCCAGGCCTGACGAGGAGCCGGTCGACGTGGCCCCAGAGGTACTCGAAGCTCGTATTGAGCTCGATCGAGCCGCTGTTTCGCGCGAGCGGATCGACGACGAAATAGCGAAATCGGTTGAGGCTCCGGTGCGTTCCCCATGACCACGCGACGGGCGTGAGCTGCCAGCGCAAGCCGAACGCGCTCTCGAGCTCCTCTTTCGCCGTCCCGTCGGCCTCGATGCGCTTGAGGCGGCCCCACGCGACTTCGGGGCTCGGCACGAGCTGCGTCGCGATCCACGCGAAGCTCGGGTAGTACTGCGGCGCGCCGCGATCGTACGAGCCGTCGGGCCGGCCGACGACCCGCGGCGACGGGGGCGGATACGGAATGATCGGGTCGGCCGGCGTCGGTCCCGTCACGGTCGTCGACGTCGTTCCTTGGCTCGACGTGGTCGACGTCGTGGTCGTCGTGGTGTCTTCCGCTGCCGACGTGCGCGCGAGCGTGACGATCGCGAGCGCCGCGAGGGACGACCGAGCCCCTCTCACCATCCCACCACCTCGGCGAGGCCTGCCGGACCGAGCCGCTCGACCGCTTCGCGGCGCTCGACGAAGCGCTGCCAGCGCTTGCCGACGCGGATCGCGTCGTCGGTGATCCGCGTGATCGTGAAGCGCAGCGTGGCGAGGCGCGTCTCGTCGTAGAGGGCGTCGCGCTCGATCGCCGCGAGCGGCCGGCGCTCCTCGTATCCCGCCACGATCGCGCGCGCGATCGCCGGATCAAGGTCGGATCCATACGCCCAAGAAAGAAGGGTCACGGCGATGTCGTAGACGAAAGGCCCAAGGTGCGCGCTCTCGAAGTCGAGAAGCGCGGCGATGGTAGATCGAGCAGCGGCTTCGCCCAAAGGCGATCGATCGGGCAGCTGCCAGAGCACGTTGTCGCGGAACAAATCGCCGTGGATGATGCCGGTGGGCAGAACGGGGGTCGCGCTGCGCGCCGATCGCACGCACGGCCTCACGGAGGGGCTCGGCGAGCGGCCGCGCGGAGGCGTCCGTCGCCGTGGCGACGCGATCGCACCGGACGACGAGCGCCTCGGGTCCAAACCGGCCCTCGCCGACGAGGTCGTTGGCGACCGGGGTGAGGTGGATGCCGGCGAGCGCGCGTCCGACGTCCCAGGCCTCCTCCACGGTCACGGAGCGCTGGCAGCGCATGTCACCGTCGACCCAGGGGAAGAGCGCCGCAGGCTTGCCTGAGAGCCTGCGAACGAGCGCGCCGTCGGTCCCGCGAATCGGCTCGGGAGTGACGACCCCGTGCGCGACGAGATGCAGGAGAAGACCCGTCTCGCGCGAAGCACCGTCGAAGTCTTGCTCCTCGTAAATCCGTAGGAAATATCGACCTTTGGCGGTGGTGAGCGCGTAGGTCGTGTTCACCGTCCCGCCTTGGATGCCGGAGAGCGCCGTCCGAGCGCCGACGGGGTACGCTGCGACGAAGGCGTCGACGTCGTCCTCGGTCACCGCTGTGAAGAGCCCCATGGCTCGAGGGATAACCGACCGAGGCGACTTGCGGAAATCCTTTGCCGATTCCGCGCATTGTTCTGGACGCGCGCTTCCGAAGGGTGGTAAGCGGCAGGGCGTAACTACCTTTATCGACGAGCGCGAGCGAGATGGCGACGAGCAAGAAGCCTGCGAAGGGGAAAGCGGCCGAGGCGAAGGGCTCCGGAAAGAACGGAGCGAAGTCCAACGCTGCGCAAAAGGTCGACAAAACACCGGAGGCGCCGAAGCGTAAGCTCGGTCTCCGAGGTGCAGCGCCATGGGCGGCGCGTCATGCGGCGAAGCACGCCGCGGAGGCGCGTGCCCGCGCGGCCGAGCCGCCCTTGCCGGGCAGCGCGCGTGCGACCATTCGCACGCCGGCCCAAGCGGAGGACATCAAGGCGAAAATCGCCGACCTCCACAATTCGCTGCAACAGATTAAGGGCCTACGTAAGAACCTCGCGAAGGGGTTCTTCGACGTCGGTGTTGTCCTGCGCGACATCCGCGATCGCAGGCTCTTCGAGGCGAAGGGCTTCGGCACGTTCGAGGCCTTCCTCGAGCGCGAGACCGCGGAGCTCGGGAAGACCACCGCCCTCCGCCTCGTGCGGATCGCGGCGCTCTTCCAAAAGGACGGCGCCCTCGAGCTCGGCATGGACCGCGTGTTCATGGCGCTCATGTCGATCGAAGCGGGCGACGGCGTGACGCCGGACGCGCGCCCGAGCGGCAAGATCCCGCCGCCGCCGCTCTCGTCGTCCGTGCTGCCCCTGAAGCCGCCCGGCCGCTAAGCCCAGCGTTCCGCGCCAGCGCGCCCTCCAGAACGGCGCGGGACCTCGTGTTCCGCGCCAGCGCGGAATTGCGCGCGCTCGCCCTGAGGCTGTTCACCCAGCGGGCGACGGCCTCCTCCGCGCCAGCGCGGAACCAGGCGAACCGAGCTCCAGACCGGCGCGGGACCTCGTGCTCCGCGCCAGCGCGGAACCAGGCGAACCGACCTCCAGACCGGCGCGGGACCTCGTGTTCCGCGCCAGCGCGCTCGCCCTGAGGCTCACCCAGCGGCGACAGCCTCCTCCGCGCCAGCGCGGAAATGCGCGCGCGCTCGCCCTGAGGCTCACCCAGCGGCGACGGCCTCCTCCGCGCCAGCGCGGAACCAGGCGAACCGACCTCCAGACCGGCGCGGGACCTTGTGTTCCGCGCCAGCGCGGAATTGCGCGCGCTCGCCCTGAGGCACCCAGCGGCAACAGCCTCCTCCGCGCCAGCGCGGAGGCTCGCTAGTTCGGGTGCTTCGTCGGCGCGCAGGTCGACGAGCCGGCGCCGACGATGAGGATGCCGGCGTTCTCGAGCGGCACGTCCGACTTGTCGGTGATGGGCGAGTAGCGCGTCACCTTCGTCGTCGTGGTGCCCGTGAAGAGATAGAAGTCGCCGCCCCATTGCGCGAACGCGAAGGCCGCTTGCTCGTCGATGGCCGACGAGCGGTAGGTCGCGAGCGTCGCGCCGGTCGTTTTGTCGAGCTTGGCGATGACGCCCGAGCTGACGCCGAACGCGTAGAGCGCGTCGTCGAGGCCCGTGAGCTCCGTCCGCCCGAGCGTGAGCGAGCCCTTGAAGCCGAGCTGGAAGGTCTTCGTGTCGAGCGACGCGAGGCCCGCGCCGGCGACGTAGAGGGTCTCGCCGCTCTTCTCGTCAGGGCCGTTCTTCGAATAGCCCATCCCGAACGTCGAGAAGCCCGTCTGCCCAGGCTGGAACGCCGTCGCCTTGCAGGAGGCGTCGCGCGTGTCGACCTCGAAGACGCGTCCGTCCGTGTACTCGACCCAGGCGGTGCCGTGGCGGTCGATCGCCATCGAGAAGGTGCCCGCGGCGGAGGGGCACGAGAGCGTGCCGACGAAGACGAACTTCAGCGTCTGCGGATAGAAGCGGTAGAGGCCCTTGTCCGTCGCGACGACGTAGATCTGCTTCGTCTCCTCTTCGCACTCGCCGGTCTTGTCGGGCGGCGCGCCGCCGTCCGCGAAGCCCGTCCCCGGGGGCGCTCCGGTCTCCGACGGCCCGGCGTCTTGAGGGGTCTCCTCGAAGCGCCCGGAGCCTGCCGCGTCGCTCTTGGCGCACGCGAACGCGAACGCCGCGGTCGACGCCATCGCCAGGGCGAGGCCCGTTCGCTTGAGGCTCATCGCAGGGGCTCGATCACGCAGGGTTTCGTGAGGCAGACTCCGTCGACACAAGGCTGCCCTGCCCCGACGTTGCACGACGTCCCGCAGCTTCCGCAGTGCTTCTGGCTCGACCGAAGGTCCACTTCGCACCCGTCGTAGATGTCGTCGTTGCAGTCCGCATATCCGGGGTAGCACACGTACTTGCAGTCGCCATGCTCGCACGTGGGGCTGCCCGTGCTGGGCTTGCCGGGGCGCGCGATGACCTGGCCGGGACAGCGGTAGCGGCAGCGCCCGCAGTTGTTCGGATCGGTGTCGAGGTTGACGCACTCGTTGCCACAGCGCTCGGTACCCGGCGGGCACGCGCACTGGCCGAACTGGCACCACTGGTTCGCTGCGCACGCGTGTCCGCACGCCCCGCAGTTGTTCGGATCCTCGAGGAGGTTGATCTCGCAGCCGTCGGTGCAGAACTGCTTGTTGCAGTCGTCGAAGCCACCCTTGCACTGGAGCTGGCAGTCGCCGCTCGTGCAGGTCCACTTCGTGTTCGCAGGCGTGACTTTAGGTCCACAAATCCAGTGCGGATCGGCGTCGTCGGTCGGCGCGCGACACAGCTTGCCGCAGGCGCTGCAGTTGTCGTCGTCCGAGTCGAGCTGCTTGCAGTCGTTGCCGCATTGGGTGAAGCCGTTCGGGCAGCCGCAGGCGCCCTTCCAACAGAGCTCGCCCTCTTTGCAGTGGACGTTGCAACCGCCGCAATTGAGCGGATCGCTCGTGAGGCTCGTCTCGCAGCCGTCCTCGGCCTTGCCGTTGCAGTCGGCATAGTTCGCGTCGCAGCCCCAGCGACAGACACCTTCGCTGCAGAGCGAGGTCGCGTGCATGGCGCGGAGCGATGGGGGGCATGCGTGGTCGCACGATCCGCAGTGCGCGACGTTCGTGAGCAGGTTGATCGTGCACGGCGCTGCGCCAGGGCACGTCGCCAGCGGCGCTGGGCAGGTCGTCTCGACGCACGCCTGGATCTCGTCGGCCTTCTTCCCCGTGCCGAAGATCGAGGGATCGTCGTCCACGGCGTCGCCGACCGAGCGCGCGCACGCCGTCGCGACGAGGAGCGCGACGAACGCCAAGACGCTCGTGATTCGAGAGCGGTGCATCGTAGGCCCGGTCATCATCGCCGCGGGCCTGCGACTCTGCAAGGGTCGTACCGCGACGTTTACGGCGCATTTGCGCGCGCGTCACGCATCTGCCCGCAGCCGTGTGGAAACTCTCTAACGCCGTCGAGAACGGAACGGCACAGTCAGCGCTTGTGAGCTTCGGTGGATTTCGCAGCGGCGGCCATGCCGAGCGCGCGACGCAGTCGCTCGCGCGAGACCGGTGGAGCGCTCCCGAGCGCGCCCTGGCGCTGCTCCAGCGTCGTCCCCTTGCCGAAGACGTAGACCTCGCTCGTCGTGAAGATCCCGCCGTTCGTCGTCGCGGTCTCGATCGCCACCCATCCGTCGTCCGTCTCGAGGACGTCGACCTTCGTGCGCGCGGGCGATGCGGCCGCCTTCACGAGCATCACGGGCGCGCCGTCTTCGGCGAGGAAGCGAACGACCTTCTTGATCCGTTCGTGCGGCACCCGAAACGCAGGCTTTCGCTGCTTCTCGAAGACCATGAGCACGAGGCCCTTCGAGAGACCGCGCTCGCGCGCGTACGCTTCGTCGAGCGGCACGCCCGAGTAGACCTCGGCTTGGTAGTCCGTCGACGGCTTCTCGACGGTCTCGACGAGGCTCAGCGCGCTCGTGTCGACGCGCGTGATGGGCGGGGGCTTTTGCGGTGCACGCGGCGCCGCGACCGCGACGCTCGAAACGAGAAGAACGCTCGATGCCAGGAGCACGAAGCGAAGCATGGTGGTCCGCGCAAGATGCTCCTCGCCGCGCGAGATGCAAAGAAAACGCGCGGGCTATGAATACGCTGCGTACCTGAGGATCGTCGACCTCGGAGGTCGAGCGAGTCGTTTGGTGTAGTTGCAGCGACGGTGAGGACGGTTCGGCTCAGCCGTGCGAGGCCGCTGTCCCGTGAGGGAGCGACGACGAGAGGCGCGTGCAGTCGCTCACCATGCACGAAACCAAGATGAGCAGCGCCGCGAGGAAGAAGGCGATCCCCTTGCCGGAGGTCATGGTCGCCGGTTCGACGGACCACCGGCCAAAACATGCTTCACCCGGACGGGTGACACCCGAATCAGGAGTTGACGGCGCGCATGGCGTCGATCGCGCTCTCGGTCGCGAAGAAGACGCCGAGACGCGTGAGCTGCCCCTGCGCGTCGAAGTCGAGCATCACGGGGAACTCGCCGTCGCCCCACGTCGTCGAGAGGCCACAGCACGCCGAAGGCGGACGTCCGAGGCCGAGCATCCCGGACTCGGTCTCCGTCGAGCGAACCTGCTTCATCATGATGTAGTGGTGCGAGTGCGGGCGCAGATCGAACGCGAAGCGGAACTGCCCCGACGCGCGGAGCTGATCGAGCTGCGTCGCGAAGGCGTGCGCTTGCGGGAGCGGCATGTCCTTCCAGCCGTACACGTCCTCCTCCGCGTCGTGCGGCGCCGAGAAGCGCTGCGCGACCTCCCGGCCGTGGAGACCCCAAAACACGACGTCGGCTTTGCCGTCGAGAGGCTCGTCATGCCTCCACGCCGCGAGCGCGTCGAGATCGAAGAACCCGATGCGCGCTTCGTCGACGATGACGCGCCCGGCTTCGATCGTCCGCGCGGGCTGCGCGTTCGGAACGACGTCGACGTAGACCGCTTGCCAGAGGTCCTGGAGCTCGCCGTCGTCGAAGCGGAGGCCCATCACCGCGAGCTCGCGGTTCGGCGGCACGGGCACCGCGACTGCGGGCACGCCCGCGTGCTCGAACGCGTAGCTTCGCTGCGCGAGCGCTGCGCGCGCCGCCTGCCCGCACGGGGCGTCCGTCCAAGCGCCGAGGAGACCGAAATCGACGACGGTGAGGACGCCCGAGCGCGATTCGACGTACCCCAAGCGCTCGAGACCCAACCCTCACCTCCCCATCGGGATCGACACGGTCGCCTTCGTGCCCTGCCCTTGCTCGCTCACGATGTACACGTCGCCGCCGTGCTGGTCGACGATCTTTCGCACGATCGACAGACCGAGGCCGGTGCCCGCCTCTTTGGTCGTGAAGAACGGATCGAAGACGTTCGTGAGGACGTCCGCGGCGATCCCAGGTCCCGTGTCCTCGACGATCATGACGACGCTCTCGCCCGACGCCCGCACGCGCGCCGTGAGCGTACCGCCTTGCTTCATCGCCTCGAGCGCGTTGACGACGATGTTGATCGTGACCTGTTTGAGCTTCTCGCGATCGCCGATCGCGACGCATCCGTCCTGCGGCAGATCGCGGACGATCTCGATGCCGCGCCCGCGCGCCGTCTCCGCCTCGAGGTCGAGCACCTCGTCGACGAGGCGAGGCACGTGCACCGGCTCGCGCGCGATCCCGCGCGGGCGCGCGAGCTCGAGGAACTCGGTGAGGAGGCGATTCAGGCGCCCGATCTCGTCGCCGACGATCCGCGCGCGATCCTTCAGCGCCGTGCGGAGAGGAGCGTCGTCGAGGCGATCGACGTTCTTGTTGAGCAGGTGGAGCTGGAGGACCGCGGCGTTGAGCGGGTTTCGGATCTCGTGTGCGAGGTTCATGGCGAGCTCGCCCATCGCGGAGAGCGCCTCCGCGTCGGCGGCGCGCTTCTCGAGGGCGCGTCGCTCGGTGACGTCGATGCCGACGCCGTAGACGAGCGATCCGGCGTCGGTGCCGCGCGACAGGTGCCAGCGGACGCGCCGCCGCGCCGGATCCTGGGGAGAGGGAACGAGGAACGTCTCGATCTCGGCGCGGGTCTCGGCGAGCGCGGCGCGCATGGCGGCGCGATCTTCTTTCGGGATCCAGGTCTCGAGGAACGGGCGCCCGAGCGCGTGATCCGGCGTCGTGCCCGCGATGCTCGCGGCCTTGCGGTTCATGAGGGCGACTTTGTCGTCCGAGTCGAGCGCGATGACGAGCACGTCGGTGACCTCGACGAGATCGCGGTAGCGGCGCTCGAGCTCTTCGCGCTCGCGCTTCAGCTGCACTTTGCCGAGCGCTTGTTCGACCGTCGAGATGAGCTCCTCGGGCCTGAACGACTTGAGGACGAACGCGAACGCGCCGGAGCGGAGCGCGCCGATCGCGGCGTCGACGCTCGCGAAGCCGGTGAGGAGGAGCACCTCGGAGAACGGCGCGATCACGCGGAGCGGCTTGATGAGATCGATACCGCTCACGTCCGGCAGCTTGACGTCGACGATGGCGACGTCGAAGCCCTTCTGCGCGAGGACGAGCGCGGCGTCGCCGTTCGCGGCGGTCTCGATCGCGAGCCCCGGCACACCAGAGGCGATGACCGCGCGGAGCGTGTCGACGAGCTCGGCGTTGTCGTCGACGATGAGGACGCGTCCTTTGGGACGAACGGCAGGGAGCGACGGGATCGAGGGCACGGCAGCTCCTTCAGCCGAGCAGGCGCTCGAGCGTTTCGTTGACGAGCTTCGGGTTGGCGCTGCCCTTCGTCGCCTTCATGACCTGACCGACGAAGTAGCCGAAGATCGCCTTCTTGCCGCTCCGGTACTGCTCGGTCTGCTTCGGGCTGTCGGCGATGACCTTCGCGCACGCCGCTTCGATGGCCGCGGAATCCGAGACCTGCTCCATCCCGAGCTCGGCGACGAGCGACTTCGGATCGACGTCCGCGCGGCCTTTGAGCTTTGCGTAGAGCTCCTTGGCCTGCTTGCCGCTGATCTTTGCGCCGTCGACGAGGTTCAAGAGGCTCTCGAGCTGCTTCGGCGTGACCGGGATGTCCGCCGCGAGACCGCGCGTCGTCACGTCGCGCATGACCTCGCTCTGCACGAAGTTCGCGACCTTCGTGCCGTCGCCGTGGAGCGTCGCGACCTCCTCGAAGAAGGCGGCGATCCTTGGATGCTGCGTGAGGACGGCGGCGGCGTACGGCGTGAGGCCCAGCTCGGCGACGAAGCGTTCGCGCTTCTTCGCCGGCAGCTCGGGGAGCGTCGCGCGCGATTGGGCGACGAAGGCGTCGTCGAGGACGAGCGGCGGAAGGTCCGGCTCGGGGAAGTAGCGGTAGTCCTGCGCGGTCTCCTTGCTGCGGAGCGAGAACGTCGTGCCGGTCTTCTCGTCCCAGCCTCGGGTCTCCTGGACGATCCGCCCGCCTGTCTCGAGGACCTCCTTCTGGCGCTCGATCTCGACGGCGAGCGCACGCTCGACGAACTTGAACGAGTTGATGTTCTTGAGCTCGACGCGCGTGCCGTACTTCTCCTGGCCCACGGGGCGGATCGACACGTTCGCGTCGCAGCGAAAGCTCCCCTCCTCGAGGTTGCCGTCGTTGACGTGGAGGAAGACGACGACGTCCCGGAGCGCGCGGAGGTAGGCGGCCGCTTCGGCGGGGCTCCGCAGATCGGGCTCGCCGACGATCTCGACGAGGGGAACGCCCGCGCGGTTCAAGTCGACGACCGACGAGCCGCCGACGTCGTGGAGGTTCTTGCCGGCGTCCTCTTCCATGTGGATGCGCGTGAGACGCGCGCGCTTGGTGGACTTGTCCTCGAGCTCGAGGTCGACCGCGCCGCCGAGCGCGAACGGCTCGTCGAATTGGCTGATTCTGGTAGCCCTTCGGAAGGTCCGGATAGAAGTAGTTCTTCCGGGCGAAGCGGCTCGTCGCCGAGATCGCGCAGCCGAGCGCGAGCGCGACCTTCGTGGCCATCCGCGCCGCTTCGGCGTTGAGCACCGGAAGCGCCCCGGGGAGGCCGAGGCACGTCGCGCAGACGTGGGTGTTCGGCGGCGCTCCGAACGACGTCGGACACGGGCAGAACAGCTTGCTTTCGGTGAGGAGCTGGGCGTGGACCTCGAGGCCGATCACCGACTCCCATTGGGGTGCCATCGGCCGAGAGATTACCGCGAAATGCCGCTAATTTTTCCATCCACGCTGGCGCGGCTAGGCTCGAGACGGTCCGATGCCTCCCGAGACGCTCCTCCGTGGCCTGCCGCTCGCCGTCCTCGTCGTTTCGCTCGTCGCCGTGCCGGTGCTCATCTTCGAGCCGGCGGGCATGCCGCGCATGCGTGGCCTCGAAAAGGAGCTCTCCGGCGTGCAAGCGGAGAACGCCGAGCTTCGACGGGATGTCGGCAAGCTCCGCGCCGAAGTGAAGGATCTCCGCGAAAACCCGACGGCCGTGGAGCGCATCGCGCGGGAGCAGCTCGGCCTCGTCCGGAAGAGCGAGGTCGTCTTTCAATTCGACAAGAAATAGTCGATTGTTGGGGGTGACGCGGTGACGGACGAGCTCACCAAAGCCCTCCTCCTCGAGGAAGTGGCGGATCCACGCGCCGTCGCCGAAGCCCTCTTCGCGTCGATCGCCGGCGGGGCTCCGCTCGTGCAATCGCTCGTCGACGTCGGCGCGGTGACGCCCGAGGTGCTCGCACGCTACCTCGCGCGGTCCGAGGCTCCGTATTTCGAAGCAGGTCTTGCCGCTCGGCGAGGTCGTCGATCGCCTGCCCCACGGCCTCTGCGCGCGCCTGCTCGCCGTGCCTGTCCGGCGCGACGCGATCACCGGCACCGTCGACGTCGTCGTCGCCGATCCGCGAGACACGCACGCGGCGCGCGAGATCTCGTTCCACCTCGACGTGCCGGTGCGCGTCGTCCGGGCGCCCGTCGGCGCCATCGAAGAAGCGCTGCGTCGCCTTCGAATGCGCGTTCCGCCGCCGCCGACCTCGAGCCGTCCCCGGTCGAACGAGCCTCCGTCGTACGACTCACGCCCTCGACCGTTCGGAGCGAACTCGAGGCCGCCGCCTCCTCCGCCCGTGCTCTCGACCGCGACGAAGCGCATGGCGACGCTCCCGCCGCCCGCGTCGGCGCGTCCACCGGGACGCGGCTCGTACCGCCCGCCGAGCGAGGCGGCGCCGGACGCGCTCCTCGCCGCGCTCGACTCGGGCGCGCTCCGCCCGAGCAAGACGCCGTCGATGCCGCTCGCTCCGCCCGTGCCGCGCGCGGGGTCGCGCGAGACGCCCGCCTGGGGAACGCCGGTCCACGGGCCGGGGCCGGAGCAGGAGTCCGAGCCGCCGAAGAGCGGCCTCGGCTCCGAGATCCCGATCCCGCTCACGCGACGCGCGATGTCCGCGGTCGGCGCGCGCGGAGGCACGCAGCGCCCGCCCCCTCCCCCCGATCGAACGCCGCTCGGCGAGGGCTACGCGCTGCCGCTCGATCCGAAGAACCTCCAGGTCGTCGAGGTCCGAAGCGAGCGGCACTTCGCCGAAGAGCGACAGGTCGGCACGAGCGTCCCCGAGTCGTTCATCCCCGGGCCACCGCCCGCCGTCAGCCAGGGGCCGTTTCCGGCGTACTCCGGCCCTTCTGGGCCGTTCGGAGGCATGCCCGACGCGATCATGCCGAGCGCGGATCTCGGCGGGATCTTGGGCGCCGTCCGCGGCGCAGGCTCGCGCGACGAGGTGCTCGAGCTGGTGCTCACCGGCGCGCGGATGCTCGCGTACCGCGTCGCGCTCTTCGTCGTGAAGCGCGGCGGCTACCTCGGATGGGCGTGCACGGCCGAGTTCGCCGATCGCGCGTCGCTCCAGAGGATCCTCATTCCGCTCGATCGCGGGAGCGTCTTCGACGAGGCCGTCCAGCAGGGCATCTACCTCGGTCCCATCCTCTCGATGGAGGTCCATGCGACGCTCCTCCACGTAATGCGCACCGCGACGAACGACGTCGCGTTCGTCCCGATCCGCGTGAGCGGCAAGACGGCCGTCATCATCGTCGCCGACGAGCTCGGCGACACGATGGTGGCGACGCGCCGTCTCGAGGAGCTCGCGCGCGCCGCAGGCGACTCGTTCGCTCGGATCGTCCGGATGCGGCGTTAGGACGCGCGGCCGAGCTTCGCGAGGACCGCGAGGGCGTCCGTGGCCGTGAAGACGCCGACCACGCGATCGCGCTCCACGACGACCGCGCACGTCGAGCTCTCGCGCACCATCGCCAGCGCGACATCGGCGATCGGAGCGTCGGGCGTGACACGGAGCGTCGCGCGCCGCATGGCGTCGTCGACGCGATCGCGGACGCCGTCCGCATTCGCGAGCGTCTCGACCAGGTAGAGATCCTGCTGGGACACGACGCCCACGAGCTCGCCGTGCTCGAGCACCGGCAGGTGCGTGCAGCGGTTGCTGCGCATGAGCGCGTGGGCGACGGCGATTGATTGCTGGCGGCCGACCGTCACCGGCTCTTCGGTCATCACGTCCTTCACGGCGAGCGCCATCCCTCTTCTCCTCTCCAGCTCTTGGACCGCGAGTGCCCGAAACGAAGGAGCAAAGGTCGTGCGCAGGTGGCCGGTGGCCTGGCCCGATCTGGCCCGGGCCAGGGGTAACGCACCGTATCTATCGAGAAACGTTGGGACGATCTCGGGCACACGGAATGCTGAGGCGCGGGCATGCAACCCTCCACCAGCCCGCGGACTCCCTCACCTTCGAACGTGGCATCGCTCGCCGATCGCACGCGCCTGCTCCAATTCGCATCGTCGTTCCTCTGGGCGGATCTCGAGATCGACCGCCGCGAGCGTGCCTTCTTCCTCGACCTCGCGCGCGAGCTCGGCGCGGAGCATCCCGAGCGCGAGGCGGAGGCGCACCTGTCGACGCCGCCCCCCGCCCACGCGATCGATCCGATGACCGTCTCGCTCGACCTCGCGGCGAAGGTCCGCACGGTCGCGCTGCGCGCGATCGCGTCGGACGGCCGCGTCGACGACCGAGAGATGGAGATGTTCTTCTTGCTCGATTCGCTGCTCCCGCGGACCGAGAGCAGCTGAAGCGCGGGCTACCAGCCGTCGTACGGACGGAGCGCGATCTTCACGGGAGACGCGTTCCAAATCTGCGTCGCGTACTCCTTGATCGTCCGGTCGGACGAGAAGCGTCCCATCCTGCCGATGTTGCGCACGGCCATCGCGTGCCATGCGCTGCGATCGACGAACGCCTCGGACACGCGCTGTTGGCACGCCACGTACGCGTCGAAGTCCGCGAAGAGCATGTACGCGTCGTGGTCGAGGAGGTTGTCCGTGACCGGCCGGAAGAGCGCGGGATCTTCCGGGCTGAAGAAGCCGTTGGCGATGAGGTCGATGACCTCACGCAAGCGCGCGTTCCTCTCGTAGATCGCGCGCGGCTTGTAGCCCGTGCGCTGGAGATCGACGACCTCCTCGGTCGTGAGACCGAAGAGGAAGAACGCGTCCTCGCCCACGGCGTCGCGAATCTCGATGTTCGCGCCGTCGAGCGTTCCGATCGTGAGGGCGCCGTTCATCGACAGCTTCATGTTCCCGGTGCCGGAAGCCTCTTTGCCGGCGGTCGAGATCTGCTCGGAGAGATCCGCGGCAGGGATGATCCGTTCGGCGAGAGACACGCGGTAGTTCGGGAGGAAGGCGATCTTGAGGCGGCCCTCGAGATCGAGGTCACCGTTCACCACGTCGGCGATCGAGCTCGACGAGCTTGATGATCAACTTCGCGAGGCGATAGCCGGGGGCGGCCTTCGCACCGAAGAGGACTGTCCTCGGCACGGCGAGGGCCTTCGGATCGCGCTTCGCGTCGAGGTACAGCCTCACGACGTGAAGCGCGTTGAGCAGCTGGCGCTTGTACTCGTGCAGGCGCTTGATCTGCACGTCGAACATCGACTCGGGATCGAAGCGCAGGCCGAACGCGTCCGCCGCGTAGCGGACGAAGTCCGTCTTGTTGGCGCGCTTGACCGCGGCGACCTTCTCGACGAACGACGCGTCCTTCGCGAGGGGCACGAGCTTGTCGAGCTGGTCGAGATCCGTCACCCAGCCCGGGCCGATCGCCTCGGTGATCAAGGCGGAGAGGCGCGGGTTGCAGTGGTAGAGCCAGCGGCGCGGGGTCACGCCGTTCGTCTTGTTCGAGAACTTCTGCGGCGACATCTCCGCGAAATCGCGGAGCACGTCGCGCTTGAGCAAATCGCTGTGGAGCGCGGCCACGCCGTTGACGGCGTGCGACCCGACGACGGCGAGGTGCGCCATCGCGACCTTCTTCTCGGTGCCTTCCTCGATGATTGACATGCGCCGAACGCGCGCGTCGTCGCCCGGAAATCGCGCGACGACCGAGCGGATGAAGCGGCGGTTCAGCTCGTAGATGATCTGGAGGTGGCGCGGGAGGAGGCGCTCGAACATCGCGACCGGCCAACGCTCGAGCGCCTCGGAGAGGAGCGTGTGGTTCGTGTACCCGAGCGTCGCGACCGTGATCTCCCACGCGCGGTCCCACGGGACCTGCTCGAGGTCGACGAGCACGCGCATGAGCTCCGCGACGGCGATCGCCGGGTGCGTGTCGTTCAGCTGGATGGCGTTCTTCTCGGCGAACGCGTCGAAGGTCTTGTGGGTCTTCTTGTAGCGGCGAACGATGTCGGAGATTGCGCAGGCGACGAAGAAGTACTCCTGCTTGAGGTGGAGATCGCGACCCGCCTGGTTCTGATCGTTCGGGTAGAGGACCTTCGAGATGACCTCGCTCGCGTTCTTGTCTTCGACCGCGCGCACGTAGTCGCCGTCGTTGAAGACCTTGAGGTCGAACTCGTTGCCCGCGCGCGCCTGCCAGAGGCGCAGCGTGTTGACGGTGTCGTTGCGGAAGCCCGCGATCGGCGTGTCGTACGGGACGCCGAGGACCTTCTGCGTGTCGACCCATCGCGCCTTGATGGTGCCGCTCTCGTCGACGGACCCCTCGATCCGAAGGTGCGCCCGAACCTGGCCGAAGCAACCCTGCGAGAGGCGGTGCTCGTCGATCAGTCGCCGCTCGGACGAACGGCGCGCGGAAACGCTGCGACCTACACGAAAGCCTGGGACCGCATCCGCCAGCGCTTCGCGCTCGAGCCGGAGCTCGCAGCGTCGCGGCCTTACGCCCGCGCACTTCTCGTTCAACGTGAAGGACAAATGCCGCTGCGAGGCGTGCGCCGGCGAGGGCTACGAGACCGTCGAGATGCAGTTTCTCGCGGACGTCATGCTCCTCTGCCCTGTCTGCCGCGGAAAGCGCTTCAACGCCGACGTCCTCGCGGTCACGCACCAAAACAAGTCCGTCGCCGACGTCCTCGCGATGACGGTCGACGAAGCCATCGCGCTTTTGTCGCCGCGCGAGCATCGCGACGACGTCATCGAGAACACGCTCATGCCGCTCGCGCGCGTCGGGCTCGGGTATTTGCCGCTCGGGCAGCCGCTCTCGACGCTCTCCGGCGGCGAAGCCCAGCGCTTGAAGCTGGCGCGCGCGGTCGCCGGCGGCGGCCGCAACAGGCTCTTCGTCGGGACGAGCCGAGCGCCGGTCTCCACGCCGCCGACGCCGCGCATGTCATCGCCGCGCTCGATATGCTTGTCGAAGACGGCGGCACGGTCGTCATGGTCGAGCACGACCTCGCGCTCGTCCGCGAGGCGGACTGGGTGATCGATTTCTTCGGGCCGGGCGGCGGGCCCGACGGCGGGCGCGTCGTCGCCGAAGGACCGCCCTCGGTCATCGCGAAGAGCGACACGAAGACGGGGAGCGCGCTCCGCGAGCGCTCGAAGGAGGTACCGAAGCGCGCGGCCGCACCGCCGCCCCCGCTCGATGCGATCACCGTCGCGCACGCCCGCGAGCACAACCTGAAGGATGTATCTTGCACGCTTCCGCACGGGGAAGCTGTGCGTCGTGACCGGGCCGAGCGGCTCGGGCAAGAGCTCGCTCTCGTTCGACGTCGTCTTCGCCGAAGGCCAGCGGCGCTTCATGGAGACGCTCACCCCGTATGCGCGGCAGTTCTTGCCCACCCTGCCGAGGCCGGACGTCGATCTCGTCACGGGCGTGCCTCCGTCGATCGCGCTCGAGCAGCGAACGACGCGCGGCGGCGCGAACTCGACCGTCGCGACCGTGACGGAGATCGCGCACTACCTCCGCCTCCTCTACGCCAAGGTCGGGGACCTCCATTGCCCGGACTGCCACGCGCGCGTCGCGCCGAGCTCGCCGGATCAGCTCTTTTCCGCGGCTGCGAGCGCTCGGCAAGGACAAGTGCACAGCTTTACGCGCCTGCCGTCCGCGCGCGCAAGGGCACGTACCTCGACCTCTTCACGCAGGCGTCGCGCGCGGGGATTTCCGCGGCGCGCGTCGACGGAGCGATTGTCGCGATCGATCCGCCGCCGAAGCTCGCGAAGGCGAAGGAGCACACGATCGATCCCATCGTTCACTACGGTTCGCTCGCCGAGCTCATTGCGCGACGTTCGACCGCGCGATTGCCTGGGCGCCGGCGCCGTCCGCGTGGGCCCCGGAGCGCCGACGCGACCTCGACGACGCCGAGGCAATTCCTCTCGACGTCGCGCGCCTGCAGTGAGTGCGGCGCGGGTATCCCCGAGCTCGATCCGCGTTGGTTCTCGTTCAACACGAAGCAAGGCCAGTGCGAGGAGTGCGAGGGCGCCGGCGTCATCGGCGACGACGACGGCGACGGGCGCCCGCGCCCGAAGCGCCGCGCGTGCGGCGGCGACCGCCTCGCCCCGATCGCGCTCCGTCACGCTCGGCGGAGAATACGTACCCGCGCGTCATGGATCGGAGCGTCGCCTCGGCCCTCGCGCACGTGAAGAAGCTGTCGCTCACGGGTGACGCCGCGACGATCGCCAAAGCTCCGCTCGCGGAGCTCGTGCGAAGGCTCGAGTTCGTGACCGAAGTGGGCCTCGGATACCTCGGTCTCGGCCGGTCGGCGGGCACGCTCTCCGGCGGCGAGATGCAGCGGCTTCGCCTCTCCGCGCAGCTCGGCAGCGGCCTCACCGGTGCGCTCTACGTGCTCGACGAGCCGACGATTGGGCTCCACCCTCGCGACACGGGACGCCTCATCGAGAACCTCCGCGCGCTCGTCGACACGGGGTCGACCGTCTGTTGTCGAGCACGATGCCGACGAATCCGGCGCCGCCGATTGCAGGTCATCTGGGCGCGGCGGCGGCGGACGAAGCGGTGGATACATCGTCGCGCAGGGCACGCCGGCCAGGTGCTCGCGACGGAGGACTCGCCCACGGGGCGCGCGCTCCGTGATCCGCTCGGGGTCGTCCGCGAGCGCCGCCCGATGAGCGACGTGTGGATCGATCTCGAAGGCGCTTCCGCGAACAACCTGAAGGACGTCGGCTTCCGCGTCCCCGTCGGGCGCATGAGCTTGCACCCAGCCCGCAGGACGAATTCCCATGTTCTGCATATCCTTTGGCAAGATGGAAAACAAAATTCGCCACGTTCGGTGAGCAATGTCGGTGTAAATCACCTCTAATGCGGCCGAGCGGAAGTTCGCTCCCGTCTTTCTCACGCATCGCGCGCTCCGGTAGCTCATGAGAAAAATGCATAACCTCCTCAGCCTTCGAGGAAAAAGATATCGATCTTTCGCCCCCAATCGGATCCCGGTCGCCCGAACGTGCGGTGAAATCTGCCGACCAAACCAAAGGCATCACCGCCATCGTTTCTGATGGTAACCCTATAGTCGATATAGTTCGTTCCGCTATTGTTTTCGATCGTCGCTCGGAGTCTGGGAGCTCCGCCAACCGATTGAAGATTCACTGCGAGCTGGCTCTCCTTTAGAGCGCGCCTCTGGTGAAAATACCCAACTATCACCCAGAAAAGGACGGGCGGAGCGCAGATGCCGGCGAGAAAGTCACCGAACTCGTTCGGTTGCAGGGCAAGAAATTGTGCCCAGTTGAAGTATGCGTAGGCGATGACCGCACCGACCCTATACCAACGTTCCCAGACCGCCTAGCAGCGCAACCATGATTCTCAACCGCGAACATCGGAGCCGGCGATCCTAGGCCAATTCGGTCCGCGACGGAATCCCTGCATCAGCTATTCGGCACCGACACATTCTGCCTGCACGAGCCAACACGACGACGTTACGGAGCAGACAGCACTGGCTGACTGAGCATACCAATTCATCGCCGCTCACAGTGCTACCGCACAATCTGTCCTGGCTTCATAGCGCCACACGACCGAATGGATGAGCGCCTATTGACCGCGATCCGCGATCACCTGCTACAGCTCGACGTGACGGTACTGCTGCACCAGCAGATCGCTGAGCGGCTGGGCGAGGTTCGGCGCACTGCCCTGGAACAGCTGCTCATCACAGCCGGTGGATCTGCTTCTGGTTATGGTTGCGGGAACCCGATTTCACATCCAGAAGCAACCTGGCGGATCCGGATCCTGTGACTGGCTTAGGCCGTCTGGGCCGATGTGTGGCGGATTGACTCATTGGCCCATTGGCCCAATGAAGCTTGGCATGGCAGCGCGGATCGCGAGGCCCGATTCCCCAGAGGAATGGAGGATGACCGCACGACAGCGCGCCCCATCCGAAGCCGAGATGGCTCGAGCCAACCTCGACAAGCTGGTCGCCGAAGCTCTGAAACTGAGTGCCGAATCGCTTAAGTTGGCTGCCGAACAGGCGAAGCTGCAGCGTGAACGGATGTGGTACCCGATGCTGATCAGCACCGGCCTGATCGCTGCCGGTGCCGGCTTGGCCACCGCGATCCTGCGCATCTAACCAACTGCTCAATCACATCCGCGCTACGCTGGAACGCACTGCGACGGACACCCGTGGCATTCAGGCCCGACTGACTGTGAGCCTGTGGCCCGGCGGCCAGTAGATAGATATTGCACACGTGTGTCAAAGGTGCTATAGTTTTCTGCTCTGACGGACGCGGGGTGGAGCAGTCTGGCAGCTCGTCGGGCTCATAACCCGAAGGTCACAGGTTCAAATCCTGTCCCCGCAACCAAGACTATCTGTACTTCTGCCGCCCTCGGCGGCCAGAAGCAGCCGCTCCAGCGGCATCGGGCACTCCGCCACGACTTCCCCGCCTTCCTGTTCCTGATCGTCGTCGGTGCGATCAGCAGCATCAGTGTGGCTCGCCACGTCGTCACCGTTCGGCGTTGACCACGTCGGCACTCATTTCATTCGATCGTCGGACACCGTGGAAGGCAGGCGTTGCAGGCCCTGGTCGAACCAGCCTATGCGCTCGGTGGCCCGTACGTCCAGCCTGGGCACGTAGGGCTTGATGTCCAGCAACGGCGTGCCGTCGAGCATGTCGTTGCCGCGAAAGCGCAGCACTCGGCCCTGCACCTGCACCAGTTGCACGATGGACAGGCCGATGCAGTTGGGCCGCGCCGGCGCGCGGGTGGCGAACACGCCGTGGCTCACCGTGTCCATGAACGGCGTGACCTCCAGCTTCTCCGTCGCCTGGTGAAGATGGGTGAGCAGGATCAGGTATTCGAAGCCCTCGATGTCGCGCAACCCGGCAGCGAACTCTTCAAACACTTCCAGTTCGCCTTCCGCCTCGGCCGCGGCCACGGTCTGGATCGGCATGCCCTGCGTGCTGCGAAAAGGGCTGCGGATGACGCCGATGGCGCGCATGGCAATGGTATCGGTCATGGCAGGCTCGGTTCGTTTTCCCCGGGTGTTATATTTTTATGAATATAACGTACCGCTGGCCAGTCATCAGCGGTGGCGCGTCATGCCCTGCAATCCGAAGTCTGCCAACGCGATTCCCAGCAAGAGGTCTTGAATGCCGAATGAAGCCATGAACGATGCCGCCGAGGTTCGACCTCGGGTGTCGTTGTCGTCACGCCGGTTCCTTGCCGGTGGACTGCTGGGGCTGGCCGGTCTGGCCACGCTGCTGACCGGCCCGCCCGCCCAGGCGGCCGATACCGGTGCTGGTGGCCGCCATGGGCGGCTATCGCAAGCCGGTGCTCGAGCTGGTGGAGGCCTTTCGCAAGGAAACCGGCACTGGAGGCCAGGCGGCGTTCGGTCACATCAAGCAGATCGAGACCCAGGCCAGGCAGAATCCGGACGTCGCGTTCCTGATCGGCGACAGGAACCTGCTGGAGCCGACGGGTCTGTTCAGCCGCTTCGACCCAGCATCGGCATGGGACGGCTGGTGCTGGTGGCCGCGCAAGGGCAAGATCGCTGGCCGGCGCCGATGACCTGAAGAGGCCCGGCCTTTGCCCGGATCGCACTGGCCCACCGCACCCGCACCGTGTTCGGCGCCGCGGCCGATGCCTGCCTGAAGCGGCTGCGACCCGGCCGACGCGCTGGCACCGAAGCTGCTCGAAGTCGACAGCGTGCCCCAGGTCGGCAGCTACGTCGCGTCCGGCGAAGTCGATGCCGGCTTCGTCAACAAGACCGAGGCGCTGGCCATTGCCGACCGCGCCGGCCCGGCGCTCGAAATGCCCCAGTGCGTGCTACGAGCCAAATCGAGATGTCACTCGGCACGGTGAAGAAGCGCAACGCTCACTGCCGCCGGAAAGCCGCTTCCAGGCGTTTCTGCAAAGCGACACCGCACGCGCGCATCATGAATGCCAACGGTCTTCTAGGGCCCGCGCCTCGGCCTGATCGACTTGCTGCCCGAGAGCCTGTGCCTGGATCTCCGATCCCGCTGACCCTGAGGGTCATGGGCTGGAGCGTGCTCCTGCAACTGGCGATCGGAGTGCCGCTGGCCTGGTTGCTGGCCCGGCGCGCCTTTCCCGGCAAGGCCCTGCTCGACGCGCTGGTGACGCTGCCGCTCGTCTTTCCGCCGATCGTCATCGGCTATGCCCTGCTGCTGCTGCTCGGCCGCGAGGGCTGGCTGCTGGCCTGGCTGCCGCCGGACTGGCGGCCGCACTGGGTATTCAGCGAAACCGGCCTGGTGATCGCCTCCGTGATCGCCGGCCTGCCGCTGATGGTCAAGCCGTCCCAGGCGGCCATTGCCGAGGTCGACGAGTCGCTGCGCGAGGCGGCCGCCACGCTGGGAGCACGCCCCTGGCGGGTGATTCTGCGGATCGACCTGCCGCTGGCCCGGCTTGGCATCCTGGCCGGCCTGGTGCTCGCCGCCGGACGGGCCATGGGTGAAGTCGGCATCTCGCTGATGCTGGGCGGCAATATCAGCGGCCGCACGGAGACGCTGTCGCTGGCGGTCTACAACCATGTGCTCGGCTCCGAAACGGACTGCGCGAACGCACTGTCGCTGGTGCTGGCCGGCGTGGCGGCGCTGGCTTTCTTCCTGCTTCGGCGGCTGGAGAGGCCGCGGGCGTCACGAACAAAGCCTCGGTGACCAGGCACTCGTGACCGATCCTCAGTGCATGCTCTGCAGCACCTCTTCCAGCGCTTCCAGGCTGGTCGGCTTCATCAGATCGGGCCCGAAAACCGGCCGCATAGATCTGCCGCACCTGCTCTTCCTGCCCCAGGCCGGTCAAGGCGACCACCGCCGTGCTCGCATGCAGCGGATCCTCGCGCAATTGCGCGAGGACCGCGAAACCATCGAGCTCCGGCATTAACACGTCGAGCAGAATCAGGTAAGGACGAAATTCCCGGGCCGCGGGTGCTGCTTCCCTCGGGTCGCTGACCGAAGTGGCGTCATGGCCCAACGCCCGCAGCAACTCGGCGAGGATGTCGGCCGAATCCTGATTGTCGTCGACGACCAGTATCCGGCGACCCTTGAAATCCGACGCCTCGTTCATCGAGCCCTCCCCTTCGCCAGGCGTCGAGCCCGGCATGCTCAGCGATCCCGTGCTCAGCGACCTTCTTCCCCGCCCGCCCGCGCCAGGGGGCGGGCATCGAGCATGCGAACGCGGCGCACCGCCTTCGCCACCGGATAGCTCCTAGCGGTCCAACCCCGTCCAGCCGCCGCCCAGCGCCTTGATCAGATAGACCGAGGTCAGCATCTGCTGCCCCAGGATCTGGGCCGCCTGGCGCTGATTGTTCAACAGGGACTGCTGCGCGGTGATGACATCCAGATAGGTCGACAAGCCGCCGCTGTAGCGGTCGTTGGCGATGCCGAGCACCTTCTGCGAACTGCCGACGGCGGAAGCCGCTTCGCGCGAGGCCAGCGCCAGACTCTCCAGGCTCGACACGCGTTCTGCACTTCCTGCATCGCCACCAGCACGGTCTGCCGATAGCTCGCCACGGTGGCGTCATAGCCCGCTTCCGCGAAGCGTACGCCGGCGCGCGCGCGCCCGTTGTCGAACAGCATCTGGGCCGCGCTGGCCCCCAGGGACCACAGGATGGCGGGAGCACTGAGCAGGCTGGCGAAATTGGTGCTCTCGAAGCCGCCGTTGGCCACCAGCGGCAGGCTCGGATAGAAAGCGGCGGTGGCCACGCCGATCTGGGCATTGGCGGCGGCCATTGCGCGCTCGGCCGCGGCGACATCGGGCCGACGCTCGAGCAGATCGGAAGGCAGGCCCGCCGCGATGCCGGGAGGCTCCCCCGTCAGGCGCGCGGGAGGCAGAGAGAAGGTCGGCGCGGGCTCGCCGACCAGCGTGGCGACCGCATGTTCGAACAGCTCGCGCTGACGCTCGAGCAGACGCAACTGGGTCAGCGTGGCATCCAGCATCGCCTGCTGCTGCGCGACGTCCAGCCCGGAGGCCGCGCCCAGTTCGTGGCGATCACGGACCAGGCCGAGTGCGCGCCGCTGCAGCTCGATGCCCTCGCGCACCACCTGGATCTCGGTGTCGGTCGAACGCAGGTTGAAATAATTGGTGGCCAGATCCGCCGCCACCAGCAGGCGCACGTTCTGCAGATCGGCCTCGGACAGCTCGGCACTCGCCCGCGCCGCCGCCACCTGGTTGCGGATGCGCCCGACCAGGTCGGCTTCATAGCTGACCGTGACGCCCAGGCGCAGATCGTTCTGGGTGGTCGAGTAATTGGAGGTGTTGTAGTTGCTCAGCGGTCGATCGGCCGAAATCTTCAGCCGCGACGCGCCACCGTTCAGCTGCACGGTCGGCAGCAACGCCGCGGCATTGCTCTGCACCAGGGCCCGAGCCTGCTCCAGTCGAGCCGCCGCGATGCGCAGCACCTGGCCCCGTTCGGCCGCCTGCTGCTGAAGCCGATTCAGCGTTTCGTCTCCGAACAGCTCCCACCAACCGGCCTTTCAACTGGGCATCGGTCGGGCGAGCGGTGCGCCAGGGCGCCTCGGGCGTGCTCCACGCGGCAGCCATGGGTGCCTGGGGACGTTGATAGGTCGGCCCGACGGTGCAGGCGGCGAGCAGGATCGCTCCGGCGACCGGAGCCAGCGCGACGGGCAGACGCAGGCGCGGGAATGAAGGCATCGAACTCATCGACAGATAGCGGTTTGGCATCATCGTACCGTGCCCGCGGCGGGAACGGCCGCAGGCGCGGGAATGGTCGAGCGGGGCTGTGGAGCTCGTGGCGGCCGCCGCGGGCCCGGTCGCCGCGGGTCCGGCCGGAACGGGAGCCGCGCCAGGCCTGGGCGGCGGGGTGGAGAGGACGGCCTCGACTCCGTCAACCTGGTCGCCTTCGGCCAGCGAATCCGGCGGATTGATGATCAGGCGATCTTCGATGGACACGCCGTCGAGCACCTCGAAGCTGCGGCCGAAATTGCGCCCCAGGGTGACGGTGCGCAGCGACACCCGCTGCTGGTCGCCGCCCAGCACCGCGATCTGGGTACCCTGGCTGCGGATCAGCAAAGCATTGGCGGGCACGACCAGCGCGGCGGGCGATCCGAACGGCAGCTGCACCTCGACATAGGCTCCCGGCATCAGCCGGGCGTCGGGGTTCGATCTCCACCACCGCCTGCATGGTCCGGGTGCCGGTATCGATCGCGCCGGACTTGCGGGCGATGCGCCCCTTGAAGGTCTGGCCCGCCAGTTCCGACTGGCGCACCTGGACTTCCTGTCCGATCTCGATGCGCTGGGCGGCCGACTGCGGCACGAACAGATTGATCTTCAGGGGATCGATCTGCGCCAGCGATGAACAGGGCGCGACGATCCTCCGCTGCCCGCGTCGATCAGATCGCCCATGTCGACGTTGCGTCGCGTGATCACTCCGGAGAAGGGAGCGATGATGCGCTTGAATGCCTCCAGTTCTGCAGGCGGCGCACGTTGGCGTCGTGCGACGTGAGATTGGCGACCGCCTGCGCGTAGGCGCTGCTTCGCTCGTCGAGCTCCTGCTGCGAGACCGCATCCTTCTTGCGCAAGGCTTGCCAGCGGGTCATCGACGATCTGCGCGCGAGTTCGCATGCGTCGCCAGGATCTGCTGGCGGGTGGCGATCGCCTGCGCGCAGCTGCTGGTCGATCTCCGGCGTGTCGAGCTCGGCCAGCAGTTCTCCCTTGCGCACCGAGGCGCCGATGTCCTTGTGCCAGCGCAGCAGATAGCCGGTCGCGCGCGCGTAGATCGGCGATTCGACATAGCCCTGCAGGTTCCGGGCAGCACCAGGGTCCTGGCCTGCCGGTGCCCGGCCGGGCATGGGTGTACGACACGCGAATGCTGCGTCTGTGTCTGCGCGAAGGACTTGAGCGCCTGGGCCTGGTCTGCGGCGCGCCGAGGGTTCTCACCGCGCCGATCGCCAGCAGCGCCAGCAGGACGATCACCATGGTCGAGATTCATCGCGCAGGATGGTCTCGCCGCCGAGGGTGCTGGCGCAGCTGCCCTCGGGGTCCAGCTCCGGGATGGCCGAGGCCGTGGTCGGCCATCGGAGCGAACTCACAGATGCACCGACAGGCGGGCGTTCACCGATCATGATTCACGATCCTTCGATGCGACAACGGCGCGTGCCAGCCGGCTTGCGGCGCGGCACGCTGACGCCCCAGCCAGCGATGCGCGCCGCGAACACCACCGGCACGAACAGCAGCGTCGACACGGTCGCGAACAGCAGGCCGCCGATCACCGCGCGCCCCAGCGGCGCGTTCTGTTCGGCCCCTTCGCCCAGGCCCAGCGCCATCGGCACCATGCCGATGATCATCGCCAGCGCGGTCATCAGCACCGGCCGCATCCGGCGTCGCACCGGCTTCCAGCGCGGCCGTCAGCGGCGTGGACGCCATGCTTCAGCTGCTGTCGCGCGAACGACACCATCAGGATGCTGTTGGCGGTGGCCACCCCCATGGTCATGATGGCCCCGGTCAGCGCCGGCACCGCAGCGTGGTGCCGGTCATGAACAGCATCCAGGCGATGCCGGCCAGTGCGGCGGGCAACGCGCTGATGATGATCAGCGCGTCGACCCACGACTGGAAGTTCACCACGATCAGCAGATACACCAGCACGATGGCCATCGCCAGGCCGACGCCAGTCCCTGGAACGAGCGATTCCATGGTCTGACCTGGCCGCGCATCATCGACCTTGGTCCCGCGCGGCAGCTCGTTCCGGACTTGCGCCGACCAAGCGTGTTATGTCCCGGCGCGACGCTGCCCAGGTCACGCCCCTGCACGCTCACGAACACATCGATCACCGGGCGGATGTTGTAGTGGGACACCACCGCCTGGACGCTGCTTCGGCGTCGACCTGGACACGAAGTTGCTCGAGCAGTTGCGGGTCTGGCCGCGTCATCGGTGCGAGTCGGCTGCCCTGGCCGCCACCGGCGTACGCAGCAGTGCGTCGAGCGAACCGATCCGGTACTGCGGGGTCTGCACCGCCATGCTGTACACCACGCCGTTGGCCGGATTCAACCAGAAGGCCGGGCGACGTCTGGAAGCTGCCCGACCAGCGACGACCAGCATGTTCTGCGCGACCGCATTGACCGCGTTCAGGCCGACCTGCTGCACCCGCGTGCGGTCGATGTCCATGTGCCAGCGCCGGCAGGTCTAAGTGCTGATGGATGTGGGTGTCCACCATGCCCGGCACCTCGCGCGCCTGGTTGAGCAGCTTGTGGCCAGCTCGAAGATTGGCGCGGTTGTTGCCGGTGATTTGGATGTCGATCGGCGGCGGCAGGCCGAAGTTCAGGATCTGGCGTGACGATGTCGGCGGGCTGGAAAAGAACTCGACGCCCGGGAAACGTCGCGGCAGCTCCTGCGCAGCAGCGTGACATGTAGCTGCTCGGTCGTCGATGATCCTCGCTTGAGCGAGATCATGGATCTCGCCATCGAGCGTGCCGATGGTGCCGGCATTGCTGTACGACAGATTGATGCCGCTGTACGGCATGCCCAGGTTGTCCAGGATGGTGGCCAGCTCGTCGGCCGGCACCAATCGCGGATCG
This sequence comes from Rubrivivax sp., assembly GCA_049841175.1. GTDB lineage: Bacteria > Pseudomonadota > Gammaproteobacteria > Burkholderiales > Burkholderiaceae_C > Rubrivivax. Next base: position 5,029 of record JASGHA010000013.1, on the reverse strand, counting down.
ACCTGTTCGATCTCATCGGCCATGCGGGCGGTTTCCTCGATCCGGGTACCGCGTCGGAGCGCGCAAGTGCAGCTTGATGTGGCCCGCGTCGACCCTCGGAAAGAAATCGGCGCCCAAGCGCCGAACACCAGCCGGCGCAGGACAGCACGCAGAACGCCAGGAAGCCGATGGCGAACACGCTTCGGTGACCAGCAGCATGGAGAGCACGACGGATAGGCGCCGCGCATTCGCTCGAACGCGGCATCGAAGCGCAGGTAGACCGCGACGGACCAGCGGCGCCCGGCTGCTTGCTCGCCTCGGGCTGCGTGGGCGTGGCGCATCAGCAGCATGGCCAGGGTCGGCACCAGGGTACGCGAGAGCATGTACGACGCGATCATCGCGAACACCACCGCTTCGGCGAGCGGCACGAACAGGATAACGTCGCCACGCCCGTCAGGAAGAACATCGGCACGAACACGATACAGATGCACAGGGTGGAGACCAAGGCCGGAACGGCGATTTCGCCCGCGCCCTCCAAGGATCGCTTCATGCAATGGCTGTGCCCATGTGCAGGTGCCGCTCGATGTTCTCGATGGTCACGGTCGCGTCGTCCACCAGAATGCCCACGGCCAGCGCCAGGCCGCCCAGCGTCATGATGTTGATGGTCTCGCCCAGCGCGTACAGGACCAGCGATGGAGGTCAGGATCGACAGCGGAATCGAGACGCGATGATGCAGGTGCTGCGCCAGTTGCCGAGGAACAACAGGATCATCGCCGCGGTGAGGCAACCGGCGATGATCGCCTCGTGGATCACGCTCTGCACGGCCGCCCGCACGAACACCGACTGATCGAACAGCGGGTCAGTTCTGCAGGTCCGACGGCAGCGATCGGCGCGATCTTCCGGCAGCATCTCCTTCATCTGGTCGACCATCATGCAGCGTCGAGGCGTCGCCGTTCTTCAGATCGACATCAGCACGCCGCGCTGTCCGTTCTGCCGCACGATGTTGGTCTGCGGCGAGAAAGCCGTCGCGCACGTAGGCGACTTCCCGCAAGTAGGTGGTGGCGCCGCTGCTGGTGCGCACCGGAATGCGTTGAGCCCCTCGATGGTCGTCGGCGAGCCGTGCATGTTGATGGTGTACTCGCGTCTCGCCGATCTTGGCCGTTCCGCGACGGCAGGATCAGGTTCTGTGCGTTGATCGCGTCGACCACGTCTGAGGCGTGAGCCCCTTGGACAGCAGCGCGCGCGTGTCGATATCGACCGAGATCAGCCGGGTCTTGCCCCCGTAGGCGCGGGAATCGCGGTTCCCGAGCAGCGTGATCAGGCGCGGTCGCAGGGTGTTGGTGGCCAGATCGAACAGCTCCTGTTCGGACAGGCTGGCGCTGGACAGCCCCAGCTGGATCACCGGAATGCTGGAGGCCGAGTACTTGATGACCAGCGGTGGCGTGATCCCGGGCGGCAGGAAGCGCACGATCGACTGCGTGTTCGAGACCACCTGGGCCAGCGCGGTCATCGAAGTTCTCACGCTGGCCCAGGTGGTCTCGAACACGCAGTCGATCGTGCGCTTCCTGCCGCCCTGGGATCACGCCACCGCTAGGTCACGTACTCGGCCTCCAGCATTCCGGTGATCCAGCTGGGGCCGTCCAGCGCCAGCCTGTCCGAACAGGAGCTGTTCGATCTGGCCACCAACACCCTGCGACCGCGCCTGATCACGGGTCGGGAACCGCGATTCCCGCGCCCTACAGCGGCAAGAACCGTGACTCGGTCGACCTGGACACGCGCGCACTGCTGTCCAAGGGGATGAGCGCCTCCGACGTGATCAACGCGATCGCCGCCCAGAACTCTGATCCTCCCATCGGGAACCGCCAATATCGGCGAGACCGAGTACAGCATCAACATGCGCGGCTCGCCCGACACCATCGCCGGCCTCAACGCCTTGCCGGTGCGCAGCCAGAACGGCGCCACCACCTATCTGCGGGACATCCGCCTTCGTGCACGACGGCTATTCGCCGCAGACCAACATCGTGCGCCAGAACGGACGGCGCGGGTGCTGCTGTCAATCTACAAGAACGGGGCTCGTCGACCCTGCAGATCGTCGACCAGATCAAGGAGATGCTGCGCAGATCGCGCCGATCTGCCCAGGGAGTCGAACTGACCCAGCTGTTCGATCAGTCGGTGTTCGTGCGGGCGGCCGTGAGCAGCGTGATCCACGAGGCGGTGATCGCCGGTTGCCTGACCGCGCGATGATCCTGTTGTTCCTGGGCAATTGGCGCAGCACCTGCATCATCGCCGTGTCGATCCCGCTATCGATCCCTCGCCTACCATCCTGACCCTGTACGCGCTGGGCGGAACCTTGAACCTGAGACCCTGGGGGGGCTGGCGCTGGCGGTGGGCATCCTGGCCGACGTGACGCCACGGTGACCATAGAGAACATCGAGCGGCACCTGCATTCCGGCCAGCCCTTGCATGACGCGATCCTTCAGGGGGCGGGCGAGACGCGGTTCCGGCCTTCGAATCTACCCGGTGCATCTCCATCGTGTTCGTGCCGATGTTCTGACCGGCGTGGCCCCTTATCTGTTCAGTGCCGGCCCAGGCGGGGGTTCGCGATGATCGCGTCCTACATCCTGTCGCGCACCCTGCGGTCGACCCTGGCCCTGTTTGCTGATGCGCCATGCCCATGCGCTGGGGGCGGGCGCCCGGCGTCACGGGGATGGTTCTCGCGGGTCAACGACCCGTTCAATGCGCTGTTCAAGAAACTGCGCAGCGCCTACGCGGTCGTGCTCGCGATGCTGCTGCATCATCCAAAGTCTTCGCCGTCGCCTTCTTCCGTTTCTGTGCGCTGTCCTGCGCCCTGTATCCGGCGCTCGGCGACGATTCTTTCCGTCGGTCGACGCGGGCCAGATGAAGCTTCATTTTCCGCGCTCCAGCGGTACGCGGATCGAGGAAACCGCCGCATCGCCGACGAGATCGATCAGGCGATCCGCGATCTGGTCGGGGAACGCGGACCTGGCCTCCCTGCTCCTGGACAACCTGGCGGTGCCTACAGCGGCATCAACCTGTCCTACAGCAACGCGGGCACCATCGGGGGCCCGCTCGACGGCGAGATCATGATCTCGCTCAAGCCCGGTCATCGACCGACCGAGCACTACATGTCCTTGCTGCGCAAGGAGCTGCCCGATCGTTTTCCGGGCATCAAGTTCCAGCCCGCCGACATCGTCACCCAGATCCTGAACTTCGGCCTGCCATCGGCGATCAACGCGGGAGCCGACGTCCGCTTCCAATCAGGAGCTCGCCACCAAGGCGGTGCCGGGCGTGGTGGATGCCCGCATCCATCAGAAGATGGATCTGCCGGCCCTGGCGGTGGACATCGATCGGCACCCGGGGCCGCAGGTCGGCCTCAATGCGGTCAATGTCGCCCAGAACATGCTGGTCTCGCTGGCCGGCAGCTTCCAGACGGCGCCCGCCTTCTGGTTGAATCCGGCCAACAGGCCCTGGTCTACGGCGTCGCGGTGCAGACCCCGCAGTACCAGATCGATTCCCTCGACGCATTCATGTAGCGGCCAGGGCATGCCGATCTCGCCGCGCGATATGCCGGCCAGAACCCGCAGCTGCTGAGCAACCTGATCCAGCTCACGCCGGAGCGGCGCCAGGTGGTGGTGTCGCGCTACGACATCGCCCCGGTAGGTCGATGTGTACATGGCGCATGCAGGGGCGCGACCTGGGCAGCGCCGCCAAGGACATCTCGCGCTTGGTCGACGAATGCCGGGAACAGCTGCCGCGGGAGTCCAAGGTGACGATCCGTGTGCGGACGATGGAGTCGTCGTTCCGGGACTGGCGATCGGACTGGCGATGGCGATCGCGCTGGTCTATCTGCTGATCGTGGTGAACTTCCAGTCATGGGTCGACGGGCTGATCATCATCAGCGCGTTGCCTGGCCGGGATCACCTGGATGCTGCTCGTCCGCGCACCACGGCTGAGCGTTGCCGGCCCTGATCTAAACTCATCATGACCATGGAAGGTGGTGTCGTTCGCGCGTCAGAGCTCAACCGTGGCGCCACGCCGCTGGCGGCCGCGCTGGAAGGAGGGGCCACCCAGTCTGCGTCCCGTGCTGATGACCGCGCTGGCCATGATCATCGGCATGGTGCGGATGGCGCTCGGTGGGCGAAGAGGCCGAACAGAACGCGCCGCTGGGGCGCGCGGTGATGGCGGCTGCTGTCGCGACCGTCTCGACGCTGTATTCCGTCCGGTGGTGTTCGCGGCGACGCATCCTTGGCTGGGCGTCGGATGCCACCAAAGCCGTGGCACCGCCTGTGCCGCATCAAGGATCGTGAATCATGATCGGTGAACGCCCGCCTGTCGGTTTCTCGTGTAGGGTCTCCGCGGCTTGGAGCCGCCTCGGCCGTCCCGGAGCTGGACCCGAGGGACTGCGCCAGCACCCTCGGCGGCGACATCCTGCGGATGACCCTGACCGTGGTGATCGTCCTGCTGGCGCTGTTCGGCGATCGGCGCGGTGAGAACCCTGGCGGCGCGCGACCAGGCCCAGGCACTTCGAGTCCTTGGCGCAGACGCAGACGAAGGTTCAGCATGTCGTACACCCATGCCCGGCCCGGGCGCCGAAGGCCAGGCCCGGTGCTGCCCGGAACCTTGCAGGGCTATGTGAATCGCCGATCTACGCGCGAGCGACCGGCTCATGCTGCGCTGGCGCCGAGGACATCGGCGCCTCGGTGCGCAAGGGAGAACTGCTGGCCGAGCTGGACACGCCGGAAATCGACCGCAGCTCGCGCAGGCGATCGCCGCCCGCCAGCAGATCCTGGCGACGATGGAACTCGCGCGCAGCTCGATGACCCGCTGGGAAGCCTGCGCAAGAAAGGATGGTGTCCCAGCAGGAGCTGGACGAGCGAAGCAGCGCCTATCGCCAGGCGGTCGCCGATCTCGCGTCGAACGACACCAACGTGCGCCGCCTGCAGAAGCTGGAGGCATTCGGAGAGCGCCGTCGCCGCTCCCTACATGAACGCGAACGTCGACATCGGCGATCTGATCGACGCGGGCAGCG
>JASGHA010000012.1:0-1731977 GCA_049841175.1 Rubrivivax sp. | reverse complement strand
ATACACGTACACCGTCCGTTACGTATTGCTAAGGTTAATAGGGAAACACGATAGAATCCGAACAGCACCTCTTTCGTTGCGGAACACAATAATAGTGAAACCCGAGAAGACGATCAGAGAAATTGCTTCCTGGATGATTTTCAGCTGCCAGATGGTGAAGGGTCCCCCGTTCTCCTTAAAGCCCATGCGATTGGCAGGCACCTGGAAGCAATATTCAAAAAAAGCCAGCCCCCAGCTGAGGGCGATTACAGCGAATAAGCCAAGTTTTGCAAAGCCTTTCCACTCATGAAATTTCAGGTGCCCGTACCAGGCAATCGTCATAAACGTGTTCGATAATATTAACAGACCAATGGTGCTTATTGCTTTCATCTTTTTAATGGTTTAAGTCCTCGTCCATTATTTCATCGAGGTATTCAAGTTTGCGTTTACTCATGTTTTTCTCTTTCAGGTAAGCATCATAATCTATCCGGTCTGTAGTGGCGGAAAAAATGCCTGAAAAAATATTGCCTTTCAGTTCCACTTCGAGAACACCACCTGTTTCTTCTTCCGTAAATATCCATTTGCCGTCCTTGTTTTTCACCACTTCGTACCGTATAAAATTGTCCTCGCCGAACCGTATCATCGCATCGTAGGAGCAGATGCCGCCGGGGCAGTCTCCTTTAAGGTACCTGATGTATAAGTCTACCGGGATATCGTCGTCCAGCCAGCCGATATAATATTTCCTTTCGGCAACCTGCTTCCGCTTCATAGATATTTCGTCCTCATCTACAGTAGAATCGGGCGGTACATTATTGGCCAAGAGTACGGAATCTGCGAGTCCTTTTAATATCCTTTTTTTCTCAGCTTTTAGTTTCTGGTTGAATTCATCTTTTGTTTTGGCTTCGAAAATAAAGTTTGCCTCACCGCCATACCATTTCCCTTCCATTTTACGGATGTCGCTTAAGGCAAGTGTGAATATTTTCCTCGTCTGCATGTCCTCAAGGAAAACATAACCAACAAATCGTTCCGGTGCGACAGCTTCTAAAGCTGCATCCCTGGTCTTGTGCAATGCTTCCAGTTCATAGCGGTTCATCAGCACGTCAGACCAATGTACGCCGAGTGCTGATCCGCGATAAAATATGTACCTGAACAGAACAAATGCATTTTTCCGGATCAGCGAATCCTGATCGGCCAGTGCGATCGTGTTGCCGGCAAGCGCCCTTGCCTGAGCGTATTGTTCCGTTGAATCGGGTGCGCGGCGCAGGGTAATAGCAACGATAGAATCTGCTGAAGGGAATACAGCAGCGTAAGCATCGCTGTCCGCCTGAACGAAGCTCGCCGCAATATGAAGAAGCAGATCCGACTCGGAATTGGCCTGTGCAGCCCCTTTAAGCGGGTACATAAAGAGGGCCAGCAGGAAAGTGGCGATATAGCGTGCTCTGCGATTCATACGGTTTGGTACCGGCGTCCCCAAATGTAAAAATATGTTTCTACTTTTGAGGGTCTTAAAGAATTTTTATGTCATTCAAAATATACACAAGGACCGGAGATAAGGGGCAAACAAGTTTGATCGGGGGAACACGCGTGTCGAAAAACCATATCCGGATCGAAAGTTATGGAACAGTTGACGAGCTTAATTCCTATTTGGGCCTGGTAAACGATATGGCTGCGGATACACGGACAGGCGACTGGATCCGTGAAGTACAGGATCGTCTGTTTACATTGGGGGCAGAACTGGCAACAACACAGACAAAAGAAGTTAAAATGAAATTACCCGATCTCCACATTTCCGACATTGAATGGCTGGAACAGCGGATTGATGAAATGAATGAACAATTACCGGAGATGCGTTCCTTTATCATCCCGGGAGGTCACCAGGCAGCTTCTGCCTGTCACGTTGCACGCTGTGTCTGCCGCAGGGCAGAACGTCTTTGTGTGGCAATGGAAGAGCAGGGAGAACATGTGTCGGATATTGTTCTGAAATACCTGAACCGGCTGTCGGATTTCCTTTTCGTATTGTCGCGATACATCACGCATGTGAATGGTAAAGCGGAGCTCCCGTGGCGCGCAAGAATTTAATAGTAACTTTCCATAATCAAATTGCTAACCTTACTGATCAATACATGAGAAATCAGCTTTTGCAGGCACGGCTTGCACAACAGAACCGTCAGCGTTTCATGAAAAAAATGAAACCTAATTCCATTGCCATATTTCACCCTACTGAAGTGTTGCCCACAAACGGTGATGCGATATATACCAACCGCCCAAACTCAGACGTGCTCTGGCTTTCCGGTGTAGAGCAGGAGAAAACAATGGTGATTCTTTTCCCGGACAATCCGGATCAGTCGGCAAAGGAAGTACTCGTATTGCTGCGCCCCAATGAAACCCTGGAAAAATGGGAAGGACATAAGCTCAGAAAAGATGAAGCAAAAGCTATTTCAGGAATCGACAATATACAGTGGCTGGATGCGGTTGATCCGATGCTGCAGGTGATGATGCACAATGCTGAGACCGTGTACCTGAACACCAACGAAAATGACCGCCTCGACGGTTCTTTATTACGCCTCGATCTGGAGTTTGTGCATGGCTGGATGAAACGGTTTCCATTACACCGTTATGAGCGTGCGGCGGTACTCGTAAAAGAGTTGCGTTCTATCAAAACAAAGGATGAAATAGCAGTAACGCAACAGGCGGTCGACATTACTGAAAAGGCATTCCGCCGGGTAATGAATTTCGTTCGCCCCGGAGTAGGAGAACACGAGATTGAAGCGGAGATCACACATGAATTTCTGCGTAACCGTTCACCGCGCCATGCTTACGATCCGATCATTGCGAGCGGAGACCGGGCACGTGTGCTGCATTATGTGGAGAATAACCAGGAGTGCAGAGACGGTGAACTGATCCTGATGGATTTCGGTGCGTCCTATGGCAATTACAGCGCGGACCTCACGCGTACGATTCCTGTAAACGGAAAATTCAGCAAACGCCAGCGCGAGGTGTATAATGCGGTATGGAACGCTCATTTGTATGCAAAATCCATCCTGAAACCCGGGATCAATTTTCCGGATTATGTCAGCAAGACGAATGCCGAAATGGAAAAGCAAATCCTGAAACTTGGCCTGATCTCCAAAGCAGATATTAAAAACCAGGACCCCGCAAATCCTGCTTACCGTAAGTATTTCTACCACGGCATTACACACCACCTGGGTATCGACGTGCATGATGTGGGCACAAGAACCGGTGCAGTAAAGGAGGGGATGCTATTTACTATTGAACCTGGTATCTACATTGAGGAAGAACAAATGGGTATCCGTCTCGAAAACAATTACTGGATAACAAAAAGCGGCAACGTGGATCTGTTCAAAAATATACCGGTTACACCGGATGAAATTGAAAGTTGCATGAAACGCAGGAAGTAGTTCTGATATAAAACCAAAATAAAAAGCAGGTCCCGTTGAGAGACCTGCTTTTTTGTTTTGTATCGCAACAAAATTATTTGTCGATATTGAAGGAGCCGTTCTTAACGGTAAGTGTATCGTTCAGGTTTTTTGCAGTAAACTCAAAACGACCGATGTAAGAAGAGCCATTGTCCTGAATAACTTCAACACTACCTGCAATAGAGCTGTAGTTACGGCCTGCATAGGTCACCACTACAGAGTTGCTGTCGGTTTGCAGCGCACTGCCCTGATAAATTTTATAGGTACCAACACCTTTATAGTTGTTGATGAATAAATTTACGGTAGTAGGACTGCTTACATATTCAGATCCTTTAAAACGCACCGAGCGTGCAAACGGAATTTCTGAACTTACAAGTCCCGCCGCAGCGTTCCAGGCAAATCCGGAATCGGCAGAATTTCTTTTGATCACTGCAGACATTTCACGGGTTGTCTTTTGGTTGTCGTTGTTTTTGCATGACATCCAACCAAAGCATAGTATAGCAGAAAAGGATAATAATACGTAGCGCATCGATTTTGTTAATTTTTCCAGAGGTTAAATGTAGTGAAAAAGTATTAACAAATCCAATACCCGACCGGAAATTGATAAAAAGAAGTCGGTAGCAATTCTTTATAGTCAAAGAGCCTTTATTTATCAATCTCATAACTTTAGAGCATATACCTTGCGTAAGGTAAAGTCCAACCTATGGAACCTCAGATACTTAGCTCCCATAATCCGGCTACAGGCCTGGAAATCAAACAATATAAACCGCTGACAGCAGAACAGGTTGGCAAAAACCTGAAAAAGGCTCACAAAGCGTATACACAATGGCGTTCATCGGCAATGAAGGAAAGAACCGCTTTGCTGCGTTCGGTTGCCAAAAGTATCCGTAAGCATTCGGATGCGGCAGCGTTGCTCGCTACACGGGAAATGGGTAAGCCGATTGCTCAGAGTCGTGCCGAGTTGGAAAAATGCGCGAAGACGTTTGAATATTATGCTACCGAAGGTCCGCGTATGTTGCAGGACGAGCTTATTTTCTCCGAGGGCAAACGAAAAGGTTATGTATCATTCCAGCCGATAGGCGTGGTGCTCGCGATAATGCCCTGGAACTTTCCCTACTGGCAGGTATTCCGGGCGATGGCTCCGGTGCTGATGTCGGGCAATGCAATGGTGCTCAAACACGCTTCCAATGTAAGCGGCTGCGCCATGATGATCGAAAAAATAATGAAGGATGCCGGCGTTCCGGCTCATTTATATCAAACACTTTTAATTGCTTCGTCAGAGGTGGCCTCCGTTATCGCTGCTCCGGAAGTTGCCGCTGTAACGTTTACAGGCAGTACCGCTGCCGGACGTAAAGTTGCGTCGGTCGCCGCCGATCACCTAAAGAAACAAGTGCTGGAACTTGGCGGAAGCGATGCTTACCTCGTGCTGGAGGATGCCGACGTGGCAGAGGCTGCGCGGATGTGTCTCGAAGCCAGGATGATCAACACCGGACAGAGCTGCGTTGCCGCCAAGCGTTTCATTGCAGTGAAATCCGTGAGAAAGTCTTTCGAGGCTGCTTTAAGTGAATTGATCAAACAGGTGACTTATGGCAATCCGGAAGACCCTGCACAGCAGATAGGTCCCATGGCCCGTCCTGACCTGCGCAAAGAACTTCATAGCCAGGTGACCGACAGTATTGCGGCGGGTGCACGTTTGTTGCACGGCGGTTTTATCCCGGAAGGTCTGGGTGCGTACTATCCGCCCACACTGCTGACCAATGTAAAGCCGGGTATGCCTGCTTATTCCGAAGAATTATTTGGACCCGTTGCTGTGATCATCGAAGCGAAAGATGAGGCTGATGCGATACGCATTGCAAACAGTTCCGAATATGGCCTGGGTGGAGCGGTTTTTTCCCGCAACAGGAAGCGTGCTGAAAAAATTGCGCGTGAATTGCTGGATGCCGGAAGTTGTTTTGTGAATGAAGCCGTGCATTCTGATCCCAGGCTGCCGTTCGGAGGAGTAAAGCACAGCGGTTACGGCAGAGAATTGTCCTCATTCGCGTTGCGCGAATTTGTGAATATAAAAACGGTAGTGCTCGGATAATTTGTAATTTCCGCGTTTAAAGAAAAGCTATGTATTCTTATCTCGCTTTAGGCGACTCTTATACAATAGGGGAACAGGTACCTTTCGAACAGAACTTTCCGAATCAGGCAGTACAGTTACTACGCACTAAACATATGGACGTGTCTGATCCGGTTATTATTGCAACTACCGGATGGACTACGGATGAACTGCAGGCCGCAATACGCGAGCACAACATTCGTGAGACTTTTTCATTCGTGAGTCTGCTAATCGGTGTAAACAACCAGTATCGCGGGCGGTCGCTGGAAAACTATCGGGAGGAGTTTTCAACCCTCCTGAACCAGGCGATACACTTCGCAGGAGGTCATGTAGACAAGGTTTTTGTATTGTCGATCCCCGACTGGGGTGTAACACCTTTCGCGGGAGAAAGAGACCGCGCACAGATTGCCCGGGAAATCGATGCTTATAATGATGCTGCAATGGGCATTGCAAAAAGTCATCGCTGCCATTTCATAGAGATTACGCAGAGTACCAGGGAAAATGGCATACATACAGATTATCTTGCCCCGGACGGATTGCATCCATCGGCTAAAGAATATGCTATTTGGGCCTCCCGGCTTGCCGGTCAGGTGGCAGCAGTATTCGGGAAATAGGCCGGAATCAGCTACAGTTTTACCTGATTGCTCGCTTTGCTTTCATTCCACAAACGGTCCAGCGCAGTGACCACATACGTGTACCGATCGGTTGCTTTTGCTTCCTTATCTGAGAAGCCGGTTGTATTTTGTACGGATATGATATGCTCATTTGCGTTGAGGTCTACATGCTCATTAGGGCCGAAGCGGTACACTGCATAGCTGATACGATCACCTTTAGATGCGTCTATTGCATCCCACTGTAATTTCGGATAGGCGGCCTCCATAATTTTTACAAAAGGAGCTTCCGGAGCTTTTTTATCCAGCCAGGGCATCTGAGGAGGGAAGGCATAGAATTTGTTGGCCGCATAACTCAGGCTGTCACGTAACGCAGTGCTGATCTTATCAAAGCTCGAAGTGCTGTAGAAAACCACGCCGGGATTGTGGGATGCTTCACGTATATCACGTATCTGTCTCAGGATCTCGTGCGGACCCTGCCATATTGCTGCTTTGGATTCTGCCATACGGTATACGCCCAGTCCGAAATACATGTGCCGTTTATAGCTGTGGTTTTCCCACCACGGTAATAATGTTTCAAATGCCGCGGCGCGATGACCATGTTCCCAGTACAACTGAGGCAGCGTATAATCGACCCAGCCGTTTTTCTGCCAGAGCAGGATATCCGAGTACAGATCATCGTAGCAGGTCTGGCCACCGCGTGTGTTAGAACCTTCAGGATCTTTGGACGCGTTGCGCCATACACCGAACGGACTGATGCCGAATTTGACGTAAGCTTTTTCTCCTTTGATATTATTGTAGAGTGTTGCCACAAAAGTGCTCACATTATTACGGCGCCATTCATCTTTTTGCGTGAAGTCGCCTTTGAAACGCTGGAAGCTGCGCTGGTCGCCGAATTCTACACCTGCAATTCTGTAGGGATAAAAATAGTCATCGAGATGAATGCCGTCCACGTCATAGCGGTTGACCACATCCATAATCACATTGATGACATATTCCCTCGCTTCCGGAACACCCGGATCTATATAGGATTTGCCTCCGTAGCTGATGATCCAGTCGGGATGTGTGTAAGTGATGTGATTTTTGGGATTCGGATTTTTTTTACTGTCGGTGAGCGCACGGAAAGGATTGAACCATGCGTGTAACTCCATGTTTCTTTTGTGTACTTCCTCAATTGCGAAAGAAAGCGGATCGTAAGCGGGAAACGGTTGCTGCCCCTGCCTGCCGCTCAGGAAACGGCTCCATGGCTCGAAGCGGGATGCGTATAGTGCATCTGCAGCCGGACGTACCTGTAAAAAAACGGCATTACAGCCCATTGCTTTCAATGCGTCCAGTCTGCCGATCAGTTCCTGCTGTTGCTGCACCGAAGGTAAACCTTGCCTGGAAGGCCAGTCGATATTGGATACGGTGGCAATCCATGCACCACGGAATTCTCTTTTCGGAGATTTTTGTGCCTGAGTTTCGTGGGTCAGTAAGAGAGAAAGAACGGTAAAGAGAGACAGCAATCTGAGCATAATACTTATTACGGTTAGTAGTGCCGTAAAGTTAGCCAATAATTCTGTAGTGCTCAGGAACGCTTGCGGAGCAGATCTATAATCCCTTCTTTCACCAGGATGCGGTAACCGATACGTTCGTCGGAAATGCCCGGTTCCAGGCGGTAGTCAAATACAAAGTTTCCGTCTGTACCCAAATGCGTGGTAAAGCGGTAAAAGGAGACGCCGTTCTGCCCTTCGAAATAATGCGCTACTTCATGCAGGTGGGTAGACAGTATCATGATATGCTCGGGATGACGCAACATGCCTTCTACAATAGCCTTGGTACATTCATAGGCATCGTGCACATTTGTCCCCTTAAACAGCTCATCCATCAGCACCAGTTGAGGCCCCGATTCGGTGATGTGCGCTATCGTCTGCCTGATTGTTTTTACTTCCGCAAGAAAGAAGCTTTCGCCTTTCAGCAGATCATCTTCCACATGCATATTTGTGAGTACGCTGTTCAGGAACGTCATGCCGAACGATGCGGCAGGAACACCCATCCCCATTTTTGCCAGCAGCGTTGCCACACCGAGCGCACGCATCAGTGTGGTCTTACCGGACATATTGGCTCCCGTAAGCAGCATAAATGTGCTGCCGGGAGTAAAGTCGATATCATAAGCAACAGGTTGTGCGATCAGCGGATGGAACAACCCCCTGGCGTGCAGGAATGTCTGAGATGATTCACTGATAACGGGAAACTGCCATTTCAGTTGTCGGGTTGCATCTGCCAGCCCCTTCCATGCATCCAGCTTTGCAAAGTCGTCCATCAGGTGCAGGATATTGCTCTTCATTTCACGTCTTGCGCGGAAGCTGAGTGTTGCGATCTCCTTAAAGCTGGCATCTTTATCCATATGGATAATGCTGTTGGTGAGCGAATGCTCCAGCTGCTGCTGCATATGTGCAAACGTTTCGCGGATCAGCGGAGGACAGCCCGGAACCTTGGTTTCCGTTTCCACGAAAGCGGTACAACCTTTCAGGAAATCGGAAAGGTGCGAAAGCGAGAATTGTGTAAAATGGAATTCATTCCGGTTGAGTAATTTTTGCAGCCACTTTCCTCCAAACAATGAAAGTCCACCCGGATGTGCCGCATAAGCATCTGCAGATTCGAAGAATTTTTGGAGCATTACGACCGTTCCGTTTGAGATAGCTTCCGGCCAGTAGCCCGGATACTGTACCCAGAAACGTATTGCATCCTGCTGCCGCAATAACTTTTCACAGCTGGACGGTGTATGCACGACCATTTTTCTGATAAGGCTGCTTCCCAGATGCGTGCTGCTTCTGTCAATCAGATCCAGTATCGTTCCCTGTCCCTCGCTGCCGGTAAAAGAAAGGTCTTTCAGCGTTCTTTTGCTCGATTCCATTTAGTAATACAATTTTACGATAATATCCTTTTAAAGACCGGCATGGCAGGTTTTTTCACACAATGCATTAATGATTATTTTTGACGAAATACGCTTTACATGCAGATTTACAATAACAAAGCATGGGCGAAAGCCTTGTTCATGATGTCGCGGGCAGATACCGCACGCAAGCTGTCGCCACTGATCACAGGCGTATTCCTTTATTCTTTGCTGGTAGCTTTTGCAGAGCTCGATGTGTTGAAAATCCATCCGGATTCGTGGGTAAGAAACGTGCCGACATTGCATACGCTGCTGGGATTCGCTATTTCGATCTTACTGGTATTCCGCACCAATACCGCCTACGACAGGTGGTGGGAAGGGCGGAAGCTTTGGGGGGCGCTGGTCAATAACAGCCGGAACCTTGCGTTAAAGATCAGGGCTATGGTGCCCGATACGGACACTCAGTTGTTCTTCGCGAGAGCGATCCCCCTGTATGCCGATTCGCTGCAGGCCCATTTGCAGCTGGAGCAGACAAGGCTTGCACTGGATGATCAGGCTCACCCCGAGTGGGATGCAATTGATACGGAGAAGCATATTCCCAATCAGATTGCAGGTGTGATGATCCGGAAAATAACAGAATTGTATAAGAACGGCGTCATCACCGGGGATCAGCTGATCGTACTGAACGGGGAACTGTCTTCGTTCACCGATATATGCGGGGCCTACGAGCGGATCAAGAATACGCCCATCCCGCAATCGTACAGCGCATTTATCAAGAAGTTCATTTTCCTGTACATCAGCACACTCCCGATGGGCTATGTGTTTACGCTCGGATACTTCGTTGCACCGGTTGTGGCTATTGTGTTTTATGTGCTCGGGAGCCTGGAGCTGGTTGCAGAAGAAATTGAAGATCCTTTCGGTAATGACGACAACGACCTACCGATGACCAAAATAGCTTCCAATATCCGGAAACATGTGGGTGAAATCCTGCCCGGTTAATAAGTAAATTTAACAGAAAGTGCCATATGCAGCTACTATCTTTGTACTGTTTTGATATGAAAAATTCTGCCCTTGTGTTTGTGCTTATTCCGCTGGTATGCATCGCCTGCAATCCGCAGAAAGCCGCGCCCATGAGCGAGGCACGCAAACAACAGATCATCGATTCTATTGTGCGTGCACGGGAGCAGGAAATACGCGAAATGGAAGAAGAGAATCTCCGCGACAGAATGAGCATCGAGCTGAAGGTAAAGGCCGACTCATTGCTCGCATTGCGTCATTCTTCAGTCCGGTCTTTTGTCCCGAAAAAAGATACCGTTCGCGTAGACACAGCATTTAAAGCAGCCTTACCAGATACACCGGAAAACAACTGAATTAATTATGAGACTTTATTCCTTCCTGCTGTCTTTCTTACTGATCGTATCAAGCCTGCCCGGCCAGGCGCAGCGTGTAATGTACAGCGATTATAATTCGTTCGACCTGCGCAACGGTTCGGTGGCGGTGATCGGGAAAATCAACGGAAGTCTGTTCACTTTCCGCTCTTCGGGTAAAGAGTATTTTCTCGATACTTACAATGACTCGATGGATCATATTGCAACGATCGTGCTGGATTTCTTTCCGGACAAGACAAGCAATATCCGCTTCATTTCCTATACAGACCGCATGCTGGTGTTGTACCAGCAACAATCAGGCACGCGTATCACACAATACGCAGCCATGCTCGACAGTCGCGGTATCCTGATCAAAAATCCGCTGAAAGTGGATGAGAAAAGAAGCGGTTTTTTCGGTTCGAGCGATAATGAATTTTTCTCTTCAGCCGTATCCGAGGATAAAAAGAACCTGGTGATTTACCGTGCCGACACAAAAGGTAAGTCGCTCAATTTCGACGGTTACTGGCTCGACGTCGACAAAATGAAAATTGTGAAGCGTGCAAAGCTGAAATACAAGGCCGGCAATACGCTCGACTGCGGACAGGCACTCCTGAACAATAACGGCGACTTCTTCCTGCCCGCCTACACCATTATCGGAAGCAGGAGTTATACCGATGAATATGCCATGCTCACGATTAAGCATGATGAAAGTGTATTTCGCGTTACTGAGCTCGCTTTTGAGGATCATTATATGGAATACCCGTTTCAGAAGATCAATAACCAGAACGGGAATATTTATGTCGCGTCGTTTTACTCTACAGAGAAGAACGGTAATAATGAAGGGGTGGCTGCGGCAACATTCAATATGAACACACTTACGTTTGACGATAAGGCCGCCATTCCTTTTGAAGATGAAATGCGCGGAGATACAAAAGGCAAGCGCCGTGAGCGCGTATTCAACCTTTTCCGTATCAACCAGCTCATCATAAAAAATGACGGAGGATTTCTTGTCGCGGCAGAAGAATATTATATGACCACCCAAAGCGCTTATATGCCCGGCGTGGGTTTTTACTCCTACTACTTTAGTCCGGTAATGGCGCAAACAGTGCGGGAATACCACTATAATGATATACTCGTACTGTCTTACAATGCAGCTAAAAAGGAAGAGTGGCATACATTTCTGCGTAAAGAGCAGTATTCCCAGGAGGATGGCGGAATGTTCTCATCTTATACTTTGCTGAATACAGGAGGGGCATTAGGATTTCTGTTTAATGATTTCAACAGCCGTCGTTCAAGAATTGAGCTTAGTTCTGTTGCTGCAGATGGTAGTGTCAATACCGGCTTTATGGATTCCGGTTCTGATACCGATCCCGACTGGGTTCCAAGGGAAGGTAAGCAGGTTGACAGCCGCGAAATTGTGATTCCGTGTCTGCGTAAGAAGCAGATATGCTTCGCGAAAATTGTACTTTAGCGCAAATTTTCCGTTTTGCTTCATCTGGTTCGTAACAATAGCCCGTATACGGCTATATTACTTTTTTTGCTGACGCTGACACTGCATCTGCAGGCGTTGACACACGCTGTGCTGCCGCATGCGGAAGCTTCGCAATTTGTTTACGGATGGCTGTTGCATGCATTAAGTTACATTTTTGGAAAATCCGCTTTTGCATATACACTGTTTTCAGTGCTGTTACTGTTCGTTCAGGCACTGATCATCAACAGACTGGCAATCCGCCATCGCTTATTTATGCACCAGCATTATCTTCCCGCTTTCTGTTTCATTGTATTGAGCAGCCTGAATCCGGCGTTGAGCGTGTTTGGCGCACCCCTTATCTGTAATTTCCTGCTTTTGGGAATAGTGCATCTCCTGCTGGCATCCAGAAACCATCAGAACGCCAATAAACAGATATTCAATTTAGGTTTTCTGATCATGCCTGCCGCGCTTCTGGAGTTTCCGGCGGTGGTATTCGTACTGTATGCTTTTGTGGCTTTATTGATAATCAGGCCATTCAGCTTCAGAGAATGGATGGTGATGCTCATCGGACTGGTAATGCCGCTGTATATACTTGTGGTGATTCTTTTTTGCACAGATAAATTACAACTGCTGCATTTATGGCCGGAGCTCGGTGTATCTTTGCCCCGCCAATTAAAACCAGCCGAATATTACCTGGGTGTGGCGGGAGGATTGATCGTATGGTTGTGTATCTGTGTGTACAATATGCAATCCCAGTTGCCCAAAGCGCCTATTTTTATTCGTCGGAGTTGGATAGTGGTGACGCTCTTACTGTTTTTTTCCCTGATTGCGGCCTGTTTCACCGCACCTTCCGTACAGGGAGGGTGGATGATTTGCCTGCCTGCGCTGAGCCTGATCCTGGCCCAGGCTTTCAGTCATGAACGGAATAAAAAAGTAAATCGTATCAGCTTCTATTTTGTACTCGCGCTGGTGATTTTTGCACAGATATTTTTACCGCTATAATTCAAAAAGCTTATTTATAATGAAATTCGGAGTAATTGTTTTCCCCGGTTCTAATTGTGATCGTGATATGTACAATGCATTGCGCTACGACCTTCAGCAGGATGTGGTGATGCTGTGGCATAAGGATCGTGATCTCAGCATGTTTGATAAGAACGATTGTATCGTTTTACCCGGAGGATTCTCTTACGGAGATTACCTGCGTTGCGGCGCCCTGGCCCGCTTCAGTCCGCTGATGGAGCAGGTGGTCAACTTCGCAAACGCCGGTGGTAAAGTATTGGGCGTATGTAACGGTTTCCAGATCCTTTGTGAATCCGGGTTGCTTCCCGGCGCATTGCTTCAGAACGACCATCAGAAGTTTGTCTGCAAAAACGTATTTATAAAAAATGAGGCATCGCGCGATATCGTCAGTCATTCGGTAATGGGACGTACCCTGCGCATTCCTGTTGCCCACGGAGAAGGAAGGTATTATGCAGATGCGGCAACGATGCAGCAATTGAAAGATAACGACCAGATCGTTTTCCGTTATGTAAATGAGCACGGAGAGCACCATATCGACGCGAATCCGAATGGTGCCATGGAAAACATCGCGGGTATCTGCAATGCCGGAAGAAATGTATTCGGTATGATGCCGCATCCGGAAAGGGCCTGCAGTAAAGAGCTTTCCAATACGGACGGCGTTTCTGTCCTGAGCGCATTCACTGCAATGATCTAATTTACATTATCGGATGAGTGCGTCAAAAAAGTCGCTGATTATCTGTCGCTGATCAAATTCAGTCATACCGTATTTGCATTGCCATTTGCATTTGTGGGCTTTTCATTAGCGATTCTTAAGGATGGTTATGCATTTCAGCCCCGTTTGCTGTTGCTGATGCTGCTATGTATGGTATTTGCACGTAGTGCGGCAATGGCTTTCAATCGATGGCTGGACAGGCGTTTCGATGCTCTGAATCCGCGAACTGCCAAAAGAGAGATACCGGCCGGAGTGATCAGTCCGAAGCATGCGTTGTGGTTTGTGATCATCAGCAGTCTGCTGTTTGTGATCACTACTTTTTTCATCAACCCGTTGTGCTTTTACCTTTCTCCGGTGGCACTGCTCGTCATTTTGTTCTACAGTTACACAAAGCGGTTCACGCCATTGTGCCATTCTGGTGCTCGGGCTCGGACTCAGCCTGGCCCCGATAGGAGCGTATTTGTCGGTAACCGGGTCCTTCAACATCATCCCGCTTATTCTTTCTTTTCTCTGCGCCACCTGGGTATCGGGGTTCGATATTATCTTACGCATTGCAGGATGAGGAATCGACCGGTCTCAGCAATTGTATTCCATTCCTTCGGTATTGGGTGCACGTCGCGCGCTGAACGTTTCCAACCTGCTGCATCTCGGGTCTGCGGCATTGGTGATAACCGCAGGAATAGCCGGCCATTTTTCCTGGTTGTACTGGGTGGGTGCGGCTGTGTACACCGGCATGCTGTTGTACCAGCATCTGTTGGTGAAACCCAACGATCTGAGTAAGGTGAATATTGCCTTTATCAACACGAACAGTGTGGCCAGCATTTGTTTTGCGGTATTTACGATCGCATCCTTCTTTTTCTAGCTAGTAATTATTTTGGGTATGAAAATCGCATTAGTGGGATATGGCAAAATGGGTAAGGCCATTGAGCGAATCGCCCTGTCCCGGGGACACGAAATTGTATTGCGTATCAGCAGTCAGAACCGTCAGTTATTGTTTTCAGAAGCAATAAAGGAGGCCGACGTCACCATTGAAATGACCCATCCTGAAGCGGCTTTCGACAACGTTAAAGCCTGCCTGGATGCCGGTGTATCTGTTGTTTGCGGCTCTACAGGCTGGAATAACGAGGTCCCTGCCGCAAAGCAACTGGCCGAGGAGAAAGGGCTGGCGTTTTTGCAGACGTCCAACTTCAGCATCGGCGTGAATGTATTTTTCAGCATTAATGAGGTGCTGGCAGATGTTATGAATAAATATCCTGAATATGAGGTAAGTATGGAAGAGGTACATCATATTCATAAGAAAGATAAGCCAAGTGGAACAGCCATTACACTGGCGGAACGCATCATTGCGCACCTGGATCGTAAAAAAAGATGGGAAGAATCCCAACCCGGAATGGCAGAAGTGCTGTCTATACATCCGGTACGGGAAGATGAGGCACCGGGTACGCATTCTGTTAAATACTCCTCTGCAATCGACGATATCGAGACTCATACATACGGCACATAACAGGGACGGTTTTGCCCTGGGTGCAGTAGTGGCGGCTGAGTTTCTGGCGGGTAAAAAAGGGGTTTACACCATGAGGGATGTACTTGGGCTCTGAGTAGCCAAAAAAATATTGACAATGATTTGTGAAAATTAAATTAAATGGCTATCTTGCCCCAACATTGATTTAGAAGCATTTCCTTTACAAGATAAATAAACCCCAAGACAAGATGAAGAAATTATTACTCTGTTTGGGTGCTGCATTTGCACTTAGCAATTCTTCACAGGCACAGGATGTGCATTTTTCGCAGTATTTCACGTCTCCTATGACGCTGAACCCTGCATTGACCGGTTTGACACAGTCTGACTTACGTATCGCTGCCAACTTCCGTCAGCAATGGAGTTCTATCAACAACGCTCCCTATACCACAGGAACAGCATCCGTAGATGTTGCTTCGCTGCGTGGCCAGTTTGAAAGCGGTGATTATCTGGGATTTGGTGTGCTGGCTCTTTATGATAAAGCCGGTACAGCTGCATTGCAGAATATTTCCATCGGGCTTTCTGCTGCCTATCACAAAGCATTTGGTGTGGACAAGCAACACACCTTGTCTTTCGGTGTTCAGGGAACATTGGTTCAGAAAACGATCCAGAACGATAAGCTCACTTTCGAAGACGAATACGATCCGCGCAATCAGACGTTCTCTGTAGGGACTACAAAAGACAATCTGAGCAATAAGGATATGACTTACCCGGATTTCGCCCTGGGTCTGATGTATAACGGACGTATCAGCGAGCACGCAACTCTGTTCGGCGGAGTTTCTATGTATCACATTACCCGTCCTGTTGAATCTTTTCTGGGAGGTAATCACAAATTGTACAGACGTTCAGCTTTATATGCCGGTACTCAGCTGGACATGAACGATCGCACCGTTTTCTACGGTAGCGCGCTGGTTCAGTTTCAGGGGCCTAATACCTCTGCTATGGCAGGTGGTGCCATTGGCTTCATCATGAATCCTGGCTACGACAGGGAGTTCTCCAAAGCATCTATTTTCTACCTTGGTAGCTGGTACCGTTATGGTGATGCGATCATTCCTTACGTAGGTTTTGAATTCTCTAAAGCCCAGCTGGGTGTATCTTACGATGCCAACCTTTCCGGACTGACTCCCGCTACAAACGGAAACGAAGCATTCGAAATTTCATTGATTTTCAATGGTGCGATCAACCGTGCTGATCCTGTTCAGCGTTTTGTTACCGGTTGTCCGAAATTCTAACAGAAACATACTTTATCAAAAGCCCCGCTGAAATGCGGGGCTTTTTTATTGACCTTTTATCTGCAATAAGCTGATTTTAAGCGCTTGTTAAGCGTATGTTGAAAAAAAATGAAACACGTTGTTTTTTATGAATTTAAAACGAGTATCTTTGCGCAAAATTTAAGGGTTATTTCACGCTTATGAATCGTCTGTTTTCCTTATTGGTATTGATTTTCACGGCTTTTGTGTCTTCTTTTTCCGCTTCGGCTCAGGAAGAACCTACTGTAACTGAGACAGCGGTGCATGAGGAAGCAACCGAGGGAAAATCCCTTGATATTAAGAAAATTATTTTTGAACACGTGGGAGATGCGCATGAATGGCATTTCATGACCATCGGTCATAACCATGTTTCCGTTCCATTGCCTGTTATCCTGTACAGTCCGGAAAAAGGTGTTGCTATGTTCTCAGCGTCCAATTTCGGTCATGAGGGAGAGCGCGTTGCTTACAATGGCTACCGCATCGTGGACGAACATTATAAAGAGGAAATGATTGCTGCGGGAAAGCCTGCTGAAGAAGTAGAAGGGATCAAGGAAGGTACTATTGTTTCCGAAGACGGATCTAAAGTGTACGACTTTTCCATTACCAAGAACGTAATGTCTATGCTCATCTCCGTGGTACTGCTTTTATGGATCATGCTGAGCGTGGCAAAAAAATATAAGGCGCGTGAAGGCCAGGCGCCAACCGGATTCCAGAATGCTATTGAGCCGGTAATCACTTTTGTCCGTGACGAGGTGGCTGTTCCGAACCTGGGTCACAAAGCAAATCGCTTTATGCCTTTGCTGCTTACATTCTTCTTCTTTATCTGGATCAACAACATGCTGGGTCTGATCCCGGGTGGTGCTAACTTTACCGGTAACGTAGCGGTGACCGCTTGTCTCGCGCTGATCTCCTTCATCGTAATGGTGGTGCGAGCCAACGGACATTTCTGGGGTCACTTGCTGAATCCTCCGGGAGTGCCATTGCCGATCAAATTCATCCTCGTTCCGATCGAGATCATTTCCCTGTTCATTAAACCAGTCGCACTGACGATCCGTCTTTTTGCGAACATCCTGGCAGGTCACATCATCATCCTGAGCATCGTTTGTATGATCTTCATTTTCGGTGCAATGTCACCGGTAGCAGGCTGGGGCTTCTCTCCTGTTTCCGTTGGGTTCTCTATCTTCATGTTCTTCCTTGAGTTGCTGGTTGCAGCGATCCAGGCATTTATCTTCACCACACTGACAGCAGTATTTATCGGTCAGGCAGTAGACGAAGGACACGGACACGAAGATGGTCAGCACTATCATACATCTGAGAACGAAATTATTGCGTAGTTTTTAAATCCCAATTATATATGTCTATCTTAAACACAATTATGTTAGATGGTAGCGCCGCTGGACTGGGCGCAGTAGGTGCTGGTATCGCTGCTTTGGCTGCTGGTGTTGGTATCGGACAAATCGGTAAAGGTGCCGTTGAGTCTATCGCTCGCCAACCAGAAGCTGCAGGCGACATCCGCTCTGCTATGATCCTGACTGCTGCCTTCGTTGAGGGGGTTGCTCTGTTCGGCGTTATCGCTGGTCTGTTGGCTGTATTGAAATAATCCTGCCGGACCACAACAACACATTGAACTGCATTTGACGCAAAGGGCCGAAAATGCAGTTCTTTTCCAGACTTTTGGGAATTGAAAATCGTACTTTAAGTAAACACAACAAAAGAAACTATATCTTATGGATTTGCTCCAACCGGACCTCGGTCTCTTTGTATGGACCCTCGTTGCATTTCTGATCGTATTCCTGATCCTGAAAAAGTATGCCTGGAAACCCATCCTGAACTCTCTGAACGAGCGCGAGAAAAACATCGCTGATTCCATCGCTTCTGCAGAGCGCGTGAAAGCCGAAATGGCTACCATGCAGGCTGAAAACCAGAAGATCATGGCTGAAGCCCGTGAAGAAAGAACACAAATGCTGAAAGAAGCGAAAGAACTGAAGGACAAGATCGTAAACGACGCGAAAGAACAGGCTAAAAACGAAGCTGCTAAAATTATGGCAGATGCGCGCGTTCAGATCGATCACCTGAAAATGGCTGCGATGACAGAAGTGAAAAACGAAGTCGCTAATCTGGCACTTCAGGTAGCGGAAAAAGTTATCCGTAAAAACCTGAGCAGTGATGCAGATCAAAGCGCATTCGCCAAAAAACTTGCAGAAGAAGTAAGCTTAAACTAATCCATTAGTCGTACCGGTCTTTATTAACCGCGACACAATATTTTACTCATATGCTCAATCCACGTCTTGCATCCCGTTACGCGAAATCTCTGATAGATATCTCCACAGAACAGAATGTGCTGGAAGATATCCTCAAGGATATGCAAATGATCGATATGGTATGCCGCCAGAACAGGGATTTCCTGATGCTGATGCGCAGTCCTGTTATCAAAGCAGATAAGAAATTTGCAATCGTGGATGCTATTTTCAATGGTCGCGTTGCACCGCTTACCGCTGCATTCGTGAAACTGTTGATCAATAAAGGCCGTGAGCAGAATCTAGATGAAATTGCTCAGGCGTTTATCCAACAGTACCGCTTCATTAAAAAGATCAAAACAGTGCGACTCACCACCGCGGTTCCTGTGGACAGCGAAGTGATCGAAGTGCTGAAAAATAAAATTGCCGCTGCTTTCAGCGAAAGCAATATTCAGATCGAAACAAAAACAGATCCTTCTTTACTGGGTGGTTTCGTGCTCGATCTCGGAGATCGTCAGCTGGACGCAAGTGTGGCACGCGATCTGAACGATATCAGAAAGCAGTTTACCGGCAATCTGTACGTTCCTAAATATTAATATTCAACAGTAGTAAATTAAAAATCGTTAACTCTTTATAATCTAAACAAAATGGTTGACATAAAACCCGATGAAATATCAGCGATACTCCGTCAGCAGCTGAGCAGCTTCAACGCTGAAGCAAGTCTTGAGGAGGTGGGAACCGTACTCCAGGTGGGTGACGGTATCGCATTGGTTTACGGTCTCAACGGCGTTCGCCAGGGGGAACTCGTAGAATTTGAGAATGGCGTTCGCGCTATCGCCCTGAACCTCGAAGAAGATAACGTAGGGGTTGTATTGATGGGAGAAAGCGGTACTATTAAAGAAGGTAGTAAAGTTACCCGCACCGGCCGCATCGCCTCCATCAAAGTGGGAGAGAGCATGCTGGGTCGCGTGGTAAATACACTGGGTGAACCTATAGACGGTAAAGGTCCGCTGGGTGGTGAACTGTATGAAATGCCGCTTGAGCGTAAAGCTCCCGGTGTATTGTTCCGTGAGCCTGTAAAAGAACCTTTGCAGACCGGTATCAAAGCGATCGATGCGATGATTCCCGTTGGCCGTGGTCAGCGTGAGCTGGTAATCGGCGACCGTCAGACAGGTAAAACAGCTATCTGTATCGATACCATCATCAATCAAAAAGAGTTTTACGAAGCAGGAAAACCTGTTTATTGTATTTACGTTGCAATCGGACAAAAAGCGTCAACCGTAGCCGGAGTTATCAAGACCCTCGAAGAAAACGGTGCGATGCCTTATACCACTGTGGTACTGGCTTCTGCTTCTGACCCTGCGCCATTGCAATTCTACGCTCCGTTTGCGGGCGCTGCTATCGGTGAATATTTCCGTGATACAGGCCGCCCTGCGCTGGTTGTTTATGACGATCTGTCTAAGCAGGCGGTGGCTTACCGTGAGGTTTCCCTGCTGCTCCGTCGCCCTCCGGGACGTGAGGCTTATCCTGGTGATGTGTTCTACCTGCATAGCCGTTTGCTGGAGCGCTCTGCGAAAGTGATCAGCAATAATGAGATCGCCAAAACAATGAACGATCTTCCTGAAAGCCTGAAAGATAAAGTGAAAGGTGGTGGTTCTCTGACCGCATTGCCTATCATCGAAACTCAGGCGGGTGACGTATCTGCTTATATCCCTACAAACGTGATCTCCATCACTGATGGTCAGATCTTCCTGGAGTCCAACCTGTTCCTGGCGGGTATCCGTCCTGCGATCAACGTAGGTATCTCCGTAAGCCGTGTAGGTGGTAACGCTCAGATCAAATCCATGAAGAAAGTATCCGGTACCCTGAAACTCGATCAGGCCCTGTTCCGCGAAATGGAGGCATTCTCCAAATTCGGTGGTGATCTGGATGCCGCTACTAAAAACGTAATCGATAAAGGTTCCCGTAACCTGGAGATCCTGAAACAACCTCAGTTCTCTCCATACACCGTAGAAAAGCAGGTTGCTATGATCTACGTGGGTACCAACAACCTGATCCGCGAAATCCCTGTTAAGAACGTAAAAGCATTTGAAGAGGCTTTCCTGCGCGAAATGGATCTGAAAATGCCGGACGTACTGGCTGAATTCAAAAAAGGAAATCTGCCGGAAGAAGGGCTGACGAAAATGACCCAACTGGTCAACAGTCTGATTCCTCAATTTAAATAGTAGATTTTATTGGTATATCGGAAAGCCGGTTCTGCAAAGAGCCGGCTTTTTCGATGTAAACGGCTTGTTAGCAGCCCTTTTTTCGGATCACAAAACCTTATCTTTACTTCTTTAAATTTATTCGCTAATGCAAAAATGGAAATTACCCGCTATGGCCTTAATTAGTGCGGCTGCGCTTGCCTCCTGTTCCGGTGATGCACCAAAGCCCGAAACCAAAACAGAACAGGCTGCACCGCAGGCAGACTTTAAAGTAATGGCAGAATCTTTTGCTGATCTTCAGCTGCTGCGCTACCAGGTTCCGGGTTGGGACGAACTCAGCCTGCAGCAGAAGACACTCGCATACTATCTGTATGAAGCCGCGCTGTGCGGTAGGGACATTTATTACGATCAGGCAAATAAATACGGTCTTACACTGCGTAAAACAATTGAAGCCGTGTACGCTACCTACAAAGGGGATCGTAATTCCGAAGACTGGAAAAAATTCCAGACATATGCCGGACGCGTATGGTTCTCTACGGGTAATCACCACCACTATGCAAAAGATAAATTTATCCCTGAGTGCAGCTTTGAATATTTCAGCGAACTCGTGAAGAACAGCGATCAGAGCCAGCTGCCGCTTGCGCAGGGAGAAACTGCCGATGCATTTCTTGCCCGTATCAAGCCATTAGTATTCGATCTGAATTTCCAACCTAAAATGGTCGACCTGAGAGCGGGTATTGACAACGTTGTGGCTTCTTCCAACAATTTTTATGAAGGAGTGACGCAAAAAGAAGTGGAAGCATTCTATGGTAATGCAACCATGTTCCCGCATAGTGACCAGGAGCCCGAGTGGGGCCTGAACAGCAAAGTGATCAAGGAAAACGGCAAAATAAGCGAGAAGGTATGGAAAGTGGGCGGTATGTACGGTCCGGCCCTGGAAAAAGTGGTCTACTGGCTAAAAAAAGCAACGACCGTTGCCGAGAATGAACAACAGAAAAAGGCACTGGAATTACTGGCTCGTTATTATGAGACCGGAGACCTGCATGATTGGGATCAATACAACATTGCATGGGTAAATGACACTGCTTCCCGCATTGATATCAGTCACGGTTTTATCGAAGTGTACAACGATGCGATCGGTAAAAAGGGAAGCTTTGAATCCGTGGTATCGCTGAAAGATCTGAATACCACTAAAACAATTGCCGCTATCGCTAAAGAAGCGCAATGGTTTGAGGACAATTCTCCGCTGATGCCCGAGCATAAGAAAAAAACAGTAAAAGGTATTTCCGCAAAAGCGATCACCGTTATCGTTGAATCCGGAGATGCTGCGCCGAGCACACCGATCGGTATCAATCTGCCTAACTCCGACTGGTTAAGAAAAGAGCACGGCTCCAAATCCGTTTCGCTGAGCAATATTGTTCACGCCTACAACGAAAGCAGCGCCGGAAGCGGTATGCTGGATGAGTTTGTGAGCAATCCTGAAACCCTGAAACGTATGAAAGAGTTTGGTAACCAGGGTAGCGACCTGCATACAGATATGCATGAGTGTATCGGGCATGCCTCCGGTCAGATTAACCCCGGTGTAGCCACTCCGGACAAGACGCTGAAAAACTATGCATCCTGCCTTGAGGAAGCACGCGCAGACCTCGTTGCCCTGTATTACATCATGGATCAGAAGCTGGTGGATATCGGAGTAATGCCTTCTCTGGAAGTGGGTAAAGCCGAATACGACAGTTATATGATGAATGGCCTGATGACACAGCTCACCCGACTGAAACTCGGCGATAAACTGGAAGAGGCACACATGCGCAACCGCGCGCTGAATGCCTACTGGGTATATGAAAAAGGTAAGAAGGATAATGTTGTTGAATTTGTGAAGAAAGACGG
Source organism: Rubrivivax sp. (assembly GCA_049841175.1). GTDB lineage: Bacteria > Pseudomonadota > Gammaproteobacteria > Burkholderiales > Burkholderiaceae_C > Rubrivivax. Next base: position 1,709,307 of record JASGHA010000012.1, on the reverse strand, counting down.
TAAAACCTATGTTCAGATCAACGACTATAACAAGCTGCGTACACTGTTCGGTGAATTACTGCGTGAAATTCAACGCATCAAATCCGAGGGCGATTTCAATGCAGGTAAAAACCTGGTGGAAACATACGGAGTGAAAGTAAATCCGGAACTGCATAAGGAAGTGCTGGAGCGTTTTGCAAAACTGAACATTAAACCATATAAAGGATTTATCCAGCCTCGCCTGGTACCGGTTATGAACGGAGATAAGATCACGGATGTAAAACTCGAATATCCTGATTCTTTCTTCGGACAAATGATGGAGTATGCCAAAGGCTATTCATTGCTTCCGGTAATGAACTAAGCAAAAAAATGACAATAGCACAGAAAGCGTTCGGTATTTTTGCCGGGCGCTTTTTTTATGCATGTAGAATACCTGATATCGGGACAAGGACTGGCCGGGACGCTGCTGAGCCGGGAGCTGCTTTCGCGCGGTCACAGCGTACATGTGAGAGGCCGGGAGCTCAGGCAGTCTGCAGGTATGCACAGTTCTGCTGTAATACAGCCACTGGCCGGTCGTAAGCTGCACTTGCGGCCGCAGGCTGAGGCGGAACAATCCTGTGCCCGATCCGTTTACCAGGATTTTGAAGCGATCCTGCAGACAGAACTCCTCCACGAACAGTCGCTGTTGCGCTTTTATACGTATGCCGCAGAGCAGGAACTGTATGAGCAAGCCTTGCGGAATGGAACTCCTTTTCTGAACGGTACTGATTCTGTGGACGCGGAAGCCGCCTCCGTATTTGAAAGCCCGACTTTCGGTATGGCGAAGATCGCTCCTGTTTACAGGATCGATGCCGCGCTTTTGCTGGAAGGCTGGCAGAATTATCTGAAAGAGCGGGGAGTGTTTCGCGAAGCAAACACAGCAGATAAGTTGCAGATCGAAGCCGGTAAACCGGTGATAATGGAAGGCGTGACAGCAGATAAACTGGTGTACTGCGAAGGAAGTTCAGGCCGCGCAAATCCGCTTTTCCCGAATACTACCATGAACAGAAACCGTGGGGAGTATCTTGAATTGCACATACCCGGATTAAACGAGCGATATCTGTATCAGGGCGCGCTGAGGCTTGTGCCCAAGGGCAATCATCTCTGGTGGTGCGGCAGCAATTATACATGGGAATACGCCGATATGCAACCGGATGCCGGATGGAGACAAGATGCATTACAAAGCCTGCAGCATTGGTTGAAAATCCCGTTTACGCTCATTGGCCACAACGTCGCGGAACGCCCCACCACAGCGGGCCAGCGCCCGCTGCTCCTGCAACATGACGTTTATCGGCATTGTTACTTTTTCAACGGATTGGGAACACGGGGGTATTCTGCAGGGCCGTTGCTTGCACGGCAAATGGCAGACATGCTTACTCAGCTTCCAAACCCATAGCTGCTTTTTTAAGGGCAGCCACTCTTTCCGTCCCCAGGTATTTTTCGATGAAATACTCCACTGCATAAATAACAGGTGTGAGTACCAGTGCCATAATCGCTTTGTAGCTATAGTTCACCAGGCATATGGCGAGCACACGCTGCATACTCCAGTCTTTGCCTATATGGAATGCGATGAACAATACCACGAAACTGTCGAAAAACTGCGAAACGATTGTTGAGCCCGTCGCGCGCAGCCATACTTTCTTTTCACCGGTCACCCGCTTGATACGGTGAAACACCCATACATCGATGATCTGGCTCAGCAGGAAGGCTGCAATACTGCCGGCAATGATCCACATACCCTGTCCCAGCACGGAATCGAAAGCGATCTGCATATCCGGAATACCTGCTGCGCGCATGCTGCCTGCCCAGAAAGACTGATCGGGCGGAACCCGCAGTGCAAGGTAAAACATGGCGAAAGCATACGCTATGAGCGATACGGCGATATAGCTGATCCGGCGCACGGCTTTGGGTCCGAAATATTCGTTGACGATATCCGTCATCACAAATTCCAGAGGCCACAAAAGTACCCCGCAGGTAAGGGTGTAGGTGAGCCCGTCTTCTCCGAGCAATGAAAACGGATGAACCGGCATACCAAGCAAGGTTTCCAGTGAAAACAGCTTTCCCCCGATGCATTCGGCAATAAGCGCGTTGGCCACGAAGAAAGAAGCCATCACCACAAATATTTTTACGGCTTTGTCTTTCAGAAAGTAATGAGACATACGGGAGATTGTTTGTCCGGTAAAAATAAGTAATTGAATCGTTTGCAATTTCTCCATCTTTTGGGCGGGACATATAAAATGCAAGCGATGTTTCCGTAAATTTGTACCATAAGATGAACGCGTTCTATTACCTCAAGCGCAATTTGCTGCGCATGCTTGCAATGGCTGAGTGGAGTACGTGTGGCTAATTTTTGTAACAGCAACATTATTCCAAACTAAAAAAATTATAACAATGTCAGAAACATTAAGCTTCGCACAGAAAATTGCTAAAGCAGCAGACTTTTTACCGATCAACGGTACCGACTATATCGAATTTTATTGCGGTAATGCCAAGCAGGCCGCTCACTATTACAAAACTGCCTTCGGATTCCAGTCTGTAGCATATGCCGGTCCTGAAACGGGCATGCGCGACCGCGCATCTTACGTATTGCAGCAAGGTAAGATCCGTCTCGTGCTGACCACAGCGCTGAATTCCGACAGCCCTATCAGCGAGCACGTGAAGAAACACGGAGACGGCGTTAAGATACTTGCTTTGTGGGTGGACGACGCTTACAGCGCGTTTGAAGAAACAACGAAACGCGGCGGTAAACCGTACATGGAACCGACAACCGTTACCGATGAATTCGGAGAAGTGCGTATGTCCGGAATTTATACCTACGGGGAAACGGTGCACATGTTCATCGAACGCAAGAATTACAAAGGCGCATTCCTGCCGGGTTACGAAGTATGGGAAAGCAACTACAACCCAAGCGACTGCGGTTTGCTCTATGTAGACCATTGCGTGGGTAATGTTGGCTGGAACCGCATGCTGCCTACCGTAAAATGGTATGAAGAGGTAATGGGCTTTGTGAATATCCTGTCGTTCGACGATAAACAGATCAACACTGAATATTCAGCGCTGATGAGTAAAGTGATGGCAAACGGTAACGGGTATGCCAAATTCCCGATCAACGAGCCTGCTGAGGGTAAGAAAAAATCCCAGATCGAAGAATACCTCGATTTTTATGAAGGAGAAGGAGTGCAGCATATCGCTGTTGCGACAAAAGACATCGTAAAAACGGTAACGGATCTCCGCGCACGTGGTGTGGAATTCCTGAGCGCTCCTCCGGATGCTTATTACGAAATGCTGCCAGAGCGCGTAGGTTCCATTGATGAAGATATTGCCAGACTGCAAAGCCTGGGTATCCTGGTAGACCGCGACGAAGAAGGGTACCTGTTGCAGATATTCACTAAGCCTGTTGAAGATCGTCCGACACTCTTCTTCGAAATCATCGAGCGTCACGGAGCACAGAGCTTTGGCGCTGGAAATTTTAAAGCCTTATTCGAAAGCATCGAGAGAGAGCAGGCAAAAAGAGGCAACCTCTAACGCGAATAATTAAGTATAATAAAGACCGAAAGACATCTTTCGGTCTTTTTGTTTTTAATACCTTCGCATATCCGGTATAAATCCGGTATTCAAATCAATCCGATGAAACTCACACTCAAACGTCCTATTGTATTTTTTGACCTTGAAACCACAGGAACGGACACTGCGAAAGACCGTATCGTAGAGCTGGCTTTCGTGAAGATCAGTCCCGACGGCAGACGCGAGAAATATGTCAAGCGCATTAATCCCCAGATGCCTATTCCGGCAGATTCTACGGCCATTCATGGAATTACGGATGCGGATGTGGCGAACGAACCGACGTTCCGGCAGATTGCTCATGAACTGCACCACTGGATGCAGGGATGTGATTTCGGAGGGTACAATGCTTTACGCTTCGATCTGCCTTTGCTTGCAGAAGAGTTTTTACGCTGCGATATAGACGTCGACTTTACCGAAAGAGCGATGGTGGACGTTCAGCAGATATTCTTCAAGATGGAGCAACGCACCCTGAGTGCGGCGCTCGCTTTTTATTGCGGACGCAGCCTGGATCATGCGCATAGCGCGGAAGCCGATATTGATGCAACGATCGACGTGCTGGCGGCTCAGCTCGAACGCTATGAACAACTGCCGCATGAAGTGAAGGCCCTGCATGATTTTGCCGGGTCCAATGATACAATCGATTACGCACGGAGAATGATCATGAAGGACGGACAGCCAGTGTTTAACTTTGGCAAATACAAAGGGCGCAAGGTGAAGGAAATATTGGAGACTGAGCCGAGCTACTACGACTGGATGATGAATTCAGACTTTGCATTGCATACCAAACAAAAGCTTTCTGAAATTTACAATGAGCTGAAACTCGGTCGGCTGATGAAGAAATAGAAACGTGCGTTTGCAGAAAAATGAGGCTGATCTGCCCCTTTTTGAATATATAAGCTACGAATTTTGTTATTTTGCCGACTAATTAATACGCCGATTGGAAAAAATAGTCATCATACCTACTTATAACGAAAAAGAGAATATTGAGAAGATCATCCGTAAGGTTATGTCTTTAGACGGCGATTTCCATATTCTGATAGTTGACGACGGTTCGCCCGATGGCACTGCGGATATAGTGCGCGGGCTGCAGAACGAATTTTCCGGGCGCTTGCATCTTGTTTGCCGTTCGGGCAAACTGGGCCTGGGCACAGCTTACATTTTCGGCTTCAAATGGTCGCTGGAAAAAGGTTACCGTTTTATCTTCGAAATGGACGCGGATTTTTCCCATAACCCTGATGATCTGCTGCGTTTGTATGACGCCTGCAAAAACGGTGCAGATCTCGCAGTCGGCTCCCGGTATGTACGCGGCGGAAAGCTGGTCAACTGGCCGCTTCAGCGCAAGCTGATTTCAAAAGGAGGGGCTATTTACACCAAGCTGATCACCTGGATGCCTGTGGAAGATCCTACGGCCGGCTTTGTATGCTATCGAGATGAAGTACTGAAAAAAATTCCGCTGGACGAAGTTCAGTTTGTCGGATATGCTTTTCAGGTAGAAATGAAATACCGCGCCTGGAAGCTCGGCTTCAAAATAAAAGAAGTACCCATCACCTTCGTCGATCGCACGGAAGGAGTTTCTAAGATGAGCTCCGGAATTGTGAAAGAAGCCATGTTTGGTGTATGGAAAATGAGAAATTTCTGATGATAAAAAAGCAAGAGCGAAACTCTTGCTTTTTTATTTAGAAGTGTATCTCTGTAATGCTGCTCAGCGGAATATGTATGCCTCCCTTTAACTGGATGCCTTTATCAGAAGCAGACCATACGGTTGTTTCGACCTGGAAGGTTCCTTCTGACGTAACAAATGTAATTGCCGTTTTCCCTTTGTGTTCGTTTCCGAGCCTTACGGCATAATCCAGTTCCTTTTTCCACTTACCTGACTGATCCGTTGGCGCCGGTTGAAAATGAAGCTGGCTGATTTTTTCCTTTTCAATTCTTTGGGTCATAGTAGTAAAGTTTAGTAGAGGTTAAGGTACATTTTTTTGAAATATTCCAACCATATTAATTACCCTTGCGTCTATCAGTATAAGTAACCCTATAATAATTTAAACCCGCAAGAACATGAAAAAGTTACTATTGCTGGGCTGTGGCACTTTTTGGTTAAGTGCGGCAGCCAGGGCTCAGTCTGCTGTTTCCAATCCAAATCTGCAGGCCCAGGAGCAAATGGATGCGCGACAGGGTAATTTTATCTTTCCCGTTGATGCCAATCACAGTTACAATGTTGTTTTCCTGATGTACCCGCGTACGCTTACCAATGAAGCGAACGTGATCCTGCAAACCAATGATCCGTTTCTGTTCCACGCAACAGTTACCGATGAAAACGGCAGGCAGGTGCAGTCCTGGAAGCCGGATCAACCTAATACACGGTTTTACGCGCACTGGGACCTTTCTAAATACCGTCCCGGCACTTATACTGTTCACGTGTTTAAGGCCGGTAAACAGGACGAACTGTACCGTTTCGAATTTGCCAAACAATAACCCTAAAGAACCCCATAATGAAAACGACATTTATCAGATTTATAAGTGCGTTGCTGCTGCTGTTTGCGGCGCGTAATGTACATGCCCAGGGCTCTTTCGTTCAGGGCGATTATGTGGACGTAGGCGTGGCTTCCACAGGCGCCTTTGGCTCCTGCACCGTTCCGGCCGGATATCATCCTAATGTATTTCAGATCTGCGGAGGCAGCTATGTCTATGTACTTGGCTTTGTATCTGACCCGGATAAGGACGGATGGAGCGTTGCCTCTCCCGGCCGTGCTAATTATATGGGTGATTACTTCGTTCCCGGCTCTCCTTACGAGGGATGGGATCTCCAGTACACTACCACCGGCTCAACGGTTGCGCGCTACCGTAATGACGCATCCGGCGGAACCTGTCCGCCAGGCTGGACCTGTGGTCATACCGGCACGGTAGTAACCCCTCTGGATCAGACAACAACCTGGCAGGGCAGCAGCGCCAATCTGCGGGTAACGCAGAAGACAGTAGTGAAAAAGCAAAAGTTGTATTTCGTGGTCTACGTGGATGTCGAAAATATCGGCAGTACAAACGTCAGCAATATTTATTATTTCCGCGGACTTGACCCCGACAATGATCAGCCCTGGACAGGGGGCGGATTCAATACCGATAACCGCATCGTATTTCAGCCAAACAGTATATCACGCAATTGCCTTGTAACGGCTAACGGGCGTGGCTATCCGGATCAGGCTTACCTCGGGCTCGGTACCAAAGACTGCCGTGCACGTTGCTGTATTTTCACTGCGGGCAACTGGCCGTTTTTTGCACAGCCGTCAGATGTATATTCACAATCCGGTACTGCTGCACCCGCAGTGGGTTATTATTACAATGTAGGAGACGCAACGATCAATCAGGATTGGGCGATCGGTCTCGTATTCAACCTTGGCACCCTGAGCCCTGGTCAGAAAACATCACTTGCCTTTACATACATCCTGAAACAGGCTGACCTGGATTCTGCGCTCGGAGAAACATCTCCCCGATTTGAATCCGGCGGAAGTCCGTACTCTCCTTATTCCACATTCCGCGTTTGTCCGGGAAAAACAGTAGATCTTAAAGTAATCAACGGCGGACAATACAAATGGATATGGACAACACCTTCGTTCCCGAATTATATGAGCGTTACCGGAGGTTCTACACTGGTTCCTCCCGGCGGAACTATTCCTACGGTCACCGGAGCCGTTACTTATCCCTATGGTGCAGTATTTGGAGATTCGCTCACTGTAACCGTATGGGGGCCTAAAACCTACACTGCAATGGGTATCTCTAACTGCGATACACAATATCTGGTATTCTATGTAGATACGATCAGCTTTTCTGTTCCTCCATCTGTGGTATCACCGGTACGCTATTGCGAAGGGGCTACAGCAACGCCGCTTTCTGCTACTCCCGCTACCGGAGCCACGCTCAACTGGTATACAGCGCCTACAGGCGGTAGTTCCATACCCCGGCCTACGCCGTCTACGGCGTACACCGGAATTTCCGGCACTGATTTTGATACTACGAATTATTACGTAAGCCAAACCAATAGTGCCGGTTGTGAAACGCCCAGAGCGCGCATACAGGTGATAGTCACCAAGAAGCCGTCGCCACCCAGTACCAACGACAGGGTGTATTGCATCTGGCAACCTGCCGAACAGCTGAACGCAACCGGCATCAATCTGAAATGGTATGATGCCGCGACCGGAGGAAGCCGCTACGCATTACCCCCGACTCCGTTGAACACTTCTGCAGGCGTGCAGAGCTTCTGGGTAACACAGACGGTTAACGGTTGTGAAAGCGATCGTAAACAGCTTGACGTAGAGATAAGCGAGGCAAAAGCAGCGTTTGTAAAATCGGACGATTCCCTGTGCGGTCCTGAACTGCTGACGCTCACTAATAACTCCACTACCAGCTCTGTTGGAAGTTATACTTCGGTTTGGTCTTTCGGCGATGGTATCGGTGCCACCGACAGCAACACCGCTCACAGTTATGCAGACAAAAGAGGAACCTGCACAGTAAATCTCAAAGTGACAAATGTTCATGGTTGCCAGGACAGCACGAAGCAGACAGTGGAAGTATTCCCTGTACCGGTAATCAGCGTTACTTCGGATACCACCCGTATCTGCCAGGGTGATGCCGTAAACTTTACGGGTAAGGCAACGGAAGGTTATCGCAGCCTTTACTGGGATTTTGGTGATGGAGACCCTGCATACGGATCTTTACAGGTAAGGCATTCGTTTACCAAAGGCGGCATTTTCAATGTGCAACTGAAAGGAACTTATCCGGCATGTCCCGAAGTAAGTGCGGGTCTGAACATCGAAAGCGTTTCGTTACCCAATATCAATCTTGGTGAGGATATTACCTTCTGTCCGGGAAGCAATCCGCTGGTGCTGCGTAATCTGAACAATATTCCGGTGGATCACTACTCCTGGAGCACCGGAGATTCCACGCCATCTCTGCGGGTAAGTACTCCCGGAATTTACGCACTGCGTGCGCAGAACTGGAAGTGTAGTTCGTCAGATACCGTAGAAGTGCGTAAAGGTTGTTATCTCGATATTCCGAATGCATTTAATCCGGGATCGGGCAATGGCAGCAGTGGCTATTTCCTGCCGCGCAACCTCTTATCCGAATCAGTGACCACCTTTAGCATGATGGTATTTGATCGCTGGGGTCAGTTGATCTTCGAATCGGATAAGCTGGACGGCAAAGGATGGGATGGTACCTATAAAGGTCAGCCGATGCCGCTGGGTGTATATGTTTACATCATTCGTGTTTCATTCGCAAACGGTATCAGTGAAAGTTACGATGGTAACGTAACGCTGATGCGCTAAGCGATCTGCGATAGAAGTGTTGATTCTTCAGAGAGCCGCGGTCTTTTGCCCGCGGCTTTTCTTTTTGCGCGGAGACCGCATAAGTTGTCCGTGAAGCAAACGGTAAAGCCGGAGGGGTTTATATCCCGGTTTCATAACACGCATATTACGGTGCGTGAGCCAACGGTATAGTCGCAGCGAGAGCGCTTAAGGGTATTCTGTTATCACCGTCGGGTAACACGTCCAGCGGTCGTGTGCAAAAAAGAAGAGAGGACTTTCAGGGTGAAAGTCCTCTCTTAAATGAAAACAGGTGTTTATTATTTTTTGATATTTTTTGGGCCTTGTTGTTGTTTTTGTATCTCAGCTAAGCGTTCTGCCCATTTAGATGAAGCAGCAGGTTTCTTTTTGTTTTCCTGAATCTGTGCATGCACTTTAGCTTCATCGATAAAGAACTTCTGAATGATGAACTGTTGCAGGATACTCAGCATATTGCTCACGAAATAGTAGAAGGTAAGCGCTGCTGCCATTTTGTTGAAGAAGCCCATCAGGAAGATCGGGAATACAAAAGGCATCCATTTCATCATCGGGTTGTTCGGGTCCTGCGGTGTATTGTTACGATTGTACAAAGCCAGGAATAAGCTCGATAAGGTCATCAGCAATGTAAACAGACTGATGTGATTTCCGTAAACGGAAGACAGGAAAGGTATCTGTGTCGACCATGTTGTGATTGCATCGTACGTTGACAGGTCATCAGCCCAGAGGAAGGACGCCTGACGGATCTGGATGGCCGTAGGAATGAAATAATACAGGGAAAGCAGTATCGGCAACTGGAACAGCATCGGCAGACAACCTCCCAACGGATTCACACCCGCCTCACGGTACAGTTTCATCTGCTCCATACTCATTTTCTGCTTGTCATCCCCGCAACGCTCACGCAATTCATCCAGTTCCGGTTTCAGAACCCTCATTTTTGCAGAAGACAGGTAAGATTTGTAAGTAAAGAAAGACAGCAGCAGGCGGATGACGATGGTCATCAGTACGAGCACGATTGCTACGTTGCCAACCGTACTGTACAGGAACGTGAACAAGGGCAACAGGAACCACTTGTTGATATATTTTACAAACGTGAAGATGCCATAGCCGTATGGAACCATATCTTCGAAGTGTGCATTGTATGCCTTGAGGGTGTTGTGATCGTTTGGTCCGATATACCAATGGAAGCGATACAGCTGTTCGCCACCGCCCTTAACCGGCAGATCGAAGGTGAATGAGCTTTTGGATACAAAATCCTTATCGGGGAATTTGGTGTTGGATTTGATATTGGTACGTGCAAATCCTTCTTCCGATTGCAGGATCGTGGAGAAGTACAGCTGGCGGTAACCAAGCCATTTTACCGGTTTGTCGAGCGTCTTGTTTTTCTCTTCGTTCACGGTAAAGTAATCATTGTCATCGTCCTGGAAATGATAGTAGATCTGCGTCGCAAGCCGCTGGTTATATACGTCTTTTTCCGTGCTCAATCCTTTCATATCCCATACCAGGGGTATTGCAGTGCCTGATACCCCGCTTACTTTCACCTGGTAATCCATCATGTTATTGTCCTTCGCAATCGTGTACAGGAAAGACACCTTCCGGCCATGGCCCATATCAGCGGTCATTTCCACTGATTGTCCGCCGTTCGCGTCTTTGCTTACTGTCGGTACAAAATACAGATCAGCTGTGCTTACATTCCCCTTATCGGAGGGCATGACAAGGCTCATGCTGTTGCCTGCACCATTAAAGATGTATAAATCCTGCTTGTTGTATGTTTTATAACCTTTTACCCGTGCAGCAGTCGGGTATCCGCCTCTGGTGTTGAGCGTAACTGCGATCTTATCGTTTTCCAGGACCACTTCCTGCGCCATACCATGGAAGGCCTGCGGCAAAAGTGAGTCGGTACCTGCCGTTGCTTCAGTGGTTACTTTGCTTGTGTCGATTGCTGGTTTGGGATGCGTCTTGGCATATGCAATGGAATCTGCATGCACCTGTTCGCGGTATTTGGTCTGCTGATGGTTCGAATAGGTAAAATAACCAATCAGGATTGCCACCAAAAGCCCAAAACCAATGGCTGAATTTTTATCCATAATTTATATATACAATGAAATTGAGCCGCGAAGGTAAGCATTGTATCCCTGAAATGGATGCAGAGGAGCGAAGTCCCGTGGCCGGAAATCGGTGAAAATGCAGTCTGTCGGCACCTTATTGGCAATAATTATTGAAATAGAACTATTAATAATGCAGGTGCAAGCAAACGTCCTGCTACCTTTGCCCGGTATTATTAATAATAACATTAAAATCCCGGTTATAAAATGAGCACAGCAACCAAGGCATTTGCCGCGTATAACGCGACAGACGATATGGCCCCGTTTTCTTTTGAAAGAAGAGACGTGGGAGCCAGAGACGTGAGGATCGAAATCAGTTATTGTGGCGTGTGTCACTCCGATCTGCATCAGATCCGTAATGAATGGGGTGGTACCGTTTACCCGATCGTTCCGGGACATGAGATAGTGGGGCGCGTTACGGAAGTCGGCAGTGAAGTAAGCAAATTGAAAGCCGGTGACCTTGCCGGGGTAGGTTGTCTGGTAGACTCCTGCCAGTCCTGCGATAATTGCAAAAAAGGACTGGAGCAATTCTGCCGCAACGGATCCACCGGAACGTATAACGGAAAAGATAAGCACCTCGGGGGGGTAACTTATGGCGGTTATTCCCAGAGCATTGTGGTAGATGAACATTTTGCATTGAAGATATCCGAAAAGCTTCCATTGGAAGCTGTTGCTCCTTTGTTGTGCGCAGGCATCACCACCTACTCTCCGTTACGTCACTGGAACGTTGGGGAAGGAACGCGTGTGGCTGTCGTTGGTCTGGGCGGACTCGGACATATGGGTATTAAGTTTGCGGCTGCTTTCGGAGCCGAAGTAACAATGCTCAGTACATCTCCGGAAAAGGAAAAAGATGCTAAACATCTCGGTGCGCATCATTTTGCACTGACCAAAGATCCGGCGCAGATGCAGGCACTTACAGGCAAGTTCGATTTTATCCTTGATACCGTTTCTGCTCCGCACGATTACAACCAATACCTGCAAATGCTGGATACAGATGGCGTAATGTGCTGTGTGGGTGCGCCTCCGACACCTTCCCAGATTATGGCTTTCAGCCTCATTGGCGGACGGAAGACACTGGCCGGTTCACTGATCGGAGGTTTGCCCGAAACACAGGAAATGCTGGACTATTGCGCCGAACATAATATCGTTTCCGATATTGAACTGATCCCGATGCGCGATATCAATAAAGCGTATGAGCGTATGCTGAAAGGTGATGTGCGCTACCGTTTCGTGATCGATATGGCGAGTTTGTAAAGCACCCGATAAATATCGTATAGTCATGTAGTAAGGGCTGGCCGATTTCCGGCCAGCCCTTACTGTTGCAATGTGGCTACTCCCTATAGCCGTTTTAAGTCCAGTACTTTTTGCATCCCGCCTTTAAGGTTGCCCCGATAGATAATTTTATTTTGATGAATGACCAATACGGTAGGGTATACTTTGATACCAAACACGGTGTCCAGTCCATTCCCTGTCGCGACAGGAAAAGATGCTCCTTCCCTTTGTATAATATTTGCCGCCGTACCTGCAGAGTCACGTTCAGCGTAGGGGATAAAGACCGACTGTACCCTGACATCCCGATTGTCTTTTTGCAGTTGATAAAAGCTATCCAACGTGCCAAAAGCTGCAATGCAATTGGGACAGCCGCTGTTCCAGAAATCCAGCAATACCAACTTATTGGTAAAGCTATCTGCGCTTAGTGTATCACCGTTCAGCAGTATGCTTTTCCAGTTGGTTGGCACAGGTTGTGACACATCGTTCTTAATCGTTCCATAACTTCTGTAATTGAACCTTGCTTCAGCAAACCAGAAAATATTAACCAGGTAAAGTACCGAGCTGAGTGTCAATACAAGAATTCTCACCCTCGCAGAAGCGAGATAGAACCAGTAGGCCAATACGGGAGCCAGGTAGAAAGGCAGTACATTCGGCCATATAACCGTAGTAATACAGCTTTCCGTAAAGCTAAACTCTGTGGAATTGCTAATTGATTCCAGGAGATCTATAACAGCGTCTACTTGGAACAGCACTACGGGTGCGGCCAGATATCTGCTGAAAATAAACCACTGACTCAAGGGCAGGCGATGCAATAACAGAAGCAAAATGATGAAAGAACCGGGGAATACAACCCAGAGTTCCAGTTCCAGCGAATACATCGATATTGGTTTGGTGGATATAATAAGCGCTGTACTGACGCAGAAGGGCACCCATTTTTTCTCTTTCATATTTAAAGCTATTACAGCAGGTATAGGCTGGAAGTGAATCTATCTAGTTCGAAAATATCTGCCCGCGAATCAATATGAAGGAATAATTACCCCTACTTATGTACTGTTCTTTAAATGCCCATAATTGATTGGTGAGATGACGGGAAGTATTGTCCCTGTTGGATAGCGGGAGGAATGCTTATGTCTTTTGGAACGAATGCTACAGTCGCATGCCCTACTTTTGTTATTCCTAATGATTAACGTATGTATCCTCTTTCAGTAAATGACGAATTGCAGCAGCTCAAACAGTCTTTGCGTGCACTCGGGATAAAAGTGATAAAAATCGAAAAGGCGGGCAATGGGAATATGGCTGCGTTCCAACTTTTGTATGTTAAGCCAGGATCGGATGAAGTGCTCAAGACATTTTTCTGGCGGCATGATACGGATCGCTTTCTTGAAAAAATAGAGGCATCCCTGTAATGGCGTATTATGGTCTTATCGTAAAAGAAGAGGCCCGCTGTCGGCGGGCCTCTTCTTTGTAACATGTGTTTTGATCGATTTAGTTCAGGCTCCGGAAATCCACCGGTACCAGCTTGCTCACGCCAAGCTCCTGCATGGTCACCCCATAAATAACATCCACAGCAGCCATCGTTTGCTTATTGTGCGTCACGATGATGAATTGCGAATTGTCCGAGAATTTACGGATCATCTGTGTGAACTTGCCTACGTTCGCGTCATCCAGCGGCGCATCCACCTCATCGAGGATACAGAAGGGCGCCGGTTTGATCAGGTAGATCGCAAACAGGAATGCTGTTGATGTCAGCGTTTTCTCCCCTCCGGACAATTGCGTAAGTGTGCTCGGGCGTTTACCCTTAGGTTGTGCGTAGATCTCAATGCCGCTATCTGCAACGTTATCCGGATCTGTCAGGCGCAGATCGGCGGTATCTTCTTCGGTAAACAGCGCTTTGAATACCACCCGGAAATTTTCCCGCACTTTGTCAAATGTCTCACGGAATTTACTGTTGGCAGTCTGCTCCACTTCTTCTATCGTAGCGAGCAGCGACTCTTTTGCATTCACAAGGTCCGTCTTCTGTTCCACAATAAAATCGTGGCGTACTTTCATTTCATTGTAAGCTTCGATAGCCGTGGGGTTAACCTCTCCCATGTTCTCCAGGCGGCGCTTCATTTTCTCTGCTTCTGCATTCAGCTCTTCCACGCTCTGCTCTCCGGTGCGCGGCTGGTCTAGGATCTCTTCAAGATCTACCCTGAACTCCACACTGAAGCCGCTCTTTCATGCCGGCCAGCTGCAGTTTCATTTCCGTAAGCTTCTCCTTAATGCTGTTGAGAATGTTCTCCGCATTTTCTTTCTCACGTCGCTTCTGATTTAGTTTGCTTTCTTCCTGATTAACGGTGTTCCGCAATTCATAAAAAAGCCGGTCTGCTTCCATCAGGATTTTTTCATTCAGATTCTCGTTTGTGCATCATGTCATACAACTCGGTGTCGCCGAAATTGCAGTTTTCCTGATGCCTCACTGATCTGCTGGGATGTAGTTTCCAGCTGTGCTTTGTTATTTTCTATCTGACCTTTGAGTTCGTCTGATTTATTTTGTTTGTAACTGCAGTTCCTGCTTCAGGTTGTCCCACTTAGCTCTGCAGTTTCAGGTATTCAATATTGTGCTGATTGAATTGCTGTGATGCCAGGTTGAAATCCGTTTCCACCGACCTGAAACTCATTTTCCGCAGCCTGTAATGTGCTCCTGCAGATCGTTGAACGCCGTTATGATTTCTTCGAGTTCGCTGCGCGTATCGGAAATATTATCCTGCGTATCGGCCAGCTGAGCCTGCAAGTCTTCCAGCTTTTTTTACTGCTTTCATTTGTAGGTGCTCCAAGTGCTCCGTCGCGGTTGCCGAGGCTGATAATATGGTTGCTGAGCCTGTTCAGTTCTACCTGGCATTTGTTCGATGGCCTTATCATTCAGCTCCTGGTTGTATCCGGTGATCAGCGTCTGCGTTTCTGTGATCTGTGTACGCAGCTGCTGTGTGGATTCGTTCAGCGTACTGATCTCTTTAGCCAGGCGTTCCAGGTTTTTTGCACGCCCGATTTTATTTCCCTCGAAAGAGCCTATAGATCCACCGCTCAGTGAATAGTTGCCGCGAAGCATTTTTCCGGATTTTTCGATCAGCACGGCACCTTTCGGTAAGGCAGTCTGCAACAGGCTGGATTCATTTTCCGCGATATACACGTGGCCCAGCAGGTGTCTTGCCAAAGCCTTATAAGGTTCATCCACATTCAGCACGCTCAACGCGGACACTGCTCCGGCAATAGCGGCTGTAGCGGTGCTTTCCTCCATCTGTGAATACTGCTGAGTACGAAGAAATTGGCTTTGCCTTTCTTGTTGGATTCCAGCAGGTGGATGGCCTGTGCCGCATCGTCAATGCTGTTGACCAGATAATAGTTGAGATAATTATCGAGTACGTTTTCCAGTGCCGTACGATATTCATTCTGAACGACGAATACATCAGACAACAGCGGAGCATCATTTTTCCAGTCTTTGTTTTTGCTCAGGAACTTGATGCTGTCCGGGTAGCCTTCCAGGCTTTCCACGAGCGACTTCAGCAGATCATGTTCCGCTTTTTTCGCATCGAGGCTTCTGTTCTCGTCGATCAGTCGGCTGCGCAGACTTTCCATCTGGCCCTGTGTTTCGAGTATTTTGGATTTGATTTCCTCTCTCCGCTCGATCATGCCCGAAAGGGTATCCTGTTTATCCTGCTGTTCGGCTTCCGCTTCTGCTTTCTCGTTGTTGATCTGGCTGATCTGCTGATTGCGTTGCGCCATTTCATCCTGCGCATGCAGTATACTGCGCTGCAGATTCATGACAGAAGAATCTGCAATTGCCACCTTCTTTTCCGCATCAAACTGACGACGCTGTCCGTCTGATCATTTCTTTGCGCATCTGTTCCACAACCGTTCTTTTTTCCTCGAATATTTCGCGTTTGTCGGTCAACCATTTCACGCAGGCTTTCGAGCTTGTCTTTAGCATCTTCCAGCTCGGCCTGTTCCTGAGCGATCAGTTCGTCCGCCGAGGTAATTGACGCTGCGAGTTCGTTCAGTTGCTCGCTTGCATTACCCAGAAAATGATTCAGGCTGCGCTCTCTTTCGCGAAGGTATTCGAGTCTCTGCGAAGCGAGCTTCTTTTCGTTTTCTAATTGTACGACGCGGTTTTGCAGTTCGTTGAACTGGCGTCTGCATACGGCTTAGCTCCTGTTCTCTTTCGATCAGCTTTGACCTTGTCACCTTCGATAGCAGCTTCACCACTGGCAACTTCCGCATCTATCTGCGCTTTCCGGTCCTGCTCGGTATTATGTTGTTCCGTAAGGGTTTTGTAGCGTTCATTGAAATCTTCGAGGGATGCTTTGGCCAGCTCGATGCTTACCACCTTATATTCATCTTTGATCTGGAAGTAGCGCTCGGCCTTTCTTGGCCTGGCTTTCCAGTGTGCGGAGATTATTCCCGATCTCAAACAGTAAATCCTCGATACGTGCAAGATCCTGCTCTGTCCCTTCCAGTTTTTGTTTGGCTTCCTTTTTGCTTGTTTTATAGATAGAGATCCCGGCAGCCTGCTCCAGCATTCTGCGGCGCGATCCGTCTTTGTCTTTAATAATGTCGTCTACCATTCCCAGTTCGATGATCGCATATGAGTCATTGCTCACACCGGTGTCGAGGAACAGATTATGAATGTCTTTCAGACGGCAGGGGACGTCATTCAGGCGATATTCGCTTTCGCCGCTTTTATAAAATTTACGTGTGATGGTCACCGTTGTAAATTCCGTGGGCAGCAGATTCCTGGTGTTCTCAAACGTGAGCGATACCTCGGCCATACCGGATGCGGCACGCGTACGGGATCCGTTAAATACCAGGTCGTCCAGGTTGTCGGAACGCAATGATTTGATCTTATGTTCTCCGATTACCCAGCGTATGGCATCCACAATATTCGACTTTCCACATCCGTTCGGACCCACGATCCCGGTAATGGGATGATCCAGCAGGATGTGCGTCTTGTCCGCGAAGGATTTAAAGCCTTTTATTTCGAGGGATTTTAACTGCACGTATTTCTATTTTTATAAAGGAAGGGTAGCAAATGTAATATTTTCGGTGCATTCTTCCGATAGCGCAGATCGTTGCATGCAGAGGCTTAATAATTTATTAGGAGAGGGGTTGCGATCCCGGATAATAAATCTGTAACAGGTGCGTTTCTTTCCCTGTAAATCTTTCAACATGAAACCATCCACCAAAACACTGCTGATGCTGGCCGCGACAGGCCTGCTTGCTTCCTGTACCAAAAAAGAAGTTGCCACCACCGTACATGGGTATTTTTACACCCCTGACAGCACAGTCTGGTCTGAAAACCCGTTGCACCTGTATCTGGACGGCGTAGATAAAGGGTCTTTACCTTATATCAGTGGTTCCGACTGGAATATGCCACTGACGTTCAGTTCTGCAGCACTGGAATCCAAGGCGCTGAAAGTGGACTTTCCTTCCGGCAATCATATTGTGGAAGCCAGAACCACTTCGGGTAAAACGGTAGCCTCATCTAACATGAGCATATTGTTTTATAAAAATGAAGTCAAATCCTCCAGCACTTCTACCATAGGTGGTGCAGGGTACTATCTTGATGATAATCAAAAGAAAATGTCCCTTTCTCTGCATCCGTAAATGTGCCGGGCAATACACCTTTAAAAGATTATGATCCGCTTTCTTTTATCAGCAAATTGGCTTACTTTTACGGCCTCAAATAGTAAAATAATATGCAATTTCCTGAAGCATTAAAGTACACTAAGGATCACGAGTGGATCAAAATCGAAGGTAATACTGCCACCGTAGGTATTACGGAATTTGCACAGCGCGAGCTGGGGGATATCGTTTTTGTCGATATCGATTCAGTAGGTAAAGCGTTGCAAACCAACGATATTTTTGGTACTGTAGAAGCTGTGAAAACAGTGTCTGACCTGTTTTTGCCCGTTGCCGGAACGGTAACTGAAGTAAATCCGGGATTGGACGGCAGCCCTGAAAGTGTAAACCAGGATCCTTACGGTGACGGATGGATGATCAAAATGACCATCGCTGATACCGCAGAACTCGAAAGCCTTCTGGACGCTGCTGCCTATAAAGCACTGATCGGAGAATAATGAATATTTGGCATTTTTTTACTGCCGAATCTCCTTACAAAAAACGAGCAAAGTCTTTTGCAATAGCATGGACTTTGCTCATTTTTATTGCCTGCTTTGTTCCCGGTAAGGAAATTCCCGATGTGGATATTCCTTTCGCGGACAAATGGGTTCATTTTCTGCTCTTCGGCATGTTTAATTTCCTTTGGCTGCTTGCACGGCCTTCCCTTCACTGGCGTCACCTGATGTTCTGGCTGCTGCTCGGGACAGGTTTCGGCTGGTTTGTGGAAGAGTTGCAGGGCCTGCTTTCATTTCTCGGCAGAGCCAAAGACATGAAAGATATCTATGCCGATGCATTGGGGGCTGTGCTGGGAGTGCTGATTTTTTATATTTGTGCAAGATACGCCGCAGCTAAACAGCGGTAGTTGCTTATAACCATTACCAAGATGTTTCAACGTTCTATTCTCCTGGTTGTGTTTTGTGCGCTGATGACCGGCTCCTGCAGGAAAGAGCAGCCGGCGGCAACAACAGTTCCCAATCAGCCGGTATATTTTTCGATCAAAGATTTTATCCGCGATCAGTGGAAGACGTTCCACGGCCAACCCATACTCCTTACGCGCTATACAACACTCGAGGGTCGCACCGACAGCGCCACACTCTCAGCGCTCAATATGCAGTGGAGCAAGCTGTTTAAGATTTTTTACGAAACGGATATAAGCGATCCCAAGTTCCTCGGACAGTACGATTTTGAAACTTTTGACGAAGGACTCACGCAGACACGTAACTTCATTTACACTGCACGTACTCCGGAACTATATACGCAGAAACTACAGATCGCTGCTGATCTTGTAACCCGTAAAATCCGTACCATCTATATCGAGACAAGTAAGCAGTCTTTCTGGAATACCCGTTCGCAAAAGCTGCTGTATGCTCCTATGAAGGTGTTGATGATCCACGAGACAAATGATCCGCTGATCGGATCGGTAAAGGATCTTAATATCGAATACAAGTTTATGTAAACAACAAAAAGCAGGGAACAGAAGATGACGAAGGAAGAATTCAGTGTTGTTGCCCCTTCTATTCCGCATAGTCCGGGCGTTTATAAATATTACGACGGACAGGGCGAACTCCTGTACATCGGTAAAGCAAAAGATCTCCGAAAGCGCGTCAGACTCGTATTTTAACAAGAATCAGGCCAACCGCAAAACGGTGGTGATGGTTGCCCACATCCGCAATATCGAATACACGGTTACGGAAACCGAGCATGATGCTTTTCTTCTGGAAAATTCGCTCATCAAACATCATCAGCCACGTTACAATATTGAGCTCAAAGACGATAAGACTTATCCGTATATCGTTATCAAGAACGAGCGCTTTCCGCGTGTGTTTTTTACACGGACGGTTATCCGTGACGGTTCGGAATATCTCGGTCCGTTTACTTCTGTTTTTGCAGCAAGAGAATTACTCGATACGATCCGGCAGAATATTCCTTTGCGCAATTGCACCTTGAATCTCAGCCGTCAGAATATCGAACGGGGTAAATTCAAAGTTTGTCTGGAGTATCATCTGGGCAACTGTAAAGGTCCCTGCGAAGGCCTGCAGTCTGAGGAAGATTATAACGAAAAGCTGCAGTATATACGGCATATCCTGAAAGGCAACGTGGGTATTGTACTGCGGGAACTGAAAACGGAAATGCAGGAGCTTGCCGCAAAAATGCAGTTTGAGCAGGCAGAGATCCTGCGGCAGAAAATCATAGCGCTGGAACGTTATCAGTCCAATTCAACGGTTGTGAATCCGAAGCTGAAAAATGTTGATGTGATCTCCATACTCAGCGACGCCAAAACCGCCGTGGTGAACTTTATGATGCTTCAGAACGGAACGATCATTTCTGCAAATACCGTGCGTATTGAGAAAAAAATTGAAGAAGAAGAAGAATCGGATATGCTCTCTCTTGCGTATGCCCATTTCAGGGATCGTTTCAACAGCATTGCGCAGGAGCTCGTTGCACCGATGGAGATGGATCTGCCCGAAGACAGTATGAAGCTGACCATCCCCAAAGCAGGGGATAAGCTGAAACTGCTGGAAATGAGCCTGAAGAATGCAACTGTATTCCGCGATGATCTGCGCCGGAAGAGTGCGCTGATGCTGGAAGAAACAGCAAAAGTGCAGCACGACCGTGCGCTTACGGAATTGCAGGACGCCTTGCATCTGCCTGTATTACCGGTGCACATCGAATGTTTCGATAACTCCAACTTCCAGGGGGCTTTTCCTGTAGCGGCAATGGTATGCTTCCGAAACGGACAGCCGGCCAAGCAGGATTACCGGCACTTTAAAATAAAAACAGTCCAGGGAATAGATGATTTTGCCTCCATGAGCGAAATCGTTTTCAGACGATACAAACGCCTGAAAGAAGAAGGCGTTACTTTACCGCAGCTCGTGATCATAGACGGCGGGAAAGGCCAATTGGGAGCGGCACTGAAAAGTATACGTGAACTGGAGCTTGAGGGTAAAATGACGATTGTGGGACTTGCGAAACAGGAGGAATCCATTTTCTTCCCGGGTGATAAAACACCACTGCAGTTACCGTACGACAGCCCGGCTCATCTGCTTGTAAGACGCATACGTGATGAGGTGCACCGGTTCGGTATCACTTTTCACCGTAATCTGCGCAGCAAGGGAACCATTAAAAATGAATTGGAGGAAATACCGGGAATCGGCGAGAAGACCGCTACTGAACTACTGCAGGAGTTTAAGTCCGTGAATAAGATACGAACGCTTACCGAAAGAGAACTGACACGCGTGATCGGAGCTTCCAAGGCAGCTATTGTGTGGCGCTATTTCAATGAGTAGGTATAAGGTAAAGACAAAGACGCCCTTCATTTGAAGGGCGTCTTTGTTTTGAAAGATGTTTTGTATCAGCGAAGCGCTTTATTGCAGGATCCGAAATCCCATGATTTCTTGAATTGGGTGCCCATTACACGATAGCATACTTTATGCGGGTTGTCGCTGCGGTCGATCATATCTGTAAACACGCGTCGTTTATCATAACAGTCATTACAGAAAGCCTGAACTTCCACATTGTAAGCATCTTCCGGGATATCGTAATTCATTGTGTTGCCGGTAATCACCACGGGTGAGTGGATTTCTTTTTCAACGCCTTCCAGTTCGTAGCGGATAAGGAAATACGCATTGTATGCGGCGTCGTTGATCAGAGAGATCGTCATTTCGTCGCATGGTTCGAGAAAATCATGGCCGGTGCTGAAATAAATAACCGGACGCGGGTTCTGTTCAGTGCCGCGGAAGGCAACATAATCCCATTTTTTATCTCCGTTTACATCTGCAAAACCATTGGGCATTGAAGGCAGACCACGCTCCACTTTACGTGCGATGTGCGGCTTGTCTTCGAAAGATTGTCCGAAAGAGTAATGAATGTAAATATTGGGCTTGTCTTCGTTACCTCTGAAAGTTACATAGTCGGCACGGTGATCTCCGTCAATGTCATAATAACCGCGGGGCATATCCATGTAGCCCTGAGGTATAGGATTGCTTAACGTGTTCTTGTAAGGATACAGGAAGCGGAAATTATATTCGATCTTATTTCCGAGATAAGTATTGATCGTTTCGCCGTCATAAGAATCCATGTAGTCGGCTATGCCGTCACCGTTAATGTCTGCGAACGCTTTTAATATACCGTCGTGAGCCGGTTCCAGCATAACGGAGCTTTTATAGGATTTGGTATCAAATCCTTTTTCTGTTGCGAAATACGCAATTATGTAAGGACGTTCTTTATCACCGTGAAAAGTGATATAGTCCCATCTTCCATCGCCATTCAGGTCGGCAAAGCCGCGTGGAAAGCCTTCATAGCCCTTGTCGAAATGATCGCTCATTACCACATGTTCGTTGGAAAATCCTTCGCGTGTGGAAAGGTAGGCAACGATACGGGGCGTTTGGGAATTACCCTGGAACGTGATATAGTCGGCTCGTCCGTCGCCATTCACATCTGCAAAATAGCTGGGTTCCACAAGTTTGCGGTAGATATTCGGGCGGCTCACAATGCCGGGAATCTGATCGAATGTGAGTCCGTTGGAGAAGCGTACATTCACAGTTGGGTTTGCTGCAGACCCCGTCAGGTAGATATAATCGTCTTTTCCGTCGCCATCCACATCAGCAAAACAGCGGTTATTTTTTACTTTGCAGGTTTGGGCAAACGAAATGGCGGAGAATCCTGCCATCAGTAAGGCAGTTAACGTAACAACTTTTTTCATCCCTAAAAAGAGGTTTAATTATTTTCTTGTCCTGTAAATGTACTTCCGCAAGGCTGTAATACATAATTTTTGAGGTATTATTTTTTCAGCCTGCCCTGCTTACCGGCTCTTTCATCATTCAGCCAGTTTTTGAGTTCCAGCCAGGCATCTTCTTTCAATTGTCTTGACTTCCCTGCGTTTGCCGGACTTGTAGAGGGTAAAGTGATCTGAGCAATGTCTATCACTGTACCGAAGTATCTGTGGAACAGGGCAGCTGCTTTTTGCCCGTTAAATGCTAGCAACTGTATAGATGGATGTTCCCGGAGTAAATCAGGTAATGCATTGGGCACTACTTCCCGGATCGCAGTGTCGAGGCTTCCTTCCCGGATACAGGTATCGCAAACATCCCATAATGCAATACCGTGCCGGTGCAGCATCTCCAGTCGCGCGTCGTACGGCCCGGGCAGCGTTTCTCCGCAGATGTTTGCCATAAAAGGCCAGAACAGGTTATGCGGGTGTGCGTAATACTGTGTTGCGGCAAGCGACTGTTCGCCAGGCATACTGCCCAGGATCAGCACGCGCGGTGATGCGGGAACAACAGGGGGAAATCCTTTTTTGTGCAATTCGGCTTATTTAAGTTTCGTAACGGCATTTTGCAATTGACTGCAGAATGCACGCATATCTGCCGGAACAGCAGTTTCATCTGTGTCCATACGGATCACATATACTTTTCCTGCCTGAGCATATTCGATGTAGATCGTACCCTGATCCCTGCAATCCGGGCAGCCGATCACCCTTTCAGAGTCACTGTACCGTAGGCTCGCAGGTAGTGCCTGCTGCACTTCTAAAGCGATTGCTGTCCTTGCTGAGTCAAGTGGGATGGAGCTGAAATACAAAGGTGCTAGGCCACGGTCAATGCTGTCGGGATATGCCTGTCCGCCGGAAACCCTGAACAGGTGTGTGCAATCAGCGCGACACATACCATAAGAGTTACCGAAGATAAAATAGTCGGGATTAAAGACGGTGTTTGGTGTATCCCTGGATTTTCCGCAGGAGGCCGACAGTTGAAGCAGCGTGATGAGTAGGAAAAGATAAGATTTCATAGGATGGTGTTTTACCGAAATTACGGAAGTGGCGGGAAAACAAAAAAGCGGCGCATCAGGAATGCGCCGCTTTAAGATTAGCTTATAAAACTGCCTTATTTGCCCGCAAATGTAGCGGCAACGTATTCGCGGTTCAGACGGGCGATATTTTCGAGGGAGATTCCTTTCGGACACTCTGCTTCACATGCCCCGATGTTGGTGCAGGAGCCGAATCCTTCTTTATCCATCTGATGTACCATATTTACCACGCGCTCTTTTCTTTCCGGTTCGCCCTGCGGTAACTGTGCCAAGTGAGACACTTTTGCGGAAAGGAACAGCATCGCTGAAGCATTCGGACACGCGGCAACACAGGCACCGCATCCGATACATGCCGCCGCGGCAAACGCATCATCTGCTTTTAATTTTTCAATAGGAAGACTGTTGGCGTCCTGTGCATTACCTGTGTTTACGGATACATATCCTCCGGCCTGGATGATATGGTCCAGGGAAGAACGGTTTACCACCAGATCCTTGATCACCGGAAATGCATCTGCTCTCCAGGGTTCAACAACGATCGTATCACCGTCTTTGTATTCGCGCATGTGCAGTTGACAGGTAGTATTCTGAGACCAGGGACCGTGTGCACGGCCGTTGATATACATGCTGCACATGCCGCAGATACCTTCGCGACAGTCATGATCAAATGCCACAGGCTCTTTCCCTTCAGCGATCAGTTGCTCGTTCAGTACATCGAACATTTCGAGGAAAGACATTTCCGAAGAGATATCCTTTACCTGGTACGTTTCAAAGCGGCCAGGAGTTTTGCTGTTTTTTTGTTTCCACACTTTCAGTGTGAGATTCATATGATAATGTTCCATGAACAAAAAATATTTGAAGGTTCTTAATGCTTAGTCTCGATTATTTATAGCTACGCTGGCTTGGATGTACCACATCGTAAACGAGGTCTTCCTTATGGAGTTCAAACTGGCTGTCTGCCTTATACTCCCACGCTGCCACGTACATGTATTTGTCGTCCTGGCGCAATGCTTCCCCATCTTCTGTCTGGTATTCTTCACGGAAGTGACCGCCACAGCTTTCGTTACGCTCCAGTGCATCCAGGCACATCAGTTCGCCCAGCTCCAGGAAGTCCGCAACACGTTGTGCTTTGTCGAGTTCCGGGTTGTATTCCTCGATCTCTCCGGGAATGCGTACGTTGCTCCAGAATTCTTTTCTCAGCGCCTGGATTTCCGTAATTGCCTGTTTCAGACCCGCTGCGTTACGTGCCATACCACATTTATCCCACATGATTTTTCCGAGGCGTTTGTGGAAGCTTTCCACGCTTTCCGTTCCTTTGATCGACATCAGTTTCTCAATGCGGGAACGCACCTCTCTTTCTGTTTCCAGGAATGCAGGATGGTCTGTAGGAATAGCTTTGGTGCGGATATCGTCTGCGAGATAGTTACCGATCGTGTAAGGGATAACAAAATATCCGTCTGCCAGACCCTGCATCAGTGCAGATGCACCGAGGCGGTTAGCACCGTGATCGCTGAAGTTGGCTTCACCCAGTGCGTACAGGCCCGGAACGGTTGTCATCAGTTCATAGTCGACCCATAAACCACCCATGGTATAGTGTACCGCAGGATATATACGCATCGGAACTTCGTAAGGATTCTCTCCGGTGATCTTTTCGTACATGTCGAAAAGGTTTCCATATTTGGAAGCTACCACTTCTTTACCCAAGCGGGTGATGATGGCGGCATCTGCATTTTCGATACCTTGTTTACTCACTTCAATTTTTCCGTAACGCTGGATCGCAGCAGCATAATCCAGGTATACCGCCTGCTTGCTGGCGCCCACACCATAACCGGCATCACATCTTTCTTTTGCTGCGCGGCTTGCCACGTCACGCGGAACGAGGTTACCGAACGCAGGGTAGCGGCGCTCCAGGTAATAGTCTCTCTCTTCTTCAGGTATTTCGTTAGCCTTACGGGTGTCGTTTTGCTTTTTGGGAACCCAGATACGGCCGTCATTACGCAGGGATTCAGACATCAGCGTCAGTTTCGACTGATGATCTCCGCTTACGGGGATACAGGTAGGGTGAATCTGTGTAAAGCATGGGTTACCGAAGTAAGCCCCTTTTCTATGCGCTTTCCAGGCGGCAGTAACGTTACTGCCCATGGCATTTGTAGAGAGGTAGAA
Organism: Rubrivivax sp.; assembly: GCA_049841175.1. Taxonomy (GTDB): domain Bacteria; phylum Pseudomonadota; class Gammaproteobacteria; order Burkholderiales; family Burkholderiaceae_C; genus Rubrivivax. The sequence goes on along the minus strand of JASGHA010000012.1, from coordinate 1,683,404 downwards.
TACGTTTCCGTAACCGCCGGAGCACAGCAATACGGCATGACCGAAATGACGTTCCAGTTCGCCTCTTACAAGGTCGCGGGCTATGATACCCCTTGCTTTTCCGTCGATCATAACGATATCCAGCATTTCGTGGCGGGAATACATAGTCACGTTACCAAGAGCAACCTGGCGCTCCAGCGCCTGATATGCTCCGATCAGCAATTGCTGACCTGTTTGTCCGGCCGCATAGAAGGTACGTTGTACCTGAGTGCCACCGAATGAACGGTTGCTGAGCAATCCGCCATATTCACGTGCAAAAGGAACGCCCTGTGCCACGCACTGATCGATGATGTTCCCGCTCACTTCCGCGAGGCGGTGTACGTTTGCTTCGCGTGCACGGTAATCTCCGCCTTTGATGGTATCATAGAACAAACGGTATACGCTGTCGCCATCGTTTTGATAGTTCTTTGCGGCGTTGATACCACCCTGAGCAGCGATACTATGCGCACGGCGCGGACTATCCTGAAAGCAGAATGCTTTTACTTTATAACCAAGTTCACCCAGTGTGGCGGCTGCAGATGCACCGGCCAGGCCGGTTCCCACCACGATGATTTCTATGCTGCGTTTGTTAGCGGGGTTTACAAGTTTACAGGTAGACTTGTATTTTTCCCATTTGGTCGCCAATTCGCCGGCTGGAATGTTATTATTAAGAGGCATATTTTAATTTTTTTCTCGAAGGTTAATGTCAATGATTAAACAGAGTCGGGTTATGCAACCCATCCCATGAAAAAGGCAATCGGCATCATTGCGAACATGATAGAAACAATTATTGCAAATGCAACACCGATGTTTCTGATCATCGCCTTATAGCGCGCCGTTCCCATTCCCAAAGTCTGAAATGCAGAGTAAAAACCATGTACCAGGTGGAAGCAAAGTGAGATGCAACCCACCACGTATAACACTACAACGATAGGATTCTGGAAAGTAACTTTCATTTTTTCATACAGGTCGATCTCCTCACCTGTTGCGAACTGGTTCGCACGGTTAGGGATCCAGAACTGAGCAGTATGCATGATCAGGAACAACAACACCAGCGTGCCCAGCAGACCCATAGAACGGCTGTACCATTTGCTGGTGGCATTACCTGCTTTCACAGCGTATCTGCCATTGCTGCGCTTTTTGCTGTTCTGGCTCCACAACATCAAACCCTGGATAATGTGTGCCAGGAAACCCACGACCAGACCGATCTCAAGAACACGCGTCAGCGCATTGGTTCCCATAAAATGTGCACCCGCCAGAAACTTCTCTCGCCCGTCCGGCAGGAAAATCTGTGCATTCAGGTAAACGTGCACAATCAAAAATGCAATCAGAAATAAGCCGGTAAAGGCCATCACCAATTTTTTGCCGACCGAAGAGGTGAAGTGTTGCTTCCAAGTCATCATACAGAAAAGTACTTTTGTAACAGATTTGTAAAATTTTCGCAAATATAACCTTGCGAAGCGGTATGTCAAAACCAAAGCTACCAATTTACCGCAAATGTTTTTTCTATATACGTGTAAGCGCCATTAATGTTGGATGCTTTTGCCTGATCTTTCGCTCCATTCCGTATTTTCGCAACTTTCGCGGCGGACCTTCCGGTAAAATGACTTTATATGTATCCTGATTTTCAATATTTGTTCCAGGAATTGTTTCATGTTCCTGTTCCTGAGTGGGTGGGTGTCTTCAAAACGTTCGGCTTTTTGATGGCACTTGCTTTTATGGCGGCTTTGTATGTCATTACCAAGGAAATGCGCAGGAAACAGCAACTGGGATTGCTGGTGCCTACCGAAGGAGAGATCGAAATAAAAGATCCGGTTACCGGTAAAAAGGTAAAACAAAAGGCAATGATCTGGCCGCACGAGCGTATGGGCGCGATTCTGATGCTCGCCGCAATCGGCGGACTCGTGGGGGCAAAGGTCTTCAACGCTTTTGAATCATGGGACTACTTTCTTCAGGACCCTATCGGCAGCCTCTTTTCCAGAAGCGGGCTTACCTTTTATGGAGGGTTGATAACGGCTGCGGTACTGATTTATTTCTACGCCCGTAAGTATAAAATTCCGTTTGATGTATTGTGTGATGCGGCAGGCCCCGGTCTTATGCTGGCTTATGGTATCGGGCGTCTGGGCTGTCACTTTTCCGGTGATGGCGACGGGATCTTTAACAGCGCATATGTAAGCGATATGTCGGGTGCACTGCACCTTGCGCCCGCAACCAAATTTCAGGAAGTGGTAAAAGCTTTCCCCGATTGGTTTATGCGCTACAGCGACTTCAAAAACATGCATGAGCTTTCCAATATTCCGCATGCCTATGTTCCTGCACCATCGTGGTTGCCGGACTGGTTCCTGGGGATGAACTATGCACATAACGTAAATAACGAAGGACTGATGATGCCGGGCTGTAACGGCAACTATTGTACGGTATTGCCGGTAAGCGTTTTCCCGACTGCATTATATGAAGCTATTACCTGTATCGGCTTGTTCTTTCTGCTCTGGAGCCTGCGCGGGCGTTTCACGCAGCCGCTAAAATTCTTTGGCTTATACCTGGTGCTGAATGGTGTGGAGCGCTTCCTCATCGAAAAGATCCGCGTGAATTATGAGTACGACTGGGGATTCATGCATCCTTCGCAGGCGGAGATTATTTCCGCGGTTTTGATTGTTATCGGAATGGCTATCCTGTTGTTTTATAAGAGAAAGAATACAACAGCAGCACCGCATGTTGTCTCGTGATTCTCCGCAAGAAACCTGGATCTTTCATAGCTTTTGGCATTGAGTGTTTCTTCCGGGCTGTCCTGGTAGCAGTTCTAGTGTTATTTTATGGTGCCTCTTTTCCAACACTTATCTGGAGATACTGCCAGGCATCCGCAGGCAGCTCTATCCGGATGTAACAGACGCTGAACGGAAATCTTCGGATTTTTGCTTGTCGCTTTGTGGTGTGCTCGCCTTTTGTTCCTGGCAACCGGAATTTCTGGAAATAAAAAGGACGGTGAGGATCAGCACCGCTTATTCCAATGGCTTATATAAACCTGCCGCATTTTCCCGGAAAAGGTCTGCTGTTTTGCGCTTGTGTGGTGTATACTGGGTGTAGTACCGCTTACATTATTTACCACCGGAGTAAAGCAGCGGTGGGCGACATGAGTTTTTATCTCGCTGAAACTTTAGCTTTTGAATGCAATGAGCATAGCGCCGGCGCGCCATTCTCTCTGAATCAGATCAGTGGTAATGCACCCGTGAATGCAGATATTGTCGTGTTTGATAAACAGCACCTGCCGGGAACGGATATGAGCGGCTATCGTTTATTACCTGACGATAATGCTTTTTTCGCTGTATATATATATACGGCAAGGTTTTTAAGCAAAAAAAAAGCGCCCGTATAATACGGGCGCCTGAAAATGTCTTTTCAAACTGATTACAGGTTGATACTGTCGTCTGTCTTTTCATCGAAGAAACGGTATTGTGTCATCGGATAACTGTTGTCTGCAAGCACCTGAAGACGTGTTTTGTACTGTTTGCTCCATTTGTGGCGCAGTGAGCTCCAGAACCAGCCTTTGGTCAGATACGCTTCCACGATCGGATGTACACGAAGTGTAAGTTCGCGATGTCCCTGATCTACCAGGTAACTCAGGTCTTTCTCAATATTATCGGAAAGCAGGATAGTCGGCCCTATTTTGCCGGTGCCTTTACAGGTGGGGCATTCTTCCGAAGATATTGATGTTCAGTTCCGGACGCAGGCGTTGACGGGTGATCTGCATCAAACCGAATTTCGAGATGGGCAGAATGGTATGGCGTGCACGATCCGGTTTCATAGCCGTTTCCATAGCTTCCAGTACCTGCCGCTTGTTCTCAGGCAGCTTCATATCGATGAAGTCTACGATAACAATTCCACCGAGGTCACGCAGGCGCATTTGCCGGGCAATTTCGGCTACTGCCTCCAGGTTGGTGGCAAGTGCATTTTGTTCCTGACCGGCGTCGGCGCTGCGGGTGCCGCTGTTCACATCAATGACATGAAGGGCTTCCGTATGCTGGATGATCAGGTACGCACCGCTTCCCATGTTCACGGTCTGACCGAAAGCAGCTTTTACCTGTTTGGCAACACCGTATTGTTCGAAAATATTATTGTTGCCGCTGTGATAAGAAACGATATCTGCTTTCTCAGGGGCAATTCGCGCAATGTACTCGCGGGCGCTGTCCGCAATTTTTTTGTCGTTGGCTACAACACGCTGGAAACTTTCATTGAGCAGGTCACGGAGGATAGAAGTGGTCTTGGTTTGCTCTCCCAATACCTTCTGGGGAGCCTTCGCGCCCTTCAGGGTATATTGCAGATTCTGCCAGGTTTTTACCAGTTCCTCGACGTCTGCGTGCAGTTCCTCCGTTCCTTTTCCTTCTGCAGCGGTACGAACGATCATACCGTAATTGCGGGGCTTTACGGCTTCCACGATCTTTTGCAGACGTTTACGCTCTTCCGCAGAGTGTATTTTCCGGGAAACGGAAACAGAATCGCCGAAAGGCGTTAATACCAGGAAACGGCCGGGCAGGGAAATTTCACAGCTGAGGCGGGGGCCTTTCGCAGAAATAGGTTCTTTCAGTATCTGAACGAGTATTTCCGGCTTTTGGTGAACAACTTCCGTGATTTTTCCGGCTTTTTGTATCAGCGGCTCGACCCTGAATTTACTGAAATCCGGTCCCCAGGCAGTATTCCCGTCTACGGATTGTTTGGCAAATTTAACCAGTGATTGAAAGTAGGGGCTCAGATCGGTGTAATGCAGGAACGCATCTTTTTCGTATCCTACGTCTACAAAGGCCGCGTTGAGACCAGGCATCAGTTTTTTGATCTTACCCAGATACAAATCTCCTACGGCGAAATCATCCTTTCCCTGTTCGTAATGTAGCTCTACCAACTTTTTGTCTTCCAGCAGCGCGATTTCCACGGTGTCGCCGGAAGCATTAATAATTAGTTCTTTAGTCATGGCTACCGTCGTTTAAAAAAATAAATCCTCCATTGATCCCAATGCTGCAAGGGATAATATAAAAGAGCCTCCCTGTGTACTCTCTGTCGCTTTACAGCTTGAAAGAATACACAAGGGGACTGATTATAAATATGATGCAGATTGAAAAACCGGGCAGATACGCCCAGGTTGGTACAGAATCGTACTAACTATTTATTTTTTTTATGACGGTTTTTCTCAAACGCTTTTTGCGTTTGTGGGTAGCGATTTTATGACGTTTTCTTTTTTTACCACAAGGCATAATCTAAATAATTTAATTTGTTATTTAAAAGTTTTTATGTACTCGTCAATATCCTTTGCGAACTCCGGATTTTTGATTAGTTTTTTGCAATCCTGCAAAAGCGCAATCGCTTTTTCTTTTTCTCCCATTCCTTTCAGAGCTTCTGCCAGTCCCAGCATCGCTTCCAGGTTTTCAGGATCATTTTTCAGTACGGTTTCGAAACGTAGCTTGGCTTTGTCAAACTGTCCCGATACCAAACCCTGTTGTCCCAAAAGCAGGTTTGCCGCTTTGTTTTCAGGGTCTTTATTCGTGATTTCTTTCAACAGCACCACGCCTTTCATTGCTTCGCCTGTTCCGAAATAGCATTCGGCAAGGCTGATTCTTGCAGAATCGTTACCCGGATTTAACTGAAGTAACTTTTCAAAACCGGCAATTGCGTTGGCTGCTTCCCAGTGCTGCAGGCCTTCTTCGTGTTCTTTCCGTGCCAGGTCCAGCAACAATTGGGCGGCAAAGGTGAGACTTTTTTCCGAATTTGCCAATTTTGCAGATAAGTAATAATAATAAGCAGCCAGGGGCAGGTTTTTATGCTCTTTGTAGATATCGCCCATTTCCTGGAAAAGTGGTTGCATCTGGCTTGAATCGTGCGTCGACTGAAGTTGTCTTTCCACTTTCTGGAATGAAGCCAGCGCATGCTGCGGAAATCCGCGTTTTACGGCATTCTCAAATGAATCCAGATTAAGCGAAACTGCCTGTATCTGCTGTTGCATCGGACCGCGTCCGGACATCGGACCTTCCTGTCCCTTCGGAGGAGGCGGCACTCTGTTGGCGCCGAAATATATACCCGCGGTGACAAGTGCGGCTACGGCTATTGCAATGATCGGTCTTATAGACACCTTGACTGATTTTTAATGATATGGACCGCAAAAGTAGCCTTTTTCCGGCTTACGCCCGGTTTTACCGGTGTCCGGCTTTCAAAATAGTCGGTATAGTTCGTCGCGAAAGTTTATTTTTACGCGCTTTTTATCAATAATCATCCCAGATGAAAGTTACGGAACACATCAGACAGGCATCCAAACCCATCATTTCTCTTGAAATCTTACCCCCGGCAAAAGGAAAAGGTATTGATTCTATTTTTAAGGTGCTCGACTCATTCGTTGAGTTCAAACCTTCTTTTATCAATGTCACTTATCACCGGGCGGAGCAGGTATTTAAGAAACGTACGGACGGGAGTTTCGAAAGGGTGGAGATCCGTAAACGTCCCGGCACTGTAGGCATCTGTGCGGCCATCATGAACCGCTATAATATAGATGCAGTGCCGCATATCATCTGCGGGGGGTTCAGTAAGGAAGAGACAGAAAATGCATTGATCGACCTGCATTACCTTGGCGTGAGCAATGTGCTTGCCCTGCGCGGGGATGCTGCTGCAAACGAAAAGTTTTTCACGGCACATCCCAATGGTCACCGCTATGCCGAGGAACTTGTGCGCCAGGTGATGGAACTGAACCAGGGTAAATACCAGGAGTCCGATATTATCGATGGCCTGAAAAGCGATTTTTGTGTGGGTGTGGCCGGTTACCCGGAGAAACATATCGAAGCGCCGAACCTGGAAACGGATATCTATTTCCTGAAACGCAAAATCGATCTGGGTGCTGAATATGTGACCACACAGATGTTCTTCGATAATAGCCATTATTATCATTACGTGGATAAATGCCGCGAACTGGGTGTTGATGTGCCGGTGATTCCGGGACTGAAGCCTATTACCTCCAAACGGCAGCTGAGCGTGCTGCCCAGCGTATTTAACGTAGACATCCCGCTGGAACTCACAAAGGAGATGCTTGCCGCAAAAACGGATGAAGCATGTGAGCAGATAGGTGAGGAGTGGCTGCTGACGCAATGCCGCGACCTGCTGAAAAACAAGGTCCCGATTCTGCACTTTTACACACTGGGTAAACCGCACGTCATTCAGAACGTACTGAAAAAGCTATTCTAAACAAATACATATTATCGCGAAAAGAAGTTCGGGATTAAATTTGTACTCACTAAAACAGACGAAAAATATGCAGGATCTAAAGCAACGAAAACCTGTTTACTACAGCGAATATCTGCAACTGGATAAAATCCTGAATGCCCAGTTCCCGGAAAGCACAAAAGAAGGCATCAAAGCAGACGATGAGATGCTGTTCATCGTGATCCATCAGGCGTATGAGTTGTGGTTTAAACTCGTATTATTCGAAGTGAATATTGTCTGCGATATTTTCCGTCAGAAAGAAATTTCCAACAACTCTCCCGATATATACAATGCAGTGCACCGCATCGGGCGCGTGTGCAAGATCCTTGAGTTATGCGTGCAGCAGATGTCGATCATTGAAACAATGACTCCGCTGGATTTCCTCGATTTCCGAGACCTGCTACGCCCGGCTTCAGGTTTTCAGAGTATACAGTTCAAGATGATCGAGGCAAAGCTGGGGCTGGCTTATGACGCGCGTTTCGGAAAAGGTTATTACCTCTCCCAGCTCAATGAAGCGGATATCAACCGCGTGAAGCAGGCTGAGGCCGACGAGTCGCTGCTGGTGTTGCTGAATCGCTGGCTGGAGCGTATGCCGTTCGCAGACTCTGTGGACTACTGGAAGGAAATGGGCGTGGAATCTTTCTGGGATGTGTATGAAAAGGCATATCGGGAAAGTCTTTCCGAAAATGAGCAGGGCAACCTTGCCACATTTGAAAAGTTGTTTACCAATTCTGTAGCCTACCCGGAAGGACGCAGTTTCAGTCGTGCGGCCAACAGAAGCGCGCTGTTCATTATGCTGTATCGTGATCATCCGATGCTGCATCTGCCATTCGAACTCATCAGCTATCTGCTCGAGATCGATGAAATGCTTTCCATGTGGCGCCATCGTCATATTCATATGGTACAGCGCACCATCGGGAAGCGTGTTGGTACGGGTGGCAGCACCGGTGCAGACTATCTCAAATCGGCAGCTGACACACACTATATTTTTAAAGAGGTTGCGGAGTTCACTTCCTTCCTGCTGCCCAGGAATATGGTTCCTGTGCTTCCGGAGAAACTGCGTGGCGATCTCGGTTTCAAATAATAAACAATCACCAGAAAAATAACCTGACAATGAAAGTTGTTCTGTTTGCCGGAGGACGCGGCACCCGTATATCAGAAGAGTCCATCCTTCGTCCCAAACCTATGATCGAGATCGGCGGTAAACCGATTCTCTGGCATATAATGAAATCATATGCCGCATACGGACACAATGAGTTCATCATTTGTCTCGGTTATAAGGGCTGGATGATCAAAGAATATTTTATCAACTACTTTATGCATAACGCAGATGTTACGGTGGACCTGCGAGCAATTCGATGGAAGTGCATCAGCAATTCGCCGAGCCATTTAAAATTTCGCTGATCGATACGGGGCTGGATACCATGACTGCCGGGCGTTTGCACCGCGTATTGCCGTATATCGGTAATGAAACTTTTATGCTCACTTACGGAGATGGTGTTTGCAACGTGGATATCGATAAACTGGTGGATTTTCACCGCTCAACCGGAAAGATCTGCACAATGACGGCGATCCAGGCAAACAGCCGTTTCGGAGTGATGAACATGGAAGAAAACGGCGCGATCAATAGCTTCGAAGAAAAGCCTGCAGACAGCGGCACATGGATCAACGGAGGTTTTTTCGTGATCGAGCCGGGATATCAAAGATTACCTGCATGCAGATGCCGATGATATCATGTGGGAACGGCAGCCGATGAATGATCTTGCTCGCGACGGTCAGATCGCTGCTTATCGATCATCACGGTTTCTGGAAGTGTATGGATACCATCCGCGAGAAAGAGGAACTGGAGGAAATGTGGGCAAAAGGCGCTGCCTGGAAAAATTGGTAAAGAAGCTTATTCATAATGATCATGCTGGAACTATTAAAAAAGACATTTGCCGGAAAGAAAGTATTCCTCACGGGGCACACGGGTTTCAAAGGCGCGTGGATGCTGCAGATCCTGAACTGGCTGGGAGCTGAAGTAAAAGGCTATTCCCTTGCCCCGGAAAATAAGAATGATCTGTACAATGAGATCGGCGGAGAGGAACTCTGTCATTCTTCTGTAATTGCCGACGTCCGCGATCTGAATCGTGTACAGACGGAGCTGGTGCGTTTCGAACCTGACTTTGTTTTTCATCTTGCAGCACAGGCATTGGTGCGCCGAGCTACCAGGAACCTGTGGATACGTTTGCTACCAATGTGATGGGCACCGCGCATGTGCTTGAAGCAATGCGCCGTCTGCCGGGACGTTGTACCGGCGTGATGATCACTACAGACAAGGTGTATGAAAATCCTGAACGCGGACAGGCATTCCGCGAGGAAGATAAACTTGGCGGACATGATCCTTATTCTGCCAGCAAGGCTGCTGCGGAGATTGTGATCGCATCGTATATACGTTCTTTTTTCGGTGAGGCTGATTTTTCCAAACATCAGAAATCTGTCGCTTCCGTTCGTGCAGGAAATGTGATCGGAGGCGGTGACCGTTCTGTTGATCGTATTGTGCCGGATATCGTACGTGCAATCGAATTCGGAGATAAAGTAACCCTGCGCAATCCTTCTTCTGTTCGTCCCTGGCAGCATGTGCTGGAGCCTATAGGAGCTTACCTGCTGCTTGCTGCACGCATGTACCAGGAGCCGACGGCATACAATGCTGCGTTTAATTTTGGCCCCGATCATACCGATGAAAAAACAGTAGAAGATCTGACACGCATTTTCCTTTCTGTATTTCATCAGGAAGATGCCTACCAGAAAAATACAGATGGCACGGCAGTGCACGAAGCCCGTTTGCTCATGCTGGACAGTACCAAAGCAAAAGAAATCCTCGGATGGACACCGCGTCTTTCCGCAGAAGAAGCAATACGCTGGACTGCAGAATGGTATGCAGACAAGTCGGCAGAGTGCCGCACAGAAATGTACCCAACAGATTCAGGCTTACTTCGAAAAGTTTCAATAAATGATTTACCGGAGCAAAGCACCTTTACGTATAGGTCTGGCCGGTGGAGGTACAGATGTAAGTCCGTACTGCGATCAGTACGGAGGTGCCATCCTCAACGCTACAATTTCCCTGTATGCGTATGCAACAATAGAATTGCTGCCATCCTCCGATATCATCATCGATGCGATCGATCGCAACGAGAAGGCTCAGTTCACTTTGCAGCCGGTGCTTCCGGCAGACGGACATCTCGATCTCGCAAAAGGCGTTTACAATCATCTCGTACAGCACTATGGACCTATGCCGCAGGGGTTCCGGCTCACCACATTTGTGGATGCTCCTGCCGGTTCCGGATTAGGTACTTCGTCCACGTTGATGGTAGCGATACTCGGGGCATTTGCCGAATGGCTTTCGCTGCCGCTCGGAGAATATGACATTGCACACATGGCTTATGTGATCGAACGGGAAGAGTTGAAGATGGCCGGCGGTAAACAGGACCAGTATGCCGCTACATTCGGAGGTGTGAATTTTATGGAGTTTTTCGCGGACGATAAGGTGATCATGAATTCGCTGGTATAAAGCCGCAGTATCTGCAGGAACTGGAGAATAACCTGATCCTGTATTTCACGGCCACCAGCCGCTTGTCTTCCACCATCATAGAAGCCCAAAGCCGCAATGTGGTGGATAAAAACCAGGAATCCATAGAAGCGATGCATCGGCTGAAGGACCAGGCACGCATGATGAAGGAGGCTTTGCTGAAAGGTAATGTGGATGAGATCGGGCATATCCTGGATTACGGATTCCGTTACAAAAAGCAAATGGCTCAGGGAATATCAAACGAAAAGATGGATAGCATTTATGAAGCTGCTTTATCTGCAGGCGCAACAGGTGGAAAGATCAGTGGTGCAGGCGGCGGCGGTTTTATGATGTTCTATTGCCCCGACAATACGCGTTATGCGGTAAAACGGGCATTACAAGGCTACGGCGGGGAGTTCAGAGACTATCAGTTTACCGGAAAAGGACTGTCCAGCTGGCAGGTCTGAAATTATTAGCATCATGGAGTGTATCATTTTAGCGGGAGGTCTGGGAACACGCTTACGCAGTGTGATCGGTGCACAGCCCAAATGTATGGCTGAAGTTGCCGGGAAGCCTTTCCTGTTTTATCTTCTCGATTATCTTGTCACACAAAAGTGTACCAGAGTGATACTATCGCTGGGCTATATGCACGAAGTGATCACCGGACATCCTGGTCTCAAAACCTTCCCCTTAATAATTGACTTCGTAATAGAAGAGCAACCGCTCGGCACAGGCGGAGGAATCCGGCTGGCCATGAACGAAGCGCGTGAAGCTAATGTGGCGGTGATCAATGGGGATACAATGTTCCAGGTAGACTTTGCGGAAATGCTGAGGCTTCACGAGACGCGGCATGCCGATGTGACGCTGGCATTAAAGCCCATGGAGGATTTCGATCGCTATGGCGCCGTAACGATCGACGATCAGCAGCTGATCACTGCTTTCCATGAAAAAGCTTTTCGGGCGAGCGGACTGATCAACGGTGGTGTATACATTATCAAGAGAACCAGTTTCCTTGCGAAGACAAAGGATGAGATATTTTCTTTTGAAAAGGAATACCTCGAGCCTGCGGTACCGCTCAGGCGGCTGGCCGGTTATCGTGCCGATACCTATTTTATCGATATTGGCATACCTTCGGATTTCGAAAAGGCCCAGCGAGATTTCAGCTCCGGTATCATAAGCAAACAACCATGAACATCATCATACTCGGATCGGCACATCCCCTGAGAGGCGGTGGCATCGCCACGTTCAACGAACGCATGGCTTATGCGCTGCAGGAACAGGGACACCAGGTGACGATCTATTCTTTCTCCCTTCAGTATCCTTCTTTTCTGTTTCCCGGCAAATCCCAGTTTACGGATGAGCCTGCACCTGCCGGACTCACTATCAGGAGTGTGATCAATTCGATCAATCCGTTCAACTGGGTTTACTGGGGTAATAAGATCAGAAACGAGCGGCCGGATCTGGTCATTGTGCGCTATTGGCTCCCTTTTATGGGACCTTGCCTCGGCACAATTCTCAGACGTGTGCGCGGTAACGTTCATACCCGTATCGTGGCGATCACAGATAATGTGATTCCGCACGAACAGCGCCCGGGAGATATGCAGTTCACGAAATACTTCTTAAAACCCTGTGATGCTTTTCTCACCATGAGTAAAGACGTATTGCAGGACTTAAAGCAGTTTACGGATAAACCGGCATTGTATACGCCGCATCCGCTATATGACAATTACGGCGCCCCGGTAAGTCGTGGTGAGGCACTGATAAAGCTGCGTTTGCCTGAAGAACGGAACTACCTCCTGTTCTTCGGATTTATACGGAAGTATAAGGGACTCGATTTGTTGCTGGAAGCATTGGATGATCCGCGTATCAGACGGGGTAAGACCGATCTGATTGTGGCCGGGGAATTTTATGGTGATGCCTCTTTTTATACTGATATAATCCGGTCTAAAGGATTAGAAGGCCGCGTGCATTTGTTCACTGAGTTTATTCCGAACGATCAGGTGCGCTATTATTTCTGTGCGGCAGACCTGATTGTGCAACCTTACAGGACTGCCACCCAGAGCGGCATTACGCAGATAGCGTATCATTTCGAAAAGCCTATGGTTGTAACGAATGTGGGCGGACTCGCCGAAAATGTTCCCGATGGAAGGGTAGGCTTTGTTGCCGATCCCACGCCGGATTCCATCGCAACCGCCATCGACCGTTTCCTGCAACTACCGGATCACTCGGTAATGCATGCGTCCCTTATTCTGGAGAAGCAAAAATACTCATGGGAAAACTTCGTGGCGCGGTTGCTGTCTGTCTGATCCCGATGCAGCGCAGATCATAAAAAAGGCTGCCTTACAGCAAAGGCAGCCCTGATATACTATTATTGTCTGTGGCACTTATAAGCCTGCGACCAATGAGTAGTTCACAATTATCTGGCAATGCAACGGAGCTGTCACGGGTTTTCTTGTTTTGCCGCTGATGCGGTATGAAAATGTGTTTGCGCTCAGAAAATAGTCCTTCAGTTCCAGTTGGTCGTTCACCGGAAGATTCAATACATACGCTGCGCTGTCCGGATTGCTATCCATCTGGGCAAGCGCGATGTAAGTAGTATTCACATTGGATTTCACTTCCAGTTTGCAGGATTGCAGCGCAGAAAAATTATTGTCTGCAGTTCCGTTGGTTAATTTCAGCTGGCAGGATTTGATGTGTACTTCCTTTACGTTTTTGGAACTTACTTTACTGTTTTGGGCAGAGATCATACTGTCCAGATTCAGGTGTACATCGTTGGATTCAATCACGATATCGATCAGACTGCTGGTAGCAGGAATATCGAATTCACCGTCCTCGTTCTGGATATTCAGCGTCACTTTGGCAAGGTCCTTCAGCTTGTTGCAGGAGCTGAGGGTAAAAAGGCCGATGGCCAGCAGGGTGAGTGTAGTGCGTAAAGTGTGTTTCATATATGTTTTGTTTGATACAAAGGTACTCAAAACGCTCATATACGAAAATCTTCTAAAGAACGTTTTGTAGTGATGCGCGCGGCAAAAAGTGTAATTTCGCACGAAACGGTGCAGTCCGATACTACTAATACCATGATCATATTCAGAAACAGTTTGTTTGTATTAATGCTCGCTTTCGTCGCCGGAGTAGCACTTTCCGGCTGTAAAAAAACGGCTTTGCTGACAGATGGCGGAGCTTTGCGTTTTTCGGCGGATACCTTGCTGTTCGATACCGTTTTCACATCGGTAGGCAGCGCCACCTATAAGATCAAATTATACAACGACCAGGATCAGCCGGTAACCGTAAGTTCTGTGCGGCTCGAAAAAGGCTCCGCTTCTCCTTTTCATCTGAATGTAAACGGTATCTCCGGAAATGAAGTAACCCAACAGCGGCTGGCAGCGCACGATAGCATGTATGTGTACAGCACGGTGACTATAGATCCCAATTCTGACCTGTCTCCTTTTCTTGTGGAAGATAAGCTGGTTGCCACGCTCAACGGAAAGGACTTTACAGTACCGGTTGTCGCATTCGGTCAGAACGCCCGTTACGTATACGATACCATTGGCACGGAGACCTGGGACAACCGACTGCCTTACGTGATACTGAACAATCCTAACGTAACGAAAGGCAGCGTACTGACAGTAGAGGCGGGCACGCGCATTTATGTTCACCCCAACTCCCGTTTGTTCATCGAAGGATCGCTGATCATCAACGGTACAAAAAATGACAGCGTAATCTTCCAGAGCGACCGTATCGACAGGTCTTATTTCTCTTACCTCGATCTTCCCGGGGAATGGGGGGCTCTACTTTACAAGCGACAGTAAGAATAACCGGCTGCGCTGGGTCATTATCAAGAACGGCGGAGCTTCCACTTCTCTTACTTTTTCAAGCGGCACCACAGCTTATGTACAGCCGGCGGCTATCCAGGTAGACAATAATACATTGGTTTCCGATCCCGCCGACGGTGTTCTTATTGAGAACTGCGCTATTCAAAACTCTTTTGGTTATGGTCTGCTGACATTCGGCGGTAAAGTAAAAATGCTGAACTCGCTTATTACTACCTGCGGCTCGCAGAACATCGGTGTGTATCAGGGGGGCAACGTCGATTTCAGTCAATGCACATTTGTAAACTATGGCAGCCGCTGGGTGACGCATTCTGACGCTCCCGTCGTAAGCTTCCTGAATTATCTTGACACAAGCAACACAGGTTTTATTCCCGGTGACCTGAAAGCGCGGATGCGCAATTGTATCATCTATGGTTCGCTCGACGATGAATTGATCTGCAATAACAAGAATGCCGGCATCACTGCATTTGACGTGCAAATTGAAAATTGCCTGGTCAAAGCCAAAAGCTATAACACGGCAGTCACATTCCTTAATTGTATTTTCAACACAGATCCGTTATTTGACGATACCGATAAATGGAACTATCGTCTGAAAGACGGATCCCCTGCGAAGAATGCAGGTCTGGCTCCTTTGTACGGGTCCAATCTGGATGATCAGGGACCATCCAATATAGGGGCATATTAAAATCCAACACGGAAGCTTCCGAAAATACCAAACCTGTTTTCCAGCGGCTCATTTGCAAGCGGGTGCGGCGCCACACGCCATACAAAGTCGATCCGGAACAACTGAAATATATTATCGACACCCGTACCTATTTCCACGTACGGAGAAGATTGCAGCGTTTTGAATTCAAACCCTTTATTCAGATTCAATGACTTGTTTTCGGGCGAGAGTGAACCGATCGCACTTTTCAGGGTCCAGAACTGGCGCAGCTTCACACGCTTTAACAGAGGAACGTAGCCAAATAGACCGCTGCCGATGTTGTGCTCGAACATAAATCCGGCATACGTGTCGCTCAGGAATTCAAACCGGTTCATCATGCTGAATGCATAAGGACTGTAGTAATAATAGTCGTTGCCCGGATGCACTTCCAGCAGCGGGTACGGCAGCACTCCGAAATGTTTACCGGCAAAAACATTGTAGGAAATCGTTCCCAGATGCGGCAGATGCAGGATGTCTGAAACATTCATGGTGAGTTTGTGGTACCCGTAGTCGCTGCCCAGCACGCCTTTAAGCCCTACTGCATACCGGAGCGATACGATGGGATATTTACTGCCCAGACTCAGTCGGTAGTAATCTCCTTCAAGGAATTTCTCTTTGTAGGCAAACCGCAACCGGATACCTATCTCCGTATTGGTCACATGATCAATCGTCTGACCATTATTGTCCTGAAATATACCGGCTGAGGGCAGCGGATCGTAAGGATTAAAATCTTTACGCAGCAAACTCAGCTCATGGCTGAATCCATTGAAATATTCTTTGTAATACTCGGCACGCAGATCTTTTACAAACGCGAGCTTGAACGGAAGATAACGTTTGCGCAGCATGTTGCTCAGAAAGTTGTCTGTGGCGGCTTCCGAATAGTAGCTGATGCTGCGATCCAGATCTGACGTATAGGAAACATAGAGTCGCTCTCTCGGGTGCCTGTTTATGAGCCACAAGCCTGCCAGTTTGTATTTAAAGCGTTTGTCTGCGGTACCATACGCCAGGTACCCGTTGAGGTAAATATCCCTGAATAATTTAGGATTGGTTCCCATGGAAAAGCGGAAGCGATTTCCTTCGATCGGATTAGTGTTGTATACCGACCAATAAGGGCCGAACTCAAAAGGCCCGAAGTTCTGCGTGCCCTTCGTGAGAAACAGGATGAAGTTTTTTGTGCGGTTGAAGATCGGCATAGCATTCAAAGTGTCGATCGTGGCATAGATGGCCTTCTCATTTTTATCCAGCGAATCATGTCTTGCGGATGCCCAGTATTGCGCACTTTTTTCCCTTGCGTCTTCCAGTACGATCACATCCTGTTTCAGTTTTTTGTCGTTTACGAATTCCGCGACACTGCTGTCATTCAGCAGGATATTTTTGTAAGAGGTGGTTTTGCGGCCAATAAATCCGGGCATTTTTTTGCCACCGTAAGGCACCGTAAAATCTGCAATGAATTTATCCTTCACATTGAACCAGAGCGTATCTCCCACCGGTGCAAATTCCTGATACAGGCTCACACGGTTCACCAGGTTCAGGTTGGCGTTTTTAGAAACATCCAGACTCACGCGCTGCAATGCATAAACAGAATCTGCGATCCACATATCACCGACGAAACAGTTCTCTGCATCGCGCCTGGGCTCAAACTGTACGAGAATCAGCCGGTATCCGTAAGCGTATTGGGTGTCCCTGATCTGGTAGCGGTAATAAAACGGAGCGTTATTATTTACCGGACTTACGAACTGCCTGCCAAATACATCGATGAAGTTGTTGTACAGATTGATCTGCTGGTACATACCTCCGAGAAACTGCGTTACGCTTTCATTGTTGACACCTTTTACTTCGCTCGCCTTCACGATCTCCTTATTTTTTTTCGGGTTGCGCTGAAAATAATAATCCGATAAAGTTTCCGTGAGGAACAAGGGAAGGAAGGGTGTTTCTTCCGAGAAAGAATCTACGTTGTTGAAGATAAACGCAAAAGGTTTCATCATCGGAATTTTCTGAAACTGTTCACGTGTCATTCTTACCAGATCCAGTTCCAGCTTATTGTACAGCTCGTATTTATAGTTGATGTACTTGTCCGGATTGTTTTGAGGTTTGCTGCGGATCACTTTTTTGACAAGAGCAATAGCGGGATCTTCTCCCGGGCGTATAATTACTTCCCTCAGCAGATTGTCGGAGCGGGATAATTCAAAAGAGAGGATAATTTCCTCACCGCTTGTATCAATACGCCGGAACAATGTTTTATAACCCAAAGCACTGATGCGCAAACTATCGTTGGGGATAGAAGCCGGCAGCCAGTCGAAGCTTCCGTTAAGCTCTGTGGCAATGCCTTCCGCACTATGCGGGAACAGCAGCTGGGCAAATGGGATACCTTCACCAGTGTTGAAATCACGGATGATTCCCTTTATGTGTTTCGGATGTTTCACTGCAGCAATACTGCTGTCGGAATGTTCATTGCGCCGGAGCAGGGAATCCGTAAATAACCGGAGCCTTTCTCTTTCCGCTTTGATTTCCGGCCGCGCGAGTATCTCGGCCGCCTGCTCATCGAGCGATTTTAAACCGGTACTCTTTTTCTGGGCAAACGCAGTAGTGTGCCGGAAAAAAATAAGGAGTAATAGTGATAATAGTAACAGGAAACGCCGCATAGTCATAGTGTCCTCAAGCCTTTCGATCGTTCATTCTTCTCAAAATAATGTTTTTATATCAAAAATGTGGCCACACGTGGTAAAGGCAATAAAAAAGCCGCCCAACGGCGGCCTTTTAGATTATTGTTTGAAAATGCGGTTGTTTTAATCTCTGCGTGAACCGAACAAACGAAGCAGGAACAGGAAGATGTTGATGAAGTCGAGGTAAAGCGTCAACGCGCCCAGGATCCCGATCTTTTTACCATCGTAAGCGGAGATCTCACCGTATTCCACACCCGTGCCGATGTTCTTCAGTTTCTGTACGTCCCATGCTGTCAGCCCTACAAATACACCCACGCCTACAATACTGATCAGGTAGTCCAATCCGCTGCTATGCATGAAGAAATTGATCACCATAGCAACAAGGATGCCTATCAGACCCATTGAAAGAATGCGGCCGAATGAAGTAAGGTCTTTCTTCGTTGTATAGCCCATTACTGCCATCACCCCGAACATTACTGCTGCGGAAAGGAAGCACGAAATAACCGAGCCTGCAGTAAACTGCAGCAATATAAAGCTGAAGCTGATCCCGTTGATAGCGGAGTATGCGAGGAACAATGCCACAAGCGCACCATACGACAAACGCTGAAAAGCAAAGCTCATCATCATAACAAAGCCGATCGGAGCGAGCATCACCGCCCAGCCCAGGATGCTGAGCCCACCGCGGCCTGTGGCCGGATTGAAATGCACCAGTGCACTCAGCAAAGAAGGGGACGAAGCAAAAAGAAATGCGAAGACTGCGGAAATCCCAAGCGCAGCAAACATCCACAGGAACACCTGAGACATATACGTAGCAGATGCTGTTTTACCAACATTGATCGTTGTTTCCTCCACGCGGTAATCCGAAAAATTGTGTGTACTCATTGATTGAATCAGATTTGATAATACTGTAAATTAGTTCATATTTCGTTCAGGCTGTGTTAAAACTAATCTGCCTGATGAAACGGATAACGGTAATCTGTCACCGGTACATATGTTTCTTTGATGGTACGGAAGCTCAGCCAGCGGTAGAGGTTGAGCGGAGCACCTGCTTTATCATTCGTTCCGGATGCACGCGCACCGCCGAATGGTTGTTGTCCTACCACAGCACCGGTCGGTTTGTCGTTGATATAGAAATTACCCGCGGCATTGGTGAGCTTTTGCGTCATGGCCTCGAGCGCATAGCGGTCCTGCGCAAAAATAGCACCGGTAAGGGCATAAGGGGAGGTTTCATCCACCACTTTCAGCATTGCTTCCCATTGGTCTGCTTCATACACGTGGAGGCTCAGAACGGGTCCGAACAGCTCTTCGCACATAGTTACATATTTCGGATCGGAAGCTTCAATGACAGTAGGCTCAATAAACCAGCCTTTGGATTTATCGTAGCCCCCGCCAGCAATAATTTTAGCTGCACCATTGCTGTTTTGGACATTGTCGATATAAGATGCCAGTTTGTCGAACGATTTTTCGTCGATCACCGCATTCACGAAATTGGTGAAATCATCCACGGGCCCCATTTTCAGGGTTTTGATCTCTGCAATCAGTTTGGATTTGATTTCTTCGGCCAGATTGGAAGGTATGTAAGCACGTGAGGCAGCAGAGCATTTTTGTCCCTGATATTCGAATGCGCCACGCACCAGATTCGCCACTACGGCATCCGCGTTGGCGGTAGGGTGTGCAAATACAAAGTCTTTTCCGCCTGTTTCACCTACGATTCTCGGATACGTTTTGTATTTGCCGATGTTCGCTCCGATCGTGCTCCATATCTGCTGAAATACGCCCGTAGATCCGGTAAAGTGAATGCCGGAAAAATCTGCATGATTGAAACATATATCACCGATTTCGCTTCCGGAAGGATAGATCAGGTTGATCACACCTGCAGGCAATCCGGCTTCGATAAGAATCTGCATGAAGATAGAAGCCGCAAGCACCTGCGTATTGGCCGGTTTCCATACTACCACATTACCGCACATCGCGGGAGCAGTCGGAAGGTTTCCGCCGATGGCTGTGAAGTTAAAAGGAGTGATCGCCACCACGAAACCTTCCAGCGGACGGTATTCGATACGGTTGTTGAAGCCTTGCGGAGATATCGGTTGCTCGCTGTAAATATTGGAAAGGAAATGCACATTGAAGCGCAGGAAGTCGATCAGTTCACAGGCGCTGTCGATCTCTGCCTGGAACGCATTCTTGCTTTGTCCGAGCATCGTTGCTGCATTCATCACAAAACGGTATTTGGTAGCAAGCAATTCTGCGGCTTTCATGAAAATGGAAGCACGGTGTTCCCATGAGGTGTTGGCCCAACGTTCACGTGCTGCAAGTGCTGCTTCGATAGCCTGATTGATATGACTTCTGTCACTTACGTGGAACTGTCCGATCTCATGAGCGGTTTCATGTGGTGCACGCAATGTAAAAGTTTTATTGCTGCGCACTTCTTTGCCACCGATGTACATCGGGATGTCATGGGTTTTGCTTTTCAGTGTTTTCAGGGCTTCCTGCAACGCTTTGCGTTCGCGGCTTCCGGGAGCATAGGAAAGTACCGGTTCGTTTACGGGTTGGTGGTAATGAAAGTGTCCGTTATGCATAAAATTATATTGTTTACAATAGGAGATGCAAAGGTAATCCGCATTTTATTAAAGCCGCTGATAATATGGTTAAAAATGGTGTTTCCGGTAGTTCGTAAACATCATATCTATATTTTTCGATTCATTCCCTCTTTTGCAAATAGTCTGTTACTTTTGTTCCGCAAAAATCAAATGATATGTCCAGATCTGTCACCATCCTGGGAGCCGGCCTAGTTGGCTCTCTGCTCGCAGTGATTCTCAGCAAAAAAGGTTATAAAGTCACGATATACGAACGTCGTCCTGACATGCGCAGCGCACGTATCGCTGCCGGTCGGTCGATCAACCTTGCTGTGAGTGTGCGCGGATGGAATGCGCTGGAAATTGCCGGTATCAAAGAGGCGATAGAGCCCATCGCTATTCCGATGTTCGGACGCAGCCTGCACATGCCTGACGGAAGTGCTGCTTACCAGCAATATGGTAAAAACAACGAGGCAATTTATTCTGTTAGTCGCGGTGAGCTTAATAAGAAGCTGATGACCGTTGCAGAAGAAGCGGGGGCAACTATATTCTTCGATCATCGCTGTACGCACGTGAATGTGCATACCAACGAACTTACCTTCCAGCATGAAGATAAAGAAGTAAAAGTACAGGCCGATCTGCTGTTTGGTGCGGATGGTGCTTTCTCTGCATTGCGCAGCGGCTATGTTACTGCGGACCGCGTGGATGCTTCGCAGTTTTATCTTGCGCATGGTTACAAAGAACTTACTATTCCGCCGGCCGAAGACGGTGGATTCCGCCTTGCAAAGGAAGCTCTCCATATCTGGCCGCGACATAATTACATGCTGATAGCTTTGCCTAATACCGACGGAAGTTTCACCTGCACGCTTTTCTTCCCGTTTGAAGGAGCGGAAGCTTCGTTTGCGGCATTGAAATCGGACGCTGAAGTACAGGCATTTTTCCTGAAGAATTTTCCGGATGCAGTCGAGCTGATGCCTACGCTGCTGGAAGACTTCCGGAACAACCCGACAGCTTCTCTGATCACCACTCGCATCTTCCCATGGCATATGGGTGATAAAAGCGCATTGATCGGAGATGCAGCACACGCCATTGTGCCTTTCTACGGACAGGGTATGAACGCAGGTTTCGAAGATTGTACAGTGCTGCTTGGGTTGATGGACGAGTACGGTGACGACTGGTCGAAAATACTGGGCGCGTACGAGCAAAAGCGTAAATGTAACGGTGATGCAGTCGGCGAACTGGCGATCATGAACTTCGTGGAGATGCGCGATAAAGTTGCAGATCCTGTATTCCTGGAAAGAAAGCGATTGGAAAAGGAATTGGGTAAAATGTTCCCCGAACAGTTTATCTCCATTTATGAAATGGTCTCCTTCAGTCATACACCCTATGATACGGTGATGAAATGTATCAAGGCCCAGGATGCACTTCTGGAGCGCGTAATGAATGTCCCCAACCTTAAAACCATTTTTGAGACCGCCGCTTTTGGTGATCAGCTAAAGGATTGGGTTGCTGCATACCACACTTCCGTAAAAGACCTGGACTTTGGCCCTGCCGCTCGTAAATAGACGCTGGGTACTGAAACCTGCCGATTCCCGCAAGGTGGATGATCTGCATCAGGCATTGCAGATCCATCCTGTTCTGTGCCGTCTGCTTGTGTTGCGCGGCATCGATGACTACGAAGCCGCCAGACGCTTTTTCCGTCCGGAGCTGGGTATGCTGCACGATCCTTTTCTGATGAAAGGAATGGATAAGGCAGTTGCGCGGATAACTGAGGCTGTGGAGTGGCACGAACGGATTCTTGTTTACGGGGACTACGACGTGGATGGAACCACTGCCGTGGCCGTGATGTACTCTTTCCTCCGACAGCGTGAAGGCACCAATGTATCTTACTATATCCCGCACCGTTACCGGGAAGGATACGGTATTTCGAAGCAGGGGGTTGACTTTGCGATCGATAACGGATATACGCTGATGATCACGCTGGATTGCGGGATCAAATCGGTAGACCTGATTGCATATGCGCAGTCTAAGGGAGTGGATGTGATCGTCTGCGACCACCATACCCCCGGAGCGCAGATTCCCCCGCTTACGCGATCCTGAATCCGAAGCAGGAAGACTGCCTTTACCCTTACAAAGAACTTTCCGGATGCGGGATCGGCTTTAAGCTGATCAGCGCGCTTGCGACGGCATGGAAGCTCGATAATTCCACGGTATACCAATACCTGGATCTTGTTGCAACAAGCATTGCTGCAGATATCGTTCCGGTAGACGGCGAAAACCGACTCCTGGCTTATTTCGGTTTGTCGAATGCAAATGATAATCCGAGCCTTTCGATCAAAACCCTGAAAGATATATCGGGACTCAGTAAACGTATCTGCCTGTCGGATCTGGTTTTTGCTATTGGTCCGAAGATCAATGCTGCCGGGCGTATGGATGATGCCCGCAAAGCTGTGGACATGTTCATCGAACAGGATCCGGGGAAAATTTATGCGCTTGCTGGAGAATTGATCTCTGATAACGACGAGCGTAAAGAAGTGGATAAAGCGATAACGGAAGAAGCGATGGGTATCCTCGAAGGCGATCCCTTGCTCCCACGTAAGGTTTCCACTGTTTTATACCGCGAAAACTGGCATAAAGGGGTGGTGGGCATTGTTGCGAGCCGGTTGCTTGATTATTGCTATCGCCCCACGATTATCCTTACCGGCAGCAGTGGAAAGATATCTGGTTCTGCCCGGTCGGTGCAGGGCTTCAATGTATACGAAGCGTTGTGCGAGTGTGCCGATCTGCTGGAGAATTTCGGAGGGCACTTCTACGCCGCCGGTGTTACCCTTAAAGACGGCAAATACGGAGAGTTTGTGCAGCGCTTTGAAGAAGTGGTTTCGCGCCGTATCGACAGACGCCTGCTGACACCGGAAATCGCGATAGATGCGGATATCCTGCTGGAAGACATAAAGCCTGCTTTCTATAACATCCTCAAACAATTTGCACCTTTCGGCCCCACCAATATGCGCCCGGTTTTTCGTGTGAGGCATGTATGGGACTATCAGAACGGGACGCGCATTGTAAAGGATCAGCATATCCGTTTCAGCGTGCATAACCGCAGGGGGATTATTATGGAAGGGATCGGGTTCCGCCTGGCGGATAAATTCTCATACACACAGGCAGGCCCGTTTGACATCGTGTTTACGCTCGACGAAAATGAGTTTAATGGCAATACCGCACTCCAGATGAGAGTGATCGATATATTACCTGCGCAATAAAAATTGATTGTTTCCCGGCACTAATGATTGCCGGCGATAAGTTCCAGTGCTTTACGTGCTGCCACCTGGCCGGCTTCTTTTTTGCTGTAAGCCGTTCCCTCGCAAAATAATGCGTCATTGAGGAAGATTCCTACCGTAAACATGCGCCGGGCACCCTCCCGTTTATCGGTCATGAGTTCGAAGCTGAGGCTCTGCCGGTTGGTCTGAGCCCAGTTCAGGAGTTGGTTCTTGTAGTTGGTGTCTGTGCTGGCCATCATTTCCACGTCCACATACGCGTGAAGGAACTGCTTGATCACAAAGGTGCGGGTACGTGCATATCCCTGATCGAGGTAAACGGCCCCTACAAGCGCTTCCAGCGCATTACCGAAGATGTGGCTGCGTTCGATGCCCCTGTCCTGTGTATTGTATTGTACGAGCTTCTGAAGGCCCATTCGGTTGGCTACATTGTTCAGGGTTTCGCGGCGCACGATACGCGAGCGCATTTCTGTCAGATAGCCTTCCGACTGTGTGGGATACTTTTTGAACAGGTATTCTGCCACAATTGCGCCCAGGTAGGCATCTCCGAGGAATTCCAACCGCTCGTTATTGCGCGCAAGCTCATCGTTCTTACTGCGGTGCAGCAAGGCCAGCTGATAATACGGCAAATGCTTGGGTTTGAACCCCAGCAGGTGTTCGAGTTGGGCAGACAGTTCTTTATCGGGGAGAAACAGATTCTTTAACCGTGTAAGTACCCGCCGCACAAACGTTTAGTCTTGGATTTTTTTGAAAATTACAGAGGCATTGTGTCCACCGAATCCGAATGTGTTGGAAACCGCAGCACGTACGGTGCGTTTTTGCGCCACATTTGGGGTGAGATTCAGCCGGCTGTCGATTTGAGGATCCAGGTTGAACAGGTTGATGGTCGGAGGGATAATGTCGTGCATCACCGCTTTGATACTGGCAACTGCTTCAATAGCTCCGGCGGCTCCCAGAAGGTGGCCTGTCATAGATTTCGTAGAGCTGATGTTCATGTTGTAAGCATGTTCTCCGAATACATTCAGGATAGCGCCGATCTCGGCTACATCGCCAAGCGGTGTGGATGTACCGTGAACGTTGATGTAGTCGATATCTGAAGCCTGCATATCCGCATCTTCCAGTGCATTGCGCATCACATTGATTACTCCGAGCCCCTCAGGATGAGGTGCTGTCAGGTGATAGGCGTCGGCACTCATACCACCGCCGGCAATTTCAGCAAGGATGGTTGCGCCGCGGCGCTTTGCATGTTCGTATTCTTCAACAACGATCGCTCCCGCTCCTTCTCCCAGTACAAATCCATCACGATCCACATCAAAGGGACGGCTGGCTGTTTTAGGATCATCGTTGCGTTCGCTGAGCGCTTTCATTGCATTGAATCCGCCGATTCCGGCTTCCGTAACCACCGCTTCAGAACCGCCGCAGATGATCGCGTCTGCTTTACCGATGCGTACATAGGTAAAAGCGTCGATCAGGGCGTTTGTAGAGGTGGCGCAGGCGCTTACTGTGGCAAAATTCGGACCGCGGAAGCCGTATTTCATGGAAATATGACCGGCAGCAATGTCGAGAATAAGCTTAGGAATAAAGAAAGGATTGAAGCGTGGGGTTCCGTCTCCGGATGCGAAATTCTTCATTTCTTCAATGAAGGTGATCATCCCGCCGATACCGGATCCGAAGATCACGCCAATACGGTCTTTGTCGATGTCTGCCGTATCCAGACCAGCCATTTTAACCGCTTCATCGGTCGCAACCATTGCGATCTGAGTGAAGCGATCGAGTTTCCGGGCTTCTTTACGTTCGAAATAATCTTCAGGGTTGAAATTTTTCAACTCACAAGCAAAACGAGTCTTGAATTTAGAGGCATCGAATTGCTTGATGAAATCGGAGCCCGATACACCATTGACCAGGTTTTCCCAATATGCAGGTACATTATTGCCCAATGGAGTAAGGGCACCGATACCGGTAACGACTACTCGTTTAAACGGAAACTTCATCAAATAAAAAAAGAGGGGGTTAAATTACTTTACGTGTTCTTCCAGATATGAAACTGCCTGACCTACAGTGGTAATAGTTTCAGCTTGTTCATCAGGAATAGAAATGTTGAATTCTTTTTCGAACTCCATGATCAGCTCAACTGTATCCAAAGAATCTGCGCCGAGATCGTTGGTGAAGCTGGCCTCGTTGTTTACTTCTGATTCGTCAACTCCTAATTTGTCAACGATAATTTTCTTTACGCGGTTTGCAATTTCAGACATAGCTTGTGCATTTAAAATTTATGAGTGCAAAAATATACTTTTTGGCGTATTCAAAAAGGATTTTTCCATCTTTCTTTAAAAACAATCGGTAACTCTTATGCGCCTCTATCGCGGCTTTCGGAAACGATCCTGCCGTCACGCATTTCCAGATGACGGTCGGCCATTGCAGCCAGACCCGTATTATGGGTCACTAAAATGAAGGTCTGACCCAATTGCCGCTGTAAATCGACGAAAAGGTTGTGTACAGCTTCTGCATTGGCGCTGTCCAGATTTCCCGTAGGCTCGTCGGCCATGATCACAGCGGGCTTATTGGCCAGCGCCCGTGCAATCGCCACCCGTTGCTGCTCTCCTCCCGATAACGCCGAAGGTTTATGTTTGGTACGCGCGCTTAAGCCCACAAGTTCCAGTAGCTCCTGAGCGCGATCCAATCCTTCCTGCCTGGATTTTCCGGCTATCCATACCGGCATGGCCACATTTTCTACAGCCGTAAATTCCGGCAGCAGGTGATGAAACTGGAATACAAATCCCAGTTGCTCATTCCTGAACTTTGCCTGTTTTTTCGCGGATAAGCCGAATACATCGATGCCATTGATGCGTACGGTACCGCTATCCGGGCTGTCCAGCGCGCCCATCAGGTGCAGCAATGTACTCTTCCCGGCTCCCGAGGCACCGGTGATCGCCACCAACTCTCCTTTTGCTATATCAAGCGATACGTCATTCACGACGCTTAATGTACCAAATCTCCTGACCAGGTTTCTTACTGTAACCATACCGTAAAAGTGGTGTTTTTTTCTGACATGTGCTCCCCGAAATAGCGAATCGCAAGAGCAGCTGCAATATATAAAAAGACAAAGCAGGTATCGCTACCTGCTCTGCCTCTTCAACCTTTATACAAAAACAAGAATAAACTATCGTGTCTGGTTATCCGTCGGCCCGAACGTTGTGCGTTTGCTGCCTCTGTTGAACTGGAAGCCTATGGATAATTGCACTGACGGGATACGGAAGAAGTTTTTCGAAATTTCTTTTGCCGTTGCCTGACCTGATGCGTCCCAGAATGTATTTGTGAGTTGCAGGTCTGCGTGCCAGGCTGGTGCAAAACGATATCCTGCTCCAACGATATAGCCAAGTCCCAGGCGGCCTTTAAAGTCCTTAGTGGAATAGGTACCGCTGTTTTCTTCAAGTATTGGTTTGTTGGTGCTGTTTGTCGCTATCACACGGGAACTTTGCACTCCTTCATTTTTCTCGTACAGCTCAACGTTTACGGGAAGCGTAAATACCACGTTCATGCCGGTCATCAGGTAAAAATTCCGGATTGCATATCGGAAGGTAAGCGGTAATTCCAGGCTTTGCACAGTAGAGAATGTGAAGTGCCGCGATGTGGAATCGTTGAATATGGTGAAATAGTAATTCGCTCCACGTATACTGTCGGCCACATTGCTGGAAACCTCTTTGGAGTAATTGTCATTTACCTGGTGGTTTGCGCCGCTCCGGTTAAAATAGCGCAATGCCGCAAAGAAGCTCCAACGCTTGTTGAATACGATTTCGCCTGTGGGGCCGAACTGGAATCCTTTGAAGTCATTGACCGATGAGAGCGAATAGTTGCCGCCCGCAGAGAACCCGAAATAATAGTCAGCATTGCGAACGCTGCGTTTGGCTTCTTCCGCTTTGCCCGGTATGTCCAGCCGCTCTATAAATTTAGCAATAGCATTTTTCCGTTTTCCGCTCACCGTTGTATTCTGAGCAGCTGCAGCAACTGTGTTGTCAGCAGTCGACAGTCCTTTTGGAGTTGCCCCGTTAAATACGTCAGCCTGATGCTTGGCTTCGGTCTGAGACAAAGTTTTATTGACTTTTTTACTTTCTTTTTCGGCTTGTTTCAGCTCTTTTTTATCAGGTGCAGCATCGGTATTGCCGATCGCATACCCTGTATTTTCCGTAACTGCTGATGGCGTTTCCGGCAGCGCAATTTTTGATTCCTGCACTGTATCGGTTACAAAAGAGACGGTTTTAGATCTGCGATCCTTCATTACCGGTTTATTCACAACGCTCAGGGTATTCATAGAGTCGCGACGGCGTGCATCCTGATTCTCTGATTTATCGGCCTCAGGAAGAGATGAGCCGTTCGGTTGAATCGGTTTGTCCGATCCGGAACCGGTCATCGGCTTCCCAGTCTGTGCAATGCTTTCTGTATGAAGCTGTTGGCTGTGGTTGCTTGCAGTTGCAGTGGTTTGTTTTGTAATTTGTTTTCCGGTAATAGTTTCGGGAGTATCGCCGTTTGCAGATGATTTCGCAGTAGTTGCTGCATGTTGCTTTTCAGCGGTTGTTGCCCCGGATCGCTTTGACAGATCAACTGCCTGTCTGATTTTCCGGAGCGTATTGTCTGCAACTACACCATCCGGCTGAGCAGACGCTGTTACTGTATTGTGTTCAGGGGTCGGGTTTACAGGGGCTGAATGAGCCTCATTGTTTTTAGCGTGATCAGGTTGTCTGTGATGATCTGGTGACACCAGCGAATGGTTGCCGGCGTTGGTGTGGACATTGCGGGACTGGGCGGGATTGCCTGAATCTGCAATGCGGTTTTCGTCCGCAGATGGTGTGATGGGGCTGTTAACAGGGGCTGTAGTACTATTATTATTAGAAGAAGTAACAGGTGCAATTCCGTTTCCGCTTGCAGCAGATCTTACCGATGAAGTCATTTCTGCCGAACCTCCGGGACTGCCGGCTCTGCGTGCGCGTAGTCCGCTGACTTCATATCCGCCGACGCAAAGCGCTCCTAAAAGCAGTGCCACACCCATGAAGGCCAGGGGTTTTCTTAGCCTGAAATAGAACGGTACCGCCCGTTCAGGCATCTCCTCGTCCAATAATGCTTTCATTTTGAGCCAGGCATTTGGATCTTCCTTTTCGGAATGCATCCCGAGCCTTTCCCGCACGAAATCATCTATGTTCATCATCTCCTTACTCATTAAGGCAGTACATTTTTAATGGTGTAAATTCAATTTTTCAATTTTCTCTTTGAGAATTCTCCGTCCCTCACTCAAATGCCATTTGGAAGTCCCTTCACTTATCCCTAATTCTTCCGCTATTTCCTTATGCTGCATCCCTTCCATAACACTTAAATTGAATACTAATCTGGTTGTTTTCGGCAATGTATTCACGAGTTGTACCAACTGATCGTAATACATTCTGTCTCCATGGTCTTTCTCTATAAGCTGTTCTTTTTCAACAAATATTACTTTTTCGTTGTACCGTTCATTGCTTCTGAGCGTATCCAGCGCGGTACGTAATACAATTTTTCGTAACCATCCCTCAAAAGACCCCTGAAAGGTATACTTTTCAATTTTTTGAAAGCATTTCAGAAATCCCATATTCACAACGTCCTCGGCCATAGAGCGGTCGTTCATATAGCGTATGGCCATGGACAACATCTTCGGCTGAAACATCTTGTACAACTTTTCCTGAGCTCCCCGGTCATTACAGGCGCATTGAGCGATAATAGTGTTAAGGTTTTCAGGTTCAGGTGCTTGTGTGTATGATATTTCTATAGGCAATTTGATTTACGGTTTTAAAAAAATCATACAATAGAAAAGACGCCGCAATGTGGAAAAAGGTTGGGTACTTTGTGGGTTTTAAGGATATTAACAAATTATTAGGAGTACGCCGTTTCAGCAAATGTAAGGTTTTGAAGCAAATACTATGCTGTAAACCAACAAAAATGCCTGTCCGGTTACAGACAGGCATCCTATAAGAGGCTCTTTACAGAAGAGCATTGCTTTATTATTTCTTCTTATAGCGGGAAATCAATTCTGCCACGGCATTCCGCTTGATAAAATCCGGGTTCAGCTGCGTAAACAGCTTCAGCCTGGAGATACTGCCGGACAAGCCATTTTCGAGTTGCACCAGTGCTTCCTTGGTTTTCCCGATTTCGAACAATACAGCTGCCTGCAGATAGTAAAAGTCGGGTTTGTCGCCACAATTACTTTTTGCCACTTCCAGTTGCGTCAGTGCTTCTTCGAAATGACCTGCGAAGAACAGGCCGCGTATTAAAGCAATCCAGGTGGTTTTTACGTTCGGTTTCAGGCGAACGGCATTCACGTAGCACAGGAGCGCTTCATTCGGAACATTCATTTCCATCAGGCAGTTTCCGATCGCGAGGCAATAAGTTGCATTTTCCTTGTTGATGTTCAGTGCTACCGAATACGCTTTCATCGCTTTTTCCCAGTCTTTCTCGCGTGCGTAAGTTTCGCCGATCTTAAAGAAAATAACATCATCCTCGGGACTCAGCTTAGATGCCTGCCGGTAATAATGCCGTGCCAGGGAAAAGTTTTTCTGTTTTTCCCAGCAATAGCCCATCGCCTCAAATATCACATCTTCAGGCTTACCTATTTCCAGGTGCTTTTGTAATACCTCAAGTGCATTATCATATTGCTTCAGCCGCATGTAGGCGTCTGCCAGATTGCGGTAGGCAAATTCGAATTTTTCATCGATTGCCACACAATACTGATAGGCATCTATTGCATCTTCATATTTTTTCAATCCCTGGTAGCAGGCACCCAGGTTAAACCAGGCAAGCGTGCTGTATGGATCTTCCTGTGTGAGCTGGAGATGCAATTGTACACAATCTTCAAGCTGTTCCGTAAATTCGGCCCAGAAGCTGATCTTCTGCAACGCTTCTTCATTCCGCGCATCCAGTTTCAACACCTGTTTCAGTGTCCGGTATACTTCTTCGAATGATTCACATTCGTCATATACATCAGCCAGCTCAAGCAGTATTTCAATTTTATCTTTCCCTTCAAATTTTTCCGCGCTTTCGGCAAGGTAGGAGGCGGCAAACTCATATTTCGACTGGCTCAGTAATATATCTGATTTCAACAGTACAGCACCCAGATTGGCGTTGTCATATTTCTCAAGATCGTCGAGTGTATTGAGTGCCTGACCGTATTTTTGAGTCTGGGTAAGAATTTCAGCTTTTAAGAGCAGAATGGCGCTGGAAAAAGGGTAGTAAGTGGCCGCAATGTCGCAGGCAAGCAATGCCTCCGCGTCGTTACTGTTCTGGAAAAAATATTCGATGATGCGTTCATAATCCTCTTCGTCCATCATACCGGCACCATCGCCGTTTTTTATTTGTTCATATCGCTCGATCAATACTTCTATCGGTCTGCGCTCTTCGTCCATGTTATCGTCGTCGTACATATAAACCGGTTTTACTCAAAGTTATTAAAAAGGCAATCAGTGCCGCATTTCCAATCACTATGACGCTATAAAGAAATTCACATGTTATGCACATCGCAACATGCGCTCATTATTAATCGCCTTCTGTAACCGGGATGGTGACGGTCTGATTGGTTTCTGTCTTTATCTGGTAGCTGATACCTCCTTCCACAACGGAAGTAACCGTGGTGTCATAACCATTGGAATACAGGTAATAATTTCCTGTCTTCAATCCGCTGAAGGTCGCCGTTGGTTTACCGTCAGTCCATACACAGGTTGCGGAGTCATCATAGCCTGCCGGCTTATCCTGGGCATTGTACTTGATATATACCTTAGCGTTAGTGATATTCTTATAAACGCCATGATGGGCCGGAGCACATACCAGTGTGGCATTGCCGCCTTTGCCTGCGGAAGTATCGTCTTTCCTGCTGCAGGAAGCGGTGCTTAGCGCGAGGGCAGACAGCAACAGCATTATAGGAGAGGGTTTCATAAGTTTGATATTTCTTTATCCAAATATAATGTTTTAGATTCTGCCGGATTGTTAATCCTTAGTCATTAAGTTCGAGCCAGCGCAGCTCATAAATATCGAGTGTGTCGCTGATTTCCTGGGCGCGCAAACTTAGTTTCTGCAGCTCGTCGTAGCCGGTGGTACTGCTCATTTTCTGCGCAATTTCTTCTTTCTCTTTTTCCAGCAATGGCATTTCGCGCTCTATCTGTTCCAGTTCTTTTTGTTCTTTGTATGACAATTTCTTTTTTACCGCAGGGCGTTGAACGACCGTTTGGGTATCGGCGGGAACGGTTTCCGTAACAGCCTTTTGCTGCAGCTGTCCTTCCCGCTCTTTTATGCGTTCCCATATACGGTAATCGCTGTAGTTCCCGGGAAAGTCGGAGATTTTTCCGTCGCCTTCGAATACCAGCAGGTGGTCTACGAGCCGGTCCATAAAATACCGATCGTGGGAAACGATCAGGAGGCAGCCAGGATAATCAGAGAGAAAGCTTTCGAGTACTCCCAGGGTCGGAAGGTCCAGATCATTTGTCGGCTCATCGAGTATCAGGAAGTTCGGATTGCGGAACAGCACGGTAAGCAGCTGAAGTCGCTTCTTTTCCCCGCCGCTTAATTTGGACAGGTAGGTATATTGCTGTTCAGGACCGAACAGAAACAATTCCAGGAATTGTGCCGCACTGAGCGTTCCGCCCTGAGCCAGCGGGAAATTTTCGGCAATGTTTCTGACAAATTCGATTACGCGCATGTCTTCTTTAAACTCAAGTCCCTGCTGGGAAAAGTTCCCGAAGACCACCGTATCGCCGATATTGATCTTACCGGAATCCGGTTGCATATGGCCCTGCAGCAATTGAAGGAACGTGGATTTGCCTGCACCGTTCTTCCCGATCACACCCAGTCGCTCGCCTTTGCTGAAAGTATAATCAAAGCCTTTCAGAATCACTTTATCGCCGAAAGACTGATATACCTTTTTCATCTCTGCGATCTTTCCTCCGAGCCGGTTCATTTTCATCTGAAGGCTCACCTGGGTATCCGTTATCTTTTGTTTTGCTTTTGCCTCTACATCATAAAAATTATCCTGCCTGCTTTTGGATTTCGTGGTGCGGGCTTTGGGCTGCTTGCGCATCCACTCCAGTTCTTTGCGATACAGATTCTTTGCTTTGTCGATGCTCGCCTGCTCACTTTCGATGCGGGCGGCCTTCTGTTCCATATAGCGTTCATAGTCACCTTTATAGACATAGAGATTGCTGCCGTCCAGTTCCCATATTTCCGTGCATACCGCATCCAGGAAATAACGGTCATGCGTAACGAGCAGCAGTGTGATTTTTTCCTGGTTCAGATAGTACTCAAGCCATTCCACCATTTCCACATCCAGGTGGTTGGTGGGTTCATCCATAATCAGCAGGATATGGCGGTGTTCGAATCCGATATCTATAAGCGTCTGTGCGAGGGCAACGCGCTTACGCTGACCTCCTGAAAGTGTTCCCACAGGTTGATTCAGCTGATGAATGTTCAGTTTGCCCAATATCTGTTTCACTTTCGCTTCAAAATCCCAGGCACTTAATTCGTCCATTTTCATCAGCGCAAATGCAAGCGCTTCCGCTCCTGCGTCTCCCTGCTCCAATGCCATTTCATACGCTGCGATTGCTTTTGCAACCGGATGGTCGGCATGGAAAATGTTTTCTGCCACGGTTTTGTCTTCCTCGAACTTTGGGTCCTGCTCGAACAGGGCAACGCTCACGTCTTTATGCACCCATACCTTCCCGCTGTCGGGCTGATCCTGACCGGAAAGGATTTTAAGTAATGTGGATTTACCGCTCCCGTTGCGGGCGATGAGGGCAATTTTGTCTCCCTCATTGACGTGAAAGGTGATATTGCTAAACAGGGGTCTGATCCCGAAGGATTTACTCAGATTTTCGACGCTCAGGTAATGCATGGCCGCAAAGTTACTCCCGGGTTGGCGATTAATATGGATACATTTCGAAAAAAGACCCCGCTTTTACTGGGCTTGTTTGTATTTTTGGATGATCTGAATCAAAACCTTGTTATGAAAAAGTTGTTTTCCTTTGCGCTTATGGCGCTGGCTCTTGCTTCCTGCAGAAAAAAAGCGCTGCCCGAGAATCCGATACCGAATACGCCTATAGACTCCGTGGGAGCGGGTACGATGAAAGTCAGTTTTCACAATAAGGTAGATTCGCAGGATCTGGTACTGAACAGGACAGAACCTTACGCTGCACCTGACGGAGACGAATATTCGGTTCGGACATTCAATTATTATATCAGCAATGTTGTATTCGTCGATGCATCCGGAAACAGGTTTGCCGAGAATGAGAGTTATCACCTGATACGGGCAGAAGAACCGTCTTCACTTAGTTTTTCCATTTCGCAAATGCCATCAGGCAATTATGTTGCCATGGAATTCCTGATAGGAGTGGATAGTGCCCGGAACGTAAGCGGTGCTCAGACGGGAGATCTTAGTCCAGACTATGGTATGTTCTGGACCTGGAAAACAGGTTACATCATGGCCAAGATGGAAGGTACGCTGCAGAGCAACGGTTTTCCGCTCATTTATCACATTGCCGGTTTCTCAAAACCGTATTACGGTATACGCAAAGTGACCTTGCCGCTTTCCACAAATGCAATTGTGGCAAATAATAAGGAAACGAACGTGCAGCTGAATGCCAATCTGAACACGTGGTTTGCGGCACCTGGCTTTCCTGGCTTTTCAGCAGTTGGTATCATCACTTCTACCAGCCCGACTTCTTCAGCGATCGCCGATAATTATGTGCAGATGTTCACTATTGCATCTGTTAAGAATCCCTAATTCTCTTACATGTTTTCAAACAGAATAACGCAATTGCTGGGTATTCAATATCCGATTATCCAGGCAGGTATGATATGGGCCAGTGGTTGGCGCCTCGCAGCTGCAGTATCAAATGCAGGCGGACTGGGTTTGATCGGAGCAGGCAGTATGTATCCTGATGTGCTGCGGGAACATATCCGTAAATGCAAAGCGGCAACGCAGAAGCCTTTCGGGGTAAATGTGCCGCTGTTGTATCCGAATATTGATGAGATCATGCAGATCATCGTTGAAGAAAAGGTACCGATCGTATTTACCTCTGCCGGCAATCCCAAAACCTGGACGCATTGGCTTAAGGAAAAGGGTATTACGGTAGTACACGTTGTTTCCAGCGCCAAATTTGCTTTGAAGTGCCAGGACGCAGGCTGCGATGCAGTTGTGGCCGAAGGCTTTGAAGCGGGCGGTCATAATGGTCGTGAGGAAACGACAACGCTTTGCCTGATTCCCGCTGTGCGCAAACAACTCACCATTCCCCTGATTGCAGCAGGTGGTATTTATGATGCCCGTACGATGCTGGCGACAATGATTCTCGGTGCGGATGGTGTACAAATTGGCAGCAGGTTTGTGGCAACACCCGAAGCATCTTCTCACAATGCATTTAAAGAAGCGATCGTAAAAGCAAAGGAAGGAGACACGATGCTCAGCATCAAGAAGCTCACGCCGGTTCGGCTGCTGCATAATTCTTTCGCGGAACGTATCCAGGATGCAGAAAAAAATGGTGCGTCGAATGAAGCATTGGAAGCAATGCTGGGCAGAGGCAGAGCCAAGCAGGGTATGCTCAACGGAGATATGGAGGAAGGCGAACTTGAAATAGGAC
Source organism: Rubrivivax sp. (assembly GCA_049841175.1). GTDB lineage: Bacteria > Pseudomonadota > Gammaproteobacteria > Burkholderiales > Burkholderiaceae_C > Rubrivivax. Next base: position 1,647,923 of record JASGHA010000012.1, on the reverse strand, counting down.
AGGTGAGTGCATTGATCGGAGATATCCGTCCGGCAGGGGAGATTGTAGCCACCATCATGAATGAATTCAACGAACTACTGCAAAACCCTCTCGGGCGATCCAACCATAATTAAATGAAATTTTCTCAATTCAAACGGAGGCTTGCTTCCGAACATCTTGAACTGACCGCTTTCCTGAAAAAGCTGGATGATATTGTTCCGGAAGAAATGCCGGAACTTGTGGCCGAAGAAGATAAAAAGGTCTGGGCGGAGACGGATTGCCTTTCCTGCGCTAATTGTTGCAAGACAATGACACCCACTTTCACGAAAGAGGATATCATCCGCATTGCCGCCCATCTGCAAATGACGCCTAAGGAATTCAGGGCGAAATGGCTGTATAAAGAACCAGATGCCGGAGACTGGGTAAATGTTACGCAACCCTGCCAGTTTTTACAGGCAGATAATAAATGCAGTATTTACGAAGTACGTCCTGTCGACTGCGCTGAATTCCCGCATCATCATAAAAAGCCGTTCGACAATTATAATGATACTTTTATTCAAAACCTGGCTTATTGCCCTGCAACCTACAATCTCGTCAAACGATTGAAGAGCAGGGTAGAGCGCGAATATGAATGGTAAGCCACCTGCAGACATTCACCCGGAAATTGCCTGCCGGGAAGCGCACGCTTTTGCTGTACTTACTGGTTTGTGCCATTATGTCCTTCGCGAATGCGCAGGAACCTGCCGTAGCAGGCACTGCGCGCCGGGTTCTGCAATCGGTTTCTGTTGAAGGAAATAAGCATACACGCACTTATGTCATTCTGCGGGAGATCAATGTTCCGGAAGGGCAAAGTATCTCTGCGGATTCAGTTCCGTTTATATGCCATCTGGCTTACCAACGTTTGTATAATCTCAACCTGTTCTCCGCTATCGAAGTACAGGCCGATACTTCCGACCCAGGATATTACTCGTTACTCATAAGCCTGAAGGAACAATGGTTCCTGCTCCCTCAGGCAGATCTGCAGCTGGCCGACCGTAACTTCAATGTATGGTGGGAGGAGCAGCACCATGCACTGGACCGGATCAATCTGGGTATTTATGTACAACATAAGAATGTCACCGGCAACCTGGATCGTCTTACATTGAGCGTGCACGCGGGTTATACCCAGCAGCTCACAGGTACTTACACATTCCCTTATCTTGATCGCAAACAAAAACATGGTATCGCGTTGTCGGGAGGTTATTCCCGAAGTCGCGAACTGGCCTATGCTACCGTTGATAACAAACTGCTGTTTGCGCACGATGCAGACCGGTTTATCTACCGCAACAGCTATGCTGCCGTATCCTGGATCTACAGGCCGGCGTACGCCATGCGGCATATCGTCTCTCTGGGACTCAACAGTACGGAAGTAGGCGATTCGGTCGTGCAGCTCAATCCTGCTTACTTTGAAGGTGGTTCCCGTAAGCTCAGGTATGCGGAACTGGCATACCGCTTTGAATACAACGGAGTCGACAACTGGAATTATCCGCGTAAGGGAGTAAAGCTGGTATCCATGCTGAATGCCCGTTATGGCCAGGAGGGGATGCAGCAGCAAATATTGGCTGCGGTTGAATTCGGTTATTTTAAGCGTTTACCCCATGGTTTTCTCGCTTCACTGATCGTGCGGGGCCGCACTAATTTTGGCGGCACACAGCCTTATGCGTTGGCCTCCGGGCTCGGATATAAATCCAATGTTGTCCGGGGGTATGAGTACTACGTTGTTGAGGCCCAGCATTTCGGTATTGTCCGCTGCAACCTGAAGTATGAGCTGGTGCATAAGCGATTTCGCAAACTGGGATTCCGGTACCTGCCGGAAATCCCACTCTGGATTTATCCGAAAGTTTTTTTTGATGCGGGGTATGCTGCCAACAACAGTGTATCGGCATCCAACACATTTGCTAACCGCGTTTTGTACTCTGCGGGTGTGGGTGTGGATATTATCACTGCCTATGATCTGAAACTGCGTATTGAGTTTGCCTGGAATCATTTGGGAGAAAATGGAATATATTTGCACGCCAACAGTGAGTAAATCGAATTATGCTAGTCGCCCTCTATAACCGAAGCTTTGAGCCTGAAGATATACCTACCCTTCAGCGCATCATCCATAAGCTCGAGGGCTACGGCCTGCATATGTTATTCTACGATGATTTTTACCAGCGCATCAAAAGTTTTCTGCAGCTGAAAGACGCTCCCAAAGGCTTTTTCAGCGGTTCAGATGATCTGCCGGCGCGTGTGGAAATGATGTTTAGTTTCGGTGGCGATGGCACCATGCTGGATACGGTTACTTTCGTGGGAGGGTCCAATATCCCGCTGATCGGAATCAATCTCGGTCGTCTGGGCTTCCTGGCGGCAATTTCCGAAGATGAAGTGGACGATGCCCTGAGTTCGCTGATGCAGGGATCCTACTCGATTGAAAAGCGCAGCCTGCTGCACCTTGATGCCAATATTCCATTGTTTGGCGACAGTCCTTTCGGGCTCAATGAATTTACGATCCACCGGAAAGACTCTTCTTCGATGATCAAGATCCACACCTACCTCAACGGTGAATTCCTGAACACCTATTGGGCTGATGGCCTGATAGTGGCTACGCCCACGGGTTCTACCGGCTATTCTCTGAGCTGTGGCGGACCGGTTGTGTTCCCTCAGGCTTCAAACTTTGTGATTACTCCTGTGGCGCCACATAACCTGAATGTGCGTAGTATTGTGGTGCCTGATGACGGAATTATTTCATTTGAGGTGGAAGGGCGTTCCGATACGTTTCTGTGTACGCTCGACTCCCGGTCTGAAGCGATTACCAGCGAAACGCAACTTGCTATCCGTAAAGAACATTTCACGATATCGCTTGTGCGGCCGCACGAGCATAATTTTCTGAAGACGATTCGCCAGAAATTATACTGGGGTATTGACAAGCGAAACTGATCGCAATAAAAAAGCCGGTTCTGAACCGGCTTTTTTATTATAGTGCATTGAGGCTTTTCGCAATGATCGCAACACATTCATCGATCTGATCCTTCGTGATGACCAAAGGTGGCGCAAAGCGTATTTTATCACCATGAGTCGGTTTTGCCAGTAGACCATTCTCCATCATTTCGAGGCAAAGAGTATATGCTGCATCTTTATTATCACTGTCCGTATTCACTACAACAGCAGTAAATAAGCCTTTGCCTCTTACGATTTTTATATGCGGACTATCCAGGTTAATCAGGCAGGAGCGGAAATAGTCTCCCTGAACAGCCGCATTTTCACACATGCCTTCTTCCTGCAATACTTTAAGCGACTCAACTGCAACAGCACAGGCCAATGGATTGCCTCCATAAGTGCTTCCGTGTTCTCCGGGTTTGATGGTCATCATGATTTCATTATCAGCCAATACGGCCGACACCGGCATAGTGCCGCCAGATAGTGCTTTCCCGAGGATTACCATATCCGGGCGATACTGCTTCATGCTCACAGGCGAGCATTTTCCCTGTGCGTCCCAGCCCGGTTTGTATTTCATCGGCTATAAACAGCACATTGGCTTCTTTACACATGGCGGCTGCTTTGGAAAGGTAGCCGCCATCCGGTACTACCACTCCCGCTTCCCCCTGGATAGGTTCAATCAGGAAACCGGCTACATTTTCGTCTTTCAACGCCTCTGCGAGACTGGCGATGTCATTATAACGAACCGTTTCGTAGCCCGGCATGAAAGGACCGTAATTGATCCGGGCAGAAAGGTCGTTGCTGAAGGAAATAACATTAAGGGTGCGACCGTGGAAATTATTTTCGCATACAAGGATTTTTACCTGCCCCTGCGGAATACCTTTTATTTCATAACCCCAGCGACGGGCGAGCTTAACAGCTGTTTCCACCGCTTCCACACCACTGTTCATCGGCAGCACTTTGTCGTATCCGAATAAGCCGGTGATATAACGTTCGTATTCTCCAAGCTGATTATTATGAAATGCGCGGGAAGTAAGCGTCAGTTTCTGCGCCTGAGCGATCATCGCCTGTATGATACGGGGATGGCAATGGCCCTGGTTTACTGCAGAATAGCCGGACAGAAAGTCGAAATAACGCTTGCCGTCTACATCCCAGACATGCACACCTTCACCTTTTTCCAGGACCACGGGCAGCGGATGGTAGTTGTGGGCACCATGACGGTCTTCGAGGTCGAGGAAATATTGCGTCTTTTCAGAATGTTTTGCATGCATAATCATGCAGCAAAGCTATAAAAAACTATAATAAGCGTTATCAGGCAAATGTTAGGGACTTGGTAAAGCCCCTAGAATAAAGAGTTCATATTGCCCTTCCAGTCGCTTCTGTCCAGGTGTTTATAAGCTTTCTCGGTTGCTTCCCTTCCCCTGGGCGTGCGTACAATATAGCCTTCCTGGATCAGGAACGGCTCATACACTTCCTCAATTGTGCCGGCTTCTTCCCCCACTGCTGTTGCTATATTGTTGATGCCTGTGGGACCACCTTTGAATTTGTCGATGAGCGTGGACAAAATACGGTTATCCATTTCGTCCAGTCCGTTGGCATCTACATTCAGTGCGCGTAATCCATGCTCCGCAATACCGAGGTCCACTATACCTTTACCGAGTACCTGTGCGAAATCGCGCATGCGACGCAGCAACCCATTTGCTATACGCGGCGTACCGCGGCTGCGGCGCGCAATTTCCATTGCGGCGTCGGAAGTTGTTTTCACCTGAAGCAGGTCTGAAGACCGCAGGATGATCCGCTGCAGTACATCGGCAGGATAATAGTCGAGCCGGAATTTGATCCCGAACCGCGACAGCAATGGCGTGGTGAGCAATCCTGAGCGGGTGGTAGCCCCCACGAGTGTGAAGGGTTTTAAGCCAATCTGTACCGAACGTGCGGCAGGACCACTATCGATCATGATGTCCAGCCGGTAATCTTCCATAGCCGCATACAGGTATTCTTCGACTACGGTACTGAGGCGGTGTATCTCATCTATAAACAGTACATCTCGAGCTTCCAGTCCGATCAGTATACCCGCGAGGTCGCCCGGTTTTTCAATCACGGGTCCGCTTGTCTCCTTGATATTTACACCCAATTCATTTGCTACAATACGTGAAAGCGTTGTTTTTCCCAAGCCGGGAGGTCCGTGGAAAAGTATATGATCCAATGCTTCGCCGCGTTGGTTGGCAGCTTTGACAAATATCTTCAGGTTTTCGACCAGTCTGAGGCTGACCGGAAAAATCCTCCACGCTCTGCGGCCGGATACTGTTTTCGTATTCCTTATCGCCAGGGGAGGAATTATTCGCTCGAAGATTCGGATTTTCCATGATTGAGTTGCCTGTCAAAGATAGCCCTTTTTATGGCGCTACGGAAGTTAGTTGTTCGCCGCGCCCGCCGCGATCCAGCAGAGCAAAGCATCTTTATCTGCAGCGGATATGCTGCGTCCGCGTGGCATACTGCCGCTGGATACGGCAGATTTGATCTGGGCTGCTGCGTCTTTTACATTGGGGTAATTGGTGAGCAGCGGCATTGTGGACCCGTCGTGACATCCTGATAAGGTGCAGTTGTTTGCCAGTATGGGTTGGATGTCTTTGGAAAAGCTCCATGTTGTGCTGCAATTGGCGGATGAGCTATCGCTTTTTTTACAGCCGGTGGCGGCCATTAGCAGGATTACGGCGCTGAAAGACGATAAAGTGATGATCTTTTTCATGCTTCAAAAATGTGCGGAAAGCAGATGCAGCGACGCTAAGTACATGTTAACTAATGATATTTTATTCTGAAGCAGCAGGATAAAAAAAACCGCCTTCAGGCGGATTTTTTTTATCAGACCAGCAATATCTGCCAGGCCTTATCGATATTTCCTTCATCCAGCAGATCTTTGGCATAATGGTGTAATGCCTCTCTTCGTTGCGGACCGGCCTGAAAGTCGCTTAATATCTGCTCCAGGCGGCCATCGTTCTCAATGTCCGAAGTGGCGGGGATAGTGGTGCAATTGCCAAGAATGCCAAGGTGATTCCCGGTAAGTATATGGCTGTTTCTGACAGATTCGGGAAGCGCGTCCACGCCGACACCTAAATTCAGGTTTGGCTTTGCGACTTCAAAAACTGCGTTTCCGGATGCGCGGCAATAGTAATCTCCGCCCATACGTGCCACAAGGTCTATTTTATGCGGATCGATTTTACCCTGCTCGTTCAGCACGCTGTCATCGATGTGCATGCACAGTACCTCACAGATTACCAGGTTGCCCGCACCACCTTCATTGCCTGTTTCGATCACCTGCAGCACCTTGCACTCAAGGCTTACAGGAGATTCCTTAATGCGGTAAGGTTTTACCATATCGGAAGGAATCGGCGTAAACCCCGCCTTTTCATATTCGCTCACACCTTTAGGGTATTCGCAGCTGGCAAGGCTCATCTGCTGCACCATCGCGTAGCTGACTACATTGATGACCACTTCTTTCGTGGCGATCGCATTTTCAAGAGAATGCTTGATCGTATTGTCACGAACCCTGCGTGCAGGTGAAAATATCAGTATGGGTGGTTTGCTGCCGAAAACATTGAAAAAAGAAAAAGGAGATAAGTTATGATTGCCCTGTTCGTCTATCGTACCTGCAAAACAAATAGGGCGGGGAGCGATAGAACCGAGCAGGAAGGCGTGTAATTCTGCTGTTTTGATAGAGCCGGGAGTGATTTTCATTCAGTATTATTTCGTTTCCTGCAAAAGTATCATTAAATCGTACATCAGCTCAATGATCTTATATTGCGTGAAAATTTTATTGTATGAAGCACCTAAAGCCCGGAGATAAGGCGCCGGACTTCACAGCAAAGGACCAGAACGGCAATCTTGTATCACTTGCAGATTTTAAAGGCAAGAGGGTATTGCTGTACTTCTATCCGCATGACGATACCCCTACCTGCACGGTTCAGGCCTGTAATCTGCGCGATAATTTCGGTGCATTGAAGGGAGCCGGAATAACGGTACTCGGCGTGAGCGTGGATTCTGAGCAGAAACATAAAAAGTTTGAAACAAAGCATCAGCTGCCTTTTACGTTATTGGTAGATGAAGAGCTGCACATTGTGAATTTATACGGTGTATGGGGTGAAAAGCAGTTCATGGGGCGTACGATCACCGGAACACACCGCACGAGCTTTATGATCGATGAAAAAGGCATCATTGCGGAGATCATCGATAAGGTGAAAAGCAAAATACATGCCGATCAGGTATTATCTTTCTGGCAATAAAATCCACACGTTTTGAAAAAGCTGTTCGGAATCCTGGGTTCCTATTACAGGGGAGATTTTAAATGGGCTTCCTTTATCCTCACGGCGCTGCTGGCAACTGTTCTTACTTTTTTTGCCTACCGCAATCATTTTTACGAAAGCTACATTGAAAGCGCATCACCTCTTTCCACACAGCGCAACTGCGCGCGCAGGTTGTCCTGGCCGAACATCACGCTCCAGAACGACTGGTTGCCCACGACCACGCTGCGCGCGCCCGGCTTCAGCGGCGGGTTGGGCACCGGCGCGACGTAGACCACTCGGCGCCGGTCCTGCGACACGTCGAAGGCCACCAGCCCGTCGGCGTCGAACGTCAGCTGCGTCAGCCGCCGCGCGGCCACGTCCAGCGCGTAGGCCTGAAACGGCTGCCCCTGCCGGCGGGCGCGGAAGACCAGCGTGCCGTCGTCGAGCCAGCGCACGTCCTGCAGTGGCGGGTCGGCATCGTCGCCGTCGTCGCTCGCATCCAGCGCCCACAGCGTGCGCGGCGCCGGGCGGGGCGGTCCTGCTGCCAGGCGCTCGGGCGCGACGTCGAGCAACAGGATCTCGAAACGGTTCAGATCGGTCCTGACGCTGGACTTGCGCGTGACGATGAAGGCCTGACGCCCGTCGGGCGAGACCTGCTGCCGCAGCGCGTCGGGGTCGTGGTTCAGCGGCTGGATGATGCGCGTGAACTCGACGACGTCTTTCGCCGTCGGGCCGCCCGGATATCCCTCGGCGCGGACGCTGCCGGCCACGAGAACCGGCAACACGAACGGCGCCAGCAGGCGCGCGAGGCGGCGGGCTGCCGCACGAACGCGGCGCCCGGTAGCTGTCGAAGACATGGATTTCCTTGTGAGTGCCGGCCGCGGCCGGCGGAGCAACGCGATGGATGACCGCGCCGGGCTACCAGTCCACTGCCAGGCGCAGGCTGGCGTAGCGCCCGCGCCAGTCGGCCTGGGTGACGTCGTAGTACGGCGCCGTCGCGACGAACTCCGGCTGGCGGTCGCCCAGGTTCGTGACCGCCAGCGACACCACCACCGCCTTGGCGCCGGGCAGGCCCAGCCCCAGGCGCTTCAGGTCCAGCCGGCCCGACAGGTCATGCATCCAGTAGTCGCCCAGGCGGCGCCCGTCGGCGCCTTCGTCGCGGTAGGCGCCCAGGTAGCGGCTGGTCAGGCCCAGGCTCCAGGCGCCGGCGTCCAGGCCGGCGGACAGGCGGCCCTTCCACTTCGGCGCCCAGTAGTCCAGCGCACGCTGCCCCAGGCGGTCTTGCGCCGGGGCACCGGGCGCGATGGCGACCTCGTACTGCGTGGTGCGCGTGGCGCTGGCTGCGATGCTCCAGCGCCCGCCTGCGGCGCGCCAGGCATACGCCGCATCGACGTCGGCCCCGGCGGTCTCCAGGCTGCCGAAGTTGACCTCGGAATAGCGCACGCCGGTGACCGGCCCGGGCTGGCCGCCCACCGACGGTCCGCGCGTGACGAGGCCCGGGAAGCGGCTCTCGTTGTCCAGCGTGACCTGCGGCCACAGCAGCGAGATCAGCCCGTCGATCTCGACGCGCCAGAGCGTGAAACCCAGCCGCGTGCCCAGGCCCGCGTCGGGCTCCCACACCGCGCCCAGCGACCACGCCCGGCCCTTCTCGGGTTGCAGGTCGGGGTTGGTCGTGCGCAGCACCCCGGCACCGGTGATCGGCTCGCCGCCGCGCGCCGGGTCCACTAGGCCGAAGGCCTCGGCCGGAATGCTGGTGTCGTCCACGCTGGTCTGCAGCAGCGTGGGCGGCTTGAACGACGTGGCCGTCGCCGCCCGCAGCAGCACCGTGCGCACCGGGCGGAGCTCGACGCCGGCCTGGTAGGTGCCGGCGCTGCCGAAGTCGCTGTAATGGTCGCGCCGGCCGGCCAGCGTCAGCGTCGCCAGGCTCCAGCCGCCGCCTGCTGGAGCATCGGCGCGCAACAGCGGCACGCGGAACTCGCCGTACAGCGCCCGGGCGCTGCGCCGGTCGGTGATGCTCGCGCCCGGCAGCGAGGTCTCGTAGCGGTCGCGCGTGAACTCGACGCCAAGCACCGTGTCCACCGGCCCGGCGGGCAGCGCCAGCACCGGGCCGCGCACGAAAGCCGCCGCCGCGTCCTTGCGGCCATGGTTCTGGCGCACGTTGTCCGACCAGATTGCGCGCAGCACCTCGGGGCTGGCGGCCAGGCCGGTGGTGAACGGGTCGAGTGCCGCATCGGGCGCGGCGGCGGCCAGCGCGGCGTTCAGCGCCGCAGTGTTCAGGCTGCCGTTCAGCAGCCGGCGTTCGCCATCGTCGCGTGAGGTGGAGAGCGTCGCCTCCAGGTCCCAGCCGGCAAGCAGCTCGCCACGCAGGCCCAGCAGCGCGCGGGTGTAGTCGGTGTCGCGCGCCAGGCCTTCGGCACCGTTGTCCAGCCCCAGCCGGCTGGTCACGCGCACTGGCACGCCGAAGGGGTTGTAGGGGTTGGTGGCCGGCACCAACACGTTGTTCAACGCCAGGCCCGTCTGCTCGGCGCGCACCCGGTCGCGGGCATGGGTCAGCTCGCCGAAGGCGGACCAGGCGTCCGACAGCCGCCAGTCGGCCACCGCGTGCAGGCTCAGCGACTCTTCACCGTGCACCAGCGCGTACCCGTTGCCGTTGGCCAGGCTGTTGCAGAGCTCGGGCTGACCGGCGGTGGCGATGAAGTCGTCGACACCAAGACCGGCGGTGCCCCGCGGGATGCCGGCCAGCGGCGAACCCAGCCCCGGCAGGTTGTCGCCGCTGGCGCTGCTGACGGTGCCCGGCGTGCAGCTGCGCGTGCGCGTGTCGGGGCCGCCGAAGCGGCGGTAGTCACCGTCGCGGAAGAACCCGCGCTCGGTCATCGTCAGCGGCGTACTCTTGCTGTACGAGCCCAGCAGCAGATACGAACCGCGCTCGGTCTGGCCGCCGGTCGCCAGCGACAGGCTGCCGTCGCTCAGGCCCTGGCCGGCACCCAGGCGGGCGTTCAGCGACAAGCCGTCGATCGACTTCTTCAGGATGATGTTGACCACGCCCGCCAGCGCGTCGCCGCCGTAGATGGCCGACGAGCCCACCGGCACGATCTCCACACGCTCCACCGCCGCCAGCGGGATCAGGCTGAGGTTGAAGAAGTTGGCCGACGACGAGCCCACCGCCTGCACCCGGCGGCCGTTGATCAGCACCAGCGTCGAGCCCACCGGCAGCCCGCGCAGCTGGACCGAACCCTGCCCCGTCGTGCCGCCCTGAGCACCCTCCCCGGGCGCCATCGATGCCTCGTTCAGGCCGGCGAGAAACCGCTCCAGCGTCGGCTGCCCGCTGTTCTGGATGTCCTTGGCCGTGTACGTGTTGACCGGCACCGGGCCTTCGGTGGCGATGCGCTTGAGCCGCGACCCGGTGACCTCGATCTTCTCGGCCGACGCCGGCGGCACGCCCGCCGGGGCCGCCGCCGGCTTGACGACGATGGCGCCGTCCGGCATGACCTCGGCCGCCAGGCCCGAGCCGTCGAGGGCGCGTGTGATCGCCTCGGCAGCCGACAAGCGGCCCGACACGGCGCGTGCCGTCTTGCCGTCGACGACGCCCGGATCGAACAGCACCGAGGCGCCCGTCTGCCGCGCGATCGACCGCAGCGCATCCGCCAAGGCCTGCGCCGGCTGTTCAACCACGTGCCGCGACGGTGCCGCAGGCTCGGCGGAAGCCGCCACGCCGTGCGCCGCGCACACGAGCAGGGCCAGGGCCTGGGCGGCCAGGGGCGGGCGGCGGCGGGCCGCCATGGCGGGTAGCTGGAATCGCATCTCGTGACCTTCTGGCGTTGCCGTTGGGGGGACAACCAGATGACGAGAAAGTCCAATACTGGACTCAACGTGATTTCGCTACTGAGGTTTGGACAACTCCACGCGTCCCGCCTGCTCCTGCACACGCAGGCCGTGCAAAACCGCCACGGCATGGGCGAAGCCTGCGGAGTCGCCGGTGCGATAGACGCCGCTGACGCGCAAACCGGCCAGGCCCGCCGGCTGCAGCAGCACGATCGGCGTTCGGCTGTAGCGGTTCATCTCGGCCACCGCGTCGGCCAGCGAGCTGTCGTCGAACACCGCTTCGCTGCGTTTCCAGGCGACGACCTGGTCCAGGTTCGGCCGGTCGCGTTCGGCCTTGGCGCGATGGTCGGGCCCGGCCGCGGCGGCGGAAAGCCGCACACGGTCGCCCGCCACCATAGTCACGGCGGCCGGCGGCGCCAGCCCGTCGGCACCGGCCACCGGCTGCAGCGCCACCTGGCCTTCGATCAGCGTCACGGCCAGCGTGTCCTGGCCACCCGGCTGCGGCCCGGCAACGCGAACCGCGAACACCGTGCCCAGCGCCACCACCTCGCTGCCGCCGGCCCGCACGACGAAGGGCCGCCGCGCGTCCTTCGCCACTTCGAACAAGGCCTCGCCGGTCTGGAGGGCCACCTCCCGGCGCTGCGGGCCCAGCGCGACACGCACGCGCGTATCGGTGTTGAGCGTCATGCGCGTGCCGTCGTCCAGCACCACGAGCTGCTGTTCGCCGACGCCGGTGAGGTAGAGCCCGCGGTCACGCCAGTGCTGGTAGCCCACGCCGCCGGCCAGCACGGCCACCCCCAGCGCCGCCGCCGACGCCCAGCGCACGGGGGCCACGCGCCAGCGGCCGCCGCCGCGCGAGCGCTCTGTTCGACGCCGAAGCCGCAAAGGCGCTGGCCAGCGTGACGCCGGGCACGCTCTGCCAGGTGTCGGTGCAACGCTCGAACGCCTCGCGGTGGGCGGCGGAGCGCTGCTGCCAGGCCAGGCATTCCAGCTCCATCTGCCGGCTGCGCTGCGGCCCATGCAGCCGCGCCACCCAGACGGCGGCCTCGGCGGCGATTTCGGGCGTCACCCGGGGTGGGGAGCCCGGTGTTCCGTGGCCCGCGGCGGCGGGCGGCTGACCCATGTTTACCAACCCTCCATCCAGGCCGTGAGCAGCAGCGTGGCCTTGGCGATGTGCTTCTCCACCGCGCTGACGCTCAGGCCGTGCTGCGTGGCGATCTGCCGGTAGCTCAGGCCGTCCACGCGGTTGGCCAGGAAGATAACGCGCGTCTTGTCGTTCAGGCGCCCCAGGCAAACGCCGAGGCGCGCCACGCGTTCACGCGACAGCAGCACCGCCTCGGCGCTGGGCGTGCGGTCGACGAGCACCACGTCGTCCAGCGCCACCTCTTCGCCCCGTGCCAGGCGCGAGCGGTGGGCGTCGATGGACAGGTTGAGCGCCACGCGCATCAGGAACGCCTCGGGCTCGTCGACCGCCTGCTCGCGCCGGTAACACTCCAGCCGCACCCAGGCTTCCTGCACCAGGTCGTCGGCGTCCTGCTCAGTGCGGCCACGGCGCATCAAAGCCGACCTGACGCGGGAAATGACGCCTTGCCAGTTCTTCACCATCCGGGCTCCGCGAACAGAAAGCGCCGACCGTTCAGCCGCCGAGCGCCCCTGAAGGGCGAGCCCTCCCGAAGGGGGCGATGCGCGCTGGTGGCAGTGGACCGGGCGGCGTCGAACCGGCGTTGCGCGCGCGCCAGCGCCGCTTGCACGAAGGACAGCGCTGCGCCGGGGTCGGCAAAACCGCCATGCCGTGCGAGCGCCTTGCCGACGCTCAGATGCAGCGAAGTTGCACGAGCATCCCCCCGAAGGACCTCCCTCCGAAGGGTGGGTGCCAGCGACCACAGGGGCCGGCCCTGGTCCAGGGCGAGGCGCCAGTGCGTGACCAGCGCCGGGTAGCGGGCGGCCCAGCGGCTGGACTCGAACTCGGAGATGGACTGTTGGGCGGCCTGGTGGGAGCCGGCTTGCAGGATGGCGAGCAGGTGGTTCTTCACCGGCGCGCGGTCGCGCGTCTGTACCTGTCGGACGCTGCGGTCCAGCAGGCTGGCGATCGACGGCAGCGACAAGGCACCGGGGAACTGCTTTTGCAGGTCCTCACCGAAGGCCGTCGGGTCGTCGGTGACGGCGAAGCGGATGCGTTCGAGGCCACGGTGCCTGATATCAGCGAGGATCTGGCGGCAGGTCTGCTGTCTGGCTTCGGCGGCGAGCCAAACACCCAGGGTCTCGGACCCATCACGACGGCTGCCGATCCACCAATGCGCCGCGCCGCAGCTGTCGCCACCGTGAGGAAGATAGCGGACGGGCACGCAGTGGACATAGGCAGCGACATAGCTGCGGCACAGCGTCAAGCCCGCTCGTGCACCTACATCACGTCGACGGTTGCTCCAGTTCACCGGTGCCCTCCGGGACCCATGAATGTGGATGATCGTCCGTGGTGCTATCAACGTCAAGCTTCGACGATGCCCGGGTGCCTCGCCCATCACCCCGCCACGCCCAAGCACCCGAACTGGTTGCGTTCGGCGCTGCCGTGCGCGAACGGCGATTGGCACTCGGCCTCTCGCAGGAGGCGCTCGCACATGCGGCGGGCATCGACCGCTCGTACATGAGCAGCGTCGAGCGAGGCGGTCAGAACGTCGGGTTGGTGCTCGCGGCTCAGATCGCACGAGCGCTCGACATCAAGCTGGCTGAACTCGCGGCCACTGCCGGTCTGTAGCCAATCCAAAGAACTTGTGCCTGATGGCGGTGGCGCTGGCGGCACAAGGGATTGATTTGTATTTTCTCTTAATCAGGTCGCCACCGATTCCGACCTGAATACGATGCAACATCCAGTCGCTGCTGCTATACCTTGCCGATTTGATTGCCTTGCTGCCGTCGATGCGCGCGGGCTCACAGCAGGCCACGCTCGGAGGCTTGTACGTCGCGCTGATGGGTGAGCAGGGACTGTGGTGCGCGGCGTAGGCGACCGCGCGCCCGCTAAGGCACGTTCTCGCCTACACATGACGGCGCCGACGCCTGCATCAAAGCGCTGCAATCCATACGTCCAGGCGGCGTCCGAACGCCATCCTGTAAGCGGCCCATTTCGGGCCCTGGCAAGGCAGCTGCAATGACAGCGCTTCCGCAAAATTCTTTGTGAAGCGGCGTTGCTGGCTGCCGGAAGTTCAGCGAATTACACGTCACGGAGAGAATAAGTCGCTGCCGGTTGTTTTATAAGTTTGAGCCAGGATGAACCCGCAAGCGAATCTGTGAATTGCACATAGCCATGGGAGCTGACCGAGCCAGGATCACAGAAATTGGTCTATGAGCCAAGACGGCTCGTGCGGGTGGGACGTGCCTCCATCACCGGAGGAAGCCGTCGATCCGTTCACTGCTGGATACTAAAGCTTGGACTCAATTTTTAAGTTCACTCAGATCGTCTTCGTATCGACAAGCGACTCCATCGGGCCGCCCCTGTCCAGGGCGGACATATCGAGCGGTGGCGCTGACGAGGTGCGTGCTACGCTCGACAATGGAGCGTACACAAGCTACACGGACGATGGAGGAGGAGGGTACCTCACGAGCATGTGAAGCATCCAGACCGGGGGGAGCGATGCTGGCCTCTTGTGCCGAGACGAGTACGTCTGCCCCCAAGTTTCGAGGGCCACGTCGACGATGAGCTCGCACCCTTGTGCCGACCGCGTGGCCTCCCGAATGGTCTGACGCCAATCGGACGCGTTGCTGAACGGAACGTACCCGATAAGCCCTCCGAGCTGATCGCGAGTCAGAGGCTCTTCTTCGCGAGTGAAGCGTCCAAGCCCCTCCTCGCCCAGATAGCGATTGTCGACATCGGCGAGTTCAAACAGTGGCTTGGCTTCAATCACAAACTCCGGACCGTCGGCGTGGTAGGCCTCGAACCGAAGGTCCATTCGCTTTTGGAGCGATCCTGCCAACCGCTTTGAAGCCAGGGGACGCTCAAAATCGAAATGAACCTGCCTGAACCGATGTTCACTCGGAAGCTTTTTGAGATGCGCATGGACGTAGTCACCGATCTCGTAGGTCAGTGCGTTCTCGTCGGGCCGCCGCGCCTTGCTCTTTGCGCCCTTTCGGGGCGCTCGCGTGGCACCCTTTTTATCGCAGAACTTCTGCCAATCACTGCAAAGCTGGGCCTCTGCACTTTGGAGCGTCTCAATAGCGCACTGCAAAACCAACTCCATGAAGTCGGCCCGCGACGCTGAGTAACCAGCGCGACCTACCAACTCTCTGGGGGAGAGTTCAGTGGACGCCACGTGCCTCATTCATCAGCTCCTCGATCACCCGATTTCCATCAGCGAATGCCGACTCAACAGTCCATCTAAACCGCTCGCTGGGCTTGAACAAAGTCACGTGACCGCCTGCCTGGACATGCAGGCTTGTCCCTTCACTGACTGCTCCTGTCGCGAAGTATGAGCTTGGAGGAGCAACGCCAGACTTGTCTGCGTAGGAAAGAGTGACCGTCACCCGGATCGGCAGGTTGCGCTCGCTGATTTTGTCGATAAGGATCTCGGGGGACTCGGCATCGATCGGTCTAAGGGCGAACATCAGTGCCGTTTGGTACCGCTGCATCTCTTCCGAGGTCGGGTTTTCTGAAGAGTTCGCGGGCACTCCACCGTCTTCGAATTGATGGCGGAACGTGGTGTACTCATGGACCGCGCCAAGAAGCAGCCCGCGCAATCCAAAGCGTTCGCAGACCAGCCGGGTTTGTTCAGCTTCACTTCGCGCATTGAGATAAGAATCAACCAATGAGTCATGCACACCGAAAAATGGAACCGGGATATCGAGAATATCGTTCTTCTCCAGCCGAGTTCTATCAAGGATCCACAACTTACCAAAGAGCGCAAATAGATAGTTAGCGACACTGCTTTCGAGGAACAGCCCGAGCGCAAACAGGAACCTCCGACGAGCCTTCGCCTCTTCCGGCTCTGCACCCTCGGAAAAAAAAATGGCATTCAGGGAAGAATTGAAGGCCACTGGCCACTTCGCAAAGGAGATGTTCACCATGCTCCGTGGGATAAGTAGGCAATCGCCAGAGAAGCGACGTGTAAAGTTTGGAGCGACCGTAGTGAGCCACGTTGAATCTGGCCGCTCATTAACATCGACCGCCTCGAAGCCTTCCAGCACGAACTGCGCGGAGTTACTGAGTTGCAGGGCACGGGTCAGAACAGTGACTCCGGGTGCCGCCCTTACGTCGTTGTGCTTATTCTTGTCTGCGCCCCACAAACGATAGGAATCCAATCCAGTTTGAGTTGGCGATCCACCTTTACGCAGTTCGGCACCGACATCGCGAAGAAGGCTCCTCAGCGTGGTGGCTTTCTCAACGGAAATAGAATCGACGAGGTAGCGCTTTATGTAGCGATCGATCGCCTTCAGCATCAACAGCGAGAACCACGAGTCGCCGTTCACGTTGCGGATCATTTCACGCTGGCGACAGTGCTCTACGTGAGACCTGTCGAACGTGATCAACCAAGGAGCACCGCCAGTCGGGCCGAGCAGGTGAGCTCGCGAGGGCGAGTAGATCCATGGTTTCGACCCTGTTGTTGGCGGCCGATTTCGAACCATTAGCATGCATGCGGCTTGGCGGGCATGAGAGAACAGCGTATACCGGAGGTGAGAGAGATTTGCCACGCCGGCAACTTCGACCTTCCCGGCCACCGCTTGAGGGAACTTGTCTGCGCTGGGGCCTACGAGAGACTTCGTAGGCAGCACCAAGGCGACGATGCCGGAGTTCGGCTCGGCGAAGTTATCCAAGGCCCACCACATGGCGTGCTCGGCCGCCTCGCCGGAATCGACTCGGTCTCCGTACTTCTCTTGCAGGCAGTCGAACTGTCGGGTGATGCTTCCCCCGTATTGCCAAGGCGGATTACCGACGACGACGTCGAATTTTCGTACCGCTCGCTCGGGCTCGTTCACTTGGAAGACATCGCAGCAGATCAGATTCTCCTCTCTTAGCGGAGGGAACAGCTTTTCGGTCGCATCGCCTCGCAGGCATTCTTGGATGTCAGCAGCCTCGACATAGTCGAGCATGGTTAGATACAAAGAAAACGCTGCGACAGCGTGCGCGGAGGGATTCTTTTCTACTCCGAAGATGCAGTTCAGAAGCAATCGACGGAGTTCATGCGCCGACAAGAAAGGCGCCTCTCGGCCCAGCAGTTCTGCTTCGATGATCCGTCGATATGCGCCAACTATAAATACCCCAGATCCCGCCGTGCAATCAATCACTCTACGCCCAGCATTCAGGGGCACCTCATCCTCAACACGATCGAGCACAAAGTCCACCAGGAATGGCGGGGTGTAGAACACGCCGTCTCGTCGCTTGCTTTGACTATCCTCACTCTCAAGAAATTGCTCATAGATAGCCGACAGCGTTTCAGTTTGCAGACTACTCAAATCGAAGTCGACGAAGCTGAGTTGAACCGCCTCATCGGTGAGCACATCTCCGAGCTTAATGCAATCCCGAAGCAACCGGACGTCAGCATCGCCAAAGGCATGCCGTTCCTGCCTTGCTGCTGGAAAAATCGTGCCATTGAGAAGTTCATCGAGCGCGTCGAATACGCACCAAACCTTTAGGGCCGTCAAGTCTGGCGTGCGTTTTTCGAATACACCGACGCCGCCAAACTTTGAAAGCCAGGCGTCGGCAATGACTCCTCGGTCCCTAAGGATATAGAAATACAGAAAACGGCCGATCAGTGCATTCGAAGCCATGACGGAGGCCTTGCTCTGCTCCGCCAATCGCTTGCTGAGCGCCCTGAGCGTGACGAGCAGTCGGCGATCGACCCGATTTTCCGAGTTCAACTGAAAATCCCGCCACGCAAGCGCAGACGACAACCTCAGCGCATGCAGCCGCTTAAGCGGCTCCATATCCACCGCCCCCACGCCCAATTCTCGCAATGAGCTCACGGGAATTTCGACCACCTGCGAGTGCCAGCCCCCATGCGAGAACCCAAAACCCTCACTAATGTAGATGCTCTTTGGCGTGACAATGATGAGCAGCGGCACCAGGCCCTGACTCCACACGCGGCAATGCAGTCGCTTCGCGTCTTTAGCATCTGACGCAGTAGCGACATACAGCAGAGGCGCAAAACGTTTGCCCACCGCCGAACCGACACTTGCTTGCCAGGTGCCGAACGCGCCGAACACGTTCATTGAGGTCTTGGCCAGCCGCAATGAACTGCGAGGACCGTTAACGTAATTGAAGCCTTCGGCGTCAAGCCAGCCGGCTGATTGCCGGTAGCCCAGCACCTCGAGCACCAGGTCCAAAGCTTCAGTCATTGCGCGCCCTTGATGCGCGGAACATATCGAATTGCCGGACGTTGCCTTTCTCGGTTTGCTGCAACGTGATGCCGTACCGACTGAGGACGTCGGCAAGAGGGACACCCCTATCCACCGCCTCGCCCATCAGCACAGCGAGCATCGCGTAGGTGCGTGGCACTTCACCCGCCTTGGCATAGTTGGAGACCGACGACGGGCGGACACAAAGATACGCCGCGAAGACGTTGATGGTCATCCCCGCCTTCCCGAGGTGACGGCGGAACTCAGAGTAAGTCAAAGCAAGGCCCGTCCGAGAAGATTCTTGTATTCTACGATCCGCTCTCATGATTTCCTGAGGAAATTAAAGTTTACTTGCCGACCGTTGCGCCACGAGCACAGGGGCAAGATCGACGTCGTGACGCAGGGCCCAAGTGTGCGGACGCAACGGCATGTGCCGCCTCGGCGCGCGTTAGACGACCTCGCCATCTCAACCTGCTCGCCCTGAGGACCACTGGTCAACCTACAGTATTCTTGGCTCACACGTTGAGCTAGCTTGTGGCTGTAAGGCCGCTCCGTCCAAGCTGAACGCGCCCGTTTGCCACCTCACCGGCGGCTTACACCGGTCCAGCCTAATCACTTCCGCACCACGAGCCTGAAGCGCCGGAACCTTCTACAGTTCTCTGAATGAACGGGAATCGGACCGAGATCGCGCTGATCGCGCGCGGCATGCCAAGCGACCAAGCCGCCCACTTGCGCAGTCGCGGTTGGACTGCAGCCAAACTACAGGCCGCGACCGATGCTGAACTGAACGCACTGGGAATCTCCGACGCGGTCAAGCGAAACCTGCGCGCTGGAGCCAGGCCCGCGATCCCATCGGATACCCTGAGTCAGGTGCTGTATGCGAACCGATGGGCTTGCTGTGTGTGCCGCACCCCGGGTCTGCCAGTCATCGTGCATCACATCGAGCCCTGGGCCAAGACTCATGACCACACGGCGGGCAACCTTGCGGTATTGTGCGCTGTGCACCACGGTGAAGCCCACTCGACGCGAGATTTGCAGATCTCGCTGACTGCAGCCCGGCTGCGCGACTTCAAACAACGATGGGAGGAACAGGCAGGGCGCGACGACGCGCAAGCAATTCAGTTGGGCACGCAACTACAGTCCGATCAGTGGATCTACTTCAATCACTTGCGCTTAGCCGAACTTGCGCGTGCAAACGGAGTCGATCTAGCCGCCTTGCCGGGACGAGTCCAGGCAGAACGCTTCGGCGTTTGCAACGACGACGGCGACATAACCGTCACCGCACCAAATGACGGCTATATCTACGACGGATCGCACGGCATTGCGCTGTATCGATATTCCAAGGCGATGCTCTATGAACTGCTCAACTGCACGGCCATCAGGAATATTTCCAACGATCTGGACCGCGGCCCCTTGAAGGCGGTCGTGGTGCCGGGTGACCTAATCTATGTCCAGGGACGGCACATCTTCGAGGACGTTCAACCCGCTCCAGCGAACGCTCAGGCGGTCCGTGCACGGCGATCAGCCAACCGGGTGGAGATCAATTTCGATTTCGACCGCCGAGAGGCCACTTCAACTTCTGCCTGGACCGGCTGGTTACGTGGCGCGCAAGACATTGGCAGCCTCGTACAGGTCAAGATGTTGAAGCGTGTCAGCAATGGCAAGCTGCACATCATCGGCACCGTGATTGGCATGCGTAATGCTTTGGAGGGACTGAAGACGCGCACCTACGAAGCTGGGCTTTACAAGGCCGGCTTGATCAGAACCTTTGGCAGCTGGGACGATGAGGAGTCCGATGATCTTTACGAGCGGGACGACACCGACGGGGAGTAGAGCCACGCAAGGCGCTGTGGTTCGAGCGCGGTCGCAGGCCTAAGGTTGCGGATAGCACTAAAACTCCGCGAGACCAAAATTCTGGCAAATTGGCCGCCTGCCAACTCAAATATCCATAACGATATTGAAATCAATGCAAGCGGCGCCACCAGCGCCGCCCCCCTCACTCCACCGTCACCGACTTAGCCAAATTCCGCGGCTTGTCCACATCCGTCCCCCGCGCACAAGCCGCGTGGTACGCCAGCAGCTGCAGCGGCACGACGTGCAGGATGGGTGACAGCCGCCCGTAGTGCTCGGGCATGCGGATGACGTGCACGCCGGTGTCGCTGGCGATGTGGCTGTCGGCGTCGGCGAAGACGTAGAGCTGGCCGGCGCGGGCGCGCACTTCCTGCATGTTGCTCTTCAGCTTCTCCAGCAGCGCGTCGTTCGGCGCCACCGTCACCACCGGCATCTGCTCGGTCACCAGGGCCAGCGGGCCGTGCTTCAGCTCGCCGGCCGGGTAGGCCTCGGCGTGGATGTAGCTGATCTCCTTGAGCTTCAGCGCGCCTTCCAGCGCGATCGGGTAATGCAGCCCGCGGCCCAGGAACAGGGCGTTCTCCTTGCGCGAGAAGTCTTCGCTCCAGGCGATGACCTGCGGCTCCAGCGCCAGCACGGCCTGCAGCGCCAGCGGCAGGTGGCGCAGCGCCTTCAGCTCCGCGGCCTCCTGCTCGTCGGTCAGCCGGCCCTTCACCTGCGCCAGCGCCAACGTCAGCAGGTACAGCGCGACGAGCTGGGTCGTGAAGGCCTTGGTGCTGGCCACGCCGATCTCGACGCCGGCGCGCGTGACGTAGGCCAGCTCGCACTCGCGCACCATCGCGCTGGTGGCGACGTTGCAGATCGTCAGCGTGTGCTTCATGCCCAGGCTGCGCGCGTGCTTCAGCGCGGCCAGCGTGTCGGCGGTCTCGCCGCTCTGGCTGATCGTGACGACCAGCGTGCGCGGGTCGGGCACGCTGTCGCGGTAGCGGTATTCGCTGGCAATCTCCACCGTCGTCGGGATGCCAGCCACCGACTCCAGCCAGTAGCGCGCCGTGCTGCCGGCGTAGTAGCTGGTGCCGCAGGCCAGGATCAGCACGCGGTCGACTTCCTTGAAGATGCGGTACGCGCCGTCACCGAACAGCTCGGGGCTGATGCCGGGCACGGCGTCCAGCGTGTCGGCGATGGCCTTGGGCTGCTCGAAGATCTCCTTCTGCATGTAATGCCGGTACGGCCCCAGCTCGGCGGCGCCGCTGTAGGCGGCGACGGTGCGCACCTCGCGCTCCACCGTGCGGTAGCGGCCCTGCTCGTCGGCGGCGCTGATCCACACGCGGCCCAGTTGCAGGTCGACGACGTCGCCTTCTTCCAGGTAGACGATGCGTTCAGTGACGCCGGCCAGCGCCATCGCGTCGGAGGCGACGAAGTTCTCGCCCTCGCCGACCCCCAGCACCAGCGGCGAACCCTGACGCGCGCCGACCACGCGGTGCGGCTCGTCGCGGCAGAAGACGGCGATCGCGTAGGCGCCGCGCAGCCGCGGCAGCGCCCGCTGCACGGCTTCGAGCAGGTCGCCTTCGTAATAGCGGTGCACCAGGTGGGCGATGACCTCGGTGTCGGTCTGGCTGGCGAAGACGTAGCCGCGCTGCTGCAGCTCGGCGCGCAGCTCGTCGTGGTTCTCGATGATGCCGTTGTGCACCAGCGCGATCCGGCCCGGGCCGTCGGCACCAGGGCCGGCCGAGAAGTGCGGGTGGGCGTTGTGCACCAGCGGCGCGCCGTGCGTCGCCCAGCGTGTGTGGGCGATGCCGGTGGTCGCGGCGATGCCGTCACGCCCGACGTTGGCTTCCAGTTCGGCCACCCGCGAGGTGCTGCGCGCGCGGCGCAGCTCGCCGTCCTGGTGCACGGCCACGCCGCAGGAGTCGTAGCCGCGGTACTCCAGCCGCTTCAGGCCTTCGATCAGGATCGGGACGATGTTGCGCGTGCTGACCGCGCCGACGATGCCGCACATGGATTCAACCTTTCGAACTTCGGTGGCGGAATGCTAGGCCGGGGCGGATGAAGTTTTCGTTCATTGATAGCCGCTTCGTGAACGATTCACCCACACGAACGTGGTGCCGACCTTTTATTTCATTGAGTATCCTTAGATGGCATATCCTTTCGCCATGGATCTCGACGCCACCGACTACCGCCTGCTCGAACTGCTGCAGGACGACGCCTCGCTGTCCAACCAGGCGCTCGCCGAACGTGCCCACACCTCGCCGGCCACGGCGCTGCGGCGTGTGCGGCGGCTGGTCGACGGCGGTGTCATCGAGCGCCGTGTCGCGCTGCTCTCGCCCGAACGCCTGGGCGCCGGGCTGACGGCGCTGGTGGAGATCACGCTGGACCGCCAGGGCGCCGAGCACCTGGACGCCTTCGAGGCCCGTGTGGCCGCCGACGCCGCGGTGCAGCAGTGCTACCGGGTCTCGCCGGGGCCGGACTTCGTGCTCGTCGTGCATGCTGCCGACATGGCCGGCTACCACGCGCTGGTGCAGCGCCTGTTCACGCAGGACGCCAACGTGCGCAACGTGAAGGCCTTCTTCAGCGTCAAACGCGCCAAGTTCGACCCGCGGCTGCCGCTGCCGGCGCCGGCACGCTGAAGCACCAAGCACCCGCGGCGGGACGGACAACACACGCTCGCTAGAGTGCGCGGCGTCACCACCCGTCACCACCGCCCGATGAACAACGCCGACACCCGCGCCGTCCTGACGATCGCCCTGCTCGCCGCCTTCGCCGACGGCCGCAAGCACGAACGCGAGCACGAGCAGATCCGCCGCATCGCCGAAGGCCTGGCGCAGGACGCAGCGGTCGACCTGCCGTCGCTGGTGCAGGACGTGCTGCTGAAGCGGGTTGACGTCGCCGGCGCGGCCGCCGCGCTGACGAGCGACGACGCGCGCCAGCTGGCCTACGAGATGGCGGTAGGCGTCTGCGACGCCGACGGCACGCAGAGCGTCGCCGAGCGCGCCTTCCTCGCCGACCTGGCGCGGCGCCTGCGGCTGGACGGTGACCAGGCCGACGCCTACACCGCGCAGGCCGAGACGCTGGCGGCCGAGGTGCTGCCGGCCACGGCCGCGCCGGCGGCCACCAAGCCGGCGGTCGACGAAGCCGAGCTCGACCGCGCGATCCTCAACGCCGCTATCCTGAACGGCGCGCTGGAGCTGCTGCCCGAGTCGCTGTCGACGCTGGCCATCATCCCGCTGCAGATGAAACTGGTGCACCGCGTCGGCCTGGCTTACGGCTACCCGCTGGACAGCGGCCACGTGAAGGACTTCCTGGCCACCGCCGGCGTGGGCCTGACCTCGCAGTACCTGGAGCAGGCCGGGCGCAAGCTGCTCGGCGGCCTGCTCGGGCGCGTCGGCGGCGGGCTGCTCGGCGGCCTGGGCAAGCAGGCGGTCAGCTCGGGGCTGAGCTTCGCGACGACCTGGGCGCTGGGCCAGGTCGCCAAGCGCTACTACGCCGGCGGGCGCACCTTCTCCACCGAGATGCTGCGCAGCACCTACACCGAGCTGCTGCAGCAGGCGCGTGGCCTGCAGTCGCAGTACGCGCCGCAGATCCAGCAGCAGGCGCGCACGCTGGACACCGCGAAGGTGATGGCGCTGGTGCGCGGGCGCTGAGCGCCTAGAGCTTCACGATCGCCAGCCCCTTCAGGTACTCGCCTTCGGGGAAGAACAGCGTCGTCGGGTGGTCGGGCGCGCCTTCCAGGCGGGCCAGGATGGCGCCGTCGACACCGGCGTCCATCGCCGCGCCGGCGACGATCTTGTGGAACAGCTCGGCGCCGATGCCACCCGAGCAGCTGAAGGTCAGCAGCAGCCCGCCCGGGGCCAGCAGCTTCAGCGCCAGGCGGTTGATGTCCTTGTAGGCGCGCGACGCGCGCTCGGCGTGCGCCGCGGTCGGCGCGAACTTCGGCGGGTCGAGCACGATGGCGTCGTACTGGCGCCCGGCCTTCAGCTCGTCGCGCAGGAACTGGTTGACGTCGGCGTCCTGCGTCTGGCTGCGCGCGGCGTCGAAGCCGTTCAGCTCGACGTGGGCGCGCACGCGCTCCAGCGCCGGCGCCGACGAGTCGACGCTGGTCACCTGCGCCGCGCCGCCGGCCAGCGCCGCGACGCTGAAGCCGCCGGTGTAGCAATAGCAGTTCAGCACCCGCTGGGCGCCCTGTTGGCGCACCAGCTCGGCGAAACGCGCGCGGTTGTCGCGCTGGTCGAGGTAGAAGCCGGTCTTGTGGCCGGTGGCCACGTCCAGCGTCAGCTTCCAGCCGTGCTCGCGGATCGTCACCTCGGTCGGGCCGACGCCACGCAGCCAACCGGTGACAGGCTCCAGCCCTTCGAGCGAGCGCACGCCGGAGTCCGAACGTTCGTACAGCCCGCGCGCGCCGGTCTGCGCCATCAGCGCGTCGGCGATCTGGGCTTTCCAGCGTTCGGTGCCGGCGGACAGGAACTGCGCCGACAGCAGGTCGCCGTAGCGGTCGACGATCAGCCCGGGCAGTCCGTCGGCTTCGCCGTGGATCAGGCGCACGCCGTCGCTGGCCACCGGCAGCTTGTGGCGCAGCGCCAATGCGGAAGCGATGCGGCGCTCGAAGAACGCGGCGTCGATGCGCTCGGAGGCCGCGAAGCTCCAGGCCCGCACGCGGATCGTCGAACTCGGGCTGAAGGCTCCCCAGGCCAGGAAGCTGCCGTCGGCCGCCTCCACCCGCACCGTCTCGCCGGGGTCGGCCTTGCCTTTTTCGATGCTGCCCTGGAACACCCAGGGGTGGCGGCGCAGCAGCGAGCGCTCCTTGCCTTCGCGCAGTCGGATCGATTTCATGGCCGCGATTGTCTCAGCGCGGGCGCGCCCCGACCGCGCGCAGCAGGTCGGCCAGCGTGCGGCCGGGTTCGGGCGCGAAACGCTCGGCCGTCGCCTCGAGGGCGACGATGCGGTCCAGACGGAAGCTGCGGAAGCCGCCGCGCAACTCGCA
This sequence comes from Rubrivivax sp., assembly GCA_049841175.1. Classification (GTDB taxonomy): domain Bacteria; phylum Pseudomonadota; class Gammaproteobacteria; order Burkholderiales; family Burkholderiaceae_C; genus Rubrivivax. The sequence continues at coordinate 1,622,738 of JASGHA010000012.1, read as the reverse complement.
CCAGGCGGCCAGCGTCCAGACCGAACCCCAGAAGAAGCAGCCCAGCGGGCGCACGCGCCGGGCGCTGGCGCGGCCGCTCTCGTCGGCATAGTCCAGGCGCATCACGCGGCGCTCGACGACGGCCGCCCGCAGCCGCGCCAGGCGCTCGCGTGTCGCGTCGTCCAGGCCCGGCGCGGGCGCGAACAAGGCCAGGCCGTCGGCCGCGGCCCGCGCCCCGGGCGGCAGCACGGCCAGCACGCGGCCCAGCGCCGCTTCGGCGTCGGCGGCCATCGCCGCGTCGAGAAAAGGCTGGGCGACCCGCACCGCGGCGACGATCGCCTGGGCCTCGGCCGCGGTGAACATCAGCGGCGGCAGCGTGTAGCCCGGCCGCAGGCGGTAGCCGACGCCGGCCTCGCCTTCGATCGGCACGCCGCGGGCCTGGAGGTCGGCGACGTCGCGGTAGACGGTGCGCAGCGAGACCTCCAGGCGATCGGCCAACTGGCGCGCCGTCGTGAGGCGCCGGCCACGCACGTGCTGCACCAGCTCGAAGAGACGGTCGGCACGGCGCATCGTGGGCAGTGGCCTTCAGCGTGCGGCGTGCAGGCCGACGCGGTTGCCCTCGGTGTCGAGCACGTGGGCGTAGACGCCCATCTCGCCGGGCAGCGCCACCGGCGACAGCGTCACCGTGCCCCCCGCGGCGACCGCGCGCTCCAGCGCCGCAGCGACGCTGGGTGCGACCGGCAGGTAGGGCACGGTGCCCTGGTCCGACGGCGTGAACGGGCCGCCGCGAAGCAGTGCGCCGCCCACGCCAGCGCCGTGCTCGTAAGGCAGCACGGCCAGTTCCTGGCCCAGCATCGCCTCGCGGCGGGTCGGCGCGCCGAGCACGGCCTCGTAGAAACGTTGGGCGCGGTCCATGTCGGCGACGGGAATCTCGAACCAGCAGATGGCGTTGTTCATGACGCGTTCCTGTGTGAATGAAGAAGGAACTGCATCGTCGTGCCGCCCTGCTGACAGCGTGGTGGCAGCAGGGCCAGTCTCACGGCCGTTTCTTGGCGCGTGGATGCGCGGCGTCGTAGGCGCGCGCCAGGTGCTGGAAGTCGAGCTTGGTGTAGACCTGGGTCGTCGCGATGCTGGCGTGGCCCAGCAGCTCCTGCACCGCGCGCAGGTCGCCGCTGCTCTGCAGCAGGTGGCTGGCGTAGCTGTGGCGCAGCATGTGCGGATGCACGTGCGTCGGCAGCCCGGCCTGCAGCGCCAACTGGCGCAGCCGCGTGCGCAGACCGCCTTGCGACAGGCGTTCGCCGTGGCGGCTGACGAAGAGCGCCGGCTCGCCGGCCGCGGCCAGCTCGCCGCGCACCGCCAGCCAGGCCGCCAGCGCCTGCAGCGCCTTGGCGCCCACCGGCACGCTGCGCCGCTTGCGGCCCTTGCCGAGCACGTGGGCGCTGGCGTCCTCGGCGTCGATCCAGCCGGCAGCCGTGGCCGACGGCGCGGCGTCCAGCGCCAGCAGCTCGCCGATGCGCAGGCCGCAGCCGTAGAGCAGCTCGACGATCGCGTGGTCGCGCGCGGCCAGGCGGGCGTCGCCGTCCTCGTTCTCGTGTTCGGCGAGCGCGACGGCCTGGTCGACCGGCAGCGCCTTGGGCAGCGGCTTGGCGGCCTTGGGCGCCTTCAGACCGTCGACCGGGTTGGCCGGCACCAGGCCTTCGCGGCCCCACCAGCGGTACAGCCCGCGCCAGGCCGACAGCACCAGCGCAATGCTGCGCGGCGCGAGGCCGGCAGTGCGCAGCGTGCCCATCCAGCGCCGCAGATGGTGCGGCTGCGCGGCGCGCAGCGCGACGCCGTCGGCCTGGGAGCTGGCGGCCAGGCGCTGCAGCGCGTCGCGGTACAGCGCCAGCGTGCGCGGCGCCAGCCGGCGCTCGACGCCCAGGTGGTCCAGCCAGCGCTGCACGTCGTCGGGCAGCGTGGCGTCCATCGTCGGGCTCAGGCCGTCAGACGAGAAAGAGCCGCTCCCGCGGTGTCGCCGATGCGCACCAGGAACTCGGTGCCCATGTCGGCGCTGTAGCGCGTCGGGTCGGGCGAGCCCAGGATCAGCAGGCCGAAGCTGCCGGCCGCGTTGCGCAGCGGGATCAGCGCCAGCGAGGCGATGGCGCTGGGCTCGGGCAGCCAGCCGACCGACTCGAAGCCGGCGTTCACACCGCAGTACGGTTGCGACAGGCTGTCGGTGAAGCTCTTCACGTCGTCGCTGACCGGCGCGCTGAAACGCTGGCCTTCGTGCGCCGGCGCCACGTTCCACAGCCGCAGCGCGGCCTGCGGGATCATGAACTGGTGCTGCAGCTCGTCGACCAGCACCTCGGGCAGCGCGGCGGCGTCGGCGGTGACGAGTAGCGCACGCGTCCAGCGGTGCAGGCGTTCGGCGATGCCGACGTTCTCCTGGCTGTGCCGGATCATCTCGACGATGCGCATCTCCAGGCCCTTGATGCGGTCGCGCAGCATTTCCATCTGCCGCTCCTGCAGCGAGACGGCGCGCTGGCCGTGCGGGCTGGTGAGCTGCACGCTGGACAGCAGTTCGGCGTGGCGCTCGAAGAAGCCGGGCGTGTTGGCCAGGTACTCGGCGATGTCGTTTTCGGTGATGCCCTGGAGGTTCACAGCTCGATTTCTCCTTCGAAGACGGTCACGGCAGGGCCTGTCATCAGCACCGAGGCGCTGTCGTCGGGCCACTCGATCAGCAGGTCGCCGCCACGCGCGTGCACCTCGACGCGGCGGTCCAGCCAGCCCAGGCGGATGCCGGCGACGACCGCGGCGCAGGCGCCGGTGCCGCAGGCCAGCGTCTCGCCGGCGTCGCGTTCGTAGACACGCAGCCGCACCTCGCCGCGCGACAGCACCTGCAGGAAGCCGGCGTTGACGCGCCGCGGGAAGCGCGCATGGCTTTCGACACGCGGGCCGACGGCGGCCACCGGCGCGCTGTCGACGTCGTCCACGCGCATCACCGCGTGCGGGTTGCCCATCGACAGCACGGCGACCTCGACACCGGCATCGGCCAGCGGCCAGAGCTCGAAGCCGTTGACGAGGCGCGGCGTCAGCCCGCCGGCGTCGAAGGGCACACGCGCCAGGTCGAAGACCGGGCGGTTCATGTCGACGCGCACGCGGCCGTCGGCGGCCAGCGACAGCTCCAGCAGGTTGTTGACGGTCTCGACGCGGATCGTCGTCTTGTCGGTCAGCCCGTGGTCGACGACGTAGCGCACGAAGCAGCGCGAGCCGTTGCCGCACTGCTCGACCTCGTCGCCGGTGTTGTCGAAGATGCGGTAGCGGAAGTCGACGCCGGGCGTCGTGCTGCGCTCGATGACGAGGATCTGGTCGGCGCCGACGCCGAAGCGGCGGTCGCCCAGCCGGCGGATCTGCTCGCGCGACAGCGCCAGCGGCGCGCCGGTGGCGTCGAGCACGACGAAGTCGTTGCCGGCGCCGTGCATCTTGGTGAAGCGCAGTCGCATCGGCGGATTATCGCTTCGGGTACAGCTTGGGTTCGCCCTTGGGGCGGGTCTTGAAGCGCTTGTGCACCCAGAGGTACTGCGCCGGGTTGCGCACGACTTCGCTCTCGATCCACTCGTTCATGCGCCGGGCGTCGGCTTCGGCGTCGCCGGTCGGCCAGTCGGCCAGCGGCGGCAGGAAGCGCACGCGGTAGCCGGCGCCGCCGGGCAGGAACTCGGCGACGACCGGCTGCACGATCATCTTCAGCGAGCCGGCCATCTTGGCCGGCGCCATCAGCGTCGCCGCCGGCACGCCGAAGAACGGCACGAAGACGGCGTCGCGGCGGCCGAAGTCCATGTCCGGCAGGTTGAAGAAGGCGGCGCCGCGTTTGATCGCGCGGATCAGCGGCAGCACGCTCTCGTGGCGCGAGAAGACTTCGCCTTGATTGAAACGCAGCCGGCCGCTGCGCATCGCGGCGTCCATCACGGCGTTGCTCTGGCGCTGGTAGATCGAGGCCACCCAGCGCTTCTGGAAGAGCTGTGTCGCGGCGCCGGCGACGTCCAGCGCCAGGAAGTGCGGCACCAGCCACATCACCGGGCGTTCGCTCTCGTCGGCCAGGTGGACCTGGCCTTCGACGTGGATCAGGCGCTTCAGCCGCTCGGGGCTGGCGTACCAGAGCAGGCCGCGTTCGATCAGGCTGCGGCCCAGCCAGCCGAAATGCTCGCGTGCGATGCGTTCGCGTTCGGCCACCGGCTTGGCCGGGAAACAGAGTTCCAGGTTGCGCAGCGCGATGCGCCGGCGCGAGCCGGCCAGACGGTAGAACAGCGCCCCCAGGCCGCGCCCGAGCGCGGCCTGCCAGGACAGAGGCAGCCAGTGCAGCAGCCAGACGAGCGCCAGCACGGCGCGGGACAGAACATTCATGAGGACGCGGCGCTGCGCGGCGCCTTGTAGCGGTGATAGCCCCACAGGTACTGCGTGGGCTTGAGTCGGATGACGGCTTCCATCGAGCGGTTGACGGCGAGCGCGGCGGCTTCGTCGCCGCCGCCTTCGGGCAGCGGCTCGGGCAGCGGCATCACGCGCACGACGTAGCCGGCACCCTTGGGCAGACGCTCGGCCCAGACGATGGCGATCTCGGCGCCGGTCTGCTGCACCAGGCGCGCGGCCAGCGTCATCGTGTAGGCGGGTTTGCCGAAGAACGGCGCCCAGACGCCCTGGCCTTCGGGCGGCACCTGGTCGGGCAGCAGGCCGACGGTCTCGCCCTTCTTCAGCGCACGCAGCATCTGGCGCACGCCGGCCAGCGTGGCCGGCGCGGTGGCCAGCGACGGGCGCGCGCGCGCGGTCTCTTCCAGTTCGCGCAGCAGCTGCTTGCGCGCCGGGCGATAGAGCACGGTGATCGGCTGGCGGGCGCCGAAACGTTCGGCATAGGCCTGGGCGGCGATCTCGAAGCTGCCCATGTGCGGCGTCAGCAGCACCAGGCCCTTGCCGCGGCCGATCAGCGACTCCATCAGCTCGGCGCCTTCCCAGCGCACCGGGTCGGCGATCGGCTGGTCGCGCGGGCGCAGCCACAGGCGCGGCACTTCCATCACCAGGCGGCCGGCATCGGCCACCGCTTCACGCCGTTCGGCCGCCGTCAGCCCCGCCAGCGCGGCGTTGGCCGCGAGGCGGCGACGGTACGTCGGTGAAAACCAGTAGGCCAGCCAACCGAGAAAAGCGCCAAGGATGTGGAGGAAGCGCAAGGAACGGCGAGATAGCCAGCGAACCAGGAAAAACATGCTTGTATGATCCGCGCGTCGCCGAGTTAACAGGACAACTTGCGGGGCGACGCGGGAGCCGAAGGATACCGAGGCGCCGCCGGGCAGAACGCCACTTCGGGTGGGGTTGGCTCAACAAATCCGCTAAAGCGTTCGCCGCGGCTCCAGACCATCTGACCCGACGATCGCACAGTCAGGGTTCGATAGACAGATATCAGGAGCTTTTCAGCAGTGGCGAACGAATTCCTCTTCACCTCCGAGTCCGTCTCCGAAGGCCATCCCGACAAGGTGGCCGACCAGATCTCGGACGCGATTCTCGACGCGATCTTCAAGCAGGACCCGCGCAGCCGCGTGGCCGCCGAGACGCTGTGCAACACCGGTCTGGTGGTGCTGGCCGGCGAGATCACGACCAACGCGCACGTCGACTACATCCAGGTCGCGCGCGACACGATCAAGCGCATCGGCTACGACAACACCGACTACGGCATCGACTACAAGGGCTGTGCGGTGCTCTTCGCCTACGACAAGCAGAGCAACGACATCGCCCAGGGCGTGGACCACGCCAGCGACGACCACCTGAACACCGGTGCCGGCGACCAGGGCCTGATGTTCGGCTACGCCTGCGACGAGACGCCCGAGCTGATGCCGGCGCCGATCTACTACGCGCACCGCCTCGTCGAGCGCCAGGCCGAGCTGCGCAAGAACGGCAAGCTGCCCTTCCTGCGCCCCGACGCCAAGAGCCAGGTGACGATGCGCTACGTCGACGGCAAGCCGCACTCGATCGACACGGTCGTGCTGTCGACCCAGCACCACCCCGACCAGAGCGAGACCGCCACGAAGCTCAAGCCCAGCTTCTACGAGGCGATCATCGAGGAGATCATCAAGCCGGTGCTGCCCAAGGAATGGCTGCAGGACACGCGCTATCTGGTCAACCCGACCGGCCGCTTCGTCATCGGCGGCCCGCAAGGCGATTGCGGCCTGACCGGCCGCAAGATCATCGTCGACACCTACGGCGGCGCCTGCCCGCACGGCGGTGGCGCGTTCTCCGGCAAGGACCCGTCCAAGGTCGACCGCTCGGCCGCCTACGCCGCGCGCTACGTCGCCAAGAACGTCGTCGCCGCCGGCCTGGCGCGCCAGTGCCAGGTGCAGGTCGCCTACGCGATCGGCGTCGCCAAGCCGATGAACATCACGGTCTACACCGAAGGCACCGGCGTCATCTCCGACGCCGAGATCGCCAAGCTGGTGGAAGCCCACTTCGACCTGCGCCCCAAGGGCATCATCCAGATGCTCGACCTGCTGCGCCCGATCTACGAGAAGACCGCGGCCTACGGCCACTTCGGCCGCGAGGAGCCGGAGTTCAGTTGGGAGAGAACGGACAAGGCGGCGGCGCTGCGCGCGGCTGCGGGCCTGTAAGACCTTCCGGCACGAACAAAAAGGCGGCCTCGGCCGCCTTTTTTCATGCCGGTGCCGCTCAAGCCATGCCGCAGAGCTTGCGGAACGGCCCCAGCACCGCCTCGCCACGGAAAGGCTTGACGATCCAGCCGGTGACGCCGGCCTCGCGGCCGCGGGCGCGGATCGCGGCGTTGTCCTCGGTGGTCAGCATGACGATGCGCACGTCCTTGTTGCCCAGGTCCTGACGGATCGTGCGCGCCATCGTCAGCCCGTCCATGTTGGGCATGTTGACGTCGCTGACGATGAGCCGGATTGCCGGGTCGGCACCGAGCTTGGCGAGGCCGTCGCGGCCGTCGCTGGCGACGGCGACGTCGAAGCCGTTCTGACTGAGGAAGCTGGAGACGATTTCGCGCATCGTGCTCGAATCGTCGACGACGAGGACTTGGGCCATGGCGGTGGACGCTGACGGAGTTTTGGTGGTTCTTAGAACAGCTCGAGCTCGCCGGTCTCGCGCGGCGGCTCGGCCGCGTTGGCGAACTCGGTGAAACGGTCGGGGCGCCACAACAGGTTGAAGATCAGCCGCTGCACGATGATCAGCGGCGGCAGCCCCGGACGGCGCGGGTCAGAGAGCTTGTAGCGCACGCACAGCTGCGGGTCCTGCGAGCCAAAGGAGATGTACTTCTGCTCGTGGTTGATGACGATCGGCACCTGGGTCTGCTCGTTGGCGAAGGCCTGCGGCGGGATGTAGCGGTTCTTGAACGCGCCCCAGATCAGGTTGGTCGTCTCGCCGAGCAGGTGGTTCAGCTCGCGAAAGCTCAGGTCGCCGCCGACGCCTTCGTAACCGAAGCCTTGCAGCATGCCCTGGCGCAGAGCGCTCTCCTCGGTCTGCAGCATCATGTAGCCGCGGCACCAGGTGCTCTCCAGCGCGATCAGCGTCGACACCTGGCCGAAGATGATGCGGTCGTGCACGACGTAGGGCGGCTCGTTGTCCACCTGGGCGTGCGGGAACATCGAACGGATCGCGCCGGCGGTCAGTTCGACGACGCCGTTGACCAGCTCGGTCGGGTAGCGCAGGCTGAACAGGCTGCATTCGACGGCCTGGCGCAGCGTCTCCAGTTCGGTCCACGGATGGCTGGCGGCGCGCGCCTGGGCTTCGGCCAGCGGCGTGTCGCCGGTGCGGCGCAGGAAGATCGGCAGCTCGGGGCGCTGGCGGTGGATGGCCACCGCGAGGTCGAGCGCGCTGCCGCTTTCGCAGGGCAGGTCCTCGGCGAGCATCACGCCGCCCAGGTCCTTGTGCTGGGACAGCGTCGGCAGCGCGTCGGTGGCGCTGCGCGGCAGCACGACGAGCCCGAGCGACTGCGCGAAATCCCACAACAACTGGTAGTGCCGGGGATCGTGTTCGAGCAGCAGCACCTTGGCTGCGAGCGTGGGGGCGTCGGACATGGGCGGGCGCTCGGCAAAACAACGGGCGGCGCGGCGGCAGGCCGGCCGGTCTGTTCCGCACATCGGCCGCACCGAGGCTCGCCTTGAGGCGGGTTGCCCCAGCCACCACGCCCGAGCGTGGCGTTGTCCACGGCCGGCGCGCCCCGCGCACGCCGGCCGGCGTGCGGTCAGGCCTGGCGCGGCTTGACGCGCGAGGCGGCGAGCTTGGCGCGTTCGCGCGCCGTGTCGACGTCGTCGGCGTGCACCAGCGCCACGCCCATGCGGCGCTTGCTGAAGCTCTCGGGCTTGCCGAACAGGCGCAGCTCGCTGCCCGGCACGGCCAGCGCGTCGGCGACGCCGTCGAAGACGATGCCGGCGGCGTCGACGCCGCCGTAGACCACGGCGCTTGCGCCCGGGCTCTTCAGCGAGGCGTCGACCGGCAGGCCGAGGATGGCGCGCGCGTGCAGCTCGAACTCGTTCTGCCACTGCGTGGCCATCGTCACCATGCCGGTGTCGTGCGGCCGCGGGCTGACCTCGCTGAACCAGACCTGGTCGCCCTTGACGAAGAGCTCGACGCCGAACAGGCCCAGGCCGCCGAGGTCGTCGGTGATCTTCTTGGCGATGTCGCGCGAGGCGGCCAGCGCCGCCGGGCTCATCGGATGCGGCTGCCAGCTCTCGACGTAGTCGCCGCTGACCTGGACGTGGCCGATCGGGTCGCAGAAATGGGTCTGCGGCTGGCCGTCGGCGCCCAGCGCGCGCACGGTGAGCTGGGTGATCTCGTAGTCGAAGTCGATGAAGCCTTCGACGATGATGCGGCCGCCGGCGACGCGGCCACCGGCCATCGCGTAGTCCCAGGCCTTCTTCACGCCGTCGGGGCCGTCGATCTTGCTCTGGCCCTTGCCGCTGGAGCTCATCACCGGCTTGACGACACACGGGTAGCCGATGCCGCCGTCGATCGCGGCCTGCAGTTCCTCCAGCGAGTCGCAGAAGCGGTAGGGGCTGGTCGGCAGGCCCAGCGTCTCGGCGGCCAGGCGGCGGATGCCTTCGCGGTCCATCGTCAGGCGCGCGGCGCGCGCCGTCGGGATGCAGCGGATGCGGCCTTCGGCCTCCAGCTGCTCGAGCACCGGCGTCGCGATGGCCTCGATCTCGGGCACGACGAGCTGCGGCTTCTCGGCCTCGAGCAGCGCACGCAGCTGCTCGGGGTCGCTCATCGTGATCGTGCGCGCGTGGTGCGCGACCTGCTGGCCGGGCGCGTTCTCGTAGCGGTCGACGGCGATCGTCTCGACGCCCAGGCGCTGCAGCGCGATCAGCACCTCCTTGCCGAGTTCGCCGCTGCCCAGCAGCAGGACGCGGGTGGCGGACGGGGACAGCGGGGTGCCGAGGACGGTGCTCATGTCGGAGGGAGGGGGAAGTCGGACGGACGGCCCGGATTGTCGCCGCAGGCACGCCCGGGCCCGCTTGTCGCGCGGCACAACGCGACCTTTGCCCGCCTTTTCCCGCTCAACGACTTCGTCGGAAGGCCGAAACCCAGTCATGGCCCACCTCGACGACCTCTTCGGCGCCCCGCTGCACGAGCACCGCGGCGACCGCCAGCACCGCTTCATGGAGTCGGCGGACATCAACATCGTCTTCCGCGAGCTGTTCCGCCCGCTGCAGGCGAACGTGCGCCGAGGCATGACCATCGAAGGCCAGCTGTACGGCATCGAGATGGACCCCTGCATCCCCGGCGAGCTGCTGGGCTCGACCTGGATCGCGCCGGTCGCCGGCACCGCGTCGGACCCGGAACGCCTGGCCGACGACGGCCTGCGCCGCGCCACGCTGGCCCAGTTGCTGGCCGAGCCGCGGCCGGAATCGCTGTTCGTCTACGTCTGCGAACGCAAGATCAAGCGCCGCGCGGTGCTCTACGTCGAACTGGCGTCCGAGGACGGCCAGTACGCCGCCGAGTACCCGATCCGCTCGGCGCGCGGCTGGCACCACCGCGAGCTGGTCGAGGCGCCCTACCGCCGCCTCGGCCCGCTGGCCCTGGCCTGATCAGCGGCCGAAGCCGGCGATCACCGCCTGCGCGACCTCGGCGAAGCCGGCGCCGCGCTCGCCGCGCGTGATCCAGCGCGGCCAGGTGTGCAGCCGGGCGGCGAAGCGCCGCAGGTTGGCGACGCCGACCGAACGTTCGAAGGCCCCGAACATCAGTTGGTCGTTGGTCGAGTCGCCGACGTAGACCCAGCGATCGATCTCGGGCGCCAGTTCGCGCCCGTAGAGCCGTCGCAGCATCCAGTGCGCCGCGCTCAGCTTGGTGTGCACGCCGATCCAGCCGTTGACGTGGATCGAGCTGACGGTGGCCGTGAGGCCTTCGTCGCGCATCAGGCACACGACGGTCTCGATCTGCGCCTCGTCCAGCCGGGCGAACTCGGAGTGGTCGACGGCGATGTCGGTGACGCGGCCGTCGCTGTCGCGCGCCAGCGTCGCGCCCGGCACCTCGTGCAGCACGCGCGCCGCGGCGGCGCGCAGGCGCTCGGCGTTGCGTGCGCGTTCGGCCGCCGGCTGGGCGAACTCGACGCGCGCGCCGTCGCCATCGGGGATCAGCGCCGCGCCGCCGTTCTCGGCGACCATCGCGTCCAGCGGCCAGGCACCCAGCAGCGGCAGGCACCAGCCCAGCGGCCGCCCGGTGATCGCGATCACCGGCACGCCGGCGGCACGCAGATCGGCCAGCGCGGCGGCGGCCGGCGGGTCGATCCGGCCGTCGGCGGTCAGCGTGTCGTCGATGTCGGTGAAGACGCCGAGGCTGCCGTGAAGTGCGGCGGGATCGAGGTCGACAGCTTGACTCAAGATAATTGACAGCTCGGCTGGACGGTCGATCATGGGCAGGTCGAAACGTCGCGAGCGCGTCTCATGGCCCAGGATTCTGCCGCAAGCCCCCTGCCCTCCAAGCCTGCGCGACGCCCCCGGCGCCCGCGCGCCGTCGCCAGCGGCGACACCGCGCCGACGTTGTCGGCGCCGGCCATCGAGACCAGCGTCGTGCAGCGCGCCGCCGAGCGCCACCAGACCGTCACCGCGATGGCGCTGAAGGACGTGCTGGCCGCACACGCCAACGGCGACGCCGGCCCCGACGGCGAATGGCTGCGCCAGCTGCAGGCGCTGATCGCCGGCTCGTCGCCGGACGAAGCCAAGGCGCTGCGCCGGCTGCTGTTCACACGCGAGACCGCCGTCACCGACGGCGTCGACCCCGACCTCGAGCTGCGGCCCGGCTGGCGCGACGGCGGCTATCCGTACAAGAACCTGATGTCGCGGCGCAGCTACGAGCGCCAGAAGTACCGCCTGCAGGTCGAGCTGCTGAAGCTGCAGGCCTGGGTCAAGGAGACCGGCCAGCGCGTCGTCATCCTCTTCGAGGGCCGCGACGCGGCCGGCAAGGGCGGCACGATCAAACGTTTCATGGAGCACCTGAACCCGCGCGGCGCGCGGGTCGTCGCGCTGGAGAAACCCAGCGACGTCGAACGTGGCCAGTGGTACTTCCAGCGCTACATCCAGCACCTGCCGACTCGCGGCGAGATCGTGCTCTTCGACCGCAGCTGGTACAACCGCGCCGGCGTCGAGCGCGTGATGGGTTTCTGCTCGGACAACGAGTACGACGAGTTCATGCGCCAGGCGCCGGAGTTCGAGCGCCACCTCGTCAGAAGCGGCGTGCACCTGTTCAAGTTCTGGTTCTCGGTCAGCCGCGACGAGCAGCGCCGCCGCTTCAAGGAGCGCCGCGCCCACCCGCTCAAGCAGTGGAAGCTGTCGCCGATCGACGTCGCCTCGCTGGACAAGTGGGACGACTACACACGCGCCAAGGAGTCGATGTTCCTGCACACCGACACCTCGGACGCGCCGTGGATCGTCATCAAGTCGGATTGCAAGAAGCGCGCGCGGCTGAACGCGATGCGTTACCTGCTGCACCGGCTGCCGTATTCCAACAAGGACCTGCGCACGCTGGGCACGGTCGACACGCTGCTCGTCGGGCGCGCCGCGATCGCCAGCTTCAGCGCGGAGGAGTTCACGCCGGCCGGCGAGTCCTGAGCGCCGCAGCGGGCCGGCGCGGTATCGCGCGCGGCCGGCCCGTGGCTACAATCGCCCACCTTTTCCGAGGAGCGTTGCAACCTCACCCGCTTGAGGCCAGGCTCGGAAAACCTCACCCCCTTGCAACCGCGCTCACCCGCACGACCGTCGTCGTGGGTGGTGGGCGATCCGCTTTTCCCCCTGACGCTGGCCGCGCGGGTTCCAACCGAACTGGAGCCTCGTGATGACTGCCGTCCTGAAAGCACAGCACCACCCCGATTACGCGATCGCCGACCTGGCGCTCGCCGCCTGGGGCCGCAAGGAACTCAACATCGCCGAATGCGAGATGCCCGCGCTGATGGCCATCCGCAGCGAATACGCGCAGAGCCAGCCGCTCAAGGGCGCACGCATCGCCGGCAGCCTGCACATGACCATCCAGACCGCGGTGCTCGTCGAGACGCTGCAGGCGCTGGGCGCGCAAGTGCGCTGGGCCTCGTGCAACATCTTCTCGACCCAGGACCACGCCGCCGCGGCGCTGGTCGAGCGCGGCACGCCGGTCTTCGCCTACAAGGGCGAGAACCTGACCGACTACTGGGACTACACCCACCGCATCTTCGAATTCGGCCCGGCCGGCAGCGAGGGCGAAGGCCCGAACATGATCCTGGACGACGGCGGCGACGCGACGCTGCTGATGCACCTGGGCAAGCGCGCCGAGAAGGACCTGTCGCTGCTGGACAAGCCGACGAGCGAGGAAGAGACCTGCCTGTTCGCCGCGATCAAGGCCAAGCTCGCCGTCGACCCGACCTGGTACAGCCGCAAGAGCGCGCAGATCATCGGCGTCACCGAGGAGACGACGACCGGCGTGCACCGCCTGAACGAGATGTCGGCCAAGGGCACGCTGCTGTTCCGCGCGATCAACGTCAACAACTCGGTCACGAAGAGCAAGTTCGACAACCTCTACGGCTGCCGCGAGTCGCTGGTCGACGGCATCAAGCGCGCCACCGACGTGATGGTCGCCGGCAAGATCGCCGTCGTCGCCGGCTACGGTGACGTCGGCAAGGGCAGCGCGCAGGCGCTGCGCGCGCTGTCGGCGCAGGTCTGGGTGACCGAGATCGACCCGATCAACGCGCTGCAGGCGGCGATGGAAGGCTACCGCGTCGTGACGATGGAATGGGCGGCCGACAAGGCCGACATCTTCGTCACCGCCACCGGCAACAAGAGCGTCATCACCTTCGACCACATGGCGAAGATGAAGCACAACGCGATCGTCTGCAACATCGGCCACTTCGACAACGAGATCGACGTCGCGTCGCTCGAAGCCAAGTGCCAGTGGGAAGAGATCAAGCCGCAGGTCGACCACGTCATCTTCCCGGACGGCAAGCGCATCATCCTGCTGGCCAAGGGCCGCCTGGTGAACCTGGGCTGCGCCACCGGCCACCCGAGCTACGTGATGTCGAGCTCGTTCGCGAACCAGACGATCGCCCAGATCGAGCTGTTCACGCACAGCGACTACTACGAGGCCGGCAAGGTCTACGTGCTGCCCAAGCACCTGGACGAGAAGGTCGCGCGCCTGCAGCTGAAGACGCTGAACGCCGAGCTGACCGAGCTGACCGACGAGCAGGCGGCCTACATCGGCGTGCCCAAGCAAGGGCCCTACAAGCCCGACACGTATCGGTACTAACCCCCCGAAGCGCCTTCGGCGCTTCCCCCCCAGGGGGGCACCGCCAGCGGCCCGGCAGAGCCGGGTCGCGGCGGTTGCTTGATGGGTCGCTGTTCCGCCAAGAGGCGGACACGGCCCGCTTCTCTCCTGACCGCCTGCGAGTTCGCCCATGAGCACCACGCCCGTCAGCTTCGAGTTCTTCCCGCCGAACACGCCCGTCGGCGCCGACAAGCTGCGCACCGTCGTCCAGGATCTGGCGGCGGTGAAACCCGAGTTCTTCAGCGTCACCTACGGCGCCGGCGGCACGACGCGCGAGCGCACGCTGGAGACCGTCAAGGCCATCGCCGCGATGGGCCACGAGGCCGCGCCGCACCTGTCCTGCGTCGGCAGTACCGAGGCCAACATCGCCGAGATCCTGGCCACCTACCGCCAGCAGGGCATCCGTCGCATCGTCGCGCTGCGCGGCGACCTGCCCAGCGGCACCGCGACGGCCGGAGAGTTCCGCTACGCCAGCGAACTCGTCGAGTTCATCCGCCGCACCCAGGGCGACGACTGGCACATCGAAGTCGCCGCCTATCCCGAATACCACCCGCAGCAGCGTTACGCACGCCGCGACCTCGAGCATTTCGCCAACAAGGTCGGCGCCGGCGCCAATTCGGCGATCACGCAGTTCTTCTTCAACCCCGACGCCTACTTCCACTTCGTCGACGAAGTGCACAAGCTCGGCGTGCGCGTGCCCATCGTCCCGGGGATCATGCCGATCCACAACTACGCGCGCATCGCCCAGTTCGCCGCGCGCGACGGCATCGAGATCCCGCGCTGGGTGGCACTGAAGATGGAAGGCTTCATGGACGACACGGCGTCGGTGCGCGCCTTCGGCATCGAGGTCGTCACGCGGCTGTGCGAACGGCTGATCGCGGGCGGTGCACCGGCATTGCACTTCTACACGCTGAACCAATCCTCGCTGTCGCTCGAGATCTGTGGCAGGCTAGGCTTGGCTCAAGGCGGCTGACGTCGGTCAAGCGCAACACCCGGAACGGGCAGACAGGTATTTGCCCCTAAGGGTTTGCGCCAGCGCAAAGTTGACGTTTGCGGGGACGCGCCAAATTGATCCAGGCCATGTGGCCAGATCAAAAGCTGAGGAGTTTCTCCATGTTCAAGCGCACCGCGCTCGCTCTCGTTGCCCTGACGGCCGGTCTGGCCGCTCCGATGGCCCAGGCCCAGTCCGAAGACAGCGGCTCGTGGATCGTGCGCGCCCGGGCGCTGTACCTGGACTCGGCGAACAAGGACAGCACCGGCCTCGACCTCAACGTCGACAACAAGACCTTCCCGGAAGTCGACATCACCTACTTCTGGACGCCGAACCTGGCCACCGAACTGATCCTGACCTACCCGCAGAAGCACGACCTGAAGTCGGGCAGCACCAAGATCGGCTCGCTGAAGCACCTGCCGCCGACGCTGACGCTGCAGTACCACTTCACGAACGTGCAGGGCTTCCGTCCCTACCTCGGCGCGGGTGTGAACTACACGCGTTTCTCCAACGTCGACTTCGACCCGGCCGTCGAAGCCGCGCTGAAGCCGTCGATCGACAAGAACAGCTGGGGTGCCGCGCTCAACGCCGGCTTCGACGTCCCGATGGGCGGCGGCTGGCTGTTCAACGTCGACGTGAAGAAGGTCCAGATCCGTACCGACGTGTCGTCCGCCGGCACCAAGGTCGGCACCTTCAAGGTCGACCCGGTGCTCTACAGCATCGGCATCGGCAAGCGCTTCTGATGTCCCTGGCGGCCCGGCGCTGCCGGGCCGCGTGTTACCTGTCCTTTACGTCCTAGCGTTTCAAGGAGGCCGCCCGCGAGGCGGCCTCCGCGTTTCCGGCGCCCACGGCCGACAGCAGGAAGTCGAGCCCGGTGCGGTCGCCCGAGACATCCACCGGCGTCGGTGACGCGCCGAGCACCGGATACGCGCCGCAGGCCTCGCCGCCGGCGCAGACGACACCGTCGTTGTCGTAGTCGCTGCCGGCCAGGATCGTCACCGATCCAGGGTCCAGCCCGCCGATGCGGTAGCGATAGACGCCGCCCGAGGCGCGCACCGTCGCCTGCTTCAGGACCTTGTCGCCGGCGGCGTCGTAGACCAGCACGTAGATCGGCCCGATGTCCGGGGCCGCCGTCGCGTCCAGTTTCTGGATGTTCAGCGGCAGGGTCAGCGTGCGCCGGCTGGTGGTGATCGTGATCCGGGGCGTGTAGACGCCGGCCGCCAGGCCGCTGCGGTCCACCGTGACGCGATAGCGCCCCAGGCCGCTGGTGTCGACGGCTGCGGCGGCGGCGCTCACCGCAGAACTGTCGACGGCGACGGCGGTGACCGTCTCGTCGGTGGGCGCGGTGATGCGCAAGGTGAAGTCCAGGCTCGTCGTCGCCGTGCCGAAGTCCAATGACGACGGCTGGGCCTCGACAACGCCCTGGATATCGGGCGGCGAGCCACCGTTGGCGAGCGCGATCGCCGAACGCACCGCCTTGGCCGCGTCGACGATGCCCCAGCCGTACTGGGCGTCGTGGCCGGCGGCGCCGGCGTCGTCGCTGAGTCCGCCGGCCTGCAGCAGCGCGTCCACCTGCTCCGGCGTGATCGCCGGATCGACCCAGCGCATCAGCGCCAGCACGCCGGCGACGTGAGGCGTCGCCATCGACGTGCCCTGGAACTGGCCATAGGTCGGCGTGCGCACGCCGCCGTCGAACGTGGCCAGCGTGCTGTAGACGCCGTCGGGCAAGCCGCTGCCGGTGGTTCCGACGCGCATGTCGCCGCCCGGTGCGGCCAGCGCGATCTCGTCGCCGCCGTTGGCGTAGTAGGCGACGCCACGCTGGGCGTTGGTCGCCGTGACCGCCAGCACACCGGCGCAGTTGGCCGGGTAGTCGACCGGGGCGACGCGGCCGCCGTCACGGTCGGAGCCGTTGCCGGCCGCCGCGACGATCATCGTGCCCTGCGCGCGGACCTGGGCGATCAGCGCCGCGCTGGCACTGTCACAGGCCGAACCGCTGGCGCCCAGGCTCAGGTTGGCGACATCGGCGCGGCGCGCCGGCACGCGGCCCGAGTCGTTGGCCAGGCCGGCGGCGTAGCGCAGGCCCTGGAGGATGTCGTAGAACGTGCCCTCGCCGCCCTTGCCCAGCACGCGGATCGGCATCACCAGGGCCATCGGCGCAACGCCGGCGACGCCGGTGCCGTTGTAGGTGGACGCGGCGACCGTGCCGGCGACGTGGGTGCCGTGGAACGATGGCTGCGCGTCGGGCGACCGGAAGTCGTCGGGGTCGGCGTCGATCCCGTCGCCGTCGCCGGCCGAGGCGGCGTCCTGGATGAAGTCGTAGCCGGCGGTGATCTGGCCGGCGAAGTCGGGGTGGTCGGCGACGATGCCGGTATCCAGCACCGCGACGATCGGCCGCTGCGTCGGCTGCGGGTCCAACGCGACCAGCGCGTCCATCGCCGCCGGCAGGCCGATCTGCTCGTAGTGCCAGCGCTGCAGCGCATAACGCGGGTCGTTCGGCGGGTAGCTGCCGACGAGCGCACTCGCACGCACCGGGCGGTTGACGGTGACGAAATCGAAGGCGCCGCTGGCCGCCAGGCGCTTGGCGTACTGCAGCGTCTGGACCTGCAGCCGCGAGTCGGGCGACAGGCGGTCCATCCAGGCCGGCCGGCGCGCGGCACGCAGCGCGGTCTCGTCGGCACCGGCCAGCGCCAGCAGGCCGCGGTGGCGCGACTTCTCGTCCCCGGCCAGCGCCATCAGGCCGAGGTGCCCGGCGGCCACGCGCCCCTTGAGCAGCGACAGCGGCTGCGCCGCGACCAGCGCCCCGGCGGCACGCACACGGCCGCTGCCCGCGGCCAGCCCGGCGATGATCTGCCCGGGCACCAGCCCCGGCGCCGAAGCGGGATGCGTCGTGTTGGCGCAGTTTCCCGAGGCGTCGGCGGTCGCGATGCGCAGGTTGTAGAGCGACGCGCCCTCGTAGACGTCGATCTGCACGATGTACTCGCCGGCCTCGACGACACGCAGGCACTCGGACAGCGAGACCCCGGTGGACGAGCCGGCGAGCACGTCGGCGTCGCCGACACGGCGGTAGACGTAGAGGTCGAGGTCGTTGGTCGCGGTGTCGGCCGTGAAGTCGAGTTCGAGCGTCTGCCCGGCCGCCAGCGTCACGCGGTAGAAGTCGTCCGGATCGCCCGCCGCGAAGTTGGCGCCGTCGGCACCGGCCTCGGCCACGTTGACGGTCCCCATCACCTGGCTGGTCGCGGCGATCGGCTGCGCGTGCGCTGAGTCGTCGTTGGCGACGTGCGTCTGGTTGGGGTCGTTGGTGTCGCTGTCGACGACCAGGTTGGCCGACACCGACAGCGTGCCGGAGACCGAGCTGCCTCCGTCGCCACCACCGCCGCCGCAGGCCGTCAGCGCGGCGACGGTGAAGAGCAGCGCCTGCCCGCGCACGCAGAACGGGACGCGGCTGCGATGTTCCTGACCCATGGTGTCCTCCCATGACGCCGGCACGGCGAGGACGATGATAGGCAGGCCGGCGGCGCGGCCGGTAACCTCAGATGTCGGGGTGCTGCCAGTGCACGCCGTCTTCGGTCAGCACGACGTCCAGCGGCACGTCGTGCGGCTCGGCCTCCAGCCACGGCACGAAGCCATGCGCGTAGCCGACGCCGACGGTCAGCGGGCGCGGCTGCAGCGTCGCCAGCGTGCGGTCGTAGAAGCCGCCGCCGTAGCCCAGGCGCACACCGCCCGGGCCGAAACCGACGCAGGGCACCAGCAGCAGCCCGGGCTCGAACTGCTCGGTGTCCTTGGGCTTGGGGATGCCGTAGGCGTCCTCTTCCATCGGGCAGCCCGGATACCAGACGTGGAAGCGCAGCTGCTTGGTCTCGCGGTCCATCACCGGCAGGCCGATGCGGCGGTCGGGTTCGGCTTCGCTCCAGCGGAACAGCGCCGGCAAGGCGTCGAACTCGCCCTTGATCGGCCAGTAGGCGCCGATCGTGTTCTCGGTGCGGCCGATCAGCCAGACGCGCAGCACCTCCTGCAGGTGCACCGAACGCTGGTGGCGGTCGACGAGCGACTGCCGTTCGGCCTGAAGCTGGCGCCTCAGCGTCTTCTTGTCGCGGGAGGGCTGCAGCGGCAGCGGGAACGGCAGGTTCATGGCACGGATTGTGACGCTTGCGGCTGCGCCGCAGGGCCCTAGACTGACGCCGTCATGCGCGAGGACCCGTTTGCACAACACTGCCGCGAACTGCTGTCGCCGCTGGGCGCCGTGCGCGTGCGCCGCATGTTCGGCGGCCACGGTTTCGACATCGACGGGCTGTTCGTCGCGCTGATCCTGGACGAGCAGCTGTATTTGAAGACCTGCGCCGAAACCGAGCCGGCCTTCGAGACCGCCGGCGGGCAGCCGTTTCGCTACCAGCGCGCCGGCAAGGAAATGCGGCTCGGCTTCTGGACGCCGCCGGCCGAGGCGCTGGACGCGCCCGACGCGATGCGGCCCTGGGCGCAGCGTGCGCTGCAGGCCGCGCTGGCGGCGCGTGCGCCCAGGAAGCCCCGGATGCCGCGCCGGGGCTGAATCAGGCGGCGTGCGCCGCGCCCCAGGGCGCGTGCCAGCGGCCCGGGCGGGCCGGCGTGCGGGCCGGCGTCTTGCACGGCGCTTCGAGCAGCTCGACCTGCGCCGACGGCCAGCCTTCGATGACCCATTCGCTGCAGCAAGGCAGCTCCAGGCGTTCACCGGCCTGCAGCCAGACGTCCTCGCCGTAGGGGCCGGAGCCGCTGCGCGTCAGCCAGACGCGGCCTTCGGAGACGACCAGCCAGCGCGGCTGGTTGGCGGCCGGGAGACGCATCGCCGTGGCCGGCCCGACGGCCCATTCCCAGGGCGCGTGCTGATGCGGATTGCTCATGGCGGTTTGCGACATCTCGGGCTCCACGATCGACTGCTTGAAAGGTATTTTCGGCAGCGGACCACGCCGGGTCCAATCAAAAATCCGCGCGAGATTGATAACATGGCTGCATGAATCGACCCCGCCAGCGCCCGTTGTCGATCGGCCCGCTCCGGGCCTTCGAGGCGGTCGCACGCCGGCTCGGCTTTCGCGCCGCGGCCGACGAACTGCACCTGACGCAGCCGGCCATCAGCCGCCAGATCCGCTCGCTCGAAGACGAGATCGGGGTACCGCTGTTCCTGCGTGGCACCCGCCACGTCGAGCTGACCAGTGCCGGCGAGGCGCTGCTGCGCACCGTCGCGCCGATGCTGGACCGGCTGGACGCCACCGTGCACCAGATCCGCAGCGCGCGCGGCCGGCGCCAGGTGAACCTGACGACCTGGCCCTCGTTCGCGTCGATGTGGCTGCTGCCGCGGCTGCAGCAGTTCCAGCGCGAGCAGCCAGGCATCGACATCCGCGTCTCGGCGCAGGACGCGATCGCCGACCTCGACGACCCCGAACTCGACCTCGCGCTGCGCTACTGCCACCCCGACAACGCGCCGCCGGGTTCGACGCTGATGTTCGGCGAAGTCGTCACGCCGGTCGCCAGCCCCGGCCTCGGGCCGCTGACCCGGCCCGAGGACCTGGCGCAGATGACGCTGCTCGAGGAGGACTCGCAGTTGCCCAGCGTCGAGTACCTCAGCTGGCGACGCTGGCTGGCCGCCAAGGGCGTCGCCAATCTCGAGCCACGCGGCTGGCTCTACCTGAACTACACCTACCAGCAGATCCAGGCCGCGACCGCCGGCCAGGGCGTCGCGCTGGCACGGCTGGCGCTGGTGCGCGAGTCGCTCGAACGCGGCGAGCTGGTCGAACCTTTCGGCCCGGCCGGCCGGCTGCGTTCGCCGTTCGCCTACTGGCTGGTGCGCTGGCCGGCGCGGCGCGAACGCCCCGAACTGGCGGCTTTCGAGACCTGGGTGCTGGAGCAGGCGCAAGCCACACGCGCCGGCCTGGACGCCCAGGCCACCCCCTGCTGATCGCGCCTGACACGGACGGATACTCGTGATCCGCTAGATTCCCACCCATGAACGCCCTGCAACGCATCACCCGCCGGGCGCCGCTGCGCCCGCTCGCGGCAGCCATGCTGGCTTTCGCCCTCGCCCTGCCCGCCGCCCGGGCGCAGACCGGCGACGACCTCGTGCTCGACGCCCGCGCCGCGGCGCAGAAGGGCGACCGCACCAAGCTGGCGGCGCTGCGCACCGCGGCACTGTTCGCCTCGCATCCGCTGGCACCCTGGGTCGACTACTGGGAGCTGTCGGGCCGGCTGCGCGACGCCGACGTCGCCGAGGTCGAGGCCTTCTACCGCCGCTGGAGCGGCCAGTACGTCGAAGACCGGCTGCGCAACGACTGGCTGCTCGAACTCGGCAAACGCCGCGACTGGGCCAGCTTCGCGCGCGACGTGCCGCGCTTTCGCATGAACGACGACCGCGAGGTGACCTGCTACACGCGCCTCGTCGAGCACCAGGCCGGGCGCGACGTGCGCGTCGCCGCGCTGGAGGCCTGGTACGCCCAGCGCGAGGCCGACGACGGCTGCGCGCTGCTGGCGCAGATGATGTTCGCCGCCGGCCGCTTCAACGTCGACGACGTCTGGCAGCAGGCGCGGCTGTCCTTCGAGCTCGAACGCCAGAACTCGGCGCGTGGCCAGCGCTCGCTGCGCGCCGCGGTGCAACTGCTGGGACCGGAGATCGCGCGTGCCGTGGACGACGCCGTCGCCAACCCGGCGCGCACGCTGGCCAGGCCCGAGACGCCGCCGTCGGTGGCGCAGATGGCGATGCTCAAGCTCGCGTCCAACGACCCGGCCGGCGCCGCCGCGCTGCTCGCCGCCGGTGGCTGGGAGCAGCGCCTGGGCCGGCGCGACGCCGCCTTCGCCTGGGCTTTCGCCGGCAAGTGGGCCGCGGTGCTGCAGCAGCCGCAGGCGCTGGACTACTACCGCCGCGCCTGGACGCTGGCCGGCAGCGCCGCCACCGGCTGGAGCGACGACACGCTGGCCTGGGGCGTGCGCGCCGCGCTGCGTGCCGGCGAAGCGCCCGACCGCTGGACGCTCGCCGCGCGCGCGATCGACGCGATGAGCCCGGCCGAACGCGCCGATCCGGCCTGGGTCTACTGGCGCTCGCGTGCGATGGCCGCCAGCGCCGCGGCCGGCGCCGCCGGCGACGCCGAACGCGCCGCGGCACGTGCGATGCTGCAGTCCATCGCCGGCCAGATGCACTTCTACGGCCAGCTCGCCGCCGAGGACCTGGGCCTGCCGTTCGCGCTGCCGGCGCCGCCGCGCACGCTGCAGCCCGCCGAACGCGAGGCCGCGCGCAGCAACCCCGGCTTCGCACGCGCGCTGCAGCTCATCGCGCTGGGCCTGCGCAGCGAAGGCCAGCGTGAATGGAACTTCTCGCTGCGCGGCCTGGCCGAGCGCGACCTGCTGGCCGCCGCGCAGATGGCTTGCGAACGCGAAGTCTGGGACCGCTGCATCTTCACCAGCGACCGCAGCAAGGCCGAGATCGACATCGCCCAGCGTTTCCCGACGCCGCACCGCACCGAGCTGACGCAGACCGCACGCCGCGTCGGCCTGGACCCGGCCTACGTCTACGGCCTGATCCGCCAGGAGTCGCGCTTCATCACCGTCGCCCAGTCCGGCGCCGGCGCCAGCGGGCTGATGCAGGTGATGCCGGGCACCGCGCGCATCGTCGCGCGCCGCATCGGCCTGGACTACAAGCCGGCGATGCTGCACGACCCCGAGACCAACCTGCTGCTGGGCACCAGCTACCTGAAGATGGTGCTGGACAACTTCGCCGGCTCGCAGCCGCTGGCCACCGCCGGCTACAACGCCGGCCCGAACCGGCCGCGGCGCTGGCGCGACGCGCCGACCGTCGAGCCCGCCGCGTGGATCGAGGCGATCCCGATCGGCGAGACGCGCGACTACGTGAAGAAGGTGCTGTCCAACGCCGTCTACTATGCCGCCGTGCTGGGCAGCACGCCGCCGTCGCTGAAGGCCCGGCTGGGTGCGCCGATCGGCCCCGCCGATGCGAACAGTCCTCCCGTCGATCGTGACCTCCCCTGAACCATGAAGAACGTTCTCGTCCTCGGTGGTACCGGCTACGTCGGCCGCTCGCTCGTCGAGCGGCTGGTCGAACGCAACGGCGGCGGCGGTGGCCGCGTCATCGTGCCGACACGGCGCATCGCACACGGCACGGCGCTGCGTCTGCTGCCGACCGTCGAGCTCGTCGAGGCCGACGTGCACGACGAGCGCACGCTGGCGCGCCTGGTCGGCCAGGCCGACGCCGTCGTCAACCTGATCGCCATCCTGCACGGCAGCCGGTCGCAGTTCCAGCGTGTGCACGTCGAGCTGCCGCGGCGCCTGGCGCACGTCTGCGCCGCCGCGGGCGGCAAGCGTGTCGTGCACGTCAGCGCGCTGGGCGTCGGCGCCGGCGGGCCGTCGAACTACCTGCGCAGCAAGACCGAGGGCGAAGCGGCGCTGCAGTCGCCGGGCGTCGCGCTGACCATCGTGCGGCCGTCTCTGATCTTCGGCGCCGAGGACCGCGTGCTCAACGTGTTCGCCGATCTGCAGGCGATGGCGCCCGTCGTGCCGCTGCCCGGCGGCGACGCGAAGATGCAGCCGGTGTGGATCGAGGACGTCACGACGGCCATCGTGCGCTGCCTGGACGACAACACGACGATCGGCCAGGTCTACGAACTCGCCGGCCCCAAGGTCTACACGCTGTCGGAGATCGTGCGCCTGGCCGGCCGCTGGTCGGGCCACGAACGCCGCCAGATCCCGCTGCCCGACGCCGTCGGCCGGCTGCAGGCGACGCTGATGGAGGCGCTGCCCGGCACGCCGCTGATGTCGCGCGACAACCTCGACTCGATGCGGGTGCCCAACGTCGCCAGCGGCAAGCTGCCGGGGCTGCAGGCCCTGGGCATCGAGCCCGCGGCGATGGAAGCGGTGGCGCCCGGCTACCTGGGCAGCGCCTTCGGGCGTGCCCGCTACGGCCGCTGGCGCGGCCTGGCGCGCCGCGGCTGAGCGCGCCGAACCCGAAGGACGCGAGATGGCGCTACAACTGGTGATCGGCAACAAGAACTACTCGTCGTGGTCGATGCGGCCCTGGGTGCTGATGCGCCAGCTGGGCATCGTCTTCGACGAACGCAAGCTGCGTTTCGACTTCGCCGAAGGCTCGGACTTCCGCCGCCAGGTCGCCGCCGTCAGCCCCGCCGGGCTGGTGCCGGTGCTGCTGGACGACGGTTTCGCCGTCTGGGACACGCTGGCGATCGCCGAGTACCTGGCCGAGCGTTTCCCGCAGGCCGGCGTCTGGCCGGCCAATGCCAAGCAGCGGGCGCGGGCGCGCAGCCTGTGCGCCGAGATGCACGGCGGCTTCGGCGCGCTGCGCCGGCACTGCGCGATGAACATCGAGGCCGCGCTGCCCGACGTCGGCCAGCGCCTGTGGGCCGAGCAGCCGGCGCTGCAGCGCGACGTCGCGCGGCTCGAAGCGATGTGGGCCGAAGCGCTGGACGCCAGCGGCGGCCCCTTCCTGTTCGGCGAGTTCTGCGCTGCCGACGCCTTCTACGCGCCGGTCTGCACCCGCCTCGTGAGCTACGCGCTGCCGGTGTCCGACGCCACGCGCGCCTACGTGCGGCGTGTGCTCGCGGCGCCGGGTGTCGCCACCTGGATCGCCGATGCGCTGGCCGAAGCCGACTACATCGCCGACGAGGAACCGTACCGCAGCGCGCGATGAACGGCCGTTTCTATGTCGTCGGCGGCGCGGTGCGCGACGCACTGCTGGGCCTGCCGGCGAGCGACCGCGACTGGGTCGTGGTCGGCAGCACGCCGGAGGAGTTGGTCGCCGCGGGCTATCGCCCGGTCGGGCGCGACTTCCCGGTCTTCCTGCACCCCGAGACCGGCGAGGAGGTCGCGCTGGCGCGCACCGAGCGCAAGTCGGCGCCGGGTTATCGCGGCTTCACGATCCACGCCGATCCGTCGGTGACGCTGGAAGAAGACCTGCTGCGCCGCGACCTGACGATCAACGCCATCGCGCGCGCCGAGGACGGCACGCTGGTCGACCCGCACGGCGGCCAGCGCGACCTGCAGGCGCGCGTCTTCCGCCACGTCTCCGACGCCTTCGTCGAGGACCCGGTGCGCCTGCTGCGCCTGGCGCGGCTGGCGGCGCGTTTCACCGACTTCACGGTCGCGCCCGAGACCGAGGCCCTGCTCGAACGCCTGGTCGCCGACGGCGAGGTCGACGCGCTGGTGCCCGAACGTGTCTGGCAGGAGCTGTCGCGCGGGCTGATGGAAGCCCGGCCCAGCCGCATGTTCGAGGTGCTGCGCCGCTGCGGCGCGCTGGCGCGGCTGCTGCCCGAACTCGACCGGCTCTGGGGCGTGCCGCAGCCGCCCGAGCACCACCCCGAGATCGATTGCGGCGTGCACGCGATGCTGGTGCTGGACATGGCGGCGCAGCTGCAGACGCCGCTCACCGTGCGCTGGGCCTGCCTGATGCACGACCTGGGCAAGGGCACGACGCCGGCCGAAGTGCTGCCGCGCCACCTGGGCCACGAAGGCCGCAGCGCGGTGCTGGCGCAGGCGGTGGCCGATCGCTGGCGTGTGCCCAACCCCTGCCGCGAGCTGGCCGACCTGGTCGCACGCGAGCACGGCAACATCCATCGCAGCAGCGAGTTCGGTGCCGCCGCCGTCGTGCGCCTGCTCGAACGCTGCGACGCCTTCCGCCGCCCCGAACGTTTTGCCGAGGCGCTGTGGGCCTGCGAGTGCGACGCCCGCGGCCGCAGCGGCCTCGAGGGCCAGCCTTATCCGCAACGTGAACGCCTCGCCGCGCTGCTGGACGCGGCCCGCGGCGTCGACACCGCGACGGTGGCCGCAGCGGCCGCGGCACGCGGCGCCAAGGGGCCGCAGATCGCCGCCGCGATCCAGATGGCGCGCGCCGACGCCGTCGGCGCCGTGCTCTAGCGTCAGACGACCAGCGAGATCAGCCCGACGATCAGGCTCAGCACCAGCGAGCTGGTGATCGGCAGGAACCAGTCGCGCCCGCCGACGCGGAATCGCAGGTCACCCGGCAGCCGGCCCAGCCCCAGCTTGGCGAACCAGTGCTGCAGGCCGTTGAAGATCAGGCAGGCGATGAGGAAGACCAGCAGCCAGCGCATCGCGGCTACAGCGTGTGGGTGCGGTCGCCTTCGGCGAAACCCACCGGCACGAACCCCGGCAGGCCGCGTGCGAACCCGATCACCTTGAACAGCTCGCCCATCTCGTGCTCGGTGATCAGCTTCTGGGCGTTGGCGATGGTCTTCAGGTCGGCGCCCTCGAGCAGGTCGAGCAAGCCGCAGTTGGCGAGAAACCGCGCCTGCGAGGTGTAGCCGACGACGTCCAGCCCGGCGTCCTGGCCGGCCAGCGCGACCGCCGTGAAGTCGACGTGCGCGGT
Source organism: Rubrivivax sp. (assembly GCA_049841175.1). Taxonomy (GTDB): domain Bacteria; phylum Pseudomonadota; class Gammaproteobacteria; order Burkholderiales; family Burkholderiaceae_C; genus Rubrivivax. The sequence goes on along the minus strand of JASGHA010000012.1, from coordinate 1,596,657 downwards.
GATGTCCTTCTCGCCGACCTCGGCCAGCGGGTCGGTGTCGGCGCGGTGCGCGCGGTGGCACATCAGCGTGCCGCCGCGGCGCTGCGGGTGGTAGTACTCGCGCTCGGGGAAACCGTAGTCGGCGAAGAAAGCGGCGCCGCGCACCAGGCGCGTGGCCAGCGTCGCGACGAAGGCCGAGGCCTGCCGCGGCAGCTCGATCGTCGTGCCGGGCAGGAAGCCGGTCTCGACCGGCGGCCGGAGTTCGGTCGGCCGGTCGACCCAGGCGAAACCTGCGCCGTCGGCGACGACGCCGCGTTCGAACCAGCGCTCGCCGTCCCAGTGCAGCAGCTGCACCGGCATCGCGTCGAGCACCTCGTTGCCGACGACGACGCCTTCGATCACCTCGGGCAGCGTGTCGTGCCAGGACACACGCGGCGCGAACGGCGCCAGCCGCCCGGCCTGGCGCGCGCGCAGCGTGCCCGACAGGTCGACGACGTGGTAACGCGTGCCGGGTGGCAGCGCGGCCAGCAGCTGCGACGCGAAGGCGCCGCTGCCGGCGCCGAACTCCCAGACCTCGTGCGCGCCGGCGGCGGCCAGCGCCTGCGCCACCTGGCGCGCGAAGGCGGCGCCGAACAGCGGCGACAGCTCCGGCGCCGTGACGAAATCGCTGCCCGAGGCCGGCATCGCACCGAACACCGGGGCGCCCCGGGTGTAGTAGCCCAGCCCCGGCTCGTACAGTGCCGCGGCCATGAAGCGGTCGAACGGCCACCAGCCGCCGTCCGCACGCACGCGCGCGGCGATGCGCGCCGATAAACTGTCGGGTTCGCCTGTGGTCACGCGGGCATTGTAGGAAGCATGGGAACAGCTCACGTCGGAGCCCACGTCGGCGGCGCAGGCGCGCCCGACGGCAGCCGTCCGGTCGCACTCGTCACCGGCGCCGCGCGCCGCATCGGCCGCGCCATCGCGCTCGAACTCGGCGCCCACGGCTGGGACGTCGCCGTGCACCACCGCGACTCGGCCGCCGACGCCGAAGCCGCGGTGCGTGCGCTGGCCTCGGTCGGCGCGCGCGGCCAGGCGTTCGCCGCCGACCTCGCCGTCGAGGCCGAATGCGAGGCCTTGCTGCCGGCCGTGCAGGCCGCCTTCGGCCGCGTCGACGCCGTCGTCAACAACGCCTCGCTGTTCGAGTACGACACGGCCGAGGACTTCGGCTTCGCGGCGATGGAGCGCGCCTGGCGCGCCAACGTCGCGCCGGCGGTCGTGCTGGCGCGTGCGCTCGCGCGCGCCGGCGGCGGTGTCGTCGTCAACCTGCTCGACCAGAAGCTCTGGAACCCGAACCCCGACCACCTCTCGTACACGCTGTCCAAGGCCGCGCTGCGCGAGGCGACGACGCTGCTCGCCCAGGCGCTGGCGCCGGCGGTGCGCGTCTGCGGCGTCGCGCCCGGCGTCACGCTGCCTTCGGGCGACATGGACGAGGCCGAGTTCGCCGCCGCCCACCGCATGACGCCGCTGGGCCGCTCGTCCACCGCCGCCGACGTCGCGCGTGCGGTGCGTTTCGTTCTCGAATCGCCGGCCATCACCGGCACCACGATCCTCGTCGACGGGGGCCAGCATCTGCAGGCCCAGGCGCGCGACGTGCTGTTCATCGCCCGCCAAGGCTGACCCCACCATGCAGAGCCTCCCTTTTTCCGCCACGCTGCGCGACTGCCGGCGCCTCTTCCTGCGCGACCACGAGATCCACGTCAACATCGGCGTGCACGACTTCGAGAAGCAGGGCGAGCAGCGCATCGTCATCAACGTCGACCTCTGGGTGCCGCTGGCGGTGTCGACGCCGCGCGAGGACCGACTCGACGAAGTGCTGGACTACGACTTCATCCGCCGCACCGTCGCCGAACGCGTGGCGCGCGGCCACATCCACCTGCAGGAAACGCTGGCCGACGACCTGCTGCGCTCGCTGATGGCGCACCCGATGGTGCGCGCGGCGCGCGTCTCCACCGAGAAGCCCGACGTCTATCCCGACTGCGCGGCGGTCGGCGTCGAGGTCTTCGGCTGCAAGGAATGAACACGATGGACACCGTCATCACCGACGCCGCGGCGGCCAAGAAGGCCGCCTTCGAAGCCAACAAGCTGTCCAAGCGCCTGCACCGCCTCGTCGGCCAGGCGATCGGCGACTTCAACATGATCGAGGCCGGCGACCGCGTGATGGTCTGCATGTCCGGCGGCAAGGACAGCCATGCGCTGCTGGACATCCTGCTGTCGATGCGCGAACGCGCGCCGATCGACTTCTCGATCATCGCCGTCAACCTCGACCAGAAGCAGCCCGGCTTCCCGGCCGAGGTGCTGCCGACCTACCTGAAGAGCCGCGGCGTCGAGTTCCGCATCGAGGAGCAGGACACCTACTCGATCGTCAAGCGCCTGGTGCCCGAAGGCCAGACGATGTGCAGCCTGTGCTCGCGGCTGCGCCGCGGCGTGCTGTACCGCGTCGCCAGCGAGATCGGCGCGACCAAGATCGCGCTCGGCCACCACCGCGACGACATGGTCGTCACGCTGCTGATGAACATGTTCTTTGGCAGCCGGATGAAAGGTATGCCGCCCAAACTGGTCAGCGACGACGGCCGCCACGTGGTCATCCGGCCGCTGGCCTACGTCGCCGAGACCGACCTGGAGCGCTGGGCCGAACACCGCGCGTTCCCGATCATCCCGTGCTCGCTGTGCGGCAACCAGGAGAACCTGCAGCGCGTTCAGACCAAGAAGATGATCCGCGAATGGGAACGCCAGTACCCGGGGCGGATCGACAACATGTTCACCGCGATGGGCAACATCGTTCCTTCGCACATGATGGATCGCAAGCTCTATCCTTTCGAGACGCTGCGCGCCACCGGGGTGGCCGACGCGGACGGCGACAAGGCCTTCGACGAAGAGCCTTGCGAGCCGCCGCCGGCACCCGGCGCGCTGCGCATCGCCCCGGACACCGAGGACACGCCATGAAGACCTGGATCGGCGCCGCGGCCGTCGCCGCCGCCGCCCTGCTGGCCGGCTGCGCCGGCCTGAACACCGTCACCGCCGACGTCTCGAGCTACGGCTCCTGGCCGGCCGAACGTGCGCCCGGCACCTACGCCTTCGACCGCCTGCCCTCGCAGCAGGCGCGCGCCGCCGAGACCGAGCGCCTGGAGCTGGCCGCCCGCCCGGCGCTGGAGAAGGCCGGCTTCACGCCGGCCGCCGCCGGCCAGGCGCCCGACGTGCTGGTGCAGGTCGGCGCCCGCGTCACGCGTGCCGAGCAGATCGTCTGGGACGACCCGATGTGGTGGCGCGGCGGCTGGGGCTACTGGCGCCATTCGCCGTGGTACGGCCCCGGCCCGTACTGGGGCCCCGGCTACATGGACCGCGTCGCGCGCTACGAAGGCGAAGTGGCCGTGCTCGTGCGCGACCGCGCCAGCGGCCAGCCGCTGTTCGAGGCGCGTGCCAGCCTGGACAGCAACCGCGGCCTCGACGATCCGACGCTGGCGGCGATGTTCGCCGCCGCGCTGCTGGACTTCCCGAAGACCGGCGTCAACCCGCACCGCGTCGTCGTGCCGCTGGCACCCGACGCGCCCTGAGACCCGGTTCTCAGGGCACGGCGGCGGCCGCCGTGGCCGCCGCCGCCAGCGACCGCAGGTCGCGTTCCCAGCCGGCCAGGCGATCGCGCGCGCGTTCGCGCTGCGCCGCCGTCGTCGCGTTGTGCACACGCGCGGCGAAGCCGCAGTTGTAGGCGTCCAGCTTCACCTGGAACTCGCGATAGGCGGGGTCGGCCGAACGTTCCGAACGCGAAGCCAGCGTGCGCAGCGCGGCCAGCGTCGTGTCGGCGTCGGCGCGTTCGGCGTGCAGCCGGCGCAGCGTCTGCACCACCTCGCGCTGGCGCCGGTCGCGCTCGGCGACCCAGACCTCGGCATCCCACGGTGACGCCGCCACGCCGTCGGCGACGACGCGGCGCTGGGCGGTGTCGAGCCGGCCGTAGAGCTCCTCGAAACGGTCGACCGCACGTTCGACCGAGGCCTTGCGGCGTTCGGCCGCATCGGGCTGCAGATACTCGTCGCGCATCTCGGCCAGGCGCTTGGCGTAGCGCTGCTCCAGGTGACGCAGCTGCGGCTCGCCGAGGCTGGCGACCAGCGGCGTCGCTTCCTGCAGCGCGCGGTCGATCGCCGCCGCCGGCGCGTCGCGCAGGCGGTCGGTCCAGCGGCAGACGGCTTCGGGCGTCGTCGCCTGCGGCAGCGCCGCGCCGGCTTCCTGCAGCAGCGCGGCGTAACGCGGCAGCTCGTTGGCGCGGTGCCAGGCGAACCAGCGGCCGATCGCCGCATGCACCGCCGGCGCCTGGCGCGAGTCGAAGTCCAGGTAACCGTCCAGCCACCACCACGCGAGCCGGGGGCCGTTGTCGTAACCCAGGCGCAGCGCGCTGCAGCCGGCGAGCACCAGGGCGGCCGCGATAATCACCGCTTTCAACAAGGACCGTCTCATGGCATTGAACGTCGTCGTGATGGCCGCGGGCAAAGGCACGCGGATGAAGTCGGCGCGGGCGAAGGTGCTGCACCGGCTCGGCGGTCGCAGCCTATTGCAGCATGTCCTCGATGCCGCCGCGCCGCTGGGGGCGTTGCGCACCGTCGTCGTCACCGGCCACGGCGCCGAGCAGGTCGAGGCCGCCGCGGCGGCCAGCGGCGCGGTCTTCGTGCGCCAGGAACCGCAGCTCGGCACCGGCCACGCGGTGCAGCAGACGGTGCCGGCACTGGACGACGCCGCCGGCACGACGCTGATCCTCAACGGCGACGTGCCGCTGATCCGCCCCGAGACCGCCGCCGCGCTGGCCGCGGCCTGCGGCGGCGAACGCCTGGCGCTGCTGACCGTCGAGCTCGCCGACCCGAGCGGCTACGGCCGCATCGTGCGCGACGCCTCGGGCGCGGTGACGGCGATCGTCGAGCACAAGGACGCGAGCGAGACCCAGCGCACGATCCGCGAGGTCTACACCGGCATGATGGCCGCGCCCACGGCGCTGCTCAAGCGCTGGGTGATGGCGCTGAAGGACGACAACGCCCAGCGCGAGTACTACCTGACCGACATCGTCGGCATGGCGGTCGCCGAGGGCGTGGCCGTGGTCGCCGCGGCGGCTTCGGGCGAGACCGAGGTGCTGGGCGTCAACAGCCCGGCGCAGCTCGCCGACCTGGAGCGCCGCCTGCAGCGCCAGCGCGCCGAGGCGCTGATGGCCGCTGGCGTGCGCCTGGCCGACCCGGCGCGTTTCGACCAGCGCGGCACGCTCGAATGCGGCCAGGACGTCGAGATCGACGTCAACTGCGTCTTCGAGGGCCGCGTCGTGCTCGGCGACGGCGTTTCGATCGGCGCCAACTGCGTCATCCGCGACGCCGAGATCGGCGCCGGCGCGGTGCTGCACCCGTTCACCCACGTCGAAGGCGCCACGGTCGGCGCCGGCGCGCTGGTCGGGCCGTTCGCGCGCCTGCGCCCGGGCGCCGAACTCGGCCGCGAGGTGCACATCGGCAATTTCGTCGAGGTGAAGAACTCGCGGCTGGCCGACGGCGCCAAGGCCAACCACCTGGCCTATCTCGGCGACGCGACCGTGGGCCCGCGCGTCAACTACGGCGCCGGCAGCATCACCGCCAACTACGACGGCGCCAACAAGCACCGCACGGTGATCGGCGCCGATGCGCACATCGGCTCGAACTGCGTGCTCGTCGCCCCGGTGACCATCGGCGACGGCGCGACGATCGGCGCCGGCTCGACGATCGGCAAGGACGCGCCGGCCGGCCAGCTCACCGTCGCGCGTGCGCGCCAGGCCAGCCTGCCGGGCTGGCAGCGGCCGAAGAAGACGCCGAAGGCCTGATCGCCCGGCGCGTCCCGGCACGGCGTTTGCCCTCTTCCCGCTCGCCTCGTGGCCTGCGCCACCAGGCAGGCGGCGCACGACCGCCGTCAGGAGGGCCCGCTGGACACCGTCGCCACCGACACGCTGCAGCTGCAGCGCCTGCTGTTCGAGCAATCGCCCGACGCGATGGCGCTGTGCGCGGACGACGGCCGCGTGCTGCTGTGGAACCCGGGCGCCGAGGAGCTGTTCGGCTATACCGCCGCCGAGGCCGTCGGCCGGCGCTGGGACGAACTCGTCGTGCCGCCCGGCGCGGCGCCTGAAGAAGCCGGCCGCCGCCAGCGCGCGCGCGACGGCAACGTCACCGCACGCGCCGTGCTGCGCCGGCGCCAGGACGGCACGCTGCTGCACGCCGACAGCGCGCTGCGCGCCGTCTTCGGCGCCGACCGCTCGCTGCTCGGCTACGCGATCTGCGAGCGCGACGTCACCGCGCTGACGATCTCGCGCGACACGCGCCTCGTCGAGGAGCGTTTCCGCGACCTGCTGGAGTCGGTGCCCGACGCGATGGTCATCGCCAACGAGATCGGCCGCATCGTGCTCTTCAACGGCCAGTGCGAGCGCCTGTTCGGCTTCACGCGCGCCGAGATCATCGGCCGGCCGATCGAGACGCTGCTGCCTTCGCGTTTCCACGCCGAGCACGTCGCGCACCGGCTGCGCTACCACGCCCGGCCGACGGTGCGCCGGATGGGCGCCGGACTGGAGCTCTTCGGCCGCCGCCGCGACGGCGCCGAGTTCCCGGTGCAGATCAGCCTCAGCCCGCTGGCCGTCGGCGACGCGCACTACGTGATGAGCGCGATCCGCGACATCTCGGACCAGAAGCGTTTCGAGCAGGCGCTGCAGGACAAGAACATCGAGCTGACGGTCGCCAACCAGGCCAAGGACCGCTTCCTCGCGACGATGAGCCACGAGCTGCGCACGCCGCTGAACGCGATCATCGGCTTCTCGGGGCTGCTGCTGATGCAGCGCGCGGGCGAGTTGAACGACGAGCAGCGGCGCCAGCTGGCCATCGTGCGCCAGAGCGGCGAGCAGTTGCTGGCGCTGATCGAACAGCTGCTGGCGCTGGCGCAGCTGCAGTCCAGTGCGGCACCGCCGGCGCCCGAGCCGCTGGACCTGGCAGCCCTGCTGCGCACGATGGCGCCACGCCTGGCGCCGCTGGCCGAGCACGCGGGCTGCACGCTGCTGCCCCTGCTGCCGGCGCCGCCCGCCGTCATCGAGGCCGACCGGCCGACCGTCGAACGTCTGGTGCGCACGCTGGCCACCCAGGCCCTGCACGACGGCATCGGGCCGGAGCTGGTGCTCGCGGTGCACGCCAGCGACGGCGAAGTCGAGCTGGACCTCGGCCGCGGCGCCAACGCACACGACCCCGAACGCCCTTGCACTGCCACGCGCACCGACGGCAGCGGCCTGGCGCAGGAACTGGCCGGGCGGCTGGCCGAGCGCGCCGGCGCGCGACTGGCCTGCCGGCGCGGCCATGACGGCGGCGGCGCCCTCTACACGCTGAGCTGGCCGGCGCGCTGATTCAGGCCGCGGGCGAGGTTCGTTCGGCCACCGCCGCGGCCAGGCACAGATCGTCCCAGGCGCGCGCCTTGTCGGGCAGGTTGCGCAGCAAATAGGCCGGGTGATAGGTGACGACCAGCGGCACGCCCTGGTAGCGGTGCACGCGGCCACGCAGCTTGCCGATCGGCTCGCTGCTGCGCAGCAGCGCCTGGACCGCGAAACGCCCCATCGCGAGGATGATGCGCGGCTTCACCAGCTCGATCTGGCGCACCAGGAACGGCTCGCAGCGCTGCAGTTCCTCGGGCGCCGGGTTGCGGTTGCGCGGCGGCCGGCACTTCAGCGTGTTGGCGATGTAGACCCGCTGCGCCGGCTCGCCCTCGGCTTCGCGCGACATCGCCAGCGCGCGCAGCATCGCATCCAGCAGTTGGCCGGCCGGGCCGACGAAAGGCTCGCCGCGCAGGTCCTCCTGCTCGCCGGGCGCTTCGCCGACGATCATCCAGTGCGCCTGCGGGTGGCCGACGCCGAACACGGTCTGCGTGCGGCTCTGCGACAGCGCGCAGGCGGTGCAGCCGGCGACGGCTTCGCGCAGCGGCTGCCAGTCCAGGCCGGAGACGGCGCCCAGGTCGACGACGGCGGGCGGCGTGGCGGCCGGCTGCGGCGTCGCGGGTGCCGCCGGGCGTGCGGCCGGCCGCGGCTCGGGCCGCGGCGGCGCGGCGACCGGCGCCGCAGGTGCCACCTCGACGACGACGGGCGCGGGCGGCTCGGCAACGGGTTCCTCGGCCGGGACTTCAGCCTCGGCGACCAGCGGCTGCCACAGTCGCACGCCGATCGTGCGCAGCATCGCGACCTGGCGTTCAGACCACATCGCCGGCCTCCTGCGGCACGCGCCGGTTCATCACGATCGCGTCTTCGCGGCCCTGCGCCGCCGGGTAGTAACCGCGCCGGCGGCCGACCGGCGCGAAGCCGCGGCGCAGGTAGACCGAGATCGCGCGCTCGTTGCTGGCACGCACCTCCAGCCAGACGATCGGCAGCGCCAGCACGCGGCAGCGGGCGTCCAGTTCGTCGAGCAGCCGCCGGCCCAGGCCGTGGCGCTGCAGCGCCGGGGCGACGGTGACGTTGAGCAGATGCATCTCGTCGACGCCGACCATCGCGACGTAGTAGCCGAGGAGCGCGCCGCCGTCCTCCAGCACCCAGGCCTCGTAACCGGCGGCCAGCGAGTCGACGAAGTTGCCGCGGGTCCACGGGAACTCGTAGGCCTGGGCCTCGACGGCGCCGACGGCGTCGACGTCGGCCAGCGTCATCGCGCGCAGCGCCGGGGCGCTCACCGCGAAGCCTCCGCGGCTTCCTTCGCGGCGCGCACGGCCTCGCGTTCGCGGGTCGTCAGCGCGACCTTGTCGCGCACGTACAGCGGCAGCGCCAGCGCCGCGTCGACACCCTCGCCGGCCGCCCAGGCGGCGCGCGCCAGGCGCAGCAGCGCGGCCGGGCGGTCGTGTTCGCTGGCGACGCAGGCGCGGCCGGGCGCCAGGCCCAGGCGCTCGCCGAAGGCGGCGAGCGCGCTGCCGGCCACGGCGGCGCCGCTGCCGCCGGCCATCGCCGCGAAGGCCTCCAGCGTGTACAGCGCCGGCGCGACGACCTCGTGCCAGCGCCCGTCGGCCCAGCGCCAGCGTGCGGCGTAGACCTCGTCCATGCGCGCGTCCATCGCGACGTCGACCTCGAACTCGGCGGCGTCAGGAGCGACCTGGGCGCGGGCGTCCTCGGCGACGATCAGCAGGCTGTCGACCGGCAGCACCGGGCAGCCGATGCCGAAAGCCAGGCCCTGGGCGACGGCGCAGCTGGTGCGCAGGCCGGTGAAGGCGCCGGGGCCGCGTCCGAAGGCGATGGCGTCGACCTCGGCCAGCACCAGGCCGGCGCGTGCCAGCAGCGTCTGCACGGTGGGCAGCAAGGCGGCGGACGAGAGCGCGCCGCCGGCTTCGTCGGCGGTCCAGGCGCCGTGCGGTGCGGCGAGCGCGACGGCCATGCGTTCGGTGGAGGTGTCGAAGGCGAGCAGACGCGCCGTCTCGGGGCTCGCCGCGGCGGCGTGGCCGGGCGGGAGGGACGGTTCGGGCATCGGCCGAGTTTAGCCGTGCGATCATCGGCCGATGAGCCTGCCGCGCGCCCTCGCCTGCACCGTGCTCGCCTTTGCCGCGCTCGCCGCACGCGCGCAGGCCCTGCCCGCCGAAGCCCGTGCGGCGCTGGAACGCGCCGGCGTGCCGGCCTCGGCGCTGGCCGTCGTCGTGCGCGAGCTGCCGGCCGGGCCGACGCGCCTTTCCTGGCAGGCCGATCTGCCGTTGAACCCGGCCTCGGTGACCAAGCTCGTCACGACGCTGGCGGCGCTGGAGCGCCTGGGCACCGGCTGGACCTGGACGACGCCGGTCTGGCTGCAAGGCGAGATCCGCGACGGCGTTCTCGACGGCTCGCTCGTCATCCAGGGCCGCGGCGACCCGCAGCTGAGCGCCGACCGCCTGCGCGCCGCGCTGCGCCGCCTGCGCCTGATGGGCGTGCAGGAGATCCGCGGCGACATCGTGCTCGACGGCTCGGCCTTCGCGCCGCCGGAGGCCGCCGCCGGCGACTTCGACGGCGACCCGACGCGGCCCTACAACGTCCAGCCGGCGGCGCTGCTGCCGAGCTTTCGCACCGTCGGCTACACCTTCGTGCCTGACCCGGCCGCCGGCGTCGCGCGTGTGCTCGCCGACCCGCCGCTGGCACGCACCGCGGTGCCGGCGACGGTGCCGCTGTCCGCCGCGCCGTGCAGCGACTGGCGCACGGCGCTGGGTGCGGGCTTCGGCCCGGCGGTGCGTTTTGCCGGCCGCTATCCGGCGGCCTGCGGCGAACTCGCCTGGTACGTCGCCGACCCCGACCCGGCGAGCTACGACGCACGCCTGCTCGAGGCGCTGTGGGCCGAAGCCGGCGGCCGCCTGACGGGGCGCGCACGTGCCGGCCAGGCGCCGCGCGACGTCGCGCCGAGCTTCGAGCTGCGCTCGCCGCCGCTGGCGGACCTGCTGCGTGACATGAACAAGCTCAGCCAGAACACGATGGCCGAGCAGATCACGCGCACGCTGGCGCTGCAGCGCCGCCCCGACCTGCCGGCCGACGCCGCCGGCGCACGCGCCGCGCTGCAGGACTGGCTGAGCGAGGCGCTGGCGCCGCTACCGCCGGGCACCGTCATCGACAACGGCTCGGGGCTGTCGCGCGCGACGCGGCTCAGCGCCGGGCTGCTGGCGCGGCTGCTGGAGCGCGGTTATGCCAGCCCGGCGATGCCGGAGTTCGTCGCCTCGCTGCCGGTGGCCGGCATCGACGGCACGATGCGGCGTGCCAAGGCGCTGGTGCCGGGCCGCGCGCACCTGAAGACCGGCTCGCTGCGCGACGTCGCCGCACTCGCCGGCTACGTCTTCGCCGACAGCGGCCGGCGCTACGCCTTCGTCGCGCTGGTCCAGCACCCGAACGCGGCGGCCGCACGTCCGGCCTTCGACGCGCTGCTGCAGTGGACCGCCCGCGACGCCCCGCCCGCCACGACACCATGACGCTCACCGACACGCTCGGCTATCTGGCCGCGACGCTGACCACCGCCGCCTTCGTGCCGCAGGCGCTGCTGACGCTGCGCACGCGCGACGTCAGCGGCATCTCGCTGGGCATGTACGCCGTGTTCACCACCGGCGTCGCGACGTGGCTGGCCTACGGCGTCGCGCTGGGCGAGTGGCCGATCATTGCCGCCAACGCGGCGACACTCGCGCTGGCCGCGACGATCCTCGGCATGAAGCTGTCCATCGAACGCCGCAACCGTCACCGCGACGGGGCCTGAAACGACACGAGGCCCGCGGGCGGTGCCGGCGGGCCTCGGAGGCGGGAGCGCAAGCGCTCCCTGGCGTGCGGATCAGAAGCTGTAGCTGACGCCCGCGGTGTAGACCACCGGACGGTAGTCGATCGTCGTCTTGATGACGGCGGCGCCTTCGCCGACCAGTTCGCTCTTGACCTTCAGCACCGCGACGCTCGCGAACATGCCCCAGGTCTTGTCGAACTTGTAAGAGAAGCCGGCTTCGGCCGCCGGGCCCCACGAGTCTTCCATGTGGATCTTCCAGCCGTAAGGCGACTTGCGGTTGGAGAAGTGGGTGTAGTTGATGCCCAGGCCGAGGTACGGACGGAACTTGTCGCTGGGTTCGCCGAAGTGGTAGTTGAACAGCAGCGTCGGCGCCACCGAGTCCGCTTCGACGACCTTGCCCAGGTAGTCGACCGAGCCGGCGGCGTAGCCCTTGATGGTCGGCGGCTTGCCGAGCACGAGCTCGACGCCGATGTTGGGCGACACCATGCGCTCGTAGATGAAGACCACCGTCGTAGCGTCGCTGGTCGTCGCGTCGGCACCGGCCGGCACGCCCAGACCCTGCACGCCGTTGGTCTTGGCATGCGTGTCGTAGCGGGTGACACCCAGCTTCACCACGTTGACGTTGTAGTCCGGCGTCTGCTCCTGAGCCTGTGCGAGACCGGCGGCACCGGCCGCGAGCGCCAGCACCGCGAGGGCGCGAATCGTCTTGTTCATGTCGTGATTCCTTGTCGTGGCGTTCGCGTGGCCGTCATTGCGCGGCGGCGATCCAGCCGAACTTGCGCAGCTGCTCCAGCACCTGCTGGGCGTAGTACGCATGCCCGCCGCTGGTCGGGTGCACGCCATCGGCGAAGAACCAGGTCGCCGGATCGGCGCCGGTGGTCAGGCCGTTGTAGGGCATGCCGGCCGTCGCATTGCAGAACAGCGAGGAACCGTCGGTGACCTGGCCGCTGGTAATGGTGCTGATCTTGGTCGCGCTGCAGGCCGGCGTCGTGATGTTCGTGAAGCCGTAGGTGGCCGGCGCGTTGTACGCGGCGGCGCCGATGGCGGCCATGTCGATGATCTGCACCGGCTGGCCGTCGAGGCCCGACTTCAGCCACAGGTTGAAGGTCTCGGTCAGCGTCGTCAGAACGCCCTGGATGCTGGCCGGGTAGGCCTGGAACTGCGGCGTCAGCGCCGAGTTCGGCAGGTTGCCGATCGCGACGTACTTGCCGCCGTGAGCCAGGATCTTGGTCTTCACGTAGCCGGCGAGCTCGTGGGCGGCTTCCTTCATGCCTTCCTGCGCCGCGCTTTGCGCGTCGTAGAGCTGCTTGTTGCCCTGATCGGCCGTCAGCTGACCGGCGGCGACCTTGGCCTGGATGGCCTGGGCCGTGGCGACGAAGGTCTGCAGCTGGATGAAGGCGTCGTTGTTGCCGGCCCAGACGATGACCAGATCGCTGTCCTTGAAGCTGCCGAAACGCTGGAGGTGGCGGTCGATCTGGGTCACGACCGGAACCGTCAGCGCAGCGGGTTGGCCGTTCTTGGTGTGTCCGATACCTTCCGGATCCGTCACCCGCGAGCCACCCTGACCGTACGCGGTGCAGGTGCCGGCCAGCGCCGCACTCTGCAGTGCCGCCGGGCAGGCCACCGAGCTGCCGGCGAAGCCCATGTCGGCCGGCGTAAGCGTGATGCCCAGCGTCGCCGCGACGCGCTCGACCCAGATCAGGTCGCCGGTCGCCGAGTCGGTGTTCGTCGTGAACTTGCCGCCGAAGTACGGCGCCGAGCCGTTGCCCGCCAGCGAAGTCGCCGGGGAGTAGGTGCCGACGTCGCTCAGGCTGTCGCCGAAGGACACCACGGCGGTGAACGTCCCGACCGTCGTCGGAGCACCGGACGGGCCTTCGCTGGCCGGATCGGGATTGCCGCCGCCGCCGCAGGCCGCCAGCAACGCCGCGCTGATGGCGGCCGCGAGCACGCCCCTGCGCATCTTCATCATATCTGCCCCGCTTTCTTCCTATATTCGAACGTCGTCACGAACGTTCGTTCTAATTTGGCGAGGCGACTATAAAGGTGCGGGGTGCCACCCCGGTCAGCGGAAACCCGTGGTCGCGGCTCGTGGCCGCGTTGCCTCAGAACGGATTGTCCTCAGCGCGGTCGATCGCCAGACGGCCGATTTCGTAGTGCGCGCGAGGGCTGAGGTGCCATTCGTCGGCCCACAGATAGGTGTTGTCTCCGGCGCCTTCAACCAAGGTCTTGCTGTTGCAATCAGGCAACTCGGCCGTGCTCAGGCAGGCCACCTGGGTGACGTTCTTCAGGCTGAAACTGCCCGGCGATTTCTTCATCACCTTCGAGCGCGTATTCGACTGCACGAGGCCGATGTAGCGGCCGTCGATCAGGATGTTGGTCCCCAGCGCGACGTTGAACTCATCGACGAGCGAGGCGATCAGTTCGGCACGGTCGACGTCGGTATTCGCCGCCTTCTCCGCCAGCGCATACGGCGACAGGCCCATATCGGGCAGATCCGACAACAGCACCTTGCCGCCGAGCGAGACGATGCGGTTGACCTGCTTGGCCAAGGCCTCGCCGCGCTTGGCGGCGTCACTCTTCAGATCCGCCGCCGTGCGGGTCGGGTACTGCTTGTACAGAGCGAGGATGTCGTTGGCGCCAACCATCACCGTCGTCAGATCGTCGCTGCGGAAGCCGCCGGCAGCGACCTGCGCGTCGATCTGCGCCTCCAGGTCGGCCACGACGGCGCCGTTGGTCGCGCGGAAGAAGGCCTTGACCGCAGCGCTCTTCGGATTGCACTCGGCGAAGACGAAGTCGTAGTTGGACGCCACGCGCTGCACCCAGATCGGGTTGGAGGAGCACGAGAAGGTGTCCACCTTGGTCGTCTCGTCGGTCGTGACGCTGTTGATCGTCCAGCGCTTGCCCTCGGACGTCAGCAGGCTGTTCTCGTCGCCGAAGGCGATGACGCGGCCCGGCTCGAACTTGTCGTACTGCGTGGTGCCGCCGCCGCAAGCCGCCAGCGCAGCGGCGATGGCGATGGCGCCGACCACGCGGCGCAGGGTTTGGCCGCGATTCAGGAAGTGGGACATTTGGACTCCGAGACGGATGCAGCGCGCAAAGGCGTTTTTTCAGGCGGCGGCAGCGCGGGTGAGGCGGTCGCGCACGCCGTCCCATTCGGGACCCGCGGGCGGCTGCTCGACCCAGACGACCGAGGCGCCGGCGGCATCGAAGCCACGCAGCGCCGCGAAAAGCTCGTGCGCGGCGGCCGCGGGATCGGCCGGCATCGGCCGATGACGCACACCGGATGCCGGCGACGGAACGACGCGGGAATATACCGCGACCCCTGCCGGCGCCGGTTTCGCCAGCATGGCCGTCAGTGACGCGGTGTCGTAGAGGCGGACCTTCGCCGCCGGGGCATAGTGCGACGCCAGCGTGCCCGAGGCGCGCGGCGAATCGGCGCCCGGCGCGGCCAGCGGCGCGCCGATGACGGCTTCGATCTCGCGCCGGTCGAGTGCGCCCGGGCGCAGCAGCGCCGGACGATCGCCCGAGCAGTCGACGATCGCCGACTCGATGCCGACTTCGCAGGTGCCGCCGTCGAGGATCAGCAGGCCGTCGCCGAACTCGCCCAGCACGTGCTGCGCGCTCGTCGGGCTGACGCGGCCGAAGCGGTTGGCGCTCGGCGCGGCGACGCCGTGCACGCCCAGCTTCACGGCCTCGCGCAGCAGCGCTTGCGCCACCGGATGCGAGGGCATGCGCATGCCGATCGTCGCCTGGCCGCCGGCCGCCGCTTCGCCGCGGCCTTCGCGGCGGCGCAGGATCAGCGTCAGCGGCCCGGGCCAGAAACGCGCCATCAGCGCCTCGGCCACCGGGCCCGGCGCCTCGGCGAACTCGGCGACCGACGCCGCGTCGGCGACGTGCACGATCAGCGGGTGGTCGTCAGGCCGGCCCTTGACGGCGAACACCGCCGCGGTGGCGACGTCGTGGTCGGCGCGTGCACCCAGGCCGTAGACGGTCTCGGTCGGGAAGGCGACGAGGCCGCCGTCGCGCAGGCGCTCGGCGGCGCTGGTGATCGAAGCGGGCTTCGTTCCGTCGAGGATCGGCATCGTCGTCCTCAGAACGCCGGCAGGCCCAGGCGCTCGCAGACGCGAAGCGCCGTCGCGCGTGCACCGGCGGCATCGGCCGCGGTGACGGTCAGGTGGCCCATCTTGCGGCCACGGCGCGCGTCGGTCTTGCCATAGAGGTGCAAGGCGACGCCGGGCAGCGCGAGCACACCGGCCCAGTCCGGCGTGCGCGGCTCGGCGGCGCCGTCGGGGAACCAGAGGTCGCCGAGCAGGTTGAGCATCACCGCCGCCGAATGCAGGCGCGGCGCAGCCAGCGGCAGCCCGGCCAGCGTGCGCAGCTGGAGCTCGAACTGCGAGACGTCGCAGGCGTCCAGGCTGTAGTGGCCGGAGTTGTGCGGCCGCGGCGCCATCTCGTTGGCAACCAGGCTGCCGTCGGCGAGCACGAAGAACTCGACGCAGAGCACGCCGACGTAGTCCATCGACGCCGCCAGCCGGCCGGCGCAGTCGACGGCCTGGGCGGCAAGCCCGGGCGAGACGCCCGGCGCCGGCACCTGGGTGACGGCGAGGATGCCGTCGCGGTGCAGGTTCTGCTGCACCGGCAGGTGCACGAGCGCGCCGTCGCGGCCACGCGCGACGATGACGCTCAGCTCCAGCGCCAGCGGCAGGCGCTTCTCGAGCACGCAGGCGGCGCGGCCCAGGCGCTGCCAGGCGGCGGCCAGTTCCTCGGCCGTCGCGACCGAGGCCTGGCCCTTGCCGTCGTAACCCAGGCGCGCGGTCTTCAGGATCCCCGGCAGCAGCGCGGTGGCCACGGCGAGGTCGGCCTCATGCTCGATCGTCGCGAACGGCGCGCAGGGCACGCCGGAACGCTGGAAGTGGCGCTTCTCGGCGGCGCGGTCCTGGCAGATCTCGACCGCAGCGGCGGCCGGCGCGACCGGCACCCGTTCGGCCAGCGTGCGCAGCGAATCGGCCGGCACGTTCTCGAACTCGGTCGTCACCGCGTCGCAGGCCGAGGCCAGCTCGGCGAGGCCCGCAGCGTCGGTATAGGCCGCGGCGACATGCCGGTGGGCGACGAGCCCGGCGGGGCTGGTGGCATCGGGCTCGAGCACCACGGTGCGGTAGCCCATCGTCTGCGCGGCGTGCACGAACATGCGGCCGAGCTGGCCGCCGCCCATCACGCCGAGCGCGGCACCGGGGAGCAGCGGCGTATTCACTTGAGATCGGCCGTCATCGCGCGCGCGACTTCGGTCTGGCGGACACGGAAGGCGGCGAGCTTCGCGTGCAGCGCCTCGTCGTCGGCGGCCAGCATGGCGACGGCGAACAGCGCCGCATTCGCGGCGCCGGCAGCACCGATCGCGAAGGTCGCCACCGGGATGCCCTTGGGCATCTGGACGATCGAGTACAGCGAGTCCACACCCTGCAGATGGCGGCTGGCCACCGGCACGCCGAGCACCGGCACCGTGGTCTTGGCAGCGACCATGCCCGGCAGGTGCGCGGCACCGCCGGCGCCGGCGATGATCGCGCGCAGGCCGCGTTCGCGCGCCGTCTCGGCGAAAGCGAACATCTCGTCGGGCATGCGGTGCGCGGAGAGCACTCGCGCCTCGTAAGGCACGTCGAACTCCTGCAGCAGCTCGGCCGCGCCGCGCAGCGTCTCCCAGTCGCTGGAGGAGCCGAGCACGATGGCCACGCGCGGCGCGCGCGCCGGGGTATCGGGGGAACTCAAGTGGACGATTCCTTGCAGATCAGGCCGCCAGACGCGACAGGCTCAGGCCCGCCAGCGCCGTTTTGAGGCGGTCAATCTCGGAATCGTACCTTCCCCGGGCGTCGGCAAGCGCTGCGGCCCAGCCGGCGGCGAGATCGGCGCGCCCCAAGGCCTGCGCCAGCTGCGCGTGCTGGAGCAGGAACAGCAGCTGGTCTTCCATCGCCAGCTGCGGGTGTGCGGCCACGTCCAGACGCTCGAACGCGGCGAGCGCTTCGTCGCCACGCCCGGCGGCGTGCAGACAGGCGACCCGCTCGAGTTCGAGCAGCAGGCGGTCGGCGTGGAAGCTGAAGCGCAGGTCCGAGGGTTGCAGCAGTTCGTCGTACAGCGCCAGGGCGCGCGCCGTCTCGCCGGCGAGCATCGCGACCCGCGCGCGGCCGACGTGCAGCAGTTGCATCAACGAATACTGCTGCGCACCCAGGCAGTAGGCCAGCGCCGACTCGATGCCGATGGCCGCCAGCCCGACCGCGTCGGCGTCGATGCGGCCGTGCAGCGCGTCCAGCCGCAGCGTCACCAGCGACAGCGCCGGCCGGTTGTAGACCAGCGCACCGATGGTCGCGTCGTCGCCCAGCGTGATCGCCTCCTGTCGCGCCCGCTCGTACCAGGGCCGCGCGGCCTGGGACTGGCCGGCGAGCTGGTGGGCATTGGCGACGACGACGCAGACCCGGCTGCTGGCCTCCAGGCAGGCACCGGGGCGGTCGAAGCAGGCGCCCAGCGCCTGCAGCATCGCGGCGAAATCGCCGCGCACGAAATGCATGTGCGCGAGCCACGACGCCGTCAGGCGGATCAGGTCGTCGTGGCGCCAGGCCATCGCCACCGTGTGGGCGCGCAGGATGCGGTCGGCGGACAGCGGATCCATGTTGTCGAAGAACAGGATCAGCCCTTCGAGCAGCATGATGCGCACGGCGATGCGGCTGGCGCGGCCGTCGCCGTGTTCGCGCCGCAACTCGGCAGCGACGTTCTGCGCGGCGGCGATGTCGCCGACCCGCGCGAGGTGGCAGCCGCGTTCGGCGGCCAGTTCGGCACGCCGAAGCGGATCGCGACAGCCGGCAAGCTCGTGGTCGAGACGGGCGAGCAGCCGGCTCATCGCATCACGCCGGTGAGGTGAGGCGCTCGCAGGCGAGCGCGTAGCGCGCGGTGCTGGCCGCGGCCACTTCTGCCGGCAGGCGCGGCGCCGGGGCGCGCTTGTTCCAGGGCTGGCCGTCAACGGTGGCCGTCTCCAGCCAGTCGCGCACCGGCTGCTTGTCGTAGCTCGGCGGGTTCTCGCCCTCGCGCCAGCCGGACGCCTCCCAGAAGCGCGAGGAGTCGGGCGTCAGCACCTCGTCCATCAGCGTCAGCGTGCCGTTCTCGTCGAGGCCGAACTCGAACTTGGTGTCGGCGATGATGATGCCGCGCGTCAGCGCGTGGGCCGCGGCCGCCTCGTACAGGCGGATCGACACCTCGCGCACCTGGGCGGCGAGTTCGGCGCCGATCATCTCTTCCATGCGCGAGAACGGGATGTTCTCGTCGTGGTCGCCGACCGCCGCCTTGGTGGCCGGCGTGAAGATCGGTGCGGGCAGACGGCTGGCGTTCTTCAGCCCCGGCGGCAGCGCGACGCCGCAGACGGTGCCGTTCTGCTGGTACTCCTTCCAGCCCGAGCCGGCGAGGTAACCGCGCACGACGGCCTCGACCGGCAGGCCCTTCAGGCGCTTGACCAGCATCGAGCGGCCGCGCACCTGGGCCACCTCGTCGGCGGCGACGACCGAGCACGGATCCTCGCCGGTCAGGTGGTTGGGCACGATCGCGCCGAGCTTGTCGAACCAGAACAGCGCCATGCGCGTCAGCAACTCGCCCTTGCCCGGGATCGGGTCCTCGAGCACGACGTCGAAAGCCGACAGGCGGTCGCTGGCGACCATCAGGATGCGGTCCTCGCCGACGGCGTAGTTGTCACGCACCTTGCCCCGCGCCAGCAGCGGCAGCGAGTGGAGATCGGACTGGTACAGGGCGTTGCTCATGCGCTTTCGCGGGCGAACCGCGTCAAAAGTTTGGGGCGGAAATGCACGAGGGGGCCACGGTCGCGGCCCCCTCTTCGTCTCGGCGACGGACGCTGCGGCGTCCGCGCACGATCCTCAGTTGACGAGCTGCGCCAGCGCGCCGGAGGCGTACTTCTGCGCCATCTCGCTCATCGCCACCGGCTTGATCTTGGCGCCCTGGCCTTCGCAGCCGAACTCCAGGTAACGCTGCTTGCAGACCTGCTTGGCGGCTTCACGGGCCGGCTTCAGCCACTCGCGCGCGTCGAACTTCTCGGGGTTCTCGACGAGGAACTTGCGCACCGCGGCGGTCATCGCCAGGCGGATGTCGGTGTCGATGTTGATCTTGCGAACGCCGTGCTTGATGGCTTCCTGGATCTCCTCGACCGGCACGCCGTAGGTCTCCTTCATCTTGCCGCCGAACTGGTTGATCAGCGCCAGCAGGTCCTGAGGCACCGACGACGAGCCGTGCATCACGAGGTGGGTGTTCGGGATGCGCGCGTGGATCTCCTTGACGCGCGAGATCGCCAGGATGTCGCCGGTGGGCTTGCGCGAGAACTTGTAGGCGCCGTGGCTGGTGCCGATGGCGATCGCCAGCGCGTCGAGCTGAGTCTGCTTGACGAAGTCGGCGGCCTGCTCGGGGTCGGTCAGCAGCGCCGAGTGGTCGAGCTTGCCGACGGCGCCGATGCCGTCTTCCTCGCCCGCCTCGCCGGTCTCCAGCGAGCCCAGGCAGCCGAGCTCGCCTTCGACGGTGACGCCGACCTCGTGCGCCATCGCGACGACCTTGCGCGTCACGTCGACGTTGTACTCGTAGCTCGACGGCGTCTTGCCGTCTTCCATCAGCGAGCCGTCCATCATCACCGAGCCGAAGCCCAGGTCGATGGCGCCGCGGCAGATCGCCGGGCTCTGGCCGTGGTCCTGGTGCATCACCAGCGGCACGGTCGGGAAGGCTTCGACGGCGGCCTGGATCAGGTGCTTGATGAAGGCCTCGCCGGCGTATTTGCGGGCGCCGGCGCTGGCCTGCAGGATGGCCGGGGCACCGACCTCCGCGGCGGCCGACATCACGGCCTGCACCTGCTCGAGGTTGTTGACGTTGAAGGCCGGAATCCCGTAGCCGTTTTCAGCGGCATGGTCCAGCAGTTGACGCATCGAGACGAGTGGCATGGTGGTCTTCCCGCGGAGTGAATAGGTGGCGCCCGGCCGCGCGACGCGCGCCAGGCATGCGGAAGATTCTCAGCCACTGCCCCCCGCCGCGCCCCGGGTACGACCGGGCCGCAGGCGGGTATGCGCGCGCCGCGTCAGGCGACGCGGCAGACCTTGAGCATGTTCGTGCCGCCGGGGTGGCCCATCGGCTCGCCGCAGGTGATCGCGTAGGTGTCGCCCGGGCGGAGGACGCCGCGCTGCGACAGGATGCGTTCGGCGGCGGCCAGCGCCTCGTCGCGGTCGGTGAACTTGGGCACCAGCAGCGGCGTGACGTTGCGGTACAGCGTCATGCGGCGCTGCGGTGCCGGCGACGAGGTCAGGCCGTAGATCGGCACCTTGATGTGGTGGCGGCTCATCCACAGCGCCGTCGAGCCGGACTCGGTCAGCGCCAGGATCGCGCGGCAGCCGAGGTGGTGGGCAGTGAACAGCGCGCCCATCGCTATCGACTGGTCGATGCGGCCGAAACGCTTGTTGGCGAAGTCGGTCTCGAGGCGGAAGTCGTCGGCGGCCTCGGCTTCGAGCGCGATCGCGGCCATCTGCTGGATCGTCTCGACCGGATAGCGGCCGGCGGCGGTCTCGGCGCTCAGCATCACCGCGTCGGTGCCGTCGAGCACGGCGTTGGCGACGTCGCTGACCTCGGCGCGCGTGGGCACCGCGTTGACGATCATCGACTCCATCATCTGGGTCGCGGTGATCGCGATCTTGTCGGCCTCGCGCGCCATGCGGATCATGCGCTTCTGCAGCGCCGGCACGGCGGCGTTGCCGACCTCGACCGCGAGGTCGCCGCGCGCGACCATGATGCCGTCGGAGGCCTTGAGGATCTGCTCGAGCACGGGGATCGCCTCGCTGCGCTCGATCTTGGCGATCAGCCCCGGCTTGTGGCGCCAGGGCTCGCCGGCGACGTTGCACAGCTGGCGCGCCATCTCCATGTCGGTGGCGCTCTTCGGGAAGCTGACGGCGACGTAGTCGGCCTGGAAGCTCATCGCGGTGCGGATGTCCTCCATGTCCTTGGCCGTCAGCGCCGGCGCGGTGAGGCCGCCGCCGGCCTTGTTGATGCCCTTGTTGTTGGACAGCTCGCCGCCGACGACGACCTGGGTGACGACGCGGTCGCCGATCACCTGCTCGACCGAACAGCTTGATCAGCCCGTCGTTGAGCAGCAGCGTGTCGCCGGGGCGCACGTCGCGCGGCAGGTCCTTGTAGTCCAGGCCGACGCATTCGATGTCGCCGGGCTCGGTGCGCGAGGCGTCGAGCACGAAGCGGGCACCGTTCTGCAGCTCGACCTTGCCCTCGGCGAACTTGCCGACGCGGATCTTCGGGCCCTGCAGGTCGGCCATGATGGCGACCTCCTTGCCCGCCGCGGCGGCGACCTGGCGCACGAGGTTGGCGCGGTCGATGTGGTCCTGCGCCTTGCCGTGCGAGAAGTTCATGCGCACGACGTCGACGCCGGCGCGGATCATCGCCTCCAGCACCTCGGGCGAGGATGAGGCGGGTCCGAGGGTGGCGACGATCTTCGTGGCTCGCATGGCGGCTCTTTCTCGAAACGCTGGAAACCCAGCAGCTCGGATTATCGGCAGAAGGCCTGCCGCCGCCACGCTTGCCCGGGTACGGCCTGATTACGTCGTGGCTTGTCGCACGATCGACAAGGTCGCCGCCTCGGCCACCGCCAGCGCGGTGATGTTGATGACCCGGCGCACGGTGGCCGACGGCGTCAGGATGTGCGCCGGCGCCGCCGTGCCCAGCAGCATCGGGCCGACGGTGACGCCGTGGCCGCTGGTCATCTTCAGCACGTTGAAGAGGATGTTCGCCGCGTCCAGGTTGGGCAGCACGAGCACGTTGGCCGCGCCGGTCAGCGTGCTGTCGGGCAGGTAGCGCGAGCGCACCTCGGCCGACAGCGCGGCGTCGCCGTGCATCTCGCCGTCGCACTCGATGTGCGGCGCCATCTTGACGAACAGGTCGCGCGCCGCGCGCATGCGCTGCGCCGAGGCGCGCGCCGACGAGCCGAAGATCGAGTGCGACAGGAAGGCCACCTTCGGCGGCAGGCCGAAGCGGCGCACCTCCTCGGCGGCCATCAGCGCGATCTCGGCGAGCTGCTCGGCGCTGGGCTCCTCGTTGACGAAGGTGTCGGCCAGGAACAGCGTGCCGCTGTCCAGCGGCAGCGCGTTCATCGCGGCGAGCGTCTTCGCGCCCGGCTTCAGGCCGATCGCCGCACGCACGTGTTCCAGATGCGAGTCGTAGCGCCCGGCCAGGCCGCAGACCATCGCGTCGGCCTCGCCGCGGCGCACCATCAGCGCCGAGGTCAGCGTGTGCGAGCGCCGCACCGTCGTGCGCGCCGCTTCGGGCGTGATGCCGTCGCGGCCCATCAGGCGGTGGTAGGCCTGCCAGTACTCGTCGTAGCGCGGGTGGTCGGCCGGGTCGACGACCTCGTAGTCGCGGCCGGCTTCCAGCCGCAGCCCGGCCTGCGCCGCACGTTCGGCGATGACGCCCGGACGGCCGACGAGGATCGGCCGCGCCAGCCCTTCGTCGAGCACCGCCTGCACCGCACGCAGCACGCGTTCGTCCTCGCCCTCGGCGTAGACCACTCGCGACGGGCGCGCCTTGGCGGCGTTGAACACCGGGCGCATGAACATGCCGGTCTGGTAGACGAAGCGCGTCAGCGACTGGCGATAGGCCTCGAGGTCGGCGATCGGCCGCGTCGCGACACCGGACTCGGCGGCGGCCTTGGCCACCGCCGGCGCGATGCGCAGGATCAGGCGGGCGTCGAACGGCGTCGGGATCAGGTAGTCGGGGCCGAACTTCAGCTCCTTGCCGGCGTAGGCCGCGGCGACTTCGCTGCTGGCCTCGGCCTTGGCGAGCGCGGCGATCTCGTGCACGCAGGCGATCTTCATCGCCTCGGTGATCTTCGTCGCGCCGCAGTCCAGCGCCCCGCGGAAGATGTACGGGAAGCACAGGACGTTGTTGACCTGGTTCGGGTAGTCGCTGCGGCCGGTGGCGACGATGCAGTCGGGCCGCACGGCCTTGGCCAGTTCGGGGCGAATCTCGGGCTCGGGGTTGGCCAGCGCCAGGATCACAGGCTGGGCGGCCATCGTCGCCACCATCTCGGGCGTCAGCACGCCGGCGGCCGAGCAGCCGAGGAAGACGTCGGCCCCGGCCACCGCGTCGGCCAGCGTGCGGCCGGTGCTGCGCTGGCAGTAGCGCATCTTCGATTCGTCGAGCTTGCCGGCCAGCACGTCGGCACGTTCGGACTGGATCAGGCCCTTGGAGTCGCAGACCCAGACGTTCTCGCGCCGCACGCCGAGGTCGACCATCAGGTCCAGACAGGCGATCGCCGCGGCACCGGCGCCGGACACGGCGAGCTTGACGCTGGCGATGTCCTTGCCGACGAGCTCCAGCGCATTGAGCAGCGCCGCCGACGAGATGATCGCCGTGCCGTGCTGGTCATCGTGGAAGACCGGCACGTTCATGCGCTCGCGCAACTTGCGCTCGATGTAGAAGCACTCGGGGGCCTTGATGTCCTCGAGGTTGACGCCGCCCAGCGTCGGCTCCAGCGCGGCGATGATCTCGACGAGCTTGTCGGGGTCGCGTTCGGCGAGCTCGATGTCGAAGACGTCGATGCCGGCGAACTTCTTGAACAAACAGCCCTTGCCTTCCATCACCGGCTTGCCGGCCAGCGGGCCGATGTCGCCCAGGCCCAGCACCGCGGTGCCGTTGGTGACGACGGCCACCAGGTTGGCGCGCGAGGTGTACTCGGCGGCCAGCGCCGGATCTTCCTCGATCGCCAGGCAGGCATAGGCGACGCCGGGCGAATAGGCGAGCGACAGGTCGCGCTGGTTGGACAGCGCCTTGGTCGGGGTGACGGAAATCTTGCCGCGCACGGGCGCGCGGTGGTAGTCCAGCGCCGCCTCGCGCAGTGCGGTTTCGGCGTCGGAGAGCTTCTTGTCCAAGGGAAAACTCCTCGCGCCCCGGCGTTGATGCCTTGCCGGGGGCGAATGCAAAACGGCCGGCGGCGCCCGCCGCCGGCTCGTGGGCGCCGGCGGGTGCCGGCGCCGCCGGGGCGTCAGGACGCCGCGCGGCGGGTCAGGATCTCGAAGGCCGGCAGGGTCTTGCCCTCGAGCACCTCGAGGAAGGCGCCACCGCCGGTGGAGATGTAGCCGATGTCCTTTTCGATGCCGTACTTGGCGATCGCGGCCAGCGTGTCGCCACCGCCGGCGATGCTGAACGCGTCGCTGGCGGCGATCGCACGCGCCACCGTCTCGGTGCCGTGGGCGAAGGCGTCGAACTCGAAGACGCCGACCGGGCCGTTCCAGACGATGGTGCCGGCGGCCTTCAGCTTGTCGGCCAGCAGCGCCGCGGTCTTCGGGCCGATGTCGAGGATCAGGTCGTCGTCGGCGACGTCGGTGGCGGCCTTGACGGTCGCCGGCGCGTCGGCGGCGAAGGCCTTGGCGGTGACGACGTCGACAGGGATCGGCACTTCGGCGCCGCGCGCCTTCATCGCCTCGATGACGGCCTTGGCTTCGCCGAGCAGATCAGGCTCGGCCAGGCTCTTGCCGATCTTCAGACCGGCGGCCAGCATGAAGGTGTTGGCGATGCCGCCGCCGACGATCAGGCCGTCGACGTTCTTCGCCAGGCTTTGCAGGATCGTCAGCTTGGTGCTGACCTTGCTGCCGGCGACGATGGCCACCAGCGGCCGCTTCGGGTTGGCCAGCGCCTTGCTGATGGCGTCGATCTCGGCGGCCAGCAGCGGGCCGGCGCAGGCGATCTTGGCGAACTCGGCGATGCCGTAGGTGCTGGCCTCGGCGCGGTGCGCGGTGCCGAAGGCGTCGTGCACGAAGATGTCGCACAGCGCCGCCATCTTGCGCGCCAGCTCTTCCTTGTTCTTCTTCTCGCCCTTGTTGACGCGGCAGTTCTCGAGCAGCACGACCTGGCCGGGCTGGACGTCGACGCCGTCGACCCAGTTGGCGACCAGCGGCACCTCGCGGCCGAGCAGCTCGCCCAGGCGCTTGGCGACCGGCGCCAGCGAGTCCTCGGGCTTGAACTCGCCCTCGGTCGGGCGGCCCAGGTGCGAGGTGACCATCACCGCGGCGCCGGCGTCCAGCGCCATCTTGATGCAGGGCACCGAGGCGCGCACGCGGGTGTCCTCGGTGATCTGTCCGTCGTCGGACAGCGGCACGTTGAGGTCGGCACGGATGAAGACACGCTGGCCGCGGGCACGGCCGGAAGCGGCGAGGTCGGAAAAGCGCAGGACGTTCATGGTGTTGAGCGACAGGCTGACGGAAAACGGCCGCTAGTGTCGCATCCCCGGGCGGGCCGGGCTACCAGCCGAACCCGAGCCGCAATCCAACCATCACCGCGCTGCCGATGACGATGGTGCCGAGGATGCCGCGGCGCCAGAAATACCAGCCGGCGCCGGCGGCCGCGGCGAACAGGCGCGGGTCGCGCCAGGTGTCGATCACGTGGCCCTGGGACATCACGACCTCGGGCGCGACGACGGCCATCAGCGCCGCCAGCGGCGCGTAGCGCAGGCCTTCGCGCAGCCAGGCCGGCATCGGCAGCTCACGTTCGGGCAGGATGAAGAAGGCCCGCGTGACGAGCGTGATCGCCGCCAGCCCGGCGATCGTCAGCGCCATCTGCAGCGCCTCGGCCCAGTCGATCATCGTGCGCCCCCCACCGGCGTGGCGGGGCCGGGGCGCGAGCGGTCCATCAGCAGGCCGATGGCCACCGCCGCGGCGATCGCGACGACGATGTTCAGCCTGAGCGGCAAGGCGTAGGCCGCCACCGCGGCGCAGCTGGCGACGCCGGCGGCGACCAGCGACGAACGGCTGCCCAGCAGCGAGCAGGCCAGCCCGATCAGCGCCAGCGTGCCGGCGAAACCGATGCCCCACTGCGTCGGGATCACGTCGGCCAGCGCGATGCCGACCATCGACGGGATCTGCCAGGCGAACCAGTTGGACACCGCGCCGCCCCAGAAGTACGGCTTCTGCTCGGGCGAAGGAACCGGATCGGGGAAGCGGCGCATGAAGAGGATGTAGTTCAGGTCGCCGCTGAAGAAGGCCATGCGCGTGCGCTCGGCGCGCGGGTAGGCGGCGAAGTACGGCCGCCACTGGGCGCTGAAGATGACGAAGCGCAGGTTGACGCAGAAGGCCGTGGCCCAGACCACCCACATCGGCGCGCCGGCGGTGATCAGCGGCAGCGCGGCCAGCTGCGCCGAGCCGGCGTAGACGAACAGCGTCATCGCCACCGCCGCCGGCACCGACAGGCCGGCCTTGATCATCGCGACGCCGGTGATCATTCCCCAGGCGCCGATGCCGGGCAGGATGCCGGCCATTTCGCGGGCACCGCGCCGGAACTCCGGGTGGCGCCAGCCGAACATCCCATCAGACATTGGCCGATTGTCCCATCGGCCCCGGCGCCTCGCCGGCGCGGGGACTCAGCGGGCACGCACCCGGCCGCTGCCGGCGATGCTGGTGCGCGGCACGGCCTTGCCGCCGTAACGCACGTCGCCGGAACCGGCGATCGACACCGACAGCGCGCTGTCGGCGGTGACGTCGGCGTTGCCGCTGCCGGCGATCGACACCGAGACGCTGTCGGCCGGCAGCGACGCGAGGCGGGCGTTGCCGCTGCCGGCGATCTCCACCGACAGCTCGCTTGCGCGACCGTCGCCGACCACGTTGCCGCTGCCGGCGATCGACACCGCGAGCTTGGCGGCATCCAGCCGGTTCAGCCTGGCGTTGCCCGAGCCGGCCAGGCCCAGCGCCAGCACCGGCGTCTTCAGGTCCCCGACCTCGATGTTGCCCGAGCCCGAGCTGCCGACGCGACGCAGGTTGACGACCTCGACGCTGGCCTTGGCCTTGCCGCGGTTGAAGAACGAGAAGCCTTCTTCGCGAACGCGGATGACCAGCGTGCGCTGGCCGCGGCGTTCCTCGACCTTGACCTCCAGCCGCGAGAGCAGATCGTCGTCGCCGTCCAGGCGCACCGACTCGCGGGCCCCCGGGCGCACCACGAGGTCGACCGGGCCGCTGACCTGGATCGCGCTGAAGTCGGACAGCGGGCCGAAGTCGGTCATCGTCGCCGCCTGCGCCGGCGCGGCGGCGAAGCTGAAGACGGCGAACAGCGCCGACATGCCGGCGAGGGCGAGGGTCGAGAGAAGTCTTTTCATGGCTGCGGTTCCTGACGGATGCCCGCATCCTGCCCGTGCCGCACTGCCGCGGCCATCACCCTGCGACGAAGCGCAGCCGCGGCCGACGGAACGCCGTGCCGCCAGCCCGGACCGTCGTCAGGAGTGCTTCTTGTGGCCGGCGTCGGCCGCCGGCGCGTCGTCCTTGGCGTCTTCGGGCGGCGCGTCCTTGGCGACCGCGGTGGCCCCGGCGCCCTGCGGCGGAACGACTTCGATGTTGTTCTCGCGCATGTAGTCGTTCATCTCCTTCCAGCCGGCGAACACGGCGGCCTTGTCGGCCTTCTTGTTCATGCCGAAGCAGTCCTCGATCGCGCGGCCGGCGTGGCGGCAGGCGGCGCCGACGGCGCGGCCGTCGGCGTCCTTCTTGGCAGCGACGGCCGTGGCCGACTCGATGCCGAGCTGGTCGCAGCCGGCGACGGCCAGCGGCAGCACGACGGCGGCCGCGACACGGAGCGGGAGGCGGAGGCGAAAGGTCTTCACCGCTGGAATATCGGCCGCCGCGGCGGCGGCTTGAGCGCCGCCGTTCAGCCCAGGCGCGTGCCCGGCGTCACCGGCCGGCCCTTCAGGAATTCGGGCGCCGGCACGCGCCGGCCGCCGGTGCGCTGCAGCTCACGCAGTTCCAGTGCGCCGTCGCCGCAGGCCACGACCGGGCCGCGCTCGCCCACGGCCAGCACCGTGCCCGGCTCGCCGGCACCGGGCACGACCGCCGCCCGCCAGAGCTTGATGGCCTCGCCGTCGAGCGCGAAGCTGCAGCCGGGGAAGGGGTCGAAGGCGCGCACGCGGCGTTCGATCGCCGCCGCCGGCAGCGTCCAGTCGACGGCACCTTCGGCCTTCTCGATCTTGGAGGCGTAGTTGGCGCCTGCTTCCGGCTGTGGCACCGGCGGCAAGGACTCCAGCCGGCCGAGCGCGTCGACGACCAGGCGCGCGCCGAGCGCCGCCAGCTTGTCGTGCAGCGTCGCCGTCGTGTCCTCGGCGGCGATCGCCAGCGACTCCTTCAGCAGCATCGCGCCGGTGTCCAGGCCGGCATCCATCTGCATGATCGTGATGCCGGTCTCGGCGTCGCCGGCCTCGATCGCACGGTGGATCGGCGCCGCGCCGCGCCAGCGCGACAGCAGCGAGCCGTGGATGTTGATGCAGCCCAGGCGCGGCAGGTCCAGCACCCACTGCGGCAGGATCAGGCCGTAGGCGGCGACGACGAGCACGTCGGGCGCCGCCTGTTGCAGCGCCACGCGGCCGGCAGCCGCTTCGTCGGGGTACTTGCCGTCCAGCCGCAGGCTGCGCGGCTGCGCCACCGTCAGGCCGTGCGCCAGCGCGCACTGCTTGACCGGCGAGGCCTGCAGCTTCATGCCGCGGCCGGCCGGGCGGTCGGGCTGGGTCAGCACCAGCGGCACCTCGATGCCGGCGGCGAGCATCGCCTCGAGCGCGACGCGCGCGAACTCGGGCGTGCCGGCGAAGGCGGCGCGCAAGCGGCTCATGCCGCGCCGCGCGCTTCCTCGCGCGTGCGCTTGGCCATCTTCACCTTGATGCGCTCGCGCTTGAGCAGGCTGAGGTACTCAACGAACACCTTGCCGTCGAGGTGATCGATCTCGTGCTGGGCGCAGACCGCGGCCAGGCCGTCGAGCACGATGTCGAACTCGGCGCCTTCGCGGTCGAGCGCGCGCACCGTCACGCGGGCGTTGCGCGTCACCTTGTCCCAGACCTGCGGCACCGACAGGCAGCCCTCTTCCCAGATCACGAGTTCTTCGCTGCGCGCGACGATCTGCGGGTTGATGAAGACCATCGGCTGGTCGTGCTCGGGCGAGGTGTCCATGACGAACAGGCGCTCGTGCACGTCGACCTGGGTGGCCGCCAGGCCGACGCCTTCGGATTCGTACATCGTCTCGAGCATGTCGGCGACGAGCTGCTTGACGCGCGCGTCGACGGCCTCGACCGGCTTGGCGACCTTGTTCAGCCGGGGATCGGGATAACGCAGGATGGGAAGTTGGGCCATGGTGCGGCGGCGAGGGGCGCCCGGTCGTCGGAGCCGGGCCACGTCGCGGCGCCCGGCAGCGTGAACGGCTGCACGCGGGCGCGGCGGCAACGACGATTTCGTTACGACAGCAAGGGTTTACGGGCAGAATCTGTCAATTCAAGTGAGCAGTTCGCGCCCACAGCCCTGCGAATTGTCGCACCGCCGCGCGACGCCCCTTGCGAGGAGAGCAAAGACCCATGAGCCGCCCGAGGCCGATGAAGATCACGCGCTGGGGTGCCGTCGCCGCCCAGGCCGTCATGGCCGCCGCCGTCGCTGCCGCATTGCCCGCGCTGGCCGCGCCGAACTATCCGGTGACGCCCGCGCAGCGCGACACCGCGCGCCAGGTCGCCCAGGCCGGCGTGCCGCTGTCCGAACTGGCGCCCGACGCGCCGGACTCGCACGTCGTCAAGCGCGGCGACACGCTCTGGGACATCTCCAAGCTGTTCCTGAAGAGCCCCTGGCGCTGGCCCGAGCTCTGGGGCATGAACCTCGACCAGATCCGCAACCCGCACCTGATCTTCCCCGGCCAGGTGCTGGTGCTGGTCAAGCGTGACGGCCGCGCGACGCTGCAGGTCGGCCAGTCGGTGACCGCCGACACGCCGGTCGAGCGCCTGTCGCCTCGCGTGCGCTCGCAAGTGCTGGAGAACGGTGCGATCGCGTCGATCCCGCTGCACCTGATCGGCCCCTTCCTCAACGAGGCGGTGGTCTTCGAGACCAACGAGCTCGAACTCGCGCCGCGCATCGTGGCGACACAGGAAGGCCGCGTGCTGCTGTCGCGCGGCGAGACCGCCTACGTGATGGGCGACCTCGGCGGCGCGCGCGAGTTCCGGCTGTTCCGCGAGCCGCAGCCGCTGCTCGACCCGGAAACGCGCGAGATCCTCGGCTACGAGGCGCGTTACGTCGGCACCGCCGACTACGTGCGTCCGGGTGAAGAAAGCGTCGACGCCAAGGGCCGGGTGCGCGCCGTTCCGGCCAGCTTCGTCGTCACCTCGATCCGCATGGAAGCCGGCGTCGGCGACCGCTTGTCGCCGGTGCCGCAGCGGGAGCTGACGGCCTACGCACCGCACGCACCGGCCGAGCCGATCGAAGGCCGCATCGCGGCGCTGTACGGCGAGGCGCTGTCGGCGGGCCAGAACCAGATCGTCGCGCTGAACAAGGGCCGCCGCGACGGCCTGGAGCGTGGCCACGTGCTCGCGCTGTGGCGTGCCGGGCGCGCCGCCTTCGACACCACCAGCGGCCAGAAGACGCCGATCCAGCTGCCCGACGAACGCCACGGCCTGCTCTTCGTCTTCAGCGTCTTCGAGCGCGTGTCCTACGCCTTGATCGTCAACGTCAAGGAGCCCGTGACGCCGGGCGACCGCTTCACCAGCCCCTGAGCCCGGCCGCAGCTGCGATGGCGATCCCGGACGACTTCGACGCCTGGTTCCGCCTGCTGCAGACGCCCGGCCTGGGGCGTGAAGGCGCGCGCCGGGTGCTGGCGGCGTTCGGCAGCCCCGACGCGGCGCTGGCCGCGACGCCGCAGGCGCTGACCGAACTCGGCGGCCCGGCGCTGGCCGCGACGATGGCCCGGCCGGCGCCCGAATGCGAAGCTCGGCTGGCCGCTGCACGCGCCTGGCTGGCCGCTGACGACCGTCACGTCGTCACGCTCAGTGACGCGATGTATCCGCCGCTGCTGCTGCAGACCGCCGACCCGCCGCTGCTGCTGTACGTGCAGGGACGGGTCGAGCTGCTGGCCGGCGAGTCGGTGGCCATCGTCGGCAGCCGCGACGCGACGCCTCAGGGCCTGGCCAACGCACGCGACTTCGCCCGCGAACTGGCGCAGGCCGGCCTGGGCATCGTCTCGGGCCTGGCCGCCGGCATCGACGGCGCCGCGCACGAAGGCGCGCTGGCGGCGGGCGGCACGACGATCGCCGTCGTCGGCACCGGCCCCGACCGCGTCTACCCGGCACGCCACCGCACGCTGGCGCGGCGCATCGCCGAAACCGGGGCCATCGTCAGCGAGTACGACCCCGGCACGCCGGTGCTGCCGGAGAACTTCCCGCAGCGCAATCGCATCATCGCGGCGCTGGCGCGCGGCACGCTGGTCGTCGAAGCGGCGCCGCGTTCGGGTTCGCTGATCACCGCCCGGCTCGCCGTCGAAGCCGGGCGCGAGGTCTTCGCCGTGCCGGGCTCGATCCATTCGGCCCAGTCCAAGGGCTGCCACGCGCTGATCCGCCAGGGCGCGACGCTCGTCGAGAGCGCCGCCGACATCCTGGAAACGCTGCGCGGCACACGCCCGGCCGCGGCGCCGGCCGAGGCCGCCGACGAAGCCGCCGACCCGTTGCTCGGCGCGCTCGGCCACGACCCGGCGACGCTGGACGCGCTGCTGGCGCGCACCGGCTGGCCGAGCGCCGAACTGAACGCCCGGCTGCTCGAACTCGAGCTCGACGGCCAGGTCGCGCGCCTGCCGGGCGGACTTTTCCAACGCCGCGTCGCGGGCTGAAGCCGGGGCACCGGCACCCGCCGGGCCCCTGGGTTATAGTGGTTCCATGTTCGACGTCCTCGTGTACCTCTACGAGAACTACTGGCGGCCGGACGCCTGTCCCGACCCTCAGCAGCTCCAGCGCAAGCTGTCGGCCGTCGGCTTCGAGTCCGACGAGATCCAGGAAGCGCTGCGCTGGCTGGAAGGCCTGGCCAACAGTGCCGACACCAGCGTCGGCAACGCGATGCCGGGCAGCCTGCGCGTCTACACCGAAGCCGAGCGCGACCTGCTCGGCGAGGAGTCGATCGGCTTCATCTGCTTCCTCGAGTCGGCCGGCGTGCTGCCGGCGCCGATGCGCGAAATGGTCATCGACCGCGCCACCGCGGTCGGCAGCGGCCCGATCGGCCTGGAAGACCTGAAGATCATCGTGCTGATGGTCTTCTGGAGCCTGGGCGAAGAGCCCGATGCGCTGATCCTCGACGAACTCTTCGTCGACGCCGAAGACCGGCTGATCCACTGAGCTGCCCCTGCGCCCAGGCGCGGGGCCCGGCCCTCCCGAAGCTTCAGTTCAGCAGCCGCGACGCGTCGACGTCGAGCTTGGCCAGCGCGCTGCGCGTGGCCCGCACCGTCAGCGCCTCGTCCTGCGCCGGCAGCAGCAGCCCGGCCTGCAGGTACGACGCCAGGCGCTGCTGCTGGAAGAGCACGCAGCGGCCCTGCGCGGTGACGAACAGCGAGAGCTGCCGGCGCATGCCCTGCCAGGCGAGCTGCACGGCCTCGTTGCGGTCGCGGTACTCGAGCATGAACCAGCTGCCGACCTGAAGCTCGCGCGCCCAGGCCAGCATCGCCGGCGACGGCATCGAGCCGCCGTCGAGCACGACTTCCAGGTCGGCGCTCTGGTGGCCCGACAGGTCCAGCACCATCGACTCGTCGATGCGCACGTCCTCGGCGTCGGGCAGCAGTTCTTCCAGCGTCTCCAGCCGGTCCATCAGCTCGCGCAGGCGGTCGTCGGGAATGGCCGCGGTCTTGGCGGTGAAGGCCGCGGCCAGCGAGTTGTTGAGCTGCTGGATCTGCTCGTCCTGGCGCTCGGCGTCCATGCCGGCCGAGGCCATGCCTTCGCGCAGCGACTTCAAGAGCGGCGGCAGGCGGCGGATGACCTCGGCGCGCTCCTCGCGCGTGACCTTGGCGCTGGCCGACCAGATCAGATCGGCCGCGGCGCGTTTCATCGCGCGCGTCTCCTGGCCCTGGGCGCCGTAGCGCACGGCCGTCGTCGCGAGCACGTCGGCCCAGACGTGGAACAGGAACTGGCGCACGCCTTCCTGCACCGGCATGTCGTTGAGCATGCGGCGCAGCTCGATCGTGTACTGGATCGCCAGCGTCTCGCGCTGCTCGACCTGCTGCGCCAGCGAGACGCCGCGGCGCGTGGCCTCGTTCTCGTTGCGGAAGTAGTGCTCGAGAAACTTCTCGAACTCGGTGAGCACGGTCTGGAACACGCGCCGGCCGGTGTCGGGATAGGCCTCGACGACCTGCACGATGCGCTTGATCTCGCGCTCGAGCGCGTCGCCGACCTTCTGCGCCGCGCTGTCGAAGCCCATCACGCAGGCGCCCATGCGGTCGATCAGGCGCCGCGCCGGATGGTCGACGGTGGCGAAGAAGTCGGGCTCGGTGACGGCCACACGCAGCACCGGCATCTGCAGGCGCGCGAACCAGACACGCACCGCCGCCGGGATGCGCTCCTCGGTCAGGATGCTCTGGAACAGCAGCGCGACGATCTCGATCGTGGCGCGCTCCTCTGGCGTGGCCGCGGCCTTCTTCAGCTGCTGCTTGCGCTGCTGGATGTCCTCCAGCAGCACCGGCGCGCTGCCCGGCACGTCGACACCGGCGGCGGTCGTCGTCATGCGCTGGCGGATGCCGGCTTCGGCGGTGTCGATCGCGCGCGCCAGCCCCGGCGACAGGCCCTGCGGCCGCGTCGACTGGCCGAAGGCCGGCACCTGGCGGCCGACCAGCCGGTTGAGCCGGCCGAGCACGGCTTCGGCGTGGTCGCGGCCACGCGCCAGCGGCGTGGCGCGCGTCATCATGCGTGTCTCGTCGCCGACGCCGCGCATCAGCCCGCTGCCCGAACCGTAGGCCGACGGCGGCCCGGACGGCGTGTGGCCGAAGCCCGACGGCGGCCCGGCATCGGCAGCCGCGGCATAGCCACCGCCCGCCGGCAGCGCCGACGGATGCGTGCGCGAGCGGCGAATGAAGGGCCGCAGGTCGACCTCGGGCAGCACGCCGCGTTCGGCGAGCCAGCGGTTGGTCTCGTGATAGGCCTCTTCGGCCAGCAGCGCGAACTCCTCGTGCAGCACCGGCTGCAGTTCGCGCCACGAGGCCAGCGTCTGGCCGGACGCGCGCCAGGCCTCGAAGACGATGCGCGCCAGCACGTGGGCGCGCAGCATGTCGTGGGCGTCGAGCTCGGCGCGGCCTTCGAGGTGGGCGATGCGCGAGCGCAGGTCGGCGAACTCCCAGGACGCGCGGTCCATCATCGCCAGCGCCAGGCGCGAGGTGACGATCTCGAGCTCGATCGTGTCGTCGTCGACCAGCGTCAGCTGGCCCGGCGACATCGACGGCAGGTCGCCCAGACGGGTGGTCGAGCCGCCGTGCAGCAGCGCGTGGCGCAGGCCGTTGACGAGGCCGCGGTGCCAGGACTGCGCGCCGGCGTTCAGCCCCTGCAGCAGGTCACGGCGGCGCTGGAAGGCCGCGTGTTCGGTGGGTTTGTCGAACAGGGTGCGAGCGCCGTCGAGCGCTGCCTGCACCAGGGCCGGCAGCCCCTTGACCAGTTCCTCGGTGTACAGGCGCCGGGCCTGGCTCGCGAGGTTGGTGTTGGGGGCGCCGGTCGCCATCGGTCGGTCGTCCGTCTATGCAAGGCCGCGAGCGGCCGTTGCACCGACTCTACACCACGGCCCCGGCGTTCGGGTCGTCGGGATCGTTCTCCTTGACCCCTGCCTTCACTAGGTCCTCGCGCTTGACACCGAGCCACATCGCGATGCCTGCGGCGACGAAGATCGACGAGTAGATGCCGAACAGGATGCCGATGGTCAGCGCGACGGCGAAGTAGTGCAGCGTCGCGCCGCCGAAGAACAGCATTGACAGCACCATCATCTGCGTGGAGCCGTGGGTGATGATCGTGCGGCTCGTCGTGCTGGTGATCGCGTGGTCGATCACCTGGTGCGTCGACATCTTGCGCATCTTGCGGAAGGTCTCGCGGATCCGGTCGAAGATGACGACCGACTCGTTGACCGAGTAGCCCAGCACCGCCAGCACCGCCGCCAGCACCGCCAGCGAGAACTCCCACTGGAAGAAGGCGAAGAAGCCCAGGATGATGACCACGTCGTGCAGGTTGGCGATGATGCCCGCGACGGCGAACTTCCACTCGAAGCGGAAGGCCAAGTACATCATGATGCCGAGCACCGTGAAGCCCAGCGCCAGCGCGCCGTCGCGCGCCAGTTCGGCGCCGACCGACGGGCCGACGAGTTCGGTGCGCGACAGCGTCAGCGGCTCGGTGCCGGCGGCCGTCGTGCACGACGGGCGGCTGACCTGCTCGCCCTGCGGCGTCGTGTATTCCTTGGTCGCGGCGGTGCCGCTCTCGGCCGTGCACAGCGCGCCGAAGACCTGGCCCGAGACCTGATCCTGCTTCTGGCCTTCGCGCAGCGGCAGCCGGATCATCACGTCGCGCGAGGTGCCGAAGTTCTGCACCTGCACTTCGCCGAAGCCCAGCTTCTCGACCGCCTGGCGCGTGCGCTCCAGGTCGGCCGGCTGCGAGTACGCGACCTCGACGACGGTGCCGCCGGTGAACTCGATCGACAGGTGCAGCCCGCGGCTGAACAGGAAGAACACCGCGGCCAGGAAGGTCAGGAACGAGATGACGTTCAGCGCCAGCGTGTAGCGCATGAACGGGATGTCGCGGCGGAAACGGAAGAACTCCATACGTCCCCCTCAGGCCTTGGCGTTTTGCTTGTCTTCGGCAGGCACCGCAGTGCCGCCATCCGGGCGCCAGACCTGACCGATCGACACCGACTTGAGCTTCTTCTGGCGGCCGTACCAGAGGTTCACGAGGCCGCGCGAGAACATTACCGACGAGAACATCGAGGTCAGGATGCCCAGGCAGTGCACGACGGCGAAGCCGCGCACCGGGCCGGAACCGAAGGCCAGCAGCGCCAGACCGGCGATCAGCGTCGTCACGTTCGAGTCCAGGATGGTGCCGAACGCACGTTCGTAGCCGGCGCTGATCGCCACCTGCGGCGTCGCGCCGTGGCGCAGCTCCTCGCGCACGCGCTCGTTGATCAGCACGTTCGAGTCGATCGCCATGCCCAGCACCAGCGCGATGGCGGCGATGCCCGGCAGCGACAGCGTCGCCTGCAGCATCGACAGCACCGCGATCAGCATCAGCAGGTTGAACGCCAGCGCCAGCGTCGAGAAGACGCCGAACAGCATGTAATACAGGCACATGAAGATCGCGATCGCGACGAAGCCCCACAGCACGCTGTGGAAGCCCTTGGCGATGTTCTCGGCACCCAGGCTCGGGCCGATCGTGCGTTCCTCGATGATCTCCATCGGCGCGGCCAGCGAGCCGGCGCGCAGCAGCAGCGCCTGGTCGCTCGCCTCCTCGGTCGTCATACGCCCCGAGATCTGCACCCGGCCGCCGCCGATCTCGCTGCGGATCACCGGCGCGGTGACGACCTCGCCCTTGCCCTTCTCGAAGAGCAGGATGGCCATGCGCTTGCCGACGTTCTCGCGCGTCACGTCCTTGAAGATGCGCGCGCCGCGGGCGTCCAGCGTCAGGTTGACGGTGGGCTCGTGGGTCTGGCCGTCGAAGCCGGGCTGGGCGTCGGTGAGGTTCTCGCCGGTCAGCACGACGTTGCGGTAGACGATCACCGGCTGGCCGCCGCGCTCCAGGAAACGTTCGCTGCCGAAGGGCACCGGGCCCGAGCCGCGCACCGCGTCCATCGCCTCGTTGGTCTCGTTGACCAGGCGGATCTCCAGCGTCGCCGTGCGGCCGATGATGTCCTTGGCCTTGGCCGTGTCCTGCACGCCGGGCAGTTGCACGACGACGCGGTCGATGCCCTGCTGCTGGATCACCGGCTCGGCGACGCCGAGCTCGTTGACGCGGTTGTTCAGCGTCGAGATGTTCTGCTTGAGCGCCTGCTCCTGCACGCGCGTCGCGGCCTGCGGCTTGAGCGCGCCGACGAGCTTGGTGTCGCCGGTGGCGGCGTCGGCCGTCGGCGTCCACTGCAGGTCGGGCAGCTGGTCGGACAGCAGGCTGCGCGCCTGCTCGGCCAGCGCCGTCTCGCGGAAGCGCACCTCGACGGTGTTGCCTTCGCGCGTGATGCCGGCGTGGCGGATGTTCTTGTCGCGCAGCATCGTGCGCACGTCACCGGCGACGGCCTCGGCCTTCTTCGTCAGCGCGGCCTTCATGTCGACCTGCATCAGGAAGTGCACGCCGCCGCGCAGGTCCAGGCCCAGGTACATCGGCAGCGCGTGGATCTTCGCCATCCACTGCGGCGAACGCGACACCAGGTTCAGCGCGACGATCCAGGTCGGGTCGTTGGCGTCCGGGTTCAGCGCGTGCGCGATCGCGTCCTTGGCCTTGATCTGCGTGTCGGTGTTGTCGAAGCGCGCGCGCACCGACGTGCCGTCGAGCTGGACGAAGTCGGCCTTCAGTCCGGCGCTCGAGAGGATCTGCTCGACACGCTGGACCATCGCCGGGTCCATCTTGACGGTGGCCTTGCCCGAGGACACCTGCACCGCGGGCGCCTCGCCGTAGAAGTTCGGCACCGTGTAGAGCAGGCCGACCACGAAGGCGAAGGCGAGGATCGCGTACTTCCACCAGGGGTAGCGGTTCATGGAGATTCCTGGGACAGCGTCGTGCGGCCACCCGGGGCCGCGCGCGGGGATTTACTTGTACGAGCCCTTGGGCAGGACCTGCAGCACCGAGACGCGCTGCACCTGCAGTTCGACGCCGTCGGCCACCTCGACGTGCAGGATGCTGTCGCTGAGCTTGGCCACGCGGCCGATGACGCCACCGGCGATGACGACCTCGTCGCCCTTGGCGAGCGCCTCGACCATCGTCTTGTGTTCCTTCTGCTTCTTCATCTGCGGACGGATCATGATGAAGTACAGGACGACGAACATCAGCACCAGCGGCAGGATGCTGAACAGCGAGGACTCGGCGCCGCCAGCGGGTGCGGCGGCCTGGGCGAAGGCGGAGGAAATGAACACGGCGATCCTTCAGGATGTCTGGAGCCCGCTGGCGCGGGCGAACCGGCAATTCTAGGGGGCGGCCCCGGGCTGCGGAGTACGCGGGCCCTCCTGCCGCGGGGAGTCGAGCGGCGCGGCGCCGGCCAGCCAGGGCAGCAGCAGGGCCAGCAGCAGGAAACGCGGCGTGTCGACCAGCGTGTTCAGCAGCCCGCTGGCGACGAAGGCGACGAGCGCGCCGGTCGCCGCCGCCGTCAGCGGATGACCGCGGCGCGCGCCCGACAGCGCCGCCGCGACGGCCAGCACCAGCACAGCCGCCCAGGCGAGCACGCCGGCCCAGCCGAGCTCGAGCAGCAGCGCCACCGGCAGGCTGTGCACGTGCCATGGCGGATCGACGTCGGTGGCGAAGAACCAGCGCGCCAGCCCGCGTTCGAAGCCGCCGTTGGCGAGGAACTGGCCGCCGGCGGCGTCGTGCAGCGACAGCCCGGCGACGTCCAGCGCCGGCGCGGCGGCCGGCGTCAGCAGCGACAGCTTCAGCGGCAGCATGCCCGGCGGCACCGCGAGGCGCGCCGTCGCCGGCACCCAGGCGCCCGGCGCCGGCGTCTGCGCCGGCTGCAGCGTCGCCCGGCTGCACTCGCGTGAACTGAGCATCCCCTTGCGGCACAGCGTCACCGCCAGTTCCACCGGCCCGGCGGCGCGGCGCAGCGACGCCGACAGCAGCAGTTCGGGCGCGCCGGCGGCGTCGACGATCTGCTCGACGTACAGCGTCGCGCCGGGCGCCAGACGCAGGAAGGGGCGCCCGCCCTCCTCCTGCCAGGCGTAACGCGCGGCGTGCACCGGCTCGCGGCTGCCCCAGTAGTGCAGGTCGGGATAGCGCCCCGGGCCGACGCCGAACAGCGCCGGGGCGAAACCCGGCGGCCGCAGTTCCAGCGCATCGGCCCAGTGCGCCTGGCGCGTCGCCAGGTCCTGGCCGCTGCGGCCCAGTCGCTGCTGCGCGTACGGGCCCAGCAGCACCGGCAGCGCCGCGGCGGTCGTCAGCAGCAGCGCCAGACCGGCCAGCCGCGCGCGGCCCCGGGCCGTGCCCCGGCGCGACAGCAGCAGCGCGGCCGTCACCACCAGCGCCAGCGCGCCGGCCACCCAGCCGTTGCGCGAAAACGTCACCGCCAGCGCATAAGCGCCAGCGGCCAGCAGCAGCACGCCGCCGGCGCGCGCCAGCGCCGTGCGCGCGCCCAGCGTCGCCGCCAGCACGAAGGCCAGCGCGACGGCGAGATAACACTCGACATAGGCGCCGCCGCGGTGCATCGCCGAGAACGGGCCGGTCACGCGGTAGTCGGCCGCGAAGTCCAGCAGGCCGGCGAAGGCCGAACGCTCGGCGACGATCCAGGCCACCGTCAGCGCCAGCCCGGCGACCATGCCGGCGCCGAACATCGAGGCACGCGCCGCGCCGTCGCGTTCGAGCCGCCGCCACAGGCCGGCCAGCAGCCAGGCCTCAACCCCGCCCTTGGCGATGCGCAGCGCGTTGACCGGGCTCGTGAAGCTCCACCAGTCGCCCGCCGCCGGCAGCGACGGCGGCCACAGCGCGCGCAGCGTCGAGACCGCGTACGACAGCGCCAGCAGCACGAACGCCAGCGCCAGCAGGCGCGAGCCGCGCGTGGCCACCGCCGGCCGCGGCACACGCGCCGCGACGACGGCCACGCAGGCCAGCAGCAGCAGGTCGAACTCGTCGACGAAGAAACGCCCGGTCCACGGCGCCAGGTCCAGCACCGGCAGCGCTGCCGGGATCAGCGCCAGCGCCAGCACCGGCCGCCAGGCGACGACGGCCGCCGCGGCGCCCAGGCCGACGAGCAGCAGGCCGCCGAAGGGCTGGTACAGCAGCGCCAGGCCGATGACCGGCGGCAGCACCAGCCACGGCAGTGCCGAGCGCCGCCCGGCAAGGTCACCGGCCGGCGCCACGGCCGGCGCGGCCGCGGCGCGCGGCCCCTCGGCCAGCGCAGCCAGCAACGCGTGCAGCACCCAGGCCGCCGCCGGCGCGATCAGCAGGTTGGTCGGGTCGGGGTGGCGGCCGCCGCCGAGGAAGAACTTGCTCGCTTCGACCAGCGCCGCCGCCGCCGACACCCAGGCGGCCACCGTGCGCGCCGGCCGGCCCCAGGCCCAGCCCAGCGCCGCCAGAGGCAGGTAGGCCATCGCGACGCTGCCGGCGCTCTGCAGCGCCAGCGCCTCGGTCGTGTAGTAGTGGTAGTAGAACGGCAGCAGCCGCAGCTGCTCCCAGGACAGCGCGGCGCCGTCGAGGCCGTGCCACGGCCCGCTGAACCAGCCGTTCACGGCCGCCAGCAGCGGCAGCCAGGCCAGGATCACCAGCACCGTGAAGCGGCGCAGCAGGCTGGCCACGAACGGCATGCCACCGGCCGCCAGCCGCGGCGCCAGCCCCGCCCCGGCCGCAAAGCCGGCGGCACGCGCGAGCACCGAAGCGCCCTGGCTGACGCCCGAGGCCAGCAGCAGCTGCGCCAGTTCCAGCGCGACACCGGCCGCGGCGCCGGTCAGCGCCGCAGCGCCGACACCGCCGCGCCGTCGCAGCACGATCAGCCAGCCCAGCGGCGTGGCCACCGCGGCCTCAACCACCAGCTTCAGCAGCGCCAGCGGCCCGGCGTCGACCGGCGCCAGCCACCAGCCCCACAGGTCCGAGCGCAGCTTGGCCGCCAGTTCGGCCGACGACAGCAGCAGGTCATAGGGGAACAGCGACAGCAGCACCCAGGCCACCGCGTACAGCTCCAACAGCCGCGGCCCCCAGACCGCCGGGCCGCGGTGCAGCGCCGCGAGCAGCCGCCCGACGCCGCGGCCGGCGAGCGGCGCGGCCAGGACGCCCAGCGCCGAGCCGATGGACTCGGCCAGCAGGTCGTTCAGCGAGACCGTGCGCGGCGGGAAGAAGATCTGCAGGAACTCGACCGCCACCGCCAGCACGACGGCGGCAGCGAAGGCCAGCACCGGCGCTGCGGCGCCCAGGCCCAGCGCACGCGCGCTGCGTGCCGCCAGCACGCCCAGCGGCAGGTAGAGCACGCCGTTGGCGACCCAGTCGGCGCGCGACCCGACGCCGAGGTTCAGATAGGGGATGTGGGCGAAACGCGCCAGCGCCTCGCCGAGCGGCAAAGGCTGGAAGTCCAGCGGCACCAGGCTGCCGTAGACGACGAAGAAGGCGTAGGCGGCGCAGGCCGCGAACAGACGGGAACGGTCGGACATTCGGGCCGCCGGGGGCCGCGGGGGCAGGCGCGCAGCCGGCGGCGGCGCCCGCGGGATTCGATCAGCAGCCCGTCTGGCCGGCCTTGACGGTGACGTTGGTGACCGTCACGCCGCCCGAGGAGACCAGCGTGTACGGGCCGCCGTTGCTGCCGCAGACGGCCCAGGAGTAGGTCGCCGACGCGCCGTAGTTGTGCACCAGCAGCGTGTTGTTGCCGGCGCCCGCGTAGCTCCAGGAGCCGACGGTCTGGCTCGGGTCGAGCTTGTCGTTCGGGCCCTTCTTGTAGTCGATCAGCGCGCCGGTGCTGTCGCTGCTGGCGCCCTGGTGGAACTCCTGCCAGCGATCGTTGCCGCTGGCGGCGCACATCGTCTTGCCGATGATCTGGTTGCCGATCTGGTTGCGGTTGAGCCGCGACGCGCCGTTGGGACAGTCTTGCGCCGACGCGGCCGCAGCCACGCCGAGCAGCGCCGCGGCGACGATGCACTGGGTCGATTTCGACATACGGAAGCCCCCTCGTTCGAACTGCCGCAGTCTACGGTGGCCGCCGTCGTCAGCACAGGCGACGCCACCCCCGGAAAACGGGGAGCCGCCGAAGGCGGTTCGTGAAGAACGCACGCAGGCGCCTCGCTACACTGCCCCGCGCCCCGAGCCGGTGCCCCGGCCGTGGCGTCCCGCCCATGTGCCCGGCCCAGCCCCTCCGTCGCCCCCGCCCGCGCCCGCCGCGGCCCGACCGCCGCCGCGCCCTGACGGCGCTCGCGGCCGGCTGCGTGCTGCCGCGCTGGGCCGGCGCCGCCGCGCCGCTGCAGGTCGGCCCGGGCCGGCGCTTCGAACGCCTCGCCGACGCCGCCCGCGCCGCGCGCGACGGCGACGTCGTCGAGGTCGACGCCGGCGAGTACCGCGGCGACGTCGCCGTCTTCACCCAGCGCAGGCTGACGCTGCGCGCCGTCGGCGGCCGCGTGCGCCTCGTCGCCGACGGCCAGGCCGCCGAGGACAAGGCGATCTGGGTGCTGCGCGGCGGCGAGTTCGCCGTCGAGGGCTTCGACTTCGAAGGCTGCCGCGTCGACGCCCGCAACGGCGCCGGCATCCGTTTCGAACGCGGCCGCCTCGTCGCCCGCGACTGCGGCTTCTTCGCCAACGAGATGGGGCTGCTGACCAGCAACGACCCCGAGGCCGAACTCGTCGTCGAACGCTGCGAGTTCGCGCACAACCTGC
This sequence comes from Rubrivivax sp., assembly GCA_049841175.1. Lineage (GTDB taxonomy): Bacteria > Pseudomonadota > Gammaproteobacteria > Burkholderiales > Burkholderiaceae_C > Rubrivivax. The sequence goes on along the minus strand of JASGHA010000012.1, from coordinate 1,554,102 downwards.
GCCCCGACGGCCACAACCACCAGCTCTACGCCGGCACCATCCGCTCGCTGGTGGCACGCGGCTGCTGGCTGCACCACGGCACGATCGGCCATCTGCTGAAGAGCCGTGCCGCCAGCAGCCTGGTGCTGAACAACCGCCTCACCGACGAACAGGGCGGCTGCTCCAGCTACGAGCTGGAGTTCCCAAACGGCGGCGTCGCCGTCGTCGTCGGCAACCTGATCCAGCAGTCGCCCGGCAGCGACAACCCGATCGTCGTGTCCTTCGGCGCGGAGGGTTACCGCCCCGGGCCGCAGGCGCTGATGCTGGTGCACAACACGCTGGTCGACGAACGCGGCGGCGACAGCCGCTTCCTGCGTGTGGCGCCCGGCGCCGAGGTCGAGCTGCGCGCCGTGAACAACCTGCTGTGCGGCGACGCCCAGGCGCTGGAAGCCGCCGGCCCCGGCGAGTACCGCCACAACCCGCGCGTCGCGCGCAGCGCCTTCGCCGACGCCGCCCGCTACGACTACCGCCCCGCCGACGCGCGCGCCGTGCCCGCCGACGCCGTCGACTGCGGACGCTTCCGCGGCGCCGGGCTGGCGCCCACCTTCGAATACCGACACCCTCGCGGCCTGGCGCCGCTGGCCGGCGGCGCCCGCCGGCCCGGGGCCCTGCAACAGACCGCCCACGCATGATCACGACGACCACGCTGCCGCTCGCGCGGCGCGCGCCCGACCACGAACTCGCCGTCGGCGAGCCCCGCTTCGGCGACCCGCAACTGGCCGAACTCGCCCGCCGCGACGGCGATGCCGCCGCCTGGCACCGCGCCGCGGCGACGATCGACGGCCTCGACGGCGCGGCGCGCGCCGCCGCCGCGGTCGACGGCCCGTTCGCCGTCGGCCTGGCCGACGCGCGCGGCCGCGTCTTCCTCGCCGTCGACCGCTTCGCGGTGCGCACGCTGTGCTGGCGCATCGTCGGCGGGCGGCTGCTGTTCGCCGAACGCGCCGACGCGCTGGCCGCCGCCGAGCCGGCGGCGCCGATCTCGGCCCAGGCGCTCTACGACTACCTGTACTTCCACTCGATCCCGTCGCCGCGCACGGCGTTCGAAGGCGTGTTCCGCCTGCCGCCGGGGCACTGCGCCTGGTACGACGGCCAGAAGCTGGAGATCCGCCGCTACTGGGAGCCGCGTTTCGAGGAGCCGGCGCGGCCCGACTTCGAGGCCCTGGCACGCAACTTCCGCAGCCGCCTGCGCGAGGCGGTGGCCGGCGAACTGGACGGCAGCAAACCCGGCTGCTTCCTCTCGGGCGGCACCGACAGTTCGACGGTGGCCGGCATGATCAAGGACGTCGCCGGCCGCGCCGCGACCTACTCGATCGGCTTCGAGGCCGAGGGCTACGACGAGATGGCCTTCGCGCGCATCGCCGCCAAGCGCTTCGGCACCGAGCACCACGAGTACTACGTGACGCCGGCCGACCTCGTGCGCAGCATCCCCGAGGTCGCGCGCCACTTCGACCAGCCCTTCGGCAACTCGTCGGCGCTGCCGGCCTACTACTGCGCCAGGATGGCGCGCGAGGACGGCATCACGCGGCTTCTGGCCGGCGACGGCGGCGACGAGCTCTACGGCGGCAACGCGCGCTACGCCAAGCAGCGCATCTTCGGCTGGTACGACGCCGTGCCCGGCGTGCTGCGCCGCGGCCTGCTGCAGCCGGTGCTCGAAGGCACGCCGATCGGCGCGCTGCCGCTGGCGCGCAAGGGCCGCAGCTACGTCGAGCAGGCCAAGGTGCCGCTGCCCGACCGCATGCAGATGTACAACCTGCTGCTGCGCCTGGGCACGGCCGACGTCTTCACGCCGGACTTCCTGGCCCGTGTCGACGCCGAGGACCCGCTGCGCCAGCAGCGTGCGGTGTGGCAGCAGACCGGCAACGCCAACGCGCTCAACCGCATGCTGGCCTACGACTGGCGCTACACGCTGGCCGAAAGCGACCTGCCCAAGGTCTGCGGCGCCACCTCGCTGGCCGGCGTCGCCGTCGCCTTCCCGTTCCTGGAGCGCGGCGTCGTCGACTTCTCGCTCGCCCTGCCCACCGAGTACAAGCTCAAGGGGCTGAAGCTGCGCTGGTTCTTCAAGGAGGCGCTGCGCGGCTTCCTGCCCGACGAGATCATCACGAAGAAGAAGCAGGGCTTCGGCCTGCCCTTCGGCGTCTGGGCCACGCGCCACCCGGGGCTGCGCAACTTCGCCGCCGACACGCTGCACTCGCTGGCCGGCCGCGGCATCGTGCGCCGCGAGTTCATCGAGACGCTGCTCGCCGACAAGCTGCCGGCGCATCCGGGCTACTACGGCGAGATGGTGTGGATCCTGATGATGATGGAGCAGTGGATGCAGGGGCACGAGGCCGCACGCGGCCATCGCTGAGCACCACGCCATGAGCCTGCTGACCGTCGTCGTCTGCACCCACGACCGCGCCGACCTGCTGGCGCGCACGCTGGACTCGCTGGACGCCGCGCGCCGCCCGGCCGAGGGCGTCGAGCTGCTGGTCGTCGCCAACCACTGCCGCGACGGCACGCACGAGATGCTGCAGGCGCGTGCCGCGTGCCCCGGCGGCCTGCCGCTGCGCTGGCTGGCCGAGCCGAAGAAAGGCAAGTCGCACGCGCTGAACCTCGCGCTCGGCGAAGTGCGCACGCCGCTGCTGGCCTTCGTCGACGACGACCAGCGCGCCGACGCCGGCTTCCTGCAGGCCATCGTCGACGCCGCGCACGAACAGCCCGAGGCGGCACTGATCTGCGGCCGCCTGGTGCCCGACTGGGACGGCCGCGAGCCGCCCTGGGTGCACGACGCCGGCCCCTACCGCATCTACCCGCTGCCGGTGCCAACCTTCGACTGCGGCGACGCAGGCCGCTGGCTGACGCCCGACATCGCGCTGCCCAGCGGCGGCAACGCCGTCGTGCGCACCGAGTGGCTGGCGCGCATCGGCCCGTTCAGCACCGAGCTCGGCCCGGTGGGCCACAACCTCGGCGGCTCCGAGGACTCGGAGTGGTTCCTGCGTGCGCTGGGTGTCGGCGCCCGGCTCTGGTACGCGCCGGCGATGCTGCAGCGCCACCACGTCGACCCCGAGCGCCTGGAACTCGGTTTCCTGATGCGGCTGACGCGCCGGCGCACCGAGTCCACCGTCGGCCTGCCCGGCCACGAGGCCGGCCACGACGGCGTGCCCGGCTGGGCCTGGCGCAAGCTCGGCGGCTACGCCGCGCGTGCGCTGCTGACGCTGCGCGCCGACCGGCGCCGCTTCTACCTGATGCGCGCCGCCGCGGCGCTCGGCGAGGTCGAGGGCTACCGACGGCTGCAGCGCGACGCCCGCCTCGGCGCGGGCCGCCGCCCTTGAACGCGGCGCCGGCCACGGTCGTGGCCGCCACACGCGGTTTCGCCGGCGCCTGGCGTGGCGCTGCGCCCGCGGCAGCGGCCGTGTCCGGCGCCGACGTCCAGCTCGGCCACGAACACGGTCTGACCGTCGCCTGGCACGGCGAGCTGCATGCGCTCGCGGCGCTGGCCGCCGAGCTGGGCGAACCGGCCACGGCGCCACCCGCGCGGCTGCTGGCGGCCGGCTGGCGGCGCTGGGGCCGCGCGCTGCTGCCGCGGCTCGAGGGCGCGTTCGTGCTCGTGCTCGCCGACGCCGACGAACTGCTGCTCTACCGCGACCCCTCCGGCCTGCGCAACCTGTTCCACGCCGCGCGCCCCGGCGGCGGCGTCGCTTTCGCGTCCTGGCTGCCGGCACTGCTGCCGCCCGGTGCGCCGGTGCTGGCGCCGGCCGGGTTGCACGAGTACCTGCGTTTCCTCGACCTCGCGGCGCCAGCGACGATCGCCGACGGCGTCGTGGCGCTGGAGCCCGGCCAGGCGCTGCACTGGCGCGGCGGCACGTGCGAGGCGTTCACGCCGGCCTTCCAGGCCCCGGCCATGCCAGCCGACTTCGAGGCCGCCGTCGACGCCGTCGAAGCCGCGCTCGACACGGCCATCGCCACCCGCCTCGACGGCGCCGAACGCCCGGCGGCCTTTCTCAGCGGCGGCGTCGACTCGGCGCTGCTGTGCGCGCTGGCGGCACGCCGCCGCCCCGACCTCGTCGCGCTGACCGTCGGCTTCGACGCCGCGCCCTACGACGAAGCGCCGGCCGCGGCGCGCATCGCCGCCCACCTGGGGCTGCGCCACGAGGTGCTGCGCTTCGACCTCGGCGCCCACGCCGCGGCCGTCGAACGCCTTGCCGCCGCGGCCGACCAGCCGCTGGCCGACCCGTCGACGCCGGCGACGCTGCTGGCCCTGGAAGCCTGCCGCGGCCGCTTCGACGCCGTGCTCGACGGCACCGGTGCCGACGAGGCGCTGGGCCTGATGCCGCCGCGCCACGTGCGCCTGGCGGTGCAGTGGAGCGCGCGCCTGCCGGCCGCGCTGCGCCGGCGCCTGGCGGCCTGGCCGCCGCTCGCCGGCCAGGCGCCGATGCTGCACTTCGAGCACCCCGCCGAGCTGCTGATTCGCTGGCGCGGCTTCACGCGCGCCGAGATCGAGGCGCTGTGCGGCCAGCGTGTGGACTTCTCCGGCACGCGCTTCTTCCGCACCTTCGCGCGCTTCGCCCCCGGCGAACACTTCGAACGCTGCAGCGCGCTGCTCGACACCATGCCCAGCGAGCGCCTGACGCAGGCCATGCTCGCCAGCGGCCAGGCGCTGCGTTTCCCCTACGCCGGCACCGCCGCCGACCGGCTGCTGCGCGCGCTGCCGGCGGACTGGCGCTGGCGCCCCGGCGAACCCAAGCGCATCCTGCGCGCGCTGCTCGCGCGCCACGTGCCGCGCGCGCTCTGGGACACGCCCAAACACGGCTTCGACGTCCCGCTGGCCGCGCTGCTCGCCGACGAGGATGGGGGACTGCTGCGCCGGCACCTCGCGCCCGGACGGTGGCAGCATCGCGAGCTGGATGCCAGCCGCGTGCAGCAGCTGGCCGAGCGCCTGCTGCAGGGCGAGGCCGGACTCGCCTTCCGCGTCTGGGCCCTGGTGGTGCTCGACGCCTGGCTGCAGGCCCGAAGCGAAACGAACGAGACCCGATGACCGCGCCCCGCCCCGCCCGCGTGCTGATGTACACGGCCTACTTCGCCCCCGAATACAGCGGCGCGGCGATCCAGGCGCTGACGCTGGCGCGTGTGCTGCGCGCGCGCGGCCACCACGTCGAGTTCGTCACCAACCGCTGGGCCGGGCTGGAGGAGGACGTCGTCGTCGACGGCTTCGCGGTGCACCGCGTCGAGCCCGGACGCATGCGCAAGCACCGCGAGTTCCGGCTGTGGTTCAACCTCGCGCGCTACGTCTGGCGCCGGCGGCGCGACTTCGACGTCCTGCACAGCCACGGCGCCTACTTCACCAACGCCTTCATCGGCCCGCTGGCGCGGCTGCTGGGGATGAAGTCGCTGATCAAGGCGAGCCTGGCCAACAACGACCTGCAGGGCCTGTCGCATTCGATGGTCGGGCGGCTGCACCGGGCGATGCTCGGGCGCATCGATTCCTGCGTCGCGATCAGCCGCGACCTGGTCGACGAGTTCCGCGCCGGCGGCCTGCCGGCGCATCGCGTGCACCACGTGCCCAACGGCGTCGACACGGCGCGCTTCCGTCCGACCAGCGCCGACGAGCGCCGGCGCCTGCGCGCCGAACTCGGCCTGCCCGCAGATCGCCCGCTGGCGCTGTACGCCGGCGTGCTCGACGAGCGCAAGAACATCCTCTGGCTGGCCGAACGCTGGTGCGCCGAAGACGCCTTCGGCACCGGCGCGCTGCTGGTCGCCGTCGGCCCGCGCAGCCGCGACGACCGCGACGGCGCGCTGCGCGGCCGGCTCGCGGCGCTGGCGGCGGCGCACCCCCAGCGTTTCGCGCTGCACGACTTCAGCGCCGACCTGACGCGCTACTACGGCGCCGCCGACCTGCTGCTGCTGCCCTCGGTGAAGGAAGGCCTGCCCAACGTCGTGCTCGAGGCGATGGCCAGCGGCCTGCCCTGCGTCGCCGCCGCGGCCAGCGGCACGCGCGAGCTGGTCGCCGAAGGCCTCACCGGGCGCACCTACGCACCCGACGACAGCGCCGCGCTGGGCGCCGCGGTGCGCGAGGCGCTGGGCCCGGCCGGCGCCGCGATGGGGCTGGCGGCGCGTGCCGCCGCCGAACGCCATTACGCGATCGAACGTGTCGCCGACCGCTACGAGGCGCTGTACGCCGCGCTGCTGGCGCCGCCGCGGCGCGTGCTCTACGTCGAGAACGGCATCGGCTACGGCGGCGCGATCATCTGCCTGCGCCACCTGGTGCGAAACCTCGACCGCACGCGCTGGGAGCCGATGGTCGTCACCGGCCTGGGCGACACCAAGTACCAGGACATCGCCAACGAGTCGCTCTGGAAGCACATCCCCGACCGCCGGCTGGACACCGTCAGCGCCAAGCGCCGGCTGGCCGACGCGCGCTGGCCCAACGCCGTGCCCGGGCTGCGCTGGCTGGCCAACCAGGTGCTGGCGCGCGCCGACGACGTCGGCAACTTCCTGCCCTCGTTCCTGCAGACGCTGTGGACGGTGCTGCGCTTCCGCCCGGCGCTGATCCACGTGAACAACGAGCCGCTGTGCAACCGCGCCGCGGTGCTGGCCGGCAAGCTGGCCGGCGTGCCGGTGGTCGCGCACGTGCGCGGCGACCAGCAGGGCTCGCCGATGATGCATTCGCTGTTCCGGCTGCCCGACCACTTCATCGCCGTCTCGCGCTGGGTGTCCGACAGCATCGGCCGGCTGGGCGTGCCCGAGCGCAAGCGCTGCTACGTCTACGACGGCATCGAGCTCGACAAGCTGGACCTGGCCGCCGACGGCGGCGCCTTCCGCCGCCGCCACGGCATCGCCGAGCACGCCTTCGCCGTCGGCCTGGTCGGCATGCTGATCCCGTGGAAGGGCCAGCGCCTGTTCCTCGACGCCGTCGAGCGCATCGCCGCGCGCATGCCCGACGCGGTGTTCGTCATCGTCGGCGCCGCGCCCGAGGAGTGCCGCTACTTCGAGGCCGAGTTGCGCGAGCGCGCGGCGCAGCCGCCGTTCGCCGGCCGCGTCGTCTTCACCGGCCACGTCAGCGGCATGGCCGAGGTCTACAACGGGCTGGACATCGTGCTCTCGGCCTCGACCTCGCCGGAGCCGCTGGGCACGATGATCATCGAGTCGATGACGATGGCCCGGCCGCTGCTGGCGCCGGCGCACGGCGGCGCCGTCGAGATGGTCGAGGACGGCCGCACCGGGCTGCTGTTCGCGCCCAACGATGCCGACGACCTGGCGGCGCGCATCCTGCAGCTGCACGAGGACCGCGAACTCGGCCGGCGCCTGGGCACCGCGGCGCGCGAGGAAGCGCTGCGGCGCTTCGCGGTGGCCGAGCACGTGCGCCAGGTCGAAGGCGTCTACGGCGGGCTGCTCGACGCCAGTTCGGCACGCAGCCGGCGATAACTCGGCGAGGCGAGGAAGTTCTCCGCCGCGGCGCGCGCGACGCGGATGCTGACGTGCCAGCCCTCCAGGCTGTACGGCACGCCGTCGGCGTCGACCTCGGATGGCCCGGCCGCGGTGGCGAAGAGCTGCTCGCGCGGCACGAAGAGCACGTTGGGCAGGCGCTGCGCCGCGTCGCGCAAGCGCTCGTGGGCCAGGCGGCTGGCGGCGTCGGCGCCGGCCGGGAAGGCGGCGACGTCCAGGGCCTCGCCGTGCAGCCGCGCCCGCAGGAAGGCCGAGGTGACGTCGGCGTCGTACTGGCGCGGCGCCGGCATGACGACGACGCGCCGCACCTGCGCCGACAGCGTGGCCAGCGTCTGCAGCACGCCGTCGAGCCGGCCCTGGCGCTGCAGGTTGCCCCAGGCGCCGCCGAGCACGACGAGGTCGTAGCGCGCGGCGGTGGCCCGCAGCAGGCGGCGGTTGGCCAGGCACTGGCCGAAAGCGCGGCTGGAGCGCGGGCCGGCGAAGTCGTCGTCCAGCGCCGGGTGGCACCAGTTGGTCGTCACGACGTGCACCGCGAGGCCGTCCTGGCGGCCGACGCGGTCCCACAGCGGCTCGTACTGGGCCGCGAACGAATCGCCGAACAGCAGCACGCGGTGGCGGCCGTCGGGCGCGCCGCGCCAGCAGTGCTGGCCGGCTTCACCGACCGGCAGCGAGGCGATGCTGTCGACGCTGTAGAAACACCAGCCGTTGTCCACCCGCGGCAGTTCCAGCTCGGCGATCTGCGCGGCCGGCGGCAGTCGGCCCGGGAAACCGTGCGCCAGGTGCCCGGCCAGGCCGGCGGCGAAAAAGGCCACGCTGCCGGTGGCGGCGAGCATGAAGACCTCGCGCCGATCAAAACGCCCGGGGCGCCGGAACGGCCGTTCGACCCAGCGCCAGCTCGCGTAGGCCAGGCCCAGCGAGGCCAGCGCGACGCCGGCCAGCAGCACGTGGCCCGGCGGCTGCAGGCTGCGGTGCCGCGCCAGCGCCAGCAGCGGCTGGTGCCAGAGGTAGGCGCTGTAGCTCAGCAGGCCGAGGCCGACCAGCGGCCGCGAACCCAGCAGGCGGCCGGCGACGGTACGCGGCGTCGCGCACAGGATCAGCAGCGCCGCGCCCAGCGTCGGCACCAGCGCCCAGGCGCCGGGAAACGGCGTCTGGCGGTCGAAGCCGAACACCGCCGCGGCCAGCAGCCCCAGCCCCAGCGCGCCGCCGGTCTCGGCCAGCGCACGCGAGGCCTGCACCGGCGTCGTCAGCGTCGGCCCGGCCAGCGCCAGCAGCGAGCCGACCAGCAGCTCCCAGCCGCGGGTCGGCAGCAGGTAGAAGGCCGCCGTCGGCGCGGCGCGCGAAGCCCACTGCGCCAGCGCCAGGCTGGCCGCACCGAGCGCCGCCAGCAGCGCCAGCCGCCGCTGGCGCGGCAGCCGCCACAGCAGCACCAGCAGCGGCGGGAACAGCAGGTAGTACTGCTCCTCGACGGCCAGGCTCCAGGTGTGCAGCAGCGGCTTCAGTTCGGCCGCGCTGTCGAAGTAGTCGGCGCTGCGCCAGAACAAGACGTTGGACGCGAAGCCGGCGGTCGCCGCCAGGCTGTCGGCGAAGGCGCCGAGGTCGCGCGGCAGCATCCAGGCCCAGGCGAACGGCAGGCAGGCCGCGAGCACGACGAACAGCGCCGGCAGGATCCGGCGCGCGCGGCGCTCGTAGAAGCCGGCGACGCTGAAGCGCCCGGTGTCCAGCTCGCCGGCGATGATCGAGGTGATCAGGAAGCCGCTGATGACGAAGAAGACGTCGACCCCGACGAAGCCGCCGCCGAAGCCCGGCAGCCCGGCGTGGAACAGGATCACCGGCACGACCGCGAGCGCGCGCAGGCCGTCGACCTCGGGGCGATAGAACATGGCGCTGTCCTTCGTCCCGCGGCCACCGGCCGCTCAGGCCCAGCCGGGGTCGCGGCAGAGCGCGATGCGCCGCCCGCCTTCGGGGTGGGTGAAGGTGTGGACCTGCTTCGCGGCGCGCTCGAAGAGCAGCTTCTCGACCTCGAAGAGCAGGAAGTTGTCGGTGCCCGGGCCCTCGACCAGCGTGCGCAGCGCCGGGAAGTCGGCGCACTGGCGCAGGTCGTAGACGCGGCGCAGCGGCTCGAAGAAACCCGGCTGGCGCTCGTTGGTCATCACGTACAGCCGCGAGCCGGGCGCCAGGTGCGGTGCCAGCGTGCGCAGGATGGCCTCCGGCCGCGTGTCCTCGTCCAGGTGCGGGTACTGGTCGGTCATCGCCAGCATGTCGTCGCGGCGCACGTGCATCGCGGCGTAGTCGCCCAGCGCGTCGGCCACCTGCTGCGCCAGTGCCCGCACCTGCGGCGACGGCGCGAAACGCACGCGCCAGCCCGGCAGTCCGGGCGTCGCGTCGTGCACGCCGGGCACCTGCAGCCCGGTGCGGTTGCAGCGCACGACGAGATCCCAGCGCCGGTTCTCGTCGCTGGTGACGACGTGGCGGCGGTCGTACCAGGCCGCCGAATGGCCGGCCGCGCCGGCCAGCGCGGTGCTCGGCAGCAGGCGCACGACAAACGGCTCGCCACCGCCCGGCGGCAGCAGTTCGACGCGCTCGAGGTCGATGTAGCGGTCCCAGTCGACGTCCAGGTCGACGCCGAGGTTGTGGCGCGGATCGAAACGCGGCTTGAAGGCCACCGGCGTGCGCCCGAGCGCGACGGCCTCGCGCACCAGCAGCTCGAGCGCGAAACGCAGGTGGTTGATGCCGGGCCGCGCCTCGACCTCGACGCTGAAGAAACGCTGCGCGTCGAGCACCATGCCCGGCGCGGGCTCGCGCGCCGCCGGCGCCCCGCCCGGCCGCAGCACGCCGGTGCGTGCGGCGGCGGCACCACGGCGTTTCGTGCGAACGAACTCGAACCCCCGCGCCTCGAGGAAGTGGCGAACGTTCTTGGCGACGAGAATCCGGAAGTCGGAGAGCGCGTTGGCGGCAGGCTGGAGCGTCATGAAGAAGTCGCACAGCCACCGCGTTGACGGGGCTCAAAACTCATTTTCTGTCCATCCAGGTCGGCGTTGACGGTCTCCCCCCGCGAGTTGATGAAGCCTCCCAGCGTCTCGGTCGTCATTCCCACCTATAACCGCGCCCGCTTCCTGCCGGCCGCGGTGGCCAGCGTGCGCGCGCAAACCGCGCCCTGCACCGAGATCGTCATCGTCGACGACGGCTCGCGCGACGACACCGCGGCCGTCGTCGCGGCGCTGGGCGAAGGCATCGTCTACGTGCGCCAGGACAACGCCGGGCCAGCGGCGGCGCGCAACCACGGCATCCGCGTCGCGCGCGGCGACTGGCTGGCCTTCCTGGACACCGACGACCGCTGGCGGCCGACCAAGCTCGAACGCCAGCTCGCGGTGCTGCAGCGCCATCCGTCGGTGGCGCTGGTCTCGGCCGACATGGCGATCGAGGACGAACACGGCCGGCAGGAGGTGGCGTCGAACTTCGCCAAGCGCGGGCTGCAGGACTTCTTCGCCCAGCTCGACGGCGCTCCGGTGCCCGACGCGCCGCGCCGCCTGCTGGCCCTGAACTTCATCAACACCAGCACCGTGCTCGTGCGTCGCGACGTGCTGTCCGCGCCCGACGCCTTCGACACCCGGCTGCGCTACGGCGAGGACCTCGAGCTGTGGCTGCGCATCGCCGCCGCGCACGACGTCGCCTGCGTGCCCAGCGTCGAGGAGATCCGCGTCGAGCACTCGGCCAACGTCACCAAGTCGATCGAACCGATGCTGCGCGGCTACGTCGACATGGCGCGAACGATCCGGTCCTGGGCCGGCCCGCGCATGGCGGACTGGGGCCTGGACCCCGACCGCTACGTCGCCGACACGCTGGCCGACCTCGGCTACTGGTACTTCGCCGAGGGCCGGCGCGCCGACGCGCGCCGCGTGCTCGCCGAAAGCCTGCGCGAAGCCGCCAGCCCGCGTGCGGCCTTCTACGCGGTGGCCGCAGCGTTGCCGTCGGCCCTGGTCGATTTCTTGCGTGCGGTCAAGACCGGGACTGCGCGGGCACGCTGAGCCCGCGGCCCGTGTCCGGCCGTACCGGCCCCACTACACTGCCGCGGCGCCGGCACGCGCCGCCGCAGTCCCGGGCCAGCCGGGCCTTCCCGCCTGACGGAGGATGAGTTGACGACGATGCCGGCAGCCGCCGTCCCCACCGCCTGGGACATCGGCAAGACCACCGGGCGCAACGGCACCGGGCACTGGCGTTTCTGGGACCGCCCGGTGCAGGACCTGCTGGACGCCGCCGCCCGCTGGGCCGAGCCGCTGCGCGGCGTCGAGCGCCCGTGGCTGTGCTGGAACATGAACGACCGCTGGTGCCTGCTGCAGCAGAAGCTGGTCGCCGAGGTCGGCTGGACGCCGGTCGTCGGCTGGGACCCGAACTGCGGCAACCGCCCGCCGCAGCTCGTGCCGGGTGCGGTGGCGATCGACTTCAACGCGCCGCTCGGGCTGCAGGTCTTCTACCAGCACATGGCGCTGGAGTTCGCCTTCCTGTGGGCGCCGCGGCTGGCCTTCTGGCACGCCGACGTGCTGATGCCGCGCGCCAAGATGCGCGCCGCCGCGGCACGCTTCGAGCGCCTGCACGACGGTGAGATGTCGGCGGTGATGACCTGGGGCGGCCTGCGCAACGCGCTGCGCCCCAAGTACCACCGCTACTGGGAGGTGCTGGGCTGCACGACGGCCGGCGCCAGCCGCGACCAGTACGACAAGGGCTGCGGCTGGTGGCGCGGCTTCCAGCACCACCCCAACGCCCCCTCGGATCCGGCGGAGCGCGCGCGGCGGGATCGCTATTACGATGACCACGGCTGCGGCATCCGCTACTGGCAGCGTTTCTGCGGCGGCCGCGTCGACACGATCCGCGAACGCTGGATCGCCCGCGAACACTTCTCCGTCATCACCGTGAAGGACTACCAGCGCGCCGCGAGCAAGTCCGAGGAGATGGACATCAACTTCGACCTGCCGCGCATCGCGGAGCGTTTCGGGATCGCCGACCTCCTCTGACCCAAGAGCCTGCCATGACCGCCTCGACCTCCCTGCTCGCCGGCCTCGTGCTGGTGCTCGCCGCCGCCCCCGCAGCGGCGCAGATCGGTGCCAAGCCCGCGATCCCGCCCAAGTACAAGGCGTCGGCGCTGGAAGTCGCCTACCTGCCCAAGTACTGCTACAACCAGTACGTGGACGGCGCGCTGCAGCCGCCGGTGTTCGCGATCTCGCCCGACTCCTGCGGCACCTCGATGAACCACTTCTGCCCCGCGCTGGTCTTCATCTCGCAGGCCTCCAATCCGTCCAAGCCGATGAACGAACGCCGCGGCGCGGCCGAGCAGGCGGTCAAGGAAGTCGCCTACACGACCCGGGAAATGAAGCCCGGCTGCTACATCACCAAGGACGTCATGGACGCCAAGTCGCGCGCGGCGGCGCTGCTGCGCGTGCTCAAGCCTTCCTGATTCCTGCAGACGAGACGGCGTTTCAGGCCGTCACCACGGGTCACCCTGCGAACGGTTAAGGTCGGCGTCGTCGGGCACGACGTTCGCCCTTCGGACCCTCCGCCTTCATTGCCATCCTCAGGATGACGTCTTCGCGCCCGGTCTTCATCGTCGGTGCCCCGCGTTCGGGCACGACCCTGCTGCAATACATGCTGCGCGCCCACCCGGCGCTGTCGATTCCCACCGGGGAGTCGCACTTCATCGTGCCGCTGATGCGCGACGAGGCGCGATACGGCGACCTGCGCCGCCGCGCCAACGTCGTCGCCGTGCTCGAGGCGATGCGCCGCCTGCGCCCCGAGTTCACCGACACCGACCTGCACGGCCTGCACTTCGACGCCCAGGAACTGGCCGACCGTTTCGTCGCCGAAGGCCGGCAGACGATGCGCGAGCTGATCTCGGGGCTGTTCGAGACCAATGCGCGCGGCGAAGGCAAGCGCCGCTGGGGCGACAAGACGCCGTACTACGTGCTGCACATGCCGGCGCTGCACGGCTGGTGGCCCGACGCGCAGTTCATCCACGTCGTGCGCGACGGCCGCGACGTCGCGCTGTCGCTGATGGGCCGGCGCGACGACTTCTACGTCTACAACACCTATTTCGCCGCGCGCTACTGGGAGCAGTACGTCGAGACCGGCCGCCGGCACGGCGAGGCGCTGCCAGCACGCCAGTACCTGGAACTGCGCTACGAGGACCTGCTGCAGGCGCCGCGCGAGACGCTGGGCGCGGTCTGCGACTTCCTGGGCCTGGACTTCGAGGACTCGGTGCTCGACTACCCGCGGCCGGCCGAAGGCGGCAAGACGCCGCTGCTGAAGGAGCCGCTGCAGACGGCCAACGCCGGCAAGTGGCGCCAGACGATGTCGGCGCGCCAGGTGCGGCTGTTCGAACGCGCCGCCGGCGGCACGCTGGAGCGTTTCGGCTACAGCGTCTCGACGCCGGCCGGCGGCCCGGCGTTGCCGGTGCGCGCGATGTACCGCTGGCACAACGGCCTGCTGGAACGCTGCCGCAAGGCGATGGCGCGCGACTGAGGCGTCTTCAGGCGCGGGCGGCCGCGGCGCCGCGCACCAGCCCGAGGAAGTGCCAGACGATCATCTCCTGGCGGAAGGCCTCGTCGGCCGGGTGCGTGAAGCGCATCGTCGCCGCCTTCCAGGCCGCGCGCGCCAGCTGCGGCAGCAGGTACAGCGGCACGCCGGCGATGCGCCGGCCGGCCGCCGGCAGCGCCACCGCCTCGTTGCGGCTGCACTGGTAGCGCCAGCGGCGGAAGTAGCGCTTGTTCAGGCGGAAGGCCTCGACCTTGTGGCGCACACGCGCCGCCGGGAAGTAGACGACGCGGCCGCCGTCGTTCACGACACGCATCAGCACGTCGATCTCCTCGCCGCCGGCGAGCACCGCGCCCTTGCGGCCGAGGTTGGGGTCGAACAGGCCCAGGCGCTCGAAAACCTCGCGCCGGAACGCGAGGCTGGCGCCGAAAGGCATCTGCTCGGGCTCACGCACGCTCTTCGGGCCGTCGGTGTCGGTCTTCAGCGCCAGGAAGCCGTAGAAGCGTTCGGTCAGCCAGGCCGGCGGGTCGGCCTGCCACAGCGGCGCGATGTAGCCGCCAGCGGCGGCGCAGCCGTGTTCGTGCATGCCCTGCACCAGCAGCGCCAGCCAGTCGGGCGCGGGCAGCACGTCGTCGTCGGTGAAGGCGAGGATCTCGCCGCGCGCCTCGGCGATGCCGCGGTTGCGTGCGTGCGACAGGCCTTGCCGCGCCTCGAACACGTAGCGCAGCGGCAGCGCCGGGTGCGCGACGGCGAAGCCCTCCACCGTGGCCCGCGTCGCGTCGCGCGAGTTGTTGTCGACGACGATCAGCTCCCACTCGAAGCCCGGCGGCAGCTGCAGCGCCGCCAACGCGGCCAGCGTGTCGGCCAGCGAGGCCGCGCGGTTGTAGGTGCAGACGATGACGGAGGCGTCCATGGCGGTCAGAGGCGGGCCGCGACGCGGCCCCAGAGGTAACGCGCCTGGGCCGCGATCGAGCCGTCGTTGCTGCCCAGTGCGACCTTGCGCGCGAAGCGGGAACGGCCGTCGTGGCCGGTGATGTCGAGCCGGCGCAGGCGCAGCGCGTCGCCGCCCGGCCGGTTGAAACCCGGATCGACGCTGAAGCCCAGCCGGTAGCCGGCCTCGCGTGCCGCCTGCTGCACCCGCGCGTCGGTGCGGCCGTAGGGGTAGGCGACGGCATCGACCGTGCGCCCGAGCAGCTGCTGCAGCTCGTCGCGCGAGCCGCGCAGCTCGTCGGCCAGCGCCGCGTCGTCGAGCGCGGCGAGGTCGGCGTGGTGGCGCGAGTGGCTCTGGAACTCGATGCCGGCGGCGGCCATCTCGGCGATCTGCGCGCCGCCCAGCAGCGCCTGCGAGCCGACGCTGCGCCCCTCGCGCGTCGCCCAGTCGTCGCGGCCGCCGACGCGCGCGCTGACCAGGAAGACCGTCGCCGGCCAGCCACGTGCCGCCAGCCGCGGCAGCACGTGCTCGTGCAGGCCGGCGAAGCCGTCGTCGAAGGTGATCAGCACGCTGCGTTCGGGCAGCGTGCCTTCTCCGCGCTGCCAGCGGCCGAAGGCGGCCAGCGTGCACGGCGTCCAGCCGGCCTCGGCCAGCCAGGCCAGGTGCTCGCCGAAGTCCTGCGGCGAGACGCAGTAAGCGCGTTCGGCGTCGTCTCGCGGCGCGTCGACGCGGTGGTACATCAGCACCGGCACGCGTTCGGCAACCGCGCTGTTCATGCCGCGCTCCGGCGGTCGGCGCGCTGCACCAGGCGCGTGAACCAGGGCAGCGGCAGCAGCGCGGCGGCCAGCAGCGGCAGGTCGCGCGGGGCCCAGGCGCCGGCGCGCAAGGCCTGGCGCAGCAGGTGCTGCGCACCTTCGAGGTCGCGGCGCCAGAACAGCGTGCGGCCCTGCTCCAGCAGCGGGCCGTCGACAAGCTCGCGCCGGCGCGCCGCGCCCAGATGCGCCACCAGCTTCGGGTTGGCGGCTGCGAAGTCGCGCCGCACCTGCCAAGCGTGCTGCACCTGGCGCCACTTGACGGCCGAGATCTGGCCGCCGCCGTGCCAGCGGTAATACGCCATCACGCGCGGCACGCGCACCATGCGGCGGGTCACCGCCAGCAGGCGGATCCACAGGTCGTAGTCCATCGACGAGAACAGGCGCGTCGAGAAGCCGCCGACCGCGTCGACGACGGCGCGGCGCAGCAGCGCGCCGTGGATCGGCCAGGGGCAGCCGCGCAGGAAGTGCTCGACCGGGTCGCCGTCCTCGTAGGCCGGCGGCAGATAGGGCTCGGCGCGGCCGCCGGTGACACCTTCGCCGACGTTCTGCCAGCCGCAGTAGGCGATGTCGGCGCCGGCGGCTTCGAGCGCCGCGAGCATGGTCTCGATGAAGTCCGGCTCCCACCAGTCGTCGGCGTCGAGGAAGGCGACGAACTCGCCGCGCGCCACGCCCAGCGCGCGGTTGCGCGCCGGGTACGGGCCGCCGCGCTCGCTGCGCAGCAGCGTCAGGCGCTCGCCGAACTCGGCCTGCAGGCGCTGCACGACCTCGGCCGTGCCGTCGCTGGAACCGTCGTCGACGAAGACCAGCTCGACGTCGCGGCAGCTCTGCTCCAGCGCGCTGCGCACCGCCTGCTCGACGTAGGGCGCGGCGTTGTAGCCGGGCATGATCACCGAGACGCGCGGAACGGCACTTTGCATCTCAACCCTCCGACGCGGCCGGTGCGCTGCCGCGGCAATACCAAGGCAGAGCCGCTTCGACCAACTCAGCGTAGGAGTGCTGCAAAGCGAAGCGACGGCATTCTGCGGAAGAGAACGTCAGGTCGCCACGCACGAAGCGCGTGAGCGCGTACGCAATGCCGTCAACGCTGAGTTCATCGACGAAGAACCCGGATCGCCCTTCGGCAACGGCTTCGGCAGCTCCGGCCAGCCGGGCTGCCAGGGTCGGCGTGCCGCAGGCGTTCGCCTCTAAATACACCAGACCGAAGCCCTCGTGGCTCGCTGGGTGCACCCCAGCAGTCAGTACGAACAGGTCAGCGCCACAAAGCTCTTCGCGCATCTGTTGGAACGCGAGAAAGCCGGTAAACCGCACGCGATCTGAGATGCCGAGATTCCTGGCCATATTTTCCAGCCCCGGCCGAAGGTGACCGTCACCAACGACGGTGTACTCGAAGTCGTCGCCGGACAGGCGAAGTCTGGCAAGCGCCTGGAGGACCATCCCAACGTTCTTTCGCTCCTCTGACAAGCGACAGACGGTAAGGATCCGGGCGCGGCCCCCAGAGCGCCGCACAGGCTCGAAATGAACAAAGTCCGAACCGACACCGACCATGCCGGGCTGGGTCAGCCCGCGGCAAGCCGGATAGTGATCGAGGAATACCTTCTCGGTGTATCGACTGTTGACCAAAATCCTGCTGGCGCGCTCAAGACCCTTTCGCACCAGTATCGGCGTACGCCACCGCCCGATGGCTGACTGAAGCGCCGGCCGCAAGCGGGTAGAACGCCACAAGCCGGGTAGCAGCCGGGAGAGATCGGGCTCACCAACCGGGATGTAGGGCGATAAGAAATCATTGCCATGCACGGACACCACGGCGGGCTGCAGATAGAGTGCGACCCAGGCGTAGGCGGCATTCATCGCGTGCCATGCGTCGGCCTGCACCTTGCGTATTTCGCGCAGGTCTGTTCCTGCGTGGCCGGTCAACACCTGCCGTACTTCAATGCCGCGCCGCGACGGCGGCAGCGTTGGCCGCTGGCGTGTGAACACGGTGACGCGATGGCCGCGAGCGACGAGTTCGTCCGCGATCTCAGCGGCGTGGGTCTGCATGCCACCGATCTCCGGCGGGAACTCGGGGGCGATGATGGCTATGTGCATGGAAGGCAGCGACGAGGACAAAGACGCGACGAGCTAGCGGAAAGCTCGCGCCCACACCCAACTGCGCGGCGACAGGAGCAGGTCGGACGCGCAGGGGCTGCCGTCTGGGTGCTGCCAAACCAGGCCAGCGGGCGCAGGCGAAGCCCATTCGAGTGCGACCGCATCACTTCCGGGGTTGAGTACCAGGAACTCCGGGGTCTGCCGGTTGCCTATATTCGCCACTCTTAGGCGCTCGTCCGTCGGGACCGGGCACGGCACCTGCTGGTCAACGGCAACTGCCTCGGCGTTGGCACCGAGAAGCGAAGGCGATAGACCCATGCGTAAGTCCTCTAGGGTCAGGATGGCGTCAGCAAGCCAGACCCGATAGCGTGGATCCGGAAACAGCGTACACGCGTGATATAGCGCCTCCAACCAAAATCCCAGGGCGTATTTCTGGTAATCCATCTCACGCCATCGGTCGAGGATTCCACTATTCCTTGTGAAATCCATCCCAGCGACCAGAACCTCTCTAACCAAAGCTTCGTCGGGGAATCGCCGCAAATAACGCGCCAAATCCATCAGATTGATCGCGTGATAGTCGTGAGCCCAGGTTCTAAGCGTCAGCTCGCGATCGATGTAGCCACTTGGCATAACGAAACGCGGCCAGCGCGCCTTCACGTCAGGCAACTTCGGTATCAGCCGCTGCCAAGTGATGCGTTTCAAAGCCCGCCACCAGACCGGCAAAGCCGCCGCACGAGGTGTCGGCAAGAACGTTAAGCCAATCAGGCGAAACAAAACGCGATACAGCATCTCGGCAGGCCGCTGTGCCAGTACCGTACGCAGAGCAACGCGCGCCTGCTCAACCGTAGCGACATACCGATCGTCGCCCGTAGTCTCACGATAGCGGTCGAGCGCCACGATGGCATCAATGTGAGAGTTCAGCACCATCATGTTCGAGCGGGTCTTGCCCAGAGCTTGACTATCGACCCACCTGAACGGCCCACCCCGCATCTGCTCCTCGGAGCGTTCGAGATCGTCGTGCAAGAACCATAGTCCGCCAGCTGCGGGCAACGACGTGCCGGCCAGAAAAGCGGCGGAAGCCGCCAGACAACGTCGAATCGAGTCGTCCGGCGTTTCAGCCAATGAGTCCATCATCAGATGCATTGCGCTGCAATGCAGTCGATAATGTGACTCCATTCCCTTCGTCCAGACCCCGTGACGGAACGCGCCATCTGGACCGACGCGCGCCATCACCGCATCGACGACAATTCTCGCCATCAAGGCAGGCAGGCGATGCCCGGTTGCACGATGCAAACCACCGAGATGAACGGCGATCGCATGTGCGTCGTTTTCGGAACAAATGCGTCGCTTAAATGGCCACGCCCAACGGTTCTCGTAAACCCGACCATGAATCAGGTGAATGCCGATATCTGCGTAGCGCGCAAACGGCGTATGGGACCCCCACAGATAAGCAGCTTGTCGCTCAAGCGCGACCGGAGCGCGCAGTTCCTGCGCCATTTCGGCCGGGAGACGCCAGATGGCGATGTCCAACCACTCGCCTGGCTTGGGGGCTGGACAGTTCAGTTGCGCCTCACCGCCGCGCAGCACGAGCGCCTCTACCGGAGCAGAAGACTCGCGTTGCATCCGGCAGTGCTCATCCACACTGCGGAACGCTGGCTCTCGCGGCACCCAGTAGGCCCAGCCGTTCTCCGCTTCAAGCAACCATCCGCCCGCAGGGACCAGTTCGGCACTGGTCACGGCGGCGAGCCGTAGATGCAAGGGACATGCCCCGCGGACGAAGGTTACCTGCAGAGGCCCGTGCCGCTCGACCACCAACTGCCACGGACCGAGTTCCCGGTGCCGGGAGACGGCAGCATCATCGAACAGTGCGCCGAGCGTCAGCACGTTGTAGTCGGCATGATTCGTCATGCTCTCTTCTGCTCCTTCATGCGCGCCAACGGGGCACCGCACGAATGCGGGACATCGCTGGTGAACTGCGGACGCCGCGCCGGTTGAGAAACGCCGTCCTGATTCCTCGGCACAGATTCAGGCACGCCAGCGCCACAAGACATGCTGCTGCAGCCAGTCCGCAACGCGCATGCGCAAAGCTAGGGTCGCAGCCGCTGGCCCAAGGCGCCGTACCGGTAACCAGGTTAGGTCGCCAAAGATGCCGTCCAGCCGGCGAGCCACCGCGTCGAACCCGAAGTTGCGCTCGATGAAGTCCCGGCCTCCAAAGGACAGCCGGGTCCAGAGTAAATCGTCGTCGAACAGCCGCACGACCGCCTCGGCGAAAGCCGCCGGCTCGTCGGCGACGAAGATCTCCTCGCCGACCGCCGGCGCCATGCCCTGCGTGCCGACGGAGGTGGAGACGACCGGCACGCCGTGCACCATGGCCTCGCCGATCTTGCCCTTGAGCCCGGCGCCGAAACGCAGCGGGCACACCGACACCAGGCTGCCGTCCAGGTACGGCGCGGTCTCGGGCACGTAGCCGGTGACCTCGACGTGTTCGCCGGCCAGCGCCTGCACCTCGGGCGGCGGCATGTTGCCGACGATGCGCAGCCGCGCGTCGGGGCGGCGCACCAGCACCTCGGGCATCACCTCGCGGCAGAACCAGGTCATCGCGTCGGCGTTCGACGGGTTGTGGCGGAAGTTGCCGACGAAGACCATCGAGGCGTCGAGCCGGCCTTCGCGCCGGCCCACCGGCGCGTCGGGCAGCGCGTGGATGTTGGGCACGGTGCGGCAGACGATGGCGGGCGCCTCGGCGAGCACGACGTCGCGGTCCTCGTCGGTCGTCGTCAGGATCGCGTCGGCGGCGCGGTAGACGTCGAGCTCGGCGCGCTTGCGCTCGGCACGTTCGTCGGCGCTGGTGTCCGAGCCGATCGCGGCTTCGCGCACCTGGTCGGAATAGAAGTAGACGTGCTCGGTGTCGACGAGGATGCGGGCCTGCGGCTGCAGCGCGCGGATCTGCTCGATCAGCGGCCGCGCGACGTACCAGAACTCGATGACGACGGCGTCGTAGCGCTGCTCGCGCAGGTGGCGCGCCAGGCTGCCGGTGCGCACCGAGACGCCGATCTCGCGCAGGCGCTCGGCGTACAGCCGGTTGGCCGGGTCCTCGAGGTAGCCCGGCGGCTGGTGCAGCACGTGCAGGGCGACCTCGTGGCGCCGGGCCAGGATGCTCAGCATGTTCGTCACCCGCACGTCGCCCGAGCAGCGGTCGAACTCCGGGTAGCGGATGTGAACGAAGAGGATGCGGGACATGGCCGAATTGTCCGTCGCGGCGACGCCCGCTTCGACCCCGGCTTGCGGGGAACGGGGGGCAAGGAGCGTGCAAGCTCGCACGCCTTCGTTCAGCGCACGCGCAGGACGATCTCGATGCTGTTGACGGTGATCTCGTCGAGCGACAGCCCGCGGCCGCCGAAGCAGCCGGCGTACTGCTCGACGAAGTCGAGGTAACGGTAGTCGCGATCCTCGTGCAGGGCGACGACTTCGGCCGGCAGCCGCGGCCACAGGGCGCGGAAACGTTCCAGCGACCAGCCGTTGGTCGGCTGAAGCGTGCCGTAGGTCTCGCCGAGGTCCTGCACGCCGAGCGCGGCGACGCGCTCTTCGACGAAGTCGCGCGGGAACAGGAACTGGGGATACGGGAAGGCGACGCTCCAGGCGTGCAGCCCCCAGGGGCTGTTGAACAGCGGGCCGAAGTCCAGCACGACATGGCCGCCGGGCTTGCACAAGCCCATCAGCGCGGTGATCGCGGCCTCGGGGTCGGGCCAGTGCTCGGTGGCGTTGTAGGCCAGCACGAGGTCGAAGCGCCGCCCGGGCTGCGGGAACGGGTCGCCGACGTCCCAGGTGACGAACGGGACGTTCGATGCCGCCGCACCGCGCCAGTCGCGCATGTCGCCCAGCTGCACCTCGTGGCCACCGAGTTGCAGCAGCGCACCGACCATGCCGTCGCCGCAGGACACCTCGAGGATCGAGCGCTGTTCCGTCAGACCCGGCAGCAGCGCCGCCAGGCGCCGCAGGCGCTCGCCAGCGCGCACGACGCTGCTGAAGTCGTCATAACGGTATTCGGCGGCACGCGGGAAACGGCGCGCCTGCAGTTCGTCGAAGCGCGAGGCCGGCAGCAGCGTCGGCGTGCCGGCGGCGCGCAGCAGCCGGTCGATGCGCTGGCGCTGTTCCAGCCGGGAACGCTCCACGTAGCCGGCATACCAGCCGGGGAAGAGCCGCCGAGCCCAATCGCCGATGACTTCCCGCGGCAACAGGCTTGCGGCGCCCATGTTCAGCCTCCTCCGGCCGCCGACACGACGTCCAGAGCCGACCCTGCCTGCACTTGCGCCGGCTGCAAATCCCACGACGCCCGCGAGCGGACGGCGCCGAAACGCTCCGAGGCCGGAGCGCGGTAGCCGGATGGCGCGATCACCTGGAAGGTCGCGACGTTGTCGGCGCGGAAGATCGGCGCGGCAGCGCGCGCACCCGACTCGACCGAGAAATGCAGCGCGTAGATGCCCGGCGTCAGCTCCACGCCCGTCAGCGAGCAGCCCAGGACGTGGCGCCCGGCCTCCAGGCGCGGCACGGTGAGCCCGAGTTCGCTGCTCGTCATCGAGATGAAGAACAGGTCCGTCGTGTGCACGCCGACGGTGAAAGCGACGTTCTGCAGCGGCGCGAGCACGTCGACGACCAGTTCCAGCCGCAGGTCGTCGCCCGAGACGGGCGCGGCGCCGTCGCCTTCGGGCAGCACACGCGCCGACACCAGCGAGATTTCGCCCGAACTCTCGTAACGCGCCGCGGCCGTGCCGCGGTTGCTGGCGATCTTGGCGTTGCTGCGGTTGACGAACGCGTCGCACAGCTCCTTGGGCTTGCCGTCGCCTTCGAGCCGCCCGCGTTCGAGCATCAGCACCCGGCTGCACAGGCGCTCGACCTGACGCAGGTTGTGGCTGACGAGCAGCAGCGTGCGGTTGCCGTCGCGCACGAAGCCTTCGATGCGGTCGTAGCACTTGCGCTGGAAAGCCAGGTCGCCGACGGCCAGCACCTCGTCGACGATCAGGATGCCGGCATCGACCGCGGTGGCGATCGCGAAGCCCAGGCGCACCTGCATGCCCGAGCTGTAGCGCTTGACCGGCGTGTCGATGAAACGCTCCATCTCGGCGAAGCCGACGATGTCGTCGAACTTGCGGCGGATCTCGTCGTGGCGCATGCCGAGGATGGCGCCGTTGAGGAAGACGTTCTCGCGCCCGGTCATGTCGGGCACCAGCCCGGCGCCGACCTCGATCAGTGGCGCCACGCGCCCGGCGACACGCACCGAGCCCTGCGTCGGCTGGCTGATGTTGGCCAGCAGCTTGAGCATCGTGCTCTTGCCGGCGCCGTTGTGGCCGATGATGCCGACGACCTCGCCGGCCTCGATGCTGAAGCTGACGTCCTCCAGCGCCTTGAAGGCCTCGGGCCGCGCCACCGGCCGGCCCAGCAGCCGGTTGGCGCCGTTGCGCAGGCTCTGCCCCAGGCCGGTGAGCTGGCCGAGGCGGAATTCCTTGGTGACGCGGTCGACGCGGATGATCGGTTGGGCCATCTCAAATCACGTCGGCGAAGTGGCGCTCTGCGCGCTTGAAGAACAGGTACGACAGCGGCAGCACCACGGCGACGACGACGATCCCGGGCAGCATCGCGTTCAGGTCGGGCGGCGTGTCGTGCAGCAGCACGCGCTGGAAGGCGTCGATGATGCCGGCCAGCGGGTTGGCGGTGTACAGCCGGTACAGCCACTCCGACCAGGCGCCGCCGGCGTGCTCCACCAACAGCCGGCGCTCGACCAGCGACAGCGGATAGATCACCGGCGAGACGTACATCAGCAGCGACAGCAGCACCGGCAGCATCTGGCCGATGTCGCGGAAGTGCACGTTGATCGCCGCGCCCAGCAGGGCCAGCGCCAGCGCCGCGCACACGGTGTAGAGCACCAGCACCGGCACCCACAGCGCCTGGGCGCCGGGCAGCATGCCGAACCACAGCATCAGCCCCAGCAGGATGGCGAAGTTGACGGCGAACTCGACGAGCTTGGTGACCACCGCCGTCAGCGGGAAGATGGCGCGCGGGAAGTAGACCTTCTTGATCAGGTGCGCGTTGCCGACGACGCTGTTGACGCCCTCGGACGCCGACTCCTGGAAGAACATCCACGGCATCAGCGCGCAGTAGGCCAGCACCGGGTACGGCACCGGGCCGCTGTCGATGCCGATGAAGCCGCGCATCAGCGTGAAGATGAGCATCATCATCAGCGGCTTGGCGACGGTCCAGGCCAGGCCCAGATAGGCCTGCTTGTAGCGGACGACGACGTTCTTCCACGCCAGCGTGGCGATCAGTTCGCGGTGGGCGAAGAGGCTGTGGCTCGGGGCGCTCATGGATGGACGGCGGGCGCCGCGGCGCGGCCCTTCTGGGAACCCGGGCCGGCGGCGGGGCGGCGGATGATGGCAGGCAGCGTCACTTGGGGCCACGCGCAAGTCGGGGGTTCGCGGCGGCGCCGCCGGCCAGCGGTGCGGGCGGCGGCGCCGCTGGCGCGGCCGCTCCCGCCGGACGCTTGTCCTGGCGTGCCAGCGCGTGCGTCACGACGACCAGCGCGACCAGGTGGTAGGGGTAGTCGAAATAGGCCAGGCCGAGGAAGGCGCCGCCGACGAGGAAACCCGCCAGGCTGACCTGCAGCATCGCCGCCAGGTCGTGCGCCCAGGTGCGCGCCGGGTCCTTGCGCGTCATGCGGATGATG
The DNA here is from genome assembly GCA_049841175.1 of Rubrivivax sp. Classification (GTDB taxonomy): domain Bacteria; phylum Pseudomonadota; class Gammaproteobacteria; order Burkholderiales; family Burkholderiaceae_C; genus Rubrivivax. The sequence continues at coordinate 1,529,573 of JASGHA010000012.1, read as the reverse complement.
GCGCTGCACTTGAACCAGGCCATGCCCAGCAGCAGCAGGAACAGGAACAGGCCGATGAAGCCGTGTTCGCCCAGCATCTCGAAATAGATGCTGTGCACGTCGTGCACGTCCTCGGGGTTGGGTGCGTAGATGCGGAACGTGGGCCCGCGGAACATCTCGAAGCCGCCGCCCAGCACGCGTTCCTTGGCGACGTTCCACGCCACCCACCAGGCGTTGATGCGGCCCATCGCCGAGGCATCGTCGTGGTAGGTCTCGATGGTCGACATGCGCTCGTACCAGGCGTCGGGCATCAGCGCCAGGATGACGGCCGCGGCGGCGATCGTCAGCACGCCGATCAGCAGCTTGCGCCGGCCCTTCAGCCAGAACAGCACGCCCATCGCCGACAGCGCCAGAAGCGCGCCGCGCGACTGGCTGCCGATGGCCGCCACGGCGGTCAGGAACATCGCCGCGCCCAGGGCGATGCGCATCAGCCGGCGCTTGGCCTGCAGTTGCAGGTAGCGCATCAGCGGGATCGTCATCACCAGCGCCAGCGCCAGCTCGTTGTCGCCGCCGATGAAGGTGCCTTCCGGGCCCCAGACGCGGTGTTCGCCGCCCTTGGCGATCGTGAAGATGCCGCCCTTGACGCCGTAGAAGCCCAGCGACAGCGCGATGATCCAGACGAAGGCGTGCACCTTCTGCGGCGAGGTGAGCATCACCAGCGTCATCAGCGTCAGTAGCTGGATCTTCAGCACCTTCTGGTACTGCACCCAGGCGTCGGCCTCGTACATGGCCTGCGTGGTGGTCAGGCCCATCCAGAGGATCAGCAGCACCAGCGTCGTCATCTCGCGCGACCAGACGATGCGTTTGGCCTCCTTGGAGACCAGCATGCCGACCATCGTCACCAGCGCGACGACGTAGACCACCGGGAAGCTCAGCATGAAGCCGTAGCACAGCCGGTGCGGGTTCATGTAGCCCAGCCAGGCGAGCAGCAGGATGCCCCAGAAGGGGCGCTTCAGCACGAAGGGCAGCAGGCCGAAGACGACCAGGGCGACGGCGAGGTCACGCATGCGGGGCGGCCTCCGGTGCCGGCGACGCCGCCGCCACGTGGCTGACGACGTAGCGGTACTTGCCGGACTTCTCCGGCGCGATGGCGTCGACGTAGTTCACGTCGACCTGCACGCCGGCGCCCAGGCGGCGCTTCAGGCCGGCCTGGATCTCGGCGGCGCGTGCCGGGCGGTCGAAGCCCTCGTCGGCGACGATCTGCACCTCGGTGCGCTGCAGGCTGTGCTGCACGATCTTGAAGCCGCGCACGCCGGGCAGGTCGCGCACGACGTAGACCAGCGCCAGGCCGTGCATCACGGTGCCGTCGGCAGCGACGATGAAGTCGGTGCTGCGGCCCTGGATCTCCCTCACCAGCGGCAGCGTGCGCCCGCAGGCGCAGCGCGCGCTGTCGAGCACGGCGACGTCGCCGGTGCGGTAGCGGATGAACGGGAAGTCCTTCGTCGCCAGGTGCGTGACGACGATCTCGCCCGACTGCCCGGGCGGCAGCACCCGGCCGTCGGGCGCGACGATCTCGACGATCACGTCCTCGGCCGTCAGGTGCAGACCGCCCGACGGGCACTCGTGGGCGATGAAGCCGGCGTCGCGGCTGCCGTAGCCGTTGGCGACGCGGCAGCCGAACAGGCGCGAGATCGTCGCGCGCTGGTCGTCGTACAGGCGTTCGCTGGTGACGAAGGCGACCGCTATGCCGAGGTCGTCCATCCTCTGGCCGCGGCGCTCGGCGTGGCGCGCGATGTGGCTGAGCGCGCTGGGGTAGCCGAACAGCATCTTCGGCCGGCGGGCGCGGATCGCGGCGACGAAGCCGTCGAGCTTGGCCTCGCTCATCTCGAAGGCCGGCAGCAGCTCGGTGCGCAGCAGGCGGTCGCGCCAGGCGCGCACGCGGTCCTGGGCGCCGAGTTCGATCGGGCTGCCCCAGACGACGATCTCGGGGTCGCCGATGTCCACGTCCCACCAGCGTGTCGCGCGCCACTTGGCGGCGACGTCGTGGCTGACGCGTTCGCGGCCGATGAAGAAGATCAGCGGCTCGCCGGAGCTGCCGCCGGTGTTGAAGCGCGCCAGGCCCTCGGCCTGCTCGTGGCGCAGGCGATCGCCCTGGGCGCGCACGACGGCCTTGGTCAGGAACGGCAGGCGCTGCAGGTCGGCCACCGAGGCGACGGCGGCGGGGTCGAAGCGGGCTTCGGCGAACAGCTCGCGGTAGTACGGCACGTGCTGGCGGGCCTGCACGAGCAGCGCGCGCAGGCGCTCGACACGCAGCGCCTCCAGACGCTCGGGCGGCCACCACTGGCTGGCCTCGAGCGAACGGCGCACCGCGACGCTGTCGTGGCGCTTCAGGCGCTCGTGCAGCGGAAACAGGACGCCGGAGGTGAAACGCGTGTAGAGCCCGCTCATGGTGTTCAGGGGGCCGCGGCGGCCGCCGGTGCGCCGGTGCCGCGGTGCAGCGTGCGGAAGACGGCGACGAGCTCGGCGACACGCCGGTCCCAGGTGTTGGCCGCAGCGTAGCGGCGGATCGTGTCGGCATCCCAGTCGCGCGCCAGCGCGTCGGCGATGGCCGATTCCAGCGCCTGGCCGTCGCCGAAGGGCACGACGGTGCCCAGTTCGGCGCGGCAGACGACTTCGGCGTTGCCGCCGACGGCGGTGGTCACGACCGGCAGGCCGCAGGCCATCGCTTCGAGAAAGACGTTGGCCCAGCCTTCGTTGCGTGTGGCGAGCACGAAGACGTCGGCGGCCGACAGCGGCCCGCGCAGCGTGTCGGGCGGCAGCGGGCCGAGAAAACGCACGGTCTCGTCCAGCCCGGCGGCGGCCACCTGGGCGCGCAGTTGCGGGCCGAGGTCGCCTTCGGGGCTGGGGCCGCCGACGACGAGGTAGACCAGTCCGGGAAACCGTTCGCGCAGCGCCGGCAGGCGCTCGATGACGCGGTGGAAGCCCTTGCGCTCGCACAGCCCGCCGACGCTGACCAGCACCGGCGCGTCGGCCGGCAGGCCCAGCGCGGCGCGCGCCTCGCCCCGCGGCAGCGGCGCGAAGCGCGCCAGGTCGACGCCGTTGCCGACGACCTGCACCTTGTCGGCGGCGATGCCCAGCCCCAGCGCCACCTGGCGCAGCGACTCGGAGACCGCGAAGACGCGGGTCGCGCGTTCCAGCGCGGCCTTGAGCTTGGGCGCCAGCGCCGGGTCGCGCGCCTGGCGCTGCTCGGTGCCGCGCAGCGTGATCGTCACCGGCACGCCCAGCCACCGGCCGAGCAGCGTCGCGGCGTAGCCGTCGGGATAAGCGAAGTGGGCGTCGATCAAGTCCAGCCGGCCTTCGCGCTTGAGCCGCGCCAGCCGCGGCCAGGCGGCCAGCGCCATCGCCAGCCCGTCCAGGCCCTTCAGCACGCCGGGCACGCTGACAAAACGCGGGAACCAGACCTCGTGGCCCTGCTGCGTCTCGTGCACCGGCGCGCCGGGGCGGAAGCCCGGCTTGAAGCGCCGCAGCAGCGACTGCAAGGGGAACCACGGCGTCGGCGCGACGACGGCCAGCGGCAGTTCGCGGCCGACGCGGAACATGCGCTCGCGCACGAACAGCCCGGCCCCGGGCTGCACGGCGCTCGGGAACAGGCTGCTGAAGACGACGATCCGCGGGCCGTCGGCCACGGTCAGCGCCCCCCGGCGGCGATCAGGCGCTCGTAGATCGGGCGGTAGAGGCCGGCCGAGTTGGCCCAGGTGCGCTCGCGCTCGACGAACTCGCGGCCCGCGGCACGCAGCGACGGCCACTGGTCGCGGCGCGCCAGCAGGTCGTCGATGGCGTTGGCCAGCGCTTCCGCGCTGCCGGCCTGGAACAGCCAGCCGGTCTCGCGGTTGCGGATCAGCTCCTTGTGGCCGCCGACGTCGCTGGCGACGAACAGCCGCCCCTGCGCCATCGCCTCCAGCGGCTTCAGCGGCGTGACCAGTTCGGTCAGCCGCATGCTGTGGCGCGGGTAGGCGAGCACGTCGACGAGGTCGTAGTAGCGCTGCACCTCCTGGTGCGGCACGCGGCCGGTGAAGACCACCTTGTCGGCCACGCCCAGCGACTGCGCACGCTCCTTCAGCAGCTGCTCCTGCGGGCCGCCGCCGACCAGCAGCACGCGCAGGTCGGGCCGGCGCTTGACGAGCCGCGGCACGGCGTCGAGCAGCAGGTCCAGGCCTTCGTAGGCGTAGAAGCTGCCGATGAAGCCGACGACGGTGGCGTTGTCCAGCCCCAGGCGCGTCTTCAGCGCCGCGTCGGCGACGCCGCCGGGCTCGAAGTCGTCGACGTCGACCGCATTCGGGATCACCGTCACCTTGGTGCCCGGCACGCCGCGGCCGACGATGTCGCCGCGCAGGCCTTCGCAGATCGTGAAGACGTGCGCCGCCTCGCTGCAGCGCCGCGGTCTCCATGCGGCGCGTCAGGCGGTAGCGCAGGCTGCCTTCGGTGGTCGTGCCGTGGTCGACGGCGGCGTCCTCCCAGAAGGCGCGCACCTCGTAGACCACCGGGATGCGCTGGCGCTTGGCCACGCGCAGCGCGGGCAGCGCGTTGAGCACCGGCGAGTGGGCGTGGATGATGTTCGGGCGCAGCTTGAGCGTCAGCTCGTTGATGCGCTTCTCGAGCCGGCGCATCAGCGCCATCTCGTTGAGCCCCGGAACGCCGCCGGCACTGGCCGGCACCAGGGTGCGATAGAAATGCCAGCCCTCGACCGTCTCCTCGGGGACGGTCGTGGCGTGCTTGGGACTGGTCACGTGGAACGTTTCCCAGCCCAGACGGCGCTGCTCGGTCAGCAGCGACAGCGTGCGGAAGGTGTAGCCGCTGTGCAGCGGGATGGAGTGATCCAGGACGTGCAGGACGCGCAATGTCATGCCAGCGCTTCGGCCTCTCGTGCGGATGCCCTGCGCGCCGACGGCGCCGGCATCGACGACGTTGCGCAGGAAAGCTTCGAACATCAGCAGCGTCCACAGCGGCGCGCTGTAGTCGCGGGTGCCGGCCTGGTGGGCCTCCACCAGGTGCTGCAGATAGGAGCGCTCGAACCAGCCCGTCGCCGACAGGCGCTCGCCGAGCACGGCATCGCGCACGCGGTCCTTCAGCGGGCCGCGGAACCAGCGTGCGAGCGGCACCGCGAAGCCCATCTTCGGCCGATACAGCACCTCGTCGGGCAGCATCGGCTCCATCGCCTTCTTCAGCAGGTACTTGCCCTCCTGCCCGCGGACCTTCAGCGACGAGGGCAGCGTGGCCAGCCACTCGACGAGCGTGTGGTCCATCAGCGGCTCGCGCACCTCCAGCGAGTGCGCCATGCTGGCGCGGTCGACCTTGGTGTTGATGTCGCCGACGAGGTAGGTCTTCAGGTCCAGGTACTGGATCAGCGCCAGCGGGTCGTCGGTACCGGCGCGCGCGGCGTGGTGATCGAAGACGTTCTGCGCGTCGTAGCCGGCGAGCTGGCGCTTCAAGGCCGGGCTGAACAGCTGGCGGCGCATGTCGCCGCGCAGGATCGAGACCGAATGGAAGTAGGCCTCGACCGAGCTGCGCGCCATGCCCTCGAAGGTGGTCTTGGCGCGCAGCACGCGCGGCGCCCAGTCGGCCTTGGGGTAGAGCCGGCCGAGCATGCCGAACACCGGCTGGCGCACCGCCGCCGGCAGCGCGCCGCGCATGCGCTCTTCCATCAGGTGCAGGCGGTAGCGGCGGTAGCCGCCGAAGTTCTCGTCGCCGCCGTCGCCCGACAGCGCCACCGTGACGTGCTTGCGCGCGAGCTGGCAGACACGGTAGGTGGGGATCGCCGAGCTGTCGGCATAGGGCTCGTCGTACAGCCGCGCCAGCGTGTCGATGAGGTCGAAGTCGTCGGACTTGACGGTCTCGACGCGGTGATCGGTGCGGTAGCGGTCGGCGACGAGCTGCGCGAACTGGCTCTCGTTGAACTTCGGGTCGTCGAAGGCGATGGAGCAGGTGTTGACCGGGCCCTCGGACAGGCCGGCCATCATCGCGACGACGGCGCTGGAATCGACGCCGCCGGACAGGAAGGCGCCCAGCGGCACCTCGGCGATCATTCGCAGCCGCACCGACTCGCGCAGGCGGTGCTGCAGCTCCTCGCAGGCGTCTTCGACGGACGTGGGATTGCCGAGCGTGAAATGCACGTCCCAGTACTCGCGCGGCTCGGGCACCGGCTCCCCGCGGCGGATGCACAAGGTGTGCGCCGGCGGCAGCTTGCGCGCCTGGCTGAAGATCGTGCGCGGCTCGGCGACGTAGCCGAGCGCGAAATACTCCTCGACCGCCAGCGGGTCGATGTCGCGTTTCAGGCCGCCGTGGGCGAGCAGCGACTTCAGCTCGGAGCCGAAGAGCAGCGTGCCGTCGTCGAGCAGCGCGTAGTACAGCGGCTTGACGCCGAGGCGGTCGCGCGCCATGAACAGGGTCTGTCGGTTGCGGTCCCAGAGCGCGAAGGCGAACATGCCGCGGAAGCGCTCGACGCAGCGCTCGCCCCACTGCTCCCAGCCGTGCACGATGCACTCGGTGTCGCTCTTCGTATGGAAGACGTGGCCGGCGGCCTGGAGCTCGGGGATCAGCTCCTGGTAGTTGTAGATCTCGCCGTTGAAGACGACGACGACCGAGCCGTCCTCGTTGAACAGCGGCTGCTGGCCGGTGGCGATGTCGATGATCGACAGCCGCCGGTGGCCGAAGCCGACGCCGGGCTCGATGTGCACGCTGCCTTCGTCGGGGCCGCGGTGCCACTGGGCGTCGTTCATGCGCTGCAGCACCGGCGCGGGCACGTCGCGCGTGCCGCGGGTGTCGAAGAGTCCGGTGATGCCGCACATGGTGTCAGTCCTTGGCTCGGGTTGGGCCGATCCGGACAGCAGCCGGTCGTACAGCGACTGGTAGGCGTCCACCATCGCCTGCAGGCTGAACTGCGCCTGCACGCGAGCGCGGCCTGCCGTACCCATCGCCGCGCTGCGGCCGCGGTCGGACGCCAGCGCGACGAGCCCTCGTGCCAGCGCGTCGACGTCGCCGGCCGGCACGAGCGAGCCGGTGACACCGTCGACGACCAGCTCGGGGTTGCCGCCGACGGCCGTCGCCAGCACCGGCAGGCCCGAGGCCATCGCCTCGAGGATGGTATTGGAGATTCCCTCGGCCAGAGACGGCAACACGAAGCCGTCCAGGCCACGCATGACATCCGGCACGTCGCGCGCTCGCCCGGCAATCCAGGTGAGGGGGGCGGCGCCGGCGGCGTCGAGCACCGCCTGGGCCTCGGCGCGCAGCGGGCCGTCGCCGACCAGCACCAGCCGCAGCGTGCCGCGCAGGTGCGGCGCCAGCTCCAGCGCACGCACGAAGGCACGCGCCAGCACCGGCTGCGTCCTTCACGGTCTGCATGCGGCCGACGGTGCCGGCGACGAACAGCGCCGGGTCGGTGAACGGGCAGCCCGGCGGTCGCGACGCGGCCGCCGGCGGCGGGCGAGAAACGTGCGGCGTCGACACCGTTGTAGATCTGCGCGATGCGCGCCGGCGGCACGCCGACACGCTGCTGCAGGTAGCCGGCGAGGTCGCGCGACAAGGCGACGTAGCGGTGCACGAAGGGGCGGTAGGCGCGCCGCATCCACTGGTACTTGGCGCGTGTGCCGTCGGGGTCGTCGACGTCGCGGCCATGCTCGCCGTGCACACGCGACCGGCACGCCGGCCCAGGCGGCCGGCACCTGGCACTCCAGCGCGGCGAGGTTGCGCGTGTGCACGACGGCCGGGCGCCAGTCGGCGAACAGCCGCGCCAGCCGCGGGTAAAGCTTCAGGCCGTGGCCGGGCGGCTTGTGCAGCGAGACGAACTCGACGTCGTCGCGCCGGATGCGCGCGGCAGAAGCCCGGCACGACCTCGGTCATCGCCATCACCGCATGCCGGTAGGCGTCGCCCGGCATGTGGTTGATCAGGTTGACGACCCCGTTCTCCAGGCCGCCGGTGTCGAAGCGGTAGACGAGGTGCAGGACGAGCGGCCTCACGGGCGAGCGCACGACGGGCCGCGGCGCAGGCGCTCAGCCCCAGCGGAAGAACAGGTGCTTCTTGTATAGAACGCGAACAGGTTTCGCTTGTACTGGGCAGGAAGTCCGAGTGCAGAAAGCAGTCCATCTCCTTCAGGATCACTAGCCTGAACAAGCTCAAGCGTCGATCGTCATCATTAAAAGCGGTCGAAGTCGAAGCTGTCCAGGATGCGTTCCTCGGCACCCTCGACGTCGATAAATGACACCCTGCTAGCACGTCCGCAGCGCCGGGTCTGACACGCAGCACCTCGGCCTGCGGCCCGGCATTGTCGAGCTCGGGCGAAACGATGCCGCCGAGCACGTCGCGCACCGCGAAGTCGACTTCGCCTTCGGTCCGGTCGAGACAGACGTTGATGCAGGCGGCACGGCGGTTGCGGATCAGGGCCTGGAAGGTCTTCGGGTTGGCTTCGATGCACAGCCCGTTCCACCGGAGCGCCAGCACATAGGTGTTGCTGATGCTGACGCCGTCGTGGGCGCCGATGTCCAGGAAGAGCGCCCGGTCGCCTCGTTGTAGGCCTCGCCGAACACCCACTGGTCCTGCCCGGCCGCAGCCCACGAGTGCCGGTACGGCCAAAAGGACGTTCATCTCTTGCTCCTTGATGAGCGCACTTCCCCCATTCCCGGGCGTGCCGGGAACGGGGGAGGCGGCCTACAGCCGCCAGACGCGGCAGCCCGCCGCCTCCAGAGCCTTGGCGTCGAAGGCCGCCTTGACGTCAATGAAGGCCCCGCCCTGGATCAGCTTGCGGCACAGGTCGTCGGTCGACAGCTCGGCGTACTCGCGGTGCGCGACGGCGGCGACGATGGCGTCGGCACGCGGCAGGTCCTCGTAGGGCACCAGGCGCACGCCGTACTCGTGCATCGCCTCGTCGGCCTCGGCCTGGGCGTCGGTGACGAAGACGTCGACGCCGTAGCTTTCCAGCTCGCGGATGATGTCGATGACCTTGCTGTTGCGCAGGTCGCCGCAGTTCTCCTTGAAGGTCAGCCCGAGCACGTTGACGCTGCGCGCCCTTGACGTGGCTGCCCGAGGCGATCATCTGCTTGATCGTCTGCTCGGCGATGAACTTGCCCATGCCGTCGTTGATGCGCCGGCCGGCCAGGATGACCTGCGGGTGGTAGCCCAGCATGTCGGCCTTGTGCGTCAGGTAGTACGGGTCGACGCCGATGCAGTGGCCGCCCACCAGGCCCGGCTTGAACTTCAGGAAGTTCCACTTCGTGCCGGCGGCCTCCAGCACTTCGCTGGTGTCCAGGCCGAGCTTGTCGAAGATGATCGCCAGCTCGTTCATCAGCGCGATGTTCAGGTCGCGCTGGGTGTTCTCGATGACCTTGGCGGCCTCGGCGGTCTTGATGCTGCTGGCGCGGTGCACGCCCGGCACGATGATGCGCTCGTACAGCTGCGCCACCTTCTCCAGCGTCTCGGGCGTGTCGCCGCTGACGATCTTCAGGATCTTGGTCAGCGTGTGCTCGCGGTCGCCCGGGTTGATGCGTTCGGGGCTGTAGCCGACGAAGAAGTCGCTGCTTCCACTTCAGGCCCGACTCGCGCTCGAGCACCGGGATGCAGACCTCCTCGGTCGCGCCCGGATAGACGGTGCTCTCGTAGACGACGATCGCGCCCTTCTTCATGTGCCGGCCGACGCTGGTCGACGAGCCGACCAGCGGCGTGAAGTCGGGGATGTGGGCCTCGTCGACCGGTGTCGGCACGGCGACGATGATGATGTCGGCCTCGGCCAGCAGCGCCGGGTCGCTGGTGTAGACGGCGTGCGTGGCGGCGGCGAGTTCGCTGTCGGGCAGTTCGCGCGACGGGTCGGTGCCGGCCAGGCAGGCGTCGACCTTGTGCTGCGCGATGTCGAAGCCGATCGTGCGCATCTGTTTGCCGAACTCGACGACGAGCGGCAGGCCGACGTAGCCCAGACCGATGACGGCAACGGTGTTCACGGTGGTTCTCGCTTTCTGCAGTGATTTGGGGTGAGACGTTAACGGCTGTCGTGCACGCGCTGGAGCAGCGTGCCGAGCGTTGTGAGCTGATCGTGCAGGAAGGCCTCGATCGCGGCATCGGGATCGTCGCCGTCGGTATAGACGAGCAGCGTCGCGCCCTCGTTGCCGTGGCCGGCCAGGCGCGCCAGGGCACCGGCGATCTTGGCCTCGACGTCGCCGCCGACGAAACGGCCGTCGATCCAGTACAGCCGCCAGACGACGAGGCGGCGCTCGGCGGTGCCCGACAAGGAGACGCGGGCGTGGATCTCGGAGCGGCGCAGCGCGACGCGGCGGCCGTCGAGCTCGACGCCGCGCGTCTCGTGGCTCGGCACGCTCCAGTCGGGGTCGCGCATGCCGACGAGCAGGCGGTGCGTGCTGACGACCTTCAGGCCTTCGTCTTGGCCACGGTAGTAGTCCAGCAGCACGCCGACGCTGCCCGCCGGGCCGGCATAGGCGCGGCGCGCACGCGCCGAGGCCTCGTCGTAGTCGGGCGACCAGTCGGGCACGCGGGCGCCGGCCGCGGCCCAGGCGCCCAGGGTCTCGGGCAAGGCCAGGTGCGGCGCCGGCGCGCTGCCTTCGGCGCGTTCGAGCATCGCCAGCACGCCGTGCGGCAGCAGCGCGACGAAGGCCACCGCGACGGCCGCGAACACGACACGCCGCACCGGCGGCGCCGAGGCCAGCGCCTCGCCGGCGGCTGGCACGCGCGCCGGCGCCGGGGCCTGCGACCAGCGCGAGCCGATGAAGAACATCGCCAGGATGATGACGCCGAAGAACACCCAGCCGTAGAGGATGTGGTCGACGCCGACCGCCAGCTTGTTGCCCGAGAGGTGAGCCAGCATGACGATCAGATAGGCGCGCAGCCAGTTGGCGACGATGGGCACGGCGATCGACACCGCCATGAAGGCCGCGCGTCGCCGCCAGGAGCTGTAGCTCAGGTAGGCGAACAGCGAGCCGACCATGAACGAGGCCATCAGGTAGCGGATGCCGCTGCACTCGTCGATGACCGACCAGCTGCCGCTGGGCACGACGAAGTTCTGGCCTTCGCGGTAGACCGGCACGCCGGTCATCTGCAGCGCGCCGACGACGAAGTCGGCGGTCCACTCCATCATCCACGGCAGCGCGAACTCGCCGAAGGGCACGGCGAAGAACGCGAACATCAGCGGGAAGAAGATCGTGCGCGCGACCGGCCAGCCGAACACCGCCGGCACCGCCAGCACCAGCGTCGCGACGAAGGCGAACTGCGTCGCGGCGTTGACCGCCACCAGCTCGGACAGCAGCCAGAACGCGGCGACGGCCAGCATCGGCAGCAGCAGCCAGGGCTGCGGCCGCGGCGCCAACGCCGCCAGCACGGCGCGCTGGCGCCAGACCAGCCAGAGCACGATCGGCGGCACCAGCAGGCAGTGGGCGAAGGTCTCCGAGCGCCACCAGACGTCGGCCATCGCCAGCGCGGCGTCGCGGTAGAACCAGCCGATCGCCGCCAGCAGCGGCACGAAGACGGCCAGCGCGCTGCGCCAGGGCGAGGCGTGGGACACGGGGGCGGGCACGGCGCTCATCGTCGGCAGCTTCAGGCGGCGCGCACGGCCAGCGCCGCGGCGAGGTGGTCGTCGATGCGCGCCAGGTTGGCGCCCCAGGAATAGTCGGCCAGCACACGCTCGCGGCCGGCGGCGCCCAGCGCCGCGGCCCGCGCCGGGTCGGCGAGCAGCGCGCCGACCTCGTGCACGAAGGCCGGTGCGTCGGCGGCGAGCACGATCTCGCGCCCGTCGATGGCGCCGACCGTCGAGCCGCAGCCGGTGGCGGCGACCACCGGGCGTGCCATCGCCATCGCCTCCAGCACCTTGTTCTGGATGCCGCGCGCCAGGCGCAGCGGCGCGACGACGACGTCGGCGTGTTGCAGCCAGGGCCGCACGTCGGCCACGGTGCCGGTAACGTTGACCGCCTCGCCGGCCAGCGCACGCACCGCCGGCGCCGGGTTGCGGCCGACGACGTGCAGCCTGAGCCCCGGAAACGCGGCGCGCAACGCCGGCAGCGCCTCCTGCACGAACCAGACGACGGCATCGACGTTGGGCCAGTAGTCCATCGCGCCGGTGAAGGTGACGGCCGGCGCGCCGGGCGGGTACGGCGAGGCGCGGGCCGGGTCGGGTGCGAAGAACTCGGCGTCGACGCCGTTGGCCAGCGCGTCGACGGCGCCGGCGCACTCGGGCGCCAGCGAGCGGAACAGTTCGGTCTCGCGTTCGGTGACGAAGTACGAGCGCTGGAAACGCGCGGCGACCTCGCGCTCGTAAGCCAGCAGGCGCTCGCCTTCGCGCCGGTACAGCCAGGCCAGCGGGCCGCCGCGGTCGCTGGCGAACTGGGTCCACTTGGCCGAGTCGACGTCGACGAAGTCGACCAGCGTCGGCAGCCCCAGGCCTTCGGCGTACTGGGCCATCGCCGAGCAGAAGACGACGACGGCGTCGATGCGGCGTTCGGCGACCGTGCGGCGCACCCAGCGCGCCATCGCCGCGTCCTGGTAGTAGCGCAGCGTCAGCGCACGGCCGTCGAGCAGCGCGGCCAGGCTGGCGGCGCGCGCGCGCAGCGGGTGCAGGCGCGGCGCGAACAGGCTGGCGCAGTCGCGCGCCAGCATCGGCACGTGGGCCTCGTCCTCGGGGTCGTCGACGAAGGTGCCGACGTGAACCTCGTGCCGAGCCAGCAGGTGGCGCAGCAGGTGGTACGAGCGCACCTTGTCGCCCTTGTTGGGCGGGTACGGCAGGCGGTGGGCGAGGAAGAGCAGCCGCGCCATGCTCACCCCAGGCTGCGCACGATGTGCGGGCCGATCGTGTTGGCCATCGCCAGCGGCATCTTTCGCCAGGCGCGGATCAGCAGCTGGTACTTGGCGTTGCTCGGGTTGTGCTGCGGCACCGACTCGCGCGTGAACAGCCGGTACTCGTAGCTCAGCGGCGTCGGCTCGAAACCCCAGTTCTTCTTGAAGGCGTAGGGCCCGGTGCCCTGCTTGCTGCGGCCGTAGTCGAAGGTCTTCAGGCCGCGCGCGCAGGCGTGGCGCATCAGCTCCCAGTACTTGAAGTCGTTGGCGGCCAGGTCGCGTGCGGCCTCGTCGTCGCCGGCGTAGTACGGCAGGATCTCGTCGCGGAAATAGAAGCTCAGCACCGAGGACAGCGGCCGGCCGTCGGGCGCGCAGACGGTGAGCACGCTGCAGTCGTCGCCGAACTCGCGGCGCAGCGCCTGGAACTAGCGTCTGGGCATCGCCGGCGTGCCGTGGCGGTGCACGTTGTCGGCGTAGAGCGCGAAGAAGCGCTCGACGCCGTCGTCGAAGGCGCTGCTCAGCCCGTTCTTCAGCCCCTTGCGCACCATCGCGCGCTGCTTGCGCGGGATGGCCAGCATGTTGGCCTCCTCGTCGGGCAGGATCTCCTTGCGGAAGGTGACGTACAGCTCCTGGCGCGGCCAGCCTTCGTGGCGTCGCGTGAGCTGGCGCAGCTCGAGATGCTCGACGCCGGACTCGCGGCCCAGGCGCTCGGCGGCGGCTTCGAGCAGCAGCGCGGTCTCCTCGTCGTCGGCGACGACGCCGCCGTAGACCGCGAACGGCAGGCTGGCCAGCGAGTGGCCGAACAGCAGGCTCTTCACGCGCGCCAGCGGCAGCACGCCGACGATGCGGCCGCCGCGTTCGGCATACAGGAAGTGCGTGTCGTGGCGGAACACCTCGCGCAGCAGACGCTGCCAGCCGGTGCGGTGGAAGAAGGTCGCTTGCGGGTGGGCGAAGACGTACTCGTCCCAGGCCGCGGCGAGGCGGCCGTCTTCGGGGGCAAGACGCTGGACGGTGGTCACGGCGGTTCAGGCCGGGCGCGCCGCGGCGGCGTCCCGGTCGAGGAAGATCGTGTCCATGCGGCCCCAGCGGAAGTCGTCGAGCAGGCTCTCGAGCTTGCGCTCCATGCGGGCGATGTTCACGTAATGGCGGAACCGCGTCCTGGCGTCGATGCCGGGCACACGCGGCTGGCCGGCGTCGATCTCCCAGGGGTGGAAGTAGAAAACGGCGGCCTCGCGGTCTTCGCGGTTGACGCGGCCGATCAGCCAGCGCGACGCCGCGTAGGGCAGCAGGCGGAAGTAGCCGCCGCCGCTGGACGGCAGGTTGCGCCCGCCCAGGCGCACGGTGGTCACCGGCACTTCCAGCAGGCCGCCTGCGACACGGTGGGCGAAACGCGGCGCATCGGGCATGCCGTAGTGGTCGTGGCGGATCGGGTAGATGCTGCTGCTGTAGGGGTGGCCGGTCTCGGCCAGCGTGTCGAAGGCCCAGAGGTTGCCTTCGCCGATCGAGAAGCTGGGCGCGCGGTAGCCGCGCACGGCGACGCCACCCAGGTCTTCGAGGATCGCCTTGGCGCGGCCGATGTCGTCGCGGAACGCGGCGCGGTCCAGGTCGCTGGCGCGCTGGTGGCCGTAGCCGTGGCTGGCGAGCTCATGGCCGCCGGCGACGATGCGGCGCACCAGCTGTGGGTAGCGTTCGGCGACCCAGCCCAGCGTGAAGAAGGTGGCCTTGACGCGGCGCGCGTCGAGCAGCGCCAGGATGCGCTCGACGTTGCGCTCGACGCGGCACTCGCGTGCGTCCCAGTCGCTGCGGCGGATGTACGGCGCGAACGCCGAGACCTGGAAGTAGTCCTCGACGTCGATCGTCAGCGCGTTCGTGATCGCGGGGGCGAGCATCGGCGTTCGGGCCTCACGACAGCCAGTGCGCCAGGTCGGCGGCGATGCGCTCGGCGGCGTGGCCGTCCCAGAGTTCGGGCACGCGGCCGCGCTTGCCGCGGCCGGCGAGGATCTCGTCGACGCCGGCCAGGATCGCGGTGCGGTCGCGGCCGACCATCGTGTTCGTGCCTTCGTCGACGGTGATCGGGCGTTCGGTGTTCTCGCGCATCGTCAGACACGGCACGCCGAGCGCTGTGGTCTCCTCCTGCAGGCCGCCGGAGTCGGTGAGCACGACGGCAGCGCCGCCCATCAGGCCCAGCATCTCCAGGTAGCCCTGCGGCGGCAGCAGCGTCACGCGCGCCGGGTCGAGCAGGTGGCCGAGGCCGAAACGCTCGACGTTGGCGCGCGTGCGCGGGTGCAGCGCGAAGACCAGCGGCAGCCGCTCGGCAACGAGCGACAGCGTCTCGAGCACCTCCTGCAGCGTGCCGGCGTCGTCGACGTTGGACGGCCGGTGCAGCGTGACGACGCCGTAGCCGGCGGCGCCGGCCAGGCGGGCGGCGTCATGGCCGTGGGCCTGCAGCGTCGCGGCGGCGCTGCGCGCGCGCTCGCGGCAGGCGAGCAGCGTGTCGATCATCACGTTGCCGACGAAACACACACGCCCGGCGGCCACGCCTTCGCGCTGCAGGTGCTCCAGCGCGCCGCGTTCGGTCGTGTAGAGCCGGTCGGCGAGCTGGTCGGTCAGCACGCGGTTGATCTCCTCGGGCATGCGCCGGTCGAAGCTGCGCAGGCCGGCTTCGACGTGCACCACCGGCACGCCCTTCTTGGCGGCCACCAGCGCGCAGGCCAGCGTCGAGTTGACGTCGCCGACGACCAGCACGCAGCTCGGCCGGTGGGCGTCGATCGCCGGCTCGAAGCGGCGCATCACCTCGGCGGTCTGCACCGCGTGGCTGCCCGAGCCGACCTCGAGGTTGAGGTCCGGGCGCGGCAGGTTCAGGTCCACGAACAGCTTGTCGTTCATGTCCTGGTCGTAGTGCTGGCCGGTGTGCACCAGCAGCGCCGGAATCGGCGGCTGGTGCGCGGCGAAGGCGCGCAGGATCGGCGCGATCTTCATGAAATTCGGCCGCGCGCCGACGACGCAGAGCACGGGACCGTTCACGGCTTCTCCGACGGCTTGTTGGCGACGGCCTCGACGAGCTTGCTCAGCATCGCCAGCGTCTGCAGGTTGATGCGCTCCAGGCGCAGCAGGCTCTTTTCCAGCCGCTGCAGCTGGTCGCCGCGCTGGTCGGCAGCGAGCGCCTGGATCTGCCGCGTCATCGCCTCGGCTTCCTCGGCCGGCAGTTGCAGGCTGGACAGGTCGACGTCCAGCGAGGCGCTGACCGCGGCCGCGGCGGCGGCCAGCGCCTCGGCACCGGCGACGGCCTTGACCGGCTTGTTCGGCACCTCGGCTTCCTGCTGGAACTCGCGCACGACCTCGGCGACGTCGTCGGCCGTCAGATGCGTCTTGCCGGCCAGGAAGCCGGCCAGCAGCAGGCGGTCGCAGACGGTGTTGACGCGCCGCGGGATGCCGCCGGTGGCCTGGTAGATGCCGTCGAAGGCCGCCGGATCGAAGCTCGGCTTGCCGGTCGAGCCGGCGCACTTCAGGCGGTGCTCGATGTAGCGCTGCGTCTCCTCGGCGTCCAGCGGGCCGATGTGGCAGGTCGCCGCGACCCGCTGGCGGAACTGCTCCATCTCCGGGCGCTGCAGGATCTCGCGGAACTCGGGCTGGCCGACGAGGAAGCTCTGCAGCAGCGCCTGGTTGCCGAACTGGAAGTTCGACAGCATGCGCAGCTCCTCGACCGCACGCGGCGTCAGGTTCTGCGCCTCGTCGACGATCAGCAGGCAGCGCTTGCCCTTGCTGGTCTGGCTGATGAGGAAGGCCTCCAGCGTGATCAGCAGCTCGCTCTTGGGAACGTCCTTGACGCGGAAGCCGAAGGCCGCGCCGACCATGCGCAGCGTGTCCTCGGCGCCGAGTTGGGTCGTCACCAGGTGGCCGGCGATGACGTTGCTGCCGTGCAGGCCGTCGATCAGCGAGCGCAGCACCGTCGTCTTGCCGGCACCGATCTCGCCGGTGATGACGATGAAGCCCTCGTTGCGCGAGACGCCGTACTCCAGGTAGGCCTTGGCGCGGCGGTGCTGCTTGCTGCCGAAGAAGAA
This sequence comes from Rubrivivax sp., assembly GCA_049841175.1. Taxonomy (GTDB): domain Bacteria; phylum Pseudomonadota; class Gammaproteobacteria; order Burkholderiales; family Burkholderiaceae_C; genus Rubrivivax. The sequence goes on along the minus strand of JASGHA010000012.1, from coordinate 1,512,713 downwards.
GCTCGGGTCGGGGTTGAGCTGGAACGGCTTGCTGCTCAACCCGTAGAACGCTTCGTACATGATCAGAACCGGTAGTTGAGCGATCCGATGATCGCGGATTCCCGGTAGGGGCTCGTCTCGCTGTCGAACCAGACGTGTCTCACCGACAGGGTCCCGGAGGTGCGCTGGCCCAGCGTGCTGGTCAGCGACAGCTGCACGCGGCGCAGGTTGTTGCCGGGCTGCGTGTCTTCATCCGGGGTCTTTTGCCACGAGGCGGTCAGCGCCAGCGACGACTGCTGCGTCAGGCGATGGCTCCAGTCGGCGGTCAGGGCGTACTGGCGCACGCTCGGCACGATGGCCAGGTCGCCGGCGGTGTATTGCTGCTCTCCGAGGCGTTCGGACTGGTTGCGCGAAGCCGCCAGCGCGAAGGTGTTGCGCGAACCGGTGATCGACATCACCAGTGCCTGCGTGCGTTGCAGCGACGGCGCGCTGTTCAGGAAGCCGAGGGAGACCTGGGGGTCGAAGCCGAGCAGCGCACGCGTCAGCTGTTCGCAGGAGGCGGCGTTGTCGAGCACCGCCATGCAGCCCGAATAGAGCCGCAGGTAGCGCTGCCGCAGCGGCCCCAGCGACTCGGTGTTCTGGCCCGAGACGCCACGCGAGTCGGTGTAGGCGACCAGCGCGCGGCGGAAGCGGTGGCTCAGGCTGAAGCTGTGCGAGTTGCCGTAGAAGTGGCGGTCCGCCTGGCCCGAGACCTGGGTGCGCACGTCGGGCACCCAGTTGAAGCCCCAGCCGTTGCTCGAAGACTTCTGCGTCCCGTCGCCGAGGATGTCGGAGCGGTCCTCGCCGTGGCTGGCGAAGACCTGCAGCCGCCGCGTCAGCGCCACCGAGACCGTGCCGACCACGCTGTCGCTGATGTAGCGGTCGCTGCCGGCGAAGTCGCTGGTCTGGCGCGTCGCCGAGACGCTCCAGCCGAAAATGCCGTGCTGCGCGGCGGCGCGCAACGTGGTGTCCCAGTCGTTGCTGTCGCCGGCCGTGCTGTCCTTGGCGCGCGTGATGCGCCAGTTGGCGACCGCCGAGAGGTCGATCAGGCCGGCCAGGCGCGCCTTAGCCGACGGCGAGACGGCCACCGACGCGACGTCCGTGCTGTTGTCGTTTTCCAGACCGGTGCCGCCGCTCTGCACGCCGAAGGCCGAGATCGACTGCTGCGAGATGCTGGCGCTGGCGTCCAGGAAGACATGGCGGTCGACGAGTTCGGCGGCGCCGTCGGCACTCAGCTGATGGTGCGCGGTGCTGCGACTGGAATCGCGGGCGTACTGCACCAGATCCAGCCGGTAGTCCAGCGAGCCTTGCACATGGGCAGTGCGTCCCGACAGGCGGAATCCGGGGCTGACCTCGGTGATCGACTCGGCATGGCGGTCGTTGTCGCTCAGGTTGCCGTTGTCGGTGAAGGTCTGCTGCAGGTTGACCGAACGTTCGAGCTTCAGCGCCTCGCGTTCCTGGGCCAGCGCCGGGCCGGCCAGCATCGCGGCCAGCGCCAGCAACGCCAGCCTCGGCTGCGGGCGGACGATCATCGGACGCGCCATCGCGCTATTCCCCGGTCTTGGGCGCCGCAGGCTCGGACGCCTCTCCCTCGGGGCCGGGTTCCGCGTCGTGACCATAGCCGTAGCCATAGCCGTAACCCTGGCCCGAACCGTAGCCGACCGCGTCGGTGCGCGCCTTGTTGAGCACCAGCAGGCGCACCGGGCAGGCATCGATGGTGTCCAGCGCCTGCTGCACCGCGGACTGCTGCGTGCGGCCGGCGGCGACGACGACCACGATCTGGCCCATGTGCGAGGCCAGCACGCGCGACTCGGTCGTCAGCAGCAGCGGCGGCGAGTCGAAGATGATGATGCGGTCGGGATAGCGTGTCGCCATCTCGTCGAGCAGGCGCTCCATCGCCTCGCTGGCCAGCAGTTCGGTGGCCTTGGCGTGCGGCGTGCCGCTGGGCAGGATGGTCAGCTTGTCGACGTTGGTGCGCAGCAGCACGTCCGACAGCTCGGCCTTGCCTTCGAGGACGTCCAGCAGGCCGGCGCTGGGCGGCAGGCCGAGCACACGCAGCAGCGACGGACGCGCGACGTCGGCATCGACGAGCACGACGGTGTGGTCGAGTTCGGCGGCGATGCTCATCGCCAGGTTCACCGAGGTGAAGCTCTTGCCTTCGCCGGCCACCGCGCTGGTGACCATGATCAGGTTGCCGTGCTTCAGCGTCGCGGCGCCCTTGCCGACCGCGTTGGCGATCAACGGCCGCTTGATGACGCGGAACTGGTCGGCGACGACGGTGCGCGGCGAATTCGGCGTCACGATGCCGGCGGCGTTCAGCGCTTCGAGCTCGAGCTCGACACGACGCGAGGTGACGGCCGGCTCGGTGCGTTCGGGCGCCGCGGCAGGACGCTCCTGCGGCAGCACCGGCGAGGCGACGTCGGGGATCACGACGCCCGCCTGGCGGAGTTGTTCGAGGCGCTGCGCGGCCTGTTCGATCAGACTGGTCATACGGATCTCACACGGCGGCGGCGCGCTGGGCCAGCACGGCCACCGCGACGATGCCAAGGGCGTACAGGCCGACGAGACCGCCGGAGGCACCCAGGAAACGCAGCGTCATCTTGCGTTCGCGGCGACGGTCCTCGTCGCTGAGCACCATCGAGACGACACCCAGCAGCGGCAGTCCGGTCTTGGTGCGCAGTTCGTTGCCTTCGTTGTAGACCGGGCGCAGCTGGCTGGCGGCGAACGCGACGCCCAGGCCGGCGGCGATCGCGGCGCCCAGCGCACCCAGCAGCAGCAGCAGCCGGTTCGGTGCCACCGGCTCGGGCGCGACGCGCGGCGGGTCGATCAGGCGGAAGTCGGCGACGCCGGACGCGACCTCGAGTTCGCCGGACATGATGGCCGACTGGCGGCGGGCCACCAGGTCTTCGTAGTTCTTCTTGTAGACGTCGTAGTCGCGGTTGAGCTGCGCGGCCTCGGCCTCGATCTGCGGCGCGACCTTCAGCCCCGAGCGCGCCTGCGCGAGGCGCCCCTGGAACTCGCCGACGCGGGTGCGCAGCGACGCGACCTGGACCTCGGCGGCGGCCAGCATGCGCGAGAGCTCCTGCACGGCGACATTGCCGGCGGCGGCCGGATTGGCGGAGGCGGCGGCCTGCGCCGACTTGCGCAGCTCGGCCATCTCCTTCTTCTTCTGCTCCTCGAGTTCGCGGATCAGACGCTTGGTGATGATGACCTCGGGGTGCTGGTCGGTGAAGCGCTGCTGGAGCATGTCCAGATTGCGCTTCTGCGCGTCGATGCGCGCGTCGAGCTCCGGCGTCGAGATGCCGAGCGCGGCGTCGTCGGCGGCGGCGTGGCCGGTGCCGGTCTCGGCGTTGCGCTTCTCCTCGGCGAGCTGGGCCTTGACGGCGTCGCGTGCGTTCTCGGCTTCGCGCAGTTCGAGCTGGGCCTGCTGCAGTGCCGCCGAGGCTTCCGACAGCCGCGTCGTCGCGCTCTTGCCGTCGTCGGGCTGCATCTCGATGTTGCGCAGCTTGAACTCCTTGAGCCGCGCCTCGGCCTCCTCGAGCTTCTGTTCGTACTGCTTGATCTGCTCGTTGAGGAAGGTCTTGGCCGAGTCGGTGTCCTTGCGGCTGGCACCGAGGCTGGACTCGACGAAGATCGAGACCAGCGACTGGATGACCCGCTTGGCCTTCTCGCTCTCGCGGTCGCGATAGACCAGCGAGTAGAGGTTGTCGCGCCCGGTGTTGCGGATCTGGATGTCCTTGGTCAGGCGCTGGATCAGGTCCTCCTGCTCGACCGCCGAGCCTTCGGACAGGTCGAGGTCGGCCATGCGGATCAGCTTCTCGATGTTCGGACGGCTGATCAGCGTGCGGCTCAGCATCGAGATCTGCTGCTCGACGTTGGGCTGCACCGTCAGGCCCGACATCAGCGGCTTGAGGATCGACTGGGTGTCGACGTAGATCCGCGCCGAGGCCTCGTACTGGTCGGGGATGCGGAAGACAACGACGGCAGCGACCAGCCCCACCACCCAGGCGGCGATCAGCCCCTGCCAGCGGTAGTTCCAGATGCCGCGCAGGATGGCGAGCGCTTGGCGGACGAGGTCTTGCATGAGGACGGCGGGATCGGCGGGCGCGAGGCCGGACTCAGAAGAAGCTCTGCGGAATGATCAGGATGTCGCCGGGGCGCATCTCGACGTTGGCCGAAACGTCACCGTCCTTGATCAGGTCGTCCAGGCGCACCGAGTACTGCTTGTTGCCTTCGGAGGTCCGCAGGATAGAAGCGCGGTTGCCGGCCGCGAAGTCGGTGAGGCCGCCGGCGGCGATCATCACGTCGAGCACCGTCATCTTGGACTTGTACGGCAGGAACTGCGGCTTGGCCGCCTCGCCGACAACGCGGATCTGCTCGCTGTAGGGGCCGACGAAACCGTTGACGAGCACGGTGACGATCGGATCACGCACGTACTTGGACAGCACCTGCTCGAGGTCGCGGGCCAGCTGCACCGAGGTCTTGCCTTGGGCCATGACCTCGTCGACCAGCGGCGCCGAGACCTTGCCGTCCGGACGAACCGGGACCGACATCGACAGTTCGGGGTTGCGCCAGACGATGATGTTGACCGAGTCGCCGGCGCCGATGATGTAGGTGTAGTCCTGCTCGGCGGCCTGGGCCGGAGCCGGCGGATACGACCTGATCGCCGAGCACGCAGCCAGGCTCGCCACGGCGACCAGGACACCGAACACGCGGCAGACCGACGCTGCCGTTTGAGACATGAGCTTCACGAGATCTCCCGGGGAATTCCGTGTGGCCGAGGGCCGAATCAGGCCGGGAATCATGGCATAACCGCTTGACGCAAATTCCCGCCAGCGCCCCCCCGAACCAAGGTTCCAGCCGGGAAGATTGCACGTTCTGCGGGGGTCCGCAGAGCGCTTTGCGTGGCCTCAGCCGAGCCGCAGCAGCGGGCGGATGAAGCGCAGTAGCAGACGTTGCAGCGGGTTGGCGTTGCCGCCCGGACGCCACGTGAACGAGAGCTTCTGGCGGTAGGCGTCGAACTGCATCGCCCAGGGCGCGGGCTTGAGCTCGCCGCGGCCGCACAGCAGTTTGAGCACCGCGGTGCCGGTGACGCCGGCACAGAGGTCACAGGCCATGATGGTCGACGGTCCGCGTTGGGCGGCGAAGTTCACCGCCTCAGGGTGCACCAGGTAGCCGCGCTGCAGCATCGCCGGCGACAACCCGGCGATGAAACGCGCGAACTGCTCCTGACGGTCGCAGCCCTCGAGCCTGAAGTAGTCCTCGAAACTCATGCCACGCGGCGAAAAGTACAGCAGCGACACCCCCATGCCCAAGGGGGCGGCGGTGACCGCCGGAATGCCGCGCGCATGGCAGGCGGCGAACAGGAGGCGCCGCGCCTCGACGGCGAAGAAGTCGATCGAGTCGACATAGACGTCGACACCATCGAGGAAAGCGTCGACGTTGCCTTCGTCGATGCCGCGCTCGAAACCGACGACCTCGGCCTCGGGATTGATGTCACGCGCCATGCGCGCCATCACCTCGCACTTCGGCTGCCCGATGGTGGAGACGAAGGCGCCGGCCTGGCGGTTGAAGTTGTGGACCTCGAAACGGTCGAAGTCGGCGATGCGGAAACGCCCGATGCCCAGCCGCGCCAGCGTCACCAGGTGCGCGCCACCCACGCCGCCCAGCCCGGCGATCGCGACGCGGGCGCCGCGCACGCGCTGCTGCTCGGCAGGGGTGAGCCAGCCGATGTTGCGGGAAACGGCGGCGTCGTAGTCGAACGCCGAGGGCGGAATTGCGGTCATCACGCGGTGCTGATCGCTGCCACGGCGCCCGGAAGCACTGGCAGCATGGGAAGCTTCCGAGTCCGCGCAGAATGTACCCGGATTCGCGCCCTCCCCTGCCCCCCGACATGCCCGACGACACCGACGTGACGAGCGCCGCCGCGCGTGCCCCGATCGAGACCGTGCTCGACGCGGCGCGCTGGGCGCCCAGCGGCGACAACACCCAGCCGTGGCGCTTCGAGCGTCTGGCCGACGACACCGCGCTGCTGCACGGCCACGACACGCGCGAGCACTGCGTCTACGACCTCGACGGCCGACCCAGCCAGGTCGCGATCGGTGCGCTGATCGAGACGGCGGCGATCGCCGCGTCGACGATCGGCCGGCGCCTGCACGCCGAGCGCCGCCCCGGGCCCGACGAGCACCCGCTCTATATATTGACGCTTGAGGCCGACGCCGCCGTCGTGCCCGACCCGCTGGCCGCGGCGATCGCGCAGCGCAGCGTGCAACGCCGGCCTTTCAGGCGCACGCCGCTGGATCCGGCACGGCGACAGGCGCTCGAGGCCAGCGTCGGCACCCATTACCGCGTGCGCTGGATCGAAGGCGAGGCGCGCGGCGCGATGGCGCGGCTGATGTTCCGCTCGGCGCGACTGCGGCTGACGACCCCCGAAGCCTGGCGCGTGCACCGCGACATCATCGAATGGGGCGCCCGCTTCAGCGAGGACCGCGTGCCCGACCAGGCGCTGGGCGCCCACCCGCTGGTGCTGCCGGCGATGCGTTTCGCGCTCGCCGACTGGAAACGCGTGCAGTTCGCCAACCGCTTCCTCGCCGGCACCTGGATGCCGCGCATCGAGATGGACCTGCTGCCGGCGCTGGGCTGCGCGGCGCACTTCGTCATCGTGGCCGACGAGCCGCCGCGCTCGGTCGAGGCCAACGTCGCCGCCGGGCGCGCGATGCAGCGCTTCTGGCTCACCGCGACGGCACTCGGGCTGCAGCTGCAGCCGGAGATGACGCCGCTGATCTTCGCGCGTTATGCCCGCGAGGGCCGCCGCTTCTCCGAAGTGCCGGGCACGCTGGAGGCCGCCGCCGCGGTGGCCGACGACTTCGAGCGCCTGGCGGGAGCCGAGGCCGTCTCGCACGGTTGTTTCGTCGGCCGCGTCGGTTTCGGCGAAGCGGCGCGCTCGCGCTCGCTCAGACGGCCGCTGGACACGCTGTTCGTTTCCGGAAGAGACTTCCTCGGATGAGCGACGCGCCGATCGACCAACCCGTCGCCGAACTGACCGGCATCGACAAGGGCTACCGGCTCGACGACGTCGAGGTGCCGGTGCTGCGCAACGTCAACCTGCTGGTGCAGCCGGCGCGCTTCACGGTGCTGCTCGGCCCCTCAGGCAGCGGCAAGACGACGCTGCTCAACCTGATCGGCTGCGTCGACCGCCCCGACCACGGCCGCGTCGTCGTCGCCGGGCAGGATGTCGGACCGATGAGCGACGACCAACTGGCCGAGTTCCGCTCGCGCAACATCGGCTTCATCTTCCAGAACTTCAACCTGCTGCCGGTGCTCAGCGCCTGGGAGAACATCGAGTACCCGATGCTGCTGGCCAAGCTGCCGCCGGCGCGGCGCGCCGAACGCGTGCGCCGGCTGCTGAAGGCCGTGGGCCTGAGCGAGCGCGCGAACAACCGCCCCGGCCAGCTGTCCGGCGGCCAGCGCCAGCGTGTCGCGATCGCACGCGCGCTGGCGCTCAAGCCGCGGCTGGTGATCGCCGACGAGCCCACCGCCAACCTGGACAGCCGCACGGGCGAGGAGATCCTGCAGCTGATGCGCCGCATGCAGCTGAACTACGGCATCTCCTTCCTGTTCTCGTCGCACGACCGGGCGGTGATCAAGGCCGCCGACGACGTCGTCCGGCTCAAGGACGGTGTCATCGAGGGCATCCATCGCAAGCCGGTTCCGGGGCGGCCGGCAACCGCCGAGGATCTCGACAGCCCCGACGAGAGCGCGGCGAGGAGCACGCCGTGATCGACCTGCTGCTGGCCGTGCGCAACCTGCTGCGCAACCGGCGCCGCTCGCTGGCGACCTTCATCGCGCTGGCGATCGGCGCCGCGGCGATCCTGCTGTTCGGCGGCTACCGCAAGAACATCGAATACACGATGCACACGGCCTACGTGCGCAGCGGCGGCCATCTGCAGATCCAGCACCGCGACCTGTTCCTCTACGGCAGCGGCAACCCGACCAAGTACTCGATCGGCGGCTACGAGGCCATCCTCGAGGCCATCCGGCAGGACCCGGAACTCGGCCCGATGGTGCGCGTCGCGACGCCGACGCTGCAGTTCGGCGGCATCGCCAGCAACTTCTCCGCGGGCGTCTCGCGCACGGTGCTCGGCTCAGGCGTCGTCGCCGAGGACCAGAAGCGCATGCGCGAGTGGAACGAGTTCGACCTGCGGCTGCAGGCGCCCGATTTCGCGCTCGCCGGAGCACCCGAGGACGGCGCGATCGTCGGTCAGGGTATGGCGCGCGTGCTGATGCTGTGCCAGCCGCTGGGCATCGAGAACTGCCCGCAGCCCGAGGTCGAGGCCGCGGCCAGCGACGAGACGCTGCCCGGCGACATCGCCGACCTGGCCGCCGGCGAAGTGGCCACACCGCCGGCCGGCCAGCGGCGCGACGCCCACCCTCGCCTGGAGGTGCTGGCCACCAGCCCCGGCGGCGCGCCGAACGTCGTCTCGCTGCAGGTCGTGCGCGCCGAGCTCCAGGGCTTCAAGGAGCTCGACGAGGTCTACCTGCTGATGCAGCTGCCGCAGGCCCAGCGCCTGGTCTATGGCCGCACCGCCCCCAAGGCGACGGCGATCACGGTGCAGCTGGTCGGCAGCGAGCAGATCGAGCCGGCGCGCGAGCGCCTGAAGGCGCTGCTGGCGCAGCGGTTCCCGGGCCAGCCGCTGGCGGTGCTGGACTTCCGCGAACTCAACCCCTTCTTCGTCCAGACCGTGCGCATGTTCGACACGATCTTCGGCTTCATCTTCGTGCTGATCGGCGCGATCGTGCTGTTCACCGTCGGCAACACGATGAGCACAGCGGTGATGGAGCGCACGGTCGAGATCGGCACGATCCGCGCGATGGGCCTCAAGCAGCGCGGCGTGCAGCGCATGTTCGTGCTCGAGGGCATGATCCTCGGCGTCGCCGGCACGCTGGCCGGCGCCGGCTTCGCCCTCGTCTTCTCGGCAGTCATCAACCACCTGGGACTGACCTGGGTGCCGCCGGGCAGCGGCGAGGCGCTGCCGCTGCTGCTGCGTGTCTGGGGCGAGAACACCACCATCGTAGGCACCACCGCCGGCCTGATCCTCATCGCCGCCGCCTCGGCCTGGTGGCCGGCGCGGCGCGCCTCGCGGCTCGTCATCGTCGACGCGCTGCGCCATGTCTGACTTCCGGGGAACGCCGATGTACCGCAGAACCTGGCTCACCGCCGCCCTACTTGGCGCCTGCACCGTCGTGCAGGCCGCCCCCGACGCCCAGCGCCTGCTCGCCGCCAGCGACGCGGTGCGCAATCCGGGCAGGCCTTTCGCCGTCAACGTCGCGCTGACCGAGTTCCAGGACGGCAAACGCGTCGACGCCAGCACGATGGTCACCTACTCGCGCACGCTGACCCAGGACGGCCAGTTCGCCAGCCTGGTGCGCTTCACCGCGCCGGCGCGCGACAGCGGCAAGCTGATGCTGAAGAACGGCCAGGACCTCTGGTTCTACGACCCGTCGACCAAGGCCAGCGTGCGCCTGTCGCCGCAGCAACGTCTGCTGGGCCAGGCATCCAACGGCGACGTCGTCACCGTCAACCTCGCGCGCGACTACAAAGCCGTGCTGAAGACCGAGGAGGACGTGCAGGACGGCGACCGCAAGACGCGCCGCGCCCGCATGCTCGAACTCAGCGCCGCGGTGCCCGACGCGACCTACGCGCGCATCGAGTTCTGGATCGCCGCCGACAACGACCAGCCGATCAAGGGGCGCTTCTTCGCCGACTCCGGCCGGCTGCTGAAGACCGTCTACTACCGCCGCTACGCCCGCGAGCTGGGCCTCGACCGACCGACCGAGCTCGTCATCATCGACGGCCTGAATCCGGCCTCGGTGACGCTGATGCGGCTGACGCAGTACGCCGAGAAGAACCTGCCCGAGAGCTGGTTCCAGCGCGACTTCCTGCCCCGCTTCCAACCGGAGTGATCTTGACCGCCGACCGCTTCCTGCCCCGCACACTCGTCCCGCTGGCACTGGCCGCCAGCGCCCTCGCCGCAGCGCCCGGCGCGCGCGCGTCCGAGGATCTCGATGCGCTGACGCTGGAAGCCGAACCCGAGGCGGTGGCCACGGCCGCCGCCGACGACAAGCTGTTCGTCGAGGCCGCCGGCGGCCGCGCCGACCAGCGTTACGGCGAAGGCTCGCGCTCGATCGGCCGCGCCTCGCTGGACTGGCGCCACGGCTCGCGCTGGAGCGAAGCCTGGCAATCGGTGCTGTCGCTGCGGCTGGACGCGACGCGGCCGTCGGAAGAGCGCATCGACAACCCGGTGTTCAGCCTGCGCGAGGCCTACGTCGGCTGGCAAGGCGAAGGCGCGTCAAGTGCCATCGAGTTCGGCCGCATCAACCTGCGCGAAGGCCCGGGCTACGGCTACAACCCGACCGACTTCTTCCGCGACCAGGCGCTGCGCACGATCACCACCAGCAACCCGTTCACGCTGCGCGAAAACCGGCTCGGCAGCGTCATGCTGCGCGGCCAGCGTCTGTGGCGCAACCTGACGCTCGAAGCCGCCTTCTCGCCCAAGCTCGAGAACGAGGCCAGCAGCGAACGCTTCAGCGCCGACCTGGGCGCGACCAACCACCGCAACCGTGGCCAGATCGTCGTCGGCACGCGTTTCAGCGAAAGCTGGAGCGCACGCTGGCTGGTGCACGACGCCGACGGCGAGTCGCCGCGTCTTGGCGCGAGCACGACGGCGCTTCTGGCGCAGTCCCTGGTCGGCCATGCCGAATGGTCCTGGAGCCGCGACCACACGCTGCTGGACCAGGCGCTGGGCCTGGACGGCGGCGAGCGCAGCCACCACCGCACGAGCGCCGGCCTGACCTACACTACCTCCGGCAAGCTGTCGCTGACCGGCGAGTATCAGTACAACGGTGCCGCGCTCGACCGCGACGGCTGGAAGACACTGGCGGCCAGCCCCGCCGCCGCCGGCGCCTACTACACCGCCGCGACCGCACTGCAGGACAACGCCGCGCGTGACGCCTGGCTGGTCTACGCCGTGCAGCGCGACCTGTTCGTCAAGAACCTGGACCTCACCGCGCTGACCAAGTTCAACCGCAGCGACCGCAGCCGCATGGCCTGGCTGGAACTGCGCTACAAGATGCCGCGCTGGGACCTGGCGATGCAGTTGCAGGACAACCACGGCGACGACTGGAGCGAGTTCGGCATCACGACGATCCGGCGCTCGGCCTCGGTCATCGGCACCTTCTACTTCTGAGCACGGCGCGCGACGGCATGGCAACGCACGCCCCGCCCCGCCGTCCGCGCGTGCTCTTCGTCGCCGAGGCGGCGACACTGGCCCACGTCGCGCGGCCGGCCGCGCTGATGGCCGCGCTGGACCCGCTGCGCTACGACTGCAGCTTCGCCTGCCCGGAGCACGCCCGTCGATTCCTCGGCGCCGACGGCTCGCGCTGGCGGCCGCTGGCCGGCGTCGCCCCCGAACGTTTCGCCGGCCGCTTGCGCCAGGGCGCTCCGCTGCTGACGGCCGCCGAACTGCAGACGGCCGTCGACGACGACCTCGCCCTGCTCGACAGCTGCCGACCCGATCTGGTGGTCGGCGATTTCCGCCTGTCGCTGTCGGCCAGCGCCCGGCTCGCCGGGGTGCGCTACGCAGCGATCTGCAACGCCTACTGGAGCCCGTACGCGCCCGACCGGCGGCTGCCGCTGCCGGTGCTCGGCTGGACACGCTGGGCGCCGCTGGGCATTGTCCAGGCGGCATTCGACCGGCTGCAGTCGCCACTGCTGGCGCCGCATTGCCGGCCGCTGAACACGGTGCGCGCCGCGCGCGGCCTGGCGCCGCTGGGTAACGACCTGCGGCGGGTCTACACCGACGCCGACGACACGCTTTATGCCGACTCGCCGGCGCTGTTCCCGCTGCCGGGCGCACCGGCAAACCACCGCCACCTCGGACCGGTACTGTGGTCCCCGCCGCTGGCGCCGCCCTCGTGGTGGCACGAACCCGCCGAAAGCGACCGGGAGGTCTACGTGACGATGGGAAGCTCGGGGGACCCGGCCGCGCTAGAGGTGGTGCTGGACGCGCTGCGCGCGCAGGACGCGACGGCCATCGTGGCGACCGCCGGAGCGCCCGCGCCGCGCGCGCGTGCCGGCGTGCGCGTCGCCGACTACCTGCCCGGCGAGGCTGCGGCCGCACGCGCCGTGCTCGTCGTCTGCAACGGCGGCAGCCCGACCGCGCAGCAGGCGCTGGCAGCCGGCACACCGGTGCTGGGTCTGTGCTCGAACATGGACCAGATGCTCAACATGCGCGGCATCGAGGCCGCCGGTGCCGGCATCGCACTGCGCGCCGACCGGCTGACCGCCGCCGGCGTCGGCAGCGCCGTGCGCCGGCTGCTGCAGCAGCCGCCAGCGCGCGAGCACATTCGCCGCCTGGGCGCCGGTGACGCGCGCGGCGCTTTCGCGGGCTATGTCGCCGAAGCCGTCGGCGCGACAAGGGAGCCGGCATGAGCGCCAAACGTCCGCCGCCCGAAGGCCTGGACCGGCTCTGGGACACGATCGTCGTCGGCACCGGCATCGGCGGCGCGACGATCGGCCACGCTCTCGCACGGGCTGGCCGCGAGGTCCTGTTCTGCGAGGCAGGCGACCGCGGCGAGATGCCGCTGCGCGGCGAGTACCCGGAGATGGCCGGCGGCCCGCGGCACGCCGCCAGCGGCCGGCCCGACCCGGCGCTGCTGGCCGCCGGCGGGCGCTGCACCGACACCATCGTCGATCGCAGCGGCCCGCGTGAACACGCGTTCACGCCCTTCATCGGCCAGGGCCCGGGCGGATCGAGCGCGCTCTACGGCATGGCGATGGAGCGCTTCGCGCCATCGGACTTCGAACCGGGCCGCTTCGGCACCGGCGCGGCGCAGGCCGCGGTCGTCGAACGCTGGCCGGTGACGCTGGACGAACTGCGTCCCTACTACGAACAGGCCGAGGTGCTCTACGGTGTGCGTGGCGACGCCGACCCGCTGGCGGTGCAGCCGCCGCGCCTGCCGCCGCCGCCACCGCTGTCGGCGGCGGGCGACGAGTTCGCCGCCTTCCTGCGCGGCCGCGGGCTGCATCCGTACCGTCTGCCCAGCGCCTGCGACTACCGGCCGGGCTGCGGCGCCTGCCAGAGCCTGTTGTGCCGCCACGGCTGCAAAAGGGACGCCGAAAACGCCTGCCTCGAGCCGGCGCTGCGCGAGCACGGTGCGGCGCTGCTGCATGGCTGCCGCGTGCTGGCGCTGGCGGCCGAAGGCCGGCGGGCTACCGGCGTGCACGCGCTGGTCGGCGGCCGCGCCGTCGAACTGCGCGCGCGGCGCGTGATTCTGGCCGCCGGCGCGCTGCAGTCGCCGCTGATCCTGCTGCGCTCGGCCGGCGGCGAAGGCCTGGGCAACGGTTCGGGCCTGGTCGGGCGCTGCCTGATGCGCCACATGATCGACCTGTACCTGGTGCGCCCCGCCGCCACCTGCGAGGCCTTCGACAACCGCCGCAAGGAGATCGCCTGCAACGATTTCTACGTCGACGACGGGATCAAGCTGGGCACGCTGCAATCTTTCGGCCGGCTGCCGCCGGCGCCGATGCTGCTGGGTTCGCTGGCCGCGGATCTGCGGGCCTCGCGTTGGGGCTGGGCCGCCCCGGCGCTGGCTCTGGCGCGGCCGCTGATGACGCCGGTGCTGCACGACCTCAGCGAAGGCTGGATCACGCTGGCGACGATCGCCGAGGACCTGCCCTATGCCGCCAACCGCGTTCAGCCGGACCCCGGCGACCCGGGGCGGGTGCTGCTGGAGTACCGGTTGCAACCGGAGGCACACGAGCGCATGCGGCGGCTGCGTGGGCTCGTCGGTCAGGCCCTGCACGGGCGGCGCTGGCGCCGGTTGAACCAGATGGCGAACAACCAGCGCATCGCCCACGTCTGCGGCACCTGCCGCTTCGGCGACGACCCGCGCGACAGCGTGCTCGACCGCGACAACCGCGTGCACGAGCTGGACAACGTCTACGTCGTCGACAGCTCGTTCTTTCCGTCCAGCGGCGGCACCAACCCCAGTCTGACGATCGCCGCCAACGCGCTGCGGGTGGCCGAACGCATCGATCGCACGCAGGGCTGAGCGTCGGCATCGCCGGCAGGCCTGTCGGGCGCCTTTACACCCGGTTTCGGAAGACGGTGCCAAATCCACCGTATTCCCTTGCGCGACAAGCACTTGCGTGCAGTGGCACAGCGGTTGCTTTTCAGACCCGCAAGGCAGGGCACGCCGCCCAGACCTGCAACGAACCTCAAGGAGTCCGAATGCGCAAGAGCATCCTGGGCGCACTGATCAGCAGTGCATTCGCCGTCGCCGGCCCTGCCCACGCCGGCCTGATCCTGGACCTCGACGGCGCCGGTGGCCTGGCCCCTGTCGAAGTGACCGCGCTCGACTGGTCGCAGACCAGCTTCCTGGCCCAGAACGGCAACCAGGCGATCGCCAACTTCAACGCCGGCAGCGGCAGCACCGAATTCCAGGTGTACACGCACGCCAAACTGACGGGCTACACCCTGGCTGGCACGAACAGCTCGATCTCGCTGCCCAGCGGTTTCGGCGAAATCACGATGGTGGCCAGCTACACCGAGCGTGTCGTGTCTTCGGATCCGACCGGCGCCGCCAACGGTGGCAACCCGACGGCCGGCTTCCGCTCCACCGGCGCCGGCTGGCTCGAGTTCTATTACGACCCCACCCCGAACGCGAGCGACCTGACCGGCTCCGGCTTCAACGACGGCGTCCTGATCGGCCGCCTGTCCGGCGTCGCTGCCAACGTGTTCGGCAACTTCACCGTCGACAGCCTGGCCCCGCTCAGCGTGCTCGACGGTTTCGGTGCTGACCAGTACGCCGGGCAGCAGACCGTGACCGGCAGCGGCTCGCAAGGCAAGCTGCAGGTCGGCACCAGCGGCGTCTCTCTCGACGCGGCGTTCTTCATCACGACGCTGACCGGCTTCTTCCTGGACTATCAGAACATCTCGATCGGCCTGCCGTTCGGCACGACGGATCCGTCGGACTGCTTCAACACCACCCAGAACGGCGGCGCGCTCGGTACGTCCAGCGCCTCGACCTGTGACGCCAGCCACCAGGCCGCGAACTACGCCGGCCAGGTCAACGGCAGCGGCTACACGCCGAACGTGGGCCCGGTCAACGGCCTCGGCCTCGGCAGCCCGGACTTCGTCGCCCAGACCGACTTCAACTCCGCCGTCAACGGCGTGCCGGAACCGGGCACGCTCGCTCTGGTCGGCCTGGCCCTCGGAACCGCAGGCTTTGCGGCTTCGCGTCGCCGCCGCAGCTGATCGACGCTTCGAGCTCGATGACGGGGGGCCTAGGCCCCCCGTTTTCTTTTGTTCGCGCGAAGCAACGGCCGCCATGCCCCAGAACCGCCTTCGCGACGGACGGCCCATCCGCAGGAATCGGAAAGGAACCACTTCATGACCGAAGTCACGGTTTCGCACCCTTCAGCGCGCTAGGGAAGCCGATCCCGCGAGCCGGGGGTTGTAGCTGCCTCGGGGCGATCCCTACAGTGCCCGCACAGGTCACGCCTGCTTGCAAACGCTACACACACTCCCGGCCGGGCCACGGCACCGGTCGTCGACATCACCAGCACGCGCCATGCGCCGGGTGAAGGTCGTCCCGAAGCCGTCATCCCGGAAGCGATCATGATCCGCATCTTCAGCCACTACGTGCACCGCCAGACCGTCCTTCAGGTGTCGTCGGACTGCGCCCTGCTGGTGCTGATGCTGGTCGCCATCTTCATCGTGCCGTTCGGCCACTCGGCCGACCTGCTGTCGGTGGCCGGCCCGCACATGCTGTCGCTGACCGCCGGCATGGTCGTCATCAGCGCCGCGACCGGCATCTACCAGCGCGGCCCGAACCTGACGCCGGTCCAGACCTGCGCCCGCGCGGTGGCGATGCTGGTCATCGCGCTGCCGCTGGCCTGGCTGACCTTCGGTCTGCTGCCCGAAGCCACGCCCGACCGTCACATCGTGCAGGTCGCCGCGATGGCCGGCGTGGCGGCGGTCGTCGCGCGCCGGGTCTACGTCACCCACTGGGGCGCACGCGATCATGACCGTGTGCGGGTGATGATCTTCGGCACGGGCACGGCGGCGCACATCGTCGCGCAGACGCTGGAGGCTTCCGACCCCAGCGTCGAGATCGTCGGCTTCGTGCCCGGCCCGAACGAGAAGGAAGCGGCCGTCGACGAGGGCCGGATCCTCAGCTCCGACCAGCCGCTGCCGACGCTGGCCAAGCAGCTCGGCGTCGACGAGATCATCGTCGCGCTGACCGAGCGCCGCTCGGGCAGCATGCCGCTGCGCCAGCTGCTCGACTGCAAGCTCTTCGGCGTCAAGGTCTACGACCTGTCGACGCACTTCGAGAAGCGCCTGGGCCAGATCCGCATCGACTTCGTCAACGCCGGCTGGCTGATCTTCGGCGAGGGCTTCAACCAGGGCGCGCTGCGCACGACGATCAAGCGCCTGTTCGACATCCTGTTCAGCACCCTGCTGATCGTGCTGGCGACGCCGGTGATGCTGCTGACGGCGCTGGTGATCAAGCTCGACAGCCGCGGCCCGGTCTTCTACAGCCAGGAGCGTGTCGGCCTGGGCGGCACCAGCTTCATGGTGACCAAGTTCCGCAGCATGCGCACCGACGCCGAGAAGGACGGCAAGCCGCGCTGGGCGACGGCGCGCGACGACCGCGTCACGCGTGTCGGCCACGTCATCCGGCTGCTGCGCATCGACGAGCTGCCGCAGCTGTTCAACGTGCTCAAGGGCGAGATGAGCCTTGTCGGCCCGCGCCCGGAGCGCCCGTTCTTCGTCGAGCAACTGACGCGCGAGATCCCGTTCTTCGCCGTGCGCCACAGCGTCAAGCCGGGTGTCACCGGCTGGGCCCAGGTGCGCTACCAGTACGGTTCCACCGTCGAGGACTCGCAGCAGAAGCTGCAGTACGACCTCTACTACGTGAAGAACCACTCCTTGTTCCTCGACCTCGTCGTGCTGTTCGAGACGGTCGGCGTCGTGCTGACGGGCAAGGGGGCGCGCTGACCGTCCGGCGGGACTCCTAGAATCCTCCGCTCCGTCCACGGAGCGCCCGCCGGCGCAGCCTGAACCATGGAACGCCCCGAGGCCGAACTCGCCCTGCTCGGTTTCGCGCTCGCGGCGCTGGTCCATGCCGGCTTCGTGCTGTCGCTCGCGCGCGGCAAGGAATGGCGCGAGCAGCACGGCCGCAACGCGCAGAACTTCCTCGCCGCGCTCATGGCCACCGTCGCCTGGGCGCTGGCATCGTTCTGGCAGACCGCCCAGCCGACGGTCGCCGGCGCCTACTGCGCGGCGCTGCTGGACCTGTCGCGCCTGGGACTGTGGCTGCGCTTCATGCTGGCGCTGCTCGAGCCCACGGGCCGCGACTCGGCCGATCCCGCCCTGCGCCCGCTGCGCATCGCGGCAGGTCTTGGGCTACTCGTCGCGCTGTGCACCCTGGCCGGCGTCGCGCTGGCCCGAGAACCCGCGGCCATGCTGCGCCTGCTCTTCGGCGGCTGGCTGCTGATCGCCGTCGTCGGGCTGGTGCTGGTCGAGCAGATCTTCCGCAACCTGCCCGAGGACTCGCGCTGGAACGCCAAGCCGGTGTGCCTGGGGCTCGCACTGCTGTTCGCCTTCGACCTCTACGTCTACGCCGAGGGCGTGCTGTTCGGTCGCCTGGACGCCGATGCGCTCGGCGTGCGCGGCCTGGTCGTCGCGCTGGCGATGCCCTGGCTGCTGGTGGCCGCACGCCGCCGCCGCGACTGGATCCGGGGCCTGCAGGTCTCGCGCTCGGCCGCCTTCTATTCGGCGACGCTGATCCTCGTCGGCGCCTACCTGCTGGTGATGGCCGGGCTCGGCTACTGGGTGCGTTATTTCGGCGGCGAGTGGGGCCGCGGCCTGCAGATCGTGCTCGCCGCCGTCGGCGTGCTCGGGCTCGGTGTGCTGGTGCTATCCGGTGCGGCGCGCGCACGGCTGCGCGTCTTCGTCGGCAAGCACTTCTTCAGCTACCGCTACGACTACCGCGAGGAGTGGCTGCGCTTCACGGCGATGCTGTCCTCGCGCGGCTCGCCGCAGGAGATCGGCGGGCTGGTCGTGCGCGGGCTCGCGAACATGGTCGAGTCGCCGTCCGGCGGCCTGTGGCTGCGCGGCGGCGCCGACGGCGTGTACCGCCAGGCCGCGCGCTGGAACACCGCCGAGGTCGACGCCGCCGAGGGCGCCGACTCGGCGCTCGTCGCCTTCCTCGGCGACCCGGGCTGGGTCATCGACCTCGACGAGTTCCGCGACGCGCCGCGGCGCTACGGCAGCCTGGCGCTCCCGTCCTGGCTGGCCGAGGGCACGGACACCTGGCTGGTCGTGCCGCTGCCGGTGGCCGGCGAGCTGCTGGGCTTCGTCACGCTGGGCCGGCCGCGCACGCCGCTAGAGCTGAACTGGGAGGTGCGCGACCTGCTGAAGACCGCCGCACGCCAGGCCGCCGGCATCCTGGCGCAGATGCAGGCCACCGAGGCACTGCTGGAGGCGCGCAAGTTCGAGGCCTTCAACCGCATGTCGGCCTTCGTCGTGCACGACTTGAAGAACATCGTCACCCAGCTGTCGCTGATGATGAAGAATGCCCAGCGCCTGCACGCCAACCCGGAGTTCCAGCAAGACATGCTGATGACGGTGGAAAGTTCGCTCGAGAAGATGCGCCGCCTGATGCTGCAGCTGCGCGAGGGCGCGACGCCGCCCGGCGGCGCGCGCGGCGTCGAGATCCAGCCGATCGTCGAGCGCATCGCCGCCAGTGCGCACAGCGCCGGGCGCCGCGTCGAGACCGAGTGCGCCGCCGGCCTGGCCACGCGTGGGCACGAGGATCGCCTGGAGCGCGTGCTCGGCCACCTCGTGCACAACGCGCTGGACGCGACACCGCCCGAAGGCCGCGTCTGGGTGCGCAGCGCCCGCCACGGCGGCCAGGTCAGGATCGAGGTCGGCGACACCGGCACCGGCATGAGCGAGGACTTCATCCGCAACAAGCTCTTCCGCCCGTTCAGCAGCACCAAGACGAGCGGGATGGGCATCGGCTCCTACGAGAGCTTCCAGTACCTGCGCGAGCTCGGCGGCACGATCGACGTCGCCAGCCGCGTCGGCGAAGGCACCGTCATCACGCTGCTGATGCCGCTGTTCGAGACCCACGCCTCTTCCGACCTCCGGATGTCCGCATGAGCCTGAACCCCGACACCGCCGGCCGCGTGCTGATCGTCGAGGACGACCTCGCGCTGCAGAAGCAGATCAAGTGGTCGCTCGACCGTTACGACTGCGCCACCGCCGCCGACCGCGAAGCCGCGATCCTGCAGTACCGCCGCGTTCAGCCCACCGTCGTCA
Organism: Rubrivivax sp.; assembly: GCA_049841175.1. GTDB lineage: Bacteria > Pseudomonadota > Gammaproteobacteria > Burkholderiales > Burkholderiaceae_C > Rubrivivax. The sequence goes on along the minus strand of JASGHA010000012.1, from coordinate 1,493,304 downwards.
CGATGGACCTGGGCCTGCCGCCCGACCCCGACTCGGTCTCCGAAGGCTTCAAGCTGCTCGAGCAGCTGCTGGACCTGGACCCGCACGTCAAGGTCATCGTGCTGACCGGGCAGAACGACCAGGCCAACGCCTTGCGCGCCGTGGCCCTGGGCGCCTACGACTTCCTCGCCAAGCCCTTCGATCCCGAGGTGCTGGGGCTGACGATCGAACGCGCGATGCGCCTGGCCGAGTTGCAGGCCGAGAACCGCCGCCTGCAGGCGCTGCAGCAGCCCGACGCGCTGTCGGGGCTGATGACGCGCGACCCCGAGATGCTGCGCATCTCGCGCATGGTCGAGCGCGTCGCCTCCAGCGACGCGACGGTGCTGCTGCTCGGCGAGAGCGGCACCGGCAAGGAGGTACTGGCGCAGGGCCTGCACCAGGCCTCGCGCCGCAATGGGCGCTTCGTCGCCATCAACTGCGCCGCGATCCCCGAGAACCTGCTCGAGAGCGAGCTCTTCGGCTACGAGAGGGGCGCGTTCACCGGCGCCGCCAAGACGACGCCGGGCAAGATCGAGACGGCGAACGGCGGCACGCTGATGCTCGACGAGATCGGCGACCTGCCTGCGGCGCTGCAGGCCAAGCTGCTGCGCTTCCTGCAGGAGCGCAAGATCGAGCGCCTGGGCGCGCGCCAGGAGATCCCGGTCGACGTGCGCGTCGTCGGCGCCACCCACCAGGACCTGCAGGCGCTGATCGCCGAAGGCCGCTTCCGCGAGGACCTGTACTACCGCCTCGCCGAGATCGAGGTGAAGATCCCGCCGCTGCGAACCCGCCAGGGCGACGCGGTGCTGCTGGCGCACGCCTTCCTGCGCCGCTTCGCGCAGGAGCAGCGCCGCGGCTCGCTGGTCTTCAGCGAGGACGCTCTGCAGGCCATCGACGCCCACCCGTGGCCGGGCAACGTGCGCGAGCTGCTCAACGTCGTCAAGCGCGCGTCGATCATGGCCGACGGCGCCCGCGTCACCGCCCAGGACATGGGCCTGAAGGTTCCGACGCGCGACGACGGCGCCGCCGCGGCGTCCGAGTTCGACCTGCGCGCCGCGCGCGAGGCCGCCGAACGCCAGACGGTGATCGCGGCGCTGGCGCGCGCCAACAACAACATCGTCAAGGCCTCGGAGCTGCTCGGCATCAGCCGGCCGACGCTCTACGACCTGATGCACCGGCTGGCCATCAAATGAACGGCAAGCAACAGGGGGACAACGTGAGACTTCACTTCCAGCGCATCGCGATGGCAGCCGCCATCGCGGCGGCGCTCGCGACGACGATGGCTGGTTGCGGGCGCAAGTCCGCGGATGAAAGCATCGCCGCGGCCAAGACCCATCTGGCGGCCAACGACCGCGGCGCGGCCATCATCGAGCTGAAGGCGGCGCTGCAGCAGGATCCCCAGTCGAGCGAGGCGCGCTACCTGCTGGGCAAGACGCTGCTGGAAGGTGGCGATCTCCCCGCCGCAGAGATCGAGCTGGGCAAGGCGCACGACCTGCGCTACCAGGACAGCCTGGTGCTGCCGCTGCTCGCCAAGGTGATGCTGGCGCGCGGCGAGGCCAAGCAGGTCGGCGACCTGTATGCGCGTGTCGAACTGCCGGACCCGGTTGCGGCCGCCGAATTGAAGGCCCAGGTGGCGCTGGCTTTCGCCGCGCAGGGGCAGGCCGACCGCAGCCAGGCCGCGGTCGATCAGGCCTTGCGGTTGAACCCGAAGAACATCGCCGCCCGGCTGCAGGACGCACGCCTTCAGGTGCGCAACGAGAAGCCGGCGCAGACGATCGCGCGCCTGGACGGGATACTCGCCGACGACCCGAACAACGCGAACGCGTGGCTCCTGAAGGGCAACGTGCTGCGCTGGGGCCAGGGAGACGCCGCGGGCGCCGTCGCCGCCTATCGCCAAGCGCTGAAGGTCGAGCCTCGCCACCTGCCCGCGTACGCGGCGCTGGTGCCGCTGCTACTCGAGAAGGGCGACATCGCCGGCATGCGCGCGCTGGTCGCCTCGATGAAACAGGTGCTGCCGCAGAATCCGGACACACGCTATTACGGTGCCCAGGTCGCGCTCGTGGACGGCGACATCAAGCAGGCGCGCGACAGCGTGCAGCAGTTGCTGAAGACGGCGCCGACCAGTGTGCGACTGCTGCAACTGGCCGGGGCCATCGAACTGCGCGACGGCCGGCTGCTGCTCGCCGAGACCTATCTGAACCGGGCCATCCAGCAGGAGCCCGAGCTGGTGACGGCGCGTCGGCTGCTGGCTCAGACGCAGCTGCGCTCGGGCCAGCCGACCAAAGCGCTGGCCGCGATCAAGCCCATCCTGGACCTCCCCCGGCAAGACGCCGCGACACTGGCGCTGGCCGCCGAGGCCCACCTACAGAATGGCGATGTGGCGATGGCCGAACGCTACTTCTCGCGCGCCGCGACCTTGGACCCCAAGGACCCGAAGGTCTCGACCGCACTGGCGCTGACGGAAATCTCCAAGGGCCGGGTCGACGAGGGCTTCGCCAAGCTCGAGGACATCGCCACGCACGACCCGGGCACCTACGCCGACCTGGCGCTGATCAGCGCCCGGCTGCGACGCCAGCAGCCCGACGCCGCGCTTGCCGCGGTCGACCGGCTGCAAAAGAAGATCGAGAAGGAGCCGCTACCCTACTTCCTGCGCGGACGCATCCTCGGACAGCGCGCCGACGCAGCCGGCGCGCGCGCCGCTTACGCGAAGGCGGCCGAGCTGGACCCCGCCTACTTCCCCGCCGTTGCCGGCTTGGCCGCAATCGACGTTGCCCAGAACAAGCCCGAGGATGCGCGCAAACGCTTCGAGGCGCTGCTGGCACGCGACCCGCACGACTACCGCGCACTGCTCGCCGTCGCCGACCTGCGCCAGCGCGCGGGCGCGAAACCGTCGGAGATTGCTTCGCTGCTGGCGAACGCGGTCAAGACCAATCCGGGCGAGGCCACGCCCCGACTGCTGCTGATCGAGCACCACCTGGGCCAGGGAGAGAACAAGGCAGCGCTGACCGCGGCCAACGAGGCCGTCGCCGCGCTGCCCGACGACATGCGACTGCTCGACGCCCTCGGTCGCGCCCAGCTCGCCACCAGCGACCTGCAGCAGGCGCTGGCCTCCTTCGGAAAGGCCGCAGCCGCCCAGCCGGAGTTGCCGGGTCCGCAGATGCGGCTGGCCGACGCCTACCTCAACGTCAAGAACACCGAGAAGGCCACCGACACGCTGGAGCGGCTGCTGAAGACCACGCCGGACTACCTGCAAGCGCAGCAACGTCTGGTGCAGCTTGCGATGCGGGACAAGCGCTACGACGACGCGCTCGCGGTCGCTCGGACGGTGCAGAAGCAGCGCCCCGAAGGAGGCCGTCGGGCTGCTGATGGAAGCCGAGGTCCGATCCGGCCAGAAGCAGTGGGCCGCTGCGCTTGATGCAACGCGCACGGCGCTGCAGCGCAGCCGCACCACCCCGGTCGCGATGCGGCTGCACGCGTTGATGATGATGGCCGGCCGACAGGCCGATGCCGAGCGCTTCGCGGCCGCCTGGGAGCGCGAATACCCGCGCGATGCCGAGTTCCAGAACCATCTGGCGGGGGTGGCGCTGGAGCAGCGCCAGTTCGCCTCTTCCGAGGCGCATTACCGCAAGGTCGCGGCGCTGCGTCCGAACGATGCGCTGGCCCAGAACAACATCGCCTGGCTGATGGTGCAGCAGGGCAAGCCGGGGGCGGTCGCCGTCGCCGAGCACGCGTTGCAGCTGTCGCCCGGCAACGCCTCGCTGCTGGACACGCTGGCGCTGGCGCTGGCCGCCGACAAGCAGATGCCGCGCGCGCTGCAGACCCAGCGCGAGGCCATCGCCAAGGCCCCCGAGGTGCCGGACTACCGCCTCAACCTCGCCCGCCTGCTGATCCTGGCCGGCGACAAGGACGGTGCGCGAGGTGAACTCCAAGGGTTGGCCAAGATGGGCGCCAAGTTCAACGGCCAGGCCGAAGTCAGCCGCTTGCTAAAGACCTTGTCATGAGCCATACCCGTACTGTCGCCGCGATCGCCATCGCGGCGCTCGTGGCCGCCTGTGGGGGCCCGTCCGCAGACGAACTGCTCGCATCCGCGCAGCAGTCGCTGGCCCAGCACGACACCAAGTCGGCGACGATCTCGCTGAAGTCCGCGCTGCAGAAGAACCCCGACCTCGCCGAGGCCCGGCTGCTGCTGGGCACGACGCTGCTGGCGAGCGGCGACGCCGCCGGCGCCAGCGTCGAGCTGCGCAAGGCGGCGCAACTGAAGCTGCCCGATGCTCGCGTCGTGCCGCCGCTGGCCCGGGCGCTGCTGGCCACCGGCGAAGAACGCCGCATCGTGCAGACCTGGGCCGCGACGACGCTGGGCCAGCCGGCCGCCGACGCCGACCTGGCGACGACGCTCGCCCAGGCCTACCTGCGGCTCGACCAGGCCGAGAAGGCTGGCGCAGCCGTCGACGCAGCGCTGAAGGCGCAGCCCGACTGGGCGCCGGCGATGCTGCTGAAGGCGCGCATGCTGGCGGCGCGCGAGGACCTCGACGGCGCGCTGGCGCTCGTCGAGCGCATGACCGCCGCCGACCCGAAGCAGGCCGACGCCTGGCTGCTGAAGGGCCAGCTCGAACAGTACGGCCGCCACGACCGCGACGCCGCGCTGGCCGCCTACCGCCACGCGGTCGAAGCCGACCCGCGCAAGATGACGGCCCACCAGGCCCTGGTCGGCCTGCTCGTCGCCGGCGGTCAGCTCGAAGCCGCCGAAGCCCACGTGCAGCAGCTCGCCAAGACGCTGCCCGGGCTCGCCGGCACCCAGCTGCTGCAGGCCCAGATCGCCTACCTTCGCGGCGACTACGAAGGCGTGCGCAAGCTGACCCAGCCGCTGGTGCAGGCGACGCCGAACAGCCCGGTCGTGCTGCAACTCGCCGGCGCCGCCGAGTTCCAGTTGCGCGCGCTGCCGCAGGCCGAGACGCTGCTCGCCAAGGCCGTTCAGCTGCAGCCCGGCATGCCGCTGGCGACCGGGCTGCTGGCCCAGATCTACCTCCGAGGCGGCCAGGCCGACAAGGCACTGGCACTGCTGCAGCCTGAGCTCGACGGCGGCAAGCCGCGCGCCGAGACGCTGCTGCTGGCCGGACAGGCCCACCTGCAGAACGGCGAGGCGCGCCAGGCCGAGGCCGCGTTCGCGCAGGCCGCCAAGCTGGCGCCGCAGGACCCGCGGGCGCGCACCGCGCTGGCGCTGGGCAAGATCGGCCGCGGCGACGCCGCCGGGATGGGCGAACTGGAGTCCCTGGCGGCCGGCGACGCCGGCGTCGGTGCCGACATGGCGCTGATCGCCTCGCACCTGCGCCGCGGCGAGCGTGCCAAGGCGTTGAAGGCGATCGACGCGCTCGACGCCAAGCGGCCCAAGGATCCGATGCCCGAGCTGCTGCGCGGGCGCGTGCTGCTCGCCGGTGGCGACCGCGCCGGCGCGCGCGCGGCCTTCGAGCGCGCCGCGAAGCGCGATCCGGCCTACTTCCCGGCCGTGGCCAGCCTGGCCGCGCTGGACCTGGCCGACGGCAACGCCGCCGCGGCACGCCAGCGTTTCGACGCCGAGATCGCGCGCGATCCGAAGAACTGGCGCGCGATGCTCGCCCTGGCCGAGTGGATGGAACGCACCGGCGCCGGTGCCGACGCCGTCAGCGCCCAGTTCGCCGCCGCGGTGAAGGCCGCACCCGGCGAAGCGCTGCCGCGGCTGCGGCTGATCGACGACCGCCTCGCGCGGCGCGACACGCGCGGCGCCGTCGCCGCCGCGCGCGACGCCACGACGGCCCTGCCCAGCAGCGCCGAGCTGCTGTCGGCCCAGGCCCGCGCCGAACTGGCCAACCACGACTACCAGCAGGCGCTGACGAGCTTCCAGAAGCTGTCGCAGCTCCTGCCGCGTTCGCCCGCGGGGCTCCTGGGCCAGAGCGACGCCTACGCCGGCCTGAAGGACATGGCCGGGGCCGAGCGGGCGCTGAAGTCGGCGCTCGACCTGACGCCCAGGCTGCTGCCGGCACAGCGTGCGCTGATCGGCCTGTACACCGGCGACGGCCGCTACGGCGAGGCCGTCGCGCTGGCGCGCGAGATCCAGAAGCAGCGCCCGGCGGAAGCCGCCGGTTACGTCGCCGAAGCCGAGGTCGAACTGGCGCGGCGCAAGCCCGACGCGGCGCTGGCCGTGCTGCGCACCGCGGTGCAGAAGGCGCCTGGCCCGGACAGCGCGATCCGGCTGCACAACGCGCTCGCCGCCACCGGCCACGGCGACGAGGCCGAGCGTCTTGCCGCCAGCTGGCAGAAGCAGCACCCGGACGACCTGGCGTTCCGCTTCCACCTCGGCGACCTCGCGCTCGCGCGCCAGGACTGGGCCGGCGCCGAGGCGCGCTACCGCGAGGTGCTGGCACGCCAGCCGAACAACCCGCTAGCGCTGAACAACGTCGCCTGGCTGCTGCTCAAGCAGGGCAAGCCGGGCGCGCTGGCGATGGCCGAGAAGGCCAACAGCGTCGCCCCGGGCCAGCCGGCGCTGCGCGACACGCTGGCGCTGGCGGCGGCCGCCGAAGGCCAGCTGCCGCGCGCGCTGGCGATGCAGAAGGACACCGTTCAGCGGGCGCCCGAGGCGCCGACGCTGCGGCTGACGCTGGCCAAGCTGCTGCTGCAATCGGGCGACAAGGCCGGCGCGAAGGCCGAGCTCGACAAGCTCGCCAAGCTCGGCGCGGGCTTCGACGGCCAGACCGAGGTCGCCGAACTGCTGAAGAAGGCGAGCTGAGAGCGGACGTGCAAGGCCGGAAGGCCTTGCACGCCAGTCGAAGGCCCGAGCGCGATTTCACGCGCGAGGGCTGAGGCCGGGCGCTCAGCCGGCCTGGCGGTGCGCGGCTTCCTGCTCGCGCAGCTCGGCGCCGGTGAGACGCCGCCAGGCCTTGCGCGCCAGATGGCGCACCAGCAGCGGCAGCGGCATGCGCAGCCAGTGCGAGCGCACGTACAGCGCCAGCCGCGCCGCCGGCGCGGCCGGCGTCTCGCAGCTCGCGTGCTGCGGCTGCAGCGCGCGGTCGTAGCAGGCATCCAGCAGCATCGGCAGCGGCCAGGCCGGCGCCGAGCGCATCAGTTCACGCTGGATCTGCGGCGGCACCGGCGTGCCCAGCACGCGTTCGCTGTGGCGCAGCGCGTAGTGCAGCGGGCGGCGCAGGCCCAGCCGCCCGGCGCGTTCCACCGTGCGGTCCCAGTAGCCGGGCTCGGCGCCGAACTGGCGCACCAGCGCGTCCAGGTCGAACAGGTCGCGCAAGCCGTTGGCGAACTCGCCTTCGTGGAACAGGTGCGTCGCGCTGTGCAGCAGCAGGTCCGGCGGCGCGAAGGTCGACAGCCCGGGCCAGGCGGCCAGCGGGCGCAGGTCCTCGAACAGCGCCGGCGTCGCCAGCGCGGTGCGCGAGGTCAGCGGCAGCAGCGTGTGGTGCACGTCGAGCACGGTGCCGCGGCGGCGGTGGCGCATCGGCGGCAGCTCGTGCATCCAGCGCCGGTAGTACTGCTCGTCGTAGGCCGACAGCGACTCGACGATCCAGCCGTGGATCAGCAGCCGGCTCTCGACCTCGGCCAGCGCCGCACGCGGCACCAGCAGGTCCAGGTCACCGTACAGGCGCGAGCGCGCCAGCGGCAGGTCCAGCGCCAGGTAGGCGCCGCCCTTGAGCACGACGGCCTGCGGCGTCGCGCCGGCCAGCGCCTCGGCGACACGGTCCAGCTCCCAGCGCATGCGCTGGCGCTGGGCGTCGGCGATGCGGCGTGCGGCCGTCAGGTGCGCCTGCGCCGCGGCTGGCGCCGGCACGCCGGCATCGACCAGCACGTCGTGCAGCCGCGCGATCAGGTTGGCGCGCCGCGCCTGGCGCACGAGCAGGTCCCAGCCGGCCGGCGGCAGCGCCGCGGCGCGCGCGGGCTCGAGCAGCACGTCGACGAGCAGGCTGCGCCTCATGCGACGTCCCCCGCGGCGAGCGCGTCGAAGGCCGGCACCAGTTCATCGAGCGAGCCGTAGCTGAAGCGCAGGCAGCGCGTGCGGCCGACCATCGCCGTCAGCAGCTCGAAGCCTTCGCGGCCGAGCACGTGGTAGTTGAAGGACTGCTCGGCCAGCAGCAACGCGGCCTCGGCGCGGTCGATGCGCTCGAAAGCCGCGCGCGCGCCGGCCTGCCAGCGCGGCAGCACCACCCAGGCGGGCAGCGCCGGTTCGGCGCGCCGGCGCACGGCCTCGGCCGGCGGCCGCATCAGCGCCACCGTGCCTTTCAGCGTGTCGGGCACCGGCGGCGAGATCACGGCCTCGGGCACGCGGCCGGCGACGAGCGCGATCGAGGCGTTCTTCAGGTTCACCGAACGCGCCATGCCGTGCACCCGACCGGTCGCCGGGTCGAGCAGCGCGAGTTCGTCGGACAGCAGGCGCCAGCCGCGGTGCGCCAGCACCGCCGTCAGCGTGCTCTTGCCCGAGCCCGGCGGCGCCGGCAGCACGAGTGCGCGGCCGTCACGCTCCAGCACCGCGGCGTGGCAGACGAGGAACTGGTGGGCATGCGCGGCGACGCACCAGTTCAGGCCCCATTCGAGCATCGTCGGCGCCTGGCGCGCCGGCAGGCCGACGAAGGCCGGCAGGCCGTCGAAGACGAAACGCGCGCGCCGCTCGCGCCAGGGCAGCCAGCGCGGCAGGGTGCGGATCTCGAGGTGGAAGTCGACGAAGCCGTCGTCGGGTGCGAGCGGGAAGTCGGCGTACAGCAGCGCCACCGCGTCGGCCAGCGCCGGCAGCGGCGAGCGCACGCGCGCGGTGAACGGATGCAGGTCCAGGCACAGGCCGTCGCCGTGCAGGCGCCGCTCCAGCGACGCCCGATCGAGTTCCGAGAGCTTCAAGTGGACGGCAGCGACAGGACCAATCCGCGTTCCGAGAGCCGGGCCAGTTCGGCCTCGATGTCGGCCGCCAGCGTGGCCGGCGTGTCCGGGCCCAGGTCGTGGGCCAGTTCGTCGAGCAGGGCGACCGAGCCACGGGCACCGCCCTCGCGCAGCATGGCGATCAACTCCAGGGCCAGCGGCCCGAGCACGAAGGTATCGCCGTTGCGTTCGTCGTAGGCGATGCCGCTCGCATCGTCGTCCCAGGTGCGCAGCAGCACCGCGGGCCGGGGAGCGAGCGTCCAGAGCACGGCCGGCGCGTCAGTTCGGACGCGACAGGTAGTTCTTCTTCACGTAGTCCGTGATCTCGCTCTTGCCCCAGGACTTGCCGCCACCGAGCTGGAAAGAGCCCTTGGCCATCGTGTTGATGTCGGGTGCCGGGGCGCAGCGCGTCGGCGACAGGCTGGAGCTGGCCAGCAGGAACTGGTTCAGCTGCGCAACCAGGATGGACCTGTTGAAGTCGTTCGACCCGGTGCACTTGCCGAGCAGGGCGTCGGAAAGGTTGTTGTCCGAGGTGAGCCCGGCCGGATAGACCGAGATCCCGCAGCCGCTCAGCTTGATCGACTTGCGCGCGTTGGTGACGTCGCAGACCCCGTTCGAATAGAACTTGCCGAGCTTCTTGCACAGCGTGTCCCAGGGCTTGCCGAAGGTCGAGTAGTAGCTGTTGTCACACCAGTGCTGCAGCGACCAGCAGTCGATCGGGGTGGTGTGCGAACTACTCGCCGTGGCGCTGGCCGAGACCATCGCCGAGCCCCAGGCCGAGGTCGAGACGCAGTTGTAGGTGGCGTGCACCGGCCGGCCGACCAGCATCAGCGACGCCGGGGCGGCGCCGCCGGCGATCCTCAGCAACCGGCGCCGGCGGGCGGAAAAGCCCGCGGCCGGGGTCGCCGGGTCGTGGCCCGGTTCGGAGGATTCGACGGGGTGTTGGTTGTCGTTCATCACGGCTCCCTCGGATTCGGCGCAGGCGGAAACCCTGGAGCGGGTCCGGTCGCCGAAGTGTAGTGCGCGCCCCGCGCCTGACACACCTTGCAACGGGCCCTTGAATCGGTGGTCGTCGAGCAGGCCGCCCCCCAAACGTGCAGTCCTTCTCGCGTGAAAGCCCGGACGCTCAATTGCGACAAGCTGTTGCAAAGTCTCAAGCCCCGCCGCCGCACGCCGTAACCGAGGCATGAGCACCAGTCTGCGCAAGAACCTCCACGCCGGAGTCCGCTCGGCGATGGGCATGCTGCCCGAGGCGACCCGCCACGCGATCTTCCGCCGCATGGTCGATTGCGACCCGGCACCGGACCCGCGGCTGGAGCTGCGCATCGTCGATTCGCGTCAGGACCTGGAGGCGTGCTTCCGCCTGCTGCACGACGCCTACGTCGCCAGCGGCTTCATGAAGCCGCACCCCTCGGGCCTGCGGGTGACGCCCTACCACGCGTTGCCGACGACGACGACGATCGCCGCCTTCTGGGACGGCGAGGTCGTCGGCACGCTGTCGATGATCCGCGAAGGTGTCTTCGGCTTTCCGCTGCAGTCGGTCTTCGACCTGAGCGCGGTGCGCGCCCAGCCGGGCCGCATTGCCGAGATCTCGGCGCTGGCGGTGCACCCGAAGTTCCGCTCCACCGGCGGCAAGATCCTGTTCCCGCTGATGAAGTTCATGTACGACTACTGCGTGCAGTGCTTCGACACCCGGCACCTGGTCATCGCCGTCAACCCGGCGAAGATCGAACTCTACGAGTCGCTGCTGTTCTTCCGCCGCCTGCAGGCGGCCGAGGTCGATCACTATGACTTCGCCAACGGCGCCCCGGCCGTCGGTGCGACGCTGGACCTGCACGAGGTGCCGACTCTGTTCAAACACGGCTACGAAGGCCGGCCGCCGCGCAAGGACCTGCACCAGTACTTCGTCGTCTCCGAGCTGCCCAACGCCAAGCTGCCGGAACGCCGCTACTTCACGACCAACAACCCGGTGATGACGCCGGCGCTGCTGGACTACTTCTTCACCCAGCGCACCGACTGCTTCGCCCAGCTCGATGCGCGCCGCCTGGGCCTGCTGCACAGCATCTACGACAACTCCGAGTACGCCGCCGTGCTGCCGCCGCTGCCCTATGGCCACCAGGCCGGCAGCGCCTCGCTGCGCCGCCACCCGCGCTATTCGCTGAAGTGCCCGGCGGTGCTGACGCTGGAAGACCGCCCGCAGGCGCTGGAAGTCGTCGAACTGTCGCAGCAGGGCTTCCAGGCCCACGGTGCCAACGACCTGCCGCTCGGTGCACGCGGCTGGCTGAAGGTACAGCTGGGCGAAGGCGTCGAGTCGGCGGTGCTCGCCGAAGTCGTGCGCCGGGTGCCGACCGCGGTCGGCCATTTCCACGGCTTCCGCGTCGAGGCCCCGGATCCGGCGTGGCTGAGCTGCGTGCGCCTGCTGGAAACCGGCACGACCTACGCCGATCTGGCGCCCGACGCGCCTGCATCGGCGGAACGATCCGCCCGCCGCGCGGCCTGAATGCGGGGGCAGCCGGCACCCGGCCGGATGCTATGCTGCCCGCACCGTGCGCGCCCCGCTTCCGACCTGGATCCCCGGCCCGTCCGCCCGCGTGAATCACCGCGGCCGAAGGACGGCGACTTGAAACCCGACACCCGCCGCCGCGCGTGGCTCGCCGCCGCGCTGCTGGCCTTCGCCCTGCCCGCCGCACACGCCGGGCTGCCCGACGTCATCGCCGCGGTGAAACCGGGCGTCGTCGCGGTCGGCACCTTCAACCCGCTGGACAGTCCGCGTTTTTCGTTCCGCGGCAGCGGCTTCGTCGTCGCCGATGGCAGCTACGTCATCACCAACCAGCACGTGCTGCCCGGCGGCAACGAGGTCGAGCAGCTGTCGAGACTTTCGGTGCTGGTGGCGCGCGGCGGCCGCGTCTCCGAGGCGCGCTCGGCGAAGATCGTCGGCGCCGACCGCGCACACGACCTGGTGCTGCTGAAGATCGAAGGCCCGTCGCTGCCGCCGCTGGCGCTGGCCGACAGCGAAGGTGCACGCGAAGGCATGTCGGTCGCGCTGGTCGGTTTTCCGATCGCCGGCGCGCTGGGTTATTCGCCGGTCACGCACCGCGGCATCATCTCGGCGATCACCGCGATCGCGCTGCCGGCCTCCACCTCGCGCCAGCTCGACCCGCGCGCGCTGCAGAAGCTGCGCGAAGGGCCGTTCGACATCTTCCAGCTCGACGCCACCGCCTACCCGGGCAACAGCGGCGGGCCGGTGCTCGACGCCGAGACCGGCGAGGTCGTCGCCGTCGTCAACATGGTGCTGGTGCGCGGCACGCGCGAGAACGCGATCCAGTTCCCGTCCGGGATCAGCTACGCGATCCCGGTGCGCCACGTGCGCGAGCTGCTCGCGCAGACGCTGCCGCCGCCGGCCGAGCCGACGGCCTCGGCTCAGACGCGGTAGTAGCCGCGGTACCAGTCGACGAAGCGGCCGATGCCGGTGCGCAGGTCGGTGGCCGGCACGAAGCCGGTCCACGAGGACAGCGCGTCGACGTCGGCATAGGTCGCCGGCACGTCGCCGTCCTGCAGCGGCAGCAGGTTCTTCTGCGCCTCGCGCCCCAGCGCGGCCTCGATGTGGCCGATGAACTCCATCAGCTCCACCGGCTGGTGGTTGCCGATGTTGAAGACGCGGTAGGGCACGTTGCTGGTGCCCGGGTCCGGCGCCTCGGGCACATAGGCCGGGTCGGGCTCGGCGGTGCGGTCGAGCACGCGGATCACGCCTTCGACGATGTCGTCCACGTAGGTGAAGTCGCGCTTCATGCGGCCGTGGTTGAAGACGTCGATCGGCCGGCCTTCGAGGATGGCCTTGGTGAACAGGAACAGCGCCATGTCCGGCCGGCCCCAGGGGCCGTAGACGGTGAAGAAGCGCAGCCCCGTCGTCGGCAGGCCGTAGAGATGGCTGTAGGTGTGGGCCATCAGCTCGTTGGCCTTCTTCGTCGCCGCGTACAGGCTGACCGGGTGGTCGACGCTGTCGTGCTCGGCGAACGGCATCTTCGTGTTGCCGCCGTAGACGCTGGAGCTGGAGGCGTAGACGAGGTGCTGCACCTGCGTGTGGCGGCAGCCCTCGAGGATGTTCATGAAGCCGACGACGTTGCTGTCGATGTAGGCGTGCGGGTTCTGCAGCGAGTAGCGCACGCCGGCCTGCGCGGCGAGGTGGATGACGCGGTCGAAGCGTTCGGCGGCGAACAGCGCCTCCATGCCGGCGCGGTCGGCGACGTCGAGCTTGACGAAGCGGAAGCCCGGCAGCGCCTGCAGACGCGCCAGGCGGTCGAGCTTCAGGCGGACGTCGTAGTAATCGTTGAGGTTGTCGAGCCCGACCACCTCGTCGCCGCGCGCCAGCAGGCGCAGCGCCGTGGTCATGCCGATGAAACCGGCGGCGCCGGTGAGCAGGATCTTCATCGCCAGGATTTTGGCATGCGCCCCCCCGGCCGGACGGCCGCTCAGCGCATCAGCCGCCGGCGCGCGAAGACGCTGGCGGCGTCGACCGCCAACACCAGCACGATCATCGCCAGCAGCACCGTCGCCGTGCGCGCCATCTGGAACAGACCGAGGTGGAAGGCCAGCATCTGCCCCAGCCCGCCGGCACCGACGACGCCGAGCACCGCGGCGGCGCGGATGTTGTTCTCCCAGCGGTACAGCGTGTAGCTGACGAGCTGCGGCAGCACCTGCGGCAGCGTCGCCCAGGCGGCGACGCGCCAGCCGTCGACGCCCTGCGCGCGCAGCGCGTCGGCCGGGCCGGGCGGCGCGTTCTCGATCGCCTCGCCGAACAGCCGGCCGAGCACGCCTGTGGTGTGCAGCGCCAGCGCCAGCGTGCCGGTCATCGGCCCCAGGCCGGCGGCGACCAGCAGCAGCGCCGCCCAGACCAGTTCGGGCACCGCCCGCAGCGCGTTCATCAGCCAGCGCGCCAGCCACCGGCCGCCGCGCGGCAAGGCCAGCGCGAGCCCGCCGACCGCCGCCAGCGCGGTGCCCAGCAGCGACATTGCCAGCGTCTCGCCGGCAGCGCGCGCGACCTTGGCGACGAACACCGGGTCGTGCGCCGGCGGGAAGAACTCGGCGACGAAACGCGCCATCGAGCCCAGCGCCTCGGCCGAGAAGAAGGCCCGCCACTGCAGGTCCAGCGAGACGAAGCTGGCGACGACCAGCACCGCCAGCGCGGCCAGCAGCGCGCGCACGCGCCAGTCGGCGGGCGGTCGCGGCACGCTCATCCCAGCACCTTGCGGATCGTCGCGCTGGCGCGGTCGGCCAGCGCCACCAGCGCGACGAAGACCAGCAGCATCGTCGCCACCTCGGCACCGGCGAACATCTTCAGCGAACCGTCGAGCTCCTGGCCCAGGCCGCCGGCGCCGACGAAACCGAGCACCACCGACGAGCGGATCGCGCACTCCCAGCGGTAGACGGTGTACGAAGCCAGCTCGTGCGCGTTCTGCGGCAGCAGCGCCCAGAAGAAGGCCTGCAGCCGGCCGGCGCCCTGGCGCAGCAGCGCCTGCGCCGGCGCCGCCTCGCCGCTGTCCAGGATCTCGGCGTAGACCTTGCCGAGCATGCCGCCGTAGGTCAGCGCGATCGCCAGCACGCCCGAGGTCGGGCCCAGGCCGACGACGCGCACGAAGACCAGCGCCCAGACCAGCTCGGGCACGCTGCGCAGCACGACGAGCACGGCGCGCACCGCCTGGCGCACGACCGCCGGCAGCGCCGCCATCGGCCCGGCCAGCGCCGAGACCGACAGCACACGCGCCGTCAGCAGCGCGCCCGGCACCGCGATCAGCAGCCCCAGCGTGATGCCGGCGGTGGCGATCGCCACCGTGCGCCAGGTCGCTTTCGCGACCAGCGCCAGGAATTCGGGCGAAACCGCCGGCGGGAAGAAGGCGGCGAGAAAACGCCCGGTGACGGCCAGCGTCTCGGGCTCGAACAGCCGCAGCGGCCGGAACTCGGTGGCCACGACCAGCGGCCACAGCAGCACCAGCATGACGCCGGTCCAGAACACCCGCCCGGCCCAGGCCGGATCGCGGCGCGCCGGGTTCAGCATCGGCCGGCGACCAGCGGCCGTTCGGCCGGCAGGTCTTCCAGCACCGGCGCCAGGTCCTCGCGCGCCGCGTACAAGGCCTGCAGCCGCGCCGGCGTCACCTCGGCGGCCGGCAGGTCGAAGGCCAGGCGGCCGTCACGCAGGCCGATGACGCGCGGGAACGCGGCCAGCGCCGCGTCGACCTGGTGCAGCGAGGCGACCAGCGTCACGCCGCGCGCCGCCGCTTCGTCGCGCAAGGCAGCCAGCGCCTGCGCGGCACGCGCCGGGTCCAGCGCCGACAGCGGCTCATCGACCAGCCACAGCGTCGCCGGCGACAGCAGCGCACGCGCCAGGCCGACGCGCTGGCGCTCGCCGCCGGACAGGCGGTCGACACGCTCGAAGAGCTTGTCGGCGAGATCGAAACGCGCCAGCGCGGCTTCGGCGGCGCCGATGTCCTGCGCATGCAGCAGCGCCGCCAGGCTCTGCCAGAACCCCATCGCCGGCAGCCGGCCGGCGGTCACCGCGGTGACGACACGCTGGCGCGGCGGCAGCGGCGGCGTCTGCGGCGCCAGGAACAGCCGGCCCCTAAGGCGCTGCAGCGCCGGGCGCGGCAGCGTCCACGGGTCGGCGCCGTCGAGCATGACCTGCCCGGCCGAGGGCCGCAGCGCCGCGGCGACGAGCTGCAGCAGCGTCGTCTTGCCGGCGCCCGACGGGCCGATGACGGCCACCGCCTCGCACGGTGCGATGTCCAGCGTCAGGCCGTCGATGGCCGCCGGCGCGTCGGCGCGGGCCGCCGGGTGGCGGCCGACGGCGGCGGCCAGTGCGATGCGCATCGCGGCCGCGCTCAGATCAGGCCGGCGCCGCGTGCCGCGGCCTCGATGCCCTTGTAGTTGTCCGGGCTGGTCGGCACGAACCGCGTCGCACGCTGCAGTTCCAGCACCTCGCGGCCTTCGGCGGTGTCGCGCGACAGCGCCAGGAACGCGGCCTTGATCTTCTCGCGCAGCGCCGCCGGCATCTGGGCGTGCACGGTCCAGTTGTAGTCGTAGTAGGCCGGCGTCGTGTAGAAGACGCGCACACGCTCGGTGTCGACCTTCTTGTCGGCCACCAGCTTCTCCCAGACCGAGATGTTCAGCGCCCCGGCGGCCACCTTGCCGGCGGCGACCGCGGCCACCGTGGCGTCGTGCGCGCCGCTGTAGGCGACGCGGCGGAAGTCGCGGTCAGGTTCCAGCCCGGCCTGCATCAGGAAGCTGCGCGGCATCAGGTGGCCCGAGGTCGAGCTCTGCGAGCCGAAGCTGAAGTCGCGGCCCTTGATGTCGGCCAGCGAGCGCACCGCCGGATCGGCGGTGACGAAGACCGAGCGGAACTTCTGGTCCTCCTCGCGCTGCACCAGCGGGATCACCTGGCCGCCGGAGCGGATGTTGGCCTGCACGAAGGTGAAGCCGCCGAACCAGGCGAGGTCGATCTTGCGCGTCACGAGCGTCTCGACGGCGGCGGCGTAGTCGGTCACCGGCGTGTACTCGACCTTCATGCCGAGCTTGCTCTCGAGGTACTTGACCAGCGGCGCGGCCTTGCGCGCCAGTTCGGTCGGCGACTCGTCGGGGATCGCGGTGATGCGCAGCACCTGCTGCGCCTGGGCGCCGACGGCGGTGAAAGCGGCGGCGAAGACGGCGGCGCGCAGCGCACGCGACATCAGGCGGTGGAACATCGGCTCTCCCTGGGGCGCGGTTTGGGGGGCGCGATTATGGAATTTCGGCGCGGCCCGCGCAGGCGCTCGGTTTCCCTGGCGGGACTATGCTCGCGGCCGATCCGTTTTTGCGAAAGCCGCCGATGACCACCGCCCCCGCCCCTGCAGAACCCCGTCTGACCTCGCTGTCGCACGGCGGCGGCTGCGGCTGCAAGATCGCCCCGGGCGTGCTGACGCAGATCCTGCGCGGCGCGACGGCGATGCCGGTGCCGCCCGAGCTGCTGGTCGGCATCGAGACCAGCGACGACGCCGCGGTCTACCAGGTCAACGACGAGCAGGCGCTGGTCGCGACGACCGACTTCTTCATGCCGATCGTCGACGACCCCTTCGACTTCGGCCGCATCGCCGCGACCAACGCGCTGTCCGACGTTTACGCGATGGGTGGCAAGCCGATCCTGGCGCTGGCGCTGGTCGGCATGCCGATCGCGGTGCTGTCGACCGACACCATCGGCCGGGTGCTCGAAGGCGGCGCCTCGGTCTGCCGCGCCGCCGGCATCCCGGTCGCCGGCGGCCATTCGATCGACTCGGTCGAGGCGATCTACGGCCTGGTGGCGCTGGGCCTGGTGCACCCGCATCGTGTGCGCCGCAACGCCGGCGCGAAGCCCGGCGACCTGCTGGTGCTGGGCAAGCCGCTGGGTGTCGGCGTGATGTCGGCGGCGCTGAAGAAGGGTGCGCTCGGGGCCGAAGGCTACGACCGCATGATCGCGACGACGACGAAGCTCAACACGCCGGGGCCCGACCTCGCGGCGCTGGACGCGGTGCATGCGCTGACCGACGTCACCGGCTTCGCGCTCGCCGGCCACGCGCTGGAGATGGCGCGCGGCTCGGGCCATGACGTCGTGCTCGACTGGGCCGCGGTGCCGCTGCTGCCGGGCGTGCGTGCGCTCGCCGGCCAGGGTTTCGTCACCGGCGCGTCGGGGCGCAACTGGGCGAGCTACGGCGCCGAGGTCGAACTGCCGGACGGCTTCGCCGCCGAGGACCGCGCGCTGCTGACCGACCCGCAGACCAGCGGCGGCCTGCTCGCCGCCTGCGCGCCCGAGGCGCTGGACGCGGTGCTGGCGATCTTCCGCGAGCACGGTTTCGGCGACGCCGCGGTCGTCGGCCGTGTCGCCCCCGCCGCCGGCCCGGCGCCGCGGCTGCGCGTTCGCTGAAGGCAAAAAAACGGGGCCGCGAGGGCCCCGTAACTCGATCTTCCTGACCACCCGACGTCCGGAACCGTCAGGCAGCGAAGTCATTCTGGGCCGGGTGCGCCGTCGATGCCAAAAGCCGGCGCCAAGGCCCCGGACGCGAAAGGTCCAAGCCGGCACACGGCGTTAAGGTCGCGCGATGCCTGAAGCGACTTCGTTCAGCGAGCTGCCCTTCGACGGCCGCCGCGTGCGCATCGAGTGGCGCGAGATCGGCCGCGACGCGCCGCCGGGCACGCCGTGCATGGTCTTCCTGCACGAAGGCCTGGGTTCGGCCGCGGCCTGGCGCGACTTCCCCGACCGGCTCTGCGCCGCGCTCGGCTGGCGCGGGCTGGTCTATTCGCGCCCCGGCTACGGCCGCTCGACGCCGCGCGCGGCCGACGAACACTGGGACGCGAGTTATCTGCACCGCCAGGCGCAGGACCTGCTGCCGGCGCTGCTCGCCGAACGTGGCCTCGACCCGGCGCGCGAGCCGCTCTGGCTCTTCGGCCACAGCGACGGCGCGACGATCGCGCTGCTGCACGCCGCGGCCTTCCCCGGCGTCGCCGCCGGCGCGGTGATCGTCGCGCCGCACCTGTGGGTCGAGGACCTCACGCTGGCCGGCCTGCGCGCCGCCCGCCGGGCCTACGTCGAAGGCGACCTGCGCGCGCGGCTGGCGCGCTGGCACGACGACCCCGACTCGGCCTTCTGGGGCTGGAACGGCGTCTGGCTGGACGAACGTTTCCGCGGCTGGTCCATCGTCGACGAGGTCGCGGCGATCCGCTGCCCGCTGCTCGCGGTGCAGGGCGAGCGCGACGACTACGGCACGCTGGAGCAAATCCGCAGCGTCGCGCGGCAAGTGCCGGGCACGGTGCTGCTGGAGCTGGAGGACTGCGGCCACGTGCCGCACCGCGAGCGGCCGCGCGAGTTGATCGCCGCCGTGTCTGGCTTCGTCAAAGCCACCCGAAGCTAGTCACGCCAGCACTGGTGCACGTAACTGCCCGGCGCGGCGCAGACGACGTCGGCCTTGGCCGGCGTGCGCGCCTTGGCGGTGTCGCCGCTGCCGTGGGCCAGCAGCCAGTCGTGCCAGGCGGTCCACCACGAACCTTCGTGGCGCGGCGCCTGCTCGGCCCAGGCTTCCGGGTCGACCCAGGCGCCGTCGACCTCGCGCGTCGCCATGCGGTAGCGCCGGTTGGCGTGGCCGGGCTCGCTGACGATGCCGGCGTTGTGGCCGCCGCTGGTCAGCACGAAGGTGATCGTGGTGTCGGCCAGGCGGTGGATCTTGTAGACCGACTTCCACGGCGAGACGTGGTCCTTCTCGGTGCCGACGACGAACATCGGCGCCGCGATGTCCGACAGCGACACCGCGCGCCCTTCGACCGGGAAGCGCCCTTCGGCGATCTCGTTGCGCAGGTAGCAGCGGCGCAGGTACTCGCTGTGCATCGCCGCGGGCATGCGCGTCAGGTCGGCGTTCCAGGCCATCAGGTCGTTCGGGCTGTCGGGCTCGCCGAGCCAGAACTCGCGCAGCCGCCGCGACCAGACCTGGTCGCGCGAATGCAGATAGGCGAAGGAGCCCGCCATCTGCGCGCCGGTGAGGAAGCCGCGCTCGGCCATCATGTCCTCGAGCAGCGTGACCTGCGACTCGTCGATCAGCACGCCCATCTCGCCGGGCTCGGTGAAGTCGGTCTCGGCGGCCAGCAGCGAGACGCTGGCGAGTTCCGGCAGCAGCTCGGCGCGAGCGATGCGCCCCGGCCGCGCCAGCGCCGCGGCGGCCAGCGACAGCAGCGTGCCGCCCAGGCAGTAGCCGCAGGCGTGCACCCGCCGGCCGGGGACCATGCGGGCGATCTGCGCCAGCGGGTCGAAGATGCCGAGCTCCAGGTAGTCCTGCATCGCCAGCAGCGCGTCCGACTCGTCGGGGTTGCGCCAGCTGAGGATGAACACCGTGTGGCCCTGCTCGACCAGCCACTTGACGAACGAGTTGTGCGGCGACAGGTCGAGGATGTAGTACTTCATGATCCACGACGGCACGATGAACACCGGCTCGGCCTGCACCGAGGCGGTCAGCGGCAGGTACTGGATCAGCTCGACGAGGTGGTTGCGCCAGACCACCTGGCCCGGCGTCACGGCGACGTCGACACCGGGTTCGTAACGGCGCTCGGGCGCACGCAGCGGCTCCAGGCCGTGCTGGCGGCGCCAGTCGTCCAGCGCGTGCAGCGTGCCGTCGACGAGGTTGGCGCCGCCGCGGTCGACGGTGCGCTGCAGCACCTCGGGGTTGGCCAGGCCGGCATTCGACGGTGCCAGCATGTCCAGCCACTGGCGGGCGAAGAAGCGCACGACCTCGCGGTGATGCGGGTCGACACCACGCAGGTCGGTCGCGTCCTGCCACCAGCGTTCGGCGGCGTGCCAGCCGTGCACCGCCGGCGCCCAGGGCCAGTGTTTCCAGGCCGGGGCGGCAAAACGGGCGTCACCGTTGCCGGGCTCGGCGTGGCCCAGCATCTCGCCCCAGGCCTGCAGCCAGGACTGCTGGGCGCGAGCGACCAGCGCCAGCGCGGTGGCCGGCTGCGTCGCCAGGTGCAGCGCCCAGTCCTGCCAGGCCAGCGCCAGCGAGATCGGCGACAGCCCCGAGAAGGCCGGCGCGACCGCGGCGTGGAAACGGCTGTCGAAGCGGCGCGCGGCGGCCAGCGCCGGGTCCAGCGCCGGATCGGCGAGCACGGCGGCGGCGACGTTCGGGTTGTGCATGCGGACTCCTTGGAACTCAGCTGCCGTCGAGATGGCGGAACGCGGCATCGGCGGCGACCCGGCCTTCGTCGGTCGGCACGACCCAGACCTCGACCGCACTGGCGGCGGCGTGCACCGGCACCGGCCGGCCGGGCGGCGCCGCGCGGTTGGCGTCGGCGTCCAGCACCAGGCCGGTGAAGCCCAGCGCGGCGGCGACGTCTTCGCGCAGCCGGGCGTCGTGTTCGCCGATGCCGCCGGTGAAAGCCAGCACATCCAGCCCGCCGAGCACGGCGACCATGGCGCCGGCTTCGCGCAGCAGGCGGTGGGTGAAGAGCGCGATCGCCTCGGCCGCCGCCGGCTCGGCGCTGGCGCGCAGCGTGCGCATGTCGGCCGACAGCCCGGAGACGCCGAGCAGGCCCGATTCCTTGTAGAGCAGGCGCTCGACCTGCTCCAGCGTCCAGCCGTCGCGCCACAGGTAGAGCAGCACGCCGGGGTCCAACGCGCCGCTGCGGGTGCCCATCATCAGCCCGTCCAGCGCCGACAGGCCCATCGACGAGGCGACCGAGCGCCCGCCGACGGCGCCGCAGAGGCTGGCGCCGTTGCCCAGGTGCGCCATCAGCAGCCGGCCGCCGGCGCGCGGCGAGACGGTGGCCAGCGTGCCGCTGACCGACTCGTAGGACAGGCCGTGGAAGCCGTAGCGCCGCAGACCCCTGGCCTCGAAGCGGCGCGGCAGCGGCAGCCGGCGTTCGACCTCGGGCATCGTCGCGTGGAAGGCGGTGTCGAAACACGCCACCTGAGGCAGCGCCGGCAGCGCGCGGTGGATCGCCGCGACGCCGGCCAGGTTGTGCGGCTGGTGCAGCGGCGCCAGCGGCTCCAGCGTGTGCAGATAGGCCAGCAGTTCGGCGTCGAGCACGCAGGGCGCGACGCAGCGCGAGCCGCCGTGCACGACGCGGTGCGCCACCGCCGCCAGGCGTCGCCCACGCGCCGCCAGCAAGGCCAGCAGCGCGTCCAGCGCGGCGGCGAAACCGTCCTGCCCCGGCGCCAGATCCAGAGCGCTCACGGCTTCGCCGGCGAGGTGCCAGCTCGGCGCGCCGCCGGGTTCCAGCCCCTCGAACAGCCCGGTCCACAAGGCCGGGCCCTGTCGCTCGTAGACGCCGAACTTCAGCGACGAGGAGCCCGCGTTGAGCGCGAGCACCGCGTCGCGCGGCGCCGCGCTCATCGGGCCTTCACGGCGGCAATGGCGCGGGCGACGACGCCGGCCAGCGCCGCCGAGGCCATGCGCGAGATCGGCGCGTCGGCGCGGCTGGTCAGCGCGATCGGCACACGCGCGCCGAGCACGACGCCGCAACTCGCGGCACCGGCCAGGTATTCGAGCTGCTTGGCGAGCATGTTGCCGGCTTCGAGGTCGGGCACGACGAGGATGTCGGCATTGCCGGCCACCGGCGACTCGATGTGCTTGATGCGCGCGGCCTCCACCGAGATCGCGTTGTCGAAGGCCAGCGGGCCGTCGAGCAAGGCGCCGGCGATCTGGCCGCGGTCGGCCATCTTGCACAGCGCCGCGGCGTCCAGCGTCGAGGCCAGCCGCGGCGTCACCGTCTCGACCGCCGACAGCAGCGCGACACGCGGTTCGTGCACGCCCAGCGCGTGCGCCAGCTCGACGGCGTTGCGCACGATGTCGGCCTTCTCGGCCAGCGTCGGCGCGATGTTGATCGCCGCGTCGGTGACGAGCAGCGGCTTCGGATAGGCCGGCACCTCGAAGCGGTAAACGTGCGACATGCGCCGGCCGGTGCGCAGCGAGGTCTCGTCGAGCACGGCCTTGATCAGCTCGTCGGTGTGCAGACTGCCCTTCATCAGCATCTGCGCCTCGCCACGCGCGGCCAGCGCCGCGGCGGCGACGGCGGCGGCGTGGCTGTGCGGCACGTCGACGAGTTCGAGGCCGTCCAGCGAGACCTGCATCTGCTCGGCCAGCGTGCGGATGCGCAGCGCCGGGCCGACGAGCACCGGCTCGATCAGCCCGTGCGCGCGGGCGTCGAGCGCGCCGTGCAGCGAGCCTTCGTCGCAGGGGTGCACGACGACGCAGCGCACCGGCGCGTGGCCGCTTAGCGTCTGCACCCAGGCTTCGAGCCGCGCCTCGGGGTCGAACAGGTGCATCGTCGGCATCGCGGCGCGCGGGCGCACGATCTTCTGCGTCGGCGCGCGCACCAGCGCGCGGCCGGTGACGACCTGGTCGCCATGCTGGTTGAGCACGATGCAGTCGAGCGCGACGTTGCGCGTCGCGTCGTCCTTCTCGGCCACCGTCACGCCCACCGTCAGCGTGTCGCCGACGTGCACCGGGCGGTGGAAACGCAGGCTCTGCTCCAGGTAGATCGTGCCCGGGCCGGGGAACTCGGTGCCGAGCAGGCTGGAGATCAGCGCGCCGGCCCACATGCCGTGCGCGATGACGCCCTTGAAGCGCGTGCCCTCGGCGTACTCGGCGTCGACATGGGCCGGGTTGACGTCGCCGGACACCAGCGCGAAGGCGTTGATGTCGTCCATGGACAGCGTGCGCATCATCTGCGCGCGCTGCCCCGGACGCAGCTCGTCGTAGGTGAGGTTCTCGATCAGGCCTTCGTGAGCACCCATGGATCCGTCCTCGCTGGCGTCTCGGCGATGCGGCCGACAGAGCGATTCTGGCCGCCTGCGGCCGCGCCGTGTGAGGCGCTCAGCCTAGCGCCGCGGGGCGGCGCCGGGTGCAAGGCGTTTTGCTGCAGCGCACATGACTTGCATCAAGCGCGACGTCGAGGTCGCGCGACAGCGGCTCAGGCGCTTCTGGCGTCGCCGCCGGCGAGGCGGAAGACGCTGACCAAGGTCGCCAGCCGCTCGGCCTGCTGGCGCAGGCTCTCTGCGGCCGCGGCGCTCTGTTCGACCAGCGCGGCGTTCTGCTGCGTCGCCTGGTCCAGGCCGCCGACGGCGCTGCTGACCTGGGAGATGCCGGCGGTCTGCTCGGCGGTGGCATGGCCGATCTCGCCGATCAGGTCGGCCACACGCTGCACCTGGGTGACGATCTCGTTCATCGTGCGCCCGGCGTCGCCGACCAGGCGCGAGCCGGTCTCGACCTTCTCGACCGAGCTGCCGATCAGCGTCTTGATCTCGCGCGCCGCTTCGGCAGCGCGGTGGGCGAGCGACCGCACCTCGCCGGCGACGACGGCGAAACCGCGGCCCTGCTCGCCGGCGCGCGCCGCCTCGACCGCTGCGTTCAGCGCCAGGATGTTGGTCTGGAAGGCGATGCCGTCGATGACGCCGGTGATGTCGGCGATGCGCCGCGAGCTGTCGCTGATCTCCTGCATCGTCGACACGACCGCGCCGACGACCTCGCCGCCCTGGCGTGCCACGGTGCTGGCCGAGCCGGCGAGCTGGGTCGCCTGCCGGGCGGTCTCGGAGTTATGGCGCACCGAGGCGCTCATCTCGTCCATCGAGGCCGCGGTCTGCGCCAGGTTGGAGGCCTGGCTCTCGGTACGCTGCGACAGGTCGGCGTTGCCGGTGGCGATCTGCGCGCTGCCGGTGGCGATCGAGTCCGAGGCCGTGCGCACCTGGGCGACGATGCGCGCCAGGCTTTGCTGCATCGCGCCCAGCGACGCCAGCACGCTGCCCGAGGGTGCCCGGTCCGCACCCGACACCTGCCCCAGGTCGCCGGCGGCGACACGCGAGGCCACGGCGCCGAGTTCGGCCGGCTCGGCCCCCAGCGAGCGCGTCAGCCCTCGTGTCACGAGGTGCGCGAGCGCCCCGGCCAGCCCCAGCGCCGACAGCGCGATGCCCAGCAGCAGCCAGCGCTGGGCGGCAAAGGACGCGTCGGCCAGGCCGACGTGTTCGGCGGCCAGCTGGTTGCCGTGCTCGACATAGGCATCGGCGGCGGTGATCAGCCGTGCCAGCAGCGGGCGACAGCGTTCATCGATGCGACGAACCGCCTCCTCACGCTGGCCGGAGGCGCCGAGTTCGACGATCGCACGCGCGACCGGGCCGTACTCGGATTCGATGCGTTCGATCTCGGCGAACAGTTCACGTTCGCGCGGGCCGACGTCGTCGGCGGCCGCGATCGCCTGCTTCAGCTTCGCCAGCCGTTCCTGCACCCGGGCGTCGGCCTCGCCGACGACGGCCTTGAGCTTGGCCCGGTCGCCGTCGCTGTCGACGATGACGAGGTCACGGGCCCCGATCGCCCGGGCATTCGCGGCATCGAGCACCTGGTTGGACAGGCGCAGCCGCCGGGCGTCCTCGTTGACGTAGCCGGCGAACAGCCGGTAACTGCGCCACTGCGCGTTCAGCGCGAACGCGCTGACGACCAGGACGAGGGATGCGAGCAGGCCGAAGCTGGCGAGCAGCCGGGTGCGGACGGTGAAGGAGGTGGTGCGCATGCCGTTCTTGTTCGATCGATCGGGACGGCATCCGACACACTCGGATACCCGCGTTGATCATCGACAAGAACGGCGCGGCCTATCCGCGCAAAAAGTCCGGCAATCGGCGTCGGATCGGCCGAAAACCGCCCAATTCACAAAAACTGCCGCTTCAATCGAAGCGACAGTTGAACGGGATCAAAACCGGAACAGCGGCCCGAGCGCGTCGAGCGTGTTCTTCAGCACCAGGCCCATCTCGGTGTCGCCTTCCATCACGAGGGCGCGCTCGAAGAACAGGCGGTCGGCGTCGTCCTCGCCACGCAGCAGGCGCAGGTAGTCGGGCAGCGCGGCGGCGATGCGCAGCGCGACCGGCTTGCTCTGCGGCGCGAGCACGAAGCCGCGTTCGCCGAGCTGCAGCTTCATCGCCAGGCCGAGGTCGGTGACCGCGACCTCGACGCTGCGGCCCGACAGCGCCGCCTTGGCGTCGGCCGGCAGGCGAGGCAGCAGCAGCTTGTTCATCGCCAGCGCCAGCACCAGGCTCGGCGGCTGCATCGGCAGGCGCTGAACGATGGGCTTGACCTTGGCGGCGGCCAGCGCGTGCAGTTCGGCCAGCGAACGCGGCGCGACGAAGGCGTGCGATTTGGTGCTCATGCGGCTTTCCATTCCATGCCGGCGCGACCTTGCGCGTATCCGTTGGCCAGACCGCCCGGCAGCGCGATGGCCTCGAGTTCACGGCGCGCGGCGGCCGCCGGCGCGCCCTGGTTCATCACCTGCTCGAAGCAGGCGAGCACGGTGGTGAAGTGCTGCGAGCACGGCGACAGGCGCAGACGGCGCACGCCGTTGGCGACGATCTGCTCGCGCTGCTCGATCAGGCAGTGCTGCGCCGCGCCCTGGGTCTGGATGCCGTTGAGCACCAGGAAGGGCTTGCCGTCGCTGGTCGACAGCAGCAGGCCGTCGGGGTAGTCCTGGCAGCGGAACTCGCACTGGTCCTTGTTCAGCCGGTGGTGGCGCGCGGTGAAGCAGCGCGCCGAGAACGCCAGCGGCATGCGGCCGAAGCCGAAGGCCTCGGTGGCCACCGGCGTCTCGCCGGCCTTCACCGGGTCGGCGGCCGGGTTGATGCGGCCCATCGCTTCCAGCGGCAGCTCGGCCGGCGCCGTCCAGCGCACGGCGCCGAAACCGGCGTGCTCTTCGAGCGCGGCACGGCTGTAGACGTTCAGGTGCGGGCCGATCGCGAACGGCACGCCGGCCTGTTCGAGCACCGCCAGCGCCGAGGCGTCACCGGCCTCGACGAGGTAGTCGCGCTGCTCGGCGATGCGGCGAACGACGCGCAGGTCGGCTTCGGACTCGATCAGGCCCTGCGTCGCGAGCACGATCTCCTTGCCGGCGGCGCGCAGGTCGGCGGCCAGGTCCAGCCAGTCGTCGAGCTTGAACTCGTAGCGGCGCGAGCAGACGACCTCGCCCAGCACGACGGTGTCGGCGGCCGATTCGGCGACGCCGGCGTAGAAATCCATCAGCGACTGGCGCGTCCAGTAGGTCAGCACCGGGCCGACGGTCAGCGAAATGCGTTCGGAACTCATGCTCTTACCGCCAGGGGCGGTCCAGGGCGCCGAGGGTGTGCTGCTGGCCTTCGGCGAGGTGGCCCAGCGTGGCGGTCCAGGTCGGCTGCACGCTGAAGCGGTCGGGCGAGGCCTTGGCCGCGTCGATCGCCTGGCGCCAGACCTTGGTGACCTGCTCGGTGTAGGCGGGGCTGCGCTGGCGGCCTTCGATCTTCAGCGCCTTGACGCCCATCTTCATCAGCTCGGGCAGGATGGCCAGCGTGTTCAGGCTGGTCGGCTCCTCGATCGCGTAGTCGCGCTTGCCTTCGACGACGAAGCGGCCCTTGCAGATCGTCGGATAGCCGCGCGGCTCGTCGGGCGCGTAGTGGTCGATCAGCATGCCGCCCAGGCGCGACTCGACGCCGGTCGGCGTGTCGGTCCAGCGCACCGCCGACGGCGGCGAGCAGACGCCGACGTTGTTCGGTGACTGGCCGGTGGCGTAGGACGACAGCGTGCAGCGGCCTTCGACCATCACGCACAGGCTGCCGAAGGCGAAGCACTCGATCTCGACCGAGGTGTTGCGCAGCACGTGCTGCACCTGCTGCAGCGTCAGCACGCGCGGCAGCACCGCGCGCTGGATGTTGTAGTGGCGCTGGTAGAAGTTGATCGCCTCGTAGCTCGTCGCCGAGGCCTGCACCGACAGGTGCAGACGCAGCTCGGGGTGCGTGCGCGTGGCGTAGGCCATCACCGCGGTGTCGGCGCAGATCAGCGCGTCGGCGCCGAAGTCGACTGCGGTGTCGACCGCGCGGTACCAGGGCGTCACGTCCGCCGACTGGGCGAAGGTGTTCAGCGCCATCAGGACCTTGCGGCCGCGCTTGTGCGCGTAGGCGATGCCCTCGCGCACCTGGGCGTCGTCGAAGTTCAGGCCGGCGAAGTTCCGGGCGTTGGTGGCGTTCTTCAGGCCCAGGTAGACCGTGTCGGCGCCGGCGTCGACGGCCAACTGGAGGGCCCGCAGAGAGCCCGCGGGGCAGACCAGTTCGGGCGCCGCGAAGGGGGGCTGTTGCATGGCGGGCGGAGTCTAGGCGCCGGCCCCGCCGGCGGCTTGCGGGACGTCAAGAGCGGTGCGAACCGCGCACCGGCCGACGCACCGAAACGGCATCGACACCACACCGCCAGCAGGGTCGTGCGCCCGCGACCGGCAGGCCAAGCGCCACGCGGCGGCCGGCGCAAGCCCTTCGCGCAGCGAACTTGCACTGCATCAAGTGCGGCCGAGTTCGAGGCCGCTTGACGCTAGCGGTTGGGTATCGTTCGCCGCCTACACACCATAGATAGTGTCAAAGCGCATGTCCGACGCCGCCCCGCCCCCCTCTGCCGACACCCAGACCGCCCCGCTGGCGGTCATCAAGCGTGAAGGCCGCACCGTCGCCTTCGACCCGTCCAAGATCGAAGACGCGCTGGCACGCGCCGGCGCCGCCACCGGCGAATACGACGCCGAACGCGCCGCCGAGCTGACGCGCCAAGTCACCGAACGCCTGCACCGCCGCGTCACCGGCGTCGAGCAGATCCAGGACGAGGTCGAGCGCGTGCTGCAGCAGGCCGGGCACTTCGACACCGCGCGTGCCTACATCGTCTACCGCGAGCAGCGCCGCGCGCTGCGCCAGGACCGCAGCGTCGCCGTCGACGTCGAGCGTTCGGTCAACGAGTACCTGGCGCGCCAGGACTGGCGCGTCAACGCCAACGCCAACCAGGGCTACTCGCTGGGCGGGCTGATCCTCAATGTCTCGGGCAAGGTCGTCGCCAACTACTGGCTCAACCACGTCTACCCGCCGGAAGTGGGCATCGCCCACCGCGAGGCCGACCTGCACATCCACGACCTGGACATGCTGTCGGGCTACTGCGCCGGCTGGTCGCTGCGCACGCTGCTGCACGAAGGCCTGAACGGCGTGCCGGGCAAGGTCGAGGCCGGCCCGCCCAAACACCTGTCCAGCGCCGTCGGCCAGATCGTCAACTTCCTCGGCACGCTGCAGAACGAATGGGCCGGCGCCCAGGCCTTCAGCTCGTTCAACACCTATCTCGCGCCCTTCATCCGCAAGGACGGGCTGAGCTACGACCAGGTGCGCCAGAGCCTGCAGGAGCTGATCTACAACCTGAACGTGCCGTCGCGCTGGGGCACGCAGACGCCGTTCACCAACCTGACCTTCGACTGGACCTGCCCCGAGGACCTGCGCGAGCAGGTGCCGGTGATCGGCGGCCGGGAGATGCCGTTCGCCTACGGCGATCTCCAGGCCGAGATGGACATGATCAACCGCGCCTACATCGACGTGATGATGGAAGGCGACGCCAAGGGCCGCTCGTTCACCTTCCCGATCCCGACCTACAACATCACCAGCGACTTCGACTGGGATCACCCGAACACGCTGCCGCTGTTCGAGATGACGGCCAAGTACGGGCTGCCGTACTTCCAGAACTTCCTGAACTCGGACCTGCAGCCGAACATGGTGCGCTCGATGTGCTGCCGGCTGCAGCTGGACCTGCGCGAACTGCTCAAGCGCGGCAACGGCCTGTTCGGATCGGCCGAGCAGACCGGCTCGCTGGGCGTGGTGACGATCAACTGCGCCCGCCTGGGCTATCTGCACGCCGGCGACGAAGCCGGCCTGCTGGCGCGCACCGACCGCCTCATCGACATCGCGCGCACCAGCCTGGAGATCAAGCGCAAGGTCATCCAGGGCCACATCGACAGCGGCCTGTTCCCGTACACCAAGCGCTACCTCGGCACGCTGCGCAACCACTTCTCGACGATCGGCGTGAACGGGATCAACGAGATGATCCGCAACTTCACGGCCGACCGCAGCGACATCACCTCGCCCGAAGGCCACGCGATGGCGGTGCGCTACCTGGACCACATCCGCGCGCGCATCGTCGAGTTGCAGGAGGAGACCGGCCACCTCTACAACCTGGAGGCGACGCCGGCCGAAGGCACGACCTACCGCTTCGCGAAGGAAGACAGGAAGCGCCTGCCCGGCATCCTGCAGGCCGGCACGGCCGAGCGCCCGTACTACACGAACTCCTCGCAGCTGCCGGTCGGCTTCACGACCGACCCCTTCGAGGCGCTGGAGCGCCAGGAGGAACTGCAGCGCAAGTACACCGGCGGCACCGTGCTGCACCTGTACCTGGGCGAACGCGTCTCGTCGGCACGCGCCTGCCGCGACCTGGTGCGGCGTTCGCTCGAACGCTACCGGCTGCCCTACATCACGGTGACGCCGACATTCTCGATCTGCCCGAAACACGGCTACCTCGCCGGCGAGCACGCGTTCTGCCCGAAGTGCGACGAGGAAGCCCTGGCACGCAAGGCCGCCAAGGCCGCACGCGCCACCCCGGCCGCCTGACGGCCCGACCACCACAAAGGAAGACCATGAGCCACAGCCAGACCCCGCTCGTCCACCCGCAGCTCGAAGAACACGAACGCACGCGCTGCGAAGTCTGGACGCGCGTGATGGGCTATCACCGTCCGATGGCCTCGTTCAACATCGGCAAGCAGGGCGAGTTCCTCGACCGCCGCTACTTCGACGAGCCGGGGCGTCCGGCCGCCGCGGCCGCCGACGTGACGGCCACCGTCGAGTGTGGCTGCGCCTGAAGCCCTGGCCGTCGGCGGCTTCCAGCCGCTGAGCACGACCGACTGGCCCGACCGCCTCGCGGCGGTCGTCTTCGTCCAGGGCTGCCCCTGGCGCTGCGTCTACTGCCACAACCCGGCGCTGCAGCGCCGCGACGGCGCCGCCGGCCCGCACTGGGACGAGGTCGTCGCGACGCTGGCGCGCCGCCGCGGGCTGCTCGACGGCGTCGTCTTCAGCGGCGGCGAGCCGACGCTGGACCCGGCGCTGCCCGAGGCCGTGGCCACCGCGCGCGGCCTGGGTTTCGCCGTCGGCCTGCACAGCGCCGGCATCTATCCGCAGAAGCTGGCCGCGCTGCTGCCGCAGCTGGACTGGGTCGGCCTGGACCTGAAGACCGACCTCGCCGGCCACGACGCGCTGACCGGCCGCCCGTGCAGCGGCGCGCCGGTGCACGAGGCGCTGGCGGCGGTCGTCGCCAGCGGCGTCGACCACGAGATCCGCACCACCTACCACCCGGCGCTGCAGAGCGACGAGACGCTGGCGAAGATGGCGGTGACGCTGAAGACCGCCGGCGCCAAGCGCTGGGTGCTGCAGCAGTGGCACCCGCGCGAAGGCACGCCGGGTTTCGACCAGCCCTGGCACTGGCCCGAGCCGGCCGTGCTGGCCTGGCTGCGCGAGCTCGGCCCCGAACTCGCGCTGCGCTGATCAGGCCGGCGCGGCCGCCTTCTTGCGCGCCGCAGGCTTCTTCGCCACCGCACGCCTGCGCGCCGGCGCCTTGGCCGGCAGCAGCGAACGCAGGATGGCCTCGCAGTCGCCCGGCGTCATCACACGCGGCACCGGGTAGTTGGCGTCGGCCTCGCGGCAGGCGGCCTGGGCAAGCTTCGGGATGTCGGCGGCACGCAGCGCGTCGACCGTCGCCGGGATGCCGATGCGCCGGTTCAGCTCGGCCACCGCGTCGATGAACTTGTGCGCCAGCGTCGTGTCGCCGTCGTCGGCGGCGCCGACCCCGGCGCGCCGCGCCAGCGCCGCCAGCCGCGGCTCGCAGTTCGGCGCCGAGAAGCGCAGCACCGCCGGCAGCACGATGGCGTTGGCCAGCCCGTGCGGCACGTGGTACAGGCCGCCCAACTGGTGCGCGATCGCGTGCACGTTGCCGACGTTGGCACGCGTGAACGCCAGGCCGGCGTAGGTCGAGGCCAGCGCCATGCGCTCGCGCGCGACGAGATCGCCGCCGTCGCTGACGGCGCGCTCCAGCTGCTCGAAGACCATGCCGACCGCGGCCAGCGCCCAGCGGTCGGTGGTGTCGGTGCACCAGTCACCGATGTAGGCCTCGACGGCGTGTGTCAGCGCGTCCATGCCGGTGGCGGCGGTGATCGCCGGCGGCAGGCCGACCATCAGCTCCGGGTCCAGCGCCGCCATGCGCGGCACCAGCCGCGTGTCGGCGACGACCAGCTTGCGCGCAGCCTTCGGGTCGGAGATCACCGCGGCGACGGTGACCTCGCTGCCGGTGCCGGCGGTCGTCGGCACCGCGTACAGCGGCAGCGGCCCGTGCAGGCCCTTGAAGTAGCCGACCAGCGCCCGCGGCGGCTTGCCGTTGGCCACCGCCAGGCCGATGACCTTGGCCGCGTCCATCACCGAGCCGCCGCCGAAGGCGACGATGGCGTCGCAGCCCTCGTCGCGCAGCAGCGTGATGCCGGCTTCGATCAGCGGGATCGGCGCGTCGGGCTCGACGCGGTCGAAGACCACGACCTCGGTGCCCGCCGCGGCCAGCGCGGCGCGCAAGGGTTCGGCCAGGCCGAGCTTCATCACCGTCGCGTCGGTGACCAGCAAGACCTTCCGATGGGTGAAATCCCCGATCGCCTGGCCGAGCTTGGCGCTCGCTCCCGGCCCTACGATCAAGAGGGGCTGCGGTATCGGCAGCCGCTTCGTCACCAGGCCTGCCGCCTGCTTCAGCTTGGGCAGCCCGACGGTGCGGGCCATGTCCCCGATCAAGTTGGCCATCTCGTCAACCCTCCACCATGCCCGTCCCGGGTCCACTCTGGCGCGAAGAACGTATGAAGAGCGTGATCGGCATCAGCCTCGGCGCAGCGGCGCAAGACTTCGACTTCCGTACCACGCTGCTCGGCCAGCCGCTGCGCGTGCGGCGCATCGGCACCGACGGCGACACCGCGGTCGCCGCACGGCGCCTGGCCTACTGGGACCGTCGCGCCGCCGCGATCGCCATCGGCGCCGGGCCCGACGCACGCAGCCTGGGCGCGACGACCGGCGGCGCCGAACTGGCCGCCCCGCTGAAACACGCGCCGTGGACCACCGGCGATCACCTGGCCGAAATCTATCTCGAATGGGCGCTGCGCCACGTGCAGGCCGATCTCGGGCGCTATTTCGACAACGCGCTGGTGCTGTTCTTCTCCGGCGTCGCCAACCGCAAGCTGGCCTCGGCGATGGCCGAGTTCACGCCCAACCTGTTCTTCGCCGACCCGCTGCTGCAGCTGGGCGTGCCCAAGCTGCTGACCTCGCTGGACGCGCTGTCGCTGTACGCCACCGGCTCGCACTACGTCGCCGGCTGGGCGCCCAAACGATTGCCAAGCGCCACGCTGCTGGAGCGCTGGACCGAGCACGTGCTGCGCCAGGCGATGAAGAAGGCCACCGTCATCGTCGCGCCGGTGCACGAGCTCGACCGCTTCGGCACCGAGGAGCTGGCCGGCAAGACGATCGTCACCGCGACCGTCAACGACGCGCGGCTGGAAGCCTTCCGCGAGAAGGGCGTGGCGATGATCGTCGACGCCTCACCGGTGGTGCAGGGCCAGGTGCTCGGCCACGAGCTGCTCGACGCGATGATCCTCGCGGCCACCGGCAAGGCGCCGGGCACGCTCTACGACGACGACTACCTCGAGCTGATCCAGACCCTGGACGCGCGCCCGCGTGTGCTGTACCCCAACGGCTTCCAGCGCAAGAACCGCTTCGCCTTCGTCATCCACCCGCTGTCGCAGGAGTACTTCAAGAAGGTCAAGCCGATCGAGATGCTGTCCAAGGTCTCGCCGCCGCTCTTGATGGACTCGCTGGAGAAGGCGATGGCCTACGCGCCGCCCTTCGTCTACTCGAAGATCGAGGGCATCAAGTCGCCGACCGGCGCCGAGGCCGAGGGCTGGCTGATCTCGGTGGGCGGCACGCCGCGCGAGATCATGAGCCACCCGCCGGAGTTCACCTACCGCCGGCTGCTGGCGGCCGCCGAGATGGCGCGCAAGCTCGGCGCCCAGATCATGGGCCTGGGCGCGTTCACCAAGGTCGTCGGCGACGCTGGCGCGACGGTGGCGCGGCGCGCGACGCTGCCGATCACCACCGGCAACAGCTACAGCGCCTCGGGCGCGCTGTGGGCGGCGCACGACGCGCTGCTGCGGCTGCGGCTCGTCGAGCCGCCGCAGGGCGACGAACGCGTGAAGTTCAAGGCCATGGTCGTCGGCGCCACCGGCGCCATCGGCTCGGCCTGCGCGCGGCTCCTGGTGCGCGCCGCCGAGGAGGTGACGCTGGTCTCGCCCGAGACCGCCAAGCTGCTGGCGCTGCAGGAGTCCATCCTGCGCCAGACGCCCGACGCGAAGATCGTGCTCAGCGCCAAGGCCGACACGCACATCGCCGAGATGGACATGATCGTCACCGCGACCTCGGGCGCCGGCAAGAAGGTGCTGGACATCATGAAGGTCAAGCCCGGCTGCGTGATCACCGACGTCGCGCGACCGCTGGACCTGTCGCCCGAGGACGTGGCCAAGCGCCCCGACGTGCTGGTCATCGAGTCCGGCGAGATCCAGCTGCCCGGCCACGTGAAGATGAAGAACATCGGCCTGCCGCCGGGCGTGGCCTACGCCTGCCTGGCCGAGACCATCGTGCTGGCGCTGGAAGGCCGCTTCGAGAACTTCACCGTCGGCCGCGCGATCGAGTGGGAGAAGGTGCGCGAGATCTACAAGCTGGGGCTGAAGCACGGCATGAAGCTGGCCGCGATCTCGGGCGTCAACGGCGTCATCACCGACCGCGACATCGCGCGCGTGCGCCGGCTGGCGCTGGCGGCGCGCAAGCGCCTGGACGACGCGGCGGCGCCGGCGGCCAAGCCGAAGCGGCGCGCCGCGGTGGCCGCGAAGCCGGAGCCCGCAGCGGCGCCGGCAGCGACGAACGGCGCCAAACCGCGCCGCAGCAAGGCCGCCGCCGTGCCCGCCAAGCCCGCCGCGCAGCCGGCGATCGACGGCGTCGGCCGGCGCTCTCGCACCCGGGCACGCGCCACCCCGGTCGCCTGAGGCCCGCCGGCCGCGGCGATGGACCCGCGGCCGCCACGGGCATCCGCCTTGCCCGGCGTGGGCATGTCCCTCGCCTTCACACGGTTTTCACGATGAGCACGGCCCGCCCACCGCTGGGCCGGCCGTTCTGCGGCCTGGCCGCCGGCCGGCCGCGGGCGCCGCGGCGGCCCGCCGCCATCTCGCCGCGTCCGCACCACCGCCCGCAGCCGCGGGCACCCCGGATGCCGGCACGCTGACCGTCAGCACGCCGCGGCCGGCACCGTCGTCGGCCGGCGGCGCCTTCCTACACCGGCGGCGCGCAGGCCTGCCGACACTGGCGGCGGTTCTGTTGCCACCGCCCTCCCGATGAAGAGCCCGCCGTCGATCCGCGTCCTGACCGTGAACACGCACAAAGGCTTCACCGCGCTGAACCGCCGCTTCGTGCTGCACGAGCTGCGCGACGCGGTGCGCGCCGTCGACGCCGATGTCGTCTTCCTGCAGGAGGTGCAGGGCACGCACCGTCACCACTCCGACCGCGTCGAGCGCTGGCCGCAGGCGCCGCATTACGAGTTCATCGCCGACGAGCTGTGGCCGCAGTTCGCCTACGGCCGCAACGCCGTCTATCCCCACGGCGACCACGGCAACGCGCTGCTGTCCAAGTACCCCATCGTCGCGCACACGAACCACGACGTCTCGGTCGACGGCCACGAGGCGCGCGGCATGCTGCACTGCACGCTGCGCCTGCCGGCCGACGGCGCGCTGGTGCATGCGGTCTGCGTGCACCTGGGCCTGGCCGAGGCCCACCGCAGCCGCCAGCTCGAACACCTGTGCGAGCTGGTGCGGCGCGAGGTGCCCGACGACGCGCCGCTAGTCGTCGCCGGCGACTTCAACGACTGGCGCGACCGCGCGCATCCGGTGCTCGAACGCGGCCTCGGCCTGCACGAGGTCTTCGTCAAGGCGCACGGGCGCTCGGCGCGCACCTTCCCGGCGCGTTTCCCGCTGCTGCGCCTGGACCGCATCTACGTGCGCAACGCACGCGGCCACCGGCCGCTGCCGCTGCCGCGGCGGCCCTGGGCGCACCTGTCGGACCACGCGCCGCTGGCCGCGGAGATCGCGCTGTGAGGCGCCGCCCGCGCTGGACCGGCGGCAATGCCGTCGAACTGCTCGAAAACGGCGAGGCCTTCTTCCCCGCCGTCTTCGACGCCATCCGCAACGCCCGCCACGAGGTGCTACTGGAGACCTTCATCCTGTTCGAGGACAAGGTCGGGCTGGCGCTGCACGCGGCGCTGATCGAGGCCGCCGGGCGCGGCGTGCAGGTCGACGTGATGGTCGACGGCTTCGGCTCGCCCGACCTGTCGCCCGAGTTCACCGGCTCGCTGCGCGCCGCCGGGGTGCGCCTGCGCAGCTTCGACCCGAGCTGGCGCGTGTTCGGCAAACGTTTCAACGTGCTGCGCCGCATGCACCGCAAGATCGTCGTCGTCGACGGCGAGACGGCTTTCGTCGGCGGCATCAACTACTCGGCCGACCACCTCGCCGACTTCGGCCCGGAGGCCAAGCAGGACTTCTCGGTGAAGCTGCGCGGGCCGATCGTCGAGACGATCCGCCGCTTCGCGATCGCCGCGATCCGCGGCGGAACACGCGGCGAGCCGCCGGTGCAGCGCCCGCAGCTGCCGCCGCCGCGCGCCGAAGGGCCGGTGCAGGCGATGCTCGTCACGCGCGACAACCTGGAGCACCGCAGCGACATCGAACGCCAGTACCGCGCCGCGCTGCGCTCCGCGCGCCACAGCGTGATCATCGCCAACGCCTACTTCTTCCCCGGCTGGCGTTTCCTGAAGGAACTGCGCCGCGCGGCCAAGCGCGGCGTCGACGTGCGCCTGGTGCTGCAGGGCACGCCCGACATGCCGATCGTGAAGACCGCCGCCGGCCTGCTCTACGACCACCTGCTGCGAGACGGCGTGCACATCCACGAATACTGCGACCGGCCGATGCACGGCAAGGTGGCGGTCGTCGACGACGACTGGGCGACGGTCGGCTCGAGCAACCTCGACCCGCTGAGCCTGTCGCTGAACCTGGAGGCCAACGTCGTGCTGCGCGACCGCGGCTTCGCGGCGCAGCTGCGTGAGCGACTGCAGCACCTGATACGCCACAGCTGCGAGGAGGTGCAGCCCGAACCGGCGCCGCGCTGGCAGCTGTGGGTGCGCATGCGCAGCTACTTCGTGCTGCGTTTCGCCCAGCGTTTCCCGATCTGGGCGCGTGTGCTGCCGGCGCACCGGCCGACGCTGCAGCTGGTCGAGGCGCCGCCGGCCGAGCCACCCGCCGCGCAGGAACCCGTGGCCGAGCGCGCCGACGATGCGCGCCGCCTGCATGCCGGATGAGGCCACGCCGCGGCGCCGTCACGCGCCTGCCTGGTGGCCCCGCGCGCGCCGCTGGCTCGGCATCGCCTTCGTCGTCGCCGTCGGCGCGCTCGTCGCCAACGTCGCCCGGTCGATGGACTGGGGCGCGGCTTGGCACGCGCTGCAGCGCGTCGAGCCGGCGACGCTCGCGCTCGCCGCGGCGCTGGCGGCGGCCAGCCACGCGCTCTACGCCACCTACGACCTGATCGGCCGCCACCTGACCGGCCACGGCCTGGCCGCACCGCGCGTGGCCGCGGTCGGCTTCATCTCCTACGCCTTCAACCTCAACCTCGGCGCCCTGGTCGGCGGCTTCGCGCTGCGCTACAAGCTCTACGGCAAGCTGGGGCTGGCGCCCGGCGTCGTCACGCGTGTGCTGGGCTACAGCCTGCTGACGAACTGGCTGGGCTACTTCGTGCTCGGCGGCACGCTGCTGCTGCTGCGGCCGCCGGCGCTGCCGCCGGACTGGGAGCTGGGCCGCACCGGCCTGCGGCTGCTGGGCGGCGCGCTGCTGCTGGCCGCAGCCAGCTACGTCGCGCTGTGCGCCTTCGCGCGCCGGCGCAGCTGGCGGCTGCGCGGCCACGAGCTGGTGCTGCCGCCGCTGCGCATCGCGCTGCTGCAGCTGGCGATGTCGGCGACGAACTGGGCGCTGATCGCCGGCGTCTGCCATGTGCTGCAGGGACGCACGCTGCCCTACCCCGACGTGCTGACGGCGCTGCTGCTGGCCGCGGTGGCCGGCGTCGTGACGCATCTGCCGGCCGGGCTGGGCGTCATCGAAGCGGTGTTCGTCGCGCTGCTGGGCGCGCGCCTGGGCCAGGGCCCGGTGCTGGCGGCCCTGCTGGCCTACCGCGCCGTCTACTACCTCGCGCCGCTCGCCGTCGCGACCGCGCTGTACTTCGTGCTCGAAGCACGGGGCCGGCGCCAGGCGGGGGCCGCGGCCGGCCCGGCCTGAACCCGAGCGATTCGCTGCGGCAGTTGCCGGCGGGCCACAGGCCCGGACATGCCTTCTCCCTGGGGCGAGCCCCGTTGCGGATTGTTCAATTCCGACCGTTTGCGCTGCGTCAGATCGTGACTAGGGGGTCGCCGCTGGAATCCGTCTGTCGTCTGGACTGATTCCAGATCGCCCGGTGCCCGACCTGCCGTCCCGGCCACCGGCAACTCCCCTCGGACGGACAGAGGAGAAGCAATGCGCATTCGTTGGACCCCGGTCGCCCTGGCTGCCGCCAGCGTCCTGGTCATCGGCGCGGCCGTCGCCCAGAGCCAGGAGCCGATCCAGCCGATCGTGCCCCCGCAGCAGGTGAACCTGGGCATGGTGGAACTGGGCAAGAAGCTGTACTTCGATCCGCGACTCTCGAAGTCGGGCTTCATTTCCTGCAACTCGTGCCACAACCTGTCGATGGGTGGCACCGACAACATCCCGACTTCGATCGGCGACCGCTGGCAGCAAGGCCCGATCAACGCGCCGACGGTGCTGAACTCCAGCCTCAACGTCGCCCAGTTCTGGGACGGCCGCGCGGCCGACCTGAAGGCCCAGGCCGGCGGCCCGATCGCCAACCCCGGCGAGATGGCGTTCACGCACACGCTGGCGCTCGGCGTGCTGGAGTCGATCCCGGCCTACCAGCGCGAGTTCAAGCAGGTCTTCGGCAAGGACAAGATCGACATTGACCAGGTCACCGCCGCGATCGCCGAGTTCGAGAAGACGCTGGTGACGCCGAACTCGCGTTTCGACCAGTGGCTGCTGGGCAAGAAGGATGCGCTGAACGCCGACGAACTCGCCGGCTACAAGCTGTTCAAGGAAAGCGGCTGCGTCGGCTGCCACAACGGCCCGGCCGTCGGCGGCAACTCGTTCCAGAAGATGGGCGTCGTCGCGCCGTACACCGCCAGCAGCCCGGCGCAGGGCCGCGTCGCGGTGACCGGCAAGGACGCCGACCGCTTCAACTTCAAGGTGCCGACGCTGCGCAACGTCGAGATGACCTACCCGTACTTCCACGACGGCGCGGCGAACACGCTGACCGAAGCCGTGGACATCATGGGCCGGCTGCAGCTGGGCAAGAAGTTCACGCCCGACGAGAACGCCAAGATCGTCTCCTTCCTGAAGACGCTGACCGGCGACCAGCCGAGCTTCACGCTGCCGATCCTGCCGCCGTCCAGCGACAAGACGCCGCGCCCGCACCCGTTCAAGTGACCTCCCTCGCCTGAACCCGGCCCCGCCGCCTTCTGGCCGCGGGGCCGTTTCTTTTCCACGGATCGCTACCGGGCCGCGGCGTGATACTGGCCGTCGGCCGCGGCACGCGGCCTCAGACGGAGACCGCATGCACCAGCGAGGCCCCCATGGCGCCGACGGACGCTGCTCGATCTGCGCCGACGGCGAAGCCTTCGGCGCGCCGCTGGCGTTCGCCTTCCAGCCGATCGTCGATCTGGGCTCGCGCACGGTGTTCGCGCACGAGGCGCTGGTGCGCGGGCAGGCCGGCGAACCGGCGGCCTCGGTGCTGTCGCAGGTCGACGAGCGCAACCGCTACGCCTTCGACCAGCGCTGCCGTCGCGACGCGATCGCCGCCGCGGCCCGCCTGGGCTTGCGCGAACGGCTGTCGATCAACTTCATGCCGAACGCGATCTACCGCGCCTCGGCCTGCATCCAGGCGACGCTGCGCGCCGCTGGCGCCTGCGGCTTCCCGCTCGAACGCATCATGTTCGAGATCACCGAGACCGAGCGTGTCGACGACGTCGGCCACCTGGTCGAGATCGTCACCGAGTACAAGCGCCTCGGTTTCCTGACGGCGCTCGACGACTTCGGCTCGGGCTACTCGGGGCTCAACCTGCTGGCCGCCTTCGAGCCCGACATCGTCAAGCTCGACATGGAGCTGACGCGTGCGCTCGACGCCCGGCCACGCTCGCGCACGATCGTGCAGTCGCTGGCGCGGCTGTGCGCGGACCTGGGCATCACGGTGATCGCCGAAGGCGTGGAGACGGCCGGCGAACGCGACGCGCTGCTGGACTGCGGCATCACGCTGATGCAGGGTTGGCTGTTCGCGCGCCCGGCATTCGACGCGCTGGTCCGGCCTCAGGCCGAGGCCTGGGGCGCGTAAGGCCCGGGCCGGCGCGCAGCGCCGAGCGCGGCCCCCGCGGCCGCGAACAGCAGCCCGGCGGCGAGGCCCAGCGCATGCTGCGACACCAGCACCGGCGCGCCGATCAGCGCCGCGGTCGCCGCCGCGGGCCCGGACACCAGTTCGACCAGCACCTTGGCCGCGGCCAGCACGCCGACCAGACGCACGACGGCGGCCTGGCAGCGGTCCAGCGCCAGCATCAGCGCCAGGCCGTGCAGCGCGCCCGACAGGCCGACGGCCCAGTCATGCCCCAGCAGCAGGTGCTCGCCGAGCATCGTCGCCGTGGCCAGCAGCGGCAGGGCCAGCAGCAACACCGTGCGTGTGCGCTGCGACGCCAGCGCCGTCAGCAGCACCAGCGCGCCGAGATCCAGCGCCCAGTGCGCGGCATTGGTGTGCACGAAGTCGCCGCTCACCAGCCGCCACCACTGGCCGGCGTCGACCGCGGCACGCTGGTAACCCAGCGCCTCGGGGCCGACGAAGGTCGCCACCGCCGAGGCGGCGAGCCAGGCCAGCAGCAGCGCGTTCACCGCCGTGCGACGCGACGCGCGGCAAGTACCAGCGCCAGGACCAGCAGCGCGCTCCAGTGCAGCGCGCCGCCGCCCCCACCGCCGCTGCCGCCGGTCGAGCTCTGCGAACCCGCCGCGGTGACGTTCAGCGTGACGCTGACCTGGGTGGCGCCGGAAGCGTCCGCGTCGGCCTGGTCGCTGACCGCCAGCACCACGGTGTATGTGCCCTGCACGGGATCTGCCCAGCTCAGCACGTTATCGGCGACGCTCATGCCGGTCGGCCCGCTGACGAGCGTGAAGTAGACGGTGTCGCCGTCGGCATCGCTGCCCGCGAGCCCGGTACTGAAGGCCGTGCCGGCGGTCGCCGACCAGCTGCCGGGCAGGTTGGCGACGGCGGGGTTGTCGACGCTGACGGTCCAGTTGCTGGAACCCGTCTTCCCGTCGCTCGAGGTGACGACCACCTGGAAGACCATCGGCGTGCCCTTGGTCGCCGGGGCGGTGAACGACAGCGTGGACGTCGTCGCGCCGTTCAGCACGACGCTGGGGCCGGAGAGCTGCGTCCAGGCATAGCTGGCACCCGAACCGGCACCGGTGGCGCTGGCCCTCAGCGTCACGGTGGCCGAGCCGGTGACGACGCTGGCACCGGTGATCGTGACCACCGGCCCCTGCAGCGCGGCGATGGCCGCGGCAGCGTCGAGCATGCCGGCGCCGCACTGGCCCGGATGCGAGGCGCAATAAGTGCCCGACGGATGGCTGCGCGCCGTGGACACCAGCAGCGAACGCACCTGGGCCGGCGTCAACGACGAGTCCACCGCCAGCAGCAGCGCCGCGGCCGCCGCCACATGCGGTGCCGCCGCCGAGGTGCCGGCAAAGCCCGTGAACTGGGTCATCGTGACCGCCGCACGGGTCCCGGTGTTGCCGATCGTGTAGGTCGGCCGGCTGTCGCAGCTGGCGAGCGTCATGCAGTTGCCGCCCCCGGGGGCGGTCAGCGTCACGTCGGCCGAATGGTTGGAATACGAAGCCAGGTCGCCGGCGACGGTGTGGGCGCCGACGGCGATGACGCCGGTGCAGTTGGCCGGCGCACCGACCGAGGACGCGCCGTCGTTGCCGGCCGCGACGACGACGACCGCCTGGCGCGAAGCCGCTTCGTCGACGGCGTCCTGCAGATAGGTGTAGCAGCTGGTGCCGGCGTCGGCGCCGAGGCTCAGGTTGATGACACGCGCCGGCGTCGTGTTGGCCGGCACGCCGCTGACGCTGCCGCCCGCCGCCCAGACGACGGCGTCGGCGACGTCGGACAGATAACCACCGCAGCGACCGAGGGCCCGCGCGTGCAGGATGCGGGTGTTGTTCGCGGCACCGCCGGCCACGCCGTAGCCATTGCCGGCCACGGCGGAAATGAGCCCGGCGACGCTGGTCCCGTGCCAGGACGAGTCGGTGCCATCGTCGACGCAGTAGTCACCGACGTCGGTCGGATCGCCGTCGCGGCCGTCACCGTCACCCGCCATCGTGCTGTCGGAAATGAAGTCGTAGCCGCCGATCTGGTGGGCCGTCAGATCGGGATGGGCCAGCAGGCCGGTGTCGACGACCGCGACGACGATCTGGCTGGTGCTCGACGGCCAGGCCGAGAACAGGTTGGCGGCGCCGACGTAGGCGCTCGAGTCCTGCAGGCTCCACTGCATCGAAGCGTATGGATCCGCAGGCAGGGCTGCGGCCTTCACGCGCACGTCGGGCAGCGCATAGACCACGCTGGAATCGGCGGCGATGCGCGCCGCGACCTGGCGCGCCCGCGCCAGCGTCAACGGCTGGGACAGCGTGTAGACGGTCGCGCCGGTGGCGGTCTGGCGCAGCGCCGACATCTCGACCCCGGCGGTGGCCGCCAACGCCTTGACACGCGAGCGAGCGCCGTCGCTCGACGCCGCCTGGGCATCGGTCCTGTACTTGACGACGAGGCGGGTGGTGGAGTCAGCCGATGCGGCGACGGCCGGGCCGGCAAGTGCCAGCATGAAGCCGGCCAGCGCGGCGACGAGGGACGAGCGGAAGGAAAGGCGCATCGGGATTCCTGCAGCGGCCACCGACACGCGGGCTGCGTGCCGGGCGCACTCGGCGTCTATTCGACGGGAAATCGATGACGCTTGAGCCGATGTCACCCCGTCTTCGCTCAGCTTTGCAGAGCGTCAAGATCGGACATCACCGGCTCCGCCGCCGTGGGTGCATGCATGCGGCGCCAGAAACGACGAAGCCCGCACGAGGCGGGCTTCTGAATTTTGGTTGCGGGGGCAAGATTTGAACTTGCGACCTTTGGGTTATGAGCCCAACGAGCTACCAGACTGCTCCACCCCGCGACTGAGACAGTGACTATAACACGCTTTCGTCGCGGTGCGCCAGTGGCTGAAGGAAATTGATCCCGGCGCGTGTTCAGACGCGGTAGCGGCTGACCCAGTGGAAGTACATCGCCCAACCGTGCAAAGCCCCAAGCGCCAGCGGAAACGTCCAGGCGAACAGCGCCATCGCGGCTTGCCGCAGCGGCAGGCCGGACGTGAGCACGACCCGCAGGCCATATGCCCCGCTCAGCAGGCCCCCTGCCAGGAGCGCAGCCAAACGCAAGGCCGGCAACAGGTCGAGCGCGACGCCTTCACCGCGCAGAAACGCGACGGTCGGTTCGCTGAGTCCCAGAAAGAGCACGACGAGTCCCAGCGGCAGCAATCCGGACACGGCCTGAGAACCTGAGCCTCCCACGAGGCGCGAGAACCGAGAAACGAGGGTCCAGATACACCACCCGACGCCGGCGCCGAGCAGCATCCAAAGCGATATCGCCAGCGCATCGAGCCAGGCGAACTGGCGTTCATCCATCGGCCAGTGCTGCAGCCAGAAACCGGCAAGCAGCTGGCGCAACTCCACGAATGCCGGGTTGGCCGCCCACTGGAAGTACGCGGGCGCCAGGCCATACAGCAGCACCACGACGAACGCTGGCGAACGCGCGCGCCAGCGACGGGCTGCGAAGGCCGACGGCAACAACAAGGGCAGCAGCAGCCCCCACGCCAGATAGCGCAACGCGAGCGCGAAACGGTCCGGGAAGGTCGCCACCACCGGAGGCTTGGGCAGCACGGCTGCGCCCGTCGAGATCGGCGTCCCGTCGGGTGCGCAGACCTCGTCGACGAAGCTGGACGCTCCCCACCCGTCCGAGAACAGCCGAACGTCGGGATGGGGCGAGGGCAGTGCGGCAAGCAACGCCAGCGCGACGACGAACACCACAGCCGAAGCGACCCAAACCGCCTTGAGCGATCGACACGCAAGCCCGGAGCGGCAAGCCCACGCCGGGTTCCGCCCTCGCATCGGCAATAGGATTGATGCGTCAGCAGCGGCTTCGACATTCATCGTCGCATTGTAGATGCGACGCATTCTCGCTCGGCCGCACGAGAACTAGTCGACCTGGCGGCCGGTAAATGCATGAAGAAGCTCGGGATTCGTGCGCCACCGGAATGGAGGCGCGTTCTTGGCCTTGAGCGGGTGTCGCGGCCGGCCGGCGGGGAACCGGCGGGGCGCCGCATCGCGCGGCGCCCAGGTGGCCATCGGAACCCGACGGCC
The DNA here is from genome assembly GCA_049841175.1 of Rubrivivax sp. Lineage (GTDB taxonomy): Bacteria > Pseudomonadota > Gammaproteobacteria > Burkholderiales > Burkholderiaceae_C > Rubrivivax. Next base: position 1,449,396 of record JASGHA010000012.1, on the reverse strand, counting down.
AGCGGTGCTTACTCGGCAGCCGCTTCGGTGGTCTCTTCGGTCGGTTCCGGACGGTCGACCAGCTCGACGAAGGCCATCGGCGCGTTGTCGCCGACGCGGAAGCCCATCTTCAGGATGCGGGTGTAGCCGCCCGGACGGGTGGCGTAGCGCGGGCCGAGTTCGTTGAACAGCTTGCTGACGACTTCGCGATCGCGGGTGCGGTCGAAAGCCAGGCGGCGGTTGGCCAGCGTCGGGGTCTTGCCCAGCGTGATCAGCGGCTCGACGACGGTGCGCAGTTCCTTGGCCTTCGGCACGGTCGTCTTGATCGCCTCGTGGCGGATCAGCGAGTTGGCCATGTTGCGCAGCATCGCGAGGCGATGGCTGCTGGTGCGGTTCAGTTTGCGAAGTCCGTGGCGGTGGCGCATGGCGCGTTCCTTTGGTTATCAGACCCCGGCCGTATCAGGTACCGGAGCGGGACCGGGGCACTGGGCCCCTATCGACACCGCGGCTCCCGTCCGGGAGCCGCAGCGGTTCTTACGTCGACGGGCCGCGAGGGCCCGCGATCTCAACGCTTGTCGAGACCTTGCGGCGGCCAGTTCTCCAGGCGCGCGCCCAGCGTCAGGCCGCGCGAGGCCAGCACTTCCTTGATCTCGTTGAGCGACTTGCGACCCAGGTTCGGGGTCTTCAGCAGCTCGGTCTCGGTGCGCTGGATCAGGTCGCCGATGTAGTAGATGTTCTCGGCCTTCAGGCAGTTGGCCGAACGCACCGTCAGCTCGAGCTCGTCGACCGGACGCAGCAGGATCGGGTCGAAGTTCGGCGTGCGCTGCGGTTGCGGTTCGAAGATGTCGCTGACCTGGCCTTCGAGCTGCGCGAACACGGCGAGCTGCTCGACGAGGATCTTGGCCGACTGGCGGATCGCTTCTTCCGGCGTGATGGCGCCGTTGGTCTCGATCTCCATGACCAGCTTGTCGAGGTCGGTGCGCTGCTCGACGCGGGCGTTTTCGACCGCGTAGCTGACACGCTTGACCGGCGAGAACGACGCGTCGAGCACGATGCGGCCGATGGCCTTGGTCGGCTCGTCGCCGTAGCGGCGCAGGTTGCCCGGCACGTAACCGCGGCCCTTCTCGACCTTGATCTGCATGTCGAGCTTGCCGCCTTGCGACAGGTGCGCGATCACGTGGTCGGGGTTGATGATCTCGACGTCGTGCGGGGTCTGGATGTCGGCCGCGGTGACCGCGCCTTCACCTTCCTTGCGCAGCACCAGCGTGACTTCGTCGCGGTTGTGCAGACGGAACACCACGCCCTTCAGGTTGAGCATGATGTGGACGACGTCTTCCTGCACGCCGTCGATGGCCGAGTACTCGTGCAGCACGCCGGCGATCGTGACCTCCGTCGGCGCATAGCCCACCATCGACGACAGCAGCACGCGGCGCAGCGCGTTGCCCAGCGTGTGGCCATAGCCACGCTCGAACGGCTCGAGCACCGCCTTGGCGCGATGGCCGCCGAGCGGCTCGACGTGAATGGCCTTGGGCTTCAGAAGAGTGGTTTGCATGGAGTGTTGGGTTTCCTGTCAATACCCTCGGCTCGTTACACCGATAAGGCTGATGGACCGCCGGGCTTTGTCTTGCGGCCGCTTCGCGCCCGGCAGGCGAAACGCCAGATGGGGACGACCGTCGACAAGGCGGCCGGCGAACGCCGGCCGCAGCACGTCAGCGGCTGTAGAGTTCGACGATCAGCGCTTCCTTGATCTCGGCGCCGAACTGGTCGCGATCCGGGACCTTCTTGAACACGCCTTCCATTTTGGTGGCGTCGACCTGCACCCACTCGCACTGGCCGATGCTCTGCGCCAGCTTCAGGGCGTCCTGGACGCGCAGCTGGTTCTTCGACTTCTCGCGCACCGCGACGACGTCGCCGGCCTTGACCACGAACGACGGGATGTTGACGACCTGGCCGTTCACCGTGATCGCCTTGTGCGACACCAGCTGGCGCGCTTCGGCACGGGTCGAACCGAAGCCCATGCGGTAGACGACGTTGTCCAGGCGCGATTCCAGCAGGGCCAGCAGCGTCGAGCCGGTGTTGCCCTTGCGGCGCTCGGCTTCGGCGAAGTAGCGGCGGAACTGGCGCTCGAGAACGCCGTACATGCGCTTGACCTTCTGCTTCTCGCGCAGCTGCACGCCGTAGTCGGACGTGCGCGAGCCGCTGGTGCGGCCGTGCTGGCCCGGCTTGCTGTCGAACTTGGCCTTGTCGCCGATCGAGCGACGGGCGCTCTTCAGGAACAGGTCGGTGCCTTCGCGGCGGGAGAGTTTGGCCTTCGGGCCGAGATAACGTGCCACTTCGTATCCTTCGTTATGGCTGACGCGGCAGACGTCGCCGACGGACGGCGGCGCCCCGCGCGAGTCCTGCGCTGACGAATCGCTTCGTGCTGGTTGCGCGGACGGTGGGCTTGGGACTCAAGGCGCGAACCTTGAGACAAACAGCCGGCGAGCACTGACCGTGCCGCCGGCAATACGACAAATCGCGAATTCTAGCACCGGCAGGGCGGACCCTGCCGGCGGCGCTCAGATGCGGCGACGCTTCTGCGGGCGGCAGCCGTTGTGCGGGACCGGCGTCACGTCGCTGATCGACGTGATGCGGATGCCCAGCGAGGCCAGCGCGCGGACGCTGGACTCACGGCCCGGCCCCGGGCCCTTGATGCGCACGTCCAGGTTCTTGATGCCCTGTTCCTGCGCGGCACGGCCGGCGTTCTCGGCCGCGACCTGAGCAGCGAACGGCGTGCTCTTGCGCGAACCCTTGAACCCTTGGCCGCCGCTGGAGGCCCACGCCAGCGCACCGCCTTGGCGGTCCGTGATCGTGATGATGGTGTTGTTGAACGACGCGTGCACGTGCGCAATGCCGTCCGCGATGTTCTTGCGGATCTTCTTGCTGACGCGACGCGCGGCGTTGTTGACGGGGGACTTGGCCATGTGGATCTTCCTCGTGCGTGGCGTCGGCTTACTTCTTCAGCGCGGCCGCACCCTTGCGCGGACCCTTGCGGGTGCGGGCGTTGGTGCGGGTGCGCTGGCCGCGCACCGGCAGGCCGCGGCGATGACGGAAGCCGCGGTAGCAACCGAGGTCCATCAGGCGCTTGATGTTGATCGACAGCTCGCGGCGCAGGTCGCCTTCGATGGTCAGACGGCCGATTTCCTCGCGGATCTTCTCCAGCTCGGAATCGTTCAGGTCCTTGACCTTCTTCGAGTAGGGAATGCCGACCGCGTCGCAGATCTTCTGCGCCGTCGTACGGCCGATGCCGTAGATCGAGGTCAGGCCGATTTCCGCGTGCTTGTGCGGCGGGATGTTGATACCGGCGATACGTGCCATGTTCTTCCTCTGACTATCAGCCTTGACGCTGCTTGTGGCGCGGGTCCGTGCAGATCACGCGCACGACGCCCTTGCGTCGGATGATCTTGCAGTTGCGGCACATCTTCTTGACCGAAGCTGCGACTTTCATGGTCTTCTCCTTGACCTCACTTGGCGCGGAACACGATCCGCGCGCGACTCAAATCGTAGGGGGTGAGCTCAACCGTCACCTTGTCACCCGGAAGGATGCGGATGTAGTGCATCCGCATCTTTCCGGAGATGTGGCCGAGCACCACGTGCCCGTTCTCCAGCTTCACTCGGAAGGTGGCGTTGGGGAGGTTCTCGAGAATCTCCCCCTGCATCTGAATGACGTCGTCCTTGGACATCGCCTCAGCCCGCCTTGAAGTTCGCCTTCTTGAGCAGGCTCTCGTACTGCTGGCTCATCACGTAACTCTGAACCTGGGCCCAGAAATCCATCGTCACGACCACGATGATCAGCAGAGAGGTGCCGCCGAAGTAGAACGGAACGTTGTACTTCAGGACCAGGAACTCGGGCAGCAGACACACGGCCGTGATGTACACCGCGCCGGCCAGCGTCAGACGCGAGAGGATCCGGTCGATGTACTTCGCGGTCTGGTCACCCGGACGGATGCCCGGAATGAACGCGCCACTCTTCTTCAGGTTGTCGGCGGTCTCGCGGCTGTTGAACACGAGCGCCGTGTAGAAGAAGCAGAAGAACACGATCATGCCCGCATAGAGCATCACGTAGATCGGCTGCCCCGGCGACAGGGCACTCGAGATGTCCTTCAGCCAGCGCAGGCCCTCGCCGGTGGCGAACCAGCCGACGATGGTTGCGGGCAGCAGGATGATCGACGACGCGAAGATCGGCGGGATCACGCCCGACATGTTCAGCTTCAGCGGCAGGTGCGACGACTGGCCGCCATACACCTTGTTGCCGACCTGGCGCTTGGCGTAGTTCACCAGGATCTTGCGCTGACCACGCTCGACGAACACGACCACGAAGGTCACGCCGACGACCACCGCGCAGATGAACAGGCTGGCGATGATGCTCATCGCGCCGGTACGGACCAGCTCGAAGAGCCCCCCGATCGCGTTCGGCAGTCCCGCGACGATGCCGGCGAAGATCAGGATCGAGATGCCGTTGCCCAGACCACGCTCGGTAATCTGTTCGCCCAGCCACATCAGGAACATCGTGCCGGCCACCAGGCTGACGACCGCGGTGAGGCGGAAGCCGAAGCCCGGAGACAGCACCAGACCCTGCGAACCTTCGAGCGCCAGGGCGATGCCCAGGCTCTGGAAGATCGCCAGGCCTAGCGTGCCGTAGCGCGTGTACTGCGTGATCTTGCGACGACCTGCCTCGCCTTCCTTCTTCAGCGCCTCGAGCGAGGGCACGACGTACGTCATCAACTGCATGATGATCGACGCCGAGATGTAGGGCATGATGCCCAGCGCGAAGACGGTGAAGCGCGACAGCGCGCCGCCACTGAACATGTTGAACAGGTTCAGGATGCCGCCGCCCTGACCCTTGAACAGCTGCTGGAGCTGGTTCGGGTCGATGCCGGGCACGGGGATGTGCGCACCGATGCGGTAGACCACCAGGGCCAACAGCAGGAAGATCACCCGGCGACGCAGGTCGCCGAACTTCCCACTCTTGGCCAGTTGGTTCGCGGAGGTTGCCACGGGCTGCGCGTCCCTCTTAGGCGAACGTGCCGCCGACGGCTTCGATCGCGGCCTTGGCGCCAGCGGTGGCGCCGATGCCCTTGAGCGTCACCTTGCGGGTGATTTCGCCGCTCTTGACGACCTTGACGTTCTTGACGATCTGGCGCACCAGGCCGGCGGCCTTCAGCGCGAGCAGATCGACCTCGTCGACGCCCAGCGCCTCGAGTTCGGCCAGCGTGATCTCGCCGTTGTACTTCAGCTGCTGCGACTTGAAGCCGCGCTTGGGCAGGCGGCGCTGCAGCGGCATTTGGCCGCCTTCGAAACCGACCTTGTGGAAGCCGCCGGCACGCGACTTCTGGCCCTTGTGACCGCGACCGGCGGTCTTGCCCAGACCCGAGCCGATGCCGCGGCCGACGCGACGGCGCGCCTTCTTGCTGCCCTCGGCGGGCTTGAGGTTGTTGATCTGCATTACAGCACCTTCACCAGGTACGAGACCTTGTTGATCATGCCGCGCACGGCAGGCGTGTCTTCCAGGACGCTTTGGCTGTTGAGCTTGCGCAGGCCCAGGCCACGCACGGTGGCGCGATGCGATTCGCGCGTACCGGCGACGCTGCGGACGAGCTTGACCGTGAGGGTCTTCTTCTCGGACATGAGGCTTCTCCGGCGCGGGGTCAGTTGAAGAGGTCTTCGACCGACTTGCCACGCTTGGCGGCCACTTCGGCCGGCGTGGTGGAGCGCTTCAGCGCGTTCAGCGTGGCGCGCACCATGTTGTACGGGTTGGTCGAGCCGTGGCTCTTGGCGACGATGTCCGTCACGCCCATCACTTCGAAGACGGCGCGCATCGGGCCGCCGGCGATGATGCCGTCACCGGGCTTGGCCGGGGCCATCAGGACCTTGGCGGCACCGTGTTCGCCGTCGACCTTGTGGTGGATCGTGCCGTTCTTCAGCGCGACCTTGACCATGTTGCGGCGGGCCGATTCCATGGCCTTCTGCACCGCGACCGGCACTTCCTTGGCCTTGCCCTTGCCCATGCCGATGCGGCCATCGCCGTCACCGACCACGGTCAGCGCCGCGAAGCTCAGCGTGCGGCCACCCTTGACGACCTTGGTGACGCGGTTGACCGCGATCATCTTTTCCTTCAGGCCGTCGTCGTTGCCTTCGGTCTGCTGGCGGGGAGTGAACTTTGCCATTTCGAGTCTTCCTTTGCGCCCGTCAGAACTGCAGGCCGGCTTCGCGAGCCGCTTCGGCCAGCGCCTTGACGCGGCCGTGGTAGGCGAAGCCCGCGCGGTCGAACGCGACCTTCTCGACGCCGGCGGCCTTGGCCTTCTCGGCGATGCGCTTGCCGATCAGGGCGGCCGCTTCGGTGTTGCCACCCTTGCCGGCGCCGATCTGCTCGCGCACTTCCTTCTCGGCGGTCGAGGCGCTGGCCAGGACCTTGGTGCCGTCTTCGGAGAAGACGCTGGCGTAGATGTGCAGGTTGGAGCGGAAGACGCTCAGGCGCGCGACGCCCTGCTGGGCGATGCGCAGCCGGGTCTGACGCGAACGACGCAGGCGTTGTTCCTTCTTCGTCATCATGGTGCGCTCCTTACTTCTTCTTCGTTTCCTTGAGGATCACGCGCTCGTCCGCATAGCGGATGCCCTTGCCCTTGTACGGCTCGGGCGGACGGAAGGCGCGGACCTCGGAGGCGATCTGACCGACGCGTTGGCGGTCGGCGCCCGAGATGACGATTTCGGTCTGGGTCGGGGTGGCGACCTTGATGCCCTCGGGCATCTCCTTGACCACCGGGTGCGAGAAACCGATCTGCAGGTTCAGCTTCTGGCCCTGGGCCTGGGCACGGAAGCCCACGCCGACGAGAGTCAGCTTCTTCTCGAAGCTCTTGGCGACGCCGTGGACCATGTTGGCCACCAGCGCGCGCATCGTGCCGCTCATCGCGTCGGCCTCGGCCGTCTCGTTGGCGGGCACGAAGCTCAGCTTGCCGGCTTCGTTCTTGATCGTCACGACCGGGTTCAGGTCACGCACCAGCGTGCCGTTGGCGCCCTTGACGGTGATCTTGTCGGCCGAGATCGCGACGTCCACGCCTTGCGGGACGGCGACCGGCATCTTTCCTACGCGGGACATGTCGTTCGTCCTTGGGTTAGGCCACGTAGCAGAGGACTTCGCCACCGACACCGGTCTGGCGAGCCTTGCGGTCGGTCATCACGCCCTTGGGGGTCGTGACGATCGCCACGCCCAGGCCGTTCATGACCTGCGGAATCTCGTCGCGGCCCTTGTAGATGCGCAGGCCCGGGCGGCTGACGCGCTCGATACGCTCGATCACCGGACGGCCGGCGTAGTACTTCAGCGAGATCTCGAGTTCGCTCTTGCCGCTCTCGGCCTTCACGACGAAACCGTCGATATAGCCTTCGTCCTTCAGGACTTGCGCGATCGCGACCTTGAGCTTCGACGACGGCATCGTGACCACGGCCTTCTCAACGCTCTGGGCGTTGCGAATGCGGGTCAGCATGTCGGCGATGGGATCACTCATGCTCATAAAAAATCTCCTTCGCGGCTACCCGAATCACCAGCTGGCCTTGACCATGCCGGGGATGTCGCCCTTGAAGGCGAGCTCGCGGATCTTGTTGCGGCCCAGGCCGAACATGCGGAACGTGCCGCGCGGACGACCGGTCAGGGCGCAACGGTTGCGCAGACGGGTCGGGTTGGCGTTGCGGGGCAGCTTCTGCAGTTCAAGACGGGCGGCGTAGCGCTCTTCTTCCGAACGCTGCGCGTCGTCGATGATGGCCTTCAGCTCGGCGTACTTCTTGGCGTACTTGGCGACCAGCTTCTCGCGCTTTTCCTCGCGCTGCTTGAGGGACAGTTTGGCCATGGCTTGCCTTCAGTTCTTGAACGGGAACTTGAACGCGGCGAGCAGAGCCTTGCACTCGTCGTCGCTCTTCGCGCTGGTCGTGATGCTGATGTTCAGCCCGCGGATCGCGTCGATCTTGTCGTACTCGATCTCGGGGAAGATGATCTGTTCCTTGACGCCGATGTTGTAGTTGCCACGGCCGTCGAACGCACGGCCGGAAATGCCGCGGAAGTCGCGCACGCGCGGCAGGGCCACCGTCACGAAACGGTCGAGGAATTCATACATGCGCACGCCGCGCAGCGTCACCATGCAGCCGATGGGCACGTTCTCGCGGATCTTGAAACCCGCGATGGCCTTGCGGCTCTTGGTGACGACCGGCTTCTGACCGGAAATCTTGGTGAGGTCGCCGACAGCGTGGTCCATCACCTTCTTGTCGGCGACGGCCTCGCTCACGCCCATGTTCAGCGTGATCTTCTCGAGACGCGGAACCTGCATCACCGAGGTGTAGCCGAACTTGGTCATCAGCTCGGGGACGATCTGCTCGCGGTACAGAGCCTGCAGACGCGACGTCGCGGAAGCTTGAGTCTTTGCCATGGTGCTTACGCCTTGATCTCTTCGCCGCTGGACTTGAAGACGCGGGTCTTCTTGTCGCCGTCGATCTTGATGCCGACGCGATCGGCCTTGCCGGTAGCAGCGTTGTAGATGGCGATGTTGGACTGGTGGATCGGCATCGCCTTGTCGATGACGCCGCCGGTCGTGCCCTTCATCGGGTTCGGCTTCACATGCTTCTTGACCATGTTCACGCCGTCGACGATCACGTGGTCGTCGTCGACGCGCTGCGTCACGGTGCCGCGCTTGCCCTTGTCACGGCCGGTCAGCACGATGACCTGGTCGCCTTTACGAATCTTGTTCATGAGTGTCGAACCTCGAATCTGTCGGTCGCGTCAGAGAACTTCCGGCGCCAGCGACACGATCTTCATGAAGCGCTCGCTGCGCAGTTCGCGCGTGACCGGCCCGAAGATGCGGGTGCCGATCGGCTCGAGCTTGGCGTTCAGCAGCACTGCCGCATTGCCGTCGAACTTGATCAGCGAGCCGTCTTGGCGGCGCACACCCTTGGCGGTGCGAACGACGACGGCCGAATAGACCTCGCCCTTCTTCACACGACCACGCGGCGCGGCTTCCTTGATGCTGACCTTGATGACGTCGCCGATGCCGGCATAGCGCCTCTTGGAGCCGCCGAGCACCTTGATGCACATGACGGACTTGGCACCCGTGTTGTCGGCCACGTCGAGCCGCGATTGCATTTGGATCATTGTTCGTACCCCAACTTGTCCCCGCGCCACCCGATTGCTCGAGTCTTGCCGGTCAGTCTTGGGCCCGTGTCTGGGTAGATCTGGGCTGATCCGAGCTGGAGGCTCTTGTCTGGCGCGCCGGACCTGCGCAACCGATGACAAAAACCGCCATTTCGGCGAAGCTTTGGATTATGCCGGCGTTGCCGCCGGCGCGTCAAGCGCTTACGCGCTTTTTATGTTGAGACCCGCACGCGTCGCAGCATGGAGTCCGCGTCGCTGACCTCGAACTTGCCGGCCGCCTCGACGTCGAGCGTGCGCACGACGCCGTCGACGACGAGCATCGCATAGCGCGCCGAGCGCAGCCCCATGCCGCGCGCCGTGAGATCCAGCGTCAGGCCGGTCGCACGCGTGAAGTCGGCGCTGCCGTCACCCATCATGCGCACCGCGCCCTGAACGCCGAGCTGGCGACCCCAGACCCCCATCACGAAGGCGTTGTTGACCGACACGCACCAGACCTCGTCGACGCCGGCGGCACGCAGTTCGGCCGCCTTCTCGATGTAACCCGGCACGTGACGCTCCGAGCACGTCGGCGTGAACGCGCCCGGCAGACCGAAGATGACGATGGTCTTGCCTGCCGCCGCCGCGCGGACATCGACGGCGTTCGGGCCGAGCGCGCAGCCCTCGGTCTCGACATCGACGTATTCGTGGAGCTGCCCGGCGGGCAGAGGGTCACCGATCTTCAGCATGCGCACTCCTGATGTTCTGGCCGGCGCAATGAAAAACGGCCGGCGCCGGAGTATCCGGCGACGGCCGTTTACGAGCAGGCGTGCGGGTCTTAGACCAGCTTCGCCTTCTCGATCAGACGGGTCACGACCCAGCTCTTGGTCTTGCTGATCGGACGCCCTTCGGCGATCTCGACCAGGTCGCCCATCTTGTACTCGCCCTTTTCGTCATGGGCGTGGTACTTGCGCGAGCGCGCCACGATCTTGCCGTAGAGCTCGTGCGCCGCGCGACGCTCGACCAGGACCGTGACGGTCTTGGCGCGCTTGTCGCTGACGACACGGCCGATCAGCGTCCGGGTGTTCTTCACCGGAGCGGTGGTCTGGGTTTCGCTCATTTCGCGGCCCTCTTCTTCTCGGCCAGGATGGTCTTGGCGCGGGCGATGTCGCGGCGGGTCTTGCCCAGCTGCGAGTTGTTGGTCAGCTGCTGGGTCGCCTTCTGCATGCGCAGGCCGAAATGGGCCTTCAGCAGATCGGAGACTTCCTTCTCCAGCGCCGCGACGTCCTTGGAACGCAGTTCGGATGCCTTCATGTTGCTTCCTTTGGCGTTACAGGCCGACCTGGCGGGCGACGAACGTGCAGCGCAGCGGCAGCTTGGCCGCCGCCAGCGTGAACGCCTCGCGAGCGAGCTGTTCGGGAACGCCGTTGATCTCGTACAGCACCTTGCCCGGCTGGATCTCGGCGACGTAGAACTCGGGGTTGCCCTTGCCGTTACCCATCCGGACTTCGGCCGGCTTCTGCGAAATCGGCTTGTCCGGGAAGATGCGGATGAAGATGCGACCACCCCGCTTGATGTGGCGCGAGATCGCGCGGCGAGCCGCTTCGATCTGGCGCGCGGTGATGCGGCCGCGCTCGGTGGCCTTCAGACCGAACTCGCCGAACGAGACGTTGTCGCCCCGCGTGGCGATGCCGGTGTTGCGGCCCTTGTGTTCCTTACGGAACTTGCGACGTGCAGGTTGCAGCATCGTTATTCTCCTTTGGTCTCGCCGCCGGCAGCCGGAGCGCCGGCGCGACGCACGCGCTTGACGGCCGGACCACCCTTGCCGTCACCGGCAGGGGCCGCCGACGGAGTACCGTCGGCACGCGGGCCACGATCGCCACCGGGACGGCCACGGCCGGCACCCGGACGATCACCGCCCGGACGCGGACCACGGCGCGGACGGCGCTCGTCGTCACCTTCGGTCTTCGCCAGCTGCGGCGCTTCGCCGTTGGCCAGGCGGTCGCCGCGGTAGACCCACACCTTGACGCCGATGACGCCGTAGGTGGTCTTGGCTTCGGAGAAGCCGTAGTCGATGTCGGCCTTCAGGGTGTGAAGCGGCACGCGACCTTCGCGATACCACTCGGTACGCGCGATCTCGATGCCGTTCAGACGACCAGCGGACATGATCTTGATGCCCTGCGCGCCCAGACGCATCGCGTTCTGCATCGCGCGCTTCATCGCACGGCGGAACATGATGCGCTTCTCGAGCTGCTGGGTGATCGAGTCGGCGATCAGCTGGGCATCGACTTCGGGCTTGCGCACTTCCTCGATGTTGACCGCGACCGGAACGCCGAGACGCTTGGTCAGCTCGGCCTTCAGGTTCTCGATGTCCTCGCCCTTCTTGCCGATCACGACGCCCGGACGAGCCGAGAAGATCGTGATGCGGGCGTTCTTGGCCGGACGCTCGATCAGGATGCGCGAGACCGCTGCGTTCTTCAGCTTGGTCTTCAGGTAGTCACGAACCTGCAGGTCTTCGGCCAGCATGCCGGCGAAGTTGCGGTTCGTGGCGAACCAGCGCGAGCCCCAGGCCCGCGTGACGCTCAGCCGGAAGCCGGTCGGATGGATTTTTTGTCCCATGTCTTTTCCAGCTCCTCAGTTGCCGACGGTCACGAAGATGTGGCAGGTCGGCTTGCTGATGCGGTTGCCGCGACCCTTCGCACGGGCCGAGAAACGCTTCAGCGTGGCGCCTTGCTCGACGTAGATCGACTTGATCTTCAGCTCGTCGATGTCCGCACCGTCGTTGTGCTCGGCGTTGGCCACGGCCGACTCGACCGCCTTCTTGATGATGACGGCGGCCTTCTTCGGCGTGAACGTGAGGATGTTGATCGCCTGGTCGACCTTCTTGCCGCGGATCATGTCCGCCACCAGCCGACCCTTGTCGGCCGAGAGGCGCACACCGCGGACGATTGCCTTGGTTTCCATGCTCTTCGTCCCCTTAGCGCTTGGCCTTCTTGTCGGCCGGGTGACCCTTGAACAGACGGGTCAGCGCGAATTCGCCGAGCTTGTGGCCGACCATCTGGTCGGTCACGTACACGGGAACGTGCTGCTTGCCGTTGTGCACGGCGACGGTCAGACCGATGAACTCGGGCAGGATCGTCGAGCGGCGCGACCAGGTCTTGATCGGCTTCTTGTCCTTGTTGGCGGCAGCCTTTTCGACCTTGGCCAGCAGGTGGTGGTCCACGAAGGGACCCTTCTTGAGTGAACGTGCCATGTCCTACGGCCTCACTTCTTGCGACGCGAGACGATCATCGTCTGCGTGCGCTTGTTGCTGCGCGTGCGGTAGCCCTTGGTCAGCGTGTTCCACGGGGACACCTGGGGCTGGCCTTCGCCGGTGCGGCCTTCGCCGCCGCCGTGCGGGTGGTCGACCGGGTTCATGGCAACGCCGCGGACGGTCGGGCGGATGCCCTTCCAGCGGATCGCACCGGCCTTGCCGTACTGGCGCAGGTTGTGCTCTTCGTTGCTGACCTCGCCGATCGTGGCGCGGCAGTCGATGTGGATCTTGCGGACTTCACCCGAACGCAGGCGGACCTGCGCGTAGATGCCTTCGCGAGCCATCAGCGTGACGCTGGCGCCGGCCGAACGCGCGATCTGCGCACCCTTGCCCGGCAGCATCTCCACGCAGTGGATCGTCGAACCCACGGGGATGTTGCGGATCGGCAGCGTGTTGCCGGCCTTGATCGGGGCTTCCGCGCCCGACAGCAGCGTGGCACCGGCTTCGACACCGCGCGGGGCGATGATGTAGCGGCGCTCGCCGTCGGCGTAGCACAGCAGCGCGATGTGGGCGGTGCGGTTCGGGTCGTACTCGATGCGTTCGACCTTCGCCGGGATGCCGTCCTTGTTGCGCACGAAGTCGACGACGCGGTAGTGGTGCTTGTGGCCACCACCCTTGTGCCGCATCGTGATGTGGCCGTTGTTGTTGCGGCCCGCGTTCTGCTTCTGCGGCTCGAGCAGCGAAGCTTCCGGCGCACCCTTGTGCAGGTGCTTGTGCACCACCTTCGTCACGCCACGGCGGCCGGGCGACGTCGGCTTGACCTTGATGACAGCCATTACGCGGCCTCCCCGGAGAAGTTGAGCTCCTGGCCCGGCTTCAGCGCGACGTACGCCTTCTTGACGTGGTCGCGACGGCCGATCGTGCGGCCGAAGCGCTTGACCTTGCCCTTCTGCACGGTCGTCGTGACGGAAGCCACCTCGACCTTGAACATCAGTTCCACCGCAGCCTTGATCTCGGGCTTGGTGGCGTCACGCAGGACCTTGAACAGGACCTGGTTGTGCTTCTCGGCGACGCTGGTGGCCTTCTCGGAGATGATCGGCGCGACCAGGACCTTGGCCAGACGGCCTTCGTCGAACTTTTGCGGGGCGCTCATGCGAACATCTCCTTGAGCTGCTCGATCGCGCCCTTGGTCACCAGGACCTTCTTGTAGAAGACCAGCGACAGCGGATCGGCGTAGCGCGGCTCGACGACCAGCACGTTGGCCAGGTTGCGCGAGGCCAGCGCGAGGTTGTCGTCGATCTGGTCGGCGATCACCATCACCGACTCCAGGCCCATGGCCTTGAGCTTCTGGGCCAGCAGCTTGGTCTTGGGCGCGTCGACGGTCAGCGAATCCACCACCGCCAGACGGCCGTCGCGGGCCAGCTGCGAGAGGATGGACGCCATGCCGGCGCGGTACATCTTCTTGTTGACCTTGTGCGAGAAGTTCTCGTCCGGGCGATTCGGGAAGATGCGACCACCCCCACGCCACAGCGGCGAGGAGGTCATGCCGGCGCGAGCGCGACCGGTGCCCTTCTGGCGGAACGGCTTCTTCGTCGAGTGCTTGACCTCGCCGCGGTCGAGCTGGGCGCGGGTGCCTTGGCGGGCGTTGGCCTGATAGGCAACGACGACCTGGTGCACGAGCGCTTCGTTGTAGTCACGCGCGAACACGGTGTCCGGCGCGTCGACCTTGGCCGTGGCCTGGCCCTGTTCGTTCAGGAGCTCGAGTTGCATCACTGGCCCCCCTTCTTCAGCTTGACCTTGACGGCGGGACGCACGACGACGTGGCCGTTCTTGGCACCCGGCACGGCGCCGCGCACGAGCAGCAGCGAACGCGCCTCGTCCACGCGGACGATGTCCAGGTTCTGGGTGGTGACGGTCTCGTCGCCCATGTGGCCGGTCATCTTCTTGCCCGGGAACACGCGGCCCGGGTCCTGCGCCATCGAGATCGAGCCCGGCACGTTGTGCGAACGGCTGTTGCCGTGCGACGCGCGCTGCGAACCGAAGTTGTGACGCTTGATGGTGCCGGCGTAGCCCTTGCCGATCGAGGTGCCTTGCACGTCGACGAGCTGGCCCGCGGCAAACAGGCTCACCGGCACGACGGCGCCCGGCTGGTACTGCCCGGCGATCTCGGCGGTGACGCGGAATTCCTTCAGGACTTCGCCCGCTTCGACACCGGCCTTGGCCAGGTGACCCGCTTCGGGCTTGTTGACGCGGCTGGCCTTGCGGGCGCCGAACGCGACTTGCAGCGCGCTGTAGCCATCGGTGGCCACCGTCTTGACTTGCGTGACGCGGTTGTTGGACACGTCGAGCACCGTCACGGGGATGGCGTCGCCATCGTCCGTGAAGATGCGCATCATGCCCACCTTGCGGCCCAGCAAGCCGAGCTGTTCGCTCATGCTCATGGTCATTTCTCCAGCGCCCGACCTGGCGGAAGGACGCCTTTGTTCACGATCCCGACAACGATTGGCCGGGGTGATGTCTTCACAGGTTTGCAGGAAGACCCGCGCAACCCATGCGGACGAAATCCCCGAGCCCGGCCCGTTGAGGCCGGAGTCGGGGAAAGCCGGTGATTGTAGCAGCAGCCGGAGCTACTGCGCCAGTCCGGTTACTGCAGCTTGATCTCGACGTCGACGCCGGCGGGCAGGTCGAGCTTCATCAGCGCGTCGACCGTCTTGTCGGTCGGATCGACGATGTCCATCAGGCGCTGGTGGGTGCGGATCTCGAACTGGTCGCGGCTGGTCTTGTTGACGTGCGGCGAACGCAGGATGTCGAAGCGCTGCAGACGCGTCGGCAGGGGCACCGGGCCCTTGACGATGGCGCCGGTGCGCTTGGCGGTGTCGACGATCTCGAGGGCCGACTGGTCGATCAGCTTGTAATCGAAGGCCTTCAGGCGGATGCGGATCTTTTGCTTCGTGGACATGGTGTTCCTCTTTGCACAGCACTCCCGTCGCCGCTAGGGCGACGGGCGCGCAAATGGTGGCCGGGGAGCGGGACGTTCACGGGTCTCCCGGGAACGTCCCGAAGCCCCCTCGGGGGGCGGCCTACGCGCGCGCCGTAGCGCGCGCAGCCGGCCGGGGGTCCACGCTTATTCGATGACCTTGGCGACGACGCCGGCGCCGACGGTGCGGCCGCCTTCACGGATGGCGAAGCGCAGGCCTTCTTCCATCGCGATCGGGGCGATCAGCTTCACCGTGATCGACACGTTGTCGCCCGGCATCACCATTTCCTTGTCCTTCGGCAGCTCCACCGCGCCCGTCACGTCCGTCGTGCGGAAGTAGAACTGCGGGCGGTAGTTGTTGAAGAACGGCGTGTGACGGCCGCCTTCTTCCTTGCTCAGGACGTACACCTCGGCCGTGAAGTGCGTGTGCGGCTTGATCGAACCCGGCTTGCACAGCACTTGACCACGTTCCACTTCCTCGCGCTTCGTGCCGCGCAGCAGGATGCCGACGTTGTCACCGGCCTGGCCTTGGTCCAGCAGCTTGCGGAACATTTCCACGCCCGTGCAGGTCGTCTTGACCGTCGGACGGATGCCGACGATTTCGATTTCCTCGCCGACCTTGATCACGCCACGCTCGACGCGACCGGTCACCACGGTGCCGCGGCCCGAGATCGAGAACACGTCTTCGACCGGCATCAGGAACGTGCCGTCCACGGCGCGTTCCGGCGTCGGGATGTAGCTGTCCAGCGCGTCGGCCAGGCGGAAGATGGCCTGTTCGCCCAGCTCGCCCTTGTCGCCTTCGATCGCCAGCTTCGCCGAACCCTTGATGATCGGGGTGTCGTCGCCCGGGAAGTCGTACTTGCTCAGCAGTTCGCGAACTTCCATCTCGACGAGCTCGAGCAGCTCGGCGTCGTCGACCATGTCGCACTTGTTCAGGAACACGATGATGTACGGCACACCGACCTGACGGGCCAGCAGAATGTGCTCGCGCGTCTGCGGCATCGGGCCGTCAGCGGCCGAGCACACCAGGATCGCGCCATCCATCTGCGCCGCGCCCGTGATCATGTTCTTCACGTAGTCGGCGTGCCCCGGGCAGTCGACGTGCGCGTAGTGACGGGCGGCCGTCTCGTATTCGACGTGCGCCGTGTTGATCGTGATGCCGCGCGCCTTTTCTTCCGGCGCCGCGTCGATCTGGTCGTACGCCTTCGCTTCACCGCCGAACTTCGCCGCCAGGATCGTCGTGATCGCCGCCGTCAGCGTCGTCTTGCCGTGGTCGACGTGCCCGATCGTGCCCACGTTCACGTGCGGCTTCGTGCGTTCGAACTTACCCTTTGCCATTCTTCGTATCTCCAGAGAAAGAGCAGAGCCCGTGGAGGTTTAAGGTCTCGCGCCACGCACCGGCCACGGGCAGCCGGCGCCTCGAGGGCACGAGACCGCGGGGCCAGCGCCCCGCGCGTGATGAACGATCAGTTCTTGCCGCGAGCGGTGACGATCGCGTCGGCGACGTTCTTCGGAGCTTCGCTGTAGTGCTTGAACTCCATCGTGTACGTCGCACGGCCCTGCGACATCGAGCGCAGCGTCGTCGAGTAGCCGAACATCTCCGACAGCGGCACCTCGGCCTTGATGATCTTGCCGCCACCAGGCATGTCGTCCATGCCCTGCACCATGCCGCGACGGGACGACAAGTCGCCCATCACCGAGCCGGCGTAGTCTTCCGGCGTCTCGACTTCCACGGCCATCATCGGCTCGAGGATGACCGGGCTGGCCTTGCGGCAGGCTTCCTTGAAGCCGATCGACGCCGCCATCTTGAACGCGTTTTCCGACGAGTCGACCTCGTGGTACGAGCCGAAGGTCAGCGTGACCTTGACGTCGACCACCGGGTACCCGGCCAGCACGCCGTTGGGCAGCGTGTCTTCGACACCCTTCTGCACCGCCGGGATGTACTCGCGCGGCACGACACCGCCCTTGATCGCGTCGACGAACTGGAAGCCCTTGCCCGGCTCGTTCGGCTCGACCGTGAAGACGACGTGGCCGTATTGGCCCTTGCCGCCCGACTGACGGACGAACTTGCCTTCCACGTCGGTCGCGGTCTTGCGGATCGTTTCGCGGTACGCGACCTGCGGCTTGCCGACGTTGGCCTCGACGCCGAACTCGCGCTTCATGCGGTCGACGATGATTTCCAGGTGCAGCTCGCCCATGCCGGAGATGATGGTCTGGCCGGACTCTTCGTCGGTGCGCATGCGGAACGACGGATCCTCGGCCGCCAGGCGACCCAGCGCGATACCCATCTTTTCCTGGTCGCTCTTGGTCTTGGGCTCGACGGCCTGCGAGATCACGGGCTCGGGGAAGACCATCTTCTCGAGCGTGATCACGCTTTCCGGATCACACAGCGTTTCGCCGGTCGTGACATCCTTCAGGCCCACGCAAGCAGCGATGTCGCCGGCCAGGATTTCCTTGATTTCTTCACGCTGGTTGGCGTGCATCTGCAGGATCCGGCCGATGCGCTCCTTCTTGCCGCGGATCGGGTTGTAGACCGAGTCGCCGCTCTTCAGGATGCCCGAGTAGACGCGCACGAAGGTCAGCTGGCCGACGTACGGGTCGGTCATCAGCTTGAACGCCAGCGCGGAGAACTTCTCGTTGTCGTCGGCCTTGCGCGAAGCGGGCTGCTCGTCCTCGTCCGTGCCGGTGACCGGCGGGATGTCCACCGGCGAGGGCAGGAACTCGATGACGGCGTCGAGCATGCGCTGCACGCCCTTGTTCTTGAACGCAGTGCCGCAGAGCATCGGCTGGATCTCGGTGGCGATCGTGCGCAGGCGCAGGCCGTGCTTGATCTCCTCTTCCGAGAGCTCGCCTTCCTCGAGGTACTTGTTCATCAAGTCCTCGGAGGCTTCGGCAGCCGCCTCGATCATGTTGTCGCGCCACTTCTGGCAGTCGGCGGCGAGCTCGGCCGGGATCTCTTCGTAGCTGAACTTCATCCCCTGGGACGCGTCGTCCCAGATGATGGCCTTCATCTTGAAGAGGTCCACGACGCCCTTGAAGTTCTCTTCGGCGCCGATCGGCACCACCACGGGCACCGGGTTGGCCTTCAGGCGCGTCTTCATCTGGTCATAGACCTTGAAGAAGTTCGCGCCGGTGCGGTCCATCTTGTTGACGAACGCCAGGCGCGGCACCTTGTACTTGTTGGCCTGGCGCCAGACGGTCTCGGACTGCGGCTGCACGCCACCGACCGCGCAGTACACCATGCACGCGCCGTCGAGCACGCGCATCGAGCGCTCGACTTCGATCGTGAAGTCGACGTGCCCCGGGGTGTCGATGATGTTGAAACGGTGTTCCGGGAAGGACAGGTCCATGCCCTTCCAGAAGCAGGTGGTCGCCGCGGAGGTGATCGTGATCCCGCGCTCCTGCTCCTGCTCCATCCAGTCCATCGTCGCGGCGCCGTCGTGCACCTCGCCGATCTTGTGGTTCACACCCGTGTAGTACAGGATGCGTTCGGTCGTGGTGGTCTTGCCGGCATCGATGTGCGCCGAAATACCGATGTTGCGGTAGCGCTCGATGGGGGTCTTGCGGGCCATGATCAATTCTCCAAATGCAGGGCCGCCTTGGGGGCTGCAACGAGCCCTCAAAGGCGGCCGTCAGGCGGGGGTCAGAAGCGGAAGTGCGAGAACGCCTTGTTCGCTTCGGCCATGCGGTGGACTTCGTCGCGCTTCTTCATCGCGCCGCCACGGCCTTCGGCCGCTTCCAGCAGCTCGTTGGCCAGGCGTGCGGCCATCGACTTCTCACCGCGCTTGCGCGCCGATTCCTTCAGCCAGCGCATGGCCAGGGCCTGCCGGCGGACGGGACGAACTTCCACGGGAACTTGGTAGTTCGCACCGCCGACGCGGCGGGACTTCACTTCGACCATCGGCTTGATGTTGTTCAGCGCGACGAGGAAGACTTCCAGCGGATCCTTGCCGGCCTTCTTTTCGACCTGCTCGAGGGCACCGTAGATGATGCGCTCGGCAACGGCCTTCTTGCCCGATTCCATGATGACGTTCATGAACTTGGACAGGTCGACGGACCCGAACTTCGGATCCGGCAGGATTTCGCGCTTGGGGACTTCGCGACGACGTGGCATGGGACTTTCCTTTTCGATTCAGTTGGCGCGGGCTCTTCGGCCGCACCGCGAAGGGTCATCGAGGCCCTTCACTTACTCGACCCGCTAGCGGCGGGCCTTCCGCTCGGCCACCCCACAGGGCGGCACCGCCTGATCAGGCCTTCTTCGGACGCTTGGCGCCGTACTTCGAACGAGCCTGCTTGCGATCCTTGACGCCTTGCAGGTCGAGCGAGCCGCGCACGATGTGGTAGCGCACGCCCGGCAGATCCTTCACACGGCCGCCGCGCACGAGCACGACGCTGTGTTCCTGCAGGTTGTGGCCTTCACCGCCGATGTACGAGATGACCTCGAAACCGTTGGTGAGACGCACCTTGGCGACCTTACGAAGCGCGGAGTTCGGCTTCTTCGGCGTGGTGGTGTAAACGCGAGTGCAGACGCCACGACGTTGCGGGCAGTTCTGCATCGCAGGAGACTTGCTCTTCGTGACCTCGGCCTGGCGGCCTTGGCGAACGAGCTGGTTGATGGTGGGCATAGGTAACTTGTTCCCGTTTGAAGCTACACGATTTTTCGGGAAACCGCCCCGCCCGGGGCCGTCGCGCCAAAGCCCGGGCGCCCCATGGGACCCCGGGCTGACGCCGGCGCCGCATAGCTCCACCCCAGGGGAATCGAGCTCGAGCGACAGGCAAAGTCTGCCGAAAAGCCTTCCATTATAGTCAGCGGTTTCGGTCAGCAGCAAGTCAGCACCATGGATGAAGGCGCGGGAGGCGCGACGGCACTCGTTCTGGACACGAATGTCGTGCTGGACTGGCTGGTGTTCGACGACCCTGCGACGCGGCCGCTGGCCGCCGCGCTCGATGCCGGACGCCTGCGCTGGATCGCCACCGAGCCGATGCTGGCCGAGCTGCTGCACGTGCTGCAGCGCCCCGAGCTCGACCGCTGGCGCCCGGCCTGCGAGTCGGCACGAGAACGCATCGCCACCGCCGGCTGCCGCGTCGAACTGCCGCCGCCGCGCGTGCGCGTGCCGGTCTGCCGCGACCCGGCCGACCAGATGTTCATCGAACTCGCACTGGCCTGGGGAGCACCCTGGCTGCTGACGCGCGACAAGGCGCTGCTGCAGCTGGCGCGTACGGCACGTGCGGCCGGCACGGTGGTCTGCACACCGGCACGCTGGACGGCGCCGACCTGAACTCACGCCGGCCGGCCTCGCCACCGCGCCGGGCACCCAGGCAAAGAAAAAGGGCAGCCGAAGCTGCCCTTTGACGTTGGAGACGCCGCCGATCACTCGGCCGCGTTGTCCCCCGCTTCGCTGGCCGCGTCGACGCCGGCCAGTTGCACCGCCGCCAGTTCCTCGGCTTCCTGCATCGCGATGGCGCGACGCTCGCTCTCGTCGAGCGCTTCCTTGGCCTTGCGCGCGGCGTGGAACGCCATGCCGGTACCCGCCGGGATCAGGCGGCCGACGATGACGTTCTCCTTCAGGCCGCGCAGTTCGTCGCGCTTGCCCATGATCGCCGCCTCGGTCAGCACGCGGGTGGTCTCCTGGAAGGAGGCCGCGGAGATGAACGAGTCGGTCGACAGGCTGGCCTTCGTGATACCGAGCAGCACGTCGGCGTGCGTCGCCGGGACCTTGCCCTCGGCGCGCATGCGGTCGTTGGTGTCCAGCAGTTCCGAACGCTCGACCTGCTCGCCGGCGATGTAGCCGGTGTCGCCCGAGTTGACGATCTGAACGCGACGCAGCATCTGGCGAACGATCACCTCGATGTGCTTGTCGTTGATCTTCACGCCCTGCAGACGGTAGACGTCCTGGACCTCGTCGACGATGTAGCGCGCCAGTTCCTCGATGCCCAGCAGCCGCAGGATGTCCTGCGGGTCCGCCGCGCCGTCGACGATCAGTTCGCCACGGTTCACGACCTGGCCTTCGTGCACCAGGATGTTCTTTTCCTTGGGCACCAGCTCTTCGTAGACCTTGCCGTCCGGATCGGTGATCTGCAGGCGAACCTTGCCCTTGGTCTCCTTGCCGAACGACACCGTGCCGGTGATCTCGGCCAGCGTGCCGACGTCCTTCGGCGAGCGGGCTTCGAACAGCTCGGCCACCCGCGGCAGACCGCCGGTGATGTCGCGCGTCTTCTGGCCTTCCATGGGGATACGCGCCAGCACTTCGCCCGGCATCAGGTCCTGACCGTCGCGCACCTGGATCAGCGCGCCGACCGGGAAGCCGATCGTCACCGCGTGGTCCGTGCCCGGGATCTTGACCTCGATGCCCTGAGCGTCCAGCAGCTTGACCTGCGGGCGCACGACCTTGGCCGCGCCGCGGCGCTTCGGGTCGATGACGACCAGCGTCGACAGGCCGGTGACCTCGTCGACCTGCTTGGCGACGGTGACACCTTCCTCGACGTTCTCGAAGCGCGCCTTGCCGGCGAACTCGGTGATGATCGGGCGGGTCAGCGGGTCCCAGTTGGCCAGCACGGTGCCGGCCTTGACGGTCTGGTCGGGCTTGATGTTGAGCGTCGCGCCGTACGGCAGCTTGTGGCGCTCGCGCTCGCGGCCGTGCGGGTCGGAGATGATGATCTCGCCCGAACGCGCGATGACGACGAGTTCGCCCTTGCCGTTCGTGACGTAGCGCATCGTGCTGTTGAAGCCGATGATGCCGTCCGACTTGGCCTCGACGCTCGACGCGACCGCCGCGCGCGACGCCGCACCGCCGATGTGGAAGGTCCGCATCGTCAGCTGCGTGCCCGGCTCGCCGATCGACTGGGCGGCGATGACACCCACCGCCTCGCCGACGTTGACCAGGCCGCCACGGCCCAGGTCGCGGCCGTAGCACTTGGCGCACAGGCCGAAGCGCGTGCCGCAGGTCAGCGGCGTGCGCACCTTGACCTCGTCGACGCCGGCGACTTCGAGCTTGTCCAGCGCGTCTTCGTCGAGCATCTCGCCGGCGCCCAGCAGCGTTTCCTGGGTCTCGGGGTGCACGACTTCGGTCGCGGTGACACGGCCCAGCACGCGGTCGCGCAGCGACTCGATCACTTCACCGCCTTCGACCAGGGCGCGCATGCCCAGGCCGTTCTGCGTGCCGCAATCGTCCTCGGTGACGACCAGATCCTGGGTCACGTCGACCAGACGGCGCGTCAGGTAGCCCGAGTTCGCGGTCTTCAGCGCCGTATCCGCCAGGCCCTTACGGGCACCGTGGGTGGAGATGAAGTACTGCAGAACGTTCAGGCCTTCGCGGAAGTTCGCCGTGATCGGCGTCTCGATGATCGAGCCGTCCGGCTTGGCCATCAGGCCGCGCATGCCGGCCAGCTGGCGGATCTGCGCCGCGGAGCCCCGCGCCCCGGAGTCGGCCATCATGTAGATGGAGTTGAACGACTCCTGGTCGACTTCCTTGCCGTTGCGGTCGATGGTCTTCTGCTTGGACAGCTGCGACATCATGACCTTGCCGACTTCGTCGCCGGTCTTGCCCCAGATGTCGACCACCTTGTTGTAGCGCTCGCCGGCGGTCACGAGACCGGAGACGTACTGCTGCTCGATCTCCTTGACTTCCTTCTCGGCGCGCAGGATCAGCTCGTGCTTCTGCGGCGGCACCAGCATGTCGTCGATGGCGATCGAGATGCCGGCGCGCGTGGCCAGACGGAAGCCGCTTTGCAGCAGCTTGTCGGCGAAGACCACCGTCTCCTTCAGGCCGCACTTGCGGAAGCTGACGTTGATGAGACGCGAGATCTCCTTCTTCTTCAGCGCCTTGTTCAGGTTCGAGAACGGCAGGCCCTTGGGCAGGATCTGCGACAGCAGCGCACGGCCGACGGTGGTCTCGACGAGCTTGGTCTCGGGCACGAAATCGCCCGTGACCTTGTCCTTGAGCCACTCGGTCAGGCGGACGTTGATCTTGGCGGTGATCTCGACGACGCCGTTGTCCAGCGCTCGCTGGAGCTCCATCAGGTCGGCGAAGATCATGCCTTCGCCCTTGCCGTTGGTGCGCTCGCGGGTCGAGTAGTACAGACCCAGCACCACGTCCTGCGACGGCACGATCGACGGTTCGCCGTTGGCCGGGAACAGCACGTTGTTGGAGGCCAGCATCAGCGTGCGGGCTTCCATCTGCGCTTCGATCGACAGCGGCACGTGAACGGCCATCTGGTCACCGTCGAAGTCGGCGTTGAACGCCGAGCAGACCAGCGGGTGCAGCTGGATCGCCTTGCCTTCGATGAGCACCGGCTCGAACGCCTGGATGCCCAGGCGGTGCAGCGTCGGGGCGCGGTTCAGCAGGATCGGGTGTTCCTTGATCACCTCTTCCAGGATGTCCCACACCACCGGCGTGCCGGCTTCGACTTCCTTCTTGGCGGCCTTGATCGTCGTGGCGATGCCCATCGCCTCGAGGCGGCTGAAGATGAACGGCTTGAACAGCTCGATCGCCATCAGCTTGGGCAGGCCGCACTGGTGCAGCTTGAGCGTCGGGCCGACGACGATGACCGAACGGCCGGAGTAGTCGACGCGCTTGCCCAGCAGGTTCTGGCGGAAGCGGCCGCTCTTGCCCTTGATCATGTCGGCCAGCGACTTCAGCGCGCGCTTGTTCGCGCCCGTCATCGCCTTGCCGCGGCGGCCGTTGTCCAGCAGCGAATCGACCGCTTCCTGGAGCATCCGCTTCTCGTTGCGGACGATGATCTCCGGCGCCTTCAGCTCGAGCAGACGGGCCAGGCGGTTGTTGCGGTTGATGACGCGGCGGTACAGGTCGTTCAGGTCCGACGTCGCGAAGCGGCCGCCGTCCAGCGGCACCAGCGGACGCAGGTCCGGCGGCAGCACCGGCAGGACCTCGAGGATCATCCAGTGCGGCTTGATGCCCGACTTCTTGAAGGCCTCCATCACCTTCAGGCGCTTGGAGTTCTTCTTGATCTTCAGCTCCGACCCGGTCATGTCGTTGCGGAGCTTGTCGATCTCGACGTCGAGGTCCATCTCCTCGAGCAGCTTCTTGATGCCCTCGGCACCCATCAGCGCGATGAACTCGTCACCGTACTCGACGCGCTTGGCCTCGTAGTCGTCCTCGCTCATGATCGAGAACTTCTTCAGCGGCGTCATGCCCGGGTCGACGACGACGTAGGCTTCGAAGTACAGCACGCGCTCGATGTCGCGCAGCGTCATGTCGAGCACCAGGCCCAGACGCGACGGCAGCGACTTCAGGAACCAGATGTGCGCGCAGGGCGCGGCCAGGTCGATGTGACCCATGCGCTCGCGGCGCACCTTGGTCTGCGTGACTTCGACGCCGCACTTCTCGCAGATGACGCCGCGGTGCTTCAGGCGCTTGTACTTGCCGCACAGGCACTCGTAGTCCTTGATCGGGCCGAAGATCTTGGCGCAGAACAGGCCGTCACGTTCGGGCTTGAAGGTGCGGTAGTTGATCGTCTCGGGCTTCTTCACCTCGCCGAACGACCACGAGCGGATCTTCTCGGGGCTGGCGAGCCCGATCTTGATCGCGTCGAAGTGTTCGTCGGGCGTGAACTGCTTGAAAAGGTCGAGTAGTCCCTTCATGGGGTTCTCCTAGATCCTGAAATCGATATGGAAGGTGCTGGCCAAGCGGACGCCGCGGAACCGGCTGGGCCGGCCCGCAGGCGTCGCCCCCTGGGGGGAGGCGACCGGAGGTCGCTTCGGGGAGGTCAATCCCGTTCCAGTTCGATGTCGATGCCGAGCGAACGAATTTCCTTGACCAGCACGTTGAACGATTCCGGCATGCCGGCTTCGATCGAGTGCTCGCCCTTGACGATGTTCTCGTAGACCTTGGTCCGACCGTTCACGTCGTCGGACTTCACCGTCAGCATTTCCTGCAGGATGTAGCTGGCGCCGTAGGCCTCGAGTGCCCAGACTTCCATTTCACCGAAGCGCTGGCCACCGAACTGCGCCTTGCCGCCCAGCGGCTGCTGCGTGACCAGGCTGTACGGGCCGGTCGAGCGGGCGTGCATCTTGTCGTCGACCAGGTGGTGCAGCTTCAGCACGTGCATGTAGCCGACCGTGACCGGGCGCTCGAAGGCTTCGCCGGTGCGGCCGTCGTGCAGCGTGGCCTGGGTGCGCGTGGCGGTGAGGCCCTTGCGCGCGGCCAGCTCGTCCGGGTAGGCGAGCTTGAGCATCGCGCGGATCTCCTGCTCTTCCGCACCGTCGAACACCGGCGTCGCGAACGGCACGCCGTGCTGCAGGTTCTTCGCCATCTCGACGATCTCTTCGTCGCTCAGGTCCTGCAGCGACTCCGTCTTGCCGCCGGACTTGTTGTAGAGCTCGTCGAAGAGTTCGCGCAGCTCTGCGGCACGCGCCTGCTGCTGCAGCATGTCGCCGATGCGCTGGCCGATGCCCTTGCCGGCCCAGCCCAGGTGCACTTCGAGGACCTGGCCGACGTTCATCCGCGACGGCACGCCCAGCGGGTTCAGCACGATGTCGCACGGCGTGCCGTCGGCCATGTAGGGCATGTCCTCGATCGCCACGATCTTGGACACGACACCCTTGTTGCCGTGGCGGCCGGCCATCTTGTCGCCGGGCTGCAGGCGGCGCTTGACGGCGAGGTAGACCTTCACCATCTTCAGCACGCCGGCGGGCAGCTCGTCGCCCTGCGTCAGCTTCTTGCGCTTCTCTTCGAACGCGAGGTCGAAGCTGTGGCGCGTCTGCTCGAGCGAGTTCTTGATCGACTCGAGCTGGTTGGCGACCTCGTCCTCGGCCGGGCGGATGTCGAACCAGTGGTACTTCTCGACCGTCGCCAGGTATTCCTTGGTGATGGTCGTGCCCTTGGCGATCTTCTGCGGGCCGCCGTTGGCGACCTTGCCGGCCAGCAGCTTCTCGATCCGGTCGAACGCGTCGGCCTCGACGATGCGCAGCTGGTCGTTCAGGTCCAGGCGGAAGCGCTTCAGCTCGTCGTCGATGATCTGCTGGGCGCGCTTGTCGCGCTGGATGCCTTCACGGGTGAAGACCTGCACGTCGATGACGGTGCCGCTGGTGCCCTGGTCGACACGCAGCGAGGTGTCCTTCACGTCGGAGGCCTTCTCGCCGAAGATCGCGCGCAGCAGCTTCTCTTCCGGCGTCAGCGTCGTCTCGCCCTTGGGCGTGACCTTGCCGACCAGCACGTCGCCCGGGTTCACCTCGGCGCCGATGTAGACGATGCCCGACTCGTCCAGACGAGCCAGCTGCTGCTCGGACAGGTTCGGGATGTCGCGCGTGATTTCCTCGGAGCCCAGCTTGGTGTCGCGGGCCATCACCACCAGTTCCTCGATGTGGATCGAGGTGTAGCGGTCCTCGGCGA
Organism: Rubrivivax sp.; assembly: GCA_049841175.1. Classification (GTDB taxonomy): domain Bacteria; phylum Pseudomonadota; class Gammaproteobacteria; order Burkholderiales; family Burkholderiaceae_C; genus Rubrivivax. The sequence continues at coordinate 1,422,688 of JASGHA010000012.1, read as the reverse complement.
CGACGCGCTCGCTGATCAGGATCGAGTCTTCGAAGTTGTAGCCGTTCCAGGGCATGAACGCGACCAGCATGTTCTGGCCGAGCGCGAGCTCGCCCAGGTCGGTCGAGGCACCGTCGGCGACGACGTCGCCGGCGCCGACATGGTCGCCGCGGCGCACGATCGGGCGCTGGTGGATGTTCGTGTTCTGGTTCGAACGCTGGTACTTGATCAGGTTGTAGATGTCGACGCCGACCTCGCCGGCCACCGTCTCGTCGTCGTTGACGCGGATGACGATGCGGTTCGTGTCGACGTAGTCCACGATGCCGCCGCGGCGGGCGGTGACCACGGTGCCCGAGTCGACCGCGGCGACGCGTTCGACACCGGTCCCGACCAGCGCCTTTTCCGGACGCAGCGTCGGCACGGCCTGGCGCTGCATGTTGGCGCCCATCAGTGCGCGGTTCGCGTCATCGTGCTCGAGGAACGGCACGAGCGAGGCCGCGACCGAGACGATCTGCGTCGGCGCCACGTCCATGTACTGCACGCGTTCCGGCGACAGCAGCACCGATTCGCCGTTCTCGCGCGCCGAAACCAGCTCGTCGATCAGGCGGCCTTCGCCGTCCAGCGTCGCATTGGCCTGGGCGATGACGTACTTGCCTTCCTCGATGGCCGACAGGTAGTCGATCTGGTCGGTGACCTTGCCGTCGACGACGCGGCGGTACGGCGTCTCCAGGAAGCCGTACTCGTTGAGCTGGGCGTACAGCGCCAGCGAGTTGATCAGGCCGATGTTCGGGCCTTCCGGCGTTTCGATCGGGCAGACGCGGCCGTAGTGGGTCGGGTGCACGTCGCGGACTTCGAAGCCGGCGCGCTCGCGGGTCAGACCGCCCGGGCCCAGGGCCGAGACACGACGCTTGTGCGTGATCTCGGACAGCGGGTTGGTCTGGTCCATGAACTGCGAGAGCTGGCTCGCGCCGAAGAACTCCTTGAGCGCCGCGCTGATCGGCTTGGAGTTGATCAGGTCGTGCGGCATCAGGGCTTCGGTCTCGGCCTGGCCCAGACGTTCCTTGACCGCCTTCTCGATGCGCGCGAGGCCCGAGCGGTACTGGTTCTCGGCCAGTTCGCCGACGCAGCGCACGCGGCGGTTGCCCAGGTGGTCGATGTCGTCGACTTCGCCGTTGCCGTTGCGCAGGTCGACGAGGATCTTGACGACGTCGAGGATGTCCTCGTTGGACAGCGTCATCTTGCCGTCCGGCGTGTCGCGGCCCACGCGGGCGTTGAACTTCATCCGGCCGACGCGCGACAGGTCGTAGGTGTCCTCGCTGTAGAACAGGCGATGGAACAGCGCTTCGACGGCGTCCTCGGTCGGCGGTTCGCCGGGGCGCATCATGCGGTAGATCGCCACGCGCGCGGCGAGCTGGTCGGCGGTCTCGTCAGAGGCCAGCGTCTGGCTGATGTACGCGCCCTGGTTCAGCTCGTTCGTGAACAGGCACTGGACGTCCTTGATGCCGGCCGAACGCAGCTTCTTCAGCAGCGTCTCGGTGATCTCGTCGTTGGCCTTGGCGACGATCTCGCCGGTGTCCGGATCGACCATGTTGCGCGCGATCACGCGGCCGACGAGGAAGTCCTCGGGCACGCTGACGAACGTGGTGCCGGTCTGCTCGAGCTGGCGCACGTGGCGCGCGGTGATGCGCTTGTCCTTCTCGACGATGACGGCGCCGTTCTTGTCGGTCAGGTCGAAGCGCGCGATCTCGCCCTTCAGACGTTCCGGCACGAACTCCATCTGCGCGCCCGAGTCCATCAGGCGGAAGTTGTCGAAGACGAAGAAGTGGCTGAGGATCTGCTCGGGGTTCAGGCCGATGGCCTTGAGCAGGATCGTCACCGGCATCTTGCGGCGACGGTCGACGCGGAAGTACAGGATGTCCTTCGGGTCGAACTCGAAGTCCAGCCAGGAGCCGCGGTAGGGGATGATGCGGGCGCTGAACAGCAGCTTGCCCGAGCTGTGCGTCTTGCCCTTGTCGTGCTCGAAGAACACGCCCGGCGAACGGTGCAGCTGGCTGACGATGACACGCTCGGTGCCGTTGACGATGAAGGAGCCGTAGTCGGTCATCAGGGGCACTTCGCCCATGTAGACCTCCTGCTCCTTGATCTCCTTGACGACCTTGGCCGGATGCGACTCCCGGTCGTAGATGATCATCTGCAGCTTCGCACGCACGGCCGCGGCGAAGGTCAGGCCCCGCTGCTGGCACTCGCGCACGTCGAACGGCGGCTTCGCGATGTTGTACTCAAGGAACTTCATCTCCACGAAGCCGTTGTGGGAGACGATCGGGAACGCCGACAGGAAGGCCGCCTGCAGGCCCTCGGGCTTGCGCTGCTGCGGCGGCACGTCCTTTTGCAGGAAGGCGACGTAGGAGTCGCTCTGCATCGTCAGCAGATAGGGGACCTTGAGCACGTTCTCGCGCTTGCCGAAGCTCTTGCGGATGCGCTTGCGCTCGGTGAACGTGTAGGGGGTTGCTTGCGCCATTGAACTCTCCGTGTCGACAATGCCGCCCTGGCCTTGGGTTGCATTTCGTCGGCGACTGGCTGCCCGGACCTTGCGCACCGAGCCGAGGTGTGTGCGTCCTCGGGGGCGGCGCCGGTGGCGGCCCCAGGGCGGGGCGGCGTGTCGGCGGCGGCGGCGTGTCCGAGGCTTGGTGGCAGGCCACTACCTGCCGCTGGCGGACAACCCCGGCGTTGCACCGGAGTCCGACCAAACCCGTTCCCTGCAGTCGGATCAGAGAACACTTGCAAGCGCCCGGCGGGGCTCTTGCAGGTGTTCCCGGGCGCGAGGCCCGGAACACCGATCCGAAACAACCGGAGGCCGGCAAACGCCGACCCCGCGATCTTTCGAATTACTTCGCTTCGGCCTTGGCGCCGGCTTCGACCAGCTTCTTGACGGCAGCTTCGGCGTCGGCCTTGGCAACGCCTTCCTTGACGTTCTTCGGAGCGCCGTCAACCAGGTCCTTGGCTTCCTTCAGGCCCAGGCCCGTCAGTTCGCGCACGGCCTTGATGACCGAGACCTTGTTCGCGCCGGCTTCGAGCAGCACGACGTTGAATTCGGTCTTCTCTTCGGCCGGGGCGGCAGCAGCGCCGGCACCGCCGGCGGCCGGGGCGGCCATGGCGGCGGCGGACACGCCGAACTTCTCCTCGATGGCCTTGACCAAGTCATTGAGTTCCATGACGGTCATGCTGTCCATCGCAGCCAGGAAAGCGTCTTTGTCGAATGCCATTTCAGGTTCCTCGAAATCAGTAAAAGTTCAATGAATCGGATGCGTCAGGCCGCCGGAGCTTCGGCGGGCGCCTCGGCGCCGCCCTTCTTCTCGGCGACGGCGGCGATCACGCCAGCCATGCGCTGGATCGGCGACTTCAGCAGGCCCGCCACTTGGGCGATCAGCACTTCGCGGCTCGGGATCGAGGCCAGGGCCTTGATACCGTTGGCGTCGAGCGCCTTGCCGGCGTACGCGCCGCCCTTGATGACGAGCTTGTCGTTGCCCTTGGCGAAGTCAGCGATGACTTTCGCGGCGGCAACGGCATCCTCGGAAAAGCCGTAGATCAGCGGGCCGACCATCGCGTCCGAAGCCACTTCGAACGGCGTGCCGGAGACGGCGCGACGGGCGAGCGTGTTCTTCAGCACGTGAAGGTAAACGCCGTTGTCGCGCGCCTGACGGCGCAGCTTGTCGAGGTGAGCCACGGTGAGGCCGCGATACTCGGCGAGCGCGAGCGTCTGCGAGCGTGCGGCTTGCGCCGACACGCCGTCGACGACGGCTGCCTTCTCGTTGCGATTGAGACTCAAGGTCTGTTCCTCACACATCATGTGCCGGGTCTTGCGACCACGGCACGCCTGGAATCAGCGACCTTCTGTTTCGGGAACCCCGGCAACTACTCCCGGGAAACCTTCAGCAGCGGGACCGCCATCTGCGCTGGCCGTCGTCAGCCCTTGCGGGCACTCGGACGATTAAGAAGCCCGAAGGCTCCACCAGCGGTCTTGGATGACCTGCCCGACCTTGCGGCCGGACAGCCCACCAATTCAAGAAGCCGCACGCCAGACTGGAGCGTGCGGCCTCGTATCACGTTCAGGCCTGGGCGGCGATCGACTGGGTGTCGACGCGAACGCCGATGCCCATCGTCGACGACACGGCGACCTTGCGCAGGTAAACGCCCTTGCTCGACGCCGGCTTGGCCTTGTTCAGGGCCTCGATCAGCGCGCGCAGGTTCTCGGTCAGGCGATCCGACTCGAACGAACGGCGGCCGATCGTCGCGTGGATGATGCCGGCCTTGTCGACGCGGAACTGGACCTGGCCGGCCTTGGCGTTCTTCACGGCCGTGGCGACGTCCGGGGTCACGGTGCCGACCTTCGGGTTCGGCATCAGGCCGCGCGGGCCGAGGATCTGGCCCAGCGTACCGACGATGCGCATCGTGTCCGGCGAGGCGATCACGACGTCGAAGTTCAGGTTGCCAGCCTTGATCTCGGCGGCCAGGTCGTCCATGCCGACGATGTCGGCACCGGCGGCCTTGGCTTCCTCGGCCTTGGCGCCCTGGGCGAAGACGGCGACACGCTTGGTCTTGCCGGTGCCCGCGGGCATCACGACCGCGCCGCGAACGACCTGGTCGGACTTCTTGGCGTCGACGCCGAGCTGCACGGCCACGTCGATCGATTCGTCGAACTTGGCGGTGGCGCACTCCTTGACCAGCGCCAGGGCGTCGGTCAGCGGGTACAGCTTGGTGCTTTCGACCTTGCCCTGCAGGGCCTTGGCTTTCTTCGTGAGCTTGGCCATGGCGTCAGACCCCTTCAACAATGAGGCCCATCGAGCGGGCGGAACCGGCGATGGTCTTCACCGCGGCGTCCATGTCGGCAGCGGTGAGGTCCTTCATCTTGGTCTTGGCGATTTCCTCGAGCTGGGCGCGCGTGACCTTGCCGACCTTCTCCAGGTGGGCACGACCGGAACCCTTCTCGATCTTGGCCGCCTTCTTCAGCAGCACGGTCGCCGGGGGCGACTTCAGGATGAAGGTGAAGGACTTGTCGGCGTAGGCCGTGATCACGACCGGCAGCTTCAGGCCCGGCTCATAGCTCTGCGTCTGGGCGTTGAACGCCTTGCAGAATTCCATGATGTTCAGGCCGCGCTGACCGAGCGCGGGGCCGATCGGGGGCGAGGGATTGGCCTTGCCGGCCGGGACTTGCAGCTTGATGAAGCCGACGATCTTCTTTGCCATGATGGCTCCTAACCGAGTTCTAGCGCTGGGATGACCAGCTCCTCGTCATACAACCCTGCTTGCAGCAGGCGCCCGGGGTTGCAGGCGGACGCCCTGAAATCGTGGCGCAGCGGGCCGCGCCGAAGGTCTGTCAGACCTTCTCGACCTGCGAGAAGTCGAGCTCGACGCCGGTGGCACGACCGAAGATCGTGACCGACACCTTGACCTTGCTCTTCTCGTAGTTGACTTCCTCGACGGCGCCGTTGAAGTCGGTGAACGGGCCTTCCTTGACGCGGACCATCTCGCCGACCGTCCACTCGACCTTGGGCCGGGGCTTGTCGACGCCTTCCTGCATCTGGTTGACGATCTTCATCACCTCGGCTTCGGAGATCGGGGCCGGGCGATTGCGCGCGCCGCCGACGAAGCCGGTGACCTTGCTGGTGTGCTTGACCAGGTGCCAGGTGTCGTCGGCCATTTCCATCTCGACGAGCACGTAGCCCGGGAAGAAACGGCGCTCGGTGACGGCCTTCTTGCCGTTCTTCAGCTCGACGACTTCTTCGGTCGGCACCAGGATGCGGCCGAACTTGTCCTGCATGCCGGCGCGGTCGATGCGCTCGCGCAGGTTGCGCTCGACGGCCTTCTCCATGCCCGAATAGGCGTGCACGACGTACCAGCGCTTGGCGCTGGGAGCGGCGGTCTCGGGGGTGGGGGTGGCTTGCGGTTCCGTCATCGTGTTCGCCTCAGCGCTTCCAGCCCAGGATCAGGTCGTACAACACCCACTCCAGCGTCTTGTCGGTCAGGAACATGAAGAGCGCCATCGCGACGACGAAGGCGAACACGTACAGGGTCATCTGGCCCGCTTCCTTGCGGGTCGGCCAGACCACCTTCTTCACTTCCTTGACCGACTCGCGACCGAAGCCGATCAGCTGACGGCCGGTCTCGGCGGTGAAGAAGACGCCCACGGCGCCGGCCACGAGCACGAGCAGCGCGATGACGCGCTGCCACAGGTCGCGCTGGCCGAGCGCGTAGAACACGACGACACCGGCCACGAGCAGTACGGCAGCGACAGCCAGCTTGGCTTTGTCGGCGCCCGTGGAGACGGTTTCGACTTGGGGTTGGGTGGACATGGGCTAGAGGTTACTTTGCCGCCATCAGCAGCAAAGCCCGCCGGGCTTTTCAGCGCCCGCGGGCTGGTGTCTTGGGTACCCGAGGAGTCGGGTGGCAGGGGCAGAGGGGATCGAACCCCCGACCTTCGGTTTTGGAGACCGACGCTCTGCCAGTTGAGCTATGCCCCTGCGTAAACCTTGACAGATTACTCGATGACCTTGGCGACGACGCCGGCGCCGACGGTGCGGCCGCCTTCACGGATGGCGAAGCGCAGGCCTTCTTCCATCGCGATCGGGGCGATCAGCTTCACCGTGATCGACACGTTGTCGCCCGGCATCACCATTTCCTTGTCCTTCGGCAGCTCCACCGCGCCCGTCACGTCCGTCGTGCGGAAGTAGAACTGCGGGCGGTAGTTGTTGAAGAACGGCGTGTGACGGCCGCCTTCTTCCTTGCTCAGGACGTACACCTCGGCCGTGAAGTGCGTGTGCGGCTTGATCGAACCCGGCTTGCACAGCACTTGACCACGTTCCACTTCCTCGCGCTTCGTGCCGCGCAGCAGGATGCCGACGTTGTCACCGGCCTGGCCTTGGTCCAGCAGCTTGCGGAACATTTCCACGCCCGTGCAGGTCGTCTTGACCGTCGGACGGATGCCGACGATTTCGATTTCCTCGCCGACCTTGATCACGCCACGCTCGACGCGACCGGTCACCACGGTGCCGCGGCCCGAGATCGAGAACACGTCTTCGACCGGCATCAGGAACGTGCCGTCCACGGCGCGTTCCGGCGTCGGGATGTAGCTGTCCAGCGCGTCGGCCAGGCGGAAGATGGCCTGTTCGCCCAGCTCGCCCTTGTCGCCTTCGATCGCCAGCTTCGCCGAACCCTTGATGATCGGCGTGTCGTCGCCCGGGAAGTCGTACTTGCTCAGCAGTTCGCGAACTTCCATCTCGACGAGCTCGAGCAGCTCGGCGTCGTCGACCATGTCGCACTTGTTCAGGAACACGATGATGTACGGCACACCGACCTGACGGGCCAGCAGGATGTGCTCGCGCGTCTGCGGCATCGGGCCGTCAGCGGCCGAGCACACCAGGATCGCGCCGTCCATCTGCGCCGCACCCGTGATCATGTTCTTCACGTAGTCGGCGTGCCCCGGGCAGTCGACGTGCGCGTAGTGACGGGCGGCCGTCTCGTATTCGACGTGCGCCGTGTTGATCGTGATGCCGCGCGCCTTTTCTTCCGGCGCCGCGTCGATCTGGTCGTACGCCTTCGCTTCACCGCCGAACTTCGCCGCCAGGATCGTCGTGATCGCCGCCGTCAGCGTCGTCTTGCCGTGGTCGACGTGCCCGATCGTGCCCACGTTCACGTGCGGCTTCGTGCGTTCGAACTTACCCTTTGCCATGTCAGGTGCTCCTGGCTGAGAGACTCAATCGTGTCGAGTCGAGTGTTAGCAAGTCGTGGTGCCCATGGCGCGGATCGAACGCGCGACCTCTCCCTTACCAAGGGAGTGCTCTACCACTGAGCCACATGGGCAATCGGTACGGGTCTGACGACCGGCACTGCCAACCAGATGGACCGGCAGACCCGTAACGACGGCGCGGGACGCTCGACCGAACCCTTCAGACCTTCCTGGAGCGGGAGACGGGAATCGAACCCGCGTCATTAGCTTGGAAGGCTAAGGTTCTGCCATTGAACTACTCCCGCGGGCACAACCGTCAAGCGTGTCTCTCTGGTGGAGGAGGCTGGATTCGAACCAGCGTAGGCGTAAGCCAACAGATTTACAGTCTGCCCCCTTTAGCCACTCGGGCACCCCTCCGGAGAGCCAGCTAGTGTAGCACGGTCAGCGGGAAATACCAGCCCCTCCCCACCAGTCGACACGATCGGCCGTGGCGGCGAAGTGACTTCCGTCGGCCATGAACTCGCGTTTGAAGTCGTGCGAGGGGTGGCGCGTGCGCCAGACGGGCGGCACGCAGCCCGCCGGACAGGCCGCGTCGAAGAATGCGTTCGCCGGCTTTCCCCACAGCAGGAAAGCAGGAGGGTCTTGGCGACGGCACAAAGCTGAGACGATTTCGGATGTGAGCGCCTGCCAACCGCAATTCATATGACTGCCGGCGCTGCCGATCTCGACGGTCAGCACCGGATTCAGCAGCAGCACACCCTGCGCCGCCCAGGGGTCCAGACACCAGTCCGCCGGGCGCTGCCAGGCCGGGCGATCGGCCGCGAGCACATCGAATATCCGACGTAACGAGTGGGGCTTGCCCCGCCCGGCCGAAAACGCCATGCCATCGGCATGACCCGGCCGCGGGTACGGGTCCTGGCCGAGGATGACGACCCGCGCCGCCTCGGGTGACACGAGCCGCAAGGCTCTGAACGGATCCGGCGGACCGATCTCGCGCGCCCCCGACACGGCGCGCACACGCTCGACGACCGCCGCCTCGGCTGCCGGCGTCCAGCCCGGCAGCACGGCGCGCCAGGCCGGCGGCAGCGTCGCGAACGCCGCCGGCAGCTCGTCGGCGGTCATGCGAACAGGCTCGCCAGTGCGGCGCCCGGGTCAGCGGCGCGCATGAACGCCTCGCCGACGAGGAAGGCACCGACGCCGGCCGCACGCATCCGGCGCACGTCGTCGGCGCCCTGGATGCCGGACTCGGTGACCAGCAGCCGTTCGGCCGGCACCCGCGGCAAGAGGCCCAGCGTCGTGTCCAGCGTGACCTCGAAGCTGCGCAGGTTGCGGTTGTCGATGCCGACCAGCGGCGTCGCCAGGCGCAGCGCGCGATCGAGCTCGGCGCCGTCGTGCACCTCGACGAGCACGTCCAGCCCGAGCGACATCGCACAGGCTTCCAGATCGTGCATGCGCCCGTCTTCCAGACAGGCAGCGATCAGCAGGATCGCGTCGGCGCCCATCGCACGCGCCTCGAAGACCTGGACCTCGTCGACGATGAAGTCCTTGCGCAGCACCGGCAGCACGCAGGCGGCGCGCGCGGCCTGCAGCGCCTCGACACCGCCCTGGAAGAAGCGGCGGTCGGTCAGCACGCTCAGGCAGGCGGCGCCGTGACGCTCGTACGAAGCGGCGATCTCGGCCGGCACGAACGGGTCGCGCAGCACGCCCTTGCTCGGGCTCGCCTTCTTGACCTCGGCGATGACCGCCGCCTGGCCGGCGTCGACGCGGCGGCGCAGCGCGGCGGCGAAACCGCGCACCGGATCAGCCGCCTCGGCGGCGGCACGCCAGTCCTGCAGGCTGCGCGTCCGCCGGGCTTCGGCAATCTCCTCGTGCTTGACGGCGACGATGCGCTGGAGGATGTCGTCCATCGTCAGGCGGCCCGGTGGCGGTTGCTGACCTCGACGTACTGCGCCAGCTTGGCCGCCGCGGCACCGGAGGCGACGGCCTCGCGCGCGCGGCGCACGCCATCGGCGATCGTGCCGGCGACACCGGCGCAGTACAGCGCCGCGCCCGCGTTCAGCAGCACGATATCGCGCTGCGGGCCGTCCTCGTTGGCCAGCACACGGCGGATGCAGCCGACCGACTCCTCGCGATTGGCCACGCGCAGCACGCGCGCGTCGTAGACCGGCAGGCCGAAGTCGCTGGGATGCACGACGTACTCGCGCACCTCGCCGTCCTTCAGCTCGCCGACCATCGTCTCGCCCGACAGCGAGATCTCGTCCATGCCGCAGGTGCCGTAGACGACGAGCGCGTGCTCGCTGCCCAGGCGCTGCAGCACACGCACCTGGATGCCGACCAGGTCGGGATGGAAGACGCCGAGCAGCTGGTTGGGCGCGCCGGCCGGGTTGGTCAGCGGGCCCAGGATGTTGAAGATCGTGCGCACGCCGAGTTCCTTGCGCACCGGCGCGGCGTGTTTCATCGCCGCGTGGTGGTTCGGCGCGAACATGAAGCCGATGCCGGTTTCTTCCAGGCAAGCGGCGACCTGCTCGGGCGTCAGGTTCAGGTGCGCACCCAGCGCCTCCATCACGTCGGCCGAGCCGGAGGTCGACGACACGCTGCGCCCGCCGTGCTTGGCGACGCGCGCGCCGGCCGCGGCGGCGACGAAGGTCGATGCCGTCGAGATGTTGAAGGTGTGCGAGCCGTCGCCGCCCGTGCCGACGATGTCGACGAGGCCGCAGCGGTCGCCCAGCGGCACCGGCGTCGCGAACTCGCGCATCACCTGGGCGGCGGCGGCGATCTCGCCGATGCTTTCCTTCTTGACGCGCAGCCCGACGGCCAGGGCCGCGATCATCACCGGCGACATCTCGCCGCTCATGATGCGGCGCATCAGGTCCAGCATCTCGTCGTGGAAGATCTCGCGGTGCTCGATGACGCGCGTCAGCGCTTCGGTGTTCGTGATCGGCATGGTCTCGTGCTCCGTCTTCAGCGCGCGGCGCCCATCTGCAGGAAGTTCTTCAGCATCGCGTGGCCGTGTTCGCTGAGGATGGACTCGGGGTGGAACTGCACGCCTTCCAGCGGCGCCGGGCCGCCCGCCAGCTCGCGGTGGCGCACGCCCATGATCTCGCCGTCCTCGGTCCAGGACGTGACCTCCAGCGCCTCGGGCAGCGTCTCGCGCTCGATCGCCAGCGAGTGGTAGCGGACGACGGAGAAACGCTCGGGCAAACCGGCGTAGACGCCGCGGCCGTCGGTCGTGATCTCGCTGGACTTGCCGTGCATCTGCACCTTCGCGCGGATGACCTTGCCGCCGAGCGCGGCGCCGATGGACTGGTGGCCCAGGCAGACGCCCAGCAGCGGCAGCTTGCCGGTGAAGTGGCGGATGGCCTCGATGCAGACACCGGCCTCGGCCGGCGAACACGGCCCCGGCGACAGCACCAGGCGGTCGGGCTTCAGCGCCGCGATGCCGGCGACATCGATCTCGTCGTCGCGCACCACGTGCACGTTTTCGCCGAGCTCGCCGAAGTACTGCACCAGGTTGAAGGTGAAGCTGTCGTAGTTGTCGATCATCAGCAGCATGATCAGAACCCCTCTTCCACGAGTTCCGCCGCGCGGATGAGCGCCCGGGCCTTGGCCTCGGTCTCCTTCCACTCCAGCTCGGGCACCGAGTCAGCGACGACGCCGGCGGCGGCCTGCACGTACAGCGTGTTGTGCTGGACGATGCCGGTGCGGATGGCGATCGCCAGGTCCATGTCGCCGGCGAAGCTGAGGTAGCCGCAGGCACCGCCGTAGATGCCGCGCTTGACGGGCTCCAGCTCGTCGATGATCTCCATCGCCCGGATCTTGGGCGCGCCGCTCAGCGTGCCGGCCGGGAAGCTGGCGCGGAACACGTCCAGGCTCGTCGCGCCGTCCTTCAGCAGGCCTTCGACGTTGCTGACGATGTGCATCACGTGCGAGTAGCGCTCGACCTCGAAAGCCTCGGTGACCTTGACGCTGCCGGTCTGCGCGATGCGGCCGATGTCGTTGCGCGCCAGGTCGATCAGCATCAGATGCTCGGCGCGTTCCTTCGGGTCGGCGGCCAGTTCGGCGGCCATCGCCGCGTCGCGTTCGGGCGTCGCGCCGCGCGGGCGCGTGCCGGCCAGCGGGCGGATCGTCACCTTGCGGCCTTCGGGCGTCGTCTCCTGGCGCACCAGGATCTCGGGGCTCGCGCCGACGATCTGGAAGTCGCCCATGTCGTAGTAGTACATGTAGGGCGACGGGTTCAGCGAGCGCAGCGCGCGGTACAGCGACAGCGGGCTCTCGGTGTAGCGCTTCTTCAGCCGCTGACCGATGACGACCTGCATGCAGTCGCCGGCGGCGATGTACTCCTTGCAGCGGCGCACCGCGTCTTCGAGCTGCTCGCGCGGCGTCTCGCGCTCGACGGCGTAGCTCGGGCCGCGCTTGACCTGCGGCGCGGTGACCGAATAACGCAGCCGGTCGGTCAGCTCGGCCAGCCGCTTCTTGCCGCGGAAGTACGCCTCGGGCGCCGACGGGTCGGCCCAGACGATCAGGTACAGCCGGCCCGACAGGTTGTCGATGACGGCGACCTCCTCGGTCTGCAGCAGCAGGATGTCGGGCGTGTCCAGGCCGCCGGGCTTCTCGGTCTTCGCCAGACGCGGCTCGATGTAGCGCACGGCGTCGTAGCCGAAGTAGCCGGCCAGCCCGCCGCAGAAACGCGGCAGCCCCGGCGGCAGCGCGACCTTGAAGCGCTTCTGGTAGGCCTCGACGAAGTCCAGCGGATTGCCTTCGTGCGTCTCGACGACGGCGCCGTCGCTGACGACCTCGGTCACCCAGCCGGTCGAACGCAGCAGCGTGTGTGCCGGCAGGCCGATGAAGGAGTAGCGGCCGAAACGCTCGCCGCCGACGACGGATTCCAGCAGGAAGCTGTTGCGCTGGCCGCCGGCCAGCTTGAGGTACAGCGACAGTGGGGTCTCGAGGTCGGCGAAGGCCTCGGCGATGAGCGGGATGCGGTTGTAGCCCTGCTCGGCCAAGCTCTTGAATTCGAGTTCAGTGATCACTTCTGGGCCCTCTCGCGACAGTCTCCCGGCGCGTCGTGGCTCAGGGACTGCATCAGTCTTGCGGAAGCGGCGCCGACCAGGATGTCAGCGCCTCGCGGCGTGGCCTGACGCGCGGTCAGGCGAGGCTAGCGAGAGCGGCGCCAGGGCCAAGCCCCCCGGTCGCGGGAACCTTCGGTCGATGCGTGGGCCGTGAACATGAGCACGCCCAGTGTAACCGGCGCGACCGCGACCTGGCCGACACGATGCGAGACTGCAGCTTCGTACAACCTGTTTCATCCTCCGCAGCCCATGCACCGTCGCGCCCTGCTGGCCTCAGCGCTCGCCCTGATGCTGTCGTGCTCCGCCGCCCACGCGCAGACCGCCGCCGAGCCCGCCGGCGTGCCCTACCCCGCGGCCGCCGCGGTCGGCGGCAGCAGTCTGGCGCTCAACGGCGCCGGGGTGCGCTACAAGCTGGTGTTCAAGGTCTACACCGCCGGGCTGTACCTGCCGCAGCGCGCCAACACGCCGGAAGCGGTGCTGGCGATGCCCGGCCCGAAGCGCATGCACGTCGTGATGCTGCGCGACATCGACGCCAACGAGCTCGGCCGGCTGTTCACACGCGGCATGGAGGACAACGCGCCGCCGCAACACTGGGTGCAGTCCATCCCCGGCACGCTGCGCATGGCCGACATCTTCTCGGCCCGCAAGAAGCTTGTCGCCGGCGACAACTTCAGCGTCGACTTCGTGCCCGGCGTCGGCACGACGGTGTTCGTCAACGGCAAGTCGGCCGGCGAGCCGATCCGCGAACCCGAGTTCTTCAGCTCGCTGCTGAGCATCTGGCTGGGCCCGCGGCCCGCCGATGCGGCGCTGAAGGACGCGCTGCTGGGCCGCGAGCCGCGGCCCGCCGGCTCACGCCAGTAGCGCCGGCAGTTCGTCGATGCGGTCGACGACCGCATCGGCCCCGGCCGCCTCGACCGGCTCGCCGTGGTTGTAGCCGTAACGCACCAGCACCACCGGGCAGCCGGCGGCGCGCGCCGCCTGGGCGTCGTTCTGCGAGTCACCGATCATCAGCGTGCGCGCCGGCGTCGTGCCGAGCGCCTCGCAGGCCTTGAGCAGCGGCAGCGGGTCGGGCTTCTTGCGCTCGAAGGCGTCGCCGCCATAGGTGATGTCGAACGAAGCCGACAGCCCCTTGGCGGCCAGCAGCGGCTTCGCGAAAGCCGCCGGCTTGTTGGTCACGCAGGCCAGCTTCAGGCCGGCGGCCTTGAGCGCCGCCACGCCCTCGGCGGCGCCGGGATAGACGGTCGACGCCTGGCCGTTGATGCGCAGGTAGTGCTCGCGGTAACGCGCGTTGGCCGTCTCGTACAGCGCCTCGGGCGCACCGGCTTCGGCCAGCGTGCGCCGGATCAGGTGCTCGGTGCCCTTGCCGACGGTGCGCGAGATGAAGGCCCGCGACACCGGCGTGTAGCCCAGATCTCGCAAGGCGCCGCCGAGCGCGAGTTCGAAATCGCCGACGGTGTCGACCAGCGTGCCGTCGAGGTCGACGATGGCGGCGTCGAAGCCGCCCCAGTGCGAGAGATCCATGCGGGCCCCGTGAGACGAAGGGGCCGCATTCTGCCGTGCCGGCCGCGGCCGGCCCCCGTCAGCCGATGCTCTCGACCTGGCGCGACTGCTGGTAGGCGCTGCCGAAACGGTTGGCCAGGAACTCCGGCAGCGGCACCTGCTCCTGGCGCACGAAGCCGCGCTGCGGCAGCCGGCCTTCGCGGAACAGGTCGACCGCGGCGCAGATGCCGGCGGCCGTCGTGATCTGGATCGCCGAGGTCGGATGCGCCGGCGAGCGCTCGGCGAAGATCTTGCGCGCGAAGACCTCCTGCACCAGCGCGCCGCCGCGCAGGCCGCTGGCGGTGACGAAGACCAGTACCACGTCCTGCATCGTGCTCGGGATCGCGCGCCGCAGGATGTCCTTGAGCGTGCCCTGATCGTGCTTGAGCAGCAGCTCCTCCAGCAGCAGCTTCATCAGCGCGCGGTGGCCGGGGTAGCGCACGCTCTTGTAGTCCAGCGTGCGCACGCGGCCGGCCCAGGTCTCGCACAGCGTGCCCAGGCCGCCCGAGGTGTTGAAGGCCTCGTACTCGGTGCCGTCCAGCGAGAAGTGCTCCAGGCCCTCGAGCGCCAGCACCTCGGTCGGCCGGCCGTCGCGGATAGCCTCGCAGGGGTGGCAGTACTCGTTGATCAGGCCGTCGACGCTCCAGGTGAGGTTGTATTTCAGCGCGTTGGTCGGGAAGGCCGGCAGCGCGCCGACACGCATCTTCAGCTCGTGCAGTTCCTGGAAGCTCTGGGCCAGGTGGTGGGCGACGATGCCGATGAAACCCGGCGCCAGGCCACACTGCGGCATGAAAGCCGTGCCCGCGCCTTCGGCCAGCGCCTTGATGGCCCGCGTCGCGGCGACGTCCTCGGTGAGGTCGAAGTAGTGGCAGCCGGCTTCGCGCGCCTGCGTCGCGACGCGTGTCGCCAGGTAGTAGGGCAGCGCGTTGATCACCGCATCCTGGCCGCGCAGCAGCGCCAGCAGCACGCTGTCGTCGGCAGTGTCGGCGACGCGGGTGGCCAGCGGCAGGCCGTCCAGCAGCGCCAGCGGCTCGGGCTGGCGGTCGACGACGGTCAGCTGGTAGTCGCCGCTGGTGGCCAGCAGGCGGGCGATGGTCTGGCCGATGTGGCCAGCTCCGAGCAGGGTCACGCGCATCGTTCGGGTCCTTCCGGGCGGTGGGTGGCGATGCGGCGAAGTCTAGGAAGCCGTCTTGACACAAGATAGGTCGAGAACGACGAAATACCCGCAGTGACCGACGTTTCGTCGGCCTGCCTCGACATAATGCAGCGATGCCCCGCGACCAGATGGACCGCGACCAGATGGACCGCGACCTGATCGCCCTGCTGCAGGCCAACGCCCGCGAGAGCACAGCCGAGCTCGCGCGCAAGCTGGGCGTGGCCCGCACCACCGTCATCGCCCGGCTGGAGCGCCTGGAGCGCAGCGGCGTCATCGTCGGCTACACGGTGCGGCTGGGCTTGGACGAAGCCGAACGCGGCGTGCAGGCCTGGGTCGGCATCACGACCGAGCCCAAGTCGGCGCGCGACGTCACGCGCCGGCTGGCGGCGCTGCCCGAGCTGCGCCAGCTGTGCTCGGTCAGCGGCGAGTTCGACTACCTGGCGCTGATCCGCACCGACTCCACCGCGCGCCTGGACACGTTGCTCGACGAGATCGGCGAGATCGACGGCGTCACGAAGACGACGACCTCGGTCGTGCTCGCGCTGCGTGTCGACCGTACCGCCTGAGCAGTTCTGACACGCGCCGTCACGGCGTGCTCCGGGTCGGCCCCGCCCCGCTTTCGCAGGGACGGGACATCCCCATCCACGCTTTCCCGCAAGCGCCGCGCGTGGGGGTTTGACGCTGCCTAGACTGGCCCGGCCGTTCAGCACCCTGAACCCCGTTCAGCCGATCGAACAACGATGACGATGGACCTGCCGATCACCGACCGACCTGCCGCCCGGGTGCCGGCGGTCGCACGTGCGGTCTCGCTGCTGGACCTGCTGGCACGCGAACGCCGGCCGATGAGCATGGCCGGCCTGGCCGCGGCGCTGAAGCTGCCGCGCAGCAGCGTGCACGGCCTGTGCGGCACGCTGCTGGACTGCGGCTACCTGCGCCGCGTCGACAACGGCGCGCTGCAGATCGGCCCCGGCGTGATGACGCTGGCCGCGGCCTTCGTCGCCAGCACCCACGTCGCCGCCGAGTTCGACGCCTTGTGGCGCGAGGTGCCGGCGCCCGACGAGACGCTGATCCTGTCGGTGCTCAACGGCCCGGACGTCGTCTACGTCGGCGTACGCAACAGCGCGCGCCCGCTGGGCTTGGCGTTCAGCCTGGGCATGCGGCTGCCGGCCTGGGTGGCCGGCACCGGCAAGGCGATGCTGGCCTGGCTGCCGCCCGACGAAGTGCGTGCGCTGGTGCCGCCTGGCGCCACCGATGTGGACGCCCTGCTCGCCGACCTGGCCGAGACACGCCGGCGCGGTTACGCCGTCGACGACGGCCACGTGCGCGAAGGCGTCTATTCGATCGCCGCGCCGGTGCTCGACGCCGCCGGCCGCCCGGTGGCCGGCATCGCCGTCTGCCTGAACCAGGCCACCGTCGACGCGGACAAGCTCGAGCGCCAGCAGCGCCTCGTGACGCAGGCCGCGCGCACGCTCTCGCGCCGACTCGGCGCCCGCGAGGACATCCGATGAGCGCCGACTTCATCCTCGAGACGCACGACCTGACGAAGGAGTTCAAGGGCTTCGTCGCGGTCAACAAGGTCAACCTGCGTGTGCGCCGCGGCCACATCCACGCGCTGATCGGCCCCAACGGTGCCGGCAAGACGACCTGCTTCAACCTGCTGACGAAGTTCATCCGCCCGACCAGCGGGCGCATCGTCTTCAACGGCCACGACATCACCGGCGAGTCGCCGGCGCACATCGCGCGCCGCGGCGTCATCCGCTCGTTCCAGATCTCGGCCGTGTTCCCGCACCTCACCGTGCTGGAGAACGTGCGCGTGGCGCTGCAGAGAAAGCTCGGCAACTCCTTCCACTTCTGGCGTGCCGAACGTTCGCTGCACACGCTGAACGAGCGCGCCCGCGAGCTGCTGCGCGCCGTCGACCTCGGCGAGTACGCCGGCCACCTGGCGGTGGAGCTGAGCTACGGCCGCAAGCGCGCGCTGGAGATCGCGACGACGCTGGCGATGGAACCCGAGCTGATGCTGCTGGACGAGCCGACGCAGGGCATGGGACTGGAGGACGTCGACCGCGTGCGCCAGCTGATCAAGCAGGTCTCGGCCGACCGCACGATCCTGATGGTCGAGCACAACATGAGCGTCGTCTCCAGCATCGCCGACACGATCACCGTGCTGCAGCGCGGCGCGACGCTGGCCGAAGGGCCGTATGCCGAGGTCTCGCGCAACCCCGCCGTCGTCGAGGCCTACATGGGCAGCGCCGACGCCGAACTGGTGGGGGCGCACTGATGGCCAGGTTCCTGGAAGTGCGCGACCTTCACGCCTGGTACGGCGAGTCGCACGTGCTGCACGGCGTGAACTTCCACGTCGACGAAGGCGAGGTCGTCACGCTGCTGGGCCGCAACGGCGCCGGGCGCACCAGCACGCTGCGCGCGATCATGGGGCTGACCGGCGCCCGCCGCGGCTCGGTCAAGGTGCGCGGCACCGAGGCCATCACGCTGGCGACGCACCGTGTCGCGCGCCTGGGCATCGGCTACTGCCCCGAGGAGCGCGGCATCTTCTCCAGCCTGTCGGCCGAGGAGAACCTGCTGCTGCCGCCGACGCTGGCCCAAGGCGGCATGTCGGTCGAGCAGATCTACACGATGTTCCCGAACCTACGCGAGCGCGCGTCCAGCCAGGGCACGCGGCTGTCGGGCGGCGAGCAGCAGATGCTGGCCGTGGCGCGCATCCTGCGCACCGGCGCGCGGCTGCTGCTGCTCGACGAGATCAGCGAGGGGCTGGCCCCGGTCATCGTGCACAAGCTCGCCGAGATGGTCGTCGCGCTGCGCCAGCAGGGCTACACGATCGTGATGGTCGAGCAGAACTTCCGTTTCGCGGCGCCGCTGGCCGACCGCTTTCTGGTGATGGAACACGGCCAGGTGACGCAGGAGTTCACCCAGGCCGAGCTGCCGGCGCGCCGCGAGCGCCTGCACGAGATCCTCGGTGTCTGAACGCGGCCGCGGCCGCCCCACAACCACGACGGAGACAAGCATGAAACTCGGCAAGATCGCCACCGCCTGCTCGCTGCTGCTGGGGGCCGCTGTCGGCACCAGCGCCCACGCCCAGATCTCGGGCGACGTGATCCGCATCGGCCTGATCACCGACATGTCGGGGCTGTACTCCGACATCGACGGCGCCGGCGGCGTCGAGGCCATCCGCATGGCGGTGGCCGATGCCGGCGGCAGCATCGCCGGCAAGAAGATCGAGGTGCTGTTCGCCGACCACCAGAACAAGGCCGACGTCGCCGCCGCCAAGGCGCGCGAGTGGTTCGACACCCAGGGCCTGGACCTGCTGATCGGCGGCACCAACTCCGGCACCAGCCTGGCGATGGCCAAGGTGGCGGCCGAGAAGAAGAAGCCCTTCATCGCCGTCGGCGCCGGCACCTCGGCGCTGACCAACGAGCAGTGCAACGCCTACACCGTGCACTGGGCCTACGACACCGTCGCGCTGGCCAAGGGCACCGGTACTGCGGTCGTCAAGGCCGGCGGCAAGAGCTGGTACTTCCTGACTGCCGACTACGCCTTCGGCCAGCAGCTGCAGAACGACACCACGACGGCGCTGAAAGCCGCCGGCGGCAACGTCGTCGGCTCGGTCAAGCACCCGCTCGCGGCCACCGACTTCTCGTCCTTCCTGCTGCAGGCGCAGGCCAGCAAGGCGCAGATCCTGGGCCTGGCCAACGCCGGTGGCGACACGATCAACGCCATCAAGGCGGCCAACGAGTTCGGCATCACCAAGTCGATGAAGCTCGCCGGGCTGCTGGTCTTCATCAACGACATCCACTCGCTGGGCCTGAAGACGACGCAGGGCATGTACCTGACCGACAGCTGGTACTGGAACCGCGACGCCGAGACGCGCGCCTGGGGCCGCCGCTTCTTCGAGAAGATGAAGCGCATGCCCTCGTCGCTGCAGGCCGGCGACTACTCGGTGGCGTTGAACTACCTGAACGCGGTGAAGGCCATCGGCAGCGACGACGGCGACAAGGTGCTCGCGCAGCTGCGCAAGACCAAGGTGAACGACATGTTCGCCAAGAACGGCTACGTGCGCGGCGACGGCCGCATGGTGCACGACATGTACCTGATGCAGGTGAAGGCGCCGGACAAGTCGACCGAGCCCTGGGACTACTACAACGTCGTGCAGACCTTCAAGGGCGAGGAGGCCTGGACGACCAAGGCCGAGTCCAAGTGCGCCCTGTGGAAGTGACGGCGGGCTAGGCGATGGAGATCCTCGGCATCCCGTTGCAGGCCTTCCTCGGCCAGCTGATGCTCGGCCTGGTGAACGGCTCGTTCTACGCCATGCTCAGCCTGGGGCTGGCGGTGATCTTCGGGCTGCTGGGGATCGTCAACTTCGCCCACGGCGCGCTGTACATGCTGGGCGCCTACGTCGCCTGGCTGTCGCTGGAGAAGTTCGGCCTCAACTACTGGGCGGCGCTGGTGCTGGCGCCGCTGGTGGTGGGCGCTCTGGGCATCGTCATCGAACGCACGCTGCTCAAGCGCCTGTACAAGGTCGACCCGATCTACGGCCTGTTGCTGACCTTCGGCCTGGCGCTGATCGCCGAAGGCGTGCTGCGCGACCAGTTCGGCGTCTCGGGCCAGCAGTACCCGGTGCCCGAGGCGCTGCAGGGCGCCACCGACCTAGGCTTCATGATCCTGCCGAACTACCGCGCCTGGGTCATCGTCGCCTCGTTGTCGGTCTGCTTCGGCACCTGGTTCGTCATCGAGCGCACGCGGCTGGGTTCGTACCTGCGTGCCGGCACCGAGAACCCGTCGCTGGTGCAGGCCTTCGGCGTCAACGTGCCGGTGATGGTGGCGCTGACCTACGCCGCCGGCGCCGGCCTGGCGGCGCTGGCCGGGGTGCTGGCCGCGCCGGTCATCCAGATCACGCCGCTGATGGGCGCCAACCTGATCATCGTCGTCTTCGCGGTCGTGGTGATCGGCGGCATGGGCTCGATCCTCGGCGCCATCCTCACCGGGCTGGTGCTGGGCGTCGTCGAAGGCCTGACCAAGGTGTTCTACCCCGAGGCGTCGAACATCGTCGTCTTCGTGATCATGGCGATCGTGCTGATGCTGCGGCCGGCCGGGCTGTTCGGGAAGGAGAAGTGATGGACCGCGAACGCCTCGCCCGCTTCGGCTGGGCCCTCGGCCTGCTGGCGCTGCTGCTGGCGCCCTGGCTGGGCGTCTACCCGATCTTCATCATGAAGGCGCTGTGCTTCGCGATCTTCGCCTGCGCCTTCAACCTGCTGCTGGGCTACACCGGGCTGCTGTCCTTCGGCCATGCGGCGTACTTCGCCGCGGCGGCCTACTCCACCGGCTGGCTGGTGCGCAGCGCCGGCTGGTCGCCCGAGCTGGGCATCGTCGCCGGCACGCTGATCGCCGCGGCGGTCGGCCTCGTGGTCGGGCTGATCGCCATCCGCCGCCAGGGCATCTACTTCGCGATGGTGACGCTGGCGCTGGCGCAGATGGTCTACTTCGTCTTCCTGCAGGCGCCCTTCACCGGCGGCGAGGACGGGCTGCAGGGCGTGCCGCGTGGCAAGCTGTTCGGCGTGCTGTCGCTGGCCGACGACCGGGTGATGTACTACGTCGTGCTGGCGGTGTTCGTCGCCGTGTTCGCGGCCATCATCCGCATCGTGCACTCGCCGTTCGGCCAGGTGCTGAAGGCGATCCGCGAGAACGAGCCGCGTGCCGTGTCGCTGGGCTACGCGGTCGACCGCTACAAGCTGCTGGCCTTCGTGCTGAGCACGGCGATCGCCGGGCTGGCCGGGGCGCTGAAGACGCTGGTGCTGGGTTTCGCGACGCTGTCGGACGCGCACTGGTCGCTGTCGGGCGAGGTGGTGCTGATGACGCTCTTGGGCGGCATGGGCACCTTCGCCGGCCCGGTGATCGGCGCCTTCACGATCATCGGCCTGCAGAACTTCCTGGCCGACCGCGTCGGCTCCTGGGTGACGGTGATCATCGGCGGCATCTTCGTCGCCTGCGTCGTCGCATTCCGCCGCGGGTTCGTCGGGGAGGCGCTGGCGTGGATGCAGCGGCGCAGATTGGAGCGGGCGGCGGCGGGGGGGTGAGCCCGGTGCTCAAGGGCGAAAGCTGAAACGGTCCTCGCCTGGTTGTTTCGCTCTCTCTGCGCTGGTTCTCCGTGACGGCCGGCGGGCCAGCATCGGCGCGAGCCTCGGCCGCCGGGTGGCCGGTTCCGTTCATGTCCCCCGGGCGGGCTGCGCCCGCCCTCCTCCTTACTTCACTCCACCGGCCACCCGACGCCCGCGGCGGGCGGGGCGCGGCCTGTTCGCTTGGCGTGACGGTGCTCCCCCCGAAGGCGGGCGGTGGGCTTGGCTAGGGCGGTGAGGCGGCTCAGAATCATCTGTAACGACTCCGCTTTCGGCGTCTCTTTACGCGTGTGGCGCGGGCGGTCCGACAGCGAGACTTCAGGCGCGACAGGAACTCAAGTCGAGTCTGCAGGCACCTGTTATGCGAGCGCCGGGCGCGATAAACGACGCCGAGACAGCGCATAAAACAAATTAGGCCACGCAAATGCCTCAGTCCAGCTTCTTCCCATTCTATCCAGTACCCTGTGAACCAGGGACACATTGGGTCGAATGGTACGAAGCCTTGCTAGCAAACTGCTGCCTTCTTGTTCGCTGCGTTCCCATGTCGTCATTTTCACTTCCGCAAGGAGCCTCCACGGTTCTCCTAGACTTTGGCAGGATCATTGCGTTCCGCGGCAGCGCCGACCCGTTCAACCTGGAAGACCCAGACATCCAACAAGACCTGCCGCGAGAGGCAAACCGCCGGCTAAGCAGTCTATTCAATTGGAGCGAAGACACAGAATGGATCGACGACGCACGCAAATGGTTCCCGGAGCCACTACGTCACTTCGTTCTTTGCGACACCAACGATAGAGCTCTTGGGGTACTCACACGCGGAAAGGAGCCAAAGGTCGTTCTTGAACACACTGCAACGCTACCAACGCCTTGGCCGGTTGGCTTCAGCTCCCGTAGCCAAAGCGGGGCCTAGGCAGCGGAATAAGCCATCCATCACAACATCAAGGAAAGTCGGGAGAGCAAGAGTGAAAGCCGCTGTCGGCCTCGGTATGACCATCGTCGCGCTGTCCGGATGCGCACTCATTCCGGGCTCGGTCTCCGGCACCATCAGTCCCGACCCGGAACACAATGCGGCGTCGTTGAAGTGCAGCTTCGCATCGGGCGGCACCTGCTACTTCCTGGTCGGAAGGGATCATTCAGAGATCTACCCGGTGAAAGCCGGAGAAACGCTCTCCATTCCATCGCCCAAGGATGACAAACCGGTCTGCGTCAGCCACAGCCCGACCTTCACGCTGCTCTGCAAGGACGACATCACCTTGAAGAACGGCGGCAATGTCACATTGACTACAGGACTCCGCCCTCAGTAGCGTCGAACAGTCTCTCGGGGGCACCCGTCAAGCGCTCTGCAGGGACACCGTAGCTCGCCCCATGCTCACGAACCACCGAGATCTCGTCGTCCAGCGCGTGCAGCGCCGCCTGATTCGAGAGTCCTTCCCGCGCCTCCAGATGGCGCTGCTCGTCGCGCTAACCGGCGGCTTCGGGCTTCTGGCGTCGTTCACCTTGCTGCAGTTCGGCCTGGACTCGATGGCCTTGCGCTACCCGCTGGCGCTGGCCTTCGCCTACCTGTTCTTCCTGTTCCTGATCTGGCTTTGGCTCAGGACGAACGCCGATGACTATCGGGATGCGCCGGACATCCTCAACCTCGCTCCCAGCCGCGGAGCGTCAGACGGGCCACCCGACGTCCAGAGTGGAGGCGGGGGCGACTTCGGCGGTGGAGGCGCCACGGCCGCCTTCGACGGCTCGGCAGCTCCCGTGGACGAAGCGGTCGCTTCACCGCTTGGAACAGTACGCGAAGCAGCCGAAGCCGCGGCGCAGGCCGATGAGGCCACCATCCCCCTGGCGGCGATCGCCCTGGCCGTCGGCATCGCCGTGGCGTCGCTGTACGTGGTTTACATCGCGCCGGTGCTGTTCGCCGAGGTCCTGGTCGACGGCGCGCTGTCGTACGCCCTCTTTCGCCATCTGCGTGGGCAAGATCGGCAGCACTGGCTTGTCAGCGCCTTCGGCCGGACGGTTTGGCCGTTCACGGCAACGGCCGTCTTCCTGATGGTGCTTGGCGCCGCCATGTCGGCCTACGCGCCGGGCGCCAAGTCCGTCGGTCAGGTCGTCAAGCACGCGAGCGCTCAACGCGCTACGAAATGACGCGCTGCATACGGCACGTCCGAAGCGGGCGGTGCGGTGCTGTCGCCTAGTCGTTGACACGCGAGTCGCGTCTGGATGCCAAGGTGCACGGACGCGGCACGCTCGAAGGGCACGCGCAACGACCACCCATTGGGGCGCCTTCACTTGCGACGTTCCAGCACGTACCGTCCCCGGCGTACAAAGGTCGAAGGCATCCAATGCTGCGGTTCGTGATCGTCGTCGGCGACAAGACCAGCCATGGCGGCGTTGTCCTCAGCGGATCAACGACGACAGAAATCGATGGCCGCAAAGTGGCGCGCACCGGGGACAAGGTCACATGCCCGCGGAAAGGGCACGGCGGCATCACACGAATCGTCTCAGGCGACGCTTCATGCCTCATAGACGGCGAGCCCGTCGCTCGCCAAGGTGATCGAACGGCCTGCGGAGCCATCTTGTTCTCTTCACAGACGTTGGCCGCGGTCGATGTCAACGCTGACAACGGACAGGAGATTGACGCCGGAAGACTCGAGTCCGACTCCGGCGATAACGCGCCGCTATCCGCAGCGACACACGAGAGTGGCGCCTTCGATGAACAGGTTGAACTGACACCGAGTTCCGACGCTGCCCCCGAGGTCGGGCTGCCGTGGTTCGTCAAAACAGCCGACGGCCGGACATTCAAGGGGCGGTTGAACGATACCCGAAGGCTTCCGCGAATCGTGACGAGCACAGCCGACGTTTATGAGGTCTACTGGGGCGACGAAGCGCTTCATTTGGCAGAAGGTGAGCTGTGACAACTCTGCAGCAGCGAGCTCAAGTCAGCACCAACATGACGCCGGACTCCGTCTGCCGCGTCAACATGCCGGTCGTGACGTTTTCTGCACTATGGGCTGGCTATCCTGCAAGTCCTCCCTACCAAGACCCGAAGACAGGAAAACCCCCAGCGGGCTTCGAAAACCAATGCGCGATCAAGATCAGCGTCGCCCTTCATGGCGCCGGCATCGAGATGAAGTCCTTCAAGGGCGCCGCCATTCACCTGAATGGCAAGAAGACAGCGATTCGTGCGTCGGAGTTGGCGGGATGGCTAAAACTACAGCCGTTCTGCGGCCTGCCAGCCAAGGCAGCCGTGATCACGGGCAGCGACTGGCAGGAGAGAATCAAGGATCGCACCGGCATCGTCTACTTCGAAGACTATTGGGCGCGCCAAGGGGAAACCGCGACTCCGACAGGTGACCACATCGATCTGTGGGACGGCAGCGGACTCACTTACAGCGTGGTCAACCGTGTACGCAGAATGGGAGTTCAACAACTGCGCTGGCTTCCCTGGCCGCTGGATGGTCTCAATTTCAGCGACCTTGCCGCAAGCCGCCAAATCCTGTTCTGGGAGATCAAGTGAAGGCCCTCGCCGGCAAACTCGCCGTGGCGGCTCTTCTCTGCGTGCTGGCGCTCGTATCCGCCTATGCACTGCATTGGCGCAGCGCGAACCTCTCAGAGCGAGCGCGCCTGCCCATCGCACCCGAGGCGGACTTTTCAGCGATGGCCATCGCCACCCGCGCGATCACGCCGGCCACCCCCGGCGCTCCGCCCATCAAGGCGTGGGAACGCTGCGCGCTGGGCGCAGCTCGGTGTGAACAGCAGCCGCGGGCAGTGGAGGCTCGCTGCCAAGCCGGCGTCGCGCTGATCGCCGAGGCCGACTGGCCTGCCTTGCAACGCATACCGGCCGAAGACCTGCCCGGGGTCGAACACCCGGACTCGTACCGGACGATGAAGCTTTGCCCGCCGTGAGCGCGCGCGACGTTCAGCGACTCAATGCGTCAGCGCGCCAGCTCCGCCCGCATCGCCGCGATGACCGCCGCGTAATCCGGTTGACTGAAGATCGCGCTGCCGGCGACGAAGGTGTCGGCCCCCGCATCGGCCACACGCCGGATGTTGTCGACCTTGATGCCGCCGTCGACTTCCAGCCGGATGTCGCGGCCGGAGGCGTCGATGATCTTGCGCGCCTTCTCGATCTTGCGCAGCGCGCTGTCGATGAAGCTCTGCCCGCCGAAGCCCGGGTTGACGCTCATGATCAGCACCAGGTCAACCTTGTCGATCACCCACTCCAGTACGTCCAGCGGCTCGGCGGGGTTGAAGACGAGGCCGGCCTGGCAGCCTTCGGCCTTGATCAGCTGCAGCGTGCGGTCGACGTGCGTGCTGGCGTCGGGGTGGAAGCTCACGAGATCCGCGCCGGCCTTGGCGAAGGCCGTGGCCAGCGCGTCCACCGGCTGCACCATCAGGTGCACGTCGATCGGCGCCTCGGTGTGCCGGCGCAGCGCCTGGCAGACCATCGGGCCGAAGGTCAGGTTCGGGACGTAATGGTTGTCCATCACGTCGAAGTGGATCCAGTCGGCGCCGGCGGCGACGACGTTGCGGACTTCCTCGCCCAGGCGGGCGAAATCGGCCGACAGCAGCGAAGGAGCGATGCGGTACGTGGTCATCCGGAAATTCTAGGGGCCTGCCTACAATGCCCCGATGGCCCAGTCCCGGTTCGATTGCAGCGTGCGCGTGCAGTACCTGGAGGACCGTTCGGAACCACCGGACGGCCCCTTCGCGTTCGCCTACACGGTGACCATCCGCAACACCGGCGACATCGCGGCCCAGCTCGTCGCGCGCCACTGGATCGTCACCGACGCCCAGGGCCAGGTCGAGGAGGTTCGCGGCCTGGCCGTCGTCGGCCACCAGCCGCTGATCGCCCCTGGCGAAAGCTTCGAGTACACGAGCTGGACGATGATCGCCACGCCCGTCGGCCGCATGAGCGGCACCTTCTTTTGCATGACCGAGGACGCGCACGCGTTCGAGGCCCCGGTGGCCGAGTTCACGCTCGTCTCGCCGGGCCAGCTGCACTGAGCGGCCGCCGGCGCCGATGACGCAGCCGACCTGGGATCTCAGCGCCCTCGTCAACGCCGCCGACCCCGCGGCCGGCCCCGCCGCCCGCCACCTCTGGCTGGTGCGCCTGCTCGAATGGCTGCGCCACGCGCCGGCCTCGCGCCGCGCCGGCGCCCCGATCGGCCCGCCGCTGGCGCGCCTGGGCCTGCTGCTCAACGCCGCCGAGAGCCAGCCCGAGTTCCGCGCCCGGCTGCAAGGCATGCTGGCCGGCTTCTGGCGCGGCATCGACAAGGCGGCGCTGTTCGCCGAGTTCGGCTTCGGCGCGCGCCACTCGCTGTTCGGCGAGGTCGGCCGCCGGCTGCGGGTGCAGTGGCTGCCGCAGACGCCCGAGACGCAGGACCTGGCCGAACTCTTCCAGCTGCTGTTCCAGCCGGGCGACGCACGCTGGATCGAGCAGCTCGACGACCCGACGCTGGAGCGCGTGGCCACGCTCGTCGACCCCGAAGGCGCCAGCGGCTGGCGCACGGCGATGCTCGACGCGATCACGATCCTCGTCAGCGCCGTGCACTCCAGCGGCTACCTGCCGCCCCTGCGCCGACGCATGGATCGCCAGGCGCTGTCGGGCGAGCCCTTCCGCCAGCTCACACGCGCCGCCGACGCGGTGCGCGAGGCGGTCGCCGAAGGCCGCGTCGCCGACGCGCTGCGCGAGGCCAACCTGCTGCGCGGCCTGCTCGACGCCTGCCGCCAGGCCGCCGCCAGCGTCACCGGGCACCTGGAGGAATACGGCGTCTCGGTGGACATCGTCTACGAGCTCGACCAGATGCACCAGCGCACGCTGCGCATCGAGATGCTGCTGGACTGCGTGCTCGCGCCGCAGCCGCTGCCGGCGCTGCGCGCGCTGGTGCTGGAGCTGCTGCACGTCGCCGAAGACGAGCGCGGCCTGCGCCGGCTGCTGGCGCGCCACTACTCGCTGCTGGCGCGCCAGGTGGCCGAACGCAGCGCCGAGACCGGCTCGCACTACATCACGCGCGACCTGGGCGAATGGCGCGAGATGCTGCGCGCGGCCGCCGGCGGCGGCGCGGTCATCGCCGGCACCACCTACGTCAAATTCGCCATCGCCGCGCTGGGCCTGGCGGCCTTCTGGACCGGCTTCTGGTCGGGCGTGAACTACGCCGCCAGCTTCGTCGTCATCATGCTGCTGCACTGGACGGTGGCGACCAAGCAGCCGGCGATGACGGCGCCGGCGATGGCCGAGTCGCTGGCCGCCGGCACCGGCGACGCCGAGATCGAGGCCTTCGTCGACCGCGTCGCGCAGCTGATCCGCTCGCAGGCCGCCGGGATCATCGGCAACCTCGCGGTCTGCGCGCCGATCGCGCTGACGATCCAGCTCGCCTGGGAAGGCATCTTCGGCGTGCCGCTGGTCGGCGAGCGCCAGGCCGAGTACGTGCTGCACTCGCTGACGCTGCTCGGCCCGACGCTGCTGTACGCCGCATTCACCGGCGTGCTGCTGTTCGCCAGCTCGCTGATCGCCGGCTGGGCCGAGAACTGGTTCGTCTACCACCGGCTGGACAGCGCGATCGCCTGGAACCCGCGTTTCGTCGCCCGGCTTGGCCAGGCGCGCGCGCAGCGCTGGGCGGCCTGGTGGCGTGCCAACGTCTCGGGGCTGGTGGCCAACGTCTCGCTGGGCATGATGCTCGGCCTGGTGCCGGCGCTGGCCTCGTTCTTCGCGCTGCCGCTGGAGGTGCGCCACGTCACGCTGTCCACCGGCCAGCTGGCCGCCGCGGCCGGTGCGCTGGGCTTCGAGGTGCTGCGCCAGCCGGCCTTCTGGTGGTGCGTCGCCGGCATCCTGCTGACCGGTGTGCTGAACCTGACGGTGAGCTTCTGGCTCGCCTTCAAGGTGGCGCTGCGCTCGCGCAGCATCCAGGTACGCGAGCGCCAGCGCATCACAGCGGCCATCTGGCGCCGCTTGCGGCGCGACCCGCTGTCCTTCGTGCGGCCGCCGAAAGCCTGATCAGTCCCGCCCCGCCCACCTCAGCGTCTGCCGCCGCACGACTTCGTTGAGCAGATGCTCGCGCGACTGCGTCGCGCGGATCCAGCAGGCGTCGTTGCCGTGGCCCGCCAGTTCGCGGCGCAGGTACTGCAACGCACCTTCGGCGCGCAGATCGGTGGCGTGCGGCTCCAGGCGGACCAGCAGCGCCTGCAGGTCCTCGCGCAAGGGCCGGTGCTCGCCGGTGCCGGGGTCGACATAGAGCGCGTCCAGCCCGAAGCGGCAGGCCTGGAAGCGGTTGAAGGTGTAGGGCAGGTAGTCGTCTTCGGCCGGCTGGAACGGGCGCTCGACACGCAGCCAGCGCGCCAGGCACTGGATCAGACCGGCCATCGCCGCCGCCTTCTCGATCGTCAGCGGCGTGTCCAGCACGCGCACCTCGATCGTGCCGAACTCGGGCTTGGGCCGGATGTCCCAGTAGAAGTCCTTCATGCTCTTGACGACGCCGGTGCGCGTCATCTTGGCGAAGAAGACGCCGAAGTCCTCCCAGGTCAGCACGAAGGGCGCGCGGCCCGACAGCGGGAACGCGAACACCGAGTTCAGCCGCGCCGAATGGAACGCGGTGTCGGTGCCCTGCACGAACGGCGACGAGGCCGACAGCGCGATCAGGTGCGGGATGTAGCGGCCCAGCCCGTGCAGCAGCACCAGCGCCTCGTCGGCATTGGCGCAGCCGACGTGCACGTGCTGACCGAAGATCGTGAACTGTTTGGACAGGTAGCCGTAGAGCTCGCTGATCTGCTTGAAGCGCGGCTTGTCGAAGATGCGGCGCTGGCTCCAGTCCTGGAACGGGTGCGTGCCGCCGCCCGACAGCGCGACGCCCAGCTTGTCGGCCGAGGCGACCAGCGCGTCGCGGATCTCGGTCAGCTGCGCCAGCGCGTCGGCGTGGTCCTCGCAGATGCCGGTGGACAGCTCGATCATGCTGTCGGTGATCTCGGGCACGATGCTGCCCGGAAGCTTCTGCTTGCCCAGCAGGCGCAGCAGGTCGGCGGCCGCGGGCGTCAGGTCGTAGTCGTGCGTCGAGACGATCTGCAGCTCGAGCTCGACACCCAGCGTCAGCGGACGCGAATCGGAGAACTTCTCGAGGCTCATGCCACCACCTCCGCCTCGGGCGAACGCCACGTCGGTTCAGGTCGGTGTTCGCCGGCCAGCCGCAGGCCCCACTGCACCGCCAGCGGCCCCAGCAGTTCCATGAAGGCGATCGCCGACAGCACGATCGGCACGACGGCCGGCGCGAAGCCGGGGTGCGTCAGCTGCAGGTCGGTCAGCAGCACCAGCACCGTGCCCGACAGCGGCGTCAGCGCCAGCGACAGGCCGGCGGCCTGGCGCAGACCGATGCCGCTCCAGCGTGCGAAGGCGAAGACCGAGGCCGTCTTGGCGATGCCGCGCGCGACCAGCAGCACGATCGCCAGCCCGCCGCCGACCAGCAGCGCGTCCAGCGTGACGACGCTGCCGACGACGACGAACAGCATCAGCACCAGCACGCCGCCGGCGGTGCCGAAGTGGCGCGGCCAGACCCAGGGACGTTCGGTCGAGTTGCGCAGCAGCACGCCGGCCAGCAGCGGCACCAGCAGCGTCGACAGGTTCAGCAGCTGGGCGATGGTCAGCGCCAGCACGATCATGCCGAGCAGCAGCAGCGCCGCGTTCTCGTCGCGCAGGTCCAGCCGGCGCGCGACCCAGGCGACCAGCCGCGACAGCAGCGCCGCCAGCAGCACCGAGCCGCCGAAGGCCCACAGCGGCTGCGACACCGCACGCACCCAGTCGCCGGCGACGTCCAGGTGCAGCCAGCCGATGACGAGCTTGTGCGCCAGCACCGCCAGCAGCGTGTTCAGCGCCGTCAGCACGATCATGCGTTCGGTCACCTGGCCGGCGGACTTCAGCTCGCCGGCCACGCGGGCGATCACCGCACCCGAGGCGCAGGTGCCCAGCGTCGCGCAGGCCAGCGCCACGTTGACCGGCTGGCCGAAGGCGCGCAGCGCGAGGTAGATCGCCGCCAGGCTGGCGAAGGCTTCGAGCGCGCTGGTGGCCAGCAGCGCCGGGTTGGCCTGCAGCCAGCGCAGCCGCACGCGGCTGCCGAGTTCGAACAGCAGCAGTGCCAGCGCCAGGTCGACGACCAGACGCGCGGTGCCGTGCAGCACGCCGCCGCCCCAGCCGCCGAGGCCGATCGCCAGGCCGACGGCGCTGTAGCCGATGATGCGCGGCACGCCGAACGCACGCCGCACGCCTTCGCCGAGCAGTGCGCCGGCGACGAGCGCGAGCGCGCCCCAGAACGGCATCTGGGGCACCAGCGGCCACGACTCGATCTGCAGGTAGCCTGCAATGTCTTCGAGCATCCCTCTCTCCTTGTGAAAAGGAGAGACCTCCGGGGCCTGGCCCGAGTTCCGTCCGCGGGCCGCCGGGGACGTCGGATCAGGCCTCGTCGTCGTGTCGGCGCTCGCCCCGGCGGCGCCCGGCGAACATCGTCCACCAGACGATCAAGACCAGCAGCGCGAGCGCCGCCAGCACCTCCAGCACAATCAGCACCATGCCCTGGATTCTTGCGCCGCGGCGCCACCGGGTCGCGGCCGGGGTCGCGGCCGTGCTGCTCGCCGCCTGCACCTCCGTGCCGCTGCCGCCCGAGCGGCCGGCCCCTGTCGAAGAGACCCGGCCGAGCTTGCCGCACCCGCCGGCCGCCAACGGCGTCGATCGCTCGCGTTCACGCTGGATCCCCGTCGACTGGAGCGAGCTGCCCGGCTGGAACGACGACCGCGTCGCCGAAGCCTGGCCGGCGCTGCGCGCCAGCTGCGGCCGCCCGGCCCCGGGCTGGGCCGAGGTCTGCGCGCGCGCGATGCTGGAGCCGCCAGCCGACGACGTCGCGGCCCGCGCCTGGCTCGCCCGCTGGCTGCAGCCCTGGCGCGTCGAGTCCCCCGACGGCCAGGTCGACGGGTTGGCCACCGGCTATTTCGAGCCGCTGGTCGAGGCCCAGCGCCAGCCACGCGGCGAGTTCCGCGTGCCGCTGTACGGCCCACCGGCGCCCGGCACGATGCCCCGGCCGGGCTGGACGCGGCAGCAGTTCGACACGCTGCCCGCGGTGCGCACGGCGATGCGCGGGCGCGAGATCGCCTGGGTCGCCGACCCGCTGGACGCGCTGCTGCTGCAGGTGCAGGGCTCGGGCCGGCTGGCGCTGACCGAGCCCAATGGCAGCCGCCGTCTCGTGCGGCTGGCCTTCGCGGGCCACAACGAGCAGCCCTACAAGTCGGTCGGCCGCTGGCTCGTCGAGCGCGGCGAGCTGACGCTGGACGGCGCGTCCTGGCCGGCGATCCGCGCCTGGGCGCGACGCAACCCGCAGCGTGTGCAGGAGATGCTGTGGGCCAATCCGCGCCTGGTCTTCTTCCGCGAGGAGCCGCTGCCCGACCCGAGCGTCGGCCCGCGCGGCGCGCAAGGCGTGCCGCTGGTGCCGGGACGCTCGATCGCGGTCGACGCCGGCAGCATCCCCTACGGCACGCCGGTCTGGCTGGACACGACCGAGCCGCTGTCGGCGACGCCGCTGCGCCGCCTCGTCGTCGCCCAGGACACCGGCAGCGCGATCGTCGGCGCCGTGCGCGCCGACTACTTCTGGGGCTGGGGCGCCGACGCCGAGGCTCAGGCCGGGCGCATGAAGCAGCCGCTGCGACTCTGGGCGCTCTGGCCGCGCGGCGCGCGGCCTCAATAGGCGTTGCCGCGCGGCGCACGGCCGCAGCAGGCGTGGTTCAGCCGCGCGCCGCCAGGCGTTCGCGCAGCCGCGGCCAGAACAGGTTCAGCGCCAGCCCCGACATCACCAGCGCCGCCGCCGCCAGCTTCCAGCCCGGCAGCGGCTCGGCCAGCATCAGCGCCGAGGCGCCCATGCCGAACACCGGCACCAGCAGCGCCATCGGCACGACGGTGGCCGCCGGGTGGCGCGCCAGCAGCCAGCCCCAGGCGGCGTAGCCGAACAGCGAATTGCCGACCGACTGCCAGGCCACCGCCGCCCAGGCGCCGGCATCGGCCTGCGCCAGCGAATGCAGGATCAGCGCCGGTCCTTCGAGCAGCAGCGACAGCGCCGCCAGCGGCGGCAGCGCGAACAGGCTGGACCAGACGACGTAGCCCAGCATGTCGACTTTGCCGCTCTGGCGCGCGACGAGGTTGCCGCCGGCCCATGAGGCGGCGGCGCAGAGCACCAGCGCCAGGCCCAGCGGCGTCGTCTGCGCGTCGGTGTGCCAGGCGATGACCCCGATGCCGGCCACCGCCAGCGCCAGCGCGCCCCACTGGAACAGGCGCACGCGCTCGCCGGCGAGCACGATCGCCAGCCCGATCGTGAAGAAGACCTGGGTCTGGATGACCAGCGAAGCCAGCCCGGGCGCGATGTGGCCGCGCATCGCGACGTAGAGCAGGCCGAACTGGCCGGCGCCGATCAGCACGCCGTAGGCCGCCAGATGGCGCCAGGGCACCGGCGGGCGGCGGATGAACAGCGCCGCCGGCAGCAGCACGAAGGCGAAGCGCAGCACCGCGAACAGCAGCGGCGGCAGCGCCGCCAGCGCCAGCTTGATGACGACGAAGTTGGTGCCCCAGACCGCGACGACGGCCAGCGCCAGCAGCAGATGGCGGCCGGGCAGGCCGCCGCCGTGTCCCGCGCCCGCCGTCACGCGACGACCACCCGGCTCTCGCCCTGGCGCAGCGCGTCGTGCAGCGCCTGCTCGGCGCGTGCGACGGTCTGCTCGACGGTCTCTCCCGCATGGTGTTCGGCGAGCCCCGCCGAGAGGCTGAAGCGCAGCAGCGGCGCTTCCGACAGCACGCGCGCGCCGGCCACGGCCTCGCGCAGACGGTCCAGTCCGGCGCGCGCCAGCGAGGCGCGCGTGTCCGACATCAACAGCATGAAACGGGCATCTCCCCAGTAGGCCAGCACGTCGGCGACACGCACGCGGTGCGCGGCCTCCTGCGCCATGCCGCGCAACAAGCGGGTCTCCCCGCCATCGCCGAGGGCCCGTGCCTCGGCGGCGAAATCGTCGATCTGCAGCATCGCGACGCAGAAGGTGTGGCCCGAGCGCACGCAGCGCTGGTGCTCCTGCTCGATCAGCTCGACCATGTGGCGGCGGTTGATGAGCCCGGTGAGCTCGTCGCGCGTCGCCAGCTGGCGGATGCGCTCCAGCGCGCCGCTCAGCTCCTCCTTCTGCTCGCGCGCGATCCGGCGCAGCCGCGACAGCCGCGCAGCCAGGATCGACGCGGCCGGCATCATCGTCGCCACCATCAGGAAGTGGCCGAACTCGATGGCCGGCGGGTAGCGCGCCGGGTCCAGCATCGCCATCAGGCCCATCGTCGCGCCGAGCAGGCCGACGCCGAAGACGCAGACGCCGGCCATCTGCCGCATCGTCGAGCGGAACATGCCGTACATCAGGATGACCATCACGACCGGGAAGACACCGCCGCGGCCGGGCCCGAGCAACGCGTAGGCGGCGGCGCTGCAGGCGATCGCGAAGCCCATCTGCACGACCGACAGCGAGGGGTCGGCCAGGCGTTCGGTCCAGCCGCTGCGGATCGCCACGTACAGCGCCGCCATGCCAGCGAAGGCGACGACGGTCCAGACGGCGACGCCGGTGGCCGAAGCGACGCCGATCCACACGAAGTAGTGCATCGCGGCGATGCCGGCGCACATCGTGGACATCGCCAGCAGCGACTGCAACAGCCGCGCCCGGCGGACCGGGTCGGATGTCAGCAGGGCGTCGAGCAGGCGCATCGGCCTCGGTGTCCTCGCGTCAAGGAGCCAGCCCCCGAGGGTATCGCACTCGGGCGTCGCCGGATTGACGTCTAGGCGGCCAGCGGCTGCAGCAGGATGCGATCGCGGCCCTGGCGCTTGGCGCAGTACATCGCGTCGTCGGCGCGGGCGATGGCGGCGTCGAGGTCGGCGTCGCCCGCGCCGCCGCAGGATGCGATGCCGGCCGAGAAGCTGACCGTGTAGTCGGCGCCGGCGCACGGCAGCGGCGAAGCCCGCAGGCGCTCGCGCAGACGCGCCAGCACGGCCTCGGCCTGCTGCGGCGTCGTCGCCGGCATCAGCAGCAGGAACTCCTCGCCGCCCCAGCGCGCGAGCATGTCCTCGGCGCGCACCGTCTGCCGCGCCACGGTGGCGAAGTGGCGCAGCACCTGGTCGCCGACGGCGTGGCCGCGGCTGTCGTTGACCTGCTTGAAGCGGTCGAGATCGATCATCGCGACGCACATCGACGCGCCGCTCTCGCGCGCCGCGCGCCGCAGCCGTTCGCCGGCGGCGCGGCGGTTGGTCAGGCCGGTCAGCTCGTCGTGCGTCGCCAGCGCCCGAGAGAGTTCGGCACGCTCGTGCTCGGACTGGCGCTTGAGGCGGCCGATCAGCATGGCCAGCACCGACGACACCGCGAGCACGATCGCCGCGAACACCAGGTGCAGCAGCTCGATGCGCGGGTCGTAACGCTCGGGCTCGACCTGGGCCTTCCAGACCATCACCAGCGCGACGGCGAGATAGGCGCTGAGCGCCATGCGCCAGGTCTGGCGCGGCGTCAGCGTGAACATGCCGAACAGCGGCAGCAGCACCAGCAGCAGCACGGCCGCGCCACGCGCCGGCCCCGAGAGCGCGTAAGCCGCGCAGATCGCGACGGTGGCCCAGGACGCCTGCGCCAGCGACAGCACCTGGCCGTTGACACGCTGAGGGCCGATACCGCTGCGCATCAGCAGGTAGAAGACGGCGCCGCCGGCGATGCTGAAGACCGCCAGCCGCGAGGTGTGCGCCTCGTCGGCAAGCCCGAGCATGGCCGCCGCGTGCTGCGCCAGCGACATCAGGACGCAGGTCGACCAGCCGACCAGCGTCAACAGCGTGTGCAGCCGCCGCTCGGGGTCGCGCCCGAGGAGCAGCCGGCCGGCGAAGTCGAGTGCCGAAACAAGCATGATCGCGAAATCGGCAAATTTGACCTGAAGTTGAGCGGCATCATGCCACTTCAATCAAATGCGTGAGCGGCAGCACGGCGCCGGCCTTCACTTCGCCGAGCGAGAAGCTGGTGTGCAGGTCCTTCACGTTGGGCAGCTTGAACAGCGTCTGCATCGTCCAGCGCGAGAAGGCGTCGAGGTCGGTGGCGACGACGTGCAACTCGAAGGTGCCGGCGCCGCTGATGTAGTGGCAGGCCACGACCTCGGGCAGCGCCGCCAGCGCCTGCTCGAGCGCCTGCGTCGCCTCGGCGTTGTTGCGTTCGGCGTCGATGCGCACGAAGGCCAGCACGCCCAGGCCGACGCGGCGGCGGTCGATCTCGGCGCGGTAACCGGTGATGTAGCCCTGCTGCTTGAGCCGGCGCACGCGCCGCCAGGTCGGCGCCGGCGACAGGCCGATGCGTGTCGCCAGCTCGGCGTTGGACAGGCGCGCGTCGTGTTGAAGCGCTGCCAGGATCGCGACGTCGTGGCGGTCCAGCCCCTGGCGCGAACCGTCGGCGGGCTCGGTCTCGGAACTCGTGGTTTTCCCTGAAACAGCGTTTTTGAGCACGAGTCTTTCTCCAACACGCCGATCGACGAAACGGCATTGCCGAAATCGTCGCCGACACGGCAAGACCCGAAAAGACAGGGCCAACCCTGCTGCCTACACTGGTCCGCAACCATCGGTCCGCCAGAGGCCAGCAGGAGACGAGATGAACGCACCCATGACCGATGCGGTCCGCGAGGCGCTGGCCCGCGTGTCGCTGGACGACAAGTACGCGCTGGAAAGCGGCCGCGCCTTCATGAGCGGCGTGCAGGCGCTGGTGCGGCTGCCGATGCTGCAGCGCCGCCGCGACGAGCTCGCGGGGCTGAACACCGCCGGCTTCATCAGCGGCTACCGCGGCAGCCCGCTGGGCGGCTACGACCAGGCGCTGTGGGCGGCGAAGAAACACCTGGAGGCGCAGAACATCGTCTTCCAGCCCGGCGTCAACGAGGAGCTGGGCGCCACCGCGGTCTGGGGCACGCAGCAACTGGACCTGTTCCCCGAGGCGAAGAAGTTCGACGGCGTCTTCGGCCTCTGGTACGGCAAGGGCCCGGGCGTGGACCGCTGCTCCGACGTCTTCAAGCACGCCAACATGGCCGGCACCGCGCGCCACGGCGGCGTCGTCGCGATCGCCGGCGACGACCACGTCGCCAAGAGTTCGACCGCGGCGCACCAGAGCGACCACATCTTCAAGGCCTGCGGGCTGCCGGTGTTCTTCCCGGCCAGCGTGCAGGAGATCCTCGACCTGGGCCTGCACGCGATCGCGATGAGCCGCTTCAGCGGCTTGTGGACCTCGATGAAGACGATCCAGGACATCGTCGAGAGCAGCACCACCGTCGACATCGACCCGGGCCGCGTGCAGATCGTGCTGCCCGAGGACTTCGCGATGCCGCCCGGCGGCCTGCACATCCGCTGGCCCGACACGCCGCTGGAGCAGGAAGCGCGGCTGATGGACCACAAGTGGTACGCCGCGCTGGCCTACGTGCGCGCCAACCGGCTGAACCACGACGTCGTGCGCGGCGCGCACGACCGCTTCGGCATCATCGCCAGCGGCAAGTCCTGGAACGACACACGCCAGGCGCTCGCCGACCTGGGCCTGGACGACGCCGCCTGCCGCGCACTCGGCATCCGGCTGCACAAGGTCGGCGTCGTCTGGCCGCTGGAGGCGACGACCACACGCGCCTTCGCCGAAGGGCTGCAGGAGATCCTCGTCGTCGAGGAGAAGCGCCAGATCATCGAGTACCAGCTGAAGGAAGAGCTCTACAACTGGCGCCCCGACGTGCGCCCCAACGTGCTCGGCAAGTTCGACGAGCCCGAAGGCGACGACAGCGGCGGCGAATGGAGCCGCCCCAACCCGAGCGAGAACTGGCTGCTGCGCGCCAAGGCCGACCTGACGCCGGCGATCATCGCGCGCGCCATCGCCAAGCGGCTGAAGAAGCTGGGCGTGCCGGCCGACGTGGCCGCGCGCATGGACGCCTGGCTGGCCGTCGTCGACCGGCGCGAACGTGAACTGGCCGCCGCCGGCCCCGACGCCGGCGCGCGCCCGCCGTGGTTCTGCAGCGGCTGCCCGCACAACACCAGCACGCGTGTGCCCGAAGGCAGCCGGGCGCTGGCCGGCATCGGCTGCCACTACATGGCGACCTGGATGGACCGCGCGACGACGACCTTCTCGCAGATGGGCGGCGAAGGCGTCGCCTGGGTCGGCCAGGCGCCGTTCTCCAAGGACGGCCACGTCTTCGCCAACCTCGGCGACGGCACCTACTTCCACAGCGGCATCCTGGCGGTGCGCCAGAGCATCGCCGCCGGCGTCAACATCACCTACAAGCTGCTCTACAACGACGCCGTCGCGATGACCGGCGGCCAGCGTGTCGGCGAACGGCCCGAAGGCCATTCGGTGCCGCAGATCGTCAAGAGCCTGGTCAGCGAAGGCGTCGCCAGGCTCGTCGTCGTCACCGACGAGCCGGCCAAGTACAGCGGCGTGATGCTCGAGCCGGGTGTCACGGTGCACCACCGCGACGAGTTCGACCGCCTGCAGAACGAGTTCCGCACGATCCGCGGCACCTCGGTCATCGTCTACGACCAGACCTGCGCCACCGAGAAGCGCCGCCGCCGCAAGCGCGGCACGATGGCCGAGCCGGATTCGCGTGTCGTCATCAACGAACTCGTCTGCGAAGGCTGCGGCGACTGCAGCGTGCAGAGCAACTGCCTGTCGGTCGAACCGCTGGAGACCGAGTTCGGCCGCAAGCGCCGCATCAACCAGAACACCTGCAACAAGGACTTCTCCTGCGTGAAGGGCTTCTGCCCGAGCTTCGTCACCGTGCAGGGCGGCACGCTGCGCAAGCCGGCGCCGCAGGCGCGGCCGACGCTGGACGCGCTGCCCGCGGTGCCCGAGCCGGCTCTGCCGGTGGCCGGCGAGGCCTGGGGCATCCTCGTCGCCGGCATCGGCGGCACCGGCGTCATCACCATCGGCCAGCTGCTCGGCATGGCCGCGCACCTGGAAGGCAAGGCCGTCATCACGCAGGACGCCGGCGGCCTGGCGCAGAAAGGCGGCGCCGCCTGGAGCCATGTGCAGATCGCCGAGCACCCGGAGCTGCTGCGCACGAGCAAGGTCGACACCGCCAAGGCCGACCTGCTGATCGCCTGCGACGCGATCGTCGCTGCATCGAAGTCGACGCTGGCGACGCTGGCCCCGGGCCGCAGCGCCGTCGTGCTGAACACGCACGGCACGCCGACCGCGGCGCTGATGGGCAACCCCGACTGGCAGTCCCCCGCCGGCGCCTGCGAAGCGGCGCTGCGCGCCAGCGTCGGCGACGCCGCGCTCGGCGCCTTCGACGCCGAACAGGCCGCCGAACGTCTGCTCGGCGAGACGATCTACACCAACCCGCTGCTGCTGGGCTACGCCTGGCAGATGGGCCGCATCCCGCTGTCGCGTGCGGCGCTGATGCGCGCGATCGAGCTCAACGGCGTGCAGGTGCAGAAGAACCAGGCGGCCTTCGAATGGGGCCGGCGCTGCGCCCACGACCTCGCCGCGGTGCAGTCGCTGACCGCCGCGCGCCAGGTCATCGACATCGTGCGCCGGCCGTCGCTGGACGAAATCGTCGCGCGCCGCGCCGACTTCCTCGTCGGCTACCAGGAAGCGGCCTACTCCGCCAGCTACCGCGCCTTCGTCGAGCGCGTGCGCGAGGCCGAACGGCCGCTGGGCAGCAGCAAGCTCGCCGAAGCCGTCGCGCGCTACCTCTTCAAGCTGATGGCCTACAAGGACGAGTACGAGGTCGCGCGGCTGCACAGCGACCCGGCGTTCCAGGCGAAGCTGGAATCGATGTTCGAAGGCGACTTCAAGCTCGTGCACCACCTGGCGCCGCCGATGTTTGCGTCGCGCAACGAACGCGGCGAGCTCGTGAAGCGCCGCTACGGGCCCTGGCTGCACCACGTCTTCCCGCTGCTGGCGCGTCTCAAGCGCCTGCGCGGCACGGCCTTCGACCCCTTCGGCCGCAACCCCGAGCGCGTCGTCGAACGCCGGCTGATCGCCGACTACCGCGCCGCGATCGAGGAGATCCTCGCCGGCCTGGACGCGGCGCGGCTGCCGCTGGCGCTGGAGATCGCGCGCCTGCCGGAAGACATCCGCGGCTACGGCCACGTCAAGGAACGCCACCTGCGTGCGGTGCGGCCGCGCTGGGAATCGCTGCTGGCGCGCTGGCGTGCCGGCACCCCCGCGACCGTCACGCCGGCGACCGCCAGCGCCCGATAGACTGGGGCGCATGAAGCCGCCCGCCCCGCCCGCCTGGTACGCCCTCGCCGCCGCGATGCAGACCACGGTGCGGCGGGTGCCGTTCAGCGTCGGCGACCTGGTCGTCGGCGCGGTCGCCGCCAGCGAGCTGCCGGCGCTGGCCGCCTTCGACGAGCTGCAGGTGCACGACGACGGCGTCGTGCTCGCCGTCGCGCCCGACGAACGCGACGCCGCGCTGGCGCGCATCAACGCCGCCTTGCGCGACACCGGCCGGCTGCGCGGCTGGCGCGACGAGCCCTTCCCGCTCTACGACCCGGCGACGCTGACCGTGCTGGCGCACTTCGAGCGCGCCGCGGCGCGCTACTGGGGCACGCTGACGCTCGGTGCACACGCCACCGGCTGGGTCGCCGGACCCGACGGTCGCCCGGCGGCGCTGTGGATCGCGCAGCGCTCGTTCACCAAGTCCACCGACCCCGGGCTGCACGACAACCTGATCGGCGGCGGCGTGCCGATCGGCCAGACGCCCGAAGAGACGCTGGTGCGCGAAGCCTGGGAGGAAGCCGGGCTCGACCCCGCGCTGATGGCGCCGCGCCGCCCCGGGCGCGTGCTGCGCACCGTGCGCGACATCCCCGAAGGCCTGCAGCACGAGCTGATCCACGGCTGGGACCTCGAGCTGCCGGCCGGCGTCATGCCGCGCAACCAGGACGGCGAGGTGCATGCCTTCCGCCTGCTGGAGGTCGAGGCCGCGCTGGCGCTGGCCGCCACCGCGGCGATGACCGTCGACGCGGCGCTGGTGACGCTGGACTTCGCCGCGCGCCACGCCCTCGTCGACGACGACGCGGCGCTGGCGCGGCTGGAGCCGCTGGTCGTCGGCCTGTCCGGCTAGGCGCCGTCAAAGCCCGTCGCCGTTCGGGCGCTTTCACCTGCGCTCATCGGGGCGATCAAATCCATTGAACCGTCGCGCGGGGGCCGGCCGGAATACTGCCGGCCATGACGAACCCCGCCCGCTACGACGCCGTCGCCGTCGCCTTCCACTGGCTGCTGGCCCTGGCCATCGTCGGCGCCTTCTGCGTCGGCTTCTACATGGCCGACCTGCCGCTGTCGCCGACGCGGCTGAAGCTCTACAACTGGCACAAGTGGGCCGGCGTGCTGATCCTCGCGGCCTCGGCGCTGCGCCTGCTGTGGCGCCTGGCGCACCGCCCGCCGGCCGACCTGCCGGGCCCGGCCTGGCAGCAGCGTGCGGCACACGCAGTGCACTGGGCGCTGTACGCGCTGTTCTTCGCCGTGCCGCTCTCGGGCTGGGCCTACAGCTCGGCCGCCGGCTTCCCGATCGTGCTCTTCGGCGTGCTGCCGCTGCCCGACTTCGTCGCCGCCGACCGCGCCTTCGCCGAGACCATCAAGCCGCTGCACGGCCTGCTGGCCTACACGCTGGCCACCGTCGTCGTGCTGCACGTCGCCGCGGCGATCAAGCACCAGTTCATCGACCGCGACGGCCTGCTCGACCGCATGCGCCTCGGCCGCCGCTGACCCTTCACCCGAGAAAGACCGACCATGTCCTCTTCCCCGCTTTCCCGCGCCGCCGCGCCGCTGGCGCTGGCCGCCGCGCTGCTGGCCACGCCCTGGGCCGTCAAGGCCCAGACCCCCGCGACGCTGGTGCCCGCCGCCAGCGAGATCGCCTTCACGACGACGCCGATGGGCGTGCCGGTTGAAGGCAGGTTCGGCAAGTTCGCGGCCCAGGTCGCGCTCGACCCGAAGAAGCCCGAGACCGGCAAGGTCGTGCTGACGATCGACACCGGCAGCGCACGTTTCGGCACGCCCGAGCTCGACGGCGAGATCGGCAAGCCGACCTGGCTGGCAACGGCCAAGTTCCCGCAGGCCAGCTTCCAGTCGACGCGCATCACCGCCGCCGGCGGCGGGCGCTTCCAAGTCGCCGGCAAGCTGACGATCAAGGGCGCATCGCAGGACGTCGTCGTGCCGGTGCAGGTCACGCAGGCCGGCGGCACCAGCACCGCCACCGGCACGCTGAAGATCAAGCGCCTGGCCTTCAAGGTCGGCGACGGCGAATGGTCCGACACCTCAATGCTCGCCGACGACGTCCAGATCCGCTTCAAGCTCGCGCTCACCGGCCTGGCGCCGCTGTGAGCCCCGTTCACCCCACCCCCGCAACAGGAGTCCCGATGAAGTCCTTCGCCACCGCTGCGCTGCTCGCCGCCGCCACCTTCGCCGCCCAGGCCGAACCGGTGACCTACAAGGTCGACCCGACGCACGCCGCCGCGTTCTACGAGATCGCCCACTTCGGCACCAGCACCAACCGCGGCCGCTTCCCGGTCAAGGAAGGCACGGTGCAGATCGACCGCGCCGCCAAGACCGGCACGGTGGACATCACGATCGACGTCGCCAACGTCGGCACCGGCCTGGCCGCGATGGACAAGCACCTGAAGGGCCCGGACTTCTTCGACACCGAGAAGTACCCGAGCGGCCGCTTCGTCGCCGACAAGCTGACGTTCAGCGGCGACAAGGTCACCGAGGTCTCCGGCGCGCTGACGCTGCTGG
The DNA here is from genome assembly GCA_049841175.1 of Rubrivivax sp. Taxonomy (GTDB): domain Bacteria; phylum Pseudomonadota; class Gammaproteobacteria; order Burkholderiales; family Burkholderiaceae_C; genus Rubrivivax. Next base: position 1,380,340 of record JASGHA010000012.1, on the reverse strand, counting down.
GCAAGACGCACCCGGTGACGCTGAAGGCGAGCAACTTCAACTGCTACCAGAACCCGATGCTCAAGCGCGAGGTCTGCGGCGGCGACTTCGAGACGACGATCAAGCGCAGCCTGTGGGGCGTGAACTACGGCCTGCAGTACGGCTTCGCCGACGACATCAAGCTGCAGATCCAGGTCGAGGGCGTGCGCCAGTAAACCGCCGCGCTCCCCGCCGACACAGGGCCGCCGCGTGCGGCCCTGTTCCGTTTTGCTACACGCGTGGGCGCGGGGAAGAGGGGGTTAGACCGGGTTGCCCGGGATCAAGCCGGCTTGAATAGTGGCCCGGCCGCTCGCGCCAGACGAGCGATCCACAGGAGACCCCATGCACGACGCCCCCACGCCGGTGCCCCGCCGCCGGTTCCTGAAAAAAGCCGCTGCCGGCGCCGCAGGCGCCGGTGCGCTGGCCGCGCCGATGGTCGCCACCGCGCAGTCGGCCACCACGCTGCGTTTCCAGAGCACCTGGCCGGCGAAAGACATCTTCCATGAGTACGCCCAGGACTTCGCGAAGAAGGTCAACGACATGGCCGGCGGCCGGCTGAAGATCGAGGTGCTGCCGGCAGGCGCCGTCGTGCCGGCTTTCCAGTTGCTCGAAGCCGTCGCCAAGGGCACGCTGGACGGCGGCCACGGCGTGATGGCCTACCACTACGGCAAGAACACCGCGCTCGCACTCTGGGGCTCGGGCCCGTCCTTCGGCATGGACGCCAACATGCTGCTGGCCTGGCACAAGTACGGCGGCGGCGAGGCGCTGCTGGCCGACATCTACAAGAGCCTGAACATGGACGTGCGCTCGTTCCTGTACGGGCCGATGCCGACGCAGCCGCTGGGCTGGTTCAAGAAGCCGATCGCACGTGTCGAGGACCTGAAGGGCGTCAAGTTCCGCACCGTCGGCATCGCCGTCGACGTCTTCACGGAGATGGGCGCGGCGGTGAACCCGCTGCCCGGCGGCGAGATCGTGCCGGCGCTGGACCGCGGCCTGATCGACGGCGCCGAGTTCAACAACGCCAGCTCCGACCGCGTGCTCGGTTTTCCCGACGTCAGCAAGGTCTGCATGCTGCAGAGCTTCCACCAGAGCAGCGAGCAGTTCGAGATCCTGTTCAACGGCGCCAAGTACAACGGCCTGCCGGCGGACATGAAGAAGATCATCGAACACGCCGTCGAGGCCTCCAGCTCGGATATGAGCTGGAAGGCGATCGACCGCAACTCCAAGGACTACATTCGAGCTGAAGACCAAGGACGGCGTCAAGTTCTACAAGACGCCCGACGCGATCCTGCGCGCCCAGCTCGCCGCCTACGACAAGGTCGTCGAGAAGAAGTCGGCCGAGAACCCGTTCTTCAAGCGTGTCATTGACAGCCAGCGCGCCTTCGCCCAGCGCGCCGGCGGCTGGCAGAAGGACTACGGCGTCGACATGAAGATGGCCTGGAACCACTACTTCGCGCGCAGCTGATCCCGGCACCGCCCGCCGCAGGCCACCGGCGGCCGCCGGTGGCCTTTCCACGGTCGCCCTGCCCTGCCTCGCGAGGGAGTCGATGCAAGCCTTGCTGCTCGCGGTGGACCGCCTGTCCACCTGGATGGGACAGGTGTTCGCCTGGACCATCGTGCTGCTGACCTTCGGCATCAGCGCCGAAGTCTTTTCGCGCTACGTCTTCAACGAACCGCACGACTGGGCGCTCAACGGCCAGATCATGCTCTACGGCGCGCTGTTCATGATGGCCGGCGCCTACACGCTGGCCAAGAACAACCACGTGCGCGGCGACGTGCTCTACGGCTTCTTCCGCCCGCGCACGCAGGCCGCCGTCGACCTCGTGCTCTACCTGCTGTTCTTCCTGCCCGGCATCGTCGCGCTGACCTGGGCCGGCTGGACCTACGCGATGGAGTCCTGGGCGATCCGCGAGAAGACCTTCTCGGCGACGCCGCTGCCGCTGTACCCGTTCAAGTTCGTCATCCCGCTGGCCGGCGCGCTGCTGCTGCTGCAGGGCGCGGTGGAGATCGTGCGCTGCGTGCTCTGCCTGCGCGACGGCCGCTGGCCCTCGCGCGGCGAGGACGTCGAGGAGGTCGACGTCGACAAGCTGAAGGCGATGGTGCACGTGAAGGACGAGGACATCGCCGCGCTGGACCGCTACGTCGAGCCGAAGGAGCGCTGAGTGAAGCTGCGCAAGGAACTGTGGTTCGGCTTCACGCTGATGGCGCTGATCCTGGCCGGCATCGCCTTCGTGATGCTGCGCGCCGAGGCCATCACCAACGGCCACCTCGGCCTGCTGATGCTGGCGCTGATCGTCGTCGCGATCATGCTGGGCTTCCCGACGGCGTTCACGCTGATGGGCATGGGCATGATCTTCACCTGGCTCGCCTACGAGCGCGACACCGGCAAGACGCTGGACCTGATGGTGCAGTCCGCGTTCAAGGTGATGAGCAACGACGTGCTGATCTCGATCCCGCTGTTCGTCTTCATGGGCTACCTGGTCGAACGCGCGAACCTGATCGAGAAGCTGTTCAAGAGCCTGCACCTGGCGATGGCACGCGTGCCGGGCTCGCTGGCGGTGGCGACGCTGTTCACCTGCGCGATCTTCGCCACCGCCACCGGCATCGTCGGCGCCGTCGTCACGCTGATGGGACTGCTGGCGCTGCCGCAGATGCTCAAGAGCGGCTACGACATCCGGCTGTCGGCCGGCGCTATCACCGCCGGCGGCTGCCTGGGCATCCTGATCCCGCCGTCGGTGATGCTGATCGTCTACGGCGCGACGGCCGGCGTCTCGGTGGTGCAGCTCTACGCCGGCGCCTTCTTCCCCGGGCTGATGCTGGCCGGGCTGTACATCCTGTTCGTCATCGGCATCGCGCTCGTCAAGCCGGCCTGGGCGCCACCGCTGGCCGCCGAGCTGCGGGCGGTGCGGCTGCCGCTGGCCACGGCGCGTTTCGCCGAAGGTTCAGAACGTGCGCTGCCCGCCTTGCTGCAGGCGCTGAAGGGCCGGCGCAACGCCGACGTGCCGACCGGCCACCTGCTGCAGGCAGCTGGCGATCGTGCTGCTGCCGCTTGATCGTCTACGCCGCGGTCGCCGCCGGCGCCTACCGCGTCGTCACCGCGCCGGCGGCCACGGCCGCGGCGGACACCGGCGGTCTGGCCGAGATCGGAGCCAGTGGTGGCGGCGGACTGGCCGAGCCGCCGGCCGAAGGTCTGGCCGAACCACCGGGCTCCGGCGAGCTGGCGGAGCCGCCATCGACCGACGGCGTGTCCGAACCGCCTGGTGCCCAAGCTTCGGCATCGGCGGCAACGTCGCCGAACCGGGGGCCGGCGCTGCGGCGGCGCCACCGCCCCGGCGACGGCCGCACCGCGCGGCTACTGGGTCGGCCTGGTGGCCGGCGGGGCGGCGCTGGCAGTCTTCTACGCCTTGCTCAGCTTCCAGCGTCTCGAGATCTTCAAGATGCTGCTGAGCTCGTTCTTCCCGCTGATGACGCTGATCATGGCGGTGCTGGGCTCGATCGTCTTCGGGCTGGCGACGCCGACCGAGGCCGCGGCCGTCGGCGCGTTGGGCGGCCTGCTGCTCGCCGGCGCCTACCGCCAGCTGACCTTCGGCGTCGTCAAGGAGAGCGTGTTCCTGACGGCCAAGACCAGCGCGATGGTCTGCTGGCTGTTCGTCGGCTCGGCGATCTTCTCGTCGGCCTTCGCCTTGCTGGGCGGCCAGGAACTGGTCGAGCAGTGGGTGCTGTCGATGAACCTGTCGAGGACCGAGTTCATGCTGCTGTCGCAGGTCATCATCTTCATCCTCGGCTGGCCACTCGAATGGACCGAGATCATCGTGATCTTCATGCCCATCTTCGTGCCGCTGCTCGACAACTTCGGCGTCGACCCGCTGTTCTTCGGCCTGCTGGTCGCGCTGAACCTGCAGACCGCCTTTCTGTCACCGCCGGTGGCGATGGCCGCCTTCTATCTGAAAGGCGTCAGCCCGCCGCACGTGACGCTGAACCAGATCTTCGCCGGCATGCTGCCGTTCATGGGGATCCAGATCATCGCCATCGCGCTGCTCTACGCCTTCCCGGGCATCGGGCTGTGGCTGCCGCAGCTGCTGTACCGCTGAGGCCAGGCGGCGGGGCGTGCCCCGCCGCGCTTCGGGCGGTCAGTCAGCCAGCGAGCGCGCGAAGGCGAACACCGAGTTCGGCGCGCGCGTCGTCACCGCACGCGGCGCCGGACGCGGCATCGCCAGCGCGCGACGGCGCGGCGAGACCTCGATGTCCACGCCCTTGGCACGCTGCTCTTCGAGCAGCGATTCCAGCGTGATGCCGGACATGTGCTGCATCATCACCGCGTCCAGTTCGGCCCAAAGAGCCTGGCCGGGCGTCACTTCGGCGGCCGGCGCCGGACGGTCCTCGACCGCGGCGACGACGTCGGCGATCGTGATCGCGTCGGCGCGACGGCCGAGCGTGTAGCCACCACCCGGGCCGCGCGTGCTCTCGACGAGCCCCTGGCGGCGCAGACGGGCGAAGACCTGCTCCATGTAAGACAGCGAGACCTGCAGCCGCCCGCAGATCGCGGCGAGCGCGACGGGGCCGGCCTGCTGGCGCAGGCCGAGATCGACGAGGGCGTTGACCGCGAAGCGGGTCCGGGTGCTCATGCGCATGGCAGGTTTCCTTTCTTGGGTCCGACGGAGAATCTAAGGTCGCATTCACTTCGCGTAAATGCGATATTTGAAGAAGCAAGGTTCGCAAAACTCGAAGCATGAACTTCAAGCACCTGCACTACTTCTGGGTCGCCGCCCGCGCGGGCGGCGTCGTGAAGGCTGGCGAGCAGCTGCACACGACACCGCAGACGCTGTCGGCGCAGATCAAGCTTCTGGAAGACCGTCTTGGCCGCCGTTTGTTCCGCAAAAGCGGCCGCAAGCTCGAATTGACCGAAGACGGGCGTGTCGCGCTGGGCTACGCCGACGAGATCTTCGCGTTGGGCAACGCGCTCGAAAGCGCGCTGCGCCAGCCCAGCGACGGCGAGCGGGCGCTGGAGCTGCGCGTCGGCGTCGCCGACTCGGTGCCCAAGTCGGTGGCCTACCGGCTGCTGGAGCCGGCGCTGGCGCTGCCCGAACGCACGCGCATGGTCTGCCAGGAAGGCAAGTTCGCCGACCTGCTGGCGCAGCTCGCGCTGCACCGGCTGGATCTGGTGATCGCCGACGAGCCGCTGTCGCGCCGCGTCAGCGTCAAGGCCTTCAACCATGCGCTGGGCGCCAGCCCGACGAGCTTCGTCGCCGCGCCGGGCGTGGTGCTGCAGGGCGAGTTCCCGCGCTGTCTGGACGGCGTGGCGATGCTGGTGCCGGGCGCCGCGTCGCCGTTGCGGCCGCAGCTCGAAGCCTGGCTGACACGCCACGGCGTCGCGCCGCGCATCGTCGGCGAGTTCGACGACGGCGCGCTGACACGCGCCTTCGGCCGCGCCGGACGCGGCGTCTTCCTCTGGCCGACGGCGCTGGAAGCCGAACTGGTGGCCCAGGACGGCGTTCGGGTGGTCGGCCGCAGTGACGAACTGTTGCAGGAATTCTTCGCGATCTCGGTCGAACGCCGCCTCACGCACCCCTGTGTCGTCGCGATCACGCAGGCCGCGCGGCGCGACCTCTTCAGCGCGTGAATCGCCGCGTGAGCATGCGCTCACATCGAGCACACGCGCCAGCACACGGCCCGGAAGCAGCGTGCGGTGGAGGCGGTGGCGGGTGGGCGTCATCGTCGGCGGGTTCGGTCGAATGCGAGCATCTCCGCTACAGAAGGCCGCCGCCGGGTAAAAGTTCCCCTTCGTCTTGTCGGACATCGCCGCATCCTGTCGGCCTGCAGCGCAGCACGTCGCCCCGCGCTGGCACCAGGACGGTGCCTGCGTACAGTGCTTTCATCGCCCACGGCGCGCCCCGAACACCATGAGCCCCGCCTCCCGCAACCCCCAAGACTTCGACTGGCCCCGGCTGCGGGACCGGGTCATCCGCGCCTTCCACGTCTACGCCAACTGGCTGGTCGGCATCAGCTGGAAGCGCTTCATCGTGCTGTCGATCCTGCTGCTGATCGCGGCGTCGATCCTCGAGGAGATGCCGCCGTTCCGCTGGACCGTCACCGAGACGATCGAGAACGACCGCCCGACCCGCAGCGTGCGCAAGCCGGTGCAGCCGCCGGCTCCGCCGGCACCGCCGGTGACCGTCACGACGCCGAAGGCGGCCTCCGCCGCGTCCGCCGGCTCGGGCGGCGCACTGGACATCCGCATCGACGAACACGGCATCCGCATCACGCCCAAGGACGCCGAGCCGGCGGTCCAGGCAGCATCGGCCGCGGCTTCGGCGGCCGAGATCGCGCAGCAGGCGGCGTCGACCGCCGACGACGGCATCACGATCAACGTGCCGGCCAACGTCGACCGCGAGGCCATCCGCGAGGCGATCCAGGAAGCGCGCGACGCGATCCGCGAAGCCATCCAGGACCAGAAGCAGGCCGCGCGCGACGCCGCCGACGCCGCGCGTGAAGCCGCCGACGCCGCGCGCGAAGCGGCCAACGAAGACGAGATCGTCATCGACAGCGGCGGCCGGCGCGTGCGCCGCATCCACTGGGGCGACTTCCTCAGCGACCTGGCGCTGCTGTGGATCCTGGGCTCGGCGCTGATCAAGGCGACCTACAAGGGCCGCATCCAGGCCGAGGCCAAAGCCGCGCAGGCCACCGAGACCGCCGAGGCCGAGGCGCTGCGTCGCCAGGTCGTCGAGGCGCGCATGGCGGCGATGCAGGCGCAGGTCGAGCCGCACTTCCTGTTCAACACGCTGGCCTCGATCGACCACCTGATCGAGACCGATCCGCAGCGCGCCAGCCAGATGCAGAAGAACCTGATCGCGCTGCTGCGCGCCAGCATGCCGACGATGCGCGAGACCAGCGACGGCGGCGTGCGCGAGCTCGGCCGCGAGGTCGCCGTCATCCGCCCCTACCTGGAGATCCTGAAGGTGCGCATGGAGGAACGCCTGGCCACCGTGCTCGACGTGCCCGAGGGGCTGATGTCGGCCGAGTTCCCGCCGATGATGATCCAGACGCTGGTCGAGAACGCGATCAAGCACGGCCTGGAGCCCAAGCCCGAAGGCGGCACGCTGACGGTGCGCGCCCAGGTCGTGCACGGCAAGCTGCAGGTGACGGTGGCCGACACCGGCCTGGGCTTCGGCAAGGCCGCGACCGCCGGCACCGGCGTCGGCCTGGCCAACGTGCGCGAACGCCTGCAGATGGTCTACGGCACGAAGGCGACGCTGGCGATCACCGAGAACCAGCCGAGCGGCACGGTCGTCACGATCACGGTACCGTACCGCTCGATCGAAGGCGCTGCGGCTGCCGCCGCGGCCACGGTCTGAACCCCGCCAGGACTGCCCGATGAACGAAACCGCCCCCGTGCGCGCCGTGCTCGCCGACGACGAGCGCCTGATGCGCGACCAGCTGCGCGCCCGCCTGGCCGAGGTCTGGCCCGAGCTGGAGATCGTCGCCGAGGCGCGCAACGGCCTCGAAGCCGTCGAGCTCGTCGCCCAGCACCGGCCGGACATCGTCTTCCTCGACATCCGCATGCCGGGCCTGACCGGCGTCGACGCCGCGCGCCAGATCGCCCAGCTGCCGCCCCGCGACGACGGCGACGACGACGAGCCGCTGCCCGAGATCGTCTTCATCACCGCCTACGACCAGTACGCGGTCGAGGCCTTCGAGCAGGGAGTCGCCGACTACGTGCTCAAGCCCGCCGAACGCGAGCGCCTGCAGCTCACCGTCGAGCGCCTGCGCAAGCGCCTGGCGGCGCGCCGCGGCGAAGGCGACGAGGCCCCTGCGGCGCCGAACATGCAGCAGCTGCTGCACAAGCTGGCTGCGCAGCTGAATCCTTCGGCCGCACCGCGTTACCTGGAGTGGATCCAGGCCGGCGTCGGCAGCGCGATCCAGATGATCCCGGTGCAGGAGGTGCTGTTCTTCGTCAGCGACGAGAAATACACGCGTGTGCAGACGGCGCAGGTCGAGGCGCTGATCCGCAAGCCGATCAAGGAGCTGGTCGACGAGCTCGATCCGCGCCAGTTCTGGCAGATCCACCGCAGCACGCTGGTCAACGTCAACGCGATCTCGGGCGTCACGCGCGACTTCCGCGGCCGCCAGATCGTCAACGTGCGCGGCCACCCGCAGAAGCTGGAAGTCAGCCGCAGCTACAACGGCCTGTTCAAGGGCATGTGAGCGTGACACCGCGCCGGGCCGTGCTCGGGTTCGCCGGCGTCGCCGCGCTGGCCGTCGGGGCCGGCGAGCTGATGCGGCGCTTCGGCCCCGCCGGGCCGTCGCCGCTCGTCGACGAACCGGCGCCACCGCTGGCCGGGCCGCGGCTGGACGAACCGGCGGCCGCCTGGACCTCGGCCGCGCTCGCCGGCCGGCCCTGGCTGCTGAACTTCTGGGCCTCGTGGTGCGCGCCCTGCCGCGACGAGCACCCGCTGCTGGTCGAGCTGGCTGGAGAACGCCGCCTGACGATGGTCGGCGTCGCCCACCAGGACCGCCGCGACGCCGCACGCGGCTGGCTGGCGCGCCAGGGCAACCCGTACCAGACCGTGCTCGAAGACGCCGACGGCGCGCTGGCCGCGCCCTGGCGCCTGCCGGGTGTGCCGGCGACCTTCGTCGTCGACGCCGCCGGCCGCGTGCGGCTGCGCCGCATCGGCGCCTTGCGCGCGGCCGACCTCGACACCTGGGTCAGGCCGCTGCTGAAGGAGCTGGGCGTCTAGTCGGCGCTCGGTGCCGGCGCCGAGGCCTTGGCCGCGAGCGCGGCACGCAGCTTGGCCAGGCGCTCGCGCGGGTCCTCGCGGCCGGTGGCTTCGTGGAGCTTCATCTCGGTGATGAAGCGGCTGGGCACCGCGGCGACGAGCTCTCGGCCCTTCTTGCGCCGGCGCAGCGTGCTGACGACCAGCGTGCGCCGGGCGCGCGTGATGCCGACGTACATCAGCCGCCGCTCCTCTTCCAGGCGCTCGGGCGTCATCTCCTCCTCGCCGGCGCGGAACGGCAGCAGGCCTTCGTTGACGCCGGCCAGCACGACGTGCGGCCACTCCAGGCCCTTGGAGGCGTGCAGCGTCGACAGCGTGACGACGTCCTGGTCCTCGCTGCGTTCGGCCAGGCTGATGATGACGGCGATCGTCTGCGCCACCTCCAGCACCGTCTGCTCGGGCCGGTCCTCGTCGCCGCCGGCGCGGCGCGCGATCCAGTCGACGAAGTCGACGACGTTGCTCCAGCGCGAGGCGGCGATCTTCTCGCTCTCCTCGCCGTCGTGCAGGTGGCGCTCGTAGCCGATGTCGGTGAGGAACTCCAGCATCAGCTTGCGCGCCTCCTCGCCGCCGCGCGTGTGGCGCGCGCGCTCCTCCAGCGCGTTCACGTAGCGGCCGAACTCGTGCAGCGAATCGATCGCCTTGCCCTTCAGCGCGGTCTTCAGCGTCGGCGAGAACAGCGCCTCGAACAGGCTCACCTTCCACTTGCCGGCGAACTCGCCCAGCGACGCCAGCGTCTGGTGGCCGATGCCGCGTTTGGGCGTCGTCACGGCGCGCAGGAAGGCGGGGTCGTCGTCGGGGTTGACCAGCAGACGCAGCCAGGCGCAGAGATCCTTGATCTCGGCGCGGTCGAACCAGCTCTGGCCGCCCGAGACCTTGTACGGCACCTGCGCCTGGCGCAGCTTCTGCTCGATGATGCGGGCCTGGTGGTTGGCGCGGTAGAGGATCGCGAAGTCGGCCCAGGCGATGCGCGCGTCGGCGCCACGCAGCGCCTGGATGCGCGCGACGGCGCGTTCGGCCTCGTGCTCCTCGCTGTCGCACTCCAGCAGCCGCACCGGCTCGCCGTCGCCGAACTCGCTCCAGAGCTTCTTCTCGTAGATCTTCGGGTTCTGCGCGATGACGTTGTTGGCGGCGCGCAGGATGTTGCCGGTGGAGCGGTAGTTCTGCTCCAGCGGGATGACCTTCAGCCGCGGGAAGTCCTGCGGCAGGCGCTTCAGGTTCTCGATCGTCGCGCCGCGCCAGCCGTAGATGCTCTGGTCGTCGTCGCCCACCGCGGTGAACGGCGTGTGCTCGCCGACCAGCGCCTTAAGCAGCTCGTACTGCACGGCGTTGGTGTCCTGGTACTCGTCGACGAGGATGTGGCGGAACATGCCCTGCCACTTCTCGCGGGCCTCGGCGTCACGCGCCAGCAGCTTCAGCGGCAGCGAGATCAGGTCGTCGAAGTCCACCGCCTGGAAGGCCGCCAGCCGCTCCTCGTAGCGCTTCATGACGACGGCGGCGACGCGCTGGTCGTCGTCGGCGGCGGCGCGCGCCGCGGCGTCGGCGTCCAGGCCCTGGTTCTTCCAGAGGCTGATCGTCCACTGCCAGCTGCGCGCCACCGCGTTGTCGTTGCAGCCGCCGGCCTCGCGCAGCACGCCCAGCACGTCGTCGCTGTCGAAGATCGAGAACTGCTCCTTCAGCCCGAGGCGCGAGCCGTCGGTCTTCAGCAGACGCACGCCCAGCGAGTGGAAGGTGCTGATCGCCAGCTCCTTGGCGGCGCGGCCGCCGACGATCTGCTTGGCACGCTCGCGCATTTCGGCGGCAGCCTTGTTCGTGAAGGTGATGGCCGCGATCTGGCGCGGCTCCAGCCCGGCCTGCAGCAGGCGCGCGATCTTGTGCACGATGACGCGCGTCTTGCCCGAGCCGGCGCCGGCCAGCACCAGACACGGGCCGTCCAGGTGGTGGACGGCGGCGAGCTGGGCGGGGTTGAGCGTGGCGGGAGCTTCGGCCATCGGGGGCGGCGTCGGGGCAGGCGAAAGGGGCGCGCATCATAGGCCTTGGCGGCGGGGCCCGCCGGCCCCGCCCCCGCCCGCCTGACGCGGCCGCCTACTGAAGCACGAAGACCACCGCGGTGCGCGCCGGCAGCGTGAAGCGGCCGGCCGCGGTATCGACCGTCGCACCCGCGGCCCGCGTGTCCGCGGCGTCGGCGGCCCGGTGCACCGGGTGCAGCACCCAGGCTTTGCCGGCGTCCTCGGGAATCGTCAGCGTGCGCGCCTCGTCGTCGACGTTGATGAAGTACAGCAGCTCGCCGAAACCGGCGCCCGCGTAGCCGCTGCCGTCGAGGTGGCCGACCAGCACCGTCGGCACCTGCGAGGCGCCGGTGTTGCGGAAGGCCAGCCGCGCCTTGACGTCGGCGGCGCTGCGCAGCCGGAACAGCGTCGAGCTGGCGCGGATGCGCAGCAGGTCGCGGAAGGCGTCGCGCGTCCAGGCGATCTGGGCCGGCGGCGGCAGCAGCTCGGTGTCGGCGAGCAGCGGCCGCATCAGGTCCCAGTTCGAGCCGTTGTCGCCTTCGGGCGGCAGGCCGACGCCGAAGTTGTTGCTCGTGTAAGTCCAGTCCAGCTTGTTGAACCAGTCGCCCGAGTCGTAGCTGTTGCGGTCCAGCGACTTGCTGCGCAGCGTGTCGATGCCGGCGTGGAAGTAGGCGACGCCCTGGCTGAAGACGTTGACCGCGGCGGCCAGCATCTGCACCCGGGCGCGGTCCTCGGCGCTGGTGGCCAGCGGCAGCTTGTAGACGTCGATGTCGAACAGCGTCTGGTTGTCGTGGTTCTCGACGTAGTTGACGACCTCGCCGGGCTGGCTGACGTAGCCTGCCGGCTGGCCGTTGTAGTCGATGGCCTGCAGCTCGCGCGAGTCGCCGGTGTAGGTGCGCAGCGTGTAGTCGCGGATCGAGCCGGCGAGGCCGACCCGCACCAGATCGGCGGCACGCAGCAGGTCGGTCGCCGTCTTGCCGCCGCCCAGCGCGTTCGGGTCGTAATAGAGCCCGTTGACGTAGCCCTGGTTGGCGATCAGCGCGTCGCCGCCGTCGAACGGGCTGCCGCCGCGCACCGCGTCGCGCGCCCGGTCGCTGAAGGTCGCGATGCCCGAGCCGTTCAGCGACAGCTGCGAGGCCTGGACGAAACGCGCGCCGTCGGCGACCTCGCCGAAGTTCCAGCCTTCGCCGATCAGGTTGACGTGGCGGCCGGTCGCGGCGTCGACCGCGGCCTGCAGCTGCTCCATCACCGCACGCGGCTGGTGGCCCATCAGGTCGAAGCGGAATGAGTCGATGCCGTACTGCGTCGCCCACAGCACGACCGAGTCGACCATCAGCTTGCCCATCATCAGGTTCTCGGTCGCGGTGTTGGCACAGCAGGTCGAGTTCTCCAGGTCGCCGACCGCGTTCAGGCGCTGGTAGTAGCCGGGCACGACGCGGTCCAGCACCGCCTTGTCGTCCTGGCCGGCGGCCGTCGTGTGGTTGTAGACCACGTCCATGCCGACGCGCAGCCCGCTGGCGTGCAGCGCCATCACCATCGAGCGGAACTCGCGCACGCGCACCGCGCCGTCCTGGGCGTCGGTGGCGTAGCTGCCCTCGGGCGCGTTGAAGTGGAGGGGGTCGTAGCCCCAGTTGAAGCAGTCCTCGGACTTCACCGCGCCGACCGCCGCCTGCTGCGCCGTGCCGTCCGGCGCGCCGGAGATGGTGGGCGTCACGCAGCCGATCTCGGGCACGGTGGCGATGTCGAACACCGGCAGCAGGTGCACGTCGCTCAGCCCGGCGCCGGCCAGCGCCGCGAGGTGGCGCATGCCGTTGGAGGCCGTGTCGGTGAAGGCCAGGTACTTGCCGCGGTGCGCGGCCGGCACGGTGGCGTCGTTGGCCGAGAAGTCACGAACGTGCAGCTCGTAGATCGACATGTCGGGCGACGCGGCCAGCGCCGCCGGGCGCGTGTGGCCGTCCCAGCCGGCGGGCTTCAAGGCCGCGGCCGACAGGCTGCCGATGTAGCTGCGCTTGGAGTCGGCCGACAGGCTGACCGAGTAAGGGTCGGTGACGAGCTGGCGCACCAGGCCGACGCCGCGCACGAAGACCTCGACGACCCAGCGGTAGTAGCGCCCGGACAGGTCGCCGCTGCGCTCGGCGCGCCAGACGCCGGTGGCGGCATCGAAGCTGGCGTTCTCCAGCGCGACGGTCGGGCCGGTGGCGCTGTCGTAGATCGCGACCGAGACCTTCTGCGCCGTCGGCGCCCAGAGCTTGAAGACGGTGCGCTCGGCACCCGGCGTGACGCCGAGGTCGCCGACCGCGGCGGCGGCCGCGTACAGGTCGTCCAGCGCGCCGGGCAGCTGCGCCGTCGTCGCGTTGCGCACCTCGCCGGTGGCCGTCTCCTGCACCAGCACCAGTTGGCGCTTGAGCAGATCGCCCAGGCGCGACTGGTCGGCGCTGCGCACGGCCAAGCGCACGCCCGGGGCGACGAACTTGAAGCGTGTGGCGACCGCGGCGTCGAGTTCGGCGGTCGAGACGTCCAGCGTCAGCGCGCCGTCGGCACCGCTGACTTTTGCGCCCCGCGGCGCCTGGATCTGGCCGCGCGAGGCGTAGTAGAGCTTGAAGACGCCGGTCGAGTCCCAGCGCGGCGCCTGGATCGTCGCACGTGTCAGCCAGTAGGCGCGGGCGTCACGCGTCGACACCTGGCGCAGGTCGGGCGGTGCGGTGTAGACCGTGGCGTCACCCTCGACGAGCCAGATCTCGCCGACACCGCCGCTGGCGGCCAGCGTCGCGTAGTTGACGGCGATGTTGGCGTCGCGGCCGTCCTTGTCGTCGGGCGAACCGCCGGGCGGGCGGCCGTGGATGATGAACTCCAGCCCGGTGCGCGAGGCATCGTCCTTCGGGTTCAGCACCGGGATGTCGAAGACGACCTCGCCGTCGCCGGCGCTGTAGCCGGGCATCGCGTCGAAGGCGACGGCCGCCTGCCAGTCGCCGATCGTCACACCGGGCAGGCGCGAGGCGTCGAGCCCGCTGCTGCTCCACAGGTGCAGGCCCCAGTTCGTGTAGGCGCCGTCGTAGCGCCGGTAGTGCACACGCACCGTCCCCAAGTCGGGCGCGCTGGCGCCGACCGGGTTGCGGGCGTAGTTGGTCGGGTCGCCGGCCAGCTTGTAGATCGTGGTGCCCTCGGCCAGCGCCCAGTACTGCTGCTGGTCGCCGTTGGCGCCCGACCAGCCGGAGGGTTCACGCTCCGAGCCGCCGCCCTTGACGATGATGAAGTTGAAGGCCGAGGCCGCGACCGGCACGTCCCAATAGCTGCCGGCGGCGTCGACACCGTCGGGTGCCCGGCCGGGCCAGCCGCCCAGCGCCTCGCCCGGCGCGTTGTAAACATACAGCGTCCAGCCGGCGTAGTTGGCGTCCGGCCGGCTGTAATGCAGGCGCACGGTGACCGGCTCGCCGCCGGTCTCGGCCGGCACCGCGGACAGCACGGTCTTGAGGTTGGTGGCGTCGCCGACCGAGAGGTCGTCACCACCGCCGCCATCGCCGCCGCAGCCGGGCAAGAAAGCCAGCATTACCGAGGTAAAAGCCAGCGCCCACCAGCGCCGCAGCGCCTGCCAGGATCCCATCATCTGTCGTCTCCTCTGACGTCCGGAGCCCCCGGCGGTGCCAGACCGCGGCCGGGGGTGCCGATGCTATTGAGACGGCTTGTGACGGCGACCCGAGCTAACCCGCGGTAGACGGCCCGTGACCCCGGGGTGTAGCAGGACTACAGTCGGCGACGTCGCATTGCTCGATCGAACCATGTCCCCGTCCACGCGCACCTTCCGCCTTCTCGCCATTGCCGCCGCAGCGGCCCTGCTCGTCGCCTGCGGGGGCGGCGGCGGCAGCAGCAGCGACCAGCCGCTGCCCAGCGTCGACACCAGCAGCGTCACCGCGGCCGACCCCGGCAGCCCGCTGGACGCCGGCTGGCAGCGCCGCGGCATCGCCCAGATCTTCGTGCGCAGCTACCAGGACAGCGACGGCGACGGCAAAGGCGACCTGCAGGGCCTGATCTCGCGCCTGGACTACCTGAAGGCGCTGGGTGTCGGCGGCATCTGGCTGATGCCGATCACCGCCAGCCAGGACCAGGACCACGGCTACGCGGTGAAGGACTACCGCAACGTCGAGAGCGACTACGGAACGCTGGCCGACCTCGACGCACTCGTCGCCGCGGCGCACGCACGCGGCCTGGGCGTCATCGTCGACTACGTGATGAACCACAGCGCCGCCCAGCACCCGGCGTTCCTGAACTCGCGCTCCGGCGCGTCCAACGCCTTCCGCAACTGGTACGTCTGGCAGAACTCGCACCCCAGCGGCTGGAGCATCTACGGCAGCGACCCCTGGCGCTCGTACGACGGCAACTGGTACTTCGCGCCGTTCTGGGACCAGATGCCCGACTTCAACCTGACGAACACGGCGGTCGTCGACTGGCACCACGACAACCTGCGCTTCTGGCTCAACCGCGGTGTCGACGGCTTCCGCTTCGACGCCGTCGGCAACCTCGTCGAGAACGGCCCGTCGGCCTGGGAGAACCAGCCGCAGAACCACGTGCTGATGGCCTCGGTGCGAGACCTCGTCGGCGGCTACCAGAACCGCTACATGGTCTGCGAAGGGCCGAGCGACCCCGTCGCCTACGCCGCGAGCTGCGGCAGCGCCTTCGCCTTCGGCCACCAGAGCGACCTGATCGCCGCCGCGAAGGGCGACACGACGGCCATCGCCGCCGTCGCCGCCTACCCGAGCACGGCACCGGCCGGCGCGGCGACCTTCCTGTCCAACCACGACAGCTTCGCCGGCCAGCGGCCTTACGACCAGTTCGGCGGCAACGTCGTGCAATACAAGCTCGCCGCCGCCACCTACCTGCTGCAGCCGGGCATCCCCTTCGTCTACTACGGCGAGGAGATCGGCATGGCCGGCGCCTCGTCGCTGGACGGCGACCCCAAGCTGCGCACACCGATGAGCTGGACGTCGGCCGGCGGCTTCACGACCGGCACGCCGTATCGCGCCAAGTCGGCCAACGTCTCGGGCTACAACGTCGAGGCCGAGGCGGCCGATGCCGGTTCGCTGCTGGCCTTCTACAAGACGATGCTGGCGCTGCGCGGCTCGCGGCCGTCGATCTCGGCCGGCGACTACCAGCAGCCCGCCGCCAGCGGCACGCTGCTGAGCTTCCAGCGCACGCAGGGCAGCGAGCGCACGCTGGTGGTGCTGAACTACGGCACGACGAGCGCGACGGCCACCGTCACCGGCCTGCCGGCCAACGCGACACTCGCCAGCCTGTACCCGAGCGGCGACGCCGGCGCGACGGCCAGTGCCGCCGGCCAGGCGTCGATCCCGCTGGCCGCACGCTCGGTGCGTGTCTTCGACGTGCGCTGAGCGGCGGCACGATCGGGCCTTCGGCAGGCGCAGGACGCCTTCCGGCGTCCTGCGTCCAGCCTCAGAGCTGCTGCAGCACCTCGTAGCGCTTCTGCCGGTACTCCTCGTCGGTGATGAGACCGTTGTCGTGCAGGCGCTTGAGGGTGCGCAGGCGCTGTTCCTGCTCCTCGAAGAAGCCGGCGTCGCGCGGACGCTGCGGTGCCGGGGCCGCGGCACCCGGCGCCGCGGGAACCGGTGCCGGGACGGCGGCCGGAGCCGCCGCGCCCGGGGCGGGTGCGGCCGAAGGCACGGGCGCAGCGGCCGGTGCCGGCGGCGCGACCAGCAGCGAGACCCAGTCGGCCCGCACGCTGCGGCCGTTCGGCGCGTCGACGCGCACGCTGGAATCCACCGGCGCGGCGCGCCGGCCGGGCTCGAAGGCGATGCGGATGCCGGTGGCGCGGAACTGCCCCTCGAACTGCGCCCAGGCCATGCCGGTGATCAGCTGCAGCCCGTCGGCGGTGCGGAACACGCGCCCGGTCGTCACGGTGCGCGGCACCAGCGGGCCGAAGCCGCCGTGGCGGCCGGTGACCGCGAACGCGACGTCCTGGTTCGGCTGCGCCGTCGCCAGCGCCTTGGCCAGCGCCGGCACCAACGTCTTCAGTTCGTCGTCGTTGAACAGCGGGTCGTCTTTCGCGGCGTTGCGCAGCGGCGACAGTGCCGCCCGCAACTGCTCGCTGGAAATGACCGCCGGATGCAGCGACGGCGCCGCGCCGGGTTCGGCGCGCTCGATGCGCACGTACTCGTGGGTATCGGCATAGACCGTCGAGACCACCCGATCGGCACTGCTGTCGGGCACGAAACGTTCGGCGCGCCCGGTGGGCGATTGCGCAAACGCGATCGAGGCGGCGCAGGCCAGCAGGGCCGCGCAGGACACCGGACGCCAGGCGCCGGACGGGAACGCACGCATCGACAAGCTCCTCAGTCTTGAAGCGGCCAGTGTCGCATGCCGACGTGCTCGGCCGGCAGCGTGCCGGCGCGGCACCCGGGCAGGCTCAGCCGCCGTAACAATCCTACATCAGGCCGCGGGGCTTGCCGCTAAGTGCTTGATTTGCAACGATTGACAAAGCCCACCAATAGAGTAAACCCGGTTTCATCCAGGTACGCCGATGTATATTCTCTACATCGGCATGCGCCAGGAGCGCAGGGGTCGTGGTGGTCGAGCCCGATCCGGGGCGCGATGGCGGAGGTGCGACAGTGGCAGACGTCCGATTGACGAACGTGAACAAGGCTTTCGGCGAGACGAAGGTCCTTCACGACATCAATCTGGAGATCCACGACGGCGAGTTCATGGTCTTCGTCGGGCCTTCGGGCTGCGGCAAGTCCACGCTGCTGCGTGTGATCGCGGGTTTGGAAGACATCACCTCGGGCGAGCTCCGCATCGGCGGGCGTGTCGTCAACGACGTACCGCCGGCCGAACGCGGCATCGCGATGGTCTTCCAGTCGTACGCGCTGTATCCGCACATGACGCTGTACGACAACATGGCCTTCGGCCTGAAGCTGGCCAAGCTGCCGAAGGACGAGATCGACCGCGCGGTGCACGGCGCGGCCAGGATCCTCAACATCGAGCACCTGCTGGACCGCAAGCCCAAGGCGCTGTCCGGCGGCCAGCGCCAGCGTGTGGCGATCGGCCGCGCGATCGTGCGCAAGCCCGAGGTCTTCCTCTTCGACGAGCCGCTGTCCAACCTGGACGCCGCGCTGCGCGTGCGCATGCGCTACGAGTTCGCCAAGCTGCACGAGAGCCTGAAGACGACGATGGTCTACGTCACGCACGACCAGGTCGAGGCGATGACGCTGGCCAACCGCATCGTCGTGCTGTCCACCGGCAAGGTCGAACAGGTCGGCGCGCCGCTGGAGCTGTACGAGTACCCGGTGAACCTCTTCGTCGCCGGCTTCATCGGCTCGCCGAAGATGAACTTCATCGCCGGCGAGATCGTCTCGGCCGACGGCCGCGGCGCGAGCGTGCGCCTGGCCTCCGGCGCCGTGCTGCGCGCCGAGGTCGACGCCGCCGCCGCACGCCCCGGCGACAAGGTGACGCTGGGCGTGCGCCCCGAGCACTTCGTCGTCGGCGCCGAGCACAACACGATCGAGGTCGAACTGACCTTCGTCGAGTCGCTGGGCAGCCAGACGCACGGCTACGTGAACTGCGCCGGCGTCGACGAGGCGATGACCTGCGAACTCGGTAGCGGCTCGACCGCGATCGCCGGCGACCGGCTGCAGCTGGGCATCCCGCCGTCGCACTGCCATCTGTTCGACGCCGAGGGCCGCGCCTTCCGGCGCCTGTACCGCCTGCCGCAGCGCGAGGCCGCCTGACGAGCGACCCGCACCGCGACGCTTTCGTTCCCACACCGTCAAGACAAACGACTGAGGAGCCACCATGACGACAACCATCAAGCCGATCGCCGCCGCAGCAGCCATCGTCGCGTCCTTCGCCTTCGCCGGCGCCGCCAGCGCGCAGGAAGCCGGCAAGCTGCTGGTCTGGATCAACGGCGACAAGGGCTACAACGGCCTGCAGAAGGTCGGCGATGCGTTCACCAAGGCCACCGGCGTGCCGGTCACCGTGGAACACCCGGAGGACGCCCCGGGCAAGTTCCAGCAGGCCGCCGCCGCCGGCAAGGGCCCGGACATCTTCTGCTGGCCGCACGACCGCATGGGCGAATGGGCGAAGTCGGGCCTGATCGTGCCGATCAACCCGGCCAAGAAGGTGCGTGACGACATCGAGGACACCGCCTGGAAGGCCTTCGGCTACCAGGGCAAGACCTGGGGCTACCCGATCTCGGTGGAAGCCATCGGCCTCATCTACAACAAGGCGCTGGTGAAGACGCCGCCCAAGAGCTTCGACGACGTGCTCAAGCTCGACAAGCAGCTGTCGGCCAAGGGCAAGCACGCCATCCTCTGGGACTACAACAACACCTACTTCACCTGGCCGGTGCTGGCCGCCGGGGGCGGCAGCGTCTTCGGCCGTGACGCCAAGGGCGAGTACGACCCGAGCAAGGTCGGCGTCAACTCGGCCGGCGCCGTCAAGGGCGCCGAACTGCTCGCCTCGATGATCAAGAACGGCAACATGCCCAAGGGTTCGGGCTACGCCGAGATGGAAGCCGCGTTCAACAAGGGCGACGTGGCGATGATGATCACCGGCCCCTGGGCCTGGGACAACCTGCGCAAGAGCAAGATCGATTTCGGTGTCGCACCGATCCCCGACGTCGCCGGCAAGCCCTCGCGCCCGTTCGTCGGCGTGCTCGGCTGCATGATCTCCGCGCCCAGCAAGAGCAAGGACGTGGCCAAGGAGTTCATCGAGAACACGCTGCTGAAGGTCGACTCGCTGAAGACGATCAACGCCGACGTGCCGCTGGGCACCCCGGCCAACAAGGCGTTCTTCAAGGAGCTCTCCAACGACGCCAACATCAAGGCGACGATGGAGAACGCGCGCCGCGGCGAGCCGATGCCCAACATCCCCGAGATGGGCCGCTTCTGGTCGTCGATGGCCTCGGCGCTGGAGAACATCACCAACGGCCGTCAGGCCCCGAAGGAAGCGCTCGACGCGGCCGCCGCGCGCATGCTCGGCAAGTAAGCCGGCGAACCGGCCAACGGAAGGCGGCGCGCAGCCCCTTCCGTGACGACACGCACGGGGTGGCCAGCGGCCGCCCCGGTTCGAGCGACGGCGCCCGCAGGGCAGGCGCCACGGGACGACGATGGGACGAACCGACTGGGGCCGACTGCTGAAGTGGCCGTTCACGACGGTCACGGCACTGGCCTGCCTGTGGCTGGTGTTCCGCATCTACGCCAGCGGCCAGCCGCTGTGGGCGCTGGCGGCGCTGGGGCTGTTCGGGCTGGGTTTCTTCGTCTACCTGTCCAACATCGCCTTCGCCTACCGCTACCTGTTCCCCGGGCTGGCGGGCATGCTGGTGTTCGTCGCCTTCCCGCTGCTCTACACGGTGCAGATCGGGTTCACGAACTACTCGTCGTCCAACCTGCTCAGCTACGAGCGCGCCACCGCCTACCTGCTGGAGCAGACGACGCCCGGCGAAGGCCACGGCTGGGGTTTCACGCTGCATGCCGACGGCGAGCGTTTTCGCCTCGTGCTGGCGCCCGGCCAAGCCGACGACGACGAGCAGCCCGAGACACGCGCCGAACGCAGCCTCGTGACGCCGCCGCTGGCGCTGGGCGGCGCGCAGGAACTCAAGCTCGAGCCGCTGGCCGCCTCGGCCTTCAAGCCCGGCGAACCGCTGCCGCTGGGCGCGGTGCTGAAGAACCGCCAGGCGCTCGCGGCACTGAAGCTGCAGCTGCCCGACGGCGCCGCGCTGTCCTACGCCGGCGTGCGCGAGTTCGCGCCACTGCTGCCGACCTTCACGCGCGAAGCCGAAGGCGTGCTCAAGCAGACGGCCACCGGCGTCGTCTTCCGCGCCAACCGCGACACCGGTTTCTACGAGGACGAGGCCGGCGAGCGCCTGCAGCCGGGCTTCAAGGTCGGCATCGGCCTGGGCAACTACGTGCGCATGGTCGAGGACCCGGACTTCCGCGGCCCGTTCATCCGCATCTTCGTCTGGACCGTCGTCTTCGCCGCGCTGACGGTGCTGTTCACGCTGGCCGTCGGCACGACGCTGGCGGTGGTGCTGAACTGGGAGGCGCTGCGATTCCGCACCGTCTACCGCACGCTGCTGTTCCTGCCCTACGCGGTGCCGGGCTTCATCTCGATCCTGGTCTTCAAGGGCCTGTTCAACCAGAACTTCGGCGAGATCAACCTGATCCTGAACACGCTGTTCGGCATCAAGCCGGCGTGGTTCGCCGACCCGTTCCTGGCCAAGGTGATGATCCTGCTGGTCAACACCTGGCTGGGCTACCCGTACATCATGGTTCTCTGCACCGGGCTCATCAAGGCGATCCCGTCGGACCTGTACGAGGCCTCGGCGATCGCCGGCGCCAAGCCGCTGACCAACTTCTGGAAGATCACGGCGCCGCTGATCGTCAAGCCGCTGACGCCGCTCCTGATCGCGTCGTTCGCGTTCAACTTCAACAACTTCGTGCTGATCGCGCTGCTCACCAACGGGCGGCCCGACTTCCTCAACACCAAGGTGCCGGCCGGCACGACCGACATCCTGGTGTCCTACACCTACCGCATCGCGTTCCAGGACTCGGGGCAGAACTTCGGGCTCGCCGCGGCGATCTCGACGATCATCTTCTTCCTCGTGGCGATGCTGTCGATGGCCAACCTGAAGCTGGCCAAGGTCAACGACGAACGGAAGTAGCGCATGGCCATCGTCACCGGCAAGTCGCAACGCTGGCGCCTGCTCGGCGCGCACCTGTTCCTGATCGCGCTGATCTGCGTGACGGTGTTCCCGCTGCTGGCCATCGTCTCGATCTCGCTGCGCCCGGGCAACTTCGCCACCGGCTCGCTGATCCCCGAGACGATCAGCTTCGAGCACTGGAAGCTGGCGCTCGGCATCCCCTACGAAGCCGCCGACGGCAGCCTCGTGCAGCCGCCCTTCCCGGTGCTGCGCTGGCTGTGGAACTCGGTGAAGATCGCCGGCATCTCGGCCTTCCTGATCGTCGCCATCTCGACGACCGCGGCCTACGCCTTCGCGCGGCTGAAGTTCCGCTTCAAGACGCAGATCCTGAACTCGATGCTGCTGTTGCAGATGTTCCCGGCGGTGCTGGCGCTGGTGGCGATCTACGCGATCTTCGAGGCCATCGGCAGCTACGTGCCCTGGCTGGGCATCGAGACCCACGCCGGGCTGATCGTCGCCTACCTCGGCGGCTGCGCGATGCACGTCTGGACCATCCGCGGCTACTTCGACACCATCCCCGTCGAGATCGAGGAGTGCGCCAAGGTCGACGGCGCGACGCACTGGCAGGCCTTCCGCTACGTGCTGCTGCCGATGGCGGTGCCGATCCTGATGGTCGTCTTCGTGCTCGCCTTCATCGGCGCGGTCATCGAGTACCCGGTGGCGTCGATCCTGCTGCGCCAGGAGCACAACCTGACGCTGGCCGTCGGCTCCAAGTACTTCCTCTACGAGCAGCGTTACCTCTGGGGCGACTTCGCCGCCGCGGCGGTGCTGTCGGGCCTGCCGATCACGCTCGTCTTCCTGTTCGCCCAGAAGTGGATCGTCTCCGGCCTGACCGCCGGCGGCGTGAAGGGCTGACGCACCTCACCGGACTGCGCCGCATGATGTTCCGCCGTACCTTCGCCGCGCTCGCGGCCGCCCTCGCCGTCTCGTCCGTCTGGGCCGCCGACGAGCCCGTCGCGCGCCCCGGCCGCTTCGCCGACAACCCGATCGTCTACTTCGTCGTCACCGACCGCTTCGCCAACGGCAACCCGGCCAACGACGGCAGCTATGGCCGCAAGCGCGAGGCCCGGCCGCAGGACGACATCGGCACCTTTCACGGCGGCGACCTCGCCGGGCTGACGCAGAAGCTGCGCGAAGGCTGGTTCCGCGAGCTGGGCGTCAACGCGATCTGGATCACCGCGCCCTACGAGCAGATCCACGGCTGGGTGGTCGGCGGCAGCAAGGAGTTCAAGCACTACGCCTACCACGGCTACTTCGCGCTGGACTACACGAAGCTCGATGCCAACATGGGCACGCCGGCCGAACTGCGCGAGCTGGTCGCCACCGCGCACGCCCAGGGCATCCGCATCCTGTTCGACGTCGTGATGAACCACCCGGGCTACGGCGACATCCAGAGCCTGTCGGAGTACGTCACCGAACCCGAGACCGACAAGAAGCGCGGCATGCTCTGGAAGGGCTACGAGGCGGCGACGCTGCGCGACTATCACACCTGGATCGACTACAACGACCCGGCCTGGCTGCAGTGGTGGGGGCCGGACTGGATCCGCTCCGGCCTGCGCGGCTACACCGAGGGCGGCAGCGACGACCTGACCAAGCAGCTCGCCTTCCTGCCCGACTTCAAGACCGAGTCGCCCAAGCCGGTGGGCCTGCCGCCCTTCCTGAAGAAGAAGGCCGACACCGAGGCCGTCGAGCTGCCGGACACGACGGTGCGCGGCTACCTCGTCGCCTGGCTGTCGCGCTGGGTGCGCGACTACGGCATCGACGGCTTCCGCGCCGACACCGTCAAGCACGTCGAGTACGCCTCGTGGACGGCGCTGAAGGACGCGTCGACCCAGGCGCTGGCCGCGTGGAAGGCCGCCAACCCGAAGGCCGCGATCGACGACGCGCCGTTCTGGATGACCGGCGAGAACTGGGGCCAGGGCATCGAGCGCACGCGCCACTACGACATCGGCTTCGACAACATGATCAACTTCGACTTCCAGCGCCGCGCCGAGGCCAAGGGAGCCGAACTCGACAAGGTCTACGCCGAGTACGCGCGCACGCTGGCGGCGCCGGCGACGCACAACGTGCTGTCGTACATCTCCTCGCACGACACCAAGCTCTTCGACCGCAAGGCGATCCTCGACGGCGCGACGGCGCTGATGCTGGCGCCCGGCGGCGTGCAGATCTACTACGGCGACGAGAGCGCGCGCCCCGACGGCCCGGCGGCCTACGGCGACCCGCAGCAGTCGACGCGCTCGGACATGAACTGGGCCAGCCTGGACACGGCGGCGCTGGCGCACTGGCGCAAGCTCGGCCAGTTCCGCGCCCGCCACGTCGCCGTCGCACGCGGCAAACACTGGCAGATCGCCGCCCAGCCCTACACCTTCGCCCGCGTGCTGCCCGAGGACCGCATCGTCGCGGCCGTCGGTGCCAGCGGCAGCGTGACGATCAATGTCGCCGACGTGTTCGCCGACGGCACGCGCGTGCACGACGCCTATGGCGGCGGGCAGGCGACGGTGGCGGCCGGCAAGGTGACGGTCGAGGCCGACGCGCGCGGCGTCGTGCTGCTCGAAGCGCTGAAGTGAACCAAGGAGGCCGCGGGTGGGCGGCCCGTTCGAACCCCACCGAAGGAGCAAAGATGAAACGACTCGCCTGGATCGCCGCGCTCGGTACCGCGGCCCTGCTCTCGGCCGGCCCGGCCGCCGCGCAGGACGCGGTCAAGGCCGCCGAGGTGCCCGCCGACACGATCTCGCTGCACTACTACCGGCCCGACGGCAGCTACGCCGGCTGGGGCGTGCACTTCTGGGAATCGTTCGAGAAGGTGCAGGACGGCAAGGTCGTCGGCCCGCGCGACAAGGCCGACATGCCGATCATGGGCATTAGCTGGGGCAACCCGATGAAGCCGACCGGGCAGGACGGCTTCGGCATGTACTGGCAGGTCAAGGCCAACGAGTTCCGCAACGGCAAGATCAACTACATCATCCACAAGGGCGACAACAAGGACTGCACGAAGGACTCGACCTGGATGCTGCCGCAGGGTCGTCAGGTGTTCATCAACGCGGGCGACTGCACCGCCTACTTCACGCTCGAGGACGCGCTGAAGGCGCGCAAGTGAGCTGAGCCGCAGCCCGGCATCGCACCGGGCCCGGGACGAAAAAGGCGCTCCGAGGAGCGCCTTTGTCGTAAAGGGACGCGTCGTGGACAAGGTGCCGGTCGCCCGGCACCCCGTCAGCCGATCACCACCAGGCTTCGATCTGGAAGCCGTAGGTCGTGCCGTTGGTGTCCGAGCCGAAGCGGCCCGTGCTGCCACCGGCCACACCACCCCACTGGTCACGCGCGGCGTCGTTCCACTTGGCGTGCGTGACGTACAGGCGCAGCTCCGGACGCGCCCAGAAGCCACGGCCGGCGACCAGCGTCGGGGCGATCGTGAACTTCGTCAGGTTCATCGTCTTCAGGTTGTCGGGCTTGACGCGGTCGTAGCCGAGTTCAGCCTGCAGCTTGAAGTAGTCGGTGAGGTGCCAGACCGGGCGCACGCCGACCGAGGTCCACGAGTAGTTGTCCTTCGTGTCCTGGTGCATGATTTCGTACATGCCGCTGAACGACGGCGAGAACTCGACCACGCCCCAGTCGAGGATGCGCCAGGTCTTTTTGTCGCTGTCGTTGCCGTAGTCGGGATAACCCAGCACCAGGCTGCTGGCCGAGCCCTTGCCGTACTGCACGGCCAGCTTGTTGAAGCCGCCGAACATCGGGATCATGTGCTGGACCTGCAGGAACGAGCCGTTCTCGGCCGTCGCGCCACCGGTCGAATCCGCGCGGTTGATCTCGACCGCGAAGTCCAGCGAACCGGCCGCCCCCAGGCTCACGCCTTCATAGCGGAAGTCGTGGCGGGTCATGCCACGGTCCGAGTCGGTGTTGCGCATCAGCGCGTACGAGAACTTGCCCGGACCAGCCGCCACGTCTTCGATACCCGCACCGTAGCCCGAGGTGTCGTGGTAGTAGAAGTCGCTGATGTGGACGTCTTCACGCTTGTAGTAGCGCTTGCCCGCCCAGACGCTGGCGCCGCCCAGCATCGGCAGGCCCTTCACGCCGATCCAGTTCTGGCGCAGCGCCCAGTCGGCGTCGTCGTTCTTCAGGCTTTCGTAATCCTGCTGGCTCGAGTACGCCTTCTGGTAGGCGAACATCAGGTGGTAGTCGAACTTGACCCCGTCCTTGCCGTCGTACAGGTTCTGGTCGAGCTGGGCTTCACCGTAGGTTTCGCACTCGTTGCCCAGACGGTACTTGCTGTAGGCGCCCGGGAGCTTGAAGCAGGTCTGGTCGCCACCACCGCTGGTGACGCCGGAGCCGCTGCGGATGTAACCGTGGAACTCCAGCGCGCTCGCACCGGTGCTGAAGAGCGCGGCCGCGGCGGCGGCAGCCAATGGAAGAAGTCGGGTGTGAAGGCGAGACATCGTTAACTCCTCGTTCGTGGTCTAGTGGTGAATGGGACGGGGAAATTCGGCGGGCGCCCGTCGTGCAAGCCCCGGCCCGAATCGCGACCGTCGTCCGGCGGTCGCGGCAGTGCCGTCATGCGCGGGGTCTCGCGGTCCCCCGGCCCGACGGGCGCTTGGCTGGCCACGGCGCGTGTTCATGCGGCGTGGCCTTGTGAAGTGGCGCGGCGGCGGCGCGCCTCGATGGCGGCGGCGGCGCCGTACAGCGCCGCGTACGGCTCGACGATCAGCGCCGTCGGGATCGCCGCGAGGTAGGCCTGGAAGCGCCCTTTGGCCTCGAAGCGCTCGCGAAAACGCGACGCGAAGAAGAAGTCGGCGAAACGCGGCACGATGCCGCCGCCGATGAACACGCCGCCGCGGGCACCGAAGGTCAGCGCGACGTTGCCGGCAAAGCCGCCGAGCATCGCGCAGAAGCAGTCCAGCGTCGCCGCGCACAGGGCGTCCGAGCCGTCGGCGCCCCGGGTGCCGATCTCCTCGGCCGTCAACTCGGCCGCGGGCTCGCCGCGCACGCGGGCGATGGCCCGGTACAGCGTCGGCAGGCCGATGCCCGACAGCAGCCTCTCGGCCGACACGTGCTCGAACTCGCCACGCACGACGCGCAGGACCTCGGCCTCGAAATCGTCGCCTGCCGCCAGCGTCGCGTGGCCGCCTTCGCCGGCGATCGCGCGCCAGCCGTGGGCCGTCTCGAGCAGGCCGCCGACACCCAGGCCGGTGCCCGGGCCGAGCACGGCGAGCGTGCCGCGTGCCGCCGGCAGCGCGCCGTGGGCCCGCAGCTGCTGCGGTGCCAGCCCCGGCAGCGACAGCGCCAGGGCCTCGAAGTCGTTGAGCATCAGCAGGCCGTCCAGGCCCAGCGCGGTTTCGCTCTCGGCACGCGAGAACGACCAGGCGCTGTTCGTCAGCTCGATGCGGTCCTGCCCGACCGGCGTGGCGACGGCGAACGCCGCCCAGCAAGGCGGCTGCCAATCGGTGCCGGCGGCCGCTTGGCGCTCGGCTAGGTAGGCGCGCGCGGCCTCGACCGGGCCGGCGTAGTCGGCGCAGCGCACGCGCTGGATGTCGCGCGGCGGCGCACCGGCCCCGTCGACGAGCGCGAAACGCGCGTTCGTGCCGCCGATGTCGGCCACCAGCCAGGGGCGCTGCACGGCGCTGCCACCGAGGTTCACGACAATCCCTCCCCCGCCGTGCACAAGGAGGACCGGCCGGCGCTCGTGGCGACGATCGGGTGATGGTTCACGGGAGCCCTCCTCGACTCGAACCCGGCGCCGGGATCGGCGCCTTTGCGATGCACGGCAAACGCTTGCAAAGCATCGAAAAGGTAGCAAAACTACAAGTACGCGACAAGCCAATGTTGCACCTGGGCAACTGAGGGCTTCCCCGCGATGCGGCCATGCCGGGCATGGGTGCTGCTTCAGTCACCTTGAAACACCGGCTCGCATGCCACATCGTGGTGCGGCCTCTCCAGGATACGGATCTGACGGGATCAGTAGTCCGGCTACATCGTCACTCGGCGCGCACCGTCAGGCGCTCCGAAGCTCGGAACCCGTCCATGACGCCTTTCGAACATCCTCGCCTGCTGGCCGACATCGGCGGCAACTACGCCCGCTTCGCGGTGGAGGCCGCGCCCGGGGCTTTCGGCCATGTCGCCTCCATTCCCTGCGCCGCCCACCCGGACTTCCATTCGGCGGTGCGCGCCTACCTGGGCTCTCTGCCGGCCTCGCTGTCCGAGACCATCCAGCACGCCGCCGTCGCCATCGCCAACCCGGTCGAAGGCGACCTGGTGCGCATGACGAACTACCACTGGCAGTTCTCGATCGAGCAGATGCGCGAGCGGCTGGGACTGCAGACCCTGGTCGTCATCAACGACTTCACCGCATTGGCGATGGCGCTGCCGCGCCTGTCCAACAACCAGCGCCGCCAGGTCGGCCCCGGCGAAGCGCGCGAGCGCAGCGTCATCGGCGTCATCGGCGCCGGCACCGGCCTGGGCGTCTCGGGGCTGATCCCGACCGGCGACGGTTATGTCGCACTCGGCACCGAAGGCGGCCATGCCAGCTTCGCGCCGCGCGACGAACGCGAGATCGGCATCCTGCGCTACGCCGCCCGCCAGCACGAGCACGTCTCGTTCGAACGTCTGCTGTCGGGCCCCGGGCTGGAGCTGATCTACCGCGCGGTCTCCGAAGGCCGCGGCGGCGAGCCGCTGCCGGCCACCGAGATCACGCGCCGGGCGATCGACGGCGGCGACGCGCTGTGCCTGCAGGCGGTCGAGGCCTTCTGCTCGATCCTCGGCACCGCCGCCGGCAACCTGGCGGTGACGCTGGGCGCCTTCGGCGGCATCTACATCGGCGGCGCCATCGTGCCGCGCCTGGGCGAGTATTTCGAGCGCTCGCCGTTTCGTGCCCGCTTCGAGGACAAGGGCCGCTTCAGCGACTACGTGCGCACGATCCCGACCTTCGTCGTCACCGCCGACAACGCGACCTTCGCCGGCGCCTCGGCGATCCTCGCCGAGCAGCTGCGGCGCATGGATTCGCACCAGGACACGGCCGTGCTCGGCCTGATCCGGCGCGTGCGCAACAAGCTCTCGCCGGCCGAGCGCCGCGTCGCCGACCACGTGCTCGCGCACCCGCGGCCGACGCTGTCGGACCCGATCGCCGAGATCGCGCGCGCCGCCGCGGTCAGCCAGCCGACCGTCATCCGCTTCTGCCGTTCGCTGGGCTGCGAAGGGCTGTCGGACTTCAAGCTGCGCCTGGCCTCCAGCCTGACCGGCACGATCCCGGTCTCGCACACCCAGGTGACCGGCGAGGACACGATGCTCGAGCTGGGCGTCAAGGTGCTGGGCAACACCGCGTCGGCGATCCTGCAGGTGCGCGACCAGCTCAACCGCGACGCGATCGACCGCGCGATCGACCTGCTGACCGCCGCCGAGCGGGTGGAGTTCTTCGCCGTCGGCCACTACGGCGTCGTCGCCGACGACGCGCAACTGAAGTTCCTGCGCTTCGGCGTGCCGTCGATGTCGGTCACCGAACACCGGCTGCAGGTGCTGACGGCCAACGTGATGCGGCCGAGCGACGTCGCCGTCATCATCAGCAGCAGCGGCCAGGTCGAGGACCTGCTGGCCGTCGCCGACAAGGCGCACGAGCGCGGCACGCCGGTGCTGGCGATCACCGCCAGCCACTCGCCGCTGGCCAAGAAGGCCGACGTCGCGATCATCGTCGACCACCTCGAGGACCCTTCGGCGCACGTGCCGATGATCAGCCGCATCCTGCACCTGCTGGTCATCGACATCCTGGCCGTCGGCGTGGCGATGCGCCGCGGCGCCGAGCGTGTCGCCGAGCTGCCGCGCGAGGAGATCGTCGGCTTCGACGAGGCGCCGCTGGAATCGCCGCCGCCGGGCGCGCGCCGCGCCGGCCCGGGCATCAGCACCGCCGGCCCGCTGGCCCATCTGACCGCGCACAGCCGATAAAATCGCGAGTTCCGCCCCGAGGAGCGTTGCGATGGCATCGGCCACCAGGCTCGGGGCGAGCCGCGGCACCGGTCGCGGCCGCAGCAACGGCGCTCGTCCCATTCCCCTGGAGTGACACGATGACCGCTGCCCTGCCCGCGATGCGCCTGTCGGGCCTCGAACCCGTCTCGATCGGCGAAGGAACGCTGTTCGTCAACATCGGCGAACGCACCAACGTCACCGGCTCGCGAGCCTTCGCCCGCATGATCCTCGAAGGCCGCTTCGAGGACGCGCTGTCGGTCGCGCGCCAGCAGGTCGAGAACGGCGCCCAGGTCATCGACGTCAACATGGACGAGGCGATGCTCGACTCGGCCGCGGCGATGGACCGGTTCCTGAAGCTGCTGGCCTCGGAGCCCGAGATCGCGCGTGTGCCGGTGATGGTCGACAGCTCGAAGTGGAGCGTCATCGAGACCGGGCTCAAGTGCCTGCAGGGCAAGGGCATCGTCAACTCGATCTCGCTGAAGGAAGGCGAGGCCGAGTTCAAGCGCCAGGCGAGGCTGGTGCGCCGCTACGGCGCCGCGGCCGTCGTCATGGCCTTCGACGAGCAGGGCCAGGCCGACACCTACCGCCGCAAGACGGAGATCTGCGCGCGCGCCTACCGCATCCTCGTCGACGAGGTCGGCTTCCCGCCCGAGGACATCGTCTTCGACCCCAACGTCTTCGCGATCGCCACCGGCATCGAGGAGCACGCCAACTACGCCGTCGACTTCATCGAGGCGACCCGCTGGATCAAGCAGAACCTGCCCGGCGCCAAGGTCTCGGGCGGCATCAGCAACGTCTCCTTCAGCTTCCGCGGCAACGACCCGGTGCGCGAGGCGATCCACACCGTCTTCCTCTACCACGCGATCCGCGCCGGTCTGGACATGGGCATCGTCAACGCCGGCATGGTCGGCGTCTACGACGACCTCGACGCCGAGCTGCGCGAGCGGGTCGAGGACGTGGTGCTGAACCGCCGCGCCGACGCCGCCGAGCGCCTGATCGAGATTGCCGAACGCGCCAAGGGCGCCGCGCGCGACGACTCGGCGCGCCTGGCCTGGCGCGCCGGCACGGTGGACGAACGCCTGGCGCACGCGCTGGTGCACGGCATCACCGAGTTCATCACCGCCGACACCGAGGAAGCCTGGCGCGCGATCGAGGCCCGCGGCGGGCGGCCGCTGCACGTCATCGAAGGCCCGCTGATGGCCGGCATGAACACCGTCGGCGTCCTCTTCGGCCAGGGCAAGATGTTCCTGCCGCAGGTGGTCAAGAGCGCGCGCGTGATGAAGCAGGCGGTGGCCCACCTGCTGCCCTATATCGAGGCCGAGAAACAGGCGCTGCAGGACGCCGGCGGCGACGTCAAACCCAAGGGCAAGGTCGTCATCGCCACCGTCAAGGGCGACGTGCACGACATCGGCAAGAACATCGTCACCGTCGTCCTGCAGTGCAACAACTTCGAGGTCGTCAACATGGGCGTCATGGTCCCGTGCCAGGACATCCTCGAGAAGGCGCGTGTCGAAGGGGCCGACATCGTCGGCCTGTCGGGGCTCATCACGCCCAGCCTGGAAGAGATGCAGCACGTCGCCGCCGAGATGCAGCGCGACGCCTGGTTCCGCGAGCGCGGCACGCCGCTCCTGATCGGCGGCGCCACCTGCAGCCGCGTGCACACCGCGGTGAAGATCGCGCCGCACTACGACGGCCCGGTGATCTACGTGCCCGACGCCTCGCGCAGCGTCGGCGTCTGCTCGGACCTGCTGTCCGAAGAGCGCCAGACGGCCTACCTCGCCGAGGTGCGTGCCGACTACGAGCACGTGCGCCGGCTGCACGCCAGCAAGAAGGCGACGCCGCTGGTGACGCTGACCGCCGCGCGTGCCAACCGCGCCCGCCCCGACTGGGCGGCCTACGAGCCGCCGGCGCCGCGTGCGCCGGGCCGGCGCCTGTTCCGCCACTACGACCTGGCCGATCTGGCGCGCGTCATCGACTGGGGCCCGTTCTTCCAGACCTGGGACCTGGCCGGCCCCTACCCGGCGATCCTCGACGACGAGATCGTCGGCGAGGCCGCACGCCGCGTCTTCGCCGACGGCCAGCGCATGCTGGAGCGTCTCATCGAAGGGCGCTGGCTGCAGGCCAACGGCGTCGTCACGCTGCTGCCGGCCAACACAGTGGACGAGGACACGGTCGAGATCTACACCGACGAGAGCCGCAGCCAGGTCGCGATGCGCTGGACGCCGCTGCGCCAGCAGGGCGAGCGCCCGGTGATCGACGGCGTGCCGCGGCCCAACCGCAGCCTGGCCGACTTCATCGCGCCGCGCGGCGTGAAGCCCGACTGGATCGGGCTGTTCGCCGTCACCGCCGGCCTGGGCTGCGAGGAGCGCGCCCAGCGTTTCGCCGACGCGAACGACGACTACTCGGCGATCATGGTCAAGGCCCTGGCCGACCGCCTGGCCGAAGCCTTCGCCGAGCGCCTGCACCAGCGTGTGCGCACCGAGCTCTGGGGCTACGCCGCCGACGAGGCGCTGGGCGTCGACGAGCTGATCGGCGAGCGCTACCGCGGCATCCGCCCAGCGCCGGGCTACCCGGCCTGCCCCGACCACGGCCCCAAGCGCGCGATGTTCGAGCTCTTGAAGGCCACCGAGATCGGCATGGGCCTGACCGAGAACCTGGCGATGACGCCGGCGGCCAGCGTCAGCGGCTTCTATCTGGCGCATCCGGAAGCCTGCTACTTCAACGTCGGCCCGGTCGGCGACGACCAGGTGGCGGACTTCGCCTCGCGCGAAGGCATCAGCCCGGAAGACGCCGAACGCCGGCTGGCGACGCAGCGCCGCTGAGCCTTCAGCCGCAGGCGTCGAGCCCGCGCTGCAGCTGCAGCGCCTCGGCCATCGCGGCGACGCCTGTCGTCGCCGCACCGTCCAGATCGGCGATCGTGCGCGCGACGCGCAGCGTGCGGTGCAGGCGCCGGCCCGACCAGCCGAGCTTCTCGGCTGCGGTCTGCAGCAGGCGGCGCGCTGCGGCGTCGGCGACGCAGCAGCGGTCGGTCTGCGCCGCGCCCAGGCGGCCGTTGGCTTCGCCCTGGCGGTCGAGCTGGCGCTGGCGCGCCGCCGCGACACGCGCCGCGACCGCGGCAGTGGTCTCGCCGTCGGGCACGCCCATCAGCTCGGCCGGGCGCACCGCCGGCACTTCGATCTGCAGGTCGATGCGGTCCAGGAGCGGCCCCGACAGCCGGCTGCGGTAACGCGCTACGCCGTCGGCGCCGCAGCGGCAGGCGCGGCCGGTGGCGGCGAAAGCGCCCAGCCAGCCGCAGGGACAGGGGTTCATCGCCGCGACGAGCTGGAAGCGCGCCGGGAACTGCGCCTGGCGCGCGGCACGCGAGATCGTCACCCGGCCGGTTTCCAGCGGTTCGCGCAGCGCCTCCAGCGCGGCACGCGCGAACTCTGGCAGCTCGTCAAGAAAGAGCACGCCGCCGTGCGCGAGCGAGATTTCGCCCGGCCGCGGCGGCGAACCGCCGCCAACCAGGGCCACCGCGCTCGCACTGTGATGGGGAGTCCGGACCGGCCGGCGGCCGAAACCGGCACCGTCTAGCGCCTGCGGCGCCAGGCCCTGCAGCGCGGCGCTGACCAGCGCCTCCTCGTCGTCCATCGCCGGCAGCAGCCCCGGCAGACGCGAGGCGAGCATCGACTTGCCGGTGCCCGGCGGGCCGACGAGCAGAAGTGAGTGAGCACCAGCAGCGGCAATCTCAAGGGCACGTTTGGCCGCCGCCTGGCCGCGCACGTCGCGCAGGTCGGGCAACGGCTCGGCGGGCCCCGGCGGCGGCGGCCGGGCCGGGGCCAGCGGCTCGGCGGCGTCGCCGGGCAGCAGCGCCTGCACCACCTCGAGCAGCGTCGCGGCGCCGCGCACGTCCAGCCCGCCGACACGCGCCGCGGTGCCGGCGCTGGCCGCCGGCAGCACCAGCGTGCGGCCGCCGCCGTCGCGCCGCGCGGCCAGCGCCAGGGCCAGCGCACCACGCACCGGGCGCAGTTCACCGGCCAGCGACAGCTCGCCGGCGAACTCGCAGGCCGCCAGCCGCGCGGCGTCGAGCACACCGTCGGCGGCCAGGATGCCCAGCGCGATCGGCAGGTCGAAACGCCCCGACTCCTTGGGCAGGTCGGCCGGCGCCAGATTGACCGTGATGCGTTTGTTGTGCGGGAACTGGAAGCCGCTGTGCTGCAGGGCTGCGCGCACGCGCTCGCGCGACTCCTTCACTTCGGTATCGGCAAGCCCGACGAGCGTGAAACACGGCAGCCCGTTGGCGAGCTGCACCTCGACATGCACCGCCGGTGCGTCCAGCCCGTCGAGCGCACGGCTCGCGACCACCGCCAAGCTCATCTGCCGCCTCCCGCGGCGATTGTCGGAGCGACCGGGCGGCGTGCGCCGGCGTCGGGCCCGCACCAAGGGAGTGCACCAAAAAGAGGGATGCACGGCGCCGTGCATGCGCTGCACGCCAGCCGCAGCGCGCTCCACCCCGGCTGTAACCGTTTGTGGACACTGGCATGGAAGCTGCAGTAACCGCGACGGCACTCGTCACCTCCGCACTGCAGCCCCTCATGAAGAGACTGATCCCGGCCGGCCCCGACACCGCAGCGACTCCCGCGGTGCAGGCCATGGACCGCGCGCATCCGGTGCCGAAGCACATCCCCGTCGCCACGGCCGGCCACGTCCGCACGGCGCGCTCCGGCGCGGCGTCGGCGGGCGGGCACACGCAACCCTAGAGGACCAGAGGACCGACCATGAAGATGGTGACCGCGATCGTCAAACCATTCAAGCTCGATGAAGTGCGCGAAGCCCTCAGCGGCATCGGCGTTCAGGGCATCACCGTGACCGAGGTGAAAGGCTTCGGCCGCCAGAAGGGCCACACCGAGCTCTACCGCGGCGCCGAGTACGTCGTCGACTTCCTGCCCAAGGTGAAGATCGAAGCCGCCGTCGACGAAGCCATCGTCGACCGCGTCATCGAGGCCATCGAAGGCGCCGCCCGCACCGGCAAGATCGGCGACGGCAAGATCTTCGTCAGCTCGCTCGAGCAGGTGGTTCGCATCCGGACCGGCGAAACCGGCACCGACGCCCTCTGAAGGCGCGACCCGAGACCAACCCGAGAAACCACCCCATCATGAAGAAACTGTTCTCGATCCTGGCCGTGGGGCTCGCGCTCCTGGGCTCGGTGGACCTGGCGCTCGCCCAGGACGCCGCCTCGGCCGCTGCCGCCGCCTCCGACGCCGTAGCCACCGCAGCCGCCGCCGCACCGGCCGAAGCCGCCTCCGCGGCCGCCGATGCCGCCTCGGCCGCGGCCGCGGCGCCGGTGCCCAACAAGGGCGACGTCAGCTGGATGCTCGTCTCCACGCTGCTGGTGATCATGATGTCGATCCCCGGCCTGGCGCTGTTCTACGGCGGCCTGGTGCGCAGCAAGAACATGCTGTCGGTGCTGATGCAGGTGTTCGTCACCTTCTCGCTGATCACCGTGCTGTGGGTCGTCTACGGCTACAGCCTGGCGTTCACCGAAGGCAACCAGTTCATCGGCAGCTTCGACCGGCTGTTCCTGAAGGGCATCTTCGACCCCGCGACCGGAGCGTTCGCGATGGGCGCGACCTTCAGCAAGGGCGTCGTGATCCCCGAGATCGTGTTCGTCGCCTTCCAGGCCACGTTCGCGGCCATCACCTGCGGCCTGATCGTCGGCGCCTTCGCCGAACGCGTGAAGTTCTCCGCCGTGCTGCTGTTCATGGTGCTGTGGTTCACCTTCAGCTACACGCCGATCGCGCACATGGTCTGGTACTGGATGGGCCCGGACGCTTACACCGGCCCTGAAGTCGTCGACGCGATGAACGCCAAGGCCGGCATGCTGTGGCAATGGGGCGCGCTGGACTTCGCCGGCGGCACCGTGGTGCACATCAACGCCGCCGTCGCCGGTCTGGTCGGCGCCTACATGATCGGCAAGCGCATCGGCTACGGCAAGGAAGCCATGGCCCCGCACAACCTGACGATGACCATGGTCGGCGCCTCGCTGCTGTGGGTCGGCTGGTTCGGCTTCAACGCCGGTTCGGCGCTCGAAGCGGGCAACAGCGCCGCGCTGGCCTTCCTGAACACCTTCTCCGCCACCGCCGCCGCGGTGCTGGCCTGGTGCGTCGGCGAAGCGCTGATCAAGGGCAAGGCCTCGATGCTGGGTGCCGCCTCGGGCGCCGTCGCCGGCCTCGTGGCGATCACGCCGGCTGCCGGCAACGTCGGCATCGTCGGCGGTCTGGTCATCGGCTTCATCGCCGGCTTCGCCTGCCTGTGGGGCGTCACCGGCCTGAAGAAGATCCTCGGTGCCGACGACTCGCTGGACGTGTTCGGCGTGCACGGCGTCGGCGGCATCATCGGTGCCCTGCTGACCGGCGTGTTCAACAACCAGGCGCTCGGCGGCCCGGGCCTGGTGACCGACTGGGTCACCGCCACGGTCGGCTCCAACGACATCCTGACCCAGCTGCTGATCCAGGCCAAGGCCGTCGGCGTGACCATCGTCTGGTCGGCTGCGGTCGCGTTCGTCTCGTACTGGGTGGTCGACAAGGTCATCGGCCTGCGCGTGCCGGAAGAAGAGGAACGCGAAGGTCTGGACATCACCTCGCACGGCGAGACGGCCTACAACAAGTAAGCCGCCTTCAGCGCGACACGGGGGCCGCCTTAGTGCGGCCCTTTTTCATGGCCGTGACGATCGAGTGGCGGATGTGCACGCCGCTTGTGCTTCGTGCCGCCGCCCCCACATGCCAGAATTTCCGCCCAACCTTCCCCGCCTGGCCATGGTTCCCAATCTCGTCACCGCCCTCACCGGCCCGATCAACGAGCTCGAGGCGCGCGTCCTGGAGTCGATGCCGGCGATCGAACGCTGGTTCCGGCTCGAATGGATGGAGCACACGCCGCCGTTCTACACCTCGGTGGACCTGCGCAACGCCGGCTTCAAGCTCGCGCCGGTCGACACCAACCTCTTCCCGGGCAGCTTCAACCACCTGACGCCGCAGATGCTGCCGCTGGCGGTGCAGGCGGCGATGGCGGCGATCGAGAAGATCTGCCCCGAAGCCAAGAACCTGCTGCTGATCCCCGAGCGCCAGACGCGCAGCCCCGAATACCTGGCCAACCTGCAGTGCCTGATCCAGGTCTTCAACCAGGCCGGCCTGAACGTGCGCCTGGGCGCGCTGGACGACGAGCTGAAGGCGCCGGTACCGCTGGCGCTGCCCGACGGCGGCGAGCTGCTGCTCGAGCCGCTGGTGCGCGCCCGCGGCCGCCTGGGGCTCAAGGACTTCGACCCCTGCACGATCCTGCTGAACAACGACCTGTCGGCGGGCACGCCCGCGATCCTGGAAGACCTGCACCAGCAGTACCTGCTGCCGCCGCTGCACGCCGGCTGGGGCGTACGCCGCAAGAGCCGCCACTTCCGCAGCTACGAGGAAGTGGCCAAGAAGTTCGCCAAGCTGCTGGGCATGGACCCCTGGCTGATCAACCCGATGTACGGCCACTGCGGCCAGGTCGACTTCGGCGAGGCCACCGGCCTGGAATGCGTGCAGTCGGCCGCCGACCAGCTGCTGGCCAAGGTGCGCCGCAAGTACAAGGAATACGGCATCGCCGAGAAGCCCTTCGTCGTCGTCAAGGCCGACAACGGCACCTACGGCATGGGCGTGATGACCGTGCGCGACGCCAAGGAGCTCGACGAACTGAGCCGCCGCACGCGCGAGCGCATGAGCGTCGCCAAGGACGGCCAGCACATCAGCGAGGTCATCATCCAGGAAGGCGTGCCGACGCACGAGCGTGTGGCCGACGCCGCCGCCGAGCCGGTGGTCTGCATGATCGACCGCTACGTCGTCGGCGGCTTCTACCGCGTGCACGGCGAGCGCGGCATCGACGAGAACCTCAACGCGCCGGGCTCCGACGTCGTGCCGCTGGCCTTCGCCGAATCGACCCAGCTGCCGCGCCCGGGCGCCAAGCCCGGCGCCAGCGCGCCGAACCGCTTCTACATGTACGGCGTCATCGGCCGGCTGGCGATGCTGGCCGCGGCCTACGAGCTCGAAGCCACCGACCCCGACGCCGAGATCTACGAGTAGCCGACCCCGGGCCTGCGGCGTTGTCCGCGCACGCCGGCCCGGCTTTCGCTACGATCGCGCCGCATCCGCGCGGCCGCGAGGCCTGCCGTCTCGTGACTCCGCATCCCCCCACTCCCCGCACTCCCGCCGCCGTCGCCGCGCTCACGCTCGGCGCACTGGGGGTCGTCTACGGCGACATCGGCACCAGCCCGCTGTACGCGCTGAAGGAAGTCTTCCACGCCGGCCACGTGCCGGTGACGCGCGAGAACATCCTCGGCGTGCTGTCGCTGATCTTCTGGACGATGACGATCATCGTCTCGCTGAAATACGTGCTGCTGATCCTGCGCGCCGACAACCGCGGCGAAGGCGGCCTGATCGCGATGCTGGCGCTGGCGACGACGGCGGTGGCCGAGAAGCCCCGGCTGCGCCGCAGCCTGCTGGCGCTGGGCATGTTCGGCACGGCGATCTTCTACGGCGACGGTGTCATCACGCCGGCGGTGTCGGTGCTGTCGGCGGTCGAAGGCCTGGAAGTCGCGGCGCCGCAGCTCGAGCACTGGGTGGTGCCGATCACGCTGATCGTGCTGACCGGGCTGTTCGCCGTGCAGCGTTTCGGCACCGGCGGCATCGGCCGCGCCTTCGGGCCGGTGACGATGATCTGGTTCGCGGTGCTGATCGCGCTGGGCGCGCAGCAGATCTTCGATCACCCGATGGTGCTGGTCGCGATGTCGCCGACCTACGCGGCGCACTTCATCGCCCACCACCCGCTGGTGGCCTTCATCGCGCTGGGCTCGGTGGTGCTGGTCGTCACCGGCGGCGAGGCGCTCTACGCCGACCTGGGCCACTTCGGCCGGCTGCCGATCCGCATCGCCTGGTACGGGCTGGTGGCGCCGGCGCTGGTGATCAACTACTTCGGCCAGGGCGCACTGCTGCTCGAAGACCCGAGCGCCGTCGAGAACCCCTTCTTCCTGCTGGCACCGGGCTGGGCGCGGCTGCCGCTGGTGCTGCTGGCCACCGGCGCCACCGTCATCGCCTCGCAGGCGCTGATCACGGCCGCCTTCTCGGTCACCAAGCAGGCGATCCAGCTCGGCCTGCTGCCGCGGCTGCGTGTCGTGCACACCTCGGTGCGCGACACCGGCCAGATCTACGTGCCCTTCGTGAACTGGGGGCTGTACGCCTGCATCGTGCTGGCGGTCGGGCTGTTCGGCAGTTCGTCCAAGCTGGCCGCGGCCTACGGCATCACGGTGACGCTGGACATGACGATCACGACGATCATGACCTTCTTCGTCATCCGCTACGGCTGGAAGTACCCGCTGGCGCTGGCGCTGGCGGCGACCGGTTTCTTCCTCGCGATCGACGTCACCTTCTTCGCCTCCAACGTGCTGAAGCTGCTGGCCGGCGGCTGGTTCCCGCTGGTCATCGGCATCGCGATGTTCACGCTGATGCGCACCTGGGTCGACGGCCGCCGCCTCGTCGGCGAGCGCCTGCGCGACGAGGCCATCGACCTGAAGAGTTTTCTGGAGGCGGTGTTCGTCAGCCCGCCGACACGCGTGTCGGGCACCGCGATCTTCCTGTCCAGCGAAGCCGGCCTGACGCCCAACGCGCTGATGCACAACCTGAAGCACAACAAGGTGCTTCACGACTACAACGTCTTCGTCACCGTGCAGCACCACGAGGTGCCCTGGGTCGGCTTCGACAAGCGGCTGGAAGTGGAGCCGCTGGGCCACCGCTGCTGGCAGGTGCGGCTGCACTTCGGCTTCATGAACGACCCCGACGTGCCCGAGGCGCTGAAGCTGCTGCAGGGCCGCGGCGTGCCGCTGGACGAAATGGAGACCAGCTACTTCCTGTCGCGCGACGCGGTGATCCCGACCTTCGGCGGCGGCATGGCGCTGTGGCGCGAAAAACTCTTCGCCAGCATGCACCGCAACGCGGCCGCGGCCGGCGACTTCCTGAACCTGCCCGCCAACCGCATCGTCGAGCTGGGTGCGAAGGTAGAGATCTGAGTGCCTGAGACGATGCGAGCGCGGATCTCGCTGCGCGACCTGTCCCTGCCCGCCGTCGTCGCCGGCTTCGTCGCCGTGCTCGTGGGCTTCACGAGTTCGGTGGTCATCGTCTTCCAGGCCGCCGCGGCCTTCGGCGCGACGCCGGCGCAGACGGTGTCGTGGATGTGGGCGCTGGGCCTGGGCATGGGGCTCACGAGCGCCGGCCTCAGCCTCTGGTACCGCCAGCCGGTGCTGACCGCCTGGTCGACGCCCGGCGCGGCGCTGCTGGCCACCGCCGGCCACGGCTTCTCGATGGGCGAGGCGGTCGGCGCCTTCATGCTCTGCGCGCTGCTGATCACCGCCGCCGGCGCGACCGGCGCCTTCGCCCGTGTGATGAACCGGCTGCCGCAGTCGCTGGCCGCGGCGCTGCTGGCCGGCGTGCTGGCGCGTTTCGCCTTCGACGCCTTCGGCGCGATGCAGCGCGAGTTCACGCTGGTCTTCGCGATGCTGCTGGCCTACCTCGCCGGCCGGCGCTGGTGGCCGCGTTACGCGGTGCCCGGCGTGCTCGCCGTCGGCGCGGCGATCGCCGCGGCACGCGGCCAGCTGCACCTGGGCGGCATAGCCTGGCAGTGGGCCGAGCCGGTGTTCACGATGCCGCAGTTCAGCGTCGCGGCGACGATCGGCCTGGCGCTGCCGCTGTTCATCGTCACGATGGCCTCGCAGAACCTGCCGGGGGTCGCCGCCCAGCGCGCCGCCGGCTACGACACGCCAGTGTCGCCGGTCGTCGCGACGACCGGCATCGCCTCGCTGCTGCTGGCGCCGTTCGGCGGCTACGCGCTGAACCTGGCAGCGATCACCGCGGCAATCTGCATGGGCCGCGAAGCCCACGAAGACCCGGCGCGGCGCTACTGGGCGTCGACGATGGCGGGCCTGTTCTACGTCGTCGTCGGCCTGCTCGGCGGCGCCGTCGTCGGCCTGATCGCCGCCTTTCCGAAGGAACTCGTGGTCGCCGTCGCCGGCTTCGCGCTGCTCGGCACGATCGGCACCGGGCTGGCCGTCGCCACCAAGGACGAGAAGAGCCGCGAGGCGGCGCTGATCACCTTCCTCGTCACCGCCAGCGGCCTGAGCCTGTGGGGCGTCGGCGCGGCCTTCTGGGGCGTGGTCGCCGGCGCGCTGGCGCTGGCCGTGCAACACTGGCGCCCCACCCGTTAGGACCCTGCATGGACCTGCTCTTCGTCGCCGACCCGCTGGAAGGCTTCAAGACCTACAAGGACAGCACCTTCGCGATGATGCGCGAGGCCGCACGCCGCGGCCACGGCCTGCTGCACTGCGAGTCGCGCGCGCTGCGCTGGCAGCGCGGCGGCAGCGTCGTCGCCGACACGCGCCGCATCGAGCTCACCGGCGACGCGCACGACTGGTTCCGCGTCGTCGAGACCGCCGAGACGCGCATCGCCGACACCGGCGCCGTGCTGATGCGCCAGGACCCGCCGTTCGACAGCGAGTACTTCTACGCCACGCACCTGCTCGGCCAGGCCGAACGCGAAGGCGCGCGCGTCTTCAACAAGCCGGCGGCGCTGCGCGACCACCCGGAGAAGCTGGCGATCCTCGAGTTCCCCGAGCACATCGCGCCGACGCTGGTGACCCGCGACGCGGCCGCCGTGCGCCGCTTCCACGACGAGCACCGCGACGTCATCCTGAAGCCGCTGGACGGCATGGGCGGCATGGGCATCTTCCGCGTCGGCCCCGACGGGATGAACCTGGGCAGCATCATCGAGACGCTGAACGCCGGCGGCACGCGCACGCTGATGGTCCAGCGCTACGTGCCCGAGATCGTGCACGGCGACAAGCGCGTGCTGGTCATCGCCGGCAAGCCGGTGCCTTACGTGCTGGCGCGCATCCCGCAGGGCAGCGAGATCCGCGGCAACCTCGCCGCCGGCGGCAAGGGCGTCGCCCAGCCGCTGTCGCCGCGCGACCGCGAGATCGCCGAGGCGCTGGGCCCGGTGCTGGCGGCGCGCGGGCTGCTGCTCGTCGGCCTGGACGTCATCGGCGACCGCCTCACCGAGATCAACGTCACCAGCCCGACCTGCTTCCAGGAGATCCAGCAGCAGACCGGCTTCGACGTCGCGGCGACCTTCATCGACGCCCTCGAAGCCGCGCTGGCAGCCTAGGCGCGCACGAAGCGCAGCGCGCCGTTGGCCACGCGCCGGCGCAGCGCCGTGACCTCCGGGGCCACGGCCTCGGGTTCGCCCTGCAGCGCCCGCACGATCAGCGCGCCGAGGTCGGCCATGTGCCAGGACGAAAAACCCAGGCGCACGATCTCCGGCACGCCCAGGCGCAGGCCGTTGACGTCGCCGTCGATGGCCGCGACACGCGCCGTCGGCAGGCCGATGCCGCAGGCCAGCAGGCGCGCACGTTCCAGCCGGCGCGCCGCCGCCTGGCCGCCGCCCCAGCGTGCGGCCTCGACGGCGAACTGGTGCGACGTCGTCATGCCGCGCTCGCGTGCGAACACCGGCAGCCCGGCGGCGGCCAGCGCCTCGGCCAGCGCCTTGGCGGTGGCCTGCATCGTCGCCGCGTAGTCGCGGCCGTAGTCCTTCCAGTCGAGCAGGCCCAGCGCCAGCGCCGCGGTCTTGCCGGCGTCGAAGTTGGCCGTCAGCCCCGGGTAGGCGATGGCGTCGATGCGTTCGAAGAGCTCGGGCGCGTTGCCGACGACGAGACCGCCGGGCGGCCCGCCCAGGCTCTTGTAGGTGCTCATCGTCATCACGTCGGCACCCTGGGCCAGCGGATTCGGCCAGGCGCCGCCGGCGATCATGCCGGACAGGTGCGCGGCGTCGAACATCAGCGTCGCGCCGACCTCGTCGGCGATGCCGCGCACCGCCTCGACCGGGTGCGGGAACAGGTTCAGGCTGCCGCCCAGCGTGATCAGCGCCGGCTTGACCT
Source organism: Rubrivivax sp. (assembly GCA_049841175.1). GTDB lineage: Bacteria > Pseudomonadota > Gammaproteobacteria > Burkholderiales > Burkholderiaceae_C > Rubrivivax. Next base: position 1,337,911 of record JASGHA010000012.1, on the reverse strand, counting down.
CGTGCGCCAGCGTGCGCAGCGCGTCGACATCGACGGTGTAGCCGTCGGCGTGCACCGGCGCCGGCACCGTCTTCAGCCCGTAGAGCCCGGCCGCGCCGGCGGCGTGGTGCGTGACGTGGCCGCCGATCTCGGCCGGCGGCGCGATGATCGTGTCGCCCGGCTGGCAGGTGGCCATGAAGACGTAGAGGTTGGCCAGCGCGCCCGAGGCGACACGCACCTCGGCGAAGTGGGCGCCGAAGACCTCGGCCGCCAGCTCGGCGGCGAGGACCTCGATGCGTTCGATCGCCTGCAAGCCCATCTCGTACTTGTCGCCGGGCCAGCCCAGCGACGCGCGTGATCCCAGGCCGGCGGCGAGCAGCGCCTCGGCCTTCGGGTTCATCACGTTGGACGCCGGGTTCAGGTTGATCCCGTCCTCGTCGTGGATGCGCTGGTTCTCCGCGACCAGGCGCGTGATCTCGGCCGAGGTGGCGTCGCTCGTGGCCGCCGCGGTGGACGCGGCGAGGGTTTGCACGAGGTTCTCGCAGCGGGTGGGCACCCAGGCACGGCGTTGCAGCATGCGGCCATCGTATGCCGCCACGGCCGCGGCGGCTGCAGCGTGGCGGCGACAATCGCGCCATGGCTCTGATCACCCTCGCCGACGCCCACCTCGCGTACGGCCACGTGCCGCTGCTCGACGGCGCCGCCCTTGCCCTCGAAGCCGGCGAACGCCTGGCGCTGATCGGGCGCAACGGCGCCGGCAAGTCCTCGCTGCTGAAGATCCTCGCCGGCCTGGAGAAGGTCGACGACGGCACGCTGCAGCTGCAGACCGGCGTGCGCCGCGTCTACGTCGCCCAGGAGCCGGTGTTCGAGGCCGGCAGCACGGTCTTCGACGCCGTCGCCGAAGGCGTGGCCGAGGCGCGCGAGCTGCGTGCGCGGTTCGAGGCCCACGCGCATCAGGCGGCCGAGCCTGACGGCTCGGGGGGAGACGACCTCGACGCCTTGCAGTCGCGCATCGAGGCGCTGGACGGCTGGACCTGGGAGCAGCGTGTCGACGAGGCGCTGCAGCGCCTGCAGCTGGCGCCCGAGGCCCGCGTCGACGCGCTGTCCGGCGGCATGAAGAAGCGCGTCGCGCTGGCGCGTGCGCTGGTCGCCGCGCCCGACGTGCTGCTGCTCGACGAGCCGACCAACCACCTCGACATCGACGCCATCGAGTGGCTGCAGGACCTGCTGACGAGCTGGCGCGGCTCGGCCGCCGGGGCGCGCGGCGCGATCGTCTTCGTCTCGCACGACCGCGCCTTCATCGACGCGGTGGCCACGCGCATCGTCGAGCTCGACCGCGGCCAGCTGCGCGGCTACCCGGGCAACTTCGCAGCCTTCGAGGCCGCCAAGCAGCGCGAACTGGAGAACGAGGCGCTGGCCGCCGCGCGCGCCGACAAGCTGCTGGCGCAGGAGGAGGTGTGGATCCGCAAGGGCGTGGAGGCGCGGCGCACACGCAGCGTCGGCCGCGTCGCGCGCCTGGTGAAGCTGCGCGAACAGCGCCGCGCGCGCCGCGAAGTGCTGGGCCAGGTGCGGCTGGAGCTCGACGCCGGCCTGCCGCCTGGCAAGATCGTCGCCGAGCTGCAGGACGTGACGATGCGCTATGGCGAGCGCACGCTGATCGAACGTTTCACCGCCACCATCCTGCGTGGCGACAAGGTCGGCCTGATCGGCCCCAACGGCGTCGGCAAGACGACGCTGCTGAAACTGATCCTCGGCCAGCTGGAGCCGACGAGCGGCAGCGTGCGCCGCGGCACCAACCTGCAGGTCGCCTACTTCGACCAGATGCGCGCCGGGCTGGACCTGGACGCGACGCTGGCCGACACGATCAGCCCGGGCAGCGAGTGGGTCGAGTTCGGCGGCACGCGCAAACACGTCAAGAGCTACCTCGGCGACTTCCTGTTCTCGCCCGAACGCGCCAACTCGCCGGTGCGCACGCTGTCCGGCGGCGAGCGCAACCGCCTGCTGCTGGCGCGGCTGTTCGCGCTGCCGGCCAACGTGCTGGTGCTCGACGAGCCGACCAACGACCTGGACATCGACACGCTGGACCTGCTGGAAGAACTGCTGCAGGGCTACGCCGGCACCGTCTTCCTCGTCAGTCACGACCGGCGTTTCCTCGACGACGTCGTCACCAGCACGATCGCCTGGGAAGGCGACCCGGCCTGGGGCGGGCGCCCGGGGCTGTGGCGCGAATACGAAGGCGGCTACGAGGACTGGAAGATCCAGCGTGCACGCTCGCGTGCCGCGGCCGAGGCCGCCGCACCGCCGCCGCCGGCCCCGGCCGCCGCCCCGGCGGCGCGGCCGGCCAGCGTGCGCACCAAGCTCAGCTACAAGGAGCAGCGTGAGCTCGACGCGCTGCCGGCGCGCATCGAGGCGCTGGAAGCCGAGCAGAAGCAGATCGCCGAGCGTCTGGCCAGCAGCGAGCTCTACGTCAAGGAGCCGCAGGCCGTCGCCGGGCTGCAGGCGCGCCACGACGCCATCGAGGCCGAGCTGATGGAAGCGCTGGAGCGCTGGGAGACGCTGGCCTCGTTCGGCAGCTGAGCGCCGCCGCGCTCAGAACCAGCCGTCGGCGCCGGCGGCCGGGTGGCTGCGCGAGACGATCAGCCCGGCCTGCAGATACAGACCGTTGAGCAGCCGCATCGCGCGGCCGCGGTCGAAGCCCGGCCATTCGGCGATCTCGCGCAGCGAACTCGTCGTGCGCCGCAGCCGGTGCACCGCCGCGGACTGGGTGCCGGCCATCTTCAGCGCCGACAGGTCGACACCCGGCGCCAGCCGGTAGGCGGCGGGGCCGGCGATCTCGGGCAGCAGATCCTCGCGTGCGCCGCGCAGCGCCAGCTCCCACAGCAGCGGGCCCAGCGGCGCATGGCATTCGCGTTCGCCGACCAGCGAACGGTCGGGATGGCCCGGCGGGCGCAGCAGCGCCGGCTCGACGTGCAGCACGCGCAGCGCGGTCGGGTCGCCGGCCAGCAGTTCGGCCGGCGCCACCGGCGTGTGCACCAGGCGCTGCGCCGGGAACACCGTCAGCGGCACGACGCGCTCGCCGTCGCGCAGATGCACCAGCAAGGCGCGGCCGTGGCGCACGCAGGCGGCCAGGACTTCCAGCACCTCCAGGCCTTCGCCGTCGGCGCTCTGGCCATCGAAACGCAGCAGGTCCTGCAGCAGCGAGGGGTTCAGCCCGGACAGACGGCTCGCGCCCGCGTCGACGTCGGGGCCGCGCGAGATCTCGTCGAGGTAGCGCCGGAACGCGCTGACGCTCAACAGGTCGGGCACCCCGGCCGGCAGCGTGGACTCGAACATACCGCTCATTCCCGCCTCACTCGGAAGCCGTGGGACCGATGGTAAGGATGCGAAGTGACAACAGGAAATGCGGCGCTCAAGCAGCGTCCGACAGTTCCCGCAGACGCCGCCAGAAACCCGGCTCCGACGAGGTCGCGAAATTCACCCGCATCAGCGTCGTCGGCCGACGCGTCGGGTGGAACAACAGGCCCGGCGCGGTCAGCCAGCCTTCATCCAGCAAATTTTGCGCCAGCCGCTCGGTATCGGCACCGGCGTCGATCCAGCCGAAAAGCCCTTGCGGCGGTGTGACGAAGCGGCAGCCGGCGTCTTCGGCCAGGCGCACGACCCGCGCACGCGCCGCGTCGAGCCGGGCGACGATGCGCTCGGCATGGCGGCGCAGCAGCCCCTGCGACAGGCACCAGGCCAGCGCATGCTCCAGCGGCCCGGGCGTGCCCAGCGAGCCGAGCAGCTTGGTGTCGATGAAACGCTCGACCAGCGCCGGCGCCGCGGCGACGAAGCCGACGCGCCATTGCGGCGTCAGGATCTTGGAGAAACCCGAGACGTAGACCGTGCGCCGCAGGCCGTCGAGCTGCGCCAGCCGCGGCGCGTGCGCCGGCGCCAGCCAGGCGTAGGTGTCGTCCTCGACGACGACGAAGTCGTGGGCCTCGGCCAGGCGCAGCACCTGGTGCGCGGCGGCGGCGCTCAGCGAGGTGCCGGTCGGGTTGTGCAGCACCGAGACGGTGACGTACAGCCGCGGCCGGTGCTCGCGCGCCAGCGCCTCCATCGCCGCCAGATCGGGACCGTCGGCACCACGCGGCACCGGCAGCAGCCGCATGCCGGCGGCCGTCAGGCGCGCGAACTCGACCGACCAGCCGGGCTCGTCGACCAGCACCGCGTCGCCCGGGCGCAGCAGCGTGCGCGAGACGATGTCCAGCCCGTGCGTCGCGCCGATCGAGGTCATGATCTGCGCCGGCGACGCGGCGATGCCCAGGTCGGCCAGGCGCTGCGCCAGCGCCTCGCGCAGCGCGGCGTCGCCGGCCGGCTCGCCGTAGCGCAGCCAGGCGCCGGCGTCGCCGCCGCCCAGGCGGCGCAGCGCACGCTGCAGCAGTTCGCCGTCCAGCCATTCCTGCGGCAGCGTGCCCATGCCCGGCGCCGGCCGGCCCGACTGCGCCTGGAACATGCTGCGGATCAGCGCCGTCGCGTCCACCGGCAGCGGCATCGGCGCCGCGGCGCGCGAAGCCGGCAAGGCACGCGCTGGCTGCGTTTCGCGCACGAAGAAACCACGCTGCGGCCGCGCCTCGACCAGGCCGCGCGCCTGCAGCCGCTCGTAGGCGCCGACGACGGTGCTGGCGCTGACACGGTGACGGCGCGCGCAGTCGCGCACCGAAGGCAGGCGTGCGCCCGGCGCCAGCAGGCGCTGGGTGATGCGCTCGGTGAAACGCGCGGCCAGCTGCTCGGCCAGCGTCTCGCCGGCGGCACGCGCCAGCACGGGGCTTTCGTCCATCGTCGGCCACTGTATCGATGGCGCCACCAATACAGATGTTGGTTGTGTATCGTGAAAGTGTACTGGTACTGTGCTGCTTGTCGACCCTAGACTGAGGCGATGACGATGTCCCCGAGCGCCCGAGACGCCCGCCGCGGCTTATGGCTGGGCGCCCTCGCGGTCGCCGTCTTCGGGTTGACGCTGCCGGTGACGCGGCTGGCGGTCGGCGATGCCTCCGACCCGCAGCTGCCGCCGGGTTTCGTCACCGCCGCACGCGCGGCGATCGCCGGGCTGTGCAGTGCCGCCTACCTGCTCGCCGTTCGCGCTCGGCCGCCGCGGCGCTCGCTGTGGCCGGCGCTGGCGGCCTGCGCCGCCGGCTCGGTGGTCGGTTTCCCGCTGTTCAGCGCGCTGGCGCTGCGCCAGGTCGACGCGATGCACGCCGCCGTCATCAGCGGCGTGTTGCCGCTGGCCACCGCCGTCGTCGCCGCAATCTGGCTGCGCCAGCGGGCGTCGGCGGGCTTCTGGGCCTGCGCCGTCGCCGGCTGCGTGCTGGTGCTCGGTTTCGCCGCCTGGAGCGGCCACGGCCGCGTGCAGGCCGCCGACGGCCTGCTGCTGCTGGCCTTGTTCAGCGCCGCGGCGAGCTACGTCGCCGGTGCGCGTGTGTCGCTGGAGATCCCGCCGGCGCAGACCGTCTGCTGGGCGCTGCTGTTCATGCTGCCGCTGACGCTGCCGGCCGCGCTGCTGCAGTGGCCGGCCGCGCCGGTGCGTGCCGGCGCCTGGGCGGCGCTGGGCTACGTCTCGCTGTTCTCGATGTGGCTGGGCTTTTTCGCGTGGTACCGTGGCCTGGCCCTGGGCGGCGTGCTGCGCGTCAGCCAGGTGCAGTTGCTGCAGCCTTTCGTCGCCCTGCTGGCCGCCGTGCCGCTGCTGGGCGAGACCCTGGATGCGACCACCGTCGGTTTCGCCGCCGCGGCGGTGGGCCTGGTGGCGCTGGGGCGCCGCTTTTCGGCGGCACCCGCGGCCGCACCCCGCGCGCCGTCGCCGGCCTGGCAGCCGGCCGAACCCCGATCCTGAACCTGGAGCGATATCCGATGAGCTGGCAGATGGCCCGCCGCGCCGAGCGGCTGAATCCTTCGACGATCCGCGAGATCCTGAAGCTGACCGAAAAGCCGGGCATCGTCTCGCTGGCCGGCGGCCTGCCGGCGGCCGACGGTTTCCCGGTCGGGGCGATGGCCGAAGCCACCGCGCGTGTCTACCGCGACAGCGGCCGCGAAGCGCTGCAGTACGCCGCCAGCGAAGGCTACGGCCCGCTGCGCGAATGGATCGCCGCGCGCCTGGCCGCCAAGGGCCTGGACGCCGACCCGGCACGCATCCTCGTCACCACCGGCTCGCAGCAGGGGCTGGACCTGGTCGGCAAGGTGATGATCGACCCGGGCAGCCGCGTCGCCGTCGAGTCGCCGACCTACCTCGGCGCGCTGCAGGCCTTCAACGCCTACGAACCCGAGTTCGTCGCCGTCGAAGGTGACGACGAAGGCCCGCGCCCCGAGGGCCTGGCCGCCGTCGCCGGCGCCCGCTTCATCTATCTGCTGCCCAACTTCCAGAACCCGAGCGGCCGCTGCCTGAGCGACGAGCGCCGGCGCGCGCTGGCCGCCGCGGCGGCCGCCGCCGGCCTGCCGATCGTCGAGGACAACCCCTACGGCGACCTCTGGTACGACGAAGCGCCGCCGGCGCCGGTGTCGGCGCACGCCGGCGACAACGCGCTCTACCTGGGCTCGTTCTCCAAGGTGCTGGCACCGGGGCTGCGGCTGGGCTGGATGCTGGCGCCGCGCGCGCTCTTCCCCAAGCTGCTGCAGGCCAAGCAGGCGGCCGACCTGCACACGCCGGGTTTCAACCAGCGCATCGTCTACGAGGTCGTGAAGGACGGATTCCTGGAGCATCACGTGCCGACGATCCGCGCGCGCTACGCCGCGCACCGCGACGCGATGCGCGCCGCGCTGGAGAGACACCTGCCGGCCGGCTGCCGCTGGCAGGTGCCCAACGGCGGCATGTTCTTCTGGATCGAGCTGCCGGCCGGCCTGGACGCGGCGGCGCTGCTGCCGGCCGCGGTGGCCGCCGGCGTCGCCTACGTGCCGGGTGCGCCCTTCTTCGCCGGCGGCGGCCACGCCAACACGCTGCGGCTGAGCTTCGTCACCGTGCCGCCGGAGCAGATCGAACGCGGCATCGCGCTGCTCGGCAAGGTGTTGAAGGAGGCTTCGGCATGACGGTCCGCCGCTTTCACCAGGTCGACGTCTTCGCCGCCGAGGCGACGAAGGGCAACCCGCTGGCCGTCGTGCACGACGCCCAAGGGCTGGACGACACGCAGATGGCCGCGTTCGCACGCTGGACCCACCTGTCGGAAACGACCTTCCTGCTGCCGCCCACAGAGGCCGGCGCCGACTACCGGGTGCGCATCTTCACGCCCGGCGGCGAGCTGCCGTTCGCCGGCCACCCGACGCTGGGCAGCGCCTGGGCCTGGTTGCAGGCCGGCGGCACGCCGCGCGAGCCCGGTGTCGTCGTCCAGCAGTGCGGCATCGGCCTGGTGCGGCTGCGCCAGGCCGGCGGCCGGCTGGCCTTCGCGGCGCCGCCGCTGCTGCGCAGCGGCCCGGCCGACGCGGCCACGCTGGCCCAGGCGGTGCGCGCGCTGGGCGTGGCGCCGGAGGACGTCGTCGGCCACCAGTGGGTCGTCAACGGCCCCGAATGGCTGGCGATCCGGCTGCGCACACGCGCCCAGGTGCTGGCGCTGAAGCCCGACATGGTGGCGATGGGGCGGCTGAAGCTGGGTGTCGTCGCGGTGGAGAACGACGGCGAGACCGCCGCCGAGGTGCGCGCCTTCGTACCCGGCGTCGGCGTCGACGAAGACCCGGTGACCGGCAGCCTGAACGCCGGCCTGGCGCTGTGGCTGATCGGCAGCGGCGCACTGCCCGGGCGCTACGTCGCCGCGCAGGGCACGGCGCTGGGCCGCGCCGGGCGTGTGCACGTCGAATCCGACGGCGACACGGTCTGGATCGGCGGCGAGGTCACGCCCTGCATCGAAGGCCGCGTCACGATCTGAAGGGAACGCATGCAACCCACCGAAGAACTGTTCCGCGACGACGCGACGCTGGCCGCGTGCGACGCGACGGTGCTGGCCGTCGAGGCCGACGGCGGCATCGTGCTCGACCGCTCGGTGTTCTACCCGCAAGGCGGCGGCCAGGCCGGCGACGCCGGCGAGCTGGTCACCACCGACGGCCGCCGCGTCGCCATCGCCGACACGCGCAAGCACCCCGAGCACCCGGGCGTCGTCGTGCACCGGCCTGCCGAAGGCGCCGATCTGTCCTGGCTGACGCCGGGCACTGCCGTGCACGCGGCGATCGACGTCGCGCGCCGCCAGGCGCACCGGCGTTTCCACAGCGCGACGCATCTGCTGTGCGCGCTGGTGCCGCAGCCGGTGGACGGCTGCTCGATCACCGCCGGCTACGCGCGGCTCGATTTCCACATGACCGAGCCGCTGGACAAGGACACGCTGAACGCCGGCCTGGCGCGCCTGGTCGCCGAAGCGCGGCCGGTGCGCACGCGCTGGATCTCCGAGGACGAGCTCGACGCCAATCCGCAACTCGTGCGCAGCATGAGCGTGCAGCCGCCGCGGGGCCAGGGCCGCGTGCGCCTGGTCGAGATCGAAGGCCTGGACCTGCAGCCCTGCGGCGGCACGCACGTCGGCAACACGGCCGAGATCGGCGCCGTCATCGTGACGAAGATCGAGAAGAAGTCAGCCAAGACACGGCGCGTCGTGCTCGGCTTCGCGGACACCTGAAACGAAATCGGCGAAGCGGGCCGGAACCTCGCTTCGCCGATGGGCGGGTGTTCAGCGGCGCCGCAGCGCCGCGGTGATCACTTCTCGCGGAACTTGTCGTGGCAGCCCTTGCAGGAGCCGCCGGTCTCGCCGACGGCCGCCTTGATCTGGGCGAAGTCACCGGTCTTGCCGGCGGCGTCGAGCTTGTCGATCGCGGCGACGTACTTGTCGGCAGCGGCCTTGAAGCCGGCGGCATCACTCCAGACGGCCGGCTTGGCGTCGGTCTTGTGGCCCTTGTCGGTGCCCGGGCCGAAGGCCGTCAGCGGCAGCTTGGACAGGGTGGACACGATCGCGATGTTCTCGGCGGCGACCTTGGCGTCGAACGGCGCCTTGCCTTGCGCCATCGCGGCGACGCGGCCGAAGTGGTTGGCGATCAGCGTGAACGCGCTTTGGCGGTATTCGATCGCGTCACCAGGCTTCTGGAACTGGGCGGCGGCGGGCAGCGCGGTGGCCAGGCCGGCCAGGCCGGCGGCCACGAGCAACATCTTCTTCATGCGGCACTCCGTTGTGAGTTATGCAGGGGCGCGGGCACGGGGCCCGGCGCGGCGAGTCTATAACCCCACGCAGCGATACCGCCCCGGGTTTGAACAAACACGCCGCCGATCGCCGACATTGGCCGGCGATGGCCCCGGATGGGGTTATGGTTGAGCCTCCCCATCCTGCAGAGAAAGCCCGCCGCACCCCATGGCCGCCACCGACCCGTCGCCCCGCCCGACCCGCATCTGGGACCTGCCGACCCGCTTGTTCCACTGGGCACTCGCCGCCGCCATCGTCGTCTGCTTCGTCAGCGGCAAGATCGGCGGCAACGCGATGGAGTGGCACTTCAAGGCCGGTTACGTCGCGTTCGGGCTCATCGCCTTCCGCCTCGTCTGGGGCCTGATCGGCGGCCGCTGGTCGCGTTTCGTGAACTTCATCTACGCGCCGGGCACCGTGCTGCGCTACCTGAAGGGCCGCTCGCGCCCCGACGAGATGATCGAGGTCGGCCACAACCCGCTGGGCAGCTTCTCGGTCTTCGCGCTGCTGGGCATCGTCTCGATCCAGGTGGCCACCGGCCTCGTCGCCGACGACGAGATCGCCAACACCGGCCCGCTGTGGCGTTTCGTCGAGAGCGAGACCGCGTCGGCCGCGACCTCCTGGCACAAAGGCCCGGGGCAGTGGATCATCATCGCCCTCGTGTCCCTGCACATCGCATCGATCGTGTTCCACCGCCTTCGTGGCCACAACCTCGTGCTGCCGATGCTCACCGGCGACAAGCCGCTGCCCGCCGGCACGCCGGCCAGCGCCGACGGCTGGTCGCAGCGCCTGCTGGCGCTGGTGCTCGGCGCCGCGGCCTGGGCGCTGGTCAGCTGGGTGGTGTCGCTCGGCGCGCTGACCTGATCTGCCGTGCAGCCCCCCGACATCCTGCTCGTCGACCTCGCCCACGGCGACGACGCGCTGCTGGACGCCACGCGCAGCATCCTGCGCGAATACGCCGAAGGCCTGGGCATCGACCTGTGCTTCCAGAACTTCGAGGCCGAACTCGCCCTGCTGCCCGGCGACTACGCCGCGCCGGCCGGCGCGCTGCTGCTGGCGCTGGTCGATGGCCAGGTGGCCGGCTGCGGCGCCTTCCGTGCGCTGGCCGACGTCGACTACACCAACGCCTGCGAGATGAAGCGCCTGTACGTGCGGCGCGCGTTCCGCGGTTTCGGCATCGGCCGCATCGTCGCCCAGGCGCTGGTCGAACGTGCGGTGCAGGCCGGCTACTCCAACATGCTGCTCGACACGCTGGACGACATGGAGGCCGCACGCGGCCTCTACGAGTCGCTCGGCTTCGAGGAGATCCCGCCCTACTACTACAACCCGATTCCGGGGGCGCACTACCTGCGCGCCGACCTGGCCGACGGTCTGACACGCTGGTGACCCGATGACCCCCTCTGCCCTCGAACTCCGTGCCGGCGATCTGCGCCTGGCCCTGCGCCCCGACCTCGGCGGCTCGATCGCCGGCCTCTGGCTCGGCGAGCTGCCGGTGATGCGCAGCACCGAACCGGCCGAGCTGGCCAGTTCGCGCCTCGCGGCCTGCTACCCGCTGGTGCCCTATTCCAACCGCCTCGGCTACCGCCGCCTGCGCTGGCACGGCCAGGACCACACGACCGCGCCGAACGAAGCCGGCAGCCCGCATTCGCTGCACGGCATCGCCTGGCAGCGCGGCTGGGAGGTGCTGGAGGCCGATGCCAGCAGCGCGACGCTGGGCCTGGTGCATGCGGGCGACTCGCACTGGCCTTTCGCCTTCGAGGTGCGGCAGCGTTTCGTGCTCGAGCCCGACGCGCTGAAGGTCTCGCTGGAACTGCGCAACACCGGCGCCGAGCCGCAGCCGGTCGGCCTGGGCTGGCACCCTTACTTCCCGAAGCGCGCGCGCAGCCGGCTGCACGCCGAGGTCGCCCAGCGCTGGGACAGCGACGCCAGCGGCCTGCCGACCCGCGCCGTGCCGCAGCCGGGCATCGACGCCGACGTCGCCCACCTGAGCTTCGACCACTGCTTCGACGGTTGGCGCGGGCAGGCGCGCATCCGCGACGAGAAGCTGTCGCTGCGCCTGACGTCGTCGGTGTCGCGCCTGGTGGTCTACACGCCGCCGACCAAGCCCTACTTCTGCGTCGAGCCGGTGAGCCACGTCAGCAACGCCGTGCACATGGCCGACCCGCTGGCCAACGGCCTGGTCGACGTCGCGCCGGGCGCCGGCACCGAAGCCTGGATGCGGCTGGACATCGCCGCGGTCTGACGATGCAGGTCGACGCGCTGCCCGTCGCGCCCTGCGGCACCGGCGAGTCGCCGTTCTGGTGGCCCGAGCAGGGCGCGCTGTATTGGTGCGACATCCCGGGCCGGCGCGTGCACCGCTGGCGCGTGCGCGACGGCGTGCACGACCGCTGGGACCAGCCCGAGGAGGTCGGCTGCATCGCACCGCGCCTGGACGGCGGCCTGATGCTGGCGCGCCGCGACGGCCTGTTCCGGATGGACCTGGCGACCGGCGCGACCGAGCGCCTGGCGCCGCCGCCCTACGACCGCGCCTCGCAGCGTTTCAACGACGGCAAGGCCGACCCGCAGGGCCGCTTCTGGGCCGGCACGATCTGCGAGCCGCGGCTGCCGCCACGCGCCGCGCTGTACCGCTGGGCCGACGACGCGCTGGAGTTGCAGCTCGACGCCGCCAGCACCAGCAACGGCCTGGCCTGGAGCCCCGACGGCACGACGATGTACTGGTGCGACACCCAGGCGCACCGCATCGAGGCCTTCGACTTCGACGCCAGCGACGGCTCGCTGTCGCGCCGCCGGCGCTTCCACCAGTTCCCGCTCGAACCCGCCGACGGCTCGCTGGCCGGCTACGTCGGCCGGCCCGACGGCGCCGCGGTCGACGTCGAAGGCGGCTACTGGGTGGCGATGTACGAAGGCGCGCGGCTGCTGCGTTTCGCGCCCGACGGGCGGGTGCTGGCCGACCTGCCGCTGCCGGTGCGCTGCCCGACGATGCCGTGTTTCGGCGGCGCCGACCTGCGCACGCTCTACGTCACCAGCGCCGCGGCCAAGACCGCCGAGCAGGCCGCCGCCGAGCCGCTGGCCGGCCGCGTGCTGGTGCTGCGGGTCGACGTGCCCGGCCTGCCGGTGAACTTCGTGCACGTGTGAAACCCGCCAACGAGGACCGCGCGCGCCGCTGGGCGCGCCTCGCCGAACACCGCGACTGGGACCTGGTCGTCGTCGGCGGCGGCGCCACCGGGCTGGGCGTGGCGCTGGACGCCGCGGCGCGCGGCTTCTCGGTCGCGCTCGTCGAATCGCACGACTTCGCCCAGGGCACCTCGTCGCGCGCGACCAAGCTCGTGCACGGCGGCGTGCGCTACCTCGCGCAGGGCAACGTGCACCTGGTGCGCGAGGCGCTGCACGAACGTGCGGCGATGCTGGCCAACGCACCGCACGTCGCCCAGCCGCTGCCTTTCGTGATGCCGGGCTACCACTGGTGGGAGCGCGGCTTCTACGGCACCGGGCTCAAGCTCTACGACGCACTGGCCGGCGCGCGCGGTCTGGGCGCCACCGAATGGCTGGGCAGCGCCCGCGTGCGCGCGCTGCTGCCCGGCGTGCAGCCGCGCGGGCTGTGGGGCGGCGTCAAGTACTGGGACGGCCAGTTCGACGACGCCCGCTACGCCGTGCTGCTGGCGCGCACCGCGGCCGCGCGCGGCGCGGTCGTGCTGAACCACTGCGCCGCCACCGCGCTGCAGCGCCGCGACGGCCGCGTGCACGGCGTCGTCGTGCGCGACGCCGAAACCGGCGCCGAGACGACGCTGTCCGCACGCTGCGTCGTCAACGCCGCCGGCGTCTGGGTCGATGCGCTGCGCGACCTGGACCGCGAGGCCGGCGCCGCGCCGCGTGCGCCGCTGGTGGCGCCCAGCCAGGGCGTGCACCTGGTCGTCGACCGGCGCTTCCTGCCCGGCACGCACGCGCTGCTGGTGCCCAAGACCGCCGACGGACGCGTGCTCTTCGCCGTGCCCTGGCTGGGCAAGACCATCCTCGGCACGACCGACACGCCGCGCGAAGACCTGGCGCGCGAACCGCAGCCCTTCCCAGCCGAGGTCGACTTCATCCTGCGCGAGAGCGCGCGTTACCTGCAGCAGGCACCGCGGCGCGAGGACGTGCGCTCGGTCTGGGTCGGCCTGCGCCCGCTGGTACGCCACGACGGTGAAGCCGGCGACACGAAGGCGCTGTCGCGCGAGCACACGGTGCTGGTGTCGTCCAGCGGCCTGGTCACCGTCACCGGCGGCAAGTGGACGACCTACCGCGCGATGGCAGAGGACGTGCTGGACCGCTGCATGGCGCAGGGCCTGCTGCCGCGGCGGCCGGCCGGCGCGACGGCGCGGCTGCAGCTCGTCGGCGCGGCGCCGGGGCGCTCGCTGGCGGCGCCGCCGGGCGAACATCTCTACGGCAGCGAAGCCGCATTGCTGCGCACGCTGCCCGGCGCCGAACGCTGGCTCTGGCGCGACGGCGACGGCGGTCTCAGCGAGGCGATGGTGCGTTTCGCCGCCCGCCACGAGGCGGCGCGCACGGTCGAGGACGTGCTGGCACGGCGTTCGCGGCTGCTGTTCCTGGATGCGGCGGAAGCTGGCCGTCTGGCCGGCGCGGTGGCGGCGATCCTCGGCGACGAACTGAAGCGCGAACTCGACCCGGCGCCGTTCGAGGCCCTGGCCGCGCGCTACACGCGGCTGCCCTGATCAGGCCGGCGCGCCCGAGGCCACCGGCGACACGACCGGCAGCTCGACCAACATCCCGCGCACCTCGGCCGGGCTGAGGATCTCACTGAGCACCCGCGGCGCGCCGCCGCCCGGCGCGTACAGCGCGTAGACCGGCACGCCGCTGCGGCCCAGGCGCGCTAGCTCGGCGGTGATCGCCGCGTCGCGGCGCGTCCAGTCGGCGCGCAGCAGCACGACGCCGCGGGCGCGGAACTCGGCCAGCACCTCGTCGCGCGACAGCGTCGTGCGCTTGTTGACCTGGCAGGTCACGCACCAGGCGGCGGTGAAGTCGACGAACACCGGCTTGCCTTCGGCCAGCGCCGACGTGACCCGCTCGGCGCTCCAGGGCTGCCAGCCGGCTTCGGCCGTCGCCGTGGCGGCGGCCGGCGGTGCTTCCCGCCAGGCCGGCAGCGCCCAAGCCAGCGTCGCGCCGAGCAGCGCCAGCGACAGCAGGCCGAAGCCGGTGCGGGCGCGCGCACCGAGCGCACGCGAACCGAAGGCCCAGGCAGCGAAGGCCAGCGCGACCAGCAGCGCCAGCAGCGCCGCGGCGCCGTCGATGCCCGCCTGCTGGCCCAGCACCCAGACCAGCCAGACGACGGTGGCGAACATCGGGAAGGCCATCACGACCTTGAAGTGCGCCATCCAGACGCCGGGGCGTGGCAGCGCGCCGGCCAGCCGCGGCCAGGCGCTGGCCAGCAGATAGGGCGCCGCCATGCCCAGGCCGAGCGCGGCGAAGATCGTCAGCGCCTGCGCCGCCGGCAGCGTCACCGCGACGCCCAGCGAGGCGCCCATGAACGGCGCCGTGCACGGCGAGGCGACGGCGACGGCGAGCACGCCGGTCAGCAGCGAGTCCACCAGCGGATGGCGCGCGCGCGCCGCCGCCCACGACGACGGCAGCACCGAGCCGAATTCGAAGACGCCGGCCAGGTTCAGGCCGATCAGCGTGAACAGCACGGCGAGCGCCGCGACGACACCGGGCTGCTGCAGCTGGAAGCCCCAGCCGAGCTGCTCGCCGCCGGCGCGCAAGGCCAGCAGCAGGCCGGCCAGCGCGACGAAGGAGACGACGACACCCGCCGTGTAGGCCAGGCCGCCGGCGAGCAGCTTGGCGCGGTCGTGCGCGTGCGCGGCGAAACCCAGCACCTTCAGCGACAGCACCGGGAAGACGCAGGGCATCAGGTTCAGCAGCAGGCCGCCGCCGAAGGCCAGCGCCAGCGCCAGGCCCAGAGAGGTGTCGGCCGGCGCCGCGGCGGGCGGGGCCGCAGGCTCGGCGGGTGTCGCCGCGTCGGCCGGCGCCGGCCAGCTGCCGGACACCGGCGCATTGATCTCCAGCCCGGCCGGCACGCCGTCGCGCACCAGCACCAGGTCCAGCGCCGGCGGCGACTCGGTGTGCTGCGGGTCGATCTCCAGCCGCGCGGTCCAGGCCGCGCCCGACCACGAGGCCTGCGGCACGGCGGCGTTGCGCAGTGCGCCGGCGGTGGCCGGCAGCACGTCGAGCGCGGCGCCCTGCCAGTCGGCCGGCAGGCCCTGCACCTCGACGACGACGGCCTGGCCGTCGATGCGTGCGCGGGCCTGGGCGCCGGTGGCCGGAACCGGCTTCGATGCTTCGGCAGCGGCGAAGGCCTCGGCCTGGCCGGCGGTGGCCTGCTCGCGCGGCAGCGACAGCGCGAAGTCGCCCGACTCCGGAATGCAGACCTCCTTGCAGACCAGCCATTCGGCGTGCAGCGTGACGTCCAGGCGATCGGCCTTGAAGCCCTCGGTGATCGCCAGCGGCACCGGCAGCAGCAAGCTGCCGTCGTAGCCGAAGTTCATCAGCGGCCCGACCGGCAGGCGGCGCGGCGTCGGCCAGCGGATCTCGCCGGCGCTGACGCCTTCGGGCAGCGTCCAGGCAAAGGTCGTCGGCAGGCCCGAATCGCCGGGGTTCTTCCAGTAGGTGTGCCAGCCGGACTGGTGGCGGATCAGCAGGCCCAGCGCCATCGGCCGGCCGGGGCCCAGGCCCTCGGGCGCGTGGGCGACCAGTTCGGCCCGCACCTGGGGGGTGGTCACGACCGCGCCCGGGGCCGCCTGAAGGGACGGCGCGGCGAGCGCGGCAACGAGGGCGGCAAGGGTCAGCAGCGGGCGCGGGAGCAGCATCGGGACAGGGGCGGAAGACGGGTCGCCACGAGGGGCGCGAGAGGCGCCGAAGGGCCCCGATTGTCCGCCAGCGCACGCCGCGCCGAGGCGGCCGACCCGCGCCGGCGCAGGGGTGCCATACCGCGTTTCCGGGTGTTCCGGTTTGACCGGGGTTTATCCGTATAATGCGCCGGCTTTGCTGTCCGCTTCCCCCGACTCACCATGGCGATCGACCGTAAATTGCAGGCCGACCCTTGGGAGGACGACGAGGACGCGACGGACCTGGCTGACTTCAAGCCACTGACCCGCGAGGAAGCTCGCATCCTGCGCCAGAAGAACCCGCCGCTGTCACCGTGGCGGGTGATCCTTGTCCAGGCGGGGGTCGGGGTGGTGGTCTCGCTGCTCGCAGCGCTGATCACGGGCAGTCCGGCAGCCGGTTGGTCGGCGCTTTACGGCGCAGCCACCGTGGTCCTACCTAGCGCTCTGATGGCGCGCGGTGCGACCAGCCGCTTCAGCATCATGTCGCCCGGCTCAGGCGCCGTCAGCTTCATGTTGTGGGAGTCGGTGAAGATCGCGGTTTCGGTCGCCATGCTGATGCTGGCGTCGAAGCTCGTGCAGGACCTGAGCTGGCCGGCGCTGCTGGTGAGCCTGGTGCTGTGCATCAAGACATACTGGGTTGCGCTCCTGTGGCGCGGCCGCTGACACGACGACACGGGACGACGAGAACATGGCAGCCGAAGGAACCGCAGAACACGCGCCGACCGCGGGCGAGTACATCGTCCACCACCTGCACCATGCGCAGACCGGTCACCAGACCGG
This sequence comes from Rubrivivax sp., assembly GCA_049841175.1. GTDB lineage: Bacteria > Pseudomonadota > Gammaproteobacteria > Burkholderiales > Burkholderiaceae_C > Rubrivivax. The sequence goes on along the minus strand of JASGHA010000012.1, from coordinate 1,321,104 downwards.
GGTCGTCGACTTCTCGGTCGTCAACCTGGACTCGGTGTTCTTCGCCATCACGCTGGGCATCCTGACCTGCGGCCTGCTGTGGATGGCCGCTCGCAAGGCCACCTCCGGCGTGCCGGGCCGCTTCCAGGCCGCCATCGAGCTGCTCGTCGAGATGGTCGACAGCCAGGCCAAGGACATCGTGCACAACGCCCAGAGCCGCAAGTTCGTCGCCCCGCTGGCGCTGACGGTCTTCATCTGGGTGTTCATGCTGAACGCGATGGACCTGCTGCCGGTCGATCTGCTGCCCTGGATGTGGCAGTCGGCCACCGGCAACCACGAGGCCTACCTGCGCGTCGTGCCGACCGCCGACCTGTCGATCACGATGGCGCTGTCGGGCACGGTGCTGCTGCTGTGCCTGTACTACAACCTGAAGATCAAGGGCATCGGCGGCTTCGCGCACGAGCTGGTGACGGCGCCGTTCGGCACGAGCAAGAACCCGCTGTTCGCCGTGCTGCTGGGCATCGTCAACCTCGCGATGCAGCTCGTCGAGTTCGTCGCCAAGACGATCTCCCACGGCATGCGGCTGTTCGGCAACATGTACGCCGGCGAGCTGATCTTCCTGCTGATCGCGCTGCTCGGCGGTGCGTTCACCCTTTCCGCCAGCGGTCTGGTGCTGTCCCTGCTGCACATCGTGGCCGGGACCGTCTGGGCCATCTTCCACATCCTGATCATCACGCTGCAAGCGTTCGTGTTCATGATGCTGACGCTGGTGTACATCGGTCAGGCGCACGACTCGCACTGACGGTTAGCCCCGGGGCAGACCCCTGCCCTTCTTCCTTCCCCTTTCTCCACTTTCGCATTTAGCAAGGAGTCATCATGGAACTCATCGGTCTCGTCGCTCTCGCCGCCGGCCTGATCATCGGTCTCGGCGCCGCCGGCGCCTGTATCGGTATCGGCGTCATGGGCAGCAAGTACCTCGAATCGGCCGCGCGTCAGCCCGAGCTGATGGGCGAACTGCAAACCAAGATGTTCCTGCTGGTCGGCCTGATCGACGCCTCGTTCATCATCGGCACGGGTATCGCGCTGTGGTTCACCACCGCCAACCCGTTCCTCGGCCAGATCGCCGCCCTGGCGAAGTAATCCGGCGCGCGGCCTTCAGCGCCGCGAATCGGACGGCTCAGCGCGACGCAGCCGTTTTTCGCCACAAGCGTTTCGAGGACACAAAGTGAGCATCAACGCGACACTGATCATCCAGATGATCGTGTTCCTGATCCTGGTCGGGTTCACGATGAAATTCGTCTGGCCGCCGATCGTCAAGGCGCTCGACGAGCGCGCCGCCAAGATCGCCGACGGTCTGTCGGCGGCCGACAAGGCCAAGTCCGATCTGGCGGCTGCGAACCAGCGCGTCGAGCAGCAACTCTCGGCTGCGCGCAACGATGCCCAGAAGCGGCTCGCCGACGCCGAACGTCTCGCGCAACAGATGATCGAGGAAGCCAAGGGGCGTGCCACCGAGGAAGGGGCCAAGATCATCGCCGCGGCGCGAGCCGAGGCCGAACAGGAAGCCGTGAAGGCCCGCGAGGCGCTTCGTGAACAGGTCGCCGGCCTGGCCGTCAAGGGCGCCGAGCAGATCCTGCGTCGCGAGGTGAACCCCGGCGTTCACGCCGAGCTGCTGTCGCGCCTGAAGGCGGAGCTCTGACATGGCCGAGCTCGCGACGATCGCCCGGCCGTACGCCGAAGCGCTGTACCAGGCCGCCGGCGCCGATGCCGCGGTCCTGGCGCCGCAGATCGACGCGCTGGCCGCCGTGGCGGGCAACGCCGAGCTGCGCCAGTTCGCCGACCACCCGAAGGTGCCGGCCTCGCAGGTCTACGACGTCATCATCGGCGTCGTCGGCCTCGAGCTCGACCCGCGCGCGGCCAATCTGCTGCGCACCGTCATCGAAAACGGCCGCCTCGTGGCGCTGGCCGAGGTCGCGGCGCAGTTCCGCGCCCTGGTCAACGCCTCCGGCGGCGTCTCCGACGCGACGGTCCACAGCGCGTTCCCGCTCGACGGCGCGCAGCTCGCCGAGGTCACGGCCTCGCTCGAGAAGCGCTTCGGCCGCAAGCTGAACGCGCACGTCGTAGTCGACCCGGAGCTGATCGGCGGCGTGCGTGTCGTCGTCGGCGACGAGGTGCTCGACACCTCGGTCCGCGCCCGTCTCGAACAGATGAAGGCCGCCCTGACCGCCTGACAGCCGTCGAGCGTGCGCCCTTCGAGGAGAACCTATGAACCTGAATCCCGCTGAAATTTCCGAGCTGATCAAGAGCCGCATTGAAGGCCTTGGCGTCTCGACCGACATCCGCAACCAGGGTACGGTCGTCTCGGTGACCGACGGCATCTGCCGCGTTCACGGCCTGTCCGAGGTGATGGCCGGCGAAATGCTGGAGTTCCCGCCCACCGCGAGCGGCCAGCCGACCTTCGGCCTGGCTCTGAACCTCGAGCGCGACTCCGTCGGCGCGGTGATTCTGGGCGAGTACGAGCACATCTCCGAAGGCGACACCGTCAAGTGCACGGGCCAGATCCTGTCGGTGCCGGTCGGCCCCGAGCTGATCGGCCGCGTCGTCAACGCGCTCGGCCAGCCGATCGACGGCAAGGGCCCGATCAACGCCAAGATGACCGACGTCATCGAGAAGGTCGCGCCGGGCGTCATCGCCCGCAAGTCCGTCGACCAGCCGGTGCAGACCGGCCTGAAGTCGATCGACTCGATGGTGCCGATCGGCCGTGGCCAGCGCGAGCTGATCATCGGCGACCGCCAGACCGGCAAGACCGCGGTGGCGATCGACACGATCATCAACCAGAAGGGTCAGAACATGACCTGCATCTACGTCGCGATCGGCCAGAAGGCTTCGTCGATCAAGAACGTGGTGCGCTCCCTGGAACAAGCCGGCGCGATGGAATACACCATCGTCGTCGCGGCCTCGGCGTCGGAATCGGCGGCGATGCAATACGTGTCGGCCTACTCGGGCTGCACGATGGGCGAATACTTCCGCGACCGCGGCCAGGACGCCCTGATCATCTACGACGATCTGTCCAAGCAGGCCGTCGCCTATCGCCAGGTCTCGCTGCTGCTGCGCCGCCCGCCGGGCCGCGAAGCCTTCCCCGGCGACGTGTTCTATCTCCACAGCCGTCTGCTCGAGCGCGCCGCGCGCGTGAACGCCGACTACGTCGAGGCGTTCACGAAGGGCGAGGTCAAGGGCAAGACCGGTTCGCTGACCGCGCTGCCGATCATCGAAACGCAGGCCGGCGACGTGTCCGCCTTCGTGCCGACGAACGTGATCTCGATCACCGACGGCCAGATCTTCCTGGAAACCAGCCTGTTCAACGCCGGCATCCGTCCCGCGATCAACGCCGGCATCTCGGTGTCGCGCGTCGGTGGCGCCGCCCAGACCAAGCTGATCAAGAGCCTGTCCGGCGGTATCCGTACCGACCTGGCGCAGTACCGTGAACTGGCCGCGTTCGCGCAGTTCGCCTCGGACCTCGATGCTGCCACCCGCAAGCAGCTCGACCGCGGCGCGCGCGTGACCGAACTGCTCAAGCAGGCCCAGTACTCGCCGCTGCCGATCAGCCTGATGGCCGCGACGCTGTACGCCGCCAACAAGGGCTACCTGGACGACATCGACGTGAAGAAGGTCCTCGCCTTCGAGCACGGCCTGCACCAGCACCTGAAGTCGAGCCACGCCGCGCTGCTGGCCAAGCTCGAGAACGACCGGGCGATGGACAAGGCCGCCGAAGAAGAGCTGGCCGGCGCGATCGCTGCGTTCAAGAAGTCCTTCGCCTAACCGGGAGCCCAGACCATGGCGGTCGGCAAGGAAATTCGCGGCAAGATCAAATCGGTGGAGAACACCAAGAAGATCACCAAGGCCATGGAAATGGTCGCCGCCTCCAAGATGCGCAAGGCGCAGGAGCGCATGCGCGCCGCGCGCCCGTACGCCGACAAGGTGCGCAACATCACCGCGCACCTGTCGGAAGCCAACCCGGAATACAAGTCGCCCTACCTGCGCACCGGCGGCACGTCGAAGAAGGTCGGCTTCATCGTCGTGACCACCGACAAGGGTCTGTGCGGCGGCCTGAACACCAACATCCTTCGTGCGGTGACGGCGAAGATGAAGGAAGTCCAGGCGGCCGGCGGCTCGATCACGACGGTGGCGATCGGCAACAAGGGCTTCGGCTTCCTGAACCGGATCGGCGCGCAGGTCATCGGCCACGCGATCCAGCTCGGCGACGCGCCGCAGCTCGAGAAGCTGATCGGCCCGGTCAAGGTCATGCTCGACGCCTTCGTGGCCGGCGAGATCGACGAAGTGCATCTCTGCTACACGAAGTTCATCAACACGATGAAGCAGGAGCCGATGGTCGAGCCGCTGCTGCCGCTGGCGCCCGCGCGCCTGGAGCAGAGCGCAGCCGAGAAGAAGGCCTACGCCTGGGACTACATCTACGAGCCCGAGGCGTCGGTGGTCATCGACGACCTGCTCACCCGCTACATCGAAGCGCTGGTCTATCAGGCCGTCGCCGAGAACATGGCCAGCGAGCAGAGCGCGCGCATGGTCGCGATGAAGGCCGCCACGGACAACGCCGGCAACCTGATCGCCGAGCTCAAGCTCGTCTACAACAAGACCCGCCAGGCCGCGATCACGAAGGAACTGTCGGAAATCGTGGGTGGCGCCGCCGCCGTCTAAAGATACGAATTGAAGGAAGCTCAAAATGGCACAAGGCAAGATCGTTCAGTGCATCGGCGCCGTCGTGGACGTGGAGTTCCCGCGCGACCAGATGCCCAAGGTCTTCGACGCGCTGAAGCTCGAAGGCTCGCCGCTGACGCTCGAAGTGCAGCAGCAACTCGGTGACGGCATCGTCCGCACCATCGCCCTGGGCTCGTCCGACGGCCTGCGCCGCGGCCTGATGGTCACCGACACCGGCGCGGCGATCACCGTGCCGGTCGGCAAGGCGACGCTGGGCCGCATCATGGACGTGCTCGGCAACCCGATCGACGAGCGCGGCCCGGTCGACCAGACGCACACCGCGTCGATCCACCGCAAGGCCCCGGCCTACGACGAGCTGTCGCCGTCGCAGGAACTGCTCGAAACCGGCATCAAGGTCATCGACCTGATCTGCCCGTTCGCCAAGGGCGGCAAGGTCGGTCTGTTCGGCGGCGCCGGCGTCGGCAAGACCGTCAACATGATGGAGCTCATCAACAACATCGCGAAGGCGCACTCGGGTCTGTCCGTGTTCGCCGGCGTCGGTGAGCGCACCCGCGAGGGCAACGACTTCTATCACGAGATGTCCGACTCGAACGTCGTCGTGCAGGAGAACCTGTCCGAGTCGAAGGTCGCGATGGTCTACGGACAGATGAACGAGCCCCCGGGCAACCGTCTGCGCGTCGCGCTGACCGGCCTGACGATGGCCGAAGCGTTCCGCGACGAAGGCCGTGACGTGCTGTTCTTCGTCGACAACATCTACCGCTACACGCTGGCCGGTACCGAAGTGTCCGCTCTGCTGGGCCGCATGCCGTCGGCGGTGGGCTACCAGCCGACGCTGGCCGAGGAGATGGGCCGCCTGCAGGAGCGCATCACGTCGACCAAGGTCGGCTCGATCACCTCGATCCAGGCCGTGTACGTCCCTGCGGATGACTTGACCGACCCGTCGCCGGCCACGACCTTCGCCCACTTGGACGCCACCGTCGTTCTGTCGCGTGACATCGCCGCGCTGGGCATCTACCCGGCCGTCGACCCGCTGGACTCGACCTCGCGCCAGATCGACCCGAACGTCGTCGGCGAAGAGCACTACAGCACGACCCGCTCGGTGCAGGCCACGCTGCAGCGCTACAAGGAACTGCGCGACATCATCGCGATCCTGGGCATGGACGAACTGTCGCCGGAAGACAAGCTGGCCGTCGCCCGCGCCCGCAAGATCCAGCGCTTCCTGTCGCAGCCCTTCCACGTCGCCGAAGTGTTCACCGGCACGCCGGGCAAGTACGTGCCGCTGAAGGAAACGATCCGCGGCTTCAAGATGATCGTCAACGGCGAGTGCGACCACCTGCCGGAACAGGCCTTCTACATGGTCGGCACGATCGACGAGGCGTTCGAGAAGGCCAAGAAGATCCAGTAAGCGGCCCCCCGGGGCGCCTGGCGCCCCGCCGCTTCCTGATCCTTCTTCCATCCGAGGACCCCCATGGCCAAGACCATTCACGTCGACGTCGTCTCCGCCGAGGAGAGCATCTTCTCGGGCGAGGCGAAGTTCGTCGCGCTGCCGGGCGAGAACGGCGAGCTCGGCATCCTGCCGCGCCACACGCCGCTGATCACCCGCATCAAGCCGGGCGCGGTGCGCATCGAGCGCGCCGACAACGGCGAGGAGGAGTTCGTCTTCGTCGCCGGCGGCATCCTGGAAGTGCAGCCCAACGTCGTGACGGTGCTCGCCGACACGGCCATCCGCGGCCACGACCTCGACGAGGCCAAGGCCGTCGAGGCCAAGCGTCTGGCCGAGGAAGCGATGCGCAACGCCAAGAGCGACATCGATCTCGCGAAGGCGCAGAGCGAATTCGCGGCCATGGCCGCGCAGATCGCCGCGATCCAGAAGCTGCGCCGCAAGTAAGCGCGCCGCACGCAACAAGAGGCCGCCCGCGCGATGAGCGCCGGCGGCCTCTTCTTTTCATCGCCGGGCCCGCGGGCGCATCATCGGCGGATGGGCAAGAAGACGAAGCACGGCGACGGCACCAACGGCAGGATCTCCAAGGCCGACTACCTCGAACGGCTCGAGCCGCTGGAACTGCAGCTCAACGACCTGGCGCGCTGGCTGCAGCACACCGGCAAGCGCCTGCTGGTGCTGATCGAGGGCCGCGACACCGCCGGCAAGGGCGGCGTGATCTCGGCCATCGCCTCGACGCTGAACCCGCGCCAGTGCCGCACCGTCGCGCTGCCCAAGCCGACCGAGCGCGAGACGACGCAGTGGTACTTCCAGCGCTACGTCGCGCATCTGCCGGCGGCGGGCGAGATCGTGCTCTTCGACCGCAGCTGGTACAACCGCGCCGGCGTCGAGCGCGTGATGGGCTACTGCAGCGAAGCCCAGGCCAAGGCCTTCCTGAAGCAGGCGCCGGTGTTCGAGAAGATGCTCGTCGACGACGGCATCCTGCTGCTGAAGTACTGGCTCACCGTCGACCAGGAACGCCAGGAACTGCGTTTCGCCGACCGTCTGGCCGACCCGCTGAAGCGCTGGAAGCTGTCGCCGGTGGACCTGGAGGCGCGCACGCGCTACGCCGACTACGGCCGCGCGCGCGATGCGATGCTGAAGGCCACGCACACGAAACACGCGCCGTGGACGCTGGTCGACTTCAACGACCAGCGCATCGGCCGCCTGCGCCTGATCCGCGACCTGATCGATCGCATCCCTGATCGCAAGGTGCCCGAGGCGAAGATCGAGTTCCCGCCGCTGGGCCACCCGCCGCTGGTCGAGCGTTTCGACGGCCCGCTGAAGCCGATCTGAGCATGGCCGCCGACTGCGGGACGGCCCCGAGGCGCCGCCCCGTCGCGCGTGGCAGGCTGGCACATCCGTCGAAGGGGAGCGCGTGATGCACAGCCTGGACGTCGAGGTTCTCCGCAGCGCGCTCGCCTGGCAGCGTGCCGGGCGGCGCGTCGTGCTCGCCACCGTCGTGCGCACCTGGGGCAGCTCGCCGCGGCCGCCGGGCTCGCTGATGGCGCTGCGCGACGACGGCCAGGTCGCCGGTTCGGTGTCCGGCGGCTGCATCGAGGACGACCTGATCACGCGCATGCGCGGCGACGAACTGGCGTCGGGCACGCCGGCCGTCACGCGCTACGGCGTCAGCGCCGACGAGGCGCGGCGTTTCGGCCTGCCTTGCGGCGGCACCGTCGAGATCGTGCTCGAGCCGCTGTCCGAGGCCTCGGCGCTGCCCGAGTTGCTGGCAGCCGTCGAGCAGCACGCGCTGGTCAGCCGCCGGCTGGATCTGGCGACGGGCCGCGTGACGCTGGAACCGGCGCTGGAAGGCGACGCGCTGCGTTTCGACGGCACGACGCTGGCCACGGTGCACGGCCCGCGGCTGCGGCTGATCGTCATCGGCGCCGGCCAGCTGTCGCGCTACCTGGCGCAGATGGCGCTGCTGCTGGACTACGCCGTCACCGTCTGCGACCCGCGCGAGGAATACCGCGAAGGCTGGGACACGCTCGCCGGCGTCACGCTCTCGCGCACGATGCCCGACGACCTCGTCGTCGAGATGCGCCCCGACGCGCACACCGCCGTCGTCGCGCTGACGCACGATCCCAAGCTCGACGACCTGGCGCTGATGGAGGCGCTGAAGACGCCGGCCTTCTACGTCGGCGCGCTCGGCTCGCGGCGCAACAACGACGCGCGCCGCAAGCGCCTGCTCGAGTTCGACCTCGACGAGGCGCAGATCGCGCGCCTGCACGGCCCGGTCGGCCTGAACCTCGGCGGCCGCACGCCGCCGGAGATCGCGCTGGCCATCGTCGCCGAGATGACCGCGCTGCGCCGCGGCGCGGCGCTGGGCGCAGGGCTGGCCGACTGGAGCGTGCCGCGCCCGGCGGCCGCCGCCGTCGGCTGAAGCCGGCGCTCAGCGCACGTGCGGCGCGTCCGGCAGTTCGTTCGGATTGACCTCGCCTTCGGCCAGCGGGAAGTGACGCACCAGCAGCGCGTCGACTGCGGCGATCGCCTGGCTCAGCCCGTCCTCGAAGCGCCCGGCGCGGAAGGCTTCGCGCATCGTCGCGACGACGGCGTCCCAGTGGCCGGCCGGCGCGTGGCGCATCACGCCGCGGTCGGCGACGATCTCGATCGCGCGGTCGGCCAGCAGCAGGTAGATCAGCACGCCGTTGTTGGCCTCGGTGTCCCAGACGCCGAGCTCGGCGAACACCGCCAGCGCACGTTCGCGCACCGGCCGGCGCAACCAGGGCCAGGGCAGGCCGGCTTCGATGCACAGCCGGATCTCGCCCGAGTGCCGCGCCTCGCTGGCGCGCACGCGTTCGGTCAGCCGCGCCATCGCCGCGGCGTCGAGCACGGCGCGCACCTCGCCTTCGTCAGCGAACGCGTGGCGCCACCAGCGCGTCAAACCCATCACCAGCCTCCCGAGGCGCCGCCGCCGCCGAAACTGCCGCCGCCGCCGGAGGAGAAACCGCCACCTCCGCCACCGCCGCCGAATCCCCCGCCGCCGCCGAAGCCGCCGCCACCGCCCCAGCCGCCACCGCCCCAGCCGCCACCGCCGCGGCCCGAGCCGCGGCCCGAGCCGCCGCCGATCTGGCGCAGCGCCGACGCGACGCTGAAGATCAGCGCGAAGACCAGCGCCGCGACGCCGACCCCGAGCGCGACCAGCACGCTGGCCGTCACCCACCAGGCGACGGCAGCGGCGATGCCGGCCGTCAACGGCACGCCGAGCTTGCGGCCCAGCGCACGCGAGAACACCGTCGCCATCACCGGCACGCCGAAGAACAGCAGCAGCCCCCAGTCCTCGATCTGCGTGCCCGCTTCGCCACGCGCTGCGCCGGGCTCGGGCGCCGGCAGGTGTTCGCCGCGGATGCGGGCCATCAGCTGGTCGACGCCGGCCTCCAGCCCGCCGGCGTAGTCGCCGTTGCGGAAGGCCGGGCGGATCGCGCGGTCGATGATCTGGCGCGCCGCCAGGTCGGGGATCGCGCCTTCGAGCGCCCGTGCGACCTCGATGCGCACCCGCCGGTCGCCCATCGAGACGACGACGAGCACGCCGTCGCCGACCTCGCGTCGGCCGATCTTCCACTGGTCGGCGACGCGCCAGGCGTAGGCCGCGATGTCCTCGGGCGCGGTCGCCGGCACGATCAGCACGACGATCTGCGGCCCGGCCTCGGCCTCGAAAGCGGCGAGCTTGGCTTCGAGCGCGTCGCGCGCCGCCGGGGCCAGCGTCGCCGTCTGGTCGATGACACGCGCGCTGAGCGCCGGCACGGGCTGCAGCCCGTCCTGGGCGAAAGCCCCGGGCACGAACAGCGCCAGCACGAAGGCCAGCGCACGCAGCAGGCGCTGCATCAGGCGCTCACTTGGAGGCCGGGCTCTCGAAGTTGACCGCCGGCGGCCGGCTGATCGCCGCCTCGTCCTGCACCTGCAGGCTGGGCTTGACCTGGTAACCCAGCGCCATCGCCGTCAGGTTGCTCGGGAAGCTGCGCGCCAGCACGTTGTACTGCTGCACCGCCTGGATGTACTGGTTGCGCGCGACGGTGATGCGGTTCTCGGTGCCTTCGAGCTGCACGCGCAGGTCCTGGAAGCCCTGGTTGGCGCGCAGCGCGGGGTAGTTCTCGCTGACGACCAGCAGCCGCGACAGCGCGCCCGACAGCTCGCCCTGCGCCGCCTGGAACTTGCGGAAGGCCTCGGGGTTGTCGACGAGTTCGGGCGTAGCCTGGATCGAGGTCGCACGCGCACGCGCCTCGACGACGCGGGTCAGCGTCTCCTGCTCGAAGTTGGCTTCGCCCTTGACGGTGGCGACCAGGTTGGGCACCAGGTCGGCGCGGCGCTGGTACTGGTTCAGCACCTCGGCCCAGCGCGACTTGGTCTGCTCGTCCAGGCGCTGGAAATCGTTGTAGCCGCAGCCCGACAGGGCCAGCACGACCCCGAACGCGGCGATCCACCTCGTCAATCCCATTGCGTCCTCCTTCGTTTGGCGCCCGATGCTACGCCGGGCGATGGCCCCGCGCCGGCCGGGCCTGCGGCGTAGCATCGGCCGTCATGTCGGCCACCTCCGCCCCGTCCACCCGTCTGCTGGCACGCCAGCGCGCGCTCGTCGTCGGCGCCGGCGGCGTGCTCGGCTCGGCGCTGCTGGCCGAGGCGCTGGTCGCCGGGCGCTTCACGCGCGTCGCGGCGCTCGTGGCGACGCCGCTGGCGGCGACGCTGGACGGCTTCGCCGCGTTGCCCGAGACGGCGCTGGACTTGCCGGGCGCGGACGTCGCCGACATCGCCTTCGTCGTCTTCGAACGCGACCGCCACGCCAACGGCCGCGACGAGGCCTTCGTGCGCCCCGACCCGCTGGCGCTGCCGGCACTGGCCGCGCGGCTGCAGGCCGCCGGCGTGCGCCGGCTGGTGGTCGTCGTGCCGCACGCGCCGGCACTGCTGCCGGCCGCGCTGGCGCAGGGTTTCGCGTCGCAGACCGAACACGCGGTCGCGGCGCTGGACTTCGAGCAGTGCGTCTTCCTGCGCGCGGCGCAGGGCGCGACGCCGGCGGCCAGTCGTTCGACGGTCGAGCGCCTGGTCGGCTGGTGGCTGTCGCAGCTGCGCTGGATGATCCCGGCGCCGCAGGCGGCGCTGCTCACCGCGCGCCTGGCGCAGCTGGTCGTGACGATCGGCCGGCTGCTGCCGGCCATGCCGCCGGGCACGCGGGTGCTGGCGCCCGAACAACTCGCCGACGCGGCACGCGAGCCTGACGAGAACCAAGCCGAGATCAAACTGGCGGCGGCGCTCGCACGGCGATAATTCGCCGATGTTCGCCCCCCTCCAAAACGACCAGTTCCTGCGCGCGTGCCTGCGCCAGCCCACGACCCACACGCCGCTCTGGCTGATGCGCCAGGCCGGTCGTTACCTGCCGGAGTACCGCGCGACGCGCGAGAAGGCGGGCAACAGCTTCATGGGTCTGGCCACCAACCCGCAGTACGCCACCGAGGTGACGCTGCAGCCGCTGGACCGTTACGCGCTGGACGCGGCGATCCTGTTCTCCGACATCCTGGTCGTGCCCGACGCGATGGGCCTGGGCCTGTCCTTCGGCGCCGGCGAAGGCCCGCGCTTCGCGCGCCCGCTGCGTGACGAAGCCTCGGTCGCCGCGCTGCAGGTGCCCGACCTGGACAAGCTGCGCTACGTCTTCGACACCGTGACGATGCTGCGCAAGGCGCTCAACGGCCGCGTGCCGCTGATCGGCTTCTCCGGCAGCCCCTGGACGCTGGCCAGCTACATGGTCGAAGGCGCCGGCTCGGACGACTACCGCGTCGTCAAGCAGATGCTGTACGCGCGCCCCGACCTGCTGCACCGCATCCTCGACGTCAACGCCCAGGCCGTCACCGCCTACCTGAACCAGCAGATCGAGTGCGGCGCGCAGGCCGTGATGATCTTCGACAGCTGGGGCGGCGTGCTCGCCGACGGCGTGTTCCAGGAATTCAGCCTGGAGTACACGCGCCGCGTCGTCGCCGGCCTGAAGCGCCAGCACGACGGCCAGCAGATCCCGGTCATCGTCTTCACCAAGGGCGGCGGCATCTGGCTGGAAGAGATCGCCGCGATCGGCGCCGACGTCGTCGGCCTGGACTGGACGGCCAACCTGGGCGACGCCCGCCGCCGCACCGGCGACCGCGTCGCGCTGCAGGGCAACCTGGACCCGGCGGTGCTGTTCTCCAACCCCGAGGTCATCGCCAAGGAAGCGGCCAAGGTGCTCGACAGCTTCGGCGCGCCCCAGCGTGCCGACGGCGGCTGGGGCGGCCACGTCTTCAACCTCGGCCACGGCATCAGCCAGCACACGCCGCCGGACAACGTCACCGCGCTCGTCGAAGCGGTGCACAAGCACGGCCGCCTGCTTCGCTCGGCCGGTAAGTGAGCGCTCAGGGCAGCGTTTGCCCTGGCCGAAGGCTTGACTTATCCCCAGAAACCATGCTGCGGCGCAGCGCCGCGACACCTTCCCCACAACGGCCCCACTGGGGCCGTTTGTCTTCGCTAAGTTGTCGATTCATATACGATCGCTCCACTGCCACGAAATCGCGCAAAGAACCTCGGGGCTTGGAGAATCAACAACTTGGCGGCGCTGGACGCAGCTTCTGCACAAAGTTATCCACAGAAGCTGTGGGCAGGTCCGAAAAGCCTTCCCGCACAAGGACTTGGGGACGATCCTTGAGAAGCCACCGAGCTTTCGCACGCAAGTGACGAGGCGATGACCCAGCGCATCGCCGTCGCCGTCGAGACACCCCAGCACACGGGGGTCGGGGTGCTCGACTACCTCGCCGACCAGGCCTGGCCGCCCGGCACGCTGCTGCGTGTGCCGCTGGGGCGGCGCGAAGTGCCGGGCATCGTCTGGCACCGCGAAGGCGACACCGAGCTCGCCGACGACGCGCTGCGCCCCGCCGGCCCGGCGCTCGAGGCGCTGCCGCCGCTGGGCGAAGCCTGGCGCCGCCTCGTCGAGTTCGCCGCCGGCTACTACCAGCGTGGTGTCGGCGAGCTGGCGCTGTCGGTGCTGCCGCCCGAGCTGCGCAAGCTCGACGACGTGCAGCTCGCACGCCGCGTCGCCAAGCTGGCCAAGCTCGCGCCGCCGCCGGCCGCCGAGCCGCCGCCGCGGCCCGAGCCCAGCGCCGAACAGCAGGCGGCGCTGGCCGCCTTGGCCGAGAGCACGGCGCCGGCGCTGCTGCACGGCGTCACCGGCAGCGGCAAGACCGAGGTCTATCTGCGCGCCGCCGAGCAGGCGCTGGACGCCGGCCGCCAGGTGCTGGTGCTGGTGCCCGAGATCAACCTGACGCCGCAGCTCGAAGCGCGGTTCGCCGCACGTTTCCCCGGCCGGCGCCTCGTCAGCCTGCACAGCGCGCTGACGCCTGCGCAGCGGCTGAAGAACTGGCTGCAGGCCCACCTGGGCACCGCCGACCTCGTGCTCGGCACGCGGCTGGCGGTGTTCGCGTCGCTGCCGCGGCTGGGGCTGGTCGTCGTCGACGAGGAACACGACCCTTCTTTCAAGCAGCAGGAAGGCGCGCGCTACTCGGCGCGCGACCTCGCCGTCTGGCGCGCCCACGACGCCGGCGTGCCGGTGCTGCTGGGCTCGGCGACGCCGTCGCTGGAGACCTGGCAGCGTGTGCAGGAAGGCCGCTACCGCCGCCTGGCGCTGGACGCCCGCATCGGCGGCGGCGCGATGCCGCGGGTGCGTGTCTTCGACATGAGCCGGCTGCCGCGCCAGCGTGGCGTCGACGGGCCGCCGCTGGCGCCGCCGGTGCTGGACGCGCTGCGCCAGCGGCTCGAACGTGGCGAGCAGAGCCTGCTGCTGCTCAACCGCCGCGGCTACGCGCCGGTGCTGCACTGCGGCGAATGCGGCTGGAAGAGCGGCTGCCCGCACTGCAGCGCCTGGCGCGTCTTCCACAAGGCCGACCGCACGCTGCGTTGCCACCACTGCGGCTTCACCGAACGTGTGCCGCGCGCCTGCCCCGACTGCGGCAACCAGGACATCGCGCCGATCGGCCGCGGCACCGAAAAGCTCGCCGAGCAACTGGCCGAGCTGCTGCCCGAAGCGCGTGTCGCGCGCATCGACGCCGACAGCACACGCGGCGCCGGCGCGCTGGAGCAGCAGCTGGGCGCCGTGCACGCCGGCGAGGTCGACGTGCTCGTCGGCACGCAGATGGTGGCCAAGGGCCACGACTTCCGCCGCATCACGCTGGTCGTCGCCGTGAACCCCGATTCGGCGCTGTTCGCCAGCGACTTCCGCGCCCCCGAGCGCCTGTTCGCGCTGCTGATGCAGGCCGCCGGCCGCGCCGGACGCGACGCCGAGCAGGCGGCGCGCAGCGAGATGTGGATCCAGACCTGGAACCCGCAGCACGCGCTGTTCGACGCGCTCAAGCGCCACGACTACGCGGCGTTTGCCGCCAGCCAGCTCGACGAGCGCCGCAGCGCCGGGCTGCCGCCGTTCAGCCACCTGGCGCTGCTGCGGGCGGAAGCTAAGAGCGCCGAGGTCGCCACCGCCTTCCTCGACGAAGCCGCGACGCTGGCCGAGGGCATCGACACCATCGGCCTGTACCCGGCAGTGCCGCCGGCGGTCTCGCGCGTGGCCGACGTCGAACGCGTGCAGATGCTCGTCGAGTCGACGTCGCGGCCGGCGCTGCAGCGTTTCCTCGCCGGCTGGCTGCCGCAGCTGCACGCGCTGCGGCCCCATCACAAAGGCCTGATCCGCTGGGCCGTCGACGTCGACCCGCTGGCGATCTGACGATGCATCTGGACCTGCTGCACCTGGCGATCGAGGTCGCCGCGACGCTGGCTTTCTTCACCGCCGGCCTGCTGGCCGCGGCGCGCAAGCGGCTGGACGTCGTCGGCTCGTTCTCGGTGGCCTGCCTGTCGGCCTTCGGCGGCGGCACGATGCGCGACCTGCTGCTCGACCGCCGGCCCTTCTTCTGGGTCGACAACGCCGACTGGCTGTGGGGGCTGATGCTGCTGACGCTGCTGGCGATGCGTTTCCTCGACCACCGCCACGTCGCGACGACCCAGCGTGCGATCCAGTGGCCCGACGCGCTGGGCCTGGGCCTGTTCGCCGCCAGCGGCACGCAGATCGCGCTGGCCGCCGGCATGCCGCCGCTGATCGCGGTGCTGATGGGCACGATGACCGCGGCCTGCGGCGGCGTGCTGCGCGACATCGCCTGCGCCGAGGTGCCGACGGCCTTCAACGACCACCAGCCTTACGCGCTCTGCGCTTTCGTCGGCGGCTGGCTGGTCGTGCTCGGCGAGCATTGGGGCTGGCCGCCGGGCCCCAGCCTGGCTGCCGGCGCCGCACTCGCCTTCGGCCTGCGTGCCTGGACGCTGTGGCGGGACGTGCGCCTGCCGGAGTGGCGCGCCGGCCGGCGCTGACGCGGGAACAGGTCTTGCCGCTTTTCGCGGTTTGACCCGCGGAGCGCGCATGGCGGACTGGATCACCGGCTTCATCGAGAGCCACGGCTACTGGGCCATCGCGGCGCTGATGGCGCTGGAGAACGTGCTGCCGCCGATCCCGTCGGAGCTGATCATGCCGTTCGCCGGCTTCCATGCCGCGCAGGGCGCGCTGGACCCGGCGCTGGTCGTCGCCGCCGGCGCCGCCGGTTCGCTGGCCGGCACCCTGCCCTGGTACTGGCTCGGCCAGCGGCTGGGGCAGCGCCGGCTGGAGCACCTGGCCGAACGCCACGGCCGCTGGCTGGCGGTGTCGCGCGACGAGGTCGAACGGGCGACCCGCTGGTTCGAGCGCCACGACGCGCGCGCCGTCTTCGGCGGCCGTCTGGTGCCGGCGGTACGCAGCGTGATTTCGGCGCCGGCCGGCGTCGCACGCATGGCGCTGCCGCGTTTCGTGCTGTGGTCGACCGCCGGCACGCTGATCTGGTGCTCGGCGCTGGCCGGCGCCGGCTTCACGCTCGGCGAGCGCCACGAAGCCGCGGCGCGCTGGATCGCCCCGGTGTCCGAAACAATCCTCGTCGCCGCGATTGCCGCCTGGCTGTGGCGCGTGCTGCGCCGGCGCTGATCAGCCCGGGCGCACGCCCATCCAGGCGACCAGCGCGCTGAAGCTGAAGAAGGCCAGCGCCGTCGAGACCATCACCACGCGCGCCACCGGCCCGGCGTCGGCGCGGTAGCGCTCGGCCAGCAACGGCACGTTGCTCGCGCTCGGCAGCGCTGCCGCCAGCGTCAGCACCAGCGCCTGCTCGGGCGACAGCGGCACGCCCAGCACGATCAGGCCCAGCGCCAGCGCGGCCACCAGCGCCGGGTGCACGGCCAGCTTGACCGCGGTGATCGCCGCCACGCCGCGCCAGCGCACGCCGTGGCCGGCGCGCTGGCCGGCGCGCCAGAGCACGGCGCCAACGGTGAACAGCGCCACCGGCGTCGCCGCGTCGGCCAGCATGCGCACCAGCGAGTCCACCGGCCCCGGCAGCCCGACCCCGGCCACCGAGAACAGCGCGCCCAACGCCGTCGCCCACGGCAGCGGGTTGCCGAAGGCGCCGCGCAGGGCCAGCGCCAGCGCACGGCGCGTGCCGTGGCCGGCGGCGTCACCGGCCTGGGCCAGCGCGATGCACAGCGAGCTGGTCACGAAGACGTCGATCAGCAGCACCGCGATCGTCGGCCCGGCGGCCTGCGGCCCGAGCAGGCCGACGAGCAGCGGCACGCCCATGAAGCCCGAGTTCGGGAAGGTGGCGACCAAGGCGCCGAACGCCGCGTCCTTCAACCCGGCACGCCGCCAGGTGAGCGCCAGCACGAGGCCGACGACGACCGCCGCCGCGCCCAGCCAGCACAGCAGCACCGCCGGGTCGAGCAGTTGCGAGATCGGCGTCGCCATCGCCAGGCGCAGCAGCATCGCCGGCAGCGCGAAACACTGGACGAAGACGTTGAGGCCGGGGATGGCGCTCTCGGGCAGCAGGTGCAGGCGGCCGGCGGCATAACCCGCCGCCACCAGCGCGAAGAAGGGCGCCGTCACGGCGAGGATCGACAACATCGCTGCGAGTATCGCAATGGCCCGGCGTCCGAGCGGCGTCCGCCGCCCGGACGCCGAGCCTGCGGCTGTAACGCACAGCTCCCCCGAGCCCCCTCCAGGAGGGTGCTCCAGCTCGTTCGACGACACCCTCCAGCCTCCCTCCGCGAGGGAGGCTCCAGTCAGTCCGACGACCGCTTCAGCGCCGACGATCGCTGACGAATTGGCCATGCGTTCCTCGACGTCCTGCTAGCCTCGCACCCGTCAGAGGAGGATTCGATGGCCGACGAGACGAAACCCCGTTCCCGGACGATGCGTGTGCTGCACGGCCTCTGGTGGCTCGTGGACACCGGGCGGCGGGCGATCCTGAACCTGCTGCTGCTGGCGCTGATCGCCGCCGTGGCCTGGACGCTGCTGCACCGCGGCCCGCCGCCGCTGGCCGACAAGACGGTGCTGGTGCTCAATCCGCACGGCCCGGTGCGCGAGCAGTTCAGCGGCAGCCTGCGCGAGAACGCACTGCAGAAGGCGCGCGGCTCCGAGCTCGAGCAGACGCGGCTGCGCGACCTGCTGACCGCACTCGACGCCGGCGCCACCGACGCGCGCATCTCGAGCGCGCTGCTGGTGCTCGACGACTTCGCCGGCGCCGGCCTGCCGACGCTGCGTGAACTGGCCGCCGCGATCGACCGCTTCCGCGCCGGCGGCAAGAAGGTCGTCGCCTGGGGCTCGAACTACGACCAGCGCCAGTACTACCTGGCGGCGCACGCCGACGAGGTTTGGCTGCACCCGATGGGCGGCGTCGAGATCAACGGCTACGGCGGCCGCCGCACCTATCTGAAGGACGCGCTGGACCAGATCGGCGTCACCGCCCACGTCGTGCGCGCCGGGCGCTTCAAGAACGCCGCCGAGACCTTCGCCGCCAGCGGCCCGTCGCCGGAGACCGAGGAAGCCGACCGCGCGCTGTACGGCGGCCTGTGGGCCGACTACGCCGCCGCCGTCGAACACGCGCGCCGGCTGCCGGCCGGCAGCCTGGACCGCGCGATCGCCGAGCTGCCCGAACGCCTGGCCTCTGCCGGCGGCGACGCCGCCAAGCTCGCCGCGCGCGAAGGCCTGATCGACGCGATGAAGACGCGCGACCAGCTGCGCGCAGCGCTGATCGCACGCGGCGAACGCGACGGCGAGACCTTCCGCCAGATCGGCTTTGCCGAGTACGCGGCGCGTTTCACGCCGCCGATGGCCGGCCCCAAGGTGGCGGTCGTCGTCGCCGAAGGCCCGATCGTCGACGGCGAGGCCGGCCCGGGCACGATCGGCGGGCTGTCGACCGCGGCGCTGGTGCGGCGCGCGCGCGACGACGACGCGGTGCGCGCCGTCGTGCTGCGCGTCAACTCGCCGGGCGGCAGCGCCTTCGGCTCGGAGCTGATCCGCCGCGAACTGGAGCTGACACGCAGCGCCGGCAAGCCGGTGATCGTCTCGATGGGCGACGTCGCGGCTTCGGGCGGCTTCTGGATCTCGACCGCGGCCGACGAGATCGTCGCCGACCCGGCGACGATCACCGGCTCGATCGGCGTCATCGCCGTGCTGCCGACCGCCGAACGTGCGCTCGAACGCCTGGGCCTGCACACCGAGGGCTACCGCACCAGCTGGGCGGTCGACGCCTACGACCCGCGCTCGCCGCTGGACCCGCGCCTGGAGCAGGTGCTGCAGGCCAGCATCGGCCACGTCTACGGCCAGTTCCTGGAACGTGTCGCCGCGGCGCGCAAGAGCACGCCCGAGCACATCGACGAGATCGGCCAGGGCCGCGTCTGGAGCGGCGCGCAGGCGCGTGAACGCGGCCTCGTCGACCGCACCGGCGGCCTGCGCGACGCGCTGGCGCTGGCCGCCGCACGCGCCAAGCTGGCGCCGGGCTACCGCGTGCAGTACGTCGAACGCGAGCCCGGCCGCGCCGAGCGCCTGATGGAGTGGTTCGGCGGCCTCACCGGCACGACGCTGGGCGATCTGCTGCAGCCGGCCTTGCAGGCCGCGCTGCCGCCGCCGCTGCCGGCGCCGCTGGCCGAGCTGAAGCAGCAGACGGCCTGGCTGCTGCAGGCCAGCGACGGCCGCCGCCCGGCGGCCATGGCGCACTGTCTGTGTACGCCGCCTTGATCAGGCCGCCGCGACCAGCCCGCTGAACAGCGGGTCGCGGCGCGAGCGCGGCCGGTAGGCCGAGACGCGGCGCGCGATCTCGGCGATGTGGTCCGGCGTCGTGCCGCAGCAGCCGCCGACGATGTTCAGGAAACCCGCTTTCGCGAAGTCTTCCATCATCCGGCCGGTGACCGGCGGCGTCTCGTCGAAGCCGGTCTCGCTCATCGGGTTGGGCAGGCCGGCGTTCGGGTAGCAGCTGACGTAGGTGTCGTCGGCCAGCCGCGACAGCTCCTCGATGTACGGCCGCATCAGCGCCGCGCCGAGGGCGCAGTTCAGGCCGATGGCCAGCGGCCGCGCATGGCGCACCGAGTGCCAGAACGCGCCCACCGTCTGCCCCGACAGGATGCGGCCCGAGGCGTCGGTGACGGTGCCCGAGACGATGACCGGCAGGCGCTCGCCGCGCGCTTCCATCAGCTCGTCGAGCGCGAAGATCGCGGCCTTGGCGTTCAGCGTGTCGAAGATCGTCTCGACGAGGAACAGGTCGACGCCGCCGTCGAGCAGCGCCTCGGCCTGCTCGCGGTAGGCGTCGCGCAGCTGGTCGAACGTGATGTTGCGCGCGCCCGGGTCGTTGACGTCGGGGCTGATGCTGGCGGTGCGCGGCGTCGGGCCCAGCGCGCCGGCGACGAAACGCGGCTTGTCGGGCGTCGCCGCGGCGTCGGCGGCTTCGCGCGCGACCCGTGCCGAGGCGAGGTTCATCTCGCGCGCCAGATGCGCCAGCTCGTAGTCCTCCTGGGCGACGGTGGTCGCGCCGAAGGTGTTGGTCTCGACGATGTCGGCGCCGGCCGCCAGGTACTGGGCGTGGATCTCGCGGATCACGTCGGGGCGCGTGATCGACAGCAGGTCGTTGTTGCCCTTCAGGTCCTTCGGATGCTCGCGCAGCGCGTCGTTGCGGAAGTCGGCTTCGCCGAGCTTGTAGCGCTGGATCATCGTGCCCATCGCGCCGTCGATGACGACGATGCGCCGGGGCAGCAGGTCGGCCAGGGCCTGGCCGCGGGTGTAGACGGGCGTGCGGGCGTTCATCGCGCCATTGTGCCCGCCCCGTTCAGTGCAGACTCAGCGGCTGCTGGGCGAGCTGGGCGTAACCGGCGATGAAGTCGTCGAAGGCCTCGGGGCCCGGATCGCGTTCGACCAGCGCCTCGACGCCGCGGCGGAAGCTCTCGGCGACGGCGCCCTCGATCCAGATGTCGGTGCGCGACAGCTTGTCGACGATCTCGTAGCCGCCGCGTGCCGGCATGTCGGCTTCGGCCGGCAACTCGACCTGGACGACGACGAAGGTGTCGGATTGGTACAGCATCTGCATGGGCCGCAGTTGGCACCGCCGGCCACCATTTCAAGAGCCGGCGGCGGCGAGGCGGTGGTCGATCTCGACGCCGGTCTCGGCGACACGGCTCGTCCAGCGCACCGGCAGCCAGCCGCGCGCCGGGTCCAGCCAGACCTCCAGCGCCGGCTCGTAAGGCCGTGTCGAGGCGCTCGCCAGCCGCAGCGCGGCCGCCACCGGGCCGGCCGGCAGCTCCAGCGGCTCGACGCCGCGGACCTCGAAACGCCGCCAGCCGGCGTCGCCGCGCGTGCCGGCGACGAACAGTTCGACCACCGCGCCGGGGCCGAAACGCTGCGGCGCCGCGGCGACGACGCCGGCCAGCTGCAGCAGCCAGCTCAGCCGGTCCTGTGCGCCGGGCTGCAGCGGCTGTTCGCCGCTGCCGCCGGACGAGCTGATGAGGCCGACGTCGCGGCGGAAGTTGGCCGCGCGCAGCTCGCGCTGCCGGCGGCGCTCGACCAGGCGCTCGGGCTCCAGCCCGTGCACGCCGACGGCACCACGGCTGGTCCAGCCGTCGCCGGCGCCGTCGGCCAGCACCAGGCGGTAACCGGCGGCGTCGTGCTCGAAGTCCAGGCGCAGCTCGTCTTCGGCTTCGCCACGGCGGCGCTGCCAGCGCAGCTGCTGCGCCGGCGGCAGGCGCACGGCGTACAGCGGTGGCACGGCGAGCGCCGGCGCCGGCCCCGCCGCGCGCGGCGACACACGGCGCGGCGGAGCTTCGGCGACGGCCGGCACCGAGGTCGGCGCCGGCACTTGCACGAGCTTCATCACCGGCAACGGCGCCGCCGCCGGCCCGGTGGCCGGCGGCCGGTTCAGCGCCTCCAGCAGCGCCAGGTGCAGCGCCGCGAGACCGGCGGCCAGCGCCACGGCGGCCGGCCAACGCCGGCTGCGGCGTGGGGGCGACACGGGGCGGCGCGTGGACATCGCAGAATGCTGCCCGGTCCCCGAACCTCCGCCGATCCCCCTCGCCCATGAAACTTGCCACCCTGAAGGACGGGTCGCGCGACGGCCAGCTCGCCGTCGTCTCCCGCGACCTGACGCAGGCCCACTTCGCCACCGGCATCGCCACCCGGCTACAGCAGGTGCTCGACGACTGGAACTTCGTCAGCCCGCAGCTGGAGGACCTGTACACCGCGCTGAACCACGGCAAGGCGCGCCACGCCTTCGCCTTCGACGCGCGCCAGTGCATGGCGCCGCTGCCGCGCAGCGCGCACTGGGTGCAGGTCGGCGCCTACCCCGACGCCGCCGAACGCGTGCTGCGCGCGCTGGGCGTCGAGCCGCCGGTCACGCTGCGCGAGGCGCCGGCGGTCGTCGCCGCGGCCGGCGACGGCCTGCTCGGCGCGCACGACGAGGTCGACTTCCCGGCCGCGCCGACGCGGCGCGACATCGGCCCGCAGCTGGCCGTCGTCACCGGCGACGTCGCCGCCGGCACGCCGGCCGACCGGGCGCTCGACGGCGTGCGCCTGGTGCTGCTGGCCAACGCCTGGCGCGGCGACGACGGCGATGCCGCGCCGCCGGCCGCCTTCGCGCCGGTGGCCGTGACGCCCGAGGAGCTGGGCGAAGCCTGGCGCGCCGGCAAGCTGGCGCTGACGGTCGAGACCCGCATCGACGGCCGGCGCTTCGCTCGGCTGGACGCCGCCGCCGCCATGCGCTGGCACTTCGGCCGGCTGATCGCGCGCGTCGCCGCGACCCGCGGCCTGGGCGCCGGCGCGATCGTCGGCTGCGGCACGATCGGTGCCAAGGACAGCGCCGACAGCGCCGACGGCGCCGGCTGCCTGGCCGAGCGCCGCGCGGCCGAGGCCGCCGCCGGCACCGAACCGACGCCCTGGCTGGCCACCGGCGCCACGGTGCGCGTCGAAGCCTTCACCGCCGACGGCTCCAGCCCCTTCGGCGCGATCGAGCAGCGTGTCTCGGAGATCGGCGAATGAACACCCTGGCCCACTGGAAGCGGCGCCTGGCCGCCGTGCTGCTGGTGATCGGCGTGCTGCCGCCGGCGCTGGCACAGGATTGCCCGCCGCCGATCGACCCGACGCCGGCGCCCGTCGCCGACCGCGGCCCGCTGTGGACGATCGAACGCGACGGCCACCGCTCCTGGCTCTACGGCACGCTGCATCTCGGCAAACCCGGCTGGACGATCCCCGGGCCGCGCATCGCGCAGGCGCTGGCCGATGCCGACGTCGTCGCGCTCGAACTCGACCCCGAGGACCCGGCGGTGCAGCGCGTCCTCGTCACCGAGGCGCTGCGCCCGGTGCCGCCGCTGCCGCCGGCGCTGGCCGAGCGGCTGCAGCGCGCCGAACGCGCCGCCTGCGTCGACAACCCCGGCCTGGCGGCGCTGCACCCGGCGATGCGCGCCATCGTCGTCACGCTGGCCGAGGCGCGCCGCGCCAGGCTGGACACCGCCTGGGGCCAGGAGCCGGCGCTGGCGACGGCCGCTCGCGCCGGCAGCCGAAAGCTCGTCGCCCTGGAGACCGCCGAATCGCAGGCCACGCTGCTGATGCCGCGCGAGGCCGGGGCCATCGCCGCCGCGGTCGAACGTTCGCTACAGCCGCTGGAGTCGGACGGCGGCGTCGAATCGCTGCGCCGCCTGGCCGCCGCCTGGGAGCGTGCCGACCTGGCGACGCTGGAAGACTACGAACAGTGGTGCGACTGCGTCGCCGACGACGCCGACCGCGAAGCGCTGCACGAACTCGTCGACGCGCGCAATCCGGCGCTCGCCGACGCCATCGAGGCCCAGCACGCGGCCGGCGGCCGCGTCTTCGCCGCCGTCGGCGCGATGCACATGGTCGGCGACCAAGGCCTGCCGAAGCTGCTGGCCGCACGCGGCTTCGTCGTGCGCGCCGTGACGCCGGCGCGCTGAGCGTCGCCCGGCGCGGCATCGCACAATCAGCCGACAACGCCACAGGAGGAGACCGCCATGACGGGTGCCACCGAC
Organism: Rubrivivax sp.; assembly: GCA_049841175.1. Lineage (GTDB taxonomy): Bacteria > Pseudomonadota > Gammaproteobacteria > Burkholderiales > Burkholderiaceae_C > Rubrivivax. Next base: position 1,297,556 of record JASGHA010000012.1, on the reverse strand, counting down.
TTCGCGAAGATGCTGCCGGGCTACGATTTCCTGCAGGGCCTGTTGCAGAACGCCGGCGCCGGGATGCCGAACATCGGCCAGTGGATCGCGCCGACGCTGAACCCGGACGAGCTGGAGAAACGCATCTCCGAGCTGCGCACGGTGCAGTTCTGGCTCGAACAGAACGCGCGCCTGCTGGGCACGACGATCCAGGCGCTGGAAGTGCAGCGCATGACGCTGTCGACGCTGCGCTCGATGAACGTGCCGATGCCCGACCTGCGCGAGGCGCTGAAGCTGCGCCCGCAGGCCGCCGCGCCCGCCCCGGCGGCCGCCCCGGCCACCGAAGACGCGCCCAAGGCCGCCCCGGCGATCGAACCGATGCAGTGGTGGGGCGCGCTGACGCAGCAGTTCGGCGAGATCGCCAGCGCCGCGATGCAGGACGTGCGCAACGCGGCCACGCCGGCCCCGGCGCCCGCCCCCGCGCCGGCGAAGGCCGGCACGAAAAAACCGGCGGCACGCACCGCGGCCAAACGCGCCGCGCCGCGCCGCAGCAGATCGACCTGAGTCCCCCACGATGCCGAGCTTCGTCACCGCCCACGCCACCCACCCCGACTGGCGCATGGCGCTGGCGCTCGCCGCAGCGCAGATCGACGCCCAGCGCGCGGCGCTCGAAACCGGCCCCGGCGGCCCGCCGACGCTGGGTTTCGCCTACCTGACCGACGCCTACGCGTCGCAGGCCGAAGCGCTGCTGGAAGACCTGCGCCAGCGCTGGCCGGGCGTCGCCTGGGTCGGCAGCGTCGGTGTCGGTGTCGCCGCCAGCGGCGTCGAGTACTTCGACGAACCGGCGCTGGCGCTGATGCTGTGCGATCTGCCGGCGGGCTGCTTCGAGGTCTTCTCCGGCGTGCGCCCGCTGCACCGCATCGCCGCGTTCAGCGCCCTGGTGCACGCCGACCCGGCGACGGCCGACCTCGCCGAGCTGATCGCCGAACTGAGCGACCGCGTCGACAGCGGCTACCTGTTCGGCGGCCTGGCGGCGTCGCGTTCGGCGACCGTGCACCTGGCCGACGGCGTCTGGCAGGGCGGGCTGTCGGGCGTGGCCTTCACCGAGGACGTGGCGCTGCTGTCGCGCGTCACGCAGGGCTGCCAGCCGGTCGGACCGGTGCGCACGATCACGCGCGCCGAACGCAACATCGTCGCCGAACTCGACGGCGCGCCGGCGCTGCCCTGCCTGCTCGGCGACCTGGGGCTGGACGCCCAGCTCGACCCGCGCAACGCCTTGCCGCGGCTGCGCGCGACGCTCGCCGGCCTGACCGACGGCGACCAGGTCGCGGTCGGCCGCGGCGGCCAGTTCGGGCCCGACGTGCGTGTGCGCCACCTCGTCGGCCTGGACCCGGGCCGCCAGGCGGTGGCCATCGCCGACATGGTCGAGCCCGGCATGCGGCTGGCGTTCTGCAAACGCGATGTCGACGCCGCGCGGCGCGACCTGGTGCGCATCTGCAGCGAGATCCGCGAGGAGTTGAGCCCGCCGGTGCCCGAAACGCCCGACGCCGAGGCGCCGGCGGGGCGGCGCATCGAAGGCGCGATCTACGTCAGCTGCTCCGGCCGTGGCGGGCCGCACTTCGGCGGCCCGTCGGCCGAGCTGCAGCTGGTGCGCCACGCGCTGGGCGACGTGCCGCTGGTCGGCTTCTTCGCCGGCGGCGAGATCGCGCACCAGCACCTCTACGGCTACACCGGGGTGCTGACGGTCTTCACCGGCCGGTCCTGAAAGCGGAGGTAAGGCGGCGCCGGCGGATGTTGCGTGCCGCGGGCCGCGCTCGCCGTACAGAACAAGGGCTTACAGCGTGGCGCGGCAGGCGGGGCTACCGTCACGAAACCGTCAGCGACCGTGATGAACGACCAGCCCTCCTCGCCCGAACGCCTCGCCCAGGCCGCGCACGTGCTGCCCCCCGGCGTCAGCGCCTGGCCCGCCGGCCACCGCCTCGGTGGTTTCGAGTTCCGCGGCGTCGTCGCGGTGCGGTCCACCTCCATCGTCTACCGCGGCTGGGACCACGGCCTGGAGGTCGCCGTCGCGCTGAAGGAATACCTGCCGGCGGCCCTGGCGCGGCGCGGCCCCTACGGCGAGGTCGGCCCGGCCGAGCCGTCGATGGCCGAAGCCTTCGAGCACGGGCTGCGCGCCTTCATCGACGAAGGCCGGCGCCTGGCGCGCTGCGACCACCCGTCGATCGCGCGTGTGCTGCACCTGCTGCCGGCGCACGGCGGTGCCTGCCTGGTGATGCCCTGGTACGCCGGCCGGCCGCTGGCCGAGCTGCGGCGCGAGATGAGCGGCCCGCCAGACGAGCCCGCGCTGCGCGCGCTGCTCGACGCGCTGCTGGCCGCGCTGCACGAATGGCACCGCGTCAACGGCGTGCACGGCGGCGTGCACCCGGCCGGCGTGCTGCTGCTCGACGACGACCGGCCGCTGCTGCTGGGCCCCGGTTATGCCGAACGCGCGATCGCACGCGGCGGCCCGGCGATGGCCGCGCTGGAGCCCGGTTTCGCGGCACCTGAACTCGACGACGACCCGGCGCGCATCGGCGCCTGGAGCGACGTCTTCGCGCTCGCGCAACTGGCGCGTTTCGCGATCACCAGCATGCTGCCGCCGCCGGCCGGCAGCACGCCCGAGCCGCTGGCGGCGGTCGTCGAACGGCTGTTCTTCGACCACCCTTCGGCGCGCTACGGCACGGCGCTGCTGGCGACGCTGGATGCGGCGGTGTCGCCCGACATCGGCGCGCGGCCGCAGAGCATCGTCGAGTTCGCCGCCTGGCTGGCCAACGGCCCGCCGCGCCGCAGCGGTGGCAGCGCACGCGCCGAACCGTCGATCGACGTCGAGCTCGACCTCCCGGGGCCGCAGCCCGAGCCGCCGGCGCCACAACCCGCGCCGGCACCGGCCCGCCCGGGGCCTCGCGGCCGCCTGGGGCGTGGCGCCTCGGCCGGCGGGCCGGCACCCGACTGGTCACGCTGGCCCGACGCGCCGTCGCCCCCGGCGCCGGTGAAGGCCGAACCGGCACCGCTGCCGTCGTCGGCGGCGTCCACGCCGGAACGCGCGGCCGCGTCCCGGCTGAGCGCCGGAACCCGGCGCGACCCGCCGCTGATGCCCTTCCACCAGGCGCCGGCAGCGGACAGCGCGCCACGGCCGATGGCGGCCGAGGAGGAAGCCGACGCCGCGACGGTGGACCTGATCCAGCGCGTCATCGACACCATCCCGCCGGCACCGCCGCGGCGCGAGCCGCCGGCACGCGAGCCGGCGCCGCCCGCCGCCGCATCGGCCGCCGCGCCGGCCCGCGCCGTGCCGCTGGAGCCGCCGCCGCAGGACAGCGTGATGCGCTGGATGCTCGGCGCGCTGACCCTGGCCGCGGCGCTGGGCCTGGGCCTGTGGTGGCACGAGACCCACACGCCCGAGCCGCGCCCGGCGCCGGTGGCTGCCGAGCCGCCAGCGGCCACCGCGCCGGCCCTGTCGCCGACGGCGCCCGTCGAACGCCCGACCGCACCGGCCCTCGCCGAGACCACGCCTGCCGCGCCGGTCGACACCTCGCCACCGCCAACCACGACCGCACCGCGCGAGGAGTTCCTCGACCCGCCGCCGCAGCGCGGCGCCGCCGGCCCGGCGTCGCCACGCGCCGTCTGCGGCGAGCGCAGCGGCTTCGCGCTGTACCGCTGCTTCCAGCAGCAGTGCGAGCGCAGCGCCTGGGCGCGCCATCCGCAGTGCGCCGAGTTCCGCGCCACCGACCGCGTGCCGGGCTGAGACACCCCGCCGACGACTGACCCCGGGCCGGCGCGGGCCGCAGCGCGCTTGCTACAGTCCTCCGCAGCCCGCCGCCATCCCCGCGCATGAACGCTCCCCTGCCCGCCGACGCCGCGACTTCCGCCGCCGAGGCCCCGCCCGACGCCGCCACGCGCGCCCGCCGCCAGGCCGAAGTCGTCGCCGCGCTCGGCAAGGTGCTGCCGGCGCACGCGCTGCTCTGGCAGCGCGAGGACACCACGCCCTACGAGTGCGACGGCCTCACCGCCTACCGCCAGCTGCCGCTGGCCGTGGCGCTGCCCGAGACCGAGGCCCAGGTCTCGGGCGTGCTGCGCGCCTGCCACGCGCTGGGCGTGCCGGTGGTCGCACGCGGCGCCGGCACGGGGCTGTCGGGCGGCGCGATGCCGCACGCGCTGGGCGTGACGCTGTCGCTGGCCAAGTTCAACCGCATCCTCGCCGTCGACCCGCTGGCGCGCACGGCCACCGTGCAGTGCGGCGTGCGCAACCTCGCGATCAGCGAAGCCGCCGCGCCTTTCGGCCTGTACTACGCGCCCGACCCGTCGAGCCAGATCGCCTGCACGATCGGCGGCAACGTCGCCGAGAACTCCGGCGGCGTGCACTGCCTGAAGTACGGGCTGACGATCCACAACGTGCTGCGCGTGCGCGGCTTCACCGCCGAAGGCGAGGCCGTCGAGTTCGGCGGCCTGGCGCTGGACGCGCCGGGGCTGGACCTGCTGGCCGCGGTCATCGGCAGCGAAGGCATGCTGGCCGTCGCCACCGAGGTCACGGTGCGCCTAGTGCCCAAGCCGCAGCTGGCGCGCTGCATCATGGCCAGCTTCGACGACGTGCGCCGCGCCGGCGACGCGGTGGCGGCGATCATCGCCGCCGGCATCATCCCCGCCGGGCTGGAGATGATGGACAAGCCGATGACCGCCGCGGTCGAGGACTTCGTGCACGCCGGCTACGACCTGACGGCCGAGGCCATCCTGCTGTGCGAGAGCGACGGCACGCCCGAGGAAGTCGCCGAAGAGGTCAACCGCATGCTGGACGTGCTGACCGGCTGCGGCGCGACACGGCTGGAGGTCAGCCGCGACGAGGCCCAGCGACTGCGCTTCTGGAGCGGGCGCAAGAACGCCTTCCCGGCCTCGGGCCGCATCAGCCCCGACTACCTCTGCATGGACTCGACGATCCCGCGCAAGCGGCTCGCCAACATCCTGCTCGCCATCCAGCAGATGGAGCAGACCTACGGCCTGCGCTGCGCCAACGTCTTCCACGCCGGCGACGGCAACCTGCACCCGCTGATCCTCTACGACGCCAACGACCCCGACCAGCTGCGCCGCTGCGAGGCCTTCGGCGCCGACATCCTGGAGACCAGCGTGCGCCTGGGCGGCACGATCACCGGCGAGCACGGTGTCGGCGTCGAGAAGCTGGCCAGCATGTGCGTGCAGTTCAGCCCCGAGGAACGCGCCCAGATGGCGGCGCTGAAGACCGCCTTCGACCCGGCCGGGCTGCTGAACCCCGGCAAGGTGATCCCGACGCTGGTGCGCTGCGTCGAAGGCGGCAAGCAGCACGTGCGGCGCGGCCTGCTGGCCTTCGCCGAACTGGAGCGTTTCTGACGATGACGGCACACGATGACGCGGCGCTGGGCCGCCTGGTCGAACGCGTGCGGGCCGCGGCGGCCGACGGCACCAAACTCGAGATCGTCGGCGGCGCCAGCAAGCGCTGGCACGGCGAGACGCCGGCCGGCGAGCCGCTGGAGATGGCGGAACTGGCCGGCATCAGCTCCTACGAACCGAGCGAACTGGTCGTCACCGCTCGCGCCGGAACGCCGCTGGCCGAGCTGGAGGCGGCGCTGGCCGAACGCGGCCAGTGGCTGGCCTTCGAGCCGCCGCGGTTCGCCGCCGGTGGCACCGTCGGCGGCATGGTCGCCGCGGGCCTGGCCGGCCCCGGCCGCGCGGCGGCGGGCAGCGTGCGCGACTTCGTGCTCGGCGCGACGATGCTCAGCGGCCGCGCCGAGGTGCTGACCTTCGGCGGCCAGGTGATGAAGAACGTCGCCGGTTACGACGTGCCGCGCCTGCTCGCCGGCTCGCTGGGCGTGCTCGGCGTGATCTGCGAGGTCTCGTTGAAGGTGCTGCCGCGGCCGCCGGCGGTAGCGACGCTGCGCTACGAGTTCGGCGAAGCCCAGGCGCTGCAGCGCCTCGCGGCCTGGTCGGCGCAGCCGCTGCCGATCTCGGCCAGCGCCTGGTGGGACGGCACGCTGGTGCTGCGCCTGGCCGGTGCCGCCGCCGCGGTGCAGTCGGCCTACGAGAAGCTGGGCGGCGAACCGATCGAGCCGACACTGGCCGACGGCTTCTGGACCGGGCTGCGCGACCAGCAGGACGAATTCTTCGCCGGCGCCCGGGCGGCGGTCGAACGCGGCGCCGCGCTGTGGCGGCTGTCGCTGCCGCCGACCGCGCCGCCGCTGGGCCTGGCCGGCGAGCAGCTGATCGAATGGGGCGGCGGCCAGCGCTGGCTGTGCACGCCGCTGCCGGCCGCCGCGGTGCGCGCCGCCGCCGCGGCCGCCGGCGGCCACGCGACACGCTGGCGCGGCGCCGGCGAGGGCCCGGTGTTCACGCCGCCGAAGCCGCCGCTGGACCGGCTGCACCGCCAGCTGAAGGACGCTTTCGACCCGGCGCGGGTCTTCAACCCCGGCCGCCTGTTCCCGGACCTCTGACGATGCTCGACTACTACAAGCGCCGCGCCGCCTACTACGAACGCGTCTATCACCTGCCCGAGCGCCAGACCGACCTGCGCGCGATGGAAGCCTCGCTGGCGGCACCCTTCGCCGGCCGCCGCGTGCTCGAGATCGCCTGCGGCACCGGCTGGTGGACACCGCATGCCGCACGCGATGCGCGCCGCTGGCTGGCCACCGACGCGAACCCCGAGACGATGGCCGTCGCACGCGCCAAGGCGCTGCCGGCGGCGGTCGAGTTCCGCCAGGTCGACGCCTACACGCTGGACGGCCTGGGCGACGAGAGCTTCGACGCCGCGTTCGCCGGCTGCTGGTGGAGCCACGTGCCGCTGCAGGCCCTGCCCGGCTGGCTGGAGACGCTGCACGCGCGGCTGGAGCCCGGCGCGCGCGTCGTGATGCTGGACAACAGCTTCGTGCAGACCAGCAGCACGCCGCTGACGCGCCGCGACGAGGCCGGCAACACCTACCAGGACCGCGTGCTCGACGACGGCAGCGTGCACGAGGTGCTGAAGAACTTCCCGACGCCCGACGAGGCCTTCGCCGTGCTCGGCCCGCGTGCGCGCGAGCCGCGCTGGACCGCCTACGAGCACTACTGGGTGCTCGACTACACGCTCGCCTGATGCAGACCCATCTGTCGCCCGAGTTCCGCGGCACGCCCGAAGGCGAGGAGGCCGAGGCCATCCTGCGCCAGTGCGTGCACTGCGGCTTCTGCACCGCCACCTGCCCGACCTACCAGTTGCTCGGCGACGAGCTCGACGGCCCGCGCGGCCGCATCTACCTGATCAAGCAGCTGCTCGAAGGCGCGCCGGTCACGCGCAGCACGCAGCTGCACCTGGACCGCTGCCTGACCTGCCGCAACTGCGAGAGCACCTGCCCCAGCGGCGTGCAGTACGGCCGCCTGATCGACATCGGCCGCCACCTCGTCGAGCAGCGTGTCGAGCGCCCGCGCGGCGAACGCACGGCGCGCTGGCTGCTGAAGGAAGGTCTCACCTCGCCGGCCTTCGGCCCCGCGGTCGCCGCCGGGCGCGCGCTGCGGCCGCTGCTGCCGGCGCGGGTGAAGGACAAGGTCACCGCCGCGCCGGGCGCACGCGCGAAGCTCTGGCCGCAGCGCGAGCACAAGCGCAAGGTGCTGATGCTGCTGGGCTGCGTGCAGCCTTCGCTGGCGCCGAACATCAACTCGGCGACCGCGCGTGTTCTCGACGCCGCCGGCATCCAGACCCTGGTCGCCGACGAAGCCGGCTGCTGCGGCGCGATCCGCGGCCACCTCGGCGACACCGAAGGCGCGCTGGCCGACATGCGCCGCAACATCGACGCCTGGTGGCCGCTGATCGAGGGCCTGACCTCGCAGGGCCGCGTCGAGGCGCTGGTCCTCAACGCCTCGGCCTGCGGCACGACGGTCAAGGAGTACGGCCTCGCGCTGGCGCAGGACCCGGCCTATGCCGACAAGGCGCGCCGCGTCGCCGAACTGGCGCGCGACGTCGGCGAGCTGCTGCCGGACATCGTCGCGGCGCTGAAACCGCGGCTGAAGATCGCGCCCGGCACGCGCGTCGCCTACCACCCGCCGTGCTCGCTGCAGCACGGCCAGAAGCTGCGTGGCGGCGTCGAGGACGGGCTGCGCGAGCTGGGCTTCGACGTGCGCCTGGCGGCCGGCGAGAGCCACCTGTGCTGCGGTTCGGCCGGCACCTACAGCGTGCTGCAGCCCGAGCTGTCGCAGGCGCTGCGCCGGCGCAAGCTGGCCAACCTCGCGCCGCTGGAAGCGGGCGTCATCGTCTCGGCCAACTTCGGCTGCATCCAGCACCTGCAGGGCGGCACGGCGACGCCGGTGCGGCACTGGATCGAACTGCTGGACGAAGCGCTCGACCGCACATCCCGCGTTTGAAGCCCGGCGTCGGGAGGCGCCGCGGACCGGCCACCGGATCATCCGGCCTTGACCTTCGTCAGGGTGCCGATGGCCGACATCTTCCTCAGCTACAACAGCCGCGACCGGGCGCGCGCCCGCCAGCTGGCCGAGGCCCTGACGGCCTGCGGCTGGACCGTCTGGTGGGACCACGAAGTCCCCGCGGGCCACAGCTGGCGCGACCTGATCGCCGAACAGCTCGACGCGATGCGCTGCATGGTCGTGCTGTGGTCGGCGCAGTCGGTCGACAGCGACTGGGTCTGCGAGGAAGCCGACGAAGGGCGGCTCAAGGGCTGCCTGGTGCCGGTGCTGATCGAGCCGGTGCGGCCGCCGGCGGGGTTCCGCGGCATCCAGGCCGCCGACCTGAGCGGCTGGCAAGGCGACCCGCAGGAGGCGCCGTTCCGCCGCCTCGTCGCCGACATCGCACGCAAGATCGGCGCGGCGCCGCATCCGCCGGCCGACCCGCGCCCGCCGTCGCCGCCCGATCCGCGGCCCACGCCCCCCTGGCCGACGCTCGCCCTCGGCGTCGGCGTGATCGGCGCCGCCGTGCTCGTCTGGCGGTTGATGCCGGCGGGCGCCGGCCCCGAAAGCAGCGCCCCGTCGGCCGCTGTGCCGGCCTCGGCGCCGGCAAGCGCCGGCCCGGCGCAGGCTTCGAAGCCGCCGGCGGGCGCCAGCACCGTCGTCTCGGCAGACCCGCCGGCACAGGGCGTGCGTCCGGTGGCGCCGCGTCCGGCGGCCCAGCCGCAGGACGGCGCCCGCTGCAGCCGGCTGCTCGAACGGGCGTCGCTCGAAGGGGGTTTGTCCGACGCCGACCGGCGTTTCCTGCAGCAGGAGTGCAGCCGATGAATCGTCTCTTCCACCACCGCCGGGTCGTCACGGCGCTCGGCGCCACGCTGCTGGCCGTCGCCGGCTGCGCCTGGCCCCCGGCGGGCTCGGCGCCGCCGGCCGCCGAACCCGCGGCGCCGGTCTCCGCGCCCGGCCAGCCTGCGCCACCGGCGGCAACGCCGGCCGCCGCGGCCACGCCGCCGCCGGTGCAGCCTTACGAGCAGGCGGTGCTCAGCGCCGCGACGGCCTTGCTCGAACCGGCGAACGCCCGCCTGGACCAGCCACGCGAGGTCGTCATCGACCCGCTGATCGACGGCGTCACCGGCATGCAGTCGGCGGCCACGCGCGACATGGGCTCGCGCCTGGCGGCGCTGATCCGCACGCGCTACCCGCGCCTGCAGCTGCAGCCCTTCGGTTCGGCCGAGGTGGCGCGCAACCCGTTGGTGCTGATCGGCACCTTCACTGGCGTCAACGCCCAACGCCAGAGCGCCGGCACACGCGAGGCCTACCGCATCTGCCTGGCGCTGGCCGACCTGCGCACCGGCAAGCTGGTCGCCAAGGGCCTGGCCTTCGCCCGCCCCGACGGCGTGGACCCGACGCCGCTGGCGAGCTTCCGCGACGCGCCGGCCTGGGTCGAGGATCCGGCGACCCAGGGCTATGTGCGCACCTGCCAGGGCACCAAGGCCGGCGACCCGATCAACCCGGTCTACGCCGACCGCATCGTCGGCGCGGCGCTGGTCGCCGACGCGATGCAGGCCTACGACGCCGGCCGCTATCGCGAGGCGCTGGACCTGTTCACGACGGCGCGCGCGGCGCCCGGCGGCGACCAGTTCCGCGTCTTCAACGGCTTGTACCTGGCGTCGTGGAAGCTGGGCCGCCGCGAGCGCGCCGAACAGGCGTTCGGCGAACTGGTGGACCTCGGTCTCGGCCAGCAGCGGCTGGCGATCAAGTTCCTGTTCCGCCCCGGCTCGACGGCCTTCGTCGACGACGCGCGACTGACGGCGCCCTATGCGATGTGGCTGCGCACGCTGGCACGCCGCACCGGGCAGCGCCAGGGCTGCCTGGAGATCGTCGGCCACACCAGCGCCACCGGCCCCCAGGCGCTGAACGACCGCTTGTCGCAGCTGCGTGCCGAGACGGTGAGGAGCCGCCTGCTGGACGAGGCGCCGGCGCTGGAGCGGCGCCTCATCACGCGTGGCGAAGGCTCGCGCCAGATGCTGGTCGGCAACGGCCGCGACGACGCCTCCGACGCGCTCGACCGCCGCGTCGAGTTCAAGGTCCTGGGCTGCTGACAGCTCAGGCGGGGCTCGCGTCGGCAGCCACCGGCTGCGGCCTGGCGCGCAGCGCCCAGGCGACGCCGGCGATCAGCAGCACGATGCCGGCCAGCGTGTCGGCCGGCGGCCACTGGCCGCGCAGCAGGAAGGCGTAGGCCAGGCCGGCCAGCGACTCGAAGACGATCAGCTGGCCGGCGAGCGTCGTCGGCAGGCGCTGGCTGGCTTCGTTCCAGCACAGCGTGCCCAGCCAGGAGCACAGCAGCGCGACGACCAGCATCAGGCCGACGAAGCGCCACGGCGTCGGCCCCAGCGGCCCGCCGACGTCGACCCAGCCGGCCGCCGACGCCGCGGCCAGCAGCAGCGCCCCGGCCAGCGCCAGCGGCAGCGTCGCCAGCCCCTGCGCGGTCGCCCAGGTCGACGGCGAGCGGTCGGGGTGGGCACGCAGCCAGTCGGCGTTGCGGATCGGGTACCAGGTCCAGCAGGCCATCGCGCCGACGGCCAGCAGCGCGCCGAGCGCGTAACGGCCGCGGTCGGCGTCGGGCGACAGCTGCGCCAGCTCGGCGCGGTTGACCAGCGCCAGCCCGGCGGCGATCAGCAGCAGCGAGGGCGCCAGCTGGCGCCACGACAGCAGCCCGTCGCGGTGCCGGTTGCGGCGGTTGGAGGCGACCGCGATGACCAGCGGCAGCGTGCCGATGATCATCGTCGGCAGCGGCCCGCCGGCGCGCTGGATCGCCGAGGACAGCAGCAGGTAGTAGAGCAGGTTGCCGACCAGCGCCAGGCGCAGCGCGTCGGCCCAGTCGGCGCGTGTCAGCTCGCGGATGCGCACGCGATCCAGCCAGGCCAGCGGCAGCGCGATCAGGCCGAAGGCGAGGTAGCGGCCGACCGACAGCATCGCAGGCGGATAGGCCGCCAGCAGCAGCGGGGCGACGAAGATCAGCCCCCACATCAGCCCGGCGGCGAGGGCGAACAGGGTTCCGGAGACGAGCGCGGCACGGTGGGACATGGGCGCATCGTGCCGCGGCTGCACGCGGCGGTCTTGTACCGGATTGCGGCCACGGCCCGATCCGTCGCGCCAACGGCGGGCTTCGTCGCACGGCGCTGCCAGGCGGCAGGGGCGACGGCCAGAATCGACGGCTTCGCCGTCCACGAGACCCTCCGATGACGCTTCGCCTGCTGGCCGTCGCCGCCGCCCTGACCCTGGGCACGGCCGCCACCCTCCCGATGGCCGTCGCCGCCCCGGCCGCGGCCGTCGCCCGACCGGACGCCGCCGCCACCCGCACGCTGCACGCCTTGTTCGCGCGCCAGTGGGAAGACAGCGCCCGCCGCTACCCGGAATGGGCCACCTGGCGTGGCGACCACCGCTTCGATGATCGGCTCGACGACGTCTCGCCCGAAGCCGAGAAGGCCGGCACGGCGCAGGAGCGGCGCTGGCTGGCCGAAGCGCGCGCCATCCCGCGTGCGCGGCTGTCGCCGGCCGACCGCGTGTCGCTGGACCTGTTCATCGAGCAGCGCGAGCGCCACCTCGCCGCGCAGCGCTTCGAGGGCTGGCGCAGCCTGCGCATCGAGGCGCTGGGCGGCGTGCAGTCCGATCTCTCCAGCCTGCTGCGCATGATGCCGATGAACGGCCGCGCCGATGCCGCCAAGGTGCTGGCCCGCATGGCCGCGCTGCCCCGGCGCATCGACCAGGAGATCGCACTGATGCGCCGCGGCATGGCGCTGGGCTGGGTGCCGGCCGCGCCGGTGCTCGACCGCGCGCTCGGCCAGATCGACGCCCAGCTGCCCGCCGACCCGGCCGCCGGCCCGTTCTTCGAGCCTTTCCGCCGCCTGCCGGCGACGATGCCCGAGGCCGAACGCGCGGCGCTGCAGGCCCAGGGCCGCGAGGCGATCGAGCGCGACGTCGTGCCGGCGATGCGCCGGCTGCGCGACTTCGTCGCCGGCGAGTACCGCGCCAAGGCACCGGCCGACGGCTCGCTGGCGCACTACCCCGACGGCCAGCGTGTCTACGAGATGCTGGTGCGCCAGCGCACGACGACCGACCTCGGCGCCGACGCCATCCACGCCATCGGCCTGCGCGAGCTGGACAAGGACCGCGCCGAGATGGAGCGCGTGAAACGTTCGACCGGCTTCGACGGCGACTTCGCGGCCTTCGTGAAGTGGCTCAACACCGACCCGCGTTTCTTCGTCGCCAGCGCCGACGAGCTGCTGATGCGCTATCGCGCGATCGCCAAACGCTTCGACGCCGAGATGCCGCGGCTGTTCGCCGAGCTGCCGCGCGGCACCTACGGCGTGCGCGGCATGCCCGAGCACATGGGCCCCGACGCCGCCGAGTTCTACGAAGGCGGCGCCGTCGACGGCAGCCGGCCGGGCTGGTTCAACGCCAACCTCGTCGGCTGGCGCCAGCAGCCGGTCTGGGGCATGCAGACGCTGGTGGCGCACGAGGCCGTGCCCGGCCACCACCTGCAGGGCGCACGCGCGCTGGAGCTCGGCGACCTGCCCGAGTTCCGCCGCGAAGGCGGCGGCTACACCGCCTACGTCGAAGGCTGGGCGCTGTACGCCGAGACGCTGATGCGCGAACTCGGCGCCTACGACGACCCGTACAGCCTGTTCGGCCACCTGCAGTGGCAGGCCTTCCGCGCCGCGCGCCTGGTCGTCGACACCGGCATCCACGCCCAGGGCTGGAGCCGCCAGCAGGCGATCGACTTCATGGTCGAGCGCACCGGCGTCGACCGCGCCTTCGTCGAAGCCGAGGTCGACCGCTACACCTCCGACCCCGGCCAGGCGCTGGGCTACATGGTCGGCCGGCTGAAGATCGACGAGCTGCGCGCGCGCGCCCAGGCGCGGCTGGGGCCGAAGTTCGACCTGCGCCGCTTCCACAACGCGCTGATCGACCAGGGCGAGCTGCCGTTGTCGACGTTGGAGACGCTGGTCGACGAGTGGATCGTGCGCGAGGCGCGGCGCTGACCGGATCTATCGCGCGCGAACCTGGCGCTGGTAACGCGCCGGCGTGACGCCGTAACGCGCCGCGAAGGCGCGTGTCAGGTGCGCCTGGTCGGCCAGCCCGGTGGCCGCGGCCACCTCGGCCGGCGCGACGCCGGCGGCAAGCTGGCGCTGCGCGGCCAGCAGGCGCAGCGACATCAGCACCTGCTGCGGCGTCGCCCCCTGCACCTCGCGGAAGCGGCGCAGGAAGTGGAAGGGGCTGAGGCCGGCCACGGCTGCCAGTTCCTCCAGCGTCAGCCGCTCGGCCAGATGCGCGTGCATGAAGTCGAGCACCGCGGCGAAACGCGGCGCCGCCTCGCGCGCGGCGGCGCTTTCCGCACGCGCATGCGGGCGCAGCTCGGCCAGCAGGTCGGCGAGCAGGCCGTCGAAGGCCAGCGGCTCGTCGGCGGCCTGCCACAGCGCCGCCAGCAGGCGGCCGAAGCGGCGCGCCCGCGGCGCGTCCGGGGCCACCGCGTCGGTGAACGACCAGCGCTCGCCGGTCAGCGCCTCGACCAGCGCCTCGTCGACGTAGGCCATGCGGTAGCGCCAACCGGCCTCGGTCTCGGCGCGGCCGGTGTGCACTTCGCCGGGGTTCATCAGCACCAGCGAATCGGCCGGCGCCAGCAGCTCGCTGCCGCGGTAGCGGAAACGCTCGACGCCGGCTTCGATCGCGCCGACGCCGAAGCCGTCGTGCGCGTGGGGCTCGAAGGCATGGCGCACGATCGCCGCGCGGTACAGCTCCACGCCCGGGCGGTGCGCCGGGCGGCGGAACTCGGCGGCGTCCTGCCGGGCCTCGAAAGCCTGCGGGACGCCGGGCATCGGAGCCAGCGCGTCGAGGGTCATGACGGCGCGAATCTAACCCGCCGCACGATGGCCCCGATATGCTGATGCGCCTCGCCAGGAGCACCGCATGACCCGCCACGTCCTCGCGCTCGACCAGGGCACCTCCAGTTCGCGCAGCATCGTCTTCGACGAGGCCGGGCGCGTCGTCGCGCTCGCCCAGCGCGAGTTCCGCCAACACTATCCGCAGCCCGGCTGGGTCGAGCACGACCCCGAGGAGATCTGGCAGAGCCAGCTCGCGACGGCGCGCGAGGCCATCGCCCAGGCCGGCCTGACGGCACGCGACATCGCCGCCATCGGCATCACCAACCAGCGCGAGACCACCGTCGTCTGGAACCGCCGAACCGGCCAGCCGGTGTGCAACGCCATCGTCTGGCAGGACCGGCGCGGCGAGCCGCTGTGCGCACGCCTGCGCGCCGACGGGCTCGAAGAGACGGTGCGACGCAGCACCGGCCTGGTCATCGACCCGTATTTCTCGGCGACCAAGATCCGCTGGATCCTGGACCACGTGAACGGCGCCCACCTCGCCGCGGCGCAGGGCGAGCTGGCCTTCGGCACCGTCGACAGCTGGCTGATCTGGAAGCTGACCGGCGGCCGCGTGCACGCCACCGACGTCAGCAACGCGTCGCGCACGATGCTCTACGACATCCGACACGACGTCTGGGACCACGAGCTGCTGGCCGCGCTGCACGTGCCCGACAGCCTGCTGCCGCAGGTGCTGCCGTCCAGCCACGCGTTCGGCGAGACCGACGCGGCGCTGTTCGGCGCGCCGATCGCCATCGCCGGCGTCGCCGGCGACCAGCAGGCGGCGCTGTTCGGCCAGGCGTGTTTCGAGCCCGGCCTGGCGAAGAACACCTACGGCACCGGCTGCTTCATGCTGATGCACACCGGCGAGCGCCTCGAGCGTTCGGCCAACGGCCTGGTGTCGACCGCCGCGGCGCGCTGCGGCACGGCACGCGAGTACGCGATGGAAGGCAGCGTCTTCATTGGCGGCGCCGTCGTGCAATGGCTGCGCGACGGCCTGCAGGCGATCCGCGCCAGCGGCGAGGTGCAGGCGCTGGCCGAGAGCGTGCCCGACGCCGGCGGCGTGATGTTCGTGCCGGCCTTCACCGGCCTGGGCGCACCCTACTGGAACGCCGACGCGCGCGGCACCATCGTCGGCCTGACACGCGGCAGCACGGTGGCGCACATCGCACGCGCGGCGCTGGAGAGCATCGCCTTCCAGAGCTCGGCACTGCTGCAGGCGATGGCACGCGACGCCGCGACCCAGGGCGGGCGGCCGCTGTCGGAGCTGCGCGTCGACGGCGGCGCCTGCGTCAACGACCTGCTGATGCAGTTCCAGGCCGATCTGCTGGGCATTCCGGTGGTGCGCCCGCAGGTGACGGAGACGACCGCGCTCGGCGCGGCCTATCTCGCGGGGCTGGGCGTCGGCGTCTGGCGCGACCGTCCGCAGATCGCCGCGCTGTGGCAGGCCGAGCGGCGTTTCCTGCCGACGATGGCGCGCGAGCGCGCCGCCGAGCTGATGGCGCGCTGGGAGCGCGCGGTGCGCCAGACGGTCGCCGAATAAACGAGCGCCCGGCGCGCCGCGTCAGCCGCGCACTTCCAGGTCCTGCAGCGTCTTGCCGGCGGTCAGCGCGTCGCGCACCCATTGCGGGCGTTTGCCGCGGCCGACCCAGGTATTGCCGGCGTCGTCGCGGTATTTGGCGACGACGATCTTGCGTTTGCGCGTGCGCGGTTTGGCCGCCGTCAGGCCGAGATCGGCGGCCGTCAGCCCGTATTGGGCGATCTGTTCGCGGATCGCCGCGATGACGGCGTCGACTTCCTCGCGCCGGATCTTTTCGGCCTGCGCTTTCAAGGACTCGATTTGCTGGAGGACTTCGCTGTAGGTTTTGGACATGGTCGTTCCGGACTGGCGCAGCCACCGGCGTCCTCCCTGCGGACCGGTTGCGCCGACCGGCCCGCCCGCCTTTTTGCGACGGCGGGTGATACGCGGACCGGCGGCCCGCGCAGCGCGGAACTTACCACGCGGGACCGGGCTGAAATGCCGCGCATTTCAACCGTCACGAACCCGGGTCGCCGAATCGCGCCAAACAATGCGCCGGCGCGGTGAACCGGCAACATTCGCGCCCGTAATACACCAGGGCCAGCGCCGTGCTTGCAATTCGTGCCGCGGCCGTTTCTCCGGACCTTCACAACGCCGGGCCGCGATCTACTGCCGGAGGATGCAATGCAATTGCGCCATGTGGGCACGCGCCGGCGCATTGGGTTAGCCTCGTGCGCCGCCCATCCCGCAGCATGGACCCCAGAACCCGCAGCTTCCTCCAGCACCGCGCCCGCGTCCGCGGCATCGCCTACCGCATGCTCGGCTCGCTGGCCGACGCCGACGACCTGGTGCAGGACGTCTGGCTGCGCTGGCGCCAGTGCGACGACGACGAGGTCCAGAGCCCCGAGGCCTGGCTGGTCACGGCGGCGACGCGGCTGGCGATCGACCGGCTGCGCGCGCTGCGGCGCAGCCGCGAACACTACCCCGGCCTCTGGCTACCCGAGCCGGTGCTCGGCGACGGCACGGCCGAGTCGCCCGAGGACGAACTCGAACGCCTGGGCGAGGTGTCGGTGGCACTGCAGGCGCTGCTGGAGCGCCTGACGCCGGCCGCGCGTGCCGCTTTCCTGCTGCGCGAGGTGTTCGAGCTGGACTACGACGAGCTCGCGCGCATGCTCGGCAAGACGCCGGCCGGCTGCCGCCAGCTGGTGAGCCGCGCCAAGGCGGCGCTGGGCGACGAGGCCCGGCGCGGCGAAGCCCCGGCAGGCGAACACGAACGCCTGCTGGCGGCCTTCGCGCGCGCGACGGCGGCCGGCGACTTCGCGCCGATCCAGGCGCTGCTGGCCGCCGACGCCAGCCTGCAAGGCGACGGCGGCGGCCAGGTGGCCAGCGTGCCGCACCCGCTGCTGGGGGCGCGCCGCATCGCCCAGCTGTACTTCGCCAATGCGCTGCGCTGGGCCGGACGGCTGCGCTGGGAGCCGGTGCGGCTGAACGGCCGGCCGGGCCTGCTGCGTTTCGTCGACGGCCGGCTGGAGTCGGCTCAGAGCTTCGAGTTCGAAGGCGGCCGCATCCTGCGCATCAGCGTGCAGCGCAACCCGGCCAAGCTGGCGCGGCTGCAGGCCGCCTGGCAGGCGCGCGACTGAAACGCCGGGCCGGCGTCACAAGACCGCAGGCCCGCGCGTCTTGTGGGGGAAGGCGGCGCAACGGGCGCCGCCGCCACGCCCCTCGGGCAAGGAGTTCCCATGAAGATCGTCATCGTCGGCGGCAGCGGGCTGATCGGCCGCAAGCTCGCCGCGCGCCTGCGCCAGGCCGGCCACGTCGTCGCCATCGCATCGCCGTCGCACGGCGTCGACGCCGTCAGCGGCGAAGGCCTGGACGCGGTGATGCAAGGCGCCGACGCGGTCGTCGACGTCAGCAACTCGCCGTCGTTCGAAGCGCCTGCGGTGCAGCAGTTCTTCGCGGCCTCGACACGCCGCCTGCTGCAGGCCGGCGCCGCCGCCGGCGTGCGCCACCACCTCGCGCTGTCGGTCGTCGGCTGCGACCGCCTGCCCGGCCACCCCTACCTGGGCGCCAAGCTCGCCCAGGAGCAGCTGATCGCGACCGGCGGCCTGCCGTACACCGTGCTGCGCGCGACGCAGTTCTTCGAGTTCCTCGAGACCGTCGCCCAGGCCAGCACCGTCGACGGCGTCGTGCATGCACCGCCGGCGCGCATGCAGCCGGTGGCCGGCGACGACGTCGCCGCGGCGCTGGCCGAAGTGCTGATGCAGGGGCCGCAGGGTGCGGTGCTGGAACTCGGCGGCCCGCAGGCCATGCCGATCGAGGACCTGCTGCGCCAGGTGCTGGCCGCGCGCGGCGACGGCCGGCGCGTCGTCACCGACCCCGAGGCGGGCTACTTCGGCAGCCGGCTGGCGCCGGACTCGCTGACGCCGGCGGCCGGCGCTCGGCTCGGCCGCACGGCGCTGGCCGACTGGCTGCGCGCCTAGGCGCTGTGGCGCCAGACGCCGGCGCGGCCGCCGAGGAAGTCGATCTCGGCGTCGGCGACCGCGCCCAGGCGTTCGGCGAGGCGGATCGAGCGCTCGTTCTCGGGCCGGATCAGGCTGATCGGCGAGACGATGCCGCGCACGTCGCGGCCCCAGGCGAGCGCGGCACGCGCCGCCTCCTGGGCGTAGCCCTGGCCCCAGGCGTCGCGTGCGAACAGCCAGCCGAGCTCGCAGCCGGGCCAGCCCTCGGGGTGCATGAAGCCGGCGCGGCCGATCATGCGGCCGTCGCTCTGGCGCTCGACGGCCCACATGCCGTGGCCGCGCAGCGTCCAGTGGCCGATGAACAGCGCCACCTGGCGCCAAGCGACGTCGCGCTCGACCGGGCCGCCAGCGCCGATGTGGCGCATGACCTCGGGGTCGGCACACATCTCGGCATAAGGCTCGATGTCGGCCGGGCCGAACGCACGCAGCACGAGGCGCGCGGTGCGCAGCCGCGTCACGGCTGCGGCTCCAGGCGCACCTCGGTCTTCACCGAGTTGGCGATGAAACACGCCTCGTGCGCGCGGTGGTGCAGCACCGCCAGCCGCGCCGCCTCGGGCGCGACGTCGCCGGCCAGGCGCACACGCGGGCGCAGCGTCACGGTGGTCAGGAACGGGCGGCCCTGCTCGTCGCGGCCCATCGTGCCGACGGCGTCGTCGATGTAGGAATCGACGCGCCAGCCGGCGCCGGCGGCCAGCGACAGGAACCACAGCATGTGGCAGCTGGCCAGCGACGCGACGAACAGCTCCTCGGGGTCGACGGCGCTGGCGTTGGCGTACGGCAGCGGCACCGATGCCGGCGAGGCCGAGGCGGCGATCTCGGCGCCGCCGTCGAAGCGCAAGGCGTGCAGACGGCTGTAGCGCTGGTCGGTGAAGGCTTCGGCCGGCTGGCGCCGCCATTCGATCTGGGCGTGGTGTTCGGACATGACCCCTCGCGGACGACTGGATCACGGCATTGTGCGCCCGCGGGCGCGGCCCGGGCGGCGATCAGAGGCTGGCGCTGCGGCGCAGGTGCTCCAGACGCAACGCCAGCTGCTGGCGCAGTTCGGCGACGCGCTGGCGCTTGACGCGCCAGGGCGGCGTGTCGGCCTCGGCGGCCGGCGCGGCGTCGCACTCGGCCTGCAGCGCGGCGATCTCGCGCATCAGCTCGACCTCGGCCGGCACGTGGCCGGCGTCCTTCAGGATCTTGAACGGCATCTTCAGCCCGTCGGGCGTCTGGTCGTAGCCGTCGTCCAGCGCCAGCGGCCGGCCCCAGCTGGGCGCGGACTTCAGCTCGCCGTTGTCCTGGCTCTCACGCAGCGACTCGGCGATCTGCTCGTCCAGCGTGCGCAGGCGCTTGAGGCGTTCTTCTTCGCGCCGGGTGGCCATCGCGGCGGCCTCAGGCTGTCGCCTCGCGCGGCAGGCCCAGGCGCGCCACCCAGTGGCGCGTCAGCGCCGTCGCCGGCTTGGCCATCAGGCGCTCGTTGAGCAGCGCGCGGCCGAGGTTGCGCCGCCGGCCCTGCACCGCCGCGGCGAGCAGGGTCTGGTCGATCAGGTCGCGCTGCGCGTGGCTGCCGCCGAGCGCACGCGCCGACATGCGCGCCGGGTAGAGGATGTCGGCTGCGGTGTCGACGTCGCCGCGTGCGAAGGCGAGGAAGGCGCGCATCAGCGGCAGGCCGACCTCGCGCGCCATCGTGTGGTTGACGCGGCGCGCGTCGTCGATCGCCAGCGCGCGTTCGGCGCAGCGCGCCACCCAGCGTTCGGCGCGGCCCCCCTGGCCGGCGGCGATCAGCGCGGTGACGCGGTGCAGGTC
Source organism: Rubrivivax sp. (assembly GCA_049841175.1). Lineage (GTDB taxonomy): Bacteria > Pseudomonadota > Gammaproteobacteria > Burkholderiales > Burkholderiaceae_C > Rubrivivax. The sequence goes on along the minus strand of JASGHA010000012.1, from coordinate 1,277,406 downwards.
GTTGAAGGCGTAGTAGCCGGGCTCGTCGTCGGCGTCGGCCCAGGCGTCGACCAGGGCCAGCGCCCGCGCCGAGACGTCCTCGCCGACGAGGTGCAGCCGCCACAGCATCGCCGCGGCGTCGACACGCTGCGTCGTCGTCGTCAGCGTCTCGGCCGCCAGGTGGCCGTCGATCAGGCGCAGCACGCCGGCGCAGTCCATCGCCTCGACGCGGAACAGCGCCTTGTGCCACCACAGGTGCGAAGCGAAGGCGTTGCCCTCGGCCCAGTCGTGCTGGTGCAGGCGCAGCCAGGCCGAACCTTCGTCGTGCCGGCCCTGCATCTCCAGCACGTGGGCCACGGCGTGCACGGCCCAGGTGACCCGGCGGTCGGCCTGCAGCGCCTGGCGCGCGGCCTCCTCGGCCTGCGGGTACAGGTTGCACTCCTCCAGCCCGAAGGCGTAGAGGCCGAGCACGAAGGGATACAGCGGGTCGTCACCGTCCCAGTCGGGCAGCGAACGCGCCGGGCGCATGCGCATGCCGGCGGTGTCGCCGCGGTGCAAATCCCACTGGTGCGACCACTGCAGCGCCAGCGCGTCGCGCGGGTACTCGAGCAGCAGGTCGTCCCAGCGGCGGCAGGCGTTGTGCCAGCGGCCCTCGAGCACCAGTTGCAGCGCCTCCAGGTGGGCGCGCTCGCGCACGCCGGCGCCGCCCAGGCGCTCGCGCGCCGCGTCGAGGTGCTGGGCCACGGCGCCGAGTTCGCCCGGGTCGGTGGCGGCGAGCAGCCAGCCCGCCTTCATCAGATGAGGCATCGCCCAGCCGGGATCGGCCGCGATCGCCGCGTCGAGATCGGCCAGCGGCGAGTCGTAGAACGACATCAGCCGCCACAGCGCCGACTCCGCGGCATCACGCGCCGCGGCGACACCGCAGCCGACGGGGTTGCCTCGCAGATCGAAAAACGCCATGGCGGGACTGTAGCGCGAGCGCGTAACAGGCCCGGCGAGGCTCAGATCGGAGGCCCGGCAGGCAGCGGCGGGCGCAGCCGCTCCCAGGCGCGCGCCAGGCGCAGCACGCCGAGGTCGTCGTGGCGCCGGCCGGCGATCTGCAGCCCGACCGGCAGGCCGTCGGCCGTCATGCCGGCCGGCACGGCGATGGCCGGCTGCTCGCTCATGTTGAACGGCAGCGTGAAGCCGATGTGCGCCATCGCCTGCGCCGGGTCGTTCGTCGGGCTGGCGTGCAGCGCCGGGAAGGCCGGCACCGGCGCCACCGGCGAGAGCACGAGGTCGAACGGCGCGCAGGCGGCCACCGCGGCATCGCGCAGCGCCGCCATCTGGGCCTGGCCGTCGAAGACCTGGGCGGCGCTGTAGCCGGCACCGCGGCCGGCCCAGTCGCGGATGAAGGGCAGCACCCGCTCGCGCCGCCCGGGCGGCAGCGCCTGCAGGTCCAGCCAGGAGCGCATGCGCCAGAACAGGTCGATGCCCTCGGCCATCGCGGGCGTCGTGAACGGCGCCAGCGGCTCGACGATGCAACCGGCGGCTTCGAAGGCGCGTGCGGCGGCGACGACGATCTCGACGTGGCGCGGCTCGGGCGCCAGGCCCCAACCGGCGTCTAGCAGCAGGCCCAGGCGCAGGCCGCGCAGGTCTAGGTCGTCGAGCCGGTCCCAGGCGATGACCTGCGGCGGCAGGCTGGTCGCGTCACGCGCATCGGGGCGCGACAGCTCGGCCATCAGCAGCGCGGCGTCGGCCACGGTGCGTGTGATCGGCCCGGCGCAGCGGCCGGCGTACGGCGGCACGATGGGCACGCGGCCCAGGCTGGGCTTGAAGCCGACGACGCCGCACCACCCGGCCGGCAGGCGGATCGAGCCGCCAATGTCGGTGCCGACGTGCAGCGGGCCGTAGCCGGCCGCGGCCCCGGCGCCCGCGCCGGCACTGCTGCCGCCCGGCGTCAGCGCCGGGTTCCACGGGTTGCGCGCTGCGGCGTGAAGGCTGGACAGCCCCGAGGACAGCATGCCGTAGTCGGGCATCGTCGTGCGCGCGACGAAGACGCAGCCGGCTTCGCGCAGGCGCGCCGCGGGCGGCGAGTCCTCGGCTTCGGGTGCTGCGTCGACGGCGGCGCAGCCCAGCGGCTTGGGCCAGCCGCGTGTGCCGATGTTCTCCTTCAGCATCGCCGGTACGCCGTCCAGCGCCGACAGCGGCCGGCCGCGGCGGTGGCGTTCCTCGGACTCGGCCGCGGCGGCGAGCGCGCCCTCGGGGTCGATGCCCCAGGTGGCGTGCAGCGTCGGTTCGAGCTGTTCGACACGCTCGATGACGGCCCGCGTGGCCTCCACCGGCGACAGCTCGCGGCGCCGGTACAGCGTGGCCAGCGTCGCGGCGTCGAGCGTGTGCAGCGCCGCCATCAGGCGCCCCAGGAGACGGCGGCGAGGTCGTTGGCGAAGATCGGCGAGCGTGTCCACAGCCCGCGCAGGCCCTTGCGCCAGACCGCCACCTGCGCCGGGTTCCAGAGGAAGACGTTGACCGCGTCGTCGGCCAGCTTGCGCTGGATCTCGCGCCACAGCCGCGCCTTCTCGCGCACGTCGTTGCTCGCGGCGTGCGTCGTGACCAGGCGGCGGAAGTCGGCGCTGTCGTAGCCGAAGTAGTACTTCGGGTCGGCGTAGGCGGTGGCGTAGTCCAGCGGCTCGACGTGGTTGATCAGCGTGAGGTCGAACTGGCCCTTGAACGCACCCGACAGCCACTGCGCCCACTCGACGTTCTCGATCTTGGCGACGACGCCGACCTTGGCCAGCATCGCGGCGACGATCTCGCCGCCCTTGCGTGCGTACGGCGGCGGCGGCAGCGTCAGCGTGACGTGCAGCGGCGTCGTCACGCCGGCGTCCTTCAGCAGCGCCCGCGCCTTGTCGGGGTCGTAGGCGACGAGGCCCGACAGGTCGACGTAGCCGCTGTCGGTGGGCGCGAAATGGCTGCCGATCGGCGTGCCCAGGCCTTCCTGGGCGCCCGCGATGAAGGCGCGGCGGTCGATGGCGTGCGTCAGCGCGCGGCGCACGCGCACGTCGTCGAACGGCTTGCGGCGGTTGTTGACGGCCAGGATGCCCTTGCCGGCGGTGGCGCCGACCTCGACGACGAAACGCCGGTCGGCACGCAACTGCGGCAGCGCCTGCAGCGCGGCGAAACGCGGCATCGCGTCGACGTCGCCGGCCAGCAGCGCCGCGACCTGGGCCGCCGGGTCGTTGATGAAGCGGAAGACGACCCGTTCGAGCGCCACGCGCGCGGCGTCGCGGTGGCCGGCCCACTTCGCCAGCGTGACGCTGACGCCGCGCCGCCAGTCCTCGACGCGGTACGGGCCGGTGCCGACCGGCCGCGTCGCGGCATTCGCGGCGCTGGCCGGGTGCAGGATGACGGCACTGCTCTCGCCGAGGCGAAACGGCAGCGTCGCGTCGGCGTTGGCCAGCGTCAGGATGACGGTCTGCGGGTTCTCGACGGTAATGCGGGCGATGTTGTCGAACACCGCCTTCTTCGCCTTGTTCGTGCTGCCGTCGGCGCGCGCGCGCTCGAAAGCTCCACTTCACGGCCTGGGCGTCGAAGGGCGCACCGTCGGAGAAGGCGACGCCGCGGCGCAGCCGGAAGACGTAGCTCTTGCCGTCGGGCGAGACGGTCCAGGACTCGGCCAGCAGCGGCGACACGCGGCCGTCCATGCCGATCTTCGTCAGCCCTTCGAGCACGTTGTAATGCACGATCTCGCCGATCGCGGCGGCCGGCGCGACGGTCGGGTCCAGGCCGGGCGGCTCGAGCACCATGCCGAGCACGAGGCGCTTCTTCGTCGCCTGGGCTTGCGCTGAGGGCAGCGCCGCGGCCAGCGGCAGGCCGGCCAGCAGCGTGTTGACGGTTCTACGGGAGGGGTTCATCGCGGCGCGATTCTGCGCCAAGGGCCGCCGCCAGCAGCCGGCGCGTGTACGGATGCTCCGGGGCGCGGAACAGCCGCTCCGGCGTGCCGCGTTCGACGACACGGCCCTGGTAGAGCACCAGCACCTCGTCGCTGACCAGGTCGACGACGGCCAGGTCGTGGCTGATGACGAGGTAGGCGACGCCGTAGCGCTCCTGCAGGTCCTGCATCAGGTTCAGCACCTGCGCCTGCACCGAGACGTCGAGCGCGCTGACCGGCTCGTCGGCGACGATCAGCTTCGGCCGCGTGACGAGCGCGCGTGCGATCGCGATGCGCTGGCGCTGGCCGCCGCTGAACTCGTGCGGGAACTTCGGCAGGTCGGCCGGGCCCAGGCCGACGGCCTCCAGCACCTCGACGGCGCGTGCAAGCTGCTCGTCGCGCCCGGCACCGTGCAGCACGGCCAGCGGCTCGGTGACGGTCTGCAGCACGCTGCGCCGCGGGTCCAGCGAACCGTACGGATCCTGGAAGACCATCTGGAACTTGGCGCGCGCGCGCCGCAGCGCCTCGGGCGCCAGCGTGTGCAGGTCCTCGCCGTCGAGCAGCACGCGGCCGGCGCTCGGCGCCTCCAGCGCCATCACCAGGCGCGCCAGCGTGCTCTTGCCCGAGCCGGATTCGCCGACGATGCCCAGCGTGCGCCCGGCTTCGAGCCTGAAGTGCACTTCGCTCAGCGCCTGCAGTTCGGGCGCCGGCGCGAACAGGTGCTCGCGCGGCAGGCGGTAGCGCTTGGCCAGCCCTTCGACCTGCAGCAACGGCGCCGTCATGTATGCAGGCGGATGCAGCGCGCCTCGTGGCCCGGGCCGACGGCGACCGGCGCCGGCAGCGCCACGCGGCAGTCCGCGACCGCGCGTGGGCAGCGCTCGGCGAAGGGGCAGCCGGCGACGCGTTCGCCCAGCGCCGGCACGCGGCCCGGGATCGTCGCCAGCCGCGTGCCGCGCGCAAGGCCCAGCCGCGGCTGGGCGGCGAACAGCGCGCGTGTGTACGGATGCGCCAGGCGCTCGAAGACGGCCGCCGTCGGGCCGCTCTCGACGACGACGCCGGCGTACATCACGAGCAGGCGCTCGACCGACTGCGCCATCACGCCCAGGTCGTGGCTGATCAGCAGCAGCGCCATACCGGTGTCGGCGCGCAGTTCGGCGATCAGGTCCAGCACCTCGCGGCGCACGGTGGCGTCGAGCGCGGTCGTCGGCTCGTCGGCGATCAGCAGGTCGGGCGAACAGGCCAGCGCGATCGCGATGACGACCCGCTGGCGCTGGCCGCCGGAGAGCTGGTGCGGGTAGGCGTCGAGCCGGCGCGCTGCGTCGGGCAGGTGCACACGTTCGAGCAGGCGCAGCGCCTCGGCACGCGCGGCCGCCGCCGACAGCCCGCGGTGCAGGCGCAGCGGCTCGGCGATCTGGCGACCGACGGTGTGCAGCGGGTTCAGCGCCGTCATCGGCTCCTGGAAGACCATCGCCAGGCGGTCGCCGCGAAGCGCGCACCAGTCGCGTTCGGCGAGCGTCGTCAGCTCGCGGCCTTCGAAAAGGATCGAGCCGGAGGTGCGTGCCGCCTCCGGCAGCAGGCCCATCAAGGCCAGCGCAGTCAGCGACTTGCCGCAGCCGGACTCGCCGATCAGGCCCAGCGTACCGCCACGGCCCAGCGCGAAGGAGACGCCGTCCAGCGCGGCACCGTCACCGGTCGCGGTCGGCAGCACGACCCGCAGATCGTGCACGGCAAGCAGTTCGGAAGACTCGTACATCGGGGACACGGCGGGCGACAACGATAGCGCGCCGGCCGCGGCGCCCATGAAAAAAGCCCCGGCGCCGAAGCACCGGGGCTTGCTGAGTCGACGGGCCGGCTGCCCGAAGGCAGCCTGCCCGATCGCGATCAGAACGAGTGGCGGACGCCGACTTCGAGGCCTTGCGACTTCTTGCCAGCGGCCACGGCCGGGCTGTCGGAGACCACGAACGTGCCCTTGTCGTCGTTGTCGATGACCGAGTACGTGCCGTAGAAGGCGGTACGCTTGCTCAGGTTGTAGACGCCACCGACCGAGAAGCGGTCGGCGTTCTTGTCGTCGTCGGCCTTGACCTTGTCGTAGGACGCGCGGATCACGAAGGCGCCGACCGGCACCGTCGCGCCGACCGTCAGCAGCTTGTCCTTCAGGCCGTCGAAAGCAGCGGCGCCGACGTCGTACTTCGACTCTTGGTAGGCAGCCAGGATCTTGGCGACGCCGAAGTCATACGAACCGCCGACGACGAACAGCTTGAACTTGTCGTCGCTGGAAGCCAGCTCGGTCTGGCCGTAGGCGGCGCTGATGTCGAACGGACCGCTCTTGTAGCCCAGACGGCCACCGTAGTACTTGGCGCCCTTGGTGCCTTCGCCGGCGGCGACGGAGCCTTGGCCGTAGATGCCGCCCAGGGTCGTCGGGAGGATGTAGCTGACTTGGTTGTCAGCACGGGTGCCGGTCTGCGCAGAGGCGCCGCTCACGGTGCGCGGCTTGAACAGATCGGAGAACTTCGCCACGCCGTTGTCGCCGAAGGCGTCGTAGTCGGCGAACGCGTTGTAGGTCGGCGTGAAGTCACGGCCCAGGCGAACTTCGCCGAGGGAGTCGGAGATCAGGCTGACCGTCGAACGGCGGTGCCAGAAGCGGGCATTGGGCTGCGTGCCGTCGTCGGCGTTGATTTGCGACTCGAGCCAGAAGCCGGCCTTCAGGCCGCCGCCCAGGTCTTCGATGCCGCGGAAGCCGATGCGGCCGGTGCTCAGACCGCCGCTGGACAGCAGGGTCTTGGTGGTGCCGTCGCCGTCGACGTGACGCACGGCCACGTCCAGGATGCCGAACACGGTCACCGACGACTGGGCCGACGCGCTGCCGGCGGCAGCGGCCAGGACGGCCATGGCAATGAGGGACTTCTTCATATGGATTCCTCGTTGGGGGATGGGATTCAGACACACAGGCCGCAGCGAGGCGGCACCTCAGCGACTGGAAGGCTACGAACCCCCAGAAGGCTCAACTAGCTCTTCCAAAGCAATAGTGTCATGCACCAGCAGGAATAATAAACCCGCATTGCGTCCGATGTCCGGTCATGCATGGTGGCTACTCGCGCTCGCACGACGCGCGCCCCCGCGTAAAGGGCTTGCGTGACAGTTCCGCCACCGCGTCCGGGAGGGCGATGAGGCCCCGGCGGCACCGCCTGCAGCCGTCCCTTGCGGCATGGAAGCAACAGCCTATTTTGTTGCACCGCCACAACGAATCGCCGGGCAATGTGGTTTCCGGCTCAGGCCGCGGCCGGCGGGAGGTCGGCGTAAGCGGTCGGGACGCGCGCCGCGTCGGCCAGATCGAGGGCTTCCAGCAGGCCCTCGGCGACGGCGCGGCCATCGGCCTCGGACTCGCCGTCGGCGAGCACGACCTCGATCTCGACGAAGTCGCCGAGACCCTCGACACGGTCCAGATGCAGCCGGCTGCGGCCGACGAGCGCCAGCCAGCGCTGCTTGCGCACACGTGAACGCAGGCCCAGCCCGCGTTCCAGCACCCGATGCAGCGCCTCGGCCGCCTGGCCGACGGCGACACGCTCGTAGTCCGACAGGCGCGCACCGTCGCCGTCGGGGCGTTCGTAATGGATGAGCTCGGCAGAGCCGTCGGCGAAGCGGCGCAGCTTCAGCCGGCCGCGCGCGACGTCGTAGAAGACGTCGTCCTGCTCGATCAGCTCGAGCGGTGCTCCGGCCAGCGCGGCGGCGCGCTCGCGCAGCGGTTCGAGCGACTCGACACGGACCTTGATCTCGACATTGCGGGCCATGGCGGCTCCTTGAGTACGGTGATCAGCGCGCACCGGGCGCGGAGCGGGCCAGGCGCGGATCCAGCAGGTCGCGCAGGCCGTCGCCGAGCAGGTTCAGGCCGAGCACCGCGACCATGATCGCGAGGCCGGGGTAGACGGCCTGCATAGGCGCCTGGAACCACTGCGTCTGCGCCTCGTTGAGCATGCGCCCCCAGCTCGGCCGCGGCGGCTGCGTGCCCAGGCCCAGGTAGCTGAGCGCCGCCTCGGCGAGGATCGCGGTCGCGAAGGCGATCGTCGCCTGCACGACGATCGGGGCGGCGATGTTGGGCAGCACGTGGTCGCGCGTGATGCGCCAGCCGCCCTTGCCGGCGGCGCGCGCGGCCAGCACGTACTCGCGTGCCCAGACGCCGAGCGCCGCGCCGCGTGTGATGCGCGCGAAGACCGGCACGTTGTAGAGCCCGATCGCGACGACGCTGGTCGCCAGGCCCGGCCCCTGCACGGCGGCGAGCAGCAAGGCCGACAGCAGCGCCGGGAAGGCGAAGCCGAAATCGGCGGCGCGCATCACCAGCTCGTCGACCCAGCCGCGGCGCGCCGCCGCCAGGCAGCCGAGCGCGACGCCGGTGACCAGGCCGATCGCCACGGCGACTACGCCGACCAGCAGGCTGGTCTGCGCGCCGGCCATCAGCAGCGAGACGATGTCGCGGCCCAGGCTGTCGGTGCCCAGCCAGTGCGCGGCCGACGGCGGCTGCAGCCGCGCCGCGATGTCCAGTTCGTCGGGCGCCCACGGCGTCCAGGCCAGCGAGACCAGCGCCATCAGCACGACGGCGCCGCTCAGCAGCGCGCCGAGCACGAAACCGGGGCTGCGCCGCGCCCGCGCGGCGAAGGAAGGACCGTCGTGCCTCATGCGTGGCGCAGCCGCGGATCGACGATCGCGTAGAGCACGTCGACGACGAAGTTGACGACGACGACCAGCGCCGCCAGCAGCAGCACGACGTCGCGCACGACGACCAGGTCGCGGTTGGCCACCGCCTGGAACACCAGCCGGCCGATCCCCGGCAGCACGAAGACGTTCTCGACGACGATCGTGCCGGTGACGAGGTTGGCGAACTGCAGCCCGGCGACGGTGAGCACCGGGATCGCGGCGTTGCGCAGCACGTGGCGGCGCAGCGTCTGCGCCCGCGACAGGCCCTTGGCGCGCGCGGTGCGCACGTAGTCCTCGCCCATCGTGTCGAGCACCGCCGAACGCGTGACGCGCGCCAGGATCGCCGCCTGCACCGCGGCCAGCGCCAGCGCCGGCAACAACAGCGCCTTCAGGCCCTCGACGACGCCGCCGCCCTCGTCCTCGGTCCAGCCTGGAAAACCGCCGGCGCCGACCCACTGCAGTTGCACCGCGAACAGCAGGATCAGCAGCATCGCCAGCCAGAAGCCCGGCACCGCCAGCCCGAGCTGGGTGGCGATCATCACGCCGACGTCGCCGGCGCGGCCGCGGCGGGCGGCGGCATAGACGCCGGCGGCCAGCGCGACGGCGACGGTCAGCGCCATCGCCAGCGCCGCCAGCGGCAAGGACACACGCAGGCGCTCGGCGATCAGCTCGGCGGTCGGCGTGTCGTAGGCGATGCTGTCGGCCGTGCGGCCGTGCAGCAGGCCGCCGACCCAGTCGGCATAACGCTGCACCGGCGGCCGGTCCAGGCCCAGCCGGGCCTCGAGCGCGGCCACCGCCTCCGGCGTCGCGGTCTCGCCCAGCACCACCTCGGCGGCGCTGCCGGGCAGCAGGTCGAGCACGACGAAGACGATCGCCGACGCGGCGACCAGGGTCAGCACGAAGGTCGCGAAACGGCGCAGCAGGAACACGGACATCGCGGCCAATGATGCCCGATGCGCCGCAGCCGCCCGGCCGAGCGGCCCGGACGAAAAACGGCCCCAGCGCGGGAAGCGTCGGGGCCGTCGAGGGTGCGGCTGGTCAGGCCGCCAGGAGTGATCAGTCGCCCAGGCCTTCGTGGCGGGCGGCCGCGGCGAACAAGTCGGCGGCGAAACCGGGGTCGGTGTTTTCGACCTGGTGCGCGAGCTCACGAACCATCGCGACGTCGTGGACGCGCTCCGGGGTGTGCGGATGCGGCGTCAGGCGCTTCATCAGGCGAGCGAACAGCTCGGCGGCGATCAGCGAACCGCGAGGGGTCTCCTGCGCGGGTGCGACCGATTGGACTTCAACGTACATGCCCATCATCTTTCCTGTCGGCACAGCCCTTGTGGGGCTGCGATGGACGCATTTTCAGGGTTTACCCCATGTCGATCCATTGAATGTTTTGCATCAGCCGCATAAGCGGCGTGCATATCACAATCGGTTCATGAACTTCCGCACGCTGGACCTGAACCTGCTGCGTGTTTTCGACGCGGTGATGGCCGAAGGCAGCCTGACGCGCGCCGCCGAAGTGCTGGCGGTGACGCAGCCGGCGGCCAGCCACTCGCTGAAACGGCTGCACGAAGCGGTCGGCGAAGCGCTGTTCGTGCGGGGCGCGCACGGCATGAAGCCGACGCCGCGCGCGCTGGCGCTTTGGCCGGTGGTGCGCGAAGGCCTGGCCGAGATGCAGCGTGCGCTGGCGCCGCAGCAGTTCGACGCCCGCACCCAGGAGGCCACCTTCCGCATCGCGATGTCGGACGCGCCGGCCTCGGTGCTGACACCGATCCTCGTGCGTGCGATCGAGGCCCGCCAGGCGCGTGTCGACCTGCGGCTGGTGCCGCTGACCAGCCGCGACCCGCGCGCGATGCTGCGCGACGGCGAGGCCGATCTGGCCGTCGGCCACTTCCCCGAGGCGATCGCGGCGATCGTCGCCGACGGCCCGCCGTCGGGCCTGCTGCACCGCCAGCTGCACCGCAGCCATTACGTCTGCGTGATGCGCCGCGGCCATCCGCTGGCCGAGTCGCTGACGCTCGACGCCTTCTGCGAGGCGCACCACGTGCTGGTCAGCTTCTCGGGGCGGCCGCACGGCATGATCGACGAGGCCCTGGCCGCCATCGGCCGGCGGCGGCGCATCGTGCTGACCGTCAACCAGTACTACACCGCCGGCCGCGTCGTCACGCAGTCGGACCTGATCACGGCGCTGCCGCTGTCCTTCATCGCCGCGACCGGCACGCCGCAGCGGCTGCTGACGCGGGCGCTGCCGGCGCCAGTGACGCTGCCGCCGGTGGGCGTGCACATGGTGTGGCCGGTGCGCCAGGACGGCGACCCGGCGCACCGCTGGCTGCGCACGCTGGTGCAGCAGGCGGTCGGCCGGGAGATCCCGGCCGAGTAAGGCTCAGCCCTCGCGCGTGAAATCGCGCTCGGGCCTTCGGCAGGCGCAGAACGCCTTCCGGCGTCCTGCGTCCAGGCTCAGACGACGGCGGCGATCGCCTCGGCGGTGCGTTCGACGTTGCCGCTGTTGAGCCCGGCGACGCAGATGCGGCCCGAGCGCACGAGGTAGACGCCGAACTCCTCGCGCAGCCGGTCGACCTGCTGCGGCGACAGCCCGGTGTAGCTGAACATGCCGCGCTGGCTGAGGAAGTAGCCGAAGTCGCGCCCCGGCTTGCGCGCCGCCAGCACCTCGTGCAGCGCGCGGCGCATCGCCAGGATGCGCTCGCGCATCGCCGCGACGTCGGCCTCCCACGAGGCGCGCAGCCCCGGCTCGCCGAGCACACGCGCGACGACGCCGGCGGCGTGCAGCCCCGGGCTGGAGTAGTTGCGGCGCACGGTGGCCTTCATCTGGCCGAGCACGAGATCGGCCTCGGCACGATCCGCGCAGACCACCGACAGCGCGCCGGCGCGTTCGCCGTACAGGCTCATGCTCTTGGAGAACGAGTTCGAGACGAAGAACGACAGCCCGGCGTCGGCCAGCGCGCGGATCGCGAACGCGTCCTCTTCGATGCCGTCGCCGTAGCCCTGGTAGGCGATGTCCAGGAACGGGATCAGCCCGCGCTCGCGCACGATCGCCACCAGCTCGCCCCACTGCGCCGGCGACAGGTCGACGCCGGTCGGGTTGTGACAGCAGGCATGCAGCAGCACGACGTCGCCGGCCGGCAGGCCGCGCAGCGTCTCGCACAGGCGCTCGAAGGCGACGCCGCCGGTGGCCGCGTCGTAGTACGGGTAGGCCTTCACGGCCATGCCGGCACCTTCGAAGATCGAGCGGTGGTTGTCCCAGGTCGGGTCGCTGACCCAGACCGTGCTCGCCGCGAACCAGCGCTTCAGGAAGTCGGCGCCGACCTTCAGGCCGCCGCTGGAGCCGATGGTCTGCAGCGTCGCGACGCGGCCGTCGGCGACGGCGGCACTGCCGGCGCCGAAGAGCAGCGTTTGCACCGCAGCACGCATCGGGCCCGAGCCTTCCATCGGCAGGTAGGGCTTGGGGCCGGCTTCGGCCAGCAGCTGGGCCTCGGCCTGACGCACGCAGTCCAGCACCGGGATGCGGCCGGCGTCGTCGAAATAGATGCCGATCGACAGGTTCACCTTGGCCGGGCGCGGGTCGCGGCCGAAGGCCTCGTTCAGCGACAGGATCGGGTCGCCCGCGTAGGGCTCGAGGTGGGAGAAGACGGTCATGCCGAAAGCGCTTTCTCGATGTCGGCGGCCAGCGAGGCCGGGGAGTCCGTCGGCGCGTAACGCTTCAACACGCGTCCGTCGCGGCCGACGAGGAATTTGGTGAAGTTCCACTTCACCGCCTGGGTGCCGAGCACGCCGCGCGCCTCGGTGGTGAGCCATTGCCACAACGGATGCGCGTCGCCGCCGTTGACCTTCACCTTGGCCATCATCGGGAAGCTGACGCCGTAGTTCAGCTGGCAGAACGAGGCGATCTCGTCGTTCGTTCCCGGGTCCTGGCCACCGAACTCGTTGCTCGGGAATCCCAGGATCACGAGGCCGCGATCGCGGTAGCGCTGCCAGAGCTCCTCGAGCCCGGCGAACTGGGGCGTGAAGCCGCAGCGGCTGGCGGTGTTGACGACGAGCACCACCCGGCCTTCATAGGCAGCCAGCGGTGCGGCTTGGCCGTCGATCGTGACGGCGTCGAAATCGGACAGGGTCGCGGCCATCGAAGCTCCGGTCGTGACGAAACGTGCATCGTAAGCCCCCATCCCATGACCGGCGTTGACAGGGCGAAGCGGCGCCGCGCAGCATGTTCCCCGCCATGTTGCACCGCCTTCACCTGCTCGGTTTCAGCGCCTTCGAGCGCAGCACGCTCGGCTGCTGCGTTCGCCTGGCGGCCACGCGCGAGCCGGGCTACGTGCTGGTCGCCGACGCCGAGCAGGCCGACTTCCTCGTCGTCGACGCCGACGACGTCGATGCCGTGCTCACCGCCTCGGCCGCCGGCCGCGTCGGCGACGCGGTGTTCGTCGGCCGCCACGCGCCCGAAGGCGCCGCCGCCTGGATGCCGCGGCCGATGGACGCGCTGCTGCTGTTGCGCGAACTCGACGCCATCGTCGCGCTGCGTGGGCCGGCGCCGGCACCCGAACGGGCCCTGCCGCACGCCCTGATCGTCGACGACAGCGAGGTCGCCACCCGCCACCTGGCCGGGCGGCTGCAGCGCCTGGGGCTGCCCAGCATCGCCGCGCGCACCAGCGGCCAGGCGCTCGAACGCCTGGCGCGCCAGCGTTTCGAGTTCGTCTTCGTCGAGGTCGAGCTCGGCGAGGCCAGCGAGCTCGACGGCCTGGCGCTGTGCCGCCGGCTGCGCCGCCAGCCCAGCCCGGGCGCGCGTGGCGCGGTGCTGGTGCTGCTGTCGGCGCAGCACGGCGAGATTGACCGCGTGCGCGGCGCGCTCGCCGGCGCCGACGCCTACCTGGGCAAGCCGCTGGACGACGACGAGCTGACGCGCCTGGTGTCGCGGCCGCCGCGCGCCGCGGCGCCGGCCAGCCACTGATTCAGCGCGCCGCCAGCAGTGCCGCGCCGACGATCAGCGCGCCGCCGGCCAGCAGCGGCAGCGTGATCGCCGCCGCACCCAGCAGCGCCGCGGACACCGAGGCGAACAGCACCTCGGTGATCATGACCACCGCCGTCGCGTTGGCCGGCAATCGCGCCGCGCCGTACTGCAGCGCCAGGTTGCCGCCGAGGAAGAACACCGCCAGCAGCAGCGCGCCGGCGATCCAGCCCGGCGCCGGGGCGGGCGGCATCGGCACCGCGCCGTGCGCGGCCAGCGTCGCCGCCAGCGGCCCGGCGACGACGACGCCGCCGAGGAACATCGCCAGCGCACGCGCCGACTGCGGCCGGTGCGCCTCGCGGCGCAGCATCACGTTGTTCAGCGCGAAGCTGAAGCCGCCGGCGATGCCCAGCCATTCGGGCAGCGTGCGCGGCAGCGGCAGGCCGCCGCCTTCGGGCCAGAGCACGACGGCGGCGCCGGCCAGCGCCATCGCGACACGCAGCGCCGCGGCGCGTGTCAGCCGCTCGTGCAGCAGCAGCCGCGCCAGTAGCACGGTCCACAGCGGCATCAGATAGAACAGCAGCACGACGCGCACGACGTCGCCGACGGTCACGCCCCAGTTGAAGGTCGCGTTGGTCGTGCCGGCGGCGGCAACCAGCACCCACAGCACCGGCGTGCGCAGCAGCTCGCGCCAGGCCGAGGGCCGCCAGAGGCTGATGACGACGACGACGCTGCCGTAGACCGCGACCGTGGCCCACAGCGGGTGCAGGCCGAGCGCCTGCAGTTCGCGGAACGGCCACCACGAGACGCCCCAGACGAAGGCGTTGGCCAGCAGCGCGAGCGCCGGCGCCGCCGCGCCGGGACTGCCGGCGCGCGGCGCGGCGGCGTCAATGGCCATCGGTGCGTGCGATCACGAGCAGGCGCTCGACCTCGTCCTTGTGCTCGATGACGTTGCGCCGGTGCCAGCGGCGGATCGTCTCCATGATGCCGGCGACGACCAGGCCGAAGACCGTGATCGCGGCGAAGGCCGAGAGCTCGAAACGCGTCATGCCGGCGTAGAAGGCGCCCAGCGCCAGGATGCAGGCCTGCTCGTTGAAGTTCTGCACCGCGATCGAACGGCCGGCGCCCATCAGGTTGTGGCCGCGGTGCTGCAGCAGCGCGTTCATCGGCACGACGAGGTAGCCGCCGGCGGCGCCGAGCAGCAGCAGGAACGGGATCGCCACCGACAGGTCGCGGATCAGGTTGAGCCCCATCAGCAGCACGCCCATCAGCACGCCCAGCGGGATCACCGCGGTGGCGCGGTCCAGGCGCATGCGCATCGACGCCAGCACGGCCCCGACGGCGACGCCGACCGACACCACGCCGGCCAGCGACGAGGCCTGGGTCGTCGTGTAGCCCAGCGCCGCGGCGGCCCAGGGGAAGACGATGATGCGCAGGTTGCCGCCGACGCCCCAGAACATCGTCGTCGTCGCCAGCGAGATCTGGCCCAGCTTGTCCGACCACAGGCGGGCGTTGCAGCGCGAGAAGTCGCGCACCAGCGTCAGCGGGTTGGACGGCAGCGGCTGCAGCGGCGCGTCGGTGCGCGGGATGTAGAGGTTGAACAGCGCCGCCAGCGCGTAGATCACCAGCAGCACGCAGATCGCCGCTTCGGCCGGCATGTCGATGCCGGTGTCGACGTACGGCAGGTCGATGCCCAGCAGCACCGGCGAGATGTGCGGCCCGACGAGCTGGCCGCCGAGCACGGTGCCGAGGATCACGCTGGCGATCGTCAGGCCTTCGATCCAGCCGTTGGCCTTGACCAGCTGCGACGGCGGCAGCAGCTCGGTGAGGATCCCGTACTTGGCCGGCGAATACGCCGCCGCGCCCAGGCCGACGATCGAGTACGCCAGCAGCGGATGGCCGCCGAAGAGCATCAGCAGGCAGCCGACGATCTTGATGCCGTTGGAGATCAGCATCACCCGGCCCTTCGGGATCGCGTCGGCGAAGGCGCCGAGGAAGGGCGCGAGCACGACGTAGAAGAGCGCGAAGACGACCGCGAGAACCGGCACATGCCAGCTCGGCGCGTGGCTGCTGCGCAGCAGTTCGATCGCGGCGACGGTGAGCCCGTTGTCGGCCAGCGAGCTGCAGAACTGCGCCGACATGATGGTCGAGAAACCTTTTTTCATCTGTCGCGCACCAGCCGGGGACGCCGGTTCCGGGCGCCAGTCCTGTCTCTCCATCCTTTCGGGCTGGCGGTTTATAGCACGGTGGCATCGTCGTTCCGAAGGATGGAAGACACGATCCGGCTGGCAAAATGATCCGGCCATGCCCCGCCCCATCGAAGCTCTCGTCCACGTTCCGGCCCTCGCCCACAACCTGCAACGCGCCCGCGCACAGGCTCCCGACGCCCGCGTCTGGGCGGTCGTCAAGGCCAACGCCTACGGCCACGGCATCGAGCGCGTCTACGACGGATTGCGCGGCGCCGACGGCTTCGCGCTGCTGGACCTGGACGAAGCCGAGCGCCTGCGCACGCTGGGCTGGCGCGGGCCGATCCTGCTGCTCGAAGGCGTGTTCGAACCACGCGACCTGGAACTGTGTTCGCGCCTGGACCTGTGGCACGCGGTGCACTGCGACGAGCAGATCGACTGGCTGGCGGCGCACAAGACGCACCGCCCGCACCGCGTCTTCCTCAAGCTCAACAGCGGCATGAACCGTCTGGGCTTCACGCCGGCGGCCTTCCGCGGCGCCTGGGCGCGGCTGGGCGCGTTGCCGCAGGTCGATGAGATCTCGGCGATCACGCACTTCTCCGACGCCGACGGCGCGCGCGGCATCGCGCACCAGATCGCGGCCTTCGAGACCGCCACGCACGACCTGCCCGGCGAACGCTGCCTGTCCAACAGCGCCGCGCTGCTGCGCCACGGCGTCAGGAACGACTGGGTTCGCGCCGGCATCCTGCTGTACGGCAGCGCACCCGACTTCCCCGAACACGACATCGCCCACTGGGACCTGCAGCCGACGATGACGCTGCGCTCGCGCATCATCGCCACGCAGACCCTGGCCGCCGGCGACACCGTCGGCTACGGCAGCAGCTTCACCGCGCCGGGCCCGATGCGCGTGGGCATCGTCGCCTGCGGCTACGCCGACGGCTACCCGCGCCTGTGCCCGACCGGCACGCCGGCGCTGGTGAACGGCCGGCGCACGCGCACCATCGGCCGCGTGTCGATGGACATGCTCGAGGTCGACCTGAGCGAACTGCCCGATGCCGGCATCGGCAGCGAGGTCACGCTCTGGGGCCGCGGCCCGGGCGGCAGCGTGCTGCCGATCGACGAGGTGGCACGTGCCGCCGGCACGATCGGCTACGAGCTGATGTGCGCCGTCGCGCCGCGCGTGACGATGCGCGTCGCCGAAGACTGATGGCCGCACCGCCGCGCGTCGACCGCCGCGAGGTCGAGTTCGCGGCGATCCGCGCCCAGGGCGCCGGCGGCCAGAACGTCAACAAGGTGTCGAACGCGGTGCACCTGCGTTTCGACATCCGCGCCTCGTCGCTGCCCGATCCGATCAAGGAGCGACTGCTGGCGACACCCGACCAGCGCATCGGCGCCGACGGCGTCGTCGTCATCAAGGCGCAGACCCACCGCAGCCTGCCGCGCAACCAGGCCGACGCGCTGGCGCGGCTGCAGGCGCTGGTCGACGCCGCGGCCGAGGTGCCCACCGAACGCCGGGCGACGAAACCGACCTGGTCGTCCAGGCAGCGCCGGCTGCAGGGCAAAGCCCGCGACGCCCAGGTCAAGGCCGGACGTGGCCGCGTGCGCGACTTCTGACAGCATCACCCCCGTGGCGAAAACGATCTACACCTGCCGCGAGTGCGGCGGCACCAGCCCCAAGTGGCTGGGCAAGTGCCCGGCCTGCGGCGCCTGGAACTCGCTCGACGAGGGCCTGGCCGAGCCGGCGACGAAGAACAACCGCTTCCAGGCGCTGGCCCGCAGCCAGCCGGTGGCGACGCTGGCCGACATCGACGCCGCCGAGGTCGCGCGCACGCCGACCGGCCAGGAGGAGCTCGACCGCGTGCTCGGCGGCGGCATCGTCGCCGGCGGCGTGACGCTGATCGGCGGCGACCCCGGCATCGGCAAGAGCACGCTGCTCTTGCAGGCGCTGGACGCGCTGTCGGCGCTGATGCCGGTGCTCTACGTCACCGGCGAGGAATCGGGCGCCCAGGTCGCGCTGCGCGCGCGCCGGCTCGGGCTGGCGGGTGCCAAGGTGCGGGTCGTCGCCGAGATCTCGCTGGAGAAGATCCTGGCGACGCTGGACGCCGAGAAGCCGGCCTTCTGCGTCATCGACTCGATCCAGACGCTCTATTCCGACCAGCTGACGTCGGCACCGGGCTCGGTTGCCCAGGTGCGCGAATGCGCGGCGCAGCTGACGCGCGTCGCCAAGACCGGCGGCTGCGCGATGGTGCTCGTCGGCCACGTCACCAAGGAAGGCGCGCTCGCCGGGCCGCGGGTGCTGGAGCACATCGTCGACACGGTGCTGTACTTCGAGGGCGACACGCATTCCAGCTTCCGCCTGGTGCGCGCGATCAAGAACCGCTTCGGCGCCGTCAACGAGATCGGCGTCTTCGCGATGACCGAGAAGGGGCTGCGCGGCGTCAGCAACCCGAGCGCGATCTTCCTGTCGGCGCACGGCGAACCGGTGGCCGGCTCCTGCGTGCTCGTCACGCTGGAAGGCACACGCCCGCTGCTCGTCGAGGTGCAGGCGCTGGTCGACAGCGGCGGGCCCAGCCCGCGGCGGCTGTCGGTGGGCCTGGACCGCGACCGCCTGGCGATGCTGCTGGCGGTGCTGCACCGCCACGCCGGCGTCTCGTGCATGGATCAGGACGTGTTCGTCAACGCCGTCGGCGGCGTGCGCATCGGCGAGCCGGCGGCCGACCTGGCGGTGCTGCTGGCGATCACCAGCTCCTTGCGTGGCAAGCCGCTGCCACGCGGCTTCGTCGCCTTCGGCGAAGTCGGCCTCGCCGGCGAGGTGCGCCCGGCACCACGCGGCCAGGAACGGCTGAAGGAAGCCGCCAAGCTCGGCTTCTCGGTCGCCGTCGTGCCCAAGGCGAATGCGCCGAAGAAGCCGATCGAAGGCCTGACGGTGCACGCCGTCGAGCGCATCGAGCAGGCGATCGACATCGTGCGCGGGTTGTGACGATGCGCTGGGCCGTCGTCTCCGACATCCACGGCAACCTGCCGGCGCTGGAGGCGGTGATCGCCGATGCCGGCGCGGTCGATGGCTGGCTGAACCTGGGCGACATCGTCTCCGGGCCGCTGTGGCCGCTGGAGACCGCGCGCCGGCTGATGGCGCTGGGCTGGCCGACGATCGCCGGCAACCACGAGCGCCAGCTGCTGACGCCGCCGCGCGAGCACCTGGGCGCCAGCGACCGTTTCGCCTGCGACGCGATCGGCGAGGCCGAACGCGCCTGGCTGGCGGCGCTGCCGGCGACGATGGCGCCGCATGCCGACGTGCTCGCCGTTCACGGCAGCGGCCGCAGCAACCTGGAATACCTGCTGCACAGCGTGCGCGCCGACGGCCTGCACGAAGCCGACGAGGCCGAGATCGCCGCCCGCCTGCCGGCCGCGGCGCCGGCCTGGCTGCTCTGCGGCCACAGCCACCTGCCGCGCCTGCGCCGCGTCGCCACGACGACGGTGCTCAACCCCGGCAGCGTCGGCCTGCCGGCCTTCGACCACGACCAGCCGGCGCCGCACGTCGCCGAGACCGGCACGCCGCAGGCGCGCTACGCCTGGCTGGAGCTCGGCCCCACGGGCTGGACGGCGACCTTGCGCGCCGTTGACTACGACCACGAGAGCGCCGCCCGCCGCGCCGAGGCCCAGGGCCGCGGCGACTGGGCCGACGCGCTGCGCAGCGGCCGCGTCGGCCGGCGCGAATCCGACCTGGGAGATGGACGATGAACGCCTGGATCGGCTGGCTGCTGGCCGCCGCCGCTGTCGCCGCCGGCTATGTCGGCTGGGGCTGGAAAGGGGTGGCGCTGGGCGTCACGGTCACCGTGTTCTGGCTGCTGCTGCAGTTCAGCCGCGCGCTGCGCGGGATGCAGCAGGCGGCGCAGCGCCCGCGCGCCAGCGTCGCCAGCGCCGTGACGCTGCAGGCGAAGCTGGAGCGCGGCCTGCCGATGCTGGCCGTGATGAAGCTCACCGGCAGCCTGGGCGAGAAGATCGCCGACTCGCCCGAGACTTTCGTCTGGCGCGACGCCGGCGGCGACGCCGTGCAGGTCGAGTTCGACGGCGGCCGCGTCGGTGCCTGGCGGCTGGTGCGCGCCGGCGCCGCTGCTGATGCCGGCGCGCACCCCGCCGCCTAGAATCGTTGCTCTTTCAGAACCGCTCAATTTCCCGAGGAACCACCATGTCGATGTCCGACCGCGACGGCAAGATCTGGATGGACGGCGCGCTGGTCGACTGGCGCGACGCCAAGATCCACGTCCTGACGCACACGCTGCACTACGGTTGCGGCGCCTTCGAAGGCGTGCGCGCCTATCACACGGCCCAGGGCACGGCGATCTTCCGCCTGCAGGAGCACACCGAGCGCCTGTTCAACAGCGCCAAGATCCTGCGCATGAAGATCCCCTTCTCGCTGCAGGAGGTGATGGACGCGCAGCGCGAGGTGGTGCGCGCCAACAAGCTCGACAGCTGCTACCTGCGCCCGCTGACCTGGCTGGGTTCCGAGAAGCTCGGCGTCAGCCCCAAGGGCAACACCGTGCACCTGATGATCGCCGCCTGGCCCTGGGGCGCCTACCTCGGCGAGGAAGGCCTGCGCCGCGGCATCCGCGTCAAGACCAGCAGCTACACCCGCCACCACGTCAACATCACGATGACGCAGGCCAAGGCGGTGAGCAACTACACGAACTCGATCCTGGCCAACATGGAGGCCACGGAAGACGGCTACGACGAGGCGATGCTGCTCGACGCCTCGGGCTTCGTCTCCGAAGGCGCCGGCGAGAACCTGTTCATCGTGCGCGGCGGCACCGTCTACACGCCCGACCTGTCGGCCGGCGCGTTGAACGGCATCACGCGCAACACGATCTTCGCGATCTGCCGCGACCTGGGCATCAGCGTCGTCGAGAAGCGCATCACGCGCGACGAGGTCTACGTCGCCGACGAGGCGTTCTTCACCGGCACCGCCGCCGAAGTGACGCCGATCCGCGAGCTCGACCGCATCCAGATCGGGGCTGGCGCCCGGGGCCCGGTGACGGAGAAGATCCAGACCGCCTTCTTCGACATCGTCAACGGCCGCAACCCCAAGTACGCCGAATGGCTCACCAAGGTCTGAACCCATGAACGAACCCAAAGCCACCGTCGAGGTCCAGGCGGCCGACCTCGCCGGCCCGGGCGTCGTCTTCTGCCCGAATCCGAAGATGCCGCTGTGGAGCAACCACCCGCGCGTCTTCATCGACGTCGCGACCACTGGCGAAGGCCGCTGCCCGTACTGCGGCACGGCCTACAAGCTGGCCGCGGGCGTCCACCTGCACGGTCACTGACCGCCGGGAGGCGAGGTGGGCACAACGCAGCCCCCCTCGCCGGAATCGGCCGTGCCCACGACGGCCGACGCCGACGCCCGCCACGCGCTGTTCCATGCCGCGCTGGCCGGCACCGGCACCTTCGTCTGGGGCTGGGACCTCGACACCGACCAGCTCAGCGACATCGACGAAGGCCTGGCGATGCTGGGCTACCAGCCCCAGGACGTCGGCCATACCCAGGAAGACTGGAACCGGCTGATCCACCCGGACGACCTGGCGGCCAACCACGAGGCCTACCTGCGCCATGCGCGCGGCGAGGTCGACGTCTACGAGCACTGCTACCGCATCCGCGATGCCCAGGGGCGCTGGCGCTGGGTGCGCGAGCGCGGCCGCATCGTCGAGCGCCACGCCGACGGCCGCCCGCGCCGCATGCTGGGCACGCAGACCGACATCACCGAGCTGCGTGAACTGGCCGACGCCGCGCAGCAGGCGCTGGAGCGGCTGGCGCGCATCGCGCGCCACGTGCCGGGCACGCTGGTGCAGATGCGCATCGACCCCGAGCGCCGCGTCACCTTTCCCTACGCCAGCGAACGCTGCCGCGCGCTGTTCGGCATCGAACCGGCCGAACTGGCGCGCGACGGCCGCGCGCTGCTGGACTGCGTCGAGCCCGACGACCGTGCCCCGCTGCGTGCCGCGATCCGCGAATCGGCGCGAACGCTCGAACCCTGGCGCGTCGAGTTTCGCGTGCGCCGCGGCGGCGTGCGCTGGATACGCGGCGAGGCGACACCGCGCCGCCAGGCCGACGGTGCCACCGTCTGGCACGGCTACCTCGAAGACGCCACCGAACGCCGCGAACTGGAGCAGGCGCGCCAGGACGCCGCGGTCGCCGCGGCCGCCAACCGCGCCAAGACCGAGTTCCTCTCGCGCATGAGCCACGAGCTGCGCACGCCGCTGAACGCGGTGCTCGGCTTCGCCCAGTTGCTGGAGAGCGACCCGATCGAGCCGCCGAGCCCCGGCCAGGAACGCCGGCTGAAGCTGATCCGCGAGGCCGGCGAGCACCTGCTGCAGATGATCGGCGACCTGCTGGACCTGACGCGAATCGAGTCCGGCGGCTTCGAGCTGCGCCTGGCCGAGGTCGAGCTGCGGCCGCTGGCCGACGAGGCGCTGGCGATGGTCGCCGCGAGCGCCGAACGCGCCCGGGTCACGTTGGCGCTGACCGACGCCGGGGCCGGCGCCGTCGTGCGTGCCGACCGCACCCGGCTGCGCCAGGTGCTGCTGAACCTGCTGACCAACGCCATCAAGTACAACCGGCCGGGCGGTCGTGTCGAGCTGGAGATCGCGGCGTCCGACGGCCCGTGGCGGCGCTTCATCGTGCACGACACCGGCATCGGCATCGCGCGCGACGAGCGCGAGCGCCTGTTCGAGCCCTTCTACCGCGGCCGCGGCGTGCGCGGCCGGGTCGAAGGCACCGGCATCGGCCTGGCGCTGACGCAGGACCTGGTGGCGCTGATGGCCGGCCGCATCGAGGTCGAGAGCGAGCCCGGCGCCGGCTCGAGCTTCACCGTCACGCTGCCGGCAGCCTGATCAGGGCCGCAGCACGACGTTCAGCCCGGGCTTCAGGTCCGACGCCGGGATGTAGCCGATCGCGCCCGGCGTCGATTGCACGTAGGCGATGATCTCGGCAGCCGTCTTCAGCTCGCGCGGCGGCACGCCGCGGCCGACGTGGCGGCGCACCGTCCAGTAGGCGACGTAGCGGCCGTCGTCGAGCTGCACGACCTGCGACAGGAACCGAGCGCGTGACGGCGTGCCGGGCGCCGCGTTGACCGGCTCGGCCGGCGCGCCGCCGACCTCGACCGCGCGCCCGGTGTACAGCCGCTGCAGCGTCGGCACGTCCACCCGCGTGATGCCGGGATGGGCGATGACGACGATGTCGTCGCCTGCCCAGGCGCCGCCGCAGAGCAGCGCACCGAGGATGAATCCGAGGAGAGTCCGCATCGTGGCGCTCCTCAGAAGGCGACGTTGTAGTTGAGCGACCAGACGTCCACGTTCGTGTCGTGGATCGTGTCGGCGCCCGGCGGCGTGTCGACGAGCCGGCTCATCTGGCCGACGCGCGTGCGCTTCCACTCGGCCTTCAGCTTGCGGCCGGTGCCCAGGTTCCAGGACGCGCCCAGCGCCAGCGAACGCTGGTCGGCGGCCCAGATGCTCTCGGCGGTGAGTCGCTGGCCGGCGTTGATCTCGTCGGCCCCGGGCAGGCCCGCGGGCAAGCCGGTCCCGGTCAGCTTGCGGTACCACTCGCGCGTGCCGCGTGTCGAGCGCAGCTGCGACCACGCCAGGTACGGCGTCACCGCCCCGAACTCGCGGAACAGCGCGACGTAGCCGCCCGAGGTGTTGGAGCCCAGCTCGGTGTCGCGCTGGATGTCGCGCGCGAACTCGGCGGCAACCCGCCAGTGCGCGGCGAAGCGCTGTTCGACACCGATCGTGAGGATCAGGTTGGTGATCGACGACACCTGGCGCAGCGCCGGACCGTAGGGGATCGAGTTGTCGGTCTTGTAGAAGCCGACGCCCGGCGCCAGCTCCACCCAGGGCAGCGTCACCGGGATCAGGGTGCCGTCGGTCTGCGAGGTGCGCACGTGATTCAGGCTGGCGCGCCACAGGCCATCGGGCTGGCGCAGCGTCAGCGCGCCGCCGTAGGCATGCACGTCGACCTCGACGAAGTTCGCCCCGGCCGGTCGGCGCGGCTCCAGCCCGTCGCGCGACCAGAAACGTGCCGTGGTGCGCGCGCGGCCGCCCCAGACGTCCAGCGCCAGCTCGTCGTCGCCGAGGTTCCAGGTCTTGGTCGCGGCCAGGCCGTCGAACTCGTTGGACGGCGCGATCGAGTACATCTCGGTCGGCAGCCGCGCCATGTCGTGCGTCGCGCCGACGTCCAGCAGCTCGGAATACAGGTACAGCGGCAGCCGCATGCGCCCGGCGCGCAGCAGCCAGTCGTCGCTGGGCCGCCAGGCGACGAAGGCCCAGGTCGGCGTGATGTCCCAGCGGTGGTCCTGCTTCAGCGACTCGGCGGCCCGGAGCTGCACCGTGGCGGCCCACTGCTCGGCCAGGCGCGCGTCGAGCTGCAGGCCGAGCACGGTGTCGCGTTCGGCCGTGCCGTCGTCGTCGATGCTGCGTTCGATGCGGTACTCACGGTCGGACTGGGCCCAGCCCAGCGTGCCGAAGCCCGACCACGACAGGTCGAGCGCGCGCGCCGGGCCGGCCGCCAGCGCCGCGACGGCCAATGCCAGCGCGGTTCGCAGCAAGGGGAAGAACGTGCGCACGAGGGAGTCCTCTTCAGTTCGTTGAACGCGCGCTCAGGCTTCGCAGCGCCGGGCCGATCGCGGCGTGCACCTCGGCGAGCGCGTCGTCCAGCGGCCGCCGCGTCCTGGCGCGCCGCCGCGCGTTCGAGCGCCAGCGCACGTTCGCGCAGTGCCGCAGCGCCGACGGTGCCGGCCAGGCCCTGCAGCGTGTGCGCGGCACGATGCAGCTCGGGCCAGCGCCCTTCGTCACGCCAGGCCGCCCAGGCGGCGATGCCGGCGCCGTACTCGGCGGCGAACGCGCTCAGCGCGCGTTGGAGCAGCTCAGCGCGGCCGTCGACCCGACGCAGCGCGCCTTCCAGGTCCAGCACCGGCGGCGCGAGCGGCGCGCGCACGAAAGGCGCCAGCGCCGCCTCCAGCGCGCCGACGTCCAGCGGCTTGGCGATGTGGCCCTGCATGCCGGCGGCCAGGCAGCGCCGGCGCTCCTCGTCCAGCGCGTGCGCCGTCATCGCGACCACCGGCAGCGCATCGAAGCGGGCGTCGCGGCGCAGCCGGCGCGTGGCCTCCAGCCCGTCGAGCACCGGCATCTGCACGTCCATCAGCACGACGTCGAAGGCCTCGGGGCCGCGCGCGGCCAGCGTCTCCAGCGCCACCTGGCCGTTGTCGGCGATCGCGACCTCGGCGCCGCGGCGGCGCAGCAGCGACGCGGCCAGCTCCTGGTTCAGCGGGTGGTCCTCGACCAGCAGCACGCGCAGGCCCAGCAGCGCGGCCGGCCGCGGCAGCTCGGCGGCACGGCGTTCGGCCGGGCGGAACAGGCGCCGCAGGTCCTCGGGCAGCACCGGCTTGGCGATGAAGTCGGCCGCGCCGAGTGCGCGCGCACGCTGGCGGATCTCGTCGGTGGCGTAGGCCGAGACGATGGCGAAACGCGCGGCCGGCATCAGTTCGCGCAGGCGCAGCAGCACCGCGGCGCCGTCGGCGTCGGGCAGCATCCAGTCGAGCAGCACGCGGTCGAAAGGCTGGCCGGCGCGCAAGGCATCCTCGGCGACGGCGACGGCCTGGGTGCCGTCGCGCGCCGCGGCCAGCCGCCCGGCCGAACCGACACCCAGCGTGTGCAGCTGGCCCAGCAGCACGAGCCGGGAGTCCTGCTGGTCGTCGACGACCAGCACGCGCGCCGTGGCGGCCTCAGGCGACAGCGGCGGCGCCTCGGCGGCACGCTCGCGCGGCAGTGCCACGCAGACCTCGAAGCGGCTGCCGACGCCGGGCTCGCTGTGCACGCCGATCGTGCCGCCCATCAGCTCGACGAGGCGGCGCGTGATCGCCAGGCCCAGGCCGGTGCCGCCGAAGTGCCGCGTCGTCGAGACGTCGGCCTGCACGAATTCGTGGAACAGGCCCTCCACCTGCGCCGGCGTCATGCCGATGCCGGTGTCCTCGACGACCAGGCGCAGCTCGACCGTCGACTCGTCGCTGCGCGGCAGGCTGTCCACCGTCAGCCGCACCTGGCCGCGCGGCGTGAACTTCACGGCGTTGGACAGCAGGTTGGCGAGCACCTGCTGCAGCCGCAGCGCGTCGCCGCGCAGCGTGCCGCGGTCGGCCAGCAGCGAGGGGTCGGCGTAGTCGCACAGCAGCTCGAGCTCCTTGTGCTGCGCCGGCTGGCGCACGAGCTCGATGGCCTGGGCGACGACCCCCTCGACCGAGAAGCGCACCGCCTCGATCGTCATGCGCCCGGCCTCGATCTTGGAGAAGTCGAGCACGTCGTTGATCAGCGCCAGCATCATGCGCGACGCGCCCTGGGCCTTGGCGACGAAGTCGCGCTGCTGGGGCGACAGGTCGGTCTGCAGCGACAGGTGCGTGAGGCCGAGCACGATGGTGTTCATCGGCGTGCGCATCTCGTGGCTCATGTTGCGCACGAAGCGCGACTTGGCCTCGGTGGCCACGGTGGCCTCGTCGCGCGCGAACTGCAGCTCCTGGCTGGTGCGCTCGCGCGCCGCCAGGTCGGCCTGGAAGCGGTTGGCCATCGCGTCCAGCGCCTCGCCCAGACTCAGCAACTCGTCGACGCCGCGTCTGGCCGCCGGCGTGCGCGCGTCGTAGTCGCCTTCGGCGATGCGCGTGGCCACCGTGCTCAGCGTGCGGATCGGCTCCAGCACCAGCCGCCGCTGCACGCGCAGCCCGGCGTAGAACAGCAGCGAGAGCAAGGCGTTGACGGCGAAGGCGACCTGGATGCCGGTCGTCAGCCGCTCGCGTGCGGCGACCGTCGCGGCCGCGGTGCGCGCCAGCACCTGGCTGCGCAGCTCGCTGACCGCCTCGGCCAGCATCAGCCGCCGGTCCTCGTACTCGCGCGAGCGCACGAGGTCGAAGGCGAACTGCAGGTCGGGCCGGCCGTCGTCGACGAACTCGCCGGTGCCGGTGTCGAACAGGCCCTGGGTGGCCGCCATCGCGACCTTCTCCAGCTCCTGCATGTACTGCGCGGCGGCCAGCACGCGGCCGGTGGCGGCCAGTTCGTCGGGCGCGAAGCCCAGACGTGACATGCGCTCCAGCAAGGGCGCGCGCGAGCCGGTGCGCGGCGTCGCCGGGTCCTTCAGACGCATGCGCTCGCGCCAGTAGAGCATCGGGTCGGGGCCCGGCGGCGCCGGCGACACGCCGTTGCGCACCTCTAGGATCTCGTAATAGGTGTTCAGGTAGCGCAGGTCGCCCTGGCGGTCGGTGCGTGCGGTGAAGCCCTGCACCAGCTCGGCGAGCAAGGCGTTCTCGTCCTCGATCTGCTGGACGAAGCCGAGCGCACGCTCGCGGTCGTCGAGCGCCGCCCGCGTCGCTTCGCGCGCCGGGAACACCAGGCCCCAGAACACCAGCACGTTGGCCAGCAGCGCCAGCAGCACCGCAGCCGAGAAGCCGTGCGAGATCGAACGCAGCTTCATCGGCTCTTCAGGGTGAAACGGACACAGCGCGGCACATCCGGTCATATATCGAACAGATGCGCTCAGGGCTGAGGGGTCGCCCCGTGCGGGACGTGACGGATGTCGCGCCGGGCGCGCCGGCGGCGGTCCCTACAATGCCGGCATGGCTGCGGATAAACAGTTCGTCCTGACGCTCTCCTGCCGGGACACCAAAGGCATCGTCTTCGCCGTCTCGGGGCTGCTGTACCAGGCGGGCTGCAACATCATCGACTCGCAGCAGTTCGGCGACCTCGACGGCGACGAGGCGACGGGCCTGTTCTTCATGCGCGTGCATTTCGAGGCGCCGGAACAGCTCGCCGACGTGCAGACGCTGGACCGGCTGTTCGCCCACACGCGCGAACAGCACCAGATGGACGTGCGTTTCCACGCCGTCTCGCGCCGGCCGCGGCTGCTGCTGATGGTCAGCCAGCACGGCCACTGCCTGAACGATTTGCTGTTCCGCTGGAAGAGCGGGCAGCTGCCGGTGGAGATCCCGGCGATCGTCTCCAACCACACGACCTTCGCCGGCCTGGCCGAGAGCTACGGCATCCCGTTCGTGCACCTGCCGCTGGTCGGCGGAAGCAATGCCGAGACCAAGCGTGCCCAGGAGCGCGAGGTCGAGGCGATCATCGAACGCGAGCGCATCGACCTCGTCGTGCTCGCGCGCTACATGCAGATCCTGAGCCCCGAGTTCTGCGAGGTGCTGCGCGGCCGGGCGATCAACATCCACCACAGCTTCCTGCCCAGCTTCAAGGGCGCGCGGCCGTACTTCCAGGCCCATGCGCGCGGCGTCAAGCTGATCGGCGCGACCGCGCACTACGTCACCGCCGACCTCGACGAAGGCCCGATCATCGAGCAGGACGTCGAGCGCGTGGACCACACGCTGTCGGCCGAGGACTTCACCGCCGTCGGCCGCGACATCGAGTGCCGCGTGCTCGCGCGTGCGGTGCGCTGGCACGTCGAGCGCCGCGTGCTGCTCAACGGCCACAAGAGCGTGGTCTTCCGCTGACCTGGCCGTGGCCCGCCCGAAGCCGCCTGCCGCACCGACGATCGCGCTGACGCCGGAAGACGCCGAGACCGCGTTCTACGAGGCGATGGCCGGCGGCGACGTCGGCCGCATGATGTCCTTGTGGGCCGACGACGACGACGTGCTCTGCGTGCACCCGGGCGGCGGCCGCATCGTCGGCACCGCGGCCGTGCGGGCGAGCTACGAGACCGTGCTCGCCGACGGCGGCATCCCGGTCGCCGTCGAGACCGTGCACCGCCTGCAGCGCACCGACGTCGCCGTGCACCACCTCGTCGAGCGCATCGCCGTCGACACCGCGCAGGGCCGCAGCGAGCTGCGCATGCTGGCCACCAACGTCTACCTGAAGACGCCGCTGGGCTGGCGCATCGTGGTCCACCACGTGACCGCCGCCGGCCCCGACGACCGGCCGCCGCCGGACCCGGCGCCGACGACGCTGCACTGAGCGGGCCCGGGGCCCGCGCCGCGATGCACGACTACCGCGCCCCGCGCTGGCTTCCCGGCGGCCACCTGCAGACGATCTGGCCCACGCTGTTCTCGCGCCCCTGGCGGCACGAGACGCCGGCCTACCGCCGCGAGCGCTGGACGACACCCGACGAGGACTTCGTCGACCTCGACCACCTCGACGCCGCCGCGCCCGGCGCGCCGCGCCTGGTGCTGTTCCACGGCCTGGAGAGCTCGTCGACCAGCCGCTACGCGGTCGCCTTCGCGCTGGCCGCACGCGCTGCCGGCTGGGCCTTCACGGTGCCGCACTTCCGCGGCTGCTCGGGCGAGCCCAACCTGGCGCCGCGCGCCTACCACTCGGGCGACTTCGAGGAGGTCGGCTGGATCCTCGATCGCCTGCGCGCGCGCGAGAGCCGGCCGCTGCTGGCCGCCGGCGTTTCGCTGGGCGGCAACGCGCTGCTGCGCTGGACCGAGGAACAAGGCGACGCCGCTGCGGCCACCGTCAGCGCCGTCGCCGCGGTGTCGGCGCCGGTCGACCTGACGGCCGCCGGCCGCGCCATCGACCGCGGCTTCAACCGCGCCGTCTACGCGCGCCGCTTCCTGCAGACGATGAAGCCGCGTGCGCTGGCCAAGTGGCAGCAGCACCCCGGGCTGTTCGACCGCGAGCGCCTGCTGCGCGCGACGACGCTGTGGGAGTTCGACGACGTCTTCACCGCGCCGCTGCACGGTTTCGCCGGCGCCGACGACTACTGGCGCCGCGCTTCGGCCAAGCCGCACCTGCACGCGGTGCGTGTGCCGACGCTGGTCTTCAACGCCCGCAACGACCCCTTCGTGCCCGGCGACTCGCTGCCCGGGCCGGCCGAGGTCGGAGCGCAGGTCACGCTCTGGCAGCCGGCCGACGGCGGCCACGTCGGTTTCGCCCAGGGCGTTTTCCCCGGCGACGTACGCCCTTTCGCCGAAGCGGTCGTCGACTGGTTGCGCCGAGCCGCCTGAGGCAGGATAGGCCGATGGACGCGATCGTCGAGGCCGCGCTGCGCAAGTGGCCCAACGTGCCGCACTGCTGGGGCTGGCTGGCGCTGGACGCGCGCGGCGACTGGTACATGCGCGACGAACGTGTGCAGGCCGCCGGGCCCTTCCCGCAGGTCAAGGGCAGCCGCATCACGCACGACAAGCTGCGCGAGTTCATCCACCGCAACTACCTGCACGACGAGGCCGGCGCCTGGTTCTTCCAGAACGGGCCGCAGCGTGTCTACGTCGAGCTGGAGGCCGCGCCCTTCGTCTGGCGCGTCGGCCCCGACTTCTCGCTGCAGGCCCACACCGGCCAGGCGGCCGAGCCGCGCAGCGCCTGGCTGGACGAACACGGCCGGCTGTTCCTCGCCACCACGCTCGGCTTCGGCCTCGTGCACACGCTGGACATGGGCCACGCCGCCGAGGCGGTGGAGGCCGGGCGCTGGTTGCCGCAGGAGCTGGAGTTCGCCGCGATGCCGGCGCGTTTCGGCTACGTGCTCTCGCCCCGGCCGGCCTGAAACGGCGACGGCCGCCCGCAGGCGGCCGTCAGGCGACAGCGCAGGGCTTCAGTTGGCGGCGCTGGCCGCCGGCGCCGGCGGTTCGGCGAACTTGGCGCCGCCGGCGTTGGCCATGTAGACCACCGCCCGCGCGATTTCGTAGTCCGAGGTCGCGCCGCCGCCTTGCGGCGGCATCGCGTTCTTGCCCTTCAGCGCCGAATGCCACAGCGTCTCGAAGCCCTGGGCGATGCGCGGCGCCCAGGCCCCGTGGTCGCCGTACTTCGGCGCGCCCAGCGTGCCGGCGGCGTGGCAGGCGCTGCAGACGGCCTGGTAGACCTGCTCGCCGCTGCGCGGCGCACCGCCACCGGCCGGCGCGTCGGCCAGCGTGACGCGGCCCACCGGCTGCAGCCGCGCGGCGATGGCCTGTTCGTCGAAGGCGTCGCTGCCGGCGCCCATTCGCGGCTGGGCGCCGAAGTAGCCGGCGATCAGCAGCAGCAGCGTGATCGGCACCAGGAAGGCGGCGACGATGGTGAACGCGAGGCCGCGCGGGGTCTTGATCGGGCCTTCGGAGGCCGTGGAATCGGGCTGGTCGGTCATGTGTCTCTCGTGGTCGGCCACGCGGCCAAACCCTTGATTATTGTCAACCACGATCCGGGCTTGGCGGCGGCTGAGCCGGGACCCATCGGCGCAGGCTAGAATGCCGGCAACCCTGGCGACCGTGGTGAAGTGGATATCATGCGGCCCTCCGAAGGCCACGTCGCAAGTTCGATTCTTGCCGGTCGCACCAGGTCACCGGGCCCCGCGGGCCTGAAGCCCCTCCAAGAAAAACGGCTGCCTCTCGGCAGCCGTTGTCGTTTGCGGGTACGGCGCGTTCAGCGCGCGATCTTCAGCACCCGGCAGGCGTTGTCTTCGTAGATCGCGCGGCGCTCGGCCTCGGTGACCGGGGCGTTGTCGAGGAAGTCGACGTGCTCGGCGATCGACTCGTACGGGTAGTCGGCCGCGAACAGGACGCGCTCGACGCCCAGCTGCGACAGGCAGAGCTTCAGGATGTCGGGGTCGGTCATGCCCGAGGTCGTGACGACGAAGTGCTCCAGGAAGTACTCGCTGGGCTTGCGCGCCATCTTCGGCACGGCGCCGATCTTCACCTGCAGCTCGTAGCGGTTGTCGATGCGCTTCAACCAGTACGGGATGCCCTCGCCCATGTGGCCGAGGATGATGCGCAGCCGCGGGAAGCGGTCGAAGACGCCGCTCATGATCAGGCGCATCGCGTGCAGGCCGCATTCGATGGCGAAGCCCCAGCCGGCGAAGTACAGGCCGTAGTCCAGGTAGGGCGCGACCATGCTGGGCGCCGGCTCGCGCGGGTGCAGGTAGATCGGCATGTCGGCGGCTTCGGCCGCTTCGAGGATCTCCCAGTACTTCGGGTCGTCGAGGTACTCGCCCATCGTGTGCGAGTTGATGATCAGGCCCGACAGGCCCAGGCGCTTGGCGGCGCGCTCGACTTCCAGCGCCGCGCCGGCCGGGTACTGCGGCGCCACCGCGGCCAGGCCGACGAAACGCGTCGGATGGCGGCGCACGGCGTCGGCCAGCACCTCGTTCGATTCGGCCGCCAGGCGCGTCGCGGTGACGGCGTCGAAGACCTGCACGCCCGGCGAGGTCAGCGACAGCACCTGCACGTCGATGCCGGTCTCGTCCATGTGCGCCAGGCGGCCGGCGCCCAGGTCGAGCAATCGGTTGTGC
The DNA here is from genome assembly GCA_049841175.1 of Rubrivivax sp. Taxonomy (GTDB): domain Bacteria; phylum Pseudomonadota; class Gammaproteobacteria; order Burkholderiales; family Burkholderiaceae_C; genus Rubrivivax. Next base: position 1,245,467 of record JASGHA010000012.1, on the reverse strand, counting down.
AGCTGCTGGTTGCCCGGCGTGTGCGCGAGGATGCTCTCGCCCATCTTGCGGAACCCCGGCTCGACGTTGCGGTGCGACAGCACCTTCGCCCATTCGTCGGCGATGTCCTGGGTGACGAAGGCTTCCTCCAGCGCGATGCGGCGGTAAGACATTTCAACTAGTCCTTGGATCTTGGTGATCGGAAAACGCGGGGCCCGCCCGGGCCCCGCGTGGCCGGCGTCAGGCGACGGCCGGCTTGATGCCGGAGGACGGCGGCGGGCCGCGATGTTCCGGCGGGAAGGCGTAGGTGCCCAGGCGCAGCACGAGGGCGCTGGCGACCACCAGTGCGCCGACGAAGCCGGCCAGGCAGGCGTCGTAGCCCCACATGCCGAACGAGATGCCCATCAGGAACGGGCCGACGGCGTTGCCGAGCATGAAGATCATGAACAGGTAGCCGTAGATCTCGCCGAAGCTGCGCATGCCGAGGTAGCGCGACACGAGGTAGGCGATCAGGTCGACCTCGGCGCCCAGGCCGACGCCGATCATCACGACCGCGATCGTCGCCGTCAGCTGCCCCGGCGCCAGCAGCAGCAGGCCGATGCCGAGCAGCGGGATGATGAAGAAGAACGCGGCGACGTAGGGCGCGAAGATGCGGTCGAGCAGGTAGCCGGCGACGAAGCGGCCGGCGACCAGCGCGATGCCGGCGAAGGTCATCGCACCGGCGGCCACCTGCGGCGAGAAGCCGCGGTCGGTCAGCAGCGGCACGATGTGGCCGATGGTGCCGTTGGAGGCCATCGCGACGCTGAAGAAGGCCACCGCGAGCGCCCAGAAGCGGCCGCTCTTCAGCGCCTCGGCGGCGGTCAGCCCCGGACGCGCGATCGGCACGGCCTGGCCTTCGCGCTTGACCGCGGGCTCGGTGTTGACGAACAGCGCCACCGCCGGGAAGGCGAGCAGGAAGGTCAGCGCGCCCAGGCCGACGTAGGCGCCGCGCCAGCCGTGGTTCGTGACCAGGTACTGCGCGATCTGCGGCACCGCGGCGGCGCCGATGCCGACACCGGCCATCGCGATGCCCAGGGCCAGGCCGCGCTTGTCGTCGAAGGCGGCGGTGATGGCCTTGGAGTACGGCATCGGCGTCTGGCCGGCCGCGGCGATGCCCATCAGCGCATAGATGATGACGAAGGCCATCGGCGAGTTGGCGAAGAAGGCCAGCGCGACCATCGCCAGCGCGAAGGCGGTGATCGACGGCAGTGCCACGGCGCGCACGCCGTACTTGTCCATCAGCCGGCCGGCGATCGGCACGCATAGCCCGGTGCCCAGCAGCCCGACGACGAGCGCGGTCGACGTGGTCGAACGCTCCCATCCGAACTCCTGGGTGATCGGCTTCAGGAAGACGCCGAACGTGAACTGCATGATCGGCCCGTTACCGACGATCAGGCCGAAGATCGACCCGAACACGACCCACCAGGGGTTCGCGAAACGTTTTTCCATTCGAGACTCCACGGCATCCGGCGAGGCGGCTGCGGCGAGGGATGCGGCGCCTGCGCGCCGCTCCCGTACGCCGCGCCGGCGGCACGCCGGACGCGTCTTGGGTTGTATCAGGCGCCGGGAGGCGTCAGAAGTAGAACAGCGCGTCGACCGAGACCGTCGCCTGCTTGGTCTCCGAGCCACCGCCGAAGGCCTTCAGCGTGCCCTGCTTGTCCTGCCAGTCGTAGCGCAGTTCGGGGCGCAGCAGCACGTTGGGCGTGAGCTGGTAGCGCAGGCCGGCGGTGACGGCGTTGAAGCGGCCCTTGGCGGCCGTCAGCGGGAACAGCGCGACGCCTTGCGGGTCGTCGAAGGTCTCGGCGCGCAGGCCCCACTGCATCGTCGGCGAGGTGCGGTAGCGCACTTCGGCGTTGTAGCCGGTGTACGAGCCGCCCTTGTAGAAGTTGCCGTCGAGGATGTCGATCGTGCCGGCCAGGCCGTCGCCGTCCTGGCGGCCGTGCAGCGCCTCGGCGTGCAGCGCCCAGGTGTCGTTCGGACGCCACCAGGCGCTCAGCGAATGGTGCTGGCGCAGCTGGTCACGCGGGGAGATCACGCGCGCGGTCGGCGCCTGCACCTTCTCGCCCGGGTCGTTCTGCTCGTTGCCGCGCATGAAGCCGTAGTCCAGCGAGTACTTCATGTCCGGACTGCGCCAGTGCAGATAGCCGATGACGCTCTTGGAGTCGTTATTGTCCTGCCAGTTCTGGCGGCCCTGGACGACGCCGAGTTCGGCCATCACCAGGCCGTACTCGCCGTTCATCAGGTTCACCGAACCCAGCGCGCCGGCAACCTGGTCGGGCGACGACAGGAAGCTGTAGCTGCGCGAGTAGAAGAAGTTCGGCGTGTAGGTGTGGTTGGTCGGCGCCTCGTAGCCGATGCCCGTGCCGAAGCGGCCGATGGTCAGCGTGGCGCCCTTGAGCACCGGGAAGTACATCTGGCCGTAGACCTGGCCGAAGGCGAGGTAGTTCTGGCGGTTGGTGCCGGCCGTCGTGCCCTTGGTGGTCTCGTTGATCCCCCAGTTCGTCTCGATGCCCTGCATCTGCGCCGGCAGGCCGTTGCGGCCGTAGGTGCCCTCGAAGTGCAGCCCCCAGGAGAACTGCTGCGGCATCGGGCCCGGCAGCGGCGTGAAGCGCGGCACGATGTTGCTCTTGATGTTGCGCTCCAGGACCATTTGAAGCGCGTTGAGCTGCAGGCCTTCGTCGGACGGGCCGGCGATCGGGCCATTGCTGTGGCCCTTGGTCGCCTGATCGTGCGTCGTCGCGTTGTTGCTCGAGAAGCCGACCCACAGGTAACCGTAGGCCTTGAAGCCGGTCTGGGCCTCGAGGCCGTCGAACAGCTCGTAGCGGCCGTCGGCCGCGGCCGCAGCTCCGGCCAGGGTGGCCAGGGCGGCGCCGGCGATGAGCGCGTGGGGGAATTTCATGATCGTCTACCTCTTCTAGGGTTTGGGTTCCCCGGGGCGCTCTATCGAGGTCCTTTTCAGGACCACCTTCAGGCCGGCACCGTCTCGGGGAGAAATGCTTATGGGGTCGTCGTCCGCGGTGAGCTCTTCGGCTTCACTCGTCGGGCGATCAGCGTCCCTCGGCGTGGTTCATGGCCTTCAGGTGGTTGAGCACGCGCTCGCGCAGTTCGGCCTGCTGCTCGGGCGTCCAGCGGCGGAAACCCTCGCCGCTCTTCATGCCGAGCCGCCCTTCGGCGACGAGCTGTTTCAGGTAGGGCGACGGCGCCGGCGTCGCGTCGATGGCCGGCAGCACGGTCTCGTGGATGGCCAGCGTCAGATCGGTGCCGACGAGGTCGGCGTTCTCCAGCGGCCCCAGCACCGGCAGGCGGCGGCCGAAGCTGGCCTTGACGACGGTGTCCACCGTCTCGGCGTCGCAGATGCCTTCGGCGACGATGGCCACCGCCTCGCGCCACAGCGCGTGCTGCAGGCGGTTGCCGATGAAGCCGGGCACGTCCTTCTCGACCATCGCCGGCGTCTTGCCGCAGGCGGCGAGCAGGTCGAACATCTGCTGCGCCAGCGCCGGGTCGGTGTCCGGCGTCTTGATGACCTCGACCAGCGGCACGAGGTACGGCGGGTTCCACCAGTGCGTGCCCATCGCGCGGTGGCCGCTGCGCAGGCCGCGCATGATCGAGGTGATCGGCATCACCGAGGTGTTGCTGGCCAGCAGCGTGTGCGGCGGGCACAGCTCCTCCAGGCGGGCGAACAGGTCGCGCTTGAAGGTCAGGTTCTCCGGGCCGCACTCGATGACGACGTCGGCCGAGGCCACGCAGTCGGCCAGCGACTCCACCGGGAACACGCGTTCGGCGGCCGCCGGGTCCTGGCCCAGGTCGGCGAGGTTGCGCGCGATGCGCTCGCGCAGCGTCGCCAGCGCCTGCGCCGACGCGTCGTGCACCGTCACCAGGTGGCCCGCCTGGGCGAACACCTGGGCGATGCCGTGGCCCATCAGACCGGCGCCGATGACGGCGATCTGTGCCTTTTCGTTCATGACCAACTCCTCTCGTCGCCCGCGCCGTGCGGGCAGGTCTGCTGCGGTGCCCGGACGCGGTCCGGGCGTCGGGAGCGCCCCGGAAATACTCACGGGGGCGTCCTCGAGCGAATATCGGGAAAATCCGTCGAATGCTTCGAAACTCGTTGCCGGGTTATCCGGGAGCGTTCTTCATTCGACGTTTCATGGTTTTCCGCAATGTCGTGCCCATCTCGATCTCCTCGTCTGCGCACGAATCTCTGCGGCGCCGGCAATTACATCGTTGGATTAATTCAGGACGGGCACACGATATCGCCGCAGGCGGCGCCGTTCGGGCGCGAATTGTCAGCGGTTGACATTGCGTTTTTGATCTGGCGCAAAGCCGAATTCGCGTCCGGCGAAGCGCCGCTTGCGCTGCGGCGGCGGCTGTGAACCGACACCGGGCGATGAAAAAGGCCGCCCGCGGGCGGCCTGTCCGGCCGGGGTCGGGCGGCGCTCAGCCGAGCGTCTTGCCCTTGCAGCGGCTGGTCGTCAGCAGCACCAGCACGATGGCCAGCAGGTCGACGCCGATGAACACGAAGTAGGCCGCGCTCAGCGTGTGGAACTCCTGCATGGCCAGGCCCATGATGGGAAAGCACAGCGTGCGCACGATGATCGACAGCGGGATCACCAGCCGGTACGCGGCGGTGAAGTCGTAGCGCCCGTACACCGTGCCGACCATCGAGGTGATCAGGTTCTTGATGCCGCCCAGGCCGGCGCCGACGAGCACGATGGTCACGAAGGTCATCACCGGGCTGTGGGTCTGCGTGATGAGCAGCACCAGCGTGACGACGTAGGTCGCGCCGTAGAGCGCGCTGGCGACCTTGGTGCCGAACTTCTGGTCCAGCCAGCCCCACAGCAGGCCGCCGGGCAAGGCGCACAGCGCCGCGCCCGACAGGAAGCCCAGCGCCTGCGGCTCGGCGTAGCCGAGCTCCATCAGCCGCGGGATCAGCTGCACGACGATGCCCACGGTGACCATCCACAGGCAGCCCCAGCCGATGCTGATGAGCCACATGTCGCGGTCCTTCAGCAAGCCGCGCACGGTGAGCGGGCTGACGTAGCCGGCCATCTCGTCGAGCTGCGCGCGGTCGACCGTCGGGTCGTTGTCGGGGAAGCAGCCGATCTCCTCGGGCGTGTCGCGGATCACCAGCCAGGCCGCGGCGGCCAGCAGCAGGAAGATCCCGGCCCAGAGGGTGGTGGACGCGCCGATGCCGACGGTGTTGAACATCACCGCGATCAGCGGCACGAACAGCGCCGTCGCCAGCGGGTAGCCCGAGGTCGCGATCGCCAGCGCCATGCCCTTCTTGCGCGGGAACCAGTAGTTCATCAGCGCGCCGGGGGCGATGAAGCCGAAGCCGGCGGCGAAGAAGTTCATCACGATGAACACCGCGGTGAACTCCCAGAGCGTGGTGATGCGCCCGAACCAGAACACGGCGACCGCCGTGCACGCGGCACAGAAGCTCATCACCCAGCGCGGGCCCTTCTTGATCAGCACCTGGCCGAAGAAGGCCGAGCCGACGACGCCGAACAGCGCGCCGGGCGTCACCAGCGTCAGAAGCTGGCCGGTGCTCCAGCCGTTCTTCGCCGCCAGCGCCGGGGCGAAGATGTTGATGCCGTCGACGCACCAGCCCGCATAGGCGAAGTACATCAGCACCGAGAAGAGGATCATGCGCCAGCCTTCGGCACCGAAGCCGGTGCGGCGCACCGGGTCCGCCGGCGCGACGCCGGCCAGGCTCAGGGTCTTGTCCATGGCGAGCTCGCGCGGCAGCGCTTCAGAGGTAGTCCTCGAGCCGGTCGGCGCGGTCCTTGTTCTCGGCCCAGACGGCCGGCAGGATGGCCGCGAGGTTGTGGTACTCCTTCGGACAGTGGCGCACCAGGCCCTGGGCGAGGCCCACGAACACCTCCTGCGGCACGCCCTGCCCCACGCGCACCGGCTTGCCGTCGACGACGTTCCAGCCCAGCCAGAAGCGGCTGCGCAGCTCGATGCCGCCTTCGATCTCGCGCGCGACGTGCGAGAAGCAGACCAGCGACGGCCCGCTGCCGTGGCGGATGTTGGCGCTGATCGCGGCGCAGGCGCCGGTGCGGAAGGCCGCCATGTCGTAGCCGAAGGCCTCCGGGCTGACGAAGGAGATGTGCAGCTCGGTCGGGCCGGTGCCGACGTCCTCGAGCACGATGTCGGTGGTGTTCCAGCCGCGCTCGCGGATCGACAGCGTCGGGTCCAGGCGGCGGCGGATGGTCTCCGGGCTGACACGCGCGTCGTAGTGGTCGTCGGCGTCCCAGATCGCGTAGCGCAGGCCGTGCAGGCCGTGCCAGTAGAACCACCACTCGAGCATCTCGGCGGTGACGCCGGGCATGCGCGTCAGGCCGGCGACGAAGGCGCTGCCGTCGGGCATCAGGCACCAGCCGCGTTCGGCCGGCAGGTAACCCGGCTGCAGCAGCTTGTCGCGTTCGGCCAGCGGCAAGGCCAGCGCCGGGTCCAGCGGGCCGCGGTCGAGTTCGTCGTAGATCGATTGCGGCGCCGGCGTCATCGGCCGGTCGAACCAGGGAGCGTAGGGCTGGGCCTTGTCGTAGGCCGAGAGTTCGCGACGCATGGCAATTCCTTTCAGGACAAAACCTGTCGGGAATTGCACGGGGACCCGTGATTTACCGCCGGCGGAAATATCGACCACCGCCGAAAATCGTCGGACGACGATTCGGCGCTGCGCCGCGAAACCCTCGCAGCGCCCATCCTTCGATTGCCCCCGGCTTGGAAATCCTCGTGTCTCGGCCCCGCGAACGGTTCCCGTCAGGACATCGTGAGATTGACTTGGGACCGATTCACGATATCTTCGGGCGAACCCTCGCTCCGCACTTCAAATGTCAGCCGTTGACATTTCCAGGTTGCGCCAGCGCAAGCCTGGATTCGCCGCCGACGAAGCCCTCAGGCGGCGGCGCCCAGCGCCGAGGTCAGCAGGCAGCGCGCACGGCCGTCGGCTTCGGCGACCAGTTCGCGGCAGCTGCGCATCGCCGCGAGGTAGCGCGCGTCCTCGGCGTAGGTCGTCGGGAACACCGGCGGCACCGGGTGCGGCGCCAGGTCGCCGTCGACGTTGACGAAGGTGAACAGGCAGGAGTTGGACAGCGCCTTGCTGCTGCGGTCGCGGCTGATGCGCTCGATGCCGGCCTCGACGCAGATCAGGCTGCGGTCGGTGTAGACGACGCGGCTGGTGAAGTGCAGCGTGTCGCCCAGGCGCACCGGGTGGAAGAAGTTGATGCGGTTGACCGCGGCGACGATCGGCCGGTGCGGCGCGATGCGTTCGGCGCAGATCGACGACAGCTCGTAGGCGCGGCGCATCAGGTAGCCGCCGAAGATGCGTGTCGGCACGTTCTCCTGCTCGGGGAAGGTGCGCTCCCAGGCGCCGACTTCCAGCCGGCCGCAGAGCTGGCCGTCGAAGCCCGGCGCCTCCTGCGCGGCATGCAGGCGCGCGAGCTCCAGGTACTCGTCGCGTGTCGGCGGCTCCTGCAGCGCCAGCTGCTGCAGCCGGTACTGCTCGCGGCGCTGCTCGGCCTGCTCGGCGCGGCGGCGGTCGGTGTCGGTCTGCAGCCGCAACGGCGACAGCTCGGCGCCGGTCTCCTCGCCGCGCACGCTGCGCCGCGCGACCATCGTCAGGTAGCACGAGGCGACGTGGGCCGCCGGATCGCCCGGCTGCTCGACGCGGATGCCGACCTCCATCGAGGTGCGGCCGACGTGGTTGATGCTGGCGTGGCAGACCAGGTCGCGCTCGATGTCGACGACCTGGCGCACCAGCACGCGGTCGATCGCCGCGGTGACGACCCAGGCGTCGCCGTGCAGCTGCTCGGCGTAGTTGCGCGCCACGCGTTCGGCCAGCTTGTCGATCACCTCCAGCAGCAGACCGAAGCGGAAGTTGCCCGGCAGCTCCTCGTCGAGCACGCGGTAGCGCCAGCGCAGGTTGCGGTCGATCGACAGGGGCAGCACGTACTCGAGATGGCGCGCGCGGTCGCTCACGGAAGGTCCTTTCAGGGAACGGGAATCGAGGTTTGCAGGCGCCGTACCAGGGTCCAGGCCACTGCTGCGGTGGCCGCGGCCCAGAAGGCCAGCGTCAGCGCATAGGGTCTCACATCGGCACCGTGCACCGCGCCCAGCCAGGCGCCGACGGCGAAGCAGGCGAGCGCGAGCACGAAACCCGACAGCGCCGAGGCCACGCCGGCCTGCTGCGGGAACGGACCCACCGCGCCGGCCTGGCCGCAGGGCTGGTGGATGCCGTGGCCGAAGGAGTACAGCCACTGGGCGACGAGGAAGGGCCAGACCGACTCGACGCCGGCCAGCGCCGCCGCCGCGGTGCCCAGGCCGCCGGCCAGCGTGAAGAAGCCGCCGCGCACCGCCGCGGCTTCCATGCCGCGGCGCACGATCCAGTGCCGGCAGGCCAGCGTGCCGCCCAGGAAGGCCAGCGAGCCCGAGGCGATCGTCAGCCCGGCGTCGCCGGCCGACAGGCCGAAGCGGTTCATGTAGACGAAGGACGAGCCCGACAGCACGACGAACAGCCCGGCGTAGCTGCAGGCGTTGAGCAGTGTCCAGGCGACGAAGCGGGGGTGGCGCACGACGGCGCGCCAGGCGCTCCACAGCGGCTCGGCCGCGCGGCGCGGCGGCCGCGTCTCGGGCAGGCGCCAGGCGACGAAGGCCAGTGTCGCGGCGCCGATGACGGCCATCAGCGCCGGCGCCGCGCGCCAGCCGCCGACGCCCACCGCCAGCCCGCCCAAGGCCGGCGAGACGATGGCGATCGCGCCCAGGCCCGACTGCGCCCGCGCCATCACCTGCGCGCCTTGGTGCGGCTCGTAGAGGTCGCGCACGACCGCGCGCGCCAGCACCACGGCCGCGGCCATCGCCGCGCCCTGCAGCGCGCGCCAGGCGACCAGCGCCTCGATGTCCGCGGCCAGCGCACCACCGGCGCAGGCCGTGACGAACAGCGCCAGCGCGGCCAGCAGCACCGGGCGGCGCCCGGCGCGGTCGGCCAGCGGCCCCCAGACGAGCTGGGCGACGCCGAAGCCGAGCATCATCGCGGCCATCGTCAGCTGCGCCGCCGACGGCGGCGCGCCCAATGCGCGCGCCAGCAGCGGCAGCGCCGGCACCATGATGTCGGTCGACACCGGCTGCAGCGCCAGCAGCGTCGCCAGCACCGCGGCGGCCAGCCCCGGCGTCAGCGCCGCCAGGGCGGGCAGGCGGCGAGCGGCGGCCGGCTGCACCCTCGCCATCGCCGCCTCCCAGGCCTCAGGCCTGGATCGACGAGAACGCGCGCGCCAGCGCCTGGCGCACCGTGCCCGGCTCGTCACCGGAGGCGGGCGCGCTCTGCATCGTCACGACGAGCAGCGCGACCAGGCCGCAGAGCTTGTGGCGCGAGATCTCGCGCCGGTCGGCGCGCGCCGGGGCGGCATTGCCGCCGGCACGCCAGCGCTCGAACACCTCCTTGGCCAGCGCACGCACACGCGTCTCGTCGGCCCAGTCGATGCCCATGGCCACCCCGACCCGCGCCAGCTCGGCCTCGATCTGGCGCAGCGTTCTGTCGTAGTCGATGAACACGGTCGTGTCCCTGGCGCCGTTCAGACGCGTTCGAAGACCACGGCGATGCCCTGGCCGCCGCCGATGCACATCGTCACCAGCGCGTAGCGGCCCTGCACACGCTGCAGCTCGTGCAGCGCCTTGGTGGCGATGAACGCGCCGCTGCAGCCCACCGGGTGGCCGAGCGCGATCGCGCCGCCGTTCGGGTTGGTCTTGGCCGGGTCCAGGCCGAGCAGCTTGGCCACCGTCAGCGCCTGCGCGGCGAAGGCTTCGTTGGACTCGATGACGTCCATCGCGTCCAGCGTCAGGCCGGCCTTCTTCAGCGCCGCACGCGTCGCCGGCACCGGGCCCTCGCCCATCACGTTCGTTGCAGACGCCGGACACGGCGTAGGACACCAGGCGCGCCATCGGCTTCTTGTCCGAACGCGCGGCGACCTCGCCGTTGGCCAGCACCAGGAAGGCGGCGCCGTCGTTGATGCCCGAGGCGTTGCCGGCGGTCACCGTGCCGCCGTCCTTCTTGAAGGCCGGACGCAGCTTGCCCAGCGACTCCATCGTCGTCTCGGGCTTGCAGTGCTCGTCGGTGTCGAACACGACCTCGCCCTTGCGCGTCTTCTTGACGATCGGGACGATCTGACCGGCGAAGCGGCCTTCGGCGATCGCCGCCGCGGCACGGCGGTGCGACTCGACGGCGCAGGCGTCCTGCTCCTCGCGCGTGATGCCGTACTTCGTCGCCAGGTTCTCGGCCGTGACGCCCATGTGGCCGACGCCGAACGGGTCGGTCAGGATCGACAGCATGCCGTCGAAGGCCACCGTGTCGCCCATGCGCGCACCGGAGCGCAGCGCCGGCAGCATGTACGCGGCACGCGACATCACCTCGACACCACCGCCGATGCCGGCGGCGACGTCGCCCAGACGGATGTTCTGCGCCGTCGTCACGACGGCCTGCAGACCCGAGGCGCAGAGGCGGTTGAGCTGCATCGCCGTCGACGTCATCGGCAGCCCGGCCTGGATCGAGGCCACGCGCGAGACGTAGGGGTAGCGCGAGTCGGTCGGCATCGTCGTGCCGACGGTGACGTACTCGAGCAGCTCGGGGTCGAGGTGGGCGCGGGCGACGGCTTCGCGCATCACGAGGCCGCCCAGCTCGCAGGCGTGGAAGTCGGCGAGCGAACCGCCGAAGGTGCCGATGGCCGAGCGCACGGCGCTCATGACGAAGACTTCTTGAACCATGGTGTGACTCCGTTGGGATGTCGGGTGAAGTCCCGCGCTCAGCGCGGGGCGGTGCCCTTGAGGGCGAGGAAGGTGCGCGGCCGGCGGGCGGCCTGGCGCAGCAGCGCCGCGACCGGGCGCCGGGCCGGCGTCGTCGGGCGCGCCGCCGGCAGCGGCGAGCGCGCTTCGCGCAGCAGCGCCAGCGTGTGCTGGGCGATCATCAGTTCTTCATTGGTCGGCACGACGAAGCTGCGCACGCGCGCCCGCTCGGCGCCGATCTCGTCGCAGCGTGCGGCATTGGCGTGCGAGTCGAGCTCGACACCCAGCCAGGCCAGGCGCTCGGCGATCAGCTCGCGCACCCGCGGCGCGTTCTCGCCGATGCCGCCGGTGAACACCAGCGCGTCCAGGCCGCCGATCGAGGCGCTCTGCGCCGCGACCTCCTTGGCAACGCGGAAGCAGAACAGCTCCACGGCCTGGTGCGCGTCGGCGTCGGTCGACTCCAGCAGCACCTTCATGTTGTTGGACAGGCCGGAAACGCCGAGCAGGCCGCTGCGCGTGTACAGCAGCGTCTCGACGTCTTCCAGCGTCATGCCGTACTCGCGCACGAGGTAGAAGATGACCGACGGGTCCAGGCTGCCGCTGCGCGTGCCCATCGGCACGCCGTCCAGCGCCGTGAAGCCCATCGAGGTGTCGACGCTGCGCCCGTTCTGCACCGCGCAGACGCTGGAGCCGTTGCCGAGGTGGCAGATGACGATGCGCGAGCGCGCCAGCTCGGGCCGCGCGGCCAGCAGCGTGCGCGACACGTACTCGTAGGACAGGCCGTGGAAGCCGTAGCTGCAGACGCCGTCGGCGGTCAGCTCCTTGGGCAGCGCGTAGGTGCGCGTGACCCAGGGCTGGCCGCGGTGGAAGGCGGTGTCGAAACACGCGACCTGCGGCATGTCGGGGAAACGCTCGGCGATCAGCCGCATCGGCGCGATGTTGTGCGGCTGGTGCAGCGGCGCCAGCGGCACCAGCTGCTGCAGCTCCTCGATCAGCGCCGGGCTGACGACACGCGGCTCGGCGATGTCCGGGCCGCCGTGCACGACGCGGTGGCCGACGGCGACGACGTGGTCGTCGGCGAGCGTCGTCGAGATCCAGGCCAGCACGTGGTCGAGCAGATCCTGGCGCGACAGCGACTGGTCGGCGCTCCAGTAGCGCTCGGCGATGACGCGGCGCTCGGCGTCCTTGGCTTCCAGGCGCGCGGTGCCGCCGATGCCGGAGACCTGACCGCTCAGCACCGGCTGCAGCCGGGCGCGGGTGGGGTCGTCGCGGAAGACCGAGAACTTCAGGCTCGACGAACCGGCGTTGAGCACGAGGCAGGCGGAGTGTTTGGCCACGGCAGGCTCCTTTCAGGCGGCGCGGCGCGCGGCGGCCATCAGCGAGGCGATCGCGCAGGAGGCCAGGCGCGATCGCAGGCTGTCGGCGCGGCTGGTCAGGATCACCGGCACCTTGGCGCCGAGCACGATGCCGGCGGCATCGGCGTTGGCCAGGAAGGACAGCTGCTTGGCCAGCATGTTGCCGGCCACGAGGTCGGGCACCAGCAGGATGTCGGCCTTGCCGGCGACCGGCGACTCGATGCCCTTGGTGCGCGCGGCGTCCAGCGAGATCGCGTTGTCGAAGGCCAGCGGGCCGTCGAGCACGCCGCCGGTGATCTGGCCGCGCTCGGCCATCTTGCACAGCACAGCGGCTTCCAGCGTCGACGGGATCTTCGGGTTCAGCGTCTCGACGGCCGACAGGATCGCGACCTTGGGCGTCGCCACGCCCAGCACCTGCGCGAGGTGGATCGCGTTCTGGACGATGTGCGCCTTCTCGTCGAGCGAGGGCGAGATGTTGACCGCCGCGTCGGTGATCAGCAGCAGGCGCGGATAGGTCGGCACGTTGACCGCGAAGACGTGGCTGATGCGCGCCATGGTGCGCAGCCCGTTCTCGCGCCGCACGATGGCGCTCATCAGCTCGTCGGTGTGCAGCGAACCCTTCATCAGCGCGCCGACCTCGCCGTCGCGCGCCAGGCGCGCGGCCGCTTCGGCGGCGTCGGCCGGACGTTCGGCGTCGACGATGCGCAGGCCGGCGATGTCGAGCACGCAGCCGGCGGCGATGGCGCGGATCCGGTCCGCCGGGCCGACGAGCACCGGACGGATCAGCCCGGCGTGCTGGGCTTCGACGGCGCCGCGCAGCGCGGATTCGCTGCAGGGGTAGACGACGGCCGTGGCCACCGGCTCCAGCGCCTGGCAGCGGCGCAGCAGCGCGTCGTGCTGGTGGTGATGGATCAGCTGCACCTGCGGCAGCTCGGCCACCGGCAGCGTCGTCTTGTGGCGCGGCGCCAGCACCTCGGCGGTGCCGCTGACGATGGTCACGCCGTCCTGGTTGCGGCACTGGCAGCGCAGCACGACGACACCGGTCTCGGCGTTCTTCTCGACGACGGTGACGGTGGCGGTGATCGTGTCGCCGAGCGCGACGTGGTGCAGGAACTGCAGGTTCTGGCCGCGGTAGACGGTGCCGAAGCCCGGCAGCTGCGAGCCCAGGATGCCCGACAGCAGCGAGCCGCTCCACATGCCGTGCGCGATGACGCGCCGGTACGGCCCGCCGCCGGCGAACTCGGCGTCGAGCATCAGCGGGTTGCGGTTGTGCGAGACCGCGGCGAAGAGCTCGATCTCGTCCATCGTCACCTGGCGGGTGACGCTGGCGCTCTGACCGATGCGCAGTTCGTCGAACGGGACGTTGCTCGCCATCGCCGCCACCGCAGGGCCAGCCGCCTCGGCGCGGCGCAGGCGGGCGCCGACGATCGTTTCCTCAGCCATCATGGCATCACCCAGCAGAATTCGTTATTCGTCGTGATCCGATCGCATTCGCCATTCGCTCGGCGGGACCACGCGCTTTACCGTCTCGTATCGTCTAATTGCCGCGAAGGCTTTATTGACGATGGACGAAACGGTATCGCCGACGCCTGCCGCGCAGGGGCTCGAAATGGCAAGCGTTGCCATCCTCGTTTTGCGTTGGATCAACGGCCCGGGAGCACCCCGCGCCAGCTGCTGCCGCGTCGCGGCAGGCCGGCTGGGCACCCCGCAAAGGACGAACCGGAAGTGCTCACTTACGGTTTTCGCCCCGTATTTCAAAGGATTTCCGGAACATTTCGGGCCGCCGCGCCCACGCGGGGCGCGGCGGCGCCAGGCCTCAGGCGGCGACGCCCGGCAGCGCCATCTCGCGCAGCGTCGGCGAGACGCGGTAGGCCGCGGCGGTGCTGCGGCGCACCTCGTCCTCGCTGACGCCGGGGCCGAGTTCCTCGAGCACCAGGCCGTCGTCGTCGCGCCGGAAGACCGCCAGTTCGGTGACGATCATGTCGACGCAATTACAGGCCGTCAGCGGCAATTGGCAGCGTTCGAGAATCTTCGGACCGCCATTGCGCGTGCAATGCTCCATCGCGACGATGACGCGCTTGGCGCCGGTCACGAGGTCCATCGCACCGCCCATGCCGGGCACCATCTTGCCGGGCACCATCCAGTTGGCGAGGTTGCCCTGCTGGTCGACCTCCAGGCCGCCGAGCACCGTCAGGTCGACGTGGCCGCCGCGGATCAGCACGAAGGACATCGCGCTGTCGAAGAAGGCGGCACCGGGCACCAGCCCGCAGGGCTGGCCGCCGGCGTTGACGACGCCGGGCTGCGGCTCGCCTTGCAGCGGGCCCATGCCGACGAAGCCGTTCTCCGACTGCAGCGTCACCTGCACGCCGGGCGGCAGGTAACGCGGCACCAGCGTCGGCGTGCCGATGCCCAGGTTGACGACGTCGCCGTCGTGCAGCTCCTGCGCCACGCGGCAGGCGATCACGGACTTGGCATCCATTCAGTGGCTCCTTGCCGGCACGATGTAGTCGACCAGCACGCCCGGCGTCATCACCAGGTCGGGGTCCAGCGTGCCCGGCTCGACGATCTCGTCGACCTCGGCGATGACGACGTCGGCCGCCGTCGCGATCAGCGGGTTGAAGTTGCGCGCCGCACGTTCGTAGACCAGGTTGCCCAGGCGGTCGGCACGCGCGGCCTTGACGATGGCGATGTCGGCACGCAGCGGCAGTTCGAGCAGGTAGTCGGTCCAGCCGACCTTCAAACGCGTCTTGCCTTCCTCGACGACTGTGCCCACGCCGGTCGGCGTGAGGAAGCCGCCGAGGCCGGCACCGCCGCAGCGGATGCGCTCGGCCAGCGTGCCCTGCGGCACCAGCTCGACCTCCAGCTCGCCGGCCAGCATCTGCTTGCCGGTTTCGGGATTCGTGCCGATGTGCGAGGCCACGAGCCGGCGCACGCGGCGCTGGCTGATCAGCGGCGCGACGCCGGGGATCGGCACCCCGGTGTCGTTGCCGATCAGTTCCAGCTCGCGCAGGTCGGCCGCGCACATCGCCTCGACGATGCCCGCGGGCGTGCCGACCCCCATGAAGCCGCCGTACATGACCTTCATGCCGTTGCGGAACAGGGCGCCGACGGCGTCCCAGGCGATCTGCTTGCCGGCCATCACTGTTCGTCCGGCAGGTCGTACTCGAGCAGGTACGAGCTCAGGCACTTGCCGTGCGGGTCCAGCGCCAGCGAGCGCGTCACGCCACCGCCCAGGGCCTGGGTCATGACGAAGTTCAGCGCGCCCAGCTGCGGCAGCTCGTAGCGCTCGACCTCGCCCTTGACGACCCAGGCGAAGTGCCGGCGAACGACCTCGGGCGTCAGCGCCTTGGCCAGGCGCTCGTAGTCCTTGGCGTCGAAGGCGATGATCGAGATGTTGGAGATGTTGCCCTTGTCGCCGGTGCGCGAGTGGGCGATGTCACGGACTTTCATTTCAGACCTCCACGTAGGTGACGGCGGGCTTGACGCTGGCACGCGGCAGCAGCACCGACAGGATCGCCAGCACTTCCTTGGCCGACTTGGTGGCGCCGCCACCGCCGGCCGGGCCGTTCGTGTAGAGCGTCTCGACCTCGTTGCCGATGGCCACGGCGTCCTTCTGCGTCGTCGTGCGCGCGGCGACACGCACACGCACCTCGCCGGGCTCGGCCGGGTTCGGGCGGGTGTGGATCGAGTTCACGCCGATCAGGTCGTAGCGGATCTCGGAGAACTTCACGCCGGTCAGCGACAGGCGCTGCTCGACGATCTGCAGCGCCAGCTCGCCGCGCGCCTGCGCGCCCGGGCCGGCATAGGACATCTGGCCTTCGCCGATGTAGCCGTCGCGGTAGCCGACCGAGACCTTCAGCGTCGGCGTGCGCTCGCGGCCGGTGGCGCCCTGGACCTGCACGCGGTCGGGGCCGACCTGGGTCATCGTCACGTGCGAGAAGTCGGCGACGACGTCGGGCGTGAAGTAGGTGCGCGGGTCGTGGATCTCGTAGAGCATCTGCTCCTTGCAGGTCGCCACGAGAACGTGGCCGCCGGAGCCTTCGACCTTGGTGATGACGGCGGTGCCGTCTTCGCTGACCTCGGCGATCGGGAAGCCCAGGCGCGCCAGGCCGGCGACGTCCTTGACACCCGGGTCGGCGAAGTAGCCGCCGGTGACCTGGCCGCCGCATTCCAGCAGGTGGCCGACGAGCGTGCCCTTGCCGAGCTTGTCCCAGTCGTCGAGCTTCCAGCCGAACTCGTGGATCAGCGGCGCCATGAACAGCGCCGGGTCGGCGACGCGGCCGGTGATGATGACGTCGGCACCGCCGCGCAGCGCCTCGAGCAGCGGCTCCACGCCCAGGTAGGCGTTGGCCGAGACGATGTTGCCGTCGAGCGTGCGGATCGACTCGCCGGTCTCCATCAGCGGCAGGTCGGTGGTCTTGACGACTTCGAGCACGTCGTCGCCGGTGACGGCGGCGATCTTCAGCCCGGTGAGGCCCAGATCGGCGGCGATCTCGCGCACCTTCTCGACCGCGGCCACCGGGTTGGCGGCGCCCATGTTGGAGATCAGCTTGATGCCGTTGGCGCGGCACAGCGGCAGCACCGAGCGCATGCGCGCTTCGAGCAGCGCGTCGTAGCCGGCCTTCGGGTTCTTCATCTTCGCCTGCTGGGCCAGGCCGATCGTGCGTTCGGCCAGGCACTCGTAGACGAGGTAGTCGATGCCGCCCTTGGCGGCGAGTTCGACGGCGGGTTCGATGCGGTCACCGGAGTAACCGGCACCGGCACCGATGCGGATGGTTTTCATCGTGTCCTTCTTTCTTCGATGGGCCGCGCGGGCCGCCAGCGGCGGCGGGCGCGGCGACGCGTCTTGCGTCAGAGGGGGAAGACTCCGAACAGCACGCAGGCCAGCGTCATCACGATGGATGCGCCCCACAGCAGCGGAATCGAGAACTTCTGGTGGTCACCGAGCTCGATGCGGCACAGGCCGACGACGAGGAAGGTGGCGGGGGTCAGCGGGCTCACCGGGAAGCCCGTCGTCATCTGGCCGAGCAGCGCGGCCTGGGCGACCTGGATCGACGGCACGTCGAGCATCTTGCAGACCTCGGCCAGCACCGGCAGCACGCCGAAGTAGAACGAGTCGGGGTCGAACAGCAGGCTCAGCGGCATCGACAGGATGCCGAGCACGAACGGGATGTGCGAAGCCATGTCCTGCGGCACGTGGCCGGCGACGCTCTGCGCCATCGCGGTCAGCATGCCGGTGCCCTTCATGACGCCGGTGAAGACGCCGGCGGCCAGCAGGATCGAGGCCATCAGCAGCGCCGCCTTGGCGTGGGAGTCCACGCGCTGGCGCTGCATGTCGACGTTCGGGTAGTTGATGATCAGCGCGAGGACCGTGCCGATCATGAACATGACGACCGGCTCGACCTTGCCGGAAATCATCACGCCCATGACGATCAGCGTCAGGACGATGTTGATCCAGAAGTTCTTCGGACGGCGCAGGGCTTCTTCTTCGGGCTTGAGCGTGCGTTCGACGACGACGTGCTCGGAACCGTTGCCCAGGCCGAGGCGCTTCTCTTCACGCTTGCCGAGGTACCAGGCGGTGCCGAAGACGAAGACCAGGCCGACGATCTGCACCGGCAGCAGCGGCAGGAAGATCTCGGAGACCGGGATGTGCAGCGCCGCCGAGGCCCGGATCACAGGCCCGGTCCAGGGCAGGAAGTTCACCCCCGCCGCCAATGACGCGCACGCCGCCAGGACACGTTTGTCCATGCCCAGCCGGTCGTAGATCTGGATCATCGCCGGGATCGTGACCAGGAAGGTCACGGCGCCAGAACCGTCCAGATGGATGATCAGCGCCAGCAGCGCCGTGCCCATCGTGATGCGCGCCGGCTTCGTGCCGACCGTCTTCAGGATGCGGTTGATGATCGGGTCCAGCATGCCGGCGTCGGTGACGATGCCGAAATACAGGATCGCGAAGATGAACATGCCGATGATCGGCGCCATGTTCTTGACGCCGGTGACGATGTGTTTGCCGGTTTCGAGACCGAAGCCGCCGATCAGGGCGGCAATGATCGGTATCGAAATCAGCGCCACCATCGGTGACAGCTTCTTCGTCATGATCGCCGCGAGCATCACGACGATCGTCAACAGGCCTAGCAATGCCAACATTTCAAACCCCTCAGCCCTTTATCGTTACCCGATGGGCGATTACTCATTTGGACGGGACCGGACTGCCATTGCCTGCGGCCGAGGTCAACATTGCTTTGCGTTGCTAATGCATGCTGCTGTCGATCACGATCCGGTGGTGCATAACATTCGTCCGGTGTCCATAGTGTCGGCCGGGCTATTTATTCTGTAAAATCATCGTTTTCGATGGATTGATCGGCCATGTCGATTAATGTCTCTTTCCGTCTGCTGAAGGCCTTCCTGACGCTGGTCGAGCAGAAGAACTTCACGCGCGCCGCCGAGCGCTGCCACGTCTCGCAGTCGACGCTGAGCGGCATGATCCAGCGCCTCGAGGAGGACGTCGGCACGCGGCTGTTCGACCGCGACACGCGCAACGTCGTGCTGACGCCCGAGGGCGCGCTGCTCGCCGACGCGGCGCGCCACCTGGTCGACGAGATCGAAAGCACGTTCAGCAACCTCAACGACCTCGTCGCGAAGAAGAAGGGGCGGGTCGGCATCGCGGCGCTGCCGTCGATTTCCGGCGAGTGGCTGCCGCCGGTCATCGGCGAGTTCCGCGGTCTGTACTCGGGCATCGCGGTCGAGGTCTACGACGTGCTGTCGGACACCTGCATGCAGCTGCTCAACAGCGGCGACGCCGACATCGCCATCGCGGCGCCGAACACGCCGCTGGACGAATACTGCAGCGAGCACTTCCACACCGACCGCTTCTACCTCGTGTGCCGGCGCGACCACCGTGTCGCAGGCCTCGAAAGCGTCTCGCTCGACGACCTCGACGGCTGCGACTTCATCCGCCTGTCGCGCCAGACCAGCGTGCACCAGCACGTCGTCAACGCCGTCGGCGCCACCGGCGTCACGACCTCGACCTTCCAGGTCAACTACCTGTCGACGGTAGCCGGGCTGATCCGCCACGGGCTGGGCGTGAGCCTGCTGCCGGAGCTGGCGCTGACGCAGTTCCGCGACCCCGAGCTGGTCGCCGTGCCGCTGGCGCCGCCGGGCATCTCGCGGCCGATCCACGTGCTCTGGCGCAAGGACCGGCCGCTGTCGATCGCCGCTGGGGCGATGCTCGACCTGATCCGCCAGCGCAAGGGCTCGGCCGGCCAGGCCTGACCGCGGCCGCCGACCCAAAAACGGGCCGGCGTGAGCCGGCCCAACGAAACGACGCAATGGCTGAAAAGCGTCAGTCCGGGTTCAATCGTGCCGCCCCGGGCAGGGGCGTATGGCCTTGCTGCAGCGCGTGGGTAGAACGCTGCAGCCGCTGATGCAGGGCTGAGGTGCGCGCAAGCCGAAGCCGATGGACTGCGGACATTCGTCCCGGCGCGTTGCCGGCATTCCGGTGCGCAAAGATCGAATGTTTGCAGTCTGAACCGAACAGGCCACGAGAGGAAATCGTCGTTTCCGATCGCTCCATCGAGCAGATCGATGATGAATAAAAAAAGGGCCGACAAAAACTGCCGGCCCAACGAAAAGACGCAGAGTTCCCTTGCGTCAGTCCGGGTTCAATCGACCGACTTGACCATGTCCTCGACGACCTTCTTGGCGTCGCCGAAGACCATCATGGTCTTGTCCATGTAGAAGAGCTCGTTGTCCAGGCCGGCGTAGCCCGAAGCCATCGAACGCTTGTTCACGATCACCGTCTTGGCCTTGTAGGCCTCCAGGATCGGCATGCCGTAGATCGGGCTGCCCTTGACGTGCGCCGCCGGGTTCACGACGTTGTTGGCGCCCAGGATGATCGCCACGTCGGCCTGGCCGAACTCGGCGTTGATGTCTTCCATCTCGAAGACCTGGTCGTACGGCACCTCGGCTTCGGCCAGCAGCACGTTCATGTGCCCCGGCATCCGGCCCGCCACCGGGTGGATGGCGTACTTCACCGTCACGCCCTTTTCGGTCAGCTTGGCCGCCAGCTCCTTCACCGCGTGCTGCGCGCGCGCCACCGCCAGGCCGTAGCCCGGGACGATGATCACCGTCTCGGCGTTGCCGAGGATGAAGGCCGCGTCGTCGGCGCTGCCGCTCTTGACGCTGCGCTGTGCCTGCCCGCCCGCCGCCGCCGTCGTGCCTTCGCCGCCGAAGCCGCCCAGGATGACGTTGAAGAACGAGCGGTTCATCGCCTTGCACATGATGTAGCTGAGGATCGCCCCCGAGCTGCCCACCAGCGAGCCGGCGATGATCAGCATGCTGTTGTTCAGGCTGAAGCCGATGCCCGCCGCCGCCCAGCCCGAGTAGCTGTTGAGCATCGACACCACCACCGGCATGTCGGCGCCGCCGATCGGGATGATCAGCAACACGCCGAGCACGAAGGCCAGCGCGATCAGCACGATGAAGAACTCGAAGCGCTGCGTCGCCGCGAAGGCCACGCCGAGGCCGATGGTCGCGATGCCGAGCAGCAGGTTCAGCCAATGCTGGCCGGCAAAACGCACCGGCGCGCCCTGGAACAGGCGGAACTTGTACTTGCCGCTGAGCTTGCCGAAGGCGATGACCGAACCGCTGAAGGTGATCGCGCCGATGGCCGCGCCCAGGAACAGCTCGATGCGGTTGCCGACGGGAATCGGCTCGCCGGCCGCCGCGATCGCGAAGGCCTGCGGCTCGGCGACGACGGCGACCGCGATGAACACCGCCGCCAGGCCGATCATGCTGTGCATGAAGGCGACCAGCTCGGGCATCTTGGTCATCTCGACGCGCTGCGCCATCACGGCACCGGCGCCGCCGCCGACCACCAGGCCGACGAGCACGTAGCCCAGCCCGGCGACACCGCCGCCGGCGAGCTTGACGATCAGCGCCGCGGTGGTCAGCACGGCGATCGTCATGCCGACCATGCCGAAGACGTTGCCCCGGATCGAGGTCGTCGGATGCGACAGGCCCTTGAGCGCCTGGATGAAGCAGATGCTCGCGACCAGATACAGCAGGGTGACGAGGCTCGCGCTCATGCTCGTGCTCCCCGGGCCGCGAAGGCCCTCGGTTGGAACAGGTTCGGGTTCATCTCACTTCTCCACCGCCGCCTTCTTCGCGGGCTTTTTCTTGAACATCTCCAGCATTCGCCGGGTGACCAGGAAGCCGCCGAAGACGTTGACCGCGCACAGCGCCACGGCCAGCACGCCCATCGTCTTGCCCAGGTCGGTCTCGGTCAGCGCCGCCGCCAGCATCGCGCCGACGATCACGATCGCCGAGATCGCGTTCGTCACCGCCATCAGCGGCGTGTGCAGCGCCGGCGTCACGTTCCACACCACGTGGTAACCCACGTAGATCGCCAGCACGAAAATGATCAGGTTCGTGACGGTATGGCTCACGATTTCCATCGCCGCCTCCTTCAGTTCTTCTTCAGTTCGCCGCCTTGCGCCATCAGGCAGGCGAGCACGATGTCGTCGTCGGCAGGCACGTGCAGCGCACCTTCCTTGGTGACGACGAGCTTGAGGAAATCGAGCACGTTGCGCGCGTACAGGCTGGAGCTGTCCGCCGCGACCAGCGCCGGCAGATTGGTCTCGCCGATGATCGTCACGCCGTGCTTTTTCACCGTCTGGCCGGCTTCGGTCAGCGGGCAGTTGCCGCTGACGCCGTCGGCACCGCGCCCGGCGGCCATGTCGACGATGACCGAGCCCGGCTTCATGGCCTTGACCATGTCCTCGGTGACGAGCACCGGCGCCGCGCGGCCCGGGATCAGCGCCGTCGAGATGACGATGTCGGCCTGCGCGACGCGCTTGGCGACTTCGATCTTCTGGCGGTCCAGCCAGCTCTGCGGCATCGGGCGGGCGTAGCCGCCGACACCTTCTGCGGCTTCCTTCTCCTCGGGCGTCTCGTAAGGCACCTCGATGAACTTGGCGCCCAGCGACTCGACCTGCTCCTTGACGCTCGGACGAACGTCGGAGGCCTCGATGACCGCACCCAGGCGCTTGGCCGTGGCAATCGCCTGCAGGCCGGCGACGCCGACGCCCAGGATGACGACCCGCGCGGCCTTGATCGTGCCGGCCGCGGTCATCAGCATCGGGAACAGGCGCTGGTACTGGTCAGCGGCCATCATCACGGCCTTGTAGCCGCCGATGTTGGCCTGGCTGGACAGCACGTCCATGCTCTGCGCCCGCGTCGTGCGCGGCGCGGCTTCGAGCGCGAAGGCGGTGAGGCCCGCCGAGGCCAGGGCCTGCAGGCCAGGCTTGTCGAACGGATTCAACATGCCCACCAGCGCCGTGCCGGGCTTCATCAGCGCGAGCTCTTGGGCATCCGGGCTGCGCACCTTGAGCACCAGCTCGCAGCCGAACGCACCGGCGCGGTCACAGATCTCCGCGCCGACGGCCGCGTAGGCCTCGTCCGGCGCACTCGCCGCCACGCCCGCGCCGCTCTGCACCTTCACGGTGTGGCCTTGCGCCTTCAGTTTCTTCGCCGTCTCTGGCGTGACGGCCACGCGGGTTTCCCCGGGGGACGTCTCCAGCGGCACTCCGATGTTCATGACGACACTTCTCCTCGGCAGACAAAGCTTGGACAGCCCGTCTTCCGGTGTATTGCGAATCTCACAAATTCCACGCCGTATCCCTTTATGAGTGGATTCGGCGCGGCGCTCGCACTAGACTGCTTCGGACGCCCCGGCGGGGCGCCTCCCGCAACTGCAGTACGGCCTCACGTGGACACCGCCAAGCTCCTCGAACTGCCCCTGATGAGGGGGTTCTCCCAGCCTCTGCGGCACGCGATCGCCGACGGCTCCAAGCTGCGCACCTACCCGAGCAACTCGGTGGTCTTCCCGCAAGGCGCGCAACCGGGTGCGGTGGTCTACACGCTCAACGGGATGCTGTTCTCGTGGATCACGAATTCCGACAACGAGCGCATCCTGCTGACGCATTTCCACCCCGACCGGCTGCTGCTGGTGAACAACACGCTGCAGCACCGGCCGCTGGACTTCGAGCTCTACGCGGTCACCCGCGTCGAGCTGCTGCTGATCCCGAGCCATGTGTTCATGCACCTGCTCGAACACTTCCCGGAGTTCCAGTCCTTCGTGATCAATGGGCTGGGCCGGATGCTCGACGACATGCGCCTGGCGCTGTGCACGCACAAGGCTTCGTCCAAGGAACAGGGGATCGCCCAGTTCCTCGTGCATTGCTGCAGCTGGAGCGCGATCCCGCAACAGCAGCTGCCCTTCTCGATCGAGTTCATCTCCGACTGCCTGCGCCTGTCGCGCCCGTTCGTCGCCAAGACGATCAAGCACTTCGCGCGGCTCGGGATCATGGGCTCCAAGTACGGCAAGACGATCGTGCTGGATCTCGAGCGCCTGCGCCTCGTCGCCGATCGCGGCATCGGCGAACTGGCGATGGCGGAGGACGAGGCCGCGGCCCCGGAAGCCGAAGACGGCCTCGGGGTTTCGGCGCCGGCGCACGAGACGCGTCACGATCGTCCCCGACTCAGGCCTGACGCTTGAGCTGAAGGATCTCGCGCGCCTCGTCGGGCGTCGCGACTTCCTTGTCGACTTCGGCCGCCAGGCGCTTGACGCGCTCGACGAACTCGACGTTGCTCTTCGCGAGCTGGCCCTTGCGGTAGAAGATGTTGTCTTCCATGCCGACGCGCACGTGGCCGCCCAGCGCCAGGCAGGCGAGCTGGATCGGCAGGTGGCCCTTGCCGATGCCCAGGCCGCCCCAGGTGAAGTCGTCGCCGACCACCTCGCGGCAGGTCTCCAGCAGGAACATCAGGTTGCGCACTTCGGCCGTCATGCCACCGGGCGCGCCGAGCACGAACTGGAAGTGCGGACGGTGCTGCAGCAGGCCTTTGCGGCGGTAGTAGCCGATGTTGTAGATCATGCCGGCGTCGAAGATCTCGTACTCCGGCTTGACGCCGCAGGCCGCGGTCTCGATGGCCAGCTTCTCCAGGAAGCGCGGGCTGTTCTCGAAGATCGTCGAGTGCGCCCAGTTCATCGTGCCGGCGTCGAACGAGCAGATCTCGGGGCGCAGTTCCTGGAACGGCTTCATCCGGATCTCGTCGGTCAGGCCCAGGCCGCCGGAGGTCGTCAGGTTGATGACGATGTCCGCACGGGCGCGGATCAGGCGCACGGTCTCGGCGAACTTGTCGAAGTCCATCGAGGCCTTGCCTTCGTCGTTGCGCACGTGGATGTGCGCGATCGAGGCCCCCGCCTCCCAGCAGCGCACGACCTCGTCGGCTTCTTCCTGCGGCGTCAGCGGGATGTACGGCGTGTCGGCCTTGCTCGGCCACGCACCGGTGCACGCCACGGTGCAGATCACCTTGTTGCTGAGGTTCATGTCAGTCCTTCTTTCGATCGGCCGTCTGCCGCATCCAACCCGGAGGCGCGGCGGCGGCGGTTGTGCTTGCGTGAGGGAGAACAGCGGAAGCAGCGCCCCGCACACAGCGGCGCATCAAGCGGCCGCAGTGACCCGGCTCTGCCGGGGCACCTGCGGCGCCCCCCTGGGGGGGAGCGCCGAAGGCGCTACGGGGGGGAGCCTTAGTAAGTGCCGTACTTGTAGACGCGATCCGGAACGGGATTCAGGTCGTCCTCGTCGATCTCGGCGACCAGGCGCACCCACGAGCCGTCGCCCATGTACCAGCGGATCGGGAAGCCCATGATCTTGAAGCGCTTGCCGACGACCTTCTCGATGTCGCCACCGACGTTCTCGTAGCCCATGATCCCGTTGCCGAGGATCAGGTTGTGGCACGGTTCCCATTCCGGGAAGTCGTCCTTGACCTCGCGGCCGGTGCGCTCGCGGTACTCGTCCATCAGGCGCGGAACCAGCGGGCCGGTGCCGTGCGGGCCGATGGCGGTGTGCAGCGGGTGGTCCAGCGCCTGCTGGTCGACGCCGACGGCCTTCACGCCCTTCTTGACGAACCATTCGCCGGCGCTGCGGCCCAGGCCCGGGGCGTAGTGGTAGTACTTGGTGTTGTCGCCGTAGTACTTGTGCCAGCCGGTGTGCACGATGACGATGTCACCCTTGCGGATCTCGGGCGTCGCGGCCTCGAGGTCCTCGGCGGTGATGACGCCCCATTCGGGCTTCTCGATGTGCACGCACACGGCGTCGCCGTAGTACTTGTCCAGCGGGATCTCGTGCGTGAACTCGGTGCCTTCGACGACGTGCGCCGGCGAGTCGGCGTGCGTCGAGCAGTGCATCGTCGCGGTGATCTGCTGCGTCAGCACGCCCGACTTGGCCATGTAGTGCAGCTTGCTGATCTGCGGCGCCTGGAAATACGGCCACAGCGGCGAGGTCGCGCCGAACGGGTGGCTGAGGTCGACGAGTACTTTCTTGCCCATGATGTTTCCTGTCTGTCTCTGAAGAAGGTTGGGGGTGCGCCGCCGCGGGCCCTGTGGCCGTGGAGGAACGGCGGCGCGCGGGACGGTCCTCAGCCCGCGGTGCAGCCGCCGTCCACGTAGACGACCTGGCCGGTGATGAAGTCGGCAGCCGGCGCGCACAGGTAGACCGTGGTGCCGACCATGTCGATGACTTCCGCCGCACGGCCCATCGGGATGCGGTCGAGGAAGATCTTCTTGAGCTTCTCGTCCTCGAGGACTTCCTGCGTCAGCGGCGTCCAGAAGATCGTCGGCGCGACGGCGTTGACGTTCACGCCGTGCTTGGCCCATTCGGTGGCCAGCTGCTTGGTCAGCAGGTTGACCGCACCCTTGCTGGTGCCGTAGGCCGCGTAGCCGCCCGGGTGGCCCGCGAAGGCGCGCACCGAGGAGGTGTTGACGATCTTGCCGTGCTTCTGGCGCACGAAGATCTCGCCGAACACCTTGCAGGGGATGAAGGTGCCGGTGACGTTGGCTTCGATGACCTTGCGGAAGTCGTCGAGCGGGAACTTCTCGGCCGGGTGGCGGCGTGCGATGCCGGCGATGTTGACCAGGATGTCGATGCGCCCGAACTGCGTCATCACCTTGTCGGCCAGGGCCTGCACCGAGGCTTCGTCGGTGACGTCGCTGGTGATCGCGACGGCCTTGCCGCCGGCTTCCTCGACCTGGGCGACGGCCTTCTGCAGCGTCTCCATCGTGCGGCCGGTGACGACGACCGTCGCGCCGTGCACCGCCAGGCCACGGGCCACGCCCTCACCCAGCGAACCGGCACCGCCGGTGATGACCGCGACTTGTCCGGTGAGGTCGAACAGCGACTTCACGCGTTGGTCCCATTGCTTGTCCATGATGTCTTCCTTCTCTCGTCAGCTGTTCGTCGCCACCACCAGCATGCTGGCGGGGTAGTTGGTCTTGTTGATCACCGAGCGGCCCTCGAAGGGGGCCAGGAACACGGCATCGCCGGCACGCACCGTCGTCTCGCCGTCCTTGGTCTTGATGACCAGCTCGCCCTCGACGACGTAGTACAGCTTCTCGGTCGGCGAGTCCTCGTAGGCCCAGTCGGCGCCGCCGCCCGGGAGGAAGTGGGACATCCCGCACCAGAACTTCTCGGCACCCGTGAGCGCCTTGTCGCTGAGCTTCAGCGCCACCATGCCGTTGTGCAGCGGGGGGTTGTAGGCTTTGGCCGCCGCCACGTTCGTGACCTTCATTGCTCTAACTCCTCTTCACCGAAAGTCTTGAGATCGAGCGCGACTGCCAGCCGCGCTCCCGTCGTGCGCATGACCTCGTCCACCGTCGTGTCGGCGGCGATCTCGGTCAGCAGGGGTCCGTCGTCGGTCATCTCGATGACCGCCTTCTCGGTCACGACCAGGTCGACGACACCGACGGCCGTGAGGGGCAGGGAGCAGCGTTCGAGCACGCGCGGCCTGCCGTTCTTGTCGCAGTGCTCCATCGCGACGATGACGCGGCGCGCCCCCGTCACGAGGTCCATCGCACCGCCCATGCCGGGCACCAGCTTGCCCGGCACGATCCAGTTGGCCAGGTTGGCCTCGGCGTCGACCTCCAGCGCACCGAGCACGGTCACGTCGACGTGGCCGCCGCGGATGATCGTGAAGGACATCGCGCTGTCGAAGTAGATGGCGCCGGGCAGCTCACCGACCGGCTGGCCGCCGGCGTTGGTGATGTCCGGATCGATCTCTTCCTGCTGCGTCGGCGCCGGGCCGACGCCCAGCATCCCGTTCTCGGACTGGAAGACGATGCCCAGTTCGTCGGGCACGAAGTTGACGACCGAAGTCGGCAGCCCGATGCCCAGGTTCACGAGGTCACCCGTCTTCAGTTCGCGGGCCACGCGGCGCGCGATGCGCCGCCGGATCAGGTTCTTGTCCATCAGCGCCGCTCCCCTTGGACCAGGTAGTCGACGAAGATGCCCGGCAGCTGGAAGTCGTCGCCGCGGCCGTAGCCGATCTCGACGATCTCCTGCGCCTCGCAGACGACGATGTCGGCCGCCGTGGCCATCGTCGGGTTGAAGTTCTTCGTCGTCTTGAAGAAGGCCGAGTTGCCGGCGGCGTCCGAGCGCGAGCTGCGGATGAACGCGATGTCGGCCCGCAGCGGCGTCTCGACCAGGAAGTCGGCGTCGCCGACGCGCACGCGCGCCTTGCCGCTTTCGACCACCGTGCCCAGGCCGGTGGGCGTCAGCACCCCGCCGAGGCCGGCGCCGTGGGCGCGGATGCGCTCGATCAGCGTGCCCTGCGGCACCAGCTCGACCTCGAGCACGCCGTCGGACATCTGGCGGCCGGTCTCGGGGTTGGTGCCGATGTGCGAGGCGATGACCTTGCGCACCTGGCGGTTGGCGACGAGCTTGCCGACGCCGCGGTCGACGAAGCCGGTGTCGTTGGCGATGATCGTCAGGTCGCGCCGGCCGCTGGCGACCAGCGCGTCGACGATGGCTTCCGGCGTACCGACCGCCATGAAGCCGCCGATCATCACCGTCATCCCGTCCTGGACGAGGGCCGCCGCGTCGGCAGCCGTGATCAGGGGTTTGGAAATCATGGTTTGGTTGAGTGGTCCGACCGTTGTCCGGCGGGGTTGTCGAGCAGCGGTCGGGGAATACTCCGGGCGTTATTCCGGGGGATTCAGTGGCCGCCGTGGGCGAGATCGCCCGCATCCACCCGGCCCTTGCACTCGGTCGTGATGAAGTAAATCAGCGCGGCACCGACGAAGTCGAGCAGGATGAAGAACATGTAGGCCGCGTCGAAATCCCCGGTCCATTTCAGGCTGGCGGCGATGACGGCGAAGCACATCACCCGGAAGAGGCAGGCGATCGTCGAGATGACGCGGTTCGCGGCGGCGAAGTCATATCGCCCGTAAACCGACCCAACCTGCGACGTCGCGAGTTCCTTGATACCGGCGATGCTGGCGCCGACCATCAGCAGGGTGAAATACGTGAAGGTATCGCTGCCACGCACCAGGAGACAGGCGTGAGTGGCCGCGAAGAAGAATGCGTAGGCGATGCTCGTGCGCCGCGTGCCGAATTTCACGTCGGCCCAGCCCCAGAAGTAGCTGAAGACTGCGCAGAACAGCGCCGCGGTCGTGAACATCATGATCGCGGTCTGCTTGTCGTAGCCCACCGAAATCAGTCGCGGAATCAGCTGGCTGACCACGCCGATATCCACCAGCCAGAGCACGCCATAACCCACCGAGATCAGCCACATGTCGCGGTCGCGCAGCAGCACGGGCAGCGTGAACGGGCTCTTGTGTTCGTTGAACTCGCGCAGGTTCTCGGCCATCGCCTCCTTGGAGAGCTTCTCGTTGTCAGGCGAGCAGCCGAGTTCCTCGGGGGTGTTGCGGACCCAGAAGAAGGAGACGATGCCGAAAACGATGAGGACGCCGCCGACAACCGCATAGGTATCCTGGACACCGAAGCGGCTGAACAGCATGACCATCAGCGGGACGAGCGTCGCGGTGCACAGCGACATCCCCATCGTGGCCCAGCCCAGCGCCAGACCCTTTTTCCGCGGGAACCAGGTGGTGAGCAGCGTGCCGGGCACGTTGAAACAGGTGCCGGTGGCCAGGAAATTGATCAGGGTGAGGCCGATGGCATATTCCATCGGGGTCGTCACACGGCCGAACCAGATCATCGTCGCGCCGAGCGCCACCAGACCGCCGAGGGCGACCAGGCGGGCGCCCTTGCGATTGATCATCTCGGCGATCAGGAACGAGCCCAGGACGCCCAGCCAGCCGGCCGGCGTCGAGAATGCGAGCAGCGTTGCATAATCCCAGCCGTGAAGGTCGACGAAACTCTCGACAATCACGTTGAGGCCGTCCGCGGTCCATGCCGCGAAGTTGTAGTACATCAGCAGGCTGAAGCCGATCATGCTCCAGCCCCAACCTCCGAAGTTATTCGCGGAGGTTTTCTTTCCAGCTGGCGGCGTTGCTGGGTTTCCCCCAGCTTGCAAGCGTGCGCCCATCTCGTTTCTCCTCATGACAGGGCCCCTTGTCCGTCGGGGTCCGGGAAAGGTCGTCTATTCGTCTTTTGATGTATGTCGGACGGGCACACGATATCCCTGGGGGCGCCGCCGTTCGGGCCCGAACTGTCAGCCGTTGACATTGCGTTTTTGATCTGACGCAAAGTCGGATTCGCGCCGCGCGAAGCGCCGCTTGCCTCCGCACGGGGGGCTGAGGCAGGCACGCGCGGGCCTCCCGGCGGGGTGACGCAGGACAAAAAAAGGCCCGGGGGAGGCCGGGCCGGAGAAACGCGAGGACGGGAAAAGGGGGTGCCGCCGGACGGCGGCGCGGCGTCAGCTGGGGCCCTGGAGGGACTCGAAGGCGCGCGCCAGCGACTCGCGCACGGTGTCGGGCTCGCTGGCCGCGCCGGGCGCGCACTGCATCGTCAGCACCAGCAGCGCGACCAGGCCGTACAGCGTGCGTTTGGGGATCTGCTGGCGGTCCACGTGCGCCGTGCGGCCGCCGTTGCGCCAGTGCTCCATCACCTCGCGGGCCAGCGCCCGCACGCGCGACTCGTCGCGCCAGTCGATGCCCAGCGCGATGCCGAGGCGGGCCAGTTCGGCCTCGATCTGGCGCAGCGTCTTGTCGTAGTCGATGAACACGTCGGTCCCCGCATCGCCACCGGGAGTCGGCAGCGGCATCGGGGTGTTCGCAACCGGCGTGCCAGCGGCCGGCGGGGCGTTTCGGCAGAGTTCGGGCCGCTTCGGGCGGCGCCACTGCGCAAAGCGCTGCGCAGGCGCGCAAGGCGCTGCGCGACGGACATCAAAAAAGCCCGGCCAGGCCGGGCTTCGAGACGGGGTGCGAGGCGTTCAGCCGTGCGCCTCGCGCTTGCCGAGCAGCGCCCACAGCAGGATGGCGCCGAAGGTCGCGGTTCCGATGCCGCCGAGCGTGAAGCCGCCGAACTTCAGCGTGTAGTCGCCGGTGCCCAGCACCAGCGTGATCGCGGCGACGACGAGGTTGCGGTTGTCCGAGAAGTCGACCTTGTTGTCGACCCAGATCTTGGCGCCGGCCACCGCGATCAGGCCGAAGACGACGATCGACACGCCGCCCATCACCGCCAGCGGGATGGCCTGGATCAGCGCGCCGAACTTCGGCGAGAAGCCCAGCAGCAGCGCGATCACCGCGGCGCAGACGAAGATCGCCGTCGAGTAGATCTTCGTCGCCGCCATGACGCCGATGTTCTCGGCGTAGGTCGTGACGCCGGTGCCGCCGGCCGAGCCGGAGATCATCGTCGCGACGCCGTCGCCGACGAAGGCGCGGCCCATCACCGGGTTCAGGTCGCGGCCGGTCATCGCGCCGACGGCCTTCAGGTGGCCCAGGTTCTCGGCGACCAGGATGATCGCCACCGGCGCGATCAGCAGGATCGCGCTGGGCTCGAACACCGGCGAGGTGAACGACGGCGCGCCGAACCACGCGGCGTTGGCCACGCCCGACAGGTCGATCGGCTTGCCCATCCCCATGCCGTTGGTCAGCACGGCGTAGACGATGCTGGCGACGATCAGGCCGACGAGGATCAGCAGGCGCTGCGTGAAGCCGCGCGTGAAGACCGCGACGCCGGCGACGCAGACGAAGGTCACGCCCTGCATCCAGGCGTCGAACGAGGTCGGCGCCATGTTCTTGATCGGCACCCCGGCCAGGTTCAGGCCGATGACCGCGACCACCGAGCCGGTGACCACCGGCGGCATCAGGGCCTCGATCCAGCGTGTGCCGATGGCCATCACGATCAGGCCGATCAGCGTGTAGACCGCGCCGCAGGCGATGATGCCGCCCAGCGCGACGCCCAGGTTGCCGTTGGCGCCGTGGCCGGCGAAGCCGGTGGCGGCGATGACGACGCCGATGAACGCGAAGCTCGAGCCCAGGTAGCTGGGCACGCGGCCGCCGGTGATCAGATAGAAGACGAGCGTGCCGATGCCGCTCATCAGGATCGCCAGGTTGGGGTCGAAGCCCATCAGGATCGGCGCCAGCACCGTGGCGCCGAACATCGCGATGACGTGCTGCACGCCCATCGCCGCGGTCTGCGGCCAGGGCAGGCGCTCGTCGGGGGCGACGACGGCACCGGGGGCGGGGCGCACTTCGCGCCAGCGAAAGATCGAACTCATCGGCATTGCTCTCTTGTGGTCTCGGCTCGTGGCCGGGCGCGAGTCTAGGCCCGCGGCGCGCGCCGGCGTCCGCGGCAGGTCAGCGTGCCGCACGGACGAGGGGGCGCTACAGTGCCCGCCGATGTCCGCCGCACGCCTCGTCCGCAACGCCTGCCGCGTCACCGTCGTCGCCGCCGCGGTGCTGCTGGCCGCCTGCGCCAGCCGGCCCGGCCGCGACGGCGCCCCGGCGCGGCCGCCGGGCGACCTGTCCTCGACACCGGACGCCGTGCCGCGGGTCGAGGCGCTGCGCCGCGGCGGCCCGAACAAGCCCTACGAGGTGCTCGGCCGGCGCTACGTGCCGATGGACGCCGACCTGCCGTTCAGCGAGAACGGCCTGGCCTCGTGGTACGGCACGGCCTTCCACGGCAAGTCGACGTCCAGCGGCGAGCCCTACGACATGTACGCGATGACGGCGGCACACAAGACGCTGCCGATCCCCAGCTACGCGCTGGTGCGCAACCCGGCCAACGGGCGCGAGGTCGTGGTGCGTGTCAACGACCGCGGGCCCTTCGTCGCCGGGCGCGTCATCGACCTCAGCTACACCGCGGCGCTGCGCCTGGGGCTGCTGGCCGGCGTCGCGCCGGTCGAGGTGCGGCGGCTGACGCACGACGAGATCCGCGCCGGCCTGTGGCGCCGCGGCGCGCCGCCGCCGGAGAGCGTGCCGGCGCCCGAACCGGCGCTGGCCGCGGCCACGCCCGACGCCGCCGACCCGCTGATGACGCTGGTCGCCGGCGTCGAGGCGCGCCAGCCGGCACGCGACGCGGCGCCGCCGGCCGCACGCGCGGCCGCGCCCGCCGACGCCGCGCCCGGCTTCTGGCTGCAGCTCGGCGCCTTCCGCCAGGCCGAGGGCGCGGCGACGCTGCGCCGCCAGGTGCTGGACGCCGCCGGCGACCTCGCGGTCGCGGTGTTCGACGACGTCGTCGCCTACCGCGTGCAGGTCGGGCCCTACCCGACGCGCGCCGAGGCCCAGCGCACCGCCGAACGCCTGCGTTCGCAGCTGCTGATCGTGCCGCTGCTCGTCGAACGACGCCCCTAGGCCGGCGGACGGCGCGCCTTGTCCGCCCCGGGGCTTTCCGGGATGCTCGGTCGCACAACGACGACCGCCGAGGACAAGATGGCCACCGACGCCGGCAGCATCACCTTCATCGTGCCCGCACGCGCCTCGCGCGGCGCCAGCGGCGCGGCAAGCCCGGTGGCCGGCCGCGCCTTGCCGGGGCGGGTGCGCGACTCGGTGCGTGTCGCCGCGCTGCGCGCCGGCGGCGAGCGCCAGCGCCTGGTGGCCCGCATCGGCGAAGACGCCGTCGCGCTGCACCTGGCCGGCGGGCCGGTGCTGGTACTGCACCCGGAGAACGCACGCGACCTGCTCTTCGCCCAGGCCGGCGCGGCCCAGGCCACACGCGGCGCCGACCCGGCGGCGGCAGGCGAGATCGAGGTCCCGGCCACGCTGCGCTGGGCCGGCCTGGAGCCGCTGGCGGCGACACGCGGCCTGGCGCTGCCCGAAGGGGCGGCCGTCGACGCGGTCGAGATCCTCACCGACCTCGTGCGCGCGCCGCTGGCCGACGCCGCCGTCGAGGCCATCGCGCGCCACGTCGACGGCCAAGCCGGCGACGCGGTCTACGCGCTGGAGCCCGGCGCGCTGGCGGCGCTGAAGGGCCGGCCGGCCTGCGCCGCCGGCAGCATCGGCGCGCGCGCCGACGGCGGCCCGCTGCTGGTGCTGGCGCACGGCACCTTCGTCGACACCGAGAGCACCTTCTCCAAGCTCTGGAGCGAGCACCCGCAAGGCGTGCAGCGGCTGTTCGAACACTACGGCGGCCGCGTCTACGCGCTCGACCATCCGACGCTGGGCGCGAGCCCGGTGCGCAACGCGCTGACGCTGGTGCAGGCGCTGGCAAGCGACCAGCCGCTGCGGCTGCACCTCGTCACGCACTCGCGTGGCGGCCTCGTCGCCGAGGTGCTGGCGCGCATGGCTGCCGACCCCGCCGCCGCGCTCGCCGACTTCGACCGCCTGGCGGCGCTGGCCGGCGACTGGGGCGAGGCCGCGCGCGTGCTGCGCCCGGAACTGCAGGCGCTGGCCGACGCGCTGGCGCAGCGCCGCGTCAGCGTCGAACGTGTCGTGCGTGTCGCCTGCCCGGCGCGCGGCACGCTGCTCGCGTCGCGCCGGCTCGACGCCTACGTCTCGGTGCTGAAATGGGGGCTGGAGCTGGCGGCTATCCCGGTCGCGCCGACGCTGGTCGACTTCCTCGGCGAGGTCGCACGCCGGCGCGAGAACTGGCTGCAGCTGCCCGGCCTGGCGGCGATGACGCCCGACAACCCGCTGGTGCAGTGGCTCAACCTGTCGGACGCGACGATCCCCGGCGAGCTGCGTGTCGTCGCCGGCGACCTGCAGGGCGACTCGCTGGGCAGCTGGGTCAAGACGCTGCTGGCCGACGCCTTCTACTGGACCGACAACGACATCGTCGTGCAGACGCGCTCGATGTACGGCGGCACGCCGCGCGCCGGCGGCGCCAGCTTCCTGCTCGACCGCGGCGGCAAGGTCACGCACTTCGACTACTTCCGCAACCGGCGCACCGCCGATGCCGTGGTCCAGGGGCTGACCGAGACGCGGCCCGACGGCTTCGGCCCGATCGGCCCGCTGTCCTGGGCCGGGCGCGACGCCGGCGGCGTGCGCGGCACGGCGGCCACGCCGCGTGCCGACGGCCGGCCGGCGGCCGAGCTGCCGGCGGTCTTCGTGCTGCCGGGCATCCTGGGCAGCCACCTCAAGGTCGACGGCCACCGCATCTGGCTCGGGCCGCATTTCCTCGGCGGCCTGCCGCTGCTGAAGTACGACCCCGACACGCCCGACCGCGTGCAACCCGACGGCCCGGTCGGCGACGTCTACGACGATCTCGTGCAGTACCTGGAGCTCACGCACCAGGTCATTCCCTTTGGCTACGACTGGCGCCGGCCGCTGGAGGACGAGGCCCGCCGCCTGGCCGACGCGGTGACGCAGGCGCTGGACGCCCGCGCGGCCAGCGGCCAGCCGGTGCGGCTGCTGGCGCATTCGATGGGTGGGCTGCTGGCGCGCACGCTGCAGCTCGAGCGCCCCGAGGTCTGGCAGCGGCTGATGGAGCGGCCCGGCAGCCGGCTGCTGATGCTGGGCACGCCCAACGGCGGTTCGTGGTCGCCGATGCAGGTGCTGTCCGGCGACGACACCTTCGGCAACGCGATGGCCGCCTTCGGCCTGCCGTTGCGCGACCACCAGGCGCGCACGCTGATGGCCGGCTTCCCGGGCTTTCTGCAGCTGCAGGCCGGGCTGGTCGACGACCCGCGCGACCTCGGCAACGCCGCGACGTGGAAGACCATCGCCCAGCGCGACCTCGACGCCGCGCGCCGCTTCAACGCCTGGCACCAGCCTTCCGACGGCTGGGACGAACGCGTACCGGCCTACGAGTGGGGCCTGCCGACGCAGGCCGTGCTCGACCGCGCCGCGGCATTGCGGCGGCGACTGGACACCCAGGTGCACGAGGCGCTGCCGGCGGTCGCCGACCGCCTGCTGCTCGTCACCGGCCACGCCAAATTCACGCCCGACGGCTACGAGTGGCGCGACAGCGGCCTGGTCTACCTCGACGCGGTGGACGGCGGCGACGGCCGCGTGCCGCTGCCGTCGGCGCTGTTGCCCGGCGTGCGCACCTGGACGCTGGACTGCGAGCACGGCGCGCTGCCCTCGCGTGCCGACGCCTTCGAGGCCTACGTCGACCTGCTCGAACGCGGCGACACCGGGCGGCTGTCACCGCTGGCGCCGGCGACACGTGGCGCGGCGACCCACGTGCGCAGCCGCCCGGCGCGCGGCAGCGCCGCCGACGCGCTGCCGGCCGGCGGCCCGGCCTCGGTCTTCCTGCGGCCGGCGGCAGCCGCCGAGACGAGTGCCCCGCGCGGCCCCGCCGCGCTGCGTGTCACGGTGCACAACGGCAACCTGTGTTTCGTGCGCCAGCCGCTGCTGGTCGGCCACTACGACTCGCTGCGTCTGGAAGGCACCGAGCGCGCCGTCGACCGCCTGATCGGCGGCGCGATGAGCCAGGCGCTGGCGCTGGGGCTGTACCCGAACCTGCGCGGCAGCTGCCAGGTCTTCCTGAACCCGGCGCCGCCGGCCGACAGCGGCACGCTGGTGCCGCGCCCCGAGGCGGTGGTCGTCGTCGGCCTCGGCGCCGAAGGCGCGC
Source organism: Rubrivivax sp. (assembly GCA_049841175.1). Taxonomy (GTDB): domain Bacteria; phylum Pseudomonadota; class Gammaproteobacteria; order Burkholderiales; family Burkholderiaceae_C; genus Rubrivivax. Next base: position 1,209,562 of record JASGHA010000012.1, on the reverse strand, counting down.
TGTCGACCGACCAGCTCGCCTCCAGCGTGCGCCAGGGCGTGCTCGCCTGGGCGCAGCGCCTGGTCGAAGGCAACGGCCCGGCTGGCGGTTTCGAACTTGCGGCGACGCTGCTGGGCAGCGGCGGGCTGGGCGTCTCGCCCGGCGGCGCGGCGCGCGCCATCGTGCAGGGCGTGCGCGACGCCAACGCGCTGCTGGTGCGCAACCGCTGGCCGAGCGTGCAGCGGCTGACGCTGGTCGAGCTGTTCCTCGAACGCGCGGCCGAGGCCTGGAAGGGCTTGCGCGTGCAGGCCACCGCGGCCCCCGGAACGCTGGAGCTGGACGCGACGATCGCCAGCGGCCTGGGCGCGCTCCGACGCTCGCTGGACGCCTACCGCGGCGCCGACTACGACTTCATCCGCATCACCTCGGCCGACGCCGGCTTCATCGACTTCACGCTCGACTCGCACCGCGCTCGCAGCGAGGTGCGCGCACGCAAGACGCAGCGCGCGCTGATCGCCGAGATCGTCGCCTGCGCCGCGCGCGACGACAACGACGACCCGCGCCTGGGCCGCACGCTGTACCAGCTGCTGGTGCCGGTCGAGCTGGAACCCTTCCTCGGCGGCACGACGAGCACCGTGCTCGAAGTCGACCGCGCCACCGCCGGCATCCCCTGGGAGCTGCTGGACGCGCCGCAGCCGGCGCACCCCGGCGGCGACCCGCGGCCCTGGGCGATCCGCAGCCGGCTGCTGCGCAAGCTGCGCAGCACGAACTACCGCGAACGTGTCGTCGACGCCAACGCCGACGACGCGGTGCTGATCGTCGGCGAGCCCTCGTGCGCGCCCAAGGCCTACCCGCGCCTGCCCGGCGCGCGCGCCGAGGCCCAGGCCGTCGAGGCGCTGTTCAGCGGGCCGGGCGGCGTCGGCGCCGAACGCATCAACGCCCTGATCGCCACCGAGCAGGGCGGCCAGGACGCGCTGCCGATCGTCAACGCGCTGCTCGACCAGCGCTACCGCATCGTGCACATCTCCGGCCACGGCGAACCGGGCGAAGCCGGCGGCGTCGTGCTGTCCGGCGGCACCGTGCTCGGCGCCGCCGAGATCGAGGCCATGCGCACCGTGCCCGAGCTGGTGTTCGTCAACTGCTGCCACCTCGCGGCGCAGGACGCCCGTGACCTGCTCGCCGCGCCTTCGTTCGACCGCACACGCTTCGCCGCCACCGTCGCCGAGGCGCTGATCGACATCGGCGTGCGCTGCGTCATCGCCGCCGGCTGGGCCGTCGAGGACGAACCGGCGCAGCTGTTCGCGACGACGCTGTACCGCGCGCTGCTCGCCGGCGAGCCTTTCGTCGAGGCCGTCGCGCGCGCCCGCCTCGCCGCCTGGCAGGCCGGCGGCAACACCTGGGCCGCCTACCAGTGTTACGGCGACCCGGACTGGACCTTCCGCCCGCGCACCGGCGACGCCCAGGCCGCGCCTGGCGTCAACGAAGCGCTCGGCGAGGAGATCTCGTCACCGGTCGGCCTGGCGCTGGCGCTCGAGGAGATCGCCACCGACGCCAAGTTCGGCTCGCCCGACGGCCAGGGCGGCCGCGCCGAGCATCTGCGCCGGCTCGAGGCGCGCTTCCAGTCGCTGTGGGGCGGCATGGGCGCCGTCGCCGAAGCCTTCGCGGTGGCCTGGAGCGAAAACGGCGAGCGCGAGCGTGCGATCGGCTGGTACGAACGGGCGCTCGCTGCCAACGACGGCAGCGCCTCGCTGCGCGCCGCCGAACAGCTGGCCAACCTGCGCGCGCGCCAGGCCTGGGGCGAGCTCGAACGCGCGGCGCGCGAGGCCGCGGCCGCGCCCCCGGCGCGTGGCCGGCGCGGTGCGCGCGCCACCGCCCCCGGACGCGAGGCGCTGGAGGCCGCCCGCACGACGCTCGCCGGCGCCGTCGAGCAGCTCGAACGCCTGCTGGCGCTGCAGCGCACCGTCGAGCGCTGGTCGCTGCTGGGCTCGGCGCACAAGCGCCGGGTGATGCTGGAACGCCTGGCCGGCGACGCCGCCGCCGAACGTGCGGCGCTGCAGGCGATGCATGCCGCCTACGGCGCGGCCGAAGCGCTGGCCCGCGAGCAGCACCACGACGAGCTCTATTACCCCGGCGCCAACCGCCTGGCCGCGGAGATCGCGCTGCACGCCGCCGAGGGCGACTGGGACGGCCCCGACGGCACCGGCTGGACCGAGGTCCGGCAGTCGCTCGAAAAGCGCATGGCCGAACAGCCCGAGTTCTGGGCCGCGGCCGGGCTGGTCGAGCTGGACGTGATGCAGGCGCTGGGCCGCGGCGACGACCCCGACGCCGGGCTCGCCGGGCGGCTGGCGGCGATCCGCTCGCGTTACGAGGACCTGCACTCGCGGGTGCCCGGCGCGCGCCACTGGGGCTCGGTCGCCGACCAGGCCGATTTCCTCGTGCTGCCGTGGATGCGCCACCGCGGGCCGGCGACGCAGGCCGCCGCCGAGGCGCTGCTGGCGCAGCTGCGCGGCTACGCGCAGCGCTGAACGCCGCCGCTCAGGCGGCGTGCAGCAGCGCGGCGAAGAAGTGGCAGACGCTGCCGGCGATGACGAACAGGTGCCAGACGAAGTGCGCGAAGCGCAGCCGGCTGTCGAGCAGGTAGAAGACCGCGCCGCCGGTGTAGGCGATACCGCCGGCCACCAGCATCACCAGGCCGGTGGTCGACATGTGCTGCACCAGCGGCCCGATCGCCACCAGCACCAGCCAGCCCATGCCGACGTACAGCCCGGTGGACCACATCGGGTGCGTCAGCCGGTCGAAGGCCTTGGCGACGATGCCGACGATGGCGATCGACCAGACCGCCGCGAGCAGCGACCAGCCCCAGGCGCCGTGCAACGGCCCGAGCGCGAACGGCGTGTAGCTGCCGGCGATGAACAGAAAGATCGCCGCGTGGTCGACGCGCTGGAACCACTGCTTGAGCCGGCCGGTCGGCAGTGCGTGGTACACCGACGAGGCCAGGTACAGCACCATCATCGTCACCGAGAAGACGCAGGCGCCGACGACGTAGCCCGTGCCGGCGTGCGGGCCGGAGAACACCACCAGGATCGGCAGCGAAGCCACGGCGAGCAGGAATCCGATGCCGTGGCTGATCGCGTTGGCGATCTCCTCGGCCAGCGTCTGGGGGCGGGCGGTGATCGTGCTCATGTCTGGTATTCGGCAGCTGCGCTGATCGTGCACCTGGAAAGTGGAAACAAAACCTCTCCAAGTCAAACAGTCGGGTCGAAAGATGCCGACAGATGGCGATGATTTAGCCACAAAAACGCGCAGCGCGTCGCGCAGCGAGTTTTGCAGCGCCCAGCCGGGGCCGGCTGGCGCCCTGGCGTGCCGCGTCTGCGACACGCCGAAGGCGATTCATGGATCGAGCCTAGGGGCGACGGCAAGACCCTGGGCTAGAGTGCCCGCATGACCACCCGACGCCATCTCCTCCTCGCTGCCGGCGCGACCGTGATCGCTGCCCCGGCGTTCGTTCGCGCCCAGTCGCTCGAGAAGCCGAAGCTGACGCTGGCCGTCGGCGGCAAGAACCTGCTCTATTACCTGCCGCTGACCGTGGCCGAGCAGCTGGGCTACTTCAAGGCCGAGGGCCTGGACGTCTCGATCGTCGACTTCGCCGGCGGCGCGCAGGCGCTGCGCGCGCTGGTCGGCGGCAGCGCCGACGTCGTCTCCGGCGCCTTCGAGCACACGGTCAACATGCAGGCCAAGGGCCAGCGCCTGCGCGCCTTCGTGCTGCAGGGCCGTGCGCCGCAGGTCGTGCTGGGCGTCAACCCGAAGACGATGGCCGGCTACCGCGGGCCGGCTGACCTGAAGGGCAAAAAGATCGGCGTCACCGCGCCGGGCTCGTCGACGAACGTGATGGTCAACTACTTCCTGGCGCGCGCCGGGATGAAGCCGAGCGACGTGTCCATCGTCGGCGTCGGCGCCTCGCAGGGCGCGGTGGCGGCGATGCGCGCCGGCCAGATCGACGCCATCAGCAACCTCGACCCGGTGATCTCGCTGCTGCGCCGCGGCAACGAGATCCGCATCGTCTCGGACACCCGCATCGTCGCCGAGGCCGACAAGCTCTTCGGCGGCCCGATGCCGGCCGGTTGCCTGTACGCGCCGCAGGCCTTCGTCGACCGGAACCCGGGCACGGTGCAGGCGCTGGCCAATGCGATGGTGCGAGCCGACAAGTGGATCCAGAAGGCCGGCGCCGGCGACATCCTGAAGGCCGTGCCCGAGAGCTACCAGCTCGGCGACCGCGCGATCTACGTCGACGCCTTCCTCGCCGCCAAGGGCGCACTGTCGCCCGACGGCACGATCCCCGAAGCCGGCGCGGCGACCGCGCTGCGGGCGCTGCAGAGCATCGACGAGTCGCTGAAGAGCGCGAAGTTCGACCTGCCCGCGGCCTGGACGAACGACTTCGTCAAACGCGCGAACACGAAGTACCCGCACGGCTGACCCCCGGCGGCCCTGGCCGCCCCTTTCCGGCATCCGCATGTCCGACTCCGACCGTTCGTCCGGCCCGCCGGCCCTGGTGCTGCGCGGCGTATCCTGCACCTTCGTCGCCCGCCACGCGCCCGGCCAGCGCTACACCGCGGTGCGCGACGTCGACCTGACGGTCGGCGCCGGCGAGTTCGTCTCCGTCGTCGGGCCCACCGGCTGCGGCAAGAGCACGCTGCTCAACGTCGCCGCCGGGCTGCTGGCGCCCAGCACCGGCAGCGTCGAGTGTTTCGGCCGGCCACTGGCAGGCCTGAACACCCGCGCCGGCTACATGTTCCAGGCCGAGAGCCTGATGCCCTGGCGCACCGCGCTGGCCAACGTGATGGCCGGGCTGGAGTTCCGCGCCGAGCCGCGCGCCCGCGAGATCGCCGAAGCCTGGCTGCGCCGCGTCGGCCTCGGGCTGTTCGGCGACCGCTACCCGCACCAGCTGTCCGGCGGCATGCGCAAGCGTGTCAGCCTGGCGCAGATGCTGGCGCTGGACCCCGACGTCATCCTGATGGACGAGCCCTTCAGCGCGCTGGACATCCAGACCCGCCAGCTGATGGAAAACGAGGTCCTGGCGCTCTGGGCCGAGAAGCGCAAGGCGGTGCTGTTCATCACCCACGACCTGGACGAGGCGATCGCGATGAGCGACCGCGTCGTCGTGCTGTCGGCCGGCCCGGCGGCGCGGCCGATCGGCGAGTTCACGATCGACATCCCGCGCCCGCGCGACGTCGCCGAGATCAAGACCACGCCGCACTTCATCGAGCTGCACGCCGCGATCTGGGACGTGCTGCGCGAGGAAGTGCTCAAGGGCTACGCCCAGCAGCTGGAGGGCGCGTGATGGGCCGCGGGCCGAAGCTGCGCGCCGCGCAGGCGGCGCTGCTGGTGGCGCTGTTCGGCTTCTGGCACCTGATGACGGTGCCGGGGCTGGTGCCGCCCTTCCTGTTCGCCGACGACCAGCAGGCAGCCTTCTTCTTCGGCGAGCCGGTGAAGGTGCTGCAGCGCGTCTGGGCCTGGTTCGTCACCGACGCCGACATCTACCGCCACCTCGGCATCACGCTGCTGGAGACGGTGCTGGCTTTCGCCATCGGCGCGGCCAGCGGCCTGGCCACCGGCCTGTGGCTGGCGCTGGCGCCGACGGCCTCGGCGATCCTCGAACCGTACGTGAAGGCGCTGAACTCGATGCCGCGCATCATCCTGGCGCCGATCTTCGCCGTCTGGTTCGGGCTCGGCGTCGGCTCCAAGGTCGCGCTGGGCGTGACACTGGTGTTCTTCATCGTCTTCTTCAACGTCTACCAGGGCGTCAAGGAAGTGAGCCCGGTGGTGCTGGCCAACGCGCGCATGCTCGGCGCCAGCCGCCGCCAGCTGCTGCGCCACGTCTACCTGCCGAGCGCGACGAGCTGGGTGTTCAGCAGCCTGCACACCAGCGTCGGCATGGCCTTCGTCGGCGCCGTCGTCGGCGAGTACCTGGGCTCGGCCCAGGGCGTCGGCTACCTGATCCTGCAGGCCGAGGGCACCTTCGACATCAACACCGTGATGGCCGGCATCGTCGTGCTGACGGCGTTCGCGTTGCTGCTCGACGCCGTGGTCGGCTTCGCCGAGCGCCGGCTGATGCGCTGGCAGCCGCGCAGCGGCGAGACCGAGAAGCTCTAGGGCTCGGCCGCTTCGGCGACGAGCAGGCGGTTGCGGCCGTCGGCCTTGGCGCGGTAGAGCGCGCGGTCGGCGCGCTCGAACAGCGGCGCCAGCTCGTAACCCGGCGCATGCGCGACGCCGATCGACAGCGTCACCGCCAGGCCGTCGGCGTAGCCGGTCCAGGCGTGGCCTTCGACGCGGTGGCGCAGCCGCTCCAGCACCTCCAGCGCGAGCGCCGGCGCGGTGTCGAACAGCACGACGACGAACTCCTCGCCGCCGACGCGCGCCAGCACGTCGTTCTGGCGCAGGCCTTCGCGCAGCAGCCGCGCGATGGCCACCAGCACGCGGTCGCCGAGCGCGTGGCCGTAGCGGTCGTTGATGCGCTTGAAGTGGTCCAGGTCGACGACGGCCAGCGACACCGGGCGCTGCTGCGCGGCGGCGGCCACCAGGCGCACCGGCAGCTGCTCCTGCAGGTCGCGCCGGTTGGCCAGGCCGGTGAGCGCGTCGCGCCGCGCCTCGTCGCGGAAATGCTGGGCTCGCTCGCGTGCGGCCAGAGCCTCCTGGCGCACGCGGTCGGTCTCGGCGCGCGTGACGAAGAGCTCGGACTGCGCGCGCAGCTGGCGCGTCGCACGTTCGCGCTCCAGGCGCTCGTGGGCCTCGAGCGCCCGCAGCGCGCGGTAGGTGTCGCCCAGGTCACGCGCGGCGCGGTAGATCGTGTGGTGCAGGCGGATCAGCGTCGCGTGCTGGCGCGCGGCGATCGCCGCCGGCGCGATGGCGTCCAGGCGGGCCAGCGCGTCGTGTGGCAGGCCATGCTCGATCTCCAGCTCGGCGATCGAGCAGGTGATGCGCCAGGTCTGGGCGTGATAGCCATGCGTGCGGCTGCGCGCCAGTGCGTCGTGCAGCAGCGGCTCGGCCTCGTCCAGGCGGCCGGCGTGCAGCAGCGCCTCGCCGAGGTTGCCGTCGACGAAGACACCGAACAGCGGGTCGGGCAGCTGCGGCAGCAGCGCCTGCGCCGCCTGCGCATGCCTAACCGCACGCTCGACGGCACCGGCCGCGTCGGCGTCGTCGACACCCCGCATGCGATAGAAGCGGCCGATGCAGACGGCGCACAGGTTGTTCAGAACGACCATGCGCACGTAGGGCTCGTCGACCCGCTGTGCGACACCCAGCGCCTCGGACATCAGGCGCTCGCCCTGCCAGGCGTCGCCCATGCGCTCGAAACACGCGCCCAGCGCGGCCAGCGACAGCGCGAGTTCGCGGTCGTCGGCCTGGTCGCGTGCGGCCTCGCTGGCTTCGTGGGCCAGCGCCAGCGCGAGGTCGAAGCGCGCCAGCTCGCAGGCCGACAGCACCATGCGGCGCACCAGGTCGCCAAGGTCGCGGCGGCGGCCGCTGGCCTGAAGCCGCGGGCGCAGCCGGGCACCGTCGTCGAGCATGCCGACGTGGTCGCCCAGCCGCAGGTCCAGCGAGTAGCACGCCAGGCCGGCTTCGAGCGCGATCTCGTCGGCACCCGCCTCGGCGGCGTCGCGGAACACGGCCCGAGCCGCGTCGCGCGCCGCGGCGAGATCGCCGGCCTCGCACAGCCGCGTGATCTCGGCCAGCCGCGCGCCGAGCGGATTCGGGCCGTCGTCGGCGTTCACTTGGCCGTCGGCATGACGAACTCGGCGCCCTTGCCGATGCTCGCCGGCCAGCGCTGCATCACGCTCTTCTGGCGCGTGTAGAAGCGCACGCCTTCCTCGCCGTAGGCGTGCAGGTCGCCGAACAGGCTGCGTTTCCAGCCGCCGAAGCCGTGCCAGGCCATCGGCACCGGGATCGGCACGTTGATGCCGACCATGCCGGCCTCGACCTGGCGCGCGAACTCGCGTGCGACGCCGCCGTCGCTGGTGAAGCAGGCGACGCCGTTGCCGTACTCGTGCGCGTTGACCAGCGCCAGCGCCTCGGCGAAGTCCTTCACGCGCACGCAGGCCAGCACCGGGCCGAAGATCTCCTCGCGGTAGATGCGCATCGATGGCGTCACGTGGTCGAACAGCGTGCCGCCGGTCCAGAAGCCGTCTTCGAAACCGGCCGCCTTGAAGCCGCGGCCGTCGACGACCAGCGTCGCGCCTTCTTCGACGCCGGTGGCGACGTAGCCTTCGATGCGGTCGCGCGCCTCGCGCGTGACGATCGGGCCCATCTCGGCGTCGAGCTCCATGCCGTTCTTGATCTTCAGCGTGCGCGCGCGTTCGGCCAGCTTGGGCACGATGCGATCGGCGATGTCGCCGACCAGCACCGCCACCGAGATCGCCATGCAGCGTTCGCCGGCCGAGCCGTAGCCGGCGCCGATCAGCGCGTCGACGGCCTGGTCCAGGTCGGCGTCGGGCATCACGACCATGTGGTTCTTGGCGCCGCCCAGCGCCTGCACACGCTTGCCGTGGTGGGCGCCGGTCTCGTAGATGTATTGCGCAATCGGCGTCGAGCCGACGAAGGACACGGCCTTGACGTCCGGGTGCACGAGCAGCGCGTCGACCGCGACCTTGTCGCCCTGCACGACCGAGAACACGCCGTCGGGCAGCCCGGCGTCCTTCAGCAGTTGCGCCATGAACAGGCTGGCGCTGGGGTCGCGTTCGCTGGGCTTGAGGATGAAGGCATTGCCGCAGGCCAGCGCCACCGGGAACATCCAGCACGGCACCATCGCCGGGAAGTTGAACGGCGTGATGCCGGCGACCACGCCCAGCGGCTGGCGCATCGTCCAGTTGTCGATGCCGGTGGAGACCTGGTCGGTGTAGTCGCCCTTGAGCAGCTGCGGGATGCCGCAGGCGAACTCGACGATGTCGATGCCGCGCGCGACCTCGCCCTGGGCGTCGGTGAAGACCTTGCCGTGTTCGGCGGTGATCATCGCCGCCAGCGTGTCGCGGTGCTCGTTGAGCAGCGCGAGGAACTTGTTCATCACGCGCGCACGGCGGATCGGCGGCGTGTTGCCCCAGGCCGGCTGGGCGGCGACGGCGGCGGCGACCGCCGCATCGACGTCGGCCGGCTCGGCGAGACGCACGCGGCGCGCGACGGCGCCGGTGGCGGGGTTGTAGACCGGCTGCGAGCGCGCCCCGGTGCCGGGCGTGGATTGGCCGGCGATCCAGTGACCGATGTCGGCGGTGGCAGTGAAGGCTTCGGGTGCGCCCATGGGAAACGGCTCCTGAACGGGAATGGCGAGGAAGACGAGAGGCGGGCCGTCAGTCTAGTGCCGCCACCCGGCGGCGACATGCAGCGCACGCGACGCAGGCGATGCGAGCAAAAAAAAGGCCCGCCCATGAAGGCGGGCCCTGCAAGTCCTTCGAAAAGGACGTCGTTGGGACCTGTGGAACCGGCCGGTGCATGCACCACAATTGCCGACTCCCCAGGCCGCGCAATGTAGCGGCGCCCTGCCCGACCCACCATCCCCACCCGAGGGGACGGGACCGCACGATGAACACGACCCCGCTGAACGACGCCGACATCACCCGGCTGCAGAGCCTTCTCGACCGCGTGCCCGAGCCGCTGGAACCGCTGGATGCGGTGGCGCTGGACGGCTTCCTGGCCGGCATCGTGCTGCAGCCGCAGACCGTGCCGCCGGCGCAGTGGCTGCGCTGGGTGACCGACCTCGAAGGCCGCGCCTTGCCGACGAGCTACCCGACGACCGAGCTGCACACGCTGGTGCGCCGGCGCCACGCCGAGATCGAACGTGCCGTCGCAGAACGGGACTGGTTCGACCCGTGGATCTTCGAGCTCGACGAAGACGCGCCGCCGTCCGAGGCCGTGCTGCCCTGGGTCGCGGGCTTCGCCGCGGCGATGGAGCTGTTCCCGGCGCTGATGGCGATCGAGGACCCGGAGCTCGTCGAACCGCTGGCGCTGCTGTACCGCCACTTCGACCCCGAGGACCTGGAAGACGCCGACGCGCTGGTCGCCGTCATCGAAACACTGGAGCCGGCCGAGGACCTGGCCGAAGCGGTGCAGGACCTGGTGCGCAGCCTGATGCTGATCGCCGACGTCTCGCGCCCGCTGCCCAAGGACGACGCCAAGCCCGGGCCCGCGGCCAAACGCGCCGGCGCGCAGCGCCGGGGCACCAAGGCTCGCCGCACGTCCTAGGCGTCTGCGCGCAGAAACGATCCCGCAGCGGCGATCGCGCCTCTCGTCGGACTGACCGGAGCCTCCCTCTCGGAGGGAGGCTGGAGGGAGTCGTCGAACGAGCGGGAGCACCCTCCTGGAGGGGGCTCGGGGGAGCCGTGCGGAATGCCGCAGGCTAGGAGTCTGCGCGGCAGAGGCCGCGCAGACTCCTAGCCGAAGAACGCGCGCGCGTGCAGGCCCAGGCCCTGCGCGACGCTCGCGAAACGGTCGCCGCGCACGCGGCGCGCCGCCGGGAAGGCGGCGGCGATGCGTTCGACCAGCGCGTTCAGGCCGGTCGAGCCGCCGGTGAAGTACAGCGTGCCGACCGACTCGGGGGCGACGCCGGCGCGGCGCAGCGTCTCGCGCGCGGCCTCGACGATGCGCGCCAGGTCCGACTCGATCGCCGCGGCCACCGCCGCCGACTCCACCGTCGTCATCAGGCCCGACTCGACCAGCGACAGGTCGACCTCGGCGGCCCCGGCCCCGGCGACCTCGATCTTCGCGCGCTCGGCCTCGGCGACCAGGGCGTGGCCCAGATGGTGTTCGACCACCGTCATCAGCCGCGTGTGCAGCACCGTGTCGGCGTACCAGCTCTTCAGCCGGCGCAGCTCGGCGACCCGGGCGGGGTTGTAGACGGTGTTGATCAGATGCCAGGTCGCGAGGTCGAAGTAGATGCGGCTGGGCACTTCGCGCGGCGCGCGGCCGGCCTCCGCCGGCCCGAAGCTGCGGTAGCCCAGCAGCGGCATCAGCGCTTCGAGCCCGACACGGCGGTCGAAGTCGGTGCCGGCGACGTGCACGCCGTGGTTGGCGAGGATGTCGTCGCGCCGGTCGGCGCGGCCGCGGCGCTCGGGGCCGACGCGCACGATCGAGAAGTCCGAGGTGCCGCCGCCGATGTCGGCGACGAGCACCAGTTCCTCCGCGGCGACGTGGCGCTCGTGGTCCAGCGCGGCGGCGATCGGCTCGTACTGGAAGGCGATCTCGTCGAAGCCGGCGGCACGCGCGGCGGCCTCCAGCGCGGCCGCGGCCTGGACGTCGCGCTCCGCGTCGTCGTCGACGAAGAACACCGGCCGGCCGAGCACGACACGCGACAGCGGCGCGCCGGCCGCGGCTTCGGCGGCACGCTTCAGGTGGCGCAGGTAGCCGACGACGACGTCGACATAACGCACCGAGTGGCCGCCACCGAGGTCGGTCGTCTGCTCCAGCAGCGACGAGCCGAGCAGGCTCTTCATCGACCGCATCAGCCGCCCGTCGTAGCCCTCGACGTAGGCCGCCATCGCGGCGCGGCCGTACAGCCGCGTCGGTTCGGCGGCCGGGTGCTCCTCGTCGAGGCGATAGAAGACGGCCGTCGGCATCGTCGGGTGGCCGGGTTCGAGTTCGACCAGGCGCACGCCGTCGGACGTGGGCAGCGCGATGCCGGAGTTCGAGGTGCCGAAGTCGATCGCGGCGAAGCCGGTTGCAGATTTCATGGGGGTTGCCGTTCGCCGAAGGGGCGCGGATTGTAGTGACGCCGTCACGCCGGCGCATCGCCGCCGTGCACTTCGTCACGCCGTGGCGCGTTCACGGGACAACCCCGACTCCACGGCGCGCCGGCGCAGCCGATGCTGGTAACAGAGGGCAACACGAGGAGACGACAGATGACCGCGCAACGCACGACCGGCTGGTGGCGCCGCCTGACGCGGCGCACGCACTCGGCTCCCCGCCACCACGTGCCCGACGCGGCGGACATGGGCACCTGCTTCGGCCTCGAAGCCGTGCTGCAGGCCGAGGAAGAAGCCCGTGCACTGCGGCCCGCGCCGACACCGCAGCCCGCAGCCGCTCCCGCGCCGGCCCCGGCCGGCTGAAGACAGAGCCCTCGAACCGGCCGGCGCCCGGCGGCGCCGATAGAATTTCCGCATGGCAAGACTGTCGTTTCGCGAACAGGTGCTGAGGGTTCGCGAAGACGCGATCGTCGCCTCGGTCAACCGGCTGCTGGCCGAAAAAGGCTTCGACCTGATGACGGTCGACGAGGTGGCGGCCGACGTCGGCATCGCCAAGGCGAGCCTGTACAAACACTTCCCGTCGAAGGAGGCCCTGGCCGCCGCGGCGATGGTGCGTCTGCTCGAGCAGACGCGCAGCATCGTCGAGAGCCAGGACGCCGAACGTGCCGTCGACCGGCTGGCCTCGGTGACACGCTGGGCGCTGCACCTGCAGATCGCCGGCGAGATGCCGTCCCTGCCGTCGCAGAACTCGACGCTGCGCGCCGAGCTGCTGGCCAACAAGGCCTATCTGGACCTGCTGATGGAGGTCAGCGACCGCCTCGGCGAGTGGATCGTGCAGGCCCAGGCCGACGGCGACATCGACCCGGCGCTGCCGCCGGAGGTGGCGCTGTACACGATCTTCGCGCGCGCCTGCGACCCGGTGCCGGCCTATCTGAAGGCCGGCGGCCGCTACAGCGACGAGCAGATCGTCGAGTGGGTGCTCGCGGTCTGCATGAACGGGCTGCGCCCGCGCGCCGCCGGCTGAGTCAGCGGATCAAGAGCGCCGGCGTCTTGCAGCGCGCCAGCACCTTGGTCGCCACCGAACCGAGCACGAGGTTGGCGAAGCTGCCGTAACCGTGCGAGCCGAGCACGAGCAGGTCGTAGTCGCCCTTCTCGGCCTGGGCGACGATGACCTCGGCCGCCGGGCCCGCCTTGAAGACGTAGTTCGCCTTGATGCCCTGCTTCTGGAAGAAGGCACGGATCGGCTTGAACACCTTCTCGGCCTCGTCCTCGTAGTGGGACTTCAGCACCGCCTTGTCGAGCACCGCCGCGGCGCGCGGCGGCACCGGGCCGACGGCGTTGACGATCGTGTACTCGTGCTGGCCGCCGAACCAGTCGTCGTGGGCGGCGAGATAGGCCAGCATGCGCTTGGTGAACGGGCTGCCATCGACGGCGGCAAGGATCTTCATGCGCTCGGTCTCCTCGTTATGGTGCTCCGAGTGTGGCACCGCGCCGCCCGCACGGCACGTTTGCCCCCAGCGGGGCGTTCAGATCTCGATCAGCTTGAAGGGGTCGAGCCCCTCGTGTTCGCCTTTCTTCTCCAGGCCACGCGCCTGGCAGACGACGCGGCTGGGCCGCGCGCCGGCGCGCTCGACGAGGTAGTCGTGGCGGCAGTGCAGATGGCCGTGCAGCCAGAGGTCGGCGCGCACGATCAGGTCGTCGTCGGCGTTGCAGAAGCTGGCGGTTGCCGGCTGGCGACCGTAGCGCGGGTCGGCACTCTTCAGGCTGGGCGCGAAGTGGGTGACGACGACGCTGGCGTCCCAGCGCCCGCGCGCCGGCTCGGCCAGCGTCGTTTCCAGCCAGGCGCGGCAGGCCAGCGCCTCGGCGCGCACCGCGGCCGCGTCGAAAGGCTGGCCGCCGCGGCGCGCATCCATCAGCCGCATGAAGTAGCCGGCGGCGCGCTGGGCGCGATCGCGTTCGGCGGCGCCGAAAAGGTCGAAGTCGTTCCATCGCACCGTGCCGGCGAAACGGATGCGGCGGCCGTCGGCGGCGTCGACGACGACGGTCTCGCGCTCCAGCAGCTTCAGGCCGTGGCGCGCGCAGGTCTCGGCCAGCGCCGGCCAGGCTTCGTCGAGCTCGCGGCCGTCGAACTCGTGGTTGCCGGCGACGACGAGCACCGGCACCGGCCAGCCGGCGAAACGTTCGTAGGCGGCCCAGTTGGCGTCGACGTCGCCGGCCAGCACCAGCAGTTCGGCACCCGGCGCCGGCTCGGGGTCGAAGTGTTCGCTTTCGAGGTGCAGGTCCGACAGCAGCTGGATCTTCATCGTGGGCGTGCGGCAAAACAAAACGCCCGGCCGAAGCCGGGCGTCGCAGTCTCGCACGGGCCGTGACGGGCACGGCGCCGGCGGGGGATCAGGCCGAGAGGCGCTCTTCGATGCGCGCCATCGTCGCCGGCAGCTCGGCCGGCAGGCCGGCGGCGAGCTGCTTGAACAGTTCGGCGTGCAGCTGGAGCTCCTGCTTCCAGGCTTCCGGGTCGACGCCGATCACGCTGTCGAACTGGGCCTTCGTGAAGGCCAGGCCGTCCCAGCGCAGGTCCTCGTAGCGCGGGCTGACGCCGAAGACGTTCTCGACGCCGGCAGCGGCGGTGCCGTCGGCACGCTTGAGCATCCACTCGAGCACGCGCATGTTGTCGCCGTAGCCCGGCCAGACGAACTTGCCGTCGGCGCCCTTGCGGAACCAGTTGACGCAGTAGATGCGCGGCAGCTTAGCGCCCTGGGCCTGCAGCTTGGCGCCGGTGTCCAGCCAGTGCTGGAAGTACTCGGCCATGTTGTAGCCGCAGAACGGCAGCATCGCGAACGGGTCGCGGCGCACGACGCCTTGCGCACCGGCGGCGGCGGCGGTCGTCTCCGAACCCATCGTGGCCGCCATGTAGACGCCTTCGGTCCAGTTGCGCGCCTCGGTCACCAGCGGCACCGTCGTCGAGCGGCGGCCGCCGAAGACGAAGGCGTCGATCGGCACGCCGGCGGCGTTGTCGTAGTCGGCGTCGAGCACCGGGTTGTGGATCGACGACACCGTGAAGCGCGCGTTCGGGTGCGCGGCCTTGGCGCCCGTTTCCTTGGCGATCGCCGGCGTCCAGTCCTTCCCTTGCCAGTCGATCAGGTGCGCCGGCGGCTCGTCGCTCATGCCTTCCCACCAGACATCGCCGTCGTCGGTCAGCGCGACGTTGGTGAAGATCGTGTCGCCCTTGATCGAATCCATGCAGTTCGGATTCGTCTTGTAGTTCGTGCCCGGGGCGACGCCGAAGTAGCCGGCCTCGGGGTTGATCGCGTACAGGCGGCCGTCCGCACCCGGCTTGATCCAGGCGATGTCGTCACCGATGGTCGTGACCTTCCAGCCGTCGTAGCCGGCCGGCGGCACGAGCATCGCGAAGTTGGTCTTGCCGCAGGCGCTCGGGAAGGCGGCGGCGATGTGGTACTTGCGGCCTTCGGGGCTGGTGACGCCCAGCACCGTCATGTGCTCGGCCAGCCAGCCTTGTTCGCGGCCCATCGTCGAGGCGATGCGCAGCGCGAAGCACTTCTTGCCCAGCAGCGCGTTGCCGCCGTAGCCCGAGCCGTAGCTCCAGATCTCGTGCGTCTCGGGGTAGTGCACGATGTACTTGACCTTGTTGCACGGCCAGGAGACGTCCTTCTGGCCCGGCTCCAGCGGCGCGCCGACGGTGTGCACGCAGGGCACGAACTCGCCGTCGCTGCCGAGCACGTCGTAGACGGCCTTGCCCATGCGCGTCATCAGGCGCATGTTGGTCGCCACGTAGGCGCTGTCGCTCAGCTCGACGCCGATGTGCGCGATGTGCGAGCCCAGCGGGCCCATCGAGAACGGGATGACGTAGAGCGTGCGGCCCTTCATCGCGCCCTTGAACAGCGCCTTCTCGCCGGTCTGCAGCAGCACGCGCATCTCGGCCGGGGCCATCCAGTTGTTCGTCGGGCCGGCGTCTTCCTTCTTCTCGCTGCAGATGAAGGTGCGGTCCTCGACACGCGCGACGTCGCTCGGGTCGCTCTTGGCGAGGTAGCTGTTCGGGCGCTTGGCCGGGTTCAGGCGCTGCATCGTGCCCGCTTCGACCAGGCGTGCGCACAGCGCGTCGTACTCGGCTTCGGAGCCATCGCACCAGTGGATGTCGGCGGCTTCGGTGAGCGCAGCGATCTCGGCCACCCAGGCCACCAGGCGGTTGTGCTTGACGTACTCGGGCACGTTCAGCTGCAGGCCTTCCATCGCGGGACGGTTCATGGACACTCCAGTTCTCTTCGGACAGTCAAAAAAGGCGGGATCAGGTCAGCTCCCCCTTGCGGAGAAGTTCACCGGATGCCGCCCGCCCCGGGGCCCTCCCGGGCTCAACATAAAGTGCGCGAACAATGTAATCGCCTCGTACCCAGGACGACTGACAACCCTATGCAAATCCCGAATAGTTCGATGCCGGCCACTGTGTCGCGGGGCGGGTATTCACGATGAAGCTGCTCAGCGTCAACGTCGGGCTGGCGCACGAACGCCTGATCGGCCAGCGCAAGGTGCTGACCGCGATCGACAAGCGCCCGGTCGAAGGCAAGGTGGCCGTGCAGCCGCTGGGCCTGGCCGGCGACGAGCAGGCCGACCCGTCGGTGCATGGCGGCCTCAGCAAGGCCGTCTACGCCTACCCGAGCGAGCACTACGCCTTCTGGCGCACGGTGCGCGCCCAGGCCCAGGTCTCGGGCTGGGACGACTCGCTGCCGCCGGGCGCGATGGGCGAGAACCTGACGCTCGAAGGCGTGCTCGAGGACGGTCTCTACGTCGGCGACCGGCTCGTGTTCCCGGGCTGCGTGCTGGCCGTCAGCGAGCCGCGTTTCCCCTGCTTCAAGTTCAACGCGGTGATGGGCTTTCCGCAGGCGTCCAAGCTGATGGCGCAGTCGGGCTTCTGCGGCAGCTACCTTGCCGTCATCGAGCCGGGCACGATCGCCGCCGGCCAGAACTTCGAGCTCGTGCCGGGCCCGCGCGAAGTGAGCATCCGCGAACTTTTCCGCGCCCGCGTCAGGGCCTGAGGCCGACGCGCCGGCATTCGGCGCGGTACAGCACCGGCATCAGCGTCAGCACGGCGACGTAGCGCACGACCTGGAAGGCCGTCACCACCGGCACGCCGAGCTGCAGCACCTTGGCGGTGATCGCCATCTCGGCGATGCCGCCGGGTGTCGTCGCCAGCAGCGCCGTCGCCGGGTGCAGGCCGGTGGCGCGCGCCAGCAGCGCGGCGAAACCGGCTGAAACCACGAGCATCGCCAGCGTGCCGGCGGCGACGCTGGCCAGCCAGCGCGGCGCCGCGTGCGCGAACTCGGGCGTGAAACGGATGCCCAGCGCGACGCCGATGACGAGCTGCGCGAAGCCGCTCGTGCCCGGCGGCAGCGCCGACAGCTCGGCGCCGAGCGCCGTCGGCAGCGCGGTCGCGAGCAGCGGCCCCAGCACCCAGGGGTTGGGCGCCTTCAAGCGCCGCAGCCCCCAGACCGCCGCCGCCGCGCCGGCGGCCAGCAACAGCAGGCCCGGCAGCCGCACCGTGCCGGACGCCGTCGTCGCCGCGTCCAGGCCGTGCACGCCCACGGCCTGCAGCGTCAGCGGCACGATCGTCACGACCAGCAGCACACGCAGCGAATGCGCCGCCGCGACCTGGTCGACACGGCCGCCGGCACGTTCGGCCAGCAGCGCCATCTCCGAGGCGCCGCCGATCGCCGCGGCGTAGAAGCAGGTCGCGCGCTCGCCGCCGTGGCGCGCCAGCAGCACGCGGTAGAAGACGTAGCCCAGCGCCAGCGCCCAGACGACGCCGGCGGCGATCGCCGGCGCCAGGCGGCCGATCAGGCCGACGACCGGCGGCGTGAAGTACAGCCCGAGCGCGACGCCCAGCAGCGCCAGCCCGAGGTTGCGCAGCCGCAGCGAGGCGGCCACCGGCCGGCCGGCGACGCCCAGCGCCGCGGTCGCCAGCAGTGGCCCCAGCATCCAGGGCAGCGGCAGGTGAACGGCCTGGGCGCCGAGCGCGGCCAGCCCCGCGAGCACGAGCGTGGCGGCGATGCGCCGCGCCCGTGCCGCGACATCAGCGCCCTCAGGCGCTGGCGGCATCCAGCGTCGGGTAGTCGGTGTAGCCCTCGGCGCCGCCGCCGTAGAGCTTGGGCACGTTCAGCGCGTTCAGCGCCGCGCCGCGCTTGAGGCGCAGGCCGAGGTCGGGATTGGCGATGAACGGCCGGCCGAAGGCCACCGCGTCGGCCGCGCCCGAGGCCACGGCTTGCAGCGCCATCTCCCGGTCGTAGCCGTTGTTGACGATCCACGCGCCGGCGAAGTGGCGGCGCAGCGCGACGTAGTCGAAGGGCGCGACGTCGCGCGCGCCGCCGGTCTGGCCTTCGACGACGTGCACGAAAGCCAGGCCCAGGTGGGCGACCTTGTCCAGCGCCAGCGCGTACAGCGACTGCGCGTCGCCGTCCTGCGCCGCGTCGTTGACCGGCGTCACCGGCGAGATGCGCACGCCGGTGCGGCCGCCGCCGATCGCGCCGGCCACCGCCGTCAGCACCTCGGCGAACAGGCGCACGCGGTTCTCCGGCGAGCCGCCGTAGGCATCGGTGCGGTCGTTGATGCTGTCGCGCAGGAACTGCTCGATCAGGTAGCCGTTGGCGGCGTGCACCTCGACGCCGTCGAAGCCGGCCTCGATGGCGCAGCGTGCGGCGTGCACGTAGCCGGCGACGACGCCCGGGATCTCGTCAGTGCGCAGCGCCCGCGGCGCCGAGCAGTCGACGAAGCCTTCGGCGGTGAAGGTCTTGGACTTGGCCGCACGCGCGGTGGACGACACCGGCGCCGCGCCGCCGGGCTGCAGCGAGACGTGCGAGATGCGGCCGACGTGCCAGAGCTGGATCACGGCGCGGCCGCCTTCGGCGTGGATCGCCTCGGCGATGCAGCGCCAGGCGGCGACCTGCTCGGGCGAGTAGATCCCCGGCGTGTCGAGGTAGCCCTGGCCTTCGGGGCAGATCTGCGCCGCCTCGGTGACGATCAGGCCGGCGCCGGTGGCCGGGTTGGCACGCTGGCGGTAGTACTCGACCATCAGGTCGTTGGGAACCTGGCCGGCACTGGCGCGGTTGCGCGTCAGCGGGGCCATGACGATGCGTGAGCCGGCGGCGATGTCGCCGTAGCGGATGGGGTCGAAGAGAGTGCTCATGGCGGCGAGATTACTGCGGCGCAGCATTCCTTGCAGGCCGGCCGTGGCACAGTCCGGCCCCATGCTCGCCTACCGACACGCGTTCCACGCCGGCAACCACGCCGACGTACTCAAGCACCTCGTCCTCGTCGCGGTGCTGCGCCACATGGCGCAGAAGGAAAAAGGCTTCCGCGTCGTCGACACGCACGCCGGCGCCGGCGGTTATTCGCTCGAAGGCCGCTACGCGCGCCAGAAGGCCGAATACGCCGCCGGCATCGAACGCCTCTACGACGCCGCCGACCTGCCGCCGGCGCTGGCCGACTACGTCGCCCAGGTGCGCGCCTTCAACGGCGACGGCGCCCTGAAGCAGTACCCGGGCTCGCCGGCGATCGCACGCATGCTGCTGCGGCCGCAGGACCAGCTGCGCCTGTTCGAGCTGCACCCGACCGACCACCGCATCCTGGCCTCTTTCATGGCCGACGCGCCGAACGTCCAGGTGGCGATGAAGGACGGCTTCGAGTCGCTGAGGTCGCAGTTGCCGCCGACCACGCGCCGCGGCGTCGTGCTGATCGACCCGCCGTACGAGATCAAGACCGACTACACGCGCACGCTGAACGCCTTGCGCGAAGCGCTGGAGCGTTTCGCCGACGCCGTCGTCGTCATCTGGCTGCCGCAGCTGCAGCTGCTGGAGTCGCGCCAGCTGCCGCAGCGGCTGAAGGCCAGCGCCGACAAGGAAGCCAAGAAGGGCTGGCTGCACGCCCGCCTGACGGTCGCCCAGGCCGACGCGCGCGGCTTCGGCATGCTGGGCTCCAGCGTCTTCGTCGCCAACCCGCCGCACACGTTGCACGAGGCGCTGGCGCCGTGCATGCCGCTGCTGGCGCGCACGCTGGGCGAAGGCCACGGCCAGCACGCGCTCGAAAAATCGACCCACGCCTAGGAACAAGATGAAGAACACAGGGAGGACGCGCCTGGGCGCCGTCGCCGGCGCGCTGGCGCTCGCGGCGTCTATGGCGAGTGCGCAGACGACGCAGACGCCGGCGGCGCTGGTCGCCGGCTTCGAACGCACCGAGCTGCCCGGCGGCGAACACATGGGGCTGGCGCAGATCGCCTACCTCGTCGAGTTCGCGCCCGGCTGGCGCGCCGGCCCGGCGCTGTACGGCGCCGCCACCGGCCACCGCGGCGGCCTCTTCACCTGGGGCGCCGAAGCGCAGAAGCTCTGGCGCTTCGGCGAGCGCTGGCAGGCCGTCGGCGGCCTGTACGTCGGCGGCGGCGGCGGCGGCAATGCGCCAGTCGGCGGCGGCCTGATGCTGCGCCCGCACGCCGACCTGCTCTACGGCTTCGACGGCTGGGCGCTGGGCGTCTCGGCCTCGCAAGTGCGCTTTCCGAACGGCGACATCCGCAGCTCGCAGCTCGGGCTGGTGCTGAGCGTCGACGAACGTTTCGAACACGGCACGCCGGGCGCCGCCTGGCGCGGCAGCGACGCCTCCTGGCTGCGTGTCGACCGCCTCGTGCTCGGCGGCGGCTCTTACGCCGAGCAGGCGCCGGGCGCCGACTCGCTGGGCGTCATCAGCCTGCGCGCCGAACACGATCTCGGCCCGGTCTGGATCGCGACCGCCGAAGCCGGCGCCGCGGTGCACGGCGACGGTGACGGTTATGCCGAGTTCGGCGCCGGCCTGGCCGCGCTGTGGCCGACGCCGCTGCCCGGCCTGCGCGTCGGCGGCCGCGCGATGCTGGGCCTGGGCGGCGGCGGCGCCGTACCGACCGGCGGCGGCATCATCGGCAAGGCCGCGCTGCTGGCGCGTTGGCAGGTCGCAGGGCCCTGGAGCCTGGAACTCGAAGGCGGGCGCGTGCACGCCTTCAGCGGCGGCGACCTCGACAGCCACTACGCGATGCTGTCGCTGGGCCGCAGCTTCGGCGCACCCGACGGCGGCACGCCGGCCGTCGAGACCGAGTTCGCGCTGGCCGCGCAGAGCTACGACGCGCAGCGCCGCGACGGCAGCCGCCGCCGGCTGGAGACCATCGGCCTGAAGATCAGCCGCGCGATCGACGAACGCTGGTACGTCACCGGCCAGGCCTACGGCGCGGTGACCGGCGGTGCCGGTGCCTACTCGGTCGGCCTGGTCGGCCTGGGCGCACGCTGGCCGGTGGCCGAAGGCTGGCGCGTCGGCGCCGAAGCGCTGGCCGGTGCGGCCGGCGGTGGCGGCGTCGACAGCCAGGGCGGCGCGATCGTGCAGCCCAAGGTCTGGGTCGGCACCGACTTCGGCCGCCACGGCCGGCTGCAGCTCGGCGCCGGGTACATCCGCTCGCTGCGCGGCGAGCTGTCGGCGCCGCTGGTCGAACTGAGCTGGGGCGTGGCGCTCGGCCGGCCCTGAGGGCGTCAGCCGACGCCGCGTGCGCGGTCGGCGCGGAACTGCTGGCGGAAGGCCTCGAAGCGGCCTTCGTCCAGCGCTTCGCGCACCTCGCGCATCAGGTTCAGGTAGTAGTGGATGTTGTGGATGCTGGCCAGCATCGGGCCCAGCATCTCGCCGCAGCGGTCGAGGTGGTGCAGGTAGGCGCGGCTGAAGTTGCGGCAGCAGTAGCAGCTGCAGGTCTCGTCGACCGGGCGGTCGGACGCGCGGTGCTTGGCGTTGCGGATCTTCAGGTCGCCGAAACGCGTGAACAGGTGGCCATTGCGCGCGTTGCGCGTCGGCATCACGCAGTCGAACATGTCGACGCCGCAGGCGACGCCGTCGACCAGGTCCTCGGGCGTGCCGACGCCCATCAGGTAGCGCGGCTTGTGCGCCGGCAGCCGGTGCGGCGTGTGCGCCATGATGCGCAGCATCTCGTCCTTGGGCTCGCCGACGCTGACGCCGCCGATCGCGTAGCCCGGCAGGTCCATCTCGACCAGCGCGTCCAGCGACTCCTGGCGCAGGTGCTCGAACATGCCGCCCTGGACGATGCCGAACAGCGCGTTCGGGTTCTCCAGCCGCTCGAATTCGGCGATGCAGCGTTTGGCCCAGCGCCGGCTCAGCTCCATCGAAGCACGCGCCTCGGCTTCGGTCGTGATGCGGCCCTTGGTCTCGTACGGCGTGCACTCGTCGAACTGCATGACGATGTCCGAATTGAGCACCGTCTGGATCTGCATGCTGACTTCGGGCGTCAGGAACAGCTTGTCGCCGTTGACCGGCGAGGCGAACTTGACGCCTTCCTCGCTGATCTTGCGCATCTCGCCCAGGCTCCAGACCTGGAAGCCGCCGCTGTCGGTGAGGATGGGCTTGTTCCAGCCTTCGAAGCGGTGCAGGCCGCCGAAGCTCTGCAGCACGTCCAGCCCCGGGCGCATCCACAGGTGGAAGGTGTTGCCGAGGATGATCTGGGCGCCGGCTTCCTCCAGCGAGCGCGGCAGCACGCCCTTGACGGTGCCGTAGGTGCCCACGGGCATGAAGATCGGCGTCTCGACGACGCCGTGGTTCAGCGTCAAACGACCGCGGCGCGCATGGCCCTCGGTCTTCAGCAGTTCGTATCGCAGCATGGGATGGGGAAAAGGTCAGGCGCGGCGCTCGAGCAGCATCGCGTCGCCGTAGCTGAAGAAGCGGTAGCGCGCTTCGACAGCGTGGCGGTACAGCGCGTGCATGTGCTCGAAGCCCGTGAACGCGCTGACCAGCATCAGCAGCGTGCTCTTGGGCAGGTGGAAGTTGGTGACCAGCAGGTCCACCACCCGGAACTCGAAGCCGGGGCGGATGAAGAGGTCGGTGTCGCCGGCGCCGGCTTCGAGCGCACCGCCGATCGCGGCCGACTCCAGCGCCCGCAGCGTCGTCGTACCGGCGGCGACGATGCGCCCCCCACGGGCCCGCGTCTCGCGGATCGCCTCGACGGTGGCGGCGTCGACCTCCCAGCGCTCGCGGTGCATGCGGTGCTCGTCGAGGTTCTCGGCACGCACCGGCTGGAAGGTGCCGGCGCCGACGTGCAGCGTCACCGCGGCGCGCTTCACGCCGCGCGCGTCCAGCGCCGCCAGCACGCCGGCGTCGAAGTGCAGCGACGCGGTCGGTGCGGCCACCGCGCCGGGGCGCGCGGCGAAGACCGTCTGGTAGCGCTCGACGTCCTCGGCGGCGTCCTCGTGCGTGATGTACGGCGGCAGCGGCACGTGGCCGTGGCGCTCCAGCAGCACGAAGGGGTCGTCGGGGAATCGCAGGTGGAACAGCGAGCCGTCGACGCCGTCGCGGCCCAGCACCTCGGCGTCGAAGGCGGCGGCGAAACGCACCGTCGTGCCCGGGCGCGGCGACTTGCTGGCGCGCAGATGCGCCAGCACCTCGTGGCCGCCGAGCACACGCTCGACCAGCGCCTCGACGCTGCCGCCGGTGGGCTTTTCGCCGTGCAGCCGGGCCTTGATGACGCGGGTGTCGTTGAAGACCAGCAGGTCGCCCGGGGCCAGCAGCTGCGGCAGTTCGCGGAACACGCGGTCCACCGGCAGGGCTCCGCGGCCGTCGAGCAGGCGCGAGGCGCTGCGTTCAGGGGCCGGGTGCTGGGCGATCAGCTCGGGCGGGAGCGGGAAGTCGAAATCGGAGAGGGAGTAGGAAGTCATCGTGCAGGCTGTACCGGCCTGGAGTCGCGACGGGGTCGATTGTTCCATGCCCTCGGCAGCGACAATCTCGCGCCATGCCGGAAACCGCACGCCAGAGCACGAAATCGGCCCCGCAGCGCGCGATGGAACGCCTGGGCCTGCTGCGCGACATCGACCTCGCGCTGCACCTGCCGATGCGCTACGAGGACGAGACGTGCATCGAACCCGTCGCCGCGCTGCACGACGGCGACACGGCGCAGGTCGAGGGCGTGGTGCGCCAGTGCCAGGTCGAGATCCGCTCGCGCCGCCAGCTCGTCGTGCGCCTGGCCGACGACAGTGGCGAGCTGACGCTGCGGTTCCTGCACTTCTACCCGTCGACGCAGAAGCAGCTGGCGGTCGGCAGCCGGGTGCGCGTGCGCGGCGAAGTGCGTGTCGGTTTCCTCGGCCGCGAGATGGTGCACCCGACGGTGAAGCGCGTCGACGAGCACACGCCGCTGGCGGCCTCGCTGACGCCGGTCTACCCGGCCAGCGCGCAGCTGCCGCAGGCCTATCTGCGCAAGGCGGTGGCCGCCGGCCTGTCGCGCGCGCCGCTGGACGAGGTGCTGCCGCCCGGCGTCGTGCCGCCCGGGCTGCCGCCGCTGCGCGAGGCGCTGCGCCTGCTGCACCACCCGCCGCCGGGCATCGCGATGGGCGCGCTGGAAGACCACAGCCACCCCGCCTGGCAGCGGCTGAAGTTCGACGAGCTGCTGGCGCAGCAGCTGTCGCAGCTGCAGGCGCGCCTGGAGCGCTCGCGCCTGGCCGCACCGGCGCTGCGCGACACCGCGCTGCCGGCGCGCCTGCGCACGGTGCTGCCGTTCACGCTGACCGCGGCGCAGGAGCGTGTCGTCGCCGAGATCGATGCCGACCTGGCGCTGGCGCAGCCGATGCACCGGCTGCTGCAGGGCGACGTCGGCTCGGGCAAGACCGTCGTCGCGGCGCTGGCCGCGGCCACCGCGATCGGCTCGGGCTGGCAGTGCGCGCTGATGGCGCCGACCGAGATCCTCGCCGAGCAGCACTTCAAGAAGCTCGTCGACTGGCTGCTGCCGCTGGGGCTGGAGGTCGCCTGGCTGACCGGCAGCCGCAAGGGCAAACAACGCCAGGCGATGCTGGCGAAGATCGCCTCGGGCCAGGCGGCGCTGGTCGTCGGCACGCACGCGGTGATCCAGGAGGACGTGGTCTTCGCGCGCCTGGGGCTGGCCGTCGTCGACGAACAGCACCGTTTCGGCGTCGCCCAGCGCCTGGCGCTGCGGCGCAAGCTGGAGCTGCAGGCGCTGGAGCCGCACCTCTTGATGATGAGCGCGACGCCGATCCCGCGCACGCTGGCGATGACCTACTTCGCCGACCTGGCGGTCAGCACCATCGACGAGCTGCCTCCCGGGCGCACGCCGGTGGTCACCAAGGTCTTCGCCGACGACAAGCGCGAGATGGTCGTCGAGAAGATCCGCGACGAGGTCGCGCGCGGGCGCCAGGTCTATTGGGTCTGCCCGCTGGTCGAGGAGAGCGAGCACATCGACCTGCAGAACGCGACGGCGACGCACGCCCAGCTGAGCGAGGCGCTGCCCGGCGTGTCGGTCGGCCTGCTGCACGGACGCATGGCCGCCGCCGACAAGGCCGCGACGATGGCCGAGTTCTCGTCCGGGCGCATGCAGCTGCTGGTGGCGACGACGGTCATCGAGGTCGGCGTCGACGTGCCCAACGCCAGCCTGATGGTCATCGAGCACGCCGAACGTTTCGGCCTGGCGCAGCTGCACCAGCTGCGCGGGCGTGTCGGCCGCGGCGCCGTGGCCAGCGTCTGCGTGCTGCTCTACACGGCACCGCTGTCGGCCACCGGCAAGGCGCGGCTGCGCGCGATGGCCGAGACGACCGACGGCTTCGAGATCGCGCGCCGCGACCTCGACATCCGCGGCCCCGGCGAGTTCATGGGCTCGCGCCAGAGCGGCGACGCGCTGCTGCGCTTCGCCGACCTGGCCGAAGACGACGCGCTGCTGGAACGCGCGCGCGAACTCGCGCCGAAGCTGCTGCGCGAGCAGCCGGCGGCGGCGCGTGCACATGTCCAACGCTGGCTGGGCGGCAAGGCGGAGTTCCTCAAAGCCTGAGCGCCCCGCATCCCCGGGACGACGCCGGTCCCCAAGCCTCCTATCCTGATGGGACAAGACGCTCCAGGGAGGAAGCGATGGGTTGCACGACGAGCTGGCGGCTTCGGGCCGTCGGCATGGCCTTGACCTGTGTTTTGAGCGCCTGCGGAGGCGGCGGGGGCGGGGGCGGCGGCGGCGAAGAGCCGGCGGCCTCTTCAGGGCTCGTTCCCCAGGCGCCCACGCCGGGCGCTACGCTGCATGACGATGCCACGGTCCTGAGACCGGTGGTCGACAGCGCCAGTTGGACCTACCGTGGCACGGCGGAACTGGCCAACTGGGGCACCATCTTCTACCAGAACGTCGTAAGCCAAGCGCGGGCCGGCGACGGTTCGATCGTCGAGCGCGCGACCGACATCGCCCACACCGGGACAGGCGAGCAGGCCGTTGCTTCGTCGGGAGGCGCGGTGGCGACGACCTCCGGGTTCGCAATCGGCAGCGAGCCCGCCACTGCACTACGCTACCTTGAACTGCGCTCGCCGGTGCGTGTGGGCGACCAGTACACGACGTTGGATCTGCACCGCAAGGACAGCGGCTACGACCTCGACGGCGACGGGCGCAACGACGCCATCGACTACGCGATCTACACCCAAGTCATCGGCGCCGACACCGTCGATCTGCTGCACGCACCCGGCCTGAGTACCGTGCACGTGCGGACGACGCAGGCTGCTCGCTACACGCTGAGCTCCAGCGGCCAGCAGACCGAGGTGGTTTCGGCGACGACCGACCTCTGGTATGCAGAGGGCGTCGGCATCGTCAAACGCGTTGACGACTATCCGGCATCGACGGGCGACGCGAGGCGCGATGTGACGACCGAGGAACTGGTCGTGTTCGACGGCGTGGCCAAGGGCCTCGGCCCAATGGCGAAGACCTCGCTGAGCACCGCAGGCGGCAAGCGCGTGCAGGACTTCAACGCTGCCGTCGGCTTTGGCGATCATGTGCTGCTGATGACGATGTTCCGGCCGCGCGAGGGTGCTGGCGTGACGCTGCACAAGCTCGACGTGCGCGGCAAATGGGTCTCCAGCCACGACGCCGCCAGCTTCCCGAACTTCGACGCCCATCTGGTGCGGGTGGGCGATCGCGCGCTGGCCGTGGCGCGCGACGGCGCCGGCATCGTGATGCAGTCCTTCGACGCCGACGGCGCTGCAACTGGCAACGGCATCGTGCGCCTCGTGTCAGGATCGCTGACGCGGCTGGTCGAAGGCGGCTGGATCCAGGCTGCGGCATCGAACGACACGCTGTGGGTCGTGTGGGAAGAGCAGGTCGGCGACAGCTCGGGGGCGTATCGCTTGCGAGCCCAACCCTTCGACACCGCCGGGCGGGCGCTCGCGGCCGCCTCGACGCTGACCGAAGGCTTGAGCAGCGCAGGCAGCATCAGCCTCCTGAGCGCCGAAGGCAGCACGTCCTCCGCCGCCGTGATCAGTTGGACCGAGTTGCGGGACGGCACGGAGTCTCTGGGTTACGCCACGATGAACGGCAGTTCAGCGCCCAACGTGCACGTCATCGGCCCGATGTCGTTCTCCGCTGCGCTGCATCCGGCGTCTACGCCGGCGGGATCGGTCCTGCTGTGGACCTCCCCCAGCAGCGCCAATGCGCTCAGCGGTTTTGCGCTTACGCTGGACGGCAGCGTCGTCGCCACACCCGGAACATCGATGCTGGACGAAGTGCTCCCGGTCGACTGGTGGTCCAACGTCCACGAAAGCATCGTGCTGTCCAGCGGTAGCACCGTCGATATCGTCGCGCAGCGGCCCGGCGAAGTGCTGTGGCCGGGCGACAGCCCGAGAACGCTGTACACCATCACCGAGCTGAGGCCGGGAACCGGGTCTCTGGCGACGACCGGGACGCCCCGCCTGCTGGCTCGTGGCATCGAGAGCAACCCGGCGGCCGCGGTCGGGCTGGACCATGCAGTGCTGATGATCCACTGGGAGTCCGACGGCTTGGCGTCACAGATCGTCTGGCGCCGTCCCTGAACCGGCGGTGGCGGGGAGGCATGCCGGGCCGCTGGCTACACTGCCCCGCATGAACCCCTCGAACATCGCCTTCATCGGCGGCGGCAACATGGCCGGCGCCTTGATCGGCGGGCTGCTGAAGAGCGGCCGTGCGCCGGCGTCCATCCTCGTCGTCGAGCCCTTCGCGGCGCAGCGCGAGCGGCTGCAGCGCGAGTTCGGCCTCGCGCCGCTGGCCGAAGCCGGGCCGGCGCTGGCCTCGGCCGGCATCGTCGTCTGGGCGGTCAAGCCGCAGCTGTTCCGCGACGCGGCGGCGCCCTGCGCGGCGCACGTCGGCGGCGCGCTGCAGCTCAGCGTGATGGCCGGCGTGCGCAGCGACGCGATCGCGCGCGCCAGCGGCAGCGAACGTGTCGTGCGTGCGATGCCCAACACGCCGGCGCTGATCGGCCGCGGCGTCGCCGGGCTCTACGCACGCGACGCGGTGACGCCGGACGAACGCGGCGCCGTCGAGGCGCTGCTCGCGCCAACCGGACGCACGGTCTGGGTCGAGCGCGAGGCCGACCTGGACGCGGTGACGGCGCTGTCGGGCTCGGGCCCGGCCTACGTCTTCTACGTGCTCGAGGCGATGATCAAAGCCGGCGTCGAGATGGGCCTGCCCGAGGCCCAGGCGCGCGCGCTGGCGCTGGCCACCTTCGACGGCGCAACGGCGCTGGCCGAGGCCTCGCCGCTGGCGCCGGCCGAGCTGCGCGCCCAGGTCACGTCCAAGGGCGGCACGACCTACGCGGCGATCACGTCGATGGAAGCCGACGGTGTCGGCACGGCCGTTGTGCGCGCGATCGGCCGGGCGCGGGAACGCGCGCGGGAGCTGGGGGACGAGTTCGGAGGCTGAAGCCGGGGGCCGCCGCCGTCACCCGACGGAATCAACGTCCCTGCAGCGAGAGCTGCGAGACCTGAACACCCTTCAGGGCCTGGATCAAGGCCGCAATGTTGGTGCGGATGGACCCTTCGTTTGCCAGCTTCAGGCGTTCGTTTCCGAGCAACGCATCGCTGAAGGCCGCGGTGTAAGGCGTGACCAGGGTGCGGTTCAGCACCTCCTTGCCCGTCGCCCGATCGACCAGCGAGTACTGCACGGACGCGGTCACCGTCATGCTGGCCCCCAGCAGCGGCTGGTCCAGCTTCAGCAGGTGTGCCGTCAGCAGGTACTTGCTGCCTTGACGATTGTCCGCCAGGAGGCCTGCACTGCGCAGCGAAGCCTCGAGCGCGCGGGCAAACTCGTCGCTGCCGACGTTCGAGATCCACAGCGGGTTTGTCTCCTTGCCGCCAGTGACGTCACGGATCGCGATCTGGCTGCGCAGGACGGAGTCCTGGAACGCGGCACGATCGCTCGCCGAGGCTTCCACTTGCATCTGTTCCATGCGCGCCGGGGTCGAACAGCCGGCCAGCACGATCGCGCAGGCCAGCGCGGCCCCGGTCACTTTGCGCTTCATTGAGTCTCTCCTTGAGGTCACGACGCCGTGGACGCAGCGGAAGCCGCGGCAGTTGCGGCGGCAGGCGCTGCAGATGCAGCCGAAGCCTGAGCGGCGGCAGCCGAAGGCTCGTCGCGCGCGCCGCATTTCCGGCTGACCGACGCCTGCTGGACCGCGTCGTGCTCGCCACGCAGGCGTGCGTACTCGGCCTCCTGCTGCTTGGTGCCGCCAAGCGCAAACAGCGCTGGCCAGAACAACACAATGCCCACCCCCGTCAGCATCTGGTCGTTGCTTGCCGCCTGGTCCAGGCGTCCGCCTAGCTCGACGTACCGCGTCTGAATCCGCTGCCCTTCGGCATACAACTGCTGACAGTCGTAGGACTGAAACTGCGCCGGCGACACGTACGTGGGTGCGATGTCCTTCGACGCGGTCGAGCAACCTGCCAGTCCGAAAGCAACGACCGAGAAGCCGGCGACGCATCGCCGGCCACCATGACGACTCAACATTCTTCTCCGCCTCCCTGAATCTGCCTGCCGATAGAGGCAGGTCGCGACAGAGTGTAAGGGTGCGTAAAGCGTCAGAAGCGAGTCAGATCAAGCACGACCCCGGCGAACACCGCGAAGCCCACCCAGTGGTTGACGCGGAAGGCGCGGAAGCAGCCTTCGCGGCTGCGCTCGCGGATCATCGACCAGTGCCACAGCGCCTGCGCCGCGGCCGCGGCGATGCCGAGCAGGAACCATTCGCCCAGGCCCAGCGAGCAGCCGACGACGGCCCAGATCGCGAGGAACAGGCCGTAGAAGGCCATCACGCCGACGACGTCCAGGCGGCCGAGCGTGATCGCCGAGGTCTTGATGCCGATCTTCAGGTCATCGTCGCGGTCGACCATCGCGTACTCGGTGTCGTAGGCCAGCACCCAGAACAGGTTGCCCAGCAGCAGCCACCAGGCCTGCGACGGCACGGCGCCGAAGGTCCATTCCTGGCCGCCCTGCGCGGCGGCGAAGGCCATCGGGATGCCGAAGCTGAAGGCCACGCCCAGCACCGCCTGCGGCATCGAGACGAAACGTTTGGCGTACGGATAGACCAGCGTCACCGCCAGGCCGAAGAAGGACAGCAGGATCGTCGGCGGGTTGGTCGTCAGCACCAGCAGGAACGAGACGAAGGCCAGCGCCGCGCCGACGCCCAGCGCGTCGGGCACGCCGAGCGCGCCGCTGGTGATCGGGCGCTGCGCGGTGCGCTTGACGTGGCGGTCGAACTCGCGGTCGGCGACGTCGTTGATGCAGCAGCCGGCGCTGCGCATCAGCACCGTGCCCAGCGTGAAGACGGCGATCAGGTGCAGACCGGGGAAGCCGTCGGCGGCGATCCACAGCGCGGCCAGCGTCGGCCACAGCAACAACAGCCAGCCGGCCGGGCGGTCCCAGCGGATCAGGTCCAGGTAGAGATTGAAGCGGCGCGCGGCGATCACGGCGACGATTATCCGGCGAGCCGCGTGCCTGCCCGCGACGGCGATGAGGGCGGCTCGCCAGCGCCCGACGACAACTGTATATTCATACAGTTATGGAGCTATCGAAGAAGCTCGCGATCCTCGCCGACGCCGCCAAGTACGACGCGTCCTGCGCCAGCAGCGGTGCCGCCCCGCGCGACTCGCGCGGCGGCCGCGGCATCGGCTCGACGGCGCCCATGGGCATCTGCCACAGCTACACGCCCGACGGCCGCTGCGTGTCGCTGCTGAAGGTGCTGCTGACCAACTACTGCGTCTACGACTGCCTCTACTGCGTCAACCGCGTCAGCAGCAACGTGCCGCGCGCACGCTTTCGCATCGACGAGATCGTCGCACTGACGCTGGACTTCTACCGCCGCAACTGCATCGAGGGCCTGTTCCTCAGCTCGGGCATCGTGCGCAGCCCCGACCACACGATGGAGCAGCTGGTCGAGGTGGCGCGCCGGCTGCGCGAGGAGCACGACTTCCGCGGCTACATCCACCTGAAGACCATCCCCGACGCCAGCCCCGAGCTGCTGGCCGCCGCCGGCCGCCACGCCGACCGGCTGAGCCTGAACGTCGAACTGCCGACGCCGCAGGGCCTGGCGACGCTGGCGCCGCAAAAGGACGCGGTGGCGATCCGCGGCGCGATGGGGCGGCTGCACCGCCGCATCGAGGCCGCGAAGGACGCCGCGCGCGAACAACGCGGCCCGGTCTCGCTGCCCGGCGCCCCGGCGCGGCGTGCGCCGGCACCGCGTTTCGCGCCCGGCGGCCAGAGCACGCAGATGATCGTCGGCGCCGACGCCAGCGACGACCGCACGATCATCGGCACCGCCGCGGCGCTGTACCGCGAGGTGCGGCTGCGCCGCGTCTACTACTCGGCCTTCAGCCCGATCCCCGACGCCGCGCGCGCGCTGCCGCCGGTGGCGCCGCCGCTCGCGCGCGAGCACCGGCTCTACCAGGCCGACTGGCTGATGCGCTTCTACGGCTTCGGCCACGACGAGATCGTCACCGGCGCCGACGGCATGCTGGTGCTGGAGCACGACCCCAAGCTCGCCTGGGCGCTGGCCCACCGCGAGCGGTTCCCGGTCGACCTGAATACCGCGCCGCGCGAACTGCTGCTGCGTGTGCCCGGGCTGGGCGTGCGCACCGTCGAGCGCCTGCTGGTGGCGCGGCACGGCCGCCGCCTGCGCCACGCCGACCTGAAGGCGCTGCGTGTGCCGCTGGCCAAGGCCCTGCCCTTCGTCGTGCTCGCCGACCACCTGCCCGGCAAGGCGCTGGAGGCGGCCACGGCGCCGCGCGCGGCGCAGCAGCTCGGGCTGTTCGACGCCGCGCCGGCATGACACGCATCGAACTCGCGCACGAAGCCGACTTCGACGGCTTCCGCAGCGCCGCGCGCCGGCTGCTGGCCGCCGGCACGCCGCCCGACGCGGTGAGCTGGCAGGTCGCCGGCGGCGCCGATGCCGATCTTTTCGCCG
This sequence comes from Rubrivivax sp., assembly GCA_049841175.1. GTDB lineage: Bacteria > Pseudomonadota > Gammaproteobacteria > Burkholderiales > Burkholderiaceae_C > Rubrivivax. The sequence continues at coordinate 1,177,620 of JASGHA010000012.1, read as the reverse complement.
CCGAACCCGCGCCCACGTTCGCGCTGGCCGACACGCCGCCTCTGGCCGTGCCGGCGGCCTTCGTCGCGCTGGCCGAGCTCGTCGTGCAGCACGCCGACCCGGCGCGTTTCACGCTGCTGTACCGGTTGCTGTGGCGGCTGCAGCGCGAGCCGGCGCTGCGGCGCGACCCGCTGGACGCCGACCGCCACCGCGCCGCGGCGATGGCCCAGGCGGTGCGCCGCGAGCAGCACCACATGGAAGCCTTCGTGCGCTTTCGCACCGCCGCCGATGCCGACGGCCGGCTCTGGCAGACGGCCTGGTACGAGCCCGCGCACCACGTCGTCGACGCCGTCGCGCCCTTCTTCGCCCGCCGCTTCGCGACGCTGCGCTGGCGCCTGCTGACGCCGCGGCGCAGCGCGTGCTGGGACGGCGAGCGCCTCGTTTTCGGCCCCGGCGCACGGCGCGACGACGCCCCCGGTGCCGACGACGGCGAGGCGCTGTGGCTGACCTATTACGCCAGCACCTTCAACCCGGCGCGGCTGAACCCGCGCGCGCTCGACCAGCACCTGCCGCGCCGCTATCGCGAGCACCTGCCCGAAGCGGCGCTGATCCCGGCACTGACGGCCGAAGCCGGCGCACGCTCCGAGGCGATGCTGGCGTGCCCGCCCGGCGCCGCGGCACGGCGCTTGCCAAAACCGGCCATGGCGCCGCGACGTGAACCCGCACCGGAGGCGCCGGTCCGGCCGGAGTCCCCTGCCGGCACCGGGCCCGCCGGGGCGATCACGCCGGCGCCGCCACCTGCTGCGCGGCCGGCGCGCCGGATCGCGCTCGAAGCGCAGCGCGAGGCCGCCTCGGTCTGCCGCGAATGCCCGCTGGGCGCGCTGGCGACGCAGGCGGTCTTCGGCGAAGGCCCGCTCGACGCGCCGCTGATGCTGGTCGGCGAACAGCCCGGCGATCAGGAAGACCGCCAGGGCCGGCCCTTCGTCGGGCCGTCGGGGCAGCTGCTCGACCGGGCGCTGGCGGCGCTCGGCTGGGACCGTTCGGTGGCCTACGTCACCAATGCCGTCAAGCACTTCAAGTACGAGCCGCGTGGCCGGCGCCGGATGCACAAGACGCCGGCGCAGCGCGAAGCCGACGCCTGCCGGCACTGGCTGGAAGCCGAGATCGGCCTCGTGCGGCCGCGCGCCGCGATCGCGCTGGGCGCCACCGCGGCGCGGCAGCTGCTCGGCCGCCCGGTCGGCGTGATGCACGAGCGCGGCCGCTGGCTGCGCCGCGACGACGGCCTGGCGGTGCTGGTGACGCTGCACCCCTCGGCGCTGCTGCGCGGAGACCCGGCCGAACGCGAGACCGCCTGGGCCGCCTGGCTGGACGACCTGCGCGCCGCCGACCCGGTGGCGCGTGGCGGCGCGGCGCCGTGAACACGCCGCTGTCGACGGCGCAGCCCGACCTGTTCGGCAGCGCCGACGTGCTGCCGCCGGGCTTCGTCTTCACGCCCGGCTTCGTGACGCCGGCCGAGGAAGCCGCGCTGATCACGCTGGCCGCGACGCTGCCCTTCGCCGAGGCGCGCTACCACCAGTACACCGCGCGCCGGCGTGTCGTCGCCTGGGGCTCGGCCCGGCACGCGATTACCGGCGACGAGCCGAACCGGCAGGCGCTCGAGGCGCTGCCGCCGCCACTGCAGGCCTTGCGCACGCGGCTGGCCGCCTGGGCCGGCCTGGAGGTCGACGAGATCGTGCAGGTGCTGATGTCCGAGTACCGCCCGGGCACGCCGCTGGGCTGGCACCGCGACGCGCCGCAGTACGAGCTGATCGCCGGCGTCTCGCTGGGCGGCCCGGCGCGGCTGCGGCTGCGCCCCTGGCCGCCGGAAAGCGGCAGCCGCGACGACGTCGTCAGCCTGGACCTGGCGCCGCGTTCGGCCTACCGCATGAGCGGCCCGGCGCGCTGGGGCTGGCAGCACGGGCTGCCGCCGGTGCCGGCGCTGCGCTGGTCGGTGACGATGCGCAGCGCGCGGCGCTGATCAGCCTTCGAGCTGCTTCTGGAAGACCAGCCCCGCGTGCTCGCGCAGCGCGTGGAACTTGATCTTCGGCCAGTTCTCCTGCATCGCCCGCAGTTCGCCAGCGTATTCGAGCAGCACGCAGGGCGCGTCGACGGCGTCGAGCGCGACGCGGTGCGAGTTGCCGTCGATGAAGCGCTTCAGTTCACGCTCGCCGCCGTCGGCCTCGTCGCAGGTGACCCAGCGCGCGACGTTATAGCGCGCCGGCATGATGCGCGCCTTCACGCCGTACTCGTGCTCCAGGCGGTGGGCGACGACTTCGAACTGCAGCTGGCCGACGGCGCCCAGCAGCAGCACGCTGCCGGCGACCGGGCGGAAGACCTGGATCGCGCCTTCCTCGCCGAGTTGGGTCAGGCCGGCACGCAGCTGCTTGGTGCGCAGCGGGTCGGCCACTTCGACGGCGCGGAACATTTCCGGCGCGAAGAACGGCAGGCCGGTGAACTGCAGGCTCTCGCCTTCGGTCAGCGTGTCGCCGAGCTGCAGCACGCCGTGGTTCGGGATGCCGATGATGTCGCCGCCGAAGGCCTCCTCGAGCAGCTCGCGGCGCTGCGACAGGAAGCTGACGACGGTGTTCGGCCGCAGCTCCTTGCCCGAGCGCACGACCTTCAGCCGCATGCCGCGCTCGAAGTGGCCGCTGGCCACGCGCAGGAAGGCGATGCGGTCGCGGTGCGCCGGGTCCATGTTGGCCTGGATCTTGAAGACGACGCCGGTGAACTTGGATTCGCCCGGCTGCACCTCGCGCTGCAGCGCCGGGCGCGGGCCCGGAGCCGGCGCCATGTCGACGAGCGCGTCCAGCACCTCGCGCACGCCGAAGTTGTTGATCGCCGAGCCGAAGAACATCGGCGTCTGGCGGCCGGCCAGGAACTCGGCCTCGTCGAAGCCCGGCGCCGCCTCGCGCACCAGCTCGACCTCGCTGGCGGCCTCCATGTAGGGGCTGCCGAAGCGCTCCTCGAGCACCGGGTTGGCCAGGCCCTCGATGATCTCGTCGTCGTTCGTCGCACGCTCCTCGCCGGGCGAGAAGACACGCATCTGGTCCTTGCCGAGGTCGAGCACGCCGCCGAAGAACTTGCCCATGCCCACCGGCCAGGTGAAGGGCACGACGCTCATGCCGAGCTCGCGCTCGATCTCGTCCATCAGGTCCAGCGGCTGCCGGACCTCGCGGTCCATCTTGTTGACGAAGGTGAGGATCGGCGTGTTGCGCGCGCGGCAGACCTGCAGCAGGCGGCGGGTCTGCGGCTCGACGCCGTTGGCCGCGTCGATGACCATCAGCGCCGCGTCGACCGCGGTCAGCACGCGGTAGGTGTCTTCGGAGAAGTCCTGGTGGCCCGGGGTGTCGAGCAGGTTGATGACGCAGTCGCGGTACTCCATCTGCATCACCGACGAGGCCACCGAGATGCCGCGCTGCTTTTCGATCTCCATCCAGTCGGAGGTCGCGTGGCGGCTGGCCTTGCGCGCCTTCACCGAGCCAGCGATCTGGATCGCGCCCGAGAACAGCAGCAGCTTCTCGGTCAACGTGGTCTTGCCCGCGTCGGGGTGGCTGATGATCGCGAAGGTGCGACGGCGGCGCACTTCGTGTTCGATGCGGGTCTGGGTCTCGGCGGACATGGGCGGGGCTTTCGGGCGAACCCCGGATTATCGTCGGCGAGCTGGAGACGGCACCGCTCGCTGCACGCGCACCACCACGGGTGGCGGCCGCGGACGTCGGGCGGCCGGATCGCGCAAGTAAAGGAGGAGGCCGGGCGCAGCCCGGCCGGGGGACATGGAGCGAGCCGGCTGCCCGGCGGCCGCGGCCCGCAGGGGCCTTGCACGCCAAGCGCCAGGGCCGGCGGCTTACTCCTCGAGCAGCGAACGCAGCATCCAGGCCGTCTGCTCGTGCACCGTCAGGCGCTGCGTCAGCAGGTCGGCGGTCGGCTCGTCGCCGGCCTTGTCGGCCAGCGGGAAGATGCCGCGCGCGGTGCGCGCCACGGCTTCGTGGCCCTCGACGAGGATCTTGACCATCTCCATCGCCTTGGGCGGCGTGGCCGGCACGTCGGGCACGGTGGCCAGCGCGCCGAACTGCGCGTACGAGCCCGGCGCCGGGTGGCCCAGCGAGCGGATGCGCTCGGCGATCGGGTCGACCGCGTTCCACAGCTCCGTGTACTGCGTCATGAACATCGTGTGGAGCGTGTTGAACATCGGCCCCGTGACGTTCCAGTGGAAGTTGTGCGTGGTCAGGTACAGCGTGTACGTGTCGGCCAGCAGCTTGCTCAGGCCTTCGGCGATCGCCGCACGGTCCTTGTCGCTGATGCCGATGTTGATCGCCGGCGCGCCGCCGGCGGCTTTCTTCTTCGCCATTCGCTCTCTCCTGAAGGGGGACGGTTTCGTTGCGGACTCTACAGAAGCCGCGTGACGCTGCGGATTCGCCCCGGTCAACCGTCGTAAACGCTCAGGCAATCGGCCAGCGCCCGCTGGCCAGCACCGCCAGCCCGAAGGCGACGATCGCGCCGCCCAGGCCCTTGCGCAGCCGCTTCACCGTCGTGTTCATTGCGTACTCCTTGCCGGGTCCGGAAAACCGGAGATGGCTTCAGCGTACGGGCCACGGCGGCCGCCGGCCAGTTGATCGTCTCGAAGGCGGCGATAGCCGCCTGGCGCCTCTACAGGCGGAACAGCTGCACCGAACGCTTCAGCGTCTCGGTGCGCTGGTACAGCGCCTGCACCGCGCTGGCGGTCTGCTGCACGAGCTCGGCGTTGGCCTCGGTCATGCGGCCGAGTTCGCTGACCGCGCCGTTGACCTGCTCGATGCCCGAGGACTGCTCCTCGGCGGCGCGCGTGATCGCCTGGATCATCTCGCCGACACGCTGCACCTCGCCGACGGTGCGGCCGATGGTGTCGTTGGCTTCGCCCATCTGGCGGGCGCTGTCGGCCACCTGCTCGACCGAGGCCATGATCAGCCCGCGCACGTCCTGCGCCGCGTTGGCGCTGCGTTGCGCCAGCGCACGCACCTCGGCGGCGACGACGGCGAAGCCGCGGCCCTGCTCGCCGGCACGCGCCGCCTCGACGGCGGCGTTCAGCGCCAGCAGATTGGTCTGGAAGGCGATGCCTTCGATGATCTGGACGATCTCGGTGACGCGCCGCGACGATGCTTCGACGGCCTGCATCGTCGCGCCGACACGTTCCATCGCCTGGCCGCCGTCGGTGGCGACGGTGGCCGTCTGCTCGCTCTGGCGCAGCACCTCGCCGGCGGTGGCGGCGGCATGGCGCACGGTGCCGGCGATCTGCTCCATCGACGCGGCGGTCTTCTGCAGCGCGTCGTGCTGGGCCTCGGTGCGTTTGGACAGGTCCTCGCTGCCACGCGCGATGCCGGCCGTGGCGCTGGCGGTGCCGGCGACTTCCTGGCGCGCGTCGCTGATCGCCGCGCGCAGATTCAGCTGGATCTGCATCAGCGCCCGCGTCAGGCCGCTGAGCGGGTGCGGATGCACGTGTTCGATCGAGGTCGTCAGGTCGCAGCCGGCCAGCTCCTGGGCGAAACGTTCGGCCTCGTCGAGGCGGCGCTGGATGTGACGGCGAAACCCGTAGGCCGAGACCGCGACGGCCGCGATGCCGACGGCTGCGGCCACCGGCAGCGGCGCGACGGTGGCGACGCCCAGCGCCAGCGCGAGCTGCGCCGTCATCACCGTGGCCAGGCGCGTGGCCAGCGACATGCGGTGCACGCGCCCGGGCAGGTCGCGCCAGCCGACCCAGCGCACGCGCCCGGCGTGCAGGCGGAAGGTGGCGCGGCCCGATTCGCGTTCGGCGGCGATCTTCGCGTACAGCGCCTCGGCGGCCTGGACCTCCTCGCGTGTGGGCTTCAGCCGCACCGACAGATAGGCCACCGGCTTGCCGTCATGCATCACCGGCGTGACGTTGGCACGCACCCAGTAGTGGTCGCCGTTGCGGCGCCGGTTCTTGACGATGCCGGTCCAGGGCCGGCCGCGGCCGATGGTCTGCCAGAGGTCCTTGAAGGCCTCCGGCGGCACGTCGGGGTGGCGGATCAGGTTGTGCGGCTGCCCCATCAGCTCGTCGTAGGCGTAGCCGCTGATCTCGACGAAGCTGCTGTTGCAGTGCGTGATGCGGCCCTGGGGGTCGGTCGTCGAGACGATCAACGCATCGGCCGGATAGTCGTATTCCTTCTGCGTGACGGGCAGGTTGACGCGCATGGCGGACGGTCCTCTCTGATGTTGTCGGACGACCGCGGCTCATACGCCGCCGCGAGGCGTCAGTTCTTTTCGAGGACTGTAGGAGCGCGGCTGCGCCGCCGTCGTGTCAAAAGGGACGCGACGACGCGGCAAATCGGTCGAATTCACGCAAAGCGCGCCGCCGTGCGGCGCGTCAGGCCGCTCAGGCTGTCAAGCGCTTGACCCCGGGCAAGGCGCAGGCGTAGATCGAGTTGCGCAGCGCGGCGATCGCCTCGTAGCGCGTGAAGGTGCGGCGCCAGACCAACACCACACGCCGCGTCGGCACCGGCTCGGTGAACGGGATGTAGGCGACGTGCTTGTCGGGCTCGGCCGGCAGCGACAGCTGCGGCACGACGGTGACGCCCATGCCGGCGGCGACCATGTACTTGATCGTCTCCAGCGACGAACCTTCGAAGCCCTTGCGGATGCCTTCGGCGTCGCTGGAGAAACGCGCGTACTCCGGGCAGACCTCGAGAACGTGGTCGCGGAAGCAGTGGCCGGTGCCCAGCAGCAGCATCGTCTCGGTCTTCAGCTCCTCGGCGCTGACGCTCTCGCGCGCCGCCAGCGGGTGGCTGCGTGGCACCGCGGCGAGGAAAGGCTCGTCGTACAGCGGCGCCACCGCCATGCCGGTGTCCGGGAAGGGCTCGGCCATGATCGCGCAGTCGAGCTCGCCGGTGCGCAGCGACTCCAGCAGCTTGACGGTGAAGTTCTCCTGGATCATCAGCGGCATCTGCGGCACGAGCTCGATCGCGCTGCGCACCAGGTCCGGCAGCAGATAGGGCCCGATCGTGTAGATGACGCCCAGACGCAGCGGGCCGGAGACCGGGTCCTTGCCGCGCTTGGCGATCTCGCGGATGGCCTGCGCCTGCTCGATGACCTGCTGCGCCTGGCGCACGATCTCCTCGCCCAGCGGCGTCACGCTGACCTCGCTGGCGCCACGCTCGAAGAGCTTGACGTCGAGCTCCTCCTCCAGCTTCTTGATCGCGACGCTGAGCGTCGGCTGCGACACGAAGCAGGCCTCGGCGGCGCGGCCGAAGTGCCGCTCACGCGCGACCGCGACGATGTACTTGAGCTCGGTGAGGGTCATGGCGGGATTGTCGCCGGCCCTGCCCAGGCCTGACGACATGCCAAATTTGCATGCAAAACCAGGGTCGCCTCGGATCCCACGATGCGGACGCCGTCCTACAGTCGCCCCCACCGCGCCCGGGAGCCGTCCACGAGACGGCTGCCCCCGCGCGACACCCTCCCACCAGGAAGAATCCGATGCCGCAACCGCTTTCCTTCGTCCACCCGACGCCGCACAGCCCCTGGGGCACCTACCTCGCGCAGGTCGACCGCGTCGTGCCCTACCTCGGCCACCTCGCGCGCTGGGCCGAGACGCTGAAGCGCCCGAAACGCGCGCTGATCGTCGACGTGCCGATCGAGATGGACGACGGCCGCATCGAGCACTTCGAGGGCTACCGCGTGCAGCACAACATGTCGCGCGGCCCCGGCAAGGGCGGCATCCGCTACCACCCCGACGTCACGCTCGAGGAAGTGATGGCGCTGTCGGCGTGGATGAGCATCAAGAACGCCGCCGTCAACCTGCCCTACGGCGGCGCCAAGGGCGGCATCCGCGTCGACCCGAAACAGCTGACGCACAAGGAGCTGGAGCGCATGACGCGGCGCTACACCAGCGAGATCGGCCTGATCATCGGCCCGCAGCAGGACATCCCGGCGCCGGACGTGAACACCAACCCGCAGATCATGGCGTGGATGATGGACACGTACTCGATGAACGTCGGCGCCACCGCGACCGGCGTCGTCACCGGCAAGCCGATCCACCTCGGCGGCTCGCTGGGCCGCGTCAAGGCCACCGGCCGCGGCGTCTTCGTCACCGGGCGTGAAGCCGCGCGCCGCATCGGGCTGGACCTGAACGGCGCACGTGTCGCGGTGCAGGGCTTCGGCAACGTCGGGTCTTCGGCGGCCGAGCTCTTCGCCCAGGCCGGCGGGCGCATCGTCGCGGCGCAGGACCACACCGGCACCGTCGTCAACGACAAGGGCCTGGACATCGCCGACCTGACGGCGCACGTGAAGGCCACCGGCGGTGTCGGCGGCTTCCGCGGCGGCGAAGCGGCCGACGGCGAGAGCTTCTGGGACGTGGCCTGCGACATCCTCGTGCCGGCGGCGCTGGAAGGCCAGATCACCGCCGCGCGTGCGCAGCGCCTGAAGGCGCGCATCGTGCTCGAAGGCGCCAACGGCCCGACGCTGCCCGACGCCGACGACATCCTCGCCGAGCGCGGCGTGCTCGTCGTGCCCGACGTGATCTGCAACGCCGGCGGCGTGACCGTCAGCTACTTCGAGTGGGTGCAGGACTTCAGCTCGTTCTTCTGGACCGAAGACGAGATCAACGTGCGCCTCGAGAAGATCATGATCGGCGCCCTGAAGCGCATCTGGGACACCGCCGACCGCCACCAGATCACGCTGCGCACCGCCACCTTCGCGGTGGCGTGCGAGCGCATCCTGATGGCGCGCGAAGAACGCGGCCTGTATCCGTGAGCCCCCAAGCTCGCTCGCGCTCGCTACCCCCCAAGGGGGCCGTCCGCCAACGGCCCGGCGGAGCCGGGACGTGGCGGGAAGCTTGATCGCGACGGCCGCGGCGCAGGCGGCGGCCCGCTGACCGCCGGCGTCAGGCGCCGGGCTCTCTGAGGAAGATCTCGACGCGGCGGTTCTTCGCGCGGCCGGCGTCGCTGCCGTTGTCGGCCACCGGCTCGTGCGAGCCGCGGCCGGCGATCTCCAGGCGGGACGACGGCACGCCGCGGTCTTCGAGGTAGTCGCGCACGGTGCGGGCGCGGGCCAGCGACAGCGGGTCGTTGATCGCGTCGCTGCCGGTGCTGTCGGTGTGGCCGACGATGCGCACGTGCATCGTCTGGTCCAGGCCCTTGGCGAACTGGTCGAGCACCGGGCGCAGCGAAGGCTGCAGGTCCGAGCGGCCGACGGCGAACGACAGGTCGCTCGGCACGTTGACCTTCAGCTGGTTGTCCGGCGTGCGCGCGACGTCGATGCCGGTGCCGGCCGTCGCCTGTTCCATCGCCCGGCGCTTTTCTTCCATGCGCTTGGACCACAGGTTGCCGCCGACGGCGCCGACGACGCCGCCGATGACGGCACCGGTCGCGCCGTGGCCGCCGGTCGCCTTGCTCAGCACCGCGCCGCCGAGCGCGCCGATCGCGGCCCCGGTGGCCGTGCCCTTGGAACGTTCGTCCATGTTCTCGCAGCCGGCCAGCACGGCGACGGCGGCAATGACGGCAGCGATGCGCAGCGTGCCTTGTTGGGTCATTCGTCTTCTCCTTGTCTTGCGTCACGCCCGGGCCGGCACACGGCCGATGCCGAGGCAGGCCTGGGTTCCGTACGATCTTAGGTTCCGATCCGAGACCCCGGTAAGCAACGGTATACCGCGATGAAACGCCGCTCCGCCCTGCTCGGCCTGGGCGCGCTGGCCGCCTCCTTCGGCGCCCGCGCTGCCGAGGCCTGGCCCACCCGCCCGGTGCATCTGATCGTGCCCAGCGGCCCCGGCAGCTCGCTGGACCTGATCGCACGCGCGCTCGGCGAGCGCCTGGCGGCGCGCTGGGGCCAGCCGGTCGTCGTCGACGACAAACCCGGCGCCGGCGGCATGCTCGGCGTCGATGCCGCGGCCAAGGCGCGTGACGGCCACACCTTCGTGCTCGGCTTCAACGGCCCGCTCGCGTTCGCGCCCTTCCTCTACCGCCGCCTGCCGTACGACCCGGCGCGCGACCTGGTGACTATCGTGATGACGACCTCGCAGCCCAACGTGCTGGCGGTCAACGCCGAGCGTGTGCCGGCGCGCACGGTGGCCGAGTTCGTCGCCTGGGCGCGCAAGCGCCGTGACGGCATCGCCTACTCGTCGCTGGGCAACGGCAGTTCGGCGCACCTGACAATGGCGCTGTTCCTGCACGAGGCCCGGCTGGCCGGCGTGCACGTGCCCTACAACGGCTCGCCGCCGGCGGCGCTGGCGGCGGCCCAGGGCGAGGCCGACGCGACCTTCATGGTCGCACCGGCGCTGCTGCCGCACCTGCGTTCGCAGCGCGTGCGCCTGCTGGCCGTCACCAGCGCCGAACGCGTGCATTCGCTGCCCGAACTGCCGACGATGGCCGAGGCCGGTTACCCGGCCGTGCAGTCGCTGGCCTGGAACGGCCTGCTGGGCCCGGCGGGCACGCCCGAGGCGGTGATCGCGCGCATCGCCGCCGACGTCAACGCGGTGCTGCACGAGCCTTCCGTGCGCCAGGCGCTCGACGCGCAGGGCCTCGCGCCGGTGGGCGGCAGCGGCGCCGACTTCCGTCGTACGATCGATGCCGACATCAAGCGCTGGGGCCCGGTGATCACGCGCCTGGGCGTCCGGCTCGACTGACAAGACACAGACCCGCCATGACGACCCCGACGCTCTCCTACGACGTCTCCGACGCCGACTTCGAAACCGCCGTCCTCGACCGTTCGCTCGACGTTCCCGTGCTGCTGGACTGCTGGGCGCCGTGGTGCGGGCCCTGCCGTTCGCTCGGCCCCATCCTCGAGAAGCTGGTGCAGGCCTACGGCGGCCGCTTCGTGCTCGCCAAGCTGAACACCGACGAGTCGCCGCAGGTCGCGCAGGCGATGGGCATCCGCAGCATCCCGCAGGTGACGCTGTTCGCCGGCGGGCGGCCGGTCGACCAGTTCATGGGCGCGCTGCCCGAAGGCCAGATCCGCGCCTTCCTCGACCGCCATCTCGGCCCCGCCGACGAGCCGGCCGAAGAAGAGCCGCAGTGGGGTCCGCTGGACGAAGCCGAGGCCCTGCTCGGCGAAGGCGCGCTGGCCGAAGCCCAGGCGCTGCTGGACGCCATCCCCGAAGCCGAACGCGACGAGCGCCACGCCAAGCTGGTGAAGCGCCTGGCGCTGGCCTCGCAGGCGCCCGCTGGCGACCCGGCGGCGCTGGCGGCGCGCATCGCCGCCAACCCGAAGGACTTCGACGCGCGTTTCGCGCTCGCCGCGCTGCACGCCCACCGCGGCGACTTCGCCGCCGCCTTCGAGCAGTTGCTGGACATCGTGCTGCGCGACAAGGCCGAGTGGCGCGAGAAGGCGCGGGTGCAGATGGTCGAGTGGTTCGAGGTCTGCCCCGACCCCGAGGTCGTCAGCCACGGCCGGCGCTACCTCGGGATGTACCTGAACTGAGACCCGACCGGGAGGCCGCGAGGCCTCCCGGGCTCAGTGGCCCAGCCCGGCCAGCAGTTCGGCGTTGCCGCCGGCAGCAGCCGTGTTCACCGTCAGCGTCTGCTCGGCGCAGAAGCGGTACAGGTAGTGCGGGCCACCGGCCTTGGGGCCGGTGCCGGACATCCCTTCGCCACCGAAAGGCTGCACGCCGACGACAGCACCGATGATGTTGCGGTTGACGTAGACGTTGCCGATGCGCGCCAGCTGGGCGATGCGCTCGGCGCGGCTGTCGATGCGCGTCTGCACGCCCAGCGTCAGCCCGTAGCCCAGCGCGTTGATGCGCGCGACGAGCTGCTCGACGTCGCCGCTCCAGCGCACCAGGTGCAGCACCGGGCCGAAGATCTCCTCGCGCAGGTGTTCGACGGCGCCGATCTCGAACGCCACCGGCGCGACCAGGCGCGGCACCGCCGGTGCCGCCGGCGCCGGCGTCTCGCCGACCAGGCGCGCTTCGGCGCGCAGACGGGCGACGTGGCGCTCCAGATTCGCGAACGCCTCGTCGTCGATGACCGGGCCGACGTCGGTGGCCAGCAACGCCGGGTCGCCGAGCGAGAGTTCCTTCATCGCCCCGGCGAGCATCGTGAACACGCCGTCGGCGACGCTCTCGTGCACCGCCAGCAGGCGCAGCGCCGAGCAGCGCTGGCCGGCGGAGCGGAAGGCGCTCTGCACGACCGCGTCGACGACCTGCTCGGGCAGCGCGGTGCTGTCGACGATCATCGCGTTGAGGCCGCCGGTCTCGGCGATCAGCGGCACGATGGCGCCGTCCTTGGCCGCCAGCGTGCGGTTGATGAGCCGCGCGACCTGGGTGCTGCCGGTGAAGCAGACGCCCGCGGTGCGTGCGTCGGCCACCAGCGCGGCGCCGACGGTCTCGCCGGGGCCGTGCAGCAGCACCAGCGCGTCCTCGGGCACGCCGGCCTCGTGCAGCAGGGCGACGAAACGTTCGGCCACCGCCGGCGTCTGCTCGGCGGGCTTGGCGGCGACGGTGTTGCCGGCGACGAGCGCGGCCACCACCTGGCCGGCGAAGATCGCCAGCGGGAAGTTCCACGGGCTGATGCAGACGAAGACGCCGCGGCCGTGCAGGCGCAGCGTGTTGCGCTCGCCGGTCGGGCCGGGCAGCAGCTGCTCGCCCAGGCGCGCCTCGGCCTGCTCGGCGTAGTAGCGGCAGAAGTCGGCGGCCTCGCGCACCTCGGAGACGGCGTCGCCCAGCGTCTTGTGCGCTTCCTTGACGAGCAGGCCGCAGTACGCGGGCAGGCGCGCTTCGAGCAGGTCGGCGGCGCGGCGCAGCGCGCCGGCACGCTCGGCCAGCGGGCGCGCGCTCCAGGCGCCGAAGCCGGCGGCCAGGCGCGCCATCGCGGCGGCGGTGTCCGCGGGGCGCGCTTCCGGCACCGCCGGAACCGACGTCGCAGCGACGGCCGCCAGCAGCGGCGCACGCATCGCCTCGCAGGCCAGGTCGGCGCCGGCCGAGTTGGGCCGCGTCGGGCCGTACAGCGCTGCCGGCAGCGGCAGGCCGGGCTCGGCGGTGGGCGCCAGCGGCGAGGCCAGCAGTTCCTCGGGCGCCACCGCCGGGTCGGCGAGCTGGTGCACGAAGGACGAGTTGGCGCCGTTCTCCAGCAGCCGGCGCACCAGGTAGGCCAGCAGGTCGCGGTGCTCGCCGACCGGGGCGTAGACGCGGCAGGCGATGCTGCCGTCCTTCAGCACCTCGCGGTACACGCCCTCGCCCATGCCGTGCAGGCGCTGCATCTCGAAGGGCACGCCGGCGGCACGCGCCATCTGCAGGATCGCGGCGATGGTGCCGGCGTTGTGCGAGGCGAACTGCGGGTACAGCACGTCGGCGTGGCCCAGCATCGCGCGCGCGCAGGCCAGGTAGGAGATATCGGTGTGGTGCTTGTGCGTGAACAGCGGGTAGGCCGGCAGCCCCAGCTCCTGGGCGCGTTTGACCTCGCCGTCCCAGTAGGCGCCCTTGACCAGGCGGACCATGAAGCGCAGGCCGTGACGGCGCGCGATCGCGGCGACCTCGTCGATGACCGCCAGCGCACGCGTCTGGTAGGCCTGCATCGCCAGGCCGAAGCCCTGCCACTGCGGGAAGGCGGCGGCGATGCGGTCGGCGACGGCGTCGAAGACGTCCAGCGACAGCTCCAGGCGGTCGACCTCCTCGGCGTCGATCGTCAGGTTCAGGTTGGCGGTGGCGGCGCGTTCGACCAGCGTCCAGACGCGCGGCAGCAGCGTCTCGAAGACGCGCTCGCGCTGCGCGTCCTCGTAACGCGAGAACAGCGCCGACAGCTTGATCGAGATGCCGTCGCCTTCCATCGGCGACAGCGGCCCGCGTTCGGCGCGGCCCGAGGCGATGGCGGCGATCGCGTTCTCGTAACTGGCGAGGTAGCGCTCGGCGTCGGCTTCGGTGCGCGCGCCCTCGCCCAGCATGTCGTAGCTGAAGCGCAGCATCGGTTGCGCCTTGCGCTGCGCCGCGGCTTCCTTCATCGCCTCGTCGATGCTGCGGCCGAGCACGAACTGGCGGCCCAGCAGCTGGATCGCGCGCACCGTGGCGGCGACGACGGTGCGTGCGCCCAGGCGCTGCAGCAGGCCGGCCGGCTGCTCGGCGCCGGGCAGGAACTTCTTCGACAGCGCGATGGCGCTCGCCGACAGGCTGGCCAGCATCTTGTGCGGGCCTTCGTCGCCGCTGCCGTCGAAGTCGGCGCGGCCGAGCTGGTCGGCGGTCAGCGCGACGGCGGTCTCGGCGTCGGGCACCCGCAGCAGCGCTTCGGCCAGGCGCATCAGCGCCAGGCCTTCGGCACTGGAGATCGGGTACTCGCGCAGCAGCGACTCCATCGCCCAGAACGGCGCCGGGTTGGCGCGCACCTGCTCGACCCAGGGCTTGGCGGTCTCGATCACACGCGGCCAGTCGAGCGCGCCCTGCAGCGATGCCAGCGCGGCGGTGATGGCCTCGGACTCGGGGCGGTACGGGAACGGCAGTCGTTCACGCGGCGGCGGGACGGGCATGGGGCACTCCTGGGTCGGGAAACGGGCGCAGTGTGCGGTTCGGCTTGCCGCATCCGATTCGGAATGAAGCCCGTTTGACCGAGAATCCCACGGATGGACGACGCCACAACCGAGCAGGGCCTACGCTACGGCCCGCGCGAACTGGACAAGATCGACCGCCGCATCCTGCGTGTGCTGCAGGCCGACGGGCGCATCAGCAACCTCAAGCTGGCCGAGGAGGTGCACCTGTCGCCGACCGCGGTGCTCGAACGCGTCAAACGCCTCACGCGCGACGGCTACATCGTCGGCTACGAGGCGCGGCTGGACCCGAGCAAGCTCGGCGCCGGGCTGCTGGTCTTCGTCGAGATCCTGCTCGACCGCACGGTGCACGACGTGATGGACACCTTCAAGGCGGCGGTGCAGGTGCGGCCCGAGATCCTCGAGGCGCATCTCGTCGCCGGCGGTTTCGACTACCTGCTGAAGACGCGGGTCGCCGACATGGCGGCCTACCGCGAGTTCATCGGCACCGTCATCTGGACGCTGCCCGGCGTGCGCGAGACGCGCACCTACGCGGTGATGGAAGAGGTGAAGAACAGCACCCGCATCCCGGTCTGATCGCACGTTTTCGAGCACCACGCCACACCAAGCGGCCTGCAGGCGGGTGGACTCTCTGCCGATTCACCAAAAACGATGATTTGATCGGCGCCGTCCGCATGTGCGGCACGACGACATCGGGAACGACAGGGAGTACAGATGTTCTCGAAGACCGACCCTCCGGGCCTCGCCGGCCCGACGACCAGCTTTGCGCCATCGGGCCTGGGCGAGGTGCCGCTCGGCGAACGGCCGTACGAACTCGACGGCAGCGAGCGGCGCCGGCTGGTGTTCATCGAAGGAGCGGCGATCGCCGCGCTGGTGGCGGCGATGGCGCTGGAACTGGGCGTCGCGCTCGGGCTGTACTGAGCGCTTCAGCGCCGGCCGAAGATCGCCGTGCCGATGCGCACCAGCGTCGCGCCCTCGGCGACCGCGGCCTCGAGGTCGGCGCTCATGCCCATCGACAAGGTGTCCAGCGCCAGCCCGTCGGCGTTCAGCGCCTCGAGCATCGTGCGCAGGCGCGCCAGCGGCAGGCGCTGCGCCGCCGGGTCCTCGCTCGCTTCGGGGATCGCCATCAGCCCGCGCAGCCGCACGCGTTCGGCCGGCAAGGCCGCGACGGCACGCGCCAGCGCCGGCAAATCTTCCGGCGCGCAGCCGCTCTTGGACGCCTCGCCGCTGACGTTGACCTGCAGGCACAGCTGCAGCGGCGGCAGCCAGGCCGGGCGCTGCTCGGCCAGGCGCTGGGCGATCTTCAGCCGGTCCACCGAATGCACCCAGTCGAAGGCCTCGGCCACCGGCCGCGTCTTGTTGCTCTGCAGCGGGCCGATCAGATGCCATTCGAGCTCGGGGCGCAGATCGACGAGTTCGGCGATCTTGGCCAGCGCCTCCTGCACGTAGTTCTCGCCGAAAGCGCGTTGCCCGCTGTCGTGCGCGGCGCGCACGTCGGCGGCCGGAAAGGTCTTGGAGACGGCGAGCAGCGTGACGCTTTCCGCGTCACGGCCGGTCGCATTCGCGGCCGCGGCGATACGCCGCTTCACTTCTTGCAGGTTGCTTGAGATGCTGCCCATAATCGTTTGAACACTGGGCGAAAGGCGCCCTCGCGCTCCTGTCATGGACATCACCCAGCTGCTCGCATTTTCGGTCAAGAACAAGGCCTCCGACCTGCACCTGTCGGCCGGGCTGCCGCCGATGATCCGCGTGCACGGGGACGTGCGTCGCATCAATGTCGAACCGCTGGACCACAAGATGGTCCACGCGATGGTCTACGACATCATGAACGACGCCCAGCGCAAGCATTACGAGGACACGCTGGAGTGCGACTTCAGCTTCGAGATCCAGGGCCTCGCACGCTTTCGCGTCAACGCGTTCAACCAGAACCGCGGCGCCGGCGCGGTGTTCCGCACGATCCCGAGCAAGATCCTGACGCTGGAGCAGCTGGGCACGCCCAAGGTCTTCTCCGATCTGGCGCTCAAGCCGCGCGGCCTGGTGCTGGTCACCGGCCCCACGGGCTCGGGCAAGAGCACGACGCTGGCGGCGATGATCAACCACCTCAACGAGAACGAGTACGGCCACGTGCTCACCGTCGAGGACCCGATCGAGTTCGTGCACGAGAGCAAGAAGTGCCTCGTCAACCAGCGTGAGGTCGGCCCGCACACGCTCTCCTTCGCCAACGCGCTGCGTTCGGCGCTGCGCGAGGACCCGGACGCGATCTTGGTCGGCGAAATGCGCGACCTGGAGACGATCCGTCTGGCGCTGACCGCCGCCGAGACCGGCCACCTGGTGTTCGGCACGCTGCACACCTCCAGCGCCGCCAAGACCATCGACCGCGTCGTCGATGTCTTCCCCGCCGCCGAGAAGGAGATGGTGCGCGCGATGCTGTCCGAGTCGCTGGTCGCCGTCATCTCGCAGACGCTGTGCAAGCTGAAGGACGGCTCGGGGCGCGTGGCCGCGCACGAGATCATGATCGCCACCTCGGCGATCAAGAACCTGATCCGCGAGAACAAGATCGCCCAGATGTACTCGTCGATCCAGACCGGCCAGAGCCTGGGCATGCAGACGCTGGACCAGAACCTCGCCGACCTGGTGCGCCGCAACGTCATCACGCCGGCCGAGGCGCGTGCCAAGGCCAAGATTCCCGAGAACTTCCCCGGGTGAGGATGGCCCCCCCCGAGCGCCTCCGGCACTGCCTTGCAGGCCACGCCGGGCCAAGGGCCCGGCTCCTCGGCAGGCACGATTCGTCCACCGGACGAATCGTGTCCGGCCTCGGCCCCGCAGGGGGGCGACGCCAGCGGACCGGCGGAGCCGGATCCGCGGCGTCAGCTTGACGCGCCCGGCGCGGCCGCTTCGTGGGCGCAGCGTGCGGCACAGGTCGGGGCGGTGGTGCACGACGCCGCGGATGGCCTCGGGCGGCTGGCTGGGCTGTGGGCGGGGGCGGCGGCCGTTCGACGAGGCGTCGATGGCGCGGCTGGCGCCTTATCTCGTCTTCGTGCGGGTCGGCGCCGGCAAGCGGCTGATCGTCCAGGACGAACCGGGCGAGTTCATGGTCGTCGTGCTCGAGGGCACGGTGGTCGTCGAGCACCAGGGCGCGACGACGACGGCGCGGCTGGCCGAGATCCGCCCGGGCGACGTGCTCGGCGAGATGTCGCTGCTCGACGCCGGGCCGCGGCTGTCGGACTGCCGCAGCACCGAGCCCTGCGTGCTGGCGGTGCTGGAGACGTCGAAGCTGCTGGCGCTGATGAACGCCGACGCCCAACTCGCGCTGATGCTGCTGGCCGCGCTGGCCCGGCGGCTGTCGCTGCGGCTGCGCCAGACCAGCACGCGGCTGTCGGCGCTGCTCGGCGACGCCTGAGCGCAAGGGAGAACACCGAATGGAACGCGACCAGGCCTCGAAATTCGTCAACGACCTGCTGCGGCTGATGATCACGCGCAACGGCTCGGACCTCTTCCTCACCGCCGACTTCCCGCCGGCGATCAAGGTCGACGGCAAGGTCACCAAGGTCTCGCCGCAGCCGCTGACCGGCCAGCACACGCTGCAGTTGGCGCGCGCGGTGATGAACGACAAGCAGGCCGCCGAGTTCGAGCGCACCAAGGAGTGCAACTTCGCGATCAGTCCGCAGGGCGTCGGGCGCTTCCGCGTCAACGCCTTCATGCAGCAGGGCCAGGTCGGCCTGGTGCTGCGCACGATCCCGCAGACGCTGCCGACGATCGACACGCTGGCCCTGCCCGCGGTGCTGAAGGACATCGCGATGACCAAGCGCGGCCTGGTCATCTTCGTCGGCGCCACCGGCTCGGGCAAGAGCACCTCGCTGGCGGCGATGGTCGACTGGCGCAACGAGCACTCCTACGGCCACATCATCACCGTCGAGGACCCGATCGAGTTCGTGCACCCGCACAAGAACTGCATCGTCACGCAGCGCGAGGTCGGCGTCGACACCGACGGCTGGGAGCAGGCGCTGAAGAACACGCTGCGCCAGGCGCCCGACGTGATCCTGATGGGCGAGATCCGCGACCGCGAGACGATGGAGCACGCGGTCGCCTTCGCCGAGACCGGCCACCTGTGCATGGCCACGCTGCACGCCAACAGCGCCAACCAGGCGCTGGACCGCATCATCAACTTCTTCCCCGAAGAGCGCCGCGGCCAGCTGCTGATGGACCTGTCGCTGAACCTCAAGGCCCTGGTCAGCCAGCGCCTGATGCCGCGCCAGGAAGGCCGCGGCCGCGTCGCGGCGGTGGAGATCATGCTCAACACGCCGCTGGTCTCCGACATGATCTTCAAGGGCGAGATCGGCGAGATCAAGGAGCTGATGAAGCGCTCGCGCGAGCTCGGCATGCAGACCTTCGACCAGTCGCTGTTCGACCTCTACGAAGCCAACGCGATCACCTACGAGGACGCGCTGCGCAACGCCGACTCGGTCAACGACCTGCGCCTGCAGATCAAGCTCAACAGCCACCGCGCGCGCAGCCGCGACCTCTCGGCCGGCACGGAGAACATGCGCGTCATCTGAGCCCTCAGGACTTGTCCGGGCTCACCGCCTGGCGGGACCGGCCGCAGGCCGAAGGGTGCCTTTGTGACGCGCCGCGGCCGGGCGGCAGAATCGGCGGTCCCCACCGCCAGACAACGCCCGCCGATGAGCAAGACCTACGACTCCGTCCCGCCCCGCTCCGTCGCCTTCATCGGCCTGGGCGTCATGGGCTATCCGATGGCCGGGCACCTGGCCCGCGCCGGCCACCGCGTCACCGTCTACAACCGCAGCGCCGCCAAGGCCCAGGCCTGGGTCGCCGAATACGGCGGCGCGAGCCAGCCGACGCCGGCCGAAGCCGCCGCCGGCGCCGAGTTCGTCTTCTGCTGCGTCGGCAACGACGACGACCTGCGCGCCGTGACGCTGGGCGAGACCGGCGCCTTCGCCGGCATGGCGCCGGGCGCGGTCTTCGTCGACCACACGACGGCGTCGGCCGAAGTCGCGCGCGAGCTTTACGCCGCGGCCGCGACGCGCGGCCTGCCCTTCGTCGACGCCCCGGTCTCCGGCGGCCAGGCCGGCGCCGTCAACGGCGTGCTGACCGTGATGTGCGGCGGCGACGAGGCCGCGTTCGAGGCGATGAAGCCGGTCGCGATGGCCTTCGCACGCGCCGTCACGCGCATCGGCGACAGCGGCGCCGGCCAGCTGGCGAAGATGGTCAACCAGATCGCCATCGCCGGGCTGGTGCAGGGCCTGGCCGAGGCCATCGCCTTCGGTCAGCACGCCGGGCTGGACATGCCGCTGGTGCTGGACGTCATCGGCAAGGGCGCGGCGCAGAGCTGGCAGATGGACAACCGCGGCAAGACGATGGTCGAAGGCAAGTTCGACTTCGGCTTCGCCGTCGACTGGATGCGCAAGGATCTCGGGCTGGTGCTCGACGAGGCGCGCCGCAACGGCGCACGCGTGCCGGTGACGGCGCTCGTCGACCAGTTCTATGCCGAGGTGCAGGCGCTGGGCGGACGACGCTGGGACACGTCCAGCCTGATCCAGCGCCTGCGCTGAAGACGGGCGGCGGGCCTGCGGCCCGCGCGTCCGCTCAGCGGCTGGCCGGTGCCGGCTCCGAAGGCTGCGTGGCCTTCTGCAGGTTCGCCAGTTCGGCTTCGGAGATCACCTCGAAGACACGCACGACGCGCTGCACGCCCGAGACCGAGCGCGCCAGGTCGGAGGCCCGCGTCGCCTCGCGTTCGGTGACGCGGCCCATCAAGTAGACCGTCGCACGCTCGGTGACGACCTTGAGCGCCGGGGCCTGCAGGTCCTTGGCGTCGACGAAGGTCGCCTTCACCTTGCTGGTGATGATGGAGTCGGTCGAACGCGAGCCCAGCGAGCTGTTGCCGGCGACGGCCAGTTCGTTGACCACGCTGCGCACGTTCTCGACGCGGTGCACGGCGCGTTCGACACGCTGGCGGTCGTCTTCGGTCGGCACCTCGCCGGTCAGCAGCACCTGGCGGTTGTAGCTGGTGATGTTGACGTGGCCCAGCGTCGCCAGGTCGCGCACGGCGTTGCCGGCCTTGAGCTCGATGCCTTCGTCCTCGACCTGGGCACCCGAGGTGCGGCGGTCGATGAACATCATGCTGCCGCCGACCATCGCACCGCCGACGATCAGCGGCGCGCAGGCCGACAGCGTCGTCGCGGCAGCTGCCACGGCCAGGGCCAGCGCCAGCGGGCGCATCACGAGTCGGGTGTTCACGGTTCCTGTTCTCCCATCAGTTGGAGGTCGATCGCGTCGCACAGGCAGTGCAGCACGAGCAGTTGCAGCTCGAGTGCGCGGCCACCGCGGGCGTGCGGGAGCGCGACCTTGACGTCGGTTTCGGCGAGTTGCGCCGCGACGGCCGCGGCCGCCGCTCCGGTGCCGGCACTGAGGCCCGCCACCGTCATGTCCTTGTCGTGCGCCGCGGCGATCGCCGCGCGCGCCATGCGGCCGTCACCGTCGGCGGGCTCGATCCAGAACAGCACGTCGCCCGGATGGCCCAGGGCCAGGATCAGCTGCTCGGCGTCGGCGCCCAGCACCATCGCCGGCAAAGGCGGGCGTTCGCGTTCGTAGCCGCCGACGAGGCGCTGCGCGAAGTGCAGGGCCAGCGCCGAGGCGGCGCCGCTGCCGCCGATCATCAGCTTGCCGCCGGAGGTGATCGCACCGACCAGGGCGCCGCAGGCCTCGGCGATCGGGCGCGAGAGCGCCTCGGCGGTCTGGTACTTCAGGTCGGCGCTGTCGAAGAATTGCTGCTGAATGCGCTGCTCGAGCATAGGCGCGGGATGATAAGGCCCGGGTTTTTCACGACCCCGCCATCGGCGGGCTCAAGCGGCATCGAACGCCGCCTGAAGCCATTCAACGCGGCCATCGTCGATACAGACGACATCGAAGCGGCACGGCGGCAAAACGCGCCAGCGCAGCAGGTAGTGCTGCGCCGCATAGACGATGCGCGCGCGCTTGCCCGCGCCGATGCTGGCCGCGGCGCCGCCGAAGCCACCGCTGCGCCGCGAACGCACCTCGACGAAGACCAGCGTGCCGTCGCCGTCGCGCAGGATCAGGTCGACTTCGCCGCCGCGCGCGTGCGGGCCGCGCGCGACCCGATAATTGCGCTCCAGCAGCGTCAGGCCACGCGCTTGCAGCCAGGCCAGCGCCCGAGACTCGGCGGCATCGCCGAGCGCCTTCGTCCCCTGCTCCGACGCGCCCTTGAACATCACGCCCTCCGCGCTGCTCGCCGCAGCCGATGCCGCCGCCGGCGGCCAGCAGTTCCCGCCCGGCGCACTCTACGTCGTCGCCACGCCGATCGGCAATCTCGCCGACATCACGCTTCGGGCGGTGCACGTGCTCGCCCGCGCCGACGCCGTCGCCTGCGAGGACACGCGCGTCGGCGCGCAGCTGCTGCGCCACCTGGGGCTGGACAAGCCGCTCGTCGCGCTGCACGCCCACAACGAACAAGGCGCCAGCGCGACGGTGCTGGCGCGGCTGGCGGCCGGCGAGTCGGTGGCCTACGTCAGCGACGCCGGCACGCCGGCGGTCAGCGACCCCGGCGCGGTGCTGGTGGCGCAGGCCGCGGCGGCCGGCCATCGCGTGATCCCGATCCCGGGCGCGAGCAGTGCCGTCACGGCGCTCAGCGTCGCCGGCGACACCGTCGGCGCGGGCTTCCGTTTCGTCGGCTTCCTGCCCGCACGCGGCGGCGAACGCCGCAACGCGCTCGCCGCCTGTCTGGGGGAACGTTCGACACAGGTGCTGTTCGAGGCGCCGCACCGCATCGAGGCGCTGGCGGCAGCGCTCGCCGAAGGCGCGCCCGAGCGCCGCGTGACGCTGTGCCGCGAGCTGACCAAGCAGTTCGAGACCGTGGCGACGATGGCCGCGGCCGAACTGCCGGGCTGGCTGGCTGCCGATGCGAACCGGGTGCGAGGGGAGTTCGTGCTCGTGCTGCACGCCCTGCCGGCCGTGGAGGCCGAAGGGCTGGCGCCATCGGCGCTGCAGACGCTGGAGGTGTTGCTGCGCGAGCTGCCGTTGAAGCAGGCTGTCGCGCTGGCCGCCGAGATCAGCGGCGCGCCGCGCAACGCGCTGTACCAGGAGGCCTTGGCGCGGCGCGGCTGACGGCGCTTACTTGCCGGCCGGGGCGGCGGGAGCGGCCGGGGCCGCCGGCGTGGCGGGCGTCGCGGCGGCAGCCGGGGCAGCCTTCTTCGCCTTGTGCTTGGCCTTGTGCTTCACGGCGTGCTTGGCAGGCGCGGTCGCGGCGGTGTCGGCAGCGGGAGCGGCGGGAGCAGCGGCCGGCGTGGCCGTCTGGGCGAACGCACCGGCGGCGGCGAGCGTCAGACCGGCAGCAGCGATCAGGGTGCGGATCGAGGTCATTCGGATGTTTCCTTCGGGGTTTGGCGGTGGGTCACCATGACCCCCGCTTCCAGACAACGCGGGGCGCACGAAAGCTGCGCACATCACGAATGTCAACGGCCGGTAAAGAAGCGTGAAGCGCCATCACGCCGGCGGGGGCTGGGGGGCGACTCCTACAATCTGCGCCCCACCCGGAGGCGCCGATGATCACCCGCGAACCCACCCTCGAACGCCTGGCGATCGCGCAGTCGTCGCTGCTCGAACCTGCCGGCATCGGCGAGACGCAGCTCGCGCGGGCGCTGGCGACGATCGCCGAGCACCGCGTCGACGACGCCGACCTGTACTTCCAGAGCACCCGCCACGAAGGCTGGAGCCTCGAGGAAGGCATCGTCAAGGGCGGCAGCTTCAGCATCGATCAGGGCGTCGGCGTGCGCGCCGTCGCCGGCGAGAAGACCGCCTTCGCCTACAGCGACGACCTGTCCGAAGCCGCGCTGCTGGACGCCGCGCGCACCGTGCGCACGATCGCCGCCGCCGGCCAGAACAAACGCGTCAAGCTGGCGCGTGCGCCGCGCATCGCCGCCAGCCGCGCGCTGTACGCGCCGATGGACCCGATCGCGACGCTGGACAGCACGCAGAAGGTGGCGCTGCTCGAACGTGTCGAGAAGCTCGCCCGCGCCAAGGACCCGCGCATCGTCCAGGTGATGGCGGGGCTGGCCGCCGAGTACGACGTCGTCTTCGTCGCGCGCGCCGACGGCACGCGCGCCGCCGACGTGCGGCCGCTGGTGCGGCTGTCGGTCACCGTGATCGCCGAGCAGGACGGCCGGCGCGAGGTCGGCACCGGCGGCGGCGGCGGCCGTTTCGGCCTCGGCTACTTCCAGGATGCGGTCATCGAAGGCTACGTGCGCCAGGCCGTCGACGCGGCGCTGACCAACCTCGAGAGCCGCCCGGCGCCGGCCGGCGAGATGACGGTCGTGCTCGGCCCCGGCTGGCCCGGCGTGCTGCTGCACGAGGCCATCGGCCACGGCCTGGAAGGCGACTTCAACCGCAAGGGCTCGAGCGCCTTCTCCGGCCGCCTGGGCCAGCGTGTCGCCGCCCCGGGCGTCACCGTGCTCGACGACGGCACGCTGCCGGACCGCCGCGGTTCGCTCAACGTCGACGACGAAGGCGTGGCCTCCAAGCGCAACGTGCTGATCGAGGACGGCATCCTCGTCAGCTACATCCAGGACAGCCTGAACGCACGCCTGATGGGCGTGAAGCCGACCGGCAACGGCCGGCGCGAGAGCTACGCCCACCTGCCGATGCCGCGCATGACCAACACCTACATGCTGGCCGGCGACAAGACGCGCGAGGAGATCGTCGCGTCGATGAAGCGCGGCCTCTACGCCACCAACTTCGGCGGCGGCCAGGTCGACATCACGAGCGGCAAGTTCGTCTTCTCGGCCAGCGAGGCCTTCTGGGTCGAGAAGGGCAAGATCCAGTATCCGGTCAAGGGCGCGACGATCATCGGCAGCGGCCCGGATGCGCTCAAGCGCGTCAGCATGATCGGCAACGACCTCGAGCTCGACACCGGCGTCGGCACCTGCGGCAAGGAAGGCCAGAGCGTGCCGGTGGGCGTCGGTCAGCCGACGCTGCGCATCGAACGCCTGACCGTAGGAGGAACCGCCTGATGGCTGCCGTCGAATACGCCGACATCGAGGCCGCCGCCGGCCGCCTGGCCGGCCACGTGCTGGACACGCCCTGCGTCGAGAGCCGCACGATCGGCCAGATCCTCGGCGCCCAGGTCTTCCTGAAGTTCGAGAACCTGCAGTTCACCGCCTCGTTCAAGGAACGCGGCGCGCTGAACAAGCTCTGCGCGCTGGTGCAACAAGGTGTGGCCGGCGTCGTCGCCGCCTCGGCCGGCAACCACGCCCAGGGCGTCGCCCACCACGCCCAGCGCCTGGGGCTGCGCGCCGTCATCGTGATGCCGGTGCACACGCCGACGGTCAAGGTCGAGCGCACGCGCGGCTTCGGCGCCGAGGTCGTGCTGCACGGCGAGACCTTCGACGAGGCGCGCGACCGAGCGCTGCAGATCGCCGCCGAGCAGAAGCTCGAGTTCGTGCACCCCTTCGACGACCCGCTGGTCATCGCCGGCCAGGGCACGATCGGCCTGGAGATGCTGCGCGCCCAGCCCGAGCTGGACACGCTGGTCGTCGCCGTCGGCGGCGGCGGGCTGATCAGCGGCATCGCCACCGCGGTGCGCGCGGTGCGCCCGGACATCCGCATCGTCGGCGTGCAGACGGCGCGGTTCCCGGCGATGGTCAACGCCGTCAAGGGCACGCAGCACCCGCAGGGGCTGACGACGATCGCCGAAGGCATCGCCGTCGGCCAGCCGGGCGAGATCACGCGCGCGCTGATCGCCGAGCGTGTCGACGACCTGGTGCTGGTCGACGAAGGCGACATCGAGCAGGCCATCGTGATGCTGCTCGAGATCGAGAAGACGCTGGTCGAAGGCGCAGGCGCGGCCGGCCTGGCGGCGCTGCTGAAGGAGCCCGAGCGCTACGCCGGGCGCAAGGTCGGCCTCGTGCTCTGCGGCGGCAACATCGACCCGATGCTGCTGTCGGCCATCATCGGCCGCGGCATGGTGCGCGCCGGGCGGCTGGCGCGCATTCGCGTCGGCGCGCGCGACACGCCCGGCGTGCTGGCGCGCATCACCACGGTGGTCGCGCAGGCAGGCGCGAACATCGACGAGGTCCACCACCAGCGTGCGTTCTCGACGCTGTCGGCGCAGAACGTCGAGGTCGAACTGGTGCTGCAGACGCGCAACCCGCGCCACGTCGCCGACGTCGTGCAGGCGCTGCAGGCCGCCGGTTTCGGCGCCCAGGCGTACTGATCGCGTCAGCCTGGCGTCCGTTCGAGCGTGCTACATTCGACCCCGATGCGTCCCGCCGCCTATTTCTTTGCCTTCTTTTGGTTCTCGCCCCGTCCGGCGGCTGGAGAGGCAAACGCGTAGACGAACGCACCCGAACCCAGAAAAACCGCCGGAACCCCCGGCGGTTTTTTTTCGCCCCCACTTCCTCGACCACAGAAAGCCCGACATGAGCCCGAAACCCGCCGCAGCCGCCGAGGGCCGCTACGCGCTGAGCGAGAAGACCAGCCAGACCGACGACCAGCGCATCCGCGACGTCACGCCGCTGCCGCCGCCGGACCACCTGATCCGCTTCTTCCCGATCGCCGGCACGCCGGTCGAGGCGCTGGTGTCGGGCACGCGGCAGAAGATCCGCCAGATCATGCACGGCGAGGACGATCGCCTGCTCGTCATCATCGGCCCGTGCTCGATCCACGACCCGGCCGCTGCGGTGGAGTACGCGCGCCGCCTGCACGCCGAACGCGAGCGCCACGCCGCCGACCTCGAAATCGTCATGCGCGTCTATTTCGAGAAGCCGCGCACGACGGTCGGCTGGAAGGGACTGATCAACGACCCCTACCTCGACCAGAGCTACCGCATCGACGAAGGCCTGCGCATCGCGCGCCAGCTGCTCGTCGACATCAACCGCGAAGGCGTGCCGGCGGCCAGCGAGTTCCTCGACGTGATCTCGCCGCAGTACATCGGCGACCTGATCGCCTGGGGCGCGATCGGCGCGCGCACCACCGAGAGCCAGGTGCACCGAGAGCTGGCTTCGGGACTGTCGGCGCCGGTGGGCTTCAAGAACGGCACCGACGGCAACATCAAGATCGCCACCGACGCGATCCAGGCCGCCGCGCGCCCGCACCACTTCCTGTCGGTGCACAAGAACGGCCAGGTGGCGATCGTCGAGACCCGCGGCAACAAGGACTGCCACGTCATCCTGCGCGGCGGCAAGGCGCCGAACTACGACGCCGCCAGCGTCGCCGCGGCCTGCGCCGAGATCGAGGCGACCAAGCTGCCGTGCCGGCTGATGATCGACGCCAGCCACGCCAACAGCAGCAAGCAGCACCAGCGCCAGATCGACGTCATGCGCGACGTCGGCGGCCAGATCGCCGCCGGCAACCGCTGCATCTTCGGCGTGATGGTCGAGAGCCATCTGAAGCCCGGGGCGCAGAAGTTCAGCGCCGGCAAGGACCGCGCCTCGGCGCTGGAGTACGGCGTCAGCATCACCGACGCCTGCATCGGCTGGGACGACTCGGTCGGCGTGCTCGACGGCCTGGCGGCCGCGGTGCGCGCGCGGCGCGAACAACGCCGGCAGGCGGCCTGAAGGGCGGCGGGCGCCCGGTTTGCCGCGGCGCGGCCTCCCGCCCAGGAGACGCCGTGAACCGCCCGCCCCGACTCGTTTGCGCGCTGGCCGCGCTGATGCTGGCGCCGCCACTGATGGCGCAGACGACGCCCGATGCCCCGGTCGACCCGGTGCGCGCGGCCTTCGACCGCGCCGACACCGATCACGACGGCCGCCTGTCGCGTGCCGAGGCGGCCAAGCTGCCGACCGTCGGGCCGAAGTTCGATCAGTACGACGAGAACCGCGACGGCTACCTCAGCTTCGAGGAGTACCGCACCGGCTTCCCGGTGGCGCCGGCGGGCACGACGGCCGGCGCCTGACGACTCCTAGAATGCCCGTCCCAGGATGACGCCGCGGCGCACGCCGCGCGCGAGGAGTCGAGTCGACCGTGAGCGCTGTCTCCCACGATGCCGCCACCGAGGCGCCGCGCAGCCCCTTGCCCGAGACGCTGCTGGCCACGCTGCGCTCCCGCTTCGGCGAGCGCTGCAGCACCGCCGAGGCCGTGCGCCTGCAGCACGGCCGCGACGAGTCGCCCTTCCCCGTCACGCCGCCCGACGCCGTCGTCTTCTGCGAGAGCAGCGACGAGGTCGCCGCCGTCGTGCGCCTGGCCGGCGAGCACCGCGTGCCGATCATCCCCTACGGCACCGGTTCGTCGCTGGAAGGCCATCTGCTCGCCGTGCAGGGCGGGCTCAGCGTCGACGTCTCGCGTTTGACGCGCATCCTGCGCATCGACGCCGACGACCTGACGGCCACCGTCGAGGCCGGCGTCACGCGCGAGCAGCTCAACGCCGAGTTGCGTTCGCTGGGCCTGTTCTTCCCGGTCGACCCGGGCGCCAACGCGTCGCTCGGCGGCATGGCCGCCACGCGCGCCAGCGGCACCAACGCCGTGCGCTACGGCACGATGCGCGAGAACGTGCTGGCGCTGACCGTCGTCACCGGCACCGGCGAAGTCGTGCGCACCGGCACGCGCGCCCGCAAGTCGGCCGCGGGTTATGACCTGACTCGCCTCTTCGTTGGCAGCGAGGGCACGCTGGGCGTGATGACCGAGCTGACGGTGCGTCTGTACCCGCTGCCCGAGGCGGTCAGCGCCGCGATCTGCCACTTCCCCGACGTCGCGTCGGCCGTGCGCACGACGATCCAGACGATCCAGCTCGGCGTGCCGATCGCACGCTGCGAGCTGCTGGACGTCAACGCCGTGCGCGCGGTGAACCGCCAGTCGGCGCTGGGCCTGCGCGAGGCGCCGATGCTGCTGATGGAGTTCCACGGCAGCCCGGCCGGCGTGAAGGAACAGGCCGAGACCGTGCAGGCCATCGCTGCCGATTTGGGCGGCGAAGACTTCGAGTGGGCCGACACGCCCGAGGAACGCAGCCGGCTCTGGGCCGCGCGCCACCGCGCCTACTTCGCCGGCATGCAGCAGCATCCCGGCACGCGCTCCGTGACCACCGACACCTGCGTGCCGATCTCGCGCCTGGCCGAGATCGTCGAGGCCTCGGTGGCCGACGCCGAGGCCAGCGGCCTGCCCTATTACATCGTCGGCCACGTCGGCGACGGCAACTTCCACCTCGCCTATCTGGTGCGCGAAGGCGACGCCGCCCAGCGCGCGACGGCCGAAACGATGAGCGAACGCATGGTGCGCCGCGCGATCGCGATGGAAGGCACCTGCAGCGGCGAACACGGCGTCGGGCTGCACAAGATGGGTTTCCTGGAAGAGGAAGCCGGCGCTGGCGGCATTGCGCTGATGCGCGCCATCAAGCAGGCGTTTGATCCACTTCAAATCCTCAATCCAGGGAAGATATTCCGTTCCTGAGCGTGCCGCTGCGACCTTTGCATATGCCTGTCGAATAATTTGACAAGCCTGCCGTCGACAGCCAAGCGTATTTCCCAAGTCATTGATTTGGAAAGTATTTTCAGCGGCCCGGATTTGGGCGCGTGAATTGCTTTTCACTCCTGTTGCGATCTGTCGAGATTGGCGATTGGCCGGTCCGCGACGACGCTCGATTCACAGGAGGAATTAACAATGACCCAACTCAAGTGGGCGACCGCGGGGCTGCTGTTCTCGGCCGCGTTGACCGCCCAGGCCGGCACCGTCACGCTGAACTTCGACACGGTGTCCACCGGCAGCCAGGCTCCGGGTGTCTGGTACGTCGACCGCAGCGCGCCGGCCGGCTTCCAGAGCGCCACGTTCGACGGCGATCAGCGGCTGAAGGTGACGACCGATGCGACCGGCGCGAACTCCGGCTTCTACGCGACCCAGGGCCGCAAGTACGACCTGACGAACGACACCTACAAGCTCTCGGCCCAGCTCTTCGTCGACGAGGCCGCCGCCGGTTACGCCGGGCGTTACGCGGGCCTGTGGGGCACGGGCTTCGACGCCGCCGGTGACGTCAGCGCGTATCCGATCATCGAGTTCGCCTACGGCGGCTTCCGCTTCTGGGACAGCAACGCGCCGGGCTCCTGGACCGCCCCGGTGATCGACGTCGCCGGCGCCTTCGACCAGTGGTACACGCTGTCGATCACGCTGGGCACCGGCGGCAATTTCCTCTACGAGGTGTTCAACGCCGCCGGCGACCTGTTCGCATCGCACACCTACGTCGCCGAAGGCACGACGACGATCGGCAACGCGATCATCCAGAGCTACAACCACGATCGCACGGCGGCGTACGACGTCTACTGGGACAACCTGAGCTACGAGGTGCCCGAACCCGGCACGCTGGCACTGGGTGGCCTGGCCTTGCTGGCGGCCGCCGGCGCGCGCCGCCGCCGCATGCACTAAGGCGCCTGACGCCCCACGACCCGAAGCCCCGCGAGGGGCTTCGTCGTTTCAGGCCTGCGGCGGCGCCGGCACGCTCCAGCGCTTGGTGACGTCGTTGCGCGCGTTGACGCTTTCCAGGTGCACCGCGAAGCCCCAGAGCCGCGCGACGTGCTTGAGCACCTCCTGCGCGTTGTCGTGCAGCGGGCGGTCGTTGTGCTGGAAATGGCGCAGCGTCAGCGAGCGGTCGCCACGCAGGTTGACGTTCCAGACCTGGATGTTGGGCTCGCGCGAGCCCAGGTCGTACTGGTGCGACAGCGCTTCGCGCACGCGGCGGTAGCCGGCTTCGTCGTGGATCGCGGCAACCTCCAGCTCGCTCTGCTTCTCGTCGTCGACGATCGCGAACAGGCGCAGATCGCGCATCAGCTTCGGGCTCAGGTACTGGCCGACGAAGCTCTCGTCCTTGAAGTTGCGCATCGCCTGGTCCAGCGCCGGCAGCCAGGGCGTGCCGGCGATCTCGGGGAACCACTGGCGGTCCTCGTCGGTCGGCTTCTCGCAGATGCGCTGGATGTCGTTGTACATCGCGAAGCCCAGCGCGTAGGGGTTGAGGCCGCTGTACGCGCGGTGCCCCACCGGCGGCTGGTAGACGACGTTGGTGTGCGACTTCAGCCACTCGATCATCACGCCGTCGGTCAGGAAACCGTCGTCGTACATCGTGTTCAGCAGCTTGTAGTGCCAGAACGTGGCCCAGCCTTCGTTCATCACCTGCGTCTGGCGCTGCGGGTAGAAGTACTGCGAGACCTTGCGCACGATGCGCACGATCTCGCGCTGCCAGGGTTCGAGCAGCGGCGCGTTCTTCTCGATGAAGTACAGCAGGTTCTCCTGCGGCTCCTCGGGGAAACGTTTGTTCTCGGCGGCCGGCGAGTCCTTCTCGGCACGGCGCGGCAGCGTGCGCCAGAGGTCGTTGACCTGCTGCTGCGCATAGGCCTCGCGGTCCAGGCGCTCGGAGAGTTCCTGCGCCAGCGACTTGCGGCTGGGCCGGCGGTAGCGGTCGACGCCGTGGTTGGCCAGCGCGTGGCAGCTGTCGAGGAAGGCTTCGACGGCGTCCAGGCCGTGCTTCTCCTCGCACTTGGCGACGTAGTCCTTGGCGTAGACGAGGTAGTCGATGATCGACGACGCGTCGGTCCACATCCGGAACAGGTAGTTACCCTTGAAGAAGCTGTTGTGGCCGTAGGCGGCGTGGGCGATGACGAGCGCCTGCATCGCCATCGTGTTCTCCTCCATCAGGTAGCTGATGCAGGGGTTGGAGTTGATGACGATCTCGTAGGCCAGCCCCATGTGGCCACGCTTGTAGTTCTTCTCGGTGGCGATGAACTCCTTGCCGTAGCTCCAGTGGCGGTAGTTCACCGGCATGCCGACGGACGCGTAGGCGTCCATCATCTGCTCGGCGGTGATGATCTCGAGCTGGTTCGGGTAGGTGTCCAGGCCGAAGCGTTCGGCGGTCGCGCGGATGATCGCGTGGTACTTGTCGATCAGCTCGAAGGACCAGTCGCTCGGGCCGGGGAGAGGTTCGCCAGGCCGCTCGCCGATCGGGATCGGCTCGGTGAGCAGCGTGCGCGCGGTGCCGTGTTTCATGCCGCCTGCTTCCCTTCCTTCTTGAAGAGGTCGCGGAAGACCGGGTAGATCTGGTCGGCGCTGACGGCCTTGCGCATCGCGAAGTGGCGGTGCGCGGCCTGCAGCTGGGTGTATTCCTCCCAGAGGTTCTGCTCTTCCTCGGCGACCTGCACGTAGGCGTAGTAGCGCACCAGCGGCAGCAGCTTGTCGCCCAGCAGCTCGCGGCAGCGGCCGCTGTCGTGGTGCCAGTTGTCGCCGTCGCTGGCCTGGGCGCCGTAGATGTTCCACTCGCTCGGGCTGTAGCGCGCGCGGATGATCTCCTCCATCAGCACCAGCGCGCTCGACACGACGGTGCCGCCGGTCTCGCGGGCGTGGAAGAACTCGTGTTCGTCGACTTCCTGCGCCTGCGTGTGGTGGCGGATGAACACCAGCTCGATGCGCTCGTAGTGCTTGGTCAGGAACAGGTACAGCAGGATGAAGAAGCGCTTGGACAGCTCCTTGCGCGCCTCGTCCATCGAGCCGGAGACGTCCATCAGGCAGAACATCACCGCCTTGCTGGTCGGCACCGGCACGCGCACCCGGTTGCGGAAACGCAGGTCGATCGGGTCCAGGTAGGGGATGCGCTCGACACGCGCGCGCAGCCGGGCGATCTCCTCTTCCAGCGCCTCGATCTCGCGTTCGCCGACGGCGTCGCCGGGCTGGAGCTCGGCTTTAAGCACCGCCAGCCGGTCTTCCAGTTCACGCAGCTCGCGTCGGCTGCCGGCGCCGATGGCGATGCGGCGGCCGATCGCGCCGCGCATCGAGCGCACGACGTGCAGGTTGTTCGGCGTGCCGTCGCTGCTGAAGCCGGCGCGGTGCGTCTTCCATTCGGGCACCTCGGCGAGCTGGGTGCGCACCAGGTGCGGCAGGGCCAGGTCCTCGAAGAAGACCTGCATGAACTCTTCCTTGCTCAGCGCGAAGGCGAAGTCGTCCTCGCCCTCGCCCTGGTCGCTGGCCTGCCCGCTGCCGCTGCCCCCGCCGCCACCCCCCTTGGGGCGCTCGATGCGGTCGCCGCGGATGTACTCCTGGTTGCCCGGATGCACGATCTCGCGCACCCCGCCCTGTCCGTGGCCGAACACCGGCTCGGACAGGTCCTTCTTCGGGATGTGGATCTCCTCGCCGCGCTCGATGTCGCGGATGCCGCGGCCGTCGATCGCGCGTTTGACCGCCTCGCGGATCTGCTCCTTGTGCCGGCGCAGGAAACGCTCGCGGTTGCCGATCGACTTGTTCTTGCCCGCGAGCCTGCGGTCAATGATGGCTTGCATCCGCGGCCGCCTTCCTTAGCTGGATTTCCGCACGCGCAGGTACCACTCGCACAGCAGGCGCACCTGCTTGGGCGTGTAGCCCTTGTCGACCATGCGGGTGACGAAGTCCTCGTGCTTCTTGGCTTCGTCGGCGCTGGCCTTGGCGTTGAAGCTGATGACCGGCAGCAGCTCCTCGGTGTTGGAGAACATCTTCTTCTCGATCACCGTGCGCAGCTTCTCGTAGCTGGTCCAGACCGGGTTCTTGCCCTGGTTGTTGGCCCGCGCGCGCAGCACGAAGTTGACGATCTCGTTGCGGAAGTCCTTCGGGTTGGCGATGCCGGCCGGCTTCTCGATCTTCTCCAGCTCGGCGTTGAGCGCCGCGCGGTCGAAGACCTCGCCGGTGTCGGTGTCGCGGTACTCGTGGTCCTGGATCCAGTAGTCGGCGTAGGTGACGTAGCGGTCGAAGATGTTCTGGCCGTACTCCGAATAACTCTCCAGGTACGCGGTCTGGATCTCCTTGCCGATGAACTCGGCATAACGCGGCGCCAGCAGCTCCTTGATGAAGCCGATGTACTTCTGCTCCAGTTCGGCCGGGAACTGCTCGCGCTCGATCTGCTGCTCCAGCACGTACATCAGGTGCACCGGGTTGGCGGCGACTTCGGTGCTGTCGAAGTTGAAGACCTTGGACAGGATCTTGTACGCGAAGCGCGTGGAGATGCCGGTCATGCCTTCGTCGACGCCGGCGTAGTCGCGGTACTCCTGGTAGCTCTTGGCGCGCGGGTCGGTGTCCTTCAGGTTCTCGCCGTCGTAGACCAGCATCTTGCTGAACAGCGACGAGTTCTCGGGTTCCTTCAGCCGCGTCAGGATGGCGAACTGGCTCATCATCTTCAGCGTGCCCGGCGCGCAGGTGGCCTGGGCCAGCGACGAGTTGCGCAGCAGCTTCTCGTAGATCTTCACCTCCTCGCTGACGCGCAGGCAGTACGGCACCTTGACGATGTAGATGCGGTCGAGGAAGGCCTCGTTGTTCTTGTTGTTGCGGAAGGCCTTCCACTCGCTCTCGTTGCTGTGCGCGAGCACGACGCCGTCGAAGGGGATCGCGCCGAAGCCTTCGGTGCCCTTGAAGTTGCCTTCCTGGGTGGCCGTCAGCAGCGGGTGCAGCACCTTGATCGGCGCCTTGAACATCTCGACGAACTCGAGCAGGCCCTGGTTGGCCAGGCACAGGCCGCCGGAATAGCTGTAGGCGTCGGGGTCGTCCTGGGCGTAGCTCTCGAGGCGGCGGATGTCGACCTTGCCGACCAGCGAGCTGATGTCCTGGTTGTTCTCGTCGCCCGGCTCGGTCTTGCTGATGCCGACCTGGCGCAGGATCGACGGGTAGCGCTTGACGACCTTGAAGCGGCGGATGTCACCGCCGAACTCCTCCAGCCGCTTCACCGCCCAGGGGCTCATGATGCGGTTGAGGTAGCGCCGCGGGATGCCGAACTCGCTTTCGAGAATCGGGCCGTCTTCCACCGGGTCGAACAGGCCCAGCGGCGACTCGTTCACCGGCGAGTCCTTGATCGCGTAGAACGGCACTTCCTGCATCAGCTGCTTCAGGCGCTCGGCGATCGAGCTCTTGCCACCGCCGACGGGGCCCAGCAGGTAGAGGATCTGCTTCTTCTCTTCCAGCCCCTGCGCCGCGTGCCGGAAGTAGGACACGACCTGCTCGATCGCGTCTTCCATGCCGTAGAACTCGGCGAAGGCCGGGTAGACCTTGATGATCTTGTTGGCGAAGATCCGCGACAGCCGCGGGTCGTTGCGCGTGTCGATGCTCGTCGGCTCACCGATGGCCTTGAGCATGCGCTCGGCCGCGGTGGCATAGGCCAGCGGGTTGCGCTTGCACTCGGCGAGGTAGTCCTCGAGCGACATCTCCTCCGCACTGAGGCGTTCGTAGCGCGCCTTCAGGTTGCCGATCACGTCCATGCGAGCTCCTGGTCGAAGACGGCGAGGACCACCGGAGCCTGGATCGGCTCCGACTTCCTCGCCTGGGGAAGTTCTGATGGAGTCCCGGCTGTACGGGCCCAGGCTCCATCAGAGCTTTCCGTCTCGCCAGCGGCATGGCCGCTTGCCTCGGCAGGCAGATCAATCCTGCCCTTGGCGGGCTGCGATTTCCACCGGGTTTGGCCTGTCATCGACCGCCTGTTCCGAGGAATCCGCCTCACCCTCGCTTTGCAAGAGGTGTGCCCTGCCGGCCACCGCCTGCGCCGCTTTCCGTCCCGCAGGCTGCGAAACGTGGCGGATATCACGCGGTGGCCGCCTGTGCCGACATCATGCGCCGAGCGTGAAAAGCCTGCCGACGCCTTGGCCTTCGAGGCCGGAGGCGCCGGTGCTTCAGAGGCAGTCGAGGTGCCCGCAGGCGCACCGGGGCGGTGCGACAGGGCTTATTCGTCGGTCGCGCCCAGGCGCTCGAGCAGGCCGTTCAGTTCGTCGAGCGAACCGAATGAGATGGCGATCTCGCCCGACTGCGTCTTGCCACGGCCGCGCAGCTTGATCTCGACACCGGCGCCCAGCGCGTCGGCCAGGCGCTCTTCCAGCCGCAGCACGTCGCGGGACTTGCCCGCGGCGGCCTTCTCGCGCAGCGTGGGCTCGGGCTGCGACTGGCGCTGAACCAGCTTCTCGGCGTCGCGCACGCTGAGCTTGCGCGAAGCGATCTCGTGCGCGGCCATGATCTGCGGCGCGGCTTCCAGCGCCAGCAGCGCGCGCGCATGGCCCATGTCCAGGTCACCGGCCAGCAGCATCTGCTGAACCGGTTCGGCCAGGTTCAGCAGCCGCAGCAGGTTGGTCGCGGCGCTGCGCGAACGCCCGACGGCCTGCGCCGCCTGTTCGTGAGTGAGCCCGAACTCCTGCACCAGCCGGCGCAGGCCTTGCGCCTCTTCCAGCGGGTTCAGGTCTTCGCGCTGGATGTTTTCGATCAGCGCCATCACCGCCGCGGCCTCGTCGGGCACCGGCTTGACGAGCACCGGCACGCGGTCCAGCCCGGCGATCTTCGCGGCGCGGAAGCGGCGCTCGCCGGCGATGATCTCCCAGCGCCCCTCGGCCACCGGGCGCACGAGGATGGGCTGCATCACGCCCTGGCCCTTGATGCTTTCGGCCAGTTCGTAGAGCGAGCCCTCGTCCATGCGCGTGCGCGGCTGGTAACGGCCCGGCTCGAGCTGCTCCAGGCGCAGCGTCGTCGGCTGGCCGTCGCCGGCCGGCGTTTCGGAGACTTTGGGGCCCAGCAGCGCTTCGAGGCCCAGGCCCAGCCCCTTCGGTTTTTTGGTCGCCATGGTCGTGATTGTCACCGAGCGGCGACCGGGCCCAGCGCCGCGAGCTTCGCGACGCCATCGGGCCAGTCGCCGAGGCCCGATTCGGCATTCAGGTGACCGCGTGCCCCCAGACTTTCGGCCGGCACGCGCCAGTCGCTGGCCAGCGCCCGCGACGCGGCGGCCGACGCGAACGGGTCGTCTTCGCTGTAGAGCAGCAGCGCCGCAAACGGCAGCGGCCGGCGCAGGACGGGCCGCCAGCGTGCCACCGGCGGCGGCGTGTCGGGCTGCTCCAGATCGGGCGGCGCGACGAGCAAGGCACCGGCGACGCGGTCGGCATGCGATGAATGCGCCGCCCACGCGGCAACGAGGTGGCAGCCCAGGCTGTGCGCCGCCAGCCGCACGCGGCCAGGCGCCGCGAGCACCGCCTCTTCCAGCTGCGACATCCAGTCGCCACGCAGCGGCCATTGCCAGTCCGACTGCTGCACACGCTGGAAGCCGTGCAGCGCCTCCCAGCGGCTTTGCCAGTGCTCCGGGCCGGAGCCCAGCCATCCAGGCAGCACCAGCACACGTTCGTCCAAGGTCATCGCCTTGCCTTATCCTCGACCGTTCACCCAACGAATTGTGCGCGAGAGGCAGCGATGAACTACACGGTCTACGTCGACGGACAGGAAGGCACGACGGGCCTGCGCATTCACGAGTATCTGGCCGGGCGCTCCGACATCGAGCTGCTGAAGATCACGCCGGACCTGCGCAAGGACGCCGCCGAACGCGCGCGCCTGCTGAACGCCGCCGACGTCGCCTTCCTCTGCCTGCCCGACGCCGCGGCGCGCGAAGCCGCGGCGCTGGTGACGAACCCCAAGACCTGCCTGATCGACGCCAGCACCGCGCACCGCACCGCGCCGGGCTGGGCCTACGGCTTCCCCGAGCTGGCACGTGGCCAGCGCGACGCGCTGCGCGCCGCCAAGCGCATCAGCAACCCCGGCTGCCACGCGACGGCTTTCGTCGCGCTGCTGCGCCCGCTGGTGGACGCCGGGCTGGTGCCGGCGACCCTGCCGCTGAGCGCGAGTTCGATCACCGGCTACTCGGGCGGCGGCAAGAAGATGATCGAGCAGTACCAGGCCGGCGGCAATCCGGAGCTGGACGCGCCGCGGCCCTACGCGCTGGGCCTGGCGCACAAGCACCTTCCCGAGATGGCGGCACACACCGGGCTGGCGGCCGCGCCGCTGTTCGTGCCGGTCGTCGGCCCGTTCTACAAGGGTCTGGCGGTGTCGGTGCCGCTGCACCTGTCGCAGCTGCCCGGCGTGACGCCCGAAGCTATCCACGCTGCCTACACCGTGCACTATGCCGGCGAGCGCTTCATCAACGTGATGCCGCTGCGTGACGCGGCGACGCTGGAGCACGGCTTCCTCGACGTGCAGGCAGCCGACGACACGAACCGCATCGACGTCTTCGTCTTCGCCAATGGCGGCCAGGTGCTGCTGGTCGCGCGCCTGGACAACCTCGGCAAGGGTGCCAGCGGCGCCGCGGTGCAGACGATGAACCTGCACCTGGGTCTGGACGAAGGCCTGGGGCTCTGAGGACTCCGGCCCTCGAAACAACGGCGCCCCGCGGAGCGCCGTATTTCTTTTCAAGCGTCGGGCGCCTGGCGGTAGTGGTAGGCGAAGGCGTCGGCGAAACCGAGGCGGCCGTAGATCGTGCGCGCCGGCGTGTTGTCGGCTTCGACCTGCAGATAGCCGACCGCGGCGCCCTGCCCCATCGCCAGCCCGAGCAGCCGCCGGCACAGCCGCGCCGCGTGGCCCTGGCCGCGGGCTTCGGGCGCGGTGAAGACGTCGTACAGCCCGGCGAACTCGGCTTCGACGGCGACCTGGCCGCAGGCGAGCACCGCGCCGTCGACCTCGTGCACCAGCGCCAGCGCCGTGTGCGGCACCGGCGCGCCGGCTAGGCGCTGCGCGTGCGCCTCCCGCTGCTGCATCGGCGACCCACGCAAGGCACCGACGGTCGCGGCGAAGCTCGCACTGTCGAGGATGTTCCACGTGAAACCTTCGGGCGCCGCAGCGGCGGCGTCCATGCGCAGCGACGGGTCCAGCTCCGGCGCGACCATCACGCGCGTGTCGTCGATTCGAACCCAGCCGCGCGCCGCGAGTTCGGCATCCAGCCCCGCCGGCCGCGTGAACGGCGTGATGCGCACGAACATCGGCAGCGCGGCGTCGCGGTACACGGCCCCGGCCAAGGCCACGCGCTCGTCCAGCGACAGACGGCCGTCTGCTACCGCGTTGACGCAGCGGGCACGCTTCGCCTTGCCGGGCGAATAGCGCACCAGCCAGCCGTCGATCCAGCGCTGCTCGCGCGGAGCGGCGGCGTTCAGGCCGGCGTCTTCGGCGCGGGCGGCGAGCGTCTCAAGCAAGCCGGGCCACCATCTCGCGCGCGAACTCGACAAAGGCCTGGGCGCCCTTGCTCGATGGATCGAAGGTGACGCCCGGCTGGCCATAGCTCGGCGCCTCGGCCAGGCGCACGTTGCGCGGGATTACCGTGTTGAACACCTTGTCGCCGAAGTGCGCCTTCAGCTGTTCGGCCACCTGCTGCTGCAGCGTGATGCGCGGGTCGAACATCACCCGCAGCAGGCCGATCAGCTTCAGCTCGGGGTTCAGGTTGGCGTGCACCTGCTTGATCGTGTTGACCAGATCCGACAGCCCTTCGAGCGCGAAGTACTCGCACTGCATCGGCACGACGACGCCGTGCGCAGCGCACAAGCCGTTCAGCGTCAGCAGGCTCAGCGACGGCGGGCAGTCCATCAGCACGAAGTCGTAGTCGGCTTCGGCGGCGGCCAACGCCTGCTTCAGGCGGCGCTCGCGGCGTTCGAGTTCGACCAGTTCCACTTCGGCGCCGGCGAGTTCGCGGTTCGCACCCAGCACGTCGTAGCCGGCCACGCTGCGCTGGCGGGCCTCGGCGACCGTCGCGCTTTCCAGCAGCACGTCGTAGACCGACAGCGGCAGCGCACGTTTGTCGACGCCCGAACCCATCGTCGCGTTGCCCTGCGGGTCGAGGTCGACGACCAGCACACGCTGGCCGACCTGGGCCAGTCCTGCGGCGAGATTGACGGTGGTCGTCGTCTTGCCGACGCCGCCTTTCTGGTTGGCGATACAGAAGATGCGCATGCTCATCGCGCCACGGCGCGGGGATCGGAGGAGGTGTTTGCGCGCTCGGGGTCGCAGCAGGCGACCACGGAGGGCGGCCGAGCGTAGCGCAGATTCGGCGCCCCAGCGCCGCGAGCCGTCAGGCTTGTCGCATCCACACCAGGCAGCGCTGGGCGTCCAGGCCGGGCACGGTGAGATGTTCCACGTGGAACACCTCGACGCCGGCGGGCAGCACGGCGATCTCGTCGTCGGGCACCCTGCCCTTCATCGCCATCCAGCAGCCGCCGGGTTTCAGCAGCGCCGAGGTCAGCGTGACGAAGTCGGCCAGCGACGAGAAGGCACGCGAGGTGACGACGTCGAACGGCGCCGCCCTCAGCTGTTCGACGCGTGCGTGCTGCGCCTGCAGCCGCGGCAGCCGCAACTCGGCGGCGACCTGGCGGATGAAGGCCGCCTTCTTGCCGACCGTGTCGACGCAGGTGACGTCCCAACCCAGGATCGCCAGCACGACACCGGGCAGACCGCCGCCGCTGCCGACGTCGAGCACACGACCGGCCGGCAGGCGCGCAGCCAGCGGCCTCACGACAGCCAGGCAATCGGCCAGATGCTGAGTCAGCATCTGCTCCGGGTCGCGCACCGCGGTGAGGTTGTAGGTGCTGTTCCAGCGCTGCAGCAGCAACAGGTAACGTTCCAAGGCTTCGACCTGGGCCGGCGTGACGTCCAGCCCCAGCGCCGCGCAAACCGCGGCCGGCGTCGCGGCCGTCATGCCGCGGCCTCGTCGGCGGTGAAGCCTTTGAAGCGCCCCTTCTTCAGGTGCACCAGCAGCAGCGAGATCGCCGCCGGCGTGACGCCGGAAATGCGCGAGGCCTGGCCCAGCGTTTCGGGCCGATGGCGCGCCAGCTTCTGGCGCACCTCGAAGGACAGCGCGGTGACCTGGGCGTAGTCCAGGTCCTCGGGCAGCTTCATCTGCTCGTAGTGCGCGGCACGCTGGACCTCGTCGACCTGCTTGTCGATGTAGCCGGCGTACTTGATCGCGATCTCGGCTTGCTCGATCACCGCATCGGCTTCACGCGCACCGTACTCGGCCTGCAATGTTCCACGTGAAACAGCCTCGGGCACACCCGCCGCCGCGGCCGCAGCCCAGACGGCGTCGAAGTCGACACCCGGCCGGCGCAGCAGGTCGGCCAGGTTGTATTCGTGTTCCAGCGCCTTGCCGATCAGGCGTTCGGCGTCGGCCGCAGCCAGCGTCGCCGGCCGCACCCAGGTGCTCTTCAAGCGCTGCTGCTCGCGTTCCAGGCGTTCGCGCTTGCGGCAGAAAGCATCCCAGCGCGCGTCGCCGACGAGGCCCAGCTCGCGGCCGATCGCCGTCAGCCGCAGGTCGGCGTTGTCCTCGCGCAGTTGCAGCCGGTACTCGGCGCGGCTGGTGAACATGCGGTAAGGCTCGGTGATGCCCTTGGTGACGAGGTCGTCGACGAGCACGCCGAGATAGGCCTGGTCGCGGCGCGGCGTCCAGGCCTCGCGGCCCTGGGCCTGCAGCGCGGCGTTGGCGCCGGCGAACAGGCCTTGTGCCGCCGCTTCCTCGTAGCCGGTCGTGCCGTTGATCTGGCCGGCGAAGAACAGGCCGCCGATCGCCTTGGTCTCGAAGCTGGGCTTCAGTTCGCGCGGGTCGAAGTAGTCGTACTCGATCGCGTAGCCCGGGCGCAGGATGTGCGCGTTCTCCAGGCCGGGCATCGAGCGGATCGCGCCGAGCTGGATGTCGAAGGGCAGCGAGGTCGAGACGCCGTTCGGATAGAACTCGTTCGTCGTCAGGCCCTCGGGCTCGAGGAAGATCTGGTGCGAGCTCTTGTCGGCGAAGCGGTTGATCTTGTCTTCGATGCTCGGGCAGTAGCGCGGGCCGACGCCTTCGATGATGCCGGTGAACATCGGGCTGCGGTCGAAGCCGCTGCGGATGATCTCGTGCGTGCGCTCGTTGGTGTGCGTGATCCAGCACGGCAGCTGGCGCGGGTGCATCTCGGGCGTGCCGAGGAAACCGAACACCGGCACCGGGTCCAGGTCGCCGGGCTGCTCTTCCAGACGCGAGAAGTCGATCGAGCGGCCGTCGATGCGCGGCGGCGTGCCGGTCTTCAGCCGGCCCTGCGGCAGCTTCAGCTCCTTCAGCCGGCCCGACAGCGTCGTCGCCGCCGGATCGCCGGCGCGTCCGGCGCGGTAGTTCTCCAGCCCGACGTGCACCCGCCCGTCGAGGAAGGTGCCGGCGGTCAGCACGACGGCGCGCGCGTTGAAGCGCAGGCCGATCTGGGTGACGACGCCGGTGACACGGTCGCCTTCGACGATCAGGTCGTCGCAAGCCTGCTGGAACAGCCACAGGTCGGGATGGTTCTCCAGCCGGCGGCGGATCGCAGCCTTGTAGAGCACGCGGTCGGCCTGGGCGCGCGTGGCGCGCACCGCCGGGCCCTTGCTGCCGTTCAGGATGCGGAACTGGATGCCCGACTCGTCGGTGGCTTCGGCCATCGCGCCGCCGAGCGCGTCGACTTCCTTGACGAGATGGCCTTTGCCGATGCCACCGATCGACGGGTTGCAGCTCATCTGCCCCAGCGTCTCGATGTTGTGGGTCAAGAGCAGCGTCGTGCAGCCCATGCGGGCGGCGGCGAGCGCGGCTTCCGTTCCGGCGTGACCGCCGCCGACGACGATGACGTCGAACGCTTGGGGATGCAGCATGAGGCCGAGGATTTTACGAGGGCAGGCTGGCCCGGGCCGCTTCATGGCGGCGATCCCACCAGCGATCGAAGAAGTAGTGCGCGATCGTGTTGGCCACCGGCTCGATCAGCGTCATCGCGCCGGCGATCGCGACGTTGCCGGTCAGCGCGTAGCCGATGGTGAACGAGATGCCGACGTGCATCACGCCGAAGGCTGCGGACTTGGCCATGGGCGGCTCCAGTTGAGAATTACTCGCATTCTCTCGGCGCCCGGGTGCGGCCGGAATCGTTTGTCGGCATCGTCGCGATAGCATGCACCCCATGTCCGCGCCCCAGCCCTGCCGCGAACGCTGCGCCGCCTGCTGCATCGCGCCGTCGATCAGCAGCGCGATCCCCGGCATGCCGAACGGCAAACCCGCCGGCGTGCGCTGCATCCAGCTCGACGACGACGATCGCTGCCGCCTCTTCGGCCGGCCCGAACGCCCGGCCGTCTGCGGCGGGCTCGAACCTTCCGAAGAGATGTGCGGCGACTCGCGCGAACAGGCGCTCGCCTGGCTGGGCGTCCTGGAAACCCACACCGCCCCCAAGTGAACCCTGCGACCGACCCGGCGCTGCACGAGCGCCTGCTGGCCCACTACCCGATGCTCGCCGCGCTGCCGGCCGGCGAGGCCCAGGCCGTGCTCGCACGCGATGCGATGCACCTGAACGCGCCGGCCGGCATGCTGCTGTTCGACGAAGGCGCGCCCTGCGGCGGCTTTCCGATGGTGCTGGGCGGCGCGGTGCGTGTCGCACGCGGTTCGCCGGGTGGCCGTTCGCTGGAGCTGTATCGCGTGACGCCGGGCGAACTCTGCGTCGTCTCGGCGTCCTGCCTGTTCGGCCACGCGGCGATGAGCGCTCACGGCATCGCCGCCGAAGCCACCGAACTCGTGCTGCTGAACCCGGCCGGCTTCGAACGCTGGTGTGCGCACGCGCCGTTCCGCCAGTACGTCTTCGGCATCTTCGCCGACCGCCTGGCCGACCTGATGGCGCTGGCCGAGGCCGTCGCCTTCCAGCGCCTGGACCAGCGCCTGGCCGCCGCGCTGCTGGGCCGCGGCGCGGTGCTGCGCGCCACGCACCAGAGCCTGGCCGACGAGCTGGGCACGGTGCGCGAGATCGTCAGCCGGCTGCTCAAACGTTTCGAGCGCCGCGGCTGGATCGCCGTCGGCCGCGAGCGCATCGACGTGCTCGACAGCGCCGCGCTGCGTGCGCTGGCCGCCGGCGACACGCCCCGGCCCGTGTGACCGCGGTCACCGACGCCGGCACCCCGCTTTTCCGACACTTCCTGGCACGGCATCCCCGCCGTTGACCCGTCAGGAGGTTCCCATGAAAGCCAACGTCGGCGGTATCGACCGCATTCTCCGCATCGTGCTCGGCCTCGCGCTGATCGGCATGACGCTCGCCGGTTTCATCGGCGTCTGGGGCTGGATCGGCGTCGTGCCGCTGCTCACCGGCGCCGTCGGGTTCTGCCCGCTGTACCCGCTGTTCGGCTTCAGTACCTGCCCGCTGAAGCGCTGATCACTTCAGCGCCGCGCTGCGCAGCGTGCGCGCCACGTAAGCCAGCGCCACCGCGCTGAGCACTGTGCTCACCAGCACCGGCGCCAGCAGCGCCATCGCGTCCAGCGCCTCGCCGCGCAGCACGCGGTTCATCAGCGTCACCTGGCCCAGCGCCGGCACCCAGGTGAACCAGGGCGCGTCGCCTTCCTGGTTGAACACCGAGACCAGCGGCGCCAGCGACACGGCGAGCACGACGACCGTCGAGCTCGCCTGCGCTTCCTTGAAGCTGCGGCAGCGGATGGCGACGGCCATCAGCACCGCGGCCACCGCCGCCGCCAGCGGCAGCAGCAGCGCGACGAAGGCGCCGGCTTCGTAGGCGCCGTAGCGGAACAGCGCCGCCAGCGAGTCGTTGCGCAGCAGCCATTGGCCGGGCAGGAAACTCGCCGCGCTCAGCACCGCGATCGCGATGCCGACCGAGGCCACCGCGCCCCATTTGCCCAGCACCAGCGCCCAGCGCGAGGCCGGGTTGCACAGCAGCGGCTCCAGCGAGCCGCGTTCACGCTCGCCGGCCGTCGTGTCCAGCGCCGCGTTCAGCGCGCCGTAGACCACGGCCATCAGCACGAAGAACGGCAGCATGCCCAGCAGCTGCGCCGCACGTGCGGCCGGGTCGGCGAGGTCGCGGTCCTCGACGCGCGCCACCTGCACGATCTGCGGCGCGACGCCGCGCAACGCCAGCCGCAGCGACGCCTGCTCGCGCACGAAACCTTCGATCAGGCGCTCGACACGCCGCGTGCCGGTCGCCGCGCGTGTGTTCGCGCTGTCGGCCACCAGCTCCAGCACCGCCGGCTCGCCACGCGCGAGCATCTGCTCGAAATCCGCCGGCACGACGAGCACCGGGTCGCCCAGCGTGCGGGCGCTCAGCCGCGCCTCGTAGTCGGCCGGCGCTTCGGTCAGCGTCCAGGCCTGGCGCTCGACATAGTTGCGCAGCGTCGGCGCCGCGGCGATGTTGCGCACCAGCAGCTCGCGCGCCTCGGCGCGCTCTTCCATCGACGACACCAGCACCGACAGCAGCACCAGCACCAGCGGCCCCATCGCCACCGAGCTCAGCAGCACGGTCAGCAGCGTGCGCCGGTCGCGCAGCGCGTCGACAAGCTCCTTGCGGAACACCGTCCAGGTGGACTTCAGCAAGCCGCTCATCGTGCCGCCTCCGCCTGGTCGCCGAAGGCCAGGCGCACGAAGGCTTCCTCGAAGTCGGGCGTGCCGGCACGCGCGCGCAGTTCGTCGACGCTGCCGTCGGCGACGACACGGCCGTGCGCGATGACGACGACACGGTCGCACAGGCGCTCGACCTCCTGCATCACGTGCGTCGAGAAGACGATGCACTTGCCGGTCTCGTCGCGCAGCCGGCGCAGCGTCTCGCGCAGCGCACGCGTGGCCAGCACGTCCAGGCCGTTGGTCGGTTCGTCGAGCACGATGTTCGCCGGGTCGTGCA
Source organism: Rubrivivax sp. (assembly GCA_049841175.1). Taxonomy (GTDB): domain Bacteria; phylum Pseudomonadota; class Gammaproteobacteria; order Burkholderiales; family Burkholderiaceae_C; genus Rubrivivax. The sequence goes on along the minus strand of JASGHA010000012.1, from coordinate 1,132,767 downwards.
CCAGCGCACGCGCCAGTGCGGTCTTCATGCGTTCGCCCTGGCTGAAGCCGTCGGTGCGGCGGTCCAGCAGCGGCGTCATCTCCAGCAGCGTGGCCAGCGTCTCGGCGCGCGCGTCGGCCGCGGCGGCGTCCAGGCCGTGCAGCCGGCCGTAGTACGTGATGTTCTCGCGCGCCGTCAGCCGCGGGTACAGGCCACGCGAGTCGCCGAGCACGCCCAGCCGCGACTGGGCTTCGCGCGTGCGCGTCGCGACGTCGAGGCCGTCGACCTCGGCCACGCCGTCGTCGGCCGGGATCAGCCCGGACAGGATGCGCAGCGTCGTCGTCTTGCCGGCGCCGTTGGGGCCCAGCAGCCCGGTGATGCGGCCGTCGTCGGCGCGGAACTCGACGCCGTCGACCGCCTGCACGCTGCGCGCGGCGCGGCCGCGGCCCTGCACGAAACGTTTGCGCAGCCCGCGCACCTCGATCATCGCGGCCCTCCCGGCGGCACGAAGACGGCCGGCCGCGGCAGCCTGGCGGCGCAGCCGAAGTCGACCGCCAGCGCGTCGGCCTCGGTCTCGGCGTCGATGAAACGGAACACCGCGTCGCGCATGCAGCCGACCGCGAGCACGCCGTGCCCCGAACCCGGCACGACGACGTGACGCGCTTTGGGTCCGAGCGCGGCAGCGGCGCGCGCGCCGTGGCGCGGCGGCGTTACCGGGTCCAGACCGCCGGACAGCAGCAGCGCCGGCACCGGGCTGGGCACGATGCGGTAGAAGGCCGGCGGCACCTCGCCGCGCGGCCAGTCGCGGCAGACCGCGGCGTAGTCGTCGGCGAAGTCGCTGCCGAAATCGTGCCCCGGCGCCTCGCCGGTGGCGGCACGCGGCGCATCCTCGGCGCAGATGACCGAGAAGTGCAGGCCCTGGGCCATCGCCTTGCCGCCGGGGTCGATGCCGCTGGCCGCGAGTGCGAACAGCGGGTCGAAACGTCCGCCCGCGGCCTCGGTGATCGCCGCCGGCAGCGCCGAGGTCCAGGCCGGCAGGTACAGCGCCTGGCGCACGAGGCCGGTCAGCAGCTGGCGCGACACGGTCAGCGTCTCGCGCCGGCCGGTGAACGGGTGCGTCACCTCGGCCTGGCGCGGCAGCGAAGCCAGCAGCGAGGTCCAGGTGGCACGCAGTGCCGGGAATCGCGCGCGGCAGGTGGCGTCGAGCTCGCAGGCGTCGAGCACGCCGTCCAGCGCCGTCTGGGCGTCGACCGACACCGCCGCCGGCAGCACCATGTCCGGTGGCGCGACGCCGTCCAGCACCAGCCGGCGCACGGCCTGCGGGAACTGGCGCTGGTACTCCAGCGCCGCACGCGTGCCGTAGGAGACGCCGACGAGGTCGATGCGCTCGGCGCCGACGGCGCGCCGCACGGCGTCGACGTCCTGCACCGCCAGCGTCGTCGTGAAGAAGCGCAGGTCGCCGTAGGGCAGCTTCTGCAGCTTTTCGCGGCAGCTCTTCAGCGCCGCCAGGCGGCGTGCGGGGTCGGCGCCGGCGGCCAGCGGCGCCAACGGGTCATCGTCGCTGCACTGCAGCGGCGCGCTGCGGCCGGTGCCGCGCAGGTCGACGAGCACGATGTCGCGCCGGCTGCCCAGGCGCCCGAGCAGGCGCTGCACGCCGCCGGCGATGTCGATCGCGCCCTGCCCCGGGCCGCCGGCGAGGAACAGCACCGGGTCGGCCTTGGGCCGGCGTGCGACAGCGGGCAGCACGGCGTAATGGATCTCGACCTGCGGCCCGTTCGGCCGCGCCAGGTCGAGCGCACGCTGCACGACGCCGCAGCGCGCCTCGTGTTCGACGCCGGGCAGGCGGCAGGCTTGCGTCGCGGCCGCGGCGGGGCCGGCCAGCACGAGCGCGGCAAGGGCTGCCAGCAGGCGCAGCGGACGGCCGATCACGCGAGCATGCGGCGCAGCTCGCCGCTGTCGTGCAGGCATTTCAGGTCGTCGTAGCCGCCGACGAAAACGCCACGCACGAAGACCATCGGGAAGGTCGGCCAGCCGGTCCACATCTTCAGCGCATTGCGCCGCCGCCACTGGCCGAGGTAGTTGCCGTAGTCCAGGTCGTGGTGGGCGATGCCGGCGGCGTCCAGCAGGCGCCGCGCCTTGCGCGGGAACGGGTTCCAGCCCATGCCGACGACGACGACGGCGTGGGCGGCGACCGCCCGGCGCACTTCGTCGATCAGGTCGGCGTGATGGGCCGCGATGCGTTCGCGGATCGCGGGATGCAGGTGCTCGTCGTCGAGGAAGGCGCGCGGCATGAAACCGGAGGTTAACAAAGCCGCGTGTCAGCCGACGGTGCGCGGCTTCAGCAGCGCCCGGCAGGTGTCGCGCGCGCCGTCGGCGGCGGGCGCTTTGCGGCAGACGCCGTCCAGCCGCGCCTGCAGCCGCTTCATCGCCGCGGCGTGGCGGCCGCCCTCGTTCCAGGCGACGAGCTTGGCGCCGACACGCTGCAGCGAGCGCACGCTGCGGCCCTGGAAGGCGCCGGCGTCGCGGCCGGCTTCGTCGATCAGCGTCGCCGCGGTGCTCTCGATGCGTGCGCCGTCGCCGGGCGCCAGATCGACCAGCGCGGCGAGGTAGCCGCCGCCCCACTGCAGCCGCGTCGCCGGGCCTTCGCTCTTCTCGAAAGCCTGGCGGTACCAGCCCAGCGCCTCGTCGTTGCGGCCGAGCTTGCGTGCGTTGCCGCCGAGCTGGCTCATCAGGTAGTAGGGCGAATGGCTCTTCGCCAGGTTGGCCTTCAGCAGTGCGTCGCTCTCGTCCCAGAGCCCGGCGCGCGCCAGCACGTAGGCGCCGCCGGTGATCACCGCCTGGCGCTCGTAACCGTCGCTGATCTCGCGGTCGTCGCGTGCGACGTGCTCGCGCACCGTCTGGCGCAGCGCCGCCGGCAGCTCGACCTTCACCGCCTGCTCGGGCGAGCCCAGGCGCGCCAGCTCGACCCGCGAGCCGAGCGCGCCGAGCCGGTCGGCGCGCGACAGCGTCGCATCGGCGGCCAGGCGCTGCAGCGCGCCGTCGAACACCGGCACCAGCGGCGACTTCTCCGGCGCACCTTCGGCCAGCGCACGCACCAGGTCGGCGGCGCTGCCGGCGAAGACGTCGGCATGGCGGCGCGCCAGCGCCGGATCGGCGGCGACGCGGCGCACGCGTTCGCGCAGCGCGGCGTCGGCCTTGACGCGGCCCTGGCCTTCGTCGGCGACCAGCGCCTTCAGCCACAGCCGGGTGGCCGTCTCGTCGTCGGCCGCCGGCGCCGCGGCGGCCAGCTTGGCCAGCAGCACGGCGCGTTCGGCCGGCGCGACGACACGGCCGTCGTCGACGTCCCAGGCATAGAAGGCCAGCGAACGCCACTCGTTGGCCGACAGCGTGCGGCCGGCGGTGGCGTCGGCGACCAGCGCCTTCACCGGCCGGCCGGCGGCCAGCGCCTGCTGCAGCAGCGCCAGCACCTGCTCGGGCTCGGCCTCGCCGGGCAGGCGCGTGATCTCGCGTGCGTCGGGCGAGAACAGCACCATCGTCGGATAGGCGCTGACGCCGAAACGCTGGCCCAGCTTCTGCGCGCCGGGGCGGTCGCCGTCGACGTGCACGGCGACGAACTCGCGCGCCTGCAGCGCGAAGTCCTGGCGGTTGAACAGCGTCGCCTTCAGCTGGTTGCACGGCGGGCACCAGGTCGCGCCCCAGTACAGCAGCACCGGCTTGTTCTCGGCGCGGGCACGGGCGAAGGCGCGGTCGACGTCGGCGTCGGCGGCCGCCGCCACCCAGGCGACGTTTTTCGACGGCAGCCCGGGCGCCGCGGCGGCGGTTCCCCAGGCGAGGCAGGCGGCGAGACAGCAGGCGGCGAGGCGGAGCTTCATGGCGGCAACGGCAGCAGACGGAAGGGCGATTGTGGGCCGCTCGCCGCCCCTCCCCGGAACGCGGGGGAAAACGCCGTCCGGCGCCTCCCGCCGATGAACGAAGTCACGCTGCCCCACGCGCGGGGTGCCGGCGCGCCGCAGGGTCTTCTACGATCCGGTGGTGAACATTCGTAACGCCTCCCTCCCGATGCGCCGGCTGGCGCTCGCGGCAGCACTCGCCGCCGCGTTCGCGGCCCAGGCCGCCGACGTCAAGACCTCGCGCTACTACGAAGACGCGCTGTCGCGCTACGAGAAGCAGGACTACGCCGGCGCCGTCGTGCAGCTGAAGAACGCGCTGAAGCTCGACAAGAGCCAGCTCTCGGTGCACGTGCTGCTCGGCAAGGCGCTGCTGGCCAGCGGCGACGCCGTCGGCGCGCAGGTCGCGTTCGAGGAGGCGCTGCGCCTGGGCGTCAACCGCGCCGAGGTCGTGCTGCCGCTGGCCACCGCGCTGGTCGACCAAGGCAAGCCCGGCGCACTGCTGGAGGATGCACGCTTCTCGCCGGCCGGCCTGCCGACCGATCTGCGCGCGGCGTTGACGGTGGCGCGCGCCAACGCCGCCGCCGACACCGGCGACCCGCGCACGGCGCTGCAGATGCTCGACGAGGCGCGGGCGCTGGCCCCGCGCGACGCCGCACCCTGGCTGGCCGAGGTCTCGATCCGGCTGCGCATGGCCCAGCCGGCCGAGGCCCAGGCGGCTGCCGACAAGGCGCTGGCGCTCGCCCCGGGCTCGGCGCAGGCGCAATACCTGCGCGGCAGCGTCGCCCACGCACGCGGTCAGGGCGCGGCCGCGCTCGAGGCCTACGGGCGCGCGCTGGCCATCGACGGCGGCTACATCGAGACCCTGGTCTCGCGCGCCGGTCTGCTGCTGGACCTGAAACGCGATGCCGACGCCCAGCGCGACGTCGCCAAGCTGCGCCAGATCGCGCCCGACGACCCGCGTGGCGCCTACCTGCAGGCGCTGCTGGCCGAGAAGGCCGGCCGGCCCGCCGAGACCCGGGCCGCGCTGCGCGACGTCGTCGGCCTGCTCGACCCGGTGCCGATGGAGTACCTGCGCTACCGGCCGCAGCTGCTGATGCTGGGCGGCCTGGCGCACTACGGCCTCAACGAACGCGAGAAGGCCCTGCCCTATCTCGAGGCGGTGCAGCGCTCGCAGCCGGGCAGCGGCGTGGCCAAGCTGGTGGCGCAGATCCAGATTTCGCAGAACAGCCTGGACAAGGCGATCGAGTCGCTCGACGGCTACCTGCGCCGCAACCCGAAGGACACCCAGGCCTCGCTGCTGCTGGCCGCAGCGCAGATGGCGCAAGGCCGGCACGCGCGGGCGGCGGCGATCGCCGAACAGGCGCTGCGCACGCAGGACTCGGCGTCGATGCGCGGCCTGCTGGGCCTGAGCCTGGCCGTCGGCGGCCGCATCCCCGACGCGGTCGACGCCCTGGAAGCCTCGTTCAAGGCCGACCCCAAGCAGCTCGCCGCCGGCACCGCGCTGGCCCAGATCCGGCTGCAGGCCGGTGACAGCAAACGCGCGATCCAGGTCCTGCAGACACTGCTTCAGTCGCACCCCAAGCAGGCCGGACTGCTGAACCTGCTCGGCAGCGCCAAGGCGCGCAGCGGCGACGTCGCCGGCGCCCGGCAGGCTTTCGAGCAGGCGCTGGCGATCGATCCGAGCTTCGTCTCGCCCCAGGTGCAGCTCGCCCGTCTGGATGCCGACGCCGGCAAGCTCGACGCCGCGCAGCAGCGCCTGCAGCAGGCGCTCGCCAAGGACGACAAGGCGCTGGAGCCGGTGCTGGAGATCGCCCACCTGGCCGAACGCCGCGGCCGCCTCGACGAAGCGCGCCGCTGGTACGAGAAGGCCGACGACCTCGCCGGGCCGAACGTCATCGACCCGGCGCTGGAACTGGTCGACTTCCTGCTGCGCCAGGGCCAGCCCGAGGCCGCACGCGATGCCGGCAAGCGCCTGTCCAACCGCGCGCCCGAGGCGGTGCCGGTGTTGATCGCGCTGGCGCGCATCTCGCTGGCCAACGACGACGCCGCCGGTGCGCGCACCGGGCTGAACCGCGCCTCGACGCTGGCCGACCACGACGTCGGCGCTCTGGCGCGCATCGCCATGCTGCAGCTGCAGGCGAACCACCCGCAGGGCGCCCAGCACACCTTGAACAAGGCACTGGCCGAGCGGCCCAACTCTCTGCCGCTGCAGGCGCTGATGGTCGACGCCGAGATCCGCCTCGGCGACCTCGCCGCGGCCGAGAAGCGCGCACGCACGATCGCCACGCAGAACCCGAAACTCGGGGTCGGCCCCTCGCTGCTGGGCGACGTCGCCGCGGCCCGCGGGCAGACGGCGGCGGCGATCGAGGCCTACCGCAACGCCCACCGCCTGCAGCCCGGCACCGACACGCTGCTGCGCCTGGTGCGAGCGATGGCGGCGCAGGATCCCGCAGCAGCTCAGAAGCTGACCGAGCAGTGGGTCGCAGCGCACCCGCGCGACGCCGTCGTGCGCCGCGTGCTCGCCGACGGTTATGCACGCCAGGGCCAGTGGGCCGCCGCACGCGATGCCTACCAGGCGCTGCTGAAGCTGACCCCCAGCGACGCCGAGGTCTGGAACAACCTTGCCCAGGTCCAGCTGCGCCAGAAGGACGCTGGCGCGCTCGAGTCAGCCGAACGTGCGCTGGCGCTGAAGCCCGGCGTGCCGCACATCGTCGGCACCGCCGGCTGGGCCGCATTCCAGGCCGGGCAGAACGACAAGGCGCTGCAACGGCTACGCGATGCCCGCCTGCGCGACCCCGGCAATGCGACGACGCGCTACTACCTGGCCACGGTGCTGGCCCGCGCCGGCCGCAACGCCGAAGCCCGCGAAGAGTTGCAGGCGGCACTGCGAAACCAGGATTTCGCCGAGGCCAAGGAGGCCCAGGCTCTGCTGCAGACCCTCAAGTAAGGGGCCACGCAGGTGTCGCAAGTTCTTACATTCCACGGCCAGTTCTGCGAGGATGCGGCGCAAGTGCTTGATGTGGCTGAAGTTTCCGAGCTGGCGCGGCCTTTGCATGGTATGCAGCGCGCGGCACAGGGAGCGCTGCCGGTGAACTCGAAGGGCATTCGATGAAAACGACCATGAAACTCGTGACGGCCTCGGCCTTGATGGCTCTGGGACTCGGTGTCGCCGGCACGGCTTCAGCGCAGAGCACCTGGAACCTGCTCAACTCCTGCAACCCGAACGGCGGCACGACCACGGTGGCCACTTGCACCTCGGGCGGCAAGGCGGTCACGGTCACCGCCTACGCGGCCGGTAGTGGCGAGAAGTTCGCCGGTGCGTCGATGACCGAGTGGACGAGCAACGGCAGCACGCTGGGCATCGGCGTCTCCTACAACGGCGAGCCGACCGGCAGCCCGAACCACGCCATCGACAACGAGACCAAGACCGAACTCGTGATGCTGAATTTCACGACGGCGACGATGCTCAGCGCGCTGTCGATCGGCTGGTATCAGACCGACGCCGACATCTCGGTGCTGCGCTGGACCGGCCAAGGCACGCCGGACCTCACCAAGACCACGGTCGCCGGCCTGACGACCGCGGGCAGCGGCTGGACGCTGGTCTCCAGCAGCGATGTCGACCCGAGCTATTCGTGGAGCTTCAACGGCGGCGGCTATTCGAGCTGGTGGCTGATCAGCAGCTACTTCGGCGCCTCTACTGGCGACGACCGTAACGACAACGTCCTGGGCGCCGGCAACGACTACTTCAAGCTGCTGTCCTTCACCGGCACGACGCAGTCCGGCGGCGGCAGTGGCGGCAGCGTCCCCGAACCGGGCTCGCTGGCCCTGGCCGGCCTGGCCATCGCCGGCCTCGTCGGCGCCAAGCGCCGTCGTGCCCAGACCGTCTGACACACAGAGACGACTTCGTCCGTCGGGCCGGCAGATGCCGGCCCGTTTTTTTCAGCCCTCGGGTTCGGCGCAGGCCAGCCCGGCCTGGCCGTCGTCCTCGTCGGGCGGTTCGGCATTGGCCCGGGCCAGCGCCATCCAGACCGAGAACGGCACCCGCGCCGCCCGGCGCGGCGCGGCACGCGCGACTTCCAGCCGGCCGTCAGCGCAGGCCAGCATCACGCCGTAAGGCTCGGGCACCTCGTCGGGCGTGGCGATGCCTTCGCTGAAGACGTACCAGCACTGGCTGGCCAGCGCGCGGTAGGCGGTGCCCTTGTCGGGGCGGCGCAGGTCGGCCAGCAGATCGGCGCGCCGCACCTTGATCTCGTGCACCACCGGCTCGGCGTAGTCCTCGACCGTCGTGTGGCGGATCGAGAAGACGTCGGGCATCGCCGTCGCCCAGCGTGTGCCGCCGTCCTCGCCGGCCAGCGGCGCGCGCAGCGACAGGCCGCGCCAGACGATGCGCCCGGCGCGCTGCATCTCGCGCGCGACCCGCGCGACCAGCGCCTCGTGGGCGTCGAAGGCGGCGCGGTTGCGTGTCAGCGTCGCCGCCAGCAGCGTGATGCCGGCGTCGGTGACGACGAGCGTCTCGCGCCCGGCCTCGTCCCAGCGGCGCTGAAGCAGCCCGGCGGCCAGCAGGTCGATCTCGACGGCGTCGCGGCAGGGCCAGCCGGCCGAGCGCCAGATCTCGCGCAGACGGCGCCGGTGCACGGCGCCGAGCGCGGCGCTCACTCGACGCTCACTCGACGACCTGAACGCCCTTCCAGAACGCGATGCGGCCCTGGATGTTGGCCGCGGCTTCCTTCGGCTGCGGGTAGTACCAGGCGGCGTCGGGGTTGGCGTCGCCGTCGACGAACAGCGTGTGATAACGCGCCTCGCCCTTCCACGAGCACATCGTGCGCGTGTTGCTCGGCAGCAGGTACTGCGACTTCACCGCCGCGGCGGGGAAGTAGTGGTTGCCTTCGACGATGACCGTGTCGTCGCTCTCGGCGACGACGGTGCCTTTCCAGATCGCTTTCATCCCGATGTCCTCTCGCTGACGCCGCCGGCCGGCTCCAGCCAGTGCAGCGAGAAACGCCTCGCCGCGTCGGTCCAGACCGGGCCCGGCTCGAAGCCGGCGCGCCGCGCGAGGGCCCGGAAGCCGTCGACGCTGTACTTGTACGAGTTCTCGGTGTGCAGGCTGTCGCCCTCGTCGAACTCGAAGACCTCGCCGGCGACGCGCACCGCCTGACGGCGGCGGCTGACCAGATGCATCTCGATGCGGCGCAAAGGCGGATGGTAGAACGCCGCGTGCGCCCAGGCCGAAAGATCGAAGTCCGCACCCAGTTCGCGGTTGGCACGCGCCAGCAGGTTGAGGTTGAAGGCCGCGGTCACGCCCTGGGCGTCGTTGTAGGCCGCGTGCAGCAGCGCCGGCTCCTTGAACAGGTCGACGCCGATCAGCAGCGCGCCGCCGTCCAGCCAGTGGCGGAAACGCGCCAGCAGCGCGCAGGCCTCGGCGGGCTCGAAGTTGCCGATCGAACTGCCGGGGAAGAAGCCGATGCGCCGCCCGGCCGGCGGCGGCAGCTCCAGCGCCGCGGTGAAATCGGCCGCCAGCGGCTCGACGGCCAGGCCGGGAAAGTCGGCGCGCAGCGCCGCCGCCGCTTCGGCCAGGTGCTCGCCGGAGATGTCGATCGGCACGAAGCGCCGCGGCGCCTTCAGCGCCTGCAGCAGCAGCCGCACCTTGACGCTGGCGCCGGCGCCGAACTCGACGATCTCGGCACCCGGGCCGATGCGCGCCGCGAACTCGTCGGCGTGGCGGTCCAGCAGCGCGAGCTCGGTGCGTGTCGGGTAGTACTCGGGCAGTTCGCAGATGCGCTCGAACAGGCGCGAACCCTCGGCGTCGTAGAACCACTTGGGCGCGATGCGCCGGGCGCGCAGCCCGGCGATGAAGTCGTACTCGAAGCTCATGCGTCGCGCGCCAGCCTGAGCCCGCTGAACTGCCAGCGCGCCCCGGGCGGAAAGAAGTTGCGATAGCTGGCGCGTGCATGGCCGGGCGGCGTCGCGAACGAACTGCCGCGCAGCACGATCTGGCCGACCATGAACTTGCCGTTGTATTCGCCGACCGCACCGGCCCAGGGACGGTAGCGCGGGTAAGGACCGTAGGACGAACGGGTCCATTGCCAGAGCGCGCCGAAACACTGCGACGGCGGCGCGGGCGAGTTCGCCGCATGTTCCCACTCGGCCTCGGTCGGCAGGCGCGCGCCGGCCCATTCGGCGTAGGCCGCGGCTTCATAGAACGACAGGTGGCGCACCGGCGCCTGCGGCGCACGCGGTTGCGGGCCGTGCGGCGTGAACTCGCTGCCGTCCTCCCGCCAGTAGAGCGGGCCGGTCCAGCCCTGCGACTGAACCGCGGCCCAGCCGTCGGACAGCCACAGCGCCGCACGGCGGTAGCCGCCGTCGTCGACGAAGGCCTGGAACTCGGCGTTCGTCACCAGCCGGCGTGCAAGTTCATAAGGCTGCAGCCGCACGGCGTGGCGCGGCGTCTCGTTGTCGAAGGCGAAACCGGCGCCGGCGTGGCCGATCCCGACCTCGCCGCCGTCGAATCCCAGCCAGCCCGCGACACCCGCCGGCCACGGCGGCGGCTCGCCGGGGAAGGCCGCCGGCGCCAGCGGGTTCAGCGCCAGCGCGGCGAGGATGTCGGTCTGCATCAGCTCCTGGTGCTGCTGCTCGTGCTGCAGACCCAGTTCGACCAGCGGGAAGGCCGCCGCGCGCGTGTCGGCGTCGGCTCCGGCGATGAAGGCGCTCATGCCGGCGTCGACGACCCGGCGCCAGGCCAGCACCTCGTCCAGCGACGGCCGTGACAGCAGCCCACGCTGCGGCCGCGGGTGGCGCGGCCCCAGGCTCTCGTAATAGGAGTTGAACAGCCGCGCCCAGCGTTCGTCGTAGGGGCGGAAGCCGGGTGCGTGCGGCGCCAGCACCACGGCTTCGAAGAACCAGCTGGTGTGCGCCAGATGCCACTTCGTCGGGCTGGCGTCGGGCATCGCCTGCAGCTGCTGGTCTTCGGCGGACAAGGGTGCTGCCAGGGCTTCGCTGTGGGCGCGCACCGCGCGGAAACGGGCGGCAAGCTCGGAAACTGCGTCGGGCATTCGGCGCTCTCCTGCGACCGGTGGGGTCCGGCGCATTCTGGTCGTGGGGGGCTCGGGTGCTCACCCGGGCAAGCCCCGTTCCGTGTGAGGGCCGGTAACCCCGGCCGAACGCTGCATACAGAGCGACTGAACCCCGGAAGGCCGCCGGCTTCCTACAGTGCGGAGCATGGACAGCACCCTCACCCCCACCCTGCTCGACCCGCGTCCCATCGAACGCCTGGTCGCCGGCCAGCCGACGCAGGACGGCGCCGGCGTGAAGCTCGTGCGCCTGCTGACGCACGACCTGCAGCGCCGGCTCGACCCCTTCCTGATGCTCGACCGCTTCGCGACCGACCGCGCCGAGGACTACATCGCCGGCTTCCCCGACCACCCGCACCGCGGCTTCGAGACCGTCACGGTGATGGTCGAAGGCCGCATGCGCCACCGCGACAGCGCCGGCCACGAAGGCCGTGTCGGCCCCGGCGGCGTGCAGTGGATGACCGCCGGCCGCGGCCTGGTGCACAGCGAGATGCCCGAGCAGCAGGACGGCCGCATGGACGGCTTCCAGCTGTGGCTGAACCTGCCGGCGCGCGAGAAGATGCGCGAGCCCTGGTACCGCGACATCGAGGCCGATCAGGTGCCCGAGTGGCGCGGCGAAGGCGTGCGCGCACGCGTCGTCGCCGGCCGCACGCACGGTGTCGGCGGCGCCGTCGAGCGCGAGACGACCGAGCCGCTGATCGTCGACCTCGAACTCGCGCCCGGCGCCCGTTTCGAGCAGGCGCTGCCGGCGGCGCACAACGCCTTCGTCGTCGTCGTGCACGGTGCCGTCGAGCTCGGCGGCCGGTCGCTGGAGCCCGGGCCGATGGCGATCATGTCCAACCGCGGCGACGGCATCGTCGTCACCGGCGGCACGGCAGGCGCACGCCTGCTGCTCGTTGCCGGCCGGCCGCTGGGCGAGCCGATCGCGCAGTACGGGCCGTTCGTGATGAACAGCAACCGCGAGATCTTCGAAGCCGTCGAAGACTTCCGCGCCGGCCGCCTCGCCTGACCGGCCGGGGCGCGGCGCCGCGAACGCTCAGCGCTTGAGCGGGATCGGCGTCGCGCGGTCGACCGGCACCGCGGTCACCGCGTTCTGCGGCGAGCCTTCGATGACACGGTCGGAATAGGTCAGGTAGACCAGCGTGTTGCGCCCGGCGTCGACCATGCGCACCACGTGCAGGCGCTTGAAGACCAGCGAGATGCGTTCGCTGAACATGTCTTCCTGCTGCGGCAGCGGCTTGGCGAACGAGATCGGCCCGGTCTGGCGGCAGGCGATCGAGGCGTCCGACTTGTCCTCGGCCAGGCCCAGTCCACCCTTGATGCCGCCGGTCTTGGCGCGCGAGACGTAGCAGGTCACGCCCTTGACGCCCGGGTCGTCGTAGGCGTCGACGACAATCTTGTGGTCCGGGCCGATCAGCTTGAAGACGGTGTCGACCTCGCCGATCGGCTCGGCCGCCGCGGCGCCGGCCGCCAGCAGCGCGGCCGCAGCCAGCACGAGGCGCCGCATCAGTGGTCCTCCACCAGGTCGCCGGCCGCGGCGCCGCTGGCGCCACCGACGAGCACCGTGTAGACCTTGCCGGCCTCGATGATCTGGTCGCTCAGCGTCAGCACCGAACCGCTGAGCGCTGGCGAGGTGACGGTCAGCGTGCCGCTGGTCGTCGACGACACCTCGGCGTACGACGAGGCTGCGCCGACCGCGACGCCCGAGACCAGCTGCGACGAGCCGAGCTTCAGCGACAAGGTCGAGCCCAGGTCGCTGACCGCGTTGATCAGCCGGATCTTGGCCTTGGTGCTGCTGGTCGACAGCGTGTTGTCGTCCTGGATCCAGACCGCCACAGGCGCGGCCGCGTTGCCGTAGACGACCAGCGTGTAGTCGACACCCGCGACCAGCGTCTGTGCGGGCAGCACGCCGCTGACGTCGGTGGTGCCGATCGCCGCGGTGACGGTCGGCGTGCCGACGTCGACCAGCGCGTAGTCGCTGACCACCGGCGAGCCCGAAGAAAGCAGTTCGGTGCCGTCGACCGTGGCGCTGACCGTCGCATTCGCCGCCGCGGCACCGGCGATGCGCACGCGTGCGTCGGCGACGTCGACACGCGTCAGCGCCGATTTCTGCTCGCGCAGCAGCAGGCCGTTGACGAGCACGCCGCTGGTGGCTGCGGCCAGCGTCAGCGTGTAGACGGTGCCGCCGCCGAAGACCACGCCGGAAACGTCCAGCCGCACATCGGTCTTGCTGCCGGCGGCGGTGACCCGCACGCGCCAGGTGCCCTTGTCGATGGTGACGAACTCGTTGAGCGTGCCGACGGCCGCCGACGACTGCATCGCCACCGAATCGGCCAGCGTGTCGTCCGCGGCGGTGATGTAGACGTCGAGCGCGCCGGCGTCGGTGGCGCCGTTGAAGACACGCACCTTGGTCTTGTCGTCCTTCGGGTCGGAGGTGTTCTCGTCGAGCAGTTGCCAGCCGAGCTTGCCGACCGGGCCCCAGGCGAGGATCGTGTAGTCGTCGTCCTCGGACAGGCTGGGCGTGAAGGTCGAGATCAGCGCGGTGGCCGAACTGCTGCGCGAGATCGTCGAGTCGCAGTCGCTCGGGTCGACGTCCTTGTACTTGGTCTCGTCGCCGTAGGCGATCGAGCTGAACAGCTTGTCGCCGTCGACTTCGAGCGTCAGCGCGTCGTAGGAACTGGCGTTGATGAACCGGACATGGGCCTTGCTCGTGTCGGTCCCGCCCCCGCAACCGGCGAGCACCACCGGCGAGGACAGCGCCAGCGACAGCCAGCGCCGGCGGTTGATCTGCTGCATCGAGTTCTCCTGGGCGCCGGCACGCGGCCGGCCAGGGCGACATCATCGCCCAGCCGCATTGCCGCGATGCGAAGACCGGTGACGCCGTGGTGCCGGCGCCTCAGTCCATCAGGTGGCGGGCTTGTCCGACAGCGCCTTCAGGTTGTCCTGCAGTTCCTTGCCCATCGGTGCGTTCAGCACGATGCCCTTGGGCGGGATCGGCGACAGGAACCACTTGCGGTAGAGCTTCTCGAACTCGCCGCTCTTCATCAGCCCGGCGAGCACGCGGTCGACGAGTTGCTTGAAGGCAGGGTCGTCCTTGCGGACCATGATCGCGTAGGGCTCGACCTGGATCGATTCGCCGACGACGGCCAGCTCCGCCGGGTTGGCCGAGCTCGCGCGCAGGCCGTACAGCAGGATGTCGTCCATGCCGAAGGCCGCGGCACGGCCGCTTTGCACCAGCAGCGCGGCCTCGGCGTGGTCCTTGGCGCCGATCAGTTCGATCGGCAGCTTGTTCTCGCTGATCAGCGTGCGCAGGATGCGGAAGTTGGTCGTGCCGGTGGTCGACACCAGCACCTTGCCGTGCAGGTCGGCGAGCGACTTGATGCCCGAGTCGGCACGCACCAGGAAGCGCGTGCCGGTGTAGAAGTAGTTGATCGCGAACGCCACCTGCTTGGCGCGCTCGCTGTTGTTGGTCGTCGAGCCGCACTCGATGTCGATCGTGCCGTTGACCAGCAGCGGGATGCGGTTGGCACTGGTCACCGACTGCAGGTTGACCTTCAGGTCGGATCGGCCGGTGACCTTCTTCACCTCGTCGACGACGCGACCGCAGATCTCGAAGCCGAAGCCGACCGGCTGCGCCTTGTCGTCGAGGTAGGAGAACGGGATCGACGACTCGCGGTAGGCGACGCCGATCGTGCCGCTGGCCTTGACCTTCTCGAGCGTGGACTGGGCGGACGCGGCCGACGCGGCGAGGGCCAGGGCGAGGACGGCGAGCGGGCGCACGATCTGGGGCATGGACGGGGCTCCTTGACGGGGTGGAGCCCAGGCTAAGCAAAGCGCCGGCCAATGTCGCTCCGCACGAACGCGGAGACCGGCCTCTGAAAGACGAACGCCCGGCCAGGGCCGGGCGTCGAGGGGCGGAGGCGGTTCAGGCGCGGGCGGCGGCCGCGGCGCTCTGCGCGATGTAGGCCGAAGCACCGTCGCCGACGGCCAGCGAGTTGATGCCCGAGAGCATCACGACGGTGAAGAAGGCCGCGCTGGCCAGCGCGATCAGGCGGGGGGCGAAGCGGGTGGTCATCGTGGGCTCCTTCGGGGTGACGTGCTGCGATGGAGTCCACTGTAGGCAGCGCGCTGGTGCGTCGCGAGCGGCTTGCGACGACCGGCGCCGCAGGCCGACGAACGGCAGGCGGCGGCGACGAAACGTCAGCCGCCGTTGCCGCCGGTGCGTGCCGCAGCCGATCCGGGCTCGGCGAAGTCGGTGGGGAAGAGTTCGTCGAGGCCGGCGTGTTCGGTGACGGCCAGGCCTTGCATCAGTTCGAGACTGGACTCGTACCAGCCGCAGGCCGGCGCCGCGACACCGCGTGTTGCCGCCTCGGCCATCGACATCGGCAGCTCTGCCGACCGCCCACGCCGGCGCGGAAAGAAGACCGTGGACATCGTCGCCCCCTCAAGCGATTCGGATGCCCGCATCGTGACGCGCCGGCGCGCCGGCCGCCATCACCCGGAAGTCCGGATTCATCGCTTCGGGGCGTCCGGCCCCCCGAACGGGTGGTGAATTCCTCACACCCGTTCACCAAGTCCTGAGAACGGCTCAGCCAAACGGCCGCACGCCGAACAGCCAGCCATGCAGCCAGAACGCGAACACCGCCCAGCCGGCGACACCGACGGCCACCGTCACCAGCGTCATCGACAGCCGGCCCGGCGCGTAGACGGTACCGGCACGGGCGTCGCGCTGGCGCGCCGAGCGGTAGTCCAGCACCGCCCAGACCAGGAAGCTGCCGAACAGCACGACGTCGGCCAGCGTGTGGTTGGCCAGCAGGTGCGCGAAGGCCCAGACCTTGACGCCGAGGATCATCGGGTGGTGCAGCTTCGCCTTGATCTGGTTGCCGGGCACGTAGGCGGCGAAGTTCAGGACGAAGGCGATCAGCACGAGCAGCGCCGCGAGGTGGCGCGTCCAGAGCATCGGCGTCCACAGCGCCACCGGGTCCAGCCGCGCGTCGCCGTAACCGCGCACGATCAGCACCAGGCCGACCAGCGACAGCACCGAGTACAGGCCCTTGAAGCCGTTCTCGCCCAGCCGGGCGCGCATGCGGGTGCGCCAGTCATCGCCGTAGATGCGCACCGAGTGCGCGCCCAGGAACAGCACGAGGCCCAGGATCAGTTGCGTCATGGGTGACAAGGGTAAGTCGAAAGCGGCGGCATTGTCGCCGCGCCGCCGCTATCCTGCGCCGCATGGACAAGCGTTATCACTGGGAAGACTTCCCCGCCGGCACCGTGCGCGAGTTCGGCGCCACCACCGTCACACGCGAAGCTATCGTCGAGTTCGCACGCCAGTTCGACCCGCAGCCTTTCCACGTCGACGAGGAGGCCGCCAAGCATTCGCTGTTCAAGGGCCTGTGCGCCAGCGGCTGGCACACCGCGGCGATGACGATGCGCATGATGTGCGACGAGTACCTGCTCGACGCCGCCAGCCTCGGGTCGCCCGGGCTGGAGAACCTGCGCTGGATGAAGCCGGTCTTTCCGGGCGACACGCTGAAGGTGCGCATGGAGGTCACCGAGGCCCGGCCGATGGGCAGCCGGCCGACCGTCGGCCTGGTGCGATCGACCTGGACGGTGTTCAACCAGCGCGACGAAGCCGTGATGTCCATGGAAGGTTGGGCCATGTTCAAGAGGCGCGAGGCGGCGGTCGGCCAAAATCCGGGTTGATCCGTTCCCGTCTGGC
The DNA here is from genome assembly GCA_049841175.1 of Rubrivivax sp. Taxonomy (GTDB): domain Bacteria; phylum Pseudomonadota; class Gammaproteobacteria; order Burkholderiales; family Burkholderiaceae_C; genus Rubrivivax. The sequence goes on along the minus strand of JASGHA010000012.1, from coordinate 1,116,112 downwards.
CCTTAGCCGCCCCGAAGGAAAGCCTCCATGTCCCGCACTTCCCGTGTCCTGCGTTCGCTGCTCGCCGTCGGCGCCGCCACCGTGGCTTTCGCCGCGGGCGCGCAGAACACCGAGCCCAAGGTCCTGAACATCTACAACTGGGCCGAGTACATCGCCGAAGACACGCTCAAGAACTTCGAGAAGGAAACCGGCATCAAGGTCCGGTACGACATCTTCGACAGCAACGAGATCCTGCACGCCAAGCTGGTGGCCGGGAAGACCGGCTACGACATCGTCGTGCCGGGCGCGCACTTCGCGAAGGCGCAGATCGAAGGCGGCCTGTTCCAGAAGCTCGACAAGTCGCTGCTGCCGAACTGGAAGAACCTCGACCCGGCGGTGCTCGAGCAGATGGCCAAAGTCGACCCGGGCAACCAGTACCTCGTCGACTGGCTCTGGGGTTACGTCACCGTCGGCATCAACGTCAAGAAGGTCAAGGCCGCGCTGGGCTCGACGCCGATGCCGGCCAACGCCTGGGACCTGCTGTTCAAGCCCGAATACGCCAGCAAGCTGAAGGGCTGCGGCGTCAGCATGCTCGACTCGGCCTCCGAAGTGATGCCGGTGGCGATGATCTACGCCGGCAAGCCGCCGTACAGCAAGAACGCCAAGGACTACGACGCCGCGCGCGACGTGCTCGCCAAGGCGCGCCCCTACATCACGCGCTTCTCGTCGTCGGGCTACATCGACGAGATGGCCAACGGCTCGCTGTGCCTGGTGATGGGCTACGCCGGCGACATGAACATCTCGCGCCAGCGTGCGATCGACAGCAAGACCGGCGTCGAGATCCAGGTGCTGATCCCGCCGAGCGGCGCGACGATGTTCTTCGACTCGATGGCCATCCCGAAGGACGCCGAGCACCCGAAGAACGCGCACCTGTTCATCAACTACATCCTGCGCCCCGAGGTGCACGCGGCGCTGACGAACAAGGTCTTCTACGCCAACCCGAACGCGGCCTCGAAGAAGTTCGTCAAGAAGGAAGTGGCGACCAACCCGACGGTCTTCCTGTCGCCCGAAGACATGAAGAAGCTGACCTCGCCGGACGCCGTGCCGCAGGACATCCGCCGCGTGCAGACGCGCATCTTCACGGCCTTCAAGGCGGGGGCCAAATAAGCACCCCGGCCGCCACGCTCGCGTTCTGGTTCGGCCCGCCGCCGCAAGCGGTGCGGGCCGACTGGTTCCGCAAGAGCGACGCCTTCGACCGCCTCGTCGCCGAGCAGTTCGGCGCCGACATCGAGGCGGCACTCGCCGGCACGCTGCCGGCCGAGTGGGCGGCCTGTCCGCTGGCCGAGATCCTGCTGCTCGACCAGTTCACGCGCAACGTCTTCCGCGGCCAGCCACGTGCCTTCGCCGGCGATGGCCGCGCCTTGGCGCTGGCCCAGGCGCTGGTGGCCAGCGGTGCCGACCGCAGACTGACGACGATCGAACGCTGGTTCGCCTACCTGCCGTTCGAACACGCCGAAAGCCTGGCGCTGCAGGACGAGTCGGTGCGGCTCTTCAGCGCGCTGGCGGCCGAAGACAAACGTCTGGCCGACGCGCTCGACTATGCCGAGCGTCACCGGGAGGTGATCCGGCGTTTCGGCCGCTTCCCGCACCGCAACGCGGTGCTCGGCCGCGCCAGCACGGCCGCCGAGCAGGAGTACCTGGCCCAGCCAGGCGCGGGGTTCTAGCCGCCGCTCAGTGGTCTTCCAGGCGGGTGTGCACGCCTTCGGCGGGCTCGCCGGTGTCCGGATCCAGCCAGTCGGCGATGCCGAGCTCCTGCTCGGCCTCGAAGAGGGTCTCGCCGGGTTCGATCTCGCCGTCGCAGGCGGCTTCCATCGCCTGCAGCGCTTCGTCCTCGGTGTCGTAGGGGCCGAACTCCTGGCGCCCGGTGGCGGCCAGCCAGTACCAGCCGTCGGGCCGTTCGATGATCTCGCCCTCGCCCGGGGCCGAGGCGTCCAGCGGCAGGTCCTCCTCGAGCTTCGGGGCCACGAACCGGGCTGGGGTCTGGACTTGCGCTTTCATCGTTCGTACTCCTCTTCGACGAACCCATTCTGAACCTCGCACCCGCCGGCGCAAGGTGTCCGAGCACCCCGTGGCATCAAGGCTCGCCCCCACGGGAAAAGCCTGATAAGGTCAGCAATCGACCTGAGAGCCGCGCGGCCGGGTCCCCGCTAGGATGGGCCGAACCACTACCGGAAGCCGCGCAACGCTCCCGGCGGCACGCGGCACCGCCCCCGCCGCGATGGAATTCAGACTCGACAAGCGCTACGCGCTGCCGGTCGGCCTCGATGCCGCCTGGGCCGTGCTCTCCGACGTTCGCGCTACCGCGGCCTGCCTGCCCGGCGCCGCGATCACCGAGCAGCTCGACGACACGCACTACAAGGGCCTGGTGAAGACCAAGGTCGGCCCGGCGATGATGAACTTCGCCGGCGAGGTCGAGGTGCTGGCGCTGGACGCCGGCGAGCACCGCCTGCAGATGATCGGCAAGGGCGCCGACAAGGCCGGCTCCTCGGCCTCGATGAACCTCAGCGCCCGGCTGGAGCCCGGCGACGCCCCGGGCAGCTCGACCCTCGTCGGCGAAGCCACCGTCTCGGTCTCCGGCAAGCTGGCGCAGTTCGGCAGCCGGCTGCTGGTGCCGGTCTCCGACGCGATGCTGGCGCAGTTCGTCGCCAACTTCGGCCAGGCCGCTGCGGCGCTGCAGCCGGCCCCCGCGGCCGCATCCGACGCCCAGGATGACAGCCCCCAGCCGCCGCCGCCAACACCCGCTGCGCCGCCGCCACCGCGTGAACTGAACGCGCTGGCGCTGCTGTGGACGGTCTTCAGGCGCTGGCTCGCAGACCTGTTCGGACGCCGCCGCTGAACGTCGCCGGCGATGCCGGCTTGAACACAGCTTGTCCACAGCACCGCCCACAATGTGGACAAGTCTGGGGGCTTCTTTCGCGTAAGCCCCCGGTTATCCACAGCCGAAGGGCTTGCCGCCGGGTTGTCCAGAAACGCGGCTGAACTCGTACCGGGGTCGGCCCACAGTGTTGGAGGCCACGCAAGTTCTTGATCCGAAAGGCGGTTCGGGACTTGTGCACAGGCCAGGCGGCCTCTACTACGACTACCACGTAGAAAAATAAGACCAATACTGGATAACAACGTCGGCGCGCGCAGGCTGCAGGTGGGGCGGCCAAGCCGCGCCGGAGCGGGCAAAAAAAAGCCGGCGGATGCCGGCGCTCAGGGACGTTCGGCCGCGGTGGCCAGCGTCTCGGGACGTGGCACCCGTCCCGCCGCGAGCTCGGCGGCCCAGCCGGCGGCCAGCGTGCGCACACGTTCGACGTTGACCGCCTGCGGCGTGCCGCAGAACGTGCGGCCGACCCAGTCGCTGTCTTCGCCTTCGGCGTCGACGTGTGTCGAGCCGGCGCCCATGCGCACGTCGGTGACGCTGTCGTGGCCGGCGGCGCTGGCTTCGTCGCGCAGCTGGCGCAGCACCGGCATCGCGATCTGCTCGGCGTTGCAGCCACTGGGAGCGGCGGCGATGGCCAGCACCGGGCGCTCGCCGCCGTGCGACACGGCGCGCAACTGGTCGGCGAAACCGTCGACCGGCACCGGATCGAGCAGCAGCGCGCCGGCAAGGCGTTCGGGCGCCGCGGCGTCCAGCCGCCATCCCAGGCGCGCCGCGAAGGCCGCTCCCGCCGAGTGGCCGCCGACGACGATGCGTCGCGGCAGCGGTCGCCCGTCGGGCAGCGTCAGAGTGCCCAGCAGCGTCTTCGCCATCGCGTCGGCGAGCTCGGGATTGCCGTGCGCCATGTCGGCGTCGATGCAGAGCGTGGCCAGCCCCTGGCGGGCGATGCGCCGCGTGGTCTCGCGCAGGTTGGCGCAGCTGCGCGTGAAGCCGTGCTGCAGCACCAGCAGCGCCTGCGGCTCGCCGACGGGCAGCGCCCATTCGGCGGTATAGCTGCGACCACCGATCTCCAGCGCCGGGGTGGTGGTGATGCCGCCGGTGGTCGGGCCGGGCACGCTGGCGCAGCCGGTCAGACCGACCGCCAGACTGCGAACCAGCAGGCGCTTGAAGCCGGAGATCACGCGACGTCCTCCCGGCGTCCGCGTACCGGACACCTCGGGGTTGCCGAGGCAAGCAAGGTTCCCGGAGTCCGGGCGCGGATCAGGGGTGGGCTTCACGGTGGGCAGATCGGATGAATTCCAGATTCTCTTGATCGGCTATTTCCCTCGCCTTGCGAGCGTCTTGTGGGATATCTCGCGTGAACTGATTCACAAGAACCACAAATGATTGAGCCCCGAAGCCGATCGATCGGCACTGCACCCGGTGCTGGCGCAAATCCGCAGCAGGTTGGCGGCCATCAGAATCCGTCGGGGGACGGATCACCCGGGTGTTTCATGCGTCGTTTGCATGCTCCCGCCGTCCCGGGAGGACAGATGGCACCGGAAACCATCGTCTGGATCGTTCCGGACGACGCCAGCCAAGCGGACACCGCGGCGGCGAACTTGCGCAAGGCGGGCTACACCGTCATCGAACAGACCCTGGCCGCCGCGTCGCGGATGGCGGCCGACCTGAGGGTGCTGCCGACCGCGTCGCTGGCCGACGAGGCCGCGCTCCGCAGCGCCTGTGCCGGCGATCGAAGGCCGACGCTGGTGCTGGCGCACGACGAGGCCGCCGAAGCCGTCGCGCTGGAGGCCTGTGACCTGCGCGACGAAGTCGTGCGCCTGCCGCAGGCGACGCCGCACGTCGCGGCGCGCCTGGAACGGCTGATCCGCCGCGACCGCGACGCCGCCTGGCTGCACCGCGACGTCGTCACCGGCCTGCTGAACCGCCGCGCCTTCGGCCTGCGCCTGCGCAAGGTGCTGGAAGAGATGCTGCCCGGCGAGGTTCGTGGGTTGGTACGGCTGGATCTGGACCGCTTCCGCCACGTCAACGACGAGTTCGGCCACGCCGTCGGCGACCAGCTGCTGCGCAGCGCGGCCGAGATGCTGGCCGCCGGCGCCTCGCCGGACGACTCGATCGGCCGCGTCGGTGGCGACGAGTTCGTGCTGCTGCTGGCGCGCTACGACCTGCAGACCCTGGTCAACAACGCGCACGCGCTGCTCGAGCGCCTGTCGCGGCCGATCGAGGTGCCGGCCATCGGCCGCAGCGTCGTGCTGACGGCCAGCGCCGGCATGACGGTGCTGCGGCCGCATTTCACCGAGAGCGAGGTGATGCGCCAGGCCGACGCCGCGATGTACGAGGCCAAGGGCGCCGGCCGCAACCGCCTGATGTGCTTCGAGACCGCCGCCGGCGGCTACGTCGCGCCCGACATCGATGCCGACCTCGAGCGCTTCAACGAGGTCACCAAGGTCTTCAGCGACCGCCTGGCGCGCATCGTCGGCGACATGGGGCGGCGCCTGGTCGAAGGCGCACGCCGCCAGGCGCTGCAGGACGCGCTGACCGGCGCGCACAACCGGCGCTACTTCGACGAACGGCTGACGCGCGAGGTCTGCCAGGCCCAGCGCAGCGGCCGGCCGCTGGCGCTGGCGCTGCTGGACATCGACGACTTCCACGGCATCAACGCCGGCTTCGGCTGGCCCTCGGGCGACGGCGTGCTGCGCGAGTTCGCGGCGCTGGCCAGCGGCAACGTGCGGCTGGTCGACTGGCTGGCGCGCTACGGCGGCGAGGAATTCTGCGTCGTCCTGCCCGACACTCCGGCCGAAGCGGCCGCGGCCGTGATGGAGCGCATCCGCAGCGCGGTCGGCACGCATGGCTTCGAAGCCACCGACGGCCGGCGCATCCCGGTCACGGTGAGCGTCGGCGTCGCGATGCTGAGCCCGGGCGACGAATCGCCGGTGGTGCTGGTCGACCGTGCCGGCCGCGCCTGCCTGCGCGCCAAGGCGGCGGGCAAGAACCGTGTCGTGCTCGACGACGCGGCGGCCTGATCAGCGACGCGCCAACTGCTCGGCCAGCGCCTGCAGCGCCGGCGCCAGCCGCGGCGCCTCGGCGGCACGCACCTGGGCGCGCAGGCCGATGCGCGAGGCCACGCTGGCCGCCGCTGCGGCGCCGGGGTCGCCGACCAGGCGCTGCTGGTCGGCCAGCAGGCGCCGCGCGAACTCGGCATCGGCCGACGCCGACACGGTGTCCGGCAGCAGCCAGGCCCGGGCACCGAACATCGGCCCGGCCAGCTCGCTCAGACGCCCGAACTCGGCGAGCACGAACTCGTAGGCCAGCGTGGCATGCCCGGGCGCCTGGCCGACCCTCTGCGGCAGCGTCGTCGCGATGTTGGCTGGCAGCGTGCCGTCCAGCGCGTGGGCCAGCAGCCGGCGGGCCAATGCCGCGTCGGGCACGCTGGCGGCCGCCACCGCATAGAGCCAGCGGTCCTCCTCGCTGGTGGCGGCATCCAGGCGCGCCAGCAGCGTCGTGAAACGCGCCTCGTCGGCATGCCGGGCGACGGCGTAGACGACCCCCTGGCGGGTCGCCGGCGGCAGCGGCGCGCGGCCGGCGACGTCGGCATCGAAGAGTTCGCGGGCGTGGGCGATCACGGCCTCGTCGCCATAGGCCGCGAGGTCGGCGATCAGGCTGCTGCGCAGCTGTTCGGCTTCGCTGCTTTCGCCGCGGCGGGGTGTCCAGCCGAGCGCGGCCAGCTCGGGCGCGAACAGTGCACGCGCCGCAGCGTGCAGCGGCGCCTGCGTCGGGGTGTCGCGCAGGCTCTGGTCGAGGAACTCGAAAGCACGCCGTGCCTGGGCGTAAAGCGCCGGCCGTGTCGGCCCCTGCACCGCCGGCAGCTGCGCCAGCAGATCGAGCACCGAGGCCATCGGCAGCCGCCCGGACTGCGCCAGTGCCAGCGTGTCGGCCAGCAGCGCCGCCTGCGCCGTGGCCGGCAGTTCGGCGAAGCGTGCCGCCAGCGCGGCATGCCAGTCCGGTGAGTAGGCGACGCGGTAGAAGCCCTGGCCGCCGGGGTTCAGCAGCGTCGGCGCGGCCGGGCAGCCGGGCAGCGTGGTGCTGGCCTGCGTGCCTTCGAGCAGCAGCGAGCTCGTACGGCCGCCGTGCTGCACGACCAGCGGCAGCTTCCACAAGCCCGGCGCCGCATGGCCGTCGAGCGTGAAGCGGCGCTGGCTGAGTTCCAGCCGGGTGTGGCCGTCTTCGCAGCGGCTCGCGGCCTGCACCAGCGGGAAACCGGGCTGGTCGGTCCAGCTCGCTGCGACTGCCGCGACGTCGCGGCCCGAGGCGCGGCCGATGTGGTGCCAGAGGTCGCCGGCGGTGGCGTTGGAGAAGCGTCGCTCGGCCATGTAGGCCGCCAGCCCGTCGCGGAAGACCTGCGGCCCGATCCACTGCTCCAGCATCGCCAGCACCGCGCCGCCCTTTTCGTAGGTGATGTCGTCGAAGACGTCGAAGACCCGGTCCTCGGGCACCGCGCCGGAACGGATCGCACGCGTGGCGTCGCCGGCGTCGCGGGTCATCGCCTCGTCGATCGCTTCACGCCGCCGCAGCGCGATGTTCCACTCGGGGTTGAAGCGCTCGGTGGCCTTCTCGGCCATCCAGGTGGCGAAGGCTTCGTTGAGCCAGATCTCCTCCCAGGACGCGGCGGTGACGAGGTTGCCGAACCACTGGTGCGCGACCTCGTGCGCGACGGTCGAGAAGATGCGCCGGCGTGTGTTCGTGTTGCTGCGCGCCGGGTCGAACAGCAGCGTGCTCTCGGCGTACGAGATCAGCCCCCAATCCTCCATCGCGCCGAAACGGGTGCTCGGCACCGCCAGCTGGTCCAGCTTCGGCAGTGCGTAGGGCTGGCCGAAATAGGCGGTGTAGAACGGCAGCACACGCTCGGTGACCTCCAGCGCGTAGGCGCCCTGCGCCGCCTTGCCCGGCGCGGTGAGGATGCGCAGCGGCACGCCGGCGGCGCGCCCGGCCAGCGCGTCGAAGCGGCCGGCGGCGAGTGCGACGAGATAGCTCGGCATCGGCGGCGTCGGCGCGAAGCGGTGCAGCCGCGTGGGGCCCTCGTCGACGACTTCGCGTTCGGCGGTGTTGGACACCACCTGCACGCCGTCGGGCACGCGCAGCGCCAGCTCGAAGACCGCACGGAACGCGGGTTCATCGAAGGCCGGGAAGACCATGCGTGCGAAGACGGCTTCGAGCTGCGTCGCCAGCATCGCGCCCGGGCGGCCGTCGCCGTAGGGCGCGCGGTACAGGCCCGAGTCGCTGCGCTTGACCCTGCCTTCCCAGGACAGATCGAGCGTCGCGCGCCCCGCCGGCAACGGCTTGCCGTCGGCCGGCAAGAGGCGCCAGGTCTGCGTCGCCTCGTCGGCCTGCACCGTCAGCGCCCGGCGGTGGCCGCCGATGCGCAGCGTCGCGCTGCGGGCCTGCAGCGTGTGGGCATGCAGCACGATCGCGGGCACCGTGCGGCGCAGCCGCAGCGTGATCGTGCCCTGGCCGCTGAAGCGTTCGGCGGCCGGGTCCAGATCCAGGGTGATCGCGTAGCGCGACGGCAGCACCGTCTTGGGCAGCGTGCCGGGCGTGCGGTCGAAATCGAAACGCGGCTGGGCGACGGCGGCCGCGGCGGTGAGCGCCGCCGCCGCGATGCCAGAGCGGACGAAACGGGGTGTCGTCATCGTGGGCTCCCTGAGGCTGAAAGCCGACTTTAGCGACGCCGTGGTGGCCGATTTCTTGCCCGCTTGCGCCACCGCCGCCCACACGTCCTCTGCTGCGGCGACAATCCCGAACCTTTTTCGCGCGGTGTTCCATGCCTGACGACGATCAAAACCTGCCCGAACCCGGCGCGGCGTCCGTTTCTCCCGAGACGGCCGAGACGCCCGAGACGGCAGCCGAGCCCGTGGCCGAACCGGTTGAACCGGCTGCGGCCACCCCGCGTGCCCCCGAGCTGTCGCCGGCCGAATGCGCCGCGCGTCTGGCCGAGCTGTTCCCTGCGCTGTTCGCGCCGCCGGCCAAGCCGCTGAAGCTGCGCATCCAGGCCGACATCCAGGCGCGTGCGCCGGGTGTCTTCTCGCGCCGCACGCTGTCGGTCTTCCTGCACCGCTACACGACATCCAACGCCTACCTGTCGGCGCTGGTGAAGTCCGAGCAGCGCTACGACCTCGACGGCCAGCCGGCCGGCGAGCTGAGCGCCGAGCACCGCGAGCTGGCTGCCGCCGAGATCGCGCGCCGCCGCGGCGTGAACGAGCAGCGCCGCGCTGCCGAACGCGCCGCGGCCCGTGCCGCCGACGCCGAGGCGCGCCGCCAGCAGCAGGCCGATCACGACGCCCGCCGCGACCGCGCCGGGCTGCTGCGTGCCTTCGAGACGACGACGCTGACGCCGGCCAACTTCTGCGCGCTGAAGGGCATCGCCGAGACCGAGCTCGAAGCCGTGCTCGAACAGGCTCGCCGCGAACGCGCCGAACGCCCGCCGATGCCGCCGCGTGAACACCGTCCGGGCCCGCGCCCCGACCGCGGCCCGCGCCGTGACGGTGAACGTGGCCCCGGCCCGCGCCGCGACGCTGCGCGTCCGCAAGGCCCGCGTGGTGAACGCGGCCCGCGGCCCGAAGGCCAGGGCCGCCCGCCCAAGCGCTGATCGCTGCGGCGATGGCAGCGGGGCCGACGGCGCGGCTGTTCCTCGCCGTCTGGCCCGACGCCGCGGCGCGCGAGGCGCTGGTCGACTGGCAGCGCCGCTGGCACTGGCCACGCGGTGCCCGCCCGACGGCGCCCGATCGCCTGCACCTGACGCTGCACTTCATCGGTCAGGTGCCGATGGCACGCATCGCCGAGGTGGCCGCTGGCCTGGCCGTCGACTTCGAGCCCTTCGAGCTGTCGTTCAGCCGGCCCGCGCTGTGGCGCGGCGGGCTCGCGCTGGCGATGCCGGAGACGGTGCCGCCGGCGCTGACCGCCCTGCACGGCCGCCTGGCCGACGCGCTGCAGGCCTTGGCGCTGCCGGTCGAGCGCCGACCCTTCAAGCCTCATCTGACGCTGGCCCGCGAGGCCGACGGCGCCGTGCCGCCGGACGAGCCGCTGACCTGCCGCTGGACCGCCGACGCCTATGCGCTCGTGCAGTCGGCCGGGGGCTACCGCACGCTGCGCCGCTACCCGGCGCGCTGACTCCGGTTCAGGCCGCGGCGAGCAGCGAACGCACGCGTTCGCCGGCGGCGCGCGGCAGCTCGCCCGACAAGGCGATCGTCGGCCCGGCGGCCAGCATGCGCGCGAAAGCCGCGCGCACGGTCTCGGCCGGCACCGCGTCGATGCGTGCGCACCAGGTGCGCGTGTCGCAGACGGCACCGGTGGCGTAGAGGTCCAGCACCGCGTCTTCCAGGCGCCGGTAGGGGCGCTCATGGGCGCGCAGCCGGCGCACCGCGAGCTGGGCCTTGGCACGTTCCAGGTCCTCGTCGCCGACCTGGGCGGCCTGGGCCTTCAGCAGCGCCAGCGTCTCGGCCAGCAGTTCGTCGATCTGCCCGGGCGAGGTCGAGGCCTCGACGACGAACTGGCCGGCGACGTCGAGCACGTCGGCCGAGCAGGCGGTGTAGTAGGCCAGGCCACGCTGCTCGCGGATGCGGTCCATCAGCGGCGAACTCATGCCTTCGCCGAAGACGGCCGCGGCCAGCACGCCGGCCGGGTCCTGCGCCGCCAGCCCGGGCAGCGGGAAGCCCAGCACCAGGTGCGCCTGGCTGCTGCCCGACAGGCGTTTCGTCGCCACGCCGCCGGCGTAGACCGGCGCCGCGACGAGGTTCTCGTGGCCGGCGTCCATCGTGCCGAAGGCGGCTTCGACGGCGGCCTCGAACGCCGGCACGTCGATGTCGCCGGCGGCGCCGACGACGACGTTGGCGCCGGTGTACTGGCGGCGCAGGTAGTCGACCAGCGCGTCGCGGCCGAAACGTTCGATGTTGCGCCGCGGGCCGATGACCGACTGGGCCAGCGCGTGGGTGCCCCAGCAGGCCTTGTCGAAGAGCTTGAACGCGGTCGACAGCGGGTCGTCCTCGTCCTCGGTGCACTCGTGCAGCAGCACCTGTCGCTCGCGTTCCAGCTCCTCGGCCGGGAAGGTGGGGTGGCGCACCAGGTCGGCCAGCATCTCGACGAGCTGCGGCACGTCGGCCGGCCGGCCGTGCATCGTGTAGCCGGTGTGGTCCTTGTCGGTGTGGGCGTTGACCTCGGCGCCCAGGCGCTCGGCGTCGAGGTTGATGCGGCGCGCGTCGCGCATCAGCGTGCCCTTGAACACCATGTGCTCGACGAAGTGGCTGATGCCGTTGTCCAGCTTCGATTCGTGCGCGCTGCCGCTGCGCACGAAGACGCCGATGCTGGCGGTATGCACATGCGGCATGCGGATCGTCACGATGCGCACGCCGTTGGGCAGGCGCGTGATGCGGGTGTCGTCGGGGGCGGTGGCGGGAGACAAGGCGCTGATGCAGGACTTCGGGGAAGGGCTGGCGAGCATAGGCGATGCCGACCCGCCGCTGGTGGGGCTCTGTGGTGATAGCCTGCCGCCGCCCATGCCGGGAAAGCCCTGAGTCCAAGTTGTCTGATGTCCAATAAGCTGGCGCCCATGCTGACCGCATCGTCCTCCACCGCCACGCCGCGCCGCCGCCCACGCTCGCTGGCCGACGGCCTGGTCGAGGCGCTGTCGGACCGCATCCGCGGCGGCGTGCTGAAGACCGGCGACCGCCTGCCCACCGAGACGGCGCTGGTCGACGAGTTCGGCGTCAGCCGCACCGTCGTGCGCGAGGCGATCTCCAAGCTGCAGGCCGCCGGCCTGGTGCAGACACGACACGGCATCGGCACCTTCGTGCTCGGGGCCGGCGAGGCCGCCACCTACCAGGTACGGCCCGACCAGTTGGAGACGCTGCAGGACGTGATCGCCGTGCTGGAACTGCGAATCGCCGTCGAGACCGAGGCCGCCGGCCTGGCCGCCGCGCGACGCAGCGACGACGCGGTGAACCGGATGCGCGAAGCGATCGCTGACTTCGAAGCTGCCGTCGACGCCGGCCGCGATGCCGTCGGCGCCGATTTCGCCTTCCACCGCGAGGTTGCACGCGCCACCGGCAACAGCCACTTCGAAAACCTGTTCGCTGCGCTGGGCACCGGCGCGATTCCGCGTGCGCGCCTGCCCGGCACGGTGTCCGAAGCCGAGCACCGCGCCTATCTGCAGCGCGTGAACCTCGAGCACGCCAGCATCGCCGATGCCATCGCCGCCGGCGACGCCGAAGCCGCACGCGCCGCGATGCGCACCCATCTCGCCAACAGCCGCGAGCGCCGCCGGCGCGCCGCGGCCGCTGCTGCGGCCTGAAGCCGCCACCTGTTCAGGAGTTCGTACCACCATAGTTGTATGAGGACTGACAACAGAGCGGAATCATCCGCCGTCGGTCCGGTCGCCACCCCGTTTCGCCCCAGGAGACAAACCGTGAAACGCCGCCACCTGATTGCTTTCGCCGCCGCCCTCGGCATCGCGCTGCCCGCCTTCGCCTGGCCCGACAAGCCGGTCACCGTCGTCGTGCCCTTCCCGCCCGGCGGTTCGACCGACACGCTGGCGCGGGCACTGTCCGAGCAGATGCAGCGCAGCCTGGGCCAGACCTTCGTCGTCGACAACAAGGCCGGCGCCACCGGCACCATCGGCACGGCCCAGGTCGCACGCGCGCCGGCCGACGGCTCGACGCTGCTGGTGGCCTCGCTCGGGCCCTTCGTCATCGCGCCGCACCTGCTCAAGAGCATCCCCTACGACGCCGCCAAGGACCTGGACCTGATCACCGTCGCGGTGCAGGCGCCCAACGTGCTCGTCGTGCCGGCCGCGTCGCCGCGCAAGGATCTGGCCGATCTCATCGCCTTCCAGAAGAGCAAGCCCGGCACGATGACCTTCGCCTCGTCGGGCAACGGCTCGTCGGACCACCTGACGGTCGAACTCTTCTGGCAGCAGACCGGCACCTCCGGCGTGCACGTGCCCTACAAGGGCGGCGCGCCGGCGATCAGCGACCTGCTGGGCGGCCAGGTCGACGCCTCGTTCCAGAACATCAACGCCGTCATCCAGCACATCCGCGCCGGCAAGCTGCGCGCGCTGGCGATCACCTCGGACAAACGCTCGCCGCTGCTGCCCGAGGTGCCGACGATGGCCGAAGCCGGCGTCAAGGGCGCCAACGTCTACTCCTGGCAGGGCGTGGCCGCGCCCAAGGGGCTCAAGCCCGAGGTGAAGAAGAAGGTGCACGCCGCGGTCGTCGCCGCGCTGGCCGACCCGGCGCTGCGCGCTCGCTTCACCGAGGTCGGCTTCGAGGTCGTCGCCAACACGCCCGAGCAGTTCGCCGCCTTCCAGCAGGCCGAGTCGGCGCGCTGGAAGAAGGTCATCGAGACCGGCAAGATCAGCGCCGACTGAGACCCATGGCCCTGTCCTCCAGCCCGAGCATCGCCGCGCTGCGTGTGATCCCCGTCGCCGGGCGCGACGGCATGCTGCTCAACCTGAGCGGCGCGCACGCGCCTTTCTTCACCCGCAACCTGGCGGTGATCACCGACGACGCCGGCCGCAGCGGCGTCGGCGAAGTGCCGGGCGGCGAGGCCATCCGCCGCACGATCGAGGACGCCGCGGCGACGATCGTCGGCCAGCCGGTGGCCGACCACCGCCGCCTTCTGCGCGAGCTGCAGGCGCGTTTCGCCGACCGCGACGCCGGCGGCCGCGGCCTGCAGACCTTCGACCTGCGCACCACCATCCACGCCGTCACCGCGGTCGAGAGCGCGCTGCTGGACCTGCTGGGCCAGCACCTCGGGCTGCCGGTGGCGGCGCTGCTCGGCGAAGGCCAGCAGCGCGACGCGGTGCCGATGCTGGGCTACCTGTTTTTCGTCGGCGACCGCACGAAGACCGACCTGCCCTATGCCGGCCTCGGCGACGAACCGGCCGACGCCGACGACTGGTGCCGCCAGCGCCACGAGCCGGCGCTGACGCCCGAGGCCGTCGTGCGCCTGGCCGAGGCGGCGCAGGCGCGTTACGGCTTCCAGGACTTCAAGCTCAAGGGCGGCGTGCTCGCCGGCGAAGCCGAGGTCGAGGCCGTGCGCGCGCTGCACGAACGTTTCCCCGCCGCGCGCGTCACGCTGGACCCCAACGGCGGCTGGCGCCTGAAGGACGCGGTGCGCCTGCTGCGCGACCTGCACGGCGTGCTCGCCTATGCCGAGGACCCCTGCGGCGCCGAGGACGGCTTCAGCGGCCGCGAGGTGATGGCCGAGTTCCGCCGCGCCACCGGGCTGCCGACGGCGACCAACATGGTCGCCACCGACTGGCGCCAGCTGGTGCACGCGCTGGCGCTGCAGTCGGTCGACATCCCGCTGGCCGACCCGCACTTCTGGACCCTGGCCGGCTCGGTGCGTGTCGCCCAGACCTGCCAGGACTGGGGCCTGACCTGGGGCTCGCACTCCAACAACCATTTCGACGTCTCGCTGGCGATGTTCACCCACGTCGGCGCCGCCGCGCCGGGGCGCATCACGGCGATCGACACGCACTGGATCTGGCAGGACGGCCAGCGCCTGACGCGCGAGCCGCTGAAGATCGAAGGCGGCCAGGTGCGGGTGCCCGACCGCCCCGGCCTGGGTGTCGAACTCGACTGGGCCGAGGTCGAGAAGGCGCACGCGCTGTACCTGCAGCACGGCCTGGGCGCGCGCGACGACGCGCTGGCGATGCAATACCTGGTGCCCGGCTGGCGCTTCGACCCGAAGCGCCCTTGTTTGGTCCGTTGAAGGAACGACGATGCGCGAAAACCGCTTGCGCCAGCTCTGGGCCGATGACCGTGCCGCGGTCAACGGCTGGCTGGCGATCCCCGACGGCTTTGCCGCCGAGACCATGGCCCACCAGGGCTGGGACACGCTGACCATCGACCTGCAGCACGGCGTCGTCGACTACCAGGCGATGGTGCGCATGCTGCAGGCGATCTCGACGACGGCCACGACGCCGCTGGTGCGTGTGCCCTGGCTGGAGCCCGGCATCCTGATGAAGACGCTGGATGCCGGCGCCTACGGCGTCATCTGCCCGATGGTCAACACCGCCGACGACGCCGCGAAGCTGGTCGCCTGGACGAGTTACGCGCCGCGCGGCACACGCAGCTTCGGGCCGATCCGCGCGCTGCTCTACGCCGGTGCCGACTACCCGCAGCACGCCGACCGCACGATCGTGCGCTTCGCGATGATCGAGACCGCCCAGGCGCTGGACAACCTGGACGCCATCCTCGCCGTCGAAGGCCTGGACGCGGTCTACGTCGGCCCGGGCGACCTGTCGCTGTCGCTGGGCTGCAAGCCCAGCTTCGACGACGTGGAGCCCAAGGTCGCGCAGGCCATCGACCACATCCTGGACCGGGCGCGCGCGCACGGCCTCGTCGCCGGCATCCACAACGGCACGCCCGAGGCCGCGCTGGCGCGCACCGCCAAGGGCTTCCGCTTCGTCACCGTCAGCTCGGACGCGCGGCTCATCGCCGCCGGTTCGCAGCAGATCCTGGCCCGCATGCGGGCCGCCTGACCCCCCACCACCGCCATGAACCTCGGATTCATCGGCCTGGGCATCATGGGCGCGCCGATGTGCGGCCACCTGATCGCCGCCGGCCACACGCTCTTCGTCAACACCCGCAGCCGCGTGCCGGAGGCCATCGCGGCCGGCGCCACCGTCTGCGCCAGCGCACGCGAGGTCGCCGAACGCGCCGACATCGTCTTCACGATGCTGCCCGACACGCCCGACGTCGAGGCCGTGCTCTTCGGCCCCGGCGGCGTCGCCGAAGGCCTGGCCGCCGGCAAGACCGTCGTCGACATGAGCTCGATCAGCCCGATCGAGACCAAGGCCTTCGCCGCGCGCATCGCTGCGCTGGGCTGCGACTACCTGGACGCGCCGGTCTCGGGCGGCGAGGTCGGTGCCAAGGCGGCGTCGCTGACGATCATGGTCGGCGGTCCCGAGGCGGCCTTCGAGCGCGTGCAGCCGCTGTTCGCGCTGATGGGCAGGAACATCACGCTCGTCGGCGGCAACGGCGACGGCCAGACGACCAAGGTCGCCAACCAGATCATCGTCGCGCTGAACATCGCTGCCGTCGGCGAGGCCCTGGTCTTCGCCAGCAAGGCCGGCGCCGACCCGGCCAAGGTGCGCCAGGCGCTGATGGGCGGTTTCGCGTCCAGCCGCATCCTCGAGGTGCACGGCGAACGCATGATCAAGCGCACGTTTCGACCCGGGCTTTCGCATCGGCCTGCACCAGAAGGACCTGGGCCTGGCGCTGGCCGGCGCGCGTGCGCTGGGCGTCGCGCTGCCGCAGACCGCCGGCGCGGCGCAACTGATGCAGGCCTGCGCTGCCCATGGCCTGGCCGACCGCGACCATTCGGCGCTGGTGCGCGCCTTGGAGATACTGGCCGACCACGAACTCGGCAGCTCCTGACGCGTGAACACTCCCGACCCCCGCCTGGACCCGCGCGCCTTCCTGCGTGCGCTCTTCGACGCCGCGGTGCAGCGTGCGCTGCCCGGGCAGGTGCTCGCCGCGCACCTGCCGCCGCCGCCACGCGGGCGCACCGTCGTCGTCGGCGCCGGCAAGGCGGGCGGGGCGATGGCCGCGGCGCTGGACGCGGCCTGGCCGGCCGAGGCGCCGCTGTCGGGGCTGGTCGTCACGCGCTACGGACACGTGCCGCTGGCCTACCGCGCGCGTGGCGGCCGCATCGAGGTCGTCGAAGCCTCGCACCCGGTGCCCGACGCCGCCGGCCGCACCGCCGCGGCGCGTATCGCCGCGCTAGTGCAGGGCCTGGGGCCCGACGACCTGGTGCTGGCGCTGATCTCCGGCGGCGGTTCGGCGCTGCTGTCGCTGCCGGCGCCGGGGCTGACGCTGGAAGACAAGCAGGCCGTCAACCGCGCGCTGCTGACCAGCGGCGCGTCGATCGTCGAGATGAACTGCCTGCGAAAGCACCTTTCGGCGATCAAGGGCGGGCGGCTGGCGGCGCTGGCGGCCCCGGCGCGCATGCACTCGCTGCTGATCAGCGACGTGCCCGGCGACGACCCGGGGGTCATCGCCAGCGGCCCGACGGTGCCCGACACGACGACGTGTGCCGACGCGCTGGCGATCTGCCGCCGCTACGGCATCGAGCTGCCGCCGGCGGCACGCGCCGGCCTGGAGAGCGGCGCCTTCGAGACGCCCAAGCCCGGCGACCCGCGTTTCGCCGGCCATGCCGTCGAGCTGATCGCGACCCCGCAGCAAAGCCTGGAAGCCGCCGCCGCGCGGGCGCGCGAGGCCGGCGTTGAGGCCCACGTGCTCAGCGACGAGA
Organism: Rubrivivax sp.; assembly: GCA_049841175.1. Lineage (GTDB taxonomy): Bacteria > Pseudomonadota > Gammaproteobacteria > Burkholderiales > Burkholderiaceae_C > Rubrivivax. Next base: position 1,098,903 of record JASGHA010000012.1, on the reverse strand, counting down.
TCGAAGGCGAGAGCCGCGAGGTCGGCAAGGTGCACGCGGCGCTGGCACGCGCCGTCGCGCGCCGCGGCCAGCCCTTCGCCAGACCGTGTGTGCTGCTGTCGGGTGGCGAGACCACCGTCACCGTGCGCACGAAAGGCGGGCGCGGCGGCCGGGCCGGCGAGTTCCTGCTCGGCTGCGCGCTGGCGCTGCAGGGCGAGCCCGGCGTGCACGTGCTGGCCGCCGACACCGACGGCATCGACGGCGTCGAGAGCAACGCCGGCGCCATCGTCACGCCCGACACGCTGGCCCGCGCCGCGGCCGCGGGCCTCAAACCCGCCGAGCTGCTGGACCGCCACGACAGCTACCCGCTGTTCGAGGCCCTGGGCGACCTCGTCGTCACCGGGCCGACCTACACCAACGTCAACGACTTCCGCGCGCTGCTGGTCGTCTGATCAGACGCCGGCGGTGCCGGCGCGCAGCGCCGCCGCGCGCTCGCCGATGCGCGCCCGCTCGGCCTCGTCGAGGCGCGCCAGGTGCTTCAGCGGCATCGCCATGCGCGGGTTGGCGGCCAGCCTGGCCTCGTGGCGCAGCAGGAAGTCCCAGTACAGCGTCGTGAACGGGCAGGCGTTGTCGCCCGTGCGCTTGCCGGGGCGGAAGCGGCAGCCGGCGCACAGCCGGCCGGCGCTCATGCGTTCGATGTAGCGGCCGCTGGCGACATAAGGCTTGCTGGCCATCAGGCCGTCGTCGGCGTTCTGGCTCATGCCCAGCGTGTTCGGCAGCTCCACCCACTCGACGGCGTCGACGTAGACCGCCAGGTACCAGGCGTGCACCTCTTTCGGCGCGACGCCGAGCAGCAGCGCGTACAGCCCGGTGACCATCAGGCGCTGGATGTGGTGCGCGTAGCCGTGTTCCAGCGTCTGGCCGATCGCGTCGGCCAGGCAGGCCATCGGCGTGTCGCCGCTCCAGTAGAAGGCCGGCAGCGGCTCGTGCGCGTCCCAGGCGTTGAGCTCGGCGTAGCCCGGCATGCGCGTCCAGTAGACGCCGCGCACGTACTCGCGCCAGCCGAGGATCTGGCGGATGAAACCTTCGGCGCTCTCCAGCGGCACGCGGCCGGCGCGGTACGCGGCTTCGGCGGCGGCCACCACCTCGTGCGGGTTCAGCAGCTTCAGGTTCAGCGCCGCCGACAGCTGCGAATGCCAGAGCCAGGGCTCGCCCGGCCACAGCGCGTCCTGCCAGCGGCCGAAGCCGGCCAGGCGCTCGGCGACGAAACGCTGCAGCGCGTGCAAGGCCTGCTCGCGCGTCACCGGCCAGGCGAAGGCGTCCAGCCGCCCGGGGTGGCTGGCGAAGCGGCGCCGCACCAGGTCCAGCACCTCGCGTGTGATCGCATCGGGCTCGAAACGCGGCGGCTCGGCGTGCGGCGGCGGGCCGTCGCGGCCGAAGGCCTCGCGGTTGTCGGCGTCGTAGTTCCAGCGCCCGCCGCAGGGCTCGCCGCCGTCCATCAGCACGCCGTGGCGGCGGCGTTGCTCGCGGTAGAAGAACTCCAGCCGCAGCGTGCGCCGGCTGCGTGCGTGGGCGGCGAACTCGCGCACGGTGCAGAAGAAGTGGCGGTCGGGGCGCAGCTCCAGCGGCAGGCCGCGCGACGCGGCGACGGCCTGCAGCGCACGCAGCACGCGGTGGTCGCCGGGCGCGGTCATCACCAGCGCCTGGGGCTGCAGGCGCTCGATCGCGGCGTCCAGCTCGTCGGCCAGACGGCCGCGATTGCCGGCGTCGTCCAGCCGCGTGTAGTGCACGCGCCGGCCGGCGGCCTGCAGCGTGGCGGCGAAGTGGCGCATCGCCGCCAGGAACAGCGCCGTGCGCAGCTGGCTCGAGGGCACGTGCGTCGACTCCTCGTCGACCTCGGCCATCCAGACCGCGTCCTGCGCGGCGTCGAAGCCGTCGAAGGCCGCGGCCTCGGCGTCGAGCTGGTCGCCGAGCACCAGCACCAGATGCCTCATGCGCCGCGCTCCGCGGTCTTGCGCTTGCGGCAGGCTTCCGAGCAGTAGCGCACCTCGTCCCAGTTCTTCGCCCAGGCGCGGCGCCAGACCATCGGACGGCCGCAGACCGCGCAGGGTTTGCTCGGCAGGAAACGTTTGTTGCCCTTGAAGGCCGGGGTGCTGCTCATCGGGGACGGCGTGTCGCGTTCGGCCGCGAGTGTGCCGCGCGGGACGCGCTGTCGCCCGCGAACTGGGGGAGTCGCTTCGGCGTCACGGGCAAGCCCCGATGCCGACCAGCCGGGCGCTCGGTTGTGATGTGTTCGCCGTGGTCCACGCGGCGTCCAACAAGATCAGGGAGAGACGATGAACCGACGCATCCGCGCACGTCGCGCCGCGCTGGCGCTGAGCTTGTCCTTGTCGCTGACGCTGGCGCCGTTGGCGGCGCAGGCCGACACCTACACCCAGACGCGTTACCCCATCGTGCTGGTGCACGGCATGCTGGGTTTCGGCGCCATCGGTCCGGTCGACTACTTCTACGGCGTGCCGGCGGCGCTGCGGTCGGGCGGCGCGGTGGTCTTCACGCCCTCGGTCTCGGCGCTGGAAAGCAGCGAGGCGCGCGGCGAGCAGCTGCTGGCCCAGCTGCGCCAGCTGAAGGCGGCCTACGGCTACAGCAAGTTCAACCTCATCGGCCACAGCCACGGCGGGCCGACGGCGCGTTACGTCGCCGCGGTCGCGCCGGAGCTCGTCGCCTCGGTGACGACGGTCGGTTCGCCGCACACCGGCTCGCCGGTGGCCGACGGCATCCAGGCGCTGGCCGCGGCCACCGGGCTGACCGGCGTCGTCGCCGCGATCGTCAACGCGCTGGGCGTCGTCATCTCGTGGATCTCGGGCAACGCCCAGCTGCCGCAGGACGCGCTGGGTTCGCTGACCTCGCTGAACACGCCCGGGGCGGCGGCCTTCAACACGCGCTTCCCGCAGGGCGCGCCCGCGTCGCCCTGCGGCCAGGGCGCGGCGGTCGTCAACGGCGTGCGTTACGCCTCGGTGGGCGGCACCAGCGTCGTCACCAACCTGCTCGACCCGGGCGACGCCTTCCTGACGCTGGCCTCGGCCTTCTTCACCGGCGAGGCCAACGACGGCCTGGTGGGCCGCTGCTCGTCGCACTGGGGCACGGTGCTGCGCGACGACTACGGCTGGAACCACCTCGACGAGGTGAACCAGGCGCTGGGCCTGCGCAACGTCCTCGCGTCCGACCCGGTGGCCTTCTACCGCAGCCAGGCCAACCGTCTGAAGACGGCGGGGCTGTGAGCGCGCCGCGTCTGGCCGCCGCCGGCGCGGCGCTGGGGGCCGTGCTCGCGCTCGGCCTGTTGTGGCACACGCCGGACGAGCCCCGTCCGCCGGCAGCGCCGGCGGCGGCTGCACCGATCGCCCGGCCCGCCGCACCGGCCGAAGCGGCGCGCCCGGCCTGGCGCGCGACGCTTGCGGTGCCGCCCGAGTTCGAGCGCTGGGTGCAGGAGCACAGCGCCTTGCGCGGCACCACGCCCGACGGCGGCTGGGGGCCGGTCGTCGACGGCCGCCTCGTGCCCTCGGCGGCGCTGCGCCGGCGTTTCGATTACGCGCTGCAGCTCGACGGCCAGGCGCCGGCCGACACGATCGGCGCCTGGGTGGCCGAGCAGGCGCGGCGCGAGCTGCCGGCCGCGGCCGCCGCCGAGGTCGAACGGCTATGGTTGGCCTACGAGGGCCTGCGCGCCGCGCCGGCCAGCCTGGCGCCGCGTGCCGGTGACGCCGAGAGCATCGCCGCCGCGCTCGACGAGCGCCATGCGCAGCGTGTGCAATGGCTGGGCGAGGCCTGGGCGCGCGCCTTCTACGGCGACGAAGAAGCCGCGCTGCGCGCCCGCCTGGCCAGCGGCTGGCAGACGGCGAGCGCCGACGCGCTGATCGACGCGACCCGCCTGGACAGCGCGGCGCGCCAGCGCCTGGCCGACGAACTCGCCGCGCAGGCGCGCTGGGCCGAACGCATCGCCGCCGCACGTGCCGAACTCGATCGCCTGCAGCGCCAGCCCGGGCTCGACGAGGCCCAGCGCCATCAGGCCGCCGAGCAGCTGCTGGCGGCCGAGTTCACCGACGATCGCGAGCGCCTGCGGGCGCGGGGGCTGCTGGGGCGCTGAGCGCTCAGACCTCGGGCGTCGACAGCGACGCGGCCATCGCCGTCAGCGGCGCCAGCGCCTGCGCGGTCGCCGCCTGCGCCGCCTTCCAGGCCTGGTGCTCGGCCTCCAGGCGTTCGTACCAGGCCGAGAGCTCGACGCAGCTCGCCGGCGGGTTGCCGTCGGCGTCCAGGCTGCAGGCGGCCAGCAGCTGTTCCTCGGCGTCGGTGTGGCGCAGGAAGAGTTCGGCCACCCAGTCGACGAACACGCGCAGCTTGGTGCTGAGGTGGCGGTTGGGCGGGTAGACGACGTACATCGGCAGCGGGTCGCTGTCCCAGTCGCACAAGAGCGGCACCAGCTCGCCGGCGTCCATGTGCGGGCGCAGCGTGAAGTACGGCACCTGCACGATGCCCAGGCCGTTGAGGCCGGAGGTCAGGTAGGCGTTGCCGTCGTTGACCGAGACCCGGTAGCGGCCGACGACGTCGATGCGTTCGCCGTCGCGCGTGAAGTCGAACGGGAAGTGGCGCCCGGTCTGCGCCGAGAAGTAGCTGACGACCTTGTGCTCGCCGGTCTCCAGCTCGCGCGGGTGGCGCGGCAGGCCGTGGCGGCGGATGTAGTCGGGCGAGGCCGCCGTCACGTAGCGCCAGAAGCCGACACGGCGCGCGACCAGCGACGGATCGGTGATCTCGCCGCCGCGCAGCACGCAGTCGACCTTGTCGCTGACCAGGTCCACCGGGCGGTCGCTGACGCCCAGGTCGATCTGGATCTCGGGGTACAGCTCGCAGAACTGCGGCAGCGCCGGGATCAGCAGCAGCCGCGCCACGGCCGCCGGCACGTCGACGCGGATGCGGCCCTTGGGCGTCACGCGCGCATGGGTCAGCGAGCCTTCGAGTTCGTCCAGGTCGTTGAGCAGCCGGCTGACCCGCTCGTAATACGCCGCCCCGTCGGGCGTGACGGTGACGCGGCGGGTCGTGCGGTTCAGCAGCCGCGTCTGCAACTGCTCCTCCAGCCCCTGGATCAGCCGCGTGACCGCGGCCTTGGGCAGGCCCATCGAGTCGGCGGCCTTGGTGAAGGTGCCGGCCTCGACGACGCGTGTGAAGGCTTGCATGGCGCTCAGTTTGTCCATCGTCCGGCTCCCGTCGAATGCGGCGCATTGTTTCAGCGGCTGAAAAACTATGTCTGAGCCTCGGCTGTTTATTCCTAGCAGGGCAACGCCTATCGTTCAGCCCAACGCTGAAGAACTGTCTCGACCAACGCCCTGCCCGCCATGAACGCCCCCGCCCTGCTCCCCGCGACGCCCTGGCGCGACCTCCAGGTCGACGCCGGCCTGGCCGCGCCGCTGGCGGTGCGCCTGCACGAGGCGGCGGCGGGCGCGCGGCGCAAGCCGCTGGTGCTGCACCTTCCGGGGGGCGCCTTCCTCGGCGGCGATCTGGATTCGGGCATGCCGGCGGCGCAACTGCTGGCCGCCAGCGGTTGTGTCGTCGCGTCGCTGGACTACCCGAAGGCGCCGGCACAGCCTTTCCCGGCGGCGCTGCAGGCCGCCGCGGCGCTGCTGCGCTGGCTGCGCCGGGCACGCTGCCGGCTGGCCGGCCTGGGCAGCACGCTGTGGGTGGCCGGCGAGGAAGCCGGCGCCAACCTCGCCGCCGGCCTGGCGCTGTGGGCGCGTGACCAGGGCCTGCCGCTGGCCGGCCAGGTGCTGCTCGCGCCGCTGCTGGACCCGCGCATGGCCACCGCCTCGCTGCGCGCCGCCGGCCAGGGCTGCGCCGACTGCAGCATCGCACGCGGCTGGCACGCCTACCTGGCCGGCCGCGCCGACCATCCCTACGCGGCGCCGCTGTACGCCGCGCGGCTGGGCCATGTCGCGCCGGCCTTCGTCGCCACCGCCGACGACTGCCCGCTGCGCGACGAAGGCCGGGCCTACGCCGGCGCGCTGCGCTCGGCCGGCGTCGCGGTGCACGAAACACGCCTGGCCGGCCCGACCGGCTGGCCGCAGGCCCTGACGCGCCTGGCGTCTTTGCAAACCCCCTGGGCGGCCGAGTTGGTCGCCGCCTTGCGGGCCTTCCGGGACGAGACCCGGGCGGCCTGCTGTCCGATCGTCCGGCGCTCGACGAAGCGCGCCGGACCTGCCGACCCGGAGCCCGGCGCCCGCAGCGCCTGAGTTTCCACCCCCTTTCGCCGGGCCCGTCGTGGCCCATCCCGGGCTGCCTCCACGGAGGCGGCCGGGGCCGGTTTTTCCGTGCCGTTCCTGCCTGTTGTCTGTTGGAGGACTCCACCATGTCGTTCCTGTCCACCTATTCCCGCCGCCCGCACCCGCTGGCCATCACCGCCGTCGTCGCCGCGATCGCCGTCGGCGCCGGGGCGCTGCTCGTGACCCACAACGCCGGTGCCGAAGCCGCGCCCGCGGCGATGCCGGCCATGCCGGTCACCGTCGCCGCCGTCGTGCAGCAGGACGTCGTGCCCTGGGCCGCGTTCTCCGGCCGCCTGGAGGCGGTCGAACACGTCGAGATCCGCGCCCGCGTCTCGGGCACCGTGCTCGAGAGCCATTTCCGCGAAGGTGCGCTGGTCAAGGCCGGCGATCTGCTGTTCACGATCGACCCGGCGCCTTATGCCGCCGAAGTCGAGCGTGCGCGCGCCCAGGTGCTGGCGGCCGAAGCCCGGCTGCGTTACGCGCGTGGCGAACGCGAACGTGCCGAACGCCTGTGGGACGAGCAGGCCATCGCCCGGCGCGACTTCGACGAGCGCGACAACGCCGCGCGCGAAGCCGAAGCCAACCTCGGCGCCGCGCAGGCCGCGCTGCGGTCGGCGCAGCTGAACCTGGGCTACACCCAGGTGCGCGCGCCGGTCTCGGGCCGTGTCGGCAAACGCAAGGTGACGGTCGGCAACCTGGTCGCCGCCGGTCCGGGTGCGCCGGTGCTGACGACGCTGGTCTCGGTCGACCCGATCTACGCCAGCTTCGACGCCGACGAGGCGACGGTGACCCGCGCGCTGGCCACGCTGCCCGACGGCGCCGGCAAGCGCGGCGCGATCGACCGCATTCCGGTGCGCATGGACGCCGACGGCGCCGAGCGCCAGGGCCGGCTGCAGCTGGTCGACAACCAGGTCGACCCGAAGAGCGGCACGGTGCGCCTGCGCGCCGTGTTCGACAACGCCGACGGCACGCTGATGCCCGGCCAGTTCGCCCAGCTGCAGCTCGGCCAGCCGAAGGCGCAGAGCGCGCTGCTGGTCGACGAACGTGCGGTCGGCACCGACCAGAACAAACGTTTCGTCTGGGTCGTCGGCGCCGACCACAAGGCGGCCTACCGCGAGGTCTCGCTGGGTGCGGCCGTCGGCGGGCTGCGCATCGTCGCCTCGGGGCTGAAGGCCGGCGAGCAGGTCGTCGTCAACGGGCTGCAGCGTGTGCGCCCGGGCGTCGAGCTGGCGCCGCAGGTCGTCGCGATGGGCGCGCGCTCCTGAGCCGCGGGCCAAGACAAGGAACTCCGATGAACCTGTCCAAGTTCTTCATCGACCGGCCGATCTTCGCCGGCGTGCTGTCGCTGCTGATCTTCCTCGGCGGCCTGATCGCGGTGCGCGGGCTGCCGATCTCCGAGTACCCCGAGGTCGTGCCGCCGTCGATCGTCGTGCGCGCCAGCTACCCCGGCGCCAACCCGAAGGTGATCGCCGAGACGGTGGCCACGCCGATCGAGGAGCAGATCAACGGCGTCGAAGGCATGCTCTACATGAGCAGCCAGGCGACGACCGACGGCCAGATGACGCTGACCGTCACCTTCAAGCTCGGCACCGACCCCGACAAGGCGCAGCAGCTGGTGCAGAACCGCGTCGCACGCGCCGAGCCGCGCCTGCCCGAGGAGGTGCGCCGGCTGGGCATCACGACGGTCAAGTCCTCGGTCGACCTGACGATGGTCGTGCACCTGCTGTCGCCCAGCGGCCGCTACGACATGACCTACCTGCGCAACTACGCGGTGCTCAACGTCAAGGACCGCCTGGCGCGGGTGCCCGGCGTCGGCGACGTGCAGCTGTTCGGCTCGGGCGACTACGCGATGCGCATCTGGCTCGACCCGCAGAAGGTGGCCGCGCACGGCCTGTCGGCCGGCGACGTCGTCGCCGCGATCCGCGAGCAGAACGTGCAGGCCGCCGCCGGCATCGTCGGCGCGTCGCCGGGGCTGCAAGGCATCGATGTGCAGCTGCCGATCAACGCCCAGGGCCGGCTGCAGACCGAGGAGGAGTTCGGCGACATCGTCGTGCGCACCGCCGGCGACGGCGCCGTGACGCGGCTGCGCGACATCGCACGCATCGAGCTCGGCGCCGCCGACTACGCGCTGCGCTCGATGCTCGACGGCAAGGACGCCGTCGCGGTGCCGATTTTCGCCGCGCCGGGTTCGAACGCGATCGCGATCTCCGACGGCGTGCGCGCGACGATGGCCGACATCGCCAAGGCGATGCCCGAAGGCGTCAGCTACGAGATCGTCTACGACCCGACACAGTTCGTGCGCGCGTCGATCGAGTCGGTGGTGCACACGCTGCTGGAAGCGATCGCGCTCGTCGTGCTGGTCGTCATCCTGTTCCTGCAGACCTGGCGCGCGTCGATCATCCCGCTGCTGGCGGTGCCGGTGGCCGTGGTCGGCACCTTCGGCGTGATGGCGCTGTTCGGCTTCTCGATCAACGCGCTGTCGCTGTTCGGCCTGGTGCTGGCGATCGGCATCGTCGTCGACGACGCGATCGTCGTCGTCGAGAACGTCGAGCGCAACATCGAGGGCGGCCTGAGCCCGCGCCAGGCGACCTACCGCGCGATGCGCGAGGTCTCGGGGCCGATCATCGCCATCGCGCTGGTGCTGGTGGCGGTGTTCGTGCCGCTGGCCTTCATCACCGGGCTGACGGGGCAGTTCTACCGCCAGTTCGCGCTGACGATCGCGATGTCGACGGTGATCTCGGCGGTGAACTCGCTGACGCTGTCGCCGGCGCTGGCCGCGCTGCTGCTGAAGGGCCACGGCGAGGCCCCCGACCGGCTGACACGCGCGATGGACCGCGTGCTCGGCGGCTTCTTCCGCGGCTTCAACCGCCTGTTCCACCGCGGCGCCGAGCGCTACAGCGGCGGCGTGCGCGGCGCGATCTCGCGCAAGGCGGCGATGCTGGCGCTGTACGCGGTGCTGGCCGGGCTGACGATGGTGCTGTTCCAGGTCGTGCCCAAGGGCTTCGTGCCGGCGCAGGACAAGCAGTACCTGATCGGCTTCGCCCAGCTGCCCGACGGCGCGACGCTGGACCGCACCGAGGCCGTGACGCGGCGCATGGACCAGATCGTCCTGCAGCAGCCGGGCGTCGAGCACGCGATCACCTTCCCGGGGCTGTCGATCAACGGCTTCACCAACAGCGCCAACTCGGGCATCGTCTTCGTCGCGCTGAAGGACTTTGACCAGCGCCGCGACCCGGCCTTGTCGGCCGGTGCCATCGCCCAGGCGCTGAACCAGCAGTTCGGCCAGATCCAGGACGCGTTCATCGCCGTCTTCCCGCCGCCGCCGGTGCAGGGGCTGGGCACGACCGGCGGCTTCAAGCTGCAGCTGGAAGACCGCGCCTCGCTGGGCTACGACGCGCTCGACGCGGCGCAGAAGGCGTTCATGGCCAAGGCCTACCAGACGCCCGAGCTGGCGGGGCTGTTCTCCAGCTGGCAGGTCAACGTGCCGCAGCTCTACGCCGACATCGACCGCACGAAGGCGCGCCAGCTCGGCGTGCCGGTGACCGAGATCTTCGACACGCTGCAGATCTACCTGGGCAGCCTCTACGCCAACAACTTCAACCGCTTCGGCCGGACCTACTCGGTGCGTGTGCAGGCCGACGCCGCCTATCGCGCCCGGCCCGAGGACATCGGCGCGCTGAAGGTGCGCTCGACCAGTGGCGAGATGGTGCCGCTGTCGGCGCTGCTGAAGGTCAACACCACCTTCGGGCCGGAACGCGCGATGCGCTACAACGGCTTCCTCAGCGCCGACATCAACGGCGGCCCGGCGCCGGGTTATTCGTCGGGCCAGGCGCGCGAGGCGGTGGAGCGCATCGCCGCAGAGACGCTGCCCAAGGGCATCTCGTACGAGTGGACCGAGCTCACCTACCAGGAGATCCTGGCCGGCAACTCGGCGACGCTGATCTTCCCGCTGGCCATCCTGCTCGTCTTCCTGGTGCTGGCGGCGCAGTACGAGAGCCTGACGCTGCCGCTGGCGATCCTGCTGATCGTGCCGATGAGCCTGCTGGCAGCGCTGACCGGCGTCTGGCTGCACGGCGGCGACAACAACGTCTTCACCCAGATCGGGCTGATGGTGCTGGTGGGGCTGTCGGCGAAGAACGCGATCCTGATCGTCGAGTTCGCACGCGAGCTGGAGTTCGCCGGGCGCACGCCGGTGCAGGCCGCGATCGAGGCCAGCCGGCTGCGGCTGCGCCCGATCCTGATGACCTCGATGGCTTTCGTGATGGGCGTGCTGCCGCTGGTGCTGGCCAGCGGCGCCGGCGCCGAGATGCGCCAGGCGATGGGCGTGGCCGTGTTCGCCGGGATGATCGGCGTCACCGCCTTCGGCATCTTCCTGACACCGGTGTTCTACGTGCTGCTGCGCCGCCTGGCCGGCAACCGCCCGCTGAAGCTGCACGGCGAGGTGCCGCACGACGTCGAGGCGCCGCTGGAGCCCGACATGGAGCCCGGTGGCGCAGCGCTGCCGCGGCCGGCCACGACCCCGGGCGCGGCCTGAGCCGCGGCCCCGCGAAGGAGAACGCAATGAAGCTTGTTCGATGACGCCGCTGCTCGCCGCCCTGGTGCTGGCCGGCTGCGCCACCGCGCCGGCGCCCGACCTGTCGACGCTGCCGGCCACGCCGGCGGCCTTCAAGAGCACGGCACCGGCCGAAGGCCAGTGGGCCGTCGTGCCGCCGGCCGACGCCGCCGAGCGCGGCACCTGGTGGGCGGTCTTCGCCGACCCGGTGCTCGACGAACTGGTGACGCGCGCGCTGGAGCGCAACACCGACCTGCAGGTGGCCGCGGCGCGGCTGCAGCAGGCCCGCGCCGGGCTGCGCGAAGCCGACGCGCGCCGCCGGCCGCAAGTCGACGCCAGCGCCGGCGTGACGCGCGCCACCGACCCCGGCGTGACGACGCAGCCGGTGAGCCTGGGCACGGCCGGGCTCAACCTCGCCTGGGAGCTGGACGTCTTCGGCCGCCTCGGGCTGGCCAGCCAGGCCCAGGCGCTGGACGCCCAGGCCAGCGAGGCGCTGCTGCAGAGCACGCGGCTGATGGTGCAGGCGCAGGTCGCGCAGGCCTACTTCGCGCTGCGCGAGAGCGACGCCGAACGCCGCCTGGTGCGCCAGACGCTGGCCGCCTACCGCGACACGCTGCGCCTGTCCGAGCGCCGCCTGGCCGCCGGCGACCTGGGCGAGCTGGACGTGCAGCGCCTGCGCACCGAAGTCGCCAGCACCGAGGCCGACGCCCTGGCGCTGGACCGCCAGCGCGCGCTGCAGGAGAACGCGCTGGCCGTGCTGCTGGGCGAGGCCGCGAGCGGCTTCCGCCTGGCCGAGGCCGCCGACACCGACTGGGCGATGCGTGCACCGGTCGTGCCCGCCGGCCTGCCGAGCGCGGTGCTGGCGCGCCGGCCCGACGTCGCCGCCGCGCAGCGCAGCCTGATGGCGGCCCAGGCGCGGCTGGGGGTCGCCCAGTCGGCCTGGCTGCCCGACCTGACGCTGACCGCCAGCGGCGGCCAGGCCTCGACCGACCTCGGCGACGTATTCCGCTGGTCGGCGCGCGCGTGGTCGGTCGGCACGCTGCTGTCGCTGCCGATCTTCGACGGCGGCCGCCGCCAGGCGCAGGAAGACCGCGCCGCCGCCGAAGCGACCGTCGCGCTGGCCGGCTACCGCCAGCAGGTGCTGACGGCGCTGCGCGAGGTCGAGGACCAGCTCGGCAGCCTGGGCCTGCTGCAACGCCAGGCCGACGCGCTGGCGCAGGCCGTGCAGTCCTCGCGCCGCGCCACCGCGCTGTCGGAAGCGCGCTACCGCAACGGCCAGATCAGCCAGCTCGACCTGCTCGACGCCCGCCGCAGCGAGCTTCGCAGCCTGCGCCAAGCGGTGCAGGTGCAGGGGGCACAGCTGCAGGGGGCGGTGGGGTTGATTCGGGCCTTGGGTGGGGGGTGGGGCGAGGGTTGAACCTCGCCGCGGCGGAGCGGGCCGACGCTCGCTGGATCAGAGGGCCTGGACAAGCGCCCGCCAGCCGCTCCCGGATGCAGAGGTCGAGACCCTCACCGGCAGAAAGCGCTCGATCACGTCGATGTTCGTCATCGTGTGCGGTGTCAGCTCCGTGCAGGTGTAGGAAGCCGCTGTGCCGCGCTGCCAGACGGCGAGCGCCAGCGGCAGCGCCCACTGGTCCGCCAGATGAGGCCCCAGCGCGGCATCGCCGAGCTGGTACGCCCGGACGGCTCGTGCGAGTTCACGAGCCACCTGCTCCGCGCTGACGCCCTTCTCGCCGAACGCGGTGAAGACCTCGCAGACATTGCCGTGACTCAGTGTCGCCAGAAGCGCATTGCCGGGGCCCTCGTTCTGCCGGCAAGTTGCTTCCCGAAGCTGGTCATCGCTCCAGCCGAGCTCCACGCCCAGCTGTTCCAACTCGCGACGCGCGACCGTGCGCGGCAGCGCGGGCACGAAACACTCGGCGTAGGCCGTCTGCGGGGCGCCGCGTTCGTTCAGGTCGAAGGGACGAAGCAGCTCCCTGGCCGGCCAGAGGGTCGCCTCGATCTCTCCGCCGCCTGCCGGGTAGAAGCCCAGCCGGCGCAGCCTGAGTTCGGCCCTGGCGCCGAGCTGGGCCAGCAGCGGCGCGTAAGCACGCTCCAGGAAGTGGAACGGCGGCGCCATCGGGTTGTGCGTGCCGCCGCCCAGCTTCAGTCGACTCGGGCCGTCGGCCCACATCAGGGCCGGCCAGACGGTCTGCAGCACCAGCGTGCAGCTGCCCGCCGTGCCGACGTTGAAGACGTAGTCGCCGGCGCGCACCGGGCCTGGCGCGAAGCTCAGTGCCTGCGAGTTGAGCTCCGCACCCTGAACGGCGGCGCCGCAGACCGCGGCTGCCGCGTTCACGCAGGTGAGGTGCTGGCGCATCAGCCCGGGCTTGGCACGGCCGGCGCGAATCCGGTTCAGGACGAACGGCCGGCCGGTGCAGATGGACAGCGCCAGCGAGGTCCTCAGGACCTGTCCTCCGCCTTCACCGGCGGAGCCATCGATTTCGATCATGTTGTTCTTCTTCGGGGCCTAGGCGTCGAAGTGCAGCACGGCCTCGTTCAGGTACTGGTCGAGCCGCCGCCCGTCGACCCGGGGGCCCTTGTCGGGGGTGTGGCTCATGGCCTCGGCAAGTTCTGCTTTGATGAAGTCGTGCAGACCAGCCCAGCGCGGGCTCGTCGCCGACTCACCGGCTCGCATCTTCACCTCCAGCAGCGCGTTGAGCTCGTCGAGCACGGCACGGTCGGTCAAGGTCTGATTGGCCAGTTCGGCGAAGCGCATCGGCGGCACGCCGCGCCCTTGCCGGATCCAGCGTGCCGCCAGCAGAGGGCGCAAGACATAGAGGTACTTCTTGTACCGGACGACGTCGCCGTAAAGGTGCTCGCGAAGGTTCTTGCGGGCCATCGAGACATAGTGGTGATAACCACGCACGGGCGAGAAACTCTCTTCGGCCAGCGTGCGCAGGCGCGCGACCCAATCGGCCTCTTGCCGATAGACGATGGGCGATCGCAGCCACTCCAGCAGCGTCGGATTGGAGTCGTGCAGCAGTTGCAGCGTCTTGCGCAGGTCCCAGCCGTTGATGTCCAGCTCGCCGTTGATCGGCTGCTCGATGACGTCGCGGCCAGGCTCCACGGTCAGATACCAGGCCAGCCGGTTGACGTAGACGAAGCGCACGTCGTAGTCGCTGTCCGGCGATGCGAAGCCCCAGCCGCGGCTGCCCGACTCGCAGGCGAACAGCACCGTTACCCCATGCTGCCGCTCCAGCGCTTCCAGGTTCGCCAGCACGGTGCTTCGCATCTCGTCCGACACGGGATGCGCGCTCGATACGGATTCCACTTTCATGCTCTCCCTGCCCACTTTGCTCTTGTGGCGGCTCGCCTGAGAGCACGAAACTCTCGCCCGCTCACCCCTTCACGCACACCACCTGCTTCAGCGTGTGCACCACCTCGACCAGATCGCTCTGTGCGGCCATCACCGCGTCGATGTCCTTGTAGGCCATCGGAATCTCGTCGATGACGCCGGCGTCCTTGCGGCATTCGACGCCCTCCGTGGCCTTGACCTGATCCTCGACGCTGAAGGTCTTCTTGGCCTTGGTGCGGCTCATGACGCGGCCCGCGCCGTGGCTGCAGCTCTCGAAGCTTTCCGGGTTGCCCAGGCCGCGCACGATGTAGCTGCGCGCACCCATGCTGCCGGGGATGATGCCCATCTCGCCGCGCTTGGCACTCACGGCGCCCTTGCGCGTCACGAACACGTCCTGGCCGAAGTGGCGCTCCTGCTGCACGTAGTTGTGGTGGCAGTTCACGGCCTCGACCTGGGCGTCGAAGGGCTTGGTGATCACGGAGCGCACGGTGGCGATCAGGTTGGACATCATCACCTCGCGGTTCTTCATCGCGAACTTCTGCGCCCAGGACACGCCGCGCACGTAATCGCCGAAGTACTGCGCACCTTCCTCGAAGTAGGCCAGGTCCTGGTCCGGCAGGTTGCGCAGGTTGCGCTCCGCGTCCTTCTTGGCGAGTTCGATGAAGTGCGTGCCGATGGCGTTGCCGACGCCGCGCGAGCCCGAGTGCAGCATGAACCAGACGAAGCCGGCCTCGTCGAGGCAGACCTCGATGAAGTGGTTGCCCGTGCCCAGCGTTCCCAGGTGCTTGCGGTTGTTCGTGTTCTTCAGGCGCGGGTGCAGTTGGCACAAGGCCTCGAACTCGTCGGCCAGGCCGGCCCAGGCCTGGTCCACCGTCAGCGGCGGGTTCTCCCAGCTGCCGGGGTCGCGGCCACGGTGCTTGGGCGCCGAGCCGTGCGGCACGGCCTTCTCGATGGCCGCACGCAGCGGGCCGAGCTGGTCGGGCAGGTCTTCGGCTCGCAGCGTGGTCCTGGCGGCCATCATCCCGCAGCCGATGTCCACGCCCACGGCGGCCGGGATGATGGCCTTGACCGTCGGGATCACGGAGCCCACGGTCGCCCCGATGCCCAGGTGCACGTCGGGCATCGCCGCGATGTGCTTGAAGACGATGGGCAGCCTGGCGGCGTTGGCGAGCTGCTGCATGGCCTCGGCCTCGACGGGGACGCCCTTGGTCCACATCTTCACCGGCACGCCGCCGGCAACTTCTTCGAGTTCGTAGTTCTGCTCGTTCATGTTCTCTTCTCCATCGAAGGAGCGGTGACAAGGGGCGATGAAATCTTCACTCCGCCATCCATTGCTGGACCGGGACTCGAACCCGGGATGCCTCGGGATCGTCTCCCGAGGCACGCGACTTTCGCCGCGTGCGTCTACCTGTAATTCCATCTGCATTCACCGCAAAACGGGGATGACCTGCTGCTGCAACTCCAACTGCATTCGCGGCAAGACATCGAAAGAGCGCGACAAGGGACGACAGGACGCTGCCGCACTGGTTACCCAGCTGGGGATTCGAACCCCGGCGTACCGATGTAGTCCTGCCAGCATTCGCGCGAAAACCGACGCTCCCGCGTGGCGACGAACAGGCGGTGAGACACGGGATGTAGTCCCACCTGCATTCGCCACGCGACGACGCTGTCTTGTCTGTCGTGTGCCCGGCCCTAATGCGCGGCCAGCGCCACTTTCTCGATCTCGCCGACCCAGTGCCCGGCGTCCATCGTGCCGGCGACGAAGCTCGCCACCATCGTGAACACTGCGTCCGAGAAACCGCCGACATTCAGGATGTCGTGCCGCTCCGCAGCCTGGGTGCTCGCCGTCGGCTGGATGTCGATGCACACCAGGCGCGCTTTCGGGTTGCGCTGCTTCAGCAGTTCCCACTCGCGCAGGGTCTGTGTCGCACCGCGCCGGCTGGCGTCGACCCAGGACTCGTTGTCCGAGACCAGGATCACCAGGTCCACCGCCGCGCGCTCGCGGTTCAGCAAGGCCAGCGGTGCGCTGCAACTGGTGCCGCCGCCGCCGATCATGGCCAGCGCTTGCGCGTTGCTCATGACCGAGTCGCGGGCATTTAGCGACAGCTTCACCACGTCCTGCTCGAAGGGCAGCACACGGGCCTGCGGGTTGCGTCGCAGCACCGCGGCAGCCACCAGGGCGGCCACGTCGATGCAGCGCATGCTCGAACTGGCCGAGCCACGACCGCCGGTCACGGGGTAGCGCATCGAACCCGACACGTCGGGACACACCACGACGCGGCCTTCCAGCGCCGGCACGTGGGCCAGCGACAGCTCCATCGCATCCTGCAATGCGTCGCGCACCTGGCCGGGCACCTGCTCACCGGCTGCCTTGAACGCGGCCAGCAACTGGTACGGCATCACGCGCGCCTGGGAGACGGCCCGCGCATCGCGCAGCTTGGCGGCGACGACCTCGCTCATGCCCGGAATCTCGAACACGCCGTGCCGGGCGAAGGTGTTCAGGTTCTGCCGCACCATCTGCCACGAGCCCTGGCGGGCCACCTGCGCCCAATGGGCGGGGGACAGCGCCAGCGCGGTCAGCATCTGGAACGGCAGTTCGGGTACCTCGGCGGCGACACCCTGGGCGGCCTCGCGCTTGAATCGCTCGAACGCCCGGGTGACCGGCGGCAGCGCCGCCTCATCGAAGGGGCGGCCGATCAGCCACGCGAACCACGCCGCACGCCAGGCCTCCTCGGGCTTGGGGTGCACCATCTTCACGACGTCGGCGAGCGAAGGCGTGTTGCCCACGGCAGCGTTCAGCAGCTGCGTTTCGGTGGCCGTCAGCAGCCAGTGCTGCACCAGCTTCTTGGGGCGCGTGCCCAGCGACTTGCGGCCGACTGCGCCGCTGCGCAGGATCTGCACGAAGTTGCGCAGCATCCTGCCGTTGTCGACGACACGCGGGAACACCTGGCCCAGCAGGGCCACGTCGCGCACCGCAAGGCTGGCAGCCAGCAGGGCCGGCATGTCCTTCATGTGGCCCGCCTGGCGGCCGTAGATCGCGGCCTTGGCGACGAAGGCCGGGTCGACTTGCCGGGCCAGTGCCAGGACCTGGTCGAGCTGGTCTTCCGCGCTGGCGTAGAAGGTCCGGCTCAGGCAGCCGGTGGCCGCCAGTTGTGCGAGCTGATGACGGGGACCGAAGGCGTAGGCCGGCGCCTTTTCCGCGTTGCGCGCCGTGGCGACGGGCAGCAGCGCGCCCTTGATCGTCTGGAAGAGCTGGGTGTTGACCACGAGGTTCTCCTCTCTGCATTCAACGTCTTGTGTATCCGTGTCATTGCAACGGGTGTGCCAGCTCTAGCCAGGCATCCGAAGTTTCGCTGTAAGTCATTGATTTCATTTATTAATCTAATCGATCTCGACGGCGACCGCGAGCGATCGATGGGGTGCGGATTGGATGGGGACTAGACTGGCGGATAAGACATTTATCTATGCAGCTATGCCTAAGAAGACCGTCGTCATCGGCTTCCTCGGCTCCCAGCTCGATTCCGGCCTGGGTGCCGGACGCTGGGAGAAGTGGCGGCCGACCATTTCGCTGGTCCAGCACGAGGACACCCTGATCGACCGGCTGGAGTTGCTGCATTCCTTGAAGCACACCACGCTGGCGCAGCAGCTGGTGCGCGACATTGCCAACGCCTCACCCGACACCGTCGTGAACCTGGTGCCGATGGATGTCGCGGACCCCTGGGACTTCGGCGAGATGTATGCCGCGCTCTACGACTGGGCGCGCGCCTACCGCTTCGACCCGGCGCACGAGCAGTACTGGACACACATCACCACGGGCACGCACGTCGCGCAGATCTGCATGTTCCTGCTGGTCGAGTCCCGCTTCATCCCTGGCGTGCTGCTGCAGACCGCGCCGCCGAAGAAGCAGGGGCGCGACAAGGCGGGCAGCTACACGCTGATCGACCTGGATCTCTCACGCTACGACGTGCTGGCCCAGCGTTTCGACCAGGCACATGCCGAGGCGCTGGACTTCCTGAAGAGCGGCATCGCCACCCGCAACCGGCGCTTCAACGCCCTCATCGAGGAGATCGAGCGCGTGGCGGTGCGTTCGCAGGCGCCCATCCTGTTGGCGGGACCCACGGGCGCTGGCAAGTCCCATCTGGCGCGGCGCATGTTCGAGCTGAAGAAGTCGAGGCATCAGGTCCTGGGCGACTTCGTCGAAGTCAACTGCGCCACCCTGCGCGGCGACGGCGCGGCGTCCACCCTCTTCGGCCATAAGAAGGGCGCGTTCACCGGTGCCGCGGCAGACCGTGCCGGCCTGCTGCGAACTGCCCATCAGGGCGTTCTGTTCCTCGACGAGATCGGCGAGCTGGGGCTGGACGAGCAGGCTATGCTGCTGAAGGCCGTGGAGGAGAAGCGTTTCTTCCCGATGGGTAGCGACCGCGAGGTCAGCAGCGACTTCCAGCTCATCGCCGGCACCAACCGCGACCTGCGCCTGGACGTGGCACGCGGGCGCTTTCGTGAAGACCTCTTCGCGCGCATCAACCTCTGGTCCTACACGTTGCCCGGGCTGGCCCAGCGCCCGGAGGACATCGAGCCCAACACGGACTACCTGCTGGCACGCTTTGCGGCCGAGTCGGGCCGCGCGGTTCGGTTCAACGTCGAAGCCAAGGCGAAATACCTGCAGTTCGCGCGGTCCGGCGACGCGCGCTGGGGCGGCAACTTCCGCGACCTGCTGGCCAGCGTGACGCGCATGGCCACGCTGGCCGACGGCGGCCGCATCTCGACGGCGCTCGTCGACGCCGAGATCCAGCGGCTGCGGTGGCTCTGGCAACCCGCGGAAGAAGCTCGCCCGGACGCGGCGGTCGACCTAGATGCCCTGCTGCCGCCGGAAGTGGCGCAAGGGCTCGACCTTTTCGACCGGGTGCAACTCGAGGCCGTGCTTCGTGTCTGCCGCGAATCGCCCACCTTGTCGGAGGCCGGAAGGCGCTTGTTCGACCGCTCGCGTGCCCAACGCGCCGTCGTCAATGATGCGGATCGGCTGCGCAAGTACCTGCTGAGGTTCGGGCTATCGTGGGCGGCGATCCGCCAGTCGTCCTGATCGGCGAATGCCATCGAGCGGATCCATTCCCGATCTCGATGCCCCAGCGGGGCGCAGCCGAGCAATGAAAACAATGACGGGCGCTGCCCGATACGCCAGCGTCGCCTTTGGGTTGGTGGTTTCGACATTCGCCGCGTCGGCGGCTTCGACAGACACTGTCTGCGAGCGGATCCAGCCGCTGGAGGTTTCCTACCGCGACTTCAGTCCGACCCAGGTCGAGATCGTCCAGCCCTGCCCGCCTCGGGACGATCGTCTGCCGTATGTCCTCTTCGTCAGCTACGTCGCTCTGGTCGACAAGGACTATTACTCCGGTGAGAACCCGGACGATGCCGTCACGGCAGATCGCCAGAGCGACATCTTCCTGTTCGCAGCGCTCGCCCGCGAACTGAACGCAAAGGGATTCACGGCAATCAAGTACGACGCCATCGCTGTTCATGCCGCTTCCGCGACCGGTGGCAACGGGCGAACGGATATCGTCAGTCAGGACGAACTACTGCGGGTCGAGCGCGAAGATTTCTCCGGGCTGTTGCACTCGGTCATTCAGGCAGCCGACCTTGCGCTCGGCACCGGCGGTGAACGGCCGGTGATATTCGTTGCCCATTCGGGTGGTGCCTTCACCGTCGCCGACTATTTCGCACGATTCTCTCAAGGGCGCGACGGAGGCCGCAAGCTGGGCTTTGTCGGCATTTCGCCTTCGGTTTCAGCGGACACCGGCACCAAACCGAGCTACAGGGACTACTGGATCCGGTCGCTGCAGCAGTGCCTACAGCACAACGAGAAATCAGTCTGCTGGGCGCAGTGGAACGGCGACAAGCAGTTCGTGCGGATGTTCAACGAAGGTCGGCGCCAACGGATCGCGGAGATATTCGCCGGATCCACGGAGGAGACTCAACTGATCGGCGGCTTGAATGCCTACCTGACGACGGTAGCGGCTGAAATAGACGCGGAGAACAAGGCATCAAGTGAGGGCGTCGGCTACCTCAATAATAAGTACCAGATGCGGAATGAGCTGTTCAACTCAATGTTCTTTCGCCAGCCGAGCGCAACTCCGATTTCCTGCCGTTCCAACGCCTCGCGGCTCATCTACGGAAGCGGCGACTTCGCCATGTCCGGCGAGGTCGAGCGCGAAGCCTGGGAGAGCGCCTGCGGCAAGCCTGAACAGCTGGTCCTGCTCGACGGCGTGGGCCACTGCCTCGGACAAGACCGGTACTTCGGACCGATTCGCCAGGAGGCCAAGGCCGTCGTCGTCGATTCGATCCTGAAGGTCGCCGACGAGTTGCGCTGACCGGCGCGGGCCGACCACCTCATGACTTCGCCGCGCGGTACCCCTCGAACCCCCGCCGCCGCAGATCGCACGCCGGGCACTGCCCGCAGCCGTGGCCCCAGGCGTGCAGCTCGCCGCGTTCGCCGAGGTAGCAGGTGTGGGTGTGCTGCACCGTCAGCTCGACCAGCGCCGGGCCGCCGAGCCGCTCGGCCAAGTCCCAGGTGGCGGCCTTGTCCAGCCACATCAGCGGCGTCTCGATCGTCATGCGCTGGCCCAGGCCCAGCGCGAGCGTGACCTGCTGCGACTTGATCGTGTCGTCGCGGCAGTCGGGGTAGCCGGAGAAGTCGGTCTCGCACATGCCCCCGACCAGCACGTCGATGTCGCGCCGGTACGCCAGGCTGGCGGCCAGCGTCAGGAACAGCAGGTTGCGGCCGGGCACGAAGGTGTTCGGCAGGCCGTTGGCCTGCAGTTCGATCTGGCGGTCGTCGGTCAGCGCGGTGCTGCTGATCTGCCCGAGGATGCCGAGGTCCAGCAGGTGGTCCTCGCCCAGCCGCTCGGACCAGTGCGGGAACTGGCGGCGGAGCTCGTCGAGCACGACCAGGCGCTGCGTCAGCTCGATCGCGTGGCGCTGGCCGTAGTCGAAGCCGACCGTCTCCACCCGGGCATAACGCTGCAGCGCCCAGGCCAGGCAGGCGGTGGAGTCCTGGCCGCCGGAGAACAAGACCAGGGCGCGGCGGGTGGCGGAGGTGGTGGGGCGTGTCGTCGGGTTCATCGGGTTCTCTCTGTTCGCCCTGCTGGCGGGCAGCAGGTTATCCGGGTGCTCGCCGCGGGCGTCAGGCGCAGGCCGAGACACCGCCCGCTCGGCTCACCCTCCGTTCCGGAGCGCATCCACCGGCGTGGCCGGCAACCCGACGTCTCGGAGAAACTGCTCGACATCGGGCCCCCAGGTCTGTCGCCCGGTCCGCGTCGTCGAGAAGCCGTGTCCTCCCGACGGAAACAGGCGCAAGCTCGCCCGGGCGCCCGCAGCCCGGTAGGCGTCGAAGAACGGTCTGGAGACCGCGGGCGGAAAGATGCTGTCGTCCTCGGCGTAGATCCACAGCGAGGGAATGGCGGTCCGGGCGCCCAGTGACTTCGCCGCGCGCACCATCGCAGCGGCCCAGTCGCAGCCCGGCTGTGTGGTGTTGATGCCGCCAGCGAAGTTGATGATCGCGCGCGCCTTCGGCTGATTCGCCGCATAGCCCAGCGTGACCATGCCACCGTTGGACTGACCGGTCACCAGCACCTCGTCGGGTCGAGCGAGACCCTGCTTCACGAAGTGGTCGATGACGGCCGCGATGTCGCCGCCGTAGCGCTCGGCGTAGCGGCCGGGATCGCAGTTGGACGGCGTGTACACGCCGGTGGACTGCGAGAAGCCCTGGCGCATCGGCGCCACCACGAGGTAGCCCCGCTCCAGGAAGAACCTTGCCGTCTCGACGGGCCGGTTGCGGTCCTGCCGGTGCGGATTGTCGTAGCCGCGCGAGCCGTGGTTCACGACCACCAAGGGCCACGGAGGGCGGCCACCCGGCTTGTAGACGGTGGTCTCGAGCTGGATGTCCACCAGGAACTGCGGGTAGCGAACGAACACCACTTCTTCGGCCGGCGCACCGTCCTCCCCACGGCCTTCCGCCTGGACGCCGCCGACCGCCACCAGCGTGACGGCGGCGAGCACCGCCCACGACCGCCGTCGCACGGCCAGGGATGCGGCGCGGCCCACCGGCGTCACACGTCGATATTCCCCGCCCTCAACGCATTGCTCTCGATGAACTCGCGCCGCGGTTCCACCTCGTCGCCCATCAGCATCGTGAAGACGCGGTCGGCCTCGATGGCGTCTTCGATCTGCACGCGCAGCAGGCGGCGGACCTGCGGGTCCATCGTCGTTTCCCACAGCTGCTCGGGGTTCATCTCGCCCAGGCCCTTGTAGCGCTGGCGGGCGACGGCGCTTTCGGCCTGGCTCATCAGCCAGGCCATCGCGGCGCGGAAGTCGGCGGCCTTCTGCTCCTTGAGCTTCTCGCCTTCGCCGCGGCGCACCACGGCTTCGGCGCCCAGCAGGCCCTTGAAGGTGCGGCCGGCCTCGGCCAGCGCGGCGTAGTCGGCGCCGTGCAGGAACTCCTGCGTGATGACGCTGGTCTTGACGTTGCCGTGGTGGCGGCGGCCGATGCGCAGCAGCGGCTTGTCGGTGCGCGGGTCGGTGTGGAACTCGACCGTCGCGTCCTTCAGCGCCGCCTGCAGCGCCGCGGCGCTGGCCTGCGCGGCTTCGGCGCTGTCGACGTCCAGCTCCAGGCCGTTGGCGATGGCGCGCAGCGCGTCCAGGTCCATCCAGTTGCCCAGGCGCTCGACGACGTTGTTGGCGACGATGTACTTGCGCGCCAGCTGCTCCAGCGCCTCGCCCTGCAGCGCCGGGCGGCCGCCTTCGGCCAGGCCGTCGGGCAGCACGGTGGCGCCGTCCAGCGCCACCTTCAGCAGGAAGGCGTCGAGCTCCTGCCCGTCCTTCAGGTACTGCTCGTTCTTGCCCTGCTTCACCTTGTACAGCGGCGGCTGGGCGATGTAGATGTAGCCGCGCTCCACCAGCTCGTGCATCTGGCGGTAGAAGAAGGTCAGCAGCAGCGTGCGGATGTGGGCGCCGTCCACGTCCGCGTCGGTCATGATGATGATGCGGTGGTAGCGCAGCTTCTCGACGTTGAAGTCCTCGGGCCCGATGCCGGTGCCCAGCGCGGTGATCAGCGTGACGATGGCGTCGCTGGACAGCAGCTTCTCGTAGCGCGCCTTCTCGACGTTCAGGATCTTGCCGCGCAGCGGCAGGATCGCCTGGAACTTGCGGTCGCGGCCCTGCTTGGCGCTGCCGCCGGCGGAGTCGCCCTCCACCAGGTACAGCTCGGACAGCGACGGGTCCTTCTCCTGGCAGTCGGCCAGCTTGCCCGGCAGGCCGATGCCGTCGAGCACGCCCTTGCGGCGCGTCATCTCGCGCGCCTTGCGCGCGGCCTCGCGGGCGCGGGCGGCGTCGACGATCTTGCCGCAGATGATCTTGGCGTCGTTCGGGTTCTCCAGCAGCCAGTCGCCCAGCAGCCGGCCGACGATGTCCTCGACCGGCGCACGCACCTCGCTGGAGACGAGCTTGTCCTTGGTCTGGCTGGAGAACTTGGGCTCCGGCACCTTGACGCTGACGACGCAGGCCAGGCCTTCGCGCATGTCGTCGCCGGCGATCTCGACCTTGGCCTTCTTGGCCAGCTCGTTGTCCTCGATGTACTTGTTGATGACGCGCGTCATCGCCGCGCGCAGGCCGGTCAGGTGGGTGCCGCCGTCACGCTGCGGGATGTTGTTGGTGAAGCACAGCACGCTCTCGCTGTAGCTGTCGTTCCACTGCATCGCCACTTCGACGCCGATCGTCGTGTTCTGCTCGCTGGCCTTCTCGCCCGTCGCGTGGAAGACGTTCGGGTGCAGGACCTTCTTGCCCTGGTTGATGAACTCGACGAAGCCCTTCACGCCGCCGGCGAAGGCGAAGTTGTCCTCCTTCGCGTTGCGCTCGTCGACGAGGCGGATCTTGACGCCGTTGTTCAGGAACGAGAGCTCGCGCAGGCGCTTGGCAAGCACGTCGTAATGGAAGTCGACGTGGGTGAAGATCTCGTCGTCGGGCAGGAAGTGGACTTCGGTGCCGCGCTTGTCGGTGTCGCCGACGATCTTCATCGGGCTGGTCTCGAAGCCGTCGCGCACCTCGATGACGCGGTCCTGCGTGACGCCGCGCTTGAACTCGACACGGTGCACCTTGCCCTCGCGGCGCACCGTCAGACGCAGCCACTTGGAGAGCGCGTTGACGCAGGACACGCCGACGCCGTGCAGGCCGCCCGAGACCTTGTAGCTGTTCTGGTTGAACTTGCCGCCGGCGTGCAGCTCGGTCAGCGCGATCTCGGCAGCCGAGCGCTTGGGCTCGTGCTTGTCGTCCATCTTCACGCCGGTCGGGATGCCGCGGCCGTTGTCGACGACGCTGATCGAGTTGTCGCTGTGGATGGTGACGACGATGTCGTCGCAGTAGCCGGCCAGCGCCTCGTCGATGGAGTTGTCGACGACCTCGAAGACCAGGTGGTGCAGGCCGGTGCCGTCGGAGGTGTCGCCGATGTACATGCCCGGCCGCTTGCGCACCGCCTCCAGGCCTTCCAGGATCTGGATGCTGCTCGCGCCGTAGTCGGTGGACGGGGTTTGGTTCGAATCGCTCATGGGCGCTTTCGCAAGATGGCCCTGGCAGCCAGGACCATCAACAAGTCAGAACCCCCCGCTAGGCGGGGGGCAGGGGGGTGCCCAGGAAAAGGCATGAAATGCCGATGCCGCGTCTGGCCGCCCGCAGGGCGGTCAGATGCGCATCGGCATCACGACGTACTTGAAGCCGGTCTGCTCGGGCACCGTGAACAGCGCGCTCGCGTTGGTGTCCTGCAGCTCGATCTTCACCATCTCCTGCTGCATGTTGGCCAGCACGTCGATGAGGTAGGTGACGTTGAAGCCGATCTCGATCGCATCGCCGGTGTAGTCGATCTCGAGTTCTTCCTTGGCCTCTTCCTGCTCGGCGTTGGACGACGCGATGCGCAGCACGCCGGGCTCGAGGTTCAGGCGCACGCCCTTGAACTTCTCGCTGGTCAGGATGGCGGCGCGCTGCAGGCTGCCCAGCAGCGCAGCGCGGCCGACGACGAGCGCGTTCTTGTGGTTGCGCGGGATGACGCGGTTGTAGTCGGGGAACTTGCCTTCGACGAGCTTGGTGACGAACTCCAGCCCCGAGAACGCGAACTTGGCCTGGTTGCCGGCGAAGCGCATCTCGATCGGCGTCTCCTCGTCCTTCAGCAGGCGCTGCAGTTCCAGCACAGTCTTGCGCGGCAGGATGACTTCCTGGCGGTTGGGCACGTCGGCTTCCAGCGTGCCCTGGGCCAGCGCCAGACGGTGGCCGTCGGTGGCCACCAGCGTCAGCGTCTTGCCTTCGGCGATGAACAGGATGCCGTTGAGGTAGTAGCGGATGTCGTGCACCGCCATCGCGAAGTGCACCTGGTTGATCAGCTGGCGCAGCGTCTTCTGCGGCACGCTGAAGGCCGGGCCGAAGTCGACCGCCTCGTTGACCAGCGGGAAGTCGTCGGCCGGCAGCGACTGCAGCGTGAAGCGGCTCTTGCCGCCGGCCAGCGTCAGCTTGTTCTGCGCCGACGACAGCGTGACCACCTGCTCCGAGGGCAGCGCCCGCAGGATGTCGATCAGCTTGCGCGCGCCCACCGTCGTCGCGAAGTGCCCTTCGTCGCCGCCGAGCTCGGCGCTGGTGCGCACCTGGATCTCCAGGTCGCTGGTCGTCAGCTCGACGACCGGGCCGTTCTTGCGCAGCAGCACGTTGGCCAGGATGGGCAGCGTGTGCCGCCGCTCGACGATGCCGGCCACCGACTGGAGGGCCTCGAGCAACTTTTCCTGGGCGGCCTTCAGAACAATCATGTCTTCCTCTTTAACTTGGTGGTCGTAGTAGGCGACGGCAACTTCTGGGGACAACGCTATTTTCCGTCTTTCCGACAACGCTTTAGCAGGTGGGCAGCGTTGTGGGTCACGACGTGGTTCTGGCGGTGCGTTTTCTGGACAACTTGCCGGGCGTCGCGGCCGGCGTGGACAAGTGCTCGCTTGTCCCGAAGTTTTCCCAGGGATGCGCGGCCGCCGCCGGCCGTCAGCCTTTCAAGGTCTGCTCGAGCACGTGCAGCTGCTGGTTCAGCTCGGTGTTGCGCTGGCGCTCGTCGGCGATCTTGCGCACCGCGTGCAGCACCGTCGTGTGGTCACGGCCGCCGAACAGCTCGCCGATCTCGGGCAGGCTCTTCTTGGTCATGTCCTTGGCCAGGTACATCGCGATCTGGCGCGGCCGCGCGATCGAGGCCGGGCGCTTCTTCGAGTACATGTCGGCGACCTTGATCTTGTAGAAGTCGGCCACCGTCTTCTGGATGTTTTCGACGCTGATCTGGCGGTTCTGGATCGACAGCAGGTCCTTCAGCGCGTCTCGCGTCAGCGCGATGTTGATGTCCTTCTGGCTGAAGCGGCTGTAGGCCAGCACCTTGCGCAGCGCACCTTCGAGCTCGCGCACGTTGGCGCGCACGTTCTTGGCGATGAAGAAGGCGACGTCCTCGGGCATCTCGGCGCCTTCGGCCAGCGCCTTCTTGATCAGGATGGCCACGCGCATCTCGAGCTCGGGCGGCTCGATGGCCACCGTCAGCCCGGCGTCGAAGCGGCTGGTCAGCCGCTCGTCGATGTCCACCAGCCCCTTCGGGTAGGTGTCGCTGGTCATGATGATGTGCGCGCGCTTGGCCAGCAGCGCCTCGAAGGTGTTGAAGAACTCCTCCTGCGTGCGATCCTTGCCGGCGAAGAACTGCACGTCGTCGATCAGCAGCAGGTCCAGCGAGTGGTACTTGGCCTTCAGCTCGTCGAAGGTCTTGCGCTGGTAGTTCTTGACGACGTCGCTGATGAACTGCTCGGCGTGCAGGTAAAGCACGCGGGCGTCGGGGCGGTCCTTCAGCAGCGCGTTGCCGACGGCGTGCACCAGGTGGGTCTTGCCCAGGCCGACGCCGCCGTAGATGAACAGCGGGTTGTACATCTGGCCCGGAGCGCCGGCGACGTGCAGCGCCGCGGTGCGCGCCATCTGGTTGGCGCGGCCCGGCACCAGCGTGTCGAAGGTCAGCGACGGGTTCAGCTTGTTGCGGTTGGACGCCGGGGCCGGCGACGCGGCCGGAGCCGGTTGCGGCGGCGCGGCGGTGACGTTGGCCACGGCCGCCAGCGCCGCGGCGGCCGCGGGTGCGGCCGGGGCCGCCACCGTGGCGTGGGCGTAGCCGTTGCTCGCGCGCAGCGGCGCGGGCGCCGCAGCCTCGGCGCGCGGGGCGAGCGTCAGCTCCAGCCGCACCGGCTTGCCGGCGAGGTCGCTGAGCACGGATTCGATGCGCCCTGCGTACTGCGCACGGATCCAGTCGAGCTTGAAGCGGTTGGGCACCCGCACCGACACGACCGCGGCGTCGGCCTCGTCCTGGCTGAGCTGGGCCGGCGGCAGAGGCCGGATCCAGGTGTTGAACTGGTGTTCGGGCAGCTCGGTTGCGAGGCGTTCGCAACCGCGTTGCCAGAGGTCTACGGTCATTGTGGAAATCTTCTTTTGCAGGGGGCGCATTCTACGTGCCGGACGACAGTCTTCAACCAGTTATCCACAGATCGTCGTCGGGGGCTGTGGCGCCATCCCTTGGAGCGCTGCCTGGGGACATCTCAGCTAACTGGTTGACGCAGCAAGCTTTTCTTGCTGTAATCGTGGGTTTTCCAAATTTCTTACCTCAGCGCAAAGAGAGCTCTGAACCATGAAGCGCACCTATCAGCCGTCCAAGATCCGTCGCGCCCGTACCCACGGCTTTCTCGTGCGCATGAAGACGCGCGGTGGCCGCGCGGTCATCAACGCGCGCCGCGCCAAGGGCCGCAAGCGCCTCGCCGTCTAAGGCGAGTACAGGCGAAACAGCCTGCGCCGGCCCGGCTCGCCCCCAGCGCGCCGTGCCGACCGCTCACTGCAGCGCCTGGCGAGGCCCCGTGCCGCCTCCGGTCCGCCCTCTCGTGCAACCCGTCGTGCAGACGATGGTGCAGAAGGCCGACTTCGAGCGAGTGCTCGCGACGCCCAGCCGTTTGCGAAGCACTCACTTCGCCGTTCACCACGTGAACGGCGAAGTGAGTGCTTCCCGCTGGCAGCGCTTGCACCCCGGCGAAGAGAAGTTATCCACAGATGGCGCACAGCTTGGTGCACAGCCTGTGGATGACTTGCATCCGGCAGCGCCCGAAGCCTGCTGGCTGGGCAGCGTCGTGCCGAAGCGGCACGCACGCCGCTCGGTCACGCGTGCGCTGCTGAAGCGCCAGATCCGCGCCGCGATGGCCCGCCATGCGGGCGACCTGCCGCCGGGCTTGTGGGTGGTGCGGCTGCGCGCGCCGTTCGCACCGGCGCAGTACCCGTCGGCCGCGTCCGACGCGCTGCGCCTGGCGGCGCGCACCGAGCTCGAGCAGCTCTTCACCCGCGCCAGGCGGAGCTGAAGATGGTGTCCGAGCTCGTGCGCCTGCCGCAGCATCTGCTGGTGCTGCTGGTGCGCGGCTATCGCCTGCTGCTCAAGCCCTGGCTGGGCAACGCCTGCCGCTTCGAGCCGACCTGCTCGCAGTATTCGTTGGACGCGCTGCAGCGCTACGGCGCCGCCGGCGGCGGTGCGCTCACGGTCTGGCGCCTGCTGCGTTGTCATCCGTGGTGCGCCGGCGGATGCGATCCTGTACCCGAGCGCTTTCCGAACCCCGCGCGGGGACTGTTCACCCGGTTCGTGCGGCCCGACGCCGACGACTCCAGTAGACCGAGCCTATGACCGACATCCGCCGCACCATCCTCTGGGTGGTCTTCGTCACCTCGCTGTTCCTGTTGTGGGATGCGTGGAACAAGCACAACGGCCAGCCGTCGCTGTTCGGCGGCCCGGCCCGCCCGGCCGCGACGGCTGCCTCCGCGCCCGGTGGCGCCGCGTCCGCCGGCGTGCCCGCCGCGACGCCGGCCACCGCCCAGGCGCCGGCTGGCGCCGTGCCGCAACCGGCTGCGCCCGCCGCCGGCGAGCAGGTCGTCGTCACGACCGACCTCGTCAAGGCCACCTTCGACAGCGTCGGCGGCCAGCTGGTCCGCCTGGAGCTGCTGAAGTACCGCGACGCCAACCACCCGGACCAGAACGTCGTCCTGATGGACCGTGTCGCCGCGCGTGAATACGTCGCCCAGACCGGCCTCATCACCGCCGCCGCCGGCGTCGCGCTGCCGACGCACCTGACGCCGATGACCGCCGCGCCGGGCGAGCGCACGCTGGCCGAGGGCCAGAACACGCTGACGCTGCGTTTCGAGTCGGCGCCGGTCGACGGCCGCAAGCTGGTCAAGACCTACACCTTCAAGCGCGGCGACTACGCCGTCGCGGTGCACCACGAGTTCGTCAACGGCGGCACGACGCCGGTGGCGCCGCAGCTGTACCTGCAGCTCGCGCGTGACGGCAACCCGCCCGAAGGCGAGTCGAAGTTCTATTCGACCTTCACCGGCCCGGCGATGTTCACGTCGGCCAGCAAGTACAAGAAGATCGACTTCAAGTCGATCGCGAAGAACGACGCCGACCACGACAAGACCGGCAAGGACGGCTGGGTGGCGATGGTCCAGCACTACTTCGCGTCGGCGTGGATCGTCA
Source organism: Rubrivivax sp. (assembly GCA_049841175.1). Taxonomy (GTDB): domain Bacteria; phylum Pseudomonadota; class Gammaproteobacteria; order Burkholderiales; family Burkholderiaceae_C; genus Rubrivivax. The sequence goes on along the minus strand of JASGHA010000012.1, from coordinate 1,069,141 downwards.
ACGCCGAAGGCCAGCGCGAGTTCCGCACGGCCAAGGTCGGCGACAACCTGTACACGATCGCGATGGTGCTGCCGCTGGGCGAGGTGGCGCCGGGCGCCAGCAAGGCGCTGGACTCGCAGCTCTTCATCGGCCCGCAGCTCGAGACCACGCTGGCCGAACTGGCCCCGGGCCTGGAGTACCTGAAGGACTACGGCTGGCTGATGCCGCTGTCCAAGCCGCTGTTCTGGCTGCTCGACAAGCTGAACTCGGCGATCGGCAACTGGGGCTGGGCGATCGTCGCGCTGGTCGTGCTGCTGAAGATCGCGTTCTACTGGCTCAACGCCAGCGCCTACAAGTCGATGGCCAAGATGCGAGCCATCAACCCGCGCGTCATGGAACTGCGCGAGCGCTACAAGGACGACCAGCAGAAGATGCAGCAGGAGATGATGCGCATCTACCGCGAGGAGAAGGTCAATCCGCTCGGCGGCTGCCTGCCGATCGTGATCCAGATGCCGTTCTTCATCGCGCTGTACTGGGTGCTGCTGTCCAGCGTCGAGATGCGCAACGCGCCGTGGATCGGCTGGATCACCGACCTGTCGGCCAAGGACCCGTGGTTCATCCTGCCGATCCTGATGACGGCCTCGTCGCTGCTGCAGGTGGCGCTGGGGGCCAAGCCGCCCGATCCCACCCAGGCCAAGCTGATGTGGTTCATGCCGCTGGCCTTCGCGGTGATGTTCTTCTTCTTCCCGGCCGGCCTGGTGCTGTACTGGCTCACGAACAACATCCTGTCGATCGCGCAGCAGTGGTACATCAACAAGAAGCTCGGCGTCGCCTGACGGCCGCCTGAGGCCACTCGAACCCCGAAGCCCCCGCTGGCGCGAGCCGCGGGGGCTTCGTTTTTGACTGAGACAATCGCCCGATGTCGCTTGCCAGACTGCGTGACCCCATCGCCGCCGTCGCCACCGCCGCCGGCCGCGGCGCGGTCGGCATCGTGCGCGCCTCCGGCCCCGACCTCGCGCCGCTGGTGCAGGCGCTGTTCGGGCGCCCGCTGGCGCCGCGTGCGGCGACGCTGCTGCCCTTCACCGCCGCCGACGGTTCGGTGCTCGACCGCGGCCTGGCGATCCACTTCCCGGCGCCGCACTCCTACACCGGCGAGGACGTGCTCGAGCTGCAGGCCCACGGCGGCCCGGTGCTGCTGCAGCTGCTGCTGGCGCGTGTGCTCGAAGCCGGTGCCGGCATCGGCCTGCGGCTGGCGCGCGCCGGCGAGTTCACCGAACGCGCCTTCCTCGACGACAAGATCGACCTCGCCCAGGCCGAGGCCGTGGCCGACCTGATCGACGCCAGCACCGAGGCCGCCGCGCGCTCGGCGGCGCGTTCGCTGGACGGCGCGTTCTCGGCCGAGATCCACACGCTGGCCGGGCGCATCGTCGAGCTGCGCGCGCTGGTCGAGGCGACGCTGGACTTCCCCGAGGAGGAGATCGACTTCCTGGAGAAAGCGCGGGCGCGCGAGCGCCTGGACGCCATCGAAGCCGCGATCGGCGCCGCGCTGGCGCGTGCGCGCCAGGGCGCGCTGCTGCGCGAAGGCATGCGCGTCGTCATCGCCGGCCAGCCCAACGTCGGCAAGAGTTCGCTGCTGAACGCGCTGGCCGGTGCCGAGCTGGCGATCGTCACGCCGATCCCGGGCACCACACGCGACCGCGTCGCCGAGACGATCCAGATCGAAGGCGTGCCGGTACATGTCGTCGATACCGCGGGCCTGCGCGAGCACGCTGCCGACGAGGTCGAACGCATCGGCATCGGCCGCAGCTGGGAAGCCATCGAAGGCGCCGACGCCGTGCTCTTCGTGCACGACCTGACGCGCCGCGGCGACGCCGCCTACGAGGCCGCCGAAGCCGAGATCGCCACGCGCCTGCAAGGCGCCGACGTGCTGCACGTGCACAACAAGGCCGACGCCGCCGCCCAGGCGCCGGGCGACGGTGTCGTGCTGTCGGCCAAGGCCGGCACCGGGCTGGAGACGCTGCGCCGCGAGCTGCTCCGCCGCGCCGGTTGGCAGGCCCAGCCCGACGGCGTCTTCATCGCCCGTGCGCGCCACGTTGCCGCGCTGCAGCGCACGCTGGCGCACCTGCACCTGGCCCAGGCGCACGCCGCGCAGCGCGACGCGGCGCTGGACCTGCTGGCCGAGGAACTGCGCCTGTCGCACCAGGCGCTGGGCGAGATCACCGGCGAGTTCGGCACCGAGGATCTGCTGGGCGAGATCTTCGGGCGGTTCTGCATCGGCAAGTAGCGCCTCCGCCCGCCGGACGACGCGCCGCGCGCTCGGCGTTGACCCTGGCGCTTGCCGTCGGTGCAATGCCCCGTCGCCCGAACCGGGCCAAGACGGAAGACGAACGCATGTCGATCGCGCGAGGTGCCGCAGCCTGGGCTGCCAGCCTGTTGATCAGCCTGCCCGCAGGGGCGACCGAGCCGCCGGTGGCGCCGGTACGGCCGGTGCAGCAGAGCTTCTACGGCGTCCAGGTCGTCGATCCGTATCGGTATCTGGAGAACACCGCCTCGCCCGAGGTGCAGGCGTGGATGAAGGCCCAGGCCGGGCATGCCGACGCGGTGCTGCAGGCCCTGCCCGAACGGGCCGCCTTCCACGCCCGGCTGGAGGCCCTGGAACGCAGCGGCAGCGACAGCGTCGGCCGCGGCCAGCTGCGTGCCGACGGCAGCCTGTTCTATCTGAAGCGTGGTGTCGGCGACGACCAGTTCCGCCTGATGCAGCGGCCACCCGATGGCGTTGAGGAGCGCCCGATCTTCGACCCGATGGCGATCCGCCTGCCCGGCGCCGCACCCGGCCAGCCGCAGGCGATCAACTACTACAGCGCCTCGCCCGGTGGCACGCGGGCAGGCCTCGTCATCTCGGCGGCTGGCTCGGAAGAAGGCCAGTTGCTCGTCGTCGACGTCGCCAGCGGCCGCGTGCTGCTCGGCCCGCTGCCGCGCGCCTCCTACCCGCACTGGCAGGACGAAGACAGCTTCGTCATGCTGCGCCAGCATGCGCCCGGCCCCGACCGCGGGCCGCAGGACAAGTACCGCGACTCGGAACTCGTGCTGTTCACGCTCGGCGAGGCCGGCCAGCCGGCGCGCGACGAGGTGCTGCCGGGCCGCGCCTGGCCCGGGCTGGACCCTGGCCGCGACGGCGACGTGCTGCTGCGCCGAGTTCCGGGCAGCGAACGGGCGCTGCTCGTCATCGGCAACGGCGTCGCCAACGAGATGGCCTTCCACACTGGACCCTGGGCGCAGCGCCGCGACCCGGTGGCTCGCTGGGCGCCGGTGGCCGGCATGGACGACGGCATCGTCGACTACAGCGTGCGCGGTTCGACGCTGTACGCCGTCAGCCACCGCGGCGCGCCGCGCCAGCAGGTGCTGGCCTACGACCTGGCGCAGCCGGGCCAGCCGCCGCAGGTGCTGCTGCCGGCGTCGGAACGTGTCGTGCAGCGTGTCGTCGCCGCACGCGATGCGCTCTACGTGCTGGTGCGCGAAGGCAACGTGCATCGGTTGCTGCGCCGCCCTTATCGCGACGGCGCGGCGTTCGAGACGGTGGCGCTGCCGTTCGCCGGCCAGGTCTACATCGACCAGGGCTGGGGCCGCGATCTGAACGCCGCGCAGCAGGACGGCCTGCTGATCGCGCTGCAGAGCTGGACCCAGGGCCTGCGCCACCTGCGTGTCGACGGCGAAGGCCGCGCCGCCGACATCGGCCTGCCGCGGCTCGCCGCCACCGACGCGCCGGCCGAGCTGACGACGACCGAGGTGCTGGTCGTGAGCCACGACGGCGCGCGTGTGCCGATGAGCATCGTGCACCGGCGAGACATCAAGCTCGACGGCCGCAATCCGGTCTGGCTGACGGCCTATGCCTCCTACGGCTTCACGATCGACCCGAGCTTCCGCCGCGAGCGCCTGGCGTGGCTGGAGAAGGGCGGCGTGCTCGCCTTCGCCAACCCGCGTGGCAGCGGCGTCTACGGCAACAACTGGTACCTGGCCGGCAAGGGCCTGAACAAGCGCAACACCTGGCTGGACGTCATCGCCTGTGCCGAATACCTGATCGCCGAACGCTGGACGAACCCGCGCCAGCTCGGCTTCAGCGGCGGCAGCGCCGGCGGCATGCTCGCCGGGCGCGTGCTGACCGAACGTCCTGACCTGTTCGGCGCCGTCGTGCCGATCGTCGGCGTGCACGACACGCTGCGTTTCGAGTTCGAGCCCAACGGCCCGCCCAACATCCCCGAGTTCGGTTCGGTGACGACCGAAGAAGGTTTCCGCGGCCTGCTCGCGATGAGCCCGTATGCGCACGTGCGCGACGGCACGCGCTACCCGCCGGTGCTGCTGAAGCACGGCGTCGACAACCCGCGTGTCGCGGTCTGGCACAGCCTGAAGTTCGCCGCGCGGCTGCAGGCCGCACGCGCGGGCGAATCACCGGTGCTGCTGCGCCTGGACTACGACTCGGGCCACGGCATCGGCGACACGCGCACGCAGCAGCTCGAGGAGAACGCCGACACCTACGCCTTCCTCTGGCAGTACTTGAAGCGGGCCGACTGAACGCGGCCCGTGACGCGCTCAGTGGCCTTCGAAGCTGACCATCGTGAACAGCGGCAGGCCCGAGTCGCGCAGGCGCTGCGAGCCGTGCAGCTCGGGCAGGTCGACGATGGCCGCGCCTTCGATGACCTCGGCGCCCAGGCGCTCCAGCAGCTTGCGGCCGGCCATCATCGTGCCGCCGGTGGCGATCAGGTCGTCGATCAGCACGACACGGTCGCCGGGTTTCACGGCGTCGGTGTGGATCTCGACGGTGGCCGAGCCGTACTCCAGCTCGTAGCTCTCTTCGACCGTCGTGAACGGCAGCTTGCCCTTCTTGCGGATCGGCACGAAGCCGACGTTCAGCTCGTAGGCCAGCACCGAGCCGATGATGAAGCCGCGCGCGTCCAGCCCGGCGATCGCCGACGGGCGCACGTCGAAGTAGCGGTGCACGAACTGGTCGATCAGCACGCGGAAGACACGCGGGTTCGACAGCAGCGGCGTGATGTCGCGGAATTGCACGCCCGGTTCCGGCCAGTCGGAGACCGTCCGGATGTGGGCCTTGATGTATTGCTCCGGGCTCATGGCGCGGGATGATAGGCGTCGCTCCGGCGCCGCCCGCCGCCGCCGTGACGGCGATTGACGTGGAGCAAGCGCCGACGTCGGGTCTGCGAGACGTCAGCCGCGCAGCAGCCGCTGCTCGGCCAGCGCCAGCGCCTCGGGCAGGCCGGACAGCACCAGCGTGTCGCCGGGGCCCAGCACGGTGTCGTCCGAAGGCTTGGCGGGCGGGCCCGATGCCCGGCGGACCGAGATCACGCCGACCTCCAGCGCACCCAGCGCCAGGTCGGCCAGGCGCGCGCCGATCGCCGCGGCGGCCGGCGGCAGCGTCACGGTGGCCAGGCGCTCCTGCTGCAGGTCGCCGGCGGTGTCGTCGTCGGCGCCGTGGAAGTAGCCGCGCAGCAGGCTGTAGCGGGCGTCGCGCGCGTCGCGCGCCAGGCGGATGACGGTGCGCATCGGCACGCCGACCAGCGCCAGCGCGTGGCTGGCGAGCATCAGCGAGCCTTCGATCGCCTCGGGCACGACCTCGGTGGCGCCGGCCGCGCGCAGCGTCTCCAGGTCGGAGTCGTCGATCGTGCGCACGATAACCGGCACCGCTGGCGCGTGGTCGTGCACCAGGCGCAGGATCTTCAGCGCCGACGGCGTGTCGGGGTAGCTGACGACGACGGCGTTGGCGCGCGCCAGGCCGGCCGCCATCAGGCTCTGCAGCCGCGCGGCGTCGCCGAAGACCACGCTCTGGCCGGCGGCGGCGGCCTGGCGCACGCGGTCAGGGTCCAGGTCCAGCGCCATGTACGGGATGTGCTGGGTGTCCAGCATGCGCGCCAGGTTCTGGCCGCTGCGGCCGTAGCCGCAGATGATCACGTGCTTCTCGGTGCGGATCGCGCGCTTGGCGATCGAGGTCAGCTGCACCGACTGCATCAGCCAGTCGCTGGACGCCAGCTTCATCACGATGCGGTCGGCGTGCATGATGATGAACGGCGTCGCCAGCATCGACAGCACCATGCTGGCCAGGATCGGGCTCATCCACTCGGCGTCGACGAGGCCGCGTTCGGCGCCCAGCGTCAGCAGCACGAAGCCGAACTCGCCGGCCTGCGCCAGGTACAGGCCGGTGCGCAGCGCGACGCCCGGCGCGGTGCGGAAGGCGCGCGCCAGCGCCGCGACGAGCGCGAACTTGGCGGCCACCGGCACGGTGGTCAGCAGCGCGACCAGCAGCCACTGGTCGAGCACCGGGCGCCAGTCCAGCTTCATGCCGATGGTGATGAAGAACAGCCCCAGCAGGACGTCGTGGAACGGCCGGATGTCGGTCTCGACCTGGTGCTTGAACTCGGTCTCGGCGACCAGCATGCCGGCGACGAAGGCGCCGAGTGCCAGCGACAGCCCGGCGTGTTCGGTCATCCACGCCAGGCCCAGCGTGACGAGCAGCAGGTTCAGGATGAACAGCTCGTCGCTCTTGCGCCGCGCCACCAGCGTCAGCCACCAGCGCATCAGCTTCTGGCCGCCGACGAGCAGCACGGTCAGCAGCGCGGTGGCCTTCAGCACCGCCCAGGACAGCGACACCAGCAGCTGCTCGCCGCTGGAGTTCAGCGCCGGGATCAGCACCAGCAGCGGCACGACGGCCAAGTCCTGGAACAGCAGGATGCCCATCACGCGCCGGCCGTGTTCGCTCTCCAGCTCCAGGCGCTCGGCCATCAGCTTGACGACGATGGCCGTCGACGACATCGCGATCGCGCCGCCGAGCACCACCGCGCCCTGCCAGGACATGCGCCAGGGGGCGCCGCTGAGGCGCTGGTACAGCTCGGCCAGCACCAGGTGCCCGGCCAGCGTGCCGATCATCGTCACCGCCACCTGCGACAGCCCGAGGCCGAAGACCACCGTGCGCATGCTGCGCAGCTTGGGCAGGTTGAACTCCAGCCCGATCACGAACATCAGGAAGACGACGCCGAACTCGGCGAGGTACTTCACGCCGGCGCTGTCCTGGGCGAGCGCCAGCGCGTTCGGGCCGATCAGCACGCCGACGACCAGATAACCCAGCATCGGCGGCAGCTTCAGCGAACGGCAGACCACGACCCCGAGCACGGCGGCGACGAGGTAGAGCAGGACGAGTTCGAGGGTGGTGGCCATCTAGAATCCTTCGATCCTATTCGACCCCGCCTGCCCCATGACTTCGCCGCGCCCCTTCGACCCCCAGCGTGCGCTCGAACTGGCCGCCCGCACCTTCGAGATCGAGGCGCGTGCGCTGCTCGGTCTGGCCGAGCGTCAGCGTGAAGGCTTCCCGGCCGCGGTGCAGGCGATGCTCGAATGCCGCGGCCGTGTCGTCGTGATGGGCATGGGCAAGAGCGGCCACGTCGGCCGCAAGATCGCCGCGACGCTGGCCTCGACCGGCACGCCCGCCTTCTTCGTGCACCCGGCCGAAGCCAGCCACGGCGACCTGGGCATGCTGATCGGCGGCGACGTCGTGCTGGCGATCAGCAACAGCGGCGAGGTCGACGAACTGGCCGCCATCCTGCCGGCCATCCGTCGCTTGGGCGTCACGATCATCGGCATGACCGGCAAACCCGGTTCGACGCTGGCGCGCCATTCCGACCACGTGCTGTCCTGCGCCGTCGACCAGGAGGCCTGCCCGCTGAACCTGGCGCCGACGGCGAGCACGACGGCGCAGATCGCGCTCGGCGACGCGCTTGCCGTCGCGCTGCTCGACGCCCGCGGCTTCCGCGAGGAGGACTTCGCGCGTTCGCACCCGGGCGGCAGCCTGGGCCGCAAGCTGCTGATGCACGTACGCGACCTGATGCGCAGCGGCGACGCCGTGCCGCGTGTCGAAGCCGGCGCCAGCTTCGCCGACGTGCTGCGCGAGATGACGAGCAAGGGCCTGGGCTTCACCGCCCTCGTCGACGCCGACGGCAAGCCCGCCGGCATCTTCACCGACGGCGACTTGCGCCGGCTGATCGAACGCGGCGCCGACCTGCGCAACCTGACCGCGGGCGACGTCATGCACACCAGCCCCAAGCAGATCCCGCAGGACGCGCTGGCCGTCGACGCCGCCGGGCTGATGGAGCAGCACCGCATCACCAGCGTGCTCGCGGTCGACGCCGAGGGGCGGCTCGTCGGCGCGCTGAACTCCAACGACCTGATGCGCGCGAAGGTCATCTGAGATGGCGGCGATCCGCTTCGCGCCCGAACTGCTGCTGAAGGCACAGGGCGGCGCCAACGGTCTGAAGGCCGCGATCTTCGACGTCGACGGCGTGCTGACCGACGGGCGCATCTACATCGGCGCCGACGGCGAGAGCGTCAAGGCGTTCTCGACGCTGGACGGCCATGGCCTGAAGCTGCTGCGCCAGGCGGGCATCGAGCCGGTCGTCATCACCGGGCGGGACTCGCCGGCGGTGCGCCGCCGCGTCGCCGACCTGGGGCTGGCCGAAGCCGTCTACGGCGTGCACGACAAGCTCGCCGCCGCCGCTGCGCTGCTGGCGCGCCGCGGCTGGGCCTGGGACGAACTGGCCGCGATCGGCGACGACTGGCCCGACCTGCCGCTGCTGGTGCGCGCCGGCTTCGCCTGCGCGCCGGCCAACGCCCACGTCGAGGTCAAGGCGGTGGCGCACCACGTCACCGCGGCCGCCGGCGGCCACGGCGCGGCGCGCGAGTTCTGTGACCTGCTGCTCGTCGCCTGCGGCCGCTACGAGGCGCTGCTGCGCGGCCACCTGACCTCGCTGGACACGGCCTGAGGCCCGATGAGCGTCGAACTCCACCTGCCCGACCTGCCCGAGGTGCCGATCAGCGTCGGCACCGAGCCGCGGCCGCCGGGTGACGCTCCGCCGCCGCCGCGTGTGCCCTGGTCGCTGCGGGTGCGCGAGGTGGTGTCGGCCTACCTGCCGCTGCTGCTGATGGCGCTGCTGGCGCTGGCCACATGGTGGCTGGTGAAGAACACGCCGTCGGCGCCGCGTGCGCCCGACGACACGCCGGTGCGCCAGGAGCCCGACTACACGATGAACGACTTCGCGCTCGAGCGTTTCTCCGCCGACGGCCGGCTGAAGGTGCGCATCGAGGGTGACCAGATGCGCCACTACCCGGCGACCGACCAGATCGAGATCGATCACGTGCACCTGCGGGCGATCTCGCCCGACGGCCGCGTGACGCTGGCCGACGCGCGGCGTGCGGTCGCCACCGGCGACGCCAGCGAAGTGCAGTTGCTGGGCGCTGCACACGTCACGACGACCGACACCGACGGCAAGACGATCCGCATGGATGGCGAGTTCCTGCACGCCTTCCTGGTCACCGAACGCGTTCGCAGCCACCTGCCGGTGCGCGTGACCACACCCGACGGCGGCGTCTTCGACGCCAAGGGCCTGCAGTACGACCATGGCCTGCGCCAGCTCGAACTGGCCGGTCCGATGCGCGGCGTGCTGCCGCCGCGGGCGCCGCGATGAACGCGCCGCTGGTCTTCATCACCGGGGCGTCCAGCGGCATCGGGCAGGCGCTTACGCTGCGTTACGCCCAGGCCGGCTGGCGCCTGGCCTTGGTGGCCCGTCGTGTCGACGAGACGCAGGGCTGGGCCACGGCACAAGGGCTGGGGCCGGAGCGGGTGCAGGTCTATCGCGCCGACGTCGCCGACGTCGAGGCGATCACCGCCGCCGGCCGCGATTGCCTCGAGCGCCAGGGGCTGCCGGACGTCGTCATCGCGAGTGCCGGCATCAGCGTCGGCATGGATACCGCGATCCGCGAGGACCTGGACGTGATGCGCGAGACGCTCGCGATCAACAACCTCGGCCTGGCCGCGACCTTCCAGCCGTTCGTCGCGGCGATGCGCGCGCGCCGCTCGGGCACGCTGGTCGGCATCGCCAGCGTGGCCGCGATCCGAGGCCTGCCGGGACACGGTGCCTACTGCGCCAGCAAGGCGGCCGTGGTCGCGTACTGCGAGAGCCTGAGAGGCGAGTGTCGCGACAGCGGCGTGAAAGTCGTGACCCTGCTGCCGGGTTATGTTGCGACCCCGCTGACCGCGCGGAATCCCTACTCGATGCCTTTCCTGATGCCGGCCGAGCAGTTCGCCGAACGCGCGTTTCGCGCGATTTCCGCGGGCATCAGCTACCGCGTCATCCCGTGGCAGATGGGGGTCGTGGCCAAACTGATGCGGCTGCTGCCCAACCCGCTGTTCGACGCGCTGTTCGCCGGCCGCGGCCGCAAGCCCCGGCGCGGCGAAGCTTCCTGAGCCGCCGCTGCCGCCCCGCCCGCGTGGCGGCTTTGGCGACGGTCGCGCGGCACGCTGCCCAGGCGTGCAGGCGGTTCGCGCCATGAAAAAGAGGGCATCGGACCCTCGGCCCGTGCCCTCTTCTCGTGTCGATCGATGCGGCCCGCGCCTCGGCGCGGACCGGCGACCGGTGTTTTAGTAGCCGCCGCGGCCACCGCCGCCGTAGCCACCACCACCGCCGCCGCCGTAGCCGCCGCTGCCACCGCGGTTGCCACCGCCGTAGGGGCCACGGCCGCCGCCACCGCCGTAGGGGCTGCGACCACCGCCGCCGCCACCACCGCCGTAGCCGCCACCACCGCCGCCGCCGTAGCTGCCGCCACCACCGTAGCCGCCGCCACCGCCGCTGCGGAAGCCGCCCGGACGGTCTTCACGAGGACGCGCCTCGTTGACGACGATCGCGCGGCCTTCCAGAGGCTGGCCGTTCATGCCGTTGATCGCGGCTTGCGCCTCGGCATCCGAGCCCATCTCGACGAAGCCGAACCCCTTCGAGCGGCCGGTCTCACGGTCCATCATGACCTTGGCGGACGTGACGGTGCCGAATTGCGCGAACGCTTGTTGGAGAGAGTCGTCGCGCACCGAATACGCAAGGTTGCCGACGTACAGTTTGTTACCCACAGAGAAGCCCTCTATCTAGAACAAGGAGCCATGCGGAGCTTCTACCCTTGCGTGAACCATTCATTTCAAAGGCGCGGCTACCAGACACAGACCAGCCTATTATGGGTGCCGCCGGCCGCGGCCTGTAAAGGGGGGTCCGCCTAAATGTTGTTTTCGACCCCCCAGGCAAACCCCAAATCCGGGGTTCCGCCCCCTAATTTGAAAATTCGCTGATCGCCGCCAGGGTCGCGGCATCCTCCGGCTGGCGGAGAAACCCGCGCCCGATCGACGGCAAGGACCTCGGCGCTTCCCCCGCCGGGCGTCACGGGGCTGCCGCTACCATCGCCGCAATGGATCTTCTCAAGCCGCTGATCGCGCTGCTGGCGATCGTCAACCCGCTCGGCGTCGTCCCGTTCTTCATCCACTTCACGCAGAACTTCTCGCCCGAGCAGCGCCGGCGCACGATCCGCATCAGCGCCTTCACCGCCTTCGTCGTCATCGCCACGAGCGCGGTGGCCGGCCTGAAGATCATCGAGTTCTTCGGCATCTCGATCGCCTCGTTCCAGGTCGGCGGCGGCCTGCTGCTGATGCTGAGCGCGGTGGCGATGCTCAACGCCCAGCCGGCCGAGACCAAGCCGACCGACGTCAGCGAAGGCAACGAGCGTGTCGACGCCGGTGCCAGCATCGCCGTCGTGCCGCTGACGATCCCGCTGCTGACCGGGCCGGCGACGATCTCGACGATGGTCATCTACGCCGAGCGCACGCGCCACTGGTGGCAGCTGGCGGTGCTCGTCGGCTACGGCGTCGTCGTCGGCGTCGCGACCTTTCTCGCCTTCTCGGCCTCGGAGCGCATCGCACGCTGGCTGGGCCGCACCGGCATCAACGTGATGACCCGGCTGATGGGCCTGATCCTCGCGGCGCTGGCCGTGGAGATCATGGCCGAAGGCCTGCTGAAGCTCTTCCCGGTGCTCGCCAGCCCGCTGACCTGAGCGCCCGGCGGGCCGCGCCCACGACAACGACAGGAGACACGCATGGATCCCGCCCGCCACGAATTGCCCCGCCACCGGCCGCTGTCCGCGCGGTGAGCGCCGCCGAGTACGACGTCGTCATCGTCGGCGGCGGCACCTCTGGCTGCCTGCTCGCCAACCGGCTGTCGGCCGAGGCCTCGCGGCGTGTGCTGCTCGTCGAGGCCGGCGGCAGGGACGACTACCACTGGATCCACATCCCGGTCGGCTACCTCTACTGCATCGGCAACCCGCGCACCGACTGGCTCTACCGCACCGAGCCCGACCCCGGCCTCAACGGCCGCAGCCTGCGCTATCCGCGCGGCAAGGTGCTCGGCGGCTGCTCCAGCATCAACGGCATGATCTACATGCGCGGCCAGGCGCGCGACTACGACGGTTGGGCCGCGGCGACGGGCGACGCCAACTGGCGCTGGGAGCACTGCCTGCCGTACTTTCGCCGCCACGAGGACCACTGGCGCGGCGGCGACGCGCTGCACGGCAGCGGCGGCGAGTGGCGCGTCGAGCGCCAGCGCCTGCGCTGGGACATCCTCGACGCCTTCGCCGCCGCGGCGCGCGAAGCCGGCATCCCGCCGACCGAGGACTTCAACCGCGGTGACAACGAAGGCGTCGGCTACTTCGAGGTCAACCAGCGTTCGGGCATCCGCTGGAACACCAGCAAGGCCTTCCTGCGCCCGGTGCTGGGCCGGCCGAACCTGCAGGTCTGGACCGGCGCTACGGTGACGCGTGTGCTGCTCGAAGGCGGCCGCGCGACCGGCGTCGAGGTGCGCCCGCAGGGCGGCGGCGCGCCGCTGGTGGCGCGGGCACGCCAGGAAGTCGTTCTCGCCGCCGGCGCGATCGGCACGCCGCAGATCCTGCAGCTGTCGGGCATCGGCCGCGGCGACTGGCTGCAGCCGCTGGGCATCGAGACGCGCCACGAACTGCCCGGCGTCGGCGCCAACCTGCAGGACCACCTGCAGATCCGCGCCGTCTACGCCGTCGAGGGCACGCGCACGCTGAACACCTTGTCGGCCAGCGCGCTGGGCAAGGCGCGCATCGCCGCCGAGTACGCGCTGCGGCGCAGCGGCCCGATGAGCATGGCGCCGTCGCAGCTCGGCGCCTTTACGCGTTCGTCGCCGGCCTACGCGGCGCCGAACATCGAGTACCACGTGCAGCCGCTGTCGCTGGAGGCCTTCGGCGAGCCGCTGCACGGTTTCGACGCCTTCACCGCCAGCGTCTGCAACCTGAACCCCAGCGCGCGCGGCGAAGTGCGCCTGGCCTCGCCGCGGCCCGAAGACGCGCCGCGCATCGTGCCCAACTACCTGTCGACGGCCGAGGACCGCCAGGTCGCCGCCGACTCGCTGCGCCTGACGCGCCGCATCGCCGCGATGCCGGCGCTGGCGCCGTTCCGGCCGCGCGAAATCAAGCCTGGGCCGCAGTACCAGAGCGACGAAAAACTGGCGCGTCTGGCGGGGGACATCGGCACGACGATTTTCCATCCCGTGGGAACGTGTCGCATGGGGCGAGACGACGACCCGCTGGCGGTGGTCGACGCGCATCTGCGCGTGCGTGGCGTCGCCGCGCTGCGAATCGCCGACGCGAGCGTGATGCCGACGATTACGAGCGGAAACACCAACGCTCCCACCCTGATGATCGCTGAACGCGCCGCGGAATGGATCGCGCGTGGCGGGTAAGTCCCGATGTCCAGGCTGAAACAGCCCGCTACAGTGTCTCCACTCGCGCCGCAGCGGGCGCTCCAACAGAGCAAACAACGCGGCCAGCGGGGGTCGAGGAGACAAACAGACGCCTGGCACCACGTCGCCGCACATCACACGAAGATGGCGACCAAGGGGCCAAGGGCCACAGCACGAAGGGGCGCCACCGGATCCGGTGGCGCCCTTTTTCGCATCTGAGGCGGCGCGGCGGCGGAGAAGCGAGGTCATGCGCCCGCTGTTGTCCGGATGCCGGATGGCGGCGAGGTCTACGATGGTCGGGTCCGTCCATCTGCCTCTTCCGAGCCGCCCATGTCCGTCAACGCCGAACTGCGAACGCTGGAGATCGACATCCCGGCGCAACCCGAGGCGCTCGTCAAGCTCTCCCTGCTGCTGGCCGACGAGGAAGTGAACCTCACCGCAGCAGCTGCGCTGATCGAAGCCGACATGGCGCTGGCCGCCGCGGTGCTGAAGGCGGTGAACTCGTCGCTCTATGGCCTGCGTGGGCGCGTGCAGAGCGTGCAGCAGGCGATCACCTACCTGGGCATGCGCGAGATCGCAGCCATCACCTTCGAGATCGGCCTGCGTGCCGCCTTCCCGCCGGCCGCCGAGCTCGAGCCTCTGTGGGCGCGCGCCGCACGCCGTGGCCTGGTGATGGGGCGCATCGCGCACAAACTCTCGCTCGACGCCTGGGCTGCGCACTCGGCCGGGCTGTTCGAAGAATGCGGCAAGGCGGTGCTGTTCCGCCATGCCGCCGACCACTACCGCGCGATGCTGCGCGCCGCACGTTCGGACACCGAGCTGCTGACGCTCGAACACGCCGGCTTCGGCGTCAGCCACGACGCGCTGGGCGCCGCGCTGTGCGAGAGCTGGGGCCTGGGCCAGGCCGCGGTGGCCTGCGTGCGCCACCACGTGCTGCTGCAGTTCGGCCTGGAGTTCCCGCCGCAGATGCCGCCCAACCGGCGTGCGATCGGCGCCGTCTCGGTGATCGCGCACGCGCTGATCAACGAGCCCGAGACCGTCGACGAGGTCACCGCGACGATCGCGCCGCTGGCCGAGCTCGACGTCACGCTGGCGCTGCGCAGCGTGCGCCAGGTGCAGGAACAGCTCGCCGACGCGCTGAGCCACGGCCGCTAGCTGCGGGTCGCCCCGTCACGCGTTCGGGGGATGACGCGGATCGGCATGGGCGTCGCCTCGTCGTAAGCCCTGAGCCGGCGCCGCCGCCGGCGCCGCTAGTCTGGCTGCGTCCGGGCCCCGTCGCGGCCCGCGGGTGGCCGCCATGTCCGAGACGATCGCCGACACCGTGCCCGACGAGGCGCTCGCGCTGCAGCGCCTGTGGCACTGGGAGAAGACCGCGCCCGGGCGCATCGCCTTCACCCAGCCCGGCGGCGGCACGCTGCGCGACATCTCCTGGGCCGAGGCCGTCGGCCAGGCGCGGCGCATGGCGGCGCACCTCGTCTCGCTCGGCCTGCCGCAGGGTTCGTGCATCGCCATCCTCGGCAAGAACAGCGCGCAATGGCTGATGGCCGACTGGGCGATCTGGATGGCCGGCCATGTCTCGGTGCCGCTGTACCCGACGCTGGCCGCGGCCACCGTGCGCCAGGTGCTGGAGCACAGCGGTGCCCGTCTGCTGTTCGTCGGCAAGCTCGACGTCTGGCACGAGATGAAGGCCGGCGTGCCCGACGGCCTGCCCTGCGTCGAGCTGCCGCTGGGACCGGACAGCGGCGCGCCGCGCTGGGACGACATCGTCGCCGCCACCGCGCCGCTGGCCGGCGAGCCGGTGCGCCCCGGCGACGAGCTCTGCACCGTGATGTACACGTCGGGCACGACCGGCGCGCCCAAGGGCGTGATGCACCGCTTCTCGCACTTCGCCTGGGCGCTGCAGTCGGGCCTGCGGCGCATCGGCGGGCTGGACGCCGACGCGCGCATGCTGAGCTACCTGCCGCTGTCGCACGTCGCCGAGCGCACGCTGGTCGAACACGGCCAGCTCGCCAGCGGCATGCGCGTCTATTTCGCCGACACGCTGGAGACCTTCGCCGAGGACCTGCGCCGCGCTCGGCCGACGGTGTTCTTCTCGGTGCCGCGGCTGTGGCTCAAGTTCCAGCAGGGCGTGCACGCCAAGATGCCGCCGTCCAAGCTGAACACGATGCTCGCCGTGCCCGGCCTGGGCCGCATCGTGCGGCGCAAGGTGCTCGAAGGCCTGGGGCTGGACGCCTGCCGCTTTGCCGCCGGCGGCGCGGCGCCGATGCCGCCTGACCTGCTGCGCTGGTACGCGCGCCTGGGGCTGGACGTCGTCGAGGTCTACGGCATGACCGAGAACTGCGGCATCAGCCACGCGACGCTGCCCGGCCAGCCGCGCCCCGGCACGGTGGGCGTGCCCTACGACGGCGTGTCGTCGCGGCTGGACCCGCAAAGCGGCGAGATCCAGATGCGCTGCCCGGCGTTGATGACCGGCTACTACCGCGAGCCCAAGCTGACGCGCGAAGCCTTCACCGCCGACGGCTGGCTGCACACCGGCGACCAGGGCGAGCTCGACGACGGCGGCAACCTGCGCATCACCGGCCGCGTGAAGGACTTGTTCAAGACCAGCAAAGGCAAGTACGTCGCGCCGGCGCCGATCGAGGACAAGCTGGTGATGCACCCGGCGGTCGAAGCCTGCTGCGTCAGCGGTGCGCACCTGCACCAGCCCCTGGGCCTGGTGATGCTGAACCCGGCGGCCGCGGCGCAGGCCGACGACGCCGAAGGCCGCGCGGCGCTGGAGCGTTCGCTGGCCGACCACCTGGCGACGGTGAACTCGCTGCTCGACCCGCACGAGCGCCTGGTCTGCCTGGTGGCGATGCGCGACGCCTGGACGGTGGCCAACGACCTCGTCACGCCGACCTTCAAGGTCAAGCGCGGCCGCATCGAGGCGCTGTTCGCGCGCCGCTACGAAGACTGGACCGCCGGCGGCCGGCCGGTCGTCTGGTACGACGGCGCCTGATCAGGCGGCGCGCAGGCAGTCGACGATCTTCAGCCGCGCCGCGCGCCAGGCCGGCACGAAGCCGCCGATCAGCCCCATCGCCAGCGCGAAGGCGATCGCCTTCGCGCCGATGACCGGCGTCAGCCGGAACTGGAAGGCGAGTTCGGAGAAGGTCGCGAAGTTGGTCGTCGAGACGTCGACGAACTGCATCAGGCTGGCCGCCGCCAGCCCGAAGACGCCGCCGACCAAGGCCAGCAGCAGCGACTCGCCGAGAAAGGCCACCAGCACCGCCTCGCGGCGGAAACCCAGTGCGCGCAGCGTGCCGATCTCGCCGATGCGCGAGGCGACGGCGCCGAACATCGTGATCGCGGCGCCGACGATGGCGCCGGTGGAGAAGATCAGCGCCAGCGCCGTGCCCAGGATGCTGATGAAGTTGGCGAGCTGCTCGCTCTGCTCGGCGTAGAAGCGGATTTCGGGCTTGGCTTCCAGCGTCAGCCGCGGGTCGTCCTCCAGCCGCGTGCGCACCGCCTCGAAGGCCGCAGGGTCGGCGAGGCGGAAGATGACGCTGGAGTAGGACAGGCGCCGGAAGGCCTGCATCAGCTGCTCGGAGTCGCCCCAGATCTCGGAGTCGAAGCCGGTCTTGCCGGCGTCGAGGATGCCGACGACGGTCCAGTCGCGGCCTGCGAAACGCAGCGTCGCGCCCGGCGCGACGCCGTCGTATCCGCTCGCGATGGCGCGGCCGACGACGATCTCGGCGCTGCCGGGGCGGAAGAAGCGGCCCTCGACGATGTGCACCTGCGGCCGCAGCGCCAGCCCGGTGGCCGAAGTGCCGCGCAGCGTCACGTTGCCGGGTTTGCCGTTGCGTTTGACGAGGCTGTTCAGCACCACCGGCTCGCGGCTGACCAGCGGCTGGCCGGCGGCGTCGGTGGCGATGCCGGGCAGGCTTTCGATGATGCCGGCCTGCTCGCGCGCGATCGTGCTGGTGATCTCGGCCGTCGAGCCCTTGCGCAGCACGACGACGTTGTCCGGCTGCCCGGTGGCCACCAGCGTCGCGCGGATGCCCTCGGTCATCATCAGCACGGTGGCGAAGACGAAGACCACCAGCGCCATGCCGCCGGCGGTGAGCGCCGTCGTCACGCGCCGCACCCAGAGGTTGCGTGCGATGTAGGCGAGCGGGACGGCGCGGCGCATCGGCTGTCAGGCCACGTGTCTCAAGCCGTCGACGATGTCGATGCGGCTGGAGCGCCAGGCCGGCCAGGCCGCCGCGGCGACGCCGACGACCAGCGCCGCCAGCAGCTGCAGCGCGATCGTCTCCGGCGCGACGCGGAACACCGGGAACAGCGTGCCGACGGCGTTGGCGAAGGCCGAGGCCAGCGGCAGCGTCACCAGCACGCCGAGCACGCCGCCGATCGCGGCGATCAGCAGGCTCTCGCCGAACAGCAGCTTGACGACGAACTCCGGCGGGAAGCCCAGCGCCTTCAGCGTCGCATACTCGGCCAGGCGCTCGCGCGCCGTCATCGCCATCGTGTTGGCCATCACCGCCATGATGATGACAATGACGATCAGGCTCACCGCCTGCAGCGCGACGAGGATGGCCTCGCTCATCGACACGAAGCCGAGCTGGAAGGCCTTCTCGGTCTCGGTCAGCGTCTCGGCCAGCGAGTTGCGGAACATCGTGTCGATGCGCTGGCCGACGAGCGCGGCGTCGTTCGGGTCGCGGATGCCGACGACGAACACGCCGACCGAGTCGCCGCGGCCGGGGAAACGCTGGCGCTGGATCTCGTTGACGTAGCCCCAGTGCATCAGCATCTGGTTCTGGTCGACGCCGGCGTCGGCGCCCTGGTAGATGCCGCGGATCGTGAAGTTCCAGGTGCCGCTGTAGATCGTGCCGCGCAGCGGCACCGTGTCGCCGACCTTCCAGCCGTACTTGGCGGCCAGCACGCGGCCGACGAGCACGCCGCGGCGGTCGCGCAGCCAGGCCGTGCGTTCGGCGTCGGCGACGACGAACTCCGGGTACAGCGGCAGATAGCTCGCGCCGTCGACGGCGAACTGCGGGAAGAAGTTGCGCTCGGTGACGTAGACGCCGCCGAACCAGTTCGACCAGCTGACCGCGGTGACACCGTCGACGGCGCGCAGCCGCTCGGCATAGGCCAGCGGCAGCGGCACGGTCAGCGAGGTCGCGCTGCGCACGATGAGCCGCGTGCTGGAGCTCGCGTTGGCACCGGCGTACCAGGCGTCGACGATGGTGCGCAGCAGCCCGAAGGCGCAGACCGCGACCATCAGGCCGACGATGGTCAGCAGCGTGCGCAGCCGGTGGCGGAACGCGTTCTTCAGCAGCAGGCGCAGCAGGAACACCGCGTCGCTCCGTTCAGCCGGCTTCGGCCTCGTCGACCAGCACGCCTTTTTCCAGGTGCACCAGGCGGTGCGCACGCGCCGCGGCCTTGGGGTCGTGCGTGACCATGACGATGGTCTTGCCGAGCTCGGCGACGAGTTGTTCCAGCAGCGACAGCACCTCCTCGCCGGTGTGGCGGTCGAGGTCGCCGGTGGGCTCGTCGGCGACGATCAGCGTCGGGTCGCCGACCAGCGCGCGCGCGATCGCCACACGCTGCTGCTGGCCGCCGGACAGTTCGTTCGGGTAGTGCGCGGCGCGGTCGGCCAGCGACACCAGCGCGAGCGCCTGGGCGACCCGCTCGCGGCGCTCGCGCGCCGTGAGGTTGGTCAGCAGCAGCGGCAGCTCGACGTTCTCGGCCGCGGTCAGCACCGGCAGCAGGTTGTAGAACTGGAAGATGAAGCCGACGTTGGCGGCGCGCCAGTCGGCGAGCTGGCCTTCGTCCAGCGTCGCGATGTCGGTGCCTGCGATCTCGATCGTGCCGGCGCTCGGCTTGTCGATGCCGGCCACCAGGTTCAGCAGCGTGCTCTTGCCCGAGCCGCTGGGCCCCATCAGCGCGACGAACTCGCCGGCGTGCACGTCCAGGTCGATGCCTTCGAGCACCGGGATGTCCTGCTCGCCGCGGCGGTAGGTCTTGCGCAGGCCCCGGATGCGGATCAGCGGCGCCGTGTTCACTTGGCCACCGTCACGCGCGTGCCGGCGGCCAGCGTGTCGGCGGGCGCGAGCACGATACGCTCGCCGGGCTTCAGCGTGCCGGGCGCGATCTCGACGACATCGCCCAGCGTGCGGCCCACGGTCACCGGCACGGCTTCCAGGCGATCGTCGGCGCCGATGCGCAGCACGACGCGGCGGCCGTCGCGCTCGACGACCGCTTTCGGGTTCAGCGCCATCACCGGCCGGCGGTCGGCCTCGGTCGCGGCCTGCGACAGGAACACGACGCGTGCCGCCATCTCCGGCAGGATGCGCGGGTCCAGCTGCTCGAAGCGGATCTTCGTCATCACCGTCGCCTTGGCGCGGTCGACGGTGGGCACGATGCGCGCGACGCTGCCGGCGAAACGTTTGTCGGGCAGCGCGTCGAGCGCGATCTCCACCGGCTGGTCGATGCGGATGCGGCCGACGTTGGCCTCGGAGACGTCGGCCTCGACCTCCAGCGTCGACATGTCGGCCATCGTGACGACGGCGCCGAGCGCGCCGGTGGCGCTGGACAGCGGCGTGATCAGGTCGCCGACGTTGGCGTTCTTGACCAGCACGACGCCGTCGAAGGGCGCGCGGATCTCGGTGTTGTCGCGCGCGACGCGCTGCACGTTGAGCTGCGCGCGCGACTGGGCGATGGCGGCGTCGGCGGCGGCCAGCGCGGCGGTGGCGGCGTCGGTGCGGCGGTGCGCCGCGTCGACGGCCTGCGGCGAGACGAAGCCCTGGTCCTTGAGCCCCAACGTGCGTTCCAGGTCGGCACGCGCGTTGTCGAGCTCGACGGCGGCCTGGCGCCGCGCGGCCTCAGCCTGGCGCACGCCGGCTTCGGCGGCGATGACCGTCGGCAGCACGTCGGCGGCATCGATGCGCGCGATCAGGTCGCCGGCCTTGACGACGCTGCCTTCACGCACCGCCAGCTCGACGAGGCGGCCGGTGGCCTTGCTGGCCACCGCGGCGCGGCGCTGGGCGACGACGTAACCCGAGGCGCTGAGTTCGGCGAAACGTGCCGACGGATAGGCGCTGGCGACGCCGGTGGCCTGCACCTCGGGCGCGCGCCGGCTCCAGACGGCGACGGCCAGTGCCGCGGCGAGGCCGACGACGCCCAGCCAGATCCAGCGCCGGCCGCGCCGCCGGGGGGCGGCGCCGCGTGCGGCGGCCAGCGGCGGGAGCATCGGGCGGGCCGGGGCTTGGGATTCGCTCATGGTGTGCGGGCCGGCGGCCCGACTCAGGGTTCGGACGATTCGATGACGCCGCCGCCGAGGCAGACCTCGCCGTCGTAGACCACGGCCGACTGGCCGGGCGTGACGGCCCACTGCGGCTCGGCGAACGAGAGCACGACGGCCTCGCCGTCGCGGCGCAGCGTGCAGGCCGCATCGGCCTGGCGGTAGCGTGTCTTGGCGGCCAGCGCGCCTTCGGCCGGCGCCGTGCCGGCGACCCAGGCGCAGTCGCTGGCGGCGAGCGTGCGCGACAGCAGCCAGGGGTGGTCGTGGCCCTGCACGACACGCAGCACGTTGCGCTCGAGTTCCTTGCGTGCCACGTACCAGGGCGCGTGTTCGCCGCCGCCGGCCTTCAGCCCGCCGATGCCCAGGCCCTGGCGCTGGCCCAGCGTGTAGAAGCTCAGGCCGACGTGGCGGCCGACGACGCGGCCGCGTTCGTCCTCGATGTCGCCCGGCGCCTGCGCCAGGTAGCGGTTGAGGAACTCGCGGAACGGGCGCTCGCCGATGAAGCAGATGCCGGTCGAGTCCTTCTTCTTCGCGTTCGGCAGGCCGATTTCGGCGGCAATGCGGCGCACCTCGGTCTTCGGCAGCTCGCCGACCGGGAACATCGTGCGTGCCAGCTGCGCCTGGTTCAGGCGGTGCAGGAAGTAGCTCTGGTCCTTGGCCGGGTCCAGGCCCTTCAGCAGCTCGAAGCGGCCGTCGCGCTCGCGCACGCGGGCGTAGTGGCCGGTGGCGATGCGTTCGGCGCCCAGGCGCATCGCGTGGTCGAGAAAGGCCTTGAACTTGATCTCGGCGTTGCACAGCACGTCCGGGTTGGGCGTGCGGCCGGCGCTGTATTCGCGCAGGAACTCGGCGAAGACACGGTCCTTGTACTCGGCGGCGAAGTTGACGTGCTCGAGGTCGATGCCGATGACGTCGGCCACCGCCGCGGCGTCGAGGAAGTCCTGGCGCGACGAGCAGTACTCGCTGTCGTCGTCGTCCTCCCAGTTCTTCATGAAGAGGCCGACGACCTCGTACCCCTGCTGCTTGAGCAGCCAGGCGCTGACCGCGGAGTCGACGCCGCCGCTCAAGCCCACCACCACGCGACGCTTGCCCTGCATGGGACGGATTATCCGCGGCGCCCGCAGAGCCTGCCTTGCGCTGGTGCCGGGCACAATGCGCGCCGATGAACGATGCCGACGCCCCGTTCGAGGTCCGCGACAGCCATGTGCACGGCCTCGGCGCCTTCGCCACACGCGACCTGCGCCGCGGCGAACGCCTGGGCCTCTACGCCGGCCGGCGCTGGAGCGCTGCCGAGATCGAGCGCCTGGACTGGGACAACACGCTGACCTATTTCTTCGGCCTGTCCGACGGCTCGATGATCGACGGCCGCCAAGGCGGCAACGGCACGCGCCACTTCAACCACTCGTGCGCGCCGAACTGCGCGGCCTACGAGGTCGAGGACGAAGACGGCACGCTGCAGATCGCCATCGAGGCCAAGCGCGCGATCCGTGCCGGCGAGGAGCTGTTCATCGACTACTCGCTGGACATCGGCGACGAAGACCCGGCCGGCTTCGCGTGCCACTGCGGCGCGCCGCGCTGCCGCGGCACGATGGCCGCGCCGCCGCCCCGGAAGAAGGCGCGTCGGCGCGGGTGATTCACTGAGGGGTGGGTTTTGATATGCCCGCTCAGCGACTGCCGGCCGTGCACCTCCGCTCCGCCTGTAACTGGGACCAGGCGTCTTCCAGCGCCTCTTCACGGATAGCGAAGTCGGCACCACATTCGATGCCCGACCAGCCTTCGCGGTACAGCGTCCACCAGTAGCGGTCGAGCAGTTCGGCTTCGTCGCCGGGACCTTCGATGCGGTAGCCGGCTCGCTCCAGTCGGCGTTGCCGATCCAGCTCTGTCTGCATCGTCACCTCCCGCATGTGGCTGATGGGCCGGAGTCTGCACGGCCGCAAGATGCAGGTAAACGACCGTGGCAGCATCCCGATCATGAAGATGATCGTCGACTTCCTGCGTCGTGGCCACGACGCGCAGTGGCATGAACACGCTAAGGGCCTCTGGGAGGAGTTTCTGGTCCAGCGCTACGGCAGCGCCAAGGTACAACGTGTCGGCCGGCGTGAGCCCCTGCTGAAACTCGACGACGCGCCGTACACCGCACTTTTGCACCGCGACGAACCGAGTTCGTCGGCCTACGGCGGCATGAGTCTGGTGCTGTTCCCGTCCGCCGAGCACGGATCTCTATTGGCGCTCGGTGTCGGGACGCGTGGCATCAGCCCTGACGACGCGATCCTCGCGCGGCCCGGACACGCGCGCCGTAGCCGGGCGCTGGCATCCTGGGCCAACAGCATGGCGAAGGCGGATCTCGGCGACCCGCCGGCCTGGGCCAAGGCCGATCCGGTGCGGATCGACCTCGACCTGCCAGCGACGCAGAAGAACCGGCTTACCCCCTGGGAGGCGGCAGTCGGACGCTACGGCCCGCAGATCTACCTGGCGATCGACCCTCGTGCGCTTGACGACGCCATGCTGACACGCTGCTTTGTCGCACTGGTCGACCTGTTCATGCGTGAGCGAGGACTACCGCCTCTGAAAGCGAGCACCGCTGATGCCCAGGCTTTGGAGGACGGGATCTTGGGCTGCGTGCTGGCGAGTCCCGCTCGCCCTGGGATTGAGCAGGAACTGGACCGCCGCCGTTTCGTCGTGTTGCAGGGACCACCAGGCGTCGGCAAGACCCGGCTCGCGCGCGAGATCCTGGCTCAGCACTACGCTGGCCGTGGTCGCACAGTGCAGTTCCACGCCAGTACCAGCTACGAACAGTTCGTCGGCGGCTTGGCCCCGGTGGCCAAGAACGGTCAGTTCGGTTTCGAGCCCCGTCCAGGCGTGCTGATGGATGCGGCGCAAGCAGCTCGCGAGGTGGCGCCACACCCGTACCTGCTGCACATCGACGAGATCAACCGCGCAGACCTCGCCCGGGTGCTGGGTGAGGCGCTGTACCTGCTGGAGCCTGAGCGCGAGGGAGATGCCGCGCGCGAAGTGGCGCTGCCGTACGACTTCTGCTCTCCGCACGGCTCGACGCTGACACTGCCGCCCAACCTGCACCTGCTCGGCACGATGAACAGTGCCGATCGCTCGACCGCGATCCTGGATCTGGCTGTTCGCCGGCGCTTCTCGTTCCTGAGCCTGTGGCCACGCGCCGACGTCCTGGATGGCAGCGCGCCGCTAGCGCGGCAGGCCTTCTCCCGTCTGTGGGAGGTATTTGTCGATCAGGCGCCCGACTCCGCGCTCGAACTGATGCCTGGGCACGCCTACTTCATCGGCGCTACCGATGCCGAGGTCCGCCAACGGCTGCGGCACGAGGTGGCGCCGCTGCTGCAGAGTTATCTGCAACACGGGCTGGTCGCCGGCTTTGCCGAGGCGATCGACGACGCGGTGCAATGGCTGCTCACGCGATAGGAACCCTCTGGCGAGGCACTGACGGTGCCGAGGTCTGCGTACCGTGGAACACCTCGGCGCGTTCGATCGACACGAGCCTGGATCTCGCCGACCAGTTCATTGCCCTGAACCGGCCTGTGCTGGACCAGTGGGGTGTCGCTGCGCGAGTTCACCATCGCCGCCGCGTGGCCAGGGCCAACGCACAGGTCGAGTTGGCATTCCGGCTCGGTTCGACGATCGGCGCTATGCCTCTTCGTTCGCCCAGCAACGGCAAGGTCGAACACGGCTTG
Source organism: Rubrivivax sp. (assembly GCA_049841175.1). Lineage (GTDB taxonomy): Bacteria > Pseudomonadota > Gammaproteobacteria > Burkholderiales > Burkholderiaceae_C > Rubrivivax. The sequence continues at coordinate 1,044,557 of JASGHA010000012.1, read as the reverse complement.
CTGGTCGAGCCACGTTTCGGCTGGGCGGGTGTTGGCGCGATGCTCGTGGGGACGGGCGCGCGAGTACTGCCTGAGATCCCGCGGCTGCCGACATTGCCGCGCGGCGAGAGCGGGGTGCCGCCTTGGGTGCTGTCGTCTGTCGTGCTGGCGCGGCTGGAGTCGCTGCTCGGTGAACTGTCTCGCCGCTTCGTCGAGACCCGGGAGGTGCTGGACCGTCCACGCGGTCGCGTTCAGTGGGCCGAGTACCTTGGCCGGCACCTCGGGCAGGGCCATCCGGAACGCGTCCCTTGCGTGCATGGCAGCCTGCGGGAAGACGAGCGCTGGCTGGCTGCGGTGCATGCGTCGCTGCGCATACACCAGCAGTCCCTCGCGTCTGTCCAGCGTGATGCGCTCATCGTCCGCCGTCTTCTTGCGCGCTGTGAGGCCCTGCGGCGGCGTGTCGAGCATGTCGCGCCACGCTGGGACCTACTCAATGCGCCGCTGCTGATGCAGACGCTCAACGGCGACATCCTCTTGGAGGGGCTGCAAGCGCTTCAGTGGAGCCGTGACCACCAAGGCCTCGCCGGCATCCAGCCGCTTGGTGGGCTGCCCTGGCAGCTGCCGATGGAGCGGGTGTTCGAGGCCTGGATCGAAACGCTGGCAGAAGATATCGCGCGCCGGCGCGGTGGCGTTGTGCGCATCGGCAGCCGTCGCGAGACTCTGCGCGCGTTGCGCTGGTCGCCGCCGTACCAGGGATCGCAGCGCTATCTGCTGCCTGACGTCGAGATCACCTCTGCCGACGAAACGGTGATCCTCGACGCCAAGTACAAGTCGCATTGGGAGGAGATCGACGCCGAACGCTGGTTCGGCGCTCGGGACGACGTTCGCGAGGCCCACCGTGGCGACCTGCTGCAGGTGCTGGCCTACGCGGCGGCGTCTAGCACACCGCGCGTCAGCTGCGTTCTGGTGTATCCCTGCGGTGAAGATACCTGGACTTCGCTGCGCGAGCGCCGACGCACGTACCACGTTGCCGAGGTGCCGGCCGGCGCGCGCAGCGTCAGGCTGATCCTCGCAGCGGTGCCGCTGGCCGGGGATACGCAGGAGATCGTGTCCCCGTTGCTGCGGGCACTCGCGGCCTGAGTTCCCCTAGGCTCGCTCGCCTCAGGCCGCCGGCCGATACCCGCGCGGAATCGCCGCCAGCAGGCGCTTCGTGTAGTCCTGCTGCGGCGCCAGCAGGATCTGTTCGGCGCTCGCCTGCTCGACCACCTGGCCGTCCTTCATCACCATCACCTCGTCGCTGATGAAGCGCACCACCGACAGGTCGTGGCTGATGAAGACGTAGGCCAGGCCAAGTTCGTCCTGCAGGTCCTTCAGCAGGTTCAGCACCTGGGCCTGCACGCTGACGTCCAGCGCCGAGACGGCTTCGTCGAGCACCAGCACCTCGGGCTCCAGCGTCAGGCAGCGTGCGATGGCGACCCGCTGGCGCTGGCCGCCGGAGAACTCGTGCGGGTACTTGCCGAAGGCGCGGCCGTCCAGGCCGACCTTCTCCAGCAGCGTGCGCGCACGCTGCTCGCGATCGGCGGTGTCGGCGCCGATGCCGTGGATCGTCATCGGCTCGATCAGCGCCTGGCCGATCGTGAAGCGCGGGTTCAGGCTGGCGTACGGGTTCTGGAAGACGATCTGGATGCGCCGGCGCATCAGCTGGCGCTCGCGGTCGCTGAGCTTCAGCAGGTTCTTGCCGTCGAAGATGACTTCGCCGCCGGTGGGCTCGTGCAGGCGCAGCAGCGTCAGCCCCATCGTCGTCTTGCCCGAGCCCGACTCGCCGACCACGCCCAGCGTGTGGCCGCGGCGCAGCTTGAAGTTGACGTCGCGCACCGCCTTGAACTCGCGCTTGCCGAACAGGCCTTCCTTGAGCCAGAAGCTCTTGGCCAGCGAACGCACCTCCAGCACCACCGGCGCTTCGGGGTCCTTGGGCTTGGCGGCGGCGGCCGCACCACGACCGGCGATGTGGTCGTCGATGACCATCAGCCGGCCCGGGTTCACGTCCAGCGCCGGGCGGCAGGCCAGCAGCGCCTTCGTGTAGGCGTCCTGCGGCGCGGCGAAGATCTGCGCCACCGGGCCGGTCTCGCGGATCGCGCCGTGGCGCATCACGACGACGCGGTCGGCGATCTCGCCGACGACGCCCAGGTCGTGGCTGATGAACAGCAGGCTCATGCGGTGGCGTTCGCGCAGCTTGCCCAGCAGTTCCAGCACCTGGCGCTGGATCGTCACGTCCAGCGCCGTGGTCGGCTCGTCGGCGATCAGCAGCTTCGGTTCGCAGGCCAGCGCCATCGCGATCATCACGCGCTGCTGCTGGCCGCCGGACATCTCGTGCGGGTAGGCCAGCAGGCGGCGCTTGGGCTCGGGGATGCCGACCTCGCCGAGCAGCTCCTCGGCGCGCGCCCAGGCCTGGCGGCGCGTCAGCCCCAGGTGACGCATCAGCGGTTCGGCGAGCTGCTGGCCGACGTTGAACACCGGGTTCAGCGAGCTCATCGGGTCCTGGAAGACGCAGGCGATCTCCTTGCCGCGCAGCGCCTGGAGTTCGCGCAGCGAAGTCTTCAGCAGGTCACGCTCGCGCCACAGGATGCGGCCGCTGCGCTCGGCGTTCTCGGGCAGCAGGTTCAGGACCGACATCGCGGTGACGCTCTTGCCCGAGCCCGATTCGCCGACCAGCGCGACGGTGGTGTTCTCGGGCACGTCGAACGAGATGCCCTTGACGGCCTGGGCGCGCTGGCCCTGGCCCATGCGGAACTGGACCGTCAGGTCCTGGATGGAAAGCAGCGGGGTCATCGTCGGGACGGTGTCGTGCGCGGTGCTCATTCCAGCCCCCGCAGCTTCGGGTCGAGCGCGTCACGCGCGGCGTCGGCCATCAGCGAGAACGCGGTGACGAACACCGCCATGAAGCCGGTGGCGGCGGCGAGCTGCCACCAGTAGCCCAGGATCAGGTCGCTCTGCGCCTCGGCGAGCATCGTGCCCCAGCTCACCTGGTCGACCGGCACGCCCAGGCCCAGGTAGGACAGGATGACCTCGGCCTTGATGAAGCCGACGACCAGCAGGCCCATGCGCACCAGCACGACGTGGCTGACGTTGGGCAGGATGTGGCGGAACATGCGCGACATGCGCGACGCGCCGATGGCCTCGGCGGCACGCACGTACTCGCGGCTGGAGTGCTTGATGAACTCGGCGCGCACCTGGCGGTACATGCCGGTCCAGCCGGTGAAGCCCAGGATCAGCACGACGGTGTCGATGCCCCGGCCCAGCACCGCGGCGAAGGCGAAGATCAGCAGGATGCCCGGCACCGACTCGAAGACGTTGTAGAGCCACTCCAGCGCGTCGCCGATCTTGCCGCCGAAGAAGCCGCTGAAGGCGCCGAGCAGCGTGCCGATCGTCGTCGCGACGACGGCCGCCAGCACGCCGACGAAGACCGAGATCTGCGTGCCCTTGATCGCCTTCTCGAGCACGTCGCGGCCGAGGCGGTCGCCGCCCAGCGGCAGCGTCTCGCGCTTCGGTGCTTCTTCGGTCTTCAGCTTGGCGGCGCGTTCGGCCCACTCGGCATAACGCGGCGCCAGCGGGTCGACGTCCGAGAGGTCGACGTTCGGGCCCTTGGGCACCGCGATCGTCGCCTTGTCGGCGGCTTCGGCCGGGCCGACGAAGGTCGGCGGCGCGTTGGCCACGCCGACCTCCCGCTGCCAGTCGCCGGCGACGACGCCGGCCCAGGACAGCAGGATCAGCAGCAGAAAGGCGATGACGACGACCAGCGAGGTGACGCCGACGCGGTCGCTCTTGAAGCGCCGCCAGGCGGCGTGCCAGACGCCTTCGGAACGTTGCTGGGCCGCGTCGACGGCGGCCGGGGAAGACATGACGGCACTCACTTCAGCACCACACGCGGGTCGACGACCTTGAACATCAGATCGGTCAGCAGGTTGATCAGCATCGTCAGCACGGCCAGGTACACGGTGACCGCCTGGATCACCGGGTAGTCGCTGCGGTTGACGGCCAGCAGGACCTCGCGGCCCAGGCCGGGAATCGAGAAGAAGACCTCGATCAGGAACGAACCGACGAAGATGCTGGGCAGGGCCAGGCCGACGTTCGTCAGGATCGGGATCATCGCGTTGCGCAGCACGTGCTTGAACAGCACCGTGCCTTCGCCCATGCCCTTGGCGCGGGCGGTGCGCACGTAGTCCTGGCCGAGCTCGTCGAGCAGGAAGCTGCGGTACAGCCGGGTCTGCGGCGCGATGCCGACGGCCACCGCCAGCAGCACCGGCAGCGGCGCGTAGGTCAGCAGGTTGTTCAGCGTCGAGTCGCTCCAGCCCTGCACCGGGAACCAGCCCAGGCGGAAGCCGAAGAAGTACTGGCCGACGATGACGTAGACCAGGAAGCTGATCGACAGCGCGATCGTCGTCACGACCATGATCGTGCGGTCGGTCAGCGAGCCGCGGCGGTAGGCCACCCACATCGCGATCGGCAGCGCCAGCAGCGTGTCGAGGATCAGGATCGGCACCATCACCGTCAGCGTCGCCGGCAGGCGGCTGGCGAACAGGCTGGACACCGGCTCGTTGGTCGCCCAGCTGTGGCCCCAGTCGAAGGTGAGGATCGACTTCACGAAGATCCACAGCTGCGTCGACCAGGGCTGGTCCAGGCCCAGCTCCTGGCGGATCGCCGCGATCTGCTCGGGGGTCGCGTTGAGGCCGCCCATGATTTCGGCAGGATCACCGCCGAAGAACTTGAACAGCAGGAACACCAGTAGCACCACCCCGGCAAGCGTCGGGATCATTTGCCACAGGCGTCGTATCAGGTAAGCCGCCATCTGCGAATCGGACGAAAAAGCGGGCCCCGCTCGTGCCGGGGCCCGTGTTACAGGATGCGCGAGTGTAGGGGCGTCGCACGGGTGCGACCGCCGGGTCATTCCCCCGCGACGCCGCGGGGCAAGCAGGACGCGCGCCAGCCCGGGCCGGGGCACGGAGCTTGCGAGCCGCCCGGATCCCCGCCGCGGCGCGGGGTGGCGCCGCCCCGCGCGCGTGCCGTGCGCCGTAGACTCCGCCGCTTTCGTAACCAAACCCTCGCCCGATGAAACGCCTGGTCCGGTCCGCTGTGCTGGCCGCCTGCCTGCTCGCGACGGCCCTCTCCGCAGCCGCGCAGACCACGACGCCGAAGACGCTGCGCTACGCGTTTCCGATCGCCGAGACCGGTTTCGATCCGGCGGTGATCAGCGACCTGTATTCGATCACCGTCGTCTCCGGCATCCTCGAGGCGCCGCTGGAGTTCGCCTTCCTCGAGCGTCCGGTGCGCCTGCGCCCGAACACCGCGGCGGCGATGCCCGAGGTGTCGGCCGACTACCGCACCTTCACCTTCCGCATCAAGCCCGGCATCTATTTCGCCGACGACCCGGCGTTCAAGGGCAAGAAGCGCGAGCTGGTCGCAGAGGACTACGTCTATTCGATCAAGCGCTTCTACGACCCGCGCTGGCGCGCCGGCCGGCTGTACCGGCTGGAGAGCAACAAGATCCTCGGCCTGTCCGAGCTTCGCGCCCGGGCGCTGAAGGAGCGCAAGCCCTTCGATTACGACACGCCGGTCGAGGGCCTGCGTGCGCTGGACCGCTACACCTTCCAGGTCAAGCTGGCCGAGCCGGCGCCGCGTTTCGTCTACAACTTCGCCGAGGCCTCGCTGACCGGCGCGGTGGCGCGCGAGGTCGTCGAGTTCTACGGCGACCGTGTCGGCGAGCATCCGGTGGGCACCGGTCCGTTCAAGCTCGGCGCCTGGAAGCGCAGCTCGAGCATCGAGCTCGACCGCAACCCGGGCTATCGCAGCGTGCTCTACGACGAGCAGGCGCCCGAGGGCGATGCCCGGCTGCAGGCCATCGCGCGCGAGTTCAAGGGCCGGCGCCTGCCGCTCGTCGACCGCGTGAAGATCTCGATCATCGAGGAGCCGCAGCCGCGCTGGCTGTCCTTCCTGAACGTCGAGCAGGACGTCGCCGAGCAGGTGCCGGCGGAGTTCGCCAACGTCGCGTTCCCGAACAACGAGCTGGCGCCCAACCTCGCCAAGCGCGGCGTGCTGATGCTGCGCTACGCCAAGGCCGACGTCTCCTACACCTACTTCGCGATGGAGAACCCGGTCGTCGGCGGCTACACGCCGGAGAAGGTGGCGCTGCGCCGCGCGATCGCGCTGGCCGTCGACGTCGAGCGGGAGATCCGGCTGGTGCGTGGCGGCCAGGGCATCCCGGCGCAGTCGATGGTCGGCCCCGAGGTCCAGGGCTACGACCCGGCCTTCAAGAGCGAGAGCAGCGAGTACGACCCGGCGCGCGCCAACGCGCTGCTGGACATGTTCGGCTACGTCGACCGCGACGGCGACGGCTGGCGCGAGCAGCCCGACGGCAGCCCGCTGGTGCTGGAGTACGCGACCCAGCCCGACCAGCTCAGCCGCAAGCTCAACGAGCTGTGGAAGAAGAGCATGGACGCGATCGGCATCCGCATCGTGTTCAAGCCCGCCAAGTGGCCCGAGCAGCTGAAGGCCTCGCGTGCCGGCAAGCTGATGATGTGGGGCGTCGCCTGGAGCGCCGAGCTGCCCGACGGCGACACCTTCCTGGCGCTGGGCTACGGGCCGAACAAGGGCCAGTCCAACCACCCGCGCTTCGACCTGCCGGCCTACAACGCGCTGTACGAGAAGCAGGCGCGCTTGCCCGACGGGCCCGAGCGCCGCGAAGCGATGGAAGCCGCCAAGAAGCTGCTCGTCGCCTACGCTCCCTACAAACCGACCGTGCACCGCATCTGGACCGACCTCGCCTATCCCTGGGTGCTGGGCTACAGCCGCAACATCTTCGTGCGCGAGTTCTGGAAGTACGTGGACATCGACCCCGAGGCGCAGGCGCGCCGCGGTTCCTGACCGACCCAAGACGATGAAGTTCTATTCCTTCCTGGCCGGCGTGCTGCTGGCCTGCACCACCGCCGTGCACGCCGCCGAACCCGCGGCCGACGGCGGCCGCAAGATCCTGCGCGTCGCGTTCAACACGGCCGAGACGGGATTCGATCCGGCGCAGATCAGCGACGTCTACTCGCGCACCGTCACGCCGCACATCTTCGAGGCGCTGTACCGCTTCGATCATCTTGCGCGCCCGGCCAAGATCCGTCCGCTGACGGCCGTCGGCATGCCCGAGGTCTCGCCGGACTACAAGGTCTGGACCGTCAAGCTGCAGCCGGGCATCTACTTCGCCGACGACCCGGCGTTCAAAGGCAAGAAGCGCGAGCTCGTCGCCCAGGACTACGTGTATGCCTTCCTGCGCACGGCCGACCCGGCCAACCGCAGCCAGCTCTGGAGCTGGGTCGAGACCTTCAACATCGCCGGGCTTGCCGCGTACCGCCGCGAGGTCGTTGCGCAGAAGGCGCGCTTCGACTACGACCACCTGATCCCGGGCATCCGGGCGCTGGATCGCTACACCATCCGTTTCACGTTGTCCGAGCCGTCGCCGCGCTTCCTGGAGAACCTGACCGCGTCTGACCTGCTGGGCGGCATTGCACGCGAGGTCGTGGAGTTCTACGGCGACAAGATCGCCGAGCACCCCGTCGGCACCGGCCCGTTCCGGCTCAAGCAGTGGCGGCGCAGCTCGCTGATCGTGCTGGAGCGCAACCCCGACTTCCGCGAGATGCACTACGACGCCGAGCCGGCCGCCGACGACGCCGAAGGCCAGGCCATCCTGGCGCGCTTCAAGGGCCGGCGCATCCCGATGGTCGACGAAGTGCGCATCTCGATCATCGAGGAGGAGCAGCCGCGCTGGCTGGCTTTCCTCAACGGGCAGATCGACATGCTCGCAGGCCAGTACAGCGGGGGGCCCGGCTCCTTCATCAACGTCGCGATGCCCAACGGCCATGTCGCGCCCAACTTGGCGCGCAAGGGCATCCAGGCGGCGCAACAGGTCAATGCCGACATCGGAATCACCTACTTCAACATGGAGGATCCGGTGGTCGGTGGTTACACGCCCGAGAAGGTGGCGCTGCGCCGCGCGATTTCGTTGGCGATGGACGTCGAGCGCGAGATCCGTGTGGTGCGCAAGGGCCAGGCGATCCCGGCGCAGTCGCAGGTGGTGCCGCATACCACCGGCTACGACCCCAAGTTCAAGAGCGAGGCCGGCGACTACGACCCGGCGCGCGCCCGCGCGCTGCTGGACATGTACGGCTACGTCGACCGCGATGGCGACGGCTGGCGCGAGCTGCCAGACGGCAAACCCCTGGTGCTGGTCTACGCGACGCAGCCGTCGCAGATCAACCGCCAGTTCGACGAACTCTGGCGCAAGAACCTGCAGGCGATCGGCATCCGCACGACCTTCCAGACCGGGCAGTGGCCCGAGCAGCTGAAGCTGGCGCGCGCCGGCAAGCTGCAGATCTGGACGCTGGGCTCGTCGGCCTCGGGTCGGGACGGTCAGAGTGCCTTCGACCGCCTGCACGGCCCGCAGGCCGGTGGCCAGAACCTCGCTCGCTTCAAGCTGCCGGCATTCGACGCTCTGTACGACCGCATGTCGGTCCTTCCCGACGGCCCTGAGCGTGATGAACTCTTCCGCCAGGCCAAGATCTTGTCGGTCGCCTACATGCCCTACAAGCCGACGGTGCACCGCATCAGCACCGATATGTGGCATCCCTGGGTCAGCGGCTTCCGCCGCCCCGTCTTCTGGAGCGAGTGGTGGCACCTCGTCGACGTCGACCCGGCGATGCGCGCCAAGGCCGGCATCAAGGTTGACTGAGCGGCTGGCGCGCCGAGCTCAGAAACGATCGCTTACGTTCAGCGGCCTTCACACGACGCCGAGTGTTTCGCAATACGCCACAAATGGCGCTGCGTAAACTGGCTGTTACAACTTGGTGGCGCAATCGTGAGCGATCTCACGATCCTCGGGCAGACTGGTAATCCTTTCTCACAGTCGCGCCGGGGTCGCTTCGTCAGACTCGGCCGCTCGTTGGGTACCAAAGAGACCAGTAATGACGACTGACACGATCATCGTGGCGCCGATCGGCGGTCAGCGCACCGTGCGGCGCCCGGTGTCGGACGGGCGAGCGCTGCCCGCCCGGGCTCCTTCCGCCGATGTTCCCGAGCGTGTGTTCCGCATCCGCTCCGCCGATTCCTACGTGTGCCGTCAGCACGCGAATTCGCTGCTGAAAGACCGCTACGCCTGGCGCGGCTACCACGCCGTTTCGCTGCCGAGCGACCAGACCACCAACCGCATCACGCTCTCGGCCACCGAGAACGACGACACGATCGGCACGATCACTGTCGCGCTCGACAGCGCCGAGGGATTGAGCGCCGAGGACGCCTTCCCCGAGGAGATGGCCGCACTGCGCCAGCAGAAGCTGCGCGTGTGCGAGTTCACCAAGCTCGCGATCGACCCGATCTCCGGCAGCAAGCGCGTGCTGGCGGCGCTGTTCCACGTCGCCTACATCGTCGCCCACCGCCTGCGCGGCTACGACGCGTTGGTGATGGAGGTGAACCCGCGCCACGTGCGCTACTACGAGCGCATGCTCGGCGCGCGCGTCATCGGCGAGGAGCGGCTGAACCGCTTCGTCAACGCGCCGGCGGTGCTGTTGACGATCGATTTCGCCTACATCCGCGAGCAGATCGAGGCTTTCGGCGGCCGTGCCGACCTCGACGCCGACGAACGCTCGCTCTACCCGTACGCGTTCTCGCCGCGCGAGGAGACGGGCATCATCGCCCGGCTGATGACCGCGCAGACGCCGGTCTCGTCGAGCATCAACTGACGCCGCGGCTTCACGCCGCCGCGCGCGCGAACTGCTGGATGGCCTGCGCCGGGATCGCGCCGCTGTGGCGGTGCGTCTCCTCGCCGTGCTCCAGCCGGATCAGCGTCGGGATGCTGCGGATGCCGAAACGCGCCGCGAGCCGCGGGTTGTCGTCACTGTTGACTTTGACCAGCAACGCACGGCCCGCGAGCGCACGGCCGGCCTGCTCGAAGGCCGGCGCCATCGCGCGGCACGGGCCGCACCACGGCGCCCAGAAGTCCACCAGCACCGGCAGCGGGTGGGCGCCGACGGCGGCGTCGAAGTCGGCGTCTCCCAATTCCACCGGGCGGCCGTCGAGCAGCGGCCGGCCGCAGCGGCCGCAGTTCGGCGCTTCGCCCAAGCGGGCGGCGGGCAGGCGGTTCATCGCCTCGCAATGCGGGCAGCGCAGGTGCAGCGGGTGGTCCATGTTCACGATCTGAGGGCGGGCCATCGCCCCGTCAAGGCCCGCGTGGCCGCCTCCTAGAATCCGCCGATGCCTTCTCCGCTGGCGCAGCGCGCCGCCGCGCTGCACCGCCTCGCCGTCGTCACCCTGCTCGGTTTCGCCTCGGGCCTGCCGCTGGCCCTGACCGGCCAGGCCATGCAGGCCTGGCTGACGACCGACGGCATCGACATCGCGACGATCGGTTTCTTGAGCCTCGTCGGTCTGCCCTACACCTTCAAGTTCCTCTGGGCGCCGCTGATGGACCGCTTCGAGCTGCCGGCGCTCGGCCGGCGGCGCGGCTGGCTGGTGCTGACGCAGCTGGCGCTGGCCGGCGTGCTGTTCGCCTTGTCGACGACGGCACCGTCGGCTTCGATCCGCGCCTTCGCGCTGCTGGCGGTGCTGGTGGCCTTCGTCTCGGCCTCGCAGGACGTCGTCATCGACGCCTATCGCACCGACCTGCTGGAGCACCGCGAGCGCGGCCTGGGCGCGTCGCTGAACGTGATGGGCTACCGGCTGGCGATGATCCTGTCGGGCGGCGTCGCGCTGATCTGGACCGACCCGGGCCAGGGCGGCGGCTGGACCTGGCCCGAGGTCTACCGCTTCATGGCCGGCCTGATGGCGGCGCTGGCCGTGCTGTCGGCGTTGGCGCTGCCGCGGCTGAAGGCGGCGCCGCGGCAATCGACGCTGGCCCGCAACGACCTGATCGGTTTCGTCGCCGTGCTCGCGGCGGTGGCGGCCGGCGTGCTGCTCACCGACCGCTTCGGCGCCGTGGTCGCGAAGGCGCTGTTCGGCGGCTTGCTGGCCGCCAGCGCGATGGCGCCGGCACTGCAGACGCGCTGGCTCGAACTGGCCGTGCTGATGATGGGCCTGCTGTTCACGCTGCCGCTGGCCGGCTGGGCGGCGCGCGCGGCGCGTTTCGAGACCCTGCTCGGCGGCCTGCGCAGCTACTTCGCGCAACGCGGCGCCGCGGCCTTCCTGCTGTTCATCGTGCTCTACAAGCTCGGCGACGCCTTCGCCGGCTCGCTGATGACGCCCTTTCTGCTGAAGGCGATGGCCTTCGGCTCGGCCGAGGTCGGGGTCGTCAACAAGCTGATCGGGCTGTGGCTGACGATCGCCGGCGCCGTCGTCGGCGGTGCGCTGATGCTGCGCCTGGGGCTGTGGCGCGCGCTGCTCGTCTTCGGCGTGCTGCAGATGGCGAGCAACCTGGGCTTCTGGTGGCTGGCGGTCAATGGCAAGGGCGTGATGCCGGGCTTGCTGATCCCGGCCTTCGACTGGGGCTTCGTGCACCTGGCGCAGCCGACGCCGGTGGACGGCGGCCTGCTGATGGTCGTCGCTTTCGAGAACATCTCCGGCGGCATGGGCACGGCGGCCTTCGTCGCGTTCCTGATGAGCCTGTGCAACCAGCGCTTCACGGCGACGCAGTACGCGCTGCTTTCGGCCTTCGCCGCCGTCGGCCGCGTCTGGGTCGGGCCGCTGGCTGGTGTGCTGGCCGAGAGCATCGGCTGGCCGAGCTTCTTCGTGCTGAGCACGGTGCTGGCGGCGCCGGCGCTGCTGATGCTGGTCTGGCTGCGCGACAGCGTGCGCGCGCTCGAAGTCGACCCTGCCACGGCCGGCGCCACCGACGACTAGTCGTGCCCCGCTCCTAAAATCGCCGAAGCGGAACCCCGGCGCTGGGAGCCGGGTCCGACGCCTCATGCCGAACACCTTCGACACCGACGCCCGGATCGACCTTCCCCCGATGCTTCACGCGATGGGTTGCCGCTGTGCGCTGCACGGCCGCCGCCTGTTCACCGGTGCACTGGCCGCCGGTGCCGGCATGGCGCTGGCCGGGCCCGCCGCCGCTCAGGACGGTGTGCGTGGCGACGTCGGCAGCGAGTCCAAGTTCACCAAGCTCGTGCCCGCCGAGGACGTCGAGAACGCCGCCGCCCAGCAGTACCAGCAGATGCTGCGCGAGGCCCGCTCGGCCAAGGCGCTGGCGCCCGACGGCCATCCGCAACTCGTGCGCCTGCGGGCGATCGCCGACCGCATCATTCCCTACACCGCCCCGTGGAACCGGCGCGCTTCGGGCTGGAAGTGGGAGATCAACCTCATCGGCAGCAAGCAGCTCAATGCCTTCTGCATGCCGGGCGGCAAGATCGCCTTCTACTACGGCATCCTGAAGGACCTGCAGCTCAGCGACGACGAGGTGGCGACGATCATGGGCCACGAGGTCGCGCACGCGCTGCGTGAACACGCGCGCGAACGCATGGGCAAGACGGCGGCCACGCGCATCGGCGCCGGGCTGGTCAGTGCGCTGTTCGGCCTGGGCCAGGCTGGCGACACGCTGCTCAACATGGGCAGCCAGCTGCTGACGCTGAAGTTCAGCCGCGACGACGAGTCCGAGGCCGACATCGTCGGCATGGACCTCGCGGCGCGTTCGGGCTACGACCCGCGCGCCGGGGTCTCGCTGTGGAAGAAGATGATCGAGGCGAACAAGAACGCGCCGCCGGAGTTCATGTCCACCCACCCCTCGGGCCCGACGCGCATCGCTGACATCGAGGCCAAGCTGCCCAAGGTGATGCCGCTGTACGAGCGCGCGGCCAAACCGGCACGCCAGTTCGGGCCTCCGGCGCGCGGCTGACGCGCCGGAGCCGTCGCCTCACGCGGCGTCGGTGCTGCGTTCGAGCGGCCAGCGCTCCATCGGCTCGAAGACCACGCCGCGCAGCGCCGGCACCATCGGCGGCAGCAGCGCCACCATGCGCACCAGCGAGCGGATGCTGCGCGCGCCGGTCTTCTCGCGGATGCTGCCGATCTGCGTGCGCACGGTGGAGATGCGCACGCCCTGGTGTTCGGCGAACTTCTGCGGCGCGACGCCGGCGCACAGCGCTTCGAGCACGCGCGTCTCGGCCGGCGTCAGGCGGTGCGCCCGCGCGAAGCCGCGCACCGAGAGGTCTTCGCAGACCTGGCGCTTGCCCAGCAGCAGCATCGTCGCCGGCTGGCCGTCGAGCGCGTCGGGGGCCAGCGGCACGACGGCCAGCGTGACGCGCTGGCGGCCGGTGCCCAGCGTCAGCATCTCGCGCGTCCCGCGCTGCGCAGCGTCGGCCACCGCGGTGGCCAGGTGCGCGGCGTCGTCGGGCAACTGGGCGCCCAGGCGGCCGGACGTGATCTGCAGCGGGTGGGCGTCGTCGAGCTCGGCCAGCGCGCGGTCGTTGCGCCAGCGAACGACGCCATTGGCATCCAGCAGCAGCAGACCGTAGTCGATCTCGTCGAGCATCAGGCTCAGACAGCGAGCCCATCCGCCGGTCGGCGTGCGCTCGGTCATCGAGCGCGGCAACAGCGGTGGCGTGGCGGGGCGTGCGGCAGGCTGCCGTTCGAGCATGGTCATCGCCTTTCGTCAGTCGTTCGAAACGATTGCGGGTAGGCGGTGACTTCCTCCCCAGGGTCAGGTGCGGATGGGCGGGTAATGCTCGCGGGCTCTGCGTGCCCGCCTCCTGCCTCTGTTCGCGTTTTGCATTCTGCCCTTGAGCGTGCCGCTGTGTTTGACTTGTGTCGTTTCCACCGCCCGAATGAGCGTTTTCGATGGCACGTCTTGGCTCAGAGCGTGAATTCGTAGTCGATCGTCAACGGTGCATGATCGGAGAAGCGCTGGGCGAGGAAGATCTGCTCGCGTCGCGCGGTCTCCGCCAGCGCCGGTGTCGCCAGGTGGTAGTCCAGGCGCCAGCCCACGTTCTTCGCCCAGGCCTGACCGCGGTTGCTCCACCAGGTGTACTGGTCCGGGTTGGGGTTCAGGCGGCGGAAGACGTCGACGACGCCGGTGTCCAGCAGCCGCGTCATCCAGGCACGTTCTTCGGGCAGGAAGCCGCTGTTCTTCTGATTGCCACGCCAGTTCTTCAGGTCTATTTCCTTGTGCGCGATGTTGACATCGCCGACCAGAATGAATTCGCGCTCGGCCTTCAATGCCATCAGATGTGGCTGCAGCAGATCGAGGAAACGGTATTTCGCCGCCTGCCGTTCCTCGCCGCTCGAACCGCTGGGGAAGTAGCAGCTGATGATCGACAGCTTGCGGCCGGGCTTGTCGAAGCGCAGTTCGATCCAGCGCCCTTCGGCATCGAACTCGCCGCCGTCGAAGCCGACGACGACGTCGCTCGGCTCGTGGCGGGTGTACAGGCCGACGCCCGAGTAGCCCTTCTTCTCGGCAAAGTGGAAGTGGCCGTCGAGGCCGCCCACCCGTTCGAAGCGTCCGGCCACGTCAGCGGCCTGCGCCTTGACTTCCTGCACCCCCATACAATCTGCGGCCGTCACCTCGGCCCAATCGAGAAAACCTTTGCTCGCGGCCGAACGGATGCCGTTCAGGTTGAGCGTGACCAGACGAAAACCCAAGGGATATCTCCATGAACGCCCCCGACGCCCTGGCTCAAGACTTCGTGAAGTTCTCGGTCGGGGCCGGCGTGTTGCGCTTCGGCGAGTTCCGCACGAAGGCCGGGCGGCTGTCGCCCTACTTCTTCAATGCCGGGCTGTTCGACGACGGCGCCAAGCTGGGCCGTCTCGCTTCATTCTATGCACGCCGGCTGCTGGCCAGCGGGCTCGAGTTCGACATGCTGTTCGGCCCGGCCTACAAGGGCATCACGCTGGCCGCGGCGATCGCCATCGAGCTCGCACGCGAGGGCCGCAACGTGCCCTTCGCCTACAACCGCAAGGAAGCCAAGGACCACGGTGAAGGCGGCACGCTGGTCGGCGCGCCGGTCGCCGGGCGCGTGCTGATCGTCGACGACGTGATCTCCGCCGGCACCTCGGTGCGTGAGTCGATCGCGATGATCCGCGCCGCCGGCGCCACGCCCTGCGGTGTCGCGATCGCGCTGGACCGCCAGGAGAAGGCGACCGACGCCAACGGTCACGATGCCGAACTCTCGGCCGTGCAGGCGGTGCAGTCGCAACTCGGGCTGGACGTCATCGCGGTGGCGACGCTGGCCGACCTGCTGGCCTACCTGCGCTCCGGCGCCGACCCCGCGCTCGAGCAGTACGCGCCGGCCGTGCAGGCCTATCGCGAACGCTACGGGGTCTGAATGGCGCGACGCGGGCGTCTCGTTTCCGGTTTCTGGCTGCTGGCAGCCTGTTCGGCGTTCGCCGCCGAGCCGCCTTCCGGACGCGGGCCCGACGGCATCTACACCTGCGTCGACGACAGCGGCCGCAAGATCACCTCCGACCGGCCGATCGCGGAATGCGTCGCGCGCGAGCAGCGCCTGCTCAACCGCGACGGCTCGCTGCGGCGCGTCGTGCCGCCGACACCGACCGCCGACGAGCGCGCCGAGATCGAAGCCCGCGAGCGCCGCGCGGCCGAGGCGCGCGCGGCCCAGGCCGATGCCGTGCGCCGCGACCGCAACCTGATGGCCCGCTATCCGACGGTCGATTCGCACCAGCGGGCGCGCGAAAGCGCGCTGGAGACGGTGCGCGTCGCGATCCGCGCGTCCGAGCAGCGCCTGAAGCTGCTCGCCTCCGAGCGCAAGCCGCTGCTCGACGAAGCCGAGTTCTATCCCGGCAAGCCGCTGCCGCCCAAGCTGCGCCAGGCGATGGACGCCAACGACGCGGCCACCGAGGCCCAGCGTGCGGCGATGGCGAACCAGGAAGCCGAGCTGGTGCGCATCAACAAGCTCTACGACGCCGAACTGGAGCGGCTGCGCCGGCTGTGGGCCGGCGCACGTCCGGGCTCGCTGGGGCCGATGCCGGCCGAGACGTCGTCGGCGCCGGCGCGCTGACGCGCCGGCCCGTCTTCAGCCGCCGAGCTTGCGGCGCAGCAGTTCGCTGGCCTGGGCCGGGTTGGCCTTGCCCTTGCTGGCCTTCATGACCTGGCCGACGAGCGCGTTGAAGGCCTTGTCCTTGCCGGCGCGGAACTCCTCGACCGACTTGGCGTTGGCGGCCAGCACCTCGTCGACGATCTTCTCCAGCGCGCCGCTGTCGTTCATCTGCTTGAGGCCCTTGGCCTCGATGACCGCGTCGACTTCGCTCGCCTCGCCGCTCCACATCGCGTCGAAGACCTGGCGCGCGCCGTTGTTGGACACCGTGCCGTCGGCGATGCGGCCGATCAGCTTGGCCAGCGTCTCGGGGCCCACCGGCGCGGCGTCGATCACCCCGCCCTCGGCGTTCAGTCGCTTGCTGACTTCGCCCATCAGCCAGTTGGCGACCAGCTTGGGCTGGCCGCAGCCGTCGCGCGCCGCCTCGTAATAGCGCGCGAAGGCCAGGCTCTGGGTCATCATCGCCGCGTCGTAGGCCGGCAGGCCGTCGTCGCGCTGGAAACGTTCGGCCATCACCGCCGGCAGCTCGGGCATCGCGGCGCGCACCCGCTCCACCCAGTCGGGCGCGATGACCAGCGGCGGCAGGTCCGGGTCGGGGAAGTAGCGGTAGTCGTGCGCGTCTTCCTTGCTGCGCATCGCGCGCGTCTCGCCGGTGTCGGGGTTGAACAGCACCGTGGCCTGCTCGATCGTCAGGCCGTCCTCGAGGCGGTCGATCTGCCACTGGACCTCGAAGTCGATCGCCTGCTGCAGGAAGCGGAAGCTGTTGAGGTTCTTGATCTCGCGGCGCGTGCCGAAGGGCTCGCCGGGGCGGCGCACCGAGACGTTGGCGTCGCAGCGGAAGCTGCCTTCCTGCATGTTGCCGTCGCAGATGCCCAGCCAGACGACGAGTGCGTGCAGCGCCTTGGCGTATTCCACCGCCTCGGCCGAGCTGCGCAGCTCGGGCTCGGAGACGATCTCCAGCAGCGGCGTGCCGGCGCGGTTCAGGTCGATGCCCGACTGGCCGTGGTAATCCTCGTGCAGGCTCTTGCCGGCGTCTTCCTCGAGGTGGGCGCGCGTCAGCCGGATCGAACGCTTCTCGCCGTCGAGCAGGAAGGACACGCTGCCGCCCTGCACCACCGGGATCTCGTACTGGCTGATCTGGTAGCCCTTGGGCAGGTCGGGATAGAAGTAGTTCTTGCGCGCGAAGATCGACAGCGGCGCGACCTTGGCGCCGACGGCCAGGCCGAAGCGGATCGCGCGTTCGACGGCGCCGCGGTTGGCCACCGGCAGCGTGCCGGGCAGCGCCAGATCGACCGGGCAGGCCTGGGTGTTGGGCTCGGCGCCGAAACGCGTCGAGGCACCGCTGAAGATCTTGCTCTCGGTGGAGAGCTGGGCGTGCGTTTCGAAGCCGATGACGACTTCGTAGCCGCGGATGAGGGAGGGCGTCGCCATCGGATCAGAACCCGGCCGGGGCGCGGGTGTGGAAGTCGGTCGATTGCTGCAGCGCGTGCGCGGCGTGCAGCAGCCGGCCTTCGTCGAAGTAGTTGCCGATCAGCTGCAGGCCGACCGGCATGCCGTGCGCGCCGGTGCCGGCCGGCACGCTCATGCCCGGCAGGCCGGCCAGGCTGGCCGGCAGCGTGAAGATGTCGGCCAGGTAGGCCTGCAGCGGGTCGCCCTGCTCGCCGAGCTGCCAGGCGACGGTCGGCGCCACCGGGCCGGCGATCAGGTCGCAGTCGCGGAAGGCGGCCTGGAAGTCGTCGGCGATCATGCGGCGCAGCTTCTGCGCCTGCAGGTAGTAGGCGTCGTAGTAGCCGTGGCTCAGCACGTAGGTGCCGATCATGATGCGGCGCTTGACCTCGGGCCCGAAGCCTTCGGCGCGCGTCTTCTTGTACATGTCGAGCAGGTCGGTGTACTGGGCGGCGCGGTGGCCGAACTTCACGCCGTCGAAACGCGACAGGTTCGAGCTCGCCTCGGCCGGCGCGATGATGTAGTAGACCGGGATCGACAGCTCGGTGCGCGGCAGGCTGACGTCGACCGGCGTCGCGCCCAGCTTTTCCAGCTCGGCGAGCGCGCCGCGCACGGCGGCGGCGACGTCGGCCGACAGGCCTTCGGGGAAGAACTCGCGCGGCAGGCCGATGCGCAGGCCGGCCAGCGGGCGCGTGGCCGTGGCGCCATCGCGCGCGGCGAGCATCTGGGCGTGGTAGTCCTGCGGCGGGCGTTCGGCGCTGGTCGCGTCGCGTTCATCGAAGCCGCTCATCGCCGACAGCAGCAGCGCGCAGTCCTCGGCCGAGCGCGCCATCGGGCCGGCCTGGTCCAGGCTGGAGGCGAAGGCGATCATGCCGTAGCGCGAGCAGACGCCGTAGGTCGGCTTGATGCCGGTGATGCCGCAGAAGCTGGACGGCTGGCGGATCGAGCCGCCGGTGTCGGTGCCGGTGGCCGCGGCCACCAGGCGCGCGGCGACCGCTGCGGCCGAGCCGCCCGACGAGCCGCCCGGCACGCGCGTCGTGTCCCAGGGGTTCTGCACCACGCCGAAGGCGGAGTTCTCGTTGGCCGAGCCCATCGCGAACTCGTCGCAGTTGAGCTTGCCCAGCGTCACCGTGCCGGCGGCCTTCAGCCGCGCGACGACGGTGGCGTCGAAGGGGCTGCGGTAGCCGGCCAGCATCTTCGAGCCGGCGGTGCTCGGCTGGTCCGTCGTGACGAAGATGTCCTTGTGCGCGATCGGCACGCCGGCCAGCGCCGGAGCGGTTCCGGCCGCGATCGCGGCGTCGGCGGCGTGCGCGGCGGCGAGGGCGCCGTCGGCGTCGACCGCCAGGAAGGCGCCGAGCGAACGATGCGCCTCGGCGCGCGCCAGCAGCGCCTGCACGAGCTCGACACTGGAGAACTGCTTGGCGCGCAGCGCGCGGGCGGTCTCGGCGACGCCCAGTCGGTCGAAGGCGGCGCTCATTCGATCACCTTCGGCACGAGGAACAGGCCGTCCTCGACGGCCGGCGCGCTCTGCTGGTTGGCTTCACGCCGGTTGCTCTCGGTGACGCGGTCTTCGCGCAGGCGCAGCGCGACCTCCTGCACCGCCGACAGCGGGGTGTAGAGCGGCTCGACGCCGCTGGTGTCGACGGCGCTCATCTTCTCGACGATGCCGAAGAAGTCGTTGAGCTGCGCGAGCATGCGCAGCTCCTCGTCGGGCTGAAGCTCGAGCCGCGCCAGATGCGCGATGCGGCTCACGTCCTGCGGTGTGAGGGCCATGGAAACAGGTGCAAATGAGCACTTGCCCAAGGGCAAGCGCGGGGGGCGATCAGGTATTATCTATGGTTACCCCACATGCCTCGTCGGTAGCCGGCCGTGCGACCGCGTCGCCCGCGCTCCAGGCGCTTCGGCCCCGCCTTTCGATCCAGCCGCCTACCGACCGCCGTCTTCCCACATGTTCGCCTCTCTGCGTCGCTATTTCTCGACGGACCTCGCGATCGACCTCGGCACCGCCAACACGCTGATCTACGTGCGCGGCAAGGGGATCGTGCTCGACGAGCCGTCCGTCGTCGCCATCCGCCACGAAGGTGGCCCGAATGGCAAAAAGACCATCCAGGCCGTTGGCGCCGAAGCCAAGGCCATGCTCGGCAAAGTGCCCGGCAACATCGAGGCCATCCGGCCGATGAAGGACGGCGTCATCGCCGACTTCACGGTGACCGAGCAGATGTTGAAGCAGTTCATCAAGATGGTCCATCCGCGTTCGATGACGCGGCCCAGCCCCCGGATCATCATCTGCGTGCCCTGCGGTTCGACCCAGGTCGAGCGCCGCGCGATCCGCGAGTCGGCGCTCGGCGCCGGCGCCTCGGACGTCTACCTGATCGAGGAACCGATGGCCGCCGCGATCGGCGCCGGCCTGCCGGTGTCCGAGGCCTCGGGCTCGATGGTCGTCGACATCGGCGGCGGCACGACCGAGGTCGGCGTCATCTCGCTCGGCGGCATGGTCTACAAGGGCTCGATCCGCGTCGGCGGCGACAAGTTCGACGAGTCGATCATCAACTACATCCGCCGCAACTACGGCATGCTGATCGGCGAGCCGACCGCCGAGGCGATCAAGAAGAACATCGGCAGCGCCTTCCCCGGCTCCGAGGTCAAGGAGATGGAGGTCAAGGGCCGCAACCTCTCCGAAGGCGTGCCGCGCAGCTTCACGATCAGCTCCAACGAGATCCTCGAGGCGCTGACCGACCCGCTGAACCAGATGGTCAGCGCGGTGAAGAACGCGCTCGAGCAGACGCCGCCGGAACTCGGCGCCGACATCGCCGAGCGCGGCATGATGCTCACCGGCGGCGGCGCGCTGCTGCGCGACCTGGACCGCCTGCTCGCGGAAGAAACCGGCCTGCCGGTGCTCGTCGCCGAAGACCCGCTGACCTGCGTCGTGCGCGGCTGCGGGATGGCGCTGGAGCGCATGGAGCGCCTGGGAAGCATCTTCACGTCCGAGTGACGGCGTGAACCCCTGCGACGCGTGTCCCCGCGCGGCCGGCCGGCCGTCGGGGGCGCGTCGCCTGTTCTGACTCGCCGCGAGCCGCCATGCCGCTCGGTACGCTCGACCGCACGCCGCCGCCTTTCTTCCGCCAGGGCACCTCGGCGCTCACCAAGCTCGTCTTCTTCGCCGCGCTGGCCTTCTTCCTGATGGTGGCCGACGCCCGGCTGCACATCGCCGGGCCGGTGCGCGAGGCGATCGCCATCGTGCTGCTGCCGGTGCAGCGCGCGCTGGCGGTGCCGGTGGAACTCGTCTTCGGCGGCGCCGACTATCTGCGCGGCCTGGAAGCCGCACGCGCCGCCGAACGCGAGGCGCTGCAGCAGCTCGCCGGCAACGCCGACAAGCTGGCGCGCGCCGGCGCGCTGGCCGCCGAGAACGCCCAGCTCCGGTCGCTGCTGGAGCTCAAGCCCGCGCTGTCGGTGCGTTCCCAGGCTGCCGAGGTGCTCTACGAAGCCGCCGATCCGTATTCGCGCAAGGTCGTCATCGACCGCGGCCAGGCCCAGGGCGTGGTCGCCGGCTCGCCGGTGGTCAACCAGGACGGCGTGCTCGGTCAGGTGACGCGCGTCTTCGCGCTGACCTCGGAAGTGACGCTGCTGGTCGACAAGGACGCCGCGATCCCGGTGCTCAACGTGCGTACCCAGCAGCGTGGTGCCGCGTTCGGCGTCAGCGGCGGCATGGAGCTGCGCTTCACCTCGGCCAACGACGACGTGCGTGTCGGCGACGAGCTGCAGACCAGCGGCGTCGACGGCGTCTACCCGTCGGGCCTGCCGGTGGCCAAGGTGGTGTCGGTCGAACGGCGCTCGGAGTCCGGCTTCGCGCGCATCGCGCTCGCGCCCAAGGCGCGCAGCGACGGCGTGCGCCACGTGCTGGTGCTGGAGCCGCTGGCGGCGCAGCTGCCGCCGCGGCCGGACCCGGCGCCGACGATGCCCGAGGTCGCGCCGCGCCGGGGGAGTGGCCGCAAATGATCATGCCGCGCGGGTCCGACCAGCTGCTGCTGCCGGTCAACCCCTTCTTCATCGCGCTGACGCTGCTGCTGGCCTTCGCCTTCATGCTGCTGCCGTTCGGCCGCCATCCGGCGCTGCCCGACCTGCTGGCGGTCGTGCTGGTGTTCTGGACCGTGCACCAGCCGCGGCGCGTCGGCGTCGGCGTCGGTTTCTGCTTCGGCCTGCTGCTGGACGTGCACCAGGGCGCGCTGCTCGGCCAGCACGCGCTGGCGTACTCGCTGCTGGCGTACGTGGCGATCAGTTCCCATCGCCGGCTGCTGTGGTTCGGCGTCGTCGAGCAGGCGCTGCAGATCGCGCCGCTGTTTTTCGCCGCCCACCTGGTGTCGCTGCTCGTCGGCCTGGCCGCCGGCGGCATGTTCCCCGGCTGGTGGCTGCTGCTCGCGCCGGTCATTGAAGCGCTCGCCTGGCCGCTCGTCACGATCGTCCTGCTGGCGCCGCAGCGCCGCGCGCCGGATCCGGACGAGAATCGGCCGCTGTGACCGAGATCAAGGACCTCGAGCTCGAACTCGGGCGCTTTCGCGCCCGCTTGTTCGCGGCTGCGGCCTTCGTTCTCGTCGCCTTCGGGCTGTTGGCGACACGGCTCGTCTACCTGCAGGTCGTGCGCCACGACGAGCTGGCGACGCAGGCCGAGAACAACCGCATCGCCGTCGTGCCGATCGTGCCCAACCGCGGCCTGATCGTCGACCGCAACGGCGTCGTGCTGGCCACCAACTACTCGGCCTACACGCTGGAGATCACGCCGTCGCGCATCGGCGACGTCGACCTCGACGAACTGATCGACCAGCTCGGCCAGTACGTCGAGATCCAGCCGCGCGACCGCCGCCGCTTCAAGCGCCAGATGGAGGAGAGCAAGGGCTTCGACTCCTTGCCGATCCGCACCAAGCTGAGCGACGAGGAAGTCGCGCGCTTCATGGCGCAGCGTTTCCGCTTCCCCGGCGTCGACGTCAAGGCGCGGCTGTTCCGCCAGTACCCGCTGGGCGAGGTCGGCAGCCACCTGCTGGGCTACATCGGACGCATCAACCAGGCCGAGAAGAAGGCGATGTCCGACTGGCCCGAGGAGCAGCAGGACAACTACCGCGGCACCGAGTACATCGGCAAGCTCGGCCTGGAGCAGAGCTACGAGCAGGAGCTGCACGGCACCACCGGCTTCGAGGAGGTGGAGACCAGCGCCAACGGCCGCGCCGTGCGCCGCCTGGACAGCCATCCGCCGACGCCGGGCAACAAGCTCGTGCTGTCGATCGACATCAAGCTGCAGGCGCTGGTGGAGCAGATGTTCGGCGATCGCCGCGGCGCGCTGGTGGCGATCGACCCGCGCAACGGCGAGGTCCTGGCCTTCGTCAGCAAGCCGACCTTCGACCCCAACCTGTTCGTCGACGGCATCGACGTCGAGAGCTGGAAGGAGCTCAACGAGAGCATCGACCGGCCGCTGCTGAACCGCGCGCTGCGCGGCACCTACCCGCCGGGCTCGACCTACAAGCCCTTCATGGCGATCAACGCGCTGCAGTCGGGCAAGCGCAGCGCCTCGGTGATCATCCAGGACAACGCCAGCTGGACCTTCGGCAACCACACCTTCCGCAGCCACGGCGACATCGCGCTCGGGCCGGTGGACATGCACCGGGCGATCGTCAAGTCGAGCAACGTCTACTTCTACTCGCTGGCCAACGACATGGGCGTGGACCTGATCCACGACATGATGGCGCCGTTCGGCTTCGGCCAGCGCACCGGCATCGACCTCGAGGGCGAGGTCACCGGCGTGCTGCCGTCCACCGACTGGAAGCGCCGCACCTACAAGCGCCCCGAGCAGCAGCGCTGGTACGCGGGCGAGACGATCTCGCTGGGCATCGGCCAGGGCTACAACAACTTCACGATGCTGCAGATGGCCAACGCGATGGCGACGCTGGTCTCCGGCGGCCAGCGCTACACGCCGCACCTGGTGCGCGAGGTCGAGGACGTCATCACGCGCGAGCGGCGCCAGGTCGCGGCCCAGCCGCGTGAACCGCTGCCGCTGAAACCCGAGAACGTGGCGGTGGTCATGCGCGCGCTGCAGGGCGTCGTGCAGGAAGGCACCGGTGCCGGCGCCTTCGCCGGGGCGCCTTACACCAGCGGCGGCAAGACCGGCACCGCGCAGGCGGTGACGGTCCGCTCCAACGAGAAGTACAACGCCGCCAAGGTCGAGGAGCACAAGCGTGACCACGCGCTGTACACCGCAGTGGCGCCGATGGAGGCGCCGCGTGTGGTGCTGGCGGTGATCGTCGAGAACGCCGGCTTCGGGGCCGCATCGGCGGCGCCGATCGCGCGCCGCGTCATCGACTACCTGCTGCTGGGCCAGTACCCGAGCGAGGAAGACCTGGCGGCACTGCGCGGCGGCCGCTCCGGCCCGCCTATCGGCACGCCGCGGCGCGCCGCCGACGTGCCGCTGCCGGGTCAGGCGCCGGCCGCCGTCGATGCTGCGGCGTCGGCCGCGTCTGCGCCGGCCACGCTGGCGGCGGCGCCGGTGGCACCGGCACCGTCGGCGCCCCAGCGCCGCGCTCCGGCGCCGGTGCCGGCATTGGCGCCGGCCGGCGCCGCATCCGACGTCCAGAAGGTGGCCCGGCGATGAACGCGGTGTTCGAACAACCGTCGATCTGGCAGCGTGTTCGCGGCGTCTTCGCCGGCTTCGACGGCCCGCTCGCCGCGGCGCTGGCGCTGCTGGCGGCGATCGGCCTGGTGACGATGTATTCCGCCGGCTACGACCACGGCACGCGTTTCGCCGACCACGGCCGCAACATGGTGCTGGCGTTCTTCGTCATGTTCGCCGTCGCCCAGGTGCCGCCGCAGCGGCTGCAGCAGATCGCCGTGCCGCTGTACGTCATCGGCGTCGTGCTGGTGCTGATGACGGCGCTGCCCGGGCTGGGCATCACGAAGAAGGGTGCGACGCGCTGGCTGAACCTGGGCATCGTCATCCAGCCCAGCGAGATCCTGAAGATCGCGATGCCGCTGATGCTGGCCTGGTGGTTCCAGAAGCGCGAAGGCCTGCTGCGTGTGCCCGACTTCCTCGTCGCCGGTGCGCTGCTGGCGGTGCCGGTGCTGCTGGTGATGCACCAGCCCGACCTGGGCACCGCGGTGCTGATCCTGGCCGGCGGTGTCTACGTGATCTTCTTCGCCGGGCTGTCGTGGAAGCTGATCGTGCCGGTGCTGGCGCTGGGCGTGGCCGGCGTCGTCGCGCTGATCATCGCCGAGCCGACGATCTGCCAGCCGGGCGTCGAGTGGCCGATCCTGCGCGAGTACCAGCGCCATCGCGTCTGCACGCTGCTGGACCCGACGCAGGACCCGCTGGGCAAGGGCTTCCACATCATCCAGGGCATGATCGCCATCGGCTCGGGTGGCGTCACCGGCAAGGGCTTCATGAACGGCACCCAGACGCACCTGGAGTTCATCCCCGAGCGCACGACCGACTTCATCTTCGCCGCCTTCTGCGAGGAGTTCGGCCTGGCCGGCGTGCTGCTGCTGCTGTTCGCCTTCGTCTGCCTGATCTTCCGCGGGCTGATGATCGCCGGCGAGGCGCCGACCGTGTTCTCGCGCCTGCTCGCCGGCGCGATGTCGCTCAGCGTCTTCACCTACGCCTTCGTCAACATGGGCATGGTCAGCGGCATCCTGCCGGTGGTCGGCGTGCCGCTGCCTTTCGTCAGCTACGGCGGCACGGCGATGGTGACGCTGGGGCTGGGGCTGGGGATCCTGATGTCGGTGTCCCGCAGCCGCCGCCTGATGATGAGCTGAGGCCGGCGGCGCTCAGCCTTCGGCGTCCTCGCTGCCCAGCGGGAAACGCACCGTGAACACCGCGCCCGGCGTGCCGTGCGGGCTGCCGGGGCGCAGCTCGGCGTCGGTGACGGCGATCTCGGCGCCGTGCACGTTGGCGATCTCCTGCACGATCGCCAGGCCCAGGCCGCTGCCGTCGACGTCGGTGCCCAGCGCGCGGTAGAAGGGCTTGAAGATCATCTCGCGCTCGGCCGGCGCGATGCCCGGGCCGGTGTCCTCGACCTGCAGCACCATCACCTGGCCGAAGGGGTCGGGCATCACGCGCGCGGTGACCGTGCCGCCCGGCGGCGTGTACTGCAGCGCGTTGTCGACGAGGTTGCGCACCAGCTCGCGCACCAGCACCGGCTGGCCCCACAGCCGTGCGCCTTCGGCGTCCGGGTCCGGGCCTTCGTAGCCCAGGTCGATGCGTTTTTCCATCGCCTTGGGCACGAAGTCGCGCACCGTCTCGACGACGGTGGCGGCGAGGTCGACCTGCTGCTTGCGCAGCGCCTGCTCCTTGTCCTCGGCGCGGGCCATCGCCAGCAGCTGGTTGACCATGTGCGCGGCGCGCTGGCTGGACAAGGCGATCTGCTGTAGCGAGTGCTTCATCGACAGCGTGTCGCCCTGGCCGCTGTCGAGCTCGCGCTCGGCCAGTTCGGCCTGGGTGCGCAGCCCCGCCAGCGGCGTCTTCAGCTGGTGCGCGGCGTCGGCCAGGAAGTGGCGCTGCGAAGCGATCGACTGGTCCAGCCGCCCGAGCAGGTCGTTGATCGCGCCGACCAGCGGCGCCACCTCCTCGGGCACGTGGCGCTCCTCGATCGGCGACAGGTCGGTGCTCTCGCGCTGGCGGATACGCTGCTGCAGCTCCGACAGCGGCCGGATGCCGCGCGCCAGCGCCAGCCACACCAGCAGCACCGCCACCGGCAGGATGACGAACTGCGGCAGGATGACGCCCTTGATGATCTCGGTGGCCAGGCGCGAACGTTTGTCCACCGTCTCGGCGATCTGGATCAGCCCGGCGTTGCCGCTGGCCTCCTCGCCGGTCCAGAGATAGGCCACGCGCACCGGCTCGTCGCGGATCACGTCGTCGCGAAAGCGCGGCTCGACCGTCGGCGAGGTGTCGTTGGGCACGGGCAGGTCGGCGTCGCCGGCGACGATCTCGCCGCGCGCGCCTCGCACCTGGAAGAACAGGCTGTCGTTGTCGTCGGGGCGCAGCAGCTGGGTGGCGGTCTGCTCCAGGCTGCGCCGCGCGGCGTCGCTGGCGCGCGCCGGCATCGCGTGCTCGGCGGCGGCCTGGCGCGCGATGACGCGCACCATCACGCCGAGTTCACGGTCGTAGGGACGGTTGGCGATGTTCTGCGCCACCAGCCAGGTGAGCGCGACGCTCATCGGCCACAGCAGCAGCAGCGGCGCGAGCATCCAGTCGAGGATCTCGCCGAAGAGGGAGCGTTGTTCGCGTGTCGTGGGCATCGGCTGGCGGCCGCGGCCGGCGCCCGTGCGGCCGGGTCAGGCCGCTATTTTTTCCAGGCAGTAGCCCAGGCCGCGTACCGTGGCGATTCTCACCGGACCCTGCTCGATCTTCTTGCGCAGGCGGTGGATGTACACCTCGATCGCGTTGTTGCTGACTTCCTCGCCCCATTCGCACAGGCGCTCGACGAGCTGGTCCTTGCTGACCAGGCGGCCCGAGCGCTGCAGCAGCACCTCCAGCAGCGACAGCTCGCGCGCCGACAGCTCGATCATCTGGTCGTTGAGGTAGGCGACGCGCCCGGTGGCGTCGAAAGTCAGCGGGCCGTGCTTGATGACGCTGGAAGCGGTGCCCAGGCCGCGGCGCGTCAGCGCACGCACGCGCGCTTCGAGTTCCTGCAGCGAGAAGGGCTTGGCCATGTAGTCGTCGGCGCCCAGGTCCAGACCCTTGACGCGCTGCTCGACGCTGTCGGCGGCGGTGAGGATCAGCACCGGCACCGCGGCGCCGCGGGCGCGCAGGCGCTTGAGCACCTCGAAGCCGTGCAGCTTGGGCAGGCCCAGGTCCAGGATCAGCAGGTCGAACTCGTGTGCCGACAGCGCGGCATCGGCTTCGGTGCCGCTGCCGACCTGGTCGACCGCGTAGCCCGAGGCCCGCAGGGAGCGCAGAAGACCGTCGGCCAGGACCTGGTCGTCTTCGGCGATGAGGATGCGCATGACTGTCTCCGTCGGCGGGCCCGTCGCGGGGCTCTGGCTGTCGCAATTTTAGCGGCTCGCCTCTTGATACAGGGCAGGGTGTCGGCAGGCCACACCCCACCGTCGAGGGCCCACCAAAGAACTGTACGAATATCCAGTTTCTGCAATAATCGGCGCCAATCAAGGAGAACCCGATGGACGCCCCGAAACCGCTGAACGCCGAGAAAGCCAAGGCCCTGCAGGCCGCTCTTGCCCAGATCGAGAAACAGTTCGGCAAGGGTTCGATCATGCGCCTGGGCGAGGGCGAGGTGATCGAGGACATCCAGGTCGTCTCGACCGGTTCGCTGGGCCTGGACGTCGCGCTCGGCGTCGGCGGTTTGCCGCGTGGCCGTGTCGTCGAGATCTACGGCCCCGAGTCCTCGGGCAAGACGACGCTGACGCTGCAGGTCATCGCCGAGATGCAGAAGGCCGGCGGCACCTGCGCCTTCATCGACGCCGAACACGCGCTGGACATCCAGTACGCGCAGAAGCTGGGCGTCAACCTGCAGGACCTGCTGATCAGCCAGCCCGACACCGGCGAGCAGGCGCTGGAGATCGTCGACGCGCTGGTGCGCTCGGGCTCGATCGACCTGATCGTCGTCGACTCGGTCGCCGCGCTGACGCCCAAGGCCGAAATCGAAGGCGAGATGGGCGACGCCCTGCCCGGCCTGCAGGCGCGGCTGATGAGCCAGGCGCTGCGCAAGCTGACGGCGACGATCAAGAAGACCAACACGATGGTCATCTTCATCAACCAGATCCGGATGAAGATCGGCGTCATGTTCGGCAACCCCGAGACGACCACCGGCGGCAACGCGCTGAAGTTCTACGCCTCGGTGCGCCTGGACATCCGCCGCACCGGCAACATCAAGAAGGGCGACGAGGTCATCGGCAGCGAGACCAAGGTCAAGGTCGTCAAGAACAAGGTGTCGCCGCCGTTCAAGACCGCCGAGTTCGACATCCTCTACGGCGAAGGCATCAGCCGCGAAGGCGAGATCATCGACATGGGCGTCAACGCCCGCCTCGTCGAGAAGTCCGGCGCCTGGTACGCCTACAACGGCGAGAAGATCGGCCAGGGCAAGGACAACGCCCGCGAGTTCCTGCGCGAGAACCCCGACATCGCCCGCGAGATCGAGAACAAGGTGCGCGAGTCGCTGGGCATCCCGCAACTGCCTGCCGCCGAAGGCGCCGAAGCCGGCGCCTGATGCCGGCCGCCGGGGCGCCAGGCCCCGGCTGCAGACCCATGGCCTTTGCCGCCCCGTCCTTGAAAGGCCGCGCGCTGCGCTACTTGGCGCAGCGCGAGCACTCGCGCGCCGAGCTCGAACGCAAGCTCGCGCGCCATGCCGAGGACGTGCCTGAGGCCAGCGCCGCCGAGCAGATCGCGCGTGCGCTGGACGAACTGCAGAAGGCCGGGTTGCTGAGCGAAGCGCGCGTCGCCGAGTCGGTGCTCGCGCACGGCGCGCGTTTCGGCAGCCGCCGCCTGCGCCAGACGATGCAGTCCAAGGGGCTGGCGCCCGAGCTGGTCGCCAGCACGTTGGAGCAGGCGCGCAGCACCGAGCTGGAGCGTGCACGCGAGGTCTGGCGCAAGCGCTTCGGCGCGGCCCCTGCCGATGCCGCGGAGCGCGCCAAGCAGATGCGTTTCCTCGCCGGGCGGGGTTTCGAAGGCGAGGTCATTCGCCGAGTCGTGCCGTCGATCGGCGCCGACGACGACAGCGAACCCGAGTTCGAGCTCGACTGAAGCACCGACGGCGCATCCGAGCGCCGTCCAGGGCTTGTCCAGGCCTCGCCTGCCGGGCCGGGCGCCGCGTGCTACATTGCCGCCGCTTTTTTCAGCGGCCAGCCGCCGGCCCTGTCCTCCTCCATGAGCCTTCCTCCCGCCGCGGCCCGACGCCAGCTCAAGCACCGTCGTCAGATCGACGTGCAGGTCTACGCCCGGGACGACGGTTTGTGGGAGGTCGATGCGACGCTCGTCGACACCAAGACCCGCGACGCCCGCTTGGCCGGCGAAGTCCGCCCCGCCGGCACGCCGATCCACGACATGCTGATCCGGCTCGTCGTCGACACCTCGTTGAACGTCGTCGACGCCGGCGCGAAGACGCGCTGGATGCCGTACGCCGGCCACTGCGACGACCACGGTGAGATCTACCGCTCGCTGATCGGCCTGAACCTCGCGCGCGGCTTCCGCAAGGGGCTGCAGGAGCGTGTCGGCGGCGTGCTCGGCTGCACCCACATCACCGAACTCGCCCAGGTGCTGCCGACGGCGGTCATCCAGGCTTTCGCCGGCGAAGTCATCGACACGCGCGGCGACAGCGGCGTCAAACCCTTCCAGCTCGACCGCTGTCATGCCTTGCGCAGCGACGGCGAGGTCGCCCGTCTCCACTACCCGCGCTGGTTCCGTCGGCCCGGCGCGGTTCTCGACACTTCCGGGAGTCCCGAATGAAGATCCACGAATACCAGGCCAAGGAACTGCTGCGCGCGCACGGGGTGCCCGTGCCGCGGGGTTATGCGGCGTTCACGGTGCAGGAGGCGCTGGAGGCGGCGCAGAAGCTCGGCGGCTCGGTCTGGGTCGTGAAGGCCCAGATCCACGCCGGCGGCCGCGGCAAGGGCGGCGGCGTCAAGCTCGCGCGTTCGATCGCCGAAGTCGAGACCCTGGCCTCGCAGATCCTGGGCATGCAGCTCGTCACCCACCAGACCGGCCCCGAAGGCCAGAAGGTGCGCCGGCTGCTGATCGAGGAAGGCGCCGACATCAAGAAGGAGTACTACGTCGCCGCGCTCACCGACCGCGCGACGCAGAAGGTGGCGCTGATGGCGTCCTCCGAAGGCGGCATGGACATCGAGGAAGTGGCGCACGCCACGCCGGAGAAGATCCTCAAGGTCTTCGTCGACCCGCTGGTGGGCCTGACCGAGGCCCAGGCGCGTGAACTGGCCGTCGGCATCGGCGTGCCCGAAGCCAGCCAGGCGCAGGCGGTCGACGTCTTCCAGAAGCTGTACGCCTGCTACATGGCCAGCGACGCCAGCCTCGCCGAGATCAACCCGCTGATCCTCGAAGGCCACGGCGGCATCAAGGCACTCGACGCGAAATTCAACTTCGACGCCAACGCGCTGTTCCGCCACCCCGACATCGTCGCCTGGCGCGACCTGGACGAAGAGGATCCGGCCGAAGTCGAGGCCAGCAAGTTCGACCTCAGCTACATCAGCCTGGACGGCAACATCGGCTGCCTGGTCAACGGCGCCGGTCTGGCGATGGCGACGATGGACACCATCAAGCTCTTCGGCGGCGAGCCGGCGAACTTCCTGGACGTCGGCGGCGGCGCGAGCGCCGAGAAGGTCACCGAGGCCTTCAAGATCATGCTGAAGAACCCCGAGGTGAAGGGCATCCTCGTCAACATCTTCGGCGGCATCATGAAGTGCGACACCATCGCCGAAGGCGTCATCGCCGCGTGCAAGGCGGTGAACCTGCAGGTGCCGCTGGTGGTGCGCATGAAGGGCACCAACGAGAACCTGGGCAAGAAGATGCTGGCCGACAGCGGCCTGCCGATCATCGCCGCCGACACGATGGCCGAGGCCGCGACCGCCATCGTCGCCGCCGTCAAGTAACCCGCCGAGAGCACCCGCATGAGCATCCTGATCAACAAGGACACCCGCGTCATCACGCAGGGCATCACCGGCAAGACGGGCCAGTTCCACACCCGCATGTGCCGCGACTACGCCAACGGCCGCAACTGCTTCGTCGCCGGCGTGAACCCGAAGAAGGCCGGCGAGGACTTCGAGGGCATCCCGATCTACGCCAGCGTCAAGGAAGCGGCAGCGCAGACCGGCGCCACCGTCAGCGTCATCTACGTGCCCCCGGCCGGCGCCGCGGCAGCGATCTGGGAAGCGGTCGAAGCCGAGCTGGACCTGGCGATCTGCATCACCGAAGGCATCCCGATCAAGGACATGCTCGAGGTGCGCAACCGCATGAAGGCCAAGGAAGCGGCCGGCGGCAAGAAGACGCTGCTGCTGGGGCCGAACTGCCCGGGCACGATCACGCCCGAGGAGATCAAGATCGGCATCATGCCGGGCCACATCCACAAGAAGGGCCGCATCGGTGTCGTCAGCCGTTCGGGCACGCTGACCTATGAAGCCGTGGCGCAGCTGAGCGAGCTGGGCATCGGCCAATCGAGCGCCGTGGGCATCGGCGGCGACCCGATCAACGGACTGAAGCACCTCGACGTGATGCGGCTGTTCAACGAGGACCCGGACACCGACGCGGTGATCATGATCGGCGAGATCGGCGGCCCCGACGAAGCCGACGCGGCGCGCTGGTGCAAGGAGCACATGAAGAAGCCGGTGGTCGGCTTCATCGCCGGCGTCACCGCGCCGGCCGGCAAGCGCATGGGCCACGCCGGCGCACTGATCTCCGGCGGCGCCGACACGGCGGACGCCAAGCTGGCGATCATGGAGGAATGCGGCTTCACGATCACGCGCAACCCGTCCGAGATGGGACGGCTGCTGCAGAAGCTGATCTGATCTCCCGCGCGCGCCAGCACTGGGTCCTGCACTGAGGCACGGCGGCGATGTCCGGCGCCGTGCTCGCCCTCGTGCTGCTGGCCGCCGCGCTGCACGCCGGCTGGAACGCCGTCGTCAAGGGCGGCGACGACAAGCTGCTGAACTCGGTGGCCGTGGCGACCGCGGCCTCGCTGATCGCGGTGCTGACGCTGCCGGTGCTGGGCCTGCCGGCGCCAGCCGCCTGGCCCTTCATCGCGGCTTCGGGGCTGCTGCACGTCGGCTACTACGTGCTCGTGGCGCGCGCCTACGCCGCCGCCGACATGGCGGTGGCCTACCCGACGATGCGCGGCAGCGCGCCGCTGCTCGTCGCGCTGTCCAGCGCCGCCGTGCTTCACGAACCCTTGGGCGTGACGGCCTGGGCCGGTGTCGGCCTCCTGTGCGCCGGCATCCTGGGTTTCGCCGTCGCGGCGCGTGGCCATGGTGTCGCCGGGCTGGGCTACGCGCTGCTGAACGCGGTCGTCATCGCCGCCTACACCGTGGTCGACGGGCTCGGCGCGCGGCTCTCGGGGCAGCCGCTGGCCTACACCTTGTGCGTGCTGCTGGCCGGTGGCGCACCGCTCGCGCTCTGGGCGCTGGCCCGGCGCCGGCCCGCGGCTCTGGCGCTGCTGCGCACCCGCTGGCGACCGCTGCTGCTGGCCGGTGCCAGCAGCATCGTTTCGTATGCGCTGGTGCTGTGGGCGATGACGCGGGCGCCGGTGGCGCTGGTCGCCGCTCTGCGTGAATGTTCGATCGTCTTCGCGATGCTGCTGTCCGCGCTCGTGCTGCGCGAGCGGCTGGCGCTGCCGCGTCTGGCGGCTGCGGCGCTGGTCCTGGCCGGCGTCGTGACCTTGAGAATGGCGTGAGGGCGGCGCTGCGTAGTTCCACGCACCGTAAGCCCCCGTCGTCTGCCTACACTCGGCCGCGCGCCGACCACAAGACAACTCCATGGACCTCACTTCGCCGGCCTTCTGGGCCGCACTCGGCTCGATCATCTGGGTCAACATCCTGCTGTCGGGCGACAACGCCGTCGTCATCGCGCTGGCCGCACGGGCCCTGCCGGCGCACCAGCAGAAGAAGGCGATCTTCTGGGGCAGCGCCGCCGCGATCGTGATGCGGATCGTGCTGACCATCGTCGCCGCACGCCTGCTGCAGCTGCCCTTCCTGAAGATCGTCGGCGCGCTGGCGCTGCTCTACATCGGCGTCGACCTGCTGCGCGAGGACGACGACGGCGACGACGACGGTGTCGGCAAAGGCCAGGGCGGCATGCTGGCCGCGATCCGCACGATCCTCGTCGCCGACCTCGTGATGAGCCTGGACAACGTGCTGGCGGTGGCCGCGGCGGCCAACGGCGACGTGCCGCTGCTGGTGATCGGCCTGGCCGTCAGCATCCCGCTGATCATCTTCGGCAGCACGCTGCTGCTGCGCGTGATGGAGCGTTTCCCGCTGATCGTCACCGCCGGCGCCGCGCTGCTGGGCTTCCTGGCCGGCGAGATGCTGATGACCGACCCCGCCGTCGTCGAGCGTTTCGGCGAGCTGCCGCACGCGGTGATCAACACCGCCGGCGCCATCGGCGCCGCGCTGGTGGTCG
The DNA here is from genome assembly GCA_049841175.1 of Rubrivivax sp. Lineage (GTDB taxonomy): Bacteria > Pseudomonadota > Gammaproteobacteria > Burkholderiales > Burkholderiaceae_C > Rubrivivax. The sequence continues at coordinate 1,011,017 of JASGHA010000012.1, read as the reverse complement.
GCACCGGCATGCTGCTGCAGCGGCGCGCGGCCGCGAAACAGCGCACGGAGTAAGTAGCCGCACGAACCCGCCGCGGCGGGTTCGATGGTTATCATTTCGCCACCGAAGGGGAGTAGCTCCCACCGGCCCGACCAGGAGGACAACGGTCGGCGTCGGACGACGACAGGGCCGTCAGTACGAAGCTTTGCTTCCGGTCCGTCGGGCGACAACCACACAACTCCAGCCGAGCGAGACCTTCGACGCCAGGGCATGCCGCGCACGCGGCCTGCCCGCCGTCGTTTGTTCTCGCCCGGAGTCCGCATGGAGTTTCTGTCCCCCGCCTGGTTCTCGGCGCTCGCCGCCATCATCCTGATCGACCTCGTCCTCGCCGGCGACAACGCGATCGTCATTGCGCTGGCGGCGCGCCAGCTGCCCGCACACCTGCGCAAGCGCGCCATCGTCTGGGGCACCGTCGGCGCCGTCGTCGTGCGTTCGGCGATGACGCTGGCCGTCGTCTGGCTGCTGAAGATTCCCGGGCTGATGCTCGTCGGCGGTCTGGGCCTGGTCTGGATCGCCTACAAACTGCTGGCGCCGCAGGCCGAGGAAGGCGAGCACGGCGTTGTCGCGACGACCTTCTGGGGCGCGATGCGCACGATCATCGTCGCCGACGCGCTGATGGGCGTGGACAACGTGCTCGGCGTCGCCGGCGCGGCGCATGGCAGCTTCGACCTCGTCGTCATCGGCTTGCTGATCAGCATCCCGATCGTCGTCTGGGGCAGCTCGCTGGTGCTGAAGCTCGTCGACCGCTACCCGGTCATCACCTACGTCGGCGCCGGCGTGCTCGCCTTCACCGCGGCGAAGATGATCGTCGGCGAGCCGCTGCTCGACGAGGTCTACGACCCGAACCTGATCGCCCGTGTCGCCACCTACACGGTGCTGGTCTGCGGCGTGCTGGCCGCCGGCTGGTGGGCGGCGCGTCGTGCCCGTCCGGCCGAGCGCGCGGAACCGCCGCACGCCGCCTGAGTCCGATGTCACGAGGAGAAGCCATGGAACAGATCGCGGTCTTCGTCGACGACGCCGAGCACGCGCGCCGCATCCTCGCCCCGATGCTGGCGCAGACGGCTGCGCCGACACGCTGGATCGTCGTCGGCTGCGCGCCCAAGCTGACGCACCGCATCGGCAAGTGGGTCTCGCACCGCAGCCGCGAGAACTGGCGCGAGCAATGGGCGCGCACGCTGCGCCAGCGCCTGGAGCCGGCCTTCGCCGCGGTGCCGGGCGAACGCGAGTGGATGGTCGCGCGCGCGCCGCTGCCCGAGGTCAGCGAACGCCTGCGCCGCCGTCTCGGCGCCGACCTGCGCCTGCTCGACGCCCGGCGCCCCAAGCTGGGCGCGACGATGGCCCCGGTCAGCGCCGAGCAGCCGCCGGCCGAGGACACGCGCTGGAGCGCCGGCATCGCCGTGGCCACCGGCATGGCGACGGTGCTCGCGCTGAGCGACTGAACACACGAACGCGGGTGTCGCCGGCGCACGCGGCGCGGCGGCGTCTGCGCGGGCCTGTGCTAGCGTCGAAGGCTGGTTCTGGCTGACCCCTGCCGCCGCCCGCCCGTGCGCACCGACACCCTTCCCGCCGGCCCCGTCGTGGGCGGATACCGCCTCGCCAATCGCCTCGGCGCGGGCGAGCACGGCGAGGTCTTCGTCGCGACACACCTGGCCAGCGGCGAACAGGTCGCTTTCAAGCGCCTGCGGGCCGTGGGCACCGACGCGCGCCAGCGCGCCGAGGCGGTGCGCCGCTTCGCCGCCGAAGCCGAGACGACGCGGCGCCTGCAACATGCCGACATCGTTCGCGTGCTCGATGCCGGCCATGACGACGCCGGTCCCTGGCTGGTGATGGAATTGCTGCCCGGCTGCAGCCTGGAGCGCTACACCCATGCCGCGCGCCTGCTGCCGGAGCCCGTCGTGGTCGGCGTGATGGCGCGGGTCGCGCGGGCGCTGGCCTATGCCCACGGCCGCGGCGTCGTGCACCGTGATCTCAAGCCCTCCAACGTGATCGTCGACTGGACGAGCCGGCGCGTCACGCTGACCGACTTCGGCCTGGCGCGTGGTGCCGATGGCGACAGCACGCGCACCGGGCTCGTGCTGGGCTCGCCGGCCTATCTGGCTCCCGAGCAACTGGCCGGCGCGCCGGCCACGCCGCGCGGCGACCTGTACGCGCTGGGCGTGACCACGTTCGAACTGCTCACCGGCCGCCGTCCGCATGAATCGGCGTCGCTGGGTGAACTGCTGCGCCAGGTGGCCGAGCAGACCGCGCCCGACCTCGCCCGCCTGCGCCCCGGCCTGCCGCCGGCGCTCGTCTCGCTCGTCGCGCGCCTGCTGGCCAAGCCGCCGTCGCAGCGGCCGGCGACGGCCGCGGAGGTTGCGCAGGCGCTGGAAGGCATCCTCTCGACGATCGATGCGGCGGTGGCGGGACCGAAGTCACGCCCTTGACGAGCCGACGGTTCCTGCGAGGTTCTTCCGTTGCACAATCGCAAAAAACCATGACCGTCAGCCCGAGGTACGAGAGATGCCGATGACGACCGAGTTCTGCTCGGCCCTCGACACCGGCCGTGCGCGCAGCAACAACGAAGACTCGGTGGCGGTCGACCCGAGCACTTCGCTGGCCGTGCTGGCGGATGGCATGGGCGGCTACAACGCCGGCGAAGTAGCCAGCCAGATGGCCACCAGCTTCATCGTGCGCGAGCTCGGCCGCTGGCTGCAGGAGGCCGGCACCCAGGCCGGCGACGCCGACGTGCGCCGCGCGATGGACATCTGCGTGGACAACGCCAACCGCGCGATCTTCAACGCCGCGAACGCCAACCCGCAGTACGCCGGCATGGGCACGACGCTGGTCGTCGCCGTGTTCCGCGAAGGCCGCGTCATCGTCGGCCACGTCGGCGACTCGCGCGCATATCGCATGCGTGCCGGCCGGCTGCAGCAGATCACGCGCGACCACTCGTTGCTGCAGGAGCAGATCGACGCCGGGCTGATCACGCCCGAGCAGGCGGCGTTCTCGGCGAACAAGAACCTGGTGACCCGTGCCGTCGGCGTCGAGGACACCGTGCTGCTGGAGATGCACCCGCACGACGTGATGCCCGGCGACCTGTACCTGATGTGCTCGGACGGCCTGTCGGACATGCTCGACGACGGCGCCATCGGCCGGCTGCTGGCGGCCTGTGGCGAGTCCCTTGACGAGGGGTGTCGCACCCTGATCGACGCCGCCAATGCCGCAGGTGGAAGGGATAATATCTCGGTGATCCTGGCGCGCGTCTCCGGGGGCTCCGGGGCATCCGTACGGTCCTGGTGGCCGTTCCGCCGCTAGCCTTTTCCCACACATCCCGCCTGGCCGGCCCCATCCTGGCAGGCGACTCGCACGCCGCCGCTGACGGTCGGCACTTCTGAGGTCTCGAATGGGCAAGCTGGTCGTTTCGCTCGACGGAGTCGTCATCAAGGAAGTCCAGATCACCAAGGACAAGACGACACTCGGGCGGCGCCCGTACAACGACATCGTCATCGACAACCTCGCCGTCAGCGGCGAGCACGCGGTGCTGCAGATGGTCGGGGCCGACGTCTTCATCGAAGACCTCAACAGCACCAACGGCACCTACATCAACGGCAAGGCGATCAAGAAGCAGCTGCTGGCGCACAACGACACCGTCGAGATCGGCAAGTACAAGATCAAGTACCTGACCGAGGAGAACTCGGACTACGAGAAGACGCTGGTGATGCGCCCGACGGCCTCGGCGCCGCCGCCCTTCACGTCCGCCGGCCCGACGCGCTCGGGCCATGCGCCGGCGGCCACCGCGGTGGCCTCGGGCAGCGCCTCGATCAAGGTGCTCAACGGTGCCGCCGCCGGCCGCGAGGTGATGCTGACCAAGGTCGTCACGACGGTCGGCAAGCCCGGTGTCCAGGTGGCCTCGATCACGCGCCGTCCCAACGGCTACGCCTTCTCGCACGTCGAAGGCGTCAACCGGCCGAGCGTCAACGGCGTGCCGCTGGTCGGCGACTCGGTGCCGCTGCGCAACGGCGACGTCATCGAACTCGCCGGCACGGCGATGCAGTTCATCCACCACTGAGCCGGGCGATGCCGGGCCGGCGGCCCGGCGCGGTCACTGCCGTGTGACCCTGTTCACGGTCGCGCCGTCTGCGGCGCCGGCACCCCCTGGTGAAGCGGCCCGAACGCCCATTCCTCGGCTTGCGCGGGCCTGCAGCGCCGGTCAGCATGCGCCTTCCGTCGACGCTCCGGCGGGTCACCCACCGCCTCATGCAGATCCGCGTCCTCGGTTGTTCGGGCTCCATCGCCGCCGGCAACCGAACCACCTCGTTCCTGGTCGACGACGACGTGCTCGTCGACGCCGGGACGGGTGTCGGCGACCTCGAGCTCGACGAACTGGTGCGCATCGACGATGTCTTCGTCAGCCACTCGCACCTGGACCACGTGCTCGCGATCGGCCTGCTGGCCGACAGCGTCAAACGCCGCCGCGCCGCCGCCGGCCGGCCGCCGATCCGCGTCCATGCGCTGCCGCAGACCCTGGCGGCCCTGCACGCCCACGTCTTCAACGGCGTCATCTGGCCCGACTTCACCCAGCTGCCGAGCCCGCAGCAGCCGATGCTGGTCTTCGTGCCCTTCGCCGTCGGCGAGCGCCTGGACCTCGGCCGCGGCCGCTGGCTGGAGGTGCTGCCGGCCACGCACACGGTGCCGGCGGTCGGCTTCGCGCTGATCGATGGCGCCGGCCGCGCCTGGGCCTACAGCGGCGACACCGGCCCGGCGCCGGCGCTGTGGCGGCGCCTGGATCAGCTGGACCTGCGCGGGCTGATCGTCGAGACCGCCTTCGACGACGAGGAACGGGCGATGGCCGAGCTGAGCCTGCACCTGTGCCCGGCGCTGCTGCGCGACGAACTGGCGCGGCTGCGGCCCGGCGTGGACGTCTACATCACCCACATCAAGCCGGGCATGGTCGAGCAGGTGATGGCTCAGGTCGCGGCCCTGGGCGGCGCCAACCGCATGCGCGCGCTGCGCGCCGGCCAGCGCCTGGTGCTCGGCGACTGACCAAAAACGTCGCTTTGCGCCCGATGCGGCGCGCGGTCTGGCCGGAAAAGTGACGTTTTTCGTCAGCCGGTGTGAAGCAGTCGACGCTCCGCCGCGTGGCACGACCCCTGCAAATGCGGGGTGTCCTCGATTCCTCCTTTCCACTCACCCCACGGGAGTACCGTCCATGAAGCGTGTCCAACAAGGTTTCACCCTGATCGAACTGATGATCGTCGTCGCGATCATCGGCATCCTGGCTGCCGTCGCGCTGCCGGCTTACCAGGACTACACGAAGAAGGCCAAGGTTTCGGAAGTGATCCTGGCGGCGTCGACCTGCCGCACCGCGATCACCGAAGCCGTCCAGACGGCCGGCAGCGTGCTGCCGTCGGGTGGCAACTGGGGCTGCGAGTCGACCAGCTCGACTTCCAAGTACGTCGCATCGATCGAAACCAACAATGCTGGCGCGATTCGCGTCACCGCTCAGGATCTCGGCGACGCCACCGGCACTGTCATCCTCGTCCCGACGGTCGATGCGACCAACAACCTCGTTCGTGAATGGAAGTGCGGCCCTGGCACGATGCCCGCCAAGTTCCTGCCGGGGTCCTGCAAGACCACCGGCCTGTCGTTCTAAAGGGGGCTTGTTACCTCGCGTCGAGAAGGCAGCTTTCGGGCTGCCTTTTCTCTTTTGGAGCCACACCCGTCGTGTGGTCTGATTCGATCAAACTAAGAACACAGGATCGCGCATGGAGCAGGCTCTCTCGCTCGTAGGATCGGCCACGATGGCTGATGCGACCCCGGCCCGTGATCCGCTCGCCGGTCACAACGGCGTCGAGTTGACCATCCTGATGCCCTGCCTCAACGAGGCGCTCACACTTCCGGTCTGCATCGCCAAGGCCCAGGCGTTCCTCGCGTCTGCAGGTGTGCGCGGCGAAGTGCTTATAGCCGACAATGGTTCGAGCGACGGATCGCAGCAGATCGCCCGCGACTGCGGTGCCCGCGTCGTCGACGTTCCGCGGCGTGGCTACGGTGCTGCGCTGATCGCCGGGATCGAGGCGGCCCAGGGCCTCTATATCGTGATGGGCGACTCTGACGACAGCTACGACTTCACCGCGTTGTCGCCGTTCCTGCGCGAGTTGCGGCGAGGCGCTCAACTGGTAATGGGAAATCGTTTCGCCGGGGGCATCCGGCCGGGAGCCATGCCTGCGCTGCACCGCTATCTGGGCAACCCGGTGCTCAGCTTCATAGGCCGTCTCTTCTTCCGTACCCCGATCCGAGACTTCCACTGCGGTTTGCGTGCCTTTGAACGCGACGCCATGCGCGCACTCGCCTTGCGTTGCGAGGGCATGGAGTTCGCCAGCGAGATGGTCGTTAAGGCGTCGCTCAACGGTCTGCGCATCGTCGAGGTGCCGACGACGCTTTCGCCCGACGGCCGCGACCGGCCACCGCATCTGCGCAGTTGGCGCGACGGCTGGCGGCACCTGCGTTTCCTGCTGCTGTTCAGCCCGCGCTGGCTGTTCCTCTATCCCGGTCTCGCCCTGCTGGTGGCCGGCTTGGTCGGGCAGGCGCTCCTGCTCCCCGGGCCGTTGAGCATCGGCGCGGTGCAGTTCGACGTGCACACGATGCTATATGCCGCTGCCGCCACCATTGTCGGCCTGCAGGCGGCGATGTTCGCCGTCTTTGCCAAGGTCTACGCGGTCGAGCACGGCATCCTGCCGTCGAGCCGCGCAGTCGAGCAAGTCAGGCGTTGGTTTCCGATCGAGATTGGGCTCGTGGCGGGCGTGGCGCTCATCGTTGCCGGGCTGGGTCTGTCGCTGTACAGCGTCATGGCCTGGGGCGGCGCAAGCTTCGGTCACCTAGATCCTTCCCGCGTGATGCGCATCGTCATTCCCTCGATGACGATCACGACGATCGGGGTGCAACTCGCCTTCGCGGCGATGTTCCTGGGAGTTCTGGGCCTGAAGGTCCACGCCCGTAAATGAGGGCCGTGTCCGGGCCGGTGCCCCGCTCGGTAACCGTCTTCACGGCAGCGCCCGCGACTCCGGCGAAGCTGGAGTTCGCACTTGTTGTCGCCTGCTGCACCGTTCTGAGCGTCGCCTTGTCGTTCGCGATGGGGCGTGACCTCAACTGGGACTTCTTCAACTACCACGGTTACGCGGCGTTCGACCCCCTCGGCGAGCGTCTGGACCGGGATTTCTTCCCGGCGGGATACCAAGCCTACCTCTACCGCCTAGCGTTCCTGCCGTTCTCGCTGATGGACGGCGCTGGCTGGCACAGCTTGGCTATCGGCAGTGTGCTCGCGGCGCTGCATTCGTTGAACGTCGCCCTGCTGTATGCGATCGTGCGCCACTTCGTGCACGACGTCCCACGCCCCTGGATCGTGGCCGTGGTCGTCACCGCTCTGGGCGCAGCTTCCCTGCCGTTCATCGGGCAGATCGGCAGCACCTTCGTGGATCCACTGGCTACCCCCTTGGTCCTGGCCGGGCTGTGGCTGCTGCTGCTGCGCGATGGTGATCGTGCCGGCGTCGTGGCCGGTGCGTGGGCCGGGGCCCTGGGTGGCTGCGCCGTCGCGCTGAAGCTCACCAACGTCCCGTTCGCGCTCGGCCTGGTCGCGGCGGCGGCGGTGCTGCGCGGCACACGCGTCGCTTGGCTGCGCGGGGTCGCCACGGGTGCAGGCGCGGCACTCGGCTTCGTCCTGCCATACGCACCGTGGGGCTTGAAGCTCTGGACCTTGCACGGCAGCCCGGTCTTCCCGCTGTTCGACAACCTGTTCCGATCACCCGACTTCGCGGCATACCCGATCGAGCTTCATCGTTTCGTGCCGCAATCGCTGGAGCAGTTGTTGACCCTGCCGTTCGCCATGCTGCAGCACAGCTCCTACGTCTACGTGGAGCAGGTAGCGCCTGACTTGCGTCCCGCGCTGCTGGTCGTGCTCGGCGGCGCGCTGCTCGCGCGTCGTGCTTGGCGGGTCGCCGGGCGAGGGCCGGCCGCCATGGCACCCACCGACCGCGTGCCCTTGGCTCCCGTCGTGGTGTTCTACGTGGTTTCAACGGCTGCCTGGGTGGCGACGTCGACCAACGGCCGCTATGCCGTGCCGTTGCTGCTGCTCAGTGGGCCGCTGCTCTACGCAATCGCGGCTCGGCTGATGGGCGAGCGACGGGCGGCGATGATGTGTCTGGTGCTGCTGGTGCTGCAGGCGGTCCAGATCGCCGATACCGGCAACCCCCGCTGGGCGCCGCGGGACTGGACGCCGCGCTGGCTCTCGGTCGAGGTGCCGCAGACCTTGGCGTTGCAGCCGCGCCTGTACGTCTCGGTTTCCAGCTCTTCGGAATCCTATCTGGCGGCTCACGTGCATCCCGACTCCGTGTTCGTGAACCCGGTGGGCCTCCTGTCCATCTCAAGCGACGGTCCCGGCTGGGACAGGTTCGTGCGGTTGCGCGAGCAGTTCGACGGACGTACCTCGGTCGTCTTTCCCCTGCCCGCCGACATGCCGCCGGAAAAACGCGAGCAACGCCTGTTGCGGCTGACCCGCGCGGTCGATCGTCTGGGGCTTGGTTTTGAGCCCTCGCGCTGCGAAGCGCTGCAGGTCGGCCAGGCAGCCACAGCGATCCCCTACCTCTGGCGTGGACCGGCGGGCCAGCCCGGGGTCCAGCAGGGCCGTGTCCTGTACGCCTGCGATGCCTGGCGCCTCGCAGTTCAGTCGCCGGTGCAGGCCGAGGCACGCGAACAGGCGACGCGACTGATGGATGCGGTGGAGCGCAAGTGCCCCGAGATCTTCTCGCCGAACGGCGTGCAGATCGAAGGAAGGTCTGCAAAACGCCCCCGCGAAGCCGGCTTGCCCGTGCGAGGTAGGCAGGCGAGGATGCCCGACATGAAGCAGCTCGGACTTGGCCTGAACCTGTCGACGAAGAAGACGCGCAAGCGCGAGTTCCTCGAGGAGATGGACCGCGTGGTGCCGTGGGCGGCGCTGGTGGAGATCGTGCAGCCGCACTATCCGCGAGCCAGGACCGGGCGGCCGCCGTTTGCGCTGGAGACGATGCTGCGCATCCACTACCTGCAGCAATGGTTCGGGCTGAGCGACCCGGCGATGGAAGAGGCGCTGCACGACGTGCCGCTGTACCGGGAGTTCGCTCGGCTCGATGGTGCGACGCAGAGGTTGCCCGACGAGACGACGATCCTGCGGTTTCGCCACCTGCTGGAGCGCCACGAACTGGCGGCCGACATGCTGCGCCTGGTGGCCGATCTGCTGCAGCACAAGGGCCTGATGCTGCGCACCGGCACGGTGGTGGACGCGACGCTGATCGCGGCGCCCAGCTCGACGAAGAACGCCGAAGGCGAGCGCGATCCGGAGATGAAGCAGACCCGCAAGGGCAACAACTGGTACTTCGGGATGAAGGCGCACATCGGGGTGGACGCGGCCTCGGGGCTGGTGCACACGGTGGTGGCCACGCCGGCGAACGTCAACAACCTGAACGTGGCCGGACAACTGCTGCATGGCGAGGAACGCAACGCCTTCGGCGACGCCGGCTACCAGGGCGTGCACAAGAGGCCCGAGGCGCGAGGGCCGACCTGGCACGTGGCCTTGCGCCCGGGGCTGCGGCGGCTGCTCGACGCGCGGGATCGCCAGGATGCGATCACCGAGCGAATCGAACAACTCAAGGCCAGCGTGCGGGCCAAGGTGGAGCACCCGTTTCGCGTGCTGAAGCGGCAGTTCGGCTTCACCAAGGTGCGGTACCGGGGGCTGGCCAAGAACACGGCGCAGATCCAGACGCTGTTCGCGCTGGCGAACCTGTGGATGGCGCGAAGGCATCTCATGGGAGCCCGGGGATGAGTGCGCCCGGTGGGCGCCAAACGTCCCCCGCTGGGCGCCATTTGCTTCGTTTCTCCGTCCTACAACGCTGGCTCGGGGGCGCAATGCGCTCCTGCACAAAGCCGTCGCTAACGATGTCGCGCCGATCCGGTCGCTCGGCGTGTTGTGCAGACCTTCCCGAAGGGGCAGATGAGGTCTGGACGCGTCTCTACGGCAAATACGACCTGTATGTCAGCGTCAACTTAGCGCGCGGCGACGTGGTCTATGTCCAGGAGCGGCAGAGTACGGATGTGGTCATCGGCCGGCTGGCCACCTGGGAGGCTGACCTAGAACGTTTCCGCTGCCGCCTGCCCCACGATGGCGCGCGCGACCTCTCGACCCTGGACGGCAACCGATGAAGCCTACTGAAGCCATGCTCGTCGTATTCGTCGTGCTGCTCGCCTCGGTCGGCCAGGTGCTCATGCGCGCGGCCTCCCTCGCCGCCGCGTCCAGCGGCACTGTCGGCGTGCGAGCGTGGATGTCCTTCACTTCGGTGCTAGCCGTTGTGGTCTATTGCAGCGCGATGGCCTTGTGGCTTTGGGTGTTGTCGCGAGTACCCATCACCCAGGCATTCGCCTTTTTCGGCTTGTCCTTTGTCTTCGTGCCGTTGATGGCCAGCCGGTTCCTGGGCGATCCGATGTCGACCCAGACCTGGATCGGGGCCGCCATCATCGTGCTGGGCATCGTGGTTACGAACTGGCGCGCTGGCTGATCCTGGCGCCCCGGCCGCGTTAGCATGCGCGGCCTTCTGCTGCTCCCGCCGTGCCACTCCGACTTGCGCCGTTTCTGCTCAGCGTCGCGCTGGCCCTGCTCGCCGCCTGCGCGCCTTCGCTGCTGGCCTACAACGTCTCCCCGTCGCCGACCTTCCTGAACCAGGCGCTGGCGATCGCGCTGTGGGGGCTGTTCGTCGCTGCGACGGCGCCGCGCGTGGGCTCGGACCGGCGAGGCGCCGGGCCGCTGAAGGCCGCGCTGCTGGTCGTGATGGCCGGCGTCTGCTGGTCCTGGTCGCGGGCGCTGCCGTCGAGCATCGCGCTGTCGGCCCTGGGCACCCTGCTGGCGGCGCTGGTCATGGTCTCGGGCGGCGCCGCGGCGCAGTCGCGGCCCGATCCGCGCGCCGTCTTCACCGCGTTCTGCATCGGCTGGGCGCTGGCCGGCGTGTTCAACGTCGCGATCGCGCTGGTGCAGGTCTTCGCGCCCGACTGGGCCGACGGCCTGTGGATCGCGCGTTCGGGCATTCCCGGGCGTGCCGTCGGCAACCTGCGCCAGCCCAACCATCTGAGCAGCCTGCTGCTGTGGTCGGCGATCGCCGTGGTGGCGCTGGTCGAGCTGTACCGCGACGCCCGCGTCGGCCGCGTGCTGCGCGCCGCCGGCGGCGCGCTGTTCGTGGCGCTGGTCTTCGCCGTCGTGCTGACGGCCTCGCGCACCGGCTTCGTCGGCGTGCTGCTGCTGGCGCTGTGGGGCGCGCTGGACCGCCGCCTGTCACGGTCCACGCGGTGGCTGCTGCTGGCCGCACCGCTGGTCTACCTCGTCGGCTGGCTGGCGATGGCCGAATGGGCGCGGCTGTCGCAGCACGTCTTCGGCGGCGAGGCGCGGCTGGCCGAGAACGACCTGTCCAGTTCACGCGTGCGCATCTGGCTGAACACGCTGGAGCTGATCCGCCGCCAGCCCTGGGTCGGCGTTGGTTTCGGCGAGTTCAACTTCGCCTGGTCGCTGACGCCCTTCCCGGACCGCCCGGTGGCTTTCTTCGACCACTCGCACAACCTCGTGCTGCAGCTGGCGGTGGAGCTGGGCGTGCCGGCCGCGGCGCTGGTCATGGCGCTGCTGCTGTGGGCGCTGGCGGCGGCCGCGCGTCTGGCCTTCCGGCCCGGCCGCGACGGCGAAGCCGAAGGCGGCGGCATCGAGCGCCGCGCCGCCTGGGTGATGGTGCTGATGATCGGGCTGCACAGCCTGCTCGAGTACCCGCTCTGGTACGCCTACTTCCTGCTGCCGGCGGCCTGGGCCTGGGGCTTCGCGCTCGGCCGCCGCCGCGGCCCGGCGATGCCCCACGGCTGGCCGCAGCCGACGCAGTGGGCCGCCGGCCTGGCGCTGGTCGTCGGCGCGACGCTCGCCGTCGTCGACTACCTGCCGGTGACGCGCATCTTCAGCAGCGCGCCCGACTCGCCGCCGCTGATCGACCGCATCGCGCGCGGCCAGCGCAGCCTGCTCTTCGCCTATCACGCCGAGTATGCGGCCGCGACGACCGGGCTGGTGCCCGGGCCGGACGCGATGCAGCCTTTCGAGGGCGCGACGCACCACCTGCTGGACACGCGGCTGATGACCGCCTGGGCGAACGCGCTGGCCGCCAACGGCGAGCTCGATGCCGCGCGCCACATCGCCGAGCGGCTGCGCGAGTTCCGCAACCCGGCCAGCCGCGAGTTCTTCGCCGCCTGCGACGCCGTCGCCGCAGGCGCGGCCGGCGCGCCGTTCCAGTGCCAGGCGCCGCAGCGTGTGCCCGACTGGCGCGAGTTCTTCCGCCCCTGAGGCCGGACGTGCAGGGCCGGAAGGCCCTGCGCGCCTGCCGAAGGCCCGAACGCGATTTCACGCGTGAGGGCTGAAGCCTCAGTCCGGCGCCACCCAGTCGCCGCTCTTGCCGCCGCGCTTCTCCAGCACGCGCACGTCGGTCATCACCATGCCGCGATCGGCGGCCTTGCACATGTCGTAGATCGTCAGCAGGCCGACCTGCACCGCGGTCAGCGCTTCCATCTCGACGCCGGTGCGCCCGCGCGTCTCGACCTGCGCTTCGCAGCGCACGCTGGACGTGGCGGCGTCGAGTTCGAACTCGATGGCCACGCGCGTGATCGGCAGCGGGTGGCACAGCGGGATCAGATCTGCGGTGCGCTTGGCGCCCTGGATCGCGGCGATGCGCGCGACGCCCAGCACGTCGCCCTTGGCGGCGCGGCCCTGGGCGACGAGCTCGAAGGTCGCCGGCAGCATGCGGATCGTGCCGGCGGCACGCGCGACGCGGTGCGTCTCGTCCTTCGCGGCGACGTCGACCATCTGCGCCCGGCCCTGGGCATCGAAGTGGGTGAGCGGAGAGTTCATCGACGGAAACAAGGGGGCAACGGGACGGTGTCATCATAGGCCGCTGCATGCACGCGCGCCGGCCGCGTCCGGCGCCCCCGACGGACACCCTGCCTTGACGCCTTCTTCCTCCCCGCGTTCCCCGCGTCGTCCCCGTGCCCTCGTGCTGGCGCTCGCGCTGGCCTTCGCCGTCCAGGCCGTGCCGGCGCAGGTGCGCCTGCCTTCGCTCGGCGAGTCGGCGGTCGAAGACATCACGCTCGGTGCCGAGCGCCGCCTGGGCGACCAGGTGATGCGCCAGATCCGCGCCGACCCGTCCTACCTCGACGACCCGGTGCTGCTCGAGTACCTGAACTCGATCTTCCAGCCGCTGGTGGCCGCCTCGCGCGCCAACGGCAACATCGAGGCCGAGGAGGACCGCCAGTTCGCCTGGGAGCCCTTCCTGCTGCGCGAGCGCAGCGTCAACGCCTTCGCGCTGCCGGGCGGCTTCGTCGGCGTGCACCTGGGGCTGATCGCGCTGACGGCCAGCAGCGACGAGTTCGCGTCGGTGCTGGCGCACGAACTCTCGCACGTGACCCAGCGCCACATCGCGCGCGGCAGCATCGCCGCGCAGCGCACCTCGATGATCAGCATGGCGGCGCTGCTGCTGGGCATCGTCGCGGCGGCGCGCAGCAACAACGCCGACGTCGCCAACGCCGCCATCGTCGGCAGCCAGGCGGCATCGATCCAAGGCCAGCTGAACTTCTCGCGCGACATGGAGCGCGAGGCCGACCGCATCGGCTACGCCACGCTCACGTCGGCCGGCTTCGCGCCGCAGGGCATGGCGCAGATGTTCGAGAAGCTCGACACCGCGACGCGCCTCAACGACAGCGGCGGCTTCCCCTATCTGCGCAGCCACCCGCTGACCGTCGAACGCCTGAGCGAAGCGCGCTCGCGTGCGCTCTTCAGCGGCAACGGCAAGCTCGCGCCGCCGCTGCGCCATGCGCTGATGCAGCAGCGCTCGCGTGTGCTGATGGACACCGACCCGCAGGTGCTGCAGCGCCTCGTCGACCAGGGCGGCGGCGCCGCCGAAGCGCCGCTGCGCGAACGCCTCGGCGCGTTCTACGCCGCCGCGCTGTCGGCCTCGCTGCTGCGCGAGCACGCCAAGGCCGAGGCCCTGGCCTCGCAGGCGCTGGCGCTGGTCTCGCAGGCCAGCCCGCGCGAGCCGCAGGCCGAGCGCGACGTGCAGCTGCTGCTGGTGCAGGTGCGGCTGGCGGCCGGCCAGCCGGCGGCGGCCTTGCAGGTGCTGGACACGATCAGCGTCGACGCCCGCGGTCGGGCGCCGCTGCTGATGCGCGCCCAGGCGGCGCTGGACCTGCAGCGCGGCGGCAAGGCGGCCCCCGACGCGCTGCGTGCCAGCACCGAGGCGTTGCAGACCTGGGTCGCCGATCACCCGCGCGATGCCGGTGCCTGGACGCAGCTCGCGGCCACCGCCGACGCCGCCGGCTTCAAGCTGCGCGCGGTGCGCGCCGAGGCCGAGGCGCGCTACGCCTCGGGCGACGTCAACGGCGCCATCGACCGACTGCGCGCCGGCCAGGCCGCCGCGCGCGGCGCCGCGGGCCAGGACTTCATCGAAGCCTCGGTGATCGACGCGCGGTTGCGCGAGCTGCGTGCGCAGCAGCGCCGGGCGTTCTGCGAGGCGCGTGCCGACGGCGGCAACCCTGCGCCGATCGAAGGCGTCGAGGTGCGCGACTGCCCGCGCTGATCAGGGCGCCGAGCGGCCGAAGAGCTGCTCGACCGCGGCGTCGATGACCATGCCGCACAGGCTGTAGATCACCGAGCCGATCAGCGCCGCGCCGAAGCCGGCGACACGGAAGCCGTCGAGCACGCTGGCTGCGGCCCAGAACATCAGCGCGTTGATGACGAAGAGGAACAGGCCCAGCGTCAGCAGCGTAACGGGCAGCGTGAGCAGCACCAGCAGCGGACGCACCAGCGTGTTCAGCAGACCCAGAACCAGGGCCGCGATCAGCGCCGTGCCGAAGCTCTGCACGGTGACGCCGGGATAGAGGTTGGCCACCAGCAGCAGCGCCGCGGCGAGCAGGAACCATCTCGCGAGGATCTTCATAGGGCGCAGCATAGCGTGGCGAGAATGCATTCCACCTATGAAAACAGCTTCTCAGCGGCCCTCGTGAGGCGGTACCATCCCGCGTGCACGGCGCTCCCTGCCAGACGAGGCTCCCATGAGGCTTCGCGCAGCGCCGGCGTCGAGCCACTCTGACGGAGAACATTCCCATGGCAACTGCGAAGAAGACCGCCGCGAAGAAGACCGCGGCCACCAAGGCACCGGCGAAGAAGGCGGCACCGGCCAAGAAGGCCGCCGCGCCCGAGAAGAAGGCCGTCGCCGCTCCGGCGAAGAAGGCTGCCGCCCCGAAGAAGGCCGCTGCGCCGGCCAAGAAGGCCGCCGCCAAGAAGGCCCCCGCGAAGAAGCGCACCCCCAGCGCCGCCTTCATGAAGCCCCTGACCCCGAGCGCCGCTCTGGCCGCCGTCATCGGTGACAAGCCGCTGCCGCGTACCGAGATCACGAAGAAGGTCTGGGAGTACATCAAGAAGAACGGCCTGCAGGACAAGGCCAAGAAGACGATGATCAACGCCGACGCCAAGCTGAAGGCGATCTTCGACAAGGCGCAGGTCTCGATGTTCGAGATGACCAAGCTGATCAGCAGCCACCTGAAGTGATCGCAGCGGGCGCCGAGGTGCCCGCCCGTCACACGAAGGCCGGCATCAGCCGGCCTTTTTCATTGCGGCGCCGCGGCCAGCGTCTTCTCGCAGAAGGCGCGCATCTCGGCGTCCTGCACCTCGGCGAGCAGGGCCACCATCGCGGCGCGGTGCCGCGCCATCGCCTCGCCGTCGCCGGCCGCGTGCGCCGCATGCACGGCGCATTCGTGGGCGAAGAAACGTTCCGAGGGCTCGGCGCCGTGCGCCTCGCAGGCTGCGATGCAGGCCGCGGCATGGGCCTGGGCTTCGGCGCCGTGGCCGAGCACCGCGTGGCACAGCGCCAGGTGGTAGTCGGCGCGCTCGACGTGCATCCAGGTGCCGGCGCGTTCCCAGGCGCGCCGTTCGAGTTCGGCCATCTCGATCATCAGCGTGTCCAGCGCCGGCTCGCGCGGCCCCAGGCGTAGTGCCTGCGTCACGTTGTGCGCAGTCGCGGCGAAGGCCTGGCGCGCCGCGGGGTCGGGGTGGTTCGCGGCACGTGTCTCCAGCGCCAGCAGGCGCACGCGCGGCGCGTCGCGGCGCCCGAGGCGCAGTTCGGCCTGAACGACGTCGCCGAGCAGCGCCCAGGTCACGACCTCGGGCAGGGGCTCGGGCTGCCGGCCCTCGATCTGGGCCATCGCCCATTCGGCGCGCAAGCGCATGGCGTCGAGCTTGGTGCCGGCCGGCAGCGCGGCGTTGAAGGTGTGCAGCAGGTCGGTGCGCCCGAGGTGGCCGAGCATCGTGTGCCGCGCCAGCCGCACGGCGTCGGCGCCGTCGTCGTCGTCGGGCAGCGTCGAGGCGCGCGTGACGAGCTCCAGCGCCAGCTCGTAGGGCGCCGTGTCGTGGCGGTTCCAGCCGGCTTCGAGCCAGTCGCGCAGCGCTTGCGTCGTGTCCATCGGTCCCCGGCCTCCCAGCCTCGTGATCCGACGATGCTGAGGCGGCCGCGGCGCCGGCGCCATCCCGAGGCGCAAACGGCCGCAGCCCTCAGTCCGGGGTGTGCCAGCGGCGCGCCGTCTCCAGCAACGGCGCGAGGAAGCGCCCGGTGTGGCTGCCGGGATGCGCGGCGATGTCCTCGGGCGTGCCCGCGATCAGCACGCGGCCGCCGCCGGCACCGCCTTCAGGGCCCATGTCGATCAGCCAGTCGGCGGTCTTGATGACGTCCAGGTTGTGCTCGATGACGACGATCGTGTTGCCGGCGTCGCGCAGCTGGTGCAGCACCTTGAGCAGCAGGCCGATGTCGTGGAAGTGCAGGCCGGTCGTCGGCTCGTCGAGGATGTACAGCGTGCGCCCGGTGTCGCGCTTGGACAGCTCGAGCGCCAGCTTGACGCGCTGCGCCTCGCCGCCCGAGAGCGTCGTCGCCGCCTGGCCGAGGCGGATGTAGCCCAGGCCGACGTCGAGCAGCGTCTGCAGCTTGCGCGCGATGGCCGGCACCGCCGAGAAGAAGCCGTTGGCTTCCTCGACCGTCATCTCCAGCACCTGGGTGATGCTGCGGCCCTTGTAGAGCACCTCCAGCGTCTCGCGGTTGTAGCGCGCGCCGTGGCAGACGTCGCAAGGCACGTAGACGTCGGGCAGGAAGTGCATCTCGACCTTGATGACGCCGTCGCCCTCGCAGGCCTCGCAGCGCCCGCCGGCGACGTTGAAGCTGAAGCGCCCGGCGCCGTAGCCGCGTTCGCGCGCCATCGGCACCTCGGCGAAGAGCTCGCGGATCGGCGTGAACAGGCCCGTGTAGGTCGCCGGGTTGGAGCGCGGCGTGCGCCCGATCGGGCTCTGGTCGACGTTGATGACCTTGTCGAAGGCCTCCAGGCCGTCGATGCGCTCGTGCTCGGCCGGCTCGGCGTGGCTCTGGTAGAGCTTCTTGGCGACCGCGGCGTACAGCGTGTCGTTGACCAGCGTGCTCTTGCCCGAGCCGCTGACGCCGGTGACGCAGGTCAGCAGCCCGACCGGGATCTCGACGTCGACGCCCTTCAGGTTGTGGCCGCGTGCGCCGACGATGCGCAGCACGCCGCGTTCGGTGTCGGCGGCGATGCGCCGCTTCGGCACCTCGATGCGCAGCGTGTGCGCGAGGTAGCGCCCGGTCAGCGACTCGGGGTCGGCCGCCACCTCGTCGGGCGTGCCCTGGGCGATGACACGCCCGCCGTGCACGCCGGCGCCCGGGCCCATGTCGACGACGTGGTCGGCGGCGCGGATCATGTCCTCGTCGTGCTCGACGACGAGCACCGAGTTGCCGAGGTCGCGCAGGTGCTGCAGCGTGCCGATCAGGCGCTCGTTGTCGCGCTGGTGCAGGCCGATGCTGGGCTCGTCGAGCACGTACATCACGCCCGACAGCCCGCTGCCGATCTGGCTGGCCAGGCGGATGCGCTGGGCCTCGCCGCCGGACAGCGTGTCGGCGCCGCGGTCCAGGCTCAGGTAGGTCAGGCCGACGTCGTTCAGGAAGCGCAGCCGCGAGCGGATCTCGCGCACGATCTTGTCGGCGATCTCGGCCTTGGCGCCTTCGAGCTTCAGGCCCTCGAAGTAGGCCAGGCACTCGGCCAGCGTCGCGTGCTCGACGGCGTAGATCGGCAGGCCCTTGCGCGCCGCCTCGTCGCCGTCGCCTGCGTGGCGCAGGAAGACGTGGCGCGCCTCGCGCCGCAGCCGCGTGCCTTCGCACTGCGGGCAGGCCTTGGCGGCCTGGTAGCGCACCAGGTCCTCGCGCACCGCGGCCGAGTCGGTCTCGCGGAAGCGCCGCTCGAAGTTCGGGATGATCCCTTCGAACGGATGGCGGCGCTTTACGCTGCGCTGGCGGCCCTTGGTGCCTTCGGCGGTGTACGAGAACTCGATCTCCTCGTCGCCCGAGCCGTAGAGCAGCACCTGGCGCGCCTTCGGGTCCAGATCCTCGAACGCGCTGTCGATGTCGAAGCCGTAGTGCGCGGCCACGCTCTCCAGCAGCGAGAAGGTGTAGGCGTTGCGCCGGTCCCAGCCCTTCACGGCGCCGGCGGCCAGGCTCAGCGACGGGAAGGCGACGACCCGCTCGGGGTCGAACACCGTCACCTGGCCCAGGCCGTCGCAGGCCGGGCAGGCGCCCACCGGCGAGTTGAACGAGAACAGCCGCGGCTCCAGCTCGGGCAGCGAGTAGCTGCACACCGGGCAGCCGAACTTGCTGCTGAACAGGTGCTCGCGGCCCGAGTCCATCTCCAGCGCGATCGCGCGCCCGTCGGCGATTCGCAGCGCGGCCTCGAAGCTCTCGGCCAGGCGTTGCTTCATGTCGGGCCGCGTCTTCAGCCGGTCGACGACGACGTCGATGTCGTGCTTCTCGGTCTTCTTCAGCGCCGGCAGCGCGTCGGCCTCGACGACGGCGCCCGGCTGGCCGTCGTTGCCGACGCGAAAGCGCACGTAGCCGCGCGCCTGCATGTCGGCGAAGAGCTCGACGAACTCGCCCTTGCGGTCGCGCACCACCGGAGCCAGCACCATCAGCTTGGTCTCGGGCGGCAGCGCCAGCGCGGCGTCGACCATCTGGCTGACGCTCTGCGCCTGCAGCGGCAGGCCGTGCTCGGGGCAGTAGGGCGTGCCGGCACGCGCATACAGCAGGCGCAGGTAGTCGTGGATCTCGGTGATCGTGCCGACCGTCGAACGCGGGTTGTGGCTGGTGGCCTTCTGCTCGATCGAGATCGCCGGCGACAGCCCTTCGATGACGTCGACGTCGGGCTTGTCCATCAGCTGCAGGAACTGGCGGGCGTAGGCCGACAGGCTCTCGACGTAGCGCCTCTGGCCTTCGGCGTACAGCGTGTCGAAGGCCAGGCTGGACTTGCCCGAACCCGACAGCCCGGTGATCACGACCAGCGCGTGCTTCGGGATGTCGAGGTCGACGTTCTTGAGGTTGTGGGTGCGGGCGCCGCGCACGCGCAGCGCCGGAGCTTCGGCGGCGTGGGCGGAGCGAATGCGGTCTTCTGACATCGGCAGGCGTGCGGCGGGCAACCGGCCATCATAGCGAGCGCCGGCGCCGCGGCGCCAGCGCCCCCGGCCGGCCCGTCAGGCGCGAAGGGCCGGGTCGCCGTGCAGCGGCACCTCGTCGAGCGCGACGGTGAACGCGGTGCGCTCGCCGGCCACGCTCTCGACCTCGATGCGCCCGCCCATCGCCTCGACGACGCGCTTGCTGAAGTACAGGCCCATGCCCGAGCCCGGGATGCCGGAGCATTCGGCGCCGGCGCGGCTGAAGGGCTGGAACAGCTCGGCGAGCTGATGGTCCGATAGGCCGCGGCCGGTGTCGGCGACGGTCAGCTCGACATAACCGGCGAAGTGCCGCGCCGAGACCGTGATGCGGCCGCCGGTGCGGTTGTACTTCGCGGCGTTGGACAGCAGGTTCAGCAGCACTTCCTTGGTGCGCAGCGGGTCGGCCAGCACCAGCAGCGGCGGGCCGTCGCTGCAGCGGTCGTCCATCGTCAGCTGCATCGCCGCGGCCTGGGCGGCGATCATCTGCAGGCAGTCGCGCACCAGCGGCCGCAGGTCCAGCGCGACGCGTTTCATCGCCAGCTGGCCGCTCTCGATGCCCGAGACGTTGAGCAGCTCGTTGACCAGTTCCAGCAGGTGGCGCGCGGCGTCCTCGACCATCGCGACGCGGTAGGGCTTGACCACCAGGTCGCCGGCTTCGGCCTCCAGGCGCATCAGCTGCGAGAAGCCGAGGATGGCGTTCAGCGGCGTGCGCAGCTCGTGGCTGACGCGCGAGAGGAACACCGTCTTGGCGCGGTTGGCCGACTCGGCGGCCTGCTTGGCCGCCAGCAGCCGCGCCTGCTCGTGTTCGCCAGTCGTGTCCCAGGCGCAGCCGACCAGGCGCACGGTGCGCGGCGCGGCGCCGCCTTCGACGTGCGCGCGACCGGCCAGGTGCAGCCAGCGCTGGCCCGCGGGCGCCGGCGCCAGGCGCAGCTCGATGCCGAACGCGGTGCAGGCCTCGACGGCCTGATGCACGGCGTCGACGAAGCTCGGGGCGTCGTCCGGGTGCAGGTAGGGCGAGAGCGCGGCGCACAGGTCCGCCGGCGGCGTCTCGTCGCCGAAGACGGTCAGCTCGCGCATGCGGCCGTCGAGGTAAAGCTCGCCGTGCTGCAGGTCCCAGTCCCAGACGCCGATGCCGCCGGCGTCGTTGGCCACGCTCAGGCGCTCGGTCAGCTCGCCGATCTGGCGCCGGGCCTGGGCCTGGGCGGTGACGTCCTGGAACATGCCGATGACCAGCGGGCCGTCGTCGCTCAGTTCGGCGCGGCCGACGACACGCACGCGCATCGCGCGGCCGTGGGCGTCGTGCATGTCGAGCTCGAAGTCGAACGGCGCCTGGCCGGGCTTGGCCGCATGCAGCGCGCCCGACAGCGCGGCATGGCCGTCGGGCGAGCACAGCTGCAGCGTGCGCTCCAGCGTCGCCGGTTCGTCGGCGGCGATCTCGAAGACGCGGCGCAGGTGCGAGGACCAGCGCATCGTGCCGCACTCGATGTCGTACTCCCAGCCGCCGATGCGCGCCAGGCGCGCCGAGTCGGCGAGGAAGGCCTCGCGCACGCGCAGCGCCTCGGTCGTCTCGCGCAGCGCGCGCACGTCCTCGATGTGCTCGGTGCGGTCGATGACCGCCATCGCGAACTGCGGCTTGTCGTCGTCGTCGCCGGGCAGCGTCGACAGATGCATCTCGCCGATGAAGCGGCGGCCGTCCTCGGCGACGAAGCCGACCTCGTCGAGCGTGATCGAACCCAGCGCACGCGCCTGGTGGAAGGCCGGGCGCACACGCTGCTGGTACTGCTGCGAGTCGACCATGCGGAACAGCAGCCGCGCGCTCATCGTCTGGCGCTGCATCGCGAACAGGCGTTCGGCCTGGCCGTTCTGCTCCAGCACCTCGCCGTTGAAGCTGACCAGCATCGACGCCACCGGCATGCCCAGGAACAGCGTCGTGAAGCGCGACAGCGCCTGCTCGGTGCGCTCGCGGCTTTGCTGCAGCTCGTCGGCCTGGGCGTGCAGCTCGGCCTGGTAGATGCGCAGCTCCTCGGCCAGCGTGCGCACCTTGGTGTCGTTGCGCTGCAGCGCCGCTTCGGCGGCGGCGAGGTCGCCGCGCTGCACGGCGTCCAGCAGCTCGCTGCGCAGGTCGGCGCCGTTGTTCGCCACCTGCGCCACCAGCCGATCGCGCTGGCGCACCCGTTGCCGCAGTTGCATCTCGCTCATTGGACCGCCTTGCTGCCGTCGGGCAGCGATCCGCCGCTGGCGATGACCCACTCGCTGATGTCGACATGGCTGACGACGGCACCGCCGGCGGCATGGCGGATCGGCGCCGCGTACATCAGGAACCAGCGCTTCTGGTCAGGGGCGTGACAGGGATAGTGCATCTGGAACATCGGGATGCGGCCTTCGAGGACCGCGGTCAGGCCCTCGTGGGCACGGCGGGCGTCGACGTCCGACAGCGCCGCCTCGGCGCAGACCCGCAGGTAGTTGCAGCCCGGCCCGGTACAGCGTTCGGCCGGGTCGCCGTTCTCGGTGGCGAAGCGGCGCCAGGCCTCGTTGACGAGCGTGATCGCGCCGTGCAGGTCGACAACGGCGACGTGCTGCGGCAGCGAGTCGATGACGGCCTGCAGGCGCTGCGAGTCCTTCACCGAGTCGATGTTCACGAAGGTCATCACCGCGCGGCTGGCGCCCGGCGCGCGCCCCGGGTAGGGCTGGATGCGCGCCAGCCACCACTGGCCGCTGCGGCTGCGCACCTCGCGCTCGGTGACGCTGCCGCGTTCCAGCGTCAGGCGCAGGTCGGCAAACAGCGAGGGATAGTCCAGCCGGTGGGCGAAGTCCTCGATCGAGCGGCCCTCGTCGCCCTGGCGCAGGTGGAACAGCGGCGTCGCCTCGGGCGTGAAGCGCGTCAGGCGCAGCTGCTCGTCGACGAACACGGTCGGGATCGCCGCCGCCTTGGAGACGTTCTCCAGGTCGGCGTTGACCGAGTTCAGGACATCGACCTTCTCCTGGTACTCGGAGTTGACGGTGTAGAGCTCCTCGTTGACGGACTGCAGCTCCTCGTTGGTGCTCTGCAGTTCCTCGTTCGAGGCCATCAGCTCTTCGTTGGTCGCCTGCAGCTCCTCGTTGGAGGTCTCGAGCTCCTCGATCGTCGCCTGCAGGTTGTCGTGCATGACGGCGAGGTCGCGTTCGAGCTCCTCGATGCGGCGCAGGTAGCGCTCGTCGGGCGGCTCGGAGGCGACCAGCGTGCCGTCGCCCGCGGTGGCGGGGCCGCGATCGGACAGCGTCTCCAGCGACAGCATCGCGAAGCCGCCGTCGTCGCTGCCGTCCAGCGGCCGGGCGACGAGCTCGACGCGGCGCCAGCCGTCGCCGTCGGGCAGGCGGATCGGCGCCGAACGCTGCACCGAACGTTCGGTGGCGATGCCCTGCAGCAGCATGCTGGCCACCGGCACCAGGTCGCGCGGCAGCAGCTTCATCAGGTCCAGCGTCGCCTGGCCTTCGCCGAACTGCAGCAGCTGGCGCGTGTCGCCGTAGACGCGCATCAGCTGGCGCGCCTCGCTGACGACCACCGACGGCGGCGCGTAGTGCTGCATCAGCAGCGCCAGCGCGCCGTCGTTGCCGGGGCGCGGCATCAGCGGCGGCAGAACGGGGCCGCGTTTGCCCGGTTCTCCGACCCGCGTGTGGTGCAGGCCGCGCATGTCCATCGTCGCCGCTGAGCGGTCGCGGCGCAGCAGGCGGTAGACCTTGCTGCGCGCCTTCAGCGGCTGGAAGTCACGCTGCAGGTCGCCCAGCGACTCGCTGGGGCCGAGCATCAGGTGCGCACCCGGCGCCATCGCGTACTGCAGCCGGCGCAGCGCGCTTTCCTGTGCCGCCGGCTCCAGGTAGATCAGCGCGTTGCGGCAGGTCACCAGGCTCATGCGCGTGAACGGCGGGTCGGCGATGACGTTGTGGCGCGCGAAGATGATCATCTGGCGCAGCTCGGGCTGCACCTGGTAGCGCCCCTGGCGCTCGATGAAGAACTGCGACAGCCGCTCGGGCGAGACCTCGGCGGCGATCGTATCCGGGTACAGGCCGGCGGCGGCGTGGTCCAGGTACTGCTGCTCGACGTCGGTGGCGAAGATCTTCACCGGCCGCGTGCGCCCGGCGGCGCGGAAGGCCTCGGCGAACAGGATGGCGATCGAATACGCCTCCTCGCCGGTGGCGCAGCAGGCCACCCAGGCGCGGATGCCTTCCGGGCCGGCGCGGCTGACGAGGTCGGGGATCACCTGCTCGGCGAGCAGCTCGAAGACCTCGGTGTCGCGGAAGAAGCGCGTCACCGGGATCAGCAGCTCGCGGCGCAGCAGCACCTGCTCGTCGGGCGAGGCGGCCAGGCGTTCGCGGTACTCGAGCAGCGACGGGCAGTGCAGCACCTGCATGCGGCGCTCGATGCGGCGCAGCATGGTGGTCGGCTTGTACTGGCGGAAATCGATGCCGCTGCTGTGCAGCAGGATCTCGTGGATCGTGTCCAGCGGCTGCGCGACCGCCGGCGCATGCGGCGACAGCAGCCGCGTGCCCTCGGCGCGCGGCGAGACGAGCTGCGTCGTCAGCTGCGCGGCCAGCGCTTCCGCGGTGCCCATGAAGTCGTAGTGCGCGGCCTGGCTGGCCGACAGCGGCATGCCGTCGAACTTGGCCGTCGTCGGGTCCTGGACGTAGAAGATGCCGCCGGCGGCGTTGATCTCCTGCACGCCGCGCGAACCGTCGGAGCCGGTGCCCGACAGCACGACGGCGACCGCGCGGTCGGCGAACTGTTCGGCCAGGCTGCCGAAGAAGGTGTCGATCGGCAGCGTCAGCCCGTGTTCGGGCTTGGGCGCCAGCTGCAGCCGGTCGCCGGCCACACGCATCATCTTGCCCGGCGGGATCAGATGCACGCGGTTGGCGGCCAGCGCCATGTCGTGCTCGGCCACGCAGACCGGCATCTCGGTGTAGCGGCCGAGCAGGTCGGCCATCATGCTCTTGTGGTCCGGCGACAGGTGCTGGATCACGACGAAGGCCGCGCCGGTGTCCGGCGGCAAGGCCTTGAAGACGCGCGCCAGCGCGTCCAGACCGCCGGCGGAGGCGCCGATCGCGACGACGCGGCCGGCGAAGGGCTCGTCCGGGGTCGGCAGGGCGGCCGGCGTGGCCGCCGGCATCTCCATTTCGTCGGCGTCGGCCGCGGTCCGACCCGGTTCTTGTTCCTGGCTCTGTCCCGCCACCTTCCCCCGCCCCTTCCGGGTCTCCCCGTTTGCCGGGAGACAGGCCGCGCTCGTCCCCCTGATGATCAAGTATCCGGCCCGGCGACCCGTCTGGATAGACGCAGATCAAGCGTCCTGCCGCAGTACGCGAAGGATTTCCTCCCCGTAGGCTTCGAGTTTCTTGGCGCCGACGCCGCTGATGCCCGCCAGGTCGTCCAAGGTCTGCGGACGCTCGCGCGCCATCTCGGCGAGCGTCGCGTCGTGGAAGACGACGTAGGCGGGAACATTGTGCTCGCGCGCCACTTCGCCGCGCCAGGCTTTCAGCGCCGTGAAGCGCGCCGTGGCGGCTTCATCCAGCGGCAGCGGCGGAGGTTTGTCGGCGCTGCCGCGCGTGCGCGTCGTGCGCCCGCGGCGCGGCGTCTCGGCCGGCACGCGCAGCAGCAGCTGCACCTCGCCGCGCAGCACCTCGCGCGCGCTGGCGGTCAGCTCCAGCGTGTTGAACTCGCCTTCGGTGCGCAGATGGCCCAGCGCGATCAGCTGGCGCAGCACGCCGCGCCACTGCGCTTCGGCGACGTCGGCGCCGATGCCGAAGGTCGACAGCGTCTCGTGGCCGTACTGCGCGACCTTGTCGGTCTGCTTGCCGCGCAGCACGTCGATCAGGTGGCCGGCGCCGAAACGCTGGCCGCCCTGCTGGCGGAAGCGGTAGACGCAGGACAGCGCCTTGCGCGCCGCCTCGGTGGCGTCCCAGGTGGCCGGCGGCAGCAGGCAGTTGTCGCAGTTGCCGCAGCGCAGCCTGGGCACGGCGTCGGCGTCTTCGTCGCCTTCGCCATAACGCTCGCCGAAGTAGCCGAGCAACCGCACGCGCCGGCAGTCGTGGGCTTCGGCCAACGCCAGCAGCGCGTCGAGCTTGCCGCGCTGCAGGTGCTTGAACTCCTCGTCGGCCTCGCCGTCGTCGATCATGCGGCGCTGGTTGACGACGTCGGCCAGACCGTAGGTCATCCAGGCGTCGGCCGGCAGGCCGTCGCGGCCGGCGCGGCCGGTCTCCTGGTAGTAGGCCTCGATGTTCTTCGGCAGGTCCAGGTGGGCGACGAAGCGCACGTCGGGCTTGTCGATGCCCATGCCGAAGGCGATCGTCGCGACCATCACCAGGCCGTCCTCGCGCAGGAAACGGTCCTGGTGCTGGCGGCGCGTTTCGGCGTCCAGGCCGGCGTGGTAGGGCAGCGCCGGGATGCCTTCGCCGCTGAGCCAGGCGGCGGTGTCCTCGACCTTCTTGCGGCTCTGGCAATAGACGATGCCGGCGTCGCCCTCGTGCTCGTCGCGCAGGAAACGCAGCAGCTGGCGCTTGGGCTCGTCCTTCTCGACGATCGTGTAGCGGATGTTCGGCCGGTCGAAGCTGGAAACGAAGCGGCGCGCGTCTTCCAGCTTCAGCCGCGCGACGATGTCCTCGCGCGTGTGGTCGTCGGCGGTGGCCGTCAGCGCCATGCGCGGCACCTGCGGGAAACGCTCGTGCAGCGCCGACAGGCCCAGGTATTCCTCGCGGAAGTCGTGGCCCCACTGGCTCACGCAGTGCGCCTCGTCGATCGCGAACAGCGCCAGCCGGTCGCGTTCGGCCAGGGACTCCAGCATCGCCAGGAAACGCGGCGTCAGGATGCGCTCGGGCGCGGCGTAGAGCAGCACCAGGCGGCCGGCGAGCAAGTCGCGCTCGATGCGCCGCGCCTCGTCGCCGTCGAGCGTGCTGTTCAGAAAAGCCGCCGGCACGCCGACCTCGTCCAGCGCGCCGACCTGGTCGTGCATCAGCGCGATCAGCGGCGAGACGACGACGGTGACACCCTGGCCGGCGCGGTGGCGCAGGATCGCCGGCACCTGGTAACACAGGCTCTTGCCGCCGCCAGTGGGCATCAACACCAGGGCGTCGCCGCCGGCGGCCACGTGCTCGACGATCTCGCGCTGGCGGCCGCGGAAGGCGGTGTAGCCGAACACCTCGTGCAGCACCTGCTGCGCGGCGTCGGCCTCGACGGGGGCGGGACTCATGGAGGGGCCGGATGGTACGCGAGGCCGCCGGCGAGTCGTCGTCGCCCTCCTACGGGTGACCCGGCCACCGGTGCGGGGGACTGCCCCGCCCGGCAGGCCCGGCCGGTATCATCGGCGCCCAGTGCCGGCCTCGCGCCGGCGTCCGTCCTTCCCCCCTCGTCTTCGCCCACCCCAGGAGGGCATCTCCATGGCCTCGGTCAACAAAGTCATCCTCGTCGGCAACCTCGGCCGCGACCCCGAAGTGCGCTACGCCCCCAGCGGCTCTGCGATCTGCAACGTCACCATCGCCACCAGCCGCCAGTGGAAGGACAAGACCAGCGGCGAGCGCCAGGAGGAGACCGAATGGCACCGCGTGGTGTTCTACGACCGCCTCGCCGAGATCGCCGGTGAATACCTGAAGAAGGGCCGCCCGGTCTACGTCGAAGGCCGCCTGAAGACCCGCAAGTGGACCGACAAGGACGGCATCGAGAAGTACACGACCGAGATCATCGCGATGGAAATGCAGCTGCTCGGCGGCCGTGAAGGCGGCAGCGGTGGCGGCGGCGACTACGGCGGTGGCGACGACATGGGCGCGCCCCCGGCGCGCCGCGCTCCGGCGCCGCGCCAGCAGGCTCCTGCACCGCGCGCCCCGGCACCGCAGAAGTCGAGCACCGGCTTCGACGACATGGACGACGACATTCCGTTCTGAGTCAGCCGAGATCACGGCCCGCCGCCTTCGGGTGCGCGGGCCTTTTCTTTTTCCGGGCCTCTTTCGATGGATGAACTGCCGCTGGCCGCCGTGCTGGCCGAGATCGCGAGCGCACGTGCCGCGCGCCCCGGGCTGGACTGGGCGGCGTTCGAGCGCTGCGCTCCGGTCACGGCCGCACACGGCCGGCGCTCCAGCTTCCCCTGGCACCTGACGGCCAGCGTCTTCGTCGTCGATGCCGTCGGCCGGCGCACCTTGCTCGTCGAGCACCCGACGCTGGGCCGGCTGCTGCAGCCCGGCGGCCATCTCGAAGCCGGCGAGACGCTGCGCCAGGCCGCCGCTCGCGAGCTGTGCGACGAATGCGGCGCCGCGATCGCAGCCGTCGCCGTGCTGGACGAGCAGGCCGTCGACGTCGACCTGCACGCCATTCCCGCGAACCCGCGAAAAGGCGAGCCGGACCACTGGCACCTGGACTTCTGCTTCGTCGCCCGCCTGAGCGCCGACGTGCCGGCCGACGGCGAACTGCCGACCCGCTGGCTGGCCTTCGACGCCGCGCCGGTGCAGGCCCACGCCCGGCTGGCGCGCATCGCCGCCAGCCTGTCCCTGGATCAAGCCCCTACATACCACCGGGGGTAAATTGAAGCCTCCATTCCAGGAGGCGACGATGTTCCCGATCCGCTCATCCCTCGTGTTCGCCGCCGCGGCGCTGGCTGCCGCGGCCGTCTGTGCGCAGACCCCGGCGCCCGCCGCGCCGGCCAGTGCGCCCGCTGCCGGCATGGGCCCTGGAATGGGCCCGGGCATGGGCGGCGGCATGGGCCAGGGCCGCGGCCAGGGCGCCGGGCGCGGTGCCGCGCGCTGGGGCCAGGGCGTCACGCCCGGCTGGGCGCTGATGACACCCGAAGAGCGCACGGCGCACCAGACGAAGATGCGTTCGATGACGACGCACGCCGACTGCCGCGCCTACGTCGAGCAGCACCACAACGAGATGGCCGCACGTGCCAAGGAACGCGGCGTCGCGGTGCCGGCGATGCCGCGCCGCGACCCCTGCGCCGGCCTGCCCGGCTGAGCCTGCACCCGCGACTTCCGCCGCGGCGCGATCGGATTCGGGTAGGCTCTGTTTGATACCCTGTGGGGTATATGTTAGGATGCGGCCATGAACCCGATCGTCCGCGCCGTTGTGCGCTCGTCCCTGCTGCCGGCGCTGCTCGCCGGTCTGGCCGCCGCCGCGTCGGCCGCGCCGCCGGCGGTGCCGGTCGTCGTCGTCGGCCAGGCCGCCGCGGCCGGCGGCTTCGACATCGACGGCAGCCTGCAGGCGCTGCGCCAGAGCACCGTCGCCGCGCAGGTCTCGGGCAACGTGCTGCAGCTGGCGGTGAAGGCCGGCGACCGCGTCAAGGCCGGGCAGCTGATCGCGCGCATCGACGAGCGCGACGCCCAGGCCGGCCTGCTGCGCAGCGAAGCCGGCGTCGCCCAGGCCGACGCCGAGTGGCGCAACGCGTCGCTGCAGCTGCAGCGCACGCGCGAGCTGCGCGGCCAGGGTTTCGTCAGCCAGGCCGCACTCGACGTCGCCGAGACCCAGGCGCACGCGGCCCAGGCCGGCCTCGAGCAGGCGCGCGCCGCGCGCGCCCAGGCGGCGCTGGCGCGCGGTTTCACCGCCGTCGTCGCGCCTTTCGACGCCGTGGTGCAGGCCACGCACGTCGAGGCCGGCGATCTGGCCAGCGCCGGGCGTGCGATCGCCACCGTCTACGCCCCGGGCGCGCTGCGTGCCGTCGTGCAGCTGCCGGCTTCGCGCTCGGCGGCGGCGCGTGCGGCGGCCGGCGTCGAGGTCGTGCTGCCCGACGGCCGGCGTGTCGCGCCGGTCGCCAAGACCGAACTCCCGGCCACCGACACCGTCTCGCAGACCGTCGAATGGCGGCTGGACCTGCCGCCGGCCGCGACGCCCGGCCTCGCGCCTGGCCAGAACGTGCGTGTGCGTTTCGCCGGCATGCCCGGCGCGGCCGCCCCCGCGGGCCGGCTGGCGGTGCCGGCGACGGCGCTGCTGCGCCGCGGCGAGCTGAGCGCGGTCTACGTCCAGCGTGGCGAAGGCTTCGTGCTGCAGGCCGTGCGTGCCGGCGCGGCCGCCGGCGACACGGTCGAGATCCTCGCCGGCCTGAAGGGCGGCGAGCGCATCGCCGCCGACGCCGTGCGCGCCGGCCTGGCCGGCGCGGTGGCCGCCAAGTGACGGAGCCCGCCGTGAGCGACAGCGCCCCGCTGGGCATCGCCGGCCGCCTGGCGCGTGCCTTCCTGGGCAACGCGATCACGCCGCTGCTGGCGCTGGTGGCGCTGCTGCTGGGCCTGTTCGCCGTGCTGGTGACGCCGCGCGAGGAAGAGCCGCAGATCAACGTCACGATGGCCAACGTGCTGATCCCGTTCCCGGGCGCCTCGTCGGCCGACGTGCAGAACATGGTCGCGCGCCCGGCCGAACAGGTGCTGGGCCAGATCGCAGGCATCGAGCACACGTTCTCGGTCTCGCGCCCCGGGATGGCGGTGCTGACGGTGCAGTTCGAGGTCGGCGTGCCCCGCACCGAGGCCCTGGTGCGGCTGTACGACGTGCTCGACGCCAACCAGGACTGGCTGCCCGCCGGCCTCGGCACCTTGAAGCCCATCGTCAAGCCCAAGGGCATCGACGACGTGCCGGTGCTGGCGCTGACGCTGTGGAGCCGCGACGACCGCGCCGCCGCCGACCTGGAGCGTGTCGCGCACGCGCTGGAGGCCGAGCTGAAGCGTGTGCCCGGCGCACGCGAGGTGCAGACGATCGGCGGCCCCGGCCGCGTCGTGCAGGTGACGCTGCAGCCGGCACGGCTGCGCGAGCGCGGCGTCGACATCCTGCGCCTGAAGCAGACGCTGGCCGCGGCCAACCAGGGCATGCCGGCCGGCAGCGTGATCGACGAGCGCGGCGGCGCGCTGACGGTCGAGACCGGCGAGTTCCTGCGCTCCGCCGCCGAGGTCGGCGAGCTCGTCGTCGGCACGAACGGCGGGCGCCCGGTCTATCTGCGCGAGGTGGCCGAGGTCGTCGACGGTGCGGCCCAGCCCTCGCGCTACGTCTGGTTCACGCCCGGCGGTGCCGGCGCCGCTGGGGGCCACCCGGCGGTGACGCTGACGCTGACGAAGAAACCCGGCACCAACGCGGTCGACGTCGCGCGCGCCGCGCGTGAGCGCGTCGACGCCCTGCGCAACGGCCTGCTGCCCGACGGCATCGAGGCGACGGTGACACGCGACTACGGCGCCACCGCCGCCGAGAAGGCCAACAAGCTGATCAGCAAGCTCGTCTTCGCCACCGGCTCGGTGATCCTGCTCGTGGGCCTGGCGCTGGGCCGGCGCGAGGCGGTCATCGTCGGTGCCGCCGTCGTGCTGACGCTGGCGGCGACGCTGTTCGCGAGCTGGGCCTGGGGCTTCACGCTGAACCGCGTGTCGCTGTTCGCGCTGATCTTCTCGATCGGCATCCTCGTCGACGACGCCATCGTCGTCGTCGAGAACATCCACCGCCACCAGCGCCTGGAGCCCGGCCGGCCGCTCGCCGAGATCATCCCGGCCGCGGTCGACGAGGTCGGCGGGCCGACGATCCTGGCGACGATGACGGTCATCGCGGCGCTGCTGCCGATGGCCTTCGTCAGCGGGCTGATGGGCCCGTACATGAGCCCGATCCCGATCAACTCCAGCCTGGGCATGGCGATCTCGCTGGCCATCGCCTTCACGGTGACGCCGTGGCTGGCGCTGAAGCTGATGAAGCCGCACGGCCCGGCGGCGCACGGCGGCCGGGCCGAGGCGCTGGCCGGCCGGCTGCAGGGCGTCTTCGCGCGGCTGCTGCAGCCGCTGCTGGACAGCGCGCGCAAGCGCTGGCTGCTGCTGGCGGGCATCGTCGCTGCGCTCGTGCTCTCGGTCGGCCTGGCCGCCGTGCAGTGGGTGGTGCTGAAGATGCTGCCCTTCGACAACAAGAGCGAGTTCGCGCTCGTCGTCGACATGCCGGCCGGCACGCCGCTGGAAGACACCGCGGCGACGCTGCACGAGCTCGGCGCCTACCTCGCCGCCCAGCCCGAGGTGCGCGACCTGCAGGGATACGCCGGCACCGCCAGCCCGATCACCTTCAACGGCCTGGTGCGCCAGTACTACCTGCGCGCCGACGCCGAGCAGGGCGAGCTGCAGGTCAACCTGGTCGACAAGTCGCAGCGCCACGAGCAGAGCCACGCGATCGCGCAGCGCCTGCGCCCGGAGCTGCAGAAGATCGCCGCGCGCCGTGGCGCCAAGCTCAAGCTCGTCGAGGTGCCGCCCGGCCCGCCGGTGATGAGCCCGATCGTCGCCGAGGTCTACGGCCCCGACGAGGCCGGCCGCCAGCAGCTCGCCGCACGGCTGGAGCAGGCCTTCCACGCGACGCCCGACGTGAGCTCGATCGACAGCTCGCTGCACGCCGACGCGCCGCGCGCCTTCCTGCGTGTGAACCGCCAGCGCGCCGAGACGCTGGGCATCGCCGTCGCCGACATCGCCGCGACGGTGCAGGGCGCGCTGTCGGGCGCCGACGCCGCCTGGCTGCACGACGGCCAGTCCAAGTACCCGGTGCCGGTGCGGCTGCAGCTGCCGCGCGAGGCCCAGGTCGGCCTGGACGCGCTGCTGGCGCTGCCGCTGCGCAGCGCCTCGGGGGCGCTGGTGCCGCTGTCGGAGCTGGTGCGTGTCGAACGCGGCGTCGTCGACAAGCCGCTCTACACCAAGGACCTGCAGGGCGTCAGCTACGTCTACGGAGACGTCGGAGCCGGCGGCCGCACGCCCGACTCGCCGCTGTACGGCCTGTTCGGCATCCGCTCGCGGCTGGCCGAGGCGGCGCTGCCGAACGCCGGCACGCTGGGCGAGTACTGGATCCGCCAGCCCGCCAACCCCTACGCCGAGTACGCGCTGAAGTGGGACGGCGAGTGGCAGATCACCTACGAGACCTTCCGCGACATGGGCGCGGCCTACGGCGTCGGCCTGATCCTGATCTACCTGCTGGTCGTCGCGCAGTTCCGCAGCTACCTCGCGCCGCTGGTCATCATGGCGCCGATCCCGCTGACCATCATCGGCGTCATGCCCGGCCACGCGCTGCTGGGCATGCAGTTCACCGCCACCTCGATGATCGGGATGATCGCGCTGGCCGGGATCATCGTGCGCAACTCGATCCTGCTCGTCGACTTCATCGAGCTGCAGGCCGCGCGCGGCGTGCCGTTCAAGCAGGCCGTCATCGACGCCGCCGCGGTGCGCGCCCAGCCGATCGCGCTGACCGGCCTGGCGGCGATGACCGGCGCCGTCTTCATCCTCGACGACCCGATCTTCAATGGCCTGGCGATCTCGCTGCTGTTCGGCATCGCCGTGTCCACGCTGCTGACGCTGGTCGTGATCCCGGTCCTGTACTACGCACTGTTCCGCCGGCGCCACGAGACCCCACCCGCAACCGAAGGAGCTTGACGATGACCGTCGACCGCCTGATCCGCGTCTTCGCGGGCAGCTTCATCCTGATCTCGCTGGCGCTGGGCGCGCCGGCCAGCCCGCTGTTCGTCAGCGAATGGTGGCTGGCCTTCACCGCCTTCGTCGGCCTGAACCTGTTCCAGTTCGGCTTCACCGACGTCTGCCCGCTGGGAATCGTTCTCAGGAAGCTGGGCATCCCCGTCACGAAACGTGCTTGAGGTAGGACAATGGGGCCACACGACCCTTCCGCCCCGTCCCCGGAGCCCTGCCCCATGAGCTCGCTCGTCGACACCACCAGCCGCACCGACATCCTCAACCGCCTGAAGCGGGCGGAGGGGCAGTTGCGGGGCATCCAGCGCATGATCGAGGAAGGTGAACCCTGCCTCGAGATCGCCGGCCAGATGTCGGCCGTGCGCAAGGCGCTGGACAGCACCTACGTGCGCATGACGGTGTGCTTCATGCAGCAGGAGCTGCAGCAGCGCCTGGAGCTGTCCGACGCGCGCGAGGACGACCTCGCCGCGGTGCTGGCCGACGTGCAGAACCTGCTGTCCAAGGTGCGCTGAGCCGCCGCGACGGCTCGTCTCCCCCGAATCCTCCGCGGGCCGGCCGGCCCGCGTGGCCACGCCCGCGTGCGTGTGCCTGCGACCGCCTGGTGCCGCCATGCCCCGTCCCGATGCGCTGAAGTTCCTCCACCCCGGCTGGTTCACCACCGTGATGGGCCTGTGCGGCCTGTCGCTCGCCTGGTACCGCGCCGTGCCGCTGATGGGCGAGATGGCCGGCGCGATCGCGCTGGCGCTCGGCGTGCTGGCGGCGCTGGTCTTCGCCGTGCTCGCCGTCGCCTTCGGGCTGCGCCTGGCGCGCCACCCCGAGGCCTGGCGCGAAGACCGGCGGCACCCGGTGCGCTACCCCTTCGTCGCCGCGATGCCGGTGGCGGTGATCCTGCTGGCGACGGTGGCCGTGGCGCTGCTCGGCCCGGCGCGCTGGATCGAGGCCGTCTGGTGGCTCGGCTGCCTCGGGCAGCTCGCCGTCACCGCCTGGGTGTTGCAGCACTGGTGGCACGATGCCCAGTCCGGCGGCCTGCAGTGGCCCGGCGTCACGCCGGCGATGCTGATCCCGGTCGTCGGCAACGTGCTCGCGCCCTTGGCCGGCGTGCCGCTGGGGCGGGTCGAATGGTCGGCGGCGCAGTTCGGCGTCGGCCTCGTGTTCTGGCCGGTCGTCATCGGCCTGCTAGCCACGCGTGTCGCGCTGCGCGGGCCCTGGCCCGAACGGTTTCGGCCGATGGCCTTCATCCTCGTCGCGCCGCCGGCGGTGGTCGGCCTGTCGGCGCTGCAGTTCGGCGCCACGGCGCTGCTGGGCTGGATGTGCTGGGGCGCGGCGGCGTTCGCCGTCGTCTGGGCCGGCACCCAGGCGCGGCGCATCGCGGCGCTGCCCTTCGCGCTGCCGCACTGGGGGCTGTCGTTCCCGCTGGCGGCGTTCGCCGCGCTGACGCTGCGCCTGGCCGAGCCGGGCAGCGCGCTGGCCGGCTTCGCGCCGGTGGTGCTGGCGCTGGCCTCGCTGGTCATCGCCTGGCTGGTGCTGGCGACCTGGCGCGGCCTGCGCGACGGCTCGCTGATGGCACCCGAGCCGGTGGCGACGATCCAGCCAGCGGCGGCCTGAACCGCCGCCGGCCGGTCACGCTCAGTTGACGTTCACCGCGGCCCAGGCGGCGGCGACCGCGTTCACTTCCGCGGAGCCGGCGCCGTAGAGGTCGGCGGCGGCCGACAGCGTGGCGCTGCGCGCGGCGGCGTAGTTGGTGCTGGAGGTCATGTAGACCGTCAGCGCGCGGTACCAGATCTTCTCGGCCTTGCCGTGGCCGATGCCGCCCAGCGTGCCGCTGCCGTTGGCCACGCGCGTGTTCGACGCGGTGCAGGTGCGGCTGGGCTGGCCGGCGGTCGTGCCTTCGGCGAGCAGGTAGAAGAAGTGGTTCGCGACGCCCGAGCTGTAGTGCACGTCGAGGTTGGCGACACCCGAGTACCAGCAGTCGGCCGACGAGCCGTCGCTGCTCGGCTGGATCATCGAGCGGATGACGCCGGTGCCGTTCTTGAACAGCTTCTCGCCGATCAGGTAGTCCGGCGTGTCCTGGGCGTTGGCGGCGTAGAACTCGACCATCGTGCCGAAGATGTCGCTGGTGGCCTCGTTCAGGCCGCCGGACTCGCCCGAGTACACCAGGCCGGCGGTGCGCGAGGTCACGCCGTGCGACATCTCGTGGCCCGCGACGTCCAGCGAGACGAGCGGGTAGAGGCTCGAGTTGCCGTCGCCGAAGGTCATGCAGAAGCAGCTGTCGCTCCAGAACGCGTTGGCGTAGTTGCGCTTGTAGTGCACGCGGCTCTGGGCGCCGACGCCGTTGTCGGCGATGCCGTTGCGGCCGTGAACGTTCTTGTAGTAGTCCCAGGTCATCGCGACGCCGTACTGGGCGTCGACGGCGACCGTCGCGCGGTCGCTGGTCGTGCCGTTGCCCCAGACGTTGTCGCTGTCGTTCAGCGCCTTGCCGGTGCCGAAGCCGCGGTTGTTCATGTCGACGGTGTTCTGGCCGCCGCGCGTCGTGTCCTTCAGCACGTAGCTGCTGCCCGAGGTCTCGGTGGTCAGCGGCACGCTGCCCAGGAACAGCGAGTTGCCGGTGCCGGCCGCCGGCGCCGTCTGGATGTCGTCCCAGCTTTCGATGACCTTGGCACTGGCGGCGTCGACGATGACGTGCAGCTCGCTGGGCGTGCCGTCCTCGCCTTCACCGTCGAGCATCACGTCCCAGGCCAGCACCGGCTGGTCGCCGCGGACGTGGATGACGAGCTCGGGCGCCTGACGCAGCGCACCGCTGTGCGTCGCCAGCGCCGCGCGCAGGGCGTCGGCGGCACTGCGGCCGGGCTGGGTGCCCAGCGTCAGGGCGCGGCGCAGCGTCAGCGTGGCGTCGAGGAAGGCGCCGCTGCGGCTGCCGTGCACGACGACGTCGCCGCCGATGACACGCAGGCCGCGGTAGCGGCGGTCCAGGCGCACGTGTTCGCGGCCGTCGGCGTCGATGACGAGGTTGCGCACGGCCCAGGTCTGGCCGGCGCCGTGCAGCGTGCGGCCGGCATAGGTCTGCACATGGGACAGCGCACGCGCGCTGGCGGCGCGGCTCTGGTCGGCGCTGGGCGCGGCGCCGGCCGAGGTGGTGGCCAGGGCCGCCGCGGCGGCCAGGATCGAGAACGTGATGCGGACGCGCCGCGAGGAAGTCTGGGTCACGGGGAACTCGCTCCTGTCTTGATGTTGTGTGTGTCACGCCTCGCAAGGCGCGAGCCATCCTAGGAGCCGAGTTCCCTTCGCCGGGCCGCGCATTCGCGGGGGTTAGGGGGCGTGGGATCCCCGATTGCCATCAGGCCGACATGAACAAACCCACTCCCCCCGAACCGCACCCGGACCCAGCAGCCGGCCCGGGCGACCAGCCGTTGCCCAAGGACGCCGACGACAGCGTGCTGGAGTCGATGGGCAAGGCGATCAGCCGCCCGGTGACCGATGCCGCCGCGGCCGAAGACCCGGCGCTGCCGCGCCCGGCCGCACCCGAACGCTGAGCTCAGCGCGCCAGTGGCGCCACCGGCGCGGTACCAGGCAGGTCGGCCAGGTGGGCGTCGTCGCCCCAGGCTTCGATCGCCAGCGCGCCGTCGTGCCAGCGCAGCCGGTTCACGCCGGTGTTCGGGATCAGGCAGGCGCGTGCGCCGTCCAGCGGTTCGGTGCGGGCATGGCGCCACAGCATGTCGAGCACGCCGCCGTGCGTGACGACGGCCACCCGTTCACCGGCGTGCTGCGCGGCCAGGCGCGCCACGGCGTCGAGCACGCGGGCGCTGAAGTCGCGCACGCTCTCGCCGCCGGGCAGCGCGAAGTCGGCGCGGCGTTCGATCCAGCGCGCCCAGAGATCGGCGTGCTCCAGCCGGATCGTCGGCACGTCCAGGCCTTCGAGGATGCCGAAGCCTTGTTCGCGCAGCCCGGGCTCGGGGCGCGTGTCCAGCTTCCAGGTGCGGGCCAGCGGCTCGGCGGTCTGCATCGCGCGCGTCAGGTCGCTGGCGTAGAGCGCGGCGACGGCTTCCGGCGCCAGGCGCTCGGCCAGGCGTTCGGCCTGAAGGCGGCCGGTGGCGTTGAGCGGGACGTCGATGCGGCCCTGGAACCGCTGCTGGCGGTTCCAGTCGGTCTCGCCGTGGCGGATGAAGAGGAATTCGGTCATCGCCGGCGAGTATGCCGCCGGCTCAGAGCAGTTCGATCAGGCGCCGGGCAGCGCGTTCCGGGCTCTGTTCGTGCAGCAGATGGCCGCCGGGCCAGGTCTGCACCTCGGCCTGCGGCAGGTGGCGCTGCAGCACCCGGCGCAACGGGCGCTCGCGGATCCAGCCGTCCTCGCGGCCGAGCACGAAGGCCGCCGGGCAGGGCAGCGCGGCGCAAGCGGGCAGCAGCGAGGGCAGGTCGGCGGCGGCCATGAAGCTCATCGCGCCGCGCACGTGCGTCGGCTGCGCGAACAGCGTGCGGTAGAGGCGGCGTTCGGCCTCGGGCAGCTTGCTGCCGGTGGAGTCGAGCAGCCAGTCGAGCATGCCGGTCGGCCCCACGGCCCAGGCCAGCATCGAGGTCACCGGCGCCGAGGTTGCGAACGGGTGCACCAGCGGCGCCATCCACTGCATGTAATAGGCGGGCGGCGCCACCAGCGAAGGCGCGAAGCCAAGCACCGCCTTCGGCGGCCGCGGCGCGTCCAGCGCCCAGCGCAGCGCCAGCGCGGCGCCGGCCGAATGCCCGGCCACCAGCGCCGGGCGCGGCAGCTCCAGCGCCTGCAGCAGCGAGGCGATCGCCTCGCGCAGCCGCGGCAGCGTCAGCGCGTCGAAGCGGGCGCCGGTCGTGAAGCCGTGGCCCGGCAGGTCGGGCGCGACGACGGTGCCGTGCGCCACCAGGTGCGGCAGCATGCCGGCGAACGAGTGCGAGGAGCCGCCCGAACCGTGCAGCAGCAGGATCACCGGGCCGCGCCCGGCGACCTGCACGTGCCAGTCGACCTCGCCGGTGCGCACCGAGCGGCTGTGTTCACGCAGCGGCCAATCGGCTGGAGGCAGGCTCATCGGGGGCCGGGCGTCGGACAAGGCATGGCCGGCGAGCATAGCCGCCCGCCGCGGCGCCCCGCTTCACCGGGCGCAAGCCACCCGGCCGCGGCGCGATGGGCGCAAAGCGCATAAGGATCGGCGATTTCATTCGTTCTTCGGCTGCTTCCTCGTTCCTAGCATGGACCGCATCCCCGACCGAACGGATACCGCATGAACATCACCCGATTCCCTTGGCGCGCCACGCTGGCCGCCGCCACGCTGGCCGTCGCCGCTGCCGGCGCCTGGGCCAAGGACGTGACGCTGCTGAACGTCTCCTACGACCCGACGCGCGAGCTCTACCAGGACTTCAACAAGGCGTTCGCCGCGCACTGGAAGGCCAAGACCGGCGACAACGTGACGATCAAGCAGTCGCACGGCGGTTCGGGCAAGCAGGCGCGTTCGGTCATCGACGGCCTGGACGCCGACGTCGTGACGCTGGCGCTGGCCTACGACATCGACGAGATCGCGGAAAAAGCCAAGCTGCTGGCGCCGGACTGGCAGAAGCGCCTGAAGCACAACAGCGCGCCGTACACCTCGACGATCGTGTTCCTGGTGCGCAAGGGCAACCCGAAGGGCATCAAGGACTGGGACGACCTGATCAAGCCCGGCATTTCGGTCATCACGCCCAACCCCAAGACCTCCGGCGGCGCACGCTGGAACTACCTCGCCGCCTGGGGCTACGCGCAGAAGAAGTACGGCTCCGAGGCCAAGGCCAAGGAGTTCGTCGGCAAGATCCTGGCGAACGTGCCGGTGCTCGACAGCGGCGCACGCGGCGCGACGACGACCTTCGTCGAACGCGGCGTCGGCGACGTGCTGCTGGCCTGGGAGAACGAGGCGCTGCTGGCGCTGAAGGAGCTGGGCCCGGACAAGTTCGACATCGTCGCGCCCTCGCTGTCCATCCTGGCCGAGCCGCCGGTGGCCGTCGTCGACAAGGTCGTCGACCGCAAGGGCACGCGTGCCGTCGCCCAGGCCTACCTCGAGTACCTGTACTCGCCCGAAGGCCAGGACATCGCCGGCCAGAACTACTACCGCCCGATCGACCCGAAGGCGGCGGCGAAGTACGAGAAGCAGTTCCCCAAGGTCACGCTGTTCACGATCGACCAGGTGTTCGGCGGCTGGGCCAAGGCGCAGCAGACGCACTTCGCCGACGGCGGCACCTTCGACCAGATCTACGTGCGCAAGTGATCCCCGAGGCCGGCGCCCGCATCCGCGGGGACAGACGCCGGCCGCATAAGGATCCTCGAAACGCTTCGTAGGCGGCCCGGCAGGGCTGCCTACGATGCGTTCAGCTTCTTTCCCTGCCCCTTCCCATGAGCAAACCGATGAAGCGCGTGCGCACGGCACGACGCGTGGAGGCCTGATGCCGTTCTCCCGCGCGCTGCTGCGCCGCCACACCGTCCTGCCCGGCTTCGACCTCGCGTTCGGCTTCGCGCTGCTCTACGTCTGCCTGCTGGTGCTGGTGCCGCTGTCGGCGGCCTTCCTGAAGACGGCGACGCTGAGCTGGGACGCCTTCGTCGCGGCGACGATGTCGCCGCGTGTCGTCGCCTCGTACCGGCTGACCTTCGGCGCCTCGCTGGCGGCGGCGCTGGTCAACGCCGTCTTCGGCCTGCTCGTCGCCTGGGTGCTGGTGCGCTACCGCTTCCCGGGCCGGCGCCTCGTCGACGCGCTGGTGGACCTGCCGTTCGCGCTGCCCACCGCGGTGGCCGGCATCGCGCTGACGGCCATCTATGCCCAGAACGGCGCCATCGGCCAGTGGCTGCCGTTCAAGGTGGCGTTCACGCCGGTCGGCGTCTTCGTCGCGCTGGTCTTCATCGGCCTGCCCTTCGTCGTGCGCACCGTGCAGCCGGTGCTGGAAGACGTGAACCGCGAGTTCGAGGAAGCCGCCGCGACGCTGGGCGCGACACGCTGGCAGACGGTGACGCAGGTGGTGCTGCCGATCGTGATGCCGGCGCTGCTGACCGGCTTCGCGCTCGCCTTCGCGCGTGCGCTGGGCGAGTACGGCTCGGTGATCTTCATCGCCGGCAACATGCCGATGGTCAGCGAGATCACGCCGCTGATCATCATCACCAAGCTCGAGCAGTACGACTACGCCGGCGCCACCGCGGTGGCGGTGGTGATGCTGACCGTGTCCTTCGTGCTGCTGCTCGTCATCAACGCGCTGCAGGCCTGGGCGCGCAAGCGGCAAGGAGGGGTATGAATACGACGACCCGGCTGCGTGGCGGCTGGCGCGCCGTCGTGCGCCGCAAGACCGAGCCCTGGCAGGCCACCGTGCCCGCCGTGCTCGAACCGCGCCTGGGCGCCACCGAAGAGCCGGCCTGGGTGCGCCGGCTGCTGATCGGCACCGCGCTGGTGTTCCTGACGCTGTTCCTCTTCGTGCCGCTGGCCACCGTCTTCCACGAGGCGCTGAAGAAGGGCTGGGCGGTCTATCTGGCGGCGATCGTCGAGCCCGACGCGCTGTCGGCGATCAAGCTGACGCTGCTGGCGGCGGTGATCAGCGTGCCGCTGAACCTCGTCTTCGGCATCGCCGCGGCCTGGTGCATCGCCAAGTTCGACTTCCGCGGCAAGAACCTGCTGCTGACGCTGATCGACCTGCCGTTCTCGGTGAGCCCGGTGATCGCCGGCCTGATCTACGTGCTCGTCTTCGGCATGCAGGGCTGGTTCGGCGAATGGCTGCGCGACCACGACCTGAAGATCATCTTCGCCGTGCCCGGCATCGTGCTGGCCACCGTCTTCGTCACCTTCCCCTTCGTCGCGCGCGAGCTGATCCCGCTGATGCAGGCGCAGGGCGTCGAGCAGGAGGAGGCGGCGCGTGTGCTCGGCGCCGGCGGCTGGCAGATCTTCCGCCGCGTGACGCTGCCCAACGTGAAGTGGGCGCTGCTGTACGGCGTGATCCTCTGCAACGCGCGGGCGATGGGCGAGTTCGGCGCGGTGAGTGTCGTCAGCGGCCACGTGCGCGGCGAGACGAACACGATGCCGCTGCACATCGAGATCCTCTACAACGAATACCAGTTCGCCGCCGCCTTCGCGGTCGCGTCGCTGCTCGCGGCGCTGGCGCTGGTCACGCTGGTGCTGAAGTACGCCGTCGAGCAGCGCGTGAAGGCGACGATGAAGGGAGCCGCCGGTGAGCATTGAAGTCCGCAGCCTGAAGAAACGCTTCGGCAGCACGGTCGTCTGCGACGACCTCAACCTCGACATCCCGTCCGGCGAACTGGTCGCGCTGCTGGGGCCCTCGGGCTCGGGCAAGACGACGCTGCTGCGCATCATCGCCGGGCTCGAAGTGCCCGATTCGGGCAGCGTGCACTTCCACGGCGAGGACGCGACGAACACCGACGTGCGCGAACGCAACGTCGGCTTCGTCTTCCAGCACTACGCGCTGTTCGGCCACATGACGATCTTCGAGAACGTCGCCTTCGGCCTGCGCGTGCGGCCCAAGCACCGGCGCCCCGACGACGCGACGATCCGGCGCAAGGTGACCGAACTGCTGGAACTGGTGCAACTGGGCCCGCTGCTCGACCGCTACCCGCACCAGCTCTCCGGCGGCCAGCGCCAGCGGGTGGCGCTGGCGCGTGCGCTCGCCGTCGAGCCCAAGGTGCTGCTGCTCGACGAGCCCTTCGGCGCGCTCGACGCCAAGGTGCGCAAGGAGCTGCGCCGCTGGCTGCGCCGGCTGCACGACGAGGTGCACGTGACCAGCGTCTTCGTCACCCACGACCAGGAGGAGGCGATGGAAGTCGCCGACCGCGTCGTCGTGATGAACGCCGGCCGCATCGAGCAGGAAGGCGCGCCCGACCAGGTCTACGACCACCCGGCGACACCCTTCGTGCTGCAGTTCCTGGGCGACGTGAACCTGTTCCGCGGCCGCTTCGGCGTGCCCGAGGGCGAGACCGGCTATGTGCGCCCGCACGAGCTGGACATCCTCGGCGAGGCCGCGCCCGACGCCCTGCCGGCGACGCTGGCGCACACGCTGACGGTGGGCGCGCACACGCGGCTGGAGTTCCGCCGCGCCGACGACGGCGGTTTCGTCGACGTCGAGATGCTGCGCG
Organism: Rubrivivax sp.; assembly: GCA_049841175.1. Lineage (GTDB taxonomy): Bacteria > Pseudomonadota > Gammaproteobacteria > Burkholderiales > Burkholderiaceae_C > Rubrivivax. Next base: position 968,853 of record JASGHA010000012.1, on the reverse strand, counting down.
CCGACTACGCCGCGCTGCGCGATCGCCTGGGGCTGGCGGTCGGCGGCCACTACCACCTGCGGCCGCGGCGCGTGACGCGCTTCGTCGCCGGCAGCGTCTGAAGACGCCGGACCGGACCCGCGGGCCGCGGGTCCGGTCGACCGACCCTCAGCCGCCTCAGTTGCGGGCGATCTGGTAGCGGATGTCCGCGGGGTCGACAGCGGTCACGCCGGAAACGGTGCGCACCCAGACGCGGCCGTCCTTCTCGCCGACGAGCGAACCCATCAACTCGAACTCGAAGCGCGGCGTCATGTAGGCCGACGTGAAGGTGATCTTCTTCTCCTGCGCGATCGCCGCGTCCTTTTCATCGGCGATGTGGCGCAGCAGCGCGGCATAGGCGGCGACGCTGGCCGACTGCAGCTCGGCCGAGCTGGCGTCGGTGAAAGCCGCCAGCGAGTCGAGCGTGTATCTGCCGGGCAGCTCGTACTGGTAGCGCCGGGTCCACTTCTTGTCGCCGTCGACGCCCTCGAAGAGCACGATCGACGAGACGTTGAAGGTCGTGTCGTTGGTCTTGGACACGAGCACGTAAGGCGTGACGTTCACGCCGCCCGTGGCCGACGTCTGCTGGAGGGCGAAGCTGGTGGCCGCAGCCGCCTGCTGGAGCGCCGCCTCGGGGTTCAGGCGGATATGGCCCTTGAGCTTCTCGACGTCGCCCGTCGTCACGCCCTCGATCATCTTCATGTTGGCCGCGACACCCAGCGGGCCGAGCAGCAGGCCCAGACCGGCGCCGCCGCCGCCCTGGTTCTGGAAGTAGACGATGGATTTGCCGTCGTCGAGATGCTGCGTCATGTGGTCGGTGCGCGCGACCACCTCGGACTTCGCAAGACCGTATTGCTGGTTCTGAGCCGATGCCGGGCGCGCGCCCTGGAGCGTGGGCGCCGTGCCGCAACCGACCAGGGCTGCGGCAGCCACCGCCAGACCGACCAGACGAATCAATCGCATAAGAACTCTCGGATAGTGGTTATGGAGGGCGAATCGTGGTTTTGCCTCCCCGATTCCAAGGAGGTGTCTTCGTGCTTCGGGGCGACCTTGCTGCAGCCCTCGCGGGGCCCGCCACGGCGTTCGGTTGCGGCGCTGCTGCGGCCACGGGCCGTCTCCAACACCACACCGCGGACGATGTGACGTCGTGTTACAGGCCATTCTCTTCCGGCGCCGGCCGACCATCACGCCCGCCCCCGCAGCCTGGGGGACGGGGCGGTCGGTTTCGTTCGGCCGGACGCCTCAGGGCTCCACCACGACCCCCGCCGGCGCCGCCAGTGCCCGGTCGACCAGCTCGCGGTCCAGTGGCGCCGCGAAGGTGCGGATGAAGTCGTAGACGTAGTCGCGCAGGTAGGCGCCGCGGCGCAGGCCGACGTGCGTCATGTTGGTGGCGAAGAGGTGGCGCGCGTCGATGGCGCGCAGGCCGGGGTCACGCTGCTCGTCGTAGGCCATCGCGGCGATGATGCCGACGCCCATGCCCAGCTCGACGTAGGTCTTGATGACGTCGGCGTCCATCGCCGACAGCACCAGGTCCAGCGCCAGACCCTGCTGGCTGAAGGCTTCGTCGATCTGGCTGCGGCCGGTGTAGCCGGGTTCGTAGGTGATCAGCGGGAACCCGGCCAGCCGCTCCAGCGTCAGCGGCTCGCCGCGTTCGGCGTCCAGCGCCAGCTCGTGGCCGGCCGGCACGATGACCGAGTGCGTCCAGCGGTAGCAGGGCAGCGCGACGAGGTCCGGGTAGTGCGCGATCAGCGCGGTCGCGACGCCGAGGTCGGCCTCGCCTTCGAGCAGCAGCTCGGCCACCTGCTTGGGCGAACCCTGGTGCAGGCGCAGCTGCACCTGCGGGTGCATGGCGCGGAAGTCGCGCACCGCGGTCGGCAGCGCGTAGCGGGCCTGCGAGTGGGTCGCGGCGATGACCAGCGTGCCCTTGCCCTGGCCGGCGTAGTCGTCGCCGGCGCGCTTCAGGTTGTCGGCTTCCTGCAGCAGGCGCTCGACGATCGGCAGGATGGTCGCACCCGGCGCGGTCAGCCCGGTCAGCCGCTTGCCGGCGCGCACGAAGATCTCGACGCCGAGCTCGGTCTCCAGCTCGCGGATCTGGCGGCTGACGCCGGGCTGCGAGGTGTGCAGCACCTGCGCGACCTCGGTGAGGTTGAAACCCCGGCGCACCGTTTCGCGCACCGATCGCAGCTGCTGGAAGTTCACGCCGGCCTCCTCAAGGGGACGCGGCGATTATTCGCGCCACCGTCGCGGCGCGCGTCCCTTCAACTGCGGGCGGTCGAGCCCTGGTCGAACACCGCCACCGCTTCCGACAGCGCCACCGCCTGCTGGCGCAGGCTGGCGGCCGCGGCGGCGGTCTCCTCGACGAGCGCGGCGTTCTGCTGCGTCGAGCGGTCGAGTTCGTTGACGGCCTCGTTGACCTGGCCGATGCCTTCGCTCTGCTCGCGCGCCGCAGCGCTGATCTCGGCCAGCAGGTCGCCGACGCGGTGCACCTGCTGCACCAGACGGTCCATCGCCGCGCCGGTGTCGCCGGCTTGGCGGTTGCCGGCTTCGACACGCTCCTGCGACTCGGCGATCAGGCGCTTGATCTCGCGCGCCGCCTCGGCCGAACGTTTGGCCAGCGCGCGCACTTCGGCGGCGACGACGGCGAAGCCACGGCCCTGTTCGCCGGCGCGCGCCGCTTCGACCGCGGCGTTCAGCGCCAGCAGGTTGGTCTGGAAGGCGATGCCGTCGATGACGCCGACGATCTCGCCGATGCGCGCCGAGCTGCCGCTGATCTCGGTCATCGTCGCCACCATCTGGCCGACGGCCTGGCCGCCATTGGCGGCCGCGGCGGTGGCCTCCTCGGCCAGGTCGTGCGCCGCGGCGGCGCTGTCGGCCGTCTGGCGCACGTTGCCGGTCATCTGCTGCATCGACGCGGCGGCCTGCTGCAGGCTGGCAGCGGTCTGCTCGGTGCGCTGCGACAGGTCCAGGTTGCCGGCGGCGATCTCGCGGCTGGCGTTGCCCAGGCCATCGACCTGGTTGGCGACGTCGTCGATCAGCGAGCGCAGGTTCAGGCCCGACTGGTTCACCGAGCGCAACAGCATGCCGACGTCGTCGGCGCGGTCCAGCAGTTGCGTGCTGCCCGGCTGGCCGGTCGCCACCTTCAGCGACTGCTCGGCCGCGACACCGATCGGCTGCGTGACCTGCTGGCGCAGCCAGAGGCTGGCGGCGAGTGCGCCCGCGGCCGCAGCCGCCGCCACGGCCACGATCACCGGCGCCGCAGCACCGACGGCGGCTGCGGCGGCCACCGCCGGCAGCGCCGCCACCAGCACGCCCAGCCGCACGCGCCAGGCCAGCGACATGCGCTGCCGGATCGACAGCAGCGCGCCCAGCCCCGTGCGCACCAGCAGCCCGCATTCGATCGCCAGGCCCTTGGCGCGGCCTTCGCGGATCTCCTTGTAGAGCGCCTCGGCGCCCTGGATCTCCTCGGCGGTGGGCCGCGTGCGCACCGACAGGTGGCCGACGATGCGGCCGTCGCGCACGATGGGCGCGACGTTGGCGCGCACCCAGTAGTGGTCGCCGTTCTTGCGGCGGTTCTTGACGATGCCGGTCCAGGCCTGGCCGGCATTCAGCGTCTTCCACATGTCGGCGAAAGCCGCCGGTGGCACGTCGGGGTGGCGCACGATGTTGTGCGCCTTGCCGACGAGTTCCTCGCGGCTGTAGCCGGAGATCGCCACGAAGGCCGCGTTGGCGTAGGTGATCTTGCCGCGCGGATCGGTCATCGACATCAGCGTGGTGCCGTCCGGAAACGGGTGCTCGCGCTGCGTCACAGGCAGGTTCTGGCGCATGGTGACTCTTTTTGTTAGGCGTTGACGGGATGCCTTGTGTCGCCTGCGTCGGGCCACACTGTCCTGGTGCTATCGACGCCGCACCTTGCCAGCTTGAGCTTGTGTTTTTGTGGATTTGTTCTAGCGCAAATTGGTGCCGTTCTCATTCCACAAGCTGGGATGGATGTAAACCGAATCCAACGGCAGCCGGCGCCCCGCCTCGTGGTCTTCGATGCACTGCAGCGCCAGCGGGCTGCGCAGCCGGCTGGCCTGGCGGCGGATCTCGTCGGCCGTCAGCCACAGCGTGCGCACGATGCCGTCGTCCAGCGCGCGGCCGGGCAGCGGCTCGCCGACGCGCCCGGCATAGGCGATGCGCAGATAGGTGCGGTCGTCGCCGGGCCGCGGCGTGAAGCGCGACAGGTACAGCCCGAGCAGCGCCTCAGGCGTGAAGGTTCGCGCCGTCTCCTCCAGCGTCTCGCGCACCACCGCTTCGAGTGGCGACTCGCCGCACTCCAGGTGGCCGGCCGGGTTGTTCAGGCGCAGGCCGTCGGCCGTCTCTTCCTCGACGAGCAGGTAGCGCCCCTCGTGTTCGACGACGGCGGCGACGGTGACGAAGGGGGTCCAGCGGGTGCTCGGCATCGCCGGATCGTAGCGGCGACTTGTGGTAGCTTCCGACGCCCCCGGGCGCCGGCACCAGGCGTTCGCGGCGGCAATTTCAGCAACGTAGGTTAGGAGATCCCCATGCTGATCGGTGTGCCGCTGGAGACGGCGCAGGGCGAGACGCGTGTCGCCGTCACCCCGGAGACGGCGAAGAAACTGAAGGCGCAAGGCCACACCGTGAAGGTGCAGAGCGGCGCGGGCGTGGCGGCAAGTGCGCCGGACGAGGCCTATGCGGCCGTCGGCGCGGAGATCTGCGACCGCGCGGGTGCGTTCGGCTGCGAGCTGGTGCTCAAGGTGCGCAGCCCGGATGCCCAAGAGCTCGCGCTGATGAAGCCCGGCACGGCGTTGGTGGGCATGTTGAATCCGTTCGACAAGCCTGGCCTGCAGGCCCTGGCCTCGGCGGGCCTCACCGCCTTCGCGCTCGAAGCCGCGCCGCGCACGACGCGGGCGCAGAGCATGGACGTGCTGTCCAGCCAGGCCAACATCGGTGGCTACAAGGCCGTGATGATGGCGGCCGACAAGTACCAGCGCCTGTTTCCGATGCTGATGACCGCGGCCGGCACGATCAAGGCCGCGCGGGTCGTCATCCTGGGCGTCGGCGTCGCCGGCCTGCAGGCCATCGCCACGGCCAAGCGCCTGGGCGCCGTCATCGAGGCCTCCGACGTGCGGCCTAGCGTCAAGGAACAGGTCGAGTCGCTGGGCGCCAAGTTCATCGAGGTGCCTTACGAGACGCCCGAGGAGAAGGAAGCCGCAGAAGGTGTCGGCGGCTACGCCCGCCCGATGCCGCAGAGCTGGCTGGACCGCCAGAAGATCGAAGTCGCCAAGCGCGTCGCGCAGGCCGACATCGTCATCTCGACGGCGCTGATCCCGGGCCGCGCGGCGCCGGTGCTCGTCACCGAGGACATGGTCAAGGCCATGAAGCCGGGCTCGGTCATCGTCGACATGGCCGCCGGGCGCGGTGCCGACGGCGTCAGCGGCAACTGCCCGCTGACCGAAGCCGGCCAGACGGTGAAAAAGCACGGCGTGACGATCATCGGCGAGACCAATCTGCCGGCGCTGGTCGCGGCGGACAGCTCCAGCCTGTACGCGCGCAACGTGCTCGATTTCCTCAAGCTCGTCGTCACCAAGGAAGGTGCGCTGCACGTGCCTGCCGACGACGACATCGTGCTCGGCCTGCCTGATGGCGCAAGGCGGCGAACTGAAGAAGAACTGAAGGAGGCGGCGATGGAAATCGTGAGCCATACCGTCACGAACCTGATCATTTTCGTGCTGGCGATCTACGTGGGTTACCACGTGGTGTGGAACGTGACGCCGGCGCTGCACACGCCGCTGATGGCGGTGACGAACGCGATCTCGGCGATCGTGATCGTCGGCGCGATGCTGGCGGCGGCGCTGACCGAGACCGACCTGGGCAAGACGATGGGCGTGCTGGCCGTGGCGCTGTGCGCGGTCAACGTCTTCGGCGGCTTCCTGGTCACGCGGCGAATGTTGGAGATGTTCAAGAAGAAGGACCGCAAGCCGGCGGCGGAGGCCAAGAAGTGAGCCTGAATCTCGTCACGCTGCTCTACCTCGTCGCCAGCATCTGCTTCATCCAGGCCTTGAAGGGCCTGTCGCACCCGACGACCTCGATCCGCGGCAACGTCTTCGGCATGGTCGGCATGACGATCGCCGTGCTGACGACGGCGGCGCTCATCGTCAAGCTCGCCGGCTCGCCGCTGGGCCTGGGCTGGGTGCTGCTGGGTCTCGTGATCGGCGGCGGCGCCGGCTCGCTGATGGCCAACCGCGTCGAGATGACGAAGATGCCCGAGCTGGTGGCCTTCATGCACAGCATGATCGGCCTGGCCGCGGTGTTCATCGCCGTCGCGGTGGTCGCCGAGCCCTGGGCCTTCGGCATCATCGCGCGCGGCGAGCCGATTCCCGTCGGCAACCGCATCGAGCTGTTCCTGGGTGCGGCCATCGGCGCGATCACCTTCAGCGGTTCGGTCATCGCCTTCGGCAAGCTCAGCGGCAAGTACAAGTTCCGCCTGTTCCAGGGCGCGCCGGTCACCTTCAGCGGCCAGCACATGCTGAACCTGGTGCTGGGGCTGTCGACGGTCGGCCTGGGCCTGGCCTTCGCGGCCACCGAGAGCTGGCCGGCGTTCTTCGCGATGCTGGCGCTGGCCTTCGTGCTGGGCGTGCTGATCATCATCCCGATCGGCGGCGCCGACATGCCGGTGGTGGTGTCGATGCTCAACAGCTACTCGGGCTGGGCGGCGGCGGGCATCGGCTTCAGCCTGAACAACAGCATGCTGATCATCGCCGGCTCGCTGGTGGGCAGCTCGGGGGCGATCCTCAGCTACATCATGTGCAAGGCGATGAACCGCTCGTTCTTCAACGTCATCCTGGGCGGCTTCGGCGGCGAAGGCACGACGGCGGCGGCGGGCGGGCAGGCACAGCGCAGCGTCAAGAGCGGCAGCGCCGACGACGCGGCCTTCATCCTCGGCAACGCCGAGACGGTGATCATCGTCCCGGGCTACGGCCTGGCGGTGGCGCGCGCGCAGCACGCGGTGAAGGAGCTGGCAGCCAAGCTGACCGAGAAGGGCGTGACGGTGAAGTACGCCATCCACCCGGTGGCCGGGCGCATGCCGGGGCACATGAACGTGCTGCTGGCCGAAGCCGAAGTGCCGTACGACCAGGTCTTCGAGATGGAAGACATCAACGCCGAGTTCGGCCAGGCCGACGTGGCGATCATCCTGGGCGCCAACGACGTCGTGAACCCGGCGGCGCACGTCAAGGGCAGCCCGATCTACGGCATGCCGATCCTGGAGGCCTACAAGGCCAAGACGGTGATCGTGAACAAGCGTTCGATGGCCTCGGGCTACGCCGGCCTGGACAACGAGCTGTTCTACATGGACAAGACCATGATGGTCTTCGGCGACGCCAAGAAGGTCGTCGAGGAGATGGTCAAGGCCGTCGAGTGACGGTCGCACCGCGCCGGCCCCGCCCCGCGGCCGGCGCGTGCAGCACCCCCCGGGGCAGGCGTGCCTGCTCGGAATCCCGGATAACGCGGACGTAAGGCACCCGACAGAATCCCGCGTTCCACGGAGAAGAGGTGCATGGAGAAGATCTGGCTGAAGCAGTACCCGGCGGGCGTTCCCGCCGAAGTGAGCGTCGAGCTGTACCCCTCGCTCGTCGCCCTGCTGGAGGAGAGCTTCGCCAAGTATCGCGAGCTGCCGGCCTACAAGTTCATGGGTCGCACCGTGAGCTTCCGCGAGGTCGACGAACTCTCGCGCGCCTTCGCCGCCTACCTGCAGTCGCTGGGCCTGGCGCGTGGCGACCGCGTCGCGATCATGATGCCCAACGTGCCGCAGTACCCGGTGGCCGTCGCGGCCATCCTGCGGGCCGGTTACGTCATCGTCAACGTCAACCCGCTGTACACGCCGCGTGAGCTGGAGCACCAGCTCAAGGACTCCGGCGCCAAGGCCATCGTCATCCTCGAGACCTTCGCCGCGACGCTGCAGAAGGTCTACGACGCGGTGCCGACGAAGAAGGTGATCGTCGCGGCGATGGGCGACATGCTCGGCCTCGTCAAGGGCGCGATCGTCAATCACGTCGTGCGCAAGGTGAAGAAGATGGTTCCAGCCTGGGACATCCCGGGCGCGGTGCGCTTCCCCGACGCCGTCGCGCGCGGCCGCAACAAGCCGCTCGCGCCGACCAAGGTCGGCCCCGACGACATCGCCGTGCTGCAGTACACCGGCGGCACCACTGGCGTCAGCAAGGGCGCGATCCTGCTGCACCGCAACCTGGTGGCCAACGTGCTGCAGTCCGAGGCCTGGTACCAGCCAGCGCTGAAGAAGATCCCGGCCGGCGAGCAGATCGTCACCGTCTGCGCGCTGCCGCTGTATCACATCTTCGGCTTCACGGCGAACATGATGCTGTCGATGCGCATGGGCGGGTGCAACATCCTGATCCCCAACGCACGCGACTTCGCGTCGACGCTCAAGGAGCTCGCCAAGCACCGCTTCCACAGCTTCCCGGCGGTCAACACGCTGTTCAACGCGCTGGCCAACCACCCGGACTTCGGCAAGGTCGACTGGAGCCACCTGAAGATCAGCGTCGGCGGCGGCATGGCGGTGCAGCACGCGACCGCCAAGCTCTGGCTGGAGAAGACCGGCTGCCCGATCTGCGAAGGCTACGGCCTGTCGGAGACCAGCCCGTCGGCGACCTGCAACCCGGTCGACACCGACGCCTACAGCGGCGCCATCGGCATGCCGCTGCCGTCCACCGACGTCTGCCTGCTCGACGACGAAGGCCGCGAGGTCCCGCCCGGCGTCGCCGGCGAGATCGCGATCAAGGGCCCGCAGGTGATGGCCGGCTACTGGCAGCGCCCGGACGAGACCGCCAAGGTGATGACCGCCGACGGCTTCTTCCGCACCGGCGACGTCGGCCTGGTCGACGAACGCGGCTACTTCCGCATCGTCGACCGCAAGAAAGACATGATCCTGGTCTCGGGCTTCAACGTCTACCCGAACGAGGTCGAAGACGTCATCACGCAGATGCCCGGCGTGCTCGAATGCGCCGCGGTCGGCGTGCCCGACGCCAAGGCCGGCGAGGCGGTCAAGGTGGTCATCGTCAAGAAGGACCCGGCGGTCAGCGAGGCCGACGTGCGCGCCTTCTGCGAAGCCAACCTGACGGGCTACAAGCGGCCGAAGATCGTCGAGTTCCGCACCGACCTGCCCAAGACGCCGGTCGGCAAGATCCTGCGGCGCGAGCTGCGCGCCTGAGGCGGCGGGCGCCGGTGACGCGCCTGCCCGCGAACGACGTGAGCGTGCGACTGCAGAAGACCGATGCCGGGCGCGAGGCCATCCGGCGCCGCGACGGCGAGCTCTCGCGCGCCGCACGCAACCTGCTGCTGATCCTCGAACCGTCGCGCCCGGCAGAGGACTGGCTGGCCGCGGTGGCCGGCGCGCAGCCGGCCGATCTGGAGCGGCTGATCGCGCTGGGTTATGTCGCCGAACTCGAGGCGCCGGCCGCGCCGCCGCCCGGTGTGTCCCCGGCCCGGGCGGCGCTCGAGGCCGTGCTGTCGACCGTCGAGCCGCGCCTGCTCTATGTCCGCCTGACCGCCGAAGCCCGCCCGCGGCTCGGGCTTGTCAAGGGCTACCGCCTGGTGCTCGACCTGGAGCGCAGCGGCGGCTTCGACGAGTTGCGCCGCCTGGCGCAGCGCTTCGTCGACGAACTCGAAGCGGCCCAGGGCCCGGCCGCGGCGCTGGACTTCTGCCGCCGCCTCGGCGCGCCGGCCTGACGCCACCCGCGGCACGCCGGCCGCGCTCTGCGGCACACTGCGCGCCGCGATGAGCACCCGTCTGTATCTCGAAACTCCCCTGGCCGCCGGCACGACGCTGGCGCTGCCGCCCGGCGCCGCGCGCCACGTCCAGGTGCGCCGGCTGCAGCCCGGCCAAACGTTGGTCCTGTTCGACGGCGGCGGTGCCGAATGGCCGGCCGAAGTCGTCGCGATGGGGCGCAGCGAAGTCACGGTGCGCGTCGGCGAGCCGCTGGCCGTCGAACGCGAGCTGCCGTTCGAGGCGACGCTGGCCGTCGGCATGCCGGCCAACGACCGCATGGACGCGCTGGTCGAGAAGGCGACCGAACTCGGCGTCGCGGCGATCCAGCCGCTGGTCTGCGAACGTTCGGTGCTGCGCCTGGACGGCGAACGCGCCGAGCGCAAGCAGGCGCACTGGCAGGCGGTGGCCGTCGCCGCCTGCGAGCAGTGCGGCCGCACCCGTGTGCCGCACATCGCGCCGGTGCGGCCGCTGGCGGCCTGGCTGGGCGCGTTGCCCGCTCTCGGCACGCGCCTCTTGCTGAGCCCGCGCCCCGGCGCACGCCCGCTGGCCGAGGTGCTTCCGGCCGGCGTCGCCTTCTGCACGCTGAGCGGCCCCGAAGGTGGCCTGTCGCCGGCCGAGGAGGCCGCCGCCGAAGCCGCCGGCTTCGCCGCCGTCGGCCTGGGCCCGCGTGTGCTGCGCGCCGACACCGCACCGCTGGCGGTGCTGAGCTGGGCCGGGCTGCGGGTCTGACCGGCTGCGCGGCGGCCCGTGCCGCCGCCAGAATGGCCGCCGATGCGGCACGACGAGTACCTGCGCTACGACGCCACCGCGCTGGCGGATCTGGTGCGTCGCGGCGAGGTCTCGGCGCGTGAGCTGCTCGACCTCGCGCGCGCCCAGGCCGAACGTGTGCAGCCGCGTCTGAACGCCGTCACGCGCTGGCTGCCGGCGCTGGCCGAGGCCCAGCTCGCACGCGGCGCCGCCGGCCCGCTGGCCGGCGTTCCCTTCGTCGTCAAGGACAGCGTCGCCGACGTTGCCGGCCTGCCGACGAGCTACGGCAGCCGCGCCGGAGAACGTTTCGTCGCGCCGGTGCACGCCGCGGTGCTGCGCCGGCTGCTCGACGCTGGCGCGACCGTCTTCGCGAAGACCAACCTGCCCGAGTTCGGGCTCAAGGGCATCAGCGACTCGCGCGCCTTCGGCCCGGTCGCCAACCCCTGGGACCCGGGCCGCAACGCCGGCGGCTCCAGCGGTGGTTCGGCGGCGGCGGTCGCCGCCGGTGTCGTCCCGATGGCCGGCGGCAACGACGGCGGCGGTTCGCTGCGCATTCCGGCCGCGTTCTGTGGCCTGTTCGCGCTGAAGCCGTCGCGCGGCCGCATCTCCAACGGCCCGGGGCTGGGCGAGGTCTGGTTCGGCGCCTGCTCCGAAGGCGTGATCTCGCGCAGCGTGCGCGACAGCGCGCTGGCGCTGGACATCCTCTGCGGCCCCGAGCCCGGCGACCCGTTCACCGGCGCGGCGCCGGTCGAACGCTTCGTCGCCGCGCTGCGCCGGCCGCCGCCGCGGCTGCGCATCGTGTTCACGACCGCCTCGCCGCTGGGCACCGAGGTCGACGCCGAGGCCGTGGCCGCCGTTCAGGCCACGGCGCGCCGGCTGGCGGCGCTGGGCCATCAGGTCGAGGACGCGGCGCCGCCGATCGACGGCCGCGCCGTCGCCGCCTGCTACCTGACGCTCTACGCCGCCCAGGTGCCGGCGGTGATGGCGCAGGCGCGTGCGCTGGGGGCGCCAGACACCGAGTTCGAGCCGCTGACGCGGGTGATGGCCGCCTACGGACGGCGCCTGGGCGGCGCCGAGCTGGCCGCCAGCCTGGCGCTCTGGAACGAGTTCGCGCGCACGCTGGGCGTGTTCTTCGGCCGCTACGACGTCTGGCTGACGCCGACGACCGCCCGCCCTGCGCTGCCGCACGGCACGCTGGATCCGCCGCCGGCCGAGGCCCGGCTGACCGACGCGCTGCTCGCCACCGGCCTGCTCGCGCCGCTGGCGCGCTGGAGCGCGCTCGATGCACGCGTGCAGCGCCTGTTCGTGCAGAACCTGGCGCCGTACCCGTTCACGCAGCTCGCCAACCTGGCCGGCGTGCCGGCGATGAGCTTGCCGCTGCACTGGACGCCCGACGGTCTGCCGCTGGGCGTGCAGGCCGTCGGCCGGCAAGGCGACGAAGCGACGCTGCTGCAGCTGGCCGCCGAGCTGGAAGCCGACGCGCCCTGGTTCGACCGGCTGGCGCCGATCGCGCACGAAGCCGGCTGATCAGCCCTGGGCCGCGATCTCGCGCAGCGCCTGCTCGAAGACCTCGCGCGGCTGGCCGCCGGAGATCAGGTGGCGTTCGTTGACGACGACGCCCGGCACCGAGCGGATGCCCAGCCCCAGCCAGCGCTGCTCCTCGGCGCGCACGGCGTCGGCGAACTCGCCGGTCTCGAGGATCTCGCGCGCCCGCGCGGCGTCCAGCCCGGCTTCGGCGGCGATGGTGGCCAGCACCTCGTGGTCGCTCGGGTTGCGGCCTTCGCCGTGGTAGGCGGCGAGCAGCGCGCGCTTGAGCTCCAGCGCCCGGCCTTCGAGACCGGCCCAGTGCAGCAGCCGGTGGGCGTCGAAGGTGTTCCAGATGCGCGTGCGCTCGCCGAAGGCGAAGCCGACCGCCGCGTCGCGTTCGGCCAGCGTGCGCCGCACGGCGGCGAACTGCTCGGGCGCGCCGCCGTACTTGCGCTGAAGATGTTCGTCGATGGCCTCGCCTTCGGGCGCCATGTCGGGGTTCAGCTCGAACGGGCGGACCTCGATCTCGGCCTCGATCTCGCCGGCCAGGTTTTCCAGCGCACGCTCCAGCGACGCCAGGCCGACGGCGCACCAGGGGCAGACGACGTCGCTGACGAAATCGATGTGCAGACGTTTCATGCGGCCTCCTTGTTGGACCCGGCGACCATGTCGAAGCGGAACAGCCGGCATTCGATGGGCCCGTTCCACATCGGCACGCGCCGGCTTTCCTTCAGCCGCATCAGCGACGGCAGCTTCATCTCCGGGCTCAGCACCCAGGCCGTCCAGCCGGCGTAGCGGCGTTTCCAGTGCGCGGCCAGGGCGCCGAAGAACTCGGCCGACGAGCCGCCGCCGTCGAAACCTTCACGCGCGCCGCCGGGCGCGTCGCCGCGTGCGCTGCCGCTGCCCTTGGGCGCGATGCGCTCGCCGTACGGTGGGTTGAGCATCAGCGTGCCGCGTTCGGCCGGCGCCGGGCGCTGCAGCGCGTCGGCGGTCTTGAAGGCGATGGCCTGGCCGACGCCGGCGTTGGCGGCGTTGCGCGCCGCGAAATCGGTCATGCGGAAGCTGACGTCGCCGGCGAAGAGCTCGACCGCCGGCGCGTGCACGCGTTCGCGCGCCGCCTGCTGCAGCTCGCGCCAGGCGCCGAGCTGGTCGCGGAAGGGCAGCAGGCGCTCGAAGGCGAAGCGGCGCTTCAGCCCCGGGGCGATGCCGCAGGCGATCTGCGCGGCCTCGATGGCGATCGTGCCGGCGCCGCAGCAGGGGTCGAGCAGCGCGCCGTCTTCCTCGCGGCCCTGCCAGCCGGCGGCGGCCAGCATCGCCGCGGCCAGTGTCTCCTTCAGCGGCGCCTCGCCCTTGACGCCGCCGGCGCGTTCGTCGCGCCAGCCGCGCTTGAACAGCGCCTCGCCGGAGGTGTCGGCATACAGCGTCGCGTGCTCGGGGCCGACGTACAGCTGCAGCGACAGGTCGGGGTGGCGGGTGTCGACGCTGGGGCGTTCGCCGCTCGTTTCGCGCAGGCTGTCGCAGACGGCGTCCTTCACGCGCAGCGTGGCGAAGTTCAGGCTCTTCAGCGGCGAACGCTGTGCCGCGACGTCGACACGCAGCGTCTGGCGCGGCGTGATCCAGTCGTCCCAGCGCACGCGGCGCGCGAGTTCGTAGAGCTCGTGCTCGTCGCGGTAGGGACCGTCGATCAGCGGCCACAGCACACGCTGGGCGAGCCGGCTCTCCAGGTTCAGCGCCATCGCCGCGGCGGCGTCGCCGTCGACCCAGACGCCGCCGCGCGTGGCTTCGGTCGGCCGGCCGGTGATGCGGGCGGCCTCCTCGGCCAGCAGCGGTTCGACGCCGCCGGCGCACGGAAGGAAGAGCGAAACGGTCATGGTTCGAGACGGCGCGCGGGCGCCGGGTTTGGCTGCACTGTAGTGCAGCGGGTCAGATCGCGCGGCGCAGCGAGGCCGGCGCGATCTTCAGCGCCTCGCGGTACTTGGCGACGGTGCGGCGCGCGACCTGGATGCCCTGCTCCTCGAGCATCTGCGAGAGCTGGCTGTCCGACAGCGGCTTGCTGGCGTCCTCGGCCGAGACGAGCTGCTGGATCAGCGCCCGCACCGCGGTGCTCGACGCGTTGCCGCCGGCCTCGGTGTTCAGCGAGCTGCCGAAGAAGTACTTCAGCTCGAAGGTGCCTTGCGGCGTGGCCATGTACTTGGCCGTCGTCACGCGCGAGATCGTGCTCTCGTGCAGGCCCAGCTCGTCGGCGATCTCGCGCAGCACCAGCGGCTTCATCGCGATCGCGCCGTGGGTGAAGAAGCCCTTCTGGCGTTCGACGATGGCCTTGGACACGCGCAGGATGGTGTCGAAGCGCTGCTGGATGTTCTTCATGAACCAGCGCGCCTCCTGCAGCCGCGACGACAGCCCGCCGCCGCTGCCGCGCTGGCCGCGGATCGCCTGGGCGTAGAGGTCGTTGATGCGCAGCTTGGGCATCACGTCCGGGTTGAGCACGACCTTGAAGCCGCGCCCCGACTTCTGGACGATGACGTCGGGCACGATGATGTTCGACTCGGCCGGCGCGAACGGCCGCCCGGGCTTGGGTTCGCAGGCGACGATCAGCGCCTGCGCCTGGCGCAGCAGCTCCTCGCCGGCGCCGGTGGCGGCGGTCAGCTTGCGCACGTCGCGGCGCGCCAGCAGCTCCAGCGAGTGCTCGCAGATGCGGATCGCGACTTCGCGCGCTTCGCAGCGCGCCATCGTGCGCAGCTGCAGCACCAGGCATTCGGACAACGAACGTGCGCCGACGCCGGTCGGCTCCAGGCTCTGCAGCCAGCGCAGCGCGCACTGCAGGCGGTCGAGCAGGTTCTCGCGCTGTTCGTCGTCGTCCAGGTCGAGCATGTCGGCCAGGCGCGCGGCGATGTCCTCCAGCGGGTCGGCGAGGTAGCCGTCGTCGTCCAGCGACTCGATCAACACGTTCAGCGCCGCGAAGTCCTCGGGCGACAGGCGCATGCCGGCGACCTGGGCGCGCAGATGGTCCTGCAGCGTGCCGCCGCCGGCGCGGCGCTCCTGCGGGTCGAGATCGTCGTCGCCTTCCGGCGCGGCCGAAGTCGGCGTCTCGCGGATGCCGTCGAAGTCGTCGCGCTCGGTGCCGTTCTCCCAGTCGTCGCGTTCGGTGGTGCCGAACTCGGCGGCGTCGACTTCGGCCGGCGCCGGCTCGGCGGCGCCGTCGCCGTCGTCACGCTCGGCGACGCGGTCGGCGGTGGCACGTTCGGCCGGCGCGTCGAAGGGCGTCGGCGACTCCTCGTCCATCTCCAGGAACGGGTTCTGCTCGAGCATCTGCTCGACTTCCTGGTGCAGTTCCAGCGTCGACAGCTGCAGCAGCCGGATCGACTGCTGCAGCTGCGGCGTCAGCGCCAGGTGCTGCGAAAGGCGGACTTGGAGGGACGGCTTCATCGGCGGCGCGTCACATGCGGAAGTGCTCGCCGAGGTAGACCTTGCGGACCTCGGCGTTCTCGACGATCGCCTGCGGCGTGCCCTCGGCGAGCACGCTGCCTTCGCTGATGATGTAGGCGCGGTCGCAGATGCCCAGCGTCTCGCGCACGTTGTGGTCGGTGATCAGGACGCCGATGCCGCGCGACTTGAGGAAGGAGATGATGCGCTGGATCTCGATGACGGCGATCGGGTCGACGCCGGCGAAGGGCTCGTCGAGCAGGATGAAACGCGGCTGGGTGGCCAGCGCGCGTGCGATCTCGACGCGGCGGCGCTCGCCGCCCGACAGCGCCGGCGCCGGCGAGCCGCGCAGCTTCTCGATCGACAGGTCGTGCAGCAGCTTGTCCAGCAGCTCCTGGATCTGCGCCGGCTTCAGCGGCCGGCCGTCCGGGCCCTGCTGCAGTTCGAGCACGGCGCGGATGTTCTCCTCGACCGTCAGCTTGCGGAAGATCGACGCTTCCTGCGGCAGGTAGGACAGACCCAGGCGCGAGCGCTGGTGGATCGGCAGGCGTTCGATCGCCTGGCCGTCGATGCGGATCTGGCCGTCGTCGGCACGCACCAGGCCGACGACCATGTAGAAGGTCGTCGTCTTGCCGGCGCCGTTGGGGCCGAGCAGGCCCACGACCTCGCCGGCGGCGACCGACAGGTGCACGTCCTTGACGACGCGGCGCGCGCCGTAGGTCTTCTGCAGGTGCTCGGCCTCGAGCCGGCTGACGGTGGCCGCGGCGTCCATCAGCGCGAGGTCCCGAGCGTGCGCGAAGGCGCCAGCGGCGCGGCCGAAGCCGGTGCCGACGCGGCGGACGCGCTGCCGTCGGCGCGCGGGCTCAGCACCGCACGCACCCGGCCGCTCGGGTTGGCGCTCGTCGTCTGGCCGCCGGCGACGTTGAAGGTCTCGGCGGTGTTGTCCCAGACGATCTGCGAGCCGGTGATCTCGTCGGAGACGATCGACCCGCGCAGGCGGCGCACGGCGCCGTTGCCGATGAACCGCAGCGTGTCGGCGCGGCCGTCGTATTCGATGCGGTCGGCCTGGCCTTCGACGATCTCGTCGACGCCGTCGCGCTTCTGGCGGTAGCTGGCCTGGTGCCCGGGCGTGCCGAGCGCGGTGGCGGCGCGGTAGCCGTCGGAGGTCTCGCGCAGCTCGACGCGGTCGGCGCGGATGATCATCGTGCCCTGGGTGATGACGACGTTGCCGTTGAACTCGACGACCTGGCGCTGCAGGTCGACCGAACCCGGCCGGTCGGCCTCGACCACCATCTGGCGCTCGCGGTCGGCACGTTCGGCCACGGCGGCGGCACACAGCAGCGCCAGCGCGAAGGGCGCGACGCGGCGGAGAAGGGGGGAACGATGCGTCATATTCGGCACGAAACTTGCAAGCATTCTAGCCACAAGTTCGTGCCGGAGGGCAGGGGCTTCGGGCCCCGCGTTGCGAGGGCGATGCGCCGGATCAAGCCGGCGCGTGCCCTGCTCAGGCGCCCTGGCGGGCGCGGCCGATCAGGTAGTCGGCGACGGCCAGCGCACGTTCGTGGCTGCCGGCCAGTGCGCCGGAAGTGTAGTACCGGCCCTGGATGCCGATTGCCGGCACGCCGTCGATCTTGTAGGCCTCGGAGAGCTGTTTCGCACGGTTGGACTTGGTCGCCACGCTGAACGAGTTGAAGGCGTCGGCGAACTTCTTGCCGTCCAGGCCGTTGGCGACCATGAAGTCGACGATGTCCTTCTCGGCCAGCAGGCGCTTGCCCTGGGCGTGGATCGCGGTGAAGACCTTGCGGTGCATCGCGCCCACCTGACCCATCTCCTCGAGCGCGTAGAAGATCTTCTGGCCGATCTGGTGACGCGCGGTGAAGCCCACCGGCACGCGGCGGAAGGCGACGTCGGGCGCCAGGCGCTTGCTCCAGGCGTCGAGCATCGGCTCGAACTGGTAGCAGTGCGGGCACTCGTACCAGAAGAACTCCACGACCTCGACCTTCTTGCCCTCGGGCAGCGAGGTCGGTGCGGCCGTCTGCAGCCGCACGTAGTGCGTGCCCTCGACCGGCCCGCCCTGCGCATGGGCGGAGCCGGCCAGCGCCAGCCCGAGGCCCGTGCCGGCCAGGTGGATCGAGAAATCGCGCCGCTTCATGAGAGTCCTTTCGAGTGAGCGTTGACGGGTCATGGACCGGCGCTGACGGTGCCGGGTTCCCTGATCAGGGCTTTTCGGCGCGCACCAGACGGGCGTCGATGTTGGCGGCCTGCAGCCGCCCCTGCACGGCCTCGGCGTCCTCGCGCGTGGCGTAGGGGCCGGTCCGCACCCGGTACATCGTCTTGCCTGCCTGCTCTCGCTCGCTCACCTTGGCGCCGTAGCCGAGCATCGCCAGGCGGGCGCGCTCCTGCTCGGCGTCCTCGGTGCGCGTGAACGCGCCGGTCTGCACGAAATACACGAACGCTTCAGCGGCCTTGTCGGTGGACTGGCCGGACAGGATGGCCGCCGGATCGCGGGAGGACCCGCCTTGCGCGGCCGGCGGCGTGGCGGGCGTCGCCGGGGTGCGCGTGGCGGGCGGCGTGCCCGGCGCGGAGGCCGGCACCGGCGGCGCGGCCGGCGTGGTGGCGGCCTGGCCGCCCGGTGCGGCGCCCGAGGCTGCCGGTTCGGGCATCGGCGGCACCTTGCCGGCCAGCGGCGCGTTCGGGTCCCAGCGCTTGTTGCGCTCGGCCTCGGCGCTGTCCTGCTCGGGCGTGCGCTGCGGCACCTTGTCGATGAAGGGCACCGGGGCCTTGGTGATGTAGAGCGCCACGCCCAGCGCCACCGCCAGCCCGGCGAGCAGGCCGACGACGAGGCCGAGCGCGAAGCCGCCGCGCTGTTTCTTCACGCTTGCACCTCCGGGGCGTCGCGCCCCATCGAAGTCGGGGCCGACACGCCGAGCATCGCCAGCGCGTTGCGCAGCACCTGGGCGGTGGCCGCCAGCAGCGCCATGCGCGCGCGCGCCAGCGCCGGGTCGTCGACGAGGAAACGTTCGGCGGCGTAGTAGCTGTGGAAGGCCGCGGCCAGGTCGCGCAGGTAGAAGGCGACGTCGTGCGGCGCGAACTCGGCCGCGGCGCGTTCGAGCATCGCCGGGTAGGCGGCCAGCTGCAGCATCAGCGCGTACTCCGACGGCGCCGTCAGCCGCGACAGGTCGGCGCCGGCGAAGTCGGTCTCGCCCTGGTACTGCGCCAGCACCGAGCAGATGCGGGCGTGCGCGTACTGGACGTAGAAGACCGGGTTCTCGTCGTTGGCCTTGCGCGCCAGGTCGACGTCGAAGACGAACTCGGTGTCGGCCTTGCGGCTGATGAGGAAGAAACGCACCGCGTCGCGGCTGGTCCAGTCGATCAGGTCGCGCAGCGTCACGTAGCTGCCGGCGCGCTTGGAGATCTTCACCTCCTGGCCGCCCTTCATCACCGTGACCATCTTGTGCAGCACGTAGTCGGGGTAGCCGGCCGGGATGCCGACACCGGCGGCCTGCAGGCCGGCGCGCACGCGCGCGATCGTGCCGTGGTGGTCGCTGCCCTGGACGTTGATGACCTTCGTGAAGCCGCGCTCGAACTTGGCGATGTGATAGGCGACGTCGGGCACGAAGTAGGTGTAGGTGCCGTCGGACTTGCGCATCACGCGGTCCTTGTCGTCACCGTAGTCGGTGCTGCGCAGCCACAGCGCGCCGCCTTCCTCGAAGGTCTTGCCGGCGGCGACGAGGCGGCGCACGGTGTCCTCGACGCGGCCGTCGGCGTAGAGGCTGGACTCGAGGTAGTAGTTGTCGAAGCGCACGCCGAAGGCCTGGAGGTCCAGGTCCTGCTCGTGGCGCAGGTAGGCGACGGCGAACTGGCGGATGCCGTCGACGTCGTCGGCGTCGCCCGAGGCGGTGAAGGCGCGGTCGTCGGCGTGCACCGTCTTCTTCGCTGCGAAGTCGGCGGCGATGTCGCCGATGTAGTCGCCGTTGTAGGCCGACTCGGGCCAGCCGTCGTCGCCGGGCTTGAGGCCCTTCAGGCGGCAGCGCGTCGAGGTCGCCAGGTTCTGGATCTGCACGCCGGCGTCGTTGTAATAGAACTCGCGCGTCACGTCCCAGCCCTGCGACTCGAACAGCCGGCAGATCGAGTCGCCCAGCGCCGCCTGGCGACCGTGGCCGACGTGCAGCGGCCCGGTCGGGTTGGCCGAGACGAACTCGACCATCATGCGCTGGCCGTTGGCCGGCTTCAGGCCGAAGCCCTCGCCGCCCTGCAGCACCTCGGCGACGACGGCCTGGCGCGCCGCGGGCTTCAGGCGCAGGTTGATGAAGCCGGGGCCGGCGATCTCCAGCGACTCGACCCAGCGGGCCACGGCCGGCTGCTTTTCCAGCAGCGCGACGAGCTGCTGGCCGAGTTCACGCGGGTTCTTCTTCAGCGTCCGCGACAGCGCCATCGCGGCGGTGATCGCGAAGTCGCCGTGGGCGGCCTGCTTGGGGGACTCGAAGGCGGCGACCGGGGCGGCGCCGGGGGCCAGTTCGGCCAGCGCTGCGGCCAGTGCCTGCAGCAGCTCTTGCTTGGCTTGGATCATCGGGCGATTCTACTTTTGGGCCCCCGGGACGGCGCGGGCTCGCCGCCCGGCCGCGATGGTGGCAACATCGGCCGGCCTCACCCGGCTGCGACGATGACCGACGCCCCCACCGCGACCACCACCTTCTTCGACGCCGAGCTGCCCGAGCGCATCGGCAAGTACCGCGTGCTCGAACGCCTCGGAGAGGGTGCGACCAGCGAGGTCTTCCGCGCCCGCGACGACTTCCGCGAGGAGGACGTGGCGATCAAGCGCGTGCGCCCGGCGCTGGCCGCCGATTCGCGCGAAAGCCACTTCCAGCAGCGTTTCTTCGCCGCCGAGGCGGCGCTCGTCGGCCGGCTGCAGCACCCCAACGTCGTGCGCATCCTCGACGCCGTGGCCGACGTGCAGGCGCCCTACCTGGTGATGGAGTACGTGCCCGGCGTGACGCTGCGCCGCTTCTGCCGCGCCGACGCGCTGCTGCCGCTGGACCAGATCGTCGAAATCGGCTTCAAGTGCGCGATGGCGCTGGACTACATGTACCGCCAGGGCCTGATCCACCGCGACGTCAAGCCGGCCAACCTGCTGGCGGTGCTCGACGGCGACCAGGTCGTCGACGTCAAGATCACCGACTTCGGCAGCGTCTTCAACTTCGACACCGAGCGCACGCAGATCTACCGCGTCGGCTCGCTGGCCTACATGTCGCCCGAGCAGCTCGACGGCGACACGCTGGACTGCCGCGCCGACATCTATTCGCTGGCCGCGGTGCTGTTTCACCTGATCGCCGGCCGCCCGCCTTTCGACGCCCAGCAGCAGCCGGCGCTGATGCACCAGATCTACCGCGCCGCGCCGCCGCAGCTCGGGCTGCTGCGCGAAGGCGTGCCGCCGCGGCTGGAGGCGCTGATCCTGCGCGCGCTGGGCAAGAAGCGCGAGGAGCGCCCGGCCGACTGGAACGAGTTCGCGCAGGCGCTGTCGGAGCTGGTCGCCAACCGCGAGGTCACGCACGGCCACGCCCAGAACGTGCTCGATTCCGAGCGCTTCAGCCTGTTGCGCAAGCTGGAGTTCTTCTCGCGTTTCGGCGACGTCGAACTCTGGGAGGTGGTGCACCGCGCGAAGTGGCAGCGCTTTCCCTATGGCCACGCGCTGTACCGCAAGGGCGACACCGGCAACACCTTCCACATCGTTGCCGCCGGCCAGGTGGACGTCTACCGCGACGGCCAGCGGGTCGCGCGCCTGGGCACCGGCACCTCGGTCGGCGAGATGGCCTACCTGGCGCCCAGCGAGGAGCTGCGCACGCACAGCGCCGACATCCTCGTCTCCGAACCGCTGACCAGCATCGCGTTCACGCCCGAGACGCTGGGCCAGCTGTCGGTGGACACGCGCCACCGCTTCGACCAGGCCTTCATCGGCGTGCTGGTGCGTCGCCTGCACGCCGCGCACGAGGCGATGGCGCACCCGCGGCGCATTCTTTAGGGCCGGGAGCCGGCCCGACGCCTACCAGCGCGTCCCGGGCGGCACGTCGATGCGGATGCCGAAACGTTCGGCGGGCGAGACCAGCACGTCTTCCATCATCTCGCCCCACGGCCCGGACTCGGGCTGCGCCTGCAGATCGCGTTCGCGCTGCGCGACCAGCGCTTCCATGTCGGCGCGGCTGGGGCGGCGAGCGCGGTCGGTGGCGCGCTGCTGCGGCGCGTGGCCGAAACGCACCGCCATGCGGCGCAGCAGCCCGTGGTACATCTGCGACACGCGCGACGGCGTCACTTTCAGCGACGCCGCCAGTTCGACCGGCGTCATGCCGACGCCCAGGTAGGCGTCGATGACCTGGCGCTCGCGTTCCGGCAGCTGGGCGAAGAAGGTCTCCAGGTGGCGCAGCACGATGGCGGTGTCCACACGCGCCTCGACCTCGTCCTTCTCGGTCGCCGGGTGATGGCGTTCGGCGAAGTCGGGTTCGTCGTCGTCGCCGCCGGTGCTGCTGCGCTGCTGGCTGGCCTGGGCCAGCTGCTCGAGCAGCGCGATCTCGTCGACGTCCATCTTGCAGAGCTTCGCCAGCTCCGCGAGGCCGGGTTCGGTGCCGTTCTTCGAGCGCCAGCGTTCGCGTGCGATCTGCATCACCTTGATCTTGCGGCGCTGGGCGCGTGTCAGCACGTCCATCTGGCGCAGCTCGTCGATCATCGCGCCGCGCACGCGCTGGCGGGCATAACGCGCGAAGGCCTCGCGCGCCTCTTCGGACTCGGTGTCGCCCTCCCAGACAAAGCTGAGCGAGGCCTGCGCGACGGCGATCAGCCCGACCTGGATCAGGTCGGCTTTCTCGACGTTGGCCGGCAAATGCCGCACCAGCGACTGCGCCTGCTGCCGCACCCAGCTCTGATTGCGGGCCACCAGGGCCGACGGCACCCCCTCCAGCGAGATCATGGGCGCCTATCTTCGGGGGCGGGCGCGGATGTCACAAGCGCCGGCCTGGAAATACGACACGATTCCCCCTGGCCCGGTGTCGGGGCGTCTGGTCCAATCGGTTCCGGCCCCGCAGGGCAATCAAGGAGATACAACATGAAGAACACGATCATTGTCGCCGCGCTCGCCAGTCTGCTGGCCTGCGGCCCCGCGCTCGCCGCCGAGACGGCCCAGCAAAGCAAGATGAAGACCTGCAACGCGGACGCCGCCGGCAAGACCGGCGACGAACGCAAGGCCTTCATGAAGGAGTGCCTGTCGGCCAAGCCGGCGAAGGCCGCCACGCCGCAGGAGCGCATGAAGGCGTGCAACACGCAAGCCACCGGCAAGACCGGCGACGAGCGCAAGGCCTTCATGAAGGAATGCCTGTCGAACAAGGCTTCCTCCTGAGTCATCCGGCGGCCCGGGCCCAGTAGCCCGGGTCGCCGTAGCTGTGCTTGACGAAGTCGATCCACAGCCGCACGCGCAACGGCAGCAGCCGGCGCTGCGGAAAGACGGCGTAGATGCCGTTCGGCGGCGCGGCGTAGTCCTCCAGCACCGCCACCAGATAGCCGGCGGCGATGTCCTGCTGCACCTCCCAGGTGCTGCGCCAGGCGATGCCCAGGCCGGCCACGCACCAGGCGTGCAGCACCTGGCCGTCGCTGCAGTCCAGCCGCCCGCTCGGGCGCAGATGTTCCACCTGGCCGTCGACCTGGAAGGCCCAGCCGCGCGTCTGGCTGGCGTCCGATGACAGCGTCAGGCATTCGTGGCGCGCCAGGTCGGCCGGCGTCTGCGGCACGCCGGCCCGCTTCAGGTAGGCCGGCGTCGCGACGCACAACCGGCGGTTGTCGGCCAGGCGCACGCTGACGAGGCTGGAGTCGGCCAGGTCGCCGACGCGGATCGCGCAGTCGAAGCTCTCGTTGACGATGTCGACGACGCGGTCGCTGAGGTTCAGCGACAGGCTGACGTCGGGATGCTCGGCGAGGAAACGCGGCACCAGCGGCGCGACGTGGCGGCGGCCGAACCCCGCCGGCGCGGTTATGCGCAGATGGCCGCTGGCCTTGACGCCGCCGGCGCTGACGCTGGCTTCGGCGTTGCCCAGGTCCTCCAGCACCTTCTGGCAGTCCTCGAGGAAGGCGCTGCCTTCGTGGGTCAGCGTGATGCGCCGCGTCGTGCGCAGCATCAGCTTGACGCCCAGGCGTTCTTCCAATGCGTCGATGCGCCGGCCGATCACCGCCGGGGCCACGCCCTCGGCATTCGCCGCGGCGGTCAGGCTGCCCTTGGTCGCGACGGCGACGAAGGATTCGATCTGCTTCAGACGCGGCATCGGCGCGATTCGTCGGGTATCGGGTTCGAGTTGCCGATGATCTTACGGCCCATCCGTGCGTTCAGGGTTGGAATCGCCCCCGTTTCGTGCGCTCAGCGCAGAGCACTTCGAACTCTGGCGTACGCAATCGCCGGCGATTCCGCGCTTAGATTCACCGGATCATGGTCGCCCGCACGCCTGCTCCGCCCCGCGCCGTCGTCTTCGACGCGTTCGGCACGCTGTTCGACGTCTACAGCGTCGGCCTGCTCGCCGAGCAGCTGTTCCCCGGCCACGGCGAGGCGCTGGCGCAGATCTGGCGCGACAAGCAGATCGAATACACCCGGCTGGTGTCGATGAGCGGCCGCTACCGGCCATTCTGGGACCTCACGCGGGCCGGCCTGCGCTACGCCGTCGCGCGCCGCGGCCTGGTGCTCGACGCCGCCAGCGAAGAGCGGCTGATGAACCAGTACCGCCACCTCAGCGCCTTCCCCGAGAACCGCGAAGTGCTGGAGGCGCTGAAGGCGCGCGGCGTCCCGGCCGCCATCCTCAGCAACGGCGACCCCGAGATGCTGGCCGTCGCCGTGCGCAGCGCCGGCTTCGCGCCGCTGCTGCAGCACGTGATCAGCGTCGAGCCGGCGCAGCGCTACAAGACCGACCCCGCCGCCTACGCGCTGGCGCCGGCGACGCTGGGTGTCGCGGCGCGCGAGATCCTCTTCGTCTCCAGCAACGGCTGGGACGCGCTGGGCGCCACCTGGTTCGGCTTCACGACGCTGTGGGTCAACCGCGCCGGCCTGCCGCCCGAACAGCTAGCTACCGCTCCCACGCGCACCGGCACCAGCCTGCGCGACGTCCTGTCCTTCTTTCCTTCCTGAAACGCCCCCTCATGCGCACGACCTTCCACCGACTGCACGTCGACACGCTGCTGGCCCGCTTCATCGAAGACCAGGTGCTGCCCGGCACCGGCGTCGAGCCCGCCGCCTTCTGGGCCGGCTTCGACGCCATCGTCGCCGACCTGGCGCCGAAGAACGCCGCGCTGCTGGCCGAACGCGACCGCCTGCAGACCGAACTCGACGCCTGGCACGCCAAGCACCCGGGCCCGATCAAGAACATGGCCAAGTACCGCGCCTTCCTCGAGAAGATCGGCTACCTGGTACCGGTGCCGGCCAAGGTGAAGGCGACGACGAAGAACGTCGACAGCGAGCTCGCGCTGCAGGCCGGCCCGCAGCTCGTCGTGCCGATCACCAACGCGCGCTACGCGCTGAACGCCGCCAACGCACGCTGGGGTTCGCTGTACGACGCGCTCTACGGCACCGACGCCCTGCCCGAGACCGACGGCGCGACGCGCGCCGGCGCCTACAACCCGGTGCGCGGCGCCAAGGTCGTCGAGTACGCGCGCCACGTGCTCGACCGCACGGTGCCGCTGGCCAAGGGCTCGCACATCGACTCCACCGGCTACCGCGTCGAAGGCGGCCAGCTCGTCGTGACGCTGAAGGACGGCAAGGCCGTCGCGCTGAAGAAGCCGGCGCAGTTCGTCGGTTATCAGGGCGAGGCCGGCGCGCCGTCGTCGGTGCTGTTCGTGCACCACGGCCTGCACTTGGACCTGCGCATCGACCGCGGCACGACGATCGGCGCGTCCGACCCGGCCGGCGTCTGCGACCTCGTCGTCGAGGCGGCGCTGTCGACCATCCTCGACCTGGAGGACTCGGTGGCCGTCGTCGACGGCGCCGACAAGGTGCTGGCCTATTCCAACTGGCTGGGCATCCTGAAGGGCACGCTGACCGAGCAGATCACCAAGGCCGGCAAGACCTTCACGCGTGGCCTGAACCCCGACCGCCGCTACACCGGCCCGAACGGCGAGGAGGTCGTGCTGCACGGCCGCTCGCTGCTCTTCGTGCGCAACGTCGGCCACCTGATGACGACGCCGGCGGTGCTGTTCGGCGACGACGAGCGCGAGATCCCCGAAGGCATGCTCGACGCCGTCGTCACGACGGCGATCGCGCTGCACGACCTGCAGCGCCACGGCGCCAACGGCATCGTCAACTCGCGCGCCGGCTCGATCTACATCGTCAAGCCGAAGATGCACGGCCCGGCCGAAGTCGCCTTCGCCAGCGAGCTGTTCGGCCGCGTCGAGGCGCTGCTGGGCCTGCCCAAGGCGACCGTCAAGCTCGGCATCATGGACGAGGAGCGCCGCACCAGCGTCAACCTCAAGGCCTGCATCGCCGCCGCCGCCGACCGCGTGGCCTTCATCAACACCGGCTTCCTCGACCGCACCGGCGACGAGATGCACACCGCGATGAAGGCCGGCGCGATGCTGCGCAAGGGCGACATGAAGACCACCGCCTGGATCCAGGCCTACGAGCGCCAGAACGTGCTCGTCGGGCTGGAGTGCGGCCTGCGCGGCAAGGCGCAGATCGGCAAGGGCATGTGGGCCATGCCCGACCTGATGGGCGCGATGCTGCAGCAGAAGATCGCCCACCCGATGGCCGGCGCCAACACCGCCTGGGTGCCCAGCCCGACCGCAGCGACGCTGCACGCGATGCACTACCACCAGGTCGACGTCTTCAAGATCCAGAAGACGCTGGAGAAGACCGACGTCGACGCCGAGCGCGAGGCCCTGCTCGAAGGCCTGCTGACGGTGCCGGTCGTCAAGAAGGCCAGGTGGAACGACGCCGAGATCCAGCAGGAGCTCGACAACAACGTGCAGGGCATCCTCGGCTACGTCGTGCGCTGGGTCGACCAGGGCGTCGGCTGCTCCAAGGTGCCCGACATCCACGACGTCGGCCTGATGGAAGACCGCGCGACGCTGCGCATCTCCAGCCAGCACATCGCCAACTGGCTGGAGCATGGCGTCGTCGACAAGGCCCGTGTGCGCGCCACCTTCAAGCGCATGGCCAAGGTCGTCGACCAGCAGAACGCCGGCGACCCCGCCTACCGCGCGATGGCCGGCCGCGCCAAGGAAAGCGCCGCCTTCCAGGCGGCCTGCGATCTGGTCTTCAAGGGCACCAAGCAGCCGTCCGGCTACACCGAGCCGCTGCTGCACGCCTGGCGGCTGAAGGTGAAGGCCGCGGCCTAACGCGGTGCGCGTTCGCGTCGGCTCTCGCAGCCGACGCAGCGCTGCGCCCAGGGCTCGGCCTTCAGCCGGTCGAAGGCAATGGGTTCGTCGCAGTCGGTGCAGCGGCCGTACTCGCCGGCCTGCAGCCGGCGCAGCGCGGCGCTGACCTCGCCCAGTTCACGCAGCTCCAGGTCGGACAGCGCCATGTCGACGTCTCGTTCGTCCTCGCGCTGGCGCTGCTCGTCGTGGTCGTCGCGCAGCTCGTGCGCGTGCTCGGCGCGCGACAGGCCCTGGTGGTGCTCTTCGAGCCGGCGGTCGAGCTGATGCTGCCGCTGCACGAGCGCGGCCTCCAGCAATGCCCGTTGGCCCGCCGTCAGGTGGGTGGACATCGTCTTCTCCTCAGCAGGGCTCTTCGGAGCCTCGATTGCGGCCATCTTGCGCCGCGGTCCGGGGCGCAAGATTGAGGGCGGTCAAGCCGCCGACCGCGCCACGGCGCTCCCTACAATCGCCCGCGTGTCGTCCACCGTGCTTCCGGCTGCCTGCGAAGTGCTCGTCATCGGCGCCGGTCCGGCCGGCAGCGCCTGCGCGCGCACGCTCGCCCGTTCCGGGCGCGACGTGCTGCTCGTCGACCAGCACGAGTTCCCGCGCGAAAAGGTCTGCGGCGACGGCCTGATCCCCGACGCCCACGCCGCGCTGCGTGCGCTCGGCGTCTACGACGAGGTGATGGACCGCGCCTTCCGCGCCCAGCACGTGCGCTGCGTCGCGCCGCGCGGCGGCCACGTCGACGTGCCCGGCACGCTGGCCGTGCTGCCGCGGCGCGAACTCGACGACATCGTCTGCCGTTCGGCGCGCGAGGCCGGCGCACGCTTCGCCGCGCCCTGGCGTTTCGTCGCCCCGCTGCTCGACGGCGAACGGGTCGTCGGCGCGCGGCTCAAGGGGCCCGACGGCGAACACGAGGTCCAGGCGCGCTGGGTCGTGCTGGCCACCGGCGCCTCGGTGCCGCCGCTGGTCGCGGCCGGCGTCTGCGAGCGCCGTGCGCCCAGCGGCGTCGCCCTGCGCGGCTACGTGCACCACCCGGAGCTGGCGCAGACGCTGCGCGAACTGCAGATCGTCTGGCACCCGCGGCTGTCGGGCGGCTACGGCTGGATCTTCCCCGGCCCGGGCGGCGTCTTCAACGTCGGCGCCGGGCTGACCGGCAGCCACGCGACCGAAGAAGGCGGCCGCGCCTCGATGCGCGACGTCAACCTGCGCCAGATGCTCGAAGCCTTCGCCTCGGTGCACGCGCCGGCGGCCGAGCTGCTGGAACGCGGCGAGCTGCGTGGCGACTGGAAGGGCGCGCCGCTGCGCTGCTCGCTGGGTGGCGCACGCTGGTCGCGCCCCGGGATGCTGGTCACCGGCGAAGCCGCCGGCAGCACCTACGCCTTCTCGGGCGAAGGCATCGGCAAGGCGCTGGAAACCGGCCTGCTGGCCGCCGCCGCCGTCATCGAAGGCGGCGACGACGCCGCCGTGCGCGCGCGCCACGAAGCCGCGCTGGCCGGCCTGAAGCCGCGCTTCGCGCTCTACGAGAAGGCCTCGCACGTCAACCACCGGCCCTGGCTGGCCGACCTCGTCGTCTGGCGCGCCCGCCGCAGCCCGCGCATCCTGCGGCGCATGAGCGCGGTGCTCGAGGAGCGCCAGAACCCCGGCCGCCTGCTCAGCTGGAGCGGCATCACCAAGCTGATGTTCGAGTAACTATGTGCCAGCTGCTCGGCATGAACGCCAACACGCCGACCGACGTGATGTTCAGCTTCGCCGGGCTGGCCTGCCGGGCCGACGAGCACAAGGACGGCTTCGGCATCGGCTTCTTCGAGGAACGCGGGCTGCGCCACTTCATCGACCACCACGGCGCGCGTTCGAGCCCGGTGGCCGAGCTGGTCAAGCACTACCCGATCAAGAGCCTCAACGTCGTCGCCCACATCCGCAAGGCGACGCAGGGCCGCGTCGCGCTGGAGAACACGCACCCGTTCGTGCGCGAGCTCTGGGGCCGCTACTGGGTGTTCGCGCACAACGGCGACCTGAAGGACTTCGCGCCGCGCCTGCACGGCGCCTTCCGCCCGGTCGGCGACACCGACAGCGAACGTGCCTTCTGCTGGCTGATGCAGGAGCTGGACAAGGCGCACGCCGACCTGCCGACGATCGACGAGCTGAGCCGCACGCTGGCCGAGCTGCTGCCGCTGCCGGCGCGCCACGGCACCTTCAACCTGCTGCTGTCCAACGGCCAGGCGCTTTGGGCGCACGGCTCGACGAAGCTGCATTCGCTGGAGCGCCGCCATCCCTTCGGCGCCGCGACGCTGGCCGACGAGGACCTGACGGTCGACTTCGCCGCGCTGACCCAGCCCGGCGACCGCGTCGCCATCGTCGCCACCGAGCCGCTGACCGCCGGCGAGCCCTGGTCGGCTTTCGAGCCGGGCGAGCTGCGCGTCTTCGTCGACGGCGAGTGCCGGCTGCAGCGCCGCGCCTGAGCCCCACGCGCGCGCGGGGCGCGCCACAATCGCCGCGGTCTTTCGCCGCGACGACACCATGGCCGCCATTCCCGTCCCCCGTTTCGACGTCTTCTACCGCCACGCCGAACTCTCGCGCCTGCTGGCCGACTACGCCACCGCCTGTCCCGGGCTGGTGCGCCTGGAGTCCATCGGCAAAAGCCACGAAGGCCGCGACATCTGGCTCGTGGTGCTGAGCAACGCCGACACCGGTGACGACCGCGACAAACCCGCGTTCTGGGTCGACGGCAACATCCACGCCGCCGAGCTGACCGCCAGCACCGCCTGCCTGTACTGGTTGCACCAGCTCGTCACGGGTTACGAAGCCGGCGACGAGAAGATCCGCCAGCTGCTGGACACGCGTGCCGTCTACCTCTGCCCGCGCCTGAACCCCGACGGCGCCGAACTCGCGCTCGCCGACCGCCCGCGCCACATCCGCTCGTCGACGCGGCCCTACCCCTACGCCGAGGAGCCGGTCGACGGCCTGACGATCGAGGATGTCGACGGCGACGGCCGCATCCTCTACATGCGCGTGCCCGACCCGCACGGCCCGTGGAAGAAAAACGCCGACGAGCCGCGGCTGATGGTCGCGCGCGAGCCCGGCGAGTTCGGCGGCGAGTACTACCGGCTGATCCCCGAAGGCACGCTGAAGCACTTCGACGGCGTGCGCATCAGCGCCAACCGCGACGTCGAGGGCCTGGACCTGAACCGCAACTTCCCCGCCTACTGGCGCCAGGAGTTCGAGCAGGTCGGCGCCGGCCCCTACCCGGCCAGCGAGCCCGAGGTGCGTGCGATGGTCGACTTCCTCGTGCGCCACCCCAACGTCGGCGCCGCGGTCAGCTTCCACACCCACAGCGGCGTCATCCTGCGGCCGATGGGCACCCAGTCCGACGACGACATGACGCCCGAGGACCTGTGGATCTACAAGCGCCTGTCGGACATCGGCGCCAAGCTCACCGGCTACCCGGCGATCAGCACCTTCCACGACTTCAAGTACCACCCGAAGGAAGTCATCACCGGCACCCAGGACTGGGTCTACGAGCACCTCGGCGCGCTGTTCTGGACGGTCGAGATCTGGGCGCCGAACAAGGAAGCCGGCATCACCGACTACAAGTGGATCGAGTGGTACCGCGACCACCCGCCCGAGGACGACCTGAAGCTGCTGAAGTGGAGCGACGAGCAGTGCGGCGGCCAGGCGCACGTCGACTGGTACCCGTTCCGCCACCCGCAGCTGGGCATGGTCGAGCTCGGCGGCTGGGACCGCATGAACTACTGGCGCAACCCGCCGCCCGAACTGCGCGAGCGCGAGGCGGCGCGTTTCCCGGCCTGGCTGACGCAGCTGGCGCTGTCGCTGCCCAAGCTCGAGCTGCTGCGCGCCGAGGTCCGGGCGCTGGGCCCGGACACCTGGCGCGTGCGCCTGGCCGTCGGCAACGCCGGCTACCTGCCGTCGAACATCAGCAAACGTGCGATCGAACGCAAGACGGTGCGCGGCACGGTGTTCCGCATCCACCTGCCGCCCGAGTGCACGCTGATCTCGGGCCGCGAGCGCATCGAAGGCCCGCACCTGGACGGCCACGCGCCGCGCCAGTCGCTGCAGGCCTTCCTGCCGCAGCGCGAGATCACCGCCGACCGCGCGGTCGTCGAATGGGTCGTGCAGGGGCCGCGTGGAGCGGCGATCGGGCTCGTCGCCAGCGCCGACCGCGCCGGCACGGTGCGCACCGAGGTGACGCTCGACTGAACGACCGGCTCAGGCCGAGGCCCGGACCCAGCGGGCCAGCGTCTCGCGCAGCTTGTCGGCGTCGATCGGCTTGGTCAGGAAATCGTCCATGCCGGCGGCGATCGCCGCCTCGCGTTCGCTGACCAGCGCCGCGGCGGTCAAGGCGATGATCGGCAGCCGCCGGCCGGCCTCGCGGTAGCGCAGCGTGCGCGTCGCCTCGTAGCCGCTCATCACCGGCATCTGCACGTCCATCAGCACGGCGTCGAAAGGCCGGCCGCTGGCGGCGGCACGTTCCACCGCCTCGACGGCCTGGCGGCCGTCGACCGCCTGCTCGACTTCCAGCCCCCAGCGCTCCAGCAGCGCGACGGCGATCATCATGTTGACCGGGTTGTCCTCGGCCATCAGCACGCGCGCGCCGGCCAGTTCGCGCGGCGCCGCGGCAGTCGAGGCCGGTGCCGCGGCGGCTACCGCGGCCGGTGTCGACGCCGCCGGCGCCAGGCTGCGCGGCAGCGGCAGCACGGCCCAGAACACGCTGCCGCTGCCGGGCTGGCTGTCGACACCGACCTCGCCGCCCATCAGCGTCGCCAGTTCGCGGCAGATCGACAGCCCGAGCCCGGTGCCGCCGAAACGCCGTGTCGTCGACTCGTCGGCCTGGGTGAACGGCCGGAACAGCCGCGCCTGCGTCGCCGCGTCGATGCCCGGGCCGCTGTCGTGCACCTCCAGGCGCACGCGGCCGCCGGGCACGCGCCGCGCGACGACACGCACGCCGCCCTGGGCGGTGAACTTCAGCGCGTTGCCGAGGAAGTTGGTGACGATCTGGCGCACGCGCAGCGGGTCGCCGACGACGGTGCCGTCCAGCCCCGGCCCGATGTCGAACTCCAGCGCCAGCCCGCGTGCCGCGGCCATCGTCGTGTAGACACGCTGCGCGCCGCGCAGCAGCTCGACGAGGTCGAAGGGCTCGCTGGCCAGCTCCATGCGGCCGGCCTCGATCTTGGAGACGTCCAGGATGTCCGAGACGATCGCCGCCAGCGACTGCGCGCTCTCGGCGATGTGGTCCAGGTACTGCTGGCGCAGCTTCTCGTCGAGCTTGGCGTCGCGCGCCAGCTTGGCGAGGTTGATCATGCCGTTGAGCGGGTTGCGCAGCTCGTGGTTGGTGTTGGCCAGGAAGGCGCTCTTGGCGCGGTTGGCGGCCTCGGCGGCGTCGCGTGCGGCGCCCAGCCGGCGCTCGAACTCGCGCCGTTCGGTGACGTCCTCGACGATCCAGACCGCGCCGCCGCGCGCCGGGTCGACCGGGTCGACGGCCTTGACGACGAGGCGGGCGACGAAGCTGCTGCCGTCGCGGCGCTGGGCGTGGCCTTCGAGCTCGATCGGTTCGCCGCGCGTCAGCGCCGGCAGCGTGCCGCGCGCGATCTCGACGATCTCGTCGTTGCCCGGCCAGACCACCGCCGCCGGGCGTTCGACCAGGCCGCCGGGCGGCCAGCCGAACATCTGCTCGAAGCGCCGGTTGGCCAGCATGAAGCGGCCCTGGCGCGTGACGGCGATGCCGATCGACGCGTTCTCCAGGATCGCCTCGCGCTCGCGCCGGCTGCGTTCGGTCTCGGTGACGTCGCGTGCGTTGACGACGAGGTAGTCGTGGCCCTCGACACTGAAGCGTGTGCCCGAGACCTGCACCGCCAGCACACGGCCGTCGCGGGCGCGGAACTCGGCCGGCAGCTCGGTGGCGCAGCCGCCGCGCTGCATCTGCTCGGCGAACAGCCGGCGCTGGTCGTCGTGGCGCCACAGGCCGAGCTCGATCGCCGTGCGGCCGACGACGTCGGTGGCGGCGAAGCCGGTGGCGCGCACGAAGGTCTCGTTGACCATCGTGAAGCGGCCGGTCGCCAGGTCGGTCAGCGTGATCAGCTCGGGGCTGCTGGCGAACAGATGCGTCAGCACGGCCTCGGAGCGGCGCAGCGTCTGCTCGGCAGCCAGGCGCTCGGTGTCGTCGGCGTAGATCGACAGCGTCGCCGGGCCGCCTTCGGCCTCGATGCGCACCGAGATCGCCCGCACCGACAGGCGTTCGCCGCCACGTGGCTGCAGGCGGAAGTCGGCGATCGCCAGCGCGGCGCCGACCGGCGCGTCTTCCAGTTCTTCGAAGCGGCGGCGTTCGCGCTCGCGCGATTCGCCGGCTTCGTAGGCGCCGAGCAGCTCGTGGCCGACCAGGGTCTCCAGCGTCTCGCAGCCGAGCAGCGACAGCGCCGCCGGGTTGGCGTCGAGCACACGGCCGCGGCGGTGCAGCACCAGCGGCGTCGGGATGCGTGCGAACAACTCTTCGTAGCGCGTCTCGGCGGCGGCTAGCGCCCGGCGCGCCGCCATCTCGGCGCTGACGTCGCGCGCGACACCGCGAAAGCCGACGAACTTGCCGCTTGCGTCGCGCCGCGGCTCGCCGCTGACCAGCAGCGAACGCGGCCGGCCTTCGGTGCCCAGCCAGTGCACCAGGCGCTCGCGGAACGGCGAACGGGCGTCCAGGTCGGCGCGCAGCAGGTCCAGCGTCTCTTCGTCGCAGCCGAACTGCGGCAGCTCCCAGGGCACGCGGCCCAGGCCTTCGCCGGCGGTCAGCGCGTCGCCGTGGCGGCGGCGCAGGGCGACGAGGCGGTGCTCGGCGTCGAGTTCCCAGCAGGCGTCGGCGGCCAGCGCCAGCAGCGTGCGCGCCTCGCGCTCGCCGGCGTCGACGGCCTGCGCATGCTGCAGCGCGCGGCGCACGAGGCCGGCGCCGGCGGCGGCCAGCAGCGCCGCGAGGCCCAGCGTGGCCGCCAGCGGCAGGCGCAGCGCGGCGTCGATCGGGACCGGTGCGGCGAATGCGGCGATGGCCGCGGCCGCGGCGGCAAAGGCCGCAACCAGCAGCGCACGGTCGCCGCCAGGGCGCCGCTGCCGTCCGCCCGGGTCACCGGCCGGACCGCGCTGCGGCGGGCGCGGCGCGTGGTCGTCGGGCAGGCTCGTGACCAAGGCGGGTTCGGGCGGCTACGAGCCGCGTTCGCGCTGCAACAGCTCGCGGGTGGCTTCGGCGACACGCCGGGCCGCAGCGGCGAAGTCTTCGCCCCCGCTCGCGTACAGCACGGCGCGCGACGAGTTGACGATGATCGGCCCGTCGGGGCGCCAGCCGGCGCGCACCGTGGCCGCCGCGTCGCCGCCCTGGGCGCCGACGCCGGGGATCAGCAGCGGCACCGTCGGCGCGATCGCGCGCACGCGGGCGATCTCCTCGGGGAAGGTGGCGCCGACGACCAGGCCCAGGCGGCGGTCGCGGTTCCAGGGGCCGGCGGCCAGGCGCGCGACACGTTCGTACAGGCGTTCGCCGCCATCGAGCAACTGGTTCTGCAGGTCGCTGCCGCCGGGGTTGGAGGTGCGGCACAGCAGGATCAGGCCGCGGCCGTCCCAGCGCAGATAGGGCTCGATCGAGTCGAAGCCCATGTACGGCGACAGCGTCACCGCGTCGGCGTCGTAGCGCTCGAAGGCTTCGCGTGCGTACTGCTCGGCGGTCGAGCCGATGTCGCCGCGCTTGGCGTCCAGGATCACCGGCACGCCCGGCGCGACGCGGCGGATGTGGGCGACCAGGCGCTCGAGCTGGTCTTCGGCGCGGTGCGCGGCGAAGTAGGCGATCTGCGGCTTGAAGGCGCAGACCAGGTCGTGCGTCGCGTCGACGATCGCGGCGCAGAAGTCGTGGATGCGCGTCGCGTCGCCCTTCCAGGCGCCGGGGAAACGCGCCGGCTCGGGGTCGAGCCCGACGCAGAGCATCGACGCCTGGCGCGCCGTCGCGTCGGCCAGCCGGTCGATGAAAGCCGTCATGCTTTATGAGCCAGCTGCACCGCCCGGCCGATGTAGTTGCCCGGCGTCATCGCCTTGAGCCGTTCGCGCTCGCCTTCGGGCAGCGCGTCCAGGCCGTCGATGAAGGCGTGGAAGGTCTCGCGCGTGACGGCGCGGCCGCGCGTCAGCTCCTTGAGCTGCTCGTAGGGGTTGGGCAGGCCGTGGCGGCGCATCACCGTCTGCACGGCTTCGGCCAGCACTTCCCAGGCGGCGTCGAGGTCGGCGGCGAGCGCCGCTTCGTTGAGCTCCAGCTTGCCCAGGCCGCGCAGCAGGCTGTCGTGGCCCAGCACCGCGTAGCCCAGCGCCACGCCCATGTTGCGCAGCACCGTGCTGTCGGTCAGGTCACGCTGCCAGCGGCTGATCGGCAGCTTCTGCGACAGGTGCGTCAGCAGCGCGTTGGCCAGGCCGTAGTTGCCTTCGGCGTTCTCGAAGTCGATCGGGTTGACCTTGTGCGGCATCGTGCTCGAGCCGATCTCGCCCGCCTTGGTCTTCTGCTTGAAGTAGCCCAGCGAGATGTAGCCCCAGACGTCGCGCGCGAAGTCGATCAGGATGGTGTCGCAGCGCGTCACGGCGTCGAACAGCTCGGCCATGTAGTCGTGCGGCTCGATCTGGATCGTGAACGGGTTGAACACCAGGCCCAGGCGGTCCTCGACGACCTGGCGGCTGAAGGTCTCCCAGTCGAACTCGGGCCAGGCGGCGATGTGGGCGTTGTAGTTGCCCACCGCGCCGTTCATCTTGGCGCGCAGCGGCACCGAGGCGATGACGTCGCGGGCGCGCGTCAGGCGCGCGACGACGTTGGCGACTTCCTTGCCGACCGTCGTCGGGCTGGCGGTCTGGCCGTGGGTGCGGCTCAGCATCGGCACCGCGGCGAAGCCGTGCGCCATCTTGCGCAGGCGTTCGATCAGCGCGTCGATCGCCGGCAGCAGAACGGTGTCGCGCGCGGCCTTCAGCATCAGCGCGTGGCTGGTGTTGTTGATGTCCTCGCTGGTGCAGCCGAAGTGCACGAACTCGCTGGCCGCGTGCAGTTCGGGTTCGTGCTCGATGCGCGCCTTGATCCAGTACTCGACGGCCTTGACGTCGTGGTTGGTCGTGCGCTCGATGTCCTTGATCGCCTGGGCGTCGGCTTCGCTGAAACGCAGCGCCAGGCTGCGCAGCAGGCCGCGTGCGGCTTCGGACAGCGGCTTGAACTCGGCGAAGCCGGCGTCGGACAGAGCGATGAACCACTCGACCTCGACCTGCACACGCCGGTGCATCAGGCCGAACTCGCTCAGCAGCGGGCGCAGTGCGGCGAGTTTGGCGGCGTAACGGCCGTCGAGCGGCGAAAGGGCGGTCAGGGCGGTCAAGGTCATCGCGTGCGCCGGACGTGGCGGAAATGGCGGCGGCCGTCGCGCAGACGGCCGAAGGTCCCCAATTAGGGGGTATTGCAGATTCTAGGCCGTGTCCCGTGACACGTTGGCGCCCATTTCGGCGCCGGACGCGCTGGCGGCGTCTACCAGGTGATCTCGAAGCGGCACTCGGTGTCGCCGCAGGCCTCGCAGGCGACTTCGCGCACCTGCGCATTGCGGTGCACCAGCACCGTGAAGAGGCGCTCGAAGGTGCCGGTGTAGAAGTCGCACGCCGGCTCTTCGGCCTGCCAGCCGCGGCACAGCGGGTTGTCGCGGATCGTCAGCACGCAGGGGCGGCCGACGACATAGCTGAAGTGGCCGCTGCCGGCGAAGGTCCAGGAGTTGCGGCCGATGGCCGTCAGCAGCACACGCGCGGCCAGCGGCGCGGGCAGGATCTTCAGCAGCGCCTGCACCGGTTTGGGGATCCGGCGCGCCAGCAGGTAGTCGGCGGTGCGCACGCCGGCGGCGTGCGCGATCTCGCGTGCGGCCGCCGGGCCCAGCGATTCGCGCAGCACGCCGTGCAGGCGGCGCACCTCGGCCTCGTCGACCATGGACTGAGGCGGGGCGGTCAGGTAGTCGACCAGGCCGGCGCGGTCGAACAGCCGCCGCGTCAGGTCGGTGCCGACCCGCGAGGGCAGCACTTCCGCGACGCGGATGATGGCGTTCGGACCGATGCGGCCGGCGACGTTCACGACGCGCGAACCTCCGTGGCGGCCTGCTGCTCTTCGGTCAGCTGCTCGGTGCCGCCGCCGCAGGCCATCGCGGCCTTGGCGAGCTCGAAGTTGTCGTCGCCCTTGCGGCGGCGCATCTCGATCTTCGGGCCGTGCATCGTGACCCAGCCGTCGTCGACGCGCGAGAGCTCGTCGGCGGTCTGGGCGTCGATGCGGCGATCCTTGTCGAAGCTGAAGTTGACCGTCTTCTTGGTCTGCGGGCCCCAGTAGCCGACGCGGCCCAGGTCGTAGAACTTGCGTTCGAAACCGCTCTTCAGGAACGCCTTCAGGCAGCCCATCAGGTACTTGCGGCGCAGCTTGTCCTTCGTGAACGGGTACTGCAGGAACGCCTTGTTCATGAAGAACCGGCGGTAGTTGTTCATCACCCGGTCCAGCAGCTCGCCGCGGTCCATCGCGTCGGGCTTCATGATCGGGGTCACGAAGTTGTACTTCTCGAAGTCGAAGACCTCGACCTTGTCGCCCAGCTCCTGGAACAGGTCGGAGAACGGCCACGGCGTGTACATCGCCCAGTTGGCCATGTCCGGGTTCCAGTCCCGGGCCATCTTGTAGGTCTCTTCGAGCGTCTCGGCGGTCTCGTTCTCGAGGCCGACGATGAACTGCGCTTCGGTGACGATGCCGTTGTCCTTCAGGAGCTGGATCGCGCGCTTGTTCTGCTCGATCGTGGTCTCCTTGTTGAACATGTCGAGCTTGAGCTGCGCGGCGGCCTCGGTGCCCAGCGAGACGTGGATCAGGCCGGCCTTGCGGAACAGCGGCAGCAGCTTCTCGTCGCGCAGGATGTCGGTGACGCGGGTGTTGATGCCCCACAGCACGCCGAGGTCGCGCTTGATCAGCTCTTCGCAGAACTCGATGAACTTCTTGCGGTGGATCGTCGGTTCCTCGTCGGCGAGGATGAAGAAGCCGACGTCGTGTTCCTTGACCAGCGTCTCGATCTCGTCGACCACCTTCTTCGGGTCACGGATGCGGTAGTCGCGCCAGAACTTCCACTGGCTGCAGAACGAGCAGGTGAACGGGCAGCCGCGCGCGAAGTTCGGGATCGCGACGCGCTTGTTCATCGGGATGTAGATGTACTTGTCCCATTCCAGGATGCCCCAGTCCGGCGTGATGCGGTCCAGGTCCTGGATGGGCGGCTCGGCCGGCGTCGCGACGACCTTGCCGTCCGGCGTCGCGAAGGCGATGCCGTTGACGCAGTTGCGGTCGGCCATGAAGCGGCCCTGGTCGACGGCGGTGACCAGGTTCAGCATGACCTGCTCGCCTTCGCCGCGCACGACGGCGTCGATCCACGGCGCTTCCTTGAGCACCTGCGGGTACATGAACGTGCCGTGGATGCCGCCGAGCACCGTGACGATGTCGGGGTTCACTTCCTTGACGATCTGCAGCGTGCGCTCGGCCTTGTAGATCGCCGGCGTGATCGCGGTGCAGCCGACGATGTCCGGCTTCAGCGTCGTGATCTTTTCACGGACCTGGTCTTCGCTCAGGTCGTTGGTCATCGCGTCGACGAAGATGACGTCCGTGTAGCCGCCCGCCTTGAGGTAGCCTGCCAGGTACGCCACCCACGCGGGAGGCCAGTTGCCGGCGATCTCGGCACCGCCGGAGTGATAGTTGGGGTGGATGAACAGCACACGCATGGAAACGGCTCCTCGCGATTCGGACTCGCACGGTAGGCGGGCACCCTGATTTCAGTTTTGCCCTAAGTCAATGAGGCGTGACAGCCCCACTGACAACCGGGCCTGACACTCTTGGCGGCGGTCAAGTGCGCTGGGGCACGGAGCTTGCTAAAGTGCCCGATCGGAGTCGTAACACCCCGATACAGCCCCCAGGAGCCCCGATGAAGATCACCCGCCGCATCACCCTGCTCGCCGCCGCCGCATTGGCGGCCACCGTCGCCGTCCCGGCCTTCGCGCAAACCAAGCTGAAGGTCGCCGCGATCTACACCGTGCCGGTGGAACAGCAGTGGGTGAGCCGCATCGACAAGGCGCTGAAGGCGGCCGCGGCGCGTGGCGAGATCGAGTACGTGTTCAGCGAGAACGTCGCCAACGCCGACTACGAGCGCGTGATGCGCCAGTACGCCGAAGCCGGCAACGTGCTGATCCTCGGCGAGTCCTTCGCCGTCGAGACCGCGGCGCGCAAAGTCGCCAAGGACTACCCGAAGGTCTCGTTCCTGATGGGCAGCTCGGGCAAGCCGCAGGCGCCGAACTTCGGCGTCTTCGACAACTACATCCAGGAGCCGGCCTACCTGAGCGGCATGATCGCCGCCGGCATGAGCAAGAGCGGCAAGATCGGCATGGTCGGCGGCTACCCGATCCCCGAGGTCAACCGCCTGATGAACGCCTTCATCGCCGGCGCCAAGGAAATCAACCCGAAGGTCGAGTTCTCGATCAGCTTCATCAACAGCTGGTTCGACCCGCCCAAGGCCAAGGAAGCCGCCTTCGCGATGATCGACAAGGGCGCCGACGTGATGTACGCCGAGCGTTTCGGCGTCAGCGACGCCGCCAAGGAGCGCAAGGTGCTGGCGATCGGCAACGTCATCAACACCCAGGCCCAGTACCCCGACACCGTCGTCGCCTCGGCGCTGTGGAACATGGAGCCGACCGTCGACGCCGCGATCAAGGCGGTGAAGGCCGGCGCCTTCAAGGCCGAGGACTACGGCCGCTACTCGACGATGAAGTTCAAGGGCTCCGAGCTGGCGCCGCTGGGCACCTTCGCGAAGAAGGTCCCGGCCGACCTCGTCGCCAAGGTCCAGGCCAAGGAGAAGGCCATCCTCTCCGGCAGCTTCGTCGTCAAGGTCGACGACAGCCAGCCCAAGGCCGGCAAGTGACGCTTCGGGGGGAAGCGCGCGCTTTCCCCGCCGCGTTCGTGATTAGCATGCCGCTCGGGCGTACCGCGCCCGGCGGCATCCGCCGCCCATCGCCAACAAGACGAAAACGCACCATGACCCGTGCCCTGCTCTGTGCTGCCGTTCTGGCCGTCGCCGCGCCGTTCGCGTCGGCCGCCACCACGCCGACCTACGACATCGAGGACTTCTCGACCGCTGCGCTGATCGACAAGCCGACCGTGATGGCCGCCTGGAAGGAAGCGCTGCCGGCCGAGCGCCTGACCAAGCTCTATCCGAAGGCCAAGTGGGGCTTCCTCAGCCAGGTCGAAGGCGGTGTCGTCGACGGCAAGCTGTGCGTCGTCACCGCGCGTGTGACGCTGCTGCCCAAGACCACGCCGACGCGGCGTTTCGTCTGGGAGCCGGCGAAGACCTCGACGGTGTTCGACGGCCGCGAGGTCGCGTCGGCCGCCGAATGCGGCGCGCTGGCGCAGCAGCGCTTGAAGGACGCGCTGCGCTCGCTGATGTCCAGCCTGGTGAAGACCTGACGACCGGGACGCTGCGGCCTCAGGCCAGCAGCGCCCACAGCGCCGCGACGACCAGCGCGGCGATCATCGTCACGCCGTACAGCGTGGCGACCAGCGCGCTGCGCAGCGCCTGCGTCCACCAGCGCCCGCCGTAGACGCGGCGCATCGCCAGCCAGGTGTAGACCGGCACGACGACCCAGGCCAGGCTCTGCGCGCCGCCGATCGGCAGCAGCGTGATGCCCAGCATCGCGAACCAGAACGCATGCACGTGCAGCGCGAAGACGAGGTGCTCGGTGTAGCGCAGCCGCCGGTTGCGGTAGGCCAGCGCCAGCCAGGCGGCGAAGCCCGGCAGCAGCACGAACATGGCCGGGCCGACGGCGTCGACCAGCCGGGCCTTCAGCCCGCGTGTGTCGTTGGCCAGCGCCTCGGGCCCGGTGCCCAGGCGCTGCTCCAGCCGCTTGCAGACGAAGGCCGGCAGGTTCTCGCACTCGAAGCCGCTGCCGTCGGGCTTGAAGCCGAACTGCACGCTGGCCGAGCCGATGTTCAGCTCGAATTTCGGCGTCTCGTTCTTGTCGAACTGCACCGCCGGCTGCGGCGGGCCGGCGTCGAGCAGGTTGGAAACACGCACCGCCAACAGCACCAGCACGCTGATCGTCAGGTACAGCCGCAGCGGCAGCACGTAGTGCTTGCGCCGGCCGCGCAGGTACTGGCGCGTCAGCTCGCCGGGGCGGCGGAACAGCAGCGCCAGCGTGCGCCACATCGCACCTTCGGTCGACAGGTAGGCGCCGCCGAACTGCTGCACGAACTCGCCGACGGTCGGTGCGCGCACGCGCGTCTCCTGGCCGCAGTGCGGGCAGAACCGCGGCCTCGGTTCGGGCAGCGGCTGATCGCAGTTGGGGCAGGCGTCCAGGGTGGTGCGGCGGGTTGTCGGCGGCAGCCGCGATGGTAGCGGCGGCGCGCCGCCTGCCCGGGCTGGCGCGCTTCGTGCGTGACAATCCGATGATGTCTGCGAGTCCCCCGGTCCTGCGCCTGCGAGGCGTCACCAAACGCTTCGGCACCCTGGTCGCCAACGACGGCATCTCGCTGGATCTGGACCGCGGCGAAGTGCTCGCGCTGCTCGGCGAGAACGGCGCCGGCAAGAGCACGCTGGTGTCCATCCTCTTCGGCCATTACGTCGCCGACGAAGGTTCGATCGAAGTCGACGGCCGCACGCTGCCGCCGGGCCAGCCCAAGGCGGCGCTGGCCGCCGGCATCGGCATGGTGCACCAGCACTTCACGCTGGCCGACAACCTGAGCGTGCTCGACAACGTGATGCTCGGCACCGAGCCGCTGTGGCAGCCGTTCACGCGCCGCGGCGACTGGCGCCGTCGCCTGCTCGACGCGGCGCAGCGTTTCGGCCTGCAGGTCGACCCCGACGCGCGCATCGCCGACCTGTCGGTCGGCGAGCGCCAGCGCGTCGAGATCCTGAAGGCCCTGGTGCGTGGCGCGCGCATCCTGATCCTCGACGAGCCGACCGCGGTGCTGACGCCGCAGGAGAGCGAGTCGCTGTTCGCGACGCTGGCGCAGATGGTCGCCGACGGCCTGTCGATCATCTTCATCAGCCACAAGCTCGACGAGGTGCTGCGCGTCAGCGACCGCATCGCCGTGCTGCGCGGCGGCAAGCTGATCGCCGTGCTGCCGGCCGAAGGCGCGAGCAAAGCCGACCTGGCCGAGGCGATGGTCGGCCGCACCGTCGCCCCGGCGGTCAAGACGCGCCACGAACCCGGCCCGGTGGTCTGCGAGCTGCCCGGCACGACGCTCTCGATCCGCGCCGGCGAGGTCTTCGCCGTCGCCGGGGTCGCCGGCAACGGCCAGCAGGCGCTGGCCGAGGCGCTGTGCGGCGAACACGCGGCGCCGCGCGGCGCGGTGCTGCTCGACGGCCGGCCGCTGCCGGCCGCGCCGCGGCGTTTTGTCGAAGCCGGCGTCGCGCGCATCCCCGAGGACCGCCACGCCGTCGGTGTCGTCGGCGACCTGCCGATCTGGGAGAACGCGGTGCTCGAGCGCCACGCCAGCCCGGCCTTCGCGCGCTGGGGCGTCGTGCGCCGCGGCGCCGCACGCGCCTTCGCGCGCCAGGTGGTCGAACGTTTCGACGTGCGCGGCGGCGGCCTGGACACGACGACCCGCTCGCTCTCGGGCGGCAACATGCAGAAGCTGATCCTCGGCCGCGCGCTGCTGGGCAGCGGCACGACGCCGCGGCTGGTCGTCGCCAACCAGCCGACCTGGGGCCTGGACGTCGGCGCCGTCGCCTACGTGCACCAGCAGCTGCTCGACGCCTGCGCCGCCGGCGCCGCGGTGCTGCTGATCAGCGAGGACCTGGACGAGATCTTCGCGCTCGCCGACCGTGTCGCCGTGCTCTACCACGGCGTGCTCGGCGCGCCGCGTGCGGCGGCCGACTGGACGCTGGCCGACATCGGCCTGGCGATGGCCGGTGCCGGCCGGGAGGTGGCGCATGCGGCTTGAACGACGCACCGAGGTGCCGCGGGCGCTGCTCGTCGCCGCGCCGCTGGCCGCCGTCGCGGTGACGCTGCTCGTCACCTCGCTGCTCGTCGCCTGGGCCGGCGCGCCGGTCGGCCGCGCCTACGCGCTGCTGCTCGAAGGCGGCTTCGGCTCGCGCTTCGCGATCACCGAGACGCTGACGCGCGCCACGCCGCTGATCCTCACCGGCCTGGCCGCCGCGGTCGCGTTCCGTGCCCGGCTGTTCAACATCGGCGCCGAAGGCCAGCTCTACGCCGGCGCGCTGGCGGCGGTGGCCGTCGGCGGGCTGCACGGCGGCACCGGCTACGAAGTCGCGCCGGCGATCCTGTTCCCGCTGATGATCGCCGCCGCTGCGCTGGCCGGCGCGCTGCTGCTGCTGGGCCCGGCGCTGCTGAAGAGCCGCTTCGGCGTCGACG
The DNA here is from genome assembly GCA_049841175.1 of Rubrivivax sp. Classification (GTDB taxonomy): domain Bacteria; phylum Pseudomonadota; class Gammaproteobacteria; order Burkholderiales; family Burkholderiaceae_C; genus Rubrivivax. The sequence continues at coordinate 925,568 of JASGHA010000012.1, read as the reverse complement.
AGGTCGTGACGACGCTGCTGCTGAACTTCATCGTGCTGCTCTTCGTGTCGGCGATGCTCGACGGCGCGATGAAGGACCCGATGGCGATGGGCTGGCCGCAGAGCGTGGCGCTGCAGGACGCGCTGCAGCTCGACAGGCTGCTCGAACGCAGCCGCGTGCACACCGGCCTCGTCGCCGCCGTCGTGCTGGCCGTCGCGCTGTGGGCGCTGCTGAAGTACACGACGCTGGGCTTCGAGATCCGCGCCGTCGGCGCCAACCCGCGCGCCGCACGTTTCGCCGGCATGCCGGTGGGCTGGACGACGGTGAAGGTGGCGCTGCTGTCGGGCGCGCTGGCCGGGCTGGCCGGCGCCGTCGAGGTCGCCGGGCGCACCGGCTACGTCACGCTGGACATGAGCCCGGGCTACGGCTACAGCGGCATCGTCATCGCGATGCTGGCGATGCTGAACCCGCTGGCCGTCGTCGCCGCCGCGGTCTTCGTCGCCGGCATGCTGGTCGGCGCCGACAGCATGAGCCGCGCCGTCGCCGTGCCGACCTACATCGCCGACGTCATCGTCGCCGTGTCGCTGATCACGGTGCTGGTGGCGACGATGCTGACCCAATACCGGATCCGCCGCTGATGAGCGAAACGCTGGACCTGCTGATGGCCGCGCCCTTCTGGGTGGCGGTGCTGCGCATCGCGACGCCGCTGGTGCTGGGCACGCTGGGCGTGCTGATGTGCGAACGCGCCGGGGTGCTGAACCTCGGCATCGAAGGGATCATGGTCGCCGGCGCCTTCGCCGGCTGGCTGGCGGTCTACCAGGGCGCCGGGCTGTGGACCGGCATCGCCGTCGCCGCGGCGGTCGGTGCGGTCTTCGGCCTGCTGCACGGCGGGCTGACGGTCGTGCTCGGGCTGTCGCAGCACGTCGCCGGGCTGGGCATCACGCTGCTGGCGACGAGCCTCGCCAGCTTCGCCTACCGCGTCGGTTTCCCCAAGGTCGAGACGCCGCCGACGATCCACCCGTTCGAGCCGATGTCCTGGCTGCCGATCCCCGTGCTGAACGAGCAGACGCCGCCGGTGCTGCTGGCGCTGCTGCTGGTGCCGGCGATCGCCTGGTTCCTGTACCGCACGCCGCTGGGGCTGGCGGTGCGCATGGTCGGCGAGAACCCGGCCGCCGCCGAAGGCCAGGGCCTGAATGTCGTGCGCCTGCGCCTCGGCGCAGTGGCCGCGGGTTCGGCGCTGATGGGCGTGGCCGGCGCCTTCCTGACGCTGTCGGCCTTCAACGCCTTCTACTTCAACATGGTCAACGGCCGCGGCTGGGTCTGCGTGGCGCTGGTCGTGTTCGCGTCCTGGCGGCCGGGCAAGGCGCTGGCCGGCGCGCTGCTGTTCGCCTTCTTCGACGCGCTGCAGCTACGCCTGCAGCAGGCCGGCGGCGGCGTCTTCGGCGTCGAGCTGCCGTATCAGGTCTACCTGATGCTGCCGTACGCGATGGCGATCGTCGCGCTGGTCGTGATGGCGCGGCGCGCCGCGTACCCGCAGGCGCTGATGAAGCCCTATCGCCAGGGCGAACGTTAGACGCCGTCGAGCGCGGCGAAGAACGCGGCCAGCTTGCGGTCGTCGAGCTGGCCGTCGCAGCGCACGCCGCTGCACAGGTCCAGGCCGTAGGGCTGCACGGTCTCGACGGCCTCGGCGCACGTTGGCCGGGTTCAGGCCGCCGGCCAGGTACAGCGGCAGCGGGCCGATCGCGTCGCGGATGCGGCGGCTGATCGCCCAGTCGTGGCGCCGGCCGGTGCCGCCCAGCTCCTTGACCGCCAGCGCCGGGTTGCCCGAGTCGAGCAGGATGGCGTCGACATAAGGCTCCACCGCCACCGCCTCGTCGATCGAGGCTTCGCCAGTGACGTGGATGACCTGCACGATCTCGACACCCGGGCACAGCGTGCGCAGCGCCTGCAGTTCCTCGACGGCCACCGCGTCGACGAGCTGCAGCGTCGTCGTGCCGGCCGCGGCGTGCTGCGCGGCGATCGAGGCCGCGTCGGTGCGGCAGGTCAGCAAGAAGGTGCGTGTCGGCGGCGGCACCGCGGCGGCGATCTCGGCGATCGTCGTGTCGGCGATCACGCCGGGCCCGCTGGGCATGGCCGACACCAGGCCCAGCGCCGAGGCGCCGGCCGCGACCGCGCGGCGCGCTTCGTCGACGCTGGCGATGCAGCAGATCTTGACCACGGGCTTCATGCGTCGTCTCCGTCAATCCGTTGATGCAGCCAGGGCGGTGGCGGCGGCGCGCTGTCGGCCAGCGTGACGGCGGCCTGCACCGCGGCCACGGCACGCGCGGCGCCGGCGTCGTCGGCGGCGTGCACACGCGCCAGCGGCTCGCCGGCGCGGCGCATCTCGCCCAGCGCGACCATCTCATCCAGGCCGACCCGCGGGTCGATCACGTCGCCGCCACGGCGCCGGCCGCCGCCCAGTTCGACGATCGCATAACCCAGCGCGCGCGCGTCGATCGCCGCGACGACGCCGTCGCGTGGTGCCGGCACCTCGGCGATGACCGGCGCGGTGGCCAGGCGCGCATCCTTCAGCACGTCGGCCGGGCCGCCGAGCCCGGCGACCATCGCCGCGAAACGTTCGGCCGCCGCGCCGCTGGCCAGTGCCTGGCGCGCCGCGGCCAGCGCCGCCGCCTCGTCGGCCTGCAGCCCGCCCAGCACCAGCAGCCGCGCCGTCAGCCCCAGCGTGACGTCGACGAGGCGCGCGTCGCCCGGTTCGCCGCGCAGCAGCGCCAGGCATTCGGCGACTTCCAGCGCGTTGCCGGCCGTGCGGCCCAGCACCTGGTTCATGTCGGTGACCAGCGCCGCTGCGGCCAGCCCGGCGCCGCGCGCCGTGTCGACCAAGCTCGTCGCCAGCGCCTGCGCCGCCGCCGCGTCGCGCATGAAGGCGCCGCTGCCGAGCTTGACGTCCAGCACCAGCGCGTCCAGCCCGGCCGCAAGCTTCTTGCTGAGGATGCTGGCGGTGATCAGCGGCAGGGACTCGACGGTGGCCGTGACGTCGCGGATCGCGTAGAGCCGGCGGTCGGCCGGCGCCAGGCGTTCGGACGCGCCGACGATGGCGCAGCCGGCCGCGCGCAGCACCGTGTGCAGGCGCTCGGGCGACGGGGTGACGCCGTAGCCGGGCAGCGATTCCAGCTTGTCCAGCGTGCCGCCGGTGTGGCCCAGGCCGCGGCCGCTGATCATCGGCACCAGGCCGCCGCAGGCGGCGACGATGGGCGCCAGCAGCAGGCTGGTCTTGTCGCCGAGGCCGCCGGTGCTGTGTTTGTCCAGCACCGGGCGGCCGAAACCGGCCCAGCGCAGGCGCTCGCCCGAATCGGTCATCGCCTGCGTCAGCGCGACGGTCTCGGCGCGGCCCATGCCGCGCAGCAGCACGGCCATCGCCAGCGCCGCGACCTGGGCGTCGCTCCAGCGCGCCTCGCCTTCGGGCGCTGTCAGGCCGGCGACGAAGGCGCGGATCTGCGCTTCGGCCAGCGCGTGGCCGTCGCGTTTGGCGGCGATGATCTCGGCGGCCAGCATCGTTCAGGGCCGGCGCACGATGCGAACGTCGCGCGGCGGTTCCAGCCCGGGATGCGCGCCGAGGTAACGCGCCAGCGCCTCGGCGTCGTCGACGCCGTAGACACGCTCGCTGCCTTCGCGCAGCACGGCGAAGCGGTCGCCGCCGTCGGCGAGGTAGCTGTTGACGGTGATGCGCAGGCGCTGCGCGGGTACGACCGGCTGGCCGTCCAGCGTCAGCGAGCCCGGCACCAGGCGCGAGCCGGCCGGGCGCGTGGCGTCCCATTCGTAGTGCAGCCCGCGCGAGACCTGCAGCACCCGCGGGCGATCGCCGTGGAACTGGTTCTCCAGCAGCGCGGCCAGCTGGGCGCCGCTGATGGTCAGCGTGACGAGCTGGTTGCCGAAGGGCTGGGCCTCGAAGACGTCGGCGTAGCGCACGCGGCCGTCGCCCGTCTTCAGGATCGGGCTGCGCATGCCGCCGGGGTTGGTGAGCGCGGCCTGGGCGCCGACGGCGCGTGTCGCTTCCAGCTGGGCGTCGGCGATGACGCGGCCCAGCACCGACTCGCCCGAGGCGTCGGGCTCGCGCGTCAGCGACGCGGTGATGCTGCCGACCACGCGCTGCGCCAGCGGCGCCGCGAGGCGCTCGTAGGCGGCGATCAGCGTCTGCTGGCGAGCGTCGGGCGCAAAACGCGCCGGGTCGACGACGACGTTCTTCGCGTCCGACTGCAACACCCGGCCGCTGGCGCGGTCGAGCTGCAGGTCGATGGCCGTGACCAGCATCCCGTAGTGGTCGCCGCTGGTGACCAGGCGGCCGTCGACGCGGCAGACATAGCTGCGGTGGGTGTGGCCGCTGACGACCACCGCCACCGCCGGGTCCAGCCGCGGCACGATGCGTGTGATGGCGCCACGCAAGTTGTCGCAGCCGTCGCGGCCGCCGTCGGCTTCGCCGCCTTCGTGCAGCAGCACGACGATGGTCTGCACGCCCTGGCGCCGCAGCTCGGGCACCAGCGCGTTGACGGTGTCGGCCTCGTCGCGGAACTCCAGCCCGGCGACGCCCGAGGGCATCACGATGTGCGGCGTGCCTTTCAGCGTGAGGCCGACGAAGGCCACCGGCACGCCGTCGAAGCGGCGGATGGCGTAGGCCGGCAGCAGCGTCTGGCCGGTGGCGCGCACGACAGTACTGGCCGCCAGGTACTGGAAGCCGGCGCCGGCGAAGGGCTGCGGCCCGCGGCAGCCGTCCACCGGGTGGCAGCCGCCGTGCTGCAGGCGCAGCAGCTCGGCCGCGCCTTCGTCGAACTCGTGGTTGCCGACGGCGCTGAAGGCCAGGCCCATCGCCGACATCGATTCCACCGTCGGCTCGTCGTGGAACAGCGCCGACAGCAGCGGCGACGCGCCGACCAGGTCGCCGGCGGCGACGAAGACGTGGTTCCGGTGCCCGGCCGCCAGCTCGCGCACCGCGGTGGCCATCACCGCCGCGCCACCGGCCGGCACCGTGCTCACGCGGCCGGGCTCGGCCGGGTCGGGCTGGCGCAGGCCGCCGGGCGGCGGCTGCAGATAGCCGTGGAAGTCGTTGATCGCCAGCAGGCGCAGCGAGACGGTGGCGGCGGGGGCGCTGGCCTCCGGCGCCGGTGCCGGTGCCGCCGCGCAGCCGGCGACCAGCGCCGCGGCCAGCGCGGCGAAGGCCGCACGCAGCGCGATCATCAGTAGCTGCCGGCCGCACCCGGCCGCGCGGTGCCGCCGATCACGGCCTGCAGGTCGTCGAGCAGGCTGCTGGCGCCGATGCGAAAGCGCGCCGGCGTCGGCTGGCCGAGGGCCGCGCGCGCCAGGTAGACGTAGTTCTGCGCCTGTTCAGCGGTGCGGATGCCGCCCGAGACCTTGAGGCCCACCTGGCGGTAGCCGCCGCTGGTGATGGCGGTGAGCAGCAGGCGCGCGGCGTCGATGGTGGCGCCGTTGGGCGTGCGGCCGGTGCTGGTCTTCAGGAAGTCGGCGCCGGCGTCGAGCGCGATGCGCGCGGCGTTGCGGATCAGCAGCGGGTCGCGCAGTTCGCCTGTCTCGAGGATGACCTTCAGCGTGCGGCCGCGTGTTTCGCGCCGCACCTGGGCGAGCAGCGTGCGCGCCTGGTCCAGCGCCTGCCAGGGCATCACGACGTCGACCTCGTCGCCGCCGGCGGCCACGATCTCGGCCGCTTCGCGCACGGCGCGTTCGACATCGGTGCTGCCGTCCGGAAAGTTGGCCACCGCCGCCACCTTGACGGCCGGCGGCAGCGCCGCACGCGCCTGCGCCACGAAGCGCGGCCAGACGCACACCGCCGCCACCCGCCCCTGCGGCCCCTCGGCGCGCCGGCACAGGCGCTCCACGTCAGCCGCCGTGTCGGCGTCGTTCAGGCTCGTCAGGTCCAGACAGGCGAGCGCGGTGCGGGAGGTGGCGATCAGGTCTTTCATTTCAGGTGGGCGAGCGGGGATGGGTGCCGAGGGGGGAGTTTGACACCGGGGTGTGGCGCGTTGGTTGATGGCGCGGTGGGTGGCGTCGGCTTGCCTTTTGTTTGGCTTCGCGTGGCGGGTGAAGGTTTGCGTTGCGTCGGTGCTTATCGCGTGCGAGCGCCGAGGCGTGCCACGGCCCCCGGGTGGCCGGTTCCGGTCATGTCCCCCGGCCCGGCTGTGCCGGGCTGTCCCCTATTAGTTCTACAGGGACTTTTGGGTGCGCCTGGCGAGGCCCGCCGGAGAGGACGCCGGGATGAGCCGGTCCGCCCACTGAACGTCCACGGTCGCCCTCGCGGCAGGCCGCCAAAGAGGTCTGGTCGTCATCGCGACAGCGGGTGTGCACGCGGGGCTCGCTACCCGCTGCGCGGCGCCGACGGAGGTGTTCGGCGGGGCGTTGGCGCATCGATTTGCGGCACTGCAGACCCTGCAGCCTGCCGCCGTCCACAGTGCAGCGGTTGTCGCTGCCGGGGCGCCACCTTGCATTGCCTCGTCACGCCTGCAGCGCGACGGATTTAGTCCAACAGGGCTTATCTGCCGCGCCACGCCAGCACGCCCCAGGCGGGTTGGCTCGGCGGCAGATAAACGCTATTCGTTAGGCACGCACAAAGGTCCATCACATGCCGGCGCAGTATATTCCTTACCATTCGTCTGCTTTGTTTGATCGTGCTGAGAAAGCGGCGAAATTACTTCAAGGGGTTGAGGCTGCAATTCTTTGTGTTGCAACTGCTGAGGCATTTCTACACGACCTGACTGAGTGGTTGTCAATTGCCGTTAAGCACAAAGAAGACTGCCCGCAAAGGAAAAGGAGAGATGGATATTTTCATCGGGGCCCCTTTGAAGTTTGCGCTACTCCGCTTCATCAGATCACGGAAGAGGAAATTAGTCTTTGCTGTGTTTTGAGGGAGGCGGAGAGCAGGAAGGCTGCTATTTGTGCCAAGTACATTTTGGCGGCAGAGCACATTAAGCCCGGCAAATGGAAGAAGGGGGGTAGGCCGCTGCAACCTTTTATAAGTTTGGTGCGGATTAGAAACGATATTATCCATATAAAGGGCAACACTCTTTCCGAGAAAAATGGAAAGATAGTGGGCTATCCTAAATCAATCCACCGTCTGATTTTGGAGAGGGTGATACCGGAGCCGAATTGTTATACAAACTGGTTGAACCTAATAGACGCTGAAACATTCTGCTCTTTCAGCATAGAGACGGTCAAAAATTTGATTGAATCATTTCACGGCATTTTGCCTGAAACATATATGAGTCAGAGATTTGTGAAGAGTACCCGCCTTGCCTAAAATTCCGTCGAGAAGGGCGACCCGAGCAACGCATTGGACTTCCTCCGCCTGCGACTCCGGCTGCCTCTCACGTCAAACTTTAGCCATCAGAGGGTCGGCTCTTCTGCCCTTCGCGTACATTGCAACAGGGGCAATCGAGAGAAGTGTCCACCGGACTCCAGCAGCAGCATTCTTGCGAACTTCTGTCGAGATCGACCGGCCGGCATCGACACGACGCTAGACTACGTCACCAATGAGAAGCCAACCGAAAGTCAGTTGCCTCCGAACGCTTTGGTCAAGCCTGCAGCATGAAGCCCTTCGCCACCTTGCCGGAGTCGAAGTTCTCCGGGCGCCAATCCAGATGAACGAATTCGCTTGTCTGCTATGTGGTGACCGTTCGGACGGAGCCGCAAAGGTCGCGCTTGACCAACTGTCAAGTTCGATTCGCGGATTCTCTACGAAGGCCGTTGGTTTTCTGGGAAGTGGTTTCTCTGAAGACGCTCTCAGTTTTGGGCCCTTCTGTGCGAGGGTTCTGCTAGAGAACGGTTGCGCGGCACTCATGGGCCGCCTTGACTCGTTTCGCATGCTCTATTTGAGCGAGTTTCAAGCCCAACCAGAGTACGAGCCAGGCAAGCGCGCAAAGTCGGCGTTTGCGTGGGCCGGTGACGTCATGCCGGAAGAAAAACCGAATCAACCGCTGTGGAGTCTTGACCACGACCTCCCTCGTATTAGTCGCGCACTATTCTCTAGGCACTTCGATCATGTCTTCTGGCGGCCCGCACTGAATCGAACTATCGACTACGTCTCATCGCTGCCGACCGATCCACTCCTCGTGGACATTCATAGTATCGACCCCGATCGGTTTATCGATGAGACCAGAGGTCGGAGCGCACAACTCTATTCAACCTTGTCGAAGGGTGTACATTGGGAGTTCTTCACTAGCGCCCTGCTTTTCGACGAGACGACCGTCAAGAACGCGATTCGAGATACCTTTGTTTTACTGGCGAACCTAGGGCTGGCCTCACACTTCATCCATACAGCATACGCCTCTCTCACACCGGTTGAAGCAGTTAACTACTACAGGGCCACTCGGGCGAAACTACTGTGAACACGTCCATCCACAACGATTCTGATCCTGCGCTCATTCTGGCTGCCGAGGAGTGCCCGCCCGATCAGTTCGGAAAGATCCACAGCTTTTCTTCGCACGATGAAGTCATCATACGTAAGCTAAGCGCTCACGGGCCAGTGCTAGTGCGAGGGGGGCGTGGCAGCGGCAAGAGCGCGCTGCTGATCGAGGCCGCCCGCCGAATGAAAGCATCCGCTAGTGTCTTTCCCGTCTACGTCAGTCTGCGGTATCTGCCCCTGCTTCAATCCGACGGGCAAGAGTACATCGGTCACTTCTGCGGCCTTCTATCTCAAGCCATTCAGGACGAACTAAAGAAGTGCAGTCTCGGCTGCGACTTTCCAGTGGCTGTCGATCAAGTTTCACTGCAGTTTGGATTGACCGCTCTCGCTCAGTCGCTGCAAAAACGAGTCGTTCTATTATTCGACGATGCCGCGCACATCGGACGAGAGAAGCCACTTGAGGTCTTCTTTGACCTCTTCCGAACGCTTTCTAGCAATCTGACGTCTTGTAAAGCATCAATCTATCCTGGCGTCACGAAGTTCGGCGTACGATTTGACGTATTCAATGACTCGACCGTGATCGACATTGGTCGGTCTGACATTTCGGCGGTTCCAGAATTCTTTCCCGAAGTACTCAAGGCACGGTATCCGCGATTGGCTGAGAGATCGGTATTTTCTGATCGACTTGCCCCAGCACAGTTCGCAAACCTGCTCGGCCGAGCGGTCGTTGGCAATCTTCGCGGATTCATCTTGGCCTGCAACCGCTTTGAAAGCAAGGAGAAGATCGGCATTCCAGAAATGTCGCAGTGCCTGCTTGACATGGCCTCGGACTATTTTTGGCCGCTCATGGAGGAGGTGGCGCCAAAGCTCGGGATCTACGAGGCACTTGTTGAGCCAGCCCGAGAAGTGGTCGAAGCTCTTGTCGATCAGGCTATTAAGCCGGTTAAAGCTGGCACCCGAGCGATAGCTCAGGATCGGATATTGATACATCGACAGATAGTTGGCCAATATCTCAAAATATTTGAGATTCTTGAGTATCTCGGTTTCGTGGCCAAACGCGAAGCCTCCCGTGCGCTCAGATCCGGCGGGCGTGGCCCGATTTACGCTATAAATTTGTGCAGCCTTATTGAATCGACACCGACAAGGCGCCTAACTCTTGAGATGATCGAGGAGTGGCTTGCGGGGAACTCCGAGCCTGCGGAGGTCCATGTTTCTGGCACGACTTTTCAGGCTATCAAGTTACCTCAACTCCCAGAAGAGCACGGCTTGGCCATTCTCAGCAAGCCCATCACCGTTCTCGGCCGTTCGTCTGCCTACCCCTACGGATTGACGGACAACATCATTCAGCGGCTCAGAGCTGCAGGATTGACTACGGTGGGAATGCTCGCAAACGCATCTGACGAGGACCTGGACCGCATTGACTACATCGGTGAAGCGAAGATCAAACTCATCCGCGATGTTGTCTATCAGTCGATTTGGATGTAGGCATACCGAATGCAAAGTTCGCTGCGACGCACTGATGCCTACCCCTTAACAAGGACTCCCCACCGAGTCAGCACGTGAGGGCCCCGGTCAATCCGACTTCATGCTGCTGGCGTTCGGCGATGCCGTGCGCGCGAAGGGCATAACGCAGGTCGCCCGTGACGGTACTCAGCGCCTGTTGTCATTGCCTGACGTTGATGGCTGACCAGGCCTGCGCACCATTTGCTGCGCCTTGGACACCCTGTCCTTCGCCCTCGTCAGAAGGTCGCTGGCAACGTCTGCCGCGTACGAATGGTGAGCCGACGCGTCGGGCTCACTGCCGAGCAGTACGACCACTGATTCGGCACGAAGCAGCAACTGCTGGGCTTCATCGAGCACGGCCCAGGCGTCGGAGTCCGTACTCAGGTTGTCGGGCTTCTTCATACGTGGCCTTCTTGCGGCGCGTGCCGCGCCGCGTCCAAAAAGACACTCAACTGCGGCGTTTGATGCTCTCTACGACACTCTACGATCCTCAAACGACACATAGAGTGTCACAAAGAGTGTGGAGTCGGCAACCCGGGATTGCCATGCTGTGCCCGTATGCCGAAGCTGATGCCGACCCCGACCGCTCGTGAGGTGTTCGCTCGCAATCTGCGCCGCGTGCGTCGCCTGAAGGACATGACTCAAGAGAAGCTGGCGTTGGAAGCTGAAGTGCCCCGGGCCTATGTCAGCCGCGTGGAGCGAGCCAGCATCAACATCTCGATCGACAACGCCGACGCTCTCGCCAGAGCGGTCGGCGTGCCGCTGAAGGATCTGGTGGACCCAGACAAGTTTCAGGGCCTGGACGAGCACTGAACCGGCGCATGTCGGTGGGCGGCAGGTTCCTGTAGCACGCCCGTCGCCCGCCTCACGTCCGCACCCTAAGGTGCCCGCGGCCCCTCCGCACGCTGCGAGTCATCCTCTGCGGGACGGGCGGCAGCACTCGAGCCACCCTGTTGTGTGCCGAGAATGGTCAGGAATGGGTCGCTCCGTCTTCACAGATGCGAGCGCCAAACGATGACTCGGCATCAAACATGCGCCTGAACTACTTCGACGACTTGGCCCGCGGCAACTTCAAGCACGACGCGGCCGGCCGCACGGTCTTCTTTCCGCTCGGCATCTTCGGCAAGGGCCGCATCCTTCCGGACGCCGCCACCGAGCATCGGCTGCGCGACAGGCTGGCGATGCAGTACCAGCTCGCCATCGTGGTGGCCATCGCGCTCTCGGTGCTGCACAACCTGCTGCTGATGCTCGTGGTCGGGCTGGCCGTGGTGGCGTGGATGAGTCTGCGCAGCCTGCTGCTCGTGGCCGCCTACCCGCCAAGCGACCTGCGGCTGAGCTGGAAGGAGCGTTATGCCAGCCCGCCGGCAACGGGCAACGTGGGGACGCAGTGGTTCCTGCTGGTCTGCTGCGTCGCGCTGGTCGCGGGCGGGCTGCTGTTGCTGGTGGTGGGCGACGCGCTCGACCAACGAGTCGCCGGCCTCGCCCTCATCGTGCTCTTCGGCGCCGCGGGTGTCGCCAGGGCCTACGGGCTGCGCCAGAGAACGGCACGCTGAACGGCCGCCGAGCGAACCTGCCAGCGCACCTCCGCCGCCGCCAGCCGGTCGTCGGGGCGTGTCCCGGAGTGAAGTATTAGGAGGAGGGCGGGCGCAGCCCGCCCGGGGGACATGAACGCAGGGACACGCCCCGGCGGCCGGCCCCCACCGGCCCCAGCGGACGCGCACCACAACGACGCACCCGAGGCGAGCAATCGGTCACACCCCGCCGAACCGACAGCGACGCCGAACCCCCTGCTGGTCATGGGATGGACGACGTCCGAGATTTACCATCTCGGCCTCCCCGATCTCCCGAAAGACGGCCCCCCATGGCGTCCCTGCGTATCGGCCGGCTGGTAGTCATCACGCTGCTGGCGGTCTGCGGTGTTGCGAGTGCCCAGACCCCGGGCGACACGATCAGCCGCATCAAGTCCACCAAGACCATCACGCTGGGCGTGCGCGAAGCGGCCCGGCCCTTCTCGTACCTCGACGAGAACAAGCGCCCGGTCGGCTACTCGGTCGACCTGTGCCTGGCCGCCGTCGAGGAGTTGAAGCGCGAGCTGAAGCTGCCCGAGCTGCAGGTCCAGTACAAGGTGGTCAGCGGCGCCGAGCGCATCCCCAAGCTGCTGGCACGCGAGATCGACCTGGAGTGCGGCTCCACCACCAACACCAAGGCGCGGCAGGAGCAGGTGGCGTTCAGCTACACGATGTTCGTCGCCCAGATGCGCGTGCTGACGCCCAAGGACACGCCGGTCACGACGCTGAAGGACCTGGACGGCCTGCCGATGGCGCTGAGCAAGGGCACGACGTCCGAGAAGCTCTTCACCCGCCTGGCCGAGACCGAGGTGCATCTGAAGCTGCAGGTCTTCCCGAACGACAACGAGGCCTACGCCGCGTTGAAGGCCGGCAAGGTGCGCGCCTTCGCGCAGGACGACTCGCTGCTGCAAGGCCTGGCCTCGGCCGACGGCTCGGCCGACAAGTTCCAGCTCAGCACGCTGGCGCTGTCGGTGGAGCCGTACGGCGTCATGGCGCGCAAGGACGACAAGGCGCTGCTCGCCGCCGTCGACCGCACGCTGGCGCGCCTGTACGCCAGCGGCGAGGCCGATGCGCTCTATCGCAAGTGGTTCCTCGGCGACAAGCTGGCCATCAAGATGAGCCGGATGACACGCGACAGCATCGTGCGCCCCAACAAGGAACCCGGGGTCGCGATGGTGCTGGGCTACCAGCTCTAGAGAGGCGCGCCTTCTAGGCCGCGGCCAGCGCCGGCAGCAGCGCCGCCAGCAGCCGCGCCGCGTCGTCGGCGCCGCCGCGCGCCACGGCCATCGTGTGCTCGTGGCTCAGCGTCTCGGCCGACAGGCCGGCGGCCATGTTGGTGAACATCGACAGCCCCAGCACGCGCAGCCCGGCGTGGCGCGCCAGGATGGTCTCGGGCACGGTGCTCATGCCCACCGCCTGCACGCCCATCGCCGCCAGCATGCGGATCTCGGCCGGCGTCTCGAACTGCGGCCCCAGCACCCAGGCGTAGACGCCTTCGGGCAGCGCGATGCCCTGGTCCGCGGCCACCTGGCGCGCGCGCTCGCGCAGCGCCGGGTCGTAGGCGCGGCCCATGTCGACGAAACGGTCGTTGCCCGGCTCGCCGTGCAGCGGTGTGCGCTGCACGACGTTCAGGTGGTCGGCGATCAGCATCAGCGAGCCCGGCGGCATCGCCGCGTCCAGGCTGCCGGCGGCGTTGCTCAGCACCAGCGTGCGGCAGCCGGCGGCGGCCAGCGTGCGGATGGCGCCTTTCATGCCGGCCGGGTCGCCGTCTTCGTAGGCGTGTTTGCGCCCGCGCAGCAGCCACACCGGCGTGCCGCGCACACGCCCGGCGCGCAGCACGCCGGCATGGCCGGCCACGCTCAGCCGCGGGAAGGCCGGCAGTTCGGCATACGGCAGGTCGACCGGGTCGTCGACGAGCGCGGCGATGCCGTCCCAGCCGCTGCCCAGCACGACGGCGACGGCGGGCGCCGGGCCCAGCGCGGCCAGGCGCCGCACGCTGGCGGCGATGCTCTCGTTCATGGCTTGTTCTCCAGATGGTCGGGCCCGAAGGCCGCGGGCAGCAGCGCGCCCAGCGTGTGGCGGGCGGTGATGCCGTGTTCGTCGGCGCTCCAGACAGGGCAGTCGTCGGTGGCGAACTCGCGCAGCTTCTGGCGGCAGCCGCCGCAAGGCGTCAGCGGCCGCGGCCCGGCGCCGGCGACGACGACGGCGCGCACGCGGCGGCCGCCGGCGGCCACCATCGCCGCCAGCGCCGAGGTCTCGGCGCACCAGCCCTGCGGGTAGGCGGCGTTCTCGACGTTGGCGCCGGCGTGCACGCGGCCTTCGGCGTCCAGCAGCGCGGCGCCGACGGCAAAACGCGAGTAGGGCGCGTAGGCGTTCAGGCGCACCGCGCGCGCGGCGTCGACCAGGCGCTGCATCGTCTCGTCGTCGGGCTGCTCCATCAGCGCTCCTTCACGTAAGGCCGGCCCAGCGCTGCCGGCGCGCGCGAGCGGCCGATGAAGCCGGCCAGCAGCACCACCGTCAGCAGATAGGGCAGCGCCTGGATGGCCTGCACCGGCACCGTGCCGACCAGCGGCAGCTCGGCGCCCTGCAGCCGGATCGACACCGCGTCGAGGAACCCGAACAGCAGGCAGGCCGCCAGCGCGCCGGCCGGGTGCCATTTGCCGAAGATCATCGCCGCCAGCGCCATGTAGCCGCGGCCGGCGGTCATGTTGGGGATGAACGACGGGTTCTGCGCCAGCACCAGCGAGCAGCCGGCCAGCGCCGACAGCAGGCCGTTGAGCGCCAGCGCCTGGTAGCGCAGCAGCGCGACGCCGACCCCGGCCGCGTCGACCATCGCCGGGTTCTCGCCGACCGCGCGCAGCCGCAGCCCGAAGCGCGTGCGCCACAGCAGCCACCAGACGGCGGCCACCAGCGCCAGCGCGCCGTAGACCAGCGCCGTGTGGCCGAACAGCGCCAGCGCCAGCCCCGGGCCGACGCCCGGCAGCCGCGCCACCTGCTCGCCCAGCGCGGTGAACCACGGGCCCAGGCGCACCGCGTCGTCCAGCGGCGGCGTCTGCCCGCCCTGCTGGAACCAGGCCAGCCCGAGCACGACGGTGGCGCCGGCGGCGGTCATCGTGATCGCCATGCCGAACACGACCTGGTCGCCGCCGTGCGTGACGCAGGCGTAGCCCTGCAGCATCGACAAGGCCAGGCCGACCGCCAGCGCCACGGCCAGCGCCGCCGGCAGCGACTGCGTCACCGCGCCGGTGGCGGCGGCGGCGAAGGCGGTCGCGAGCATCTTGCCTTCCAGCCCGAGGTCGATGACGCCGGCACGTTCGGACAGCAGCCCGGCCAGCGCGCACAGGATCAGCGGCACCGACACCCGCAGCGTGCTCGCCACCAGCGAGGCTATCGCCAGTTCATCCACGCGCCGGCCTCCCGAACAGCCGCGCCAGCGCCGGCGCGCCGATGCGCGACATCGCCCCGGCGAACAGCACCACCAGCCCCTGCAGCAGCACTACCATGTCGCGCGAGAAACCGGGCAGCTCGAAGGCCAGCTCGGCGCCGCCCTGGTACAGCGCGCCGAACAGCAGCGACGCGAGCACGATGCCCAGCGGGTGGTTGCGCCCGATCAGGCTGACGGCGATGCCGACGAAGCCGGCGCCGGCGACGAAGTCGGGGATCAGCCGGCCGTGCACGCCGGCGATCTCGTTGACGCCCACCAGCCCCGCCAGCGCGCCCGAGATCGCCATCGCCAGCAGCACCGTGCGCTGGGGCGCGATGCCGGCATAACGCGCGGCCTCGGGGGCGAAGCCGACGGCACGGATCGCGTAGCCGGCGCGGGTCTTCCACAGCAGCGCCCAGACGCCGACGGCGGCGGCCGCGGCCAGCAGCAGCGACAGGTTCAGCGGCGTCTTCGGCCACTCGACGCCGACCCAGCCCAGAGCCTCGTGCAGCCCCGGCAGGTGCGCCGAGTCGGCGAAGCCGGCGCTTTCGGGCGTCATGTTGCCGGGCTCCTTCAGCGGCCCGACGAGCAGCCAGCCCAGCAGCGCCGCGGCGACGAAGTTGAACATGATGGTCGTGATGACGACGTGGCTGCCGCGCCAGGCCTGCAGCGCGCCCGGCACCGCGGCCCAGGCGCAGCCGCCGGCGGCCGCGGCCACCACCATCAGCGGCAGCATCACCCAGGCCGGCAGCACGCTGGAGGCTGCCAGCGCCGCCAGCCCGGCGCACAGCCCGCCCAGCATCGCCTGGCCTTCGCCGCCGATGTTGAACAGCCCGGCGTGATAGGCCACGGCCACCGACAGCCCGGTGAAGACGAAGGTCGTCGCGTAATACAGCGTGTAGCCCCAGCCGATGCGGCTGCCGAACGCGCCCTGCGCCAGCAGCTTCATCACCTGCAGCGGCTCGAAGCCCACCAACGCCATCACGCCGCCAGCCACCAGCAGCGCCGCCGCCAGGTTCACCAACGGCAGCACGGCGACGTCGACCCAGCGGGGGAGGTCGGGGGGGCGGGTCATGGGGCTTCGTGCTCCTCGCGGGAGAGGTCCGCCGGCATCGGCGCGGGAGCCGACCGCCGGGGCGTGCCCCTGCGTTCATGTCCCCCGGGCGGGCAAGCCCGCCCTCCTCCTAATACTTCACTCCGGGGCACGCCCCGACGTCCGGCTCCACCACCGCTGGTGGCGCACAGACAGGTGGCATGCCGCCGCTCGCTGTGGGCACGGCAGGGGGCCGTCGTTGGGGGCGACTTTCGCGGGTGAGCAGCGGAGGATTCGGGGTCGGCGCGCGCAGCGCGCATCGTGATCTGGCTCGCGGCCGACTGTTTGAGCGGAGCGAACGAAGTGAGCGCAGCGAGTTGGGCCGCGCGGCCCCGGATCCGAGCAGCGCAACGGAGCCGGCGCGCAGCGCCGGTCCGCGAGCCGGAGCCCCCGGCGGCGGCCTCCTGCCGTGCCTCGCGCCGATGCAGGCGAGCGATTCTGGCGGCCACCATCTGGCGTGCCTCGCGCCAATGCATGCACGCCGTCAGCACCCCGCTCCCCCCATCAACCTCCCCAGCACCGCCTCGCTGCACTCCGAAACCGGCAACTCCCCGACAACGCGCCCGCCGGCCATCACCAGCACCCGATCCGCCAACGCCAGGATCTCGTCGAGTTCGGACGACACGACCAGCACCGCCGCGCCATCGTCGCGCAGCGCACGCAGCCGGCCGTGGATGAACTCGATCGCGCCGATGTCGACGCCGCGTGTCGGCTGGCCGACGAGCAGCACCTTCGGCCCGCCCCAGGTCTCGCGCGCCAGGATCAGCTTCTGCTGGTTGCCGCCGCTGAAGGTGGACGAACGCAGCACCGGGTCGCGCGGGCGCACGTCGTAGCGCTCCATCATCGTTGCGCAGTCGGCGCGCATGCGGCCCCCGTCCAGCCAGCCCGCACGCGCGTAGCCGGCTTCGTGCCCCAGCGCCGCCGACTCCCACATCGGGAAGGGCATCACCAGCCCGCGTGCGTGGCGGTCTTCGGGCACGTGGGCGAGTTTGAGCGTGCGCGCCGTCGCCGGGTCCAGCCAGTGCGGCGGCGTGAAGCGCCGGCCGCCGAGCACGAGTTCGCCTTGCTGCGGCGCCAGCAGCCCGGCCAGCGCGTCCAGCAGCTCGCCCTGGCCGTTGCCGGCGACACCGGCGACGCCGACGATCTCGCCGGCACGCAGCGACAGCGACACGCCGTCCAGCCGCGGCACGCCCAGCGCGTCGCGCCAGCGCAGATCACGCGCGGCCAACAGCTCTTCGCCCGGCGCCGCGCCAGCGTCGACACCACGGCCCAGCTGCACGCGCCGCCCGACCATCGCCTCGGCCAGCCCGTCCAGCGTCATGCCGGCGATCGGGCCGTCGAGCACCACGCGCCCGGCGCGCATCACCGTCACCGCGTCGCACAGCGCCAGGATCTCCTTCAGCTTGTGCGTGATCAGCAGGATCGTCGTGCCGCGTTCGCGCAGCCGGCGCAGCGTGACGAAGAGCTGCTCGGTCTCCTGCGGCGTCAGCACCGCGGTCGGTTCGTCCAGGATCAGCAGGCGCGCGCCGCGCACCAGGGCCTTGAGGATCTCCAGCCGCTGGCGCTCGCCGACCGGAAGCTCGGCCACCGTCGTGTCCAGGCGTACCTGCAGGCCGGTCTCGGCCATCAGCGCCTCAAGCCGCGTGCGCAGCGCGGCGCGTGCGCGGCCCAGGTGCCAGCCGTCCTCGGCGCCGAGCAGCACGTTGTCCAGCGCGCTCAGGCTGTCCACCAGCATGAAGTGCTGGTGCACCATGCCGATGCCCAGCGCGATCGCGTCGCGGGCGCTGGTGATCGTCACCTCGCGGCCGTCGACCTCGATCGTTCCCTCGTCGGCCGGGTGGAAGCCGTAGAGGATGGCCATCAGCGTGCTTTTTCCCGCGCCGTTCTCGCCGACGATGCCGTGCACGCGGCCCGGCGCCACCGTCAGGTCGACGCCGTTGTTGGCCTGCACCGCGCCGAAGCGCTTGCGGATGCTGCGCAGGCGCACCGCGGCGCCGCGCGTGTCGGGCCCCGTCGTCGGCATCAGCGGCAGGCGTTGTGTGCCATGTAGTCGACGACCTTCAGCCTGCCGGCCACGATGTCGGCACGCGCCTGCTCCAGCTTGGCCTTCATCGCCGGCGTTACCAGCTTGGCGTTGTATTCGTCGATTGCGACGTCGACGCCGCCTTCCTTCAGGCCCAGCGCGGTGACGCCCGGCTGCACGCCCTGGAAAGCCTTGTAGACCGCGACGTCGACACGCTTGACCATCGAGGTCAGCATCGTGCCGGGGTGCAGATGGTTCTGGTTGCTGTCGACGCCGATCGCCAGCTTGCCGGCGTCGCGCGCGGCCTGCAGGATGCCGACGCCGGTGGCGCCCGCGGCGGCGAAGACGACGTCGGCGCCCTGGGCGAACTGCGCGCGCGCCAGTTCGGCGCCGCGGGCCGGGTCGCTCCAGGCGGCCGGCGTCGTGCCAGTCATCGCCGCCAGCACCCTGGCCTTGGGGTCGGCGTGTTTCACGCCCTGCTCGTAGCCGCACTGGAACTTGCGGATCAGCGGCACGTCCATGCCGCCGACGAAACCGACGGTGCCGGTCTTGCTGGCCGTGGCCGCCATCACGCCGACGAGGAAGCTGCCCTCGTGCTCCTTGAACAGGATGCTCTGCACGTTGGGCTGCGTGACGACGGCGTCGACGATGACGAAACGCTGCTTCGGGAAGTCGCGCGCCACCTTCTCGATCGCGCTGCTCTGCGCGAAGCCGATGCCGACGATCGGGTCGGCGCCACGTTCGGCCATGCGCCGCAGCGCCTGTTCACGCTGCGCCGGGTTGGTGACGGTGAACTCGAGAAAGGGCTGGCCGGTCTCGCGTTTCCAGCGCTCGGCGCCTTCGGCGGCCGACTGGTTGAACGAACGGTCGAACTTGCCACCGGTGTCGTAGACCACGGCCGGCGCCGCCCCGGCGGCCTGCACGGCGGCGACGCAGGCCGCGAGTGCGGCGAGGGTACGGAGCGGCATGGCGCGACGGCAGTGGGGATGGGGCGGTCAGGATACAAGACGTCCTGTAGCAAAAGCCTTGCCTCCGCGGCGCCCGACCGGCACGCGCCTTGCTGAAACTGCCGCGATGCACGACCCCGACACCCCGCTGGCCCACGCGCTGCCCAAGGTGCTGCTGCACGAGCATCTGGACGGCGGCTTGCGTGTCTCGACGCTGCACGAACTGCTGCAGCAGCGTGGCCTGCCGGCCCCGGCGGCCGACGCCGCCGCGCTCGACGCCTGGTTCGACGCCAACGCGCACGCCGGCAGCCTGCCCAAGTACCTCGAAGGTTTCGCCTTGACGGTCGCGGCGATGGCCACGCCCGAGGCGCTGGCGCGTGTCGCCTACGAAGCCGCCGAGGACGCACGCGCCGACGGCGCGCTGCTGGCCGAGTTCCGTGTCGCGCCCTTGCTGTTCGAGGCCCACGGCGTGGACGGCGACGCGGCGGTCGAGGCCATCGTCGACGGCCTGAAGCGCAGCGCGCTGCCGTCGGGGCTGATCGTCTGCGCGATGCGCCAGCTGCCCGAGGTGCAGACCTTCCGCGCGCTGGAGCTGGCGCTGCGCTGGGCCGGCCGCGGCGTCGTCGGCTTCGACCTCGCCGGCCCCGAGCACGGCCACCCGGCGGGCGACCACGCCGACGCGCTGGCTGCGGCACGCGCCGCCGGCCTGCCGCTGACGCTGCACGCCGGCGAGGCCGATGGCGCCGAACGGGTGCTCGAAGCGCTGCAGCATGGCGCACGGCGCGTCGGCCACGGCGTGCGCCTGGTCGACGTGCTGTCCGACCCCGCGCGTGTCGAGATGCTGGACCGCGTGCGCGACGCCGGGCTGCACCTGGAGGTCTGCCCGACGAGCAACGTGCACACCGGCGCCGCGGCCTCGGTGGCGGCGCACCCGATCAGCGCGCTGTGGCGCGCCGGCGTGAGCCTGAGCTATCACACCGACAACCGGCTGATGTCCTGCCTCAGCCACTCGTCGGAAGCGGCGGCGCTGCTGCGCGAGACGCCGCTGGCCCTGGCCGACCTGCTGGCGATGACGGTGCAGGCGGCGCGCCACTCCTTCCTCGGCGCCAACGAACGCGCCGCGGCCGAGGCCGTCGTGCGCGCGCACGCCGCGTCGCTGGGGCTGGTGCTGCCGGCCTGAGCCCACGCCGTTCTGGGGACATCCCCCTCGTCGTTGCTTGAAGCGCCGGGCGCCCCGGCCTACAGCTGGAATGGCGCCCCGCGCCGATGCCCGGCGCCATCCGAGCAATAACCGACAAGGAGGATTCCATGGCCACGACACGCGGTTCCGACGCAGCGATCAGCAAGATCATGAAGGTCGGGCAGCGCATCTCGGTCGCCGAAGTCAGCAAGCTGGCGACGCTCGCCACGGCGGCCGGCGGTTCGCTGATCGCCGTCGATCCGGACGGCGACTGGTGCGGCAACGGGCAGATGCGCTTCAAGTGGCCGCCCAAGCGCGGCGAGTTCGAGAAGCTGCTCGACGAACTGGTCGCCACGCGCATCAACTTCGAGGTGCTGGTCAACGGCATCCCGGTGCCCGATGAGATCCTGGTCAACGCCACGCGCCGTGTGCGGGGCGGCTGAAGCGCGAGCAGACCCGGCGCACGCCGCACTGCCCACGCCAGCGCTGTTCGGGCGCCAGGGCCTGCGCCTGGTCCAGGTGCAGGCCACGCTGAACTGCAACCTGCACTGCCGCCACTGCTATTCCGACAGCGGCCCTCGGCGTGCGGCGGCGCTGCCGCTGGACGCTTTGCAGCGTTTCCTGCGTCAGGCGCGTGCGCTGGGCTACGGCTACGTCGGCGTTTCGGGTGGCGAGCCGCTGTTGTGGCCCGACTGCGAGCGTTTTCTGCAGTCGTGCCGCGAGTCCGGCTACTCGACGGCGCTGGTCACCAACGGCACGCTGCTCGATGCGCCGCGTGCCCGTGTGCTGGCGCCCTTGGCCGGCGTCGTCGCGGTCAGTGTCGACGGCCCACCGGCCGAGCACGACACGATGCGTGGCCGCCCTGGCGCCTTTCGGCGCATGCGCCGCGGCCTCGATGCGCTTCGCGCGCAGGGCCGGCGCTTCGTGCTCGTGTTCACGCTGACCCGCTCCAACGCCGACCGTCTGGCCTGGCTGTACGCCTTCGCCGACGAGGTCGGCGCGGCGGCGCTGGAAGTGCACCCGCTGTGCGCCTTCGGCGCCGCGGCCCGCGAGATGCACGACGACATGCCCGACGACCGCGAGTTCCGCGCCGCGGCCTTGCTGCTGGCGCTGCTGTCGGCCGAACGTGGCCCCGGCGGTCCGGCGGTGTTCCTCGACGTGCATCGCCGCCAGGCCATCGGTGCCTGTGCCTGGCCGCTGCTGGCCGGCGGCGAAGCCGGGGGCGCGGCGTTCGCCGATCTGGTGCCGGCACTGGTCGTCGAGCCCGACGGCACGCTGAGCCCGTTCATCTACGGCTTCCCGCGGCGTTTTGCGGTCGGCACGGTCTTCGACGCCGATCTTGCCACGGCGGCGGTGCGCTGGCGCGATCGCCACGCGGCGAGCGTGGCGGCGTTGCTGTCCGCCACGCTCGCGCGCCTGGAGGCTGCGGGCGAGGACTATGTCGACCTGTTCGGCCAGCTGCTGGCCGATGCCGCCGCAGCCACGGCCTGAGACGGCGTCACTTGCAGGCGTTGGCCGCGGTGTAGTCGATGACCTTCAGCCTGCCGGCGACGATGTCGGCCTTGGCCTGGTCGACCTTGCTCTTCATCGCCGGCGTGATCAGCTTGGCGTTGTATTCGTCGAGCGCGTAGTCGACGCCGCCTTCCTTCAGCCCCAGCACCGTCACGCCCGGCTGCACGCCCTTGAAGGCCTGGTAGACCGCGAGGTCCACGCGCTTGACCATCGAGGTCAGCATCGTGCCCGGGTGCAGGTGGTTCTGATTGCTGTCGACGCCGATGGCGTAGATGCCGGCGTCCTTGGCCGCCTGCATGATGCCGAAGCCGGTGGTGCCGGCGGCGCTGAAGACGACGTCCACGCCCTGGGCGATCTGGGCCTTGGTCAGCTCGGCGCCGCGCGGCGGGTCGGTCCAGGCGGCGTTGGTCGTGCCGGTCATCGCCGACAGCACCTGCACCTTGGGGTTGGCGTACTTCGCGCCCTGCTCGTAGCCGCAGAGGAACTTGCGCACCAGCGGGATGTCCTGGCCGCCGACGAAACCGACCTTGCCCGACTTGCTGGCCATCGCCGCCAGCATGCCGACGAGGAAGCTGCCCTCGTGCTCGCGGTAGACGAAGCTCTGCACGTTGGGCAGCTTGATGACCATGTCGACGATCGCGAAGCGCTGCTTCGGGAAGTCCTTGGCCACCTTCTCGATCGCCGAGGCCTGCGGGAAGCCGACGCCGACCACCGGGTCGGCGCCGCGTTCGGCAAATCGCCGCGCCGCCTGCTCGCGCTGCGCGGCGTTGGCGATCTCGAACTCGAGATACGGCTTGCCGGTCTCCTTCTTCCACTGTTCCGCGCCCCGCCAGGCCGCCTCGCCGAAGGACTTGTCGTTCTTGCCGCCGAGTTCGTAGATCACCGCCGGCTGCGCACCGGCGGTGGCTGCCGCCGCGAGCGTCGCGGCGGCCAGGAGGAAGCGTTTCATCGTCGTCAGAAGCTGGCCTTGAACTGCACCCCGTAGGTCCGCGGGTCGTTGATGAAGCCGGTGAGGTTGTCGAAGTCGATGCCGCCGACGACCCGGATCTGGTTCGTCAGGTTGCGCACGAAAGCCGCGGCATCGTACTTCCCGTTGCCCCAGACATAACCGACGCGCAGGCCGCCTTCGAGCAGCGACTTGCCGGTGAACTCCTTGGACTCGTAGAGGAAGAAGTTGACCTCGCTGCGGTAGGCCCAGTCGGTCAGCACGTAGACGTCGCCGGCGGCCAGCGGCTGGGTGTACTTCAGCGAGAAGTTGACCGTGCGCTTGGGCGCCTGCGGCAGCGGGTTGCCGTCGATCAGCGCCTTGCCGTCGGCGTTCAGCGGGTCGGTCACCGTGCACTGGGCGCAGACCGAGACGGCCAGGTTCTTGTCCTGGATCTTCGTCAGGTTGTAGCCCATGCCCAGCGTGGCCAGCAGGTTCTCGCTGAGGTAGGCCTGCAGGTCGAGCTCGAAGCCCTGGCCGGTGGCCTTGTCGGCGTTGAGGAGGATGTTGGAGTTGGCGGCGCCGCCCACCGCGGTGAGCTGCTGGTCCTTCACCGTGTAGTGGAAGACGTTGAAGGCCAGGCGCGCGCGGCGCTCGAACAGGTCGGCCTTGATGCCGGCCTCGACCGAGGTGTTGGTCTCGGGCTTGGCGATCGACTGGCCGTTGAAGGCGCCGGCGCCCTGCACGCTGCTGGCGCGGAAGCCGGTGGCGGCGCGCGCGTACAGGTTGACGTCCTTGGACAGCGCGTAGGTCGCGCTCAGGTCCCAGCTCGTCTTGTTGTCGTGCGTCGTCGCGCTGAGCGAGTCCAGCGTGCCCAGGCCGCCCGAGTAGTCGAGGATGTCGAAGTCCTTCTTGTCGCGCGTGTAGCGCAGCCCGGCGCGCAGCGACAGCGCCGGCGTCGCCTGCCAGGTGGCGGCACCGAACACGGCCCAGGCGTCGTTCTTCTGGCGCGAACGTTCGTACGAGCTCTGCGGGTTGCCGGCGGCGAGCGAGTCGTAGCCGAAGCTCTCGAAGTCGAAGTTCTCGCGGAACAGGAAGACGCCGGCCTGCCAGCCGAGCGCCGACTTGCCGGTCGACTCGGCGCGGACCTCCTGCGTCCACTGCTCGTGCGTCGGGATGCCGTCGGCGGTTTCCGACGGGAAGAAGATGACGCCGGGGCCGGTCGGCGTGCCGCCGTCGATGTCGCCGCGGCTGTAGGTGTGCACCTGCTCGTAGCCGGTCACCGAGTACAGCGCCACCGGGCCCAGGTCCCAGCGCAGGCGCGCGCTGCCGCCGTAGTTCTGCAGTTCGGAGTGGTTGACGCCGTCGATGAAGATCTTGTCGGCGTCGAAGCCGGGCACCAGGTCGTTGCTGCCCTTCTGGATGATGTTGGCGCGGAACAGCCGTGCCGAGCCGTCGAAGTCGCGTGCGTGCAGGTTGAACAGCGCGCTGAAGTCCTTCGTCGGCTGCGTCTTCCACTGCAGGCGCACGGCGCTGTCGCGGTAGCCCTCCAGGTCCTGCGTCGGGCCGTCGGGGTTGGTGTTGTGCACCCAGTCGCTGCGGGTCTGGTTGAGCACCGAGACGCGCAGCGCCGAGGTGTCCGAGGTCGGCACGTTGAGCGCGCCTTCGAGGTTGACGGTGTTCCAGCGGCCGTAGGACAGGCTGCCGTAGCCCTCGAAGCGCTGGGTCGGCGCCACCGAGTCGAACTTGACGACGCCGGCCGGCGTGTTGCGGCCGAACAGCGTGCCCTGCGGCCCGCGCAGCACTTCCACACGTTCCAGGTCGAAGGCCGGGAAGCCCTTCAGGATCGCGTTCTCCTGCACGACGTCGTCGTAGACCAGCGACACCGGCTGCGAGGCGTTGAGGCGGAAGTCGGTATTGCCGTAGCCGCGGATGTAGAAGCGCGGGAAGGCGCGGCCGAAGGAGGACTCGATGTTCAGGCTGGGCACACGCGCCGACAGCATGCGGATGTCCTGGCCGCTGGTGTTCAGCACCTCCAGCGTCTCGCCCTGCAGCACGCTGACCGAGTTCGGCACTTCCTGGATGTTCTCCAGCCTGCGTTCGGCGGTGATCGAGATCGTCTGCAGCTTGCCGGCTTCGGGTTCGTCGCTGGACTGTGCGGATGCACCGAGGTGAAGCGCGGCGATCGCGGCCGCTGCGACGGCGTGGTGCGCCGGCAGGCGCGGGGTTCGGGCCATGGGATCCTCCTGGTGGATATTCGGTTCGCGGCGCCGCAGCGCAATCGGCATGCCACCGGGCACGTTGCTTGCGCTGGCCTCCCCCAAGCAGGCGGGGAAACCCCGCAAGCACCCGGCGGATCCCGTGTTTATCGTGGTCCGCCCGTCCACGAGGAACGTGATGCCCGCCGAGTCCGTCTCGCCGCCGCCGCTGCGGCACATCCGCCTGACCTCCCACCCGGGCCAGGGCCCGGCCGGCGCGCCGGCCATCCGCTGGGGCGCGGCCGATGCGCTGGAACGCGGCCCGCTCGTCGGCACGACCACCCAGCGCAGTCAGCGCAACGTCATCGGCACGCACAGCGGCAGCTACGGCGTCTACCGCGCGCTGGCCGTCGCCGCCGGCAACCTGCCGCGCGGCCACCGCGCCGACCTGACGAACACCGCGCCGACCGACCCGATCGGCCCGTATCCGCAGTGGAGCGACGCGCGCCGCATCGTCTCGATCGACCCCTGGGGTGCCAGCGTGCAGCAGGTCTACGCGGACTACCTGGCGCAGGGCTACGACATCCGGCCGACGATCGCCGTCACCAAGGCGCGGGTGCACCTGCCCGAGGTGCGCCAGGCCATCGCCTTCCAGCGCCTGGCGGTCGACGGACGTTTCCTGCTGGAAGACGGCAGCGCCGCGGTGACCAAGATCGCGATCGAACCGGTGTGGTGGCTGCCCGGCGTCGCCCAGCGTTTCGGCGTCAGCGAGGCCGAGTTGCGCCGCGTGCTGTTCGAGGAGACCGGCGGCATGTACCCGGAGCTGGTGACGCGCAGCGACCTGGAGGTCTTCCTGCCGCCGATCGGCGGCCAGACGCTGTACGTCTTCGGCGACGTGCGCGACCTCGCCCGGCCCGAGGTGACGCTGACCGCGCGTGTGCACGACGAGTGCAACGGCTCGGACGTCTTCGGCTCCGACATCTGCACCTGCCGGCCCTATCTGACGCATGCGATCGAGGAATGCATCCAGGGCGCGCAGGCCGGCGGCGTCGGCCTCATCGCCTACAGCCGCAAGGAGGGGCGCGCGCTCGGCGAGGTGACCAAGTTCCTGGTCTACAACGCCCGCAAGCGCCAGGAAGGCGGCGACCGCGCCGACAAGTACTTCCTGCGCACCGAGTGCGTGGCCGGCGTGCAGGACATGCGTTTCCAGGAGCTGATGCCCGACGTGCTGCACTGGCTGGGCATCCGCAAGATCCACCGCCTGGTCAGCATGAGCAACGACAAGTACGACGCGATCACCGGCAGCGGCATCGAGGTCCGCGAGCGCGTGAAGATCCCCGACGCGCTGGTGCCGGCCGACGCCAAGGTCGAGATCGAGGCCAAGATCGCCGCCGGCTACTTCACGCCCGACGGCCGGCTGCCGAGCGAGGACGACCTGGCGCAGGTGAAGGGACGCGGCCTTGAATGACGCGCTGGCGGTGCTGCGCGACCCGGCGACGATCCGGCTGCGCGCGGCGGCGATCACGCAGGCGGTGGCCGACGGGCGCTCGGGCTGGTTCCGGCTCGACCGCTCGCGGCTGGACGAGGTGGCCGAACGGGTCGCGACGCTGACGCGCGAACGTTTCCCCGACGGCCGCATCCCGTTCCACAGCCGCTGGCGGCACTTCGAGGCCGGCGGCGTCGACCGCCGGGCGCTGCTCGACGAGCGCCTGGGCCGCGCGACGGCGGCCGAACGTGCACGCGCCTACTTCGACGTCGCCGTCGTCAGCGTGCTGCTGGACGCCGGCGCCGGCGGCGCCTGGCGCTGGCGCGAAGGCGAGGGCGCCGACGCGGCGTTTCATGCGCGCTCCGAGGGCCTGGGTGTCGCCAGCTTTCGCGGTTTTCTCGACGGCGCCTTCGCCTTCGAGAGCAGCGAGCCGCTGCGTGCCGACGCCGCGGCGTTGCGCCGGCTGGACGCCCGCTCGCTGGCCGAACTGTTCCAGGTGACGGCCGACAACCCGATGGTCGGCCTCGAAGGCCGTGCCGCGCTGCTGGTGCGCCTGGGCGACGCGCTGATGGCCGAGAGCGGGCGCAGCGGCCTGGAGTCGCGCCCGGGGCTGATGTTCGACCTGCTGACCGCCGGCGGCCGCACCGAGGTGACCGCGGCCGAGATCCTCGGCGTGCTGCTGCGTGTGATGGCGCCGATCTGGACCAGCGGCAGCGTCGTCGCCGGCCAGCGTGCCGGCGACGTCTGGCCGCACCGTTTCGCCGGCAGCGCCGCGCCCGGCGGCGGCCACGACGCGCTGACGCCCGGCTGGGTGCCGTTCCACAAGCTCAGCCAGTGGCTGGCCTATTCGCTGATCGAGCCGCTGCAGTGGTGTGGCGTTCAGGTCGGCGGGCTGGACGCGCTGACCGGCCTGCCCGAGTACCGCAACGGCGGCCTGCTGCTCGACGGCGGCGTGCTGCTGGCGCGCAACCCGCGCGACCTGGTGCGGCGCTGGAAACCGGGCGACGAGTTCATCGTCGAGTGGCGTGCGCTGACCGTGACGCTGCTCGACGAAGTCGCCGAGCGTGTGCGCGCCCGCCTCGGCCTGAGCGCCGAACAGCTGCCGCTGGCCTGCGTGCTCGAAGGCGGCACCTGGGCCGCCGGCCGCCAGATCGCGCGCGAACAACGCGCCGACGGCGCTCCGCCGGTCGACATCGACAGCGATGGCACTATCTTCTGACCTCACGAGACCCGCATGACGCCCATCGTCCACCACGTCACGCACCCGCTGGTGCAGCACAAGCTGACGCTGATGCGCCAGAAGGACCGCAGCACGAACAGCTTCCGCCGCCTGCTGCATGAGCTGTCGATGCTGATGGCCTACGAGGTCACGCGCGACATGCCGACCTCGATGATCGAGATCGAGACGCCGCTGGCGACGATGCGTTCGCCGGTCATCGACGGCAAGAAGACGGTCTTCGTCGCCGTGATGCGTGCCGGCGACGGCTTCCTCGACGGCATGCTGGACGTCGTGCCCGGCGCGCGGGTCGGCCACATCGGCCTGTACCGCGACCCGAAGACGCTGGTCGCCGTCGAGTACTACTTCAAGATGCCGCAGGACATGCACGAGCGCGACGCGATCGTGCTCGACCCGATGCTGGCCACCGGCAACTCGGCGGTGGCCGCCGTCGAGCGGCTGAAGGAGACCCGGCCGAAGTCGATCCGCTTCGTCTGCCTGCTGGCCGCGCCCGAAGGCCTTCGCAACTTCCAGGCGCACCACCCCGACGTGCCGGTCTACACCGCGGCGATCGACGAGCGCCTGGACGAACACGGCTACATACTGCCCGGGCTCGGCGACGCCGGCGACCGCATCTTCGGCACCAAGTAGGCGCCGTATGCTCGGCGGCGTTTCCCGCCTTGCCGACCTCCCCATGCTCGTTCGCAACATCACCCTGCCCGACGGCCGCAGCGGCCTCGACCTGCTCGTCCAGGACGGCCGCATCGCCGCCGTCGGCCCCGCGCTGACGGCGCCCGAAGGCACGCCGGTCGTCGACGGCGGCGGCTGGCTCCTCAGCCC
The DNA here is from genome assembly GCA_049841175.1 of Rubrivivax sp. Lineage (GTDB taxonomy): Bacteria > Pseudomonadota > Gammaproteobacteria > Burkholderiales > Burkholderiaceae_C > Rubrivivax. The sequence goes on along the minus strand of JASGHA010000012.1, from coordinate 897,270 downwards.
GCCTTTCGTCGACGCCCACTTCCACATGGACGCGACGCTCAGCTACGGGCTGCCGCGTGTCAACGCCAGCGGCACGCTGCTCGAAGGCATCGCGCTGTGGGGCGAACTGAAGCCGCTGCTGACGCAGGAGGCGCTGGTCGAACGTGCGCTGCAGTACTGCGACTGGGCGGTGGCGCGCGGGCTGCTGGCGATCCGCAGCCACGTCGACGTCTGCGACCCGCGGCTGCTGGCCGTCGAGGCGCTGCTGGAGGTGAAGCGTCGCGTCGCGCCTTATCTCGACCTGCAGCTCGTCGCCTTCCCGCAGGACGGCGTGCTGCGCGCGCCGGGCGCGCTGGCCAACCTGGAGCGTGCGCTGGACCTGGGCGTCGACGTCGTCGGCGGCATTCCGCACTTCGAGCGCACTTCTGAACACGGCGCGGCCAGCGTGAAGCTGCTGTGCGAACTCGCCGCGCGCCGCGGCCTGCGTGTGGACATGCACTGCGACGAGAGCGACGACCCGCTGTCGCGCCACGTCGAGACGCTGGCCTATGAGACCCAGCGCCTGGGGCTGCAGGGCCGCGTCACCGGCTCGCACCTGACGTCCATGCACTCGATGGACAACTACTACGTCAGCAAGCTGCTGCCGCTGATGGCCGAGGCCGGGCTGCACGCAGTGGCCAACCCGCTGATCAACATCACGCTGCAGGGCCGCCACGACAGCTACCCGAAACGCCGCGGCATGACGCGCGTGCCCGAGCTGCTGGCCGCGGGCGTCAACGTCGGCTTCGGCCACGACTGCGTGCTCGACCCCTGGTACTCGCTCGGCTCGGGCGACATGCTGGAAGTGGCGGCGATGGGGCTGCACGTCGCGCAGATGACCTCCCAGGCCGGCATGCGCCAGTGTTTCGACGCGGTGACGGTGAACAGCGCGCGCATCCTCGGGCTGGAGGGCTACGGCCTGGAGCCCGGCTGCCGCGCCGATTTCGTGCTGCTGCAGGCGCGAACGCCGGCCGAGGCGATCCGCCTGCGTGCCCAGCGCCTGCTGGTGGTGCGTGGCGGCCGCGTGCTGTCGCGCATGGCGCCGGCGAGCGCCGAACTGTCGCTGCCGGGGCGGCCGGCGACCGTGGATTTCACGCTACAGCGGTCCTAGGGGCGGGGGTCTCCAGGGGCTTCAGGGGGGCTTGGCTAGAATCGATCGGCCCTGGCAAGCCCAAAGCTGTAACCCGTTCCCCCCCAATGAAACTCATCGGTTCGCTCACCAGCCCCTACGTCCGCAAGGTGCGCGTCGTCATGGCCGAGAAGAAGCTCGACTTCCAGCTCGCGCTGGAGGACGTCTGGGGCACGGACACGATCCTCAAGTCCAACCCGCTGGGCAAGGTGCCCTGCCTGGTGATGGAAGGCGGCGAGGCGGTCTTCGACTCGCGCGTGATCGTCGAGTACCTGGAGACGCTGTCGCCGGTCGGCAAGCTGATCCCGCCGTCGGGCCGCGAACGGGTCGAGGTGCGCACCTGGGAAGCGCTGGCCGACGGCGTGCTGGACGCGCTGATCCTCGCGCGCCTGGAAGCCACCTGGAGCGGCCGCGCCGAAGGCGAACGTTCGCAGGCCTGGATCGACCGCCAGATGACCAAGGTGCAGGCCAGCCTGAAGGCGATGAGCCAGGGCCTGGGCGACCGCGCCTGGTGCGCCGGCATCCACTACACGCTGGCCGACGTCGCCGTCGGCTGCGCGCTGGGCTACCTGGACTTCCGCTTCCCGGAAGTCGACTGGCGCAGCCCCTACCCGAACCTCGCGAAGCTGGCCGAGAAGCTGGCGGCACGCCCCAGCTTCATCGACACGGCGCCCCCCCGCGGCTGAGCCTCAGCCGCCGAGCAGGAAGCTGGCGCTCAGATCCAGCGGCGGCACCGGCGGTTCGCTTTCGTCCTTCAGCTCGACGCCGGTCAGGCGGCGGCGGCGCGCTTCGTCCAGCAGCCAGGCCAGGCGTGACGCCGCGGCCTCGACCGGCAGGCCTTCGGGGCGCACGTTGGAGATGCAGTTGCGCTCGGCGTCGGTGCGGCCCGGGCGCGGTGCCCAGGTCAGGTACAGGCCCAGGCTGTCGGGTGAACTGAGCCCGGGCCGCTCGCCGATCGCGACGACGACCAGGCGTGCGCCCAGCGCGTGGCCGATCTCGTCGCCGATCGCCACCCGCGCCTGCTCGACCACCGCCACCGGCGCGAAGCGCCAGCCGCGGCGCAGCGTGGCGCGCAGCGCCGCCACCAGCGCCGCCGCGTGGCGTTCGGCGGCCAGTGTCGACAGGCCGTCGGCGACGACCAGCGCCAGGTCGGGCGGCTGCTCCGGCGCCGGCAGATCGTGCAGCAGCGCGCTGGACGCGGCGTCCAGGCGGCGGCCGAGGTCGGGGCGTTTCAGGTAGGTCGCGCGGTCGGGTGCGGCGCTGTGCAGGCGCAGCGTCGGCAGGCCCAGCGCGGTGATGCCGGCTTCGACGGCGTCGCCGTTGAACGGCCGGTGCACGGCGTCGCGCGCCTCGGCGTGGGCGCGCTGGAAGTCCAGATGCGCAGCGGTCGGCAGGCTGACGCCGGCGCGGCCCAGGCCGATGCGCGCCGGCGTGTGGCGGCGCAGGGCCTGCCAGGGTTCGGGCGTGACGGCGTCGTTCATCCGGCGATCCTGGCGAAGGCCGGCGGCAGGCCGGCGAGCAGGCGGTCGGGTGCGCCGGGTTCGGTGATCTGCATCGCCTCCAGCCAGCGCTCGAACTCGGGCGCGGGCTTGAGCCCCAGCACGCGGCGCAGGTACAGCGCGTCGTGGAACGAGGTCGTCTGGTAGTTCAGCATCACGTCGTCGGCGCCGGGCACGCCCATCACGAAGCTGCAGCCGGCGACGCCCAGCAGCGTCAGCAGCGTGTCCATGTCGTCCTGGTCGGCTTCGGCGTGGTTGGTGTAGCAGACGTCGCAGCCCATCGGCAGGCCGAGCAGCTTGGCGCAGAAGTGGTCTTCGAGCCCGGCACGCTGGATCTGCTTGCCGTCGTAGAGGTACTCCGGGCCGATGAAGCCGACGACGCTGTTGACGAGCAGCGGGCCGAAGTGGCGCGCGACGGCGTAGGCGCGCGCCTCGATCGTCTGCTGGTCGCAGCCGTGGTGCGCGCCGGCCGACAGCGCGCTGCCCTGGCCGGTCTCGAAGTACATGACGTTCTCGCCGCGCGTGCCGTCGTCGAACAGCGCACCGCGCTGCAGCGACAGCGCCGCGGCGCGCGCCTCGGCGAGCAGCGCGAGGTCGATGCCGAAGCTGCGGTTCGTCGCCTCGGTGCCACCGATCGACTGGAACACCAGGTCCACCGGCGCGCCGGCCTCGATGCAGCGCAGCGTGTTCGTCACGTGCGTCAGCACGCAGCTCTGCGTCGGGATGTGCCAGCGCGAGATCACCGCGTCGAGCATCTGCACGAGCCGCGTGACCTGGGCGACGTTGTCGCTGGCCGGGTTGATGCCGACGACGGCGTCGCCGCTGCCGTGCAGCAGGCCGTCGAGCACGCTGGCGGCGATGCCGGCGGCGTCGTCGGTCGGGTGGTTGGGCTGCAGCCGCGTCGCCATGCGCCCGGGCAGGCCGATCGTGTCGCGAAAACGTGTGCGCACGCGGCACTTGCGCGCCACCAGCACCAGGTCCTGGTTGCGCATGATCTTGCTGACCGCGGCCGCCATCTCGGGCGTCAGCCCCGGCGCCAGCGCGGCGAGCACGGGCTCGGTGGCGGCGTCGGACAGCAGCCAGTCACGGAAGCCGCCGACCGTCAGATGCGCCACCGGCGCGAACGCGGCCGCGTCGTGGGTGTCGACGATCAGCCGCGTGACCTCGTCGCCCTCGTAGGGCACGACGGTTTCGTTGAGGAAGGTGGCCAGCGGCAGCTCGGCCAGCGCGTGCTGGGCGGCGGCACGTTCGGCACGGCTGGCGGCGGCGACGCCGGCCAGCTCGTCGCCCGAGCGCGCCGGCGTCGCGCGCGCCATCAGGGTGCGCAGGTCCTCGAAGACGTGGCGCGTGCCGCCGACGACGTGCGCGTAGGCCATCGTCTCAGGCGGCGGTCGCCGGCAGCACCGGGCTCAGCTTGCCGGCGAGCTTGAACCACAGCCAGCCGGCCGCGCCCAGGCCGGCGAACAGCGCCGCGATCAGCGGGTTGTAGTAGCACATCGTCGCCAGGCAGAGCACCGCAGCGCCGAGCGCGAAACCCGGGAACCACGGGAACAGCGGGGCGCGGAAGGGGCGCGCCATCTCGGGTTCGCTGCGGCGCAGCTTGAACAGGCTCGCCATGCTGACGATGTACATCACGATCGCGCCGAAGACGCTCATCGTCACGATGTTGGCGGTCAGCGTCTGGCCGCCGAACTGCAGCCACTCGTCGCTGAAGATCGCCGCCAGGCCGACGACGCTGCCGGCGACGATGGCCAGGTGCGGCGTCTTGAAACGCGGGTGCACGGCGCCCAGCGGGGCCGGCAGGAAGCCGGCGCGGGCCAGCGCGTAGATCTGGCGCGAGTAGCCGATCATGATGCCGTGGAACGAGGCCACGAGCCCGAACAGGCCCAGCCAGACCAGCATGTGCAGCCAGCCGCTGGATTCGCCGACGATCAGCTTCATCGCCTGCGGCAGCGGGTCGTTGATGTTCGAGAGCTTGGTCCAGTCGCCGGCGCCGCCGGCGAAGACCATCACGCCGATGGCCAGCACCAGCAGCGTCAGGATGCCGCCGATATAGGCGCGCGGGATCGAGCGTTTCGGGTCCTGGGCTTCTTCGGCGGCCATCGCCACGCCTTCGATCGCGAGGAAGAACCAGATCGCGAACGGGATCGCCGCGAAGATGCCGCCGATGGCGCCCAGGTGCCAGCCGTCCTGCCCGGCCCAGCCGCCCTTGGCGAAGTTGGCGACCGAGAAGCCCGGCGAGACGACACCCATGAAGACCAGCAGCTCGAAGATCGCGACGACGGTGACGACGAGCTCGAAGGTCGCGGCGATCTGCACGCCGAGGATGTTGACGACGGTGAACACCGCGTAGGCGCCGACCGCGGCGATCTTCGGGTCCAGCCCCGGGAACTGCACCGCGAGGTAGGAGCCGATCGCCAGCGCGATGGCCGGCGGCGCGAAGACGAACTCGACCAGCGTCGCGTAGCCGGCGAGGTAGCCGCCGGTGGGGCCGAAGGCGCGGCGGCCGTATTCGAACGGGCCGCCGGCGTGCGGGATCGAGGTCGTCAGCTCGGTGAAGCTGAAGATGAAGGTCGTGTACATCAGCGCGATGAACACCGCGGTGACGAGAAAACCGATCGTGCCGGCGCTGGCCCAGCCGTAGCTCCAGCCGAAGTATTCGCCGGAGATCACCAGCCCGACGGCGATGCCCCAGAGCTGCCAGGTCGACAGCGATTTGTTCAACGCGGGTTGCGACATCTGAAATCCCTCCGGGCCGGGCGCGGCCCTTGCTCCAGGGCAAGCGTAGAAGCGCGGTCGGGCTGCGCGTTAGCGGGAATCGGCAATGTTGCAAAGCACGAACCGTGTGCAGAACGCACCATGGCGCGCCGCCAGCCGCGCCGCCTGCGACGTCGACGAGCACGCCGCGCACCTCAGCGGCTGGCGCCAGGAGTACGACCAGCTCGGCGAGGGCCGCTTCGACGGCCGGCTCGACGAGGCGCTGGCCGACGGCGTGCAGCTGTTCCGCGAGCGCACCAGCCAGCGCCTGCGCCAGCGCTGCGAGGTCTGGCGCGACGCCGTCTGGTGCGGGCTGACCGAGGCTGACGACGGCTCGCGGCTGAACGGCCGGCGGGTCGGTGCCGGCGCGGTGATGGCCAGCGGCACCGACGGCAGCTTCGAGCTCGTCAGCCCGGCGGGGCATTCGATCGTCGGCATCGTCGTCTCGCGGGCGCTGCTGGCGCGGCACGCGCCGGCGCTGCCGCAGCCCGAGTCGCGCGACGCCGCCTGGTGGCCGCTGGCGCCCGAGCAGCGCCGCGACGCGCTGGCGCTGGCGCGTGCGATCCTGGCGCTGGCCGCGGCCGGCCAGGCGCCGCCGCCGTCGGCGCTGCTGGACACGGTGGCCGGGCTGCTGGCGGCGCGCGCCGTGCCGCGCGAGCGCGGCAACGCCGCGTCGCGCCGCCATCTGGTCGCCCAGGCGCACGCGCTGGTGGCGGCCTCGCCCGAGCGTGTGCCCGGCGTCGCCGAACTCTGCGCCGCGCTGCACGTCAGCCGGCGCACGCTGCAGTACGCCTTCGAGGAAGAGGCCGGCGTCACGCCGCTGGCCTATCTGCGCAGCGTGCGTCTGAACGCCGTGCGCCGCCTGCTGCGCGCCGGCCGCCCGGGGCAGACGGTGCAGGCCGCGGCGCAGGCCTGGGGCTTCTGGAACCTCAGCGCCTTCGCCGCCGACTACCGCCGCCAGTTCGGCGAACGCCCGTCCGAGACGCTGGCGCGCAGCGGCTGAGGCCCCGGATCGGGGCGTATACTGGCTGCTCCAGCGCCGATTTGTTTCCTGATTGCGGGCGCTTTAACAAATGCCGCTAAAGAGGACACCGAGACCCGGTGCCCGCTGACGGCGGCGCCGGGTTTTTGTTTTATGGCTTCGGTCGGACGCGTCACTCCCCAGACGATGCACTTCGACGAGCCGCTGCCGCTGCGCAGCGGGGCGTCGCTTCCCTCCTACTCGCTGGTCTACGAGACCTACGGCACGCTCAACGCCGAGCGCAGCAACGCCGTGCTGGTGTGCCATGCGCTCAACGCCAGCCACCACGTCGCCGGCGTCGACGAGCGCGGCGCCACCGGCTGGTGGGACAACCTGGTCGGCCCCGGCAAGCCGCTGGACACCGACCGCTTCTTCGTCATCGGCGTCAACAACCCGGGCTCGTGCTTCGGCTCGACCGGGCCGACGCACCTCAACCCGGCCACCGGCAAGGCCTGGGGCGCGGACTTCCCGGTCGTCACCGTCGAGGACTGGGTCGACGCGCAGCTGCGCCTGGTCGACCGCCTGGGCATCACCAAGCTGGCGGCGGTGCTGGGCGGCAGCCTGGGCGGCATGCAGGCGCTGTCCTGGGCGATGCGCCACCCCGAGCGGCTGGAGCACTGCATCGCGGTGGCCACCGCGCCCAACCTGTCGGCGCAGAACATCGCCTTCAACGAGGTCGCGCGCCGGGCGATCGTCACCGACCCCGACTTCCATGGCGGCCACTTCTACGAGCACGGCGTCGTGCCGCAGCGCGGCTTGCGCGTGGCGCGCATGATCGGCCACATCACCTACCTGTCCGACGACGCGATGGAGGCCAAGTTCGGCCGCGAGCTGCGCGCCGCCGAGCTGGGCTACAGCACGCAGGAGATCGAGTTCCAGATCGAGAGCTACCTGCGCCACCAGGGCGACAAGTTCAGCGCCTATTTCGACGCCAACACCTACCTGCTGATCACGCGCGCGCTGGACTACTTCGACCCGGCGCGCGAGCACGGCGGCAAGCTCGCGGCGGCCTTCGTGCCGGCACGCGACAAACGTTTCCTCGTCGTCAGCTTCACGACCGACTGGCGCTTCTCGCCGGCGCGCTCGCGCGAGATCGTCAAGGCGCTGGTCGACAACCGGATCGACGTCAGCTACGCCGAGATCGACGCCCCGCACGGCCACGACGCCTTCCTGCTGGAGGACCCGCGCTACCACCAGGCGATGCGCGCCTACTTCGAGGGTGTCGCCGCGCGCGTCGGCGCGGTGAAGACGGAGGCCGCCCATGTCTGAACGCCGCGACCTGCAGATCATCGGCGACCTCGTGCCGCACGGCAGCCGCGTGCTCGACCTGGGCTGCGGCAACGGCGAGCTGCTGGCCTGGCTGCAGCGCCACAAGGGCTGCAGCGGCTACGGCATCGAGATCGATGACGCCAACGTGCTGGGCTGCGTGCAGCGCGGCGTCAACGTCGTGCAGCTCAACCTGGAAGAAGGGCTGGCGCTGTTCGACGACCAGAGCTTCGACGTCGTGCTGCAGATCGAGACGCTGCAGCATCTGCGCAATGCCGAGCGCATGCTGCACGAGACGGCGCGCGTCGGCCGCATCGGCATCGTCAGCTTCCCGAACTTCGCCCACTGGCCGAACCGCGTGCGTGTCGTCGGCGGCCGCATGCCGGTGACGCGGGCCCTGCCTTACGAGTGGTACGACACGCCCAACATCCGCGTCGGCACCTATGCCGACTTCGAGGTGCTGGCGCGCAAGAACGGGCTGCAGATCCGCGACGCCTTCGGGCTGCAGGACGGGCGCGTCGTGCGCACGCTGCCGAACCTGCTGGCCAGCGTCGCCGTGTTCAAGTTCGAGCGCGGCTGACTAGACTGGGCGCATGCAGACGCCCAACACCTCGCCGTCGCCAGGCCCGCTCGCCGGCCTCAAGGTGCTCGAACTCGGCCAGCTGATCGCCGGGCCGTTTGCCGCCAAGACGCTGGCCGACTTCGGCGCCGAGGTCGTCAAGATCGAGCCGCCCGAAGGCGGCGACCCGCTGCGCCGCTGGCGGCTGTTGAAGGACGGCACCTCGGTCTGGTGGCAGGTGCAGTCGCGCAACAAACGTTCGGTGGTGCTGGACCTGAAGGACCCCGAGGCGCAGGCGCTGGTGCGCGAGCTGGCGCTCGAAGCCGACGTGCTGATCGAGAACTTCCGCCCCGGCGCGCTCGAAGGTTTCGGCCTCGCGCCCGAGGCGCTGGCCGAGGCCAACCCGCGGCTGATCGTGCTGCGGGTCAGCGGCTTCGGCCAGACGGGGCCCTACCGCGACAAGCCCGGCTTCGGCGTCGTCGCCGAGGCGATGGGCGGCCTGCGTCACCTCAGCGGCGAGCCCGGGCGCGTGCCGGTGCGGGTCGGCGTGTCGATCGGCGACACGCTGGCGGCGCTGCACGGCGTCATCGGCGTGCTGATGGCGCTGCACGAGCGCGAGAAGAGCGGCCGCGGCCAGATCATCGACGTCGCGCTTTACGAGGCGGTGTTCAACTGCATGGAAAGCCTGCTGCCCGAGTACAGCGCCTTCGGCGCCGTGCGCGGCCCGGCCGGCAGCGCCTTGCCGGGCATCGCGCCGACCAACGCCTATGTCTGCCGCGACGGCCAGGTGCTGGTGGCCGGCAACGGCGACAGCATCTTCCGCCGCCTGATGACGGCCATCGGCCGCGACGACCTGGCCGCCGACCCGGAACTGGCCGACAACACCGGCCGCGTCGCGCGCGTCGCCGAACTCGACGCCGCGATCGGCGCCTGGACCGCCGAACGCACGGTCGACGAGGTGCTGGCGGCGCTGGACGCGGCCGCGGTGCCCGGCGGGCGCATCTACACCGCCGCCGACATCGCGCACGACCCGCACTACGCGGCGCGCGAGATGCTGCTGCCGCTGACGCTGGCCGACGGCAGCACGCTGACCGTGCCCGGCATCGTGCCCAAGCTGTCGCGCACGCCGGGCAGCCACCGCCGCAACGCGCCGGCGCTGGGCCAGGACACCGACGAGGTGCTGGCGGCGCTGCGCGCCCGGCGCGAAGCCGAAGGCTAGACGCGCGGCACCGGCGCCAGCGGGTCGAAGCCCGCGTCGGCCTTGCTCTGCCAGGCCTGGATCGCCTTGGCCATCTCGCCGATGTCGAAGATCGCGCTCTGCAGCAGTGCCATCTGCTCCAGCGCGTCGGCCGTCGGGTGGTCGATGGCGTAGTTCAGCGCCAGCTTGCTGCCGGCGATGGCCAGCGGCGACTTGGCGGCGATCTCGGCGGCCAGCGTCATGGCGTGGTCCAGCGTCGCCGCGGCGTCGGGCAGCACGGCGTTGACCAGGCCCACGGCGAGCGCGCGTTCGGCACCCAGGCGTTCGCCGGTGTAGGCCATCTGGCGCGCGACGCCCGGCGGCACGATCTTCGGCAGGCGCTGCAGCACGCCCAGGTCGGCGGCCATGCCGATCTGGATCTCCTGCACGGTGAAGAAGGCGTCGGCCGAGCAGACACGCAGGTCGCAGGCCGCGGCCAGGTCGAGCGCGCCGCCGATGCAGCCGCCCTGGACCGCGGCGATGACCGGGAAACGCGCCGACTCCAGCACGTCGAAGCAGCGCATCAGCTGGCGCAGCGAGTCCTGGAAGGCCAGCCGCCGGCGCGCGTTGCCGGTGTCCAGCAGCGACAGGTCGCTGGCGAAGACGTCCAGCGCCATGCCGGCGCTGAAGTGCTTGCCGGTCGACGAGATCACCAGCACGCGCGTGCGGCCCTCGGCGTTGAGCGACTCGACGACCTCGCGCAGCGCCGGGAAGAAGGCCGGCGTCATCGTGTTCAGCCGCTCGGGGCGCGCGAGCTGCAGGTGGGCGACGCCGGTGTCGGCGAGCTCGAGGCGGAAGAAGTCGGTCGTCATCGGCCCAGGATAGCGGCGGCCCCCGGTGCTGCGAAGCCCGGCTTCCCCTCGGGGCGCGGGGTGCGCAGGCCTACACTGGCGGGATTGCCCGAATCACGCAGGAGCCGCCCATGAACGCCCCCGACCGCCACCTGCCGCTGGCCGACTTCGTCGACCGCGCCTGGGACGAGCGCATCGTGCCCGCCCTCACCGACTACATCGCCGTGCCGGCCAAGAGCCCGATGTTCGACGCCGACTGGCAGGCCCACGGCCACATCGAACGTGTCGTGCAGGACGCCGTGGCCTGGGTCGAATCGCGCCGCGTGCCGGGCCTGGCGATCGAGATCGTGCGCATCCCCGGGCGCACGCCGGTGATCTTCTTCGAGGTCGCGGCCACCGGGCCGGCGACCGACACGGTGCTGTTCTACGGCCACCTGGACAAGCAGCCCGAGTTCAGCGGTTGGCGCAACGACCTCGGCCCCTGGACGCCGAAGTATGTCGACGGCCTGCTCTACGGCCGCGGCGGCGCCGACGACGGCTACGCGATCTACGCCGCGGTCACCGCGATCGAGGCGCTGAAGGCCCAGGGCACGTCGCACCCGCGCTGCGTCGGCGTCATCGAGACCTGCGAGGAAAGCGGTTCGCACGACCTGCCGGCCTATCTGGACGCCTTGAAGCCGCGCCTGGGCGAAGTCGGCCTCGTCGTCTGCCTGGACAGCGGCGCCGGCAACTACGACCAGCTGTGGCTGACGACCAGCCTGCGCGGCATGGTCAGCGGCGTGCTGAAGGTCGAGATCCTGACCGAAGGCATCCACTCCGGCGACGCCAGCGGCCTGGTGCCGTCGAGCTTCCGCATCCTGCGCCAGGTGCTCGACCGGCTGGAAGACGCCAGGACCGGCCAGCTGCTGCCCGAGTTCTTCCATTGCGAGGTGCCGGCCTCGCGTGTCGCCCAGGCCCGGGCCACCGCGGCGATCCTCGGCGACGACGTCTGGAAGCGCATGCCCTGGGTCTGCGGCGCCGACGGCAACCTGGCGCTGCCGACGACCACCGATCCGGTCGAAGGCCTGCTCAACCGCACTTGGCGGCCGACGCTGAGCGTCACCGGCGTCGACGGTTTCCCCGAGCTGAAGAGCGCCGGCAACGTGCTGCGCCCGTACACCGCGTTCAAGCTCAGCCTGCGCCTGCCGCCGCTGGTCGACGGCCACGAGGCCAGCATCCGGCTGAAGGCGCTGCTCGAAGACAACGCGCCGTACAACGCCCGCGTGACCTTCGTGCCCGACGGCCGCGCCGGCGCGCTGGGCGCCAGCGGCTGGAACGCGCCCGAGCTGCCGGTGTGGCTGGAGGACGCGCTGAACGCGGCGTCGAACGCGCACTTCGGCGCCCCGGTCGGCTACATCGGCCAGGGCGGCACGATCCCGCTGATGAGCATGCTGCAGGCCGGTTTCCCGAAGGCGCAGATGATGGTCTGCGGCGTGCTGGGCCCCAAGAGCAACGCCCACGGGCCCAACGAGTTCCTGCACGTACCCTACGCCAAGCGCCTGACGTCCGCGGTGGCGCAGGTGGTCGCCGCCTTCCGCTGAACCGGGGCCCGAGGCCACGATGGACCAGCTGCGCGCGATGAAGGTCTTCGTGCGCGTCGTCGACGAAGGCGGCTTCGCGCGTGCGGCACGGGCGCTGGACATGGCGCCGCCGGTCGTCACGCGTGTCGTCGCCGAACTCGAGGCCCACCTGGGCGCGCGGCTGCTGAACCGCACGACACGCCGCGTCGCGCTGACCGAGGTCGGCGAGAGCTACCTGGAACGTTCGCGCCGCATCCTGGCCGAGGTCGACGAGGCCGACGCGCTGGCCGGCGAAGCGACGCGCGAGCTGAGCGGGCCGCTGCGCCTGCTGTGCCCGTCGGCGCTGGCGGCGCACCAGCTGGTGCGCCACCTGCCGCGTTTCGCCGCGCTGCACCCGCGGCTGGCGCTGGAGCTGGCGTCGCCGGGGCGCGTCGAGACCGTCGACGAGGACTACGACGTCACGCTGCTGACGCTGCGCGACCCGATCGACGGCGACTTCGTCGCGCGCCGGCTGGCGCGCTCCGAGGTGCTGCTCTGCGCCGCACCCGGCTACCTGTCGCGTCACGGCCGGCTGCGGCACCCGCGCGACCTCGCGCGTCACGAGCTGCTGTTCCAGCCGGCGGCGCAGCCGCGTGGGCTGGTCTTCTTCCGCGGCGGCGAAGCCGGTGCCGGCGAAGCCACCGAGACGGTGATGCCCGAGCGTGCGCCGGTGCTGCGCTGCGACGACGTGCAGACCCAGCTCGCCGCGGCGGTCGCCGGGCTCGGCGTCGCCGCGCTGCCGACGCTGGTGCTCGAGGAGGTGCTGGCCGACGGCCGCCTGGAGCGTGTGCTGCCGGCCTGGCGGCTGTCAGGGTTGTCGATCTGGGCCGCGATGCCCAGCCGCAAACACGTGCCGGCGCGCACGCGTGCGCTGCTGGAGTTCCTGATCCAGGCTTTTGGCGGCGACGACCGCGACCCCTGGCTGGCCGCCTGCGGCGGCCCGCTGGCGCTCGTCGCCTAGAACGTGAAGCCGGTCTCGACGCGCCGGCCCGACAGCGGCTGCAGCAGCGGCAGCAGCGGCTTCAGCGGCGCGTAGCGCATCGCGACCTTGGTCGCGTAGTCGAAGAAGCGCGGCAGATCCTCGGCATAGCGCGGTTTGCCGTCGCGGTGCTTCAGGCGGCAGAAGATGCCCAGCACCTTCAGGTGGCGCTGCAGCCCCATCCATTCGAGCGCGCGCCAGAACTCGCCGAAGTCGTGGCCCATCGTGTCGCCCAGCGGCAGTCCGGCGCGGCGCGCCTGCTCCCACCAGCGCACGGCCCAGTCGATCTCCTGCGCTTCGTCCCAGGACAGGAAGGCGTCGCGCAGCATCGAGGCGACGTCGTAGGTGATCGGGCCGCGCACGGCGTCCTGGAAGTCGAGGATGCCGGGGTTGGGCTCGGCGACCATCAGGTTGCGCGGCATCCAGTCGCGGTGCACGGCGACCTGCGGCTGCGCCAGCGCGCTGGCGACGAGCGCGTCGCAGACGCGGTTCCAGGCCGCGTGTTCCTTGTCGCCCCAGGTGAGGCCGAACTCGCGCTGCACGCACCACTCGGGGAACAGCGACAGCTCGCGGCGCAGCAGCGCCTCGTCGTACTCGGGCAGCGTCGACGCGTCGACGTGGGCCTGGAACTGCACCAGCGCACGCAGCGCGTCGCGCATCAGCGCATCGGCGTGGCGGCCTTCGGTCTCGCGCAGCGCGTCCAGGTACAGGTGACGGCCGAGGTCGGTGAGCAGCACGAAGCCGCGTTCGGCGTCGCACTCCAGCACCTTCGGCGCGTGCAGGCCGGCGGCTTCGATCAGGCCGGCGACGTGCACGAAGGGGCGCACGTCCTCCTGCGGCGGCGGCGCGTCCATGATGATCAGGCTGCCGCGGCCGGCGCCGACACGCAGGTAGCGGCGAAAGCTCGCGTCGGCCGACGCCGGCGCGAGCGTCCTGCGGTCGATCTGGTGGCGTTCGGCGATCGAATCGAGCCACAGCTCGAAGGCGATGCGGCGGTCCTCGTCGGACCACACGATGGCGGCGGTGGGCAGGCTGGGCCTCATGGATAATCGATTCTACAAATGCGACTGACACCGCTGGCGCTGGCGGCGGGATTGGCGTTCGTCGGCGCGGGTGTGCGGGCTCAGTCCCCGGATGCCCCGGCCGAAAGCGTGCCGCCATCCCCTCCGCAGCTCATCCCCGACCGCAAGCTCAATGCCCCGCCCGGCGGCGAGGCCGGCCGCCGCCTGCCCATCGTGCTGCGTGCGCAGGAAGTGCGTTCGCGCCCCAACCTCGACGCCGTGGCCGAAGGCGACGCCGAGTTCCGCCGCGGCGGCACGGTCATCCAGTCCGACCGCCTGAGCTATGACCAGGCCGAGGATCTGGCGATCGCCCGCGGCCACGTGCGCATCGAGCGCCAGGGCGCGATCTACTGGGGCCCCGAGCTGCAGCTGCGTGTGCAGCGCTTCGAAGGGTTTTTCCTCGAGCCCGAGTTCGAGTTCCCCGAGCTCGGCTCCGGCGGCCGCGCCGACCGCATCGACTTCATCGACAGCTCGCGCGCCCGGCTGAGCAACGCGCTGTACACGAGCTGCCCGCGCGACGGCGATGCCGAACCCGACTGGGTGCTGCAGGCGCGGGCGGTGCGCATGGACTTCGAGGCCAACGAAGGCGTCGCCGAAGGCGCGGTGCTGCGTTTCCTCGGCGTGCCCATCCTCGGCGGCCCGGAGATCAGCTTCCCGCTGACCGACGAACGCAAGTCGGGCTGGCTGCCGCCGTCGATCGGCCTGGACAGCCGCAGCGGCTTCGAGCTGACCGTTCCGTATTACTGGAACATCGCGCCCAACCGCGACGCGACGATCGCGCCCTGGCTGTCGACGCGACGCGGCGCCGGCGTGCAGACCGAGTTCCGCTATCTCGAGCGCACGCTGGGCGGCACGCTGAACCTGGACCTGCTGCCCGACGACCAGGTGGCCGGCCGATCGCGCACCGCCTGGCAGTGGCAGCACGAAGGCCGTTTCGGCGACTCGGCGTTCTATTCGGCCAATCTGCGCCGCGTGTCCGACGACGGCTGGTGGAAGGACTTCCCGGATTCGCGCCGCAGCGTCACGCCGCGCCTGCTGAGCTCGGACGCCGACCTCGAGCAGCCGCTGCGCCTGGGCGAGGCCGAGGGCGTCGCCTATCTGCGCATGCAGCGCTGGCAGGTGCTGCAGGACAGCGACCAGCTCGTCGTCTCGCCGTACCAGCGCAGCCCGCAGACCGGCATCCGCCTGGGCGGCGAGGCCGCCGGCCTGAACTACAGCGCCGAGACCGAGTTCAACCGCTTCACGCTGCCCACCGGCGAAGACGACGGCACCCGCTTCACCGGTGACCGTGTGCACCTGCTGGCTTCGGTGGCGCACCGCTTCGGCGAGCCCGGCTGGTGGCTGGAGCCGCGGCTGGCGCTCAACGCCGCCAGCTACCGCACCGACCAGCGCATGGCCAACGGCGAACGCAGCGCCTCGCGCTCGGTGCCGACCTTCAGCCTGGACTTCGGCGTCGAGCTCGAACGCGAAACCTCGGGCTTCGGCCGCGCGCTGCGCCAGACGCTGGAGCCGCGCCTGCTGTACGTGCGCACGCCCTACGAGAAGCAGTCCGACCTGCCGAACTTCGATTCCTTCGGCAAGGACTTCAACTTCCAGTCGATCTACACGCCCAACGTCTTCTCCGGCGTCGACCGCGTCTCCGACGCCAACCAGCTGACCGCCGGCGTGACCTCGCGCGTCGTCGATGCCGTCAACGGCAAGGAGCTGTTCCGGCTCGGCGTCGTGCAGCGCTACCTGTTCACCGACCAGCGCGTCACCACGCAGGCCGACGGTACGCCCGACGGCGAGACCTTCGACCAGCGCTTCTCCGATCTGCTGCTGCTCGGTTCGACCTCGCTGGTGCCGAGCTGGACGCTGGACGGCACCGTGCAGTACAGCCCCGAGATCTCGCGCACCGTGCGCTCGGTGGTCGGGGCGCGTTATTCGCCGGGCCCGTTCCGCACCGTCAGCGCGACCTACCGCTTCACGCGCGGGCTCAGCGAGCAGGTCGAGATCGGCTGGCAGTGGCCGCTGTTCGGCCGCGTGCCGACGGCCACCGAACGCGGCTCGCGCTCGCTGGTCGGCTCGGCCGCCGGCGGGGGCGGCAGCTGCAGCGGCACCTGGTACAGCGTCGGCCGCTTCAACTACAGCACCAAGGACAGCCGCATCACCGACTCGATCCTCGGCGTCGAGTACGACGCCGGCTGCTGGATCGGGCGCTTCGTCGCCGAACGCCTGTCCACCGGCCGCAGCGAAGCGACGACCCGGCTGATGTTCCAGCTCGAGCTCGTCGGGCTGTCGCGCCTGGGCTCCAACCCGCTCGGGGTCTTGAAGGACAATATCCCGGGCTACACCCTGCTGCGCGAAGATCGCCGCGACCCCATCTTCTCCGACGAATGACCGACTCCCTCAACGCCTGGCGCCGCGCCGCGCTGGCACTGGCGCTTGCCGCCGCGGCCGTCGCGGCCCCGGCGCAGCAGCGCCAGCGCAACGGCGACTACATCGTCGCCATCGTGAACCAGGAGGCCGTGACCGCCGCCGAGCTGGAGACGCGCGTGCAGCGGGTGCTCCAGGACGCGGCGCGTGCCGGTGGCCCGCAGCCTGCCGTCGACGAGGTGCGCAAGCGCGTGCTTGACGACCTGATCGAGGAACGCGCCGTCGTCACCTATGCCCGCGACAGCGGCATCCGCGTCGACGAGCCCGAGCTCGACCGCGCGGTGCAGAGCGTGGCGGCGCAGAACCAGGTCAGCGCCGACCAGCTGCGCGCGCGCCTGCGTGCCGAAGGCATCGACTACGCGCGTTTCCGCGCCAACCTGCGCGACCAGATCCTCATCGAGCGCATTCGCGAACGCGAGGTCTACCAGCGCATCCGCATCACCGACGGCGAGATCGACCGCTACCTGGCGCAGCAGAACATCGCCACCCAGGCCGACGTCGAGCTGAACATCGCCCAGATCCTCGTCACGGTGCCCGAAGGCGGCGACGAGTCGGTGGTCGCGGCGCGCAAGGCGCGCGCCGAGCAGGCGCTGGAGCGCGTGCGCAAGGGCGAGGACTTCGCCGCCGTCGCGCGCGAGATCTCCGAAGACTCCAACAAGGAGCGTGGCGGCGTCATCGGCCTGCGGCCGTCGGCGCGCCTGCCCGACCTCTTCGTCGAGGCCGTGCGCAACGTGCCCGCCGGCGAGGTGAAGCCCGAGCTCGTGCGCTCCGGCGCCGGCTTCCACGTCCTGAAGGTCGTCGAGCGCAAGGAAACCACGGCCGCGCGGGTGACGCAGACGCACGCCCGCCACATCCTCGTGCGCACCTCCGACCAGGTCTCGCCCGAAGTCGCGGCGCGACGGCTGGCCGACTTCCGCCGCCAGATCGTCTCCGGCCAGCGGCGTTTCGAGGACGTCGCGCGGCAGTACTCCGAAGACGGTTCGGCGCCTTCGGGCGGCGATCTCGGCTGGTTCGCGCCCGGGACGATGGTGCCCGAGTTCGAGGAGGCGATGAACAAGCTAGCGCTGGGCGGCGTCTCCGAGCCGGTGCAGTCGCGTTTCGGCGTGCACCTGATCCAGGTCGTCGAGCGCCGCGAGGTCGCCGTCGAGGCGCGCCAGGTGCGCGAGCAGGCGCGCAACGTGCTGCGCGAGCGCAAGTTCGACGACGCCTACACCGAGTGGGCCAAGGATCTGCGCGACCGCTCGTACATCGAGTTCAGAGAACCTCCGGTCTGATCCCCGCGTGAAGCACCAGCCGCGCAAGCGTTTCGGCCAGCACTTCCTGGCCGACGACTCGATCATCGACGCCATCGTCGACGCGATCGACCCGCAGCCGGGCGAGGCGATGGTCGAGATCGGCCCGGGCCTGGGCGCGATGACGATGCCGCTGCTCGAGCGCATCGAGCGCCTGACGGTCGTCGAGCTCGACCGCGACCTGGCCGCGCGGCTGCGCCGCGTGCAGGGGCTGGAGGTCGTCGAGGCCGACGTGCTGAAGGTCGACTTCGCCGCGCTGGCGGCGGCCGCCGGGCGGCCGCTGCGCGTCGTCGGCAACCTGCCGTACAACATCTCGACGCCGATCCTCTTCCACCTGCTGGAGGCGGTCGAACACGTCGTCGACCAGCATTTCATGCTGCAGAAGGAAGTCGTCGACCGCATGGCCGCCGGCCCCGGCAGCAAGGACTACGGCCGGCTGTCGGTGATGCTGCAGTGGCGCTACGACATCGAGTCGGTGCTCGACGTGCCGCCCGAGGCCTTCGACCCGCCGCCGCGGGTCGATTCGGCGATCGTGCGCATGCTGCCGCTGCCGGCGCCGGAAGGTGTCGACGCCGCGCTGCTGGGCGAGCTGGTGACGGTCGCGTTCTCGCAGCGGCGCAAGCTGCTGCGCCACACGCTCGGACGCTGGATGGAACAACGCGGCGCCGAGGTCGGGTTCGACCTCCAGCGCCGCGCCGAAGAAGTGCCGGTGGCGGACTACCTGGCGCTCGCGCGCGCGGTGGCCGCCGGCTGAACGATCGCCGCCGCCGTCAGGCAGCGTTGAGCCAGGCCGCGGTGTCGAACGCGCTGCACATCATCGGCATGTTCATGCCGAAGTTGGGGTTCTGACCGTTCTTCGAGACCGTCTTGGCGGCCGGCTTGACCGCGGTGGTGTTCTGGGCCGTTTCCGTGGCCCGCTCCCATGACCCGTTTTCCTGGGAGCGGGCTACTGAAAAGAATAGAAGCACCTGAACGGTATCCTCCGCTCGCCCCAGAAATCGGCGGCGTCGCGGAAGACGTCGAGCAGCTGCTCGCGCGCCTCGCGGTCGAAACGCGGGTTGTCCGGGATCTGCTCGAGCACGACGACGAAGCCCGGCTGCGGGCCGGCCTTGTGCACGAGGTCGGTCATGCAGTCGTACAGCGCGTCGAGGTTCTTGCCGAAGTGGGCGGGGAACAGGAACGCCGCGGCGATCGCCTCCAGCACTTCCTGCTTCGACTGCGCAGCCGACAGGTTGGCGTAGAGGAAATGCTGGCCGGCGCCTCCGGCGGCCTGCATCAGGTCATCGACACGGTAGGCCCGTATCGCCTGGACGATGTTGGATCGGACGGTCTGCAACTCCATGGTCGCGTGCCTCCTTGGGGGGTTCAAAAACTGGGTCACCGCGCGCCCGCTTCCGCGATGCGGCTGTAGCTCGCGTAATGGTCGGCGGTGTAGAAACAGGTGTCCGGCGCGGTCGCTTGCAGTCCGCCGCAGACGATGCGGCGGGCGCCCCGGTTGCGCGCGCCCGGCGTGGGGACGGTGTACTCGCGGTAGTAGCCGCGCGCCTTGGCCGGAAGCAAACGTTCGCGATTGAAGAAAACCGTACCGTCCTTGGGGTATGGGAACGGCCCGCCGGAGCGGATCAGCCGGTAGGTCTTCTGGGCCTGGGCCGGGAGCTCTTCGAGGGTGACGACGCTGGGCGAGTCGGACGGGGGCGCGTCGGGGCGTGCGTGGACTGCTGCGCTGGACGCCAGGCCTGTGGCCATGACGATCGCGAGAGCCCCCCTGCAAACCGCCTGTCGGAGCGCGCCACTCCTGTCGGCCTGACCGGACCAGAACACGGGTCAACCCTGAAAGAACAAACCGCGATGGTACCTTCCGGCCGCGGAAAACTCAAGGTTGTGCCTCAAAAGAAGGCAATTATCACGCCATGTGAGTAGGCACACACATGTTACTTCCTCCTCTGGCGGAGCGCCCCGTGGGGCGCGTCCGAGGAGGCGAGTCAGCGCAGCACGTTGGCGTCGGCGACGGCCAGCGCCGTCATGTTGACGATGCGCCGCACGGTGGCTGACGGCGTCAGCACGTGCACCGGCTTGGCCGCGCCCAGCAGCACCGGGCCGATGGCGATGCCGCCGCTGGCCGCCGTCTTCAGCAGGTTGTAGGCGATGTTGGCCGCGTCGATGTTGGGCAGCACCAGCAGGTTGGCGTCGCCCTGCAGCGTGCCGTTGGGCATCAGCGCGGCGCGCGCCTGGGCGTCCAGCGCAATGTCGCCGTGCATCTCGCCGTCGACCTCCAACCAGGGCGCACGTTCGCGCAGGATGGCCAGCGCGCGCCGCACCTTGACGGCGCTGGGCTGGTCGCTGGTGCCGAAGTTGGAGTGCGACAGCAGCGCCGCCTTCGGCTGGATGCCCAGTTTCAGCAGTTCGTCGCCGGCCATCGTCGCGATCTCGGCCAGTTCCTCGGCCGTCGGGTCGTAGTTGACGTGGGTGTCGACGAGGTAGACCTGGCGCCCCGGCAGGATCAGCCCGTTCATGCAGGCGTAGACGCTGGCGCCTTCACGCCGGCCGATGACCTGGTCGATGTAGTGCAGGTGGCTGGCCGTCGTGCCCCAGGTGCCGCAGAGCATCGCGTCGACCTCGCCCTTGGCCAGCAGCATCGAGCCGATCAGCGTCAGCCGCCGGCGCATCTCGATCTTGGCCACCTGCTGCGTCACGCCCTTGCGCTCGGCCATGCGGTGGTAGGTCTGCCAGAAGTCGCGGTAGCGGCTGTCCTGCTCGACGTTGACGACCTCGAAGTCCAGGCCTTCGCGGATGCGCAGCCCCATGCGCTCGACGCGCCGGGCGATGACCGCCGGCCGGCCGATCAGCGTCGGCTGCGCCAGGCCTTCGTCGACGACGACCTGCACCGCGCGCAGCACGCGTTCGTCCTCGCCTTCGGCGTAGGCGACGCGGCGCGCGGCGGCGCGTTTGGCGATGTTGAAGATCGGCCGCATCGTCTGGCCCGAGGCGTAGACGAAGGCCTGCAGCTTCTCGCGGTAGGCGTCGAAGTCCTCGATCGGGCGCTGGGCGACGCCGCTGGCCGCGGCCGCGGCGGCGACCGCCGGCGCGATCTTGATCATCAGCCGGGCGTCGAAGGGCTTGGGGATCAAGTACTCGGGGCCGAAGGACAGCGTCTGGCCGCCGTAGGCCGCGGCCACGGCGTCGTCCTGCTCGGCCTGGGCGAGCTCGGCGATCGCGTGCACCGCGGCGATCTCCATCTCGTCGGTCACCGTCGTCGCGCCGCAGTCCAGCGCGCCGCGGAAGATGTACGGGAAGCAGAGGACGTTGTTGACCTGGTTCGGGTAGTCGGTGCGGCCGGTGGCGATGACGGCGTCGTCGCGCACCGCCTTGACCTCCTCGGGCAGGATCTCCGGCGTCGGGTTGGCGAGCGCGAAGACGATCGGCCGCGCGGCCATCGACCGCACCATCTCGGGCTTCAGCACGCCGCCGGCCGACAGGCCGAGGAACAGGTCGGCGCCTTCGATGACCTCGCGCAGCGTGCGCGCCGCGGTGTCCTGGGCGAACTGGGCCTTGTCCTCGTCCATCAGCTCGGTGCGGCCCTTGTAGACGACGCCGGCGAGGTCGGTGACCCAGACGTTCTCGCGCCGCACGCCGAGCTTGACCAGCAGCCCCAGGCAGGCCAGCGCCGCGGCGCCGGCGCCGCTGGCGACGACCTTGATCTCCTCGATGCGCTTGCCGACGACCTTCAGCGCGTTCAGCGCCGCGGCGCCGACGACGATCGCCGTGCCGTGCTGGTCGTCGTGGAAGACCGGGATCTTCATGCGCTCGCGCAGCTTGCGCTCGACGTAGAAGCAGTCCGGCGCCTTGATGTCCTCGAGGTTGATGCCGCCGAAGGTCGGCTCCAGCGCGGCGATGTGCTCGACGAGCCGGTCGAGGTTCTTTTCCTGCACCTCGAGGTCGAAGACGTCGATGCCGGCGAACTTCTTGAACAGCACCGCCTTGCCTTCCATCACCGGCTTGGCGGCCAGCGGGCCGATGTCGCCCAGGCCCAGCACCGCGGTGCCGTTGGTGACGACGGCGACGAGGTTGCCGCGCGAGGTGTAGCGGAAGGCGGCTGCCGGGTCGGCGACGATCTCCTCGCAGGCGAAGGCCACGCCCGGCGAGTAGGCCAGCGCGAGGTCGCGCTGGTTGACCATCTGCTTGGTCGGTGCGACGGCCAGTTTCCCGGGGGTCGGAAGTTCGTGGTATTCGAGCGCGGCGCGACGCAGCTCGGCGCGCTTGTCTTCTGGGCTGGACATCCCGTTCTCCTGTAGGCGTCGCGAGGGGCCAAGGATTCTAGGCAGCGGCCTCCAACCCTGCTGCGATGCGCAAAACCGCGTAGCCTTCGCGCCCGCCGCGCCGCCGATACTGCGCGGGCCTCTCGTAACCTCCCGATGAACGACTCCGACGACTCCGCACGCGCGCCGCGCCTGCACCGCTGGCTGCCCTGGCTGGCGCTGGTGCTGCTGCTGATCGTCGCCCAGTCGCTGCTGGTCTGGCTGACGCTGCGCCACGAGTCGACACGCGCCCAGGAAGAGGCCGACGAGGTCGCCACCGAGACCGCCGCCGAGGCCAAGCGCGACCTGCTGGCGGCGATGCGTTCGCTGCAGGCGCTGAGCTGGGGCGACCCGCCGCCGGAGCGCTGGCGCGCCGACGCCGCGGCGCTGCTGCGCGGCCAGCGGCTGTTGCTGCGCATCGAACGCCGCGACCCGGAACTGCGTGTCGGTGACGCCGTCGACGGCCCGTTCGCCTTGCCGCTGTTCTCGGCGATGCCGCGCGAGTCGCTGGACGTCGAGGCCGGCATCGCCTGCGCAGCGGCGCGCCACCTGGCGGCACCGGCCTTCTCGCGCAGCTACTTCGTGCCCGGCGACGGCGGCATCGGCGAGGAGGTCGTCGACGTCTGCGTGCCGGTGCTGCGCGCCGGGCGCGAGGTCGGTTTCCTCGTCGGCACCGTCGGCCTGCCGCAGCTGCTGGAAGGCGCGCTCGGGCCGCGCCAGGCGCGCCGCCACGAACTGAGCTTCGTCGAAGGCGACGGCACGCGGCTGGCACGTGCCGGCCTCGTGCGCGGGGCCGGCATCTACCAGGCCGAACGTGTCATCGACGTGCCCGGCGCGGCGCTGCAGCTGCGCGCCGACAGCGCCTCGGGCCGGCCCAGCCTGATCCCCAACGTCGCCACCGCGCTGGTGCTGGGGCTGTCGCTGGCGCTGTTCGCCGTCGTGCTGCTGCTGGCGCGCGACGTGCGCCGGCGCGCGCGTGTCGAACGCGCGCTCGGCGAGGCGCTGGCCTTTCGCAAGGCGATGGAGGACTCGCTGGTCACCGGGCTGCGCGCGCGCGACCTGCAGGGCCGCATCACCTACGTGAACCCGGCGTTCTGCGCGATGGTCGGCTTCAGCGAGGAGGAGATGCGCCAGCCGCAGCCGCCGTACTGGCCGCCCGAGTTCGTCGAGGTCTACGCCGCGCGCCAGCGGGCCCGCCTGGTCGGCGCCGGGCGCCCGGCGCGCGAGGCGCGCGAAGGCTTCGAGACGGTCTTCATGCGCAAGAGCGGCGAACGTTTCCCGGTGATGATCTACGAGGCCGCGCTGGTCGACGGGCAAGGCCGGCAAAGCGGCTGGATGAGCACCGTGCTCGACGTCAGCGCCCAGCGCCGCATCGAGGAGCTGTCGCGCCAGCAGCAGGACCGGCTGCAGGCCAGCGCCCGCCTGGCGACCGTCGGCGAGATGGCCTCGCTGCTGAGCCACGAGCTGAACCAGCCGCTGGCGGCGATCGCCAGCTACTCCAGCGGCTCGCTGAACCTGCTGGAGGACGCCGAGCGCGAAGGCACGCCGCCGGGCCCGGTCGACGCGATGCTGCGCCAGGCGCTGGAGCGCATCGCCGAGCAGGCCGAACGCGCTGGCCGCATCATCAAGAGCGTGCACCACTTCGTGCGCCGCCGCGTGCAGCAGCGCGAGACGCTGGGCGCCGACCAGCTGATCGACGCCGTTCTGCCGCTGGTGCGGCTGCAGGCGCGCAAGAGCGGCACGCGGGTCGACGTCGACATCCCCAAGCGTGCGCCGCGCCTGGAGTGCGACCGCACGATGCTCGAGCAGGTGCTCTTGAACCTGACGCGCAACGGCATCCAGGCGATGGAGAACGACACCCCGCTGGAAGAGCGTGTGCTGGCGCTGCGTGTGCGCCAGGCCTCGCCGCAGCGCATCGAGATCGCCGTCACCGATCGCGGCCCGGGCGTCCCGGCCGAGGTCGCGGAGAAGCTCTTCACGCCGTTCTACACGACGCGCACCGAAGGCATGGGCCTGGGCCTGAGCCTGTGCCGCACCGTCGTCGAGCAGCACGGTGGCACGCTGGAGTTCGGCCCCGGCCCCGACGGCCGCGGCAGCGAGTTCCGCTTCACGCTGCCGGCCGCGCGCACGCCGACGCCGGGCGGCCAGCCGCGCGAAGAGGTCGCCGGCGGCTGAGCGGCGATACTCGCATCCGATGCGCCCCGATCCCGCCCTCGGCATTCCGGTCGTCTACCTCGTCGATGACGAGGATGTCGTGCGCGATGCACTCGCCTGGCTGCTGCGTTCGCGCCGCCTGCTGTCCGAAGGTTTCGCCAGCGCCGAGGCCTTCGAGGCCTTCCGCGCCGGCCGCCGTGCGCCCTGGCCCGACGCGCCGTCGTGCCTGCTGCTGGACGTGCGCATGCCCGGCCAGTCGGGCATCGCGCTGTTCGAGCAACTGGCCGAGAACGGGCTCACCGAGACGCTGCCGGTGATCTTCCTCACCGGCCACGGCGACGTGCCGACCGCGGTGGCCGCGGTCAAACGCGGCGCCTTCGACTTCGTCGAGAAGCCGTTCTCGAACAACGCGCTGGTCGACCGCGTCGAGCAGGCGCTGCTGATCAGCGCCGAGGCACTGGGCCGCCGCCGTGCCGCCGAGTCGGTGCAGCGCTCGCTGGCCGAACTCACCGAACGCGAGCGCGAAGTGATGCGCCTGGTCGTCGACGGCCGGCCGAACAAGGGCATCGCCGACCAGCTGGCGATCAGCGTGCGCACCGTCGAAGTCCATCGCGCGCGTGTGTTCGAGAAGATGAACGTCAAGTCGGCGATCGAGCTCGCGAACCTGCTGCGAGAATCCGGCGCCTGAGCACCGCGGGCACGCGCTCTGCCGCCTGCCCCGCCGACCACCATGGGCGAATTCGAACTCATCGAGAAGTACTTCGGCCGCGCGCCGCGCCGGGCCGCCGTCGGCGTCGGCGACGACTGCGCGCTGCTGGACGTCGAGCCCGGCATGCGCCTGGCCGTCTCCAGCGACTTGCTGGTCGAAGGCCGCCACTTCCTGTCCACCGTCGCCCCCGAGCGGCTGGGCCACAAGGCGCTGGCGGTGAACCTGTCGGACCTCGCCGCCTGCGGCGCCGAGCCGCTGGCCTTCACGCTGGCGATCTCGATGCCGCGTGTCGACGAGAGCTTTCTCGCCGGCTTCTCGCGCGGCATGTTCGCGCTCGCCGAACGCCACGGCATCGAGCTCGTCGGCGGCGACACGACGGCCGGCCCGCTGGCGATCTGCATCACCGTCTTCGGCCAGGTGCCGCCCGAGCAGGCGCTGCTGCGCAGCGGCGCGCGCCCCGGCCACGACCTCTGGGTCAGCGGCCGCCTCGGCGACGCGCGCCTGGCGCTGGAGGTCTTTCGCGGCACGGCGACGCTACCGGGCAGCGCCTTCGAGGAAGTGCGCCGCTCGATGGAGTGCCCCGAGCCGCGCGTGCCGCTGGGCATCGCGCTGCGCGGCGTCGCCACCAGCGCGATCGACCTCAGCGACGGCCTCGCCGGCGACCTGGGCCACGTGATGCGGCTGTCGGGTGTCGGCGCGACGGTCGACTTCGACGCCATCCCGCGCAGCACCGTGCTGGCGATGCAGTCGGCGGCGCTGCAGCGCGAATGCCTGCTCGCCGGCGGCGACGACTACGAACTGCTGTTCACCGCGCCGCCGTCGCGCCGCGACGCGGTGCTGGCCGCGGCCGCTGAAGCCCAGGTCGCGGTGACCTGCATCGGCGGCATCGACGCCGAGGACGAGCTGCGTGTCGTCGACGGCCAGGGGCGGCCGATGGACGTCGCGCCGCGCGGCTTCGACCACTTCGCCTGACGACCCGATGGCCGCGTCCCGCGCCAGCACCGCCTTCATGCTGCGCCACCCGGCGCACTGCTTCGCGCTCGGCTTCGGCAGCGGCCTGGCGCCCAAGGCGCCGGGCACGTTCGGCACGCTGTGGGCCTGGGGCGCGTTCTGGCTGCTCGACCACTGGCTGGGCGCGGCCGGCTGGGCGCTGCTCATCGGCGCCGGGCTGCTGATCGCGCCCTGGGTCTGCGCGATCACCGCGCGCCATCTGGGCGTCGGCGACCCGTCGGCCGTCGTCTGGGACGAGGTCGTCGCGTTCTGGATCGTGCTCTGGCTGGTGACGCCGGCGGGCTTCTGGATGCAGGCGCTGGCTTTCGCGCTGTTCCGTTTCTTCGACGCCGCCAAACCCGGCCCGGTGGGCTGGGCCGACCGGCGCTTCAAACCGCGCGCCGACGGCACGATCGCCCTGCGCGAAGGCTTCGGCATCGTCTTCGACGATCTGGTGGCCGCGGGCTGCACGCTGCTCGTCATCGCGATCGGGGTCGCGCTGTGGCGCTGACCCGCTTCGAGCCCGCGGTGCTGGCCTTGGCCGAGGAGCTGCGGGCCCGCGGCTGGCGCATCGCCTGCGCCGAGAGCTGCACCGGCGGCCTGCTGGCCGCGGCCTGCACCGCGGTCGCCGGCTCCAGCGACTGGTTCGAACGCGGCGTCGTCAGCTACAGCAACGAGGCCAAGACCACGCTGCTCGGCGTGCCGGCGGCGCTGATCGCCGCGCACGGCGCGGTCAGCGAGGAAGTCGCGCGGGCGATGGCCGAAGGCCTGCTGGCGCGTGCGCCGGTCGAGCTGACGCTGGCCGTCACCGGCATCGCCGGCCCCGGCGGCGCGGTGCCGGGCAAGCCGGTCGGCACGGTCTGGATCGCCTGGGCCGTGGCCGGGCGCACCGAGGCGCGCCTGCTGCAGCTGGACGGCGACCGCGCCGCGGTGCGCGAATCGACGGTGGACGCCGCGCTGGCCGCGCTGACGGCGGCGGCGCAGGCATGAAGGTCCGCCTCGCCGGCGAGATCGACGCGCGCTGGCGGCAGGAGCTCGCCGCCGCGCTGCCCGAGGCGCACTGGTGCGACGACGGCGACGCCGAACTGGCCGTCGTCGCCAACCCGCCGCCCGGCGCGCTGGCCGGCATGCCGTCGCTGGCGCTGGTGCAGTCCTTGTGGGCCGGCGTCGACCGCCTGCTGGCCGATGCGACGCTGCCGCCCGGCGTGCCGGTGGCGCGCATGGTCGACCCGGCGATGAACGCCGCGATGGCCGAGACCGCGACCTGGGCGGTGCTGGCGCTGCACCGCGGCTTCTTCGCCTACGCCGCGCGCCAGCGCGAAGGCCGCTGGCAGCCGCACTCGCAGCGCCGTGCCGACGAGGTGGCGGTGCTGGTGCTGGGCCGCGGCGAGATGGGCGGCAGCGTCGGCGCGCGCCTGGCGGCGCTGGGTTACCGCGTCGAGCACTGGCACCGCGGCCGCGAACTGGCGCCCTTGCTGGCGGCCTGCGACATCGTCGTCAACCTGCTGCCGCTGACGCCGGCGACGCGCGATCTGATCGACGCCCGTTTTCTGGCCGCGCTGCCCGCAGGCGCTTCGCTGGTGAACCTGGGGCGCGGCGCCCACGTCGTCGAGCCCGACCTGCTGGCGGCGCTGGACGCCGGCCGGCTGCAGCACGCGGTGCTCGACGTCTTCCGCCACGAGCCGCTGCCGCCGGGCCACGCGTTCTGGGCCCATCCGCGTGTCACCGTGCTGCCGCACGCGGCAGCGGCGACCGACCCGCGCAGCGCCAGCGCCGTCGTCGCCGCCAACCTGCGCGCCTGGCGCGACGGCCGGCCCGTCGCGCACCTCGTCGATCGCGGGCGCGGTTACTGATCCAGGAGTCCGCGTGGCGGAGTCCGGCGATGCCGACGCAGGATGAACCGCGCACCGCAATCGTCAGACTGACTGGAGCCTCCCTCCCGGAGGGAGGCTGGTGGGTGCGGTCCGACGAGCTGGAGCCCCCTCTCGGAGGGGGACTAGGGGGAGCCCAACGTGCAGGCGCAGCCTAGGAGCTTGGGCGGCGAAGCCGCCAAGCTCCTAGGCGTGCAGCGCCAGCGCGCGCGGCATGCTCGTGCGCGTGCCGCGCGTCGGCGTGCCGGCCGCGGCGGCGGCTTCGACGGTCATCAGCACCAGGCGGCGCAGCGCGTCCCAGGGTTCGGCCGGCCAGTCGGGGTGGCGCAGGCCCTTGACGATGCCGTCGACGACGCTTGCCGCCTGCACCAGGTGCTGCGTCTGGTGGCCGGCCAAGGCCGGCACGACGCGCTCGTAGAGCTTTTCTTTCGTGCCCCAGACACGCGCTTCGCGCAGCGCCAGCGGCAGCGGCTTGCCGTCGTCGACCGCGGCGCGCACACGCGCCAGGCCGCGCAGGTCCTCGGCCAGCGTCCAGTGCACCAGCACCGGCGCCTCGCCTTCGGCACGCAGGCCGTCGAGCATGCGCAGCGCACGCGCCACCTGGCCGGCGAGCACCGCCTCGCCGAGCTTGAAGACGTCGTAGCGTGCGACGTCCAGCACCGCGGCCTCGACCTGCTCGAAGCTCAGCTCGCCCGGCGGGTACAGCAGCGCGAGCTTCTGCAGCTCCTGGTGCGCGGCCAGCAGGTTGCCTTCGACGCGGTCGGCGAAGAAGGCCAGCGTCTGCTGCCCGCCTTCGCCGCTGGCCACACGCTGGCCCTGGCGGCCCAGGCGCTGCGCCAGCCAGGCCGGCAGCGCCTTGCGTTCGACCGGCTCGACCTTGAGCACCGGGCCGGCGCCGTCGAGCGCCGCGAACCAGGCCGACTTCTGCTGCTGGAAGTCGAGCTTGGGCAGCGTCACCAGCGTCAGCACCTCGGGCGAGAGCTGCTGGCAGTAGCGCTGCAGCGCCTCCGAGCCGTCCTTGCCGGGTTTGCCGTTGGGGATGCGGATCTCGATCAGCTGGCGGTCGGCGAACAGCGACAGCGCCTGCGCGGCGCCGAGCAGGCCGCTCCAGTCGAAGTGCTGGCCGACGGTGAAGACCTGGCGCTCGACGAAGCCGGCGGCGCGCGCGGCGGCGCGGATCGCGTCGCCGGCTTCCTGGGCCAGCAGCGGCTCGTCGCCGTGGATCGTGTAGAGCGTGTCGAGCCCGCGCTGCAGGCGCTGCTCGAGCTGTTCCGGACGCAGTTGCATCGTTACAGGCGGATCGCCGCCAGGCGTCGCATCACCTGGATGACGATGTCGTTCTCCATGTCGCGGTACAGGTCGGCTTCCTCGAACTGCTTGGCCAGTGCCGCGGTTTCGCTGTAGCTCAGGTCTTCCTCGCGCAGCAGCTCGGTCGGCGCGATCAGCTCGCGGCCGTCGGGCGTGTGGGCGCTGAAGTGCAGGCGCACGCGGATCTCGAATTCGCGCACCTGCGCGGCCGAGGTCGAGGCGACGACGCTCTTCTCGCGCTTGTCCTCGGTGACCTGCAGGATGACCTGCGCGGCCGCCGGCACGTCGACGATGCGCACGTCGGGTTCGAGCGCGCGCCGCAGCGCCGCGGCCAGCGTCGACTTCGGCTTGAAGCCGACGAGCGCGATGCGCTCGAAGCTCGGCTTCTGCGGCCGCCGCAGCTGGAAGCCGCAACCGCCGAGCGCGAGCGCGCCCAGCGCGGCGATCGCGCCCAGCGCGCGGCGGCGGTCAGACGACGACATTGACGAGCCGGCCCGGCACGACGATGACCTTCTTGGCCGCCTTGCCTTCGCCGAACTTGGCGAACTCGGGCGAGGCCAGCGCCGCCGCCTCGATCGCCTTGCGGTCGGCGTCGGCGGGGATGCGCACGCTGCCGCGCGTCTTGCCGGCGATCTGCAGCACGAGCTCGATCTCCGAACGTTCGAGCGCGGCCTCCTCGACCTCGGGCCAGGGTGCGTCCATCAGCTCGCCCACCGTGGCGGCGAAGCCGAGCTCGCCCCACATCGCGTGCGTGATGTGCGGCGCCGCCGGGTACAGCGCGCGCAGCAGGATGCCGACGCCTTCGCGCAGCGTCGCGTCGTCAGCCGCGCCGGCGCCGTCTTCGAGCGCGTTCAGCAGCTTCATCGCGCCCGAGACGACGGTGTTGTATTGCAGCCGGTCGTAGTCGGCGCCGATCTGCTTGAGCAGCGTGTGCACCTCGTAGCGCAGCGGGTTGGTGCCCTGCGGCGCGGCGCCGGCGGCGGCCACGCGCGGCGCGACCTTGACGCCGAAGCTCCACAGCCGGCGCAGGAAGCGGAACACGCCTTCGGCGCCCGAGTCCGACCACGCGGCGCTCTGGTCCGGCGGGCCGGCGAACATCGTGAAGGTGCGCGCGGTGTCGGCGCCGAACCTGGCGATGATGTCGCGCGGCTCGACGACGTTGTTCTTGCTCTTGGACATCTTCTCGATGCCGCCGAGCTGCACCGGCTGGCCGTCGGCCTTGGCCACGGCGCCCACCGGCTGGCCGCGCTCGTCGAACTTCACGTCGACTTCGCTCGGGTAGAACCAGCGCTTTTTGCCCGACGCCTCCTCGCGGAAGTAGGACTCGTTGAGCAGCATGCCCTGCGTGAACAGCTTCGTGAACGGCTCGCTGAAGCTCACCAGGCCGATGTCGCGCATCGCCTTGGTCCAGAAGCGCGCGTACAGCAGGTGCAGCACGGCGTGCTCGATGCCGCCGATGTACTGGTCCATCGGCATCCAGTACTCGTTGCGCGCGTCGACCATCGCGCCGTCGCTGTCCGGGCAGCAGTAGCGCATGTAGTACCAGGACGAGTCGACGAAGGTGTCCATCGTGTCCGTCTCGCGCCGCGCGGCGGCGCCGCACTTCGGACAGGCGACGTTCAGGAAGGACTCGCACTTGTTCAGCGGGTTGCCGCTGCCGTCCGGCACCAGGTCCTCGGGCAGCACGACCGGCAGGTCCTTCTCGGGCACCGGCACGTCGCCGCAGTGCGGGCAGTGGATGATCGGGATCGGCGTGCCCCAGTAGCGCTGGCGGCTGATGCCCCAGTCGCGCAGGCGCCAGGTGGTCTTCTTCTCGCCCAGGCCGAGCGCGGCCAGCGCGGAAGCGACGGCGTCGACGGCCTGCTTGTAGGCCAGGCCGCTGTAGTTGCCGGAGTTGATCGTCACGCCGCGCGTCTTGTCGGCGTACCAGTCCTGCCAGCGCTCGTAGTCGTAGTGCTCGCCGTCGACGTGCACGACCTGGACGATGTTCAGGCCGTACTTCTTCGCGAAGGCGAAGTCGCGCTCGTCGTGCGCCGGCACGCCCATCACCGCGCCGTCGCCGTAGCTCATCAGCACGTAGTTGCCGACCCAGACCGGCACCTGCTCGCCGGTCAGCGGGTGGGTGACGAAGAGGCCAGTCGGGCGGCCTTCCTTCTCCTTCAGCGCGAGTTCGGCCTCGGTCGTGCCGCCCTTCTTGCACTGCTCGATGAAGGCCGCCAGCTCGGGGTTGTCACGCGCGGCGTGCTGCGCCAGCGGGTGCTCGGCGGCGACGGCGCAGAAGGTGACGCCCTTGATCGTGTCGGGGCGCGTCGTGAAGACGTACATGCGCCCGCCCTGGATCAGCTCGCCGTCGGCGCCGCGGATGTCGTGCGTGAAGGCGAAGCGCACGCCCTCGCTCTTGCCGATCCAGTGCTCCTGCATCAGGCGCACGCGTTCCGGCCAGCCTTCGAGGTAGTGGGCGCTGGTGCTGTCGTTGACGCCGGCCAGCAGCTCGTCGGCGTACTTCGTGATCGCCAGGTAGTAGCCGGGGATCTCGCGCTTCTCGACGATCGCGCCCGAGCGCCAGCCGCGGCCGTCGACGACCTGCTCGTTGGCCAGCACGGTCTGGTCGATCGGGTCCCAGTTGACGATCTGCGTCTTCTTGTAGGCGATGCCCTTCTCGAGCATCTTCAGGAAGAACCACTGGTTCCACTTGTAGTAGCCGGCGTCGCAGGTGGCGACCTCGCGGCTCCAGTCGAAGGCCAGGCCCAGCGGCTGCATCTGGCTCTTCATGTCGGCGATGTTGGCGCGCGTCCACTTGGCCGGCGCGACGCCGTTGTCGATGGCCGCGTTCTCCGCCGGCAGGCCGAAGGCGTCCCAGCCCATCGGCATCAGGACGTTCATGCCCTTCATGCGCAGGTAGCGCGCCATCATGTCGTTGATGGTGTAGTTGCGCACGTGCCCCATGTGCAGCTTGCCGCTGGGATAGGGCAGCATCGAGCAGGCGTAGAACTTGGGCTTGCCCGGATCCTCGACGACCTTGAACGCACCGGTGGCGTTCCAGTGCGCCTGGGCGGCGGCTTCGACTTCGGCGGGGACGTACTTTTCGTTCATCCCCCGGATTGTAGGGAGCTACCTGGGCGCGGCAGGCTCGGTGACGAAGCCGATGCGCGACAAGCCTGCACGCTGGGCGACGTCGATCAAGCCGGCGACCTGGCCGTAGGGCACGGCGCGGTCGGCGCGCAGCCGTACCTCGGTCTGCGGATCGCGTGCGCCGGCCTCGCGCAGCGCACGTTCGACCTCCTCGGCGCTGGCGCGCTGGTCACCCAGGTAGAGCTGGCCGTCGGCGTCGAGCGCGACGGCGACGAAACCCGGCGTGTCCGACGGCGTCGAGGCGCCGGCGGCGGGCAGGTCGAGCTTCAGGCTGGAGGCCAGCAGCGGCGCGGTGACGATGAAGATCACCAGCAGCACCAGCATGACGTCGATCAGCGGCGTCATGTTGATGTCGCTGATCGGCGGCGGCGGGCTCGATCGGTCCAGGCGTCCGAAAGCCATCGCCGGGGTCCCTCAGTCCTGCGCCGAGTCCAGCACCATGCGGCGCAGGTCGTGGGCGAAGCCCTCGAGCTCGGCCTCGCAGGCGGCGACCAGCTTGCCGAAGGCGTTGTAGGCCAGTACCGCGGGCACCGCGACGGCGATGCCGGCGGCGGTCATCACCAGCGCCTCGCCGACCGGGCCGGCGACCTTTTCGATCGTCAGCGTGCCGGCGTCGCCGATGCCGGTGAGCGCGTGGTGGATCGCCCAGACGGTGCCGAACAGGCCGACGAAGGGCGCGGTGCTGCCGATCGAGGCCAGGATGACCTGGCCGAACTGCAGGTGCGCGAGGCCGCGGTGCAACGCGTCGCGCAGGCGGCGCGTGAGCCGCGCCTCCAGCGCCGCGGTGCCTTCGAGCGTGCCGCCGTGCGCCGGCGCGACGGCGGCGTCGACCAACGGCAGCAGCACGCCTTCGCGGTCCAGCGCCTGCACGCGGCTGCGGCCGTCGGTGGCCGAGGCCGAGTCCCAGAAGGCCGGCACGGCGCGGCGGATGTCGGCGCCGGCGCGGCGCAGCAGCAGGCCTTTCCAGACGATCAGCAGCCAGGCGCTGACCGACATCGTGAACAGCAGCAGCGCGACGATGCGGCCGACCGCGTCGGCCTCGCCCCAGAAATGCTCCAGGCCCTGCATCGGCGGGTGCTTACAGGTCCAGCACGTCGGTCATGCCGTACAGCCCGGGGCCGTGGGCGACGAGGAAACGCGCCGCGCGCACGCTGCCGGCGGCGTAGTTCGCGCGGCTGTTGCTGCGGTGGCTGATCTCGATGCGTTCGCCGGTGCCGGCGAACAGCACCGTGTGGTCGCCGACGATGTCGCCGCCGCGGATCGTCGCGAAGCCGATCGTGCCGGGCTGGCGTTCGCCGGTGTGGCCTTCGCGTGCGAAGACGGCGTGTTCCGACAGGTCCTGGCCGAGCGCCCGCGCGACCGCCTCGCCCATCGCCAGCGCGGTGCCGCTCGGGGCATCGACCTTGTGGCGGTGGTGGGCTTCGACGATCTCGATGTCGTAGCCGTCGGCCAGCGCCTTGGCGGCGGTCTCGAGCAGCTTGAGCACGACGTTGACGCCGACGCTCATGTTCGGCGCGAAGACGACGCCGATCTGCTGCGCGGCGGCGGCGATCTCGGCCTTCTGCTGCGGCGTGAAGCCAGTGGTGCCGATGACCATGCGCACGCCGAGTTCGCGGCACAGCGCCAGGTGCGCGAGCGTGCCTTCGGGGCGCGTGAAGTCGATCAGCACGTCGGCGCCGGCGAGGCCGGTGCGCAGGTCGGCAGTGACGGCGACGCCGGTCGTGCGGCCGAGGAAGGCGCCGGCGTCCTGGCCCAGCGCGGGGCTGCCCGGGACGTCGAGCGCGCCGCTCAGGCGGCAGTCGGGGCTGGCGAGCACGGCTTCGACCAGCATGCGGCCCATGCGCCCGGAAGCGCCGGCCACCGCGATCGAGACGGCGCTCACGAAGCCTCCAGCGGCGGGTAGTCGCGAGCGGCGCCCTGCGGTTCGGCCTCGGGGGCTGCCTCCTCGCGCTTGGGCGGACGCGGCAGCGCCATGCGCTCGGCTTCGGTCAGCTCGAGCTTGGGCACGACCGGCTTCTCGTCCTTCTGCCGCGTGATCGAGTCGACGAACTCGCGTTCGGTCGGCAGATCGTCCGGGGCCTCGACGCCGGTCATCGTGCCGCTGCCGTCGAAGCGCACGACGATGCTGCGGCGCTGCGGCTCGGTGCCGGGGCGGCGGATCGTGAAGATGTAGTCCCAGCGCTCGGCGTGGAACGGGTCGGTGACCAGCGGCGTGCCGAGCACGTTGCGCACCTGTTCGCGCGACATGCCGGTCTTCAGCGCCTGCAACTGTTCGCGCGTGACGACGTTGCCCTGCACGATGTCGATGCGGTACGGCGTGATGAAACCGAAGAAGCTGGGGCCGGACGGCGTCGAAGAGCATGCGCCCAGCAACAGCGAGCCGGACAGCAGGGCCAGGATGCGAAGCATGAGGGGATTCCTGCGCGGCCGCAGAGAACGGCGCGTGAGGCTGGCTATGATGCGCGGCATTCTAGCTGGCGAGCGTGAAGCGCCGGCCCTCGAGGATTTCCGTCATGTCCAACGCCGAAGAACTGAAGAGCAGCGGTCTCAAGGCGACGCTGCCGCGCATCAAGATCCTGGAGGTCTTCCAAAGCGCGGAACGCCGTCACATGACGGCCGAAGACGTGTTCAAGGCGCTGCTGGCCGAAGGCGCCGACATCGGCTTGGCCACCGTCTACCGCGTGCTGATGCAGTTCGAGCAGGCGGGGCTGCTGTCGCGCAGCAACTTCGAGTCGGGCAAGTCGGTGTTCGAGCTCAACGAAGGCCAGCACCACGACCACCTGGTCTGCATGGACTGCGGCCGCGTCGAGGAGTTCTACGACCCGGAGATCGAGGTCCGCCAGCGCGCCATCGCGGCGCAGCGCGGCTTCGAGCTGCAGGACCACGCGCTGGCGCTGTACGCGCGCTGCACGCGCCCGGACTGCAAGCACCGCCACGGCAAGTGAAGCCGCGCGCGGCCGCCCTCAGGGCTGGCCGCGTTCCATCGCGCGCTGGTGGCGCTCGATGAATTCCTGATAGGTGTCGATGCCGCGCAGCTGCAGCACCGTGTTGCGCACCGCGGCCTCGACCAGCACCGCGAGGTTGCGCCCGGCGTCGACCGCGATCACCACCTTGCGCACCGGGATGCCGAGGATCTCCTCGTACAGCGGCTCGTAGGGCAGGCGCTCGAACTCGCGCTCCATCGTCTCCTTGCGCACCAGGTGCACGATGAGGCGCAGGCGCATCTTCCGCCGCACCGCGGTCTCGCCGAAGATCGCCTTGATGTCCAGCAGGCCGATCCCGCGCACCTCGAGCAGGTTCATCAGCAGCTCGGGGCAGCGGCCTTCGAGCGCGGTCTGCGAGGTGCGGTACAGGTCGACGGCGTCGTCGGCGACGAGGCCGTGGCCGCGCGAGATCAGCTCCAGCCCGAGTTCGCTCTTGCCCAGGCCCGACTCGCCGGTCAGCAGCACGCCCAGACCGAGGATGTCCATGAAGACGCCGTGGCGCGTCGTGCGTTCGGCGAACAGGTGCGCGAGGTAGGCGCGCACGACGTCGATGACGTGGCCGGCCGATTCGCGCGTGACGAACAGCGGGATCTCGGCACGGTCGCACATCGCCACCAGGCGGTCCGGCG
Source organism: Rubrivivax sp. (assembly GCA_049841175.1). GTDB lineage: Bacteria > Pseudomonadota > Gammaproteobacteria > Burkholderiales > Burkholderiaceae_C > Rubrivivax. Next base: position 861,576 of record JASGHA010000012.1, on the reverse strand, counting down.
GCACCTGCTCGTCGGCGACGATCAGCACCGGCGGCTCCAGCGTGACGATGCGCGCGATGCGGCGTTCCTGGTCTTCCGGCGCGCTGGCCACGAGATAGGCGATCTCGCGCCGGCCGACGATCTGGACCCGGTAAGGATGGATGTAATTCAGGTAGCCGACGAGGTCGGCCGCCGAACGCGCGTCGCGCACCGCGCTGTCGTCGAAGCGGCGCTCCGGGTGCGCGTGGCCGGCGATCCACTCCCAGCGCAATGCCGCGCGATGCGCCTCGAACAGCGCTTCGGCGCTGATCGATGTCGGCTTCATCGCGTCGGCGCCGTCATGCGACGGACTTCAGCGGTTCCCAGTCGTGGATCAGCTTGTGCACCGCGGCAGCTTCGGGCTCGGTCTTGAGCTTTTCGCGCAGTTCGCGGTCGGACAGCATCTCGGCGATCTCGGAGAGGATCTCCAGGTGCCGCTGCGTCGCCGCCTCGGGCACGAGCAGGAAGATCAGCAGCGAGACCGGCTCGTCGTCCGGGGCGTCGAACGGGATCGGCTGCTGCACGCGCAGCACCGCCGCGAGCGGATTCTTCAGGCCCTTGATGCGGCCGTGCGGAATCGCGACGGCGTGACCCAGGCCGGTGGAGCCCAGGCGTTCGCGCGCGAACAGGTTGTCGGTGACGAGACCACGTGCAATCGCGTGCTGGTTTTCGAACAGCAGCCCGGCCTGTTCGAAGACGCGCTTCTTGCTCGTCGCTTCGACGTTCACCAGCACGTTGCTGGCAGGCAGGATGGCGGCGAGTCGGTTCATGGGGCTCTTCCCCTCGCGGGCCGCGTTTCTGCTGCGCTGCTGCCGCGTCGTGTTGCTAGACGAAGGATGATAGCAATCGGGATTCCGACCGGCTCGCAAGCGGGCCACCCGATGCAGGGGAACCGCGAATTCTTGCGGCTACATGACAACAAGTCCTTGCGGCAGATGAAAAACCCTGTGCATCTGCCGCGCCCCGTCCCATGAAAAACGGCCCCGAAGGGCCGTCGTCGATGCCGGCAGGCGACAGCGTCAGCCGACGTTGGCGTCCAGGCGCTTGGCCGTGGCGTGGTGGTGGTCCTGCATCTTGTCCTTGTGGCGCACGACCTGGCGGTCGAGCTTGTCCATTAGCTGGTCGATCGCGGCGTACAGGTCTTCGTGCGACTGCTCGACGAAGATGTCGCGGCCCTTCACGCGCAGGGTCACTTCGGCCTTCTGGCGGCGTTCCTTTTCCTTCAGCTTCTCGACGGTGAGTAGCACCGTGACGTCCACGACCTGGTCGAAGTGTCGCGTGACGCGGTCCAGCTTGGTGAGCACGTACTCACGAAGGGCCGGCGTGACTTCGAGGTGGTGGCCGCTGATCGTCAGGTTCATTGATGCCTCCTAAGAGAGGGGGTGGGAACGCGCCGTGCCCAGGTGATGCAAAGGGCGTGGCTGGGTGAAAAAGCGGGGGTGGGAAGCGGTGCCAGGAGGGGTTGCGGAAATGGGCTTTTCGAGGGCCGTCCGGGCCAGTGTGCACCCGTTGCAAAGCGATGACAAGCGGACTCCGGAGCGGTCGCGAGGCCGTTCCGAACGGCTGTTCCGGCACCGTTGACGGCGCGCAGAAACGCACGTTTCGGCGTGCGCGCAAGGGCATTTCGCGAGGCATGATGTGCTGTTGCCCGGGCATGCACGGCTCGTCGCTCCGCTTCAGACCACGGTGTCGGCGAAGCCGCGTGCCGGCACCGCGATCGTGAAGCGGCTGCCGCCGCCCTCGGCGTTCTCGGCGTGGATGCTGCCGCCGTGCGCCTCGACGATCTTGCGGCAGATCGCGAGGCCCAGGCCGGTGCCGCCCGAGCCGTCCTTCGTCTTGCTCGACTGCACGAAGGCCTCGAAGATCTTCTCCAGCTCCGCCGGTGGAATGCCCGGGCCGTGGTCGCGCACCGTGACGACGATCTGGTTGCTGGCGTCGATGTCGCCGCGCAGCTCGATCGTCGCGCCGTCGGGCGAGAAGCGCACCGCGTTGGCCAGCACGTTGCGCACCACCTGCTGGCAGCGCAGCGGGTCGACCTTGGCGACCAGCTGGCCCTCGCTGAGCGCCAGGTCCAGATGCAGCCGGCGGCGTGCCAGCAGCGGGTCGATCTCGCGCGCCACCTCGCGCACCAGCGGCCGCAGGTCGGTGCGTTCGAGGTGGAAAGTGCCCACCGTGCTCTCGATCTTGGAGACGTCCAGCAGGTCGTTGACCAGCGCCAGCATGCGCTGGCCGGCGGCATGGATGTCGCCGAACATCGACGCCAGGCGCTCGTGCGCGCGGCCGCGCACCATGCCCAGCTCGGAGAAGCCGATGATCGCCTGCAGCGGCGTGCGCAGCTCGTGGCTGATGTTGGCGATGAACTCCGACTTCGAGCGCGAGGCTTCCTCGGCGATGTCGCGCGCTTCGCGGATCGCGCGGTCGGCCTCGCGGAACTCGGTGATGTCGGTCAACGCCGCGAGCAGCCCGCGCGGGCGGCCGTCGGCGCCGATCACCGCCGCCTTGGTGACGGCCATCGTGCGCCGCGTGCCGTCGGCCTGCGACACCTCCGACTCGTAGCTCAGCGAGCCGCCGTGCTCCAGCACCTCGCGGTTGTAGCGCTCGTGCACCGCGGCTTCGGCCAGCAGCAGGTAGTCGCGCGCCCGCTTGCCGACCAGTTCCTCGCGTGTCATGCCGGCCTGCTGCTCCCAGGCGCGGTTGACCGTGACGTAGCAGGCCTCGCGGTCCATCAGCGCCACCGGCAGCGGCATCGTGTCGAGCATCAGCGCCGACAGCGACAGCTGCTCCTGCAGCTCGCGTTCGGCGGCGCAGCGTTCGGTGACGTCGACGGCGCTGCCGGCGTGGCCCACGAGCTGCCCGCCTTCGAGCAGCGGCGACAGCGCGAGGTCGAACTGGCGCGGCTCGTTGCCCGCAAAGCTCACCTGCGCGGCGCGTGCACCGCCGGCCCCTGGCGCCATTAGCGCCGCGACGGCCTCGCGCGAGGCCGGGGCCACCAGGTCGACGAGGCGGCGGCCGAGCAGCGACTCGCTCGCCTGACCGGTCGCGGCCTGCCAACGCGCGTTGACGAAGATGAGCCGGCCGTCGGCGTCGGTGCGGAAGATCAGCTCCTGCACGCTCTTGACGATGACGCTGAGCTCGCGCTCGCGCAGCGCCACCGCATGCTGCGCGGCGTCGCGCTGGCGTCTGGCGGCCTCGCGGGCGCGCACGCTGCGTTCGGCGACGAAGGTCATCGCGGCGATCACCGCGGCCGCCACCGCACCGCCGGCCAACAGCCAGGCGATCATCCGGCGCCAGGCCGCGAGGCCGACTTCCAGATCGCGTGTGACGACGACCATCAGCTCCGGCCGCGAGGCCAGTGTGTCGGTCGCGACGACGATGCGGCGGCCGTCGCCGAGTTCGACGCTGCCGTCGGGCCGCGCGGTGATGCGGCCGCCGGCGCGCACGGCGGCGTCGGGTGTCGTGCTGAGCACCAGGCCGTCGCGGCGCACGAGCAGCGCGCTGGTGCCGGGATCCTCGCGCGCATGGAGCTGGAACTCGGCCAGTTCGGCCGTGTCCAGCAGCGCGGCCAGCGTCAGCCTGCGGCCGTCGGCACCGAGCACGCCGCGCAGCACCGGCACGCTGTCGCGCCCGGGCAGCACCGGTGCCGCGTCGGCCAGGTAGGCGCCGTAGCTCTGGTGGCCGACCTTAGGCGCCGCGGCCCAGCGCGCCGTGTCCAGCCGCAGGCCGTGCGCGACCGGGTTGCTGGAGGCGACGACGCCGCCGCGTTCGTCGACGAGCACCAGCGCCGCCACCAGCGGCTGGCCGGCGGTCATCTGCACGAACGCGGTGCCCAGTTCGGCCAGGCGTTCCGGCGGCGTGCGCCGCACCGCGTCGGCGGCGACGACGAGCACCCGCGTGGCGTCGTCCAGTGCGTGCGCCGCGTGCTCCTCGACCATGCGCGCCAGCAGCGCAGCGCGGTCCTGCTGCACCAGGCGCGCTTCTTCGTATTCGTAGGCGGCGATGCCGCCGACCACCGCGATCAGCAGGGCCACCAGGGCTGCGCCGCCGGTGATCACCAGGCGCGCGGTCAGCGGGCGTCTGCGCCGGCGGCGCGGATCGGCACCGCCGCTCATGTCGGCAAGGCCTCCGTCGGCGTCGGGCCGTCGACGAGTTCGGCGAAGCTAGGCTTGCGCCGGTTGATCGCGTCACGCAGCGCGACCAGGCGCGCTGCGTTGGCCAGGAAGACCGACGCGACGTCGGGATCGAAGGCGCGGCCGCTCTGCTCCCGCAGCATCTGCAGGGCCTGGGCGTCCGGGAAGGCCTTGCGGTAGCAGCGGTCCATCGTCAGAGCATCGAAGAAATCGACGACGGCGACGATACGCCCGGCCAGCGGAATCGCGCTGCCCTGCAGGCCCGACGGATAGCCGCTGCCGTCCCAGCGCTCGTGGTGCGACAGCGCTACTTCGGCGGCCATGCGGAACAGCGGGATGCGCGACTGGCCGAGGATCTCGGCGCCGATGCGCGCGTGCTCGTTCATCGTCGCGCGCTCGTCGGCGTCCAGTGTCCCGGGCTTCTGCAGCACCTTGTCGGGAATGCCGATCTTGCCAACGTCGTGCATCGGCGCAGCCTTGCGCAGCATCGCCGCCCAGCGGTCGGTGCGCCCCAGCGCCAGCGCCAGCGCCTCGCTGAGGAAGCCCATGCGGATGATGTGCTCGCCGGTGTCGTTGTCGCGGTACTCGGCGGCCAGCGCCAGGCGGAACAGCGCCTCGTGGTGCGCGCGCGTGACCTCCTGGTACATCTCGCCGAAGTCGCGCAGGAAGCACTCCATCTGGGCGTGCGCGGCGGGATCGAACTGGTTCGGGGAAGCGGTCGCGCCCAGGCGGTCATCGCCGGCCGGCAAGGCGTCCATGGACGGAAACTCCTCTGATCTGATGTGACGAATTATCAGCAATGTTGCTTTTATCAGTTTGGAGTGACGTCCCCGGAGGCGCGGAAATTCGGCAGAATTACTCGATGGCCGAAATCCCTATGTCAGAAGACGCACGCGACACCTACAGCACGCTGGAGGTGGCTCGTTTGCTCGGCATGGCGGTGCGCTCGGTGCAGATGATGGTCGACCGCGGCGAACTCGAAGCCTGGAAGACACCGGGCGGGCACCGTCGCATTTCGCGCGACTCGGTGGAACGCTGGCGTGAAGGCCGTCGTTCCGGCCCGGCCCGCCAGACCACCGCACCCCGCGCCGCCTCGTCGGCGCGCCGGGTGCTGCTGATCGAAGACTCCGCGCACTACCAGAACCTGGTCTCGCTGCTCGTCAAGCAGCACCTGAGCGGCGTCGAGTTGCACGTCGCCGACGACGGCATCGCCGGCCTGGCGCTCGCCGGCCAGCTGCAGCCCGACGTGCTGATCGTCGACATCCTGCTGCCGGGCATCGACGGCGCAACGCTGATCACCAGCCTGCGCTCGCATCCGCAGTTCAGCCGCAGCCGGCTGATCGTCGTCACCTCGCTCGACGAGGCCGGCCGTGCGCCCTACGCCTTCGCGCTCGAAGGCGTGCCGGTGGTGCACAAGCCGCAACTCGTGGCTCAGCTGCCCGGCCTGCTGCAGGCTGCCCTGGGCGCAACGGCCGAAGTTGCATGAGCCGGCCACCCGCCGACGGCGTCGAGGCGTCGTCGCCGCGGGTGCTGCTCGTCGAGGACGACCCGTCCATCCGCCGCTTCGTCCAGATCGCGCTGGAGGAGCTGCCGATCGAGTTCGTCGAAGCCGCGACGCTGGCCGAGGCGCGTGCCGCGCTCGCCGCCGGCGCCGTGCGCCTCGTCATCTGCGACCTGATGCTGCCCGACGGCAGCGGTGTCGACCTGCTGCACGAACTGGCCGCCGCGCGCGGCAACGCCAGCCGCCCGCGCCTAGTCGCCTTCAGCGCCGGGATCTCGGCCGAACGCCGCGAGCAGCTCGAAGGCCTGGGCGTCGACGAGGTGCTGGCCAAGCCGGTGCCGCTGGACCAGCTCGAAGCCTGCGCCCAGCGCGCGCTCGACGATGCCCCGGCCGCCGCACCGGCGCCTGCGCCCGGCGCGGTGACGCAGTTCTTCGCCGGCGACGCGGTGCTCTACGAAGCCTATCGCGCCAGCTGTCTGCCGCAGTTCCTGCGCGACGTGCGCCAGGGCGACGCGGCGCTGGACGCCGGCGACCTGGGTGCGCTGCGCCGCCTGGCGCACAGCCTGAAGTCGGTGCTGCTGACGCTGGGCTACGCCAGCGACAGCGAGCGCGCCGCAGCGCTGGACCGCGCCGCCGCCGCAGGCGAGATGGCCGTCGCACGCGACGGCTGGGCGACGCTGCGCGCGTCGCTGCTGGCCATCGTCGAAGCCGGCTGAGCAGCGGCGCTCAGCGTGCGCTGCCGGTCGCCTGCCAGCGCAGGAAGGCGTAGACGTCGCTGATCTCGGCGGCCTGCTGGGCGCGTGTCGCGCCGATGCCGTGGCCGCCGTCGTAGTCCAGGCGCAGCAGCACCGGCTTGCCGCTGGCCGTCGCCTGGCGCAGCCGCGCCGCCATCTTCACGCTCTGCCAGACCTCGACACGCGCGTCGTTGATGCCGTGCGTCAGCAGCACCGCCGGGTAGCGCACGCCGTCGACGACGTGGTGGTAGCTGCTCATCGCCAGCAGCGCGCGGAAACCCTCCTCGGTGGCGACGCTGCCGAACTCGGGGATGTTCGGCGGGCCGTTGGGTTCGAGCTCGGCGCGCACCATGTCCAGCGCGCCGACCGAGATCACCGCGGCGCCGAACAGGTCGGGGCGCTCGGTGATCGCGCGGCCGACGAGCACGCCGCCGGCGCTTCCGCCCCAGGCGCTCAGCCGCGCCGGCGTCGTGTAGCCCTGGGCGACCAGGTACTCGCCAGTGGCGATGAAGTCCTTCCAGCTGTTCGGCTTGGTCGCGCGCAGGCCGCCGCGGTACCAGTCCTCGCCGAAGGCGCCCGAACCGCGCGGGTTGGCGACGGCGAAGACGCCGCCCTTCTCCAGCCAGGCCAGCCGCGTCGCCGAGTACCAGGGTTCGTCGGTCATGCCGTAGCTGGCGTAGCCCCAGAGCAGTGTCGGCGCGCGGCCGTCGAGCTTCAGGTCGGCACGGTGCACGATGGCCAGCGGCACCTTGGCGCCGTCGTGGCTGGGCACCAGCACCTCGCGCACGACGTAGCGGCCGGCGGCCGGCGCGTGCCCGGGGCGCAGCAGCCGGGTGTCGGTGACGGCGACGCGGCCGTCGGCGGCCGGCGTCACCGACCACAGCCGCTCGGGATCGGTCCAGCCCTGCAGCGCGAGCATCACGCCCGGCACCTGCGGGTCGAAGCCTTCCATCTCGAAGGCGCCGCGCACCGGCAGCGCCACGTCCTCGAGCCGGCCGCCGTCGGCCAGCGGCAGGCGCAGCAGCGACGAGGCGCTGCCGTCGCGGCGGCGCAGGTACAGCGCGTCGGCGCCGCGCGCCAGGCCGGTCAGCACGCCTTCGCCTTCGGGCACGCGCACGCGCGCCTGCTCGAGGCCGGCGGCGGTGACCGTGCTCTCCAGCAGACGGTAGCGGGGCGCGTTGTGGTGGCTCAGCAGGAACAGCCGTTCGCCGACGGTCTGCAGCGCGGTGACGCCGGCCTCACGGCCGAACAGCGGCTTCCAGCGTGCGGTGCCGGCGACGGCGTCGGCCAGCGGCGCGACCCAGGCGGCGAGTTCGTGGTCGGTGCCGTGGCTGACCAGTGCCAGCGCCCAGCTTGTGCCCGCCACCGGCTGCACGGCCGGCGTGTCCTGGGCCTCGTCAATCGTGACGCCGGGAGTCTCGAAGGACAGCGCCACCGGCGCCTTCTCGACCTCGCTGCCCAGGCGCACGAAGACGGCGCGCGAGCCGGCGTACTTGGCCGCCGGCGGCGCGTCGGCGGCGGTCGGGCGCAGCCGGGTGAAGAAGAAGCCGCTCTCGTCGTCCAGCCAGGCGACGTTGCCGTACTGCGCGCGGCTCACCGGGCCGAGCACGCGCCGGCCGCTGGTGGCTTCGACGACGTACAGCTCGGCGTCCTCGGAGCCGCCGGCCGACAGGCCGTAGGCGACGTAGCGCCCGCCGGGCGAGGCTTCGAAGTAGTCGATCGCGTGCGAACTGCCGCGCGGGCCGGCGGCCAGCGGGTCGACCAGCAAGCGCTCGTGGGCGCCGTCGCGCATGTAGAGCTTGAACTGGTCGTCGTGCGCGCCGCGCTTCTCGTAGAACAGGCGCTCGCCGGGGCGGCGCTGCAGGGCGCCGAAACGTGTGCCGGCCTCGGCCATCAGCTGCGCGACGCGGCGCGCCATCGCCGGCCGGCCGGGGATCGTGTCCAGCGTCTGCCGCGCCTCGCGGGCGCGGGCCTTCATCCAGGCGGCGACCGCCGGGTCGCGCACGTTCTCGAGCTGGCGGTAGGGGTCGTCGACCTGCACGCCGTAGAAGCGGTCGGAGGTCGACGAAGGCGCGCCGACGTCACGCGGCGCGGCAACGGCCGCGGCCGCGAGCAGCAGCGGGGCGGCGAACAGGGACAGGCGCATCACGGGTGTCGGACTCCGGCAACGGAAACGGGAACGGGCCCGCAGGATAGCCGCTGCGCCGGCGGTACGCCGCGCCGCCAGGCCGGGCACTTTTGTACGACGAATCGTGACCGATTACCGGGTGCAAAAATGATAAAGATGGAAAATGCGATCCCAGGGACGGACGCAACCATGCACTCCACGCTGACCGAGCTGCTCGAGAACCTGAAATCAGGGCTGCTGTGGGTCCATCGCGACGCGACGGTGCGCTACGCCAACAGCGATGCGTGCCTGCGCACCGGCCTCGCGCCGGGCCACAAGCTCTTCGATCCGGACATGGTCGCCGCCGTGTCCGCCGCGGTGACCCAGCAAACCGCCAGAAAGCTCGTCTCGGTCGGCGTGGCCAGTGCTCCCGGGCTGCCCGCGCCCGAACTGCAATGCCGGGTGATCCCCGGCCTGTCGCGCGAGGATGCCTTCGTGCTGATCGCGCCCGACGCGTCGGAGGACGCCGGCTCGGCCTTCGACAACCTGATGCAGGTGATCCGCACCGACCTGCGCGACCCGATGGCCGAAGCGCGCGGCGCGATCACGCTGGCGCGCGAGCACGGCGGCGGCCCCGAGGTCGACGCCCTCGTCGACGGCGTGCACGAGCTCGTGCGCGTGCTCGACAAGCTCGTCGACCTGGCGCAGCTGTGGGGCAGCGGCGCGCTGTTCGCCAACGATCGCATCGAGCTCTGGTCGCTGCTGCAGAGCGTCTGGGCCGAGGTCGAGCCGGTGGCGATGTCGCGCCAGATCAAGGTGCGCTTCCGCGCCAAGACCGACACCGCCAGCCTGGCGACGCTGTACGGCAGCGAGCACTGGCTGCGCCGCGTGTTCCTCGAATGCCTGGAGTCGGCGCTGCGCAGCTCGCCGGCCGGCGCGGTGCTCGACATCGAACACCGCCAGATGGGGCCGCGAGCGGTCATCGTCTTCCGCGACTGCGGCATGTTCGCGCCGCGTGTCGCCGACGCCGTCGACCTGCCGCGCAGCCAGCCGGCCGGCCGCCTGCCGCCGGCCAAGCGCGACGCACGCGACCAGATCGGCTTCAAGCTCTGCCAGCACATCGTCTCGCTGCACGGCGGCCAGCTGCGCGAAGAGGACGACGACGGCATGCGCAACTTCGTCATCGACCTGCCGACCGGCGCTCCGTTCCGCAACGACAACTCGCAACTGGACATCGTCCAGGCGCAGCAATACGCCCGTGATCTGGCCGCACTGATGTCGCGTGCCCGCAAGCGTTCCACCGACTCGGCTCCGCGCTGATTCCCCCGCACCCGTTTCACCAGGAGCCGCCATGAAGCGCGTCCTCATCGTCGAAGACCAGGCCGACATCCGCAAGCTGATCCGCATGACGCTGGAGTTCGAGGCCTACGAGATCCACGAAGCCGCCGACGGCGCCTACGGCCTGCGCCTGGCGCAGGCGGTGCATCCGGATCTGGTGCTGCTGGACGTCATGATGCCCGGCGAGCTCGACGGCCTGCAGGTCTGCCAGCGCCTGAAGAGCGACCCGGTGACGCGGCAGATGAAGATCGTGCTGCTCACCGCCCGCGGCCAGGCGCGCGACCGCGAGGCCGGCCAGGCCGCCGGCGCCGACGAATACCTGGTCAAGCCCTTCAGCCCGCTGCAGCTGATCGACACGATCGAGCGCCTGCTGGAGACCGCCTGATGGCGGCGCGGCCGTGGCGCGTGCCCGGGTGGCCGCGGCGGCTGCGCCACCAGTTGCTGGCCCTGCTCGTCGTCAGCACGGTGCTGGCGATGGCGCTGCTGTACCGCGTCTCGGCCTCGCGCCTGGACGACGTCGCCGGCGACACCGCGCAGCGCTGGGCGCAGTCCATCGTGCTCGGCGCCGCCGCTGCGGCGTCACCGGCGCTGGAAGCCGGTGACGCCGCCGAGCTGGAGTCGTTGCTGCGCAGCTTCGCCGGCATGCCGGGCGTGCAGCGGCTCGAAGTCGTCGACGCCGGAGGCGTGCAGCTGCTGTCGCTGCGCCAGTCGGCCGAAGGCCTGGTCGGGCGCGAGCGGCCCAGCGCGACTCCGGCGCGCGGCGTGCCGGCGCTGGCCGGCCGCACCGGTTTCGTCGGTGAGAGCGCGGTGCAGGTCTGGGCGCCGGCCGGCCCGGGCGGCCGGCTCGGCAGCTTCGGCCTGACCTATTCGCTGGACGCCGAGCGCAACCGGCTCGGCGTGCTGAGCTACGAGGCAGTGCTGGCGATCGCGCTGGTCAGCCTGGTGACCATCGTCGCCACCTACGGCTTCATCCAGCGCGCGCTGGCGCCGCTGCAGCGCCTAGTGCAGTTCTCGGCCGAACTCGGCCGCAACGCCGGCGCGCAGATCGAGCCGCACGGCGGCAGCCGCGAGTTCCGCGAGCTGGCCGATGCGCTCAACGAGACCTCGACCCGCCTGCGCGACCAGATGGAGGCGATCGGCCGCGCCGAGTCGCGCAACGAGGCCATCCTGCAGGCCGTGCCCGACGTCATCCTCGGCCTGGACGCCGCCGGCCGCGTGCGGGTCGTCAACCCGGGCGTCAGCAGCATCTTCGGCCTGCAGCCCGACGAAGCGCTGGGCCGGCCGGTGTCCGACCTGCTGCCGGGGCTCAGCTGCGAGGAAGCCGAGCGGCGCACGCTGGCCGGGCTTTACATGCGCTCCAGCGGCACCTATGTCGCGCGCTTCGAGATCGAGGCCAGCCGCCGCGGCGGCACGCCGTTCCCGGCCGAGGTGTCGCTGTCGCGCACCGAGACCACCGACGGCCTGCGTTACGCCGCGGTCGTGCGCGACATGACCGAGCAGCGCATGACCTTCTCGATGCTCAACCTGTACAGCCGCGCGCTGGAGTGCACGACCAACGGCGTCATCATCTGCGACATGACGCTGCCGGGCTTCCCGGTCTTCTACGCCAACCCCGCCTTCGGCCGGATCACCGGCTACGCCAGCGACGAGAGCATCGGCCGCAGCTGCGCCTTCCTGCAGGGCGAGGACCGCGAGCAGCCGCAGCTCGCCGAGCTCAAGCAGGCCATCGAACAAGGCCAGTCGACCCAGGTCGTGCTGCGCAACTACCGCAAGGACGGCACGCTGTTCTTCAACGAGCTGACCGTCTCGCCGGTGCCCAACGCCGAAGGCGCGCCGCAGCACTACGTCGGCGTGCTCAACGACGTCACCGAACGCGAGCGCGCGCGCATGGCGATCGCCGAGCGCAGCGCGCGGCTGAACGCGGTCTTCGACCTGTCGCCCGACGGCTTCGTCGTCTTCGATGCCGCCGACGATGCCGAAGGCGGCCAGCTCGTCTACTGCAACCCGGCCTTCCTCGCGATGTCGGGCTGGGACGCGGCCAGCGCCGAGGCCGGCATCGGCGTCGACGAGTTCGACCGCCGTTTCCTGAAGCAGTGCGACCCGGCGACGCCGTACGCGCCGGTCTCGCTGGCGCTGGCCGCCGGCGACCGCACCGACGGCCCCGACCTGCTGACGCTGGTGCGCCCCGAGCGCCGCGTGCTCGCGCGCATGGCGCGCCGCGCCGGGCCGGGCCACCACGAGACCATCCTGTTCTTTCGCGACATCACGCGCGAGACCGAGGTCGACCGCATGAAGAGCGAGTTCCTGACCACCGCCGCGCACGAGTTGCGCACGCCGATGGTCAGCGTCTTCGGCTTCACCGAGCTGCTGCTGCGCCGCCCGGTGTCCGAGGAGCGCCGGCGCGACATGCTCGAGACCATCCACCGCCAGGCCTCGCTGCTGATCAACATGGTCAACGAGCTGCTGGACCTGGCGCGCATCGAGGCCCGCCAGGGCAAGGACCTGAAGCGCGAGCCCTGCCGGCTGGACAGCCTGGTGACGCAGGCCGTCGGGCCGATGCTGATCCAGGGCGGCGCCCACGAGCTGCAGATCGACGTCGCGCACCCCGACTGCGTGCTCGACGTCGACCCCGAGAAGACCAACCGCGCGCTGACCAACGTGCTGTCCAACGCGGTGAAGTACTCGCCCGAAGGCGGCGCGATCCTCGTCACGACGCAGTCCGGCGAGCTGCGCGGCGAGCCGGCCGTCGGCGTGCGCGTCACCGATCACGGCATCGGCATGTCGCCCGAGCAGCTGGCCCGCATCTTCGAACGTTTCTACCGCGCCGACCCCTCCGGCAGCATCCCCGGCACCGGTCTGGGCATGAGCCTGGTGAAGGAAATCGTCGAGCTGCAGGGCGGCCGCGTCGACATCGCCAGCACGCCCGGCCGCGGCACGACGGTGACGCTGTGGCTGCCGCTGGCGCGTGCCGCACAGCACGCCTGACGTCATCCGGCGGCCATCGGCGCGATGCAATAATCCCGGCTTCCCCGTTCACCGGGACCACCCCATGGAACAACCCCCTAGTCGTTGACCGTCCGCTCCGGCGTCGAAGCCTGGAGCGCGGCGGTCTATACCCCCCTCCAGACCATCGACCGGCCGCAGCGGATGCCTGGCACCGCAGCGGCGCGACGCCGAGAGATCGCGATGCTCAACGTCTTCACGCTGGCCAACGGCCGGCTGTTCCAGGAAGAGATCGACAACCCCGATGCGCTGGCCGGCGTGCAGCCGGTCTGGGTCGATCTCGAAGCCCCCACCGCCGAAGAGAAGGACTGGGTCCGCTCGCGCTTCGGCCTGTCGATTCCCGAAGACGTCGTCGACGAGGACCTGGAGGAATCGGCCCGCTTCTACGAGGAAGACAACGGCGAGCTGCACATCCGCTCGGACTTCCTGATCGACGCCGACAGCGGCCCCGACGGCCAGGGCTCGCGCAACGTGCGCGTGGCCTTCATCCTCTACGAGAAGGTGCTGTTCTCGGTGCACGCCGAGGACCTGCCGGTGTTCCGCCTGCTCCGCCTGCGCGCACGCCGCATCCCGGCGCTGATCGAGGACGCCAAGGACGTGCTGCTGAAGCTCTACGACGCCGACGCCGAGTACTCGGCCGACGCGCTGGAAGGTGTCTACGACAACCTGGAGCGTGTAAGCGCGCGCGTGCTGACGCAGGACGTCGACGACCGCAGCGCCGGCGAGGCGCTGGCGGCGATCGCGCGCGAGGAAGACCTGAACGGCCGCATCCGCCGCAACATGATGGACACGCGGCGCGCGCTCAGCTTCCTGATGCGCAGCCGCATGTTGAACGCCGAGCAGTTCGAGGAGGCGCGCCAGATCCTGCGTGACATCGACTCGCTGGACTCGCACACCGCGTTCCTGTTCGACAAGATCAACTTCCTGATGGACGCCACCGTCGGCTTCATCAACATCAACCAGAACAAGATCATCAAGATCTTCTCGGTCGCCTCGGTCGGGCTGCTGCCGCCGACGCTGATCGCCAGCATCTACGGCATGAACTTTCGCGCCATGCCCGAGCTGGACTGGACCTACGGCTACCCGTTCGCGATCGCGCTGATGGTCGCTTCGGTCGCGGCGCCGTTTCTTTACTTCCGCCGAAAAGGCTGGTTGCGTTAGTTCCTGCTCGGCAATTGCGGCGCCGGGCCAGGCGGGCGACGATGCGCCGGCCTCCGCGCATCGTGTAGGCTCTGGCCGCGACTTCCCGTCACGGTCGCCTCGACACGATTCGGACGCAGGACCCATGAATCGACTCTTGCCCCAGACCGCGAGTGCCCGCCTGCGACGCGCCGCCGCGGTCGCCGTGCTGACGGCGCTGGCTTTCGCTGGCCCGGCACAGGCCCAGTTCGCCACCGTGCCCGCTCCCGAGCTCGGCACGCCGCCGCCGGCGTCGGCCGCCGAACACGAGAAGCAGTACCGCGTGGAGGCCGCGCGCCACCTCTATTCCGCCTACCCGGCCCGGATCTACAAGGGCCGGCTGCCGCCGCTGCTGTATTCGGTGATGGTCGTCGAGACCGAGATCGACGCGATGGGCCAGGTCGCCAACGTGCACGTCGTGCGCAAGCCGGCGGCCGACGAGGTCGCGCCCTGGGTCGTCGCGATGATCAAACGTGCCGCGCCCTACCCGGCGCCGTCGCGGCTGGGCTTCGCGCGCTTCACCGAGATCTGGCTCGTCGACAAGAGCGGGCGCTTCCAGGTCGATGCGCTGACCGAAGGGCAGCGCTAGGTGCGGGCCGCTTCGGTCAGCTCGACGCGCGGCGCTTGAGCCAGCGCATCGCGGCGCCGACGGCGGGCAGCTTCTCGTAAAGCTCCTCGGCGGCGTCCCAGTAGTCGCGGTGCAGCGCGACGCGGCCGTCGGCGGCGAAACGCACGTGCGTCGCGCCGCGGATCGTCTGCTCGCCGCGCACGAAGCGCTTCATGCGGTAGTGCATGTCCCAGGTCAGGAAGCACTGGTCGCCGGCCGCCACCGCTTCGTGCACGACGAAACGCGGCGCCTCCAGCGTGCGGAACATGTGCTCGAAGATCGCCGCGATCGCCGCCACGCCGCGCACCTCGTTGAACGGGTCCTTGAAGACGGCCTCGGGCGCGTAGACCTCGCCCAGCCGCGCCAGGTCGCCGGGCGCCAGCGTCTCGAAGGCTTCGACGAGGCGCTGCACGCGCGGGTCGGGATGCGGGGTCTTCATCTTCACAGGCCGGTCGAGCGCCGAACGGCGGCGAAGTAGGGGCCGTAGCCGATGTGGCGCAGCGCCTTCAGCCACAGCGTGAAGCGGCGCGGGAAGTGGATCTCGAAGTCGCCGCGCGCCCAGCCGCGCACGATGGCCTCGGCGGCTTCTTCCGGCGTCAGCAGCGCCGGCATGTGAAAGCCGTTCTTCGCCGTCAGCGGCGTCTCGACGAAACCCGGGTTGACGATGGACACGCCGACGCCGGCCGGGTGCAGGTCCAGGTAGAGCGTCTCGGCGAGGTTGATCAGCGCCGCCTTCGTCGGCCCGTAGGCCAGCGACTGCGGCAGGCCGCGGTAGCCGGCGACGCTGCCGACCAGGCTCAGGTGCGCGCCCTGGCCGGCGGCGGCGCGCGCGCGCATCGCCGGCAGCAGCGCGTCCAGCCAGTGCAGCGCGCCGGCGTAGTTGACCTGCACGTGCTGCAGCGCGACGTCGAGGTCGAAAGCCGTGGCGCGCATCGGCGTGTAGGTGCCGGCGCAGTACAGCGCGAGGTCGGGCGTGCCGCTCTGCGCGAACACCTGCCTGGCCGCGGCCTGCACCGCGGCGCGGTCGGTCACGTTCAGCGGCAGCGCGACGCTGCCCGGGTGGGCGGCGACGAACCGCGCCAGCGCGTCGCCGTCGCGCGCCGAGACGGTGACGCGGGCGCCCAGCGCGTGCAGCCGCGAGGCCGTCGCGCGGCCGATGCCGGTGGAGGCACCGACCAGCCAGGCGCTGCGGCCCTTCCAGTCGGCCAGCGGAGGGTTCAGGGACATGGTGTCAGTGCTTCTGGAAGGCGAGCGTGACTTCGCCCAGGCGGATGCCGAACTTGCTCATCTCGGCCTTGTTCAGCATCACCTTGTCGTCCATCTGGAACATCCAGTCGTCGAACTGGACCTCGTAGACGCTGCCGTCGACCGGCAGCTTCAGCGTGTAGCGCCAGTTCAGCGCGTTGCCGGCGGCGCTGCCCTGGGCGACGCCGACGACGTCGTCGGCGCGGCCTTCGTAGCGCCCGCCGCCGAGCGACTTCAGCTTCCAGACACGGCGTTCGGTCTTGCCGTCGCTGTAGGTGAAACGTTCGTCGAGCACGCCGTCGTCGCCCGCCCAGGTGCCGGTCATCTGCACCGTGAAGCGGCGCACGACCTTGCCCGAACGGTCGGTGAACATGCCGTGCGCGGTCATCTCGCCGTTGAAGAAGGTCTTCAGGTCGAGCTTGGGGTTCTCGGCGGCGTAGTCGGCGGGCGTCGGGCCGGCGCAGCCGGCCAGCGCCGCGGCGGCGGCCAGACCGAGCAGCAGGCGTCGGTTCATCACGGGGTCTCCTCGTCGAGTCGGTGCCGCCAGCGCCACAGCAGCGCCGCGGCGGCGGTTTTCAGCACACAGGGCAGCAGGCAGTAGGCGGCGGTGAGTGCCGCCAGCGCCTGGGGTTCGCGGGCACCGGGCGCGTAGCCCAGCAGCCCGAGCAACGGCAGCGCCAACCCGGCGGCCAGCGCCAAGTTCAGCTTGGTGGCCAGATTCCACCAGCCGAAGTACGCGCCTTCGCCGCCGCCGTGGCCGGCGCGGCGCACGATGCCGGCCAGCAGTGCGCCGGGCAGCGCCAGGTCGGCGCCGAGCGCGACGCCGCTGGCGATGCAGACCGCGGCGAAGCCGGCGGTGTCGCCGGCGCCCAGCGTCGCCGCCCAGACGAAGGCGGCGACGGCGAGCGCCATGCCGGCGAGCCAGGCGCCGGCCAGGCCCAGGCGCGGCACCAGCCGCACCCACAGCGGCATCGCCAGCGCGCCGGCAGCGAAATAGGCGGCCAGGAACACCGGCTCCCAGGCCGGCGCCTGCAGCCGGTCGCGCACGAAGAACAGCACCAGCGTCGCCGGCACCGCGCTGGCGATGCCGTTGACGAGGAAGACGGCGAGCAGGCGGCGGAAGGCCGGCGTCGCCAGCGGCGCGCGCCAGGCCAGGCGTGCGGCGGCCGGCGCCGCCTCGGCGCGCGGCGCGCCGGCCAGCAGCACGAGCGCCAGCGCCAGCGCGACGGCGAAGACCGCGCTCATCGCCTGCAGCCCGGCGAGCGACGGCAGCACGCTGGCGACCAGTACGCCGGCCAGCGCCAGCCCTTCGCGCCAGGAGACGATGCGCGCGCGCAGCGCCGCGTCGCCGCCCAGGCGCGCGCCCCAGGCCTGGTGCAGCACGGCGAGCAGGCTGTAGGCGAGGTAGGCGGCGACGAGCAGCGCCGCGCACCAGGCGAGCAGCGCCGTGCCGCCGCTCACCGGCGGGAAGAACAGGCCGTGGAAGGCGGCGGCGAGCAGCAGCGCCGCCGCTGCGGCGACCGCCAGCAGCCGCGCCGACGAGCCGGCGAACAGCCGGTCGACGAGGCGGCCGAGCGCCGGGTCGACGACGGCGTCGAACGCGCGCACGGCGAGCAGCAGCGCGCCCAGCGTCGCCAGCGGCACGCCGTATTCGGCGGC
The DNA here is from genome assembly GCA_049841175.1 of Rubrivivax sp. Classification (GTDB taxonomy): domain Bacteria; phylum Pseudomonadota; class Gammaproteobacteria; order Burkholderiales; family Burkholderiaceae_C; genus Rubrivivax. Next base: position 844,058 of record JASGHA010000012.1, on the reverse strand, counting down.
GTAGTGCGGCGGCAGCAGCACGTACAGCGGCAGCGCGACGAAGGCCAGCGGCAGGCCCAGCGCGCCGTAGCCCAGGCCGTCGGCCAGGCTGCCGCGCCAGCGCGGCGCCGCGGCGGCCGGCGCGTGTGCGTCCAGGCCCACGGTGTTCATCCGCCGAGGCCGAGCAGGCGCGATCGCAGCGTCGGCTCGGAGGTCTGCGGTGCCAGCCAGATGCCGAAGAAACGACGGCCGAACTCGGCGTCGTCGATCTCGCCGACGCGCTGGCCGTCGGCATAGAAGCGGGTGCCGCCGTCGTTGCGGCGCACGCCGACCAGGCGGTCGCCGGGCTTCACGTCGGGGAAGAGTGCCGCCATCGCCGCGAGCCAGCGCTTGCCCTGCGATTCGGGCAGCTCGCCCTGGCGGCGCATTTCGGCCAGCGAACGCTCGGCGATGTCGGCGCCGGCGAAGGCGCGTGCGTACTGGATCTCCAGCGCCAGCGTGGCCCGGTCCCAGCGTTCGGGTGCGAAGCCCTCGCCGACCCACAGCCGGGCGTCGTAGACGGCGAAGCCGAGCACGCGCAGCCGGCCTTCGCCGCGCAGCGTCAGCGGTGTTCCGCCAGCGAGTTCCGGTGGCGGCGTGCGGTTCGCGCGCGCGGCCGCGGGCACGAGCAAGGCCGCCAGCAGGGCGCGGCGCGAGCGGTCCATTCAGGCACGGTGCAGCGTGAACTGCACGACGTTGGTGTTGCCGGTGGCGAAGGCCGCCTCGCAATACGCGAGGTAGAACTCCCAGATGCGCACGAAACGCGTGTCGAAGCCCTGGGCGCGCACCGCCGGTTCGTGGGCCAGGAAGTCGACGCGCCAGCGGCGCAGCGTCTCGGCGTAGTCGGCGCCGAAGGCGAGTTCGCCGACGACCTCCAGCCCCGCCTTGCGCGCCTCGGCGCGGAAGGCCGAGGCGCTGGGCAGCAGGCCGCCCGGGAAGACGTACTGCTGGATGAAGTCGGTCGAGCGCACGTAGCGCGCGAACAGGTCGTCGCGGATCGTGATCGACTGGATGCAGGCCTTGCCACCGGGCTTGAGCCGGTCGCGCACGGTGCGGAAGTAGCTCGCCCAGTACTCGCGGCCGACGGCCTCGAACATCTCGATCGAGACGATGGCGTCGAACGGGCCGTCCTGGATGTCGCGGTAGTCCTGCAGCCGCAGGTCGGCCTGCGTGCCCAGGCCCAGGCGCGCCAGGCGTTCGCGGGCGTAGGCAAGCTGCTCGGTCGACAGCGTGACGCCGGTGACGCGGGCGCCGAACTCGTTGGTCGCGGCCTCGGCCACCGCGCCCCAGCCGCAGCCGATCTCGAGCACGCGGTCGCCGGCGCGCACGCCGCACTCGCGCAGCGCGCGCCGCACCTTGGCGCGCTGTGCCTCGGGCATCGGCTTGCTCGTGTCGCCGTCGAACCAGGCGCTGGAGTAGTTCATCGTCTCGTCGAGCCAGAGACGGTAGAAGGCGTTGCCCAGGTCGTAGTGGGCGTGGATGTTCTTGCGGCTGCCGCGGCGCGAGTTGCGGTTCAGCAGGTGCTTGAAGCGGTGCAGCAGCGAGCCCCACCAGCGGCCGTAGATCGCGTCCTCGACGGCCTCGCGGTTGGCGATGAACAGCTGCAGCAGGGCGACCACGTCGGGCGAGGTCCAGCGGCCGTCGATGTAGGCCTCGGCGAAGCCGATGTCGCCGCTCTTCAGCGTCGCCGAGCAGACGCTCCAGTCGAGCAAACGCATCGAGGCACGCGGCTCGCCTTCGCGGCCGGTGCCGAAATGGGCCAGGCTGCCGTCGGGCAGCTGCACGTCCAGCGTGCCGACGGCCAGCCGGCGCAGCAGGCGGAAGACGGTGCGGGCCGCCGCGGGGGCGGATTCGGGCAGGGCGAAGGCGTCGGCGGTCGTCGTCGTCATGGCGGTTCCTGGAATCAGCGGGTCGTGAACGCCCGGGGCGGTTCGGGCTTGCTGAAGAAGGGCACGCGCTTGAGCCACAGCTGCAGCGCCTGCCAGTGGATGCGCACGATGACGCCCAGGGACATCATCGGCATGCCGAAGAAGGCCGCACGCGCGGCGGCCGCGGTCAGCGGGGCCAGGCGGCCGCTGACGCTGGTCAGCAGCAGCGGGCCTTCGTCGTCGTCGTGGTCGATGCGCGCCACCGTGCGCTCGGCGGTGCGCAGGAAGCGGAAGCGGTAGCGGCCCTCGACGCGGCAGAACGGCGAGACGTGGAAGACCTTGCGTGCGACCAGCTCGCGGCCCCAGCGCAGGTCCTCGCCGGCGAGCAGGTAGCAGTGGCGTTCGCCGAAGGTGTTGTTGACCTCGGCGACGATCGCGGCCAGCGAGCCGTCGCGGCGCTCGCAGTACCAGAAGCTCACCGGCTTGAAGACATAGCCCAGCACGCGCGGGTAGGTGTGCAGCCAGATCTCGCCGTCGGCGTCGGCGATGCCTTCGGCGGCCAGCAGTTCCTCCAGCCAGGCCAGCGAGTCGGCGCGGCCGTCGCCGTGGTCGGCGTCGTGGAAGGCGACGAGGCCGAAACGGTTGCGCCGCACCGCGGCTTCGGGCTGCGCGCGCAGCCGCCGCATCGGCAGCAGCATGAAATAGGTCGGGTACTCGAACGCGTGCCCGGCCGGCTTCAGGCGCCGGTGGCGCACGACGCCGGTGCCCAGCAGGGCCTGCGGCGTGCTCGTGTCCATCACGCCGCCTCGCTGAGCGCGCTGCGGCCGGCTTGCCAGGTGGCGCGTACGCGGCGCACGACGTCCAGCGCCGAGGCCAGGCCGTCCTCATGGAAGCCGTAACGCGTCCAGGCGCCGCAGAACCAGGTGCGGCTGCGTCCCTGCAGCGCCGGCACGCGGCGCTGGGCCTCGATGGCGCCGAGGTCGAACACCGGATGCGCGTACTCGATCTCGCGGAAGACGGTTTCCGCCGCCGGCTCGGTCTCGGGGTTCAGCGAGACGATGACCGGCTTTGTCCAGGGCAAGGGCTGCAGCCGGTTCAGCAGATAGTGCAGGCAGACGGCCGCCTGCTCGCGGCCGCGGTCCGGCGAGCGCACGTAGTTCCACGACGCCCAGGCCAGCTTGCGTTTCGGCAGCACGGTGGCGTCGGCGTGCACGACGGCGCGGTTGGGCTGGTAGCGGATCGCGCCGAGCACCGCGCGCTCGTCGTCGCTGGCGTCGGCCAGCAGCGCCAGCGCCTGGTCGCTGTGGCAGGCGAGCACGACCTCGTCGAAACGCTCGGTGCCGGCCGGCGAGCTGATCGCCACGCCGTCGGCGTCGCGGCGGATCTCGAACACCGGGCTGGAGACCCGGGCGTCGGCGATGCGCGGCAGCATCTTCTCGACGTAGTTGCGCGCGCCGCCCTTGACGGTGTGCCACTGCGGCCGGTCGTTCACCTGGATCAGGCCGTGGTTGTGGCAGAACCGGATCATCGTCGCCACTGGGAAGCGCAGCATCTGGTCGGTCGGGCAGGACCAGATGCAGCCGATCATCGGCAGGAAGTACCAGTCGCGGAAGTCTTCGCCGAAGCCCTGGCGGTCCAGGAACTCGCCGATCGGCTCGGCCAGCGCGTCTTCGGCGGCGGCCTCGGCGATCGCGGTCGCCAGGCGGTTGAAGCGCACGATCTCGGCCAGCATCTTCAGGAAGCGCGGGCGCAGCAGGTTGCGGCGCTGGGCGAAGACGGTGTTCAGGTCCGAGCCGCTCCACTCCAGGTCGTGCTCGCGCGCCTGCACCGAGAACGACATGTCCGACGGCGCGGTCTCGACACCCAGCTCGGCGAACAGGCGCAGCAGGTTCGGATAGGTGCGGTGGTTGAAGACCAGGAAGCCGGTGTCCACGCCGTGCGTGACACCGTCGATCGTCAGGTCGATCGTGTTCGTGTGGCCGCCGAAGTAGTCGCCCGCCTCGAACAGCGTGACGCGGGCATCGGAGGACAGTTCGTAGGCAGCGGCCAGGCCGGAGATCCCGGAGCCGACGACGGCGACGCGGCGCATCAGCGGCTCCCCGCCGCGGCGCGCGCGTTCAGACCCCGCAGGGCCGGCGTACCGCGCGGGGCGGTACGCCGGGAGATAAAGACTGCCGTGCGGCGGCGCTGAGCGAACGAGGGAGGGAGGGAGGAGGAGGAGAAACGCTCAGGCTTGGCAGACAGGGGACCCGTGAGTCCGCACGACAGGAGAACCGCGGCCGCGTTGGCGGCCTTCTTGCCCGCTGTGATCGGCGTCGGCGCGCAAAGTTCCGCACGGATTGACGGCGGATAAGAAGCGAAACGCGGGATCGGCGGCGGCAGCGGTGTCATGTGAACCTCTCGGTATGCATCGTGACTATACAGTCACATTTAAGTTCTTGCAGTGCAGGCCGCGCTTTGACGATGGCTTGTCCTGTTCAAACCTGCGACTTAGACCTATATTAGGTCAACTTTTGAATTTCATCATGGCTTTGTCCAGGACAAATCCAAGGCGACACGGATGAACGACCGCACCACGGCCGAAGCGCTGACGCTGTCGATCGCCGCCGTCGAGCGCGACACCGGCCTCAGCAAGGACACCTTGCGGGTCTGGGAACGACGCTACGGGTTCCCCTCGCCGTCACGCGATCCCCAGGGCGAGCGGGCCTATCCGCTGGAGCAGGTGGAGAAGCTCCGCCTCATCAAGCGCCTGCTGGACGCCGGCCACCGCCCCGGGCGCATCGTCCCGATGCCGGCGGCCGAGCTGAACGAGCTCACCGCGTCCACCGTCGACCAGCCGCAGCGCCGCGCCGACAACCCGGTGGCCGCCGCCGACCTGGAGCGTGCGCTGGAACTGCTGCGCCGCCACGACCCGGCCGGCCTGCGGCGTGAACTCGGCCGCATGCTGGTGCGCCACGGCATCTCGCGTTTCGTCGTCGACGTCGTCGCGCCGCTGAACACCGCTGTCGGCGACGCCTGGCTGCGTGGCCAGGTCGAGGTCTACGAGGAGCACCTGTACACCGAGACCGTGCAGAGCCTGCTGCGCCAGGCGATCGCCTCGGTGCCCGAGCCGCTGGACGGCGGCGCGCCGTCGGTGCTGCTGACCACCTTCCCCGGCGAGCCGCACGGCCTGGGCCTGCTGATGTGCGAGACGCTGATGGCGATGGACGGCTGCCGCTGCGTCGCCCTGGGCACGCAGACGCCGCTGTGGGACATCGTGCTCGCCGCGCGCACCTACCGCGCCGACATCGTCGCGCTCAGCTTCTCCGGCTGCATGAGCCCCAACCAGGTCGTCGACGGCCTGGCCGAGCTGCGCGAGAAGCTGCCGCCCGAGGTCGGCATCTGGGTCGGCGGCAGCGCGCCGGTGCTGTTCCGCCGCCGGCTCGACGGCGTGCTGCCGATCGACGCGCTGGACCAGATCGCGCAAGAGCTGCGGCGCTGGCGCGAGACGCCGCGCTGAACAACCCGACGCGCACACGGGTGCGCAGGGCTGCCTAGACTCGGGTGTCACGACTCCACGAGCCCGACCGACATGCTGTACCCGGAACTCTTCAAGCAGCTCGAAGCCGTGCGCTGGAACCTCGACACGGACATCCCGTGGGAGCGCTTCGACGCCGCGCGCCTCAGCGACGAGCAGGCGCAGACGATCAAGATGAACGCCATCACCGAGTGGGCGGCGCTGCCGGCCACCGAGATGTTCCTGCGCGACAACCGCGAGGACAGCGACTTCTCGGCCTTCATGAGCGTCTGGTTCTTCGAGGAACAGAAGCACTCGCTGGTGCTGATGGAGTACCTGCGGCGCTTCCGCCCCGAGCTCGTGCCGACCGAGGACGAGCTGCACGCGGTGCGTTTCGAGTTCGACCCGGCGCCGGCGCTGGAGACGCTGATGCTGCATTTCTGCGGCGAGATCCGCCTCAACCACTGGTACCGCCGCGCCGCCGAATGGCACACCGAGCCGGTGATCAAGGCGATCTACGAGACGCTGGCGCGCGACGAGGCGCGCCACGGCGGCGCCTATCTGCGCTACATGAAGCGGGCGCTGGTGCGCTGCGGCGACGAGGCGCGTGCCGCCTTCGCCAAGGTCGGCGTGCTGATGGCCAGCGCGCGCCGCACGGCGCAGGCGCTGCACCCGACCAACCTGCACGTCAACGCCAAGCTGTTCCCCAACGACACGGTGCAGAGCCGGCTGCCCGACCCGGCCTGGCTGGAAGCCTGGCTGGACCGCCAGATCCGCTTCGACGCCGAGTGGGAGCACCGCGTGGTCGAGCGCATCCTGCACAACCTCAGCCTGCTGTTCGGGCGCACGTTCGCCAGCGTCCAGGACCTGAACCGCTACCGCAAGGAACTGGGCCGCGGCGCCCAGCCGGCCTGAGTCAGCGCGGCGGCTTCGCGCCGCCGCCGGTGGAGGCCAGCGCCACGGCCGCCTGCACCACCGGGTACAGGCCGTAGATCACCGACAGCGTCACCGCCTGCGCCGGCGCCACGCCCAGCGGCACCAGGCAGATCGCCGCCGCCGCCTCGCGGGTGCCCCAGCCGCCGAAGCTGACCGGCAGCGTCGCCATCAGGAAGATCGGCACTGCCGCGGCGGCCAGCGCCCAGGGCGCCAGCGGCGCGCCGACGGCGGCGGCGGCGCAGCCGAGCGCGCCGACCGACAAGGCCTGCACCGCCAGCGACAGCAGCACCTGCGCCGCGTACTGCTGCGCCGCCTTCGGGTGCTGCAGCATCGCGGCCGACGCGCCGGCCGTGCGCAGCACGATCCACGGCAGAGCGACGAAGACCGCCAGCAGCCCCAGCAGCAGCGGCCGCGAGCCCAGCGGCGCCAGCGCCGGCCAGCGCGCGACGAAGAGCTGCCATTGCGGCGAGTCCAGCCCCGAAGCCAGCGCCGCCAGACCCAGCGCGACCAGCATCCACAGGCCGCTGACGCGGTCGCCGAGCACCGACATCGCCGCCGGCGCGCCCGGGTGTCCCTGGCGCTGCAGTGCGCTGGCGCGCAGCACGTCGCCGCCGACCACCGCGCCCGGCAGCGCGACGTTGAGCGCGACGCCTCGGAAGTAGGTGACGACGGCCCAGCGCGGCGTCACCACCATCCGCATCCAGGCGCACAGCGCGCGCCAGCGCAGCGCCGACACCAGATTGGCGGCGAAGGCGCAGGCCAGACCGGCGGCCAGCCAGCCGGCGTCGGCGCCGCGCAGCGTGCCCCAGACCTCGGCCGGCCCGGCCAGCCAGAACACCGCCGCCAGCAGCAGCGGCGCGGCGGCCAGGCGCCAGCCGCTCACCGCGGGCCGTCGGCCGGTGCCTGCGCCGTGCGCACGTGGTACTGCGGCCGCGGCCCGTCCTCGTGATAGATGCGCACCAGCATCTCGCTGATGACCCCGGCGACGATGAACTGCAGGCCGACCAGCAGCAGCATCGTGCCGGCCATCAGCAGCGGGCGATGGCCGATCTGCTCGCCGGCAAGCTTGAGCACCATCATGTAGCCGAGGATCGTGATGCCCGGCGTCGCCAGCGACAGCCCCAGGCCGCCGAAGACGTGCAGCGGCCGCTGGCGGTAGCGCAGCACGAAGACGATCAGCATCAGGTCGAGGATGACGCGGAAGGTGCGGCCGAGGCCGTACTTGGAGACGCCGCGTGTGCGCGCATGGTGGCGCACCGGCACCTCGGCGATGCGCGCGCCGGCTTCCTTGGCCAGCGACGGGATGAAGCGGTGCAGCTCGCCGTAGAGGTGGATGCGCTCGATGATCTCGCGCCGGTAGACCTTCAGCGCGCAGCCGTAGTCGTGCAGCTCGACCTTGGTCGCCCACGAGATCAGCCGGTTGGCCAGGCGCGACGGCAGGCGGCGCGAGATCGCACGGTCCTGGCGCTGCTGGCGCCAGCCCGAGATCATGTCGATCGAGTCGTCGTTTTCCAGCCGGTCGAGCAGCGCCGGCAGGTCCAGCGGGTCGTTCTGCAGGTCGCCGTCGAGCGTGGCGACGTAGCGCCCGGCGGCGCGTTCGAAGCCGGCCTGCAGCGCGGTCGACTGGCCGTAGTTGCGCGCCAGGATCACCGGCCTCAGCCACGGGCGCTCGGCGGCCAGCTCGGCGAGCAGCCTGTCGCTGCCGTCGCGCGAGCCGTCGTCGACGCAGATCAGCTCGAAGCCTCCCGGCCGCGCGGCCAGCGCTTCGTGCACCCGGGTGACGAGGTCGGGCAGGTTCTCGGCTTCGTTGTAGACCGGGATGACGACCGAGACCTCGGGCACCGGCGGCGCCGGGGCGACGGCGAGCAGGGACGGATGGAGGGTTTGCAGCATCGGGCGGCGCATGGTGTCTCGCGCTGGCAAGAAATCGTCCCGACGGGCCGTGAGGATGAGTTCCGCGCGCCGGTCTGGTCCCTAAGCTCGTGGCGATGTCCGCCTCCGCACGCCTCGATCCCAGCCCGGATTCGCCGGTCCGGCGGTGGCTGTGGATCGGCCTGGCCTACTTCGCCGCCCAGGCGCTGGTGCGCGTGCTCGTCTCGCCAGCGCCCGAGCTCGACGAGGCCGAGCAGCTGCTGTGGACGCGCCGGCTCGCCTGGGGCTACGGCGCGCAGCCGCCGCTCTACACCTGGCTGCAGTGGGCCGTGTTCGAGCTCACCGGGCCGTCGATCGCCGGCCTGGCAGTGCTGAAGAACGGCTTGCTGTTCGGCGCCTATGCGGCGCTGGCCTGGGCCGCCGCGCCGCTGGTCGGCCGGGCGGCGCCGCTGGTCGCCGCGGCGATGCTGTGGCTGCCGCAGATCGGCTGGGAGTCGCAGCGCGACCTGACGCACACCGTGCTCGCCACCACCTGCGCGGCGCTGGCGCTGGGCGTCTTCGTGCGCCTGATGCTGCGGCCGCGGCCGGGGCTTTACCTGGCCTTCGGCGCCGTCGTCGGGCTCGGCCTGCTGGCCAAGTACAACCTGCTGATCCTGCACGGGCTGCTGGTCGGCACGGCGCTCGTGCTGCCGGCGTCGCGCCGGCACGTGTTCTCGCGCTGGACCTTGCTCGCCGCGGCGGTGGCGCTGCTCGTCGTGCTGCCGCACGCCGCCTGGGTGCTGCAGCACGCCGCCGAGGTCAGCCGCGGCACGGCGCACAAGATGGCGCTGGACGCGGGCGGCGGCATCGTGGCGCGCCTGGCCGGCGTCTGGAGCGCGCTGCGTGCCGTCGTCAGCATGGTCGCACCCTGGGCACTGGTCTTCGGGCTGCTGCTCGTGTGGCCGGCCCGGCGCGCCGGCGGCGTGCCGCCGCAGCCGCCGGTGGTGCGGCGTGCGGTGCTCGCCTACTTCGTGCTGCTCGCGCTGGTGCTGGCCGCGATGGCGCTGGCCGGCGGCGTGACGCACTTCAAGGGCCGGTGGATGCAGCCGATGCTGTTCCTCGTGCCGCTGGCCGGCTGGCTGCTGCTGCCGGCGGCACCGCCGCCGGCGGCCGTGCGCCGCTTCGAACGGGCGACGCTGGTGCTGGCCGTGCTGCTGCTGGCCGGCATCACGCTGCGGGCGCCGCTGGCCGGCTGGCGCGCCGACCCCGACGAGCTGAACGAGCCGGTCGCTGCGCTCGCCGACGAGTTGCGCCGGCTGGCGCCGCAGGTCGACACGCTGGTCGTCGGCGAGCCCCGCCTGGCCGCCGGGCTGCGTGTGCAGTTCCCGCAGGCGCGGCTGCTGCTGCCGGCCGAGGCGGCAGCGGCGCGCGGTGTCACGGTCTACGTCGGCGACGGCGAGCACGCGGCCGACCACGCCCGTGCGCTTGCGGCGCAGCCGGCCGCCGAGCCCCGCCAGTGGACGCTGGCGCCGCTGTACACCCGCGACGGGCGGCAGGCACGGCATTACGCCGCGCTGGTGCTCAACCGCGATTGACCAGCGCGATGCCGGCGCAGACCGCGGCCAGCGCGACCAGCAGGCGCGCCGTCGCCGGCTCGCCGAGGATCAGCACGCCGGCCAGCAGCCCGAAGACCGGCGTCAGCAGCGTGAACGCCGACAGCCGCGTCGCCGGGTAGTGGCGCAGCAGCCAGAACCAGACGAGGTAGCTGGCGAAGGTGACGACGACGATCTGGAAGGCCAGCGGCCACATCGCGCCCGGCCCCGGCATCGCCGCCAGCGTCTCGCCGCCGGCCCAGGACGCGCAGGCCAGCGCGACGGCCGACACGACGAGCTGCCACAGCAGCGTCTTCTCCGGTGCCGCGCTCGCCAGCCGGCTGCCGCGCAGCGTCAGCGTCGTCAGCCCCCAGATCACCGCCGCGGCCACACCCAGCGCGTCGCCCAGCCACTGCCGGCTGCCGGCGGTCGGTGCGTGCAGCCCTTCGGCGAAGGCCCAGACGACGCCGGCGAAGGCCGCCGCCAGCCCGGCCAGCTGCGCCGGCCGCAGGCGCTCGTCGCGTGCGACGAAAGGCATGCCCAGCGCGACGACGAAAGGCGCGAGGTAGATGAAGACCACCATGCGCGAGGCCGCGGTGTGCTGCAGGCCGACGAAGATGCAGCCGAACTCGAGCGCGAACAGCAGCCCCATCGCCAGCCCGGCGCGCGCCGTGCCGTCGTGTTCGAACAAGCGGATGCCGCGCCAGCGCGCCCAGGCGGCGACCAGCAGCGCGGCGCCGGCCGAGCGCATCGCGGCCTGCATCAGCGGCGGGATCTCGGCCAGCGCGAGCTTGGTCGCCACCTGGTTCAGGCCCCAGAGCGCGCAGCAGACGACGACGAGCACGATGGCGCGCGCGTCCAGCCGCGCGCGGCGGTCGGTCGGGGACATGGGGCGCGTCAGCCTTCGCCGAAGACCGCGCGCCACAGCGCCAGCACGGCGTCGCGCTGCGGCGCCAGGCGCTCGGGCTCGAACTGCGTCGGCTGCTCGTCCAGGCGCGCGGTGTGCTGTGCGCGGCGCAGCTCGCGGTAGGCGTCGGCGGCGGCACGGCCGACGCCGGACGGCAGCAGGCCGCCGTCCTCGGCGATGACCAGCAGCGCGATGTTGCCGAGGTTGCCGATCAGCTCCGGATGCGTGCGTGCATGCGCCAGCACCAGGTACTGGACGACGAACTCGACGTCCATCATGCCGCCCGGCGAGTGCTTGACGTCGTAGCGCCCGGCGCGCACCGGGTGCGCGTCGCGCACCTTGCGGCGCATCGCGCCGATCTCCTCGCGCAGCGCCTGCGGGTCGCGTTCGGCGACCAGCACCGCACGCCGCGTGGCGTCGAAGGCCGCGGCCAGCGCCGGGCCGCCGGCGGCGCAGCGTGCGCGTGTGATCGCCTGATGCTCCCAGGTCCACGCGGTGTTGCTGCCGCGGCCGACCTGGTAGCGCTCGAACGACGCGATCGAGGTCACCAGCAGACCGGAGTTGCCGTTGGGCCGGAGCGCGGTGTCGATGTCGAACAGCTCGCCGGCCGCGGTGCGCAGCGTCAGCCAGGTGATCAGCTTGCGCACGAAGGCGCCGTAGATCTCCTGCGCGCGCGCCGGGTCGGCCTCGTCGGCGTCGTCGAACAGGAAGACGACGTCCAGGTCGCTGCCGTAACCCAGCTCCTTGCCGCCGAGCTTGCCGTAGGCGATGACGGCCAGCGCCGGCTGCTCGCGGTGGGCCTGGCGCAAGCGGCTCCAGGCCCAACGTACGGTGATCGCGAGCATCGTGTTGGCCAGCGCCGAGAGGTCGTCGGCGACCTGCTCGACCGTCAGCTCGCCCTCGACGTCGCGCACCAGCGTGCGGAAGACCTCGGCGTGGTGCGCCTGGCGCAGCATGTCCAGCAGCCGCTCCTCGTCGCACTCGCCGGCGCGCTCCCAGGCCAGGCGCCGCTCCTCCAGCTCAGCGGCGAAGATTTCGCGGTCGAAACGCTGGTGCTGCAGGCGGGCGTCGGCCAGTTCGTCGATGACGCCCGGGTGGCGCATCAGGTACTGCATCGGCCAGCGCGCCAGCCCCAGCAGGCGCAGCAGCCGGCGCTGGACCTCGGGGCGCTCGGCGAGCAGCGCGAGATAACTTTCGCGGCGCAGCAGCGGCTCGACCCAGTCGACGAAACGCAGCGCCGCCTGCTCGGTGCAGCTGCCGTCGGCGATGCCGCGTGCCGCGGCCTGCATCAGCCGGCCCAGGCGCAGCCGGCTCTCGTCGCGCAGCGCCTGCACACGCGGCTGCGCGACCCAGGGACGCAGGCGTTCGGCCAGCGCCGTCGGCATCTTCTCGAGCAGCTGCTCGCTGTCGATCGGCAGCGGCCCGGTGCCGCACTGGCGGCAGCCGTTGCGGCCCTGGCCCTTGGCGCCGCCGGCGCCCTCCATCAGCAGCGCGTCGAACTCGGCGGCCACCGTCTCGCGCGCCTCGCAGAGGCGGTCGAGCATCGTGCCGGTGTCGCCGCCGTCCAGGCTGGCGGCGATCCAGGCCAGGTCCTCGTCGCCGGTGGGCAGCAGATGCGTCTGCTGGTCGTCGAGGTACTGGATGCGGTGCTCGATGCGGCGCAGCAGCGCATAGGCGTCGGCCAGGCGCTGCGCGGTCTCGGCCGACATCAGCCCGCCGGCCGCCAGCTTGCCCAGCGCGCGCAAGGTGCTGCGGGTGCGGATCTCGGGGAACTGGCCGCCGCGCACGACCTGCATCAGCTGGACGATGAACTCGATCTCGCGGATGCCGCCGCGCGACAGCTTGACGTCGTTGGCGCGTTCCGGGCGGCCGGCGGCGCGGCGCTGGGCCTCGTCGCGGATCTTGCGGTGCAGCTGGCGCAGGCCCTCGAAGACGCCGTAGTCCAGGTAGCGGCGGTAGACGAAAGGCGTGACCAGCGAGCGCAGCGCCAGCGCACGCTGCGTGCCGACCGCCGCGCGCGGCGCGACGATGCGGCTCTTCAGCCAGGCGAAACGCTCCCACTCGCGGCCCTGGACCTGGAAGTACTCCTCGAGCATGCCCAGGCTCACGACCGGCGGCCCCGAGTTGCCGTTGGGCCGCAGCGCCAGGTCGACGCGAAAGACGAAGCCGTCCTCGGTGGTCTCGCCGACCAGCGCGTACAGGCGCTTGGCGACGAAGGCGAAGTACTCGTGGAACGAGACCGGGCGCGGGCCCGCGGTCTGGCCTTCGTCCTCGTAGACGTAGATCAGGTCGATGTCCGACGAGACGTTGAGCTCGCGCGCGCCGAGCTTGCCCATGCCGATGATCCACAGGTCCACCGGGCGGCCGTCGGCGTCCAGCGCCGCGCCGTGGCGCTCGTCGGCGTCCAGCCGCGCCTGGGCCAGCGCCAGCTCCAGCGAGGCCTCGGCCAGCCAGGTCATCGTCGCGGTGACGGTCTCCAGCGGCGCGCCGTCCTCGACGTCGAGCACCGCGAGGCGTTCGAGCACCAGCTGGCGCGCGACACGCAGCGCGGCCGGCAGTTCGCGTCCACGTTCGCGCAGCGTGCCGACGAGCTCGACGATGGTCTCGAAACCGGGCGCACCCGGCGGCAGCAACGCACGCTCGGCTTCGTAGCGGCGCCGGATGCGCTGCACGAAACGGCTGTGCGCCGCCGACACCGCGGCGCTCTGAACGGCTGACATGGACGACCCTCCGAAGGTCTTTGCTCTTGTCGAGGGCGCCGATTCTGCGCTGAAGGCTCTCGGCGTGCCGGCGTCAGGGCCGAACACGATCTGCTAGGGCGCTGAAGCAGAATGCCGCTCATGAAGGTCGCCGCCGTCCAGATGGTAAGCACGCCCGATCTCGGGCGCAATCTCGAAGCCGCAGCCCGCCTGGTCGGCGAAGCCGCCGCCGCCGGCGCCGGCCTCGTCGCGCTGCCCGAGTACTTCTGCCTGATCGGATTGCGCGACACCGACAAGCTGCCGTTCGCCGAGCCCGAGGGCGACGGCGCGATCCAGCGTTTCCTCGCCGACATCGCGCGCCGCCACGGCGTCTGGCTCGTCGGCGGCACGCTGCCGCTGCGTGCGCCCGACGGCCAGCGTGTCTACAACCGCTGCTGCGTCTACGGCCCCGACGGCGTCGAGGCCGCGCACTACGACAAGATCCACCTCTTCGCCTTCGACAACGGCCGCGAGCGTTATGCCGAGGCGACGACGCTGGCCGCCGGCGACACGCCGGTGGCGCTGCAGTGCGGGCCGCTGCGTGTCGGCCTGTCGGTCTGCTACGACCTGCGTTTCCCCGAGCTGTACCGGGCGCTGATGGCGCCGCCCTGCGACCTGCTGTGCGTGCCGGCGGCCTTCACCTACACGACCGGCCGCGCGCACTGGGAGCTGCTGCTGCGCGCCCGCGCCGTCGAGAACCAGTGCTACGTGCTGGCGCCGGCGCAAGGCGGCCAGCACGAGAGCGGCCGCCGCACCTGGGGTCACAGCCTCGTCGCCGATCCCTGGGGCGAGGTGCTGGCGGTGCGGCCGGAAGGCGAAGGTGTCGTGCTCGCCGAGGTCTCGCCACAGCGCCTGGCCGAGGTGCGCATGCAGCTGCCGGCGCTGGCGCACCGGCGCCTGTAGTCAGCGCGAACCGAACATCATCCGCCGCGCCAGCCAGTGGCGCGCAGGCGCCACCTGCTGCAGCGCCGCCAGCCCGAGACCACGCGCCAGGCCCAGCCCGGGCAGCTGCCAGGTGAAGCTGCGCGCCAGGAAGTCGGTCGTCGCGATCGTCGCCCAGCGGTCGGGCGAACGTGCCCATTCGACGCGCGCCAAGGCGGCGTCGACGTCGGCGGCGTGACGCAGCGCGGCGACGAGTTCGTGGGCGTCGCGCAGGCCCAGGTTCAGGCCCTGGCCGGCGACCGGATGCAGCGTCTGCGCGGCGTTGCCGATGCGCACCGAGCGGCCGTCGACCAGCGTGCGTTCGGCGTTCAGGCCGAGCGCGAAGTCCTTCAGCGGCGTGATCTCGCGCGGCCGGCCGGCGGCGGCCGGCAGGCGCTCGGCCAGCAGCGCCAGGCGCTGGCGCGCAGCCAGCGGGCGCACCGGGTCGTCGTCGCTGGGCACGCACCAGACCAGCGAGGCGCGGCCGTCGGCACGCGGCAGCAGCGCGAGCGGGCCGTCGCGCGTGAAACGTTCGAAGGCCACGCCCGGCGGCAGCCCGTCCAGCGTCAGCGTGCCGACCCAGGCCGTCTGGCGGTAGTCGTGCACGACGGCCTTGCGCACCTGGCCGGCGAAGACGCCGCCTTCGGCGACGACCGCGAGGTCGAAACTCTCGGCGATGTCGGCGTCGAGCTCGACACCGCCGGCCACCGGCTTGACCGCCTGCACCGCGGTGCCGAGGCGAAACGCCAGCCGGCGCGGCTCGGCCGCCACCGCGGCCTCCCAGCCGCGCTGCAGCGGCGCGACGACTTCGCCATACGTCGCCACCGCGCCGAGCAGTGGCACGCCCAACTCGGCGGCGCGGATGCGCACCTCGGCGTCGCCGAAGGACGGCGGCTGCTGCGACACCTGCACCTCGGCGATGGCCTGCGGCGGCGCCCAGTCGACGAGGCGCTGCAGGAACTGCACGCTGCCCAGCGACAGCGCCAGCGTGCGCGGGTCGGCGGCGACGTCATGTGTCGCCGCGCGGGCGTCGAAGACGGTGATGCGGGCGGCAGGCAGCACGCGCGCGGCGTGCAAGGCCAGCGCCAGCCCGACCGGGCCGGCGCCGACGACGGCGATGTGGACCTCGTGCATGGGCCGATTCTCGCCGGCCGGCTTGGGCCCGCTCAGGTCGAGGTCACCCAGCCCCGGCGCTCAGGATGGTCCAGGTGCGGCAGGTGGTTGAAGGCGACCAGCATCAGCCGCTTCGGCGTGATCGCGACCTCGGTCAGCGCGCTGTTGCGGATGCGCAGGTTGAGGTCGATCGTCACCTCGTGCGGCGTGCGCAGCAGGTGGCCGATGGCGGTGCAGATCGGGCCGCCGCTGGCGACCAGCAGCACGTTGCCGTCCTGGATGCGCTGCACCTCGTCGAGCACGCCGACGATGCCGGCGCGCCAGTCGGCGTAGGCGGGCATGCCCTCGGGCGCGATCTCGCCGCCCATCCAGCGCGCCAGCGCCGTGCGCAGCAGCTGGAAGTACTGGCGGTAGGACTCGGGCGTGTCGGCCGCCGGCAGCGGCTCGGGGTGCGCGGCCTTCAGCAGCGCCAGGCTGTCGTATTCGTCGAGCTGCGGCCGCAGCGCCGCCGGTGGCACCGCGCCGTGGCCTTCGGCGATCGCCTCGTACGAGGCGCGCTGGCGCTTCAGCGAGCCGTGGAAGGCGGCGTCGAACGTGATGCCGCGTTCGCGGAACCAGATGCCGAGCTGGCGGCACTGGCGCTGGCCCAGCTCGCTGAGCACGTCGTAGTCGTCGGCGCCGAACGAGGCCTGGCCGTGGCGCACGAGGTAAAGCGTTCCCATCGCGCCGATTGTGGCTGCCCGGCGCGGGCGCTGCTGTCGCCGCAGCGACCCACTAGCATCGGCCGCATTCCTCTCATCCGTCAGGGTCACACATGCAATACCGCCGTCTGGGCCGCTCCGGCCTGCGCGTCAGCGCGCTTTCGCTGGGCTCCTGGGTCACCTATCACAACCAGGTCGACGTCGACGCCGCCGTCGAGATGATGGCCGCCGCCTACGACGCCGGCGTCAACTTCTTCGACAACGCCGAGGTCTACGCCGCCGGCCAGAGCGAGGTCGTGATGGGCGAGGCGCTGCGCCGCCTGGCCTGGCCGCGCCTGAACTACGTCGTCACCAGCAAGTACTTCTGGGGCCTGGACCGCAGCGGCGAGGCCGTCAACCGCAAGGACACGCTGAACCGCAAGTACCTGATGCAGGCCGTCGAAGGCTCGCTCAAGCGCTACGGCCTGGACTTCATCGACGTCATCTACTGCCATCGCCCGGACCCGAACACGCCGATCGAGGAGACGGCGCGCGCGATGAACGACCTCATCGTGCAGGGCAAGGCGCTGTACTGGGGCACCAGCGAATGGAGCGCCGCCGACATCCGCGCCGCCTGGGAACTGGCCGAGCGCCACGGCTGGCACAAGCCGGTCGTCGAACAGCCGCAATACCACCTGTTCCACCGCCGCCGCGTCGAGCAGGAGTACACCCGCCTCTACGAAGACCTGGGTCTGGGCCTGACGACCTGGAGCCCGCTGGCTTCGGGCCTGCTGACCGGCAAGTACCGCGGCGGCGTGCCCGCCGGCAGCCGCGGCGCGCTGGAGAACATGGCCTTCCTGCGCGACGGCCTGACCGACGCGGCGAAGAACGAGGCCGTCGCCAAGCTCGAGCCGATCGCCGCCGAACTCGGCGGCACGCTGGCCCAGCTGGCGATCGCCTGGGTGGCGCGCAACCCGCAGGTCAGCAGCGTCATCACCGGCGCTTCGCGTGTCGACCAGCTGAAAGCCAACCTCGGCGCGATGGCGCTGGTCGAGCGCCTGACGCCCGAGGTGATGGCGCGCATCGACGCCGTCACCGCCGGCCTGGCCGACCGCTGACTGTCAGCCCAGCGCCGCGAGCTGCTGGGGCGTGCCGACGTTGTGCCACTCGCCGCGCCAGGCTTCGCCCGACAGGCGGCCGGCCGCAGCGGCGGCGAACAGTGCCGGGCCCAGCGGCGCGCGCGTGCCGGGCGCGATGCCGGCGACGATCGCCGGCTTCAGCAGCGCCAGGTTGGCGTAGGTCCAGCCACGTTCGCCGTCGCGCGACAGACGGCCGCCGGCGCCGAGTGCGAAGTCGCCGCGTTCGTTGAACGCCGGGTTGGGCACCAGCCACAGGTGGCCGAGGTCGCCGCTGTCCTCGAAGCGGCGGCGCTCGGCGTCGTCGAAGCCGAAGCCCGGCGCGACGATGTCGCCCGAGACGACCCAGAAGGCCTCGTCGCCGTTCGGTGCCAGCCAGCGCAGCGCGGTGGCGATGCCGCCGGCGGTCTCCAGCGCGCCGCCCCAGGCCGCAGCTTCGGCCGACCAGCGGATCGTGAGGCCCCAGCGCGAGCCGTCACCCAGCGCGGCCGGGAACTGCTCCTCCAGCCAGGCGGTGTTGATGACGACCTCGCGCACGCCGGCTTTCGCCAGCGCGAGCAGATGCCACTCGATCATCGGCCGGCCGCGCACCGGCAGCAGCGGCTTGGGGGTGGTGTCGGTCAGCGGTCGCATGCGCTCGCCGCGGCCGGCGGCGAGGATCAGGGCTCGGGCGCTCATCGGCCGGCAGTGTAGGGGGCGTCCTAGAATCCAAGGCTTTCTTCACCCCCGACGGCGCCCACGAGGCCGCCGGCGCAGCATGGCCAAGACCTCCTCCCCCGACACCGCGCTGATGGCCAACGCGGTGCGAGCGCTCGCGATGGACGCGGTGCAGCAAGCCAACTCCGGCCACCCCGGCGCTCCGATGGGCATGGCCGAGATGGCCGTCGCGCTCTGGGGCCGCCACCTCAAGCACAACCCGGCCAACCCGCACTGGGCCGACCGCGACCGTTTCGTGCTGAGCAACGGCCACGGCTCGATGCTGATCTACGCGCTGCTGCACCTCACGGGCTACGACCTGCCGGTCGAGGAACTGCGCAACTTCCGCCAGCTGCACAGCAAGACGCCGGGCCACCCCGAGGTCGACGTCACGCCGGGTGTCGAGACCACGACCGGCCCGCTGGGCCAGGGCATCACCAACGCCGTCGGCATGGCGCTGGCCGAGAAGCTGCTGGCGCAGCAGTTCAACCGCCCGGGCCACGAGATCGTCGACCACCGCACCTACGTCTTCCTCGGCGACGGCTGCCTGATGGAAGGCATCAGCCACGAGGCCTGCGCGCTGGCCGGGGCCTGGAAGCTCAACAAGCTGGTCGCGCTGTACGACGACAACGGCATCTCGATCGACGGCCAGGTCACGCCCTGGTACGTCGACGACGTCGCCAAGCGTTTCGACGCCTACGGCTGGAACGTCGTCGGCCCGGTCGACGGCCATGACGTCGCCGCCGTCGACGCCGCGCTGGCCCAGGCCCGCGCCTCGGCCACCAAGCCGACGCTGGTGATCTGCAAGACGACGATCGGCAAGGGTTCGCCCAACCGCGCCGGCACCTCCAAGGCGCACGGCGAGCCGCTGGGCGCCGCCGAGATCGCGCTGGTGCGCGAAGGCCTGGGCTGGACGCACGAGCCCTTCGTCGTGCCCGAGGCCGCCTACGCCGCCTGGGACGCGCGCAAGACCGGCACTGCCGCGCAAGCCGCCTGGGACAAGGCCTTCGCCGCCTACCGCGCCGCCTTCCCCGAGCTGGCCGCCGAGTACGAACGCCGCATGAAGGGCGAGCTGCCCGCCGGCTTCGCGCGCATCGCCGCCGACGCCGCGATCGCCGCCCACGACAAGGCCGAGACGGTCGCCACGCGCAAGGCCAGCCAGCTCGCGCTGGAGGTCTTCACGAAGGCCTTGCCCGAGCTGCTCGGCGGCTCGGCCGACCTGACCGGCTCCAACCTGACCAACACCAGCTCGACGCCGGCGCTGCGCTTCGGCGACGACGGCGCGGCCAACGGCGGCCGCCACATCAACTACGGCGTGCGCGAGTTCGGCATGGCGGCGGTGATGAACGGCGTCGCGCTGCACGGCGGTTTCATCCCCTACGGCGGCACCTTCCTGACGTTCAGCGACTACAGCCGCAACGCGATCCGCATGGCGGCGCTGATGAAGCAGCGTGTCGTGCACGTCTTCACCCACGACTCGATCGGCCTGGGCGAAGACGGCCCGACGCACCAGAGCGTCGAACACGCCGCGTCGCTGCGCCTGATCCCGAACCTGGACGTCTGGCGCCCGGCCGACACCGCCGAGACGACGGTGGCCTGGACGGTGGCGATCGGCAACACCGATCGCCCGACGGCGCTGCTGCTGTCGCGCCAGAACCTGCCGTACGCGCCGAAGGCGACGCTGGAAGACATCGGCAAGGGCGCCTACGTGCTCGCCGAGCCCAGCGAGGTGGGGCTGAAGAAGGCGCCGCAGGCGGTGATCATCGCCACCGGCAGCGAGGTGCAGCTGGCGCTGCACGCCCAGGCCCAGCTGGCCGCCGCAGGCATCGCCGTGCGCGTCGTCAGCATGCCCAGCACGACGACCTTCGACCGCCAGAGCGTCGAGTACAAGCTCTCGGTGCTGCCGGCCAAGCTGCCGCGCATCGCCGTCGAGGCCGGCGTCACCGACGGCTGGTGGAAGTACGGCTGCGCGGCCGTCGTCGGCCTGGATCGTTATGGCGAGAGCGCGCCGGCGGGCGTGCTGTTCAAGCTCTTCGGCTTCACGCCGGAGAACGTCGCCGCGGTCGTGCGCAAGGTGCTCGACCGCTGACCCGGTGGCAGGCACCGTTCGCCTTTGCCCACCACCGCCTGCAGGGCGGCGCGTGACCCGTCGCGCCGCCTGCGGCAAGATCGCTCCCTAGTGGCGCCGGCCGGGCCGCGAGGCCCGGTCGCCCAGGCGCCGAAGCCCGTTCACCTTCACCGTTCAGGAGAGACGACATGACCATCAAGATCGGCATCAACGGCTTCGGCCGCATCGGGCGCATGGTGTTCCGCGCCGCGATCAAGCATTTCGACGACATCGAAGTCGTCGCGATCAACGATCTGCTGGAACCCGACTACCTGGCCTACATGCTGCAGTACGACAGCGTGCACGGCCGCTTCAAGGGCGACATCTCGGTTGACGGCCACACGCTGATCGTCAACGGCAAGAAGATCCGCCTCACCGCGATCAAGGACCCGGCCGAGCTGAAGTGGGGCGAGGTCGGCGCCGACATCGTCGTCGAATCAACGGGCCTCTTCCTGACCAAGGAAACCGCCGAGAAGCACCTGGCCGCCGGCGCCAAGAAGGTCATCATGAGCGCGCCGTCCAAGGACGACACGCCGATGTTCGTCTACGGCGTCAACGACAAGACCTACGCCGGCCAGGCCATCGTCTCCAACGCCAGCTGCACGACCAACTGCCTGGCGCCGGTCGCCAAGGTGCTCAACGACACCTTCGGCATCAAGCGCGGCCTGATGACCACGGTGCACGCCGCCACGGCGACGCAGAAGACCGTCGACGGCCCGAGCAACAAGGACTGGCGCGGCGGCCGCGGCATCCTCGAGAACATCATCCCCAGCTCCACCGGCGCCGCCAAGGCCGTCGGCAAGGTCATCCCCGAGCTGAACAAGAAGCTCACCGGCATGTCCTTCCGCGTGCCGACCTCCGACGTCTCGGTCGTCGACCTGACCGTCGAGCTGAACAAGGAAGCCTCGTACGAGGAGATCTGCGCGGCGATGAAGGCCGCCAGCGAGGGCCCGATGAAGGGCGTGCTCGGCTACACCACCGACAAGGTCGTCGCCACCGACTTCCGCGGCGAGAGCTGCACCTCGGTGTTCGACGCCGACGCCGGCATCGCGCTGGACAAGACCTTCGTGAAGGTCGTCGCCTGGTACGACAACGAGTGGGGCTACTCCTGCAAGGTGCTGGAGATGGTGCGCGTCATCTCCGCCTGAAGACCCTGAACCCGGCTGCGGCCGGGCTCGAAGACGGCCCCCTCGCGGGGCCGTTTTTCATGGCCGGCGCGCTCAGCGCGAGCAACGGTGGAAGCGGGTGCCGCCGGGCAGTGCGGTCTCGCCCAGGCGGCCCTGCAGCGTGGCGTCGGCGCGTGCGACCCGCAGCCAGTGCTGCGGCGGCGGGGGCGGCAGCGCGACGGCGCGCGCGGTCTTGACGCCCTTGGCCGAGACGGCGGCCAGCGCGCGTTCGGCCTCCTCGCGCGAGTCGTGGCGCGACAGCACCAGGCCCGGCGCCAGTTCGGCCGGCGCGTCCAGCGTCTCGTAGGGCACACGCAGCTTCTGCAGCGCCTCGGCGCGCGAGCGCAGCGACGCGCCGTCGGGGAAACGGCCGATGTAGACCAGCCAGACCGGGGGCTGGGCCTGGTCGCGCCGCTTCCACAGGTCGCCCGGCAGGCCGGCGGCGATCAGCGACTGTTCGGCGCTGGTGGCATCGGTGTCGTTGAACGGCCCGGCCTCGACGCAGGCGACGCTCGCGGCCGCGGCGCTGGCGGCCTGCGGCGTGACGATGCGGATCGTCTCGGGTTGGACTTGCGCCGCCAGCCGCGCCGGCTCGCGCTGGCCGTGCTGCGGCGGCGGCACGGCGGGGTCGAGCCAGCCCCGCGCCCAGGCGAAGAACAGCAGGTTGGCGCCGATCAGCAGGGCGGCCAGGGCCCTCAGCATGCGTCGTCCCGCAGGCGCACGCTGACCTCGCCGCTGATCAGCGTGTGCAGCGTGCCGGCACGCACGCGCAGCGCGCCGCGTTCGTCGACGCCTTCGGCGACGCCCTGCAGCGGCTCCGGCCCGGTGGTCGTCACCGGCAGGCCGGCCAGCAGGTCGCGGCGCTCGAAACCGGCCTGGAAGGCGGCGAAGCCCTGGGCCTCGAAACGCAGCAGCGCCTGCACCAGCGGCGCCGCCACCGCGGCCAGCGCCCGCGGCGCGCTGGCCTCGCCGTCGAGCTCCTGCAGGCAGGCGTAGCCGTGCGTCAGGCCTTCGGCGGGCTGCGGCAGCACGTTCAGGCCGACGCCGACGATGCACATGCGGCGCTGGCCGACCGGCACGGTCTCGATCAGGATGCCGCCGAGCTTGCGGCCGCGGCCCGGGCCGTCGAGGATCCAGAGGTCGTTGGGCCACTTCAGCCCGATGCGCGGCGGTGCGACGTCCAGCGCCTCGGCGAGCGCGACGCCGACGGCCAGCGACAGCCCCGACCAGTCGCGCGGCGCCAGCGGCATCGACAGCGAGAAGGTCAGCGACGCGCCCGGCGTGCCCAGCCAGTCGCGGCCCAGGCGGCCGCGGCCGCCGGTCTGGTGTTCGGCGACCAGCAGGCAGGGTTCGGTGTCGCCGGCGCGGCGGCCGTAAGGCGCACGCGGCAGCTCGCCAAAGGCGCGCAGCTCGCCCGGGCGCGTGACCGGCGCGTCGCGCTGGCCGGCCTGGGCGCGGGCACGTTCGATCAGGCGTGTGTTCGTCGAGTCGGTGCGCGCGACGACCTCGACGCTGACGCCGGGCAGCAAGGGCTGCAGCTGTTGCCAGACCTCCTCGGCGCCCCAACGCAGCGGCGCGGCCTGGCCGGCGTGAAAAGGCGTGGGAACCGGAGAGTCCATCGGGTCAGCGGCGCTTGGGCGCGAGCATCGTGCCGCGGCAGTTCGGACTGCCGCAATGGCAGGCGTATTCCTTCTTCAGCTTGGCGGTGTAACGCTCGTCGATCACCAGGCCGTAGTCGTAGAACAGCTCCTCGCCGGGCTCGATGTCGCGCAGCGCATCGATGAAGACGCGGCCGTCGTCGAGCTGCTGGGCCTCGCAGTTCGGGTCGCAGGCGTGGTTGATCCAGCGCGAGGCGTTGCCGCCGACGTTGGCGTCGATGACGTGGCCGTCGTCGACGTGGAAGTAGAAGGTGTGGTTGGGCTGCGCCGGGTCGTGCGGGTGGCGGCGCAGCGCTTCGGGCCAGTCGATCAGCTCACCCTTGTATTCGATCAGGCGCGTGCCGGCGGCAATCGCCTGCAATGCGAACACCCCCTTGCCGTGCACGCCGCTGCGCCGCACCTGGATGCGTCGCGCATCGCCCCTTGGCGCCGCTGGTTGCACGGTCTTCTTCATTGGGTACATTGAAATTACAGGGGCGCGCGCGTGTGTGCGTGCGCGTGAAAGACGGCGGATTTTAGGCACGGCTTGCTTCGCCGTGAGCCAAGGCAGACATGACCAAGACTCTCATCATTGCGGAGAAGCCCAGCGTCGCGCAGGACATCGCGCGCGCGCTGACGCCGGTCGCCGGCAAATTCGAAAAGCATGCCGACCATTTCGAGAACGACCAGTACGTCGTCACCTCGGCGGTCGGCCACCTCGTGGAGATCAAGGCGCCCGAGGCTTACGACGTCAAACGCGGCAAGTGGAGCTTCGCCCACCTGCCGGTGGTGCCGCCGCACTTCGAGCTGGCGCCGATCGACAAGTCCAAGTCGCGGCTGTCGGCGGTGGTCAAGCTCGTCAAGCGCAAGGACGTCACCGAGCTCGTCAACGCCTGTGACGCGGGGCGCGAGGGCGAGCTGATCTTCCGCCTGATCGTCCAGTACGCCGCGGCCGGCAAGCCCTTCAGCAAGCCGATCCGCCGCCTGTGGCTGCAGAGCATGACGCCGCAGGCCATCCGCGACGGCTTCGACAAGCTGCGCAGCGACGAGCAGATGCAGGGCCTGGCCGACGCCGCGCGCAGCCGCTCCGAGGCGGACTGGCTGGTCGGCATCAACGGCACGCGTGCGATGACGGCCTTCAACTCGCGCGACGGCGGCTTCTTCCTGACCACCGTCGGCCGCGTGCAGACGCCGACGCTGTCGATCGTCGTCGAGCGCGAGGAGAAGATCCGCAAGCACGTCGCACGCGACTACTGGGAGGTGCGCGCCGCCTTCGACGCCCAGGCCGGCCAGTACGAGGGCAAGTGGTTCGACCCGAAGTGGAAGAAGAACCCCGACGACCCCGAGGCGCGTGCCGACCGCCTGTGGAACGAGGCCGACGCGCAGGCCATCGCCGCCGCGGTGCGCGGCCAGCCGGCCACCGTCACCGAGGAGGCCAAGCCCAGCTCGCAGAGCAGCCCGCTGCTGTACGACCTGACAACGCTGCAGCGCGAGGCCAACTCGCGCTTCGGCTTCTCGGCCAAGACGACGCTGTCGATCGCCCAGGCGCTGTACGAGAAGCACAAGGTGCTGACCTACCCGCGGACCGACTCGCGCGCGCTGCCCGAGGACTACGTCGGCGTCGTCAAGCAGACCTTCGCGATGCTCGCCGAGGAAGAGCTGCCGGGCCCGCTGGCGGCGCTGTCGCAACATGCGCGCAAGGGCCTGGACGCCGGCTACGTGAAGCCGACCAAGCGCGTCTTCGACAACACCAAGGTCTCGGACCACTTCGCCATCATCCCGACGCTGCAGGCCCCGAAGAGCCTGACCGAGATCGAGGCCAAGCTCTACGACCTGGTCGTCAAGCGTTTCATCGCCGTGTTCTTCCCGGCGGCCGAGTACATGGTCACGACGCGCATCAGCAAGGTCGCGGTGGCCGAGGCGACGCACCACTTCCAGACCAACGGCAAGGTGCTGGTCAACCCGGGCTGGCTGGCCGTCTACGGCAAGGAAGCCCAGGACGAGGACGCCAACCTGGTGCCGGTGACGCAGGGCGAGACCGTGCGCACCGAGGGCGTGGACGTCAAGCAGCTGAAGACCAAGCCGCCGGCGCGCTACACCGAGGCGACGCTGCTGTCGGCGATGGAAGGCGCCGGCAAGCTGATCGACGACGACGAGCTGCGCCAGGCGATGGCCGAGAAGGGCCTGGGCACGCCGGCGACACGCGCCGCGATCATCGAAGGCCTGATCCTCGAGAAGTACATGCTGCGCGAAGGCCGCGAGCTGCAGCCCACCGCCAAGGCCTTCCAGCTGATGACGCTGCTGCGCGGCCTGGCGATCGAGGACCTGACCAAGCCCGAGCTGACCGGCAACTGGGAGTACCAGCTGTCGCAGATGGAGCACGGCAAGCTGAGCCGCGAGCGCTTCATGGCCGAGATCGCCAAGATGGCCGAGCGCATCGTCAAGAAGGCCAAGGAGTACGACCGCGACACGATTCCCGGCGACTACGCAACGCTGGCCTCGCCGTGCCCGAACTGCGGCGGCGTCGTCAAGGAGAACTACCGCCGCTTCGCGTGCACCGGCGCCGCCGGTTCGGCCGAAGGCAGCGGCTGCGGCTTCAGCATCACCAAGCTGCCGGCCGGCCGCACCTTCGAGCTCGCCGAGGCCGATGCGCTGCTGCGCGACAAGCGCCTGGGGCCGCTGGACGGCTTCCGCTCCAAGGCCGGCTGGCCGTTCAGCGCCGAGCTGCGCATCGTGCGCGACGAGGAGATCGGCAACTGGAAGCTGGAGTTCGACTTCGGCGACGACGACAAGCCCGCCGAAGGCGAAGGCGAGCCGGTGGACTTCAGCGGCCAGCAGAGCCTGGGCCCGTGCCCGAAGTGCCGCGGCCACGTCTACGAGCACGGCACGAGCTACGTCTGCGAGCACGCCGTCGGCGCGCACACGACCTGCGACTTCAAGAGCGGCGCCGTGATCCTGCAGCAGCCGGTGACGCACGAGGAGATGACGCGCCTGCTGACCACCGGCCGCACCAAGCTGCTGGAGGACTTCGTCTCGAACAAGACCAAGCGCAAGTTCAAGGCCTTCCTCGTCTACGACGCCAAGGAAGGCAAGGTCGGCTTCGAGTTCGAGCCGCGTGCGGCACGGCCGCCTGCGAAGAAGGCGCCGGCACGCAAGACCGCGGCGTGAACGACGCGCCGCCGTGCCTGAGCGCCGCCGGCGCGGCCGCCAGCCGGCTGCGCGTGGCGGTCGTGCCCAACGCGCGCCGCACCGGCGCCGACGGTCTGCACGACGGCGCGCTGCGCGTGCGCCTGAACGCGCCGCCGGTCGACGGCAAGGCCAACGACACGCTGGTCGCCTGGCTGGCCGACGAGCTGGACCTGCCCAAGCGTGCGGTGCGGCTGACGCACGGCCAGACCGGGCGGCGCAAGACGATCGAACTCGACGCCGCGCCCGAGGCCGTGGCGGCTTGGCTGGCGCGCGTGCTCGGCGCCTGAATCAGCGCGCCAGCGCCGCCAGCTGCCAGAGCGCGAAGCCGGCGAGCAGCGCCGCCGACGCCAGGTTCACCCGGTGCTGCCAGCGCGCGTCGAAACGCGTGCGCAGCCGGCCCACCGCGCCAGCCAGGATGAACCACCACAGCGCCGAACCGGCGGCGACGCCGGCGACCATCACCCACGGCGAGGCGACCGCGCTGCGCCCGGCCAGCGCGCCGAAGACGGCGATGAAGGACAGGATCGTCGTCGGGTTGGCTAGCGTCAGCACGAAGGTGCCGGCGAACAGCCGCGCCAGCGGCGCGCGCTCGCCGGGCCCGCCGTCGCGCCGTGCCGGCGGCTGGCGCGCGATGCGCCAGGCCATCCACAGCAGCAGCGCCGAGCCGCCGCCGGCCAGCAGCGTGCGCTGCTCGACGAGGAAGGTGATCAGCGCCGTGACGCCGAAGGCGCCGACGGCGCCGTAGATCGCGTCGGCGACCGCTGCGCCCAGCCCGGTGGCGATGCCGGCGGCCGAGCCGTACTGCAGCGTGCGCTGGATCGCCAGCAGGCCGATCTGGCCCACCGGCGCGGCGATCGACAGGCCGATCGCGGCGGATTGCAGGAAGAGGGTGAATTGCGGGTCCACGGCTTCATTGTGCGAAGCCTTCGGCGGTCGATCCAGGCGATTCTTCAGGCGATGTTGTTGTGGCCGACTGAAATTTCAGGCCAAACTGCCGCATGACCGAAAACACGATCGACGACAAGGCCTGGAAGCTGCTGCTCGCGCTGCAGCGTGACGGCCGCGCGCCGCTGAAGGTGCTGGCCGAAGCGGCCGGGCTGTCGATCCCGGCCACCGCCGAGCGGCTGAAGCGGCTGCAGGACGCCGGTGTCGTGCGCGGTGTCGTCGCCGACCTCGACGCAGCGCGTGCCGGCTACACAGTGCGCGCGATCGTCGGCCTCACCGTCGCCGGCCAGCCGGCGAAGAAGGCCTTCCTCGAGCAGATCGGCCGCGCCGCCGAGGTGCTGGAATGCCACCACGTCGCCGGCGCCGATTCCTACCTGCTGACCGTCGTCGCCGCCGACCTGCCGGCGCTGGAGGCTTTCCTCGGCTCGATCAACGCCTGGGGCGAGACACGCACCCAGATCGTGTTCTCGACGCCGATCCCGCGCCGCGGCCTGGTGCCGCCGGGCACGTTGCGCTGAACGGCCCGCCGGGGCGGATGCGGGACAATCCGGCCATGAACCCGACCGACGACCTCGCCGCCTACATGGACTGCGTCGGCGCCGCCGCGCGCGTGGCCGCCACCGCGATGGCGCGTGCCGGCTCCGCTGCCAAGGACGACGCCCTGCGACGCCTGGCCGCCGCGCTGCGCACCAACCTCGGCCCGCTGCAGCAGGCCAACGAACTCGACCTCGCCGCCGCACGCGCCGCTGGGCTGGCCGAGCCGATGGTCGACCGGCTCAAGCTCACGGCCAAGGTCGTCGAGACGGTCGCCGAAGGCTGCGAGCAGATCGCCGCGATGCCCGACCCGATCGGCGAGATCAGCGAGCTGCGCCGCCGCCCGACCGGCATCTCGGTGGGCCGCATGCGTGTGCCGCTGGGTGTCTTCGGCATGATCTACGAGAGCCGCCCGAACGTGACGATCGAGGCCGCGTCGCTGGCGATCAAGAGCGGCAACGCCTGCATCCTGCGCGGCGGCTCGGAGGCGCTGCACTCCAACCTCGCGCTGTGGAAGCTGGTGCAGGGCGCGCTCGTCGAAGCCGGCCTGCCGGCCGACGCGGTGCAGCTCGTCGAGACCACCGACCGCGCCGCGGTCGGCCGCCTGATCACGATGCCGCAGTACGTCGACGTCGTCATCCCGCGCGGCGGCAAGGGCCTGATCGAACGCATCGCCGCCGAGGCGCGTGTGCCGGTCATCAAGCACCTGGACGGCAACTGCCATGTCTATGTCGATGCCGAGGTCGACCTGGAGCAGGCGGTCACGGTCACCGACAACGCCAAGACGCAGAAGTACAGCCCCTGCAACGCGACCGAGTCGCTGCTGGTGCATGCGGCGCAGGCGGCGGCCTTCCTGCCGCGCATCGCCGCCGTCTTCGCCGCCAAGGGTGTCGAGATGCGCTGCTGCCCGGCGGCCAAGGCGATGCTCGCCGCCGTGCCCGGCGCGCGGGTCGTCGACGCCACCGAGGCCGACTGGGACACCGAGTACCTGGCGCCGGTCATCAGCATCAAGGTCGTCGCCGGCCTCGACGAGGCCATCGCCCACGTCAACCGCCACGGCTCGCACCACACCGATACGATCCTGACGACGAACCATCCGAACGCGATGCGCTTCCTGCGCGAGGTCGACTCGGCCAGCGTGATGGTCAACGCCAGCACGCGTTTCGCCGACGGCTTCGAATACGGGCTGGGCGCCGAGATCGGCATCTCGACCGACAAGTTCCACGCCCGCGGCCCGGTCGGCCTGGAAGGACTGACCTCGCTGAAGTGGATCGTGCTCGGCCAGGGCGAGATCCGGCGCTGACCGTGTCCGCGCTGCAGATCGCCGTGCTGGCCGTCGCGGCCGTGCTCGTGTTCTGGATGGTCGGCGCCTACAACCGGCTGATGGCGCTGCGCACGGCCATCGGCACCGCCTGGCAGCAGGTCGCCGAGGCGCTGGCGCGCCGCGGCGAGGCCGCGCAGGCGCTGGCCCAGGCGCTGCGCGAACCGATGGCCGGCGAGGCCAAGGCGCTGGACGCGCTGCTCGCCGCCGAAGCCCAGGTGCGCGAGGCCGCCGCCGCGCTGGGCGCCCGCCCGGTGCGCCTGGAGGCGGCGCTGCTGCTGGTCAAGGGCGAGGCGGCGATGGGCGCCGCGGCCAGCCGCGTGCTGGCACTGCTGGAGCAGCATCCGCTGCTGAAGGTGGAGCCGACGATCGCCGAACAGGCCGTCGTGCTGGCCGACGGCGGCTCGCGGCTGGCGTTCGCGCGCCAGTGTTTCAACGAAGCCGGCGCCGCCTACGACGAGGCGATCGCCGAGTTCCCGACGCGGCTGCTGGTGCCGCTGTACCGCTTCGGGCCGGCCGGCCGGCTCTGAGTCAGCCCTGGCCGACGATGGCCGCGGTGGCCACCAGTTCGTCGAACAGCGCCTTGCTGACCTGGCCGGAGACGGCGTAGGGGTCCAGCGTCGCGGTCTCGGAGTACTTCAGCAGCAGCGCCGGGTTCAGCCGCGCGACGCTGACCTGGCCCATCGACCAGCCGGCGAAACGGCGCTCGGCGATCTCCTCGTAGACCAGGATCTCGACCTCGGTGTGGCGCGGGTCGCCGACGATGCGCGCGTAGAGCCGGTTGACGGCGCTGCGGCCGCCTTCGAGCACCTGCACGAAGATGCCGTCGGAGTAGCACAGCACCCCGGTGATGCCGAGCGCCGGGTTCTGCGCGCGCGAGGCGCGCAGGATGGCCTGCAGCTCCTCGGGGTCCAGCGCCGGCACGGCGCGGCTGACGTACATGAGGCGGACGAGCATCGCGGGCCTTTCAGTCTTGCTTGCGCGGCAGCAGCGAGAGGAATTCGCGCCGCAGGTTCGGGTCCTTCAGGAAGGCGCCGCGCATCACGCTGTTGACCATCGCGCTGTCGGTGTCCTTGACGCCGCGCCAGTGCATGCAGAAGTGGTCGGCTTCCATGACGATCGCCAGACCGTCGGGGCGCACACGCTCCTGCAGCTCGTTGGCGAGCATCGTCACCGCCTCCTCCTGGATCTGCGGCCGGCTCATGATCCAGTCGGTGATGCGGGCGTACTTGGACAGCCCGATCAGGTTGCTGTGCTCGTTGGGCAGCAGGCCGATCCAGACCTTGCCGAAGATCGGGCACAGGTGGTGGCTGCAGGCGCTGCGCACCGTGATCGGGCCGACGATCATCAGCTCGTTCAGGCGCTCGGCGTTGGGGAACTCGGTCACCGACGGCATCGGGTGGAAGCGGCCGCGGAAGACCTCGTCGATGTACATCTTGGCCACCCGCTTGGCCGTCTCGTTCGTGTTGTGGTCGCTCTCGGTGTCGATGACCAGCGCGCGCAGCAGTTCCTCGACCTTGGACTGCACCTCCTTCTTCAGCTCGGGCAGTTCGCCCTCGCGCACGAAGTCGGCGATGTTGTCGTTGGCGTGGAAGCGCCGGTCGGCGCACACCAGGCGGTAGCGGATGCGCTCGGACACCGGCATCGAGGCCAGTTCCTCCTCGCTGCGCAGCAGGCGCGGCGACGTGGACTCCGGGGGCGGGACGGTCTTGGCCATGAGCTGGGGAGGGCCGGTCGGCCGGGGACGATGGGCCTCGTATTGTGCGGCGCGCTTCGTTCGCGTGCAGGCAGCGCTTAGACTGCCCTCGGTGACCACTCCGACTTCGTCCGTGCCGCTGTCGCGGCTGCTCGACCTGACCGCCGACGCCGTGCTCGCGGTGCGCCAGGGCCGTTCGCTGACCGACGTGCTGGCGCGCGTCGCGCCCGACGCACGCCCCGGCGTCCAGGCGCTCACTTTCCACGTGATGCGCTGGCTGGGCAGCGCCGGCGAGGTGCGAGCCATCGTCGCGCCGAAGACGCCGCCGCCGCACGTCGAATCGCTGCTGCTGACCGCGCTGGCGCTGCTCTGGCCGACCGGCGAGCCATCGCCCTATGCCGACCACACGCTGGTCGACCAGGCGGTGCACGCGGCGCGCCAGCGCACTGCGGTGGCCGCCGGCTTCATCAACGCCGTGCTGCGCCGCTTCGTGCGCGAGCGCGAGCATCTCGCCAACTCGGCCCGCCACCAGCCGCTGGGCGCCTTCAACCACCCGCTGTGGTGGATCGAACGCGTGCGCCACGACTGGCCGACGCAGTGGCAGGCGCTGCTGGCCGCGGCCAACGTGCACCCGCCGTTCACGCTGCGCGTCAACCGCCGCCGCGGCAGCGGCGAGGCCTATCTGCAGCGCCTCGCGGCGCAGGGGCGCGCCGCCAGCCTGGTCGACGACCCGGCGCTCGGCGGCCAGGCCATCGTGCTCGCCGAGCCCTGCCCGGTGACGCAGCTGCCCGGTTTCGCCGAAGGCGAGGTCTCGGTGCAGGACGCGGCCGCACAACGTGCCGCGCCGCTGCTCGTCGGCGCCGGTCTGCCGGCCGGCGCGCGTGTGCTCGACGCCTGCGCCGCACCGGGCGGCAAGACCGCGCACCTGCTGGAACTCGCTGACCTGGATCTGCTGGCGCTGGACAGCGACCCGGTGCGCCTGGCACGTGTGCAGGAGAACCTGCACCGCCTGCAGCTGCAGGCCCAGCTGCGCGCCGGCGACGCGCGCGACACCGCCAGCTGGTGGGACGGCCGCCCGTTCGACGCCATCCTGCTGGACGCGCCCTGCAGCGCCTCGGGCATCGTGCGCCGCCACCCCGACGTGCGCTGGCTGCGCCGCCCCGACGACATCACCGCGCTGGCGCGGCTGCAGGGTCAGATGCTCGACGCGCTGTGGCCGCTGCTGGCGCCTGGCGGCCGCCTGGTCTACGCAACTTGTTCGCTGTTCCGCAGCGAGGGCGCCGAGCAGATCGACGCGTTTTTGCAACGCCACGGCGACGCCGGGGCCAGCCTGGATCCGCAGTCACCGGGGCACCTGCTGCCGCTCGCCGACAATTCCCCGCAACCGTCGGGC
This sequence comes from Rubrivivax sp., assembly GCA_049841175.1. Classification (GTDB taxonomy): domain Bacteria; phylum Pseudomonadota; class Gammaproteobacteria; order Burkholderiales; family Burkholderiaceae_C; genus Rubrivivax. The sequence goes on along the minus strand of JASGHA010000012.1, from coordinate 812,118 downwards.
GGCGCGCGCCGCGCCCTGCACGACGGCTTCTACTACGCCCTGATCCACAAGGCCTGATCTCCTCGCCCGATCCGTCATGCGATTGCCTCCGGTCCGCCGAAGACTGCTGCTGGGCCTGGGGCTGTCGCTCCTGCTCGGCTGGGCAGGTGCGGCCGGCGCCGCTCCCGGTGGCCAGGGCGTCGAGCTGATCCAGCTGCAGACCGGCCGCAGCGACGGCGCGCTGACGCTGGAGTTCGCCGCCCGCGTGACGCTGCCCAAGGCGGTCGAGGACGCGATGATGCGCGGCGTGCCGGTCTACTTCGTCGCCCAGGCGACGCTGCGCCGCGACCGCTGGTACTGGCGCGACGAACGCATCGCACGCGTCTCGCGCAGCTGGCGCGTCGTCTACCAGGCGCTCACGTCCAGCTGGCGCGTCGGCCTCGGCGGCCTGAACCAGACCTACCCGACGCTGGGCGAGGCGATGGCCGCCGTCACGCGCAGCGCCGGCTGGCGCATCGCCGACCTGTCGCAGCTCGAGTCCGGCAAGGACTACTACATCGAGTTCAGCTGGCGGCTGGACACCAGCCAGCTGCCCAGCCCGATGCAGATCGGCCTGGGCGGCCAGGCCGACTGGGCCATCGGCGCGGAGCGCGAGTTGCCGGTCGAGCTGCCATGAGTCGCTCGGCCCGCTGGATCTGGATCGTCGCGCTGGTCGCGGGCACCGGTGCCGCGCTCGTGCTGGCCTTCGTGCTGTCGCTGTCGACGGCCGGCGGCGGCTTTTACGAGCGCCATTTCGTCTGGCTCTTCTGGGTCAACGCCGCCGTCGCCGGGCTGCTGCTGCTGGTCATCGGCGTCGCCTCGGTGCGGCTGGTGCTGCGGCTCAAACGCGGCAAGTTCGGCAGCAAGCTGCTGATCAAGCTGGCCGGCATCTTCGCGCTGGTCGGCGTGCTGCCGGGGCTGGTGATCTACACGGTCTCGTACCAGTTCGTCTCGCGCAGCATCGACGCCTGGTTCGACGTCAAGGTGGCCGGCGCGCTGGACGCCGGGCTGTCGCTGGGCAAGACGACGCTGGACGCGCTGCAGGCCGACGTCGGCGCCAAGGCGCGGCTGGCGGCCGAACGCCTGGGCGACTCGCACTCGCCGTCGCCGCTGACGCTGGAGCGGCTGCGCGAGCAGCTCGGCGCACGCGAACTGGCGCTGCTCGGCCATTCGGGCCAGATCCTGGCCACCGCCGGCGTCGCGCCGGGCGCCACGCCACCGGAGCGGCCGTCGACGACGCTGCTGCGCCAGGCGCGTTCGCTCGGCTGGGCGAGCCAGATCGAAGGCCTGGACGAGGACGCGCTGGCCGCCGGCGAGCCGGCCGCGCCACGCGTGCGCGCGCTGGCGCTGCTGCCCGATGCCAGCATCCGCCTGGCGCCCGGCCAGGACCGTTTCCTGATGGTCATGCAGCCGCTGCCGCGCAAGCTGGCCGTTGATGCGCTGGCGGTGCAGGCGGCGCACGGCGAGTACCAGCAGCGTGCGCTGGCGCGCGACAGCCTGTCGCGCATGTACATCGGCACGCTGACGCTGGCGCTGATCCTGGCCGTGTTCGGCGCCGTGCTGCTGGCCATCCTGCTGGGCAACCAGCTCGCGCGGCCGCTGCTGCTGCTGGCCGACGGCGTGCGCCAGGTGGCCGCCGGCGACCTGAAGCCCAAGCCGGTGTTCGCCTCGGCCGACGAGCTCGGCGGGCTGACGCGCTCCTTCGCCGACATGACGGCGCAGCTTGCCGATGCGCGCGAGCAGGTCGAACGCGGCGTCGCCCAGCTCGAAGGCGCACGCACGCGGCTGCAGACCATCCTCGACACGCTGACCGCCGGCGTCATCGTCTTCGACCGCGAAGGCTGCATCGACACCGTGAACCCCGGCGCGACGCGCATCCTCGGCCTGCCGGTGGCCGCCTGGCGTGGCCGCCACCTCGGCGAGCTGCCCGAGCTAGAGGCTTTCGCACGCAGCGTCGAGCAGCGCTACGAACAGCTCGCCGACCGCACCGAAGCCGGCGGCGACCACTGGCAGGACGCCTTCGAGCTGGCGCGCCCCGAAGGCGTGACGCTGACGCTGCTGGTGCGCGGCGCGCCCTTGCCCGGCGAGCAGCGGCTGATGGTCTTCGACGACATCACCGAGGTCGTCTCGGCGCAGCGCTCGCAGGCCTGGGCCGAGGTCGCGCGCCGGCTGGCGCACGAAATCAAGAACCCGCTGACGCCGATCCAGCTCTCGGCCGAGCGCCTGCAGCATCGCCTGGAGAGCAAGCTCGAGGGCAACGACCAGGCGCTGCTGCTGCGTTCGGTGGCGACCATCGTCTCGCAGGTCGACGCGATGCAGCGCCTGGTCAACGAGTTCCGCGACTACGCCCGGCTGCCGGCGGCGCAGATGAAGCCGCTGGACCTGAACGCGCTGGCCCACGAGGTGCTGGGGCTTTACGGCCAGGCCCACGACCGCGGCCAGCTCGTCGTGCGCCTGGCCGAGCCGCTGCCGCGCATCCTGGGCGACGCGACGCAACTGCGCCAGGTCATCCACAACCTCGTGCAGAACGCGCTCGACGCGATCTCCGAACAGCCCGACGGCCACGTCGAGATCGGCACGGCGCGCTCGGTGGGCGACAACGGCGAGCTGCGTTCGGTGCGCCTGTTCGTGCAGGACAACGGGCCCGGTTTCCCGGAGAAAGTGCTCAAGAGGGCCTTCGAGCCCTACGTGACGACCAAGGCCAAGGGCACCGGCCTCGGGCTGGCCGTCGTCAAGAAGATTGCCGACGAACACCACGCGCGGCTGCGGGTCGTCAACCTGCATGCCGGCGAGGGGATCGAACATCCGGTGATCGGGGCACGAGTTTCGCTATCATTTTCTTTACTCGCACCTGCGCCGAATCCCGCGACCGACGACGGTCCGGCGACGGCTTCCGGTGACGCAACGCAGGTGCATTGACCTCAGCGCATGGCAACGATTCTGGTAGTGGACGACGAGCTGGGCATTCGCGCCCTGCTCTCGGAGATCCTCAGCGACGAAGGCCACACGGTCGAACTCGCGGAGAACGCGGCCCAGGCCCGACACGTGCGCGAGTCCTTGCGCCCCGACCTCGTGCTGCTGGACATCTGGATGCCCGACGTCGACGGCATCTCGCTGCTCAAGGAGTGGGGTGCCACGGGGCTGCTGACGATGCCGGTCATCATGATGAGCGGCCACGGCACGATCGACACCGCGGTCGAGGCGACCAAACACGGCGCCGTCGCCTTCCTCGAGAAACCGATCACGCTGCAGAAGCTGCTGCGGGCCGTCGAGCAGGCGCTGGTGCGCCCGGGCCAGCGCCTGGCCGCCGCGGCCGCGCCGGCGGCGCCCGGCGTGCGCGATCCGCTGGCGCTGACCCGGCCCTACGTCAACGGCGCCATCGGCATGCCCGCGGCACCGGTGCCGATGCCGGCCGCGCCGGTGCCCACCGGCCCGCGCCCCGAGCAGAGCTTCGATCTCGACCGCCCGCTGCGCGAGGCGCGCGACGCGTTCGAGAAGAGCTATTTCGAGTTCCACCTCGCCAAGGAAGGCGGCTCGATGACGCGTGTGGCCGAGAAGACCGGCCTCGAGCGCACCCACCTGTACCGCAAGCTCAAGCAGCTCGGCGTCGATCTTTCGCGCAACAAACGCGGCACTTCCTGAAAGCTGTGCTATAGTCGCGGGCTCTTGGCCTGGTAGCTCAGTTGGTAGAGCAGCGGATTGAAAATCCGCGTGTCGGTGGTTCGATTCCGCCCCAGGCCACCAAGCGGGATTAGCTCAGTTGGTAGAGCGATACCTTGCCAAGGTATAGGTCGAGAGTTCGAGCCTCTTATCCCGCTCCAAGATTCGAGGGCCCGGTTTCGAAAGAAGCCGGGCCCTTTGTCTTTTCGGCGCCGTTCAGTCCTCGGCAGTGAAGAAGCGCTGGCGGCCCAGGTCGCAGCGCACCACGGCGCTGCCGTAGGCTTGGCTCAGCGAAGCGCTGCGCAGCACCTCGTCCGGATGGCCGGCGGCCATCACGCGGCCTCCGGCCAGCAGCGTGACCTCGTCGCAGTAGCGCGCCGCCAAGTGCAGGTCGTGCAGCACCACCAGCACTGCGGCGTCGGCGGCGCAGGCGCGCAGCAGCCGCATCAACTGGTGTTGGTGCGGCAGGTCCAGGTGCGCAGCCGGCTCGTCGGCCAGCAGCAGCGGCGGGCGGTGCGCGATCGCGCGCGCCAGCGCGGCGCGCGCCGCCTCGCCGCCGGACAGCGTGTGCAGCCGGCGCCGCATCAGCGGCCCGAGTTCGCAGGTCTCGATCAGCGCCGCGTCCGGCGGCGCCAGCGCCAGCTGCAGCAGTTCGTCGACCGTCAGGTCCCAGTGGCTGTGCGTCTGCTGCGGCAGGTAGCCGATGGCCTGTGCCAGCGCGCGCGGCTTCCAGCCGGCCAGCGGGCGGCCGAGCAGGCGCACCTCGCCGGCGTGTGTCGGGCGCAGGCCGATCAAGGCCTGCAGCAGCGTGCTCTTGCCGGCCCCGTTGGCGCCGACGAGCGCGAACAGGCCGCGAGCCGGCCACTGGGCGTCGATGGCGTGCAGCAGCGTGCGCCCGCCGGCACGCACCTGCAGGCCCAGCGCGGCCAGCACGTGTGATCCGTCGTTCATCGTCACTCGCGTCGCCTCAGCAGCAAGCCCAGGAAGAACGGGCCGCCGACCAGTGCCGTCAGCAGCCCGGCCGGGATCTCGCTGGGCGCCAGCGCGGCGCGCGCGATCAGATCCACCAGCACCATCGCCGAGCCCCCGGCGAGCACGCAGGCCGGCACCAGGCGGCCGTGCAGCGGCCCCAGCCACCAGCGCAGCAGATGCGGCACCACGAGGCCGACGAAGCCGATCAGCCCGCCCCAGCAGACCGCCAGCGCCGTGGCCAGCGCCGCCAGCAGCACCGCCTGCGCGACCAGCCGCGGCACGAGCACGCCCATGCCGTGCGCCGCCTGTTCGCCCAGGCCGAGCGCGTCCAGCCCGAAAGCCAGCCGCCGGGCGCCGGCGGCCAGCAGCACCAGCAGCGGCACGAAGGCCGCGCACTGCGCTGCGGTCGGCGTCTGCACACCGCCCAGCTGCCAGGAGATCAGCGCGCGCAGATTGGTCGACTCGTCGCCGAAGAGCATCAGCAGCAGCCCGCGCAGCGCCGACAGAATGGCCGCCAGCGCGACGCCGGCCAGCAGCAGCCGTGCCGGCTGCCAGCCGCCGCCGGCGCGGCCGACGGCCAGCACCAGCCAGCTTGCGCCCCAGGCACCGGCGAACGCCAGCAGCGGCAGCGACCAGCCCGGCGGCAGCCACTGCGGCAGCAGCAGCGCGATGGCCGCGCCCACCGCGGCGCCCGAGGCGCTGCCCAGCAGATAGGGCTCGGCCAGCGGGTTGCGGAACACGCCCTGGAACAGCAGCCCGGCCAGCGCCAGGCAGGCGCCGACAAAGAAGGCTGCGGCGACACGCGGCGCGCGCCAGACCCAGACCAGGTCGTGCATCAGCCCGTCGCCGCCCAGCCATTGCGTCGGGGCCACCCAGGCTGCGCCGCCGCTGAGCGCCAGCACCAGCGCCACCAGCAGCACCGCAGCCAGCAGCGGCGTCGCATGACGCGCACGCCGCGCCTTCATGCTGCCGCTCCAAAGGCTTGCGGATGCAGCGCGCGGGCGTAGGCCAGCACCGCCTCGGTCTGGCGCGGTCCGGGGATCAGGAAGTGGCTGCGCGGCAGCACGACGACCCGCCCTTCGCGCACCGCGCGCAGCCGCGACCAGCCCGGCCGCGCCGAAATCTCCTCGGCCGGCTTCGGCACCGCCTGCAGCGAGACGATGACCTCCGGGTCGCGCAGCAGCACCGCCTCGGCGCTGACCTGCTGCGCACTGTTCAGGTCGCTGAAGACGTTGCGGCCGCCGGCGCAGGCCAGCGCGTCATCGGCGTAGTGACCGCGACCGACGGTCTGGAAGGCGCCGCGTGCGGCGGCCGCGGTTTCCAGGTACACCGTCGGCTGCGACCGGCCCTGCCAGGCCTGGCGGATCGACGCCAGTGAGCCGTCGAAACGCGCCAGCAGCACCGCCGCAGCGGCTTCGCTGCCGGTGGCGCGGCCGACGAGCTCGATGTTGCGCCGCACCGCCGCCAGGTCCGGGTGCGCCAGCACCAGCACTGCGACGCCGGCGCGTTCGAAAGGCTCGACCAGCCCCAGTGCGCTGCCGTGCGACGGCGTCAGCACGATCAGGTCCGGCCGCAGCGCCGCCACCGCCTCGGGCGAATAACCGAGCGCGCCGCCGACCGAAGGTTTGGCCAGCGCCGCCTCCGGGTATCGCACGCGCCCGCCGATCGCCGCGACGCGCGCTTCCAGTCCCAGCGCGAAGACGATCTCAATGTTGCTCGGGAAGATCGCGACGATGCGCTGTGGCGGCGCCGCCAGCCGCAGCGTTCGCCCCAGCGCGTCGACGACGCTGCGCGGCCAGGTGCCGGCGGCGGCGTCGCGCCCGGCTCCGCACAGCGCCGCACCGGCCAGCAGCGCACGCCGCGCGGGCGACGAGGGCCCGCTCACCACTGCGCCTTCAGCCGCAGGAACAGGCTGCGCGGCGTGCCGAAGCAGCCCGCGTCCTGGGCCGAGAAGTCGTCGGCGATGTACTCGACGTCCGCCAGGTTGTCGACGCCGGCCTGCACCGACAGCCGCGCCGTCGCCTGCCAGGTGATGGCCGTCGCCAGCAGCGTGTACGAGGGCAGGATCTGCGAGTGCTCGACGTTGTCGCGCAGCGGGCGCCGGCCGACGTAGTTGGCGCTGCCCGTCCACTGCCAGTCGCCTTGCGACCAGGCGAGGCCGGCGCCGGCGATGTGGCGCGCCGACATGCGCATGCGGTTGCCGGCGTAGTTCGGCCCCGGGTTGCCGGCGCTGTCATAGGTCGGGAAGTCGCGCAGCCGCGCGTCCTGCCAGGTGTAGTGGGCGTAGCCCGACCAGGCCGCCGACAGCCGCGCGCGCAGCAGCGTTTCGAGCCCGCGCACGCGCGAGCTGGCGTTGGTGAAGATGAAGCTGTCGGGCCCGGTGCGGAACGAACGCTGGCCGTCGGTCTTGTCGGCCTGGAACAGCGCCACCTGGTAGCTCCAGCGCTCGTCGACGGCGCGGCCCTTGGCGCCGAGCTCGACGCTGCGCGTGACCTCGGGGCGCAGCAGCGCCGGCACGACGACGCCCGAGCGCGTGTTCAGTGCCACGGCCTGCGGCCGGAAGCCTTCGGCCCAGTTGGCGAACAGCGCGTTCTCGCTGGTGGCGGACGCCGCGTAACGCCAGTCGGCGCCCAGGCGGGGGCTGGTGCGGCCTTCGTCCTGGCGCGCCTGCACGGCGGTGCCGCTGCGCCACAGCGTCTGCTCGAAGTGGTCGCGGCGCAGGCCGGCGCTCAGGCTCAGCGTGCCGATGTCGATGCGGTCCTGCAGGTACAGGCTGCGCACGCGCTGGTCGAAACGCGAGTCGGTCACCGCGCCGCGGATGCCGCGCGGGTCGTTGCCGACGTTGCTGACCGGCGTGTCGTAGTCGGGGCCGCGGTAGGTCGGCGCGCCGCTGAACGACGGCGAGGCCTGGTCCTGCCAGCCGGACTCCAGGTTGAGCCCCAGCTGCAGCGCGTGCCGCGTCGCACCCAGCTCGGCCTTGGCGTTCAATGTGAACTCGTGGAACAGCCCGCGGTCGGCGGTGTCGGTCTCCGACCAGCCCTTGGTCACCGCGGCCGGCGGCGGCACGATCGTGATGCCGCCCTGGAACAGGCGGTCGTAGCGCGCCCAGCTGCTCAGGTGCTCGAAGCTGATCGCCGGCGTCAGGCGCACGCGGTTGCGCCAGGCCAGGCTCAGGTACTCGCCGTCGACGTGGGCGCCGGGGATGCCGTAGTTGTCTTCCGGGGCTATGCCGAACATCGGGTGGCCGTCCTGCAGCGGCACGATCGAGCCGCGTTTGGCGTTCACCTGGCTGGAGAAGAGCTGCACGCCGCTGGCCCAGTCGCGTGTCATCGACAGCTCGCCGCCGACGCTGGCCGTGGCCTGGTCACGCGCCGTGCCGTCCTGGAAGCCGTCGACGCGGCTGTAGGCCGCGCCCACCGACAGGTGGCCGCGTTCGCCGTCCCAGCGCTGGCGCAGGCCGAGGTCGCGGCGGCCGAAGCTGCCCAGCGTCGCGCGCGCGCTGCCGCCTTCGGCATCGGGCTCGATGAACATCTGCACGACGCCGCCGATCGCGTTGCGGCCGTACAGCGCCGAAGCCGGGCCCTTGATGAACTCGATGCGCTCCAGCAGGTCGGGCGCGACCAGCGTCAGGTCGGCATTGCCCTGCAGCAGGCGCAGCGGTACGCCGTCGATCAGCACCAGCACGTCCTGGGTGTCGCGCAGGCCGCGGGTCTCGAAACGCGTGAAGTAGTTGCCCTGGGTGCCGTGCTGCAGCCCGGGCACGGCGCGCAGTGCGTCTTCCAGCGTGCGCGCGCCGACGGCGTCCATCTCGTCGCGGCCGACCGCGTAGGTGCTGAACGGCAGGTCCAGCGGGTCCTCGGCGACGCGTGTCGCGGTGACGACGCGGCGCTCGGCGGTGATCTGCACCGTCTCGACGCCTTCTGCCTGGGCCTGCGCGACGGCCGGCAGCGCCAGCACCAGCAAGGCGGGGCGCCAGCGGCACGACGGTGATCTTTCCTGTGACTTCATCTTCTGGTTCTCTTCTTCGGGAGGGAGGGAAAGCGGGGTCAGTCGCGGCGCCAGAGCAGCACCGCGCTGCGTTTGGCGCAGCCCAGGCGCACGCCGCGGCTGCCAGGCCGCGCCGAGGCGGCGACCTGGGCCAGCACCTGCGGCCGGCGTTCGTCGCCGGGCGGCAGACGCAGGCGCTCGATGACGTGCGCCTGGGCCGCGGCCAGCGACTCGAAACACACCTCGTAGCGCCAGTCGGCGAAGTGCAGCGCCTGCGGCGCGCGTGTGGGGCCCAGTGCGGCGAGTACACGTTCGACGACCGGGCGCGTGTCGGCGCCGTGCAGTTCGGGCGTCAGCACGCCGGCCAGGCAGAAAGTCGCCGGCCCGGCCTGCGCCGGCACGACCCAGGCCATGCAGCGGCGCCAGCGTGTGGCCATCGCATCGTGGAAGGCGGCGGGCTCGCGCTGCGCCGGCGGCAGGTGCGCGGCCAGCAGCGTGTCGGCGGCGACGGCGGGCTCGAGCTGCGTCCAGTCGACGGGCGACAGCTCCAGGCGGATGCCGCGCACGGCCAGCGCCGGTCGTCGCGCGAGCAGCCGGCGCTGCATCTCGGGCTGTGGTTCGACGGCGTGCCAGCGGGCGCCGGGCGCGAGCATGCGGCGGCTGAGCACGCCGTTGCCGGCACCGATGTCGAGCAGATCGAGCAGCGAGCGCGGCAGCAGCGGCAGCACGGCGCGGGCGTAACCCGAGCGCACGATGGTGTGCGCGTAGAACGCGGCTTCGGCCTCGCCCCAGGAGCCCGGGGAGGCGTCGGCGGGCCGGATATCCGGCTCACGGGAGGACATGGAAACTGACCGGCGAACGCGCCCGGCCGCTTCCCCGCAGCCCTGCGCCTTACGGCCTGCCGCTCGCGCGGGCACGCCACCTCGTTGGCCGGTATCCGGGCTGGCGAAGACGACCCGTGTGTCCTTCCCAGGAGACGACTCCCAGTGGCTTCGACACGAGCTGGGGCCGGTGAGGCCCCGTCCGCTTACCGTTGCGGGGGCAGCTCAGGTTGGGGGCACGAGGCCCCTCCCTGATTCCCGTTGAACTGCATCCACCGGAGGGTGGGTGCGAGCACCAACGGCCGGCATCATAACCAGCGCCGCCGGCGGCCCCGTCGCGGGACCTGACCTGTATCATGCGCCGCGTTGGTGCTCGCCGAGGCTCTCCGCCGAGGCAGTTCAACGGGAATCAGGAAGGGCGAGGCCGTCACGGTGCGAGCCCCAACCTGAGCTGCCCCCGCAACGGTAAGCGGACGGAAAAAGTCGGCCTCGTGCCGGCTCTTCCGGCCCGTGACACGGCCACTGGGACGGCGGCGCGTCAGCGCCGCCACCGGGAAGGCGTCACGGACAGGTCCGCCAGCCCGGATACCGGCCAACGAGGTGGCGTGCCCGCGCGAGCGGCGCGCCGTGTAGCGCGAGCCGCGGGGAAGCGGCCAGGCGCGTCGAACCGTCTTTCCTTTCCGAGCCGTCCCCCTTGCCGCGCGTGCCGTGCCGCCGCGCCCGAGCCGCTTCGTGCGGCGGCGGGCGGCCGTCGTCGCGCCGTCTCGACCCAGGAGCATCCGATGCACATCGAACCCGGCGTCCTCGCCCAGACCAAGATCCTCGCCGCCAACGTCGCCGCCAGCGGCGTGCTGATGGCGCACCTGCCGGCGCTCGCCAAGCGCCCGGCGCTGTGGCTGCGCACGCTGCTCGCGGCGGTCTTCTTCTCGCTGTTCATGCAGTCCTTCCACATGGCCGTCGGCCCGTCGGAGCTGCACTTCATCGGCGCGATGCCGATCTACCTGCTGCTGGGTTACCTGCCGACGCTGTTCGGCTTCGCGCTCGGTCTGCTGCTGCAAGGCCTGCTGTTCGAGCCGCAGGACCTGGTGCATCTGGCGGTGAACACGCTGTCGCTGGTCGTGCCGCTGACCGCCGTGCACTTCGGCATCGGCCGCCGCCTGTCGGCCGCGCAGGTCGGCGAAGCGCGTGTCGCCACGGTGCTGCGCCTGGACGCCGCCTACTACGCCGGCGTCACGGCGATGGTCGGCTTCTGGCTGGCCATCGGCCAGGAAGCGACGCCGTTCGCCGACTGGGCGCGCTTCGCTTCGTCCTACCTCGTGCTGGTGGCGCTGGAGCCGGTGTTCACGCTGCTGATCGTGCGCGCCGTGCGCCGCTGGCGCGAAGCCGGCTGGGCGCGCGCCTGCCTGGACGAGCGGCTCACCGCCGCCGCCTGACGGGCTGGCGCCATGCAGATCGAAACGCCCCCGTTCGATCGCGATAAGCCGCGCCCTCAGGGCGAACGCCGGGGGCTGGTGATCGTGCACACCGGGCCGGGCAAGGGCAAGAGCACCGCCGCCTTCGGCCTGGCGCTGCGCGCCCACGGCCGCGGCAAGGCGGTGAAGGTTTACCAGTTCATGAAGGTGCCCTCGGCGCGTTTCGGCGAGCACCGGCTGTTCGAGCAGCTGGGCATCCCGATCGAAGGCCTGGGCGACGGCTTCAGCTGGAAGAGCCGCGACCTCGGCCACTCCGCCGAGCTGGCGCTGGCCGGCTGGCACCGCGTGCGCGACGCGGTGCTGTCGGGCGAACACTTCCTCGTCGTGCTCGACGAGGTGATGGCGCCGCTGCGCTACGGCTGGATCCCGCTGGACGAGCTGCTCGCCTGCCTGCGCGAGCGCCCGCCGCAGGTCCACGTGCTGCTGACCGGGCGCGGCGCGCCGCCGGAGCTGATCGCCGCGGCCGACACGGTCACCGAGATGACGAAGCTGAAACACCACTACGACGCCGGCGTGCCCGCGCAGCGCGGCATCGAGGACTGAGAACCCATGCACAAGATCCCCGCGACCATCGTCACCGGCTTCCTCGGCGCCGGCAAGACGACGCTGCTGCGCCACCTGCTGACGAACGCCGGCGGCCGCCGCATCGCCGTCATCGTCAACGAGTTCGGCGAACTCGGCATCGACGGCGAGCTGCTGCGCGGCTGCGGCATCGGCTGCGACGAAGAAGGCCGCGACGACGGCAACCTCGTCGAACTGGCCAACGGCTGCCTGTGCTGCACGGTGCAGGAGGAGTTCGCGCCGGTGATGGAACGCCTGGCCGAACGCCGCGAGCGCATCGACCACCTCGTCATCGAGACCTCGGGCCTGGCGCTGCCCAAGCCGCTGGTGCAGGCCTTCCAGTGGCCGACGCTGCGCCACGCGTTCACGGTCGACGCCGTCGTCACCGTCGTCGACGCGCCGGCGGTGGCCGAGGGCCGTTTCGCCGACGACCCGCAGGCCGTCGACGTCCAGCGCCGCGCCGACGACAACCTCGATCACGAGTCGCCGCTGGCCGAACTGTTCGAAGACCAGCTCGCCACCGCCGACCTCGTCGTGCTGAACAAGACCGACGTGCTCGACGCCGCGACGCTGGCCGCCGTCGAGGCCCAGGTGCGCGCCGGTGCGCCGGCGGCCGTCAAGCTGCTCGCCGCGCAGCACGGCCGCCTGGCGCCCGACGTGCTGCTGGGCCTGGGCCGCGCCGTCGAGGACGCCATCGACGGCCGCCACACGCACCACGACGAAGAAGAGGACCACGATCACGACGAGTTCGATTCGGTCTCGCTGACGGTCGAGGTGACGGACCGCGAGCGCCTGCTGCAGGCGCTGGCCGCGCTCGTCGCGCGCCACGAGATCTACCGCGCCAAGGGTTTCGTCGCGCTGCCGGGCGCGGCGATGCGCCTCGTCGTGCAAGGCGTCGGCGCGCGCCTGGACAGCCACTTCGACCGTGCCTGGCGCGCCGGCGAGGCACGTGTCTCGCGCTTGGTGCTGATCGGCGCCGGGCTCGACGCCGCCGTGCTGCAGGCCGAGCTGGAAACGGAGCTGCAGAGCAAGCTGCAGCGGGCGCTGGCCGCCGGCTGATGCACCTGCTGTCGACACGCGCCGCCGGTCTCGTCGACGACGACGGCCGCGGCGTCGTGCGCCTGGCGCAGACGCCGGGCGAGATCGTCGTGCTCAGCGCCGCCGACAGCACGCTGGCGCTGCTGGCCGACACCGCCGTGGCGCTGCCGGCCGGCTTTCCGACGATTCGCCTGGCCAACCTGATGGCGCTGCGCCAGCCGGCCTCGGTGGACCTCTACGTCGACGAGGTGCTGCAGCACGCGCGTGCGGTCGTCGTCGACCACCTCGGCAACGCCGCCGAATGGGCCTACCTCGTCGAGCAGGCCGGGCGCACGGCGCGCCGGCGCGGTCAGTGGCTGGCGCTGTTCTCGGGCGACTTCGGCGAAGACCCGCAGCTGCTGGCGCGTTCCACCGCCGCAGCCGACGACTGCCGCCTGCTCTGGCGCTGCCTGCGCGACGGCGGGCCGGCGCAGGCCGAGGCCTTCTTCGCGCTCGTCGCGCACGCCGCCTTCGGCCGCGGCGAACGCCCGGCGCCGCCCGAGCCGCTGCCCTGCGCGCTGCCCTATGTGCCGCGCGACGCCGCCGCCTGGCCCGAGCGCCCGGCCGGTGCGCCGGTGGCGCTGCTGGTCTTCTACCGGGCGCATCTGCAGTCGGGCAACACGGCGGTCTTCGACGCCCAGCTCGCGGCGCTGGCCGCGGCCGGGCTGGAGCCGCTGGCGCTGGCCGTGGACACGCTGAAGAACGCCGAGAGCCTGGCGCTGCTGCGCACGCTGGCGGCGCGCCACGCGGTCGACGTCGTGCTCAACGCGACGGCGTTCGCGCTCGGCGGCGCCGGTGCCGGTTTCGAGCCGCTGGCCGGCGACGGGCCGGTGCTGCAGCTGCTGCTGGCCGGCAGCACCCGCGAACGCTGGGCCGAAGACCCGCACGGCCTGGCGCCGCGCGACCTGGCGATGCAGGTCGTGCTGCCCGAGGTCGACGGCCGCATCGCGACGCGTGCGATCAGCTTCAAGGGCGTGGCCTGGCGCTGCGAGCGCACCGAGATCGACGTCGTGCGCTACCAGCCCGAGCCCGGGCGCATGGCTTTCGTCGCCGAGCTGGCGCGGCGCTGGTGCCGGCTGCGCCACGTGCCGCCGGCCGAGCAGCGCCTGGCGCTGGTGCTGGCCAACTACCCGAACGACGATGCCCGCCTGGCCAACGGCGTCGGCCTGGACACGCCGGCCTCGACGCTGCTGATCCTGCAGGCGCTGCACGAATCGGGTTACGCCGTCGGCGCCTTGCCGCCCGACAGCGAGGCGCTGATGCAGACGCTCGCCGCCGGCGTCACCAACGACACCGAGGCCAACGACGCGCGCCCGGCGGCGCAGAGCCTGGCGCTGGCCGACTACCGCGCCGAGTTCGAGCGCCTGCCGGCCGCCTGCCGCGACGCCGTGCTCGCGCTCTGGGGCGCGCCCGAGGCCGATCCGATGCAACGCGCCGGGCGCTTCATGATCCCGGGGCTGCGCCTGGGGCGGGTCTTCGTCGGCATCCAGCCGGCACGTTCGCGCGGGCCCGACCTGCTGGCGCGTTACCACGACGCCGACCTCGTGCCGCCGCACGCCTACCTGGCGTTCTACTTCTGGCTGCGCCGCCACTGGGCGGCCGACGCCGTCGTGCACGTCGGCAAACACGGCAACCTCGAATGGCTGCCGGGCAAGAGCGTCGCGCTCGGCGAAGCCTGCTGGCCCGACCTGCTGCTCGGGCCGATGCCGCACCTGTACCCGTTCATCGTCAACAACCCCGGTGAAGGCTGCCAGGCCAAACGCCGCACGCAGGCGGTCATCGTCGACCACCTGATGCCGCCGCTGACACGCGCCGAGTCCTACGGCGCGCTGCTCGACATCGAACGCACGATGGACGAGTACTACGAGGCGCTGGCGCTGGACCCGCCGCGCGCGCGCCGGCTGCGCCAGGTGCTGCTCGGCCAGGTGATCGGCGCCGGGCTGCACCGCGAACTCGGCTTCGACGCGCCCGACGACGACGGCCAGCGCGAGGCGCTGCTGCGCCGCCTCGACGCCTTTCTCTGCGAGCTGAAGGAAGCGCAGATCCGCGACGGCCTGCACGTCTTCGGCCGTTCGCCCCAAGGCCGGGCGCGGCGCGACACGCTGCGTGCGCTGGCGCGTTTCGAACGCGGCGCCGCGCCGGGTGACGCCAGCCTGCTGCGCGCGCTGGCCGCCGACCTGGCGCTGGGCTTCGACCCGCTGGCGCCCGACTGGGCCCAGCCCTGGGACGGCCCGCGCCCGGCCTTGCTGCTGTCGCTGGCCGACACGCCGTGGCGCCACGCCGGCCACACGCGCGAGCGCCTGGAGCTGCTGGCCGAACGCCTGCTCGAAGCGCACGCGCTGCAGCCCGACGCGCCGGCCGCCGACGCCGCCGCCTGGCCGCAGACCGCGCCGGTGCTGGCCGCGCTGCGCGACACGCTGGCGCCGCGGCTGGACGCCTGCGGCGCCGAGGAAATGCGCCAGTTGCTGCGCGGTCTGGCCGGCCGCGTCGTGCCGCCCGGCCCCAGCGGCGCGCCGTCGCGCGGCCGCGCCGACACCTTGCCGACCGGGCGCAACTTCTACGCCGTCGACACCCGCGCCGTGCCCACCGTCGCCGCCTGGACCACCGGGCGCGCCGCCGCCGAACGCCTGGTCGAACGCCATCTGCAGGACCACGGCGCGCTGCCGGCCACGGTCGGCCTGTCGGTCTGGGGCACGAGCACGATGCGGTCCGGCGGTGAAGACCTGGCCCAGGCGCTGGCGCTGCTCGGCGCGCGGCCCAAGTGGGCCGCCGGCAGCGGCCGGGTGCTCGACGTCGAGCTGCTGCCGGTGGCGGTGCTCGGCCGGCCGCGCATCGACGTCACGCTGCGCGTCTCGGGTTTCTTCCGCGACGCCTTCCCGAACCTGATCGAACTCTTCGACGCCGCGGTGCGCGCCGTCGCCGCGGTGCCGGCCGAAGACGAGAGCGACGACGAGAACCCGGTGCGCGCGCGGATGCAGCGCGAGGCGCTGGCCGCGCGCCAGGCCGGGCTGGACGAAGAGGACGCGCTGCGCCAGGCCAGCGGGCGTGTCTTCGGCCCGCGCCCCGGCGGCTACGGCGCCGGGCTGCAGGAGCTGATCGCCGGCCGGCGCTGGCAGGGCCGGGGCGACCTCGCCGAGGCCTATCTGCGCGCCGGCGCCTACGCCTATGGCGGCGGCCGCGACGGCGAGGCGGCGCGCGCGGCGCTCGAGACCCGGCTGCGCGGCCTGGACCTGGTGGCGCACAACCAGGACAACCACGAGCACGATCTGCTCGACTCCGACGACTACTACCAGTTCCAGGGCGGCATGGCGGCCGCCGTCGAGGCGCTGCGCGGCAGCGCGCCGGCGCTCTACCACGGCGACCTGAGCGTGCCCGGCGCGCCGCGGGTGCGGCCGCTGCGCGAGGAGATCGCGCGTGTGCTGCGCGCTCGCGCGGTGAACCCGAAGTGGCTCGAAGGCATCCGCCGCCACGGCTACAAGGGCGCGTTCGAGATCGCGGCGACGGTGGACTTCCTGTTCGCCTTCTCGGCCACCACCGGGCTGGTCGAGGACCACCAGTACGCCTTGGTCGCCGACGCCTATCTGCACGACGAGACGACACGCGAGTTCCTGCTGCGCCACAACCCCGAGGCGCTGCGCGCCGTCGGCGAGCGCCTGCTGGAGGCGATGCAGCGCGGCCTGTGGCGCGAGCCCGGCGCCGAACGTGAACGCATCGCCGCGCACCTGCTGGCGCTGGAGCAGCGCCTCGAAGACCAAGCCTGAACCGATGAATCCCGAGACCGAACTCCCCGCCTACCCGTTCAGCGCCCTCGTCGGCCAGCCGCGGCTGCAGCAGGCGCTGCTGCTGGCCGCCGTCGACGAAAGCCTGGGCGGCGTGCTGATCAGCGGCCCGCGCGGCACCGCCAAGTCGACCGCGGCGCGCGCGCTGGCGGCGCTGCTGCCCGGCGCGCCGTTCGTCACGCTGCCGCTGGCGGCCAGCCTGGAGCAGCTCGTCGGCACGCTGGACGTCGAGGACGCGCTGCGCGACGGCCGGCTGCGTTTCAAGCCCGGCCTGCTGGCGCGCGCCCACGGCGGCGTGCTCTACGTCGACGAGGTCAACCTGCTGCCCGACGCGCTGGTCGACGCGCTGCTCGACGCCGCCGCCAGCGGCGTGCACACGGTCGAGCGCGACGGCATCTCCGAGCGCCACGCCTCGCGTTTCGTGCTCGTCGGCACGATGAACCCCGAGGAAGGCGAGCTGCGGCCGCAGCTGCTCGACCGCTTCGGCCTGTCGGTGACGATCGCCAACCCGGCCGACGTCAGCGCGCGCCAGGCCATCCTGCGCGCCCGCCTGGCGTTCGACCGCGACCCGCAGCGTGTGCAGGCCCAACACGCCGCGCACGACGCCGCGCTGGCGAGGGCGATCGCCGCCGCGCGCGCGCGGCTGGATGCGGTCGAACTCGGCGACGCCGCGCTGGCCCGTGCCGCCGACCTAGCGCATGCCGCCGGTGTCGACGGCCTGCGCGCCGACCTCGTGATGCTGCGTGCGGCGCGTGCGCTGGCGGCGCTGGACGGCCGCGACGCCGTGCGGCCGGCCGACGTCGACGCCGTCGCCGACGACGCGCTGGTGCACCGCCGCCGCACGCCGGCGCCGCCGCCGGCCGCGCGCGCCGAAGCACCGCTGCCGCCGCCCGCGCCGGGCAACGCCGGCGACGGCGACTGGGGCGCGCTGCCGCCGCAGCCGGCGGGTTTCGAGCCGGCCTCGCTGCCCGGCGCCTGGCGCCCAAAAGCCTAGGCCGCCGCGGCCCGGGCCGGCACGCCGGCCTGCCGCGGTGGCCGCT
This sequence comes from Rubrivivax sp., assembly GCA_049841175.1. Classification (GTDB taxonomy): domain Bacteria; phylum Pseudomonadota; class Gammaproteobacteria; order Burkholderiales; family Burkholderiaceae_C; genus Rubrivivax. The sequence continues at coordinate 794,731 of JASGHA010000012.1, read as the reverse complement.
CCCTGCGCCGGCCGGCACGCTGGCCGGTGCCGCGGCGGCGCGTGGCGGCGCACCCGACTGGCTGCGCACGCTGCTCGCCAAAGGCCCGCGGCCGCTGGCGCCCGAGCACCTGCGCCGCCGTGCGGCCGCGACGCCGCCGCCACGCTGCCATCTCGTGCTGCTCGACACCTCGGGCTCGATGCGCCGCGGCGGCCGGCTGGCGCGCGCCAAGGGCGTCGCCGCCTGGCTGGTCGCGCAGGCCGCGCGCCATGGCGACGATCTCGGCCTGCTGGCCTTCGGTGGTGCCGGCCTGCAGTGGCTGATCACCCCCGGCCCGGCGCGGCGTGCCGCCGCCGTGCGCCTGCCGCCGCTGGGTGGCGGTGGCGGCACGCCGCTCGCGCAGGCGCTCGCCGCCGCCGAGCCGGTGCTGCAGCGCCATCCCGGCGCCTGGCTCTGGCTGCTGAGCGACGGCCGCTGCCCGGGCGAGCCGCCGGCGCCGCGTGCCGCGGCCCAGGTCGTCGTCGTCGACCACGACGACGGCCCGGTGGCCATCGGCCGCTGTGCCGCCTGGGCCGAACGCTGGGGCGCGCGCTGCGTGCCGGCCCACCAGATCCAAGGAGAACGACGATGAGCGCCACCACCGAACTGCTGGTCTGCCACACCTGCCGCCCGCCGGGCGCGTCGCGCGACGGTGTCGCCGCCGGCCAGCAACTGCTGGATGCCGTGCAGGCGCTGGCCACCGCTACGCCGCAGGCGCCGCGCGTGCGTGCCGTCGCCTGCCTGTCGGCCTGCGGCCGCGGCTGCAGCGCCGCGCTGCAGGCGCCGGGCAAGTACAGCTACGTCTTCGGCGACCTGCAGGCCGACGCCGCCAGCGCCGCCGACCTGCTGGCCGCCGCGGCGCGCCACCAGGCGCTGCCCGACGGCCAGATCCCGTGGCGCGAGCGCCCCGAGTCGCTGCGGCGCGGCACGCTGGCGCGATTGCCGCCGGCTGCGTGAGCTATTTCCGCATCAGGGTTATGAGGCATCTCAATAGTTTCCGGGGGTTGCCGACAAGACGGTGACGAAGCGCCCGTCAGCGCTGCGCATTTGCCGGAGTCCGTCTTGAAGCTTCTGTCCTCTTTCCGGTCCAAGATCTTCGGACTGATCGCGCTCGCCGTCGCCGGCATGTGCCTGCTGTCGGCCATCTCGTTCTGGCAGCTGCGCAACCAGCTGGTCGAAGGCCGGCGGGCCGAACTGGTCACCGCGGTGCAGTCGGCGTTCACGATCGTCGACTCGTTCCGCGCCAAGGCCGAGGCCGGCAAGATGAGCGTCGACGACGCCAAGGCCGCCGCGGTGGCCGCGCTGCGCGACTCGCGCTACGGCCCCGAAGGCAAGGACTACTTCTACATCTGGACGCTGGACTCGGTGAACGTGCTCGTGCCGAGCAAACCCGAGTGGGCCGGCCAGCGCCTGGTCGGCAAGGTGCTCGACGCCAACGGCGTCGACGTCATCGCGACGATGATCGGCGGCCTGAAGGCGAGCGCCGACGGCAAGGCCTTCGTCGAGGTCATGTTCCCCAAGCCGGGCGAGACCGTGCCGCAGGCCAAGCTGCAGTACGTGCAGCGCGTCGCCGGCTGGGACTGGATGGTCGGCTCGGGCCTCTACATGGACGGCATCCAGGCCCAGGTGCGCGCCGTGGCGTTGAAGACGCTGGCGCTGGCCGGTTCGGTGATCCTGCTGCTCGGCGCCGCCGGCTTCTGGATCGCGCGTGTCGTGCTGCGCCAGATCGGCGGCGAGCCCGAGCAGGCGATGGTGGCGATGAAGTCGGTCGCCGCCGGCGACCTGACGGTGTCGGTGCCGGTCGGCCATGCCGACAGCCTGATGGCCGAGATCGACCAGACGGTGAAGTCGCTGCGCACGACGATCGCCAGCGTGCGCGGCTCGATCGACAGCATCACCACCGCGTCCGGCGAGATCGCGGTCGGCAGCGCCGACCTGTCGGCGCGCACCGAGCAGACCGCGTCCAACCTGCAGCAGACGGCGTCGGCGATGGAAGAGCTGACCGGCACCGTGCAGAGCACCGCGCAGTCGGCGCGCCAGGCGCACGACCTGTCGGCGCAGGCGGCGGCCTCGGCCGTCAGCGGCAGCCAGGCGGTCGGCAAGGTCGTCGAGACGATGGGCGCGATCAACGACAGCTCGCGGCGCATCACCGAGATCATCAACGTCATCGACGGCATCGCCTTCCAGACCAACATCCTGGCGTTGAACGCGGCGGTCGAAGCGGCGCGGGCCGGCGAACAGGGCCGCGGTTTCGCGGTCGTGGCCGGCGAGGTGCGCACGCTGGCCCAGCGCAGCGCCCAGGCGGCCAAGGAGATCAAGTCGCTGATCCAGGAATCGGTCGAACGTGTCGAAGCCGGCAGCGCGCTGGTCACGCGCGCCGGCGACGCGATGGTGGCGCTGGAGCAGAGCGTCGGCCGCGTCTCGACGACGATCTCCGAGATCACCGGCGCGGCGCACGAGCAGTCCACCGGCATCGGCGAGGTCAACAAGGCGGTGGCCGAACTCGACCGGGCGACGCAGCAGAACGCCGCGCTGGTCGAGGAATCGGGCGCCGCGGCCGAGAGCCTGAAGGAACAGGCGCGCCGGCTGCGCGAAGCGGTCGAAGTCTTCCGCATCTGACGCCGGCGGGTGCCGTTAGCGGGGCGCCGGCCTCGCGTCTCTGACCTCGCTCAAGAGGCAACGCGCCCGCTCGCCGGGCGCGCGACGTTTCCGCCTTGTGTGTGACCTTGTCGTCGGCCGTCCGGCCGATGACCGTCACACGACTCCGTGCAAGCCAGAATTGAAAAAAACATCAACCCGGTTCACGGGTGGCTTGCCGTCGGAGTTCCCTTGAAGATCCTTTCGTCGTTCCGTTCCAAGATCGTCGCGCTCACCACGCTGGCGATCACCGGGCTGTGCCTGCTGGCCGGCCTGTCGTCCTGGCAGCTGCGCAACCAGCTCGTCGAAGACCGCCGCGCCGAGATCGTCGCCGCGGTGCAGACCGCCTACTCGATCATCAACGGCTTCCGGCTCAAGGCCGAGGCCGGCAAGATGAGCCCCGAAGCCGCGCAGGAGGCGGCCAAGGCCGCGATGCGCGAGGCGCGCTGGGGCCCCGACGGCAAGGACTACTTCTTCGTCTGGACGCTGGACCAGGTGAACGTCGTGCACCCGGCGCGGCCCGAATGGGCCGGCCAGCGCATGGTCGGCAAGGTGCTCGACGCCAACGGCGTCGACATCATCAAGGCGATGATCGACCCGCTGAAGGCCAGCCCGGACGGCAAGGCCTTCACCCAGATCCTCTTTCCCAAGCTCGGCCAGACGCAGCCGCTGCTGAAGACGAACTACATGCAGCTCGTGCCGGGATGGAACTGGATGGTCGGCTCGGGGCTGTACATGGACGACATCGACGCCAAGGTCTACGCCGGGCTGGCGAAGACGGTGGCGGTGGCCGCCGCCGTGATCGTCGCGCTGGGGCTGGCCGGTTCCTGGATCGCGCGTGTCGTGCTGCGCCAGATCGGCGGCGAACCGGCGCAGGCGATGGCGGCGATGAAGGCGGTGGCTGCCGGCGACCTGACGGTGACGCTGGCCAGCGCCCACCGCGACAGCCTGATGGCCGAGCTCGACACGACGGTGAAGGCGCTGCGCACGACGATCGCCAGCGTGCGTTCGTCGGTCGACAGCATCGGCACCGCGTCCAGCGAGATCGCCGTCGGCAGCGCCGACCTGTCGGCACGCACCGAGCAGACGGCGTCCAACCTGGAGCAGACCGCCTCGGCGATGGAACAACTGACCGGCACCGTGCAGACCACGGCGCAGTCGGCGCGCCAGGCCCAGGGCCTGGCCGGCGAGGCGGCGGCGTCCGCGGTCAGCGGCAACGAGGCCGTCGGCAAGGTCGTCGAGACGATGGGCGCGATCAACGACAGCTCGCGCCGCGTCGCCGAGATCATCAGCGTCATCGACGGCATCGCCTTCCAGACCAACATCCTGGCGCTGAACGCCGCGGTCGAAGCCGCGCGCGCCGGCGAGCAGGGCCGGGGTTTCGCGGTCGTCGCCGGCGAGGTGCGCACGCTGGCGCAGCGCAGCGCCCAGGCGGCGCGCGAGATCAAGTCGCTGATCCAGGAATCGGTCGAACGAGTCGAGGCCGGCAGCGCGCTGGTCACACGCGCCGGCGACGCGATGGAGGCGCTGGAGCACAGCGTCGCGCGGGTCTCGACGACGATCTCCGAGATCACCGGCGCGACGAGCGAGCAGTCCACCGGCATCGGCGAGGTCAACCGCGCGGTCGCCGAACTCGACCGCGCGACGCAGCAGAACGCCGCGCTCGTCGAACAATCCGGCGCCGCGGCCGAGAGCCTGAAGGCGCAGGCGCGCCGGCTGCGCGAGGCGGTCGAGGTCTTCCGCATCTGAGCCGCCGGGGTCGCCGCGGCGGCCCCGGCCCCTGCCGACGGCGGATCTGGAAGAATCGCCGCAAAACAAGAAAACGCCGGTCCACCGGCGTGCCGTCGGAGTTGTCTTGAAGTCCCTTCCCTGTTCCCCGGCGGCGCTCGACGAGCCCGCCCAGCACGAGATCACCCGCCTGTGTGCGCGCACCGCGGTGCTGCTGATGCAGCACGGCGCCGAGAGCGCGCTCGTCGAAGGCATGGCGCGGCGCCTGGGGCCGCGGCTGGGCGTCGACTCGGTCGACGTCGCGCCGATGTCCAGCGCGGTCATCGTCACCACGGTCGTCGGCGGCCGCGGCGTCACCGTCGCCCAGCGTTGCGAGGACCGCGGCATCAACATGCACTTGGTGATCGATGTGCAGCGTGCGGTGCTCGACTTCGAGGCCGGCCACATCGACCTGGCCGCGTATCGGCAACGTGTGCACGGCGTGCAGCCGCTGCGTTACCCGGCCTGGGTGGTGGCGGCGGCGGTCGGCCTGGCCTGCGCCGCCTTCGCCCGCCTGGCGGGCGCCGACGCGGTGAGCTGTCTCGTCGCGCTGCTGGCCAGCGGCCTGGCGATGGTCGTGCGCCTGCAGCTGGCGCGGCTGCACTTCAATCCGCTGCTGAACTTCTTCGTCACCGCCTTCGTCGCGACCTCGGTCGCGGCCTGGGGCCTGCGCCTGGACATCGGCGAGCAGCCGCGCACCGCGATGGCCGCCAGCGTGCTGATGCTGGTGCCGGGTTTCCCTCTGATCAACGCCGTGTCGGACATGGTCAAGGGCTATGCCACGACCGGCATCACGCGCTGGACCGTGGCGACGATGCTGTCGGCCGCGACCTGCGGCGGCATCCTGCTGGCGACCAGCGTCTGGGGCGTCTGGGGCTGGCGATGAGCGATTTCGTCTTCGAGCTGCTCGCGCAGGCGCTGCTGGCGGCGGCCGCGGCGGTGGGTTTCGGCCTGTCGTTCGCGGTGCCGGCGCCGGTGCTGGTCTTCTGCGCCGCCGGCGGCGCGCTCGGCCGCGGGCTGCGCGTCGCGCTCGGCCCGGCCGGCGCCGGCATGCCGCTGGAGTGGGCGACGCTGGTCGCCGCGGCCACCGTCAGCCTGCTGGCCATCTGGGGCGCGCAGCGGCTGCGCGCCCACCCCAAGGCCTTCACCGTCGCGGCGATGATCCCGATGATTCCCGGTGTCCAGCTGTTCACCGCGCTGATCGCGGTGGCGCAGATGCAGCGCCAGGGCGTCAGCCCCGAGCTGCTGGCCAGCGCGATCGAGGCGGGCCTGGCGTCGGCGCACGTGATCGCCGCGCTGGCCGTCGGCCTGGCGGTGCCGGGGCTGCTGTTCTACCGCCGCCGGCCGCTGATCTGATCAGCGTTTGACGGCCAGCGCCTGGCCGGCGACGACCAGCGTCACGCGCGCGCAGCTCGCGGCGACGGCCTGGTGCAGCCGGCCCAGAGCGTCCAGCCAGCGCCGCGTCGCGGCGTCGGCCGGCACCGGGCCCAGGCCGGTCTCGTTGCTGACCAGCACCACCGGGCCGGGCGCGGCGCGCAGCGCCTCGCACAGCGCGGCGCAGGCGGCGTCGAAACCGGCGTCGTCCAGCGCCGGCGCGTCCAGGCCGACGATCGCCGGCCACAGCGCATTCGTCAGCCACAGCGTCAGGCAGTCGACGACCAGCAGCCGCTGCGGCGCCGACTGCGCGGCGATGACCGCGGCGATGGCCAGCGGCTCCTCGATGCAGCCGGCGCGCGCCAGCGTCGCGGCGCGGTCGGCGCGGTGGCGTTCGATGCGCGCGCGCATCTCGTCGTCGCTGACCGTCGCGGTGGCGACGACGACGGCCTCGTGGCCCGGCGTCGCCAGCCACGCGGCGGCCAGTTGTTCGGCGCGGCGCGTCTTGCCGCTGCGCTGGCCGCCGAGGATCAGTTCGTGTCCGGGATGCAAGGTTCTGGCGTCGGGCAAGGGCCGGCGATCATACGAGCCCCTTGTCAGGCAAGGCGGGGCAGCGCTGGTTAGCATGACGGTCCACGACGGAGCCCGCGCGATGCAGCCCAAGGACACGACGACCAACGAAGCCTACAAGGGCTTCACGAACAGCGACTGCCCGTTCTACCCCTGCCACCCGGGCGTCAAGCGCGAGTTCAACTGCCTGTTCTGCTACTGCCCGCTGAGCGCGCTGGAGTGCCCCGGCAACTACCAGGTCTTCGTCAGCGCCAACGGCGTCAAGCGCAAGGACTGCTCGGCCTGCACGCTGCCGCACGACGGCTACCGCCAGTCCTGGAACTTCATCCAGAAGTGGCTGGAGCGCCCGGTGCACTGGCGCGGCCTGCCGCAGACGCGGCGCTACCCGCAGCAGCCCGAAAACGCGCTGCCCGACGAGACGACGGGCGCCTGATTCAGCGCGCCAGCGCGAGCAGCGCGTCCAGGTCCAGGTCGGTTTCGAGCTGGGCCGCATAGGCGTCGAGCAGGGCCTCGACGCGTGCGTCGTAGTCGACGCCGCCCGCCACGCCCAGCGCCGCCAGCCAGCGCCGGCGCCAGCCGTCGGCGGCGAACAGGCCGTGCAGGTAGCTGCCGGCGACACGGCCGTCGGCCGACAGTGCACCTTCGGCTCGCCCGTCCAGCAGCAGCCAGGGGCGTGACAGCGCCGGGCCGACGCTGCGGCCCATGTGCATCTCGTAGCCGCGCACGCGTTCGCCGCTGGCGGTGTCCAGCGCGTCGACGTCGAGCAGGCGCTTGGCCGGCGTGATCGTCGTCTCCAGGTCCAGCAGCCCGAGCCCGGGCGTCGAGCCGGGTTCGCCTTCCAGGCCCTCGGGGTCGTGCACCGCGTGCCCCAGCATCTGGAAGCCGGCACACAGGCCGACGACGTGGCCGCCGTGGCGCGCGTGGGCGTGCAGGTCGTGGGTCCAGCCCTGGGCGTGCACGAAGGCGAGGTCGGCACGCGTCGACTTGGAGCCGGCGATGACGACCACCTGCGCCTCGCGCGGGATCGGCTCGCCCGGCTGCACCCAGCGCAGCGTGACGCCCGGTTCGGCGGCCAGCGGGTCGAGGTCGTCGGCGTTGGCCAGGCGCGGCGTGCGCAGCACGGCGACGACGAGGCTGCCGCCGCCGCGGCGGCGGGCGGCGGCGTCGAGCGCCAGCGAATCCTCCTGCGGCAGCCTCGCGGCACCGTCGAACCAGCGCACCAGCCCGCGCACCGGCCAGCCGGTCGCGGCTTCGATCTGCGCCGCGGCCGGGGCGAACACCGCCGGGTCGCCGCGGAACTTGTTGACCAGCACGCCGGCCACCCGCGCGCGTTCGCTCGCCGACCACAGCGTGTTGTGGCCGATCGCCGCGGCGGTGACGCCGCCGCGCGACTCGTCGCCGAGCAGCAGCACCGGCAGGTCGGCGGCTTCGGCCAGGCCCATGTTGCTGACGTCCTGCGGCCGCAGATAAGCCTCGGCACCGCAGCCGGCGCCTTCGATCAGCACCAGATCGGCCTGCTGCGACAGCCGCTCCAGGCTGTCGAGCACCGCCGGCAGCAGCCGGGGTTTCAGCGCCTGGTAGCCCGCCGCCGGCCAGCGCCCGAGCACGCGCCCGCGCAGCACGACCTGGGCGTCGACGTCGCTGTCGGGTTTGAGCAGCACCGGGTTCTGGTGCACCGAACGCGGCACGCCGGCGGCGCGCGCCTGCAGCGCCTGGGCGCGGCCGATCTCGCCGCTGCCGCCGCCTTCGGCCTCGCCGGCCACCGCGGCGTTGTTGCTCATGTTCTGCGCCTTGAACGGCTGCACCACCAGGCCGCGGCGTGCGTAGGCGCGCGCCAGGCCGGCGACGAGCAGGCTCTTGCCGATGTCCGAGCCGGTGCCCTGCACCATCAGCCGGCGCGCGCGCCGCGGCGCGGCCGGCGCCGGGTCGAACGGCAGTGGCGCGGTCATCGCGCCAGCGCCAGCAGCGCGTCGAGGTCCAGCGCGCGTTCGACGTGATCGGCCAGCGCGTCCAGCGTCGCTTCGACCTGGGCCTCGTAGTCCAGCGCCGAGCGCTGCGCGCCGATGCGTTCGAGGAAGTGGCGGCGGAAAGCGTCGGCGGCGAACAGGCCGTGCACGTAGCTGCCCATCACGCGGCCGTCGGCCGAGACCGCGCCTTCGGGCGTCGCGCCGCCGGCGCCGTCGTCCAGCTGCAGCCAGGGGCGCGCCAGGCCGTCGCCGGCGGTGCGGCCCATGTGCATCTCGTAGCCGCGCACGCGGCAGCCGCTGGCGCGGTCCTGGCGGTCGACCTCGACGAGGCGCTTGTCGGGCGTGATGACGGTCTCGACGTCGAGCAGGCCCAGGCCGGGTGTCTCGCCCGGTGCGCCTTCCAGGCCGTCGGGGTCGCGCACGACGCGGCCCAGCATCTGGAAGCCGGCGCACAGGCCGACGACACGCCCGCCGCGGCGCACGTGGGCCAGGACGTCGGTGGCCCAGCCTTCGCGGTGCAGCGTCTCGAGGTCGGCACGCGTGGTCTTGGAGCCGGGCAGCAGCACGAGGTCGGTGTCGGCCGGCAGCGCCTCGCCGGGCAGCAGCCAGTGCAGCGCGACGCCGGGCTCGGCGGCCAGCGGGTCCAGGTCGTCGAAGTTGGCGGTGCGGCCGAGCTGCGGCACGACGATCTTCACGCCGGCGCTGCCGCCGGGCAGCGCACGCTCCAGCGCCAGCGCGTCCTCGGCCGGCAGCCGTGTCGCGGCGTCGAACCACTCGACCACGCCCAGCAGCGGCCAGCCGGTGTGTTCGCTCATCACGCGGCAGGCCGGTTCGTAGAGCGAGAAGTGGCCGCGGAACTTGTTGACGACGTAGCCGACGATGCGCGCGCGCTCTTCGGGCGTGTGCAGCACATGGGTGCCGACGACGGCGGCGATGGCGCCGCCGCGATCGTTGTCGGTGACCAGCACCACCGGCAGGTCGGCGTCCTCGGCCAGGCGCATGTTGGTGATGTCGCAGTGGCGCAGGTAGACCTCGGTGCCGGCGCCGGCGCCTTCGACGATCACGAGATCTGCCTCGGCGGCGACGCGGCGGTAGCTGTCCATCACCGCCGGCATCAGCAGCGGCTTCAGGTTGTGATAGTGGCGCGCCGGCCAGTTGCCCAGCGCGCGGCCGCGCAGCACGACCTGCGAGCCGACGCCGAACTGGGGCTTCAGCAGCACCGGGTTGTGGTGGATCGACGGCGGCACGCCGCAGGCGCGCGCCTGCAGCGCCTGGGCGCGGCCGATCTCGCCGCGCGGCTGGCCGCCGTCGGCGTTGGGCGGCAGGTCGGAGTCGGCGCTGACCGCGGCGTTGTTGCTCATGTTCTGCGCCTTGAACGGGCGCACGGCGAGGCCGCGGCGCGCATAGGCGCGGCACAGGCCGGCGACGAGCAGGCTCTTGCCGACGTCGGAGGCCGTGCCCTGCAGCATCAGCGCGCGGCCACGCCGCGGCACGGCGGCGTCGAGCATCGGAACCTGGAGATCGGGCAGCGGCGGCGGGAGGTCGGGGGCGGGCGTCACTTCGTCGTACGGCGGGGCGCCACGGCGGCGCCGGCCGATTATCCCGGCGACCCGCCGGCGTGCGGTGCCGTCGCCCGACCTGCTAGATTCGACCGTTTCCCCGCCCGCCGGGGACCGACTCCCCATTCCCGCCGCATGTTCAAGAACGCCCTCGTCTACCGCATCGAACACTGGGACGCGCCCGACCTCGCCGAGATCGAGGACCGTCTGGCCGGCGCCCGCTTCCTGCCCTGCGGCGCCACCGACCCCGAGTCCTCGGGCTTCGTCGAACCGCGCGGCGAGAACCACGGCGCGCTGGCCGAGAGCGTCGGCGGCCAGATCATCCTGAAGCTGCGTGCCGAGACCAAGGCCGTGCCGGGCGGCGTCGTCAAGGACGAGCTCGAACGCCGGCTCGACGCCGTCGAGCAGGAGACCGGCCGCCGCCCCAAGGGCAAACGCGCCAAGGAGCTGAAGGAGGAGATCGTGCGCGAGCTGCTGCCGCGCGCCTTCCCCAAGCGCTCGGCGACGATGGTCTGGATCGCGCCGAAGGCCGGCCTCGTCGTGCTCGGCGTCACCGGCGCGAAGAAGGCCGACGCCATCGTCACCCGCTTGGTCGAGCTGATGGGCGGGGGCTTTCGCCTCGGGCTGGCGCAGACCCAGCTCGCGCCGGCCACCGCGATGGCCGCCTGGCTGGCCGACAAGGAAGCGCCGGCCGGCTTCACGATCGACCGCGACTGCGAACTCAAGCAGCCCGACAGCGAGAAGGCCGCGGTGCGCTACGCCCGCCACACGCTGGAGCTCGACGAGATCGGCGAGCACATCCGCGCCGGCAAGCTGCCGACGCAGCTGGCGATGACCTGGCAGGGCCGTGTCTCCTTCGTGCTCGCGGAATCGATGGCCATCAAGCGCATCAAGCTGCTCGACGGCGTGCTCGAGCAGGCCGAGGCCCAGGCGCAGCGTGAAGGGCGCGACTTCGACGGCGACGTCGCGCTCGTCACCGGCGAGATGACCGGGCTGATCGCCGACCTCGCCGAGGCGCTGGGCGGCTGGCAGGAGCGCAGCGACGCCGCGCCGGCGCCGCTGCCGGTGCCTGCCGTGGCGCCGGCCGCGACGGCCAGCGCCGACGCGCCCTGGGACTGAGCGCCGGCACGATGTTCGGCGCTCCCGTCGCGACGCTGCTGCTGCTCGTCATCGTCGTCGCCAGCGCGGTCGCGCTGCACTGGCGCGAAGACTGGCTCGAACGCGGCCTGTTCCGGCCGTTCTGGGTGACGCGCCGCGGCCAGTGGGGCACGGTCCTCAGCTCGGCCTTCCTGCACGCCGACTGGCCGCACCTGCTGTTCAACGCGTTCACCTTCTGGGCGTTCGCGTTCGCGCTGGAGCGGCGCATCGGCAGCGCCGCGTTCGCCGCGCTGTACGCGGCCGGCATCGCCGGCAGTGCCTTCGGCACCTGGCTGCAGCACCGGCGCGAGCCGGCCTATCGCACGCTCGGCGCCTCGGGCGCGGTGCTGGCGGTGCTGTTCGCCTCGATCGTCTATTTCCCGACCGGGTCGATCTACGTCTTCCCGCTGCCGGTGCCGCTGCCGGCGCCCTTGTTCGCGCTCGGCTACCTCGCGTACACGATCTGGGCGTCGCGCCAGGATTTCGGCCGCGTCAACCACGACGCGCACCTTGGTGGTGCGGTCGTCGGCCTCGTTTTCGTCGGCATCACCGATCCGACGGCCGTCGCGGTGGCGCTGGCCGCCTGGCTGGGCTGATCAGCGTTCGTACAGGCCCAGAGCGATCGCCTGGGCCGGAACGTCGCGGCCGCGTTCGTCGATCTCGTGCAATCGCCGCTCGAGGTCGGCGTCGTCCTCGCTCGTGGCGAGGTAGTGTTCGTCGCGTTCCTGCTGCGATTCCAGGTCGGGCAACAGGGCTTTCAGGATCTCGACAACGCTCATGGCTCCACAGGCCGGCTTTTGGCTGGCCCGCTCCGATGGGGTGGCCGCCAGTTTGACCGTGCTCAGGTCATGCCAGATTGTGATAAATCAGAGGGTGCACGAAGCTGGCGCAGCGTGGCGGCAGCATTGCTCGAACTTGGTGCATCTCGGTGTTTCGATGGGCCTGTCTTGACCCCCGTCGTGCAGGCGTCACGGCGCATCACGAAGAAGGTTCAAGTAACGCCGCGCGGCGCCGAAATGGAGTCGATACCGCCGTCGTGCCCGGCATGACGGCCAACCGGACCACTTCTTCGATGTCGCAAACGATCGCCGTCCAGGATTTGCGGGTCGGGATGTACGTCCACCTCGATCTCGGGTGGATGTCGCACCCGTTCCCGCTGTCGAGCTTTCGCATCAGCTCTCCCGAGCAGATCGCGACGATCCGCTCGCTCGGGTTGCAGCGTCTGCGCTGGGCGCCGGAGCGCAGCGCGCTCGACGACGAGCCGCCGGCCGAGGCGCCGGCCGCGTTCGCCGCCACGCCGGCAGCGCCCTTCGAGACGCCCGAGCAGCGCGCCGCCCGCCGCCGCCGCGAGGCGCTGGCCGCCCAGCGCGCCGCGGCGCAGCAGTGCGAGCGCCAGTACATCGAGGCCGGCCGCGCCTGGCGCGATGCCCTGGACGCCGTGCCGCAGCGCCCGGAGCAGGCGCGTCTGACGACCGAGTCGCTGACCGGCGCGCTGCTGGACAAGATGCTGGTCGACGGCGAGATGTGCATCCGCCTGCTGAGCACCGGTGCCGGTGACCGCGCGACCGCGCACGCGCTCAACGTCGCCGTCATCTCGCTGCTGCTGGGTCGCGCCTTCGGGCTGGCACGCGACGAGATGCTGGACCTGGGCGTCGGCGCGCTGCTGCACGACGTCGGCAAGATCGACATCCCCGACCGCCTGCACCACCTGGACGACGGCTTCACCAGCGCCGAACTCAACGCCTACCGCGACCACGTCGCGCGCGGCGTCGCCCAGGGCCGGCGCATGACGCTGGCGCCGGCGGCGCTGCTGGTGCTGGCCCAGCACCACGAACACGCCGACGGTTCGGGCTTCCCGATGCGGCTGACGGTCGAGCGCATGGCCACCGGGGCGCGCATCGTCGCGCTGGTCAATCGCTACGACAACCTCTGCAACCCGGCGCTGCTGGCGCGCGCGCTGACGCCGCACGAGGCGCTGTCCATCCTGTTCGCGCAGTCGCGCACCAAGTACGACCCGGCGATCCTCAACGCCTTCATCAAGATGATGGGCGTGTACCCGGCGGGCTCGGTGGTGCAACTGTCCGACGAGCGCTACGCGATGGTCGTCAGCGTCAATTCCTCGCGCCCGCTGCGCCCGCGGCTGCTGGTGCACGACCCGCGCATCGCGCGCGACGAGGCGCTGTTCCTGGACCTCGAGACCGAGTCCGATGTCGGCATCCGCCGCAGCCTGAGCCCGTCCAAGCTGCCGCGCGAGGCGCTGGAGTACCTCGCGCCGCGCCACCGCCTGACCTACTTCTTCGAGCCCGCGCCGACGCGCGCCGAGGTCGAGGCGCTGGACGAGGAGATCGGGGCGTGAACCTGATCGCTGCCTGGGCGCCGCTCCTGGACAGCCTGCCGATGGCCGGCTGGATCGTCGAGCTCGCCGGGCAGACCGTGGCCGCCGCCAACCCCGAAGCCGCGCGTCTGCTGGAGCTGCCGGCCGACGAACTGCTCGGCCGGCGCGTCACGCAGTGGCTGGCCACGCCCGAGGACATCGCCTACTGGGCCGACATCGCCACCGGCCGCTACGCGCCGCTGCGTTCGGACAGCCTGGTCTGCACGCCCGGCGGCGGCATGCTGCACGTCGAACGCCACGTGCAGCCGCTGCCCGGCGGCGCCGCCGGCGTGCCGACGCACGCGCTCGTCACGCTGCGCGACCGCAGCGGCGAACAGCGCGCCGAAGACGAACGCGAAGCGGTCGTCGCCGAACTGCAGGCGACGCTGGAATCGACCGGCGACGGCATCCTCGTCACCGACCTCGAAGGCCGGGTGCGCGCCTTCAACCGCCGCTTCGGCCAGATCTGGGCCGTGCCCGAGGATCTGCTGGAAGCGCGCGACAGCACCGGCATCCACGACTGGATGCGCCGCCGCACGCTGGACGCCGAAGGCTACGACCGCCGCCTCGCGGCACTGCGCGCGGCGCCGCTGCTGTCCTCGACCGAGAAGCTCGAACTCGTCGAAGGCCAGACCGTGCAGCGCGTGACACGCCCGCTGTGGGGCCGCGCCGGGCCGCAGGGCCGGGTCTATTCGTTCTCCGATCTGACCGAGCTCGTCAAGGTGCGCGCGCTGTCGGAGACGCTGTCCTCGCACGACGTGCTGACGCGCCTGCCCAACCGCACGCTGCTGGCCGACAAGGTCAGCGACGCGGCGCTGCGCTGGCGCCGCGAGCAGCAGCCGTTCGCGCTGCTGGTCGTCGACCTGGACCACTTCCGCCGCGTCAACGACAGCTTCGGCCAGCAGGTCGCCAACCGCGTGCTCTGCGAGGTCGCCGAGCGCATCGGCGCGGTGCTGCGCTCGCAGGACGTGCTGGCGCGCATCGGCGGCGACAACTTCGCCGCGCTGCTGCAGGACGCCGACCGCGCCAGCGCGCAGAAGGCGGTGCTGCGTGTGCTCAACGCCGTCAACACCCAGCCCTTCGACGCCGACGGCACGCCGTTCTCGCTGACCTGCAGCGTCGGCATCGCGCTGTGCCCGCAGGACGGCCAGGCGCTGGACGATCTGGTGCGCCAGGCCGAAGCCGCCGTGCGCCGCGCCAAGGCCGCGGGCCGCGCCGGCTACCGCTTCGCCGAGCCGGTGCCCGGCGGCGACGCCCATTCGCACGTGCGCATGGTGCACGCGATGCGCGAGGCGCTGAAGGACGGCCACTTCCGGCTGCACTACCAGCCGCAGATCCGCTTCCGCGACGGTGCCGTCTGCGGCGCCGAGGCGCTGCTGCGCTGGCGCGACCCGCAGCTGGGCGAGATCGCGCCGGCCGCGTTCATCCCGGTCGCCGAGGACAGCGGTTTCATCGTCACGCTGGGCAACTGGGTGCTGTCGCAGGCGGTGCGCCAGGCGGCGCTGTGGCACGAGGCCGGGAGATCGCTCACGGTGGCGATCAACGTCTCGGCGCTGCAGTTCCGCCAGCCGGACTTCGTCTCGCAGGTGGCCGACGTGCTGGCCGTCAGCGGCCTGCCGGCGCACCTGCTGGAGCTGGAGCTGACCGAATCCATTCTCGTCGAGAAGGCCGACGAGGCGCTGGAGCGGCTGCAGGCGCTGGACCGCCTGGGCGTTCAGCTGGCACTCGACGACTTCGGCACCGGCTACTCCTGCCTCGGCGCGCTCAAGCGCATGCCGATCGGGCGGCTGAAGATCGACCGCAGCTTCGTCTCCGGCCTGCCCGACGACGACACCGACGTCGGCCTGGTGCGCGCCATCACCCAGCTCGCGCAGGCGCTGGGCAAACGTGTCGTCGCCGAAGGCGTGGAGAACGAGGCGCAGCGGCGTTTCCTCGCCGAGCAGGGCTGCGAGAGCTTCCAGGGCTTTCTCTACGCGCCGGCGATGGACCCGGCCTCGTTCGAGCGCCACCTGCCGCCGCCGCGCCCGCGCCCGATGCCGACCGCCGGCGGCCGCCACATCCGCCTCGTGCGCTGAGCGCGCCGACGGGCGCTCCGTTTGCCCGGCGCTCCGGTCCGGCCCTGCGGCGGGCCGCGCGGAGGTGCCATGCTCGACCAGATCGTGCTCGACCGTCTCGGCGGCCTCGCGCCCGAAGCGGCGCGTGCGCTGGCCGTCGAGCTGCCCGACGGCCGCCGCCTCGGCCCCGCCGACGCCGCGGTGCTGCTGCGGGCGCGGTCGCTGCGCGCCCTGCTGCCGCTGCTGCGCGGGCGCATCGGGCGCATCGCCGCCGACTACGTCGAAGGCCGCGTCGAACTCGAAGGGCCGATGCGCCGCGTCGTCGAACTCGGCGGCGAACTGGTGCCCGAGGCCGCGCCGGTCGGCCAGGCCCCTTCCGGGCCGCTGGACTGGCTGCGTTCGGCCTGGCGCCATCGCCCGGCGCGCGACGCGTGGCAGGTCCGCCGCCACTACGACGTCTCCGACGAGTTCTACGCGCTGTGGCTGGACCCGCGACGTGTCTATTCCTGCGCCTACTGGGCCGCGCCCGGCATGACGCTGGCGCAGGCGCAGGAGGCCAAGCTCGAGCTCGTCTGCCGCAAGCTGATGCTGCGCCCGGGGCTGCGCCTGCTGGACATCGGCGCCGGCTGGGGCGGCCTGCTGCTGTGGGCTGCCGAGCACCACGGCGTCGAGGCCACCGGGATCACGCTGTCGCGCCACCAGCACGCGCACGTCGAGCGCCTGATCGACGAACGCGGCCTGCGCGGCCGCGTTCAGCTGCGGCTGCTGGACTGGCGCGACCTGCCCGAACACGAGCCCTGGGACCGCATCGCCTCGGTCGGCATGTTCGAGCACGTCGGGCGGGCGCGGCTGCCGGCCTACTTCGCGAAGATCCGCCGCCTGCTGGCGCCCGGCGGCCTGCTGCTGAACCACGGCATCACCGCCGGCGGCACGCGCAACGCCCAGCTCGGCGCCGGCATCGGCGACTTCGTCGAGCGCTACATCTTCCCCGGCGGCGAGCTGCTGCACGTCTCGCACGTGCTGCGCGTGATGGCCGAGCAGGGGCTGGAGACGGTGGACATGGAGAACCTGCGGCCGCACTATGCGCGCACGCTGTGGTGCTGGTCCGACGCGCTGGAAGCGCAGCTGGAGGCGGCGCGCCGCGTCGCCGACGAACGCACGCTGCGCGCCTACCGCATCTACCTGGCCGGCAGCGCGATGGGCTTCGAGCGCGGCTGGATGGCGCTGCACCAGTTGCTGGCCACACGGCCCAGCGGCCGTCTGGGCGAAGGCGCGCTGCGCGGAGCACAATCGGCCTACCCGTTCAACCGTCAGTACGTCTACACCGCCGGATGATCTACAAGTTCAAGAGCCAGGCCACCGGCGACCTGATCATGCTCGGGCCGCATGGCGACCGCGTGCTGCGCCTCATCGGGCGCGAGCCCGCGCCCAAGGGCATCATCGAGGTCGCCGCGATGGACGCCGCGATCACCGCGCTCGAGCAGGCCGCCGTCGAGGACGACGAGGCGCGCCGCGGCGCCTCGGCCGGCGACGAGGCCGAGGCTGCGCGCATCGCGCGCCAGGTCTCGCTGCGCAGCCGTGTCTGGCCGATGATCCAGATGCTGCGTCGCGCCCGCGAGGCCGACGAGCCGATCGTCTGGGGAGTCTGAGCCCGGCCCGCAGAAGGCCGGCAGGCACGGTGCCGAGGGCACCGAACGAAGAGGGAACACGATGAAACTGTGGAGCGATGGCTGGACCAACGGCGACCGCATCCCGGCGCGTCATGCTGCCGGTCGCCTCGACGAGGCCGGACAGGTCGGCTTTGGCGAGAACCTGAACCCGCACCTTGCCTGGAGCGACGTGCCGCCCGAGGCGAAGTCGCTGGTGCTGATCTGCCACGACTTCGACGTGCCCAGCCTGCCCGACGACGTCAATCAGCCCGATCGCGAAGTGCCGGCCGACCTGGAACGTGTCGACTTCTTCCACTGGGTGCTGGTCGACCTGCCGCCGCGCCCGGCGGAGATCGCCGAAGGCGAGTACAGCCGCGGCTTCACCGCGCGTGGCAAGCCCGGCCCGGCGCTGCCCAACGGCGCGCGCCAGGGTCTGAACGACTACACCGGCTGGTTCGCCGGCGACGCCCAGTTCGCCGGCCAGTACCACGGCTACGACGGCCCCTTCCCGCCGTTCAACGACTCGCTGGTGCACCACTACGTGTTCACGCTGTACGCCGTCGTGCTCGACCGGCTGCCGGTCGAGGGCTCGTTCACCGGCCCCGAGGTGCGGCGTGCACTCGCCGGCCACGTCTGCGCCGAAGCCACCTTCTCGGGCACCTACACGCTGAACCGGCGTCTCGTGCGGTGACGCGGCGCGCCGCCGACGGGGGCCGCGCATGAACGAGGCCACCCGCCTCGTCGTGCTGCGCCATGGCGAGACCGACTGGAACGTCGGCCAGCGCATCCAGGGCCAGCTCGACATCGGCTTGAACCGCGTCGGCCGCTGGCAGGCCGCGCGTGCCGCCGAGGCGCTGGCCGACGAGGGCCTGGAGGCGATCTACAGCAGCGACCTCGCGCGCGCCGCCGACACCGCGGCGGCCATCGGCGCGGTCGCCGGCGTGCCGGTGACGCCCGAGCCGGCGTTGCGCGAGCGCGCCTTCGGCCGTTTCGAGGGCCAGTCCTTTCCCGAGCTCGAGCAGCGCTGGCCCGAGGAGACGCGGCGCTGGCGCCGGCGCGACCCCGATTGGGGGCCCGAGGGCGGCGAGCGCCTGGTCGACTTCTATGGCCGCGTCGTGCCGGCGGCGCTGGCGCTGGCCGCGCGCCACCCGGGGCAGACGATCGCGCTCGTCGCCCACGGCGGCGTGCTCGACTGCCTGTACCGTGCCGCGACGCGCATCGCGCTGGACGCGCCGCGCACCTGGACGCTGGGCAACGCCAGCATCAACCGCCTGCTGCACGCCGACGGCGCGCTGGTGCTGGTCGGCTGGAACGACCACGGCCACCTCGAAGGCGGCCTGAACGACACCGCGGCCTGAGGCCGCGGCGCCCGGCGGCGGTCACTCGCTGCGCACTTCGCGCCAGGAGTTCTTGGCCGACGGGATCGTCGGCTTGAGCGCCAGATCCTTGGTGTTGGGTTCGCCGTTCGTCGTCTGCACCAGGCCGCGCACCTTGCCGTCGGTGGTGACCACGGCGTTGACGCCGGAAGCGTTGGCCACCGAGGAGATCTGCGACGAGACGAAGCTCGAGTTCTCGTAGACCGAGCCGGTCTTGAAGTCGAGGATGTACAGCCACGACGAGGCGGTGCAGTCGGTGCTGCCGGCGACGTTGGTCGTGAAGGCGATCGCGCCATAAGCCACCGACGGGCTGGTGTTGGCCTGCTCGCCCGCGGGCAGGTCCATGTACCAGCCGCGCTGCGTCGTCCAGTCGATGGCGTCGAAGTTGGTGCTGCCCGAGGCGTCGCCGTCCTTGTCGGTGATCGTGCCGTTGCCGGTACCGGTGTCGCGCGTGTAGACCCGCTTGACCAGCGAGGCGCGTGCGCCGGTGGTGCCGGTGAGCCCCAGCGTGCTGCCGTCGGAGATGGCGTAGAAGGTCTGCACCCGGCTGCTGCCGAAGTCGCTGACGGCCAGCAGGCGCCCGGTGCCGATCAGGACGACACGCCGGCTGTCGATCCCGACCAGTTCGGGGGCCGCGGTCACCGGTTGCAGGTTGCCGTTGGCGTCCTTGAGGACGGCCACCTTCGTGACGGCGTTGGCGTTCGTCGGATCCAGCGTCACGTCGAAGCGCCAGATGTTGCCCAGCAGGTCGCCGCCGTAGACGTAGCGCACCGTGCCGTCGTCCTCGAGGTAGCCCGAGACGTGCGCCAGCCCGGTGTCGCTGGCCGGGGAGGTGTCGCTCGTCACGTACTCGTTGACGACGGCGCCGGTGTCCTTGTCGAGCACGAACAGCCGGCCGCGGTTGTCGGCCGTCGCGTTGTAGCCCGAGGTGACGATGACGCGGTAGGTGTCGCCGACCTTGGCGATGACCGGCTTGCCCATCGTCTGGCCGACCCTGCTCGCGTAGCTGGACGTCGAGGCGTTCGGGAACTGCCACTTCACCCAGGAGGCCGCGTTGGCCTCGGTGTTGTTGCGCGGCGCGCTGACGTCCAGCGCGTAGTAGTTGCGGCCGGCGGCGCCCATGCCGGCGACGAGCAGCTTGCTCGACGTGCCGGTCTGGCCGATCACCGGCGTGCCGTCGAGCTGGGTCTTGAAGGTGTAGGCGCGCTTGGCGGTCTGGCCGATGTCGGGCAGCACCGCATTGGGCACGAAGGCCCAGAGCTCGTCGCCGTCGAAGCTCACCGTGCCGTCGTTGGCGGTCGTCTTGGCGATGTCGAAGGCGTGCAGCATGCCTTCGCCCGAGGCGAGGTAGACGACGTTGTCGGTGCGGCTGATGACCGGTTCGGCGTTGATCACCGCGCCCATCAGGCTGGTGCGCCTGCGGTAGGTCGTGCCCTCGAGCGTGCGCGAGCCGCGCAGGTAGGCGAACAGTTCCGACGAGGTGCCGTAGACGCCGCTCGGATTGACCGTGTCACCGACGTTGGTCGCGCTGAAGGCCACGCCGCCGCTGCCGCTGTCGGTGGTGATCTGCCGCGGGCTGTCGGTCAGGTCGCGGGCCCGCAGCTGCGTGTCGGCCGACCACGAGGCGGTGGTCGAGATGACGGCCGTGGCCGAGTCGATCTTGTTGGCCGTCAGGTCGCCCGACCAGCCGGACGGGTTGTAGGTCGCCATGTAGGCGTAGCCGTCGCCGCGTGTCAGGTTCACCGTGCTGACGGCGACGCCGCTTTGCGCGCCGACCGCGCTCAGCATCTCGTTCATCGCCAGCTGGATGCGTTCGGCGGTCTCGGTCGGCGTCGACGCCGTGTACATCTTGCCGCGGCCGTTGATCGTCGCGTGCCACAGGTCGTCCACCGCCGTCGGGCTGCGGTCCGAGCTCGGGTCCGGCCAGGCCGAAGCCGTGGTCGGCACGGCCGTGTTCTCGTCGACGAAGATCGTGCCCTTGGCACCCAGCGTCATCGCGTAGGTGTTCAGGTGCAGGTTGGTGTTGGCGTCGGCGGTCGTCGCCGGCACCTTCCCGGTGGCGAAGGTGCTCTTGAGATTGATCGTGTAGTACGCCAGCGCCAGATCGGCCAGCGTGTTGCTGTAGATCGTCTGGTAGGGCACGCCGGTGCCGTAGGTCGACTGGCTGTAGCTCGGCGGCGAGACGCTGTTGGCGTAGGCGAAGCCGTCGGTGACGATGAAGGCGTTGTTGCGCTGGCAGGCGTACTGGATGACGTTGCTGTTGCCGGTGAACTGGCCGCCGATGTACTTCAGCGTCTCGCGTGTCGGCGTGCCGCCGCTGGAGGGGTTGCCGTAGAAGATCCCGGCCAGCCGCCGGCCGTTGCTCGCGGCGTTGGTCGAGTCGGTGTCGTACATCGTCACCGTCGCCTGGTTGTTGAAGTTGACCACGCCCATGCGCAGGCCGGTCAGCGACTCCAGCACCTGGCCGCTGGCGGCGCTGAGCATCAGCTTGCGTTTGCGGTAGTACTGGAACCAG
This sequence comes from Rubrivivax sp., assembly GCA_049841175.1. Taxonomy (GTDB): domain Bacteria; phylum Pseudomonadota; class Gammaproteobacteria; order Burkholderiales; family Burkholderiaceae_C; genus Rubrivivax. The sequence continues at coordinate 773,734 of JASGHA010000012.1, read as the reverse complement.
TTGGCGAAGTTCTGGATCGCGGCGTTGTACTCGGCCGTCGTCGAGTAGTTGGCCGGCTTGATCTCGTAGCGTCGCAGCTTGGCGCCGTCCGGGGCCGTGACGCAGGTGGCGCCCGACGGGCAGGTGCTGCCGGAGAGCTTGATGTAGTAGGTCGCCGGGTAGTAGGCCATCCAGACGCGCTGCGGCGTGGACCCGACCGTCACCGCGCTGTTGGCGGTGTTGGGCGAACTGCAGATGCTGCTGGAGCTGTAGGTGCAGTAACGCGCGCCCGCCGGGATCGTCATGCCCTTGAGCGCGACGAAGGTGCGGTTGAGCTGCGTGGAGCCGAACGACGACGGGATCGTGACGTTCGTCGTCAGGTCCATCGACGAGGCGTACAGCGGGTGCGACTTGGCCGAAGAGGCCGTCGCATTGCCGAACTCCTGCACCGCGCTGCCGATGTAGGCCGGCGACCACGGCTTGTAGGTGACGTCGGGGTTGTAGTACAGCGGGTTGTACGAGGACGAACGCAGCCAGGCGAACTCGTCGCTCGGCATGATCGCGAAGTGGTCGTTGGTGCTGTCGGTCAGCTCGCGCTCGCCATCGCCCGAGCCGTTGGGAAACAGGTAGGCGAGCTTGCGGTACTGGCTGCTGGAGACCCCCGAGTCGTAGAAGATCGGCTGGCCCGAGCTGTAACCGGTGCCGTTGGTGTTGTCCCACCAGAACGCGCCGTCGTTGGTCTTCAGCATGACCTCGAAGTCCATCGACCCGGAGTCGTCGAGACCCCAGATGACGTTGGGCTTGGCCAGCACCGAGGCCTTCAGCGGCAACTCGGCGATGTCGGTCGCCGAGGCGGTGGCGGCGGCCAGCAGTGTGGCCAGCGCGGCGGCGGAAGCGCAGAACTGCAGGACGGACTTCATCGTTCGGCCTTGCTCACTTGGTCACGAGGGATTGCACGATGACGACGGTGCCCTTGGGCCCTTCGACTCGCACCGTGATGCGGAACTGTCTGGAGTTCGGCGGGGTGAGTTCCTCGGTCCCGACGACCCGGCTCTTGGGCTGGGGAATCTGCTTGACCAGGCACTCCTGCAGCGGATCCGTGATGGAGGCGACGTTGCAGGCGCGCTCGACCACGTAACGCACGGTGTTGGCGCCGACGGTGATCGACGGCGCGTTGCTCCAGGTGACGTTCGGGACGCCCTTGCCGTCCTTGGCCACTTCCACCGGCGAGTACCAGTTGTTCGCGCTGGTCTGTTCGTTGGCAAGGTTTCTGACGGCCTCGAATGCGGCGTTCAGGCCGATTTCGCTGGCCTGCAGCGCCGATTCGTGGAATGCGACGTTGCCGCCGGCGATCGTGCCGGCTTCGGTCATGCGCGCCAGTGCGAGACCGCCGAGCAGCATCACGGTCAGCAGGATCAGCACGACGACCATCGTCACGCCGCGTTCGGCACGGCGCTGCAGGCGGCGCAGGGCGGGCTTCATCGGCGTCACCAGACGAAGTTGCGCAGCGGCACGACGACGGTCTCGCTGCGGTAGTGGTAGCACTGCCAGTTCGCGACGTCCGGCTCGACCTCGGTGTTGACCGGGTCGAGCGGGTCCCTCGGCTTGGCCGGGCTGGCCTCGCACGAGCCGCCGCCGGTCGGGCGCTCGGGCTGCGCGCTGCGCACGACGATGCCGAAACGCACGGCGCGGATGCGGTCGACCGTGGCGCCGGAGACGGCCGCCCAGCTGCCGGTCGCGTCGACCCAGCTCAGGTCATTGCTCGTGCCGTTGGTCGCCACGCCGTACTGGGCGCGGAAGGACATCACGTTGCGCAGCAGGGTCGACGACGTGCCGAGGATCGGCTGCTCGTACAGCAGCGTCGTGCCGTCGAGCCGGTAGCGGCGCCAGTTCAGGTTGCCCAGGACGATGATGCGGTCCTTGTTGCTCTCGCTGAACGCCGGCGTGTTCGTGAACGCCGCCTGGTTGTAGTTGTTGCTATTGGCGAAGGCGAAGGTCAGCGGCGTCGGGGGTGTCGTCGAGGTTGCCGCGGTGACGCCGGTCACCCCGCGCACGAGGCAGGGTTCGCTGCTCGAGCCGGCCGAGCCGGGGATCAGCATCACCAGCTGGCCGACGGCGGCGGTCAGCAGGGATTGGGCCTGCGCGCTGGTCGCGCCGGCCGTGCCGGACAGCAGCACGTCGGCACCGCCGTCGATGCTGCTGGCGTAGACGAGGTCGACCTGGTCGTTGTGGTCGCCGTGCGTGATCAGCATCGGCGAGAAGGCCGTGCCGTCGAAGAGCTTCGTCGCCTTGTACGACAGATGCATCTTGTGGCAGGCGAACTGCGAGACGTTGTCGGAGTCGCGTGTGCCGAAGAATCCCAGGCCGGCCGACGAGGCGTCGTCCTTGAGCGTCGCCATCGTCGTCGTCAGGTTGACGGCGACGCCGCCCGCGCCGATGCCCTGGCGCTGCGAGGCCGTGAAGGTGCGCGCGCTGCCGGCAGCCGCCAGGCTGATGATCAGCGCGATCACCATGCCGACCATGACCTCGATGATCGACAGGCCGCGCTGCCTGCGCCGGCCCGGGCCGCGGGGCTCAGACATAGGTGCTGGCCTCCATGCGACGCGTGGTGTCGCTGGCCCCGCTCTCGCGGCTGCCCTTGCCGGTCCAGGTGATGACGATCTTCATCTGGTGCTTGGTGGCGTCGTAGGTCACCGTCACCGTGCCGCCGGGCAGGCCGCTGGCGACGCGCGTCTTCACGGTTGCGGCGTAGGTCTTGGCGGCGTCGCTCGTGCAGGTGCCGGCGGTCGGCAGCAGGTAGCACCCCGGATTGCTCGAGTCGACCATCGCCGTGCTCAGCAGTTCGCTGCCGAGTTGCACGGCCTTCACACGCTGGTCGGCCTCGGTGCCGTAGCTCAGCGAGCGCGCCTGCAGCCGCGTCAGCCCGAGCAGGCCCACCGACAGGATGACCAGCGCGATGAGGGCGTCGAGCAGGCCGAAACCGGCCGTCCGACGGCGGGGCCGAGGCGTGCGCATCAGCAGGTCCCCGTGTGATCGCCGCACAGCCGGATCGCGCCGCCGCCTTCGACGCGCAGGCCGGGGCAGCGCAGGTCGGCGGAGCAGGTCTGGTCGGGCAGTCCGAGGTCGACCGACGCGTCGGCGGCGATCATGCCGCGGCCGTTGAAGCTGATCGTCTTGGCCTCGGAGGCGGCGACGTTGCCGCTCAGCGTGACGGTGCGCAGCGCCGAGTTGGCGGCGACGTCGGTCACGGTGACGGTCGAGCCGTCGATCGCCAGGCTCACCGTGGCGTTTCGCTTCAGCGCCTCGCTCTGCGCGTACAGCGTCTGCGTGTAGAGCACGTTGCCGGCTTCGCGCAGGCGCGAGTTCGAGATGAACTCGGCGAAATGCGGCGCCGCCGCGAGCATCAGCATCGCGCCGATGGCCAGTGCGACCATCAGTTCGATCAGGGTCAGGCCGCGGTGCTTCAGGTGTCGCATACCGTGCCCTTGGTGCTCCAGCAGTTCAGCGTGGTGCTCTTGTAGGTCGTCGTGCGCGCGCCGCTGGCGTTGATCGTGAAGCTGAAATCGGAGACCGTGCCGGTGCCCGTGGCGGTGGCGGTGAAACCCTGGCCGCTGTTGGTGAGTTCGCAGCTCAGCGTGAAGTTGTCGACGTTGCTCGGCGTGAACGCGCAGGCGCTGTTGCTGCCGTAGTTGCCCACGTCCTGATAGCGCTGCTCCATGCGCGTCGCGAAAGCCGACAGCGCATCGAGCCCGACCGGGATCTTGGCCCGGCGAACGTAGCTGTTGTAGGAGGGCAGCGCGACGGCGGTGAGGATCGCCAGCACGGCCAGCGCGATCATCAGTTCGATCAGCGTGAAACCGGCAGGCGCGGCGGGGCGTGAACGGAGCGTCATCGGGGATCTCGGTCGTGTCGGCATCGAACAGCGCCAGCGGTGGCGGTGCGGACGGGCGTGCGACCGGGCCATCCGCTCCCACGGGACATCGGCGTCCTGCGATGCGGCTTGAGGAAGTATGCCGGCGAGGTCGTAACTGACTGTTAAGCGCCGGCGGCGGGTGTGACGGGCTTCACGGCCCCGGCGCCGGCCGGTGCTTCAGTTGACGCCGAACAGGTCGCCCCCGGCCCGCTGCGGCGGCGTCAGGCCCAGGTGGCGGTAGGCGGCGAGCGTCGCGACGCGGCCGCGCGGCGTGCGCTGCAGGTAGCCCTGCTGGATCAGGTAGGGCTCGATGACGTCCTCGATCGTGCCCGGCTCCTCGCCGATCGCCGCGGCGACGTTGTCCAGGCCGACCGGGCCGCCGTCGAAGCGGTGGATCACCGCCTCCAGCAGCTTGCGGTCCATGACGTCGAAACCCAGCGGGTCGACGTCCAGCAGCGCCAGCGCCTTGTCGGCGATCGGCGCGTCGATGCGGCCGTCGCCCTTGACCTGGGCGTAGTCGCGCACGCGGCGCAGCAGCCGGTTCGCGATGCGCGGCGTGCCGCGCGAGCGCCGCGCGACTTCGAGCGCGCCGGCCGGGTCGACCTCGACACCCAGCAGCCCGGCCGAACGCGTGACGATGCGCGTCAGCTCGTCGGACGTGTAGAACTCCAGCCGCGCGACGATGCCGAAGCGGTCGCGCAGCGGGTTGGTCAGCATGCCGGCGCGGGTCGTCGCGCCGACCAGCGTGAACGGCTGCAGGTCGAGCTTGATCGAACGTGCCGCCGGGCCGTCGCCGATCATGATGTCGATCTGGTAGTCCTCCAGCGCCGGGTAGAGGATCTCCTCGACGACCGGCGACAGGCGGTGGATCTCGTCGATGAACAGCACGTCGTTCTTCTCGAGATTGGTCAGGATCGCCGCCAGGTCGCGCGGCTTCTCCAGCACCGGCCCCGAGGTCTGGCGCAGGTTGACGCCGAGTTCGGCGGCGACGATGTGCGCCAGCGTCGTCTTGCCCAGCCCCGGCGGGCCGAACAGCAGCACGTGGTCCAGCGCCTCGGCGCGGCCGCGGGCGGCGTGGATGAAGATCTCGAGCTGCTCGCGCGCACGCGCCTGGCCGACGTACTCGTCGAGCACCTTGGGCCGCAGCGCACGTTCGATCGCCTCCTCGTTGGGCGAGGCAGGGGCGGCGCTGACCACGCGCGGGGCCGGGGTGGAGCCGAAGTCGTCGGTCTTGATCGCCATGGGGCCGGATTATGGCGAGCTAGACTGCCCCGCCCGGTGGCTGCGTCGGCCGCCGACGACCGAAGGAGTTTTCCCGATGAACCGTACCGCTGCCGCCGCGATCGGCGTGCTGATCAGCCTGGCCGCCGCGGCCGCCTCGGCCCAGACCACCGTCAAGGACGCCTGGATCCGCGGCACCGTCGCGCAGCAGAAGGCGACCGGCCTGTTCGCCCAGATCAGCTCGGTGCAGGGCTCGCGCCTGGTCGGCGTCTCGTCGCCGGTGGCCGGCGTCGCCGAGGTGCACGAGATGGCGATGGAAGGCAACGTGATGAAGATGCGTGCGCTCGCCGACGGCCTGGCGCTGCCGGCCGGCCAGACCGTCGAGCTCAAGCCCGGCGGCTATCACGTGATGCTGATGGACCTGAAGAAGCCGCTGGAAGCGGGTTCGACGGTGCCGGTGACGCTGGTCTTCGAAGGCGCCGACAAGAAGCGCGAGAGCGTCGAGCTGCAGGTGCCGGTGAAGGCGATGAACGCCGCGATGCCGGCGATGAAGCACTCGGGCCACTGAATCCGGCGCGCGAGGTCCGATGATCTCCGCGCGACACAGCTTCCCGCCACGGACCGGCTCCGCCGGTTCGTTGGCGGACGGCCCCCTCGGGGGTAGCGAGCGAAAGCGAGCTCGGGGGCTAACGGTTCAAGGCTTTCAGCGCCAGCTTGATGCCCTCGCTGACGCCCACGTCCTTGGGCAGCGCCTTGGCCGCGGCCTGCGCCTCGCGCTCGTTGTAGCCCAGCGCCATCAGCGCCTGCACGATGTCGGCGTGGGCGTCGCCGGCACCGCCGGCGGCCGACGGCAGGCCCAGATCGGGCGCGAGCTTGCCCTTCAGTTCCAGCAGCACACGCTCGGCGGTCTTCTTGCCGATGCCCGGCACCTTCACGAGGCGGGCGCCGTCCTGTGCTGCGACGGCCTGCGACAGCTCGGCCACCGACAGCCCCGACAGCAGTGCCAGCGCCATGCGCGGGCCGACGCCGCTGATCTTGACCAGCAGCCGGAAGGTCGCGCGTTCGCTCGCGGTGAGAAAGCCGAAGAGCTGCTGCGCGTCCTCGCGCACGACGAACTCGGTCAGCAGCACGACGCGCTCGCCGAGCGCGGGCAGGTGATAGAACGTGCTCATCGGCACGTCGACTTCATAGCCGACGCCGCCGACGTCGACGAGCACCTGCGGAGGGTTCTTTTCGGCCAGCGTGCCGGAGAGTCGTCCGATCATGGCCGCGATTGTCGCCGCGCCGGGCCGCCGGCCCGGCGGCAGATCAGCGGAACAGGCCCAGGCGCTGCGCTTCCAGCGCCGCCTCGGCGCGCGAACTCACGTTGAGCTTGCGGTAGATCTGCTTGACGTAGTCGGCGATCGTGTGGCGCGACAGGCCGAGCTGCACGCCGATCTCGGGCAGCGTGTAGCCCTTGGCCACGCGCAGCAGGACTTCGCTCTCGCGGTCGGTCAGCTGCACGTGCGGCAGCAGCGAGGTCTGCGGCTTCGCCTTCTGCGTGAAGTGGGCCATCATGCGCCGCGCGATCGACGGCGACAGCGGCGGCTCGCCCTGGCTGATGCGCTGCAGCTGCTCGACGATCAGCTCGCGCGGCTGCTCCTTCAGGATGTAGCCGAAGGCGCCGGCCTGCAGCGCCGGGAACAGGTGCTCGTCGTCGTCGTGGATCGTGACGACGACCGACTGCGCGTCGGGCTGCACGTCGCGCAGCTTGGTGACGACGTCGACGCCGCTGCCATCGGGCAGGCCCAGGTCGATCAGCGCGAGTTCGAACTTGACGGCCGCCGCCAGCGAGATCGCGTCCTGGACACGGGCGCTCTCGGAGATCTGCGCGGTCGGAAAGACCTGAAGCACCAGCTTGCGCATCCAGGCGCGGATCTCGGGCAGGTCTTCGAGCAGCAGGACGTTCTTCATGGGATCGGGCTGGTTCGGGCCGAAAACTTATGCTAACAGCAGCAGGGTGTCGCGGGACGGGCTAGGAGGCGGCCTCGAGCGCCCGGTCGAGCGGGATCGTGAGCCGTATCACGGTCCCGCGGCCGGGTGCGGATTCGACGAGACACTGGCCCTGCAGCTGCTTGGCGCGGTTCTTCATCGTCGCCATGCCGTGGCCGCGGTCCAGCCGGCCGTCGTTCTCGATCTTGATGCCCTCGCCGTCGTCCTGGACGACGACCTTGAAGTCGCCGTCGGCCACCGTGCAGGTCACCGAGGCGTGCGAGCCGCCGCTGTGCTTGATGATGTTGCTCGTCGCCTCGCGCAGGATGCGCGTGGTCTGCACGAAGGCGCGTGCCGACAGCATCTGCGTCAGGTCCTCGGGCGCTTCCCACTCGGCCTGGATGCCGGCCTGGGCGAGCCGGTTGACGACCTCGGCGCGCCAGTCGCCCAGCGCGTCGGCCAGGCGCACGGCGCGGCCGGTCAGGCCGCGCACCGACAGCCGCATCTCCTCGAGCGCCTCGCGTGCCAGCGTCGAGATGCGCTGGTCGTCGCTGGTGTGCACGATGGTCAGCAGCTTGGCGCCGAGGTCGTCGTGCAGGTCGGCGGCGATGCGCTTGCGTTCGCGTTCGGTGATCTGTTCGACGCGCAGCTCGGCGAGCTGGCGGAAGTTGCGCTCGATCTCGGCCGTGGCCTCGCGCACGCGCTCCTCCAGGTGGGCGCGGCCGAGTTCGGCTTCCTGCAGCGCGCGCCCGTGCTGCTGCACCAGGCGCATGCCGACGACGACGAACATCAGCGGCGCGACCAGGCGCGCCGCCTGGGCCGGCATCGGGTTGCCGCCGACCTGTTGCGAGACGAACTCGACCAGGCCGGCCAGCGCCAGCGTGCCCAGCGTCGCCGCCATCACCCACGACGAACGCGAGTGCGCGCGCCACTGCGCGCGCAGGTAGTAGATCGCCGCGGCGCCGACCTGCAGCCCGAGCACCAGCGACCACAGCATCGTCAGCACATGCAGCCGTTCGGGGCCGGCGAGCACCAGCGTCGCCGGCATCGCCGCGCACTGCAGCGGCAGCAGCCGGTCGGCGATGCGGCTGCGGTGCTGGGCGTAGCGCAGCAGGAACTGCACCGCCGCCAGCGTGATGAAGGCCAGCAGCGAACAGAGCAGGAACTCGGCGACCGCGGCGTCCACCGGCACCGTGCGCAGCCACAGCCGCGCCTCCAGCGCCGACCACAGCACCGACAGCGCGCCGAAGTAGGCCAGGTGCGATTCGCGCCGGTTGATCGTGCCGAGCACGAACATGAAGCTGCCCATCAGCAGCAGCGTTGCCGACAGCGCCTGCGGCAGCGCGACGGCGAAGGTGTTCTGGCGTGCCTGGCGGTGCAGCAGCAGCGACTGCGGCCCCAGCTCCAGCGCCGACAGCCCGCCGGCGCGCCAGCGCGAGCCGACACGCGCCTGCGGCTGGCCGGCGACCTTGATGTCCAGCGTGTTCAGCTCCGGCGCGATCAGCGCCGAGGGCAGCGTCACCAGTTGCGGCTGGCCGCAGTTGTTGGTCAGCGGCTCGCGCATGCGCCCGCCGCTGAACACCAACTGGCCGTTGAGGTAGACCTCGAGGTTGGTGCAGGCGCGTTCGATGTACAGCGCGCTCAGCTCGTCGTCGCCCGGGCGCTCCGGGGCGCGAAAGCCGATGCGGTACCAGACCGGGCCGCTGGCGCCGGGGCGCGAACGCGACCAGTCATCGGGCAGGTCGACCGGCTTGGCGTCGGCGTCGGCCGGGAAGCCGGGTGTGTCGCCCGGCGCCGCCAGCGCCGAGGTGATGCGCAGTGTCTGGGCCGCGGCCGGCAAGGCGAACACGGCCAGCAGCAGGAGCAGCAGCGACGACAGGCGGCGGAGCAGGGCGAGCGGCGACATGTCGGCCGATTCTGAGGCATGCCGCTTGCCCGGCAGCGCTGCGACAATGGCAGTTCCCGTCGTCCCCCCGCATCCTCGCCGCTTGATCCGCCGCCACACGCTCGCCCCGGCCGACCACCGTCGCCTCGCCCACCTCTGCGGCCCGCTCGACGCGCATCTGCGCGCCATCGAAGCCGGGCTCGGCGTCACGCTCGCGCGCCGCAACGACAGCTTCCGCATCGACGGCCCGCGGCCGGCGGTCGAACGTGCCGTCGCGCTGCTCGACCGCCTGTACGAACAGGCCGAGGCGCCGATCGGCGAACGCCGCCTGCAGCTCGCACTGGCCGAAGCCGGCGCGATGCCGCCGCCCGCGCCCGGCACGCCGACCGACGGCAGCGCCGAGCGCATCGTGCTGCACACGCGCCACGCGGACCTCGTCGGGCGAACGCCGAACCAGGTGCAGTACCTGCGCCAGATCCTGTCGCACGACATCACCTTCGGCATCGGCCCCGCGGGCACCGGCAAGACCTTCCTTGCGGTGGCCTGCGCCGTCGATGCGCTGGAGCGCCACGGCGTGCAGCGCATCGTGCTGACGCGCCCGGCCGTCGAGGCCGGCGAGCGCCTGGGTTTCCTGCCCGGCGACCTGGCGCAGAAGGTCGACCCCTACCTGCGCCCGCTGTACGACGCGCTCTACGACCTGATGGGTTTCGACCGCGTCACCAAGGCCTTCGAGCGCGGCCAGATCGAGATCGCGCCGCTGGCCTTCATGCGCGGGCGCACGCTGAACCACGCCTTCGTGATCCTCGACGAGGCGCAGAACACGACGCGCGAGCAGATGAAGATGTTCCTCACGCGCATCGGCTTCGGCAGCAAGTGCGTCGTCACCGGCGACGTCAGCCAGGTCGACCTGCCCAAGGGCATGGCCAGCGGCCTCGTCGAGGCGCGGCGCATCCTGCAGCGCGTGCCGGGCATCGCGTTCACCGATTTCACCGCCGCCGACGTCGTGCGCCACCCGCTGGTGGCGCGCATCGTCGAGGCCTACGACTCCGCCCGGGAGCCGCGTGAAGCCTGAACTCCAACTGTCGCTGCAGTTCGCCGACGCCCGCCACCGCGGCGCGCTCGCGCGCCACCGCGTCGCGCGCTTCGTGCGCACGGCGCTCGAGACCGACGGCCGCATCGCGGTGCGCATCGTCGACGAGGACGAGGGCCGCATGCTCAACCGCGAGTACCGCGGCAAGGACTACGCGACCAACGTGCTGACCTTCGACTACGAGCACGAGCCCGAAGTCGTCGCCGACCTGGTCCTCTGTGCGCCGGTCGTCGAGCGCGAGGCCGCCGAGCAGGGCGTCACGCTGGAAGCGCACTACGCCCATCTGCTGGTGCACGGCACGCTGCACGCGCAGGGCTGGGACCACGAGGACGACGGCGAGGCCGAGGCGATGGAAGCGCGCGAGACCGAGCTGCTCGCGGCGCTGGGTTTCGCCGATCCCTACGCCCGGGGCTGATCCCGCGGCGGCTCAGCCGGTCTTCGCGGGCCGCGCCAGCACCGAGGCGATCGCGGCGACGATCAGCAGCATCGCCGCGAAGTCCTGCCAGTGCAGCGTCTCGCCGAGCACCAGCGCGCCGGAGAAGGTGCCCAGCACCGGGATCATCATCACGCTGATCGAGCTGGCCACCGGCGGCAGCGTGCGCGCCAGGTAGAACCAGGCCGCCTGCGCGAAGCAGAACACGCCGATGGCGTTGTAGGCGATGGCCCAGGCCACCGGCGCCGGCGGCAGCGTCCAGCGCTGCGACTCGAAGGTCAGCGCCAGCACGCTCATCACGACCGTCGTCACCGCCGTCATCCAGAACGACACCGCCAGCAGCGGCACCGGGATCGTGCTGCGACGCAGGCGGTGCGTGCCGTAGGCCCAGGTCGCCGCGGCCAGCAGCATCGCCGCCGCGGCCCAGGGCGCGCCGGCCAGGCGGCCGGCCTCGTGCGCCAGCAGCAGCACCACGCCGAGTCCGGCGGCGGCGACGCCGGCGAGCTGGCGCCAGCCGAGCCGGTCGCCGAACAGCCAGCGGCCCCAGAGCGCCGCGAACACCGGCATCGAGTAGCCGAGGATCGCCGCGCGGCCCGAGCTCAGCGACGGGATCGCGAGGATCACGACGACGTGCCAGACCAGCATGTTGGACACCGTCAGCCGCAGCAGCTCGCCCCAGTGCTCGCGCGGCAGCGCCAGCGGCACCCGCATCGCCACCAGCGCCAGGCCGAACAGCGGCAGCCCGGCGAGCATCGACACGGCGCGGAAGGACAGCGGCGGGAAGCCGCTGACGCCTAGTTTCATCACCGGCCAGTTCAGGCCCCAGATCAGGGTCAGCAGCAGCAGGACCGCCAGCTGGCGGCGGGTGGGACGGCTCATCGGGGGAACGGGGTCAGCGGCGTTGTTCGCCGAGGTAGCGCTTGCGCCAGAAGAACACCGCCAGGCCGACGCCGACGGCCAGCATCAGCCAGATCGCGACCCAGATGCCGTTGCTCGAATGCACCAGCGGCAGGAAGTCGAAGTTCATGCCGAAGAAGCCGGTGATCAGGTTCAGCGGCAGGAAGACGGCGGTCAGCACCGTCAGCGTGCGCATGATGTCGTTGGTGCGGTGTGCCACCGCCGAGAAGTGCATCTGCACCGCGGTCTCGGCCGAGTGCTCCAGCCGGCGCACGTGCGAGAGCACGCGTTCGACGTGTTCGAGCACGTCGCGCGAACGCACGCGCAGCAGCTCGCGTTCACGCTGGGCCGCGGCTTCGGCCGGCTCGGGCCATTCGTCGAGCGCGTCGATCCACTCCTGCATCGCGCTGCGCTGGTCCTCGCAGGTGTCTTCCAGCGCGTGCAGCGCGGTGCGCGACTGCAGCAGCACGCTCCAGTCGCCGAAGCGGCTCTTCGGGTCGAGCAGGCGCTGCTGCAGGTAGCCGAGCTGGCGCGTCAGCAGCCGGCGCAGGTCGAGATAGCTGTCGACCATGTGGTTGACCATGCGCAGCATCAGGTCCGGCGGACTGGCCGGCAGGCGCGCGCCGGCGCCGGCCAGGCGCGTGGCGAAGTGCTCGTGCACGGCGCAGTCGGTCGGGTGCACGGTGATCAGCACACGGTCGAAGACGGCGAAGCCGACCGGGCTGGTGTCGATCGCACGCAGCGCGCGTTCGGCGCTGGCCATCGTGCCGTGTTCGTCGTCGACGAACAGGTCCTGGCTGCCGGCGGCCGCGGCGAGGCGGCGAAAGACCAGCAGGTCGTACCAGGAGGTGTAGTCGTAGTGGCTCGGCAGCTGGTTGTTCAGCAGGTCCGAGACGTGCAGGTCGACGAGCGCGCCGAGACTCCAGCGCTGCAGCGCCGCCTGCAACTCGCCTTGCCGCAGCTCGAAGACGCGGCGCGCGCTGCCGATCCAGAGGAAGCCCTCGGCCGGCAGCGTTTCCGGCAGCGCGTCGAGTTCACGGAAACCCGGCGCGCCGACGTGGAAGACCCGCATGCAGGCGGATCAGCGCTGCCGCAGCAGCCGCGCGGCGTCGAGCGCGAAGTAGGTCAGGATGCCGTCGGCGCCGGCACGCTTGAAGGCGAGCAGCGCTTCCATCATCACGGCGTCGTGGTCCAGCCAGCCGTTGGCGGCGGCGGCCTTGATCATCGCGTACTCGCCGCTGACCTGATAGGCGAAGGTCGGCATGCCGAACTCGTCCTTCACGCGGCGCACGATGTCCAGGTACGGCAGGCCGGGCTTGACCATCACCATGTCGGCGCCCTCGGCGATGTCCAGCGCCACTTCGCGCAGGGCCTCGTCGGAGTTGCCCGGGTCCATCTGGTAGACCTTCTTGTCGCTCTTGCCCAGCGTGCCGCGCGTGCCGACGGCGTCGCGGAACGGGCCGTAGAAGGCGCTCGCGTACTTGGCGCTGTAGGCCATGATGCGCGTGTGGATGTGGCCGCCGGCCTCCAGCGCGTTGCGGATCGTGCCGATGCGGCCGTCCATCATGTCGCTGGGCGCGACGATGTCGACGCCCGCCGCGGCATGCGTCAGCGCCTGGGCGGTCAGCACCTCGACGGTGGCGTCGTTGATGATGTAGCCGGTCTCGTCGAGCAGGCCGTCCTGGCCGTGGCTGGTGTACGGGTCCAGCGCGACGTCGGTCATCACGCCGAGTTCGGGGAAGCGGTCCTTCAGCGCGCGCACGGTGCGCGGGATCAGGCCGTCGGGGTTGGTCGCTTCGCGGCCGTCGGGCGTCTTCAGCGACGCGTCGATGTTCGGGAACAGCGCCAGCACCGGGACGCCGAGTTCCAGGCACTGTTCGGCGACGCCGAACAGCACGTCCTGGCTCATGCGCTGCACGCCGGGCATGCTCGGCACGTCCTGCACTTGCTTCGTGCCTTCGAGCACGAACACCGGGAGGATGAAGTCTTCGGGGGCCAGCCGATGCTCGCGCACGAGGGCGCGGGTGAAGGCATCGCGGCGCAGCCGGCGGGGCCGGCTCGCGGGGAACGGAGGGAGGGTACGCACGATCGGATCCTGGGGGTTCTGGAGCGTGTCACACGCCTGCGAAGGCCCGACGGATTTCGGTTGGCTCTTCGCCGGTCACTCTGCTAAAGTGACCGATGAATGATAGCCGCACGCGCGGCGGTCATTCCCTGCTTTTCCTCCCTGAGCAGGTGCCTTACCGTGATGACAGCGATAAGGCTTGCTGGCCCCGGCCCCCGGCCGGGGCCTCCTTTTTTCAGCCTCGTGGCGCCCGCCATAATGGCCCGATGAGCTACCTCTGGGTCAAGGCCTTCCACATAATCTTCGTGGCGAGCTGGTTCGCCGGGCTGTTCTATCTGCCGCGTCTGTTCGTCAATCTGGCGATGGTGCCGCCGGACAGCCATGCCGAGCGCGAGCGCCTGCTGCTGATGGCGCGCAAGCTCTACCGCTTCATGATGATCCTGATGGTCCCGACCTTCGTGCTGGGGCTGCTGCTGTGGCTGTATTACGGCGTCGGTGCCGGGGCCGGCTGGCTGCATGCCAAGCTGACGCTGGTGGCCGCGATCCTCGTCTACCAGGAGTTCTGCCGCCGCGTGCTGAAGGACTTCGAGAACTCGGCCAACAAACGTTCGCACAAGTGGTTCCGGGTCTTCAACGAAGTCACGGTGATCCTGTTCATGGCGATCGTCGTGCTGGTCGTCGTCAAGCCCTTCTAGAGGGCGCGGCGCACGCGTGACGACCGAACGTCACCGCAGCTCGGCGACGCCGCTGGCGGCGGCGTTCGCGGCGCTGATCGTCTACGCCAGCCTGTTCCCGTTCGAGGGCTGGCGCTGGCCGCCGGGCCAGCAGTTCAGCGCGCTGCTGGTGCTGCACTGGCCGCGTTGGGCGACGGCGTTCGACGACTGGTCCAACTTCGTCGGCTACGCGCCGCTGGGCGCGCTGCTGCTGATCGCCGCACGGCGCAGCGGCTGGCGGCCGCTGCCGGCGCTGGCGCTGGGCGTGCTGCTGCCGGCGGCGATGTCCTACGGCGCCGAAGTCACGCAGCAGTTCCTGCCGACACGCTACTCCTCGCTGAAGGACTTCGTGCTGAACGCTGCCGGCGGCGCCGTCGGCGCGCTGGTCGGCGCGGCGCTGCACGCCGTCGGTCTGATCGACCGCTGGCACGGCCTGCGCCAGCGCTGGTTCGTGCCGCGCAGCGCCGGGGCGCTGGCGCTGCTGGCGCTGTGGCCGATGGGCCTGCTGTTCCCGGCACCGGTGCCGCTGGGTCTGGGCCAGTTCGGCGAGCGCCTGCGCGGCTACGTGCTCGACTGGCTGGACGAGGTGCCCTGGGCCGACCCGGTCTACGAACTGCTGGCTTCGGTGCCGACGCCGACCGAGCGCCTGTGGCTGCCGGCCGAAGCCGCGGTCACGACGCTGGGCCTGCTCGCGCCCTGCCTGGTGGCGTATGCGGTCGTCGCGCCGGGCTGGCGGCGCACGGTGCTGGTGGCCGGCGCGCTGGCGCTGGGCGCGGCGGCGATGACGCTGTCGACGCTCTTGAACTTCGGCCCGCAGCACGCGCTGGCCTGGCTGACGCCGACCGTCGGCCCGGCGCTGCTGGCCGCCGCCGGCATCGCGCTGCTGCTGGCGCCGGTCGGCCGGCGCGTCGCCTGCGGACTCGGGCTGGTCGTGCTGACGGTGCTGGTGACGCTGGTGGCCCAGGCGCCGTCGGACCCCTATTTCGCCGACAGCCTGCAGAGCTGGGAGCAGGGCCGTTTCGTGCGTTTCCACGGGCTGTCGCAGTGGATCGGCTGGCTCTGGCCGTATGCCGCCGGCGGCTGGCTGCTCGCCCGCCTGGCCGCGCGCGACTGAGCCCTTGCGCGGCGCCCGTGCCGGGGGCGCTGCCTACAATCCCGCAATGAGCTATTTCCGGCATCACATCTTCTTCTGCCTCAACGAGCGGCCCGCCGGAGAGTCGAGCTGCGCCCGCCAGGGCGCTCAGGAGGCGTTCGAACATTGCAAGGCGCGCGTCAAGGCCGAGGGCCTGGCCGGCGCCGGCGGCGTGCGTGTCAACAAGGCCGGTTGCCTGGACCGCTGCGCCGGCGGCCCGGTGGCCGTCGTCTACCCCGAAGGCACCTGGTACACCTACGTCGACCGCGAGGACATCGACGAGATCGTCGAGTCGCACCTGAAGAACGGGCGGCCCGTCGAGCGCCTGATGCTGCCGCCCGACGTCGGCCGATGAACGCCGCCACCGAGCGCCGGGCGATTCCCGGCCCGGTCGGCCAGCTGGACGTCGCGATCGACGCCCCTGCGGCCGGCCTGCGCGGCGTGGCCGTGCTCTGCCATCCGCATCCGCTGCACGGCGGCACGCTGGACAACAAGGTCGTGCAGACGCTGGCGCGGGCCTTCGTGCAGCTGGGCTACCGCGCGGTGCGCTTCAACTTCCGCGGTGTCGGCGGCTCCGGCGGCGAATGGGACGCCGGTGTCGGCGAGCTGGACGACGCGCTGGCCGTCGCCGCCGCCTTCCGCGACCCCTCGCTGCCGCTGGCGGTCGGCGGCTTCTCCTTCGGCGGCGCGATCGCCACCCAGCTCGCCGCGCGCCTGGCCGACGCCGGCACGCCGGTCGAGCGCCAGGTGCTCGTCGCGCCCGCGGTACGGAACTTCCGCGCCGCGCCGGTGCCTCAGGACAGCGTCGTGATCCACGGCGAGGCCGACGAGGTCGTGCCGCTGGCGGCGGTGCTCGACTGGGCGCGTCCCCAGTCGCTGCCGCTGACGGTGGTGCCCGGCGCCGGCCATTTCTTCCACGGGCAGCTCACGCTGCTCAAGCAGATCGTCGTCGGTGCCTGGCACCGCTGACCCACCCGACTCCTTCCGATGAAACGAATCCTGTCCCTGGCGCTGGCCTTCTTCGTGGCCGGCGCCCACGCCCAGGCGCCGGTGCCGCCCGAGATCGCCGCCCGCCAGTACATCCTGATCGACGTCAGCGCCAACCAGGTGCTGGCCGAGCGCGATGCCGACACGCCGGCCGACCCGGCTTCGCTGACCAAGCTGATGAGCGCCTACCTGGTGTTCAACGCCATCCGCGACGGCAAGCTGGCGCTGGACCAGCGCCTGCCGGTGTCCACGCGCGCCTGGGACGAGCGCAAGTACGGCGGCTCGCTGATGTTCATCGACACGCGCATGCAGCCGCGCGTCGACGAACTGCTGCGCGGCATGATCGTGCAGAGCGGCAACGACGCGACGGTCGCGCTGGCCGAGGCGGTCGGCGGCACGGTCGAGAACTTCGTCGCGATGATGAACAAGCAGGCCCAGGCCTGGGGCCTGAAGAGCACGCAGTTCAAGAACCCGTCGGGGCTGACCGAACCGGGCCACAAGACGACGCCGCGCGAGATCGCCTACATCGCCACGCGCATCATCCAGGACCACCCGAAGTTCTATCCGATCTATTCGGAGCGGGCCTTCGCGTTCAACAACATTCGCCAGGACAACCGCAACCTGCTGCTGGGCCGCGATCCGAGCGTCGACGGCATGAAGACCGGCTACACCGAAGCCGCCGGCTACTGCCTGGTCGCCAGCGCCCAGCGCGACATGCCCAACGGCAAGCGCCGGCTGCTGTCGGTGGTGATGGGCACGGCCTCGATGCAGGCCCGCGCCAACGAGAGCCAGAAGCTGCTGAACTGGGGCTACGCCGCCTGGGACGCGATCCGCCTGTTCGACGCCGGCAAGGCCGTCGCCACCGTGCCGGTCTGGAAGGGCAACAAGTCCGAAGCCCGGCTGGGCGCGCCGGGCGCGATCTTCGTCGCCGTGCCGCGCGGCGAGGGCGACAAGCTGAAGACCTCGATCGAGCGCACCGACCCGCTGGTCGCGCCGCTGCAGCAGGGCCAGCGCGTCGGTACGCTGAAGGTGACGACCGCCGGCGGCACGACCGTGGCGCAGATCCCGCTGCAGGTGCTGGAGCCGGTGGCGCTGGCCGGCATCTTCGGCCGCGCCTGGGATGCCGTGCGGCTCTGGATCAAGTAATCTGGGGGCTTCCGCGGCGTCCACTCCGAGACCGTCATGGCGATCGCCCTGCCCGACACGCTCTGCTACCTGAACGGCCACTACACCCCGCTCGCCGAGGCGAAGATCCCGGTCCTGGACCGCGGCTTCATCTTCGGCGACGGGATCTACGACGTCGTGCCGGTCTACGGCCGGCGGCTGTTCCGCTTCGACGAGCACCTGGCGCGGCTGGAGCGCAGCCTGGCGAAGATCCGCATCCCGAACCCGCACACGCGCGACGAGTGGCTGGAGCGCTGCCGCTGCCTGGTGCAGACGCTGGCCGAGACGCGCGGCGTCGATGACCAGGTCGTCTACATCCAGGTCACGCGCGGCGTCGCGCCGCGCGACCACGTGATGCCCGAGGGCCTGGAGCCGACCGTCTTCATGATGGTCAACCCGCTGAAGCACGCGACGGCCGAGCAGCGCCACCACGGCGTGGCCTGCATCACCGCACGCGACTTCCGCTGGGAGCGTGGCGACATCAAGAGCACCAGCCTGCTGGGCAACGTGCTCGCGCGCCAGATGTCGGCCGACCACGGCGCCGTCGAGACCGTCATGCTGCGCGACGGCTTCCTCACCGAGGCCTCGTCGAGCAACGTCTGGATCGTGCAGGAGGGCGCGCTGGTCGGCGCGCCCAAGAGCGACCATGTGCTCGAAGGCATCCGCTTCGAGCTGCTGCGCGAGCTGTGCGAGGAGTGCGACATCCCCTACAGCCTGCGCCCGGTCTCCGAGGCCGAGCTGCTGTCGGCCGACGAGGTGCTGCTCAGCTCGGCGACCAAGGAGGTGCTGCCGGTCACGCGCCTGGACGGCGTGCCGGTCGGCCACGGCGCGCTGCGCGGCAAGCCGGGCCCGGTTTATGCCCGCCTGTACGAGGCTTACCAGCAGGCCAAGCGCCTGCAGTCGATCTGAAGTCAAGATGGCCGACATCCCGCCCGAACAAAGCCTCATCGAGTACCCGAGCGCCTTTCCGATCAAGGTGATGGGCGCGCACGTCGAAGGCTTCGAGGAAGCCATCGTCGCGGTGGCGCTGCGTTTCGATCCCGAGTTCGACCGCGAACGTGTCGAGCGTCGCCCGAGCAAGGGCGGCAACTACATGGGGCTGACGATCATCGTCACGGCCACGAGCCGCGAGCAGCTCGACGAGCTCTACCGCACGCTGAGCACGCACCCGATGGTCAAGGTCGTGCTCTGAGCACGCCGGGCACGATGCGGCTGCTGCTGCAAGGCCGGCGCGACTACGCCGAGACCGAGGCCGCGATGCGCGGCTTCACCGAGGCGCGCACGGCCGACACCGAAGACGAGATCTGGCTCGTCGAGCATCCGCCGGTCTTCACGCAGGGCATCGCCGGGCGCGACGCCCACGTGCTGGCGGCCGGCGACATCCCGGTCGTGCGCACCAACCGCGGCGGCCAGGTGACGTATCACGGCCCCGGCCAGGTCGTCGCCTACCCGCTCGTCGACCTGCGGCGCGCCAGCTACTTCGTCAAGGAATACGTCTTCCGCCTCGAAGAAGCGGTGCTGGACGTGCTCGGCGCCGTCGGCGTCACCGGCCACCGCGTGCGCGGCGCGCCGGGCATCTACGTGCGCCTGGACGACCCCTTCGGCCACGCCCGCCTGGTGCCGCGCGACGACGACCCGTTCGCCGGCCTGGGCAAGATCGCCGCGCTGGGCATCAAGGTCAGCGGCCACTGCACCTACCACGGCGCGGCGCTGAACGTCGCGATGGACCTGCAGCCTTTCGAGCGCATCGACCCCTGCGGCTACAAGGGGCTGAAGACGGTCGATCTGCGCTCGCTGGGCGTCGAGGTCGGCTGGGAGGACGCGGCGCGCGCCTTCGGCCAGGCGCTGGCGCGCCGCCTGGCGCCGGCCTGAGCCCTGCGCCGACCCTGACGGCCGGGCGGCGAAAGCCCGGGGCGGATAATCCCGGGCCTTCACGCCCGCCTCTCCGCGCCATGACCGATCCCCAGACCCCGGCCTACGACCCGACCGCCAAGCAGAAGTCGCAGGCCAAGACCTCGCGCATTCCGATCAAGGTGGTGCCGGCCGAGGTGCTGAAGAAGCCGGAGTGGATCCGCGTGAAGGCCGGTTCGGCGTCCTCGCGCTTCTACGAGATCAAGAACGTGCTGCGCGAGCAGAAGCTGCACACGGTCTGCGAGGAAGCCTCGTGCCCGAACATCGGCGAGTGTTTCGGCAAGGGCACGGCGACCTTCATGATCATGGGCGACAAGTGCACGCGGCGCTGCCCGTTCTGCGACGTCGGCCACGGCCGCCCGGACCCGCTGGACGCCGAGGAGCCGAAGAAGCTGGCGCAGACCGTCGCCGCGCTGAAGCTGAAGTACGTCGTCGTCACCAGCGTCGACCGCGACGACCTGCGCGACGGCGGTGCCCAGCACTTCGTCGACTGCATCACCGCGATCCGCGATGCGTCGCCGGCGACGCGCATCGAGGTCCTGGTGCCCGATTTCCGCGGCCGCCTGGACAAGGCGCTGGCGATCCTGAAGACCGCGCCGCCGGACGTCATGAACCACAACCTGGAGACCGTGCCGCGCCTGTACAAGGAGTCGCGGCCGGGCGCCGACTACGCCTTCAGCCTGAACCTGCTCAAGCGCTTCAAGGAGGAGGTGCCGGGCGTGCCGACGAAGAGCGGGCTGATGGTCGGCCTGGGCGAGACCGACGAGGAGATCCTCGAGGTGATGCGCGAGATGCGCGCCCACGGCATCGAGATGCTGACCATCGGCCAGTACCTCGCGCCCAGCGGCCACCACCTGCCGGTGCGCCGCTACGTGCACCCGGACACCTTCAAGATGTTCGAGCGCGAGGCCTCGGCGATGGGCTTCAGCCACGCCGCCGTCGGCGCGATGGTGCGCTCCAGCTACCACGCCGACCAGCAGGCGCACGCAGCCGGCGTCACCGAAGGCTGATCGGTTGCCAGCGTGCGCGCCCGCGCGCACGATCGTGTCTCCCGTCTAGATGGAGTTGCGATGGATCGCAGGCAATTCGCGTGGACCCTGGCTGCCGCGACGAGCGTCTGGCCGCTCGCCGGCCGTGCCGCCGCGCTGAGCGAAACCGATGCCGCCGCCGGCGTGCGCGCCGCGCTGGAGCGTGGCGCGGTGGCTGCGGTGGGTTTGCTCGGCCGCCAGGACGGCTTCCTCGGCAACCCCAAGGTGCGCATCCCGCTGCCCGGCGCGCTGGAAGACGCCGCCGGCATGCTGCGCGCGGCCGGCCAGGGCAAACGCATCGACGAGCTCGTCACGGCGATGAACCGCGCCGCCGAAGCCGCGGTGCCCGAGGCGCGCACGCTGCTGGTCAGTGCCGCGCAGTCGATCAGCGTCGAGGACGCGCTGAAGATCGTGCGCGGCGGCGACACCTCGGTCACCGACTTCTTCGCCCGCAAGACGCGCGAGCCGCTGGGCGTGAAGTTCCTGCCCATCGTCACGCGCGCGACCGAGAAGGTGAAGCTCGCCGACCGCTACAACGCCGTGGCCGGCAAGGCGATGCGTTTCGGCCTCGTCCGGCAGGAAGACGCCAACGTCCAGCAGTACGTGACGGCCAAGGCGCTCGACGGCCTGTACCTGATGATCGGCGAGGAAGAAAAGAAGATCCGCGCCGACCCGGTGGGCACCGGCAGCGCGATCCTGCGCAAGGTCTTCTCGCTCTAGCGGCTCAGACGACGCCGCGAGCGCGCAGGTCGGCGATCTCGGCTTCGGCCAGGCCGATCTCGCGCAGCACCTCGTCGGTGTGCTCGCCCAGCAGCGGCGGCGCACGCCGCACCCCCGGCGGTGTCGCCGACAGCTTCATCGGGCTGGCCACCAGTTCGATGTCGCCGAGCTGCGGATGTGCCACCTGCGTCACCATGCCGCGTGCACGCACCTGCTCGTCGGCGAAGACTTCGCCCAAGTCGTTGATCGGACCGCAAGGCACACCGGCGGCGTCGAGTGCGGCCAGCCAGTCGGCACGCCGGCGCTGGCGCAGCAGCGGCTCCAGCAACGGGATCAGCAACTGGCGGTGACGCACGCGCGCGGCGTTGGTCGCGAAACGTTCGTCGGCCGCCAGTTCGACGCAGCCGGCGATCTCGCAGAAGCGCTTGAACTGGCCGTTGTTGCCCACCGCCAGGATCACGTGGCCGTCGGCGACCTCGAACACCTGGTAGGGCACGATGTTGGCGTGGGCGTTGCCGACACGCCGCGGCGGCGTCTTCGTCGCCAGGTAGTTGGCGCCCAGGTTGGCGAGCATCGCCACCTGCGTGTCGAGCAGCGCCATGTCGATCGCCTGGCCCTCGCCGGTGGCGTCGCGGTGGCGCAGCGCCGCGAGGATGGCCACCGTCGCGTACATGCCGGTGAAGAGATCGGCGACCGCGACGCCGACCTTCTGCGGCCCGGCGCCGGGCAGGCCGTCGCGCTCGCCGGTCACGCTCATCAGCCCGCCCAGGCCCTGGATCGCGTAGTCGTAGCCGGCGCGGTCGCGGTAGGGGCCGGTCTGGCCGTAGCCGGTGATCGAGCAGTAGACGAGGCGCGGTCGCGTGGCGCGCATCGTCTGCGCGTCCAGGCCGTAGCGCGCCATGTCGCCGACCTTGAAGTTCTCGATCATCACGTCGGCCGTGTCGGCCAGCCGGCGCACCAGCGACTGGCCGTCGGGGTGGGCGATGTCGATCGTCACCGAACGCTTGTTGCGGTTGGTGCCGACGAAGTAGGCGGCCTCGGCGCTGTCGTGGCCATCGGCGTCCTTCAGGAACGGCGGGCCCCAGCCGCGTGTGTCGTCGCCGCCGGGGTGGCGCGCGGAGCGTGGGCGCTCCACCTTGACGACGTCGGCGCCGAGGTCGGCGAGCGTCTGCGTGCACCAGGGGCCGGCGAGCACACGCGAGAGGTCGAGCACGCGCAGCCCCGCGAGCGCGCCCGGTTTGAGCTGTTCCATGCGGCGATTCTGGCGCTGCCATGGCGGCGCGCGTTTCGGCGTCGCCCCTTGCGCCCGGCCGGCGGAGGAAGCCCTGCTCGAAAATCGGCGCGCAAGCGATGGTCAAAGCTGCCGATAATCCGCGCACTTACGCCATGGCTGCCCTGCTCGTCATCGCCCACGCCCCGCTCGCGTCGTCTCTGCGCGCAGTGGCGGCTCACGTCTATCCGGACTGCGGCTCCGGGCTGGCGGCCCTGGACGTCGAGCCCGGCATGCAGCCGGAGCAGGTCGTCGAGCGCGCGCGTGCGCTGCTCGCCGAACTCGGTGCCCAGGAGGCGCTGATCCTCGTCGACGTCTTCGGCGCTACGCCGTGCAATGCGGCGCTGGAACTGGCCGACGGCGTCAGTGCGCGTGTCGTCGCCGGCGTCAACGTGCCGATGCTCTGGCGCACGCTGTGTTATGCCCATCTTCCGCTGGACGAACTGGTTGCGCGCGCCGTGGCCGGGGGCGCGCAAGGTGTCATGCAGATCGGCGGCGCGCGCCGGCAGAATCAGGCAGTCCCCCCGGGCCCACATGATCAAGACCCGAATCACCATCAGCAATAAGCTCGGTCTTCACGCCCGCGCCTCGGCCAAGCTGACCAAGCTGGCCGGCAGCTACCGCAGCGAGGTCTTCCTCAGCCGCAACGGCCGTCGGGTGAACGCCAAGAGCATCATGGGGGTGATGATGCTGGCCGCAGGGCTGGGCGCCGAGGTCGAGATCGAAACCGAGGGCGAGGACGAACAGGCCGCGATGGACGCGCTTCGCGCGCTGATCGACGGCAAGTTCGGCGAAGGCCAGTGACACGCCGACGGGAGCCGAACGCATGAGCATCCAGGTCTTCGGCACTCCCGTCTCGCGCGGCGTCGCGATCGGCCGCGCCGTGCTGATCGCCTCCAGCCGGGTGGACGTCGCGCACTATTTCGTGCCGTCCGAGCGCGTCGACCTCGAGATCGAGCGCCTGCGCCAGGCACGCGACGCGGTGTCGGCCGAGCTCGCCACGCTCAAGCGAGACCTGTCGCCGGACGCGCCGGCGGAGCTGTCGGCGCTGCTCGACGTGCACCAGATGCTGCTGCACGACGAGACGATGACGTCAGCGACCAAGCAGTGGATCGTCGAGCGCCACTACAACGCCGAGTGGGCGCTGTCGGCGCAGCTCGAAGTGCTGGCTCGCCAGTTCGACGAGATGGACGACGAGTACCTGCGCGAGCGCAAGGCCGATGTCGAGCAGCTCGCCGAACGACTGCTGCGTTACCTGGCGCGCGTGAAGCCGGGCCAGACGACCGCCCCGGTCGCCCCAGAGCTGGTGCAGCCGCGCGACTTCGGCGGCGAAGAGCCGCTGGTGCTGGTGGCCAACGACGTCGCACCGGCCGACATGATCCAGTTCAAGCGCAGCGTCTTCACCGGCTTCGTCACCGACGTCGGCGGCAAGACCTCGCACACCGCGATCGTCGCGCGCAGCCTGGACATCCCGGCCGTCGTCGGCGCCCGCGAGGCCAGCCGCCTGATTCGCCAGGACGACTGGCTGGTCATCGACGGCGATGCCGGTGTCGTCATCGTCAACCCGTCGCCGATCGTGCTGGAGGAGTACCGCTTCCGCCAGCGCCAGAGCGAGCTCGAACGTGCGCGCCTGAACCGCCTGCGCCACACGCCGGCGGTCACGCTGGACGGCCAGGCGGTCGAGTTGCTGGCCAACATCGAATTGCCGGGCGACGCTGCGGGGGCGTTGGAGTCGGGAGCCGTCGGCGTCGGGCTGTTCCGCAGCGAGTTCCTCTTCATGAACCGCGGCGGCGACCTTCCTGGCGAGGAAGAGCAGTTCCAGGCGTATCGCGATGCCGTCGTGGCGATGCAGGGGCTGCCGGTGACGATCCGTACGGTCGACATCGGCGCCGACAAGCCGCTGGACCGCATGAGCCTGCAGGAGCTGCGTCACGAGCATGCGCTGAACCCGGCGCTGGGGCTGCGGGCGATCCGCTGGAGCCTGGCCGAGCCCGACATGTTCCGCCAGCAACTGCGCGCCATCCTGCGGGCCAGCGCCTTCGGCAAGGTGCGCATCCTGGTGCCGATGGTCGCGCACCTCGGCGAGATCCGGCTGACGCTGGATGCCTTGGCGCGGGCACGGCAGCAGCTCGACGACGCCGGGTGTGCGTACGGCCAGGTCGAGATCGGCGCGATGATCGAGGTGCCCGCGGCGGCGCTGATGGTCGGGCGGTTCCTCGATCACTTCGACTTCGTCTCGATCGGCACCAACGACCTGATCCAGTACACGCTGGCGATCGACCGCACCGACGATGCGGTGTCGCATCTGTTCGATCCCTGGCATCCGGCGGTGCTGCGGCTGATCGCTGAAACCATCGCCCAGGCCAACGCGCGTGGCAAGGACGTCAGCGTCTGCGGCGAGATGGCCGGAGACGCCGCGTTCACCGACTTGTTGCTGGCGATGGGGCTGCGCAGCTTCTCGATGCACCCGGCGCGTATCGCGTCGATCAAGCAGCGTGTCCTGCGAGCCGACACACGCCGTCTGCTGGCCAACGTCGACGCGGTGCTACGCGCCGAGGATCCGGCTCTGGAGGCGGCGCGGCTCTTCTCAGCGGCCATCGTGCACTGAAGGGCGGCCCGCTCGCGCTCATTTGACGGAGCGTCACGAGCGGGACTGCGAAGCGCCCGGGGCGGCATCCGTCAATTATTTCAGCGCGGCACTTGCGGGCCGTTTCGGAGTCATGCTACAGTCACAGGCTCCGCTGATCGACGGGGGCTCTTCAAAAAGCGCCGCCGACGAAACTCCGAAAAAAGTTTCAGCTGAAAGCGGAAAAGCCGAGTGCTTGACAAGGTTTTAAAAGAATGTCAGAATCTCGGTCTTCGCTGATAACTGATCAGCAACGCTGCGAAAGCGGCGAAGCTCTTTAACAACATACAGCCGATAAGCGTGGGCGTTTGAAGGCGAGTGCCAAGAAGTCGCAAGACTTCGAGGTCCTAGTGACTTTAAACGCTCATGGAAACTGAAGTGAAGTTCACTTCAATTCCTAATTGAGCAAATTTCAAGATCGAACTGAAGAGTTTGATCCTGGCTCAGATTGAACGCTGGCGGCATGCCTTACACATGCAAGTCGAACGGTAACAGGCCGCAAGGTGCTGACGAGTGGCGAACGGGTGAGTAATGCATCGGAACGTGCCCAGTAGTGGGGGATAGCCCGGCGAAAGCCGGATTAATACCGCATACGACCTACGGGTGAAAGCGGGGGACCGAAAGGCCTCGCGCTATTGGAGCGGCCGATGTCAGATTAGGTAGTTGGTGGGGTAAAGGCCTACCAAGCCTACGATCTGTAGCTGGTCTGAGAGGACGACCAGCCACACTGGGACTGAGACACGGCCCAGACTCCTACGGGAGGCAGCAGTGGGGAATTTTGGACAATGGGCGCAAGCCTGATCCAGCCATGCCGCGTGCGGGAAGAAGGCCTTCGGGTTGTAAACCGCTTTTGTCAGGGAAGAAATCTTCTGGGTTAATACCTCGGGAGGATGACGGTACCTGAAGAATAAGCACCGGCTAACTACGTGCCAGCAGCCGCGGTAATACGTAGGGTGCAAGCGTTAATCGGAATTACTGGGCGTAAAGCGTGCGCAGGCGGTTATGTAAGACAGATGTGAAATCCCCGGGCTTAACCTGGGAACTGCATTTGTGACTGCATAGCTTGAGTGCGGCAGAGGGGGATGGAATTCCGCGTGTAGCAGTGAAATGCGTAGATATGCGGAGGAACACCGATGGCGAAGGCAATCCCCTGGGCCTGCACTGACGCTCATGCACGAAAGCGTGGGGAGCAAACAGGATTAGATACCCTGGTAGTCCACGCCCTAAACGATGTCAACTGGTTGTTGGGAGGGTTTCTTCTCAGTAACGTAGCTAACGCGTGAAGTTGACCGCCTGGGGAGTACGGCCGCAAGGTTGAAACTCAAAGGAATTGACGGGGACCCGCACAAGCGGTGGATGATGTGGTTTAATTCGACGCAACGCGAAAAACCTTACCTACCCTTGACATGCCAGGGATCCTGCAGAGATGTGGGAGTGCTCGAAAGAGAACCTGGACACAGGTGCTGCATGGCCGTCGTCAGCTCGTGTCGTGAGATGTTGGGTTAAGTCCCGCAACGAGCGCAACCCTTGTCATTAGTTGCTACGAAAGGGCACTCTAATGAGACTGCCGGTGACAAACCGGAGGAAGGTGGGGATGACGTCAGGTCATCATGGCCCTTATGGGTAGGGCTACACACGTCATACAATGGCCGGTACAGAGGGCTGCCAACCCGCGAGGGGGAGCCAATCCCAGAAAACCGGTCGTAGTCCGGATCGCAGTCTGCAACTCGACTGCGTGAAGTCGGAATCGCTAGTAATCGCGGATCAGCTTGCCGCGGTGAATACGTTCCCGGGTCTTGTACACACCGCCCGTCACACCATGGGAGCGGGTTCTGCCAGAAGTAGTTAGCCTAACCGCAAGGAGGGCGATTACCACGGCAGGGTTCGTGACTGGGGTGAAGTCGTAACAAGGTAGCCGTATCGGAAGGTGCGGCTGGATCACCTCCTTTCTGGAAAAAGCACTCAAGTTCAAGCGCTCACACTTATCGGCTGTTGTTGACGACAGACTGTCCCGAGCGTGCGGGTCTGTAGCTCAGTCGGTTAGAGCACCGTCTTGATAAGGCGGGGGTCGTTGGTTCGAATCCAACCAGACCCACCATCATCTTGGGGGTGTAGCTCAGCTGGGAGAGCACCTGCTTTGCAAGCAGGGGGTCATCGGTTCGATCCCGTTCACCTCCACCAAGAATCCCACGCGGCGTTTGAAGCGCAAAGCACTTGATTGAGTGTTTTGCGGTTCGATCGTTTAGATCGGCTGTCGTTCTTTAACAATTCATAGAGTCGAAAATCAGCGTTGCTGATGGAAAGCATCTTTTGGGATGCGCCGTGCCATCAGCGACAGTTTGATTGCGTCAATACAAACTTTGATTCGCGAGAATTGAAGTTCGGCATAACGCGTGAATACTCAAATCTGTCATTGACCGGATGTCTGAAGCGAGAGCTTCGGCGTCAAAGTTATAGGGTCAAGTGACTAAGTGCATGTGGTGGATGCCTTGGCGATTACAGGCGATGAAGGACGTGGCAGTCTGCGATAAGCCTCGGGGAGCTGGCAAGCAAGCTTTGATCCGGGGATTTCCGAATGGGGAAACCCACCCGCAAGGGTATCGTCATCTGAATACATAGGGTGGCGAAGCGAACCGGGTGAACTGAAACATCTCAGTAGCTCGAGGAAAAGACATCAACCGAGATTCCGAAAGTAGTGGCGAGCGAAATCGGAGGAGCCTGTACGTTTTAGCAGTCGATTTATCAGAACGGTCTGGAAAGTCCGGCCATAGCAGGTGATAGCCCTGTATGAGAAAAGTCTTCTGTGGAACTAAGCGTACGACAAGTAGGGCGGGGCACGTGAAACCCTGTCTGAACATGGGGGGACCATCCTCCAAGGCTAAATACTCGTAATCGACCGATAGCGAACTAGTACCGTGAGGGAAAGGCGAAAAGAACCCCGGGAGGGGAGTGAAATAGATCCTGAAACCGCATGCATACAAAAAGTCGGAGCCCGCAAGGGTGACGGCGTACCTTTTGTATAATGGGTCAGCGACTTACATTCAGTGGCAAGCTTAACCGAATAGGGAAGGCGAAGGGAAACCGAGTCCGAATAGGGCGTCTAGTCGCTGGGTGTAGACCCGAAACCAAGTGATCTATCCATGGCCAGGATGAAGGTAGGGTAACACCTGCTGGAGGTCCGAACCGACTAGTGTTGCAAAACTAGCGGATGAGCTGTGGATAGGGGTGAAAGGCTAAACAAACTTGGAGATAGCTGGTTCTCTCCGAAAACTATTTAGGTAGTGCCTCAAGTATTACCGTCGGGGGTAGAGCACTGTTATGGCTAGGGGGTCATGGCGACTTACCAAACCATTGCAAACTCCGAATACCGATGAGTACAGCTTGGGAGACAGTGCACCGGGTGCTAACGTCCGGACACAAGAGGGAAACAACCCAGACCGCCAGCTAAGGTCCCCAAAATTGGCTAAGTGGGAAACGAAGTGGGAAGGCTAAAACAGTCAGGATGTTGGCTTAGAAGCAGCCATCATTTAAAGAAAGCGTAATAGCTCACTGATCGAGTCGTCCTGCGCGGAAGATGTAACGGGGCTAAGCCAGTTACCGAAGCTGCGGATTTGCACGCAAGTGCAAGTGGTAGGAGAGCGTTCCGTACGCCTGCGAAGGTGGATCGTGAGGTCTGCTGGAGGTATCGGAAGTGCGAATGCTGACATGAGTAGCGTTAAAGGGGGTGAAAAGCCCCCTCGCCGAAAGCGCAAGGTTTCCTACGCAACGTTCATCGGCGTAGGGTGAGTCGGCCCCTAAGGCGAGGCAGAGATGCGTAGCTGATGGGAAACAGGTCAATATTCCTGTACCGATCTATAGTGCGATGTGGGGACGGAGAAGGTTAGCTCGGCCGGGTGTTGGATGTCCCGGTTCAAGCCTGTAGTCGTGGCCCTTAGGCAAATCCGGGGGTCTTAGATGAGGGGTGATAACGAGGCGGCTTGCCGCCGAAGCGAGTGATACCCTGCTTCCAGGAAAAGCCACTAAGCTTCAGCTATAGACGACCGTACCGCAAACCGACACTGGTGCGCGAGATGAGTATTCTAAGGCGCTTGAGAGAACTCTGGAGAAGGAACTCGGCAAATTGACACCGTAACTTCGGAAGAAGGTGTGCCTTTAGTAGGTGAACCATTTACTTGGGGAGCCCAATGAGGCCGCAGAGAATCGGTGGCTGCGACTGTTTATTAAAAACACAGCACTCTGCAAAGACGAAAGTCGACGTATAGGGTGTGACGCCTGCCCGGTGCTGGAAGATTAAATGATGGGGTGCAAGCTCTTGATTGAAGTCCCAGTAAACGGCGGCCGTAACTATAACGGTCCTAAGGTAGCGAAATTCCTTGTCGGGTAAGTTCCGACCTGCACGAATGGCGTAACGATGGCCACACTGTCTCCTCCAGAGACTCAGCGAAGTTGAAATGTTTGTGATGATGCAATCTCCCCGCGGAAAGACGGAAAGACCCCATGAACCTTTACTGTAGCTTTACATTGGACTTTGAACAGATCTGTGTAGGATAGGTGGGAGGCTTTGAAGCGGTGCCGCTAGGTATCGTGGAGCCAACGTTGAAATACCACCCTGGTGTGTTTGAGGTTCTAACCTTGGCCCGTGATCCGGGTTGGGGACAGTGTATGGTGGGCAGTTTGACTGGGGCGGTCTCCTCCCAAAGCGTAACGGAGGAGTTCGAAGGTACGCTAGGCACGGTCGGAAATCGTGCTCATAGTGCATAGGCATAAGCGTGCTTGACTGCGAGACTGACAAGTCGAGCAGGTACGAAAGTAGGACTAAGTGATCCGGTGGTTCTGTATGGAAGGGCCATCGCTCAACGGATAAAAGGTACTCTGGGGATAACAGGCTGATACCGCCCAAGAGTTCATATCGACGGCGGTGTTTGGCACCTCGATGTCGGCTCATCTCATCCTGGGGCTGTAGCCGGTCCCAAGGGTATGGCTGTTCGCCATTTAAAGAGGTACGTGAGCTGGGTTTAAAACGTCGTGAGACAGTTTGGTCCCTATCTTCCGTGGGCGCTGCAAGATTGAGGAAGCCTGCTCCTAGTACGAGAGGACCGGAGTGGACGCACCTCTGGTGTATCGGTTGTCACGCCAGTGGCATTGCCGAGTAGCTAAGTGCGGAAGAGATAACCGCTGAAAGCATCTAAGCGGGAAACTCGTTCCAAGATGAGTCTTGCCGGGGCCTTGAGCCCCCTGAAGAGTCGTTCGAGACCAGGACGTTGATAGGCCGGGTGTGGAAGCGCAGTAATGCGTTGAGCTAACCGGTACTAATTGCTCGTGCGGCTTGACCCTATAACTTTGACGGTGAGTCAAACGGGTTATGCCAAAATAGCGCAATCGAACAAGCTGATTTTCAAGCTCTATGAATTGGCCTAGCTGCCCCAACAAGAAGCAGCAAGGTAAAAAGTCAAGCCTGATGACCATAGCGAGGTGGTCCCACTCCTTCCCATCCCGAACAGGACAGTGAAACGCCTTTGCGCCGATGATAGTGCGGGTTCCCGTGTGAAAGTAGGACATCGTCAGGCTATTTATTCGAGGCCCGGTTCAATACGAACCGGGCCTTTTTGTTTTTGTTCGTCACAATCAATAGCTCGAGTATCAGGCTCCAAGATCCGCGCGCATGCCGCTCCGATGTCCGTCGAGAGCCGTGAAGCGACGCTCAGGCCGTTATTCCAGTTAACGGCGCACTCGGCAGCGACACCCAGCCTTCCTGGCGCCGCAACTGGCCACCGGCGACAAGCGAGTCGATGACGCGTTCCGCGTTGGACGCCAACTCCCCCGACTTGAGACCTCGTCGCGCCACGATGCGCGCGAAGACGGGCGTGCTGCACAACCAGCCGAGCAGTTCGGAGTGCTGCCGCCTGCGATGCTCGAGCATGTGAAACATCAGCAGAGCGCGTTCCGCGTAGTCCAGGTGACGCTCTGGCTGTCGAATGAACTGATGCACTCGCTGGCGGCTTCGTTGGACGGCGCCCGAAACGTCGACGAATGCCCGCCCGTGCCCGGGAACGACAACCCGCGGGGCCAATCGTTCGATCAAGTCAAGCGCGGTCAGTGCCTCGTCGAAAGCGCGATCGTCATCCAGCGCAGGAAAGACGATTGCCAGCCGGTGCTCCCACAACGCATCGCCGCTCAGCATGACGCCGCTATCCGCCTGGAACAGCAACACCGCGTCGGGATCGTGCCCCGGCGCCGCCTCGATCCTCCAGCGATATTCAGCTAGTTGAAGCAGCTCGCCGACCGCCAAGGGGTTGTCGGAACGAAACCGCGTACAGCGTTGTCCGGTTTCGCCAAAACTCAGTTTCGCCTCGTCCCAGCGCTCCGCGAACGAAAACGAGGCCTCGGGAACCAAGGTCTGGCTGCCCCAACGACGCTGCAGAGCGGAGTTCCCGCCGACGTGGTCGGAGTGCAGGTGCGTGTTGACGATGCGCTCGAGTGCGGCGCCTCCCAACGCCTGCTCCACCAGGCTCAGCGTTTGCGCCTCGTGCGCCCCATAACCCGTGTCGACGATCGTCGGCGGTGATGACCGCGACGGCCGAAAGAGCACGTTGTTGGACGAGAGCCAGCCCCGTTCGAACAGCTGCAGGCCGAGCTGATCGAAAGCCGCCTGGACGAAACCCGCAGACTCCATGCATCGATTCTCGATGCCGGAGCATTGACCTGCTCCCCGGGTGGACCAGCATCCCCGACGTGCTCAGGGAAGGTCTTCGAGTTCCGCGGCAGCGTGTGGTGAAGCGAGGTCGACGGCGAAGAGCCTCGCCGCGAGCTCCCGCTCTCTCCCAGCAATCGTCTGAAGGAACGCCTCGGCGCCCTTCATCGCACGGAAGGTGTCGAAGCCTGTCTCCAGAAAACCCTGGAGCGCGGACAAGCCAGCCGCCCGCGCCGGGGCCCGCATCAGGCGCAAGCTATGGCGAAGAATGGGGTTGCGCGTATAGCGATCTAGCGCGCTGCCGACAGCGACCATCAATTCGATCTGGCGTGCCCGCACACGCGGCTGGCCGACGGCCTGCCACGCTGCGGTATAGGTCCTCGCATCGACCTGGGGCGACTCGAGCTGCCCACCCATCGCGGTGTCCATGGCCTCCGACAGCGCATGCAGTTCGGACAGCGCGCGCACGGTCCCGACGAGCTCGTGCGGAAAGATGCGAACCAAGCCGGGCACGACCCGTGCGAACTGGGTGTCGCGATCGGTGAAGTCCTGCGGGCCGTACAGCTCGTCCAGGAAGAAGCGTGAGGACTGGGCGTAGCGCGGCTGGGCGAGCAGGTCGCCATATGTGTGGGCGAAACGCTGGTGCTGATAGTCCTTGATCGCTCGGGTACGCGCGGCCAGTGCCGCATCCTGATCACGCCGCAGGCGTTCGGCGGCGACCTTCTGCAGGTTCTCGAGGATGGCCTGGCCTTCTGGAGACACGGCGGACGTCTTTCGCGTGACGCAATGGCGCGCCCTCCGAATGATGCAACATTGCGTTCCATGTGCGCGCCCACCCGACTCAAGCGGTTCCCGTTTCTGCTCTCGAACCTCGCCCGTCGCGCAGCCTGATGCGGCTCGCCCGTCTGCAGCAGTTCAGCACGCTGGGCCTGGCGACCATCGCCGGCGGTTGGGTATGGCATTGGTTCGCTGAGGGGCGTCCATGGCTCGCCTCGGTCGGTGCGCTGAGCATCGCACTCGGCTACGCGGCCGTCCTGGGCCTGGAGTTCGTCCTGTTGCGCGCGGCGCATGGCGGCGACCCCGCGCCGCGCGCGAGTGCGGCTCAACTCGTCGGCGCCTGGTGGGGCGAAGTCCGGGCGGCACCGCGCGTCTTCTGCTGGCAGCAGCCGTTCCGCAGTCGCCGCTTTGCCGATCACCTGTCGCCGGACAGCCAGGGCCGGCGCGGCGTCGTGCTGATCCACGGTTTCGTCTGCAACCGCGGCATCTGGAATCCGTGGCTGGAGCGCCTGGCAACGGCCGGAACCCCTTTCGTTGCCGTCGATCTGGAGCCGGTCTTCGGTTCGATCGACCAGTACGTCGAGACCATCGAGCGTGCGGTGCGGTGTGTCGAACAGGCGACGGGGCGTGCGCCGGCGGTCGTCGCACACAGCATGGGCGGTCTGGCGCTGCGTCGCTGGTGGGCCGAACGCGGGGACGCCAGCCGTCTGCACCACGCGATCACGATCGGAACGCCGCACCGCGGCACCTGGCTGGCTCGGTTCGCCTTTTCACTCAACGGCCGGCAGATGCGCCAGGACTCCGGCTGGCTGCGCAGCGTCGCCGAACGCGAGTCACCCGAGCTGGCGCGCTCGCTGACCTGCTTCTACAGCCACTGCGACAACATCGTGTTTCCGCCGTCGACGGCGACCTGGCCCGGTGCCGACAACCGCCACCTGTCCGGCGTGGCCCATGTCGACATGATCACGCGTCCCGAGCCATGGGACGAGTTGCAGCGCTGGCTGCGGGACTGAGCTACCCGACGATGCAATCGCCGGGAGCGGCGGCGCCCGCCTCGATCTCGCCGTCGCGCGCCATCGTCTCCCGCACTGCCGCGTAGACCGGGGCGAAGTCCGGCGCGCAGGCCTCGAACAACTGCTCGAAGGAGCGGATGACGAAGTAGGTCGGCTGGAAGCTGTCGATGCGGTAACGGCTGCGCATCATGCGCGCCGGGTCGAACGCGATGCGCCGCGGTGCCGACGAACGGACGCAGTACGAGAGTTCGGCGCCCGAACTCAGCAGTCCGGCGCCATAAGCACGCAGGCCCGACGGCGTCGTGATGAGCCCGAACTCGACCGTGTACCAGTACAGACGCGCCAACAGCTCGCAGGCGCCGAGCCGGGCCGCCTTCAGCCCGCCTTCGCCATAGGCCTGCATGAAGTCCGCGAACACCGGGTCGAAGAGCAGCGGCACATGGCCGAACAGGTCATGGAAAAGGTCCGGCTCGACGATGTAATCGAACTCGTCCGGTCGCCGGATCCAGTCGGTGACCGGAAACCGCCGCTCGGCGAGGAGGCGGAAGAAGGCCTCCTCGGGAATCAGCCCGGGAACCGCGACGAGCCGCCACCTCGTCGCGCGCTCCAGCGTGTCGGACACCGCGTCGAAGCGCGGGATGCGTTCCGGCGCCCCGAGGCGATCGAGGGCACGCACGAAGGCTTCGCAGGCGTGGCCGGGCAGCAGCGCCGACTGGCGCGCGTGCAGCCGCCGGTACAGGCCGTGCTCGATCTCGGTATAGGCCGCCCAGTCCTGCTCGCAGGTGTAGTCGGCGCGGGCGCGCGAATAGTCGCCGCGCGGCGGCCGGTCGCCTTCGCCGTAGGTCACCGGCGCGACCCCGGCATTCTTCCCGTCGCGCGTGTCCGCGCCCAGTGCGATGCTCATGCCGTCTCCTGCCTGCGCGGCACGAGACCGCTTGATTCACTCTAGCGCCGCCGACGCGCAGGATGCGCGCGTTCAAGGCCCTTGACAGGTGTCAAGACGCAGGAAAACTGCAAGAATGACCGCGATGGATCCATCCGACCCGCTCGACGCCGTCGACCGACGCATCCTGCAAGTGCTGCAGGCGCAGGGGCGCATCACGTACGACGAGCTGGCGGCCCGGGTCTCGCTGTCGCCCAGTGCCGCGCTGCGGCGCGTGAAGCGGCTGGAAGACGGCGGCGTCATCTCCGGCTACGTGGCGCTGCTGGCTCCCGAGCGTGTCGGGCTCGGTCTGACGGCCTACCTGACGGTTCGCCTGGAGAAGCACAACGATCCGCAGGCACGCAGCCCGCTCGATCTCTTCGCGGCTGCGGTGCAGGCCTGGCCCGAGGTCATCGAATGCGTCGCGCTGAGCGGCGACATCGACTATCTGCTGCGGGTCGTCGTGCAGGACATGGAGCACTACTCGCGCTTCGTGATGGACACGCTGCTCAAGCACCCCGCGGTGCGCGACTGCAAGACGAGCTTCGTGCTGCAGCGCCTGAAGTCGACGACCGCGCTGCCGCTGTAGCTAGCCGTCGATGTCGCGCAGCAGAGCCCAGGTCGGCTCGATGCGCATGTTCAGCAGCGAGGCGATGTCGACGATGTCGTCCGGGATCGCCGGGTTGTCCCAGCCGGCCGACGTGTGGCGGGCGATGCGGATGGCCAGCAGCACGTTGCGCACCTGAACCGACTCCGAGTGGCGCTCGTTGGTGATCTTCACCAGCAAGGGCGGCAGGCGCCATTGCGTCAGCAAGGCCTGCTGCAGATCGGTCAGCCGGATGTTGAGCACCTGCTCCTGCGCGACGATGCTGCGCAACGCCGGATCCTCGGCCTGCATGCGCGTGATTTCCAGCGCCAGCGTCGGCGCATGCAGCCAGACCAGCATCTCGGCGAAGTCGTGCAGCAGCGCGGCTTCACGGATCACCGCGACGTCGTGGTCCATGCGATGCACGGCGAACGCGGTCGCGAAGTTGGCCGCGCGGTGCGCGCGCAGCAGCACACGGCGGAAGCCTTCCAGCGCCTCCGGCTGATCGCCCAGCCAATCCTCGACGACGGCCGAGTCGGCGAAGAGGCGGAAGAACGGCGCGATGCCCAGCATCACCAAGGCCGCGGTCACCGTCTCGACGTCGCCGCGCGTGTCGAAGCGCCGCGTGCGCTGCGCGCGTGCGACGTGCGACAGCAGCTTCAGCGTCAGCAGCGGATCGGC
Source organism: Rubrivivax sp. (assembly GCA_049841175.1). Classification (GTDB taxonomy): domain Bacteria; phylum Pseudomonadota; class Gammaproteobacteria; order Burkholderiales; family Burkholderiaceae_C; genus Rubrivivax. The sequence goes on along the minus strand of JASGHA010000012.1, from coordinate 738,059 downwards.
GGCGACCGTCTCGGTCAGCAGATGGGCGTCGACCGCGTCCTCGTTCTCGCGCAAGCCTTGCAGCGTCGCCGCGGTCTCCGCCAGGATCGGCATCGAGGCGGTGTCGAAGCGCCGGGCCCAGGCGTCCACGTCGCGCGCGGGCGTCGCAAACGTCGTCGGGCGGACAGGAACGGGCGGGCTCATGAGGACACTCTATGCGGATTTATCGGCCGCGTGCGTGCCCACTTAAGCCGCCCTTGCAACGATCACAGGCGCTTCACGCCGGCGATGTGCCCGACGAGTTGCCCGTCGATGTACAGCGCGCCTTCGGGGGCGCCGGCCTCGGCGTAGAACTCGAGCACGGGTTCGCCGGGCGGCAGCCGACGTTCGGCATGGAGCCAGGCGGCCACGCGGCTCAGCACATGGCTCGTCGCCACCAGCGTGCGTGCGGCCAGTCGGCGGGTGCTGCTGTGTGTCGCGGGCACCAGGATCTGGGCGGTGGTTCTCATCATCGTCTCCTGCGGGTGCGCCGCGGCGGCGGCCGCCCCGCGTCGTGTTCAGGGGCTGTGGGTCATGGTCTCGAGTTCGCGCCGCATCGCGGCACGGGCGCGTTGGCGCAGGGCGCCGTTGCCCGGGCGGTGCGAGCCGGCACGCCGGCGACTGGCGGCGACGGCGAACGGATTGCGGGGCTTGCGAATGGCAGGCGTCTTCATCGAACTTCTCCTCGAAAGCGGGCCGCACAAACGAAAAGGCCCGGGACTGCCCGGGCCGTCGTCACGCCAGCAAAGGCGTCAGGCGAGCGGCGTCGACCCGGGGCGGGTGACGAGAACGGACACGACGAGAGCGGCAGCCGCCACGGTGGGGCGACGGAACGGGCAGGACGCTCGTGCGGGCTTCATCGAATCCGATCGGGGGTGGAACGGCGCGGCAGCAGATGTCTGATGCAGCGGGCTTGCGCGCATGATAAAGACAACGTTATCAAGAGGGCAAGCGTTTTGTCGCGAACGAACAAGGGGGGCGCCGCGACGAAGCGGTCATGGACGACGACAAGGCGTGGGATCGAAAGCGCACCGGCGGCGCGCGAGCCGCTATTTGCGCGGCTTCAGCGGCGCGACGCCGGTCTGGCTGCGGCGCCAGAGTTCGGCCGGATCATCGGCCGGTGCTTGCGCCGGGGCAGGCCTTGCGGCGCTGCGCGTGGCGGAGCTGGCCGGCCGCGCGGCCGCTGTCTCGGCTGGCGGCGTCAGCACCTCGCCCAGCAGGTCGAGCAGGCGCGTGCGTGCGCGCTGCGGATGGCGGCGGTAGTAGGTCAGCACGAGGCCGACGATGAAACGCTCATCGTCGTCGCGCGGCACGTTGTCGGGCAGCGCAGAGTCCGCTGCGGCGGCCGGCGCGGCCGCGCCTGGTGCGTCGGCTGCCCGCTCGGCGCTGCCGTCGTGCGGCACGTCCATCCAGCCGCGTGGCTTGTGGCAGAGCTGCTCGAACTGGCGGGCCAGGCGTTCACCGATCTGGCGGGAGCGGCTCTTGATCTGGCTCCAGTAGCTGGGCTGGATCTGCACGCGTTCAGCGAAACGCCGCTCCAGGCCACGCAGCGTGGCGGCGTCGGCATGGCGTGCGGTCTGGCGCACGAACTCCTCGAACAGGCGGAGCGCGTTGTCCAGGCGCACCTGCGCGAGATCGGGAGCAGCCGTTTGCATCACCGCCGATGATAAATCCGCGTTGAGCGCGGTCCCCGGCACGGCGCCCGGCCGCGGTTCAGTCGGCCTACGCGAGAAGAAACCGTTCAGCTCTGAAGTTCGTAGACGATCGGCGCGTCGGACTCGCACTCCACGGGCTGGCCGTTGTCGGTGCAGGGGAGGAAACGCGCCTGGCGCATCGCGCCCAGAGCCTGCTCGTCCAGGCGGGAGAAGCCCGAGGAGCGCCGCAGCGTCACGCTGCGCGGATGGCCGCGCGTGTCGACGACGACGTGCAGTAGGACGGTGCCCGACTCGCGCAGGCGCCGCGATGCCAGCGGCACCGCGACCGGGGGCTCGACGAGGTAACGCAGCGCGCTGGGCGGGACCTGGCGGATCGCCGGCGTGACCGGCGCCGGCGCTGGTGCGGCGGCCGGCGCAGGCGGGGGGGGCGTCGCCGGCATCGCGGCGACGCGGATCGTCTCGGCCGGCGCTTCGCGCTGCACCGGCACTTCGGGCACCGGCACCGTCACCAGCGGCGGCGGGGCGATCTTCGGCCGTGGGATCGAAGGCTCCGGCACCGGTTCCTGCTGCACCGTCGGCGCGACGATCTGCACGACCAGCGGCGCTGCGCTGGCCATCGCGCGTTCGAGCACCCCGAACTCCAGCGCCAGCCAGAACAGAACGACGTGCGCCGCCAGGACAACGAGGCTGAACGCCGGGCGGCTGCGACGCGGAGGCAACTGCGGCGCCAGGGTCATCGTGTTCATGCCGGCACTGTAGCATGAATGCGAATGATTCCTATCCGCCGCCCATGCGGCGTGTTGCCCTGGATCAGCGCTGCAGCCTGGGCGCCGTCTTCAGGCTCCAGACCATCGTCACCGCCAGGATCGCGGCGATGACGCCCAGCGAGACGAGCACCGGGATCTTGAAGACGTCGATCAGCAGCATCTTCGTGCCGATGAAGCTGAGCACGACGGCCAGGCCGTAGCCGAGCAGGTGGAACTTCTCGGCCGCCGCAGCCAGCAGGAAGTACATCGCGCGCAGGCCGAGGATCGCGAAGACGTTGGACGTCAGCACGATGAACGGGTCGGTCGTGATCGCGAAGATCGCCGGGATCGAGTCGACCGCGAAGATGACGTCGGTGATGCCGACCAGCGCGACGACCAGCAGCAGCGGCGTCGCGATGCGCTTGCCGTTCTCGACGGTGAAGAACTTCTCGCCGTCCAGGCCTGCGCTCACCGGCAGCACGCGGCGCAGCAGCTTCAGCGCCGGGTTGGCCTCCATGTCGGGCGCCTCGCCGGCGTGGCGCCACATCTTGATGCCGGTGAGCAGCAGGAAGGCGCCGAAGACGTAGAGCAGCCAGTGGAACTCGGCGATCAGCCAGGCGCCGACGAGGATCATCAGCGTGCGCAGCACGATCGCGCCGACGATGCCGATCATCAGCACGCGCTTCTGGAATGCCGGCGGCACCGCGAAGTAGCTGAAGATCATCAGGAAGACGAAGACGTTGTCGACCGCCAGGCTCTTCTCGATCAGGTAGCCGGTCAGGAACTCCAGCGCGCGCTGGTTCGCGACCTCGGCGCCGTGGGTGCCCTGCAGCGCCCACCAGAACAACGCATTGAACGCCAGACTCAGCGCGACCCAGACGACCGACCAGCGCAGCGCCTCACGCACGCCGACGGCGTGCGCGCCCTGATGGCGCATGACGACGAAGTCGACGACCAGCGCGACGACGACCGAGACGACGAAGACGACCCACAACCACAGCGGTGCAATGCTCTCCACGAGACCTCCAGGAATGGCAACGAACGGACGATTCGTGCCGAAAGGTCTTGCGCGGGAGATCCCGTGCGGTCCCGGGAGCTGCGCGGCGGCGAGCCGGTGCTCCGTGATGACGGGGGGCCGCGGCGCCCGGTGGGCGCGGCTACTCCCCTTTCGACGCCGCGGATTCTAGGAAGTGCCGGCCAAACCCCGCGCCCAGCGGGGCGAAGCGGGCGGGGCGCCTCCCGGCGGCCCGCCCGAGGCTCAGCCCTCGCGCGTGAAATCGCGCTCGGGCCTGAGCCTGGCGTGCAAGGCCTTCCGGCCTCGCACGTCCCGGCTCAGTCCTCTTCCTTGACCTGGTGCTGGCTCTGCAGTCGCTGCTGCACCGTCGGCGGCACCGGGTCGTAGTGCGACAGCTCGATCGTGTAGCGGCCCTGGCCGGCGGTCATCGCGTTCAGGCGCGACTGGTAGCCCGAGAGTTCGGACATCGGCACCTGGCCGCGGATCACCACCGTGCCCGGCGCAGCATTGGCGGTACCGGTCACCAGGCCGCGTTTGGCCGACAGGTCGCCGGTGATGTCGCCCATCGCCGCGTCGGGCGCCACGATCTCGATCGTCACGATCGGCTCCAGCACGATCGGCCGCGCTTCGCGGATCGCCGCCATGAAGGCCTTGCGGCCGGCCGTGGCGAAGGCGATCTCCTTGCTGTCGACGCTGTGGCTCTTGCCGTCGTAGACGATGACACGCACGTCGACCACCGGATAGCCGGCGATCGCGCCGCCGACCAGCACCTCGCGCACGCCCTTCTCGACGGCCGGGATGAACTGGTTCGGGATCACGCCGCCCTTGGTCTGGTCGGCGAACTCGAAGCCGCCGCCGCGCGGCAGCGGCTCGACCTTCAGGAACACCTCGCCGAACTGGCCGGCGCCGCCGGTCTGCTTCTTGTGGCGGTGGTGGCCTTCGGCGTTGGCGGTGATCGTCTCGCGGTAGGCGATGCGCGGCGGCCGTGTCGTGACCTCGAACTTGTAGACCTCGCGCAGGCGTTCGAGCAGCGTGCGCAGGTGCAGGTCGCCGAGGCCGTAGACCACGGTCTCGTTGGTCGACGCGATGTGCTCGACCTTCAGGCAGGGGTCCTCGTCGATCAGCTTGCCGAGGATCTCCCACATGCGCTGCTCGTCGCCGTGGCGCTTGGGGCCGATCGCCAGGCCATGCACCGGCACCGGGAAGTCCAGCGGCTTGAGGTGGATGTGGTCGTCCTCGGCGGCGTCGTGCAGCACGGCGTCGAAGTGCAGCTCGTCGACCTTGGGCACGGCGACGATGTCGCCCGGCAGCGCACGCGTGACCTCGACGTGCTCCTTGCCCTGCAGCAGGTACAGGTGCGTCACCTTGAAGGGCTTGCGGCCGTCGCCGACGTAGAGCATCTGGTTCTGCTGCACCGTGCCCTGGTGGACGCGGAAGATGCCCATCTTGCCGACGTACGGGTCGACGGTGACCTTGAAGACGTGCGCCAGCACGTGCTTGGCCGGGTCGGGCTCGGCCTTGATCGCCACCGCGGCCGCGCCTTCGCCGTTCAGGAACTCCGGCGGGTTGCTCTCGGTCGGGTTGGGCAGCAGCTTGACGATCACGTCCAGCAGCTCGGCGATGCCGGCGCCGGTGCGCGCCGAGACGAAGCACACCGGGATCAGATGGCCTTCGCGCAGCGCCTGCTCCAGCGGCTTGTGCAGCTCCGACGGGTCGACGTCGCCATCGTTGAGGTAGCGGTCGACGAAGTCCGAATCGACTTCGACGACCTGCTCGACCAGCGCCCGGTGCGCCGCGTCGACCGAGCCGAAGTCGCTGTCGCCTTCGCGGTTGTAGAAGCAGTCGAGGACCTTGCTGCCGCCGTCGGCGGGCAGGTTCAGCGGCAGGCACTCCTTGCCGAAGGCGGCCTGGATCTGCTCCAGCAGGCCGGCGAGGTCGACGCCGGCGGCGTCGATCTTGTTGACGACGATGAGCCGGTCGAGGTGGCGCGACGCGGCGTAGTCCATCATGCGCTGCGCCATCGGCTCGATGCCGGTGCTGGCGTTGATGACGATCGCGGCGGTCTCCACCGCTTCCAGCGACGGCAGGCTCTGGCCGAGGAAGTCCGGGCCCCCCGGGGTGTCGATGAAGTGGATGCGCGTGTCGGCGTGCGTCAGGTGCATCACGCTGGCGTTCAGCGAGTGCTGCATGCGCTTCTCGAGCGGGTCGTGGTCGCTGACGGTGCTGCCGCGTTCGATGCTGCCTGCGGCGCCGATCGCGCCGGTGCGCTGCAGCAGGGCTTCGGCCAGGGTGGTCTTGCCTGCGGCCGAGGGGCCGACGAAAGCCAGCGTGCGGATCGAATCGATGCCTACGCTTGCGCCAGACAGGGGGCTGGGCATGCTTTTCTCCTTAGCGTTCGGCCGCCGGGCGGCCTGAGTTTTGTCAACGGATAGGCCGAGTTCAGGTTAAGGGATCGCCCCAGGCGACACAAGCCGGTCACGAAACGGCCGCTTGACGCGGCGCAAGCCGTCAACCCCGGGTTCGCCCGCGCTGTGGCGGCCCTTCGGCAGGCGCTAGCCTCGGTCGGACGATGCCTGACCAGCCTGCCCGCGCGGCCGTTCGCGCCCCCCGCCGCGTGCTGCCGGCCATCGTGCTGGCGCAGCTGGCCGGCACCTCGACGTGGTTCGCCGCCAACGCCGTGATGCCGGAGCTGCAAGCGGCGTTCGGCTGGCCGCCGACGGCCGTCGGCACGCTCACCTCCGCGGTGCAGCTGGGCTTCATCGCCGGCGCGCTGCTGTTCGCGCTGCTGGCGGTGGCCGACCGATTCCCGGCGCGGCTCGTGTTCCTCGTCTGCGCGCTGGCCGGCGCCGGCTGCGCGGCGATGGCGCGCCGGCACGCGGCCGACTTCGACACGCTGCTCGTCTGGCGCACGCTGGGCGGCTTCTGTCTGGCCGGCATCTACCCGGTGGGCATGAAGCTCGCGGCGCTGTGGTTCCCGCGTGGGCTGGGGCCGGCGCTTGGCCTCTTGATCGGCGCGCTGATCCTCGGCAGCGCCAGCCCGCACGCACTGCGCGCGCTGTCGGCCGGCTGGCCCTGGAGCGTGGTCTTCGACGGTGTCGCGCTGGCTTCGGCGGCGGCAGGCCTGCTGGTCTTCCTGCTCGTGCCCGAGCCGCCGCATCCACGCGCTTCAGGTTCTGGCCTGCCGCTGCGTGCGCTCTGGGCCGCAGCGACCGACCGGCGCGTGCGTGCATCCATCCTCGGCTACTTCGGCCACATGTGGGAGCTCTACACGATGTGGGTGCTGGTGCCGGCGGTGCTGGCGACGCGGCTGGCCGGCGCGTTGTTGTCCTGGGCGGCCTTCGCCGTGCTCGGCGCCGGCGCGATCGGCTGCGCCGGCGGCGGCTGGGCGGCGTCGCGCTGGGGCAGCGCGCGCGTCGCCGGCACCCAGCTCGCGACCAGCGGCCTGTGCTGCCTGCTCGCGCCCTGGCTGCTGCACGCGCCGGCGCCGCTGTTCGGCGCCTGGCTCGTGCTCTGGGGCATCACGGTGGCCGGCGACTCGCCGCAGTTCTCGGCGCTGACGGCGACGAACGCGCCGCCGGCGCTGGTCGGCAGCGTGCTGACGCTGGCCAACAGCATCGGCTTCGGAATCTCGATCGCCAGCATCCAGCTCTTCGTCGCCGCGGCGGCGCGCTGGCCGCTGGACGCGGTGCTGCCGGCGCTGGCGATCGGCCCGGTGCTGGGCCTGATCGCGCTGCGCCCGCTGCTCACTCGTGGCGCAGGGCCTCGATAGGGTCCAGGCGTGCGGCACGCCGCGCCGGCACGAAGCCGAAGACGACGCCGATCGCCGCCGAGAAGCCGAAGGCCAGCAGGTTGATGCCGGGCTGGAACTCGTAAGGCACCGACAGCAGCGCCGAGATGCCGATCGACGCCCCGGTCGCCAGCACCAGACCGACCAGCCCGCCCAGCGCGGCCAGCACCACGGCCTCGATCAGGAACTGTGCCAGCACCTCGCGCTCCATCGCGCCGATCGCCAGCCGCAGGCCGATCTCGCGGGTGCGCTCGGTGACGCTGACCAGCATGATGTTCATGATGCCGATGCCGCCGACCAGCAGGCTGACCGCGGCCACCGCGCCGAGCAGCGAGGTCAGCAGCTTGGTCGTGCCCGACAGCGTGTCGGCCACCTGCTGGGTGTCGAGCACGTTGAAGTTGTCGTCGTCGCTGGGGCCCAGCTTGCGGCGTTCGCGCAGCAGCTCGGTGATGCCGGCCTTCACGCGTTCGGCGTCGCTGCCGTCGCGGCGCGAGACCAGCAGGGTCTGCACGCGCGTGCTGCCGGTCAGCCGGCGCTGCGCGGTGTAGGCCGGCACGATGATGATGTCGTCCTGGTCCATGCCCATCGCGCCCTGGCCCTTGGACGCCAGCAGGCCGATGACGCTGCAGCTGAACTGCTTGACGCGGATGCTGCTGCCGAGCACGTCGGCGTTGGCGCCGAAGAGCTCGCGCCGCACCGTCTGGCCGATGATGCAGACCGCCGCGCCGGCGTCGAGCTCGGCCTGCTCGAACATGCGCCCGGCGGCGATCTTCCAGTTGCCGGCCGGGAAGTAGTCGTTGTTGCTGCCGGTGACGGTGGTCGCCCAGTTGCGGTTGTCGGCGACGACGGTGACGCTGGTGCGCACCTCGGGCGCGACCGCGGCGACGCCGCCGATCTGGGTCGCGATCGCGGTCGCGTCGGCGAGCTTGAACGACGGCCCGCCGGAGAAGCCACCCGGCCCCAGGCGCTGGCCCGGGCGCACCATCAGCAGGTTGCTGCCCAGGCTCTGGATCTGCGTCTGCACCGCCTTGGTCGCGCCGTTGCCGACGGTGACCATCGTGACGACGGCGGCGACGCCGATGACGATGCCCAGCGTCGTCAGCACCGAACGCATCAGGTTGCGCCGGATCGCACGCAGCGCCAGCAGCAGCGTGTTCAGCAGCATCGTTCGGCCTCCGCGACGCGTTCGTCGCCGGCGATCAGGCCGTCGCGGAAGCGCACGATGCGCTGCGCGTAGGCGGCCATGTCGGGTTCGTGCGTGACCATCACGACGGTGATCTGCTGCTCGCGGTTCAGCGCCACCAGCAGCGACATCACCTCGCGGCCGCGTTCGCTGTCGAGGTTGCCGGTCGGCTCGTCGGCCAGCAGCAGCGTCGGCTGGGTGACGATGGCGCGCGCGATCGCCACCCGCTGCTGCTGGCCGCCCGACAGCTCGGCCGGCGTGTGGTGTTCCCAGCCGGCGAGGCCGACCTGTTCGAGCGCACGCCGCGCCGCGGCGTGGCGCTGCCTGGCGCCTTCGCCGCGGTACAGCAGCGGCAGCTCGACGTTCTCCTGCGCGCTGGTGCGCGCCAGCAGGTGGAAGCCCTGGAAGACGAAGCCGATGTGGCGGCGGCGCAGCAGCGCGCGCTGGTCGCGGCTGAGGCCCGTGACCTCGACGCCGCGGAAGCGGTAGCTGCCGCTGGTCGGCGTGTCCAGGCAGCCGATCAGGTTCATCACCGTCGACTTGCCCGAGCCGCTGGGGCCCATCACCGCGGTGAACTCGCCGGCCGGGATCTCCAGGTCGATGCCGCGCAGCGCGCGGAACGCGGCGCTGCCTTCGCCGTAGGTCTTGGTGATGCCGGAAAGCTCCAGCAGGGAACTCATGGCGCCGCGCTCGCCTGATCGGTGATGACCGCCAGCCCCTCGGCGACGCCTGGGCCCGAGACCTCGGTCTGGCGGCCGTCGGACAGGCCCTTCTTCACTTCCAGCGCCACCGGCTGGCCGTCCTTCAGCACCCAGATCGTGCCTTTGCCGCTGTCGGCGCTCTTGCCCGGACCGCCGAGCGAGCGGCGGTAGCCGCTCATGCCGGGCGGGCGCGGCATCAGCTTGGACATGATGCCGTCGTTGCCGCCGCCGCCAGCGCTCGGCGCGCCGGCCAGGTTGGGCTTGAAGCGCAGCGCGCTGTTGGGCACCAGCAGCACGTTCTCGCGTTCGGTCGCGGCGATCGTCGCCGTCGCCGTCATGCCCGGGCGCAGCGACAGGTCGCCGTTGTCGACCTCGAGATCGGTCGTGTAGGTGACGACGTTGTCGGTCTTGGTCGAGCCGAAGGCCACGCGCGTGATGCGCGCCGGGTACTGGCGCCCGGGTTGCGCGGCGACGGTGAAGCGCGCCTTCTGGCCCTGGCTCACCTGGCCGACGTCGGCTTCGTCGACGTCGACCGAGAGCTTCATCTTCGTCAGGTCCTCGGCCAGCGTGAACAGCGTCACCGCCTGCAGCGAGGCGGCCACCGCGTTGCCCGGCTCGACGCTGCGCGCCAGCACCGTGCCGTCGATCGGCGAACGGATCGAGGCCTTGGCGAGGTTGGTCTCGTTGGTCGACAGCGTCGTCTGCACCTGGGCGACGGTGGCCTGCGCGGCGGCCAGGTCGGCTTCGGCGCGCAGCGCGGTCGCACGCGCGGTGTCGAGTTCGGCCGCCGATGGCACCTTGCCGCCCGACAGGCGCGACACCTCCTCGTAGCGCGCGAGGTTGGCGCGCGCCTCGGCCAGCGTCGCCTCGGCCTGGTGGCGCTGGGCGACGGCGGCCTGCAGATTGGCGCGCGAGCCGTTGACCGAGTCGCGCAGCTTGGCGGTGTCCAGCTCGACCAGCACCTGGCCTTTCTTGACGCGGTCGTTGACGTCGACGAGCACCCGCGCGACGGTGCCCGACAGCTCGCTGCCGACGGCCACCGAGCGTGTCGGCTGCAGCGTGCCGGTGGCGGTGACGGTGATCGACAGCGTGCCGCGCGTCAGCGGCGTGGTGATGAAACGCGGCGCGGCGTTGCTTGCGGCGCGCTTCTGCGCGACGACGACGCCGGCGGCCACCAGCACCAGCGCGCCGGCGATCAGCCAGACGGTCGTGCGGCGCCACCAGGGGCGATGGGCCTCGGCGCCGAGCAGCGCCTGGACCTCTTTCGGGGTGGTCTTCGGTTCGGTCATGGTCTCGTCGCCTCGGCGGTCCAGCCGCCGCCCAGGCCCTTGTACAGACGCACTCCGGCGAGTGCGAGGTCGGTGCGTGCGCTGGCCAGCGAGCTGCGCGCCGACAGCAGGCTGCGTTCGGCGTCGAGCAGCGTGCCGAAGTCGATCAGCCCGCTGCGGTAGCGCGCCCGCGCCAGCTCGGCGGCGTTGGCCGCGGCCTCGGCGGCACGTTCGAGCGCGGCGACACGTTCGCCGCCGCGGTCGAGCGCGACCAGGCTGTCCTCGACGTCGCCGAGCGCGGTCAGCACCGCCGCGTGGTAACTCGCTTGCGCGGAGTCGAGTGCCGCCTGCTGCGCCGCGATCTGGGCGCGGGTCGCGCCGCCGTCGAGCACCGGCCAGGAGACGCCGGCCAGCAGGCTGGCGGCCACCGCGCCCGGGCCGCCCAGGCCCGACCAGGTGGCAGCGCGCAGCGCGACGCTGCCGCTGAGCGAGAAGTCCGGCCAGCGCTGCGCCCGGCGTGCGTCCAGCGTCGCCAGCTCGGCGCTGACCGTCCACTCGGCGGCGCGCAGATCGGGGCGGCGGCGCAGCAGCTCGGCGGGCACGCCGGCCGGCACCGCCGGCACCCGCGGCGCGGCGGCCGGGGCGTCGGCCAGGCGTGCGCCCAGCGTCGCCGGCGGCCGGCCGAGCAGGATGGCGAGCGTGTTCTCGGTCTGCTGCAGCGTCGTCTGCAGCGCCGGCAACTGGGCGCGTGTCTGCTCCAGGCTGGCGCGCGCCTGCTCGGCGTCGACCGAGTTCGCCAGGCCGGCCTGCAGCCGCCACTGCACCAGCTGCAGCGTCTGCGCCTGGCTGTCGGCCGACTCGCGCGCGATGGCCAGCAGCTCGCGTGTGCCCTGCCACTGCAGATAGGCGGTCGCGGTCTCGGCGGCGACCGCCAGGCGCGTGGCCAGCAGCGTCGCACCGGCGGCGGCGAGGTCGGCCTCGGCGGCGGCGGTGTTGCTGGCGTTGACGCCGAAGAAGTCGGGCTCCCAGCTCGCGTCCAGGCCGACGGAGAGCTGGCGCGAATAACTTTCGCCCGAGCGCACGCGGCCGCCGCTGGCCGAGCTGCCGACCTGCAGCCAGCGCCCGGCATCGGCCAGGTCGCGTTGCGCCTTGGCGCGGGCGACCGCGGCGCGCGCCGAGGCGAGGTCCAGGTTGGCGGCCAGCGCGTCGTCGACCAGCGACAGCAGCAGCGGGTCGTCGAAGCCGGCCCACCAGGCGTCGTCGGTGGCGGCGGCCGGGGCGCTGCGGCTCCAGGCCGCGGGCAGTGTCGGCTCGAGGCGGGCGCGGTCGGCGGGTTCGGGCGGCGTCACGGCGCAGCCGGCGAGCACCGCTGCCGCGGCCACCGCGGCCAGGCGGTCAAGATGTCGAGTTCTCACGAGATCGGTCATGCACGGTCACCCGCAGTGTCGGGCGGTCGTGTAAACAGAAGCTTATTGGAAGGCGACCTCGGCGAAGCTGCGCAGCTTGCGGCTGTGCAGGCGGCCGGGCTTCTCCTCGCGCAGCAGCTCGACGGCGCGCATGCCGATGCGCAGGTGCTGGTCGACACGCTCGCGGTAGAAGGTGTTGGCCATGCCGGGCAGCTTGATCTCGCCGTGCAGCGGCTTGTCGCTGACGCACAGCAAGGTGCCGTAGGGCACGCGGAAGCGGAAGCCGTTGGCGGCGATCGTCGCGCTCTCCATGTCCAGCGCCACGGCGCGGCTCTGGCTGAAGCGGCGCTCGGGCGTCGTCGCGGCATTGCGGCCGGGCAGCAGCTCCCAGTTGCGGTTGTCGGTGCTGGCCACGGTGCCGGTGCGCATCACGCGCTTCAGCTCGTAGCCCGAGAGCTGGGTGACTTCGGCGACCGCCTGCTCCAGCGCCAGCTGCACCTCGGCCAGCGGCGGGATCGGCACCCACAGCGGCAGCTCCTCGTCGAGCACGTGATCCTCGCGCACGTAGCCGTGGGCGAGCACGTAGTCGCCGAGCTGCTGCGTGTTGCGCAGCCCGGCGCAGTGGCCGAGCATCAGCCAGGCGTGCGGGCGCAGCACCGCGACGTGGTCGGTGATCGTCTTCGCGTTCGACGGCCCGACGCCGATGTTGATCATCGTGATGCCGCCGTCGCCGGGGCCGACGAGGTGGTAGGCCGGCATCTGCGGCAGCCGCGGCGGCACGACGCCGGCCTCGTCGCCCGGCTCGGCGGCCAGGCCCGTGCGGCGCGTGACGACGTTGCCCGGCTCGACGAACGCGACATAGGGCGAGGCCGGGTCGGCCATCGCCTCGCGCCCCAGGCGCACGAACTCGTCGATGTAGAACTGGTAGTTCGTGAACAGCACGAAGTTCTGGAAGTGCGCCGGCGCCGTGCCGGTGTAGTGGCGCAGGCGCTGCAGCGAGTAGTCCACACGCGGCGCGGTGAACAGCGCCAGCGGCTGGGCCTCGCCGCGCCCGGGTTCGTGGGTGCCGTTGGCGATGCCGTCGTCCATCGCGCCCAGGTCGGGCAGGTCGAACAGGTCGCGCAGCAGCAGCCGGCGCGCCGGCTCCAGCGTGCCTTCGACGTGGTCGCCCTCGCCGACGGCGAAGTGCAGCGGGATCGGCTGGGTGCTGGTGCCGACTTCGAGGTCGACGCCGTGGTTCTCCTTCAGCAGCGTGAGCTGCTCGAGGTAGTAGCGCTCGAACAGGTCGGGCCGCGTCAGCGTCGTCTCGTAGACGCCGGGGCCGGCGACGAAGCCGTAGGACAGGCGCGAGTCGCCGCGTGCGACGGTGCTGGTGCGCACGCGCACGAAGGGGTAGCAGGCGCGCACATGGCCTTCGAGCCTGGCGCCGCCGACGTAGGCGCGCAGCTGCTCGCGCAGGTAGGCGATGCCGGCGGCGTAGATCTCGTGCACCCGGGCGAGGGCCGCGGCCGGGTCGTCGAAGCGGGCGGGGGCGATGAACGGGGCGTTCGGCATGGATCCGCAGTCAGCCGGCGGTCGGGGCGCCGCCGCCGGGCGAGTATCGCCTGGGCCCGTGACCGGTGTCAGGCGGCGGCCGGGATGTCCGGCGCGCTGCCGGCGGCGAGCACGCGGTTGCGGCCCTGGCGCTTGGCGGCCAGCAGCTGGTCGTCGGCCGCCTTCAGCAGCGCCGCTTCGTGGCCCGGGCAGGCCAGCGAATCGGCGACGCCGGCCGAGAACGACAGCGACTGCAGCTGTGCGCCGCCGAGGTCGAAACACTCGGCACGCCAGCGCCGCAGCAGCGCCTGCAGCTTGCGCCGCGCCGCCGCGGCGTCGGTGCGCGGCAGCAGCAGGCAGAACTCCTCGCCGCCGTAGCGGCAGGCGACGTCGCTGCGCCGGCAGCTTGCCGCCAGCAGCCGGCCGAAGGCGGCGAGCAACCGGTCGCCGCAAGGGTGGCCGTGGCGGTCGTTGACCGACTTGAAGTGGTCCATGTCGACGATCGCCACCGCCAGCGGCTGGCCTTCGCGATGCGCCAGCGCCAGCATCTGCGGCAGCGTCTCGTTGAGGTGGCGGCGGTTGAACAGGCCCGTGAGCTCGTCGCGTGTCGCCTGCTGGCGCAGCTGTTCCTGCAGCGCCTGCACCTCGGCGACGCGGCGCGAGAGCTGCAGGTTCAGCGCCTCCAGCTCGCGCCGGCGCGCATCCTGCTCGTCGACCTGCTGCTGCAGCCGCAGCAGCTCGGTCTGCAGCGCCGCGGCCTGGTAGCGCGCGCGCGACGCCAGCGCCGAGCGCTGCAGGTGCACACGCTGCCATTCGCGCATCGTCGCCAGCGCGCCGCCGACGTCACCCAGCGCTTCGAGCTGGTCGGCACGCGCCAGCAGGTACAGGCCGCGCACGCGCAGGCTGAGGCCCGGCACCGGCGGCTCGCCGGCCACCGGTCGCACGGCGTCCAGGGCCGCCAGCGCCGCCTGCGGCCGGCCCTGGGCGCGTGCCAGCAGTGCGCGCGCGACGCCCAGTTCGACCTGCTCGTCGGGGATGTCGGCGCGGTAGGCGCTCTCGGCACGGGCGACGAGTTCGGCACCGAGCGCCGTCTCGCCGGCGCGCAGCGCGGCGATCGCCAGCGTCTCGTAGTGCGTCGCCAGGCGGCCGCGGCCCGAGGCGTCGGCCGGCAGGGCGCAGATGCGGTGGATATCGGCGATCGCCTCGTGCGTGCGGTCGAGTTCGGTCAGGCCGATGACGCGGTTGATCCACAAGACGCTGGCCAGGCGCGGGTTGTGCAGCCGGGCGCAGCGCTGGATGCCGGTGTCGACGTGGCGCAGCGCCTCGTGGCAGTCGCCGATCTGCAGCAGCTCGTGCGCGAGGTTGCAGTGCAGCACCGCGTCCAGGCCGTGGCCGCTGGCGCTGCCGGCGTCGCGCAGCGCCTCGTACATGTAGGCGAAGGCGAGGTCGCTGCGGCCCTGGGCCGAGTAGCAGCCGGCGATGGCGTTGAGCAGCACGCCGCGCTGCTCGCCGCGCAGCACGCGCAGGCCTTCGCCGCGCAGCGACAGCGCCAGCCCCAGCGCGTCGTCGTAGCGTCCGGCGCGCCAGGCGGCGCGTGCCAGCCCGGTGCCGGCGAGGATGCGGCCGGCGGCGTCGCCGGCGGCGGTGAAGGCGGCTCCGGCCGCCTCCAGCACCGGCCGCGCCTCGGCCGGCGTGGCGAAGAAGAGTTCGTGGAAGCCGCGTGTCAGCAGCGCCCAGCCGCGTGCGACCGGATCGTCGCCGGCGCCGGCCAGCGCCTGCGCGGCGAGCTGGGCCGAACGCTGCGAGTCCTCGTGCAGCAGGGCCCAGGCGCGACGGCCCAGGCGGCGTGCCTGGGCGCGTGCCTTCGGACGGACGGCGGCCGCGCTCATGCTGCGATTATTGGCAGCGTCCGCCGCTTTGGGGACATCCGGCCACCGGACCGGGCGGGGCGCCCGCATGCCCGGCGCCGAGGCTTCTGCCGTTGGCTAAAATGGCTAATCTGCGAGGAGAAACCACGATGCGTGTCACCGCGACCGAGGCCAAGAACCGGTTCGGCAGCATCTGCGCCCAGGCCAAACGCGAACCGGTGTTCGTGGAGAAGGCGGGCCAGATCGACACCGTCATCGTCTCGGTCGAGCACTATCAGGCGCTTCAGGCGAACCAGCAGCATGCCGGGCTCGGCGCGCGCCGACAGGCCTTCGAAGCCGAGTTCGGCGACTGGATCGCGGCGCAGAACGCCTGGGTGGAGGCCCACGGCATTCCCGGCGACGATCTGCGGCCCTGGTGAAGCCGTGGCGCAGTACGACGTCTTCGCCAACCCCAGCGCGAGTTCGGCCGCCGGCATTCCGTATGTCGTGGTGATCCAGAGCGAGTTGCTGGACGCGCTGGCGACCCGGCTCACGCTGCCGCTGGCGCGGCTGGACTTCGCCGGCAAGGTGCCGGCCAGGCTGTGCCCGGTCGTCACGGTCAAGGGCCAGCGCCTGAACGCGCTGGCGCATTACGCGTCGCCGCTGCCCGCCCGCTTGCTCCGCCAGCCGGTGGACAACGTCGCCGAGCAGGCCGGCGTGCTGGTCGCGGCCCTGGACGTCGTGCTGTCGGGCGTCTGAAGCCCGAGCGGCGCCGCGCCGGCACCAGCCCGGGTCCGCGCGCCGCGCCTACATCGAGCGACGGTACTGGCCGCCGACCTCGAACAGCGCGCCGGTGATCTGCCCCAGCGAGCAGACACGCACCGCGTCCATCAGCACCTCGAACACGTTGGCGTCGGCGATCACCGCCTGCTGCAGCCGGCGCAGCATCGCCGGCGCCTCGGCGGCGTGGCGGGCGTGGAAGTCGGCCAGCCGCGCGAGCTGGCTCTGCTTCTCGTCCTCGGTCGAGCGCGCGAGCTCGATCGTCTCGGGCACCGGGTCGCCGTGCGGGTTGCGGAAGGTGTTGACGCCGATGATCGGGTGCCGGCCGTCGTGTTTCAGCGTCTCGTAGTGCAGGCTCTCTTCCTGGATGCGGCCGCGCTGGTAGCCGGTCTCCATCGCGCCGAGCACGCCGCCGCGTTCGCTGATGCGCTCGAACTCGGCCAGCACCGCCTCCTCGACGAGCTCGGTCAGCTCGTCGATGACGAAGGCGCCCTGGTTCGGGTTCTCGTTCTTCGCCAGGCCCCACTCGCGGTTGATGATCAGCTGGATCGCCATCGCCCGGCGCACGCTCTCCTCGGTGGGCGTGGTGATCGCCTCGTCGTAGGCATTGGTGTGCAGCGAGTTGCAGTTGTCGTAGACGGCGATCAGCGCCTGCAGCGTCGTGCGGATGTCGTTGAACGCGATCTCCTGCGCGTGCAGGCTGCGGCCGCTGGTCTGGATGTGGTACTTCAGCTTCTGGCTGCGCTCGTTGGCGCCGTAGCGCTCCTTCATCGCCAGCGCCCAGATGCGGCGCGCGACGCGGCCCATCACCGTGTACTCCGGGTCCATGCCGTTGCTGAAGAAGAAGCTCAGGTTGGGCGCGAAGTCGTCGATGTGCATGCCGCGCGCCAGATACGCCTCGACGTAGGTGAAGCCGTTGGCGAGCGTGAACGCGAGCTGGCTGATCGGGTTGGCCCCGGCCTCGGCGATGTGATAGCCCGAGATCGACACCGAATAGAAGTTGCGCACCCCGTGGTGCACGAACCACTGGGCGATGTCGCCCATCACCTTGAGGCTGAACTCGGTCGAGAAGATGCAGGTGTTCTGGCCCTGGTCCTCCTTCAGGATGTCGGCCTGCACCGTGCCGCGCACGTTCTCGAACACCCAGGCGCGGATCTTGGCCGCCTCGTCGTCGGTCGGGTCGCGGCCGTTGTCGGTGCGGAACTTCTCCAGCTGCTGGTCGACGGCGGTGTTCATGAACATCGCCAGGATCGTCGGCGCCGGGCCGTTGATCGTCATGCTGACCGAGGTGCTGGCGCTGCACAGGTCGAAGCCCGAGTACAGCACCTTCAGGTCGTCGAGCGTGGCGATCGACACGCCCGAGTTGCCGACCTTGCCGTAGACGTCGGGCCGGCGCTCGGGGTCGTGGCCGTACAGCGTCACCGAGTCGAAGGCCGTGGACAGGCGCTTGGCCGGCATGCCCTCGGACAGCAGCTTGAAGCGCCGGTTGGTGCGGAAGGCGTCGCCTTCGCCGGCGAACATGCGCGTCGGGTCCTCGTTCTCGCGCTTGAAGGCGAAGACGCCGGCGGTGTACGGGAACGAGCCCGGCACGTTCTCCAGCAGCAGCCACTTCAGGCGCTCGCCGTGGTCCTCCCAGGTCGGCAGCGCGACCTTGCGGATCGTGTTGCCCGACAGCGTGGTGTGCGTCAGCGCGGTGCGGATCTCGCGGTCGCGGATCTTCACGACGTACTCGGCGCCCGAGTAGGCGCGCTGCATCTCGTCCCACTGCGCCAGCAGCTTGCGCGCGTGCGGGTCCAGCCGCGCCTCGCGCTGCTCGGCGAGGTCGGTGACGGCCTCGGCGGCGCGGTGGCGCTCGGGTTTGTCGGCGCGCAGCATCGTGGCGGTGGCGCGCAGCTGTTGCGCTTCGCGCGCCAGCGCCGCCTGCTCGCGCGCGCGGCGCTTGTAGCCGCGCACCGCGTCGGCGATGTCGGCGAGGTAACGCGTGCGCCCCGGCGGCACGATCGCGTGCTCGCAGGTCGAGAAGCGGGTCGCCACCGGCTGCAGCCGGCTCTCGGCCAGCGGCAGGCCCAGCGCCGCCAGGCGCGGCTTCATCGCCTGGGCTAGCGCGGTGACGCCGTCGTCGTTGAAACGGCTGGCCATCGTGCCGAAGACCGGCATCGTCTCGGGCTTGTCGCCGAAGGCGCCGCGGTTGCGCTGCACCTGCTTGCAGACGTCGCGCCAGGCATCGGCCGCGCCCTTGCGGTCGAACTTGTTGATCGCGACGAACTCGGCGAAGTCCAGCATGTCGATCTTCTCGAGCTGGCTGGCGGCGCCGAACTCGGGCGTCATCACGTAGACCGGCACGTCGACGTGCGGGACGATGGCCGCGTCGCCCTGGCCGATGCCCGAGGTCTCGACGACGACGAGGTCGAAGCCGGCGGCCTGCACGGCCAGCAGCACGTCGGGCAGGGCCTGGCTGATCTCGCTGCCGTAGTCGCGCGTGGCGAGGCTGCGCATGAAGACGCGGGGGCCGTTCTGCCACGGGCCAATCGCGTTCATGCGGATGCGGTCGCCGAGCAGCGCGCCGCCGGTGCGGCGGCGGCTGGGGTCGATCGAGATGACGGCGATGCGCAAGGCGTCGTCCTGGTCCAGGCGCAGGCGGCGGATCAGTTCGTCGGTCAGGCTGGACTTGCCGGCGCCGCCGGTGCCGGTGATGCCGACGACCGGCGCCTTGCGCCCGGAGGCGGCCAGCGCGGCCTTGAAGCCGGGCTCGGCGCGGCCGTTCTCCAGCGCCGTGATGGCCTGCGCCAGCGCGCGCCAGGCGGCGTCGCCGTGGCCCTGCAGCGCGGCGACTTCGGTGGGCGCCTGCGGCGACAGGTCGCGGTCGCAGCGCATCACCATCTCGCCGATCATGCCGGCCAGGCCCATGCGCTGGCCGTCCTCGGGGCTGTACAGGCGCGCGACGCCGTAGGCCTGCAGCTCGCGGATCTCGGCCGGCACGATGACGCCGCCGCCGCCGCCGAAGACCTGCACCTGCTCGCCGCCGCGGGCGCGCAACTGGTCGACCATGTACTTGAAGTACTCGACGTGGCCGCCCTGGTAGCTGCTGATCGCGATGCCCTGAACGTCCTCCTGCAGCGCCGCGGTGACGACCTCGTCGACCGATCGGTTGTGGCCGAGGTGGATCACCTCGCAGCCCATGCTCTGCAGGATGCGCCGCATGATGTTGATCGACGCGTCGTGGCCGTCGAACAGGCTGGCGGCGGTGACGAAACGCACCTTGTGCGTCGGGCGGTAGGCGGCGAGGGCCTGGTAGTCGGCGGACAGCTCGGTCATGGCGGTCGTCGGTGGAGGCGGTTGCACGCGATTGACGTTTACGTCAACGTCAATGGCAGATCATGCCGCGCGGCCGCTGCTGCGGCGGAGCGAATCCGTCGGGGTTATCCCGCTCGACAGCGGGGCGGGCGCTACCCTCGCGGCACTGTTACGCTCGCGCCCTCGTGCCGCCCGGCCCCTCGTTCACCATGACCTTTCTCGCCATCGACATCGGCAACACCCGCCTGAAGTGGGGCCTGTACGACGCCCCGCAGCCCGGCGCGACGCTGCTGGCGCACGGGGCCGCGTTCCTCGAAACCATCGACACGCTCGCCGACACCGACTGGAAGGCGCTGCCGGCGCCGACCACGATGCTGGGCTGCGTGGTGGCCGGGGACGTCGTCCGCCGCCGCGCCGAGGAGCAGCTCGAGATCTGGGACCTGGAACCGCGCTGGGTGGTGCCGACGGCCCAGGACTGCGGCGTCGTCAACGGCTACGAGCACCCCAGCCGCCTGGGCGCCGACCGCTGGGCGGCGCTGATCGGCGCGCGCCAGCGGGCGCTGGCCGCCGGGCCGCGCCGCCCGGCGCTGGTCGTCATGGTCGGCACCGCGGTCACCGTCGACGCGATCGACGCCGACGGGCGTTTCCTCGGCGGCCTGATCCTGCCGGGCTTCGGCCTGATGCTGCGCGCGCTGGAGATGGGCACCGCGGGCCTGAAGGTGCCCACCGGCGACGTCGTCGACTTCCCGAAGAACACCAGCGACGCGCTGATGAGCGGCGGCGCGGCGGCGCTGGCCGGCGCCATCGAGCGCCAGCACCGGCGCCTGGTGCAGGTCACCGGCGCCTCGGCGCTCTTGCTGATGACCGGCGGCGCGGCCGTCAAGCTGGCGCCGCTGGTGCACCCGCCGTTCGAGATCGTCGATTCGCTGATCTTCGAAGGCCTGCTGGCTCTGCAGGCTAGGCGAGACGGGCGCTAAAGCCCTAGAGGATGTAGCGCGACAGGTCCTCGTCGCGCGACAGCTCGCCCAGGCGGCGGTCGACCTCGGCGGCGTCCACCGTCACCGTCTGGCCGCCGCGGTTCGGCGCGTCGAAGCTGATGTCGTCGAGCAGGCGCTCCATCACCGTCGCCAGGCGGCGCGCGCCGATGTTCTCGGTGCGTTCGTTGACCTCGTAGGCGATGTGCGCGATGCGGCGCACGGCGTCGGGCGCCAGCTCCAGCGTCACGCCTTCGGTGGCCAGCAGCGCCTGGTACTGCTTGACCAGGCTGGCGTGGGTGCTGGTCAGGATGGCCTCGAAGTCGTCGACCGACAGCGAGCCCAGTTCGACGCGGATCGGGAAACGCCCCTGCAGTTCCGGGATCAGGTCGCTGGGCTTGGCGAGGTGGAAGGCGCCGCTGGCGATGAACAGGATGTGGTCGGTCTTGACGATGCCGTACTTGGTGCTGACGGCCGTGCCTTCGACCAGCGGCAGCAGGTCGCGCTGCACGCCCTGGCGCGAGACGTCGGCGCCGCCGTGCTCGGCACGTGCCGCCACCTTGTCGATCTCGTCGATGAAGACGATGCCGTTGCCTTCGGCGTTGGCCAGCGCGGCGGTGCGGATCTCCTCCTCGTTGACCAGCTTGCCGGCTTCCTCCTCGGTCAGCTTCTCCAGCGCCTCGGCGATCTTCAGCTTGCGCACGTTGCGCTTGCCCTGGCCCATCTGCGAGAACAGGCCCTTCAGCTGCTCGGCCATCTCTTCCATGCCCTGCGGCCCGAGGATCTCGAGCGAGGGCTTGGGGTCGGCGACCTCGATCTCGATCTCCTTGTCGGCCAGCGCGCCTTCGCGCAGGCGCTTGCGCATCACCTGGCGGGCGGTGTTGTCGCTGCTCTCGCGCAGGTCGCGCGGCGGCGGCACCAGGGCGTCGAGCACACGCTCCTCGGCGGCGTCCTCGGCCTTGGCGCGCTGGCGGCGGATGGCGCGTTCGCGCTCCTGCTTGACCGCCACCTCGACGAGGTCGCGCACGATGGTGTCGACGTCCTTGCCGACGTAGCCGACCTCGGTGAACTTGGTCGCCTCGACCTTGACGAAGGGCGCGTCGGCCAGCTTGGCCAGGCGGCGCGCGATCTCGGTCTTGCCGACGCCGGTCGGGCCGATCATCAGGATGTTCTTCGGCGTGATCTCGCCACGCAGCTTCTCGTCGACCTGCTGGCGGCGCCAGCGGTTGCGCAGCGCGATCGCGACGGCGCGTTTGGCGGCGTTCTGGCCGACGATGTGGCGGTCGAGCTCGGAGACGATCTCCTGCGGGGTCATCGAGTAGGTCATCGCGGGGGCGCCGGCCGCGCGGGCCGGCGAAGGTGAAGCTGCAAAGCGGGTGCTGGCGGGGCCTGGGCCTCAGGCGCCCAGCACCTCGATGGTGTGCGACTGGTTGGTGTAGATGCACAGGTCGCCGGCGATCTCGAGCGAGCGCTTGACGATGTCCTGCGGCGCCAGTTCGGTGTGCTGCAGCAGCGCACGCGCGGCGGCCTGGGCGTAGGCGCCGCCGGAGCCGATCGCGACGATGCCGTGCTCGGGCTCCAGCACGTCGCCGTTGCCGGTGATGATCAGCGAGCTCGTCGCGTCGGCCACGGCCAGCATCGCCTCCAGGCGGCGCAGCACGCGGTCGGTGCGCCAGTCCTTGGTGAGTTCGATGGCCGCACGCTGCAGATGTCCCTGGTGCTTCTCGAGCTTGGCCTCGAAGCGTTCGAACAGCGTGAAGGCGTCGGCGGTGGCACCGGCGAAGCCGGCAAGCACCTGGTCGCGGTAGAGCTTGCGCACCTTGCGCGCGCTCGACTTGACGACGATGTTGCCGAGCGTCACCTGGCCGTCGCCGCCGAGGGCGACGAGCGGGCCGCGGCGCACGCTGAGGATGGTCGTGCCGTGAAAGGATTCCATGGTCCGTTGCAAGTGAGGCCGGCCGCGGCGGCTTCAAGTCCGGGCGGTGCCCGCCTAGACCTTGCGCACCTGGACCTTGGCGTGGGCGTTGATGCCCATCGCGCCGAAGAACAGCGCGACGAGCCGGTGGGCGTCGACGAACATCACCGAGCGCTTCTCGGTCTCGCCCTTCGTGATGACCCAGTTCAGCAGGTCACCGGCGGCGATGAAGTCGACGCGGATCAGGCGCGCGCAGGAGACGCTGACCAGCGGCGCGGCGCCGAGCTGGCCGTCGAGCTGGGCCAGCGTCGAGGCGATGTCACCGACCAGCTGGCCGGAGAGCTCGACGTGCGCCTGCTCGACCTGGAGCACGGTGTCGTCGGGCATCGCCGATTCGAGGAAGCTCGTCGACACCTCGCCGATCATCGACATCGGCGGCGTGCGCGTCGACAGGCCGGCGCCGCTGATGCGCACCCGGCAGCGTGCCGGTTCCCACGACGGCGGCGAGACCTCGTAGGTGACGCAGTAGTCGATCGCCGCCTCGTCGAACTGGTCGGCGCGGTTGGCCAGGCGCAGCGCGTCCAGGCGCGTCAGCCAGTAGGCCGGGTCGGCGTCGCGCACGCCTGTCGGCGCGGCTTCGGCGAGCACGGCGAAGAGCTGGTCGCCGGCGATCCAGCGCATCTCCAGCGCCTGCCCGGCCCACAGCCGGAACAGCGTCGACAGCTGCATCGCCGCCTCGGGGTCGATCGAGCGCAGCCGGCTCCAGTCGAAGACCCAGGGCAGCGGCATCTGCAGCGTCAGCGAGCGCAGCCGTGCCAGCGCGTCCAGGTCCAGCGTCTGGGGGCAGGTCCAGCCGACCTCGCCGGAGGCGCGTGTCGACGGGCCGTTGCCGCGCGGGCGTTCCTCGGCCACCGCTTCGGCCACCAGCTTGGGCAGCGAGTACCACTGCGGCGCCGACCAGCCGAACTGCTGCGCGTAGTCGATCGCCAGGCTCTCGAAACGGGCCTGCTGGCCGATCGCGCGGTACAGGTCGAACAGCACCAGCCAGGTCTCGGCGTGCTGGGCGCGTGTGCCGCCGACGCCGGTGAGCTGCTGCAGCGCCTGCTCGCAGGTGTTGAAGTCGGCGTTCGCGAAGGCGATCACCGCCTCGTCGAGCTCGGGGTCGTGCACGACCTCGCTGACCTCGACGGCGAACGGGCTGCCGAACTCGCTGCTCATCGGCATCACGCCGCTGGGCACCGAGGTCGGCAACGTCAGCGTCGGGATGACACCCGGCGCGGTCGGCATCGGCGGCTGGCCGGGGATCGGCGCCGTCAGCGGGGCGAACTCCAGGCCGCCGGCCGTCGCTGGCGGCGGCGCCGGGCTGCGCGGTGCCGGCTCGCGCGCGACGACGGGCGCCGCGGCCGGCGTGCGGCCGCCGCGGGTGGCGTCGTAGCCGTCGCCGACCATCTGCTGCTCGATGGCGTCGATCTTCTCCTTGACGCCAGAATCGCCGCGTGTGCCCGAGGATTCGGGCAGCCGGGCTTCGGAATCGTCGAGGCGGGACGAGCCGCCCAGGGCGGCGAGCTGGTCGGGAGACAGACCTTCGCGGCGCACGCGGCGCAGCATGTCGAACTCGCGCTTGCGGACGAAGTCGTTGCGCCGCTTGCGCTCGATCATCGCCTTGAGCTCGGTCTTCTCGAGTTCGAGCTCGCGGTTGTCGTCCTGGCGCGAGTTCAGCTCGGTCCAGTCGGTCGTCGGGTTGGCGACGAACCGCACCACCTTGCGGAAGAAGCTCTCGCCGTCCTTGGGGTCCGCCATGGTCGTAATGTAGCCCGCGGCAGCACGGCAGCGTGTGCCGTGCTCAGGCCCGGCTTCAGTCGCCGAACATCTTCTGCTTGAGCTCGCGGCGTTGTTGCGCTTCCAGCGACAGCGTCGCGGTCGGGCGCGCCAGCAGGCGTGCCAGGCCGATCGGTTCGCCGGTCTCGTCGCAGTAGCCGTATTCGCCGCTGTCCAGGCGGGCCATCGCCTGGGAGATCTTCTTCAGCAGCTTGCGCTCGCGGTCGCGGGTGCGCAGTTCCAGCGCGTGCTCTTCTTCGATCGTCGCGCGGTCGGCCGGGTCCGGCACGATCGAGGTGTCCTCGCGCAGGTGCTCGGTGGTTTCACCGGCGTTGGACAGCAGGTCGTCCTTCTGCCCTTGCAGACGGGTCCGGAAGAACTCGATCTGCTTTTCATTCATGTACTCGCTGTCGGGCATCGCGAGCAGTTCGGCCTCGGTCAGGTCGCGGCCGGCCTTGTTTTTCCAGGCATCGGCGAGCTTGGGGTCGGCCTTGGCGGCCGGCTTGATGACGTCCATCGGTTCGGTCGAGTTCTTGGGCGCCGGGCGGGCCGGCGCGAAACGGGCAGTGAAACGGTTCTCCGGCTGTGCCGGAGCGGGCGAGGGGGCGGGCGCTGCCGGGGCCTTGCCGACCTTGGAGGCCGTCTTGGCTGCGGCGACCGCGGGCTTGGCTGGGGACTTGCTCACGGGAGTCTCTCCTCGCCCTGGTTCCAGGGACGCGCTGAATGTCCTGTTATACCCGCAGCCCTGGGTCGGGTCCTCGGGGCCGGCGGCCCGCGAAGCGCGCGGATTGTAGCCACGCCCGACGCCGCCGCGGGGCGTGTCCGCCGAGGCAGGTGGGAGGCCTCAGACGAGGCACTGCTCCAGCCCCTGTTCGAGGATGTCGCGCGGCAGGTCGATACCGATGAAGACGAGCTTGCTGAGCTTGTCTTCGCCCGGCGCCCACTTCGGCCCCAGGTCGCTGCCCATCAGCTGGTGCACACCCTGGAAGACGACCTTGCGGTCGCTGCCCTTCATGTACAGCACGCCCTTGTAGCGCAGCATCTTCGGGCCGTAGACCTGGACCACCGAGCCGAGGAAGTCCTCCAGCTTGGCGGGGCTGAACGGCCGCTTGGCGCGGAAGACGAAGGACTTCACGTCGTCGTCGTGCGCGTGGTGGCTGGGGTGGTCGCAGGCCTCGCCGTCGTGGTGGTGGTGGTGATGATGGTCGTGCGCGTGCGCCTGGTCGGCCAGGAAGTCCGGGTCGATGTCGAGCTTGGCGCTGAGGTTGAAACCCTTGATGTCGAAGATCTCGGCGATCGCGACCTCGCCGAAATGCACCGAGCGCTGCGGCGCCCGCGGGTTCATCTGGCGCAGGCGGTACTGCAGCGCGTCCAGCGACGCGGTCGGCGCCAGGTCGGCCTTGCTGATGAACAGCCGGTCGGCGAAGCCCACCTGGCGGCGCGCTTCCTGGCGCGTGTTCAGCTGCTCGTCGGCGTGCACGGCGTCGACCAGCGTGACCACCGAGTCGAGCAGGTAGCTCTCGGCGATCTCGTCGTCCATGAAGAAGGTCTGCGCCACCGGGCCGGGGTCGGCCAGGCCGGTGGTCTCGATGACGACGCGGTCGAAGGCCACCAGGCCCTTGCGGCGGCGTTCGGCCAGGTCCGACAGCGTCGAGCGCAGGTCCTCGCGGATCGTGCAGCAGACGCAGCCGTTGCTCATCTGGATGATCTGTTCCTCGGTGTCGGCGACGAGGATGTCGTTGTCGATGTTCTCCTCGCCGAACTCGTTCTCGATGACGGCGATCTTCTGGCCGTGCGCTTCGGTGAGCACGCGCTTGAGCAGCGTCGTCTTGCCGCTGCCCAGGAAGCCCGTGAGGATGGTGGCCGGGATCAGTCCGTTGCTCATGGTGTCGGGGGAGGCTGGGGGAAGAAGAAGCCCTCCCAGTTGAGGGCGGCAGACTGTCTTGCAAGCCCCCGACCGTGTCAAGCGCGTGGGGTATTCTTCGTTACCCCCACTGCCGACACCCTCGTGTCCGAACCTCCTTCTCCCAAGTCCGCGCGTGGCGCGACGCCGTCCGCGGACAAACGTTCCTTCTTCGAGCGCCTGGTCGAGCTCGTCTCGCCGGGCCTGGACAGCAAGGACGAACTGATGAAGACGCTGGCCGAGGCCGAACAGCGCGAGCTGATCGAGCCCGAGTCGCGGCTGATGCTCGAAGGCGTGCTGCGCATGGCCGACCTGAGCGCCGGCGACGTGATGGTCGCCGCGCCGCGCATGGACATGCTGGACATCGAAGCCGACTACGACGCCCTCCTGTCGGCCGTCATCGACGCCGGCCATTCGCGTTTCCCGGTCTACGAGGACAAGCGCGAGAACGTCATCGGCATCCTGCTGGCCAAGGACCTGCTGAAGCTTCAGCGTGCGCCCGGGCTGAACCTGCGCACGCTGCTGCGCCCGGCGGTCTTCGTGCCCGAGAGCAAGCGCCTGAACGAGCTGCTGCGCGACTTCCGCTCCAACCGCAACCACCTCGCGATCGTCATCGACGAGTTCGGCAACACCGCCGGGCTGATCACGATCGAGGACGTGCTCGAGGAGATCGTCGGCGAGATCGAGGACGAGTTCGACGACCGCGACGACGGCCGCGGCGACGCCGGCATCTACACGCTGGCCGACGGCTCGCAGCGCGTCGCCGGCGACGTCGAGATCGAGGCCGTCAACCGCGCCTTCGCCGTCGAGCTGCCGACCGAGGACTTCGACACCATCGGCGGCCTGGTCGCGCAGGAGTTCGGCCGCGTGCCGCGGCGCGGCGAGTCGCTGGAGATCGGCGGCCTGCGCTTCACGGTGATGCTGACGCGGGGCGGCGCCGTGCGCTGGTTCCGCGTCTGGCGCATCGGCGCGTCCGGCGAGCCGCGCGCATGACGCGCGCCGCGGCCGTGAACGCCGCCCGCGAGGGGCGGCGATGACCCGGATCATGTTCACGACGGCGCGCCCGGCGGCGCGCGGGCGCTGGTCGCTGCCGGCGGCGATGGCCGCGCTCGGTGCGCTGCAGACGCTCGCTTTCGTGCAGACCACGGCCTGGCCGCTGGCCGTGGTGTCGACGGCGCTGCTGGCGCTGGCCTGCGGCCGTGCCGCGCCGGGGCGCGCCGCGCTGCTCGGCTGGGCCTACGGCTTCGGCTGGCTGGTGGCGGGCACCTGGTGGCTGTACGTCAGCATGCACCGCTACGGCGGCCTGCCGGCGCCGCTGGCCGGTGCCGGTGTCGCCGCGCTGGCGGCGGCGCTCTCTCTTTATCTAGCGCTGGCGATGGCCGCGTTCGCGCGCTGGCGGCGTGGCCGTGCCGCGCCCGACGCGGCGCTGTTCGCGGCGCTGTGGCTGCTGGCCGAGCTGGCGCGCGGCGTGCTGTTCACCGGCTTCCCCTGGGTCGCCTCGGGCTACGCGCTGGTCGACGCGCCGCTGGCGGCGCTGGCGCCGTGGGTCGGCGTCTATGGCCTGGGCGCGCTGCTGGCCTTCGCCGCCGGGCTGCTGGCGCATGCCGCGGCCGCGCGCCGCGGGCGGGTCGCGCCGGTGCTCGCGGCGCTGGCGCTGCTCGGCCTGCCGGGGCTGGCGGCGCTGCAGCGTTTCGACGCCCCGGCCGGCGCGCTGGCGGTGACGCTGGTGCAGACCAACGTCGCCCAGGACGAGAAGTTCGCCGTCGAGCGCATGCCCGAGGCGATGGCCTGGCTGGAGCAGGCGCTGGACGGCGCACGCGGCCAGCTCGTCGTCGCACCCGAGACCGCGGTGCCGCTGCTGCCGTTCCAGCTTGCCGACTTCGCGCCCGGCTACTGGGAGCGCCTGGTCGCGCGTTTCGCCGCGCCGGGGCGCGCGGCGCTGGTCGGCGTGCCGCTGGGCGACTTCGACCGTGGCTACACGAACTCGGTCGCCGGGCTGTCCGACGGCGAGCGCTACCGCTACGACAAGCACCACCTCGTGCCTTTCGGCGAGTTCGTGCCGACGGGGTTCCGCTGGTTCACCGAGGCGATGAACATCCCGCTCGGCGACTTCGACCGCGGCGTCGTTGACCCGCCGTCGTTCGCCGTGCTCGGCCAGCGCATCGGCCCGAACATCTGTTACGAGGATCTGTTCGGCGAGGAGCTGGCGCGCCGTTTCGCCGACCCGGCGGCGGCGCCGACGATCTTCGCCAACATCTCGAACATCGCCTGGTTCGGCGACACGGTGGCGCTGCCGCAGCACCTGAACATCTCGCGCCTGCGTGCGCTGGAGTTCCAGCGGCCGATGATCCGCGCGACGAACACCGGCATGACGGTGGTCATCGACGCCCACGGCGTGGTGACGGCCGAGCTCGCGCCCGGCACGCGCGGCGTGCTCGAAGCCGAGGTCGAAGGGCGCACCGGCGTCACGCCGTTCGCCTGGTGGGCGGCACGTTTCGGGCTGTGGCCGCTGGGGCTGCTGGCGGCGCTGGTCGTGATCCTGTCGGCGGGGTGGAGGCGGCGGGCTGCGTAAACTTCCGGGTTTTCCGTCAGCGCGCGCCGTCATGCTCACCTTCCAGCAGATCATCCTCAAGCTGCAGTCCTACTGGGACGCCCAGGGCTGTGCCCTGCTGCAGCCTTACGACATGGAAGTCGGCGCCGGCACCAGCCACACCGCGACCTTCCTGCGTTCGATCGGCCCGGAACCCTGGAAGGCGGCCTACGTGCAGCCCAGCCGCCGCCCCAAGGACGGCCGCTACGGCGAGAACCCGAACCGCCTGCAGCACTACTACCAATATCAGGTGGTGCTGAAGCCCGCGCCGGCCAACATCCTCGACCTCTACCTCGGCTCGCTCGAGGCGCTGGGCTTCGACCTGAAGTCCAACGACGTGCGTTTCGTCGAGGACGACTGGGAGAACCCGACGCTGGGCTGCTGGGGCCTGGGCTGGGAGGTCTGGTTGAACGGCATGGAAGTGACGCAGTTCACCTACTTCCAGCAGGTCGGCGGCATCGACTGCAAGCCGATCACCGGCGAGATCACCTACGGTCTGGAGCGCCTGGCGATGTACCTGCAGGGCGTGGACAACGTCTACGACCTGCAGTGGACCGATACGCTGAAGTACGGCGACGTCTACCACCAGAACGAGGTCGAGCAGAGCACCTACAACTTCGAGCACAGCGACGTCGAGTTCCTGCTGTCGGCGTTCTCGGCGCACGAGAAGCAGTCGAAGTACCTGATGGAGCAGCAGCTCGCGCTGCCGGCCTACGAGCAGCTGCTGAAGGCCGCGCACACCTTCAACCTGCTCGACGCACGCGGCGCGATCAGCGTCACCGAGCGCGCCGCCTACATCGGCCGCATCCGCAACCTGGCGCGCGCCGTCGCCCAGAGCTATCTCGACAGCCGCGCCCGCCTGGGCTTCCCGCTCGCGCCGCGCGAGTGGGCCGACGAAGTCGCCGCGCAACTTGCGAAGAAGGCGGCCTGAACCATGAACGACAAGAAGAACCTGCTCGTCGAACTCTTCGTCGAGGAACTGCCGCCCAAGGCGCTGAAGAAGCTCGGCGAGGCTTTCGCCGCCGTGCTCGCCGACGGCCTGCGCGCGCAGCAGCTGGCCGCGGCCGACGCCGCCGTCACCGCCTACGCCTCGCCGCGCCGCCTGGCAGTGCAGGTCGCCGCCGTCGCCGCCAAGGCGCCCGACCAGGCCGTCAGCACCAAGCTGATGCCGGTGGCCGTGGCGCTGGCCGCCGACGGCAGCGCCTCGCCGGCGCTGCTGAAGAAGCTGGCCGCGCTGGGCCACGGCGCCGACGTCGTGCCCCAGCTGAAGCGCCAGGGCGAAGGCAAGAACGAGGCGCTGTACCTGGACAGTGTGCAGCCCGGCGCGACGCTGGCCGAGGGCCTGCAGAAGGCGCTGGCCGAAGCCGTCGCCAAGCTGCCGATTCCGAAGGTCATGAAGTACCAACTCGCCGACGGCTGGGCCAGCGTCGACTTCGTGCGCCCGGCGCACGGCCTGATCGCGCTGCACGGCAGCGACGTCGTGCCGGTCGGCGTGCTCGGCCTGCAGGCCGGCCGCACGACGCACGGCCATCGCTTCGAGGCGGCGACGCCGACCGTCGAGATCCGCGACGCCGACAGCTACGCGGCGCAGCTGCGCGACGAAGGCGCCGTCATCGCCAGCTTCGCCGAGCGCCGCGCCGAGATCGTGCGCCAGCTGAACGAGGCTGCCGCGAAGGAAGGCCTGAAGCCGATCGACGACGACGCGCTGCTCGACGAGGTGACGGCGCTGGTCGAGCGTCCGAACGTGCTGCTGGCGCGTTTCGAGCCCGAGTTCCTGGCCGTGCCGCAGGAGTGCCTGATCCTGACGATGAAGGCCAACCAGAAGTACTTCCCGCTGCTCGACGCCGAGGGCCGGCTGACCGAACGTTTCCTCGTCGTCAGCAACATCCGCCCGGCCGACGCCAGCCGCGTCGTCGGCGGCAACGAGCGTGTCGTGCGCCCGCGTCTGGCCGACGCCAAGTTCTTCTTCGACCAGGACCGCAAGAAGACGCTGGAGTCGCGCATCCCGGCGCTGGCCAAGGTGGTCTACCACGGCAAGCTGGGCAGCCAGGGCGAGCGTGTCGAGCGGGTGCGCACGATCGCGCGCCACATCGGCGAACAGCTCGGCGGCGCCGAACTGGCCGCGCTGGCCGACCGCGCCGCGCTGCTGGCCAAGGCCGACCTGCTGACCGACATGGTCGGCGAGTTCCCCGAGCTGCAGGGCGTGATGGGCGGCTACTACGCACGCCACGACGGCGAGACCGAAGCCGTCGCGCTGGCCGTCGAGGATCACTACCGCCCGCGTTTCGCCGGCGACGCGCTGCCGCGCACCGACGCCGGCCTGGCCGGCATCACGGTCGCGCTGGCCGACAAGCTGGAGACGCTGGCCGGCCTGTTCGGCATCGGCCAGTTGCCCACCGGCGACAAGGACCCGTTCGCGCTGCGCCGCCACGCGCTGGGCGTGATCCGCATGCTGGTCGAGAAGGCGCTGCCGCTGTCGGTGCCGGCGCTGGTGTCGGCGGCCTTTGCCGCCTTCCCGGCCGGTCACGGCCAGGCCCAGGCCGAGGTGCTGCGTTTCCTCGACGAACGCCTGGTCGGCTGGCTGCGCGAGCAGGGCTACAGCGCGCACGAGGTCGACGCCGTCGTCGCGCTGCGCGCCGAACGCTGGGCCGAGCTGCCGCAGCGCCTGGCCGCGGTGCGCGCCTTCGCGGCGCTGCCCGAGGCGCCGGCGCTGGCCGCCGCCAACAAGCGTGTCGGCAACATCCTGAAGAAGAGCGACGAGGCCGCCGGCGGTGCCGTCGAGCCGGCGCGCCTGGTCGAGCCGGCCGAAGCGGCGCTGTTCGACGCGCTGGGCCGTGTCGCGCCGCAGGCCGACGAGGCCTTCGCACGCGCCGACTACACCGCCTCGCTGCAGGCGCTGGCGGCGCTGAAGGCGCCGGTCGACGCCTTCTTCGACGCCGTGATGGTCAACGCCGACGACCCGGCGCTGCGCCGCAACCGCCTGGCGCTGCTGGGCACGCTCCATGCTGCGATGAACCGCGTCGCCGACCTGTCGCGTTTGGCGGCCTGACGAGGAGAAGCCGATGCCCGCGCCGTCGATCAAGCTCGTGATCCTGGGCCGCGACGGCATCCTCAACGAGTACCGCGAGGATCACGTCAAGGGGCCCGAGGAATGGGTCCCGATCAAGGGCTCGCTGGAGGCCGTCGCGCGGCTGAACCACGCCGGCTGGCACGTCGTGCTGGCCACCAACCAGGCCGGCATCGGCCGCGGCATGATCGACATGGTGTCGGTCAACGCCGTGCACGCGCACATGCAGCGCCAGCTGGCCGCGCTGGGCGGGCGCTTCGACGCCGTGTTCTTCTGTCCGCACACGCCCGAGGAGCAGTGCGACTGCCGCAAGCCGCTGCCGGGTTTGCTGCTGGACGTCGGCCGCCGCTACGGCGTCGACCTGAAGGGCGTGCCGATGGCCGGCGACACGGTGCGCGACCTGGTCGCTGCGCGCGCTGCCGGCTGCGAGCCGCACCTGATCCTCTCCGGACGCGCCGCGGCGCTGGACGACGAGCAGCTGCACCACACGCTGCACCAGGTGCCGGGCGCACGCGCGCACGCCAGCCTCTCGGCCTTCGCCGACTACGTGCTGCAACGCGACCGCAGCCAGCCGCAGGAGGCGGCCGCGGGGGATCGCGCCTGATGCGCGCCAGCTGGCTGGCGCGCTCGGCGCTGTACTGGGCCTGGCTGACGCTGACCGTCGCGCCCTGGGCGACGGTGCTGGTGCTGGCCTCGCTGGTCGCGCCCAAGCGCGTCTGCTACCGCATCTGCGTCGGCTGGGTGACGCTGGCGATCCACAGCGCGCGTGTCATCTGCGGCGTCGAGTGGCGCGTGCACGGCATCGGCAACGTGCCGACGCGCGCCGACCGGCGTTCGGCCGTCGTGCTCGCCGCCAAGCATCAGTCGACCTGGGAGACCTTCGCGCTGCCGATGCTGATGCCGCATCCGATCGCCTACGTCTTCAAGCGTGAGCTGCTGTGGGTGCCGTTCTTCGGCTGGGCGCTGGCGCGGCTGGACATGATCCACATCGACCGCTCGCGCCGCGCCGAGGCCTGGAACAAGGTCGCGAAGCAGGGCCGGCGCCTGTTCGACCTGGGCAACTGGGTCATCATGTTCCCCGAGGGCACGCGCGTGCCGCGCGGCAGCCAGGGCGCTTACAAAACCGGCGCCGCGCGCCTGGCCATCACGGCCGGCGTGCCGATCGTGCCGATCGCCTGCGTCACCGGCCGCTGCTGGCCGGCCAAGAGCATGGTGCTGCGGCCGGGTTGCGTCGAGGTCTCGATCGGCGCGCCGATCGATGCCACCGGCCGCCAGCCCGACGAGCTGATGCGCGAGGTCGAGGCCTGGATCGAGGCCGAGATGCGCCGCCTGGACCCCGAGGCCTACGCGCCGAAACCCGCCGCCCAGCCGGCCCAGGGCTTGGACCGCGGCGACGCGTAGTCGCCGGTCTTCGGCGTCTTCAGCCCGAGCGCTGCCAGCGCCTCGGCGAACTTGACCGCGGCGGCGACGCCGTCGACGACCGGCACGCCCAGCCGCGCCTGCAGCGTGCCGGCCAGCCCGGCCATGCCGGCGCAGCCGAGCACGATGGCCTCGCTGCGGTCGGCGGCCAGCGCACGCCGTGCCGCGGCTTCCAGTTCGTCGACCAGGGCGCAGCCCGGCGCCTCCAGGTCCAGCACCGGGATGTCGGTGCCGTGGATGCCGCGGCAGGCGCGTTCGAAGCCGTAGCGTTGCACCAGGCGCTCGGCGATGACGCAGGTGCGGGTCATCGTCGTCACGACCGAGAAGCCGGTGGCCAGCATCGCCGCGGCGTGGAAGGCGGCTTCGGCGACGCCCAGCACCGGGCCGGCCATCACCTCGCGCGCGGCGTCGACGCCCGGGTCGCCGAAGCAGGCGACGACGGTGGCGTCGAAACCTTCGCCGGCCGCCAGCCGCGCCTGCTCGGCGACGCCGGCGGCGCCGAAGGCGTCGTCGAAATGGCCTTCGATCGACGCCGGCCCGAAGCTCGGCTGGCGCGCGACGACCTCGGTGCCGGGCGCGGCGACCTCGCGTGCCGCGGCGGCGATCGCCGCCGTCATCGCGGCCGAGGTGTTGGGGTTCAGCAGCAGCAGTCTCATCGTCCGCCTTCCGTCCATCGCGGTGCAGTTTGCATACAAAGTGGCCGGGCTGGTGCGTGTTTCACCGGGCTGGTGAGCACGGGCTTGGTGCCCGACTGTCGACAAACACCGTCTGCAAGGGGCGGGCCCGCGGCCTCGGGTTCTGGCACGCTCGTTGCGTTCGGCCGGCGTCGATGAGCACCCGCACCGACCTGGAACTCGCAGCGCTCGCCAAGCACTACGGCGACGCGGTCGCCGTGGCCGGCATCGAGCTGAAGATCGCCGGCGGCAGCTACTGCTGCCTGCTCGGGCCCTCGGGCTGTGGCAAAACCTCGACGCTGCGCATGATCGCCGGCCACGAGACACCGACCTCGGGCCACGTCATCGTCGCTGGGCGCGAGGTCACGCATCTGTCGCCGGCCGAACGCGGCACGGCGATGATGTTCCAGAGCTACGCGCTGTTCCCGCACCTGACGGTGCTGGACAACGTCGCCTTCAGCGCCCGGATGAAGGGCGTGGCACGGGCCGAGCGCGAGGCGAGGGCGCGCGAACTGCTGGAGCTGGTGGCGATGACGCCATACGCGGCGCGCCTGCCGGCGGCGCTGTCGGGCGGCCAGCAGCAGCGGGTGGCGCTGGCGCGCGCGCTGATGATGCGTCCGCGCGTGCTGCTGCTCGACGAGCCGCTGTCGGCGCTGGACCCCTTTCTGCGCCTGAAGATGCGTGCCGAACTCAAGCGCTGGCACCAGGAGCTGGGCATGAGCTTCGTGCACGTCACGCACTCGCAGGAAGAGGCGATGGCGCTGGCCGACCTCGTCGTCGTGATGAACCACGGCCGCATCGAGCAGGCCGGCAGCGCGCGCGAGGTCTTCGAGCGCCCGCGAACCGAGTTCGTCGCGCGTTTCATCGGCGCGCACAACGTCATCGAGACGCCGGCCGGCAAGGTGGCGGTGCGCAGCGACCGCGTGCGCCTGGCCGTCGACGGCGACGGCGTGCCGGTCACGGTGCGTGCCATCGAGTACCAGGGCGCGCAGGTGCAGGTGCACGTGCAGGCCCTGGGCGACGCCGGCGAGGCCGACGACGCTGCCGACGACGAGGCGCCGGTCCACACCTGGACCGCGGCGCTGTCCGATGCCGAGTTCCACGCGCGCCCGTTCGAGCCCGGGCAGCGACTGGCCATGCGCTGGCCCGAAGCCGAAGCGCACCCGCTCGAAGCCTGACATCACCCACCCTGGAGCACCCCCGATGAGCGATCAACAACGTGCGGCCCGCACCACGCGCCGCCAGGTCCTGAAGATGGCCGGCGCCGCCGGCGTCGGCCTGGCCGGTTTCCCCTACGTGCATGCGCAGGAGAAGATCACGCTGCGCTACCTCGGCACCGCGGTCAACCAGGACCGCCGCATCGCCGAGAAGTTCGAGGCCGACACCGGCATCAAGATCCAGTACATCGCGGTGACCACAGACGACGTCACCAAGCGCGCGGTGACGGCGCCGAACTCGTTCGACCTGATCGACACCGAGTACTTCAGCCTGAAGAAGATCCTGCCGACCGGCAACCTGCTGGGCATCGACACCAAGCGCATCAAGAACGCCGACAAGATCACGACGCTGTTCACCAAGGGCGAGGTCGGCGGCAAGAAGGTCGGCGACCAGGGCACGGCGCCGAAGAAGGTGATGTACCTGGACAAGCCCGACGCGAAGACCTTCTCGGCCGCGCCGACCCAGTACATGACGCTGATCCCGACGGTCTACAACGCCGACACGCTGGGCATCCGCCCCGACCTGATCAAGCGCCCGATCGAGAGCTGGAAGGAACTGCTGAACCCCGAGTTCAAGGGCAAGGCGGCGATCCTCAACATCCCGTCGATCGGGATCATGGACGCGGCGATGGTCGTCGAGGCGATGGGCCTCTACAAGTACCCCGACAAGGGGAACATGACGAAGAAGGAGATCGACCTCACGATCAAGACGCTGATCGAGGCCAAGCGCGCCGGCCAGTTCCGCGCGCTGTGGAAGGACTTCAACGAGAGCGTCAATCTGATGGCCTCGGGCGAGGTCGTCATCCAGTCGATGTGGTCGCCGGCGGTGACCGCGGTGCGCACCAAGGGCATCCCCTGCGTGTTCCAGCCGCTGAAGGAAGGCTACCGCGCCTGGGCCGCCGGCTTCGGCATCCCGCGCACGCTGACCGGCCGCAAGGCCGACGCGGCCTACGAGTTCATCAACTGGTTCCTCGACGGCTGGGCCGGCGCCTACCTCAACCGCCAGGGCTACTACAGCGCCGTGCTGGAGACCGCCAAGGCCAAGATGGAAGCCTACGAGTGGGCCTACTGGATGGAAGGCAAGCCCGCGGCCAAGGACATCAAGAGCCCCACCGGCGACCTGCTGGCCAAGGCCGGCAGCGTGCGCGACGGCGGCAGCTACGAGGCGCGCATGGGCGGCATCGCGTGCTGGAACTCGATCATGGACGAGAACCAGTACATGGTCCAAAAGTGGAACGAATTTGTCGCGGCGTGAGCCCGGCGGCTGAATTCGCTTCGATCCGATGATGAACCGCCGCCTCGTCGCCTGGCTTCAGGCGCTGCCGCTGGCGGCGGTCTTCGCCATCTTCTTCCTGATCCCGCTGGCGCTGATCTTCACCGTCAGCTTCTGGCAGGCGACCGACTACGAGCTGATCCCGGCCTTCACGCCGCAGGCCTACCTGGACCTGTTCTCCGGCTGCGGCGGCGGTGCCGACGACCTCTGCGTCACGCTGCGCACCTACGGCTCGACGCTGAAGTTCGCGCTGCTGACCTGGGCCATCACCGGCGTCGTCGGCTTCACGGTCGCCTATTTCCTCGCCTTCCACGTGCGTTCGACGCTGGTGCAGACGGTGCTCTTCATCGTCTGCACGGTGCCGTTCTGGACCAGCAACGTGATCCGCATGATCTCGTGGATCCCGCTGCTGGGCCGCAACGGCCTGGTCAACGACGCGCTGCTCGGCCTGGGGTTCGTGAAGCAGCCGGTCGAGTGGCTGCTGTACTCCGACTTCTCGGTCGTGCTGGCTTTCGTGCACCTGTACACGATGTTCATGATCGTGCCGATCTTCAACTCGATGATGCGCATCGACCGCTCGCTGATCGAGGCCGCACGCGACGGCGGCGCGACGCCGTGGCAGACGGTGCGCCACGTCGTGCTGCCGCTGTGCAAGACCGGCATCCTGATCGGCTCGATCTTCGTCGTCGCGCTGGTGATGGGCGACTTCGTCACCGTCGGCGTGATGGGCGGCCAGCAGATCGCCTCGGTCGGCAAGACGATCCAGGTGCAGGCCAGCTATCTGCAGTTCCCCGCCGCGGCGGCCAACGCCGTCGTGCTGCTGGCGGTGGTGCTGATGATGATCGTCGCGCTGATGCGCCTGGTCGACCTGCGCAAGGAGCTCTAGATGGCCGCCGAACGCCGCCCGCGCCCCGCGAGCTTCTGGTTGCTCGCGCTGTTCTTCTGCGCCTTCGTGCTGTTCCTCTACGGGCCGATGTTCGCGATCTTCGTGCTCAGCTTCCAGGGCCCCGAAGGCGGGCTGACCTTCCCGCTGCGCGGCGTCTCGCTGCACTGGTTCCAGCAGCTATGGGAAGGCATCGGCACGGTCGACATCGGCGCCGCGTTCCGGCGTTCGCTGGCGCTGGGCACGGTGGTCATGGTGCTGACCGTGGCGCTGTCGCTGGCCGCCGGCCTGGCCTACCGCAAGCGGCTGCCGGGCGGCACGGCGCTGTTCTACGTCGTCGTCGCCAGCCTGATCATGCCGTCCATCGTCGTCTCGCTGGGCGTCGGGCTGATGTTCCGGCTGCTCGACGGTGCGCTGCACGGCTGGCTGGAGGCGCACGCGCCGTCGCTGGCCGAAGGTTTTGTCAGCACGCTGGGGCTGTTCAGCTCGGGGCTGGGCGCGCAGCTGACCTGGACGCTGCCGTTCGGGCTGCTGATCATGTTCGCCGTCTTCAACCGCTTCAACCCGGCCTACGAGGAAGCGGCGCGCGACCTTGGCGCGACACCGCGCCAGAGCCTGGTGCACGTCGTGCTGCCGCTGATCGGCCCCAGCCTGGTCGGCATCGGCATGTTCGGCTTCACGCTGTCCTGGGACGAGATCGCACGTTCGTCGCAGGCGATGGGCGACCTCAACACCTTGCCGCTGGAACTGCAGGGCCTGACGACGACGGTGACCACGCCGGTCATCTACGCGCTGGGCACGGTGACGACGGTGATCTCCTTCGTCGTCGTCGGCACGACGCTGGCCATCGTCTGGGCCTGGCGCCGGCGCGGGAGCGGCGGATGAAGACCTCGACCGCGCCGGCCACCGCGACGCAGCGCGTCTACGACACGATCCACGCCGCGATCGTCGAGCACCGGCTGGCGCCGGGCACGCGGCTGCGCGAGGTCGAGCTGGCCGAGGGTTTCGGTGTCTCGCGCACCGTCGTGCGCCAGGCGCTGCACCGTCTGGGCCAGGACCAGGTCGTCGAGCTCGAGCACAACCGCGGCGCCCGCGTGCCGCAGCCGACACGCGAGCAGGCGGCCCAGGTCTTCGACGCGCGCCGCGTCGTCGAGTGCGAGCTGGCGCGGCGCCTGGCCGGCAAGCTGAGCGCCGAGCAGCGCGCTGAACTCGACGCCCTCGTGCGCCAGGAAGCCCAGGCCGAGGCGCGCGGCGACGCGCCGGCGGCGATCCGGCTGTCGGGCGAGTTCCACCGCGCGCTGGCACGTTTCGCCGGCAACCCGGTCTTCGTGCGCCTGCTCGACGAACTGCTGCCGACGACCTCGCTGCTGATCGCGCTGTACCAGGGCGGCAGCGAACGCAGCTGCGCCGCGCACACCCACACCGGGCTGTTGACGGCGCTGGCCGGGGCCGGCGGCGGTGCGGCCGGCGAGATGCGCCGCCACCTGTCGGAGATCGAACGTTCGCTGAGCGTCGGCGAAGCGGTCGCACCGACGCCCTTGCGCGACCTGTTCGCGCCCTACCGCGAGACCTGAGCCGGCTTTCCTAGAATCGGGTATGCCGTCCGTGCCCGACGCCGCGTCCACGAGCCAGCTCTCGTTGTTCGACGTGCCGCCCGCGCCCACCGCGCCGCCTCCTGCCGCGCGTGCGGCAGCGCCGTCGCCGGGTGGTTTCCTGCACCCCCGCGCCCAACGCGAGATCCGCCTGGGCGAACACCTCGTCGGCTACGAACTGCGGCGCGCGCGCCGGCGCAGCATCGGCTTCGTCGTCGGTGCCGAAGGCCTGAGCGTCAGCGCCCCGCGCTGGGTGGCCGCGGCCGACATCGACGCCGCGCTGCGCGCCAAGGCCGGCTGGATCCTGCGCAAGCTGCACGAGCAGCGCGAACGCGGCCGCCGCCTGGCCGCCGCGCGTGTCGACTGGCGCGACGGCGCGACGATCCCCTTCCTTGGCCGCGAGCTGGTGCTGCGCCTGGACGCGACGGCCACCGGCGCGATGCTCGACGCCGGGAGCGGCACGCTGCGCCTGGGCCTGCCGCAGGGCGCGACACGCGAGCAGTGGCGCGACGCCGTGCAGAGCTGGCTGCAGCGCCAGGCGCGGCGGGTGTTCGAGGAGCGCATCGCGGCCTTCGCGCCGCAGCTGGGCGTCAAGGTCGGCCGGCTGACGCTGAGCTCGGCCGCCACGCGCTGGGGCAGCGCCAGCGCCGACGGCTCGATCCGGCTGAACTGGCGCCTCGTGCACTTCGCGCTGCCGGTCATCGACTACGTCGTGACGCACGAACTCGCGCACCTGCGCGAGATGAACCACAGCGCGGCCTTCTGGGGCGTCGTGCGCTCGGTGATGCCCGACTACGAGCAGGCGCGCGGCGCGCTGCGCCACGAGGTGCTGCCGGTTTTCGACTGAGTTGGGCTGCTTGACGTTTGTCAAGCAGGAAGGCTGCAACCCACAAAGGTTTGGGGGCGGAATCCACCAGCCGGTGTATGGGCGCCGGGGAAGTCTTGCGTCACACTTTGGAACAACGCTGTCATCACCGTCGGCGCAGGGAACGGTTCCATGAAACCGGCGAGTGGCGGCGGATCTTCCAAGATCCGCTGCCCGCTCGATAAACCCCGGGGCGCGCGCCCCGTCTTCCGTCCCACCTCTCTCGCTTGCGCCGCCTACGGGCCGGCCCCAGGCCTGCTTGCGCGGCTGCGGCTTACAGTCGGGCGTTCCGCTTTACGTTGACGTCAACGTCACTCGCCCATGGATACGACGCGCGCCGGCAGCCGCACCTACACCATCACCGAGCTCGCGCACGAGTTCGACATCACGCCGCGTGCGATCCGCTTCTACGAGGACGTCGGCCTGCTGACGCCCGAGCGCCAGGGCCGCCAGCGCGTCTACGCCGCGCGCGACCGCACGCGGCTCAAGCTCACGCTGCGCGGCAAGCGCCTGGGCTTCTCGCTGCAGGAGATCAAGCAGCTGGTCGACATGTACGACTCGCCGTCGGACACCGCGCAGCAGTTGCAGGCCTTCCTCGGCACGCTGTCCGCGCACCGGCGCCAGCTGGAGCAGCAGCGCGAGGACCTGGAGGTCACGCTGGCCGAGATCGCCCAGCACGAGGAACGCTGCCGCACGCTGCTGGCGGCCGCGGCGCCGGCACCACGACGTCGGGTCAGCCCTCGTTGAGCCCGGCGGCGGGCCCGGGTAGATTGACGTTTACGTAAACGTCAACGAGCGGCCGGCGTCGACCGGCCGCCAACCCTGGAGACAAGCATGAGCCTGCCCGGCCTGGACTTCATGCTCGGCGACGACATCGAGGCGCTGCGCGACGCGGTGCGCGCCTTCGCCGTCGCCGAGATCGCCCCGCGTGCCGCCGAGATCGACCGCAGCGACCGTTTCCCGATGGACCTGTGGCGCAAGCTCGGCGAACTGGGCGTGCTGGGCATCACCGCGCCCGAGCAGTACGGCGGCGCCGGCCTCGGCTACCTCGCGCACATGGTGGCGATGGAGGAGATCTCGCGTGCCAGCGCCTCGGTGGCGCTGAGCTACGGCGCGCACAGCAACCTGTGCGTCAACCAGATCCGCCGCAACGGCAGCGAAGCCCAGCGGCAGCGTTACCTGCCCAAGCTGATCAGCGGCGAGCACGTCGGCGCGCTGGCGATGAGCGAGCCTGGCGCCGGCAGCGACGTGCTGTCGATGAAGCTGCGCGCCGTGCCGCGTGGCGACGCCTACGTGCTCAACGGCAGCAAGATGTGGATCACCAACGGCCCCGACGCCGACACGCTGGTCGTCTACGCCAAGACCGAACCCGAGCTCGGTGGCCGCGGCGTCACCGCGTTCATCGTCGAGAAGGGCATGGAGGGCTTCTCGGTGGCGCAGAAGCTGGACAAGCTGGGCATGCGCGGCAGCCACACCGGCGAACTCGTCTTCCAGGACGTCGAGGTGCCGGCCGAGAACGTGCTCGGCGAAGTCAACGGCGGCGCCAAGGTGCTGATGAGCGGTCTGGACTACGAGCGCGCGGTGCTCGCCGCCGGGCCGATCGGCATCATGCAGGCGGTGATGGACGAGGTCGTGCCCTACGTGCACGAGCGCAGGCAGTTCGGCCGGAGCATCGGCGAGTTCCAGCTCATCCAGGCCAAGCTGGCCGACATGTACACCGTGCTGCAGGCCGGGCGCTCGTTCTGCTACACGATCGGCAAGAACCTCGACGCGCTGGGCGCGGGCCACGTGCGCCGCGTGCGCAAGGACTGCGCCAGCGTCATCCTGTGGTGCGCCGAGAAGGCCACCTGGATGGCCGGCGAAGGCATCCAGATCTTCGGCGGCAACGGCTACATCAACGACTACCCGCTGGGCCGGCTGTGGCGCGACGCCAAGCTCTACGAGATCGGCGCCGGCACGTCGGAGATCCGCCGCATGCTGATCGGCCGCGAGCTGTTCGCGGAGACGATGTGAACGATCGCGTCAGGATGGCTGCGTAAACTTCTTCGCATCCCATAGACGCACGCTGCCATGACCCAGACGCTGTCCGATCTGTTCGCCAACAACCGAGCCTGGGCGGACGAGATCGAAGGCCGCCAGCCCGGTTTCTTCACCAAGCTGCTGCACCAGCAGACGCCGCAGTACCTGTGGATCGGCTGCGCCGACAGCCGCGTGCCGGCCAACGAGCTGGTGGGCCTGCTGCCGGGTGATCTGTTCGTGCACCGCAACGTCGCCAACGTCGTCATCCCGACCGACCTGAACTGCCTGTCGGTGCTGCAGTACGCGGTCGACCAGCTGCGCGTGCGCCACATCATGGTCGTCGGCCATTCGCGCTGCGGCGGCGTGATGGCCGCGCTGGGCAACCTGCGTGTCGGCCTGGTCGACAACTGGCTGCGCCACGTGCAGGACGTGCGCGACCGCCACCGCGGCTTCCTCGACGGGCTGAGCGCCGACCGGCGCGTCGACGCGCTGTGCGAGCTGAACGTGCTGGAGCAGGCGCGCAACGTCTGCCGCACGACCGTCGTCGAGGACGCCTGGAAGCGCGGCCAGGAAGTCGTCGTGCACGGCTGGGTCTACGGCCTGCACAACGGCCTGCTGGAAGACCTGTCGATCACCGCCTCGGGCCCGGACGGCGTCGAGCCGGCTTACGAAGCGGCGCTGGCGGCGCTGCGTCGCCGCTTCAAGGACGGCTGATGTTCCCGCGCCATCTCGGGGACGGCCGCGCGTACGAGATCGCGCGTGCGATGCTGGACGGCTTCAACCGCCATTACCGCCTGTTCCGCGAGACGAGCGCCGCCGCCAAGCAGCGTTTCGAGCGCGCCGACTGGCACGGCCAGCAGCAGGCGCAGCGCGAGCGCATCGAGTTCTACGACCTGCGCGTGGCCGAAGCCGTGCAGCGGCTGCGCGGCGAGTTCCACGTCGCCGAGCTGTCGATGAACACCTGGCAGCAGGTCAAGCTGCACTACATCGGCCTGCTGACCGACCACCGCCAGCCCGAGCTCGCCGAGACCTTCTTCAACTCGGTGACGGCCAAGCTGCTGCACCGCAGCTACTTCAACAACGACTTCATCTTCGTCCGCCCGGCGATCAGCACCGAGTACCTGGAGAGCGACGAACCCGGCACGCGCCCGACCTACCGCGCCTACTACCCGACGCACACGACGCTCAACGAGACCTGGCATCGCATCGTGCACAACTTCCAGCTCGACGTGCCGTTCGAGGACCTGGACCGCGACGTCGAACGTGTGCTGCAGGCGATGCTGTCGGAGCTGGGCGGCTTCCGCCCGCGCGCCAACTTCCAGATCCAGGTGCTGTCCAGCCTGTTCTACCGGAACAAGGGCGCCTACCTGGTCGGCAAGATCATCAACGGCTTCAACGAGACGCCGTTCGCGCTGCCGATCCTGCACGGCGAACGCGGCGGCCTGGTGATCGACGCGGCGCTCTTCGGCGAGGACGACCTGCTGATGCTGTTCAGCTTCGCGCGCGCCTACTTCATGGTCGACATGGAGGTGCCGTCGGCCTACGTGCAGTTCCTGCGCTCGATGATGCCGCACAAGGCGCGCTCCGAGCTCTACAGCGCGCTGGGCCTGCAGAAGCAGGGCAAGAACATGTTCTACCGGGACTTTCTGTCCCACCTGCGCTACAGCAGCGACAAGTTCCGCATCGCCCCGGGCATCAAGGGCATGGTGATGCTGGTCTTCGACCTGCCGTCCTTCCCGTACGTCTTCAAGGTCATCAAGGACTACTACCCGCCGCAGAAGGAGACGACGCGCGAGCAGATCAAGTCCAAGTACCTGCTCGTCAAGCAGCACGACCGCGTCGGGCGCATGGCCGACACGCTGGAGTACAGCAGCGTGGCCTTCCCGCGCCACCGCTTCGAGGACGAACTCGTCGCCGAGCTGCGCCGCTTCTGCGGCAGCCTGCTCGAGGAGGACGGCGACATGCTGATCATCCGCCACCTCTACATCGAGCGGCGCATGATCCCGCTGAACATCTTCCTGCAGGAGGCACCGCCCGACCAGGTGGCGCATGCCGTCGTCGAGTACGGCAACGCGATCAAGGACCTGGTGGCCGCCAACATCTTCCCCGGCGACATGCTGTGGAAGAACTTCGGCGTCACGCGCCACGGCAAGGTCGTCTTCTACGACTACGACGAGATCGAATACGTCACCGACTGCAACTTCCGCCGCGTGCCGCCGCCGCGCAACGAGGAGGACGAGCTGTCGGGCGAGATCTGGTACTCGGTCGGCCCGAAGGACGTGTTCCCCGAGACCTTCGGCCCCTTCCTGCTCGGCAACCCGGCGGTGCGCGAAGTCTTCATGGCCCACCACGCCGACCTGCTGGACGCGGCGTTCTGGCAGACGCACAAGGAGCGCATCGCCGCCGGCCACGTGCACGACGTCTTTCCCTACGAGCCGGCCAAGCGGTTTTCGCTCGGCCGGCGCGATGAGCCACGACAACACAAGGAGACACGAGATGCCTGATTCCATCGTCATCGCCTCGGCCGCGCGCACGCCGATCGGCGGCCTGCTCGGCGACTTCGCCGCGTTGCAGGCCTGGGAGCTGGGCGCCGTCGCGTTGAAGGCCGCGGTCGAACGTGCCGGCGTGCCCGGCGACGCCGTCGACGAGGTGCTGCTCGGCAACTGCCTGATGGCTGGCCAGGGCCAGGCGCCGGCGCGCCAGGCGCTGCGCCGCGCCGGGCTGCCCGACTCGGCCGGGGCCGTCACGCTCAGCAAGATGTGCGGCTCGGGCATGCGCACGATGATGTTCGCGCACGACATGCTCGCCGCCGGCAGCGCCAACGTGCTCGTCGCCGGCGGCATGGAGAGCATGACCAACGCGCCGCACCTCGTGTTCGCGCGCAAGGGCGTCAAGTACGGCGCCGCGCCGATGTACGACCACATGGCGCTCGACGGCCTCGAAGACGCCTACGAACGCGGCAAGGCGATG
The DNA here is from genome assembly GCA_049841175.1 of Rubrivivax sp. Lineage (GTDB taxonomy): Bacteria > Pseudomonadota > Gammaproteobacteria > Burkholderiales > Burkholderiaceae_C > Rubrivivax. The sequence goes on along the minus strand of JASGHA010000012.1, from coordinate 693,647 downwards.
GGCGTGTTCGCCGAACAATGCGTCGCCAAGTATGGCTTCACGCGCGAGGCCCAGGACGCGTTCGCCATCGCCTCGACCGAACGTTCGAAGAAGGCCAACGAGGACGGCAGCTTCGACTGGGAGATCGCGCCGGTGACGATCGCCGGCAAGGGCGGCGAGACCGTTGTGCGCCGCGACGAGCAACCGTTCAAGGCGCGGCCGGACAAGATCCCGGGCCTGAAGCCGGCGTTCAAGAAGGACGGCACGATCACCGCCGCCAGCGCCTCCAGCATCTCCGACGGCGCCGCCGCGCTGGTGCTGATGCGCGAGTCGACCGCGGCGGCGCGCGGCGTCAAGCCGCTGGCACGCATCGTCTCGCACGCCGTGCACGCCCAGGCGCCGGACTGGTTCACGACCGCGCCGGTCGGGGCCATCGGCAAGGCGCTGGCCAAGGCCGGCTGGAAGGCCGCCGACGTCGACCTCTGGGAGGTCAACGAAGCCTTCGCCGCGGTGACGATGGCCGCGATGCACGAGTACGAACTGCCGCACGGCAACGTCAACGTGCACGGCGGCGCCTGCGCGCTGGGCCACCCGATCGGCGCCTCGGGCGCACGCATCGTCGTCACGCTGCTGGGCGCGCTGCGCCAGCGCGGGCTGCGCCGCGGCGTCGCCGCGCTGTGCATCGGCGGCGGCGAGGCGACGGCGATGGCGATCGAAGTTCTGTAAGTCTTCGCTTCCAACGCCCGTTGCGTGATGCGGTTGGTGATGCCGTGTTACGCAACCGGGCTTGGGCGCCGGCCGGCTTTGCGGGCAGACTGAAAGCAGCCCCGGCACCCCGCCCGGGCATCTTTCAGGAGCCCCCGGGTCGATGAACCGCCTCGCCACGCTGCCCGCGCCCGCCGACGTCGAAGCTGACGACAGCAGCCCGCTGATCGAGGTCGGCGAGGAGGCGCACGAGCGCCTGCGCTACACACGCGACGAGATCGCCGACTTCGCCCGCCTGTCGGGCGACGCCAACCCGCTGCACCGCGACCGCGCCGCCGCCGAGCGCGCGAACTTCGGCGAGGTCATCGCCAGCGGCCAGCAGACCGTCTCGCGCCTGCTCGGGCTGCTGGCCTCGCGTTTCTCGCGTTCCGACGACGGGCTCGAACGCGAGCTGCTGCTGCTCAACACCAACTTCGCGTTCAAGGCACCGGTCTTCGCCGAGCAGGACCTGCACCTCGTCTGGCGTGTCACCCAGATCGAGCCGTCGCGCCGCGGCGGCGTCATCGCGCATGCCGACGGTCGCGCCAGCGTCGCCGGCAAGCCCTGTGTGATCGGGCGTGCGACGCTGCGCGTGCGTCCCGCTGGCGCCTGAGGTTTTCGCCCGTGCTGCCGCGCTACAGTGCGGCGCAATGACCGAAGAAGAGGCACGCCGCGTCGTCCTGGTCCAGGCCGTCGAGACGGCCGGGGACTCGCCGCTGTGGACCGCCGAGGACCGTGCCTGGGCCACCCGGCTGGCGCAGCAGACGGCCGGTGCCGAGGTGCCGTTCGAACGTTTCCTCGGCGAACGCACGCGCCATGCGCTCGAACGCCTGCTGCCGCGCGACGCCGCGTCGCGCCGCTGGCTGGAGCGTGGCCCGCGCCGCGGCCTGTTCGCCGCCGGCCTGCTGCTGGCGGCATTCCTGCTCGGCGCCGCGGTCGACCACGTCGGCTCGATGCAGCGCATCGACCTGCTGGCGCCGCCGGTCTGGGCGGTGATCGCCTGGAACCTCGTCGTCTACGTCGGCCTGGTGGTGCCGCGCCCGCTGGCCGGGTTGCGCGCGCTGCTCGCCCGGCGCTGGCTGGGTGACGGCGCCGGCGTCGGCGCGCTGTGGGCGCGGCGCGCGATGCCGCTGTCGCTGGCGCGCGCGACGGCGCTGCTGCACGCCGCCGCGGCGGCGCTCGCGGTGGGTGTCATCGCGGGCATGTACCTGCGCGGCCTGGTGCTGGACTACCGCGCGGGCTGGCAGAGCACCTTCCTCGAACCCGCTGCGGTGCAACCGCTGCTGCAGGCGCTGCTGGCGCCGGCCTCCTGGCTCACCGGCATCGCCGTGCCCGACGCCGCGCCGCTGCGCCTGCAGGCCGGTGCCGCGGCCGTCGCGCCGGCGGCGGCCTGGATCCACCTGTATGCCGCGACGCTGGCGCTGGCCGTCGTCGTGCCGCGGCTGCTGCTGGCGGCGGTCGCCGCGCTGCGGGCCGGCGCGCTGGTGCGGCGTTTCCCGCTGCCGCTCGGTGAGCCGTATTTCGACCGCCTGCGGCTGCAGCAGCTCGGCGCGCGCGCCCAGGCGCAGGTGCTGCCGTATGCCGCCGGCCTCAGCGCCCAGGCGGCGCTGGGGCTGCGCGCGCTGCTGGCGGCGGTGTTCGGCGACGAGGTACGGCTGCGCATCGGGCCGCTGACGGCCTTCGGCGACGAGGACGCCGCCCAAGCGCTGCGCCCCGAGCCCGGCGACACGCTGCGCATCGCCGTCTTCGACCTCGGCGCGACGCCCGAGGCCGAGGCCCAGGGCCGTTTCGCCGCCGCGCTGGGGCGCGATCTGCCGCTGGTGCTGCTGGCCGACGAGTCGGCCTTCCGCCGCCGTTTCGGCGCCTACCCCGAGCGCCTGGCGCAGCGCCGTGCCGCCTGGCAGGCGCTGGCCGAGGCCCAGGGGCTGGCGCTGGTCTGCGCCGACCTCGAAGCCGCCGAGCCTGCCGCCGCCGAGGCGGCGTTCAAACGCGCGCTGGGTCGATGACGAGCCTGCGCCTGTCGCTCGTCTCGCACACCAACGTCGGCAAGACGACGCTGGCGCGCACGCTGCTCGGCCGCGACATCGGCGAGGTGCGCGACGCGCCGCACGTCACCGAGTTCGCCGAGATGCACCCGCTGCTGAAGACCGATGCCGGCGACGTGCTCGAGCTCTGGGACACGCCGGGCTTCGGCGACACCGTGCGCCTGGTGCGCCGGCTGCAGCGCGAAGGCAGCGCGCTCGGCTGGTTTCTCAGCGAGGTCTGGGACCGCTGGCGCGACCGGCCGTTCTGGGCCACGCAGCAGGCGCTGCGCCACGTGCGCGACGGCAGCGACGTCGTGCTCTACCTCGTCAACGCCGCCGAATCACCCGAGGCCGCCGGCTACGTCGGCCCGGAGATGGAACTGCTGGCCTGGATCGGCAAACCTGTCGTCGTGCTGCTGAACCAGCTCGGCGCGCCGCAGGCGCCCGAACTCGAAGCCGCGGAGGTCGAACGCTGGCGCCGCCGCCTCGCCAGCCACGGCGTGGTGCGCGCCGTGCTGCCGCTGGACGCCTTCGCGCGCTGCTGGGTGCAGGAAGGCGTGCTGCTGCGCACCCTGGTCGGCGTGCTCGACGGCGAGGCGCGCGCCGCGGCGACGCGCCTGGCCGCGGCCTGGACGGCGACGCGGCGCCGGACCTTCGACGCCGCGGTCGATGAACTCGCCGCCAGCCTGGCACGCATCGCCAGCGCGCGTGCGCCGCTGGCCGACGGCGGCTGGTTGTCGCGCCGCCAGGATGCCGACGCTGCGCGCCATGCGCTGGCCGACATGCTGGACACCGAAGTGCGCGCAAGCACCGGCCGGCTGCTGGCGTTGCACGGCCTGGACGGGCGCGCCGAACGCGAGATCCTGGACCGCGTCGCCGCCCAGGTGGAGCTGCACGCGCGCGTTGGCGAAGGCCGCGCGGCGCTGGTCGGCGGCGTGCTGAGCGGCGCGCTCGCCGGGCTCAAGGCCGACCTCGCGACCGGCGGCCTGACGATGGGCGGCGGCATGCTCGCCGGCGGGCTGCTCGGCGCGCTGGGCGCGGCCGGCATCGCGCGCGGGCTCAACGTCGTGCGCGGCACCGACCGCGGATTCGCCGGCTGGAGCGCCGAGGCGATGGCGCCGCTGGTCGAGGCGGCGCTGCTGCGTTATCTGGCCGTCGCCCACTTCGGCCGCGGCCGCGGCGAATGGGCGCAGGGCGAGGCGCCGCCGCACTGGCGCGCCGTCGTCGCCGAGGCGCTGGCCGCGCGGCAGCCCGAGTTCGACCGGCTGTGGGGCGGCCGCAGCACGCGCCACGACAACGCCGGCGAGGCCGATGGGCTGGCCGCCGGCCTGCATGCGCCGCTGGCGGCGGTGCTGCGCGCGGTGCTGGAACGCCTCTATCCCGGCGCCTGGACGGCTGTCGATAATCCCGCGCCATGAAGATCCTCGTCCTCGGCGCCGGGCGCGTCGGGCAGAGCGTCGCGGCGAGCCTGCTGTCGGAACGCAACAACATCACGATCATCGACACCGACCCGGTGCGCCTGCGTGAGTTGCAGGACCGCATGGACCTGCGCGGCGTCGTCGGCAACGGCATCCAGCCCAGCGTGCTGCGCGAAGCCGGCATCGAGGACGCCGACATGCTGATCTCCTGCGCGCCGCTGGACGAGACCAATCTCGTCGCCTGCAAGGTCGCGCACGACGCCTTCCGCGTGCCGACGACGATCGCGCGGCTGCGCAGCCCCGAGTTCGTCGACGGCAGCCCGCTGCTGGCCAACGACGGCGGCTTCGCCGTCAACCAGGTGATCTGCCCCGAGCAGAGCGTCACCGCCTACATCCGCAAGCTGATCGAGTACCCCGAGGCGCTGCAGGTGCTGGAGTTCGCCGACGGGCTGGTGAGCCTGATCGCGGTTCGCGCCGGTGCCGGCGCGCCGCTGGTCGGCCGCCGCCTGGCCGAGATCCCGGCGGTGGCGCCGGCCGCGGCGATGCGCGTCGTCGCGATCTACCGCGGCGACAAGGTCGTCGACACGCTGGACGGCGAGACGCGCGTCGAGGCCGGTGACGAGGTCTTCGTGCTCGCCGCCACCGTCGACATCCGCCAGGTGCTGCACGCGCTGGCGCCGCGCATCGAGCCGGTGCGCCGGCTGATGATCGGCGGCGGCGGCAAGGTCGGGCTGCGGCTGGCGCGCGAGCTGCGCGAGCGCCAGCGAATCAAGCTCGTCGAACGCAACCGCCAGCGCTGCGAGTACCTGGCCACCGAACTGCCGGCGCCGGTGCTGGTGCTCAACGGCGACATCACCGACGAGGAACTGCTCGAAGGCGAGGGCGTGCGCGACATGGACCTGTTCCTCGCGCTGACCGACGACGACGAGGACAACATCATGTCCTGCCTGCTGGCCAAGCGGCTGGGCGCACGGCGCGTGTTCTCGCTGATCAACCGCCAAGCCTACGCCGACCTCGTGCAGGGCGGGCAGATCGACATCGCGATCTCGCCGGCGCAGACCGTCATCGGCGAGCTGCTGGCCTACGTGCGCCGCGGCGACGTCGAGGCCGTGCACAGCCTGCGCCACGGCGCCGCCGAGGCGCTGGAAGGCGTGGTGCGCGGCGACCGCAAGACCTGCCGCATGGCCGGCCGCCGCATCGACGAGATCGCGCTGCCGGCCGGCGCCCAGGTCGGCGCCATCGTGCGCGGGCTGCAGGACGCCGACGGCAAACGCCAGCGCACGCGCGCCGAGGTGCTGATCGCGCACCACGACACCGTCGTGCAGACCGGCGACCACGTCATCGTCTTCGTGCCGACCAAGCGTCTGCTGCGCGAGGTCGAGCGCCTGTTCCAGGTGTCGGCCACCTTCTTCTTCTGAACCCGACGATGGACGCGCTCGCCGTCGTCGCGATGATCGGCCGCATGGTGGCGATGTTCTCGCTGCTGATGCTGGTGCCGCTGGCCTGGGCCGTCTACGCCGCCGAGCCGGTCGTCGACGCGCTGGTCAGGGCCGCGGCCACCAGCTTCGCGATCGGCGTCGCCGCCAGCCTGCTGACGCGGCGCTTCCGCCGCGAGCTGCAGCCGCGCGACGGCTTCCTGCTCGTCGGCCTGACCTGGTCGGTGCTGCCGGCCTTCGGCGCCTTGCCGCTGCTGCTGATGCTGCCGCAGGCCTCGGTCACCGACGCCTACTTCGAAGCCGTCTCGGCGCTCACCGCGTCGGGCGCGACGGTGTTCTCCGACCTCGACGCGATGCCCAAGGCGGTGCACGTCTGGCGTTGCCTGATGACCTGGGTCGGCGGCCTGGGCATCATCGTGCTAGCGGTGGCCATCCTGCCGATGCTGGGCATCGGCGGCTCGCAGCTGTTCCGCGCCGAGATCACCGGGCCGATGAAGGACAGCAAGCTGACGCCGCGCATCGCCGACACCGCGCGCGCGATCTGGGGCGTCTACGTGCTGCTGTCGCTGGCCTGCGCGCTGGCCTACCGCGCCGCCGGCATGAGCTGGCTCGACGCCTTCCTGCACATGGGCTCGACGGTCAGCCTGGGCGGTTTCTCGCCGTACGACGCGAGCTTCGGCCACTGGAACTCGCCGGCCATCGAGGCCGTCGCCGTCGTCTTCATGATGCTGTCGGGCGTGAACCTGACGATGTCTACGTCGTCTGGCGCGAGCGTTCGCCGGCGCCGCTGTGGCGCAATGCCGAGGCGCGTGCGTCTACCTCGTCGTGCTCGGCAGCGCGCTGCTGATCGCGCTGTACCTGTGGGCCAGCAGCGCCTACGCCAGCCTGACGCTCGGCACTGCGCCACTCGCTGTTCCACGTCGTCTCGGTGGCCACGACCGCCGGCTACGCCACCTACGACTACGCGCAGTGGCCGCTGTTCGCGTCGCTGTGGATGATCCTGCTCGGCTGCTTCGCCACCTGCGCCGGCTCCACCGGCGGCGGCATCAAGATGGTCCGGCTGATCCTGCTGCTCAAGCAGGCGCGCCACGAGTTCGTGCGCATCGTGCACCCGAACGTCGTCAACCCGGTCGTGCTCAACGGTCAGGCGATCGCCGACCGCACGATGCAGAACGTCATCGGCTACATGATGACCTACGGTGCGGTGCTGGTCGGGCTGACGATGGCGCTGCTGGCCACCGGGCTGGAGCCGGTGACGGCCTTCACCGCGGTCATCGCCTGCGTCAACAACATCGGCCCCGGCCTCGGCGAGGTCGGCCCGGCGGTCAACTACGGCGGGCTCAGCGACCTGCAGACCTGGATCTGCGCCTTCGCGATGCTGGTCGGGCGGCTGGAGCTGCTGACCGTGCTGGTGCTGTTCATGCCCGCCTTCTGGCGCGACTGATCAGGTCCGGGGCAGATACAGCCTGTCGGTGTACGTCGCCAGCCAGTGCGGGCGGAAGGCGACGAAGATCGCCACCAGGATGCCGGCCAGCCAGGCGTCGCCCCAGGCGGCGAGCCAGCGCGCGAGCGCCAGGTCGTCGCCGCCGAGGCCGCCGGGCGGCGGATGCAGCAGCGCGGCCGCGCCCCGGCCAGCGCGCCGGCCACCGCGGTGACGAAGAAGCCGCGGCCGAGGATGTAGACGACAGGTCTGGAGCCAGCGCCGCACCGCGGCGCCGAAGACGACGGCCATCGTCGCCGGCATCAGCCCCAGCCAGACGAAACGTTCGAGGCCGGCTTCGGGCGTCAACCCTCCGGCGAACATGGTCACGAGCGCGACCGGGACCATCGCCAGTACCGCCAGCGGCCAGCCCATCATCAGCATCAGCAGGCAGGCGCCCGACAGCGGCTGCGCGACCGCGCTGTCGGCGAAACGGTCGGCGCCCCACATCATCGGCAGCGCCGCGGCCCAGGCCAGCCAGGGCCAGGGCGGGCCCGCCGGCCCGACACCACGCCAGGGGCGCATCGCGAGCGCCGCAGCGATCGCCATGGCGGCGAGCAGCGCTTCGAACCACAACATGGCCGCATGCTACGCCCGAGCCCTGCGCCGTGCGTGTATCCGACGATGGGCGTGGGCGGGCCGTTCCCCCGGGCCGTCCCTGAGGCGGCGGCGCCGGCGCGCTGCCAGAATTGACGTTAACGTAAACGTCAATTGGCCGCGCCAGACGGCCGCAGGAGACACCGTGCCGGTCCTGACCTCGCAGCTCAACCCGCGCTCGGAGGAGTTCCAGGCCAGCGCGCTGGCGATGCGCCAGCTCGTCGACGACCTGAACGCCCAGCTCGCCCGCATCGCCGAAGGCGGCGGCGAGGCCGCACGCGCCAAGCACACGGCGCGCGGCAAGCTGCTGCCGCGCGAGCGTGTCGAGATGCTGCTCGACCCCGACACGCCCTTCCTGGAGATCGGCGCGCTGGCCGGCCTCGGCCTCTACGACGGCGCCGCGCCCGGCGGCGGGCTGATCGCCGGCATCGGCCGCATCAGCGGCGTCGAGTGCATGGTCGTCTGCAACGACGCGACCGTGAAGGGCGGCACCTACTACCCCGTCACGGTCAAGAAGCACCTGCGCGCGCAGGAGATCGCGCAGCGAGAACCGCCTGCCCTGCGTCTACCTCGTCGACTCCGGCGGCGCCAACCTGCCGAACCAGGACGAGGTCTTCCCCGACCGCGAGCACTTCGGCCGCATCTTCTACAACCAGGCGCAGATGTCGGCGGCGGGCATCCCGCAGATCGCCGTCGTGATGGGCTCGTGCACCGCCGGCGGCGCCTACGTGCCGGCGATGAGCGACGAGACGATCATCGTGCGGAACCAGGGCACGATCTTCCTCGGCGGCCCGCCGCTGGTGAAGGCCGCCACCGGCGAAGTCGTCAGCGCCGAGGACCTGGGCGGCGGCGACGTGCACACGCGGCTGTCGGGCGTCGCCGACCACCTGGCCGAGAACGACCTGCATGCGCTGGCGATCGCCCGCGCGGTGGTCGCCAACCTGAACTGGAGAAGCCGGCCCCGCTGCGCGTGCTGCCGCCGCGGCCGCCGCGCTTCGACCCGGCCGAACTGTACGGCGTGATCCCGACCGACACGCGCAAGCCCTTCGACGTGCGCGAGGTCATCGCCCGCCTCGTCGACGGCTCGGAGTTCGACGAGTTCAAGGCGCGCTACGGCACGACGCTGGTCACCGGCTTCGCGCACATCGAAGGCATGCCGGTCGGCATCATCGCCAACAACGGCATCCTGTTCTCCGAGAGCGCGCTGAAGGGCGCGCACTTCATCGAGCTGTGCTGCCAGCGCGGCGTGCCGCTGGTCTTCCTGCAGAACATCACCGGCTTCATGGTCGGCCGCAAGGTCGAGAACGAAGGCATCGCCAGCACGGCGCGAAGATGGTCACCGCGGTCGCGACTGCGACGGTGCCGAAGTTCACGGTCATCATCGGCGGCAGCTTCGGCGCCGGCAACTACGGCATGTGCGGCCGCGCCTACGCGCCGCGCCTGCTGTGGATGTGGCCGAACGCGCGCATCAGCGTGATGGGCGGCGAGCAGGCCGCCAGCGTGCTGGCCACCGTGCGCCGCGACGGCATCGAGGCCAAGGGCGGGCAGTGGCCGCGCCGAGGACGAGGCCGCGTTCAAGCAGCCGATCCTGCGAGCAGTTCGAGCGCCAGGCGCACCCGTACTACGCCAGCGCCCGGCTCTGGGACGACGGCGTCATCGACCCGGCCGACACACGCCGGGTGCTGGCGCTGGGGTTGGCGGCGAGCCTCAACGCGCCGATCCCGAGACGCCGCGTTTCGGCGTCTTCCGCATGTAGCGAGCATGACGACGACCCCCGACTCCGGCGCCGAGGCGCTGCGTGAACACCTCGCCAGCCTGGCGCGCTACAACGTCTGGGCGACGCGCCGCCTGCTCGACGCCGTCGACGCCGTGCCCGAGGCCGACTACCGCCGCGACCTCGGTCTCTATTTCCGCAGCATTCACGGCACGCTGAACCACCTGCTGGTCGCCGAGCACCGGCTGTGGTCGGCGCGCTTCACCGACGGCACGACGCCGCCGATGCGCCTGGACGAAGAGCTGGAGAGCGACCGCGCCCGGCTGCGCCAGCGCCTGCTCGACGGCACCGAAGCCTGGCTGCCGCTGATCGCCGGCTGGCCGGCGGCGCGTTTCGGCGGCCGGCTGGACTATCTGCGCCTGGCCGGCGGCACGGTGTCGCTGCCGTTCGCGGCGACGCTGGCCCACGTCTTCAACCACGCGACGCATCACCGCGGCCAGATCAGCGCCGCGCTGACCCTGCTCGGCCGCCCGGCGCCCGAGCTCGATCTGGTCTCCTGCTGCAGGCCGAGGCTGCGCGATGAACCCGACGACGCTGGAGATCCGCCGCCCCTCGCCGCAGGTCGCCGAGGTCTGGCTGAACCGGCCGGAGGTGCGCAACGCCTTCAATGACGGCGTCGTCGCCGAGCTGACGGCGGCCTTCGCCGATTTCGCCGCCGACGAGGCGCTGCGCGTCGTCGTGCTCGGAGGCCGCGGCAAGGCCTTCTGCGCCGGCGCCGACCTGGGCTGGATGCGTGCGATGGCCGCTTACTCCTGGGACGAGAACCAGGCCGACGCCGCGCGCCTGGCGGAGATGCTGTGGACCGTCTGGCGCTGCCCGGTGCCGGTGATCGGCCGGCTGCACGGCGACTGCTATGCCGGCGGTGTCGGCCTGGCCGCGGTCTGCGACGTGCTCGTCGCCGCCGACGGCATGCAGTTCTGCCTCAGTGAGGCCCGGCTCGGGCTGCTGCCGGCGACGATCGGGCCCTACGTCGTGCGCGCGCTCGGCGAGCAGGCTTCGCGGCGCTATTTCGTCACCGCGGAGCGTTTCAGCGCCGCCGAGGCGAAGGCGCTGGGCTTCGTGCACGAATGCGTCGCGCGCCGAGGCGCTGGACGCCAAGGTCGCCGAACTCGTCGCGGCGATCGCCGCCAACGGCCCGGCAGGCCGGTGCGTGCCTGCAAACGCCTCGTGCAGGACCTCGCCGGGCGCGAGATCGACGCCGCGCTGCGTGCCGACACCGCACGCCGCATCGCCGACGCACGTGCCGGCAGCGAAGGCCGCGAAGGCGTCTCGGCCTTCCTCGGCAAACGCGACCCGGCCTGGCGATGAACCTGGACACGACGCAGCTCGTCGCGCTGGCCGCCGCGCTCGGCTGGGCCAGCGGGCTGCGTCTGTACGCGGTGCTGTTCATCACCGGCGCCATCGGCTTCCTCGGCTGGGTCGAGCTGCCGCCGGGGCTGCAGATCCTGCAGCAGCCGCTGGTGCTGGGCGCCAGCGGGCTGATGAGCGCGGTCGAGTTCTTGGCCGACAAGATCCCCGCCGTCGACACCGTCTGGGATGGCGTGCAGACCGTGCTGCGCATCCCCGCCGGCGCGGCGCTGGCCGCGGCGGCGATCGGTGCCGATTCGGCCACCTGGTCGCTGCTCGCCGCGCTGCTGGGCGGCGGGCTGGCGGCCAGCGCGCACGCCGCCAAGGCCAGCGTACGCGCCGCGGCCAACACCTCGCCCGAGCCCTTCAGCAACGTCGCGCTGTCGCTGGCCGGCGACGCGGCGGTGCCGGCGCTGCTGTGGCTGGCCTGGCAGCACCCGGTGGCGGCGATCGTCGCCGTCGTGCTGGCGGCCGTGGCCTGCCTGGTCGTCGTCGCCGTGCTCTGGCGTTTCCTCAAGGGGCTGCTGGCGCGCTGGCGGCCACGTCCGTCGCCTGAACCGCTCCCATCCGAGAGAGAGCCGATGTTCCGCAAGATCCTGATCGCCAACCGCGGCGAGATCGCCTGCCGCGTCGCCGCCACCGCGCGCCGCCTGGGCGTGCGCACCGTCGCCGTGTTTTCGGACGCCGACGCCGGCGCGCGCCACGTGATGGCCTGCGACGAGGCCGTGGCGATCGGCGGCGCGGCGCCGCGCGACAGCTATCTGCGCTGGCCGCGCATCCTCGACGCCGCACGCGCCACCGGCGTCGAGGCCGTGCACCCGGGCTACGGTTTCCTCAGCGAGAACGAGGAGTTCGCCCAGGCCTGCGCCGACGCCGGCCTGGTCTTCATCGGCCCGCCGCCGGCGGCGATCCGGGCGATGGGCAGCAAGGCCGCGGCCAAGGCGCTGATGGCCGAAGCCGGCGTGCCGCTGGTGCCGGGTTACCACGGCGAGGACAACGACCCGGCGCGCCTGGCCGATGAAGCCGGGCGCATCGGTTATCCGGTGCTGATCAAGGCCAGCGCCGGCGGCGGCGGCAAGGGCATGCGCCGGGTTGACCGCGCCGAGGACTTCGCCGCCGCGCTCGCCTCCTGCCAGCGCGAGGCCCAGGCCAGCTTCGGCGACGCCCACGTGCTCGTCGAGCGCTACGTGCTCAAACCCCGCCACATCGAGATCCAGGTCTTCGCCGACACGCAGGGGCAGTGCATCCACCTCGGCGAACGCGACTGCTCGGTGCAGCGCCGCCACCAGAAGGTGCTGGAGGAGTCGCCGGCGCCCGGGCTGACGGCCGCGCGCCGCGCCGAGATGGGTGCTGCCGCGGTGGCCGCGGCGCAGGCCGTCGGCTACGTCGGCGCCGGCACCGTCGAGTTCATCGCCGAGGAGCGTGACGACGGCGACCTGCGTTTCTATTTCATGGAGATGAACACGCGGCTGCAGGTCGAGCACTCGGTGACCGAGGCCGTGACCGGGCTGGACCTCGTCGAGTGGCAGTTGCGTGTCGCCGCCGGCGAGCCGCTGCCGGCGCGCCAGGCCGACATCGTGCAGCGCGGCCACGCGATCGAGGCCCGCATCTGCGCCGAGAACCCCGAGGCCGGCTTCCTGCCCGCGACCGGGCGGCTGGTCGTCGCACGCTGGCCTGAGCACGTGGCCTTCCGCCGCGACGAACGCCTGCCGCGCCTGGACGGCGGTTTCGGCGAAGGCGACGCGATCACGCCCTGGTACGACTCGATGATCGCCAAGCTGATCGTCTGGGGCGAGGACCGCGCCCAGGCGCTGGCGCGGCTGGACGCGGCGCTGGCCGCGACGCAGCTGGTCGGCCCGGCAACCAACGTTGCCTTTCTGCGCCGCGTCGTCGCCAGCCGCGCCTTCGCCCAGGCCGACCTGGACACGGCGCTGATCGAACGCGAGCACGCGGCGCTGTTCGAGGCGCCGGGGCTGGCGCCCGAGTGGGCCGCCGCAGCCGTCGTCGCCGACGCCTGGGCCGCCGAGGTGGCGGCGGCCGACGCCGACCCCTGGTCGCGGCGCGACGGCTGGCGGCTGCACGGCGGCGCGCGCCGGCGCTTCGAACTCGAGATCGGCGACCAGCGCCAGGTCGCCGTCGTGCAGCGCCGCCACGACGGCGAGGCCGCGCTCGAACTCGGCGAGCGCCGCTGGCCGCTGGCGCTGCGTGCGCTCGGCGACGGCCGCCACGAAGTGCGCCTGGGCGACGAGCGGGTGCTGCTGGCCGTGCACCGCGACGGCGACAGGCGCGCCGTCTTCGCGCCGGCCGGCCAGCTGATCGTCACGCTGCACGACCCGATCGCCCATGCCGGCGACCACGCCGGCGAAGCCGGCCGGCTGACGGCGCCGATGCCCGGCAAGATCGTCGCGGTCGCCGTCGAGACCGGCCAGGCGGTGCGCCGCGGCCAGGCGCTGGCGGTGCTCGAGGCGATGAAGATGGAGCACACGATCGCCGCGCCGCGCGACGGCGTCGTCGAGGCGCTGCTGGTGCGCGCCGGCGACACGGTCGCCGAAGGCACCGAGCTGCTGCGCCTGTCGGGGGAGGAATGAACAGGGCGCGAACCCGGCGGCCGGCCGGGCGATGCCTCGCTCGCTATAGTGCCCGGCGATGAAACCGGACCGTGTCACCCTGGTCGAGGTCGGCCCGCGCGACGGCCTGCAGAACGAGGCCGCGCCGGTCGGCGCCGCCGAGAAGATCGAGCTCGTGCGCCGGCTGCAGGATGCCGGCTGCCGCGAGATCGAGGTCACCAGCTTCGTCAGCCCGAAGTGGGTGCCGCAGATGGCCGACGCGGCGCAGGTGATGGCCGGCATCGAACGCCGCGCCGGCGTGCGCTACTCGGTGCTGACGCCCAACCTGAAGGGGCTGGAAGCGGCGCTGGCGACGCGCCCCGACGAGGTCGTCGTCTTCGGCGCCGCCAGCGAGGCCTTCAGCCGGCGCAACATCAATTGCTCGATCGCCGAGAGCCTGGAGCGTTTCGCACCGGTCGTCGAGGCCGCGCACGCCGCCGGCCTCAAGGTGCGTGGCGCGGTGTCCTGCGCGCTCGGCTGCCCCTACCAGGGCGAGGTCACGCCCGACGAAGTCGAACGGGTCGTCGTCGGCATGAAGGCGATCGGCGTCGACCACGTCGGCATCGCCGACACGATCGGCGTCGGCACGCCGCTGGCGGCGCAGCGTGCGCTGGAGCGCGCGCTGAAGCACTACCCGCTGGCCGAGGTCAGCGGCCACTTCCACGACACCTACGGCCAGGCGCTGGCCAACATCCTGGCCTGCCTGGACCTCGGCGTGCACGTCTTCGACACCAGCATCGCCGGCCTCGGTGGCTGCCCCTACGCCAAGGGCGCGACCGGCAACGTCGCCACCGAGGACGTGGCCTATCTGCTGCACGGCCTGGGCATCACCACCGGGCTGGACCTGGACAAACTCGTCGACGCCGGCGCCTACATCTCGGGCGTCGTCGGCCGGCCCACGGCTTCGCGTGCCGCGCGTGCGCTGCTGGCGCGCCGTGCCGCTGCCGCTTCTTCCTGAACCATGAACGCCATCGATCCCCTGCTCAGCCGTCCAGAAGGTTTCCAGCGCGTCACGCGCGCCCTGGCCGAACGTGGCCACCCGCATGCGCCGCTGTGGCTGGAAACGCCGGCGCGCACCTCGGCCGAAGCGGCCGCGGCGCTCGGCGTCGAGGTCGGCCAGATCGCCAAGAGTGTCATCTTCCGCCGCAAGGCCGACGACAGCGCGGTGCTGGTCGTCACCTCGGGCGACCGGCGCGTCTGCGAGAAGCGCGTCGCGGCGATCGCCGGCGCGCTGGGCCGCGCCGACGCCGACTTCGTCAAGGCGCGCACCGGCTTCTCGATCGGCGGCGTCTCGCCGCTGGCGCATGCGACGCCGGCTTTCACGCTGATCGACCGCGACCTGTTCCGCTTCGACGTCATCTGGGCCGCTGCGGGGCATCCGCACGGCGTCTTCAAGCTGTCGCCCGCCGAGTTGGAGCAGCTGACCGGCGCGCCGGTCGCCGACGTGGTGCAGCAGCCATGAGCGCGCAGGACTTGTCCAGGGCTCATTCCCGCTCGGCGGGATCGGCCGCCAGGCCGAAGGGTGCCCCAGTGAGCCCTCAGGACTTGTCCGGGGTTCTTTCCCGCCTGGCGGGACCGGCCGCAGGCCGAAGGGTGCCCCAGTGAGCACGCGTTTCGGCTCCGGCGTGCCGTCGCCCTGCATCGACATCTGCCGCATGGACGCCGCCAGCGGCTGGTGCGAAGGCTGTCTGCGCACGCTCGACGAGATCGCCGCCTGGTCGACGATGGCCGACGACGAGCGCCGCGCGGTGCTCGACCGTCTGGCCGAACGCCGCGTCGTCTGGCAGCAGCGCCCCGCAGCACCACGATGAACCGCCTGGTCTTCCGCTTCGACGTCGTCTCGCCCTACGCCTACCTGGCGTTCGAGCGCCTGCCCGACGTGCTGGAAGGCCTGGACGTCGAGGTCGAGTACCGCCCGGTGCTGCTGGGCGCGCTGCTGCAGCACTGGGGCCAGAAAGGCGCCGGTCGACGTGGCGCCCAAACGCGACTGGATCTACCGCCAGACCCGCTGGATCGCGGCCCAGCACCGGCTGCCGTTCGAGATGCCGCAGCCGCATCCGTTCAGCTCGCTGGCGCTGCTGCGGCTGATCGTCGCCTGCGGCCCCAACCGGCGTGTCGTCGAGGCCGTGCTGCGCCACGTCTGGGCCGAAGGCGGCGACCCGAACGACCCGGCGCGCCTGGCGGCGCTGGCCACGGCGCTGGCGCCGGCGGCTGACCCGGCCAGCGACGCGGTGAAGGCCGCGCTGCGCGCCCACACCGACGAAGCCGCCGCGCTGGGCGTCTTCGGCGTGCCGACGATCGAGTTCGCCGGCGAGCAGTTCTGGGGCCTGGACGGGCTGCCGATGCTCGCCGACCGCCTGCGCGCCCCCACACGCTGAACACACTCCGGGGCATCCCGGAGCCGGCGTTTGACCCCCGTCGGCACGACGGTCGGGACTATCCCTGATAGGGCAAATCGGGAGCGCCGTGCCCTGGTGCGCTCCGCTCCCAGGAGAGACGCGCGCTTTGTAAGCAGGCGTTCAGGCTGGCGTCAGGCGCTGTTGGGAAACCGTCAGAAGTCGGTCAGTCCGCGCCCGAACCATGGGTGGCAAGTCCTCAAATACCGGAGACAACCCATGGACGCAGAACTCGCACGACGTATCGCGAGCCACCCGAAGTACCAGGAACTGAAGTCCAAGCGCTCGAGCTTCGGCTGGTGGCTGACGGCGGCGATGATGGTCGTCTACTACGGCTTCATCACGCTCGTCGCCTTCGACAAGCAGTTCCTGGCCCAGCGCATGGGCGACGGTGTCATGACGATCGGCATCCCGATCGGCTTCGGCGTCATCGTCTTCACGATCGTCATCACGGCGATCTACGTGCGCCGCGCGAACAGCTCCTACGACGACATGGCCGAAGAGGTCGCGAAGGCGGTCCTGAAGTGATGAAGCTCTCCACCACCACCTCCACCACGCTGCGCCGCCTGCTGACGCTGGCCGCGCTGGGCGGCGTCTCGTTCGCGGCCTGGTCCGCCGGTGCCGACCTCGGCCAGGCGCAGAAGCAGGCGACCAACTGGACGGCGATCGGCATGTTCGGCCTGTTCGTCGTCGGCACGCTGTTCATCACCAAGTGGGCCGCGGCGCGCACGCGCAGCGCGTCCGACTTCTACACCGCCGGCGGCGGCATCACCGGCTTCCAGAACGGCCTGGCGATCGCCGGCGACTACATGTCGGCGGCGTCGTTCCTGGGCATCTCGGCGGCGGTGATGGCCTCGGGCTTCGACGGCCTGATCTACTCGATCGGCTTCCTGGTCGGCTGGCCGGTCATCACCTTCCTGATGGCCGAGCGCCTGCGCAACCTGGGCAAGTTCACCTTCGCCGACGTCGCCGCGTTCCGCTTCGAGCAGACGCCGGTGCGCGTGTTCGCGGCCTCGGGCACGCTGGTCGTCGTCGCGTTCTACCTGATCGCGCAGATGGTCGGCGCCGGCCAGCTGATCAAGCTGCTGTTCGGCTTGGAGTACTGGATCGCGGTGGTCATCGTCGGCGCGCTGATGATGGTCTACGTGCTCTTTGGCGGCATGACGGCCACCACCTGGGTGCAGATCATCAAGGCCTGCCTGCTGCTGGGCGGCGCGTCGTTCATGGCCTTCATGGTGATGCTGCACTTCGGCTTCTCGCCCGAGGCGATGTTCGCCGAGGCGGTGCGCATCAAGGCTGACATCGCGTCCAAGGGCGGCAAGACGCCCGAGGAGGCGGCGACGCTGGGCCAGGCGATCATGGGCCCGGGCACCTTCGTGAAGGACCCGATCTCGGCGATCAGCTTCGGCATGGCGCTGATGTTCGGCACCGCCGGCCTGCCGCACATCCTGATGCGCTTCTTCACCGTGCCCAACGCCAAGGAGGCGCGCAAGTCGGTGATGTGGGCCACCGGCTGGATCGGCTACTTCTACCTGCTGACCTTCATCATCGGTTTCGGCGCCATCACCTTCGTGCTGACCAACCCCGGCTTCCTCGATGCCAAGGGCGGCCTGCTCGGCGGCAACAACATGGCCGCGGTGCACCTGGCCAACGCGGTCGGCGGCAACGTCTTCCTCGGCTTCATCTCGGCGGTGGCCTTCGCGACCATCCTCGCGGTCGTCGCCGGCCTGACGCTGTCGGGCGCCTCGGCGGTCTCGCACGACCTCTACGCCACCGTCATCAAGAAGGGCAAGGCCGACAGCGCCGCCGAGCTGAAGGTGTCCAAGATCACGACGATCTGCCTGGGCATCGTCGCCGTCGTGCTGGGCATCGCGTTCGAGAAGCAGAACATCGCCTTCATGGTCTCGCTGGCCTTCGCGATCGCCGCGTCGGCCAACTTCCCGGTGCTGTTCCTCAGCGTGCTGTGGAAGGACTGCACGACCAAGGGCGCGGTGATCGGCGGCTTCCTCGGCCTGATCTCCTCGGTCGGCCTGACCATCGTCTCGCCGTCGGTGTGGGAAGCGACGCTGGGCAACCCGAAGGGCTCGGCGCTGTTCCCGTACACCAGCCCGGCGCTGTTCTCGATGACCATCGGCTTCGTCGGCATCTGGCTGTTCTCGGTGCTCGACAAGAGCGCGCGCGCCAAGGTCGACCGCGCCGGCTTCCTGGCGCAGCAGGTGCGTTCGGAGACCGGCATCGGCGCCTCGTCGGCCAGCGGTCACTGAACGAGAGGGCGCGCACCCGTGTCCGACCCCCGGCAGGAAGTGCTGTCGCTGGTCACGGCGCGGGTGCGCGACGCCTACGTCCGCAAGGCTTTCGTCGTCGATGGCGGCACCGACCTCGTGTCGCTGTGCCGCCAGCTGTCCGAGCGCGGGCTGACGCACGCGCTGGTGCAGGACGGCGAACGCCTGGGCATCTTCACGACCACCGACCTGCGCGACGCGCTGCTGCGGCCCGAGCCGCCGGCGGCGCTGGCGGTGCGCGAGATCGCGCGTTTCCCGGTCATCGCCGTGCAGGCCGATGCCGAGGTCTTCGAGGCGCTGTGGCTGATGGTGCGCCACCGCGTGCACCGCGTGCTGGTGCGCGACGGCGAACGCATCGTCGGCCTGCTCGGCCAGCTCGACCTGGTGAGCTTCGTCGCCAACCACTCGCACCTGGCGGCGCTGCAGATCGACGAGGCCGGCTCGGTCGACGAGCTGAAGGCCGCGGCGCTGCAGATCGACCGCATGGTCGGCCTGTTCGCCGCCAGCGGCGTGCACGTCGAGCGCATCGCGCACCTGGTCGGCGAGCTGCACGCGCGGCTGTTCCAGCGCCTGTGGTCGCTGGTCGCACCGGCCGAGCTCGTCGCCCACAGCTGCCTGCTGGTGATGGGCAGCGAAGGCCGCGGCGAGCAGGTGCTGAAGACCGACCAGGACAACGCGCTGATCCTGCGCGACGGTTTCGAGCACCCCGGGACCGAGGCCGCGGTGCAGCGTTTCAGCGCCGCGCTGGCCGACTTCGGCTACCCGCCGTGTCCCGGCGACATCATGGTCACCAGCCCGCTGTGGCGGCGCCCGGTCGCCGAGTGGCGCGAGCAACTGCGCGAATGGGTGATGGGCCGCGACGCCGACGGGCCGATGCGGTTGGCGATCTTCTGCGACGCCGTCGCGGTGGCCGGCGACGCGACGTTGCTCGACGGCCTGCGCGAACATCTGCACCGGCTGTTCGGCGACCACGACGCCTACCTGGCGCGTTTTGCCGCCGCCGCCGACCAGTTCCAGGAGCCGCACCACTGGCTGGGCTGGCTGCCCGGCCGGCGCGAGGAAGCCGCGCTGGACCTGAAGAAGCTGGGGCTGTTCCCGATCGTGCAGGGCGTGCGTGCGCTGGCGCTGCAGCGCCATCTGCGCGAGACCGGCACCGTCGCCCGGCTGCACGCGCTGGTCGCCGCCGGCGCGCTGGACACGACGCTGGCGCGCGACCTCGAGGACGCGCTGCACCTCTTGATGACGCTGCGCCTGCAGCACCAGCTGCAGGCCCGTGCCGCCGGCCGCGAAGCCGGCAACGAGGTCCAGCCGGCGTCGCTGGGTTTGCTGGAGCGCGAGCCGCTGCGCGACTCGCTGGCCGTCGTCAAGCGCCTGCGCGCCTACCTGCGCCAGCATTTCCGCTTCGACAAGCTCTGACGATGGCCGCCTCCCGTCTCGTCCCGGCCGACGCGGGTTCGCCGCCACTGGCGCGCGGCGCGGTGTTCGCGCAGCATCGCGCCGGGCGCCGCGACGTGCCCGCCGGCCGCCGCGGCCGCGACGACGAGAGGAGACCCCGATGAAGACCGTTCTCCTGGCCGACGCCGAGCCCAACAGCGTCATCCCGCTCGAATGCCTGATGAAGCGCGAAGGCTGGCGCGTGCTCGTCGCACGCGACGGCGACGAGGCGCTGGACACCGCGCGCCGCGAGCACCCGGACCTGCTGCTGATGGACGTGCTGATGCCCGGGCGCAGCGGCTTCGAGGTGCTGCAGGCCCTGCGTGCCGATGAGACGCTGGCCGCGACCAAGTGCGTGCTGCTCAGCGCGCGCTGCCGCGACACCGACGTCGCGCACGGCCTGGGGCTGGGCGCCGACGCCTACGTCGCCAAGCCGTTCTCGACCCGCGAGCTAGCCGACCGGGTGCGCCGACTGCTGTCATGAAACCCGACCGCCACGAGTGGCTGGCCGCGCTGGCGCCGGCAGCGCTGCTGGCGCTGGCCGCGGTGCTGGTGGCCGCCTTGCTGGCCGCGACGCTGGCGCCGGCCGAACGCGCCGCGCTGGCCGCGCTGTTGGCGCCGCGTGCGGCGCTGCTGGTCCTGGCGCTGGTCGTCGTCGCGCTGGCCGCCGGCGTCGCGCTGCGCTGGGCCTGGCACCACTGGGGCGCCGTGCCCGGCCGTGTCGCCGAGCTGCTGCAGGTGCTGCTGGCCGGCGCGCCGGGGCGCGAGCTGGAGCCGCGTGGCAGCGCCGGCAGCCGCGCGCTCGTCGAGACCGTCAACCGACTGCTGCGCGAGCGTGCCGTCTGGCGCGCCGAACTGGACACCAAGGTGCGCGACGCCAGCCGCCAGGTCGAGCAGGAGAAGAGCCGGCTGGCGGCGCTGATGGCCGAGCTGGCGCAGAGCGTCGTCGTCTGCAACCTCGACGGCCGCATCCTGCTCTACAACGGCCGCGCGCGGCTGCAGTTCCGCGCCCTGTCGCCGACGCCGGCGATCGGCGGCGCCGAGTACCTGGGCATCGGGCGTTCGATCTACGCCGTCTTCGACCGTGCGCTCGTCGCCCACGCGCTGGAGATGGTGCAGCAGCGGCTGCAGCGCGGCGTCGCGCATCCTTCGGCGCAGTTCGTCACCGCGACACGCAGCGGCCAGCTGCTGCGCGTGCAGCTGGCGCCGGTGCGCGAGCACGACGGCGGCCCGCTGGCGGGCTTCGTGCTGATGCTCGACAACATCACGCGCGACTTCGCCGAGGAGTCCGAACGCGACCGCCGGCTGCACGAGCACACCGAGGCCGGGCGCGCCTCGCTGGCCAACCTGCAGGCGGCCGTCGAGCTGATCGACGACCCGGCACTCGACGCCGCCAGCGCCGCGCGGCTGCAGGGCGTGATCCGCGACGAGGTGCGCTCGCTCGGCCACCGCATCGGCGAGCTGGCGCACTACACGACCGAGACGATGCGCACACGCTGGCCGCTGGAGGACATGCAGGGCGCCGACTTCGTCAGCGCGGCGCTGCGCCGCATCGAGGCCGAGCACCGCTGCCGCACCGCCGGCACCGAGGTCGACCCGGCGCTGTGGCTCAAGCTCGACAGCTTCTCGCTGATCCAGGCCCTGGTCTTCCTCGCCGGGCGTGTCGTCGACGAGTACGGCGTCAAGGTCGTGCAGATCCGGCTGCAGCGCGCCGGCACACGCGCCCAGCTCGACCTGGCCTGGATCGGCCCCGGCGTCAGCACCGAGACCGCGGTGGCCTGGGAGACCGAGGCGATGCGTGTCGGCGGCGAAGCCAGCGCGCTGACCGTGCGCGACGTCGTGCAGCGCCATGGCGGCGCGTTCTGGTTCGAGCGCGAGCGTGTGCGCGCCGAGGCCTTCTTCCGCTTCCTGCTGCCGCTGGCCGACGCCGCCGAGCCGCTGGCCGGCGAGTTGCTGGCGCGGCGCGAGAGCCGGCCCGAGTTCTACGACTTCGACCTGTTCCAGACGCGCGAGATGGCCGTTGAGCTGGCCGAGCGCTCGCTGGCCGAGCTGGCCTACACGGTGTTCGACACCGAGACCACCGGGCTGGAGCCCTCGGCCGGCGACGAGATCCTGCAGATCGGCGCGACGCGCATCGTCGCCGGAAAGCTGCGCCGCCACGAGAGCTTCGAGCAGATCGTCGACCCGCAGCGCTCGATCCCCGAGCGCACGATCGCGATCCACGGCATCACGCCGGCGATGGTCGCCGGCCAGCCGACGATCCGCGAGGTGCTGCCGGCCTTCCACGCCTTCGCGCAGGAGACCGTGCTCGTCGCCCACAACGCGGCCTTCGACCTGCGGTTCCTGGAGCTGAAGGAACGTGCCGCCGGGGTGCGCTTCGACATGCCGGTGCTCGACACGCTGCTGCTGTCGCAGGTGCTGCACCCGAATCAGGAGCGCCACTCGCTGGAGGCCATCGCCGAACGCCTGGGCGTGCCGGTGCTGGGCCGGCACACGGCGCTGGGCGACGCGATCGTCACCGCCGAGGTCTTCCTGAAGATGCTGCCGCTGCTGCAGGCCGCCGGCATCCGCACGCTGGACCAGGCGCTGGAGGCCTCGCGCCGCAGCGCGCTGGCCAAGCTGAACTACTGAACCCGGCCGGCGCCGGCGGCCGCGGCGCGCCCGTTCGGGCGTCTTTCTCCAGGAAAACCCCGCACCCGTGAACCCGGGTGCATTGGTCGGGAATTTCCCTCAGACGCTGGGTTCATTCTCGGGATGCGGAATATGGCCTGCGGGTTGGACCGGAAATCGTAAGCATTCGTTCAGTTTGCCGTCAGAAAGCGGTCAGAGCCCGCTTCGACATTGCGCCGCATGTGCCGCCACAGGGCGTGCGGCACGCAACGTCAGGAGACAAAACAGCATGGCATCCACCACCGCAGCGGTGCCCTCGAACGCCCCCATGACTCGCGAGGAGAGGAAGGTGATCTTCGCCTCCTCGCTGGGCACGGTGTTCGAGTGGTACGACTTCTACCTCTACGGCTCGCTGGCCGCCTTCATCGGCAAGCAGTTCTTTGCCGCGCTGGACCCGACGGCGCAGTTCATCGCCTCGCTGCTGGCCTTCGCCGCCGGCTTCATCGTGCGGCCCTTCGGTGCGCTGGTCTTCGGCCGCCTGGGCGACATGATCGGCCGCAAGTACACCTTCCTGGTGACGATCCTGATCATGGGCCTGTCGACCTTCATCGTCGGCATCCTGCCCAGCTACGCGTCGATCGGCATCGCCGCGCCGATCATCCTGATCGGCCTGCGCATCCTGCAGGGCCTGGCGCTGGGCGGCGAGTACGGCGGTGCCGCGACCTACGTCGCCGAGCACGCGCCGCACGGCAAGCGTGGCGCCTACACCTCGTGGATCCAGACCACCGCGACGCTGGGCCTGTTCCTCAGCCTGCTGGTCATCCTGGGCACGCGCACCGCGCTCGGCGAAGAGACCTTCGCCGCCTGGGGCTGGCGCATCCCGTTCATCGTCTCGATCCTGCTGCTGGCCATCAGCGTCTGGATCCGCCTGTCGATGAACGAGTCGCCCGCGTTCCGCAAGATGAAGGAGGAGGGCAAGACCTCGAAGGCGCCGCTGACCGAGAGCTTCGGCCAGTGGAAGAACCTGAAGATCGTGCTGCTGGCGCTGTTCGGCCTGGTGATGGGCCAGGGCGTGGTCTGGTACTCGGGCCAGTTCTACGCGCTGTTCTTCCTGACCAGCACGCTGAAGGTCGACGCCGCGACGGCGAACATCATGATCGCCGCCTCGCTGCTGATCGGCACGCCGTTCTTCGTCGTCTTCGGCACGCTGTCGGACAAGATCGGCCGCAAGCCGATCATCCTGGCCGGCATGCTGCTGGCGGTGCTGACCTACTTCCCGCTGTTCAAGGCGCTGACCAACGCCGCGAACCCGGAACTGGCCGCCGCCCAGGCCGCTTCGCAGGTCGTCGTGCGCGCCGACCCGGCCACCTGCTCGTTCCAGGGCAGCCCGGTGGCGCGCGAGGTCGACTTCACCTCGGGCTGCGACATCGCCAAGCGGGCGCTGACGCAGAGCTCGGCGAGCTACGTCAACGAAGCCCTGCCGGCCGGCTCGCCGACCGTCGTGATGATCGGCGACAAGCAGATCACGCCGCCGACGGCGACGACGATCGCCGGTGGCCACAAGTTCTCCGAAGACTCGACCAAGGCCATCGCCGGCTTCAAGAAGGAACTGGGCGACACGCTGAAGGCCGCCGGCTACCCGCCGAAGGCCAAGCCGATCGGCTTCATGAGCGGCCAGTGGTGGACCATCGTCGCCATCCTGACGGTGCTGGTGATCTACGTGACGATGGTCTACGGCCCGATCGCCGCGATGCTCGTCGAGCTGTTCCCGACCCGCATCCGCTACACCTCGATGAGCCTGCCGTACCACATCGGCAACGGCTGGTTCGGCGGCCTGCTGCCGTCGATCACCTTCGCGATGGTCGCCGCCAACGGCAACATGTACTACGGCCTCTGGTACCCGATCGTCATCGCGTCGGTGTGCTTCGTCATCGGCCTGCTGTTCATCCGCGAAACCAAGGACCGCGACATCTACGCCGCGGACTGACGACCACCCCCGTAGCGCCTGCGGCGCACCCTGCAGGCCGCGCCGGGCCAGTGGCCCGGCCCTTCGGCTGGCGCGGACCGTCCACCGGACGGTCCTCGTCCGGCCGAAGCCCCCTCAAGGGGGCGCCGCCGGTGGCCCGGCAAAGCCGGTCCACGGCGGCCGCTTGATGGAATGCAAAAAGCCGGGCATCGCCCGGCTTTTTGCTTGGGGGTGCGACAACTCAGACTGCGTGGCGCACGTAGACGTCGGTGTCGGGCAGCGCGCGGCGCAGGGCGTGGAACGCGCCTTCGGCCAGATCGCGGCCGGCGCCGCAGCTCGGCGGGAAGGCGAGCGTCAGTTCGGCTTCGTCTTCGCCGATGTGCAGCGCCTTGACGAGCTGGCGGTCGACGATGTTGCCGCCGTCGGCATCGACGACGCCGCGCAGCGACTGCAGAACGCCATGCACCAGCGCCGGATTGCCGCGCAGTTCAGGCGCGGGGCAAGGGCGGCCGAAGCCGCCACCGCAGCCCACATGGCTGGGCATGCAGCCGCCACAGCCCGGTTCGGGCAACAGGCGGATCGGCTGTGTCTTGTTCATAACCGTAATTATGGGCCGGTCAAACAGCCAGTCCACCAGGACACTCGGAATTTTGTGCTTGTGTCTGTCTTGGACAAATGCCGAATTCACAGGATCCGCAAACCAAATGCCACTTGACGGCAATCAATTCCGTCAGGCGACATTTCAATCGGCAATGAAGCTCGTGCGGTAGCGCTCGCGCAACAGGTTCTTCTGCACCTTGCCCATCGTGTTGCGCGGCAGTTCGGGTTCGATGAACACCTTCTTCGGCACCTTGAAGTGCGCGATGCGGTCTTTCAGCGCCGCGACCAGCGCCTCGCCGTCCAGCGTCGCGCCCGGCTGCGGCACGACGGCAGCGACGACGGCTTCGCCGAAGTCCGGGTGCGGAACGCCGACGACGGCAGACTCGACGACCCCCGGCAGGTCGTCGAGCAGCGCCTCGACCTCGGCCGGATAGACGTTGAAGCCGCCGGTGATGACCAGGTCCTTGCTGCGGCCGACGATCGTCACCCAGCCGTCGACGTCGACGTGGCCGACGTCGCCGGTCTTGAACCAGCCGTCGGCCGTGAACTCCTCGGCGGTCTTCTCCGGCATGCGCCAGTAGCCCGAGAAGACGTTCGGCCCGCGCACCTCGATGCCGCCGATCTCGCCAGCCGGCGCCAGCTCGCCGTCCTCGCCGCGCGCGCGCAGCTCGACGCCGGGCAGCGCCGGGCCGACGGTGCCGGCGCGGCGCTCGTCTTCGGGGCGGTAGGGGTTGGAGGTCAGCATGACGGTCTCGCTCATGCCGTAGCGCTCGAGGATCACGTGGCCGGTGCGGTTGCGCCAGGCGCGGAAAGTGTCGACGAGCAGCGGCGCCGAGCCGCTGACGAAGAGGCGCATGTTCGTGCAGCGTTCGCGGTCCAGCGCCGGCTCGTGCAGCATGCGTACGTACAGCGTCGGCACGCCCATGAAGACCGTCGCCTCGGGCAGGCGCTCGACGACGGCGCGGGCGTCGAAGCGCGAGAACCAGATCATGCGGGCGCCGGCCAGCAGCGCGCCGTGCGAGGCGACGAACAGCCCGTGCACGTGGAAGATCGGCAGCGCATGGATCAGCACGTCGTCGCGCTGCCAGGCCCAGGCCTCGTGCAGCACGCGTGCGTTGCTCAGCAGGTTGCCGTGCGAGAGCATCGCGCCCTTGCTGCGGCCGGTGGTGCCGCTGGTGTAGACGATGGCCGCCAGGTCGCCGGCGTCACGCTTCACCGGGTGCTGCGTGTCGGGCTGGAACGCGGCGCGGTCCAGCAGCGTGCCGCTGCGGTCGTCGCCCAGCGTGTAGACGTGTTTCGTGCCCGCCTGGAAGGCGATGCGGCTGGTCCAGCCGAAATGGCGCGGCGTGCAGACGACGACCGCCGGCTCGGCGTCGCCGATGAAGTACTCGATCTCGGCGGCCTGGTAGGCGATGTTCAGCGGCACGACGACGTGGCCGGCGCGCAGCACCGCCAGGTGCAGCATCAGCGCCTCGACGCTCTTGTCGACGTGCATCAGCACGCGCGAGGCCGGCGGCAGCTCCAGTGAGGCCAGCAGGTTGGCCAGCATCGCGGTGCCGCGGTCCAGGTCGCGCCAGGTGTAGGCCAGGGGGTGAGGGCTGTCGCCGCAATCGATCGCGATCGAGTCCAGGTCTTCGGGGAACGCAGCGCGCAGCGCGCTGAACAGGTTCTTGTCGGACATCGTCATCCTGTCGGAAGCGGAAAGCGGATCCGATCCTAGGCCTTCCGCGGCCCCGTTCCCACCGCGATCAGTCGAGCCGGGCTCCGGAGCGTTTGACGACCTCGGCCCAGCGCCGCGTCTCGGCGGCGACGAACTTGCCCAGCGCCTCGCCCTGCAGGTCCGGCGGTTCGGCGCCCAGCCCGGTCCAGGTGGCCCGCAGCTCGTCGCTGGCAATCGTGCGCCGCACCTCGGCGCCGAAACGCTCGACCGCGTCGCGCGGCGTCGCCTTCGGCGCGAACAGCGCGTACCAGGTCGAGACGACGTAGTCGGGCAGGCCTTGCTCGCGTGCCGTCGCGACGTCGGGGAAGCCCGGCGCGCGGCGCGTGCCGGCGACGGCGATCGCGTGCAGCTTGCCCGACTTGATGTGCGCCGCCGACGAGGCCAGGCCGTCGAACATCAGGTCCACCTGCCCGGCGATCAGGTCCTGCAGCGCCGGGCCGGCGCCGCGGTACGGGATGTGGGTGATGAAGGTCTTGGTCTGCTGCTTGAACAGTTCGCCGGCGAGGTGGTGCGAGGTGCCGTTGCCCGCCGAGCCGTAGTTCAGCCCGCCGGGTTTGGCGCGCAGCAGCTCCAGCAGCTGCGGCAGCGTGCGCGCCGCCACGCGCTGCGGGTTGACGACGATGACCTGCGGCACGCTGGCCACCAGCGTCACCGGCACGAAGTCGCCCTCCAGGCTGTAGTCCAGCTTGGGGTACATCGCCGGCGCGATCGCGTGGTGCACCGCGCCCATGAAGAAGTTCGTGCCGTCGGGTGCGGCCTTGGCGGCGATGCCGGCGCCCAGGTTGCCGCCGGCGCCGCCGCGGTTGTCGATCAGGTACTGGCGGCCGGCAGCGCGTGTCATCGCGCCGAACAGCGGCCGCGCGAAGGCGTCGGTGCCGCCGCCGGGCGGGAAGGGCACGACGATGGTCACCGGGCGCGAGCCCGTGGACTGGGCCTGCACCCAGGCCGAGGCGAGCAGGGTGGACCCTGCGGCAAGCAGCCGGCGGCGCGACCAGGATGGCATGGCTCTTCCTCTCGTCGCCCGCGGACGGCGGGCCGGGCGATGCTGCCATCGGCCCAGGTCGGTGACGCCCGGGTGAAGCCCGGGGGCTTACCCGCGGGTCGTGCCCCCCGTGATCCGGGCGGTGGGTTTCTCCGCTGCCGCCGGTCGCGGGCGGCGGTGCATCCTGCGCGCCGGCGCCCCAGCGCCGGGCGAGGCAACGGCCCGCTCCCCCCGTCAGGAGAACCGACCGTGAAGCACACCCCGACCTGGACGGCCGTCGCGGCCGCCTGCCTGCTGAGCGCCGGCGCCGCCACGGCAGCCCCGGCCAACACCCTGCCGGCCGGCGTGCGCGGGCCGGTCACCGAGACCGTCTACGACGGCGTCGCCGACGATCTGCTGACCGCCGGCCTCGGCAAGACCGGGCTGATGGGCGCGACGCCGGCCTTCGCCGACCCGCTGCACCCGACGCCGGCCGAACTGCGCCGTAACGCGATCTACGTGAACTACCGCGCGCTCGTCGACTACACCGCCGCCGGCGGCATGGGCGTGTTCTACGGCCCGAACATCGACGTCGACGGCCGCGACACGCTGGGCGAAGGCAAGGTCGCCGGCCGCGAGACCCTGGCCTGGTACGACGACGGCAGCGGCCGCCAGAACGTCACGCTGATGGTCCAGGTGCCGGACCGCTTCGACCCGGCGCGGCCGTGCATCGTCACCGCCACGTCCTCGGGCTCGCGCGGCATCTACGGCGCCATCGGCACCGCCGGCGAGTGGGGGCTGAAACACGGCTGTGCCGTCGCCTACACCGACAAGGGCACCGGCAACGGCCTGCACGAACTGGGCGCCAACCTGGTGACGCTGCGCGACGGCCGTGTCGTCGACGCCGCCAGCGCCGGCACCGAGGCGCTATTCCGCGCGCCGCTGTCCGACGCCGAGCGCGAGGCCTTGCTGGCCCAGGCGCCGAACCGCGTCGCCTACAAACACGCGCACTCGAAGCAGAACCCCGAGGCCGACTGGGGCCGCCACACGCTGGAGGCGGTGCGCTTCGCGTTCTGGGTGCTCAACGAGCGTTACGGCAAGGTCGGCCGCGACGGCCGCCGCGAAGCGACGCTGCAGCCGCGCAACACGATCGTCATCGCCAGCAGCGTGTCCAACGGCGGCGGCGCTGCGCTCGCGGCGGCCGAGCAGGACCGCGAAGGCCTGATCGACGGCGTCGCGGTCAGCGAACCCAACGCCCAGCCGCGCTGGATGCACGGCCTGGCGATCCGCGAAGGCGACACGCCGGTGGCGACGATCGGCCGGCCGCTGGCCGACTACTTCACGTTCGCCAACCTCTACCAGCCCTGCGCGCTGCTGGCGCCGGCGGCCGGTGGCGGCGCGGCGGTGGCCTCGGCCTTCTGGCCGGCGGCCTTCACCGCGTCGGCGCAGAACCGCTGCACGGCGCTGGCCGCCAAGGGGCTGGTCGCCGGCGCGACGCTCGCCGAGCAGGCCGACGACGCGCTCGCCCGGCTGCACGCCTACGGCTGGACGACCGACGCCGACTTCCTGCACCAGTCGCACTACCGCTTCGCGACCAACTCGATCGCGACGACCTACACCAACGCCTACGGCCGCTTCGGTGTCGAGGACCGGCTCTGCGGCTTCAGCTTCGCCAACACCGACGCCGCCGGTGCGCCGGCCGCGCCGTCGGCCGCCGGCGTCGCGGCCATCTTCTCGACCGGCAACGGCGTGCCGCCGACGACCGGCGTGAACATCGTCTACGACGCCTCGCTCGGCGGCGCGAAGCTGGACTTCCTCGCCGTCTCGCCCGGCACCGGCCTGGCCGACTTCGCGCTCGACGGCGCGCTGTGCCAGCGTTCGCTGGTCACCGGCCGCGACGCCGCCGACCGCCTGCTGACCGGCGCCCAGCGCGAAGCGGCGCAGCGCGTGCGCCGCGGCATCACCGAGGTCCGGCTGGACGGCCGGCTGCGGGGCAAGCCGGTGCTGATCGTCGCCGGCCGCAGCGACGCGCTGCTGCCGGTGAACCACGCCGCACGCGCCTACTACGCGCGCACCCAGGCCCACGGCGGCGCCGACAACGTGCGCTACGTCGAGGTGACGAACGCGCAGCACTTCGACAGCTTCATCTCGCTGGGCGCCTTCCTCGGCTACGACGCGCGCTTCATCCCGCTGCACGTCTACTTCAACCGCGCGATGGACGCGATGTGGGCCCACCTGACGCAAGGCGCCGCGCTGCCGCCCAGCCAGGTCGTGCACACCGTGCCACGCGGCGGCACGGCCGGCGCCGTGCCGGCGCTGACGGCGGCCAACGTGCCGGCGATCCAGGCCGCGCCGGCCGACGGCGCACGCATCGTCTTCGGCGACGGCACGCTGGTCGTGCCGAAGTGAGGCCGCTCAGCGGCGGAAGCGCCCGTCGCTGATGATCGACAGCTCGGTGTAGTCCAGCCCCGAGTGGTCGCCGGGGCCGTAGCTGAGCTCCAGCCCGCCGAGGTCGGCACGCTGCAGGCCTTCGAGGGCCTGGCGCAGCGTCTGGCGCGTCGGGTTGTTGCCGGCGCGGCGCAGGCCCTCGACCAGCACCTTGGCGCCGGCGAAACCCTCGATCATCGCCGGCGTCAGCTCGGCGATGCCGGCGGCGCGCGCCAGCTCGCTGGCTTCGCGGACCAGCGGCGTCGACAGCGCCCGTTCGCTCGGGAATGTCTGCATGACGATCGTGCCCGAGGCCGCGTCGCCCATCTCCTTGATGAAACCGGCCGAGGCGTTGTTCGACAGCGTGCCGATCTGGGCGCGCGAGCCGGCGGCGCGCAGCGCGTGCGCGGCCTCGGCCACCGCGTCGGCCGAGCCGATGACGACGACGGCCTGGGCGTCGTCGGCCTTGGCCTTCTGCACCGCGGCGCCGAACGAAGGCTTGGCGCGCGGGTAGGCCTCGACGAACAGCGGCTTCAGCTTGGCGCGTTCGAAGCCGCGCATCGCGCCGGTCATCGCGTCGCTGCCGAACAGGTCGTCGACGTGCACGATGCCGATGCGCGACATGCCGATCGTCACCAGGTGGCGCACCAGCTTCTCGGCTTCGTGCTGATAGGGCGCGCGCACGTTGAACACCCAGGGGTCGACCGGCTTGTGCAGCACCATCGCGCCGCTGGCCGGCGCGACCAGCGGCACCTGGTACTGCGACAGCATGTGGCGGAAGGCCTCGGTCTGCGGCGTGCCGCGGCTCATGAACAGCGCCGTCACCTGGCGCACCATGATCAGCCGCAGCCGTTCTCGGCGGCGCGTGCCGGCTCGAAGCGGTCGTCCAGCGTCACCAGTTCGAGGCGCTTGCCGCCGACGCCACCGGTGGCGTTGACGTAGTCGAACCAGAGCTTGGCGCCGGCGACGTTCTCGTTCGCGCCGGCGGCCGCCGGGCCGCTGAGCCCGGTGGTCTGGCCGATCACGATCTGGGCCGTGGCGGCGAGGCTGGTCAGGACGCCGAGGCAGAAGACGGCGGCGATACGCCGGAGGTCACGCATGGCGGGGCGGCAGGGGCTGAGAAGGCGGCCAGCATAGCGATAACCCTGTGTTCTAGGGGGGGCGGGAGAGCCCAGGAGTTCACGCTGCGAGAGGACTCGCGCCGCCCGACCCGCCGCCGGCAGGCGTCACGGCCGGCTCCTAGAATGACCGGTTCGCCCATTCGCCGAGCCCCTCCAAGATGTCGTCCGGCTCCATCCGCATCCGCGGCGCCCGCCAGCACAACCTCAAGAACCTCGACCTGGACATCCACACCGGCGAGTTGACGGTGGTGACCGGCCCCAGCGGCTCGGGCAAGTCCAGCCTGGTCTTCGACACGCTCTACGCCGAAGGCCAGCGCCGCTACGTCGAGACCTTCAGCGCCTACGCGCGCCAGTTCCTGGACCGCATGGACCGCCCGGCGGTCGACCGTGTCGACGGCGTGCCGCCGGCGATCGCCATCGACCAGACCAACCCGGTGCGCACCAGCCGCAGCACGGTCGGCACGATGACCGAGCTGAACGACCACCTTAAGCTGCTGTACGCGCGCGCCGCCCAGCTTTTCGACCGCGAGACCGCGCTGCCGGTGCGTCACGACACGCCGGAGACCATCCACGACGACCTCGCCGCGCGCGCCGCCGCCGCCGGCGACCCGCGCCTCGTGTTCAGCTTCCCGGTCGAGCTGCCGGCCGACACGACGGCCGAGCAGCAGGAGCAATGGCTGTCGGCCGCCGGCTTCACGCGCGTTCAGGGCGAGCGTGTCGTCGGCGAGCGCAAGATCCTCGACGTCGTTGCCGACCGCTTCCGGTTCGCCGGCGCCGAGCGCGCGCGCGTGATGGAGGCCATCGAGCTGGCGCTCAAGCGCGGCGGCGGCCGGCTCACGGTGCACGTCGGCGACGACGGCACGACCTGGAAATACAGCACCGGGCTGCACTGCCCCGAGAGCGACATCCGCTACGCCGAGCCGCAGCCGGCGATGTTCAGCTTCAACTCGGCCTACGGCGCCTGCGACACCTGCCGCGGCTTCGGACGCGTCATCGGCGTCGACTTCGGCCTCGTCATCCCCGACGAGCGCAAGACGCTGCGCAACGGCGCGATCAAGCCGCTGCAGACGCCGGCCTGGGCGGAGTGCCAGGACGACCTGATCAAGTACGCCGGCGAGGCCGGCATCCCGCGCGACACCGCCTGGAACCAGCTGACCAAGGCGCAGCGCGACTGGGTCATCGAAGGCTCGCCGAACTGGACCGGCAACTGGAACAAGCAGTGGTACGGCATCCGCCGCTTCTTCGGCTACCTGGAGAGCAAGGCGTACAAGATGCACATCCGCGTGCTCTTGTCCAAGTACCGCAGCTACACGCCGTGCACGGCCTGCGGCGGCGCGCGGCTCAAGCTCGAGCCGCTGCTCTGGCGCCTGGGCACGAAGGCCGACGCCGACGCGGTGCTGCCGCCGTCGCAGCGCTACCTGCCGGTCGGTGTCGCCTGGACGCGCGAGCAGCTCGAAGCGCTGCCCGGTCTCGGCCTGCACGACCTGATGCAGCTGTCGATCGAGCGTCTGCGGCGTTTCTTCGACGGCCTGACGCTGCCCGGCACGATGCTCGACGAGGCGCTGAAGCTGCTGCTCGACGAGGTGCGCACGCGGCTCAAGTACCTCGTCGACGTCGGCCTGGGCTATCTGACGCTGGACCGGCAGAGCCGCACGCTGTCGGGCGGCGAGGTCCAGCGCATCAACCTGACGACGGCGCTCGGCACCTCGCTCGTGAACACGATGTTCGTGCTCGACGAGCCCTCGATCGGCCTGCACCCGCGCGACATGGGGCGCATCGTCACCGCGATGCACCGGCTGCGCGACGCCGGCAACACGCTGGTCGTCGTCGAGCACGACCCGGCGGTGATGCTGGCCGCCGACCGTCTGATCGACATGGGCCCCGGCCCCGGCGAACGCGGCGGTCGCATCGTCTTCGACGGCACGCCCGACACCGCACGCGAGGCCGACACGCTGACCGGCGCCTACCTCGGCGGCCGGCGCCAGGTCGGCATGGGCATCCGGCGCGCGGTCGCGGCCTCGACGCCGCGCCTGCTGCTGGAAGGCGCGCGCGAGCACAACCTGAAGAACGTCAGCGTCGAGCTGCCGCTGCAGCGCCTGGTCGTCGTCACCGGCGTCAGCGGCTCGGGCAAGAGCACGCTGATCCAGGACGTGCTGTACCCGGCGCTGGCGCGCCACTTCGGCAAGCCGACCGAGACCCCGGGCGCGCACGAGCGCCTGCTCGGTGCCGACTGGCTGGCCGACGCCGTCTTCGTCGACCAGAGCCCGATCGGCAAGACCGCGCGCAGCAACCCGGCGAGCTACGTCGGTGCCTTCGACGAGCTGCGCAAGCTGTTCGCCGACGCGCCGCTGGCGCGCGAGCGCGGCTACACCGCCGGCACCTTCAGCTTCAACGCCGGCGACGGCCGCTGCCCGACCTGCGGCGGCTCGGGCTTCGAGCACGTCGAGATGCAGTTCCTGTCCGACGTCTACCTGCGCTGCCCCGACTGCGACGGCCGCCGCTACCGCGCCGAGATCCTCGACGTGAAGCTGGTGCGCGGGCCCATGCAGCTGTCGATCGCCGACGTGCTGGACCTCACCGTCGCCGAGGCCGCGCACTGGTTCCAGCAGGACCGCGAGGTCGTGCAGCGCCTGCAGCCGATCGTCGACGTCGGCCTGGACTACGTGCGCCTGGGCCAGCCGGTGCCGACGCTGTCGGGCGGCGAGGCGCAGCGGCTCAAGCTCGCCGGCTTCCTCGCCGAGGCCGCCGCCGGCCCGCGCCAGCCCGCGGCGCGCCGCGGCACGCTGTTCCTGTTCGACGAACCGACCACCGGCCTGCACTTCGACGACATCGCCAAGCTGATGCGCGCGCTGCGCAAGCTGCTGGAGGCGGGGCATTCGCTGCTCGTCATCGAGCACAACCTCGACGTCATCCGCGCCGCCGACTGGATCGTCGACCTCGGCCCCGAAGGCGGCGAAGCCGGCGGCGAGCTGGTCTGCGCCGGCACGCCCGAGGACCTGAAGGCGCATCCGGCCTCGCACACCGGCGTCGCGCTGCGCGAGTACGAGGCCGCGCTGGGTCTGGGCGTCGCGCGGGCCGCCGAACGCACGGCCGAGGGCCTGGACGGCACGCCGCTGCAGACGCTGGTGCGCGCCCGCCGCCGCGAGCGCACGGCCGAGGACGACGCGATCCGCATCGTCAACGCCAAGGAGCACAACCTCAAGAACCTGTCGGTGGACATCCCGCGCGGCAAGTTCAACGTCGTCACCGGCGTCAGCGGCTCGGGCAAGAGCACGCTGGCCTTCGACATCCTGTTCAACGAAGGCCAGCGGCGCTACCTGGAGAGCCTGAACGCCTACGCGCGCAGCATCGTGCAGCCGGCCGGCCGGCCCGAGGTCGACGCCGTCTGGGGCATCCCGCCGACGGTGGCCATCGAGCAGCGCCTGTCGCGCGGCGGCCGCAAGAGCACGGTGGCGACGACGACCGAGCTGTGGCACTTCCTGCGCCTCTTGTGGGTGAAGCTCGGGCTGCAGCACTGCGTCAAGGACGGCGCGCCGGTGCGCGCGCAGAGCACCGAGAGCATCGCCGCGCAGCTGCTGCGCGACCACCGCGGCCAGCACGTCGGCCTGCTGGCGCCGCTGGTCGTCAACCGCAAGGGCGTCTACACCGACCTCGCCAAGTGGGCCTCGGCACGTGGCCACACGCATCTGCGGGTCGACGGCGAGTTCGTGCCGGTGTCGCCGTTCCCGCGCCTGGACCGCTTCAAGGAGCACACGATCGAGCTGCCGGTCGGCGACCTGGTCGTCGACCCGGCCGGCGAGGCCGAGCTGCGCGCGCTGCTTTCCAAGGCGCTGGAGCTGGGCAAGGGCGTGCTGCATCTGCTGCACCCGCTGGACGGCCTGGCCGCGGCGATGGACGGCGGCGGCAACGGCCGCGGCGTCGGCGAACTCAAGGTCTTCTCGACCAAACGCGCCTGCCCGGTCTGCGGCACCAGCTACCCCGAGCTGGACCCGCGCATGTTCAGCTACAACAGCAAACACGGCTGGTGCACGCACTGCGTCGGCACCGGCCTGGCGCTGACACGCGAGCAGCGCAAGGCCTTCGACGACTCGGTGCGCGACGACGACAACAAGGGCCGCGAGCAGAGCTTCCCGTCCGAGGAGCCCGAAGTCGAGGGTCTGGCCGACCAGCCCTGCCCGGAATGCCACGGCGCACGCCTGAACCCGGCGGCGCTGGCGGTGACCTTCGACGACGAGTCGATCGGCGCCATCGCCCGGCTGTCGGTGCGCGAGACGCGGGCCTGGGTCGAGGCGCTGGAACTGACCGGCCGCGACGCCGAGATCGCACGCGACATCGTCGCCGAGATCCGCAGCCGGCTGCAGTTCCTCGAAGACGTCGGCCTGGGCTACCTGACGCTGGACCGTGCCGCGCCGACGCTGTCGGGCGGCGAGGCGCAGCGCATCCGCCTGGCGGCGCAGCTGGGCAGCAACCTGCAGGGCGTCTGCTACGTGCTCGACGAGCCGACGATCGGCCTGCACCCGCGCGACAACCGCATCCTGCTCGACGCGCTGCACAAGCTCGGCGACCAGGGCAACACGCTGGTCGTCGTCGAGCACGACGAGGACACGATCCGGCGCGCCGAGCACATCATCGACATCGGCCCGAGTGCCGGCGTGCGCGGCGGCCGCCTCGTCGCCCAGGGTTCGGTGGCCGACCTGTCGGCGGCGCCCGATTCGCTGACCGGGCGTTTCCTCGCCACGCCGCCGAAACACCCGCTGCAGCCGCGCCGCCCGGTCGAGGCCGACGCCCCGGCGCTGCGCCTCACCGGCGCGTCGCTGCACAACCTGAAGGACGTCGACGTCACGGTGCCGCTGAAGCGCCTGGTCGCGGTCACCGGCGTCAGCGGCTCGGGCAAGAGCACGCTGGCGCGCGACGTGCTGCTGGCCAGCGTTCAGGCCGCGGTGACGCAGAAGTCGACCCGGGCCGGGCGCGATGCGATCATCGCCAACGGCTTCCACGGCCTCGTCGGCTGCACCGGGCTGACCGGCTTCGAGCCCATCGACCGCGTGCTCGAGGTCGACCAGACGCCGATCGGCAAGACGCCGCGCTCCTGCCCGGCGACCTACATCGGCTTCTGGGACGCCATCCGCAAGCTCTTCGCCGAGACGCTGGAGGCCAAGGCGCGTGGCTACGCCGCCAACCGCTTCAGCTTCAACACCGGCGACGGCCGCTGCCCGGCCTGCGAAGGCCAGGGCATGCGCACGATCGAGATGAGCTTCCTGCCCGACGTGAAGGTGCCCTGCGACGTCTGCCACGGCGCCCGCTTCAACGCCGAGACGCTGGCCGTCACCTGGCGCGGCAAGAGCATCGGCGACGTGCTGCGCATGGAGGTCGACGAGGCCGTCGGCTTCTTCGCCAGCATGCCGGCGATCGCGCACCCGCTGCAGCTGCTGAAGGACGTCGGCCTGGGCTATCTGACGCTGGGCCAGCCGAGCCCGACGCTGTCCGGCGGCGAGGCGCAGCGCATCAAGCTCGTCACCGAGCTGTCCAAGGTGCGTGACGACGTCACGCGGCGCGGCAACCGGCTGCCGCACACGCTGTACGTGCTCGACGAGCCGACGGTCGGCCTGCACATGGCCGACGTCGAACGCCTGGCGCGGGTGCTGCACCGGCTGGTCGACGGCGGCCACAGCGTCGTCGTCATCGAGCACGACCTCGACGTCATCGCCGAAGCCGACTGGATCCTCGACCTGGGCCCCGAAGGCGGCGGCGAAGGCGGCCGCGTGGTGGCGGCCGGCACGCCGGAGCAAGTGGTGGCCGCCGGCACGCACACCGGGCGCGCGCTGGCGCCGGTGCTGGCGCGCTAAGGCAGCGCCGGGCGCGGCGCCGGCCGCAGCCGGCGCCAGACACGCCAGCCGAGCAGCACGCCGAGGATCGCGGCATAGACCGCGACCTCGGCGTAATCGTGTTTGCCCGAGCGCATCCAGAAGAAGTGCAGCAGCGCCAGGCCGGCGGTGGCGTAGACGGCGCGGTGCAGCGCCTGCCAGCGCCGTGCGCCCAGCGCCTTGATCGCCGCGTTGAACGAGGTCGCGGCCAGCGGCAGCATCGTCAGCAGCGCCGCCGTGCCGACGAGGATGAACGGGCGCTTGCCTATGTCGTGCACGATGGCGTCGACGTCGAAGCCCATGTCCAGCCAGGCGAAGCACAGGAAGTGCACGACGCCGTAGAAGAAGGTGAACAGGCCCAGCAAACGCCGCAGCCGCGCCAGCGCGTGCCAGCCGGTCATCTGGCGCAGCGGCGTCACGGCCAGCGTCAGGCAGAGGAAACGCAACGTCCAGTCGCCGGTGGCGCGGATCAGCGCCTCGGCCGGGTTGGCGCCCAGCGTGTTCGCCACCACGCCCCAGACCAGCCAGGCGGCCGGCAGCAGCGCGAGCCCGAAGGCGATCGGCTTGGCTGCCGGCGAGGCCAGCAGCTGGTTCGGCGCGGACACGCTCAGTAGTTCTTCTTCAGGTCGAGCCCGGCGTAGAGCTGGCCGACCTGCGGCTCGTAGCCGTTGAACATCAGCGTCGGCCGGCGCTTGGCGAACAGGCCGTCGCCGATGCGGCGCTCGGTGGCCTGGCTCCAGCGCGGATGGTCGACCGTCGGGTTGACGTTGGCGTAGAAGCCGTACTCCTGCGGCGCGGTGCGCTGCCAGGCGCTGCGCGGCTGCTGTTCGACGAAGCGGATCGCGACCAGGCTCTTGGCCGACTTGAAGCCGTACTTCCAGGGCACGACCAGGCGCAGCGGCGCGCCGTTCTGCGGCGGCAGCACCTCGCCGTAGAGGCCGAAGGCGAGCAGCGCGAGCGGGTGCATCGCCTCGTCCATGCGCAGCCCTTCGACGTAAGGCCAGGGGATGATGTTCGAACGCAGCCCGGGCATCTGCCTGGCGTCGCCCAGGGTCTCGAACTGCACGTAGCGTGCATTGCCCAGCGGCTCGACACGGCGGATGAGCTCGGCCAGCGAGTAGCCGACCCAGGGGATGACCATCGACCAGCCTTCGACGCAGCGCAGGCGGTAGACGCGTTCTTCCATCGGCGCCAGCTTCAGCAGCGCGTCCAGGTCCCAGCGGCCGGGTTTCTTCACCAGGCCGTCGACGACGACGGTCCAGGGCTGCGTCTGCAGCGACTGCGCGCGTTGCGCGGGGTCGGCCTTGTCGGTGCCGAACTCGTAGAAGTTGTTGTAGCTGGTGACGTCGGCGTAGGCCGTCGGCGCCTCCATCGTCGCGGCGCCGGGCACCGCGCTGTGTGCGCCGGGCAGCGCGGCGCGTTTGCCGGGCCGCGTGGTCGCGGCCAGCGCCGGCAGGGCGGTCGTGGCCGCGCCGGCCATCAAGCCCTGGATCAGCGTGCGCCGCTGGCGCCAGACCTCGCGCGGGGTGATTTCGCTGGCCAGCGGGTGCTGGTGGCCGCGGTCCTTCAGGTACAGCATTGCGGGCTCGATGGAAGACGACGTCGCAAGGTAGCGCAAAGCGCCGCCGCGCGTCGGCCGGGCCCGCAGATCACAGGTGCGCGGTGGGGCATGGGCCGCAAACGAAACGGGCCGGCATGTGCCGGCCCGTCGAGCGTGCGCTGGGTGCGATCAGTGCAGGCCGGCGACGTAGTCGGCCACGGCCTTGATCTCGGCGTCGCTCAGCTTGGCGGCGATGGCCGTCATCTGGATGCTGTTGGCGCGTTCGCCCGAGCGGAAGGTGTTGAGCTGCGTCGTCGTGTATTCGACGTGCTGGCCACCCAGGCGCGGGTACTGGGCCGGGATGCCGGCGCCGTTCGGGCTGTGGCAGCCGGCGCAGGCCGGGACCTTCTTCGAGGCGATGCCGCCGCGGAAGATCGACTGGCCCAGAGCCAGCGTCTCCTTGGAGGTCGACTCGCCCTTCACGGGCGCCTTCGACGCGAAGAACGCGGCGACGTTGACCATGTCTTCCGGGCTCAGCGGCGCGGCCATGCCCATCATGATGGGATTCATGCGCTTGCCGGCCTTGAACTCGGTCAGCTGCTTGACGATGTAGGCCGCGTGCTGGCCTTGCAGGATCGGGTAGGTCGGCACACCACGCGACCCGTCGGCCGTGTGGCAGGCCTGGCAGGTGGCGGCCGTGATCTGGCCCTTGGCCAGGTCCGGCTTGGCGGGCTTCGCTTCCTGGGCGAAGGCGGGGCCGGCGGCGAGCGCGGCGAGGGTCAGGGCGACGGCGAACTTCATGCGGCGGGGGCCTCGGTCGGCAGGTGTTCGGGTGTCAAACCGCAGGATTTTACAATGCCCCATGACGTCTACCTTTCGAGATGTGCCAAGCGACGCTGAAAAGAGTGCTCTGGCCTGGGCGCACACCGCGCGATTCCTCACCACGGCGAGCCGGATGGACCAGCTCCCGCAGAGCGAATTGCCCGAGATCGCCTTCGTCGGCCGCAGCAACGCCGGCAAGTCCACCGCGATCAACACGCTGGCGCAGCAGCGCCGCCTGGCGTTCGCGTCGCGCACGCCGGGGCGGACGCAGCACATCAACCTCTTCGAGGTCGGCCCCAAGGACGCGCCCGATGCGCTGTTCGCCGACCTGCCGGGCTACGGCTATGCCGCCGTTGCGCGCAGCGCCAAGCTGCGCTGGCAGGAGGTGATGGCGCAGTACCTCGAACTGCGCCGGTCGCTGCACGGCGTCGTGCTGATGATCGATTCGCGCCTGGGCTTCACCGACCTCGACCGCCGCCTGCTGGCGCTGATCGCGCCGCGTGTGGCCACCGGCGAGGTGCGTCTGCTGGCCGTGCTGACCAAGTGCGACAAGCTCAACCGCCGCGAGGCCGATGCCGCGCTGGCCGGCGCGCAGCAGGTGCTCGGCGAGGTCGCGACCGAGAACGCCGAGATCGGCGTCGTGCTGTTCTCGGCGCTGTCGCGGCGCGGCCTGGACGACGTCGCGACGACGCTGCGCGGCTGGATCGAGCCGCCGTCCGCCTAGAGCTGGAAGGACCGCCGCATCACGCGCTTGGCGGCGGAGCGCACCAGCGAACGCGGCTTCAGCGTCGCCAGCAGGCCTTCGGTGCGCAGCGTCAGCAGCGCACGGCGGCGCACGGCCCAGGTCTCGGAGCTTTCGGCGTCGCCGAGCAGCCACAGCTCCCCCAGTTCACCGGGCCACAGCACCTGGGCCTTGACCCAGCGGCCCTGCAGGAAGACATGCACCCAGTCGGCGGGGCGCCGTGCCTGCAGCCAGGCCTGGGCGTCGCGCGGTTCGCCGGGGCCGTCGGCCGGCATCAGGTCGGCCGGCACGGTGTCGAGCTGGGCGATGTCGAGCGCGCCGCCCATCGTCGACGGCGGCGCCGCCGAGGAGCACAGCCGCTCCTCCAGGCGTTGCAGCTCGGCGATCTGCGGCGCCGCGTCGGTGCAGCGCCGCGCGAAGCGGTGCTGGGCCTGGTGCTGCAGGCGTTCGGTGGCCCAATCGAACAGCGGCGCGGCCGGCGCCGGCTCGGCGGCCAGGTGCTCGACCAGGCCCTGGGCGAAGCGCAGCGTCTGCGTGCGTTCCGGGTTGCCCGGCGGCGGCAGCACGTCGCCCAGATGGGCCAGCGCGTCGACGAAGCGCCACATCGCGTGCGTCTCGTCTTCCAGTGCCTTCGGCTCGCGCAGCACCAGCCGCGTGGCGACCGACTGCAGCCTGGACAGCATCAGCGCGATGTCCTGCGCGAGCCGGCGGTCGGCGAGCATCGCGTTCGAACAGGCCGGTCAGCAGTTCGACCGCGCGCCGTTCGGCCGGCGCCGCCTCGCCGCTGCCCGGGGGCGCTGCGAAGGCAGGTTCGAGTTCCAGCGTCGGCGCGTCGAAGCCCAGTTCGTTGCCCGGCGCGACGGCCGAGCGCACCATGTCCAGCCCGGCGCCCAGGCTGATCTCGGGCCGGCGTGAGCGCCGTGCACCCGAGGGCAGGATCATCGTGCGGTAGGCCGCCGGCGTGACGCCCTGGCTCTCCAGGCGCGATGACGACGCGGCATAGGCGCGGCGCAGCGCGGCAGCCAGCGCCGGCGCTGCGTTGCGCATGAACTGCAGCTGGTGGCCGCGCGACAGCGGCAGCGCCTGCGCCGCCGCCCACAGGGCGCGCGCATGCTGGGCCGGCCCGAAGGGATTGTGGTCGCGCGCGAGGTCCATGTCGCCGACCAGCGCGGCGGTGAAGGTCTGCAGCTCGCGCAGCTCGTACTCGGCGGTGCTGCGGATCAGTTCGATGACGTGCGACAGCTCGACGTCGATCGCCACCGAATCCTCGTCGACCAGCGACAGCGTCGACGGCAGGGCCGGCGCTCCGGCGCTGGCCTGCGCGCGCTCGGCGAGCTGGCGCTTCAGCGAGCGCAGGTAGTAGTCGGCCAGGTGCTCGCGGTTGTTGCCCAGCGCATGCAACACGTCGGCGGTCGTGGCGCGCGGCTGCGGTGCCAGCGTCGGCAGGCTCTGGCGCATGCGGTCGACCGCGCCGTCCAGCGTCTGATCGACGGCCAGCGGCATGCGCAGCAGTTCATCGTCGATGAACTGCTGGAGTTCCGCTGGCGGTTTGAGGAACGACATCGCGTTTCGATTATCGGCTGGCGTGGGGTGTGCAATAAGCCCGGTAAGCCGCCGAAATCCGGCAGAAATGAAAAAAACCCGTCTCTTCGCAGAGACGGGCTCGTCGGGGCGGGCGGGTCCGCGGCGGGCCGAAGCCCGTGCGGACCGTCCGGCAGGCGGCGCCAGCTGGCGCCGCGCCGCCGAATTACATGTCCATGCCCATGCCGCCCATGCCACCCATGCCGCCGCCGGCGGGCATCGGGGCTTCTTCCTTCGGCGCTTCGGCGACCATGCATTCGGTCGTCAGCATCAGGCTGGCGACGGAAGCGGCGTTCTGCAGCGCGGTGCGGGTCACCTTGGTCGGGTCCAGGATGCCCATCTCGATCATGTCGCCGTAGCTGTCGTTGGCGGCGTTGTAGCCGAAGTTGCCGGCGCCTTCGAGGACCTTGTTGATCACGACGCTGGGCTCGCCACCGGCGTTGGCCACGATCTCGCGCAGCGGCTGTTCGACGGCGCGCAGCACGATCTTGATGCCGGCGTCCTGGTCGTGGTTGTCGCCCTTCAGGCCACCGGCCACGGCGGCGCGGGCACGCAGCAGCGCGACACCGCCACCGGCCACGATGCCTTCTTCGACGGCGGCACGGGTGGCGTGCAGCGCGTCTTCGACACGGGCCTTCTTTTCCTTCATCTCGACTTCGGTGGCGGCACCGACCTTGATGACGGCGACGCCGCCGGCCAGCTTGGCCACGCGCTCTTGCAGCTTCTCGCGGTCGTAGTCGGAGGTCGCTTCCTCGATCTGGACGCGGATCTGCTTGACACGCGCCTCGATGTCGGCGGCCTTACCGGCGCCGTCGATGATCGTGGTGTTTTCCTTGGCAACTTCGACGCGCTTGGCTTGGCCCAGGTCGGCCAGCGTGGCCTTCTCGAGCGTCAGGCCGACTTCCTCGGCGATGACCTTGCCGCCCGTCAGGATGGCGATGTCTTCGAGCATGGCCTTGCGGCGGTCACCGAAGCCCGGGGCCTTGACGGCGACGACCTTCAGGATGCCGCG
This sequence comes from Rubrivivax sp., assembly GCA_049841175.1. Taxonomy (GTDB): domain Bacteria; phylum Pseudomonadota; class Gammaproteobacteria; order Burkholderiales; family Burkholderiaceae_C; genus Rubrivivax. Next base: position 651,164 of record JASGHA010000012.1, on the reverse strand, counting down.
GATCGTGTTGACCACCAGGGTGGCCAGCGCTTCGCCTTCGACTTCCTCGGCGATGATCAGCAGCGGGCGGCCCGCCTTCGCGACTTGCTCGAGGATCGGGAGCAGGTCACGGATGTTGCTGATCTTCTTGTCGAACAGCAGGACGAACGGGCTCTCGAGCACCGCGACCTGCTTTTCCGGGTTGTCGATGAAGTACGGCGACAGGTAGCCGCGGTCGAACTGCATGCCCTCGACGACGTCGAGTTCGTTGTTCAGGCTCTTGCCGTCTTCGACGGTGATGACGCCTTCCTTGCCGACCTTGTCCATCGCGTCGGCGATGATCTTGCCGATCGACTCGTCGCTGTTGGCGGAGATCGCGCCGACCTGGCCGATTTCCTTGCTGGTCGTCGTCGGCTTGCTGGCCTTCTTCAGCTCTTCCGTCAGGGCGGCGACGGCCTTGTCGATGCCGCGCTTCAGGTCCATCGGGTTCATGCCCGCGGCGACGAACTTCATGCCTTCGCGCACGATCGACTGCGCCAGCACGGTCGCGGTCGTGGTGCCGTCACCGGCGTTGTCGCTGGTCTTGGAAGCGACTTCCTTGACCATCTGCGCGCCCATGTTCTGGAGCTTGTCCTTGAGCTCGATCTCCTTGGCGACCGAGACACCGTCCTTGGTGACGGTGGGGGCGCCGAACGAGCGCTCGAGCACCACGTTGCGGCCCTTGGGGCCCAGGGTGACCTTGACGGCGTTGGCGAGAACGTTCACGCCTTCGACCATGCGGTGGCGCGCGTCAGCGCCGAAAACCACGTCCTTAGCAGCCATGTGCTACCTCTTCGAAATCTGGGGGGAGGGGATTACTTCTCGACGACGGCGAAGAGGTCTTCTTCGCGCATCACCAGCAGCTCGTCGCCGTCGACCTTGACGGTCTGGCCGCTGTACTTGCCGAACAGCACGCGGTCACCGACCTTGACGTTCAGCGCGACGAAGTCGCCCTTGTCGTTGCGCTTGCCCGGGCCGACCGCCAGGACTTCACCCTGATCGGGCTTCTCGGCGGCGTTGTCGGGGATGACGATGCCGGAGGCGGTCTTGGTCTCGTTCTCGAGACGCTTGACGATCACTCGATCGTGCAGCGGACGAAGCTTCATTCACATCTCCTTGGGAGTCACGTTATGGCACTGGAGCGCCGCGCAGGCAGCGCTCGCTGACATGCGGCAACCGGCGGGCAGCGAATCTGCCTCGGTCGTTAGCACTCACCCGTGGCGAGTGCTAGCAGACCAATTATAGGGGCCGGCTTCCGGGCTTCAAGAGGCGGGAAATCCATTCCCCCACGCACCGCGGCGGGGCGATACGGGTGTCGCCCGGCGCGCCGCGAGGGCGCGGCCGGGCGTCAGAGCTTGCGCACCTCGATGCGGTGCTTCTGCAGCGCGTAGCCGAGCTGGCGCGGCGTGATGCGCAGCAGCCGCGCGGCCTTGGCCTGCACCCAGCCGCACTGCTCCATCGCCCAGATCAGGCGCTCGCGTTCGCCGTCGGGCGCCGGGCCGGCCAGGCGCGAGACCGGCGGCGGCAACTGCTGCGTCGGGCCGATGCGCGTGACGCCGTCGGCCGCCGGCGCGGCGACGCCGCCGTCGAACTCGTCCAGCGGCGGCGCCGGGGCCGGCGCGGGCACCGACCAGGCGCCGTCGGCGGCCGGCGGCGGCGCGGCGTGGCCGTTGGTCGGCGGCAGCGCATGGCCGTTGAAGCCGTTGCCGGCGGCCGCGGCGGCAACCGCATCGGCCTTGTCGAGAAAGTGCAGCGTCTGCGTCAGGCAGCGGTTGTTGCGGCAGGGGAAGGCGAGGTCGCGGATCAGGTCGCCCTGGACCATCGTCGCGGTGCGCTCGATGCAGTTCTCCAGCTCGCGCACGTTGCCCGGCCAGTAGCAGCTGGTCAGCACCTTCATCGCGTCCGGCGTGACCTTCAGGTTGCGCCGGTTCTCCTTGTTGAAGCGCTCGATGAAGTGGTTGACCAGCGGCGGGATGTCGCTGCGGCGCTCGCGCAGCGGCGGCAGGAAGATCGAGACGACGTTGATGCGGTAGTACAGGTCGGCGCGGTACTCGCCGCGCTGCACCATCTTCTCGAGGTCGCGGTTGGTGGCGCAGATCAGGCGCACGTCGACCTTCACCGGCTTGCTGCCGCCGACGCGCTCGAACTCGCGCTCCTGCAGCACGCGCAGCAGCTTGGCCTGGAAGGCGGGCGAGATGTCGCCGATCTCGTCGAGGAACAGCGTGCCGCCGTTGGCCAGCTCGAAGCGGCCCTTGCGCTCGCCGACGGCGCCGGTGAACGCGCCGCGTTCGTGACCGAAGAGTTCGCTCTCCAGCAGCGACTCGGTCAGCGCCGCGCAGTTGACCTTGATGAAGGGCGCGTCCTTGCGCGGCGACAGGAAGTGGATCGCGCGCGCGATCGCCTCCTTGCCGGTGCCGCTCTCGCCGCGCAGCAGCACGGTGGCGCGCGACGGCGCCGCCTGGTGCACCTCGGTGAACACCTGCTGCATCGCACGCGACTCGCCGATGACGTTGTCGAGCGCCAGCCGGCCACGCGGCTCGCGCGCCAGCGCCTTCTGCAGCCGCGTCGTCTCCTGCAGCAGGCGCGAATGCTCCTCGGCGACGGCGACGTGCAGCGCCGCCGACTGCGCCAGCAGCGTCGCGACCATCGTCAGCAGGCGCTGGTCGTCGGTGAGGCGCGCGCCGTCGTCCATCTCGCGCTGCGCGGCGAGCACGCCGACGGTCGCGCGGTCGGTCTTCATCGGCACGACGATGAAGGCCATCGGCCGGTCGCCGCGTGCACCGAAGGCGCCGGTGCGGTCGAGGAACTCCGGCGAGTCCTGCACGTCGGGCACGACGGCGGCCATGCCGCTGGCGTAGACGCGGCCGATGACGCCTTCGCCGCTGCGCCAGTGGCCGCGTGCGGCCTGCTCGCGGTCCAGGCCGACCCAGCTGTGCACGCGCAGCAGCGCGCCGCCGTCCTCGGCCGGCATCACGACCATCGCGCGCTGCAGGCCGAGCTGCGACGCCAGCGTGTTCAGCGCGACGCGAAAGGTGCGTGCGATGTCCAGCGACGCGCCCAGCACGCGGCAAACCTCGTAAATCGTGCTGAGCTGAACCTGGTAGCGCTCGCTCAGCGCCGTGCGACTCGACATCACGCACCTCCTGCGTCTGACGGGCGGGACGAGGCGGTGCGGCGGGCCACCTCGGGGCGCCCGGCGCATCGTTGTCGGGCATTGCCCGCCATGCCGCCGCCGGTCGAGGATGCCAGTGCAAGAAGCACGCCGAATCGCGCCGACAGGCGAGGGAGGCCGTCGGCCGCTTGATGCAGCGCAAAAGGCCCGCGTCCGGTGCGCGGGCGGTGCTCAGCGCGCGGCGGCAGCGGCGAGCTTCTCCAGTTCAGCGACGTGCTGCGCTTCTTCGGCGGCGAACTCGGCCGCCAGCGCGCGCACCTCGGGGTCGGGGCTGATCGCGGCGATCGCGGCGTAGAAGGCGTGGCCGCGGCGCTCGCTGTCCAGCGCTAGCGCCAGCGCGTCGGTGGCCGCCATCATCGGGTCGACGCCCACCCAGTCGGCGGTCTCCGGCGGGATGCCGTCGGGCCACTCGAACTCGGCGGCCGTCAGCTCGGGCAGCGTGCGCCAGGCGGCGCGTGCCTGGGCCTCGGCCAGGTGCAGGCGCGAGAAGTGCGCCATGCGGGCGAAGAAGGCGCGCAGCTCGGCGTTGCCGTCGGTGGCCATCGAAGCCGCCAGGTCTTCGTAGCGCCGGGCGGCGTCGCGCTCCAGCGCGACGGCGTGGGCGAGGAATTTCTCGACGTCGTTCATCGCCGCTCTAGCCGAATTTGAAGAGGATGCCGTAGCCGCCGCGCGGCCAGTCCCACTCGACGTTGGCGTGCTCGGTGCAGATCACGCGGCAGCTGCCGCATTCCAGGCAGCCGTCGGTGATCAGCGTCACCGTGCCGTTGCCTTCGGCCTTGTAGCAGCTGGCCGGGCAGACGTAGGTGCAGGCCTGCGACTGGCAGCTGTTGGCGCAGACCTCGGGCTTCTTGATCCGGATGTGCGGCCGGCCGTGGTCGACCTTGTACCGGTTCTGGAACAGCTTCTCCTCGACGTTGACGACCGTCGCGCTCATCGCATCGCCCTCCACAGCTTGAACGCGTCGCCGAACAGCCCGGTGACGCGGCGGGCGGCCTTGAAGCTGCCCAGGATCTCGCGCTGCTTGGTCGACTTGTCGACGCCATCGACCGTGAAGTAGGTCTTGGCGGCGCGGTTGACCAGCGCGGGGTAGGTGTCGAAGAAGTACGGGCTGCGCTCCAGCACCTCGGGCAGGTGCTTGTACTTCTTCAGGTCCTTCATCACGAAGCTGGCGTCCAGCGCCGCCTTGTAGGCCGAGAGCGTCGCCGCGTTCATCGTCTTGCCGGCGGCCTTGGCCGCGGCGACGGTCTCGCCGGCGAGGCGGCCGCTGGTCATCGCCAGGTTGGAGCCTTCGCGGTGCACCGCGTTCACGAAGCCGGCCGAGTCGCCGACGATGAGCCAGCCGTTGCCGTAGAGCTGCGGCACGGCGCGCAGCCCGCCTTCGGGGATCAGGTGCGCGGCGTACTCCTTCATCTCGCCGCCTTCGAGCATCGGCGCGATGCTCGGGTGCTTTTTCAGCTTGTCCAGCAGCGCGTACGGCGTGGTGCGCTTGTCGTTGGCCTTGAAGTCCGACAGCAGGCAGCCGACGCCGATCGTCAGCGAGTCGCGGTTCGTGTAGAGGAAGCCGGTGCCGACCATGCCTTCGGTGACGGTGCCGACCATCTCGATGACGACGCCTTCCTCCTCCTTGACGTTGAAGCGCTGCTGGATCACCTCCTCGGGCATGAAGAGGATCTCCTTGACCGCCAGCGCGACGTTCTTGGCCTGGATCTCGCCGTGGAAGCCCGCCTTGCGCGCCAGCAGCGAGTTGACGCCGTCGGCGAGCACGACGACGTCGGCATGCACCTCGCCGCCGATGCGGTCGCAGCGCACGCCGACGCAGCGGTCGCCGTCCATCAGCAGCTCCTCAACGGTGGTCTCGCAGATCACCAGCGCGCCGGCTTCGCGCACCTTGGAGCTGAACCACTTGTCGAACTGCGCGCGGATGATCGTGTAGCGGTTGTAGGGCGGCTTGTTGTAGTCGTCGCTGCGGTAGTGGCTGCCGACGAAGCTGTTGTCGTCGAGCACCCACATGCGCTGCTCGATGATGTGGCGCTCCAGCGGCGCGTCGTCGCGGAAGTCGGGGATCAGCTTCTCCAGCGCGTCGGCGTAGAGGATCGCGCCCTGCACGTTCTTGCTGCCGGGGTACTCGCCGCGTTCAATCTGCAGCACCTTCAGCCCGGCCTTGGCCATCGTCAGCGCGGCGGCGTTGCCGGACGGGCCGGCGCCGACGACGATGGCATCGAACTTCTCGTGGGACATCGTGGGCTCCTTCAGGCGACCTTGCGGACGCGCTTGGCCAGGTGGTTGCGGAAGGCTTGCGTCAGCACCGGCAGCACCTGCATCGCGTTGCCGACGATGCCGTGGTGGGCGAAGTCGAAGATCGGCGCGTTCGGGTCGGTGTTGATCGCGACGATGCAGTCCGAGCTCTCCATGCCGACGCGGTGCTGGATCGCGCCCGAGACGCCGGCGGCGATGTAGAGCTTGGGCCGCACCGTCTTGCCGGTCTGGCCGACCTGGCGCTCGGTCTCGGTCCAGCCGGCCTGGGTGACGGCGCGCGTGGCGCCGACCTCGGCGCCGAGCACCCGCGCCAGGTCCCAGACGAGCTTGAAGTTCTCGGCCGTCTTCAGCCCCTTGCCGCCGGTGACGATGATGTCGGCGTAGGCCAGGTTGACGGTGTTGCGCGTCGCATCGGGGATGAAGTCGAGCAGCTTGGTGACGATGTCGGTCTCGACCATGCCCAGCGCCATCTCGACGATGTCGCCGCTGCGCGTGTCGTCGCGGCGCGGCATGGCCATCACGCGCGGGCGCACGGTGGCCATCTGCGGGCGATAGGCCAGCGTCATGATCGTGCACAGCAGCGAGCCGCCGAAGGTCGGCCGCGTCGCGGCCAGCGCGCGGCCGTCGATGCGCAGCTCGGTGCAGTCGGCGGTGAGGCCGGTACCCAGCGTCGTCGCGACGCTGCCGGCGAGGTCGCGGCCCATCGTCGTCGCGCCCAGCAGCAGGATCTCGGGCTGGTAGGTGTTGACGAGGTCGGTCAGGCCTTTGGTGAAGGGCTCGTTGCGGTAGCCCTGCAGCACCGGGTCGCGCACCAGGTAGCAGCGGTCGGCGCCGTAGGCGTAGGCCTCCTTGGCGTAGCGCTCCAGGTCGTCGCCCGGGCCGCCCATCAGCACGCCGCTGACGGTCACGCCCAGCGTGTCGGCGAGCTTGCGCGCCTCGCCCATCAGCTCCCAGCTGACGCTGTGCACGTGGCCGCGGTCGTGTTCGATGAAGACCCAGACGCCCTTGTAGGCCTTCAGGTGTTCGGGCAGTTCGGTGTTGCGCCCGGCGCGACCGGCCGGTTTGGCGGGCGCGGGCTTGGCGGCTTCGCTCATCTCGCGACTCCTTCAGGCGGACAGACGCTCGACGGTCTCGTCTTCGAGCGTCGGATGCGTGGTGAAGATCTTCTGCAGCAGGTTCAGGCAGACGTCGTTGACGCTGGAGTCGGCGACGACCTGCATCTCGGCCTTGGTCGCGCGCGGCGTCGGGCCGAAGACCTTGCTGACGACTGTCGGCGAGCCCTTCAGGCCAATCTTGGAGACGTCCTCGATGCCGGCGTCGTCCTTGTTCCAGCGCCGCACCGGGCAGCGGCCGGCGCGCAGCATGTCGGCCATCGTCGCGAAGCGCATCTCGTTGGTGCCTTCGAGCATCGTGATCAGCGAGGGCAGCGTCGTCTCCAGCAGCTGCACGCCGCCTTCGGCGCGGCGCTCGACGCGGATGCGGCGGCCGTCCAGGTCGACCTCGACGATGCGGCTGACATAGGTCAGCAGGTTCACGCCCAGGCGCTTGGCGATGCCGGGGCCGACCTGCGCGGTGTCGCCGTCGATCGTCTGCTTGCCGGTGAAGATGAGGTCGACGGCCTGCTCCTGGCCGATCTTGCGGATCGCCGCGGCCAGCGCGTAGCTGGTGGCCAGCGTGTCGGCGCCGGCGAAGGAGCGGTCGGTGACCAGGATCGCGTCGGTGGCGCCGAAGCTGATGCACTTGCGCAGCGCGTCCTCGGCCTGCGGCGGGCCCATGCAGAGCACGGTGACGCGGCCGCCGAACTGGTCCTTCAGGCGCAGCGCCTCTTCGAGCGCGAACAGGTCGTACGGGTTGACGATCGCCGGCACGCCCTGGCGCATGATGGTGTTGGTCACCGGATGGACGCGGATCTGCGCCGAGTCCGGCACCTGCTTGATGCAGACGACGATGTGCATGGGGTTCCTCGCGTGAACGTTCAGACGCCGGCGCGGCGGCGCTCGGCCAGGCTCTGGCGCAGCGAGGCCAGCGGCACCGCACGCACGCCTTCGGCGTCCTGGAAGACCTTGAACACCTTCTCGCGCTGGGCGCTGGAGGCGACGAAGTCGGCATAGGCCTGCGTCAGCAGCTCGCGGTAGCGGCGGAAGGTCTCGAGCTCGTCGAGCCCCGCCAGTCCGGGCGTGGCGTTCAGGTACTGGTGGAAGCGCTTGAGGATGTGCAGGCGGTTGACCTGCACGATGCGCTCCTCGTAGGCGACGCCGAAGAAGCGCAGGAAGTCCTCGGCGCTGGACAGGCCCTGCAGGCGTTGGGTGAGGCTGATCATCGGCGTCTCCTCGGAACGGTCAGGCATGGGCGTGGGCCGGGGTGTCCTCGCACAGGTCGAGGTAGAAGCGCGCCAGGTCGTCGGCGCTGGGTTCGCCCTTGGTGTCGGCGACGTGGGCGCGGATGCGCGCCAGCAGCGGCGGCACCTGGCGCGGCGCCACCGGCAGGCCCAGGCGCGCGTAGCGTTCGATGACCGCCGCGCTGCCCGAGTGCTTGCCCAGCACCAGGCGGTGCGTGCGGCCCAGCTCCTCGGGCGCGAAGGCCTCGTAGTTGCGGCGGTCCTTCAGCAGGCCGTCGACGTGGATGCCGCTCTCGTGGCTGAACACCGCCTCGCCGACGATGGACTTGCCCGGCGCCACCGGCCGCCCGGAGGCGTGCGCGACCAGCGCGCTGATCGCCGGCAGCGTCTCGGTGCGGATGCCGCACTCGATGCCGTGCACGTGGCGCAGCGCCATCACCACCTCTTCCATCGCCGCGTTGCCGGCGCGTTCGCCGAGGCCGTTGACGGTGGTGCTGGCGTGCGTGGCGCCGGCCATCGCCGCGGCCAGCGTGTTGGCGGTGGCCAGCCCCAGGTCGTCGTGGGCGTGCATCTCGATCTCGAGGTCGACCTCGGCGCGCAGGGCGGCGATGCGCAGATGCGTCTGGAAGGGGTCGAGCAGGCCCAGCGTGTCGGCGTAGCGCACGCGGCGTGCGCCCGCAGCCTGGGCCGCGGCAGCGGCGGCGGCGAGGAAGTCGCCATCGGCGCGCGAGGCGTCCTCGAAACCGACGCTGACCGAGACGCCGCCATCGGCCAGGCGCTCGACGTGGTGGCGGATCGTCTGCAGCACCCAGGCGCGGTCGCGCGCCAGCTTGCGTTCGATCTGCACGTCCGACACCGGCACCGAGACGTGCACGATGTCGGCGCCGCAGCGCAGCGCCGCAGCGATGTCGCTGTCGGCCATGCGTGCCCAGACCATCGTGCGCGCCTGGCGCACGCGGCCGGCGATCGCCTGGATCAGCTCGACCTCGTGCGCGCCCATCGCCGGGATGCCGATCTCCATCTCCGGCACGCCGGCGGCGTCGAGCGCGCCGGCGATCGCCAGCTTCTCGTCGTCGGTGAACGCGACGCCGGCGGTCTGTTCGCCGTCGCGAAGCGTCGTGTCGTTGATCGTCAGTCGGAGGGGAAGAGGGCGGCCGGGCATCGTGGGGCTCCTGCTTGCTGAGCCCATTCCGCAAGCCCCGTGCCACCACCTCGTGCGCTGCAAGTGCTTGTCCCGCAAAGACTTTTCATCTCTTCTCGGGGCTGTGCGTTTTGTTCGATTGGCGACAGCCCGGCCACGGCGACGCCCAAAACGACGAGGCGCCCGCGGCCGGGGGCCGGGGCGCCTCGTGTGCAGCGCGAAAGCTCAGCGCTCCCGCGCGTGGTTCTTCGAGTAGCGCGGCAGCTCGACGACGAGCTCCGGCCCGCCGACCTTCACGCAGCACGACAGCCGCGAATCGGCTTCCAGCCCCCAGGCGTCGGAGAGCTGCTCGTCCTCGTCGTCGTCGACCGGGTTCACGTGTTCGGCGCCCTGGCGAAGGTAGACGTGGCAGGTGGCGCAGGCGCCGACCTTGTCGCAGGCGTGTTCGATCGCGATGCCGTTCATCAGCAGCTCGTCGACCAGCGAGTTGCCCGCCTCGGCCTCGAACACGAGGCCGTCGGGGCAGAGCTGGGCGTGCGGCAGGACGGTGATGCGGGTGGTGTTGTCGTCGCTCATTGGGGCGCCCTTCGGCCTGCGGCCGGTCCCGCCAGGCGGGAATGAGCGCCGGACAAGTCCTGAGCGCTCATGCGGCCATCTGTTCAAGCGTGCGACCGGACAGCGCACTGCGCACGCGCTCGTCCATTCGGCGCGCCGCGAACGGCGTCGTGATCCGGTTGAGCTCGTCGCCCACACGACGCAGGCGCTCTCGCAGCGCCCGGTGGGCCTCCGGCGTCGTGCCTTCACCCTCGGCGCATTCTGCCAGCGCGTCGATGACGTCCTGCATCGCACGCAGGATCTGGAACAGCTCGGGGCTGGACAGCAGGCGCTCGCCGTCTTCGTGCAGCGCGGCCTCGGTGGCGTCGAGCAGGCGGCGGGCGTCGATCTCGGCTTCGCGCAGCGCGCGTGCCGCGGCGTCCTCGGCGGCGTGGCCCAGCGCCTGCTGCAGCATGCCGGCCACCTGCTCGGTGCCCAGGCCGTAGCTCGGCTTGACCTCGACCTGGGCGCGTGCGCCCGAGGTCTGCTCGACGGCGCTGACCGACAGCAGCCCGTCGGCGTCGATCTGGAAGGTGACGCGGATGCGTGCCGCGCCCGCCACCATCGGCGGGATGCCGCGCAGCGTGAAGCGCGCCAGCGAGCGGCACTCCGACACCAGCTCGCGTTCGCCCTGCACGACGTGCAGCACCATCGCCGTCTGGCCGTCCTTGAAGGTCGTGAAGTCCTGGGCGCGCGCCGTCGGCACGGTGCTGTTGCGCGGGATGATCTTCTCGACCAGCCCGCCCATCGTCTCCAGGCCCAGCGACAGCGGGTTCACGTCCAGCAGCAGCAGGCCGTCGGCGCCGCGGTTGCCGGCCAGCTGGTCGGCCTGGATCGCCGCGCCCAGCGCCACCGCCTCGTCGGGGTCGATGCCGGTGTAGGGCTCGCGGCCGAACAGCGCAGCGACGGCGGCGCGCACCGCGGGCATGCGCGTCGCGCCGCCGACCAGCACGACGCCATCGACCTCGGCCGGCTTCAGCTTGGCGTCGCGCAGGGCGCGTTTGACCGGGCCCAGCGTGCGCTCGACCAGCGGCCGCGTCAGCGTCTCGAACTGCGTGCGCGTGATCGTCGCCGTCGCCGGCGTGCCGTCGGCGCGCAGGCAGTGCATGACGACGCGGTCCAGGTCGGTCAGCGTCTCCTTGGCGTGGCGTGCCGCGGCGTGCAGCCGCGCCAGGTCGCCCGGGTGCCAGCCGCCGGTCTCGCCGGCGAACCACTGCGCCAGCGCGTGGTCGGAGTCGTCGCCGCCGAGCACCGCGTCGCCGGCCGTCGCGACGACCTCGAAGACGCCGCGCGACAGCCGCAGGATGCTGACGTCGAAGGTGCCGCCGCCCAGGTCGTAGACGACGTAGACACCTTCGCTGGCCGACTCCAGGCCGTAGGCGATGGCCGCGGCGGTCGGTTCGTTCAGCAGGCGCAGCACGTTGAGGCCGGCCAGCGCCGCGGCGTCCTTGGTCGCCTGGCGCTGGGCGTCGTCGAAGTAGGCCGGCACGGTGATCACCGCGCCGACCAGTTCGCCGCCCAGCGAGGCCTCGGCGCGTTCCTTCAGCACCTGCAGCACCTCGCCGCCGACGTCGACCGGGCTCTTGACGCCGGCGCGTGTGCGCACGCCGACGGCGCTGTCGCTCAGGCGCTCCAGCGCATAAGGCAGCGTGCCGGCGGCGATGTCTTCCAGCGCGCGGCCGATCAGGCGCTTGGCCGAGGCGATCGTGTTCTGCGGGTCGGCGGCGGCGAAGGCGGTGGCCGCGGCGCCGACCGTCAGCACGCCGTCTTCGCCGTAGTGCACGACCGAAGGCACGAGGCGCCGGCCTTCGCCGTCGGGCAGCACGACGGCCTGGCCGCTGCGCACCGTGGCGACCAGCGAGTTCGTCGTGCCGAGGTCGATGCCGACGGCCAGCCGGTGCTGGTGCGGCGCGGCGGCGCGGCCCGGTTCGGCGATCTGCAGCAGCGCCATCGTGGCCTCAGACGGCGAAGGACTCGCCGCAGCCGCAGGTGGCGGCGGCGTTCGGGTTGTCGAACTTGAAGCCTTCGTTCAGGCCTTCGCGCACCCAGTCCAGCCGCGTGCCGTCGAGCAGCGGCAGGCTGTTGGCGGCGACGAAGAGCTGCACGCCTTCGGACTCGAACGCCAGGTCCTCGGGCGCGGCGGCGTCGGCGAACTCCAGCGCGTAGGCGTAGCCCGAGCAGCCGCTGGTCTTGACGTCCAGCCGCAGGCCGACACCGCTGCCGCGTTTGGCCAGCGCCTTGCGGATCTGGGCCGCGGCCTTGGGGGTGACGCTGATGGCCATGGTCAGACCGTGAAGGACGAGCCGCAACCGCAGGTGCTGGTCGCGTTCGGGTTGCGGATGACGAAGCGCGCGCCGTCCAGGCGGTCCTCGTAATCGATCTCGGCGCCGACGAGGTACTGCAGGCTCATCGCGTCGACGACGACGGTGATCGGCTCGCGCGAGACGCGAACGTCGTCTTCCTTCATCTCGTCGTCGAAGGCGAAGCCGTACTGGAAGCCCGAGCAGCCGCCGCCGGTGACGTAGATGCGCAGCTGCAGGCTGGGGTCGCCTTCCTCGGCCAGCAGCTCGCTGACCTTGGCGACGACGGCGTCGCTGATCTTGATCGGCTGCTCGCCTTCGGGCAGCAGCGGCGGGTCGGCGCGCGGCACGAGTTGCGACGGGGCGACGTTCCCTTGGGATTGGCAGGCCATCGTGGACTCCTGGTGGTCGGTGCGGCCTTCAGGCCGCTTCGCTGTGCTGTTGGTCGGGCGAGGAGGGCGAGCAGGCGCGCTCCTCGATGAGGCCGCCAGGGCCGGCGTGGCGCTGGCGGTAGTCGGCCACCGCGGCCTTGATCGCGTCCTCGGCGAGGATGGAGCAGTGGATCTTCACCGGCGGCAGCGCCAGCTCCTCGGCGATGGCGGTGTTCTTGATCGCCAGCGCCTGCTCCAGCGTCTTGCCCTTGACCCACTCGGTGACCAGCGAGCTCGACGCGATCGCCGAGCCGCAGCCGTAGGTCTTGAAGCGCGCGTCCTCGATGACGCCGGTGCTCGGGTCGACCTTGATCTGCAGCTTCATCACGTCGCCGCAGGCCGGCGCGCCGACCATGCCGGTGGCCACCGTGTCGTCGCCGGCCGCGAAGCCGCCGACGTTGCGCGGGTTCTCGTAGTGGTCGATGACCTTCTCGCTGTACGCCATGTCGGCCTCCGGGTTTGCAAAGGAATCAGTGCGCCGCCCACTGCACCGCGGCGAGGTCGACGCCGGCGCAGTGCAGGTCCCACAGCGGGCTCAGCTCGCGCAGGCGCTCGACGGTGCGGCGCGTCTGCTCGACGGCGGTGTCGATCTCGGCCTCGGTCGTGAAGCGGCCGACGGAAAAGCGGATCGAGCTGTGCGCGACCTCGTCGGACAGGCCCAGCGCGCGCAGCACGTAGCTGGGCTCCAGGCTGGCCGAGGTGCAGGCCGAGCCCGACGAGACGGCGATGCCCTTCAGGCCCATCAGCAGCGACTCGCCTTCGACGAACTGGAAGCTGACGTTGAGGTTGTGCGCCACGCGAGCGTCGAGCGAACCGTTGACGCGGATCTCGGGGATGTCCGACAGCCCGGCCAGCAGCCGGTCGCGCAGCGTGCGGATGCGTTCGTTCTCGGCGGCCATCGACACGCGCGCCAGGCGGTAGGCCTCGCCCATGCCGACGATCTGGTGCGTGGGCAGCGTGCCCGAGCGCATGCCGCGCTCGTGGCCGCCGCCGTGCGTCTGAGCCTCGATGCGCACACGCGGCTTGCGCCGCACGACCAGCGCGCCGATGCCCTTGGGGCCGTAGGTCTTGTGCGCCGACAGGCTCATCAGGTCCACCGGCCACGACGCGAAGTCGATCGCCACCTTGCCGGTGGCCTGCGCGGCGTCGACGTGCAGCAGCACGCCGCAGGCGCGGCAGATGCGGCCCAGCGCGACGACGTCCTGCACGACGCCGATCTCGTTGTTCACCAGCATCACCGAGGCGAGCACGGTGTCGGGCCGCAGCGCGGCCTCGAAGGCCGTCGGGTCGACTAGGCCGTCGGCGCCGACGTCGAGGTAGGTGACCTCCCAGCCGGCGCGTTCGAGCTCGCGCATCGTGTCCAGCACCGCCTTGTGCTCGGTCTTCACGGTGACGAGGTGGCGGCCGCGCGAACGGTTGAACTGCGCCGCGCCCTTGATCGCGAGGTTGTCGCTCTCGGTGGCGCCGGAGGTCCAGACGATCTCTCGCGGGTCGGCGCCGACGAGCGCGGCGACGTGTTCGCGGGCGATCTCCACCGCCTCTTCGGCCGCCCAGCCGAAAGCGTGGCTGCGCGACGCCGGGTTGCCGAACTGTTCGTACAGATAGGGCAGCATCGCCTGCACGACACGCGGGTCGACCGGTGTCGTGGCCGCGTAGTCCAGGTAGATCGGCTTGGCGCTGGGATCCATCACGAGGCTCCGGCGGAAGTGGCGAGGCATCCCCATATCGCAGGGACCGTGCCAACCCGAGTCGCGGCAAAAAACTGATCTGGATCAGATACTTGCATCGCATCGGCCCGATCGTCGGAACTGCCGTGGCGCGGCCGGACCTGTCGCTTTTGTCGCCATTGCGACGACAGCGGCCTGGCACCTGCCGTGCTTGACCAGACGCACGCCCGCAGCGCGGGCCAACCAGGGGAGCGCCATGAACCTGTTCACCGGTGTCGCGTCGGACGCCTTCTTCGGCGGCCCTGTGCCCCAGTCGGTCCACGGCCTGCTGCGCCAGGCCGCGGTGGCCGGGCCGGCGCAGCGCGGGGCGCTGCTGTGGACGGCACAGGCCATCGCGCCGCAGGCCCTGGCGCTGTATTTCGCGCTCGCCAAGCACCACGCGCAGCGGCGCGAGTTCGAGCTCGCCGAACGGGCCGCGGCGCGCGGCCTGCTCGAAGCCGGCCGTGCCGCCGGGCTGGACGGCGAAGGCCGGGTGATCGGCGGGCCGGCGCCCGACTTCAACGCCGACGGCCCGGCGCGTTTCTGGCTCTTCATGCAGAAGGCGCTGGCCTTCATCGCCTTGCGCGCCGGCGACCTGGACACGGCGCGCGAGCGGCTGGAGCTGATCGAACGCATCGCGCCGCAGGCGCGGCTGGGCGACGAGGTGGTGACGGCGCTGCTGCGCGCGACGCCCGACGAGTGACTCAGGGCCGGTAGTCGAAGAGCTGCGGCGCCTCGCGCCGGTACAGCTTCAGCCAGCCCAGCGTCGCGGGCAGCAGCGAGCTGGCGGCGAACCAGGCGGCGTCGTCGGCGCCGGGGTCGTCGTCGAGCAAGGCGCTGCCGACGACGCGCCAGCCGTCGAGGTCGATCTCGGGCATCGCTTCGCGCGCCTCGGGTGGCAGCGCGTCCAGCGTGCGCGCGACGACCAGCAGCAGCCGGCGCACCTCGGCCCGGGTCAGCTGCGAATGGCGGAACTCGGGCTCGACGACACCGTCGATGAGGATCAGCACGCCTTCGCCGCATTCCTGCACCAGCTGCAGCATCGCGGCGGTCAGCATGGCCGGGTGCGGTTCAGGCGACGGCGGCCACGGCGCGGCGTGCGCCGTCCTCGGGGCCGAAACACAGCGCGTGGTCGCAGCAGACGGCGCAGCTCGGCGCCTTGCAGACGAAGAGCTGCTCGCGCTCGCACAGCTGCTTGTAGAGAAACTTCTTCCACTTCATGTCGGCGCTGTTCTTGCGCACCAGCGCCGGGAACCACCAGGTCATCAGCGCCGACAGCTCGGCGCGCGAGGCGAGCTGCAGGTCCTGCCAGAGGTGGTTGTCGCCCAGGCAGGCGACGGCCAGCGTCTCGGCGACGGCGGCCGCGGCTTCGCGCGGGCCCTCGGCGTGGTCGAGCAGCAGCGCGACCAGGTCCTCGACCTCGTCGGCACGCGCCGCGCGTCGCGCCAGCGCCTCGGGCACCGGCCGCGGCTCCATCAGGCGGCCACCGGGGCGTGCGAGTAGCACTTCTTCGGGCAGATCTTCGAGCACGCGGTGCAGCCGATGCACAGCTCGCTGTGCGCGATCGTCATGACCTTCTTCTCGTACTCCTCGTCGTCGTCGCCGTCCGGGTCCAGCGAGACACGCTCGCCGTCCTCGTCCAGGCCGATCAGTTCGAGCACGCCGCGCGGGCAGACACGGAAGCAGCGGCCGCAGCCGATGCACTTGCCTTCGTCGATCTTCTGCACGAACGAAGGCGTCCAGGTGGCGCCCGAGGGCAGGGTGATGCTGAAGTCGGACACGGTGTTCTCCGTCAGGCGGCCTGGGCCGCGGCGAGTTGCGCGCGTGCGGCGACCAGCGCCGCATGTGCCTCGTGGGCGACCCGGGCGACCTCGGGGATGCGCTCCCAGTTCGTCGGCAGTTCCTCCGACAGGTCGTGCAGATCCATCTTGGCCTGCGTCGCGCGGGCGTTGAGCTTCTTGATCTCGGCCTTCAGGGTTTCGAGCTCGGCCATCTCATGCTCCCCAGGTGGCGACGTCGCGGTGCTCATTGATCATCGACACGCCTTCGGCGACCAGCTTGCTGCCGGCCTCGGCCAGCTTGGCGAGGCTGGGGTAGCCGAAGCGGTGCACGTCGCGCAGATGGCGGTTGACGACGACCAGCCGGCCGGCGGTCAGCACCGTGCGGCCGAAACCTTCGTGGCTCATCTTGGTCATCGGGCTGACCATGATCCCGGTGGCACGTTCGATCGCCAGGCCGACGGCGTTGTGGAACAGGTCCAGCCGCCACAGCGTGTCGGGGTCGGGGTCGCCCATGATCGGCAGCGCGCGGCGCTGCTCGGCGGTGAGGATGAAGGGTTCGAGCAGCGTCGCGTCGCTCTTGCCGTCCCAGGTGCCGTGCGTGTCCTGGGCGCGGATCTGCTTGATCAGCTCGCGCACGAAGCCGTCCTGCAGCGCGGCCTCGTCGGCCGCCGGGGTCTCGACGGCGGCGCTCATCGCTTCACCTCGGCATCGTCCTCGAAGTCGAAGGAGCGTTCCTGGCCCTTCATCAGCGCCTTGCGCAGCCACGGCGGCGGCGTGCCGCGCAGCACGTTCTGCAGCTTGTCGAGGATGTCCAGGATCGGTTCGGGCTGCGTCACCTTGACCGGGTGGATGCGGCTGGCGACGACACGCGCCGCGGCCGAGCCGCCGATCGCGGCGACGTAGACGATGGCGCAGTCGCCGATCGCGGCCAGCTTCGGCGTCAGCTTGTCCTCGTCGCCGTCTTCGTCCAGGCCGTCGCCGAAGGCGAAGTCCTGCACGAAGGCATAGCCCTCGGGGGTGACGTCGTAGACCGCCAGGTGCGGGGCCCAGCCGAAGTGCGCGTCCACGCGCTGCTGGTCCTGTGTGGCGAAGGCGACTTTCATGGTTCGCTCCGGGAAGTGACGGGATGGGTGGCCGCCGGGCGGCGGCGCGGGATGACGGCGCTGACGTGGGCGACGGCCGGCGGCACGGCTTCGACGGCGGCCAGGCTGGCGGCCGGCAGCGGCCAGTCGTCGGGGCCGTGGTGGGCGATGCACTCGATCAGCGCGTTGCCGACGGCGTTGACGAAATCGCGTGTGCCGCGGTAGCCGACCATGCGCACGTGGGCGTTGCCGATGCGGTCGAACATCGGGATGCCCAGGCGGAACAGCGGCCGCCCCAGGCGCTCGGCGGCCTGGCGGCCGTGCGAATGCGTCATCAGCAGCTCGGCGCCGGTGGCTTCGGCCGAACGCTCGAAGTCCTCCAGGTCGCCGATCAGCACCTCGCTGGTCGGCAGGCGTTCGAGCAGCGGCGAACGGGTCGTCGTCACGCAGGTCGCGAGTT
This sequence comes from Rubrivivax sp., assembly GCA_049841175.1. GTDB lineage: Bacteria > Pseudomonadota > Gammaproteobacteria > Burkholderiales > Burkholderiaceae_C > Rubrivivax. The sequence goes on along the minus strand of JASGHA010000012.1, from coordinate 633,885 downwards.
CGGCGCCCATCTCGGCGAGAAAGCTGCCGGCGGCCCACAGCAGGTCGGGTTCGGCAGCGAGCGCGATCTTCGCGTTGCCGGTGTGGAAGTGGGCGTCGAGCATCGCGTCGACCAGCTGGCTGCGCTGGCGGCGCAGCTTCGCCGGCACCTCGCGGCCCGACAGCTCGGCCAGGCGGCGCACGAAGGCGTCGCTGGCGGCCAGCCCGGTCAGGCGGTCGAACAGCGTGAACGGCACGCCGCAGCGCGCCTGCAGCGCCTCGGCGGCCGGGCGCATCTGCTCGCCGACGGCCAGCACTTCCATCACGCCGCCCAGGGCCTCGATGTCGGCGCGCGGCGTGCCGCCGATCGTCGTACCCTGCCAGGTGTCGGGGATGTGGCCGTCGAGCGAGCCCGAGATGTCGGGAACGACGACGGCCTGCAGGCCGAAGGCCTCGATCGTCTCGCGCAGCTCCTCCAGGTCGGCCGGCGTCAGGTGGCAGCCGGGCAGCAGCGCGACGACGCCGTCGCGGCGCGGATCGCCGACGCGCGGCAGCGTCGACACCAGCGCCGTGACGGCGGCCGCCCAGCCGTCCTGGAAGGCGCCGACGTAGTCGGGTGTCGAGGCGTAGACGACCGCGGTGTCGGCCAGCTCGGGGTGCTGCTGGCGCGCGAGGCGGATCGTGCCGTCGACGTCGTCGCCCTTGGTCTCGGTGAGTCCGGTCGAGCAGATGCCGATGACCTGCGGCTTGGCGCGCTGGCGGATGTTGAGCAGCGCCTTCACGAGGTTGTCGTCGCCGCCCATGATGGTCGTCGCCTCGTTCATCGCCGTCGTCTGCAGCGGGATCGCCTCCTTGAAGTGGCGCACCAGCAGCACCAGGCCGAAGGAGGTGCAGCCCTGCGAGCCGTGCATCAGCGGCATGCAGGACTCCAGCCCCATGAAGGCGAAGCTGGCGCCCAGCGGCGCGCTCATCTTCAGCGGGTTGACGCTGCAGGACTTCTTGCTTTCGGTGACCAGGGCCATCGTGCGCTCCCGTTCAGGCCGCCAGCGCGACGGCCGGGGCTTCCCAGGGCGCGGGTGCACGCACCTGCTGCCAGACCGGGTTGAAGATCGCCTTGTCGATCTCGGCGACCATGGTCACGATGCCCTCGTAGCCGGCGAAGGCGTGGTGGCGCTCCTGGTTGATGTCCATCCAGGGCATGCGCGCCTTCAGCGCGACGAACTGGCTGCGGCCGCCGGACAGCATGATGTCGGCGCGCGCCTCGCGCAGCATGCGGTACATCTCGCGCGGCGCGAGGTCCTCGATCATGTGGGCGTCGTCGCCCATGATCTCCTGGATGCGCTGCTTGTCTTCCTTGGTGCTCTTCTTGACGCTGGTGCCGACGATCTCCAGCCCGGCTTCCTGCAGCGCCGAGACCACCGACCAGCTCTTGACGCCGCCGGTGATCAGCAGCACACGCTTGCCGGCCAGGCGTTCGCGGTAGGCGCGCAGGCGCTCGTAGGCGCGCGGCTCCTCGGCGGCGATCAGCGCCTCGGCGCGGTCGACGATGTCGGCCGGCGCGCCGGTCTGCACCAGCAGCCGGGCGATGTCGCGCAGCGTCTGGCTCATGTCGGCGATGCCGTAGAACGAACCTTCGAAGTACGGGATGCCCCAGCGCTGCTGCATGCGCGTGGCGACGTTGATCATCGACTTCGAGCAGACCATCATGTTGGCCTTGGCCCGGTGCGCCGACGCGATCTCGCGGTAGCGGCCGTCTCCGGTGATGCAGGCCAGCACGCGCACGCCCAGCGCGTCCAGCAGCGGCTTGACCTGCCAGAGTTCGCCCGACAGGTTGTACTCGCCGATGATGTTGATGTCGTAGGGCGTGCTGACTTCGGGCTCGACGGTGCCGATGACGTAGTCGAGCAGCGCCTCGGCGCCGAGCTTGTTGCCCAGGTTCTTCGGCCCGGCGAAACCCGGCACGTCGACCGGCACGACCGGCAGGCCGAAACGTTCGCTGGCGCGTTTGCAGACGGCCTCGATGTCGTCGCCGATCATCGCCGGCACGCAGGTCTGGTAGACGAAGATCGCCGGCGGGCGCACGGTCTCGGCGATCTCGCGGATGGCCTTGAACAGCCGCTTCTCGCCGCCGTAGACGACGTCGAACTCGTCGATGTCGGTGGTGAAGCCGGTGCGGTAGACGTGCGGGCCGGAACTCGCGCTGTGGCGGTTGTCCCAGCTGTTGCCTTCGCAGGCGATCGGGCCGTGCACGAGGTGGGCGACGTCGGCGATCGGCTGCAGCGCGATCTTGGCGCCGTCGAAGGCGCAGCCGCCGGCGGCGGCGCCGGGCGTCAGCTGCTTGGTGCAGCCTTTCTTGCGTGCCTTCTCGCCCTTGGCCTGGTTGACGTCGCAGCCGGGCTCGTCGAAGACCTGGGCGATCCTGGCGTTGAGCGATGCGGACATGCGGCGGGCTCCTGTGGGCTGCCCATGCCGCATTGCACGATCGGTGCCAGTCGTGTGCCGCGCGTTTTCTCCTTCGCTGACAAGGACTTGGCGAAGCGCGCCGGGAGCGCCGGCCTTGGAGGGATCACGACAAACGCGACGCCTTGGCTTCGGCCGCCGGCGTGCCGAAGGCCGAAGCCAGGCCGTCCAGCACTTGCTGCAGCTCGGTTTCGAAGGCCGGCAGCGCGGCGGCGATCGCGGTTTTATCGCCCGAACGCACCGCGGCTTCGAGCGTGCGCGTGGCTTCGCGCAGCGCGGTGGCGCCGATCGTGCCCGACTCCGACTTCAGCATGTGCAGCGCCGAGGCCGCGGCCGCCAGGTCGCCGCCGCTGCACTGCTCGTGGATCGTCGCCGGCATCGTGGCGCGCGACTGGGCGAAGAGCTGCAGCACGCGCCGGTACAGCCCCGGCTGGCCGGCGGCGAAGCGCAGGCCGGTGGCGATGTCCAGGCCGGGCAGCGTCGGCGGCAGCACGGCGGCCGGGGGCGGCGGAGGCGGAGGCGGGGGCGGCGCGACGGCGGGCGCGGCGTCGATGCCGGTCCAGTGCCGCAGCCGCTCGACGAGCACGTCGGGCTCGAAGGGTTTGGCCAGGTGGTCGTTCATGCCGGCGGCCAGGCAGGCCTCGCGGTCGCTGGCCATCGCGTGCGCCGTCATCGCGATCACCGGCATCGTGTCGAGTCCAGGCAGCCGGCGCAGCCGGCGTGTCGTCTCCAGGCCGTCCAGGCCGGGCATCTGCACGTCCATCAGCACGGCGTCGAAACGTTCGCGCCCCAGCCAGGCCAGGGCCTCCAGGCCGTCGCCGGCCAGCGCGGTGCTGGCGCCGGCCTGGCGCAGCAGCTCCAGCGTTAGCTCCTGGTTCACCGGGTTGTCCTCGGCCAGCAGCACACGCAGCCCGTCCAGGCGGCGCGACGGCGGCGGCGGCAGCGGCGCGCCGGCGGCCGGTGCGTCGCGGCCGAACACCGCTTCCAGCAGGGCCAGCAGCGCGGCGCTGCTGACCGGCGTCGCCAGCAGCGTGTCGACGCCCGGCGGCAGCGTGCGGGCGGCGTCGTCGGCGCCGTAAGGCACGAGCATCACGATGCGCAGCCCGGGGCCGGCCAGGGCCCGCAGCCGCGCCGGCAAGCCGGTGTCGGCGGCGACCAGGGCCGCGGCGACGAAGACCAGGTCGGCGCCTTCGGCCGCGCCGGCGGCGGCTTCGTCGCCGTCGCGCGCGGTGCGGGCCTCGCAGCCCAGTTCGGCGGCGCGCTCCCGCAGCACCTCGCGCGCCCGCGCGCTGCCGTCGGCGACCAGCAGGCGCAGCCCCGGGCGTGGTGCCTGGCGCGCCGTGGCGGCTTGCGGCGCCAGCGCGAAGACGGCGTCGAAGAGGAAGTCGCTGCCGTGGCCGGGCGTGCTGCGCACCGTGATGTCGCCGCCCATCGCCTGCACCAGCTGGCGGCTGATCGCCAGGCCCAGCCCGGTGCCGCCGTAGCGGCGCGTCGTCGACGCGTCGACCTGGCTGAAGGGCCGGAACAGCCGTTCCAGGTCCTGCGCCGACAGGCCGATGCCTTCGTCGTGCACGCCGAAGCGCAGCCGCACCGTGCCCTCGGTCGGACCGGGTTCGGCGGCGACCGAGATCGCGACCTCACCGCGTTCGCTGAACTTCACCGCGTTGCCGCAGAGGTTGACCAGCACCTGCGACAGCCGCAGCGCGTCGCCGACCAGGCCGCGCGGCACGGTGGCCGGCACGTCGATGACGAAGCCCAGGCCGCGGTCATGGGCCTGGAGCGCGACGATCGCGGCGACGCCGTCGAGCACCGCGCCGAGGTCGAAGGCGTCGTGCTCCAGCTCCAGCCGGCCGGCCTCGATCTTCGAGAAGTCGAGGATCACGTTGACGATGCCCAGCAGCGACTGCGCCGCAGCGCGTGTCTTCTCGAGGTAGTCGCGCTGGCGCGTGTCGAGTTCGGTGCGCAGCGCCAGCGCCGTCATGCCGAGCACGGCGTTCAGCGGCGTGCGGATCTCGTGGCTCATGTTGGCCAGGAACTCGCTCTTGGCGCGGGTCGCGGCCTCGGCCGCTTCGCGCGCGGCGACCAGCGTGCGTTCGGTCTCGCGCCGTGCGCTGACGTCGCGCAGCACCAGCTGCACGCGTGTGGCTTCGCCCGCGGCGTCGCGCGCCAGCACCGCGAAGCTGGCCTCGGCCGGCAGCGCGCGGCCGTCGGGGCGGCGCAGCGTCAGCGCCTCGGCTTGCAGCGTGCCGGCGGCGGCCAGGCGCGCCGCCAGCGCCGGCCACGGCGGCTCGGCCAGCCAGTCGGCGGCGTCGCGGCCCAGGGCGTCGTCCGGCGCCGCCGAGCCCAGCATCGCCGCCCAGGCCGGGTTGCAGACCTGGATGCGGCCACGGCCGTCGACGACGCCGGCGCCGTCGGCCATCTGCCGCAGCACTTCGTCGAACTGGCGCGCCTGGGCCTGCAGCTGTGCCTGCAGCGCCTGCTGCAGCCCGGTGATGCCGTCGGCCAGCGCATGCAGCTCGTTGGCCGGGCCCGGTGGCCGTGGTGCGGGCTCGGCCAGGCGCTCGGCGTCGAGCGCACGCACGTGGGCGTGCAGACGCTCCAGCGGCCGCGAGACGCTGCGCGCGACCAGCGCGTAGACCAGCGCCGCCAGCAGCAGCAGCTCGACCAGCGCGGCGAAGGCGAACTGGCGCGACGACCGCCAGACCTGGCCGGCGAGCCAGTCTTCGTCGAGCTGCAGCACCAGCTCGGCGACGACGCCCAGGCCGTCGGGGGCCGGCAAGGGGTGACGGATGAGCTCGCCGCCCTGCGCTGCGCTGGCGCCGGTCTTGTCGTAGCGCTCGTCGATGCCGCGGCCGATGACTTCGGCCGACAGCAGCGCCGGGAAGCTGCGCAGGCCGTCCAGCTGCAGCTGCACCGAGGCCTCGTCCAGCTCCCAGACCGACTTGGCCAGCGACGGCACGTAGGCGCCGAGCACGGCCTCGACCTGCTCGCGCTGGCGCGCGCGTTCGTCGCGGAAGCTGATCCAGGCGTTGGCCAGCGTCGCCAGCAGCGCCAGCACCACGCTGGCCGCGGCCACGCGCACCAGCAGCTCGCGCGACAGGCGGCGTAACGGGGCCGGCGAGGTGTTCACAGCCCCTGCCGCACGACGGCGCCGATGCGGATCGCCGAATTGACCGGATGCCCGGTCGCCAGCCGCTTCATCGACCGGTAGGCGTAACGGCCCATCAGCTCGTAGTCGAGCGAGACGAATCCGTGCACCAGACCTTCGGCGAGCAAGGCTTTCTGCTCGGGCGCCAGCGCGCCGGTGGCGGCGACGACGACGCGGCCGTTGCCGCGCGTGACCAGCGTGCGCACCGCGGCGCGGTAACGCGAGGGCTGCGTGAACGGCCAGGCGCCGAGCGAGACGACGACGTCGGCCTGTTCCTCGCGGAACGCGAACTCGAGCTGGCGCAGCGCACGCTGCGCGTCGTCGCCGTTGAACCAGGGGCAGCGAGCGACCTCGCGCCAGCCGTGTTCGCCGGCGAGGCGCGCGCCTTCGGGCAGCTTCGGATCCTGCGCCAGCGAGCGGCGCAGCGCGGTGATGCGGGCCGTGACGCCGGGGTCGTGCGTGTCGCCGGCCAGCACGCAGAGCTGGCCGCCGTCGGGGCGGCGGGCGGCGAGCAGCGCCGCGAGCTGGCGGCCGATCTCCTCGTGGTCGGGACCGATGTAGATGTGACGCAGCGCGCGCTGCGCCGGTTCGACGTCGCTGTCGATGGTGACCACCGGCACGCCGCGCCGGGTGGCCAGCGCCAGCGCCGACTCGCCGAGGTAACGCGAGTTGGTCACCGCGACGGCCAGGCCCGCGAGCCCGTGCTGCAGCGCGCCGACGATGGCCGCGTCCTGGGCGCGCGCGCGGGCCGGGCCGGGCGCGCCGACGGCGTTGCAGCGGTCACCCCAGAGCTGGGCCTCGGCGGCGCAGCCGCGCCAGGCGGCGACGTAGTTGGGGTCGTCGGTACTCTTGCCGGCCAGTCCGTAGACCTGTCCCTGGGCCTGGGCTCCGGCGGCCCACAGCAGCCCGATCAGGAACCGCCATGGCAGTCGCATGCGTGTTCTTCGCTTTCCCTGCGGCGACCGTCGGCTGCCCCCTCGTGGGTGCACCGGACCGACGACCGTCCCGCCGGGACGATGATGCGCCGCGCGGCGCTGCCGTCAAGCGCAGTTACCGAACTCGGGTTTTGTCACGCGTCGGCCAGCGCTTCGGTGGCGACGAGCTGTTCACGCAAGGCGTGGCGAGCACGCCAGCCGGGGCCTTGCCACTGCGCCAGCGCGTCGTCCTCGAAGGCCAGGATGGCGCTCGTCTCGTCGGGCCAGATCGTGGCCTGCAGGCCGCCGGCATCCAGCGTCGCGGTGCAGGCGTCCAGCGGGTCGACGGCGGCGGCGCTCAGCAGGCCTTCGCCGAGCAGTGCGTCGGCGCGGAACAGCGGCGTGTCCCAGCCGTGCGTGGCGCCCAGCGCACACAGCGCCGGCAGACGACCGGCGACGCCTTCTGCGTCAGGCTGTTCGCCGCACATCGCCAGCAGCTCGCGCGCGCTGCGCCGGTCCCAGACCTCCCAGGGCGACAGGCCGCGGCGGTCGGCGACACGTTCGACCAGGTCGTCGACGTCGTAGGCGAACCAGGCGCGCGGGGCGCCGGCGGCCGGACGTTCGAGCACGTAGATCATTCGTCCAGGCCCTGGCCGACGAGCGTGCGCTGCCAGACGGCCTGGCGCAGGCGCTCGCGCACCGCGGCCTCGCTGCCGTCGAACGCGTCCTGCGCGCGGCGCAGCGCGGCCTGCGCGACCGAGGCTTCGGCCAGCGTCAGCGCCAGCCGGCCGGCCATGTGGCTGGCGTCGGGACACAGCGCGAGCACCGCGCTGCGGTTGGGGTGTTCGTCGAGGGACACGAGCTCGTGCGCCTCGGGGCGGCCGTCCAGGCAGACGGCGCCGGCGATGACCTCGACGCGGCGGCCGTCGCGTGTGATGCGCACGAGAACGGGGGCGTCGCGGTCGGGGTCGGTCATCGCGGGTTCTCCTCGTGAGGGCGGCGGGCCGGCGAGCCGGCCCGCCGTGGCCGTCAGCGGATGATGTCGAACGAGATGTCGGTCTTGCCGGGGATGTTGGTGTTGGCGTCGAGCTTCTCGAAGTACTCGTCGAGCAGCATCGTCAGCAGCCGCATCCCGCCCTCGTAGCCCCAGGTGGGGTAACGGTGGTAGTGGTGGCGGTCGAAGATCGGGAACACCAGGCGCACCAGCGGCGTGCCGGCATCGCGCTCCAGGTACTTGCCGTAGGTGTTGCCGATCAGGAAGTCCACCGGCTCGGTGAACAGCAGGCTGCGCAGGTGCCAGAGGTCGCGCTTCGGGTAGACCTTGCCGTCCTGGCCGTAGGGCGAGGCGGCGAGCGCCGCACGCACCTTCTCGGCCCAGTCCTCGTTGCCGTTGGTCGACAGCACGTGGGTCGGCTCGGCGCCCAGCTCCAGCAGGAACTTGGTGTAGCCGATCAGCTGGTCGGGGTCGCCGTAGAGCGCGTACTTCTTGCCGTGCAGGTGGGCCTGGCTGTCGGCGATGGCGTCGACGAGCTGGCCGCGTTCGAGCTCCAGTTCGGCCGGCACCGGCTTGCCGGTCAGGCGGCTGATCGCCATCAGCAGCTCGTCGGTGCCGCCGACGCCCACCGGCGCGTTCAGCACGACGACCTCGTGGCCCTTCTCGCGCAGGTACTTGGCGGTCTTCTCGCTGCTGAACTCCTGGAAGACGATGGTCGCCTTGGCGTGCAGCGCACGCTCGACCTCGGCCTTGGTGGTGCCGCCGGAGAACATGCGGAACTCGCCGTCGGTCGGGGTGTTCCAGACTTCGGACGGGTCGCAGAGGATCGTCGCCTCGACGCCGAACAGGGCGAAGATGCGCTTGATCTCCTTCAGGTTGCCGACGACGAAGCCGTCGAAGCCGCCGATGAAGTTGATGCTCTCGTCGGGCACACGCTCCAGCGGCGCCGTGACGCCGGCCTTGCCTTCCCAGAAGTGCTGCAGCACGCCCAGCAGCGCGTTGTCGTAGCCGGTGACGTGGCTGCCGACGAAGGCCGGGGTGTGCGCGAACGGCACGTCGAAGTCGGCCGGGATGCTGCCCTTCTCCTTGGCCGTCTTGATGAACGCGTTCAGGTCGTCGCCGATGACTTCCGCCATGCAGGTCGTCGACACCGCGATCATGTCGGGCTTGTAGAGGTTGAAGCTGTTGGCCAGGCCGTCGACCATGTTGGTCAGGCCGCCGAAGACCGCGGCGTCCTCGGTCATCGACGAGCTGACGCAGGACGTCGGCTCCTTGAAGTGGCGGCTGAAGTGGCTGCGGTAGTAGGCGACGCAGCCCTGCGAACCGTGCACGAACGGCAGCGTCTTGGCGAAGCCGTTGGCGACGAAGACGGCGCCCAGCGGCTGGCAGGCCTTGGCCGGGTTGACGGTCAGCGCTTCGCGGGCGAAGTTCTTCTCGCGGTATTCCGGCGTCTTGGTCCAGTTGCGGATCTCTTCGATCTTAACGTCGGCGTGCTTGTATTCGAAGTTCGACTTCTTGTCGGCGAAGAGCTTCTGGTACTCCGGCTCGCGGAACAGCAGCTCGTGGTCGATGATCTTGTCGGCGTTTTGCGGCATGGTGTGCTCCTTGATGCGGTGGCGGGCTCAGGCCGCTTTCTTCCAGGGGGCGCCCTTGGCGAGACCCCAGACCGGCGAGCTGATCGCGATGTCCATGTCACGGGCGAAGATGGCGAAGCCGTCGTAGCCGTGGTAGGGGCCCGAGTAGTCCCAGCTGTGCATCTGCCGGAACGGCAGGCCCATCTTCTGGAAGACGTACTTTTCCTTGATGCCCGAGCCGATCAGGTCCGGCTGCACGCGTTCGACGAACTTCTCGAACTCGTAGCCCGTCACGTCGTCGTAGATCAGCGTGCCGTCCTTGATGTAGTGGGTGGTACGCTGGTAGTCGTCGTTGTGGGCGAACTCGTAGCCGGTGCCGCAGATCTCCATGCCCAGGTCCTCGTAGGCCCCGATGACGTGGCGCGGACGCAGGCCGCCGACGTAGAGCATCACCTTCTTGCCGTCCAGGCGCGGCTTGTACTTGGCGATGACGGCGTCGACCATCGGCCGGTACTTGGCGATCACGCGCTCGGCGTTGGCCTTGATCGTGTCGTCGAAGTGGCTGGCGATCTCGCGCAGGCTCTTCTCGATCTGCGTCGGGCCGAAGAAGTTGTATTCGACCCAGGGGATGCCGTACTTCTCCTCCATGTGCCGGCTGATGTAGTTCATCGACCGGTAGCAGTGCAGGACGTTGAGCTTGGCCTTGGGCGTGTTCTCCAGCTCGGCGATCGTGCCGTCGCCGGACCACTGGGCGATGACGCGAAGGCCGATCTCTTCCAGCAGGATGCGGCTGGACCAGGCGTCGCCGCCGATGTTGTAGTCGCCGATGATCGCGACGTCGTAGGGCGTGGAGACGAACTCGGGGTACTTGCCCGGGTCGGTCTTGTCGAAGACCCAGTCGCGGATCGCGTCGTTGGCGATGTGGTGGCCCAGCGACTGGCTGACGCCGCGGAAGCCTTCGCAGCGCACCGGGATGATGGTCTTGCCGCCGAGCTCCTTGCTCTTCTTCTTGCTGACGGCTTCGATGTCGTCGCCGATCAGGCCGATCGGGCACTCGGACTGCACCGAGATGCCCTTGTTCAGCGGGAACAGCTCCTCGATCTCGTCGATGATCTTCTCGAGCTTCTTGTCGCCGCCGAAGACGATGTCCTTCTCCTGGAAGTCGGACGTGAACTGCATCGTGCCGAAGCTGTCGACCCCGGTGATGCCGATGTAGTAGTTGCGGCGCGAGGCCCAGGAGTACTGGCCGCAGCCCACCGGGCCGTGGCTGATGTGCACCATGTCCTTGATCGGGCCCCACACCACGCCCTTGGAGCCGGCGTAGGCGCAGCCGCGGATCGTCATCACGCCGGGAAGCGACTTGATGTTGGACTTCACCCCGCAATCGGGACGGCCCTCTTCGTAGGCGTTCAGGTGCTTGGCGCGCTTCTTGGCCATCTTGTCGGGATAGGCCTTCAGCACTTCGTCGATCAAGGCCTTGTTGGCGGCCTTGCGCTCTTCAACGGTCATGGACATGGGTCGTTCTCCGTGGGCAGGGTGGGCGGCCCGGCACCGGGCCGGGCCCGGTGCCGCAGGGCCTGTGTCAGGCCGCTGCTTGGGCCGCGGTCTTGCCGACGATGGACTCGTCTTCCTTGCTCATGATCCCGAACTCCATCAGGAGGTCTTCGAGCTCGTCCATCGTGATCGGGGTCGGGATGACGCCGTTGCCGGCGTTGGCGTGCACCTTGTTGGCCAGGGTGCGGTACTCCTGGGCCTGGGCGCTGCTCGGGTCGTACTCGACGACGGTCATGCGGCGCAGCTCGGCGTGCTGCACGACGTTGTTGCGCGGCACGAAGTGGATGAGCTTGGTGCCCAGGCGCTTGGCCAGCGCTTCGGCGAGCTCGTATTCCTTGTCGGTCTTGCGCTCGTTGCAGATCAGGCCGCCCAGGCGCACGCCGCCCGAGTTGGCGTACTTCAGGATGCCCTTGGAGATGTTGTTGGCCGCGTACATGGCCATCATCTCGCCGGACATGACGATGTAGATCTCCTGCGCCTTGTTCTCGCGGATCGGCATCGCGAAGCCGCCGCAGACCACGTCGCCCAGCACGTCGTAGCTGACGTAATCGACGTCGTCATAGGCGCCGTTCTCCTCGAGGAAGTTGATCGAGGTGATGACGCCGCGGCCGGCGCAGCCGACGCCCGGTTCCGGGCCGCCCGATTCCACGCACTTGATGCCGCGGAAGCCGATCTTCAGCACGTCCTCGAGTTCGAGGTCTTCCACCGAGCCGGCTTCGGCGGCCAGCGACAGCACCGTGTCCTGCGCCTTCGCGTGCAGGATCAGGCGGGTCGAGTCGGCCTTGGGGTCGCAGCCGACGATGAGGATCTTCTGGCCCATCTCGGCCAGCGCCGCGAGGGTGTTCTGCGAGGTGGTGGACTTGCCGATGCCACCCTTGCCGTAGAAGGCGATCTGCCGAAGCTTGCTCATGGGTTGAACTCCGTTAAGTAGTGAGCTTGGGGTCGAGACGAATCAACGAGTGGCTACGAAAGCCTGATCGCGAATTCCTTGCCGCCTTCGACTGCTGGGTTTTCTTCTTGGAGGTGCCTTCGGGCCGGCGGGCATTGAAGCGCAAGCAGCGCATCGCAACCGCCGTGCCAACCCGTGGACAAAGCGCTAAGTGCTTGTCGTGAAAAGGAAAACGTCGTTATCGCCGGCATTCCGGGGTGCCGGTGTCGAATGTGCGAAACACGACAAAGCCGGGGTGCGAGCGACGCCCGTCGGGGGCGAATCGACGCTTGCCGCGTGAGGTTCACGACGAAATCGGGTCTGCAATGGCGTGGTACGGGTGTTGCTGTTCCAGAGGTGATGCACCGGCCGCCGAAGGCGGTGCCAACGGTTCCCGTTCGACCCATCCACTGCGGAGATCCCGATGACCCTCTCGATCCAAGACACCGCTTTCGCTCGCCTCGAAGCCGAAGGCCGCCTCTTCAACAGCGTGCTGAAGGCGCCGACGCACAAGGCCGGCCGTTTCGGCTTCCGCGGTGACCTGGCACTGAAGTTCCAGGCCAAGCTGGCCGACGAGGCACGCCCGCCCGAGATCGCCTGCGAGCAGGTCATCGCCGCGGCCAACGCCGGCGAGACGCAGATCGGTTTCCTCTGCGGCTTCCTGCTGTCCTTCGAGTCGCTGAAGCTCGTCGCCGAGGTGCTGGGCGAGGCGCTGTCGCCTCAGGGCAAGTACTTCCTGTTCTGCGACAACATCGACCTGTCCAAGCGCTACCAGGTCGAGTACGGCGGCGCCACCTTCTACGTGCTGCCGATCGACGAGGCCACGGTCTACAACGAGATGCTCGAGCTGCTGTACCTCGAGAAGACCGAGCTCAAGCGCCTGGACACCGCCGGCAAGACCGACGCCGTCACCGAGCGTGCGCTGGCCTTCAAGGACAGCTTCCCGAAGATCAGCTACGAGGAAGGCCTGGCGCTGATGGGCCCGGTGCGCAACCCGTACGAGAACCGCCCGGTCTGAGCGGGGGCGGCGGTGACCGCCCCCGAGGGCCACGATCCGCATCCGGAGCGCTGGTACACGACCAACCTGGTCGGCATTCCGGCGCCGGTGCTGGCCAGCCTCGCCTTCAACACGCACCCGCAGCCGCTGCGCATCGCGGGCTCGCGCGAGACGCAGCCGGGGCTGTTCGCGCTGCTCCGACGCTGCCCCGACGCCGAGCAGGCGCGCGAGGTCTTCCAGCACTACATGAGCCTCAGCTTCGGCCTCGGCGCGCCGGCAGCCGACGCCGGCGAGGCCGAGCGCCACCGCTGGCGCACCAGCTACCTGAAGCTGATGCAGGGCTGGGTGCTGGACAGCAACAGCCCGGCCGGCGCGGTGCTGAAGGGCTGGGTCGAGAGCCGCTTCGGCCTGGTGCCCACCTACCACCACGAGGCGCTGGCGCGTTACCCGTCGCCGGCCTGGATGCGCTACCTCGAAGAGAAGGCCGGCAGCCGCTTCCACAACAACTGCATCTGGCAGCAGCTGGACCTGGTGTTCGAGTACTGCCAGTGGATGCTGGCGCGCTTCGAGCTGATGGGCGCCGGCCCGCACGTGACGCTGTGGCGCGGCAGCTCCAACGTCGAGGAGCAGATCGTCGCCGGCTCGCTGCGCGAGCGCCGCTGCACGGTGCGGCTGAACAACATCGTCTCGTTCACGCGTTCGCGCGAGCAGGCGGGCTGCTTCGGCGACTGGGTGTTCGAGGCGCGTGTGCCGCTGTGCAAGCTGCTGCTGGCGCCCGGCGTGCTGAGCACGCGCTCGCTGCAGGCCGAAGGCGAGGTGCTGGCCATCGGCGGTCTCTACGACCTGAAGGTGAGTTATGAGTGAGGACCTGGCCGGGCGCATCGCCGCGGCCGGCGGCCTCGCCGCCGTGGCCGACCGTGCGCTCGGCGCCTACCTGGGCCTGGCGCTGGGCGACGCCTTGGGCGCGACGGTCGAGTTCATGATGCCGCGCGAGATCGTGCACCGCTGGGGCGTGCACCGGCGCATCGTCGGCGGCGGCTGGCTGAAGCTGAGGCCCGGCGAAGTCACCGACGACACGACGATGAGCCTGGCGCTGGGCGCGGCGCTGCTGCGCGGCGCCGCCGAAGGCCGGCCCTGGGACACACGGCTCGTCGCCGAGGCCTTCGTCGGCTGGTGGCGCTCCAAGCCGGTGGACTGCGGCAACACCTGCCGCCGTGGCATCCAGCGCTATCTGGCCGACGGTACGCTCGAAGGCCCTTACAACGAAGGCGACGGCGGCAACGGCGCGGCGATGCGCAACCTGCCGGTGGCGCTGGCGACGCTGGGCGACGACGCCTTGTTCGAGCGCGTCTCGCTGGCCCAGGCGCGGGTCACCCACCACCACGCGCTGTCCGACGCCGCGACGCTGGCGCTCGGCCGGCTGCTGCAGGGCCTGCTGCTCGGCGACGGCCCGGCGCAGAGCGCCGAACGCATCGCCGCGATCGTCGACGCGCACCCCAAGTTCCGCTTCACGCCGTACCGCGGCCGTGCCAGCGCCTACGTCGTCGACACGATGCAGACCGTGCTGCACTTCTTCAGCACGCGCGAAGGCTTCGAGGACGCGCTGGTCGACTGCGTCAACCAGGGCGAGGACGCCGACACCAACGGCGCGCTGGTCGGCATGCTGGCCGGCGCACGCTGCGGCGCCAGCCGCTTGCCACGCGAGTGGCTGACACGTCTGAAACCCGACATCCGCCACGCGGTCGTCGAACAGGCCAGCGCGCTCACGGCGCTGGCGCTGGACCCGCCGCGCTGACACGAGGACCGAACGATGGCCCACATCACCTTCTTCGAGAGACCGGGCTGCGGCGGCAATGCGCGCCAGCGCGCCGCGCTGGAAGCCGCCGGCCACACGCTGGAGCGGCGCAACCTGCTGGCCGAACCCTGGACACGCGAGACGCTGCTCGCCTTCCTGGCGCCGCTGCCGCCGGCGGCGTGGTTCAACCGCTCGGCGCCGCGCATCAAGAGCGGCGAGCTCGACTGCGACACGCTGGACGCCGACGCCGCGCTGGCGCTGCTGCTGGCCGAGCCGCTGCTGATCCGCCGCCCGCTGCTGCGCCGCGAAGACGGCGCGACGCTGGTCGGCTTCGACACCGCCGAGGTGCAGGCCTTCGTCGGCCTGCCCGACGCGCCGCCCGGCCGGCTGGACGTCTGCGTCTCGCCCAGCGGCCACTGCGCCAGCCCCGAATCCTGATCCTGGAGACCGCGATGCCGATCTACGAATACCGCTGCCCCGCCTGCAGCCACGAGTTCGAACTGCTGGTGCGCAGCAGCACCGTGCCGTTGTGCCCGCAATGCGGCGCCGGCGAACCCGAACGCCTGGTGTCGCGCATCGCGCCGCACGGCCAGACCGCCGGCAAGCTGGCGCTGGCGCGCCGGGCGGCGGCGAAGGAGGGGCACTTCAGCAACTATAGCGCGGGGGAGAGGGCGAAGTTGGTGAAGTGACGAGGCGCTGGCAGGCCGAGGCGATGGCGCGGCTGGAGACCAGGCCGCGGGAGTAACCCAGTAGCACGGCGGGCGAGACCGCGGGCGCTCCGTTGTCGTCGTTGCGATAGAAGGCGTCGAACCCGTCCAGCGGCACCGCGCCGGAGTCGACCAGATGGTTGAGCGCGAACTCGAAGGAGCCGGGCAGCAACTGCTCGGCCAACACCACCGGCAGGAAACACGGCTGGTTGTCGACGGGGCGGCAACGGTTGTCGCGGTGACGGTCGGGAGGAGGACGGTAGAGCTTGCAAGCGCTGTGCCCCGTCGATAGGCTGCGGCAAACCCAGGACGCCGAGGGATGCGCATGAAGAGACAGATCAACGGCGCTGGTGCGGCATGCCGCGCCGGGCTGGTCGGCTGAACCCGCGTCGGGGTTTTTCTACAGCTTCTTTATGCATCATGAAAACACTCGACATAGTCCACCAGTTCAACAACGCAACAACGCACATTAGCCGAGGTATCTGTCGGGTTCGCTGTTTCGTCGGCTCCGCTGGTACGGTGGTTCTTCTGACCGATCTTGGTGACAAGAACGATGGTCAATCCGTAACGAATGCTGTTGAGGTCATCATCAAGTCTTTGCTTGATCAGGGCTACATCATTCCACCTGCTACCTATATCGAGCACTACGAACGTAACGATTGGGCATCTGATTCGTTCGACAAGGTGACCCTTGCGCCTCACGCGAATTGGGAAACGCTCAGTCGAACTCGGGTGCTGGAGATGATTGGCGATGAAGATGGCGAGCTATCTGATCGCTCTTCCGCTAACCCGCGGATTCTCTCTCAAGCAGACAGAATTCAATTTCGCCATGATCCTTTCATCGGATCTAGGGAAGGTCTGCAAAACGCCCCCGCGAAGCCGGCTTGCCCGTGCGAGGTAGGCAGGCGAGGATGCCCGACATGAAGCAGCTCGGACTTGGCCTGAACCTGTCGACGAAGAAGACGCGCAAGCGCGAGTTCCTCGAGGAGATGGACCGCGTGGTGCCGTGGGCGGCGCTGGTGGAGATCGTGCAGCCGCACTATCCGCGAGCCAGGACCGGGCGGCCGCCGTTTGCGCTGGAGACGATGCTGCGCATCCACTACCTGCAGCAATGGTTCGGGCTGAGCGACCCGGCGATGGAAGAGGCGCTGCACGACGTGCCGCTGTACCGGGAGTTCGCTCGGCTCGATGGTGCGACGCAGAGGTTGCCCGACGAGACGACGATCCTGCGGTTTCGCCACCTGCTGGAGCGCCACGAACTGGCGGCCGACATGCTGCGCCTGGTGGCCGATCTGCTGCAGCACAAGGGCCTGATGCTGCGCACCGGCACGGTGGTGGACGCGACGCTGATCGCGGCGCCCAGCTCGACGAAGAACGCCGAAGGCGAGCGCGATCCGGAGATGAAGCAGACCCGCAAGGGCAACAACTGGTACTTCGGGATGAAGGCGCACATCGGGGTGGACGCGGCCTCGGGGCTGGTGCACACGGTGGTGGCCACGCCGGCGAACGTCAACGACCTGAACGTGGCCGGACAACTGCTGCATGGCGAGGAACGCAACGCCTTCGGCGACGCCGGCTACCAGGGCGTGCACAAGAGGCCCGAGGCGCGAGGGCCGACCTGGCACGTGGCCTTGCGCCCGGGGCTGCGGCGGCTGCTCGACGCGCGGGATCGCCAGGATGCGATCACCGAGCGAATCGAACAACTCAAGGCCAGCGTGCGGGCCAAGGTGGAGCACCCGTTTCGCGTGCTGAAGCGGCAGTTCGGCTTCACCAAGGTGCGGTACCGGGGGCTGGCCAAGAACACGGCGCAGATCCAGACGCTGTTCGCGCTGGCGAACCTGTGGATGGCGCGAAGGCATCTCATGGGAGCCCGGGGATGAGTGCGCCCGGTGGGCGCCAAACGTCCCCCGCTGGGCGCCATTTGCTTCGTTTCTCCGTCCTACAACGCTGGCTCGGGGGCGCAATGCGCTCCTGCACAAAGCCGTCGCTAACGATGTCGCGCCGATCCGGTCGCTCGGCGTGTTGTGCAGACCTTCCCTAGGTACCCCGAGAGCAATGAGGTCACGAAGCGCCGTCTCGAAATTATCGAGAGCATGGTCTCAAAGGCCTCCGTAGAGACACTTGTTCAATCCGGGAGTGGGGAACAAGAGCTTCAGCGCCTTCTGAAAACCGACCTGTCAATCTTCGGCGAGGCATATGCAAAACCCGACGACGAGTACATCTGTTTCTCTGAGTTTCCTCTTGCGGGTGGCTCTGTTGATTTCGTCGTATTTACCGGGCGCTCTAGGATGGACATCATTCTCATTGAGGTCAAAGGTGCTGAATTCAATCTTCTGAACGCCAATCACTACAAGGCATTCAATCACAAGATAGCCGAAGCCGCGGGACAGATCTCCCAAAGGCTCGGGATCATCTTCCGTGACTTAAGCCGCTTTCGGAAAGAAGCACATGCAATTAGGCGGCGGGCTGAATCCGGCGAAAAACTGTACAACGCTTTTCTAGGTCCACGCAGCAAACTCGGTGTCGATCCTGATAAGGACATAAATATCAGGTGCGTCGTGGTCGGTGGACGAACTCAGAACGATCTTGAGGAGAGCGTTAAGCGCCAAGATTATGAAGCCCACACCACTCCTCCGGTTCGTGTTGAGTCGTGGGATACATGGCTGAGACGGTTGCAGCGCATATGATGCATAATCCTGCGGTCCACTGGACGTTGCGCGATAAAGCCGCGTAGCGCCGGTGACCTCCACGTTGAGGCTGTAGCAAAACCCTGTCTTTCAACCCCGAACACGAAACGGCGCCTTTTCAGGCCGTTTCTGTTGGCGAAGCCGCTCCCGCAGATCAGCCCGCCGAAATCGACTCCGAGGCCTGTCGCCGCGCCATTCGCTGCCCGCGGGCCTCGTGCTGCCCCGCCTCAATACCCGTTCTCGAACCACACCGGCTCCCGCCGCCGCAGCTCCGCCAGCAGCCCCATCGTCTGCGGCACCAGCGCGCTGACGGCGTACCAGACGGCTTCGCGGCGCGGCTCGTGGCCTTCGCGCAGCGCCGCGTGCAGCGCCTGCCAGCCGGCCCAGTCGGCCAGCGCCAGCTTGTCGCGCAGCACCGGCGTCAGGTTGCCCAGCGTGTGCGCCATCGTCAGCAACTGCGCCTCGACGGCGGCCAGCGTGCGCGGGCTGGCGAAGAGTTCGTCTTCGCCCTGCATCGCACGCGTCAGGTCGCCGACCGCGGCGCCGGCGTCCATCACGATGGTGTACAGCGCCTGGTGGTACACGGCTCAGGCCGGTTGCGGCACGCCGGTCAGCGCCTCGGCCACCTCGGCCAGCGACAGCGCGATGCGCACGATGCCCTGCTCGTCCAGGAAACGCTGCTCCATGCGGGTCGGCGGCTCGGGCAGCACGGCGTAGTGCGGCCCGGCGCTGCGCTTCATCACCTGGCGCGCGAAGGCGCGCGGCAGCTGGTCGTCGAAGCGGCAGCCGAGGAAGACGAAACCCAGCGCCGCGCGGCGCTGCTGCACGACGGCCGGGATCGGCGTCTGGATGTCGATCTCGGTCAGCACCTCGACGAAGTCGGAGTCCGAGATCAGGTAGTTGGACGCCGGCGAGCGCCCGCCCCAGGGTTTGTAGAACACGGTGCGCGGCTCCTGCGGCGCGTCGGCGGCGCTGCCGTCGGCGCCGTACCAGCCGGTCCAGGTGCCGAAGTGTTCGCTCTGCGACAGGCCCTGCACCTCGGCCCAGTCCTCGCGTCCGGCGAGCGCGCGGCGCAGCGTGTCGTCGTACCAGCAGTCGACGATCAGCGGCGCCGGCAGCGCCGCCAGCCAGCGGTGCAGCGCCGACGGCGCGGCCGGCGTGGCGAAAGCCTGGTCCATCGCGTTGACCAGCGTCTTGCGGTGCTTGAAGTTCTCGATGAACTGCGCCGCGGCGGTCAGCCGGTTGCGGATCTTGGCCGGCACCGAGACCCGCGCCGTCAGCAGCGCGGCCAGCGCCAGCGTGTCGGCCGGCGGGCGCGGGCCGTCGCACAGCGCCAGCAGCCCGGGGCCGAGGTAGGGGCTCAGCGTGCCGGCGGCCAGGCCGGCGGCGACGGCCTCGGGCAGCGTGTCGATCGTCGTGGAACTCATCGCGGTTCTCCGGTTCAGCGCCGTGCGGCGACGAAGACGGCGGCGGCCTGCGCCGGGTCGGCGGTGACCTGCCAGCAGTGGCCGTCGGACGCGCCGAGAAACAGCGCGCAGCGTTCGCCGGCGGCGGCCGGCGTCTCGTCGCGCAGGTCGACGGCGTCGACGACGACGACGCGCAGCGGCGCCAGGCGCTCGCGCAGCCGCGTGGCGGCGGCGCGCAGGTCGGGCGCGGCCTCGGCCAGCGCCAGCGCGTCGGCGAGCGTGGCGGCGTCCATCAGTCTTCCGCCAGCTTCTTGGCTTCGACGGTGATCGGCAGCGTCGTCGTCTCGGCCATCTCGGGCAGCGACAGCACCCAGCCGTTGGCCAGCGTCACGGTGCCGCCCCACAGGCCCGGCTTCTCCTGCGCGACCACGGGCTCTTCGAGGTCCTTCTTGGGCACGTAGGCCGAGAGGACCCCGGCGGAATTGCGGCGCATCATCACTTTCATCGTCGGCTCCAGTCGTCGAATCGTGGATTCAGGGGCAGGCCGCCGCGACGGCGTCCTGCAGCAAGGGGGCGATGGCGGCGTGCACGGCGTCCAGCGCCTGCTGCACGTCGGCCTCGGTGCTGTCGCGGCCGAGCGAGAAACGCAGCGCGGCGCGTGCATGCAACGCCGGTTCGCCCATCGCCAGCAGCACGTGCGACGGCTGCGTGCCGCCGGCGGCGCAGGCCGCGCCCGACGAAGCGACGACGCCGGCGCGCTCCAGCCGGCCGAGCACGAGTTCGGCATCCAGCGTGCCGAAACGCAGGCAGCAGGTGTTGGCGACACGCGCGGCGCGCCGGCCGTAGACCTGCACGCCGGGCAGGGTGGCGCAGCCGGCTTCGAGCCGGTCGCGCAGCGCGGCGATGCGTTCGACGTCGGCGGCCAGCGTTGCCGCGGCGCGGTCGCAGGCGGCGGCGAAGCCGGCGATGCCGGGCAGGTTCTCGGTGCCGCCGCGGCGGTGGCGCTCCTGGCGCCCGGGCAGCAGCGGCGCCAGCGCGAAGCCCTTGCGCACGACGAGCGCACCGACGCCCTTGGGCCCGTGCAGCTTGTGCGCCGAGACGCTCATCAGGTCGGCGCCCAGCGCCGCGAAGTCCAGCGCCGCCTTGCCGGCGAGCTGGGTCGCGTCGACGTGCATCCGGGCGCCGGCGGCGTGCGCCAGCTCGGCGAGCTCGGCCACCGGCATGCGCACGCCGGTCTCGTTGTCGGCGCCCATCATGCTGACCAGCGCGACGTCGGCGCCGAGGGCCTCGCGTGCCGCACCCAGGTCGACGCGGCCGTCGGCGTCGACCGGCAGGCGTGTCACCGGCACGCCCTCGGCCTCCAGCCGCGCGGCCAGCGCCATCAGTCCCGGGTGTTCGACGCTGCTCAGCACCAGCCGCTGGCGCCCGGTGCCGCGGGTCGCGGCGAGCGCAGCGTGCACGGCGCTGTGGTTGGCCTCGGTCGCGCCGCTGGTGAAGACCAGTTCCGCCGGCTGACAGCCCAGGAACGTGGCGACGCGGCTCCGGGCCTCGGCTAGCAGCCGGCGCGCCTGCTGGCCGGGTTCGTGGGTCGACGAGGGGTTGGCCCAGGCGACTTCGAGCGCGTGCAGCATCGCCGCCACCGCTTCGGGCGCCGGCGCGGTGGTCGCGTTGTGGTCGAGGTAGACGCTCACGGCCAGAAGACCCGCGTCTCGTCGTGGCAGACCTGGGCCAGCGCGGCGTCCAGCGTCAGGCCTTCGCCGACCAGCGTCCAGCGGCCTTCGACGTGGTCGCGCGCGTGCAGCCGCCAGCGG
This sequence comes from Rubrivivax sp., assembly GCA_049841175.1. Classification (GTDB taxonomy): domain Bacteria; phylum Pseudomonadota; class Gammaproteobacteria; order Burkholderiales; family Burkholderiaceae_C; genus Rubrivivax. The sequence continues at coordinate 612,932 of JASGHA010000012.1, read as the reverse complement.
CCGCTGGCGTCGGGCTCGAACCAGGCGATGGCGATCTCGCCGCCCTCGGGGTCGACCTTGCGCGAGCAGTTGGCGCTGAGGATCTTCCAGCCCGCGCCCTCGGCCACCAGGCGCGGGCGCACGTAGCGGTAGCGGCTGCGTGCGGCCAGCGCACGCTCGATGCGCGCCGCGTCCAGCGCGACGACGGCGGCACGCGGGCCGCGGTCGACGGGCGGGCGGCGCACGGCGGAGTTCATCCGCCGGCCTCGGCCCGGGCTTCGGCGACCGGCACGATCTCCTCTTCGAGGCAGCCGAGCACGCACAGGCCGAAGTCGACCATGTACAGCGGCACGTTGGCCTCGGCGTGGTGGCCGACCTGGACGATCTCGCCCGGGCCGCCCTGCACGATCAGCAGCTGGTCCTCTTCGGCTTCGGGCACCGAGCCGTCGTTGTAGAGGTCGACGGCGGCCAGGACCTCCTGGCCCCATTGGTAGCGCGGCAGGCGGGGATCGAGCATCGTGGGTCCTCAGCGCAGGTCGTCGAGTTGGCCGGCGCGCTCGCCCAGCCGGGCCAGCACCTCGGGCGGCAGATGGTCGAGCGTGCAGAGCTCCTTGGCGCGCATGCCGACCTGGCGGCCGCTGGCGACGAACTCGACGGTGTAGATGTAGTACTGCTGCAGGAAGCTGCCGATCGAGCGCACGTAGCCGACGTCGCCGCGTTCGACCAGCACGTCGCCGATGTCGCGGCCGCCGAAGGTGCCGTCGTTGCGCACCTTGATGCGGGCGGCGACGCGTTCGCCGATATCGAAACGCGGCGGCCCCGCGAGTTCGACCTCGTCGTCGTCGCGCACGATGTCAGCCATGGCGGCGGCCCTCCAGTTCCTGCAGGCGTTCGGCGGCGCGTTCACGCACCAGCGGCTCGGTGTCGAGCAGCAGGCGCTGCAGCAGCTCGCCGACGGCGCGGCCGGCGGCGCTGTGGCGCACCAGCCAGTCCTCGTCGCGCGCCAGCGGCTCCAGCAGCGCGGCCGGCAGGCGCTCGGCGGCGATGCGGCGCACCTCGGGCGCCGGGTCGCCGGCCAAGCGCCACAGCGCCGGCATGCTCACGCGCTCGGCGACGATGCGCCGGACCTGCAGGTCGGCGTCACCGATCATCAGCGGCAGCAAGGCCTCGGGCAGGCGGCGCGCGACGGTCGCGCGCACCTCGTAGTCGGGGTCGTGCATCAGCGTCGGCAGCTCGGCTTCGGCGAGGCGCTGGGCGACGCGGATGCGCACCTCGCGGTGCGGGTCGTCGCGCAGCCGCCCCAGCAGGCGCTGCGGCAGGCGCGAGGCGGCCTGCAGGCGCACGGTCTCGTCGGGGTCGGCCATCAGCGCCGGCAGGTGGAAGACGTCGGCGTGGCGCGCGGCGATCGCCCGCACCTCGAAGTACGGGTGGCCCAGCGCAGCGTTGGCGAGGCCGGGGTGGCGGCGCAGGAAGCGGTCGATGCGGCGCGCGTAGGCGTCCTGCAGGCAGGCGTGGCCGGGCTCGCAGCCGCCCGCGGCGTGCAGCGTGCCGTGCACGCAGGCGGCGCAGTCGATGGCCTGGCCGTCCCAGCGGCGCACGGGGATGTCGCTCCAGGCGCGTTCGGGGGCTTTCATCGTGCGGCTCCGGCGCTGTCGCCGGCGGCGCGCGCCCAGGCGGCGGCGCCCGAGACCGGCGGCAGGCCGTCGGCGTCGGGGTCCTCGCCGACCAGCGCACGCACGCGCACGGCTTCGAGCAGGGCGCCGCCGACCTTGTCCTCGGGGTCCAGCGCGCGCAGCACGCCGAGCGCGTCGCGTGCTTCCAGCGGGTCGTCCAGGCGCAGGCTGAGGTAGGCGTAGCCCTTCAGCAGGAAGAGCAGGAAACGGGTGCCGGCGTCGTCGCCGGCGCCGGGCAGTGGCCGGCGCGGCAGCTCGCGCCAGACCGGCGGCAGGCCCAGCGCCCGCGCGGCGACGACCAGCGCGCGGCGTGCGACGTCGCGTGCCGCGGCCGGGCGGTGGCCGTAGAAGTGGTGGCGATAGAAGGCGATCAGCACTGCCGGGTGGCCGGGCGCCAGCGCCTGGGCGCGCATCAGCGCGGCCATCGCGCCCGGCGGGTCCAGGCTGCGCAACCGGCCGGCTTCGGCGAGCGCGGCCTCGGTGGCGGCGCCGAGGCCGCGGCCGAGCACCGCGTCGTCGAAGCCGTCGGCCGTCATCGCCATGGCCACCTAGACGCGGCTGATGCGCCGCAGCGAGTCCAGCGACACGCTGGCCTGCGCCGGCGGCGCCGCGCCGGCGCTGGAGCAGCCGCAGGCGGCCTGCTTCGGGTCGTGGAAACGCAGGCCGCTGGAGGTCGGCGTGTCGGCGAAGTCGACCGTCACGCCGTCCAGCAGCGCGGCGCTGGCCGCGGGCAGGAAGACACGCAGGCCGTTGACGTCGAGCACCGCGTCGCCGTCCTGCGGCGCGGCGTCGAGGCTGAAACTGCTCGACAGCCCCGAGCAGCCGCCCGGCGTCACCGTCAGCCGGAAACCGCCGGCCGGGTGCTCCGAGAAGCGCAACAGGCGCCGCATGAACTTCTCGGCGGCGGGGGTGACGACGACGTTCGCAGAACTCATCGCGGGTTCCTTGCGGTGGTGAAGGGCACGGCCTCGTGCGGTCCGTGGCGCATCAAGCGGACGCCGTGGACGGGCTTGGCCCGGCCACCGGCGTCGCCCCCTCGAGGGGGAGCGCCGAAGGCGCTACGGGGGTGGTCAAACTTTCTTGATGCAGTTGTCGACCGGGCAGACGGCGATGCACTGTGGCGCGTCGAAGTGGCCTTCGCACTCGGTGCACTTGGCCGGGTCGATGATGAAGGTGCCGCCCTTTTCGCGGATGGCGTTGTTCGGGCATTCGGCTTCGCAGGCCGAGCAGCCGGAGCACATGGAGGCGATGATCTTCAGGGCCATGGGGTTCTCCTCGTGGGGACAGGGATCAGGCGGCCGCGGTGCCGGTGAAGGCGCCTTGGCGGATGCGCGCGTCGCCGCGCGCCTGGTGGACGACGGCACCGCTGGCGATGCGTTCGCGGTAGTCGGCGAACCAGGCCAGCGCGGCCTTCTCGATGAACTCGTGGGCGTAGCGGTCCACCGGCTCGATGCCGGCGGCCTTCAGCTCGTCGCGCGGGCAGGCGCCGATCTTGGCGACCAGCACCGCGTGGCAGTCGGCCAGCGCCTGGACGATGGACGGCAGCTGCTCGTCCTCGCCGTAGCCGCCCTGGCAGTAGAGGTCGACACGGCGGTGGCCGACGAAGGTCGCGGCACCGGCGCCGACCTCGTAGATCTGGAACTCGGTGGCGTGGCCGAAGTGCTGGTTGACCCGGCCCTGGCTCTCGCTGGCCACGGCGACCAGCACCTTCAGCCCGTCGTCGGCAAGGCGTTCGTCGAAGGCCTCGGCCAGCGCGTCGACCTTGGCCTGGTGCTGGGCCTGGCGCTGCTGCTCGACCTGCTGCTGGTAGGCGCGGCGCTTGTCCAGGTCGTAGACGACGGCCATGTCCTCGATCTTCTCGAGCGTGAACTCGTCGCTGCGGTCCTCGCCGAGCATGCCGACGGCATCGGCGCGGCACTGGCGGCAGTGGCGCATCAGGTTGGCGCCGCCGGCGCAGGCGTCCTGCACGGCCTTCAGCTCCTGCGCCGTCGGGCCGCGCTGGCCGTTGACGCCGTAGAAGGTGCCGTGCTCGGCCTCCGAGATCAGCGGCATGATGTTGTGCAGGAAGGCGCCACGCGCCTTGACCGCCTTGTTCACCTCGATCAGGTGCTCGTCGTTGACGCCCGGGATCAGCACCGAGTTGATCTTCGTGAGCACGCCGCGCGCGGTGAGCATCTCCAGGCCCAGCATCTGGCGCTCGTGCAGGATGCGCGCCGCCTCGCGGCCGGTGAGGCGGCGGTGGTCGTGGAAGATCCAGGGGTAGATCTTCTCGCCCACGGCCGGGTCGACCATGTTGATCGTGATCGTGACGTGGTCGACGTTGTATTTGACGATCTCGTCGACCCAGTCGGGCAGCGCCAGGCCGTTGGTCGACAGGCAGAGCTTGATGTCCGGCGCGTGCTGCTGCAGCAGGCGCATGGTCTCGAAGGTCTTCTTCGGGTTGGCCAGCGAGTCGCCGGGGCCGGCAATGCCCAGCACCGTCATCTGCGGGATCGCGCTGGCCACCGCCAGCACCTTCTTCACCGCCTGCTCGGGCGTCAGCTTCTGGCTGACGACGCCGGGGCGGCTCTCGTTGCTGCAGTCGTACTTGCGGTTGCAGTAGTGGCACTGGATGTTGCAGGCCGGGGCGACCGCGACGTGCATGCGCGCGAAGTGGTGGTGCGCTTCCTCGGAGTAGCAGGGATGGTTCTTGACCTTCTCCCAGATCTCCGCCGGCATGTCCGCGGGGCCGGCCGAGGAGCCGCAGCTGGACTTGCCGGCGCCGCCGCTGCTGCTGCAGCCGCCGCTGGCGGGCACGGCGTCGCCGAGGGCGGGCCGACCGCGGCGAAGGTCACCGATCGAGATGAAGGCTGTGTGGCTCATGGCGGGCCCGTCGGTTGAGGACGAGCGCGCACTGCGAGAGCCGTGCCATGCCTCGATCCCTTATGGATCAAGGACTTGCGGAGGGTGTCGGGCGTCGGTCGGCTGTGCTCTTCGCGACAAAACCGACAGCGGCCGGGGTCTCAGCCCTCGCGCGTGAAATCGCGCTCGGGCCTGAGTCTGGCGTGCGAGGCCTTCCGGCCTCGCACGTCCCGTCTCAGTGGGCCGGCGGCGGGTTCGGCGTGTCTTCGCCGGCGTCGGGCGGCGCCTCGGCGGCGACGCGGTAGCTCTCGCTGGCCCAGGCGCCCAGGTCCAGGCTGCGGCAGCGTTCGCTGCAGAACGGCCGCCAGCGGTTCTGCGGCGAATACGGCGTCGGCTTCTTGCAGGCCGGGCAGGGGACGATGCGGGCAGCGGTCACGGCAGCGGTAGCAGGGAAACGGGTCAGGCGCAGAGCGTCAGCTCGAAGTCGCGGTCTTCGGCGGCCAGGCGCAGCCGGCCCTCGGCGTCGGGGCGCATCAGGCGCACGCCGACCATCAGCCGGTGGCCGGTCATCTCGGGCACCAGGCCGTCGGCGGCGTCCAGGCGCACGCGCATCAGCTGGTAGGTGCGGCCGGCCGGCAGGCTCTGCTGGTACTGGCCGCCGGCGGCGACGACCCGCTGGGCGACGCCGCTGTCACGCAGCAGGCCCAGCAGCAGCTGCAGCGCCTCGGCCAGCGGCGACAGCGTCGCGATCCAGCCCAGCAGGTCGGCGCGGCGCTTCGCCGGGTCCAGCTGCTGCCAGGCGTAGTACGAGGGCAGGTCGAACTCGCAGGTGCCGCCCGGGATGCCGATGCGGCTGCGGATGCCCATCAGCCAGTCGTTGCTCTGCAGCGCCTGGCCGGCCTTGCCCTGGAGCTGGTTCAGGCCGTCGAAGGCGTGGTCGATGCGGCCGACGATCTGGTCGAGCGCAGCCTCGGAGATGTGCGGGTTGCCGCGGTAGGACTGCAGCTGGGCGCGGTGGCGCTCCAGCTCCTTCAGCAGGTCGCTCTTGAGATCGGCGCGCGAGGCGACGTCCATGATCTCGAAGATCGTCGCCAGCGCGAAGTGGTGGTCCACCGGCGCGTCGCGTGCGACGAGCTGCCCGAGCCGGTCGAACAGGTGCTCGAGCCGCAGCATCGTGCGGATGCCCTCGTTGAACGGGTACTCGTACAGGACCAAAGGTGGCGCTCTTCGTGGAGGGAATGCTCAGTGCGGCCCATTGTTCCACAGCGCCCACAGCGCCCGGACTTCGGCCGCCAGTTCCCCGAGCGCCATCCCGTCATTGAAGATCACCGCGTCGGCGATGCGCCGGCGTGCGGCGCGGGCCGCCTGCTGGGCGATGACGCGGCGCACGGCGTCCTCGCTCCAGCCCGAGCGGCGCATCACGCGCTCGACCTGGGTGTCTTCGCGGCAGTCGACGACGAGGATGCGGTCACAGCGTGCGCGCCAGTGCGCCGACTCGGCGAGCAGCGGCACGTCGAACACGACCGGCGCCTCGCCGGCGGCCGCGGCGCGCGCCAGCGCCTCGGCGCCGATCATCGGGTGCAGCACGGCCTCGAGCCGGCGTTTGGCGCCGGGGTCGGCGAAGGCGATGGCGCGCATGCGTTCGCGGTCCATCGCGCCGTCTGCGCCGACGATCTCCGGCCCGAAGGCCGCGGCCAGCGCCGGCAGCGCGGCACCGCCGGGCGCGGTGAGTTCACGCGCGATCGCGTCGGTGTCGACGATGACGGCGCCGAGTTCGGCCAGCAGCGTGGCGACGGTGCTCTTGCCGCTGCCGATGCCGCCGGTCAGGCCGAAGCGGCGCGGCCGGGGCGTCAGGCCCAGCCGATCCACGAGAGCACGGTCTCGCGGCCGGCCAGCAGCACGACGAGGCCGCCGCCGGCCAGGAAGGGCCCGAAAGGCACGAAACGGCCTTCACGCAGCGAGCCGGTGGCCTTCATGCCCAGGCCGACGACGGCGCCGATGACCGAGGCCATCAGCACGATCGGCACGATGGCCTGCCAGCCCAGCCAGGCGCCGAGCGCCGCCAGCAGTTTGAAGTCGCCGTAGCCCATGCCTTCCTTGCCGGTGGCGAGCTTGAACAGCCAGTAGACCGACCACAGCGAGAGGTAGCCGACGGCCGCGCCGGCGATCGCCTCGCCCAGCGTCTGCCCCGGCAGCCAGCCGAGCGCGGTGGCTGCCAGCCCGGCCCATAGCAGCGGCAGCGTCAGGCCGTCGGGCAGCACCGTCGTGTCCCAGTCGATCAGCGCCAGCGCCAGCAGCACAGCGACGGCGCCGCACCACAGCAGCACCGCCGGCTGCGCGCCCAGGCGCCAGGCGACGAGGCCGAACAGTGCTGCGGTCGCCAGTTCGACCAGCGGGTAACGCGCCGGGATGCGCGCCTTGCAGGCCGAGCAGCGGCCGCGCAGCGCCAGCCAGCTCACCAGCGGAATGTTCTCGTACCAGCGGATCGTGTGGCCGCAGGACGGGCAGCGCGAGCGCGGGCGCGCGATCGTCAGCGGCGCCAGGCCTTCGAGCTTCTTCTCAAGCCCCAGCCCGGCCTGCGCCAGGCCGGCCGGCGCGTCGCCGCCGAAGACGCGGCGGAACGAGTCGCGGTCGGTCAGCTGGCCGGCGACGTCGGCCCACCACTGGCGCTCCAGCATCAGCGGCACGCGATGGATGACGACGTTCAGGAAGCTGCCCACCGCCAGCCCGAACAGGGCCAGCAGCCAGGGGCTCAGCAGTACGTCCAGCGGCAGCGCCGCGCTCCAGTCGGCGGGGATCAAACGACGGCGCCCAGCTTGAAGATCGGCAGGTACATCGAGACCACGATGCCGCCGATCAGCACGCCCAGGATGACGATGATGAAGGGCTCCATCAGGCTCGACAGGCCCTTGACCATGTCGTCGACCTCTTCCTCGTAGAACTCGGCCGCCTTGCCGAGCATGTGGTCCAGCGAGCCGGATTCCTCGCCGATGGCCGACATCTGCAGCACCATCGTCGGGAAGACCGAAGTCGCGGTCATCGAGGTCGTCAGCGCCGAGCCGGTGGAGACGTCCTTCTGGATCTGCTCGGTGGCCTGGGCGTAGACGGCGTTGCCCGAGGCGCCGCCGACCGAGTCGAGCGCCTCGACCAGCGGCACGCCGGCGGCGAACATCGTCGCCAGCGTGCGCGTCCAGCGCGCGATCACCGACTTCTCGATCAGCGTGCCGAAGATCGGCAGGCGCAGCAGCAGCCGGTCCATGACCATCTGCATCTTCTCGGAGCGCTTCCAGGACTGCAGGAAGAAGTAGCCGCCGCCGAAGATCAGGCCGAAGATCACCCACCACCAGCTGACGAAGAACTCGGACATCGCGATCACGAACAGCGTCGGCGCCGGCAGGTCGGCGCCGAAGGAGCGGAAGACCTCCTTGAACGCCGGGATCACGAAGATCATGATGACCGTCAGCACGATGAAGGCGACGACGATGACCGCCACCGGGTACATCAGCGCCGACTTGATCTTCTGCTTCAGCGCCATCGTCTTCTCCTGGTAGATCGCCAGGCGCTCGAGCAGCGCTTCCAGGATGCCGCCGGCCTCGCCGGCTTCGATCAGGTTGCAGTACAGCGCGTCGAAGTACATCGGGTGCTTGCGGAACGCGGCCGACAGGCTGGTGCCGGTCTCGACGTCCGAGCGGATGTCCGTCAACAGCTTGGTCATGCGCGGGTTGGACGCTCCGCGCGCGACGATGTCGAAGGCCTGCAGCAGCGGCACACCGGCCTTCATCATCGTCGCCAGCTGGCGCGTGAAGATCGCGATGTCCTTTTGCTTGATCGAGCGGCCGCCGCTGGTGCGGCGCTTCTTGACCTTGGTGACCAGGATGCCCTGGCGGCGCAGGCTGGCGTTGACGACGGCCTCGCCCCCGGCGCGGATCTCGCCGCGCACGAGCTTGCCGTTCTTGTCCTTGCCCTCCCACTCGAAGATCTGTTCCTTGGCGGCGCTCTTGGCGCGCGCGGCGGATGCTGCTGTGGCCATGGATCGTGTCGGGAGGCGGTTATTCGTTGGTGACGGTGATGACTTCTTCCAGCGAGGTGACGCCCAGGCGCACCTTCACCAGGCCGGACTGGCGCAGGTCGCGCACGCCCTCGCGCTGCGCCTGCTCGGCGATGTCCAGCGCGGTGCCCTCGGAGAGGATGACGCGCTGGATGGGCTCGGTGATCGGCATCACCTGGTAGATGCCGACGCGGCCCTTGTAGCCGTTGTCGCAGGCGGAGCAGCCGACCGCACGATACGGCTTCCAGCTTCCGTCCAGATCGGCGTCGGTATACCCTGCCTTGAGCAGCGCCTCGCGAGGATAGTCCGCCGGTTTCTTGCAGACTTCACACAAACGGCGCGCCAGGCGTTGCGCGGTGATCAACAGCACGCTGGCGGCGATGTTGAACGGCGCCACGCCCATGTTCAGCAGCCGCGTCAGCGTCGTCGGCGCGTCGTTGGTGTGCAGCGTGCTCATCACCAGGTGGCCGGTCTGCGCCGCCTTGATCGCGATGTCGGCGGTCTCCAGGTCGCGGATTTCGCCGACCATGATGATGTCCGGATCCTGGCGCAGGAAGGCCTTCAGCGCCGCGGCGAAGGTCAGGCCCGCCTTGTCGTTGACGTTGACCTGGTTGATGCCCGGCAGGTTGATTTCGGCCGGATCCTCGACGGTGGCGATGTTCACGCCCGGCTGGTTGAGGATGTTCAGGCAGGTGTAGAGCGAGACCGTCTTGCCGCTGCCGGTCGGGCCGGTGACCAGGATCATCCCGTAGGGCCGCTGGATCGCGGCCATCAGGCGGTCCTTCTCGATCTTCTCGTAGCCCAGGGCCTCGATGCCCAGGCGCGCCGACGACGGGTCGAGGATCCGGATCACGACCTTCTCGCCGAACAGCGTGGGCAGCGTGCTGACGCGGAAGTCGATCGCCTTGTTGCCGAACTTCAGCTTCATCCGGCCGTCCTGCGGGACACGCTTCTCGGCGATGTCCATGCGCGAGATGACCTTGATGCGCGACGCGAGCTTGTCCTTGATGGCGATCGGCGGCTGGGTGATCTCGCGCAGCTCGCCGTCGATGCGGAAGCGCACGCGGTAGTTGTACTCGTAGGGCTCGAAGTGAAGGTCGGACGCGCGGGCGTTGATCGCGTCGATCAGCATCTTCTGCAGGAAGCGCACGACCGGCGCGTCCTCGACCTCGGTCGAGACCTCGGCTTCGGCGGCGGTCGTCGTCGTGTCGTCGCTGACGTCGAAGTCGAAGTCCTCGCCGGCCAGCGACTCGAGCACGTCGTTGGCGCTCTGGCCCTGGACGTCGAGCTGGCGCATCAGCTTGTCGTACTCGACGATGACCCACTCGGGCGTCAGCTGGGTGGCGAACTTGATGCGCTCCACCGCCTCCTGGTCGGTGGGGTCGGCGGCGCCGATGAACAGCCGGTTGCCACGCCGGCCGAGCACGATCACCTGGTACTGGGTGGCCGTCTTGGCGTCGAGCAGGTTGCGCGGCAGCTTCTGCAGGTCGACCGCGTTGAGGTCCAGCAGTGGCAGCGCCAGCGCACCGGACAGCGCATGCGCCAGCTCGTCGGGCTTCAGCGCCCCGGCGGCGACGACGGCCGAGACGAAGCTGGTCTTGCGCTCGCGCGCCGTGCGCGCCAGCTCCTCGGCGGTGCGGGTGTTGAGCTTGCCGGCGTGCACCAGGACCCGGGCGACGCCGGACAGCGCGGTCTGCTGTGTCTCGACGGTGGTGTCGGCGGGCATGGGCTTTCAGTCCGGACGGGGCATAACCGGACGATCATCGCCGATACGCCCCCCCCTGTAAACGCCGAACAGGCGGCTCTTGCCCGTCGTTCGTGACGGTCCTTGATCAGGCCAGCAGCAGGGCGGCCAGCGCCACGCCGGCCGGGATCGACACATAGGGCGGCTGGCGCCAGCGCAGCACCAGCAGCGCCGCGGCCAGCGTCATCAGCGCGCAGGCCAGCGGCTGGGCCGTCAGCGGCAGCTTCCACCACAGCGTCGCGGCGGCACCGGCGATGAGGCCGACGACGGCGCAGCGCACGCCGATCATCGCGTGCTGGAAGCCGCGCTGGCCGCGCAGCCGGTCGGCGGCGCCGTCGACGCCGACGGCGATGATGGCCGTCGGCGTGTAGACGCCGATCGTCGCCGCCAGCGCACCGGCCAGGCCGGCGATCTCCATCCCGGTGAAGGTGGCGATGCCGACGATCGGCCCCGGCGTCAGCTGGCTGGCGGCCAGGCCGGCGGTGAAGCCGGCGTGGTCCAGCCAGCCCAGGCGGTCGACGATCAGGCCTTCGAGCAGCGGCACCATCACCAGCGCGCCGCCGAACAGCGTCGTCGCGATGCCGCCGAAAGCCAGCGCCAGCCGCGCCACCGTGTCCTGCGGCAGCAGCGCCGGCACCAGTTGGAACAGCGCCAGCGCCGCCGGCGCCAGGCACAGCAGGATGCGCGACGGCGCCATCGCCGGGCTGGTGGGCGCCGGCGCAACCGGCGGCGGCGGCCAGAACAGGCGGCTGATCAGGCCGCCTGCGGCCAGCACCAGGATCGACGCCGACCAGAACGGCAGCGCCAGCAGCGCCACCGCCGCGGCCACCGCCAGCGCCTTGTCGCGCGGCGCCGGCGTTGCCTTCTTGGCCTGGTTCCAGGCCGTCTGCGCGAGGATCATCGCCAGCGGCGGCAGCACGCCGACGATGACCGCACGCAGCAGCGCCGGATGCCCGGCCAGCGCCGCGTAACCCGCCCACAGCGCGACCAGGATCACGAAGCTGGGCAGCACGATGCCGGCCAGCGCCGCGACGAAGCCCAGCCAGCCGCCGAGGCGGTGGCCCATCACCGCCAGCGCGTTGACGGCCTGCGGCCCCGGCAGCATCGCGACCAGCGCGATCAGGTCCAGGAAGTCCTTCTCGGCGATCCAGCCGCGTCGCTGCACGAAACGCTGCTGCGCCTGCGCCAGCAGCGCCATGAAGCCGCCCCAGGCGGTGAGGCCGAGCACGGCGCAGTCGGCGAACAGGCGCAGCGCGCTGTAGCCCGGCGGCGGCGCCGGGACGGAGACGGGGCGGGTGTCGGGCATCAGGCGGTGACGGCGCGGCTGCGGATCTCGGCCAGCAGGTCTTCCTGCGGTTTGCGGGCCGCGGCATCGGCCGGCGGCAGCGTCTCGCGGGCCTGGGCCTTGCGCCGGCGGTTCTCGGCGTCCAGCGCGGCCAGCGCCGCTTCATCGTAGCGCCGGGCCTCGCGGTCCTGGCCGACGAAGTGCAGCTCGTAGCCGAGCTCGGTCAGCGAAGCGCCGGCCACCGACTCGAAGTCGACGATGTCGTTCGTGCTCATCTCGGCCAGCCACTTGCGGCTGTTGCCGGCGATCACCGGCTTGCGCACGTTCTCCCACATCCGCCCCGACGAGGCCGTGCGGTCGGCTTCCTCGGAGCCGTGGTAGTCCAGCATCGAGGCGTGGAACTCGATGCCCAGCCAGGCGCAAAGCCGGCGCAGCGCGGGCTCGGGCGCGGCGGTCAGCGACTCGTAGGACAGCGCGAGGAAACGTTCGGCCGGCACGCGCCGGCCGCAGGCCAGCGCGAGCTGCTGCTCGGCGTGCCACTGGCGCGCGACGTGGTAGGCGGTCTTCTCGCCGACCACGGCCTTCATGAACGACAGGCAGACGTCGCGGCCGTCGCGGTACAGGTATAGGTAGCGCGCGTCGTTGCCGAAGTAGCGCTCGATCTCGGGCAGGAAGTGCACGTTGGCCAGCGACTTGCACACCCAGTCGGGCTTGCCGGCGTCCTCGGCCATGCGGTCCATCACCGCGCCGAAGACGGCGACCAGGCTGCGCTCGCGGCAGCGGCGCCGCAGGTCCGCGCGCTCCAGCGTCACCGGCCAGGGCACCGGGTTGGCCTCGACGAGGCGGGCGACGTCGTCGACCAGGGCCTCGAAGGCGCTGTCGTGCTGCAGGTCGCCGTACAGCGACATCAGCGGCGCGAAGCGTTCGAGGATGTGCGGCGGATGCGGCGCCGCGAGGCTGGGCGCCTGGTTGAGCATCAGGCGCAGCAGGTTGGATCCGGAACGCTGGGTTCCGACCATGAAGATCTTCACGAGGGGGCTCTCCGATGACGGCGCGAAGGCAAGCGGGCGCAGCCCGCGCCGTGGCCGCGCCCGAAGGGAAGGACCGCCCCCTGGTGTCAGGCAGTCGTCGTGACGCGGAAGACGCGCACCGCGTCGACCAGCATGTGGGCCTGTTGTTTCAGGCTCTCGGTGGCCGCGGTCGTCTGCTCGACCAGTGCGGCGTTCTGTTGGGTCACCTGATCGAGCTGGGTCACCGCGTCGTTGACCTGGCCGATGCCGCTGGTCTGCTCGACGGTGGCCTGGCTGATCTCCTGGATCAGCTGCGAGACGCGCTGCACCTGGGTGACGATCTCGGTCATCGTGCTGCCGGCGTCGGCGACGAGGCGCGAGCCGGCCTCGACCTTCTCGACCGAGTTGCCGATCAGGGCCTTGATCTCGCGTGCCGCTCCGGCGCTGCGCTGGGCCAGGCTGCGCACCTCGCCGGCGACGACGGCGAAGCCGCGGCCTTGTTCGCCCGCCCGCGCCGCCTCGACGGCGGCGTTGAGCGCCAGGATGTTGGTCTGGAAGGCGATGCCGTCGATGACGCCGATGATGTCGGCGATCTTGCGCGAGCTCTCGGTGATCTCGTGCATCGTGCTGACGACCTCGGTGACGACCTCGCCGCCGCGCGTGGCCGCGGCGCTGGCCGAGCCAGCCATCTGCGCCGCCGCGCGCGCGGTGTCGGTGTTGTTGCGCACCGTGGAGTTCAGCTGGTCCATCGACGCCGCGGTCTGCTGCAGGTTCGAGGCCTGTTGCTCGGTGCGCTGGCTGAGGTCGGCGGTGCCGGTGGCGATTTCCTCGGAGGCCGTCTGCAGCGTTTCGGCGGCCTGGCGCACCTGGTTCATCGTGCGGCTCAGGTTGGCGTTGACGGTCTCCAGCGCGTTCAACACGCGGCCGACCTCGTCGTGGGCCTCGACCTCGATGCGCCGCGTCAGGTCGCCCTCGGCGACGGCCTGCGCCACTTCGACGGCCTGCTCCAGCGGCCGCGTGATGCTGCGCTGGATACGCCAGGCGACGAGGCTGCCCAGCACGAGCGCCGTGGCCGCCAGGCCGACGATCAGCGCCACCGCGCGCTTGTAGGCCTCGTCGGCCGCCAGGTTGCGCTGGCGTGATGATTCCTTGATCGCCTCGACGACGGCGCCGAGCGCCTCGATGTGCGCCAGCTGCGCCGGACGCAGTTCGGAGCGCACCACTTCGGCGGCGCCGGCCAGGTCGTCGGACATCGAGCGTTCCACGGCCTTCTCGGCCGGAGCGCGCGTCGCGGCCATCGCCACCTGCGCCTTGTCGAAGGCGGCCTTGATCTGCGGTTCGCTCGCGAGCAGTTCGATCAGCGCCTTGGCGGTGCGGTCGTAGTCCTCGCGCGCCTTGCGCATCTGGTCGATTTCCTTCTTCTTGAAGGCCGGGTCGTCCTGCAGCACGACGTCGCGGATCGCCATGCCCTGGAAGCGGGCCAGATCGCGCAGGTTGCCGGCCAGGCGCTCGGGCGCCTCGCCGGTGACGGCCGCCAGATCGGCCTTGATCGCCGACAGCCGGGTCAGCGAGATCGTGCTGATGACGACCATCAGGCCGAGCACGGTGGCGAATCCGAGGGCCAGGCGGACGCCGACCTTCATGTTCTTGAACATCGAGACTCCCTTCGATCAGTCGTGGCGCCGCGGCGCAGGGCGCGGCGCGACCGTGTCGCTCAGTTCGCCGTCACGCCGGCGTGGATCACGCCGATCGGCTTGCCGCCGTCGAGCACCGGGGCGGCGACGTGCACGCTGGGAATCTGCGTCGTGGTGTCGGGCTTGATCTCGCCGGCCGCCCAGGGCTGGCCCTTGATCGGGTTGGCGAACACCGGGCGCGAGGCGTTGTTGTAGATCAGCGGCTTGGTGCTGCCGGCGACGATGTTGCCCTTCTGGTCACGCAGCAGGATCTTGTTGATCGTCGTGTCGGCCGTCTCCCACTTCGCGATCTGCTGGCTGGCCTTGCTGGAGAGCATGGCCTTGACCGCCGGATCGGCGTCGCTCAGGTCGACCCACTTGCCGTTGTTCATGCCGCCGTTGTCGTGGCCGTTGGCTTCGCGCACGGCGGCCACGATCAGCGGGTCGGCGGCCATCTCGACGAGCCGCTTCTTCGCGCGCTCGACCTTGGCCTGGACGTCGGCCGGAAGGTCGGCCGCCGCGGCGAGGCCCGAGCCCAGCGCGAGCAGGGCGGCGACGATCACGAGGCGACGTTGGGGACGGAAGCTGTGCATGGCGGGGCTCCTTGCGGATCTTGGTTGGGGCCCGGTGCGGGCCGGAATGAAAGCTCATTCATCGGCAGAAATCGCCTTTCGATTGAGCGAATTCCGGGTGTGACTATTTCACGCTGTCCGATGTCTTCCGGGTTGGCTGCGACCGCAGGCGATGACTCGCCATTCGGTCGACATTAACCACGAGACGCCGCATTGTGTTCGCTGTTTCGTCCGCGCCCGTCCGCATTCGGCGCGTCGTGCGCAAGAGGTCACGCTCGGCCGCTGCCGGCACGTGTCGTCCTGATCCCGGACAAGGGCGGCGCGGGTAACCGCGAGAGGGTGCTCTCGACGTGCCGCTCTCGGGCGAAACGGTGCGGACTTGAGCCGGCGGCGTTGGGCGCTTCATTCGTCGAGTGGATGGCGTCACGAACGTCGCCGCGGCTTCATCTCGATTGATGAAAGCGTGCCGGCAATTAATTGAAGCTGTCGTAATGAGCCGTCGCGATTCGCTAATGAATGGTCGGCGACGGCGAGTTCTGATCGAAGTTCAGATCAGCAGTGGCGTGCAACGAAACGCGGCGAATGGATTCGTCGCGGCATTGCGTCGCGAGACGGTGGCGATGTCGGGGCCCGAAAGCATGATGCCCCAGCCGCCGTGAGGCGCTGGGGCATCGATGGGGATCTCACCGCGACACGACTCGATCGTGTCCGTCCAGGGACGGCGGGCTGCGGTGAAGAAGGAAGTCTGGTCGGGGTGAGAGGATTCGAACCTCCGGCCTCTACGTCCCGAACGTAGCGCTCTACCAGGCTAAGCTACACCCCGATTCGGCGTCGGCTGCAAGAGCGTGTCTTGCGTCGAGCCTTTCGTCGCTGCCGTTCAAGTCATGAAGACCGGTGAACAGCGCGAAAACAGAATTCTAGCAGAGCTTCGCGGGCTTTGGAAACAGGCAGCAGCTCGAGCGTTGCACGGGCGATGTCGGCCTGGGCCTGCGCGGCCTCGCGCGTGGCCTCCAGAGCCCCGGTGCGGCGCACGATCTCGATGATCTGCGGCAGGCGCTCCAGCTCGCCGTGTTCGATGGCGTGGCGGATCAGCTCGCGCTCCTCGGCCGCGCCGCGTTCCATTGCGATCAGCAGCGGCAGCGTCGGCTTGCCTTCGCGCAGGTCGTCGCCGACGTTCTTGCCGAGCTCGTCGCTGTTGCCTTCGTAGTCCAGCAGGTCGTCGACCAGCTGGAAGGCGGTGCCCAGCGAGCGGCCGTAGTCGGCGCAGGCCTCCTCGACCTCCGGCGAAGCCCCGGCCAGCACGGCGCCCAGGCGCGCGCTGGCTTCGAACAGCTTGGCGGTCTTGAAGCGGATGACACGCAGGTACTCGTCGACCGCGAGGTCGGCGTCGTGCATGTTCATCAGCTGCAGGACCTCGCCCTCGGCGATGACGTTGGTCGCTTCGGCCAGCACTTCGAGCACGCGCATGCTCTTGACCGAGACCATCATCTGGAACGAGCGCGAATACAGGAAGTCGCCGACCAGCACCGCGGCGGCGTTGCCGAACATCGAGTTCGCCGTCGCGCGCCCGCGCCGCAGCGAGGACTCGTCGACGACGTCGTCGTGCAGCAGCGTCGAGGTGTGGATCAGCTCGACCACTGCCGCGAGCTCGTAGCGCTCGGGGCCGCGGAAGCCCAGCGCCTCGGAGAACAGCAGCAGCAGCCGAGGGCGCATGCGCTTGCCGCCGGCGCTGATGATGTAGCTGGCGATCTGATCGATCAGCGCCACCTTCGACGACAGCCGGGCGCGGATGACGGCGTCGACCTGACGCATCGCGGCGTCCATCGGGTCGTCGACGTTGGGAGGGGAAGCGGTGGTCTGGAGCACGGGACGCGCCGGTTGATTCGGTCGGATTATAGGAAGGCGCCCCCTGTCGTCGTCGGGCGGGGCTCGCGCCGCCGTCGCGGCCGGCTACGTGCAGCCTTACACGTGCGGGATCGGTCCACGGCAGGTAGACATGCTATACTGAAAGGCTCTGCGTGGTTTGTGGTCTGTCACAGGACGTCATGCACGCGGAGACATCTAAGCAAGGAAGGCACACATGTACGCGGTCATAAAAACCGGCGGCAAGCAATACAAGGTTGCTGCTGGCGAAAAGATCAAGGTAGAACAGATTGCTGCGGACGTGGGCCAGGAAATCGTGATCGAGCAGGTTCTGGCCGTCGGCAACGGCGCGGATCTGCAGATCGGGGCTCCCTGGGTCGCGGGTGCAAGCGTGAAGGCCACCGTCGTGGCGCACGGCCGGCACGACAAGGTGCGCATCTTCAAGATGCGTCGCCGCAAGCACTATCAGAAGCACGGCGGCCACCGCCAGAACTACACCGAGCTGCAGATCGCCTCGGTGAACGTCTGAAGGAGCACTGAACCATGGCACAGAAAAAGGGCGGCGGCTCAACCCGCAACGGTCGCGACTCCAAGCCGAAGATGCTCGGCGTGAAGGTGTTCGGCGGCCAGGTCGTCTCGGCCGGCTCGATCATCGTCCGTCAGCGCGGCACGCGTTTCCACGCCGGCGTCAACGTCGGCATCGGCCGTGACCACACGCTGTTCGCGCTCGTCGATGGCAACGTGTCGTTCGCCGTCAAGGGCGAGAAGAACCGTCACACGGTCAACGTCACGCCGGTCTGAGGCCGACGTCCCCGTGATCACGAAGCCCCGGCCCGCCGGGGCTTTGTCTTTTTATCATCGCGCACCATGAAGTTCGTAGACGAAGCCACGATCGACATCGCCGCGGGCAACGGCGGCGCCGGCTGCGTCAGCTTCCGGCGCGAGAAGTTCATCCCGTTCGGCGGCCCCAACGGCGGCGACGGCGGGCGCGGCGGCAGTGTCTGGGCGCTGGCCGACCGCAACATCAACACGCTGATCGACTACCGCTACGCGCGCCGCCACGAGGCACGCAACGGTGAGTCCGGCCGCGGCGCGGACCAGTTCGGCGCCGCCGGCGACGACATCGTGCTGCGCATGCCGGTCGGCACGATCATCACCGACCTCGACAGCGGCGAGGTGCTGTGCGAACTGCTCGAGCACGACCAGCGCGTGCTGATCGCCAAGGGCGGTGACGGCGGCTTCGGCAACCTGCACTTCAAGACCAGCACCAACCGCGCGCCGCGGCAGAAGACGCCCGGCTGGCCTGGCGAGTCGCGCAAGGTCAAGCTCGAACTGCGCGTGCTGGCCGACGTCGGCCTGCTGGGTATGCCCAACGCCGGCAAGAGCACGCTGATCTCGGCGATCTCCAACGCCCGGCCGAAGATCGCCGACTACCCGTTCACGACGCTGCACCCGAACCTGGGTGTCGTGCGCGTCGGCCCGGAGCGCAGCTTCGTCGTCGCCGACATCCCCGGCCTGATCGAAGGCGCCAGCGAAGGCGCGGGCCTCGGCCACCGCTTCCTGCGCCACCTGCAGCGCACGCGGCTCCTGCTGCACATCGTCGACATCGCGCCCTTCGACGAAGGCGTCGACCCGGTGCAGCAGGCCAAGGCCATCGTCGCCGAGCTGAAGAAGTACGACCCCGAACTGCACGCCAAGCCGCGCTGGCTGGTGCTGAACAAGGTCGACATGCTGCCGGCCGAGGAGCGCGAGGCGCGCGTCAAGGACTTCGTCAAGCGGCTGCGCTACAAGGGGCCGGTCTACGTGATCTCGGCGCTGGCGCGCGAGGGGCTGGAACCGCTGGTCGAAGGCATCTGGAAACACGTCGCCAGCTACCAGCAGGAAGCCCCGCTGCCCGATCCGCGCTTCGACAACCCGCCAGCCGAATGAGCACTGTCCTCGCGTCCGCCCGCCGCATCGTCGTCAAGGTCGGCTCCAGCCTCGTCACCAACGAGGGCCGGGGCGTCGACGCCGAGGCCATCGGCAACTGGTCGCGACAGCTCGCGGCGCTGGCGCGCGACGGGCGCGAGGTCGTGATGGTGTCCAGCGGCGCGATCGCCGAAGGCATGAAGCGCCTGGGCTGGACGACGCGGCCCAAGGAGCTCAACGAGTTGCAGGCCGCGGCTGCCGTCGGCCAGATGGGCCTGGCGCAGATGTACGAGACGCGGCTGTCGGAGCAGGGTCTGCGCAGCGCGCAGGTGCTGCTGACGCATGCCGACCTGGCCGACCGCGAGCGCTACCTGAACGCGCGCTCGACGCTGCTGACGCTGCTGGCGCTGGGCGTCGTGCCGGTGATCAACGAGAACGACACCGTCGTCACCGACGAAATCAAGTTTGGCGACAACAACACGCTGGGTGCGCTGGTCGCCAACCTGATCGAAGCCGACGCGCTGGTCATCCTGACCGACCAGCGCGGCCTGTACTCGGCCGATCCGCGCAAGGACCCCGGGGCGCGTTTCATCGACGTCGCCACCGCCGGCGATCCGGCGCTGGAGCAGATGGCCGGCGGCGCCGGTTCGAGCATCGGCCGCGGCGGCATGATCACCAAGGTGCTGGCCGCCAAACGCGCTGCCGGCAGCGGTGCCTCCACCGTCATCGCCTGGGGCCGCGAGCCCGAGGTGTTGCTGCGCCTGGCGCGCGGCGAAGCGATCGGCAGCGCGCTGGTCGCCGGCACGGCCAAGTTCGCGGCGCGCAAGCAGTGGATGATCGACCACCTGCAGCTGCGCGGCGCGGTCGTCGTCGACGCCGGCGCGGCGCTGAAGCTTCGCGAGGACGGCAAGAGCCTGCTGCCGATCGGCGTCGTCGAGGTGCAAGGCGAGTTCGCGCGTGGCGACGTCATCGCCGTGATGGCCCCCGGCGGCGAGGTGATCGCACGCGGGCTGGCCAACTATTCGTCGGCCGAGGCGCGGCTGATCTCGCGCCATGCGTCGTCGCAGATCGAGTCGCTGCTGGGCTACGCCCACGAGCCCGAGATGATCCACCGGACCAATCTGGTCCTGGTCTGAGGCGTCTTCAGCGCGAAGGCACCGGCGCCGGCGCAACCGGGGCGCGCGGCGCCTCGTCGTCCTGGCGGTGCGTGCGCAGGCCGGCACGCAGGTAGCGGTTGTGCGTGTTCTGGCGCGGCAGGATAGCGCGCCAGTTCGGTCAGCGCCAGCTCGTAGACGCCGCGCTTGAACTCGATGACGACGTCCAGCGGCACCCAGTATTCGTTCCAGCGCCAGGCGTCGAACTCGGGGTGGTCGGTGGCGCGCAGGTTCATGTCGCAGTCGCGCCCGACCAGGCGCAACAGGAACCAGATCTGCTTCTGGCCGCGGTAATGGCCGCGCGCGTCGCGGCGGATGTAGTGCTCGGGCACCTCGTAGCGCAGCCAGTCGCGCGTGCGACCCATGATCTGCACGTGCTCGGGCCTGAGGCCCACCTCTTCGTGCAACTCACGGAACATCGCCTGCTCGGGCGACTCCCCGTGCTTGATGCCGCCCTGCGGAAACTGCCAGGAGTGGGTGCGCAGACGCTTGCCCCAGAACACCTGGTTCTTCGCATTCAGCAGCACGATGCCGACGTTGGGCCGGAAGCCCTCCCGGTCGAGCATAATCGGACCCCGAATCTGTGACTCAGATCATTATTGCACCGGGCAGGTGCGGCACAAAGGCTCTCGGTTTCCCGCACGCGGGCGGCAGCCGAACCGCACGGTCCGGGCCGTGCCCATGAAAGCCTCCCAGACCTTCATCTCCACCCTCAAGGAAGCTCCCGCCGACGCGGAAATCGTCAGCCACAAGCTGATGATGCGCGCGGGAATGATCAAGCGCCTCGGCGCTGGCATCTACAACTACATGCCGATGGGCTTGCGGGTCATCCGCAAGGTCGAGGCCATCATCCGCGAGGAGATGAACCGCGCCGGCGCCGTCGAGCTGCTGATGCCGGTGGTGCAGCCGGCCGAGCTCTGGATGGAGACCGGCCGCTTCCAGGCCTACGGCCCCGAGCTGCTGCGCGTGAAGGACCGCCACGACCGCGACTTCGTCATCCAGCCGACGAGCGAAGAGGTCATCACCGACATCGCACGCCAGGAGCTGCGCAGCTACAAGCAGCTGCCGCGCACCTTCTATCACGTGCAGACCAAGTTCCGCGACGAGCGCCGTCCGCGCTTCGGCGTCATGCGCGGCCGCGAGTTCACGATGAAGGACGCCTACTCCTTCGACCGCGACAAGGCCTCGGCGCTGAAGAGCTACGACACGATGTACCGCGCCTACTGCGCGATCTTCGACCGCTTCGGCCTGACCTACCGCGCCGTGGCGGCTGACACCGGCGCCATCGGTGGCGATGCCTCGCACGAGTTCCAGGTCATCGCCGACACCGGCGAGGACGCGATCGTCTACTGCCCGACCAGCGACTACGCCGCCAACATCGAACTGGCCGAAGCGCTGTCGCTGATCGCCGAACGCGCCGCACCGGCCCAGGCGATGGCCAAGACGCCGACGCCGGGCAAGAGCACCTGCGAAGACGTCGCGGCGCTGCTGGGCATTCCGCTGGCGAGTACCGTCAAGTCGCTGGTGCTGGCCACCGACGAGAAGGACGAAGCCGGCGACATCGTCAAGACGACGGTCTGGCTGCTGCTCGTGCGCGGCGACCACGCGCTCAACGAGGTCAAGGCCGGCAAGGTCCCGGGCCTGAAGGGCGGCTTCCGCTTCGCCACCGTCGCCGAGATCGAGGACCACTTCGGCTGCAAGCCGGGTTACCTCGGCCCGATCGGCCTGAAGAAGCCGGTCAAGGTCGTCGCCGATCGCACCGTCGCCAACATGAGCGATTTCGTCTGCGGCGCCAACGAGCCCGACTTCCACATCGCCGGCGTCAACTGGGGCCGCGACCTGCCCGAGCCGGACCTCGTCGCCGACATCCGCAACGTCGTCGTCGGCGACCCGTCGCCGGACGGCCAGGGCGTGCTCGCGATCCAGCGTGGCATCGAGGTTGGCCACGTGTTCTATCTCGGCACGAAGAAGTACAGCGAGCCGATGGCCGCGACCTACCTCGACGAGAACGGCAAGCCGCAGCCCTTCGAGATGGGCTGCTACGGCATCGGCGTGACGCGCATCCTGGGCGCCGCGATCGAGCAGAACCACGACGAGCGCGGGATCATCTGGCCGGACGCGATCGCGCCGTTCACGGTGGCCGTCTGCCCGATCGGCTACGACCGCAACGCCGACGTGAAGGCGGCCGCCGACCGGCTGCACGACGAACTCGTGGCGCTGGGCATCGACGTCGTGCTCGACGACCGTGGCGAGCGCCCCGGCGCCATGTTCGCCGACTGGGAACTGATCGGCGTGCCGCACCGCGTCGTCGTTTCCGACCGCGGCCTCAAGGCCGGCACGGTGGAGGTGCAGGGCCGGCGCGAGACGGCGGCGAACACGGTGCCGCTGGCCGAGGCCGTCGCCTTCGTGAAGGGCCGCCTGAAGGCATGATCGGCCGCCGCGCGCTGCTGGCGCTGCCGCTGGCGGCGGCCTGCGGCGCGGCGCGCGCCGGCGCCCAGGTCGAGGAACCGCTGGCCGACGCGGTGCGTACCGCGCTGGCCGCGGCCGTCGCCGATGGCGCGCCTCCCAAGCCGAGCTTCGCCCGCATCGAGGACCGCCTGGCCTATCTGCGCTGGCTGGGGGCGGCCAGCGAGAAGCTGAAGCGCCGCAAGAGCGAGAACCGCACGCGCCTCGAGTTCCTCGAGACCGTCTGGTACGAGAGCCGGCGTGCCGGGCTGGAGACCTCGCTGGTGCTCGGCCTGGTCCAGGTGGAGAGCGGTTTCCGCAAGTACGCGATCAGCCGCGCCGGCGCGCGTGGCTACATGCAGGTGATGCCGTTCTGGGCGCGCCTGATCGGCGACGGCGACGCCAGCCGGCTGTTCCACATGCAGACCAACCTGCGCTTCGGCTGCGTGATCCTGCGCCACTACCTCGACGCCGAGCGTGGCGACCTGTTCATGGCGCTCGGCCGCTACAACGGCAGCCGCGGGCGGCCGGAGTACCCGGGCATGGTGTTCGGCGCGCGCCGCGCCTGGGACATCAAGGCTTGAACTAGAGGCCGCGCCACTCGCGGGGTGTCGCGCCTTCGAGCTGCAGCAGCGCGAGCACGCGCTCGACGCCGTCGTCGACGATCTCGGCCACCGTCTGCGGCCGATGGTAGAAGGCCGGCACCGGCGGGAAGACGATCGCGCCCATCTCGGTGGCGGCCGTCATGTTGCGCAGGTGGGCCAGGTTCAGCGGCGTCTCGCGCACCATCAGCACGAGGCGGCGGCGCTCCTTCAGCGCGACGTCGGCGGCGCGTGTCAGCAGGTTGTCGGCCAGGCCGTGGGCGACGGCGGCCAGCGTCTTCATCGAGCACGGTGCGACGACCATCGCCGCGGTGCCGAAGCTGCCGCTGGCGACGCAGGCGCCGACGTCGCCGGGCGCGTACGAGTGATCCGCCAGCTTCTCCAGCTCGCTGCGCGACAGGCCCAGCTCGTGATGGGCGTTGAGCACGCCGGCCGGCGTCGCGACCAGATGGGTTTCGACGCCCAGCGCACGCGCCCGCTCCAGCAGCCGCACGCCGTAGACGGCACCGCTGGCGCCGGTGATGCCGACGACGAGCCGCTGGTGCGGCATCAGGCCTTGGCCAGCAGCTGCTGCAGCTCGCCCGACTGGTACATCTCCATCATGATGTCCGAGCCGCCGACGAACTCGCCGTCGACGTAGAGCTGCGGGATCGTCGGCCACTGGGCGTAGTCCTTGATGCCCTGGCGCACTTCCTCGTCCTCGAGGACGTTGAAGGTCTTGAACTCTTCGACGCCGCAGGCCTTCAGCACCTGCACCGCCCGGCCCGAGAAGCCGCACATCGGGAACTGGGCCGTGCCCTTCATGAAGAGCATCACCCGGTTGCCCTTGACCAACTCGTCGATGCGTTGTTGAACGTCGCTCATGGCTGTCCTGCCGCCGTTTCCTTGGTAAGGCGACAAGGATAAGCGATCGGCCTGCGGCGCCCGGGCGCCACGCCGGAAGCCCGCACAGGTCAGAACGAGTAGCGCACGCCCAGCTGCAGCACCGGTGCGAACTGCATCTCGCGCAGCGCGTTGTCCAGCGGCTGATCGCCGAACAGCACGCGCCCGGCGCGCAGGCTGCCGGGGCGGTCCGCGACGAGGCCGATGTCGGCGCTGAAGCTCCAGCCGTCGCGCGTGCTGCCGCTGTAGCCGACGCCGAAGTACGGCACCGCATCCGTGTCGTCAGCGATGCCGACGGGCAGCGCACCTGCGCTGGTGCGCAAGCTCGCCTGCGGCCCCAGCGGTAAGCCACGGCCGCCGAAGGCCAAACCGCCGGTGGCCCGCAGCCCGCCGGTCCAGGACCGCACGCGCAGGCCCGGATTGCCGAAGTAGTAGTCGCCGAGCAGCGAGCCCGCCTCGCGGGTACCGCCGGTCAGCGTTACCGGCGCCAGCGTCGTCGCGCCGAGCTGTGCGCGGGCCTGCCAGCGTGGCCACCACTGGTCGGTTTCCGGGGGAACCAGGCCGTCCGCGGCCACCGCCGCGCTGGCCAGGGCGAAGCCCGCGAAGGTCACGGGAGCGGAACGCGTGCGCATGGCAGGACTCCTCGTGCAGAAGACTTCATCATGCTCCGATGAAGCCTGCATTGCAGGAATCCACGCGACGAATCGTGACATACGCGGCGTGCGCGCGCGCACGCGTTGCCGTTTCAGCGACGCCCGCCGGTGCAGCGCGGCTGGTCGCCGAGGTCGCGGCGTGTCGACACCTGGGTGAAACCCGCGGCGGCGAGCAGCGACTGCACCGCGTCTGCCTGGTCGTAGCCGTGCTCCAGCAGCAGCCAGGCGCCGGCCTCCAGATGCGGCGCTGCGCCGGCGACGATGGCGCGCAGCGCGTCCAGCCCGTCGCCTTCGGGCGTCAAGGCGCCGCGCGGCTCGTGCTGCAGCGCCGCCAGATGCGGGTCGGCGCCGGCGATGTAGGGCGGATTAGACAGCACGAGGTCGAAGCGGCGGCCGGCCAGCGGCGACCACCATTCGCCGTGCACGAACTCGATTTCCAGACCGAGGCGGCCGGCATTGTCGGCGGCGACGGCCAGCGCCTCGGTGCTGCGGTCGGTGGCGGTCAGGCTGGCCTGCGGCCGCGCGTTCTTTACCGCCAGCGCGATCGCGCCGCTGCCGGTGCCCAGGTCGGCGACGCGTGCCGGCGCGCCGGCCGGCAACAGCTCCAGCGCCCAGTCGACCAGCACCTCGGTGTCGGGCCGCGGCACCAGCACGTCGGGCGTGACGCGCAAGGTCAGACCGTGGAACTCGCGCTCGCCGACGAGATACGCGAACGGCACGCCAGCCGCGCGGCGTGCCAGATCGGCCGTGAACGCCGCGGCGGTGGCCGAGTTCAGCAGGTCTTCGTCGTGGGCCAGCAGCCAGGCGCGTGAACGCCCGAGGCGGTGCGCCAGCAGCAGCTGCGTGTCCAGCCGGTCGACACCGAGTTCGCGCCCGGCGGCCAGCGCGTCGGCGATGCGCATCAGCGTTCCCCGGTCTCGAGCTGCGCCAGCTGCTCGGCCGCGCGGGCGGCCTTCAGCGCCGCGACGACGTCGTCGAGTTCGCCGTCCATGATCTGGCCGAGCTTGTAGAGCGTCAGGTTGATGCGGTGGTCGGTCAGCCGCCCTTGCGGGAAGTTGTAGGTGCGGATGCGGTCGCTGCGGTCGCCGCTGCCGACCAGGCTCTTGCGCGTCGCGGCTTCCTTGGCGGCGCGTTCGGCGCGGTCCTTCTCGCGCAGGCGCGCGGCCAGCACGGCCATCGCCTTGGCCTTGTTGCGGTGCTGCGAGCGGTCGTCCTGGCACTCGGCGACGATGCCGGTGGGCAGGTGGGTGATGCGGATCGCGCTGTCGGTCTTGTTGACGTGCTGGCCGCCGGCGCCGCTGGCGCGGAAGGTGTCGATGCGCAGCTCGGCCGGGTTCAGCTGCACTTCCTCGGCCTCGTCGGGCTCGGGCATCACGGCCACCGTGCAGGCGCTGGTGTGGATGCGGCCCTGGGCCTCGGTGGCCGGCACGCGCTGCACGCGGTGGCCGCCGGACTCGAAACGCAGCGTGCCGAAGACGTCGGTGCCGTCGACACGCAGCACCAGTTCCTTGTAGCCGCCGAGTTCGGACTCGCTGGCGCTCATCACCTCGACTCGCCAACCCTGGCGCTCGAAATAGCGCAGGTACATGCGCGCCAGGTCGCCGGCGAACAATGCCGACTCATCGCCGCCGGTGCCGGCGCGGATCTCGACGAAGGCATTGCGCGCGTCGTCCGGGTCGCGCGGGATCAGCGCCAGCTGCAGCTCGTGCTCCAGCCGCGCGAGGTCGGCTTCGGCGTCGACGACTTCCTGCTCGGCCATCGCCGCCATCTCGGCGTCGGTCTCGGCGACCAGCATCTCGCGCGCCGCGGCCAGATCCTGTTCGCGCTGCAGGTAGCGCCGCCAGCGGCCGACGACGTCGGCGACCTCGGACTGCTCGCGCGACAGCGTGCGCAGCCGCTTGACGTCGGCGGCGACCTGCGGATCGGCCAGCAGGGCGTCGAGTTCGGCGAGGCGCATCCCCAGGCGCTCGAACCGTTGCCGAAGCGAATCGTTCATCGTCGTTCCAACGTGAAAACGCCCGGGCCCGCCAGCAGCGGGCCCGGGCGACGGGGATGGAGGTCTAGCGCTCGGCGCTGGTGGCGCGCGAGCTCTGGCGCAGGAACAGGCGCGAGACGGTCTCGGCGAGCTGCTCGCGCTCGCTGCCGTCGGCGGCGTGCAGTTCGGCCAGCGTGCCGTGCAGCATCTTGTGCGTCAGGCCGCGCGACAGCGCTTCGAGCACGCTGTCGATCGGTTCGCCGCGCGCCAGCAGGCGGCGCGCACGCTGCATCTCGATCGCGGTCCAGTCCTCGGCCTGGCGGTTCAGCGCCTGGATCAGCGGTACCGCGGCGCGCTGGTCCAGCCAGTGCGCGAAGCTCTGCACGCCGGCGTCGATGATGGCTTCGGCCTGCTGGACCGCGGCCTGGCGCTTCTCGCCGGCGGACTGGACGACGGCCGACAGATCGTCGACCGTGTACATGTAGACGTCGCGCAGCTTGGCGACTTCGGGCTCGATGTCGCGCGGCACGGCCAGGTCGACCATGAACATCGGGCGGTGGCGGCGCAGCTTCAGCGCGCTCTCGACCGCGCCCAGGCCGATGATCGGCAGCGAGCTGGCGGTGCAGGAGATGACGGCGTCGAACTCGTGCAGGCGCTGCGGCAGGTCGGCCAGGCGCAACGCCTGGGCGCCGAAGCGGCTGGCCAGATGCTCGCCGCGTTCCAGCGTGCGGTTGGCGATCGCCATGCTGCGCGGCGTGCGCGCCGAGAAGTGCGTCGCGACCAGCTCGATCATCTCGCCGGCGCCGACGAACAGCACGTGGATGTCGGCCAGGTCTTCGAAGATCTGCGAGGCCAGGCGCACGGCCGCGGCGGCCATGCTGATCGAGTGCGAGCCGATCTCGGTGGCGGTGCGCACTTCCTTGGCGACCGAGAACGAGCGCTGGAACAGCTGGTGCAGCGTCGTGCCCAGCGTGCCGGCTTCGTCGGCCTGGCGCACGGCCTGCTTCATCTGGCCGAGGATCTGGGGCTCGCCCAGCACCATCGAGTCCAGGCCGGAGGCGACGCGGAAGGCGTGGCGTGCGGCGTCGCGGTCCTCGCGCACGTAGGTGTGCGACTGCAGGTGACCGCCGCTGACGCCGCCTTGTTCGGCCAGCCAGTCCATCGTCGGGACCACGAGCTCGTGCACGGTCTTCGGATCCGCCGCGACGTAGAGCTCGGTGCGGTTGCACGTCGACACCAGCGCCGCTTCGGGCGTCGCCAGGTGAAGGCGCTCACGCAGTGCACGCAACGCCGACGGCATTTGTTCCGGCGCGAATGCGAGCCGCCCCCGTAGATCGAGCGGGGCGGTGTTGTGATTGAGGCCGAGGGTGAAGACGCTCACAGGGCGAGATTGTAGGAGGCGGCCGACAGGAAGCGAGGGGTCAGGCTTGAGCAGGGTCAAAGCGAGCGTCCGGGGCAGAATCGAGGCCGATGGGACCTCTGGACGCTTTCTGGCATTTGCTCAACTTCGTGCTCCCGGCGCTGGCCGTCGCCTCATTGGCGGCCGGCGCTGCGAAACTGCTCTGGCGTCGCGAACTGAAACCCGTCCCGTGGACCCGGCTGGCGCGCGACGCCGCGATCGCCAACCTTCTGGTGCTCGTCGCCGGCCTGGTGCTCACGCGCCACGACGGCCGCATCCTGACATACGCCGCGATGGTGCTGGCCTGCGCCATCGCGCTGTGGTGGCGCGGGTTCGGGCCCGGCCGCCGCTGATCTTTCCTATCAGTCCACCAGCACTGGCGTGCCGCGCAGCGAGTGCGGCAGCGCGTCGGTGATCGTCACGTCCAGCATCTGGCCGATCAGTCGTGACGGGTTCGGGCCGCCGTCGAAGTTGACGATGCGGTTGCATTCGGTGCGGCCCATCAGCTCCTGCGGATTCTTCTTCGACGGGCCTTCGACGAGGATGGTCTGGCGCGTGCCGACGCGCGAGGCGCTGATGCGGCGCACGTTGGCCTCGATCGCCGCCTGCAGCGTCTGCAGCCGCGCGAGCTTCAGTTCCTGCGGCGTGTCGTCGTCCAGCGCCGCGGCCGGCGTGCCCGGGCGCTGGCTGTAGACGAAGCTGAAGCTGGCGTCGTAGCCGACGTCGTCGATCAGCTTCATCGTCTTCGCGAAGTCGTCCTCGGTCTCGCCGGGGAAGCCGACGATGAAGTCCGACGACAGGCTGATGCCGGGGCGTTGCTCGCGCAGCTTGCGGATCGTGCTCTTGTATTCGAGCGCGGTGTAGCCGCGTTTCATCGCCGAGAGGATGCGGTCGCTGCCATGCTGCACCGGCAGATGCAGGTGCGAGACCAGCTTCGGGATGCGGCCGTAGGCCTCGATCAGGCGCTGCGTGAACTCGTTCGGGTGGCTGGTCGTGAAGCGGATGCGCTCGATGCCCGGCACCTCGGCCACGTACTCCAGCAGCAGCGCCAGGTCGGCGATCTCGCCCGACTCGCCCATCGCGCCGCGGTAGGCGTTGACGTTCTGGCCCAGCAGCGTCACTTCCTTGACGCCGCGGTCGGCGAGGTCGGCGACTTCGGTCAGCACGTCCTCGAACGGCCGGCTCACCTCTTCGCCGCGCGTGTAGGGCACGACGCAGTAGGTGCAGTACTTGGAGCAGCCTTCCATGATCGAGACGAAGGCGCTGGCGCCTTCGACGCGCGGTGGCGGCAGGTGGTCGAACTTCTCGATCTCCGGGAAGCTGATGTCGACCTGCGGCCGGCGCTCGGCGCTGCGCGCGGCGATCATCTGCGGCAGCCGGTGCAGCGTCTGCGGGCCGAAGACCATGTCGACGTAGGGCGCGCGTTCGATGATCGCCGCGCCTTCCTGGCTGGCGACGCAGCCGCCGACGCCGATCAGCACGCCCTTCTTCTTCAGGTGCTTGACGCGGCCGAGGTCGCTGAAGACCTTCTCCTGCGCCTTCTCGCGCACCGAGCAGGTGTTGAACAGCACGAGGTCGGCCTGCTCGGGGTCGTCGGTCGGCTCGTAGCCGCCGGCGGCGTTGAGCACGTCGGCCATCTTGGCCGAGTCGTACTCGTTCATCTGGCAGCCGAAGGTGCGGATGTAGACCTTTTTCATGTCACTTGGTCCAGGTCTGGGACAGGGGTTCGAAGCGCCAGGTGGCGGCTTCCTCGGCGGTCTTCGGCCAGAGCTTGGCGCGTTCGCTGGCGTTGAGGATCCAGATTTCGATCAGCTCGCCGCGCAACTCGCGTGTGTAGTTCACCACCAGCTTCTGGCCGGCGATGCTGCCGGACAGCACGAGCAGGTTGTTTTCGCCGTGGATGCGGGCGCCAGGAGCGAGACGTGCCGGCTTGCCGTCGAGCTGCACTTCAGGCGGCTGCGTGACGACGAGTTCGCCTCGCAGCGAGTGCGGCGCCAGCTTGCGCTGCACGATGTTCTGGGCGACGGCCGGCAGCGCGAGTGCGGCGGCCAGGGTCGCCAGCGTGACACAGCGGAGCATGGTGTGGATCCAGTGGCCGTGAAACGTAAAACGGCCCGAGGTGGTGAGCCTCGGGCCGGTATCTGGTGGCGCTTCAGGGACTTGAACCCCGGACCTGCGGATTATGATTCCGTCGCTCTAACCAACTGAGCTAAAGCGCCTGAGCCGCACAGTATAACAAGGCTCTCGCCAGCTCGTCACCTCCGATGTTCAGCTTTTTCAAGAAGAAGGTCACACCGGCCCCGGCCGCCCCCGTGGAGCCGACGCCGACCGAGGCCTCCGACCAGGCCCCGGCACTGTCGGACGACGAGCTCGAGCGTGCGGCGCTGGCGGCGGCGCCGGAGCCCGAAGTCGAGCCCGCGCCGCCCGTGGCCGGGCCGGTGGCCGAAGTGCCCGCCGCGGCCGAGCCGCGATCGCGCTGGCTCGATCGCCTGAAGCTGGGCCTGCGCAAGACCGGCAGCAGCATCACGCAGGTTTTCACCGGCACGAAGATCGACGACGCGCTCTACGAAGACCTGGAGTCGGCGCTGCTGGTGGCCGACGCCGGTGTCGGCGCGACGCAGTACCTGCTGCAGGACCTGAAGCGCCGCGTGAAGGAGGCCAAGGCCACCGAGCCGGCGGTCGTCAAGGCGCTGCTCGCCGACGCCGTGGCCGACCTGCTGGCGCCGCTGCAAAGGCCGCTGACGATCGGCCAGGCGTCGCCCACCGTGGTGATGGTCGCCGGTGTCAACGGTGCCGGCAAGACGACGACGATCGGCAAGCTGACGCGCCATCTGGCCGAGTCCGAGCGGCGCGTGCTGTTGGCTGCGGCCGACACCTTCCGTGCCGCGGCGCGCGAGCAGCTCGCCGTCTGGGCCGACCGCAACCGCGTCGAGATCGTCAGCCAGCAGGGCGGCGACCCGGCCGCGGTGAGCTTCGACGCCGTCACCGCCGGCCGCGCGCGCGGCTGCGACGTCGTCATCGCCGACACCGCCGGTCGCTTGCCGACGCAGCTGCACCTGATGGACGAGCTGAAGAAGATCAAGCGCACGATCGCCAAGGCGCAGGACGGTGCGCCGCACGAGGTGCTGCTGGTCATCGACGGCAACACCGGCCAGAACGCGCTGGCCCAGGTGAAGGCTTTCGACGCCGCGCTGGGCCTCACGGGCCTGATCGTCACCAAGCTCGACGGCACCGCCAAGGGCGGCGTGCTGGCCGCGATCGCGCGCTGGTGCGCCGAGCAGGGCCGCGTCGTGCCGGTCTACTTCATCGGCGTCGGCGAGAAGCTGGAAGACCTGCAGACCTTCGACGCGAGGGAGTTCGCGAACGCGTTGCTGGGGTGACGCTACGGCCGCCCGTCGGCCGGCGGGCGCGCCATGGCACCTGTCAGCCGCCCATCCCCGGCGGCAGCATGCCCTTCATGCCGCCCATGCGCTTCATCATCTTCATCAGGCCGCCGCCCTTCATCTTCTTCATCACGCCCTGCATCTGCTCGAACTGGTTGAGCAGGCGGTTGACTTCCTGGACGTGAACGCCGGCGCCGGCGGCGATGCGGCGCTTGCGGCTGGCCTTGATCAGCTCGGGCTTGCGGCGCTCCAGCGCCGTCATCGAGTTGATGATGCCTTCCATGCGGCGGACGTCGCGCTCCGCCTTGTCCATGTCGGCGCCCTTGGCCTTGGCGGTGATCTGGGTGGGCAGCTTGTCCATCAGCCCGGCCAGACCGCCCATCTTCTTCATCTGGCTGATCTGCGAGAGGAAGTCGTTCAAGTCGAAGCCGCCGGACTTGACCTTCTCGGCAAGCTTCTGCGCCTCCTTCAGGTCGACGCCCTTCTGCACCTCCTCGACCAGGGCGACGATGTCGCCCATGCCGAGCACGCGCCCGGCGTGGCGTTCGGCGTCGAAGACCTCCAGGCCGTCGATCTTCTCGGAGACGCCAGCGAACTTGATCGGCGCGCCGGCGACCTGGCGCACCGACAGCGCGGCACCGCCGCGCGAGTCGCCGTCGAGCTTGGTCAGCACGATGCCGGTGAGCGGCAGTGCTTCCTTGAAGGCCCTGGCGGTGTTGATCGCGTCCTGGCCCTGCATCGCGTCGACGACGAACAGCGTCTCGACCGGATTCAGCGTTGCGTGCAGTTCGCGGATCTCGGCCATCAGCGCTTCGTCGATCGCCAGCCGGCCGGCCGTGTCGACGAGCAGCACGTCGAAGTAGTGGCGCTTCGCGTGGTCCAGCGCGGCCAGCGCGATGTCTCGCGGCTTCTGCTCCGGCGCACTCGGGAACCATTCGGCGCCGGCCTGCTTCGTGACCGTCTTCAGCTGCTCGATGGCGGCAGGACGGTAGACGTCGGCGGAGACCGTCAGCACCTTCTTCCTGCGCCGCTCGATCAGGTGCTTGGCCAGCTTGGCGGTGGTCGTCGTCTTGCCGGCGCCCTGCAGGCCGGCCATCAGGATGATCGCCGGCGGCTGGACCGCGAGATCGAGGTCGGCGACGCCGTCGCCCATCGTCGCGGCGAGTTCCTTGTGGACGATGCCGACCAGGGCCTGGCCCGGGTTCAGCGAGCCGACGACCTCCTGGCCGAGCGCCTTGTCCTTGACGCGGGCGATGAAGTCGCGCACCACGGGCAAGGCGACGTCGGCCTCGAGCAGGGCCATGCGCACTTCGCGCAGCATGTCCTGCACGTTGCCTTCGGTGATGCGGGCTTGGCCGCGCATCGTCTTGACCAGCCTCGAAAGCCGGTCGGATAGGTTCGAGGCCATCGCCGCTCCAGGCCGGAATGGGCCTGCAAAAAGTACACTGTCAGCATGATTCTATCGAGTGCCTCTCCCGTGGTGAGTGGCGGCCTGCCGCTGTTCGTCGCGCTTCTGGCGATTGCCGGCTATGTCGTCGCTGCGCTGCCGCCCGCAAAGTCGGGTCGCATCTGGATTGCCGCGCTGCATGTCGGCTGGCTGGCGCACCTGGCGGCGCTGGTGCTCGACATCGGCGGCATCGGCCAGGAAGTGCCGGGCGCGCGCGTCGGCTTCGGGCCCGTGCTGTCGCTGACGGTCTGGCTGGTGATGGCGGTTCACACCGTCGAAAACCGCTTCATGCCGCTGCCCGCGGTGCGGCGCTGGCTGGCCGTCTGCGGCGCGGTCGTCGTCGTGATGGCGGCGCTGTTCCCGGGCGAGCCGCACCAGTACCACTCGCCGCTGGCGCCGCTGCACTTCGCGCTGGGCGTCGGCTCGTACAGCCTGTTCGGTGCCGCGGTCGTGCACGCGATGATGCTCGATGCCAGCGAGCGCCGCCTGCGCGAGCGGTCCGGCATCCACCAGCCGCGCACCGGCATGCCGCTGCTGCTGCTGGAGCGCCTGACCTTCCGCTTCGTCGAGGCCGGCTTCTCGGTGCTGACGGCGACCATCGCGCTGGGCGCGCTGACCTCGGTCGGCTGGCGCTGGGATCACAAGGTCGTGTTCTCGCTGATGGGCTGGGCGGTGTTCGCCGCGCTGCTCGTCGGTCGTCACCGCCAGGGCTGGCGCGGCCGCCAGGCCACGCGCTGGGTCTACGTCGGCGCGGTGCTGCTGCTGCTGGCCTACGCCGGTTCGCGCTTCGTCTTCGAGGTGCTGCTGGGGCGGCCGCCGGCGTGAAATACCTGCTGGTCATCGCCGTCGTCGGCCTCGTGCTCTGGCTGATGCTCGGCCGCGAGCGCCGGGTCGCGCCGCCGCCCAGGAGCCGCCGTCCGGCGCCGCCGGCGCTGCCGGTCGAGATGGTCGCCTGCGCCCACTGCGGCGTGCACCTGCCCGCCGACGAGACCGTCGCCGACGCTGCCGGGCGCCGCTATTGCGGCGAGGCGCACCGGCTCGCCGGGCCGCGCTAGGCCGGGCATGGACGCCACGCCGCAGGATCGTCGGTCGGGCGAGCGGCGGCGCGGCGACCGGCGCGCGGGGCCGCCGCATGCCGAATCGTCGTGGTTCGGCCATGAGTCGAGCTTCGACCCGAGCTGGGGCGTCAGCGGCAACATCGAACTCGACCAGCGCCTGCGCGCGCTGTGGTCGCAGCGCGTCGTCGGCGGCGAGGACAGCGCGCTGGCGCGCATCCATCGCACCTACGCCGCGGTACGCGCGGCCTTCGGTCTGGCGCTGGTCGCCGCGCAAGGCGCCGGCAACCTGCTCGGCGCACGCGTCTCGCTGCCGCTGACGCTGATCTGCATCGCCTACGCGGTGCAGGCGATCGCGCTGTGGCTGCTGCCGCGTTTCCAGCCGCTGACGACGCCGGTGTCGACGCCGATGCTGCGACGCCGGCAGTGGCTGGCCACTGTCGGCGTCGACCTCGTCGCTTTCGGTGCCCTGCACGTGCTCGGCAGCGGCGGGCCGATCAACTATTCGGCGCTGCTCGTGCTGCCGGTGCTGATGGCCGGCGTCATGGGGCCGCGGCTGGTCGCGCTGGGCACGGCGGCCGGTGTCGCGCTGCTGCTGCTGGCCGCGGTGTCGCACGGCGGCTGGCTCGACGTCGAACTGGCCGGCTCGCTGCTGCAGTCCGGCCTCGCCGGGCTGGGCCTGTTCGTCATCGCGCTGCTGTCGGGCGAACTGTCGGCGCGCCTGTCGCGCGAGGAGAAAGCGGCCCGTGGCAGCCTCGAACTCGCGCGCCAGCAGGCGCAGCTCAACCGCCTCGTCATCGAGGAGATGGTCGACGGCGTGCTCGTCGTCGACGGCCGGCTGCGCGTGCGCGCCGCCAACCCGGCGGCGCGGGCGCTGCTGGTCGACGCCGGGCTCAGCCCGCCGGCGCCGTTCGGGCTGGAGTCGCGTGCCAGCTGGGTTCCGCTGGCGCGTGCCGTGACGCGGGCGCTGGCCGAACGCGACTGGCCCGAAGCCGGCCGCGAGCTGACACTCGCCTTCGAAGGCGGCACGCCGCGCACGCTGCGCATGCGCGTGCGCTTCGTGCGCGGTCTGGTCTCCGGCGACGAGCGCAACGGCGAGCCGCTGTGCGTGCTGCTGCTGGAGGACGTGCGCATCGCCCAGGCCCGGCTGCAGCAGGAGAAGCTGGCCGCGATGGGCCGGGTGTCGGCCGGCATCGCGCACGAGATCCGCAATCCGCTGGCCGCGATCTCGCAGGCCAATGCGCTGCTGCTGGAAGACGAGCTGCCGCCGGCGCAGCGCCGGCTGGCGCGCATCGTCGCCGACAACGTCGACCGCCTGAAGCGCATCGTCGACGACGTGATGGAACTCGCGCCGGGCGGCCAGGCCGGCGCCCCCGTGCCGCTGGACGCCAACGTCGAAGTGGGCAACACCGTCGCCGACTGGGCTGCCACCGCGGCGCTGCCGCTGGGGCCGAGCAGCCGTCTGCGTGTCGAACTGCCCGACGCGCCGCTGGGCGTGGTCTTCGACCCCGAGCATCTGCGGCGCGTGCTCGTCAACCTGCTGGACAACGCCGGACGCCACGCCAGCCAGGCGCCGGCGGCGATCCGCTTGCAGCTCTTCGCCTCGTCGCCGGCCGAAGCCCAGCTCGTCGTCGCCAGCGACGGACCGGCGATCGCGCCCGAGGTCGAGCCTTACATCTTCGAGCCGTTCTTCTCGACGCGCAGCCGCGGCGCCGGGCTCGGCCTGTATATTTGCCGCGAGCTCTGCGTGCGCTACGGCGCCAGCATCGGCTACCGTCGGCGCGAGGCCGACGTCGGCGCGCGCAACGAGTTCGTCGTCACGATGAAGCGCTGTGCGCTGCCGGCCGCCGATCCCTCGCTGCAACTGAACCCGTGAGCGCTTCCACGCCGCCCCGATTGCTCGTCGTCGACGACGAGCCCGACCTGCGCACGCTCTACGAGCTGACCCTGCTGCGCGAGGGCTACGACGTCGAGAGCGCCGAGACCGTCGAGGAAGCCTGGGCGGCGCTGCAGTCGCGCCGCTTCCAGCTGCTGATCACCGACATGCGCCTGCCCGACGGCACCGGGCTGGACCTGCTGCGCCGCCTGGAGGACGCCGGGCGTGGCGAGAAGGGCATCGTCATCACCGCCTACGGTTCGGCCGAGAACGCCGTCGAGGCGCTGAAGTCCGGTGCCTACGACTACCTGACCAAGCCGGTCGACCTGCGCCAGTTCCGCGCCGTCGTGGCCTCGGCGCTGGGGCGCACGCCGGCGGCCGACGGGGCGCGCGCGGCGCGCCCCGCCGAAAGCCGCCACACGCTGCCGCCCCGGCGAGCGCTCGACCGCATGGCCGGCGATTCGCCGGCGCTGCAGCAGGTGCGCAGCCTGGTCGGCAAGGTCGCACGCAGCATGGCGCCGGTGCTGGTGCACGGCGAATCGGGCACCGGCAAGGAACTGGTGGCGCGTGCGATCCACGAGCTGTCGCCGCGCCATGCGATGCCGTTCGTCGCCGTCAACTGCGGCGCGATTCCCGAATCGCTGCTCGAAGCCGAGTTCTTCGGCTACCGCCGCGGCGCCTTCACCGGCGCCGTCGAGGACCGCGAAGGCTTCTTCCAGGCCGCGCAGGGCGGCACGCTGTTCCTCGACGAGATCGGCGACCTGCCGCTGGCGATGCAGAGCAAGCTGCTGCGCGCCGTGCAGGAGCGTGCGGTGCGGCCGCTGGGTGCGCCGACCGAGCTGGCGGTCAACGTGCGCATCGTCAGCGCGACGCACAAGGACCTGGCCGCCGAGGTGCATGCCGGGCGTTTCCGCCAGGACCTGTTCTATCGCCTGAACGTCATCGAGATCGTCGTGCCGCCGCTGCGCGAGCGGCTGCAGGATCTGCCGGCGATCGCCGCCGCGGTGCTCGAACGCATCGCCGGCGACGCCGGCGTGTCGCCACCGCCGGTGCTGTCCGACGAGGCCGTGGCACATCTGTCGCGCTACGCCTTCCCGGGCAACGTGCGCGAGCTGGAGAACCTGCTGCACCGCGCCGTCACGCTGGCCGGCGGCAGCGTCGTCGAATGCCGCGATCTGGGCCTGCCCGAGGTCGCGTTCGCCGATTCGGCGCATCTGGAACTCGACATGCCGGTGCCCGAGCCGGCGCGCGCCACCGCCACCGAGGCGCCGCTGCCCGACGATCTCGCGGCCTACCTCGACCAGGTCGAACGCGAGATCCTGGAGCGCGCGCTGGAACGCCACCGCTACAACCGCACCGCCGCCGGTGCCAGCCTCGGCTTGTCGCTGCGCCAGATGCGCTACCGCATGGCGCGGCTGGGCATCGGCAGCGGCGACGACTGAATGGCCGGCTCGCCGCGCCACTGGCGCGACGGCTGGTACGCCGGCGCGCGGGCGATCCCGTCGCCCAACTTCGGGCCGCGGCCGGCGGACGCCGCGATCACGCTCGCCGTGCTGCACTCGATCAGCCTGCCGCCGGGCGAGTACGGTGGTGACGCCATCGAGCGGCTGTTCACCAACACGCTGGACTGCGACGCCCATCCCTATTACGAGCGCCTGCGCGGGCTGCAGGTCTCGGCGCATTTCGTCGTCCGTCGCGACGGCGAACTGCTGCAGTTCGTGTCCTGCGACGCGCGCGCCTGGCACGCCGGGCGTTCGGTCTGGCGCGGGCGCGAGAACTGCAACGACTGGTCGATCGGCATCGAACTCGAAGGTCTCGAGGGCGAACGTTTCGAGACCGCGCAGTACGCGCGCCTGGCGCGTTTGCTGCCGGCGCTGGCGCGCGCCTATCCGCTGGCCGAGGTGACCGGCCACGAGCACGTCGCGCCGGGGCGCAAACACGACCCTGGCGCCGGCTTCGACTGGCCGCGGCTGGCGCGCCTGACCGCGCCGCGTGCGCCGGCGCTGCAAATCGTGCCGGCCGGCGGCTGAGCGCCGCCGAATCTTCTTCTGCCGCCTCGTGATGGCGCACGCGCTGCGCCGCGCTGGTGCCGCGGCGTGTGTTCTCGGTGCGGGATTTCACCCTCCTGAACGCTATTCCTAGTGCGTTGCAGGCTTTGCCGGCGCTAGATATAGTGTCCTCTCGCGTCGTGCTCCGGCGCCTCGGCCGCTTCCCCGGTGGCCGCGGCGCGCGGCTCGTGCCGTGGTCGCACCCGGCCGCGACCCGCAGAAGGCGCGCACCGCCCAACGCCAACACACCGACAGGGGAACCCCATGCAAGCAGTCCAGTCGTCCGCGACCGAGGCCGTCGTGCCCGTGCGCAGCCAAGCCGCCGCGCCGGCCGCCGCGTCCGTCAGCGGCTACCAGATCATTCGCCGCAACGGCTCGGTCGTCGCCTTCGAGCCCAACAAGATCGCCGTCGCGCTGATGAAGGCCTTCCTGGCCGTGCACGGCGCGCAGGGCGCGGCCTCGGCCAGCGTGCGCGAGACGGTGGACCAGCTGACCGAGGGCGTCGTGCGGGCGCTGGTGCGCTCGCGTCCGGGCGGCGGCACCTTCCACATCGAGGACGTGCAGGACCACGTCGAGCTGGGCCTGATGCGCGGCGGCCACCACGAGGTCGCGCGCGCCTACGTGCTCTACCGCGAGCGCCGCGCGCAGGAGCGTTCGCGCCAGGCCGCCGCACCCAAGCCGGCGGCGCCGGAGCTGCACGTCGTCGACGGCGGCCAGCGCCTGCCGCTGGATCTCGAGGCCCTGCGTTCGCTGGTCGAGCAGGCCTGCGCCGGCCTCGGCGACGACGTGCGCGCCGAGCCCATCCTCGCCGAGACGCGCCGCAACCTCTACGACGGCGTGCCGCTGGACGAGGTCTACAAGGCGGCGATCCTGGCCGCGCGCACGCTGATCGAGAAGGACCCGGCCTACACGCGCGCCACCGCGCGCCTGCTGCTGCACACGATCCGCCGCGAGATCCTCGGCGCCGACGTGCGCCCCGAGGCGATGGCCGCGCGTTACGCCGAGTACTTCCCCGCGTACGTGCGCCAGGGCGTGCAGGCCGAACTGCTCGACGAGGAACTGCAGCGCTTCGACCTCGCCCGGCTGGGCGCGGCGCTGAAGCCCGAGCGCGACCTGCAGTTCGACTACCTCGGCCTGCAGACGCTGTACGACCGCTACTTCCTGCACGTCGAGGGTCGCCGCATCGAGCTGCCGCAGGCCTTCTTCATGCGTGTCGCGATGGGCCTGGCGCTCAATGAGATCGACCGCGAGGCGCGTGCGATCGAGTTCTACGACGTGCTGTCGAGCTTCGACTTCATGTCCTCGACGCCGACGCTGTTCAACAGCGGCACGCGGCGTTCGCAGCTGTCCTCGTGCTACCTGACGACGGTGTCCGACGACCTCGAAGGCATCTACGAGGCGCTGAAGGAGAACGCGCTGCTGTCCAAGTTCGCCGGCGGCCTGGGCAACGACTGGACCCCGGTGCGTGCGCTGGGCAGCCACATCAAGGGCACCAACGGCAAGAGCCAGGGTGTCGTGCCCTTCCTGAAGGTCGTCAACGACACC
The DNA here is from genome assembly GCA_049841175.1 of Rubrivivax sp. Taxonomy (GTDB): domain Bacteria; phylum Pseudomonadota; class Gammaproteobacteria; order Burkholderiales; family Burkholderiaceae_C; genus Rubrivivax. The sequence goes on along the minus strand of JASGHA010000012.1, from coordinate 573,872 downwards.
GCGGTGGCGGTCAACCAGGGCGGCAAGCGCAAGGGCGCGGTCTGCGCCTACCTGGAGACCTGGCACCTGGACATCGAGGAGTTCCTCGAACTGCGCAAGAACACCGGCGACGACCGCCGGCGCACGCACGACATGAACACCGCGAACTGGATTCCGGACCTGTTCATGAAGCGCGTGATCGAAGGCGGCGACTGGACGCTGTTCTCGCCTTCGTCGTGCCCCGACCTGCACGACAAGTTCGGCGGCGCCTTCGAGGAGGCCTACGTCGCCTACGAGCGCAAGGCCGAGCAGGGTGAGATCCGCCCGAGCAAGCGCCTGCCGGCACGCGACCTGTGGCGCAAGATGCTGACGATGCTCTTCGAGACCGGGCATCCGTGGATCACGTTCAAGGACGCCTGCAACCTGCGCAGCCCGCAGCAGCACGTCGGCGTCGTGCACTCCAGCAACCTGTGCACCGAGATCACGCTGAACACCAGCGACAGCGAGATCGCGGTCTGCAACCTCGGCTCGATCAACCTGGCGCAGCACGTGGCCGACGGCGGCATCGACCAGGCCAAGCTCAAGCGCACGGTGTCGACGGCGATGCGCATGCTCGACAACGTCATCGACATCAACTACTACGCGGTGAAGAAGGCGCGCGACGCCAACCTGCGCCACCGCCCGGTCGGCCTGGGGCTGATGGGCTTCCAGGACTGCCTGTACGAGCTGCGCCTGCCCTACGCCAGCGACGCCGCGGTCGAGTTCGCCGACCGCTCGATGGAAGCGCTGTGCTTCTACGCCTACTGGGCGTCGAGCGAACTGGCCGAGGAGCGCGGCCGCTACTCCAGCTACCGCGGCTCGCTGTGGGACCGCGGCGTGCTGCCGCAGGACACGCTGGACCTGCTGGCCGCGGCGCGCGGCGGCCACGTCGAGGTCGACCGCAGCGAGACGCTGGACTGGGCGGCGCTGCGTGCGCGCATCGCCGTGCACGGCATGCGCAACTCCAACTGCGTGGCGATCGCGCCGACGGCGACGATCTCCAACATCATCGGCGTCGACGCCTCGATCGAGCCGTGCTTCGGCAACCTCTCGGTCAAGAGCAACCTGTCGGGCGAGTTCACCGTCGTCAACGAGTACCTGGTGCGCGACCTCAAGCGCCTGGGCCTGTGGGACGACGTGATGGTGATGGACCTGAAGCACTTCGACGGCTCGCTGCGTGCCATCGACCGCGTGCCCGACGAGTTGAAGCAGCTCTACGCCACCGCCTTCGAGGTCGACGCACGCTGGCTCGTCGAAGCCGCGGCGCGGCGCCAGAAGTGGATCGACCAGGCGCAGTCGCTGAACATCTACATGGCCGGCGCGTCGGGCAAGAAGCTCGACGAGATCTACAAGCTGGCGTGGACACGCGGCCTGAAGACCACCTACTACCTGCGCACGATGAGCGCGACGCACGCCGAGAAGAGCACCGTCGCGCCGGGGGCGATGAACGCGGTGCCGCAGCACGGCGGCATCGAGGCCGCCGCTGCCGCGGAGCCGGCGAGCGACGTGCGCTTCTGCTCGATCGACAACCCCGATTGCGAAGCCTGCCAGTAAGGCTTCGGAGCATCTAACGTGCAAAGTGCGCATTCGGCGACACCTAATGCGTCCGCCGAATGCGTACCCATGTCAACTAGTGCTTGGTGATCCCGAGCAAGCCCTCGATAATTCAAGAACAGGACGTCCACACATGCTGGTCTGGGAAGACGAAGTTCGCAGCACCCCGGCGATCGCCCCCGTGGCGATGACGCCCCAGTCGGACACCGCCGCACGAATCGTCGCGGCAACGAATGCCGCGCAGGTCTCGCGCCCGGTCGCGGCGGCGAATGCGCGGCGCGTCAACGTCGCCGACAAACGCATCATCAACGGCCAGACGGACGTCAACCAGCTGGTTCCGTTCAAGTACAAGTGGGCCTGGGAGAAGTACCTCGCCACCTGCGCCAACCACTGGATGCCGCAGGAAGTGAACATGAGCCGCGACATCGCGCTCTGGAAGGATCCCGACGGCCTGACCGAAGACGAGCGCCGCATCGTCAAGCGCAATCTCGGCTTCTTCGTCACCGCCGACTCGCTGGCCGCCAACAACATCGTGCTCGGCACCTACCGGCACATCACCGCGCCCGAGTGCCGCCAGTTCCTGCTGCGCCAGGCCTTCGAGGAAGCGATCCACACCCACGCCTACCAGTACATCGTCGAGTCGCTGGGGCTGGACGAAGGCGAGATCTTCAACGCCTATCACGAGGTCGCGGCGATCCGCGACAAGGACGAGTTCCTGATCCCGTTCATCGACGCGATCATGGACCCGGCCTTCCACACCGGCACGCCCGAGGCGGACCAGACGCTGCTGAAGAGCCTGATCGTCTTCGCCTGCCTGATGGAAGGCCTGTTCTTCTACGTCGGCTTCACGCAGATCCTCGCGCTGGGCCGGCAGAACAAGATGACCGGCGCAGCCGAGCAATACCAGTACATCCTGCGCGACGAGTCGATGCACTGCAACTTTGGCATCGACCTGATCAACCAGATCAAGCTCGAGAACCCGCAGCTGTGGACGCCGGCGTTCAAGGCCGAGATCCGCGCGCTGTTCGAGCGCGCCGTCGAACTCGAGTACCGCTACGCCGAAGACACGATGCCGCGCGGCGTGCTCGGCATGAATGCTTCGATGTTCAAGGGCTACCTGCGCTACATCGCCAACCGGCGCGCGACGCAGATCGGCCTGGAGGCGCTCTTCCCGAACGAGGAGAACCCGTTCCCGTGGATGAGCGAGATGATCGACCTGAAGAAGGAGCGCAACTTCTTCGAGACCCGCGTCATCGACTACCAGAGCGGTGGCGCTCTCTCATGGGATTGAGCGGAAAACGCCGCTCCCCGAACCCGGCGGGCCTCGGCCCGCTGCCGTCGCACGGTGCCTTCGCGGGGCCCGTGCGACGTTTCACATCCGCGGTCCGGGAACAGTGCCGCCAGACGCGCCGCCCCGTGGCCGCTTCCCCATTCGTCGTACCGGGGCGAGTGCCCGGCCACTGCCGGGCGTCAGAACGCCGGACGACGGATTGCCGTGCCGCTCATGACGGCGCGGTGCTCTTTGCAACTTGATCAAGGAGATCGTGATGGCAACTGCGAAGAAGGCGCCGGCCAAGAAGGCTGCGCCGGCAAAGAAGGCGGCTCCGGCCAAGAAGGTCGTGGCTGAGAAGAAGGCCGCTGCGCCGGCCAAGAAGGCTGCGCCGGCGAAGAAGGCCGCCGCGGTCAAGAAGGCTGCGGCGCCGGCCAAGAAGGCGGCTCCGGCGAAGAAGGCCGCGGCGCCGGCCAAGAAGGCGGCGGCCCCGGCGAAGAAGGCCGCGGCGCCGGCCAAGAAGGCGGCTCCGGCGAAGAAGGCCGCAGCGCCGGCCAAGAAGGCGGCTCCGGCGAAGAAGGCCGCGGCTCCGGCCAAGAAGGCGGCCCCGGCGAAGAAGGCCGCGGCGCCGGCCAAGAAGGCGGCTCCGGCGAAGAAGGCCGCGGCTCCGGCCAAGAAGGCGGCGGCCCCGGCGAAGAAGGCCGCGGCGCCCGCCAAGAAGGCGGCTCCGGCGAAGAAGGCCGCGGCCAAGAAGGCCGAGCCTGCGCCTGCGGCCGCTCCCGCTGCCGCCGCGAAGACGACGCTGAGCCCCGCGGCCGCCTGGCCGTTCCCGACCGGCAACAAGCCCTGACGAAGAACCGGCCGCTCGAGGCGGCCGGTGTTCTTCTCGAGCCCGGCTTCGGCCGGGCTTTTTCATGCCTGCGTCGCGGGCCTCAGAGACCCAGCGCGGCGCGGTCGACGACGTGGTTCTGGCCGCCGCGCGAGGCGATCTTCAGCGCGCCGATGCGGTTGCCCAGCGCTGCGCAGCGTTCCAGGTCCCAGCCGCGTTCCAGGCCGTAGAGCAGGGCGGCGCGGAAGGAGTCGCCGCAGCCCGTGGGGTCGACGACGCCGGCCGCCGCGACGCCCGGCACCTCGCGGCGTTCGCCGTCGGTCCAGATCTCGCAGCCGCGTTCGCCCAGCGTCACGACGACGCCCTTCAGCTTGGTGCGCGACAGGCCGGCGAGGTCGGTGCCGATGCGTTCGCAGAGGATGCGACCTTCGTAGTCGTTGACCGCGACCCAGCTCGCGATCTCGACCATGCGGCGCAGCGCCGGGCCGTCGAACATCGGCAGCTGCTGGCCCGGATCGAAGATGAACGGGATGCCGGCGGCGTGCATCTGCTCGGCGTGTTCGCCCATCGCCTCGCGGCCGTCGGGCGAGATGATGCCGATCTTCAGGTCGGCACGCGCCGGCACCTTGGCCAGGTGCGCGTTCTGCATCGCACCCGGGTGGAAGGCGGTGATCTGGTTGTTCTGGACGTCGGTGATGATCATCGCCTGCGCCGTGTACGAGCTGTCGTCGACCATCACCAGCGAGGTGTCGGCGCCCCAGCCCTTCATGCGCGTCAGGTAGTCGCCGCCGTCGTTGCCGAGCGCCGCCATGACGACGGCCTCGCCGCCCAGGGCCTGCAGCGTGTAGGCGATGTTGCCGGCGCAGCCGCCGAACTCGCGGCGCAGCGTCGGCACCAGGAACGACAGATTCAGGATGTGCATCTGCTCCGGCAGGATCTGCTCCGCGAAGCGGCCGGGGTAGGTCGTGATGGTGTCGAAAGCGAGCGAACCGCAGATCAACGCGGGCATGGGCAACTCCGGGGAAGCGCGCGCGACCGGCGCGCGGGGGTCAGGGATAGAAGATCTCGATCGTATAGCCCGCCACCGGCTTGCCGGCGGTGGTGAGCGTGACCTGGATCGGCATTTCGGCCGCCGGCGCGACCGCGGCGACGCGGATGCCGGCCTGTTCAGGGTTCAGCACGCGGCGGGCGACGATGCCGCCGCGGCTGTCGGACAGCGTCAGGTCCAGCGAGGGCACCGCCAGCGGCAGCGCCGAGCGGTTGCGCAGCAGCAGCTGCAGCTGGTACATCGCTGTGCCTTCGACACGCACCAGGCCGCTGCTCTCGACGCTCAGCCCTTCGATCGCACGCGGTGCGCCGATCGTGCAGGCCGGTGCGTGGCACAGCGCCTCGAGCGCCGGCCGGGCGGCCGGCCAGCGCGCGGCGACGAAGTCGCGGTACTCGTAGGCCGCCTGGGCGGCGAGGCCGACGGTGCCGAGCACGCAGGCGGCGCCCAGCGCGGCCCGCACCTGGGGGCGACGCCAGCGTTCGCGACGTTCGGCGTGGCGCAGGAAGGCCGGCTTGGGTTCGGCCGGAGCCGGTGTCGCCGCAGCGGCCGGCACATCGGCGGCGAGCGGCGGTTCGAACGGCAGCTCGGCGGTGCGCGCGGAGCTTTCGTCGATTGCCGGAGCCTCGGCCGGTGGTTCGTCCATCGGCGCCGGCGGCGGCAGGTCCCACTCCGGCTCCAGATCGTCGGCCGGGCGTTCCAGCAGCACCGTCTCGGCGTGTGTCTCGTCGGTGACGTCGTTGCGCAGCGCCGCAGCAGCCGGCGGCGCGGGCGTGGGAGACGGCGAGGGCGGCAGTTCCAGATCGCCGTCCCAGGCGGCGCGGTAGTCCGCCTCGCGCGCCGGTGCCGGCGGTTCGGGTTCGGGCTCGCGCTGCGGTGGCGCGATCTGCGTCCCGACGTCAAGGTCGACGAGGTTCTGGATCGCGTTGAAGACCTCGCCGCAGCGGCCGCAGCGAACCCAGCCGTCGGAGACCCGAAGCTGGTCCTGCACCACACGGAAGACGGTACCGCAGGACGGGCACCGGGCGGCGAGCGTCATGCGGCGATCATGCCATGCGGGATGCCGTCATCAGGATCCAGCCGTCCTCGCGGTCGCTCACTTCGAGGGTCAGGAACGGCGCGTAGGCGGCCTTCAGTTCGTCGGCCTGGCGCTCCAGGATGCCGGCCAGCACCAGCGAGCCGCCCGGCGCGACGAAGCCGGCCAGCAGAGGTGCCAGCAGCTTCAGCGGCGTGGCCAGGATGTTGGCCAGCACCAGCGGGTAGTGGCCGCCGGCCGCGTCCGGCAGGCCGGGGGTCAGCGTCACGCCGTTGGCGCTGGCGTTGGCGCGTGTCGAGTCGACGGCCGCCGGGTCGATGTCGACCGCGTCGACCGCGGCCGCGCCGTGCAGCGCTGCGGCGATCGCCAGGATGCCCGAGCCGCAGCCGTAGTCGAGCACGCGGCTCCAGGGCTGGGCGTGGCCCGCGATCCAGCGCAGGCACATGCGTGTCGTCGGATGCGTGCCGGTGCCGAAGGCCAGGCCGGGGTCGAGCCGGATCACGCGCTCGGCGGCCTCGGGCGGCTCGTGCCAGCTCGGCACGATCCAGAAGCTCGGCGTGATCTCGACCGGGCCGAACTGCGACTGGGTGATGCGCACCCAGTCCTGCTCGGCCACCGGCTCCAGCGCCTGCAGCGACAGACCTTCGGTCCAGTCCTGCGCCAGCAGCAGCGTCGCGGCGCGTTCGGCCGCCGCTTCGTACTCGAACAGCGCGCGCAGCGTCGAGCGGTCCCAGCCCGGCCGCGGCGCCGGCATGTCGGGCTCGCCGAACAGGGCCTGTTCGGACTCGGTGCCGGCGTCGGCGTCCTCAACCGAGACCGACAGCGCGTCGAGTTCGTCGGACAGCGCGTCGGAGACCGCCTCGACCAGCGCCTCGGGGGCGCGAAGGACCAACTCGTACATCATCGGCCGCTCAGCGCTTGTGCTGGGCGAGCCAGCCTTCCAGGTAATGGATGCTGGTGCCGCCTTCGATGAACTTGGCGTCCAGCATCAGTTCGCGGTGCAGCGGCACGTTGGTCTGGATGCCTTCGACCACGGTCTCGCTGAGCGCGCTGCGCATGCGCGCCAGGGCCTGCTCGCGCGTGTCGCCGTGCACGATGACCTTGCCGATCATCGAGTCGTAGTTCGGCGGCACGTAGTAGTTCGTATAGGCGTGCGAGTCGACACGCACCCCGGGGCCACCCGGCGGGTGCCACATCGTCACCCGGCCCGGCGACGGCGTGAACTTGTACGGGTCCTCGGCGTTGATGCGGCACTCGATCGCGTGGCCACGGAGCTGGATGTTGCGCTGGGCGAACGGCAGCTTCTCGCCGGCGGCGATGCGGATCTGCATCTGCACGATGTCGATGCCGGTCACGAGTTCGGTCACCGGATGCTCGACCTGCACCCGCGTGTTCATCTCGATGAAATAGAACTCGCCGTTCTCGTACAGGAACTCGAAGGTGCCCGCGCCGCGGTAGCCGATCTTCTTGCAGGCCGCCGCGCAGCGTTCGCCGACACGCTCGACGATGCGCCGCGGGATGTTCGGTGCCGGCGCTTCTTCGATGATCTTCTGGTGGCGGCGCTGCATCGAGCAGTCGCGCTCGCCGAGCCACACCGCGTTGCGGTAGTTGTCGGCCAGGATCTGGATCTCCACGTGGCGTGGGTTCTCCAGGAACTTCTCCATGTAGACGGCCGGGTTGCCGAAGGCGGCACCGGCTTCGGTGCGTGTCGTCTGCACGGCGTTCAGCAGCGCGGCCTCGGTGTGCACGACCCGCATGCCGCGGCCGCCGCCGCCGCCGGCGGCCTTGATGATCACCGGGTAGCCGATGGCACGCGCCTGGCGGATGATTTCCTTCGGGTCCTCGGGCAGCGCGCCTTCGGTGCCGGGCACGCAGGGCACGCCGGCCTTGATCATCGCCTGCTTGGCCGACACCTTGTCGCCCATCATGCGGATCGCCTCGGGCGTCGGGCCGATGAAGACGAAGCCGCTCTTCTCGACACGCTCGGCGAAGTCGGCGTTCTCGCTCAGGAAGCCGTAGCCGGGGTGGATCGCCTCGGCGTCGGTGACCTCGGCCGTCGAGATGATCGCCGGCATGCTGAGGTAGCTCTGCGCCGAGGGCGCCGGGCCGATGCAGACCGCCTCGTCGGCGAGCTTGACGTACTTGGCTTCGCGGTCAGCCTCGGAATAGACGACGACCGACTTGATGCCCATCTCGCGACAGGCCCGCTGGATGCGCAGGGCGATCTCGCCCCGGTTCGCAATGAGGATCTTCTTGAACACGGCGCGGCGTCACTCGACGATGAACAGCGGCTGGCCGAACTCGACCGGCTGGCCGTTCTCGCACAGGATGCGCAGGATGCGGCCCGAGCAGTCGGCTTCGATCTCGTTCATGATCTTCATCGCCTCGATGATGCAGACCGGCTCGCCTTCCTTGATCTGCTGGCCGACGTCGGCGAAGGGCTTGGCGCCCGGGCTCGACGCACGATAGAAGGTGCCGACCATCGGCGACTTGATGACCTTGCCTTCGGGCTCGGCCGGGGCGGCCGGCTCGGCGGCGGCCGGTGCGGCGGCCGCCGGGGCCGGCGCGGCCACCGGCGCGGCGGCGACCATCGGCGCCATCGCGACCGTCGCGACGCCACCCTTCACGATGCGGACCTTGCCCTCGGCTTCGGTGATCTCGAGTTCGGAAATGTTCGACTCGGAAACGAGGTCGATGAGCGTCTTGAGCTTTCTCAGGTCCATGTCGGTCCTCTTCTGACGGGGCGGGCGGTGTCCCGCGCTGATACGTGGTGAACGGCGTAGCCTGAACCCTGAACGGGGTCGGCTGGCTGCGGCCGGTCAATAAGTCTGGTCGATCGGCGCGCTTCTGATGCCTATTTTCCAGAACTGCGAGTCGTCTCGTGGCTCCGGATCAGAGCCCACGGCCTCGCGGAGACGGCGGACTCTACGCCAATTTCGTTGCAGATGGCAGCAAATTATCGAAGATCGCTCAAAACACCCCCGTCGGCGGGCGGAGATCAGGCCAGCCAGGACTCGAGCTCGGCTTCGTCGGTCTCGCCGAACTTGTGCTTGATCTGGCGGCCGGAAGGTGCCATCAGCACCGTGTACGGCAGGCCGTTGCCAGGGTTGCCGAGGCCTTGCGACAGGCCGATGCCGGCAAAACCGGCGATCGCGATCGGGAACGAGACGGGGCTGCGCTCCAGGAAACGGCGCACCGGCTCGGCTTGATCAATGGCAATTCCCAGGATGGTGACGTCGCTGCGCCGGCGCTGCAAGCGGTCCAGCGCCGGCATCTCCTTCACGCAGGGTGGGCACCAGGGCGCCCAGAAATTGACGATCAGCGGCCGGCCGCGCAGCTCGGCCAGCGCCAGTTCGCCGCCGTCCGGCCGCGGGTAGCGCGCGGCCCAGAGCGCTTCTTCGCCGGGGTCCAGCCGTCGGCTCTCGAACCAGCGCCAGGCCAGCCCGGCGCCGACGCCGCCCACCGCGGCGGCCAGCAGCGCGCGGCGGATCATGCGTCGCCCTCGGCCAGCAATCGTTCCAGCGCCGCCAGGTCGCCGCGCCAACTGCGCCCGCGCGCGTCGGGTTTCAGTGCGCCGCGCAGCGCGTCGTGTTCGTTGACGACGAGCTGCAGCGTGACGATCTCGCCGAGTTCGGCGTTGCGGCTGCCGACGATCAGCACCGAGGTCTCGGGCGCGCCCGGGCGTTCGATGCTGGCGACGTCGTAATCGACGCCGGCGTTGATCAGCGCGATCTCGGCGGCCTTGGAGTCGTCGCAGTACAGGTCGATGAGTACCGCCGAGCGCCGTGTCGCGGTGCCGCGCCAGGTGGCGCCGGCCAGGTGCGGGCGGAACTCGGCGAGACGGCGCATCCAGACGCGCGCCGTCTCGCGCAGCGCGCGCAGCTCGGCCGGCTGGGTGTCGGCGCAGAACAGTTCCAGATAGGCGCGGACCTCGTCCTCGACCTCCTCGTTGCTCGGCAGCTCGCCGGCCCGACCGGCGCGGCGGCCCAGGTCGCGCGCCGCCTTGCGTTTGGCGGCGGCGTATTCCAGGCCGTCCTCGACGACGAGGCGCGCCGCCGCCGCGGCGATCTCGGCTTGGTGAAGGCTCATGGCAACTCCACCGCGCCCATGCGCGCGACGATGGTCTGCGCGCGCCCGGCGACGTAGCCCGAATTGGGCTTCTTCTCGAACCGTTTGGGCGCCGGCAGCATCACCGCCAGGCGCGCGGCCTGCGTCGCCGACATGCGCTGGGCGTCGACGCGGAAGTAGTGACGTGCGGCGGCCTGGGCGCCGAACACGCCTTCGCCCCATTCGACGTTGTTCAGATAGATCTCCAGGATGCGCTGCTTGGACAGGAAGGCCTCGAGCATCATCGTGATCGCCAGTTCCTGGGCTTTGCGCAGGGCTGTTCGTTCGCCCGACAGCAGCAGGTTCTTGGCCAGCTGCTGCGTGATCGTCGAGCCGCCGACGATCTTGGCGGTCTTCGCGCGGCCGGCCTCGAACCGTGCCTCGGCGCGCTGGTTGCGTTCCCAGGCCTGCTCGATCGCGTCCCATTCGACACCGGAATGCTCGGCGAAGCCGGCGTCTTCGCTGGCGATGACGGCGCGCTGGATATGGGTCCCCAGGCGCTCGCGCGGCACCCAGTCCTGCGTCCAGTCGAGCCGGTGCTGCTCGACGAGCAGCCGCCAAGCTTCGCTGCGCTGGAAGGCGGTGGACTGCGGGTCGACCACCGCCATCGCGGCGACACGCAAGGCGAAGAAGGCCTGCAGCGCCAAACCGCAGACGACGACCAGCACGGCCAGCCGCCAGACGTGGCGCTTCACGCCTTGGCCTCCACACGCGCGCGCAGCGCGGCCAGCACGGGCGCCGTTTCGGGGCGCACGCCGCGCCAGAACCAGAACGCCTCGGCCGCCTGTTCGACCAGCATGCCCAGGCCGTCGTGCGCGCGTGCGCCTGCAGCGCGCGCCCAGGCGAGGAAGGGCTCGGCCGCCGGCCCGTACATCAGGTCGACGGCCAGTGCGCCCGGTGCCAGCACCGAGGCCGGCACCGGCACGGCCGAGCCGGCCAGGCTGCTGGCGCTGGCGTTGAGCACGATGTCGTAACCGGTGCCGTGTGCGTCCAGCCCGGCGGCGGCGAGCGTGCAGCCGTGTTCGGCGGCCAGCGCCGCGTGGCGCGCGACCAGCGCCGCGGCGCGGGCCGGCGTGCGGTTGACGACGGTGACGGCGGCGGCGCGGGCCTCGATCAGCGGCCCCAGCACGCCGGCGGCGGCACCGCCGGCGCCGATCAGCAGCACACGCCGGCCGGCGACCGGCTGGCCGGCGTTCAGCTCCAGGTCGCGCACCAGGCCGATGCCGTCGCTGTTGTCGGCGCTCCAGCCGTCGGTGTCGAAGCGCAGCACGTTGGCCGCCTCGGCGAGCGCCGCACGCGGCGTCACGCGGGCGGCCAGGCGCGGGGCCTCGAACTTGAACGGCACGGTGATGTTGCAGCCGCGGGCGCCGCCGGCGGCGAAGGCGCGCAGCGTCGCCTCGAAGTCGTCGAGCGGGCATTCGACGCGGCCGTACTCCACGGCCTCGCCGGTCTGGCGCGCGAATTCGGCATGGATGAAGGGCGACTGGCTGTGCGCCACCGGGTGGCCGAGCACGGCGTAGCGGTCGGGAGCGGTCATGCGGGTCACGGGGTCAGCGGGCGAGCGGGATCGTTTCCAGGCCTTCTTCGCGCGTGAAGCGGAAACGCGAGGTGACGACGATCTGGTCGGCCTGGCGGCGCATCGCCGGCGTGAACGGCCCGAAGGGGGCGGCGGCGCGCACGATGGCCATCGCCTGCTGGTCGAGCACGCGCGAGCTGCTCGGGCGCACGATCTCGGTGTCGACGACACGGCCGGCGGCGTCGACGGTGACGTTCATCACCAGTTCGCCGTAGAGCTTGACGCCGTTGCGCTCGGGGAAGTTGCGTGTGCCGCGGTCTTCGATGCGCCGGCGCAGCAGGTCGTAATAGAGCGCGTAGACCTCCTCGCGCGTCGCCGGGCTGATGTAGCGCTTGCGCGGCCGGGCGTTCTCTTCGTTGATGCGCTTCTCGATCTCGGCGAGCATCTGCAGCAGCTGGCGGCGGTGCTCCTCGCGCTCGCGTTCCTGCGGGCTGCCGGTGTCGCGGCGCGGGTCGGGCGGCGGCAGCGCGGCGAGTTCGCGCCGCATCTGCGCCAGCAACTGCTGCTGCTGTTCCTGCAGGTCCTCGATGCGCTTGCGGGCTTCGTCGGCGGCGTCGCCGGCCTGGGTCTGGTGCGAGCGCGGCAGCGGCGAGGTGGCGCGGCCGCGGGCCGCGTCGCCGCCGCCGGCCAGGCGCACCTGGGCGATGGCCTGGGCTTCGGTCGGCTCCTCGTTCGAGCGCGCGTTGACGAGGATGACGTCCAGCGGCGTGTCGCGGAACACGCGGTTGAACGCCTCCGGGTCGACGAAGCGCACCGTCAGCAGCACGCCGTGCACGGCCACGGACGCCAGCAGCGCCCATTGCAGCGCCGACAGCTTGGCCAGCGCGGCGAACTTAAGCGGCGGCATCTCCGGCAGGGGCGTCGTCGACGTCGATGGCCAGCGTCAGCGGGCCGACGGCTTCGGCTTCGTCGTCGACCTCGGCGACCGCCTCGGGCGGTTCGTCGTCGATGCGCGCGACCAGCGTGGCGTGCAGGTCCAGCGTCAGCAGGTCGATGCCGGCGACACGGGCGCGCAGCCGCGCGCCGCGCGGCCAGTCCTCGGTGCCGGGGACGCGGAAGACCAGCGGCAGCGTCTCGGCACGCACCAGCCCGCCCTTCATCACCGCGGCCTCGAGCTCGGTGACGCCGTTCTGCTCGATCCAGCGCAGCGTCCAGAAGCGTTCGATGCCGTGCTGGAAGTCGTTGTAGGCCGAATAGGCGGCGTCGAAGCCCGAGATGATCGAGAACAGCGACGCGTCCTTGGGCCGGAACGGCGCCGCCAGCGCCGCGGTGCGGCCGTGGCGCGCGCAGGCGATGATCTGCCACTGGTTCACGAGGTCGACGTAGCGCCGCAGCGGCGACGTGGCCCAGGTGTACTGCGCGACGCCCATGCCGGCGTGCGCCGCCGGCTTGGTGCCCATGCGCACCTTGATGCCCGGCAGCAGGCTGGCCTGGCTGCGGTAGATGCCCGGCACGCCGCATTCGGCCAGCCAGCCGCCCCAGCGGCTGTTGGCCAGGATCATCGCTTCGGAGACGATCAGGTCCAGCGGCGCGCCGCGCCGGCGCGTCGTGATCTGCACACGTTCGCTGCCGTCGGGCTCGGCCGTGTTGCCTTCGAGGCGGAAGTTGTAGTCCGGCCGGTTGAAGTTCTCGGGCTTGCCGCGCACGACTTCGCGCGCCGCCTTCAGCGCCTTCGCGAAGCGCCAGCAGAAGGCCAGTTCGGCGGCGAAGGCGTATTCGGCCGGCGCCTCGCCGGCCAGCGTCGCCTCGGTGATGACGTCGTCGAGCTTGTCGTGGCGCAGGTTGGCGACGATCGGCACGCGTTCGAGCTTGGTCTCGACGCCGCGCACTTCGAAAGTCGCTTCGTCGACCGTCGCGTACAGGCTCACCGCCGGGCAGTCGCGGCCTTCGATCAGCGTGTAGGCCTGCACGACCTCGTCGGGCAGCATCGTGATCTTCCAGCCCGGCATGTAGACGGTGGACAGACGGTCGCGTGCGACCTTGTCGACCGGCGACTCGGGCTGCACCGCCAGGCCTGGCGCGGCGATGTGCACTCCGAAGACCACGGTGCCGCTGCCCAGCCCCTGGATCGACAGCGCGTCGTCGATCTCGGTGGTCTGCGAGTCGTCGATCGAGAAGGCCTGCACCGCGGCCAGCGGCAGCTCGTCCTTGATCGCCGGCGCGGCCAGCGCCGGGAAGCCGGTGCCCTGCGGGAAGGCTTCGAACAGGAAACGCCGCCAGTGGAACTGGTAGGGGCTGTCGATCGCGCCGGCGTCCTTCAGCAGGTCCAGCGGCGCGCGCTGCGTGCGCTTGGCGGCTTCGACGACGGCCTTGTATTCCGGCGCGTTCTTGTCGGGCTTGAAGAGGATGCGGTAGAGCTGCTCGCGCACCGGCGGCGGGCACTGGCCGGCCGCGATCTCGCCGGCCCAGGCCTCGATCTGCGCCGCGAGCTGCTTCTTGCGCTCGATGCCCAGCAGCGCCGCCTTCACCGTCTCCTCGGGCGCCTTGCGGAACAGGCCCTTGCCGAGGCGGCGGAAGTAGTGCGGCGCCTCGAACAGGCGGAACAGTGCCGCGGCCTGCTTGTCGGGGCCGGCCGAAGCGTCGAAATAGTCGCGCGCCAGGTCGGCGAAACCGAATTCACCTTCGGGCGCGAACTCCCAGGCGAGGTCGAGGTCGATTTCCGCCGCCAGCGCCTGCGCCTGGGCGATCAACTCGGCCGGGGCCGGCTTCTCGAAGCGCAGCAGCACGTTGGCCGCCTTCACCTTCACGCGTTTGCCGGAATCGAGCTCGATCTGCATCGAGCTCTCGGCTTCGGACATCACGCGGCCGGCGTGGAATTTCCCGGCGTCGTCGAACAGGGCATAAGTCACCGGGCGATTGTCCACTAGCGGCCGGGGCGCCGGGCTCGCCGGATCGCCGGGTTTCGATCGGTGTCATGTCCGGTGTGCATAGGCGGACTTCGGCGTTGCTGCCGCCGAGGCCACCGGGCGGCCGGCTCGCTCCATGTCCCCCGGCCGGGCTGCGCCCGGCCTCCTCCTAATACTTGCGCGATCCGGCCGCCCGGCGTCCGCGGCCGGCACCGCCGAAGCGTGGGGAAGTTGGCGCCGTCGCGCGCTACACCGTCATGCCGCCCGAGACCTCGAGCACGGCGCCGTTGACGTAGCTGGCCTCGTCGCTGGCCAGGAAGGCGTAGACGGCGGCGATCTCCTCCGGCCGGCCCAGGCGCTGCAGCGGCACCTGCTCGCGCATGTGCTCCAGCACCTTGGCCGGGATCGTCTCCAGGATCGGCGTGGCGACGAAACCCGGCGCGACGGCGTTGACGCGCACGCCCTTGGGGCCGAGTTCGCGGCTCCAGGTCTTGGTGAAGCCGATGACACCGAACTTGGACGCGGCGTAGTTGGTCTGGCCGAAGTTGCCGTAGATGCCGACGACGCTGCTGGCGTTGAGGATCACGCCCGCGCCCTGCTCGATCATCAGCGGCGCCACCGCCTGCGCGCAGTGGAAGACGCCGCGCAGGTTGACGTCGATGACGGCGTCGAACTGCTCTTCGGTCATCTTCACCAGCCGCGCGTCGCGCGTGATGCCGGCGTTGTCGACCAGCACGTCGATGCGGCCGTATTTCGCCTTCACCGCGGCGACCATCGCGTCGACCTGGGCGCGCACGGTCACGTCGACGGCCAGGCTCTCGGCGGCGCCGGGCACGGTGTCGGCGTGGCGGTCGCAGGCGACGACGACGGCGCCTTCGGCGGCGAACTTCGCGACGGTGGCCGCGCCGATGCCTTGGGCAGCGCCGGTGACGATGCAGACCTTGTCCTTCAATCGCATAGCCGCAGGAACCTCAGCAGGTGGGGACGGTGCTCGTCGAAGTCGGACAGCGCGTGGTCGCTGCCCTCGACGAGGCGGATCGTCGCGCCGGCGTAGCGTGCGTGCATCTCGCGCCAGTCCAGCAGCTCGTCGCCGGTGGCGACGACGGCGAAGTAGCGCCCGGGCCGCGTGATCGCCGTCGGCCGCAAGGCACGCAGTTCGTCGACGTATTCGGGCAGGAAGAAGAAGCTCTCCTCGGGCTTGTGGAACTGCTTGTTCTCGCCGATGTAGGCGGCGAGGTCGCGTGCCGGATCGACGGCCGGGTTCAGCACGCCGGCCGTCCAGCCGCGCGCTTCGGCCACCGCGGTGGCGTAGAAACCGCCGAGCGAGCTGCCGACGACGGCCGACGTCTCCGGCCAGTCGGCCGTGCCGTCGAGCAGCATCGCCACCGCGGCACGCGGCGACGGCGGCAGCTGCGGGCTCCAGAACTGCACGTCGGGCCGGTGCTCGGCCAGCCAGGTGGCGACACGCCGCGCCTTCGCCGACTGCGGCGAGGAGCGGAAGCCGTGCAGATACAGCAGGTGGGTCGGCCCTAAGCTCACGGGTTGCCCTGCAGCGCCGCCAGCAGCTTGGCGTGGATGCCGCCGAAGCCGCCGTTGCTCATGCACACGACGTGGTCGCCGGGCTTGGCGGCGCGTGCGATCGCGGCCACCAGCGCGTCCACCGTGTCGGCCGTCGCCGCCTTGGCGCCCAGCGGCGCCAGCGCTTCCTTGACGCTCCAGCCCCAGTCGCCCTGCAGGCCGAAGGCGAGGTCGGCGTCTTCCAGCGCCCAGGGCAGCTGGGCCTTCATCGTGCCCAGCTTCATCGTGTTCGAGCGCGGCTCGAAGACGGCGAGGATGCGTCCGGCACCGACCTTGCGGCGCAGCCCGTCGATCGTCGTGCGCATCGCCGTCGGGTGGTGGGCGAAGTCGTCGTAGACCTTGATACCGCCGGCTTCGCCGCGCAGCTCCAGCCGCCGGCGCACGTTCTGGAACGCGGCCAGCGCGGCCGCCGCGGCGTCCGGTGCGACGCCGGCGTGTTCGGCGGCGGCGATCGCCGCCAGCGCGTTGAGCTGGTTGTGCTCGCCCAGCAGCGCCCAGTCGACGCGGCCGATCTTCAGGCTGCCACGCAGCACGTCGAAGGCGTGCGGCTCGCCGCGTGCGCGCAGTGCGCCGGGCTCCTCGCGCTTCGGGCCGAAACGCTGCACCTCGCTCCAGCAGCCGCGCTGCAGAACACGCTGCAGCGCCTCGTCGCGCGCGTTGACGACCAGCCGGCCGCTCGCCGGCACGGTGCGCACGAGGTGGTGGAACTGGGTCTCGATCGCCGCCAGGTCCGGGAAGATGTCGGCGTGGTCGTGCTCGAGGTTGTTCAGGATCGCCGTGCGCGGCCGGTAGTGCACGAACTTGCTGCGCTTGTCGAACAGCGCCGTGTCGTACTCGTCGGCCTCGATGACGAAGAACCGGCCGCCGCCCAGGCGCGCCGAGACGCCGAAGTTCAGCGGCACGCCGCCGACGAGGAAACCCGGCTCCAGCCCGGCCTGCTCGAGGATCCAGGCGAGCATCGAGGTCGTCGTCGTCTTGCCGTGCGTGCCGGCGACGGCCAGCACGTGGCGGCCGAAGAGCACGTTCTCGGCCAGCCACTGCGGCCCGCTGGTGTAGGCGGCGCCGGCGTCGAGGATGGCTTCCATCAGCGCATTGCCGCGCGTGACGACGTTGCCGATGACGAAGACGTCGGGTTTCAGCGCCAGCTGGTCGGCGCCGAAACCCTCGATCAGCTCGATGCCGAGCGAGCGCAGCTGGTCGCTCATCGGCGGGTAGACGTTGGCGTCGCAGCCGGTCACGCGGTGGCCGGCTTCGCGGGCGAGGGCGGCGATGCCGCCCATGAAGGTGCCGCAGATGCCGAG
The DNA here is from genome assembly GCA_049841175.1 of Rubrivivax sp. GTDB lineage: Bacteria > Pseudomonadota > Gammaproteobacteria > Burkholderiales > Burkholderiaceae_C > Rubrivivax. Next base: position 556,712 of record JASGHA010000012.1, on the reverse strand, counting down.
GATGTGGAGATGCATCCGGGCATTCTAGGCAGCCGGCCCCGGCGGGCCGGCCGCAGCCTGACGCCTGGGCGTCAGCGTTCCAGCGAACGCTTCAGGAAGTCCGCGAGGCGATTCAGGAAGTCGACTTCGCTTTCCAGCTCGACGAAGCCGTGGCCCTCGAAGGGATAGTCGAGGCGTTCGATCTGCACCCCGGCCTTGCGCGCGGCGTCCTCGAAGTCGTCGGCATGCTCCTTCGGGACGCGGCGGTCGTAGCCGCCCTGGGCCAGCAGCACGGGCACCTTGATGTCGGCGACGCGCTGGACCGGCGAGTTGGCGCGCAGCATCGCCGCGTCCTTGTCCGGGTCGCCGATCATCTGCGGCATGCCGTAGCGCAGCTGGTTGCGCGTGACGTCGGCGCGGGCGCTGGTGAACATCAGTTCGATGTCGGTGATGCCCGCGAAGCTGGCGGCACAGCGATAGGTGTCCGGGTGGCGCACCGGCCCCATCAGGGCGGCATAGCCGCCGTAGCTGGCGCCGAAGATGCAGACTCGCTTGGCGTCGATCAGCCCCTCCTTGGCCGCCCATCGCACCGCGTCCTGCAGGTCGTCCTGCATCGCCTGGCCCCATTGCCTGAACCCCGCCGTGAAGTGGCGGGTGCCCAGGCCCAGGCTGCCGCGGAAGTTCGGCTCGATGACCCGCCAGCCGTTGGCCGCCAGGAACTGTGCCCAGGCGTCCCAGGTCCGGTTGGCGCCTTGGACCCAGGGGCCGCCGTGCACCAGCACGACCGCGGGCAGCGCCTCCTTGGCGTCGTGGCCGGCCGGATGCGTCACGACGACCGGCATCGCCAGCCCGTCGCGCGCCTGCATCCAGTGGAAGCTGCGGCGTCCCTGCGTCGCCGGGTCGATCGCGGGTCGCACGGTGCCGATCGGCGAGATCGACTTCTTCTCGTCGTCGTAGAGCAGGAACTCGCCCGGGTTCCGGTCGGACTGCGACAGCACGGTGAAGAAACGCGAGCTCTCGCAGCGGCCGCAGCGCACATGGTTGAACCGGTCGGGCAGTGCCTTGTCGACGGCCTGCTGGATCGCCGCCATGCGATCGCCGAACCAGACCGTCGTCGGGCGGTCCGCCGTCAGGGTGGCGCCGACGACCTTGCCGGCACGCTTGTCGATGATCGTGCCGTCGACGTCGTAGCGCGCCACGTGCAGCAGCGGTTCGGGGTCGATCTGGCCCTTGTCCAGGTCGAGCACGTGCAGGCCGCTGGTATCGCCGCCGATCGCCGCCGCGACGACGAGGTCCTTGGCGCCTTCGATCTGGATCGGCGACAGCGTGTCGGTGTCCAGCACGTTGCGGTCCCAGACCGGTTCCCAGGCATTCTTCGCCGCGCGATGCACGAACAGCCGGTCGCGGTCCTTGGACTGCACGCGCACGACACGCGGCGTGCCGTGCACGTCGAACTCCCAGGCGATGCCGTTGAGCGAGATCTCGCCGCCCAGGATGATGGGCGTCATCACGCCGGTCTTGGTGTTGACCCGGCCCAGGCGCAGGCCGCTCGGGTCGCCGATGGCATCGAACTTGGTCTCCGTCATGATGACGTCGGCGCTGCCGTCGTCCAGAGCTTCGAGGAAGTCCCAGGCGTAGGACAGGACGTGCGATCGGATCTTGGAAGCGCCGCGCGAGTAGCTGCGCGAGCTCAGCATCACCTCGTCCTGGCCGTCGTGGTCGATGGCGAAGATCGCGCTGCCGTTCGAGCGGATCTGGGTGTCCCATTCGGTGATGCGCAGGATCATGCGGTCGTCGTTGACCCACTTCACCCAGTCGACCGAGGCGCGGTCGTAGGACTGCAGCACGCGCGGCGGCTTGGTCGGCGGCAGGTCCATCACCGCCAGCGCGTTGCGGCCCTTGTCGTTGTGCAGGACCAGCGCCAGCCGGTTGCCCGACGGGGACAGCTTGGCGGCGGAGAACTGGGCCTGCGCGACGTAGGCCGTGGGATCGACGGCCTGGGCCGACAAGGCGCTGCCCAGCAGGCAGGCGACGAAGAGGCGGCCGATCCAGCGGCCGGTCCCGTGTGGCAAACGCATCGAACTTACTCCCTTGATCGGGCCGGCAGTCTTGGAGCGGCTCCGCGAGGGCAGTCTATGCAGCGACCCCGGCCTGTCCCCGCGTCGCGCTCAAGAAGTGCCGCCGGCGCGGCGGCGCCGCAACGAAAACGGCCGCCTTCAGGCGGCCGGGACTCTCAGGGCTTGCCGGCAACGGGTGCCGAGGGATCGGCCTTCAGCGATCGGGCGATGAAGTCGGCGAGGTGCTTGAGGAACTGCGCCTCGCTGGAAGCGTTGACGAAGCCGTGTCCCTCGAAGGCGTAGTCGAGGCGCTCGATCTTCACGCCGGCGCGGCGCGCGGCGGATTCGAAGACGTCGGCATGCTCCTTCGGGACGCGGTGATCCTCGCCGCCCTGGGCCAGCAGCACCGGCACCTTGATGTCGGCGACGCGCTCCACCGGCGAGTTCTCGCGCAGCATGGCCGCATCCTTGTCCGGGTCGCCGATCATCAGCGGCATGTCGTAGCGCCGCAGGTTGCGGCTGAAGTCCGCACGTGCGCTGGTGAACATCAGCCGGATGTCGGTGACGCCGGCCAGGCTGGCGGCGCAGCGGTACAGGTCAGGGTGCTTGACCGGCCCCATCAAGGCGGCATAACCGCCGTAGCTGGCGCCGAAGATGCAGACGCGCTGGCCGTCGATCAGCCCCTGCTCGGTGGCCCACTTCACCGTGTCGGCCAGATCGTCCTGCATCGCGAGGCCCCATTGATGGAAGCCGGCGCTGAAGTGGCGATAGCCGTATCCCAGGGTGCCACGGAAGTTCGGCTCGATGACCCGCCAGCCGTGCGCCGCGAGAAACTGCGCCCACCGGCTCCAGCTGCGGTCCGTGCCTTGCACCCAGGGGCCGCCGTGCACGAGCAGGACCGCCGGCAGGCGCTCCTTCTCGCCATGCCCGGCCGGATGGGTCACGACCACCGGCAGCGGCAGTCCGTCGCGCGCCTTGATCCAGTGGAAGCTGCGGCGTCCCTGCGTCGACGGGTCCAGCCAGGGGCGGCTGCCGCCGATCAGCGACAGCGACCGCTTCTCGTCGTCGTACAGCAGGAACTCGGCGGGCTGGCGGTCCGACAGCGAGCGCACGGTGAAGAAGCGCGAGGCTTCGCAGCGGCCGCAGGCGACCTCGTTGAAGCGGTCGGGCAGTGCCTTGTCCACGGCCTGCTGGATGGCCGCCATGCGCTCGCTGAACCACACCGTTGTCGGCCGGTCGGCTTTCAGCCTGGCCCCGAGCACGCGTCCTGCACGTTTGTCGACCACGGTCCCGTCCGGCTCCATGTCGACGTCGTAGCGCGCCACGGCGAGCAGCGGCTCGGGGTTGATCTTTCCGGTGCGCAGGTCCAGGACGTGCAGGCCCTGCGTGTCGCCACCGATCGCGCCCCGCACCACCAGCTCGTCCGGTCCTTCCATCTGGATCGGCGTGATCGTGTCCGGGTCCATCAGCCCGTGGTCGGAGACGAGCCGCCACTCCTGCGCATCGGTGCCGTGCACGTACAGCCGGTCGCGGTCACGCAACTGCACCCGCACGGCCCGCGGGTTGCCGTGGCTGTCCAGCTCGAACGCCTGACCGTTGAAGGCGATCTCGGCGCCCAGCAGGATCGGCGTCATGACGCCGGTGCGCGTGTTGAGGCGTCCGAGGCGGCGCCCGCGGAAGTCGCCGATCGCGTCCAACTTGGCCTCCTCCATGACGACGTCGTCGCTGCCGTCGTCCAGCGTCTCGAGCAGGTCCCAGGTGTAGGGCAGGACGCGCGAACGGATGCGCGTCTGCGCGGTGTCGCTGCTCAGTCGCCAGGACGTGAGCAGCACCTCGTTCTGGCCGTCGTGGTCGATGGCGGAGATCGCGCGGCCGTCTTCGCGGATCTGGACGTCGGCGCCCCACTCGGTGATGCGGAAGATCAGCCGGTCGTTGTTGACCCATTGCACCCAGTCGACCGATGCCCGCTCGTAGGACTGCAGCACCCGGGGCGGCTTGTCCATCGGCAGGTCCATGACCGCGAGCGCGCGCCGGCCCTTCTCGTTGGTCACGATGACGGCCAGCCGCTTGCCCGAGGGCGACAGCGTGGCGCCGGCCGTCTGTGCCGGCCTGACATAGGGCGCCGGGTCGGGCGCACCGGCGGCCTGTGCACCGGCTCCGGCGCCCAGCATGAACGCCAGGCAGGTCGACAGCAACGGACGCAGTGTCCGCAGAAGCATAGACATCGATTCCACTCCCTTCGGCCGGTTTCGTTTCGGCTCTTGCTCGCAGTCTAGGCCGGGCGTGGCCGTTCGCCGCGGCGCAGCGCAAGGCTTGCGCATGGGAGTGGCGGGAAAGACAAACGGCCGCCCGAGGGCGGCCGTTCGTTGCAGGGGCAGGGCGTCAGCCGCGCAGCGCCGCCAGCGCCGCGGCCTTCGTCGCCGCGAGGTCCTCGTCGGTGTGCGCCGCGCTGACGAAGCCGGCTTCGTACATCGCCGGGGCGAGGTAGACGCCGTGGTCCAGCATGCCGTGGAAGAAGCGGTTGAAGCGCTCCTTGTCGGTGGCCATCACCTGGGTGTAGTTCTGCGGCAGGGCGTCGGCGAAGAAGAAGCCGAACATGCCGCCTTCGCAGTCGGTGACGATCGGCACGCCCGCTTCGCGGCCGGCGTCGGCGATGCCCTGGACCATCGCCTTCGTCTTGGCGGCCAGCGCCTCGTAGAAGCCGGGCTTGGTGATCTCGGCCAGCGTCGCCAGGCCGCAGGCCGTGGCCACCGGGTTGCCCGACAGCGTGCCGGCCTGGTAGACCGGGCCCAGCGGCGCGAGCTGCTTCATCACGTCCTTCTTGCCGCCGAAGGCCGCCAGCGGCATGCCGCCGCCGATGACCTTGCCGAAGACCGTCATGTCGGGTTCGAAACCCGGGATCAGCTTGGCGTAGACGCTCTGCGCGCCGCCGAGCGCGACGCGGAAGCCCGTCATCACCTCGTCGAACACCAGCAGCGCGCCGTGCTTGGTGCACAGCTCGCGCAGCTTCTTCACGAACGGCACCGAGGCGCGCACGAAGTTCATGTTGCCGGCGATCGCCTCCAGCATCACGCAGGCGATCTCGTCGCCCTGGGCGGCGAAGGTCTCCTCGAGCTGCTCGACGTTGTTGTATTCGAGGACCAGCGTGTGCTGCACGACCTCGGCCGGCACGCCGGCGGAGGTCGGGTGGCCGAAGGTCGCCAGGCCCGAGCCGGCCTTGACCAGCAGCGCGTCGGCGTGGCCGTGGTAGCAGCCCTCGAACTTGACGATCTTGCTGCGGCCGGTGACGCCGCGCGCCAGGCGCAGCGTGCTCATGCCGGCTTCGGTGCCGCTGGAGACCAGGCGCACCTGCTCGATGCTCGGCACCTGGGCGATGATGGCTTCGGCGAGTTCGATCTCGCGCTCGGTCGGCGCGCCGAAGCTGAAGCCTTCGAGCAGCGCCTTCTGCACCGCTTCGAGCACGGCCGGGTGGCCGTGGCCCAGGATCATCGGGCCCCAGGAGCCGATGTAGTCGATGTAGCGCTTGTCCTCGGCGTCCCAGATGTACTGGCCCTGGGCGCGGGCGATGAACCGCGGCGTGCCGCCGACGGCGCGGAAGGCGCGCACCGGCGAGTTGACGCCGCCGGGAATGACGGCCTGGGCGCGGGCGAAGAGCTGTTCGTTGGTGGTCATCGAGAAGGTTTTCAGTGCACGCGCCGCGGGGCGCCTTGGGTCTTGGGATCGTCGAAACCGGGTTCCGGCTCGTCGGGGCCGGCTTCGGGCTCGCCGTCTTCGGCCGGCGGCAGTGCCCAGAAGAAGCGGTCGGGCACGACGTTGCCCATGCCGGGGCGGAAGCCCGCGTCCAGGCTCTGGTCGAGGAAGGACAGGGCTTCGCCTACCGCCGCCTGCAGCTCGCTGCCGGCGGCCAGGAGTGCGGCCAGGGCCGCGGAGAGCGTGTCGCCCGCGCCGACGAACGCGGTGTCGAAACGCTCGAACTTCTCGCCGGTCAGTGCGCCCTGCGGCGACGCCAGCACGTTGTCGATGTACTGCTCGTGGCCCTTGCTGGCCAGCATCACGCCGGTGATGAGCACGTAGCGCGTGCCGTGTTCGCCGGCGGCGACCGCCAGTTCACGCGCCGACGGCGGCCGCTCGCTGTCCCAGTCGGGCAGCAGGAAGTCCTGCAGCGTCTTGTGGCTGCCCACCAGCACCTCGGTGGCCGGCAGGATCAGCTCGCGGAAGGCGTCCAGATAGGGCTGCAGCTGCTCCTCGTCGAGCCAGGACAGGCTGGGCAGGTAGGCCACCAGCGGCACGTCGGCGTAGTCGGACAGCACCTCGGCGACCGCGCTCACGGTCTCGGCGTTGCCCAGGAAGCCGACCTTCCAGCCGGAGATCGTGACGTCCTCGAGGATGGTGCGCGCCTGCTCGACGACGGCGTCGTCGTCGATCTCGTGGTGGTCGAAGACCTCGGCCGTGTCACGCATCACGATCGACGTCACCACGGGCAGCGCGTGCGCGCCCATCGCCGCTATCGTCGAGACGTCGCCGGCCAGCCCCCCGGCACCGCTGGGGTCGCTGGCGTTGAAGCTGATCACGCACGCCGGCGGCGGCGGTTCCTGCGCGGGATCCTGCAGCTCCGTGGCGGGGGTGGGGTCGGGGGTCATCTCGCTGCCTTTGCCAGCCCGTGCCCGACAGCGTTGCCGGACCTCGAGCGAAGCCTGAAGAATGGTGCGTATGTCCTCACAAATCCTTGATTTTTCTTGGATATGCGTGACTACAATCGTTGCCCATTGTAGTGAGTGACCGCCCCGACGTGAGCCAAAGCCGAACCTGGATGTGTCTGATCTGCGGCTGGATCTACGACGAAGCCGTCGGTGATCCGGAACACGGCCTTGCCGCCGGTACCGCATGGGCCGACGTTCCGATGAATTGGACTTGTCCGGAATGCGGCGCCCGTAAAGAAGATTTCGAAATGGTCGAAATCTGATTTCCAGCGGCGGCCATCGGTGACGGCCGCGCTCTCCTTTTCGACAGGTGGGCAGTGACGTGAACGATGCCGTGCCCTCGGGCGCCAAGGTCCTCGTGATCGACGACAGCAACACGATCCGGCGCAGCGCCGAGATCTTCCTGCGCCAGGGCGGCCACGAGGTCGTGCTGGCCGAGGACGGCTTCGACGCGCTCGCCAAGGTCAACGATCACGATCCCGAACTGATCTTCTGCGACATCCTGATGCCGCGGCTGGACGGGTACCAGACCTGCGCGATCATCAAGCGCAACCCGCGTTTCGCGAAGGTGCCGGTCATCATGCTGTCGTCCAAGGACGGTCTGTTCGACAAGGCCCGCGGCCGCATGGTCGGCTCCGAGGATTACCTGACCAAGCCGTTCACTAAGGAACAACTGTTGCGGGCGGTGGAGTCCTTCCGCCGCGCCGCCGCCTGAATCCCGCGGCGCCGCCGCACCGTCAGAACACCGAAGCCCGCCGATGGCCATCCGCAACATCCTCGTCGTCGACGACTCGAAGACCGAGCTGCACCACCTGTCGGACATCCTCGGCAAACGCGGCTACGCCGTGCGCACCGCCGAGAACGGCGACGAGGCCATGCGCCGTCTCGAGGAGCAGGTGCCCGACCTGATCCTGATGGACGTCGTGATGCCGGGCCAGAACGGCTTCCAGCTGACGCGCCAGATCACGCGCGACCCGCGCTACGCCGAGGTGCCGGTGATCATGTGCACCAGCAAGGGCCAGGAGACCGACAAGGTCTGGGGCCTGCGCCAGGGTGCGCGCGACTACATCGTCAAGCCGGTGCAGGCCGACGAGCTGCTCGCCAAGATCCGCGCCTTCGACTGACACGATGGCCAAGCGCGACGCCCTGCGGGAGCTGCAGAGCCGCCTGGCCCAGCGGCTGAGCGCCGTGCGCACCGAGGCGCCGTCGGCGTCGTGGCTGGCGATCGAGTGCGCCGGTGTCGGCCTGCTGGTGCCGCTGGCCGGTGCCGGCGAGATCTTCCCGGTCGGCACGATCGCGCCGGTGCCGCACACCCGGCCGTGGTTCGTCGGAGTCGCCAACCTGCGTGGCGGGCTGCACGGCGTCGTCGACTTCGCAGCCTTCCTCGGCCTGCGGCCGACGCAGACCGCCGCCGAAGGCGTGCGCGAGCAGGCCCGGCTGCTGGCCCTGAACCCTTCCGTCGGCAGCCACGTGGCGCTGCTGTTCGAGCGCCTGGCCGGCCTGCGCACCGCAGCCCAGCTTCAGCGCGAGCCCGACGACGAGCTGTCGCGCCCGTCGTTCGCCGGCCCCCGATGGCGCGACGAGCGTCAGCGCATCTGGCAGGAGATCGATCCGGCCGCGCTGATGCAGCACGAACAGTTTCTCGGCATCGCCCGATGACGAACGCCGCGAGGACCGAATGAGCCTTCTCGACAAGCTGAAGAACCCCGCGCGGGGTCAATCCGCCACGGCACCGTCGCCGTCCCCCGATGCCATGACCGTCGCCGGCGACGCGATGGACGCGACGATCCGCCTCGGCCCCGGCACGCTGGCGCCGGCCGAGACGCGGGCCGACGACTCGTCGATCATCTCCGAGGCCGCGCCGTCCGAACTGGCCGGCGAATACGCCAACACTCGCGCGCCCGAGGACGGCACGCCGGCCGCGGCCACCGGTCTGCCCTTCGTCGGCGGCCTGCCGGTCGCGCGCCAGCAGCAGCTGATGGCCTTCGCCTTCGGCATCGGCCTGACCGGGCTGGTGCTGAGCGGCGGCGCCGGCATCGTCGCCGCCAGCCGCAGCGCGCAGCAGGTGTCGGCCGCCGGCCAGGCCCAGACGCAGTCGCAGCGCCTGGCCAAGTCGGTCACGCAGGCGCTGCTGGGCACGCCGCAGGCCTTCGGCGAACTGAAGGAAAGCGTCGAGATCCTGACGCGCAACGTGCACGGTCTGGCCGAAGGCGGCGACGTGCCGGCGGTCTCGGGCGAACACGCCGAGCGTGTCGAGGCTCTGCTGCCGATGGTCGACCGCGCCGACAAGAGCGCGCGTGCGGTGCTCGCGCAGCAGAAGACGCTGACCCAGGTCGGCGCCGCGCTGCGCACGATCAACCGCCAGTCGGCCGACCTGCTGGAGACCGCCGAGACGGTGTCCTCGCTGAAGCTGCAGAGCGGCGCCTCCGCCGGCGAGCTGTCGGCCGTCGGCCAGCTGGTCATGCTGACGCAGCGCATCGGCAAGAGCGCCAACGAGTTCCAGACCACCGAAGGCGTCAGCGCCGAAGCCGTGTTCCTGCTCGGCAAGGACCTGAACTCCTTCCGCGAGATCGCCCAGGGCCTGCTCGACGGCAGCCCCGAGCTGCGCCTGCCCGGCACGCGCGAGCCGCAGGCGCGCGAGCAGCTGCAGCAGCTGATCGCCCAGTACGACAAGACGCGCACCGAAGCCGGCGCCATTCTCGGCAACCTGCAGGGCCTGGTCGGCGCGCGCGAAGCCCAGGCGGCCATCGTGCGCGACAGCGAACCGCTGCGCCGCGGCCTCGACGAGCTGCAGGGCGAACTCGCCGGCTCGGGCGGCCTGCGTGCCGCGATCCTGATCCCCGGCGTGCTGTCGGCGCTGCTGCTGGCCGCCGGCGCCTTCGGCCTGCTGCGCCTGTTCGTCGCCGACCAGACCGCACGCGCCCGCCTCGCCGAAGGCCAGCGCCTGGAAGCCGAACGCCAGGAGCTGGAGGCCAAGCGCGTCAACGACGCCAACCAGGCCGCCATTCTTCGCCTGATGAACGAGCTGCAGACCGTCGCCGAAGGCGACCTGACGCAGCAGGCCACCGTCACCGAGGACATCACCGGCGCGATCGCCGACTCGGTGAACTACACCGTCGAGGAGCTGCGTTCGCTGGTCGGCGCCGTGCAGAGCACGGTGGCGCGCGTGACCGACACGACGCAGCAGGTCGAGCAGACCTCGTCCGAGCTGCTCGCCGCGTCGACCGAACAGCTGCGCGTCATCCGCGAGACCGGCGAGTCGGTGCTCGGCATGGCCAGCCGCATCACCGAGGTGTCGGCCGACGCCCAGCGCACCGCCGAGGTGGCGCGCCAGTCGCTGGAGGCTGCGGCCACCGGCCAGCAGGCGGTGCAGAACACGATCGGCGGCATGAACTCGATCCGCGACCAGATCCAGGAGACCTCCAAGCGCATCAAGCGCCTGGGCGAGAGCTCGCAGGAGATCGGCGAGATCACCGAGCTGATCTCGGACATCACCGAGCAGACCAACGTGCTGGCGCTGAATGCCGCCATCCAGGCCGCCAGCGCCGGCGAGGCCGGTCGCGGCTTCAGCGTCGTCGCCGAGGAAGTGCAGCGCCTGGCCGAACGCTCCGCCGAGGCGACGCGCAACATCGCCGCCATCGTGCGCACCATCCAGAGCGACACCCAGGACGCGGTGGCCGCCATGGAGCGCTCGACGCAGGGCGTGATCGAAGGCGCGCGGCTGTCCGATGCCGCCGGCAGCGCGCTGGCCGACATCGACCGCGTGACGCGCGAACTCGCCGAGCTGATCGCGCGCATCGCCTCGCAAGCCTCGAGCGAAGCCGAGTCCGCCGGCGGCGTGGCGCAGAACATCCAGCACATCTTCGCCGTCACCGAGCAGACCGGCGAAGGCACACGCTCGACGGCGCAGATGGTGCACGAGCTGTCGCGCGCCGCCGAGCAGCTGCGCGCGTCGATCGCCCGCTTCAAGATCGCCTGACGACGCGGATGAACGCCGTCACCGACAGCCTGAGCGGCAGCGCCGACGACCTCAGCCCGCTGGCCTGGGTGCACGGCGAACTGCGCCGCTCGCTCGAGCTGGCGCACAAGGCGCTGCACCGGCATCTGAAGGAAGCCGAGGCCGCCGCCGCGTCCGACGTCGACGCCGTCGAGCCGGCGGTGCTGCGCACCGCGCGCGTGCACCTGCACCAGGGCGTCGGCGCGCTCGAGCTCGTCGGCCTGCCGGCCGCGGCGACGATGCTGCGCGCCAGCGAAGCCGTCGTGCAGCGCTGGATCGCCAAGCCGGCGCTGGCCGATGCCAAGGCGGTGCAGACGCTGGAGAAAGCCTCGTTCGCGCTGCTGGACTACCTGGCGCGGCTGCTGTCGCGCCGGCCGGTGTCGCCGGTGGCGATGTTCCCGCAGTACCTGGCGGTGCAGACGCTGGCCGGTGCCGACCGCGTGCACCCGGCCGACCTCTGGCCGCAGGACTGGCACTGGCTGGAGTTGCCGGCCGAGGCCGGCGTGCGCCCGCACGCCGCCGACGCCTCGGCACGCACGGCGATGGAGTCGCTGTCGCTGGCGCTGATGCGCCAGCCCGAACCGTCGCGTCTGACGGCGATGGGCGAGGTCTGCGCCTCGCTGGCCGCCGGCGCGCAGGGCCGGCTGGCGACGCTGTGGCATCTGGCCGCGGCCTTCTTCGAGGCCCAGGCGCGTGGCCTGCTGGCCAGCGACGTCTACACCAAGCGCATCGCCTCCCGCCTGCTGTCGCAGCTGCGCACGACGATCGCCGGCAGCGACGAGGTCTCCGACCGGCTCGCCCAGGACCTGCTGTTCTTCTGCGCCCGCGCGCGTGCGCCGGCCCCGGGCGAAGCGCCGCGCCTGGCCGCGGTGCGCGCCGCCTGGCGCCTGGACGACAGCGCCGCGGCCGACTATGACGTCGCCCGCCTGGGGCGCTTCGATCCGGCCTGGGTCGCGCAGGCGCACAAGCGTGTCGCCGGCGCCAAGGACGCCTGGTCGGGGGTCGCCGCCGGCGAAGCGCACCGGCTCACCGGCCTGGCCGAGCAGTTCACCCTGGTCGGCGATTCGCTGCAGCGCCTGTTCCCGTCCGGCGAGGTGCTGGCCGCCGTGCTGCAGGATGCCGCCGCCCAGACCGTCGCCGCGCAGGACGCGCCGCCGGCGCCGCTGGCGATGGAAGTCGCCACCGCGCTGCTGTACCTGGACGCCTCGCTGGAAGACGGCGAGTTCGACCACCCGGCGCTGCCCGAACGTGTGCAGCGCCTGGCGCGCCGCGTCGACGACGTGCGCCGCGGCCAGCCGCAGGCGCCGCTCGAGCCCTGGATGGAGGAGCTGTACCGCCGCGTCAGCGACCGCCAGACGATGGGCAGCGTCGTGCAGGAGCTGCGCGCCAGTCTGTCCGAGGCCGAGAAGCAGATCGACGCCTACTTCCGCGACCCGACGCAGCGCGAGGCGCTGATCCCGGTGCCGGGGCAGCTGTCGGCGATGCGCGGCGTGCTGTCGGTGCTGGGCCTGGACCAGGCCTCGCAGGCCGTGCTGCGCATGCGCGACGAGGTCGACACGCTGGCGCAGACCGAGGTCGACCCGACTCACGAGCCGGCGCGCCTGGTCTTCGAGCGCCTGGCCGAGAACCTGGGCGCGCTGAGTTTCCTGATCGACATGCTCGGCGTGCAGCCGGGGCTGGCGAAGTCGCTGTTCCGCTACGACGCCGACACCGGCCGCCTGTCGACGCTGATGGGCCAGGAGGCGCCGCGCGCGCCGGCGCCGCCGCCGGTCGCGCCGCCGGTGCCGTCCGCGCCGCCGCCGCCGGTGGCCGCCGCGCCGGTCGCCCCCGCGCCGGCGCCGTCGGCCGAAGACGACGAGATGCGCGCCGTCTTCCTCGAGGAAGCCGGCGAGGTCATCCCGGCGGCGCGCGAGTCGCTCGCCCGCCTGGCCGAGGAGCCCGAGGATCTGGGTGAGATGACCGCCGTCAGGCGCGCCTTCCACACGCTCAAGGGCAGCTCGCGCATGGTCGGGCTGAAGGACTTCGGCGAAGCCGCCTGGGCCTGCGAGCAGCTGTTCAATTCGCGCCTGGCGCAGTCGCCGCGGCTGGACCCGGCGCTGCGGGCCTTCACGACCGAGGCGCTGGATTACTTCGCCGCCTGGGTGGCCGCGCTGGCCGACGGCCGCGAGGAAGGCCATGCCTCGCTGCCCGTCGTGCGCGCCGCCGACGGCCTGCGCCTGGACGGCCAGCGCCTGGCGATCACGACGCCGGCCGCCGCCGAGGCGCCGGCGGTGCCCGAGCTGCCCGCAGCGGTCGAGACGGCCGAAGCAGTCGAACCGGCCGAGCCGCCGCCGCAGCCCGAGGTCGCCGAGACCGTGGACGAGGCGCTGGCGCCCGACTTCGAGTTCGATTTCGGCACCGGGCCCGAACCGGCGCCTGCGCCGGCGCTGGCCGAGCGTGTGCCCGACCTGCCGAGCGCCGCCGACCTGGATCTGGGCCTCGGCGCCGGGACGCCGGCCACCACCGCCGACGAAGTCGATTTCAGCTTCGACCTGGGGGCGCTGGAAGCCGAGCTCGAACCCGCGGCCGCCGAGCCGCCGGCCGCGGCCGAGACGCCCGAGACCTTCGAGGCTATCGAAGCGCTGCAGCCGGCGCCGGCCGCGGTGCCGGCGCCCGAGGCCGGTTACGTCGACTTCGATTTCGACCTCGGCGAAATGGCCTCGGCCGACACCGCCGAGCCGGCCGTCGCCGCGCCGGCGGAGCCGGCCTCGGCCGAACCCGCGGCCGACGAGACCGCCTGGCCCGAACGCCTGGACACGCCCGCCGACGAGCCGCTGCCGCAGCCGGTGTTCGCCGAACCGGAGCCCGAACCCGAACCCGAGACGCAACCCCAGGCGCTGCCCGCCGTCGAGGTGCTCGAAGGTGCTGTCGACTGGCCGGCCGATCTGCCGATCGAGGCGGCCCCGGAACCCGCCGCCGAACTGCCGCCGCTGCCCGAGGCGACGCCGCTGCCGGGCTTCGACGAAGCCGCGTTCGAAGCCGCCGCGCATCCGGTCGAGCCGCCGCCGCAGCCCGAAGTCGTCGCGATGCCGGCGCTGCCGGACGTCGCCGAGGCCTTCGCCGGGCTGCCGTCGCTGGACGACCTGGGCGCCTTCGGCACCGAGGCGCCGGCCGACGTGCCGCCGCTGCCGGAACCCGAGCCGCAGCCCGAGCCCGAGCCGGAACCCGCCCCGCTCGCCGAAGAGCCGGCACCCGCCGACGAGGAGCCGGTCAAGATCGTCGGCCCGCTGCGCGTGCCGCTGCCGCTGTTCAACATCTACCTCAACGAGGCCGACGAGCTGTCGCGCCGCCTGGGCACCGAGCTCGCCGAATGGGCGCTGGAAGCCGAGTTGCGGCCGGTGTCCGAGAGCGCGGTCGCGCTGGCGCATTCGCTGGCCGGGAGTTCGGCGACCGTCGGGTATGCCGAGCTGTCGGCGCTGGCGCGCTCGCTCGAACACGCGCTGATGCGCTCGCGCGCCGGCGGCCGCGGCCGTGACGGCGAGCCCGAGCTGTTCGCCGAGGCGGCCGAAGAGATCCGCCGCCTGCTGCACCAGTTCGCCGCCGGCTTCCTGCGCCCGGCCTCGCCGGCGCTGGTCGATCGCCTGGCCGAGCACGAACGCTGGCCCGAGCTGCCGCCGCGTGTCGCCGCCGACACCACCGGCCTGGGCCCGCTCGACGCGGACGACGACGACCTCGACGCCGAGGACGCGCTCGACCCCGAGCTGTTCCCGATCTTCGAGGACGAAGCCGACGAACTGCTGCCGCAGCTGCTGGCGCGGCTGCGCGAATGGGCCGACAACCCGGCCGACAGCGGTGCCGCCGCAGCCTGCATGCGCACGCTGCACACCTTCAAGGGCGGCGCGCGTCTGGCCGGCGCGATGCGCCTGGGCGAGCGTGCGCACCGCATGGAGACGGCGATCGAGCGCCTGGGCGACCGCGGCGGCGTGCACGCCGGCGAGGTCGAGACGCTGCTCGCCCGCGCCGATGCGATGGTGGCCGACTTCGAGGCCCTGAGCACGCCTCCGGCCGCGCCGGCTGCGGCCGAGCCGCCGCCCGCCGAGGCCGTGGTGCCGCCGGCCGAAGCGCTGCCCGAAACGCCGCCGGTGCCCGAGGCCCCGGCCACGACGATCGACTGGAGCCGCTTCGCCAGCGCCGCGCCGCTGCCGGCCGCCGCGCCCGAACGTGCGGCGCCGGCCGGCGCCGCCGCGGTGCGGGTGCGCGGCGCGCTGCTCGACCGCATGGTCAACCACGCCGGTGAAGTGAGCATCGCGCGCGCCCGCCTCGACGGCAGCGTGCGCCAGCTGCAGGGTTCGCTGGGCGAGCTGACCGAGAGCCTGGAGCGCATGCGCGCCCAGCTGCGCGACATCGAGCTGCAGGCCGAGTCGCAGATGGTGTCGCGGCTGGAGGCGGCCAAGGCCGCCGCCGAGACCTTCGACCCGCTGGAGATGGACCGCTTCACGCGGCTGCAGGAGCTGACGCGCTTCATGGCCGAGTCCGTGAACGACGTCGCGACGCTGCAGCGCAGCCTGCAGCGCACGCTGCAGTCGGCCGAAGACGACCTGGCCGCGCAGGCGCGGCTGGCGCGCGAGCTGCAGGGCGACCTGCTGCGCACGCGCATGGTCGAGTTCGACAGCGCCAGCGACCGCCTCTACCGCACCGTGCGCCAGGCGGCCAAGGAGACCGGCAAGAGCGTGCGCCTGGACATCCTGGGCGGCGCGATCGAGGTCGACCGCGGCGTGCTGGACCGCATGACCGGCCCGTTCGAGCACCTGCTGCGCAACGCCGTCGTGCACGGCATCGAGCCGGCCGCGGCGCGCACTGCCACCGGCAAGGACGCGACCGGCACGATCACGCTGGTCATCACGCAGGAAGGCAACGAGGTCGGCGTCGAACTGCGCGACGACGGCGCCGGGCTGGACCTGGCGCGCATCCGCGAGCGCGCGGCCGAACGCGGCCTGCTCGCCGCCGACGCGCCGGCCGACGACGCGGCGCTGGCGCAGCTGATCTTCGCCCCGGGCTTCAGCACCGCCGCCGACGTCACCGAGCTCGCCGGCCGCGGCGTCGGCCTGGACGTCGTGCGCTCCGAGGTCGACGCGATGGGCGGCCGCGTGCAGGTCAACCACCAGCCGGGCCGCGGCACGAGCTTCAAGCTGCTGCTGCCGCTGACGACCGCGGTGACGCAGGTCGTCATGCTGCGCTGCGGCGAGCAGTCGGTGGCCGTGCCGTCGACGCTGATCGAGGCCGTGCGCCGCGTGTCGCCGGCCGACGTGGACGCGGCCTACGCCAGCGGCGTCTACACCGACGGCGAGCAGGCGCTGCCGTTCCACTGGCTGGCGGCGCTGCTCGACGGCCCGGCGCGGGGCACGACGGCCGCGCGCAGCCAGGCGGTGGTCGTCGTGCGCTCGGCCGAGCAGCGTGTCGCGCTGCACGTCGACGAGGTCGCCGGCAACCAGGACGTCGTCGTCAAGAACGTCGGCCCGCAGCTGGCGCGTGTGCCCGGCCTGGCCGGCGTCACGCTGCTGCCCAGCGGCGCGGTGGCGCTGATTTACAACCCGGTCGCGCTGGCGACGCTTTATGGCCCGGCGGCACGCGCCCGCCTGGAGCACGCCGACGGCGCGCCGCTGGCCGAGCCCGCGCCCGAAGCGCCGGCCGTGCCGCTGGTGCTGGTCGTCGACGACTCGCTGACCGTGCGCCGCGTCACGCAGCGCCTGCTGCAGCGTGAAGGCTGGCGCGTCGTCACCGCCAAGGACGGTGTTGACGCGCTCGAGCGCCTGGCCGAGGAACGCCCGGCGGTGATGCTGTCGGACATCGAGATGCCGCGCATGGACGGTTTCGACCTGCTGCGTGCGGTGCGTGCCGACGCCTCGCTGGCCGGCCTGCCGATCGTGATGATCACCTCGCGCATCGCGCAGAAGCACCGCGACCATGCCGCGGCGCTGGGCGCCGACCACTATCTCGGCAAACCTTATGCGGAAGAGGAACTGCTGGCCCTCGTCGCACGTTACGCGGGAGCGGCGCCGCCGAGCTGAAGCGTGTCCCGGGTTGCCGACCATCTCGCGGAACTGACCGGGTTCCGGGATCGCGATGCGCTCGACGCGACGCTGGTCAGTGCTTTGCACGACCTGCTGCGCCCGCTGGACATCGCGATCTACCGCATCGTCGGCGAAGGCGAGGACCGGCGCTGGTTCACGCGCGCCCGGCTGGGCCTCGGCGAGAAGGTGCCCAGCGCCGACCCGCTGTGGGCCGACCTGTCGGCGCTGCCGCCGCTGTCCGACCACCCGGTGCGCCAGACCTGTCTGCGCCAGCGCGAAGGCCTGATGCTCGACGGCCAGCCGGCGCTGACGCTGCTGCCGCTGGACCTGGAGCGCGACTGCGACGCGGTGCTGGAGCTGCGCACGCCCGCACCGCTGGGCACCGAGCAGCTGCGCCTGATCAGCAGCGTGCTGCGTGTCTACCGCAACTTCCAGTCGCTGCTGGACTACAGCGAACGCGACACGCTGACCGGCCTGCTCAACCGCAAGACCTTCGACGAGAACTTCATGCGCTGCACGGTGCCCGTGCCGGCGCACCTCGAAGGCCGGCTGGGGCTGCGCCGCGGCGGCCGCACGGCCTGGCTGGGTGTCGTCGACATCGACCACTTCAAGCACGTCGACGACTGCCACGGCCACCTGATCGGTGACGAGGTGCTGCTGCTGCTGGCGCGGCTGATGCGCGGCGTCTTCCGCCAGGGCGACCAGCTCTACCGCTTCGGCGGCGAGGAGTTCGTCGTGCTGATGCGCTGCGACGACGCCGCCGCGGCCGCGGTCGCGTTCGAGCGCCTGCGTTCGACGATCGAAGGCCATGCCTTCCCGCGTGTCGGCCGCATCACGGTCAGCGTCGGTTTCACCGCGGTGCGGCCGAGCGACACGCCGACCTCGGCCTTCGAACGCGCCGATCAGGCCGTCTATTACGTCAAGCAGAACGGCCGCAACCGCGTCGAGAGCCACGCGGCGCTGGTGGCGCGCGGCGACCTCGTCGAGCACCGCCTCGACAGCGACGACATCGTCCTGTTCTGAGGCGGCCACGGCCGGCGTCGCCGGCCGCGAATCCGGTGGATCAGGCCTCGTTCTTGGCCGGCAGGCGGAACAGCTTCACCGCCTCGTCCAGCGCCGTCGCCTGTTCGGCCAGCGCCGCGGTGGCGTTGGCCGCTTCCTGCACCAGGCGGGCGTTGTCGCCGGTCACGCCTTCCAGGCTGGCCAGCGTGCGGTTCACTTCCTCGATGCCGGCCATCTGCTCGCGGCTGGCGGCGTCGATCTCCGACATGATGTCGGTGACGCGCTTCACGCTGTCGACGACCTCGGTCATCGTCTCGCCGGCGCGGTGCGCCATGCGCGAGCCGCCGCCGACCTGCTCGACCGTCGTGTCGACCAGCGACTTGATCTCCTGCGCCGCCTGCGACGAACGCTGCGCCAGCGCCCGCACCTCGCTGGCGACGACGGCGAAGCCGCGGCCGTGTTCGCCGGCGCGCGAGGCCTCGACCGCGGCGTTCAGCGCCAGCAGGTTGGTCTGGAAGGCGATGTCGTTGATGACGCGGTTGATCTCGGCGATGCGCTTGGACGCGGCGTTGATCGAGTCCATCGTCGTCACGACCTGGGCGACGACGGCGCCGCCGGCCTTGGCGACGTCGGAGGCCGAGATCGCCAGCGCGTTGGCCTGGCTGGCGTGTTCGGCGTTCTGGCGCGTTGCGTCGGTCAGGCGCGACATCGACACGGCGGTCTCGTGCAGCGCCTGGGCCTGGTGTTCGGTGCGCGACTCCAGCTCCTTGTTGCCGCCGGCGATGTGCGCCGAGGCCTGGGCGATGGTGTCGGTGCCGCGGCGCACGCGGCCGACGATCGAGGCCAGGCTGCCGCGCATCTCGTGCAGCGCACGCTGCAGATGGCCGATCTCGTTGCGGCTGTCGACGACGACGTCGCGCGTCAGGTCGCCCGAGGCGATGCCGTGCGCCATGTCGACGCCCGCCTCCAGCGGCCGCGTGACGACGCGGCGGATGAAGGGGTAGATGACGATCAGCACCGGGATGCAGGTGACGATGGCCATCAGGATCGTCTGCCAGCGCTGGCGCGCCATCAGCGCGTTGGTCTGCTCCAGCGAGACCTTCATGCTGACGACGCCGAGCACCGTGCCTTCGGACACCTGGTGGCAGCTCGTGCAGTCCTTGCCGAGGTAGTTCTTGGACGCCAGCGCCGGGCGCACGACGCGCAGGTACTCGCCCTTGTCGTCGCTGGCGACGTGCACCTCGGGTTTGCCGGAGGCCAGCACCTTGCGTTCGACCTCGTCGGGGTCGTTCGCGTCGGCGCCGGTGCCGTTGCCGAAGAGCTTGTTGACGGCCTCGCCGCGCAGCACGCGCAGGTCGCGGATGTTGTCGAGCTGGCGCACCTGGTCCAGCAGCACGGCGCGCTGCGCCACGGTGCCGGTGACCATCATGCCGGTCAGGCCCGCCATCGTCGCGTCGTGCATGCTGCTCGAGAAGGCTGTCGCCTGCTCGATCGCCGCCTCACGGTTGACCCTGCCTTGCCAGAAGATGCCCACCGCCCAGACCACGGTGAGCGCGATTGCGATCGTGCTGATCAGCTGAACCCAGATCTTTTTTTGCGTGACGTGCATCGCGCACGCTCCTGACGTCCATGCCGGCCCCGGATCTTGGGCCTGCCACAGCGTCATATCGGCAGGAAATGGGGCGACATGAAGTGCGAATTGCGCGCCGCCCTGCGCTAGCAGGGGCTTTGTTGAGCAGGCTCAGTCGGGGCGGCTGCGCGTCGTTCCGACTCGGGGTTTTACCGGCTTGACGGCGGCAAAACGCGCCAGGGTTTTTTCGCGCGCTTCGTCGTGGGCGACGACCGGTTCCGGGTAGTCGCGGCCGAGCACGACGCCGGCGGCGGCCAGGTCGGCCGGGCGGGCGCGCCAGGGCGCGTGCAGCGCCGCGTCGGGCAGCCTGGCCAGCTGCGGCAGGTAGCGACGGATGAAGCGGCCCTCGGCGTCGAAACGTTCGCTCTGGGCGACCGGGTTGAAGATGCGGAAATAGGGCTGTGCGTCGCAGCCGGTCGAGGCCGCCCACTGCCAGCCGCCGTTGTTGGACGCCAGGTCGAAGTCGTTCAGGTGGCGCGCGAACCAGGCTTCGCCGCGGCGCCAGTCGATCCCCAGGTCCTTGGTCAGGAAGCTGGCGCTGATCATGCGCAGGCGGTTGTGCATGTAGCCGGTTCGCGTCAGCTGGTGCATTGCCGCATCGACGATCGGATAGCCGGTGCGGCCCTCGCACCAGGCGGCGAAGAGCTCGTCGGCGTGTTTGCCGTGCTCCCAGCGCAGGTGGTCGTATTCGGGCTTGAACGAGGCGCCGACGACGCGCGGGTGGTGGTGCAGCAGCTGGTGATAGAACTCGCGCCAGATCAACTCGGACAGCCAGATCTCGGCGCCGCGCGAGCCGGCCGTCATGCGCTGGTGCGCCTCGCGCACCAGGCGGCGGATCGACAGCGTGCCGAAACGCAGGTGCGGCCCCAGGTAGCTCGGCCCCTTGACGGCCGGGAAGTCGCGCCAGTCGGCGTAATGGTCGATGCGCTCCAGGAAGTCGGTCAGCAGCTCGCGGCCGCCGGCCGGGCCGCTGGGCAGCTTCAGCGCGTGCAGGTTGGTGGTCTCGAAACCGAGGTCGGCCAGCGCCGGCAGCGTCTCGCCGGCGGGTTTGGCGGCCAGCGCGCCGGCGTGGCGTTCGACCGGGTAGGACGAGAGGTAGAAGTCGTCGACCTTCTTCAGCCAGGCGTTGCGGTAGGGCGTGAACACCGAGAACGGCCCGCCGCCCTGGGTCAGCACCTCGTCGCGCTCGAAGACGACGTGGTCCTTCATGCTGTGGAAGGCGACGCCGGCGTCGGCCAGCGCGCCGCGCACGCGGGCGTCGCGCAGCAGCGCCTCGGGCTCGTCGTCGTGGCTGGCGAAGACCGCCTGCACGCCGAGCGCCGCCGCCAGCCACGGGATCTGCTCCAGCGCCCGGCCGTGGCGCACGATCAGCCCGGAGCCTTCGACGCCGTGCGAGGCGGCCAGCGCGCGCAGCTCGGCGTCGACGCCGAGCACGCTGTCGTGGATGAACTCGACACGCCGGTCGGCACGCGGCAGCGTGTCGAGGATGTCGCGGTCGTAGAGGAAGACGCACCAGACGCGCCGGGCGGCGCGCAGCGCGTGGTACAGGGCCGCGTTGTCGTCGGCGCGCAGGTCGCGGCGCAGCCAGACGAGGGCGTGGTCGATGCTGTTCTTCACATCCGGCAGTGTGCCCGGGAATAAGATAGGAGGATGGCCGCCATCGACCTGTCGAACCAGTTCCTCATCGCCATGCCCGGCATGGCCGACGAGACCTTTGCCGGCGCGGTGGTCTATCTGTGCGAGCACAACGAGCGCGGCGCGCTCGGGCTGGTCATCAACAAGCCGATCGACATCAAGCTGCGCAACCTGTTCGAGCGTGTCGAGCTGCCGCTGGACCGCGACGAGTTCGCCGAGCAGCCGGTGTTCTTCGGCGGCCCGGTGCAGACCGAACGCGGTTTCGTGCTGCACGAGAAGACCGGCGACGGCGACGCCTACAGCTCGACGATGTCGGTACCCGGCGGCCTGGAGATGACGACCAGCAAGGACGTGCTCGAGGCGATGTCGCAGGGCGGCGGCCCGCGCCGCGTGCTGGTGACGCTGGGCTACAGCGGCTGGGACGCCGGCCAGCTCGAAGACGAGATCCGCCGCAACGGCTGGCTCAACGTCGACGCCGACCCGAAGATCATCTTCGAGACGCCGATCGAGCAGCGCTACGACCAGGCGCTGTCGCTGCTGGGCTTCGACCCGCGCATGCTGTCGCAGGAGGCCGGGCACGCCTGACGCGTGGCCCGCACGACGCCTCCGCATGAGCCCGGCCGCTCCGCCTGAACCCGCGCGCAGCTTTCTTGCATTCGATTTCGGCGTCCGCCGCGTCGGCGTCGCCGTCGGCAATACGCTGCTGGCCCAGGCCCGGCCGCTGAAGACCGTCGCCGCCGAAGGCGACGCGCGTTTTGCCGCCATCGCCCGCCTGATCGAGGAGTGGCGGCCCGACGCGCTGGTCGTCGGCGTGCCGTTCCATCCCGACGGCGCGGAGCACGACAATACGCGCCGCGCGCGACGCTTCGCCCGCCAGCTGCACGGCCGCTTCCGGCTGCCGGTGCACGAGGTCGACGAGCGCTACACGACCGTCGACGCGCTGGCCGCCGGGGCCCGCGACGCCGACGCCGCGGCCGCCGCGCTGATCCTCGACCAACACCTGAGAACCCTCGTCCCATGACCGTCCTGCAGCTCGATGCCGAGGCCCTGTACGCCGAATTGCGCCAGGGCCTGCGCGCCGTTCTCCCGCCCGACGCCGCGCTCGTCGGCATCTGGTCCGGCGGCGCCTGGCTGGCCGAGCGCCTGCAGCGCGACCTGGGCCTGCCCGGCGCGCACGGCGTCATCTCCAGCGCGCTGCACCGCGACGACTTCGGCTCGCGCGGCCTGGCCGCCGGCGCCGACGCGACGCAGCTGCCGTTCTCCGTCGACGGCCGCCACGTCGTGCTGGTCGACGACGTGCTCTACACCGGCCGCACGATCCGCGCCGCGATCAACGAGCTGTTCGACTTCGGCCGCCCGGCCAGCGTGACGCTGGTGGTGCTGGTCGACCGCGGCGGCCGCGAGCTGCCGGTCGCCGCGGCGCTGGCCGCGGCGCGCATCGCCCTGCCGTCCACGCAGCGCCTGTCGCTGGCGCGCGCCGAGGACGGCCGCTTCACTTTCGCCATCGAGGAGGCCGCATGACCCCGTGCCGCCGCGTCCGTGCCCAGCGGGAGGCCCGCTGATGCTTTCGCGCCGCAACCCCCAGCTCAACCGCCACGGCGAGCTGATCCACCTGCTGTCCATCGAAGGCCTGCCGCGCGCGGTGCTGACGCAGATCCTGGACACCGCCGGCACCTTCCTGTCGGTCAACGACCGCGAGGTCAAGAAGGTGCCGCTGCTGCGCGGCAAGAGCGTGTTCAACCTGTTCTTCGAGAACAGCACGCGCACCCGCACGACCTTCGAGATCGCCGCGACGCGGCTGTCGGCCGACGTCATCAACCTGGACATCAACCGCAGCAGCACCGCCAAGGGCGAGAGCCTGCTGGACACGATCGCCAACCTGTCGGCGATGCACGCCGACATGTTCGTCGTGCGCCACAGCGAGAGCGGTGCGCCCTACCTGATCGCCCAGCACTGCGCGCCGCACGTGCACGTGGTCAACGCCGGTGACGGCCGCCACGCGCACCCGACGCAGGGGCTGCTCGACATGTACACGATCCGCCACTACAAGCGCGACTTCACGCAGCTGACGGTGGCCATCGTCGGCGACATCGTGCACTCGCGCGTGGCGCGCTCGGACATCCACGCGCTGAACGTGCTCGGCGTGCCCGAGATCCGCGCCGTCGGCCCCAAGACCCTGGTGCCGGGCGACCTGGCCGGCATGGGCGTGCGCGTCTGCCACGACATGGCCGAAGGCATCCGCGATGCCGACGTCATCATCATGCTGCGCCTGCAGAACGAGCGCATGAGCGGCGCGCTGCTGCCCTCGGCCGGCGAGTACTTCAAGAACTACGGCCTGACGCCCGAGAAGCTGGCGCTGGCCAAGCCCGACTGCATCGTCATGCACCCGGGCCCGATCAACCGCGGCGTCGAGATCGAGTCCTCTGTCGCCGACGGCACGCACAGCGTCATCCTGCCGCAGGTGACCTTCGGCATCGCGGTGCGCATGGCGGTGATGTCGACGATCGCCGGCAACCAGGCCTGAACCCCATGAAGATCCTCATCCGCAACGGCCGCGTCGTCGACCCGGCTACCGGCCGCGACGAGACGGCCGACGTCGCGATCGCTTCCGGCCGCATCGTCGGCCTCGGCGCCGTCGGCGACTTCCAGCCCGAACGCACGATCGACGCCAGCGGCCTCGTCGTCGCGCCCGGCCTCGTCGACCTCGCCGCGCGCCTGCGCGAACCCGGCCAGGAACACGAAGGCATGCTCGAGAGCGAGCTGGCGGCCGCGGCCGCCGGCGGCGTCACCAGCCTCGTCTGCCTGCCCGACACCGACCCGGTGCTCGACGAACCCGGCCTGGTCGAGATGCTGAAGTTCCGCGCCCGCAAGCTCAGCCGCTGCCGGCTGTTCCCGCTGGGCGCGCTGACGCGCCGGCTCGAAGGCACGACGCTGGTCGAGATGGCGGAGCTGACCGAAGCCGGCTGCGTCGGCTTCTCGCACGTCGACGTGTCGATCAAGGACACCCAGGTGCTGCTGCGCGCGATGCAGTACGCCGCGACCTTCGGCTACGCCGTCTGGCTGCGGCCGCAGGACGGCTGGCTGGGCAAGGGCGTCGCCGCCTCGGGCGCGGTGGCCACGCGCATGGGCCTGTCGGGCGTGCCGGTGGCCGCCGAGACGGTGGCGCTGCAGACCATTCTCGAACTGGTGCGTGTCACCGGCTGCCGCGTGCACCTGTGCCGGCTGTCCAGCGCCGCCGGCGTCAAGCTCGTGCGCGCCGCCAAGGCCGAGGGCCTGCCGGTGACCGCCGACGTCAGCATCAACTCGCTGCACCTGACCGACGTCGACATCGGCTTCTTCAACGCCGACATGCGCCTGACGCCGCCGCTGCGCCAGGGCGCCGACCGTGACGCGCTGCGCGCGGCGCTGGCCGACGGCACGATCGACGCGCTGGTGTCCGACCACAACCCGGTCGCCGAGGACATGAAGAACCTGCCCTTCGGCGAAGCCGAGCCCGGTGCCACCGGGCTGGAGCTGCTGCTGAGCCTGGCGCTGCGCTGGGGCCGCGACCACGGCCTGACGCTGGCCCAGGCGCTGGCGCCGGTGACGCAGGCGCCGGTGCGGGTGCTCGGCGAGGCCGTCGGCTCGCTGGCGTCGAGCGCCGGCCGGCTGATCGAAGGCGGCGTCGCCGATGTCTGCGTCTTCGACCCCGAGGCCGAGTGGCAGGTCGCGCCGGCGATGCTGGCCAGCCAGGGCAAGCACACGCCGTTCAGCTTCGCGTCCACCGGCATGGCCTTGCCCGGCCGGGTGCGCGCGACGCTGGTGGCGGGCACGGTCGCCTACGAGGCCGCTTGACCGCCGTGCTGCGGGCTCCCTGGCGCGTGGCCGCCGTGCTGCTGCATGGCCTGCGCGGCGTCGCGATGGTGCTGTGGATCTTTCCGCGGCGTGACGCCGCGGGGCGCCACCGGCTGACCCGCTGGTGGGCCTCGACGATGCTGCGCTGCCTGGGCATCGAGCTGCGCGTCGAGGGCCAGTTCCGTGCCGGCGCCAAGCTGATCGTCGCCAACCACCTGTCGTGGCTGGACATCATGGCGATCCACTCGGTCTGCCCCGAGGCGCGTTTCGTCTCCAAGGCCGACGTGCGCCACTGGCCGCTGGCCCACCATCTGGTCGACGCCGCCGGCACGCTGTATCTGGAGCGCGAGAGCAAGCGCGACGCGCTGCGCGTCGTGCACCGCATGGCCGAGGTGCTGCAGGCCGGCGACACCGTCGCCGTCTTCCCCGAAGGCACGACCGGCGACGGCCGCGAGCTGCTGCCTTTCCACGCCAACCTGCTGCAGGCGGCGGTGGCCACCGGCACGCCGGTGCAGGCGGTGGCGCTGCGTTATGCCGAGCCCGGCCATCCCGTGAGCCCGTCGGCCACCTGGGTCGGCGCCGAGACGCTGGCCGCCAACGTCTGGAAACTCGCCCGGGCGCGAGGGCTGGTGCTGCACCTGACGGTGCTGCCGCCCGAAGCCAGCGCCCACGCCGACCGTCGCGCGCTGGCGGCGCGGGTGCGTGAACAGATCGCCAGCGCGCTGCCCAGCTGAACGCCTCGCGCCAGCGAGCGTGCCTGCGATGAACCGTCCGACCCTTGCCGTACGCCGCCTCGGCATCGACACCTGGCGCGAGAACGTCGCCTTCCTGCACCGCGACTGCCCGGTCGTGCGCGCCGCCGGTTTCCAGGCGCTGTCCAAGGTGACGATCGCCGCCGGCGGCCAGAGCATCGCCGCGGTGCTGAACGTCGTCGACGATGCCCGGCTGCTGGCGCCGCTGCAGCTGGGCCTGAGCGAACAGGCTTTCGCGCGCCTCGGCGCCGCCGAAGGCGACAGCGTCTCGATCGAACACGCCGCGCCGCCGCCGTCGCATGCCGCGCTGCGGCGCAAGATCGCCGGCGAGCGCCTGGGCCGCGAGGAGCTGCACGCCGTCGTCGCCGACATCGCCGCCGAGCGTTACACCAAAGTCGAACTCGCCGCCTTCGTCGTCGCGACGCAGCAGTACGAGCTCGATCGCGAGGAGGTGCTGCACCTGACCGAGGCGATGATCGCCGCCGGCCGGCGCCTGGACTGGAACGGCAGCGGTGGCGGCCGGCCGATCGTCGACAAACACTGCATCGGCGGCGTGCCGGGCAACCGCACGTCGATGCTGGTCGTGCCCATCGTCGCCGAGCACGGTCTGCTGTGCCCGAAGACCTCGTCGCGCGCGATCACCTCGCCGGCCGGCACCGCCGACACGATGGAGGTGCTGGCCGAGGTCGAGCTGGCGCCCGAACGGCTCAAGCAGATCGTGCACGCCGTCAACGGCTGCCTCGCCTGGGGCGGCACGGCGGCGCTGTCGCCGGCCGACGACGTGCTGATCGCCGTCGAACGCCCGCTGGCGATCGACTCGCCGGGGCAGATGATCGCCTCCATCCTGTCCAAGAAGATCGCCGCCGGCTCGACGCACCTGGTGCTGGACATCCCGGTCGGGCCGACGGCCAAGGTGACGTCCGAAGCCGCGGCGCAGCGCCTGAAGCGCGTCTTCGAGTTCGTCGCCGAACGCCTGGGGCTGACGCTGGAGGTGATGCTGACCGACGGCCGCCAGCCGATCGGCCGCGGCATCGGCCCGGTGCTGGAGGCGCGCGACGTGATGCAGGTGCTGCGCCACGACCCGCAGGCGCCGCAGGACCTGCGCGCCAAGGCGATCCGCCTGGCCGGCCGCATGATCGAGTTCGACCCCGCGGTGCGCGGCGGCGACGGCGAACGCATCGCCACGCAGATCCTCGACTCGGGCCGCGCGCTGGCGCGGCTGGAGGCCATCGTCGACGCCCAGGGCCGGCGCACCGGGGCGCCGTCGCCCGGGCCGCTGGTCTTCGACGTGCCGGCGCCGGCCGACGGCGTCGTCACCGGCATCGACAACCTGCGCCTGGCGCGCATCGCCGGGCTGTCGGGCGCGCCGCAGATGGCCGGCGCCGGGCTGGACCTGTTCGTCAAGATCGGCGCCGCGGTGCGCCGCGGCGAACCGCTGTACCGCATCCACGCCTGCGTCGCCGCCGACCTGGAGTTCGCGCGCCGCGAGGCGCTGCACGACTGCGCCTACGCCCTCGCCGGAGCTGCCCGATGAGCCTGCTGCTCGCTTTCGACGACGAACTCGCGCTCGCCCGGCCGCTGGCCGCGGCGCTGGGCTGGCCGCTGGCGCGGGTCGGGCGCCACGTCTTCCCTGACGGCGAGTCGCGGCTGCGGCTGCCGGCGGCGCTGCCGCCGCGTGTCGCGCTGCTGCGTGGGCTGCAGCGGCCCAACGAGCGCCTGGCCGAGCTGATGCTGGTCGCCGGCGGCGCGCGTGAACTCGGCTGCGCCGAGCTGACGCTGGTCGCGCCGTATCTGGGCTACATGCGCCAGGACATCGCGTTCACACCGGGCGAGGTCGTCAGCCAGCGCCACCTGGGGCGGGCGCTGGCGGCCTGGTTCGACGCCGTGATCACCGTCGACCCGCATCTGCACCGCGTCGCCTCGATGGCCGAGGTCGTGCCCGGGCGGCGCGGTGTCGCGCTGGGTGCCGCGCCGCTGCTTGGCCGGCTGGCCGCCGAACGTGTGCCGGGTGCGCTGCTCGTCGGCCCGGACGCCGAGTCGGAGCAGTGGGTGACGGTGGCCGCCGAGGCCGTCGGGCTGGAGCACGCGGTCTGCCTGAAGCAGCGCCACGGCGACCGCGACGTCGCCGTCGCGCTGCCGGTAGTCGACGTGGCCGGTCGCGCCGTCGTGCTGCTCGACGACGTCGCCAGTACGGGGCGCACGCTGCAGGCCGCGGCACGCGGGCTGCTGGAGCGCGGCGCCGCCAGCGTCGACGTCGCTGTCACGCACGCGCTCTTCGTCGGCGACGCGCTGGCCGAGCTGCGTGCCGCCGGCGTGCGCCAGGTCTGGAGCAGCGACTGCGTCGCCCACGAGAGCAACGCCGTCTCGGTGGTGCCGCTGCTGGCGCAGGCGCTGCAATGAAAAACGCCGGCGCGAGGCCGGCGTTCATCGTGACGGGGAGGGCGGGTTACGCCTTGCCCTGGCTGGCCACCGCGGCGGCGGCCTTGGCCGCGGCCTCGGGGTCGCCGAGGTAGTAGCTGCGGATCGGCTTCAGGTCTTCGTCGAGTTCGTAGACCAGCGGGATGCCGTTGGGGATGTTGAGGCCGACGATGTCGGCGTCGCTGATGCCGTCCAGGTACTTCACCAGCGCGCGGATGCTGTTGCCGTGCGCGGCGATGACCAGGCGCTGGCCGCTCTTGATCGCCGGCGCCAGCACCTCGTTCCAGCAGGGCAGCACGCGGGCGACGG
The DNA here is from genome assembly GCA_049841175.1 of Rubrivivax sp. Classification (GTDB taxonomy): domain Bacteria; phylum Pseudomonadota; class Gammaproteobacteria; order Burkholderiales; family Burkholderiaceae_C; genus Rubrivivax. The sequence continues at coordinate 528,349 of JASGHA010000012.1, read as the reverse complement.
TGTCCTTCAGGCACTCGGTCAGCGGCACCTGCTCGGGCGCGAGCTTGGCGTAGCGCGGGTCCTGGCGCTGGCCACGCGGGTCGGCGGCGTCGAGCACCGGCGGCGGCGTGTCGTAGCTGCGGCGCCAGATCAGCACCTGCTGGTCACCGTACTGCTTGGCCATGTCGCCCTTGTTCAGGCCCTGCAGCGCGCCGTAGTGGCGTTCGTTCAGGCGCCAGTCCTTGACGACCGGCAGCCAGGTGCGCTCCATCTCGTCCAGGCAGTGCCAGAGCGTCCAGATGGCACGCTTGAGCACCGAGGTGTAGGCGACGTCGAACTCGTAGCCGGCGGCCTTCAGCAGGCGGCCCGCTTCGCGCGCCTGGGCGACGCCGGTGTCGGTCAGCGGGACGTCGGTCCAGCCGGTGAAACGGTTCTCGAGGTTCCAGGTGGATTCCCCGTGACGGATCAGGACGAGCTTGTGCATGGGCCGAATTCTATAATTCGCGCCCTCTGCCGCCTTTGATCCGACGCCTTGAACTTCCTCATCGAAAACTGGATGCTCGTCTTCATGGCCGCCCTCTCGGGTGGCCTGCTCGTGTGGCAGACGATCCAAGGCGGCACCGGCCGCGGTGTGCCGCCTGCCGAGGCGGTGCGACTGATCAACCGCGAGAAGGGCGTGCTGATCGACGTCTGCGAGCCCGCCGAGTACGAGAAGGGCCACGCCGTCGGCGCGCGCAACATTCCGCTCGCGACGCTGGCCGACGCCAAGGGCCTGCCGGGCAACAAGACGCTGCCGATCGTGCTGCTGTGCGCCTCGGGCGCACGCGCCGGCCGCGCTGCCGCGCAGCTGCAGAAGGCGGGCTACGAGAAGGCCGTCGCGGTGGCCGGCGGCAACGCCGCCTGGCGCGAAGCCAACCTGCCGATGGAAAGCGGCGCCAAGGGCGACAAGCCCGAGAAGGCCGAAAAGACCGAGAAGAAGGCCAGGGCCGCCAAGGCCGAAGCCGAGCCGCTGCCGGCGCCGGCAGCCGAGGCCCCGGCGGCTCCTGCCGCTCCGGTGGCCACGCCGGAACCGACCGTCGCCGAGACCCCGGCCGTCGAGCCCCAGACCCCGCCGCAGGAACCCAAGAGCGCCTGAGCCCGGCGCGCGGCACGCCCCGCGCGCTTCTGGGTCTTGTCATACGCCGGACAATTTGCACCGAGCCTGCCGTTCCAGCGCGGGCGAGGAAAGTGCATGAGCTCCGTCCGGATGTACACGACCCAGGTCTGCCCCTACTGCCTGCGCGCCAAGGCGCTGCTCAAGCAGCGCGGCGTCGCGGCGATCGAAGAGATCCGCGTCGACCTGGACCCCGCCCAGCGCGACGCGATGATCGCGCTGACCGGACGCCGCACCGTGCCGCAGATCTTCATCGGCGAGACCCACGTCGGCGGCTGCGACGACCTGATCGCGCTGGACCAGCGCGGTGGTCTCACCCCCCTGCTCGCGGGCTGATGCACCCGGGGCAGAGGCCCCGGTTCACTGGTCCATAATCGCCGGCCGTCTGCCGCCCGAACCCGGGCGGCCACCTCCCAACACGGAACCACCATGGCCGACGCGACCCCCGTTTTCCAGATCCAGCGCATGTACCTGAAGGACCTGTCGCTGGAGCAGCCGAACTCGCCGCAGATCCTGCTCGAGCAGCAGCAGCCGGCGGTCGAGATCAATCTCGCGATGGCCGCCGAGGTCGTTGCCGACGGCATCTTCGAGGTCACCGTCACCGCCACCGTGACGACCAAGGTCGCCGACAAGACGCTGTTCCTCGTCGAGGCCAAGCAGGCCGGCATCTTCGAGATCCGCAACATCCCGGAAGACCAGATGCAGGGCATCCTGAGCATCGTCTGCCCGCAGATGGTCTACCCCTACGTGCGCGCCATCGTCTCCGACGTCTGCACGCGCGCCGGCTTCCCGCCGATCCTGCTGAACGAAGTCAACTTCCAGGCCATGTTCGAGGCCCGCATGCAGGCCGAGGCCGCCCAGGCCAACGGCGGTTCGTCGATCATCACCTCGGCGAACTGATCGCCTTCGCGGGGCCGCCCGGCCCCGCTTTCCGCTGCTGATCCGATGAAGATCGCCGTGCTCGGCGCCGGTGCCTGGGGCACGGCGCTCGCCGCCGCGGCCGCGCCGCGCCACGAGGTCCTGCTGTGGACCCGGGACGCCGCCCAGGCCGCCGAGATCGCGGCCACCGGCCGCAACACCCGCTACCTCGGCGACGAGCCGCTGCCCGCCGGCCTGCGCGTCGGCGCCGACCGCGACGCCGCGCTCGCGCACTGCGAAGGCGGCCTGCTGGTCATCGCGACGCCGATGGCCGGCCTGCGCGAACACCTGGGCTCGCTGCCTGACGATCGCCCCGCGCTCTGGGCCTGCAAGGGCTTCGAGAGCGGCACCGGCCTGCTCGGCCACGAGATCGCGCGCGAGCTGCGCCCCGGCGCCGCCGGCGGCGTGCTGTCGGGCCCGAGCTTCGCGCTCGAGGTGCTGCGCGGCCAGCCGACGGCGCTGGTTGCCGCCAGCGAGTCCGACGCTCTGGCCGCGGCCGCCGTCGAGGCCTTCCACAGCGAGAGCCTGCGGGTCTACACGGCGCACGACATCGTCGGCGTCGAGGTCGGCGGCGCGGTGAAGAACGTGCTCGCGATCGCCACCGGCATCGGCGACGGCCTCGCCGCCACCGGGCTCAACGCGCGCGCCGCGCTGGTCACGCGCGGGCTGGCCGAGATGACGCGGCTCGGCGTCGCGCTCGGCGGCCAGGCACAGACCTTCATGGGCCTGTCGGGCCTGGGCGACCTGGTGCTCACCGCCACCGGCGACCTGTCGCGCAACCGCAAGGTCGGCCTGGCGCTGGCCGCCGGCAAGGCGCTGCCGGACATCCTGGCCGAGCTCGGCCACGTTTCCGAAGGCGTCTACAGCGCCGCGACGGTGCTCGAGCGCGCCCGCGCGCTGGGCGTCGAGATGCCGATCACCGAGGCCGTCGTCGAGGTGCTCGAAGGCCGCGTCTCGCCCGAGACCGCGCTGCGGCGGCTGATGGGTCGGCAGTCCAAGGCCGAGTAGCCGGCCTCAGGCCGCGCCGTCGTAGCCCGTCTGGCGCCAGGCGTCGAAGACCGCCACCGCCACCGCGTTGCTGAGGTTCAGGCTGCGCTGGCCGGCGCGCATCGGCAGACGCACACGCTGCGAATCGGGGAAACGCGCCAGCAGCTCGGCCGGCAGGCCGGCGCTCTCGGCGCCGAAGACCAGCCAGTCGCCGGCTTGCCAGCGCTGCTCGGCCAGCGGGTGCGAGCCGCGGGTCGTGAACGCGAACAAACGCGCCGGGTCGGGACGTTCGCTCTCCAGCAGCGCGTCCCAGGACGCGTGGCGGCGCACCGGCGCGTACTCGTGGTAGTCCAGCCCGGCGCGGCGCAGCTGCTTGTCGTCCATCGAATAACCCAGCGGTTCGACGAGGTGCAGCCGGCAGCCGGTGTTGGCCGCCAGGCGGATGACGTTGCCGGTGTTCGGCGGGATTTCGGGGTGGACGAGCACGATGTCGAACATCGGCCGACCATAACTCAGTCCGGCGTGCGCGCCAGGATCCAGGCGTCGACCACCGCGGCGCCGGCCTGGCGCAAGGCGGCCGCGGCTTCGCGCAGCGTCGTGCCGGTGGTCGCGACGTCGTCGACGAGCGCGACGCGGCGCCCGGCGAGCACGGCGCGCGCCGCCGGCGGCACGTGGAAGGCGGCGCGCAGGTTGGCCAAGCGCTCGGCGCGGCCCAGCTCGGCCTGCGGTGGCGTGTCCAGCAGGCGTTCCAGCAGGTCGGCGCGCGCCGGCACGCCGCGAAGGCGGGCGCAGCGCCGGGCGATTTCCCAGGCCTGGTTGTAACCGCGCTCGGCCAGGCGCCGGGCCGACAGCGGCACCGGCACGACGACATCCGGCAGCGGCAGCGCCGCGCTGGCGTCGGCCACCAGCGGCGCCAGCGCGGCGGCCAGTTCGACGCGGCCGTGGAACTTCAGCGCCGCGACCAGGCCGTCCCAGGGGAAGCCGTAGTCGGCGGCACAGGCCGTGTGTTCGAACGGCGGCGGCCGCTGGCGGCATTCGCCGCAGACATCGCCGGCGGCCAGCGGCAGCGCGCATCGGCGGCAGCGTGGCCGTGGCGCGGCGAAGCGTGCGACGCAGTCGGCGCACAGCGCCGCGCGGGTGGCGCTGCGGCAGACCTCGCACTGTCCGGGCAAGCGGGCGAGCCAGGCGGCCGAAAGCATGGTCTCAATATACTGGCCGCATGCCCGAGACCGACGCCGCCGAGCGCAGCACGCGCCGCCCGCTCGACGAGGCGGCGTTGGCCCACGTGCTGCGCCGTCTGCGTGCCGCCGACGAGCCGCCCTGGCTGCACGGCGAGGTCGCGCGCCGCATGGCCGACCGCCTGGCGGTGATCCGCAAGCAGCCCGCGCGAGTGCTCGACTGGTGGGCCGCCACCGGCGCCAGCCGCGCCGTGCTGAGCGCGGCCTATCCGTCGGCCGAGATCGTCGCCGTCGAACCCGAAGCCGCGCCGGCACCGGCAGCGTCGCCGTGGTGGTCGCCGCGGCGCTGGGGCGGCGCGCGCGTGCCGCAGGTCCAGGCCGAGGCCGAGCTGCCGCCGGGCGGCGCCGAGCTGGTCTGGGCGAACATGATGCTGCACGGCGTCGCCGACCCGCGGGCCGTGATGGCGCGCTGGCACCGCGCGCTGGCGGTCGACGGTTTCCTGATGTTCTCGACGCTGGGCCCCGGCACGCTGGAGCGCCTGCGAGAGCTCTATGCCGAGCAAGGCTGGCCGGCGCCGTTCGCGCCTTTCGTCGACATGCACGACCTCGGCGACATGCTGGTCGAGGCCGGTTTCGCCGACCCCGTGATGGACCAGGAAACCATCACGCTGACATGGCCTCACGCGGGAGCGGCAATTGCCGAGCTGAGGACCCTGGGCGGCAACGTCGACGCGTCGCGCCACCCCGGGCTGCGGACGCCACGCTGGCGCCAGCGGCTCGAGGCGGCGCTCGTGCACGACGCGGCTCCCGGCGGTCGCCCGGCACTCGCGTTCGAGATCGTCTTCGGACACGCGTTCAGGCCGCCGCCGCGGCCGCGTGTCGCACCGCAGACCGCGGTGCCGCTCGACGATCTGCGAAGCATGGTTCGCGCCGGCCGGAAACCTCCCGGCTAGCTGCGCGCGAGCCTGATGGAGTCACACGAGTTGAACGACATCCAGGCGAGCGCGAACGAAAACGCAGAAAGATTTGCCAGCCGCACCGTGCATGCGGCGCGCTGGGCGCTGGCCGCCGCGGCGCTGACGGCCGCCGGCAGCGCGTGGGCGATCGAGGACCTCGCCGGCGGCCCCGGCGTGCGTCAGCTGAACCTGCAGCCCGCGGCGACGCGCATCGCGGTCGAGCAGTACTCGCTGCACAACATCGTGATGGTCATCTGCCTGGTGATCTTCATCGGTGTCTTCGGCGTGATGTTCTGGTCCATCGTCAAGCACCGGAAATCGCGCGGCCACAAGGCGGCCAACTTCCACGAGAGCGTCACCGTCGAGATCGCGTGGACCGTCGTGCCCTTCCTGATCATCATCCTGATGGGCGCGCTGGCCACGCGCACCGTCGTGGCGATGAAGGACACGACCAACGCCGACCTGACGATCAAGGCCACCGGCTACCAGTGGAAGTGGGGCTACGACTACCTGCAGGGTGAAGGCGAGGGCATCGCTTTCCTGTCGACGCTGGACGTGCGCCAGCGCCAGATGTCCGACGCCGGCAAGCCCGAGGGCAACGACTACCTGCTGCGGGTCGACAACCCGCTGGTCGTGCCGGTGCAGCGCAAGGTGCGCATCGTCACGACGGCCAACGACGTCATCCACGCCTGGGGCGTGCCGGCGCTGGGCGTCAAGCAGGACGCGATCCCCGGCTTCGTGCGCGACACCTGGTTCCGCGCCGAGCGCACCGGCGACTTCTACGGCCAGTGCGTCGAGCTCTGCGGCAAGGAGCACGCGTACATGCCGATCCACGTGAAGGTGCTCAGCGCCGCCGACTACGCCGCCTGGGTGCAGACGAAGAAGCGCGAGATGGCCGCCGCGGCCGACGACCCGACGCGCACCTGGACGCTGGACGAACTCGTCGCGCGCGGTCAGCAGGTCTACGCCTCGACCTGCGCCGCCTGCCACCGCCCCGACGGCAAGGGCGGCGGGCCGGTCAAGCCGCTGGACGGCAGCGCCATCGTGCGCAACGACCCGGCGCGCCAGATCGACATCGTGCTGCACGGCGCTGCCAACGGCGCGATGCCGTCGTGGAAGGCGCTGTCGGACACCGAGATCGCCGCCGTCATCACCTTCACGAAGAACGCCTGGAGCAACCAGACCGGCGCGGCGGTGCAGCCCGCGCAGGTCGCCCAGGCCCGTCCTTGACGCCGCCGGCGCGCGGCAGGAGCCCCTCATGAGCGTTGTTCTCGAGCCGCCGGTCGGCCCTCTGCACGGTGCGGACCACGCCCACGGCATGCCGCACGGCTGGCGGCGCTGGCTCTACGCGACGAACCACAAGGACATCGGCACGATGTACCTGCTGTTCAGCTTCGCGATGCTGATCACCGGCGGCGTGCTGGCGCTGGCGATCCGCAGCGAGCTGTTCCAGCCGGGGCTGCAGTTCTTCAACCCCGAGCTGTTCAACCAGCTGACCACGATGCACGGGCTGATCATGGTCTTCGGGGCCATCATGCCGGCCTTCGTCGGCTTCGCGAACTGGCTGATCCCGATGCAGATCGGCGCGTCGGACATGGCGTTCGCGCGCATGAACAACCTCAGCTTCTGGCTGCTGATCCCGGCGGCGCTGCTGCTCGTCGGTTCGTTCTTCATGCCCGGCGGCGCGCCGGCCACCGGCTGGACGCTCTACGCGCCGCTGACGCTGCAGATGGGCCCCAGCATGGACGCGGCGATCTTCGCCATCCACCTGATGGGCGCGAGCTCGATCATGGGCTCGATCAACATCATCGTCACGGTGCTGAACCTGCGCGCCCCCGGCATGACGCTGATGAAGATGCCGCTGTTCTGCTGGACCTGGCTGATCACCGCCTACCTGCTGATCGCGGTGATGCCGGTGCTGGCCGGCGCGGTGACGATGACGCTGACCGACCGCCACTTCGGCACCAGCTTCTTCAACCCGGCCGGCGGCGGCGACCCGGTGATGTACCAGCACATCTTCTGGTTCTTCGGCCACCCCGAGGTCTACATCATGATCCTGCCGGCCTTCGGGATCATCAGCCACATCCTGCCGGCCTTCGCGCGCAAGAAGCTGTTCGGCTACACCTCGATGGTCTACGCCACGGCGTCGATCGCGATCCTGTCGTTCATCGTCTGGGCGCACCACATGTACACGACGGGCATGCCGGTCACCGGCCAGCTGTTCTTCATGTACGCGACGATGCTGATCGCGGTGCCGACCGGGGTGAAGATCTTCAACTGGACGGCGACGATGTGGAAGGGCTCGATGAGCTTCGAGACGCCGATGCTCTGGGCCGTCGGCTTCCTGTTCGTCTTCACGATCGGCGGCTTCACCGGGCTGATCCTGTCGATGGCGCCGATCGACATCCAGCTGCAGGACACCTACTACGTCGTCGCGCACTTCCACTACGTGCTCGTCGCCGGTTCGCTGTACGCGCTGTTCGCCGGCGTCTACTTCTGGGGCCCGAAGTGGACCGGGCGCATGTACTCCGAGCGCCACGGCAAGACCCACTTCTGGCTGTCGCTGATCTTCTTCAACCTGGCCTTCTTCCCGATGCACTTCCTCGGGTTGGCCGGCATGCCGCGGCGCTATGCAGACTATCCCGTCCAGTTCGCCGACTTCAACGCCGTCGCGACGATCGGCGCCTTCGGCTTCGGGATCATGCAGGTTTATTTCTTCGTCTTCGTCGTGCTGCCGATGATGCGCGGCAAAGGCGAGCCGGCGCCGGCCAAACCCTGGGACGGCGCCGAAGGCCTGGAGTGGGAGATCCCGTCGCCGGCGCCGTGGCACAGCTTCGAGACGCCGCCGCGGCTGGACGCCAGCGCCACGCGCATCCTGCGCTGAAGGCCGTGGCGATGCTCGACGAGCACGAAGCCCGGCGGCGCGCCAACCGCCGCCTCGGGCTGTGGCTGGCGGCGCTGGCGCTGGCTTTCGGCCTGGCCTTCGTGCTGCGCATGTCCTGGGGGAGCTGGTGACGGCGCGCGCGCTGCTGGCCGACAACCGGCGGCTGCTGGCCAAGCTCGCCGTCATCGCCGCGGCGATGTTCGGCTTCGGCTACGCGCTGGTGCCGATGTACCGCGCGATCTGCGACGCGCTGGGCATCAACGTGCTGGCACGCGCCGAACTCAACGGCCGCGGTGCTGCGGCGCCGGCGGCCAACACCCAGGTCGACACCGGCCGCAGCGTCGTCATCGAGTTCGACGCCAACGCGCGCGGGCCCTGGGAGTTCCGGCCGGAGAGGCGCACGCTGACCGTGCACCCGGGCGAGCTGGCGCGTGTCGACTACGTGTTCCGCAACCGCCAGCCGGTGGCGATGACGGCGCAGGCGATCCCGAGCTACGCGCCGCAGGTCGCGGCGGCGCACTTCGGCAAGCTGGAGTGCTTCTGCTTCAGCCAGTGGACGCTGCAGCCCGGCGAGGAACGCACCTGGCCGGTGGTCTTCGTCGTCGACCCGCAGCTGCCGCGCGAGGTGACGACGATCACGCTGTCCTACACCTTCTTCGAAGTCGGCGGGCGCACGCCGCCGGCGCCCGGAGGCGGCGCGTGAACCCGCCGCGCCGCGTGCCGCTGGCCCGCACGCTGCGGGCCGTCGCCTGGTCCTTCTTCGGCGTGCGCCGCGGCGCCGCGCACGAGGAAGACCTGCGCCACCTGAACCCGGCGCTGGTGATCGCGGTCGGCATCGCCGCGGCGATCGCGCTCGTCGCCGGCTTGTTGCTGCTGGCGTCCTGGGTCGTCGACAGCGGCGTCGCCGCCTGACCCGCCACACTAGGAGTCCGCATGCCCGTCCATCCGCCCGCCCGGTCCGCGTACTTCGTCCCGCCGCCGTCGAGCTACCCGGTGCAGATCGCCGGCGGCATGCTGCTGGTGATGCTCGGCGCCTCGCAGTGGGTCAACGGCGCGACCTGGGCGCCGTGGGTCACCGCCGCCGGCCTCGCCGTCTGGCTGTGGGTGCTGTTCCACTGGTTCCGCCAGGCGGCGCACGAGAGCGAAGGCGGGCTCTATTCCGACCAGGTCGGCGGCTCGTACCGCTGGAGCATGGCGTGGTTCATCTTCTCCGAGGTGATGTTCTTCGCCGCGTTCTTCGGCGCGCTGCTGTATGCGCGTGTCATCACGATGCCTTCGCTGGGCAGCCTCGACCACCAGATCCTGTGGCCCGGCTTCAAGGCGCTGTGGCCCAGCGACGCGCCCGGCGCCACCGGCTCGCCGGCCGGCGTCGTCGAGCCCTTCGGGATCATCGGCCCCTGGCCGCTGCCGACGCTGAACACCGCGCTGCTGCTGACTTCGGGGCTGACGATCACCTTCGCCCACCACCGTCTGCTGGCCGGCGAACGCGCGGCGACGATCCGCTGGATGCTGGCGACGATCACGCTCGGTCTGGTCTTCCTCTGCGTGCAGGCGATCGAATACCACCACGCCTACACCGAGCTGAACCTGAAGCTGACGTCGGGCATCTTCGGCTCGACCTTCTTCATGCTGACCGGCTTCCACGGCTTCCACGTCTTCGTCGGCCTGGTGATGCTGAGCTCGATCACGCTGCGGCTGAAAGCCGGGCACTTCACGCCCGAGCGCCATTTCGGCTTCCAGGGCGTTGCCTGGTACTGGCACTTCGTCGACGTCGTCTGGCTGGGCCTGTACCTGCTGGTCTACTGGCTGTGAACCCCCTGCTGTCAGCCGAGCGGCAAGGTGTTCGGCGTGATCCAGCCGAGCTGCCATGCCGCGAGCACGGCCAGGAAGAGCACGATCGACAGCCCGATGCGCCAGGCCAGCGCACGCGCCATGCGGCGGTCGCGCGTGGCAGCGTCGCGCCGGCCGAGCATCGAGACGCCGGCGGCGGCGAGCGCGCCGACGATGGCGGCCAGCAGCGCGAGGATGACGAACTTCATCGGCCCAGCGTAGCGCGCCGCCCGTCCCGACGGGGCGCGTGGTTGTGGCTGATCGTGACGGTGGTGTTCGCCGCGCTCTGCGTGCGCCTGGGCTTCTGGCAACTCGACCGCGCCGCCGCCAAGCGGGCCTTGCGCGCCGAGGTCGCCGAACGCGCGGTGCTGCCGGCGCTGCCGGCCGCGGCGCTGGCGGCGACAGCCGAGGTGGCCGCGTCGCAGCACTACCGCCGCATCACGCTGGCCGGCCGCTGGCTGGCCGATCGAACCGTCGCGCTGGACAACCGCCAGGTCGACGGCCGGCCGGGTTTCACGCTCGTCACGCCGCTGGTGCTGGCCGACGGCAGCGCGCTCGCGGTGCAGCGCGGCTGGCTGCCTCGCGACGCCGCCGAGCGCAGCCGCATCGCCGTGCCGCCGCTGCCGGACGGCGCGGTGACGGTGGCCGGCCGGCTGGCGCCGCCGCCGTCGCGGCTGTTCGCCTTCGGCGCCGACGCGCCGGGCGCACTGATCCGCCAGAACCTGGACCTCGCCGCCTGGAGCGCCGAGATCGGCCGGCCGCTGCGGCCGCTGTCGCTCGTCCAGATGAATGATCCGGACGGCGCCCAGACGCCGGCCGACGGCCTGCGCCGCGTGATGCCGCTGCCCAGTGCCGACGTCTCGCGCCACCAGGTCTACGCCGGCCAGTGGTTCCTCTTCGCGGCGCTCGCCGTCGTGCTGTATGTCGGGATCCGTGTCTTCCGCGCCCGCCGGCCGCGCTGAGCCGCCGCCCGGCTTGGTGCGCCGGCGGCGGCTGACGATGCTCGCCGTCGCCGCCGTCTGCGCTGCGCCGGTGCTGGCCTCGTACCTGGCGTTCTACGTCGTGCGCCCGGCCGGCGCGCCACGCGCCGGCACGCTGGTGCAGCCGCCGCGCGAGTTGCCGGCCGAGCTGTCGTTGGCGCGCCTGGACGGCACGCCGGTGCCGGCGGCGACGCTGCGCGGCCAGTGGCTGCTGCTCGTCGTCGCGCCATCGAGCTGCGGCCCGGCCTGCGAGCGCCGCCTGTTCCTGCAGCGCCAGCTGCGCGAGATGCTGGGGCGCGAGCGCGACCGTGTCGACAAGCTCTGGCTGATCGCCGACGCCGGCCGGCCGTCGCCGGCGTTGCAATCGGCCGTCGACGCCGCGCCCGCGGTGACGCTGCTGCGCGCCGACGCCGTGGCGCTGGCGCGCTGGCTGGGTGCCGGCGCGGCCGACGGCGCGCTGCTCGTCGTCGACCCGATGGGCCGCGAGATGATGCGCCTGCCCGACGATGCCGACCCGTCGGCGGCGCGCCGCGACCTCGAGCGCCTGCTGCGCGCCTCGGCGTTCTGGGACCGGCCGGGGCGCTGACGATGGCCGCCGTCGACCTCGCCCCGCTGGCCCGCCTGTTGCTGCTGGCCGCGCTGCTGGCGGCGCTGCCGCTGGCCTGGCTGGTCTGGCGCACACGCGGCGCGGCGGCGCCGGCACGCATCGCGGCGCTGACCACACTGACGCTGTTCCTCGCTTTCGACCTCGTCGTCTTCGGCGCCTTCACCCGGCTGTCTGACTCCGGGCTGGGCTGCCCCGACTGGCCGGGCTGCTACGGCCACGCCAGCCCGATCGGTGCCGCCGAGCACATCGCCGCGGCGCAGCAGGCGCTGCCGTCGGGGCCGGTGACCTGGCCCAAGGCCTGGATCGAGATGGTCCACCGCTACCTGGCGATGACCGTCGGCGCACTGGTGCTGGTGCTCGCCGTGGCCAGCGTGCGCGCGCGGCGCAGGCTGCCGCACGGTGCCGGCTGGGCGCTGGCGACGCTGGCCTGGGTGCTGGCGCAGGGCCTGCTGGGCCAGTACACGGTGACGCTGAAGCTGTTCCCGGCGGTCGTCACGCTGCACCTGCTCGGCGGCCTGGGCCTGCTGGCGCTGCTGGCCTGGCAGCAGGCGTCTTGGCGCCCGGTGCGTCCGGCGGCGCCGCCGGGGCTGCGAGCGCTGGCGGTGACGGCGTTTGCCGTGCTGCTGGCGCAGGCGGCGCTCGGCGGCTGGGTCAGCACGAACTACGCGGTGCTGGCCTGCACGGGCTTTCCGGCCTGCAACGGCGAGGCCTGGCCGGCGATGGATGCCGCCGCCGGCTTCGGCCTGTGGCGCGAACTCGGTCACGGCGTCGACGGTGCCTTGCTGCCCTTCGAGGCGCTGGTCGCGATCCACATGGCGCACCGGCTGTTCGCGCTGGTCGCTGCCGCCGTGCTGGCCGCGTTGGCGTGGCGCTTGTGGCGCGCGCCGGGTTGGCGACGTTTCGGCCTCGGGCTCGCGGCGCTGCTGGCGGCGCAACTGGCCAGCGGCCTGTCCAACGTCGTGCTCGGCTGGCCGCTGGCCGCCGCGCTGGCGCACTCGGCCGGTGCCGCGGCGCTGGTCGTGCTGCTGGCGACCGTCGTCGCGCTGACGGCTCCGGCGGGTGCAACGCGTGCCCAGCCGCAGCCGCGGCCCGCCACAGCCTGAACCCCGAGGAGACCGCCATGGCCCGCATCGCCGCCGCCCCGTTCGTGCTGCCGTCCAAGCCGGCGCAGTTCGTCCAGCTGACCAAGCCGCGTGTCGTGCAGCTGGTCGTCTTCTGCGCGCTGATCGGCATGCTGCTGGCGCAGCCCGGCTGGCCCGACCTGCCGCGTGTGCTGGCGGCGACGCTGGGCATCTGGCTGGTGGCCGGCGCCGCCGGGGCTTTCAACTGCCTGGTCGAACGCGAACTCGACCGGCGCATGGCGCGCACCGCCTGGCGACCCAGCGCGCGCGGCGAACTGGCGCCGGGCGAGACGCTGGTCTTCGCCGCGGTGCTGTGTGCGCTGGGCTGCGTGATCCTGCTCGCGTGGGTGAACGCGCTGACGGCGCTGCTGACGTTGGCGACCTTCGTCGGCTACGCGATCGTCTACACCGTCGTGCTGAAACCGCGCACGCCGCAGAACATCGTCATCGGCGGTGCCGCCGGCGCGATGCCGCCGGTGCTGGGCTGGGCGGCGATGACCGGGGAGATCGGCGCCCCGGCGCTGGCGCTGTTCCTCGTGATCTTTCTCTGGACGCCGCCGCACTTCTGGGCGCTGGCGCTGTACCGCGTCGAGGACTACCGCCGCGCCGGGCTGCCGATGCTGCCGGTGACACACGGCAGCGCCTACACGCGGCTGCAGATCCTGCTCTACACGATCGTGCTGTTCGCCGCGACGCTGCTACCCTTCACGTCCCGGTCGAGCGGCGGGATCTATCTCGCGGCGGCGGTCGTCCTCGGTTCACGTTTCGTCGTGCTGGCCTGGCGGCTGTGGCGGGAAGGTGGTGACGCGCTCGCGCGGCAGACCTTCCGCTTCTCGATCTGGCATCTGTCGCTGCTGTTCGCGGCCCTGCTGATCGACCACTACCTCTGGCCATGGCTGTCTTCTCCCGTCGTCTGATCCTCGCCGCCGCTGCGGCGCTCACGCTGGCCGCCTGCGAGCGCGGCAACAGCCCGCCGCGCGCCGGCTTCGAAGGCGTGGACATCACCGGCGCCGACTACGCGCGCGAACTGAACCTGCCCGACGCCGAAGGCCGCCAGCGCAGCCTGCAGGACTTCCGCGGCAAGGTGACCGTGGTCTTCTTCGGCTACACGCAGTGCCCCGACGTCTGCCCGACGACGATGGTCGAGCTCGCCGAGGTCAAGCGCCAGCTGGGCGCCGACGGCGAGCGCATCCAGGGCGTGTTCGTCAGCGTCGACCCCGAGCGCGACACGCCCGAGATCCTGAAGGCCTACGTCGCCAACTTCGACCCCAGCTTCGTCGCGCTGCGCGGCACGCCGGAGCAGACCAAGGCTGTGGCCAAGCAGTTCAAGGTCTTCTACAACAAGGTCGCCGGCCAGACGCCGACCAGCTACACGATCGACCACACCGCCGGCTCCTACGTCTTCGACGCCCAGGGCCGGGTGCGGCTGTTCACGCGCTACGGCGCCGGCCTCGACAAGCTCAAGCACGACCTGAAGATCCTGCTCGACGAGAAGGCGGCCTGAAAACGACGCGGGCCGCCTCGAGGCGGCCCGGCGGGCACGGAGCGACGCGCGTCAGGCGGTCGCTTCGAGCGCCTTGCGCATCTTCTTCATCGCCGCGACCTCGATCTGGCGGATGCGCTCGGCGCTGACGCCGTATTCGGCCGCCAGCTCGTGCAGCGTCATGCCGCCCGAGGCGTCGTCGTTGACCTTCAGCCAGCGCTCCTCGACGATGCGGCGGCTGCGCTCGTCGAGCACCGACAGCGCCTGGGCGATGCCGTCGCCCGACAGCCAGTCGCGGTGGCGCGATTCGAGCAGCCGCGTCGGCTCGCTGGCGTCGTCGGCCAGGTAGGCGATCGGCGCGAAGCTCTCTTCGCTGTCGTCGGTCTGCGGCTCCAGCGCGACGTCGCCGCCGGCCAGCCGGGTTTCCATCTCGATGACTTCGTCGGGCTTGACGTTGAGCTCGCGGGCGACGGTCTCGACCTCGGCCGGCGTCAGCGTGCTGCGGTGCAGGTCGGCTTCGGCGGCGTCGGCCTTCAGGCCCTGCTTCATCGAGCGCAGGTTGAAGAACAGCTTGCGCTGGGCCTTGGTCGTCGCGACCTTGACCATGCGCCAGTTCTTCAGGATGTATTCGTGGATCTCGGCCTTGATCCAGTGCAGCGCGTAGCTGACCAGGCGCACGCCCTGGTCGGGGTCGAAACGCTTGACGGCCTTCATCAGGCCGACGTTGCCTTCCTGGATCAGGTCGCCTTGCGGCAGGCCGTAGCCCAGGTACTGGCGCGAGACCGAGACGACGAGGCGCAGGTGCGACAGCACCAGGCGGCCGGCGGCTTCGAGGTCGCCGTCGTCGCGCAGGCGCTTGCCGAGCGCCACTTCCTCCTGCGCAGTCAACATCGGCAGGCGGTTGACGGCCGTGATGTAGGCGTCCAGGTTGCCGATCGACGGCACCAGAGCCCACGGGTCGCGGACGGTCAGGGCGGTGGTGGCAGGGTTCATGGTCGCTTGGGAGTCCAGTCGGGCGTCTCGAGTTCCGTTGAATATTAGCACTCGCTTCCGATGAGTGCTAAAGGACCTCGCCAGCAGAATGTGTGCATGTGCTCACATGTCTGATCAGCCTGATGCGACCGTGCTGCGCAGGCTATACGTCGTCCCGCTCAGACGCGGGACATGCGCCGCCAGCTCACCGGCGCGAAGCTCTCGCCGCCGTCGTCGCTTGCGCGCCGCGTCCAGAGATTGGGCATCCACGAGTTGGCGTAGCTGAAGACGTGGGTCTGCGGCCGGCCCTGTTCGTCGAAGCTGTGCGAATGCAGGCCGGCGAGCACGCCGCCATAGACGTGCACCCCGATGCCCGGCGCTTCGTGGTCGGGGTTCTCGACCTGGAACATCGGCAGGCGTTCCTGATCCGGCAGCGTGACGTTGCCCGGCTCCAGCAGCTCGATCTCCTCGGCGCTGTCGGGGCGCCCGTCGGCGGCACGCGAGTGCAGATGCAGCCGGTGGCGGCCGCGCAGGACGCCGTACAGGCCCCAGACGCCGGTGTCGTGCACCGGCGAACGGTAGCCGGGCCGGGTGACGTAGCTGACGATCGAGAAGCGGTCGACCGGGTCGGCGTAGAGCAGGTAGGTGCTGCAGCCACGGTGCGGGCGCGCGAGCTCGTCGGGCAGCCAGCCGTCGTGGCCGAGCAGGGTGCGCAGCTGCCAGGCCAGCAGTTGCAGAGGAGGTTCGGCATTGCCGCCGGCGTTGACGGCCAGGCTGGCGGCCTGCACGAAGCGGCGCAGAGGTTCGAGGCTCACGACAAGCATTCCCATGCATCCGATCAGGCCCGCGGGGAGTGCCGCTGGTGCCCCGACGTCCGAGATGCGAGCGGATCGTTCAGACTGTTCAGTCTAGACTGAACAACTGGCCTCCACAACCCGCTTCCGCAGGGCAGGTGGGCCCTCGCCACAGACCGGCGGCCTGGGCGCCGGCCTCGGTTGTGAGCGCCTGGGCTTCGTTCTAGACTGAATATGACCGCGGTATTGCTGCCGCCCGTACCGGGTGGCTCCCATCGGTTCCAGATCCATGTCCGACCACGACGCGGCCATCGAACGCTTCATCGAGACCCACGGCCAGCTTGCCGAGGCCGACGGCATGCCCCGGATCCTGGGGCGCATGGCGGCGACCTTCATGCTCGAGCCCGGGCCGTTCAGCTTCTCCGAGATCGGCGAGCGCATGCAGATCAGCCGCGCCAGCGTCAGCACGATGACGCGGCTGCTGGAGAACCTGGGCGTCTTCGAGCGCATCACGCGCCCGGGCGACCGCCAAGCCTATTTCCGCCTCGTCGAGAACCCGGTGCAGGTGTTCACCCAACGCCGCATCGCGCGCCAGCAGCGCTGCCTGGAGGCGATCGACGAGCTGCTGGGCAGCACCACGCTGGACACCGAGGCAAGGTCCCGCCTCGACGAGATCCGCAGCATGCATGCCGAGATGATCGCGGCCGGCCACGCGGCGCTGGACCGCCGCCGCGGCTGAGCGCCCGCGCGCGGCTCAGGGGCGGCTCAGATCAGGCCCCAGCGCGTCTCGTGCGAGGCCAGCGCCTCGTCGACGGTGCGCAGGAAGCGGCGCACGTCCAGCGGCTTGGTGATGTAGTGCGCGGCGCCCAGCGTCAGCGCCTCCTGCATGCGCGCGGTCGTCGCGTCGGCGCTGACGACGATCACCGGGATGTCGGCGACGTCGCGGTCCTGCTTCAGGTGGCGCAGCAGTTCCAGCCCGCTGATGTCGGGCAGGTGCATGTCCAGCAGGATCAGGTGCGGGCGGCGCTGGCGCACGGCGGCCAGGCCGTCCAGGCCCATCATCGAGACCTCCAGCGCGATCTGCGGCCGCTGCGCGAGCACGCCGCGCATGACCTCGATGTTGGTCTCGTTGTCCTCGATGTAGTGCACGCGCCGCTTGGCGTAGGGCTCCAGCGGTGAGCTGATCGTCGACGGCGGCCCGCCGGCCACGAGTTCGGCACGCGGCAGCGTCAGCGTGAACACCGAACCGCGCCCGGCCGTGCTCTCGCCTTCCAGGGTGCCGCCCATCAGCTCGGCCAGCCGGCGGCTGATGACCAGGCCGATGCCGGTGCCCTCGATGCCGCTCTGCTCGCGGCCCAGGCGGTTGTAGGGCTGGAACAGGCCGGCCACCTGCTCGGGCGTCATGCCCAGGCCGGTGTCGCGCACGCGCAGCTGCACGTGCTGCTCGTCGGACGCCACCGACTCGACGACGACGGTGCCGCCGGCGCGGTTGTACTTGACGGCGTTGGACAGCAGGTTGGTCAGCACCTGCTTGAGCCGCGTGTCGTCTGCCAGCACGGCCAGCGCCTCGGGCGCGAGTTCGGCGTCGACGGTGACGCCCATGCGCTCGGCGGCGGTGGCGATCATCTCGATGCTGGCGCCGACGGCCGAGCGCAGGTCCAGCGCGCGCAGGTCCAACTGCACCGAGCCGGTCTCCAGCCGCGCCAGGTCCAGCGTGTCGTTGATCATCGCCAGCAGGTGCCAGCCGGCGCGCAGCATCTGCGTCGACCATTCGCGCTGGTGCGGCGCCAGCGGCGGGTCGCGGTCCAGGCCGAGCAGCTGGGCAAAGCCGATCATCGCGTTCAGCGGCGTGCGCAGCTCGTGGCTCATGCGCGACAGGAACTCGGTCTTGGCGCGGTTGGCGGCTTCGGCGCGGTGCAGTGCACG
Source organism: Rubrivivax sp. (assembly GCA_049841175.1). Classification (GTDB taxonomy): domain Bacteria; phylum Pseudomonadota; class Gammaproteobacteria; order Burkholderiales; family Burkholderiaceae_C; genus Rubrivivax. The sequence continues at coordinate 510,581 of JASGHA010000012.1, read as the reverse complement.
TTCCGACTCCTCGAGCCGGCGGTGTTCGGTGATGTCCTCGGCGACACCGGCCAGGCGCCAGGGCAGGCCCGAGGCGTCGCGCAGCAGCGTGAACAGCGTGCGGGCGTGCAGCACCGCACCGTCGGCACGCTGCAGCCGCGTCTGGCGGCGCACCGTGCTCGCCCTGCCGCTGCGCAGTTCCTCCAGCGCCTGGCGGTCGGCCTCGCGCTCGTCGGGGTGCGAGATGTCGTCCAGCGAGCAGTTCACCAGCTCCTCGGCGCTGCGGCCGAGCATCGTGCACAGGCAGGGGTTGGTCTCGACGAGGCGGCCGTCGAGGCCGGCGAACATCACGCCGATCGGCACGTTGTCGAGGATGCCGCGCAGCCGGTCCTGCACCTCGCGCATCTCCTCCTCGGCGCGCTCGCGCTCGCTGATCTCGCGGCGCAGCTCGGCGGTGCGTTCCTCGACCGCCAGGCCGATGCGGTGGGCGCGGCCGGTGACCGTCAGCAGCAGCGCGCCCAGCACCGCGGCGGCGGCCAGGCCGGCGACCGAGAACACCCAGGCGTTGGTCTGCTGGCGCTCGCGCTCCCAGGCCACGGTCGAGCTGACGCGCAGCTCCAGCGTGCGCGATGCCAGCGCGATGCGGTGGCGTGCGCTCAGCCGATCCAGGCGTTCGTTCTCGCAGCCGGCAGGGCCGGCCAGGCGCGAGCGTTCGACGCCCGGTTCGGTGTCGACCAGGCACCAGCGCAGCCCGCCGGCGTCGTTGCCGGGCAGGCCGGCCAGCAGCCGTTCGGCGCGCACGGTGACGAACAGCACGCCGGCGAAACGCTGCTGGCGTCCGGCGGGATCGTGCGGCTTGGCGCCGTCGTACAGCGGGTAGTAGAGGACGAAGCCGCTCTCGTCGTCACTCGGGTCGGACTGCGACAGGCGGAAGGCGGCGGTCGCGGCGGGCTCGCCGCTGCCGCGCGCCAGGTCGACGGCCGCGCGGGCCGCCGGGATCGTCGTCACGTCGACGCCGAGCGCGCGGCGGTTCGCGTCGTGCGGGGCGATCAGGTCGATGACGATGGCGTCGCCGCCGTTCGTCGGCCCGCGCGTGTAGACGGTGAAGCCGGCCTCGCCGGCCTCGCGCTGGCGGGCCTGGAAGGCCGGCAGGTCGTGGCGGCCGACGCGGCTGGCGCGGCCGACCGCCCGCAGCTGCAGCGGCTGCGCCAGCCACCAGCCGGCGGCGTCTTCCAGCGAGCCGGCATTCATGCCGCCGGCGGCGCGGTAGGCGCCGGCCAGCGCCTGCAGCGCCTGCATTGGCTCGTGCAGCAGGCGGTCGGTATCGGCGGCCAGCGAGGCGGCGTCGTTGTGGAAGGCGGTGGCCAGCCGGTCGCGGTCCCAGCGGCCGACGGCCAGCGTCGCGCCCGACAGCAGCAGCGTCGTCGCCAGCAGCGGCACGGCGACCGTGCGCCGCCGCGGGCGCCAGGCTTCGGCGGGCCGGCCGACGATGGTCAGCGCCAGCGGCGCGCCGATCATCACGCCCAGCGTGTCGCCGACCCACCAGGTCAGCGCGTTGAGCGGTACCTGGGCCTGCGTGATCGCGCCGGTGCCCCACAGCGCCGCGGTGGCCAGCAGCGGGTTCAGCAGGCAGGCGACGATGCCGCCCCAGACGCCGGTGGCGGTGATGTCGCGCGCGCTGTCCAGCACCAGCGGCTGCGGCACCAGCCGCCGCACCAGCGCCGCGCCGAGTGCTGCCTGCAGCATCGCACCGACACCGATGGCCAGCGGCGCGAGCTGCGCCGCGACGTCGGTCTGGCCGCGCGCGGCACCGAGCACGAGGTTGACGAGGAAGCTGCCGGCGAACACGCCGGGCAGCGCGGCGCGCCCGTAGACCAGGACCGCGACCAGCGCGATGCCCGAAGGCGGGTACAGCGGCGAGGCGTAGCCCGGCGGGACGGCCAGCAGCAGCGCGATCCAGCCGACCGCGGCGTAAGCGAGCGCGGTCGCGGCGGCGACCCGCCAGGCGGGCGGGGTGGCGACGGCGGACGGGGCGTCGGCGTTCAGGCGCACGCAGGCACTCTACCGCCGCGAGACGCCGAGTGCCGCGTCGCTCAGGATTTGGTCGTGGGGATCAGACGTTGAACAGGAAGTTCATCACGTCGCCGTCCTTGACGACGTACTCCTTGCCTTCGGCGCGCATCTTGCCGGCGTCCTTGGCGCCCTGTTCGCCGCCGAAGGCGACGAAGTCCTGGTAGGCGATGGTCTGGGCGCGGATGAAGCCGCGTTCGAAGTCGGTGTGGATCACGCCGGCGGCCTGCGGCGCGGTGTCGCCGATGTGGATCGTCCAGGCGCGCACTTCCTTCACGCCGGCGGTGAAGTAGGTCTGCAGGCCCAGCAGCGTGAACGCGGCGCGGATCAGGCGGTTCAGGCCCGGTTCGTCCTGGCCCATCTCGGCCAGGAACAGCGTCCTGTCCTCGTCGGACATGTCGGCCAGGTCGGCCTCGGTCTTGGCGCAGATCGCGACCACCGGCGCCTTCTGCGCTGCGGCGTATTCGCGCAGGCGCTCGAGGTAGGCGTTGTTCTCGAAGCCGTCCTCGGCGACGTTGCCGACGAACATCGCCGGCTTGGCGGTGATCAGGCACAGCGGCTTCAGCACGACCAGCTCTTCCTTGCTGAAGTCGATCGAGCGCACCGGCTTGGCTTCGTTCAGCGCCGCCTGGCACTTCTGCAGCACGTCGACCAGGCGCTGGGCTTCCTTGTCGCCGCCGGCGCGTGCCTGCTTGGAGTAGCGCACCAGGCTCTTCTCGACGGTGCCCAAGTCGGCCAGGCAGAGCTCGGTCTGGATGACCTCGATGTCGGCGATCGGGTCGACGCGGCCGGCGACGTGGATCACGTTCTCGTCGTCGAAGCAGCGCACGACGTTGACGATGGCGTCGGTCTCGCGGATGTGGCTGAGGAACTGGTTGCCCAGGCCTTCGCCCTTGCTGGCGCCGGCCACGAGGCCCGCGATGTCGACGAACTCGACGATCGCCGGCACGACACGTTCGGGCTTGACGATCTCGGAGAGCTTGACGAGGCGCGGATCGGGCAGCTCGACGACGCCGACGTTGGGCTCGATCGTGCAGAACGGGTAGTTCTCGGCGGCGATGCCGGCCTTGGTGAGGGCGTTGAAGAGGGTGGACTTGCCGACGTTGGGCAGGCCCACGATGCCGCACTTGAGGCTCATGGAGGGGCTTTCGCGAAAGGGGGCGTTCGGGGCGACGGCAGCAGGCGCCGGCGCGAAGGCGGCGATTTTCCTACAGCCGGCGCCCGCCGTGCGTGTTCAGAAGGCCCAGCTTGCGCCAGCGGCCTGGCCGCGGCGCAGCGTGCGGCCGAAACCCTCGACGATCACCGCGTTCATGCCGAAGGTGATGCCACCGTCCATGCGCGCGTCGGCGCGGAAGCCCGCCAGCGTCGCGCCGGGCTCGGTGCCGGTCTCGGCGCTGGCCGGGTCGACGTTCGGGATCGAGCAGCGCACGCAGGGTTTGACGAGCTTCAGCCGCACCGGGCCGCCGTCGGCCTCGATGTCGATCTCGTCGACGTGGTCCTCGTCGAAGGGCTGCAGACCGTCGAGCACGAGGTTGGGGCGGAAACGTTCGATGCCCACCGGCGGCTGGCCACGCGCCGCCAGGCGCTCGTTCAGCTCGGCCAGCGAAGCGGTCGAGGCGACGAGGATCGGGAACCCGTCGGAGAACTGGTTCTCGGCCTCGATGTCGCCGGTCCAGCGGCGCGAGGACAGCCGGCGCTGCTCGGGGTCGAAACGCAGCAGCCGTGCCGGGCGGCCGAGGAAGTCGCTGAACCACTGCGCCGCCAGCGCGCCCAGGTCGTAGGCCGCGACCTCGTCGTCCCAGACGCGGGCGCGGGTGGCGCTGTCGACCTGGTCGACCGCCAGGTGCAGCGCCAGCATGCCGGGCGCGCGCAGCACCAGCTCGTCGCGGCGCAGCGTCGTCGACACCAGCGCCAAACGCGGCCACTGGCGCTGGGTCAGCATGCGGCCGTGCTCGTCGGCCACCATCCAGGCGCGGTCCAGGTCGAGGCCGGTCTCGACGAGCAGGGCCTCGTCGCAATCGATGCCGGCGCAGGACTTCACGGGGTGGACGAACAGCTGCGCGACGCGGCAGTCGAGATCGCTCAATCAGGCCTCCGATAGGCGGGTGAAGCGCCGATTGTGGACGCCACCGCCTTCTAGAATGCCGATCGCCGCGCACCAGGCGCGGTCTCGCTGGGGGTGCTGGCCCGGCCGTCGTGCGACGGCCAGGCCGGCTGAGAGAGTCCCTTAGAACCTGATTGAGGTAATCCTCGCGCAGGGAAGTCGAGTCCGGACGCGTCGCCGCCGTGCCGCTGCGCCGCCGCTTCCGGGGCCGGCCGACCTGCCATTTCGTTGCAAGGACGTCATGGCAAGAACCCGTCTTGAGGCCCGCGATCTCTGGGCCGACATCCACGCCGTGCGGCAGCGCCGCCCGCTCGTGCACAGCATCACCAACGTCGTGGTGACCAACTTCAACGCCAACGTGCTGCTGGCCGCCGGGGCCTCGCCGGTGATGACCCAGGCGCACGAGGAGCTGGAGGACATGGTCGCCATCGCCCAGGCGCTGGTCATCAACATCGGCACGCTCGACGCCTACGCCGTCGAGGCGATGACGATCGCGCTGCGTGCGGCCAACGCGCGCGGCGTGCCGGTGGCGCTGGACCCGGTGGGCGCCGGCGCCACCGCCTACCGCAACCGCACGCTGGCGGCGCTGCTGGCCGCCGGCCGGCCGACGGCGATCCGCGGCAACGCCTCGGAGATCATGAGCCTGGCCGGCGAGGCCGTCGCCACGCGCGGCGTCGACAGCAGCGCCGGCGCCGAGGCGGCGCTGGAGCCGGCGCTGGCGCTGGCGGCGAACCACGGCGCCGTCGTTTGCGTCAGCGGCGCCGTCGACCACGTCGTCTCACCCGACGGCCGCGTGCTGCGCCTGGACAACGGCCACGAATGGATGACGCGCATCACCGGCGTCGGCTGCTCGCTGACGGCGCTGGTCGGCGCCTTCTGCGCCGTGCAGCCCGACGCCTGGCGCGCCACCGCGGCGGCCACCGCGCTGATGGGCGTGGCCGGCGAGATCGCCGCCGAGCAGGCGCGCTCCCGCGGTGCGGGTGTCGGCACGATGGCCGCGCTGCTGGTCGACGCGCTGCAACTCGTCGACGAAGCCGGCTTCCTGGCGCGCGCGAGGATCGTCGATGACTGAGCGCCGCGTGCCGATGGCCGGCTGGGGCGTCCAGGCGCTGCGGCTGATGCTGGTCACCGACGAAGCGCTGTGCGCCGGCCGGCCGCTGGAGCAGGTCGTCGCCGCCGCCGTGCGCGGCGGCGTGCGCTGCGTGCAGCTGCGCGAGAAGCAGCTCGGCACACGCGCCTTCGTCGAACGTGCCCGGGCGCTGAAGGCGCTGCTGGCGCCGTTGCGTGTGCCGCTGGTCATCAACGACCGCGTCGACGTCGCGCTGGCCTGCGGCGCCGACGGCGTGCACCTGGGCCAGAGCGACATGCCGGTCGAGGACGCACGCCGGCTGCTGCCGCCCGAGGTTTTCATCGGCTGGTCGGTCGAGACCATCGACGACCTGCGCCGCGCCGCCACGCTGCCGCTGGACTACCTGGGCACCAGCCCGGTGTTCGCGACGGCGACCAAGACCGACGCCGCGCCGCCCTGGGGGCTGGACGGCCTGCGCGCGGCGCGCGAGGCGACGGCGCTGCCGCTGGTCGCGATCGGCGGCCTGCACGCCGGCAACGCCGCGCAGGCGATCGTGCACGGCGCCGACAGCGTCGCCGTCGTCAGCGCGATCTGCGCCGCGGCCGACCCGGAAGCCGCGGCGCGCGAACTGGCGCGCGCGGTCGCGGAGGGCCCCCGATGACGCCGCCGCCCTTCACCCACCGCTACGCCCGCGTGCTGATCGTCGCCGGCTCGGACAGCGGCGGCGGCGCCGGCATCCAGGCCGACCTGAAGGCCGTCGCCGCGCTCGGCGCCTACGGCATGACGGCGATCACCGCGCTGACGGCGCAGAACACGCGCGGCGTGCGTGCGATCCACGGCGTGCCGCCGGCGATGCTGCGCGCCCAGATCGATGCCGTCGCCGAGGACATCGGCGCCGACGCGGTGAAGATCGGCATGCTGCACGCGCCGGAGATCGTGCAGGCGGTGGCCGACGCGCTGGACGCCCACAGCCTGGCGCCGGTGGTGCTGGACCCGGTGATGATCTCGACCAGCGGCTTGCGCCTGCTGCAGGACGACGCCGTGCAGGCGCTGATCGGCGAGCTCTTCCCGCGCGCCGCGCTCGTCACGCCCAATCTCGACGAAGCCGGTTTCCTGACCAGCCGCCAGCTGCACGACGAGGCCGGCATGGCGGCGGCCGCCGACGAGCTGCTGGCGCTCGGCGCGCCGGCGGTGCTGCTCAAGGGCGGCCATCTGCCGGGCGACGAGGTCGCCGACCTGCTGGCCACGCGCGCCGGCGGCCGGCGCTGGCTGCGCGCACCGCGCATCGCCAGCGCTAACACGCATGGCACCGGCTGCACGCTGTCGTCGGCGATCGCCGCGCGGCTGGCCCTGGGCGACACGCTGGAAGCCGCGGTTGAGGCCGCACACGCCTACGTGCGTCGGGCGCTGGCTGCCGGCGCAGCGGTGCGCACCGGCGCCGGCAGCGGGCCGCTGAACCACGGCGCGGCGCCCGAGCCGATGCGGCTGATCCGGTTGTGAAGCCGGCGCGGGCTTGCGCGGCGTCGACCCGGCGCGCGCGGCCCGCTCCCTACAATCCGCCGCATGGCCTCCTGCGACGTCCTCGTCCGTGGCGCCGGCGCCGTGGGGCTGGCCGGTGCCTTGTCTCTCGCCCGCCAGGGCCTGCGTGTCGCGCTGCTCGGCAGCTCGCCGCCGGTCGCGCCGGCCGGCCGCGCCGACATCCGCACCTATGCGCTGAACGCTGCCTCGGTCGCGCTGCTGCAGTCGCTGCGGGTCTGGGACGCGCTGCCGCCGGATGCACGCACGCCGGTGCACGACATGCGGATCGAAGGCGACGTGCCGGGCAATACGCTGGACTTTTCCGCCTGGTCGCAAGGCGCTGACGCGCTGGCCTGGATCGTCGACGCTGCCGAACTCGAACACGCGCTGGGCACCGCCGCACGCTTCGCGCCCCATCTGGAGCGTGTGACCAGCGAGGTGCCGGCCGAACTCGTCGTGCTCGCCGAAGGCAAGGCCTCGGCGACGCGCGAGCGGCTGGGCGTGAATATGGCGCTGCATCCCTACGGCCAGCGTGCGGTCTGCGCCCGGCTTCAGACCGAGCAGGCACACGCCGGCCTGGCGCGCCAGTGGTTCCGTTCGCCGGACATCCTGGCGCTGCTGCCGTTCGATCGCCCGCATGCCGGCCACGGCTACGGCCTCGTCTGGTCGGTGCCCGAATCGCGTGCCGCCGAGCTGATGGCGCTGGACGACGCCGGCTTCGAGGCCGCGCTGGCCGAAGCCACCGGCGGCGCCGCCGGCACGCTGCGCCTGGCTGGCGCACGCGCCGACTTCCCGCTCGCCTTCGGCCGCGCCGAACGCCTCTGCGGCCCGGGCTGGGTGCTGGTCGGTGACGCCGCCCACGTCGTGCATCCGCTGGCCGGGCAGGGGCTCAACCTCGGTCTGGCCGACGTCGCCGCGCTGTCGACGGCGATCGCCGGGCGCGAGCCCTGGCGCGCGCTCGGCGACGAGAAGCTGCTGCGCCGCTACGCGCGTGAACGCGAGCTGCCGACACGCGCGATGGGCCAGCTCACCGACGCGCTGCTGCACCTGTTCGCGAGCGAAGAACCGCTGCTCAGGGAACTTCGCAACCGCGGCCTGGATCTGGTGAACCGTCTGCCGCCGCTCAAGCGTTTCCTCACCGAGCGTGCGCTGGACCGTCCCCCCGCCGTTTCGAAGGAACCCCGATGAAGACGACGACCGCGCGGCTGGCCCTGGCCGCCGCCGCCGTGATCGCCTGCGGCAGCGCCGCGGCGCAGGAAGCCGCGATCCGCAAGGCGCTCGCCGAGCGCCTGCCGACGATGCCCAAGATCGACGAGGTGCGCCCCAGCCCGATCCCCGGCCTCTACGAGGTGCGCTATGGCGGCACCGAGATCCTCTACGCCGATGCCAAGGGCAAGTACATCGTCCAGGGCTCGATCCTCGATACCAAGACGCTGACCAACCTGACCGAGGCGCGGCTGGACCGGCTGAACGCGATCGACTTCGCCAAGCTGCCGTTCAAGGACGCGATCACGCTGCGCCAGGGCAGCGGCAAGCGCCAGATGGCGGTCTTCGTCGACCCGAACTGCGGTTACTGCAAACGCTTCGAACGTGACATCGCCGGCCTGAAGGACGTGACGATCCACACCTTCCTGATGCCGATCCTCGGGCCGGACTCCAACGTCAAGTCGCGCGACATCTGGTGCAACAAGGACCAGGCCAAGACCTGGCGCGCCTGGATGCTCGACGGCGTCGTGCCGCCCAAGGCGATGGGCGCCTGCGACGCCGACGCCCTGGCGCGCAACGTCGCGCTCGGCCAGCGCTACCGCATCAACGGCACGCCGGGCGTGGTCTTCGAGGACGGCACGCGCAAGCCCGGCGCCATCCCGCTCGACCAGGTCGAGAAGCTGTTGGCGGCCGCGTCGAAGAAGTCTTGACGCCCGGCGGCGACAATCGCCGCATGACTCCCACGCTGTCTCCTGCCGCGCTGCGGCTCGGTTATGCCGGGTTGGTGCCTTTCGTGCTGGGCGCCGCCCTGGTCTGGATCGTGCACCCCGAGGTGCTGCCCTACGCGACGCTGTCGCTGGCGGCCTACGCCGCGACCGTCGTCTCGTTCCTCGGCGGCATCCACTGGGGCATCGGTTTCCGCGAGGCCCAGCCCGAGGGCCGGCTCTTCGTCAACGGTGTCGTGCCGCCGCTGGTCGCCTGGGCCGGCGTGATGATGCCGGCCAACGCCGGCCTCGTCGTGCTTGGCGTGATGCTCGTCGTCTGCTACCTGATGGACCGGGGCGTCTACCAGCGCCACGGCATGGGCCACTGGCTGACGCTGCGTTTCCGCCTCAGCGCGATCGCGTCGCTGAGCTGTTTCCTGGGCGCCGCCGGCGCTGGGAGTTGAGATGCCGCGCTACCGCATCGAGTTCGCCGACCTCAACGCCCACCTGTTCCGCGTCACGCTGACGCTGCCGCGGCCTGCCGCGGCGCAGCGGCTGGCGCTGCCGGCGTGGATCCCGGGCAGCTACATGATCCGCGACTTCGCGCGCCACCTGGTCGGGCTGCAGGCGAAGCAGGGCGACCGGGCCGTCGTGCTCGAACCGCAGGACAAGACGAGCTGGCTGGCGCGCTGCGACGGCGCCGAGGCGCTGGTCGTCACGGCCACCGTCTACGCCAACGATCCGTCGGTGCGCGGCGCCTTCCTGGACGGCACACGCGGCTTCTTCAACGGCACCAGCGGGCTGCTGCGCGCCGAGGGCCGCGAGCACGAGCCGCACCTCATCGAGCTCGGCCCGCTGCCGGCCGGCTGGGAGGTCGCCACCGCGATGCCCGCCGCCGGCCGGCGCCGCTGGCAGGCGGCGGACTACGACGAGGCCATCGACCATCCGTTCGCCTTCGGGCGCTTCTGGCGCGGGCGTTTCGAGGTCGCCGGTGCCGAGCACGAGATCGCCGTCGACGGCGCCTGGCCCAACTTCGACGGCGCGCGCCTGCTGGCCGACGTCGAACGCATCTGCCGCTGGCAGATCCGCTTCTGGCACGGCGTGCGCGGCAAGCCGCCGTTCTCGCGCTACCTCTTCCTGCTGCACGCCGCCGAAGACGCCTACGGCGGCCTGGAGCACCGCGCCAGCACGGCGCTGATCGCCTCGCGCCGTGACCTGCCGCGCCGCGGCGAAACCGAGCCCGGCGAGGCCTACGTCGGCCTGCTGGGCCTGTTCAGCCACGAGTACTTCCACACCTGGAACGTCAAGCGGCTGCGCCCGCGCTCGCTGGTCGGCGCCGACCTGGGCCACGAGGCGCCGACGGCGCTGCTGTGGTTCTTCGAGGGCTTCACGTCCTACTACGACGATCTGTCGCTGCTGCGCACCGGCCTCGTCACGCGCGAGCGCTACCTGGCGCTGCTCGGCAAGCAGCTGGCCGGCGTGCTGGCGACGCCGGGCCGGCGCGTGCAGAGCGTCGCCCAAGCCGCGGCCGACGCCTGGACGCGCTACTACCGCGCCGACGAGAACACGCCCAACGCCACCGTCAGCTACTACGCCAAGGGCGCGCTGGTCGCGCTGCTCGTCGACCTGCGCCGGCGCGCCGCCGGCAGTTCGCTGGACGAGGCGATGCGCCGGCTGTGGAAGCGCCACGCCGAACGCCCGGTCGACGAAGCCGACCTGTTCGCCGCGCTCGCCGACGGCGTGCCCGGCCTCGCCGAGGAACTGGCCGAGTGGGTGCACGGCACCGGCGAGCTGCCGGTGGCCGAGGCGCTGGCTGGCCTCGGCGTCGCGACCCAGCTCGGCACCGGCACGCTGGCCCAGCGCCTGGGGCTGAGGCTTTCCGAAGGCGCCGCCGGTTCGGTGGTGCGCCAGGTCCTGCGTGGCAGCGCCGCCGAAGCGGCCGGTGTCGCGCCCGGCGACGAACTTCTGGCGGCCGCCGGCTGGCGGCTGCGCCGGCTGGAGGACGCGGCGCAGTGGCTGACGCCCGGTGCGCCCTTCGAGCTGCTGCTGGCGCGTGACCAGCGCCTGCAACGCCTGCAGCTGGTGCCCGGTGCGGCGGCGTCGCCAACCGTCAGCCTGGCGGCCGATGGCGCCGCCCCCGCTGCGGCGCTGGCGCGCCGCAAGGACTGGCTGGGCGGCTGATGGCGCGAAGCAGGCGGCGGTGGGCGGCGCTGGCGTTGCTGACGCTGGCGCTCGTCGCCGTGCACCTCGAACTCGCCGACCAGGTGCTGCGCTCCGGCCTCGGCGGTGACGACAACCCGCCGCCCAAGCCGCTGGACGTCGCCTTCGTGCAGACGCTGCAGCCGAGTGCGCCGCCGCCCCCGCCTCCACCCGCGGCACGCCCGGCGCCGCGCAAGCCGAAACCGGCGCCGGTCGTCGCCGATGCGGCCTCGGCGCCGGCCTCGGCCGCGTCGGCGCCCGACGAAGCCGTGGCCGAGGCGCCCCCGGCTTCCGAGCCGCTGCCGACGATCGGCGACGAACTGCTGGCCCATGTCAACCCCGTGCCGTCGCCCGCCTCATCGGCCTCGGCGCCTTCTGCGGGTGACGGCAACGCCGACGCCGCGCCGTTCGCCTGGCCGCCGTCGACGCAGCTCGCTTACGACCTGACCGGCAACTACCGCGGCCCGGTGCAGGGCCAGGCCAAGGTCGAGTGGCTGCGCGACGGGCCGCACTACCAGGTGAATCTGGAGGTCTCGATCGGCCCGTCGTTCGCGCCGCTGGTCACCCGCCGGCTGTCCAGCGACGGCGAGGTCACCGAACACGGCCTGCGCCCGCGGCGCTACGACGAGACGACACGCGCCGCATTCCGCGACCCCAAGCACCTGACGGTGCAGTTCGGCGACGACGTCATCCGCTTCGCCAACGGCCGCGAAGGCCCGGTGCTGCCCGGCGTGCAGGACAGCGCCAGCCAGTTCGTGCAGCTGACTTGGCTGTTCACGACCCAGCCTTCGCTGCTGCAGCCCGGGCGCTCGGTGCAGATCCCGCTGGCGCTGCCGCGCAGCGCCGACGTCTGGACCTACGACGTCATCGGCCACGAGACGCTGCACACGCGTTTCGGCGACATCGAGACGCTGCACGTCAAACCGCGGCGCGCGCCGCGGCCGGGCAAGGAACTGACCGCCGAGATGTGGGTCGCGCCGACGCTGCAGTACCTGCCGGTGCGCATCGTCATTCGCCAGGACGACGACACCTGGGTCGACCTGCTGATCCGCCAGCTGCCACGCCAGTCGGCGCCGACCTGATCACTTGCGGCATAGTCGGCGCCGAGCCCGCAGGGGCGCTTCACCGACCCCAGGAGACTGCCGCATGACGACCCCCGAACCGCTGGTGCTGACCGAACTGCGTGGCGACGGCGAACGCCGCACCGCGCTCGTCACGCTGAACCGGCCGAAGCAGCTGAACGCGCTGAACGACGCGCTGATGGACCAGCTCGGCGACGCGCTGGCCGCCTTCGACGCCGACGACAGCGTCGGCTGCATCGTCATCACCGGCAGCGAGAAGGCGTTCGCCGCCGGCGCCGACATCACCGCGATGGCCGGCTTCAGCTTCATGGACGCCTACAAGGGCGACTTCATCACGCGCAACTGGGAACGCATCCTGCGCGTGAGGAAGCCCGTCATCGCCGCGGTCTCGGGCTTCGCGCTCGGTGGCGGCTGCGAGCTGGCGATGATGTGCGACTTCATCATCGCCGCCGACACGGCGAAGTTCGGCCAGCCCGAGATCAAGCTCGGCATCATCCCCGGCGCCGGCGGCACGCAACGGATGCCGCGTGCGGTCGGCAAGGCCAAGGCGATGGACATGATCCTCACCGCCCGCATGATGGACGCCGCCGAGGCCGAACGTGCCGGGCTGGTGTCGCGCGTCGTGCCGGCGGCCTCGCTGCTCGACGAGGCGCTGGCCGCTGCCGAGGCGATCAACGCCCAGAGCGGGCCCAGCGTGATGATGGCCAAGGAGTGCGTCAACCGCGCCTTCGAATCCGGCCTGGCCGACGGCCTGGGCTACGAGCGCCGGCTGTTCCACGCGCTCTTCGCCACCGAAGATCAGAAGGAAGGCATGGCGGCCTTCGTCGCCAAGCGCAAGCCGGCGTTCAAGCAGCGCTGAAGACGCGCCGCGGGCGCGGCCTTCAGCGCCGCGCTTCGCTGGCGAGGAAGTCGCGGTAGGCCAGCGCCAGGCCGTCGGCCAGCGTCGTGCGCGCGCGCCAGCCGGCGGCGGCCAGGCGCGAGACGTCCATCAGCTTGCGCGGCGTGCCGTCGGGCTTGCTGCGGTCGTAGACGATGGCGCCTTCGTAGCCGACGGTGCGGCGAACCAGCTCGGCGAGTTCGGCGATCGTCACGTCCTCGCCGACGCCGACGTTGACCAGCGGCGGCTCGAAACGCCCGGTCTTGGCCTCGTCGCTGCCCAGCAGCGCGTCGAATGGCGCGTCGGGCAGGTTCATCAGGAAGACGCAGGCGTCGGCCATGTCGTCGCTGCACAGGAACTCGCGCCGCGGCGTGCCGCTGCCCCAGACGGTGACGCTGGGCTCGCCGCGCGTCTTGGCCTCGTGGAATTTGCGCAGCAGCGCCGGGATGACGTGGCTGTTGGTCGGGTGGTAGTTGTCGCCGGCGCCGTAGAGGTTGGTCGGCATCGCCGCCAGGTAGCGCGTGCCGTGCTGGCGGTTGTAGCTCCAGCACATCTCGATGCCGGCGATCTTGGCCAGCGCGTAGGCGCGGTTGGTCGGCTCCAGCGGCCCGGTCAGCAGGCAGCTCTCGGGCATCGGCTGCGGCGCGAGTTTCGGGTAGATGCAGCTCGAGCCCAGGAACAGCAGGCGCTCGACGCCCGCACGCCAGGCGGCGTCGATGACGCTGGTCTGGATCGCCAGGTTCTCGCGGATGAAGTCGGCCGGGAAGTTGTTGTTGGCGACGATGCCGCCGACCTTGGCCGCGGCCAGGAAGACGTGGCGCGGGCGTTCGGCGGCGAAGAAGGCGCGTGTCGCGGCGGTGTCCGTCAGGTCGAGTTCGGCGTGCGTGCGCAGCAGCAGCCTGCGGTGGCCGGCGGCTTCGAGCCGGCGCACGATGGCGCTGCCGACGAGGCCGCGGTGGCCGGCGACGAAGATCGGGTCGTCCAGGTCCATCGCCCGGCTCACTCGTGGTGGTCGTAAGCCTGGAAGCCGGCGAGCTTGACCAGGCTGTCGCGGCGCGCGGCGTCGTAGTCGGCCTCGACCATCTCCTTGACGAGCTCGGCCAGCGTCGTGCGCGGCGTCCAGCCGAGTTTGTCGCGCGCCTTCGTCGGGTCGCCGAGCAGGGTCTCGACCTCGGTCGGGCGGAAGTAGCGCGGGTCCACGCGCACGATGACCTCGCCGGGCTTGCAGCGTGCACGTTTGCCGGTGACACGTTCGACGACACCGACTTCTTCGACGCCTTCGCCGGTGAACGCGACCTCGATGCCCAGTTCGGCGGCCGCCAGCTGCACGAACTCGCGCACGCTGCGCTGCACGCCGGTGGCGATGACGAAGTCCTCGGGCTTGTCCTGCTGCAGCATCAGCCACTGCATCTCGACGTAGTCGCGCGCGTGGCCCCAGTCGCGCAGCGCCGACAGGTTGCCCAGGTACAGGCAGTCCTGCAGGCCGAGCGCGATGCGGGCGACGGCACGCGTGATCTTGCGCGTCACGAAGGTCTCGCCGCGCAGCGGGCTTTCGTGGTTGAAGAGGATGCCGTTGCAGGCATACATCCCGTAGGCCTCGCGGTAGTTCACCGTGATCCAGTAGCCGTAGAGCTTGGCCACCGCGTACGGGCTGCGCGGGTAGAACGGCGTCGTCTCCTTCTGCGGGATCTCCTGCACGAGGCCGTAGAGCTCGGAGGTCGAGGCCTGGTAGAAGCGCGTCTTCTTTTCCAGCCCGAGGATGCGGATCGCCTCCAGCAGGCGCAGCGTGCCGATGCCGTCGACGTTGGCCGTGTATTCGGGCTCCTCGAAGCTGACGGCCACGTGGCTCATCGCGCCGAGGTTGTAGATCTCGTCGGGCCGCACCTGCTGCACGATGCGGATCAGGTTGGTGCTGTCGGCGAGGTCGCCGTAGTGCAGCGTGAAACGGCGGTCGGCCTCGTGCGGGTCCTGGTAGAGGTGGTCGACGCGGTCGGTGTTGAACAGCGAGGCGCGGCGCTTGATGCCGTGCACCTCGTAGCCCTTGTCCAGCAGCAGTTGCGCCAGATAGGCGCCGTCCTGGCCGGTGACGCCGGTGATGAGTGCGGTCTTGGACATCGTTCGGTTCCCTCGGATGCCGCAGGCGCGGATGCGGCTGCGGCGGCCGGCTCGGGCGCGGGCCGGCGGTCGCCGACGATTATGGGAGGGCGTGCCGCGCGGAGTTGCTTCGAAACGTCCGCAAAACACCTGTGCCGCGGGGCCTTGGCCCCACCGACTCAGGGGGCCAGCCAGTGCCCGCCTTCGGCGTCGAAGAGCGCGCGGCGCTGGCCTTCGGGGTGAAGCTCGAGCCAGTCGAGCGCGTCGACCCGCATCGTCATCATCGCGAAGTGGGCGCGCGTGCCGCGTTCGGGCACCGGCTTGACGATGCGGCTGCCGGGCGGCAGCGGCGACAGGTAGTCCTGCGCGGCCGGGGTCATCATCAGCTTGGCCCAGCGTGACCAGACGCCCAGGCCCGAGCTCTCGACCGTGATGTGAACGTGCAGCCGCAACTGCCAGCCGCGTGTGGCCGACCACAGCACCAGCACGCCTTCGGGATGGGTCTGGACGTGCTCGACCTTGGGGCTGCGTGCGTCGGTGTAGACGATCAGCGAATGCGCCGCCGGCTCGACCTCGCGCAGCACGACGCTGCGGGCGTCGGCGCGCTCGCCGTCGGTGGTGGCGAGCACGCCGACGTGCCAGTCGTGGGCCGAATCGGTCGCGCGGCCCAGTTCGTGCCAGACGGCGTCCTCAATGGCAGCGAGGTCGTGCAGGCGTTCGTTCATTCTTCTTCGTCTCCCGCTGCCGACTCGCCGCTTCCTTTGCGTCAGGCCTCGCGCCGCAGGGCCGGGAAGAGGATCACGTCGCGGATGCTGGGGCTGTCGGTCAGCAGCATGATGAGCCGGTCGATGCCGATGCCGCAACCACCGGCCGGGGGCATGCCGTACTCCAGCGCGCGGATGAAGTCGGCGTCGTAGTACATCGCCTCCTCGTCGCCGGCGTCCTTGTTCGCCACCTGCGCCTGGAAGCGCGCCGCCTGGTCCTCGGCGTTGTTGAGCTCGGAGAAGCCGTTGGCGTATTCGCGCCCGGTGATGAAGAGCTCGAAACGTTCGGTGATCGACGGGTTGCTGTCCGAGGCGCGCGCCAGCGGCGAGACCTCGACCGGGTAGTCGACGATGAAGGTCGGCTGCCAGAGCTTCTCTTCGACCGCGGCCTCGAACAGGCCGAACTGCAGCTCGGCCAGTGTCCAGTGCGCCGGCGGCTCTTCGCCCAGCTCCTTGAGCTTGGCGTGCAGCGCCGCGGCGTCGTCGGCCTCGCTCTCGCTGACGCCGGCGTGCACGACGAGCGAATTGCGCACCGACAGGCGCGCGAACGGCTGATCCAGGTCGACCTCGCGGCCGGCGTAGCTGAGCTTGGCGCTGCCGGTGGCGGCGCGCGCGGCGTGGCGCAGGACCTGTTCGGTGAAGTCCATCAGGTCGTGGTGCGTCCAGTACGCCGCGTAGAACTCCATCATCGTGAACTCGGGGTTGTGCCGGACACTGATCCCCTCGTTGCGGAAGTTGCGGTTGATCTCGAACACACGCTCGAAGCCGCCGACCAGCAGGCGCTTCAGGTAGAGCTCGGGCGCGATGCGCAGGAACATCTCCTGGTCCAGCGCGTTGTGGTGCGTGACGAAAGGCTTGGCGTTCGCGCCACCCGGGATCGGATGCAGCATCGGCGTCTCGACCTCGAGGAAGGCGTGCTCGACCATGAACTGGCGGATCGAGCTGACGGCCTTGCTGCGCGCGACGAAACGCGCGCGCGCGGCGTCGTCGGTCATCAGGTCGACGTAGCGCTGGCGGTACTTCTGTTCCTGGTCGGTCATGCCGTGGAACTTGTCCGGCAGCGGGCGCAGGCTCTTGGTCAGCAGGCGCACGCTCGTCGCCTTGATCGACAGCTCGCCGGTCTTGGTGCGGAACAGCGTGCCTTCGCAGCCGAGGATGTCGCCCAGGTCCCAGCGCTTGAACGCGGCCAGCGTCTCAGGCCCGACGGCGTCTGCGTGATGTAGAGCTGGATGCGGCCGGTGGCGTCCTGCAGCGTCGCGAAGCAGGCCTTGCCCATCACGCGCTTCAACATCATGCGGCCGGCGACCGACACCGTGACGGCCTGCGGTTCGAGTTCCTCGTTGGGCACCTGGCCGTGTTTGTGGTGCAGGTCCGCGGCGTGGTGGCGGGGCTTGAAGTCGTTCGGGAAAGCGACGCCTGCGGCGCGGATGGCTTGCAGCTTCTCGCGGCGCTCGGCGATCAGTTGGTTGTCGTCGGTCATGGGGGGCCCGGTGATGTGCCGCAATTTTAGGCGCAGCCTAGAATGAGCGGTTCGATGAAGTCAGCCCCAGCCTGCCGATCGTGCAGCGCCCGATCCGCTTCGCGCTGGTCGGATGCGGCCGCATCTCGGCGAATCACGTCGAGGCGCTGCGCCAGCACGCCGACCGCGCCCAACTCGTCGCCGTCTGCGACAACCGCCCCGAAGCCCTCGCCGCCGCGGTCGCCAAGACCGGCGCCGCCGGCTACGCCAGCCTCGACGAATTGCTCGAAGCCAGCGACTGCGACATCGTCACGCTGGCCACGCCCAGCGGCCTGCACCCGCGCCAGGCGATGAAGGCCGCTCGCGCCGGCCGCCATGTGCTCACCGAGAAGCCGATGGCGACGAAGTGGGACGAAGGCATGGAGATGGTGCGCGTCGCCGCGACGCCGGCGTCAAGCTCTTCGTCGTCAAGCAGAACCGGCTCAACCCGACGATGCAGCTGCTCAAGCACGCGGTTGACGCTGGCGCTTCGGCCGCATCCACTGCGTCGTCGTCAACGTCTTCTGGACGCGCCCCCAGAGCTACTACGACGACGCGCCCTGGCGCGGCCGCTGGGATCTGGACGGCGGCGCCTTCCTGAACCAGGCCAGCCACTACGTCGACATGGTCGACTGGCTGGTCGGCCCGGTCGACAACGTGCACGCCTACACCGCGACGCTCGGCCGCGACATCGAGGCCGAGGACACCGGCGTGATGTCGCTGCGCCTGCGCAAGGGCGGGCTGGCGTCGATCAACGTGACGATGCCGACCCACGGCAAGAACTTCGAGGGCAGCATCACGATCCTCGGCGAGCGCGGCACGGTGCGCATCGGCGGCGTCGCCGTCAACCAGATCCAGCACTGGGAGTTCGACACCCCGGCGCCCGAGGACGAGGCAGTGAAGAACGCCAGCTACGCCGGCGCCGTCGGTCTACGGCCCCGGCCACCCGCTGTACTACGACAACGTCATCGGCACGCTGCGCGGCGAGAAGAGCGCCGAGGTCGACGGCTACGAAGGCCTGCGCTCGCTCGAAGTGATCATCGCCGCCTACCGCAGCGCACGCGACGGCTGCCGCGTCGGCCTGCCGCTGGTCTTCTGAGCGTGGCCGTGAACGCCGCCGCGCACCCCAGCGCCATCGTCGACGACGGCGCGACGCTGGGCGAGGGCACCCGCGTCTGGCACTTCGCCCACGTCTGCGGCGGCGCGCGCATCGGCGCCGGCTGCTCGCTGGGGCAGGGCGTCTACGTCGGCAATGACGTCGTCATCGGCGACAACGTCAAGATCCAGAACAACGTCTCGGTCTACGACGCCGTCACGCTCGAGGACGACGTCTTCTGCGGCCCGAGCATGGTCTTCACCAACGTCTTCAACCCGCGTTCGGCGGTGCCGCGCAAGCACGAGTACCGGCGCACGTTGGTGCGCCGCGGCGCGACGCTGGGCGCCAACTGCACCATCGTCTGCGGCACGACCGTCGGCGAATACGCCTTCGTCGGCGCCGGCGCCGTGGTCAGCCGCGACGTGCCGCCGTACGCGCTGGTCGTCGGCGTGCCGGCGCGCCGCATCGGCTGGATGAGCCGCCACGGCGAACGCCTCGCGCTGCCGCCCAGCGGCCACGGCGAGGCCGAGTGCCCGGCCACCGGCGAACGCTACCGCCTCGACGGCGACACCTTGATTCCATGCAGTTCACCGACCTGAAGTCGCAGTATGCGGCGCTGAAGGGCTCGATCGACGCGCGCATCCAGCGTGTGCTCGACCACGGCCAGTACATCATGGGCCCCGAGGTCGCCGAGCTCGAGACCGCGCTCGCTGGCTTCGCCGGCACGAAACACTGCATCACGGTCGCCAGCGGCACCGAGGCGCTGCTGATCGCGCTGATGACGCTGGACCTGCAGCCCGGCGACGAGGTGCTGACGACGCCGTTCAGCTTTGCCGCGACCGCCGAGACCATCGTGCTCGCCGGCGCCCGCCCGGTCTTCGTCGACGTCGAGCCCGACACCGCCAACCTCGACGTCACGCGGCTCGAAGCGACGATCGGCCCGCGAACCAAGGCCATCGTGCCGGTGAGCCTGTACGGCCAGGTTGCAGACCTCGACGAGATCAACGCCATCGCCGCGCGCCACGGCCTGGCCGTCATCGAGGACGCGGCGCAGAGCTTCGGCGCCGTCTACCGCGGCCGGCGCTCGTGCGCGCTGTCGACCTTCGGCGCCACCAGCTTCTTCCCGAGCAAACCGCTGGGCTGCTACGGCGACGGCGGTGCGCTGTTCACCAGCGACGACCGGCTGGCGCAGGCGGCGCGCGAGATCCGTGTGCACGGCCAGAGCGCCCGCTACCGCCACACCCGTCTGGGCGTCGGCGGCCGCATGGACACGCTGCAGTGCGCCGTCGTGCTCGCCAAGCTCGAACGTTTCGACTGGGAGCTGCAGCGCCGCGCGGCGATCGGCGCGCGCTACCGCGAGCTGCTGGCCGGCGTCGAGCAGGTCACGGTGCGCCCGGATCGCAACTCGGTCTTCGCCCAGTACACGGTGATGGTCGACGATCGCGAAGCGGTGCAGGCGGCGCTGAAGGCCGCCGGCGTGCCGACCGCCGTGCACTACCCGGTGCCGCTGCACCACCAGCCGGCCTACGCCGCCTACGCCACGCCCGACGCCTGCCCGGTGGCCGCGCGCCTGGCGCAGCGTGTGCTGAGCCTGCCGATGAGCGCCGACCTGTCCGAGGCCGACCAGGACACCGTCGCCGCGGCGCTGCGCCGCGCGCTGGCCTGAGGGCGCGCCGGCCGCGATGAGCCGCGCCGTCGCCCGCGGCACCGCGATCAACCTCGCGGCCCGGCTGGCCGCCGTCGGCCTGGTGCTGTCGCTGACGACGGTCGCCGCACGTCTGGGCACCGAGCAGCAGGGCGTGTTCGCGCTCTTCACCAGCGTCGAAGGGCTGCTGCTGGCGCTGATGTCCGGGTTCGGCGTCGCGCTGGCGCGCCGTGTGTCGCATCACGGCGAATCCTCGCCGGCGCTGCTGGGCGCGGTGGTCGTCGCCTGCGTCGCCGCCGGCGCCGTGGCCGGGCTCGGGCTGTGGCTGTTCTCGCGTGTCGGCCCGCCGGCCTACGCCTCGCTGTGGATGCTGGCGCTGGCCGCGCCGCTGCTGCTGCTGGCACCCAACGTCGCCGGGCTCTGGCTGGGCCAGGGGCGCATGGCGCCGATGGCGCTGGTCTCGGTGGCGCCGCCGGCGCTGGCCCTGGCGGCGCTGGGCGCCGTCGCGCTGGCCCAGGCGCTGGCGCTGCCGGCGCTGCTCGCCTGCTGGGTGGCGGCCAAGGTGACGGTCGGCGTCGTGCTGCTGGTGCTGCTGGCGCGCCGCGGGCGGCTGGCGTCGCCCGACCTGGGCGCCTTGCGCGCCGAGCTGCCCTTCGTCGCGACAATCGCGCTGACGAACCTCGTCTCGCTGGCCAACTACCGCGTCGGCCTGTTCGTCGTCGAGCGTGTGCTGGGGCTGTCGGCCACCGGCGTCTATTCGATCGCGGTGATGGTCGCCGAGCTGCTGTGGTTCGTCTCGGGCTCGCTGACCCAGGCCGTCTACGGCCGCATCGGCACGCCCGACCGCGAGCGTGCCGCGCAGACGACGCTGCGTGCGCTGCACCTCAGCTGGCTGGCGCTGCTGGCCGCAGCGCCGCTGCTCTGGCTGGCCGCGGCGCTGATCCTGCCGCGTGCGCTGGGGCCGGCCTATGCCGCGAGCCTGCTGCCGCTGGCGCTGCTGCTGCCCGGCGTGCTGGCCTTCGGCGGCGCGTCGGCGATGTCGGCCTTCTTCACCAACCACGCCGGCCAGCCGCAGGTGCCGGCGCGCATCGCCGCCGGCTCGCTGGCGGCGAACGCGGTGCTGTCCGTGCTGCTGGTGCCGCACTGGGGCGCGGCCGGTGCGGCGCTGGCGGCCTCGCTCGCCTACGGCGTGTCGGTGCTGCTGCTGGCGCGGCGTTTCGCCGCCGCCGCCGGCTGGCCGCTGGCGACGGTGCTGCGTCCCGGCCGTCACTGGGCCGACGGGCTGCGGGCGCTAGCATCCCGCACCGGAGGTCAAGGGCGATGAAGGAGACGCTGCAGCGCTGGTGGCGCACGCTGTTCGGCCCGCGCATGTTCTACGGCTGGCGGCGCGGCGACGGCGTCTGGCTGGCGCACACGCGCATCAGCGGCGCCTCGCGCATCGAGTCGCCCGAACGCCTGCAGGTCGAGGACCACGTCTACATCGGCCCGTTCAACTTCATCGACGCCTCGGCCGGGCTGACGATCGCCGAGGGCTGCCAGATCTCCACCCACTGCGTCGTGCTCAGCCATTCCAGCCACCAGGCCGTGCGCCTGGCCGGCCGCAGCTACTGGGGCGAGGCCGACCCGCCCGGCTACCGGCGTGCGCCGACCTCGATCGGCGCCTACAGCTTCATCGGCGCGCACAGCGTCGTCGCGCCGGGCAGTCGCATCGGCCGCGGCGTGCTGGTGCGCGCCTTCAGCTACGTCGACGGCGAGGTGCCCGACTTCGCGATCGTCGCCGGCCAGCCGGCGCGCGTCGTCGGCGACACGCGCGAGGCCGACGAAGCCTGGTTCGCGGCCCACCCCGGCCTGCGTGCCGACTACGACGAGTGGGTGCGGCGCACCGGCGCGGGCGGCGCTTGATGTCGCCCGTCGTCCCGGCCCGCGTGCCCGAGCGTTAACTTTCCGATGACTTCTCCCATCCGTTACGCGCTGATCGGCGACGGCGAGAGCCCGCACCTGCTGAAGTGGGCGCGGGCGCTGGCCGCGCTGCCCGAGCTGGAGCTCTGGGTCGCGTCCAGCCGCGGTTTCCTCTCCGGTTTCGACGCCATCGTGCCGCCCGCGCGGCGGCTGGCGCTGGCCACGCGGCCCGATGCCGGCGGCGGCAACATCGGCCTGCTCAAGCAGCTGCCGCGGCTGGCGCGCTGGCTGCACCGCGTGCACCCCGAGTGGCTGCACGCGCACTACCTCACCTCGCACGGCACGCTGGCCTGGCTGGCGCAGCGGCTGTACGGCGTGCGCGGCCGGCTCGTCGGTTCGGCGTGGGGCAGCGACATCCTCGTCGCGCCGCAGAAGAGCACCGCGCTGCGCGCGCTGACGCGCCGCGTGCTGCGCGCCTGCGCGTTGACCACCAGCGACTCGCAGGCGATGGCCGAGAAGATGCGGGCGCTGGGCGCCTTCGACATCATGGTCTTCCCGTTCGGGCTGGAGACGATGCCGCCGGCGCCGCCGGCCAAGGAGACCACGCTGTTCTTCGCCAACCGCGGGCTGGAGCCGATCTACGCGCCCGAGCGGGTGCTGCAGGCCTTCGCCTCGCTGCCGGGCGACGAGCTGCGCCTGGTCGTCGCCAACGACGGCTCGCTGCGCAAGGAGCTGCAGGCCATGGCCGACGCGCGCACGCGTTTCGTCGGCCGGCTCGACGCCGACACCCAGGCCGGCTGGTATGCACGCTCGCTCTGGTACCTGAGCCTGCCGACCAGCGACTCGGTCTCGGTCTCGGTGCTGGAGGCGATGGCGCACGGCTGCATCCCCATCGTCTCGGACCTGCCGGCCAACCGCGAGCTGGTGCGCGACGGCGACAACGGCATCGTGCTCGCCGCCGGCGAGCGCCTGACACCCGAGCGCCTGGCGCCGCTGGCCGCACGCGCCGAGGCCATCGCCGCCGCCAACCGCGCCTGGGTCGAGCGCGAGGCCTTGTTCGCGCCGCGCGTGCGCGCCTTCGTCGACCGCCTGCTGGCGCTGGAGCCGCGATGAGGCTGCTGGTGCTGAACCACTACGTCGGTTCGCCGGCGCTGGGCATGGAGTACCGGCCCTACTACCTGGCGCGCGAATGGGTGCGCGCCGGCCACGAGGCGCTGCTGCTCGGCGCCGACTTCTCGCACGTGCGCACGCGCCAGCCCGAGCCCGGCGACCAGACCGTCGACGGCATCGGCTACCGCTTCTACGAGACGCCGCCGTACCAGGGCAACGGCCTGGGGCGGGTGAAGAACATCTGGGCCTATCTGCGCGCCGTCTGGGCCGACACGCCGCGCATCGTGCGCGAGTTCCGCCCCGACGTCGTCGTCGCGTCCAGCACCTACCCGATGGACATCTGGGTGGCGCAGCGGCTGGCGCGCCGCGCCGGCGCCAAGCTCGTCTACGAGGTGCACGACCTCTGGCCGCTGAGCCCGATCGAGCTGTCGGGCATGTCGCGCCGGCACCCGTTCATCATGCTGTGCCAGGCGGCCGAGGACCACGCCTACCGCCATGCCGACCGCGTGATCTCGATGCTGCCCAAGGTGCACGGCTACATGGCCTCGCGCGGGCTGGACCTGGCCCGGCTGCACGTCGTGCCCAACGGCATCACGCTCGACGAGTGGGAGGCCGAGCCGCCGCCGCTGCGCGAGGACGTCGCCGCGGCGCTGGACGCTGCGGCCGCCGCCGGCACGGTGGTCGGCTACGCCGGCTCGATGGGGCTGCCGAATGCGCTGGACACGCTGCTCGACGCCGCGAAGCTCGTGCAGCACGAGCCGCTGCGCTTCGTGCTCGTCGGCAGCGGCCACGAGCAGGCGCGGCTGGCGCGGCGCGTGGCTGACGAAGGCCTGGCCAACGTGACGATGCTGCCGCCGATCGCCAAGGCCCAGGTGCCGGCCTTCCTGGCGCGCTGCGACATCGCCTACATCGGCTGGCAGCGGGTGCCGATCTACCGCTTCGGCATCGCGCCGAACAAGCTGATGGACTACATGATGGCGCGCCGCGCCGTGCTGCATTCGGTCGAAGCCGGCAACGACCCGGTGGCCGAAGCCGGCTGCGGGCTGACGGTCGCGCCGCAGGACCCGGCCGCCGTCGCCGACGGCCTGCGCCGGCTGGCGGCGCTGCCGGCCGAAGAGCGCCGCGCGATGGGCGAACGCGGCCGCGCCTTCGTGCTCGCCGAACACACCTACCCGGTGCTGGCGCGGCGTTTCCTCGAGGCCCTGCGCTGATGAGCGGCGCCGACGACGAGCCCGACGCCGTCGCCGCGCGCTACGCCCGGCGCCACGACGGCGACCGTTATTCGCCGCTGCGCCCCGAGGTCTGGCAGACGGTGCAGGAGCGTGAACGTGCGCTCGTGCGCCGCCTGGCCGCAGAAGGCGTGCGCAGCCTGGCGCCGCTGGCCATCACCGAGGTCGGCTGCGGTGGCGGCGGCAATCTGCTGGGGCTGCTGCGCCTGGGCGCCTCGCCCGAGCACCTGACCGGGCTGGAACTGCTGCCCGAACGCCACGCCCAGGCGCGGCGCGTGCTGCCGCCCGCCACCGCGGTCTGGCTGGGCGACGCCTGCGCCGCACCGCTGCCGCCGGCCAGCCAGGATCTGGTGCTGCAGTACACGGTCTTCTCGTCTCTGCTCGACGACGATTTCCAGCAGCGCCTGGCCGGCGCGATGTGGCGCTGGCTGAAGCCCGGCGGCGCCGTGCTCTGGTACGACTTCACCGTCGACAACCCGAAGAACCGCGACGTGCGCGGCGTGCCGCTGAAGCGGGTGCGCACGCTGTTCCCCGAGGGCCGGGTGCGCGCCGAGCGCGTGACGCTGGCGCCGCCGCTGGCGCGTGCCGCCTGCGCGCTGCACCCGGCGCTGTACCGGCCGCTGGCGGCGGTGCCGGGGCTGCGCACCCACCTGCTGGCCTGGATCGCCAAGCCGGCTTGAGACAATTCCGTCTGACCTTTTGAACCGTTTGCCAGGAGCCCCGGCGTGAGCCAGCCCTTTCTTCCCTTCGCCCTGCCGGAAATCGGCGAGGACGAGATCGCCGAAGTCGTCGACACCCTGCGTTCCGGCTGGGTGACCACCGGCCCCAAGGCGCGCCGCTTCGAGCAGGACTTCGCCGCCTTCCTGGGCGGCGACGAGTACCACTGCATCGCCGTCAACTCGGCCACCGCCGGCCTGCACCTGGCGCTGGAAGCCGCCGGCGTCGGCCCCGGCGACGAGGTCATCACGACGACCTGGACCTTCACCGCCACCGCCGAGGTCGTGCGCTACCTGGGCGCCGACGTGAAGCTCGTCGACCACGACCCGGCGACGCTGAACATCGACCCGGCTGCCGTTGAAGCCGCGATCGGCCCGCGCACCAAGGCCATCCTGCCGGTGCACTACGGCGGTCTGGCGGCCGACATGCCGGCGATCCTGGACATCGCGCGCCGCCACGGCCTGAAGGTCGTCGAGGACGCGGCGCACGCGCTGCCCACCACCTGCGGCGGCGCGCTGGTCGGCACGCTGGCCAGCGACGCGACCGTGTTCAGCTTCTACGCCAACAAGACCATCACCACCGGCGAAGGCGGCATGCTGGTCACGCGCGACGCCGAACTGGCCAAGCGCGCGCGGGTGATGCGCCTGCACGGCATGAGCCGCGACGCCTTCGACCGCTTCACCGCCAAGGTGCCGAGCTGGTACTACGAGATCGTCGCGCCGGGCTTCAAGTACAACCTGACCGACATCGCCGCGGCGCTGGGCATCCATCAGCTGAAGCGCGCGCACGCCTTCCAGCAGCGCCGCGCGGCGATCGCGGCGCGCTACGAAGAACTGCTGGCCGGGCTGCCGCTGCTGCTGCCGCCAAAACCCGCCGCCGGCGACCTGCATGCCTGGCACCTGTACCCGGTGCGGCTGACGGACGAGGCCGCTGATGCCGGCCTGACGCGCGAGCGTTTCATCGAGCGAATGTTCGAGCAGGGCATCGGCTGCAGCGTGCACTACATCCCGCTGCACCTGCACCCGTATTGGCGCGAGCGCTACGGCCTGGACCCGGCGCAATTCCCGCGTGCCCAGCGCACCTACGAGCGCATCGCCAGCCTGCCGATCTACACCCGCATGGACGACGCCGACGTCGAGCGTGTCGCGGCGGCGGTGCGCGTCGCGCTGGGGCGCTAGGATGGCGCCACGGAGGTGCCTGCGATGAACGTGCTCGCCAAGCCTGTCCTCGGTCTGGAAGCCTTTCTCGCCTGGGAGAACGAACAGCCCGAGCGCCACGAGTTCCACCGCGGCGAGGTGTTCGCGATGGTCGGGGCGCGGCGTGTGCATGCCGTCGTCGTGCACAACCTCGCACGCGAGATCGGCAATCACCTGAAGGGCTCGGGCTGCCGCGCCTTCTCGGAGTCCGCCAAGCTCCAGATCGGCGACGACTCCGTGCTCTATCCCGATGTCTTCGTCACCTGCGACAAGGCCGACCTGGCCACCGATATCGTCTTCCGCTCTCCGCTGCTCGTCGTCGAGGTGCTGTCGCCGTCGACCGTCGCCTACGACCGCGGGCTCAAGTTCGCGCTCTACCGCCGCATCCCGTCGCTGCGCGAATACGTGGTGGTCGACCCGGACTCGCGCCGTGTCGAAGCCTTCCGCCGCGACGCCGCCGGCCAGTGGTTCATCCACGACATGAGCGAGTCCGACACGCTGGAAATCGCCTGCCTGGACGGCCGCATTCCGATGAGCGAGCTCTTCGACGGCGTCGACGCGCCGCCTGCCGAGATCCGTTGACCAAACGCCTGTTCGATCTCGTCGGCGCCGCCGTCGCGCTGCTGCTGCTGTCGCCGCTGCTGCTGGCCGCGGCGCTGGCCGTGAAGCTCGATTCGCCGGGGCCGGTGTTCTTCCGCCAGCAGCGTGTCGGCCGCGGCGGCGTGCCGTTTCGCATCCACAAGTTCCGCACGATGCGCGAGGGCGCGCCGGGGCTGCAGATCACCGTCGGCGACGACCCGCGCATCACGCGTGTCGGCCGCTGGCTGAGGCGCACGCGCATCGACGAACTGCCGCAGTTCATCGACGTGCTGCAAGGCACGATGAGCCTCGTCGGCCCACGCCCCGAGGTGCCGCGCTACGTCGAGTTCTATCCGCCGGAACTGCGCGAGCGGGTGCTGTCGGTGCGCCCGGGCATCACCGACCCGGTGTCGCTGGCCTACGCCGACGAGAGCGAGCTGCTGGCGCGCGCCGCCGACCCCGAGCGCGAGTACGTCGAGGTGCTGCTGCCGCGCAAGCTGCAGGCCGCCGCCGCCTACGCCGAGCGCGCGACGCTGTGGACCGACCTGGGCGTGCTGCTGCGCAGCGTCGGCGTGCTGCTGGGGCGCTCCTAAAATGACTGGTTTGCCGTCTGCCTGGCCTTGCGCGTGCCGCCCGTGTCGAACCCCGATCGCTCCCCCGACGCGCGCATGAGGCCCGCCGCGACCCCGCTCACCGTCTGGCACCGCCTGGACCTCGTGCTGGCGCGCATCCGCCCGCACCGCGAGCCGCTGTCGCTGCTGGCCGACGCGCTGGTCATCGCGTTCTGCTGGAACGTCACCTACCTGTTCCGCCTCGGCTTCGAGCGCTGGATCGAGGCCCGCCCCAGCTACGACCCCTGGGTGATGCTGGGCGTCGTCGGCGCCTACCTCGCCGCCTTTGCGGCGCTGCGCGTGCCGCAGGCGATGTGGCGCTTCTCCGGCTTCGGCGAGGTCAAGCGGCTGACGCTGGCCTGCGTGCTGGCCGGCAGCGTCTCGGCGGCCGTCGTCATGGGCCTCGGGCTGGCGCAGGTGCCGCGTGCGGTGCTGGCGCTGCACCCCTTCGTCGCGCTGATGGGCGTGTGCGTCGTGCGCGTGGGCTACCGCATGCTCTACGAGCACTCTCGCCAGCGCATCACCGGCAGCGAGCGCGAGATCCGGCGCGCCGTCGTGATGGGCGCCGGCGCCGCGGCGCGGTTGCTGCTGGCCGGCATCCACGAGCAGGGCTGGATCGTGCTGGGCCTGCTCGACGACGACCCGGCCAAGCAGGGCGCGCGCATCGCCGGCGTGCCGGTGCTGGGGCCGCTGGACGCGATCACCGACAAGGCGGTGCGCGGCGCCGCGACGCACGTCGTCGTCGCGCTGCCCTCGGCCAGCCGGACGCAGCGCCGGCGTGCGCTCGACCTGGCCGCGGCCACCGGGCTGCCGGTCGTCACCGTGCCGAGCGTCGACGAGCTGCGCACCGGCAAGAGCCGCATCGAGCGCCTGCGCGAGATCCAGCCCGAGGACCTGCTGGGCCGCGAGCCGGTGAAGCTGGACGATCGCGGCGTCGCCGCCGTCATCGCCGGCCGCACGGTGCTGATCACCGGCGCCGGCGGCAGCATCGGCAGCGAGCTGTGCCGCCAGGTGGCGCAGTTCCAGCCGGCGCGCATCGTGCTGTACGAGCTGAGCGAGTTCAACCTGTATTCGATCGAGCAGGACCTGTCGCAGTCCTTCCCGCAGGTCGAGCTGGTGCGCCTGATCGGCGACGTCAAGGACCTGGCGCATCTGCGCGCCGCCTGCGCCGCCTGGCGCCCCGAGGTGCTGTTCCACGCCGCGGCGTTCAAGCACGTGCCGCTGATGGAAGAGGGCGACAACGCGCTCGCCGCGCTGCGCGACAACACGCTGGGCACCTGGCACGCCGCGCTGGCCGCGGCCGAGGCCGGCTGTGGGCGCTTCGTGCTGATCAGCACCGACAAGGCCGTCAACCCGACCAACGTGATGGGCGCCACCAAACGCGCCGCCGAGATGGTCGTCAGCTCGATGGCCGCGCAACACCCGGGCACACGCTTCATGGCCGTGCGTTTCGGCAACGTGCTGGGCTCCAGCGGCAGCGTGATCCCGAAGTTCAAGGAGCAGATCGCGCGCGGCGGCCCGGTGACGGTGACGCACCCGGAGATCATCCGCTACTTCATGACCATCCCCGAGGCCGCGCGCCTGGTGCTGCAGGCCGCGACGGTGGGCGAGAGCGGCCAGGTGCTGGTGCTGGACATGGGTGAGCCGGTGAAGATCGTCGACCTGGCGCGCGACCTGATCCGCCTGGCCGGCCAGACGACGCAGGAGATCCGCATCGAGTTCACCGGCCTGCGCCCCGGCGAGAAGCTCTACGAGGAACTGCTGGCCGACGCCGACAACACGCTGCCGACCTCGGTGCCCCGGCTGCGCATCGCTCGGCTGGCGGAGGAGACCAGCGAAATCGGCGCCTTGCTGCGATGGGCCGCGGCCACGGAACTGGCCCGCGACATCGAAGTGAGGGAGATGCTGCGACAGGTGGTGACCGAGTACCGCCCCGCGGCGTGAAACAATTCCAGCCGACCCAATTCGGCAACCGAACATGACCATTCTCGTGACCGGCGGCGCCGGTTTCATCGGCAGCAACTTCGTCCTCGACTGGCTGGCGCAGAACGACGAGACCGTCGTCAACCTCGATGCGCTGACCTACGCCGGCAACCCCGAGAACCTGGCGACGCTGCACGGCGACGAGTGCCACGTCTTCGTGCGCGGCGAGATCGGCGACCACGTGCTCGTCGAGCAGCTCTTCGCCACGCACCGGCCGCGCGCCGTCGTGCACTTCGCCGCCGAGAGCCACGTCGACCGCTCGATCCACGGTCCCGGCGACTTCATCCGCACCAACGTCAACGGCACCTACGCGCTGCTCGAGGCGGCCCGCGGCTTCTGGAGCACGCTGCCCGAGGGCGAGCGCGAGGCCTTCCGCTTCCACCACGTCAGCACCGACGAGGTCTACGGCAGCCTGGCGCCCGACGCTCCGGCCTTTACCGAGACCCACCCTTACGAGCCCAACAGCCCGTACAGCGCCAGCAAGGCCGCCAGCGACCACATGGTGCGCGCCTGGCATCACACCTACGGCCTGCCGGTGCTGACGACCAACTGCAGCAACAACTACGGGCCCTTCCATTTCCCCGAGAAGCTGATCCCGCTGATGATCGTCAACGCGCTGGCCGGCAAGCCGCTGCCGGTCTACGGCGACGGCCGTCAGGTGCGCGACTGGCTCTACGTCGGCGACCACTGCAGCGCGATCCGCACCGTGCTCGAGCGCGGCCGCCCCGGCGAGACCTACAACGTCGGCGGCTGGAACGAGAAGCCCAACATCGAGATCGTGCACACCGTCTGCGCGCTGCTCGACGAGCTGCGGCCCGACCCGGCCGGCCCCTACGCGCGCCTGATCACGCACGTGAAGGACCGCCCCGGCCACGACCGCCGCTACGCGATCGACGCGCGCAAGATCGAGCGCGAGCTGGGCTGGCGCCCGAGCGAGACCTTCGAGACCGGCATCCGCAAGACGGTGGCCTGGTACCTGGAACACGCCGAATGGGTGGCGCGTGTGCAGAGCGGCGCCTACCGCGACTGGCTGCAGCGCCACTACGGGGAGACGCCATGAAGCTGTTGTTGCTGGGCTGCGGCGGCCAGTTGGGCTGGGAACTGCAGCGTGCGCTGGCGCCGCTGGGCGAGATCGTCGCCTTCGACCGCGACACGGGCGCCGACTTCGCTCGGCCCGAGACGCTGCCCGCGCTGCTGGACGCGCACCGGCCCGACGTCATCGTCAACTCCGCCGCGCACACCGCCGTCGACCGCGCCGAGAGCGAGCCCGAGCTGGCACGCACGATCAACGCCGTGGCGCCGGGCCTGCTGGCCCGCGAGGCGGCGGCGCGCGGCGCCTGGCTGGTGCACTACTCGACCGACTACGTTTTCGACGGCAGCGGCACGCACGCCCGCGCCGAAGACGCGCCGACCGGCCCGCTGTCGGTCTACGGCCGCACCAAGCTCGAAGGCGAGGAGCTGGTGCGTGCCAGCGGCTGCCGCCACCTGATCCTGCGCACCAGCTGGGTCTACGCCGCACGCGGCGGCAACTTCGCGAAGACGATGCTGAAGCTGGCCGCCGAGCGCGACCGGCTGCGCGTCGTCGCCGACCAGATCGGCGCGCCCACCGGCGCCGACCTGCTGGCCGACGTCACCGCCCATGCGCTGCGCCAGGCCATCGCCGATCCGGCGCTGGCCGGCACCTACCACTGTGTCGCCGGTGGCGAGACGAGCTGGCACGGCTACGCCCGCCTGGTCGTCGAGCATGCACGCGCCGCCGGCCATGCCTTGCGCATCACGCCCGAGGCGATCGAGCCGGTGCCGACCAGCGACTACCCGACGCCCGCCAGGCGGCCGCTGAACTCGCGCCTGGACACGAGCGCGCTGCGCGAGCGTTTCGGCCTGCACCTGCCGCCCTGGCAGGACGGCGTGCGGCGCATGCTCGACGAGATCCTGACTCCGGCTGGAGAGCGTTGAATGGCCCGACGCGGCATCATCCTGGCCGGGGGTTCCGGCACCCGCCTGCACCCGGCGACGCTGGCGCTCAGCAAGCAGCTGCTGCCGGTGTACGACAAGCCGATGGTGTACTACCCGCTGTCGACGCTGATGCTGGCGGGCATCCGCGACATCCTCGTCATCAGCACGCCGCAGGACCTGCCGCGCTTCGAGGCGCTGCTGGGCGATGGCAGCCGCTGGGGCCTGTCGCTGTCGTACTGCGTGCAGCCCAGCCCCGATGGTCTGGCGCAGGCCTTCATCCTCGGCCGGCAGTTCATCGGCGGCGAGCCCAGCGCGCTGGTGCTGGGCGACAACATCTTCTACGGCCACGACTTCCAGTCGCTGCTCAAACGCGCCGACGGCCGCGAGCAGGGCGCGAGCGTCTTTGCCTACCACGTGCAGGACCCCGAGCGCTACGGCGTCGTCGAGTTCGACGCCGCCCAGCGTGCGCTGTCGATCGAGGAGAAGCCCAAGGCGCCGAAGAGCAACTACGCCGTCACCGGGCTGTACTTCTACGACCGCCAGGTCTGCGACATCGCCGCCGACATCCGCCCGAGCGCGCGCGGCGAACTCGAGATCACCGACGTCAACGCGCGCTACCTGCAGCAGGGCCAGCTCGACGTCGAGATCATGGGCCGCGGCTACGCCTGGCTGGACACCGGCACGCACGACAGCCTGCTCGAAGCCGGCCAGTTCATCGCCACGCTGGAGAAGCGCCAGGGGCTGAAGGTCGCATGCCCGGAGGAGATCGCGTACCGATCGGGCTGGATCGACGCCGAGGCGCTGGAGCGTCTGGCACAACCGATGCTGAAGAACGGCTATGGGCGCTATCTCCAGCAACTGATCGGGCAGCGAGCCTTCTGATGAAACTGCTGAAGACCGCGCTGCCGGGGGTTTTGATCATCGAGTCGACCGTGTTCGGCGACGAGCGCGGCTGGTTCATGGAGAGCTTCAACGAGCTCCGCTGGCAGCAGGCCTTGCACGAACTGGGCGAGCCGCAGCCGCGGCCGTTCGTGCAGGACAACCATTCGTGCAGCCGTGCCGGCGTGCTGCGTGGGCTGCACTACCAGCTGCCGCCGCACGCGCAGGGCAAGCTGGTGCGGGTGGTGAGGGGTCGCGCGTTCGACGTCGCGGTGGACATCCGCCGCGACTCGCCGCACTTCGGGCGTTGGTTCGGTGTCGAGCTGACCGCCGAGAACAGGCGCCAGCTGTGGATTCCCGAAGGCTTCGCGCACGGTTTCCTGGCGCTGGAGGAGGACACCCACTTCCTCTACAAGACCACCGACGTCTATGCCCGCGACTGCGAGCGGGCAGTCCGTTGGGACGACCCTGCTCTGGCCATCGCCTGGCCTCTGCCGTCGGGGCACCCGCCAGTCGTGGCGGCGAAGGATGCCGCGGCGCCAGCTCTGGCGGCTGCCGAGCTGCCGTCACGTTGAGGGCGCGCACTCTGGAGTGCTTGGCAGATCTGTGGGGTGACGGCTGTCACATCGTTGCGCGCCGGTAAGTAAGGGGTAAATGGCCGGGCTGTGGGCTGGGGATTGTCATAATCCTGACTTCAGGGGCTGAGCGGCGCGGGGCTTGACCGGCTCTGCTCCTGCTCCCAGCAATCCTCTCTCGTTTTCCTCGCCCTCGGGCGGGAGCCCCATGGCATCCAGCCGGTCTCTCGGTACTCGGGTCCTGGTCAGCATCGCCTCGGTCTTGCTGTTCAGCGTTCCTTTGTGGCTTCAGTCCTTGCGTGGCGAGGTGGACCGTGCCGTGTTCAGCCTCGATGGGCTGTTGGCGCTGGCCATCGGCTTCGTCTTTCGGGGGCTCGGCTTCGTCCTGGTCTTGCTGGCTTGGGCGCTGGACGTCCTGCTCTCGCAATCGATCAACTACCACTTCAAGTCGCCGCTCGACTTCCTTGAGTCGGCGCGCTTTGGCGGCGCATTGAACTGGACCGAGCTGTTCACGTGGTCCGATGGCCTGGTGCTCGCCGCATTCGTCGCGGCGGCGTTGTCGCTCAGGCGCCTCTTGCGGCTTCGTCCTTCGTGGCCGGCCCTGGCTGCGATCTTCGTCGCTCTTCTGACGGCGGATGCCCTCAACGGTTCTTCCGCGATCTCCGAACGCGACGTGCGCTTCACTCGGGCCAACATCGCCGGCAGCCCGGCATTCGTGGTCGGCACCGCTTTCACGAAGAAGACGCAATCGGCACGTCCCGTTCCATTTGCCGATCCGCCAGCCGGCCGCCTGTTCGACGCCGTTCTGAACTGGGCTCAGGCGAACCCGCAAGGCTCGGTGCTCATGGTCGTCGTCGAGTCGCTCGGGCAGCCCGTGGCGCCGCCGGTGCGCCGCTGGCTCGACGAGCAGATGTCCGTTGCAGTGGCCGGTGGTCATCAAGTCGAGGGCTCTTCGGTTTTGTTCACCGGAGCCACGACTTCCGGAGAACTGCGCTCGCTGTGCATGCTCGACGGTACCTACGACCAGCTTGACGCCACCTTGGGGGCAACCTGCCTGCCCAGGCGCCTGGAAGCCTTGGGATGGCACGCTCGGGGCTATCACGGCTTCACCGGCAACATGTTCGAGCGTCGGGTCTGGTGG
Source organism: Rubrivivax sp. (assembly GCA_049841175.1). Taxonomy (GTDB): domain Bacteria; phylum Pseudomonadota; class Gammaproteobacteria; order Burkholderiales; family Burkholderiaceae_C; genus Rubrivivax. The sequence goes on along the minus strand of JASGHA010000012.1, from coordinate 476,801 downwards.
CCCAAGATCGGCTTGAGCGATGCCAACTTCGCCGAGCAGTTGCGCGGCCGGGGCTTGCCGCTGTGCGGCGCTGCATTCCGCGGATTCTGTGACGGGGACCTCTTGACGCTGGCGGCCGCTGAACTGAAGCCCCGGACGCTGGCCTACGTGCTGACGCTCAACACACACATCCCGCTGCCGCCGCAGGACGTTGATCCCGCATTGCGATCGCTGTGTGGCGCCAACGGCGTAGCCGACGGCGCGTGCAAGATGCTTGCGGCGCTGGGTGGCGTCTTGCGTCGCGTCGGGGTCGTCGCCAGCCAGTCACCGGGTACCCTGGTGGTGGTTGCCGGCGACCACGCGCCCCCCTTCACCGACCGGCAGTCGCGCCATGCGTTCGACGCCCATCGCGTTCCCGCGTGGCTATTTACGCCCAAAAGGATGCCGGCTTCGGTCGGAGCTGCGCCAAGCATGGATGGCTTGACTTCGCCCCACTAGCAGCGGGTGTCTCGGCACCATTGCTTGCCCAGGCATGCCGGTCCTAACCCCGTATCAGGCGCCTGACTTGCCCGACGCAAACTCCTCCAGCCATCGTGCGACTGTTTCTGGAGGATAGCCGCGATGGAAATGCCGGCGCCAAGGGTACGCACTCAGTCCAGATCCGTCCTTGAGTTTGATCTTGGCAGTTTCGCAGATCAGCTTTGCCGGGGCTCCCGCCACGACCGTATCCGGTTCGACATCCTTGGCGACGGAACTGTGGGCGCCAATCAGTGCGCCGGCACCAACCTTGACCCCAGGCAGTACGATTGACATTGTGGCTATGGCGACATAGTCCTCAATCGTCACCCCCATCATGACCTCGCTTGGCGGATGTGGGTCATTGGTCAGCACGACGTACGGAAAGATCCAAACGTAGTTGCCGATTCTTGAATGCTGTCCGATATGCACGTTGCTGTGAAAGCGAACGTGCTTGCCGATCGTGCAGTGTCCCTGAATATCCGAGAGGGTTCCGATCTGAAATCCAGGTCCGGCCATAGTCTTCTCTCTCACCGTGACACGGTGTCCCGTGACCAGGCCGGGGCCAAATTCTGAGCCCTCGTAGAAGATGCTGTGAGAGCGTATTAGGCTCCCTTCCCCTATTTTGAGCGGGCCTGCGTGGGTCGGATTGAAGGCGGGGTGTCCGATCTCGCAGTTGGATTCAATGACAGTGTCGTGACCGATTTGGGCATTATCGTAGACGATCGTGTATGGACCGATCGCCACGTTGCGGCCGATTTGGGCCCCAGGATGAATGATCGCCGTCGGATGAATCCCGTCGAATCCCCGGCGGCGACTGAGTGTCATCAGCGCACGGCCGCGCACGAAGTCACTCGTGTCCGAGGTGAGGTTGGTCAATGTCTGAATATCGGTTCCGGGATGCACGGCTACAGCCGCGCGAACTGCGTCGGATTCGGAACAAGACAGTTGGTCCAAATCGGCTGGCGACGTCGATCTGTCGCCCGCACGCAAAAGTTCGGCGGCGGCCGTCTCGATAGAGTTCTCTTGTCCTTGATTGGTGTGCACGCTTGTGCCTCCTATGTCCGCGCCAGGTGCGACGGTCCAAAAGCCGATGTCAAACTGCCGCTGGTCGGGCGGGCGCTGTGTTCCCTGCCTGGATCAGCAGCCAACTCACAGCATGGTCCATGTCGATCGCGCAGCAATCGGCCATATCCCTATCGGACTGCTCCGTGGCGTGTCCGGTGAGCAACAGGACTCGATGCTGTACGCCGGCGGCACGAGCTGCTTCGAGGTCGCTGCCTTTGTCCCCGAACAGCGCGCTGCGCGCCAAGTCGATTTGTAGTTGGTCAGCCGCCCTCAGGATCATTCCAGGCGCTGGCTTGCGACACTCGCAGTCGATCCCTGGCTGACCATTGGCCGGCTTCGGATGGTGAGGGCAGTGGTACACGGCGTCGAGGGTGACACCTTCGGCCGCCAGCAAGGCCCGCATGTGCGTGGTGAGCGTCGCGTACTGCGCCTCGGTGTAGTAGCCGTGCGCGATACCCGCCTGGTTGGTGATGACGATCAGCCGGTAGCCGGCCGCCTTCAGGCGCCGCAGTCCTGCAGCGACGCCGGGCAGCAGAACGAAGTCGTCGATGCGATGGACGTATTCGCGTTCCTCGTTGATGACGCCGTCGCGGTCGAGGAAGACCGCCTTGTGCCCAGTGTCAGCCATGCGAGGCGCAGAAACGGCGGTAGTCCTCGGGGATGCCGATGTCGATGAAGTAACCCTCGACCGGCATGGCCGTCATCTGGCTCCGCTCCACCAATGCAGGCATCAGGACGTTCTCGAGCGAGAACGCCGAGCCAGGCTCCATTCCGTCGAAGGCGCGCCGGTGCATGCGATACAGGCCGCCGTTGATCAGCCCGGGCCCCTGCGCGCCCTTGGGCACGAAGCCGACCACCCGGTCGCCGTCGAGCATCAGTCCGCCATAGCGGGCCCGATCCTCGACACGGACCGCGGCCAGACGCATGGACTCGCCGCGATCGATGTCCAGCGGCCTCAGCAGAGGCTTCAGCGGGGCGTCCAGCCAGGTGTCGCCGTTGGTGACCAAGGCTTCGTCGCCGCCGAGCGCCGCCCAGGCATTGAGGACCGCACCGCCGGTACCCAGCGCCTGCGTCTCGATGACATGCGTGATGTGGTGGCGCGCCTTCAACGGCGCCACGGCGTCGAGCACCACCTCGGACAGGTGTCCGAGCGCGAGAACGAAGTGGTCGATGCCCTGCGCGGCCAGCGCTCCCATCTGCAACTCGAGGAAGGGGCGGCCGTTCACCGGCGCCAGGCACTTGGGTCCGGAATAGGCCGAGCGCAGGCGGGTGCCCAGTCCGCCTGCCAGGATCATGCAAGGCGTGCTCATGCCGGACGGAGGTGGCCGAAGATTTCGCGCTCCACCTGCGTGCACAGCATGTGGCCGATCAGGATGTGGCATTCCTGGATGCGGGGCGTGGCATGGGACGGCGCTCGCAGGACATGGTCCACCCGGCCCTCCAATTCGCCGCCCAGGCCGCACATCGCCACCGAGACCACGCCCAAGTCGGCGCAGGCCTCGAACGCTGCAAGCACGTTACGCGAACGCCCGGAGGTCGTGATCCCGACGAAGACGTCGCCGGGTCGTGCCTGTGCCTGGAGCTGGCGCTTGAACAACTGGTCGTAGCCGTAGTCGTTGCCGATGGCCGTCAGCATCGAGGTGTCGGTCGACAGCGACAGCGACGGCAGTCCGGGGCGATCGAACTCCAGCCGGCTCACGAGTTCGGCGGCGAGATGCTGAGCGTCCGCGGCGCTCCCGCCGTTGCCGGCGAACAGCACGCGCTGACCGCTGCGCAGCGCGTCGGTCATCACTTGACCGACCTCGACGATCTTGCGCAGCAAGGTCAGATCCTGGGCAAGCGCCTGCTTGACGGCAATCGAGTCGGCGATCCCCGCCTGCAACGCTTTCAGCTGAGCTTCCACGACTGTGCTCCTTCTTCTACGAACGTGAACGTGAACATTTTTCCTCCCCGCGGCTCGAGGGCGCGCATGACGTCGTGCCGGCGATGCGGATCGACGGCGATCATCATGAAACCGCCGCCGCCGGCGCCTGAGATCTTCAGCCCGCTCGCGCCAGCCCCTAGCGCGGCGTCGGCAATCTCCTCGATGTGCGGATTGCTGATGCCGGTGGCCGCGCGCTTCTTCGCGTGCCATGACTGTCCGAGAATGTCGAGCACCTCGCTGATCCGTCCGCGCAGCAATGCTTCCTTCATGCGGTCGGCGCCTCGGCGAATCTCGTGCATCGCCTCGACGGCTGCACTGCCGCTCTCGCGCGTGGCTGCAATCTGGGACTCGATGATGCGTGCCGACTCACGCGAGCGGCCCGTGAAGTACAGCAGGAGGCGGGATTCGAGTTCGTTGGTGTGCTCGCGCTTGAGGCGCAGCGGATTCACGATCACGCGGTCACCGCTCTCGAACTCCATGAAGTTGAAGCCGCCGAATGCCGCCGCGTACTGGTCCTGCTTGCCGCCGGACATCCCGCAGTCCACGCGCTCGATCTCGTAGGCGAGGTGCGCGACGTCGTACTCGCCGAGTGGCAGTTGCAGCAGTTCGGCGTAGGCCTGGACCATCGACACGACCAGCGCCGATGACGATCCGACACCGCTGCCCGGAGGCGCGTCGGAGTAGGTGGTCACGCGAAGCGGCAACGCCTTGCCGCCCAGAAACTGCTGGACGATGCGCCGGTAGACGGCCTTGTGCAGCAACAGGGGACCGGACAGCGCCACGTCGTCGCCATGCTCGAGCGTCACGCGTTCGTCGAAGTCCGACGCGTGGAAATGAACGTGGCCGTCATCCGAGGGTTCGAGGTGGCAGTGGGTGAAGAGGCTGATCGTGGCGTTCAGCACCCGGCCGCCGTACAGGTCGCTGTAGGGCGCAACGTCGGTACCGCCACCTGCCAGCCCCAGTCTCAAGGGCGACTTCGCATGGACGGCGCAAGGCACTGGCGCGTGAATCGCGCCGACGGGAGGCAAGCTGGAAGAACTCATGATGTCGTGACGGGTGCTTGTAGGGGCCGAGGTCCACGGGTCCACGGCGCGATGAAGAGAAAGCGGGCCATGCTGGCCAGATGCCAGCGCAGGTGACGGAGGCTGCGGCCGGTGGCGCGACGTGCATCGTGGACGACGCTGACGGCGGGTACGACCAGAGTGCGTCTGCCGGCGGTGCCGAGCCGACGGCAGATGTCAGCGTCCTCGAGGTACATGAAATAGCGGGTGTCGAAGCCGCCGACGGCGCGGAATCTCGCGCTCTCGAACAACAGGAACATCCCTGCCGCCCAGTCGACGGCCACCGGTTCGCCGCTGCCTTCCAGTGCGTAGTCCGGGGGGAGGCGTTCCCCGCGCAGGCGGCGCACGACGCGGCTGGCGATACGGGGAACCGACGGATATCGGCGCGCGCTGTCCTCGGTTCGACCGTCCGGGGCCGTGACCCGCGGCGCCACGAGGCCTGCGCCGGTGGTGGCCAGAGCGGCTGTCAGCACACCGAATACCGCGGGGTCGCAGCGGATGTCGGGGTTGAGCACGGCGAACCAGCGCCGCGTCGTGTGGCTGCAAGCCTGGTTGTGGTTGGCCCCGAATCCCAGCGGGCTGGGGTTGCGGATGACGAGCACCCCCTCTTCGAGCCCGGCGAACGAGCTTTCGTCCTCGGGCAGATTGAGGGTCAGCAGCACCTGCGCGCCAGCGCGCACCAGCGGCTGAAGATCCTGCAGCAGGTTGCGGATCAGCGCCCCCTGGCCGTGGCTCACGATGGAGATTGCGAGCGTGCTCGCGTCGAAGGTCTCGGGCTTCATGCGGTCTCGTGTGTCCCGGAAGTGCGCCGGATCGCCGCCTGGTAGGCGCGATAGGCGCCCGACGCGTCCAGATCGGCGGCGACGCGCTCATAGGCGCCCGGCGTCAGGCACAGCCGGGCCATGTCCTCAATCGACTCCACTCTCAGCCCGCCCAGGCGCCAGATTTTCGCCGGGAGGCCGGTGAAAGCCTGCGCGGTGCCGACCACCGGGATGCCCACCGACCAAGCTTCGATCGTCTTCAGCTTGATGCCCGCTCCACGCAACAGCGGGGCGAGCAACGCCGTCTCGCTGAAGTCCCTGATGTCACCGTAGCGTGCGGTAGTCGCCAGCTTCAAGCTCGAGACCTCGGGATGACGCCCCCGCACTGCTTCCACGAACGGCTCGCAGCCGTGGCCGGCAACGTGGAAGACGGCCGGGGCCACGGTCTCGCCGGCGGCTGCCGGGCGCGCTGACAGCGCGGCGCAGGCGACGAGAAAGGCCTCTGCACCTTCGCAGTTCTCGGCGCGGGTCCAGTTCCCGATCAGCAGCCAGCGCCCGGGAGCGGCCGCATGCGGCCTCGGACGGGCCGGGTGATCGATCACCGGAATGACGGTCGACCGGCGCCCGTGCAGCCGGCGCAGCGCCTTGTCGTCGTCGAACGAGAACGTGACGTTGAACTGGGCTCGGGATAACGCCGCCCGTTCTATCGCTGCGCAGCGGCGCTTTCCGGCGGCGATCTCGCGGCGCCCGTCACGCTTGAGACTGGGAACGTCGTGCCACACGAGGACACGCTGACAGCCGGGGAACGCGCCGAGGTAGACAAAGGCGGCGTGGTGGTTGAACACCACCACCTCGGGCCGCAGACGCCAGCGGGCCCACACGCAGCGCAGATACAGCCACGGCGAAGCTCGGAGCAGAAACTCCAGCCAAACATGTCCCGAACGCCGAGCCCACAGCACGAACAGCGCTGCGGGCAGTGTCGCGAGCGCGAAGCCCAGCGGCGTGCCACCTCCCGCTGCGGGGTTCAGCGAGAGCTCCTGCAACGTGCAACGTGTCCGCCAGCGGGCCAGCATGCCCTGCGTCGACGTGTTTCCTCCCGACGGCGTGTCCGAGCGGATGGCGTTGACGAACAGGACTCGCCGGCCTTCGAGCACGGCGTCCAGCGGCACCACGGAACCCTGCCGCTGGCTCAAGAGGCGCCCCCCGCCGTCGCCACCAGCCCGAAGGCCGCGTAGGCCGCCCGCAGTGCCGTGGCCTGGATTGCCGCTTCCCGGGTGGCGTCGATGAGCAACTGCCGCAGGGACAAGCCGGCTGAACGCGTCTTGGCCACTGCCTGCTCCATGTCGCCGAGCGCGCAGCCGCGCACCCAGCCGCTGGCCTCCGCGAACTCGAATCCGTGCATCGCTTCGGGACTCGCGAGCACCGGGCAGCCGTTGGCGAGGGCGTCGATCATCTTGACCTTGATGCCGCTGCCCAGGTGCATCGGGCAGACCATGGCGTCGGCGGCGGCCAGAGCGCCATCGAGCGAATCGACGAATCCGGCGACAGTGACGCCGCGTGTGGCCAGCACCGTGTCGTCGTGCTCGCGCCGTAGCCAGTCGCCGACGCTGCCGATGACCGTGAGCCTGGCCAGCCCGCCGGTCCAGCGTGAAGACAGCAGGGAGCAGGCCAGGCGGTTTTGCTGACCGGCCGAACCGAGGAAGACGGCGGAGGGTACGCCCGTGCGCGGGCCGGGCTCCTTGGCCGCCTGCAGGCGCGCGGCCAAGGCCTGCACGTGCGGGTTGACCACGCGACAGTCATCCGGCCCGCCATAGACCTGACGCATGCGTTCGCGGTCGTAGGCGGAGAGAGCGAACACAACGTCTGACGATGCGATCGCCTGGAACTCGGCCCTGTAGGCGGCGCGCAGCAGTTCGCCAGCGAGTCCTCCCCTGAGAGCCGCTTCGCCGGCGTAGAAGTCGTATTCGCAGTTGTGGCTCTGCGTGAAGACGCGACAGCCATGGTGTTTGGCGATGGCTGCCAACGGCCCGAAGAGCGTCGAGTCAAAGAAGACCGCCGCCGGGTTTACGCGTTCCAGCGCGCGCTCGAAGTCGGCAATGGCTCCGGCGTGTACGCCCGCCAGATGGCCGTGCCGCAGGCGCGCGAAGGTCTGCGCCTTGCGGACCAAGCCAGCGCCGCCGGGCAGTGGCACGAGGTGATCCTGGCATTCCGCACCGTCGAAGGCGTGCGCATGGTGGCGGGTGGAGATGTTGTGGCCCTGGCCGCCCCCGGTGGCGAGGGCGCCGGTCCGGGTGACGAGCAGTACGCGCGGCTTGGAAGAAGGTGAGGTCATCTCTAGCGTCAACCCTCAACGCGGAAGGCCGGCGATGTTGATCATGTAGCGTGCGGTATAGGCGAGCGCGATGAGCCCGTACCAGAGGATTCCCAGGCGGCGCAGATGGGGCTTCATCGGTGCACCGATCAGCAGCACCTCGAACTGCTCGAAGTACGCGCCGACGCGCACCGCGATCTCGGGTAGTTGGAACTCGGCCGCAGCGAAAACCATCCCGATGGAATAAACGCCCCAGTACAGACCGTTGGGTGCTGTGAGCGTCAGCGATCCTGCGATGACCACGAAGCGCTTCGCCCAGCTCGCGTAGATCTCCTGGGCCGAACGGAAGCCCTCGAACTGCATGTAGAACATCAACTTGGACAGCAGCGCCTCGTCGATCAACATGCTGCCCAGCAGCAGCGGCGCCGCGATCAGCACCAGCCGCACGAGAAGCCCTGATGTCATGAACTTCATCGCGGCAGCGGGGACTACCGCTGCGAGGTGAACGAACGGCGCCGTCAGCACCAGGAGTCCGCCGCTGCGACCTCGCTTCTTCCGGTTGGCGACGTAGAGCAGCACCGCCAGCAACACGAGCTTCATCGCCAACGCCTGGCGGATGGCGCCCATGCTGGTCGACAGCAGGTAGACCAGGTCGTGCAAAGCAGCTATCCGCAAGCCGCCCAGACGAGCGATCAGGGCGAACAGGACGCAGTCGATCAGGCCGATCCAGAAAAAAGGAAACGGGAACAGGTCAGATAGATATGCCGATGGCAGGCACGCCATGGGCCAGAATAGCTCCAGCGCATTAATAGCCGAGAGGTCACACTGCTGCAGAACCGTCGTGTAGGCGGGAACGTCTGAGCCGAGCGAAATTCTCAACCCAAGACAGAACAGACGCAGCGGGAGCATGGCGGCCAGTGCCATCGCGAGGTTGCGCACCGGTGGACGCAGCACGGCGGCGAATAGCATCACCCCGTATACGTAAAGTCCGCCGAGAATGAGGTCGTCCATCGGAAACGTGCTTTTCGCTGATTAGCGACTTTCAGTGCCGAGCTTGCGTAGCACTTGCACAGCCTGACAGACCGCCTCTGCGTAGACGTCGTTCGAAAGCAATCGCCTCGCCTGTTCCCGAGAATGGGCGACACACGCAGCCCGCGCGCTTGCGTCACGCATCCTGTTGATTGCTCCCAGCAGCGCCGCTGTATCGCCGAATTCGACTTGCGCCGATGTCGGCAGGACGTCCCCTAGCCCACTCTGCCGAGTTGCTACCACGGGAACGCCGGCATGGATGGCTTCGATCGCCACGAGAGGGAAACCCTCGAACCGTGACGTCATGATAAGAATGTCGGCCTCTTGTAGAGACGTGGAGATTGGACCCCACGGACGAAGTGTGACGCTGCCGTGCGGCTTGCGTTGAGCGAGGGCCTCGAGCTGTGGCGCAAAGCTGCCCCGGCCCTGGATGATGTACTGGAGATCCGCTGCACTGCTGTCCACGGCGGAGGCCAGCCAGTCCAGGCCTTTCTGCCACCGATCGAAGCGGCCGGCGAAAAGAATGGTCAACCCTTGTCTTGTCGAAATTCGAGCCTGCCCCGGTGGTGTGTCCAGCAATGAGAGTCGATTGGGAATCACTGTCGCTGGAGCTTTGAGGCGCCAAGTCTCATGCAAGTCAACTGCCTGTGCCGGCGTTATAACGAGCCAGTGGGCGACGCCCCGAGCTAGCGTTCGAGTCACGCTGTCCCGCAATTCCGGTTTGCTGGCGCCGAGCGTCCGGGACGGATGCGTCATCGGAACATAACAGGCCACCCTTCGTCGCTGCATAAGGCAGGCGGCAAGATGTGATAACCCTGTCTGCATAGCGCCTGGCGCCAGCAAGACAGGAGTCGTTCGGCCCATTGAACGAACGACTCGGGCGGTTATCCGTGCGTTGTCAAGAATTTCGCGTCGGCGTCCGCTGCCTTGGCATGCAAGATAAGGAACGTGACTAACGGCAAGCCCTGCTTCTCGTGCCAGCGTCGCAGGTTCGCTGTCTATGCGCGCGTGAACCATGACGCCAAGTCTCTCGCCGCGAGAGGCCTGTGCGAGCCACTCAAAAAGCATGCGTTCATGCCCGCCAGTTTCGAGTGCAGGCAGTATGACGGCTAGTTCTACGCCGTGGCGTGATGGCGCTGACAGACCGATTGCCAAGCTTTCAAGTCCTCTTTTTAATGCAAATTGCCGGTACGCCAGCGACGACCCAGCCGGCTTCTACGTCTCTATTTACGACGCTGCCAGCGGCGATCACAGCTCCGCGGCCGATTCTGACGCCGGGAAGTACGGTGGCGTTCGCTCCGATCCAGACGTCGTCCTCGATCGTTACGCCAAGGCGGTCAGGGCGCCAGCCTTGCGCCCGGATATCCCGTCCGGCCTTCATCTCGTGGTTACTGCCGATAATCGCGACGCCTTGTGATATCAGGCAGTTTGCACCAATTTGAATCGTTGCGTTAGCACGAATGTTATTCAACTCGCCGATGTATGTGTTGTTGCCAATTGCTAGCTTTGCGGGGATAACTCGCGAGCCGTCCGACAGGTCCTCCAGGGCTATAACCGTATTGGCGCCCAAGTGGACATTTTGTCCGAGATCGAGGCGCGTGCCTTGGGGGGCCAAGATGACAAGTCGGGCGTCAATGTGGCACGTCGGGTTGGCTGCCTGCTCCTTGGCGACCTTGGCCAACCGCTTCGCCTCGGCGATTATTTTTCTCAGCCAGATGATGGCGGCTAGCATGGCTGATGAATTATTGCGTTGAGGATTCGGTTGCTATGTGCATCTTCCGGAATACACAAAGCGGGCTGAGGAGAAGCATCGGGGAAAGCAGCTTAAGTGCTTTGGCGCTATTTGCGAAGCATCTGTAAGCTAGCCACTGCTGCCAATGGCGGACGCGGATGTCCCAGCTCTCCAGTGCGGGTAGGCGTGCGGATTGATAGTGCCGAAAGAGCGTTCGTTCGTCTTTGAAGAGGCCGGGCTTGACTGCTTGCAATTTATTTTGATTCGTCACGCCCTGTGCGCCTACGCGGTACTTGATCAATGGCTCATCAATCCAGTATGGGAAATATCCTGCATCGATGCTGCGTACCCAAAGTGGCCAGTCGTCCAGATTTCGAAACCTTTTATCAAGGCCTCCGCTTGCAATGAGTAGGTCTCGATGAAAAAAGGCGCTGGGTGCGGGTAGGATGTTGCTTCGTAGTAGCCGCTCTTGGAGGGCCGCATGGTCACCTCTCTGAAGTAGACACGCGGTTCTCTCGGGTACGAGCTCCCCAAGTTCAATATGCTCGCCTTGGGTTTCGGAGAACAGGCTGCACTGAGAAAAGGCCCACTGCATGGAAGTCGATGCGGCGACCTTCATGTATGTCTCCAGCGCATGCTTGTAGAGCATGTCGTCGCAGGCAATTGGCTTGATCCAGTCGCCTTGAGCCCAATGAAGGCCGGTATCGTAATTTTTTACGATGCCGACATTTTTTGGCTGAGCGGCGACAGACACGCGTTCGAAGCGCCTATGGTTCTCTTGGAGCCACCTTTTTGCAATCGCAACCGTTTCATCGTCCGAGTCGTCATCGCAGATTATTAGCTCGAGTCTCTGGTATGTTTGGTTTGCGATTGACTCCAGCGTACTTTCTATTGTTTGTGCGCTGCGGAAAGATACCGCGATGACACTGATCAGCGGCCTCTTGGGGAGGGGGTTGTCATTGGTCACGCTATCGATCCGATATTTTTCGAATTACCTTTGCGGGATTTCCAGCGGCGATGCAGCGTGGGGGAATGCTCTTTGTGACGACTGATCCGGCGGCAATGACGCTGCCTTCGCCGATGGTCGTTCCTTTTAAGATTGTGACGCCGGAGCCGATAAAAACGTTCTTTTCGATATGAACCGGCGCGCAGCGATGGCCACCGACTCTTCTGGTTTCCGGTTGGGTGTCGTGGAAATCCGAGTCGTAAACCCTAATGGATGGCCCGATGAGGCAGTTGTCTTCAATTGTGATCGAGGTCTTTTCGGCGACCAAGGTGGCATCATTATTGAGGAATACGCCGTTCCCGATGATAATCGTCGAGCCTGCTGTGCGGGCTTCGATATGGCAATAGCTGCTCCAGAATCTCTCGGAGGGGAAATAGCCAAGGCTGCATCCACGGAACTCTATGACTCCATTTCCAGTTGTTAGTACTGGTTGAACTCGAGTGCAGTGGTCTGTCTTGGGTTTGTTGTCGGAAAGTACTCGATAGTAGAGTGTGCGAAGCCTCCTGCTGAGCTTTGATGCAAGCCGCTTTGGAAGCTTGATTATTCTCATTTCTTATTACCGAGTGACTTGGTTTGGGTTAGCCAAAAAAGAAGGCCCAGCATCGTCGCTGCGTGCAGTAGGTATGTTCCGGTGTACCCTAATGCTGTGCCGCGAAGGCCATCAAAATGCGCTCCAATTATGGTTAGTCCCACCAGTATTGCGGAAAAAACAATCTCGCTCGCCATGAATAGAGTAATGCGTGCGTGACTGATAAGGGTGTAACCGGCAACCCAACTGCAAATCTTCATGGTGTCGCCCACGAGTTGCCATCCAAGTGCCTCGGTGAGCGGCAGGAAGTCTGCCGTCAGCAGGCCGCGTACCAATATGTGTTTTAGCAGGTAAAGCGTCGTGCTTGTAGCCAAGACGAGCGGGATGACAAAACGGTAGGCCTTCAGCACCTCTCCGCGCAGCGCCGGGCCAGCCGGTAGCTCCGAAAAACGGGGCAGAAAATAGACGGTCAACGTGCTCGTGATGAGCATCAGATGCAGATCGCTGATCCGCCACATCGCCTGCCACAGTCCGGTCGTGTGCAAGCCAAGCATCACGCCGAGTCGGTCGCGAATCACCATCTGCGAAACCGGTACGACGATCGCCGACACGACCGCCATCAGCGCGAAGCCTGCCAGGCGTCGGGCGCTGGCGGGGTCGAAACCGCCCCACAAGTCGCGCCATCGGATCGCGCAGGCCTTTCGGAACAGCCAGGCCGTCACCAGGCATGACACGGCTTGGCCGAGACCCAGTGCCACCAAGGCGCCGTAAAGGCCGTATGCCACGACCAAGCTCAGCGAGACCCCCGCGCCGATAACGCTCCCGGCGATGTTGGCCAGCACAAATGGCGCGATCGCCTTCTTGCCATTCATGATGGCCAGCATCAGTCCGTTGGCCACCATCAGCGTGAGCGACAGCGCCAACCAGGCGAACACGCTCGCGTAGGCCGGATCGGCCAGCAACCACGCAGCCAGCGGCTCCTGGGCGAACAGCAGCAGGGCGGCGCCCACGGCAGATCCTGCGAGCGCCATCGCCGCAGCGGTGCGCCACACTGTGCGCTGCAGTTCCGGACGGTCGTGGTACTCGGCCGTGTACTTGGTCACCCCGGTGCCGATGGCGCCGCTGGCGATGCCCATCACCATCGCCACCAGGCTCTGGAACTGCCCGATGACGGCGTATCCCGCCGGTCCGACGTAAACCGCCAGCACCTTGTTCAACACCAGGGCCGTCCCGACCCGGGCCAGGACGGCGAAGCCGTTGAGGATGCTGGTCTTGAAAAGCGTCATGCGCCTGCCAGCGCCTCCGACGCACTGCGCACGGCACGGATCACGGCGCGCGTCTCGTCGTCGCTCTGCGTCGGCCCCATCGGCAGGCTCAGCACCTCGCGGTGGATGGCTTCGGTGATCGGCAGGCTGCCGGCCGCATAGCCGCAGTCGGCGTAAGCGGGCTGAAGATGTGGCGGCACGGGGTAGTGAATCATCGTGCCGACGCCTTCCTGCGCGAGTCGCTTGGCCAGTTCGTCTCGGCCCGCATGCCGGACCACGAAAACGTGCCAAACCGGCTCGATCTGCGCGGGTACCGTGGGCAGCACCAGCCCCGGCGTCCCAGCCAGGCCTTCCAGGTACTGCGCTGCAATGACCCTCCGGCGCTCGTTCTGGGCGTCCAGGTCCAGGAGCTTTACGCCGAGCAGCGCGGCCTGGAGTTCGTCGAGCCGGGAGTTGTACCCCACGACCTCGTTGTGGTACTTCACACGCGAGCCGTAGTTGCGCAGCACGCGAAGGCGCTCGGCCAGCGCGGGGTCGTTCGTCGTCACGGCGCCAGCGTCGCCCAGCGCGCCGAGATTCTTGCCAGGGTAGAAACTCCAGGCGACGGCGTCGCCGTGGCCGCCGATCCGTTCGCCGCGGTAGCGCGCGCCGTGCGCTTGGGCGCCGTCCTCGAGGACCTTGATCCCATGGCGGTGCGCGATCTCCACGATCGGCGCCATGTCGGCTGGCTGGCCGTAGAGGTGGACCGGCAGCACGACCTTGGTGCGCTTGCCGATCGCGGCCGCGATGCGAGACGGATCCATGTTGTAGGTGCCTGCCAGCGGCTCTACCGGGACCGGGCGTGCCCCAACATGCGTCACGGCCAGCCAGGTGGCGATGTAGGTGTTGGCAGGCACGATGACCTCGTCGCCCGGACCGACGTCCATGGCCCTGAGTGCCAGGACCAGCGCGTCCAGGCCATTGCCGATGCCCACGCAGTCGCTGACACCACAGTAGCGCGCATAGGCTTCCTCGAACTCCCGGACCTCGCGGCCGAGGATGTACCAGCCGGAATCCAGCACGCGGTCGAATGCCGCGCGCAGTTCGGCCGCCTGGGCCAGATTGATGGACTTGAGATCGAGGAATGGGATCACGGAGGTCTCCGAATCGGGGCAGATGCGGTCGGTCTCGCGTGCGTGACCGGCGCGGCGTCAATGGCGAGGGGCTCGTTCACCCGCGAGCCCGGCGGTGGGCGTACTGCCTGCTTACCGCGGGCGCTCGATCATCCTGAGGAACTCGCCGTAGTCGCGGACGTAGTCGGTGCTGTCGTAGTGATGCGAGGCGAACACCAGCAGCAGCGCGTCCGGGCTGTACTTGTACTGGATGCCCCACACCATGGGTGGCAGATATAGCCCACGGCTCGGCGAGTCCAGCACCACTTCGGCCCGCGATTCGCCGTCGTCGACGACGACGGAGCACGCACCGCTGGTGCAGATCAGGAACTGATGGCAGACCTTGTGCGCGTGCTCGCCGCGAACCTCGCGGTTGGGCACACCGAAGACCATGAAGTAACGCTGCGGCGTGAACGGGATCTGCCGCTCGAATTCGCCGACGGTCAGATTGCCGCGCAGGTCGGGAATGAGAGGGAACTGGTGCACGGTCACGCCGCGTACAGGCAGTTGTTCGACCTTCGCCACCTTGCCTGCCAGGGCAGTCTGGGCTGCGATCCCGGCTGCCGGCGCAATCGCGTCCACATAGCCGACGATGGCGGCCGGATTGCCTTCGACCACCGCCCGGGGTGGCACGCTGCGCTTGACGACCGCGCCGGGCATGACGACGCACTCTGCCCCGAGAGTCAATCCAGGATAGACGACGGCGTTGGCGCCAACGCGAACGCCGGGGCCTCCCTGTGCGGCCGCCCCTGGCACCACGCTGTCGGCCGCAAGGAGCACGGCGTTGTGGCCGATGGACGCTCCGTCGCCCAGGACGGCACCGTCGGGCACAACGGCGCCGCTTTCGATCGTGCAGCCTTCTCCGATGACGGCAGACGGCGAAACCATGGCTTGGGAGCTAATCAAGGACGGCGGCATTTGCGGCCTTCGAAAGTGAGTGTCAGGAATGGCGATGCGGTCTCTTCCCGAAAGTAGGGCGGTTCCCTCCTCCGGATAAGGTCCGATCTAATTCTTGTCGCCGACCGTCGAAGCACAGATGCCGTCCGGGTTGACTCGGATAAGGCAGCTTCACGCGCGTGTCCCACGGGCTTCCCGCGCGGCGCGAAGATTCGCGGCGACGACTGGGCGCAAGAGAAAGTAGCTGAGGAGTAGGGCTAATGTGCCTATCGTGGTCGCCACGGCAATGAATGCGCGCTTGGGCTTGCTCTTCCATTCCGGTACTTGGGCTACATCTACGACTTGAATAAGCGCTCCTTCCCGGCTTTCGTCCAGCTTGGCTAGTTCGTATTGACGCGAGAAGAGATCGAATAGCGTTTCCTGATACTTGTACTCACGGTACTTGCCAATGTAGTCGGAAGCGTCACCGCCGGTGCCGCGGCCGGATGCCTCGGCACGGGCAACCTGGCCCCGCAGCGCAACCAGCATCGCCTGCTGTTGCTGAATTTCCGGAGCCGAGTCCGCTAGGGACCGCCGCATGGTCTGCAACCTGACCTCGGCTGCCGTCACTTCGGCGCTCAACTTGGCATAGGTTTCGGCTGCGGACTTGGGCTCTGCCTTGAGGGCTCCTGGGTTGAAGCCGCTGGCTTGCAATGTCGTCTGGGCTACGCTCAGGCGGTCGCGGGTCGCCCGTAGCTGCTCTTCGAAGAAGGCGCGTCGCTGTTGCGCCTCGGTCAACGCGAGCTCGTTGGTCATGCGCCGCAGTTCAACAACGTACTGGTTCGCCATCTGTGCGGCGCGCTCGGAACTCAGATCGTCTACTTCGACCGTGACTAATCCGTCTTTTTTGCCAAGGCCGATCCGGACACGGTTGTCAAGAGCCTTTCGTGCTTCGAAGCGGTATTCGGACTTGTAAACCTTCAGCAGATCGAACTTGTCGATGATCCGGTCGGAGACGGTCTCGCTTTGCATCAGCGCGATGTACTGATCCGCTGGGCTTTTAATCCCTCCTGCCCCCGCCAATCCTGCCAGCGCTCCGAGTTGGCTCAGCGCCGCAGCGGCTGCGCTTTGCTGCTGCTGTGGGGGGAGGAACGTCGTCTTGGCAGTAAAGGTAGGCGGTATCAGGTAGCTCGCGCCGAGCGCGAGGGCGCCAGCAACCAAAGGTGCAGCCACAAGTACCTTGGCCCGCTCTCGAAGAATGTCCAGCAGGTCCAGCACACCTAGTTCGGGCGGGGCGTCGCTCACCGTAGTACTGTTCGGCACGCCGTCGATTTGATTCATGCGACTCATGCCTTCAATTGACCGCGCTCTTGATACCCGCCAGCCCGATGCCGAACTGGTACAGCAACTGCGTCCAGTCCTTGGCGTTCTGGGTCCAAGTCGTCTTGTCCATTTCCTCCGGCACGAAGATCGTGTCGCCCGGTTGCACGCCGGCCGATGCCAGCGCGTTTCCGCGCGTGAACCAGCCGGATTCCTGCAGGCTGCTGGCCACCGTGCCGTTGGCGCGCACGACGAACACGCTGCTCTGGTCGGCACCCTTCTTCGGGCCGCCGGCCAGGCGCAGGTAGTCGCCCACGTTGCGGCTCGGGCTGTAGAGGTAACTGCCGGCACTGAAGACACTGCCGAAGACGCCAATCGTCGTCGGCCTTGCGGGCACGAAGATGCGGTCGCCGTCCTCCAGCGCAAGGTCGGGCAGGTCGGTCGACTCGGGCGTCAGGTTCAGCACCAGGCGCCCGGTCGGCTTCAGCTCGCGCAGCTGGTCGAGCCAGCGCTTGGTCGCGGCCGTGGTCGCGACGACAGCGCCGGCTTCTTCGGCCGTCGCGGTGCGGCGCGTGGCGGTCTGGGTGTTGATGTCGGCTTCGAGGTCGCGCAGCGCGCGGTCGTAGTTCTGCTGCTGCGTCCGGCGCACGCTTTCGCGGGTGAACTCGGTGGCGTAGAGATACCCGTTGGAGGTCAGGCCGCCGGCAGCCCGAACGGCATCGGCGACGGAACTCGTCACAGGCATGACATATTCACCCGGGTGGGCGACTTCGCCTTCGACGCGGACGCGTTTTTGCTGCGTGCCGACAGGACGCTCCAAATCACCTGCGTTGAAGGCGCGCAAGATATCGCCGTTGACCAGCGCCATGGCTGCCGCGTCCGGCAGATTCAACTGCAACAAACGATTTGCATTGCCATTGCCGAGGCGATCCAATGCGACGCGGTTCATGTCGGCCACGGAGGTAAAGCTGCCGGCCATCTGCAGCGCGTCGTCGACCGTCTCGCCGCGCTTGATCTCGAAAACCGCGTGCCGGTTGACGCTGCCGACCACGGCCACCTGGGGGCCGATGGGGCCGACGTGGATCACGTCATCCGGTTGAAGGATCTGGTCGGCGCTGCGGTCGCCTTTGAGCAACAGGTCGTACAGGTCGAACTGCGCGATCACGGTCTTGCCGCGGCGCAGCACGATGTTGCGGAAGCTGCCGGAGGCTGCCGGGCCGCCGGCGGCCAGCAGTGCCTGCGACATCGTCGACAGGCTGTTGACGACGACCGGACCGGGCGCGTCGGCGAACCCCGTCACGTAGACGCGCATACCGCGCAACTGCCCCAGCGTGACACTGACCTGGAAGTTGCGGAACACCTGCGCCACCCGGCGCGAAATGACGTCGGGGAGGTCGGCATAGCGGACGCCGGACACCAGGATCGGACCGACACGCGGGATGCTGATGCGGCCGCTGCGGTCGACCGTCAGCCGAAGGTCGGCGTCGACCGAGCCCCACAGCGTGACCACCAGCTCGTCGCCGACGCGCACCAGATAGTCGGCGGGGATCGAAGGGTTGAAATCGGCGCTGCGGTCCTCCTGCAGGCGGTCCACCAGGTCATAGCCGAAGCGTCGCAGCTCGAGCTCCCCGGTGGCTCTGCGGGCATAACGTTCGAACTCGCTGGGTGGCGGCGGTTGGCGGCGCTTGATCTGCTGCTTGTCCGTCTGGTCGCCGACCGAGAGGTTGTCCCCCCGGCTCTTCTGCCTGTCTTGCTGAACAGTCCCGTCCTGGCGCAACCGCACGGCCCCGCTGAGCGGCGTAGGCGTGTCGGTCTGGATGCTGTTGGTGTCCTGAGCGTGGGCGGCGAGTGCCGCACCCAGTCCGAAACACAATGCAACAAAGTTCCGCCGCAATCGGGACATCGAATCAACGCAATGCATATTGGGGGGCCGGATGATCCTGGAAGGCTGGCTGTAAGTCTGGGCTGCTATCAATGTCCAGAGCAGGGCTCGCAAGTCGCCGATGGTGCCGTCGCAACGCAAGCGCGAGGGATTCTAGCGGCCTCGCCGGGCGCTCTTTTCGGTCATTAACTCAGCCGACATCATCGGTAACTTGCAGTGCTGCCTCGGTAGAATCACCGTCATGTGGATCCTGCTGTGCGCCTTCGCGGTCTCGCTGTCGATCACGCTGCTGATGGTCCATCACGCACGTCTCGGCGCCCACCATCTCACCGACCACGACCTGTCCGGTCCGCAGAAATTCCACTCCGCACCGGTGCCCCGTGTGGGCGGCATCGGCATCTTCTGCGGTGCGGTGGCCGCGGCCGGTCTGCTGTTCCTGCTGGCTCCCGAGATCTGGCGCCCGGCGGCGCTGCTGCTGCTGTGTTCGCTGCCGGCCTTCGGTTCCGGGGTCACCGAAGACCTGACCAAGACGCAGAGCCCGCGCCGGCGGCTGTTCTTCACCGCCATCGCGGCGGCGCTGGGCGTCGCGCTCCTCGACGCGACGATCACCCGCACCGACATCCCCGGGCTGGACTGGGCCGTCTCGTTCTACCCCTTCGCCGCCTTGCTGACGGTCTTCGCCGTCACCGGCGTGGCCAACTCGCTGAACATCATCGACGGCTTCAACGGCCTGGCCTCGATGTGCGCGGTGCTGATGCTGGTGGCGATCGGCTACGTCGGCCTCCAGGTCGACGACATGCTGATCGTCTGGCTGGCGGTGGCCGTGGTCGGCGCGGTGCTGGGCTTTTTCGTCTGCAACTTCCCGCTCGGCCTGATCTTCCTCGGCGACGGCGGCGCCTACTTCCTCGGCTTCATGGTCGCGGAGCTGGCGGTGCTGCTGATGGCCCGCAACCCGGGCGTGTCGCCGATGTTCCCGCTGCTGGTCTGCGCCTATCCGGTATTCGAGACGGTGTTCTCGATCTACCGAAGAGTCATGCTGAGGGAGCAGTCGGCCAGCACGCCGGACGGCATCCACCTGCATTCCTTGATCTACCGCCGCGTGATGCGCTGGGCCGAAGGGCGCCGCCGGCCGCGGTCGCAGGTCCATCGCAACTCGATGACCTCGCCGTACCTGTGGCTGCTGTGTTGCGTGGCCATCGTGCCGGCCATGCTGTTCTGGGACAGCACGGCGCTGCTGGGCAGCTTCATCGTCGTCTTCGGCATCGTCTACACCGCGCTGTACTGGCGCATCGTGCGCTTCCGCTCGCCGCGTTGGCTGCATCTGCACCGGCTGCGCTGATCCGGCGCAGGATCGCGCCCGGCGCGCGAACCGGTCGTCGTCGTGCAGGGTTGGCGCTTGCCCGGCGGTGTCTTGACGGCATCGGGCGGATAATGGAGCCCAGATGAACGTCAATACTGCCCTTGCCGCGTCGGTGGATGACGCGGCCGCCGCGGCCGCCGAACCCGCCGTGCCCCCTGCCGCTTTCGACACGCTGCCGCTCGATCCGAAGCTGCTGCGCGCCGTGGCCGACGCCGGCTACACCTCGATGACCCCGATCCAGGCCAAGGCGATCCCCATCGTCCTGGCCGGCCGTGACGTGATGGGCGCCGCCCAGACCGGCACCGGCAAGACCGCCGCCTTCACGATCCCGCTGCTGCAGAAGATGCTGCGGCACGAGAACACCAGCATGTCCCCGGCGCGCCACCCGGTGCGCGCGCTGGTGCTGGCGCCGACGCGCGAACTGGCCGACCAGGTGGCGGCCAACGTCAAGACCTACGCCAAGCACACGCGGCTGCGTTCGGCCGTCGTCTTCGGCGGCGTCGACATGAAGCCGCAGACGCTGGAGCTGAAGGCCGGCGTCGAGGTGCTGATCGCCACGCCGGGCCGGCTGCTGGACCACATCGAGGCCAAGAACGCGGTGCTCAACCAGGTCGAGTACGTCGTGCTCGACGAAGCCGACCGCATGCTGGACATCGGCTTCCTGCCCGACCTGCAGCGCATCCTGTCGTATCTGCCCAAGACGCGGCAGACGCTGCTGTTCTCGGCCACCTTCTCGCCCGAGATCAAGCGCCTGGCCGGCAGCTACCTGCAGGACCCGCTGACGGTCGAGGTCGCGCGGCCCAATGCCACGGCCTCCACCGTCGAGCAGCGCTTCTACGGCGTCTCCGACGACGACAAGCGCGCCACCGTGCGCCAGATCCTGCGCCAGCGCGAACTCGCGCAGGCCATCGTCTTCGTCAACAGCAAGCTCGGCGCCGCGCGCCTGGCGCGCTCGTTCGAGCGCGACGGCCTGAAGACGCAGGCGCTGCACGGCGACAAGAGCCAGGACGAGCGCCTGAAGGCGCTGGCCGCGTTCAAGGCCGGCGAGGTCGACCTGCTGGTGGCTACCGACGTCGCCGCGCGCGGCCTGGACATCGCCGACCTGCCGGCGGTCTTCAACTTCGACGTGCCGTTCAACGCCGAGGACTACGTGCACCGCATCGGCCGCACCGGCCGTGCCGGCGCCTCGGGCCTGGCGGTGACGCTGATCACGCGCGACGACACGCGCCTGGTCTCCGACATCGAGAAGCTGATCAAGAAGAAGATCGAAGTCGAGCCCTTCGAGCTCGAGGACGACCGCCCGCGCCGTCCGCGCCGCCGTTTCGACGACGAACGCGACGAGGCGCCGCGCGCCGAGGCTGCGCCGCGCCGTGCGCCGCCGCCGCCGTCCGACCCGATCTTCGACCGGCCGTACGAGCCTTCGCCGTCGGCCGTCGCGGCCGCGCCGGCGCCGGCTGCCGCTCCGGCGCCGACACGCGGGCTCACGCCCAGCATCCGCCCCAAGCGCAAGGTCGCCGCGCTGCTCGGCGGCGGGCGCTGACGCCGGCTCTTCTCGTCCACGCGCCGTGATCGTCGTCTGCGGCGAGGCGCTGATGGACGTCTTCGCCGCTGGCGAGACCGCGGCGGGTCTGCGGCTCGACGCGCGCTGCGGTGGTTCTCCGTTCAACGTCGCGATCGGGCTGGCACGCCTGGGCCAGCCGGTCGGCTATCTCGGTGGGCTGTCGGCCGACGCCGCCGGCCGCCGCCTGCGCGCCGCGCTCGCCGCCGAGGGCGTCGACACCCGCCTGGCGCCCGAACTCGACGCGCCGACGACGCTGGTGATGGTCGACGTCGGCGCCGACGGCCGGCCCTGCTATCGCTTCCTCGGCGCCGGCGCGGCCGACCGGCTGCTGCCGGAGGCCGCAGCGGCCGCGCTGCCGGCGGCTGCCCGGGCGCTGCAGCTCGGCTCCTACGCGCTCGTCGTCGAGCCGGTGGCCTCGGTGCTGCGTGCGCTGGTCGAGCGCGAGCACTCGCGCCTCGTCGTCGCCTACGATCCCAACGTGCGGCCCGGCGTCGAGCCCGACGCCGCGCGCTGGCGCGAGGCGCTGGTGTGGATGGCGCCTCGCTGTCGGCTGCTGAAGGCCAGCGACGAAGACCTGGGCTGGCTGTATCCGGGCGTCGACCCGGCGGTCGCGGCGCGCGCTTGGCTCGCGGCCGGTGTCGAACTCGCCGTCGTCACGCGTGCCGCGCACGGCGCCAGCGCCTGGACGGCGGCGGCCGAGGTTCACGTCGCCGCGCCGGCTGTCGAGCTCGTCGACACCGTCGGCGCCGGCGACACGGTGCAGGCGGCATTGCTGACGTGGCTGGCCGAGCGCGGGCGCCTGGAACCGGGTCGACTGGGCCTGGATGCCCGCGAACTGGACGCGGCCCTGGCGTTCGCGCTGCGGGCCGCGGCCTGTACCTGTTCGCGCCGCGGCGCCGACCTGCCGCGCCGGGCCGAACTGCCGGCGGTTTAGGCCGCCAGGAACGAGAACACCGCCGGCAGCCGCTCGGGCATCTGCTGCGGCTTGCTGCGCCACTCGGCCACCGGGCCGCTGCGCGTCCAGCCGGCGCCCAGCGTCAGGCCGCAGGACACCGACAGGCGCGTGGCCGGCGCCAGCGTCGCCGTCAGCGCCGCCAGCATCGCGGCGTTGCGGTAGGGCGTCTCGATCAGCAACTGGGTCTGGCCGAGGCGGCGCGAGACGGCTTCCAGCTCGCGGATGCGCGTGGCGCGTGCGCCGGCGTCCTGCGGCAGGTAGCCGACGAAGGCGAAATGCTGGCCTTCCAGGCCGCTGGCGGCCAGCGCCAGCATCAGTGAGCTCGGGCCGGTCAGCGGCTGCACCGGCACGCCGGCGCGGTGCGCGGCGGCGACCAGCGCCGAGCCGGGGTCGGCGACGGCCGGCAGCCCGGCCTCCGACACCAGGCCGAGGTCGTGGCCGGCCAGCGCCGGCGCCAGCAGCGCCTGCCATTCGGCCGCGGGCACGGCCTCGCGGCTGCCTTTGCGAGGGCGCGGCAGCTCGACGATGGCGATCTCCTGCAGCGGCCGCGCCAGCGACACCACGGCGCCGATGCGCTTGAGCAGCGCACGCGCGCTGCGCGCGTCCTCGGCGGCCCAGTGCGTCAGCGCGGCGGCGCGGCGCAGCACGCCCAGCGGCAGCACTTCCTGCAGATCGACGGTCTCGGCGCCCAGGTCCAGCGTGTTGGGCACCAGCAGCAGCGTGCCGGTCGTCATGCGGCGAGCGGGTCGAGACCGGCCTCGCGCAGCAGCGCGCAGGTGCGGATCAGCGGCAGGCCGACGAGCGCCGTCGGGTCGTCGGACTCGATCGCGTCGAGCAGCGCGATGCCCAGCGCCTCGCTCTTGGCGCTGCCGGCGCAGTCGTAGGGCTGCTCGGCGAGCAGGTAATGCTCGATCTCGGCGTCGCCCAGCGTGCGGAAACGCACCCGCGCCGGCGCCAGCAGCACACGCGCGAAGCCGGTGTCGGCGCGCGCGACGGCGACGGCGGTCTGGAACACGACATCGTGGCCGCTCATGCGCCGCAGCTGCTCGCGGGCGCGCTCGTGCGTGCCGGGTTTGCCGATCGGCTCGCCCGCGAGGTCGGCCACCTGGTCGGAACCGATGACGACGGCCTGCGGATGCAGTGCCGCCACCGCCTGCGCCTTGGCCAGTGCCAGCCGCAGTGCCAGCGCCGACGGCGTCTCGCCGGGGGCGGGCGTCTCGTCGACCTGGGGCGCGACGACGGTGAACGGCAGGCGCAGGCGCTCGAGCAGCTCGCGCCGGTAGCGCGAGGTCGAGCCGAGAATCAGCGGCGGAGTGTCCATGTCTTGGATTGTCCCATCCGTGGCCGCGGCGCCCGGCGGCTACACTCGGCGCCCCCGGTTCGACATGTGGCTGTCACATGCGGCCCGGCTCTCTTTCCCGAACATGGCCCGCGAGAAGATCCACGACCCCCGACGCCTGGACGTGCGTGCATTTGCCGCCGCCGGCGCGGCACTGTCCGGCACCTGGCCGCAATCCGAATTCGATCGCCTCGGCGCGTCGCTGATGCCGGGCGCCGACGCGCCCGCCGCTGTCGACTGGTCGGTCGAGGGCGAGCAGCGCCCGGTGACCGGTGGCACGCCCCAGACCTGGCTGCGGCTGAGCGCGTCGACGACGGTCGCGCTGCAATGCCAGCGCTGCCTGCAGCCGGTGGCCGAGGCGCTGGCCGTCGAGCGCTGGTTCCGCTTCGCCGACGACGAGCAGGAAGCCGAGCGCCTGGACGAGGAGCTGGAGGACGACGTGCTCGTCGCCTCGCGCACCTTCGACCTGCACGAGCTGGTGGAAGACGAGCTGATCCTCTCGCTGCCGCTGGTGCCGCGCCACGAGGTCTGCCCGGTGCCGCTGCCGATGTCCGCCGGCGACGACGAGGCCCCGGAAGAGGCTGCACCCAACCCCTTCGCCGCGCTCGCGGCACTGAAGCGCCAGCCGCCCGGTTGATCTGACATGGTGTTTGGCGAAACCTGCGTGCTATACTGGCGGGCTTTGCGACGTCTGCCATACCGCAGTCGGCGCAGCAGCAGCTTTTTCGCCGGCCGGACCGAGCATGTCGCTCGGCTCGCGAGGACCGCAGTTCCGGCGCCGATCCCAGGAGATTGTCATGGCCGTCCAACAGAACAAGAAGTCGCCGTCCAAGCGCGGCATGCACCGTTCGCACAACGCGATCGCAGCCCCCGGCACGGCCGTCGAATCGACGACCGGCGAGGTGCATCTGCGTCACCACATCAGCCCGACCGGCTTCTACCGCGGCCGCAAGGTCCTGAAGACCAAGGCCGACGCCTGACGTCCGGCCGGGTGCTTCGGCGCCCGCAGTTCCTCGTGTCCGCGCCGGCGTCTTCGGCGCGAGCCCCGGGTTGAGCTCTTCCGTGTCTCCGCATCCCGCCCTGGAGCCGCTGCCGCTGGTCCGCATCGCCGTGGACTGCATGGGGGGTGACCACGGTCCTTCGGTCACCCTGCCGGCCTGCCGCGCGTTCCTGGAGCGCCATCCCGCAGCCGAGCTGGTGCTCGTCGGTACCGCCGACGCGCTCGCCGCCGCCTCCGGGCTGCCGCGCACGCGCTGCGTCGTCGCCTCCGAGGTCGTCGCGATGGACGACCCCGTCGAGGTCGCGCTGCGCAAGAAGCGCGACTCGTCGATGCGCGTCGCGATCGGCCAGATCAAGCTCGCCGATACGGCGATGGCGGCGCACGCCTGTGTCAGTGCCGGCAACACCGGTGCGCTGATGGCGGTGTCGCGCTATCTGCTGAAGACCTTCGACGGCATCGACCGCCCGGCGATCGCGGCGCTGCTGCCCAACGCTCGCGGCCGCTTCACCAAGGTGCTGGACCTGGGCGCCAACGTCGACTGCTCGGCCGAGCACCTGCTGCAGTTCGCGGTGATGGGCAGTGCGCTGGTCTCGGCGCTCGACGGTGTCGAGGAACCCACGGTCGGCCTGCTGAACATCGGCGAAGAGACGATCAAGGGCAGCGAGACGATCAAGCGCGCCGGCGAACTGCTGCGCGTGGCGCACGCCGGCGGCCACATCAACTTCCACGGCAACGTGGAAGGCGACGACATCTTCAAGGGCACGACCGACCTCGTCGTCTGCGACGGCTTCGTCGGCAACGTCGCGCTGAAGACCTCCGAAGGTCTGGCGGGCATGCTCTCGCAGATGATCAAGGAGGAGTTCACGCGCAGCGCGTGGACCAAGCTGGCCGCGGTCGTCGCGATGCCGGTGCTCAACCGCTTCAAGGCCCGCGTGGACCATCGCCGCTACAGCGGCGGCGCGCTGCTGGGCCTGCGCGGACTCGTTTTCAAGGCGCACGGTTCTTCGGACGCGCTGGCGTTCGAGACGGCGCTGGCGCGGGCTTACGACGCCGCGCGCAACCGCCTGCTCGACCGCGTGCACGACCGCATCGCGGAAACGCTGCAGGCCATGCCCTCCGGCGATACCGCGGCCCCGCAGGCCGCCTGAACGCGTGACCGCAGTACCGTACTCCCGCATCACCGGCACCGGTGGCTATCTGCCCCCGCGCCGCGTCAGCAACGACGACTTCGTGCAGCTGCTGGCCGCGCGCGGCCTCGAGACCAGCGACTCCTGGATCGTCGAGCGCACCGGCATCCGTGCCCGCCACTTCGTCGACGACGGCGTCAACTCGAGTGACCTGGCGCTGGAGGCCTCGCGCCGCGCGCTCGAAGCCGCCGGCCGCTCGGCCGCCGACGTCGACCTGATCATCGTCGCGACCTCGACGCCGGACATGGTGTTCCCGTCGACGGCGACGATCCTGCAGGCCAAGCTCGGCGTGCACGGCTGCCCGGCCTTCGACGTGCAGGCGGTGTGCTCGGGCTTCGTCTACGCGCTGACCGTCGCCGACGCGATGATCCGCGCCGGCAGCGCGCGCTGCGCGCTCGTCGTCGGCGCCGAGGTCTTCTCGCGCCTGCTCGACTTCGACGACCGCACGACCTGCGTGCTCTTCGGCGACGGCGCCGGCGCCGTGGTGCTGGAAGCCAGCGAAGAGCCCGGCATCCTGGCCACCGAGCTGCATGCCGACGGCCGCCACGCCGGCATCCTCTGCGTGCCCGGCACCGTTTCCGCCGGCCAGGTGCTCGGTCATCCGCTGTTGCGCATGGACGGCCAGGCGGTCTTCAAGCTCGCCGTCGGCGTGCTGGAAAATGCCGCCCGCGCGGTACTTGCCAAGGCGGGCCGCACCGAGGCCGACATCGACTGGCTGATCCCGCACCAGGCCAACATCCGCATCATGAACGGCACCGCGCGCAAGCTGAAGCTGGCGCCCGAGCGTCTCGTCGTCACCGTCGACGAGCACGGCAACACGTCGGCGGCTTCGGTGCCGCTGGCGCTGGATGCCGCGGTGCGAAGCGGCCGCGTGCAGCGCGGCGAGACCGTGCTGCTCGAGGGCGTCGGCGGCGGCTTCACCTGGGGCGCGGTGCTGCTCGACTTCTGAGCCGCCGCATCCGTCCGACGACAGGAGACAGACATCATGGCTGAGTTCGCATTCGTCTTTCCCGGACAGGGATCGCAATCCGTCGGCATGCTCGACGCCTGGGGCGATCACCCCGCCGTGCGCGCGACGCTGGAAGAAGCGTCGGCCGCCGCCGGTCTGGACGTCGCCGCGCTGATCCACGGCGGTCCCAAGGAAGCGCTGGACCTGACGGTCAACACGCAGATGGTGATGCTGGTCGCCGGCGTCGCCAACTACCGGGCCTGGCTCGCCGAAGGCGGTGCCGCGCCTTCGGCCGTCGCCGGCCATTCGCTGGGCGAGTACGCCGCGCTGGTGGCGGCCGGCGCGCTGACGCTGGCCGATGCCGTGCCGCTGGTGCGTTTCCGCGCCCAGGCGATGCAGGAAGCGGTGCCGGTCGGCGCCGGCGCGATGGTCGCCGTGCTCGGCCTGGACGGCGAGGTCGTGCGCCGCTGCTGCGAGCAGGCCGCGCGTGACGCCGGCGAATGTGTCGCCGCCGCCAACTTCAACGACCCCAAGCAGACCGTCATCGCCGGCACCAAGGCCGCCGTCGAGCTGGCCGCGCAGGCGCTGAAGGCCGCCGGCGCCAAGCGCACGCTGCCGCTGCCGGTGTCGGCGCCGTTCCACTCGGCGCTGATGCAGCCGGCCGCCGAGCGCCTGAAGGAAAAGCTGGCGACGACCCCGGTCGCCGCGCCGGCGATCGCCGTCGTCAACAACATCGACGTCGCCGTCGAGACCGACCCCGAGCGCATCCGCGACGCGCTGTACCGCCAGGCCTTCGGCCCGGTGCGCTGGGTCGAGGTCGTGCAGGCGCTGCGTGCCCGCGGCTGTGCCGCCGTGATCGAATGCGGCCCGGGCAAGGTGCTGTCGGGCCTGGTGCGCCGCATCGACGCCGAGATCGCGTCGACGACCATCCTCGACCCGCAATCGCTGGCCGCTGCCAAGGACCTTCTGCAATGAGCGACACGCAACGCATCGCCCTCGTCACCGGCGCCTCGCGCGGCATCGGCCGCGCCATCGCCGCCGCGCTGGCGGCCGACGGCTTCCGTGTCGTCGGCACCGCCACCAGCGAAGCCGGCGCCGCGGCGATCGAAGCCGCGCTGCCCGGCGTGCAGGGCCGGGTGCTCAACGTCACCGACGCCGCCGCCTCCGATGCGCTGATCGACGCCCTCGTCAAGGAACACGGCGCGCTGCACGTCCTCGTCAACAACGCCGGTATCACCCGCGACACGCTGGCGATGCGCATGAAGGACGAGGACTGGGACGCGGTGCTGGACACCAACCTGAAGGCCGTCTTCCGCCTCAGCCGCGCCGTGATGCGGCCGATGATGAAGCAGCGCTGGGGCCGCATCGTCAACATCACCTCGGTGGTGGGCGCTTCCGGCAATGCCGGCCAGGCCAACTACGCCGCCGCCAAGGCGGGCGTCGCCGGCATGACGCGTGCCCTGGCACGCGAACTCGGCAGCCGCAACATCACCGTCAACTGCGTCGCGCCCGGCTTCATCGCCACCGACATGACCGAGACCCTGCCCGAGGCCCAGAAGGCGGCGCTGCTGTCGCAGATCCCGCTGGGTCGCCTGGGTGCCGCCGACGAGGTCGCGCACGCGGTCGCTTTCCTGTGCAGCGAGAAGGCCGGTTACGTGACCGGCACCGAGCTGCACGTCAACGGCGGCATGTACATGGCCTGACGAGGCCGTCGTTTCGTCAAAAAACCGGCCCTTGCCCCACCGGTAGAATCGTGGGCTGTTTACCGATACCCCCCTCCTGGAGGAGTCATGAGCGATATTGAAGCCCGTGTCAAGAAGATCATCGCCGAGCAGCTCGGCGTGCCCGAGTCCGACGTCACCAACGAGAAGGCCTTCGTGGCCGACCTCGGCGCCGACTCGCTCGACACGGTGGAGCTGGTGATGGCGCTCGAAGACGAGTTCGGCATCGAGATCCCGGACGAGGAAGCCGAGAAGATCACCACGGTGCAGCTCGCGATCGACTACGCGGTCGCGCACCAGAAGGCCTGACCTGCGCATGACCAGGCGCAGAGTCGTCGTCACCGGCCTCGGGCTCGTCAGCCCGGTCGGCAACTCGGTGGCCGAAGGCTGGGCGAACATCGTCGCCGGCACGAGCGGCATCGGACCGATCACGAAGTTCGATGCGTCCGCGTTCGCCTGCCGGATCGCCGGCGAGGTGAAGGGTTTCAACGTCGAGGATTACATCCCGGCGAAGGAAGCCCGTCACATGGACACGTTCATCCACTTCGGCATGGCCGCCGCCATCCAGGCGGTGAAGGACGCCGGCCTGCCGCAAGGCAGTGAGCTGGACGAGGCCGCCGCCGAACGCATCGGCGTGATCGTCGGCTCGGGCATCGGCGGCTTGCCGATGATCGAGCAGACGCAGGCCGAGTACGGTGAACGTGGTCCGCGCCGGATCTCGCCGTTCTTCGTGCCCTCCTCGATCATCAACATGATCTCGGGGCACGTGTCGATCCGCTTCGGCTACACCGGCCCGAACCTGTCGATCGTCACCGCCTGCACAACCGGTCTGCACTGCATCGGCGAAGCCGGGCGTCTGATCGAGTACGGCGATGCGGACGTGATGATCGCCGGCGGTGCCGAGTCGACCGTCTCGCCGCTTGGCATCGGCGGTTTTGCCTCCGCGCGTGCGCTGTCCACCCGCAACGACGACCCGCAGGCCGCGTCCCGACCCTGGGACAAGGACCGCGACGGTTTCGTGCTGGGCGAGGGCGCCGGCGTGCTCGTGCTCGAGGAGTACGAACACGCGAAGAAGCGCGGCGCCAAGATCTATGCCGAGCTCGCCGGTTTCGGCATGGGTTCCGACGCGTATCACATGACGGCGCCGAACGTCGACGGCCCGAAGCGCTCGATGAAGGCGGCGCTGCGCAATGCCGGCATCAATGCCGACGAGGTGCAGTACCTCAACGCGCACGGCACCTCGACGCCGCTGGGCGACCTGAACGAGACCAACGCGATCAAGCTGGCCTTCGGCGACCACGCCAGGAAGCTGGTCGTGAACTCGACCAAGTCGATGACCGGCCACCTGCTGGGCGGCGCCGGCGGCATCGAGTCGCTGTTCACGGTGCTCGCGCTGCATCACCAGGTCTCGCCGCCGACGATCAACCTCGTCACGCCCGATCCGGAGTGCGACCTCGACTACTGCGCCAACCAGGCGCGGGAAATGAAGATCGACGTCGCGGTGAAGAACAACTTCGGTTTCGGCGGCACCAACGGCACGCTGGTCTTCCGCCGCGTGTGACGAGCGCGTGCGCCATCCGCCGCCGGTCGCCGTGACCTGCTCGGGTGGCGTGCCCTGGCGCGTCGTCCAGACCCTGCTGGCGGCCCTCGCGGCCGCTGCCGCAGCGGCCTGGGCGAGCGCCTGGCTGGCCGACGGTCGCCCGTCGGCCCTGATCGCCTTAGTGGCCGCGCTCGCGGCCGGCCTGCTCGCCTGGCGACGGGCCGAGCCGCGGCCGGTCGATCTCGTCTGGGACGGCGCCGAATGGCGTGCCGACGGCACGCCCTGCGCCGCCGCCGTCGCGATCGACCTCGGCCGCTGGATGCTCCTGCGCCTGAGCCTCGCGCAGGCCCCGACACGCTGGCTCGCGCTCGACGCGCGCGAGACCGGCCCCCGGCTGCACCTGCTGCGTGCGGCGCTATATTGCGCTGCCGCGCCCGCCGCCTCTTCGCCGCACGCCCCGCCGTCGCGGCCTGCTCCATGACCGACGCCGATGCCGACGCCCTGCTGGTCGATCGCGCCAAGCGTGGCGACGTGCGGGCGTTCGAGATGCTCGTCGTCAAGTACCAGCGCCGCATCGAGCGCCTCGTCGGGCGCATGGTGCGCGACGATGGCCTGGTGCAGGACATCGCGCAGGAAACCTTCATCCGCGCCTACCGCGCGCTGCCGCAGTTCCGCGGCGAGAGCGCGTTCTACACCTGGCTTTACCGCATCGCCGTCAACACCGCCAAGAAGGCGCTGGTCGAACTGCGCCGTGATCCCCTGGTCACGGAGGGCTCGCTGGCATCGTCTGGCGATGACGATGAAACTTCTCGTGTCGAAAACGAACTAAGCGACGGCGCGACCCCCGAGGCCTTGATGGCCAGCCGGGAGATCGCGACGGCCGTGAACGCGGCGATCGAGGCCCTGTCGGAGGATCTCCGGCAGGCGATCACGCTTCGCGAGATCGAAGGTCTGAGCTACGAAGAGATTGCCGACGTGATGAACTGCCCGATCGGAACCGTGCGCTCTCGCATCTTCCGCGCCCGGGAGGCCATCGCGACGCGGCTGCGCCCGCTTCTCGACACGCGCGAAGGCGAACGCTGGTGACCCGGCAACCTGCACGCGACGAACCACCACTCATCCGATGAACCCGAACCGCACCAGCGCCACGCCTCCCGCGGATTCCACTGCGTCCCTGTTGTCGGCTCTGGCCGACGGCGACCCGTCGGCGCTGGACGAGGGCTGCGCGCGCTGGCGCGATGACCCTCAAGCCCGGCGCACCTGGCACGCCTATCAGCTCATCGGCGACGTGATGCGCTCCGAGGACCTGGCCAACTCGGCGTCGCACGACTGCGCCTTCCTCACCGGACTGCGCGCCCGCTTGGCCGAAGAACCGGTGGTGCTGGCGCCGCAGCCGCTGGAACGCCCGGCGGCCGCCGCAGGCGGTGCGCGCCGCCGTCACGCCTGGCTGGCGCCGGCGGCCGTGGCCGCGGGTTTCGTCGCCGTCGCCGGCGTCGTCGTCGTCACGCGCATGTCGACGCTGGCGCCCTCGGGCGGCGCCGTGCTCGCCGACGCGCCGCCGGCCAATCCGGGCCTCAGCCTGGCGACGACCGGAGCCGCGGCGCCGCGTGCGCTCGTCGTCGAAGGGCGGCTGATCCGCGACGCGCGCCTGGACGCCTACCTGCGCGCCCACCGCGACGCGATGGCCGGCGGCCCGGCCGCGCTGCCCGGCGGCGTGCCGCGCAACGTCGAGGTCATGTCTCCCGAGCTTGCTGCTTCCCGCTGAGCCGCCGATGCGTTCCGTCGTCCGGTACTGGCTGCCGATCGCCTCGCTCGCTTCGCTGTTCGCCCCGTTCGCGTTCGTGACCTCCGCCGTGGCGGCGCCGCCGGACGCACGCGCCTGGCTCACGCGCATCCACGCCGCGGCCTACGAGCGCAACTACCAGGGCACGCTGGTCGTCAGCGCCAACGGCGTCGTGTCGAGCACGCGCATCGCCCACTTCGCCGTCGGCAATCAGTCCTATGAACGCGTGGAGGCTCTGGACGGCCGCCAGCAGCGCGTCTACCGCGTCAACGACTCGGTGCACACGATCTGGCCGCAGGACGGCGTCGCCGTCGTCGAGGACCGTCCGGCGATCGCCAAGCTGCCGGCGTCTCGGCGCAGCGTCGACCCGAGAGCGCTCGACCATTACGACGCCAGGCTCGAAGGCATCGAGCGTGTCGCCGGCCGCGACGCGCAGGTGCTGCTGCTGCAGCCCAAGGACGGCTGGCGCTATGCCCAGCGCCTGTGGGCCGACCGCGCGACCGGGCTGATGCTGCGTGCCGACATCGTCGCCTCCGACCGCACCGTGCTCGAGTCCTCGGCGTTCTCGGCGGTGGAACTCGGCATCCGGCCGCAACCGGACACCGTCACCCAGCCGATCCGCAAGCTCGACGGCTACCGCATCGTCAAGGCGCAGCAGTCGCCGACCCAGCTCGAAGCCGAAGGCTGGGCGCTGGAGCGTCCGGTGCCGGGCTTCCACCTCGCCGGCGTCGTCAAGCGGCCGCTGGAGGCCGCCGGCAAGGACGAGGTCCTGCAGGCCGTGTTCACCGACGGCCTGACCCATGTCTCGCTGTTCGTCGAGCCTTTCGACGGCAGGCGCGACTACGCCGACCTGTCCGGTCAGGTCGGCGCCACCGGCACGCTGCGCCAGCGCCGCGGGCTGCACTGGATCACCGTGATGGGCGACGTGCCGCCGCCCACGCTGAAGGCCTTCGCCGAAGCGCTGCAGCGCAAGCGCTGACGCGGCGGGCCGTCCCGTCTTCTTCGCAACCGTCGCATCGCCATGAACGACAGAACGATTCCTGCCGTTTTCTCCGCTGCCCGTCTGACGCCGATGCTGGGCGCGCTGGCGCTCGCCGCGGCCGTCGCCTGGCCGGCCGCCGCCGGCGCGCAAACCGCCGCTGTGCCGGTGGCCGCGCCGACCGCCGCGCTGCCGGACTTCAGCGAGCTCGTCGAACGCGTCGGCCCGGGCGTCGTCAACATCCGCACCACCGAACGTGTGCGCGCACGAGGCTCCGAAGACCTCGATCCGGGCATCGAGGAGTTCCTGCGCCGCTTCGGCATCCCGCTGCCGCGCTCAACGCCGCGTGGCGGCGGCGGCGATGACGACGACAACGACGCCGATCCGAATCCGCAGACCCAGCCCCGTGGTGTCGGTTCGGGCTTCATCATCAGCGCCGACGGCTACGTGCTGACCAACGCCCACGTCGTCGAAGGCGCCGAGGAGGTCATCGTCACGCTGACCGACCAGCGCGAGCTGAAGGCGCGCATCGTCGGCGCCGACGCGCGCACCGACGTCGCCGTCGTCAAGATCGACGCCACCGGGCTGCCGGCGCTGAAGATCGGCGACGACAACCGGCTCAAGGTCGGCGAGTGGGTCGTGGCGATCGGCTCGCCCTTCGGCCTGGACAACACCGTCACCGCCGGCATCGTCAGCGCCAAGCAGCGCGACACCGGCGACTACCTGAACTTCATCCAGACCGACGTCGCGATCAACCCCGGCAACTCCGGCGGGCCGCTGCTGAACCTGCGCGGCGAGGTCGTCGGCATCAACTCGCAGATCTACAGCCGCTCCGGCGGCTTCATGGGCATCAGCTTCGCGATCCCGATCGACGATGCGATCCGCGTCGCCGACCAGCTGCGTGCCACCGGCCGTGTCGTGCGCGGCCGCATCGGCGTGCAGATCGCACCGGTGACCAAGGAGGTCGCCGAAGCGATCGGCCTGGGCAAGCCGGCCGGTGCGCTGGTGCGCAACGTCGAGAAGGGCGGCCCGGCCGAGAAGGCCGGCGTCGAGGCCGGCGACATCATCACGCGGGTCGACGGCAAGCCGGTCGAACGTTCCGGCGAACTGCCGCGCATCGTCGGCGCGATCAAGCCCGGCAGCCAGAGCCGGCTCACGGTCTTCCGCCGTGGCAAGACCCAGGAGCTGACCGTCACCGTCGCCGAGTTCGTGGACGAGCGCGCCGCACGTCCGGCCAGCCCGCAGGGCAGTGCGCCGGCGGCCAAGAGCGCGTTGGGCCTGGCGGTCGCCGACCTGAACGAAGCGCAGAAGCGCCAGCTCGGCGTGCGCGGCGGCGTGCGCGTCGAGTCGGCCGACGGTGCGGCGGCACGCGCCGGCATCCGCGCGGGCGACGTGATCCTGGCGCTGGACAACACCGACGTCGTCGATGCGCGCCAGTTCCAGTCGCTGGCGGCCAAGGCCGAGAAGTCCAAGGCGATCAGCGTGCTGGTGCGCCGCGGCGACGCGGTGAACTATCTCGTCATCCGGCCGACGCGTTGAAGCGTGGCGGCGGCCCCCACGGCCATGGGGCGGCTGTCGCGTTCCGTTCACGCCGTTCGGGTCTAGAACGTGAGCGCTTCCTCACTTGCCGGTTCCGTCTCGTGGGATTAGTGCGCGCAGCGTCTAGAATCGCGCCCGTCCCGCCGCGCGGCGACCTGCTGGCTGCATGCAGTGGCCGGCCGTTCCGGCGCGCTGGCGAGGGGCATCGCGCCTTGTGGAAAAGTCGACCGGATGACCGGGCCTGAAGCCCCGGAAAGCGGTCGGTGGAGGGCTTGCCGGCGGGGCCTTTTGGCTACAATGGACGCCCAACAAGCAGTTGCCATACGTTCTGTTGGAAGGCGCGTCACCTCTTGGACGTGCCTTTTTTTTGTTTCCGGCACGGCATGACGCGACGGCGGTTGAACGACCGCGCGCTGCCGGGTCCGGCCCTGGTTGAAACCCGCGCCGCGACCGCCGGCTGGTGAGCCGCATGAACCACATCCGCAACTTCTCGATCATCGCCCACATCGACCACGGCAAGAGCACGCTGGCCGACCGCATCATCCAGCGCTGCGGCGGGCTCTCCGACCGGGAGATGGAAGCCCAGGTGCTCGACTCGATGGACATCGAGCGCGAGCGCGGCATCACCATCAAGGCCCAGACCGCGGCGCTCGAATACAAGGCGCGCGACGGCAAGGTCTACAACCTGAACCTGATCGACACGCCGGGGCACGTCGACTTCTCGTACGAAGTCAGCCGCTCGCTGTCGGCCTGCGAAGGCGCGCTGCTCGTCGTCGACGCCAGCCAGGGCGTCGAGGCGCAGACGGTGGCCAACTGCTACACCGCGCTGGACCTCGGCGTCGAGGTCATCCCGGTCCTCAACAAGATGGACCTGCCGCAGGCCGACCCCGAGAACGCCAAGGCCGAGATCGAGGACGTCATCGGCATCGATGCCGGTGACGCGATCCCGTGCTCGGCCAAGACCGGCCTGGGCATCGACGACATCCTCGAGGCCGTCGTGCACCGCATGCCGGCGCCGCGCGGCAACCCCGACGGCGCGCCGCGCGCGATGATCATCGACAGCTGGTTCGACAACTACGTCGGCGTCGTGATGCTGGTGCGGGTCGTCGACGGCGTGCTGAAGAAGGGCGACCGCATCCGCATGATGGCGACCAACACGGTCTACCCGCTCGAGCAGATCGGCGTCTTCACGCCCAAGTCGATGCCGCGCGAGGCGCTCAACGCCGGCGAGGTGGGCTTCCTGATCGCCGGCATCAAGGAACTGCAGGCGGCCAAGGTCGGCGACACGATCACGCTGGAAAAGAAGCTGCCGAACAACGCCGGCCCGGCCAGCGAGCCGCTGCCCGGCTTCAAGGAGATCCAGCCGCAGGTCTTCGCCGGTCTCTACCCGACCGAGGCCAGCGAGTACGACCAGCTGCGCGACGCGCTGGAGAAGTTGAAGCTCAACGACAGCTCGCTGCGCTACGAGCCTGAAGTGAGCCAGGCGCTGGGCTTCGGCTTCCGCTGCGGCTTCCTCGGCCTGCTGCACATGGAGATCGTGCAGGAGCGCCTGGAGCGCGAGTTCGACCAGGACCTGGTGACCACCGCGCCCAGCGTCGTCTACGAGGTCGAGCTGAACGACGGCACCGTGCTGCAGGTCGAGAACCCCAGCAAGATGCCCGACATGGGCCGCATCCGCGAGATCCGCGAGCCCATCGTCACCGTGCACCTGTACATGCCGCAGGACGCGGTCGGCCCGGTGATGACGCTGGCCAACCAGAAGCGCGGCATCCAGCTGAACATGGCCTACCACGGCAAGCAGGTCATGCTGACCTACGAGCTGCCGCTGGCCGAGATCGTGCTGGACTTCTTCGACAAGCTGAAGTCGGTGAGCCGCGGCTACGCCTCGATGGACTACGAGTTCAAGGAGTACCGCGCGGCCGACGTCGTCAAGGTCGACATCCTGATCAACGGCGACCGCGTCGACCCGCTGGCGATGATCGTGCACCGGGCGCAGAGCCAGTTCCGCGGCCGCGCGGTGGCGGCCAAGATGCGCGAGCAGATCCCGCGCCAGATGTACGACGTCGCGATCCAGGCGGCGATCGGCGCCAACATCATCGCCCGCGAGAACATCAAGGCCCTGCGCAAGAACGTGCTGGCAAAATGCTACGGCGGCGACATCACGCGCAAGCGCAAGCTGCTCGAAAAGCAGAAGGCGGGCAAGAAGCGAATGAAGCAGATCGGCTCGGTCGAGGTGCCTCAGGAAGCCTTCCTCGCGATCCTCCAAGTGGACGACTAAACACCTTGATGAGCACTCTGACCGCCGTTCTGTACGGCGCCCTGGTCGTCTATCTGGGCGGCTGGTTCCTCGGGCAGTGGACGGGCAACTTCTCGCTGCTGCTGTTCCTCCTCAGCGCCGTCACCCTCTGCTACTGGCTGGCCGAGCGCTTCCACTTCCGTCCGGCGCGCCAGGCCGCGGCCACGGAGCTGGAGCGCCAGGACGCCGCGCGCCGCGAGGACCTCGCCCGCCAGGGCATCGCCAAGGTCGACGGCGACGTCGGCGCGGCCAAGGAGAAGGTCCTCGAGCAGCCCTGGTGGCTGGACTGGACCGCCGGGCTGTTCCCGGTGATCGTCGTGATCTTCCTGCTGCGCTCGTTCATGTTCGAGCCGTTCAAGATCCCGTCCGGCTCGATGATCCCGACGCTGCTGGTCGGTGACCTCATCCTCGTCAACAAGTACCACTACGGCATCCGGCTGCCGGTGATCAACAAGAAGATCATCGCCAACCACGACCCGGAGCGCGGCGACGTCGTCGTCTTCCGCTATCCGATCGACCCGCGTGTGGACTACATCAAGCGTGTCGTCGGCGTGCCGGGCGACGAGATCCGCTACGTGAACCAGCAGCTCTACGTCAACGGCCAGCCGGTGCCGGTGACGCCGCTGGGCGACTTCTACAACGAGGACCGTCTGCGCTACTCGCCGATGTTCTCGGAGAAGCTCGGCGCCGTGGATCACCGCATCCTCGTCGACCCGAACCGCCCGGCCTTCTACGGTCCGGATCCGAAGACCTTCCCGCTGCACGAAAATTGCCAGTACACCGCCGAGGGCGTGACGTGCAAAGTGCCGGCGGGTCACTACTTCATGATGGGCGACAACCGCGACGACTCGCAGGATTCGCGCTTCTGGGGATTCGTTCCGGACGAGAACATCGTCGGCAAGGCATTCTTCGTGTGGATGAACCTGGGCGACCTGGGCCGCATCGGGTCGTTCCACTGAACCCGGCCCTCGAAGCAGCGTACAACGAGAGGCGAACATGACTCCGGTCCCGCGCCTGCCGCGCGCCAGCCAACGCGGCATCACCCTGTTCGGGCTGCTGTTCTGGGCCTTGCTGGTCGGTTTCGTCGGCTACGTGCTGGTGCGCGCCGTGCCGACGGTCAACGAGTACCTGACGATCAAGCGCGCGGTCGAGAAGGTGGCCGCCGGCCAGCCGGCGACGGTGGCCGAGGCGCGCAGCGCCTTCGACCGCCAGAAGGAGGTCGAGTACTCGATCGCCTCGATCGACAGCAAGGACCTCCAGATCACGAAAGAGAACGACAAGGTCGTCATCGGCTTCGCCTACGACAAGGAGATCCCGCTGTTCGGCCCGGTCTACCTGCTGTTGAAGTACGAGGGTCAGGCAAAGGCACCGTGATGGACACCCGGCACGACGCGCTGCAGCAACGGCTCGGCCACCGCTTCGAGCGGACCGGGCTGCTGACGCGTGCGCTGACGCACCGCAGCTGGGGCGCCGACCACAACGAGCGCCTCGAGTTCCTCGGCGACTCGGTGCTCAACTGCGCCGTCTCGGCGCTGCTGTACGAACGTTTCTCCGGCAGCGACGAAGGCGACCTGACGCGCGTGCGCGCCCACCTCGTGCGCGAGGACAGCCTGCACCGCGTCGCGCTGACGCTCGGCCTGCCGGAGGTGCTGCGCATGTCCGAGGGCGAGATGCGCGGCGGCGGCGCCCAGCGGCCGTCGATCCTCGCCGACGCCGTCGAGGCGCTGATCGGCGCGATCTTCCTGGACGGCGGCTACGAGCCGGCGCTGGCCACCGTGCGCCGGCTGTTCGGCGAGGTCATCGCCGCCACCGAGGCCGACGCCTGGAGCAAGGACGCCAAGACGGAGCTGCAGGAATGGCTGCAGGCGCGGCGCCTGCCGGTGCCGGCCTACCGCATCGTCGCCACGCGCGGCGAGAAACACGCCCAGACCTTCGAGGTCGAGTGCGCCGTCGCGACGCTGGGCCTGGCCGAACGCGGCGAAGGCCGCTCCCGCCGTACCGCCGAGCAGGAGGCCGCGCGCCGCCTGCTCGAAGGTCTCAAGGCCGACGACAAACCCGGCGGCCCATTGCGCTCCTGAAGCGCCCGCCCACGCGATGAACACCACACCCCCTCCGGGCGACGAAGCGCCGGACGACTCGTCGTCCCAGGCTTACGAGCTGCCCCCGATCCCGCCCGCGCCGGCTGCCGTCGAGGGCCAGCGCTGCGGCCTGATCGCCATCGTCGGCCGGCCCAACGTCGGCAAGTCGACGCTGCTGAACGCGCTCGTCGGCCAGAAGATCAGCATCACCTCGCGCAAGGCGCAGACGACGCGCCACCGCATCACCGGCATCCGCACGGTGGGCGCGACGCAGTTCGTCTTCGTCGACACGCCGGGCTTCCAGACCACGCACCTCAAGCGCCACAGCGGCGCGATGAACAAGACGCTCAACCGCACCGTCACCGCCTCGGTGGCCGACGTCGACGCGGTGCTGTTCATGGTCGAGGCCGGGCGCTTCGGCCTCGACGACGCCAAGGTGCTGGCGCTGCTGCCGCCGGACAAGCCGGTGATCCTGGTCGCCAACAAGCTCGACGCCGTGCGTCGCCGCACCGACATCCTGCCGTGGCTGAAGAGCATGCAGGAGCGCCACGCCTTCGCCGAGTACGTGCCGATGTCGGCCACCACCGCGGCCGACGTCGAGCGCCTGTTCGCCATCGTCGAGCCGCACCTGCCCGAGCAGCCCTGGTTCTACGAGGAAGACGCGCTGACCGACCGCAGCGACCGTTTCCTGGCCAGCGAGATCGTGCGCGAGAAGCTGTTCCGCCTGACCGGCGACGAGCTGCCGTACTCGTCGACCGTGGTCATCGACAAGTTCGAGGAAGAAGGCCAGCTGCGCCGCATCGCCGCGACCATCGTCGTCGAGCGCGACGCGCACAAGGGCATGGTCATCGGCGAGGGCGGCGAGCGCCTGAAGCGCATCGGCACCGAGTCGCGCCAGGAACTCGAGCGCCTGCTCGACGCCAAGGTCTTCCTCGAGCTCTGGGTCAAGGTGCGCTCCGGCTGGGCCGACGACGAGGCCCACCTCAGGAGCTACGGCTACGAGTGATGTGAGCCGGGAGGCGCGCCGATGAGCCGGGCGGCGGCCGCGCCGCTGTCGGCCTACGTGCTGCACAGCTGGGACTGGAGCGAGACCAGTCTGATCGTCGAGCTGTTCACGCGCGAGCGCGGCCGCGTCGTCGTCGCCGCCAAGGGCGCCAAGCGCCCGACCTCGCAGCTGCGCCCGGTGCTGCTGCCGTTCCAGCGCATCGCCGTGCAGCTGGGCCGCACGCCGGCCGACGAGGCCGCCGAGATCCACACGTTGCGCACCGCCGAATGGGGCGGCGGCGTGCCGCCGGTGCCGGCGGCGGCGATGTTCTCGGCCTTCTACTGCAACGAGCTGCTGATGAAGCTGCTGGCGCGCCAGGACGCCTTCCCGCAGCTCTTCGACGCCTATGCCGAGACGCTGGCGGCGCTGGCCGCCGACGAGGCGGCGGCGCTGCGTGCCTTCGAGCTCCTGCTGCTGCGCGAGCTGGGGCTGCTGCCCGAGCTCGGCATCGAAACGCTGACGCTGGCGCCGCTGGCGCCGGCGCGGCGCTACGCCCTGCATCCCGAGGCCGGCGTCGTCGCCGACGCCGAGGGCCTGCCCGGCGCCGACTGGGTGCGGCTGGAAGCCGCGCTCGTCGCCCACCACGGACCGGCGCTGCGGGCCGCCTGCACGCCGGTCGCCCCGGCGCTGCGCGGGCCGCTGCGCACGGTGCTTCACTATCATCTCGGTCACGCCCGGCTGCGCTCGCGCCAGGTTTTCCAGGACGTGCAAAAGCTCGTCGACACCGCTTCCCGATGAACCCTCTCGTCGCCCCCGAGGCCGCCGCCGGCGGCCTGACCAAGCTTTCGGTCAACGTCAACAAGGTCGCGCTGCTGCGCAACACGCGCCACCTCGGCATCCCGAGCGTGGTGCGCGCCGCCACGCTGTGCCTGCAGGCCGGTGCCGACGGCATCACCGTGCACCCGCGCCCCGACGAGCGCCACATCCGCGGCCACGACGTGCACGAGCTCGCCGCGCTGCTGCGCGAGTGGCCGCAGGCCGAATACAACATCGAGGGCAACCCGTTCCACAACCTGATGGCCTACGTGCGCGAGCTGCGCCCGCAGCAGGTGACCTTCGTGCCCGACAGCGAGGTGCAGTTCACCTCCGACCACGGCTGGAACCTGCCGGCCGACGTCGAGCGTCTGCGCCCGGTGATCGCTGAAGCCCATTCGTTCGGCGTGCGCGTGAGCCTGTTCATGGACCCGATCCCCGAGGCGATGGCCATCGCGCGCGAAATCGGCGCCGACCGCGTCGAGCTCTACACCGAGCCCTATGCCGCCGCCTGGGGCACGCCGAAGCAGGCCGAGATGCTGGAGCGGTTCGCCGCCGCCGGCCGTGCCGCGCTGGCCACCGGGCTGCAGCTCAACGCCGGCCACGACCTGAACCGCGACAACCTGCCCGACTTCCTGCGTGCCGTGCCCGGCGTGCAGGAGGTGTCGATCGGCCACGCGCTGATCGCCGACGCGCTGGAACTCGGCCTGCCGGAAACGGTGCGCGCCTACCAGCGTTCGATCCGTTCGGCCTCGCAAGCCTGATCGCCGCGTGATCTACGGCATCGGCACCGACATCTGCGACATCCGCCGCATCCAGGCGACGCTGGCGCGGCGCGAGCGTTTCGCCGAGAAGGTGCTGGGCGACGACGAGTTGCGTGTCTTCCACGCCCGCCGTGCGCGCGCCGAGGTTCGCGGCATCGCCTTCCTGGCGACACGCTTCTCGGCCAAGGAAGCCTTCTCCAAGGCCATCGGCCTGGGCCTGCACATGCCGATGACCTGGCGCGCCTGCCAGATCCTCAACGAACCCAGCGGCAAGCCCTTCGTGCGGCTGTCGGGTGACCTGGCCGCGTGGTTCGCCGCGCGCGGCCTCGTCGCCCACGTCACCGTCAGCGACGAGAGCGACTACGCCACCAGCTTCGTCGTCGTCGAACACGCCGCGCCCACCGTCTCCAAGGACCTCCCGTGAGCCTTCATGCCCCCGTCGTGCTGGACATCGCCGGCACCTCGCTGAACGACGACGACCGCCGCCGCATCCGCCATCCGCTGGCCGGCGGCCTGATCCTCTTCGCACGCAACTGGGCCGATCGCCGCCAGCTCGTCGAGCTGACCGCCGAGATCAAGTCGCTGCGCGAGGACCTGCTGATCTGCGTCGACCACGAAGGCGGGCGCGTGCAGCGTTTCCGCACCGACGGCTTCACCCACCTGCCGCCGATGCGCGCCTTCGGCGAGCTGTGGATGGACGACGCGATGCGCGCCACCGCGGCGGCCACCGCCGCCGGCTACGTGCTCGCCAGCGAGCTGCGCGCCTGCGGCGTCGACTTCAGCTTCACGCCGGTGCTCGACCTCGACCACGGCCCCAGCCAGGTCATCGGCGACCGCGCCTTCCACCGCGACGCGCGTGTCGCGGCGCTGCTGGCCAAGAGCCTGATGCACGGCCTGCTGCAGGCCGGCATGGCGTCCTGCGGCAAGCACTTCCCCGGCCACGGGTTCGTCAAGGCCGACTCGCACCTGGCGCTGCCGGTGGACCGGCGCTCGCTCAAGGCCATCCTGGCCGACGACGCCCAGCCCTACGACTGGCTGGCCGGCAGCCTGCAGGCGGTGATGCCGGCGCACGTGGTCTACCCGAAGGTCGACACGCTGCCGGCGGGTTTCTCGCGCCGCTGGCTGCAGGAGATCCTGCGCGAGCGCCTGGGCTTCGACGGCGCCGTCTTCAGCGACGACCTCAGCATGGAAGGCGCCAAGGGCGTCGGCTCGACGCTGGACGCGGCGCTGCTGGCGCTGGGCGCGGGCTGCGACCTGGTGCTGCTGTGCAACCAGTCGACCGTCGACGGCGGCGCGCCGGTCGACGCGCTGCTCGAAGGGCTGGAGCAGGCGGCCGCCGACGGCCGCTGGACGCCCGACGAAACGTCGGAGGCGCGGCGCGCGGCGCTGCTGCCGCAGACCGAGCCGCTCGCCTGGGACGAGCTGATGCGCGCGCCGGCCTACCAGCGCGCGCTCGAACGCCTGCCCTGATCAGGCCGCGGCTTCGCGCCGCTTGACGGCACCGGCCAGGCGCTCGGCCTGGGCCATGCCGCTCAGGCCGATCAGCAGGTGCAGCACCTGCATCGTCCAGTGGTAGTCGCCCGGCAGCAGGCGCAGCTGGAAGATGCCGAAGGCGACGACGACGACGCCCCAGTTGAAGGCCAGCACGGCCAGCTTGGGTGCGGCGCGGAAGCCGGCGAAGGCCAGCACCCACAGCGCGAGCACGAATACCGTGCCGCAGATCATGTGCAGCTGCAGGATCGCGCCCAGCCCGAAGGCGTGGGCGGCACCGAGCACCAGCGTCAGGGCGCCCGCGAGGCGGGCCAGCATCAGGGCGGTCTTGGTCATCTGTTGAAAAGCGGAAACGACGGGAAGACAAGGGAGACGGCGGGAGCCGACCCTTCATGAAAGAGGGCCGCAGGCCTCGCGGCCGGCGGCCCTCGTCCGGGACAGGCGGATCAGGCGCCGAGTTCGAAACGGCAGCTTCAGCTGCGACAGGTCCTTGCGCGTCTCGACGAGCACCAGCGGGCCTTCGTCGGCGAGCACGACCGGCTTCGGTTCACGCGGCACGTGCACCGGCTTCGGCTCGGCGGCGATCGCTTCCTGCGCCGCACGCACCTTGTCGGCGTCGGACTGCACCCACTGCAGCCCGGCGTCGGCGGCCAGCGCGCTCAGCGCCTCGGTCGGCAGCGCATAGGGCTCGATGCGCGGCGCGGCCGGCACCTCGGGCGCGGCCGGCGCCTGCGGCGCGGGCACGGCTTCGGCGACCGGGATCTCCGGCAACTCGGCGACGGCTTCGGCCGGGGCCGGCGCCGTCACCGCGGCGTCTTCGGCGGGCTGGCCGTCGGTCGCGCCTTCGCTCACGCCTTCGGTCGCGACGGCTTCGCCTTCGCGGCGTTCGCGGCGGAAACGGTCGCGCCCGCGGCCACGGCGGCGGCCGCCTTCGCGTTCGCCTTCGGGCTCGCCTTCACGCTCGTGCGCTTCGGGGAACAAGCCTTCGGGCGCGGAGGCTTCGTCGACGGCCGGGGTGGCGTCGGCGGCGGCCGGCGCGGCCTCGTCGGCCGGCACGGCGCTGCCGTCGGCCAGCGTGCCTTCCTCGATGCGGCCTTCGCCGTTGCCACGGCCACCACGGCGGCGGCGGCGGCGGCCGCTTTCACGCGTCTCGCCGTTCTCGGCGACCGCAGCGCCGTCGACCGGCGCCAGCGCCTCGGCGGCGGCCGGCACCAGCGCGGCGGCTGCCGTGCTCTCTTCGGCACGCGGGGCACGTTCGGCGCGCGGGCCGCGGTTGCCGCGTTCACCACGCTCGCCGCGTTCACCGCGTTCGGCGCGCGGCTCGCGGGTCTCGCTGCCGGCTTCGGCGGCGTCGCGACGGCCATCGCGGCGGTTTTCGCCGCGCGCTTCACGCCCTTCGCCCGCGTCCTTGCGGCCTTCGCTGCGGCCGTTGCGGTTGCGCTCGCCACGTTCACCACGCTCGCCACGTTCACCGCGTTCGCTGCGCTCGCCGCGGCCACCGCGGCGGCCGCCTTCACGCTTGTCAGGCGTCGCCGGGGCTGTTTCGGCGGCCGGGGCCGGCGCAGCCGGTGCTGCGGCCGGCGTCGGCTCGGGCATCGTGAACATGCGCTTGACCCAGCCGAAGAAACCACCGCTGGCCGGGGCCGGCGTCGGCGCGACCGGCGCGGGCGCCGGAGCGGCCGGCTGCGGCGCGGGCGCGGCGGCCTTCACCGGCGCGGGTGCCGGGGCCGGCGGCGCCGGCTGGTCGGGCAGCACGCCCTTGATCACCGGCTCCTGCTTGCTGCGGCCCTTGTCGTT
This sequence comes from Rubrivivax sp., assembly GCA_049841175.1. Classification (GTDB taxonomy): domain Bacteria; phylum Pseudomonadota; class Gammaproteobacteria; order Burkholderiales; family Burkholderiaceae_C; genus Rubrivivax. The sequence continues at coordinate 432,254 of JASGHA010000012.1, read as the reverse complement.
GGCGTCGCGACGGCGCGTGATGCCGACTTCCTCGTCCGGCTCCTCGACCATCGTGTAGCTGGCCTGCAGGTTCTCCAGGCGCGGATCGTCGTGGCGCAGGCGCTCGAGCTTGTAGTTCGGCGTCTCCAGGTGCTTGTTCGGCACGAGGATGACGGTGACGCGCTGCTTGAGCTCGATCTTCGTGATCTCGGTGCGCTTCTCGTTGAGCAGGAAGGAGGTCACTTCCACCGGCACCTGCACGTGCACGGCGGCGGTGTTCTCCTTCATCGCCTCTTCCTGCACCATGCGCAGGATCTGCAGCGCCGAGCTCTCGGTGTCGCGGATGTGGCCGGTGCCGTTGCAGCGCGGGCAGGTGATGTGGTTGCCTTCGGACAGCGCCGGGCGCAGGCGCTGGCGGGAGAGCTCCAGCAGGCCGAACTTGCTGATCGACGAGAACTGCACGCGGGCGCGGTCGGTGCGCAGCGCGTCGCGCAGGCGCTGTTCGACCTCGCGGCGGTTCTTCGACTCTTCCATGTCGATGAAGTCGACGACGATCAGGCCGCCCAGGTCGCGCAGCCGCATCTGACGCGCGATCTCGTCGGCGGCCTCGAGGTTGGTGCGGAACGCGGTTTCCTCGATGTCGCTGCCGCGCGTCGAACGCGCCGAGTTCACGTCCACCGAGACCAGCGCCTCGGTGTGGTCGATGACGATCGCGCCGCCAGACGGCAGGTTCACCGTGCGGCTGAACGCGGTCTCGATCTGGTGCTCGATCTGGAAGCGGCTGAACAGCGGCGCATCGTCACGGTAGCGCTTCACACGCGAGGCCGACTCCGGCATCACGTGGTTCATGAACTGCTGCGCCTGCTCGTAGATGTCGTCGGTGTCGATCAGGATCTCGCCGATGTCCGCGGTGAAGTAGTCGCGGATCGCGCGGATGACGAGCGAGCTCTCCTGGTAGATCAGGAAGGCGCCCTTGCCGGCCTTGGAAGCGCCGTCGATGGCGTCCCAGAGCTTGAGCATGTAGTTCAGGTCCCACTGCAGCTCGGCGGCCGAACGGCCGATGCCGGCGGTGCGGGCGATCAGGCTCATGCCCTTGGGGTACTGCAGCTGCTCGAGGTTCTCCTTGAGCTCTTCCCGGTCCTCGCCCTCGATGCGCCGGCTGACGCCGCCGCCCTTCGGGTTGTCGGGCATCAGCACGAGGTAACGGCCGGCGAGGCTGACGAAGGTCGTCAGCGCCGCGCCCTTGTTGCCGCGTTCTTCCTTCTCGACCTGGACCAGCAGTTCCTGGCCTTCCTTGACGACGTCCTGGATGCGCGCGTTCTTGAGCTCGACGCCGTCCTTGAAGTAATTGCGCGAGATTTCCTTGAACGGCAGGAAGCCGTGGCGGTCTTCGCCGTAGTCGACGAAGCAGGCTTCGAGCGACGGTTCGACGCGGGTGATGACCGCCTTGTAGATGTTGCCCTTGCGCTGTTCGCGGCCTTCGAGTTCGGTTTCGAAGTCGAGCAGTTTCTGCCCGTCGACGATCGCCAGGCGCCGTTCTTCCGGCTGCGTGGCGTTGATCAGCATGCGTTTCATCGATTCTCCCGGCGTGCACCTCGCCGACGGCGGGGCGCACGCGACTTCCGCGTGCCGCTCATGCGCGGCACGCGTTGCCTCGTTCGATGCAGGAGAAACGCGGAAGAACCGACTGGCGCGAAGTGCCCTGGACTGCGTTCGAACCGCGCTGAAAGAGACAGCGACGGATCAGCGGCGCAGCGTTGGCGCGTGCGTTCCGGAGGTGGCTGACCGGGCCGGCGACGATCCGTCGCGCCGCATGTCGCGCGGCGACGCCATCGCGCCGGCCGCGCCGGCGTCTTGCCGGGGCCTCGGGGCGAGGGTGTGGTGGATCGTCATGAACGGCTCTTCAGCACTGGGTCCTGTCGGACGCGGGGTCGAGGTGGAGTGGCTCCGGGTCTCGACCCTCGGGATTTCGGGTGCCTCCCAAACGAGGCGGGTTCTTCTTCGAATCTCGGGTCGCCCGCCGCCTCGCGCCGCCGGCTCGCTCTGGCGGCCGGCCCGCGCGCCCGCGGCCGGGCGCTGCATCACCTGGTGTCCCGGCGACCTCGGCCGCTGGAACGTCCCACGACGTGTTTCTGTAAGCGCCGGGTAAACTCCGGAAAATCAATCACTTACCGCACGAACGTGGAGCGCCGGATTATAGGGGCCAAAGCCGGCGATGCGCCGCCGGCGGTGCAGAGAATCACCGTCGACGAGGAATCCGCCGGCCAGCGCCTGGACAATTTCCTGTTGCGCCATCTGAAAGGCGTGCCGAAAACCCATGTCTACCGCGTGATCCGCTCGGGCGAGGTGCGTGTCAACAAGGGCCGCGCCAGCGCCGACACGCGCGTTGCCGCCGGTGACGAGATCCGCGTGCCGCCGGTGCGTGTCGCCGAAAGGCCGGCCGCCGCGTCGGTGCCGGCGCGCGAGTTCCCGATCCTGTTCGAGGACGAGCACCTGCTGGCGATCGCCAAGCCGGCCGGCGTCGCGGTGCACGGCGGCAGCGGCGTCAGCTCGGGCGTCATCGAGCAGCTGCGCCGCGCGCGGCCGGACGCGCGTTTCCTGGAACTGGTGCACCGCCTCGACAAGGAAACCTCGGGCGTGCTGCTGCTGGCCAAGAAACGCAGCGCGCTGACCGCGCTGCAGGATCAGTTCCGCGCCCGCGACACCGGCAAGAACTATCTGGCGCTCGTCGTCGGCGCCTGGCCGAAGAAGCTGAAGGTGCTCGACCTGGCGCTGCACAAAGGCACCGACGCCGCCGGCGAGCGCCACGTGCGGGTCGTCGCCGCCGACGCGCCGGACGCGCGGCGCTCGATCACCATCGTGCGTTCGGTGCGCGCCGTCGGCCCGTACTCGCTGCTGGAGATCGGCCTGAAGACCGGGCGCACGCACCAGATCCGCGTGCACCTGGCGCATTCGGGGCATCCGATCGTCGGCGACCCGAAGTACGGCGACTTCGCGCTGAACAAGGCCGTCGCGCGCGAGAAGCGTTTCGCGCGCATGTTCCTGCACGCCGTCGAGCTGGCCTTCGACCATCCGGCCAGCGGCGAGCGCATCACCTTGCACGCACCGCTGCCGCCGGAGTGCGAGACACTGCTGGCCGCACCATGAAACCACGCCGCTTCGACCTCATCGTCTTCGACTGGGACGGCACCCTGTTCGATTCCACCGCGCTGATCGTGCGCTGCATCCAGGACGCCTGCCGCGACGTCGGCGCCGCGGTGCCCAGCGACACCGACGCGGCCTACGTCATCGGTCTGGGCCTGGCCGACGCGCTGAAGCACGCCGCGCCCGGCCTGCCGCCCGAGCGCTACCCCGAGCTCGCCAACCGCTACCGCCACCACTGGTTCGCGCGCCAGGACGCGGTCGTGCTGTTCCCCGGCACGCTGGAGCTGCTGCAGGACCTGCGTGCGCGCAACCACTGGATCGCCGTCGCCACCGGCAAGAGCCGCCGCGGCCTGGACGAGGCGCTGCGAACGTCCGACCTGAAGACCATGTTCGACGGCACGCGCACCGCCGACGAAACGGCGAGCAAACCCAACCCGCTGATGCTGGAGCAGCTGATGCGCGAGTTCGGCACCGAGCCCGAGCGCACGCTGATGATCGGCGACACGACGCACGACCTGCTGATGGCCCAGAACGCACGCGTGCCCGGCATCGGCGTCAGCTACGGCGCGCACGAGCCCGAGGCTTTCGCCCAGTACGCGCCGCTGCACGTCGCGCACAGCACGCGCGAGCTGCACGACTGGCTGCTGGAGAACGCGTGAGCGCCGCCGCCGGCGTGCCGCTGTGCCCGTCGGCCGCGCTCGCCGAGCGTGGCGAGGCCCACGTCTGGGACGTGCTCGACGAACGCGGCCAGCCGGCGCGCGCCTTCGCGCTGCGTTTCGACGGCCGCGTCGTCGCCTACCTGAACCGCTGCGCCCACCTGCCGGCCGAGCTCGACTGGCAGCCCGGGCGTTTCCTCGACGCTGACGGCCGCTTCGTCGTCTGCGCGATGCACGGCGCGATCTACGAGCCCGAGGACGGGCGCTGCCTGGCCGGCCCGGGCGCCGGCGGACGCCTCGTGCCGCTGGACGTCGCCGAGATCGACGGCACGGTGACTTGGTATCCTTCGCGCGAGATTCGCCCGGCCCCGCCGGCCGACGAAAGCGCGACATGACCCCCACCGACGACACCCCGACGCCGGCGCAGCCGTCCGGCGCGGTTCCGCCTGCTCCTGCGCCCGCCGCTTCCGCGGCCCTCGGCGGCCTGGAAACCAGCCTCGAGAAGATCGCCCGCGAACTGATGATCCAGCAGCGGGCCGACCGCCGCTGGCGCATCTTCTTCCGTTTCGTCTGGCTGGCGCTGGCCGTGGCCATCGCCTGGGCCGGGCTGTCCGAACGCCTGACGCCCAGCGCGCCGAGCAAGCCGCACACCGCGCTCGTCGAAGTGCGCGGCGAGATCGCGCCGGACACCGAAGCCAGCGCTGAGCTGCTGGTGTCGGCGCTGCGCAGCGCCTTCGAGGACCAGGGCGCGCAGGCCGTCGTGCTGCGCATCAACTCGCCGGGCGGCAGCCCGGTGCAGGCCGGCATCGTCAACGACGAGATCCGCCGCCTGAAGGCGCTGCACAAGAAGAAGGTCTACGCCGTCGTCGAGGAGATGTGCGCCTCGGGCGCGTACTACATCGCCGTGGCCGCCGACGAGATCTACGTCGACAAGGCCAGCCTGGTCGGCAGTATCGGCGTGCTGATGGACGGCTTCGGCTTCAGCGGCCTGATGGAGAAGCTGGGCATCGAGCGCCGCCTGCTCACCGCTGGCGAGAACAAGGGCATGCTCGATCCGTACAGCCCGCAGAACCCGAAGCAGACGGCGTATGCGCAGGCGATGATCGACCAGATCCACCAGCAGTTCATCACCGTCGTGCGCCAGGGCCGCGGCAAGCGCCTGCACGAGACGCCGGAGACCTTCTCCGGCCTGTTCTGGAACGGCGAGGAAGCGGTGCGCCTGGGCCTGGCCGACAAGATGGGCAACCTCGACTACGTCGCCCGCGAGGTCGTCAAGGCCGAGGACGTCGTCGACTACACGCCGCGCGAGAACGTTGCCGAGCGCCTGGCCAAACGTTTCGGTGCCGCGATGGGCGAGGGCGCCGTCAAGGCCATGCGCCAGATGGCGCCGATGCGCTGATCGCCCGTCCCCGCTCCCCGTCTCCCGTTTCCCGAGGTTGCCGATGTCCGACCGGCTCGCGGTCCTGCCCCAGTACGTCCTGCCCAAGCAGGCCCTCACGCGCCTGGCCGGCGCTTTCGCCTCGGCGCGTGCCGGCGGCCTGACGACGGCCGCGATCCGCTGGTTCGCCGGCCGCTACGGCGTCGACCTGTCCGAAGCCGCGAACCCCGACCCGGCGAGTTACGCCAGCTTCAACGAGTTCTTCACCCGGCCGCTGAAACCCGGCGCTCGCCCGCTGGAGACCGCCGACCTGCTGTGCCCGGTGGACGGTGCGATCAGCCAGTTCGGCGCCATCGAGCAGGGGCGCATCTTCCAGGCCAAGGGCCACGACTACAGCGCCACCGCGCTGCTCGGCGGCGACGCCGAGCTGGCCGAACGTTTCGCCGATGGCACGTTCGCGACGATCTACCTCAGCCCCAAGGACTACCACCGCATCCACATGCCTTGCGCCGGCCGCCTGCTGCGCATGGTGCACGTGCCGGGCGAGCTGTTCTCGGTGAACCCGCTGACGGCGCGCGGCGTGCCGGGGCTGTTCGCGCGCAACGAGCGTGTGGTCTGCGTCTTCGACGGCGGCCCGGTCGCCGGGCCCTGGGTGCTGGTGCTGGTCGGCGCGACCATCGTCGGCAGCATGGCCACCGTCTGGCACGGCGTCGTCAACCCGCCGCGGCCGGGCGTCGTGCGGACCTGGAACTACGACGGCCAGGACATCCGCCTGGAACGCGGTGCCGAGATGGGGCGTTTCCTGCTCGGCTCGACCGTCGTGCTGCTGTTCCCGAAGGCGCCGCTCCGCTTCAACCCGAGCTGGGCGCCGGGGCGCATCGTGCGCATGGGCCAGGGCATGGCCGATCTGGCCTGACGCCCGGCCCGCGCGGTTCATCGCTCAAACCCACGTCGGCGCCAGGGCGGGCGCCGCGCGGCGCGCTGCACGCCAATCCATGTTGTGGCAAACTTTGCCCAAGCAATTATTGCAAGGGCACAGGATTGAGCGAGAAACCTCCGGCGGCGTCGTTCTACAGCGGTGACTGCTACGACCCCGGCACCAGCGTCGGCTACCAGATCCTGCAGCTGGGCACGCTGATCCGGCGCGAGGTCGACGTGCGCATGGCCGCGCACGACCTGACCGACGCGCAGTGGAAGCCGCTGTTCATGCTGAGCATCGGCCGCGCCGAAACCGCGCACGAACTGGCGCGTGTGCTCGACTGCGACGCCGGCGCCATCACCCGCATGCTCGACCGCCTCGAGGCCAAGGGCCTGCTCGAACGCGTGCGTTCGGAGACCGACCGTCGCGTCGTGCACCTGCGCCTCACCGACGCCGGCCGGACCGCGGCCGCGGTCGTGCCGCACGTGCTCGCCGAAGCCCACGACGACCTGTTCGCCGGCTTCAGCCACGACGAATGGATGCAACTGCGCGACCTCATCACGCGCCTGATCGACAACACCAACCGTTTCGCACCGGGGAGACCCGCCGCATGACCCGCTTCAAACCCGCCGCAGCCGCCTTGGCCGCAGCACTCGTCGCCGCCGGCTGCGCCAGCCCCGGCGAGCTGCCGCCGGCGCGCACGCTGAGCACGGCTTCGGCTGCCGGCGCCACCGACACCGCCACGCCCTGGCCGGCCGAACGCTGGTGGACCGGCTTCGGCGACAAGACGCTGGACGGCCTCGTCGAGCGCGCGCTCGACGGCCAGCCCAGCCTGCAGGTCGCCGCCGCCCGGCTGCGCCAGGCCGAAGCCGCCGTCGGCGTCGCCTCGGCCGGCCGCCTGCCGCAGGTGCAGGGCACGGTCGACATGTCGCGCCAGCGCTTCACCGAGAACGGCCCGTACCCGCCACCGCTGGCCGGCTCCTACGAGTGGAACAACAGCGCCCAGATCGGCGCCAGCTGGGAGCTGGACCTGTTCGGCCGCGAGCGCAACACGATCGCCGCCGCCTTGGGCCAGCGCCGTGCCGCCGACGCCGAACTGCAGGCCGCGCGTGTGCTGCTGGCGGCCAACGTCGTCAGCGCCTACGTCAACCTCGGCCGCCTGGCCGAGAACCGCGAGGTCGCGCGCCAGTCGCTCGCCCAGCGTGAACAGATCCTGGCGCTGGTGCGCCAGCGCATCGCCGCCGGTCTGGACACGACGGTCGAGCTGCGCCAGGCCGAAGGGCTGATCGCGCAGTCGCGTGTCGATCTGGAAGCGCTGGACGAATCCACCGCCCGCGCCCGCCACGCGCTCGCCGAGCTGACCGGCCAGGGGCCGAACGCGCTCGAAGGGCTGACGCCGGCGCTGGCGCCGCTGCGTTCGACGCCGCTGCCCGCCGGCCTGCCGGCCGACCTGCTCGGCCGCCGCGCCGACCTCGTCGCCCAGCGCTGGCGTGTCGAGGCGGCGATGCGCGACGTCGACGTCGCACGCTCGCTGTTCTATCCGAACGTCAGCCTGACCGCCTTCGCCGGCTTCTCCAGCCTGGGCCTGGACGACTTCGTCAAGGCCAGCTCGCGCAACCTGGGCATCGGCCCGGCGCTGTCGCTGCCGATCTTCGAAGGCGGCCGGCTCCGCGCCAACCTCGGCGCCAAGGCGGCCGAAGTCGACGCCGCGGTCGAGGGCTACAACGGCGCGCTGCTGCGGGCGCTGCGCGAGGTCGCCGACGAGGTCTCCGGGCTGCAGTCGCTGGAGCGCCAGCAGCGTGCCCAGGCCGACGCTGGCGCCGCCGCCGACGCCGCCTATGCGTTGGCGATCCAGCGCTACCAGGCCGGCCTCGGCAACTTCCTCACCGTGCTCAACGCCCAGACCAACGTGCTCGCCCAGTCGCGCGCCGCCACCGATCTGAAGGCCCGCCATCTGTCCAGCGAAGTGGCGCTGACGCGTGCGCTGGGCGGCGGCTGGTCCGCCGCCGCCGACACGCTGCCCGCGCCCGTCGCCTCCCGCTGAAACCCCGAATCCGACGTCATCATGAGCGAATCGACTTCCACTCCCGCCGCCGCCGATCCGGGGGCCAAGCGCAAGCCCGCCTTGCTGGCCGCCGCCGGCGTCACCGCCGCCGCCGCCATCCTCTACGGCGGCTGGTGGCTGCTGACCCAGCGCCACCACGAGAGCACCGACAACGCCTACGTGCAGGGCCAGGTCGTGCAGATCACGCCGCAGGTCGCCGGCACCGTGCTCGCCGTGCTCGCCGACGACACCGACCTCGTGAAGGCCGGCCAGCCGCTGGTCAAGCTCGACGCCGCCGACGCCAGGCTGGCGCTCGACCGCGCCGAGGCCCAGCTGGCGCAGACCGTGCGCGAGGTGCGCACGCTGTACGCCAACGACGCCACCTACGCGGCCAACGTGCGCCTGCGCGAGGCCGAGGTCACGCGGGCCGAGGCCGAGGCGCAGCGCGCCGCCGACGACCTCGAGCGCCGCCGCCCGCTGCTGGCCAGCGGCGCCGTCGGCGGCGAAGAGATGAAGCACGCCGAGACCACGCTGGCATCGGCCAGGAGCGCGCTGGCCGCGGCGCGGTCGGCGCTCGCCGCCGCGCAGGAGCAGGCCACGTCCAACCGCGCGCTGACCGACGGCACCGCGCCCGAGCACCATCCGAACGTCGAACGCGCCGCCGCCGCGGTGCGCGAGGCCTGGCTGGCGCTGCAGCGCACCGAACTGCCGGCGCCGATCGCCGGCCAGGTCGCCAAGCGCTCGGTGCAGGTCGGCCAGCGCGTCGCCCCGGGCACGCCGCTGATGTCGGTGGTGCCGCTGGAGCAGGTCTGGGTCGAGGCCAACTTCAAGGAAGGCCAGCTGCGCGACATGCGCATCGGCCAGCCGGTCAAGCTGACGGCCGACCTCTACGGCAGCCGCGTCGAGTACGAGGGCCACGTCGTCGGCGTCGGTGCCGGCACCGGCAGCGCCTTTGCGCTGCTGCCGGCGCAGAACGCGACCGGCAACTGGATCAAGGTCGTGCAGCGCGTGCCGGTGCGCATCGAGCTCGACGCCAAGCAGATCTCCGAACACCCGCTGCGCGTCGGCCTGTCGATGGAAGCCAGCGTCGACACCGCCGACACGCGCGGCGAGCCGGTGCTCGCGGCAGTGAACCGCACGACCAACCGCACCGCGGTCTTCGACACCGCCGGCGAAGCCGCCGAGCGCCTCGTGCACGAGATCATCACGCGCAACCTGGGCCGCCCCGCCAAGGGCTGAGATGAGCGCCACCACCGCTTCCGCGCCGGCCGACAGCCCGGCGCCGCGGCCTGCCGCGCCGCCGCGTGCACCGGCGTTCCCGCCGCTGCAGGGCGGCGCGCGCATCGCCGGCACGCTGGCGCTGTCGCTGGCGACCTTCATGACGGTGCTCGACACCTCGATCGCCAACGTCTCGATCCCGGCGATCTCGGGCGACCTGGGCGTCAGCCCGCAGCAGGGCACCTGGGTCATCACCTCGTTCGCCGTCGCCAACGCGATCGCCGTGCCGCTGACCGGCTGGCTGACGCAGCGTTTCGGCCAGGTGCGGCTGTTCGTCGCCAGCGTCGTGCTGTTCGTCATCGCGTCCTGGCTGTGCGGCATGGCGCCGAACATCGAGTCGCTGATCGCCTTCCGCATCTTCCAGGGCATGGTCTCGGGGCCGATGATCCCGCTGTCGCAGACCCTGCTGCTGGCCAGCTATCCGCCGGCCAAGGCGGGCATGGCGATGGCCTTGTGGGCGATGACGACGATGGTCGCGCCGGTCGTCGGGCCGCTGCTCGGCGGCTGGCTGACCGACAACCTGTCCTGGCCCTGGATCTTCTACATCAACGTCCCGGTGGGCCTGTTCGCGGCGCTGCTGACCTGGTCGATCTACCGCACGCGCGACCCCGGGCCGCGCAAGGTGCCGGTCGACGGCGTCGGGCTGGGGCTGCTGGTGATCTGGGTCGGCGCGATGCAGATCATGGTCGACAAGGGCAAGGAGCTCGACTGGTTCGCGTCGACGCAGATCGTCGTGCTGGCGGTCGTCGCCGCCATCGGCTTCCTGTTCTTCCTCGCCTGGGAGCTGACCGACCGCCATCCGATCGTCGACCTGCGGCTGTTCGGCCGGCGCGACTTCCTGCTCGGCACGACGGCGCTGTCGGTGGCCTACGGCGTGTTCTTCGGCAACGTCGTGCTGCTGCCGCTGTGGCTGCAGCAGTGGATGGGCTACACGGCGACCTGGGCCGGCATCGTGACGGCGCCGGTCGGCGTGCTGGCGATCGCGTTGTCGCCCTGGGTCGGCAAGAACGTCGGCCGCATGGACCCGCGCAAGCTGGCGACCGTCGCCTTCCTCGGTTTCGGCCTGGTGCTGTGGATGCGCTCCTGGTTCAACACCCAGGTGCCGCCCAGCGTGATCCTGCTGCCGATCGTGCTGCAGGGCGCGGCGATGGCCTTCTTCTTCGTGCCGCTGCAGGCGATCATCTTCAACGGCCTGAAGCCCGAGCAGATGCCGGCGGCCTCGGGGCTGTCGAATTTCGTGCGCATCACCGCCGGCGCGGTCGGCACCTCGCTGTTCACGACGCTGTGGGACAACCGCGCCTCGCTGCACCATTCGCAGCTGGTCGAGGCGATCAGCAGCGGCGCACGCGACGCGACGACGCAGGGCGTGCTGGCGCAGTTCGCCGCCGCCGGCTACAGCGCCGAGCAGGCCAACGCCTCGCTGAACCGGCTGATCGACCAGCAGGCCTACACGATGGCCGTGACCGACGTGTTCTACATGTCGGGCATGCTGTTCGTCGCGCTGGTCGCGCTGATCTGGATGACTTCGCCGCGGCGCCCCGGCGCAGGGTCCGCGCCCGCCGACGCCGGCGGCGCGCACTGACAAGCCCCCGGCCGTCTGGCTCGTCCGCCGGTGACGCGCCCTGGTTGCCTGGCGGCAACCTGTCCCCCGGGACTAGGCCGGGCGCGCCGGCGCCTCCACCGGCGCGCCGGCGGCGATCGCGCGCAGGCAGTCCGGGCACAGGCAGCTGGGGTACAGCGACATCATCGCGCGCAGCGGGCGCGTGTCGAGCTTGACCTGGGTGCAGGCGCAGGGGCCGGGGCCGGCGATGCCGCAGTGGAAGGACGCGCCGCAACGCGGGCAGGTGTCTTTCTTGTCTTGGTTCACAACCATCCCAGTTTCTTGAAGCGCCGGTACATCAGCGCGCAGACGGTGCCGATCACGCCCAGCGCCGCCGGATAGCCCCAGCGCCAGTCGAGCTCGGGCATGTACTTGAAATTCATCCCCCAGACGCCGACGAAGGCCGTCGCGACGGCGAAGATGCCGGCCCAGGCGGCCAGGCGCTTGGTCGTCTCGCTCTCCTCGATCGTGACCATCGACAGGTTCACCTGGATCGCGGTGGCCACCGTCTCGCGCAGCGCGTCGAGCGTGCCGTTGATGCGCATGAGGTGGTCGGAGACGTCGCGGAAGTATTCCTGGGTGCCGACGCAGGCCGCCGGCGTGCGCCCGCCGTGCAGGCGCAGCACCGGGTCGATCAGCGGCAGCACGGCGTGGCGCAGCACGCCCAGGCGGCGCTTGACGTCGTAGAGCTGCTCGATGCTGCGCCGCGCGGCACCCGGCTCGAAGATCTGCGTCTCGATGCCGTCGACCAGGTTCTCCAGCTCCTCGACGAACGGGAAGTAGCGGTCGACCGCGGCGTCCAGCAGCGCGTAGAAGACGAAGCCGGCGCCCTGGGCCAGCAGCTCGGGCGACTGCTCACAGCGCGCGCGCACGCCGACGAAGCCCTGGCTGCTGCGGTTGCGCACCGAGACGACGTAGTTCGGCCCGGCGAAGATCGCCAGCTCGCCGACCTGCAGCTCGTCGGTGGGGCCGTATTCGAGGAGGTGCACGACGGTGAACAGCATGTCCCCGTACTCCTCGATCTTCGGCCGCTGGTGGCCGTGGCGCGCATCCTCGACGGCCAGCTCGTGCAGGTCGAACTCCTGCTGCACGGTCGCCAGCTCGTCGTCGCTCGGGTCGCGCAGGGCGACCCAGATCAGGGTGTCGGGGACGGCGAGGTGGTCGCTGATCGCCTCGACCGCGATGTCGGCGAGCTTGACGCCGTGGCGGTAGGCGACGCAGTTGATCAGCATGGGCACGCGGGAACGGGTGACACCGAAGTGTCGCATGGCCGCCCGCGGCGTCGATTAGTCACGCCCCCGACGCCGCCTGCGGGCTCCGATTGAGGGATGTCAAGTCGTAAGCCGGTTTTGCTTGTGCAAGGGTTTTATCCAGGCACATAATGAGAAATATTCGCATTTGGTAGCGATCATGGGCTTTGGCTCCTTCTTCCGCACTCCGTCGCCGGCGCTGATGCCGGTGGCGAGTTCGCCGTCTCCGGCGCCGGGCCCGGGCGCCAAGCCTGCCGCAGTCTCGCTCGACGCCGCCGCCACCGGCCTGCCGTGCCGCGTGCTGTCGGTGGCCGCCCCGGCACTGGCGCCCGACTGGGCGCGCTGGCTGGCCGAGATCGGTTTCCTGCCCGGTGAACGTGTCACCGTGACGACGCGCAGCGTCTGGGGCGGCGATCCGCTGGTCGTGCGCGTCGGCCAGTCGACCTTCGCGCTGCGCCGCGCCGAGGCCGCCTGCGTGCGTGTCGAGCCGCTATGAGCGGCTGCCACGAGACCGTCGTCCACTTCCATCCCGGCGGCCAGTTGGTCGCCCTCGTGGGCAACCCGAACTGCGGCAAGACGGCGCTGTTCAACCTGCTGACCGGCAGCCGCCAGAAGGTGGCCAACTACGCCGGCGTCACCGTCGAGCGCAAGGAAGGCGTGTTCCGCACCGCCGCCGGCAAGACGCTGCGGGTGCTCGACCTGCCCGGCGCCTACAGCCTGCACCCGCGTTCGCCCGACGAACGCGTCACCGTCGACGTGCTCTACGGCCGCGCCAAGGGCGAGCGCCGCCCGGACGTCGTCGTCTGCGTCGTCGACGCGACCAACCTGCGCCGCAACCTGCGCCTGGTGCTGGCCGTGCAGCGCCTGGGCCTGCCGTGCATCGTCGCGCTGAACATGGCCGACATGGCGGCGCGCCGCGGCATCCCGGTCGACGCCGAAGCGCTGTCGCGCGAACTCGGCGTGCCGGTCGTGCCGACGGTCGGCATCAAGACCGACGGCGACCGCGCGCTGCGCGCGCTGCTCGAGGACAAGACGCTGTGGCGCGCGCCGCAGCCCGCGCACGACAAGCTGCACCTGGACGGCGACCACCACACGGTGCAGGCGATCCTGGAGCGCCTGGACCTCGACAAGGCGATGCCCGAGACGGCCAGCGACCGCATCGACCGCGTCGTGCTGCACCCGGTGGCCGGGCCGCTCATCCTGGCGCTGCTGCTGTTCCTCGTCTTCCAGGCGGTGTTCGCCTGGGCCGAGGCGCCCAAGGGCTGGATCGAGGACGCCACCGCGGCGATCGGTCAGGCCGTCGGCGGCGCGATGCCCGAGGGCGTGCTGCGCAGCTTCATCGTCGACGGGCTGATCGCCGGCCTGGGCGGCGTCGTCGTCTTCCTGCCGCAGATCCTGATCCTGTTCTTCTTCATCCTGCTGCTGGAGGAGTCGGGCTATCTGCCGCGTGCGGCCTTCCTGCTCGACCGGCTGATGGGCGGCGTCGGCCTGTCGGGGCGCTCGTTCATCCCGCTGCTGTCGAGCTTCGCCTGCGCGATCCCCGGCATCATGGCCACGCGCACGATCGCCGACCCGCGCGACCGCATCGTCACCATCCTGCTGGCGCCGATGATGACCTGCTCGGCGCGGCTGCCGGTCTACGCGCTGCTGATCGCGGCCTTCATCCCGGCGCGCCAAGTGGCCGGCGGGCTGGAGCTGCAGGGCATCGTGCTGTTCGTGCTCTACATGGCCGGCATCTTCGGTGCCTTCGCCGTCGCCTGGGTGCTCAAGCGTTTCGGCAGCGGCAAGCGCCAGGTGCGCACGCTGATGATGGAACTGCCGGCCTACCACTGGCCGACGGTGCGTTCGGTGGCGCTGGGCCTGTGGCAGCGGGCGGTGATCTTCCTGCGCCGCGTCGGTGGCGTGATCCTGGTGCTGACGGTCGTGCTGTGGGCGCTGTCGAGCTTCCCGGCGCCGCCGGAAGGCGCGACGCAGCCGGCGATCGAGTACAGCCTCGCCGGGCGCATCGGCCAGGCGCTGGCGGTGGTCTTTGCGCCGATCGGCTTCAACTGGCAGATCAGCATCGCGCTGGTGCCGGCGATGGGCGCACGCGAAGTCGCCGTCGCGGCGCTGGCCACGGTCTACGCGGTCGGCGACGCCGGCGAGGAAGCCGGCAGCGCGCTGGCGCCGCTGCTGGCGCAGGACTGGTCGATGGCCACTGCGCTGGCGCTGATGGCCTGGTTCGTCTTTGCGCCGCAGTGCCTGTCGACGCTGGCGACGATCAAACGCGAGACCGGCGGCTGGAAGTGGCCGCTGATCACGGCCGGCTACCTGTTCGTGCTGGCCTACGTCGCGGCGTTGATCACCTACCGCGTCGCGCTCGCGTTCGGGCTCTGAGGCCTCAGCGCATCGAGTAGCCGCGGCCGTCCATGCAGGCTTCGACGGCGCGCTGGAAGACGCTGGCGTCCTCCATCGCCGCCTTCTGCGTCGTCGCCCAGCGGTTGCAGGCCTGGCGGTCGGCTTCGGTCTGGCGATCGTCCTGGCCGTTGCGCGGGTAGATGATCGGATCGGGCTTGCGCGGCGGCACCGACTCGGAGCCGCTGTAACGCGGTGGCGGAGGCGGCGGGGCGACGACCACCGGCGCCGTGTAGACCACCGGCGGCGGCGCGTAGATCACCGGCGGCGGCACCACGGCCCACGGCCGGTAGACCGGCGGCCCCCAGTAGCGCGGCCCCGGCCAGTACGGATCGCCGGCGACGACGCGGCCGTAGACCGGCGCGCCGATCCAGCCCAGGTCGACGCCGACCGAGACCGAGGTGCGGGCATTCGCGGCCCCGGCGGCGAGCAGTACCAGCGCCGCGGCGGCGCACTTCAGCGGGGTGGAGATCGTTCTGCGCATGCGGAACTCCTTGCGGAGGTGATATCCGATCATCGCGCCACGGCCGGCCGGCGTTGACCCGGGCGGTGAAAAGATTCGTGAACCGCCGCGTTCAGGCCGTCAGCAGGCCCTTGCGCTCGATGAAGGCCACGACCTCGGCCAGCCCGGCCTGGGTCTTCAGGTTGGTCATCACGAAGGGCTTGGCGCCGCGCATGCGGCGCGTGTCCTCGGCCATCACCTCCAGCGAGGCGCCGACGTGCGGCGCGAGGTCGGTCTTGTTGATGACGAAGAGGTCGCTCTTCGTGATGCCGGGGCCGCCCTTGCGCGGGATCTTCTCGCCGGCGGCGACGTCGATGACGTAGATCGTCAAGTCCGACAGCTCGGGGCTGAAGGTCGCGGCCAGGTTGTCGCCGCCGGACTCGATGAACACGATGTCGGCGTCGGGAAACTTCTCCAGCAGCCGGTCCACCGCCTCGAGGTTGATCGAGGCGTCCTCGCGGATCGCGGTGTGCGGGCAGCCACCGGTCTCGACGCCGACGATGCGCTCCGGGTCCAGCGCGCCGGCCACGGTCAGCAGGCGCTGGTCTTCCTTGGTGTAGATGTCGTTGGTGACGACGACGAGGTCCCAGCGCTCGCGCATCGTCTTGCAGAGCATCTCGAGCAGCGTCGTCTTGCCCGAGCCGACCGGCCCGCCGACGCCGACCCGCAGCGGCGGCAGCCGGCGCGTGCGGCCGGGGATGGAGTGCAGTGCCGTATTCATGCCGAGCATGATGCAGCAACCGTGCCCGCGCTCAGGACCTGAACAGCCGCGAGTACTGCGCCTCGTGCCGCGCCGACAGCACGGCCAGCATCGGCGCGAAGGCGACGCGGCCGGCATCGTCGGCGGCCAGCGCA
Source organism: Rubrivivax sp. (assembly GCA_049841175.1). Taxonomy (GTDB): domain Bacteria; phylum Pseudomonadota; class Gammaproteobacteria; order Burkholderiales; family Burkholderiaceae_C; genus Rubrivivax. The sequence continues at coordinate 416,255 of JASGHA010000012.1, read as the reverse complement.
CGGTCGGCGGCCGCCGGCAGCGCCGCGGCCAGCGCGGCGAGGATGCGCTGTGCCGCGGCCTGGCCCAGTGGCACGGCTTTCATCGCCGCCTGCACCAGGTTCTCGGCCCAGCCGAAGCCGAAGGCCAGCAGCGCCTCGCGTTCGGGCGCGCCGGCCAGCACCGCGGCGAGCGCGAAGCCGACCGGCCAGGTCGGTGCCGGCGGCAGCGCCGCCAGCGCGGCGATGCGTGCATCGCCCGCCTGCTCGCCGTTCTTCAGCCACTCGACCAGCGAGCGCCCCATCTGCTCGGCCTGCAGCCGGAACTCGGCGCTTTCGCGGCTGGCCTGCACCCAGTCGTTGAGCTCGCGCACACGCGCGGCGTCGCCGTCGCGCCAGGCGCGCATCGCCTGCACCAGCGCGGGGCCGTCGGCGCGCGCCAGCGTCAGCTCCAGCTGCGCCAGCAGCCAGTCGCGTGCGCCGGCTTCGCCTTGCAGCCGGCCGGCGTCGACGGCCGCTTCCAGCCCTTCGGAGTAGCTGAAGCCGCCGACCGGCAGGGCCGGCGAGGCCAGCCAGATCAGCCGCAGCAGCGTCGCCGCGTCCAACTCAGTGCTCGTGGCCGCAACCGCCGCAGCCGCCGTGGCCATGGCCGCCGCAGCCGCCGCCGTGGGCCTGCGGCTTCGGTGCGTGCTCATGGGCATGGGCATGGTCGTGGGCGTGAACGTGGCCATGGTCGTGGCCGCAGGCCGCACCGTGCTCGTGACCGCAGGCGCCGTGCTCATGCGCGTGGTCATGACCGTGATCGTGGTCGTGCCCGTGCGCATGGCCCTCGGCGGCATAGGCGCCGCTCTCGGGCTCGAAGGACTCGTGCGCCTCGGCGACGTCCAGCCCCATGCGGCGCAGCATCTCGGCGAGCACGTGGTCGGGTTCGAGCTTCAGGTGCTCGTGGCGCAGTTCCAGCGCGACGTGGCGGTTGCCGAGGTGGTAGGCCGCACGCGTCAGGTCGAATGGCGTGGCGCCGCGCACGACGAGCACCGGCTGCGCGGCGGCACCGACACGCACCAGCGAGCCGTCCTCGGCGACGAGCACGTCGCCGCCGCGCACGACGCTGCCGCGCGGCAGGAAGACGCCGAGCGCACGACCGGCGCTGTCGGTGGCGTCGAAGCGGCTCTTCTGCCGCGTGTCCCAGTCCAGCTCGACGGCCGGGGCGCGCTTGAGCAGCGCGCCGGCGAGGCCGCGGCCCTGGGGGATGAGCTTGTTGACGGTGAGCATCGGGGGCGATCCTGTTCGGGGCGGCCGCGCCGCCCGGGGGCACACAGTCTAGCGGGCGCTCCGGCGCGCCTCAGGCGGCTTGTGCCAGCGTGCGTTCGTCGGGTTCGGGCAGCGTGAAGCGGAAGGCGGCGCCGGCGCCCGGCGCGCCGTCGGCCCAGACGCGGCCGCCGTGGCGGCGCACGACCCGCGCCACCGTCGCCAGGCCGACGCCGGTGCCGGGGAACTCGCGGCTGCTGTGCAGGCGCTGGAAGGGCTGGAACAGCCGGTGCGCGTGCGCGGCGTCGAAGCCGGCGCCGTTGTCGCGCACGATGAAGATGCGCTCGCCGCTGAAGACCTCGGACATCACCTCGACGCGCGGCTCGTCGGCGCGCGACGAGTACTTCCAGGCGTTGGCCAGCAGGTTCTGCAGCGCGATGCGCAGCAGCCCCGGGTCGCCGACGACGCTCATGCCGGGTTCGACGCTGAGCTGCACGCGGTGCGCGGGGTCGGCGTCGGCCAGTTCGGCGGCGATCGCCCAGGCCATCGCGCTCAGGTCCACCGGCTGCGGCTCCAGCGCCCGCCGGCCGACGCCGGACAGCGTCAGCAGGTCCTCGGTGAGCCGCACCATGTTCGCGACGCTGTTCTCGGCGTGGTGCAGGATGTCCAGCGCCGAGTCGGGCAGCTGGTGGCCGTGCTTGGCGCGCAGCAGCTGCATCACGCCGTGGATGCCGTTGAGCGGGCCGCGCAGGTCGTGCGAGGCCGAGTAGGTGAAGGCGCGCAGCTCCTCGTTGGCGTGCTCGAGTTCGGCCGTGCGCTCGCGCACCTTGTGCTCCAGCGTCTCGCGGTGGCGGCGCGCGGCGTCGGCGCTGCTGCGGATCTGCGCCAGCGCCACCCACAGCAGCACCGTCAGCGCCGCGACGACGCCGACGACGCCGAAGGCCAGCGACATCACGCGTTGGCGCCACGGCGCCAGCAGCGGGTCCAGGTCCTGGCCGATGCCGACCAGCAGCGAAGGCTGCCCGATCTCGCGGTAGGTCAGCAGGCGCTGGACGCCGTCGAAGCTGCTGGTGGCCTGCAGCGTCACCGGGCCGACCAGCGGCCGCGGCTGGCGGAAGATCGGCGACAGCGGCGACATATCCAGGCCGGGCGGCATCGCGTCGTAATGCGGGTGGCGCAGCAGCAGCGTGCCGTCGCCGCGCGCCAGCACCAGGCTCTGCGCCGGCGACAGCCGCAGTTCGCGGTAGAAGCGTTCGAAATGCGCGCTGTCCAGCAGCGCGACGGCGATGCCGAGCACGCTGCCGTCGCTGCCGACGATGCGCCGCGTCACCGGGATGGCCGGCGATTGCGGCTCGCCCAGCGGCGTGCCGATCTGCAGCTGCGTGTCGGCGCCTGCCATCTGCTGCGCCAGCGCCTTGCGCAGCGCCACGGTGTGGTGCAGCACGTCGTCCAGGCCGCTGGCCGCCTGCAGTTCCAGGTCGGGGCCGAAGACGGCCAGCCAGCGCACCTGCGGCAGCAGTGCCCGCTTGCGCATCAGCTCGCGCTGCGCGGCGTCTGGGTCGCGCTGCAGGCTGTCGCGGCGTGCGGCGGTGTCCTGCGCCACCGAATCGAGCGCCGCGTCGACGGCGTCGAGGCTGCGCCGTGCGTGCTCCTCGAGCGCTCGGGTCAGCGTCTCGGCCTGCTCGGTGGCGCTGCTGATGCGGTCCTGGCGCTCCTGGCGGCCATACAGCGCGGCGGCGGCGCACAGCAGCGTCACCGTCAGCAGGAAGGCTGCCAGCAGGCTCTGTTCGAGCCGGCGGTGAAAGAGGTCCCGCGCCGATGCGGGCGATAAGTTCATGGGCTGCCTGTTCCGCGCGGTACTGCATTGCGCGCCTTCTTGCGTCCCCCCGGCAGCGGAGGGTTGACTGCGCCGGCGATTCTGCCCGGCCGGCGCGCAGTCTACCGAGCGCCGCGAACGGGTTTCCGAGCGGAACAGGCGGAATTCAACGGTCGAAGTCCACCCGGACCCCGACCCAGACCGCACGCGGCGCGCCGGGGCCGACGAAACGCTCGTCGGTCCAGTCGGCCGGGGCGCGCAGCTGGCCGCTGGCGTCGAAGGCGTTTTCGCCCAGCGCGCCGGCGCTGGCGAACTTGCGGTCGAAGACGTTGGCGACGCGGCCGAAGAGCTCGACGCCCGAGGCCAGCTGCCAGCGGGCCGTCAGGTCCAGCAGCGCGTAGCCGCCCAGGCGGCCGCTGCCGATGAACTCCTCGCCGTCGGCGCGGTGGCGGCCGTTCTCGTTGCCGCGCACCGTCTGGCTGGACAGCACGCGCCAGGCCGCGCCGACGCTCCAGGCCTCCGACGGCGCCCACTGCGCCGAGACCTTGAACTGGTGCGCCGGCAGCCCGGGCAGGCGGTCGCCCGGGTGCACCGCGATCTCGTCGTCGGCCGGGCAGGCCGGGTCGCTGCCGGCGCTGCTGTTGGCCTCGGCCACCAGGCAGGCCGGCGACTCGAAGGTGGCGCGCAGCCAGTTGTAGGCGACGTTCCAGGTCAGCGGCCCGGCGGCGCGCGAGGCGCCCAGCTCGAAGCCCTGGCGCCGCGTCTTGCCGAAGTTCTTGAAGTAGCCGGCGGCGCGGCCGTTGCTGATGAACAGCAGGTCGTCGCGGTTCTCGGTGTGGAACAGCGAGGCGTTCCAGCGCCAGCCGTCGGCGCGGCCGCGCACGCCGGCTTCGGCGGTGCGCGAGACGACCTGCTTGAGCGGCGGGTCGGACTGCAGCGCGTTCGGCAGCACGCAGGCGTTGTCGGGGTCGGAGCAGCCGAGCTCGATCGGGCTCGGCGCGCGGGTGCCCTGACTCATCTGGCCGTAGACCGTCAGCGCCGGGCTGGCCTGCCAGGTCAGGCCGGCGGCCGGGTTGAGCTTGCGGTAGCGCGCGTCGGCGTCGAGTTCGGTGTCCAGGCCGAGCTCGATGCGGCCGCGGTCGACGGTCGTCACCTGCGTCTGCTGCCAGCGCGCCGACAGCGTCGCCTGCAGCGTCGGCGTGATCGAGATCTGGTCCAGCGCCCAGACGCTGGTGGTGCGCGTGCGGCCGCTGATCCAGGCGTCGACCTCGGCTTCCTCGGTGTCGACGACGGCGCGTGTGGCGTCGAGCAGGCCCTCGGCCTCGGTCTGGCGGAAATGGCTGCGCGAGCGGTCGTAGGCCGCGCCGAGGCTGACGCGGTGCGTCTCGCCGGCCCAGGTCGACTGCAGCGCCAGGCCTTCGCCGCGCTGCTGCGTCGAGGTACGGTTCTCGACGCCGGTCTCCTCGACGGCGGGCGGGTCGTAGTCGTCGTTCAGGTCGCCGTTGAGCGTGTGCGCATCGAGCCGGCGGACGTAGGCGGTGGCGGCCAGGCGCTGCGTCGCCGAGACGTCCCAGCGGCCGTTGAAGGCCAGCATCGTCATGCGGTTGTCGGTGCGGTCGGGGCGGGTGTAGACCTGCTCGCGGTCGGCGCGCAGCAGCGTCTCGGGCAGCAGGCCGTTGCCGATCAGCGAGTTGTCGGCGTGCGTCAGCGCCAGGTCCCAGTCGAGCTCGCCGAACTTCGCGCCGCCCTTGGCGAAGACCTGGCGCACCTTGGACGGCGAGTAGTCGCGCCAGCCGTCCTCGTTCATCACGTTGGCGGCCAGGAACAGGTGGCCGGTCTCGCCGAGCTTGCGGCCGTGCGTCAGCTCGGTCTCGATGCGGCCGAAGGAGCCGGCTTCGAGGCTGACCTCGGTGCCGGGGTGGGTGTCGCCGCGTTTGGTTTCCAGCACCAGCGCGCCGCCCAGCGTGTTCAGCCCGAACAGCGGGTTGGCGCCGGGCAGCAGGGTCATCGAGGCGATCGCGCCCTGCGGGATCAGGTCCCAGGCGACGACGTCGCCGAAGGCCTCGTTGACGCGCACGCCGTCCTGGTAGACCGACAGGCCTTGCGGCGTGCCCAGCAGCGGGCTGGCGGTGAAGCCGCGGAAGTTCAGGTCGACCTGGTACGGGTTGCCCTGGATCTCGTTGGCGCTGACGCCCGGCAGCGCGGTCGTCAGGAAGTCGGCGAGGTTGCGGCTCTGCGTGCGCCGCAGGTCTTCGTCGTCGGCGGTCTGCACGTTGGCCGGCACGCGGTCGCGGGCGACGCCGCTGCCGGGCACCGGCGAGATGCCGATGATCTCGATGCGTTCGACGACGGGCTGGCCTTGCGCCTGGGCGGTGGTGGCCAGGCAGGCGAGGGCGGCGAGAGCGGGCGCCGTCAGGCGCAGCGGGGCGGGCATGGGGTCTCCTGTTCGAGTGGTTCTGGCTCCTTGTCTCGCGTGGGACGGGCGGGTCGGGATCGGGTGTGCCGACGGTAAACGGCCGCCGCGCCGGCGTTCCAGGGAAGATTTCCCGGCCTGCGGGTTCGCCCTCAGAGGGAAGTCACGCCCCGGCGGGCGCGATGACGCCGTGGCGCCAGGCGAGGTGGGCCAGCGCCGCGGTCGTCGCGACGCCCAGCTTCTCCTTGATCGCGCTCTGGTGGTTGGACACCGTCTTGGCCGACAGCCCCAGCGCCTGCGCGCACTCGGCGGCCGAACTGCCGGCAGCGAGCAGGCGGAAGACCTCGAACTCGCGTGCGCTGAGGCTGCCCAGGCGCTCGCCTTCGCACAGCGGGTCGCGCCGCCGCCAGGCCGGCGGCAGCCCCGGGTCCAGCCAGCTCTGGCCGGCGTGCAGCGCACGCACCGCGTCGACGAGCAGCTCGGGCGACGCGGCCTTGGTGAGGTAGCCGCGTGCCCCGGCGTCGAAGGCGCGGCGCACCATCGCTTCGCTGTCGTGCATGCTGAAGACCAGCACCGCGGCGTCGGCGCGGCGCTGGCGCACACGCGTGATCAGCGCCAGGCCGCCGCCGGGCATCGCCAGGTCGGTGACCAGCACGTCGGGCGCCAGCGTCGCCCAGGCGTGTTCGGCGCCGTCGGCGTCGCCGGCCTCGGCGACGACGTGCAGGCCGCCGGCGGCGTCGAGCAGGCGGCGGTAGCCTTCGCGCACCACCGGATGGTCGTCGGCAATCAGCACGCGGATCGTCATGACGCCGTCTCCAGCACGTGCCGTGCCACGTCCTGGCGCAGCGGCAGCGTCAGCACGACGCGTGTGCCGGCACCCGGCGCGCCGTCCAGCGCCAGCGTGCCGCCCAGCGCCGCCGCACGTTCGCCGGCGCCCAGCAGGCCCAGGCCGCGGCGCTGGCCCTCGGGCGGCAGGCCGACGCCGTCGTCCTCGACGACCAGCGCCAGCGTCTTGCCCTCGCGCGCCAGCAGCACACGCACCGAGCGCGCGCGGGCGTGGCGCATGACGTTGGTCAGCGCCTCCTGGGCGACACGGTAGACGACGAGCTCGAGCTCGGGCGCCAGCCCGGCGGCGGCGCCGGCGGTCTCGTGGAAACGGCAGTCGACGCCGCTGCGCGCCTGCCAGCCTTCGCACAGGTCCTGCAGCGAGGCCGCCAGGCCCAGCGTGTCCAGGTGCACCGGGCGCAGCCGCTGCAGCAGCGCGCGCACGCCGCGCAGCAAGGCCTCGGCCTGCAGGTCGGCACGCGCCGCGGCGGCGACGGCCGCATCGCCGTCGCCGGCGGCGAGTGCGCGGCGCAGCAGCGCGGTCTCGATGCGCAGCGCGGTGCCGGCCTGGCCCATCTCGTCGTGCAGTTCGCGGGCGATGGTCTCGCGTTCGGCTTCCTGCAGCGCGATCAGGCCGCGCGCCAGCTCGGCGTTGCGCTCGGCCAGGCGCGCGGCGTCGGCCAGCGCCCGTTGCTCGGCGGCCAGCGCCTGCTCGGCTTCGTGCCGGCGGCGCAGCGCGTGCAGCGCCAGGCCGGCGGCGAGCACGCCGAGCGCGATCGCCAGCTCGTCGGCCTGCCAGCCCTCGTGGCGCGCGAAGAAGGCCGACAGCGACTCGTGCAGTTCGAGCATCGAGGCCAGCGCCCAGGTCGCCAGCGCGATGCCGACGACGGCGGCCAGTTCCAGCGCCGAGCGGCGGCGCAGCGTGTTCGTGTCGCGGCTGCGGGCGGCCATCTCAGCTGCGCCCCAGGCCCATGCGGGCGGTGGCGATGCGTTCGCGTTCGTACTCCTCGCGCAGCCAGCGGCCGTAGTCGGCCGGGCCGAGGTAATCGAGGTCCTGGTCGTACTTGGCGAGTTCGGCGCCGAAGGCCGGCTCGAACATCGCGTGTTTGAAGGCTTCGTGCAGCGTGGCGACGACCGCCGGCGCCAGCCCGCGCGGCCCGCCCAGGCCGTAGGGCGAGGTGGCGACGATCGGGAAGCCGAGTTCGCTCAGCGTCGGCACCTTGGGCCAGCGCGGCGAGCGCTTGGCGGCGAAGGTCGCCAGCAGCCGCAGCCGGCCGCTGTCGACCGCCGGCGCGAAGCCGCTGGAGTTGACGCCGGCCATCACCTGGCCGGACTCGATCGCCAGCAGCTGCTCGGCGGTGCCGCGGTAGGGCACGTGGATGTAGCGCAGGCCGTGTGCGGTGAAGAGCTCCTCCAGCACCATGTGCGGCGTCGTGCCGACGCCGTTGGTGGCGATCGCCAGCTCGCCGGGGCGGGCACGAGCGAACGTGAACAGATCCTCCAGCGAGCGCAACGGGCTCGTCGTGCGCACCAGCACGCCGAAGGTCACGCCGGAGATCTGGATGATCGGCGTGACGTCGCGGATCGGGTCCCAGAGCACACGCTGGGTGTGCGGCACACGCAGCACCGGCTGCGGGATCTGGGCGATCGTGTAGCCGTCGGGCTCGGCCTGCTGCAGCACCGGCATCGCCAGCGTGCCGCCGGCGCCGCTGCGGTTCTCGATCAGCACACGCTGGCCCAGGCGCGCGCCGGCCAGTTCGGCCAGCAGGCGCATCGTCAGGTCGGTGGCGCCGCCGGCCGGCCAGGGCACCCACAGCGTGATCGGCCGGCTCGGGAAGTGCGGCGTGCCCGCACTGGCGCTGGCGGCGCCGGCGGCGGCCAGCGCCGCGGCGGCCAGCAAGCGGCGGCGTCGGGGGTTCAGCGGGCGACCTTGCACAGCTTCTCCGGCGCGTCGGCGCCCAGCGTGTCGAGCACGTTCGTCGGGTGCAGCAGGCCGTCGATCGGCGCCTGCGCGACGACGCCCTGGCCGTCGCTCAGCAGCATCGGCTGGCGCAGCTGGCCGTCCCAGGCGCGAAAGCTCATCGCCGTGCCCTTGGAGCCGTCCAGCGGGCCGGCGGCCAGCGCCTTGGCCCAGGCCGCCTGCGGGCCCTTGGGCGCGGCGACGGCGGCGCCGACCAGCGCCTTGCCGGCCATCCACGCGGCCCAGTCCTGGGCCGTCATCGGCCGCTTGGCGGCCTTGGCGAAACGGCGCGAGACCTGCGGCGCGCCATAGCGCTCGAACTGCGCGTGCCAGGCCAGCGCCACCAGCCCGGCGTCGCCGACCACCGGCCGCGGCAGCGCCGTTCGGTAGGGCAGGCCGCGGCCGAACTCGCCGTCGCTGTCGACGACCCAGACGGCGTCGTAGGCGGCGTTGCCGGTCAGCAGCAGCGGGTTGGCGAGCTCGCGTTCGCGCGGGTCGGCCGACAGCTTGAACGGCCGCTCGGCGAGGAGCTTCAGGCCGTAGCGTTTGATCGCGGCCTGCGCGGTGGCGGCGCGCAGGCGGTCCTCGGGCGTGGGCCCGACCAGCATCAGCACCTGGCTCCACTTGCGCGCCACCAGCGTCTGCGCCAGCGCGTCGGCGCGCATGCGTTCGCTGGGCAGCAGGTGGAACAGGCGCGGCCGGCAGTCGCTGGCGCGCAGCCGGTCGGCGGCGTCGCCGACGTTGAGCACCGGGATCTTCACCGCGTCGGCGACGGCCAGCGTCCAGTCGGTCGGCAGGTCGACGACCAGCGCCGCGGCGCCGGCCTTCTCGGCCGCGGCGGCGGCGGCGCGCGCGGCGTCGCGCGACGCGGCTTCCTTCGTGTCGACGGCGACCGTGGCGCCGGCGGCGTCGAGCTCGAATTGCGCGTCGGCGATCGCCAGCGCCAGGCCGTCGCCGGCCGGGCCGCCGGGGTGGCCGAGGAAAGCGCGTTCCAGCTGTGTGCGTTCGAGGCGGGCGTCGTCGGCCGGCAGCAGCAGCGTCGCCTTCAGCGTCGCCGCCGGCGCCGCGGCCGCGGCCAGCGCCAGCGTGGCGCCGGCCGCCCAGCGGCTCGGCCTCATTCGACCAGCACCACGCCGTAGGGCACGCGGCCTACCGGGATGCTCTTGATCGCCTTGGCGCTGGCGACGTCGACGACGGTGACGTCGTCGCTGAGCCCGTTGACCACCCACAGCCGCTGCCCGGCTTTGTCCAGCGCGACGTTCCAGGCGCGGCGGCCGACCAGCGCCAGCGCCGTCACCTTGCGCGCCGCGACGTCGACGAAGGCGACGTGGTTGGCCTTGCCCAGCGCGACGAAGGCACGGCGGCCGTCGGGCGTCATCGTGATGCCGACCGGCGTGATGTCCTCGGCGCGCGCGCCGCGCACCTCGAACTTCAGCGTCGCCAGCACCTCGTGCGTGGCGGTCGAGACGATGCTGACGCTGGCGTCCATCTCGTTGGTCACCCACAGCTCCTTGCCGTCGGGCGTGATCGCCATGCGCCGCGGGCGCTTGCCGACCTTGACGTTCTTCACCACCTTGCCCTGGGCGACGTCGATGACGTGCACCATGCTCGCGACCTCGGAGGTCACGTACAGCGTGCGGCCGTCGGCCGAGACCTTGACGCCCTCGGGCTCCTGGCCGACCTTGATCGTCTTCGTCACCTTGCCGGTCTGGGCGTCGACGAAGCTCGTCTCGGCCTCGTCCTCGTTGGAGACGTAGATCGTGCGCCCGTCGGGCGAGACGTCGAAGGCCTCGGGCTCGTCGCCCAGCGGCACGCGGCGCAGCGACTTGGTGGTGTTGGCGTCGAGCACGTCGGCGGCGTTGCTGTCGGTGCAGGCCAGCATCACGTGGCCGTCGGGCAGGCGCTGGATGTGGCGGCCGCGTTTGCAGGTCGGCACCGTGCCCTTGACGGTGAGCGTCGTCGTGTCGATCAGCGTGATCGCGTTGTCCTTCTCGCTGGACACCCAGGCGGTGCCGGCGCTGGCGCCGGCGGCAGCCGTGGCGACGGCGAGCGCGGCCACGATGCGGGGGAAACCTCGCACGTTCTTGTCTCCTTGTGATCCGGTTCTGACGGAAGACCTCTTGGCGGGCCTCGGTTGCGGCGATTCCAACAGATGTCGGGCCGCCGCGCCGTCCGCACGAACCAGCAAGGAACCCGCCAGCATCGTCCCGCGAGGGGGCCGGCCGGGCCGGCGGTGCAGGCCGATGACACTCTGTTGCGCAGGCGATGACACGGATTCGGCGCAGCCTGTCCGCTCACGGCACCGACGGCGCTGGCGGCCGTGTTTCGACGCGGCGCGCGCTCGCCGGTGCTTTCCCTATCCGGGTCGCGCCGGAGGCCGGACCGGCCGGCGGACGCCGCGGCCCCGTGGCGCGCGGGGCCGTCGGCACGAACCGCCCCGGCGCCCGCCCCGCGGCGCTCCTTCCCCGCGTTGCCGTTCGATCAGGCCGGCAAGGAACTTGCGGTCGGCCGCCCCGCCGTGTTCTCGACGTCGGGCGGCGGGTTGGTCATCGGGTGGCTGGCCGCACGAGGGAAGACCGGTCCATCAAAGCAAGGAGACAACGATGCGGATTTCGTGGCTATCACGCCTGCCCTGGTCCGGGCTGGGTCTGGCGTTGGCGGCGCTTCCGGGACTGGCGCTGGCCAACGCGGACGTCGAGAAGCTCACTGCCAACCCCAAGAACTGGGCGATGCAGGCGGGCGACATGTACAACCAGCGGCACAGCCAGCTCAAGCAGATCAACACCGGCAACGTCGGCAAGATGCAGGTCGCGTGGACCTTCTCCACCGGCGTGCTGCGCGGCCACGAAGGCTCGCCGCTGGTCATCGACGGCACGATGTACCTGCACTCGCCGTTCCCCAACAAGGTCTGGGCGCTGGACCTCGAGACGCAGAAGATCCTCTGGAAATACGAGCCCAAGCAGGACCCGGCGGTGATCCCGCAGATGTGCTGCGACACCGTCAACCGCGGCCTGGCCTACGCCGAGGGCAAGGTCTTCCTGCAGCAGGCCGACAGCAACCTCGTCGCGCTCGACGCCAAGACCGGCAAGGTCGTCTGGACGGTGAAGAACGGCGACCCGAAGCTCGGCGCCGTCAACACCAACGCGCCGCACGTCTTCAAGGACAAGGTCATCACCGGCATCTCCGGCGGCGAATGGGGCGTGCGCGGCTTCCTGGCCGCCTACGACATCAAGACCGGCAAGCAGGTCTGGAAGGGCTACAGCGTCGGCCCCGACGCCGAGATGCTGATCGACCCGAACACGACGACCACCTGGATGGACGGCGCCGTCAAGCCCGTCGGCCCGGACTCGTCGCTGAAGACCTGGAAGGGCGACCAGTGGAAGATCGGCGGCGGCACCACCTGGGGCTGGTACAGCTACGACAAGGCGCTGAACCAGGTCTTCTACGGCACCGGCAACCCGTCGACCTGGAACCCGGCGCAGCGCCCGGGCGACAACAAGTGGACGATGTCCATCTGGTCGCGTGACGTCGACACCGGCAAGGTGAAGTGGGTCTACCAGATGACCCCGTACGACGAGTGGGACTTCGACGGCATCAACGAGATGATCCTCGCGGACATCAACGTCAAGGGCAAGCCGACCAAGGCCCTGGTGCACTTCGACCGCAACGGCTTCGCCTACACGCTGGACCGCACCAACGGCGCGCTGCTCGTCGCCGAGAAGTACGACCCGGTGGTCAACTGGGCGACGCACGTCGACATGAAGACCGGCCGCCCGCAGGTCGTGTCCAAGTACTCGACGGCGCAGAACGGTCCTGACGTCAACACCAAGGGCATCTGCCCGGCGGCGCTGGGCAGCAAGGATCAGCAGCCCGCGGCCTTCGACCCCGACACCAAGCTGTTCTACGTGCCGACCAACCACGTCTGCATGGACTACGAGCCGTTCCAGGTCGAGTACACCGCCGGCCAGCCCTACGTCGGGGCGACGCTGTCGATGTACCCGGCGCCCAACAGCCACGGCGGCATGGGCAACTTCATCACCTGGGACGCGGGCAGCGGCAAGATCGTGCAGTCCAAGGCCGAGAAGTTCTCGGTGTGGAGCGGTGCGCTGACCACCGCCGGCGGCATCGCCTGCTACGGCACGCTCGAGGGTTACCTGAAGTGCGTCGACAAGAAGAACATCTCCAAGGAGCTGTTCAAGTTCAAGACGCCCTCCGGGATCATCGGCAACGTGTTCACCTACGAGCACAAGGGCAAGCAGTACCTCGGCGTGTTCTCGGGCATCGGCGGCTGGGCCGGCATCGGCATGGCCGCGGGCCTCGAGAAGGACCAGGAAGGCCTGGGCGCCGTCGGCGGCTACAAGGAACTCTCCCAGTACACCGAGCTGGGCGGTTCGCTGACGGTCTTCGCGCTGCCGAACTGACGCGCTCCCCGGCCGGCCGGCAGCCGCCGGCCGGTCTTTCCCGAGGGAGCGGCGTCCGACGCGGCGACGCTCCCTTTCCCACGAGGATCTCCGCACCATGCTTCGGAAACTGCTGCTGGGTGTCGCGCTGTTCGCGGCCGGCGCGTCGTACGGCCAGGATCAGACCCCACCCCAGGCTCAGGGCCAGAACCCGCTCTACACCGTCGTCGACGGCTACAAGGTCGACCCGTTCACGATGAAGGGCTTCCGCACCTGGCGCGCCGCGGCCTGCGACCGCTGCCACGGCGCCAACCAGGAAGGGCTGGTCGGCCCGTCGCTGGTCAACAGCCTGAAGACGCTGAGCAAGGCCGACTTCGTGAAGACCGTGCGCGACGGCCGCCTGGACAAGGGCATGCAGAGCTTCGGCAGCAGCCAGCAGGTGATGGACAACATCGACGCCCTCTACGCCTACCTGAAGGGGCGCTCGGACGGCGCGATCACACGCGCCAAGGTGGAGCCGATCCCGCAATGAAGACGCTGCGACTGGTCGTTGCCGCGCTGCTGGCCGCCGTCTGCGCCGCCGCGTCGGCGCAGGAAGCGCCGCGCAAGGCGCTGAAGGTCTGCCAGGACCCGAACAACCTGCCGTTCTCCAACGAGCGCGGCGAAGGCATCGAGAACCGCATCGCCGAGGTCTTCGGCAAGGCGCTGGGCGTGCCGGTGACGTACTACGCCTTCCCGCAGCGCATGAACTTCATCCGCAACACGCTGCGCTACAAGCTGCCCGGCCAGGACTATCCCTGCGACGTCGTGCTCGGCGTGCCGGCCGGCTTCGAGCAGGTGTCGGCGACCAAGCCGTACTACCGCTCGACCTACGCGCTGGTCTACGCCAGCGGCCGCGGCCTGGACGGCGTGGCGAGCGGCGAGCAGTTCCTGGCGCTCGACCGCGAGCGCCTGGGCAAGCTGCGCATCGGCCTGTACGACCGCTCGCCGGCCTCGGCCTGGCTGGCCAAACACGGCCTCGTCGACAGCGGCGTGCCGTATCCGATCCTCAGCCCCGACCCCGACAACTATCCCGGCCAGATGCTCGAACGCGACCTGGCCGGCGGCAAGCTCGACGCGGCCATCGTCTGGGGGCCGATCGCCGGCTTCGTCGCCCAGCGCGTGAAGACGCCGAAACTCGTCGTCGTGCCGCTGGCCAGCGAGCCCGGCGTCAGGTTCGACTACGCGATCGCGATGGGCGTGCGCTACGGCGAACGCGAGTGGAAGCAGCAGGTGGAGCAACTGATCGACAGCCACCAGGGCGAGATCCGCCAGATCCTGCAGTCCTACGGCGTGCCGCTGCTCGAGACGGACGCCGGCGGCAAATGAGCGCCGCCACCTCCCCCGCGCGCCGGCAGTGGCTGCGGCTGGCGGCCGCGCTGCCGGCGCTGGCCGCCTGGCCGGCGCTCGCCGCCGCCGACGCCGCCGACGCCGCCGACGCCGCATCCGCGCCGGCCGAGTTCTCGGCTGCCGAACGTGCACTCTTCGTCGAGCCCCACCTCGCCGGGCTGAAGCCGCCGCTGGAACTGGCCTACCGCTTCAGCCGCCGCGGCAGCCTGGAGCCCGATCTCGACGACCGCGTGACGCTGGCGCTGGCCGCCAACGCCGCGGGCGGCTGCTGCCGTGCGCAGGCGCGCTTCCTCTCCGGCGCCGAGCAGCTGGAGCTGCCCGAAGTCGAGGACGCCAAGGGCAACCCGGTGATCCTGTACTTCCTCGAGCGCGACGTGCGCGAGATGCAGCGCCGCACCAAGGGCCAGTCGGGCTACTTCCGCAAGCGCATCCGCATGGCGGTGGCGCAGGCGGCGACGGTGCGCGAGACGATGCTGCCCTATGCCGGCCGCCGCGTCGCGGCGCGCGAGGTCGAGATCGCGCCCTACGTCGACGACCCGCTGCGCGCGCGCTTCCAGGGCCTGGCCGACAAGCGCTACCTGTTCACGCTGGCGCCGGCCGTGCCCGGCGGCGTCTACGCCATCGCCACCCGCGTCGCCGGCCCGGCCGTCGGCGCACCCCCGCTCGTCGCCGAGGAGTTGCTGGCCGACGGCGCCACCACGACGCTCGCGCGCTTGGGCGGGCCGGGACCGACATGAAGCTGCTTCCTCTGCTCGCCGCCCTGTTCGCCACGACGGCCGCCGTCGCCGCGCCGGCCAAGCCGGGCCACGACTACCCGACCATCGAACGTGTGCTCTACGTGCAGCAGTGCATGCGCGACAACCCCGGGCCGTTCTACGAGATGGCCAACAAGTGCTCGTGCGCGCTGGACCGCATCGCCGCCGAAATCCCGCTGGACGACTTCGTCGAGATGAACACCGTCGTCAACGCGATGACGATCGGCGGCGAACGCGGCAGCGAGCTGCGCGACAACGCCGGCGCGAAGAAGCAGGTCACGCGCTGGAAGGAGCTGCAGGCGCGTGTCAAGCCGGCCTGCTTCATCGGCACCGGCCCGGGAGCCGCGGCACGATGAACCGCTTCGGGCGCGCCGTCACGCCGGTGCACTGGCTGCGCCAGCCCGACGCCGCCCGCCTGATGAGAGCGGCGCTGGCCCTCGCGCTGGCGGCCTTGGCGGCGCAGGCCGCGCCCTACGCCTGGATCACCAACCAGGGCAGCCACGACGTCTCGGTCATCGACCTGGCCGAGGAGCGTGTCGTCGCCACGGTGCCGGTCGGGCGCTCGCCGGCCGGTGTCGTCGCCGCCGGCGCGGCCGGCCGGGTCTTCGTCTCCAACCCCGACAGCCGCACGATCTCGGTCATCGACATGCGCGAGCGCCGTGTCGTCGCGACGCTGGACGGCGGCAGCGGCCCGGTCGGCCTGGACGCCTCGGCCGACGGCCGGCGGCTGGTGGCCGCCGACTGGTATGCCAACCGGCTGCTGGTCTGGGACACCGCCCGGCTGGACGCCGCGCCGCGCATCATCGCCGTCGGCCGCGCGCCGGCCGGCGTCGCGGTGTCGGCCGACGGCAGCGCCGCCTGGGTCGCCGAACGCGACGACGACAGCGTCGCGCTCGTCGACCTGGAACGCGGCGTCGTGCGCTCGCGCGTCGCCGTCGGCTCGCACCCGTTCGCGCTGCTGCTCGACGCGCCGCGCGGCCGGCTGTACGCGCTCAACGTGCAGAGCGACGACGTCTCCGTCGTCGACACCGCGCGTGCGGCCGTCGTCGCCACCGTCGCCGTCGGCCACGCGCCCTACGGCGCCGCGCTGGCCGCCGGCGGCCGGCTGCTGTACGTCAGCAACCAGCACGACGACAGCGTCAGCGTGCTCGACGCCGAGCGCCTGACCGTGCTGCGCACGCTGCAAGGCTTCGGCTACCCCGAAGGCGTGGCCGCCTGGGGCGACCGCGTCGTCGTCGTCAACTGGATGGACGACGCGGTCAGCGTGCTCGACGCCGACACCGGCGCCGAGCGCCGCCGCATCGCCACCGGCCGCAACAGCCGCAGTTTCGGCGCCTTCATCGGCGCGCCGGCCGCTCCCTAGTCACGAGGAGACCGTTCCCGATGCCCAACCGCAGAACCGCCGTCATCGTCGCCGCGCTCGTGCTGGCCGCCGGCGCCGCCGTCGCCCACGGGCCTTCGCGCCTGAAGGTGACCGAGACGATCTCGATCGCGGCGCCGCCGGCCGCCGTCTGGGCGCGCATCCGCAACTTCGACGCGCTGAAGGACTGGCACCCGGCCGTCGCGCAAAGCCCGGCCAGCCAGGGCAACGAGATCGGCTCGGTGCGCGAGATCGTGCTGAAGGACGGCGGCAAGCTCAGCGAGCGCCTGGAGCGCTGGGACGACACGGCGATGAGCTACAGCTACCGCGCCGCGCCCGGCGGCGCGCTGCCGGTGACCAACTACGCGTCGACGATCACCGTGCGCGCCGAAGGCGAGGGCAGCGTCGTCGAGTGGCGCGGCGCCTTCTACCGCGGCTGGCCCAACAACGACCCGCCGCCGGACCAGAACGACGACGCCGCGGAACGTGCGATCACCGCCGTCTACAAGTCCGGGCTGGGCAACCTGAAGCGCCTCGTCGAAGGCCGCTGACGATGCACCGCCGGCGCTGCCACACGCTGCTCGTCGCCCTGGCGCTCGCGCCGGCGGCGCTGGCCGCGTGTGCCTCGGCGGCGGCACCGGCGCCGAAAGCGCTGGCCGACGGCGTCTTCTGGGTCGCCGGCAGCGGCGGCGCGGCGGCGCCTGCCAACGGCGGGCGCATCGCCAACAGCGGCTTCGTCGTCGGCCCGGCGGGTGTCGTCGCGGTCGACACCGGCACCTCGTACGCGCACGGCCGGGCGCTGATCGCGGCGATCCGCGCCACCACCGACCGGCCGCTGGCGCTGGCGCTGATCACCCACGTGCGGCCCGAGGCGCTGTTCGGCGCCACCGCCTTCCGCGAAGCCGGCGTGCCGGTGTTGATGCACGCCGAGGCGGCGCGGCTGATGCGCTCGCGCTGCGACGGCTGCCTGACGCAGCTGCGCCAGACGCTGGGCGACGCGGCGATGGCCGGCTCGGCGGTCATCGCGCCCGACCGTGTCGTCGACGGCGCGGCGACGCTGGCCGAGGCCGGACGGCCGCTGGAGCTGATCTTTCCCGGCCACGCCAGCGGCCCGGGCGACGTCGCGCTCTGGGATCCGGCGCGGCGCGTGCTGTTTGCCGGCGGCCTGGTCGAGAACGGCCGTGTGCCGGCGATCGACGACGCCGACCTGCCCGGCTGGCAGCGCGCGCTGGCGATGCTGGCCGCGTTGCAGCCGAAGGTCGTGGTGCCGGCGCATGGCGCCGCCGCCGGGCCCGAGGCGATCACCGCCACTGCTGCGTACCTCGCCGCGCTGGACCAGCGCGCCCGCGCGCTGGTCGCCGACGGCGCCTCGTTGATCGACGTGCCCGACGCCGCGGCGCTGCCGGCCTACGCCGGCTGGGACGAGTACGAGGTCATCCACCGCCGCAACGCGTCGATCGCTTTTCTGCGTGCCGAACGTGAGCTGCTGCTCGGGGAGACGCCGCGATGAATGCGACGCGCCGCGACGGCCTGCACGCGCTGGCGGCGCTGGCATGCGCGGCCGTCGCGCCGGCGCTGCGTGCCGCGCCCGGCGGCCTGCCGTCGGCCGCCGACGGCGACTCGTCGCCGGCCTGGGACGGCCTGCGTGCGCGTCTGTTCGGCGAGCGGCCGATGGCGGTGCAGGACGCGGTGCGCCTGGTCGTGCCGCGGCGTGCGGCCTACGGCGCCTCGGTGCCGGTGAAGATCGTGCCGGCGCTGGCGCAATCGCCCGAACGCTGGGTGAAGCGGCTGACGCTGCTCGTCGACCTGAACCCGTCGCCGGTGGCCGCGGTGCTGGAGCTGACGCCGGCGCTGGGCCTGGCGGAGTTCGAGACCCGGCTGCGGGTCGACCAGTACAGCCACGTGCGGGTCGTCGCCGAGCTGTCCGACGGCTCGCTGCACACCGACTCGCGCTACGTGAAGACCAGCGGCGGCTGCTCGGCGCCGCCCAACCGCGACGCCCCCGAGCGCATCGGCAGCACGCTGCTGCGCCTGCTGGAGCCGGCGCGGCGCGGCACGCTGGCGGCGGCCGAGGTCACGGTGCTGCACCCCAACGACACCGGCTTCGAGCTGAACCAGCGCACGCTGCTCTACATCCCGCCGCACTTCGTGCGCTCGATGTCGCTGCGCTGGGCCGGTGCGCCGCTGTTCGACGCCGAGCTGGACTTCTCGATCAGCGAGAACCCGAGCTGGCGTTTCCATTTCGTGCCCCAGGGGCCGGGCGAACTGCGCGCCGAGATCGTCGACACGCACGACGCACGTTTCACCGGCCGCCTGGCCGTGGAGCCCGCGGCATGAAGCGCCTCCTCCTGCTGCTCGCGATGCTGGCGCTGGCCGCCGGCGGCGTGCTGGCCGGCGTGCCGGCGGCCTATGCGCCGCTGGTCGTGATGCCGCGCGCCGTCGACGACCATCAGGAGTACGACCTGCGCCCGGCGCTGGAGCGTGCCCGGCGCGAGAACCGCCGGCTCTACGTCTACCTCGGCGCCCAGGACTGCGCCTTCTGCAAGCGCTACGAACGTTTCCTCGAGCAGCACGCCGCCGAGCTGGTGCCCGAGTTCGCCAAGGACTGGATCGTCGTCGATCTGCGCAGCCGCCTGGCGACCCGCGCCGACACGCTGTGGCTGCAGACCGGGCCGCGGCCGCTGGCCTATGCCGAGTTCCAGCGTGCGCTGGGCGACGAACGTGCGCGCCAGCTCGTCTATCCCAGCGTCTGGCTGCTCGACGGCCAGGCGCGGGTGCTGATGCCGATGCCCGCGGGCACCGGCACTTTCGAGACCGTTCCCGAGCAGCTGGAGATCCTCCGGCTCGAACAGTAGGGCGCCGTTGGCGGCGCCGTCGAATCAACCAGGGTCCACCATCATGCGAAGCGAGACTGCACTCCCCCTCCCGGCCACGGCCCACGACCACGCGCCTGCCGCGCGCCGCCGCCCGCTGCGCGCCGGGCTGGCCGCCGTGCTGTCGCTCGTGGCCTGCGCCGCCTGGGCGCAGAACCCCGCGGGCACGCCGTCGCCGACGGCCAAGTCGGAGCTGCCGGCGGTGCAGCGCGCGGTGCACGTCTGCGCCTCCTGCCACGGCGACTTCGGGCGCAGCACGCACAAGCTCTACCCGGCGCTGGCCGGCCAGACACGCGAGTACATGGTGCGGCAGATGAAGGACTTCCGCGACCAGGCGCGTGCCGAGACCGACATCCAGGCCTACATGTGGGGCATCTCGGCGCTGCTGACCGACGAGCAGATCGAAGGCCTGGCCGACTACTACGCCGCGCAGACGCCGCTGCCCGGCAAGTCGCGCAACGCCAAGCTGGAGGCCGAAGGCAAGCAGATCTTCGAGCAGGGTGTCGGCGACCACACGGTTCGCGCCTGCACCAGCTGCCACGGCACCAACGCCCAGGGCGACGGCGCCGCGCCGCGCCTGGCCGGCCTGCACGCCGACTACGTCTTCCGCCAGCTGCAGGCCTTCAAGACGCCGCTGCGCCGCCACGGCAACGTGATGAAGTCCGAGTCGCAGGCGCTGAACGACGCCCAGATGAAGGCGCTGGCGGCTTACGTGATGTCCAAGTGAGCCGGCGGCCGGCGGCGCCTCAGCGCACGCCGGCCAGCCGCCGCGACTCGGCCGGGCCGCGGAAGACCAGCGGCTGTTCGACGACGCCGGCTTCGGCGCGCGCCACGGCCTCGGTGATCAGGCCGTGCTGCGGGCTCTTCGGGCACACCGGGTCGGCGGCCTCGGGGTCGTGCGCGACGAGATACGCCTGGCAGCGGCAGCCGCCCAGGTCTTCTTCCTTCTTCTCGCAGCTCGCGCAGGGCTCCTTCATCCAGCCGGTGCCGCGGTAGCGCGCGAAGCCTTCGCTCTCGAACCAGACCGAACGCAGCGACATCTCGCGCACGTTGGGGAAGGCCAGCCCGGGCAGCATCTTCGCGGTGTGGCAGGGCAGGGCGGTGCCGTCGGGCGTGACGGTCAGGAACATGCTGCCCCAGCCGTTGACACACTTCTTGGCCCGGCCTTCGTGCCAGTCGGGCGCGACGAAGAAGAGCCGCATCGTGTCGCCCAGCTTGGCGCGCCAGGCGTCGGTGACGGCCTCGGCGCGGCGCAGCTGCTCGCGTGTCGGCAGCAGCTGCGCGCGGTTGACGAAGGCCCAGGAGTAGTACTGCGTGTTCGCGAGTTCCACGTACTCGGCGTCCAGCCGCTGCGCCATCTCGATGATGCGGTCGACGTGATCGATGTTGAGCCGGTGCAGCACGACGTTCATCACCATCGGCCAGCCGTTGGCGCGGATCGTCTCGGCGACCCGCTGCTTCAGCTCGAAGGTCCGGGTGTGCGAGAGGAAGTTGTTGGTCTCGCGGGTCGAGTCCTGGAACGACAGCTGCACGTGGTCCAGGCCGGCGGCCTTCAGCGCCGCGGCGCGTTCGGGCGTCAGGCCGACGCCGGAGGTCAGCAGGTTGGTGTAGTAGCCCAGGCGATGGGCTTCGGCGACGAGGTCCTCGAGGTCCTCGCGCAGCAGCGGTTCGCCGCCGGAGAAGCCGCACTGCACGGCGCCGAGTTCACGCCCTTCGCGCAGCACCCGCAGCCAGTCGGCGGTGGAGAGCTCCTCGGGCTGCGCCGCGTAGTCCACCGGGTTGTAGCAAAACACGCAGTGCAGCGGGCAGCGGTAGGTGACTTCGGCCAGCAGCCACAGCGGCGGCCCCGGGCGCGGTGCTGTCATGCGCGGTCCCAGGCCAGCCAGCGGCGTTCGCCGGCCATCGCGACGAAGGCCAGCACGTCGGCCGCCAGCTCGGGCGCGGCGTAGACGTTCTGCAGTTCGGCGGCGATGTCGGCGACGCGGCGTTCGCCGTCACAGCGCTCCAGGATCGCGCCGGCGCTGCCGTTGAGCTTGACCATGCCCTCGGGGTAGAGCAGCACGTGGCAGCCCTGCGCCGGCTCCCACTGGAAGCGGAAACCCCGTGCCAGCCGCGGCCGGCTGTCCAGCGTCGCGACGGCGTTCATGCGTTGACGCCGTAACGCTGCGCCATCGCGTCGTTCATCGCCCAGAGGATGTCGAGCTTGAACTGCAGCACGTCCAGCGCCCGCTGCTGCTGGGCTTGCGTCGTGAAGTGCGCCAGCGTGATCGCCAGCCCCTGCTCGACGTCGCGCCGCGCCTGGCTGACGCGGTTGCGGAAGTACGCCAGGCCCTCGGGCTCGATCCAGCGGTAGTGCTCGGGCCAGGTCGCCAGGCGCTGCTGATGGATCTCCGGCGCGAAGAGTTCGGTCAGCGACGAGCACACCGCTTCCTGCCACGGCGCGCGGCGCGCGAAGTTGACGTAGGCGTCGACGGCGAAACGCAGCGCCGGGATCACGTGGCGTTCGTCCTGCACTTCCTCGCGTGTCAGCCCGACGGCCTGGCCGAGGCGCAGCCAGGCTTCGATGCCGCCGGGGTCGCGCAGGCCGCCGATCTCGAAGCCGTCGTGGTCCAGGATGCGCTGCACCCAGCCGCGCCGCACCTCGCGGTCGGGGCAGTTGGCGAGGATGGCCGCGTCCTTCACCGGAATCGCCACCTGGTAGCAGAAGCGGTTGGCGACCCAGCCGCGCACCTGCTCGGGCGTCGCGCGCCCGGTGTTCAGCATGACGTTGAACGGGTGATGGATGTGATAGGCCTTGCCGCGCTCGCGCAGCCGGGCCTCGAACTCGTCGCGGGTCCAGGGTGTGCTCATGGTTCGACGGTCTGGCCGTCCTCGCAGACCTCGACGCCGCGGCGCGCCAGCTCGGCACGTTCGGGCGAGTCCTCGTCGAGGATCGGGTTGGTGTTGTTGACGTGGATGAGCAGGCGGCGCGTGCGCGCCGGCAGCCGGTCCAGCCACTCCAGCATGCCGCCGGGGCCGGACTGCGGCAGGTGGCCGATGTCGCGGGCGGTCTTCTTCGACAGGCCGAGGCGGATCATCTCGTCGTCGGTCCAGAAGGTGCCGTCGACGAGCACCGCGTCGGCGCTGCACATCAGGTCGAACAGCGGCGGCGTGATCTCGCCCAGGCCCGGCGCGTAGAAGACGCTGCGGCCGCGCCGCGTGTCCTCGATGACCACGCCGACGTTGTCGCCGGGCACCGGCGCGTCGCGGTGCGGCGAATACGGCGCCGCCTTGCTGGCCAGCGCGATGGCACGGAACTGCAGGCCGGGCACGCCGGGCATCGTGAAGACGCGGCCGTCGGGCTCGACCGCGTGATGTTCGACACCGCAGAAGTGGCCCAGCACGCGCAGCAGCGGCAGGCCTTGCGTCAGGTCCTCGGCGACCGGCGCCGTGCACCACAGCGGCAGCGGCCGGCCACGCTCGCGCAGCATCAGCAGGCCGGTGGCGTGGTCGACCTGGCCGTCGACCAGCATCACCGCCGCGATCGCCGTGTCGCGCACACCTCGGGCCGGCTGCAGCACCGGGTTGGACTTGATCTGCTGCAGCAGGTCGGGCGAGGCATTGAACAGCACGCCGTCCGCGCCGCCATCGGGTGCGACGAAGATCGACGACTGCGTGCGCGGCCGGGCGCGCAGCGTGCCGCGGCGCACGCCGTCGCACTGGCGGCAGTTGCAGTTCCACTGCGGGAAACCGCCGCCGGCGGCCGAGCCGAGGATGTGGATTCGCATGGTGCGAGGCTGAGGAGGCCGGCGCACGCGGCGCCGGCCGGCGGCGTCAGCGCGCCGCGACGTAGAGCGTGATCTCGAAGCCGAAGCGCCAGTCGATGGCGGTCGGGGTCTGCCATTGCGGGGTCTGCATCGTGTGTCTCCTAACGGTGTGGGCACGCACCGGACGGTGCGCGCGGGACTCGTGTTCCCGTGAACCATCGTCGCCGCGCGCCCGCCGCGCACACAGCCCTCCGGCCATGAATCGGCCCTCGTGAAATTCATGAAACTCCCCTGGTGTTGGCCGCGGCGCTGGACAGAATGGGCCGGGTGATGGCCGAGCCGACGCCCCTGTTTGCCGAGACCGCGCCGCGCCGCGTGCACGAGTGGGTGACGGGCGATGGCCACGTGCTGGCCTTGCGCGAATGGGGCGCCGCTGGCGGCCGCCCGGCGCTGGTGCTGCACGGCGGCCCGGGCTCCGGCGGGTCGGCGCTGCTCGCGCGTGTCTTCGACCCGGCGCACTGGCGGGTGCTGGTGCCCGACCAGCGCGGCGCGGGCTTGAGCCGCCCGCGTGGCGCCACCGTGCGCAACACCACCGATCACCTGCTTGCCGACCTGCGGGCGTTGCGGTGTGAACTCGGCATCGTGCGCTGGACGGTGGTCGGCGGCTCCTGGGGCTCGACGCTGGCCGTCGCCCATGCGGCCGACGAACCCGAGGCCGTCGATGCGCTGCTGCTGCGTTCGCCCTTCCTCGGCCGCGACGAGGACCTCGCCGCCTTTTTCGACGCGTCGCTCGCGCCGGCCGCCTGGGCAGCGCTGGTGGACGCGGCCGGCGTGCCGGCCGAGGTCGCGGTGCCGGAGCTGCTGGCGGCGCTGCAGCAGGCGCTGCACGGCGAACACGCCGAAGCCGCCGCGCTGGCCTGGCGGCGCTGGGAGCGTGCGCTGTCCTCGTCGGCCGGCGACCGCGGCCCGGTGCAGGGCGAAGACGCCGCCGCGCTGGCCGACCGCTACCGCTTGCAGGTGCACTACCTGCGCCACGGCTGCTGGCTGCGCGAACGGCCGCTGCTGGCGCGCTGCGCCGCCGTGCCGCCGGTGGCGACGCTGCTGCTGCATGCCGACGACGACCGCGTCTGCCGCCCCGAAGGCGCGCGTGCGCTCGCCGCGGCGCTGCCGGCGGCCACGCTGCGCTGGGTGCCGGGCGCCGGCCACGACCCGGCGCACCCGGCGATGGCTGCCGCCAGCGTCGACGCGCTCGCGGCGCTGGCCGCGCACGGCACATTCGGCGGCAGCGCATGACGCTGACCGCGCAAATCCGTTTCATCGTCGGCGGCCTGACGCTGCTGTTCGCCGCCGCCGTCGTCGCGCTGCAGGGCTGGGTGCTGCGCGCCTCGGTGCACGAGGAGGTCGTCGCCGCCAACCGTGTCGCCGCGCAGTTGCTCAACCGCACCGCGCTGCGCTACGCCGCCCAGGGCACGCCGGCGATGCTGGCTTATCTGCAAGGCATCGGCCGCATCCGCAGCAACGACCTGACGCTGTACGACGGCGACGGTGCGGTGCTCTACCAGTCGCCTCCGTCGGCCTACAAGGTCGGGCGCGACGCGCCGGACTGGTTCGAACGCCTGATGGCACCCGAGCCTGCGCTGCAGGCGGTCGACTTCCCCGACGGCCGGCTGGAGGTGCGTTCCAACGCCTCGCGCGCCGCGCTCGACGCCTGGGACTACCTGGTGCGGCTGGTCGCCGGCGCGATCGTGCTGCTGGTCGTCGTCAACGTGCTCGTCGACGTGCTGGTGCGGCGCACCGTGCGGCCGTTCGGCCGCATCGTCGACGCGCTGGGCGCGCTGCAGGCCGGGCGTTTCGACGTCGTGCTGCCGCCGCTGCCCGGGCGCGAGGCCGGCGCGATCGCCGAAGCCTTCAACCGCATGGTCGGCGAGGTCGCGCAGCGCCTGGAGAGCGAACGCCGCGCGCTGCGCGCCGAGAGCGAGCTGTCGGACCGGCGTGAACTGGCGCGCTGGGTCGACCGCCAGGTCGAGGACGAGCGCCGGCGCATCGCGCGCGAGCTGCACGACGAGTTCGGCCAGTCGGTGACGGCGATGCGCGCGATCGCGCTGTCGATCGCCCAGCGCCCCGGTGCCGATGCCGACACGGCGCAGGCCGCGCGCCTGATCGCCGGCGAGGCCTCGCGGCTGTACGACGCGATGCACGGCATCATCCCGAGGTTGGCGCCGCTGGTGCTGGACGCCTTCGGCCTGGCCGAGGCGCTGGACGACCTGGCCGAACGCACCCGCGCCGCGCACGCCGGCGTCGCCGTCGAGGTGGCGGTCGAGCTCGGCGCGCTGCGCCTGGCACCCGAAGCCGCGCTGGCGCTGTACCGCGCGGCGCAGGAAGGGCTGACCAACGCGCTGAACCACGGCGGCGCGCGCCGCCTCGTGCTGCGTGTTGCCGCCGACGCAGACACGGTGACGCTGCGCCTGCAGGACGACGGTCGCGGCCTGCCCGACGGCGGTGCGCCGCGGGCCGGCCATTACGGCCTGCGCTGGATCGCCGAACGCGCCGAGGCGCTGGGCGGCACGGTGACGCTGGCGCCGGCGCCCGGCGGCGGCGCCGAACTCTGCCTGACGCTGCCGCGCAGCGCCGCCGAAGCCCCCGAACCCGCGGCCGCCGAGCCGCCGCTTGCCGAAAGGCCCGCATGACCCGCGTGATGCTCGTCGACGACCATGCCCTGGTGCGCATGGGTTTTCGCATGCTGCTGGCCAACGCCGGTGTCGAGATCGTCGGCGAATGCGACAGCGGCGAGGACGCCTGCGCCGCGGTGCCGCGCATCAAGCCCGACGTCGTCGTGATGGACCTGGCGATGCCCGGCATGGGCGGCCTGGACGCCGTGCGCCGCCTGCTGGCGCAGGACCCGAAGCTGCGCATCCTGGTGCTGTCCGCGCACGAAGACACCGCGCACCCGCAGCGTGTGCTGCGCGCCGGCGCGCTGGGCTACCTGACCAAACGCGCCGCGCCCGAGGCGCTGATCGCCGCGGTGGCCGCGGTCGCGCGCGGCGAGGCCTACGTCGACGCCCAGACCGCACGCGCGCTGGCGATGGTGCAGGTCAAGGGCGACCCGAGCCCGGCCGAGGCGCTGAGCGAACGCGAGTTCTCGGTCTTCCTGCAGCTGGCGCGCGGCCGCAGCGTCGCCGAGATCGCCGAAGACCTGAGCCTGTCGACCAGCACCGTCGGCACCCACCTGTACCACGTGAAGCAGAAGCTGGGCGCGGGCAACCAGTCGGAGTTGACGCTGGTGGCGCTGCGCTGGGGTCTTATCCAGGTGTGAGCCCCCAAGCTCGCTAGCGCTCGCTACCCCCAAGGGGGCCGTCCGCCAGCGGCCCGGCGAAGCCGGGCCGCGGCGGGAAGCTTGATCGCGGCTGCGGCGTTCATTTGCCCCGGGGTACGGCATTTGCCCGCACACTGCCGCAAGGGCCAGGCTGTTTCGCTGGCCGGGTGAGGTGCCAGATGCGCGCGACGGCATTGGCTTGGATCCTGGGCACCTGGATGGCCGCGGCGCAGGCCGCCGATCCGTCGGCGATCGGCGAGGTGCTGGAGCACTCGCAGCAGCAGCGCCTGGACGCCTTCCACCTCGCCGCCGACGGCCCGCGAGCGGCCGCCGTGCGTGCCAGCTTCGAGCGCCTGCGGCGCGTCGCCGCACCCGGCGTCGAGGTCGAGTTGCGCGTCATCACCGGCGAGACGATCGCCGAGACCTTGCAGGGCCACGTCATCGTCGCGCACGAGCGCCTGGCCGACCTGTCCGAGGGCCAGCGCACGTTCGTGCTGGCGCACGAGCTGGGCCACGTCGTTCATGACCACTGGGCGGCGATGGGCGGCGTCTACCGCCGCTGGGTGCCCGGCGAGGTGACGCCCGAACGCACCGACCCGGTGGCCGGCGCGCTGGGCCGCGACGCCTCGGCGCTGGCGCACCGCCAGGAGTTCGAGGCCGACGCCTGGGCGCTGGAGACGCTGGGCCGGATGGGCTTCGCCAGCGACGACGCGGTCGGTGCCTTTCTCAGCCTGGGCATGCAGCCCGACACCGCCACGCACCCGGCGACGCGCAAACGGGTCGCGGCGCTGCGCGCACGTTTGTCCGGGGAGGGGCGCTGACCGCGGCCGGCGGTATCAGGCCGCCACCAGAGGTCGGACTTCTTCGGCCAGGCGGCTGCCCAGATCACGCTCGATCAGCTCGATGTCGTACTGCGCTTGCAGGTTGAGCCAGAACTGCGGCTCGATGCCGAATGCCAGGCCTAGCCGCACGGCGGTGTCGGCCGTGATCGCACGCTGGCCGGCGCAGATCTCGTCGATGCGTCGCTGCTGCACGCCGATCGCCTTGGCGACGCGGTAGCGCGTGATGCCCATCGGCTCGATGAAGTCGTTCAACAGCACCGCGCCGGGATGCACGGCGTCCAGACGGGCTCCGCTCGTGACCTCGGCGAGGTCCAGATCCTTCAGTGCATTGCGTGCGATGTTCATGGTCGGTACTCCGTTGACCCGGGACCCGTAGGCTCAGTGATAGTCGGCGATCTCGCCGTCGAAGGCGTGGCCGTCCTGCCACCTGAAGCAGATGCGCCACTGGTCGTTGACTCGAAGACTCCACTGGCCTTTGCGCCGGCCTTTCAGAAGCTCCAGCCGGTTGCCTGGCGGCACCCGCAAGGATTCGAGCGACGACGCGGCGTCGATGATCATCAGCTTGCGGCGAGCCGTCGCCTGAATGTCAC
Source organism: Rubrivivax sp. (assembly GCA_049841175.1). Classification (GTDB taxonomy): domain Bacteria; phylum Pseudomonadota; class Gammaproteobacteria; order Burkholderiales; family Burkholderiaceae_C; genus Rubrivivax. The sequence goes on along the minus strand of JASGHA010000012.1, from coordinate 388,749 downwards.
GCGGCAGGCCGCGAACCTCATGGCCCAGGAAGATCGCCGCCGTACGCTTGTCCGCGAAGCTCTCGATCATGGAATAGTATTGATCAACGATACTAGTATCGTCAACCGATACGTTTTCCGTGCTGCCGGCGGCTAAAGCCCGTCGAACACCGGCCAGCCGGCCGCCTCGGCGTGAGCGCGCAGCCGCGCATCGGGCCGCACTGCCACCGGGTGCGTCACGGCCTGCAGCAGCGGCAGGTCGCTGGCCGAGTCGGAATAGAACCAGCTCTCGCCGAAGTCGGCCAGCGTGCGTGCGCCCAGCGTCGCCAGCCAGGCGGCGACACGCGCCGGCTTGTGCTCGCGGAAACACGGCAGGCCGGCGATCTCGCCGGTGGGGCGGCCGCAGGCGTCGAGCACCGGGTCGGTGGCGATCAGATGTTCGATCCTGAAGGCGCGTGCGAACGGCTCGGCGACGAAACGCGAAGTCGCGGTGACGACCGCGCACAAGTCGCCGTGGGCGAGGTGGGCGTCGACCAGGTCGCGCATCGCGCCGGGCAGGCGCGGTGCGATCTCGGCGGCGAAGGCTTCGCGCCAGGCGCGCAGCTGTTCCGGCGCGTGGGCGGCCAGCGGCGCCAGCACCGCGCGGTGCATCGCGTGGATGTCCAGCGTGCCGGCGACGTACTGGTGGCAGAACGCCAGGTAGCCGGCCTCGGCGTCGGCCGGCAGCGCGCCGCGTGCGACCAGGAAACGTGTCCAGGCCTGGCCGCTGTCGAAGTCGATCAGCGTGTGGTCGAGGTCAAAGAGTGCGAGCCTCATCCGGCCAGCGCCGGGGCGCGGGCCGCGGCGGTGTCGGCGATGTCGGCGACTTCGAGCACCCCGCGCAGCGCGTTGCAGACGACAAGCGCTTCGGCGCGTTCGACCTCGGCGCGGCTCAGCGGCCGTTCGACGGCGTCCCAGGCCGGGTCGGCCAGCAGCGCCGCGCGCTGCACGCCGGCCAGCGCGCCGTCGGCCAGCGACGGCGTGCACCAGCGGCCGTCGAGCTTGGCGAACAGCGTGCAACGCCCGCCTTCGACGACGTGGCCGTCGGCGTTGCAGAACAGCGTGTCGAAGGCGCCGGCGGCTTCGGCGGCGCGCACGCCGGCGTCGTAGAGCGCACGGTCGGTGGTCTTGTGCGCGGCCAGCGGGCGCGGGCCGGGCAGTGGTGCCTCGGCCCAGCGCAGCTTCACCGGGCCGTGCGGCAGCGGCGGCAGCGGCGCGCGCACGATCGTGAGGCGGCCGTCGTGCGCCAGCGTCAGCCGCAGGCGCTGCGCCCCGCCGCCACCGGCGGCCGCAGCGGCTTCGAGCGCGCGCCGCGCCGCGCCGGCGTCGAGCGCAAAACCGAGCGCCTCGGCGCTGGCCGCCAGCCGCGCGAGGTGGCGCTGCAGCAGCGGCATCCGGCCGTCGGCCTCGGCGCGCACGGTCTCGATCAGTTCGAAGCCCGGGCCCAGCCCGGTCAGGAACCGCGCCTTCAGCCGGCACTCGTCGTATTCGTCGTCGGCGCGGCTGTCCTGCACGATGCCGGCGCCGACGCCCAGCGTCAGCGCGCGGGTGCCGTCGGCGGCCGGTGCGGCCAGCGCCAGCGTGCGGATCGCGACCGACCAGCACAGGTCGCCGAGCGCACGCCCGGGCGGCGGCGCGTCGAGCCAGCCGATGGCGCCGCAGTACAGGCCGCGCGGTGTCGTTTCCAGCCCAGCGATCAGCCCCATCGTCTGCAGCTTGGGCGCGCCGGTGATCGAGCCGCAGGGGAAGATCGCACGCAGCAGCGCCGCCGGCCCGACCTCGGGCCGCAGCCGCGCCTGCACCGTCGAGGTCATCTGGAACACCGTCGCGTAGGGCTCGATCGAGAACAGCGCCGGCACCTGGACCGAGCCGATCTCGGCGACGCGGCCGAGGTCGTTGCGCAGCAGGTCGACGATCATCAGGTTCTCGGCGCGGTTCTTGACGTCCAGCGACAGCAACCGCGCGGTCTCGCTGTCGCCTTCGGGCGCGCCGGTGCGCGGCGCGGTGCCCTTCATCGGCCGCGCGGTGACGACACCGGCCTCGTGGCGCACGAAGAGTTCGGGCGAGCACGACAGCAGGTGCGTCGCTGTATCGCCCGGCGGCAGCACGATGTAGGCGCCGTAAGCCACCGGCTGGCGGGCGCGCAAGGCGCGGTACAGCGCCACCGGCGCGCCCCAGGCGCGGCCGTGCAGCCGGTAGGTGTAGTTGACCTGGTAGGTCTCGCCGGCGGCGATGGCCTCGTGGATGCGCGCGATCGCGGTGCGGAATTCGTCGCGCGAGACGCTGGCGTCGAGCGCGCCGACCCCGGCCGCGTTGCCGGCGCCGGGCTGGGCGGCCAGCCAGGCGTCGGCCTGAATGCGCGACAGCCGTTCCAGGCGGCGGAACATCAGCACGCGCAGGCTGGACCCATCGTCGGCCGCCAGCCGCGCCGTGCCGGCGCGCTGCAGCTTGGCGCCCCATTCATAGTCCGCCAGCAGCAGCGCGTGCAGCCCGGCGCGCTGGTCGGCCGCGACCGCGTCCCAGGTCGCGTCCAGCGTCGCCGGGTCGCTGCAGCGGTGCTCGTGCACGAAGCCGGTGTAGAGCCGGCTCGTCGGCGACGCGCTGGTCGCGTCGCGGTCGTCGAGCAGCGCGCAGACGTCCATGGCCGGGTTCAGGACCAGTCGTCCATGTCGTGCTTGATGGTGTGGCGGTTGGCGATGAGTTCGTCGACCGACGGCTCGTCGTTCAGCGCGCGCTTGATCGCCAGCTTCGTCGCCTCGTAGTTGGTGCGGTACATGTCGCGTTTGTCCAGGTTCGGGTCCTGGGCGCAGCGCGGGTCGATCCAGACCAGGCTGACGATGCACAGCTCGTGGGCCATCTCGCGCGGGATCACGTTCTCGATCAGGCAGTCGACCACCGCGTCGGCGGTGGCGCTCTGCACGACGCCGCCGAAGAGCTCGATGTTGGCGCTGTCCTTCAGCGTCACCTTGGGCACCATGATGGTCGCCGGGCGCACGAGCTGGTTGCAGGCGCGGATCGCGAACATCGCCGTGTGGCCCTTGCTCTGCGCCATCATGTTGGCGAAGGCGTGGCCCACCGGGCCGTCGGTGCGGCCGATCAGGATCTCGGGCATCGCGTCGGTGAACTGGCCGTCCTTGGCCAGCACGGTGGCTTCGCCGGCGTGGAAGAGGTAGTCGCGGGGCATCGTCGGTTCTCGCGGTCGTTCAACAAGAGGGTCAGCGCACGGCGATCCACTCGCCCAGCCCGCCGGCGGCGAGGTCGCCGCGGTGGCGCACGATGCCGCGCCGGGGCAGGTCGGCGAAGACCCCGCCGTGCCGGGCGAGGTCGCGCGCGAGCAGTCGCCAGAATACCGTCACGTCGTCCTGCGACGGCACGAAGCTCGGTGCGGGCGGGCCGGCGTCGGGGTCTCCGAGCACGACGACGCTGCCGCGTCGCATGCCGTAGCCGGCGTGCGCGCCGACCCGGCCGGCGATCGCCACCGTGCCGGCCACCAGCCGCGACGCCGCCCAGTCACCGGCGTTGCCGAAGACGACGAGCGTGCCGCGGCGCATGCGGTCGGCCAGGCGCGCACTGGCGTTGCCGCGCACGACCAGCGTGCCGCCGCGCATGCCGTCCAGGCTGCCGGGCAGCGGGCCGGCGCAGAACTCGCCGGCGTTGCCGTGGATCTCCAGCGTGCCGCCGCGCATCTCGCAGCCGGCCAGCGCGCCGGCGTCGCCGCGCACGTCCAGCGCGCCGCCGGCGAGACCGGCGCCGGCGTAGTCGCCCGCCGGGCCGTCGACGAGCAGCCGGCCGGCGGCCATCTGCCAGCCGAGGCGGTCGCAGCGGGCGGTGTCGCCGGCGATCACCAGCGTCTCGTCGTCGCGCGCGGCGAGGTCGAAACACTCGCCGAGCGCCAGCGTGCCGCGGCCGTGGCCCAGCGGCAGGCGTTCGATCTCGGCGGCGCCCAGCGTGGCCAGCACCGCCGGCTGCAGCGCGCGCAGGTCCAGGCGCAGCGGCGGCGGCCGGCGCAGCGTCAGCGTCCAGCCGCTCATGGCGCGCCTCCGGGCAGCAGCTCGTGAAGATGGAAGTGGAAGGGCCCGAGCTTGCCGCCGTAGTTGCCGGCCGACACGCGCCGCAGCCCGCCGGCCGCGCCCAGCGCCAGCGCGGCGTCCAGCCCGGCTTTCATCGCCGCGGCGACGTCGGCCGCCGACAGGCCGTCGATGACGACTTCCATCACGCAGCCGACCTCGGGCGTCAGTTCGGTCTTCGCCACCAGCCCGACCAGCGACGGGCAGAAGGCGTCGTTGGTCGACGCCGACAGCGCCGGGTACTTGCTGCCGACCTTGGAACCCGAGCGCACGACGCCGCCGGGGAAAGGCATCACGACGTTGGGCACGCGGCGCATCGCCGCGACCGCGGCCTCGGCGGCGGCGAGCGCGGCGTCGGTGTCGCGCGCCAGCAGCAGCAGGTTGCCGCCGCCGACGGCCTTGAGCACCGGCGTCGATTCCTGCGCGACGAACTCGCCGTCCATCACCGGCACACGCCAGAAGCGCTGGCCGCCGATCTGCTTGGCGATCTGCCAGCCGTCGCCGAAAAACCGCAGGTTCTTGCCCAGCGCCACCGGCTCGCCGTCGGCCAGACCGGCGTAGACCGCGGTCGTCGGGCAGGTCAGGATGCACTGGCCGACGCGGCGCTCCAGCTGCTTGGCCAGCTCCTTGCCCGACATCGCGAAGAACAGCAGCGCGACGCCGGGACGGCCGTCGGGGGTTTCGTCGGGCGACAGCCGGCGTTCGATGCCGGCTTCGCAGCCGCAGCCGATGACCGAGGTCGCGAAGCCGGTCGCCGCCAGCCCGGCCTGCTCGGCCCAGTGCGGCGTGTGCGCGGTGACGACAATGCGCGTGGCCTTCATCGGGAAGGCTTCGGCGAAGGTGGCGTCGACGACGACGCCGTTCAGCACGACGGCGGCGCTCAAGCGTCTTCCCCTTGGAACAGCGCCGCCGGCAGCAGCCGTCCGCCGCGGCCGCAGCGACACAGTTCGTCGTGCGTGATCGCCACATGGTCGAAGCGCATCGAGCGGTTGTGGTCCCAGTGCCGGCGCAGCGTCTTCTCGATGATCGGGTCGTAACCCGGCTCGACGAAGTGCACGCCGCCGGTCGGCAGCGCGAGCACGCGGCCCGCACGCGCGACCGCGGCGCCGTCCTTGAAGACGTGCGTCGGCGTCGCGAACATCGCTTCGCGGTCGACCTCGTCGCGGTAGACGGCGATGTCGGCTGCCGAGCCGACGCCGAGATGGCCGCGGTCGGCCAGCCCCAGCAGGCGCGCCGGGCCGGCACGCGTCATCACCGCGATTTCGTCGAGCGTCAGTTCACGCGTCATCGAGCGCAGCGCGCAGTTCGCGGCCACCTCGGGGTGCAGCTTGGCGAGCTGTTCCTCGCGGAACGAGCGGTCCATCAGCAGGCGGATCAAATGCGGGTAGCTCGTGAACGGGCCGCCGTTCGGATGGTCGGTGGTCAGCACGACCTGCCAAGGGTTCTTCACGAGCAGGAAGAGTTCGAGCCCGATGACCCACTGCAGCGCGTTGACAACGCTCTGCTCGCGGTAGCGGAAGGGCACGACGCCGCAGCCGGCGGTGCATTCGATGTCGGCGCCGACCCATTTGCGCGGTGTCGCCAGATGCGACTGCGCGTGCTGGCGCATCGTGTCGCCCGAGGCGGTGACGGTCTGGCCGAAGATGATCTGGCCGACGTCGATGCTGACGTTCGGATGCGCGTCCACGGCCTCGGCCAGCTCGCGTGCGGCCGACGAGAACTTCTTCGGCCCGTCGGTGCCGTAGGCGTGGAACTGCACGTGCGTCAGGTGCGCCGGCAGGCCTTCGAGCGCCTCGATGGTCTCCAGCGTCGACGCGATGTTGCCGGCCACGCCGAGGTTGCTGCCGTGGATGTGCAGCGGGTGCGGCATGCCCAGCTCGTGCACCGCGCGCGCCAGCGTGCGCACCACCTGGCGCGGCGTCACGCCCCAGTGCACGTGGGCTTCGTCGACGTCGAGCTTGCGCTGGTTGAACTTGAAGGCCGAGATGCCGCCCGGGTTGACGACCTTCACGCCCATCGCCTTGCTGGCGTTGACGGTCCAGGCGACGTAGTCGCGGATCTGCGCGAAGTTGCGCTGCTCGGGGCCGCCGGCGGCCAGCAGTTCGAGGAACAGCTCGTCGCTGCCCAGCATCACGTAGGCGCCGTGGTCCAGCACCGGCATGTCGCCCATCTCCATGTGGGCGTGGCGCGCGTTGCTGGGCACCATCGCCGGCTCGAACGCTGCGGTGTAGCCCATCTCGACGTAGCGGTAGGCGGTGGCCAGCGTGCCGGGCGTGCTGTGGCCGCAGGACGGCAGCTCCAGCGCATTCGTCGGCAGCGGGATCGGCCCGGCCTCGGCACGGTGGTCGTCGGTCATCAAGAGCCGCGCCAGATTGACCTTGCCGCCGCCGACGTGCGTATGAAGATCGATGCCGCCGGCCATCACGACGCAGCCGCTGGCGTCGACTGTCTCGTCGTAGGGGCGGCCGGCTTCGGGCTCGACGATGTGGCCGCCGACCACGGCGATGTCGCGCACGGTGCCGCTGTGCGGGTTGGCCGGGTCGATGACCTGGCCGTTGCGGATCAGGAGGCTGCTCATGGGCGGGTTGGTTTGGGGTGCTCGCGCCGTGCGTGCGAGCGCCGCGGCGAGCCGCGGTCGCCGGGTGGCCGGTTGCGGTCATGTCCCCCGGCCCGGCAAGCCGGGCCTCCTCCTAATACTTCCCTCCACCGGCCACCCGACGCCCGCGGCAGCCACCGATGGTGGTGTGCCGGCGGTGTGCCACGAGCGGTGCGGAGACGGACGTCGGGGCGTGTCCCGGAGTGAAGTATTAGGAGGAGGGCGGGCGCAGCCCGCCCGGGGGACATGAACGCAGGGGCACGCCCCGGCGGCCGGCTCTTGCGCTGCTGCTCGCGGACGTGTTGCCTGGCTTCGTTCGTGAGCTTGGGAAGGGTGGGAAGGCCGGCGTGCTTCAGCAGCGGCGAGCCGCGGTCGCCGGGTGGCCGGTTCCGTTCATGTCCCCCGGCCCGGCAAGCCGGGCCTCCTCCTAATACTTCACTCCACCGGCCACCCGACGCCCGCGGCAGCCACCGGCGGTGGTGTGCGAGCGGTGTGCCACGAGCGGTGCGGAGACGGACGTCGGGGCGTGTCCCGGAGTGAAGTATTAGGAGGAGGGCGGGCGCAGCCCGCCCGGGGGACATGAACGCAGGGGCACGCCCCGGCGGCCGGCTCTTGCGCTGCTGCTCGCGGACGTGTTGCCTGGCTTCGTTCGTGAGCTTGGGAAGGGTGGGAAGGCCGGCGTGCTTCAGCAGCGGCGAGCCGCGGTCGCCGGGTGGCCGGTTGCGGTCATGTCCCCCGGCCCGGCAGGCCGGGCCTCCTCCTAATACTTCACTCCACCGGCCACCCGGCGCCCGCGGCAGCCACCGCCGTGGCGTGTCGCGAGTGGTGGTGCGCCTGTGCCGTGCCGGAGCCGGGGAGTGGGGCGTGTCCCGCAGCGAAGTATTAGGAGGAGGCGGCGGCCGCAGGCCGGCGCCGGGGGACATGAGCGGAGGGATACGCCCCACTCCCCGGCTCTCGCGCTGATGCAGGAATGCGTGCTTCATCGCCTCGCCTCCAGCACCGCCTGCAGCAGCGCCTGCGCCACTTGGGCGACCGAGGGCAGGGGTTCCGGGCGCACGGCGTGCAGCGGCATCAGCACGGTGCCGTCGGTGCGGAAGAGGTGGCCGTCGTGGCCGATGCCGGGGGTCGTCACCGGGATGAAGACCGTGCCGGAGCGGCGGCAAGCGGCGGCCTGGGCGGGGTGACCGAGCACGACCGTCGGCAGATCGGTGGCCGGGGGCGCGGCTTCGGGGTCGAAACTCGAAACCCACAGCAGCGCGTCGACGGCGCCGTCGGCCAGCAGGCGGTCGGTGGCGTAGAGGAAGGGTTCGTGCTCCAGGCCCAGCGTGCTGGCGCGCGTGCGCAGCGGCAGGCCGGAGAGCCAGGTGAAAACCTGGTTGGCGGTCGCGGCGCCGTCGCCGCCGCCGATCCACAGCGCCGCGGCGCGCGTCGTGCGGTTCAGGTGGCCGACCGTCGCATGCACCGCCTCGATGACCAGCGCCGCCTGCGGCCCCAGCCTCGCCGGGGCGCCGACGAAGACCGCGTAGTGCGCCGCACGCAGCCGCGCGGCCAGCGCTGCGAGTGCGCTGCCGTCGTCGGCTTGCGGGCGCGGCACCAGGGTCAGCAGGCGCTGCAGCGTGGCGGCGAGGTCGTCGCCGGGCGCGGCCGGCAGCATCTCGACGCTGACCGTGTCCGAGGCCCAGCCGGCCAGCGCCGCGTCGTCGCCGCCGGGCGCGGCCAGCGCGACGGCGTGGCGGCGCGGGCCGTCGGCATCGCCCAGGCCGCAGCGCCAGGCGGTCAGCGGCGCCAGGTCGGCCGGCACGCCGCCGACGAAGACGATCAGGTCGGCACGGGTGCGCACCTCGCCCAGCGTGGTCGTGAACTGGCCGCGGTCCTGCAGCGCACGAAGGCCGGCGAACAAGGCTTCGCCGCCGGCGGCGTCGCTGATCGCGCCGGTCGCGCAGGCCAAGGGGTAGAGCGCGCGCGCGCCGGCGACGTCGGTGCCCAGGCCGGCGATGAGCGGCTGCGCCGCGCCGGCCAGCAGGGCCGCGGCGGCGGCGAGTGCGGCGTCGTCGGGGGCCGGTTGGCCGTCGATCTCGGCGCGTGTCTCGGCCGGGTGGCTGGCAAAACGCGCCAGCCGTGTTTCGGCACGGGGGCAGCGCGCGCCGGCCAGTGCCAGCGCATCGTCGCCGGCGCCGACACGCACGCCGACGTGGTCGCAGGCCAGCGGGCAGAAGGGACAGGTCCACGCGGACGGGGCCGCGGCGAGCTCGCTCATGCCCGGCTCAACGCAACACATGTGCCACCGCGCCGTTCCTGCGCGAGCGGCCCGCCAGCGGCCAAAAGCGCAACACTGTGTCGCGCTTTTCGTGTCGCTGGACCCTCAGCCCACCGGGCAAAACGTCGTCCCGCTCGTCGGGGTAAACGCCGAGGGCGACGCGCCCCGGGCCGCGCCGCACGGGGTTCCCCGCGCTCAGGCGGGCGCGGCCGCCGTCCGTGGCACGAAACGTGAACAGGGCGCCGTCATGCCGACGCCACCCCGCCCCGCCTACGTCCCCGGTGACAGCCGGCCGTCGTGCAATGCGCTGGCGACCAGCCAGGCCTCGGCGCCGGCCTCGCGGGCATGGCGCAGGTCGGCGGCGTCGCGCACGCCGCCAGCGCCGATGAAGCGCGTCGCCGGTGAACGCGCGCGCAGCGCGGCCATCGTCTCCAGGTCGGGCCCGGCTTCGCTGCCGACACGTTCCAGCGTCATCACGATGACCTGGCGCGGCCAGCATTCGGGTATGTCCCAGGCGCCGGCGGCGTCCAGGCGCTGCGTGCCGCGCCGGTCCAGCGACAGGATGCCGGCATCGGGCGTCGGGAAACACGCCTGCAGCGCGGCGCGCGAACGCAGCGACTCGCTGCCGAACACCGGCCGCACCCGCGCCGCCGTGGCGCCCAGCCGCGTGCGCAGCGTGGCCGCGGCCGCGGCGTCGGCGAATCCGGCGTCCAGCCACAGCTCGACACCCGGCAGCGCCGCCAGCAGCGCGGCGATCGTTTCGGTTTGCGGCCGGCCTTCGACGATCGCATCGAGGTCGGCGACGTACAGCGTCGAGGACGCGCAGGCCCGGCACAGTGCGGCGGCCACCGCCACCGGCTCGTGGCCGTCGACGAGGCGCGAGACCAGCGGCCGGTACGTGCTGCGCTCGCCGCGCTGGGCGCGCACGGCCGCGCCATGCATCAGATCGACGACCGGGATCAGCCGCATCGGCAGGCTCCGAAGAAGAACCAAGGGGGCGCGATGACGCGCGTGTTCGTTTACGAGTATCTCAGCGGCGGCGGCCTGGTCGACGGCGACCCGGCGGCCAGCACGACGCTGATGCCGCTGGGCCAGGCGATGCGCGACGCGATGGCGCAGGACCTGCTGCGTGCCCGCCTCGGCGCGGTGACGGTGGCGACCTGCGCCGCCGCCGGCCCGGTGCCGGCCGGCGCACAGGCGGTGCGTGCCGCGCCGGGCGAAGCGCCCGAGGCCTTCGTCGCGCGCCAGGCGGCGCGCCACGACCTCGTCTGGGCCGTGGCACCCGAGTCCAACGGCCTGCTCGCGGCGATGCAGGCCGCCGTCGGCCGCACCCGCTGGCTGGGCTGCGACGCGGCGGCGATCGCGCTGGCCTCGAGCAAAGGTGCGACGCTGGCGCGGCTGCGCGCCCACGGCATCGCGACGCCGCACGACCTGGCCGACGAAGCGAGCCGCTGGGTCGTCAAGCCCGACGACGGCGCCGGCGCGGTGGCGACGCAGGTCTGGACCAGCCGCGGTGCCGCCGCCGCCGACGCGCGCCGGCGCGAGAACGTCGGTGCCGCCGCCTGGCTGGAGCCCTGGGTCGACGGCGAGCCGATGAGCCTGTCGCTGCTGGCGCGCGCCGGCCACGCCGAGCTGCTGTCGGTGAACCGGCAGCGCATCGCCATCGACGGCGACGGCCTGCTGCGCTACGACGGCGTCGAGCTGGACTGCGTGTCGCCGAACGACCCGCGCCGCGCCGTGCTGGCGTCGCTGGCCGGGCGCGTGGCGGCGGCGATCCCCGGGCTCGCGGGCTTCGCCGGTGTCGACTTCGTCTGGCACCCGGTGCGCGGTCCGGTGGCCATCGAGGTCAACCCGCGCACGACCTGCGCCTTCGTCGGCCTGTCCGAGCGCCTGGGGCGCTGCCTGGCGGCCGACATCGTCGCCGCGCGCCGGGAGACGCTGCATGCCTGAGGCGGTGATCGGCTGGGACGTCGGCGGCGCGCACGTCAAGGCCGCACGCTGCGAAGGCGGCACCGTCGTCGACGTCGTGCAATGGCCTTGTGCGCTGTGGCAGGGGCTGGACAAACTCGACGTGGTGCTCGACGCGGCGCTGGAGCGCTGGCCCGACTTCGCGCACGCCGCGCACGCGGTGACGATGACCGGCGAGATGGCCGACTGCTTCGCCCACCGCGAAGACGGCGTCGCACGCATCGCCGCACACCTGGCCGCGCGCCTGCCGGCGCCGCGTTTCTTCGCCGGCGACGGCTGGTGCACGGCGGCCGAATGCGGCCCGCGCTGGGAGGCCGTGGCCTCGGCCAACTGGCTGGCCACCGCACGCCACGCCGCCGCCGCGCTGGCGCCCGAAGCCGGGCTGCTGGTCGACATCGGCAGCACGACGACCGACTTCATCGCCTTCGGCGGCGGCCGCGTCGCCAGCCCCAGCCGGCGCGACGTCGACCGCTTGGCCAGCGGCGAGCTGGTCTATCACGGTGTCGTGCGCACGCCGCTGTGCGCGCTGGCGCGCCGCATCCCCTGGTGCGGCCGGCCGCTGAACGTGATGAACGAGTTCTTCGCGACGACGGCCGACGTCTACCGTCTGAGCGGCGAACTCGACCCGGCGCACGACCAGTACCCGGCGGCCGACGGCGGCGCCAAGGACACGGCCGGCAGCCGCGCGCGGCTGGCACGCATGATCGGCCTGGACGCACGCGACGCGTCGGACGCCGAGTGGGACGAGTTCGCCCGTTCCTGGCGCGCCGAGCAGACGGCCGAACTGCGCGGCCAGCTGGCGCGGGTCGCGGCGGCGCAGGGCCTGCCGCGCGATGCCGTCGCGGTGGCCGCCGGCTGCGGCAGTTTCCTCGTCGCCGAGATCGTGCCGCCGGGCTGGCGTGTGATGTCCTATGTCGGTGCGGTGGCGGCGGTCGCACCGGAGGCCCGCGCCTGGGCCCAGGTCGCGGCACCGGCGGTCGCGGTGGCAGCGCTGTACGAGCGGGAGGCCGGCCGATGTGGGTCGTGAAGATCGGCGGCAGCGTCAGCGAGGACGCGCTGTTCCCGGCCTGGCTGGAGCTGCTGGCGCAGCTCGGCGGCGGGCGTGTGACGCTGGTCTGCGGCGGCGGCGGTTTCGCCGACCAGGTGCGTCATGCCCAGGCGCGCTGGCGTTTCGACGATCTGGCGGCGCACAACATGGCGGTGCTGGCGATGGCGCAGACCGCCTACCTGGCGCAGTCGCTGGAGCCGCGGCTGCGGCTGGCGGCGAGCAAGGAGCAGATCCGCGCCGTGTTGCACGCCGGCCAGACGGCGCTGTGGCTGCCGATGGAATGGATGCGCGACGCGCCGAGTGCGCAGACCTGCTGGGAGATGAGCTCCGACAGCCTGGCGCTGGACCTGGCGCGCACGCTGAACGCCGAGCGCTTGGTGGTCGTCAAGTCCTGCAGCGTCGACCCCGGCGCGACGCTGGCCGAGCTGGGCCAGCGTGGCGTGCTCGACGGCCTGTTCGCCGGCAGCGCACGCGACGCGGCGTTCCCGATCGACGTCGTGCACCGCGCCGAACTCGGCCGCATGCGCGCGCTGCTGCTCGGCGAAGGGCGCGCCGTCGGCGCCTGATCAGGCAGCCGCGGCGACCTCCGGGCGCGCCAGCGCCTGGGCCAGCGCGCGCACGCGTGCCGGCTCCAGCGTGCCGTCGCGGCCGCTGCTGCAGACGGCGCTGCGGAAGCCGGCGAAATGCGGCGCCAGCGCCGCCAGCCGCGGCAGGTCGGGCGTGCGCAGCGCACCGGCCAGGCCGACCGGCACGCCGGCGGCGCGTGCCGCCTCGACGAAGGCCGCCAGCGTGGCCGGCGGCACGAGGTCGAACAGCGAGCCGGCGTTCTTGTCGGCGGTGTCGAGCATCAGCGCCCGGAATCGAAGTTCCAGCGCCAAGGCCACGAGCGGCATGTCCAGCCCGCGGTCGGCGACGAAGACCGGCACGACGGTGTGGCCGCAGCCGGCCAGCGTACGCAGGCGTGCCGCGGCCAGCGGCCCGGGCTCGATGCCGACCTTGACGAAACAGACGCCGGTGGCGGCCATCGTCGCGACCCGCGCCAGCAGCGCGGCGGGTTCTTCGTCGTCGGCGACGTCGCCGATCGTCGCGCTGGTCGGGCCGCCGAAACCGCAGGCCAGCAGGCGCACGATGGCGGCGACGGTGGCCGTCGGCAGCGCGCCCAGCGCGCCGGCCGACGGGTCCTTGCAGTCGATGAGATCGGCACCGGCGGCCGCGGCGGCCAGGGCTTCGTGCGGGTCGCGCACGCTGACGAGCAGTTTCATTACGCCGCCTCCGTGCGGGTACGCCAGGCGCCGACGGCATCGAGCAGCCAGCTCCAGGCTTCGAGTTCGGCCGGTCCGGCCGTCTTGTCGATCGCGATCTGCAGGTAACGCATCTCGGCGTCGACCTTCTCCGGCGCCAGCATGAACAGCCGGCTGACCAGCACCGCGGCCTCGACGACCGCCGCCTGCGCGCGGTTGAAGCCGACGAAAGGCGCGTGGGTCGCCTCGTGCAGCGGCGACAGCACCAGCACCGGGCGTTCGGCGTCGTCGTCGGCCTCGTCCAGCCGCAGCTCGACGTGGCGCAGCGCGGCGGCCAGGCGCAGGCCGCGGATGCGCTGCGCACGTTCCAGCGGCCAGTCGCGCCGGCCGGTCACGCAGCCGGCGAAGACGCGCACGTCGGCGACGAGGTTCAGCACCGCGCAGCGGGTCGCGAGGATGTTGTCCAGCGTCGCCGACGGCCGGAACGGCATCAGCACGACGCGGCCGTCGCGGTAGCGCACGCCCATCGGCGCGACGTGCGGCCGGCCCTCGGGGTCGACCGTCGTGACGACGGTTTCGAAGATCGCTTCGGCATTCATCGGCGCGGGGCGCGCACCAGGCGCGGGATCAGGAAGCAGGAGTCGTCCATTCGAGCGAAAGCGCATGCAAGCGCTCTGCCAGCGCCGTTTCCAGTTCGGCCGGCGAGGCGACGACCTGGCAGAAGTCGATCTGCCGCAGGCGCTCGACGTTGTCGAGCTCGATGCGCCGCGGGCGCAGTGTCACCCAGTCGTGCGGCGCCTTCGTGACGACCACCGGCTCGGTGTCGCAGGCAAAGACGATGCCCGGAATGCCCAGCTTGCCGGCCTGCGCGAGCATGTTGGTCGGCAGCGTGTCGCTGATGCCGCAGGCGCATTTGGCGACGGTGTTGCTGGTCGCCGGCGCGATGACCACCGTGTGATAGACGTCGGTGTAGAGCCGGCCGACCGGCACCGCGCTGGCGGTCTTGTCGCGCACGATGCGCAGCCCGGGCGGGAAACGCTCGCGCAGCACCGGCAGCGTCCAGTGGTAGAGGCCCAGCACCTCTTCGGCGGCCGAGGACAGGAACAGGTCCAGCTGCGGCAGCCGCGCCGCGAGCGCCAGCGATTCTTCGAGGTAATGGCCCGAGCCGGTGATGCACCAGGCGAAACGCGAACGCGGCGGCGGCGGGCTGGCGAAGTCTTCGTCGCCGTCGGCCGGCGCGGACGCTGCCGGCTCAGTCGGGGTGGGAGACCTCGATGTGGAGCTTGTGCAGTTTGCGGTACAGGGTGTTGCGGCTGACATCGAGCGCCTTGGCGACGTTGCTCACGTTCCAGCGATGCTGTTCGAGCAATTGGAGCAGGACCTGGCGTTCGTTCGCCTGGATCGGGTTCAGCTTGACCGGCAGCGGCTCCGCCGCGGCGGCGGCCGGTGCCAGCACCGGCGCCGCGATCACCGGCGGCGGTGCCAGCGGCGCGGCGTGCAGCGACGGCAGGTGCTCGCGTGTGATCGGCCGGCCGTCGGCCAGCGCCGCGGCGCTGCGCAGCACGTGGCGCAGCTGGCGCACGTTGCCCGGCCAGGCGTGCTCCATCAGCAGGCGCTCGGCCTCGGGCGTCAGCGTGCCGCTGCCTTCGGACTCCGAGGCCAGCACGGCCTGCAGCAGCTCGCGGCGGTCGCTGCGTTCGCGCAGCGGCGGCAGCGCCAGTTCGATGCCGGCCAGGCGGTAGTACAGGTCTTCGCGGAAGCGGCCTTCGCGCACCAGCGTCGGCAGGTGGCGGTGGCTGGCGCTGACGAGCTGGAAGTCCACCGGCTGCGTCTCCTCGGTGCCCAGCGGCGTGACCTGGCGCTCGTCGAGCACGCGCAGCAGCCGCGCCTGCAGCTCCAGCGGCATGTCGCCGATCTCGTCGAGGAACAGCGTGCCGCCGTCGGCCTGCAGGATCTTGCCGCGCCGGCCGTTGCGCTGCGCGCCGGTGAAGGCGCCGGCGCGGTAGCCGAAGAGTTCGGACTCGATCAGCGTCTCGGGCAGGCTGGCGCAGTTGACGGCGACGAAGGCGCCGCCGGCGTGCGGGCTGCCCTCGTGCACGGCGCGTGCGAAGACCTCCTTGCCCGAGCCGGTCTCGCCGGTCAGCAGCACCGGCGTGCGCCGGGCGACGACGCGGCGCGCGGTCTCCAGATGGCGCACCAGGCGCGGGTCGCCGAAGGTCGTGCCGTCGGGCGTGCGCACGCCGCTGCGGGCCGCCACTCGCGCCGTGTTGGCCGCGGCGGTGGCCACCGGCGCCACGGCCTGTGCCGGCGCGTGCGGATCGCTCGCCGGGCGACGCGCGACGGCGAAGAAACGCAGCGCGGCATTGGCGCGGTACATCACGACCGGGTGGAACGAGGCCGAGCTGCTGCGCTGGAGCATGTCCTCGAGCGAGGTCTCGAAGAGTTCGTCGAGGCGGCGGTCGCGGATCTCGTCCATCGATTGCAGCCCCAACTGGAACAGCGCGCTGCGGTTGGCGGCGAGGATGCGGCCGTCCTCGCCGATCGCCAGCTTGCCTTCGTGTAGCGTGTAGACGAACTCGGGCCGGGCGTGGAAGTGCAGCGGGTGCGCGGCACGGAAACGCGCGTCGAGCAACCGGTTCTCGATCATGCGCGCCGTCATGCCCAGCAGCACCAGCAGGTGCTGCTGCATCAGGCTGGAGCGGCTGGTGACGTCGAGCACCGCGGCGATCTCGCCCTGCGGGTCGTAGACCGGCACCGCCGAGCAGGTGAGCTGGGCGAACTCGGGGAAGAAGTGGTCTTCGCGCCGCACCGACACCGGCCCGGCGGCGGCCAGGCAGGTGCCCATGCCGTTGGTGCCGGCGGCAGCTTCGCTCCAGCGGCCGCCGACACGCAGCCCCAGCGGGCCGACCTCGGCGCCGAACTCGGGCGTCGAGACCATGTGCACGATGACGCCGTCGGTGTCGGTCAGCACGACGGCCGATTCGGTGTCGGCGAGCTGCTGGAACAGCGTCGTCATCTCGTAGCGTGCGCAGGCGATGACGTCGGCGCGGCGCGCGCGGCGGTCCTCGAGTTCGGCGCGCGAGACGACGGCCGGCTCGTGGCGGCGCCCCGGGTCCAGCCGGTACTCGTTGACGCAGCGCGTCCAGGATTGCGCGACGACCTCGTTGCCGTCGTGCGCACCGCCGCGCACGTGTTCGAGAATGCGGTCGGCATGCCGGTGGGCATCCCGCAGGCTGAGGCTCATGCGTGTCTCCGTCGCTCCAAGGGGCCGCGGTCTTGGCCGCGGGTTTTGGTCGATTCTTGGCCAGCGGCCGCCCGCGACACACCGGGTGAAACACGGGTGCACAGCGTCGCGGGCCTGCATCTTGCAGCCGGCGACGCAGGTGTTACATGGAGACACGCCAATGCTGCCGCAGCCCGCCTTCCGACCGCAGACCGAGCCCGAGAGCGCGGTGCCGCTGGACATCGTGTTCATCGAAGGTTTCACCGGAGAGACCGTCATCGGCATCGACGACGGCGAACTGCACGCGCCGCAGCCGCTGGTCATCGACGTTCACGCCGGCGTGCCGCGTTTTCGCGCCTGCGACACCGACCGCATCGCCGACACCATCCACTACGGCGTCGTGCGCGAAAGGCTGCTGCGCCTGCTGGCCGAGCACCGCGTGCAGTTGCTCGAAGCCTTTGCCGAAGCGGTGGCCGAGATCCTGATCCGCGAGTTCGGCGCCGCCTGGGTGCGTGTCAAGGTCGCCAAGCCGCGCAAGTTCGCCGACGTGCAGGCCGTCGGCGTGCAGATCGAACGCCGCGCGCCGCCGCCGGACCGCACGGCGGCGCTGGTGCACCTGCTCGGCACGGGGCTGGCGCCGGCGCGGCGCTGAGGCCCGCGCCGCCGCATGCAAAAGGCCGCCCGAGGGCGGCCTTCTTCTTGGCGTGTTGCGGGGTCAGGCCGCGGCGAACGGGTGTTGCGCCGAGCTCTTCTTGGCCACGACTTCCGCCGCGGTCGGCGTGCCGGCGACGGCGCGCTGGATCGACTCGCGCGTGGCGCGGTAGTTGTAGTCCTGGATCTTCTTGTCGTCCTCGGCGAGCCAGTGGATGAAGACGCCGACGCAGATGAACAGGTTGTCGGCTTCGTCGGCCGGGATCGTGCCGTCCTCGACGCTGTCGGCCACCGCCATCGCGACGCCGCGCTGCGCCGGGCCGAACATCTGCACCGCCTGCTTGGCGCCCTTGATCGTGACCTTGTTGAACATCACGGTCGCCGGCTTGGTCAGCAGGTTCGGTGCGACGACGGCCAGCAGCGAGGTGAAACCGTCCTTGTTGTTGGTGAGCGCGTTCGCGAACGCGGATTCGGCCGGGCTGCCGCGCGGGCCGATGATCAGGTCGATGTGGGCGACTTCGTTGCCGTCGCCGACCAGGGATTCGCCGACCAGCATGCGATCGATCTTTGCCATGAGGGGTTTGTCTCCTTCGTTGGGGTGGGGATGGCGGTGGCCGTGGGCGCGTCCCGCGAGGGCCGTCGTAATCACGTTCCATGCCACTCGCGGGGCGCATCCCCCACGAGTGCGGCGGCGAACAGCGCGGCCACCGTCAGATCGGCGCTGGTGCCGGGGTTCAGCCCCTGCGCCTTGAGCTGCTCGTCCCAGGCAGCGAAGCCGGCGTCGCTGTCGGGCGCCGGATGGCCGCGCCAGCGCTGCGCCGCGTGCAAGACAGTCTGTGCCACGGCCTCGCCGTGTTTTCGAACAATGTGTGAATCGGGCCAGCGCGCCAGGCATTCGAGGTGCAGGCGCTGCACGACGGCCGTCGTCGCGGCCGTGTCGCCGCCCGGGAAACCTTCGTCACGCGCCTGCGCGGCCAGCGCCAGCACGTCGGCGAAACCGTTCGTGTACTGCGCCGCAATGCGGTCGCGCCCGGCGGCCAGCGCCATCGCGGCACGCAGGTCGATGTCGGGCTCGGCGTGCACGTCCTGCTCGGGCGCATCGCCCAGGCCCGCGGGCTGCGCGCGGGCGATCGCGCGAAAGGCTGCTGCGGCGTCGGCGACGTCGAGCGCGCCCAGCACGCCGGCCAGCGTGTCGCCCAGCGCCGCCAGCGACGCCGTCGCACCGGGCGCCTCGGCGGCACGCGCCAGCGGCGCGGCCAGCAGCACGATGCCGAGGTTGGTGTTGCAGCCGACGGCGGCCCAGGTCGCGGCGACGGCGGCTTCGATGCGTTCGCCGACGGCGGCGCCGGGCGCGGTGATCGGCGCCACGGCCGCGGCAGCGCTGGCGACGAAGTCTTCGGCGCGCATGCGGTGGCCCGGCGAGGCGCGGCTGACGTTGCCGGGCTTGCGCACCGCGACGTCCAGCGCGCAGGCCAGCGTGAAGGCTTCGGCGGCGTTCACGCGCGGCGCTGCGCAGCGCTGGTGGCGACGCGGCGCTGCAGCAGGTCGTCGACCAGGGCCTGGGCGATGTCGAAGGGCGTCACCCGCTGCAAGCCCTGCCAGGCGGCGACGCCGTTGACCTCCAGCACCTGCAGCGGCGCGGCGCCGGGTGCGGGGATGATGTCGACGCCGGCGTAGTCGAGTTCCAGCGCCGCCGCGGCGTCTTCGGCCAGGCGCGCGAGTGCCGGCTCCAGCGCCGCCGGCAGGCAGCGCGCGCCCTGCGCGACGTTGTGGACCCAGTGCGTGCTGACACGCCGCATCGCCGCCACCGCACGCCCGCCGATGACGAGCACGCGCCAGTCGAAGCCGGGCGTGGCCAGCGCCGGCACTCGGCGCTGCAGATAGGCCAGGCGGCCGTAGCCGGCGTCCAGCGGCGGCAGCGGCCGGTGTTCGCCGTCGACGAGGCCGACGAGCTGCAGGCCCTTGCCCTGCGAGCCGAACAGGGGCTTCAACACCAGCGCGTGGCCGGCGGCGCTTTCGCGCATCACCAGGCGCTGCGCCTCGACCGGCGACTCGATGGCCCAGGTCGGCGGCGTCGGCAGGCCGGCGGCGTGCAGCAGCAGCGAGGTCGCCGACTTGTCGACGCTGCGCTCGATCGCGCGGGCGTCGTTGTAGACCGGCACGCCCAGAGCACGCAGCGCGTGCAGCACGCCCAGGCGCTTGGTGACCTGCTCGAAGCTGCCGCCGGCGATGCCGCGTACCAGCGCCGCGTCGGGCAGCTCGCGGCCGAAACCCGGGATCACCAGCCCGTGCCAGGCGGCCGTGGTGTCGATGCGGCAGTCGGCCAAGTCGACGCAGCGGCCGAGCGCACCACGCGCACGCAGCGCGGCCTGCAGCCGGCGTGTGTGCCAGCCGGTCTCGTCGGCGAAGATCGCGACGCGCAGCCCGCGGCCGGTCACGAAGCCTCCTGCCACAGGCGCTGCAGCAGCGCGAGGTCGGTGCCGCCGGCGTGCCAGGTCCGGCCGCTGTCGACGTTGCTGACCCAGACCTCGGCCGGCGCGAACAGCGCCGGGTCGATCTTGTAGAAGTCGAAGCCGGCGTCGCGGAAGGTCTGCGCGAACGAGCGCCCGTAGTCCGGCGAGTTGCGGCAGGGCAGCGCTCGCGCCAGGCGCTCGGCCTCGGCGTCGCTGCCGCGCACCGACAGCTGCACACGGCCGCCGTAGAGGATGGCGTCGTTGGTGCGGCCCATCGCCTCGACGCCGTCCGGGTGCGGCGCCGGCAGCGGCGCCCAGCCGACACCGTCGACGACGTCGGCGAGCGCGAAGTGCAGCTCGTGCGCCTTGTGCAGCGCCACCTCGAGCACCCGCGCGACGACCTGCGTCGTGCCGGCGGCGCTGCGCGTCGGCGTCAGCACGATGGTCAGCGCCTCGGGCGCCAGCGCACAGTCGCGCAGGATCTTGTCGACGACGACGGCCGGCGGCGGCCGGTCGACCTCCATCACCAGCACGCCGCGGCTCGCGCGGTCGCGCCAGGCCAGTTCGCCGTACAGCGCTTCCTTCGCGGCCAGCGCTCGCGCCGGCCCGGAGCCGAGCGCGAAGAACTTCTTGCCGCCGGTTTCTTCCTTGCTGGCCGCGAGGCTCCAGCCGGCGTACTGCGAACCCAGGCAGGCCAGCACCGGCAGCGAGCTGCGCACCTGCAGCCAGCTCGGCCAGTTGGGGCCGGGCGCGAGCTCGACACGGCCCAGACCGCCGAGGCAGATCTCGCCGATCAGCAGCCCGGCGGCGATGCTGCCCGGCGCGGCGATGCCGGCGTCAACGAGGCGCACGCCGCGATCGTCGTGCGAGACCTCGACACCCAGCGCCGCGGCGTCGGCACACAGGCGTTCGACCCAGGGGGCGACGTGCTCGTTGAGCGCGATCGTGGCGCCGGGCAGCGGCGCGGCAGAGCGGTCGTTCATCGGTTCTCCAGGAAAGCGAGCAAGGCCTCGCGGCGCGTGGCCAGCGCCGCCAGCACCTCGGCGGCGTCGGCGCCGGCGGCGGCCAGGCTGCAGACCGGGTCGCCGACGTCGAAACGCTGGCCGCCACGTGGCCAGTCGCGCGCCAGCGGCGTGGCGGCGATGCGCGCCGCGGCGAGGTCGTCGAGCACCAGCGTGCGGCGTGCGAAGACGATCTCGTGGCCTTGCACGACACGCGGCGGCGCCGGCGGTGGCGGCAGTTCGCCGGCGGTGACGGCGCGCAGATGGGCGCGCAAGGCGCCGCCGCGGCCAACCTCGGGGTAAAGCTCGGCGCTGGCCGGCGGGCGCGCGTTCAGCTCCAGCAGCTCGGCGTGTTCGCCGTCGAGCAGGAAGTCGAGGCTGGCCAGGCCGTGCAGGTCGAAGCGCCGCGCCAGCACCGAGGCTGCGCGCACCAGCGTGCGTTCGACCGCCGGCGGCACCGGCAGCGGCCCGACGATGCCGGCGAAGACCCAGCGCCGGCCGGCGACCGGGCGCACGGTCTGCAGGTTGAAGCCGAGCACGACGGCGTCGTGGCCGTTGGCGACCAGCGTCGCCGACATCGGCTGGCCCGGGCGCCAGCGCTGCCAGTAGCGGCCGGGCGCGGCGGCGCGGCCGGGCTCGGCCTCCCGTACGTGCCAGCCGCCGCTGCCTCCGGCGTCCTTCTCCAGCCAGCCGGCGGGGTCGGCCGGCGGCTCGAAACGCACCGCCGGGTGCGGCAGCCCCAGGTCGTCGAGCGCGGCGAAGAAGGCGCGTGGATCGCGCAGCCGGCGCAGCGCGCCGCCGCCGGTGCCCAGCAGCGGCAGGCGTTCGGCGCCGGCGGCCAGCAGCTCGGGGCGGCCGTCGAAACCCGCGCCGGCGATCCAGCCGTCGACGTCGCCGTCGCGCGCCAGCGCTTCCAGCGCGGCCAGCAGCCGCGTGCCGTCGATCTCCAGCCGGCCCGGCGTGCCGATGGCGTGCCAGTGCGCGGCGCGCCTGACGGTGTCGGCGTCCCCGAAGACGTCGAGCGCGACGACCGTCAGCCCGTCGAGCGCGGCCAGGTCGGCGAGCGCCCGTGCGGACAGCGCGGCGACGGCGAGCATCAGCCGCCCGCGGCCGCCTTCTCGGCTTTCTCGGCCAGCCAGCCGCGGGCGGTCTCGAAGGCGTCGCCGAAGCTGTAGCAGACCGCTGTTTCGGCTTCGCGCATGCGCTGCAGCAGCCGGTGCTGGGTCTGGTACTTGACGTTGCCGATCGCCAGCGCGCCGATGCCCAGCGCCTGCGTGCCGGCCAGCGGCTTCGCGTCGTCCATCACGCCGACGCCGGCGATGCCTTCGGGCGGCACGGCGTTGACGTCAGCGGCGACCTTCAGCGCGCCGGCGTGTTTCAGGTCCTCGGCCGAGACCGCCTGCACGCCGGCCTTGGCGCAGGACAGCACGACGTCGGCTTCGGCCAGTGAATGGCGCACGGCATTGGCGTCGCCGCCGGAGATGCCGTGCAGCGTGACGCCGAAGTGCTTCGCGGTCTCGGTGGCCGCCTCTTCGGCGGCGTCGATGCCCTGGCGGCTGGACAGCAGCACCGTGGCGCCGGCCTGCGCGGCGATGACGGCGGCGATGCGGCCCACCGGCCCGGTGCCGCCGAGCACGACGACGCGCTGGCCGGCGAGGCCTTCGCCGCGTGTCTTCAGCGCCTGCTCGACGCAGGCGACCATCGCCGCGGCCGTCGTGTAGGCGCCGCTGGGGTCGGCCATCATCGAGACGACGAAAGGTTTGACCATCGCCGCCTGGGCTTTCTTCAGCATGTCGGCGGCGAGCAGCGCGTCGCGGCCGCCGATGAAGATGCCGGTGCGCGCCACGCCCTTGGGGCCGCGCGAGAAGATCGCGTCCTGCGTCATGCCGGCCACCGCGTCCAGGCCGACCTCGCCATAGGGCACGACGAGCTGGTAGCCGGCGTCGGCGGCCATGTTGACGTCGAAGGGGCTCATCTGCTTGCCCGGCGTGAACATGTGCAGGATGTAAGGACGTTCCATCGTGGGGCTCGGCTGGGAGTTCAGGCGACGCGGGCGCCGTGGGCGCGCGCGGCCACGGCGGTGACGACCAGCGCCGGGGAGACGACGCCGGCGGCGTGCGCGGCGTCGAGCAGGCGTGCCGCGGCGGCGGCCGACGGCACGATGGCGAAGCCGGTCGGCCCCCAGGAGCTCTGGCCGACGGCGGCGGCGTCGCCGGCTTCGGCGCGTATCCACTGCATCAGCCGGCCGACCTCGGGGCTGGTGTAGGCGCTGCCGTCCTGGGCCGGCGCGAAGTGGCCGCCGAGCAGGTCCTGCACGCGGTTGAGCCCGGCTGCGAAGGCCGTGAAGTCGTCGCCGGCGGCGCCCGGCAGCACGCGCATCAGCACCTGGTGGCAGAGCTCGGCGGCGCCTTCGACCGGCAGCGGCGGCAGCGCCGCGATGGCGCGTTTCTCCTCGTCGCCCGACAGCCCGCGCCGCCCCGGATGGCGCACGACGAGCACCCGCCAGGCCGCCGGCAGCGCCAGCCGCGCGAGCACCGGCGCCGGCGAGCCGTCGCGGCCCGGGCCGCCGTCGACGATCAGCCCGCCAGCGTCGAAACCGGCGATGCCGATGCCCGAACGCCGGCCGCGGCCCAGGCCGGCGGCGATCTGCGCCGTCGACAGGGCCAGCCCGTGCAATTGCGCGAACGCGCGGCCCAGCGCCAGCGCGAGCTGCGTGCCCGAGCCGAAGCCGGCGTGCGGCGGCAGCACGCGCAGCAGGCGCAGCGCCAGCGGCGCGTCGAAGCCGCTGAGTTCGCGCAGCCGCGTCAGGTGGGCCCGCGCGCGTTCGAGTTCGGCCTCGCCGTCCTCGGTGTCGGCGACGGCCGAATCGTGATCGGCGAACGCCAGTTCGAGCTCGGTCTCGAAGCCGTCGATGACCAGGCCCAGGCTGCCGAAGCGCCGGCCCAGCGTGCCCGCCGGGTCGAGGAAACCCAGGTGCAGCCGGCC
Source organism: Rubrivivax sp. (assembly GCA_049841175.1). Lineage (GTDB taxonomy): Bacteria > Pseudomonadota > Gammaproteobacteria > Burkholderiales > Burkholderiaceae_C > Rubrivivax. The sequence continues at coordinate 365,241 of JASGHA010000012.1, read as the reverse complement.
AGGGGCGCGCACGGCGACGCGCACCGGGCCCTCAGTGCGGACGGGCAGGGACGACAGCATGGTCGGCTCGCGGACGGTGGACGGCGCTCATGCCGCCACCGTTGCAAGACATGTTCCGACACCCCGCCCGGGGTCGGGTTTGCGGGAATACCCGCAGAAAACCGCCGATCGGCGCCGGTTGCGCCCCGATCGCTGTGCCGCGCCGGGGACACTGTGTCAGCGCAGCGCCGTCGCCTCAGTCGTACTTGAGGTACTTGAAGCGCGGGTCGTCGGGCGTGCCTTCGAACACCGGGTCGGCGTCGCGCCCGGGCTGCCACATCAGCACCTCGTCGATCTTCTTCGCCAGCGCGAAGTCCTTCTCGGTGATGCCCTTGGCGTCGTGCGTCTGCAGCTTCACCGTGACGAAGGCGTAGGACACCGTCAGGTCGGGGTGGTGCCAGGCGGCCTCGGCGAGGTGGCCGACGGTGTTGACGACCATCAGCGTGCCCTTCCAGCCGGCGGTCTTGTACTTGCGCCGGATCCAGCCGTCCTCGTAATGCCAGGCCGGCAGCTCGTCCTTCAGCCGGGCCTCGATCTCGTCGACGGCGAAGGGCTCGTTCGCCGGTTTCCTGCGCCAGGTGCTCATCGTGCGTCCTTCCCGCCCCGGGGCAGGGCGGCCGGGCGCGACGATGGCACGAGGCCGGCGCCCGTGTGGGCGCCGAGGTTTATGCGCGCTGGATCGCCTTGAACTTCTTCGTCTGCTCGACGAGCGCGCCTTCGACCGGCAGGCGTTCCATGCTCGACGCGCCGTAGAAGCCGTTGACCTCGGGGCAGTGGTCGAGGATGTACTGCGCGTCCTCGGGCTGGGCGATCGGGCCGCCGTGGCAGAGCACGATGATGTCGGGTTTGACGCGGCGTGCGGCCTCGGCCCAGGCGTTGATGCGCGGCACGCAGTCGGCCAGCGTCAGCGCGGTCTCGGCGCCGATCGCGCCGCCGGTCGTCAGCCCCATGTGCGGCACGAGGATGTCGGCGCCGGCGCGCGCCATGTCGGCGGCGCTGGTCTCGTCGAAGACGTAGGGCGTGGTCAGCAGGTCGAGTTCGGCGGCGGCGCGGATCATGTCGACTTCCAGGCCGTAGCCCATGCCGGTCTCTTCGAGGTTGGCGCGGAAGGTCCCGTCGATCAGGCCGACCGTCGGGAAGTTCTGCACGCCGGAGAAGCCGACGGCGATCAACTGCTGCAGGAAGTGATCGCGCAGCATGAACGGGTCGGTGCCGTTGACGCCGGCCAGCACCGGCGTGCGGCGCACCATCGGCAGCACTTCCTTGGCCATGTCGAGCACGATCTCGTTGGCGTTGCCGTAGGCCAGCAGGCCGGCGAGCGAACCGCGCCCGGCCATGCGGTAGCGGCCTGAGTTGTAGATGACGATGAGGTCGATGCCGCCGGCCTCCTCGCCCTTGGCCGACAGGCCGGTGCCGGCGCCGCCGCCGATGATGGGTTCGCCGCGCGCGATCTTGGCGCGGAAGCTGTCGAGGATCTGCTGGCGGGGAATGCGTGCCATCGTGTTCTCCTGCGCCGGCTTCAGCCGGCGATCTCCTTGAAGGCTTCGACCAACTGGCGGGCGAAGCTCGGGTCGTTGACGTGCAGCGGGCTGCGGATTAGGCGGCGCTTGTCGGTCGCCTGGAACTCCTGTTCGATCGTGTCGAACAGCGCCGCGTCGGCGGCCGGGTCCCAGAACGGCAGGCCTTGCGCGTCGAGCATCGAGACGCCGCCTTCGGGCAGGAAGAAACGCACCGGCCCGTCCATGCGGTTGAGCTTGGCGGCGATGAAACGCCCCATCGCGACGTTCTCGTCGACGCTGGTGCGCATCAGCGTGACGTTGGCGTTGTGCTGGTACAGGTTGCGCTGGCGGTAGCGCTCGGGCACGGTGTCGAGGGCGCCGAAGTTCACCATGTCCAGCGCGCCGCAGGAGCCGACGTAAGGCACGCGGCTGCGGGCGATGGCGTCGAACCGTTCCGGCCCGGCGCTGAAGACGCCGCCCATCAGCTCGTCGGCGACCTCGGTCGTCGTCGCGTCGATGACGCCGGCCAGCAGATGCGAGTCGGCGAGCTTCTCCATCGACTGGCCGCCGGTGCCGGTGGCGTGGAAAACCAGGCAGTCGTAGTCGGGCTCCAGCAGCGCGGTCATCGCCTGAACGCAGGGCGTCGTGACGCCGAACATCGTCAGCCCGATCGCCGGCTTCGTCGACGTGAACTCCGCACGCTCGCGCACCATGCCGCCCATCGCGTGCGCGGCGTTGGCCAGCACCCGCTGGCTGATGCGGTTCAGCCCCTGCACGTCGGTGACCGAATACATCATGCAGATGTCGCTGGGGCCGACGTAGGGCCGCACGTCGCCCGAAGCGACGGTGCTGACCATCAGCTTGGGCACGCCGACCGGCAAGGCGCGCATCGCCGGTGTCGCCAGCGCGGTGGCACCCGAGCCGCCGGCCGACAGCAGCCCGGCGACGTCGTCGCGGCCGCGCACCCAGTGCTCGAAAGCCTGCGCCATCGCGATCACCGCGCTGCCGCGGTCGCCGGTGAAGACCGCCGCCGCGCCTTGCGGGTGGCAGGCCGCCACCTCTTCGGCCGTGACGTCGACGCCGGAGCCGCGGCCGTGTGTCGAGAGATCCACGGTGCGCGTGGCCACGCCCATCGCGGCCAGGCAGTCGCGCAGAAAGACGAGTTCACGCGCCTTGGTGTCGAAAGTGCCGGCGACGACGGCGTAGCGGGGGGCGTTCGGGTCCATGCTGCTCCTTGGGAGGTGGAGACGTCGGGCTGAAAATGAGACTAGTGTCTCACCGCGCGACCTGTGTTGCAATCCGCGACAACCCGAGCCCGAGATGCCCAAGACGACCCGCCCCGCGCTGCCCGCCCCGCCGCCCACCGTCGAGATCGAAGGCGGCATCCGCGGCGCGACACGGCGCCTGCTGCTCGACGCCGCGATGGCGCTGATCCGCGAGGGCCAGGTGCCGACGCTGCCCGAGGTGGCGCGCCGCGCCGAGGTCTCGCGCGCGACGGCCTACCGCTACTTCCCCAGCCGCAGCGCGCTGATCACCGCGGTGATCGACGTCTCGCTGGGGCCGCTGCGCAGCTTCGACTCGGACGAGCCCGACGGCCGCCGCCGCGTCGCCGAACTCTTCGCGTCGACCTTCCCGCGTTTTCGTGAGTTCGAGCCGCAGATGCGGGCCGCGGTGCAGCTCTCGCTGGAGCACTGGGCGCTGGAACGCGCCGGCCGGCTGAAGGAAGAGCCCTACCGCCGCGGCCACCGCGTCGGCATCCTCGCGCACGCGATCGAGCCGCTGGCCGCCGAGCTGCCCGAGGCCTCGCTGGCGCGGCTGCACCGCGCGCTGTCGGTGCTCTACGGCATCGAGGCGCGGGTCGTGCTGAAGGACTTGTGGGGCGCCACCGATGCCGAGGTCGACGCCACCGTCGGCTGGATGGCCGAGGCGCTGGTCGACGCGTCGCTGCGCGAGACGGCCGCAGTACCGCGCAAGACGAGAAAGGTCGCACGATGAACGACGCACTGCCGCCGCTGCCGACGATCGCGCTCGGCCGCTACCGCCACTACAAGGGCGGCGAATACGAGGTGTTGGGCGTCGTGCGCCACAGCGAGACGCTGCAGCCGCTGGTGCTGTACCGGCCGCTCTACGCCAGCGCGGACACCTGGGTGCGGCCGTTCGCGATGTTCGCCGAGACGGTCGTCGTCGACGGCCGCGAACGCCCGCGTTTCGAGCGCATCGGCTGAAGCCCGCCCCGGCACGCGCCGGTCGGCCGCCGATTAGCATGGCCGCCCCGACCGACGAGGCCCCATGATGAGCCGCCCCTACCGCATCGCGCTGATCCCCGGAGACGGGATCGGCAAGGAAGTCGCCCCCGAGGGCCTGCGCGCCGTGCGCCGCGCCGCCGAACGTTTCGGCCTGGCGCTGGAGTTCACCGAGATCGAGTGGGCGAGCTGCGACTACTACCGGCAGCACGGCACGATGATGCCGGACGACTGGAAGCAGCAGCTGGCCGGCGTGGACGCGATCTATTTCGGCGCCGTCGGCTGGCCGGCGACGGTGCCGGACAACGTCTCGCTATGGGGCAGCCTGCTGAAGTTCCGCCGCGAGTTCGACCAGTACGTCAACCTGCGCCCGGTGCGCCTGTTCGACGGCGTGCCCTGTCCGCTGGCCGGGCGCAAGCCGGGCGACCTGGACTACCTGATCGTGCGCGAGAACACCGAGGGCGAGTACACCAACCTCGGCGGCACGATGTTCGCGGGCACCGAGCGCGAGATCGTCATCCAGGAGTCGGTCTTCAGCCGCCACGGCACCGACCGCGTGCTGAAGTTCGCCTTCGAACTGGCGGCCTCGCGCGCGCGCCGGCACCTGACGGTGGCGACGAAGAGCAACGGCGTCGCGATCAGCATGCCGTGGTGGGACTCGCGTGCCGACGAGATGGCGAAAGCCTACCCGCAGGTCGCCGTCGACAAGCAGCACATCGACATCCTGAGCGCGCGTTTCGTGCTGCAGCCGCAGCGTTTCGACGTCGTCGTCGCCAGCAACCTGTTCGGCGACATCCTGTCCGACCTGGGCCCGGCGACCGCCGGCACGATCGGCCTGGCGCCGTCGGCCAACCTGAACCCCGAGCGGCGTTTTCCGTCGCTGTTCGAGCCGGTGCACGGCTCGGCGCCCGACATCTACGGCCGCAACATCGCCAACCCGATCGCGATGATCTGGTCGGGCGCGCTGATGCTGGACTTCCTGACCGGCGGCCAAGGCGCCGGCCGCGCCGCCCACGACGCCATCGTGCGCGCCATCGAAACCGTGCTGCGCGAAGGCCCGCGCACGCCCGACCTGGGCGGCAGCGCCAGCACCACCGAGCTCGGCGAGGCGGTGGCGGCGCTGATCTGAGCCCGCCCCTTCGGGGGACCAATTCCGCCTTGGCGGCGACCACGTGCGCGCCGACAGTGCCGGCCAGGAGGATGGCATGGTGAAACTGTTCGACATGCGCTGGCCTCGGCCTCTGCTCACGTGCCGCGGCCAGGTCAGGGCCAAGGCCCGTGACAGCCACGCCTGCGGCCCCCGCCGATGAGCACCCCGCTGCTGGCGACCGAGGCCATCGCGCTGCGCATCGCCATGGTTCGTGGCCAGCGCGTCCTGCTGGACGCTGACCTGGCTGCGCTCTACGAGGTCGAGACGAAGCGGTTCAACGAGGCGGTCCGCCGCAACCTGTCCAAGTTCCCGGCCGACTTCATGTTCCAGCTCACGACCGAGGAGTGGGGAGCTCTAAGGTCGCAACTTGCGACCTTAGACGCGGCACCTGGCGGCCGCGGCCGACACCGCAAATACCTGCCCTACGCCTTCACCGAGCACGGAGCGATCATGGCCGCGAACCTCCTGAGCAGCCCACGCGCCATCGAGGTGTCGGTCTACGTCGTGAGGGCCTTCGTGCACATGCGCGAGCTGGCGGCGACGCACGGCGACTTGGCCAAACGTCTCTCGGAGCTGGAACAGAAGACCGAGGCGCTGGCGATCGGCCACGACACCTTCAGCCGCAACACGCGCCATCAGCTCAGGCAGGTCTTCGACGCCCTGCGCGAACTGGTGACGCCACCCGACCCGCCGAAGCGGCCGATCGGGTTCGTGCACTCGGAGAACAAGAACGACAAGGCGAAGGGTACGCGGTAGCGCCGCCTATCAAGGACGGCGGACGGCCCCGCAGGCCGCGCAGCGATGTCAGCGAGCGCCAGCAAGACACCTCGCCCTGCGCGATCAAGCTTCCCGCCACGGTCCGGCTCCGCCGGACCGTCGGCGGACGGCCCCCTCGGGGGTAGCGAGCGGTAGCGAGCTCGGGGGCTCACAAGCTCACAAGAACCGTTCCAGAAGCCGCTTGGAGCGCCGATCCAGCGCCTTCGCGTCGGCGATGCGGTAGCCGATGCCCTGGCTGTCGGTGATCAGCAGCGCGCTGCCACCGAGACGGCGGATGTCTTCCTCGCCCTTGAGCACCAGCGTCGTGCGGCCGCGGTCGGTGTCGACGGTCCAGGTGCTGGGCGTCGAGAAGGTCGAGACTTCCAGCAGGCGCTGGATGACCGGCGCGAACTCGCGGCGCGCCAGTTCGGCGTCCAGCAGTTCGCACGCGGCGGCGGGCAAGGTCTCGGGGCGGTCGATCCAGAGCCGCTCGCGGCCGTCGGTGCCGACCAGCGACACCGGGCCGCCGGGTTCGGACAGCGGGAAGGCGCGCACCGGCACGACGCCGACGTGTTCGACGCCGTCGGCGTCGAACAGCACCAGGCGGCCGTGGGCGTCGCGCTGCAGCGTGATGGACAGGGGAGCGTTCATCGCGTTTCCTCAGGCGACGCCGGCCGGATGGGCGGCGGGCGCGGGCGGCGGCAGCACCGGGCGCTCGCCCTCGCTCTCGTCGACCTGGCGCGCCTGCGCCTCGTACAGCCGCCAGTAGGCGCCTTCGCGCGCCAGCAGTTCGTCGTGTGTGCCGACTTCGACGATGCGGCCGCGGTCCATGACGACCAGCCGGTCGGCGCGGCGCAGCGTCGACAGGCGGTGGGCGATGGCGATCGTCGTGCGGCCCTGCACCAGGTTGTCCAGCGCCTTCTGGATCTCCTTCTCGGTCTCGGTGTCGACCGAGGAGGTGGCTTCGTCGAGGATCAGGATGCGCGGGTCGATCAAGAGCGCGCGCGCGATCGAGATGCGCTGGCGCTCGCCGCCCGACAGGCCCTGGCCGCGTTCGCCGACCACCGAGTCGTAACCGTGCGGCAGGCGCAGGATGAACTCGTGGGCGTGCGCGGCGCGCGCCGCGGCGACAATCTCCTCGCGCGTCGCGTCGGGTTTGCCGTAGGCGATGTTCTCGGCGACGGTGCCGAAGAACAGGAAGGGTTCCTGCAGCACCAGGCCGATGTGGCGGCGGTAGTCGGCGACGCCGAAGCGGCGCAGGTCGATGCCGTCGACCTTGATCGCGCCGTCGGTCACGTCGTAGAAGCGGCAGATCAGGTTGACCAGCGTGCTCTTGCCCGAGCCGCTGTGGCCCACCAGGCCGATCATCTCGCCCGGGCGGATGTCCAGGTCCAGGCCGCGGATCACCGAGCGGCTGCCGTAGCGGAAACCCACGCCTTGCAGCGACAGCCCGCCCTGAACGCGGTCGATCTTCACCGGCTGCGCCGGTTCGGGCACGTTGCTGACGTGGTCGAGGATGTCGAAGATGCGCTTGGCGCCGGCGGCGGCCTTCTGCGTCACCGAGACGATGCGGCTCATCGAGTCCAGCCGGCCGTAGAAGCGGCCGATGTAGGCGATGAAGGCGCTCAGCACGCCGACGGTGATGCTGTCGCGGCTGACCAGCCAGATGCCGAAGGCCCAGACGACGAGCAGGCCGATCTCGGTCAGCAGCGACACGGTCGGCGTGAACAGGCTCCAGGTCTTGTTCAGCTTGTCGTTGACTTCGAGGTTGGCGCGGTTGGCGCGGCGGAAACGCTCGGCTTCGCGCTGCTCCTGCGCGAAGGCCTTGACGACGCGGATGCCGGGGATCGTGTCGGCCAGCACGCTGGTCACCTCGCCCCAGACGCGGTCGATCTTCTCGAAGCCGGTGCGCAGCCGGTCGCGCACCAGGTGGATCATCCAGGCGATGAACGGCAGCGGCACCAGCGTCGCAAGGGCCAGCGACGGATTGATGCTGAACAGGATCGTCGCCGTCATGCCGATCATCAGCACGTCGGTGGCGAAATCCAGCGCGTGCAGCGACAGGAATACGCAGATGCGGTCGCTTTCGCTGCCGATGCGCGACATCAGATCGCCGGTGCGCTTGCTGCCGAAGTAGTCCAGCGACAGCCGCAGCAGGTGCTCGAAGGTCGCGGTGCGCAGGTCGGCGCCGATGCGCTCGCTGACCAGCGCCAGCAGCCAGGTGCGCATCCAGCCCAGCGCCCAGGCGACGAGCGCCGAGCCCAGCAGCCCGGCCAGCAGCATCCAGACGAGATGCGTATCGATCTGCTTGCCGTTCTGGTACGGGATCAGCACCTCGTCCATCAGCGGGATCGTCAGGTACGGCGGCACCAGCGACGCCGCGGTCGCGGCCAGCGTCAGCACGAAACCCAGCAGCAGCTGCCAGCGGTACGGGCGCGCGAAACGGCCCAGGCGCAGCAGCACCCAGGTCGACGGCGGCGTCGTCGATTCGACGCCGAAATCGGTTTCTTCGGCCTCGGCGTCGTCGTCCGGGTCGGTTTCGCCGCTGGCGAGGCGCCGTTTCTGGCGCTCGAACAGGCCCAGCAGCTTCAGCGCCGCCGGGTCGCGGCCGAGGGTGTAGCGCCAGGCGGCCAGGCGGCCGTCGTCGTCGTGCAGCGACAACTGGCCGACGCCGCCCTGGTCGGCGTGCTGCAGCGTCAGCGCCGGCGTCAAGGGCCAGGCGCGCCAGGCGTCGGTGCCGGCGTCGCGGGCCAGCAGGCGGCGATCGGTGAGAACTATTTCGCCGGTCGCGAAGCGGTCCTTCGCGTCCAGGTCAACGTCCAGCCCGGCCAGCGCGTTTTCCCCTGGTTCGAGCGGTGCTTTGAGCGCCGCGGCGAGCACAGGAGACGGTTCGGATGAAGGCATGGGTGAGTCAAACGGCGAGCGCGCGATTGTCGCGTAACGCGCCAGCAGTCCCCCACGCCGACCGCCAGCCGACAAGAATTCGCGCCGCAATTCGCCTCGAAGCGACGAACGCACGAACAAGATGAAGACTTTCGACGACATCCGCCTGCTGCGCGTCACCTACCTGCGCGGCCCCAATCTCTGGACCTACCGGTCGGCGCTGGAGGTCTGGCTCGACCTGGGCGAGCTGGAACAGCACCCGTCGGACAAGCTGCCGGGTTTCGTCGACCGCCTGCTGGCGCTGCTGCCGGCGCTGGAAGAGCACCACTGCGGCGTCGGCGAGCGCGGCGGCTTCATCCAGCGGCTGCGCGGCGGCACCTGGATGGGCCACGTGCTCGAGCACGTCATCATCGAGCTGCTGAACCTGGCCGGCATGCCGACCGGCTTCGGCCAGACGCGCAGCACCTCCAAGACCGGCGTCTACCGCATGGTCTTCCGCGCGCGCGACGAAGCCGTCGCACGTTGTGCGCTGCAGCAAGGCCACGCGCTGCTGATGGCGGCGATCAACGGCCACGCGTTCGACGTCGCACCCGCCGTCCAGGCCGTGCGCGACGCGATCGACGACGCCTACCTCGGCCCGAGCACGGCGCACATCGTCGCCTCGGCGACCGAGCGCCGCATCCCGCACCTGCGCCTGAACGAGGGCAACCTGGTGCAGCTCGGCCACGGCAAGCGCCAGCACCGCATCTGGACCGCCGAGACCGACCGCACCAGCGCCATCGCCGAAGGCATCGCGCGCGACAAGGACCTGACCAAGCGCCTGCTGGCCTCGGTCGGCGTGCCGGTGCCCGAGGGCCGCGTCGCCGCCAGCGCCGCCGAAGCCTGGGACATCGCCGAGGACGTCGGTCTGCCGGTGGCCGTCAAGCCCAGCGACGGCAACCACGGCCGCGGCGTCACGCTGGACCTGACGACGCGTGAGCAGGTCGAGGCGGCCTACGCCGTCGCCGACGCCGAAGGCAGCGAAGTCATCGTCGAGCGCTACATCCCCGGTGACGAGCACCGCCTGCTCGTCGTCGCCGGCGAAGTCGTCGCCGCCGCACGCGGCGAAGCCGCCTGGGTCGTCGGCGACGGCCGCAGCACGGTCTTCGACCTGGTCGAGGCGCAGCTCAACAGCGACCCGCGCCGCGGCGAGACCGAAGACCACCCGCTGGGCCGCATCCGCGTGCGCGAAGACGGCGCGATCCTCGTCGACCTGCGCCGCCAGAACCTCGGCCCCGACGACGTGCCCGTCGCCGGCCGCCGCGTGCTGATCCAGCGCAACGGCAACGTCGCCATCGACTGCACCGACGAACTGCACCCCGACTTCGCGCGCATCGGCTCGCTGGCCGCGCGCACCGTCGGCCTGGACATCGCCGGCATCGACCTCGTCGCGCAGGACATCTCGCGCCCGCTGCGCGGCCAGCACGCCGCCGTCGTCGAGGTCAACGCCGGTCCCGGGCTGCTGGCGCACACCAAGCCGGCGGTCGGCTCGCCGCGCCCGGTGGGCCAGGCGATCATCGACCACCTGTTCCCGCCCGGCGACGACGGCCGCATCCCCATCGTCGGCATCGCCGGCGGCGAGGTCACGACGCCGGTCGCGCGCCTCGTCGCCTGGCTGCTGCAGCTGTCGGGCCACCACGTCGGCCTGGCCTGCCGCGACGGCCTGTTCCTGGACACGCGCCGCATCGACGAACGCGACGCGACGCGCGGCGTGATCGCCGAACGCCTGCTGCTCAACCGCGAGGTCGACGCCGCCGTCTTCGAGAACGGCGCCGCGACCATCCTCGACGAAGGCCTGGTCTACGACCGCTGCCGCATCGGCGTCGTCACCGACCTCGACGGCGCCGAGACGCTGGAGCGCCACGACATCCACGCCGCCGACGACCTGCCGCGCGTGCTGCGCACGCAGATGGACGTCGTGCTCGCCGACGGCATCGGCGTGCTCAACGCCGACGACCCGCGTGTCGCCGCGCTGGCCGAGCACTGCGACGGCGAGGTCACGCTCTACGCCACCGACGCCGCCGCGCTGGCCGAGCACCGCGAACGCGGCGGCCACGCCGTGCTGCTGCGCGAAGGCCGCATCTGGCTGTGCGAAGGCCACGGCGAGACGCCGCTGGCCGTGCGCGGCCGCAACCCGCTGCCGGCCGCCGCCGTGCTGCTGCCGGCCGTCGCCGCCGCCTGGGCCTTCGGCCTGGCGCCGGCGCTGCTGGCCGCAGGCCTGGACACCTTCGATCTGCAGACCCCTGCCGACATCCGCTGAGAACGCCATGGACGTCACCCGCATCCGCGCGCTGCGCGGTCCCAATCTCTGGAGCCGGCACACGGCGATCGAAGCCATCGTGCGCTGCACGCCCGAGGAAACGGCGATCGAAGCCGGCTCCCCGCTGGAGCGCCGGCTGCGCGAGCTGCTGCCCGACGTCTCGCCGGTGCGCCCGATCGGCACGCGCGAGCCGGTGCCGATGGCGCGCTGGCTGGAACGCCTGGCGCTGGCGCTGCAGGCGCGAGCCGGCTGCCGCGTCTCGTTCTCGCGCACCGCGACGGCGCCCGAGGCCGGCGTCTACCAGATCGTCGTCGAGTACACCGAGGAGAAGGTCGGCCGGCGCGCGCTCGAGCTCGCCGAGCGCCTGCTCGCGGCGGCCGTCGGCGGCGAGGCCTTCGACAGCGAAGCCGCGGTGGCCGAGCTGCGCGCCATCGACGAGGACGTGCGCCTGGGGCCGAGCACCGGCTCCATCGTCTCGGCCGCGATCGCGCGCGGCATCCCGTACCGCCGCCTGACCGAAGGCAGCCTGGTGCAGTTCGGCTGGGGCGCGCGCCTGCGCCGCATCTGGGCCGCCGAGGTCGATTCCACCGGCGCCGTCGCCGAGTCGATCGCCCAGGACAAGGACCTGACCAAGCGCCTGCTGGCTTCGGCCGGCGTGCCGGTGCCGCGTGGCCGTCCGGTCACCGACCTCGAGGACGGCTGGGCCGCCGCCACCGAGCTGGGCCTGCCGGTCGTCGTCAAGCCGCGCGACGGCAACCAGGGCAAGGGCGTGACGGTCAACGTCACCGACCGTGCCCAGTACGAGACCGCCTACCGCGTCGCCGACGAGATCGGCGAGGTGATGGTCGAGCAGTTCCTGCCCGGCCACGACTTCCGCCTGCTGGTCGTCGGCGAGAAGCTGGTCGCCGCCGCGCGCCGCGACCCGCCCTACGTCATCGGCGACGGCGTGCACACCGTGCGCCAGCTGGTCGACACCGTGAACGCCGACCCGCGCCGCGGCGACGGCCACGCCACCGCGCTGACGCGCATCCGCCTGGACGACGTCGCGATGGCGCGGCTGGAGCTGCTGGGCCTGTCGCCCGATGCGGTGCCGGCCAACGGCCAGAAGGTCGTGCTGCGCCACAACGCCAACCTCAGCACCGGCGGCAGCGCCACCGACGTCACCGACGACGTGCACCCCGAGGTCGCCGCGCGTGCGGTGGCCGCGGCGCGCATGGTCGGGCTGGAGATCTGCGGCGTCGACGTGGTCTGCGAGACCGTCGGCATGCCGCTGGAGCAGCAGCGTGGCGGCGTCGTCGAGGTCAACGCCGCGCCGGGCCTGCGCATGCACCTGGCGCCGAGCTTCGGCAAGCCGCGTGCGGTCGGCGAGGCCATCGTCGAGCGCCTGTTCCCGTCGGGCCAGGACGGCCGCATCCCGGTCGTCGCCGTCACCGGCACGAACGGCAAGACCACCGTCACGCGATTGATCGCGCACCTGTTCAACGCCGCCGGCTACAAGGTCGGCATGACGAACACCGACGGCGTCTGGGTCGACGGCCACCAGATCGACAGCGGCGACTGCAGCGGCCCGAAGAGCGCGCGCAACGTGCTCGCCCACCCGGACACCGAGGCCGCGGTGCTGGAGACCGCGCGCGGCGGCATGCTGCGCGAAGGCCTGGGCTTCGACCGCTGCCAGGTCGCCGTCGTCACCAATGTCGGCGCCGGCGACCACCTCGGCCTGAACTACATCACGACGGTCGAGGACCTCGCGGTGCTCAAGCGCGTCATCGTGCAGAACGTCGCCGAGAGCGGCTACGCGGTGCTCAACGCCGCCGACCCGATCACGCTGCAGATGGCGCAGCACTGCCCGGGCGGCGTCATCCTGTTCGCCGTCGACGGCCACCTGCCGGCGATGGTGGCGCACCGCGCCCAGGGCGGGCGCACGGTGTTCGTCGACGGCGACGCGATCGTCGCCGTCAACGGCTCGGCGCGCGCCCGCGTGCCGCTGCGCGAGGTGCCGCTGACGCGCAACGGCACGATCGGCTTCCAGGTCGAGAACGCGCTCGCCGCGGTCGCCGCGGCCTGGGGCTGCGCGCTGAGCTTCGACGCCGTCAGCGCCGGCCTGGCCAGCTTCGTCAACGACGCGCACAACGCGCCGGGGCGCTTCAACGTCATGGACTACCGCGGCGCGACGATCATCGCCGACTACGGCCACAACGCCGATGCGATGCGCGCCCTGGTCGGCGCCGTCGAGGCGATGCCGGCCCGGCGCCGCTCGGTCGTCATCAGCGCCGCCGGCGACCGCCGCGACGAGGACATCCGCGAGCAGACGCAGATCCTCGGCGCCGCCTTCGACGACGTGCTGCTGTACCAGGACGCCGCCCAGCGCGGCCGGGCCGACGGCGAAGTCATCGCGCTGCTGCGCGAAGGCCTGCGCGGCGCGCCGCGCACGCGTCGCGTCGAGGAGATCCACGGCGAGTTCGTCGCCATCGACCGGGCGCTCGAGCTGCTCGAGCCCGGCGACCTGTGCCTGGTGCTCGTCGACCAGGTCGAGGAAGCGCTGGAGCACCTGGCGCGGCGCATCGCCGAAGCCGGCGAGGCGATGGCGGCCTGAGCCCGACGTCGTCCCGGTCCCCCTAGATCGCCCCCGCCACGGCGGGTGGCGGTTGACCCGCGACATGGAAGTCGCGGGGGTGTTTCCTATGTTGGCCTCTTACCGGTCGCATCGCCGTCGCATGGGGCGACGGCGCAGCCACCGGGGACCTCAGAGGAGACATCCATGTCCGTGGTCCTCGATCGTCCCGATACCGAAGTGACGGCCAACACGGAGTACATACAGGGGCTGTCCTACGACCTCAACCAGTTGCTGGCGGTCGACCTGACGCCGGCCGAACTCGACCCGGCCTCGGCAGGCGAGACGCGCGCCCACGAGGGCGGCCGCGTGGTCATCGTGACCAAGCGCCTGCACGACGCGAGTTCCCGCCTCACCGAGAACCTGCTGCTGAATCCTGCTGCCGGCGTCGTCTTCCCTGGCGCTCTGGTCAAGCAGGACCGCAGTCTGGCCGAGGGCATGCCGACGCCCTACACCTTGTCGCGCCGGCCGATCCGCCTGCGTGTCGACCTGCCGGGGCTCGAAGAGCGCGGCGTGGTCGAAGTCGAGCGCCCGACGGCGGTCTCGGTCGATCTGGCGATCCAGAAGATCGTCGACACCTGGTTCCAGGACGTCCAGCACGCACAGGGCTACCGGCCGCCGATGCGCGCGTTCTCGGAATCGCACACGGCGTATTCGAAGGAGCAGATCGGCGTCGAATGCGGCTTCGGGGCGCAATGGGGCCGCAGCCAGGCGACGGCCGGGCTGAAGGTCGGCACCACCGGCGACGAAACCGTCGTCTACCGCGTCTTCAAGCAGATCTACTTCTCGGTCGTCGTCGAGGAGCCCGATCAGGCCGGCCTGCTGTTCGCGCCCGGGGTGAGCCTGGGGCCGGTGAACATGCCGGCCAGCGCGCCGCCGGGGCTCGTGCGCTGCGTCGACTACGGCCGGCTGATCGTCGTCCAGATGAGCACCCAGCAGCACATCACGGCGCAGGAGGCCGAGGCGACGCTGGACTACAAGTCGCAGGGCCTGAAGGTCAGCGCCGAGATGCAGGAGCGCTATGACCGCATCGCCCGCGCGTCGTCGTTCCGTGTGCTGGTGCTCGGGGGCGGCGGCGACTCGGTGGCCGATCTGGTTGCCGGCGACGTCGATGCGATGAGCGCCGCGATCTCGAAGGGCATCGAGTTCTCGAAGACCAACCTCGCCCACCCGATCGCCTACATGGTGGCCGACCTGCGCAGCCGGGCCACGTCGCAGATCCGTTCGACGACACGCTACGTCGAGACCGTGCGCGAGGTGCTCGCCGACCACACGGTGACGATGCGCCATACCGGCGGCTTCGTCGCCAGCTTCAACGCGCGCTGGGAGCAGTACGACGAGGCGTCGAAGCAGTTCAAGGCCACGGAGTGGCACTCGGGCGACCGCACGGCGCCGTACGAGGCCATGCTGCAGATGCGCGGTGACGTGCGCAACCTGGTGGTCGAGGGTCGTTATGCGATCTTCTTCAAGACCTGGCGCTCGAAGTTCAAGACCTACGACTACCTGACCAGTGACCGCACGATCCACCTGTGGGGTGGCACGCTGAACGCCCACCTCGACGACTGATCGTGCACCGCCGCGGCCGGCCAGGGGCCGCGGCGGTGTCTCAGAACAGGAAGTACTTCTGCGCGAGCGGCAGCACGGTGGCCGGCTCGCAGGTCAGCAACTGGCCGTCGGCCCGCACCTCGTAGGTCTGCGGGTCGATCTCCATCTTCGGCAGCCAGCCGTTGTGCACCATGTCGCCCTTCCTGACGCCGCGGCAGCCCTGCACCGCGGCCAGGCGCTTGGCCAGGCCCAGCTGGTCGCCGATCTCGGCCTGCAGCGCCGCCTGGCTGACGAAGGTCAGCGAGGTCGCGGCGCGGGCGCCGCCGAAGCTGCCGAACATCGGCCGGTAGTGCACCGGCTGCGGCGTCGGGATGCTGGCGTTGGGGTCGCCCATCGCCGCGACGGCGATGAAGCCGCCCTTGAGCACCAGGCTCGGCTTGACGCCGAAGAAGGCCGGCTTCCACAGCACCAGGTCGGCCCACTTGCCGATCTCGACCGAACCGACCTCGTGCGCGATGCCGTTGGCGATCGCCGGGTTGATCGTGTACTTGGCGACGTAGCGCTTGACGCGCTGGTTGTCGTTGCGGGCGGTGTCGCCGGCCAGCGCGCCGCGCTGGACCTTCATCTTGTGCGCCGTCTGCCAGGTGCGGATGATGACCTCGCCGACGCGGCCCATCGCCTGGCTGTCGCTGCTCATCATGCTGATCGCGCCCAGGTCGTGCAGCACGTCCTCGGCGGCGATGGTCTCGCGGCGGATGCGGCTCTCGGCGAAGGCCAGGTCCTCGGCGATGCCGGCGTCGAGGTGGTGGCAGACCATCAGCATGTCCAGATGCTCGTCCACCGTGTTGGCGGTGTAGGGCATCGTCGGGTTGGTGCTGCTGGGCAGGAAGTTGGCTTCGCCGGCGACCCGCAGGATGTCCGGCGCATGGCCGCCGCCGGCGCCTTCGGTGTGGAAGGCGCAGAGCGTGCGGCCCTTGGTCGCGGCGATCGTGTCCTCGACGAAGCCCGACTCGTTGAGCGTGTCGCTGTGGATCGAGACCTGGGTGTCGGTCGCTTCGGCGATGTCCAGGCAGTTGTCGATCGCGCTCGGCGTCGTGCCCCAGTCCTCGTGCAGCTTCAGGCCGATGGCGCCGGCGGCGATCTGCTGGCTCAGCGCCTCGGGCCGGCTGGCGTTGCCCTTGCCGAGGAAGCCCAGGTTCATAGCGAACGCGTCGGCCGCCTGCAGCATGCGGTGCAGGTTCTCCGGCCCCGGCGTGCAGGTCGTCGCGAAGGTGCCGGTGGCCGGGCCGGTGCCGCCGCCGAGCATCGTCGTGACGCCGGAGTTCAGCGCCTCGTCGATCTGCTGCGGGCATATGAAGTGGATGTGGCTGTCGATGCCGCCGGCGGTGACGATCAAACCCTCGCCGGCGATGATCTCGGTGCCCGGGCCGATGACGATGTCCACGCCGGGCTGCACGTCGGGGTTGCCGGCCTTGCCGATCGCGGCGATGCGGCAGCCCTTCAGGCCGATGTCGGCCTTGACGATGCCCCAGTGGTCGACGATCAGCGCGTTGGTGATCACGCAGTCGGCCGCCTCGTGGTGACCGGGGCCGTTGACCGCCTGGCCCTGGCCCATGCCGTCGCGGATCGTCTTGCCGCCGCCGAACTTCACTTCCTCGCCGTAACCGCCGGCGCGCAGCGTGTAGTCGGCCTCGACCTCGACGATCAGCTCGGTGTCGGCCAAGCGCACGCGGTCGCCCAGCGTCGGGCCGTACATCTCGGCGTAGGCGCGCCGTCCGATGCTCGTGCTCATCACAGCGCTCCCTGGATCTCGGCCCGGAAGCCCCAGACGCGGCGCTCGCCGCCGTAGGGCACCAGTTGCACGGTGCGCTGCTGGCCGGGCTCGAAGCGCACCGCGGTGCCGCTGGCGATGTCCAGCCGCAGGCCGCGCGCCGCGGCGCGGTCGAAGCTGAGCGCCGGGTTGGTTTCGGCGAAGTGGTAGTGCGAGCCGACCTGGATCGGGCGGTCGCCGGTGTTCTCGACGACCAGGGTCAGCGCCGGGCGGGCAGGGTTGAGCGTCAGCTCGCCGTCGTCGATCAGCAGTTCTCCGGGGATCATCGCCGTCCTCATGCGATCGGTTGGTGCACGGTCACCAATTTGGTGCCATCGGGGAAGGTCGCCTCGACCTGGATCTCCGGGATCAGCTCGGGCACGCCGTCCATCACGTCGCCGCGGGAGAGTACCTGCTTGCCTTCGCTCATCAGCTCGGCGACGGTGCGGCCGTCGCGTGCGCCTTCCAGGATGGCCGCGGTAATCAGCGCGATGGCCTCGGGCACGTTGAGCTTCAGCCCACGCGCCTTGCGGCGCTCGGCCAGCAGGGCCGCGGTGAAGATCAGGAGCTTGTCTTTTTCTCGGGGAGTCAGGTCCATGCGCGCCTCGCCTGCAAGTCCGGCGCCATGTTACGGCTGGTGCAGTTCTTGATTGCCGCTGCCCGATGAGTCCGCTGGCCGACACCGCTGCCGCCCCCGCCGAAGCGCCGCAGCGCGTCGTCAAGACACGCCGCGACTACAACGCCTGGGTCGCGCGCGAGACGATCGAGGACTACGCGCTGCGTTTCACGCCGCGTTCGTTCCGCCGCTGGAGCGAGTGGCGCGTCGCCAACACGGCCTTCGGCGCCGCGTCCTTCCTGATCCTCGAAGCCGTCGGCGCGACGCTGCTGGTGCAGTACGGCTTCGTCAACGCGGCGCTGGCGATCCTGGCCACGGGCCTCGTGATCTTTCTCGCCGGCTGGCCGATCAGCGTCTACGCCGCGCGCCACGGCGTCGACATGGACCTGCTGACACGCGGCGCCGGCTTCGGCTACATCGGCTCGACGATCACCTCGCTGATCTACGCGAGCTTCACCTTCATCTTCTTCGCCCTCGAGGCGGCGGTGATGGCCTACGCGCTGGAGCTGGCCTTCGACATCCCGCCGGCGCTGGGCTATCTGCTCTGCGCCTTGGTCGTCATCCCGCTGGTGACGCACGGCGTCACGGCGATCAGCCGGCTGCAGGTCTGGACCCAGCCGCTGTGGATCGCGATGCTGGTCGTGCCCTACGTCTTCGTCTTCCACGCCGAGCCCGGGCTGCTGGCGGGGCTCTCGGCCTACGGCGGCGAGCAGGGGCTGACGGGCTTCGACGGTCTGGCCTTCGGCGCCGCGACGACGGTCGGCATCGCGCTGATCACGCAGATGGGCGAGCAGGCCGACTACCTGCGTTTCATGCCCGAGAAGGCCCGCCGCGGCGGCTGGCGCTGGCACCTGGCGGTGCTGGCCGGCGGCCCGGGCTGGGTGCTGCCGGGTGTGCTGAAGATGCTGGGCGGCGCGCTGCTGGCCTATCTGGCGATCACGCGCATGGTGCCGCCCGAACGTGCCGTCGACCCGAATCAGATGTACCTAGCGGCCTACGAGACGGTGTTCTCCGACTACGGCGTCGCGGTCGCGGTGACGGCGGCCTTCGTGCTCGTCTCGCAGCTGAAGATCAACGTCACCAACGCCTACGCCGGCTCGCTGGCCTGGAGCAACTTCTTCTCGCGCCTGACGCACGCCCACCCGGGGCGCGTCGTCTGGATGGTCTTCAACACCGCGATCGCGCTGGTGCTGATGGAGATGAACGTCTTCCAGGCGCTGTCGCACGTGCTCGGGCTGTACGCCAACGTCGCCATCGCCTGGATGATGGCGGTCGTCGCCGACCTCGTCGTCAACAAGCCGCTGGGCTGGTCGCCGCCGGGCATCGAGTTCAAGCGTGCCCACCTCTACGACATCAACCCGGTCGGTGTCGGCGCGATGGGCATCGCCTCGGCGCTGTCGGTGGCCGCGCACCTGGGCGCCTTCGGCGAGCTGGCGCAGGCCTATTCGGCGGCGATCGCGCTGGTCACGGCTTTCGTCTGCTCGCCGCTGATCGCCTGGGCGACGAAGGGGCGCTACTACCTCGCGCGCACCAGTACGCTGCCGGCCGGCGCAATCCCGATCGTGGCCGAGCCGGCCGCCGCCGACGGCCGCTACGCCCGCCTGCGCCACCGCTGCACGGTCTGCGAGCGCGAGTACGAGACCGAGGACATGGCCTTCTGCCCGGCCTACCAGGCCGGCATCTGCAGCCTGTGCTGCACGCTGGACGCACGCTGCCACGACCTCTGCAAACCGCGCGCGAAGCTGCTCGCCCAGTGGCGCGCCTTGCTCGCGCGGCTGCTGCCGGCGCGCATGGCGCCGCAGCTCGACGCAGGCCTCGCCGACTACCTGCTGCTGATGGGCCTGGTGACGCCGGCGCTGGCGCTGGTGCTGGGCGTCGCCCACCGCCAGGCGCTGCGGCTGCTGGGCGCGCAGGCGCAGGCGCTGGGGCCGACGCTGACCCAGGGTTTCGTCAGCACCTTCCTGCTGCTGTGGATCGCCGCCGGCATCGGCGTCTGGTGGGGCGTGCTCGCGCACCGCAGCCGCGCCGCGGCGCAGGAGGAGTCCAACCGCCAGACGCTGGCGCTGCAGCGCGAGATCGAGTCGCACGCGCGCACCGACGCCGCGCTGCAGGCCGCACGCGAGGAAGCCGACCGCGCGCGCGGCCACGCCGAGGCCGCCAACCGCGCCAAGAGCCGCTACATCACGACCATCAGCCACGAGCTGCGCACGCCGCTCAACAGCATCCTCGGCTACGCCCAGCTGCTGGAGGAAGACGAGGCGATGCCGCCGCACCGCCGCCAGGCGGTGGCCGTGATCCGCCGCGGCGGCGATCACCTGCTGAGCCTGATCGAAGGCACGCTGGACATCGCCCGCATCGAGTCCGGCAAGCTGGCGCTGGACGTGCGGCCGATGCGCTTCGCCGACGGCCTGGCCGAGATCGCGCGGATGTTCGAACTGCAGGCCGCCGGCCGCGGCCTGGCCTTCCGCTTCGCCGTCGATGGCCGCCTGCCGGCCGTCGTGCGTGCCGACGAGAAGCGGCTGCGCCAGATCCTCATCAACCTGCTGGGCAACGCGATCAAGTTCACCCAGGCCGGCCAGGTGACGCTGCGCGTCGCCCACCAGCGCGAGATGGCGCGTTTCGAGATCGAGGACACCGGCCCGGGCATGACGGCCGACGAGCTGGCGCGGGTCTTCGAGCCTTTCGAGCGCGGCTCGGCGGCCAGCGGCCAGTCGGTCGGCTCCACCGGGCTGGGGCTGACGATCGCGCGCATGCTCTGCGAGCTGATGGGCGGCGAGATGACGGTGGCCAGCGAGCCCGGCCGCGGCACCACCTTCCGCATCCGCCTCTTCCTGCCCGAAGTGGCGGCGGCAGCGCCCGAGGTCGACGCGCTGCGTGCACGCCGCGTCGGCTACGAAGGCCGGCGCCGGCGCGTGCTGGCGGTCGACAACGAGGAGGCCGACCGCCGCCTCGTCGCCGACCTGCTGCAGCCGCTGGGTTTCGAGGTCGAGGGCGCCGCCACCGGGGAGGCCGCACTCGCGCGCCTGGCCGCCGACGCACCCTACGACGCCGTCTTCATGGACCTGGCGATGCCCGGCATCGACGGCTGGGAGACGATCCGCCGGCTGCGCGCCGCCGGCCACGGGATGCCGCTGGCGGTGGTCTCGGCCAACGCCTTCGACAAGAAGCTGGACAACGACGTCGGCCTGCCGGGCGAGGATTTCCTCGTCAAGCCGGTGCGGGTGGGCGAGCTGCTGGACTGGCTGGGCGTGCGCCTCGGGCTGGACTGGCGCTACGGCGCGCGTGTACCCGAACCGGCGCCGGCACCACCGCCGGCCGACGCACCGCTGCCGCCGCCCGAGCTGCTGCGCCCGCTGCGCGACGCCGTCGGCCTGGGCCATGTGCGCGGCGTCGCGCGCCAGCTGGCCGCCATCGAGGCCGCCGACCCGGCGCACGCCGGTTTCGCCGCGCGCATGCGGCTGCTGGCGCGCCAGTTCAACTACGAGACGATGAACGACATCCTGAACAAGGCCCTCGATGAACCCCGAGCCGCCTGACGAGCCCCGCCTGGACGCGCCCGACGCCGCCGACGTCGTGCTCGTCGTCGACGACGTGCCCGAGAACCTCGCGCTGCTCAACGACGCGCTCGACGAGGCCGGCTACACCGTGCTCGTCGCCACCTCGGGCGAGGCGGCGCTGGCGCTGGCCGCGCGCGCCCAGCCCGACATCGTGCTGCTCGACGCGGTGATGCCGGGGCTGGACGGCTTCGAGACCGCGCGCCGGCTGAAGGCCGACCCGCAGACGGCGCCGATCCCGATCGTCTTCATGACCGGGCTCACCGAGACCGAACACGTCGTCGCCGCCTTCGGCGCCGGCGGCACCGACTACGTCACCAAGCCGATCCGCCCGCGCGAGGTGCTGGCGCGCATCGCCGCGCACCTGCACCAGGCGCGCAGCCAGCGCCAGGCGCGCAACGCGCTCGACGCCTTCGGCCACGCGACGATGGTCGTGCGCGAGCGCGACGGCCGCCGGCTGTGGCAGACGGCGCTGGCGCGGCGCATGCTGTCGGAGCACTTCGGCGGCGAGGACACGGCGACGCCGCCCGAGCTGATCGCCTGGATCGCGCGCGAGTCGCTGCGCCGCCGTGCCGGCGCCGAGCCGGCCGGGCTGACGGTCGCGCGCGGCGCACGCCGCCTCAGCTTCGCGCTGCACCCGATGCCCGACGACGGCGGCGAGCCGGTGGCCGGCGAGTGGCTGGTCGTCATGCGCGAGAGCGACGACGCCGCGATCGTCGAGGCGATGGCGCTGGCGCTGGAGCTCACCGCGCGCGAGGCCGAGGTGCTGTACTGGGTGGTGCAGGGCAAGACCAACCGCGACATCGGCGACATCCTGGGCACCAGCCACCGCACCGTCACCAAGCACCTGGAGCACGTGTTCGAGAAGCTGGCCGTCGAGACACGCACCGCCGCCGCGGCGCTGGCGATGGCGCGCGTCAAGCAGCTTGGTCGCGCCAACTAGGGCGTTCGTCGCACGCCGCTTGACCTCCGTCGGCTGCGGCTCCAACACTGGCCGCTTGCGCCGGGCCGACCCTGCCGCCGCCCCCGGTTCCGATCCACCGCAGAATCCCCGTGCGGCCGTCGAGGCCGCGCCCGCCACACCTTGAAGATGCACACCTTCGTTGCCGGCGCCGTCTGCGCCGCAGCCGTCTCGATGGCCGCCTCGGCGATGGCCGCCAAGCCCACGACCCGCGTGCGCGCCGAGATCCCGGCGCAGTACCGCTGGGACTTCAGCCCGATCTACCCGAACTGGGACGCCTGGGAAGCCGGCATGCGCGAGATGGACCAGCGCATCGACGCCTTCGTCAAGCTGCAGGGCACGCTGAAGAACGGCCCCGAGGCCCTGCTCGCCGCCTACCAGGCCTACGACGAGATCGGCAAGCTGCAGTACCGCATCTACCGCTACCCGCAGTTGCAGCGCGACACCGACACGCGCGACCAGAACGTCTCCGGCCGCTTCCAGCGTGTCGGCGCGATGTTCGCCAAGTTCGACGCCGCCAGCGCCTGGTTCACGCCCGAGCTGCTGACGCTGCCCGAGGCGACGGTGCACGGCTGGCTGGACAAGACGCCGGCGCTGGCGCCGTACCGCTTCCCGATCCTCGAGGCCTTCCGCCGCCAGGCGCACGTGCTCGACGAGAAGGGCGAGCGCCTGCTGGCGCTGGCCTCGCGCAGCAACCGCGCCTCCAACGAGACCTACAGCGAGCTCAGCACCTCGGACATCAAGTTCCCGACGATCCGCCTGTCCGACGGCAAGGAGGTCACGCTGACGCCGGGCAACTACTCGGCGCTGCTGTCCGAGAGCGCCGTGCAGGCCGACCGCGCCGCGGCCGCCGCCGCCCACGTCGGCACCTACGGCCAGACCGCCAACACCTACGCCGCGATCTACAACGGCATCCTGCAGCGCGACTGGTTCATGGCACGCGCGCGCAACTTCCCGACGACGCTGGACGCGGCGCTCGACGAAAACGCGATCCCGCGCCAGGTCGTCGAGACGCTGATCGACGTCGCGCGCAAGGGCACCGGCCCGCTGCAGCGCTACGCCAAACTGCGCCAGCGCCTGCTGGGCCTGCCCAGCTACCACCTCTACGACCAGTTCGTGCCGGTGTTCCGCAGCGACAAGACCTGGCCGTACGAGGAAGCGCGCAAGCAGGCCATCGCCTCGGTCGCGCCGCTGGGCAAGGAGTACGTTGAGCGCTATCAGAAGTTCGTCAGCGGCGGCCGCGTCGACGTCTACGAGAACGAAGGCAAGCGCAGCGGTGCCTACAACGCCGGCGTCTACGGCGTCGGCCCGTACCTGCTGATGAACTACAACGACACGCGCGACGCGATGTTCACCTTCGCCCACGAGGCGGGGCACGCGATGCACACCGTGCTGTCGTACGAGCACCAGCCCTTCGTCACGGCGGACTACACGATCTTCGTCGCCGAGGTCGCCTCGACGACCAACGAACGTTTCCTGCTCGAGCACCTGCTGAAGCAGACCACCGACCCGAAGGAGCGTTTCCTGCTGCTGCAGGAGGCCGTCGACGCCATCGTCGGCACCTTCTACACGCAGGTGCTGTTCGCCGACTTCGAGCTGCGCGCGCACCAGCTCGTCGAACGCGACGAGCCGGTGACGACCGAGGCGCTGAACCAGCTCTACGCCGGCGTGCTGAAGGAGTACTGGGGCGACGCCATCGCCAGCGACGACTTCTACAAGTACACCTGGGCGCGCATCCCGCACTTCTTCAACACGCCGTACTACGTCTACCAGTACGCGACCTGCTTCGCGTCGTCGGCGCAGCTGTTCAAGGCGATGACGCAGGGCCCGAAGGGCGAGCGCGAGGCCGCGGTCAAGCGCTACCTGACGCTGCTGTCCTCGGGCGGCAACGACCAGCCGATGAAGCAGCTGCAGAAGGCCGGCGTCGACCTGACGCAGCGCCAGACCGTGCAGGCCGTCGTCGACCAGCTCGACGAGCTCGTCACGCGCATGGAAGCCGAGGCCGCGAAGCTGCAACCGGCGGCCAAGTAAGCCGGCGCTCACCTCGCCAAGCCGCCCCTCGGGGCGGCTTTTTCATGGTTTTGCGCGATTCGGCGCGGTGCATCGGCGCGGCTGTGGTGCGGCGCCCACGCCCATCGCGGTGCATTGCGGGAAAACCCCCGGCGGCTTCACCGCCGTGTCACACAATGACGCCGACGCAGACTTGTATACAGCAGCGGCATAACGCTTGCTTCGTGACAAGCCGTTTCTCGTCTCTTCCTGTTCATCACCCTCCCCAGGAGTCTCCATGTCCCGTTCGCTGAAGGCGGTCGCCGGCGCCGCCGCGCTGCTGTGTGTCGGTCTGGCCCAAGCCCAGTCCAACGTCAACATCTACGGCCTGATGGACGCCGCTGTCGGCAGCTTCCAGATGGCCGGTGCCGACTCGACCAGCAAGGTCCAGAGCGGCAACATGACCACCTCTTACATCGGATTCGGCGGCAGCGAAGACCTCGGCGGCGGCCTGAAGGCGACGTTCGCGATCGAGCACTTCCTGCAAGCCGACGCCGGCACCGCCGGCCGCTTCGTCGGCGACAAGTTCTGGGCCCGCAACGCCTACGCCGGCCTGGCCACGAACTACGGCGAATACCAGTTCGGCCGCACGACGACGACGATGTTCGTCTCGACGCTGATGTTCAACGCCATCGGCGACTCGTTCGCGTTCTCGCCCAGCATCCTGCAGGTGCTGACCCCGCAGACCACCAACCGCCCGGCCGGCGCGCAGATGCTCGCCTGGTACGGTGACACCGGCTGGAGCAACTCGGTCCTGTTCAAGAGCAAGAGCTGGAACGGCCTGAGCTTCAACGTCCAGGCCAACCTCGGCGAGAAGGCTACCAACTCGTACGGCAACAACGTCGCCGGCAATGTTCTGTACATCAGCGGCCCGCTGGCGGCCACCGTGTCGTACTCCAAGGTCAAGAACGACGTCATCAGCGCTCCGACCGGCTTCCAGGATCAGGAAACCAAGCAAGTCGGTGCCTGGTACGACCTCGGCGTCGCCAAGCTGTACGGTCAGTACACCAAGGTCGACACGACCGCGGCGGTCGACACCGGCACCGACATCTGGGGCTTCGGCGCCTCGATCCCGCTGGCCGGCGGCAAGGTCCTGGCCCAGTACGGCCACGCCAAGGAAGACGGCAACACGGTCGAGAAGACCAACAAGACGCTGACCCTGGGCTACGACTACAACCTGTCCAAGCGCACCGAGATCTACGCGATCTACATGCAGGACAAGGTGACGGGCTACGACACCGGCGACACCTACGCCGTCGGCATCCGCCACAAGTTCTAAGACCCTGGCGGGGGCGCCCGCCACGGTACCTCAGCTTCAGCGGCACCCTCGGGTGCCGCTTTTTTTTGCCGAGCACAAAGAAAAAGCCACCGCGCGAACCACGGTGGCTTTCGTATTCGTCCCCCCTGGGGACAGACCGCCAACGGCGGTCAGGGGAGCGGCGGTGTTAACGCGCCTGACCGGATCCGGGTCTCCCGGTCCGGTCAGGTTGCCCCCCTCGGGGGGGGCGGCCGCAAGGCGGCCGGGGGCTCTTACTTCCCAGTCGGGACCTTGCCTTCGACGCCCTTGACGAAGAAGTTGATCCCGCCCAGGAACTTGTCGTCCGCGGTCTCGTCCTTCTTCAGCACTTCCTTGCCGGCGTTGGTGACGATCGGGCCCTTCCAGATCACGAAGCTGCCGTCCTTCAGGCCGGCCTTCACCGTGTCGAGCTTGGCCTTGGCTTCGGCCGGGACCTTGTCGCTGATCGACACGATGTCGATCGCGCCTTCCTTGACGCCCCACCAGGTGGCCGTGCCGCCGGTCCACTTGCCTTCCAGCGCTTCACGCGTGGCCTGGATGTAGTACGGCGACCAGTCGATGATCGACGAGGCCAGGTGCGCTTCGGGCGCATAGGCCGTCATGTCGCTGTCCCAGCCGAAGGCGTACTTCTTGTTCTTCGCCGCGGTCTGCAGCACGGCCGACGAGTCGGTGTTCTGGAACAGGATGTCGGCGCCGCCGTTGATCAGGCTTTGCGCGGCTTCGGTTTCCTTGGGCGGGTTGAACCATTCGTTGACCCAGACCACCTTGGTCTTGATCTTCGGGTTCACGCTCTGCGCGCCCAGCGTGAAGCTGTTGATGTTGCGGATGACCTCGGGGATGGGGATCGAGCCGACGACGCCCAGCGTGTTGCTCTTGGTCATCGAGCCGGCGATGACGCCGGCCATGTACGCGCCCTCGTAGGTGCGGGCGTCGTAGGTGCGGATGTTCTCGCCCTGCTTGTAGCCGGTGGCGTGCTCGAACTTCACGTCCTTGGAGTCGGCTGCGACCTTCTGGATCGGCTCCATGTAGCCGAAGGTCGTGCCGAAGATCAGCTTGTTGCCCTGGCCGATCAGGTCACGGAATACGCGCTCGGCGTCCGCGCCTTCGGGCACCTTCTCGACGAAGGTGGTGACGATCTTGTCGCCGAATTCGGCCTCGAGCTTCTTGCGCGCGTTGTCGTGCGCGAAAGTCCAGCCGCCGTCGCCCACCGGGCCGACGTAGGCGAATGCGACCTTCAGCGGCTCGGGCTTGGCCGCGGCGGCCGAGGCCGGCGCCGACGCCGGTTCGGCTGCCGGTTGCGCCGCTTCTTCCTTCTTGCCGCAGCCGACGAGGGCGGCGGCCGCCGCGAGCGTGGACCAGCCGGCCAGCTTCAGCAGCGAGCGCTTCGATTCGAAAGACATCGGTCTTTTCTCCAGGGGGTGACGAAAACGGAAATTATTGGTCCGGCTTCAGGAGCCGGGGAAGAACGGTTTGCCGAGCGAGGCCGGCATGTTGACCCGGATCCACGCCGGATTGCGCGAGATCAGCACCAGCACGACGATGGTCGCGACGTAGGGCAGCATGCTGAGGAACTGGCTCGGGATCTCGACGCCCTGGCTCTGCAGATGGAACTGCAGCATCGTGACGCCGCCGAACAGATAAGCCCCAAGCAGCACTCGTGCCGGGCGCCAGGTGGCGAAGGTCGTCAGCGCCAGCGCGATCCAGCCCTTGCCGGCGACCATGCCCTCGACCCACAGCGGCGTGTAGCTCACCGAGAGGTAGGCGCCGGCCAGCCCGCACAGCGCGCCGCCGGCGACGACGGCCGCCAGGCGGATCTTGCGCACCGGATAACCCAGCGCGTGCGCCGACTCGGGCGACTCGCCGACGGCGCGCAGCACCAGCCCGGCGCGCGAGCGGTAGAGGAACCAGGCCAGCCCCGCGGCCAGCACGATCGCCAGGTAGACCATCGGGTGCTGGCGGAAGAAGGCCGGGCCGACGAACGGGATGTCCGACAGGAAGGGAATGGCGAACGAGGGCCGCTCGCCGAGCTTGCCCTGCACGTAGCCGATGCCGACGAAGGCCGAGAAGCCGGCGCCGAACAGGCTCAGCGCCAGGCCGCTGGCGTACTGGTTGGTGTTCAGCCAGATGACCAGCAGGCCGAACAGCGCCGACAGCAGCGCTCCGGCGCCGATGCCGGCGGCGAAGCCCAGCCAGTCGCTGCCGGTGTGCATCGCGGTGGCGAAGCCGGCGATCGCGGCGACCAGCATCAGGCCTTCGGCGCCGAGGTTGACGATGCCGGCGCGTTCGTTGATCAGCAGGCCCAGCGCGGCGATCGCCAGCACGGTGCCGGCGTTGAGCGTCGCCGCGATCAGCAGGGGAAAGGTGGTGAAGTCCATGCTCAGCCCTTGGCGCGGGCGGCGCGCCAGCTGCGCACGCGGTAGTGGATCAGCGTGTCGCAGGCCAGCAGCGTGAACAGCAGCAGGCCCTGGAAGACGCCGGTCAGCGACTTGGGCAGGCCCAGGCGCGACTGCGCGAGCTCGCCGCCGATGTAGAACATGCTCATCAGGATCCCGGAGAAGACGATGCCCACCGGGTGCAGGCGGCCGACGAAGGCGACGATGATCGCGCCGAAGCCGTAGCCGGCCGGCACGTACGGCGTCAGCTGGCCCAGCGGCCCGGCCGCCTCCAGCCCGCCGGCGAGACCGGCCATGCCGCCGGACAGCAGCAGCGAGGTCCACAGCGCGCTGCGCGACGAGAAGCCGGCGTAACGCGCCGCCGCCGGCGCCAGGCCGCCGACCTGCAGCTGGAAGCCGCGGTAGGTGCGGAACATGAAGGCCCAGAAGCCGAGCACCGCGACCAGCGCGATGACGACGCCGATGTTGGCGCGCAGGCCGTCGACGAGACGCGGGATCTTGGTCACCGCGTCGAAGGTCACGGTCTGCGGGAAGTTGTAGCCGTTCGGGTCCTTCCAGGGGCCGTAGACCAGCCAGCCGAGCACCATCTCGGCGACGTAGACCAGCATCAGGCTGACGAGGATCTCGTTGGCATGGAAGCGGTCGCGCAGCGCGGCGACGATGCTCGCCCAGACCATGCCGCCCAGCACGCCGGCGAACAGGATGACGACGACGATGCCGCGCCCCATCCAGGCCAGCGACGGCGCCTGCATCGCCACCCAGCCGGCGGCCAGCGCACCGACGACGAACTGGCCTTCGGCGCCGATGTTCCAGACGTTGGAGCGGTAGCAGACCGCCAGCCCCAGCGCGATCAGCACCAGCGGCGTGGCCTTCACCGTCAGCTCCGACAGCGCGTACAGGTTCTTCACCGGCTCGACGAAGAACACCTGCAGCCCGCGCACCGGGTCCTTGCCCAGCAGGACGAAAAGCACCACGCCGATCAGCACCGTGATCGCCAGCGCCAGCAGCGGCGAGGCGATCGACATCCACTTCGACGGCTCGGGCCGTGCCTCGAGCTTCAACATCAGGCCGTCTCCCGCGGCGCCCACAGGCCGCTCATCCATTCGCCGATCTTCTCGATCGTCGCCTCGGCGACGGGAATCGACGGCGACACGCGCCCCTGGGCGATGACGATCAGCCGGTCGCTGATCTCGAACAGTTCGTCCAGCTCCTCGCTGACGACCAGCAGCGCGCAGCCGGCGTCACGCAGCTTCAGCAGCTCGCCGCGGATCAGCGCCGCGGCGCCGACGTCCACGCCCCAGGTCGGCTGGCTGACGACGAGCAGCTTGGGGTCAGCGTCGATCTCGCGGCCGACGATGAACTTCTGCAGGTTGCCGCCCGACAGGCTCTTGGCCGCCGCGCCCGGGCCGCCGGCCTTGACGTTGAAGCGGCGGATGATCGTGTCGGCCAGCGCCGTGACGCGCCCGCTGGGGATCCAGCCGGCGCGCGACACCGCCTCGGTGCGGGTCAGCAGCGTGTTCTGCGCCAGGCTCAGCGTCGGCACGGCGCCGCGGCCCAGGCGTTCCTCGGGCACGAAATGCAGGCCCTCGTGGCGGCGCTTGCGCGCGCCGTGGTGGGCGATGTCGCGGCCGAAGAGGCGGATGCTGCCGGCCGGCGAACGTGTGTCCTCGCCCGACAGCGCGGCCATCAGCTCCTGCTGGCCGTTGCCCGAGACGCCGGCGACGCCGACGATCTCGCCGGCGCGCACGTCGAAGCCGATGTCCTTCAGGTCGACGCCGAACTGGTCCTCGCGCGCCAGCGACAGGCCCTTCACCGCGAGCACGACGTCGCCGGCCGGTCGCGTGCCGTGCTGCAGCTGCGGCGGCTCGGCGCCGATCATCAGCCGCGACAGGCTGGCGTTGCTCTCCTGCGTCGGGTCGACCTCGCCGGTGACCTTGCCGCCGCGCAGCACCGTGCAGTGGTGGCACAGCGAGCGGATCTCGTCGAGCTTGTGGCTGATGTAGAGGATGCTGGTGCCGCGCTCGGCCAGCTGGCGCAGCGTGACGAAGAGCTTGTCGACGGCCTGCGGCGTCAGCACCGAGGTCGGCTCGTCGAGGATCAGCAGCTGCGGGTCGGTCAGCAGCGCGCGCACGATCTCCACGCGCTGGCGCTCGCCGACCGACAGCGTGTGCACCGGGCGCTCGGGGTCGACGTCCAGGCCGTAGGTGTGCGCGACCTCGGTGATGCGGCGCGTCACCTCGGGCAGCTTCATCGCCTTGTCCAGGCCCAGCCAGACGTTCTCGGCGGCGGTCAGCGTGTCGAACAGCGAAAAGTGCTGGTAGACCATGCTGATGCCCAGCGCGCGCGCCTCGGCGGGGCTCTTCACCGTCACCGGCCGGCCGTTCCAGCGGATCGTGCCGGCGTCGGGCTGGACGGCGCCGTAGATCACCTTCATCAGCGTCGACTTGCCGGCGCCGTTCTCGCCGAGCACGGCGTGGATCTCGCCCGGCTTGACGCGCAGGCTGACGCCGTCGTT
Source organism: Rubrivivax sp. (assembly GCA_049841175.1). Classification (GTDB taxonomy): domain Bacteria; phylum Pseudomonadota; class Gammaproteobacteria; order Burkholderiales; family Burkholderiaceae_C; genus Rubrivivax. The sequence goes on along the minus strand of JASGHA010000012.1, from coordinate 335,021 downwards.
GGCGCGGACCGCGGGGTACTGCTTGGTGATGCCGTCGAGTTCGAGGCGGTGCATGGACTCAGGAGTGCCGCGAACGGACGTCGGCGCCGTCGGCGTGTTGGGGGTCTCGTGGATCGGGACGGGTCGCAAGCGCCGTGCCAATGTCTACATTTTGAAGCATGCGGCCGCGTTCGAACCGCGGCACGCCGGCCACCCAGGCGGCGGCGACGTTGCGCTCGTCGGCCAGTGTCATCCAGGCGAAGACACGCGCGTGCAGGTCCTGCGCCGGCAGCGACGCCACCGCGCCGCGCGCCACGGCGTCGCGGTGCAGCGCCGCGGCGCCGTGCGCCCAGTCCCAGGCGACGACGTCGGCCGTCGCACCGACGTCGAAGTGGCCGATCTCGGTGCCCAGGCCCAGCGCCTCGGCGGCGCCGCGCGTGGCGGCGTGCAGCGCGCACCAGGCGGTGAGCCGCGTGCCGCGCATCGCCTGCACCTTGTAGCCCTCGGCCAGCGTGCGCTGCATCGACAGGCTGGTGCCGCCGCCGACGTCGGTGGCCATCGACACCTTGTGGCCGTGGGTCATCGCGGCCTGCCAGTCGAACAGGCCGCTGCCGAGGAACAGGTTGCTCGTCGGGCAGAACGCGATCTGCGCGCCGGTGTCGGCGAGCAGGCGGCGGTCTTCGTCGTCGAGCCAGATGCCGTGCGCCAGCACCGAACGCGGCCCCAGCAAACCGTGGCGGTGGTAGACGTCGAGATAACTGCGCGCCTCGGGGAACAGGCGCGCGACCTCGGCGACCTCGTCGCGGTTCTCGGCGACGTGGGTCTGCATGTACAGGCCTTCGTGGCGCGCCAGCAGGCGGCCGGCCATCGCCAGCTGCTCCGGCGTGCTGGTGATCGCGAAGCGCACCGTCACCGCGTAGGCGTTGCGGCCGCGGCCGTGCCAGCGGGCGATCAGCGCCTCGTTGTCGCGCTCGGCGCCGGCGACGTCGTCGGTGAGCGCCGGCGGCGCGCCGCGGTCCATCAGCACCTTGCCGGCGACAATGCGCATGCCGCGCGCGCTGGCGGCGGCGAACAGCGCCTCGGCCGAGGCCGCGTGCACCGTCGGGAAGACGACGGCGCTGGTGGTGCCGTGCGCCAGCAGCGCGTCCAGGAACAGCCCGGCACCGGCGGCGGCGACCTCGGGGTCGGCGAAACGCTGCTCGGCCGGGAAGGTGTAGGTGTCCAGCCAGTGCAGCAGCCCGGGGCTCCAGCTCGCGATGACGTCGAGCTGCGGGCAGTGCACGTGGGTGTCGATGAAACCCGGCATCAGCAGCCGGCCGCTGTGCTCCTCGCGCCGCCAGTCCTCGCCGGGCGGCTGGTGGCCGGGCAGGGCGCCGGCGATGCGGCCGTCCTCGATCAGCAGCCAGTGGTCGGGGCGCCAGCACACGCCGTGCGGCGCCGGGTCGCCCCAGGCGGGCGTGCTCTCGAAGTCCAGCAGGTCGCCGTGCAGCGCGAGCTTGCTCACCGGGCGCTCCGTTCCGCGTTGGTGCGGCCGGGCAGGCCCGCGGATTGCATGCAAAAACGCCGGGCGAAGGCGCAGGCAGGCAGGCGCGTGCCGAGGGCAGCGCGCAGGTCGACCTCGGGGGCGCTGCGTTCGGGCTTCACGGTGGTGGTGATGTCGCGCCGGCCCTGTGATCCGGGCCGCGTCGCGGGTGACGATATTTTGCCCGTGCCGCACGCCGCCGCCGCTTGCGCTGTACTGTGATCCAACCGCATTCGATGTCGCCGATGAACGAAACCCGTCCGATCCGCTTCTTTCACCGCCAGCGCGTCGTCGAAATCGCCGACGCGCCGGCCACGCGCACGGTGCTCGAGTGGCTGCGCGAGGAGCAGCGCCTGGTCGGCACCAAGGAAGGTTGTGCCGAGGGCGATTGCGGTGCCTGCACCGTGGTCATCGGCGAACTGGGTGACGACGGGCGGCTGAAGCTGGAGACCGTCAACGCCTGCATCTGCTTCCTGCCGACGCTGGACGGGCGTGCGCTGTTCACCGTCGAGGACGTCGCGCCCGGCGGCGTGCTGCATCCGGTGCAGCAGGCGTTGGTGGCGCACCACGGTTCGCAATGCGGCTTCTGCACGCCGGGCTTCGTGATGTCCTTGTGGGCGGCTTACGAATGCCACCAGGCGGCCGGCACGCGGCCGACACGCCAGGAACTGGCCGACGAACTGTCGGGCAACCTCTGCCGCTGCACCGGCTACCGGCCGATCCTGGAGGCCGGGCTGGCGATGTTCGACGCGCCGCCGCTTCGCCTGGACACGGCGCCGGTCGTCGCCGCGCTGCAGCAGATGCGCGAAGCGCCGCCGCTGCACACCGCCTCGGGCTTCCACGCGCCGCGCACCGTCGACGAACTTGCCACGCTGCGCGAAGCGCGGCCCGAGGCGCGGCTGCTGGGCGGCGGCACCGACCTCGGCCTGTGGGTCACCAAGCAATTGCGGGTGTTGCCCGAGCTGATCTGGACCGGCGACGTCGCCGAGCTGCGCCGTGTCGAACGCCGCGACGACGCGCTGGTCATCGGCGCCGCGGCGTCGCTGGAAGAGGCCTGGGCCGAACTCACCGCCGAGCACCCGCAGCTGGCCGAACTGTGGCGGCGCTTCGCGTCGCCGCCGGTGCGCCACGCCGGCACGATGGGCGGCAACGTCGCCAACGGCTCGCCGATCGGCGACTCGGCGCCGGTGCTGCTGGCACTCGACGCACGCCTCGTGCTGCGCCGCGGCGACCGTGTGCGCGAGCTGGCGCTGGCCGACTTCTACGTCGACTACCTGAAGAACCGGCTCGAGCCCGGCGAGTTCGTGCAGGCCATCGTCGTGCCGCGCACTGCGCCGGGCACCGTCGTGCGCGGTTGGAAGATCTCCAAGCGCCACGACTCGGACATCTCGGCCGTCTGCGCCGCGTTCGCCTTGCGTCTGGACGGCGACCGCGTGCAGCAGGTGCGCCTGGCCTACGGCGGCATGGCGGCGACGGTCAAACGCGCCGCGGCCGCCGAAGCCGCGCTGCAGGGCCGGCGCTGGGACGAAGCCGCGCTGCGTGCCGCGCAGGCGGCGCTCGATGCCGACTACACGCCGCTGACCGATTTGCGCGCCAGCGCGGCCTACCGCATGCAGGTCGCGAAGAACCTGCTCGAACGGCTGTGGCTCGAAACCCGGCCCGACGCGCCGTTGCCTGCAGCAGCGCTGGATGTCTGGCAGCGTGAGGTGCAAGTTTGAACGCGCCGGCGCACCCGCTGCCCGCGGCCGCCGTCGTCGGCCGTTCGCGCCCGCATGAGTCGGCCGCGGCGCACGTCGCCGGCAGCGCGCCCTACACCGACGACCTGCCCGAACTCGCCGGCACGCTGCACGCCGCGCTGGGCCTGTCGCCGGTGGCGCACGGCGTGCTGCGCAGCGTCGACCTGGCGCGTGTGCGTGCCGTGCCGGGTGTCGTCGACGCCTTCTGCGCCGACGCCATCCCGGGCGAGAACCAGTGCGGCTCGCTGGTCAAGGACGACCCCATCCTCGCCGGTGGCCCGGGCGCCGTGCTGCGCCACCTGGGCCAGCCGGTCTACGCCGTCGTCGCGACGACACGCGAAGCCGCGCGGCGTGCGGCGGCGCTGGCGAAGGAGGTCATCACCTTCGACGCGCTGCCGCCGGTGCTGGACGCGATGCAGGCCTACGCCGCCGGCCAGTACGTCGTGCCGCCGATGCGGCTGGCGCGGGGCGACGCCGCGGCTGCCTTGGCCGCGGCGCCGCACCGTGTCGAACTCGACTTCGGCGTCGGCGGCCAGGAGCACTTCTACCTCGAAGGCCAGATCGCCTACGCCCAGCCGCAGGAGCAGGGCGGCATGAAAGTGCTGTGCTCGACGCAGCACCCGAGCGAGATGCAGCACCTGGTCGCGCACGCGCTGCACCGGCCGTCGCATGCGGTGCAGGTCGAGTGCCGGCGCATGGGCGGCGGCTTCGGCGGCAAGGAGTCGCAGTCGGCGCTGCCGGCCTGCGTCGCCGCGGTGGCGGCCGTGCGCACCGGCCGGCCGGTGAAGCTGCGGCTGGACCGCGACGACGACTTCCTCGTCACCGGCCGGCGCCACGGTTTCCGCTACCAGCTCGCGCTGGGCCACGACGACGACGGGCGTGTGCTCGGCGCCGAGGTGACGATGGTCAGCAACGCCGGCCATTCCGCCGACCTGTCGGGCCCGGTGATGACACGCGCGCTGTGCCACTTCGACAACTGCTACTGGCTGCCCGACGTCGCGATGCAGGGTTACGCGGCGCGCACCAACACCCAGAGCAACACCGCCTTCCGCGGCTTCGGCGGGCCGCAGGGCGCGTTCGCGATCGAGTACGCGCTGGACAGCGTGGCGCGCCGCCTGGGCCGCGACGCGCTGGACGTGCGTCGCGCCAACTTCTACGGCGTCGGCGAACGCGACCTGACGCCTTACGGCCAGCGGGTCGACGACAACATCGTCGCGCCGCTGGTCGACGAGCTGGCCGCCAGCAGCGACTACGCCGCGCGCCGCGAGGCCGTCGCCGCCTTCAACGCCGCCAGCCCGGTGCTGAAGAAGGGGCTGGCGCTGACGCCGCTGAAGTTCGGCATCTCGTTCAACGTCGTGCACCTGAACCAGGCCGGTGCGCTGGTGCACGTCTACGTCGACGGCTCGGTGCTCGTGAACCACGGCGGCACCGAGATGGGCCAGGGGCTGAACACCAAGGTCGCCCAGGTCGTCGCGCACGAGCTCGGCCTGCCGTTCGAGGCCGTGCGCGTGACGGCCACCGACACGCAGAAGGTGGCCAACACCTCGGCCACCGCGGCCTCGACCGGCAGCGACCTCAACGGCAAGGCGGCGCAGGATGCCGCGCGCCGCATCCGCGAACGCCTGGTGGCCTTCGCCGCGCGGCGCTGGAGCGTCGCCGCCGAGGACGTGCTGTTCGCCGACGGCCGCGTGCAGGCCGGTGGCCAGGCGATGTCCTTCGCCGAACTCTGCAACGCCGCGTACCTGGAGCGCGTGCAGCTCTGGAGCGAAGGCTTCTACGCCACGCCCGGCCTGTCCTGGGACCGCCAGACGATGAGCGGCAGGCCCTTCTACTACTTCGCCTACGGCGCCGCCTGCAGCGAGGTGCTGGTCGACACGCTGACCGGCGAGTGGCGGCTGCTGCGCGCCGACGTGCTGCACGACGTCGGAGCGTCGCTGAACCCGGCGCTGGACATCGGCCAGGTCGAAGGCGCTTTCGTGCAGGGCATGGGCTGGATGACGATGGAGGAGCTGGTCTGGCACCCGAAGACCGGGCTGCTGGCCACGCACGCGCCCAGCACCTACAAGATCCCGAGCGCCAACGACGTGCCGCCCGAGTTCCACGTGCGCCTGTTCGGCCGGCCGAACCCGCAGGACAGCATCCACCGCAGCAAGGCCGTCGGCGAGCCACCGCTGCTGCTGCCGTTCTCGGTCTTCTTCGCGATCCGCGACGCCGTCTCGGCGGCCGGCGGCCACCGCGTCGACCCGCCGTTGTCGGCACCGGCGACCAGCGAGGCCATCCTCGCCGCCGTGCAGGCGGTGCGGAGCGCCGCGTGAGGCTGGCCGCGACCGCCGCCCGCTGGCGCCGCGAGCGCCGGCTGGCGGTCGTCGTCGAGCTGCGTGCGGTGCGCGGCTCGGTGCCGCGCGAGGCCGGCACGCGCATGCTGGTCGCGGCCGACAGCGTCGAGGGCACGATCGGCGGCGGCCACCTGGAGCTGAAGGCCATCGAACGTGCACGCGCGCTGCTGCGCGGCGACGCCGTAGAGCCCGAATGGTCCGTGCCGCTGGGCCCGGCGCTGGGCCAGTGCTGCGGCGGCCATGCGACGCTGGCTTTCCTGCCGCTGTCGGACTGCCCGCCCGAAAGCTGGCCGCTGCCGGCGCCGCGGTTCGTGCTGCAGCTGCACGGCGCCGGCCACGTTGGCCGCGCGATCGTGCGCGTGCTCGACGAGATCCCCTGCCGCGTGCAATGGGTCGACGAACGCGACGACGCCTTCGCCGGCGTCGAGCTGCCGCCTCAGGTGCAGGCCGTGGCCGCCGCCGCGGCGGCCGACGAGGTGGCACGCGCGCCGGCCGGCGCCTGCGTGCTGGTGATGACGCACCGCCACGACCTGGACCTGGAGATCGTGCACGCGGCGCTGGCGCGGCCGGAGCTGGGGCTCATCGGCCTGATCGGCTCGCGCACCAAGCGCGAACGTTTCCTCGCCCGCCTGGCGGCGCGCGGCCATTCGGCTGAGGCGCTGGCGCGGCTGGTCTGCCCGATCGGGCTGCCGGGCATCGCCGGCAAGGAGCCGGCGGTCATCGCCGTCGCCGTCGTCGCGCAGCTGCTCGCGCGCGGCTGACGGCACAAAGAAAAAGCGGGGGCCCGAAGCCCCCGCGAACCTTCGACGTTCCTTGAGGAGGAATCAGCCGCCGGTGGCGATCTGGCGCAGCGCCGGTGCGTCGAGCACCTGGACGTTGTAGCCGGCCACCGAAATCACGCCCTGGCGGGTGAGGCTGCGCATCAGGCGCGACAGCGTCTCCGGGGTGATCGCGAGTTGGGACGCGATGTCGCGCTTGCGTTCGGTCAGGCGCACCACGCCGCGCAGGCCGGCGGCGTCGGTCAGCTCGATGCGCTGCACCAGCCACGCGGCGAAACGTGCCGGCGCGTCCTTGTGCATCAGCTCGTGCGTGTTCATCTGCAGCGTCTGCACTTCACGCGCGAGGCTGGCGACGAGGTGGCGGCCGAGCGCGGGGTAACGCTCGATCAGCGCCTGGACCGCGTCACGCGGCAGCTCGACGATGACCGCTTCGGTCGTCGCACGGGCATCGAGCGCGTGGTTCTCGTGCAGCCACGCGGAGCTCTGGTCCAGCCAGGCCGGGCCGCGCACCGGACGTTCGATGTGGAAGACGCCGTCGGCGCCGCGATAGCCCAGCGCGACGTCGCCGCTCTGGACCAGCACCAGCGCGTTGGCGCTGTCGCGGCGGTCGAACACGGCCGCGCCGGCCGGAACCGTGCGCATGCGCGCGACCGAGGACAGCGCGAGCTGCTCGGCGGTGGACAGCGCCGGCGTGCCGAAAAGACCTTGCCAGGTGCGCGCGTCCGGACCACGGGTCTCGGGCCGGTCGTCGTCGCGCACCGACACGGCGCTCGGGCGAGCCGTCGTCGTCGGACGCAATGGCGGACGCGCTGGTCGTTCAGCCAGGGCGCCTTCGGGCATCTGGAAACTGTGTTGCATGTTGTCACCCCTACCCGGCCTACAGGCGGGTGGAGGCACTTTCCAGTAGCCCTCCGGGGCGCCAATTGCGCCAGATCAAGCGGGAGGCGCTGCAGCCGGCCCGGAAAAACGGCATCTGCGCCAGGACAAGTGGCTTGCCCGGGCTCAGGTCGGTTACGAGGCGATTCCATCGCCTGCGGCCCTTCGCGCGCCTGATGCGTGCGCGCGTTTCCCTCATGCCGGCGGCGTGACGCGTGCCCGGCGCTCCCTCCTGCGTCGAGGGGATGCCGGGCACGCCGGCCGTTCAGGCGGCGGGCAGGCGGTAGTCCTTCAGCATCTCGCGCAGCTTGTTCTTCTGCATCTTGCCGGTGGCGCCCAGCGGGATCGCGTCGACGAAGACGACGTCGTCGGGCGTCCACCACTTGGCGATCTTGCCTTCGTAGAAAGCCAGCAGTTCCTCGCGCGTCAGCTCGGCGCCGGGTTTGCTCACGACGACCAGCAGCGGGCGTTCGTCCCACTTCGGGTGCGGCACGGCGATGCAGGCGGCGATCGCCACCGCCGGGTGCGCCATCGCGATGTTCTCCAGGTCGATCGAGCCGATCCACTCGCCGCCGGACTTGATGACGTCCTTGCTGCGGTCGGTGATCTGCATGTAGCCCTCGGCGTCGATGCGCGCGACGTCGCCGGTGGGGAACCAGCCGCCGCGCAGCGGGTTGCCGCCTTCCCCCTTGAAGTAGCGCGACAGCACCCACGGGCCGCGCACCAGCAGGTCGCCCGAGACCGGGCCGCCCCACGGGCAGTCTCGCGGCCGGTCGGGTCGACGATCTTCATGTCGACGCCGTAGACCGCGCGGCCCTGCTTGGCCATCACCGCGTAGCGCTCCTCGACCGGCAACGCCAGGTGCTGCGGCTTGAAGCGAGGCCACCGTGCCGACCGGGCTCATCTCGGTCATGCCCCAGGCGTGCAGCACGTGCACGTCGTAGTCCTCGGCGAACTTGCGCAGCATCGCCGGCGGGCAGGCCGAGCCGCCGACGACGGTGCGGCGCATCGAGCTGAACTTCAGCCCGTTGGCGTCGACGTAGGCCAGCAGCGCCTGCCAGACGGTCGGCACGCCGGCCGAGACCGTCACCTGCTCGGCCTCGAACAGTTCGTACAGCGACTTGCCGTCCAGCCCCGGGCCGGGGAAGACGAGCTTGGCGCCGGTCATGCACGCCGCGTAGGGCAGGCCCCAGGCGTTGACGTGGAACATCGGCACCACCGGCAGGATGCTGTCGTTGGCCGAGCAGTTCAGCGCGTCGGGCAGCGCGATCGCGAAGGTGTGCAGCACCGTCGAGCGGTGGCTGTAGAGCACGCCCTTGGGGTTGCCGGTGGTGCCCGAGGTGTAGCAGAGCGAGCTGGCGGTGTTCTCGTCGAACTCGGGCCACTCGTACTGGTCGGACTCGGCGGCGACCAGATCCTCGTAGCAGAGCAGGTTCGGGCATCTTCGGATCGGCCGGCATGTGCGCGCGGTCGGTCATCGCGACGAAGTGGCTGATCGTCTTCGTGCGCCCGGCCACCGCCTGCGACCAGCGGCAGGAAGCTCAGGTCGAAGCACAGCACCTGGTCTTCGGCGTGGTCGGCGATGTAGGCGATCTGGTCGGGGTGCAGGCGCGGGTTGATCGTGTGCAGCACCGCGCCGGCGCCGGAGACGGCGTAGTACAGCTCCATGTGGCGGTAGCCGTTCCAGGCCAGCGTGCCGACACGCTCGGACGGTTTGACGCCCAGCGCCGCCAGCGCGTTGGCCAGGCGGCGCGCGCGTGCCGCCATCTCGCGATAGGTATAGCGGTGGATGTCGCCTTCGACGCGGCGCGAGACGACCTCGCGGTCGCCGTGGTGGCGCTCGGCGTGCACCAGCAGCGAAGAGATCAGCAGCGGCTGCTGCATCATCAGGCCGTTCATTCTTGTCTCCTGGTCTTGTCCTGGCCCGGTGTCCGACGCGGCACGGGCGGCGCGGCCCATTCTGTCCAAGCCCCCGGCCCTGCTGCATGCGGGGTGGCCCGCAGCGGTCGCTAAGGTGACTGGCGCCCCGAAGGGCGGCCCACCCGCCGGGGCGATGCGGCCCGTCAGGCCGGCGCGTATCAAGGCGCCGATGTCCGACGCCAATCCCTTGGAGAACGCCCTCGCCTGGTTCGCCAGCGCGCCCGAGCGCTGGCGCAGCGACGCCGAAGCGGTGGCCGAGTGGGTCTGGGTCGTGCTGCAGGGCGACTTCGCCGACAACCCGACGACGGCGCAGACGATCACCGGCGGCCTGATCTCGATGATCCCGCTGGTCGACCAGCTGAGCGATATGCGCGATCTGGTGGCCAATGTGCGGGCGTTGAGGGAGGATGAGAACGATCCCTGGCGCTGGGTGGCGCTGGTGTTGACGCTAGTGGGGCTGTTGCCGAGCGTTGGCAGCGTATTGAAGGCCGGATTGAAGGTTGTCGTGGCGGGTGCTAGGCGGGAAGTGTTCCGGATAAGCAGGCTTGGCCACCATGGGCGCAAAAAGATTCTCGGGGCCGCCCTTTGGAAGGCTACGGCTCCAGCAGTCGAAGCCGGTATTCAACATCTTGGCTGGCTGCTGAACAGCGCGCCAATGAGGCAAGCGCTGTCTTCTTCGCGCATTGATGGTGCTTATCACTTCCTAGCCAGCGAGATAAGAACGCTTGCGTCCGCACTGGATGTTGACCGCTTGAAGGCTGCTTACAGCGAAGGACTGAAGGCCTTGGAGCCGATCCTCGACGGCGTGCGCCGCTGGCAGGGGGCGGCCGGCAGCGGGACGGCCGGCGAGTTGCTCGACTCATTGCGCTGGCTGCGTGATCGACTTGATCGCGGGCTGGAGCCGGTCCTGGAGCCAGTTCGGTATTGGTTGGAGTGTTTGGCGCGGCGACTGGAGGTTGAGGGAGATATGCAGTACCGGGCGCTGGTGAATGCTCGCAATGATCATCAGGCGGTGTCTACAAAACCTCCGGTTAGTCGTGTCCTCGCTCTGGTGCGTCGCGGTTCGGGGGCTGTGATTCACGCGGCCAATCCGCCTCATCCGAGCTTATTAAATCCTCCGCGTGTCCCGCCTGGTCATTTTGATATTGGCCCCGCCGCTGATGATCCAATGAACGGTGTCTATGCAACGTTTTCTAGGAGGGTCGTTGCGGACGTTTTAAGCCCCGGAACGCGCTTGGTTCGAGTTGTGGATTACCAGTCGGGCGATAATGGTGTTTTCTGGATGCTGGAAAGCGAATTTAAAGCATTGAATAGCAAGGATTCGTGGCGGTCGAGGTACGCGGTTTGGCATCATTGGAACGGAAATGGTGAGTACGTTGTATATGAGGTGCCTCCTGGGGACGGTTTGAGAGTCTGGCGTGGCCCCGCTGCTTCGCAGGATTTGATTGATTTGGATAAGCGGGCCGTCGTCGATTCAGACGGCAAGAAAGTGTTGCTTGGCGGAGGAGGAGAGCAGATCGCTGTGTTTCCAGTTGACTTGGATCCCGCATTCATGAGTAAGCGTGCAAAGACCGGTTGGGGATATGCAAATGAAGTGGTTGATGATCTGCCTGCGCCGATTGGTGTGCCGGAGCTCGTAAATAATTGGTATCAAGGCAAGAAGAAATGACCGTCATCCTAAATCCTGCTGAGATATATTTGCTTTCGCGCTATGCGTCGCTTGATTACCTTGGTGCGATGCGCGACCATTTTTGGGGTTGTCTTCGTGCTGCCGAGTCCGCGCTCGAAAAATTCATGCTGAATTTGCCGCGGCACTATCGAGATCTCGAGGCTTGGCGTCAGCCAGATGTCGCTTGGGGTGGGCGAGTTATTCCTAATATGAAATGGACGCTAGATGTTTTGAATCGCGGCTATGTTGATGTTGCTCATGGTGATCTGGATGGGCTGGGTGCGAGTAGCAACGTTGGATCGACGTTTTCTTCCATTGTTCGGGATTACAGCGCGGACTGGATGTCGGATGAGCTTCGGGAAAAGTACAGTCGGGAGCGTGCCGAAGCGTGGAGGATGGCTATGAATATCTACCACACCTACTACTGCAATTGGGAGCCTGGCAGCTTGACGGTAGATTACGACGAAGGTGCCCGCGGGCTAATTAATCCGCCTGAGAACTGGCCGCTCTATCTTCCGAGCCGTACCGTTAGTGTCGAGAGTGGGCAACAGGTGCCCATCAGCGGCGTCTACCTGCCGGCGGCGGCTGGGTGCTCTCAGTTCCTCATACGCGGGCACGTCGCCCGTGGTGCCTTGCCTCCCGACGACCCGGACGACCTGCGGACCACCGACGAACGCGCCATCCCCACCACCTGGACCCTCGTCGAAAAGATCGCCGACTCCGGCGGCGGCATCCCCGGGGCTTCGGACCCGTGGCTCGCCGGCATCCGTGAGCGCTGCATCGCCGGCGAGGCCTGCCCGCGCACCGGCTGGTGGACGACACCGGCGGCGCCGGCGCGGCGGCGTTTCGTGGCCGGAACGGTGATGCCCGAACTGGGCGGCGACTGGGGCACGACGGTCTGGCAGCTCGACCAGCCCGACTGATCTCCGGCGGCGCGCCCGCCGCGGCGCCGCGGCTCAGCGCTCGCTGCAAGCGCCGCGGATCAGCGCGGCCAGCGTCGCGACCACCGGGTCCAGGCTCAGCGACTCGTCGCCGTAGACCAGGTACAGCGGCGTCTTGCGCAGCCGCTGCGTCGCCAGCGGCAGCCGGCGCAGCCGGCCGTCGTCGAGCAGCGGCTGGATGCGGTGCAGCGGCAGCCAGCCGTAGCCGACGCCGCGCGCCACGGCCTCGATCGCCGCGTCGATCGTCGTGAACGACCACAGCGACGCCGGGTGCGCCTTGATCAGCCGCTGCAGCTGGCGGTCGGCGATGACGACCAGCGGATGCGCGTCCAGCTGCGCCGCGCTCAGCGGCGGCTCGACGGCGTGCAGCGCGTGCCCCGGCTCGGCGACGGCGACGAAGTCCACCGACAGCAGGAAGTCGCTGGCCGCCGGGTCGTCGGGGCGCTGGGTGATCAGGTACAGGTCGGCTTCGTGCGCCGCCAGCAGCGGCTCGCTCTCGGTGCGCAGCACCTCGGTGACGTGCAGCTTCACCGCCGGGTGGCGCTGCTGGAAGCCGCGCAGCGCCGCGAACAGCAGCTCCTTCGGGAACACGCTGTCGACGATCAGCGTCAGCGCCGTGCGCTCGCCGGCGCGCAGGCCGCGCGCGCGCATCTCGATCTCGCCGAAGTTCTTCAGCAGCGGCCGCACCTGCGCCAGCAGCGATTCGCCGGCCACCGTCAGCACCGCGCGCCGGCCGCGCAGTTCGACCAGCGTCACGCCCAGGCGCTGCTGCAAGGCGGCGACGGCGTAGCTGACCGAGGATTGGCTTCGGTGCAGCACCTCGGCCGCCTTGGCGTAGCTGCCGGTCTCGACGATGGTCTGCAGCACCGCCCAGTGTTCGAGGGTCGTCGAGGGCACCATGGCGCGAGCTTAATCCATCTGAAAATTGGATTGGTCACATCGATTAATTGCGCTCATCCATCGAATCGGCCGCCCTAAGCTGGATTCATCGGCCGGAGCCCCGGCCTTCCACCTGGAGCAACTGATGGCCCGCTTCGACCCACACGACCTGTCCCGCTTCATCGGCAAGCACATCGTCTACACCTACGGCAACGGCTGGAACTACGAGGTCTACGTCAAGAACGCGAAGACGATCGACTACCGCATCCACTCCGGCATCGTCGGCGGCCGCTGGGTCAAGGACCAGCGCGTGTTCATCGCCCGCGTCGGCGAGAACGTCTGGAAGATCTCGTGGACCGAGCCCACCGGCACCGACGTCAGCCTGATCGCCAACCTCGACGACATGGTCTACCACGGCACCATCTTCTTCCCGCGCTGGGTGATCCAGGACCCGAAGAAGACGGTCTGCTTCCAGAACGAGCACATCCCGCAGATGGTGGCCTACCGCGAGGCCGGCCCGGCCTACCCGACCGAGGTCATCGACGAGTTCGCGACGATCACCTTCGTGCGCGACTGCGGCCCCGACGACGAGACGGTGATCGACCGCGCCGCCAGCGAGCTGCCCGCCGGCTACCCCGCCAACCTGCGCTGAGCTGCTGCGGCGCCGCTTCAGCGGGCGCCGCCCTCGTACCAGCGCGCCAGCAGCGCGCGTTCGTCGTCGCTGATGGCAGTCGCGTTGTTCAGCGGCATCGCCTTCAGCACGACCGCCTGCTGGTAGATCTGCTGCGCATGCTGGCGGATCAGTTCCGGCGTGTGCAGCGCGACGTTCTTCTGCTGCAGCTGCGCGTTGTGGCAGAGCACGCAGCGCTGCTCGACGACGGCCTGCACCTGCGCCAGCGTCACCGGCGCGGCCTCGGCCGCCTGCGGTGCACGCGGCGCCGGCGCCAGCCAGACGATCAGCGCGGCGATCAGTACGACACCGGCCGCCGCGTAGCCCCACGGCGGCTGCACGCCGTTGAGCTTGGCCTTGTGGCGCGCGACGAAGAACTGGCGGATCGCCGCGCCGGCGGCCATCAGCACCACCAGCACGGCCCAGTTGTGCGTGCCCTGCGTCAACCAGCCGTAGTGGTTGGACAGCATCGCGATCAGCACCGGCAGCGTGAAGTAGGTGTTGTGCACGCTGCGCTGCTTGGCGCGCTGGCCGTGCACCGGGTCCACCGGCTGGCCGGCCTTCATCTGCGCGATGACGGTGCGCTGCCCCGGGATGATCCAGAAGAAGACGTTGGCGCTCATCGCCGTGGCCATCATCGCGCCGACCAGCAGGAAGGCCGCGCGCCCGGCGAACAACTGGCAGGCCAGCCAGGCGGCGAAGACGACGACGACCGCGATCGCCGCGCCGACGAGCCTGTCGCCGCCGGCGCGCCGGCCCAGCGTGCGGCAGATCAGGTCGTAGACGATCCAGAACACCGCCAGGAAGGCCAGCGCAGCGGCCACCGCGGCGCCCGGCGCCCAGTCCAGCCGCGTGCGGTCGACGAGGAAGGTGCCGGCCTGGAACAGGTAGAGCACCGTGAACAGCCCGAAGCCCGTGAGCCAGGTGCTGTAGCTCTCCCAGAAGAACCAGTGCAGATGCTCGGGCAGCGCCTTCGGCGCGACGAGGTACTTCTGCGGGTTGTAGAAGCCGCCACCGTGCACGGCCCAGAGTTCGCCGTCGACGCCTTTGCGCTTCAGCTCGGGGTCGCTCGGCGGCAGCAGGCTGCTGTCGAGGAAGACGAAGTAGAACGACGAGCCGATCCAGGCGATCGCCGTGATGACGTGGGCCCAGCGCAGCAGCAGGTTGGACCAGTCGAGAAGATAGGTTTCCATAGCAGAAATCGTCGCGAAGCGAGTGGCTCACCACGGCGGGCGCTCTGAGCCGGTTCGTGTCGCGCCGAGGGCAGCCCGGAAGGCCGGGGCGCCCGCCCACGGCGACTGCGGAAGACAGGTTAACGCGTCGGGTCTTGCAAGCGCCGTGCCCCGTTCACGAGCCGCGGTAGGTCGAGTGGCTCCACGGGCTGACGAGCAGCGGCACGTGGTAGTGGCCGGCGGCGTCGGCGATACCGAAGTCGATGCTCACGGTGTCCAGAAACGGCGGCTCGGGCAGTTCGACGCCGCGTGCACGGAAGTAGGGCGCCACCTCGAACAGCAGCCGGTAGCGCCCGGCGGCCATCTCGTGCGCGGCCAGCAGCGGGCCTTCCGCGCGGCCGTCGGCGTTCAGCGTCAGGCGCTTCAGCGTCGTCGCCGTGCCGCCGTCCAGGCGCTGCAGCGTCACCGCCATGCCGGCCGCGGGGCAGCCGTGCGCGGTGTCGAGCACGTGGGTGCTGAGATGTCCCATGCGAGGTCCGTTCGTGTTGTCGACCAAAGTGTATACACTAATCGACGACTCCCGCCACACCGATGCCGCGCCCGCCCGCCGACCCCCTGCCGCTCGCGCCCGACGAGGCACCCAGGCGTGCGCCCGGCGCCGGCGCGACGACGCAGCAGATCGTCGACACGATCACCACCGCGATCGTCGAACGCCGGCTGATGCCCGGCACCAAGCTCGCCGAGCAGGCGGTGGCCGACCTCTTCGGCGTCTCGCGCACGCTGGTGCGCGAGGCGCTCAACCGCCTGAGCCGCGACCGCCTGGTGACGCTGGAACCCGGTCGCGGCGCCTTCGTCGCCCGCCCCAGCGTGGACGAGGCGCGCCAGGTCTTCGACGCCCGCCGCCTGCTGGAGACCGGCATGGTGCGCGAGCTCTGCGCGCGTGCCGAGCCGGCTCACGTCGCGGCGCTGCGTGCCCACCTCGCCGCCGAGGCCGACGCCGTGCGCCGCCACGACATCGCCGGCCGCACGCGGCTGCTGGCGCGATTTCACGTCGTGCTCGCCGAGTGCCTGGGCAACGCCGTGCTCGCCGAGCTGCTGGCCGACCTGCTGAGCCGCTGCTCGCTGATCGCGCTGATGTACCAGTCGGCCGACGCCGCCGGCCATTCGCAGGACGAGCATGTGCTGATCGTCGACGCCATCGAGCGCCGCGACGCCGAGGCCGCCGCGCGCCTGATGGCCGAGCACCTGGGCAACGTCGTCGGCAACCTGCAACGCCAACCGAGAGTCGGCGACCTCGCCGACCTGCTGAGACCCGCCGCATGAGCACAACTTACGCACGCGACCTGCGCGGCCACGGCCGCAACCCCCCGCACGCCCGCTGGCCGGGCGGCGCGCGCATCGCCGTCTCCTTCGTCCTGAACTACGAGGAAGGCGGCGAGAACAACCCGCTGCACGGCGACCCGGCGAGCGAGACCTTTCTGTCCGAGCTGATCAACGCCCAGCCCTTCCCGAACCGGCACATGACGATCGAGTCGATGTACGAGTACGGGTCGCGCGCCGGCGTCTGGCGCATCCTGCGCGAGTTCGACCGCCGCGGGCTGCCGCTGACGATCTTCGGCGTCGCCGACGCGCTGGAGCGCTACCCCGAGATGGCCCAGGTCTTCATCGAGCGCGGCGACGAGATCGCCAGCCACGGCCTGCGCTGGATCCACTACCAGGCCGTCGACGATGCGGTCGAACGCGAGCACCTCGCGCTGGCGGTGCAGAAGATCCGCCGCCTGAGCAACGGCCAGTGGCCGCTGGGCTGGTACACCGGCCGCGACAGCCCCAACACGCGCCGCCTCGTCGCCGACCACGGCGGCTTCGAATACGACAGCGACTACTACGGCGACGACCTGCCGTTCTGGCTCAACGTGCGCAAAAGCGACGGCGGCCTGGCGCCGCAGCTCGTCGTGCCGTACTCGCTGGACACCAACGACATGCGCTGCGTGCAGGTGCAGGGCTTCAACACCGCCGATCACCTCTACACCTACCTGCGCGACAGCTTCGACGCGCTGTACGCCGAAGGCGACCCGGCGGGCCTGGACCGGCCGAAGATGATGAGCGTCGGCATGCACTGCCGCGTGCTGGGCCGGCCGGCGCGCATCGCGGCGCTGCAGCGTTTCCTCGACCACATCGGCCGCCACGACGGCGTCTGGGTCTGCCGCCGCATCGACATCGCGCGCCACTGGGCCGAGCACCACCCGTTCGACGCTGCGACGGCGCACGTCTGGGACGGCCGATGACGACGCTGGCCGCGCTGAACGCCGCGTCGCGCGACGAGTTCGTCGCGCTGCTCGACGGCGTCTACGAGCACTCGCCGTGGATTGCCGCGGCGGCCTGGGACGCGCGGCCGTTCGCCAGCCTCGCCGCGCTGAAACACGCGCTGGTGCAGGCGTTGCGCGCCGGCGGCCGCGACGCGCAACTGGCGCTGCTGCGTGCCCACCCCGAACTCGCCGGCAAGGCGATGGTCGCCGGCACGCTGACCGCCGAGAGCACCGGCGAGCAGCAGCGCGCCGGCCTCACCGCCTGCACGCCCGAGGAGTTCGCGACGCTGCAGCGGCTCAACGCGGCCTACAACGCGCGTTTCGGCTGGCCGTTCATCGTCGCCGTGCGCGGCCCGCGTGGGCGCGGGCTGACACGCGCCGAGATCATCGCCACTTTCGAGCGCCGGCTGGCCTCGCACCCCGAGGTCGAGTTCGCCGAGTGCCTGCGCCAGGTGCACCGCATCGCCGAGATCCGCCTGGCCGAAAAGCTGGCCGCGCAACCCGAGCGCGGCCGCGCCGTCTGGGACCGCGCCGAGGCGCTGGCCGCCTTCAGCGAGCCGCCGTACGCCGAGCGTGGCGAGCTGACGGTCACCTACCTGAGCCCGGCGCACCGCGACTGCGCGCGCCTGCTGGCGCGCTGGATGCACGACTGCGGCTTCGACTCGGTGCACGAAGACGCGGTCGGCAACGTCGTTGGCGTCTACGACGGCGCCACACCCGGCGCGCCGCGGCTGCTGACCGGCAGCCACTACGACACCGTGCGCAACGCCGGCCGCCACGACGGCCGGCTGGGCATCCTCGTCGCGCTCGAAGCCGTTGCCGCGCTGAAGGCCGCAGGCCGGCGGCTGCCGTTCGCGATCGAGCTCGTCGCCTTCGCCGAAGAAGAAGGCCAGCGCTACGCCGCCACCTTCCTCGGCTCCAGCGCGCTCACTGGCGACTTCGACCCCGCCTGGCTGGACCAGGCCGACGCCGCCGGCGTGACGATGCGCGACGCGATGCGCGCCGCCGGCCTGCCGGCGACGATGGACGCCATCGCCGCCGAACGCCGCGACCCGGCGCGCTACCTCGGCTACGTCGAGGTCCACATCGAACAAGGCCCGGTGCTCGCCGAGCTCGACCTGCCGCTGGGCGTCGTCACCTCGATCAACGGCAGCCGGCGCTGGACCGGCCAGATCACCGGCCTCGCCAGCCACGCCGGCACGACGCCGATGGACCGCCGCCGCGACGCCGCCGCCGCCGCGGCCGAGTTCGTGCTCGCCGCCGAACGCCGCGCCGCCGCCGTGCCCGACGCCGTGGCCACCGTCGGCATCGTCGAGGTGCCCGGCGGCTCGATCAACGTCGTGCCCGGGCGCTGCCGCATCAGCCTGGACGTGCGCGCGACGACCGACGCCGCGCGCGATGCGGTGGCCGACGCCGTGCTCGCCGACCTCGCCGAGATCGCGCAGTGCCGCGGCGTCGCCTTCACGCTGACGCCGACGATGCAGGCCCCGGCCGCGCCCAGCGCGCCGGCCTGGCAAGCGCGCTGGGAGGCTGCGGTCGCCGCGCTCGGCCTGCCGGTGCACCGCATGCCCAGCGGCGCCGGCCACGACGCGATGACGCTGCACCGCCTGATGCCGCAAGCCATGCTCTTCGTGCGCGGCGGCGAACTCGGCATCAGCCACAACCCGCTCGAAACCGTGAACGACGACAACGCCGAACTCGCCGTCGCCGCCTTCGCCCACCTGCTCGACCAACTCGCCCGCGAATGACCACCACCGCCTACGACGCGCTCGACGCCTGGATCGCCGCCCACTTCGACGACGAAGTGGCCTTCCTGCAGCAGCTGGTGCGGGTGCCGACCGACACGCCGCCCGGCGACAACGCCCCGCACGCCGAACGCACCGCCGAGCTGCTGGCCGGCTTCGGTTACGCCGCCGAACGCCACCCGGTGCCGGCCGAGCAGGTGCACGCCTACGGCCTGCAGTCGATCACCAACCTGATCGTGCGCCGGCGTTTCGCCGCCGGCGGCCCGACGATCGCGCTCAACGCGCACGGCGACGTCGTGCCGCCGGGCGAAGGCTGGACGCAGGACCCGTACGGCGGCGCCGTCGTCGACGGCCAGCTCTACGGCCGCGCCTCGGCGGTCAGCAAGAGCGACTTCGCGACCTACACCTTCGCGCTGCGGGCGCTGGAGTCGCTGGGCCTGCCGCTGGCCGGCGCGGTGGAGCTGCACTTCACCTACGACGAGGAGTTCGGCGGCGAGCTCGGCCCCGGCTGGCTGCTGCAGCACGAGCTGACGAAACCCGACCTGCTGATCGCCGCCGGCTTCAGCCACCAGGTCGTCACCGCGCACAACGGCTGCCTGCAGCTGGAGGTGACGCTGCACGGCCTGGCCTCGCACGCCGCCTATCCGCAGACCGGCGTCGACGCGCTGCAGGCGGCGACCAAGCTGCTGGCCGCGCTCTACGCCCACAACGACGTGCTGCGTGGCCGCCGCTCGCAGGTCGCCGGCATCACCCACCCGTACCTCAACGTCGGCCGCATCGAAGGCGGCAGCAACACCAACGTCGTGCCCGGCAAGGTGGTGCTGAAGCTCGACCGCCGCATGATCCCCGAGGAAGACGCCGCCGCCGTCGAAGCCGAGGTGCGCGCGCTGATCAACGCCGCCGTCGCCAGCTCGCACGGCGTGCGGGTCGAGATCCGCCGCATCCTGCTGGCCCAGGCGCTGAAGCCCCAGGCCGGCAACGGCGCGCTGGTGTCGGCGCTGCAGCGCCACGCCGAGACGGTGTTCGGCCACCCGGTCGAGACCTCGGGCACGCCGCTGTACACCGACGTGCGCCTGTACGGCGCCCGCGGCGTGCCGGCCGTCATCTACGGCGCCGGGCCGCGCACCGTGCTCGAGAGCAACGCCAAACGCGCCGACGAGCACCTGGACCTGGCGGACCTGTGCGGTGCGACGCGGGTCGTCGCACGCACCTTGTTCGACCTGCTGTCCGCGCCGGTGCACCGCGCCGACGCATAGCGGCGGCGCGAGCGCGCGGCGGGCTCGCCGCGGGTGAGCACGGAACTTGCGTTTTGCATACAGAAGTCCCCGTCCTCGCCCTCAGGAGCCCGCCCGAATGACCTCGTTCCCGCTCAAGCGCCGCAGCCTTCTCGCCGCCGGCGCGCTGCTCGCCGCGCCCGCCCTGGCGCTCGCCCAGGCCGCCACGCCGATCAAGTTCCAGCTCGACTGGCGCTTCGAAGGCCCGGCGGCGCTGTTCCTCGCCTCGCAGGCCAAGGGCTACTACAAGGCCGCCGGCCTGGACGTGACGATCGACGCCGGCAACGGCTCGGGCGGCACCGTCACGCGTGTCGCCTCGGGCACCTACGACATGGGCTTCGCCGACATGGCGGCGCTGATGGAGTTCCACGCCAACAACCCCGACGCGGCTAACAAGCCGGTCGCGGTGATGATGGTCTACAACAACACGCCGGCCGCGGTGCTGGCGCTGAAGAAGAGCGGCATCACCAAGCCCGCCGACCTCGCCGGCAAGAAGCTCGGCGCCCCGGTCTTCGACGCCGGCCGCCGCGGCTGGCCGATCTTCGCCAAGGCCAACAAGGTCGCCAACGTCACCTGGGTCAGCATGGACCCGCCGCTGCGCGAGACGATGCTCGCGCGCGGCGACGTCGACGCGATCACCGGCTTCTCGTTCACCTCGCTGCTCAACCTCGAGTCGCGTGGCGTCAAGACGCAGGACATCGTCGTGCTGCCCTACGCCCAGTACGGCGTGAAGCTCTACGGCAACGTCATCATCGCCAGCCCCAAGCTGCTGAAGGAGAACCCGGCGGCGGTGAAGGCGTTCCTGGCTGCCTTCACCAAGGGCGCCAAGGAAGTGATCGCCGACCCCGACGGCGCGATCCAGTACGTCAAGGCCCGCGACGGCATCATCAACGTCGCGCTCGAGCAGCGCCGGCTGAAGATGGCGATCGACTCGGTCGTCGCCAGCCCCGACGCGCGCATCGAAGGTTTCGGCCAGGCCGTGCCGGGGCGCCTGGCGCTGATGGCTTCGCAGGTGTCCGACGCGTTCGCGACGAAGACACGCGTCAACCCGACCTCGGTCTGGACCGACGCCTACCTGCCGAGCAAGGCCGAGCTGAACATCCTGCCGCCGGTCAAGAAGTGAGCGCCTTCGTCGACTTCCGCGAGGTCTGGCTCGCCTACAACGACGAGCTGCTGGCCCAGGGCCAGTTCGCCGTCGAGGACATCACGCTGCAGGTGGAGGAGGGCGAGTTCATCGCCATCGTCGGGCCGTCGGGCTGCGGCAAGTCGACGTTCATGAAGCTGGCGACGGGCCTCAGACGGCCCAGCCGCGGCACGATCATCATCGGCGGCCGCGAGGTCGACGGCCCGCTGAAGATCACCGGCATGGCCTTCCAGGCGCCCAGCCTGCTGCCCTGGCGCACGACGCTGGCCAACGTGCTGCTGCCGCTGGAGATCGTCGAGCCCTACCGCAGCAGCTTCCGCACGAAGAAGGCCGAGTACGTCGAGAAGGCGCGCAAGCTGCTGGCCAGCGTCGGCCTCGCCGGCTACGAGGACAAGTACCCGTGGCAGCTCTCCGGCGGCATGCAGCAGCGCGCCAGCATCTGCCGCGCGCTGATCCACGAGCCCAAGATGCTGCTGCTCGACGAGCCGTTCGGCGCGCTCGACGCGTTCACGCGCGAGGAGCTGTGGTGCACGCTGCGCGACCTGCAGGCGGCGCAGAAGTTCAACGTCATCCTCGTCACGCACGACCTGCGCGAGAGCGTGTTCCTCGCCGACACCGTCTACGTGATGAGCAAGAGCCCGGGGCGTTTCGTCGTGCGGCGCGAGATCGACCTGCCGCGCCCGCGCGACCTGGAGATCACCTACACGCCCGAGTTCACCGAGATCGTGCACGAGCTGCGCGGCCACATCGGTGCGATCCGCAAGAGCGGCGTCGCCGTCCCGCAGTGAAGCCGTGAGGTCCGAATGAAACTGGGCAAGAACTTCGAACGCTGGGCCCCCTGGGGCCTGCTGGCGCTGCTGCTGCTGCTGTGGGAGTTGCTGGTCGCCGGCTTCGACATCCCCGAGTTCATCTTCCCGAGCCCGATCCAGATCGGCCGCGAGTTCACCGAGTTCGGCGGCCCGCTGCTCGAAGCCGCCTGGAAGACCTTCTGGGTGACGATGCTCGGCTTCGCGCTGGCCATCGTCGTCGGCGTGCTGCTGGGCTTCCTGGTCGGCAGCTCGCGCGCCGCCTACGCCGCGCTGTACCCGCTGCTGATCGGCTTCAACGCCGTGCCCAAGGCGGCCGTCGTGCCGATCCTCGTCGTCTGGTGCGGCATCGGCCTGGGGCCGGGCATCCTGACGGCCTTCCTGATCTCGTTCTTCCCGATCACGGTGAACATCGCCACCGGCCTGGCGACGCTGGAGCCGGAGCTGGAGGACGTGCTGCGTGTGCTCGGCGCCAAACGCTGGGACGTGCTCGTCAAGGTCGGCCTGCCGCGCTCGTTGCCGTACTTCTACGGTTCGCTGAAGATCGCGATCACGCTGGCCTTCGTCGGCACCGTGCTCGCCGAGATGACCGCCGGCGACTCCGGCATCGGCTACTTGATGCAGACCGCCGGCAGCCAGCAGCGCATGCCGCTGGCCTTCGCCGGGCTGGTGACGATCGGCGCGATGGCCATGGTCATGTACGAGCTGTTCTCTTGGATCGAGAAGCGCACGACGAGCTGGGCCCACCGCGGCTCGCAGAACCACTGAACGCCGCGCCGGCCTGGCGCAGCGTCGTCGCGCTCAACGCCGTCTCGCTGCTGGCCCAGCTGGGCCAGTACGGCCTGGGCGCCGTGCTGCTGCCGCTGGCGCTGCAGGCACGCGGCGCCGGGGCCGGCGAGGTCGGCGTCGTCGGCAGCGCCTTCTGGCTCGGCATGCTGGCCGGGCTGCTGAGCGCCGGCGCGCTGGTGCGTGCGCTGGGCTACCGCGGCACGGTGCTCGCCGGGCTGGTGTGCAGCGCCGCGGCCTTTCTGGCCACGCCGGTGCTGCCGCACGCCGCCTGGGCGCTGCCGTCGGCGGCCATCGGCCTGGGGCTGGGCTGGCGCTGGATCGGCAACGAGACCTGGCTGTACCGCATCGCGCCGGGCGCCGCGCGCGGGCGCATCGTCGGCGTGCACGAGACGCTGATCGGCATCGCCTCGGTGGCCGGGCCGCTGATCGTCGCCGCGCTGGGCACGTTGCGCGCCGACGCCTTCCAGGTCGGCGCCGCGGCCTGCGGGGCGGCGCTGCTGCCGCTGATGCTGGCCCGGCCGCTGGCCGCGCACGACGCGCCGGCCGACGGCGCCGCGGCCTGGCGGCGTGTCGGCACCGGCGCCTGGATCGCCGGCATCGGCGGCTGGATCGAAGGCGCGCTGCTGGCGCAGCTGGGCGTGGCGCTGGCGCCGCAAGGCCTGGACGGCGCCGACACCGCGCGCCTGCTGACCGCGATGGGCGCCGGCGGCATGCTCTGCCAGGTGCCGCTGGGCTGGTGCGCCGACCGCTGCGGCTCGCGCACGGCCGCGGGGTGGTGCGCCGGCGCCGCCGCGCTGGCGACCGTGGCGCTGCTCGTCGGGCCGGCGTCGACGCCGGTGCTGGCCGCCGCCGCGTTCGCGATCGGCGGCGCCAGTGCCGGCCTGCTGACGCTGGGCATGGTGCACGCCGCCGAAGGCCCCGACGCTGCCGAGATCGCGCACCGCGTGCGCCAGGTCTCGCTGCTCTACACGGCGCTGTCGGCCTGCGGCCCCACCGCCGCCGGCGCGCTGATCGAGGCCAGCGGCCACCCGGCCGCGCTGTGGTGGCTGCAGGCGGCGCTGGTCGCCGTGCTGGTGCTGCTGCTGGCGCGCCGCCGCTAGGATGAAGCACATGACGACACCCGAGCGCCTGCTCGCCTGGCTTCGACTGGCCAACGAGGTCGCCGCGCGTGCGCTGGCCCAAGGCCGGCACCCGTTCGGCGCCGTGCTCGTCGGCCCCGACGGCGAGACCGTGCTGCTGGAGCAGGGCAACGTCAGCGCCGTCGAACACGCCGAAGCCGTGCTGGCGCGCGAGGCCGCGCGCCGCTGGGCGCCGGATTTCCTGGCCGGCTGCACGCTGGTGACGACGGTCGAGCCCTGCGCGATGTGTGCCGGCACCCAGCACTGGGCCGGCATCGGCCGCTTGGTCTACGGCATGACCGAACGCGAGCTGCTCGCGCTGACCGGCGCCCACCCCGAGAACCCGACGCTGGACCTGCCGTGCCGCGAGGTCTTCGCCCGCGGCCAGCGTGACATCGAAGTCATCGGCCCGGTGCCGGCCGCAGTTCCGGAGATCGCGGCGCTGCACCGGGACTTCTGGCGCCGCGGCGGCTGAGACCGCCCGCGGGCGGGCGCATTCGACGCCTCCTCATCGGCCGCACATTCGCCGTCGGCGCTTTTGACATTGGCGCCCGGGTGGCGTCGCATCCGCTATCCCCCCAGTTTCGGCAACTCGTTGCCACGACACGACTATTCGATTTCTAGGTGGGCAAACCGGCATCCGTTTTGCGTTGCGCCGCCGCCCCGCGCCGCGGTGGCTGCGTCACGAAAACGTCATGGAGGAATCAATGTCATTGAGAAATGTATTGCTCGCCGGAGGCCTGGCTTTCGGTCTACTCGGGACGGCCAGTGCAGTGCCTGTTGCGCTGGAGTTGTCGCTGGTGATGGATATTTCGCCGAGCGTCGATACCGCCGAATACGCGCTGCAACGCGACGGTTATGTCGCGGCATTCAACGACACTTCGATCCGCAGCAGCATCCTGTCCTTTGCGTCGTCCGGCGGCATCGCGGTCAACGTCGTGCATTTTTCGCAAGGGGCGAGCGAGGCTGTCGCCTGGACACGGCTCACCACGTCGGACGAGATCGACGCCTTTGTCGCCTCCCTGGTGGCGATGACGCCGGTGGGCATCCGCAACGGCACGGACGTCTACGAAGGTGTGGTCGGCGGCACGTCGGCCATCACCGGCAATGCCTTCGAGGGCGTGCGCAAGGTGATCGACGTGTCCGGTGACGGTACGCAGAACGTCGGCAGCCCCTGCCCGGATCCGGCGCCCAACGGCACGGCCGACTGCCCGGCGCTGCGGGAGGCGCGCGACGCGGCGGCGGCGCTCGGCATCACGATCAACGGCCTGGCCATCGAAGACGGCACCTATGGCAGCACCGGTCTGACCAACTGGTATCGCGACAACCTGCGCACCGCCGACGGTTTCGTCGTGACGGCGGCCAACTTCCAGGACTTCGAGCGTGCGGCCATCCAGAAGATCGGCCGCGAGATCACGGGCGACGTCCCCGAGCCGGCCAGCCTCGCGCTCGCCGCGCTGGCGCTGTTGAGCGCCGGCGCCGCACGCCGCCAGCGCGCACGCTGAGCGCCGCAGCAGGGCGGCGGCTCAGCCCGCCGCCACCTGCTGCCGAGGCGGCGCGCCGGCGGCCGCCTCGTGGGGCCGGGCGCCAAGGTCCACGGCGCCCGGCGCTGCTGTCCAGCGCAGCGAAGCGGCCTCCCGGCCCTCGGCCTGGACGACGACGCCCCCCGGGCCGCACGCGCCCAGCGCCAGCTCTTCCCCGGCGACGACGAAGAAGTCTTCGGCATTGCCGCTGATCGTCAGCCAGACGCGGCCCTGCAGCACACGCAGCCGGCGGCCGGCGGGGCCCGGCGGCAGCGTCAGCGCCTGGCCGGGAGCGAGGAGGAGGGCGGTGGTGTCCATGGCGGCCATGCTCGCGGCGCGGCCGGGTGGCCGCCAGCCACAGCGCGGCACGGGCTTCACCGGCACAGATGGGCGCGGCGTGCGGCTGTGCTGCCCTGTTCGGCTCTGATCTGTACCGGTCTGCCGCCGGGGGGCGCGCCGACAATGCGCCGATGGACGCCGCCCGCCCGCTGTACCGCCAGTTCGCCGACCGGCTGGCCGCCGCGATCCGCGCCGGCACGCTGCCGGCCGGCGCGCGCCTGCCGTCGGTGCGCCAGGCCGCGCGCGACGAGCAGGTGGCCGTGGCCACCGTGCTGCAGGCCTACCGCGCGCTGGAAGACGAGCGTCTGGTGCAGGCGCGGCCCAAGTCGGGCTACTTCGTCGCCAGCGCCCAGCGTGGCCAGCGCCCGGCCGAGCCGGCGACCTCGTCGCCGCCGCAGGCAGCGCTGGCGGTCGACATCGCCTCGCTGTACGAGCTGATGATGCAGCTCAACGGCGCGCCCGGCGTCGTCTCGTTGGGCGCCGCCTGTCCGTCGGCCTCGCTGTTCGCCGAGGCGCGCATCCGCCGCGCGCTGAGCCAGGCGACGCTGCGCCACCGCGCGCTGCTGACCCAGTACGCCGGCGGCTTCGGCGAGGAGACGCTGCGCCGCGCCATCGCGCGCCGCGCGCTGGCGATGGGCCTGGCGCTGGATGCGCGCGACATCGTCGCCACCGGCGGCTGCAACGAAGCGATCGCGCTGTGCCTGCGCGCCGTCACGCGGCCCGGCGACACCGTCGCGCTGGAGTCGCCGACCTCGTTCGGCTTTCTGCAGATCCTCGAAGCCCAGGGCCTGCGCGCGCTGGAGATCCCGACGCACCCGCGCCACGGCCTGTCGGTCGACGCGCTGGCGCTGGCGCTGCAGACGCAGCCGGTGCGCGCGCTGCTGGCGGTGCCGACGCTGCAGAACCCGCTGGGCGGCTGCATGCCGGTGGCCGAGCGGCGGAGGCTGGCGCAGCTGCTGGCGCGCCACCAGGTGCCGATGATCGAGGACGTGATCTACAACGACCTCGCCGAACGCGACGAGCACCGCCGCGCGGTGAAGTCCTTCGACAGCGAAGGCCTGGTGATGGTCTGCGGCTCGTTCGCCAAGACCGTGGCGCCGGGGCTGCGTGTCGGCTGGCTGGAGGCCGGGCGCTTCGGTGCCGAGGTGCGGCGCATCAAGCCGGCTTTCGGCGGCGGCAACACCGGCGTCGTCGAGATGGCGATGGCCGAGTTGCTGACCCAGCCCGGCTACGAACCCGGCCTGCGCCGGCTGCGGCGCGCGCTGGCGCCGCGCATGGCCGAGGCGCGTGACCTCGTCGCGGCGCACTTCCCGCGCGGCACGCGCATCACCGATCCGGCCGGCGGCATCATGCTGTGGGCCGAGATGCCGGGCGGTGTCGACTCGCTGGAGCTGTTCCGCCGCGCGCTTGCGCTCGGCATCTGCATCGCGCCCGGCACGATGTTCAGCGCCAGCGACCGCTACCGCCATTGCGTGCGCCTGAGCCTGGGCGGCGACTGGGGCGAGGCGCAGCGCGAGGCCATCGCGCGTGTCGGCCGCCTGGCGCACGAACTGGCCGCCGAAGCGGCGCGCACGCCGGCCGCGGCCTGAGCCCCTAAACTCGGCGCCGACCTCACTCCCGGGCGCTGCGTGCCCGCCGTTCATGGGCTGGCACGGCCACCTCCGCATCGACTACAGCCGCGACGGCGAACGCTGCATCGCGCTGGATCGCCACCACGGCCCGCTGCGGGTGCTGCAGCGGCTTTATCCGGAAGGCCCGGGCATCTGCCACCACGTGCTGGTGCACCCGCCGGGCGGCATCGTCGGCGGCGACGTGCTGGAGCTGGACGCGACGCTGGCCGAAGGCACGCACGCCGTGCTGACGACGCCCGGCGCGACACGCTTCTATCGCAGCGCCGGCGAGACCGCGCGCCAGCGCGTCGCCTTCGACCTCGCCGCCGGCGCGCGCCTGGAATGGCTGCCGATGGAAACCATCGCCCACCGCGCCTGCCTGGCCGACAACAGCCTGAGCCTGCGCCTGTCGCCGGGTGCCGAGGCCATCGCCTGGGATCTGCTGGCGCTGGGCCTGCCCGCGGCCGGCGAGGCCTTCGACGCCGGGCGTTACGCCCAGCGCTGCGAGCTGCCGGGCGTCTGGCTGGACGCCGGCATCGTCGACGGCAGCGACCGCGTGCTGCTCGACGGGCCCTGCGGATTCGCCGGCCACCGCGTGCTGGGCACGCTGTTCTGCGCCGCCGGCGGCGCCGGCTTCGACGCCGCGCGGCGCACGGCGCTGGTCGAGGCCGCGCGCGAAGTGATCGACGGCGACGCGCTGGCCGCCACCGCCGGCGTCACGTCGCCGCATGCGCCGGTGGTCGTCGCGCGGGTGCTGGCCGACCGCGTCGAGCCGGCGATGGCGCTGGCCGTCAAGCTGCGTGCGGCCTGGCGGCGCGTGCTCTGGGGGCTGGCGCCGAACCCGCCGCGCATCTGGCGGACCTGAGTCTTCTCAAGTCAGCGCCGGCACGCCGTCCTCGGTCTCGCCGATGGCGGCCTCGCGCGTGCGTGTCGCGCGGCGCTTGAGCCACAGGTACAGGCCGCTGCCGAGCACGACGATGGTCGCCACGTCCAGCAGCGCCCAGAGGATCTTCATCGGCATGCCGGCGTAGTCGCCGAAATGCAGCGGCTGCGAGATCAGCAGCGCCGTCAGATACCAGGGCAGGGCGGGCGAGGCGGTGACGGTGGCCGTACGCGCGTCGACCAGCACCGGCTTCAGCAGCTTGGACGTCAGCGGCGTGTCGCCGCGCAGGAAGACGGTGACGTGGTGCGGGCTGGAGTAGGCCGTGCCCGGGAAGGCGAGGAAGGACACCTGCTGGCCCGGCGTGTGCGCCAGCGCCGCGTCGAGCGCCTTCTGCACCGGCGCGCGGTCGGCTTCGGGCACCAGCGGCCGGCCGGCGTAGGGCGCCAGCAGCGCGCTCAGCTGCGAGTACTGCCAGTACTTCACCAGCGGGTCGGCCCAGGTGTTGATGACGCCGGTGAAGCCGACGACCGTCGCCCAGACCAGGGTCACGATGCCCAGCAGGTTGTGCAGGTCCAGCCACTTCAGCCGCGGCGAACGTTCGCGGCGCACGGTGCCGAAGTCCAGCCGGCGCATGAAGGGCGCGTACAGCACCACGCCCGAGACGATGGCCACCACCATCAGCAGACCCATGAAACCCAGGAACAGCATGCCCGGCAGGCCGGCGAACAGGTCGATGTGCAGGCGCTGCATCCAGTACATGAAGCCTTCGCCGGTCTTCGCGTCGCGCAGCACCTGGGCCGTACGCAGGTCGACGGCCACCGACTTGTAGTCGTCGGTGGGCGCCGGCGTCGGCGTCAGCGTGAAGTGCCAGATCAGCGGCTCTTCCTCGTCGGGCGCGGCGTACTGCACGACACGCTGCGGGTACAGCGCACGCGCCGCGGCCATCGCCTCGTCCAGCGGCCGCGCGGCCGGCGGCGCGGCCAGCACCGGCAGTTCGACCTCGTCGCCCGACAGGTGCTCGATCTCGTGGTGGAAGATCAGCGGCAGCCCGGTCAGGCACAGCAGCAGCATGAACAGCGTGCTGACCAGGCTCGTCCAGGTGTGCACCGCGCTCCAGACGCGCAGCGAACGCGCCTTCATCGTGCCCCCCGCACCAGCGAGAACCAGCCGCCCACGGCCACCGGCACGCCCAGCGCCAACCAGGCCCAGACGTCGCCCCAGGCGTCGGAGACGAGCGCGCTCAGCAGCCCGGAAGCGGTGAGCAGGCCCAGGGCCAGCGGCCAGGCCCAGAGGCGGCGGAAATCGGGGGACATGCGGTCTTTCGTGGGGCCCAGACGACGGGCGCGATTTGCAGATGGTAATGGAAACGAGAAACGTTATCATCAACAGAAGGGACGTCGGCAGCTCGACCGACCCCATCACCAGCCCCCATCCGCATGACCCGCAAACTGATGCTGAGCGCCTGCGCGCTCGCCGTCTGCAGCCTGGCCGCCCAGGCGCAGGCCCAGGCCGACCAGGCCGCCCAGAACCAGACCGACGCCACCACCACGACCGCCGACGCCGGCGGCGCCGAGAAGATCCTCGTCACCGCCAAGCGTGCGCGCCGCGTCTCCAAGGGCGCCACCGGGCTGCCGCTGGAGATCAAGGACACGCCGCAGTCGATCAGCACGATCGACCGCCAGGACATCGAGGACTTCGGCGCCACCGGCAGCAACGCCGCGCTGCTGCTGGGCACCGGCATCAACATCGAGCAGTACGAGACCAACCGCGTCAGCTTCAACGCGCGCGGCTTCGACATCCAGCTGACGCAGATCGACGGCGTCGGCATGAGCAACGACTGGGGTGTCGTCGTCGGCCAGCAGGACAGCTACCTGTTCGAGCGCATCGAGCTGATCCGCGGTGCCAACGGCCTGCTGACCGGCGTCGGCAACGCCTCGGGCACGATCAACTACGTGCGCAAGCGGCCGAAGAACGAGGACGGCGGCGAAGCCAACGTCACCTGGGGCCCGCAGGGCAGCAACCGTCTGGCGCTGGACTACAACAAGGTGCTGACCGAAGACGGCCGCTGGGCCGGCCGGCTGGTCGTCGCGCGCGAGGACAAGGACTCCTACCTGCGCGGCTTGCGCGACCTGCGCAGCACCGTCTACGGCGTCGTCGACGGCCAGATCGGCGACCACGGCGTGCTGACCTTCGGCTTCAGCCACCAGCGCAGCAACCAGGACCAGCCGATGTGGGGTTCGCTGACGCTCAACTACGCCGGCGGCGGCCAGGCCGAGTTCGACCGATCGTCGTCGACCTCGCAGGATTGGACCTACTGGAACACGCGCAGCAACAACGCCTTCGTCGAGTACCGCCACGAGCTGTCGCCCGACTGGGAGCTGAAGGCCACCTTCAACCACCGCGAGACGACCGAGGACACCAAGCTCTTCTACGCCTACCTGCCGAAAGGCGTGAACGGGCTGAATCCCGACAACACCGGGCTGATCGGCTGGCCGTACAAGAGCCACGGCACGACGACGAACAACCTGTTCGACCTGAACCTCAGCGGCGAATTCGACGCCTTCGGCCGCCGCCACAGCCTGATCGCCGGCCTGAGCCGCTCGCACCAAAAGACCGACACCGCGACGCAGGGCTACGACGCCGAGACCTACGGCGACCTGCCGCTGCCGGCCTTCCCGTACCGCGGCGACGTCTACCCCGAGCCGGAGTGGACCGGCGTCGCGTCGACGACCAACGGCGAGCAGACGCTGACGCGCCTGTACGCCGCGTCGCGCCTGACGCTGACCGAGCGGCTGAAGGCCATCGTCGGCGTCAACGCGATCAAGCTGCAGCGCGAAGGCGCCAGCCGCTACGGCAACGCCGGCGTCAACGGCGTGAGCTACCCCGACACCAAGGAGACCAGCCCCTACGTCGGCCTGACCTACGACATCACGCCGGCGCTGCTGGGCTACGTCTCGTACTCGACGATCTTCCAGAACCAGGACCAGACGGACTACAACAACGTCTACCTGGACCCGATGAAGGGCGTGAACACCGAAGCCGGTGTCAAGGCCGAGTGGCTGGACCGCAAGCTGCTGACCACCTTCGCCGTCTTCACCGCCGAGCAGAAGGGCCTGGCCACCTACGCCGGCGTCAACCCGGACACCGGCAACTATTGGTACACGCCTGAAGACGTGAAGTCGCGCGGCTTCGAAGCCGAGGCCACCGGCCGCATCGGCGCCGACTCGCGCGTCACGCTGGGCTTCACGCGGCTCAAGCTCACCGGCCCCGACGGCCACGACACCAGCCTGTGGATGCCGCGCACGACGGTCAACTTCCGCTTCGACACGCGCCTGGCGGCACTGCCGCAGCTGCGGCTGGGCGTGGGCGGGCGCTGGCAGTCCGACGTCAGCAACGCCGCCGAGACCGTGCAGCAGGGCGCCTACCTGCTGGCCAACGCCTTTGCCGCTTACGAGTGGAGCGAGCGCACCACCGTGCGCCTGAACGTCGACAACCTGAGCGACAAGAAGTACATCGGTGGCCTGTCCGGCGGCGCGCTCTACGGCGCGCCGCGCCAGGTGTCGCTGACGCTGAACTACAAGCTGTAAGGCCGCGCGGGCGCCGCGTCAGGACTCGGCGGGCGTGTCCGCCGGGATCTCGCTGGCGCCCATCCACCAGCACAGCAGCGGCGCCGGCACGCGCATGATCTGCGTGCCGGCCTGCGCCGCGTCCTCGGGCAGCCCCTGCAGCGGCCCGAAGTCGTCCAGCGACTTGGTGACGACGTAGCCGCGCGCGATGCGCTGAGTGCGGCACAGCTCGATCAGGCCCTTGAGCTCGCGCGTGCCGGTGTGCTGGGCGCGGTACTTCACCTCGAAGGGCACCAGCTCGCCGCCGGCCTCGGCCACGAGGTCGACCTCGTGCTCGCGTTTGCCGCGCCAGTAGCTGAAGCGCACCGACTGCGCGTAGTAGCGTGCGAACAGGTGTTTGAACACCGCCGTCTCGGTGGCCACGCCCAGCGCCGCCGGGTCCTCCAGCACCGTCTTGCCGCGCAGCATGACCGCCGGCGCGATGGCAGCGTCGGCGAGGTAGATCTTGTAGCGCGCGCGCAGCACGTCCTTGCCGTAGCCGAAGGGCGGCAGGCGGTAGATCAGGTGCGTGGCCTGCAGCAGCTCGATGAACTTGAGCGCCGTCGGGCGCTTGACCTCCAGGTTGGCGCACAGGTCGGCCATGTCGAGCAGGCCGCCGTCGTGCATGCAGAGGTAGAGGAAGGTGTGTTCCAGGTCGAGCACGCGGCGCACGCCGAACAGCGCCGTCATGTCGCGCTTGAGCACCTTGTCGATGATGTCCTCGCGCAGCAGGCGCTGGGCCTGGGTGATGCTGTCCACCTGCGCCGTCTGCGGGAAGCCGCCGCGCACCAGGTACTCGTGGAAGTGGCCGACGTAGGCGCTGGCGCGCTCGGCGCAGCGCGCGAAGTCCGCAGCCGGCCAGTCGAAGAGCTGGCGCAGGCTGCGCAGCCGCGGCAGTTCGGGCAGCTGCACGCGCTTGATCTGCAGGTATTCGTAGAACGACAGCGTCGTCAGCCGGATCGTGTGCCAGCGGCCCACGCCCGATTCCTGGTCGGCTTCGACCAGCGGCATCGCCGAGCCGGTGAACGCGATGCGGCGGTCCTTGCGGAAGTCGACCTGATGCTTGACCCAGGTGCCCCAGTCGCGGATGAACTGCGCCTCGTCGAGCAGCAGGTACTCGGGGCCGTCGGCGCGCGGCTCGCGCTGGCGCCAGGCGTCGAGCACGGCGTCGACGCCGGCCAGCTTGAGCAGCGGGTGGTCGAAGGTGGCGTAGAGCACGTTGGCTGCCGGCACGCCCGAGCGCAGCAGCGCGTCGGCGGCCTGCATCAGCAGTGTCGTCTTGCCGATCTGGCGTGCCCCCGACAGCAGCACGGCCCGCGGTGCCGGCGGTGCGGTCATCCAGCCCTGCAGCTCCTGGAACGCGGCGCGCCGCCAGCCGGGCAGGTCGGCGATGGCGTCGCCGCGCCACCACGGGTTGAACTGCGCCAGCACGGCGGCCAGCTCTTCCTTCGAGACTTTCATCGCCGGAATCCTAGCTGTGGGTGGCGTTTAGTGAAAGTACACTTTACTTGTGTGCAGCAGCTAGCGATCTTTCCTTGCTAGCGGGGCGCTAGCTGCGGTTGTGAAGACGGCGCCGCATGGGCAGCCGGCCGACCACCAGCCCGCGGGGACGTTGGGACCCTGCCGGTCGCCCGAGGCCGCGCCCGCCTGGACGGCCCGTTAGACCTGACGCAAACCGCGCCGATTCATCCCCCCATTCGCCCGCCCCGTGTGCCGCAGTTCGCGCGCGTCGGGCGGGCGAAGCTTTGTATGCGGGCGTAACGCGGTGGCATGATCCCTGGCAAAAGTGACCAGGGAGGTCATCGCGTGCTGATCAAGTCCGCCGACGACAAGTCGAAGCGGCTCGCACTGCTCGAGGATTTGCAGAAATCCCCGCTGTTGGACCGCCGCCAGCGCGACTGGCTGCGTGACGAGCAGTTCCGCCTGAAACGCGGCATCGCCGGCGAGCGCGATGCGGCGCACTTCCTCGACAACTACCTGCGGGACGACCCCGACCGCATGCTGCTGCACGACCTGCGTTTCCAGGTCGACGGCGAGGTGGTGCAGATCGACCAACTGATCATCACGCGCAGCCTCTACGTCTACCTGCTGGAGACGAAGAACTTCAACGGCAACCTGCGCATCAACGAACACGGCGAGTTCTCGGTCGAGTATTCCGGCGAACGTGTGTTCGGCATCCCGTCGCCGCTGGAGCAGAGCCGCCGCCACGAAGGCCCGCTGCGCAAGCTGTTCGACCGGCTGGAAATCCGCGGCCGCAACGGCGGCGCGCCGCAGATCGAACACTGCGTGCTGGTCAGCCCCTCGTCGCTGATCCACCGCCCGCCGGCCAAGGCCTTCGACACGAGCAACGTCATCAAGGCCGACGGCTTCCGCGCGTGGCACGAGAAGTTCCAGCAGAACACGAGCTTCACGCCCGGCCGCTTCGTCGGCGCGCTGATGAACATCCGCGGCGCCGACACGATCGAGGAGTTCGCGCGCAAGCTGGTGCGGCAGCACCGGCCGAGCGATCCGCTGGCGTTGCCAGAGTTCATGAAGCCGAGGGTGGAGACGGTGGCTGCTGTGCCGCCGGCTGTTGCGCCGCGGCGCGAGCCCGTGGCGCCCGTGCAGGCGCCGGTACCTTCAGCGGCGGCGGCCGTTCCGTCTCAGGAAATCGCGCCCGAGCGCCGCAAACTCATTTGCGCGACCTGCGGCGTCAAGATTTCGTTTGCTGAAGGCAAGTTTTGCTGGAACAACGAGAAGAGGTTTGGTGGGGTGCAGTACTGCCGGCAGCATCAGTCGGCGTGGCGATGAGGCGTTCTTGTGATTTTGCCAGCGGCCGCTTAAAACTGATTGCGACCATTGGAGTTTGACAAGGCAAAAGCGCTCTTTGGTTGCTGAGGCGTCGCCTGTATAGGCGACACTAGACCTGGTACCCGCTCACTTGAGAGGATCGAATATATGCAGGCTCACGAGATTGCGACCCGTCTAGCTAGTGCTGCAAATGGGGATCTTAACGAAGCGGACTCGCGTCACAGGGTGATTGACCCAATGTTGCACGATGTGCTTGGCTGGCCGAGGAGCATGGTTTCTTGTGAGGAGTACATCGCCCCGGGTTTTGCCGACTACGTCCTTCGCAAGGGGAAGGACGACGTCCTAGTTCTGATTGAAGCCAAACGCGAGGGGCAGTATTTCGAACTCCCAACTTCCCTAAACGATGGTGAATCCGGCTTCTATGTGTCGGTTCGAACGCTTCTAACAACACCCTCAATTCGGGCGGCGATTGAGCAGGTCCGGGCGTATTGTGTGGACATTGGATGTGATGTTGGTGCTATTACAAACGGGCATCAATGGATCTTCTTTCGCACGTACCAGAAAGGGTCTGACTGGCGAACTTTGAAGGCATTTGTTATTCCGTCGCTATCTTACTTCGCTAACAGGTTCATCGAGGCGGAGAGAAATTTCGGATATTCGTCGATAACTCAAGCGGGGTCCCTTCGGAAGCTGCTTCTTGATACCAGCATCCAGAATCGAGAACTCTTCTACCCCAAGGCACGGATTACAGCGTACACCGCTACTGTAGATGCTAACCAGTATGCGTCTATGCTCCGGCCATTGGCTGATCACTTCTTTGGTGTGATACCCGTCGACGACGCGGCCTTCCTGGAGGAGTGTTACGTGAGCGATCGCGAGTACGACATTGCATTCGCTAACGCACGACGTCGATTGGAAGATGAGCTAACTCCGTACCTTCAAAATTTCAACGTCAAGAACTTTAGCGATGCGGCTACTGGGGGGCAGTTTGCCAACCGCCTTAGCAAGAGTCTTATTGAGAAGAGATCTGGTGATGTGGTGGTTCTGTTTGGTGGCAAAGGTGTTGGTAAATCCACATTTCTGAACAAGCTGCTCTATTGGCGTCCGCCTCAAATTGTTAAGAAGCACTCGATCATCTGTCTAGTCGATTTGCTTAAGAACCCAGATATCGCCGAGGCGATTGAGCGCGACCTGTGGATGCAGCTGATTGCGTCGTTAGACGAAGATGGGCTTCTAAATCAGGGGCGCGCGACTCTGGAGCGACTGTTTGCCGACCGATTCGATCTTGCCAAAAGGCAGCAGCTCTACGGTATAGATGAAAAGTCCGAGTACTACAATATTCAGGCAAACAGCTTGATCGGTGCGTGGAAGCAAGATTCCCTCTACGTTGCTACTCGATTGGCCGAGTATTGGAAGGCTCATCACAAGACGCCGATCGTGGTGGTCGACAATACTGATCAGTTTTCTACTGCGAATCAAGAGCTGTGTTTCACCATCGCGCAGGACGTCTCGCGTCGGCTTTCCTGTCTTGTGGTCATCTCGATGCGCGAGGAGCGCTTCCATGCATCGTCAATTCATGGTGTACTCGATGCATACCAGAACTCGGGATTTCACATAACGGCACCTCCACCAAGGGAGGTCTTCTTGCGTCGTATCGACTATCTGATGAAGTTGCTCAGATCGGAAGATGGCCAATACAGCGAATTGCTGCCATACAACCTCGACAAAGAGGTGCTGACGCGCTTGCTTTTAGTCCTTCGTGCGGAGTTTACCTCGCGAAACTCTCATCTGGCGGGCTTCTTAGAGGCATGCAGTCACGGAAACATCCGACTGGCGCTTGATCTGTTTAGGGGATTTGTTGTATCAGGCTACACAAATATCTATGAGATTACTGCCTCTGACCGGTGGACCCTTCAGACCCATCAAGTAATCAAGCCCTTCATGATTCCAAGTCGATTCTTCTACGATGAAGAGTTGAGCAAGATCCCGAATCTCTATCAGATTCGAGCGAAGTCACACGGGTCACACTTCACCGCGCTGCGCATTCTTGGGAAGCTCCTCCTCGGCCACGATAGGATCAATGCCCCGTTCATGCCGACAGCCACGCTCGCTCTGGACTTTGTCGAGGTCTTCGCGATGAGGGAAGACTTTGAGTTAAACCTTGATCTCTTGCTGAGACACAGGCTTGTTGAGTCAAACAACCGCCTTGAGCAGTACGGTGCAGACGTGGACAGCGTGCGCGCCACAGCGTATGGCGCTTTTGTTCTCAACGTCCTGTCGCGTGCCTTCACATACCTGGAGCTAGTGGCCTCGGACTGCGCTATAGCGTCCGCAGAGGTGTCAAACAATTTGGCAGAGATATCGAACGAAGAATATCGTCTGTATATAACGGCGCAGCGCTTCGAGCGTGTTCAGAAGCGCATCCAGAAGGCAGATGCATTCATAAAGTATCTCGAAGCGGAAGAAGATCGAGAAGTGGATCTCTTCAAGTTGAACGGCGAGGCTCGGATTTCGCAGTTGATTAGAGGCGCCTTCACACGAGAACAAGCAGTAGTTCTTAAGAGTGCTCGTCGGAACACATCATCGGCCCGATAGCGAAGCGCGCTGATTCTCGAGTCCGCCCAACTGCGTGTTCGAGCGACCGCAACCGCTGCCTTGCGGACACGGGTTCTTGGCGCCGAGCAGCACCTATAGGTGTCGCTCCTCTGCCATCGCAAGCCCCGCCCCCCACTCGCCGGCTGCGACTCTTCGGCGGCGAGCAGCGCAGGGTTCGCGGTCGGCGCGCTTTAGCGCGCTTCGTGATCTGACTCGCGGCCGACTGTTTGAGCGGAGCTCACGCAGTGAGCGCAGCGAGTTGGGCCGCGCGACCGCGAAACCGAGCAGCGCAGCGGAGTCGGCCCGCAGGGCCGACCGCCGAAGCCGGAGCTGCCGGTGGGTGGGGGGCGGGGCGCTACGCGCCGACGTCAGCGCACCCTTCACGGTCTGAAGTCCCTAGGCCACCCGCCGCCTCGTCGCCAGATACACCCCCGCCGCCGACACCCCGACCCCCACTCCCTGCCACGCCGTCAGCGTCTCCCCGAGCACCGCGTAGCCCATGACGGCCGTCACCGCCGGGATCAGGTAGAACAGGCTCGCCACCCGGCTGGCTTCGCCGCGGCGCAGCAGCAGGAACATCACGCTGACGGCGCCGATCGAGTTCACCAGGCTGAGCCACAGCGACGCGCCGACCAGCGCCGGCGTCCACTGCACCGCCAGCCCTTCGTGCCAGGCGCCAAGCACGCCGACGACCAGCGTCGACGCGCCGAGCTGGATGGCGCCGCCGCTGCGCAAGTCCATGCCGGCGCAGAACTTCTTCTGGTACAGCGTGCCGGCGGTGATGCCCAGCAGCGCCAGGCCCACGGCCAGATGGCCGGCCACGCCGCCGCCACCGCCGCCCAGCTTGTGCGCGACGACCAGCGCCACGCCGGCCAGCCCCAGTGTCAGCCCGATGACCTGCCGCAGGCCGATGCGCTCGCCGAGGAAGACGACCGCGCCGAGCGCGGTGCAGAGCGGCATCAGCCCGACGATCACCGCCGACACGCCGGCCGACACGCCCAGCGCCAGCCCGGCGTACAGGCCGGAGAACTGCAGCGCCTGGATCAGCAGCCCGACGACGACGACGTGCAGCCACTGCCGCGCCGTGCGCGGCCAGGGCGCGCGCGTCGCCAGCGCTACCGCCAGCAGCACGGCGGCGGCGACGCCGAAACGCAGGAACAGCAGCGTGAACGGGCCGGCGTACGGCAGGCCCAGCTTGCCGGCCACGTAGCCGGTGCTCCACATCAGGATGAAGACCGCCGGCCAGAGCAGCGGCGTCGTGGGGGCGCTGGCGCCGGGCGCGGCGGCCAGCGGGGCGGCGGTGGTGTTCATGGCGGGTCCTTCGACGGGGAGATAGGCCACCATTGTTGAAACGCCGCCAATGCGGCGGAAGCGGCCTAATCGGCAAACGATCGTTGATCACAGGACAACATGGTCCACTCCCCCGTCCAGCAAGCGAAGCTGATGATCACCTTCGCCCACATCGCGGTGCAGGGCAGCATCTCGGGCGCGGCGGCCAGCCTCGGGCTGGACAAGGGCGCGGTCAGCCGTCAGCTGCGCGCGCTGGAGGAGTTGCTGGACACGCGGCTGATGCACCGCAGCACCCGGCGCCTGGTGCTCACCGAAGCCGGCGCGCAGGTCTACGAACGTGCGCAGCGGGTGTTGCAGGAGCTGGAACAGACCCAGGCCGATGCGCTGTCGCTGCGAAGCCAGCCGCGCGGCGTGCTGACGGTCAGCGCCTCGGTGGCTTTCGGCACGCGCCACCTCGTCCCGCTGGTGCCGGCGTTCCTGCAGCGATACCCCGAGGTGGAACTGCAGCTCTGCCTGCTGGACCGCCACGTCGACCCGATGGAAGAGGGCGTCGACGTGCTGCTGCGGCTGTGCGACACGCCGCCCGATGCCCTCGTGGCCCAGCGCCTGTGCGCCATCGACTACGCCGTCGTCGCGAGCCCCGGGCTGGCGCACGGTGCGGTCGTCGCCACGCCGGCCGAACTGCAGAACCGCCCCTGCCTGTTCTACGGCTTCAAGAACCGCAGCACGGTGTGGCGCTTCACTCGCGGCGGCGCAACAGACGAGGTGCCGGTGAAGACGCGTGTCTCGGTCAACAGCAGCGTGGCGGTGCGTGACCTGGCCGTGCGCGGCATGGGCTACGCGCTGCTGCCGCGCTTCGCCGTCGAAGACGATCTCGCCGCGGGCCGCCTGGCCCAAGTGCTCGCCGACCACCAAGCCCACGGCAACCTGGGCAGCAGCCTGTACGCGCTGCATCTGCCCGGCGCGCACAAGTCGCCCAAGGTCCGCTGCTTCGTCGACTACGTGCGCGAGCGCTGGTCGGGCGACGAGCCGGACTGGCGCACCGCAGCCGACTGATGTCGAACAGCGGGCCTCGCCGAGCGCCCCGCCCCCCACCCGCCGGCTGCGACTTTTCGGCGGCGAGCAGCGCAGGGTTCGCGGTCGGCGCGCTTTGGCGCGCTT
The DNA here is from genome assembly GCA_049841175.1 of Rubrivivax sp. Taxonomy (GTDB): domain Bacteria; phylum Pseudomonadota; class Gammaproteobacteria; order Burkholderiales; family Burkholderiaceae_C; genus Rubrivivax. The sequence continues at coordinate 295,564 of JASGHA010000012.1, read as the reverse complement.
CGTGATCTGACTCGCGGCCGACTGTTTGAGCGGAGCTCACGCAGTGAGCGCAGCGAGTTGGGCCGCGCGACCGCGAAACCGAGCAGCGCAGCGGAGTCGGCCCGCAGGGCCGACCGCCGAAGCCGGAGCTGCCGGTGGGTGGGGGGCGGGGCGCTACGCGCCGACGTCAGCGCACCCCCAACCACCAACAAACTTCAAGGCTTCAGAGCCACCTTCAACACCCCATCCCGCTGATGCGAGAACAGCTCGTACGCCGCGACGATGTCGTCGAGCTTGTAGTGGTGGGTCACCATCGGCGACAGGTCCAGCCGCTCGGCTTCGATGACGTTCATCAGCCGACGCATGCGTTCCTTGCCGCCGGGGCATAGCGCGGTCTTGATCGTGTGGTCGCCCAGCCCGGCGGCAAACGCCGCCAGCGGGATGCGCAGGTCTTCGGAGTACACGCCCAGGCTGGACAGCGTGCCGCCGGGCTTCAGCACGCGTAGCGCGCCTTCGAAGGTCTGCTGCGTGCCCAGCGCCTCGATCGCGGCGTCGGCGCCGCGGCCGCCGGTCAGCTTCATCACCTCGGCGACGACGTCGCAGCGCTTGAAGTTCAGCGTCACGTCGGCGCCCATCTGTTGGGCCACTTCCAGGCGGTGGTCGTTGCCGTCGACGCCGATCACCGTCGTGGCGCCCAGCAGCCGCGCGCCGGCCGTCGCGCACAGGCCGATCGGGCCCTGGGCGAAGACGACCACCGTGTCGCCCAGGCGGATGCCGGCGTTCTCGGCGCCGGCAAAGCCGGTGGACATGATGTCCGGGCACATCAGCACCTGCTCGTCGCTCAGGCCGTCGGGCACCGGCGCCAGGTTGGCCTGGGCGTCGGGCACCAGCACGTACTCGGCCTGCGTGCCGTCGATCAGGTTGCCGAAGCGCCAGCCGGCCGTCGCCTTGTAGCCGTGGCAGCCGCAGCGGCCCGACGGGATCAGGTAGCTGCCGTCCTGGCTGGGCTTGCCGTCCATCGCGGCATAACTGTTGAAGTTGGGGCAGATCGCGCCGGCGATCACGCGCTGGCCTTCCTGGTAACCGACGACCGCCGAGCCCAGCTTCTCGATCACGCCCACCGGCTCGTGGCCCACCGTCAGGCCCGGCGCCACCGGGTATTCGCCCTTCAGGATGTGGACGTCGGTGCCGCAGATCGTCGTCGTCGTGATGCGGATGAGCGCGTCGTTGGGGCCTACCTCGGGGATCGGCTTCTCGCGCAGTTCAATGCGGCCCTTCTCGACGAAGACGGCGGCTTTCATCGTGCGTGCCATGCGGTTCTCCTTCAGCGTGGGTGGGGGTCTGTCGGAATGCGCCGCGAGTGCGCCGGCGCTCGCCGGGCCGGGGCGTGTCGTGCGCCCCGGCCGGTGGCCGCATGATCGCGCGCCCACCGCGCGCCGTCGATGAACAGACGCCCGCGCTGCGGGGCCGCCCGCGCGTGCGTCAGCCGCGCAGCCCGGCGGCGATCGGCCGGCGGAAGGCCTGCGCCGCTGGCAGCAGCGCGATCAGCAGCCCGGCGACGACCAGCCCGGCCACCAGCCGCAGCTCGGCCGCGCCCAGCGTCGCCGGCAGCGCGAAGCCGGTGCGCTGCGCCAGCGCCGCCGACAGACCCAGCGAGCCGGCGTAACCCAGCGCCGCGCCGGCCAGCGCACCGGCCAGGATCAGCGCCGCCACCTCGATCCAGACCACCGCGAAGACGTAGCCGCGGCCGGCGCCGATGGCGCGCAGCACCGCGAACTGGCGCTGTCGCGCCAGGAAGCCGACCAGCAGCACCACCAGCACGGCGCCGACGACCAGCACCTGCGTCGCCAGCGCCAGCAGCGCCATCAGGTCGCGCACGTTGCCCAGCAGCACGTAGAGCTCGTTCAGCACCTCGGCCGGGAACAGCGCCACGCTCTGCGGCGTGCGGAACTGGCCGCGCAGCGTGTAGGCGGCGGCCACGCTGGCCGGTTTGATCGCCAGCGCCGGCACGCCGGGCAGGTGCTCGGCGGCCCACGGCGGGCCCAGGTGATCGTCGCCGTCGGCATGGCCGCCTGGCAGGCCGTGCAGCGCCCAGACGTCTTCCACCGGCACCAGGATCGCCTGGTCCCAGGCGTTGTGGCGCGGCGGCAGGCGGCCGACGACGGTGTAGGCCAGCTCGCGGGCGTGGTGCGGGTCGTGGGCGGCGTGCTCGTCGTCGTCGCTGTCGTCGCCGTCCTCGTCGTGCAGCCCGTGCGCCGGCCGCAGCGCCGCGCCCAGCGCGGCCGGCACCGCGGCGCCGACGACGGCCTCGCCGCGGCGCTGGAACAGCCGGCCCTCGGCCGGCGCCAGCGTGCCGCCGCGGCTGGCGAAGGCGGCGACGGTGCCGACCACCGGGTAGCCGTGCCAGTGGTCGCCGAAGGCGATCGGCGCGGCGTAGGCCACGCCCGGCGCGCTGGCGGCGCGCGCCAGCACGGCGCCGTCCAGCAGCGGCAGCGCCTGCAGCTGCAGGTAGACGGTGCTCAGCACCAGCTGCGTCGGGCTGCCGGGCGCGCCGACGATCAGGTCGAAGTCGTCGGCGGCGCGTGCGCTGCCCTGGCGCAGCGCGCGTTCCTGCGAGATCACCGCCACGCCGACGGCCACCGCCAGCGCCACCAGCAGCACCGTCACCGCGGCCAGCAGGCGGTTGCGGCGCAGGTCGGCCCGGACGACGGGCAAGGGGTTGGGCACCGGCATCAGGCCTCCGTCAGCCGGCCGTCGCGCAGCTCGGCGCCACGGTCCAGGCGCGCCAGCAGCTCCAGGTCGTGCGAGAAGACGAGGAGGCTGGCGCCGGTCTCGCGCGCGGCTTCGGTCAGCAGCGTGGCGACCTCGGCGCGGTGCTCGGGGTCCAGGCTGGCGGTCGGTTCGTCGGCCAGCAGCGCCGGCGGGCGGTGCAGCAGCGCGCGGGCGATGGCCACACGCTGGCGTTCGCCACGCGACATCAGCGCCACCTCGCGCCGCGGCGAGCTGATGCCCACGCGGCGCAGCAGCGCGGCGGCGCGCTCGCGTTCGCCGTCGGCCAGGCGCCAGCGGCCGAAGTGCGCCGGCAGCAGCACGTTGGCCAGCGCGTCCAGGCCCTCGACGAGGTGGAAGTCCTGGAACACCAGCCCGACGGCACGCCGCCGCCAGCGGTCGCGCGCGCTTTCGGGCAGCGCGGCGATGTCCTCGCCGTGCCAGGCCACGCGGCCGGCCTGCGGTGTCTCGATGCCGGCCAGGCAGTTGAACAGCGTCGTCTTGCCGGCACCCGAAGGCCCGCGGATGCCCAGGCTGGCGCCGGGCGCCAGCGTCAGCGCCTCGATGGTGAACAGGTCGGTGGCCTCGCCGCGAAAGCGCACGCGCAGACCTTCGACGCTCAGCCCGGCGCTCACCGGCCGACCTCGTGCACCTGGGCGTCGACCAGCCGCACCTGGCTGACGAAGCCGGTATGCGGGTCGGTCCAGGAGCCGATCTCCAGCCGGCCGCTGGCTTCGACGCGGCGGTTGAAGTCCACCGGCGCCAGCGCATCGCGCAGGTAGACGACGACGATGTCGACCGGCCATTCGGCGTCGGAGGCGCAGAACGGGCACACCGAGACCGGCGCCCGCGTCAGCACGAAGAAGCGGCTCTCGGGCTTGAGCGGCGGCGCCATGAAGCCGCGCATGCGCACCGCCTGGCCGCGCAGCGCCCGCGCGCGCTCCGAGTAGCGGATGCCGAGCACGCCGACGCTTTCGTACAGGCCGTCGAAGGTCAGCAGCTCGTCGGCGCGCGCCGCGGGTGCGAAGGGCAGCAGCGCGGCGCCCAAAAGCAAAAGCCGCCGGCGGGCGCCGGCGGCGTTCAGCGTGGGTTTCACTGCGCGGTGGCGGCCTTCGGCTTGGCCTTGGGCTGCGCCTTGGCCGGCTGCGGCGCCAGCGCCAGCGCGTCGGCGATGACGCGGAACAGCTCGGTGTTCTCCATCTGGCCGTGCACACGTTCGGCGCCGGGGCCGGTGGCCGTCAGCACGACGTCGTCGCCGGAATGGATGCCTTGCGTCGCGGCGTCGGGGCCGGTGTTGGGCAGGTTGCCGACGCGCAGCACGGCGCCGGGCACGTCCTTGTACTGCTCGTTGGCGACGACGACGCCGTCCTTGCCTTTCACCGCCGGCACGTTCTCGCCGTCCAGGTAGGGGCGGAAGGTGTCGTAGTGGTCGGGGTAGGCGCCGAAGACCAGGCGCAGGCGGCGCGAGACGTCCACCGTGGCCGGGTAGCCCGCGGCGTCGGGCGCCGGGTAGTTGGGCCAGCCGGCGCTGGCGTAGACGCCGACCTTGTTGCGCATCTCGGGGCCCGGGGCGTCGTCGTTGACGGTGCCGATCAGGCTGACCGGGTGCGAGTGGTCGGCGGTGACGAGGATCAGCGTGTCGTTGCCCCGCGCCTTGGACCAGTCCTTGGCCGCCTGCACGGCGTCGTCGAGCATGATCGTGTCGTAGATCGCGCGCTCGGCGTCCATCGAGTGCGAGTACTTGTCGATGCGCGCGCTCTCGACCAGCAGCACGAAGCCGTTCGGGTTGCGCGACAGCACCTCGATGGCGGCGCGCATCTCCTCGACGACGTCGGGCTGGTCGGGGAACTTGGCGACGCTGCCCTTCTTCAGGAACTTCAGGTCCAGCGCGCCGTCGACGTTGCCGGTGTTGTACAGGCCCAGCAGCTTGGTCGTGCCCTTGTCGGCGGCCAGCGCCGTCATCTCGGTCTTGGTCGTCGCCAGCGCGTAGCCGGCCTGGCGGTAGGCGGCGATGAAGTCGGTGTCGTCCTTGCGCTTGGAGCCGGGCGTCGACTTGGGCAGGAAGTGCGGCGAGCCGCCGCCCATCAGCACGTCGATGCGGCTGTCCAGGAACATGCGCACGATGTCGTCGAAGTCCGACCGGCGGCGCGTGTGCGCGGCCATCGCGGCCGGCGTCGCGTCCTCGACCTCGGAGTTGGTCACCGCGCCGACGGCCATGCCGCGGCGCTTGGCCAGGCTGGTGATCGTCTCGACGGCCGGGTGCGCCAGCGTGTCGGCGGCGCGCGAGCAGTAGACGCCCAGCGCGTTGACGCAGGACTTGTGGCCGGTGGTGTAGGCCGAGGCGGAGTTGGCCGAGTCGGTGACGATGGAGTCGGTGCCCTGCGTGCTGAGCAGCGCCATGTACGGCATGTCGTCCATCGCCAGCTTGCCCTTGAGCTTGCCGCCTTCGTCGTAGCCCTTGGACAGGATGCGCGCCGCGGTGCGGTGGGCGATCGAGAAGCCGTCGCCGATGAACAGGATGACGTTCTTCGCCGCGCGCTTGGCTGGCGTGCCGTAGACGGTCCAGTTCACCGCCTTCTCATGCGTGCCGTCGCCGGCCTTGACGACGTAGCTGCCGGCCGCGGGCAGCGACACGCCGCGCAGCAGCAGGCTGGACGCCGGCTTGCCGTCTTCGCGCTCGATGTACTCGGCGTTCTGGCCGAAGACCTGGGCGACGTCGCGGCCGTTGATGCTGACCTTCATCTGGTCGCGCGGCACGACGCCGTCGAACTCGACCTTGAAGTCGAAACGCGAGCCGGCCAGGATGTCGGCGCGGTTCAGCGGGTAGATCGTTTGCGCCTGGGCGGCGCAAGCCAGCAGCGCGGCGGCGACGCCGGCTGCAAGATGGAACGGGGTGTGGCGCATGGACGCGTGCAAGCGGAGGGTCGGGAAACCCTCGCTTGTAAGCGTCTATTGCGGCAGGGTGATGACGGCCGGCTCAGCCGCCAGCCAGCGAGTGGATGCGCGCGACGACGGCGCCGTTGAGCAGCGCACCGCGGCGCTCCAGCGCGGCCAGCAGCGCCAGCGCAGCGGCCGGCGTCTGCGTGTAGCCGGGCGCCAGCGCCGGCAGCTCGGCGGCCAGCGCGGCCTGGCGGGCCTCCAGCCGGCGTTCGCGGTTGAACGGGTCGCCCGGCGCCGGGGCGGCGCGCAGCGCGTCGAGTTCGATCAGCCGGTCCAGCGCGTGCCCCTGCACCAGGCGCATCGCGCTGAGCTTTTCGCCGCGCTGCCAGCGCTGCAGGCCGACGAGCAGGTTGGACAGCACTTCACCGACGATCCAGCTCTCGTCGGGCAGCGTGGCCGCCGGCAGCGGGCGGCGCGGTTCGACGAGCGCCGGGTCGACGCCGTCACGCGCCCAGACCAGGCGGCCGGGTGCGAACGGGATCGCGGCCAGCTCCTGCGGCTCGAAGACCGCGAACTCGCAGAACACGCCGTCGACCATCAGCGCCTTGTGGCCGTCGACGGTGTTGCGGTAGTGCCAGGCCAGCGGGTGCGCGGCATCCAGCCAGTCCAGGCGGTCCAGGTAGCGCGCCTTGGCGCCGGGGTCGACGATGGCGAAGAAGTCGAGGTCGGACCAGGCGTCCAGCCGCGTCGTCTCGCGGCCCACCGAGCCCAGGCCGATCAAGGCCAGCGCCTGGCTGCTGGCGGCGAGCGACTGGCCGATGGCGTCGAGGCGGGCGAGCAGGTCGGGCGTGTCCATGCGGCATTCTGGGCCGGCGCGCGTGGCGCCGGCAGCCGCAGGAACGCGGGGACGCTCAGGCGGTGCGCGGGCGCAGCGGCTTCGGCGCGGCGGCGTCGCCGCCGACGACGACCAGCCGGCCCGGCGGCAGGCCGAGTGCCGCCAGCGCGGCGCTGAAGCTGCCGTGGCGCGCGTCGTCGGGGTCGTGGCGGTGGCGCACGCCGACCACCAGCTGCGGCGCGCCCAGCGTCTTGGCCAGCGCCGCGGCTTCGCGCGCGGCGGCGCCGGCGGCGGCGCTCAGCACGCGGGCGCGCGCGTCGACACCGGCCGCCTGCAGGCGCTGCAGCGCGGCGGCGACGATGCGTTCGGCGGTGGCGGCGTCTTCCAGCGTCACGCGCTCGTCGCCGGCCACTTCGTCCAGCCGCAGGTGCAACGCCAGCACCGGGCGGCCGGCGGCGCGTGCCAGCGCGGCGGCACGGTCCAGCACCGCGGTGTCGAGCGCGCTGCCGTCCACTGCGGCCAGCACCGGCGCCGGGCCCGCGGCCGGTGCGGCGGCGTGCGGGCGTTGGATGTGGCGGCGGCGCAGCGCGAACACCGCCGGCGCCAGCAGTGCCGCGACGGCGGCGACGCCGAAGGCCATAGGCACGCCGGCGGCTTCGGCGATCTTCGGCACCGCGAACGGCGCGATGACGCCGGCGAACCAGCGCAGGAAGTTGTAGCCCGCCGACGCCACCGGCCGCGGCACGTCCGACACCTCCAGCGCCAGCTCGGTGAACAGCGTGTTGCACACGCCCATCACCGCGCCCGACAGCACGATGCATCCGGCCACCACCTCGCGCGGCGCGACGCCCATCACGATCAGCAGCACGGCCATGAAAGCGAGGCAGACGGTGACCACCGGGATCAGCCCGAAACGCGCTTCGGCACGCGGCGCGACGAACACCGAGAACAACGCCAGCAGCACGCCCCAGCCGAAGAAGATCGCGCCGGTGGCGGTGGGCGGCATGTCCAGCACGAACGGCGCGAAGGCCAGCACCGTGAAGAACGCGAAGTAGTAGAAGAAGGCGCCGACGGCCACCGTCAGCAGCCCGGGGTGCTTCAGCGCCTTCAAGGGCGCGGTCAGCGACACCTTCTGCGCCGGCCGCGGCAGCTTGGGCAGGAACAGCGCGATCGAGACGAAGCCCACCGCCATCAGCGTCGCCGTGCCGAAGAACGGCCAGCGCCACGAGTGATGGCCCAGCGCCGCGCCGAGCAGCGGGCCGCCGGACAGGCCGATGCCCATCGCCGCCTCGTACAGCAGCACCGCGCGCGAGGTGCCGCCGTTGGCCACGGCCACCAGCACCGACAGCGCGGTGACGACGAAGAAGGCGTTGCCCAGGCCCCAGCCGCCGCGGAACAGCACCAGTTCGGTGACCGAGTCCGACAGCCCCGACAGCGCCGCGAAGACGACGATCAGCGCCGCGCCCAGCAGCAGCGTCGGCCGGGCGCCGAGCCGGCTGGAGACGAAGCCGGTGACGAGCATCATCACCGAGGTGACGAAGAAGTAGCTCGTGAACAGCAGCGACACCTGCGCCGGGCTGGCGTGCAGGCCGGCGGCGATCGAGGTCAGGATCGGGTCGACGAGGCCGATCGACATGAAGCCGACCATGCAGGCGAAGGCGGTGGCCCAGACGGCACGCGGCTGGTCGAAGAAGCCCGTGGCGGCGGGGGCGGGGTGCGACATGCATCGGTCTCCAGGCCGTGATGACCGGCCAATGCATGTATGGTACACATAACTAGGTGCACGATACACTTAAAACCAGGAGACGAACGTTATGAACGCACGGACCGATGCCGTCGCCCGCCTGGAGCCCGAACTGGCCTCGCTGGTGCGGCGGCTGGAGATGACCTACCGCCGCCGCGGCTACCCGATGGAGCGTGCGCACTACCTGCTGCTGTCGCTGCTGCTCGACGGCGAGAAGAGCAGCGCCGAACTGGCCGAGGCGCTGGGCCTGGACCATTCGACCGTCGTGCGCCAGGTGGCAGCGGTGGAGGAGCGCGGCTACGCGACGCGTGTGCCGCACCCGCGCGACGGCCGCAGCATGCTGCTGCGCGCGACACCCGAAGCCGCCGCCGCGGTGGCCGCGATGCGCCGCACACGCTGCGAGCGCCTGGACCGTTTGCTCGCCGACTGGCCCGAAGCCGAGCGCGAGCAGTTCGGCGCGCTGCTGGCGCGCTTCAACACGGCGCTGGTGAGGGCGGAGCGGGAGGAGGCGGGGAGGTAACGGCGCGGAGGCGTTCAGCCTTCGTCGGGGCCTGCCGCCAAAGCGCTCGGGTAGTCCTGCCCACCGTGGAAGATGCCGAGCACGACGACTTCCCTTCGGCTCTCGACGATCCGATAGGCGATCGTGGTGCGTCCTCTGTGATGTGTCGTCCGCAGTTCTGGCCGGATCTCGGGCCGGGGCGTACCACGGTGCGGAAACATCGCGAGCCCGGTACAGGTGTCGACGAGAGCGTCCGTGTATCGCTTGGCAACCGCTGGAGATGCCTCTCGGCTGAGGTAAAGCTGGAGGTCACCCAACTGCCGTCGCGCTTCGTGCGAGAAGACGACGGCGAAGCGGATCATGGTTTGCTCGAAGCGGCGTGCAGCGCGGCCAGATGGGCCCTGACTTCATCGACGCTGACCGCACGCGTCGGATCTGCCTCCAGCGCGTCGTAGGCCGCGGCCACGTCCTCGCGCAGCCACTTCTCCACCGCCGAGTCGCGCGCCAGCAGCACGCGCAGGCCGTCGCGGATGACTTCGCTCTCGGTCGCGTACTGGCCCGAGGCGACCTTGGCGCGCACCGCGTCGGCCATCTCGTGCGGCAGCGTGATGCTGAACTGCTGGGTCGAACGCATGGCGGTCTCCGGTGGCGTGGGACTGAATCCTACGCCGGCCGCCGGCCCGGCGCTCAGATCGACACCCGCTGCCTCACCCCGTCGGCCTGCATGTCGGCGCCGCGGCCGCGGGCGACGATCTCGCCGCGTTCCATCACCAGGTACTGGTCGGCCAGTTCCTCGGCGAAGTCGTAGTACTGCTCGACGAGCACGATGGCCATCGTCTTGCGGTCGGCCAGCGTGCGGATGACGCGGCCGATGTCCTTGATGATGCTGGGCTGGATGCCTTCGGTGGGCTCGTCGAGCATCAGCAGCTTGGGGCCGGCGGCCAGCGCGCGCGCGATCGCCAGCTGCTGCTGCTGCCCGCCCGACAGGTCGCCACCGCGGCGCGCGAGCATCTGTTTCAAGACCGGGAACAGCTCGAAGAGTTCGGCCGGGATCTCGGTGCCGGCGGGCTTCGTCGCCAGGCCCATGCGCAGGTTCTCCTCGACCGTCAGGCGGCCGAAGATCTCGCGCCCCTGCGGCACGTAGCCGACGCCGCGGCGCACGCGTTCGTAGCTCGTCGCCTTCGTCAGGTCGGCGCCGTCCAGCGCCACCGTGCCGGTCTTCAGCGGCACGACGCCCATCAGGCTCTTCAGCAGCGTCGTCTTGCCGACGCCGTTGCGGCCCAGCACGACCGTCACCTCGCCGACCTTCGCCTCGAACGACACGTTGCGCAGGATGTGGCTGCCGCCGTAGTACTGATTCAAGCCATTCACGCTCAGCATCGCGTACCCACTTCGTGATTCACTCTGGAGCCCCCTCTCGGAGGGGGCGCGGGGGAGCTGTAAGGACCACCGCAGGCGTCCTGGCGCTTTAGCGCCCCAGGTACACCTCGACGACCTTCTCGTTGGCCTGCACGTCCGAGAGCCGCCCCTCGGCCAGCACGCTGCCTTCGTGCAGCACGGTGACGGTCTTGCGGCCTTCGGTGAGCTGCTCGACGAACTTCATGTCGTGCTCGACGACGACCAGGCTGTGCTGGCCTTCCAGGCTCAGGAAGAGTTCGGCGGTGCGTTCGGTCTCCTCGTCGGTCATGCCGGCCACCGGCTCGTCCAGCAGCAGCAGCTTAGGGTCCTGCATCAGCAGCATGCCGATCTCCAGCCACTGCTTCTGGCCGTGGCTCAGCAGGCCGGCGGTGCGCGCCAGTTCGTCCTTCAGGTGGATCAGCGCCAGCACCTCGGCGATGCGGTCGCGCTGTTCGCCGTTCAGGCGCCAGAACAGCGCCGAGCGCACGCCGCGGTCGGCCTTCAGCGCCAGCTCCAGGTTCTCGAAGACCGACAGCTCCTCGTAGACCGTCGGCTTCTGGAACTTGCGGCCGACGCCGGCCTGGGCGATCTCGGCCTCGGACAGGCGCAGCAGGTCGATGTTGCTGCCGAAGCTGACGCGGCCGCTGTCGGGGCGCGTCTTGCCGGTGATGCAGTCCATCATCGTCGTCTTGCCGGCGCCGTTGGGGCCGATGATGCAGCGCAGCTCGCCGACGTCGATGCTCAGGCTCAGGCTCTTCAGCGCCTTGAAGCCGTCGAAGCTGACGCTGACGTCCTCGACGTAGAGCGCGACGCCGTGCGCGAAGTCGGGCTCGGCGCCGGCCACGCGCCCGTAGGCGGCGCTGCGCCCGCCCGAGCCGCCGCGTTCGGCCTCGCGCTGTTGCAGCCGCGCCAGGCGCTCGGCGCCGGCGGCCATCAGGTCGGGGGTCATCGCCGCGTCTCCGTCTTCTTGCGCTTGAGCAGGCCCACCAGCCCGTCGGGCAGGAACAGCGTCACCGCGATGAACAGCGCGCCGAGGAAGAACAGCCAGAACTCGGGGAAGGCCACGGTGAACCAGCTCTTGGCGCCGTTGACGAAGAAGGCGCCGACGATCGGGCCGACGAGCGTCGCGCGGCCGCCGACGGCCGTCCAGATCGCGATCTCGATCGACGCTGCCGGGCTCATCTCGCCGGGATTGATGATGCCGACCTGCGGCACGTACAGCGCGCCGGCCACGCCGCACATCACCGCCGACAGCGTCCAGATGCTCAGCTTGTAGGCCAGCGGGTTGTAGCCGGTGAACATCACCCGGCTCTCGGCGTCGCGGATGGCCTGCAGCACGCGCCCGTACTTGCTGGTGACGATGGCGCGCGCCATCAGGAAGAAGGCGATCAGCACCAGGCCGCTGGCGACGCACAGCGCGACACGCATGCCCGAGGTGGCGATCGGCAGGTCGAGGATGCGCTTGAAGTCGGTGAAGCCGTTGTTGCCGCCGAAGCCGGTCTCGTTGCGGAAGAACAGCAGCATCGCGGCGAAGGTCAGCGCCTGCGTGATGATCGAGAAGTACACGCCCTTGATGCGCGAGCGGAAGGCGAAGAAGCCGAACACCAGCGCCAGCAGCCCGGGCACCAGCACGACCATCGCCGCCTGGAAGACGAAGGAGTCGCTGAAGGCCCAGTGCCAGGGGAACTCCTTCCAGTTCAGGAAGACCATGAAGTCCGGCATGTCCATGCGGTACTGGCCTTCGCGGCCGATCTGGCGCATCAGGTACATGCCCATCGCGTAGCCGCCGAGCGCGAAGAACAGCCCGTGGCCCAGCGACAGGATGCCGGTGTAGCCCCAGATCAGGTCCATCGCCAGCGCGCAGATCGCGTAGCAGAGGATCTTGCCGAGCAGGCTGACGGCGTAGTCGCTGAGGTGCAGCGCGCTGGTCTCGGGCACGACCAGGTTCAGCAGCGGCACCAGCGCGGCGACGGCGACGGTGGCGACGAGCACGCCGGTCCAGCCGGCGGGGCCGAGCAGGCGGGCAGGGCGATGGCCGGGCAAGTCCAGCGGCCGCCGCGGAGCCGGCTCTGCCGGGCCGCTGGCGGCGCCCCCCTGGGGGGGAGCGACGAAGTCGCTACGGGGGGGGGATCATGCTTCTGCGCTCCGGCCCTTGAGGGCGAAGATGCCCTGCGGGCGCTTCTGGATGAACACGACGATGAAGACGAGCACGGTGATCTTGGCCAGCACGGCGCCCTGCCAGCCTTCGAGCAGCTTGTTCAGCACGCCGAGGCCGAGGCCGGCGTAGACGGTGCCGGCGAGCTGGCCGACGCCGCCGAGCACGACGACCATGAACGAGTCGACGATGTAGCCCTGGCCCAGGTCGGGGCCGACGTTGCCGACCTGGCTGAGCGCGCAGCCGGCGAGTCCGGCGATGCCGGCGCCCAGCGAGAAGGCGTAGGTGTCGATGCGCGCCGTGTCGACGCCGACGCAGGCGGCCATGCGCCGGTTCTGCGTCACGCCGCGAACGAAGAGGCCCAGCCGCGTCTTGCCGATCAGCAGCGCGACGCCGGCCAGCACGAGGCCCGCGAAGACGATGATCGCGAGGCGGTTGTAGGGCAGCACCAGGTTGGGCAGCAGCTGCACGCCGCCCGACAGCCAGGCCGGGTTCTCGACGCCGACGTTCTGCGCGCCGAACAGCGAGCGCACGGTCTGCATCAGGATCAGGCTGATGCCCCAGGTGGCCAGCAGCGTCTCCAGCGGCCGGCCGTAGAGAAAGCGGATGACGCTGCGTTCGAGCACCGCGCCGACCAGCGCGCTGGCGAGGAAGGCGACCGGGATCGCCGCGACGATGTACCAGTCGAAGGCGCCCGGCAGCCAGCTGCGGAACAGGCCCTGCACGACGTAGGTGGCGTAGGCGCCGATCATGATCAGCTCGCCGTGCGCCATGTTGATGACGCCCATCAGCCCGTAGGTGATCGCCAGGCCGAGTGCGGCCAGCAGCAGGATCGAACCCAGGCTGATGCCGGTGAAGACGACGCCCAGGCGTTCGCCCCAGGCCAGGCGCGATTCGACGCGGTCCAGCGAGGCGATCAGCGCGCCTTTCACGCCGGCGTCGCTCTCGGCCTGCAGGCGTTCGAGCAGCAGCGACTTCGTCGCCGGCTCGGGGCTGTCGGCCAGCAGTTTCGCCGCCGCCAGGCGTTTGGCCGGGTCTTCGGCGGTGATCAGCGCGCTGGCTTTGAGCATCGCCAGCCGCGACTTCAGCGCCGCGTCGGGCTCGGCGGCCTCGGCCTTCTCCAGCAGCGGCAGTCGGCTCTCGTCGACGCCGTCCTTCAGCGCCTCGATGGCCGCGGCGCGCTCGGCGCGGTCCTTCGAGAACAGGCGCAGGCCGGCCAGCGCGGCTTCGAGCTCGCGGCGCATGCGGTTGTTGTTGACCACGTCCTCGGCGTCGTCGGGCAGCGCGACGACCTGGGCCGTGCCGGCCAGGCGCGTGTCGCTGCCGTCGAAGACGTAGGCTTTGCCGCCGGCCACCTTGACGGCGTCGTCGAGCAAGGCCTGCACGAAGGGCGCGAGCGCCGGGTCGCCGACGGCGACGGCCTCGTTGAGCGCCGCGATGCGCTCGTCGCCGTCGCCCGCGGCGATGCGCGCCGCCTGCTCGGGCGTCAGCGCATGGCCGGCCAGCGGCAGCAGCAGCGCGAGGCAGAGAAGAAGTCGTTGGAGCACGGCAGGCCCGGAAGGGAGTGTGCGGACGCGGGCGGCGCGAGCCGCCCGCGCGTCAGGAGCGGTCGTCAGGGCTTCGCTGCGACGACGGGCTCGTCTTTCTTGCCTTTGTTTTCCGGGATGTACGGGCTCCACGGTTGCGCCTTCACCGGGCCCGGCGTCTTCCAGACGACGTTGAACTGGCCGTCGGCCTTCACCTCGCCGATGAACACGCTCTTGTGCAGGTGGTGGTTCTTCTCGTCCATCTTGGACACGATGCCGCTCGGTGCCTTGAAGGTCTGGCCGGCCATCGCCGCGATCACCTTGTCGGTGTCGGTGCTCTTGGCCTTCTCGACCGCCTGCACCCACATGTTGAAGCCGATGTAGCTGGCTTCCATCGGGTCATTGGTCAGCGGCTTGTCCTTGTGGCCCGGGATGTTCTTGGCCTTGGCGTAGGCCGACCACTTCTTGATGAACTCGGCGTTGGTCGGGTTCTTGATCGACATGAAGTAGTTCCACGCCGCCAGGTGGCCCACCAGCGGCTTGGTGTCGACGCCGCGCAGTTCCTCTTCACCGACCGAGAACGCCACCACCGGCACGTCGGTCGCCTTCAGGCCCTGGTTGCCCAGTTCCTTGTAGAACGGCACGTTGGAGTCGCCGTTGATCGTCGAGACCACCGCGGTCTTCTTGCCTTCGGCGGCGAACTTCTTGATCTTGGCGATGATCGACTGGTAGTCGGAGTGGCCGAACGGCGTGTACTCCTCCAGGATGTCGGCGTCGGCGACGCCCTTGCTGTGCAGGAAGGCGCGCAGGATCTTGTTCGTCGTGCGCGGGTAGACGTAGTCGGTGCCCAGCAGCACGAAACGCTTGGCGCCGCCGCCGTCCTTGCTCATCAGGTACTCGACCGCCGGAATCGCCTGCTGGTTGGGCGCGGCGCCGGTGTAGAAGACGTTCTTGCTCAGCTCCTCGCCTTCGTACTGCACCGGGTAGAAGAGCAGGCCGTTCAGTTCCTCGACGACCGGCAGCACGCTCTTGCGCGAGACGCTGGTCCAGCAGCCGAAGATCACCGCGACCTTGTCCTTGCTGATCAGCTGGCGCGTCTTCTCGGCAAACAGCGGCCAGTTCGACGCCGGGTCGACGACCACCGGCTCGAGCTTCTTGCCGAGCACGCCGCCCTTGGCGTTGACCTCGTCGATGGCCATCAGGATCGTGTCCTTCAGCACCGTCTCGGAGATCGCCATCGTGCCCGACAGCGAGTGCAGCACGCCGACCTTGATCGTGTCGGCGGCTTGGGCGCTGCCGAGGCCCAAGGTGGCGAATGCGGCGGCGGCGACGGTTTGCAGCACGAAGCTGCGGCGGTTGGCAGTAGCCATTGTTGGGACCCCTCCAGGTGGCCGGGCGGCCGGTTGAACTGGAGGGCAGTGTCCGAACGCGGGCTTCGCCGGCCAATACGACAGATGTCGTAGGCGGCGGCGTACAGTCGCGCCCCAATACAAAAAGCCGAGAGCGCGCCATGTCCCTCACCGCCCTGCTGCGAGCGATGCCGAAAGCCGAGCTGCACGTGCACATCGAAGGCACGCTCGAGCCCGAGCTGATCTTCTGCCTGGCCGAGCGCAACGGCGTCGCGCTGCCCTACGCCAGCGTCGAGGCGCTGCGGGCGGCCTACGCCTTCACCGACCTGCAGAGCTTCCTGGACATCTATTACGCCGGCGCCAGCGTGCTGCTGACGGAGGCCGACTTCTTCGAGATGGCCTGGGCCTACTTCGAGCGCGCCGCGGCCGACGGTGTCGTGCACGCAGAGCTGTTCTTCGACCCGCAGACGCACACCGCGCGCGGCGTGGCGATCGAGACGGTCATCACCGGCCTGCACCACGCCTGCCAGCGCGCGCACGCCGAACTGGGCATCAGCGCCTCGCTGATCCTGTGTTTCCTGCGCCACCTGAGCGAAGAGGACGCCTTCGCGACGCTGGAAGCGGCGCTGCCGTACCGCCACCTGTTCATCGGCGTCGGCCTGGACAGCAGCGAACGCGGCCACCCGCCGGAGAAGTTCGCGCGTGTGTTCGCACGTTGCCGCGAACTCGGCCTGCACCTCGTCGCCCACGCCGGCGAAGAAGGCCCGGCCGAATACGTCGAAACGGCGCTGGACCTGCTGAAGGTCGAGCGTGTGGACCACGGCGTGCGTTCGCTGGACAAGCCGGCGCTGGTCGCGCGCCTGGCCGCCGAGCGTGTGCCGCTGACGGTCTGCCCGCTGTCCAACGTGAAGCTCTGCGTCTACCCCGACATGGCGGCGCACCGCCTGCCCGAGCTGCTGGCCGCGGGCGTCTGCGCCACCGTCAACAGCGACGACCCGGCCTATTTCGGCGGCTACCTGCTGGACAACTACCGCGCCGTCTTCGACGCCCATCCGGCGCTGGGACGCGACGCGGCCTATGCGCTGGCCGCCAACAGCCTGGAGGCCAGCTTCGTGCCGGCCGAACAGAAGGCGCGCTGGAAGCGCGAGCTCGACGCCGTCTTCGCCGCCTGATCAGGCGGCGGCGCGGCCGCGCTCGTCGCGGCGCAGCAACACGACGACCAGCGACAGGAAGCCGCCGACGAGCGCGATACCCGTCGCGCCGACCCCCCACGCCGCCCAGACGATCAGCGGCGCGGCGCCGCCGAGCAGGCCCAGCGTGCTCTGCGCCAGGTCCAGCAGCGCGTGCATCAGCGCCTGCCAGCCGGGGAACCAGCGGTCGATGACCTGCGCGTAGGGCACGCGGTCGACCAGCTCGCCCAGGTCACCGACCCAGCCGGTGTCGGCCAGCAGCAGCGTGTGCAGCCCCCAGGCGCCCAGCGACCAGAGGGCCAGCAGCAGCGCGGCGATGATCCAGATGGCGGTCAGCATGGGCGCGACGATAGCGCGCCGCCGTAGCCGCAATCCGTGCGGGCCTTAAGCCGCCAGCGCCTCGGCCAGCCGTGCCGCCTGCGGGCCGAAGGCGTAGGCGTCCATGCCCAGGTCGCCGTAGGTCAGGCTGGCGTGCACGCGCCGTGCGACCGGCGCCTCCCCGGCCGCGCCGGCGGCGACGAAGAAGGGCAGCAGGTGCTCGTCGGTCGGGTGCATCAGCGCCGCGTGCGGCGCCTCGCTGCGCCAGGCCAGCAGCGCCGGCCAGTCGGCCGCCGCGCCGCGGTCGGCGAACCAGTCGCGGAAGGCCGTGCTTTCCGGCGTCGCCGGCGCGTCGACGCGGCCGGCGCCCAGCGCGGCGAAGACACGGCGCAGGTTGTGCGTGATGCTGCCGCTGGCCATCACCAGCACACCGTCGGCGGCCAGCGGTGCCAGCGCGCGGCCGAGCGCGAACAGCTGTGCCGGCGTCCAGCCCGGCGGCCAGGCCAGCGGCAGCACCGGCACGTCGACCGCCGGGTAGACGTGCAGCAGCGGCGTCCAGATGCCGTGATCCAGGCCGCCGCCGTCGTGGCGCTGCACGGGGATGCCGGCCTCGGCGAGCAGCGCCTGCACGCGGGTCGCGAGCTCGGGCGCGCCCGGCGCGTCGTAGCGCAGCTGGTACAGCGCGTCGGGGAAGCCGCCGAAGTCGTGGATGGTCTCGTGGCGCGCGCCGGCGACGAGCACCGGCTCGCGCGTCAGGCTATGCGCCGAGATCGCCAGGATGGCGCGCGGCCGGCCGAAGGCCTGGTCGATGGCCGGGCCGAGGCGGCGGAAGAAATCGCCGGCTTCGCCCGGTTCGAGCGCCGTCATCGGCGAGCCGTGGGACAGGAAGAGCGGGGGCAGCGGGTTCATGGCCTCATTTCAGCAGCCCGCCGCGCGTTCCGGGTTCAGCCCGGTTGCATGCGCCGTTCAAGGGCTTTCGGGTACCGTCGCAGCCATGCAAGCCTCGACTCCCGCGCTCGCCTGGCGCCAGACGCTGCGCGACTTCCGCGCCGGCGAGCTGCGATTGCTGTTCTTCGCCGTGATGCTGGCCGTGGCCGCGCTGACGGCCGTGGGTTTCTTCGCCGACCGTCTGAACGGCGGTCTGGCGCGCGACGCCCGCCAGCTGCTCGGCGGCGACGCGCTCGTCAGCAGCGACCGGCCGACGCCGCCCGAGCTGGTGCAACTGGCCGCGCGCGCCGGGCTGCGCAGCGCCACCAGCGTCTCGTTCCCGAGCATGGCGCGGGCGCCCGACGATCTCGGCGGTGCCAGCCGGCTGGTGGCCGTGAAGGCGGTCAGCGACGGCTACCCGCTGCGCGGCGCGCTGCAGCTGAAGGCGCTGCAGGGCGAGGGTGTCGAGACCGTGGCCGGCGGCCCGCGTGCCGGCACGGTGTGGGTCGACGCCGCGGTGCTCGAGGCGCTGCAGCTCGCACCCGGCCAGCCGCTGCAGCTGGGCGATGCGACGCTCACCGTCGCGCGTGTGATCGCGGTCGAGCCCGACCGCGGCACCGGCTTCACCAGCTTCTCGCCGCGCGTGATGCTGCACGAGACCGACCTGCCGGCCACCGGCCTGGTGCAGCCGGCCAGCCGGCTGAACTATCGCTTCGCCGTCGCCGCGCCCGAAGGCCGCGACGCCGCGCTGCGCCAGTTCGTGCAGCAGGCCGAAGAGCGCATCCACGCCGTGCCGCTGCGCGGCGTGCGCATCGAGTCGCTGCAGAGCGGCCGGCCCGAGATGCGCCAGACGCTGGACCGCGCCGAGAAGTTCCTGAACCTCGTCGCGCTGCTGGCGGCGCTGCTGGCCGCGGTGGCTGTGGCGATCGCGGCACGCGACTTCGCCGCCCGCCATCTGGACGACTGCGCGATGCTGCGTGTGCTCGGCCTGGCGCAGCGCCGCATCGCCGGTGCCTATGCGCTGGAGTTCGCGGCGCTCGGGCTGGCGGCCAGCGCCGCCGGTGTCGCCGCGGGCTGGGCGGTGCACCACGTCTTCGTCTTCCTGCTCGCCGGCCTCGTCAACACGACGCTGCCGGCGCCGTCGCTGTGGCCGGCGGCCTTCGGTGTCGGGGTCGGCATGACGCTGCTGCTGGGCTTCGGCCTGCCGCCGGTGCTGCAGCTGGCGCGTGTGCCGCCGCTGCGCGTGATCCGGCGCGACGTCGGCAGCCTCAAGGCCACCTCGCTGCTGGTGCTGGCCGCCGGGGCCGGCGGCTTCGCGGCGCTGCTGCTGGCCGTGGCCTCCGATCCGACGCTGGGGCTGATCGCGGTCGGCGGTTTCGCCGCCGCGATCGCGGTGTTCGCGCTGCTGTCCTGGCTGGCGGTGCTGCTGCTGCGCCGCGCCGTGCCCGAGGCGCGCGCGCCGCGCTGGCTGGTGCTGGCGACGCGCCAGCTCACCGCGCGCCCGGCTTTCGCGGTGCTGCAGGTGTCGGCGCTGGCCGTCGGCCTGCTGGCGCTGGTGCTGCTGGTGCTGCTGCGCACCGACCTCGTCGCCAGCTGGCGCAGCGCGACGCCGCCGGACGCGCCCAACCGCTTCGTCATCAACGTGCAGCCCGACCAGGCCGATGCCTTCCGCCAGACGCTCGCCGCGGCCGGCGTGCAGCGCTACGACTGGTACCCGATGATCCGCGGCCGCCTGGTGGCGATCAACGGCCGCGCCGTCAGCCCCGACGACTTCAGCGACGAGCGCGCGGCGCGCCTCGTCGACCGCGAGTTCAACCTCAGCCACGCCGAGCAGCGCCCGGATCACAACGAGATCGTCGCCGGCCGCTGGACGCCGGGCGAAGCCGGCGCGGTGTCGGTGGAGGAGGGCATCGCGCAGACGCTGGGCCTGAAGCTCGGCGACACGCTGCGCTTCGACGTCGCCGGCGTGTTGCAGGAGGCGCGCATCACCAGCCTGCGCAAGGTCGACTGGGGTTCGATGCGGGTGAACTTCTTCGTCATCTTCCCGGTCGCCGACCTGCCCGAGCTGCCGGCCAGCTACATCAGCGCCTTCCGCGCGCCGCCGAGCGCGGGCTTCGACAACGCGCTGTCGCGGGCCTATCCCAACGTCACGGCGATCGACGTCTCGGCCTCGATCGCCCAGGTGCAGGGCGTGCTCGACCAGGTGATCCGCGCCGTCGAGTTCCTGTTCGGCTTCACGCTGGTGGCCGGGCTGGTGGTGCTGTTCGCGGCGGTGTCGGCGACCCGCGAATCGCGTTCGCGCGAGTTCGCGGTGATGCGCGCGATGGGCGCCGGCAGCCGTCTGCTGGCGCAGGTGCAGCGTGCCGAGCTGCTGGGCGTCGGCGCGCTGGCCGGGCTGCTGGCCTCGCTGGCGGCGGTGGCCGTCGGCTGGGCGCTGGCGCGCTACGCCTTCGAGTTCGATTGGCGGCCGTCGCCGTTCGTGCCGCTGGCCGGCTCGGCTGCCGGTGCGGCGCTGGCGCTGGCCGCCGGTTGGTGGGGGCTGCGCGACGTGCTGCGTCGCCCGGTCGTCGAGACGCTGCGCCGCGCGACGGTGCAGTGAGGGCCGCGCTCAGGGCGCGTCGAGCACGCGGTCGACGGCTTCGAGCAGCCGGGCCTGCTCCAGCGGCTTGGTCAGGTAGTCGGCGAAGCCGGCTTCGCGCGCCGCGGCGATGCGCTCGGGCATCGCGTCGGCGCTGACGGCGACGACCGGCAGCGCCTGCGTCTCGGGCCGCGCGCGCAGCCGGCGCAGCAGCTCGAAACCGTCGGCGTCGGGCAGCTGGATGTCCAGCAGCACCAGCGCCGGCTGCGCCGAGACGGCCAGCGCCAGGCCCGAGGCGGCGTCGTCGGCGAGCAGCAGCTCGATCTCGGGCCGGCGCGCCAGCATCGCCTCCATCAGCATCTGGTTGACCGTGTTGTCCTCGACGTAGAGCACGGTGCGCCGCGCCGGCGCGCCGCCGGCCTCGGCCTGCGTGCGCTCCAGGCTGATCCAGAAGGTGCTGCCCAGGCCGGGTGCGCTGTCGAGGCCGATGCGGCCGTGCATCGCCTCGACCAGCCATTTGGCCAGCGCCAGGCCGACGCCGGCGCCGCCGCCGGCGGCGCGGCCGCCGTCCAGGCGCTCGAAGGCCTTGAAGATGCGCGGCTGGTCGGCGGCGGCGATGCCGGGGCCGTCGTCACGCACCTCCAGCCGCAGGCGCTCGCCGTCGTCGCGCCAGGCGACGGCGACGGTGCCGCCGCGGTGGTTGTACTGGATGGCATTGGCCAGCAGCCCGGCCAGCACCTGGCGCAGCCGCGCCGCGTCGGCGAGCACCCGCCCCGCCGGCGGCGTGGCCGGCGGCTGCAGCGTGATGCCGCGTTCGTCGGCCAGCCCCTGCACGAGCCGGCAGGCCTCGGCCACCGCGGCGGCGGCGTCCACCGCCTCCAGGCGCACGCTGAGCGTGCCGCCGTCGATGCCGGCCAGGTCCAGCACCTGGTCGATCAGCGACAGCAGGTGGCGGCCGCCGCGCAGCACCTGCTGCACACGCTCGTGCTGCGCCGGCGACAGCGGTTCGGCGGGGTCGGACTCCAGCAGCTGGCCGAAGCCCAGCACCGCGTTCAGCGGCGTGCGCAGCTCATGCGACATGCGCGACAGGAAATCGCTCTTCGCGCGGTTGGCGCGTTCGGCGTCGTCGCGCGCGGCGATCAGCGCCGCTTCGGCGGCCTTGCGGGCGGTGATGTCCCAGCCGTAGCGGATCCAGCCCTCGAGCCGGCCCTCGGGCGCCGACCGCGGCACGCCGGTCTCGGCGATCCAGCCCCAGCGGCCGTCGGCGCGCCGCAGCCGGTACTCGACCGAGAAGGTCTGCGCCGTCGTGCGCGCGGCGCGCAAGGCCGAGGTGGCGGCGCCGACGTCGTCGGCGTGCACGCGTGCCGACCACGGTTCGGCCAGCGCCTGCGCCGCCTCGCAGCCGGTGAAGGCCAGCCAGCGCTGGTTGACCCAGCCCGGATGGCCTTCGGCGTCGCAGACGACGACCAGCGCCGGCGCCGCGTCGGCCAGCGAGCGGAAGCGCAGCTCGCTCTCGCGCAGCACCTGTTCGGCGTGCAGCGCGTCGGTGATGTCGGTGAAGGTGCGCACGACCGGCCCGCCGCGGGTACGGAAGGTCTCGATGCGCATCGTGCGGCCGTCGGCGGCGGTGCGCTGGTAACTCGCCGGCAGCAGGTCGATGCGGCCGTGCAGCGCGGCTTCGATGTGCTCGCGCGCGCCCGGGTCGAGTTCGCCCGGCGCCGGGCCGACGCCGCCGTGGTCGATCTGCCAGCGCACGAACTCGGTCAGCGTCGGCCGCGTGCGCAGCAGGTCCTCGGGCACGCCGGTCAGCTCGACGAGGCGGCGGTTCCAGGCCGCGGCGCGGCCTTGTTCGTCCAGCGTCAGCACGCCTTGCGGCAGGTTCTCCAGCGTCGCCTCGAGCAGGCGCGACTTCTCCTCGAGCAGCCGGCTGGTGCGCTGCTGCAGCTCGGTGGCGCGGCGCAGCTCGCCGATGTCCGAGAACAGGCCGATGGCGCCGATCTTGCGGCCCTCGGCGTCGTAGATCGGCGTGCCCTGGTTCATGCACCAGACCGGCGAGCCGTCGGCGCGCCGCAGCCGCAGCTCGTACAGGCTGGCCTCGCCGGCGTCGCGACGGCGCATCTGTTCGCGCAGGACCACCGCCTGGTCCTCGTCGACGAACTCCCAGACGGTGCGGCCGACTAGCTCGTGGCGCTCGACGCCCAGCATGCGGCACATCGCCGGGTTGGCGTCGGTGGTGCGCACGTCGTTGTCGATGAACCAGAAGCCCTGCGTCGTGTTGTCCAGCAGCAGCGCCAGCATGCGCTGCTTCTCGGCCAGCGCCGTCTCGGCGGCGCGGCGTTCGGTGATGTCGAGCGCGACGGCGACGAAACCGCCGTCGGGCGTGGCGTTGCGGCGCAGCTCGATCGTGCGGCCGTCGGCCAGCGTGCGCACCGTGCTCGCGTGGCCGCCGGAGCGCAGCAGCGACATCCAGTGCTCGATCAGCGTCTCGGGGTTGCCGCCGCCCAGGCGCCCGGCACGCGCCTGCGCCACCAGCAGCTCGCGCACCGGCGTGCCGGGGCTCACCAGCGCCGGGTCCAGCCGCGTCACCTCGGCGAAGCGCTGGTTCATCGTGCGCACGCGCAGTTCGGCGTCGACGACCAGCAGCCCTTCGTCGACGTGGTCGAAGATCAGGCGCAGCAGCGCCTCGCTCTGCCTGGCCGCTTCCAGACCCCGCTGCTCGTCGCGCCGGGCGGTGGCCAGCGCGACGCGCTGGCGCCAGTTGCGCTCGGCGGTGGCGTAGCCGTAGAGCCCCAGCAGCGTCGCCACCGCCACACCGAGCATCACCGCCGGTGCCGGCGCCTGGTCCTCGACGACGACGCGCGTGGCCACCGGCAGCGCCACCGGCAGCGCGAACAGCGCGCCGATCAGGCGGTCGAAATGCCCCAGCACCAGGGCCGCGGCCGACAGCGCGGCGGCGGCGATCGTCAGCACCGTCAGGCCGTGCTGCACGTCGGCCATCGGCAGCAGCGCCGCGCTGCCCCACAGCGCGCCGCTGGCGAAGATGCCGGCGCGAAAACGCCTCAGCCAGGGGTCCGGGACGTCGGCGGCCCCGGCCTCGGCGCGGTAGCGCTGCAGGCCCCACAACCGCAGCGCGAGCAGCAGCGCCAGCGCGGCGCACCACGCCAGCAGCGGGCCGGCGGGCACGACGCCGTGCAGCGCCCAGGCGACGAACGCCGCGACGCTGGCGCTTCCCAGCGCCGAGAAGGCGGCAGCGGAGGCGTGTTCGGCGACCTGCGACCTGCGAACGGCGCGGGTGATGCCGTCGTCCTCCGGTTCGGCGGGTGGCTTCGGCAGGGGCACGGGACGTGGCGTCTGTTCGAAGCCGGATTGTGGTCGCACGCGCCGGCTCGTGTTCTTGGGGGGAGCCCGGTTCGTGGGCCCCGGCTCAGGGGCCGGCGACGCGGAACGCGGCGACCGCCTGCGACAGCTGGCGCGCCTGTTCGCGCAGCGACTCCGAGGCCGCCGCCGACTGCTCGACGAGCGCGGCGTTCTGCTGCGTCATGCGGTCCAGCGCGGCGACCGAATCGTTGATGCTGCCGATCTCGCCGTGCTGCTCGGCGGTGGCGGCCGAGATCTCGGCGATCGTCGCGCTGACGCGTTCGACGCTGGCGACGATCTCGTCCATCGTGCGGCCGGCGTCGCCGACCAGGCGCGAGCCGGCCTCGACCTTCTCGACCGAGTTGCCGATCAAGGCCTTGATCTCGCGTGCCGCCTCGGCGCTGCGCTGCGCCAGGCTGCGCACCTCGCCGGCGACGACGGCGAAGCCGCGGCCCTGCTCGCCGGCGCGTGCCGCCTCCACCGCGGCGTTGAGCGCCAGGATGTTGGTCTGGAAGGCGATGCCGTCGATGACGTTGATGATCTCGGTGATGCGCTGCGAGCTGGTGTTGATCTCGTCCATCGTCGCGACGACCTGGCCGACGACCTCGCCGCCGCGGCGTGCGTTGCCGGCCGCGGCGCCGGCCAGTTCACGCGCCTGCGACGCCGCCTCGGCGCTGTGGCGCGCGCTGCCGGCGAGCTGGCCGACGCTGGAGGCGGTCTGCTGCAGGCTGCCGGCGGTCTGCTCGGTGCGCTGGCTGAGGTCGGTGTTGCCGGCGGCGATCTCGCCGGAGGCGGTGTCGATCGATTCGGCCGACTGGCGCACCTGGGCCAGCGTGCCGCCCAGGCGCAGGCGCATCGTCTCGACGTCGCGGATCAGCTCGCCGACCTCGTCGTTGCGCCGGCTCTCGACGTGGCGCGTCAGGTCGCCGGCGGCCACCGCCTCGACGGCGTGCGCCAGGTCGCGCAGCGGCTCGGCCACCCAGCGCCGCAGCGCGACGAACAGCGACGCCGCCAGCCCGGCGGCGACCAACGCCAGCAGCAGCCAGAACGGCCGCAGCCCGGCCCAGGTGGCGGCCATCGCGTGGCCCTGCGAGACCTCGGCGAGCACGAACCAGCCGGTGGCCGGCACCTTGCGCGCGACGACCCAGGTGTCGCCGCTGCTGCCGTCCACCAGCCCCGGCGACGGCAGGCGGTCGGCGGCGCCGGCCTGGGGCAGCGCGGCCAGCAGCGGCGCGGCCGCCGGCAGCGTCTCCAGCACCTTGGCGCCGGCGGCCTTGGGATGGGCGACGAAGAGCGCGTCCTCGGCCTTGGCCTTGGGGTCGACGATGACGATGCCGCCGCTGTCGGCCAGCCGTGCGTCGCCGGCCAGCTTGCGCAGCGCGGCGCGGTAGGCGCTCTGGTCGAAGCCGACGAAAAGCACGCCGACGACCCGGCCCTGGGCGTCGCGCAGCGCCTCGTAGCGCGCCATGTAGGGTTTGCCGAAGAGCTGCGCCGGGCCGACGTAGGAACCGCCGGCCTTCAGCGCGGCGTAGGCCGGGTGCTGGGTGCCCAGCGCCGTGCCGACGGCGCGCGAGCCGTCCTCCTTCTTCAGCGAGGTCGTGATGCGCACGAAGTCCTCGCCCTGGGCGGCGAACACGGTGGCCACGCCGCCGGTCAGCTCGGCGAAGTGGTCGACCTGGGCGAACTGGGCGTTGAGCGCCTCGCCGTTGGCCGACAGCGTCTCGCCGTGCAGCACGTAGGGGCCGGGCAGGTCGGCGGCGAAGGCGCCGTAGAGCTTGTCGGCCATCGTGCGCGCGGCGCCGTCGAAGGCCTCGGCCATGTCGGCGACGGCCTGGGCGCGTTCGCCATAACGCTCGGCGTTGGCCTCGTTCGCGTTGCGCACGGTGACCCAGGTCTGCAGCGCCGCGGCGGCGCCCAGCGCGAGCGCCAGGCCCAGGCCGCCTGCCAGCGAGATGCGGCGGGCGATCGAGCCGTGGCGGGGGGAGGAAGGCGTCGTCATCGGTGCGGGGTGTCCCTCGTCTGACGGTTCAGCAAGGTGATCGGCGTGTCGCGGCGCCGGCGCGGCCGGAGCGCGTCGCGCTCGCGGCCTGTTGCCCGCGCCGCGGCCGGTGGCGGGCCGGCGACGCGCAGCGCGGCCGGCAGCGGCCCGACAGCCCGGCGCGTGCCAGCAGCGCCGGGGCCGGCTGCAAACGGCGCTGCCGCACGAGGCGGCAGCGAAGCGACCTGCCGGCCGTGCGAGGGGCGAGGCGGGCGGTCGTCATGAGGGCAGGCGGCTCTGCGGCCGCGTGCTTCCCGGGTGTCAGTGGGCGATGCTGTCCATCAGGCCCATGTCGGCGCTGCTCATCAGCGCCTCGATGTCGACCAGGATCAGCATGCGCTCGGCGTCGCCGTTCTTCACCGCGCCGATGCCGGTGATGTAGTGCGCCTCGATGCTGGAGCTGAGCTCCGGCGCCGGCTTGATCTGCTCGCGGTTCAGTTCGAGCACGTCCGACACCGAGTCGACGACGGCGCCGACGACGCGGCCGCGCACGTTCAGCACGATGACGACGGTGAAGCCGTTGTACTCGGCGTTGTCGCAGCCGAGCTTCAGGCGCAGGTCGATGATCGGGACGATGACGCCGCGCAGGTTGACGACGCCCTTGATGAAGGACGGCGCGTTGGCGATGCGCGTCGGCGGCTCGTAGGAGCGGATTTCCTGCACGCGCAGGATGTCGATGCCGTATTCCTCGCCGCCGAGGCGGAAGGTCAGGAATTCACCGCCGGCCTGGCCCTCGGCGGCCGCGGAGGCCTGCGAGGCGGTGGCCGCGCGAGCGCGCTCGGTGCGGGCGGAGGGGGCAACTTCGGTCAGCATGTCCATGTCGTGTCCTTCTGGAAGGCGTCGTACCGTTTATCGGCCGGCGCGCAGCGGAGTTGAGGGGCTCGGGCGTGGCATGTGCCACGCCGCGGGGTTCAGAACGTTTCCCAATCGCCGTCGTCGCGCGCGGCCGGAGCCGCCGGACGCGCCGGCGCCGGCTGGGCGGCCGGGGCGGCGACGGGCGCCGGTGCCGCGGCGGCGCGCACCACGGCCTTGGGCCCCGGGGCCGGCTTCGTGTCCTTGGGCTTGGGCTCGGGCTTGGCGGCCGGTGTCGCCTGGCGGGCGCTGTCGGCGGCGCGTGCGATCGCCGCCTGCGCCAGCACCGGTGCGCCGCTGGCGGTCTGTGTCAGGTGGAAGGTGGCCACCAGCTCGGCCAGCCGCGTGCCCTGCTCGCGCAGCGAGCCGGCGGCGGCGGCGGACTGCTCGACCAGCGCCGCGTTCTGCTGCGTCATCTGGTCGAGCTGGTTGACGGAGGCGTTGACCTGGCCGATGCCGCTGCTCTGCTCGTGCGTCGCGGCGCTGATCTCGCCGATGATGTCGGTGACACGCTGCACGCTGGCGACGATCTCCTGCATCGTGCTGCCGGCGTCGCCGACCAGGCGGGCCCCGGCCTCGACCTTGTCGACCGAGTCGCCGATCAGCGTCTTGATCTCGCGCGCCGCGGCCGCTGAACGCTGCGCCAGCGCACGCACCTCGCCGGCGACGACCGCGAAGCCGCGGCCCTGTTCGCCGGCACGCGCCGCCTCGACGGCGGCGTTCAGCGCCAGGATGTTGGTCTGGAAGGCGATGCCGTCGATGACGCCGATGATGTCGGCGATCTTCTTCGAGCTGGTGTTGATCTGGTCCATCGTCGACACGACCTGCGCGACGACCTCGCCGCCGCGCTGGGCGGTCTCGGCGGCGCTGCCGGCGAGCTGGTTGGCCTGGCGCGCCGAGTCGGCGCTCTGCTGCACGGTGCCGGTCAGCTGCGACATCGAGCTGGCGGTCTGCTGCAGGTTGCCGGCGGTCTGCTCGGTGCGCTGGCTCAGGTCGAGGTTGCCGGTGGCGATCTCGTCGGAGGCGGTGCGGATCGAGTCGGCGCTGGCGCGCACTTCGGCCAGCGTCTTCTCGATGTGGCGCAGCGCCTGCTGCAGCCGGTGCGTGGCCGGCGAGCGCGCGGTGTTGTGCGCCGGGGCGAAGGTGACGTTGCCGCTGGCGTCGACCAG
This sequence comes from Rubrivivax sp., assembly GCA_049841175.1. Classification (GTDB taxonomy): domain Bacteria; phylum Pseudomonadota; class Gammaproteobacteria; order Burkholderiales; family Burkholderiaceae_C; genus Rubrivivax. The sequence goes on along the minus strand of JASGHA010000012.1, from coordinate 268,001 downwards.
GCCGTCGGCGATCGCCACCAGCTCGTCGGTGGTCGCGTAGTCGGCGCGGCTGCGCAGCGCCAGCATCACCAGCACGCCGGCCTCGCCGACGACGAACGCGGCGTGTTCGAGCACGCGCGCCAGGCTGGGCTCGGTGAAGCAGATCGCGCCCCAGCCCCATTGCTGGAAGTAGTTGAACGTCAGGTGGTGCACGGCGATCGTCGCCGCGCCGGCGACGACGGCCTCCCAGCGCCGGTAGACGACGGTGGCGGCGAGCAGCGCGAAGACCGCGAAGTGCGCTTCGGCGGCGCCGTGCGCGACGTGGATCAGCAGCGCGACGGTGGCCATGCCGAGCACCGGCAGGCCGATGAAGCTGGCCGCCGAGCGGCTGCCGCCGCCGAGGCCGGCGAGCACCGCGGCCGCGCCCAGCAGCAGCACGCCGCCGCCCAGCGCCAGCGCCATGCCGTCGTTGGCCGCGCCGTAGGCGGCGGCGCCGAGCACGACCAGCGCCATCGAGGCGAGCATCGCGCGATCGTTGAAATCGAGGTTCATACAGCTTTCGTCGTCACGCGGGCGACGTCCTGGGCGAGGGTCAGAAGGTTTCCCAGTCGTCGTCGGCCCGGTTCGACGGGGCCGCAGGCGGCGTGGCAGGAGTGGCGGGACGCGCCGGCGCAGCCGGCGATTCGGCCTTGGCCGCGGGGGCTGCAGGGCGTGCGCTCTCGCGGGCGCGGGCGATGACCGCGGCCGCCATCGGCGCGGCCTGGGCGCGCACCGGGGCCGGCTTGGGCGTCGCCGCCGGTGTCGCGACCGCGGCCGAACCCGGCACGCGGAAGGTGGCCACCAGCGCCGACAGGCGCGCCGCCTGCTCGCGCAGCGACTCGGCGGCGGCGGTGCTTTCTTCGACCAGCGCGGCGTTCTGCTGCGTCATCTGGTCCAGGCCGGCGATCGCCGAGTTGACCTGGCCGATGCCCTGGCTCTGCTCGGTGGCCGCGGCCATCACCTCGCCGATGATGTCGGCCACACGCTGCACGCCGGCGACGATCTCGGTCATCGTGCTGCCGGCGTCGCCGACCAGGCGGGCGCCGGACTCGACCTTCTCGACCGAGCCGCCGATCAGCGCCTTGATCTCGCGCGCCGCCTCGGCGCTGCGCTGGGCCAGCGAGCGCACCTCGCCGGCGACGACCGCGAAGCCGCGGCCCTGCTCGCCGGCGCGCGCCGCCTCGACGGCGGCGTTCAGCGCCAGGATATTGGTCTGGAAGGCGATGCCGTCGACCGTGCCGATGATGTCTGCGATCTTCTTGGAGCTGGCGTTGATCTGCTCCATCGTCTGCACGACCTGGGCGACGACCTCGCCGCCGCGCTGGGCGACGCTGCTGGCGCTGCTGGCCAGCTGGTTGGCCTGACGTGCCGAGTCGGCGGTCTGGGCGACGGTGGCGGTGATCTCCTCCATCGTGCTGGCCGTCTGCTGCAGCGAGCCCGAGGTCTGTTCGGTGCGGTGCGACAGGTCGGTGCTGGCGGCGGCGATCTCGCTGCTGGCGCCGGCCACCGAGGTGGTGCCGGTGCGGATCTGCTCGACCATCGTCGTCAGGCTGGCCTGCATGTCGCGCAGCGCACGCAGCAGCGAGCCGATCTCGTCGGCCCGGCCGGTGTCGGGAACGGACTGCGTCAGGTCGTGGGCGGCGATGCGCTGCGCGGCCTCGATCGATTCGGCCAGCGGTTTCGTGACCGAACGCGTCATCGTCCAGGCGAGTGCGGCGCCGGCGGCCAGCGCCGCGAGCAGCAGGCTGGCGCAGACCGCGACGCCTTCACCGATCGCGCCTTCAACCTGCGCCGCACGTTCGGCGGCGGCGTCGTCGGCGTGTTTCTTCATCGCCGCGATCGCGCCGAGGTAGGCCGTCGCGGCATCGGTCATCGGGCCGGCGACCAGCTTGTCGCCTTCGGCGACGCTGCCTTCCTTGAACACCTCGGCGGCCTTCTTGCGCAGGTCGACGTAGGTCTTGCGCTTGGTCGCGACGTCGGCGAACGCGGCCTTCTCGCCTTCGTCGGCGGCGGCCTCCAGCGTCTTCTGCAGCTTGCTGATGTCTTCGGTCGTCGCCTTCATCTGCGGTTCGATGACGGCCACCGCGCCGGCCTGGAAGCCCGAAGCCGCCACCGCGATCGCACGCGCGAGGTTCAGCTTGACGTTGGCCTGCCACTCGTGGAACTGGTCCGAGCGCTGGATCGCCGCGTCGCGTTCGGTGCTCAGCGTGTCGATGCGGCGCAGTTCATAGATGCCGACGGCGGTCGTGATCGTCATCAACGCGAGCACGGCCGCGAAGCTCAGGCCGAGCCGGGTGCCGATGCGCAGGTTGGACAGGGATTTCATCGTTTTCTCCTGAGGGCGAGCGTCCGCCCGTGAGGTCCGGGGAGGCCTTGCGCGGCCTCGTCAGACCACCGGGGTGGTGAGCTCCTGGACAGCCGGTCCGGACGTGCCGGCGGCAGTGCGGAAGGCAGCGACGATCGCCCCGAGGCGTTCGGCCTGTTCCTTCAGTGATTCGGCGGCGGCGGCCGACTGCTCGACGAGTGCGGCGTTCTGCTGCGTCATGCCGTCGAGTTCGGAGACCGCGCCGTTGACCTGGCTGAGGCCCGAGCTCTGCTCGACGGCGGCACGGCTGATCTCGCCGATGATCTGGTTGACGCGGTGCACGCTGGCGACGATCTCGTTCATCGTGCTGCCGGCGTCGGCGACCAGGCGGGCGCCGGTGTCGACCTTCTCGACCGAGTTGCCGATCAGCGCCTTGATCTCGCGCGCGGCCTCGGCGCTGCGCTGGGCCAGCGAGCGCACCTCGCCGGCGACGACCGCGAAGCCGCGGCCCTGTTCGCCGGCGCGCGCGGCCTCGACCGCGGCGTTGAGCGCCAGGATGTTGGTCTGGAACGCGATGCCGTCGATCGTGCCGATGATGTCGCCGATGCGGCGCGAGCTGGCGTTGATCTCGTCCATCGTCGTCACGACCTGGCCGACGACCTCGCCGCCGCGCTGGGCGACCTCGGCGGCGGTGCCGGCGAGCGTGCTGGCTTCGCGCGCGGCATCGGCGCTCTGGCGCACGGTGCCGGTGATCTGTTCCATCGCGCTGGTGGTCTGCTGCAGGCTGCCGGCGGTCTGTTCGGTGCGGCTGGACAGCTCGGTGTTGCCGGCCGCGACCTCGCGGCTGGCCTGCTCGATGCTGTCGGCCGAGCTGCGCATCTGGCCGACCATGCGCTGCAGCGACTCCTGCATGCGCGCCAGCGCGGCGAGCAGGTCGTTGGCCTCGTCGCGGCCCTGCAGGTGGATCGGCCGCGTCAGGTCGCCGTCGGCGATCGCCTGCGCGACGTGGCGGGCGTGGTCGATCGGCGTCGTGATCGACTGCGAGTTGGCCAGCGTCATCGGCGTGATGACCAGCATCACGACGGCGATCAGGCCGACGAAGACGACCAGCGCCTGGTGCATCGTGGCGTCGAACTCCTGCGCCGCCTCGGCGCTCTCGCCGAGCACGATCTTCTCGATGTCGGCCGTCATCTTCTCGACGGCGTCGATGTGTTCGTGTGCGCGGGCGAGCATGCGGTCGAGCACGCGCGCGTTGTCGTAGGCGCCCTCACGGGCGCGGGACAGCGGCGACTCGGTGGCCTTCTGGTATTCGGCCAGGCGCACGATCGCCGCGCGTGCGATCGGGTTGTCCTCGTCCTCGTCGCCCTCGAGCATGCGATTGAGGTTGGTGATCGTGGCGTCGAGCTCGCGTTTCCAGGCCTGGTGCTCGGCCTCCATGCTGGCCGGGTCCTCGTAGTTGATGACCATGCCTTTCTCGTGCAGGCGCACGGCGGCCAGGTGGTCACCGATCGCCGCCGTCGTCGCCTGCTCGCCGCGCGACTGCTCGAGGATCTTCTGGTTCAGCTCGCGCAGCTTGAGCCCGCCGACCAGCCCGGTCACGCCGACGATCGCGAACGACAGCAGCACCACGGCAATGGCGCCGCGCATGCGGGTGCGGATCGTGAATCCGCGCATCAGGGCCAGCAGTGCATTCATGACGCGTGACTTCCAGTCGGTGGCAATCGAGTCAAGCTGCCGCCGTGGACCGGCTCCGCCGGTCCACCGGCGGCGCCCCCCTGGGGGGAGCGCCGAAGGCGCTTCGGGGGGGGTCAATGTCTAGATCGGCGGACCAGCGACCCGATGTCCAGGATCAGCGCGACACGCCCGTCGCCCATGATCGTGGCGCCCGAGACGTCGTCGACCTTGCGGTAGTTGGACTCGAGGTTCTTGACGACGACCTGCTGCTGTCCGAGCAGTTCGTCGACCAGCAGCGCCACGCGCCCGCCTTCGGCCTCGACGACGACCATGATGTTGCTGACACGCTCGAAGTCGAAGCGCGGCACGTCGAACACCTTCTCCAGGTCGACGACCGGCATGTACTCGTCGCGCACCTCGACGACGCGGCCGGTGCCGCCGATCGTCTTGACCATGCCCGGCTGCACCTGGAAGGACTCGACGACCGAGGACAGCGGCAGGATGTAGCACTCCTCGCCGACGCCCACGCTCATGCCGTCCATGATGGCCAGCGTCAGCGGCAGGCGCACGCGCACCGTCATGCCGTAGCCTTCGGCCGAGTCGATCTCGACCGTGCCGCCGAGCGCGGTGATGTTCTTCTTCACCACGTCCATGCCGACGCCGCGGCCGGAGACGTCGGTGACGACGTCGGCGGTCGAGAAGCCCGGCGCGAAGATCAGGCCGTAGACCTCCTGATCGGTCATCGTGTCCGGGGCGTCCAGGCCGCGTTCGCGCGCCTTCTTCAGCAGCTTCTCGCGGTTCAGGCCCTTGCCGTCGTCGCGCACCTCGATGACGATCGAGCCGCCCTGGTGGCTGGCGATCAGCGTGATCGTGCCGGTCTCGGGCTTGCCCTTGGCCAGGCGCTCTTCCGGCAGCTCGATGCCGTGGTCGCAGCTGTTGCGCACCAGGTGGGTCAGCGGGTCGGTGATCTTCTCGACCAGACCCTTGTCGAGTTCGGTCGCCTCGCCGACCTGCACCAGCTCGACCTTCTTGCCGAGCTTGGCGGCCAGGTCGCGCAGCATGCGCGGGAAGCGGTTGAAGACCAGCGACATCGGAATCATGCGGATCGACATCACCGCTTCCTGCAGGTCGCGGGTGTTGCGTTCCAGATCCGCCAGGCCCGAGGACATCTGCTGGTACAGCGCGGCGTCGACGCCCTTGCTGTTCTGGGCCAGCATGGCCTGGGTGATGACGAGTTCGCCGACGAGGTTGATCAGCTGGTCGACCTTCTCGACCGAGACGCGCAGCGTGCTCGATTCGGGGCTGGCGGCGGCCTTCTCGGTCTTCGGCGCGACACGCGCCGGGGCGGCCGGCGCAGCGGCGGCCGGGCGTGCGGGCTCGGCGGCGGCGGCCGGTGCCGGCGCGGCGTTGGCCTGCGGCGCACCGGGCGCTTCGTCGAAGAAGCCGTAGCCGGGGTCGGGTTCGGTCTTGCTCGGTTCGGGCGCGCCGGGCGCGCCTTCGTGGAAGCCGTAGCCCGGGCCCAGCGGGGCGAGCTTGAGCTGTTCACGCGCGACGTGGAAGGTGAACAGGTCCAGCAGGTCGTTGTCCGGGGTCGTCGTGAGGACCTTGAAGCGGCGCATGCCGTCGGCGTCGCGGCCGGCGTCCAGCGGCTCGATCGTGCCCAGGTCGGCGATCTCCTTGAACAGCTCGACGAGGTTGTCGGCCATCGCCGGGTCGGCGAGCGGGCCCACCGTCAGCTCCAGCGCGCGCGCGGCCGTCCCCCCGGCGGCCGGCGCAGCGGCCGGGGCCGCGGCTTGAGGAGCAGGCTGCGGCGCCGCGGCGACGGCCGCGGGTGCGGCGGCCAGCGGCGCGGCGGCGGCCTGGCCGGTGACCAGCGCGCGGATCGAGACCAGCAGCTCGCGCGTGTCGACCGGGTCGGCGCCGTTGCCCTGGTGGCGGGCGAGCTGCGCCTTCAGCGCATCGCCCGAGGCCAGCAGCACGTCGACCATCGCGGCGGTCGGTGCGAGTTCGTGGCGGCGCAGCTTGTCCAGCAGCGTCTCCATCTCGTGCGTCAGTTCGGCGATGTCGGTGAAACCGAAGGTCGCCGCGCCGCCCTTGACGGAGTGCGCGCAGCGGAAGATCGCGTTGAGCTCCTCGTCGTCCGCGTTGTCGATGTCGAGATTGAGCAGCATCTGCTCCATCGTCTCGAGGTTCTCGCCGGCTTCCTCGAAGAAGACCTGGAAGAACTGCGAGAGATCGATACCGGCGGACAGGTGGGCGCCTTCTTGTTGGGTGTCGGCCATGGTCGTGCTCCGTTTGCCTGCTGGGATCCCGCCCGGGATCTCAGCGAATGACCTTGCCGATGACCTCGACGAGCTTGGCGGGGTCGAAGGGCTTCACCAGCCAGCCGGTGGCGCCGGCGGCACGGCCGGCCTGCTTCATCTGGTCGCTGGATTCGGTGGTCAGGATGAGGATCGGCGTCGCTTTGAACTTCGGGTTCTCGCGCAGCTTCTTGGTCAGGCTGATGCCATCCATGCGCGGCATGTTCTGGTCCGTGAGCACGAGATTGAAGTCGCGCTGGTTCGCCTTCTCGTAAGCGTCCTGGCCGTCGACGGCCTCGACGACCTGGAAGCCGGCGTTCTTCAGCGTGAACGACACCATCTGGCGCATCGAGGCGCTGTCATCAACGGCAAGGATCGAGTGCATGGGTGGTCTCTCGGGGGGAAGGTTGGAGTTCTGGGATGCGGGGGCGCCGGGCGGTCAGAAGAGCTCGATGGACCCGGCGTCCATCTCGTCCTGGGTCACGGGGTTGGGGCGCAGCGGCGCCTCCTCGATCAGCGTCTCGCCGTCCTCGTCGTCGCCCATGGTGTCCCGCGCGATGCGGTCGGCGCAGTTGCGCAGCCGCTTCGCGGTGTGGTGGACGAGTTGCGACGCCATGTCCTGGAACTGCATTGCCGTGATCGCGCCGGCCATGTGCTCCATCGCCACGTGGAGCTGGTGGCTGTCCAGCTCCGGGTGCGGGGCGGCCGAGTGCAGCAGCTGCTTGAGTTCGCTGGTGGCGCCGTAGAAGTGCACCAGCAGCGCGTCGCAGGCGTCGCTCAGCAGGCGCTGCAGGCGGTCGAGGTCGTTGCTCGCGACGAGCAGGTGGTCCTGCAGGTCCGCCGCGGCCAGCAACGGCATCGTGCCTTCGGCTGCCGTGTCGTGTGATTCCTGGGTGAGCATCCGGGCTCCGGGTGTTCGGTGTTTCGATGGCGGGGCGGGCCTTCGGTGCACCAGACGAGTGCATGCCGGGACGGCCCGCCGGGCCTCTTCCGAACCATTTTCGGCACGGGGCCTGCAAACATTGAGCGGAAGACGCGGCGATTCGCGTCATATTTCTGCGTCCACGCTCCCGTGCGCAGACGGGTCCGTCGCGCCGGGTGCGCGATACTTCACGAATGAGCGCCCCCATGGCCCCGGTGCGCCTGCTGCACCTCGAAGACTCCGAAGCCGACCACGCCCTGGCGATGGCGCAGCTTCGCCGTGCCGGGCTGCAGGTCCAGGTCGAGCGCGTCGACAGCCGCGAGGCTTTCGTCGAGGCGCTCGGGCGGCCCTGGGACCTCATCATCTCCGACTACAACCTGCCGGCCTTCACCGGGCTGCAGGCGCTGGAGATCGTGCGTGAACGCGGCTGCCTGGTGCCGTTCATCCTGGTCTCCGGCGAGATCGGCGAGGACGTGGCGGTCGAGGCGATGCGCAACGGCGCCAGCGACTACCTGCTGAAGAACAACCTGGCGCGGCTGGCGCCGGCGATCGAACACGCGATCGCCGCCGCCGAGACGCGCCGCGCCAAGCTGCGCTCCGACCACGAGCTGCAGGCCTCGCAGGAACGGCTGTCGGAGCTGGCGCAGCACCTGCAGCTGTCGGTCGAGGCCGAACGCAACGCGATCGCGCGCGAGATCCATGACGATGTCGGCGGCTCGCTGACGGCGCTGAAGTTCGACCTGCACTGGATCGGGCAACGCGTCACGACACCGGAGCTGAAGGCGCGTGTGCAGAGCGCGCTGGACACCGTCACGCACGCCATCGAGGCCAGCCAGCGCATCATGCACAACCTGCGGCCGGCGATCCTGGAGCAGGGCCTGGTGCCGGCGCTGCAGTGGCTGGCCGGGCGTTTCGAGCGCCGCAGCGGCGTCAGCTGCGCCTTCCGCACCAGCCACGAGAAGCCGCAGCTGCCGCTGGGCGTGCCGCTGGTGGCGTACCGCACGGCACAGGAAGCGCTCACCAACATTTCCAAGCACGCGCAGGCGACACGCGTGTCCATCGACCTGTCGCTGACCGGCGGCGTGATGTCGCTGGAAGTCAGCGACAACGGCCGCGGCCTGTCGGCCGCCGACCTCGCGAAGGCGCAGAGCTTCGGCATCCGCGGCCTGAAGGAGCGCGCGGCCACCGTCGGCGGCTGGATCGACCTGAGCAGCGGCCCGGGCGGCACGACGCTGATCCTCTCGGTGCCGCTGACCCCGGGCGGCGGCGCGCTGCTGGACCCGCGCGACGACCGCGAGCACGACCCTTCGGCCTGGGCCTCGCTGTAAGGCCCGCAGTCACGGAGCGACACGATGATCGACGTCATCCTCTGCGACGACCACGCGCTGATCCGCCGCGGGATCCGCGACACGCTGGCCGACGCGCCCGACATCCGCGTCGTCGGCGAAGCCGGCGACTACGGCGAGCTGCGCACGCTGATGCGCGGCACCCGCTGCGACGTGCTGGTGCTGGACATCAACCTGCCCGGCCGCAGCGGCCTGGACGCGCTGCACGCGCTGAAGGACGAAGGCTCGACGGTCAAGGTGCTGATCGTCAGCATGTACCCGGAAGACCAGTACGCGATCCGCGCGCTGCGCGGCGGCGCCTTCGGCTACGTCAACAAGGGCGGCGAGCCGCGCCAGATCGTCGACGCCGTGCGCACCGTCGCCCAGGGGCGCAAGTACGTGACGCCCGAGATCGCGCAGATGCTGGTCGAGAGCCTGACCGCGCCGGTGCTCGAGACGCCGCACCAGAAGCTCTCCGACCGCGAGCTGCAGACCCTGGTGATGATCGCCTCGGGCAAGCGCCTGGCCGACATCGCCGAGGAGCTGATGCTCAGCCCCAAGACCGTCTCGGTCTACCGCGCCCGCGTGCTCGAGAAGCTGCAGCTGGCGAACAACTCCGAACTGACGGTCTACGCGATCCGCAACGGGCTCGTCGGCTCGTGAAGCCGCGCGCCGCCGCGCTGGACGACGCGGCCGCGATGCGCCGCGCCGGCGCCGAGCTGCTGTCGCTGGCGCTGATCGACGCCCGCAACCACACGCTGCGCTGGCTGGCCGCCTTCGAGGCGCGCGACGCGCTCCAGCGCACCGAAGGCGGCGCGGCGCCGCTGGCGCTGGCCGCGCGCGCCGGCGCCTGGCAGGACCGCTGGATCGCCCGCAACGTGCGCCGCCAGTGCGGCGAAGCCGCCGACGCGTCGGCGGTGCGGCTGCCGCCGGCCGACGCGGCGATCGACGCCTGGCTGGCCGGCGCGGCGCCGGCGCCGGCCGCCGACACCGTGCGCGCCTGGCTGGCGCAGACGCTGGAGACGACGCTGGACCTGCTGGTGTCGGCGCGCAGCGACGAGGACGGGCTGTACCTCTTTCGCGCCGCGCTGCGCCACGAGGACCGGCTCGGCGAGGCGCTGGCCGAACGTGCCGCGGCGCTGCAGCTGCATGCCGGCGGCGAACCGCCGCTGCCCTGGCGCGACCCGCCGGCGCAGGCCGAGCATCCGGCCGTCTGGCTGCCGGCGCAGCGCCTGATGCTCGGCTCGCCGCCCGGCGGCGGCGCGGTGCCCGAGAACGAGCGCTGGGCGCACGAGGTGCAGCTGCCCGAGTTCGAGATCGACGCCCGGCCGGTGTCGTGGGCGCGTTACGTCGAGTTCGCCGAGGACGGCGGCTACGACCGGCGCGAATGCTGGAGCGAGGCCGGCTGGGCCTGGCTGCAGGCCGAAGGCCGGCGCGCGCCGCGCCATGTCGAGCAGCTGCGCGGCGGCGTGCTGGTGCAGCGCCACGGCGAGCTGCGCCGCGCCGCGCCCGGCCAGGCGGCGCTGCACGTCAGCCGCCACGAGGCCGAAGCCTGGTGCCGCTGGGCCGGCCGGCGGCTGCCGACCGAACCCGAGTGGGAATGCGCCGCGCTGCAGGCCAGCGGCCGCGGCTTCGCCTGGGGCCAGGTCTTCGAATGGGTCGCCGGCAGCGCCCGGCCCTGGCCGGGTTACACCGCCGGCGCGTCGGCGCTGGACGCGCTGCCGGCGCAGCCGGCCGGCGTGCTGCGCGGTGCGTCGTGGATGACGCGGCTGCGCCAGGTGCATCCGAAGGCGCGGCGGTTTGCGCCTGTCGAAGCCGACACGATGTTCTGCGGCTTCCGCTCCTGCGCGATCTGAGCCAGTTCAGCCGGCGGCAGGGTGCTCGGCCCACGGCCGCGCATGGCGCCCGGCCGCCGGGGTGCGGTCGTGCAGGATCGCCTGGGTCAGCATCGAGCGGCTGATGTGCCAGCGCGCCAGCGCGTGGTCGAAGACCAGGCGCTCGTCCCAGGACAGGCAGCCGTCGGCGATCAGCACCGCCGCGCCGAGGCGGCAGACGAGCAGGCGTTCCTGCGGGTCGGTGACGGCGTCGAGCAAGCGGTCGACGTAGGCCTGGTCGCGCGCGTGCAGCCAGGAGCTGGCTGCCAGGCCGACGCCGGCGCCTTGCAGGCATTCCTGCACCATGGCCTCGAAGACCGGGCGCGGGACGGCGAGGCGGGAGAAGGCCTCCAGTTCGTCGAGCGCCTGCAGCTCGCGCGGGTCGGCGTGGCCGTTGGCGGCGACCATCATCGCCAGCGCGTGGGCCGCCGCGGTTCGTGGCGGCCGGGTGTCGTGGGTCGTCATCGAGCTCTCCTCGCGGCGGCCGCCACGCCTCCGTGGCCGGGCCTGCCGCAATGAAGGAGCCCGGTGCTGGCGCGAAGTTCCCCGCCGGCCGGCACTAGCGCGGTATCGCGCCGGCCAGCACGCGGCCCAGGTCTTCCAGGCTGGCCAGATCGTGCGCCGGCAGGAAGGCGTCGACCGCCGGCAGCATCGCGCGGATGCCGGCGGCGCGCGGCTCGAAGCCGGCATAACGCAGCAGGGGGTTCAGCCAGACGAGCTTGCGGCAGCTCTTGTGCAGCCGCTCCATCTCGAAGGCCAGCGCGCCGCCGTCGCCGTGCTCCAGGCCGTCGGTGATCAGCAGCACCGTCGTGCGGCTGGACAGCACGCGCCGCGCCCAGCGGCGGTTGAACTCGTGCAGGCAGTCGCGGATGCGCGTGCCGCCGGACCAGTCGTCGACCTCGTGCACGACGCGTGCGATCGCCAGATCCGGGTCGCGCTGGCGCAGCGCGCGGGTCGTGCGTGTCAGCCGGGTGCCGAAGACGAAGCTCTCGACACGCGCCTCGGCGTGGCCCAGCGCGTGCACGAAGTGCAGCAGCATGCGCGAGTAGCGGCTCATCGAACCCGAGATGTCGGCCAGCACGACCAGCGGCGCCGGCTGCTCGCGCACGCGGCGCCAGCGCAGCTGCCCCAGCTCGCCGCCGTGGCGTGCCATCGTGCGCAGCGTCGCCCGCGGGTCGGGCCGGCCGGGGCGGGCCGCCGGCTGCCAGCGCCGCGTCGGCAGCGGCTCGGAGGCCAGCGCCAGGCGGTGCACCAGCGCCAGCGCGCGCCGCCACTCGTCGGCGCTCATGGTCTCGAAGTCGGCCTTGCGCAGCAGTTCCTGCTCGCTCCAGGCCAGGCGCGCGTCGACTTCCAAGGTCTCGGATGGCGGCGCCGGCGGCGGCGGGCGCGGCGGGAACAGCGCGTCGCCCAGGCGGCGGTTCTCGCGTGGCCGGTCCTGCGGCCGGCGCGGTGCCTGCACCTGCGGCAGCAGCATCGCCAGCATGCGGCCGGCGAGGTCGGGGTCGCGCCAGAACAGCGTGAAGGCCTGGTCGAAGAGCTCGCGGTGTTCGACGCGGTCGACCAGGCAGGCGGCGAGCACGTCGTGGAAGTCGGTGCGCGACTCCAGCCCGGCGACCTGCAGAGCCTGCAGCGCCAGCACGATGCGGTCGCTGCCGACCGGCAGCCCGGCCGCGCGCAGCACGCGGCCGAAGTGCATCACGTTGGCCGCCAGCCGGCCCGGCGGCTCAGTCGATGACACCGCAGGCCACACGCGCGCCGCCGCCGCCCAGCGGCGCCGGGTGGTCGTCGTGGTTGTCGCCGCCGGCGTGCACCATCAGCGCGTGGCCGCGCACGTCGGCCAGCTTCAGCCGCGGCGCCAGCACCGGCTGCGTCGCGCTGCCGTCGGCGGCGACGTACAGCGCCGGCAGGTCGCCGAGGTGGCCGTCACCCCAGGGCTCGCCGTGGTGTTTGCTGCCGGCGGGGTCGAAGTGGCCGCCGGCGCCGCCGGCCGGCACGACGTTGCCGTTCTGCTCGGCCGGTGCGCACGACGGCTTCTCGTGCACGTGGAAACCGTGCACGCCGGGCGCCAGGCCCTGCAGCGCCGGATAGAAGGCGAGGCCGTAGCGCGTCTCGACGACGCGCACGCGGCCGACTTCGGCGCCGGGGCCGGAGGCTTCGGCACGCTGCAGCGTGACCTGGGTTTCGGCCGCGGCGGCGGCGCCGCTCACGGCGAGCAGGGCGAGCAGGCAGGCGGTTCGTTTCATGGCACTCCTTCTGCGTGGTGATGTCAGCGTGTTGCGGCGGCGCTGCGCAGCTCCTGCAACAGCCGTGCGACCTCGGCACCCTGCACACGCGCGATGTCGTCCTGGTACTTGAGCAGCACGCCGAGCGTGTCGTTGACCGTCGCCGGGTCGAGCTCGACGGTGTCCAGCGCCATCAGCGCGCGCGTCCATTCGATCGTCTCGGCGATGCCGGGCAGCTTGTAGAGTTCGATCGCACGCAGCGCCTGCACGAAGTCGACGATGGCGCGCGACAGCGCCTCGGGGGCGCCCGGCACGCGGCGCGCGAGGATGGTGCGCTCGCGTTCGGCCTCGGGAAACCCGACCCAGTGGTACAGGCAGCGGCGCTTGACGGCGTCGTGGATCTCGCGCGTGCGGTTGCTGGTCAGCACGACGACCGGCGGCGCCGCCGCGCGCACCGTGCCCCACTCGGGGATCGTGATCTGGAAGTCCGACAGCACTTCCAGCAGGAAGGCCTCGAAGGGTTCGTCGGCGCGGTCGAGCTCGTCGATCAGCAGCACCGGCGGCACGCCGTCGGCCGGCGCCAGCGCCTGCAGCAGCGCGCGGCGGATCAGGAAACGCTCGCTGAACAGTTCGGCCGCCAGGCGCTCGCGGTCGGCGCCGGTGGCTTCGGCGAGGCGGATCTCCAGCATCTGGCGCGCGTAGTTCCACTCGTAGGCGGCGCCGGCGAGGTCCAGGCCCTCGTGACACTGCAGCCGCACCAGCGGCCGGCCGAGCATCGCCGCCAGCGTCTTGGCGATCTCGGTCTTGCCGGTGCCGGGCTCGCCTTCCAGGAACAGCGGGCGCTCGAGCTTCAGCGCCAGAAAGGTCGTCGTCGCCAGCGCACGCTCGGCGACGTAGTCCAGCGCGAGCAGCCGGGCGGCGGTGTCGTCGATGCTGGCGGGCAGGGCGGACGCCACCCGCTCTCAGCCCAGCGTCGCCGCGACGGCGCGTGCGGCCAGCACCGGGATCAGCGAGGCGCGGTACTCGGCGCTGCCGTGCAGGTCGTCGAGCAGTTCGTCGGGCGCGACGCTGGCGCCGGCCAGCGCCTGCGGCGACCAGTCGGCGACCAGGCGAGCCTCCAGCTCGGTGGCGCGAAAGACGCCGTTGGCGCCGGCGCCGGTGACCGCCACGCGCACGCCGGCCGGGCCCTCGCTGACGAAGACGCCGACGAGCGAGAAGCGCGACGCCGGCTGCTTGAACTTCTGCCACGCCGCGCGCCGCGGCCGCGGGAACGCGACCGAGCCGATGATCTCGCCTTCTTCGAGCGCCGTCGTGTAGATCGCGACGAAGAAGTCGTCGGCGGCGATGCGGCGCCGGTCGGTGACGACGGTGGCGCCCAGGCCCAGCACCGCCGCCGGGTAGCAGGCCGCCGGGTCGTCGTTGGCCAGGCTGCCGCCGATCGTGCCGCGGGCGCGCACCTGGCGGTCGCCGATGCGGCCGGCCAGGTCGGCCAGCGCCGGGATCGCGGCCGCCAGCCCGGCGTGCGCGGCGACTTCGGCGTGTGTCGTCGCGGCGCCGATCGTTACCGTGTCGGCGTCGACGCGGAGGCCGCGCAGCTCGGCCAGCCGGCCCAGGTCGACGAGCGCCGACGGCGCGGCCAGGCCCAGGCGCATCGCCGGCAGCAGGCTCTGGCCGCCGGCCAGCAGGCGCGCGTCCTCCCGCCGCAGCGCGGCGGCGGCGTCGGCCAGCGTCGTGGGGGTGTCGTAGGCGAAGGTCTGCATCGTGGTTCCCTTCAGGCGCGCGCGGCCTGCCAGACGGTGTGCGGGGTGGCGGGCATGGGCACGTCCTTGACGCCGAGCGCGTCGCAGATCGCGTTGATGACCGCCGGCGGCGAGCCGATCGCGCCGGCTTCGCCGCAGCCCTTCACGCCCAGCGGGTTGTGCGTGCACGGCGTGCCGGGCACGGTCTCGACGACGAAACGCGGCACGTCGTCGGCGCGCGGCATCGCGTAGTCCATGTAGCTGCCGGTCAGCAGCTGGCCGCTGGCCTCGTCGTAGCGGCAGCCTTCCATCAGCGCCTGGCCGATGCCCTGCGCCAGGCCGCCGTGCACCTGGCCCTCGACGATCATCGGGTTGACGACGTTGCCGAAGTCGTCGACGGCGGTGAACCGTTCGATGCGCACGCTGCCGGTGGCCGGGTCGACCTCGACTTCGCAGACGTAGGTGCCGGCCGGGTAGGTGAAGTTGCTCGGGTCGTAGAAGGCGTTCTCGTTCAGCCCCGGCTCGACCTTGTCGTGCGGGAAGTTGTGCGGCACGTAGGCCGTCAGCGCGACCTGCGCGAACGGGATCGCGCGGTCGGTGCCGGCGACCTTGAACTGGCCGTCCTCGAAGACGACGTCGCCGTCGGCGGCCTCCAGCAGGTGGGCGGCGATCTTGCGGCCCTTGGCGACGACCTTGTCCAGCGCCTTGACGATCGCCGTGCCGCCGACGGCCAGCGAGCGGCTGCCGTAGGTGCCCATGCCGAACAGCACCTTGCCGGTGTCGCCGTGTTCGATCGTCACGTCCTCCAGCGGGATGCCCAGGCGGTCGGCGACGACCTGGGCGAAGGTCGTCTCGTGGCCCTGGCCGTGGCTGTGGCTGCCGGTGAAGACCGTCACCTTGCCGGTCGGGTGCACGCGCACTTCGCCGGCCTCGAACAGGCCGGCGCGGGCGCCCAGGGCGCCGGCGACGCTGGACGGCGCGATGCCGCAGGCCTCGATGTAGCAGGCATAGCCCAGGCCGCGCTTGAGGCCCTTGGCCTCGCTGGCGGCGCGGCGCGCCGCGAAGCCGGCGACGTCGGCGAGCTCGATCGCGCGGTCCAGCGTCGCGTCGTAGTCGCCGATGTCGTAGGTCAGGCCGACCGGCGTCGCGTACGGGAACGTGCGGATGAAGTTGCGCCGGCGCAGTTCGGCCGGGTCCAGGCCCAGCTCCTTGGCCGCGGTCTCGACGATGCGCTCGACGGTGTAGGTGGCCTCGGGCCGGCCGGCGCCGCGGTAGGCGTCGACCGGCGCGGTGTTCGTGAACACCGCCTTCACGGTGGCGCAGATCTTCGGCGTCGCGTACTGGCCGGCGAGCAGCGTCGCGTAGAGAATGGTCGGCACGCAGGACGCGAAGGTGCTGAGATAGGCGCCGACGTTGGCCGTCGTGTTCACGCGCAGCGCGAGGAACTTGCCGTCGGCGTCGGTCGCCAGCTCGGCGGTCGTCAGGTGGTCGCGGCCGTGGGCGTCGGACAGGAAGGCCTCGCTGCGTTCGGCGGTCCACTTGACCGGGCGGCGCAGCACCTTGGTGGCGTGCACCAGCGCCGTCTCCTCGCCGTAGAGGAAGATCTTGGAGCCGAAGCCGCCGCCGACGTCGGGCGCGACGACGCGCATCTTGTGCTCGGGGATGCCGAGCACGAAGGCGCACATCAGCAGGCGCTCGACGTGCGGGTTCTGGTTGGCGACGTACAGCGTGTAGTCGTCGCCGGCCGGGTCGTAGCTGGCGTTGGCCGCCCGCGGCTCGATCGCGTTGGGCACCAGGCGGTTGTTGCGGAAGGCGAGCGTCGTGACGTGCGTGGCCTGCGCGAACGCGGCGTCGGTGCCGGCGGCGTCGCCGATCTGCCAGACGAAGCAGCGGTTGTCGGGCGCCTCGTCGTGCACCGCAGCCCCGGCGTCCTCGACGGCGGCGGTGTCGATGACCGGCGGCAGCTCCTCGTACTCGACCTCGACCAGCGCCGCGGCGGCCCGGGCCTCGTCCAGCGTCTCGGCGACGACCAGCGCGACGCGGTCGCCGACGTAGCGCACCTTGCCGTCGGCCAGCACCGGGTGCTTGGGCTCCTTCATCGGCGAGCCGTCGATGTTGTGGATCAGCCAGCCGCAGGGCAGGCCGCCGACGGCCTTGAAGTCCTCGCCGGTGAAGATGCCCAGCGTGCCCGGCGCCGCGGCGGCGGCCGCGGTGTCCAGGCGCAGGATGCGGGCGTGGGCGTGCGGGCTGCGCACGAAGACGCCGTAGGCCTGGTTGGGGAGCACGATGTCGTCGGTGTAGCGGCCGCGGCCGGTGAGGAAACGTGCGTCCTCGCGGCGCTTGACGCTCTGGCCGATGAAACTCTGGCGTGCGTTCATCGCGGCCCCCTCAGCCCATGGCCTTGGCCGCCTGGGCCACGGCCTTGACGATGTTCTGGTAGCCGGTGCAGCGGCAGAGGTTGCCTTCCAGGCCTTCGCGGATCTTCTCGTCGCTGGAGCAGTCGTGGTACTGCACGAGGTCGATCGCGCTCATCACCATGCCCGGCGTGCAGAAGCCGCACTGCAGGCCGTGGCAGTCGTTGAAGGCCTGCTGCATCGGGTGCAGCGTGCCGTCGGCGGCGGCGATGCCCTCGATCGTCGTCACGGCGCGGCCGGCGGCCTGGTGGGCCAGCAGGTTGCAGCTCTTCACCGCCACGCCGTCCAGGTGCACGGTGCAGGCACCGCACTGCGCGGTGTCGCAGCCGACGTGGGTGCCGGTGAGCTGCAGCGTCTCCCGCAGGAACTGCACCAGCGTGGTCTGCGGCTCGACGTCGCGCGTCACAGCGCGTCCGTTGACCGTCAGCGAGATCGTGGGCATCGCGTCTCCTTCGTCGTTGTGCGCGGGGCGCGGCGGCGGCGCCTCGACCGACGGATGTTGCGGGCGGCCGATGCCCGGGCTGGATACCGCAAACGCTTAGGAAGGCCAGTACATAAGTGCCTTCCCCAGGCCCGATTCATGATCGGCGCGAGTGCTCGCCGCCGCGCCGATGCGCCGGCGCTTCGTTCGAGGGTTATTTCGGCTGCGCGGGCTTGCGCCGGCCCGGCCTGATCGGGCATCCCGACTGCCTTGCCCTGCGCCATGGTCCACGCCCGCCGCCTGCCTGCCCCACGACGCCGCGCGCCCCGCACCCGCCTCGCCCTGGCGACGCTGGCCGCCTTCGGCGCCGGGCCGCTGGCGGCGCAGACCACCGAGACCGAGACCATCGTCGTCACCGGCTCGGTGGCCGAGCGCCGCGCCTTCGACGCGCCCTACGCGATCGGCGTCGTCGGCGCCGAGGAGCTGCGCCAGGCCGGGCTGATGATCAACCTCAGCGAGGCGATGGCGCGGGTGCCCGGCCTCGTCGTCGCCAACCGCAGCAACTTCGCCCAGGACCTGCAGATCAGCTCGCGCGGTTTCGGCGCCCGCGCCGGCTTCGGCGTGCGCGGCCTGCGCCTGCTGGCCGACGGCATCCCGGCCAGCGGCCCCGACGGCCAGGGCCAGGTCTCGCACATCGACCTGGCCGGCGCCGAGCGTGTGGAAGTGCTGCGCGGGCCGTTCTCGGCGCTGTACGGCAACAGCTCGGGCGGCGTCATCTCGGTGGTCAGCGCGCCGGTGCGCCGCGCCGAGGCCGAAGCCGGGCTGGACCTGGGCACCTACGGCCTGCGCCAGTGGCGCGCCGCGGTGCAGGCGCCGCTGGCCGGCGGCTGGGAGATCCGCGCCTCGGGCTCGGCGATGGACTGGGACGGTTTTCGCCCGCACAGCGAAGCCGAGCGACGCCTGGGCAACCTGCGCATCGGCTGGCGCGGCGAGGCCGACACCGTCATCGCCAGCGCCAGCCATTACGAGCAGCCGGCCGACGACCCGCTGGGCCTGAAACGCGCCCAGTTCGACGCCGACCCGCGCCAGACCACGCCCGAGGCCGAGACCTACGACACGCGCAAGCGCGCCAGCCAGGACCAGATCGGCGTCAACTGGCGCCACCGTTTCGCCGACGGTGCGCTGCGCGAGTTCGAGGCCAGCGCCTACGCAGGACAGCGCAGCGTCACGCAGTGGCTGGCGATCGCCAAGGGCACGCAGGACAACCCGCGCCACGGCGGTGGCGTCGCCGACTTCGACCGCGACTACCGCGGCACCCAGGCGCAGTGGCGCTGGGCCTGGGAGGCGGTGGACCTGATGGCCGGCGCCTCGATCGAGGATCAGCGCGACGACCGCCGCGGCTACAACAACTACGTGCTCGACGCCGACGGCCAGCCGGTCTACGGCACGATCGGCACGCTGCGCCGCGACGAGATCGACCGCGCCCGCACGCGCGACGTCTTCACCCAGGCCGAATGGCGCTTCGCGCCGCGCTGGGCTGCCAGCGCCGGCCTGCGCGCCGGCCGCGTGACGCTGTCGGCCGACGACCGCTACCTGAGCAACGGCGACGACTCGGGCGACCTGTCCTTCGGCTACGCCAACCCGGTGCTCGGCCTGCGCTGGCAGGCGACGCCGGCGCTGGCCCTGCACGCCTCGGCGGCGCGCGGTTTCGAGGCGCCGACGCTGGGCGAGCTGGCCTACCGCCCTGACGGCGCCAGCGGCTTCAACGAGGCGCTGCAGCCGCAGAAGAGCCGCCAGCTCGAGCTGGGCGCCAAATGGCGCGCCGGCGACACGCTGGACCTGGACGCCGCCTTGTTCGAGACCCTGGTCGACGACGAGATCGGCATCGCCAGCAACGCCGGCGGCCGCGCCTCGTACCAGAACGTCGGCCGCACCTTGCGCCGCGGCGCCGAGCTGTCGGCCGGCTGGCGCCCGGCGCCGGCCTGGCGGCTGCGCGGCGCACTGACGCTGCTGGACGCGCGTTACCGCGACGACTTCCGCACCTGCTCGGGCATCCCGTGCCCGGCGCCCGACGTCACCGTGCCTTCGTGCAACCGCATCGCCGGCACCCAGCGCGCCAGCGCCTTCGCCGAAGCCGCCTGGCGCAGCGCTGCGCTCGGCGAATGGGGCCTCGAATGGCGCGCCGCCGGCCGCACCGCGGCCAACGACCGCAACACCGACTTCGCCGGCGGCTACGCGCTGGCGGCGCTGCGCTGGAGCCGCACGCTGGCGGTCGCCGACGGCCAGCGGCTGGAACTGCTGGTGCGCGTCGACAACCTGTTCGACCGCGACTACGCCGGCAGCCTGATCGTCGACGACGCCAACGGCCGCTACTTCGAGACCGGCTCGCCGCGCAGCGCGCTGCTGGCGCTGCGCTGGATCGGGGCGCTTTAGCGGTCCGTAGAAGCAACTGCGCCCTCGACTTCGATCCTGGCGTGGACCGGCTGCTTGCTGAAAGGCGCCCGCTTCAAGTCAGCCGCCTTGGAATGGCTGATGAAAGTGGCGACGAGCCGCGCTCCTGCCGGCAGTTCCCGGCCTCTTCGGCCCAGGACGTCGAAAGCCGCGCCGATATCTTGGGCTTGCATGACGTCATAGATCTGGAAATGAAGGCCGTTGCGGCTCGAGACGAAGAGCACGCGGCTCTGGCTTCGGCACTCATTGACGTCCGGGCAAAGCCCGGCAGCGGTCAAGCGTTCGTACAGCTCGTTCGTGATCGATCGTCCGAGTTGGTCGTGACGTCGGTCTTCGCTGCCCGCCTGCGCCGTTGGCAGTTTCATCGTGAGCAGCACGCCGAGCAAGACCTGAGCGAAGGCGACCCGGGCTTTAAGGCTCATTTGAAGACAAGGGCTCTGGCATCTCCCCGTATTTCACCAGCTTAGGACACGAAGGCGACCGCCGGCAGCCGCTCGACGCCCGGCAGCGCCGACAGCGCCTGGTGCCAGGTGGCGTCGGCCAGCGCGCTGCGCAGCGGCGCGAAAGCCGGGCCGGCGGCGACCTCGGCGGCGGCGGCGAGCAGCAGCCGGTCGTGCGCCAGCGGCCTGAACGCCAGGCCTTGCGCCGCGGCCGCGCCTTCGCAGCCGAAGGCGGCGTCGGCCAAGCCTTGCGCGACCGCGGTGGCGGCGGCTTCGTGCGAGGGCTCGATGCGCGCCGGCGGCGGCGGCGCGACGCCTTCGCGGCGGCAGAGCTGGCGCCAGACGATCTCGGCTGACGAACCCGGCGGCCGGCCGACGACACGCACGCCGGCCTCGACGACCGCGGTGATGCCGCCGGGCAGCGCCTGCGCCGGCGCCATCAGCCCCAGCGTGCGCCGCAGCACGAGCAGCACGACGAAGCCGCCGCCGCCCAGCACCGCCAGCGGCGCGGCCAGCGCCGGTTCGGCGCGTGCGTCCTCGGGCAGCGCGAAAGCCGCCACCGGGCTGCGGCCCTCGGCCAGCGCGGCCAGTGCGTCGGCGCTGCAGCGTGGTTGCAGCGCCAGGTGCAGGCCGTGGCGCTGCATCGCCGCGTCGCGCAGCAGCGCCAGCGCGAGGTCGGGCACCGCCGGCAACTCCAGCACCGGCGTCTCGTCGCCGGCGGCGTACTCGAACAGGCGTTCCAGGTCGCTGCGCAGCGCGGCGATCTGCGGCGCATGGCGCGCGCGCAGCAGGCGTTCGTGCGCCAGCAGCGCCTGCGCGTGCGGCGTCAGCTGCGCCGGGTGGCCCTGGGTCCAGGTGACCAGCGGCCGGCCGAGTTCGGACTCCCAGCGCTTGAGCGCGCCCCAGACGTGGCGATAGGAGGCGCCCAGCGAGGCCGCGGCACGCTGGATCGAGCCCGAGGCCTGCACGGCGGACAGCAGATCGAACAGCGGATGAGCGAGTTCGCCGCCGTGCTGGTGGCCGCTTTCGAGGCTGTGGTGGAGGTGGACGCCGTTGGGACGCATCGTGTTCGACCCACCTTAACCTGCGTCATGCGAGCCCCGTGCGCCGTGGGGCTGCCCGCTCCCTAGGATGCCGCCCCTCCGCCGCCGGGGCGCTTGGCGAGTGCGCCGAAGCCGCGCTGCGGGTCGTAACCCCAGCTCGCGAGCACGAAGCAGGCGACCAGCGTGCCGACGACGATCCACGGCGACAGGCCCGGGTCCTGGCCGTAGAGCGCGAAGCGCATCCACTCGACGGCATGCGTGAACGGGTTGAAGCGCGCGATCTGCCAGACCCATTCGGCGCCCGATTCCTGCAGCTTCCACAGCGGGTACAGCGCGGTGGACATGAAGTACATCGGGAAGATGACGAAGTTCATCGTGCCGGCGAAGTTCTCCAGCTGGCGGATGTGCACCGACAGCAGCAGCCCCAGCGCGCCCAGCATCAGCGCCGAGCAGACGGCCGCCAGCAGCACCTGCGGCGTCTGCGGCCCGAACACCGGCAAGGCCGTGCCCAGCAGCGCGGCGACGGCGACGAAGGCCGCCGCCTGGGCCAGCGACAGCACCGCGGTGGCCAGCAGCTTGGACAGCAGGATCCACGGCCGCGGCAGCGGCGCCGTCAGCAACAGCCGCATCAGCCCCATCTCGCGGTCGTAGACCATCGCCAGGCTGCTCTGCATGCCGTTGAACAGCAGCACCATGCCGACCAGCCCCGGCGCGATGTAGACGTCGTAGGGGATGTAGGTGTCGTAGGGCGGCGCGATGGCGACGCCGAAGACGTTGCGGAAGCCCGCCGCGAACACCGCCAGCCACAGCAGCGGCCGCACCAGCGCCGACACCAGCCGGCCGTACTGGCGCGAGAACTTCAGCAGCTCGCGCATGACGATCGCGCCCATCGCCTGCAGCGCGTGCGCGGCGCCGCGGCGGCGTTCGGGCTGCGCCTCGGCGGCCGCGGGCGTGGTGGCCTGGCTGTCGTTCATGCGGTGGCCTGCAGAAAGGCGTCTTCGAGCGAACCGCCGCCCAGCGCCGAGACGACCGCCGGCGGCGGCCCGTCGGCGAGCAGCCGGCCGCGGTGCAGCACCAGCACGCGGTCGGCGCCGTCGGCCTCCTCGACGAGGTGGGTCGCCCAGAGCACGGTGCTGCCGCGCGCGCGCACGTCGGCGTCGATGGCCGTCAGCAGGTCGCGGCGCGACTTCGGGTCCAGGCCGACGGTGGGCTCGTCCATCAGCAGCAGCGCCGGCCGGTGCAGCAGTGCACGCACCAGCTCGACCTTGCGCCGGTTGCCGCCCGAAAGTTCACGCACCGGGCGCTCCAGGTCGGCCCCCAGGCCGCGGGCGGCGCAGTCCTCGGCGATGCGCGCCTCGGCCAGCCGCGACGGCAGCCCGTGCAGCGCGGCGTGGAAGCGCAGGTTGCGCCGCACCGACAGGTCCAGGTCCAGCGACATCTGCTGGAAGACGACGCCGATCTCGGCCAGCGCGCGCGCCGGTGCCCGGCGCAGCGAATGACCGGCGACCTCGACGTCGCCTTCGTCGGCGGCGAAGAGCCCGGTCAGCACCTGGAACAGCGTCGACTTGCCGGCGCCGTTGGGCCCCAGCAGCACGACACGCTGGCCGGCGTCGAGCGTGAACGACAGGCCGGCGAGCGCGACCCGCTCGCCATATCGTTTGACCAGGCCGCGCACGGCGGCACGCGCCGTCACCGGCAGGGGGCCGCGGCGTCGACGGCGGGCAGGCAAGATGTAGTCACGCCCCAGTCTGCGCGATGCGGCGCGCCGGCCGCATCGGCGATTCCACCCACCCGGCCGCGGCGGCCGGCTCAGGTCTGGGGCGGGGCGGTCAGTTCGAGACCGCGCGCACCTCGTCGAGCGTCGTCACGCCGGCCAGCACCTTCTCGATGCCGTCCTGGCGCAGCGTGCGCATGCCTTCGGACAGCGCGCGGCGCTGCAGTTCCTCGGCGCGCGCGCCGGTCTGGATCAGCTGGCGCATCGAACGCGACACCGTCATCAGCTCGTGGATCGCGGCGCGGCCGCGGTAGCCGATGCCGCCGCAGCGCGGGCAGCCGACCGGGCGGTAGAGCTTGTAGCGGCCGTCGGCCCCGGCGTGGCGCCGGCGCCAGTCGGCCAGCACCTCGTCGTCGCCCGGCACGCCTTCGGCGTCGCCCATCGCGTGGCGGTAGTCGGCGAGCAGTTCGCGCACTTCGGCTTCGGTCGCTTCGTGCGGCTGGCGACAGTCGGGGCACAGCCGGCGCACCAGGCGCTGGGCCAGCACGGCCAGCAGCGCGTCGGCGAAGTTGAACGGGTCCATGCCCATGTCCAGCAGCCGGGTCACGGTTTCCGGCGCGCTGTTGGTGTGCAGCGTCGACAGCACCAGGTGGCCGGTCAGCGAGGCTTCGATCGCCACCTGCGAGGTCTCCTGGTCGCGGATCTCGCCGACCATGATGACGTCCGGGTCGGCGCGCAGGAAGGCGCGCAGCGCCTTGGCGAAGGTCCAGTCGATGCGCGGGTTGACCTGCACCTGGCGCAGCCCGGCCTGGGTGATTTCGATCGGGTCCTCGGCGGTCCAGATCTTGCGCTCGGGCGTGTTGATCGAGCCCAGCGCCGAGTGCAGCGTCGTCGTCTTGCCCGAGCCGGTCGGGCCGACGCACAGCACCATGCCGTAGGGGCGCGCGACGACGGCCTTGAAACGTTCGAAGTTGCTGGCGCTGAGCCCCAGCTTGTCCAGCGGCAGCGGCTTGGCGCTGGTCAGCAGGCGCAGCACCGCGTCTTCGAGGCCGCTGTGCGTCGGGATCGTCGCGACGCGCAGCTCCAGGCGCTGGCCGGGCACGAAGCGGGCGAAGTTGATCTTGCCGTCCTGCGGCTTGCGTCGCTCGCTGATGTCGAGGTCGCACATGATCTTCAGCCGCGCCAGCAGGGCGTTGCGGTAGGTGTGCGGCAGCTCCAGATACGGGCGCAGCTGGCCGTCCTTGCGGAAGCGGATGCGCACCTTCTCGCGCCCGGGCTGGGTCTCGACGTGGATGTCGCTGACGCCCTGGGACTGGGCCTCCAGGATCATCGTGTTGATCAGCCGCACCAGCGAGTTGTCGCTCTGCTCGATGCCCGGGCCGTCGTCCTCGGCGCCCTTGGCCTCGGTCGTCTGCTCCAGCGAGGCCAGCAGCTTGCCGGCGTCCTCGGGTTCGAAGTCGGCCAGCGTCAGGCCGTCGCCGGCGCGGCGTGCGCCCGGGTCGACGGCGCCGACCTTCTCGTAGGCGGAGGCGAGCGCGGCGTCCAGCGTGCCGGCACGCGCCAGCACCGGCACCACCTTGCACTGCGACGCGAACTCGATCTCGTCGATGACCAGGCGCTGCGACGGGTCCTCCAGCGCGACGACGAGGCGGCCGCCGTGCAGCATCAGCGGCAGCGCGGTGAGCCGCGAGGCGATCGCGAACGGCAGGCGCTGCAGCGCGCGGGCCTCGACCGGGAAGCCCGGCGCGTCGACGACCGGATAGCGCATCTTGCGCGCCAGTGCGGTCTGCAGGTCGGCCTGCGAGACGACGCCGTTGCGCACCAGCAGCTGGCCGAGTGCGATGCCGCGTTCGCTCTTCTGCTGCTCCAGCGCCGTCTCCAGCGCCTTGGGCGTGATGTAGCCGAGCGCGATCAGCGCCTCGCCGATGCGCACCATCGGCATGCGCGCCTGGTCGTCGATGGCCTGCGCCAGATCCTCGACGCTGGCCACCGGGCGCACGCCCAGGGTCTGGCAGACGGCTGGCGCGGCCGCGGGGGCCGCAGCCGGCGGCGGCGGCGCTTCGTCGAGCGCGGCGGCGTCGGTCTCGGCCCAGGCGCTGACGC
Source organism: Rubrivivax sp. (assembly GCA_049841175.1). Classification (GTDB taxonomy): domain Bacteria; phylum Pseudomonadota; class Gammaproteobacteria; order Burkholderiales; family Burkholderiaceae_C; genus Rubrivivax. The sequence continues at coordinate 243,036 of JASGHA010000012.1, read as the reverse complement.
CCAGCGAGGCGCGGTGGAAGCTGGCGCGCGGGAAGAAGCTGCGCCGCACCGAGCCGGCCAGGTCCAGCGGCTCGAAGACGTACAGGCCCTGATCGGTCTCCTCGTGGCCCATCGTCAGGCCTTCGACCGTCGTGCCGTCCTTGAACAGCAGCGCGAAAGGCTCGGCCGGGCGGGCGTCGCTGCCGTCGGCCACGGTGTCGACCTCGCCGCTGCCCAGCGGCGCCAGCGGCGCCAGCAGCTTCAGCCGGCGGAACTGGTCGAAACGCAGCGTCATCGTCATGCGCGACGCGGCGACCCGCAGCTTCAGCAGCCCGTCGGCGGGGTGGAAGTACATCAGCCGGCCGACCATCGCCTTGCCGTTCAGGCCCTCGACCTCGCAGGCCTCGGGCTGCGTCGCGCGCGCCGGCGGCGGGTAGCCCGGCAGCGGCGGCGACGGCCAGGCGAAGGGCTCGTGGCGCGGCAGCGCGGGCTCGCTGTCGCCGGGCAGCGGGGGAAAGGAAAGGTCGGTCATCGCGGTTTCCGTGTGCGGCACACGCCCGAGCCCGTGCCCGGTCTATCGCGCCGTGTGTGCATGCTAGGCCGCGCCCCCCGCGGCGAATGACCGAACAGCGGCCCGATTTCCGCCCAGATGAGCTCGCCGCCCCTGCAGCCGCAGGGTCGTCCCCCGGGGCGCCGGCTGCCCGGCGCTTCTAGACTCGGCTCCGCCGCGATCGGCGGCGTCGAGGAGCAAGGCGTGACGAAGAGGCTCTGGCAGTTCTGGATCGACCGTGGCGGCACCTTCACCGACGTCGTCGGCCGCGACCCGGCGGGTGCGCTGCAGACGCTGAAGCTGCTGTCCGTGAACCCGGAGCACTACGAGGACGCCGCCGTCGAAGGCATCCGCCGCCTGCTGGGCCTGGCGCCGGGCGAGGCGATCACGCCGGAGCTCGTCGACTGCGTGAAGATGGGCACGACGGTGGCGACCAACGCGCTGCTCGAACGCCAGGGCGAGCCGACGCTGCTGGTGACGACCCGCGGTTTCCGCGACGCCTTGCGCATCGCCTGGCAGGCGCGGCCGCGGCTCTTCGACCGCCACATCGTGCTGCCCGAGCTGCTCTACACGCGTGTCGTCGAAGCCGACGAGCGTGTGCAGGATGACGGCACGGTGCTGCAGCCGCTGGACGAGGCAGCGCTGGCCGCCGCGCTGGCCGAGGCACGCGAGGCCGGGTTCAAGTCCTGCGCCATCGTCTTCCTGCACGGCTGGCGCCACACGGCGCACGAGGCCGCCGCGGCGCGGCTGGCGCGCGAAGCCGGCTTCGAGCAGGTCAGCGCCTCGCACCAGACCAGCCCGCTGATGAAGTTCGTGCCGCGCGGCGACACGACCGTTGTCGACGCCTACCTGTCGCCGATCCTGCGCCGCTACGTCGACCGCGTCGGCGCCCAGATGCCCGGCGTGCGGCTGCTGTTCATGCAGAGCTCGGGCGGGTTGACCGAGGCGACACGCTTCCAGGGCAAGGACGCGATCCTCTCCGGCCCCGCCGGCGGCATCGTCGGCATGGTGCGCACCGCGGCCGCGGCCGGCCACCGCCGGCTGATCGGCTTCGACATGGGCGGCACCAGCACCGACGTCAGCCACTGGGCCGGCGAGTTCGAGCGCGCGTTCGAGACCCAGGTCGCCGGCGTGCGCATGCGCGCGCCGATGATGAGCATCCACACCGTGGCCGCCGGCGGCGGCTCGATCCTGGCCTTCGACGGCGCGCGGCTGCGCGTCGGCCCCGAGAGCGCCGGCGCGCATCCGGGCCCGGCGTGTTACCGCCGCGGCGGCCCGCTGGCGACGACCGACGCCAACGTGCTGCTCGGGCGCGTGCAGCCGGCCTGGTTCCCGAAGGTCTTCGGCCCCGGCGCCGACGAGCCGCTGGACGCCGACGGCGTCGCCACGCGTTTCGCCGCGCTGGCCGCCGAGGTCCAGGCGGCGACCGGCCGGCCGACGACGCCCGAGGCGCTGGCCGAAGGTTTCCTCGCCATCGCGGTGCAGAACATGGCCAACGCGATCAAGCGCATCTCGGTGGCACGCGGCTACGACGTCACCGGCTACACGCTGCAGTGTTTCGGCGGCGCCGGCGGCCAGCATGCCTGCGCGGTGGCCGATGCGCTCGGCATGGGCCGTGTCTTCGTGCACCCGCTGGCCGGCGTGCTGTCGGCCTACGGCATGGGGCTGGCCGACCGCATCGTGATGCGCGAAGCCTCGCTCGAAGCACCGCTGGACGCCGCCGGCCTGGCCGCGGCGCGCGCCCGGCTCGACGAACTGGCGGCCACGGCGGCCGGCGAACTGGCCTCGCAAGGCGTGGCGCCCGAGACGATCGACTGCCGCGAGCGCCTGCACCTGCGCTACGCCGGCACCGACACGGCGCTGGAGCTGGCCTGGAACGCCGACGCCGGCGCGCTGGCCGCGGCCTTCGAAGCCGCCTACCGCCGCCGCTTCGCGTTCACGATGCCCGGGCGCGCGCTGGTCGTCGAAGCGGTCGGTGTCGAAGCCGTGGCCGCCGGCGAAGCCTTCGGCGTCGCCGACGCCGCCGCCGAGCCGGCGCCGTTCACGCCCGAACCGGCGGCGCACGTTCGCCTGTATCACGGCGGCTGGCACGACGCGGCGCTGCACCAGCGCGAGACGCTGGCGGCCGGTGCGACGGTCGACGGCCCGGCGATCGTCGCCGAGCGCAACGCGACGACGGTCGTCGAACCCGGCTGGCGCGCGCGGGTGCGCCCGGACGCGTCGCTCGAACTGGAACGTGTCGCGCCACGCGCCGCCGCGCACGCCGTCGGCACCGACGCCGACCCGGTGCTGCTGGAGGTCTTCAACAACCTCTTCATGAGCATCGCCGAGCAGATGGGCTCGCGGCTGCAGAACACCGCCTACTCGGTGAACATCAAGGAGCGGCTGGACTTCTCCTGCGCGCTGTTCGACGCCGAGGGCCGGCTGATCGCTAACGCGCCGCACATGCCGGTGCACCTGGGATCGATGAGCGAGAGCATCGCCAGCGTCATCGCGCGCAACCCGGCGATGAAGCCGGGCGACGTCTACGTGCTCAACGACCCGTACCACGGCGGCACGCACCTGCCCGACGTCACCGTCGTGACGCCGGTCTACCTCGCCGACGAGGACGCGAAACCGGCGTTCTTCGTCGCCAGCCGCGGCCACCACGCCGACATCGGCGGCATCACGCCGGGCTCGATGCCGCCGTTCTCGACCTCGATCGCCGAGGAAGGCGTGCTGCTGGACAACGTGCTGCTGGTCGAAGGCGGCCGGCTGCGCGAAGCCGAGATGCGCGCGCTGCTGACGTCCGGCGCGCACCCGGCGCGCAACCCCGAGCAGAACCTCGCCGACCTGCGCGCGCAGATCGCCGCCAACGAGAAAGGCGTGCACGAGCTGCGGGCGATGGTCGCCCAGTACGGCCGCGAGACGGTGGCCGCCTACATGAGCCACGTGCAGGACAACGCCGAGGAGTCGGTGCGCCGCGTCATCGGCGCCCTGAAGGACGGTGCGTTCGAGCTGCCCTTGGACAACGGCGCCGTGATCCGCGTGCAGGTCACCGTCGACACCGCGTCACGCGAGGCGACGATCGACTTCAGCGGCACCAGCGCGCAGCTGGCGAACAACTTCAACGCCCCGAAGGCGGTGACGATGGCCGCGGTGCTCTACGTCTTCCGCACGCTGGTCGACGCCGACATCCCGCTGAACGCCGGCTGCCTGAAGCCGCTGAAGATCGTCGTGCCCGAGGGTTCGATGCTGAATCCGCGGCCGCCAACGGCGGTGGTGGCGGGCAACGTCGAGACCTCGATGTGCGTCACCAACGCGCTCTACGGCGCGCTCGGCGTCATGGCCTCGGGGCCGTGCACGATGAGCAACTTCACCTTCGGCAACGAGCGCCACCAGTACTACGAGACGATCTCCGGCGGCTCGGGTGCCGGCCCGGGCTTCGACGGCACGGCGGTCGTGCAGACGCACATGACGAACTCGCGCCTGACCGACCCCGAGGTGCTGGAGCACCGTTTCCCGGTGCTGCTGGAAAGCTACGCGATCCGCGCCGGTTCCGGCGGCGCCGGCCGCTGGCGCGGTGGCGACGGCGGCGTGCGCCGCGTGCGTTTCCTGGAGGCGATGACCGCGTCCATCCTCAGCAACGGCCGCGAGGTGCCGGCTTTCGGGCTGGCCGGCGGCCTGCCGGGGGCGCTGGGCGTGAACCGCGTCGAACGCGCCGACGGGCGCGTCGAGGCGCTGGGCCACATCGGCTCGGTGGCGATGGCGCCGGGCGACGTCTTCGTCGTCGAGACGCCCGGCGGCGGCGGTTACGGCGCGGCGTAGGCCGGCTGCGTCACCGCCCGCGGGGCGGTGACGGTGGCCGCCATCCAGCACAGCCACGCGGCCCAGAGCACGTGGCTGACGTAATGCGCGCCGCGCATTACCTGGGCGCCGCCCATCAGCACGGTCAGCAGCAGCGCCGCGCCCAGCCACAGGCGAGCGGCGCGCGGGTGCTGGCGGCGCAGCGCGAACCAGCCGGTGAAGAAGGCCGCCGCCGAGGTCGCGTGGCCCGACGGGAAGCAGCGCCCGGGGCCGCCGTCGCCGATGCCCCAGCGCCAGTGCGAGACGTACGAGGCGTTGCCGCCGAACTCGGCCAGCGACCAGGGGCAACTCGTCGCGCTGCTGTCCTTGACCAGCGGCACGACGGTGAACACGAGCAGCGTGACGAGCAGCCAGCGCAGCCGCTCGCCGCGTGTCAGGCTGCAGCCCAGCAGCGGCCGCACGACGTTCAGCGCCATCAGCGCGACGACGACCCAGGCCAGCGCGCGCCCGCCCTGGTGCAGCACGCCGCTGGTGGCCCAGTGCGAGCGCCAGACGAAGCCGTCGGCGTTGCCGAACAGCCGCTGCACCGCCAGATCCAGCCCGGACATGTCCCAGGCGACGACCGGCAGCAGCGTGGCCAGCGCGATGCCCAGGTCGCGTTTGAGGATCGAGGCGTTCATCTCAGGACTTCGCTTCGCGGCGGCAGCCGTGGCTGGGGTCCATCTCCGGCTCGTACAGCGAGGTCTGCACGTCGAGCAGGCCGAGCATCAGATGGAACAGGTTGTCGTGGCTGGCCGGCTCGGCGGCCTTGCGCGCCAGGCAGGCGGTGTCCAGCGGGCCGCCGTTGTCGGCCCAGACGACCATCGGCACCTTCTTCTGCTCCTGCGGCGCGATCGCGTAGGGCAGGCCGTGCAGGTAGAAGTTGTTCTCGCCCAGCGACTCGCCGTGGTCGGAGACGTAGACCATCGTCGCGTCGACGCGGTCGGCGTGGGCCTGCAGCGTGCGCACCAGCGTCGCCAGCACGTGGTCGGTGTAGAGCAGGGCGTTGTCGTAGGCGTTGACGATCTGCTCGCGCGAGCAGTTGCGCAGGTCCTCGTCGCGGCAGGCCGGCTTGAAACGTTCGAACTCGGGCGGGTAGCGGCGGAAGTAGGCCGGGCCGTGGTTGCCGAGCTGGTGCAGCACCAGGATCTGGCGGCCTTCGACCTTGTTCAGCCAGTCGTCGAGACCGGACAGCAACGCTTCGTCCGGGCAGGCGCCGCCCGGGCACAGCGCCGGTGGCGCCACCGCGGCGGCGGTCTCGGTCGGCACACCGTCGCAAACGCCTTTGCAGCCCGACTGGTTGTCGCGCCAGCGCACGCCGACGCCGGCACGCGCCAGCAGGTTCAGCAGCGACTCGCTGCCGCGGATCGTGTCCTCGTCGTAATGGCGCCGGCCCTGGGCCGAGAACATGCACGGCACCGAGACCTCGGTGTTGGTGCCGCAGCTCGTCACGTCGCGGAAGGGCACGACCGGCAGCGACGCCAGCTGCGGCGTCGACTGGCGGGCGTAGCCGTCCAGGCCCCAGTTGGCGGCGCGGGCGGTCTCGCCGACGACGAAGACGACGACGCGCGGGCGCGTGTCGGTCTTCCAGCTCGGCCCCGGGCGGGCGTCGGCACCCAGCACCTTCTTCGGGCCGCTGGCGCGCGCGTCGCGGCCGAAGACGCTGGCCAGCGACCAGAGGTAGTTGGCCGGCGTGATCAGGTAGCGCAGGTCGTGCTGGTTGCGCATCAGCGAGGCCAGCGGCTGGTATTGCGCGACGACGGTGCCGACCAGCAGCGCCGCGGCGATGCCGATGCTGGCGATGCGCACGCCCAGCGCCGAACTCCAGCCGGCGCGCGGCACGATGCGCACGCGCCAGAGCACCACCAGCGGCAGCACCGCCAGCAGCAGCAGGTCGGGCACGAGCGACAGCGTGAACAGCTCGCTGGCCTCGCGCACGTCGGTGCGCAGCACGTTGCGCAGCATCGACGGGTCGAGGTAGACGCCCAGCCGGTTCATGTAGTGCGCGGCGAAGGCGGTGGCGACGAACATCAGCGCCAGCAGCGGCTTGACGGTGTGGCGCGTCGCGAACGGTGCCAGCAGCAGGAAGTGCAGCGCCACCAGCGCCAGCCCGAGCGCGAGCGTGAAGCCGAGGTTGCTGCCCGGGTGGCCGGCCAGTGCACCGGCGAAGAAGCGCTGGTTGACGGCAACGGCCCAGAACAGGCTGGCGCCCAGCAGCAGGGTTTCGACGCTGGCGCTGATCGTCCAGCGCGGCGGTTCGGTATCAGGAGAGGCGATCGTCACGCGCGGCACTGTCGTCGTCCTGACTTAAAGTGACATTAATCCGATGAGTGCAAGCAAACCTCTCCTGATGGTGACGGGATTCGACCCGTTCGGCGGCGAGCGCCTCAACCCGTCGTGGGAGGTCTGTGCCGCGCTGGACGGCGCCGAGTTCGGCGGCGCCCGCGTCGTCGCCTGGCGCCTGCCCTGTGCCTTCGGCGCTGCGCTCGAGGCGCTGGACGCCGGGCTGGCGCGGCATGTGCCGGCGCTGGTGCTGTGCCTGGGCCAGGCCGCCGGGCGCGCCGACTTCAGCGTCGAGCGCGTGGCGATCAACGTCGACGACGCGCGCATCGCCGACAACCTGGGCGCCTGCCCGGTCGACGTGCCGGTGGTGCCGGGCGGCCCGGCGGCGTATTTCGCGACGCTGCCGATCAAGGCGATGGTCGCGGCGCTGCACGGCGCCGGCCTGCCGGCTTCGGTGTCGCAGACCGCCGGCACCTACGTCTGCAACCACGTCTTCTACGGCCTGATGCACCGGCTGGCGGCGCGCCCGGGCGTGCGCGGCGGCTTCATGCACCTGCCGCTGCTGCCGGCGCAGGCGGCGCACCGCCCCGGGCCCAGCCTGCCGCTGGCGACGCAGGTCGAGGGCGTGCGCATCGCGCTGGCCGCCGCCTGGGCCACGGCGCAGGACCTGTGCGCGGCCGGCGGCGCCGAGTGCTGATCAGTCGTGCGGCCGGGCGGTGACGACGATCACCGGCGGCACGCGGCCGTCGACGTCGCGCGGCAGCGAGCCCATGCGGTCGATGGCGCGGATCACCGCGTCGTCCCATGAGGGCACGCCGCTGGGCTTGGTGACGCGGCGGGCGATGATCGTGCCGGTCGGGCCGGCGCGCACCTCGATCTCGACCTGCGGGTTGCCGTTCACCGCCTCGGTGAAGATCGTGTTGTCCTTGATCAGCCGGCGCAGCTTGCCCCCGTAGGACGCCGACGGCCCGGCGTCGCGTGCGCCGGTGCCGGTGGACGTCGGCGAGCCGGTGCCGGTGCCGCCGAGCGAGTTCTGCATGCGCTTCAGCTGGTCGTCGCGCAGCTTGGCCAGGCGCTGGGCCTCGGCCTTCTGGTCGGCGACCTTCTGCGCGTCGGCCTTCTTCTTCGCGTCGGCTTCGGCCTTGGCCTTCTTGTCGGCCTCTTCCTTCTCGCGCGCCTTCTTGTCGGCTTCTTCCTTTTCGCGTGCCTTCTTCTCGGCGGCCTTCTTCTCCGCCGCCGCCTGCTTCTCGGCGAGTTCGCGCTTCTCGCGCTCTTCTTCCTTCTTGCGGCGTTCGGCGCGTTCGATCGCGATCTGCGCGTCGCGGTCGGGCGCGGCCTGCGGCGGCGCCGGCTTGGGCTCGGGCGCGGGCTTGGGTTCCGGCTTCGGTTCGGGCGCCGGGGCCGGCGGCTCGGGCGCGGGCGGCGGTGCGGCGGTCTCGGGCACCGCGGCCCAGAGTTCGGCGCTGACCGTCTCGGGCTCGGCCGAGTGCCAGTCGACGGCGACCGTCAGGCCGACGATCAGCAGCAGGTGGACGAGCAGCGCCAGCCCGGCGCCGGTCAGCAGACTGTCGGCCGGGCGGGGCTGCAGCGCGTCATGCGCCACGGGCTGAGGCTCCCTGCTTGACCGAGAGGCCGACGCGCTGCACGCCGGCGCGCTGCAGCGTGTCCATCACGCGCACGACGCTCTCGTACTTGACGTTGCGGTCGGCGCTGATGACGACCGGCACCTCGGCCTTGCCGTCCTGCGCCTCGCGCACGCGGGCCACGAGCTGCGGCAGCTTGACCGCGTCGGGCTCGCCGGCCTTGCTGCCGTCGATCAGGCGCAGCTTCAGCGTCTCGTCGCTGCCGACGACGATCTCGACCACCGCGCTCGGCCGCTGCTGCGACTTGCCGACCGAAGGCAGGTCGACGACACCGGTGGTGATCAGCGGCGCGGTGACCATGAAGATGATCAGCAGCACCAGCATCACGTCGATGAACGGGACCATGTTGATCTCGTTGACCGATCGGCGGCGGCCGCGGCCGCCGCGGGAAGCCACGGCAGGCATCTCAGACGCTCCCGGCCGGGCCCGACGCGTTGCGCTGCAGGATGTTCGAGAACTCCTCGATGAAGGTCTCGAACTGGATCGCGATGCGGTCGATGTCGCGTGCGAAGCGGTTGTAGGCGATGACCGCCGGGATCGCCGCGAACAGGCCGATCGCGGTGGCCACCAGCGCCTCGGCGATGCCCGGCGCGACGGTGGCCAGCGTCACCTGCTGCAGGTTCGACAGGCCGACGAAGGCATGCATGATCCCCCAGACGGTGCCGAACAGGCCGACGTAAGGCGAGACCGAGCCGACCGAGGCCAGGAAGCTCAAGTGGCTTTCGATCGCGTCGAGCTCGCGCTGGAAGCTGGCGCGCATCGCCCGGCGCGCGCCGTCGAGCTGGGCGCCGGCGTCCAGGCGGCGTTCGCGCAGCTTCAGGAACTCGCGCATGCCGCTGGCGAAGATGCGTTCGATCGGCGCCGCGTCGGCCTTGTTCGACGCCGCCTGGTTCAGCTCGGTCAGGCTGCGGCCGGACCAGAACTCGCGTTCGAAGGCTTCGTTGCGGCTGCGCACGGTGCGCAGGCCGAAGAGCTTGCCGAAGATGACGGTCCAGCTGGCCAGCGAGACCAGCGCCAGGCCGGCCATCACGAGCTGCACGACGGCGCTCGCCTGCAGCACGAGGGAGACGATCGAAAGATCCTGGTTCATCGGAGGGCGTCGAAGATCGGGAGCGGGATGCGCACGGGGCGGAAGGTCGCGGCGTCGACGCAGCCGACACGGACCTCGGCTTCGGCCAGCAGCTCGTCGCCGCGCCAGGCCTGCTGGGCGAAGACGAGCGAGGCGCGGCACAGGTCGGACACGCGGGCGGTGACGACGATCTCGTCGTCCAGCCGCGCCGGGCGGCGGTAAGAGACGGTGGCGTCGGCGACGACGAAGACGGTGCCGGTGGCGACGCGGCTGGCTTCCTGCGCGATGCCCAGCGAACGCAGCCACTCGGTGCGGGCGCGCTCGAAGAACTTCAGGTAGTTCGCGTAGTAGACGACGCCGCCGGCGTCGGTGTCTTCCCAGTAGACGCGGACGCGGTGGCGGAATTCGGCGGGCTCGGACATCGGCTCGGCAGATTATGCGGCAGCGCAGCAACGGCCCGCGGGCCGGCGGGGCTGCCGCCGGCTCATCGGAGTTCTCGCGCCAGGCGCGCGATGGCGGTCTCGAGCTGGGCCATCGAGTTGGCAAAGGACAGGCGCAGGTAGCGCTCGGCGGCAGCGGGGCCGAAGTCGCGGCCCGGCGTCATCGCGACGTGGGCGCGCTCCATCATCTGCATGCAGAAGTCCCAGCTGCTGGGCGAAAAGCGCGAGCAGTCGGCCCAGGCGTAGAACGCGCCGTCGGGCACGACCGGCACCGTCAGGCCCAGGCTCTGCAGCGCCGGCACGATGTAGTCGCGGCGGCGGCGGAACTCCTCGCGCCGGCGTTCGTACTCGGCGATCGCCTCGGGCTCGAAACACGCCAGCGCGGCGTGCTGGGCCACCGTCGACGGGCAGATGAAGAGGTTCTGCGCCAGCTTCTCGACCGCGCCGACCAGCGCCGTCGGCAGCACCACCCAGCCGATGCGCCAGCCGGTCATGCTGAAGTACTTGGAGAAGCTGTTGATCGAGACGATGTCCTCGCCCAGCGCCAGCGCCGTCTTGCCGAAGGCCTCGTCGTAGCCCAGGCCGAGGTAGATCTCGTCGACGATCGTGACGCCGCCGCGCTCGCGCACGGTTTCGGCTATTGCCCCCATCTCGGCCGGCGCGATCGAGGTGCCGGTCGGGTTGCTCGGCGAGGCCAGCAACACGCCGCGCGTGGCCGGCGTCCAGTGCGCGGCCACCGAGCCGGCGTCGAGCTGGAAACGCGCCGCCGGCACCGCCGGCACCAGCCGCGCCGTGCCGCCGGCGGCGGCGACGAAGTGGCGGTTGCAGGGGTAGCTCGGGTCCGGCATCAGCACCTCGTCGCCGGCCTCGAACAAGGCCAGGCAGACGAGCTGCAGTGCCGCCGACGCGCCGGCGGTGACGGCGATGCGCGCCGGGTCGATGTCGACGCCCCAGCGCGTGCGGTACCAGCCGGCGATGCGCTCGCGCAGCGCCGGCAGGCCCAGCGCCGGCGTGTACTGCGTGCGGCCGGCGGCCAGGCAGGCCTCGGCGGCGCGCTGCACGCCCGGCGGCGCGGTGAAGTCGGGTTCGCCGATGTTCAGGTAGATCATCGGCTCGCCGCCGCGAGCAGGGTCGCAGGCGGGGCTGGCGGCGATGCGGTCGGCCGCCTTGGCGCATTCCATGACGTAGAACGGGTCGATGCGCGCGACCCGGCTGGCGACGCGCATCAGGCCCCCTGGGCGCGGCGCTGCGCGACCTCGGCCGGGCGCAGGTCGCCGGCCGCCTTGTCGAGCACGCCGTTGACGTACTTGTGGCCGTCGGTGCCGCCGAAGCTCTTGGCGAGCTCGACGGCTTCGTTGATCGCGACGCGGTACGGCACTTCCATGCAGTGCGTCAGCTCGTAGGCGCCGATCATCAGCACCGCGTGCTCGACCGGCGACAGCTGGTTGGTGCGGCGGTCGACGTGGCGCGCGAGCACGGCGTCGAGCGCCGAGGCTTCGGCGATGCAGCCGTGCAGCAGGGCGTCGAAGTGGGCGCGGTCGCACTTGTCGAAGCCGTCCTGCTCGCGCATGTGGGCGTCGATGGTGCCGGCGTCGGCACCGCTGATCAGCCACTCGTACAGGCCTTGCAGCGCGATCTCGCGCGAGCGGCGGCGGGCGGACTTGGGCGCGGCGCGCTTGCGCGCGGCGGTGGGTTCGGTGCTCACGACAGGTCTTCCAGCAGGTTCGCCATCTCGACGGCGACGCGCGCGGCGTCGCGGCCCTTGTCCTCGGCACGGGCCCAGGCCTGGGCTTCGTTCTCGACGGTCAGGATGGCGTTGGCGATGGGGAGGCGGTGGTCCAGCGCGACGCGCGTGACGCCGGCGCCGCTCTCGTTGGCCACCAGTTCGAAGTGGTAGGTCTCGCCGCGGATGATGCAGCCCAGCGCGACCAGCGCGTCGTAGCCGCCCGAGGCGGCCAGCGCGGCCAGCGCCACCGGCACTTCGAGCGCGCCGGGCACGGTGACCTCGCGTACGTCGGCCGGGTCGACCTCCAGGCGGGCGAGTTCGGCGCGGCAGGCCTCGGCCAGCGCGCCGGTGATCGAGTCGTTGAAGCGCGCCCGCACGATGGCGACGCGCAGGCCGCGGCCGTCGAGATCGGTCGCCTGGCCTTGTTCTGCGTTCTGCATGGCGGTCCTCAGGCGTGCGCGGCGACGAAGCCGGTGATCTCCAGGCCGTAGCCCGGCATGCTGGGCATGCGGCGCGGGTTGCCGAGCAGGCGCATGCGGCGCACGCCCAGCTCGCGCAGGATCTGCGCGCCGACGCCGTAGGTGCGCAGGTCGGCCGGCGTGCGCGGCGCGGCCTCGCGCTGCTCGGGCGGCAGCAGCTGCGGCATCAGCGTCTCCATGTCGTGCGTGCAGTTCAGCAGCACGGCGCAGCCGCGTTCGGCGGCCTGCAGCGCGGCCAGCGCCGCCGGCAGCGGCCAGGAGTGGCTGCCGCCGCAGGCGTCGAGCACGTCGAAGACGGTGAAGGGCTCGTGCACGCGCACCGTCACCTCGTCGGCCGGCGTCCACTGGCCGTGGGTCAGCGCCAGGTGCAGCGCGCCGCCCTTGTCGCGGTAGGCGATGCAGTCGAACTCGCCGTGCGGCGTCATCACGCGGCGCTGGCCGACACGCTGGATCAGCGTCTCGTTGCGGCTGCGGTAGTGGATCAGGTCGGCGATGGTGCCGATCTTCAGGCCGTGCTCGCGGGCGAAGATCTCCAGGTCCGGCAGGCGCGCCATCGTGCCGTCGTCCTTCATGATCTCGCAGATCACCGCGGCCGGCGTCAGCCCGGCCATGCCGGCGAGGTCGCAGCCGGCTTCGGTATGGCCGGCGCGCATCAGTACGCCGCCGTCCTGGGCCATCAGCGGGAAGATGTGGCCGGGCTGCACGAGGTCGTGGGCCGTGGCGTCGCGGGCGACGGCGGCCTGCACGGTGCGCGCACGATCGGCCGCCGAGATGCCGGTCGTGACGCCGGTGGCGGCTTCGATCGACACCGTGAAGGCGGTGCCCATGCGGGTGCCGTTGCGCGCGGCCATCGGGTGCAGCTGCAGGCGCTCGCAGCGCTCGCGCGTCAGCGTCAGGCAGATCAGGCCGCGGCCGTAGCGGGCCATGAAGTTGATCGCCTCGGGGGTGACGTGCTCGGCGGCGAGCACCAGGTCACCCTCGTTTTCGCGGTCTTCCTCGTCGACGAGGATGACCATGCGGCCGGCCGCCAGTTCGGCGACCAGCTCGGGGACAGGGGAAATCGGCATCGTGGAATTGTAGGCGCCGCTCCCGCCGCGCCCCGGACGGGCAAACGAAAGGGCGGGCGCCTCGCGGCGTCCGCCCGTGAAATCGAGCCGCCTGACGCGGCTTGCCGGGTCAGCCCTGGCGGCGGCGGCGCGTGACCGCGGCGCCGGCCAGCGCGAGGCCGGCGAGCGCCAGCGATGCGGGCTCGGGCACTTCGCTGGGCGGCGTCGAGGCGCTGACGGCGGCGATCAGGTCGTCGAAGCCGACGACGTCCTGGTCGGCGTTCTGCGAGAGGTTAATCGTGATCGAGGAGAAGGGCTTGTCCAGATCGACGATGCCCCAGAACAGCACGCTGCCGTTGAGCGAATCGGAGCCGGTGTCCGCTGTCGTGCCCGACGCCGTGCGCGAGCCGGTCGGGAGGCCGTTGAAGACGTCGTAGGTCTCGCCGTCGATCGTGACCGTCAGCAGGGCGTTGAAGTCGCCGATGTCGGTGGCGTAGAAACCGAAGCCGTTGATCGCGCTCTCGAAGGTCAGCGTGAACGAGGCCGTGCTTTCCCAGAACAGCGCGCCACCGGGCGTGGTGTTGAAGCGGCCGGCGCTGGTGCCGTTTTCGGGGTCGAACTCCTGCTGGTTGACCCGCGCGACGCGGGCATCGGCGGCGTAGCTGAAGGGCACGGTGCCGGAGAACAGGCTGGTCGGCTTGTCCTTGGGCTGGTAGTTGCTGCTGTCGAAGGTCTCGGTCGTCGTCTTCGCGCCGCCGAGCGCGTTCAGGAAGGCGGTCTTGTATTTGACCGCTTCACCGTTGGCGGGAAGCGTGCCGTTCGCCTCGAGATCCAGGCCGCTGAAGAACAACGGCTCGGCCGCCGCCGCGCCGGCGAAGACGATGCAACTGGCGGCCAGGGCGACACGACCCCAGTGGTGGATGGAAACCATCGTTCGAGACCTCCTCGCGTGTTGCACGCACGAGCGCATGCAACCCCTCGAAATGATGATAGCGACGCCCCCCCTAGGTGGCGTCCCCCCATTCACATGGACGGCGGCCCCGAGACGCGCAGACGCGAGCGCAGGTCGGCGCCCAGCGGCTGCACGTCGACGTAACGCCAGCGCAGCCCCTGCGCCAGCGTGTCGAACGGCCCCAGCGCGGCCATGCCACGGCCGTGGCCGAGCAGCAGCGGCGCGCTGTAGACCAGCAGTTCGTCGACCAGCCCGGCCGACAGCAGCGCGCCGTTGAGCCGGGCGCCGGCTTCGACGTGCAGTTCGTTGATGCCCAGGCCCGCCAGATCAGCCAGCACCGCGGGCAGGTCGACGGCGCCCTGCGGGCCGGCGTGGCGGCGAACCTCGGCGCCGGCCGCGCGCAGCGCCATCGCCGCCGGCTCGTCGTCAGCCGCCGTGTAGACCAGCGCACGGCCCGGCGCCGCGAGCAGCCGCGCGCCGGGTGGCGTGCGCAATCGCGAGTCGAGCACCGCGCGCATCGGCTGCAGCGCGGTCGGCACGAGGCGCACGTCCAGCCGCGGGTCGTCGTCGAGCACAGTGCCGATGCCGGTGAGCACGCAGCCGGCGCGGCGACGCCAGGCGTGGCCGTCGGCGCGCGCTTCTGGGCCGGTGATCCACTGGCTGGCACCGTTGGCCAGCGCGGTGCGGCCGTCCAGCGACGCGGCGATCTTCATGCGCACCCAGGGGCGGCCGCGCTGCACGCGCGACAGGAAACCGATGTTCAGTTCGCGTGCGGCCGTCGCGATGTCGTCGTCGGCCATGTCCACCTGCACCCCGGCGGCTCGCAGCCGTGCGATGCCGGCGCCGGCGACCTGCGGGAAGGGGTCGCCGAGCGCGACGACGACGCGGGCGATGCCGGCGGCGACCAGCGCGTCGCAGCACGGCGGCGTGCGGCCGTGGTGCGCGCAGGGTTCGAGCGTCACCCAGGCGGTGGCGCCGCGCAGGTCGTGGCCGGCGGCGGCCGCGTCGCGCAGCGCCATCACCTCGGCGTGGGCCTCGCCGGCGCGCTGCGTCGCGCCGCGGCCGAGCACGCGGCCGTCTTCGTGGCCGATGACGCAGCCGACACGCGGGTTGGGGTCGGTGAGGCCGATCGAGCCTTCGGCGAGCGCGAGGGCTTCGAGCAGACGGGCGTGGTCCAGCGGAGAGGTCGGCATCGGTCGGCGGGCGGCTCGGCCCGGCACGGGCGGGATGGCGATGCTACGGCTGGTGCGGCCAGGTGGACGAGACGATCGGCGTGTCGGTGTCGTCGCCGGGGCAGGTCCAGGCCGTGCCGGGCACGGCGTCGCTGCCGGTGCCGGCGGTGATGACCAGGAAGTTCTGGTTCGTCAGCGAACCGCCGACGTTGCTGTAGTTGGCCGGGTGATCGAGGTTTCGCGTCGGGCTGGCCGTCGGGGCGTAGCGGCAGACCTTGACGCGGTAGGCCGAAGTCGTCGTGTCGGGTGTCGTCGTCGCCAGGTTCGTCGGCCAGACCGACGAGCGGCCCGACCAGCGCATCGTCGGCTCCGACACCGGTACGGCGCAGTAGTACGCCACGTAGGCGGGGAAGACCACATGCACGCAGGCGTCCGGCGCCGGCGCCGGCGAGCCGGTGCGCTGCACGCTGACGAACGGCGTCGGCCAGGCCGGGATCGACGCCAGGCCGGTGGCCGACAGCGGGGGCGGCACTTCGGCCAGCGCCGGTGTCGGCTGCGTGCCGGTGGCGAAGCGCACGTAGCCCGACAGCAGATAGGCGCTGACGCTGGTGCAGTTGGACGCCGGGATGCAGATGCTGGTGATGACGCCGGTGAGGTTGTTGAAGGTGAAGGCGACCTGGTCGCCGAGCGGCCGGAAGGTGCTGCTGCCGTCGCCGTCGTCCTGGGCCTGCACCGGGATCGCCGCGTGGCGCGACTTCGGCTGCGCCAGGCTGGTGCCATCGGCCGGCAGGAACAGCGAGCCGCCCAGGTCCGGCGGCGTTCCGGTGATGAAGGCCGCGAAGTCGACCCACTGGTTGTCGCTCTCGGCGCTGCGGTCGCGCCAGCCGACCTGGATCGCGACCATCTTCGCGCGGCCGACGGCGGCCGGGGTGTCGGTCACCGTCTGGTGCAGCGTGAACTCGGTGTTGGCAAGCTTGGTGTCGACGAGCTGGCCGGGCGCGGTGGTGATCGACTGGTAGGTCACGCCGTCCGTGCCGGCGAGCGAGCTGTAGCCGCGCCAATGCTCAAGCTGCGCCTGCGCGATGCGCACCGCCTCGCTGCGCTGGCGCGAGACGTCGGCATTGGCGCGCAGCGTCGCCTGCAGCCCGACGACGCCGAGCAGGCCGATCGCCATCACCGCCAGCGCGACCAGCGCCTCGACCAGCGAGACGCCGCGCACCGCCTTGCGCACCCGCCGGGTCGTGCTCACGGGAAGTCCTTCCAGCTGCCGAGCACGCGCGTGAACGAGCCCGACAGCGTCGACAGGTGGCGGATGGCGTCGGCGTCGTAGTAGATCGAACTGCCGCTGTCGGTCGCCACCTCGAGGTTGGTCTCGGCGATCAGCGCGCCCTGCAGGCGTGCCAGGCCGCTCAGCTGCCAGTCCGTCGCCCGGCCGTAGACCAGGCCGTACACGGTGCGCCCGCCGGCGTCGAAGTCGAGGTTGCCGGTGACGACGATCAGCACCGGCGCGGCGGCGCTGCCGATGTCGCCGCTACCGTCGAGCCTGAGATCGCCCTCGACCCAGATCGGCCGGCCGGGGTTCAGCGCCACCTTGGTCGCCAGCGTGCTGCCGTTGCAACTGCTGCTGGCGCAGTCGAGCACGACGGCGCCCGGCTGATCGCGGAAGGTCTCGGGCCGCATCATGAAGACGGAAGCGAACATGCGCGCCGCGATCGGGGTGTCGGCGGTGCCGACGATGTCCTTGAGGGCCTTGTCGCCGGTGAGCGTCATGCTGCCGTCGCCGGGTGAGCCCGGCGCGCCGAGCACCTCGATCGCCGTCGGGACGCTGCTGCCGCCGATGCGCACCGAATAGCCTGGAGCAGAGCCGCTGCGTCCCACGCGCAGCATGCCGCCGCCGGCAGTCGTCAGGTTGCCGCGCACCACCAGCGTGTCGCGTGGCAGCGCCGTGACCACGGCCTTCGTGCTGTCGCGCTCCACCGCCGCGACGCGGCCGGCCATCGCGGCCCAGACCGAGATCGCGGCGAACCCTTCGCCCGATGGCGCGATGGCGCGCACGATCGGCAGCGTGACCATGTTCGGCGAGAACGCCAGGCATTCCTCGGCCAGCCGCGTGCAGCCGTTGGCGTAGATGCGGACCTGCCCGGGCTGGACCGACGAACCCACCATCGCGACGCGGAAGGCCGGATGCGGCCCGTCGCTGGTCGGCGGGTCGGGCAGCGCGGTGCCGGTGGCCGGGCAGCGGCAACTCCAGGCGCCGCCGTCGCGCACGCAGGTCGCGAAAGCGACGTTGCCGGTGCCGTCCACGCGAGCGCCGATGAATCCGGTCTCGGCATTGGTGACGAGGTAGCGCTCGCGGAACGTGGTGTCGGTCGGCGTCGTGCTCGGCTCGCACAGGTCGTCGATGCGGCCGCCGTTGAGTTTCAGCAGCGCCCACTCCAGCCCGGCTTCGGAGGTCTCGATCGCCTGCGTCGAACGGTACTGGTTGACGCCGGTGCGCTGCTCGAAGATCAGGTTGCGGCTGGTGTAGGCCGCGACCAGCGAGACGACGAAGAACAGCAGCAGCACGACGGCCAGCGCCGCCAGGCCTTGCTGACGCCGGACGGCGGGGGTGGCGACGGGCCTCATGCCGGGCACACGCGCGTCGGGTTGGCGGCGTCGCGGAAGTCGATGAAGTCGCTGCGCAGCTTCACCGTGGCTTCCATCGTGCGCTTGATGCTCGGGTCGGCGACGGCTTCGGCGTCGATGCGCAGATTCAGCAGCCGCACCTGCAGCCGCGGCCAGCATTGCGTGCTGCCATCGGCGCAGAGCTTGGCGCAGGGCAGCGCTTGCGGCGTGCTGCCGTCGTCGGCGAGGGTGATGTCGAAGCGCGTGATGCGCAGCGTGCGGCTGTCGGTCAGTTCCTGCCAGGTCTGAGGCACGGCGCTTTGCGCGCAGGTGCTGGGGTCGACGGTGCTCGGGCCCTGGATCGCCGCCTTCAGCACGCCGTCCTGCAGCTTGATGCCGAGCGCGCTGTTGCTGCCGGCATTGCGGTAGTAGCGGTAGACCACCGTGCTGCTGCCCGGCGTCACCGTCGCATAGCGGTTGCACTGCGGGTTGGCGTTCTCGGTCGACCAGGGGCCGGAGATCGGGGCGTCGCTCCAGAAGCCGGCGCGGCGCAGGTCGCGCACGATGATGTCGGTCGTCGCGCGGAGATCCTGCTGCAGCTGCGTCTCCAGCAGCAGCCGGCGGTTCTCGGTGAGCTGGCCCGAGACCAGCAGCGCCGAGGCGGCGACGACGAGCAGGCCGATGGTCACGCCGACCATCAGCTCGACGATCGACAGCCCGCGCTGACGGCGCGCCGGTGCGCGGCGTGCGGCGTTCAGCACGTCTGCGCTCCCAGCGCGGCCTGCGTGCCGCAGACGGTCGGACGGCCGGCGCGACCGACCGTCGTGCGCAGGCTGCGGGCGCTGTCGAGCACGGTGTTGATGACGAATGCGTCCAGCGGCTCGGGCAGCATGTCGTTGGGGTGGGACAGCAGCCCGCCGGTGACCGGGTCGAAGCCGAAACCGCGGTCGCCGGCGGGCAGCTGGAGCTTCACGCCGCCGTCGCCGGGCAGGGCAACGGTGCGCAGTTCCACCGAGACCGGGTTCGTGCAGGCCTGGCCCGCGCCCTTCGTGCAGTCGCAGTACAGCTTGGTCGCGTCGCCGCCGGGGCGAAGCTCGTAGATCGTGTAGCAGGACACCGCCGAGCCCGCGGCCGGGAACAGCACGAACGAGCGCAATCCGTGCGCGACGGCCTGGCTGCGCGCGAACTGCACGTCGGTGCCGAGCTGCGCGCTGATGCTCTTCAGGCGTTGCACGCGGATGTAGTCGAACAGCGAGGGCGCGCCGAGCGCCAGCAGCACGCCCAGCAGCGCGACGACGACCATCAGCTCGATCAGCGTCAGGCCGCGGTGGCGGAGGCGTCGAGGCGTCGTCATTTGGGCCAGCAGACGTTGGAGACCGCGTAGCTGAAGTCGGCGCAGCTGCCGCAGCCGGCGTACTCGAGGTTGCCGCCGCGCAGCCGCATGCTCATGTTGCGGCACCGCTTGTCCGAAGCCTGGCTGCTGCCGCTGTTGCCGCGCGCGGTGACGACGTAGGCGCTGGCCAGCGTGTCGCCGGCGGCGCCGGAGCTGCCGATCTCGATCGTGTAGTAGCCCGAGGAGCTGCTGCTGGCGAGCCCGAGGTCGGACAGCGAGGTCGTGTATTGGGCGTGGTTGCTGCGCCAGCGTTCCTGTGCCTGCTGCACCGCGGCGACCGCGGCGTAGGCGTCGGAGCGCCGGCCCTTGCGGATGCTGTCCAGGAAGGACGGCAGCGCCACCGCGGCGAGCACGCCGAGCACGACGAGCACGATGACCAGTTCGACGAGCGTGAAGCCCTGCGCTGGCCCCCCAGCGGAACACCGACGGCACCGGATGGACATGTGACCGATTATTCGCAGCGCCGGCGCCGCGGGCACCGTTCGTCGTGGCGCAGGCGCCGCTCGTCGCGGCCTCCGCCCCGCGTTCGAGGGATCAGCAGGGCGCTTCGCCGGGCAGGCCGTCGGGCGAGCAGCGCCGCACACGGCCCATCAGGTTGACGACCACGTGCAGCTGCGGGCCGGACGGCAGCGAGAGCTGGACGGTGGCGGTGGGCGTGACGGTCCCGCGGGTCGGATCGAAGAGCAGCGAGCCGCTGTTCGAACGCAGCTGCACCGGATGGGTGTCGCCGAGGTTCTCGTAGCGCAGCACGCGGCGGCCTTCGCATTGCGGCGTCAGGCCGTCGCAGGTGCAGCCGGCGGCACCGTCGTGCAGCAGCCAGCAGCGCGGGCCGGCGAACTCCAGCCGCACGTTTTCCGAACGTGCGGCCGCGAGGCTGCGCGCATACAGGATGTCGGTCTCGAGCTGCGCCGCGACGCCGCGTAGGCGCTCGCGCTCCTGCATCGTCGCGAAGCCCGGCACGGCCAGGCCGACGACGACGGCCGCGAGCGCCAGCGTGACGGCACTTTCGATCAGCGTCAGGCCGCGGCAGCGCGGCTTGCGGTGCGGGTGGTGGGCCATCTCGTCCTCCGGTGCCGGGGCACTCTAGGAAGACGGAAGGCGTGGCGCGCTCCCCTTGCGGCGGGGAGTGCAGGGCGCCCCCGCGCGGGGGGTCAGCCGCTCAGATGTCGCGGATCAGCTGGCTGAACTCGTCGACGTCCTCGAAGCTGCGGTAGACCGACGCGAAACGCACGTAGGCCACCTTGTCCAGCTTCTCGAGTTCGCGCATCACGAGCTCGCCGATGCGTGTGCTCGGCACCTCGCGTGCGCCGCCGGCGACGAGCTGCTCGTGGATGCGCTCGGTCGCGACGTCGATCTTCTCGACGCCGACCGGGCGCTTGCGCAGTGCCAGCAGCATCGACGAGCGCAGCTTCTCGGGGTCGAACTCGACGCGCGCGCCGTCCTTCTTGACGACGGCGGGCATCGCGACCTCGGCGCGTTCGTAGGTCGTGAAGCGCTTCTCGCACTTCAGGCAGCGGCGGCGCCGGCGCACGACGCCGCCCTCGTCGGACTCGCGGGTCTCGACGACCTGAGTCTCGCCGTGGGCGCAGTACGGGCAACGCATGCGCCGCCGCTCCCGGTCAGCGGTAGACCGGGAAGTCGCGCGTCAGCGCCGCGACCTTCTCGCGCACCGCGGCGATGTTCGCCTCGTCGTGCGGGTTGTCGAGCACGTCGGCGATCAGGTGCGCGGTGCGGCGCACCTCGTCTTCCTTGAAGCCGCGCGTCGTCATCGCCGGCGTGCCCAGGCGGATGCCGCTGGTGACCATCGGCTTCTGCGGGTCGTTCGGGATGCCGTTCTTGTTGCAGGTCATGTGGGCCTTGCCCAGCAGCGCCTCGGCTTCCTTGCCGGTCAGGCCCTTGGGGCGCAGGTCGACGAGCATCACGTGGCTCTCGGTGCCGCCGCTGACGATGCGCAGGCCGCGCGAGATCAGCGTCTCGGCCAGCACCTTGGCGTTGGCCGCCACCTGCTGCTGGTAGGCCTTGAACTCGGGCGCCAGCGCTTCCTTGAAGGCGACGGCCTTGCCGGCGATGACGTGCATCAGCGGGCCACCCTGGATGCCCGGGAAGATCGCGCTGTTGATCTTCTTGGCGATCGCCTCGTCGTTCATCAGGATGATGCCGCCGCGCGGGCCACGCAGGCTCTTGTGCGTGGTGGACGTGACGACGTCGGCGTGCGGCACCGGGTTCGGGTAGACGCCCGCGGCGACGAGACCGGCGTAGTGCGCCATGTCGACCATGAAGTAGGCGCCGATGGCCTTGGCGACCTTGGCGAAACGTTCGAAGTCGATGCGCAGGCTGTAAGCCGAGGCGCCGGCGATGATCAGCTTTGGCTTGTGCTCGTGCGCCAGGCGTTCCATCGCGTCGTAGTCGATGGCTTCGTTGGCGTCGAGGCCGTAGCTGACGACCTTGAACCACTTGCCGCTCATGTTCAGCGGCATGCCGTGCGTCAGGTGGCCGCCTTCGGCCAGGCTCATGCCCATGATCGTGTCGCCCGGCTCGAGCAGGCCGAAGAACACGGCCTGGTTGGCCTGCGAACCCGAGTTGGGCTGCACGTTGGCGAAGTTGGCTCCGAACAGCGTCTTCAGGCGGTCGATCGCGAGCTGCTCGACGACGTCGACGTACTCGCAGCCGCCGTAGTAGCGCTTGCCGGGGTAGCCCTCGGCGTACTTGTTGGTGAGTTGCGAGCCTTGCGCGGCCATCACCGCGGGGCTGGTGTAGTTCTCCGACGCGATGAGCTCGATGTGCTCTTCCTGGCGGCGGTTCTCGTCCTGGATGGTCGCCCAGATTTCAGGGTCGACGTTGGCGAGGGTGGAAATGGAACGGTCGAACACGGCAGTCCTCTTCGGGGGTGAAGGGCCTTCGAGCGCCCCGCGGCGGAGCGTCGTCGAGGGCTGCCCAGGCGAACGGCGGACGCCGGCCGGGTGGCCGGCCTGCGCTTCCCGGTGGTCGATCCACCTCGGGGCCGGCAGTGTTGCGGCCCCTCATCGCCAGTCGCGCAGGAGGCGGAGTGTAACGGCAGCGGCCGGGGCCGCCGCCGTGGCGAAGTCAAATCGCGGGTTTCAGTGGCGCAGCATCGCCAGTTGTTCGGCGCGCGGCGGCGCCGGTTGCGCCGGTGCCAGCGGCATCGGCGCGGCCTCGCGCGGCACGCTGATCGGCGCCGTCACCGGCACGCGGCTGCCCGCGGCGACACGCTTCAGGTAGTCCTGTTCGGTCATCACGCGGTCGACGTAGCCGTTGTCGCTGTCCTGCAGCGCGGCGCCGACGTAGTGCTTCAGGCCTTCCTGCAGGCCGCCGGCACGCGAGATGCACTCCTTGAGCACCTGGACGCCGACACGCAGGTTGCTGATCGGGTCGAATGCCGCGTGCGTGCCGCCGAAGGCCTGGTACTTGTCGTCGTGGATGCGGGTCATCACCTGCATCAGGCCCTGGGCGCCGACCGAACTCTGCGCGAACGGGTTGAAGCTCGACTCGACGGCCATGATGGCCAGGATCAGCGTCGGGTCCAGGCCGGCCTTCTGGCCGATGGCCCAGGCTTCCTGCACCAGCGCGCTGATCGGCTCCGGCGCCACCTTGTAGCGGCGCGAGATCCAGCTCGCGACGGCCGCCTGCTGGCGCGTCAGCGCCTTCGGGTCGGCCGCGGTGGCACGGTTGACGGCTTCCGGCTCGGCCGGCACCAGCTCGGCCTCGGTGGTCGCCGCGACGCGCACTTCATGGCGCGTCTGCAACCACTCGAAGGCCATCGTTTCGGCCTGCTGACGCAGATCTTCACGACCGGCCACGAAGACGAGCACCGCCACCACCGCCAGGCCGACCACGGCCAGGGTGTTGTGCCCGATCTCGAGCAAGCCGTGACCGACGTCACGAGCGAATACCGTCAGCGAGCGCCCTGTGGCTTGCTGCGCGGTGCGCAGCACGGCAATGGCTTTCATCGCATCCCTCTTCCAAGCGCCGTCACGGATGCCCGGAGGCCGCGGCGCCAAAGGGGGCGCTGGGGCAGGGCGACGGCGATAATCGACCGACTACCGCAAGCGACCGACGAACGGGCCGCGCGGAGCGGGACTGCAGCGACCGTCCTGGTGATCCTGGTGATTACGATGCGGACGGTACGGGTCTGCCCTGATTCAGATCCAAGGGCAGGGCGAATTTTAGGAAGGCTCTCATATCCGGTCAAGAATATGAAGTCTTCCTCTTATATCCAGGAAGAATGATCTACCGAGACTTGCGGGACTTCATCACCCAGCTCGAAGCCCGCGGAGAGCTGCGCACCATCACCGATCCGGTGTCGCCGGTGCTTGAAATGACGGCGCTGGGCGACCAGTTGCTGCGGGCCGGCGGCCCGGCGGTGCTGTGCCGCAACCCGACCGGGTTCTCGATCCCGGTGCTGCTGAACCTGTTCGGCACCCCCCAACGTGTAGCCCTCGGAATGGGGGCCTCGTCGACCGACGAACTGCGTGAAGTCGGCCGGCTGCTCGCCGGGCTGAAGGAGCCCGAGCCGCCCAAGGGCCTGAAGGACGCCGGCAAGCTGCTGTCGATGGCCAAGGCGCTGTGGGACATGAAACCTTCCGTGCAGCGCAGCGCGCCGTGCCAGGAGGTGGTGCTCGAAGGCTCCGACATCGACCTCGGCCGCCTGCCGATCCAGACCTGCTGGCCCGGCGACGCCGGCCCGCTGCTGACCTGGGGCCTGGTCGTCACGCGCGGCCCGCAGACCGTGGCCAACCCGCGCCAGCGCCAGAACCTGGGCATCTACCGCCAGCAACTGATCGGCCGCAACCAGTTGATCATGCGCTGGCTGGCGCACCGCGGCGGCGCGCTGGACTTCCGCGAGTTCGCGCTCGCCAACCCCGGCAAACCCTTCCCGGTCGCGGTGGCACTCGGTGCCGACCCGGCGACCATCCTCGGCGCCGTGACACCGGTGCCCGACAGCCTGTCCGAATACCAGTTCGCCGGCCTGCTGCGCGGCAGCCGCACCGAGCTCGTCGAGTCCGGTGTCGGCGAAGGCCGCGCGCTGCAGGTGCCGGCCAGCGCCGAGATCGTGCTCGAAGGTCACATCCCGCCGGCACCGGCGGGCTTCACCGGCGAGTCCGACCGTGGCGTCAAGCTCTGCGAACGTGGCGGCTACCTGCACGCGCTGGAAGGCCCGTTCGGCGACCACACCGGCTATTACAACGAGCAGGACTGGTTCCCGGTGTTCCAGGTCGACCGCATCACGCACCGCCGCGACCCGATCTACCACTCCACCTACACCGGCAAGCCGCCCGACGAGCCGGCGGTGCTGGGCGTGGCGCTGAACGAGGTCTTCGTGCCGATCCTGCAGAAGCAGTTTCCGGAGATCGCCGACTTCTACCTGCCGCCCGAAGGCTGCAGCTACCGCATGGCGGTGATCTCGATCCGCAAGGCCTACCCGGGCCACGCCAAGCGCGTGATGTTCGGGCTCTGGAGCTTCCTGCGCCAGTTCATGTACACGAAGTTCATCGTCGTCACCGACGAGGACGTGAACATCCGCGAGTGGCGCGAAGTCATCTGGGCGATCACGACGCGCATGGACCCGGTGCGCGACACGACGCTGGTCTCCGAGACGCCGATCGACTACCTGGACTTCGCTTCGCCGGTCAGCGGCCTGGGCGGCAAGATGGGCCTGGACGCGACCAACAAGTGGCCCGGCGAGACTTCGCGCGAGTGGGGTGTGCCGATCACGATGGACGCCGCCGTCGAGCAGCGTGTGCGCTCGCTCGCCGAACGTTTGATCTCGCCCCCTTGACGTGCACGCGGCGTGAAAAACCGCCTTGAATGCAGGCCGCGCGTCGCCTAGCTTTGAGATGCCTGAACGCAGGCATCTAGGAAGACGGCGCAATTCCTGCGCGTCGGGAGCCCCGGACCCCTTTCCTCTGGAGCTCCATCGGTGACGAGAGGTCACCCGCCCCCTCCGGTCCCCTGGGCCGGAGGGGGTTTCGCTTTGTGGGGCCTGCTTCCGGGCCTCCGCGGGCCCGAAGCTTGCTCAATTTCCCCTGCCTGACACCCCATGCGCCGCCTCGGTGCAAGAGGTGTTCTCCCGGCGCCCGGCCTCGGTGCGCCGGGTTGCGGCGTCTTCCGTGCGAATGTCCACGCCTGACGTTGGCATCCCTGTGGACAACTCGTGCGCGGCGTCGCCAGGTGCTTGATTCACAGGGCTTTTCATCGGATTGCCACAAATTGTGGCAGCGTGCGACGCGCGCCGGTGGCAGGCACCGGGCCCGTGCGGGTGGCCTCGCCGGCTGCCGTTTCAAGCCCCGATGAAGTGCCGCCGGTACCGCGCCGGCAGCTCCGCCAGGCGCAGCATCACCGGCAGGTCGGCGGTGTTGAAGTCGGGATCCCAGGCCGGCGCGCCGAGCACACGCGCGCCGCAGCGCAGATAGCCCTTGAGCAGCGGCGGCGCGTCGACCGGCAGGTCCTGGCGCAGCTCGTCCACCGGCAGCGCCAGCCGCGGCGTCACGCGCCATTCGGGCGCGGCCAGGTGCGTCGCTTCCAGGCGCCGCCACAGGCTGGCGGCGGCATGGCCGCCGTCGCGCATGCCGACGCTGGCGCAGCCGACCATGGTCTCCAGCCCGTTGCGCACCATGAAGGCGGCGAGTGCGCCCCACAGCGCCATCACGACGCCGCCGGAGCGCCAGTCCGGGTGCACGCAGGAGCGGCCGAGCTCGACCATCGTCGTGCGCAGCGGTGCCAGCGGGCCGAGGTCGAACTCGTTGTCGCTGTACAGCCCGCCGGCGCGTGCGGCCGCCGCCGGCGTCATCACGCGGTAGGTGCCGACGACCGGGCCGGGCTCGTCGGCTTCGCCCGGGGCGCGCACCAGCAGGTGTTCACAGAAGGCGTCGTAGCGGTCGACGTCCAGCCCCGGCGGCGTGCCGGCCGGTACCTCGAGCCGCGCGCCCATCTCGCCGGCGAAGACCTCGTGGCGCAGGCGCTGGGCTTCACGCACCTCGTCTTCGTCGCGCGCCCAGGCGACGACGAGCGCGGCCTCGGCGGTGGGCGCCGCCGGCTGCGGTGCGCGGGGGCTGAGGGCACCGGCGCGGTCCTCGATCGGGGCGGCGGCGTGCGGCGGGGTCAGGGTCGTGTCGGGCATGGACCGCGATCGTCACGGCCGGGGGTGACGCCCGGGTGAAGCGTGCATGACGGAGCCGTGGCGGTGCGCGTCGCGTGCCCGCCGGGCTGATCGGGCGCAAACGCAGGCGTGATGTCGGCGCCGCGTCATCTCGCGATCACGCCAGGCGCCTGCAATGCCCGGCGTCGTGCCGCGGGCACGAACGCCACAGGACTCCCATGACGACCTCGAACGACAACACCCCCCGCCCGGCGCCGTCGCGCCGCCGTTTCCTGCAGACCAGCGCCGGTCTCGCCTCGATCATCGCGCTGCCGTCCTGGCTGGCCGGTTGCGGCGGCGGCGACGACGATGGCCCGGTGCGCCTGGCCGTGCTCAGCGACGTGCACCTGTACGACACGGGTGCGCTGGGCACCAGCAGCGAACTCGACGCCTACCTGCTGCAGGACCGCAAGATGATCAAGGAGAGCGTCGAGATCTTCGACGCCGCGCTGGCCGCGATCGTCGCCACCAAGCCCGACGCGCTGCTGATCTCCGGCGACCTGACCAAGGACGGCGAACGCGTCAACCACGAACTGCTCGCCGCGAAGCTGCAGGCGCTGCGCGCGCAGGGCGTGCGCGCCTACGTCATCCCGGGCAACCACGACGTCGCCAACCCCGACGCCAAGGACTTCCGCACCGTGCCGGCCACCGCTGCGGCCAACGTCGACGCCGCCACGTTCGCGTCGATCTACGCCCAGTGCGGCTACGGCGACGCGATCTCGCGCGACCCGGCCTCGCTGAGCTACGTCGCCGAGCTGGGCGACGGCGTCTGGCTGTTCGCCATCGACTCCTGCCGCTATGCCGAGAGCGCCGACCCGAGCGCGCCGATCACCGCCGGCCGCGTGCGCGCCGAGACGCTCGCCTGGCTGCAGCACTGGCTGGGCATCGCGCGCCAGCGCGGCATCGCCGCCGTCGGCACGATGCACCATGGCCTGATCGAGCACTTCCCCGGCCAGTCGACCTTCTTCCCCGAATACCTCGTCGAGGACCGCCAGACGCTGGCCGCCGCCTTCGCCGCGGCCGGGCTGACGGTGGTCTTCACCGGCCACTACCACGCCCAGGACATCGTGCGCGCCAGCTACGGCGGCGTCATGGTGCACGACGTCGAGACCGGCTCGACCGTCACCGCGCCCAGCCCGTACCGGCGCGTCACGATCGACCGCGGCGCCGGCACGCTGGCCATCACCAGCGGCACCGTCCAGGCGACCGCGGGCCACCCGAACGACTTCGTCGCCTGGTCCAGGAGCTATCTGGAGACCGGCCTGCAGACGCTGGTGGCCGGGCTGCTGGGCTCGGCGCCGTACTCGCTGCCGCCGCAGACGATCGCGATGCTGGTGCCGCTGATCGTGCCGGCGATGGTCGCGCACTACGCCGGCGACGAGCACCTGAGCGATGCCGACGTGCTGGCCACGCTGCATGCGATGGCGCAGAGCGCCGACCCGATGACGGCGATGCTCGGCGGCTTCGTGCTCGGCCTGTGGAACGACCCGCAGCCGGGCGACAACACGCTGTCGATCACGCTCTGACCGGCACCGGCCGGATGTCCCCGGCCGACGTTGGCATCCCTGTGGACAAACCGTGGGGCCGGCGCGCAAGTGCGCGCCAGGCCACGTGTTTTTCTGGATTGCCTCGTCTTTGAGCAGCGCCGCACGTGGTGGGCGGTGGCCGCGGCGCTCCGTATCATCGCGGCGCGCCGCCTGGGCGTGCCCGTCTCCGCTGCCGATGTCCTGCTCCGAAACCCGTCCCGATTCCGCCTGCGCCGGCCTGCCGCCGGCCCTGGCCGCGGTGCTCGCCGCGGGCATCCCGCTGACGCAACCGGGCCTGGCCCCGCGCTGCGTGCTGCTGGACGCCGGGGCGCTGGACATGGCCGACTGGTCGGCGCTGGCCGAGCCCGGGCAGACGCGGGTCTTCGCCGACGGCGGCCCGCAGGCGGCACGCATCGCCGCCGAGCTGCTTCGCCACGGCCTGGCGGCCGACACCCCGGCGGCGCTGATCGACGGCGGCGCCGTCGTCGCCACCGCGCTGGCGGCGCTGCCGGCCGGCGCCGGCACGCTGGTCGTCGGCGAGACGGTGCGGCTGTCACCGCATTACGAAGCCGCCCCGGCCGTGACACCCCCTGCCGCCCCTGGCGGCGAACACTACGGCCCCGCCGACGCGCGCCGGCTGCAGCGCCTGCTGGCCGGGCGGCGCGACATGCGCCACTTCCGCCGCGGCGAGCGCATCGCGCCCGAAACCCTGCAGCGCCTGCTGCAGGCGGCGCACCACGCGCCGTCGGTCGGCATGATGCAGCCCTGGCGCTACCTGCGCATCAGCGACCCGGCGCGCCGCGAAGCGATCGCCGCGCTGGTCGCCCGCGAGCGCGACGCCACCGCCGGCGCGATGGGCGAACGCGCCGCCGAATTCCTGCGGCTGAAGGTCGAAGGCATCCGCGAATGCGCCGAACTGCTGGTCGCCGCGCTGCCGCCCGACGACGGCACGGTCTTCGGCCGGCGCACGATGCCGCGCGAGATGGTCGTCTGCTCGCTCGCCTGCTCGATCCAGAACCTCTGGCTGGCCGCGCGCGTCGAGAACCTGGGCCTGGGCTGGGTGTCGATGTTCGAGCCGCAGCCGCTGGCCGAGCTGCTGGCGATGCCGGCCGGCGCGATGCCGCTGGCCATCCTCTGCCTCGGGCCGGTCGAGGCCTTCTACCCGGCGCCGATGCTGGAGATCGAAGGCTGGCGCTCGCGCCGCCCGTGGCAGGACGCGGTCTACGAGAACAGCTGGGGCGAGCCGGCCAGCCCGAACTCGGCCGCCAGCAAGGCGTAGGAGCGCCGGCGCACGGCCTCGTCGTGAGTCCAGGTGTTGACGACGACGTGGTCCAGCGCCAGCCGCGAGGCCAGCGCACGCAGCCGCGCACCGACCTCGGCGGCGCTGCCGACCAGCGCCTGCTCGCGTGCGCCGGCCAGCAGGGCCAGCTCGTCGGGCTCGAAGCCGGCCAGCGCCACTTCCTCGGGTGACTGCAGCGGCGCGATGCGGCCGCGGCGGCGGTCCAGCCACCAGCGTTCGCGCGGCAGCGCCTGCTGGCGTGCGGCGTCGCCGTCGTCGGCGGCCAGCGCCCAGACGCAGATCGTCGCCTCGGGTTTCGGGTGGCGCTCGCTCGGCTGGTACAGGCCGCGGTAGAGGTCCAGCGCGGCCTCGACGCCGTGGCCGTCGGAGAAGAAATAGGCGAAGGCGTAGGGCAGGCCGAGCTGGGCCGCCAGCTGCGCGCCGTAGGTCGAGCTGCCGAGGATCCAGACCTCCGGCGTGCGCCCGGCGCCAGAGCCCGCCGGCGCACGCGGATGGGCGACGATGCCGCCGTGGCGTGCGCCGCCCACCCAGGCCTGCAGGTCGGCCACCTGCCGCGGGAAAGCTTCGGCGGCCAGCGCCGCGTTCGGGTTCAGCGCCGTCGCGGTGCGCATGTCGCCGCCCGGCGCGCGGCCGACACCGAGGTCGATGCGGCCCGGCGCCAGCGCGTCGAGCACGCGGAACTGCTCGGCCACCTTCAACGCCGCGTAGTGCGGCAGCATGACGCCGGCGCTGCCCAGGCGGATGCGGCGCGTGCGCGCCGCGGCGGCGGCCAGCAGCAGCTCGGGCGCGGTGCCGACCAGCGCGTCCATGTTGTGGTGCTCGCTGACCCAGAAACGTTCGTAGCCCAGGGCTTCGGCGTGTTCGGCGAGCGCGACGCTGGCGCGGATCGCTTCGTCCTCGCCGCGGCCGGCGACCGCCGGCGACTGGTCCAGTACCGACAGCCGCATCAGACGACGGCGGCGGCGCGGCGCACGAGATCGGCGGCTTTCTCGCCGATCATGAGGGTCGGGGCGTTGGTGTTTCCGGAGACGATGTTCGGCATGATCGATGCGTCGGCAACCCGCAGGCCCACGATCCCCTTGACCTTGAGCTCGGCGTCGACGACGTCGCCCGGGCCCGGCCCCATGCGGCAGCTGCCGACCGGATGGTAGATGGTGTCGGCGCGCTGGCGCACCCAGCGCTCCAGCGCGGCGTCGTCCAGGCCGGCCACCGCCGTCGGCGCGCCGCCGGCCAGCGCCGGCTGTTCCAGGATGCGCTGCGTCAGGCGCACGCCGTCCATCAGCCGGCGCAGGTCGTCGCGGTCGTTCAGGAAACCGGGGTCGATGCGCGGCGGCGCCAGCGGGTCGGCGCTCGTCAGCGAGACACGGCCGCGGCTCTTCGGCCGCAGCACGCAGACGTGCGCCGACCAGCCGTGGCCCCACACCGTGCGCCGGCCGTGGTCGACGAGCTTGCCGATGACGAAGTGCAGCTGCACGTCGGGCCGGGTCTCGTCGGCGCGCGTGCGCAGAAAGGCGCCCGACTCGGCGAAGTTCGTCGTCAGCATGCCGCGGCGCTGCGTGCGCCACTGCTGCACGCCGCCCAGCACGCGCAGCGCACCGCCGAGCGACACGCCCACCGTCTCGGCCGCGCCCGGCGCGTCGACCAGCAGCACGACGTCGGGGTGGTCGTGCAGCTGGCGGCCGACCCCGGGCAGATCGTGCACGACCGGGATGCCCAGCGCCTGCAGCTCGGCGCCCGGGCCGATGCCCGACAGCAGCAGCAGTTGCGGCGACTGCAGCGCGCCGGCCGACAGGATCACCTCGCGCCGCGCCGACAGCACGCGCCGCGCACCGCCTTGCAGCACCTCGACGCCGGTGGCGCGGCGGCCGTCGAGCACCACCTTCAGCGCCTGCGCGCCGGTGATGACCTCCAGGTTCGGCCGGCCCAGCGCCGGCGTCAGATAGGCCTTGGCGGCGCTGAAACGTTCGCCGCCGCGGTGTGTCACCTGGTACATGCCGACGCCTTCCTGGCGCTCGCCGTTGAAGTCGCGGTTCTCCACGAAGCCGGCCTGGCGCCCGGCCTCGACGAAACGCTCGGACCAGGGGTTGGGCTCGGGCAGGTCCATCACGTTGAGCGGGCCGTCGGCGCCGTGCCAGGCGTCGGCGCCGCGTTCGTTGTGCTCGGACTTGCGGAAGTACGGCAGCACGTCGGCCCAGCCCCAGCCCGGGTTGCCCTCGGCGGCCCAGCCGTCGTAGTCCTCGTGCTGGCCGCGGATGTAGATCATCGCGTTGATGGAACTGGAGCCGCCGAGCACCTTGCCGCGCGGCTGGTAGCCGGGGCGCCCGTCCAGCCCGGCCTGGGCGACGGTCTCGAAAGCCCAGTTGGCCTGGCCGGTGCGCGCCATCAGCGCGATGCCGGCGGGGCAGTGGATCAGCGCGCTGCGGTCGGGCTCGCCGGCCTCCAGCAGCGCGACGCGCACGCCGGGGTCTTCGGACAGGCGCGCGGCGAGCACGCAGCCCGCCGACCCCCCGCCGACGATGAGGTAGTCGTACACGCTTGTCTCCGGTGTTGTGCTTGTCGGACGATCTTAGCCAGCACGATTGGAGAGATCGCCCCAGAGCCGCCCGCGCCTGTCACCCCCGCGTCTGCAGCGGGCACTCGCG
The DNA here is from genome assembly GCA_049841175.1 of Rubrivivax sp. GTDB lineage: Bacteria > Pseudomonadota > Gammaproteobacteria > Burkholderiales > Burkholderiaceae_C > Rubrivivax. The sequence continues at coordinate 211,251 of JASGHA010000012.1, read as the reverse complement.
GCGCGTGTCACGCGGCTTGCCGATAATCGCCAGCCCCGCGGCCGACCCGGCCGCCTTTGCCGCCGGCCCGTCGCGCCGCCGCGGCCGCGCCCACCAGGCGCCTTGGAGACCCGCCGTGTTCCAGCGTTTCGAACGGCTGGTGCATCCCTATCCGGATGCGCTGCCGCCCACGCCGCCGAAGACCTTCATCGCCTTTCTCTGGGAATGCTCGCGTGGCATGCGCGGGCTGCTGCTCGCGCTGACCATCCTCACCGCCGGCATCGGCGCCTTCGAGGCGGCGCTGTTCAGCATGATGGCCCACGTCGTCGACGTGCTGTCCAAGGTCGAGCCCGGCCGGCTGTGGCAGCAGGAAGGGCGCACGCTGATGCTGCTGGGCGGCGTGCTGCTGGGCAGCATCGTGCTCGCCGGCGTGCAGGCGCTGGTCAAGTACCAGGCGCTGTTCGGCAACTTCCCGATGCGGCTGCGCTGGAACTTCCACCGCCAGATGCTCGAGCAGAGCATGGGCTTCTACCAGGACGAGTTCGCCGGCCGCATCGCCACCAAGGTGATGCAGACCGCGCTGGCGGTGCGCGACACCTGGATGATCTTCGCCGACATCCTGGTCTACGTGCTGATCTACTTCGCGACGCTGGTCGGCATCGTCGGCGGCTTCGACCTGTGGCTGGTGCTGCCCTTTGCCGGCTGGCTGCTGTGCTACGTCGGCTGCCTGATGTTCTTCGTGCCGCGGCTGGGCAAGGTCGGCCAGCAGCAAGCCGACGCACGCTCGCTGATGACCGGGCGCATCACCGACGCCTACACCAACATCGGCACCGTCAAGCTGTTCTCGCACGCCCAGCGCGAGGCGCGTTACGCGCGCAGCGCGATGCAGGAGTTCATGGGCACGGTGCACGGCCAGATGCGGCTGGTGAGCGGCTTCGAGATCGCCAACCAGGCGCTGAGCGTCGGCCTCGTCGCGTCGACCGCCGGCGTCTGCCTGTGGCTGTGGTCGCAAGGGCAGGTGGGTGTCGGCGCGGTCGCCGCGGCCACCGCGATGGCCTTCCGCCTGAACGGCATCTCGCACTGGGTGATGTGGGAGATGGCGCAGCTCTTCGAGCACATCGGCACTGTGCACGACGGCATCGGCACGCTGTCCAAGGCGCGCAGCGTGCTCGACAAGCCCGAGGCCAAGCCGCTGGAGGTGTCGCGCGGCGAGGTCCGCTTCGAGCGCGTGCGCTTCGCCTACGACGCGCGCAAGCCGGTGCTCGACGACTTCGACCTCGTCATCCGCCCGGGCGAGAAGATCGGCCTCGTCGGCCGCTCCGGCGCCGGCAAGAGCACGGTCGTCAACCTGCTGCTGCGGCTGTACGACATCGACGGCGGCCGCATCCTGATCGACGGCCAGGACATCGCCGGCGTCACCCAGACCAGCCTGCGCGCGGCGATCGGCATGGTCACGCAGGACACCTCGCTGCTGCACCGCTCGGTGCGCGACAACATCCTCTACGGCCGGCCCGACGCCGGCGACGAGGACATGCACCGCGCCGCCGAACGTGCCGCCGCGGCCGAGTTCATCGCCGGCCTGGCCGACGCCAAGGGCCGCCAGGGCTACGACGCCCACGTCGGCGAACGCGGCGTCAAGCTCTCGGGCGGGCAGCGCCAGCGCATCGCGATCGCCCGCGTGATGCTGAAGGACGCGCCGATCCTGCTGCTCGACGAAGCCACCAGCGCGCTGGACAGCGAGGTCGAGGCCGCGATCCAGGACAGCCTGTACAAGCTGATGGAAGGCAAGACGGTGGTCGCGATCGCGCACCGGCTGTCGACGATCGCGGCGATGGACCGGCTGGTGGTGATGGACCGCGGCCGCATCGTCGAAGTCGGCGACCACCGCAGCCTGCTGGCTGCCGGTGGCCTGTACGCGCGGCTGTGGGCGCACCAGAGCGGCGGCTTCCTCGGCGAGGACGACGCCGACGAGGCGGCGGCGGTGGCGGGCTGAGGCCGCGCGCGGCTAGCGCGGCGGCGGCTCCGGCATCGGCTGCGTCGGCGCGAAACCCTGCTGTTCCGGCGTCAGCGACATCGGCTGCGTCTCGGCCCAGCCGGCGTCGGTGCCGGTCCGGGCCGCCTCCTGGGGCGCCAGGGCACGTTCCAGCGCGGCGCGGCGTTCGGCCAGGTCGTGCACCACGGCCGACGGGCCGGTGTGCAGGCGGCGCTTGAGGTCGCGCGCTTCGGCCTCGGCCTCGAAACGCGAGTCTTCCGAATCGGCGAGCAGCTTCTTCAGATGGGCGACGCGGCGCCGGTGCCACCAGGCCGCGGCGACGCTGAACACCGCGAACACCAGCGCGGCGGCGAGCAGTGGGGGCCAGTAAGCGTCCATCGCCCGCGTATCGACGCCGCCGCGCCGGGACTTGAGCATTCGCGCAAATCGCCATCGCGCACCGAGACGAATGCCACGCCCGGCGCCCGCTGCGGCCCTGCCGCCACCCGGGCGACCGCCTGGCGGCGACAATCGCGGGTTCGCCCTGCAGTCCCCACCCGAGAGCACGCCGTGTCCCACGCCCTCACTCCGCCGCGCCCGGCGCGCGCCCTCACCGGCTACAAGCAGTTCTGGGCCAAGCGTTTCGGCCCCGCGCCCTTCCTGCCGACCACGCGGCGGGAGATGGAGGCGCTCGGCTGGGACTCCTGCGACATCGTCATCGTCACCGGCGACGCCTACGTCGACCACCCGAGCTTCGGCATGGCCGTCATCGGCCGCGTGCTGGAGGCGCAGGGTTTCCGCGTCGGCATCATCCCGCAGCCCGAGTGGAACGCCGTCGAGTCGTTCCAGGTGCTGGGGCGCCCGAACCTGTTCTTCGGCATCGCCGCCGGGAACATGGATTCGATGATCAACCACTACACGGCCGACCGCCGCATCCGCAGCGACGACGCCTACACGGCCGGCGCCGCCGCCGGCAAGCGGCCCGACCGCGCGACGCTGGTCTACACCCAGCGCTGCCAGCAGGCCTACAAGGACGTGCCGGTGGTCATCGGCGGCATCGAGGCCAGCCTGCGCCGCGTCGCCCACTACGACTACTGGCAGGACAAGGTGCGGCGTTCGATCCTCGCCGACAGCAAGGCCGACCTGCTGGTCTACGGCAACGCCGAGCGCGCCATCGTCGAGATCGCCCACCGCCTGGCGCGGCGCGAGCCGGTCGAGACGATGACCGACATCCGCGGCACCGCCTTCCTGGTGCGCAACGGCTTCGCGCCGCAGGGTTTCGTCGAGATCGACTCCAGCGAGGTCGACCTGCCGGGCCGCGTCGACGCGCTACCCAACCCTTACGAGCCGCCCGACCATGCCGGCGGCAATGCGATCGAAGGGCCCGCGGCCGCCGACCCGACGGTCATCGACGCTGAGCCGGCCGTCGCGGCCGCTGCTTCCGTCGCCGAGCAGCCGATCGCGATCGTGCCGCGCCGCGCCGCGCGCCCGGCGCCGCCGCCGCGCGACCGCACGGTGATCCGCATGCCGTCGTACGAGCAGGTCCGCGCCGACCCGGTGCTCTACGCCCATGCCAGCCGCGTGCTGCACCTGGAGACCAACCCCGGCAACGCGCGGGCGCTGGTGCAGCGCCACGGCGAGCGCGACGTCTGGATCAACCCGCCGCCGCTGCCGCTGGGCATGCCGGAGATGGACCACGTCTTCGACCTGCCGTACGCGCGCAGCCCGCACCCGCGCTACGCCGACGAGTTCGGCCGCCACGACGGCGCGACCAAGATCCCGGCCTGGGAGATGATCCGCTTCAGCGTGAACATCATGCGCGGCTGCTTCGGCGGCTGCACCTTCTGCTCGATCACCGAGCACGAGGGCCGCATCATCCAGAGCCGCAGCGCCGACAGCATCGTGCGCGAGGTCGAGCAGATGCGCACGATGCCGGGCTTCACCGGCGTCGTCAGCGACCTGGGCGGGCCGACGGCCAACATGTACCGGCTGGGCTGCAAGAGCCCCGAGATCGAGGCCGCCTGCCGCAAGCCGAGCTGCGTCTACCCCGACATCTGCCAGAACCTGCGCACCGACCACGGCCCGCTGGTGAAGATCTACCGCCGCGTGCGTGCGCTGCCGGGCGTCAAGAAGGTGCTGATCGGCTCCGGCCTGCGCTACGACCTGGCGGTGAAGAGCCTGGAGTACACGCGCGAGCTGGTGTCGCACCACGTCGGCGGTTATCTGAAGATCGCGCCCGAGCACACCGAGCGCGGGCCGCTGTCCAAGATGATGAAGCCGGGCATCGGCAGCTACGACCGCTTCAAGCAGCTGTTCGACCAGTTCAGCGCCGAGGCGGGCAAGAAGCAGTACCTGATCCCGTACTTCATCGCCGCGCACCCGGGCACCACCGACGAGGACATGATGAACCTCGCGCTGTGGCTCAAGCAGAACGGCTTCAAGGCCGACCAGGTGCAGACCTTCTACCCCAGCCCGATGGCCACCGCGACGGCGATGTACCACTCGGGCGTGAACCCGCTGAAGGGCGTGCACCGCGACGAACGCGGCGAACGCGTGGACGTGGTGCGCGGCGAACGCCGCCGCCGGCTGCACAAGGCCTTCCTGCGCTGGCACGACCCGAACAACTGGCCGCTGCTGCGCGAGGCGCTGAAGGAGATGGGCCGCGCCGACCTGATCGGCAACGGCAAGCACCACCTGATCCCGACCTACCAGCCCGCCACCGACGGCAGTTACCAGAGCGCGCGGCGCAAGAACAGCACGCCGTCCAAGGGCACGGTGCTGACCCAGCACACGGGGCTGCCGCCGCGGGCGGGGTTGCCGTGTGGGCGGGGGCAAGCCACTGGGGCGGCGGTTGGTGGGGCTGCGCGGGGCGCGGCGCCGGGGCGGGGTGCTGGCGGGAAGCCGGCGTCGTCGGGTTCGGCGTCGGCCGGATCGGCGCGTGCGCGGCCGGCGGTGGGCGGCGGCAAGCCGGGCGTGGCGGCGAAGGGCCGCAAGCGCTGAGCTTGCGCCTGGCTGCCGGCCGCGCTGGCGGTCATGGCAACAGCTGCTGAGACGGCGCCGACGTCGCCGTCAGTCGACGCTCCATTCTTAATGGCTTGTTGAGCCGGGCGGCGTCCGGCCGTGTGCGCCACCACCTGCGCGTGCCGCGGCCACCGGGTGGCCGGTTCCGTTCAAGTCCCCCGGCCCGGCTGCGCCGGGCCTCCTCCTAATACTTCACTCCACCGGCCACCCGGCGTCCGCGGCAGGGCGGTGCGGTGGCTGTTCGCTCGGTGTGGCGATCTCCCCCCGAAGGCGGGCGGTGGGCTTGGCGCGGGCGTTAGGGCGGCTCAGAATGATCTGTAACCGACGCCGCTTTTGGCGTCATTTTTTTTGCGCCTGTGCCGCGGGTCGCTCGGCGACGGAAATCTCAAGCGCGACAAGAACTTGAGCCTTCGTCCGAGGTGCTTGTTACGCGAGCGTTGGACATGTTATGCGGCGTTCAAGCGCTGCATATAACGAGTTGAACTAAACCGCTGACGCGGTAGCGGTTCGCGGCCCGACCTGAGGCCGCGCAGAGGCACCCGACGAGGTGCCGCCGTACCTTGCAAGACGCGGGCATGAGCCCGAGTACGCGAGCAAGGAGACGGCGATGACACCACTGAGACGGCGCATGCTCGATGCGATGGAGCTGCGGGGCTACTCGCGGCGCACGGTGCAGGCGTACATCGGCGCGATGGTGGGGCTGGCCAGGCACAGCCGGCGCAGCCCGGACGAGTTGTCGGCCGAGGAGGTGCAGCAGTACCTGCTGCACCTGCACCGCGAGCGGGGCCTGTCGCATTCGACGATCAACCAGGCGGCCAGCGCGTTCAAGTTCTTCTACGGCACGGTGCTGGGGCGGGCGGCGGTGCAGGCGCAGGTCCCGTACGCGAGGCAGCCGCAGCGCGTGTCGGCGGTGCTCACGCGCGAGGAGGTGGCGCGGCTGCTGATGTGCGCGCCGACGCCGGCGGCCGGGGTGTTCCTGCGGCTGGCGTACGCGACGGGGCTGCGGCTGGGCGAGCTGTGCCGGCTGCGCTGGCGGGACCTGGAGATGGCCGCGTACCGGCGCTGCGTGCGGGTGGTGCAGGGCAAGGGCGGCAAGGACCGGCTGGTGCCGCTGGCCGTCGACGCGCTGGCGCTGATGCGGGGATGGCGGGCGCAGCAGATGCGGCGCCGGCAGCTGATGGGCGAGGCCGTCGACGGGGCCGATGCCGAGGCGGCCTGGGTGTTCGCGAGCGCGCGCGACGTGCGCCGGCCGCTGCGGCACACGATGGCGCAGCGCTGGTACCACGCGGCGGCGACGGCTGCGGGCATCACCAAGCCGGGCGGCCCGCACGTGCTGCGGCACAGCTACGCCACGCACCTGCTGGAGGCCGGCGTCGACCTGTACACGCTGCAGCAGTGGCTGGGGCACCAGCAGGTGAGCACGACGGCGCGCTACCTGCACCTGGTGCGTCCGGACGCCACTGTGGCGCAGCGCGGCATGTCGCTGGCGCTGCTGCAGGCGCTGCCGGCGGCAGCGCCGCCGGCCCGGCGGCCGTGCGAGGTCGGCCAGACGCTCGCCGCCTGAGATGGCCGCCACGCTGGCCGAGGCGCTGCGGCGCTTCGGCCCCGAGGTGCTGGCGCGCCGGCAGGCGCGCGGGCAGCCGCTGACGTCCGCCCAGGCCAAGGCCTGGCGCGCGATCCTGGCGTGCCGCACGCCGGCGCTGGGCGGCGAGCACCTGTGCTGCGAGGCCTGCGGAGCCGAGCAATGGCGCTGGCACTCGTGCCGCAACCGGCACTGCCCGCGCTGCCAGAGCCGCCAGCGCGAGGCCTGGCGGCGCGCGCGTGGCGCCGAGCTGCTGGACGTGCCGTACTGCCACCTGGTGTTCACGCTGCCGCACGAGCTCAACGTGCTGGCCGCCGCGCAGCCGCGCTGGGTGTACGGCGCGCTGTTCGACGCGGTCGCCGCCACGCTCACGCAGTTCGCGGCCGACCCGCGCTGGCTGGGCGGCATCGGCGCGTTCACGCTGGTGCTGCACACCTGGACGCAGGACTTGCGCCGGCACCTGCACCTGCACGCGCTGATGGCCTGCGGCGCGCTGGCCCGCGACGCAGACGGACAAGCGCACTGGCAGCCGCCGCGGCGCAGCGCGAGCTTCCTGTTCCCGGTACACGCGCTGTCGGCGGTGTTCAAGGGCAGGTTCCTGGCCGCGCTGCACGAAGCGGAGAGCAGCGGGCGGCTGCGCGCAGACCCGCAGGCCGGCGAGCGGGCGCAGCGCCTGCAGGCCCTGCAGTCCAAGCCCTGGGTGGTGTACGCCAAGACCGCGCTGGCGGGCCCGGCGGCGGTGCTGGAGTACCTGTCGCGCTACACCCAGCGCACGGCCATCGGCCACGAGCGGCTGCGCGCGGTGACGGCGCAGTCGGTGCGCTTCGTCACGCGCGTCAACCGCGCGCAGCGTGGTCGCGCCGAGCCCGGTGCCGCGCCGCAGCGGCGGCTGACGAGCCTGCCGGGCGAGGAGTTCGTCGAGCGGCTGTTGCAGCACGTGCTGCCCAGCGGCTTCAAGCGCGTCCGCCACTACGGGCTGCTGGCGCCGGCGGCCAAGGCGCAGCGCCTGGCCTGCGCCCGCGCACTGCTGGCCATGCCGGCGGCGCAACCGGCCACCCTGGAGGACGTGGCCGAGTTCATGCGCCGCGTGGCCGGCCTGGACATCGCCACCTGCCCGCATTGCCACGGCGGACGGTGGCGGGTGCTGGAACAGCGCGGGCCGCAGCCGTGCCCGGCAATGCTTGCGACGCAAGAGCGGCGTGGGCGCGCCTGCCGCGGGCCACCGGACAGGACGGCGGGATGAGCCGGTCCGTCGTTCCGGACGTCTGCGGCTGCTGCAGCAGCGGGCCGCTGGCGCGGTCGTGCCGTCGTGGCGGTGCCGGTTCCGGACGCGAAGCGCGCGGCCGGCTGCACGATGCCCGAAAGAGCGCCCGGCGTGGCTATGACGCGTCGATCGGCGGCAACATGGCTCCCGCAGTCCGGCGTCCTCCGCAGCGCAGCGGTTGTCGCTGGCGGGGCGCCACCTTACATTGCCCCATCACGCCTGCAGCGCGGCAGGTTTAGTCCAACAGGGTTTATCTGCCGCGCCACGCCGGCACGCGCCGGGCGGGTTGGCTCGGCGGCAGATAAACGCTATTCTACAAGGGCATCCCCGCCTGTCAAGCAAAACGAGTCCTTGATGAATCGATCATCGATTCATCAAGGCACTTCGACGGTGCGCTGCCATTGGGCCGCCCGACGGCAAAAGAACCAAGGTGCGGACTGCACAACTACAACCGGCCTTTGATGCAGCGTTCGATGCTGCTGGCCCTGATGAAAGACGCGCGCGGGGGCTCCATTCGTTAGCCGCGGTCGCCGTGTCCGGCGCCGCCTTGAGTTAAACGAGCACTCCCCGCGCAGGTCCAACCTTGATCCATCAACGCAGGCGTCACGCGGTGGCAGAAACGGATTCGAGGTCGCCTTTCTTCGAAGAAGTTGGCAAGGGGTCGCGCACCGGGCGCTCAGGCCATGGGCTTGAACTCTTCGCCCTTGGAGAGCATCGCCCAGGCCATGCGCACGTTCTTGGCGGCGATGGCGACCACGGCCTTCCAGTAGCCGCGGCGTTCGGCCAGCGCGGTGGCCCAGCGGCTCAGCCGGTCATGCTTGTTGGCTGCGGCGGCCAGCACGGCGCGCGCCCCCATGATGAACAGCGTGCGCAGGTAGGCATCGCCGGCCTTGGTGATGCGTCCGAGCCGGTTTTTGCCCCCGGAGCTGTATTGGCCTGGCGCCAGGCCCATCCAGGCAGCGAGCTGGCGGCCGTTGGCGAAGTCGTGTCCGTAGCCGATGCTCGCCAGCAGGGCGCTCGCGGTGGTCGGGCCGATGCCGGGCATGACCATGAGAGCGCGGGCGCGGTCGTCGGCCTGGGCCATCAGCCGGATGTGCTCGTCGTACGCGGCCACGCGCTCGTCCAGGCGCTGCAGTTCCGCCAGCAGGTCGCGGCACACGGTCTGCACCCAGCCGGGCACGGTGTCGATCTGCTCGCCAGCGCGGCTGCGCACCGTGGCGGCCTTGAGCGGCAGCACGATGCCGAACTCGCTGAGCACGCCGCGCAGGCGGTTGATGACGGCCGTGCGCGCGCTCACCCAGCCTTGGCGCGCGGTATGCACGGCCAGGCGCGACTGCGCCTGCGTCGACTTGACCGGCACGAAGCGCATCGCCGGGCGCTGCAGCGCTTCGCAGATTGCAGCCGCGTCGGCCGCGTCGTTCTTGCCGCGGCGCCCGCTCATGCGGTAGGGCACGACGAACTTGGGCGCCATCAGTCGCACCGTGTGGCCGAAGTCCTGGAAGCGCCGAGCCCAGTGGTGCGCACCCGAGCAGGCTTCCATGCCGATGGTGCATGGCGGCAGCTTGGCCACCGCTTCGAGCAACTGGTCGCGACGCAGGGCCGGGCGCACCAGCGCAGGCTTGCCGCGCTCGTCGACACCGTGCAGGGCAAACACGTTCTTGGCCAGATCGATGCCGAGAAACAGAATCGTCATGGACATCTCCTTGCGTCAGCCGGGTGGAGGATGAGATTGCGCAACCCCATCGTCGTACCAGGCGGCCATCCTTGCCTGAGGGATAACCTCGGGCGGGTGGGGCGCTATGGGGATGTCCCTTTCATTCGTTAGACATCACATGAGCACCCTTTCCGTCGGCGAATCGGTTGTGAAGATTGGCACCTTTCGATACGACGGAACGGTTCTGTGTGACGTGCGCATCGTGTTCAGTCCGGTCCATTTCGGGACCAGTGATCTCGACGATCCAGCCGAAGTCGCAAACGATCGCCAGCAGAGCACGTACTACATCCAGTTTGGGTCTACCACCGAACGGGGCGATTTCCAGAGCGGAAGCAGTGGATTCCGATCTTTGGCCGAAGCAATTGCAGAGGCTGAGTCAATTCCAGGAGTTGGGCCAACGCTAGAGTGGCAAGTGGAGACGAAGAGTGAGGTCTCTCAAGAAACTCCTCCCAAGTGATTGATGCAGGCGGAGTTTTCTAGACGGTGGCTGAGTCAGGCGTGACCGGAACGAGCGACATGCCCAGCCGCTGCGCCTTGCGCTGCAGGTTGTGCAGCACACGCTGGCGGTATCGCTCCTCGTAGTAGGCCTGGCCTTGATCGGTGTACTCCTGGCCCTTGCTGAGCAGGCTGTAGATCAGCCGGGCGAGCTTGTGCGCGGCGGCCGTGACGGCTTTGGCCTTGTCCATGCGGGCGCACAAACGCCGGTAGTACGCGCCCAGCGCCGACTGGCTGGTGCGCAGCGCCGCGGCGGCCAGCCGCAGCGCTTGAGCGGCGCGGTTGGCCGTGGGACGTGTCTTACCGCTCATGACCTTGCCGCCGGTGATCTTGGTGCCCGGGCACAGCCCCATCCAGGAGGCGAAGTGCTTGTCGCTGGGGAATTTGCTCATGTCGGTGCCGGCCTCGGAGACCACTACCAGCGCGGTCGTCACGTCCACGCCGTCGATGCGGGTGAGGTCCACGCCGCACATCTGGAACAGCCGGGTGCGCAGGTCGAACTTCGGTGCGTTGCGGGCCTTGCTGCGCTTTTTGCCACGCTCGGGCTCGACGCGCGTGATGTGCAGCTTGTCGAGCTGAGCCTCGATCTCGTCGTCGCACTGCTGCAGTTGCTGGCCGCAGAAGTCGAACGCGTCGAGGGCTTGGCGCAGTGCGAACAGGTGCTCGTCGCGCCAGTTGCCGTGCAGGCTTCGAGCGATGTCTTCGTCGCTGGCGCGAACGCGGGTGTTCTTCAAGGCCGCGAGCATCAACGGGTCGCGTTCGCCGGCGACGATGGCACGAAGAATCGCTTGGCCGCTGGCGCCGGCGACGTCGGCGATGACGTTGGCCAACTGGATGTTCATCTGCACCAGGGCCTTCTGCATGTGCTGCACGCAGCGCGACTGGGTGCGCAGCAGCGAGTGGCGCTGGCGCGCGAGCGCTCGCAGCACGCACACCTGCTCGTCGGGCCGGAAGGCGCCGCGCAGCAGGCCGTAGCTCATGAGTTGCTGCAGCCACTGGCAGTCCAGCACGTCGCTCTTGCGGCCCGAGACGTTCTTGACGTGGCGGGCGTTGACCAGCAGCACGGTAAAGCCGCGCGTGCTGAGCAACTCGAAGAGCGGGATCCAGTACACCCCGGTGGACTCCATCGCCACGGTGTCCACGCCGCATGCGGTCAGCCAGTCGGCCAGGCGCAGCAGGTCGCCGGTGAACGAGGCGAACTCGCGCACCGGCTCGTCGTCGCGATCCGGCGGCACGGCCACGTAGTGGCTGGCGCTGCCGATGTCGATGCCGGCGGCATTGGGGTGTGTCAGTCGCAGCGCACTGCGGGCTACCGATCGATTGCTTGCTGCCACGGTGTCCTCCATCATCGAAGGTGGAACGTGACGCCGGATCGGGCTCGTCGTCGTGATCACTCTCTCAAACGGGATACCGGACAGGCGGCAGCAGACCGACTGCCCGGTTCACCAATGTCGATGACGCAGCCCCAGACCACGCTAACCCGCGGGCATTGCGCACCAGTGCCATCTCGGTCTTCCCCAGACGTCGCGTTCCACATTGCCACGCGCGCCACGCTGGCGCCAGGAGTTTCTTCGGGACGATTTTCGGGGCGGCGGGCCGATTACTCCGCTAACCAGTCGCTCGAGTGGACCTCCACCAGCTGGCCGCGCTACGCTCACCAGTTGATCATCGTTTCGCGCGGCCAGCTGGTTCCGGCCCCTCAGCTTCAACTACAAGGGCATCCCCGCCTGTCAAGCAAAACGAGTCCTTGATGAATCGATCATCGATTCATCAAGGCACTTCGACGGTGCGCTGCCATTGGGCCGCCCGACGGCAAAAGAACCAAGGTGCGGACTGCACAACTACAACCGGCCTTTGATGCAGCGTTCGATGCTGCTGGCCCTGATGAAAGACGCGCGCGGGGGCTCCATTCGTTAGCCGCGGTCGCCGTGTCCGGCGCCGCCTTGAGTTAAACGAGCACTCCCCGCGCAGGTCCAACCTTGATCCATCAACGCAGGCGTCACGCGGTGGCAGAAACGGATTCGAGGTCGCCTTTCTTCGAAGAAGTTGGCAAGGGGTCGCGCACCGGGCGCTCAGGCCATGGGCTTGAACTCTTCGCCCTTGGAGAGCATCGCCCAGGCCATGCGCACGTTCTTGGCGGCGATGGCGACCACGGCCTTCCAGTAGCCGCGGCGTTCGGCCAGCGCGGTGGCCCAGCGGCTCAGCCGGTCATGCTTGTTGGCTGCGGCGGCCAGCACGGCGCGCGCCCCCATGATGAACAGCGTGCGCAGGTAGGCATCGCCGGCCTTGGTGATGCGTCCGAGCCGGTTTTTGCCCCCGGAGCTGTATTGGCCTGGCGCCAGGCCCATCCAGGCAGCGAGCTGGCGGCCGTTGGCGAAGTCGTGTCCGTAGCCGATGCTCGCCAGCAGGGCGCTCGCGGTGGTCGGGCCGATGCCGGGCATGACCATGAGAGCGCGGGCGCGGTCGTCGGCCTGGGCCATCAGCCGGATGTGCTCGTCGTACGCGGCCACGCGCTCGTCCAGGCGCTGCAGTTCCGCCAGCAGGTCGCGGCACACGGTCTGCACCCAGCCGGGCACGGTGTCGATCTGCTCGCCAGCGCGGCTGCGCACCGTGGCGGCCTTGAGCGGCAGCACGATGCCGAACTCGCTGAGCACGCCGCGCAGGCAGTTGATGACGGCCGTGCGCGCGCTCACCCAGCCTTGGCGCGCGGTATGCACGGCCAGGCGCGACTGCGCCTGCGTCGACTTGACCGGCACGAAGCGCATCGCCGGGCGCTGCAGCGCTTCGCAGATTGCAGCCGCGTCGGCCGCGTCGTTCTTGCCGCGGCGCCCGCTCATGCGGTAGGGCACGACGAACTTGGGCGCCATCAGTCGCACCGTGTGGCCGAAGTCCTGGAAGCGCCGAGCCCAGTGGTGCGCACCCGAGCAGGCTTCCATGCCGATGGTGCATGGCGGCAGCTTGGCCACCGCTTCGAGCAACTGGTCGCGACGCAGGGCCGGGCGCACCAGCGCAGGCTTGCCGCGCTCGTCGACACCGTGCAGGGCAAACACGTTCTTGGCCAGATCGATGCCGAGAAACAGAATCGTCATGGACATCTCCTTGCGTCAGCCGGGTGGAGGATGAGATTGCGCAACCCCATCGTCGTACCAGGCGGCCATCCTTGCCTGAGGGATAACCTCGGGCGGGTGGGGCGCTATGGGGATGTCCCTTTCATTCGTTAGGCCTCAGCAGACAAGCAAACTACGGATCCCCGCATGACCGAAGCGCAACTCACCTTCTACTCTTCATGGGCATCTATTGTCGGCCTTATCGTTTCGCTGGCCTCTTTGGCCTACGTTCGCAGCATTAAGGCAAACATTGTTAGATTTCGGCGAAAACAACGCTTAAGACAGTTGATTGCGGATGTGCTAAGGAAGGTCTGCAAAACGCCCCCGCAAAGCCGGCTTGCCCGTGCGGGGTAGGCCAGCGAGGATGCCCGACATGAAGCAGCTCGGACTTGGCCTGAACCTGTCGACGAAGAAGACGCGCAAGCGCGAGTTCCTCGAGGAGATGGACCGCGTGGTGCCGTGGGCGGCGCTGGTGGAGATCGTGCAGCCGCACTACCCGCGCGCCAAGACCGGGCGACCGCCGTTTGCGCTGGAGACGATGCTGCGCATCCACTACCTGCAGCAATGGTTCGGGCTGAGCGATCCGGCGATGGAAGAGGCGCTGCACGACGTGCCGCTGTACCGTGAGTTCGCGCGGCTCGATGGCGCGACGCAGAGGTTGCCCGACGAGACGACGATCCTGCGGTTTCGCCACCTGCTGGAGCGCCACGAACTGGCGGCCGACATGCTGCGCCTGGTGGCCGATCTGCTGCAGCACAAGGGCCTGATGCTGCGCACCGGCACGGTGATGGACGCGACGCTGATCGCGGCGCCCAGCTCGACGAAGAACGCCGAAGGCGAGCGCGATCCGGAGATGAAGCAGACCCGCAAGGGCAACAACTGGTACTTCGGGATGAAGGCGCACATCGGGGTGGACGCGGCCTCGGGGCTGGTGCACACGGTGGTGGCCACGCCGGCGAACGTCAACGACCTGAACGTGGCCGGACAACTGCTGCATGGCGAGGAACGCAACGCCTTCGGCGACGCCGGCTACCAGGGCGTGCACAAGAGGCCCGAGGCGCGAGGGCCGACCTGGCACGTGGCCTTGCGCCCGGGGCTGCGGCGGCTGCTCGACGCGCGGGATCGCCAGGATGCGATCACCGAGCGAATCGAACAACTCAAGGCCAGCGTGCGGGCCAAGGTGGAGCACCCGTTTCGCGTGCTGAAGCGGCAGTTCGGCTTCACCAAGGTGCGGTACCGGGGGCTGGCCAAGAACACGGCGCAGATCCAGACGCTGTTCGCGCTGGCGAACCTGTGGATGGCGCGAAGGCATCTCATGGGAGCCCGGGGATGAGTGCGCCCGGTGGGCGCCAAACGTCCCCCGCTGGGCGCCATTTGCTTCTATTCCCAGCCCCATAGCGCCGGCGTGGGGCGTCATGCGCTTTTGCTGATCGCCGTCGCCAACGATGCTGCGCCAATCCGGCCGCGCAGCGTGTTGTGCAGACCTTCCCTAACGATTCCAGATGACGCAACTCCGCTTGGGAAGGCGTCTCTGACCAAGCTAAAAGCCCTCAAACGAAACCTTCCTACGGGTGTCTGGTCCAGATTTACTGCTCAGGGACGTGCGACAATCGAGGTGCACACACACATTGATGCGGGCGACATAGTGGCATTGAAGGAAGCGCTCAATGACTGGTCTTCGTATTCGGAGGAAGCATGAATAAGTACGAAGCCCTTTTTGACGAAATTCTGAGAAAGACGCGAAACGGGAAGCTGCATTGGAAGCAGATTCGTCGCGGCTCAAACGCAGAACTGATATTTAATCCGAATCTCGTCTATCGGCAGTTTGCAACAAACTTCGAACGATCCGGAAATCAGTTCAAGCTACTCCTTCTCGAAAAGAAGTTCGACGACCCCGAGCATGACTTTGTGTATGAGAAGTACTTGCCAGAGATATTGGTTGTGGACGAGGACGGAGAGCTTATCGCCACGCTATCAGACTCCCTGATTGAAAGGTCTGAAATGATTCGACTTGCCAGCTTGGTTGAGACGAAGAGCGACAAGGCCTCCAAACTGTTTGACAGCGACTGAGGCCTCTCAAGAAACTCCTCCCAAGTGATTGATGCAGGCGGAGTTTTCTAGACGGTGGCTGAGTCAGGCGTGACCGGAACGAGCGACATGCCCAGCCGCTGCGCCTTGCGCTGCAGGTTGTGCAGCACACGCTGGCGGTATCGCTCCTCGTAGTAGGCCTGGCCTTGATCGGTGTACTCCTGGCCCTTGCTGAGCAGGCTGTAGATCAGCCGGGCGAGCTTGTGCGCGGCGGCCGTGACGGCTTTGGCCTTGTCCATGCGGGCGCACAAACGCCGGTAGTACGCGCCCAGCGCCGACTGGCTGGTGCGCAGCGCCGCGGCGGCCAGCCGCAGCGCTTGAGCGGCGCGGTTGGCCGTGGGACGTGTCTTACCGCTCATGACCTTGCCGCCGGTGATCTTGGTGCCCGGGCACAGCCCCATCCAGGAGGCGAAGTGCTTGTCGCTGGGGAATTTGCTCATGTCGGTGCCGGCCTCGGAGACCACTACCAGCGCGGTCGTCACGTCCACGCCGTCGATGCGGGTGAGGTCCACGCCGCACATCTGGAACAGCCGGGTGCGCAGGTCGAACTTCGGTGCGTTGCGGGCCTTGCTGCGCTTTTTGCCACGCTCGGGCTCGACGCGCGTGATGTGCAGCTTGTCGAGCTGAGCCTCGATCTCGTCGTCGCACTGCTGCAGTTGCTGGCCGCAGAAGTCGAACGCGTCGAGGGCTTGGCGCAGTGCGAACAGGTGCTCGTCGCGCCAGTTGCCGTGCAGGCTTCGAGCGATGTCTTCGTCGCTGGCGCGAACGCGGGTGTTCTTCAAGGCCGCGAGCATCAACGGGTCGCGTTCGCCGGCGACGATGGCACGAAGAATCGCTTGGCCGCTGGCGCCGGCGACGTCGGCGATGACGTTGGCCAACTGGATGTTCATCTGCACCAGGGCCTTCTGCATGTGCTGCACGCAGCGCGACTGGGTGCGCAGCAGCGAGTGGCGCTGGCGCGCGAGCGCTCGCAGCACGCACACCTGCTCGTCGGGCCGGAAGGCGCCGCGCAGCAGGCCGTAGCTCATGAGTTGCTGCAGCCACTGGCAGTCCAGCACGTCGCTCTTGCGGCCCGAGACGTTCTTGACGTGGCGGGCGTTGACCAGCAGCACGGTAAAGCCGCGCGTGCTGAGCAACTCGAAGAGCGGGATCCAGTACACCCCGGTGGACTCCATCGCCACGGTGTCCACGCCGCATGCGGTCAGCCAGTCGGCCAGGCGCAGCAGGTCGCCGGTGAACGAGGCGAACTCGCGCACCGGCTCGTCGTCGCGATCCGGCGGCACGGCCACGTAGTGGCTGGCGCTGCCGATGTCGATGCCGGCGGCATTGGGGTGTGTCAGTCGCAGCGCACTGCGGGCTACCGATCGATTGCTTGCTGCCACGGTGTCCTCCATCATCGAAGGTGGAACGTGACGCCGGATCGGGCTCGTCGTCGTGATCACTCTCTCAAACGGGATACCGGACAGGCGGCAGCAGACCGACTGCCCGGTTCACCAATGTCGATGACGCAGCCCCAGACCACGCTAACCCGCGGGCATTGCGCACCAGTGCCATCTCGGTCTTCCCCAGACGTCGCGTTCCACATTGCCACGCGCGCCACGCTGGCGCCAGGAGTTTCTTCGGGACGATTTTCGGGGCGGCGGGCCGATTACTCCGCTAACCCCTCGCTCGAGCTGACACGCTCCGGCAGGCATTGCTTGGCCGCTCCAGGGTACGGTGCGCATTTTTCTTGCGCGGCCAAGCAACGCCTGCCTGCGCGCGCAGCTCAGCTCGAACTACAAGGGCATCCCCGCCTGTCAAGCAAAACGAGTCCTTGATGAATCGATCATCGATTCATCAAGGCACTTCGACGGTGTGCTGTCATTGCGCCGCCTGACGACGAGAGAACCAAGGTGCGGACTGCACAACTACAACCGGCCTTTGATGCAGCGTTCGATGCTGCGGGCCCTGATGAAAGACGCGCGCGGGGGCTCATGCGCACGTTCTTGGCGGCGATCGCGACCACCGCCTTCCAGTAGCCGCGGCGCTCGGCCAGTGCGGTGGCCCAGCGGCTCAGCCGGTCGTGTTTGTTTGCCGCGGCGGCCAGCACTGCGCGGGCTCCCATGACGAACAGCGTGCGCAGATAGGAGTCGCCGGCCTTGGTGATGCGCCCGAGCCGGTTCTTGCCGCCCGAGCTGTACCGGCCGGGCGCCAGGCCCATCCAGGCAGCGAGCTGGCGGCCGTTGGCGAAGTCGTGGCCGTAGCCGATGCTGGCCAGCAGCGCGCTGGCGGTGGTCGGGCCGATGCCGGGCATGACCATGAGCGCGCGGGGCGCGATCGTCGGCCTGGGCCATCAGCCGGATGTGCTCGTCGTACGCGGCCACGCGCTCGTCCAAGCGCTGCAGTTCGGCCAGCAGGTCGCGGCACACGGTCTGCACCCAGCCGGCGCGGTGTCGAGCTGCTCGCCGGCGCGGCTGCGCACCGTAGCGGCCTTGAGCGGCAGCACGATGCCGAACTCGCTGAGCACGCCGCGCAGGCGGTTGATGACGGCCGTGCGAGCGCTCACCCAGCCTTGGCGCGCGGTATGCACCGCCAGGCGCGACTGCGCCTGCGTCGACTTGACCGGCACGAAGCGCATCGCAGATTGCAGCCGCGTCGGCCGCGTCGTTCTTGCCGCGGCGCCCGCTCATGCGGTAGGGCACGACGAACTTGGGCGCCATCAGCCGCACCGTGTGGCCGAAGTCCTGGAAGCGCCGAGCCCAGTGGTGCGCGCCCGAGCAGGCTTCCATGCCGATGGTGCACGGCGGCAACTTGGCCACCGCTTCGAGCAACTGGTCGCGACGCACGGCCGGGCGCACCAGCGCAGGCTTGCCGCGCTCGTCGACACCGTGCAGGGCAAACACGTTCTTGGCCAGATCGATGCCGAGAAACAGAATCGTCATGGACATCTCCTTGCGTCAGCCGGGTGGAGGATGAGATTTCGCAACCCCATCGTCGTACCGGGCGGCCGTCTGTGCCTGAGGGATAACCTCGGGCGGGTGGGACGCTATGGGGATGTCCCTTTCATTCGTTAGGTTCTCGCATCACCAATCAGCAAAGGAGCAAAAATGAAAGAGCAGCTTACTTCGCTCGAAGGTGAGCAAATCCTGAAGGAGCTTGAGCGAAAGCGAATAGCCGAAGAAACAATCGCTCGGTCTCCCCAAGGAATGTACGTGCCTCAAGCGCTGATTACTGCAACTGCAGCAGCCTTGGGGTCATTTGTGATTTCAAATCTCTCTTCCAAATATGCAGGCGGCCTCATCGTCGGCTTGCTGGCTGGTGTCGCTGGCCTGCTCTTCGAGATGTGGTTCGTCAGGCGAAGGTTAGAAGCCGCAATCGAGTTGCTGAAAATTCATTCACGTCAACTGAGTCGGGAGCGGCTGTGAAAGCGACCTTAATCCTTGGTCCGGCGGGGCTGCTTCTGGCAGCCCGTTAAATCCAACGCTAAGCGTCGTTAGGTTCTCGCATCACCAATCAGCAAAGGAGCAAAAATGAAAGAGCAGCTTACTTCGCTCGAAGGTGAGCAAATCCTGAAGGAGCTTGAGCGAAAGCGAATAGCCGAAGAAACAATCGCTCGGTCTCCCCAAGGAATGTACGTGCCTCAAGCGCTGATTACTGCAACTGCAGCAGCCTTGGGGTCATTTGTGATTTCAAATCTCTCTTCCAAATATGCAGGCGGCCTCATCGTCGGCTTGCTGGCTGGTGTCGCTGGCCTGCTCTTCGAGATGTGGTTCGTCAGGCGAAGGTTAGAAGCCGCAATCGAGTTGCTGAAAATTCATTCACGTCAACTGAGTCGGGAGCGGCTGTGAAAGCGACCTTAATCCTTGGTCCGGCGGGGCTGCTTCTGGCAGCCCGTTAAATCCAACGCTAAGCGTCAGGAAACCATGTCCTTCTCCGTTCGTCGCGCCACCGAAGAGGATGCCGCCGCGTTGCTGGATCTGAGGCGCGCGGTCTTCGCTGAGACGGACTTCATGCTCTGGGAGCCGCAAGAGTTCACGGCCACAGAGGAAGATGAGCGCAAGTTCATCGCCTGGCTCTCAGGCAAGACCAACAGCGTCTTGCTCGTGGCCACGGAGGGCGCCGATCTCGTCGGCTTCTTGGGCGCCAGTGGCGGTGAGCGCATTCGAACCCAGCACTCCGCCTTGATCTTCCTGGGCGTTCGAAGGGAGCACTGGTCCCGCGGCGTTGCTTCGGCAATGCTCCACGAGGCGCTGTCTTGGGCGTCGGCTGCCGGGTTGCTCCGCCTGGAGCTGAACGTTCACACCACAAATGAACGCGCTGTCGCCTTGTACAAGCGCTTTGGGTTCCAGATCGAGGGGACGCGCCGTGCCTCAATGCTTGTCGCCGGCCAAGTACGAGATGAGTACCTCATGTCGTACATCGCTGAGCCGTGACCCATTTACAGGGGCTTCCCTCAGAGTCAAAACGGGAAGGCTCGAGTAAATAGAATCCCAGCGAGGGCGTGCTTTACGCGACTGCCTCGGCATAGAGAGAAAACTCTACATCCACGGTACAGCGCCATGCTTGAAGTCAGAGTAGCCAAACCATGCGATCGGCTTCCGCTGTGCCGGATGCTCGAACTGTACCAATACGAACTCTCCGACATCTGGGACCAGGACCTCGACGCAAACGGGGAGTACGGTTACGCACTGGACCGGTACTGGCAGGACAAAGACTGCGCGGCGTATGTCTTGACCGTCTCGACGCAGTATGCCGGGTTCGCTCTGGTTGACAACCAGGTCAAGCTGCCGGGAGGCGAGTTCTGGATGGATCAGTTTTTCGTTCTCAAAAAATATAGGCGCAAGCGGGTCGCAACTCACGCCGCCAAACAAGTCTTCGCGCTGCACCCTGGCGCGTGGCAAGTCGGGCAGATGACAGAGAATACGGTCGCCCAGACCTTCTGGCGGACGGTCATCACCGAGTTCACGGGTGGCGAATACAGCGAACATCAACTCACTACCGGCTGGTGGCACGGTTACGTCCAGAGCTTCAGCAGCCTTGGACGTGTTGGTGCCTAATTTGTGGGTCTCGCCTACGCCGAGCGTCATGCTTCATGAATCTTGGCCCAATTCTCAAGAATGACGATCGAGAACATCCACTCGCACGCTACGCAGCTCGCTTTGGATAAAATGTCCGCAGGCTGATATATGCGGTTTCACCAAGGCCTTGTTGCTGCTTTAAATTGTTCAGATTAACTTCGCGTACCACTGCAGTTTGACTCCGATCCTTTGTGCCGCCATGCTCATCCGCGACGCGACTCGCAGCGATCTGGCCGGGATCAACGCCGTCACCCTGGCGGCAAAGGCATCGTGGGGCTACGCGCAAGATCACCTCGATGCCTGGCGTCAGAGCCTCCTGACGACCGAACAGTCGCTCGATTTGCGGCCTACCCTGGTCGCCATTGAGGCCGGCGCCGTAGTGGGCATCGTGCAGGTCGATCCGAGCACGACGCCGTGGGAACTCGTGTCCTGCTGGGTCAAGCCCGGACACATGCGCCGAGGTATCGGGCGCACCCTCGTGCGCGAGATGGCTGCGAGGGTTGCTGCCGCGGGGCAGTCGCTTCTGCACATCGACGCGGATCCGAACGCGGAGGCGTTCTATCTGGCACTCGGCGCCAAGAGGATTGGCGAGTTGCCGGCACCGATTCCCGGGATGGCGAGCCGTGTCCGCCCTCAGCTTCGACTTGCTACAAGCGCAGCCTGAGCGCCTGCAAGGGGCTCAACGCGGAACGATCGCCCGCCGTCGGCCTGGCCTCGCCGAGAGGTGTCATCACTTCACTGCAGCCATTTTTCGATCTCTTGCAGTGTTTGCGTTGGTCGAGGTCCTGCAGAACAGGCGTTGCGCGAACGAGTACTGACCTGGCCGCCGTGGCATCCCTCGTGCGCCACGTTCAGGACCTTCCTCGGCTGCAGGTTCCTTCCCTCGGTGTAGTTCTCGGGTGCCTTGTGCGCCAGTTCGCCAGCTCCGGCGAGTCGCCGACCGCACACTTCTGCCCGGCTTCGCTTCGCCCGATCATCCGCCGATGCATTTGCCTCAAACCCTCGCCACTCAGGTCCACACCTCGATGGGCTGCCACAACACGCCGTTCATCGTCGCCCTCTGCGGCTGGGCCGACACCGGCAAGTCGACCGTGGCCGCCCGACTCGTGGCGGCGTTGCGGCAGTTCGGCCTCGCCGCCGACGCGATTTCCACCGACGACTTCATGCGCGACCGCGCCGAGCGCGACGCCGTCGGCATCAGCGGCTACGACCTGCGGTCGATCGACATGGCGGCTCTGCGGGCCGCAGTCGTTCGTTTCCTCGTGCGCCAGCCGTTCGGCGTGCACCGCTACGACAACAGGACCGGCACGAAGAGCGCCGAGCCGAGGACTGTCTTGCCCGTGGACGTGCTCGTCGTCGAAGGCATCCATGCGCTTCATCCGGATCTCGCGCCGCACACGCATTTGAAGGTCTTCATCGACGCCGAGGAGGCCATGGCCCACGCCTTGCGTGTGCGCGCCAACCAGCGCAAGCGCGGCATGTCGGCGGTCGATGCGGCGGCCCGGGTGGACCGCGAGTGGCGGGACTACTGCGTCTGGGTGCTTCCGCGCCGCGAGCAGGCCGACGTCGTCGTGCAGGTCGACCTGGAGTTTGGGTATCGCGAACTCAGGCCGAACGGTTGATTGCGGGCTCAGCAGGACTTGGAACGGTTGATGAGGTCATCAAGCATGGCGCGACACGGATCGGCTGGCCGCATGGGGCAGCTCCGGCGAAATGACGGTCGTGCCGCGAGGCTGACGGCCGCGGTGTCCATCGTCCTCACGGCGGCTTGCAGTGCCCAGCCCGAAGAAGACCTCGCCGACTTCCACAAGTTCGTGGCGGACAGGGACGCTTGCGAGCACTTCGCCGGAGAAGTCCCCGATCCTCCGGACCCTGAGCGCATGAAGGAAGTCCTCGAGAAGGCAAGGATCTACTGCACGGGAACGGATGCCCGCCTGGCGGCGCTGAAGTCGAAGTACGCGAAGAACAGCGCGGTCATGTCAAAGCTGGACGAGTACGACGACACGATCGAAATGAAGGACCGTTGAAGGCACGAACCCAGCGGGGCGGGCCGCGATGGCGCGTGCCGACGGCCGGTGGCGGCTTGCTATAACAACGCTCTACGCTCGCTTCCTCCCCGTTTCGGAGCCTCCACGATGCCCAACCTCCGCGCCGCCGTCCTCGTGCTTACCGCTTTGCTGACGGCCGGCTTGGCGACGATGGGCGTTGCGGTGTTCGCACAACCGCTGGCGCCGCGGCTGCTCCGCGTCGCCGGGCAGCCCTGGTTACTGCCGACGGTGATGGCGCTCGTCGGGGTGGTCGCGGTCGCGCTGGTCGTGTCGCGTCGCCGGTCCCGGCGCTGAAGCCCGGGGTGGTCGCCGGCCACGCCCACCCAAGCATGACCACCCACTTCATCCTCTACATCGCCGACCAGCCCGCCAGCCGCCGCTTCTACGAACAGGCGCTGGCCCAGGCGCCCCGGCTCGACGTGCCCGGCATGACGGAGTTCGAGCTGCCCGGCGGCGCGGTTCTCGGGCTGATGCCGGAGCGCGGCATCAAGGCGCTGCTCGGCGCCGCATTGCCCGACCCGGCCGCTGCGCGCGGCGTGCCGCGCGCCGAGCTGTATCTGCTGGTCGACGAGCCCGCGGCCGCGCACGCCCGCGCGCTGGCGGCGGGCGCGCGCGAACTCTCGCCGCTGCTGCCGCGCAACTGGGGCCACGTCGCGGCGTACTCGTTCGATCCCGACGGCCACGTGCTCGCTTTCGCTTCGTCCGCTGATTCCTGAGCGACGTGCTCGGATTTTCCGTGCGGTCCTCCCGGCAACTCGCTCGTCTAAGCTGAATTGCTGAAATCGCTGTGTCATCATCCTTTCTCCGGGTCCGAGCGGGCTGCTCCGCCCTCCGCGCCGCCCCGGCGGTCGCCGCCTCCACGCGGCGTGTCAGGTACGGGTGGACCATCGGCGCTGCCGTGGCGCGCCTTGGATGACGATGAACAGCACGACCGAAACGAGTGCCGCCGACTTCATGGACCTGCTGGCGCAGCCGGAACACGCCTCCGGCGCGCACCTGTTCGAAGTCTTCCCCTGGAACGACAACTTCAACACCGGCAATGCGCTGATCGACGAGCAGCACAAGCGCCTGGTGGACCTGCTGAACCAGCTGGCCGGCACGCTGGTCAGCAACCGGGAGTGCGAGGTCGAGGCCGCGTTCACCGAGCTGGCGGCCTACGCCGACTATCACTTCTCGGCCGAGGAAGAGATCTGGGTCGACTGCTTCGGTGACGACCTCTGGCTGCACAACCACCAGGCGGCGCACGGGGCCTTCCTGCCCAAGGTGCAGGACCTGAAGCACGCCAGCGGCGGCCAGCCGCTGCACCAGCTGGTCGAAGGCATCGTCAAATTCCTGATCCGCTGGCTGGCCTTCCACATCATCGTCGAGGACAAACGCTTCGCGCTCGTCGTCGCCGAGGTCCAGGCCGGCGTGCCGCTGGACGAGGCCAAGCTGAAGGCCGAACGCAAGATGGGCGCGTCGTCGGTGCGCCTGCTGATCGACACCGTGCTCGGCATGTACGAAAGCCTGTCCAGCCGCACGCTGAACCTGCTGCGCGAACGCCGTGCGCGTGTCGAGGCCGAGGAGAAGCTGCGCCAGGCCTATGTCGACCTCGAAGCGGCCAACCGGCGGCTGGAGGAGTCGGCGATCACCGACGACCTGACCGGGCTGTTCAACCGCCGCCACTTCGACGCCGTGTTCGCGTCCGAACTGGCACGCGCCCGGCGCGAAGGTTCGGCGCTGACGCTGGCTCTGCTGGACCTGGACCACTTCAAGCGCCTGAACGACACCTACGGCCACGTCGCCGGCGACGAGGCGCTGGTGACGGTCGCCGGGGCGCTGCGCGACCACTGCCGGCGCGCCGGTGACTTCGCCTTCCGCCTGGGCGGCGAGGAGTTCGCGCTGCTGGCCTGCAGTTCCAGCCCCAGCGGCCGCGCGCACGAGCTGTTCGAGGCCATCCGTCGCGACGTCCAGGCGCTGGCGATCCCCAACAGCCGCAGCGCTACGGCGCCGACGCTGACGGTGTCGATCGGCGCCATCGTGCGCGTGCCGCAGCCGGCCGACACGGTGCAGACGCTGTTCCTCGAAGCCGACCGCCTGCTCTACGAAGCCAAGCAGCAGGGGCGCAACCGCATCGTCTGCGGCTGAACGTCGCGCGCTCAGCGCAGCGCCGGGGCGTCCAGCAGGCGCGCTATCTCCCAGGGCTCGGTGTAGCTCTGCACCGAGATGCGCACGAAGGTCCGGCCGGCGTGTGTCGTCACCGGCACCTCG
This sequence comes from Rubrivivax sp., assembly GCA_049841175.1. Taxonomy (GTDB): domain Bacteria; phylum Pseudomonadota; class Gammaproteobacteria; order Burkholderiales; family Burkholderiaceae_C; genus Rubrivivax. Next base: position 186,674 of record JASGHA010000012.1, on the reverse strand, counting down.
ATGCCGCTTTCGTCGAAGAGGCGCCGGCGCAGCGCCTCCGGGTCCTGCGGCGGCACGGGGATCGCGACCATCTGCGCCCAGTCGCCGTCGGCGGCCACCGGCGCCAGGCCGTGGCGTCGCGTCAGCGTCTCCAGCGCCTCGCGCGCCAACGCATGGCAGTGCTCGCGCACCGCGGGCCAGCCGTGGCGGCGCTGGAAATCGATGGCTGCCGGCACTGCCAGCCAGGCCGACAGGTCGCGTGTGCCCTGCCACTGCAGGCGGCGCTCGAACAGCGTGCGCCCCAGGTAGGCGTCGAAGCCGGCGTGGCCGCCGGTGCCCTCGGCATAGCCCCAGCTGATGACCGGCGCGTCGAGCTGCGCGTGGTGTTCGGGCCGGGCGTGCAGAAAGCCGCTGCCCTTGGGCGCGCACAGCCACTTGTGGCAGTTGCCGACGTAGAAGTCGGCGCCGACGGCGTCCAGGTCCAGCGTGATCTGGCCCGGCGCGTGCGCGCCGTCGATCAGCGTCGGAATGCCGCGTTCGCGTGCGGCGCGGCACAGCTCGGCCACCGGCAGCGTCAGCGCCGTCGTCGACGTGATGTGGCTGGCGTAGATCAGCCGCGTGCGCGGTGTCACCGCGGCCATCAGGCGGTCGACGAAACGCTCGCGCTCGAAGGGCAGGGGGATCGCCACGCGCCGGTAGTGCGCGCCGCGCGCGGCGCAGGCCTGCTGCCAGGCGGCGTCGCAGGCGCCGTATTCGAGGTCGGTGGACAGCACCTCGTCGCCCGGCGCCAGAGTGAACGAGCGCGTGACGACGTTGACGCCGGTGGTCGCGTTGGGCACGAAGACCAGGTGCTCCGGGTTGGCGCCCACTTCGCCGGCGAGGGCCGTTCGCGCCTGGTGCAGCAGCTCGGCCGAACGCCGGCCGAGGAACTCGACCGGGTTGCGTTCCATCTCCAGCTGCCAGCGCTGCTGGTCGGCCAGCACCTCGCGCGGGCAGGCGCCGAAGGAGCCGTGGTTCAGGAAGACGAGATCGGGGGCGAGCAGGAAGAGGTCGCGCATCGGTCCAGTCTAGGGCTGACCGGCCACCAGCGGCGCCAGGCGGGCAGCGGCCGCTGCAGCAGCAGCGTCACCGCCGTCGTCGCCTGGGCCTGCCAGGTGCCGGCGTCGCTGGCGCTCAGCGTGTGGCCTTCGTCCCAGCGCTGCGACGTCCGGTGCAGCGTGCCGGCCAGCTCCTGCGCCGGTGCCCAGGCCTGCAGGCGGCCACGCGCCAGGTGCAGCGTGTCGCCGGGGCGCAGCGCCAGCGCCAGCGTCTGGCCGGCGGCGAGTTCGATCGTGCGGGTGTCCATGGCGGCCACTGTGCGGCGCGGCGCCCGGCGGCGGCAGCCACAGCGGTGCGCGCCGCGGGGCGCAACAGCGGCGGCGGCGGGCAACTGTTTCGGTGCCTCTCTAGAGTCTCTGTATCTGTTGCGGTCGTGCTGCGAGCGGCATAGTGCCCGTTGCCCATGAGCACGCTGTATCACCGCATCGCCGAGCATTACCGCGGCGCCATCCAGGCCGGCGCCTTGCGCAGCGGCGACCGTTTCCCGTCGGTGCGCGAGCTGATGCGCCGCCACGAGGTCAGCCTGTCGACCGCGCTGCAGGCCTGCCGCCGGCTGGAAGACGACGGCCTGCTCGAAGCGCGCGCACGCTCGGGCTACTTCGTGCGCCACCCGCGCCGTGCGGCGCTGCCGCCGGCGTCCGAAGCGGCGCCGCGGGCGATCGACGCCGCCGCCTACGTCGGCATCTCGGAACACATCTCCGGCATCCTGGCGCGCGGCCAGCGCCATGCCGTCGAGCTGAACCTGGCGCTGGCCGTCGCGCCGCCGGCGATGTACCCGGCCGAGGCGCTGGCGCGCGCGATGCAGCGCCGCCTGCGCCTGGCGCCGCAGGTGCTGACGACGATGACACGCCGCCACGGCCACCCGCTGCTGCGCGCGGCGCTGGCGCGGCGCGCGCTGGAGCGTGGTGTCGCCGCGGCGCCCGAGCAGATCGTCGTCACCCAGGGCTGCACCGAGGCGATGAACCTCGCGCTGCGTGCCGTCACCCAGCCGGGCGACACGGTGGCCGTCGAATCGCCGACCTTCTACGGCCTGCTGCAGATCGTCGAGGCGCTGGGGCTGCGCGCGATCGAGCTGCCGACCAGCCCGAAGACCGGCCTGTCGCTGGAGGCGCTGGCCTTCGCGCTGGAGCAGGGCACGGCGATCCGCGCCGTCGTCGTGCAGCCGACGCTGCACAACCCGCTGGGCTGCACGATGCCCGACGAGCGCAAGGCCGAGCTGGTGGCGCTGTGCGCGGCGCACGGCGTGGCGCTGATCGAGGACGACATCTACGGCGAGATGACGGCGCAGCCGGCGCGGCCGCTCAAAGCTTGGGACCGAGACGGCGGCGTCATCCACTGCAACTCGCTGAACAAGCTGCTGGCGCCGGGCTTGCGCCTGGGCTGGATGCTGGCCGGGCGCTGGCAGGCGCGTGTGGAGATGCTGAAGTACACGCAGAGCCGTTTCCCCGAGGAGCTGCCGCAGTCGGTGGTCGCCGAGTACGTCGACAGCCCGGCCTACGACCGCCACCGCCGCCGGCTGGCCGAGCAGCTGCGTGTGCACCGCGACGCTTATGCCGACCTCGTGGCGGCGCACTTCCCGCCGGGCACACGCGTGACGCTGCCCGACGGCGGCCTGCTGCTGTGGCTGCAGCTGCCCGACGGCGCCAGCGGCGACGCGCTGTTCGCCGCGGCGCTGGAGCGTGGCATCAAGATCGCGCCGGGGTCGATGTTCAGCACCGGCGCACGCTTCGACGGCTTCGTGCGCCTGGGGGTCGGCCGCCCGCCTGACGAGACGCTGGCCGCGGCGCTGCGCACCTTGGGCACGCTCGTCTGAGCGCCGGACGGGCGCGTCGAATCTAGGGTTCCGCCTCCAGTGCTGCGGTGCACAATGTTGCGTCCTTCCACGGAGCGCTCGGATGCGGCACGTCGTCTTCAACCAGAAAGGCGGGGTCGGCAAGTCCACCATCGCCAGCAACCTGGCCGCGATCGCGGCCGCCAAGGGGCGGCGCGTGCTGCTCGTCGACCTGGACGCGCAGGCCAACTCGACGCACTACCTGCTCGGCGAAGCCGCCGTCGACCCGCGCCCGGGCGCGGCCGAGTTCTTCGAGTCGACGCTGAAGTTCAGCGTGCGCCCGACGGCTACCGCCGACTTCGTCACCACCACACCCTGGGAGCGGCTGGACCTGATGCCCGCCAGCGCCGCGCTGGAGGAACTGCACGCCAAGCTGGAGAGCCGCTACAAGATCTTCAAGCTGCGCGACGCGCTGGCGGAGCTGGCCGGCCGCTACGACGAGATCTGGATCGACACGCCGCCGGCGCTGAACTTCTACACACGCTCGGCGCTGATCGCCGCCGACGGCTGCCTGATCCCGTTCGACTGCGACGAGTTCTCGCGCCGCGCGCTCTACGGCCTGCTCGAGGCGGTGGAGGAGATCCGCGCCGACCACAACGACAAGCTGTCGGTCGAGGGCATCGTCGTCAACCAGTTCCAGCCGCGCGCCAGCCTGCCGCAGCGCACGGTGCAGGAACTCGTCGACGAAGGCCTTCCGGTGCTGGAACCCTACCTGGGCGCCAGCGTGCGTGTGAAGGAGTCGCACGAACTCGCGCGCCCGATGATCCATCTGGACCCCGGGCACAAGCTGACGCAGCAGTTCGTCGCGCTCTACGAGGCGATCGCCAAGCCTAGAAAGCGCTCAGCGAAGCGCTGAGCTCCTCGCCCCACTGGGCGACTTCGGCTTCGTCGACCTGCAGCCAGGCCAGCGCCGCGGCCGAGTGGTCGGTCCAGTCGCGCTCGGGCAGCTGTGCCTCTTGCCGGCGCACCAGGTGCTCGGCGACGAGGCCGGCGGCCATCAGCGTCTGCACTTCCGGCTCGGTTTCCTCGCTGCCCAGCGACTCCAGGTCGTGGTGCAGACGGATCGCGGCCATCACCTCGGGCGCCAGGCGCCAGACGCGCGCCACCAGCGCGCCGACGACGGCGTGGTCGGTGCGGTGGTTGGCGTTCTCGGTGGCGACGTAGCTGCGGTCGATGCGCGCCGCGGCCTCGACCATCGTCGAGCCGTAGCCCTTCACGCTCTGCAGCAGCACCGGCATGCCGACGTGGCAGAACAGGCCGTAGGTGTGGGCGAGGTCGGAAGACAGGCCGACCAGCTGGCGCGCGATGAAGGTCATCGTGATCGCACGCTGCGCCGAACGTTCCCAGAAACGCCGCAGGTGCCGGTTGTCGGCGACGATCGCGTTGCGAACCAGGAAGCCGGTCATCACCGCCGCCGTCTGCTTGAGCCCCAGGCGGTTCATCGCCTGGCCGACCGTCTGCACCGGCTGGCCGACGGCGTACAGCGGGCTGTTGGCGTTGCGGATCAGCGTCGCCGACATCGCGACGTCGCTGGCGGCGATGCGCGCGACTTCGTTGAGGTCGGGTTCGGCCTCCAGCATCACCGTCTGAAGTCGCGCCAGCAGCGCCGGACACGGCGGCACGACGATGTGCTGCAGCGCACCGCGGGTGCGGGCGTGATCGATTTCACGGGCGATGGCGGCAGTGCGCGAGGTGTCGGTGGGCAGCGGGGCGGCGATGGCGGTCATGGCGGGGGCGGGCGCGTGCACACGTCTTATCGGCCGTGGCGTGGCGGACTGTAGTGCGGCGTTACAGCTGCGCTTGTGCTGCGTCAGTGCTCTTCCGACACGCGGCGCAGCCGCCGTCCGACGCCGTGCATGGCGCCTCACCGAAGGCGGCGCCGGCCGCGGCCGACTACCTTTCGGATCATCGAAGACGCCAACAGGGGTCCATGAAATGAGCACTCTCGCCGCCGTCGCCGCCACCGGCCGCTTCCAGCTCCGTTTCCAGTCGCTGTTCCAGCAGGGCCGGGCGCTGGCCTTCCCGTGCGACGCGCAAGGCCACGTGCCGATGGACGACCTGAGCGAACGCGCCCGCTGCAACTACCTCTACGCCCGCGCCGTCGTCGGCCGCGAGTTCGCGACGCCGGCCGTCGTGCCCGACCTCGCGTCCTGAACCACCGGGTCGGGCGGGGGCTCGGCGCCGGCCTTCGGGCTGCGGTGACAATCGCCACGTGGCCGCCAGCAGTCTCCTCGCTCTCATCGACGACATCGCGACCGTTCTCGACGACGTCGCGCTCCTCAGCAAACTCGCCGCGAAGAAGACCGCGGGCGTGCTCGGCGACGACCTCGCGCTGAACGCGCAGCAAGTCACCGGCGTCAGCGCCGAACGCGAGCTGCCCGTCGTCTGGGCGGTGGCCAAGGGTTCGCTGCTGAACAAGGCGATCCTGGTGCCGGCCGCGCTGGCGATCAGCGCCGTCGCGCCCTGGGCCGTGACGCCGCTGCTGATGGTCGGCGGCGCCTTCCTCTGCTACGAGGGCTTCGAGAAGCTGGCGCACAAGTTCCTGCACCGAGGCGGCGACGCCGACGACGACCAGGCGCACGAGAACGAACTGCGCGCGGCGCTGGAGAAGTCCGACGCCGACCTAGCCGCGTTCGAGAAGGAGCGCGTGAAGGGTGCGATCCGCACCGACTTCATCCTCTCGGCCGAGATCATCGCGATCACGCTCGGCACGGTCGCCGAGGCCGAGTTCATGACGCGGCTGCTGGTGATGTCCGGCGTCGCGGTGCTGATGACGGTGGGCGTCTACGGCGTCGTCGCCGGCATCGTCAAGCTCGACGACCTGGGGCTGCACCTGCAGCGCGGCGGCAACGCGGCGCTGCGCCGGCTGGGCGACGGCATCCTGGCCGCGGCGCCCTGGCTGATGAAGTTTTTGTCGGTGGCCGGCACCGCGGCAATGTTCCTCGTCGGCGGCGGCATCCTGGTGCACGGCGTGCACCCGGTGGCCGAGGCGGTGGAGCACGCGCTGGGCGGCTTCGGCGGCCTGGCCGGCACGCTGCTGCCGCCTCTGGCCAACGGCCTGCTGGGCGTGGCCGCCGGCGCCGTCGTGCTGGCCGGCGTGACGCTGGCGCGCAAGCTCTTCGCCCGCGCGCCGGCCTGAATTACTTGCGGATGCCCAGCAGTTCGACCTCGAACTGCAGCGTCGCGTTCGGCGGGATCACGCCGCCGGCACCGCGCTCGCCGTAGGCGATCGCACTCGGGCAGGTCAGCTTGGCCTTGCCGCCGGCCTTCATCTTCTGCACGCCTTCGGTCCAGCACGGGATCACCCGGTTCAGCGGGAACTCGATCGGCTCGCCGCGACGGTAGGAGCTGTCGAACTCCTTGCCGTCGGGGAAGGTGCCGCGATAGTGCACACGCACCGTGTCGGTGGCCGTCGGGCTGGCGCCGTTGCCGTCCTTCAGCGAGCGGTAGATCAGCCCGCTGGCGGTGACGACGGCGCCGGGTTCGGCGGCGGCGGCCTTCAGCGGGTCGGCCGGCGCGGCGGCAAAGGCGAAGGCGGGAGCGGCGGCCACGACGGCGGCCAGGCACAAGCGGTGCAGGGACAAGAGGATTCTCCGGGTCAGGGGGTGAGGAAACGTTCCTCGAACCAGCGTTCGAGCATGCGGCGCTCGTAGGCCAGCGGTTCGTCGGCGCGGCTGCCGTAGATCGGCGTCTGCAGATAGCTCATGTCCGAGACGGTCTCTTCGCGTGTCTGCACCTTGCCGCCGGCGTCCAGCGTGTAGCGCAGCTTGATGCGCGGCCAGTCGGCGCCGCCGGTCAGCACGCGCGTGTCATGCACTGCGTTCGGCGGCACACGCCCGGCGAGGTCGACGTCGAGCACCTCGACCTTCAGCGTCTGGCCGTCGGGCAGGCGCTGGCCGAGGTCCTTGAAGATCGCGGCCAGCCGCGTCGTCGTGCGCTCGCGCTCGACGCTGCCGAAGCCGACGTCGCTGTAGTGCTCCGGGTCGACGAAGCTGACGGTCAGGACACCGGCGGCGTGGGCGTTGCCGGCCAGCGCCGCCAGGACGATCGCGGCCCCCAGGGCCGCGCGGCGGAAGGTGTGGGAGTGCGGCATGAGGCCTCCTCAGAAGGGCAGGGAAGCCGTCAATCTGGCACGGAACGCCGCCGGGCACCAGCACCGGCGACGAAACATTACCTGCCGCAACCTTACTTCGTGCGGCTGTCCCGCAGCGTGGTGATGCGGTTGAACACCGGCGCGTCGGCGCGGTGCAGCACGCGGTCGGCGACGAAGTAGCCGTGGCGCTCGAATTGCAGCCGTGTCTCGGCCGGCACCGAGGCCAGCGAAGGCTCCAGCCAGGCCTGCACGACACGCTTGCTGTCGGGGTTGAGCACCTCGCGGAAGTCGCGGCCGGCGGCGTCGGGCTGCGGCTCGGTGAACAGGCGGTCGTAGAGGTTCACCGTGGCGGCGACGGCGTCGTGCCGGCCGACCCAGGTGATCGTGCCCTTGACCTTGATCGCGTCGGCGCCCGGCGTGCCGCTCTTCGTGTCGGGCACGACCTTGGCAAGCACGGCGGTGACCTTGCCGTCGGCGTCCTTCTCGCAGCCGGTGCACTCGACGACGACGCCGTACTTCAGCCGCACCTTGTTGCCCGGGAACAGGCGGAAGAAGCCCTTGGGCGGCGTCTCGGCGAAGTCCTCGCGCTCGATCCAGACCTCGGGGCCGAGGCCGAAGCGGCGCTCGCCGAGCTCGGGGTGGTGCGGATGCGCCGGCGCGTGGCAGGGCTCGATGTGGCCGGCACCGAAGACCTCGTCCCAGTTGACGAGCTTCAGCGGCAGCGGGTCGAGCACGACCATCGCACGCGCGGCCTTGCCTTCCAGGTCCTCGCGCAGACAGCCTTCGAGCACCGAGTAGTCGAGCCAGATGTTGGTCTTGCTCGCGCCCGAGCCGTCGGCCATCGCGCGGATCGATTCCGGCGTGTAGCCGCGGCGGCGCATGCCGAAGATCGTCGGCATGCGCGGGTCGTCCCAGCCTTCGACGATCTTCTCGTCGACCAGCGCCTTCAGCTTGCGCTTGCTGGTGATGACGTAGCTGAGGTTCAGGCGGCCGAACTCGTGCTGGCGCGGCGTCGGGCGCTCGAGCAGGCCCAGCGTCGCCAGCTGGTCGAGCAGCCAGTCGTAGAACGGGCGCTGGTCCTCGAACTCCAGCGTGCAGATGCTGTGCGTGATGTTCTCCAGCGCGTCCTCGATCGGATGCGCGAAGGTGTACATCGGGTACAGGCACCACTTGTCGCCGGTGTTGTGGTGCGTGGCGTGCTTGATGCGGTAGAGCGTCGGGTCGCGCAGGTTGATGTTCGGCGACGCCATGTCGATCTTGGCGCGCAGCACCATCGAACCGTCGGCGTGCTGGCCGTCGCGCATCTCGCGGAATCGCGCCAGGTTCTCGGCCGGCGTGCGGCTGCGGAACGGGCTGGGCGTGCCCGGCGTCGTGAAGTCGCCGCGGTTGGCGCGCATCTCCTCGGCGCTCTGCTCGTCGACGTAGGCGAGGCCCGCTTCGATCAGCGCCTCGGCGGCGCGGTACATGAAGTCGAAGTAGTCGCTCGCCCAGTACAGGTGGGCGGTGCCGTTGGCTTCCCAGTCGAAGCCCAGCCAGCGCACGGCCTCGATGATCGCGTCGACGTACTCCTGCTCTTCCTTCTCGGGGTTGGTGTCGTCGAAACGCAGGTGGCAGACGCCGCCGTAGTCGCGCGCCAGGCCGAAGTTCAGGCAGATGCTCTTGGCGTGGCCGACGTGCAGATAGCCGTTGGGCTCGGGCGGGAAGCGGGTGCGGATCTTCGCCGGGTCCAGCGGCCCCGCGCGGTGGTGCGCGCCGTCGCCCGGGCTGCCCGCGAAGTGGCGCTGGCTCCAGGTGCCGGCCTCGAGGTCGCGCTCGATGATGCCGCGCAGGAAGTTGCTCGGCTTGGGGGCGTCGGGGGAAGTCGGGTCGTGGGCCATGCGGCGGTGTCGGGAAGCTGCGGTGAAGAGGCCGCGGGCGCTGCCGCGGCCAACGGGTCATTCTATCGACCGCCTTTCGGCGGGGCCGTGCGGCGCCGGCGGCCCGCTTTGGAATAATCGGCCGGCCCTCCCTCCTGCCGCGGCGTCCGCCGCCCGCGCCCCCGACCCGATGCCCGAGGCGACCCTGTCCGCCGCCGCGACCCCGTCGCGCACCGCCACCCCGCTGCGACTGCTGCGCCTGAGCGCCGCCGAGGCGGCGCTGCTGGACGCTGCCGCGCTCGGCGGCCTGGCCTGGGGGCCGGGTGCGACCGCTGCCGCGCCGGGGCTGGCCGCGCGCCTGGTGGCTCCCGAGCAGCCGGTCGTCGACCTCATCACCGCCGGCCCGGCGGCCAGCGGCGCGCACGGGCCGGTGCGCTGGCGCGACGACGGCCACTGGCTCTACGGCTGGCTGGACCTGCCCGACGCCGTGGCCGATCTGACCGACGCCGCCTGGCAGGCCTACCGCGACCTGTTCGAGGTGCTGGACGCACGCGGCCGGCCGCCGCTGGTCAAGGTCTGGAACTTCCTGCCGCGCATCAACGACGACGGCGGCGGCCTGGAGCGCTACCGCCAGTTCAACGTCGGCCGCTTCCGCGCCTTCTCCGAAGCCGGTTTCGACGCCTTCGAAGGCGCGCCGGCGGCCTGCGCGCTGGGGCCGCACGAAGGCACGCTGGCGATCCGCTTCCTCGCCTCGCGCGGCGCCGTGCGCCCGCTGGACAACCCGCGCCAGGTGCCGCCGTACCGCTATTCGCACCGCTTCGGCCCGCGCAGCCCGAACTTCTCGCGCGCGGCGCTGGCCGACGCGTCGGGCGGCCGGCTGGCCTTCTTCGTCAGCGGCACGGCGAGCATCGTCGGCGAACGTTCGATGCACGAAGGCGACGTGCTGGCGCAGCTGGCCGAGACGCTGCGCAACCTGCAGGCGCTGTGCGAACAGGCGCGCGCCCACGGCGCCGCCGCGGTGTCGCCGGCCGACCTGGACTGCGTCGTCTACCTGCGCCATCCGGAGGATCTCGCCGCGGTGAAGGCCGCCTTCGAAGCCGCCGTCGGCGCGGACTCGGTGGCCGCGCGGCGCGCGGTCTATGTCGAGGCCGACGTCTGCCGCCGCGAGCTGCTGGTCGAGATCGAAGGCCACGCGCTGCTGGCCGGGACGCTGGCGCGATGAAGCCGCTGGCCGCGCTGCTGCTCGCCGCGGCCGCCGTGCCCGCCGGTGCCGAGCCGCTGTGGGAACTGGGCGCCGGCACCACCGTGCTGCGCCTGCCGCACTACCGCGGCGCCGCCGATTCCAGCACCTGGGCGCTGCCGCTGCCGTGGTTCGTCTACCGCGGCGAGGTGTTGCGCGCCGACCGCGACGGCGCCCGCGCGCGCCTGTTCGAGACCGAGCGCGTCGACCTGGACCTCGGTTTCGCCGCCGCCACGCCGACCCGCAGCGACGACGACGACGCGCGCCGCGGCATGGACGACCTGGAGCCGACGGTCGAAGTCGGCCCGCGGCTGCGCATCGCGCTTGCAACGGGCGCGAGCTGGAAGACCGAGCTGCGGCTGCCGCTGCGCGCGGTGATCGGCATCGACCGCTCGCCCAGCGTGCTGGGCTGGACCGCCGCACCGGCGCTGGCCGTCGATGGCGAACGTGCCGGCTTCGGCTGGGGCCTGCAGGCCGGGCCGATCTGGGGTGACCGGCGGCTGCACCGCCACTACTACGAAGTGAAAGCCGACGAGGCTGCGCCCGGCCGCCCGGCGTATGCGGCCCGCGGCGGCTACGCCGGCTGGCAGGCGACGGCGACGCTGTCGCGCCGTGCCGGGCCGTGGTGGATCGGCGCCTTCGTGCGCGCCGACGGCGTCGGCGGTGCGGTCTTCGCCGACAGCCCGCTGGTGCGGCGCGACACCCACGTCGGCGCCGGCATCGCGCTGGTGCGCGTGTTCGCACGTTCCGAGCGCGAGGCGGCCGAGTCACGCTGAGGCCGGGCGCGCCGATTGCCCCGGCGGCCCATGACCGAATCGCTCGTCGCGCCCATCGTCGGCTGCCGCTACTTCTATGTCAGCCGTCTGGCGCCCGGGCAACCGGTCACCGTCATCGCCGAGCTGCTGCGTGTGTCGCGCGCGTTCAACCGCCAGCACGGCATCACCGGCGCGCTGCTGTTCGACGGCGAACATTTCGCCCAGCTGCTCGAAGGCGACCCGGCGGTGGTGTTCCCGCTGGCCGCGCGCATCGAGGCCGATCCACGCCATGCCGAGGTCGACGTGCGGCTGCGCATCGAAGGCGCGTTCCCGCGCCTGTTCGAACAATGGGTCTGCGGCTGGGCCGAGCAGGAGGAGGTGGGCGACCGGCTCGTCGCGGCCGAGGCGCCGGCGCTGGCCCAGCTGACGGCCTTCCGCGAGCTGGTCGAGGACAGCGACGTCGGCTGAGCCGCCGCGTTCAGCGCCGCCGGCTGCCGCCGACCAGCGAACCGAGCACGCCGCGGATCAGCTCGCGGCCGACGGCCGAGCCGATGCTGCGCATCGCCGAACGCGCCGCGGCTTCGGCCAGGCCTTCGCGTTTGCCGCCGCGCGGGCCGGTGCTGCCGAAGAGCACGTCCTTCAGTCCGTCCATCAGCCCGCTGCCGGTGTCGCCGGCCGGCGCCGCGGTGCCCGCTGCGCCGCCGGCGGCCGGTGCCGCTGCCGCGCGGCCCTTCAGGCGTTCGTAGGCCGACTCGCGGTCGACGGTCTTCTCGTAGACGCCGGCGACCAGCGAACCGGCGATCAGCGCCTGGCGCTCGGCCGGCGTCACCGGGCCGATGCGGCTGCCGGGCGGCAGCACGAAGACGCGTTCGGTGACGCAGGGCCGGCCCTTGGCGTCGAGGAAGCTGACCAGCGCCTCGCCGACGCCGAGCTCGGTTATTGCGGTCGTCAGGTCGCCGAGCTTCGGGTTGGCGCGCATCGTCTCGGCGGCCGCCTTCACCGCCTTCAGGTCGCGCGGCGAGAAGGCGCGCAACGCGTGCTGCACGCGGTTGCCGAGCTGGGCGAGCACCGTCTCGGGCACGTCCAGCGGGTTCTGGGTGACGAAGTAGACGCCGACGCCCTTGCTGCGCACCAGGCGCACGACGAGCTCGATGCGCTCGACCAGCGCCGCCGGCGCGTCCTTGAACAGCAGGTGCGCCTCGTCGAAGAAGAACACGAGCTTGGGTTTGTCCAGGTCGCCGACCTCGGGCAGCGCCTCGAACAGCTCGGACAGCATCCACAGCAGGAAGGTGGCGTACAGGCGCGGCGCGTTCAGCAGCTTGTCGGCGGCGAGGATGTTGACGACGCCATGGCCGTCGACCGTCTGCATGAAGTCGTCGATGGCCAGCATCGGCTCGCCGAAGAAGCGGTCGCCGCCCTGTTCCTCGATCTGCAGCAGGCCGCGCTGGATGGCGCCGATGCTGGCGCTGCTGACGTTGCCGTACTCGGTGGTGAAGTCGCGTGCGTTCTCGCCGACGTACTGCAGCATCGCGCGCAGGTCCTTCATGTCCAGCAGCGCCAGGCCCTGGTCGTCGGCGATCTTGAACACGAGGTTCAGCACGCCCTGCTGGGTCTCGTTGAGCGCCAGCATGCGCGACAGCAGTAGCGGCCCCATGTCGGAGACGGTGGCGCGCACCGGGTGGCCCTGCTCGCCGAAGACGTCCCACAGCGTCGCCGGGCAGGCGAACGGCTCCGGCGTCTCCAGGCCGCGTTCGGCCAGCACCGCGGCGAGCTTGGGCGAGACGGCGCCGCGCTGGGTGATGCCGGTCAGGTCGCCCTTCACGTCGGCCATGAAGACCGGCACGCCGAGGCGGCTGAAGCTTTCGGCGAGCGTCTGCAGCGTGATCGTCTTGCCGGTGCCGGTGGCGCCGGTGATCAGGCCGTGGCGGTTGGCGAGCGCCGGCAGCAGCTCGCAGACGACGTCGCCGTGGCGGGCGACGAGGATCGGTTCGGACATCGTGGATCCCCCGGTTCTTGGTCTCGTGTCGAGGCGGCCGGCAGGGCGCCGGCTTGGGTCGCGCGAGTCTAGCGCCGGGTCCGGCACCCACCCTTGCGTCCGGGGGCCGGGGGTGCCCGGGGCCCACCGCTAAAATCGCGCCCCTGCTGAGGAAGCGCGCCGACCTTTCCGTCACCCCGACCCCGAACGGCGCTACAGGAGATTCCCCCCATGGCCGGACATTCCAAATGGGCCAACATCCAGCACCGCAAAGGCCGCCAGGACGAAAAGCGCGGCAAGGTCTGGACCCGTGTGATCCGCGAGATCATCGTCGCCGCCCGCCAAGGCGGCGGTGACCCGAACGCCAACCCGCGGCTGCGGCTGGCGGTCGACAAGGCCAAGGCGGCCAACATGCCCGCCGACACCGTCAAGCGCAACATCGACAAGGCCACTGGCAACCTCGAAGGCGTCAGCTACGAGGAAATCCGCTACGAGGGCTACGGCATCGGCGGCGCGGCGATCATCGTCGACTGCATGACCGACAACCGCGTGCGCACCGTCGCCGAGGTCCGCCACGCCTTCAGCAAGTACGGCGGCAACCTGGGCACCGAAGGCTCGGTGGCCTTCCAGTTCAAGCACTGCGGCCAGCTGATCTTCGCGCCCGGCACCAACGAGGACGCGGTGATGGAAGCCGCGCTCGAAGCCGGCGCCGAGGACGTCGTCACCGGCGACGACGGCTCGATCGAGGTGCTCGCCTCGCCGGCCGACTTCCAGACCGTGAAGGCGGCCCTCGAAGCCAAGGGGCTGACGGCGGAGATCGCCGAAGTCACGATGCGGGCCGAGAACACCATCGCGCTGACCGGCGAAGACGCCGCGCGCATGCAGAAGCTGCTGGACGTCATCGAAGACCTCGACGACGTGCAGGACGTCTTCCACAACGCGGAAATCGACCAATGAAGGTTCTCGTGATCGGCGGCGGCGGCCGCGAGCACGCCCTGGCGTGGAAGCTCGCGCAGTCCCCGCGCGTGCAGCACGTCTACGTGGCGCCGGGCAACGGCGGCACGGCGGCGGACGCACGGCTGCGCAACGTCGCGATCACGGACCCGGCGGCGCTGGCCGACTTCGTCGTCGCCGAGAAGGTGGCGCTGACGGTCGTCGGCCCCGAGGCGCCGCTGGCCGCGGGCGTCGTCGACGTCTTCCGGGCGCGCGGGCTGCGCATCTTCGGCCCGACGCGTGCGGCGGCGCAGCTGGAAAGCTCCAAGGCCTTCGCCAAGGACTTCATGAAGCGCCACGGCATCCCGACGGCGCGCTACGAGAGCTTCACCGAAGCCGCCGCGGCGCACGCCTACGTCGACGCCCAGGGCGCGCCGATCGTCGTCAAGGCCGACGGCCTGGCGGCGGGCAAGGGCGTCGTCGTCGCGACGACGCTGGACGAGGCCCATGCCGCGATCGACACGATGCTGGGCATTCCCGGCGGCCGTGTCGTCATCGAGGAGTTCATGGAAGGCGAGGAGGCCAGCTTCATCGTCGTCGCCGACGGCACGACGGTGCTGCCGCTGGCCACCAGCCAGGACCACAAGCGCATCTTCGACGGCGACCGCGGCCCCAACACCGGCGGCATGGGTGCCTATTCGCCGGCGCCGGTGGTCACGCCCAACGTGCACGCCAAGGTGATGCAGGAGATCATCCAGCCGACGCTGGCGGGCATGGCCAAGGACGGGCACCCGTTCACCGGCTTCCTCTACGCCGGGCTGATGATCGACGCCCAGGGCCAGCCGCGCACGGTGGAGTTCAACTGCCGGCTCGGCGACCCCGAGGCCGAGGTCATCCTGATGCGGCTGAAGACCGACCTGGTCGAGCTGCTGCTGGCGGCCACCGAAGCCAAGCTCGCCGACGTCGCGCTGCAGTGGGACCGCCGCGTCGCGCTCGGTGTCGTGATGGCCGCCGCCGGCTACCCGGCCGAACCGCGTGCCGGTGACGTCATCACCGGGCTGCCGGCCGAACGCGAGGACCTCGTCGTCTTCCACGCCGGCACCAAGGCCGTCGACGGCCGCACCGTCACCAGCGGCGGGCGCGTGCTCTGCGTCACCGCGCTCGGCGACTCGGTGCGGCTGGCGCAGGCGCGCGCGCTGGAAGGCGTGCGTGCGATCGCCTTCGACGGCGCGCAGTGGCGCAACGATATCGGCCACCGGGCCATCCGCCATTGAACGCCGCGGTCGACACGGCGGCGATGCGCCGCTGGCTGCTGGAGCTGCAATCGCGCATCGTCGCCGCGGTCGAGGCCGAGGACGGCACGCCGTTCCTGCGTGACGCCTGGCAGCGCCCGGCCGGTGGCCGGCTCGAAGGCGACGGGCTGACCCAGCTCGTCGAAGGCGGGCCGCTGATCGAACGCGGCGGCTGCAACTTCAGCCACGTCAAGGGCGCGGCGCTGCCGCCGACGGCCACCCAGCACCGGCCCGAGTTCGCCGGTTCGCCCTTCGAGGCGCTGGGCGTGTCGCTGGTCATGCACCCGCGCAACCCGCACGTGCCGACGACGCACATGAACGTGCGCCTGTTCGCCGCCTTCCCGGCAGGCCGCGCGCCGGTCAGCTGGTTCGGCGGCGGCATGGACCTGACGCCGTATTACGGCGTCGAGGACGACGCGCGCCACTTCCACCGCGTCTGCCGCGACGCGCTGGCGCCCTTCGGCGACGACAAGTACCCGCGCTTCAAGCGCTGGTGCGACGAGTACTTCTATCTCAAGCACCGCGACGAGCCGCGTGGCATCGGCGGCGTCTTCTTCGACGACTTCGCCGAGGGCGGCTTCGACGCCGACTTCGCGATGGTGCGTTCGGTCGGCGAGGCCTTCCTCGACGCCTGGCTGCCCATCGTGCGACGCCGTCGCGACACGCCTTACGGCGAGCGCGAACGCGACTTCCAGTGCCTGCGCCGCGGGCGCTATGTCGAGTTCAACCTCGTCTGGGACCGCGGCACGCTGTTCGGGCTGCAGAGCGGCGGGCGCACCGAGAGCATCCTGATGTCGATGCCGCCGGTCGTGCACTGGGGCTACGACGCGAAGCCCGAGCCGGGCACGCCGGAAGCGCGGCTGTACACCGACTTCCTGCGTCCGCGCGACTGGCTCGCCGAGTGAACACCGCACCTGCCGCCGCCGGCCGCCGCATCGGGCTGTTCGGTGGCAGCTTCGACCCCGTGCACCGCGGCCACGTCGCGCTGGCGCACGAGGCGCTGGACCGCCTGGCGCTTGACGGCGTGCGCTGGGTTCCGGTCGGCCAGCCGTGGCAGAAGGCGAGGGCGCTGTCGGCGCCCGAGCACCGTGTCGCGATGCTGGAAGCGGCGATCGAAGGCGAGGCGAGTTTCGCCGTCGACCGCATCGAGATCGAGCGCCCGGGGCCCAGCTACACGCTGGACACCGTGCGCGAGCTGCAGCGGCGCGAGCCCGACGTGCGCTGGGTGCTGCTGATCGGCGCCGACCAGTACGCCGGGCTGCACACCTGGAACGGCTGGCGCGAACTGCTGGCGCAGGTCGAACTGGCCGTCGCCGCGCGGCCGGGCGTCGCGCCGGTGGCCGACGCCGAGGTGGCGCGCCACCCGCACGCGCTGGCGCTGGTGCCGCTGGCGGTCGACGTGTCGGCCACCGAAATCCGTCGCCGGGCCGCTGACGGCCTGGACATCACCGAATTGGTGCCGCCGCAGGTGGCACGCTATATTGACCAGCACGCCCTGTATCGGGCGGCACCCGGGAGCTGAATGGACATTCGCAAGCTGCAACGGGCCATCGTCGATGGCCTGGAAGACGTCAAGGCGCAGAACATCGCCGTCTTCAACACCGAGGCCCTGTCGCCGCTGTTCGAGCGCGTGATCATCGCCACGGCCACCAGCAACCGTCAGACCAAGGCGCTGGCCTCCAGCGTTCGCGAGACCGTCAAGTCGCGCGGCATGGAAGTCCTGTCCACCGAGGGCGAGGACAACGGCGAGTGGATCATCGTCGACTGCGGCCAGGCGGTGGCGCACATCATGCAACCCGCCATCCGCGAGTACTACCACCTCGAGGAGATCTGGGGCGGCAAGGCGGTGCGCGTGAAGCTGGGTGCGGTCAACGGCGGCCTCGTCAAGGCGTCCGAGCCGATGGACGAGGAGCCGAAGAAGCCCGCCGCCAAGAAGGCGGCCAAGAAGAAGGCCGCCGACAAGGTCGCGGCGCGCCAGGCGGCTCGCCCGGCGGCCAAGAAGGCGGTCGCCAAGGCGCCGGCGCGCAAGACCACGCGCCGCGACGCCGACGCCGGTCTGCCGGTGTCGACCGTCAAGGTCGGCACGCCGAAGAAGCCGGCGGCGAAGAAGGCCGCGGCGCCGCGCAAGCCGGCCGCCAGGCCGGCCGCCAAGGCCCCGGCGCGCAAGACCGCCGCCCGCAAGACCGCGCGCTGAGGTGAAGCTGCTGGTCGTGGCCGTGGGCCAGCGCCAGCCGGCCTGGGCCGACGAGGCCTGGGCCGATTTCGCCAAACGCTTTCCGCCCGAGATGCGGCTGGAGCTGAAGGCGCTGAAGGCCGAGCCGCGCACCGGCGGCAAGACCGCCGCGCAGTGCATGGCCGCCGAAGCCGCACGCTTCGAGGCCGCGCTGCCGCGCGGCGTGCGCCGCATCGTCCTCGACGAACGCGGCACCCGGCTGGACACCGCGAAGCTCGCCGAACGCGTGTCGTTCTGGCGCGGCGAAGGCCGCGACGCGGCCTTGCTGATCGGCGGCCCCGACGGCCTGGACCCGGCGCTCAAGGCCACGGCTGACGAGACGCTGCGCCTGTCGGACCTGACGCTGCCGCACGCCTTCGCACGCGTGCTGCTCGCCGAGGCGCTGTATCGCGCCTGGACGCTGGCCACCGGCCACCCCTACCACCGCGAATGAAGCCGGCTTTCGTCTACCTCGCCTCGCAAAGCCCGCGCCGCGCGCAGCTGCTCGATCAGCTGGGTGTCGCCCACCGTCCGCTGCTGCCGGCGCCCGACGAAGACGCCGAGGCGCTGGAAGCCGAACGCGACGGCGAGTCGCCGGCCGACTACGTGCAGCGCGTGACTCTGGCCAAGCTCGACGCCGCCGTCGCGCGGCTGCACGCGCGTGCGCTGCCGCCGGCGCCGATCCTCTGCGCCGACACGACGGTGGCGCTGGGCCCGCGCATCCTCGGCAAACCGCGCGATGCCGACGACGCCGCGGCCACGCTGCGCGCGCTGTCGGGCGCTGAGCACCACGTCTACACCGCCGTCGCGGTGGCGCATGGTGGGCGCCGCCGGCTGGCGCTGTCGGACTCGGTCGTGCGCTTCGCCGCGCTGCCCGAGGCGACGATCGGGCGCTACGTCGCCAGCGGCGAGCCTTTCGGCAAGGCTGGCTCGTACGCGATCCAGGGGCCGATCTCGGCCTGGATCGAGCGTATCGAGGGCAGCTATACCGGGATCATGGGACTGCCGCTGTTCGAGACGCGTGCGCTGCTGGCCGAAGCCGGGCTCGCCACCGCGCCGTGACCGCCGCCACGCGCTACGCGTAGCCCCGTACACGCGGCGCCCCCGGCGCCTCGTTAGACTGCGCCCCATGGCGACGCAGGACATCCTCATCAACTGGGCACCGCAGGAAACGCGGGTGGCCATCGTCGAGAACGGCGCGGTGCAGGAGCTGCACGTCGAGCGCACGCTCGAGAGAGGGCTGGTCGGCAACGTCTACCTCGGCAAGGTGGCGCGTGTGCTGCCCGGCATGCAGAGCGCGTTCGTCGACATCGGCCTCGAGCGTGCGGCCTTTCTGCACGTCGCCGACCTGTTCGGCCACCCGACGACGCGCGGCGACACGCCGCTGCCGCCGATCGAGCGCCACGTCTTCGAAGGCCAGACGCTGACCGTGCAGGTCATCAAGGACGCCATCGGCACCAAGGGCGCGCGGCTGTCGACGCAGATCTCGATCGCCGGGCGCATGCTGGTCTTCCTGCCGCACGACGACCACATCGGCATCTCGCAGAAGATCGGCGGCCCCGAGCTGCGCGAGCAGCTGCGCGCACGCATGCAGGTGCTGGCCGGCAGCGACGGTGGTGGCTTCATCCTGCGCACCAACGCCGAGGAAGCGAGCGACGCCGAACTCGCCGACGACATCGCCTATCTGCGCAAGACCTGGGCAGCGATCCGCCAGCGTGCGCAGAGCAAGCCGCCGGGCACGCTGCTGCACCAGGATCTGAGCCTGGCCGAACGTGTGCTGCGCGACCTGACCGGCGATGCGACGCAGACCATCCGCATCGACTCCAAGCTGCAGTACGAGGCGCTGCGCGCCTTCGGCGAAACCTATTCGCCGGGGGCGGTGCGCAAGCTCGAGCTCTACCGCGGCGAGCGGCCGATCTTCGACCTCTTCAACATCGAGGAGGAGATCGCCAAGGCGCTGGCGCGGCGCGTCGATCTGAAGAGCGGCGGCTACCTGATCATCGACCAGACCGAGGCGCTGACGACCATCGACGTCAACACCGGCGGCTTCGTCGGCGCGCGCAACTTCGAGGACACGATCTTCAAGACCAACCTCGAGGCGGCGGGAGCCATCGCGCGCCAGCTGCGCTTGCGCAACCTGGGCGGCATCATCATCGCCGACTTCATCGACATGACGCGCGAGGACCACCAGCAGGCGGTGCTCGCCGAGCTGCGCAAGCAGCTGTCGCGCGACCGCACGCGCACCACGGTCAGCGGCTTCACGCAGCTCGGCCTGGTCGAGATGACGCGCAAGCGCACGCGCGAGAGCCTGGCGCACATGCTCTGCGAACCCTGCCCGACCTGCCAGGGCCGCGGCCACGTGAAGACCGCGCGCAGCGTCTGCTACGACATCCTGCGCGAGATCCTGCGCGAGGCGCGCCAGTTCAACCCGAAGGAGTTCCGCGTCATCGCCAGCGCCGCCGTCGTCGAGATGCTGCTCGACGAGGAGAGCGGCCACATCGCCGGGCTGTCCGAGTTCATCGGCAAGCCGATCTCGCTGTCGGCCGAGGCGACGATGAATCCGGAGCAGTACGACATCGTGCTGATGTAGGGCGGTCGCTCGAGATGGATACGGCGTTGATGCGCGCATGAGTGGTGGCGACTGGTCGCGGCGGGAAGTCGAAGCCATGGTCGACGACTACCTGTCGATGCTGGCCTCCGAACTCGCCGGCACGCCGTACAACAAGGCTGCGCACCGACGCGCCCTGAGGCCGGTGCTCGATGGCCGCACCGAGCAGTCCATCGAGTTCAAGCACGCCAACATCAGCGCGGTCCTGCTCGACGCCGGCTTTCCTTACATCGCCGGCTACAAGCCACGTTCGAACTATCAGGCGCTGCTCGCGGGCGTTGTCGCCGAGCGCATGGCCTGCGC
Organism: Rubrivivax sp.; assembly: GCA_049841175.1. Lineage (GTDB taxonomy): Bacteria > Pseudomonadota > Gammaproteobacteria > Burkholderiales > Burkholderiaceae_C > Rubrivivax. Next base: position 166,499 of record JASGHA010000012.1, on the reverse strand, counting down.
CGAGCAGCTGCAGGCGGTGGCCGCCGCCGACGCTGACCGGCCGATGGTCGTGCCGGAAGTCGACGACATCCTCGCGGTGCTGACGGCGGCGCCGAAGGCCACCGCCGATCCGCGCAAGGCCACGGAAGCTCCGCCACCCGTCGTGCGCCTCGCGACGAACTACATCGAGCGCGAGGCGCGCAACCGGTCGCTGGGTGCGGCCGGTGAACTCTTCGTGCTGAACTACGAGCGTGCGCGGCTGCTGCATGCGGGCAGGGAGAGTCTGGCCGCGCGCATCGAGCACACGTCCAAAGTGCGCGGGGACCACGAGGGCTACGACATCCTGTCGTTCGACGAAACCGGGCAGGAACGTCTCATCGAGGTCAAGACCACCAAGTACGGAGCGGAGACGCCGTTCTTCGTCAGCCGCAACGAGGTCTGGACTTCCGAACGCCGTCCGACGCTGTATCACCTGTACCGGCTGTACGGGTTCAGGCAGTCGCCCCGGCTCTACACGCTGCCTGGTGCCATCGGCCAAAGCTGCCAGCTCTCGGCCTCGTCGTTCCTGGCGATGCCGCGCTGACCGTGGAGTGCACCCCGTGCGCTGGGTCGCCGGCGCGTGTGATGAATAGTTGATTTTCCATAGGGAAAGTCGTATTTTCTTCCGGTGCCGATTCCGTCCCAACCTCATAGCCACCTCCGGCACCCTTTGACGGGGGTGCTCGGCAGCCCCGGCAGCGTGCGCGTCCTGCGCGCCCTGTGCACCGACGGGGCCCCGCAATCGGCGCCGCGGCTGGCTGCGGTGGCGGGCCTCACGCCGCCGGGCACGAGAGGCGTGCTGGAACCTCTGGTGCGCCAACGTCTGGTCAAGGTCCACGGTTCGGGGAGGACGCAGCTTTACGAACTCGACACCCGACATCCGCTCGCATCATCGCTGGCCGTCTTGTTCCAGGCCGAGCGCCGTCGTTGGGAAGAGCTCCTCGAGTCGATCCGCGGAGCCCTGGTGCACGACGGCGCCATCACGGCAGCCTGGCTCTATGGCAGCGTGGCGCGTGGTCATGACTTGCCCGACAGCGACCTCGACCTGGCGCTCCTCGTCGAGACCCATGGCGTTGCCGACCGCGTTCGCGATGCGCTGATGCCTCTGGAGGACGCGCAGCAGATCCGCATCTCGGTCGCCGCTCTGACGCAGCAGGAACTGCTGGCCTTGCCTGAAGGCGACCGCTGGTGGGCGGAGGTCGTGCGCGACGGCCGGGTTCTCAAGGGTGCAGCTCCGGATCAGGTCAGGCGACGTCTGGGGTCGGCGACGCCATGACGGGCACGGGGCCGCGCAAGACCGTCGACGATGCTCATGCGCGGGCGCGATTGCTGCATGCCCGCGAGTTCCACGATTCCGCCCGCAGCCTCGTGATCCTTGCGCAGAGCCAGAGCTACAACGGTGCCGTGACGCTGATGGTTCATGCGGCGATCGCTTACAGCGATGCGGTCACAGCCAGGGCACGAGGCGTCGTCAACCAGCAGGACCATCGGAACGCGCCGCGCCTGCTGCGCGAGGTGCTCGGCAGCCGCTTGCCCGACCGGCAGGAGAAGATCCTGCGAAAGCTGCTGGGCCGCAAGGACGAGGTGAACTACGGCGCCCGCAGCACTCCGCTCGCCGAGGCCGAGCGCCTGCTTGTCGAACTCGACGAGTTCGCCGCCTGGGCCGAAGGTCTGGCCTGAACCCGTGCCTCAACCCGCCTCCACGATCCTCGTCGCCCGCGCCACCGCCTCCCAGGCCACCAGTTCGCGCAACAACTGCTCGGCGTGGGCACGCACGCTGTCGACCGCGTCGTCGCCGAGCTGCAGGCGCAGCGGCGTCGTCTCGGCGGCGAGGGCCGCCTCGACGGCCGCCGCGGCCTTCATCGGGTCGCCAGGCTGGGTGCCGTCCATGCCGTGCGCGAACTCGCGTGTCGCGCCGACGATGTCGGCATAGGCCGGCAGCGCCGGCATGTGGCGCAGCGCCTCGCGTGCGAAGCCGGTGCGGAAGGCGCCGGGTTCGACGATCAGGACCTTGATGCCGAAAGGCGCGACCTCCTGCGCCAGCGCCTCGGACAGGCCTTCGAGCGCGAACTTCGACGCCGAGTAGGCGCCGAAGCCGCCGAACGACAGCTGCCCGCCCAGGCTGGAGATGTTGACGATGGCCCCCGAACGCTGCGCACGCATCGCCGGCAGCACGGCGCGGATCATCGCCGCGGCACCGAAGAAGTTGGTCTCCATCTGCGCGCGCAGCTCGGCATCGGGCGTCTCCTCGACCGCGCCGACGATGCCGTAGCCGGCGTTGTCGAGCAGCACGTCGATGCGGCCGAAACGCGCCAGCGCGGCGGCCACCGCACGTTCGGCGTCGCCCGGCACGGTCACGTCGAGCGCCTGCACCAGCACACGTTCGGGTGCGCTGGCGGCGAGTTCGGCCAGCGCCTCGGGTCGGCGCGCGGTGGCGACGACGCGGTGGCCCTGGGCCAGCGCATGGCGCGCGAACGCCAGACCGAAGCCGGAGGAAGCGCCAGTGATGAACCAGGTGGACGTCGACATCGTGGATCTCCCGTGGAAGCTTGAAACGATGCGCTCAGTCTCGATTCAATCGGGGTCTGCGTGAATGGGGTTCGGATCGCATGCGGTATGCGATACGCTGCATGAATGCATCGTGATCTGCTGCTCCACCTGCCGGTCGTCGTCGAAGTCGCACGGCGCGGCGGTTTCGCGGCCGCGGCGGCGGCGCTGAACCTCAGCGCCTCGGCCGTCAGCCACGCGGTGCGCGCCGTCGAGCAGCGCCTGGGTGAACCGCTGTTCGCACGCACGACACGCAGCGTCGCGCTGACCGAAGCCGGCGAACGTTTCATCGCCGCCGTGGCGCCGGCGCTGGAGGACATAGCCCGCGCTGCCGAGAGCCTGGCCGACCGGCGCGGTGAACTGGCCGGCGTGCTGCGCCTGAACGCGCCGCGGCTGGCGGCGCCGATGGCGCTGGCGCCGATCCTCGCCGAGTTGGCGCGCCGCCATCCGCGGCTGGTCGTCGAACTGCACAGCAACGACGCCTTCGTCGACATCGTGGCCGCCGGTTTCGACGCCGGTGTGCGCCTGGGCGTCGCGCTGCAGCAGGATATGGTCGGCGTGCGGCTGACGCCGCCGTTCCGGGCGGTGATGGCGGCGTCGCCCGACTACCTGGCGGCGCGTGGCACGCCGCGCACGGCCGACGAGCTGGGCGCGCACAACTGCATCGGCTTTCGCCAACTGGCCAGCGGCCGGCTCTACGAGTGGGAGCTGAACCTCGGCGGCCGCACGGTGACGGTGCCGACGCAGGGCACGGCGGTCGTCACCGACGCCAGCGTCGCGCTTGAACTCGCGCTGGCCGGCGTCGGCATCGCCTACCTGTTCGAGCCGCTGGTCGCCGCCGACGTGGCCGCCGGCCGGCTGCAGCTGGTGCTGCCGGAGGCCGCGCTGGCCGAGGACGGGCTGTTCCTCTACTTCCCGCAGCGCGCGGCGCTGGCGCCCAAGCTGCGCGCCTTCGTCGAGGTGGCGCGCGAGCTGGCCGGCCTTACAGCGCCGCCTTGAACAGCGCGCAGACCTCGCCGAAGCTCGGCTTGCGCGGGTTGGTCAGCCCGCAGGCGTCCTTCATCGCGTTGGCCGCCAGCGTCGGGATGTCTTCTTCCTTGGCGCCCAGCGGGCCGACGCCGGCCGGGATGCCGACGTCCGCCGACAGGCGGCGGATGGCCTGCACGCAGGCCTCGGCGGCGGCGTCGTCGTCCAGGCCGGTGGTGTCCACGCCCATCGCGCGCGCGACGTCGCCCAGCCGCGCCGCGGCGACGCTGGCGTTGAAGGCCTGCACGTGCGGCAGCAGGATCGCGTTGCAGACGCCGTGCGGCAGGTCGTAGAAGCCGCCGAGCTGGTGCGCCATCGCGTGCACGTAGCCCAGCGAGGCGTTGTCGAAGGCCATGCCGGCAAGGAACTCGGCGTAGGCCATCTGCTCGCGCGCCGCCATGTCGCGGCCGTTGGCGACCGCGGCGCGCAGGTGGCGGGCGATCAGCGTCACCGCCTGCAGCGCGCAGGCGTCGGTGATCGGCGTCGCGGCCGTCGACACATAGGCCTCGACGGCGTGCGTCAGCGCGTCCATGCCGGTGGCGGCGGTCAGCGCCGGCGGCATGCCGGCCATCATCTCGGGGTCGTTGACCGACAGCACCGGCGTCACGTTCTTGTCGACGATGGCCATCTTCACGTGACGGGTCTCGTCGGTGATGATGCAGAAGCGCGTCATCTCGCTGGCCGTGCCGGCGGTGGTGTTGATCGCCACCAGCGGCAGCTGCGGCCGCGCCGAGCGGTCCAGGCCTTCGTAGTCGGCGATCGCGCCGCCGTTGGCCGCGACCAGCGCGATGCCCTTGGCGCAGTCGTGCGGCGAGCCGCCGCCCAGCGAGACGACGAAGTCGCAGCTTTCGGCGCGCAGCAGCGCCAGGCCGGCCTCGACGTTGGCGACGTTGGGGTTGGGCTTGACGCCGTCGAAGACCGCCGCGCTGACGCCTTGTTCGCCCAGGCGCTCGACGACCTGGCCGGCGAGGCCGGCGCGCACCAGCGGCAGGTCGGTGACGATCAGCGCCTTGCGCCAGCCGTGCGATTTGACGATCTGCACGGCGTCGCGCAGGCAGCCGGCACCCATCAGGTTGACCGAGGGAATGAAGAAGGTGGAAGTGGCCATGTCCGAGCTCCTCGGGTGTTGGGAAGGCGGGCGAACTCTCGGGCGATTCCCAGAATTCGCAATTGATTGGAGTCAATTTCATCGCGGGTACACGCCGCGCCTAGGGAAGACTCCAGCGTCGACAATCACGTCCCCGTTTCCTCTGCGAATCAGCGTGAAGACCTACGACATCGAAGTGCAGCGCCTGAAGTCCCTGCGTCACGACAAGGGCCTGATCGAGATCGGCGTCGACGCGCTGGTGCTGCCGCGCCCGGCGCGCGACGAAGGCGCCGCCGGCTCCTGCCTGAGCCTGCCGGTCGACCAGGCGCGGGCGCTGATGCTGCTGCTCAAGCAGCAGTTCGCCGAGCTGGACAAGCTGCAGCCGCGCAGCCGGCGCTCGGGCCGGTGCTGAGCCGGTGCCCGAACTCAAATACCTGCAGGGCTACCCGCCCGACCTGCTGGCCCAGGTCCAGACGCTGATCGCCGAAGGCCGGCTGGCCGACTACGTCGCACGCCGCCACCCCGAGCCTTCGCCGGTGCGCAACGAGCGCGAGCTCTACGACTACGTCTGCGCGCTGAAGTCGCGTTACATGAAGAGCGCGCCGCCGCTGTCCAAGGTCGTCTTCGACCCCAAGCTGCACGTCGTGAAGAACGCGCTGGGCACGCACACCGCGGTGTCGCGTGTGCAGGGCGGGCGGCTGCAGGCCAAACGCGAGATCCGCATCGCCGCGCTGTTCAAGGAAGCGCCGGCCGATTTCCTGCGCACGATCGCCGTGCACGAGCTGGCGCACCTGAAGGAGCGCGAGCACGACAAGGCGTTCTACGCGCTGTGCCGGCACATGGAGCCCGAGTACCCGACGCTGGAGTTCGAGCTGCGGCTGTGGCTGACGGCACGCGAACTCTGATCGCCGCAGCCGCGCCAGCCTCGACAATCGCGGCATGACCGAATCTCCCGCCGCGCCCGCCGGCCCCGCTTTCTCCACGCTGCCGCTCGCGGCCCCCGTGCTCGCCAACCTGCAGCAGCTGGGCTACGAGCGCATGACGCCGATCCAGGCCGCGGCGCTGCCGCCGGCGCTGGCCGGGCGCGACCTGATCGCCCAGGCCAAGACCGGCAGCGGCAAGACCGCGGCCTTCTCGCTGCCGCTGCTGGCCAGGCTGGACGCGAAGCGCTTCGCCACGCAGGCGCTGGTGCTGTGCCCGACGCGTGAACTCGCCGAGCAGGTCTCGCATGAGATCCGCCGCCTGGCGCGCGCCGAGGACAACGTCAAGGTGCTAACGCTGTGCGGCGGCGCCGCGATCCGGCCGCAGCTCGCCAGCCTGGAGCACGGCGCGCACGTCGTCGTCGGCACGCCGGGGCGTGTGCTCGACCACCTGGAGCGCGGCTCGCTGGCGCTGGACGCGCTGACCACCTTCGTGCTCGACGAAGCCGACCGCATGCTCGACATGGGCTTCGCCGAGGACATCGCCGCCGTCGCGCGCCACTGCCCGCCGCCGAGCAAACGCCAGACGCTGCTGTTCTCGGCCACCTATCCGGACGACGTCGCCAAGCTCGCCGCGCGCTACCTGCGCGACCCGCAGGAAGTGCGCCTGGCCGAGACCCACGCCGCCGCCCAGATCGTCGAGCGTTACTACGAGGTGACGGAGAGCCAGCGCCTGCACGCCGTCGGCCTGCTGCTGCAGCGTTTCCGCCCCGAGAGCACGCTGGCCTTCTGCAACACCAAGCAGCAGTGCCGCGACCTGGTGGCGGTGCTGCAGGCGCAAGGCATCGTCGCGCTGGAACTGCACGGCGACCTGGATCAGCGTGACCGCGACCAGGTGCTGGTGCGTTTCGCCCACCGCAGCGCCAGCGTGCTGGTGGCCACCGACGTCGCTGCGCGCGGGCTGGACATCAGCAAGCTCGAAGCGGTGATCAACGTCGACATCACGCCCGAGCCCGAGGTGCACACGCACCGCATCGGCCGCACCGGGCGCGCCGGCGAGAGCGGGCTGGTGTTCAACCTCGCCAGCCTCGACGAGATGGGCCGTGTCGGCCGCATCGACGAGATGCAGGGCCGGCAGAGCGTCTGGCATCCGCTGGCGGAGCTGGAAGCCGAACTGGCCAAGGCCGGGGCGCAGCCGCCGCTGCTGCCGCCGATGGTGACGCTGCAGATCCTCGGCGGCCGCAAGGAGAAGATCCGCCGCGGCGACGTGCTGGGTGCGCTGACCAAGGACCTGGGGCTGCAGGCGGCGGCGGTCGGCAAGATCGACGTCAACGACTTCTCGACCTACGTCTCGGTGCGCCGGGACGTCGCCGAGCAGGCGCTGCGCGGCCTGGCGCGCGGCAAGGTCAAGGGCCGCACCGTCAAGGCGCGGCGGCTGTGAGTGCGGGCTTCGCCGCCCTCGGGCTGACGCCGGCGCTGCAGCGCGCCTGCACGGAACTCGGCTTCGCCACGCCGACGCCGGTGCAGCAGCAGGCGATCCCGCCGGCGCTCGAGGGCCTGGACCTCGTCGCGCGCGCGCCCACCGGCTCGGGCAAGACCGCGGCCTACGCGCTGGCGATGCTGCACCGCTTCGACATCACGCCGCGCGAGAGCCGGCGTGTCACGCGTGCGCTGCTGCTGGTGCCGACGCGTGAACTCGCGGTGCAGGCCGGCCAGACGCTGCGCGCGATGGCGCGCGAGATGGCCGAGCCGGTGAAGGTCGCCGTCGTCTTCGGCGGCGTCTCGGTGAACCCGCAGATGATGGGCCTGCGTGGCGGCGCGGAAGTCGTCGTCGCGACGCCGGGCCGGCTGCTGGACCTGGTCGAGCGCAACGCACTGACGCTGGGCGAAGTGCAGCTGCTGGTGCTCGACGAAGCCGACCGCCTGCTCGACGACGGTTTTGCCGACGAGCTGGAGCGTGTGCTGGCGCTGCTGCCGGCCGAGCGCCAGCAGCTGCTGTTCTCGGCCACCTTCCCGCCGCCGGTGCAGGCGCTGGCCACGCGTTTGCTGCACGCGCCGGTGCAGGTGGCGGTGGACGCCGCACCCGAGGCCGGCGGCCCCGAGATCGAGCAGCACGCGGTCGTGGTCGACACCGCGCAGCGCACGCCGCTGCTGCGCCGGCTGCTGGCCACGCATGACTGGCCGCGGGTGCTGGTCTTCGTCGCCACGCGTCACGCCAGCGAGATGGTCGCTGCCAAGCTGCAGCGCGCCGGCATCGCCGCCGCGGCCCTGCACGGCGACCTGAGCCAGGGGGCGCGCTCGCGCGTGCTGGCCGAGCTGGCGCACGGCACGCTGCGTGTCGTGCTCGCCACCGACCTCGCGGCGCGCGGGCTGCACATTCCGGCGCTGGCGGCGGTCATCAACTACGACCTGCCGCGTTCGGCGGCCGACTACACGCACCGCATCGGCCGCACGGCGCGCGCCGGCGCCAGCGGCGAAGCCTGGAGCTTCGTCACCGCGGCCAGCGAGGCGCATTTCCGGCTGATCGAGAAGCGCCAGGGCCGGCGCGTCGAACGCGAGCGTCTCGACGGTTTCGAGCCCACCGAGACCGCCCCGGCCGCGCCCGCCGGCAACGGCGGCGTCAAGGGCCGGCGCAAGAGCCGCAAGGACAAGCTGCGCGAAGCGGCCGCGCGCCAGGCCTGATCAGCGGCGCAGCAGCGCCTTCGCGGCCTCGATGCGCTGCGCCAGCGGCGCCGCGGCGTCACGCATCACCGCGAGCAGGAAACGTTCGGCTTCGCGTTCGGGCGCCGTGCGCGGCTCGGGCGCACCCGGCGCCGTGGTCGCATCCGGCGGCGCCAGCGTGCGCAGGGCCGCGGCCAGTTCGTCGGCCGTGATGGGCCGCATCGGCGCCAGCAGCGCCGCCTGGGCGTCGTCGCCGGGCGGCAGCTCCAACCAGGGCGTTTCGGTGAACAGCGGCGCCAGGTCGGGCGAGACCAGGGCTGCCCAGCGCTCGGTGCCGACTTCGCTGCCGGGCAGGGCGGGTGGCGCCGCTTCGGGGGCCGGCCAGCAGCGCCGCCGGGGCGGCGCCAATTCGTCCAGCCAGCGCCGGCACAGGCCGTCGACCAGCGCGCTGGCCGTCGCCGCCTCGACCGGCTGCTGCAGCGAGAACCACAGCTGCAGGCCGTCGCGCCCCGACAGCACGATGGCCGGCGCCGGCAGCGCCAGCTCGTTCTGCACGCCGGCCCAGACGGCGCCGAGCAGCGTGGCGTCGACCGGCGCGACGAGTTCGAGCACCGCGGCACGCACGCGGCCGTCGGCGTCGGTCCAGGCGTGACGGCCGTCGGAGGGCGTGCCCAGGTAGAGGCGGTGGAGTTCGGTCTGGAGGCGGTTCATGGTGTGTTGCGGCCGTGACTGTAGGTCATCGCGCCTGCGGCGATTCGCGAACGACCGGGTCCGGCGCGTCCTTCGGATGAACTAGGTATTTCTGCTAAAGATGCGTTTTATGGCGTCATTTCTCGTGGCGCATGCCGGGCCATGGTCCTAAGCTTCCCTGACTCCCGGGCTTGACGGCAGCCGTCGCCGACGGCCCGGGTTCTTCTGGTTCAGGGAGCCGAATCAATGCACAAGAAGTCCCTGGGTGCCGTGGCTGCCGCCACGCTGCTGGTTTGTGGTCCGCTTCACGCCCAAACCCCTCCTGACGCCGGCAAGCTGCTGCGCGACACCGAACGCAATGTCCCGGTGCCACCGCCCCCGCCGCCGACGACCGCCCCCGCTCCCGCGTCGCCCGATGCGACACCCGGTGCGCGGGTGAAGGTCGTCGGCTTCCGGCTGCGCGGCGTCACGCTGTTGTCCGAAGCCGAGCTGCAGGTGCGCCTGGCGCCGTTCGTCGGCCAGCCGGCGAGCCTGGCCGACCTGCGCCGCGCCGCCGACACCGTCGCCCGCGCCTATGAGGAAGCCGGCTATCTGGTGCGCGCCTTCCTGCCCGAACAGGAGCTGCGCGAAGGCATCGTGACGATCGAGGTGCTCGAAGGCCGCCTGTCCGGCGTGCGCGTCGAGCAGGCGCCGCCGGGGCGCAATGTCGGCGAGCGGCGCATCGTCGAGACGATGACCGCGCGCCAGAAGATCGGGGCGCCGGTGCGCGCCGACGACGTGCAGCGCGCGATCGGCCTGCTCGATGCGCTGCCCGGCGTCGCCGCCAGCTCGGTGCTCGAGCCCGGCGACGCCCCGGGCGAGACGCGGCTCGTGGTCTCGGTGCGCGACGAAGCCTGGCTCGCCGGCCATCTGCAGCTCGACAACTCGGGCACGCGCGCCAGCGGCGAGTGGCGGACTTCCGGCAGCCTGGAGGTCGACAGCCCGCTGCGTTTCGGCGACCAGCTGCAGTTCTTCGCCAGCCACAGCGCCGGCTCCGACTACGGCAGCGCCGCCTACAGCGCGCCGGTCGGCTACGACGGCCTGCGCGCCAGCGGCACGCTGTCGCGGCTGGCCTACGGCTACGACCTCAACACCACCCGCTACAGCGGCGGTGCGACGGCCTGGGGCGCGGGGCTGAACTACCCGCTGCTGCGCCGCACCAGCGCCTCGCTCAGCCTGAGCCTGAACTACGACCACAAGGCCTTCGACAACGCCATCGCCGGTCTCCAGATCAGCGACAAGACCGTCGCCACGCGCACGCTGGCCCTGGGCGGCGACGTGTCCGACGCCTGGTTCGGCGGCGGCGTCACGCAGTTCTCGCTGGCGCTGGGCTTCGGCCGGCTGGACCTGGGCGGCAACGCCGGCGACCTCGCCGCCGACCAGGCGGCCGGCGGCCCCGACCGCGACGGCAGCTTCCGCACGCTGAGCTGGATGCTGACCCGGCTGCAGCGCGTCACCAGCGCCGACACGCTGCAGTTCGTGCTGTCGGGCCAGCGCGCCAACCGCAACCTCGACTCGTCGCAGAAGTTCAACGTCACCGGGCCGAGCGGCGTGCGCGCGTACTCGACCTCCGAGCCGAGCGGCGACGACGGCACGCTGGCCAGCATCGAGTGGCGGCACCAGTTCACGCCCGAGCTGACGCTGTCGGTGTTCCACGACCACGCCTGGCTGCGCCGCGACCACGAACGCAGCAGCGCGACGCTGGACCCCAACCGCTACTCGATGGCCGGGACCGGTGTCGGTGCCAGCTGGACCGGCCCCGGCCAGCTGCAGCTGCGTGGCGCGCTGGCCTGGCGTGCGGGCGACAACCCCGTGCGCACCGCCAGCGGCGACGACAGCGACGGCACCCACCGCGACCCGCGCCTCTTCGTCTCGCTCGTCAAGGCCTTCTGAGCCCGACGACCCGCGTGCGGGCCCCGCGCCCGCCGCCCCGCCTCATTTCCGGAGTACCTCCATGAACCACGGTCCTGGCGCCCTGAACCGCATCTATCGTCTCGTCTGGAACGACAGCACCGGCGCCTGCGTCGCGGTCGCCGAAGGCACGCGCTCGCGCGGCAAGCGCAGCAGCGGCGTGGCGGGCTTCTTGCTGGGCGCCGGGCTGGTGCTCGGCACCGGCGCCGCCTGGGCCGGCCCGCCGGCCGCCGGCGCGCTGCCGCAGGGCGGCCAGCTGGTCAACGGCCAGGCGACGACGCGCCAGCAGGGCACACGCCTGGACATCTCGCAGACCAGCCAGCGCGCGGCGATCAACTGGCTGAGCTTCGACATCGGCAGCCAGGCGCAGGTGCAGATCCAGCAGCCCAACGCGCAGTCGGTGCTGCTCAACCGCGTCACCGGCGCCGACCCGTCGGCCATCTACGGCCGGCTCGACGCCAACGGCCAGGTGCTGCTGGTCAACCCGAACGGCATCGTCTTCGGCCGCGGTTCGCGCGTCGACGTCGGCGGCCTGGTCGCCAGCACGCTGGACATCGCCGACGCCGACTTCGCCGCCGGGCGCCTGAAGTTCACGCGCGGCACGGCCACCGGCAGCGTCGTCAACCAGGGCACGATCAACGCCGCCAACGGCGGTTATGTCGCGCTGCTGGCGCCCGAGGTCCTCAACGAAGGCGTGGTCAGCGCGCGCCTGGGCACGGTGGCGCTGGCCGCCGGCGACGCGGTGACGCTGGACGTCGCCGGCAGCGAGCTGCTGGGCGTCAAGGTCGACCCGGCAACGGTGGCCTCGCTGGTCGAGAACCGCCAGCTCGTGCAAGCCGAAGGTGGCCGCGTGATCCTCAGCGCCGGCGCCGCGCAGCGCCTGCGCGAACAGGCGGTGGCTGGCAGCGCCGGCGCCGATGCGCTGGTCGACGACGGCGGCACGCTGCGCCTGGTGACGGCCGGCGGCCGCATCGAGGCCGGCAGCGGCCGCGTGCAGATCGAAGGTTCGCGTGTCGAGGTCGATGGCCAGGTGGCCGCCGCGGGCGGCCGCATCGAAGTGCAGGCCGACTACCTCGGCCAGGGCGGCGTGCTCGACACCAGCGCCGCCAGCGGCCGCGGCGGCCGCATCACGGTCGACGCCGGCACCGTCGTGCAGACCGCCTCGGCGGCGTTGAAGGCCGACGGCAGCAGCGGCGGCGAGGTGCGCCTCACCGCCGACGATCGCGTCTACAGCTCGGCCACGTTCAGCGCGCTGGGCCGCGCCGGCCACGGTGGCGAGGTCGCCGTCACGGCCGACAGCGTGCAGCTGCGCGCCGCGACGCTGGACGCCAGCGGCCGCGACGGCGGCGGCCGCGTGCGGGTCGGTGGCGGTTTCCACGGCGGCGACGCCGATCTCGCGAACGCGCGTGAACTGGGCGTCAACGGCACGACCGTGCTGCGCGCCGACGCCACGCGCCGCGGCGACGGCGGCGAGGTCGTGCTCTGGTCCGACGAGCGCACGACCTTCGGCGGCCGCGTGAGCGCACGCGGCGGTGGCTCGGGCGGCAACGGCGGCAGCGCCGAAGTCTCCGGCAAGCAGGATCTGGTCTTCGGCGGCAACGCTGACCTCGCGGCGCCCAAGGGCCGCGCCGGCCGGCTGCTGCTGGACCCGCGCAACATCATCGTCGACAACGCCGGCAACTCGATCGCCTCGCTGTCGCTGGACGACCCGACGGCCGCCGCGGACAACGGCTTCGGCACCTTCACCAAGGTGCTGTCCAACGGCAACGTCATCATCAGCGCGCCGAACGCCGACACCGGCGCCAACGCCGACACCGGCGCGGTCTACCTGTTCAACGCCAGCACCGGCGCGCTGCTGTCCAACCTGCGCGGTGCCGCCGCGGGCGTGCACGCCGGTGGCGGTGGCATCAAGCTGCTGTCCAACGAGAACTACCTCGTGCTGAGCCCGCTGTACGGCAAGGTCAGCGGCGTCAACACCTTCAGCACCAGCATCGCCGACCCCAACACGGTGCCGGGCGCTAGCGCCTACGCGATCCAGCAGGCCACCACCGCTTCGGCCGGCGCCATCACCTGGCAGAGCAAGGCCGGCAGCGGCAGCGCGACGATCGGCAGCGGCAACAGCCTGGTCGGCAGCACCGCCAACGCCGACAGCGTCACGCGCTACTCCTACTCGGGCAACACGATCGTCAACAACGGCTCGATCACGGTCACCGCCGACGATCGCCTGGGCAACATCACCACCTACGACGCCTACGGCAACGTCGTCACGACGGGCACGACGACGATCACCGAACTCGCCAACGGCAACGTCGTCGTCGCGGCGCCGAACTGGTTCAACGGGCGTGGCGCCGCGGCCTGGATGAATGGCAGCACCGGCGCGCTGGCCAACGGCGCGGCCGGCGGCGCGGTGTCAGCCAGCACCGCCTTCGTCGGCAGCACCGGCATTCGCAGCCAGGCGCTGGTGGACACCGACAGCGGCAGCAAGAAGCTCTATGTGCTCGGCGTCGACCTCAGCCTGCCCTACACCTATACCCAGGGCGCCACCAACCGCCGCACGGCGCCTCCGGGCGGCGTCGGCGACGCGGTCGGCCAGAGCATCACCGCGCTGCCCGACGGCAGCTACGTCGTCAGCAGCCCGACCTGGACCAATGGCGCCGCGGCCTACGCCGGCGCCGTGACGCACGGCGACGCGGCCGGCAGCGTGGGCGCCGTCGGCGCGTCCAACAGCCTGGTCGGCAGCCATGCCTACGACTTCGTCGGCAGTGGCGGCATCAGCCTGGTCGGCAGCGGCAACTACCTGGTCTCCAGCCCGTACTGGAGCGACAGCGCCAACGGCGCGGCCGGCCATTACCTCGAAAACGCGCCCAACGGCGCCGTGACCTGGGTCGCCGGCGGCACCGGCTACGTCTTCGGCGGCAGCAGCACCGGCGCGACGCTGGGCAGCAGCAACAGCCTGACGGGCACCGCCGGCTCGGCGCTGGGCGCGCTCGACGCGGCGACGGCGACGCCGTACACGACCTACGACTACACCGTCACCTACGTGCTGACGACGACGCAGAGCACACGCACGCAGGCCAGCAGCAGTGGCATCGTGCAGTTGGAGAACGGCAACTACCTCGTTCACAACCGGGCCTGGGGCAGTGGCAAGGGGGCCGTCACCTTCGGCGCCGGCAACAGCGGCGTCGCCGGCGCCGTGTCGGCAGCCAACAGCCTGGTCGGCAGCACCGCGGCCGACTTCGCGTCCAGCAGCGTCGTCCAGCTCTCCGGCAGCAACTACCTCGTCGTGACGCCTTACTCCGACGTCGGTGCCAGCGACGGCGGCGCCGTCACCTGGGGCTCGGGCGCGAGCGGCATCAGCGGCACGCTGTCGACCGCCAACAGCCTGTATGGCAACCACGTGGGCGACCGCGTCGGCCTCGGCGGCGCGCTGCCGGTGGGCACGCTCGACGCCGACGGCCTGCGGCCGAACGCCATCGTGCTCAGCCCGCACTGGGGCAACCGCAGCGCCGCGACCTCCACGGTTGCCTACGGCGCGGTGACCTGGATCGACGGCACCAACGGCTATGCGCGCGGCGAGGCCGGCAGCGGCGCCGCCGTGACGGCCTCCAACAGCCTGGTCGGCAGCCACGACGGCGACTACGTCGGCAGCATCCACCTGACGGATTCGCGTTCAACCACCACGGTCGGCAACGGCAGCAACCTGGTGCAGGTGACCGGGGCCTGGGACGCTCAGCTCTCGGCCAGCGTCGACGTGCTGGCCAACGGCGACTACCTGGTGCGCAGCCCCGGCTGGGACGGCGGCAAGGGCGCGGTCAGCTGGGGCGGCGGTGCCAGCGGCGCTGCCGGTGCCGTGTCGCTCTCGAACAGTCTGGTGGGCAGTGTCAGCGACGTCGTCAGCACCAGCACGGCGACGCAGACGCGCGCCGGCATGAGCTTCACCGACACCACCTACTACCTGACGACCACCGGCGACCACGTCGGCCTGCTCGGCTACGCGCTGGACAACGGCAACTACGTCGCGATCAGCCCGCTGTGGAACGGCGGCCGCGGCGCCGTCACCTGGATCGGCAGCGGCCAGCGCAGCGGCACCGTCGGCTCCTCCAACAGCCTGGTCGGCAGCACGCCGGACACCTACGGCGACGCCAACCACACCAGCATCACCAGCGTCGGCGACCGCCTCGGCACGATGCCCAACTCCGCCTGGATGGTGCCGGTCGTCAGCGAGACGAGCAGCGGCGGCAACACCTACACGACCACTTCGCAGCGCCTGGTCGGCCCGTACAACTTCGGCCTCGCCAGCACGGTGACCACCGAGAGCTGGTACGGCGGCGGCGGCGGCGTCACGCTGGGCCGCAGCTACTACGTCAGCTACGGGCCGCAGAACCTCTCGCTGGTCAGCGAGTGGGACTACCTGACGACCAACTTCCGCTACAACGGCACGCCCATCGTCAAGGAGCTCGCCAACGGCAACGTGCTCGTCGCCAGCCCGGGCTGGAACAACACCGGCGCGGCGCAGGCCGGGGCGGTCAGCTGGATCAACGGCAGCACCGGCGCGCTGGCCGGCGGCGGCAGCGGCGGCACGCTGTCGGCGTCCAACAGCCTCGTCGGCAGCCATGCCGGCGACGTGCTCGGCTTCCGCCTGCCGGTCGATGGCGTGGCCGAGCTGACGAACGGCAACTTCGTGCTGCTGAACCCGCAGTGGTACGCCGAACGCGGCGCCGTCACCTGGGGCAGCGGCACGGCTGGCGTCACCGGCACGGTGTCTGCGGCCAACAGCCTGGTCGGCAGCACGGGCTCGGGCAGCCTGGGCTTTTCGACGCCGAACTCCATCTACCGCCTTCTCCCCGACGGCGACCTGAACGGCGACTGGCTCGACCGCACGTCCGATCACGCCGGCGACCGCGTCGGCGAGGGCGGCGTCACGGTGCTCGCCGACGGCAACGCCGTCGTCGGCTCGCCGCTGTGGAACAAGGCCAGCGCCTGGACCCAGTACGACCGCCCCGAGTCGCTGGGCGCGGCGACCTGGATCAACGGCAGCAACGGCCAGCTCAAGAACGGTGCCGCCGGCGGCACGATCAGCACCGCCAACAGCCTGGTCGGCAGCCAGCAAGGCGACGCCATCGGCTACAACGCCTGGGTCGACCCGAACTCGGGCCTGCATTACGTCACGTCGGGCATCACCGCGCTGGATGGTGGCGCCTACGTCGTCGCCAGCCCCTGGTGGTCCAACGGCGGCACGGCCGGGGTCGGCGCGGTGACCTACGTCGCCGCCGGCGGCCTGACGGGTACCGTCGGCACGTCCAACAGCCTGATCGGCAGCACCGCCGGCGACCACGTCGGACGTTCCCTGTCCAGTGTCGACACGTACACCTACGGCGCCCGGATCGACCGCGGCGTCGTCGTCGTCGAGTCCGGCGGCCAGAAGAACTACCTGGTGCGCAGCACCGACTGGACCAACCCCTACAGCGGCGGCGCCGGCGCCGGGGCCGTGACCTGGGTCGACGGCAGCACCGGCCGCGCCTACGGCGAGAGCAGCAAGGCGGCCACCGTCTCGGCAAGCAACAGTCTGGTCGGCAACAGCGCTTCCGACGGCGTCGGCTCGCAGTTCATCGTGCTGACTCGCGAGGTCTCGGGCCATCAGGTCGCCAGCGGCGACGTGCTGGTGCTCAGCAACCTCACCGACTGCGGCGAGCCCAATGCCGGTGCGATCACGCTGATCTCGGGTGCGCACGGCGCGTCGGGCCCGGTGAGCTGGCGCAACAGCGTCATCGGCCTGGCCTCGGCCAGCGACAACCTGTCGACCAGTGGCTTCGACGGCTGGAGCTATAGCAGCGACGTGCAGGCGACGCTGCTGCCCAGCCTCGTCAGTTCGGCCGAGCAGGTCGCTTGGCGGCCGCTGGTCTGGGTCAAGCCCAACGCAGGCACCGGCGCCAACGCCAGCCAGGCGCTGGCGCTGACGCTGCTGGCCGACAGCAATGCCGCGCCGGTCAGCACCGACCAGATCAACGGCAGCAACGGCAACGCCAACTGGAGCGGCAGCCTGTATGCCGGCAACGGCACCGGTTTCAACGGCATCGGCGGCAGCGCCGGGCTGCTGGCATTTTCGACGCACACCGGCCAGGACGCGGTCATCACGCCGCAGGCGATCACCTCGATGCTCAATGCCGGCACTGCGGTGACCTTGCAGGCGAGCAACGACGTCACCGTGCTGCGCGACATCGTCGCCAGCGCCGGCGGCCACGGCGGCGACCTGACGCTGGAAGCCGGGCGCTCGGTGCACCTGCGCGCCAACATCGTCACCGACAACGGCGACTTCAACGTCATCGCCAACCAGAGCCTGGCCAACGGCGTTGTCGACGCCGACTGCAGCAGCTGCGCCGCCGTCATCAGCCAGGCTGCCGGCACCTCGGTCGACGCCGGCACCGGCAACGTCTCGATGCAGTTGGTCAACGGCAACGACAAGACCCATTCCGACGCCGGCAACCTGACGCTGTCGTCGATCGACGGCGCGCAGATCCTGCTGTCCAACGCCGGGCTCAGTTCGGGCGGCCAGGGCCGTGGCATGCGCTTCAACGCCGGCGCGGTGATCGGCGACGCCTCGGGCACCGAGCGCGTCGAACTGCGCGTGCGCGGCACCACCGCCAATGGCGGTGCGCTGGTGCTGGCCTCCGATACGCAGATCCAGGGTTACGACACCCTGCTGGTCGCGGCGTCCGACGCCAGCCTGGCGGTGACGCTGGGCGGCTCGTCGAGCACCGGGCTGGCGCTGACCGCCGCCGAGATGGGCGCCGCAATCCAGCACAGCAGCGGCTTCGACACCCTGCAGTTCGGCAGCGGCGACCAGGTCGGCCTGACGACGCTGGGCGCGCTGGACTTCACCCAGGCCTCGATGCTGCGCGGCGCCAGCACGCTGGACTCCAACCTGCGCCTGGCCGGCGGCAGCGGCGGCCTTGCCGTCACCACCACCTTGAAGTCTGGTGCCGCGGTCGGCCGCGAACTGGAGCTGTTCACCAACGACGGCACGATCTCGCTGGGCGGCAGTTCCGCGCTCACCGCCAGCACCGGCGACCTGCGCTTCAGCAGCTTCGGCGGTGGCGTCACGCAAAGCGGCGGCACGCTCGATACGCAGCGGCTGCGCTTCGGCGGCGACGGCAGCGCCGTGCTCACCGCCGGCAACAACACCATCGGCAACCTGGCCGGGAACTTCGGCAGCCTGGACATCAAGACCAGCAGCAGCAGCACGGTGGACGCCGCCGGCCTGTCGGCCGACCACGGCCTCGTGCTGCAGGCCAGCGGCGCCAGCAGCGACATCACGCTGGCCGGCACCGTCGCCAACGGCAGCGGCAACCTGGTGCTGGCCGCGGGCCGCAACTTCGTCAACAACACGACCGCCGACACCGGCATCGACGCCGGCACGGGCCGCTACCTCGTCTACTCGACCAGCCCCAGCGGCACGACCGAGGGCATGACGGGCTACGCCAAGCACTACGCGCAGAGCTACAGCGCCGGCAGCACGCCGGCCTACGCGGCCAGCGGCGACTGGTTCCTCTACAGCACCGCGCCGACGCTGACGGTGAGTGCCGGCAGCGGCAGCAGCGTCGTCTACGGCAGCGGCGCGTCGACGCCGACGGTGGCTATCACCGGCTTCATCGACGGCGACACCGTCGCCAGCGCGACGACCGGTTCGCTGAACACCAGCCTGTCGAGCTACACCGCCAGCGGTGCCGGCTACATCCCGGTGGGCAGCTACACGCTGTCGCTCAACGGCCAGGGCAGCTTCGCCAGCAGCCTGGGCTACACGATCAACGTCACCACCGGCTCGAGCACGCTGACCGTCACGCCCAAGGCGATCAACGTCAGCGGGCTGAGTGCCAACGGCAAGGTCTACGACGGCACGACGAGCACCACGGTCAGCGGCACGGCGGCGATCGTCGGCGGCGGCAGCACCAGCGGCGACGGCAAGTACCTGAACAGCGACGTCGTCTCGGTCTCCGGCACCGCCACCGGCGCCTTCGCCGACCGCCACGCCGGCACCGGCAAGTCGGTCACGCTCTCCGGCCTGACGCTGGCCGGCGCCGACGCCGGAAACTACACGATCAGCACCGACTCGGTGACTGCCGACATCACGGCCAAGACGCTGACCGTCAGCGGCCTGAGCGTGGCTTCGAGCAAGGTCTACGACGGCTCGCTCTCGGCCACCGTCAGCGGCAGCGGCAGCCTGCTCACCGCCCAGGCGGCGGGCAGCGGCAGCAGCAGCGACGGCAAGCCCTACAGCGGCGACACGATCGCGCTCACCGGCACGGCGACCGGCAGCTACAACGCCGCCACCGTGGCCGGCGCCAACACCGTCAGCTTCGGCGGTCTGACGCTGACCGGCGCCCAGGCGGGCGACTACGTGCTGTCGCTGGGCAGCCAGGCGGCGACGATCACGCCCAAGGCGCTGACCGTCACCGGCCTGACGGCGCAGAACAAGGTCTACGACGCGACGACGACCGCCACCTTCGGCGGCACGGCGGCGCTGTCCGGTGTCGTCGGCAGCGACGCGGTGTCGCTCACCGGCACGCTGGCGGCCAGCTTCGGCACGGCCGACGCCGGCACGAACAAGAGCATCACGACCAGCGGTCTGTCGCTCACCGGCGCGGCGGCGGGCAACTACTCGCTGACGGCGCTGACGGCGCAGGCCGACATCACGGCGCGCACGCTCAACGTCACCGCGCTCGACCGCTCCAAGACCTACGGCGATGCCGACCCGACGCTGGGCTTCAGCGTCGGCGGCCTGGGCCTGGTCGGCGGCGACAGCGCGGCCGACGTCTTCGCCGGCCTGCTGAGCACCGCCACCGGGGCCTCGGCAACCGCCGGCACGCACGCCATCACCCAGGGCACGCTGGCGGTGGCCGACGGCAACTACCAGCTCGGCACGTTCACCGCCGGCACGCTGACGGTGGCCAAGGCGCAGCTCGACGTGACGGCGGCCGACCGCAGCAAGGTCTACGGCGCGGCCGACCCGACGCTGGCCTACACGGTGGACACGAGCGGGCTGAAGTACAGCGACACGGCGGCGGTCGTCAGCGGCGTCTCTCTGTCGACGGCCACCGGCGCGGCGGCGACGGCCGGCACGCACGCCATTGCCGCCAACGGCGGCACGGCGGCCAACTACGACATCGTGCTGCACGACGGCACGCTGACGGTGGCCAAGGCGCAGCTGGCGGTGACGGCCAACGACGCGAGCAAGGTCTACGGCGCCGCCGATCCCACGCTGGCCTACACGGTCGACACCAGCGGCCTGAAGTACGCCGACACGGCCTCGGTGGTCAGCGGCGTCTCGCTGACGACGGCCACCGGCGCCGCGGCGACGGCCGGTACGCATGCCATCGCCGCCGGCGGCGGCAGCGCGTCCAACTACGAGCTGTTGTTCGTCGACGGCACGCTGACGGTGAGCAAGGCCCAGCTCGACGTGACCGCGGCCAACCGCAGCAAGGTCTACGGCGCGGCCGACCCGACCCTCGGCTTCACGGTCGATGCCGCCGACCTGAAGTACGCCGACACCGCGGCGGTGGTCAGCGGCGTCTCGCTGAGCACGGCCACCGGCGCGGCGGCGACGGCCGGCACGCACGCCATCGCGGCCAGTGGCGGCACGGCGGCCAACTACGACATCGTGCTGCACGACGGCACGCTGACCGTGGCCAAGGCGCAGCTGGACGTCACGGCGGCCGACCGCAGCAAGGTCTACGGCGCGGCCGACCCGACGCTGGCCTACGCGGTGGACACCAGCGGCCTGAAGTACAGCGACACGGCGGCGGTGGTCAGCGGCGTCTCGCTGTCGACGGCTACCGGTGCCGCGGCGACGGCCGGCACGCACGCCATCGCGGCCAGCGGCGGCACGGCGGCCAACTACGACCTCGTGCTGCACGACGGCACGTTGACGGTGGCCAAGGCGCAGCTGGCGGTGACCGCCAACGATGCGAGCAAGGTCTACGGCGCGGCCGATCCGACGCTGGCCTACACGGTGGACACGAGCGGGCTGAAGTACGCCGACACGGCCTCGGTGGTCAGCGGCGTCTCGCTGACGACGGCCACCAGCGCCGCGGCGACGGCCGGCACGCACGCCATCACCGCCGGCGGCGGCAGCGCGGCCAACTACGAGTTGCAGTACCTCGACGGCACGCTGAGCGTGTCCAAGGCGCAGCTCGCGGTGACGGCCAACGACGCCGCCAAGGTCTACGGTGCGGCCGACCCGACGCTCGCCTACACGGTGGACGCCGCTGGCCTGAAGTACAGCGACACGGCGGCAGTGGTCAGCGGCGTTTCGCTGAGCACGGCCACCGGCGCGGCGGCCACGGCCGGCACGCACGTCATCGCTGCCAGCGGCGGCACGGCGGCCAACTACGAGCTCGTGCTGCACGACGGCACGCTGACGGTGGCCAAGGCGCAGCTGACGGTGAGCGCGGACGACAAGTCCAAGATCGCCGGCGAGCGTGACCCGGCGCTGAGCTATCACGTCGACACGCGCCAGCTCTTCTACGCCGACACCGCCGACGTCGTCAGCGGCGTGCAGCTCAGCGCGCCCAGCGGCGCGAGCCTGCCCCCCGGGCAGTACGCCATCGTGGCCTCGGGCGGCAGTGCGGACAACTACGCGCTGCAGTACGTCGACGGCGCGCTGACGGTGAAGCCCTCGTCCAACGTCAACTCCGAGAAGCTGGTCGACCAGAACGAGCCCCAGCGCAGTGGCAGCCCGGTGTCGTCGTCGCTGACACTGCCGCCCGCCGGCGGCCCGGCGGCGCCCGTCATCGGGCAGCCCGGCTCGCTGGTCGTCGTCGGTGGCGGCGTCTCGGGCTCGGCTGGCGCCGGCGGCGAACCGGGCGCGACCTCGTCCGGCACGTCGACCGGCGGCGCGGGCACGACCGGCGGCGCCGGCGGTGCGTCCGGCGCGGGTGTCCTGCCGGCGGTCACGCCGGCGGGCGCCGCGGCGCTGGTCGTCGTCGAGCCGCTGCACCGCGTCGTCGCCGATCCGGGCACCGGCTTCCGCTTCGACGCGAGCACCAGCTTTGACAAGCCGGCCGGCATCAACCTGAGCTACAGCGCGCGCCTGGCCGACGGTTCGTCGCTGCCGTCGTGGGTCTCGATCGACCCGGCCACCGGTGTGCTGAGCGGCGTGCCGCCGGTCGGTACTTCGGCGGCGCTTGACGTCGTCGTCAGCGCGCAGAGCGACGCCGGCGCCTCGGCGTCGACCGTGGTCCGGATCGGCGCCTCGCGCTGACACGGCGCGCCGCGCCGGCTCAGGCGCGGCGCAACGTGCCTCGCAGCGCGCTGCAGCGTTCGACCAGGCGCTGCGCGAGTTCCTCGCGCACGCCGTCGAAGCGCATCGCCGGCACCGGGATCGAGATCGCCGCGATCTCTCCGCCCGGCAGGCGCAGCGCCGCCGCCAGCGCGCAGATGCCGGCGGCGTTCTCCTCCTCGTCGACGGCCCAGCCGCGCAGGCGCACGGCGTCGATTTCGGCGTCCAGCGCTGTCCAGGTGGTGATCGTGTTCGGCGTCAGCGCCGTCAGCCTGAGCCGCGGGCGCAGCGCGGCCAGTTCGTCGGCCGTCAGCGCCGCTAGCATCGCCTTGCCGGGCGCGCTGGCGTGCAGCGGGAAGGCGACGCCGACACCCGATTCGGCGCGCAGCCGCTGGGCGCCGGCCACCTGGTCGACGAAGACCAGGCGCGTGCCGTCCAGCAGCGACAGGTCGACCGTCTCGCCGCTGTCGCGCGCCAGCGCCTGCAGCAGCGGGCGCGCGAACTCGGCGACGTCGAAACGCGCCGCGGCGGCCAGCGCCAGCAGCGCCGGCCCCAGGCGCACCCCGCGTGTCGGGCTGGCGGCGATGACCAGCTGCTCGCGGTCGAGCGCCTCGACGATGCGCTGCACCGTCGAGCGCGGCAGCTCCAGCAGGCGCGCGAGTTCGCCCAGCGACAGCCCGTCCGGGTGATCGCGCAGCGCGCGCAGCACCGCCGCGGCGCGTGCGATGACCTGCACGCCGCCGGCGCGTTCGCCGCTGCCGGCCTCGTCTGCGGTCATCCCGCCTTTGCTCTGCTTCATGGCGGGCGCGAGTTTGCCATTCGTTGCCAGTGCAGGTCGGATTCGTCGGCAGCCCCGGGTTAACCCTATTCCTCTACCCGATCGTGATCAGGATAGTCCTGATGCATCGCAAAACGGTACATATATACCGCATGGCGGTACATCAAACCTCTTTCATCGGAGCACGGCATGACGATCACCGTCCGCGGCATCACCTACCAAGAGAACCTCGACAACGACATGGGGCTGGAGTTCTACGACCTCAGCCACCCCTGGGGCCTGGGGCAGCCCTGCTGGCCGTACTTCGAGGACGTGAAGATCGAGCGCCTGCACACGATGGCGCGCAGCGGCGTGCTGACGCAGCGCATCACGACGGTGATGCATTCGGGCACGCACATCGACGCCCCGGCGCACGTCGTCGAAGGCACGCCGTTCATGGACGAGGTGCCGCTGCCGTACTTCTTCGGCACCGGCGTCGTCGTCTCGATTCCCAAGGGCAAGTGGGAAGTCATCACCGCCGAGGACCTGGAGCGCGCGTCGCCGCAGATCCGCGAGGGCGACATCGTCATCGTCAACACCGGCTGGCACAAGCACTACGGCGACAACCGCCAGTACTACGCCTACTCGCCGGGCTTCTACAAGGAAGCCGGCGAGTGGTTCGCGAAGAAGAAGGTGAAGATGATCGGCACCGACACCCAGGCGCTGGACCACCCGCTGGGCACGGCCATCGGCCCGCACGGCCCGGGCTGGCCCAACGGCCTGCTGCCGCAGGTCAACATGGAGTACGAGCGCGAGACCGGGCGCAAGGTCATCGAGGACTTCCCGGAGTGGGAGCCCTGCCACCAGGCGATCCTGAAGGCCGGCATCTGCGGCATCGAGAACGTCGGCGGCGAGATCGACAAGGTCACCGGCAAGCGCGTGACCTTCGCCGCCTTCCCGTGGCGCTGGAAGGACGGCGACGGCTGCATCGTGCGGCTGGTGGCCATCGTCGACAAGCGCGGCGGCTACCGCATCGAGAACGGCGAAGGCTGATTCAGCCGGCGAGCAACTGGCGCAGCACGTACGGCAGGATGCCGCCGTGGCGCCAGTACTCGACCTCGATCGGCGTGTCGATGCGCAGCGTGACCGCCAGCTCGCGGCGCGTGCCGTCGGCGGCGGTGACGACCAGCGTCGCCTCCGACAGCGGCTGCACCGGCACCGCCAGCCGCACGTCGACGGTCTCGTCGCCGGCCAGTCCCAGGCTCTGCCAGGACTCGCCGGGCTTGAACTGCAGCGGCAGCACGCCCATGCCGATCAGGTTGCTGCGGTGGATGCGTTCGAAGCTGCGCGCAACGACGGCCTTGATGCCCAGCAGCATCGTGCCCTTGGCCGCCCAGTCGCGGCTGGAGCCGGTGCCGTATTCCTCGCCGGCGAAGACCACCGTCGGCACGCCGGCGGCGACGTAGCGCATCGCGGCGTCGTAGATCGGCAGCAGTTCCTTCGTGCCGCGGCCGTCGCGGTACAGCGTGTAGCCGCCTTCGACACGTGAGCCGTCGTCGCGCGGCGGGATCATCAGGTTCTTGATGCGCACGTTGGCGAAGGTGCCGCGCATCATCACCTCGTGGTTGCCGCGGCGCGCGCCGTAGCTGTTGAAGTCCGCCGCCAGCACGCCTTGCTCGAGCAGGTAGCGCCCGGCGGGCGTCGTCTCGCGGAAGCTGCCGGCCGGCGAGATGTGGTCGGTGGTGATCGAGTCGCCGAACAGGCCGATGATGCGCGCGCCCTGCACGCCGGGCTGCACCGGCGGCGGCACCAGCGTGAAGCCCTGGAAGAACGGCGGCTCGGCGATGTAGCTGCTCTTCGGCCAGGCGTAGACCTCGCCGCCGGCGCCGGCGATCTGCTGCCACAGCGCCCCGGGTTCGGCCTGCACGCGGGCGTAGTTCTCGCGGTAGGTCGGGCCGTCCATCGCGCTGCGCATCAGCGCCGCGACTTCGTCGCTGCTCGGCCAGATGTCGCCCAGCCAGACCTCGCGCCCGTCTTGGCCGCTGCCCACCGGCTCGCTCATCAGGTCGCGCCGTACGGTGCCGGCGATCGCGTAGGCGACGACCAGCGGCGGGCTGGCGAGGAAGTTGGCCTTCAGGTTGGGGTGGATGCGCGCCTCGAAGTTGCGGTTGCCCGACAGCACCGCGGCGCAGACCAGGTCGTTCGCGGTGATGGCTTCGTTGAGTTCGGGCGCCAGGTCGCCGGCGTTGCCGATGCAGGTCGTGCAGCCGTAGGCGGCGACGGCGAAACCCAGCCGTTCCAGGTAGGGCAGCAGGCCGGTCTTCGTCAGGTAGTCGGTGACGATGCGCGAGCCCGGCGCCAGCGAGGTCTTGACGTGCGGCTTGACCGTCAGCCCGGCCTCGACGGCCTTCTTCGCCAGCAGGCCGGCGGCCAGCATCACGCCGGGGTTGCTGGTGTTGGTGCAGCTGGTGATCGCGGCGATCAGCACATCGCCGTCGCGCAGCGCCAGGCCGTCGCGTGTCTTCACCGCCTGGCCCAGGCGCGCGGCCGGCTGGTTGAAGCCGTTGGCCGCCACCGGCGCCGAGAACAGCTCGCCGAAGCGCTGCTTGACGTCGCCGATCTCGATGCGGTCCTGCGGCCGCTTCGGCCCGGCCAGGCTGGGCGCGACGGTGGCCAGGTCCAGCCGGATCAGCGTGCTGTAGTCGATCGCGCCGGCCGCCGGCACGCCGAACAGGCCCTGGGCGCGGAAGTAGGCCTCGAAGGCTTCGATCTCGGCCGCCGTGCGCCCGGTGCCGGCGAAGTAGTCGACGGTCTTCTCGTCGACCGGGAAGAAACCCATCGTCGCGCCGTACTCGGGCGCCATGTTGGCGATCGTCGCGCGGTCGGGCACCGACAGCGAGCGGGTGCCTTCGCCGCAGAACTCGACGAACTTGCCGACGACCTTCTCGCGCCGCAGGATCTCGGTGATCGTCAGCACCAGGTCGGTGGCGGTGACGCCTTCGCGCAGCCGGCCGCTCAGCTCGAAGCCGACGACGTCGGGCGTCAGCAGGTAGACCGGCTGGTCGAGCATCGCCGCCTCGGCTTCGATGCCGCCGACGCCCCAGCCGACGACGCCGACGCCGTTGATCATCGTCGTGTGGCTGTCGGTGCCGACCAGCGTGTCGGGGTAGAAGACGTCGTCGGCGCCGCGGTGCACGCCGCGCGCCAGGTACTCCAGGTTCACCTGGTGCACGATGCCGAAGCCCGGCGGCACGACGCCGAAGGTGCTGAACGCGCCCATGCCCCACTTCATGAACTGGTAGCGCTCGCGGTTGCGCCTGAACTCCAGCTGCATGTTCAGGTCCAGCGCCTTGGCGCTGCCGTAGTGGTCGACCATCACGCTGTGGTCGACGACCAGGTCCACCGGCACCAGCGGCTCGATGGTCTTCGGATCGCGCCCCAGGCGCTGGGCGACGTTGCGCATCGCCGCCAGGTCGGCGAGCAGCGGCACGCCGGTGAAGTCCTGCAGCACGACACGCGCGACGACGAACGGGATCTCCTCGGTGCGCGGCGCGTTCGGCGCCCAGCCGGCGAGCTGCGCGACGTGCTCGGCCGTCACCTTGCGGCCGTCGCAGTGGCGCAGCACGCTTTCCAGCACGATGCGCAGCGACACCGGCAGCCGCGCGACCCCCGGGAAGCGCTCGGCCAGTGCCGGCAGCGAGAACAGGTTGCCTCCGTCGCCCGACGCCGTCTCGAAGCGGCGGATCGTCTCGGCGAACGGGTGGGCGGCGGTGCGGGGCATGCGGTTCCTCCGGTGGCGTGGACCGCAGCCATTGTCGGCACGACGGGGAGGGCGGCGGGGCGGTGGGGCGATAGTCGCCCGCGCCCGCCCGGCCGGTCAGGCCAGCGCCTCCATCTCGCGCCGCAGCCGCCACGCCGGCAGTTCCGGCCGCGCGACGACGTCGTCCCAGCTCAGCATCTGCCCGGCGGCGACCGGGCGCTTCAACACCAGATCGTGTGCCAGCCCCAGCGGCAGGCCGCCATAGAAGCGCGACGCTTCGGCTGGCTGCAGGCGGCCGACGACGGTGTAGCCGCCTTCGCCGTCCAGCCGCTCGCCGATCCGCAAGTCACGCTTGGCGGTGGCGACGACGTCGGCCACCCAGGCGGTGGCGGCGCCGGTGGCTTCGCCGCGCAGCGCGGCGCTGGCCACCGACCAGCCGACCTCCAGGCCGATCAGGTGCCAGCGTTTGTAGAGCGTGAAGTAGCGCCCGCTGGGGTCGGTCTTGGCGCCGTACTCCTCGAAGCAGTGGCGCACGTAGTCGGCCTCGCCTTCGACCGTCACCCAGACGCCCATGCGGATGTCGTAGTCGATCGGCGTGCCGTCGCGGCGCAGCGAGGAGATGACCTCGACCATGCCTTTGCGCTCCAGCACGCCGCCTTCGGCCTGCGGCCGCGTGACGCCGGGAATCTCGTCGATCGCCGCCGGCGGGTACAGCAGGCCGCCCGAAGGCACCGCCAGCCCGGTGGCGTTGGCCACCGCGGCGCATTCGATCGCCGGCTTGGAGCCGTCGAGGAAGCTGTTGAACATCTTCGGGTTCAGCCCGCCGCGTTCGGCCTGCAGCGGCGTCAGGCCGTAATGGCCCCAGACCGTCTCCGGCGTCGACTGCGCGAAGTGCGGCAGCCACTTGTGGCCGCGCCCGGCGGCGACGACCGGGAAGCCGCAGGTGCGCGCCCAGTCGACGAGGTCGCAGATCAGCGCCGGCTGGTCGCCGAAGGCCAGCGAGTAGACGACGCCGGCTTCGGCCGCGCGCCGCGCCAGCAGCGGGCCGCAGAAGGCGTCGGCCTCGACCGTCACGTTGACGACGTGCTTGCCCTCGGCGAACGCGGCCAGGCAGTGCTCGACCGCGGCCACCGGGTGGCCGGTGCATTCGACGACGACGTCGATCGCCGGGTGCCGCACCAGCGCCTGCCAGTCCTCGCCGACGTGGGTGCGGCCGTCGGCCAGCGCGGCGTCCAGGCTGGGCGCGGTGGCGCGTGACGGGTGCCAGCCCACACGTTCGAGGTTGCGGCGCGCGCCGTCCGGCGACAGGTCGGCGATGCCGGCCAGGTGCACGCCCGGCGTGTTCGGCACCTGGGCCAGGTACATCGAGCCGAACTTGCCGGCGCCGATCAGGCCGATGCGGATCGGCCGGCCTTCCGCGGCGCGCTGGCGCAGCTGGGCGTGCAGGCCGGTCTTCATGCGGGGCGGCGCACGCGGCGTGCGAGGGGGCAATACGGCATCGGGATCCTTGTCGCGCCGGCAGTCGGCTTGACAAGTGTCATGTCCGCGCGGCGGCGACGGGCTCCGGGTGATCCCGGGCGCTGCGGGTGGAGCCGGGCTTGCACGACTTCGTCGTCGCGGCGGGCGCCGAGGGATCACCTCGGCCGGGCCGGACGCGATGAGGATGTCCCTATCATGCGTGAGACCGCGGCATGAACCGGCCGCGCGGGCGTCCTCGAGCGGGCTGCGACAGCCCGAGGCCGCCACCCCTGCCGAAGCTCAGCTGCCATGCCGATCACGGTCCGTCCGCCCGATATCGAAGCCGAGATCGAGTTCCTTCCCACCGAGCGGGGCGGTCGTCGGGCGCCCGCTGTCTCGGGCTACCGTCCGGATCACGACTTCGGCCTCGCCGGGACGCTCAACGGCGCGGCGCACGAGTACATCGGCTGCGACGCCGCGGCACCGGGCCAGACGGTGAGAGCCCATCTGTGGCTGTTCGTGCCCGAGTATCAGGAGGGCCGCCTGCACCCCGGCTTCGAGTTCACCGTTCAAGAAGGCGAACGCATCGTCGGCCGCGGGGTCGTTTCCAAGGTGTTGAATCCGGTGCTGCGACATGACACCTGAGCGTTCGCCTCGCGGAGCGCGCTGCGGCGGGAGGAGATGATGCGCGACCCAGGAGAGCGATGGAAGCGCAAGCCGCTACTGGAAGACAACCCCTGGTCTCTTCTCAGGCCCGTCGGCCTGGCCCGACGCACGGCACTCGTCGTCATGGCGGGCTGGGTCGTCGCGGCTGCCGCGGCGCTCGCCATCCATGAGCCTTTCGAGTGGGGCTACGCCGCCGTTGCGGTCATCGGCCTGCTGATGCTGCGTTACGTTCTCCAGCGACTTCGGGGCGTTCCGGCCGAATTCATCGGTCCGGGCGAGGCCGTCACGGAGGACTGGCCTTTCCAGGTCCGCCTCGCCATCGACATCGCGGCGCTGCTGTTGCTGGCCGATGCCGCTGCAACGCTTGTTCTCGGCTTCGAGGGTCTGCGCGCCTTGCTGCCGTAGTGCGGGCCGACACGGCGATGACGGCGGACCCCTCGATCCGGGCGGGGCCCGACCACCGGCCACGCTCCGTTGCCTCGGTATTCTCGGCGCCGCGTGGCCGGTCGTCGGCCCCGCCTCACGTCGAACGTCAGGCCGCGCGATGTCCGCCCCCGATCCCCATTCCTACCTGGCGACGAGCAGAGCACGCAGCTCTGCGTATCTGCTCGACCTCTGCGCTTGCGCCGCCCTCCTGATACCCACCGCCTACGCTGCCTACTGCCTCGGGACACCGAGTGCCGGTACGTTCGAGTACGCCCTTCTCTTCCTCGCCTACCACACGTACTTTCTGGCTCTGAGAAGCGGTGTGTCGCCGGGGAAACACGTCCTGAACATTGCGGTCGTCACCACGAGCGGGCGCCCCATGCAGGTCTGGCAGGCGATGCTGCGCGCGGGGTGCCTGGCGATGCCTTGGCTACTGCTGGCAGCCGGGGACAGTCAGTGGCTGGAAGCGACGGTCTCCGAGCAAGCATTTGCCGCGGTCCCGACCGCAGGAGCGGCCTGGCTCGCGCTCGACGCGATCCTCATCGAACTCACGCGGGACCGTCGATCGCTCACGGATCGCATCGCCTTCACCATGGTGGTGGCGCTGCCGCCGCCGCAGCCGCATCGCGCGCCGGCCGTTCCGATGTTCAGCGCCCAGGATGCCGAGTTCGGCAATCCACCGCGCAAGCCGCCGCCGTGAGCGCGCGGCCTCGGCCTGCGCGCCCCCAGCGTGCGAGGGCCGGCAGCGCAAGCCTGGTTCGCGCCCGTCGTACTATCGTCGCGTACCAGGCTGACGCCCCTCGCTTGCGTGCGCGGGGCTGACTCGGACGCGAGGCGTCACCATGCTTCCCACCCGCCAGCAGTGGAACGACTGGAGCCCCGCGGAGAGGGCCGCTTATGTGGCTCAGGTCGCCGCGGCTCTTGCGCTTTTGCCGACCGTTCTCTTCGCCTGGCTAGGTTGGAGGGAAGCCCGTCTGGCCCGCGAGGATCAAGCCAAGTACTTCGCCGCCGAGAAGTCGCCGCGTGCGGAGGTTTCGCGCGTGTACAACCGCGACGGCTGGGTCATCGCGGAACTCACGAATCGCGGTGACTCGATCGCCCGAAATGTCGAGATCGAGATGTCGGTGACGCGCCCGGACGGAACGATTCTCCTGGGTGGACGGGACTCTCAGCCCCCTGCCAACACTCTCCTCAAGGGTGAAAGCGCCCGCTCGATCCTTCTCGGCACCGAAGCGCTGGCCGAACAACTGACGTTCGCTCCTCGAGAGTACGAAGCACGTCGTCTCGCGCGAGACGGTGAAGTCACGGGAACGCTGCACCTGACCTTGCACTACCAGGACGCGGTCGACAACGACTACTCGCCCACGTTCTCGTTCACGGCAACCAAGTGACGCCTCGACCCGAACGGACTCCTCGGCCGAGACGATGACCCGCCGACAAGGCCGCCCGCCCGATCCCGCGTCGCGCCTATCATCTTTGCAACGGCGGACGACCTCGCCATCGCTGGATCCCGCCGGAGTCGTCGCCGACGTGAAGCGCGTCGGCCGGAACTTCACCCGCTTGGCGGTCGGCACGGCCGCCGAGCATGCGGCGTTTCTGGCCGGGTCGCGTCGTTCGCTTGGCCAGCCGGCCGTCCGTCAGCCCGAGCATGGTCCGCACCTTCACCGAACTGGCTGAGTCGCTCGACGCAGCCCTCTCTCCCGAGGAAAAGCGGGACATCCGTGCGCTCGCCGAGGCCGAGCTGTGGAAGCTGCATACCGGCCTGAACGCGCTCATCCGCAGCCTCGCGTTCCATCGCAACGAGTCGGCGTCGGGACGGGCCTATCTGGGGCGTCTGTGCCTCCAGCCGGACGATGCGAGCGCCGTTCTCGGCGTCCTGTACTGGCGGCATCTCCGGGGTCTTGCGCTGGGGAGGGACGAGATCCTGAGCGTGCTGGAGCGCGAGTTCGTGCTGGGAACGCCCGACGAGCTTGCGCAATGGGCGGCGGAACTCGGTGCAGACTGTCGTGCACTCGCCGGCTGAGCCCTCGGGCGAGTGCCGGCGCGGCGACGACCCGACCCCCGCGCGAAGGCGCTCGACCCTGAACCCGAACATCACACGAGCTGTCCTGCTGGCGGGCGTCGGCTCGGCAGCTCTCGTGCTCCTGGGCTTTCAGGCTGCACTGGAAGGCGCCGGCCTCTACAGGACGCTGCCCGGGCTGGAGACGGCGCTCGCCATCGGCTTGGGACTCGGCAACCTCCTGGTGCTGATCGTCGTCGGCCTGGCCGCATGCCGGGTCGGCGGCATGGGCCACGCGGCGGGGCGCCGGGCGGCTTTCGTCGCCCTGGTCATCGTGGCCGCGGGCGCCACCCTCGCGGCACCGCTGCTGGCGTCGGCAGCCCTCGCGGGCCTCTGCCTGCGTCCGTCGCTCTGCCCGCACATCGCCAATCCTCTGCTGTGGGCTTACCTGCAAGGCGTCACCGGTCTTCCATGGGCGCCGCTGGTCGTCGGGCCGCTGGTGGCCTCGGCGATGTATGCGCGCACGAGGCGCCCGGCAGGCGGCCGCGGAGGTGCCTGAGGTCTGTCTCGGCGACGGGCTCGAGTCCGGAGGGCGTCCGGCGGGCGCCCCGCAGGATCGTCGAACGCTCGCGCCACCTTGGCCGCGCCGGCCCCCCTGTGTCAGCATCCCGCCCGCCACGCGCGCCGTCCGCCTCCCGCGGACCGACCGCCGAGATCGAAGGACAGGCTCCGCTCCCCGTGCACCACGTGCTGTTCGTCTGCAGCCAGAACCGTCTTCGCAGTCCGACGGCCGAGGCGGTCTTCTCGTCCCACCCGGGCATCGAATGCCAGTCGGCCGGCGTGCACGACAGCGCCGAGACGCCGGTCGATCCCGAGATCCTGGCCTGGGCCGACCTGATCTTCGTGATGGAGAAGGCCCACCGCAGCAAGCTCACGAGGAAGTTCGGCCGGCACCTGGGCGGCAAACGCGTCGTCGTGCTCGACATCCCGGACGACTACCAGTTCATGGACCCCAGGCTGGTGCCCGTCCTGCAGCGCAAGGTCGGCCCCTTCCTGGCGCGCCTGGCGGGCCGGCCTGCCGCCGCGCGCGTGCGCGAACCCTAGGCCTCGCTGCATGCGCCGTGTCGTCCTCGCCGCCATCCGGTTCTACCAACGCCACCTCTCGCCCCACAAGGGCTTCTGCTGCGCCTATCGCCACCACACCGGCCGGGCCAGCTGCTCGGCACTCGGGTACCGGGCGGTCCGCCGCTACGGCGTGTTCACCGGCCTGGGCCTGACCCGGCAGCGGACCCGCCTGTGCGGCGTGGTCCATCGCCGGCACCAGCCCGCGCTGCGCCGGCTTCATGCCGAGCGCGGTGTCTGCGACCTGCCGTGCGACCTGCCCTGCGATGGCGGTCACGGGCTCGGCGGCTGCGACCTGCCGGACACCCGGACGCTGGGCCGCGCCTGCGACTACCTGAGCTGCTGCGACTGCGGCAGCTGCGACTGGCCGAAGCGCGAGCGGCGCAAGTCCGACCGGGCGTCGGAGAAGACCATCTACATCCCGCCGAAGCGCTGGGATCGCTGAACCGTCAGACCCCGTCCCAGACGTCCCGCATCACCGCCTCGAAGCGCGCCCGGATCGCCTCCCGGTCCGGCGCCGCCCAGCGTCCGGCCACCAGCGTGCGGCGGAACGGCGCTGCCGGCGCACCGAACACCAGGCCGTCGAGGCGGTGACCCGGTGGCAGGCCCGCCAGCGCCGGTTCGGCCGGGTCGAGTTCGACCAGATCGGCCCGCGCACCGACCTCCAGCCCCCAGCGCGCGAAACCCGCGGCCGTGCCGCCGCCGGCGCGCAGGCGCTCGAAGAGCCGCGCGGCGCTCGCCGGCTCGACACCGGGCGCCGCCGCCACGTTGCGCCGCCGGTGCAGCAGCCGCTGCCCCCATTCCAGCCAGCGCAGCTCCTCGGGCCAGGCGCGCACGACCTGGCTGTCCGAGCCGACCGCCAGCGGCACGCCGGCGTCCAGCCAGCGCGGCAGGTCGCAGAAGCCGTCGCCGAGGTCGGCTTCGGTCGCCGGGCAGATGACGACACCCGCGCCGGACGCCGCGACGGCCGCGATCTCGTCGGGCGTCGCATGCGTCGCGTGCACCAGCTGCCAGCGCGCGTCCAGGCCGGCATGGCGCGCCAGCCATTCGATCGGCCGGCAGCCGGTGGCCGCCAGGCAGTCGTCGACCTCGGCGGTCTGCTCGGCGACGTGCACGTGCAGCGGGCCGTCGCAGGCCGCGGCCAGTTCGGCGATCGACGCCGGGCGCGCAGCGCGCAGCGAATGCACCGCCGCGCCGACCGTCACGCCGGGCCGGCCGCGAAGCGCGTCGGCGATCTCACGCACCTGGCGCGGCGTCGTCGCGAAGCGGCGCTGGTCGGTGCGCAGCGCCTCGGCCTGGAAGCCGGCGCGTTCGTACAGCACCGGCAGCAGCGTCAGCCCGATGCCGGCGTCCTGCGCCGCGTCGGCCAGCGCCAACGACATCTCGGCCGGCTCGGCATACGGCCGCCCGTCGAGGTCGTGGTGCAGGTAGTGGAACTCGCAGACCTGGCTGTAGCCGCCGGCCAGCAGCTCGGCGTAGAGATGGGCGGCGACGGCGCGCAACTGCTCGGGCCGCAGCTTCAGCGCGACGCCGTACATGCGGTCGCGCCAGGACCAGAAGTCGTCGTGCGCGCTGTCGCGGCGTTCGGACAGGCCGACGAAAGCGCGCTGGAAGGCGTGGCTGTGGGCGTCGACCAGCGCCGGCAGCACGTCGCCGGCCAGGCGTTCGGCGCCGGGCGGCGGCGCGACGCCGCAGTCGATGGCGGCCCAGCAGCCGTCGGCGCCGGCGGCCAGCCGCACCTGCTCGCGCCAGCGCCCGCCGACCCAGGCGCGTGGCGCCCAGAACTCGGTGTTCAAGGCCGCCATGCGAGCATCGTCTCGGCCAGCGTGCGCAGCACGGCGCGCGCGTCGGCGGCGCGGGCCGCGTCCCAGACCGGCGGCATCGCCTCGGCCAGGTAACAGGGCCAGGTCATCTCCATCTGCACCGCGTGCACGCCGTGTTGCGGGCGACCGTAGTGGCGCGTGATGTAGCCGCCCTTGAAGCGGCCATCGACGACGTGGCCGAAGCGGCTCTGCGCCGCCAGCACCGCGGCCAGTCGCTCGCGCAGCGCCGGCGCGCAGGCGTGGCCGGCGGCCGTGCCCAGGTTCAGGTCGGGCAGCCGGCCGTCGAACAGCCAGGGCAGCTCGGCGGCGATGCTGTGGCCGTCGAAGAGCACGGCGTGGCCGTGTCCGGCTTTCAGCCGCGCCAGCTCGCCTTGCAGCGCTGCGTGGTACGGGCGCCAGTAGGTTTCAACACGGCGCTGCACCTCGGCCTCGTCGGGCGCCAGGCCCTCGCGGTACAGCGGCTCGCCGCTGAAGAAGCGGGTCGGGCAGAGCTCGGTGTTGTTCTGGCCCGGGTACATCGGCGTGTTCTCGGGCGGGCGGTTCAGGTCGACGACGTAGCGTGCGTAACGCGGCACGATCAGGCTGGCGCCGAGTTCGGCCGCGAAGTCGTAGAGCCGGTCCAGATGCCAGTCGCAGTCCTCGACGGCCAGCGCACGCGGCAGCAGCGTGGCGGCGACTTCGGGGGCGATCTCGGTGCCGGCGTGTGGCACGCTGATGACCAGCGGGCGCGAGCCGCGGTGCAGGGTGTAGGTCTCGTTCATCGTGCGATGCCTCCGACGACGGTGCCGCGGCAGGGCGCGCGGCCGATCCAGTAGGCGAGTTCGGCCGGGTGGCCCAGGTCCCAGACGGCGAGGTCGGCGCGCTGGCCAGCGACGAGCCGGCCGCGGTCGGCCAGGCCCAGCGCACGCGCGGCGTGCACGGTGAAGCCGCGCAGCGCTTCTTCGGGTGTCATGCGGAACAGCGTGCAGGCCTGGTTCATCACCAGCGTCGGCGACAGGATCGGCGAGGTGCCCGGGTTGTGGTCGGTGGCCAGCGCGACGGGCACGCCGGCCTCGCGCAGCGCGGCCAGCGGCGGCAGCTTGGTCTCGCGCAGGCAGTAGAAGGCGCCGGGCAGCAGCATCGCGACGCTGCCGGCGGTGGCCATCGCACGCACGCCGGCCGGCGACAGCCATTCCAGGTGGTCGCATGACAGCGCGCCGTGGCGCGCCGCCAGCGCGGCGCCGCCCTGGTCGCTGAGCTGCTCGGCGTGCAGCTTGACCGGCAGGCCCAGCGTGCGTGCGGCACTGAAGAAACGGTCGACCTGTGCCGGCGTGAAGGCGATCGTCTCGCAGAAGGCGTCGACGGCGTCGACCAGGCCTTGTGCGTGCAGCGCCGGCAGCCAGCCGATGGCAGCCGTGACGTAGTCGTCGGCGCGGCCTTCGTACTCGGGCGGCAGCGCGTGCAGGCCGAGGAAGCTGGTGCGCACCGTCAGCCCGGTCTCGGTGCCCAGCCGACGCGCGACACGCAGGCAGCGCGCCTCGGCCTCCAGCGTCAGCCCGTAGCCGGACTTGATCTCCAGCGTCGTCACGCCGTCGGCGGCCAGCGCGCGGGCGCGCGGCAGCGCGGCGGCGAACAGCGCAGCTTCGTCGGCGGCGCGTGTCGCCGCCACCGTCGAGCGGATGCCGCCGCCGGCACGTGCGATGTCTTCGTAGCTCGCGCCCTGCAGCCGCAGCTCGAACTCACGCGCGCGGTCGCCGCCGTAGACGAGGTGGGTGTGGCCGTCGATCAGGCCCGGCGTGACGAGCGCGCCGCCGAGGCGGTGCTCGGCCTCGGGCGCCAGCCCGGCGGGCAGCTCGGCCTCGGGGCCGGCCCAGGCGATCGTGTCGCCGTCGGCGAGCAGCGCGCCGCGTTCGATCAGGCCCCAGCCGGTGTCGCCGGCCAGCGTCACCAGGCGCGCGTCGCGCCACAAGCTCAGCGCCATCTCAGCTCTCCAGGTTCGATGCCGACCCAGATGCCGGCCGGCGCCGCCGGCGTGTCGTCCAGGTCCCAGAACAGCGTCTGCGTGGCCGGCTCGTACAGCGCCTGCAGCGGCGCGGTGCCGCGCTCCAGCGCCAGGCTGCCGTGCAGATCACGCAGCATCAGGTTCAGCGCCCGCGCCCGGCCGCCGTGCAAGCGGCAGTGCGGCGGTAGCGCGCCGTCGAAGGCCAGCGGCGGGTCGCCGGGCCGCAGCGCCAGCACACGGTCGCCGAACTCCAGCTCGACCGCGTCGCCTTCGACCAGCGCCAGCCAGCGCCACACGCCGGGCAGCGCCGAGAACAGGCCGTCGGCCTCCAGCTCGGCCAGGCTCAGCCGCCAGCGCCAGTGGCCGCCGCGCGGGCCGGCAACCAGCTCGCGTGTGCGCCCGCCGCCGTTGGCCCAGGGCCGCGGTGCGACCCCGTCGGCGTGCACGGTGATCACGGCCGGAACCCGCCTTCGAGGTGGTAGCGCCGGCCCGGGTGCACCAGGCGCGCGATCGTGATCGGGCCGTCGAGGCGGCGCGTGCGGCGCACGACGACGAGGCAGGGGTCGCCTTCGGCAATCGCCAGCTGCCGGGCTTCGTCGGCGCTGGCGGCGCTGGCCTCGACGCTGTACTCGGCTTCCCACAGCGGCGCCACCTGCAGCAGGTAGTGCGTCGGTGTCGTCGTGGCGAAATCGACGTCCAGGTAGCCGGGCGCCGCCGCCGGGTTGACGTAGCGGTCTTCCAGCTGCAGCGGCACGCCGTCGGCGCGGTGCACGATGACGGTGTGGAACACCGGCGCGCCGGGCGCCAGGCCCAGGCGTTCGGCCAGCGCCGGCGGTGCGGATTCCTCGGCCTTCAGCAGGACTTCTGCCTCGTGCTGCTGGCCGCGCGCCGCCAGCTCCTCGTGCAGGTCGCGGATCGTCAGCGTCGACGCCAGCCGGTGGCGCTGCGCGGCGAAGGTGCCGACACCTTGCGAGCGCTCGACCAGACCTTCGCCCTGCAGCTCGCGCAGCGCGCGGTTGACCGTCATGCGGCTGACGCCGAAACGCGCGACGAGTTCGGCTTCGGACGGCATCAGCGCGCCCGGCGGCCACTCGCCGCGTTCGAGTCCGTCCTTCAGGAAGCGCTTGACCCGCGCGTACGGGGCCTCGGCCGTGTCCGGGGAAACCATGGCCGGATGGTAGTTGCGACGACTTGTCTAGACAAGTACAGTGCAACCCTGATCCGACCGTCCCGCGTCGCCCAGGAGCCGCCCATGTCCGAGTCTTCCGCCCGTCCTGCCGGCCCGCGCCCGGTGCGCTCGCCGCGCGGCGCCACGCTGCACTGCGCCAACTGGCTGATCGAAGCCGCCTACCGCATGCTGCAGAACAACCTCGACCCCGAGGTGGCCGAGAACCCCGACGCACTCGTCGTCTACGGCGGCATCGGCAAGGCGGCGCGCAACTGGCGTGCGTTCGAGACGCTGATCTCGACGCTGGAGCGGCTGAAGCCCGACGAGACCCTGCTCGTGCAGTCGGGCCAGCCGGCGGGCGTGTTCCGCACCCATGAAGACGCGCCGCGGGTGCTGATCGCCAACTCCAACCTCGTGCCGCGCTGGGCGACCTGGGAGCACTTCGACCGCCTCGACCGCGCCGGGCTGATGATGTACGGCCAGATGACCGCGGGCTCGTGGATCTACATCGGCAGCCAGGGCATCGTGCAGGGCACCTACGAGACCTTCGCCGAAGCCGGCCGCAAGCACTACGGCGGCAGCCTCGCCGGGCGCTGGATCCTCACCGCCGGCCTCGGCGGCATGGGCGGCGCGCAGCCGCTGGCCGCCAGTTTCGCCGGCGCGACCTCGCTGACCATCGAGTGCCAGCAGAGCCGCATCGACTTCCGCCTGCGCAGCCGCTACCTCGACGAGCAGGCCGCCGACCTCGACGACGCGCTGGCGCGCATCGCCCGCTACACGGCCGAGGGCCGCGCGGTGTCGATCGGCCTGCTCGGCAACGCCGCCGAAGTGCTGCCCGAACTCGTGCGCCGCGGCGTGCGCCCCGATCTGGTCACCGACCAGACCAGCGCCCACGACCTCGTCAACGGCTATCTGCCGGCCGGCTGGACGGTCGAGCGCTGGCGCGCCGCGCAGGCCGACCCGGCGCAGCACGCCGAGCTGCGCGCCGCGGCGGCCGCCAGTTGCGCCGCGCACGTCAAGGCCATGCTCGCCTTCCACGCGATGGGCGTGCCGACGGTCGACTACGGCAACAACATCCGTCAGGTCGCGCTCGACCAGGGTGTCGCCGACGCCTTCGCCTTCCCCGGCTTCGTGCCGGCCTACGTGCGGCCGCTGTTCTGCCGCGGCAAGGGGCCGTTCCGCTGGGCGGCGCTGTCGGGCGACCCGGAGGACATCCGCCGCACCGACGCCAAGCTGAAGGAACTGTTCCCCGAGGACACGCACCTGCACCGCTGGCTGGACATGGCCGGCGAGCGCATCGCCTTCCAGGGCCTGCCGGCGCGCATCTGCTGGCTGGGGCTGGGCGAACGCCACCGCGCCGGCCTGGCCTTCAACGAGATGGTGCGCAGCGGCGAGCTGAAGGCGCCGATCGTCATCGGCCGCGACCACCTGGACAGCGGCTCGGTCGCCAGCCCGAACCGCGAGACCGAGGCGATGAAGGACGGCAGCGACGCCGTCAGCGACTGGCCGCTGCTCAACGCGCTGCTCAACACCGCCGGCGGCGCCACCTGGGTCAGCCTGCACCACGGCGGCGGCGTCGGCATGGGCTACTCGCAGCATTCGGGCGTGGTCATCGTCTGCGACGGCAGCGAGGCCGCCGACCGCCGCCTGGCGCGTGTGCTCTGGAACGACCCGGCCACCGGCGTGATGCGCCACGCCGACGCCGGCTACGAGGAGGCGCAGGCCTGCGCCCGTGAACAAGGTCTGGACCTGCCGATGCAGGCACTAGGAGTCTGACGATGCTGCTGCGACCCGGAGAACTCTCGCTCGAACAACTGCAGGCGATCCACGCCGGCGGCCACAAGCTGATGATCGACCCGCAGGCGCTGCCCGGGCTGCGCGCCAGCGCCGCCGTCGTGCACGCCGCGGCCACCGGCGAGGCGCCGGTCTACGGCGTCAACACCGGCTTCGGCAAGCTGGCCAGCACGCGCATCGGCGAGGCCGACCTCGACACGCTGCAGCGCAACCTG
This sequence comes from Rubrivivax sp., assembly GCA_049841175.1. GTDB lineage: Bacteria > Pseudomonadota > Gammaproteobacteria > Burkholderiales > Burkholderiaceae_C > Rubrivivax. Next base: position 127,156 of record JASGHA010000012.1, on the reverse strand, counting down.
ATCCGTTCGCACAGCGTCGGCGTCGGCGAGCCGCTGCCGGCGCCGGTCGTGCGGCTGATGCTGGCGCTGAAGGCCGCCAGCCTGGCGCGCGGCTTCTCGGGCGTGCGCCCGGTGGTCGTCGACACGCTGCTGGCGGTGCACGACGCCGGCCTCGTGCCCTGGGTGCCGGCGCAAGGCTCGGTCGGTGCCTCGGGCGACCTGGCGCCGCTGGCGCACATGACGCTGGCGCTGCTCGGCGAAGGCGAGTTCCTCGTCGACGAAGGCGGCCGCGCCGTGCGCCGACCGGCCGCCGAGGTGCTGGCCGCGGCCGGCATCACGCCGCTGACGCTGGCCGCCAAGGAAGGCCTGGCGCTGATCAACGGCACCCAGACCAGCACCGCGCTGGCGCTGCACGCGCTGTTCTCGTTCGAGCCGGTGCTGGAGTCGGCGCTGGTCATCGGCGCGCTGACGGTCGACGCAGCCCGCGGCAGCGACGGCCCGTTCGACCCGCGCATCCACGCGCTGCGCGGCCAGCCGGGCCAGATCGACGTCGCCGAGGTCTATCGCCGCCTGCTGGCCGGCAGCGGCATCCGCGCCAGCCATGTCGACGGCGATGATCGTGTGCAGGACCCGTACTGCCTGCGCTGCCAGCCGCAGGTCGTCGGCGCCTGCCTGGACCAGCTGCGCCACGCGGCGCTGGTGCTGCTGCGCGAAGCCAATGCCGTGACCGACAACCCGCTGGTGTTCGCCGAAGACGGCGCGCTGGTCTCGGGCGGCAACTTCCACGCCGAGCCGGTGGCGCTGGCCGCCGACGCGATGGCCACCGCGATCGCGGAGGTCGGCGCCATCGCCGAGCGCCGCATCGCGATGCTGATCGACGCCAACGTCTCGCGCCTGCCGCCGTTCCTGGCGCGCGAGCCGGGGCTCAACAGCGGTTTCATGATCGCCCACGTCACCGCCGCGGCGCTGGCCTCGGAGAACAAGTCGCTGGCCCACCCGGCCAGCGTCGACAGCCTGCCGACCAGCGCCAACCAGGAGGACCACGTCTCGATGGCGACCTTCGCCGCGCGCCGGCTGCAACCGATGATCGCCAACGTCGCGCGCATCCTCGGCATCGAGTGGCTGGCCGCGGCGCAGGGCATCGAGTTCCTGCGTCCGCTGGCGAGTTCCGAGCCGCTGGAGGCCGCGCACGGGCTGCTGCGCGCCGGCTGCCCCTCGATCGACGTCGACCGCTACTTGGCGCCGGACATCGAGCACGCCAGCGCGCTGGTCGCCGAGGGCGCGCTGGGCCGCATCCTGCACACGCTGCGCGGCCTGCCGCCGCTGTGGACGCCGGCCTGACGGCTCAAGGATCGTGGCGGCGGGCCGATAAACCGGTCTGACGCCGGCTGCCCGGCGGGTGGCGGCGTGCCCCCCGCGGCGACCGGCGTGCCGGAGACCCGCCCGTGTCCAGTCCACGCCGCCTCACGCTGTCGATCAGTCCGTCCGGGACGCCGCGCCAGCGTTCCCCGGGCTGTCCTTATCCCGACACGCCCTGCGCGCCGGCCACGCTGCAGCCGCTGGACCTGCTGCACACGCCGGTCTGGATCTTCGACATCGACCGTCGGCGCGTCGCCTGGGCCAATCTCGCCGCGCTGGAGATCTGGCGCGCCGACAGCCGCGAGGCGCTGGCCGAACGCGACCTGGGCCGCGACATGTCGGCCACCGTCGCCGCGCGGCTGGCGCAGTACCAGGCCGACTTCGCTTCGCACGACGCGGTCTTCAACGAGCAGTGGACGCTGTTCCCGCAGGGCGAGCCGGTGCCGATGCAGATGCAGCTCAGCGGCTGGCGGCTCGAGGACGGCCGCATGGCGATGCTCTGCGAAGGCCGGCCGATCGAGCACACGACGCCGGAGTCGCTGCGTGCCGTCGACGCGCTGCTGCACACGCCGATGATGATCGCGCTCTACGCGCTGGACGGTCGCGCGCTGTACCGCAACCCGGCGGCGCGTGCCTCGGTGCGCCAGGCCGACGAGAGCCTGTGCGAGCGTTTCGCCGAGCCCGAGGCGCTGGCGGCACTGCAGCGCCGGCTCGAAGCCGAAGGCGAGGCGACGCTGACGATGTCGGTGCACACCGCGGCCGGGCCGCGCTGGCACGAGGTCTCGGCGCGCCGCCGCCGCGATGCCGTCACCGGCGCCGAGGTGCTGCTGCTCGGCGAGACCGACGTCACGCCGCTCAAGAAGAGCGAGGCACAGGCGCGTTTCATGTCCGAGCACGACGGCCTGACGCAGCTGCCCAACCGCGCCGCGGCGCAGGCGCACTTCCGCCGTCTCGTCGACCTGGTGCGCGGCGCGCCGGCCGAGCGGCCGCTGAAGGCCGCCGTCGTGCTGATCGACCTCGACCATTTCAAGGACGTCAACGACTCCTGGGGCCATGCCGCCGGCGACGAACTGCTGGTGCAGGTCTCCGCGCGCCTGGCCGGCGCCGTGCGCCGCGACGACCTCGTCGCCCGGTTCGGCGGCGACGAGTTCCTGATCCTGCTGGCCGCGCCCGACCCGCGGCGCGAGGTGGCGCGCATCCACGCCCGGCTGCGTGAACGCCTGGCGCGGCCGTTCGAGCTGGGCAGCGTGCAGGCGCGTGTGGCGGCCACCGTCGGCGCCAGCGTCTTCCCCGACGACGGCGAGGACTTCGAGCGCCTGCTGCAGCACGCCGACCTGGCGATGTACCGCGGCAAGGCCGAGGGCCGCGACGCGCTGGCCTTCTACGAAGCCGACATGAGCGTGACGTTGCAGGCGCGCACGCGGCTGGAGCAGGAGCTGCGGCCGGCGCTGGAGCGCCACGAGTTCGAGCTGTTCTACCAGCCGCGTGTCAGTGCCGGCACGGCGCGCATCGTCGGTGCCGAGGCGCTGCTGCGCTGGCGCCATCCGCAGCGCGGCTGGGTGATGCCCGACGAGTTCATCCCGGTCTGCGAAGCCACCGGGCTGATGCGCGAGCTGGGCCGGCGCGCCTTCGAGATGGCGGCGCGTCAGCAGGCCGGCTGGTGGGCGGCGGGGCGGCGGCTGAAGCTGTCGGTCAACCTCTCGCCCTGCGAGTTCGAGGACCCGTGGCTGCTGGAGGAGATCCAGGCCGTGCTGCGCGACACCGGGTGTCCGCCGCAGGCGCTGGAGATCGAGATCACCGAGTCGATGCTGGTCGCCGAGGGCGAGCGCACGACGCGCGTCGTGGAGGGGCTGCGGGCGCTGGGCCTGTCGGTCGCGCTGGACGACTTCGGCATCGGCTACTCGCACCTGGCCTATCTGCAGCGGCTGCCGTTCACGTCGCTGAAGATCGACCGGCGTTTCGTGCAGGCGCCGCTGCAGGAGCGGCCGGTGGCCGAGGCCATCGTCGGCCTGTGCCGGGCGATGAAGCTGCACCCGGTGGCCGAGGGCGTCGAGACCGAGGCCCAGCGGCGCTGGCTGGAGGAACTCGGCGTCGCCGAGTTCCAGGGCTGGCTGTTCGCGCCGGCGCTGCCGCGCGAACGTTTCGAGGCCATGCTCGACGGGGGCGACCTGCGCGCGGCGAACTCCGCTTAGCGCGCCAGGCCGTCGCCGTCGCGGGCCTCAGATGGCGCGGATGCGCGAAGCTTGCGGGCCCTTCTGGCCTTGCGTCACTTCGAATTCGACGCGCTGGTTCTCGGCCAGGGTCTTGAAGCCCGTGCCCTGGATTTCCTTGAAGTGGGCGAACAGGTCCTTGCCGCCGGCGTCCGGCGTGATGAAGCCGTAGCCCTTGCTTTCGTTGAACCACTTCACGGTTCCGGTTTCGGTCGTCATATCGTCTTCCTTTCGGTTGGTCAGTACGGGGTGGATCGCTCTCAGCGACGCGATCCGTGAGTCGGGGCGGGGGCCGGCGCCGCACGCCGCTCGAGGTGGCGGAACGTGATGCGGCCCTTGCTGAGGTCGTAAGGCGAGAGTTCCAGCGACACGCTGTCTCCCGCCAAGATGCGGATGTGATGCTTGCGCATCTTGCCGCCGGTGTAGGCGACGAGCTGATGCCCGTTGTCCAGCGTCACGCGGAATCGCGAGTCCGGGAGGATCTCGTCGACCACGCCGCGCATCTCGATCAGTTCTTCCTTGGCCATGGGTGCTCCTGTTCCGTGTCGATGGCGGCGTTCCGGTCCTCGGTCCGGGCCACCCAGGCCAGGCCTTCGGTGGTCGCGTGGTGGGCGGCTGCGTCGCGTGTGGTGAAGCGGGGCAACAGGCGCAGCACGCGGTCGTGCGTGGCGCGGCCGCTGCCGCTGCGGATGGACACCGAGGCCGCATAGCCGTCGATGTCGTGTCGGGTCAGGGGCGAAACGGTGTATCGCCCGACCTGGATCGGTGTGTGGATGAAGGTCTTTCGGTGGGCCGACGGGAGCCGGCCCGGTATTGCAAAAGCCGCGCAAGGGCGCGACGACGAACGATCGGTGTGGAGCCTGCAGGGGTATTCGCTGCGGACTCGGCGCGGTCCGAGAGGGGACTCGGCGAGGGGAGGGGGATCAGACCTCGGTCTCGGCGCAGCGTGTCGGCTGGCAGGCAGCGGGGACACGTTGGGGCGAGGCGCACCGCGCATTGTCGCACATCTGCATACCGTTGGCGGTACGGGCACCTGTTCGAGTTGCCGTGACGGCGTCGGAATGTCGCATCGGCGCCCGTGACGGACTTCACGCCGACGCCTTGAAGCCGCGGGTGCCGACGGTCGAAATCATGTCCGACGGCGTCGCGAGAAACGCCGGGAATGCCGCCGCCGCCCTGATGCCCGTCGACTCCCCTCCCCGTGCGAGCTACCGCGCCGGCGCGCTGGCGGCCGTGCGCGACGCCTACGTGGTGCTGCTGCCGATCGCGCTGTTCGGTGTCGCGGCGACGCTGCTGGGCGAGTTCCCGATCCCCGCCGGCCGGCGCTGGCTGGAGCAGCACTTCGGCCACGGCTGGACCGACGCCGCCGCGGCCGTCGTGCAATCGACCTGGGGCGTGTTCGGCCTCGCGCTGGCGGTGACGATCGCGGCGATGGTCGCGCAGCGTGCGCCGCGCGGCGCCTCGCGCGAGCCGCTGCCGCCGATCTGGGTGGCGATCGCCGCGCTCGTCAACTTCACGCTCTGCGCCAGCGCCACCGGGCCGGTGGCGCTGCAGTCCTTCGGCCAGGGGTCGATGCTGACCGGCATCGTCGTCGGCCTGGGCACGCCGGCGCTGCTGCGCCCGCTGGCCGACTGGGAGCCGATGCGCCGCCTGGCGATCGGCTACGACAGCAACCCGGTCTTCTATCACGCGACCCGGCTGACGCTGCCGATGATCGTGCTCGGCCTGGTGTCCAAGGGCCTGGCCGAGCTGGTGTGGCGGCTGCCGCGGCCCGACACACGCTGGCTCGCCGACGCCGTGCTGCGTTTCGACGCCGACTGGCTGCTGACGCCGCTGGCGGTGCTGGTCAACCAGTGCCTGTGGTTCTTCGGCGTGCACGGCGGCAAGGTGCTGGACTCGCATTTCGGCTTCCTGTTCACGCTGGCCGGCGAGCCGGCCGTGCACGAGCGTGTGCCGCGTGTGCTGCTCGACAACTTCGTGCACCTGGGCGGCTCGGGCGCGACGCTGGGCCTGCTGATCGCGCTGCTGGTCGTCGCGCGCGACGGCCAGAACCGCCGCCTGGCGCAGCTGTCGTGGCTGCCGGCGGTGTTCAACGTCAACGAGCTGCTGATGTTCGGCCTGCCGCTGGTGCTGAACCCGCGTTTCGTCGTGCCCTTCGTGCTCGCGCCGCTGGCGCTGGCGCTGCCGCCGCTGGTCGCGCTGCACCTGGGTTGGATCGATCTGCTGCCGGTGCAGGTCCCGTGGACGACGCCGGTGCTGCTGTCGGGCTGGTGGCTCACCGGCTCCTGGGTGGGGGCCGCGCTGCAGGCGCTGGGGCTGGTGCTGTCGACGGCGATCTACCTGCCGTTCGTGCGCCGCGACGAGGCCGAACGCCGCGTCGAGCGCCTGGACGCCTTCCAGCACGCCAGCGCGGTGATCGTCAGCGAAGCGCCGCGCACCGACACGCCGCTGCGCCGCAGCGACCACGTCGGCGTCATCGCGCGGGGCCTGCTGCACGACCTGGAACGTGCGATCGGCACGCCGGCGCTGTCGCTGGTCTTCCAGCCGCAACACCGCGCCGACGGCTCGGTCGTCGGCGTCGAGGCGCTGCTGCGCTGGCAGCACGCCGGTTACGGCGCCGTGCGCACCGACGTCGCGATCGCGCTGGCCGAGCAGGGCGCGGTGATCGGGCCGCTGGGCGCCTGGGTCGTCGACGAGGCCTGCGCGCGCAAGGCGCACTGGAATGCACTCGGGCTGCAGGCGCTGACGATGTCGGTCAACGTCTCGCCGCTGCAGCTGTCGCAGCCCGGGCTGCACCGCACGGTGGCCGAGGCGCTGGCGCGCCACGGCCTGCGGCCCGACGAGCTGGAGCTGGAGATCACCGAGAGCCGCGGCATCCCGGTCGGCGACGTCGCCGACGAGAACCTGGCGCGGCTGGACGCGATGGGCGTCGGCCTGGCGATGGACGACTTCGGCATGGGCCACGCGTCGCTGCTGCACCTGCGGCGTTTCCGCGTCGCGGCGATCAAGGTCGACGGCTCGCTCAGCCGCGAGGTGATGGCGCACCCGGTCAGCGCCGACATCATCCGCGCCATCGCGACGCTGGGCCACACCGGCGGCGCGCGTGTCATCGCCGAGTTCGTCGAGACACGCGAGCAGCGCGACTGCCTGGCGGCGCTGGGCTGCGACGTCTTCCAGGGTTATCTGTACAGCCCGGCGCTGCCGGCCGATGCCTGCCTGGAGCATGTGCTGCGTTTTCGGGCCCCCGACGCACCTGCAACCCCCGAGTCGCAACGCGAATGCCGTGAACCAGTTCACGGTTTGCATTCAGGGAATTTGTAACCAGGGGCAACAATCGCCTTTGGCGGGCCGTTCGGCACGGTGCTGCGCCGTGCCGATGCCCGTAGACCGACCTCCCACCCACAAACTCTGCACGGCCTGGATCGAGGCCATTCGCGACGCCTTCGTCGTCCTGCTGCCGCTGACGCTGTTCGGCGTCTTCGCGACGGTCATCGTGCAGTTCCCCTGGCCGCTCGGCCGGGCGTGGATGACGCAGAGCTTCGGTGCCGGCTGGGCCTCGGCGGCCGAGGACATCGTGCGTTCGACATGGGGTGTGCTGGGGCTGGCATTGGCGCTCGTCGTCGCCGCGACGCTGGCCCAGCGGGCGCCGCGTCACCCCGGCCGCGAACCCTTGCCGCCGATCTGGGTCGCGGTCTCGGCGCTCGTGAACTTCATGCTGTGCATCAGCCCGTCGGGGCCGCTGACGACCCAGACGCTGGGGTCCGGCTCGATCCTGACCGGCATCGCCGTCGGTCTGGCGACGCCGACGCTGCTGCGGCCGCTGGCCGAGTGGCCGCCGCTGCGCCGGCTGGCCGTCGGCTACGACAGCAACCCGGTCTTCTTCCACGCCATCCGGCTGACGCCGCCGATCGTGCTGCTCGGCGTCGGCACCCAGTTGCTGGCCGACCTCGCCTGGCGCCTGCCGCTTTCGCTGGCCGGCGGGCCCGAGGCAATGCAGCGCTGGCTGGGCTCGCGGCTCGACGCCGACTGGATCATGACGCCGGCGCTGACGCTGCTGAACCAACTGCTGTGGCTCTGCGGCGTGCCGGGCGGCAAGGTCATCAGCAGCCACTTCCCGGCGTGGCTGGCGACGTCGGCCACGCCGCTGTCCCACGACCATGTGCTGTTGCCGCTGCTGACCGGCTTCGTGCATCTCGGCGGCTCCGGCGCGACGCTGGGCCTGCTGATCGCGATGACCCTCGCCGTGCGCGAAGGGCCGACGCGACGGCTGGCGCAGCTGTCCTGGCTGCCGGCGGTGTTCAACGTCAACGAGCTGCTTCTGTTCGGGCTGCCGCTGGTGCTGAACCCGCGTTTCGTGCTGCCTTTCCTGCTGGTGCCGCTGCTGCTGACGCTGCCGCCGTTGTTCGCGCTGCATGCCGGCTGGTTGACGCTGCTGCCGGTGCAGATCCCGTGGACGACGCCGGTGCTGCTGTCGGGCTGGCTGCTCACCGGATCCTGGCTCGGCGTCGCGCTGCAGCTCCTGGGGCTCGTGATCTCGACGCTGGTCTACCTGCCGTTCGTGCGTCGCAGCGAAGCCGAACGCCAGGCCCGGCGCCTGGCCGAGTTCCACGACGCGTCGGCGGTGATCGTCGCCGAAGGCGTGCGCGCCGACGTGCCCTTGCGCCGCGTCGACCACGTCGGCGTCATCGCCCGCGGCCTGCTGCAGGACCTGGAGCGTGCGATCGGCACGCCGGCGCTGTGGCTGGCCTACCAGCCGCAGCACGCGCTGGACGGCCAGGTGATCGGTGTCGAGGCGCTGCTGCGCTGGACGCATCCACGCTACGGCCCGGTGCGCACCGACGTCGCGATCGCGCTGGCCGAGCAGGGCGGGCTGATCGCGCGCCTGGGCGAACACGTGCTCGACGAAGCCTGTGCCTGCAAGGCGCGCTGGAACGAACGCGGGCTCGGCGAACTGACGATGTCGGTCAACGTCTCGCCGCTGCAGCTGGCCGAGCCCGGGCTCGCCGAGATGGTCGCCCGCGTGCTGCACCGCCACGGCCTGCGGCCCGGCGAGATCGAACTCGAGATCACCGAGAGCGGCGGCATCCCGGTCAGCGAGGTCGCCAACCTCAACCTCGCCGGGCTGGAGGCGCTGGGCGTGCGCCTGGCGATGGACGACTTCGGCATGGGCCACGCGTCGCTGCTGCACCTGCGGCGCTTCCGTGTTTCGGCAATCAAGATCGACGGCTCGCTGAGCCGCGAGGTGATGGCCCATCCGGTGAGCGCCGACATCATCCGCGCGATCGCCGCGCTGGGCCTCGCCAGCGGCGCGCGCGTCATCGCCGAGTTCGTCGAGACGCGCGAGCAGCGCGACCGCCTGGCCGCGCTGGGCTGCGGCGTCTTCCAGGGTTATCTGCACTGCCCGGCGCTGCCGCACGACGAATGCCTGGACTACCTGCTCGACGTCCGGCGGCGGCAGGCCGCCGAAGCGCGTGCCGACCGCAGCCTCAGATGAACATGCCGCCCGAGGCTTCGATGCGCTGGCCGGTCACCCAGCCGGCCTCGGCCGACAGCAGCGCGGCGACGGCGCCGCCGATGTCCTCTGGCCGGCCGACGCGGCCCAGCGCCGTCTGCGACGCGACGTAGGCGTTGAGCTGGGCGTTGTCGCGCACCGCGCCGCCACCGAAGTCGGTCTCGATCGCCCCCGGCGCCAGCGTGTTGACGCGGATGCCGCGTGCGCCCAGTTCCTTGGCGAGATAACGCGTCAGCACCTCAACGGCGCCCTTCATCGTCGCGTAGGCGGCGTAGCCCGGCAGGCTGAAGCGCGTCAGGCCGCTGGAGACGTGGAGGATGCGCGCGCCGTCGGCCAACAGCGGCAGCAGCGTCTGGGTGAGGAAGAACGGGCCCTTCAGGTGCACGTTCATCAGCGCGTCGAAGTCGGCTTCCTTGGTCTCGGCGAAGGCCGCGTGCACGCCGAAGCCGGCGTTGTGCACGACGGCGTCCAGCGCTGGCCGGCCGATGCCGTCGGCCAAGGCGCCACGCAGCGCCTCGACGAACGCCGGGAAGGACGCGACCTCGCCGGCGTCCAGGCGCAGCGCGACGGCGCGCCGGCCCAGCGCACGCACCTCGGCGGCGACGGCCTCGGCTTCGTCGCTGCGGCTGTGGAAGGTGAAGACCAGGTCCCAGCCGGCGCGCGCCAGGTGCAGCACGGCGTCGCGGCCGAGGCCGCGGCTGCCGCCGGTGACGAGTGCGGTGCGGGGGGTGGAAGGCGTGTTCATCGTGGGCGTCCTGTCGGTGGGAGGCGGCGTGGCGCCGCGGTGAAGAGACTGTAGAAGTCGATGGCCGCTGGATAAACGGCCTCGATTCGGCAAAACTCGTCGAAATTTTCGACCAATCCACCGATGTCCCCCGAAGACCTGCGCATCGTGCTGCGTGTCGCCGAACTCGGCAGCTTCACCGAGGCCGCGCAGCGCCTGGGCCTGCCGCGCGCCACCGTCTCGACCGCGGTGCGGCGGCTGGAAGAGCGCCTGGGCGCGCGCCTGCTGCAGCGCACGACGCGGCGTGTCAGCCTCACCGACGACGGCCGGCTGTTCGTCGAGCGCTGCCAGGACGTGCTCGCCGACCTCGACGAGCTGCGCACGATGTTCCAGCAGCGGCCGCAGGCGCTGACCGAGCGGCTGCGGGTGGACATGCCGCTGGCGATGGCGCGTTCGCTGGTGCTGCCGCGGCTGCCCGGGTTCCTGGCGCTGCACCCGGGGCTCGCGGTCGAGATCGGCGCCGCCGACCGCCGCGTCGACCCGGTGCGCGAAGGCTACGACGCGGTGATCCGCGTCGGCGCCGTCGTCGCCGAGCAGCTCGTCGGCCGGCCGTTGGGCGCGTACACGATGGTCAACGTCGCCAGCCCGGGTTACCTGGCGCGCCTCGGCGAGCCGCGTTCGATCGACGATCTGGCGGCGCACCGGCTGGTGCACTACCAGCCCAACCTCGGCGACCGCCCGGCGGGCTTCGAGTACCTGGACGCCGACGGCACGCTGCGCAGCGTCGCGATGGCCGGCGTCGTCACCGTCAACGCCACCGATGCCTACCTGGCCGCCTGCGAAGCCGGGCTGGGCATCATCCAGATCCCCGAAGCCAGCGCGCGCGCCGGCCTCGAGGCCGGACGGCTGGCGACGCTGCTGCCGGCCTTCGTGCCGCCGCCGATGCCGGTGACGCTGCTGCTGCCGCACCGCCGCCACCTGCCGCGGCGCGTGCGCGCGTTCGCGGACTGGGTGACGACGCTGTTCGCTGAGCCGCCGCCTGGCTGATCAGGCCGGCGGCTTCAGCGGCGGTCCGCCGTCGAACCAGTCGCCCGGAGGCACCACCTGCGGCGCCGGCGGGTCGGCGAAGTAGTGCGGCGACATGATCTGCACGCCGTTCTCGTTGAACACGTCCTGGATGTCGGCCAGCAGCCGGTTCATCGCCTCGGCGCGGCTATGCGGCGCGCTGCGGTCGGCCTGGGCGACGAGGCGGTACTCGACGTAGAAGTCCGACAGCGCCGTCTGCACGACGTAGGGCGCGGGCTCGGCGGCGACACCCGGCGTGCGCCGTGCCGCCTCGAGCAGCATCGTGTGCACCTGGCGCCACGGCGTCGCGTAGCCGATCGTCACCGCCGTCTGCAGCACGAAGCGGCCGTCGGCGACCAGGCGCGAGAAGTTGCGCACCGGCTGGCCGACGACCACCGTGTTGGGCAGGCTCACCTCCTCGCCCAGCCCGGTGTGCAGCTTGGTCGCAAACATGCCGATCGCCGTGACCGTGCCTTCGGTGTCGCCGATGCGCACGTACTCGCCGACGCGCAGCGAGCGCGAGTACATCAGCCCGACGCCGGCCATCGCCTGGCCGACGACGCCCGAGGCGCCCAGCGACAGCATCAGCCCGGCGAGCACGGTGACGCCCTTGAACGACTCGCTGGCCGCGCCGGGGAGGTAGGGGTAGGCCAGCGCCAGCGCGAACAGCCAGACGACGAAGTTGCCGATGCGCCGCGTCGGCGCCGCGGTGTCGGCGTCCAGCCAGGCGAGCTGCAGCTCGCCGCGTTCGACGCGGCGCAGCAGCAGTGTCAGCGCGCCCGTCAGCAGCCGCGCGAAGAGCACGATCAGCGCGACGACCAGCAGCCCGGGCACGGCGCGTGCGGCGGCGAGACCGAAGTCGCCGAGCACGCCGAGCAGCCAGCCGGTGGCGCTCTCGCCCCAGGGCCGCGTGTAGGCGAAGGCGCGCAGCACATAGCCGGCCCAGAGTTCGACGAGCAGCAGCGCGCCGCCCCAGACCAGCACGCTGCCTGCGGCTCCGGCGGCCCGGCGCGCATGCGGCAGGTAGGTCGAAAGAACGCCGGCATTCGTGCCGTCGCCCAGCCAGGCATCCAGCCTCCGGCCCAGCCGTCCCGAACTCCAGCGCCGCAGGCTCCACAGCGCCCGCAGCGCCAGCAGCAGCGCCACCGTCGCGCCCGCGCTCCAGGCCGCGGCCACGCCCAGGCGGCGCGGGTCGCGGGCCTCCTTCGCCTCCTGCAGCGCCAGCACCAGCCGGCGCTCGACCTTCAGCGCCGCGCCGTCGAGCAGCGGTCCGGGCAGCCGGCCCGGCAGGTCGTCGGCGGCGAGGAAGAAGACGGTGACGCCGTCGACGTCGAAGCGCACCGTGTCGCCGATGCGGGTGCGCGTGACGACGCCCGGCCCGCGCGCCGCGGCCTCGGCCAGCGCCGCCTGGGCCATCGCCGCGCGTTCGGCCGGCGGGTCGCCGAACAGCGTCGCGCGCAGTTCGGCGATGCGGCGGTGGTCGAGCTGCACCGTCGCCGCCTCGGCGGCCGGCTGGGCCGGCGCGGCGCCGCAGGCCAATGCGAGGCCGAGCGTGGCCAGCGCGGCGCGGGCGCGGTGCCAGACGGATCCTGTGGCCGGCGGTGCCGGCACGCGTGCAGAGTGATCGTCCACGCGGTCCCTCCCGTGGGGCGCAGCCCGTCGTCGCGGCTGTCGCCCGGTGCTCGGCCAGTCTACGGCGGGCTCGCGCCGACATGACGCGCCCGATGTGCGGCAGGGCTTCGGAACGTTATGCTGCGCGCGCCGCCGTCGGTACCAGCCGACGGCGGACGACGCACCGGGCACGGCGACAATCCGCCCCGGGCTGGCCGCAGAACACCGATGACAAGAGGTCGTGATGGCTTGCGCGGGAGGGACGCGCTCGTGAAGACGCCGTGCGGCTGGGCTGCGCTGGCGTGCAGCGCCTTGCTGTCGCTCGGCGGCATCGCCGTGTCGGCCGAACCGCGTCTGCCGCCGGCCGGCCACGTCGGCCCCGAGGAGCGTGCGCTCGACGCCTTGCTGCGCGCCGACGTCGAACGGCCGCCGGAGCAGCGTGTCGCACGCCTGGACGCGCTGCGCGCCGACCCGCGCTGGGCGGCGCCGTCCTGGCAGGCGTTGCTGGCCGTCGAACGCTGCGCCGCGGCCCAGGGCGACAGCGCCGAGGTGCTGGCCGCGATCGAAGCGCGGCCGGGCGCGGCCACCGATCCCTATCTGCAGGTCGCGGCGCTGAAATGCCGCCAGTGGGCCGCCGACCACGCTGGCGACCCGAGCGGCAACTACCGCTACGCGCGCGAGGCCTGGCGGCTGGTCGGCCAGCTCGGGCTGCCGACGCTGGCCTTCCGCATCGCGCGCGACTACGCCGACGAAGCCACCTACGCCGGCGCCATCGACGAGGCGCTGACGGCCATCGCCCGGGCGCTGGAGATCGCGCGCACCGCGGGCGACGCGCTTCGCGAGGCCGACGCGCTGACGACGCTGGCGATGATCCAGGGCGAGATCGGCCAATACGAGGACGCGCTGCGCAACAGCGACCGCGCGCTGCGGCTGGACCCCGAGATCTCGCGCAGCGACGAGAAGCTGCTGGCGCGCAGTTCGCTGCAGATCGCCGCCAAGCAGTACGACGAGGCGCTGGTGACGCTGCGCCGCGGGCTCGAACTGGCCGAGCGCGAGGACGACCAGGAGACGCGGCTGGCGCTGCGCATCAACCTCGTCGACGTCTACCACCACACGCGCCGCGTGCCCGAAGCCCTCGCGCTGTCGGCCGAGGTCGTCGCCGACGCCGAGCGCCTGGGCTTCGAGTACCTGAAGGCCTACGCCTGGGTGGGGCGCGGCTTCGCGCTCGCCGCCGCCGGCCAGATCACGGCGGGCACCGAGGCCTTCGACCGCGGCCGCGTCTGGTTCGAGAACGGCGGCCAGGTCGGCGAGGTCGCGCGCGCGCTGCGCGACTGGGCGCAGATGATGGCGCGCGCCGGCCGCTGGGAGCAGGCCTACCGCGCCGCCGAACGTGCCGACGAGCTGCGCGAGCGCACCCAGCGCGAGGCGCGCGAGAAGAACGCGAGTTTTCTCGCCGCGATGCTGGAGAGCAGCCGCAAGGATCTGGACATCGAGCGCCTGCGCCACCAGGGCGAGACCACCGCGCTGCAGCTGCAGACCGAACGTCTGAACCGGCGCACGACCATCGTCGTCGCCGCCGCGGTGCTGCTGTCGGCGGCCTCGCTGCTGTTCGTGCACCTGCGCACGCGGCGCGTGAACCGCCAGCTGCGCGACGCCAACGTCGCGCTGGACTACCAGAGCACGCACGACCCGCTGACCGGCGCCTACAACCGCCGCCACTTCGAACGTTTCTTCGCCCGCCGTCAGGCCGAAGGCGGGCGCGTGCTGCTGGTGCTGCTGGACATCGACCACTTCAAGGCGATCAACAACCGCCACGGCCACGCCTGCGGCGACCGCGCGCTGCAGGAGACCAGCCGGCGCCTGGCCGACTGCGTGCGCAGCGACGACTGCATCGTGCGCTGGGGCGGCGAGGAGTTCCTGCTGGTCATCGACGACCCGGCCGGCGCCGACGCCGAACGCGGCTTCGTGCTGCGCGTGCTCGACGCCGTCGGCGCCGCGCCGATCGAGTTCGACGGCGTGCGCAAGGCGGTCACGGCGTCGATCGGTTTCGCCTCGGTGCAGCTCGGCGAAGGTTTCGACCTCGACCGCACGCTGGCCGACATCGATGCGATGCTCTACCGCGCCAAGACCGCCGGCCGCCATCGTGCGGTCGGCCGGCTCTGCGGCGCCGAGGAGCCGGTGACGCTGCTGCCGTCGCCGCCGGCTCCGGTCGCCGACGGCGTGCCGGCCTGAGCCTCAGGCGCTGGCGCGTGTCGCCGGCACCATGCCCGACAGCGTCGGCATCGCCGCCCGCATCGCGGCGATGAAGGCGCGCAGCCGCGCCGGCTGCAGCCGGGCCGGCGGGTGCAGCAGGTACACCGGCAGCGGTGCCGCACTCCAGTCGGGCGCCAGATGCACCAGCCGCCCGGCCGCCAGGTCCTCGGCCACCAGCCAGGTCGAGATGATGGCCGCGCCGGCGCCGCCGCGGGCCGCCTCGCGCAGCGCGTACAGGCTGTCGGTCGTCATCCGCGGCTGGATCACCATGCGGCGCCATTCGCCGCTGCGGCGGTCGTGCAGTTCGATCTCGTCGCGGTAGAAGCTGCCGGCGGCCAGCCAGGGCAGGGCGGCCAGCGCCTCGGGTTCCGCCGGCGGCGGGCCCTCGCCCCAGAGGCCCGGCGCGGCGACGACGAAACGCGGCACCTCGGCCAGCCGCACCGCCACCAGCCCGGGTTCGTCGACCGCGCCGACGCGGATCGCGCAGTCCACGCCCTGGCCGATGAAGTCGGGCAGGCGGTCGTGCAGCAGCCATTCGACCGAGACCTCGGGGTGGCGGCGCAGGAAGTCCAGCAGCGGCACGACGAGCTGCTGCTGGCCGAAGGCGTGCGGCACGACGACACGCAGCCGGCCGCGCGGCAGGTCCTGCACGCCGCGCAGGTCGGCCTCGGCGGCGTCCCAGCGTTCGAGCAGCGAACGCGCGTGTTCGTAGCAGCGCTGGCCGTCCTCGGTGGGCGCCATCGAGTGCGTCGAGCGCTGCAGCAGCGTCAGGCCCAGCGAACGTTCGAGCTGCTGCAGCCGGCGGCTGATCGTCGGCTGCGTCGTGCCCAGCGCGACGGCGGCCGCCGACAGGCTGCCGGCGTCGACGATGCGCACGAAGGTCTGCAGCAGCTCCAGGCGGTCGGCGCCGGCAAACGGTTTAGTCATGCGCATAGCGTATGACAGATGTGAATCCGGTGCTACTACAACGCTCCGCGATGCGCTGGAAGAATTTCAACCATCGAATCCCACGCTGGAGTCCACGATGTCCGCAGTTCCCGCTCCCGCCCCGCTGTCGCCGCTGTCCACCGCCTCGCGCCCCGCCTCGCCGCCGGTCGTGCTGATGGCCGCCGGCGCCGGTTTCGCCGTCGCCTCGATCTACTACGCACAGCCGCTGCTGGCCGCGCTCGGTGCCGACCTCGGCGCCGGCGCCACCGGCGTCGGCCTGGTGCCGACGCTGACCCAGTTCGGCTACGCCGCCGGCCTGCTGCTGCTGGCGCCGCTGGGCGACCGCAGCGACCGGCGCACGCTGATCACCGCCAAGGCCGCGCTGCTGACGCTGGCGCTGCTGGCCGCGGGCTTCGCGCCCGGGCTGCCGGCGCTGCTGGCGGCCAGCCTGGTCATCGGCCTGGCGGCGACGATGGCCCAGGACCTGGTGCCCGCCGCCGCCGCGCTGTCGGCGCCTGAACGGCGCGGCGCCACCGTCGGCAGCGTGATGACCGGCCTGCTGCTGGGCATCCTGCTGTCGCGTGTCGCCAGCGGCCTGCTGGCGGCGCAGTGGGGCTGGCGCAGCGTGTTCTTCGCCGCCGCCGCGGCGGTCGCGGCGATCGGCCTGGCCGTCTGGCGCGGCCTGCCGCACATCGCACCGACGACGCGTCTGGGCTATGGCGCGCTGCTGGCGTCGATGGTCTCGCTGTGGCGGCGCCACGCCGCGCTGCGCCGCGCGGCTGCCGTGCAGGCGCTGCTGTCGGTCGGTTTCAGCGCCTTCTGGTCGACGCTGGCGCTGGCGCTGCAGGCCCGCCACGGCCTGGGCGCGGCCGCGGCCGGCGCCTTCGGCCTGGCCGGGGCCGCCGGTGCGCTGGCCGCGCCGCTGGCCGGCCGCCTGGCCGACCGCCGCGGGCCGATCTTCGTCACCCGCCTGGCGGCGGCGCTGGCGGTGGTCTCGTTCGCCGTGCTCGCGGCCGAGCCGCTGCTGCCGACGGCTGCCGCGCTGGCGCTGATCGCCGTTGCCGCGGTCGGCTTCGACTTCGCGATCCAGGCTTCGCTGGTCTCGCACCAGACCCTGGTCTACGGCCTGGAGCCCGAGGCGCGCAGCCGGCTCAACGCGCTGCTGTTCACGACGATCTTCGTCGGCATGGCGGCCGGTTCGGCGCTCGGTGGCGTCGCGCTGACGCACGGCGGCTGGCTGGGCATGGTTGCGCTGGCAACTGCCGCTTCGCTGGGGGCGCTGGTGCTGCGCCTGCGCCCGCTGCGCTGAGTCAGCGCAGCAGCCGCGCCCCGGCGGCCAGCGCCAGCGCCGCGGCGACCAGCGTCGCCATCGCCAGGTTCAGCGAGCTCGCATGGGCGATGGCGCCGACCAGCGGCGGCCCGGCGAGCAGGCCGAAGTAGCCCAGCGAGGACACCGCGGCGATGCCGTCGGCCGGCGCGACACCCGGCTGGCGGCCGCCGGCGACGAAGAGGATCGGCACGACGTTGGCGAGCCCGGCGCCGACCAGCGCCATCGCGACGACGCCGACCAACGGGTGGTGCAGCAGCAGCGCCGCGCTCATCGCCAGCGCCGCCAGGCCGGCGCTGGCGGCCAGCAGCGTGGCGGCGTGGAAGCGGCTGCGCAGCGCGTCGCCGCCGAAACGCGAGGCCGCCATCGCCGCCGCGAAGGCCGCGTAACCCAGGCCGCCGACGGCCTGCGTCTGGCCCAGCGAGTCGGTGAACCAGAGCACGCTCCAGTCGTAGATCACGCCTTCGTCCAGCAGGCCCAGCGCCGCCAGCGTGCCCAGCAGCAGCAGGCGCGGCGGCGGCAGCCGCCAGCGGCGCGGGCCGTCGGGCACCGGCGGGTGGTCGGGCAGCAGCGAGCGCGCGGCCACCAGCGACAGCGCCAGCACCGCGAGCGCCAGCGCTCCGAGCTGCCAGGCGGCCGGCACGCCGGCGGCCAGCAGCGCCGAGCAGCCGCCGGCGCCGGTCATCGCGCCCAGGCTCCACATGCCGTGGAAGCCGCTGACGACCTTGAAGCCGCTGCGTTCCTCCAGCAGCGTGCCTTCGGCGTTGATCGAGACGTCGTAGAACGCGCCGGCGGCGCCGAACACGACCATCGTCGCCACCAGCGCCGCGAAGCCGCCGTGCAGCAGCAGCGTGCCGAGCGCCGCGGCGATGACTAGCGCGGCCACCGGCACGACGCGCCGCGGGCCGTGTTCGCCGATGACGCGCCCGGCGACCAGCAGCGCGCCGACGGCGCCGACCGCCGCCGCCAGCAGCGCCAGCGAGAGTTGCGCTTCGTCCAGCCCGTAGCGCGCCTTGGCGCTGGGCACGTGCGCGCCCCAGGCGCCGGTGACGGTGCCGAAGGCGAAGAAGAGGGAGCGGACGGCGATGCGCGCCGGGCGCAGTGCCCGGGCCGGGGAGGGAGCAGTCAGGGTCATGGGGGCGAACCCCCGATGATGCCTGCCCGGCGCCGGGCCTCGTTCAGGCGGGGAGTTCGGCCGTGCGCTTGAAGGCCTGGCCAGCGCCGTCGAACAGGTGGCAGGCCTCGGGCGGGATCTGCACCGGCACGCGCGTGCCCGGCGGCACGCTGGCCGCGCCGTCGACGCGCAGCGTGACCAGCGGCGCGCCGGCGCCGGCCTCCAGGTACAGCAGCGAGCTGTCGCCGAGGCGTTCGAGCTGGCGCAGCACCAGCGGCATCGTCGTGCCGGCGCGCAGGTCGTCGCCGACGAACAGGTGCTCGGGCCGCACGCCCAGCGACACCGCCGCGCCCGGCGCCGCCGCGCGTGCGTCGACCGCGGCGGTGACGGCGATGCCGGCGACGTCGACCGTGGCGTGCGTCGGCTCGGCGGCCAGCAGCCGCCCGGGCAGCACGTTCATCTTCGGGCTGCCGATGAACTGCGCGACGAAGAGGTTGCGCGGGCGGTGGTACAGGTCCATTGGCGTGCCGTATTGCGCGACGCTGCCGTGCTCCTGCACCGCCGGGCCGGCGCGCAGCAGCACGATGCGGTCGGCCAGCGTCATCGCCTCGACCTGGTCGTGCGTGACGTAGATCGTGCTCGCGCGGCCGACGTCGCGGTGCAGCTTGGCGATCTCCAGCCGCGTCTGCACACGCAGCGCGGCGTCGAGGTTGGACAGCGGCTCGTCGAAGAGGAAGACCTGCGGCTCCTTGACGATCGCGCGCCCGATCGCGACGCGCTGGCGCTGGCCGCCCGACAGCGCCTTCGGCAGCCGGTCGAGCAGCGTCTCCAGCTGCAGGATCTCGGCCGCCTTCTTCACCCGGCGTTCGATGTCGGCGCTGTCGGCACCACGCACGCGCAGGCCGAAGGCCATGTTTTGGGCCACCGTCATGTGCGGGTAAAGCGCGTAGCTCTGGAAGACCATCGCGACGCCGCGCTGGGCCGGCGGCACCTCGTTGACGCGCCGGCCGCCGATCTGGATCTCGCCGGTGCTGATGGTCTCCAGCCCGGCGACCATGCGCAGCAGCGTCGACTTGCCGCAGCCCGAGGGGCCGACGAAGACGCAGAACTGGCCGTCGTCGATCGACAGCGTGGCGTCCTGGATCGTCGTCGGAGCCGACGGCGCGTAGCGTTTGCCGACCTGGAGGAAATCGATGCGGGCCATGGCTTCCTTTCAGCCCTTCACCGCGCCGGCGGTCAGGCCCGAGACGATGCGCTGCTGGAACAGCAGCACCAGCGCGACCAGCGGCACGGTGACGATCACCGACGCGGCCATGATGCTGCCCCACGGCACCTCCCAGGCGGTGGCGCCGGTGATCAGCGAGATGCTCACCGGCACCGTGCGCTGCTCGGTGTCGGAGACGAAGGTCAGCGCGAACAGGAACTCGTTCCAGGCGCCGATGAAGGCCAGCAGCCCGGTGGACACCAGCGCCGGCACCAGCAGCGGCATGAAGACCTGGAAGACGATGCGGACCGGCCCGCAGCCGTCCATGATCGCCGCCTCCTCCAACTCGGCCGGCAGGCCGCGCATGAAGGTCGTCAGCACCCAGACCGTGAACGGCAGCGTGAAGATCAGGTAGGGCAGCACCAGGCCCGGCGCGCGGTCGTACAGGCCCAGCGCCTGCATCAGCTCGAACAGCCCCGACAGCACCGCGACCTGCGGGAACATCGACACCGCGAGGATGGCCAGCAGCAGCGCGCCCTTGCCGCGGAAGGCGATGCGCCCCAGCGCGTACGAGGCGCTGATCGCCAGCAGCATCGAGACGACGACGGTCAGCGTCGCGACGACGATAGAGTTCAGCAGGTGGCGGCCGAAGGGCTGGCCGCCGCCTTCGAACAGCTGGCGGTAGTTGCGCAGCGTGACCTCGTCGGGCCACAGGCGCGCGTCGAACAGCGCGGTGCCGGTCTTGAACGAGGTCGCCAGCGCGTAGAGGAAGGGGTAGACCGAGACCGCGACGACCAGCGCCGCCGCCGCGTACAGCGCGACGTTGGCCGCGGTGGAACGCTGGCTCATCGTGTGTCCTCCGCCAGCCGCACGCGCGCCGCGCGCAGGAACAGCACCGCGGTGATGAAGATGATCGCCGTCAGCGACAGCGCCGCCGCCGAGCCGAAGCCCAGGTCGCCGTTGTCGATCATCTCGCGGCGCACGAAGCCCGACATGCTGATCGTCGCGCTGCTGTTGGAGGTCAGCACGAAGATCAGGTCGAAGACGCGCAGCGCGTCGAGCAGGCGGAAGACGATGGCCACGATCAGCGGCAGCCGGATCAGCGGCAGCGTGATGCGCCAGAACACGCGCAGCGGGTGCACGCCGTCGACACGTGCGGCCTCGTAGATGTCGCGCGGCAGCGTCTGCAGCGCCGCCAGGATCAAGAGCGCCATGAACGGGATCGTCTTCCAGACGTCGACCGCGACGACGGTCCACAGCGCGTAGGCCGGCTCGGCGGTGAAGGCGATCTTCTGCGCCACGACGCCCCAGTCGACCAGCCACTGGTTCACGACGCCGTACTGGTCGTTGAGCATCCAGCCCCACATCTTGGCCGAGACGATGGTCGGGATCGCCCAGGGCACCAGCACCGCGGTGCGCACCAGCGCGCGGCCCCGGAACTCCTGGTTCAGCAGCAGCGCCACGCCCAGGCCGATCGCCGTCTCCAGCAGCACCGAGACGACGGCGAACTTGAAGGTGTTGGCGATCGAGATGCCCCAGTCCCCGGCCCAGAAACCTTCGGTGTAGCCGGCGTTGCCGAACAGGCCGTAGGCGCCGAAGTAGTTCTGCCAGCCGACGAAACGCCCGGCGGCGAGGTCGTTGAGGTTGGTGTCGGTGACGCTGAACCACAGCGTGCGTGCCAGCGGCCAGCCGGCGACGAGCAGCATCGCGACCAGCATCGGCGCGAGGAACAGCCAGGCGGTGCGGGTGCGCTGCATGGCGCTCACCACTTCGCGCGCCGCGTCTGCAGCAGCCGGCCTTCGAGGCGGCGCACGGCGGCGGCGCCGTCGACGCGGCCCGACAGCACCTCGTGCGTCGCGTCCCAGAAGGCGCGGCTGGCCGCCGGGTACTTGAGCCCGGTCGGTGTCGCCGGGCGTGCGACGGCGTTCTCGAAGACGTCGAGCAGCTCGCCCATGAAGGGATTGGCGGCCAGCAGCTCGGGGTCGCGGTACAGCGCCGGGATCGTCGGGTTGTAGGCGCCGCCGATCGCCCGCTGCTTCTGGATCTCGGCGCTCGTCAGGTACATCACCAGCGCCGCGGCGGCCTCGACGTGGCGCGAGTACTTCGACACCGCGAGCTGCCAGCCGCCCAGCGTCGCCGCCGGGCGCGCGCCTTCGCCGTCGCCGGCCGGCAGCGGCGCGACGCCGACCTTGCCGCGGATGACGCTGTCCTCGGCCTGGCTCATCGCCCAGGCGTAAGGCCAGTTGCGCATGAAGGCCGCCTGGCCGTTCTGCCAGACGCCGCGCGCTTCTTCCTCGCCGTAGTTCAGCACGCCGCGCGGCGCGATCGTGCCGATCCACGACGCCGCCTCGTCCAGAGCACGCGCCGCCTGGGCGTTGTGGATCGTCACCTTGCCGCTGGCGTCGACGACGGTGCCGCCGCCGTAGCTGGCCACCCATTCGAGCGCGTTGCAGCTGAGGCCTTCGTAGGCCCGGCCCTGGAAGACGTAGCCGTGGAAGTCGCGGGCGCCGGCGGCGCGTTCGCCGTCCTGGATGCGGCGCGCCGCCTGGGCCATCTCGTGCCAGGTCCTGGGCAGCGCGAGGCCGTATTTCTCCAGCAGGTCCTTGCGGTAGAAGAGCAGCCCGGCGTCGGTGTACCAGGGCATGCCGAGCAGCTTGCCGCCGATCGTGTTGTTGGCGACGATGGCCGGGAAGTGTTCGCGCTCGGCACCGTGGCTGTAGGGCTTCAGGTCGACCAGGTGGTCCTTCAGCACGCCGGGCCAGACGACGTCGATCGTCAGCACGTCGAGCTTGTCGGATTTGGCGGCGAACTGCTGGCGCAGCAGCGCCAGATTGTCGGTGGCGCTGGCCGGTGCCGAGTAGATGCGCACCTCGTGGCCGTTCTTGCGCCCCCAGTCCTGCGCGTAGCGGGCGCAGAACTCGGCATCGGCGGCGTTGGAGCCGCAGGCGATCGTCAGCGTCGCCGCGTGGGCGCCCGCGGCGCCGGCGAGCCAGGCCGCTGCGACCACGGCGAGCCCTCGGGGTCGGGCCATCCGTGTCTCCGTCGGTGGGTCCATCCCGACGGCGCCGCCGCCGGGCCGGCGGCCGCCTCGTGCGGGCGGCTCGCCGTCAGCCCTGACGGCAAACGACGTTCCGGCCGATCAGCGGCTCAGGCGGCCCAGCGCAGCCGGCCGACGTCGAGGCCGTTCCAGTTGACCAGCGGCTGGTCGGCGAAGGCGTGCACGAAGCCGCGTTCGGCCGCGTCCAGGCGCACGAAACGTTCGATCAGCGCCGCCATCACGACTTCGCAGGCGCGCGAGGCGCCGTCGTCCATCTTCACCGCGACGCCCAGCCCGGCTTTCGGGAACGCGGCGCAGAACACGCCTTCGGCGCCGACCTTGCAGAACACGCGTTCGCCGAGGCGCTCGATGATGCGGGTGTCGAAACGCCCGCTGCCGCCGACCATGAAGGGCTCGGCGGTGACCGCGGCCATCAGCCGCTTCGCGGCGCGTGCGCGGCCTTCGCGCAGGCCGATGCCGCTGCCGGCACGTGCGAAGGCCAGCGCCAGGTGGCGCAGCGGGATCGCGTAGGTCGGGATCGAGCAGCCGTCGGTGCCGCGCGGCGCATCGGCCAGGCGCCAGCCGGTCGCGGCTTCGATCGCGTCGCCGACCTCGCGCATCACCGGGTGCTCGGGCTTGACGTAGCCGGAGAGAAAGGCGCGTTTGTCCTCGTCGCCGGCCAGCAGGCAGCCGAGGCAGACGAAGCCGGCGTGTTTGCCCGAGCAGTTGTTGTGCAGCGCGCTCGGCGTCTGGCCGGCGGCGGCCATCTCGCGCTGCACGACATCGCGGTAAGGCCAGTGCGCGCCGCACTCCAGCGCCGCGTCGTCGACGCCGGCAGCAGCCAGCATCGAGGCCGCGACGGCGACGTGGCGCGGCTCGCCGTTGTGCGAGGCGCAGGCGATCGCGAGCTGTTCATCGTTGAGGCCATAGCGCTCGGCGGCGCCGCTTTCGACGAGCGGCAGCGCCTGCAGCAGCTTGACCGCCGAACGCGGGAAGATCGGCCGGTCGATGTCGCCGGCCGAGGCGACGACGTCGCCGTCGGCGTCGACGACGGCCCAGGCGCCGCGGTGGGTGGATTCGACGGCGCCGCCGCGCAGCGCCTCGACGAGGGTCGGATTGGCAGTCATGCGCCGACTGTAGCGGCGCCACCCGACAATCGCCGCGATGACCTCGACCGCTTCTCCGCTGCCGCTGCTCGGCGTGGACTTCAGCTGCGCGCCGTCGCGGCGCAAGCCGATCACCGTCGCGCGCGGCACGCTGCACGGCGCCGTGCTGCGCCTGGAACGTGTGGACGAACTGCCGACGCTGGCCGGCTTCGAGGCCGTGCTCGCCGAATGCCCGTGGTTCGGCGGCTTCGACTTCCCGTTCGGCCTGCCGCGCGCCTTCGTCGAGGCCCAAGGCCTGGGCAGCAGCGCCGCCGAAGTCGTCGCCGAACTGCGCCGGCGCTGCCCGGCGCGCATGGACTTCCGTGCGCTCGTCGACACCTGGGGCAACGGCCGCCCGGCCGGCCAGCGCCTGGTGCACCGCCGCACCGACGTCTCGCTGCCCGGCACGACCAGTTCCAGCCCGCTGCAGACGCGCTACGTGCCGGTCGGCTTCATGTACTACGAAGGTTTCTCGCGCCTGGTCGCCGCCGGCGTGCAGGTGCCGGGGCTGGTGGCCGGCGACGCCGCGCGCCGCGCCGTCGAGGCCTATCCCGGCCTGCTGGCCGCCGAGATCCTCGGCCGGCGCTCGTACAAGAACAGCGAGGCCGCCGACCGCCTCATCGCACGCAAGGACCTGGTCGACGCGCTGGAGCAGGGCCGCACGCGGCTGGGGCTGCGGCTCAAGCTGACGCACGCCCAGCGCGACGCGCTGGTCGCCGACGCCTCGGGCGACCGGCTCGACGCCGCGCTGTGCCTGCTGCAGGCCGGCTGGGCCAGCTTGCGCGACAACGCCGGCATCCCGGCCGACGTCGACCCGGTCGAGGGCTGGATCGTCACCGCATGAGCCCTCAGGACTTGTCCGGGGCTCATTCCCGCCTGGCGGGACGGGCCGCCAGGCCCTAGGGTGCCGTAATGAGCGCTGGCGCCGGCCTCGTGCACGCCGACTCCTGGTTCGGTGCACGCGGCTGGTCGCCGTTCGAGTTCCAGCGTGCCGTCTGGGCGGCGATGGCCGCGGGCGACAGCGGTCTGCTGCACGCCACCACCGGCAGCGGCAAGACCTACGCCGTCTGGTTCGGCGCGCTGGCGCGTGCGGCGCCGCGGCGCGGGTTGCAGGTGCTGTGGCTGACGCCGATGCGTGCGCTGGCCGCCGACACGACGCGCGCGCTGCAGGCCGCCGCGCCGCCGGGCTGGGACGTCGCCCAGCGCACCGGCGACACCGGCAGCGCCGAACGTGCGCGCCAGGACCGCCGCCTGCCCGAGACGCTGGTGACGACGCCCGAGTCGCTGTCGCTGCTGCTGACGCGCGAATCGGCGTGCGCCGAGCTGGCCGGCGTGCAGACCGTCATCGTCGACGAATGGCACGAGCTGATCGGCAGCAAACGCGGCGTGCAGGTGCAGCTGGCGCTGGCGCGGCTGAAGCGCTGGAACCCGCAACTCGCCGTCTGGGGCCTGTCGGCGACGATCGGCAACCTGGCCGAGGCGATGGCGACGCTGGTCGGCCACGAACACGGCACGCTGGTGCAGGGCCGCATCGAGAAGCGCCTCGTCGTCGACACGCTGCTGCCGCACGAGCCGGGGCGTTTCTCCTGGGGCGGCCACCTCGGCGCGCAGATGCTGCAGCCGGTGGTCGACGAGATCGAGTCCTCGTCGACCTCGCTGGTGTTCACCAACGTGCGTTCGCAGGCCGAGATCTGGTACCGGCTGATCCTCGACGCACGCCCCGACTGGGCGGGCCTGGTCGCGCTGCACCACGGCTCGCTGGACCGCAGCGTGCGCGACTGGGTCGAGGCCGGGCTGAAGGACGGGCGGCTGAAGGCGGTGGTCGCGACCTCCAGCCTGGACCTCGGCGTCGACTTCCTGCCGGTCGAACGCGTGCTGCAGATCGGCAGCGCCAAAGGCATCGCGCGCCTGCTGCAGCGCGCCGGCCGCAGCGGCCACGCGCCCGGCCGCGCCAGCCGCGTGACGCTGGTGCCGACGAACACGCTGGAACTCGTCGAAGCCGCGGCGGCGCGGCGCGCGGCGCTGGCCGGGCGTGTCGAGTCGCGGCGCACGCCCGACAAGCCGCTGGACGTGCTGGTGCAGCACCTCGTGACGGTGGCGCTGGGCGGCGGTTTCGAGGCCGACGCGCTGTACGCCGAGCTGCTCACCGCGCCCGCCTACCGCGGGCTGACACGCGCCGAGTTCGACTGGGCGCTGGCTTTCGTCGAACGCGGCGGCGACAGCCTCGGCGCCTATCCCGAGTACCACCGAGTGCAGTGTGTCGACGGCGTCTGGCGGGTCGTCGACCGCGGCATCGCGCGCCGCCACCGGCTGCAGGTCGGCACCATCGTCGCCGACGCGACGATGCAGGTGAAATGGCTGTCGGGCGGCACGATCGGCAGCGTCGAGGAAGGTTTCATCGCCCGGCTCAAACCCGGCGACGTCTTCGTCTTCGCCGGCCGGCTGCTGGAGTACGTGCGCACCCAGGACCTGGCGGCCTACGTGCGCAAGGCGACGAAGCCCAAAGGCCTGGTGCCGGCCTGGAACGGCAGCCGCATGCCGCTGTCCTCGGAGTTGGCCGAGGCGGTGCAGGCGCTGCTCGACGAGGTCGCGGCCGGCGCTTTCGGCGAACCCGAGCTCGAAGCCGCGCGGCCGATGCTGGAGGCGCAGATGCGGCTGTCGCGGCTGCCGCAGCGCGGCCGGCTGCTCATCGAGCGGCTGCGCACGCGCGAAGGCTGGCACCTCTTCCTGTATCCGTTCGCCGGCCGCAACGTGCACGTCGGCCTGGCGCAGCTGCTGGCCTGGCGGCTGGCGCAGGCGCGGCCCAACACCTTCTCGCTGTGCGTCAACGACTATGGCCTGGAAATCCTGGCCGCCGAGGCGCCGGATCTCGCGCTGCTGGAGGACAAACGCCTGTTCGCCACCGACACGCTGCTGGCCGACGTGCTCGCCAGCCTGAACTCGGGCGAACTGGCGCAGCGCCGTTTCCGTGAGATCGCGCGCATCGCCGGGCTGGTGTTCGGCGGCTATCCGGGTGCGCCCAAGAGCCTGCGCCAGCTGCAGGCGTCGAGTTCCCTGTTCTGGGGCGTGTTCCGGCGCTACGACGCCGGCAACCGCCTGCTGGAGCAGGCCGAACGCGAGGTGCTGGCGCAGGAACTGGAAATCGGCCGTCTCGCCACCACCTTGCAGCAGATGGACACCCTGGACCTGGAGATCGTCGAGCTGAAAGCCGCGAGCCCGTTCGCGCTGCCGCTGCTCGTCGAACGGCTGCGCGAGCGCCTGTCGACCGAGCAGATGAAGGACCGGCTCGAACGCCTGCTGGCGGCGTCGAACGCGGCGCTCGACAAGCCGGCGCCCAAGCGCCGCCGCGCGGCGTCATGAAGCGCGTCCGCCGCCTCTTCGCCGCCGGCAACGCCGCGCGCCTGGGCACCTATCTGCTCGCGCTGTGGCGTTTGTTCAAGCACCCCGAAACACCACGCGCGGTGCGCTGGATCGCCGTCGCGGTGCTGGCCTACGCGCTGTCGCCGATCGACCTGATCCCCGACTTCATCCCGGTGCTCGGCATGCTGGACGACCTGATCCTGGTGCCGCTGGGCATCGCGCTGGTCGTCAAGCTGACGCCGCCCGAACTCTGGCAGGCGCGGCTGCGCGAAGCCGAGGCCGGGCGCGAGCAGCTGCCGCGCCTGGTCTGGGGCGCGGTGCTGGTCGTCGCAGTCTGGCTTTTGTTGCTGGCCGGCTTCGTCGCGGGGATCATCGCGCTCGCGTTCTGAACCTTTCCCGCCTCCGATGAAGACCTTGCCCGGCCTGGCGCTCGCGCTGCTGGCCGGCGCCGCGCTCGCCGCGCCGCCGAAACATCCGCCGCCCGTCGAGGGCCGTGTCACCCAGGTCGTCGACGGCAACACCGTCGTCGTCACGCCGGCCGAAGGCGCCCCGGTGCGCGTGCGCCTGGCCGGCGTCGAGGCGCCGCTGGCCTGCCAGGACTGGGGCGCCGAATCGCGCCGCGCGCTCGCCGACTGGGCCCAGGGCCACGCGGTGACGGTCGCCCAGCCGCAGCTCGGCCGCGACGGCGTCGTCACCGGCGCGCTGATGCTCGACGGTCAGGACGTGGCGCGCCGCATGGTCTCCGAAGGCCACGCCTGGAGCACGCGCGTGAAGTGGGACCGCGGCCCCTTCGTCAAGGAGGAGCGCCTGGCGCAGGCGCTGCAGCGCGGGCTGCACGCGGTGCGCGGGGCGCAGCGGCCGGCGGACTTCCGCCGCCAGCACGGCCCCTGCTGATCAGCGCCGGCGTTCGCGCGCCGCGGCCAGGAAGTCGGCCAGCAGGCGCGAGTCGTCGAAGGTCGCCGGGTCGCCCGGCACGTGGAACTCGGGGTGCCACTGCACCGCCGAGATCCAGGCGTCGCCGCTGTGGCGCACCGCTTCGATCGTGCCGTCGTCGGGGCAGCGCGCCTCGACGACGAAGGCCGGCGCCAGCTTCTCGATCGCCTGGTGGTGGATGCTGTTGACGGTGGCGCGCGCCAGCCCGCCATAGAGCTGCGCCAGGCGTGTTTCGGGCAGGATCTCGACGTCGTGGAAGTGGCGCTCGTAGTTGGAGCTGTCGCGGTGCGCGCGCGCCGCCGGCCGCTGCGTCGGGATGTCCTGCACCAGCGTGCCGCCGTACATCACGTTGAGCAGCTGCAGCCCGCGGCAGATGCCGAACACCGGCTTGCCGGCCGAGACGAAGGCGTCGACCAGCTCGATCTCGTAGAGGTCGCGCACGCGGTCGCCGTGCCAGTCGGGGTGCAGCGGCGTCTGGCCGTAGGTCTCGGGCGCGACGTCGTTGCCGCCCTGCAGCACCAGGCCGTCGAGCGCGTCGGCGTAGTGGCGCAGGTTCAGGTCGCGGCGCGTGACGACGCTGTGCGAGGTGACCGCCGGGATCATCAGCGCCACCGCACCGCCGCCGAGCACCCAGTTGGCGACCGACTGCTCCAGGTAGTGCAGCGTGCGCGTCCAGACGCCGTCGACGTGGATGCCCGGCGTGCCGGGCGTGTAGATGCGGGCCGAGAAGCCGATCAGCAGCGGGGACTGTCCTGCCATGGTGGCCATGCTATGCAAGAACGGTTCCCCCCGGCGCTGCAGGGCGCTGATACGCTCGGCGGATGACGTTGCGAAGGAGTGCGCGGGCGCCGTGGGCGCGATGGCTGGGGCCGTGGGTCGAGGACCTGAACCGCACGAGCCTGCGCGCCGATGCCGCCGCCGGCCTGCTGGGCGCGGTGCTGGCGCTGCCGCAGGCGATCGCCTTCGCCGCGCTGGCCGGGCTGCCGCCGACCTGGGGCCTGTACACCGCGATCGTGCCCTGCATCGTCGCCGCGCTGGCCGGCTCCAGCCGGCTCGTCGCCACCGGGCCGACGAACGCCGTGTCGCTGGCGCTGGCGGCGATGCTGGCGCCGCTGGCGCTGCCGGGCAGCCCGGAGTACCTGCGCCTGGCGCTGGTCGCGACGCTCGGCGTCGGGCTGATGCAGACGGCGATCGCGCTGCTGCGGCTGGGCTCGCTGGCGCACTTCATTTCGCCGTCGGTGCTGCTCGGCTTCACCAGCGGCGCGGCGCTGCTGATCGCCTGGCATGCGCTGGAGTCGGTGGTCGGCGACCTGCCCGGCGTCGTGCTCGCCTGCGGCACGCTGGTCGTCGCCTGGGCGCTGCGCCAGGTCTGGCGGCGGGGGCCCTTCCTGCTGGCGACGCTGGCGCTCGCGGCGCTCGCCGCCTGGCTGGCGATGCGCGAAGGCGTGGTGCTGGACTTCGTCGGCGAGCAGCGCATCGACCATCTCTCGTGGGGCCCGCCGGCGCTGGCGCTGGCGGATCTGCCGCGGCTGGCCGGCGTCTCGCTGGCGCTGACCGTCGTCGCGCTGGGCCAGAGCATCGCCATCGCGAAGGCGCTGGCGGCGCGCACCGACCAGCCGCTGGACGTCAACCGCGAGTGCCTGGGCCAGGGTCTGGCCAACCTGGCCGGCGCCTGCAGCTCGGGTTTCGTCGCCAGCGGTTCTCTGAACCGCTCGATGCCCAACCTGGAGGCCGGCGCGCGCACGCCGCTGGCCTCGGTGTTCTCGGGGCTGTTCGTGCTGCTGCTGGCGCTGCTGGCAGCGCCGGCGATCGCCTGGATCCCGATGGCGGCGATCGCCGGCCTGCTGCTGTGGGTGGCCGGCACGCTGATCGACCGCGAGCAGTGGCGCGAGCGCCTGCGCCAGGACCGCACCGAAGCCGCGGTCGCCGTGGCGACGCTGGTGGCGACGCTGGCGCTGCCGCTGGAGCAGGCGATCGTCGGCGGCGTCGGGCTGTCGCTCGTCGTCTACCTCTACCGCACCTCGCGCCCGGCGCTGCGCACGATGGGCTTCGACCGGCCGCCGCCGCAGCGTGCGATGGTCGTCGTCGACGACGCGCCCGGCGCCGAATGCCCGCAGCTGAAGATGCTGCGCATGGAAGGTTCGGTCTGGTTCGGCGCCGTCGCCCATGTCGGCGAGCGCCTGCAGGCGCTGCGCGCGTCGCCCGGTGCGCCGAAGCATCTGCTGGTGATGGCCAAGAGCATGAACTTCATCGACCACGCCGGCGCCGCGCTGTGGGAGCAGGAGCACACGCGGCGGCTGGCGATCGGCGGCGACCTGTATTTCCACCGCCCGCGCCCCGAGGTGCTGCAGACCTGGCAGCGGCGCCAGTTCCTCGACCGCCTGGGCGAGGATCACGTCTTCGCCGACAAGCGCAGCGCGCTGGCGGCCATCGTGCCGCGCCTGGACCCGGCGGTCTGCGCCGGCTGCCGCGTGCGGCTGTACGAGGAGTGCACGCGCATGCCGGGGCCGCCGGCCTGAGGTCGTTCAGCGCGGGGCGGCCCAGACGACGTTGTCGGCGCTCGGTGTGCTGCAGCCCGTGATGCACGGCGTCGTGCCCGGGTCGTACGACCCGGAGCCGGCCGGGGCCTTGATCGTCGTCGAGCCGCCCTGCTGGTTGGAGCTGCGCGCCGTCGAGCCGCCCTGGGCCGCCGAATAGGTTGACCCGGCGACCACCGTGCTGCCCGAGGTGTTGAGGTACTGGCCGGCGAGCACCGAACCGTAGATCTCGTTGGACGAGCCGAGCATGATGTTGCCGCCGACGAACTGGCCGTTGCTCTTCAGACCGCCCGACAGCAGCGCGATGTTGCCGATCGCGGAACCGCCGAGTGCCGGCGGCGAGCCCTTGCACAGCGGCGTCGCGTAGGCGCTGGTCGCGAAGCCGTAGGCGCTCCAGGCGCTGAGCCCGATGCCGCCGCCGGCGCGCCCGAGGCAGGTGTAGTCGCTGCCGACGTAGTTCGGCGCGTAGACCTTCACCCCGCCAGCGGTCGTGATGTCGCCGGTGGCCATGAAGGTGTTGACCCAGACGCCGTTGCTGATCGTCAGATTGCCTTCGAACCACAGCACGCCGGGCAGCATCGTCGTGCCCTGCAGCGTCCAACTGCCCGAGGCGTAGCTGAGGCAGCTGTTGTAGTCGGAGTAGCCCTGGCAGAGCTTCATCAGCGGCGTCACGCAGGTCGTGCCGGTGACCGCCTTGCAGAGATAGTTGCGGCCGCCGCTGGCGTTGGCGGCGACGTAGTAGCTGCCGTCTTCCAGGCCGTTGACGCCGCTCGCCTCGAGCCGCGGGTTGCCGCTGGCGTCGACGCCCGAGAAGGCGAAGTTGGCCTGCGACTTCAGCGCGTAGGCGTCGACGGTCACCCGCGGGCGCTCGAAGCTGGCGACGGCGGTCACCGTCACCGGCGTGATCGCGACGTTGTAGCCGGCCAGGACCTTCACCTTCACCGTGCCCGGAAAGGGCGTGACGGCGCTGCCGACCGTGCCTGCGGCGACGACGGCGCCGCCGTAGGCGCCCCAGGAGGTGCCGCTCAGTAGTCCGGCGCCGTCCAGCCGGCTGGAGATGCCCTGGCCCCAGTAGCCGACCAGCGTCGTCCTGCCGCCGGTGCGCACGGTGCCGGCCGAGGTCAGCGTGACGTCGCCGATCGCGCTGATCGCCGTGCCGACGCCGGTGCCCGAGGGCCGGTAGTTGACGCTGCCGTTGGCTGCCAGCGTCGTCGCGGTGGCGCTGGAGGTCCAGTCGATGTCGCTCTCGGTGTAGATCTCGTTGGCGCGTGCCGAGCCGCCGCTGACCATCACCTTGCCGCTGGCCTGGATGCTGCCGGCGCTGGCCGAGCCGCCGCTCAGCGTCACGTTGCCGTTGCTGTGGATCGTGCCGATCGTCGAGGCCGCGCCGCCGGCCAGCGTGACGTTGCCCTTGGCCGAGATCTTGTTGACCTTGGCCGCGCCGTTGAGCGTCACGTTGCCGTTGCTGCACAGCTCGTCGACCGAGATCGCGGCGTTGACCGTGATGTCGCCGGTGGCGCAGACCTGCTGCAGCCCGGTGACCGAACCGCTGAGCGTCAGCGAGCCGTCGAGCACGTAGAGGTTGCGGGCGTCGGTGCCGGTGTAGCTCACCGAGCCGTCGAGCCGGGTGTCGCCGTGGAAGGTGGCGCCCGCGGGCAGCGAGGTCTCGCCGCCGGAGCCGTTCTGCGGCGGCCGGATCGCCACGCGCAGCACGCTGCGTGCACCGGCGCTGGCGCCGACGACGTCGAAGACATAGAGGCCGTCGGCGTTCTTCTCGACCAGCGTCGCGCTGAGTCCTGCCGGCGCGCCGGTGCCGAAGCCGACCTTGCCGCCGGCCGTCAGGGCGGCCGTGGTCGGCATCGCGGCCACGGCCTTGGACAGCAGCATGACGCCGGTCCAGGCTTTCATCTCGGCCTGGGTGGCGGTGTGTTCGGCCTGTTGCAGCCGCATCGAGCCCTGCATCGCCCAGGCGGCCATCGCCGAGGCCGCGGCCAGGCCGAGCGTGATCAGCACGATCATCAGCAGCGTCGCGATGCCGCGTTGGCGGCGGGCGTGGGCCAGGGCGCTGGGGTGCCGTCTCATCGTCAGCCGCGGATGTTGGGCAGGCAGACCGCGGGCAGCGTGTCGCGCACGCCGCTGACCTGCACGCTGGCGCTCGCGCGCTTGAGCGGGCCGCCGTAAGGCCAGCACTCGGCGGTGCCGACCGTGAAGCCCAGGTCCGGAAACACGCCCTGGGGCACCAGCGTGACGACCTCGTCCCAGGACGAGCCCAGCGCCGACAGCGCCGTGCTGCAGGGCTTGGGGCCGAGCAGCTGCAGGCCTTGTCCCGTGCGGCTGATCAGCGCCGAACAGGCGAGCGAACCGTCGATCGCCGTCGCCCAGACGATGGCGTTGCCGGCGTGCGCGGTCGCCGACAGCGTCTGCTGGCTGCCCGACAGGCCGTTGGTGCCGCTCAGCGTGGCGTTGGCCAAGAGCACGAGGTGCTGGTTCAGCGTGCCGCCCGGCTGGGCGTTGGCGCCGCCGATGCCCCAGCCGGCGGCCGGCAGCAGCCGCGAGAGCTGGAGTTCCAGCCCGGACGCCGTGCCGGTCACGCGTGCTGCCGTGCTGGTGCTGCGCGAGCCGATGACGACCGCCCGATAGGCCTGCAGCGCCGTCACCAGGCAGACGAGGGCCAGCGCCATCGCGACCAGCAGCGACACCAGCGAGACGCCGCGGGCGACGGTCTTCACTTCGAGGCCCCCAGCGACAGGCTGCCGCCGACCAGCGGCGAATCGACCTGGACGTCGATGACGCGTGCCGCGTCGTCGGGCACGGCGACGGCGCGTGCGCTGTCTCCCGGCAGGGTCACGGTGACGCTGCCCAGGCTGTGGCACTCGACCGTCGTGCCGGCGACGGTGTTCGCGTGCACGGTCAGCGTCGGGTGGCTGCCGCACAGGTCCACGCCTTGGCTGGCGATCTGGCCGCGCAGCTGGTCCAGCGCCTGGGCGCGGCCGTTGTTCACGTGCTGCTGGCGCGTGCCCTGGGCCAGCAGCAGCAGCGAGCCCAGCACCGCGATGCTCAGCACCAGCATGCCGATCACCGCTTCGAGCAGCGCCACGCCGTGCTGGCGTCGGCGGCTAGAAGCTCTTGCCTTCGACATGGGCCGAACCCGTCGTGATCGAGAAGCGCAGATCGGTGCTGCAGCCGCTGGCCGCGACGGCGACCCCGGCACTGTCCAGCGCGATGCAGCGGCTGTCGGCGTCGGCCAGCGAGACGCTGACGCCGCTCTCTTGGGCGTAGCTCCACACCGCCTTGGCGCTGCAGTCGTCGCCGAGCACGACGGCGAAGGCGCCGTCCTGCAGGCAAAGCGTGGCCGCAGCATCGCCGCGCGTGGCCGCCTGCGGGTTCTGCAGCGCTGCCGACTTGGTGCTGTCGTAGGCGTGCTGCAGCTGCGCCTGCACACGCGCGAGCCGCGCGTTGTCGCTCCACTGCGTGCCGAGCTGCGCGACGACGAGCGCCATCACGACCATCAGCACCAGCACGATCATCATCTCCACCAGCGTGAAGCCACGCGGGCGGACGGATGACGCGCGGCTCACCATGCCGACGCGCCGCCGGGGCAGCCCGACTTCGTGCGGCTGCCGCCGCTGGTCAGCACGATCTCGCAGCCCGAGACCATCGACGAACTGCCGCTGGCCTTCACTTCGTAGGCCGGCGGAAAGCTGGCGTTGTCGACCGAGACCAGCTCGTAGTCGAAGTCGTCGCCGGCCACCGGCTTCCAGCCCGGCAGCAGCGCCGTCAGCTTCGCGGTGCCGGCCACGGCCGCCGGGTAAGTGGTGTTGTTCAGCAGGTGGCCGTCGAGGTTCAGCCCCAGCGAGACGAGGTCCGCCTGGGCGGACGCGACACGCTGCCGGGCGATGTACTGGCGGTAGCTGGGGAAGGCGATCGCGGCCAGGATGGCCAGCACCACCAGGGCGACCATCAGCTCGATCAACGTGAAGCCGCGCGAGCGGCGCGGCTGGCGGTCAACGGCTTGCATGGCGAACATCCTGGCAACAGCGGAAGGACCCGGCCCCGGGTTCCTTGGGAACCGGCAGGCGCGGGACACGCTGGCCGCTGGTGACGCGATGTCGGCGGCTAGCTCAACATATTGTTACATGCAAGCGGTTTGAGTCATCAAATTAGGGGGTCAACCCCTCAGCCTGGCCGGTGACATTGCCTGAGGCTCGACGCCTTCGCGTGCCAGCGCCTCGGGCAGCGGCGCCCCGAGGATCAGCGACTCGGCCAGCAGCGCCGCGCCGGCGGCGCTCTGGATGCCGTAGCCGCCCTGGCCGGCGAGCCAGAAGAAACCCGGCGCCGCGGGGTCGAAGCCGATCACCAGCTCGCCGTCGGGCGCGAAGGTGCGCAGCCCGGCCCAGGTGTGGCGTGGGCGGCGGATCGTCATCGTCGTGCGTTCCTGGATGCGGTCGATCGCGATCGCGATGTCCAGCTCCTCGGCGACGACGTCGTGCGGCTCGACCGGGTCGGCGTTGGCCGGCGAACCGAGCAGCTGGCCGGCGTCGGGCTTGAGGTACCAGCCGTCGTCGGCGGCGCAGACGGTGGGCCAGTGGCGGTGGTCCGTGCCCGGCGGCGGGTCGAAGGTGAAGGCGCTGCGGCGCCTGGGCTGCAGGCCCAGCGGCGCCAGCCCGGCGCGCTGCGCGACGACGTCGGCCCAGGCGCCGGCGGCGTCGACCAGCACCGAGGCCGCGGCGCGGCGGCCGTCGGCCAGCGTGATCGTCCAGGCTTTGCCGTCGCGGCGCGCGGCGGCGAGTTCGGCGCCGGTCCACAGCGTCGCGCCGTGCGAGCGCGCCACCGCCAGCCAGCCCTGCAGCGCGGCGTGCACGTCGATGTCCATCGCGTCGGGCTCGGCGACCGAGCCGATCAGGCCTTCGGCGCGCAGTACCGGCACCCGCGCCAGCGTCTGCTCGGCGTCCAGGCGCTCGACGCCGGGGCCGGCGGCCAGCGCGTCGAGCAGCGCCTCCTGGCCCTGCCAGGCGACGTAGAGCACGCCGCGCGGCGACAGGATCGGCACGATCGAGGGCGCGGCGTAGCTGGCGCGGCTGGCGCGTGTCAGCGCGCGCGCCTGCGGCGGGCCGTAGCTCTCCATGAACATCGCCGCGCTGCGGCCGCTGGACAGCGTGCCGGGCTGGCTCTCGCGTTCCAGCAGCAGCACGCGGCCGTGGCCGGCCAGGCGTGCGGCGAGCGAGACGCCGGCGATGCCGGCGCCGACGATGGCGAAGTCGAAGGCGGTGTCGGTGCTCATGGACGGGTCTCGAGGTGCCGGGGCCGATTGTGTCCCGACGGCGACGCCCGCGGCGCGCGTGGCGCCGGCACCGACGGCCGCCTTACTTCGG
This sequence comes from Rubrivivax sp., assembly GCA_049841175.1. Classification (GTDB taxonomy): domain Bacteria; phylum Pseudomonadota; class Gammaproteobacteria; order Burkholderiales; family Burkholderiaceae_C; genus Rubrivivax. The sequence continues at coordinate 91,487 of JASGHA010000012.1, read as the reverse complement.
CGCCGCCGCCTGCGTGTCGTCGGCGAGCACGATCTCGACGCGGCGGTTCATCTGCCGTCCGGCGGCATTGCCGTTGTCGGCCACCGGCATGCTCTCGCCGCGGCCCTCGGTCGACAGCTGGCTGCGCGCTACCCCCATGTCGAGCAGGGCCGCCATCACCGCCTCGGCGCGGCGCCGCGACAGCTCGAGGTTGGTCGCCGGGCTGCCGGTGCTGTCGGTGTAACCCTCGATGCGCGCCCGCCGCTGCGGGTGGTCCTTCAGGAAACGCCCCAGCGGCTCCAGCCGGCGCACGCCGCCGGCGTTGAGTTCGGCGCGGCCGGTGGCGAACAGCACGTCGCCGACGGTGACGACCATGCCGCGCTCGGTCTTCGCGGCGTTGAGTTCGCGCAGCTCGGCTTGGAGCTGCGCGTTGCGCCGTTCGGCTTCGCTGGCCTGCTGTTGCGAAGCGGCGGCTTCGCGTTGCGCTGCGGCCGCCGCCTGGGCCGCCGCCTCGGCTTCGCGAGTGCGCGCCTCCAGCCGCAGGCGGTCGCGCTCGGCACTCGCGCGCGCCACCGCTTCTTCCGAGGCCTTGCGCCGGCTGGTTTCGCGGGCCAGGGCGACACGCTGGTCGGCGAGATAGCTCAGCTGGTCGACCTTGGCGACCTCGTCGCCGCGGGCCTGGGCCGCTTCGGCGAGCGCCAGCGCGTCGGCGGCCTGCTTCAGTTCGGCTGCGGCCAGGCGCTGGGCCTCGGGGTCGGCCTGCAGGCTGCGGTAATCGCTGCGCGCCTGTTCCAGGCGGCTGTTGACCGGTGGCGTGCTGCTGCAGGCGGCCAGCGTGGCGGCGGTCAGCACGGCGAGCGCAAAACGTGCGAATGTCGTCATGGCGTTTCGTCCCCCGGCCTCAGTTGGGCTGGCGCGAGATCTCGTCGCGCACCGCACCGTTGGCATCACGCACCGCGGCTTCGGACCGGCGCGCCTTCTCCGATTCCGCGCGTGCCTCGGCGAGCTGGGCGTCGAGCGTCACCTGCTGCGCCAGCGCCCGCGCGCGGTCGGCGTCCTTGTCGGCCAGGGCCTGGTTGGCGCGGTTCATCTTTTCGCGTGCCGCGGCCAACTCTGCGGCAGCAAATTCCGGCGCGCCGGCGGCCACCGCGTGCGAAAGCGCCGCGTTGGCGACCGCCATCTCGTCGGGTGCGGGCGGGCTCGCACAGCCTGCGACAACGAACAAGGCGGCCGCCAGGGCCGGCAGCAGGCGCTGCGCCGCGCCCGGATTCGGGGTGCATGTCATCTCGAACTCTCCAATGAGCCTGCCCCTGCGCCGTGCGGCGGCTGGCCTCGGGCGCTGCGGGGCGATGACATGCAGTGGCCATTGGCGTGCCTGCCACCGCCCCGGTGGCGACACGGAGGCCCGTGATGACTCAGCGCGGTGCGCGCATCAGCGTGCTCTTGCCGAACAGGCTCTCGATCAGGTCGACGGCCAGCGTCGCGGTCTTGTTGCGCACGTCCAGCGCCGGGTTCAGCTCCATCACGTCCAGGCTGGCCAGCCGCCCGGTGTCGGCGATCATCTCCATGCACAGCTGGGCTTCGCGGTAGGTCGGGCCGCCGGGGATGGTGGTGCCGACGCCGGGCGCGATATCGGGGTCGAGGAAGTCGACGTCGAAGCTGACGTGCAGGTGCGTGTTGGCGTCCAGCGTCGCCAGCGCGAGTTCCATCGTGTGGCGCATGCCCATCTCGTCGATGTAGCGCATGTCGAAGACCTCGAGCCCGACCTCGTGCACGAAGCGCTTCTCGCCCGGGTCGACGCTGCGGATGCCGATCTGGCGCACCCACTTGGCGTTCAGCGCCGGCACCTGACCGCCGATCTCGACCAGCTCCTTCGGGCCGTGGCCGCACAGGCAGGCCACCGGCATACCGTGGATGTTGCCGCTGGGCGTCAGCAGGCTGGTGTTGAAGTCGGCGTGGGCGTCGAGCCAGAGCACACGCAGGCGCTTGCCGGTTTCGCGGCAGTGGCGCGCGACGGCGCTGATCGAGCCGATCGCCAGGCAGTGGTCGCCGCCGAGCAGGATCGGCATGCGGCCGTCGGCCAGCTCGGCGTGCACCGCGTCGTGCACCGCCTGGTTCCAGGCGACGACCTGGTCGAGGTGGCGGTAACCCTCCACCGGCGGCTGCCAGGGGTTGGACGGGCCGGCGAGGTTGCCGCGGTCCAGCACCTCGACGCCGTGCGATTCCAGCGTCGCCTGCAGGTTGGCGACACGCATCGCCTCGGGGCCCATGCTGGCGCCGCGGGCGCCGGCGCCGACGTCGGTGGGCGCGCCGATCAGGCTGACGCGGCGGACAAGGTCAGACATCGCTCGTCTCCTGGGTGGGGATGGCGTCGAAGCCGTAGAACGAAGCCAGGTGGTCCCAGGCCTCCTCGGCGGTCTCGACGAAGCGGAACAGGTTCAGGTCGCCGGGGCTGATCATGCCGGTGGCCACCAGGTGCTCGAAGTTGATCAGCTTCTCCCAGAACGCACGCCCGAACAGCAGGATCGGGCGCGGCCGGCTCTTGCCGGTCTGGATCAGCGTCATCGTCTCGAAGAGTTCGTCGAGCGTGCCGAAGCCGCCGGGGAAGCACACCAGCGCCTTGCTGCGCATCAGGAAGTGCATCTTGCGCAGCGCGAAGTAGTGGAACTGGAAACACAGCTCCGGCGTGATGTACGGGTTGGGCGCCTGCTCGTGCGGCAGCACGATGTTCAGGCCGATGCTCTTGCCGCCGACCTCGTACGCGCCGCGGTTGCCCGCTTCCATGATGCCGGGGCCGCCGCCGGTGACGACGTAGATCGGCGTCTCCAGCTTCGCCGAACGTTCGGTGACGATGGCGGCGAAACGCCGCGCCTGCTCGTAATAGGCGCTCATCGCCAACGCCGCCTCGGCGCGTGTGATCGCGGTGGCGTCGCCGGTCGAGCGCGCCGCTTCCAGGCGTTCACGCGCCTGGTCCTCGGGCAGGATGCGCGCGCTGCCGAAGATGACGATCGTCGACTCGATGCCCAGCTCGCGCTGCAGCATCTCCGGCTTCAGCAGCTCGAGCTGCATGCGCACCGTGCGCAGCTCCTCGCGCAGCAGGAAGTTGGTGTCGGTGAACGCCAGCCGGTAGGCGCTCTCGGGGCCGGCGTAGCGCTGGGCTTCCAGCGTTCGCGCGTCTTCTTCGGCGGTCGGGAAATTGCGGGACGTGAGGTTCGGAAGTCGGGGATCGTTCATGTTTTCGAGCTTGATTGGCAGACCGGGCAGGACTCGGCGCGCATGACGCGGATCTCGTCGAAGCGCATGCCCATCGCGTCGACCAGCAGCAGCCGCCCGGCGAGCGGCTCGCCGATGCCGGCCAGCAACTTCAGTGCCTCCGCGGCCTGGGTGCTGCCGACGAGGCCGACGAGCGGGGCGAAGACCCCCATCGTCGCGCAGGCCGCGTCCTGGTGGCCGGCGTCGGGCGGGAAGAGACAGGCGTAACACGGCGCGTCGTCGCGGCGTGCGTCGAACACCGAGACCTGGCCGTCGAAGCCGATCGCGGCGCCCGAGACCAGCGGCCGGCGGTGGCGCACGCAGGCGGCGTTGACGGCGTGGCGGGTGCGGAAGTTGTCCGTGCAGTCGAGCACGACGTCGGCCTGCGGCACCAGTTCGTCGAGCAGCGCGGCGTCGGCCCGCTGCACACGCACGTCGAGCTGCACGTCGGGGTTCAGCGCCGCGATGCTGGCCGCCAGCGACTCGGCCTTGGGCGTGCCGACGCGGTCCAGGCGGTGGGCGATCTGGCGCTGCAGGTTGGTGGTGTCGACACGGTCGTCGTCGACGACGGTGATGCGGCCGACCCCGGCGCTGCCCAGGTACAGGCCGACCGGCGAGCCCAGGCCGCCGGCGCCGATGACGAGCGCGTGCGCGGCCAGCAGGCGTTGCTGGCCCTCGATGCCCAGCGCGTCGAGCAGGATGTGGCGCGAGTAGCGCAGCAGCTGGTCGTCTCTCACGTCCGGCAACAGTTCTTTCGTCAAACAGCCCTCTGGCGCTCGGAACGCGGGGTGGGGCGGCGGGCCCGGCTTCGGCAGGCTGCGCGCATCGCCATCCGCAGGAGACTGCCGTGTCGTCGTTGCAGCATTGTGTGGCCGCCGTTTCCGTCGTGCTGGCGGGCGCTGCCCAGGCCACCGAGATCGTCGACTTCGACGAGTTCGGCGAACGTGTCGAAGCCGTGCCCAGCCTGGTCTCCGGGCCGCTCGCCTTCAGTTCCGACTCGGGTTACCTCGGCATCGAGCTGACGGCGCCGAACGTCGGCGCCTTCAACGGCACGCCCTACCTGATCGATTCGCGCGGCACGCTGAGCGTGGCGCGCAGCGACGGCCAGGCGTTCCGCCTCGAAGGTTTCGACATCGGCCAGAGCTGGTTCACGACACAGCCGACGGCGGCGATCACCGTCACCTACGACCTCGCCGGCGGCGGCAGCACGAGCCAGACGCTGGTGCTGAGCCGCGACTTCCAGCGCTTCGCACCCGGGTTCGGCATCACGGCGGTGCATTTCGCGCTCGACGTGCCGTCGCTGGGCGGCGGTTACGTCGCGCTGGACAACCTGGCGATCTCGGCGGTGCCCGAGCCGGCCACCTGGGCCAGCTTCGCGCTCGGCCTGGCGGTGCTGGGTGGGGCGGCGCGCCGGCGTCGCCCGTCCTGAACGGCGGCCGGCGCGGACGCCTGGGCCCGCTCCGGCACCGTCGCTCACTGCTTGTCTTCGGGCGCTTCGGCCTGGCGCTCGAACGGCGGTCTTGCTGACGATCACCGGCTTGCCACGCAGCTGGTTGAAGGCCTGCACCAGCGGGAAGTCCTCGGCGCTGCCGAACTCGGGCAGCGGCTTGGGCGTCTCCTTGCTCTTGGCGAACTGCTCCTCGAGCTTCTGGCGCGCTTCCTCGCGCGCCTTCTCGCGCGCTTCGTCCTTCTTCTCGTCGGCGCCTTGCAGATGCTTCTCGAGGTCGGCCTCGCGCATGCGCAGCGCGGCGAAGACGTTGCCTTCGGCGGTCTCGTCGAGCCAGACGTCGGGCACGATGCCCTTGGCCTGGATCGAGCGGCCCGACGGCGTGTAGTAGCGCGCCGTCGTGATCTTCAGCGCCGTGTCGGCCGACAGCGGGCGCACGGTCTGCACCGAGCCCTTGCCGAAGGTCTGCGCGCCCATCACGGTCGCGCGCTTGTGGTCCTGCAGCGCACCGGCGACGATCTCGCTGGCCGAGGCCGAGCCTTCGTTGACCAGCACCACCAGCGGCACCGTCTTCAGCGCTGCCGGCAGCTTCTTCAGCGGGTCGTTGCCGGCGCGGCGCAGGTAGTACTCGGGCGCGGCCTTGAAGGTCGCCTTGGAGTCGGCGATCTGGCCGTTGGTCGAGACGACGACGACGTCCGGCGGCAGGAAGGCCGAGGCGATGGCCACCGCGCCGTCGAGCAGGCCGCCCGGGTCGTTGCGCAGGTCGAGCACGACGCCCTTGATGTTCGGATCCTGCTTGTACAGCTCCTCCATCTTGCGGGCGAAGTCGTCGACGGTGCGGTCCTGGAACTGGCTGACGCGGATCCAGGCGTAGCCCGGCTCGAACATCTTCGCGCGCACGCTCTGCACGCGGATCTCCTCGCGCGTGATCGTCACCGGGAAGCTGCGGTTCTCGCTCTTGCGCAGCACCGTCAGGCTGACCTTGGTGTTGGGTTCGCCGCGCATGCGCTTGACGGCCTGGTCGACCGTCAGGCCCTTGACCGCGGTGTCGTCGATGCGCGTGATCAGGTCGCCCGGCTTCAGCCCGGCGCGGAAGGCCGGCGAGCCTTCGATCGGCGAGACGACCTTCACGAGGCCGTCTTCCATGCCCATCTCGATGCCGATGCCGACGAACTTGCCGCCGGTGCTCTCGCGGAATTCCTTGAAGCTCTTCTTGTCGAAGTACTGCGAGTGCGGGTCGAGCCCGGCGACCATGCCGCCGATCGCGTCGGAGATGAGCTTCTTCTCGTCGACCGGTTCGACGTAGTCGCTCTTGATCATCCCGAACACCGCGGCGAGCTGCTGCAGCTCTTCCAGCGGCAGCGGCGCGAGCGACTCGCGCGCATTGGCCTGCAGCTGCAGCGTCGTCATCGCGCCCGCGAGGGCCCCCACCGCCAGCAGCCCGGCAACCTTCAGTTTTGCACCCATGACGTCCTGCTCCGAAGCCTGACTCTCTACTGCGGCGCAGTATAGGGTGCGGGGTTGTGCCGCCGGGGGACAGGGGGATGGGTGGGGACCCTCGTCAGGCGTGGCGTGCTGCACGCCGGCCGGCGCTTCAGGCGGCTTGTTCGCGCGGGAAGGTCACCAAGTGGTCGACCTGGGCGCGGATGCCGATCCACTCGCCGACCGCGTGATCGTGATGCGAAGGCACGTGCGCCAGCAGGCGCTCGCCGCCGGGCAGGCGCAGCGTGTAGAGGAACTCGGCGCCGCGGAAGGCCTTGCGCTCGATGCAGGCCTTCACCGGGCTCGTGTCGTCGTGCACGACGTCGTCGGCGCGCAGCAGCAGCTCACAGTCGTCGCCCGGCGAGGGCAGGCTGGCCGCGGTGCCGGCCAGCGCGCCCAGCGGCGTCTGCAGCGCCGGCCGGCCGCCGTCGGTGGCCACACGCGCCGGCGCGAAGACGCCGTGGCCGATGAAGCCGGCGACGAAACGGCTGGCCGGCCGGTGGTACAGCGTGTACGGGTCGGCCCACTGTTCCAGCCGGCCTTGCTGCATCACGCCGACGACGTCGCCGAGCGCGAAGGCCTCGAGCTGGTCGTGCGTCACCAGCAGCGCCGTCGTGCCGCTGGCCTTGAGGATGGCGCGCAGCTCCTGGGCCAGCGACTCGCGCAGGTCGGCGTCCAGGCTGGAGAAGGGTTCGTCGAGCAGCAGCAGCTCGGGCCGCGGCGCCAGCGCCCGCGCCAGCGCGATGCGCTGTTGCTGGCCGCCGGACAGCTGGTGCGGGGCGCGCCCGGCCGTGTGGCCGAGGCCGACCAGCTCGAGCATCGCCGCGACGCGGGCCTCGCGCTCGGCGCGTGGCAGCGACTTCAGCCCGAAGGCGACGTTCTGGGCCACTGTCAGGTGCGGGAACAGCGCGTAGTCCTGGAACACCATGCCGATGCGCCGCGCCTCGGGGGCGAGCTGGGTGCCGGCGGCGGCGTCTGACAGCGTGCGCCCGGCCATCGTGATGCGGCCGGCGGCGCAGCGCTCCAGCCCGGCGACGGCGCGCAGCAGCGAGGTCTTGCCGCATCCCGAAGGCCCCAGCAGCACGCCGATCTCCCCGGCGGCCAGTGCGATCGACACCGCGTCGACGGCGGTGCGATGCCCGTAGCGAACGGACACGGATTCGACGTTCAAGAACATCGGGCGATGATAATTGTTCGCATTTCCACTGTGCCCCGCCGGTTTCCCGGCGCGAGCGTCGCGCATCGCCGGCGTTCGTGGATCTGCCTGCGATGCGATTGCTGCTGACTCTGTTGTGCGTGCTGCTGGCGCTGCCGGTGCTCGGCGTGCTGGGCGCCTGGGCGACGCTGGACGCCGGGGCGCTGGAGGTGCTGCGCCACCAGGCCTCGACCGTGATGGCCGGCTACGCCGCGCAGTCGCTGCTGCTGGTGGCGGGCGTCGGCGTCGGTGTCGCGCTGGTCGGCACCGGCGCCGCGGCGGCGGTGACGCTGTTCGATTTCCCGGGCCGGCGTTTCTTCGAGTGGGCGCTGCTGCTGCCGCTGGCGATGCCGGCCTACGTGCTGGCCTACGCCTGGACCGACGCGCTGCAGTTCAGCGGCCCGGTGCAGGTCGGCCTGCGTGCGCTGACCGGCGCGCAAGGCGCGTTGTGGCCCGACGTGCGCAGCCTCTGGGGCGCGGTGCTGCTGTTCGTGCTCTGCCTCTATCCCTACGTCTACCTGCTGGCGCGCACCGCGCTCGGTGAACGTGCGGCGCCGATGCTCGAAGCCGCGCGCCTGCTCGGCGCCGGCCTGCGCCGGCGCGTGCTCGAAGTGGCGCTGCCGCTGGCGCGCCCGGCGATCGCCGCAGGCATCGCGCTGGCGCTGATGGAGACGCTGGCCGACTACGGCGTCGGCAGCTACTTCGGGCTGACGACCTTCAGCACCGGCATCTACAAAGCCTGGCTGGTGATGGACGACCGTGTCGCCGCGGCGCAGCTGGCGGCCATGCTGCTGGCCGTCGTCGCGCTGCTGCTGGTCGTCGAACGCCGGGCGCAGAAGCGGCTGCGGTTCGCCGCCTCGCGGCCAGGTGGCGCCGGCTCGTCCGAGGCCCGGCCGCTGCGGCTGCACGGGGGCGCCGCAGCGATGGCGGTGGCGCTGTGCGCGCTGCCGGTGCTGCTGGGCTTCGTGCTGCCGGTCGGCTGGCTGGGCTGGCTGGTCTGGCAGGAGGCGACGGTGTCGGAGTTCGGCCTGCCGCTGCCGCGTTTTGCCGAATGGGCGCGCAACAGTTTCGAGCTTGCCGGGCTGGCCGCTCTGGCGGCCACCACGCTGGCGCTGGCGCTGGGCTACGCGCTGCGCCGCGGCGGCGGCGGGCCGCTGCCGGTGGCGGCGCGTGTGCTGTCGCTGGGTTACGCGGTGCCCGGCGCGGTGATCGCCGTCGGCCTGCTGCTGCCGGTGGCCTGGGTGCAGCGCCTCTGGCCCGAGGCGCCGCTGGGCGCACTGTTCACCGGCACCGCCTTCGGCCTGGTCTACGCCTATCTGGTGCGTTTCTCGGCGGTGGCGCTGCAGTCGGTCGAAGCGGGTTATGCGCGTGTGCCGGCCTCGGTCGACGAGAGCGCGCGCCTGCTGGGCGGCGGCGGCTGGCGGCTGTGGCGCGAGCTGCACCTGCCGCTCTTGCGGCGCTCGGCGCTGGCCGCGGCGCTACTGGTCTTCGTCGATGCGATGAAGGAACTGCCGGCGACGCTGGTGCTGCGCCCCTTCGGCCGCGACACGCTGGCCGTCGTCGCCTACAACTTCGCGCGCGACGAACGCCTGGCCGAAGCGGCCTTGCCTTCGCTGGCCATCGTCGCCGTCGGCCTGCTGCCGGTGCTGCTGCTGTCGCGCGCCTTGCGCCGCTGACGCCGCGCGCCGTCGGCCGCCTTGGCGTCCGCCTTGCCGCCCCGCGGCCCCAGGCTGGCGCGCAGCGCGTCCATCAGGTCGATGACCTGGGCGCCGGCACGTTCCTCGCGCGGCACCTGTTCGACGACCTGGCGGCCGGCGATCTTGCGTTCGATCGCCGCCTGGATGCGTTCACGCTCCTCGTCGTGGAACTGCGCCGGGTCGTAATGGTCTTGCGCGATCTGGTCGATCAGCTGGCGCGCGAGCTGCAGCTCGGCCTTGGACACGGTCACCGGCGCGATGTCCAGGTCCGACGGCTGGCGCACCTCGTCGGCGTAGAGCAGGGTCTGCAGCACCAGGCCTTCGTCCAGCGGCCGCACCTGCACCACCGACTGCTTGCCGCGGAAGGTCCAGCGCGCCAGCGCGCAGCGCCCGGTCTCGCGCATCGCCTCGCGCAGCAGCGCATAGGGCTTGCCGCCGCGTTTGTCGGGCGCCAGCAGCCAGGCCTTGTCGACGTAGATCGGGTCGATGGCGTCGGCCGGCACGAAGGCGACGATGTCGATCGCGGCGTCGGCGTGTTCGTCCAGCTCCTTGAGCTCGTCGGGCGTGAAGACGACGAAACGGTCTTTCTCGAACTCGTAGCCCTTGACCATGTCGCGGCGCTCGATGCGTTTGCCGCTCTTCTCGGACACGTACTGCTGGCGCACGCGGGTGCCGTCGGGCGCCAGCAGGTGCATGCGCACGCCAGCCGAAGGCTCGGCGGCGGAGAACAGCTTCACCGGGATGCTGACGAGACCGAATCCCAGCGACAGCGAGGCGATCGGGCGCGCGGACATGCCGGTCGTCGGCAGGCGGCGTGCCCGGCGCCGGAACGCGGGTTGCCGCGCCGACGTTCTCCGCGGGCGACCGCGGTCACGAGGAGACGACGATGAACCGATTCCACGCCATCACGATCCTGGCCGGCCTGGCGGCCGCCTCGACTCTGGCCGCCGCGCAGGCTCCGGCCGCCGGCGCCACCGACCCGGCGGCCACCGGCCAGCGCCAGGGCAGCGAGACGACGCCGTCGACGCTGCCGCCGGGCGCGACCTCCGACGACGGCAACAAGGCCGCGGTGCCCGCCAGCGGCGTGCCGGGCCGCCAGCCGGGCGACATGTCGACGATGCCGGCCGACCCGGCGACCGGCTCGACGCCCGGCCAGCCGCCCGGCGTCGGCAGCCCGGCCGACAAGGCGATGACGCCGCGTGGCCGCGGCCAGCCGGCTTCTGCGCCGAAGACCGGGCGCTGATTCAGGCGCGCGCCGGCCGCGGCGCGCGCCGCCAGTCGGCCGCCGCCGAACGCCTCGGCAGCGGCGGGATCTCGAAACGCGGCATCTCCTGCACGCAGAAGCTGAGCGCCAGCACCAGCGTCGGCAGGTGGTAGAGAACGAACCACAGCCCCGGCTCGCGCCGGTCGTCGCCGCCGTGCGGCATCAGCGCGACGGTGGCGACCAGCGCCACCGCGGTCAGCGACGGGATCGCGCGCCGGAAGGCTGCGACCCAGCGCGCCGCCGCCAGGCGCTCGTGGTAACACGCCGGCGGCTCGGCCAGCGTTTGCGCCAGGTGCGCAGCGGCGCGGTCCAGGTCGGCTTCGGCACGCCGGCAGCGCTGGGCGATGCTGCCCGGCACGCGCAGCCGGCTTTCCCAGCCGCCGGGCTTGCGCGCCAGCGGCGCCCAGTTCCAGCCCAGCACCGCGAGCACGTCTTCGGGCAGGTCCAGCTCGTGGCCGCCGGTGGCCGCCAGCGTCAGCTCGGCCGACATGCGGCGCACCGCCGGCAGTGCCAGCGTCAGCGTCAGCGCGCCGGCGATTCGCGCGACGCCGCGCTGCAGCACCAGGCCGTCTTCGCCGTCGCCGTCGAGCGTGTAGTCGCGCGCCACCGTCCAGCCTTCGCCGGCGCTGAAGGCACGCTGCGGCGCGACGGCCATCAGCCGGTCGTGCAGTTCGCCGGCGTCGGGCCCGGCGGCTTCGAGCCGGGCGCGGGCGCCGGCCATCGTCAGCACACGCGCGAGCTTGAAGCGGCCTTCGGCGCTGCAATCGAGTTCGAGCTGGTCGTGGATCGCCGGCAGCGATTCGCTCGCCGCGTGCTCGGCGGCGCGGAAGACGAGGCGCCGCGCGAGGCGGTCGCTGGCCGCCAGGTCGACGCGGCAGCCGCGGCGCGACAGCGGCGCGACCAGCGCCAGGATCTCGTGGTGCGACAGCGGCGGCAGCGACATCGTCTCAGCCCGCCATGTCCAGCCGCCGCACCGGCACGCCGAGGTCGCGCCACTGCGCCGGGTGGCAGCTGAAGACCAGCAGCTGGTGGCGCTGCGCGGCGTCGAAGACGATGCGTTTCATGCGTTCCAGGCGTTCGGCGTCGGTGTGCACCAGCGCGTCGTCGAGGATGACCAGCGTCGGCCGCCCGGCTTCGCGCAGCAGGTCGGCGTAGGCCAGCCGGCAGACCAGGCCGAGCTGCTCGCGCGCGCCGAAGGACAGCGTTTCGAAGGCGCCGCGCTCCTCGCCGCGCTGCCCGGGCCGCGCCAGCACCTCTGGCCGCAGGCTCTCGCCGACTTCCAGCCGCCCGGCCGGGAACAGCAGCGAGGCGTAGTGGTCCAGATGTTTCTGCAGCGGCGCCTGCAGCCGGCGTGTCAGCGCCTGGCGGTGGGTTTCGAGCCGGGTCTGCAGCAGGTCGAGCGCGTCGGCGCGGCGCTGCAGCTCGTCGCGGCGGCGCGCCGCGTGCTCGGCGGCGGCACGTTCGCCGGCCAGTTGTTCGTCCAGCCCCTGCGCGCCGACGGCCGCCAGCTCCGCGGCCAGCGCGACGATCTGCCGGTCGCGCGCCTGGTGCGTGCGCTCGGCGACCGTGGCGCTGTCGCGCAGGCGCTCCACGTCCTGGCGCAGGATGTCCGGCCGCGCCGCGGCGATGCGCGCCTGCACCGCTTCGAGCCGCGCCTGGGCCGCGGCCTGCTGGGCTTGCGCGTCGGCCAGCGCGAGCTGCTGGCGGCGCTGGGCTTCGGCGCGTTCGGGCGCGGCCAGCGCCTCGGCCAGCGCCTGGTGTTCGCGCACGGCGGCCTGGTGTTCGGCTTCGGCCGTCGCACGTTCGCGCTGGCGCGCCTCGGCCTGGCGTGCGGCGTCGGCACGCGCCTGTTCGGCGGCCGTGGCTTCGGCTTCGGCGGCGGTGACGGCCGGCGGTGCGGTGTCGGGTGCCGGCGGCAGCGCGGCCAGCGCCTGCTCGGCTTCGGCGTGGCGCGCCTGGGCGCGCGAGCGTTCGGCTTCCAGCGTGTCCAGCCCTTGCGGCGCCAGCAGCGCCAGGGTCTGCCGGGCGCTCTCGGCTTCCTGCGACTTCAGCGCATGCGCCGCGGCGCGCGTTTCGGCCTCGTCGGCCGAGGCCAGCCCCAGGCGCTGCAGCAAGGCGGCACGTTCGTCGGCCAGGCGCGCGTGTTCGCGCACCAGCGCCGCCAGGTCCTCGCCGCCGGGCACGACGGTGATCGTGCCGCCGGGCAGCGTCAGCGTCGCGGCCTGGGTCAGCCGGCGTTCGCCCTGGCCGACCAGCGGCGCGCCGTCGAGCGCGACGCCGGCGTCGGCCTGCAGTTCGAAGGCCAGCCGGGTCGCCACCGCTTCCTGGCGGATGCCGAGTTCGTGCAGGCGCTGGCTCTGCTGGCGCAGCGTCTTCAGCTCGGCTTGGGGAACGGCGAGCGCGTCGGCCTCGCGGCGCAGCGTGGTGGCGCGCTGCGCTTCGGCGCGTGCACGCTCCAGCGCCGCGGCCGCGCTGTCGGCGGCCTGGCGCGCGGCGGCGAGGTCGCGGCCGAGCTGGGCGCGGGTCTGCTCCTGGCGGGCCAGCACCAGCGCCGCGCGGGCGGCGGCGAAGCGGCTTTCGGCCGTGGCCAGCGCCTGGCGGGCCGCGGCTTCGGCGCCGGTCGCCGCTTCGTGCCGGCGCTGGGTGCCGGCGCGGGTGCTTTCGCGCGCCGCCAGTTCCTGCTGGCGCCGGGCTTCGTCGGCGATCTGCTGGCGCAGCAGCCCGGCCAGCCCGTCGGCCTGGCGCAGCGCGGCGGCGGCGGCGTCGTGCTCACGCTGCAGGCCCTCGGCGGCGGCCAGCGCGGCTTCGGCCTGGGCGAGCTGCTGGCGCAGCGCCGTCCACGGCGCTTCCTGGGTCTCGGCTTCGTGTTCGTCGCGCAGGCGTTTGAGCCGGTCGACCTGCTCGGCGTGGCGCTGCACCGCGGCCTCGGTCTCGGCGACACGCGCGGCGCTCTCGTCGGCCAGGCGCAAGGCTTCGGCCAGCGCGCCGGTCGGCCGGCCGGTGGCGGTCAGCAGTTCGCGGCGCAGATCGCGCACACGCGCCAGCACCTCGTCTCCGCCGGTGGCCGCGACTTCGCCGAGCGAGGCGTTCAGCGCGCGCTGCAGATGTGCTGCGGCGTGTTCGACGGGCGCGTCGATGGCCTGCGTCGTGCCTTGTTCGACCCACAGCAGCCCGGGGATGCCCCAGTGTTTGGCGTCGCTGCCGCCGCGTGACGCGAACTCGAAGCCCAGCAGCTCGGCCAGATGATCCTCAGCCTCGGCGCCTTCCCAGCGCCGCGCGCCGGCGACCAGTTCGCAGCGTTTCTTCTGCAGAAAACTCTTCACCAGGCGGTAGTCGCTGCCGCCGAGCGTGAAGTCGAGTTCGACGGTCGGCGCCGCGGCGGAGTCGCCCCAGGGCCGCAGGTCCTCGGCGCCGCTGGAACGGTGGCGCTCGAAGAACGCGGCGCGGATCGCACGCACCAGCGTGCTCTTGCCGCTTTCGTTGGGCGCCGCGAAGACGTTCAGGCCGGGCGCGAAGTCGCTGATCTCGAAAGGCTCGCGGAAACGCCGCAGCTCGGCGACACGCAAACGGGTGAGCTTCATGCCGTGGCCTCCTCGCGGCCGGCCAGCAGGCCGGCGAGCAGTGCCAGCGCTTCCTGCTCGACCGGGCCGTCGGCTTCGCGCAGCTCGGCCAGCACCTCGCCGAGGTAGCCGTCGGCGTGCAGCGCGGCCAAATCCTCCGCGGTCGGGGCCAGGCGCAGGCCGCCGCGCTCGCAGCGCAGCGCGCGCACCCGCGCTTCGGCGGCGGCAATCGCTTCGTCCAGGCGGGCGCGGCCGGCGAGGTCCAGCGTGCCGGCGAGCGTCAGCTGCAGCACCTCGTCGGCGCCGCAGGCGGCGAGTTCGGCGACCAGGGTCTCGACGTCCGACGGCACGGCCAGCCGGCGCTCCAGCGTGCGCCAGCGGTGGCGGCCCAGCGGCAGCGCCTCCACTTCGGGCACGGCGCCGGGGCCGGCGAGGCGCACCCGCAGCACCTGGCCGGCGCCGTTGTCCTTGAAGCGGTCCTGCTCGGGCGTGCCGGCGTACCAGCAGCGTTCGCCGATGCGCTTGGCGCCGTGCCAGTCGCCCAGCGCCAGATAGTCCAGGCGCGCACGTTCGGCGCGATCCGGTGCGATCGGGTTGGCCGAGTCGATGTCCTCGGCCAGCAGGCCTTGCACCGCGCCGTGCGCCAGCCCCAGCCGCAGCCAGCCTTCGGGCGTCGCCCAGCCGTCGAAAGCCTCGGTGAGGTCGGTGTAGGTGTGGCGCTGGGTCAGCGGCGCGCACAGCACCGCGGCGCGCGCTTCGGGCAGTTCGACGACCCCCGGCTCCAGTGCCAGCTTCACGTTCGCCGGCACGACATTCAGACGCAGCGCGTGGCGCCACACGCCTTCGGCCAGCGCCGCGTCGTGGTTGCCGGGGATCAGAACCCAGGGGCCGGCGAACGGCGCCATCGCGTTGAACATCCGGCGGATCGTGCGTGCCGAGACGCCTTGGGCGTCGAAGACGTCGCCGGCGACGAGCACCGCGTCGGCCTGCTCGTCGGCGGCGAGGTGGGCGATGCGCTCGACGGCGGCAAAACGTGCGTCGGCCAGCGCCGCGGCGTCCTCGGGTTCGAAGCCGCCGTACTGGCGGCCGATCTGCCAGTCGGCGGTGTGGATCAGTGTCGTCATCGGGTCTCGAGTTCGTGCAGGCGGGCGGCCAGGCCCGAGCGGCGCCGCGTCGGCGAACGCACCGCGGCCGCCAGCGCCGCGGCCGGGCCGGCCAGCGTGACACGCTGGCGGGCGCGTGTGATGCCGGTGTAGAGCAGCTCGCGTGTCATCGCGCGCAGCGGGCGATCGGGCGTCAGCAGCAGCAGGTCGGTGAACTCCGAACCCTGCGACTGGTGCACCGTCATGCCGAAAGCGGTGTCGTGCGGCGGCAGGCGTGCCGGCGCGACGCGGCGCCAGCCGCCGCCGGGCGCCGGGAAGACGACGTCCAGCCGGCCCTCGGCGTCGGGCAGCGCCAGGCCGATGTCGCCGTTGAACAGCCGCAGCACGTAGTCGTTGCGGCGCACCATCACCGGCCGGCCGGCGTACCAGGTGCCGGGCGCGATGCCGAGCGCACGGCGCAGCTGGGCCGCGGCCAGCGCATTGACGCCGGCGACACCGCGTGCGCCCTCGCGTGTCGCGCAGAGCACGCGGAAGGACTCGAAGGCGTGCATCGCCGCGGCGGCGTCCTGCGGGTCGCGGCGCAGCGCCTCGAGGTAGGGCGCGAAGCCGGCGGCGATCGCGTCGCGCACCGCCGCGCCGGGTTCCGCGCCGCGGTCGTCCAGCCACTGCACCGAGGCGTCGCCGCCGGCGCCCAGCCAGGCCAGCGCCTCGTCGGCGCGGCCGCCGTTGACCAGCCCGGCCAGCCGGCCGATGCCCGAGTCGGCGGCGAAACGGAAGGTGCGGCGGAACCAGACCACGCTGTCGGCCAGCGCCGGCGCGGCGGCCGGCGGCGGCTGCAGCGCCTGGGGTGTGACGCCGCAGGCGGCGGCCAGTTCGGCGCGGCAAGCGGGCGTCAGCGTCGTGTCGGCGCTCAGTTCGGCGAAGACGGCGCCGCTCTCGACCGCGGCGAGCTGATCCTTGTCGCCGAGCAGCACGATGCGCGCGTGCGCCGGCACCGCCTCGAGCAGCCGGCGTGCCAGCGCCAGGTCCAGCATCGAGGCTTCGTCGACGACCAGCGCGTCGATCGCCAGCGGGCGCTCGGCGCCGTGGAAAAAACCGTCGGGCCCGGCGCGCAGCAGCCGGTGCACGGTGCTCGCTTCCTGCGGCAGGCGCGCGCGGATCTCTTCCGGAAGCTGCGCGGCACGGCCGCGGATCGCCTCGGTCATGCGCGCCGCGGCCTTGCCGGTGGGCGCGGCCAGCGCGATGCGTGCGTCGGGGTCGTCGGCCAGCAGACAGGCCAGCAGCGCGACGACGGTCGTCGTCTTGCCGGTGCCCGGGCCGCCGCTGATGACGGCCAGGCGCTGGCGCAGCGCCAGCGCGGCGGCGGCACGCTGCCAGTCGGGCGCTTCATCGGTGCTGGTGTTGGCGGCGAAGAGTTCGGCCAGCCGCGCGCGCGCGGCGGCGTCCAGCGCGCCGGGCACCGGCCGCGCTGCGGCCTTGAGCCGTGCGGCCAGGCGGCGCTCGTGGTCGAAGTCGCGCTGCAGGTACAGCCGGCCATCGGCATCGAGCACCAGCGGCGCAGCGCCGGGCGCATGCGCCGGGCCGACCACGAGCGAGGCTTCGAGCCGGGCGCGCCAGTCGGCGGCGTTGCCGTCGAGCTCGTCGAGCATCAGGCAGACGTGGCCGGCGGCGGTGGCACGCGACAGCGCCTCGGCGGCGCGGCCGGCGGCGCGGGCGTCCTCGGCGTCGGCGCCGAGGCGGCGCGACCAGGCTTCGACGTGCGCGGCCAACCCGGCGGCCAGCGCCTCGGCAGGCGTTTCGGGGCGCGAAGGTGTCTCTTCAATCGCCTCGGTGGCTTCAGGCTCGGCTTCGGCGTCGATCACGCCGCCGTCTTCCTCGAAGAAGACGTCCAAGTCGGGCAGCGCGTCGTCGGGCAGGTCCTCGACCCAGCCGGCGTCGGGCGCGGGCTCGGGCGGCGGGGCCACGGCCGGCGGCGGTGCCGGTTCGTCGTCGAACAGCGGCAGCGTGGCCTCGTCGGGCGTGCGGCGGCGGCTCATCAGGTGTTCTCCACGGCGTCGAACAGCGCCGACAGGCGCTCGATCAGCGCGACGCTGGGCCGGTAAGCCCAAACGCCGGCGGGGCTGCCGTCGGCATTGCGCCAGCCCGGGCGCACGCCGCGCACGAACAGCACCATCGCGCCGCCGAGGTGGCGTTCGGGGTCGTAGCCGGCACGGCGCGCACGCTGCCAGCGGTGCAGCGCGACGAGGTACAGCAGCGCCTGCAGTTGGTAACCGTGCGCGGCGACCTCGTGTGCCACCGGCTCGGGGCCGTAGTCGGCGGCGGTCCAGCCCAGGTGGTTGGACTTCCAGTCGAGCACGTGGCAGCGGCCGCGGTGCTCGAAGACCAGGTCGATGAAACCTCGCAGGTAGCCGCGCAGCGTGCCGAAGGCCAGCGCCGGCACCGGCAGGCCGGCTTCGCGCAGCACGGCGGCCAGCGTTTCGGCGGCCAGCGCCGGCGACGGCAGCGTGAACTCCAGCTCGGCCAGGCGTTTGCCCGGCGGCACGTCGCCGAGCACGACGCCGCCCGGCAGCCGCGTCGCCAGCACGTCGGCCAGCAGCGTTTCCAGCATCGGCGCCAGCCGGCCGGTATCGGCCTCGGCTTCGGGCGGGTGCAAGGCCAGCGCCCGCGCCGCGGCCTCGGGCCAGCGTGCGGCGTCGGCGAAATCGGCGTGTTCGAACAGCGCGTGCAGGCATTCGCCGGCCACCGCGCCGCGCGGGAAACGCAGCACGTCGTCGGCGGCCAGCGTCGCCGGCGCGGCGCGGCGTGCCGGGCGCTGGGCCTCGTCGCGGTCCTGCGCCGCGCCTTCGTGGCGCAGGCCCTGCGTCAGGCTGCTGTAGCTGCCGATCCACCAGGCCGGGGGCACGGCCGGCGCCGGCAGCGCGACGATGGCCTCGGGGTCGGCGGCGTCGGCCGCCACCGGCGTGCCCGGCGCGTCGGGCAGCGCGCGCAGCGCGACGGTCTGCGGGTGCAGCGTGGCGAAGGCCGACCAGGCGGCATCCACCTCTTCCGGCTCGCGTTTGCCTTTCAGCCAGTCGGCCGGCTCCTCCTGGCCGTTGGCGACGAACCAGTTCAGCAGCGCGCGCGCGCTTTCGGATGTCGACTTGCGCACCGCGTACGGCCCGACGACCAGCACCAGCCGGTGCACCGCGCGTGTCAGCGCGACGTAGAGCAGGCGCAGCGTCTCGGCGGCCTGCTCGACCTTGGCGCGCTCGTCGCTGCCGGGCTCGACCTCGGCGTCGCCGAAGACCCAGAGCTGCTGGCCCGCGGCGTCGTGCAGCTCGCGGCTTTCGCCGCTGGCCGCCGGCCCGGCGTGGCCGTCGAAGACGAAGGGGCAGAAGACGACCGGGTACTCCAGGCCCTTGCTCTTGTGGATCGTGACGATCTGCACCAGGTTGCGGTCGGACTCCAGGCGCAGCTGCGCCTCTTCGTCGCCGCCGGGCGCGCGGCGCTCGTCGTGCAGCCAGCGCTGCAGCGCCTCGGGCGAGCTCAGCGTCTCGGCGGCACGCTGCAGGCATTCGGCCAGGTGCAGCCAGTTCGTCATGCGGCGCTCGCCGTCGGGACGCGACAGCAGGCGTGCGGCGACACCTTCGTCCTGCATCCAGCGCCGCAGCATCACCGCGACGCCGCGTGTGAACCAGGTCTCGCGGTAGGCGGCGAAACGCTGCACGAGTTCGGCCAGCGCCGCCTCGTCGTCGGCCAGCGCGGCGATGCGCGCGGCGTCATAACCCATCGCCTCGGTGGCCAGCGCGGCGCGCAGGCGGGCGGCGTTGGCCGGCTCCAGCACGGCGCCGAGCAGGCGTTCCAGGTCCTCGGCGTCGCGGCTGGCGAAGACGCTGGCCTGCGACAGCTCGACGCTGGCCACGCCCAGCGCCGCCAGCGCCTGGCGCATGCGTGCGCCCTGGCGGTGGCTGCGCACCAGCACCGCGATGTCGCCGGCGGCCAGGCCACGGCCGGCGAGCGTCGCTTCGCCGCGCCGGCCGGCGTCGACCAGGCGCGCGATCTCGGCGGCGCAGGCCGCGGCGGCGGCGGCCATCGCGGCGCTCTTGGCCAGCGGCTGGCCTTCGTCGTCGCGCGGCAGCGACCAGAGTTCGAGTGCGGCGCGTTCGGCGCCGCGGTCGGCGAAGGGCGCACGTGGCTTGGCGCCGTAGCCCACCGGCTGGTAGTCCAGCCCGTCCTGCATGAAGGCACGCGGCTGGTGGCCGAACAAACCGTTCAGCGCCGCCAGCAGCGGCTCGCACGAACGCTGGTTCTGCGCCAGCGTCCAGCTAGCCGCCGCGCGGCGCCGCGCCGCGAGATAGGTGTTCAGGTCGGCGTTGCGGAAGCTGTAGATCGCCTGCTTGGGGTCGCCGATCAGGAACAGCGGCGCGTCGCCGGCGCCGTAGACGGCTTCGAAGATCGCCCACTGCAGCGGGTCGGTGTCCTGGAACTCGTCGATCAGCGCCGCCGGGAAACGCGCTTTCAGCGCCGCAGCGAGCTGCGGGCAGGCGCCGCCGGTCAGGCGCTCGTGCAGGTTCTGCAGCATGTCGTCGAACGCGAGCACACGGCGTTCGCGCTTCAGCGCACGCAGGCGTTCGGGAGCTTCTTCGAGCAGGCGGCGCAGCAGGCGCAGGCGTTCGACTTCCAGCGCGGCGCGCGCGGCGGCCAGGGCTTCGAGCAGCGCATCGGCGGCGTCGAAGAAGGCGTGTGGCGCCGGCGGCGCCTGATCCTTCTTCGGCTGCAGCTTGGCCGTGCCGAGCAGCGTGGCCTTGCCCTTGTCCAGCTGCTTGCTGGACGGCGCCAGCAGCGCCGACGGCGCGGCGCTGATCTCGTCCCAGCAGCGTGCCGCGGTGGCGATGCTGTCGGGCTTGTAACGGTTGGCCGGCAGGCGCGGCAGCGCTTCGTGCACGGCGGCGAGCACGGCTTCGCGCTCGGCGCGCCACAGCCGGCGGGTCTCGTCGAAGGCGAGGTCCAGCGCCGTCGTGTCGGCGGCGACCGGCTCGTCCAGCACCGCCGGCCAGACCAGTCGTGCCAGCGGCTTGGCGCTGCGCCGGCGCACCAGCTCGACCCAGGCTTCGGGCGTGTCGCCGCGCGACAGCAGCAGCTCGGCGACGCCGGCCGGCAGCGTGCCGCCGGCGACGTGGCGGCGCCAGAAGTCGAACACCACCTCGCGCACCAGCGCCGCGTCGTCGCCCAGCTCCTGGCGCAGCGGCATTGCCGAGGCGAACGGCGCGTCGGCCAGCGCACGCTGGCAGAAGCCGTGGATCGTGAAGATCGCCGCTTCGTCGAAGGTCTGCAGCGCGCGGTCGACGCGGGCGCGCATCTCGGCGTCGGTCAGGCCGACTTCGGGCCGGCGCAGCGCATCCAGCAGCCCGGTGACGAAGGGATCGGCCAGCGCCGCCGGGCGGCCGTCGAGCGCGGCCAGCACGTCGACGAGGCGGGCGCGGATGCGCTCGCGCAGCTCGCCGGTGGCGGCGTTGGTGAAGGTGACGACCAGCACCTGCTGCACCTCGAGCCGGCGCTCCAGCAGCAGGCGCAGGAACAGGCCGCAGAGGTTCCAGGTCTTGCCGGTGCCGGCCGAAGCCTCGACCAGCGCGATGCCGTCCAGCGGGCAGGCGAAGACGTCCAGCGGACGCGCGACGGGGGCGTTCATTGCAGCGCGCTCCCTTCGGCGTGCGCCAGCAGCGGGGCGAAGACGGCCTGCGCGAGGTCCTCGAAGTCGCCGGCCAGCGCGTCGGCCTCGCGGCCGCGCCAAGCGAGGCGGACCGCCTCGTCGCCGCCTTCGGCGAACGGCGTGCGCTCGCCCGGTGTCCAGCACTTCAGCGCCGCGGCGCTGCCTTGCTGCACCAGCGCCAGCGAGGTCTTCGGGTACAGCCGCAGCGGCTCGGCCAGGCCGCGGCGGTACAGGCGCAGCAGCGTGGCCAAGTGCTCGCGCGGTGCCTCGGGCGCACGCAGCACGAGTTCGCCGTTCGTCAGCAGCCAGCGGGTGCGCGGCGCGACGCCGGGCGGTGCCGCGGCCGTCAGCACCAGATGGTGCAGCCAGGCTTCGAGCAGGTCGGCGCCGCGCAGCACGCCCCAGCGCCAGCGCACGAGGCCGCTGGCGCGCAGGTCGGCGAAGCCGGCGGCGACGGTCCAGCGCTCGCCGTCGAGCTCGAAGCCGAGTTCGGCGCCTTGCGCGTCGAGCACCGGCTCGGCCAGCGCGCCGCGCACGCGGTCGGCGAAAGCGGCGACACGCGCGAACTCGGCCTGCATCTGCTGCTGGCCGATGGCGCCCGACGGCAGCTCGGTGCCGGCTTCGGCGCGCTGCCACGCGGTCTCGGCGTCGACGCCGGCCAACAGCGGCGGCAGCAGGCGATCGGCGAAAGCGCGGCGCGCCAGTGCGTCGGCGACCAGCGGTTCGTCGTCGTCCAGCGCCGCTTCGTCGAACTGCAGCGCGAGCTGCAGCCGGCGGCGCAGCAGGTAGCGCGTCGGCTGGCGGAAGAACTCGACCAGCTGCTGCAGCGTCGGCGTGCGCCACTCGGGGCCGGGCGGCGGCAGCGGCGTGGTGAAGAAGGGCAGGGCGGGGTCGGGCGCGGCTTGCAGCTCTTCTTCCTCGTCGTCGTCCTCGGCGCTTGCGGCCACCGGCGGCAAGGCCGCGGCCACGGCGCCGGCGCGCAGCGCGGCGGCGAGTTCGGCGTCGTGGCTGCGCCGGCGGGCGTCGGCCTCGGCGTCGAAGAGTTCGGGTGCGAAAGACTGCAGCGGGTGTTCGACGACCAGGCGCTTGCGTGCCGCCGCCACCGAGGCCGGCTCGTCGGGGTCTTCGGCGGTGGCCGCCGCCAGCAGCTCCAGCAGCTCGGCGACCAGCACCGACGGCGGCAGCGGCGCGTTGTCGCGCACGCTGCGGCCGCGCCAGCTGAGGTGCAGGTGCTCGCGTGCGGCCAGCAGCAGGTCGAGGAAGACGTTGCGCTCGTCGTGGCGGCGCTGGCGGTCGCCGCGCCGCGGCGCCAGCGCGATCAGGTCGAACTCGGGCGGGCGGGCGGTCGTCGGGAAGGCACCGTCGTCCAGGCCGATGGCGCAGACGACGCGGTAGGGCAGGCCGCGCAGGCTGCTCATCGCCGAGAAGGTCACGGCGCCCGACGGCACGCCGCCGCGCGCCGGGTCGTCCAGCCGGGCTTCGAGCGCGCGTCGCAGCACGGCCAGCGGCAGCGCCGTCGTCGCGCCGGCGCCGGAGGCGACGTCGTCGGCCAGGCGGGCGATCGTCGCGCGCAGTTCACGCAGCGCCGGCAGTTCGTCGCCGGCCGGGGCGACGAAACGGTCCAGCGCCGCGTGCAGCAGCCGCGCCCAGGCGGCGGCCGGGCGCGGCCGGGCGCTCTCAGCCTGCAGCCAGCGCAGCGCCTCCGCATAACGCCAGAAGGCGCCCAGCGTCGCCGCGGCCGAACCTTCGGCGTCGCCGGCCGGCAGCAGCCCGGGCAGCGGCGATTCGGCGCCGGCCGGCAGCGCGTGGCCGAGGAACAGCCGGTCCAGCGCGTCGGCCAGCGTGTGGCGCGCTTCGGCCGGCAGGTCGAAGCCGGCGCGGTGCGCGGCGTCCAGGCCCCAGTGCAGGCCGCTGGCGAGCAGCCAGCCGTGCAGGCGTTCCAGCGCCGCTTCGTCGAGGACGAAGCGCCGCGCGACCGCCGGCTGCTGCAGCAGCGCGAACAGCTCGCTGGCGGCGACACGCGAACTGGTGAGCGACAGCAGCGCCAGCAGCGCGCGCGCCGCCGGGTCCTGGCCGCTGCGAGCGCGGCCGGTGACGGCGTAAGGGATGCGGCGCTCGGCCGGCACGGTGCCGAAGACGGCATCGACCAGCGGCGCTGTCGCTTCCAGGTCGGGCGTCACGACGAGCACGTCGCCGGGCGTCAGCGTCGCGTCGGCGGCGAACAGCGCCAGCAGCCGGTCATGCAGCGCTTCCAGCTCGCGGGTGCGCGAGTGCGCGACGTGGAACTCGACGCTGCGTTCGCCGGCCAGGTCGGCGGCCGAGCCGGCTTCGAGCTCGACCGAGTCGAGGATCGCCGCCTGCAGCCGGCCGAGCAGCGTGCCATCGGGCGGCTGGATGAACAGATGCTCGTCGACCACGGCGTCGCCGGCGGCGTCGAGCAGGCCGTCGATCTGGGCCTGGGTCTGTTTGCCCCAGCCGGCCAGCAGCCGGTTGCCGACCTCGTGGCCGGCGTCGCGCCCGGCGGCCTGCAGCCAGGCCAGGCGGCGCGGATCGACGAGCTCGAACCAGTATTCGCGGCAGGGGTTGAGCAGATAGACCTCGACGTCGATCGCGCGCCCCAGCGCCGCCAGCAGGCGAGCGTGCAGCGGCGGCATCGTCGGCAGCGCGACGACGTGCACACGTTCGGGCAGCCCGGCTTCTCGGGCGCGCTCGGCGCCGCCGGGGCGCGACAGCGTGTCGATGAAACCTTCGATCGGGTGCCGGCCCGAGACGCCGGTCTCGGCGACGATGCGCCGCCACAGTTCGGCCTGCCAGCCGGCGTCGGCCGGCGCTGCGCCGCCCGGGAAGGCGACCGGCCGCCCGGCCAGCCACTCGGCCAACCATTCGGGGCGGTAGGTGACGTACTGCTCGACGGTGGCGGCGATGCGTTCGGCCAGCTCCCAGCGCATCACCTCGTCGGCCTGCGCCAGGTAGCCGGCCAGCCGCGGGTGCGCGGCCACCCAGTCGCGGTCGCCGAGCGCGCGCCAGACGCGCCAGGCCAGCACCTCGGGCGCGAACGGTGAACGTTCGGCGTCGATGCCGGGCACGACGCCGGCGATCTGGCGCCATAGCCACTGCGCCAGGTAGTCGAAACGCAGATGGGCGCAGACGCCTTCGACGCGCGCGAACTCCAGCGTCAGCCGGCGGCGCACGGCGGCGCTGGGCACGACGATCTCGTCGGCGACGAACAGGTCCTCGCGCGGCGCGGCCAGGTGCGCGCCCAGCAGCGTGGCCAGGGCTTCGAAACGGTTGGAGAAGTGCAGCGACAGCATCGGCGCGGGGAGTCTAGAGCGTGGCGCGCCCGGGATTCCGGGCAGTGCACGCCAGTCTGAGCGTCGTCAGGCTCATGGCCTGAGCCTGTTTGGCCCCGCCGGGTGAGAACTATTGTTCGACTGGGCCTCCGGATTGATTCAAGTTCAGACGCCGTCCAGCCGAAATTCCGCCGATACGGTCCGCAGAGGCCGTTGAAGCGAAAGGCTCCCGGCATGCGATTGAACGAACCCGTGACCCAGCGCGAGGTTGAAATGGACGACGGCAGCGTGCTGGTGTCCACGACCGACTCGCAGGGCCGCATCACGCACTGCAACAACGCGTTCGTGCGCATCAGCGGCTTCGACTACGACGAGCTGATCGGCCAGCCGCACAACATGGTGCGCCACCCGGACATGCCGCCGGAGGCGTTCAAGGACATGTGGCAGACGATCGGCCACGGCCGGCCGTGGTCGGCGGTGGTGAAGAACCGCTGCAAGAACGGTGACCACTACTGGGTCGTCGCCAACGTCACCCCGGTGCTGGAGAACGGCAAGCCGATCGGCTACATGTCGGTGCGCCAGAAGCCTTCGCGCGAGCAGATCCGCGCCGCCGAGGCGTTGTACGCGCAGATCAAGGCCGAACGCGAGTCGGGCCGCCACACGATCCGCCTGCATGCCGGCGGCGTGCGCTACCACGGGCTGCGCGACCTGCCGTACCGCGTCTTCCGGATGTCGCTGACGGTGCGGGTGGTAGGCGCCTTGTTCGCGCTGTTCCTCGGCGCGTCGCTGGCCGGCTGGTACTTCCAGGCTTTGTGGGCCTACATGCTGGCCAGCGCGGTCGGTTGCGCCGTCATCGGCAGTTGGTTCCACCTCTCGGTCGGCAAGCGCCTGGACGAATGCACGGCGACGGCCGCGCAGATCGCCGGCTGCAACCTCACCGGCCACATCGATTACGACCCGCGCCACCCGCTGGGCAAGCTGACGCGCAACATCTGGCTGGCCAATCTGAACATGCAGGCCATCGTCGCCGACGTGCGCGCCGAGGTCTCGGGCATGACCTCGGCGTCCAAGGAGATCGCCCAGGGCAGCAACGATCTGTCGCAGCGCACCGAGACGCAGTCTTCGGAGGTGCAGCGCACGGCGTCGGTGATGGAGGAGATCACCGGCACCGTGAAGGCCACCGCCGACACCGCGCAGCAGGTCGCGCGCGTCAGCGAGGACGCTCGCGGCGTCGCCAGCCGCGGCGGCGAGGCCGTCGTCGAGCTGGTGAAGACGATGGACGCGATCGAGTCCTCGTCCAAGCGTGTCGCCGAGGTCATCCAGGTCATCGAAGGCATCGCCTTCCAGACCAACATCCTGTCGCTGAACGCCGCGGTCGAGGCTGCGCGCGCCGGCGAGCAGGGCCGCGGCTTCGCCGTCGTCGCCAGCGAAGTGCGTGCGCTGGCCCAGCGCAGCAGCCAGGCGGCCAAGGAGATCCGCGAGCTGATCGGCAGTTCGGTCGAGCAGGTGACCGACGGCGCGCGCCGCGTGCAGACCGCCGAGAGCGTGATCGCCGAGGTCGTCGAGTCGGTGCACCGCGTCGGCACGCTGGTCGCCGAGATCACCCATGCGACCGGCGAGCAGTCGCAGGGCATCGCCGAGGTCAACGGCGCGATCTCGACGATCGACCAGTCGACGCAGCAGAACGCGGCGCTGGCCGAACAGGCTGCCGCGGCCTGCGTGTCGCTGGAAGCCCGCGCCGCGACGCTGGTGCGCGCGGTGCAGATCTTCCGCGTCAGTGCCTGATCAGGGCTGGCGCCGCGGCAAGGCGATGACGGTGCCCTCGCGGCGCGCGTCGGCCGCGCCGTACTGGCGCCCCGTCGCCGGGTCGACCAGCACCGCCTGCACCGAGCCGATGTCGGTGATCGAGACCGCGTAGCCCAGCGCCTTCAGCGCGTCGACGGTGGCCTGCGGCATCGTCGTCTCGGTGGCGACGCTGCTGCCGGCGCTGGCGACCGAGACGCGCGGCGCGTCGATCGCCTGCTGCAGCCCCATGCCGTGGTCGACGAGGTTCAGCGTGACGTTGAACACCGAGTTGATGATCGTCGCGCCGCCCGGCGAGCCGTAGGCGACGACCGGCTGGCCTTCGGGCGTGAAGATCATCGTCGGCGCCATGCTGCTGCGCGGCCGCTTGCCCGGCTGGACGTCGTTGCTGCCGGCGGCGCCGGTGTACGGGTTGACGGTCGGCGCGAGGTTGAAGTCGGTCAGCTCGTTGTTCAGCAGGAAGCCGAAGTTGCGGAAGCTGCCGTCTTCACGCGTGTAGCCGGCGAAGACGCCGATGCCGTGCGAGGACTCGATGGTGTTGGTGTAGGACACCATGTTGCCCCAGCGGTCGACGACCGAGAAATGCGTCGTCGTCTCGCCCGGGCCGTCGATCGGCGCGGCCACCGCCAGCGGCCGGCTGCGGCGCAGCGGCTTCGTGTCGTAGGGGCGCGGGTCGCCGGCGGTCGGGTCGGGCTGGGCGCGCACGCCGGGCACGATCAGCGCGCTGCGCTGCGCGACGTACTCCGGGTCCAGCAGCCCGGCCGCCGGCACATGCACGAAGTCCTCGTCGCCGGCCCAGACGGCGCGGTCGGCGAAGGCCACGCGCATCGTCTCGACCATGGTCTGCACGGTCTTCGGCTCGCCGAAGCCCCAGCCCTGGCTGCTGTCGCCGATCGGGAAACGCTCGATCATCGCCAGCATCTGCAGGATGGTCAGCCCGCCCGAGGACGGCGGCGGCATCGATTTCAGCTTCCAGCCGCGGTAGCGCCCTTCGACCGGCACGCGCAGCGCCGGCTCGTAGCCCTGCAGGTCGGCGTAGTCCATGCTGCCGCCCTTGCTGCCGGCTTCGCTGCGCGTGAACTTCTGGCCTTCGACGATGCCCTTGGCGATGTCGCAGCCGAGTTCGGGCTTCATCACGTAGAAGCAGTCGGGGCCGCGTGTGGCGATCAGGCGCAGCGTCTCGGCCAGCGGTTCGTTGCGGATCAGCTGGCCGACGGCCGGCGGCACGCCGCCGGGGCAGAAGAAGGCTTCGGCCTCGGGCGAGTTGCGCGCGCGGCTGTTGCAGCTGGCGCTGACGTAGCGCGGCGTCGCCTCGAAGCCCTGTGAGGCCAGCCGGATCGCCGGCAGCATCACCTGGCCGAGCTTGAGCCGGCCCCAGTGTTCGACCGCCCAGGCGGTGCCGCGCACCATGCCCGGCACGCCGACGGCCACGCCCTGCAGCGACGGGTTGGGCACGCCGACGAACATGTCGGGCGTCGCGCCGGCCGGTGCCGTCTCGCGGCTGTCGAGCACGAAGGTTTCGCCGGTCTCGGCGAGGTGCACCATCATGAAGCCGCCGCCACCGATGCCCGCCGACTGCGGTTCGACGACGTTCAGCGCGTAGGCGATGGCGACCGCGGCGTCGACCGCGTTGCCGCCCCAGCCCAGCACGCGCGCGCCGGCTTCGGCCGCGTAGGGGTTGGCGGTGGAGACGACGCCGCGTTTGAGCCCCTGGACCTTGGCCGCCTCGGCGACGGCGGCCAGGCGCGGGGCCGTTCGGGAGGTGTCGCGTGCGAATGCCGGCGGGCTGAGCAGCAGCACGGCCAGCGCTGCGATGCCGGCGCGGGGGGCGAATTTCATGGCGATCTCCGCATCGCAGGCGGCGCCCGCGGCCGCCGGATGCTCGCGCCGCCGCCTATGGGCGGCAAGGCCAAGACCCTGCCGCCGGCAGCCGCGCCGTATCAGAACGTGACCTTGCCGGTCTCGGCGTCGACCTTGACCATGTCGCGCGCCAGCGCGGCCGAGGCCGCACGCGCGAAGTCCATGCGGAAGACCTCGTCGTCGTGGAAGCCCTGCAGGCCGATCGCGCGCGCGATCGCCGCCAGCTTGTCGGCCACCAGCACCTTGCCCAGCGCACGCAGCGGCTCGCAGTCGTTGGCGACGAACTGGTCGTCCAGCCAGCGTCGGGCTTCGTCGGCGGCCCAGGGTTTGTCGTGGTCGGGCAGGTTCACCGTCAGTTCGTCGGGGCCGAACACGAGGCGCACGGTCGATCTCATCGTTGGCTCGCTCCCAAGAGGTGCCGGCAGTCTAGAGGCGGGCGCATCGGCTGGGCATGGGGTATCCCTGAAGACGCGGGACGGCGCCATATCGACGCAGTTTTGCCCCTTGAATCAATGCCTCGCTATCGATTTTGCTAGTTACCACTCGCGTTCGTGAAGGAAGTCGTGGGTGCTGTCAGACGCGCTTGAGTCCGGCTTCAATCCGGTCGCCCAGGGACGATAGGCGTATGCATACGGCAAAAGTACCGACACGGTCCGTCGCCGACATCCGCCGCATCGAACCCAAGCCCATGACCGAACTCTCCTTGCCGACACTGCCGGCCGAATCGAAGCCACGATTTCCCGGGGTGGCCACGCGCTGGCCGGCCACGGCGATCGCGCTGCCGGTCGCGGCCTTGCTGGCCTGGGCTTCGGGCGGCGAGCTCTGGGCCTGTGCCGCTGCGGCGGCGCTGGTGCTGGCCGCCGGCATCGGCGACCGCCGCATGCAGCAGGCTCGCCGCGAGCGCGATCGCCTGGTCGCCGAGTGGGCCGCCGCGCAGCATGCGCTGGGCACCGATCTCGGGCCGCTGTGGGCCGCGCACGTCGAAGGCGCACGCTCGCAGACCGAGGCCGCCGTCTGCGCGCTGACCGAACGATTCGGCGGCATCGTCTCGCGCCTGGACACGGCGCTGGCGGCCGCCGGCAGCGGCGGCGACCACGGCGCCGGCGAGGTGCAGGTGCGCAGCCGGCATGACCTTGAGGGCATCCTCGGTTCGCTGCGCCGCGCCACCGGCGGCAACAGCGAGCTGCGCCAGGCGGTGCAGCAGCTCGTGCCCTTCGTCGCCGAGCTGCGCGAGATGGCCACCGAGGTCTCGGCGATCGCCTCCAAGACCAACCTGCTGGCGATCAACGCCGCGATCGAGGCCGCGCACGCCGGCCCCGAGGGCCGCGGCTTCGGCGTGCTGGCGCAGGAGGTGCGCAAGCTCTCGGCGCAGTCGGCCTCGACCGGCGAACGCATGGCGCGCGACGTCGACGCGATCTCCGGCGCCATCCTGAAAGCCTGCGGCGACGCCCGCGAGTCCGAAGCCACCGAGGCCGAGATGCTGTCGGCCTCGGGCGATGCGATCCAGCGTGTGCTCGCCGACTTCGAAGGCGTGACGCGCTCGCTGGAAGACGCCGCCGCGCGGCTGCAGGCCGACAGCCAGGGCATCCAGGCCGAGGTCGTCGAGTCGCTGGTGCAGCTGCAGTTCCAGGACCGCGTCAGCCAGCGCCTGAGCCACGTGCGCGACAGCCTGCAGCACCTGGACCACCTGGCACGCGCCGGCGACACCCGGCCGCTGGACACCGCGGTGCTGCTCGACGAGCTGCGCCGCAGCTACGCGATGGCCGACGAACACGCTGCCGAGACGGGACGCTGGGCAGCCGCGGCGCCCGCCGCACCGGCGCCGGCCGAAGAGGCCGTCACCTTCTTCTGATCACCCGGCATCACAGGACCCGCCGACATGGCCAAGACCATCATGATCGTCGACGACTCGGCTTCGCTGCGCCAGGTCGTCGCCATCGCCCTCCGAGGCGCCGGCTACGACGTGCTCGAGGCCTGCGACGGCGCCGACGCGCTGCGCAAGCTGACCGGCGCCAAGATCCACCTGATCGTCAGCGACGTGAACATGCCGAACCTCGACGGCATCGGCTTCGTCAAGGCGGTCAAGCAGCTCGCCGCCTACCGCTTCACGCCGATCGTGATGCTGACCACCGAGTCGGCCGCGAACAAGAAGGCCGAAGGCCAGGCCGCCGGCGCCAAGGCCTGGGTCGTCAAGCCCTTCAGCCCGCCGCAGCTGCTGGCGGTCGTGCAGAAGCTCGTGCTGCCCTAGAGCGCCGGAGATCACGACGATGGACACCCAGACGCTCGCCATCGAAGGCGAACTGACGATCTACCGCGCCGCCGAGCTGCGCGAGACGCTGCTGGCCGCGCTGGCGGCGGCCCCGGACGGCGACCTGACGCTCGATCTGTCGGCCGTCACCGAGTTCGACAGCGCCGGCGTGCAGCTGCTGATGGCGGCCAAGAAGAGCGCCGAGGCGCGCGGCCGCGGGCTGCGGCTGGTGCGCCACAGCCCGTCGGTGCTCGACGGGTTCCAGGTGCTGGACCTCGCCGGCCACTTCGGCGACCCGCTGACCCCGCCGGCGTCGCACTGACGCCGGCTCGCAGGGAGAAGACGGTGGACATGGACGACGCGCTGAAGACCTTCTTCAGCGAAGCACGCGAACTGCTCGCCGACATGGAGACCGCGCTGCTCGGCGCCGACGAGGCGCCCGGCGCCTCCGTCGACGTCAATGCGATCTTCCGTGCCGCGCACACGATCAAGGGCTCGGCCGGGCTGTTCGGGCTGGGCGGCGTCGTGCGCTTCACGCACG
Organism: Rubrivivax sp.; assembly: GCA_049841175.1. Classification (GTDB taxonomy): domain Bacteria; phylum Pseudomonadota; class Gammaproteobacteria; order Burkholderiales; family Burkholderiaceae_C; genus Rubrivivax. Next base: position 61,077 of record JASGHA010000012.1, on the reverse strand, counting down.
TGCTGGAAAGCGTGCTCGACGAGGTGCGTGCCGGTGCCGTGGCGATCCACGGCCCGCTGCTGCCGCTGCTGCTGCGCTGCTGCGACCACGTCGGCGCCTGGATCGACGCGCTGGAAGCCGGTGCCGAACCCGAGCCCGCGCATCGTGCCGCCGAAGAGACGCTGGTCGCGCAGCTGCGCGCCTTTCTCGACACCCCGGCCGCGTCGCCCGAGCCCGCCGCCGTCGAGACCACGCCGGGCGCCGAAGGCCAGTGGCACCTGTCGATCCGCTTCGGCGCCGACGTGCTGCGCAACGGCATGGACCCGCTGGCTTTCGTGCGCTACCTGTCGACGATCGGCCGCATCGAGCGCCTCGTCACGCTGCCCGACGCCGTGCCGGCGCTGGAGGATCTGGACCCCGAAGGCTGCTGCCTGGGCTTCGAGATCGCGCTCGTCACCGCCGCCGACCGGGCGACGATCGAGAGCGTCTTCGAGTTCGTCATCGACGACTGCGAGCTGCGCCTGGTGCCGCCGCGCAGCCGCGCCGTCGAGTACATCGAGCTGATCCGCGCGCTGCCCGAAGAGCCCGAGCGCATCGGCGAGATCCTCGTGCGCTGCGGCAGCATCACCGAACGCGAGCTGCAGGAAGCCCTGGGCCGCCAGCGCGAGGCCGACCCGGCGCCGCGCCTGGGCGCGCTGCTGGCCGAGCAGGGCCAGGTCGCCCCCGAAGTGGTCGAAGCGGCGCTGGACCGCCAGCGCCAGGTGCGCGAGACGCGTTCGGGCGAGTCCTCGACGATCCGCGTCGACGCCGCCAAGCTCGACCGCCTGATCACGCTGGTCGGCGAGCTCGTCATCGCCGCCGCCGGCGCCAGCCAGGCCGGCCGCCGCGTGCGAGACCTCGAGCTCCAGGAGGCGCACGCGACGCTGGACGCACTGGTGCAGGACGTGCGCGACAGCGCGCTGAACCTGCGCATGGTGCGCATCGGCGCCACCTTCTCGCGCTTCAAGCGTGTCGTGCACGACGTCGCGCACGAACTCGGCAAGGACATCGAACTCGTCGTCAGCGGCGAGGACACCGAACTCGACAAGACCGTCGTCGAGAAGCTCGGCGACCCGCTGATGCACCTGGTGCGCAACGCCATCGACCACGGCATCGACTCGCCCGAGCAGCGCGCCGCACGCGGCAAGCCGGCGCGTGGTGTCGTCGGCCTCAACGCCTTCCACGACTCGGGCGCCATCGTCATCGAAGTCAGCGACGACGGCGGCGGCCTGAACCGCGAGCGCATCCTGGCCAAGGCGCGCGAGCGCGGCCTGGTCGCGCCCGACCAGGTGCCGTCCGACCAGGAGATCGACCAGCTGATCTTCGAGGCCGGCTTCTCGACGGCGGAGAAGGTCACCAACCTGTCCGGCCGCGGCGTCGGCATGGACGTCGTCAAGCAGAACATCACCGCGCTGCGCGGCAGCGTCGAACTCGCCAGCCGGCCCGGCGAAGGCACCACCGTCACCGTGCGGCTGCCGCTGACGCTGGCGATCATCAACGGCTTCCAGGTCGCCGTCGGCCGCTCGATGTTCGTCGTGCCGATGGAGATGGTCGACGAATGCGTGGCCTACAGCTGCGCCGACGGCCACGACTACACCGACCTGCGCGGCGGCGTGCTGCCGCTGGTGCGCCTGCGCGAGCTGTTCGGCCTCGGCGGCGTGGCCCCGGCGCGCCAGAACATCGTCGTCGTGCAGTGCGCCGGCGCGCGCTGCGGCCTCGTCGTCGACGCGCTGCTCGGCGAGAGCCAGACCGTCATCAAGCCGCTGTCGCGCATGTTCCAAGAGGTGCGCGGCATCAGCGGCTCGGCGCTGCTGGGCTCCGGCGACGTCGCCCTGATTCTCGATGTGCCGGCCATCGCGAAGCTCGCGCTGGCACGGCACGTCTCCCACGCCCCCTCCACCGATTCCGACCGCCAACGGCTCGTCGCGACCGCCTGACCGTTTCCGGCCATTACCACCTCCTCGAAGGGAATGAACGTGTTCAAGAACATGAAGCTGGCGACGAAGCTCTTCGGCTCGTTCGTCGTCGTACTGCTGCTGATGGCAGCGCTCGGAGTCTTCTCGATCTCCCGCCTGGCCGTGGTCAACGGCTCGACGGTCGATCTGGCCGAAAACTGGTTGCCCAGCGTGCAACTGGCGATGACTGCCAAGGCGCAGGTCAACCGCGCCCGCGTGCTCGAGTACCGCGCGATCCTCGCCGAGGAACGCCAGGAGATCGAACAGACGGAAAAGGAGTACGCCGACAACCTCGAACTGCTGAAGAAGACGCTGACCCAGTACGGCAAGCTGGTGTCCAACCCGGAGGAGAAGAAGGCCTACGAGGTGTTCACGGCTGCTTTCGACGGCTACGTCATGCAGCACGGCCGCATCGCCGAGTTGGCGCTGAAGAACTCGCAGAACGAGGCCCGGGCGGTGCTCAACGCCGAGAGCCGCACGCACTACAACACGATGCGCGCCACCGCCGACAAGCTCGCCGAGATCAACGTCGCCGGCGCGGCCGAGGCCTCCGCGCTCGCCACCACCACCTACGAGAACGCGCGCCTGTGGACCATCGGCATCATCGCCGGCTGCGCGCTGCTGGCGCTGGGCATGGCGCTGATCATCACGCGTTCGATCGTGCGCCAGGTCGGCGGCGAGCCTGCTTACGTGGTCGATATCGCCAACAGCGTCGCCCAGGGTGATCTGACGCCGGACATCCGTGTCCGCCAAGGCGACACGACGAGCATCCTGGCCGCGGTGAAGACCATGGTCGGCCGCCTGTCGCAGGTGGTGACCGAAGTGAACCAGAGCGCCGAGGCGCTGGCCGGTGCGTCCGAGGAAGTCAGCGCCACCGCGCAGTCGCTGTCGCAGGCCGCCAGCGAGCAGGCCGCCGGCGTCGAGGAGACCAGCGCGTCGATGGAGCAGATGACGGCGTCGATCTCGCAGAACACCGAGAACGCCAAGGTCACCGACGGCATGGCGACCAAGGCCGCCACCGAGGCCCAGGAAGGCGGCGACGCCGTCAAGTCCACGGTCTCGGCGATGAAGCAGATCGCGCAGAAGATCTCGATCATCGACGACATCGCCTACCAGACCAACCTGCTGGCGCTGAACGCCGCGATCGAGGCCGCGCGTGCCGGCGAGCACGGCAAGGGCTTCGCGGTCGTCGCCGCCGAGGTTCGCAAGCTGGCCGAACGCAGCCAGGTCGCGGCGCAGGAGATCGGCGACGTCGCCGGCTCCAGCGTCGAGCTGGCCGAACGTGCCGGCCATCTGCTCGACCAGATCGTGCCGAACATCCAGAAGACCTCCGACCTGGTGCAGGAGATCGCCGCCGCGTCGCAGGAGCAGTCCACCGGCGTTGGCCAGATCAACGCCGCGGTGACGCAGCTCAGCCAGACGACGCAGCAGAACGCCTCCAGCTCGGAGGAACTGGCCGCGACGGCCGAGGAGATGAGCAGCCAGGCCGAGCAGCTGCAGCAGGCGATGTCCTTCTTCAAGCTGCCGGGCACGGGGGCGACCACCTTGCGCGCGCGGCCCGCCGCGGGCGACGGCCACAAGCGCAAGGCGGCCGCGGCGATCCGCCGTGCCGCGGCGCCGGCCCCGGTCGGCCGCGCGGTGGCCGAGTCGGTCGACGAGTCGCAGTTCGTGCAGTTCTGAGGGGGCGGCGATGACTGCTCTGGCAAACCCGGGCAGCGCGGCGGTGCGCCGCGCGCCGCCGGCCGTGGCCGCGGCCGCGGCCGAGCCCAGCCTGGTGCTGACCTTCCTGCTCGGTGGGGAGCTCTTCGGCATCACGATCCGCACGATCAAGGAGATCATCGAGTACCGCGTGCCGACCGAGGTGCCGGCGATGCCGGCCGCCGTGCTCGGCGTCATCAACCTGCGCGGCGCCGTCGTGCCGGTGATGGACCTGCAGGCCCGTCTGGGCCGCCCGGCGGCGGTGGTCGGCCGGCGCACCTGCATCGTCATCGTCGAAGTCGGTGACGGCGAGGAAGCGCTGACCGTCGGCATCGTCGTCGACGCGGTCAGCGAGGTGCTGGAGATCCCGCCGGAGGACGTCGAGCCGCCGCCGAGCTTCGGCGCGCGCGTGGCCGCCGAGTTCATCGCCGGCATGGGCAAGGTGCGCGGGCGCTTCGTCATCCTGCTGGACGTCGCGCGCGTGCTCGCGGTCGGCGTGCCCGCCGAGGCGCTGGCCGCCGTGTCCTGACGCCCGAGGGCTGAGCCGATGCCGACGCTGCGCGACCTTGTCGCCTCGATCCTCGTTGTCGACGACAGCGAGGTCCAGCGCCAGCACATGGCGGCGATGTGCCGCGAGCTCGGCGTCGCGGCGGTCGACGAAGCCGCCAGCGGCGAGCAGGCGCTGGAGATCCTCGCGCAGTGCACGCTGCCGCAGGCCGTCATCGTCGACCTCGAGATGCCGGGCATGGACGGCGTCGAACTGATCGAGGCGATGCACCGGCGCGGCCTGATGCTGCCGCTGGTCGTCGTCTCGGCGCACGAGGGCGCGCTGGTGCACACCGTCGAGGCGCTGGCGCGCGAGATGGGCATGCCGGTGCTCGCCGCCTTGCAGAAACCGTTGTCGGCCGAGGTGCTGGCGGAGGTGTTGCGCCGCAGTTCGCGGCCACCGCCCGCCCGCAGGGCGCCGATCGCGCTGCCACCGGCCGAGGACCTCGCGCGTGCGATCGTGCACGGGCAGATCGCGGTGCATTACCAGCCCAAGGTCTGCCTGCGTACCGGGCTGCTGCGCGGCGTCGAGGCGCTCGCACGCTGGCACCACCCGCGCGCGGGCGACGTGCCGGCCGGAGGTTTCGTCGAACTGGCCGAAGCCAGCGGGCTGATCCGTGACCTCAGCTTCTCGGTCACCGAGACCGCCCTGGCCACGCTGGCGCACTGGTGCTCGCGCGGGCTGCGCCTGTCGCTGGCGCTGAACCTGTCGCCGCGGCTGCTGACCGTTCCCGACCTCGTCGGCGAACTGCTCGCGCGCGTGCGCGATCACGCGCTCGAGCCCTCGCAGGTGGTGCTCGAGCTGACCGAGAGCTCGGTCGTCGCCGCCTACGACGGCGGCATCGGCGTGCTGACGCGGCTGCGGCTCAAGGGCTTCGGGCTGTCGATCGACGACTACGGCACCGGCTACGCCTCGATGAGCCAGCTGGCGCGCATTCCGTTCAGCGAGCTGAAGATCGACCGCCAGTTCGTGCACGGCTCGTCGGTGCGCCACGCCCAGCGCATGCTGCTGGAGTCGGCGCTGGAGACGGCGCGCCGTTTCGGCCTGGTCTGCGTGGCCGAAGGCGTGGAGTGCATCGCCGACTGGCGGCTGCTGCAGACGCTGGGCTGCGACGTCGCCCAGGGCTATCTGGTCGCGCGGCCGATGGCGGCCGAGGCCTTGCTGCCGTGGCTCAAGACCCATCAGACCCAACTGGCGCGCTTGCGCGCCCCGACGCGGCCCGACGCGGCCTGAACCCGATGCACGATCCTGTGATCAGCGAACGCGAGTTCGAACGTTTCCAGCGCTTCATCCACGAGGCGGCGGGCATCCGTCTGTCGCCGGCCAAGAAGGCGCTGGTCAGCGGGCGGCTGTCGCGCCGGCTGCGCGAGCACGCGCTCGGCAGCTACGACGAGTACTACCGGCTGCTGGCCAGCGGCGAGCAGCCGGGCGAGGTGCAGACGGCGATCGACCTGCTGACGACCAACGAGACCTATTTCTTCCGCGAGCCGCGCCACTTCGAGCTGCTCGATCGCCTGGCGCGCGAGGCTGCCGCGGCGGCGCGGCCGCTGCGCGTCTGGAGCGCCGCGAGTTCCAGCGGCGAGGAGTGCTACACGATCGCGATGGTGCTCGCCGAGGCGATGGGCTCGACGCCCTGGGAGGTGCTGGGAACCGACATCAGCACCCGGGTGCTGGAACGCGCTCGCCGCGGCCTGTATCCGCTGGAGCGCACCGAAGGCATCCCGCCGGCCTTGCTGAAGCGCCACTGCCTTCGCGGCACCGGCAAGGCCGAAGGCACGCTGCTCGTCAGCCGCGCGTTGCGCGAGCGCGTGCGTTTCGCCCAGGTCAACCTGAACCGCCCGCTGCCGGCGATCGGTCGTTTCGACATCGTCTTCCTGCGCAACGTGATGATCTATTTCGACGCCGAGACCAAGGCCCAGATCGTCGCGCGCGTGCTCGGCCAGCTCGAGCCGGGCGGCCATCTGATGATCGGCCACTCCGAGACGCTGCACGGCGTCAGCGACGCGGTGCGCCAGGTCGCGCCGTCCACCTACGTCAAGCGCTGAAGCGCCGTTGCCGATGAAGAAGCTCAGCGTGCTCGTCGTCGACGATTCCGCGGTCGTGCGCCAGGTGCTGGGCGCGCTGCTCGGCGAGGTGCCCGACTTCGAGGTCACGACGGCTTCGGACCCGATCATCGCGATGGAGCGCATGCAGCGCGCCTGGCCCGACGTCATCGTGCTCGACGTCGAGATGCCGCGCATGGACGGCCTGACCTTCCTGCGCAAGCTGATGCACGAGCGGCCGACGCCGGTCGTCATCTGCTCGACCCTGACCGAGAAGGGCGCCCGCACGACGATGGAGGCGATGGCCGCCGGCGCGGTGGCCATCGTCACCAAACCCAAGCTGGGCTTGAAGCAGTTCCTCGGCGAGGCGGCGGCCGAACTCGCCGCGACGGTGCGCGGCGCGGCGCAGGCGCGTGTGCGGGCGCGGCGCGCGCCCGCCGAACCGCCGCCGGTGGCCGTCAAGCTGACGGCCGACGCGGTGCTGCCGCCCACCGGCCAACGCGCGATGTCGCAGACCACCGAACGCATCGTCGCGCTGGGCACCTCCACCGGCGGCACGCAGGCGCTGGAGCAGGTGCTGACGGCGCTGCCGCGTGTCTGCCCGGGCATCGTGCTCGTGCAGCACATGCCCGAGCGCTTCACCGCCGCGTTCGCCGAGCGTCTGGACAAGCTCTGCCAGGTCGAGGTGCGCGAGGCGCGCCACCAGGACCGCGTGATCCCCGGCCGGGTGCTGATCGCGCCGGGCGGCCGCCACCTGGTGCTGCGCCGCAGCGGCGCCTACTACCACGTCGACGTCGTCGACGGCCCGCCGGTCAACCGCCACCGGCCGTCGGTCGACGTGCTGTTCCGTTCGGTCGCGCGCGCGGCCGGCGCCAACGCCACCGGGATCATCATGACCGGCATGGGCGACGACGGTGCCGCCGGGCTGCTGGAGATGCGCCAGACCGGCGCGCGCACGCTGGCGCAGGACGAGGCGAGCTGTGTCGTCTACGGAATGCCGAAGGAAGCGGTTCGACGCGGGGCCGTCGAACGTTCTGTTGGACTGGATCAAATCGCGCGTGAAATCGTCGTCGCGGCTTGACTCCACGTAAGTCCATGTGCGCCGTGATGACCGAGCGTGACGGTTTTGTGCGGCGACCGGCGCTCGTTCAGGCTGCCGGTCTGTCCAACCCCGGAGCGCAGCATGGTCCCCAAAAAGTCCCCGGCTCCCAAGCGTCGCCGCAGCGCGGGAGCGCGCGCCTCGTTCCTCCAGGCGCTCGTCGATCAGGCCAAGGTGCTGCTGCGCACGTCGGGGTCGGACGCCGTGACGATCCGTGCCGTCACCGAGCCGCTGGGCGTCTCGCAAATGGCCTTCTACACCTACTTCAAGAGCCGGGCGGAACTGCTGCGCGCCGTCTGGAGCGAGTGCATCGGCGATCTCCAGCATGCCTTGCTGACGGCGGCGGCACCGGACGCCGCGCCGCGCGAGGCGCTGCGCGCCCACGTCGAGACCTTCCTGCGCTACTGGGAGCAGAACCCGGACCTCTACCGCATCGTCTACAACCCGGCGCTGAGCATCGAGTCGACGCCGGAGACGGTTCGGGCCGACCCGGTCTATTCGGAGATGCTGGAACTGGGACGTCGGCGAGTCGCTGCAGTGATCGGGGCGCAACCCCGAGACGCGGCCGTGCTGACGCTCGGCGAGCAGATCTTCACCAAGGGCGTCGGCTACCTGCAGACGGTGCTGGTGCTGCGCCGCTATCCGGTCGCCGACCCGGCACGGCTGCGGGCCTGGGTTGTCGACGACATCGTCGAAGGCGTCGTGCGCCACCGCGTGGAGTTGCCTGGGGTTCCGGAGCCGGCACCGAAGAAACGACAGAAACGCTGAAATCGCTGGCGCTGACCGCAGGATTCCTGCCAAGTCGGCAATACTGATCGAGACATATTGCACGGTTCTGTCGGTCGCGTGATGTCGGACAGGTGCCTGGCACGAAAGACCCTGCCGGGTATGCCGACATCCCCTGCAGGGACCTCGGCGCGCCTCGCCTGGTCCGGCGGCCTGCCCACGAGGGGCGGGCATGGGGGCGCGTCCATGACAACGACACCATGCAACCCACGATCACCCGACTCGCCGTCGCCTTGTCCGCCTGCGGCCTGCTGTCCGTCGCCCAGGCGCAGAGCGCGCCGGAATTCAAGTTCAGCGGTTTCGGCACCGTCGCCGCGGTGCACTCCAGCGAGGACCAGGCCGACTTCGTCGGTTCGGCTTTCCAGCCCAAGGGCGCCGGCGCCAGCGACGCCTGGTCCTTCGACCCCGACACCAAGCTCGGCGCGCAACTTTCGGCGGTGTTCAACCCGAGCTGGTCGGCGGTGGTGCAGCTGGTCTCGCAGCAGAACCACGACAACAGCTGGCGCCCGCACGTCGAGTGGGCCAACCTGAAGTGGCAGGCGACGCCGGAACTGGCGCTGCGTGTCGGCCGCACCGCGCTGCCGGTGTTCCAGCTCAGCGAGACGCGCCTCGTCGGTTATGCCAACACGATGGTGCGGCCGTCGCCCGAGATCTACCGCATCCTGCCGGTGACCAGCAACGACGGCGCCGACCTCGCCTGGCGCCGTGACTTCGGCAGCTTCAGGAACACCGTGCAGGCCTTCGCCGGCCGCACCAAGGCCGACCTGCCGACCGGCACGATCGAGAGCAACCGCAGCTGGGGCCTGGCCGACACCGTCGAGATCGGCGATCTGTCGCTGCGACTGGGCTACAGCTCGTTCAACGTCAAGATCGACGCCGACGGCGTCAATGCGCTGAACGCCGGCATCGCCGCCTTCGGCAGCGCCGCAGCGCCGATCCCCAGCGTCGCGGCGCGCGCCGCCGTGCTCGCCGACCGCTACCGCACCGAGGACATGGCCACGCGCGTGCTGGCGCTGGGCTTCAGCTACGACCCGGGCCAGTGGTTCGTCAGCGGCGAGGCGATGCGCTTCGACACCGAGAGCGTGCTCGCCGACACCACCGGCTGGCAGCTCGTCGGCGGCTGGCGCTTCGGCACGCTGACGCCTTATGTCGGCTACGCCCGCATCAAGGCCGACATCGACGAGGAGGCGGCTTTCGCCGCCACCGGCTCGCCGCCGCTGGACGCTGCCGCGGCCGCCGTCGTCGGCGGCATCAACCGCACGCTGCAGGTGCTCAACGGCTCGCAGAAGACGGCCACCGTCGGCCTGCGCTGGGACTTCATGCGCAACACGGCGCTGAAGCTGCAGTGGGACCACACGAACGTCGACAAGGGCTCGTACGGCCGCTTCACCAACTACCAGTCCGGCTTCGAGACCGGCGCCAAGGTCGACCTGTTCTCGGTCGCCGTGGACTTCGTGTTCTGAGCAGAGGAGCCCACGATGAAGAACCGTCATCTTCCGCTCGTCGCCAGCCTGCTGTTCGCGGCCTTCGCCGCACGCGCCGAGCTCGTCGTCATCGCCAACCCGGCCGTCGGCCCGCTGAGCAAGGAGCAGGTCGCCGACCTGTTCCTCGGCAAGAGCAACGCCCACAACCCGGTGGACCTGCCCGACGCGTCGCCGCAGTACGCCGAGTTCTACAAGAAGGCCACCGGCCGCGACGTCGCCCAGGTGAAGTCGACCTGGTCGCGCATCGTCTTCTCCGGCAAGGGCCAGGCGCCCAGGCAGCTGCCCGACTCGGTGGCGGTGCGCAAGGCCGTCGCCGCGGACCCCAAGGGCGTCGGCTACGTCGAGAAATCGGCCGTCGACGGCAGCGTCAAGACCGTGCTGACGCTCGACTGAGCCATCGCCGGAGGGCTGCGATGAAGTTCAGGACCAAGATCTGGGCGCTGCCGATGAGCGCCGCCGCGGTGTTCGCCGTCGGCTTGCTGCTGAGCTGGTGGGTCGGCACCACGACCTCGGGCTCGCTGATGCAGCTGCGCGACGTCGACGGCCCGGCGCTGGAGCGCGTGCTGGCGGTCGACCGCGGTGTCGAGCAGTTCCGCCTGACGCTGCAGTCGGCGGCCGCCGAAGGCGACGCCGACAAGCTGAAGGACGTCGAGGCGATCGTCGCCAAGGTGCAGGGCGAACTCGGGGCGCTGGGCGCGCTGGCCGGCCAGTCGGCCGTCGCCGGCGAGCTGAAGGGCTCGTTCGACGCCTACCAGGCGGCCGCGCTGGGCGCCACGCGGGCGATGCTCGGCCAGGGCCAGATGGGCGACCAGGTGACGCGCATGCAGGCCGCCCAGGCGGCGCTGGACAAGGCGCTGAAGGCGCGCACCGAGGCCGCGCGCGCGGCGACGACCGCGCGCCAGGACGAAGCCGCACGCGGCACGCAGAACGCGGTGTGGCTCAACCTCGTCACCGGGCTGGTCGTGCTGGGCGTGCTCGGCGGCGTCTCGGCGGTGGTCGTGCGCTCGGTGTGGCGCGACCTCGGCGAGGAGCCCACCGAGCTCAAGCGCCTGGCGCGCAGCATCGCCGATGGCGACCTGCGCGTGCAGCCGGTCGTCGCCGCCGGCGACCGGCACTCGCTGAACGCCGACCTCGCGGCGATGGCGGTGCGGCTGCGCGACACGGTGGGCACGATCCGCGTCGCCACCGACTCGATCAGCACCGCCTCCGACGAGATCGCCACCGGCAACCAGGACCTCAGCCACCGCACCGAGACCACGGCCTCGAACCTGCAGGCCACGGCCTCGTCGGTCGAGCAGCTGACCGGCAGCGTGCATCAGAGCGCGACCGCGGCGCAGCAGGCCGACCGCCTGGCCCACGAGGCCGCCGAGGCGGCCCGTTCGGGCGGCGGCGTGGTCTCGCAGGTCGTCGCCAGCATGGAGGAGATCAACGCCGCGTCGCGGCGCATGAGCGACATCATCGGTGTCATCGACGGCATCGCGTTCCAGACCAACATCCTGGCGCTCAACGCCGCGGTGGAGGCGGCGCGCGCCGGCGAGCAGGGCCGCGGCTTCGCCGTCGTCGCCGGCGAGGTGCGCAGCCTGGCGCAGCGCTCGGCGCAGGCGGCACGCGAGATCAAGTCGCTGATCACCACGTCCAGCGAGAAGCTCGACGGCGGCACCCGCCTCGTGCAGGAGGCCGGCGCGGCGATGCAGCAGATCGTCGACGGCGTGCAGCGCGTCAGCGCGATCATCGGCGAGATCAGCGCCGCCAGCAGCGAGCAGTCGGGCGGCATCGGCCAGGTCAACCAGGCCGTCGCCGAGCTCGACAAGATGACGCAGCAGAACGCCGCGCTGGTCGAGCAGAGCGCCGCGGCGGCGGCCAGCATGCGCCAGCAGGCGGCGGCGCTGGCCCAGGCCGTGGCGGTGTTCCAGCTCGGCAGCACGCAGCGCGCCGGCGCCTGAAGCCGGCTCCCGGCGCCCCGGGCCCGCGAGGGTGCCGGGGCACCGGTGTTTTCGGGGGGCGGCCGCCTCGTTACCGGCCGGCACCGGGCCGGGGGCGGGCCCCATAGTAGACTTTGGCGCGGTTTCCACCTTGCGCGTCGTCCGGCAGCGCGCCCGCCGCGTCGTCGTCCGTTCCCGTTCCATGTCCGTTTCGCCGGCTTCCCCCCTGTTCGACCTGAAGAGCACCGCCTGGTGGCTCACCGCGCTGCGCCTGCACGTCGTCGACGCTGCCGCGCTGGGCGCTGCGCTGGACGAGCGTTTCGCCGACAGCCCCGGGCTGTTCGACGACGAGCCGCTGGTGCTGGACCTGAGCCCGCTGCGCGACGGCGAGGCCGTGCCCGACTTCGGCGCGCTGCTGGCACACCTGGAACGCCATCGCATGCGCGCGGTGTCGGTGCAGGGCGGCAGCGAGGCGCAGATGGCCGCGGCGCGCGAAGCCGGCCTGCCGCCGGCCACCGAGCCCGAGACGCGCGCCGAGCCGCGCCCGGAGCCCGAGGTACGCGAGGTCGTGCGGGAAGTCGTGCGCGAGGTCGAGGTGATCCGCGAGGTCGAGGTCCCGGTGCCGGCCACGGCGGCGACGACGATGATCGTCGACAAGCCGCTGCGCTCGGGCCAGCGTGTCTACGCGCGCGGCGGCGACCTCGTCGTGCTGTCGGTCGTCAGCTTCGGCGCCGAAGTCATCGCCGACGGCAGCATCCACGTCTACGCGCCGCTGCGCGGCCGCGCCATCGCCGGCGCGCGCGGCGACGTCAACGCCCGCATCTTCAGCACCTGCATGGAGCCGCAGCTCGTCTCGGTGGCCGGCATGTACCGCACGACCGAGACGCCGCTGGCCGACGACATCGTCGGCAAGCCGGCGCAGGTGAGATTGGAAGGCGAGCGGCTCGTCATCGAGCCGCTGGCTGTGAATTGAGAGGGCGCCCAGACGCGCTCGCCACCCCAGAGGAACCCCCAGCGATGACCAGAATCATTGTCGTCACGTCCGGCAAGGGCGGCGTGGGCAAGACCACGACCAGCGCCAGCTTCGCCTCGGGCCTCGCGCTGCGCGGCCACAAGACCGCGGTGATCGACTTCGACGTCGGCCTGCGCAATCTCGACCTGATCATGGGCTGCGAACGCCGCGTGGTCTACGACCTGATCAACGTGATCCACGGCGAGGCCAAGCTGCAGCAGGCGCTCATCAAGGACAAGAACTGCGAGAACCTGTTCGTGCTCGCCGCCAGCCAGACGCGCGACAAGGACGCGCTGGTTCAGGACGGCGTCGAACGCGTGCTCGCCGAGCTCGCCGAGATGGGCTTCGACTACGTCGTCTGCGACTCCCCGGCCGGCATCGAGACCGGCGCGCTGATGGCGATGCACTTCGCCGACGAGGCGCTGGTCGTCACCAATCCCGAGGTCTCGTCGGTGCGCGACAGCGACCGCATCCTCGGCATGCTGTCGTCGAAGACGCGGCGTGCGGCCGAAGGCCAGGAGCCGGTCAAGGAGCACCTGCTGATCACGCGCTACGACCCCGAGCGTGTCGAAGGCGGCCAGATGCTGTCGCTGAAGGACGTGCAGGAGATCCTGCGCATCCCGCTGATCGGCGTGGTGCCCGAGAGCCAGGCCGTGCTCGACGCCAGCAACCAGGGCCTGCCGGCGATCCACCTGAAGGACACCGACGTCGCCGAGGCCTACAAGGACGTGGTCGCGCGTTTCCTCGGCGAGGAACGCCCGATGCGCTTCACCGACTTCCAGAAGCCCGGCTTCTTCAAGCGCCTGTTCGGCGGGAGGTAACCGCGATGTCCTTCCTCTCGTTTTTCCTCGGAGAGAAGAAGCAGACGGCGACCGTCGCCAAGGAGCGGCTGCAGATCATCCTCGCCCACGAGCGCTCGGGCCGCGGCACGCGCGCCGACTACCTGCCGCAGATGCAGCAGGAGCTGATGGCGGTGATCGCCAAGTACGTGAAGATCGCGCCCGAGGACGTCAAGGTCAGCGTCGAACGCCAGGACAACTTCGAGGTCCTGGAGGTGAAGATCGAACTGCCCGACGATATTCGCTAGGAGTCGGCGCGGCTTTCGCTGCGCAGGCTCCTAGTCGTCGGCCGCGTCGAGGTCGCGGGCCTGGCGCGGCCGCTCGCCGGCCAGCGGCGGCGGCAGGTCGTCGCCGGCATGGCGGCGGCGGAACAGCGCTGCGCGCGCCAGCACGATCGTCGTCACCGGGGCGGTGATCGACAGCAGCACCACCGCCAGCCAGACGTGCAGCGACAGCTGGCCCTCGCGGATGCTGAAGTGCACGATCGTCGCCGCGCCGACCAGCCAGGTGGCCAGCGTCGAGGCCAGCGCCGGCGCGTGCATGCGGGCGAAGAAGTCCGGCAGCCGCCACAGCCCCAGCGCCGCGGTCAGCACGACGCCGCCGCTGGCCAGCAGCAGCAGCGCGACGACGACTTCGGTCCAGACGAGGGTCATTCGATGGCCTCGCCGCGCAGCAGGAACTTGGCCAGCGCCACCGAGCCGACGAAGCCGAACAGCACCATCAGCAGCGCGCCCTCGAAGTACATGCGGCTGTCGTAGAGCACGGCCAGCGCCAGCATCATCAGCATGCCGACGACGTAGATGAAGTCGAGCGCGAGCACGCGGTCCTGCGCGCTCGGGCCGCGCATCAGGCGTGCCAGGCCGATGGCCATCGCCAGCGCGTACAGCGCCAGCGTCGCGGCGATGGCCCAGGCGAGCAGCGGCGTCATTCGAAGATCTCCTTCAGCGGGTGTTCGTAGCGCTGCTTGAAGTGGGCGACGAACTCGGCTTCGTCGCCGAGGTCGAAGACGTGCAGGCGCAGTGCGCTGCGGTCGGGGGCGAGTTCGCACCAGATCGTGCCCGGCACGACGGTGGTGATCATCGCCAGCGCCGCCAGCGCGTGCACGTCGCGCAGCTCCAGCGGCACGACGACGAAGCTCCCGTGCGGCGGCCGGCGGCGCGCCGTCAGCACGCCGCGCGCGACCTCCAGCGCCGAGGCCACGACGTCGACGCCGACGTGGGCGATCAGGCGCACCACGACCATCGGCCGGCGCACCGGGCCGGCCGCCGGGCGCAGCGGCGACATCAGCGGCGGCAGCACCAGCGCCAGCAGCACGCCCAGCAGCAGCGAGCCGGGCGTGAACGAAGGCCGCAGCATCAGCCACATGACGAACAGGCCGGCCGACAGCAGCGGCGCGGGCAGCAGGCGCTTCATCGTCCGGCCTCCAGCGTCGGCGTCGGCGCCGGCAGCGGCTCGGCGCCGAGCACGGCCTCGATGTAGAGCGACGGCGACTGCAGCGCCTCGGTCGTCGCCCGCGTGTACTCGAGCATCGGCTCGCCGAGCACAACCAGCGCCACCAGCGCCGCCAGCAGCGCCGCCACCGGCAGGCCCTCGACGACGCGCAGCGTCGGCGCCGCGCGGTCGCCCGAGGTCCAGAAGTGGCGGATGCCGATGCGCACCAGCGCCGTCGCCGCCATCAGCCCGGAGACGATCAGCATGGCGAAGAACACCCAGGCCGCGAGGTCGCGCCGCGGCAGCAGCGCCGACAGCATCGCCAGCTTGCCGACGAAGCCCGACAGCGGCGGCAGCCCCGACAGCGCCAGCCCGCAGATGCCGAAGGCCACGCCGATGAAGGCCAGCGCCGCCGGGATCGCGCGGCCGATCAGCACCTCCTCGTCGTCGTCGAGGTTGACGATCGCCGGCGGCGCGGTGTCGACGAAGTCGGGCAGTTCCTCGTCGCCCGAGTCGGCCTGCGGCGGCGCGGTCTCGACCTCGCGCGCGCGTTCGAGCAGCTCGACGAGCAGGAACATCGCCGCGCCGGCCAGCGTCGAGCTCGCCAGGTAGTACAGCGCGCCGCCGGCCAGCCGCGGCTCGTGCAGGCCGATGGCCGCGATCAGCGTGCCCGACGAGGCGATGACGCTGTAGCCGGCCAGCCGCCCCGGCTGCTGCGACGCCAGCATGCCGACCGAACCGTAGGCCAGCGTCGCGATGCCGCCCCAGGCCAGCAGCTCGGAGCCGTGGAAGGCCGTCAGGCCGGCGGTCTCGGGGAAGCACAGCGTCCACAGACGCAGCACGGCGTAGACGCCGACCTTGGTGAGGATCGCGAACACCGCCGCCGACGGTGCGCCGGCCGCGGCGTAGGCCGGCGGCAGCCAGAAGTTCAGCGGCCAGAGCGCCGCCTTGGCGAGGAAGGCCACGCCCAGCAGCGAGGCGCCGGCCAGCAGCAGGCCGCGGTCGGACTCGGGCACCAGCGCCAGCTTGCGCGCGATGTCGGCCATGTTCAGCGTGCCGGTGACGCCGTAGAGCACGGCCACGCCGATCAGGAACAGCAGCGAGGCGAAGAGGTTGATCGCGATGTAGTGCAGCCCGGCGCGCACCCGCTCGGGGCCGCCGCCGTGCAGCAGCAGCGCGTAGCTGGCCGCCAGCAGCACCTCGAAGAAGACGAAGAGGTTGAACAGGTCGGCGGTCAGGAAGGCGCCGTACAGCCCCATCAGCTGCAGCTGGAAGAGCACGTGGAAGTACACCCCGGCGCGGTGCCAGCGCGCCAGCGCGAACAGCAGCGAAGCGAGCGCGACGCTGCCGGCCAGCACCATCATCAGCGCCGACAGCCGGTCGACGACGAGCACGATGCCGTAGGGCACCGGCCAGTTGCCCGGCAGGTAGACCGAGTAGGCGGCCGGCGCGTCCTGGGCGTGCACGTGCATCAGCAGCACGATGGCGATCGCCAGCCCGGCGGCGGTGGACAGCGTGTTGACGACGGACTTGATGCCGCGGCGCTGCTCGCCCAGCAGCAGCATGCCGGCGGCGGTGGCCAGCGGCAGCAGCACCGGGGCGACGATCAGGTCGGCGGCGTTCATCAGCCTTCCTCCTGGCCGTCGACGTGGTCGCCGCCCGACAGGCCGCGCAGCGCCAGCAGCACGACGAGGAACAGCGCCGTCGTCGCGAAGCCGATGACGATGGCGGTCAGCACCAGCGACTGCGGCAGCGGGTCGGTGTAGTTCAGCAGGTCGGGCACGACGCCGGGCACGACGATGGGCTCGCGGTTCACGGCCAGGCTGCCGACGCTGAAGATGAAGAGATTCACCGCATAGGACAGCAGCGACAGGCCGATCAGCACCTGGAAGGTCCGCGGCCTGAGCAGCAGCCAGACGCCGGCACCGCCGAGCACGCCGATGGCGATCGAGACGACGGCTTCCATCAGGCCTCCTCCCGCGCCGCGCCGGGGCGGCGCTGCGCGCGCAGCGACTGGTGGGCGATGGCCGTCAGCAGCAGCAGCGTCGAGCCGACGACGACGGCGAAGACGCCGAGGTCGAACAGCGTCGCGCTCGGCAGATGCAGCGTGCCCAGCCCGGGCAGCGCCAGATGCGCGGTGTGCGTCGTCAGGAAGGGGTAGCCGAACCACCACGAGCCCAGCCCGGTGGCCAGCGCCACCAGCAGGCCGACGGCGATCCAGCGCGGCGGCTTCAGCACCATGCGTTCTTCCACCCAGCGTGTGCCCGAGACCATGTACTGGGCGATGAAGGCGATCGAGACCACCAGCCCGGCGACGAAGCCGCCGCCCGGTTCGTCGTGGCCGCGCAGGAACAGGTGCACCGCGAACAGCGCCGCCACCGGCAGCAGCAGGCGCACCAGCACCGCCGGCACTTCCAGGTAGCGCTGCGCGGCGACGCCGCCGTCGTGGTCCTCGGCCAGGTCGCTGGGGCCGTCAGGGGCGACGAGCTGCTGCTGCGTCGGCCGGTGGATCACCTCGCGCGGCGGGCGGAAGCGCCTGAGCAGCGCGTAGACCGTGATGCCGACGATGCCCAGCACCGTGATCTCGCCCAGCGTGTCGAAGGCGCGGAAGTCGACCAGCATCACGTTGACGACGTTGGTGCCGCCGCCCAGCGGCTTGGCGTTCTCCAGGTAGTACGGCGAGATGCTGAGCGGCGCATGGCGCGTCAGCAGCGCGAACGACAGCGCCGTGAGCCCGGTGCCGATGGCCAGCGCGATGAAGAAGTCGCGCCGCCGCCGCCAGCGCGCGCGCGCGCCGGTGTCACGGCCGTCCTCCTGCATGCGCTTGGGCAGCCAGCGCAGCCCGAGCAGGAAGAGCACGACGGTGACGACCTCCACCGCCAGCTGCGTCAGCGCCAGGTCGGGCGCCGAGAACCAGGCGAAGGTGATGCACAGCGCCAGGCCGACGACGCCCAGCATCGTCAGCGCCGCCAGCCGGTGGTACTTGGCCTGGAAGGCGGCGCCGATCGCGCAGGCGCCGCCGACGGCCCACAGCAGCACGAAGCCGGGTGTCGCCGGGATGCGCGCGCGGTCGCCCCACTCCAGCGGCACGACCAGCGCCGAGGCCAGCCCGGTGAGCCCGGCGGCGGCGACCATCGCCAGCAACTGCGGCTGCAGCCGCTGCGTGCCGGCCACCCGCAGCGTGCGCCGCGACAGCGCCGTCACCCAGGCCAGCGTGCGCTCGAAGACGACGCGGCCGTCGTAGCGCCCGACCAGCGGCGCGCCGCGCCGCGGCCGGCGCTTGAAGGCCTCGGCATAGGACAGATAGATGATCAGCCCGCCGGCCAGCGCCACCGCGCTCATGATCAGCGGCGTGTTCAGGCCGTGCCAGATCGCCAGGCTGTACTCGGGCAGCGCGCCGCCGACGACCGGGCGCGCCGCGGTCTCCAGCAGCGGGCCGATGACGATCGCCGGCAGTGTGCCGACGGCGATGCAGGCGAAGACCAGCAGCTCCACCGGCACGCGCATCCAGCGCACCGGCTCGTGCGGCTCGCGCGGCAGGTCGCGCGGCTCGGGGCCGAAGAAGACGTCGTGGCCGAAACGCAGCGAGTAGACGACGGCGAAGACGCCGGCCAGCGTCGCCGCCACCGGCAGCCCGATGCGCACCGCCGGGTTGGCGCCGACGAACACCGTCTCGGCGAAGAACATCTCCTTGGACAGGAAGCCGTTGAGCAGCGGCACGCCGGCCATCGCCGCGCAGGCCACGATGGCCAGCGTGCCGGTGATCGGCATGCAGCGGTACAGACCGTCCAGACGGCGCATGTCGCGTGTCCCGGTCTCGTGGTCGATGATGCCCACCGACATGAACAGCGAGGCCTTGAAGGTCGCGTGGTTCATCATGTGGAACACCGCCGCGACCGCGGCCACCGGGCTGTCCAGCCCGAGCAGCAGCGTGATCAGCCCGAGGTGGCTGATCGTCGAATAGGCCAGCAGCGACTTCAGGTCGTTCTGGAACATCGCCGCCCAGGCGCCCAGCAGCAGCGTCGCCAGCCCGGCGCCGCCGACGATCCAGAACCAGGGCTCGGTGCCCGACAGCACCGGCCACAGCCGCGCCAGCAGGAAGACGCCGGCCTTGACCATCGTCGCCGAGTGCAGATAGGCCGACACCGGCGTCGGCGCCGCCATCGCGTGCGGCAGCCAGAAGTGGAACGGGAACTGCGCGCTCTTGGTCAGCGCGCCGGCCAGCACCAGGCAGAGGATGAAAGGGTAGAGCCGGTGCTGGCGCACGGCGTCGCCGGCGGCGAGCACCTCGTCGAGCTCGTAGCTGCCGACGACGTGGCCCAGCAGCAGCACGCCGGCCAGCAGCGCCAGGCCGCCGGTGGCGGTGACGGTGAAGGCCATGCGCGCGCCGCGGCGCGCGTCGCGGCGGTGGGTCCAGTAGCCGATCAGCAGGAAGGAGAAGACGCTGGTCAGCTCCCAGAACACCACCATCTGCAGCAGGTTGCCCGAGACGACGACGCCCAGCATCGCGCCCATGAAGCCCAGCAGCAGCGAATAGAAACGCGCCGCCGGATCCTCGGCCGAGAGGTAGTAGCGCGCGTAGAGGATGACCAGCAGCCCCATGCCGGCCACCAGCATCGCGAACATCCAGGCGAAGCCGTCGAGCCGCACGACGATGTCCAGCCCCAGGCTGGGCAGCCAGCTCAGGCGTTCGACGACGACGCCGCCGGCGGCGACTTCGGGGTACAGCAGCGCCAGCGGCAGCGCGACGGCCAGGGCGACCAGCGCGGCCCACAAGGAATCGAGGTTGCGCGCGTTCGTCGGCAACAGCGCGGCCACCGCGCTGCCGAGGAACGGCAATACGAGCAGGATCAGCAGGGACATCGGAGCCCGAGTCTAGGGGCGAAACGCCCGCATCCCGCGGCCGACGCCGAAAAGCGCCGAAGATTCAAGGACTTGGGAGAAGTTCCGCGACTTCGCGTGAAACCTGCGCCGCTTTGATGCGACGCAGAGGCAAGGCCCCACCGATGGCGGATTCGGGGCTTGCATTCCCAGAATGGACCCGGCCCCGCCGCCTGGGAGCGGGGCACCACCGAGGACGAGCGCATGCCCCCGACCGCCCCCGTGATCGCCGCCACCGATTTCTCGCCCTGGGCCCGCCAGGCCGCCGAACGCGCCGCACGCCTGGCGCACGAGACCGGCGCGCCGCTGGCGCTGGTGCACGTGCTGCCCGGCGACGCGCTGGATGCCTTGCGCGCCTGGCTGGGCAGCGACACCGCGCCGGTGCGCGCGATGCGCGACGAAGCCGAGGCCGCGCTGGCCGCTCAGGCCTTCGAGCTGAAGGCGCACCGCCACGTCGACGCCGAGACCTGTTGCAGCGCCGGCCCGGTGCTCGACGAGATCCTGCGCGAAGCCGACGCACGCGACGCCGGCCTGCTGGTGCTGGGCGCACGCGGCGCGGGTTTCCTTCGCCGGCTGGTGCTGGGCAGCACCGCCGAGCGGCTGATGCGGCGCAGCGCGCGGCCGTTGCTGGTCGTGCGCCAGGCGCCGCACGAGCCTTACCGTCGGGCGCTGGTCGCGGTCGACTTCTCGCCCTGGTCGGCGCCGGCGGTGGCGCTGGCGCACCGCATCGCGCCGCATGCGCAGTTGGTGCTGCTGGCAGCCTACGAAGTGCCGTTCGGCGAGAAGCTGCGTTACGCCGGCGTCGACGACGCCACCGTCGAGCGCTACCGCGAGGCCGCGCGTCTGGAGGCGACGCGGCGCGTGCATTCGCTGGCCGAAGCCTGCGGGCTGCGTGCCGCGCAATGGACGGCGTGCATCGTCGAAGGCGACGCCTCGCTGCGCATCGTCGAACAGGAAGCCGAACTCGGCTGCGACCTCGTCGTGCTCGGCAAACACGGCCGCGCCGCCGGCGTCGACCTGCTGCTGGGCAGCACGACGCGGCACGTGCTGGCCGAAGGCAGCAGCGACGTGCTGGTGTCGACGGCGCGGGACTGACCGAGGAGGTTCGGCCGCGTTCCAGATGTTCACTCCCAATCTCGCAAAATAATCCGCGACAACTTGCGATATTCATAGGTGAAATGGATCGCCTAGAATCTCGCAGATGAAGTCGCAGAAGATCGCCGGCTACGACGCGCCGCAGCACTTCGAGCCGCTGATGCCGGGGGCTTTGAAGCTGGAGCCGCTGCTCGAGCTGGCAGGGGATCTGGTACGCGAGTCCGCCTCCCTTGGTGCTGCTGCAGCGCCAGCGGCGCGCAGCGAACTGCGTGCGCTGCTGCGCAGCATGAATTCGTACTACACGAACCGCATCGAAGGCGAGCACACCCGCCCGTCGGACATCGAGCGTGCGCTGCGGCAGGACTACGCCGGCGATGCCGACCTCGCGCGCCGCCAGCGCCTGGCCGTGGCCCACATCGAGACCGAGCAGCACTGCGAAGAGCGGCTCGACAGCATGCTGGCCGACAACCGTGATGCCGTTCCTCGCTGGCTGTATTCGGCCGAGTGCGTGCAGTGGCTGCACGAGCGCCTGTTCTCCGGGCTGGGCGAACAAGACCTGCGGCTGGCCGACGGCTCGCTGATGGTCCCCGGCCGTTTCCGCGAGCGCCAGGTCGCTGTGGGACGGCACGAAGCGCCGCTGCACACCACGCTGGACGCCTTTGTGAGCCGCTGGGCGCAGGTCTATGGCGGCGTGCGCCGCGGTGAAGCCAGCATCGTCGCGGCCATGGCTTCGCACCACCGTCTGGCCTGGGTCCACCCTTTCGCCGACGGCAACGGCCGCGTCTGCCGTCTGCACACCCATCTGGTGCTGCACGCCGCCGGGCTGACGCACGGCTTGTGGTCGCCGTTGCGAGGCTTCGCGCGCAGCCAGGCTAGCTACAAACAACTGCTGCAAGCCGCCGACGAACACCGCCGCGGCGACCTGGACGGGCGCGGCAACCTCACCGAAGCCGGTTTCGTCGACTGGATCGGCTACGCGCTGGAGACCTGCCTGGACCAGGCGCGTTTCATGCGCCAGATGCTGGACGTCGCCGACATCCAGAGCCGCATCGACGCCGCGCTGACTTTCGAGCAGTCGGCGCGCCAGTCCGGCGTGCGGCGCGAGGCGCTGCGGCCTCTGCATTACCTGTTCGCCACCCAGACCGAACTGGCGCGTGCCGACTTCAAGGCGATGACCGGGCTGGGCGACCGGCTGGCGACCGGGCTGGTGTCGGCGCTGATCAGCCGCGGTTTTCTGCGGTCGGACACGCCGTACGGCAAGCTGCGCTTCGCCGTCCCGCAGCACGCGCTGCGTTTCTACTTCCCGAACCTCTGGCCGGAAGCCGAAGCCGAGGCCTGATCGTCCTGCCTCCGGTTTGCGCCAACCCGGGGCGCGCATGACCTTGCTCAAGCTAGAGTCGACGCTTTCGTCCGACTCCCGAGAGCGCATGAGCACGACCGAACTGCCGCCCGTCCCCGCCTGGACCGCCGTCGCGGGCTATGGCGACATCGTCTACGAGAAGAGCGAAGAGGGCATCGCCAAGATCACGATCAACCGCCCCGAGGTGCGCAACGCCTTCCGCCCGGAGACGGTGCAGGAGATGGAACGCGCTTTCGCCGACGCGCGCGACGACGAGAACGTCGGCGTCATCATCCTCACCGGCGCCGGCAAGGATGCCTTCTGCTCGGGCGGCGACCAGCGTGTGCGTGGCCACGGCGGTTATGTCGGCGGTGACGGCGTGCCGCGCCTGAACGTGCTGGACCTGCAGCGCCAGATCCGCACGCTGCCGAAGCCCGTCGTCGCGATGGTCGCCGGCTACGCGATCGGCGGCGGCCACGTGCTGCACATGATCTGCGACCTGACGATCGCCGCCGACAACGCGCGTTTCGGCCAGACCGGCCCGCGTGTCGGCAGCTTCGACGGCGGCTACGGCGCCAGCTACATGGCGCGCATCGTCGGCCAGAAGAAGGCGCGCGAGATCTGGTTCCTGTGCCGCCAGTACGGCGCGCAAGAGGCGCTGGACATGGGCCTCGTCAACTGCGTCGTGCCTTACGAGCGGCTGGAGGCCGAGACCGTGCAGTGGTGCCGCGAGATGCTGGCCAACAGCCCGATCGCGCTGCGCTGCCTGAAGGCGGCGCTGAACGCCGACTGCGACGGCCAGGCCGGCCTGCAGGAGCTGGCCGGCAACGCCACGCTGCTGTACTACCTCTCCGAAGAGGGCAAGGAAGGCAAGAACGCCTTTCTGGAAAAGCGCAAGCCGGACTTCCGCAAGTTCCCGCGCCTGCCGTGAGCGGCGCCGACGACGGCGCGCTGTCCGTCCGCGCCGCGGCACGCGAGGCCGGCGCCGCGCCGGCCGTCGTCGCCGAAGACGGCCGCGTCTGGACCTGGGCCGACCTGGCCGCCGCGGCCGAACCACGCATCGCCGCGCTGAGCGGCCGGCGCGAGGCCGTGCCGGTGGTCGGCCACAACGCGCTGGCCACCGTCGTCGAACTGCTGGCCATGCTGCAAGCCGGCGTGCCGGCGCTGCTGCTGCACCCGCGCGCGACGGCCGCCGAACACGCGGCCGAGATCGCCGCCTGCGAAGCCGCCGGCGCCTTGCCGGCCGACGCCGCGGCGGTGATCTTCACCTCGGGCACCACCGGCCGCTCGCGCGGCGCGGTGCTGACACGCGCCGCCTTCCGCGCGTCGGCCGCCGCGCACGCCGCCAACGTCGGCTGGCAGGCCGGTGACCGCTGGCTGCTGGCGATGCCGCTGGCGCGGGTCGGCGGGCTGTCGATCCTGACGCGCTGCCTGGCCGCCCGCGCGACGCTGGTGCTGGCGCCGCGTTTCGACGCCGCGCGGCTGCCGGGGCTGATCGAACACGAACGCATCACGCTGGCGTCGCTGGTGCCGACGATGCTGGCGCTGACGCTGGACGCGCACCCGGGCTGGGTGGCGCCGCCGAATTTCCGCACGCTGCTGTTGGGCGGCTCGGCGGCGTCGCCACGGCTCTTCGCCCGGGCGCGTGCGGCGCGGCTGCCGGTCGTCGTCACCTACGGCTGCACCGAGACCTGCTCGCAGATCGTCGCCACGCCGTACGAAGCGCGTTTCGACGCCGAGCCCTGGGGCTGCGGCACCGTGCTGCCCGGCGCCGAACTGCGTGCCGACGGCGAGCACCTGCAGGTGCGCGGCGCGATGCGCATGCACGGCTACCTGGGCGAGCCGGCGCTGGACCCCGAGGCCTGGTTCGACACCGGCGACCACGGCCGCATCCACCCCGACGGCCACGTCGAACTCTTCGGCCGCCGCCACGACCTGATCGTCACCGGCGGCGAGAACGTCTACCCGGCCGAGGTGGAACGCGTGCTGGAAGCGCTGCCCGGCATCGCCGCCGCGGCGGTCTTCGGCGTGCCCGACGAAACCTGGGGCCAGACCGTCGCCGCCGCCTTGGTGGCCGAAGGCACGCCGCCGCCCGACACCACGCTCGTCGCCCACCTGGCCGCGCACCTGGCACGCCACAAGCGGCCACGGGCGGTGGTCTGGGTCGACGCGCTGCCGGTCACGGCGGCGGGCAAGCCGGATCGGGGGGCGCTGGGGGCGAGGGCGGGGGAGTTGCGGGGGTTGAAGGCCTGACCCTACTGGCGGGCTTCGTGGCCCGCTGCGGGTGGATCAGTCCCACCAGATGCGCACCCGTCGGCGCTGCTCCGTGAACTCGTCGGCGCCGAGTTCTTCGACGAACACCCGGCGCAACTCGCCGACGAAACGCTGATGCTCGGCGTCGGCGATCCGGGATTGCGCGGCATCCGGCGGCGACTCCTCGCGCTGGTGCGTCCAGTACGGCAGATCGAGGTAGATCACCGGCGAACCCTCGCGACCGAACTCCACGCCGGATACACGACCGCGCAGTTTCTCGATGGCCTCGGCGACGCGTTCACCGTCGAACTCGTTGTAGCGCTTGACGAGGCGGACCAGCGGCGCTGCCTGCCGGGTGCGCAGCCTCGGTGTGAGGAACTCGTAGGACTGGAAGCGTTGCCCCGGTGGCAGTCCGTAGCCGATGCGCACGAAGGTTTCCGCGACCTGGGGGTTGACCTCCAGCGGTAGCACCAGGCTTGCAGCTTGTGGATCGGGGGGCGCCGCGCCGGAGCCCGCTGAATCCGTCGCCGCCATCAGCACGTAGCCGCCGGTGTTGCAGCCTGCCAGTAGGGCGATCAGCGGTAGCGGAATCGCGGGGCGCATTGAATGTCTTTCATTTTTCCGGTTTCAGCCTGTGCGTCCTGCGATTCGTCTTTGTACGGCCGGATCGATAGGTTCGCTTGCGCCGGCACCGGGATTCGTTTTACGCGCCGTTCATTATCCATGACGATCGTCGCTGTATGTGGTGTCTAAAGTTCAAGTGAACCGATGAGTAGGTCGTACAGGTATTTGTGGCGAAGTTGCCTGGCTCGCGTACTGTTAACGAACTCCGCTGCTGCGAGTCGGTACTCTTGCGGCAACACCGTCTCGAAGGCGTCGAGAGCATGCTTGACGGATGGGGGGGATAGCACGAGGCCTTCGCGTTGGACGTTGGCTACTGCAACTGTCAAAGAGAATATATTGGCCTTGTTCAGCCAATAGGACTTGGTCTTGAGTCCTAGCTTAAGTATAAATTCCGCTGCTCTGTCAAGAGTTGCAACCACGTCATCTTTTGCCTCAAAAGTCAGGGCGTAGTCGTCAAGATGTTCGACTGCTTTCTCGTTGCGATTCGAGAACCCTCCTATGACCGCTGCCATTATGTTGAGGGTATGCATGAGATTGGTCTTGCGCGCGATCTCGTGAGCGTTGAAGACGCCCTTTTCGTTCAATAGCTTGGTGAAGTGCTTCGCTGACTTTGTCTTCGCCCAAGTGTAGAACTCATCAGGAATGTTTGGGTCCTCGCGGAACTCGTCTTCTGCTGCTTTTTCGAGCGTGATCTGGTCGGATAGTAGCTTGCCAACCAGCATGTATTCTGATGTTGAGTACTGCGAAGCTAGCTTTTCGATGGAGCTTAATGAGTTTGAAGTGCGATTGATTCTCTGGAATATTTCTTGAACCTTGGGGTCGTTGTTCTCAAGGTCCAGTTCAATGATGGCAATTTCATACTTTAAAAATTCGGCCTTCTGTGTTTCGGTGAGGTCGTTATATTTCCTTCCGTCAACATCAAAGTCTCCGTTGATGAAAGTCATGATGGCGTTGGTGCGTTGCTGTCCATCAACGATGCAGGAGACAGTTGACATTGTTTCGACGTTAACTTTCCCCTTTGAAATGAAAATCTGTGGGAATGGGTAGCCCAGAAGAATTGTCTTAATGAAGTCTCTTTTGTGAACCTCTCGCCAGACTAGGTTCCGCTGGAAGTATGCGTCTGGAATCAAGCGTCCTCGCTGGACGTCGTTTACCAGATTTAGTAGAGAAACGGAGCGTACTCGGTACTCAATCATCAGATTGCCTTCGTGTCGACGTAGGACTTAATGGCGGAACGTTGTTTGTTCTCGAAGAACACCTGCGACATATAGATCGCGCCGGTGATGCTGGAGAATAGGTCGGAATGCCTGGTAGAGAGTCGCCCGAAAAAGTTGTTTACTCGCGCGCGACTCGGTCCAGTTGGCATGAGGTCAGGTCTGAAAACGCCCCGAGCGAGATAGCGGGTGTATTCTTCGTGGACTGAAGCACCTTCGCGGACTGGAAAGACGGAATGGTCGGAATAGCCGCGAGATAGCCTAAATGCGTCTTCTGAGTATCTGGTGAAGAGGTGATTGTCAATGACCGCGACGTCGAGGTCGGACTCACCCGGGCGGAAGTCTTGTCTTTGGTGGAAGCTGCGGCCCGTCTTGGCTGAGCCTGCTACCTGTACAGATGTTATTGGTACGTCAAAGAAGTTCGCGATGGCGTCCAGAATGACGAACTGCTTCTCCTCGTGCCCGATGAAAACTTTGGTTGGGTACGTTAGATATATCTTCCGGGCTATCTCGTGATAAGGGGTTCTTGCCTCCAACCCTGCTTCGATTGCTTCAATGTGATTCATTGGTAGAACGCAAACATGCTCGGATATCGGCCCAAGTCTCCATATGCGCGGCTCAAAACGCTGTCAATCACATCCAACGCTCGCATAACAGATTGGGGGTGTGACGCTCAGGCTCTTGTTAAACCAGAGATCTTCGTCGCCTAGCGATTCGCTCCGCCGGCATAAAATTGCGCCGAGAACCGAGTCGGTCGCCCACGATTCTGAGCCGGACAAGCGAGTCCGCCAACCCCTCCGCCCGCCTTCGGGGGGAGGTGGGCCATACCGGGCGAACAGAGCCGCACCGCCCTGCCGCGGGCGCCGGGTGGCCGGTGGAGTGAAGTAAAGGAGGAGGGCGGGCGCAGCCCGCCCGGGGGACATGAACGGAACCGGCCACCCGGTGGCCGTGGCACGCCACGGCAGTGGCACGTGCGGCGGTAAAGCCGTCAATGGAGCCCGGAAGGGCTAAGGCGGATCCGGCGGCTTCAGCCGCTATGCGTTTCGGTTGTCTGCCGGAGGCTGGTCGCGCTGAGGCTGTCCCAGTCCGGCAAGCGGTGCTTCTTGCGACCGTAGGCGTAGTACGCGCTCATCGCCAGGCCGAAGAAGACACCCGCGATGGCGCTCGAACCCAAGGCAGCCATCGGGAGCATGCCTGCGCTGTGCCACACCAGCAGCCACATCAGGGCTCCCCAGCCGATGGCGAAAAACGAACCGGCGAATACGGCCGTGGCGCCGAAACTGGCGAAGTGCGGTGGACGAACCTGAAAGCCCAGGCGCCACAAGAGGCGCAGAAGCGGCGGGCGGTAGTTGGATTCGGTGATTCCCGTCGCCTTGAGAAGGCGAAGTGCTGTCTCACGCTTGGCTTCGAAATCGCTCACGGATCCTCCGTACGGTGCGCCTGGACCTTGTCGACGGTGCCGCGCAGGCGCCTGTTTGATTCTGCCCTGGACCCCGCTACTCGACACCCTCGTTCAACAGCACGTAATGCTGATGATCTTCCCAGACGCCGTTGATCTTCAGATATCTCCGGCTGCTGCCTTCCAGCTCGAAACCGAGCCGTTCCAGCACCCGCTTCGACGCCAGATTGCGCGGCATCACGTTCGCTTCGATCCGATGCAGCGCAAGTGAGTCGAATACCCACCGGATGGCTGCTCCCAGCCCTTCCTGTATCAGCCCCTGGCCCTCGTTGCCCTGGCTCGAGCGATAACCCAGGAAGCACGACAGGAAGCAGCCGTAGACGATGTTCGAGAAACCGATGGTGCCGATGACGTCCGCGCCTCCTCGCCGTGCGAGGTAGAAGTTGACGCCCGTGCGCGCGCGGAACTGCTCCTGCTGCGTCTCGACCATCCTCGAAATCGTCGGCAGATCGTAGTAATCGTCCGACCGTCTCGGCTCCCAGTGAGCCAGGAACGCCCGGTTGGCGACGAAGTAGCGCTGCACCGCCTCGGCGGACACTTCCTCCGGCGTCAGCAGATTCAAGCGCGCGGTTTCGATCGGCATCGGCTCACTCCAACAATCTTCTCAACCGAGGCGCATCGGGTCGTCGCGGCCCCGCCTCGGTGTCGAGGAAGCTCAAAAGAACGTCCTCACCCCACCCGTCACCCGATACCCGTCGTCGACCGTGTAGAGCAGCCCCCAGCGGTCGAAAGTCGTGCACGGATGGCCGACGCCGAAGCCGACCAGGTCGCCGACGCGCCACGGCATCGCGCCGTCGGCCGCGTCCACCCACGCGTGCTGATCCGACAACGCGACGGTCTTGATCCCAGACGGAACTGCACGCGGCGCCGCCTCGCCCGCCGGCCACCAGCCCACCGGCTGCGGCAGCATCAGGTCGTGCGACAGGTCGCGTTTGCCGGCGGCGCAGATCGCGCGGCCGGGTTCGGGCACCGACTGCACGATGGTCCAGACCTCCAGCGCGTTGCGCAGCCCCGGGCCGCGGCCCCACGCCGCGCCAGCGCGCTGGCGCAGCCGGGCCTGCATGCGTTCGTAGTGCAGCGCGTCGTGCGACAGGTAGCAGCCGCTGCGCAGCACCGGGCGCACCGCCGGGCCGCCCGGGCGCGCGGCCACCGCCGCCAGCACATGCGCCGCCAGGTCGAAGAACTGCGAGCCGCCGGCCGAGACGATCAGCTCGCCGGGCGCGAACCAGCCCTCGGCGACGCCAGCCGCGGCGATGTCGCCGATCTGCTCGATCAACGTCAGCGCCGCCAGTTCGACCGCGGCTTCGCAGTCGCCCGGCACCACGCCTTCGTAGGCTTCGATGCCACGCAGCACGACGGCCGGCGCCGCGGCGCGGATCGCACGGCCCAGCGCCAGCGCGGCCTCGCGCCCGCGCACGCCGGTGCGCGCGCCCGGCGCGCCCAGTTCCAGCAGCACCTGCAGCGGCCGGCCGATCGGCCGGCGCGCAAGCCCGGCCAGCAGTTCGGCCAGCGCGGCTTCGGAGTCGACCAGCGTGTAGAAGTCGAAACCCGGGTCGGCGGCCAGTTCGGTCAGCACGAGGTCGACGTTGGCCGCGCCGACCAGCTGGTTGGCCAGCAGCACGCGCGGCACGCCGAAACGGCGGTAGCTGCGCACGTGGGCCGCGGTGGCGGCGGTCAGGCCCCAGGCGCCGTCGGCGAGCTGGCGCTCGAAGAGCTGCGGCGCCATCGTCGTCTTGCCGTGCGGGCACAGGCTGACGCCGGCGCGGGCGCAGAAGTCGCGCATCCAGGCGCTGTTGTGCGCCAGCGCCGAGTCCTTCAGCACGGCCACCGGGAACGGCAGCTCGCCGCCGGTCAGCGTCAGGCCCAGCGAGCCGAGATCGGCCAGCGGCCGGCCCACGGCACGGGCGGCCAGGCCCTTGGTCGTGGCCGGCAGCGGCTCGGCGAGCAGCGCGGTGAGGTCCAGCGCCATCGGCGGCTCCTTCAGGCGGCCGCCTGGATCGCCGCGCGGTGGCCGTCGAACTCGACGACGTCGCCGGCGCGCAGCTTGCGCCCGCGGCGCGTCTCGGCTTCGCCGTTGACCACGGCGCGGCCGTCGGCGATGGCGGCCTTGGCGTCGCCGCCGCTGGAGGCCCAGCCGGTGGCCTTGAGCAGCGCGTCCAGCGTGATGTAGTCGCCGCGCAGGGCGAAGTCGGTCGTGTCCATCGTGCCGATTGTCCCCTGCGGCGCCCTGAGACAATGCGCCCCCGCCGTCGCCCGACGGCCGGCGCGCGCGGCCGCGCCTCCTCGATCCGACTGCTCGCCCCGTCTGCGGGGCCGCCGCTTCCCGATGGACCTCGTTCTCGTCACCTTCGCTTCGTTCTTCGCCGGCCTCGTCGACTCCATCGTCGGCGGCGGCGGGCTGATCCTCGTGCCGGCGCTGTTCGCCGCCTACCCGCAGGCGCCGGCGGCCACGCTGTTCGGCACCAACAAGAGCGCGTCGGTCTGGGGCACTTCGTTCGCCTGCTGGCAGTACGCGCGGCGTGTGGACCTGCGCTGGGCCGTGCTCGGGCCGGCGGCGGGCGCGGCGCTGGTCGGCGGGCTGCTCGGCGCCTGGGCGGTGACGCTGGTCGACCCGGCCTTCCTGCGCAAGGCGCTGCCGCTGATCCTGCTGGCGGTGCTGCTCTACACCGTGGCGCGCAAGGACCTGGGCCAGCACCATGCGCCGATCGCGTCGCGCAGCGCCGAGATCGCCGGCGCCTCGGCCATCGGCCTGGTCGTCGGCTTCTACGACGGCTTCTTCGGCCCGGGCACCGGCAGCTTCTTCATCTTCCTGTTCGTGCGCCTGCTGGGCTACGACTTCCTCAACGCCTCGGCCTCGGCCAAGCTGCTGAACGTGGCGACGAACCTGGCGGCGATCGGCCTGTTCGCCGCCAAGGGCCACGTCTGGTGGCACATCGGCCTGACGATGGCGGTGGCCAACGTCGCCGGCAGCCTGATCGGCTCGCGCCTGGCGCTCAAACACGGCGCCGGCTTCGTGCGCCACGTGTTCATCGTCGTCGTCGGGGCGCTGATCCTGAAGACCGGGTACGACGCGTTCCTGCGCTGAGCGTCGGCGGCCGGCGCGCGAGGTTCAGCCGACCTCGGCGAGGCCTCGTTCCCAGACCACGACCTGCTGCCGCAGGCCGGCGAAGATGGCTTCGGCGGTGCGTGGCGGGAAGCCTGCCGGCAACCCCGCCTCGACGGCCGCGATCGCCGGCTCGACCTGGGCGACCAGCGTCTGCATCGCCTGCCAGACATCGTCCCCGCCGCTGCGGCGCGCCAGCGCGTGCCAGTGGCGCGTCTGGATGCGCGCCAGCTCGTAGTGGGCGTTCTTCGAGCGCAGTGCCATCGCGAGCTTGGCCTCTTGCCAGCGCACCTGATTGGCGCCGTTGCCCACCACGGGCCAGAGGGACAGCACGTCGTACAGCGGCGTCATGCGGTAGCCGCCGCCGGGCAGGATGAAGACGGAGAAGTTCTTCGCGTGGCCGTCGGTCGCCGCAAGCAGCCAGAACGCCAGCTGGGCGCAGAGGAAACGCCGGGTGTCGGCCTCGCGGCTGTGGCTGCCGCCCAGCAGCCGCAGGCAGCGAGCCATGCCCGGTCCGCCCAGGGCTTCGTACTTGTCGTCGGACGGCAGGCCCAGCGCCTGGCAGAAGTCCTCCTGCGGAATGCGGGCGATCCAGCGTTGCGGCGCTTGCTGCCATTGGCGGTCGAAACGCTCGACCACCAGCACCGTCTGGTCGCCGAAAGAGGCGATCTCGCTCGTGGCCACCGGCAGGCCCAGGGCCGCCAGCAGCCGGCCGCACAGCCATTCGTTCTGTACCGAGTGCGTGAGGTCCAGCCGCCGCCCGCCCACCAGGCCCAGCGGCAGCTTGAGGATGTGCGTGGTCGGTGTCGCGCCCAGCGGCCGGCACCAGCGGCCGTCGACCTGCAGCAGCGCCGTCTTCTCCTGTGCGCCGGCGATGGAGAGGCGCAGCTCGTCCGGCGCCGGCAGCCAGCCCGGGCCGGGCTCGGCTGTCACGCCGCGCAGATGCTCCTCGATGGCCGCATCGTCGACGGCTTCGTAGCGCAGCTCGTCGAAGCCCTGGGGCGATTGCCCGGGCGGCAGCAGCTGCACGGCGCCGACGCAGTCGCGCCCGATCGCCTGGAGCAGCTCGAACGCTTCCGTCGAGCCGACACGAAAACGGGCCCCGATTCGCCGCCGGATGCGCTCGTCGTCGGGCAGCAGGTTGTCGAAGAAGTGGCCGACGACAGGCCCGGCGACGGCCCGATCGGGCGTGAACGGCAGCGACAGCGACAGCGGCCGCGCTCTCGGCGAAGCGAGCCACGTGCTTTCGTAGCTCAGGCGGTGGCCGCCGGTGCGTGGGCGTTGCCAGACGGCGACGTGCTCGCCGTTCATCCACACCCAGAGTTCGCGAGCGTCAGCCATGCTGGCTCACCAGGCCCCTCGCGGGCCATCGTCGTCGGGCGGCGGGGGCATGCTGCCGGTCGCTGGGTCGTGGATCACCAGTCCGGCCCCCAGGACGGACAGCAGCTGCATCAGCTGCTCGACGCTGATCGAGCCCGGGTCGCGTTCGATGTCCGCCACACGGGACTGCCCGACGCCCAGCCGGCGCGCGAGTTCGGTCTGCGTCAGCCCGCGCGACTTGCGCAGGGACTTCAGCAGCTGCGGCAACTGGGTCGTGAGCTGGACGGGGTAGTCCATATGAATATCGGTCTCAGGCGATATGTTCACTGTATCGCTCAAGGGCGATATTCGCAAGAAATCGCCTTGGGCAGATATCGCGACAATATCGGTTTTGGGCGATGTCCGCATCGCCGTGGTTGGCTCAGGTGCCCGGCGCGGGGATCACCAGCAGCGGCCGGCCCGGCGTTCGCGCCTGCACGACGTCCTGTTGTCTTCAGCCGCCCCGCCGCACCCGCCACCACCCCGGCAGCAGCGCCCGCACCTCGGCGCGGCCGAAACGGTCGTCGACGAGGTGCAGCACGCCGCGGTCTTCCGGCGTGCGGATCACACGCCCGGCGGCCTGCACGACCTTCTGCAGCCCGGGCACGAGGTAGGTGTAGGCCCAGCCGGCGCCGAAACGCGCTTCCAGCCGTGCCTTCATCGCCTCCTGCACGGCGTCCACCGGCGGCAGGCCCAGTGTCGCGACGAAGGCGCCGACGAGGCGCGAGCCCGGCAGGTCGATGCCTTCGCCGAAAGCGCCGCCCAGCACCGCCAGGCCGATCTGGCGCCCGCCTTCGGCGAAGGAATCGACGAAGGCGCGGCGTTCGGCTTCGTCCATGCGGCGCTGCTGGCAGCGCAGCGGCAGCTCGGGCGCGGCGGCCTGCAGCGCGGCGGCGGTGCGTTCCAGGTAGTCGAAGCTGCTGAAGAAGGCGAGGTAGTTGCCCGGCATCTCGGCGTACTGGCGCACGATCAGCGCCGCCAGCGGCGCCAGCGAGGCCTCCCGGTCGGCATAACGCGTGGACAGCGGTGCAATGCGCACCGCCAGCTGCGCGGCGTCGAACGGCGACTCGCAGTCCAGCCAGGCCGCGCCTTCGCCCAGGCCGAGCAGGTCACGCTGGTAAGGCGCCGGCGCCAGCGTCGCCGAGAACAGCACCGCGGTGTGCAGCGCCTCGAAACGCGGTTTGAGAAACGGCGCCGGCACGACGCAGCGCACGCAGGCCACGGCCTCGGGTTTGCCGCGCGCGCTGGGGCGGCGCGTCAGGTCGAACTGGCTGGTCGCCGGGTCCAGCAGTTCGGCGAGTTCGGCAAAACGCAGCGCGTCGAAGTGCAGCTGCAGCGCGTCGCCGGCCAGTGCGGTGGGCTGCTGCACCGCCAGTTCGCTGGCCGCCGAGATGTAGTTGCTCAGCGCGTCGAGCAGCTTGTCGGGCGCGGCGTCGGCGACCTCGAACGGCGTGTCGCCGGCCTTGGCCAGCGCGCCCAGAGCCCGCGCCACGCGCTCGACCGGGCGCTTCAGCGCCGCCGGCGCCGTGCGTCTGGCGGCGCGCACCGCGGCGGCGTCCAGCGTCGCGCTGTACATCTCGCGCCCTCGCGACACCAGGTTGTGCGCCTCGTCGACCAGGGCCACCGCGCGCCAGCCGTTCTCCTGCAGCAAGGCGTGCAGCAGTGCGCCGGAGTCGAAGACGTAGTTGAAGTCGCCGACGACGACGTCGGCCCAGCGTGCCATCTCCTGCGCCAGGTAGTAGGGGCAGACGGTGTGTGCGGCGGCGACGGCGGGCAGCGCTTCGGGGTCGTGCTCCAGCGCGCCCAGCGCCGCCTGGCGCGCCGCCGGCAGGCGGTCGTAGAAGCCGCGCGCCAGGCGGCAGTCGTCGCCGTGGCAGGCGCGGCCGGGTTCGGCGCAGGCCTTGTCGCGTGCGACGAGCTGCAGCACACGCAGCGGGCGCGCGCCGCCAGCGCGCAGCGTCGCCAGCGCGTCCAGCGCCAGGCGCCGGCCGGGTGTCTTGGCGGCGAGGAAGAACACGCGGTCCAGGCGCTGGCCGGGCAGGGCTTTGAGCGTCGGGAACAGCGTCGCCATCGTCTTGCCGATGCCGGTGGGCGCCTGCGCCAGCAGCGGCCGGCCGGCGCGTGCGGCGTTGTAGACCGCGGTCGCCAGTTCACGCTGGCCGGCGCGGAAGGCGTCGTGCGGCCAGGCCAGCGCCGACAGCGCGGCGTCGCGGGCGGCGCGGTGTGCGAGTTCGGCGTCGGCCCAGGCGGCGAAGCGGCGGCACAGCGCCTCGAAGTGCGCCTGCAGCTCGGCGGCGGTCAGCGTCTCGTCGAAGACGGTTTCGCTCTCGCGGTCGATGTCCCAGTAGAGCACGCGCACCGTCACACGCGGCAGCTCGTGCATGGCGGCCAGCAGCGCGCCGTAGACACGCGCCTGGGCGCGGTGCAAGGCGCGGTGGTGCTCGGGGATGCGCTCGACCGGGCCGCGGTGCGTCTTCACCTCCTCGACCAGCGCCCGCCCCAGGTCGACACCGTCGGCACGCCCGCGCACGCGCAGCTGCTGCCAGCGGCCTTCGAGCGCGACTTCGCTCTCGTGCCCGGGGCCCCGGCGCGCAGCCACGCGGCGGTGGCCGGCGATGCCTTCGGCGGCCGTCGGCGCCGGCGTGAAACGCAGGTCCAGGTCGCCGGTCTTGGCCGCGAACGCACACAGCGCGCGCACCGGCACGGTGTAGGCGGGGGCATCGGCCGGTGTGTCTGCGGGCGTGTCGGTCACGGCTGTATTTTCGTCCAGTGGCGGGCCGGGTTTGCGCCTTTGCAAAGCCGATGCGCCTGACCCTGGTTAAGGTGCCGGCACCGCCGCGCTGCCGGCGCCGAGACCTGCCGATGACCGTCGACACCGCCTCCGCCGCGATTCCCGAGCTGCCCGCCGGCGACGACCTGGACTTCTACCGCGCGCTGCACGCCGCGTTCGACACCACGCTGACCGGCGGCCGCGGCAGCACCGCCGGCATCGAGCGCCTGATGGCGCAGGCGGTCGACACCTTCGACGGCAACGTGCGCCTGCGCTGCGCCGGCGAGCCGCCGGTGGCCTGCCGCAAGGCCTGCGCCACCTGCTGCCATCTGCGTGTCGTCGCGACGATGCCCGAAGTGCTGCTGGCGGCGCATTTCCTCGCCCGCGTGGCGCCGCCGCTGGCCGACCGCGGCATCGACCTGGTCGGCGCCTTGCGTGCCGCCGAAGCCAGGACGCACCGCCGCAGCGAGGCCGAACGTGTCGCCGAGCCGGTGCGCTGCCCCTTCCTGGCGCAAGGCGTCTGCGTCATCTACCCGGTGCGCCCGCTGGCCTGCCGCGGCCACGCGTCGACCGACGCGCGGGCCTGTGCCGAAGCCGCCGCCGGCCGCCGCGCCGAGGTGCCGGCCAGCGCCGGCCACCGCCAGGTGCGGGCGCT
Organism: Rubrivivax sp.; assembly: GCA_049841175.1. Classification (GTDB taxonomy): domain Bacteria; phylum Pseudomonadota; class Gammaproteobacteria; order Burkholderiales; family Burkholderiaceae_C; genus Rubrivivax. The sequence goes on along the minus strand of JASGHA010000012.1, from coordinate 25,492 downwards.
GGTGCAGGGTGCGCTGCAGTCCTCGCTGCGTGACGCCGGCCTGGCCTGGGGTGTCTACGAGTTCAACGAGGCGCTGGTGACCGCGCTGGATCACCCCGGCCCGGCTGCCGCCTGGTGGGCGGGCGCTGACCCGCTGGCCGGCGCGCGCTGCGACGAGCTGGCGCCGGGCGAGCAGGAAGCGGTGTTCGACCGCCTGCGGCCGCCCGCGGCCTGATCCTCAGGTCGGCGTGCCCGCCACCGGCGGGGCGCGGCATTTGCCTCGGCAGGGGCAAAGCGTGCCTTCGGGCGCGTGTCCCTCCCACCCAGCCCGCCGAGGCGGGCCGAAAGCCGACCATGTCTCCCGACCCCGAACGTCATGCCCTGGACGTCTGCATCGCCTGCATCGAAGCCTGCGAGCGCTGCACCGCCGCCTGCTTGAAGGAACGCGACGTCGCGATGATGGCGCGCTGCATCGCGCTGGACCTCGACTGCGCCGCCGCCTGCCGCCTGGTGGCCGCCTACCTGATGCGCGGCAGCGATTACGTGCCCCAGGCCGCCTCGCTGTGCGCCGACGTCTGCCGCCGCTGCGCCGCCGAGTGCGAACGCCACGACCACGACCACTGCCGCCGCTGCGCCGACGCCTGCCGGCGCTGTGCCGAGGCGTGTTCGGCGCTGGCGTCGGCCTGAGGCTTCAGCCGTGGGTTAGCTCCGGCGGAGCTTGTTGATGTAAACAATATCGTTTACATCGGGAGCCCTCATGTCGAAGTACCCCGCACTCTTCAGCCCCGACCCCGACGGCGGTTACGTCGTCACGTTCCGCGACATCCCGGAGGCGATCACGCAAGGCGACACGCTGGCCGAGGCCGAACAGGCCGCAGCCGACGCCTTGCTGACCGCGATGGACTTCTATTTCGAGGATCAGCGCCCCGTGCCGCCGCCCAGCGCGCTGCAGCCGGGCGAAGCCTGGGTGGCGCTGCCCTTGTCGGTGGCGGCCAAGGTGGCGCTGCTCAACGAGCTGTGCCGGCAGCAGCTGCGCCCGGCCGAGCTGGCGCGCGCGATGGGCGTGCGTCCGCAGGAGGTGACACGCCTGCTGGACCTGTCGCACGCGACCAAGATCGACACCATCGGCCGTGCCTTCTCGGCGATCGGCAAGGACCTGGCCCTGGTCGTCAGCTGAGCTTCAGCCGACCTCGTCCGCCAGCTCCAGCAGCATCTTCGACGGCGGCCCGTAGCTGACGAGGCGCAGCTCCAGCCCGGCCGCGGCCGGCGAGGCGAAGGCGCGGCGCATCGCCGCGTCGATCCAGGCCTCGTCGTTGCCGAAGGCGCCGCCGCCGAGTTGCGTCAGCAGCACCCGCGGCGGTTTGCCGGCGGCGGCGGCGAGGCGCGCTTCCCACAGCGTCGCTTCGTAGGCCGCTTCGAGCACCAGCGTCGCGAAACGCGCCCAGGGCGCGCGGCGGTGGCGCGAGTAGGCGACCGGCAGCGCCGAGCAGAAGGCTTGCGAGACCACCGGCCCCGGTGGTGCGGCGACGTCGGTGACCTCGACGTCGCGGTGCACGCCGATCGCCAGCCGCGTGCGCAGCGCATCCAGCCCGGCCTCGTCCAGCGCCGCCAGATGGGCGTCGATGGCGGTCAGCGTGTCGGCCTCTGGCAGCGCGTATCCGTTGCGCATCGCCCAGAGCGATTCGCGCGGCCGCCCGGTGGCGGTGGCCAGCGCCTCGCCCAGGCCGGCCAGCGCATCAAGCTGGCGCCCGGCGGTCTGGCCGGGGCGGCCGTCGACCGGCACGAAGTAGTGGCGCACGGGGGTCGCGGCGCCGCAGGCCATCGCGCAGGCCGGGCCTTGCGTGCGGTCGTGTTCGTAGCGTGTCACGCCGTCGTCGGGCGTGACCTGCGGGCCGATCATCTCCAGCAGGTTGAACTGCGACGCTACCTGGAACAGCGCGCCGGCCAGCGCCGGGTCGCGGTGCAGCGCACGCACGTCGCCCTGCACGACGCGGCAGCGTGGGGGTGGCGCCGGCGGCAAGGCCGCGGCGCGTTCACGCAGCGTGCCGAGCGTGACGAGTTCCAGCTCGCCGACGGCCCAGCTGCGGCCGGTTTCGGGTGCATGCAGCCGGCCGTCGCGCCAGTGCAGGCGCCGGCGCAGTTCGTCGGCGGCGGGCTCGGCAAAGCCGGTCAGGCGCTGGAACCAGTCCATCGTCAGCCGGCGGCCAGCGTGGCATCGATCGCCGCCAGCCCTTCGAGCGCGCCGCAGGCCAGGCCGACGTGCGGCGCATTCGGCACCGCGTGTTCACGCGGGTTCAGCCGCAGCAGCCGGGCGTCGTGGGCATGCAGCAGATGCTGGCCGAAACGCCGCACCGACGGCACCGCGGTGCCGGCGCCGATCTCGACGACGACCGTGCGGCGCACGCTCTTGAGCCACTGCGTCAGCGCGCCAATCTGGCCTTCGGTGCGTGCGGCCAGCCACTGCGCGTCGCCGAACATCAGGATGTTGGGCCGCGCCAGTGCGCCGCAGCGTGGGCAGCGCGGCAGCTCGCCGCGCCAGCGGCAGGCGGTGGTGTCGACGTCGACGGCCAGCGCATCGGCCGGCCACAGCGCCTCGCCGCAGCGGCGTGTGCACTGCAGCCAGTGGATCGAGCCGTGGCATTCGGCGACGTGTTCGGCGGCGATGCCGGCACGCTGGAACTGGCCGTCGACGTTGCTCGTGAAGACGAAGCCGCCGGCCGGCGCACGTTCCATCCAGCGCTTCAGGATCGCGAAGCCGGCGTGCGGCACGGTGCGGCGGTACAGATCCAGCCGGTGGCCGTAGAAGCCCCAGGCCAGCGCCGGGTCGCGCTCGAAGCTCTCGGGGCAGGCGATCTCGGTGAAGTGCAGCCCGGCCGCGCCGAGCGCCGGGTAGGCGGTCCAGAAGCCGGTGTCGCCGCGGAAGTCGGGCAGGCCGGAGTCGACGCCGATGCCGGCCCCGGCGGCGACGATCACCGCATCGGCCTGGTCGATCAGTTCGGCGGCGTGGGCGAGGGCGCAGGGATCCATCAAGTTCGGCATGCGTGCGGGCGGGAGAATAGCCCGATGATCTGCGAGCCCGACGACCGCGCCCACGGCATCCTGCCGCTGTACGGCCAGCCCGAGCGGGTGCTGGCGCGTGCCCGCGGCTGCCGCCTCGTCGATGCGCAGGGGCGGCGTTACGTCGATTTCGAGTCCGGCGTCTGGGCCGCCAACCTGGGCCATGCACACCCGGCGGTGAACCGGGCGATCCGGCGGTCGCTCGCGACGGTGATGCACCAGGGTTACGCCTTCCGCAGCGCCGAAGCCGAGACGCTGGCCGCGCACCTGGCTCGGCTGCACGGCCTGCCGGGCGGGCGCAGCGTCTTTCTGTCTTCGGGCTCGGAGGCGGTCAACCTGGGGCTGCAGATCGCGATGCACCTGTCGGGCCGGCGCCGTTTCGTGCGCCTGGACAGCAGCTATCTGGCGGCCTTCGGCTTCGGCCGCCTGGCGGCCGACAACGACCAGCGCATCGACCTGCGCTGCGACGATCTGGCCGCCATCGACGCCGTGCCCTGGCACGAGGCGGCGGCGCTGGTGCTGGAGGTCGGCGGCGCGTCGCTGGAGGTCGTGCGCTTCCCGCGCGAGGACTTCGTCGCGCGCGCCGTCGAGGCCGCGCGCCGCGCCGGTGCCTTCGTCGTCTGCAACGAGGTGACGACCGGCTTCGGCCGCACTGGGCGCTGGTTCGGCTACCAGCACTACGGCCTGGCGCCGCAACTGGTGGCCTGCGGCAAGGCGCTGGGCAACGGCTACCCGGTCAGCGCGCTGACGGTCGACGCCGCGGTGGCCTCGGCGCTGGATGCGCAGCCGCTGCGTTATGCCCAGTCGCACCAGAACGACCCCGGCGGCTGCGCCGCGGCCCTGGCCGTCATCGAGGCCCTGGAAGCCGGCGGCTGGGTGGCGCGCGGAGCGGCCGTCGGCGAACACTTCGCCGCCCGCCTGGCGGCGCTGCAGCAGCGCCGGCCGCAGCAGGTGCGTGATGTGCGCGGCCGCGGGCTGATGCTGGCGTTGCAACTGGCTGACGAGGCGCTGGCGCAGCGTGTCGTGCGCCGGCTGTTCGAGCGTGGCCAGGTCGTCGGCCAGCGCGGTGCCAGCCTGCGTTTCATGCCGCCGCTGACGGTGACGAAGGCGATGGTCGACACGCTGGTGCGCGAAATCGGCCGAGCGCTCGCCGCCGAACCGGGAGCCCAGCGATGAGCACCACGATGCCGCCTCAGCCCGTCATCGAGGCCCGCCACCTGCGGCTGCGGCCGTTCGTCGCCGCCGACGCGCCCGAGGTGCAGCGCCTGGCCGGCGACCGGCGCGTGGCCGAGACCACGCTGGCGATCCCGCACCCGTATCCCGACGGCGCCGCCGCAGCGTGGATCACGACGCACCCGGTCGGCTGGCTGGCGGGCCGCGAGATCACGTACGCGATCGAGCGCCGGCGCGACGCGGCGCTGCTCGGCGCGATCGCGCTGCTGAACGTCAGCGCTGCGCACGCGCACGCCGAGGTCGGCTACTGGATCGGCCACGAGCACTGGGGCCAGGGTTACGCCACCGAGGCGACCCGTGCGCTGCTCGACTTCGCCGAGAACGAACTGGGCCTGACGCGCATCGCCGGCCGCTGCCTGGCACGCAACCCGGCTTCGGCGCGTGTGATGCAGAAGGCCGGCTTGCGGCCCGAGGGCTGCCTGGTGCGCCACCTCGAGATCGGCGGCGTCTATGAAGACGTGCTGCTGTTCGGGCGGGTCGCGCCGAGCCGGCTGGCGCCCTGAACCCGGGGCTGGCGGCCTTGGCCGCCGCGTCCTAGGCTGGGTGCGCCGGGCCAGTGTCCGGCTCAGGAGGCGCCATGGACATCTCGATCCGCCGCCACGAGCACTGCGTCATCGGCCAGCCGAGCTGCGACTACGTGTTCTCGTCGACACGAAGCTGCTTCATCGCCTACGGTTTCCGCGAGAACGAACACGAGATCCCGGTGCTGCTGCGCCTGCTGGAGGCGCGCGGCGTCGAGCCGGTGGCTGCCGGCGAGATCATCGCCCCGGCGACCAACGTCTTCTGCACCAAGATCTGCTCGAAGATCCTGACGGCGCAGTTCTGCATCGTGCTGTTCGACAACCAGGTCGTCGCCGGCGTCGAGCTGCCCAAGCCCAACGTCGCGATGGAGTACGGGATGATGCTGGGCTTCAACAAGCTCGTCGTGCCGTTCCAGCGGGACGACCAGACGCTGCCTTTCGACGCCGCGCCGCTGGACACGCTGCGCTACGGCGCCGACGACTTCGAGGCCGTGGCCGCCGCGGCCATCGACCACGCGATCGCCGCGACCACCCGTGCCGGCTTCGACCCGACGCCGGTGGATCAGGTCATCGCGTCCTTCCTGCTGCTGCGCGGCGCCATTCCGGCGATCCCCGGCGTGCCGGTGACGGTAGCGCTGGAGAGCTTCGCGCGGCCGCTGGGCTTCCTGCTCTACAGCGACTTCGCGGCGATGAAGCCGGTCTTCGTCGGCAACTTCCTGCGCCTGCGTGCGCCGGCGGTGGCGGCGCGGCTGCGGCGGCTGGAGCTCGCACTGGCCCAGCGCCGCGAAGGCGTGCTGGCCACCGCCGCGCAGCCGATGCCGCCCGAGTTCCAGAAGCAGGCCCAGGCCCAGGCGCAGTTCGGCGTGAAGCTGATCGACGCCTCCGAGACCTGGGTGCTGGTGAACACCGAACGCGAGAAGGCCGAGCTCGAGTCGCTGCTGGCGCTGCAGCCGCCGGCTCAGCGCTGCAGCGTCGTCGCGATGTCCGGCGTGCGCGCCGAGCTCGAAGCCGCCGAACGCGGCTGATCGACAGCCTGCGTCAGCGCGCCAGCGGCGCCGGCGTGTCGGCCAGCAGCCGCCGCACCACCGCCGCGCCATAGTGCGAGCAGACGGCGGACAGGAAGCGTTTGAAGTCGCCGTGCGCCGCGTCGTCGGCGCGGTCGGAGATCGCGCGGATCGCGACGAAGGGCAGGCCCCATTCGTGGCAGACCTGGGCGACGGCGGCGCCTTCCATCTCGACGGCCAGCGCGTCGGGCAAGGCGGCGCAGAGCGCGTCGCGGTCTTCGCGCGTGCGCACGAAGCGGTCGCCGCTGACGATGAGCCCGGTGTGCACCGTCGGCGCGTGCAGCGAGAACTCCCGCACCAGCGCCTCGCCGAACAGCGCCAGCGGGTCGTCCAGCGCCGCGCGCGCGGCGGCGGCGGCACGTTCGGCCAGCCCGGCGTCGGCCGGGAAACGCGAGACGCCGGTCAGCGGCACCTCCCAGCGCGGGAAGAAGGGCGAACCGTCCAGGTCGTGCTGCAGCAGCTCGGCCGAAACGACGACGTCGCCGACCGCGACGCCCGGCGCCAGGCCGCCGGCGATGCCGGTCAGCACGACGGCGCCGACGCGGTAGTGCGACAGCAGCGCGGCCGTCGTCGCCGCCGCGGCCACCTTGCCGACCCGCGACTGCACCGCGACGACCTCGTGGCCTTCGAGCGTGCCGTGCCAGAACTCGCGCCCGCCGATCGTGCGCGGCCGCGCGTCGGGCATCGCGGCGAGCAGGTCGCGCAGTTCACGCTGCAAGGCGGCGACCAGGCCGATCGGGGCAGGGGATGCGGACATCGTCGTCGGGGCGGGAGGCGGGGCGCCGATTGTCCCCGGATGTCGCCGATGCGCCCGGCGCCGCGCCCCGCCTCGTGTACCGTGCGCCGACGATGCCCGAGCCCACCCCCGCCGCCGACTGGGCGCCGACGCTGCGCGCCGGGGCCTGGTTCGCCGCGCTGCCCGACGACCTGGCCGATCACCTGCTGGCGCACGCCCGGGTGCTGGTGCTGGACGCCGGCACGCGGCTGTTCGCACGCGGCGACGCGCCCGACGGGCTGTACGCGGTGGTGCGCGGCGTGGTGCGCATCGGCGCGGTGGCCGACGGCGCGCGCGAGTCGCTGCTGGCGATGCTGGAGCCGCCGCAGTGGTTCGGCGAGATCGCGCTGTTTGACGGCGCGGCGCGCACGCACGACGCCTGGGCCGAGAGCGACTGCACGCTGCTGCGCGTGGCCCAGGACGATCTCGCCCGGCTGCTGGCCGCGCGCCCGCAGCACTGGCAGAGCTTCGGCCGGCTGCTGACGAACAAGCTGCGGCTGACCTTCGCCGCCGTCGAGGAGCTGGCGCTGTTGCCGCCGACGCCGCGGCTGGCGCGCCGGCTGGCGGCGATGGCCGGCGGTTACGGCGCCTGGGAGGGCCGCAGCAAACGTGTGCTCGAGGTCTCGCAGGAGCAGCTCGGCCAGATGCTCGCGCTGTCGCGCCAGACGGTGAACCAGGCGCTGAAGGAGCTGGAAGCGGCCGGCGCCATCCGCCGCGGCCGCGCGACGATCGAGATCGTCGACCCCGAACGCCTGCTCGCGGTGCGCTGATCAGGCCGGCGCGACGACCCGCCGCCAGGCGGCACGCGCCACCAGGCGCAGCTTGTTGCCGACGCTCATGCGCGCCAGGTTGGTCTTGACGATGCCGCGCGTGAAGCGCGTCGGCTTCGAGTAGTCGACATGCACGTCGACGACCACCGGCCGGCCGGCGGCGGCCTGCTCGCGGGCGGCCTGCAGCACGCGCTCGATGTCGGCGTCGGTGTTCATGCGTAGATAGGCGGCGCCGGCAGCAATCGCGATGCCTTCGATGCGGATCTCGGGCAGCACGGTGCAGGCCTTGCGGTTGTAGGGCAGCTGCTGGGCCTGAGAGATCTGCGACAGCTCGCCGTCGTTGAAGACGCAGACGACGACGCCCAGGCCGTGTTCGGCCGCGGTGCTGAGCTCGATGCCGGTCATCAGGAAGGCGCCGTCGCCGACGACGGCGACCACCGGCTGGCGCGGTTGCGTCAGCTGGATCGCTACCGCCGCCGGCACGCCGTAGCCCATGCAGTTGAAGTCGGTCGGCGTGACGAGGTGGCGTGCACGCCGGCTCTGGAAGAGTTCGGCGGTCAGGAAGGTGTGGTTGCCGTCGTCGGTGACGACGAAACCGTCGTCGGGCAGCGTGGCGCGCAAGGCGTCGAAGAAACGCTGCGGGTTGACACGCCCGCCGCCGTCGTGCGCCAGCCATTCGGCGCGGTAGGCCTGCTTGGCGGCGGCGATGCGGCCGGCGACCGACTCGGCGCGTGCCGCACGCGTGGCCGCACCCTCGGCGCCCAGCGCGGCGATCTTCGCCGCCAGCGCCGGCAGCACCTGGCGCGCGTCGCCTTCGATCGTGATCTCGGCCGGGTAGTTGGCGCCGAAGACCTCGCGGTTGATGTCGACGTGCACGAGTTTCCAGGTCGCGCGCAGGCCGTAGCTGCCCGTCGCGATCTCGCCGAAACGTGTGCCGACGGCCAGTAGCACATCGCAGTCGGCGAAAGCCTGCTCGGCGGCCGGCACCGCCGCCGGGCCGATGCCCATGCCGGCGTGCAGCCGGTGCGTGCCGGGGAAGGCGCTCAGGCCTTGCAGCGTCGTCGCCACCGGCGCGCCCAGCGCCTCGGCGATGCGTGCCACCGACTCGCCGGCGTCGACCGCGCCCCAGCCGACGAAGAGTCCGGGGCGCTCGGCGGCCAGCAGCGCGCGGGCGGCACGTTCGATCGTCGCGTCGTCGGGTGCGGCCGGCGGCGCGTCGGGCACGAAGGCCGGTAACTCGTCGACCTCGCCGGGCAGCATCTGCAGATCGACCGGGATCTCGACGAAGACCGGGCCGGGCTCGCCGCGCATCGCCGTGCGCCAGGCCTCGTACAGCGTCGGCACGACGTCGCGGTGGCGCGTGACGCGCCAGGCGCCTTTGGTCACCGGCTTCACCCATTCGATCTGGTCGAGCTCGTGCAGCTGGTAGCGGAAACCGTGGCCCGTGTGCGTGCCGCCGGAGATCACCAGCATCGGGATGCCGTCCAGAAACGCCTCGCCGATGCCGGCCATCGCCAGCGCGGTGCCGGCGGCCGGCACGATCAGCAGCGCGCCGACGTGATCGTTGGTGCGGCTCACCGCGTCGGCCATGAAGGCAGCGTTGCCTTCGTGCGTGACGCGGATCGGCGTCACGACGGCCGAGCCGGCCAGCGCGTCGTAGGTCTCGGTGTTGTGCACGCCGGGGATGCCGAAGGTGTGGCGCACGCCCAGTTGCTCCAGCGCGTGGCGCACCAGTTCGGCGGCGGTCTTCTTCATCGGGCTCTCCTTTCAGGTGCCGAGGTGGCGCACGGCGGCGTTGGCGGTCAGCAGGCAGCCGGGCAGGAAAGTGCCTTCGAGCGACTTGCGCCCGCTGGCATTGCCGCCGCCGAAACCCGCGGCCTCGCCGACCGCGTACAGCCCGGCGATCGGCGTGCCTTTCGTGTCCAGCACGCGGCTCGAAAGATCGGTCTGCAGCCCGCCCATCGACTTGCGCGTCAGCAGCCGGCAGCGGATGGCGATCAGCGGCCCGGCCGCCGGGTCGAGGATGCGCTGGTAGCGGCAGGTGCGCACGCGGTCGCCGCGCCAGCGCCGCAGGTGCTCGATGCGGCGCAGCTGGTCGTCGTCGTGCAGCGCCGGGCCGCGGGTGATCTGGGCGTCGTAGGGCGTGATCTGGGCCTGCAGCGTCGCGGCGTCGAGGCGTTCGTCGCCGGTGAGCGCGTTCATGCGCTGCGCCAGCTCGTCCAGCGTCGCGCCCTGCACGAAGTCCGGGCAGCGTGCGAGCAACTCGTCGACCAGCTCGGGCTGGCCGCGCAGCAACTGGCGCGCGAAGCCGAGCAGGCGGCGCTCGCGGATCTGCGGGTTGTGTTCGGCGCCCGAGGCGGCGAGTTCCTTGTCGGCGATGCGGCGGTTCAAGAGCTGCCAGGTGCAAGGCCAGCCCTCGCGCGCGATGCGCTCGACCATCGCCGCGGTGTCGTAGCCGGTGACGAAAGGCTCGGGGCCGATGCGCCGGCCGTCCGGGCCCAGCCACAGCGCCGAGCGGGTCGGGATCAGGCTCAGGCCGTGGCCGTCGAACTGCGGGTCCGGGTGGGCGACGCCGGCGGCGTAGTGCCACATGCGGTCCAGGTGCGTGAGGCGCGCGCCGTGGCGGGCCGCGGCGTCGTGCAGCCGGCCGTCGGCATGCGGGTGCGAGCCGTTCAACAGCTCGGCCGGCGCCGGGCCGGCCGACCACAGCGAACGCACACGCGCCAGGTCGCCGGTCAGGCCGCCGGCGGCGACGACGCACTTCAGCCGCTTCATGGAGTTCGAGATCGCTCCGGGGCAGGCAAGACGGTTCGACACCCAGCTTCGGCCGGCAGTCCGCATCCAGGGAGTCATCGCGGATGTCGTTCCGCGTCCGATCCGGAGCGGCGTCATCCGGATCGATTCTTTGCCTCCACGGAACGGCGAATGGAAGCGTGTCTCCTGGGCCACGTGGACGTCGATCAAGCCGGATGGGACGTTCGCGATCGAGGGCTGGCCGTCCGACCAGCGATTTCAGCTCATCGGGCTCTGCGACGGATTCATCGTGACGCCCAGTGACGCGCCCGAGGGTATCGGGGACGAGCAGAAAAAGTTGAACGAAGTTCTTCAGCGTCCGCGCAGGTGTACGACGCCAGTCCCGCGGAGCCGATCCAGGTTCCGATGACTCGGATGAACGAATGCCGCGTCACCATCATCGACCGGGAGATGCATCCCGTCGCCGGTCTCCGGGTCGTCGCCTGGCCCCACGTCGGATGGTGGAACGGCGGCGCACAAGATCTACTGCCATCCCCTGCACAGATCCGAAGACTTCTGATTCGCGTCCGGCAGTACCTCAAGGTCATCCGGAAAGATGAGGCCAGAGCCCCTTTGAGGGAACCACTGGGGCCGATGGGCGGGTGACGCTTCGGCTCCCGGGGCGTTCGCAGTATCTCACGACAGACAGTGAAAAATGGGAGCCTGCCGCTCAATAATGATCAACAACGTTCGGATCGACCTGAAGCCGGATGGCATCACGGAGAGGCAACTCGTCGTGCAGCCGCACGGCACAACTCGGTCTGGTGAATAGTGTTTTGCCATGTCGAGATGCCGCTGGTTCTGCGGGCGCAGCGAGAGGCCGACCCCATCATGCCGTAAACGGGCCACTTGTCCGCTATTTTTCTGGGGGCCTTGCCAACACTCTTTCGCGGCGAAAGGAGCTTGAGATGGGCCGAGTTCTGTGGGGGCTCGCAATCTGCGCGAGCCTGGTCGTCCTTTGTACGGCCGACGATCGACCGGCTGCGACCGGGCCGCGAGTCGGCTGGACGAAGCGGGCGCTGGATGGAAAGGTCAAGGAGTCTCTGAAGAGCCTGGGGAATGGAGTCACGATCAGCGTGTGGCTCGGCGGACTGAGGGGGAGCCCTGGTACGCCTGGCAGGAGACGGCGTCGCGGCCCGTGGCGAGTTCGATCAAAACGGCGTACCTCGTCGAGTTGTTCGCAGCGCATGCGGGGAAGCTGGATGACCCGCCGCCGGGCGCGGCGAGGATTCTGGCGAACGACGCCCACCCGGCATGGGCTCCCTTCTCTCAAGAGGAGCGGACCGAAATCCGGAAGACTCTCGGACAGGCGAGCGTGCGGCACAGTCGGAGAGATCATGATGGGCAGGGCCAAAGCGCCGAACTCCGTTTACAACGCCGCCGCCAACCTGACGACGGCGGTGCTGGGGGGGCCCGAGGAGCTCACGAAGAAGATTCACAAACGCGATCCGGGTTTCCGGGCAATCAGGGCGCGGCGCTACATGCTGGCGAAGCGGACCGAGAAGAATGACAACGTCGCGACCGCGGCAGGCCTCGCCGCCGTGTTCGCGCCACGGGTGAGCACCGGCCAGTGGGACGGTCTGGACGAGAAGACGGCGAAGGCGGTCCCGGGAGGCGATGCTGGTGAGCGATGCCGACCCGGCGGGCAAGCACTACAGGAAGGGAGGGGATCTCAATTCCAATCCGCTGACGGTCGTCCGGTCCGGATGGTACGAGCACGACGGGGCGGCGACCGTGTACGTCGTTGTGGCTGTTCAGCCCGAACCAGGCGAATCTTTCTGCCAATGAAGCGAAAAAGCGGCTCGACGACACGGCCGAGTCCCTGCGGAGTGAACTCTTGACGGCGGCACGGCAGGGGCGGGGAGCCGGCCAAGTGACGCTCAGGTCGTCGCTTGCGAAGGAACGAAGCACTGAGCGTGAAAGATCTTTCCTGGAACAACCTGTTGTCGCTCGCACGACCCGGGTCGCGATTACGCCAACCAGGGGCCTCCCACCGAGAGTAGAGCCCACTCTCCATGCTCATGCAGAGCCATGAGCATGCCACCCGCCAGGTGGCCGGAGAGGTCTTTCCTGGAAACCTCCTGTCACTTGTGCGGCCGGGGGTAGGCGAGGACGGGCGAGGACACGAACCCCGGCCCCCTTTGTTACACATTCGAGAGAATGTTGACATCAGCAATATGCGGTTGAGAATCGCCATTCTCAGTCTGTTTGTGGAATCCATTTTCTTCTACTTGGGTTTCCAGGGCATGCTCTTATTTTCGTGGCGACAACTCGCGGCCAAGGTTCGTTTTTCTCTGTTTCCTCCTCAGCGTCGTCGGTCTTCCGGACGGCCGAATCGACGTTCGTACGCTCCCGCGGCGATCTCCGTGTGCGAGCCTCGGATTCTCTTGAGCGGGACGACCTATCAGGACTACTCCGATACGGCAAACGGCGCCGCATCGGTCTTCAACTCAGCGACTCAAGCCGCTGCGTCGGCATACAACTCAGCCGTGGACGCCGCAGACGCGGCACTCGGTGATGCGGATGACGCCGCCTGGTCCACGTACTCCACTGCCGTGGACTCCGCCGACGCCACTTATCAGTCGGCGATGCAGTCGGCCTCCGGCACGTACGGTGCTGCCATCGACGGCACCACGGCCACCTACAACACCGCGGTGACGGCGGCATGGGACACCTATGACACGGCCGTCGATACAGCGGATGCAGCCTACGAATCCGCCGCTCAAGCGGCCGTCGATGGTTACGACGGCACGATGGACGCCGCGGATGCGACCTACGCGGCCGCAGTGGGCGCGCCGCGACGGCGTATGACTCCGCGGTGAAGGCCGCGGATGCTTCTTACAAGTCGACGGCCGACAATGCGGCGGGGGTCTACTTGGACGCAGTCGATACGGCCACGACCGCTTGGAACTCGGCTGTTCAGGCCGCCGAGGACACGTATTCCGTCATCTTGGATGACGCGGAGGCGGATGCCCTGTCGGCCATCGAATCCGCGGAGAACGCCTACAACGCGGCCATGGATGCGGCGGATGCCGCCTCCGACTCCGCGGCTGATGCCGCGGCGGCGGCCTACGACGGCGCGATGACCGGTGCCGAGCGCGGCCTACAACGGGGCCGTGGATGCGGCGGACGCCGCGTTTTTCGACACGGCGCAGGACGCCGACGACACCTACGATGCCATTGTCGATCCTGCCTATTCCAGCTACATCAGCACTGTGGCCGCCGCCGACGCCGCCTGGTGGGGGGCCTATGATGCAGCTCCCGCGGACTGGATGATCGCTTACGACGCGGCGATGCAGGATCAGATGAACGGCGGGCCCGGCGACATGACCGCCGCAGACGCCGCCTTCGCCTCGGCCATCGCGGCGGCGGACGCCGCCTGGCACGCGGCGGAAGAACCAGCTTGGGAGTCGTTCAGCGAGACTCAAGCTGCCGCAGAAACGGCTTACTATCAAGCAATCGGCACCGCCAGGGCGCGGCATGGATTTCTGCGGAATCCACCGCCGCCAGCGCATGGCTGGCGACGGAAACCTCGGCCTGGACCGCCTACAGCGACGCCATCGACGCGACGGTCGCGGATTGGGACGACGCGGAGGCGGCCGCATGGTCGACTTACGTCAATGCAGTGAACGCGGCTGTCGATGCGTTCGATCAGATCGCGGGTTCTGCCTGGGAGAACTACAAGAGCGCCGTTGCCGATGCGGATGCCGCCTGGACCTCTGCCGAAGCTCAAGCAAAAGCCCAGTACGACACGACCATGGGGTTTGCCGAAGCGGACTGGCGGTCCGCGGAGGCCGATGCCTGGAGCGACTTTGGTACAGCGGAGGCGGCCGCCGCCGCGGCCTGGGCCACGACCGAAACCGGGGCCTGGAGCACCTCAGAATCGGCACTGGAAGACGCCGCAGACATCTGGGCTTCCAGCGAAGACGCGGCCTGGTCCGCATGGGTTGCGGCGGAAGCGGCCGCTCTGGCCGGCTGGCAGTCGACCGCGGACGCAGCCTGGAGTGCCTATCAGTCCGCCGCCAGCAGTGCCACGACGGCATGGACAACCGCTGAAACGGCCGCATGGGACGCGTATGACGACGCATACGAAGCAGCCGTTGCAGACTGGAACGCGGCGGAGGGCGCGGCCTGGACGGACTTCGTCGCCGCCGTCGACGGCGCCTCGCAGAGTTGGGAGGAGGTCGAAGAACCGGCCTGGGATGAATACGACGAAGCCTACCAGACACAGGCTCCGGCAGAACCGGAAGGTCCACGTCAGTCTGAACCGATGTTCGACCCTGTCGCAGCGAAGAAGTCGCTCCAGGGCGTGTACCAGCGGTTTCCCCAATTGTTTCCGAATCTCCATGACTTCGACGTCATCAGTCCGGCGAGCAGGAGTTACAACTGCCACGGCTATACTTTGGGAACAAAAAAAGTGGTCCCGGAAGATCAGAAGGCGATTGATCGGAAGGGCATGGAGAATCTGATCGACAAGCAATACAAAGGCGAATTCAAGAAGCTGGACATCCTGGACATGGTGCATGAAGACGGCGTCCAGAAGATCGTCGTCTATGGCGAGCAGCACCCCGAGGGAACTGTCGAAGTCCTTCACTCCATCATCGAAAGCAGCACTCACAAAGGACGATGGGAAAGCAAGCAAGGCATCGGCGGCCCCGTGATTCTGATCAATCGGCCAAGCTCGAGCGGAGGAGCGTACGGCGAGGTTATCGACGTCTATGCAAGAAAGGTGAAGTGACATGTTCACCCCGATCGTCATGGCTTCGGTTGTCGTCGCAGCTCCCATGAGCGGCCATGAAGTCGAGCAAATGTTTCTGACCCTCGAAGGAGAAGTGGACGAAAGAGTGCCTGAGGTGAGCTACAGCTCGAACGTAAAGGATTATGTGCGGCAGCCATCCTTTCGAGCGATCGTCGCCTTGGGGCCGCGTGCGATTCCGCAGGTCATCAAGCGGATGGAACAGTATCTTAACGACAAGAAGATTCTGGATGCGGGAAAGGTTCCCAAGAAATTTGACCCTTGCCCCTGGGAACAGGTTTTTCTGGAGATCACAAAGTACCGGCTGAACGAAGATGCGGACTATCGGGACAAAGTCCGTCGCTATTACGAGAAGCTGGGCCAGCCCGACCTGGCGAAGGTCGTCAATCCGGCCGGTGTCTCCTTCATTCCCGAGATCGCCATTCCGCATCTCATTCACTGGTGGGAGAAGACCGGCAACAAACAGTTCGGAGTGGCGGATCCGCAGCCCCCCGCGAGCGAATGATCGGCGAATCCCTGGAGCGGCACATGACCGAACCTCAATCCCCGAAGATCCCGCGGCGGTCCCGGGAGCCTGGGCGTACTCCTGTCCGACGATCGCTTCCCAGCCGAACGCTTCCTAGTGCCGCTCCTCCTACGCCCGGATAGAGACGCGTCGACAGGGACCGACTCCGCCGCCTCGCTCCAAGGAGTGATCTCACCCTTCTGGCGGGTTGGGACCATCGCCCCGCGTGCGATCTTGACTCGAATCGGCGCTATCCACCGGTTTTGCTCCCGAGCGGCAGGGCTCCTCTTCCCGGGAATGACGCGGTGGCCAACCCGCCGCAGTCCTCTCGCGCCGTCGGCCGCTGAATCGGCCGCCCATCTCCGCCCGTCGTGTGCCGGGCTCGCGCGGGGTTCCGTGTGCACGGTTCCGTGTGCACGGTTCCCTGCACGCGACGGACGGAGATGGATACGGGCCACGACAGACGCCGCCTCTCTCCCTCGCTCGCGAGAGATTCTGGCAAGCGCCTGACCTGGTTCTGGGGTGAATCGGGCTGGAAGCATCGGTGAAAGCCGTCGCCCATGTCCGGCAGCCGCAGGTTCAGGAAGCAGGGAGTGCGGTCCGCCGAATGAGGAGTGGAAGACCGGTTCCGCCGGGTCCCAAGCGAGTGCAAGGGCCATCTCCGAAAGCCCCTCGCTTGCGCTTCGAGCTGGTGTGGGGCGGGACGGGAGACGCGGATGTTCGTGGGAGAAGGGCCGGCCGATAGATTCATATGACGACATCAAAACCGATCACCGAACGACAGCAGGGATTTCTCGACGCCTACCAGGTGACTGGCCAGGTGAAGTCCGCGGCGGCGCGGGCGGGATGCTCCCGCGAACTGCACTACGGTGCGCTGCGAACCTCGGAGACGTACCGGGAAGCATTTGATCTGGTGGAGCAGCGGCTGGCGGCTGAGCTGGAAGAGGCGCTGTGGCAGCGGGCGGTCTATGGGGTGAAGATTCCGAAGTTCTACCGCGGCCAAGTGATCGGGTATGAGATCCGGTACTCCGACACACTCCTGATGCGGCTCCTGGAAGCGAGGGATCCCGAGAAGTTCGGCGGGATCCGGGAGGAGCTTCAGAAGCAGTCACGCGAGGACGGTCTTGGTGTCAGGTGGGATCGGGATGAGGTGGCACGGCCTTCGCTGCCGCGGATGACTGGGCCCATGCCGCCGGCGCCCCCTCGGCCTCCGCGCCCGCCGGTCCCTTCCATCGCAGAGTGCGGCGAGCCGGTCACGTATGCCGAATGGGCCGCGGCGCGGGGCATCACAGGGACGGCGGCCTGCGGTCCGGTTGACGAAGAGAAGCTGAAGCGGTGGGCGACGAGCGAGGACCTCGGTTCGGTCGAGTGGGTGCCGGAAGAAGCTGCGATGGACCTCGTGAGTGAAGACGCGGATTCAGAAGAGGAGTTCGCCGAAGCCGATGGCTCGGGAAGCGACGGCAGCGACGTCGATTTCTGTGTCAGGTGGGGCACGGACGAGCCGGATTGGCTGGACGACGGATCGGCCCTTCAGGGCCCAGAGGAGACGGAGGCACGCGGAACCAGGCCCGCTGAGCCTGGATGGGAGGCGGGATGGCCTTCCCGGCCGGAGGAGGCCGCGCCTGGCGCCGACGACGTGGGAGGGGGTACGAGCGATGGCGGTTCTCGTGTCAGGTGGGTGAGCGCGGCCACGGAGTGCGTCCCGCGACGGCGGGGAGGTTCCCTGTCGGGAACCGCCTCCGGCGACGGGGAGGGGGCTCCGGCACTCCGGCAGGCTCTCGGGCGTCCCTTACGCTCTCAACGTCCAGCGACGTTCGGCCACGCTCTTAGCAGGGCGTGCCACACCAGAGCTCGCGCACAACGAGTGTCAGGTCCACCTCCCGAACACCGCGCCTGGGCGTCGCAGCTCCCTTGGCGCAACCCATCGTGCCACGCCGCGCCGGTCCAGCGGAACGCTGGTCCCGAACACCGCGCCGGGCGTCGCAGCCTCCTCAGCGCAACCCATCGTCTTCGCCGCCCCCGGTCCAGCGGAACGCTGGTGTCTTCTTCGGGTCGAGGGGGACCCGGCAGTCCATGAGTGAGCCGAAGAGGGCGGCGAACGTGAAGGCTCCTGCGTTCACGAAGAAGACCGCGTCCCAGCCCGAATGCCACTTCTCCCGCAGCACCATCGCCAGCAGCGGAGCGAGGCCCGCCCCCATGTTGCCCCACATGTTGCCCCAGCCGAGCACCGATCCGACGTGCTTTCCTCCCGTGTCCTGGGCGAAGGCCCACGTGGCCGGAATCCCCATGTCGGTCGAGAAGGCGAAGAACGTCAGGAGCCACGTCACCTGCCAGGGATCGTTCACGAACGGACAGGCACAGAGAGCCGCGGCTCCGACGAGTTTGAGCGGACCGAGGAACACGCCGCGGCCCCACCGGAGGCCGAAGGCTTTGGTGAGACGGTCGGTGAGCCAACCGCCGAGGAGCATTCCGGTGCAGCCGCCGATGAGGGGCATCGTGGCCATCAGGCCCCGGTTCTCGATGGGGACCTGGAACTGTTGTGAGAGAAATTCGGGCATCAGGGTGATGACGAACGTCCAGCCGACGTTGACCCCGAACTGCATCAGCGAGCTGAACCAGACGTTCTGGCTGGTGGCCATCAGGCCCCACGGAACGGGGGGGGGCCTGGGTGGCGACCGGAGGCCCGGCGGCGGGGCCGCGGATCAGGGCGATCTCTTCGGCGTTGCAGCCGGGATGTTCCGACGGCCGAGTCCCGGACGAGTCCCCAGAGATCATCCCGACGATGACCCCTGCGGTGCGCCGAAGATGATCAGCGTCGGACGCCAACCCTTCACATGCAGCTGAACCAGCGTTTCCGGATAGGCCTTCTCGACCAGCAGGCGGTTCAGCCGCTGGAACTCGAGCTCCGTCCGCTCCGCGGGGGGCTTGCGTTCGATGGCGGTGGCATCGGAGGAGAGCTGGACTCCCTGGGGAGCGCACCGAGGTCGATGCGGGACTTGATGAAGGCGTTGAGGGCGCCGACCACTTCGCCGAGCTGGGCTTCGGTCGGCGGAGCGAGCGGGGGGGGATCTCCTTCATGGGTCGCGGTCGCGGCGGCCTGGAAGGCGGCCTCGGCATCCGCCCGCGCTGCGGAGCCGGGCGAGCGAGTCGCCCGGGAATTCGGAACGGAGCCGCTCGGCGAGGATCGGGCGGAGGAGGTTTTTGGACTTCGAGGGGTCTTCGTCGATGACCTCTTTGACGAGCTTCGTCGGGTCGAGGACGCCGCGGGGGTCGATCTCGGCCGGGGTCGTCATCGGAACGCACCAGACGATCAGCCAGGCGGTGAGGAGGTTGGCCCCCGCTCCGCCGAACCGGCCGCCGAAGGCGACGAGGCTGTTGGCGGTCGCGCGGAAGCTTTCCGGGGCCCAGCGTTTCACGAGGATCGCGAGGGTCGGATAGGCCCCCGCCTGGAACAGGCCGAGAGCCAGCCGGGCGGCGATGAGGGTCCAGAAGTCGGTAGCCAGCGCCATCAGGATCCCGAACAGGGACCAGGTGACGAGGTACACGACCATCATCCGCCGCGGTCCGTAGCGGTCGCTGAACCAGCCGGTCGGGACCTGGCCGAAGGCGTACGCCCAGAGAGACGGAGAGGGCGACCCCGAGCTGCGTGGCGGAGAGCCGGAGGTCTTCGCGGATGTAGGTCGCCGCGACGGCGAGACAGACCCGTTCGAGATAGAGGAGGACCGCCGCCAGCGTGGCGGCGCCGATGATCCAGTAACGAATCGTTGTAGCACGCGACGGCGCAGAGGCTTCGTCGGCAAAACTCATGAGACAGTCCCGTCAGGCAAGAGACGCCGCGCACGCCCATGGGAACATCTCAGACAACGAATGTCCAACCACTGATGCGTGTTGAACTTGAACTCCCGCCGAAATGTCGACTCGGGCCGGACGACCGGTCGGCCCGAGTCACTTTCGCTGCGTACTCCTGGATGCCGCTACTGGAGCTGGACCGGGACCAACTGGCGGACCAGGATCATTTCGGCCCGGACCTTCGGCTCGTAGAAGCGGCGGCCGACGAGCCCCATCGACTGCCCGACCGCCCCTTCGAGGTTCACCCCCGGGCCGGCGTCGAGGTAAGAGAGGAACTTTCCGCTCGGAGCGATGAGCATGTACCGCGGGGTCCCCGGACGGGCGGGGGCGTGCTGCACGATGCCGGCGCCGTTGAGCTGTGGCGTGACCGGGGCCCGGTCTCCGGCGGAGGGGCTCATCGAGAGAGTTGGTCCGGCCGGCGGGGCGCCGGGCTGCGGGGTGACGGTGGTCGGATGGACTTGCCCGCGGGGGCTGACCGGGACCATCTGCGTTCCCGGAATGGGAGGCTGGCTCTGGATGGCGGAGGTCGGGACCGAGAGGGCCGCGCCACCCGGGGCATTCGTGACGACCGGCAGGCCGGGGGTGGTTCCGGCGGGGGCCCCGGTCGCGGGATCGAGCGGGAACTCGGCATTCGGATCGATGTTGGCGAAGTCGCCGGGGACCTGGGGGCTCCCCTGCTGGGCGGCGAGCTCGGCGTCGCGCTGCGTCGTGGTGCTGGTCAGTTTGGCGAAGTCCTGGAAGTCGTCCTGGATCTTCCGCCGTTCGGCGAGCGGCCTGGATCCGGCTGTCGATCGATTCGGCGATCTCGGGGGGAGCGGTGTCGCGGATCGTTTTGTAGGCCTTCTCGATCGAGCCGATGTCCCACTCGACCGGGGGGAGCGCGACCATGTCGAGGTACTTGCGGTCGACCTCTTTCATGGCGGCGCGGGACTGGCTGATGGAGTCGGAGGTCCCCTTGGCCTCATCGGAGCTCCGGACCGTGCGTGCGGCATGCTGAGGGGGGCCGCTTCCGCTTCGGCGGTGACGGCGGGCTTCATCGGGGCGCGGGCCCCGGTCTGGACGAGGGGGTCGGCGTACGGGTCGGCCGCCTTCTGCTGGCGGAGCGAGGCGTCCGCCCCGATCAGGAAGTCCCCTTTGACCCAGCGGTACTCACGGGCCGGAGGGGTAATCATGAGCATCGTCGCGGTCCCCCGGTCGGTCGCGAGGGTCCGCTCGCCGAGGATCTGGACTTCGTCGCCCGTGTTGAGCTGGCGGCCGTAGAACGTGTGGTCGTCGCCGAGCTGGCTGCCGATCCGGACCAGGGCCCGGGGGAGGGTGCCGTCGTCATTCGGCGGGATCTGGACCACCCCCCGATCCCCCTGCCGCTGGACGAAGCGGGCGTCGAGGTAGCTGAAGCTCCCCGGCGGGGGGGAGATCATGTACCACCCCCCCGGATCGTGGCGGTGGACCGTAACACGGTCGCTCGTTTTGAGTTTTCCCGTGGCGTAGTAGTTGAGCCCCGGACCGCTGCGGACTTCGACGTCGTCCGCCTGGATCAGGGCGTCGTACGGGAACTGCGTTGCGGCGCGGGCTTCCGCCAGGGAGCAGCAGAGGAGCAGGCCGAGAACGAGCGTTCGCATGGAGGAGGTCCCCATTGGGCCGTTCCAGAGCACCAGAGAACCTGGCGCTTTGGAAAGGAGAGGTGGGCTTGGTCAGGCGGGAAGGAGGCGGAGCGGGGGGAGGTCGAGTCTCAGGGGAGTCCCTGGAGGACCGAACGCCCAGCCGCATCCTTTGCCGGTGAGATATCCCGCACCGGCGGAAACTGCCAAGAGCGGATTTTCGCTCACGCCGCGAAACGGCGTCTGGCGTCCTTCTGCCGGTCGGGGACGGCAGAAAGTGCCGATGACTCGTTTTCCGCCTCTCTGCTAAACTTCCCAGACTTCGCCGCAGCCCTCCTCAGGGATGGCGGCCTGCCGCTCCGTTTCGAGACGAACCGGAGCGGTGCACGGAACACGATGGGGCGCCGAACGGGATTCGGCTCTCCCGGAGCTGAACCACCGGACGACAGATTCGGAATCGACAAGGGAGTAGTGCGATGGGAACTCGGGCACGATTCGGCGTCCTCCTGGCTCTCGCGGGAGGATTCCTGGGAGCCCGCGAGGCGGCCGCGCAGGTCTCCGTGGAGGACCTGCTCAAGTACAGCCCGAAGCAGCCGGACGTGGAGATCGACATCCCCGCCGCGGCCGACATCCCCAAGTGCAAGGTCGAGGTCAAACAGGCGGGGAAGACCTCGGGCTACATCCTGACCGGACCGCAGGGACAGCTCTTGCGGTGGTTCAAGGATGGGGAGGACGCCGACCGGGCGGTCGACGAGTTCCGCTACTACAAAGACGGGTTCGAGGTGTACCGCGAGGTCGACTCGAACGGCGACACGAAGATCGACCAGTACCGCTGGCTCAACACCGCCGGGACGCGGTGGGGAATCGACGAAGATCAGGACGGGACGATCGACAGCTGGAAGGTTCTTTCGCCTGAGGAACTTTCTCGCGAGGTCATCAAGGCCCTCGCCTCCGGCAATGAGCAATTGCTGGGGACGCTGCTGGTGAATGCCGACGACCTGCAGCAGCTGAAGTTCGACGGGGGGCTCGCCAAGGAGATCCTCGCCAACGTCGCCAGCCCCGGACAGCGGATGCGGCAGATGCTCGCGCAGTCGAGCGTCGTCACCAAGGGGACCAAGTGGCAGCGGTTCGACGGCCAGAGCCCGAGCGCCGTGCCGGCGGACTCCGGCAAGGCGGGGGTCGACCTCTCCGTGTACGGCAACGTGATGGCGATCGTCGACAACGCCGGGAAGACCGGCTTCGTTCAGGTGGGGGAGATCATCAAGGTCGGCGACGCCTGGAAGCTGACGCAGATTCCGCGGCCGATCGACGAGTCGGTCAAGGAACTGATCGCCGGCGCCATCCTCCGCCCCGGCATGGCGGCTCCCGAGGCGCAGGTGGCCGATATCTCGCCGGAGATGAAGGCCCTGATCGACCAGCTCACCAAGCTGCATGCGAATGCACCCGAAGCCGGGAGACAAGCCGGCCGAGATCAGCCGGCTACAACGTCGAGCACGCCCGGCTGCTGGGGCAGCTCGCGACGGCGGGGAGGCCGACGCCGAACGCGAGCAGTGGCGGCGGCAGCAGATCGACATCATCGCCGAGGCGACCCAGGTCGACACGTACCCGAACGGACTCGAGGAACTGGCCCGCATCGAAGAGACGATCCGCAAGGACAAGCAGTCGAGCCTCTTGCCGCATATCGTCTTCCGCCGCGTGCTGGCGGGCTACTTTGTCGACCTCGACAAGGCCGAGGCGGCCGACCGCCAGAAGGTGCAGGACGGGTTCCTCAAGGAACTGGAGCAGTTCGTTACGGACTATCCGCAGGCGGAACAGGTTCCCGACGCGATGTACCAGCTGGCGACGGCACTCGACCTCAACGGCAAGCCGACCGAAGCCTCGATCTGGTACGGCCGGCTGATGAAGAGCTACGCCACGACCGAAGTCGGCGAACGGGCGATCGGCTCGCTCCGCCGGCTGCAGCTCAAGGGGAAGCCGCTGGTCCTCGCGGGCAAGGGGCTGAACGGGCAGCAGATCAACGTGGCCGAGTTCCAGGGGAAGGTGCTGGTCGTCGTCTACTGGGCGACCTGGTGCAAGCCCTGCACGGAAGACCTGCCGGCCCTCAAGGAGCTGTACGCCGCCGACAAGGCGCAGGGGATGGAAGTGCTCGGCGTGAACGTCGATACGCCGGACGGGCCGATCAAGGAGTACCTGACCGAGTACAAGGTCCCCTGGCCGCACATCGCCGAGCTGAAGGGGATGGACTGCCCCCAGGCGATCAACTACGGGATCCTGTCGGTGCCGACGATGTTCGTCGTCGACCGGACCGGCGTCTGCCAGTCGGTGACGGCGTCGCTGGACGACCTGAAGAAAGTGCTGCCGGAGCTGCTGAAGAAATGAGAGGACCGAATGAGGCGGGGGTTCGAGGTGAGCCGTTCGAGGCCGGCGAAGGAATGCTCCGTTCTTCTCTCTCACCTCTCGTCTCTGACCTTTCACCCCTTTAAGCCGTCAGCCGGCACGGGTTTGGGCGCTCGGCTTGGCGGCGGGATGCGGAGAGCGTTCGAGCTTCATCTGGGCGGGGATCGGCCCCCCCTGGAGGGCCTGGATCAACTCGCCGACGTTCCAGCAGTCGCGGCCTTCGGTGATCCGTCCCGCTTCGAAGCGAATCCAGGTCATGCCGTGGAAGGTCACGCGGAATCCGGAGGGGGGGATTCCGAAGCCGCCGCCGGTGTGAGTCCCCTGCCCGATCCAGCGGACCAGGACTTCGTCGTCGACCGCCAGCGTCCCTTCGATCTCGACCCGGAAATCGGGGAGGGCGTCGAGGAACGGCTCGTAGACCTTCGCAAGAAAGGAGTCCGGCCCGATG
The DNA here is from genome assembly GCA_049841175.1 of Rubrivivax sp. Lineage (GTDB taxonomy): Bacteria > Pseudomonadota > Gammaproteobacteria > Burkholderiales > Burkholderiaceae_C > Rubrivivax. Next base: position 1,747 of record JASGHA010000012.1, on the reverse strand, counting down.
AGCGGTCCCTGCTCCGAGTGGCAGACCCCGTCCGGGACAAGCAGATCGTACACGGTCGCCAGATGGCGCTGGTTCCAGACTTCATCGAACCAGCGCCGAGCCAACGCCTCATTCGGAGACGACATTCGGAGATTCCGCGCTTTGCCACCCGCACTGACCGAAAACTCTATGCGTGGACGGAGGAAAGACGAGCAGGAAATTCTGGCGTTCCCCAAGTTCTGTTGTGATCAGGGAATTCCCTCTGTCGGGTGAAAAAACGCCGTATCGGCCCGCAATGATATCGGCGATATCATAAAGCGAAACGTTGCACTTTGATGCACCGTCGGGGCCGGTTCGACGCCGGACCTGAAGAAACGGAAAGCGAAAAGCCCGGCTACCTTTCGTCAGGCAGCCGGGCTCCGATAGAGATCCGACGGGGGACGCGAAGTCCGGGAGAACCCGGATCAGCCCGGAAGCAGATCCTTGACGGTGTCCCGCTCACTCTTGAGCTCGTCGAGGGTCGTCTTGATCTTGGACTGGGCGAAATCGTTGTGCTCGAGACCTTGGACGATCTTCCACGACTTGCCGTCGCTGATGACCGGGTATCCGAAGATCAGCCCCTTGTCGACGCCGTAGCTCCCGTCGCTGCAGACGGCGAGGCTGGCACAGTCGCCCGCGGCGGTCGGGCGGATCGCCGCCTTGACCGAGTCGAGGACCGCGTTGGCGGCCGAGGCGGCGCTGGAAGCGCCGCGGGCCTTGATGACCGCGGCCCCGCGCTTCTGGACGGTATCGATGAACGGGCCCTGCAGCCAGGCGTCATCCTGGATGACTTCGGTCGCCGGCTTGCCGTCGATCGTGGCGTGGTAGAAGTCCGGGTACTGCGTGGCGGAGTGGTTCCCCCAGATCCCGACGTGCTTGACGCTGGCGACCGGGCGGCCCGCCTTCCTGGCGAGCTGGCTGACGGCGCGGTTTTGGTCGAGCATCGTCATCGCGAACCAGCGGTCCCGCGGGACGTCCGGCGGCGTTGTGCATGGCGATCAGGCAGTTCGTGTTGCAGGGGTTCCCCACCACGAGGACCCGGACGTCCTTGGCGGCCGCCTTCTGGATCGCCTTGCCGGTGTTCGTGAAGATCGGGCCGTTGATGCGGATCAGGTCGGCCCGCTCCATCCCCTCCTTGCGGGGGATGCTGCCGACGCACAGGACCCAGTTGCAGCCGCCGAAGGCGTTTTCGAGATCGTCGCTCGTCGCCTTCTTGACTCCGGCCAGGGTCGGGAACGCGCAGTCTTCGAGTTCCATCTCGACGCCGTCGAGGGCCTTGGCGATCGGCGGGACTTCGACGAGGTTCAGCTCGACCGGCTGGTTCGGACCGAAGACTTCGCCGCTGGCGATCCGGAAGGTGAGGGCGTAACCGATGTTCCCGGCGGCGCCGGTGATCGCGACACGAATAGGACTCGCCATGAAAACGCTGCTCCGAAAATTTGTCGTACGACGGTAGCGGGCGGCCTGGTAGGGCAGGGGCCGCGTGGGGGGACGCCCGCGGTTTTAACGTGTCGGCTGGGGGGTCACAACCGACGCATCGTTTGGCGGGAGCGGGCACGCCGATACACTCCCGGGGCCGCCTTCGCGGCCTCTCCGGTTCCGCGCCCGCACCTCTCGAAAAACTCATCATGAGCGTCTATCTCGGCATCGACATCGGCACCTCCGGCACCAAGACCCTCGCCATCGACGAGGCGGGGAAGCCGAGGCGCAATAGGGCGCCCACACGCTC
>JASGHA010000011.1:0-38243 GCA_049841175.1 Rubrivivax sp. | reverse complement strand
CCGGATGCACGCCGCGAAGTTGCGGTCGCGCAAACCGGCGCATTGTCTTGGAGGGAACTGATGTTCCGTGGATTGCTGTTGGAAAAGGGCGAGGGCGGCTTCGGCGCGCGCCTCGCCGAGATCGATGAATCGCGCCTGCCGGGCGCCGGGGCAGATGTCCTGGTGCAGCCCGAGTACTCGACGCTGAACTACAAGGACGCGCTGGCGATCACGAACCGCGCGCCGGTCGTGCGAGCCTGGCCGATGGTGCCGGGCATCGACGGTGCCGGCACCGTGCTGGAGAGCGCTCACCCGGACTGGAAGCCCGGCGACCGCTTCGTGCACAACGGCTGGGGCGTCGGCGAGACGCACTGGGGCTGCCTGGCCGAACGCGCGCGCCTGAAGGGCGACTGGCTGGTCAAGCTGCCGGCGGCCTTCATGCCGCGCCAGGCGATGGCCATCGGCACCGCCGGCTACACCGCGATGCTCTGCGTGCTGGCGCTCGAATCGCACGGCGTCGTCGCCGGTCACGGCGAGGTGCTGGTCACCGGCGCCAGCGGCGGCGTCGGCAGCGTCGCGATCGCGTTGCTGGCCAAGCTCGGCCACCGCGTCGTCGCCGTCAGCGGCAAGCCCGACGCGGCCGATTACCTGAAGTCGCTCGGCGCCGCCGAGGTGCTCGACCGCGCCGCGTTCACCGCGCCCGGCAAGCCGCTGCAGAAGGAGCGCTGGGCTGCCGTCGTCGACGCCGTCGGCAGCCACACGCTGGCCAACGCGCTGGCGCAGACACGCTACGGCGGCGTCGTCGCCGCCTGCGGCCTGGCACAGGGCCTGGACCTGCCGGCCAGCGTCGCGCCCTTCATCCTGCGCGGCGTCACGCTCGCCGGCGTCGACAGCGTGATGGCGCCGAAGGCCCGCCGTGAAGCGGCTTGGCAGCGCCTGGCGCGTGACCTCGATGCGACGCTGCTGGAGCGCATCGCGAGCGAGGTTTCACTGGATTTCGCGATCGCCAAGGCTGCCGAATTGATGGAAGGCAAGGTGACCGGACGAGTGGTGGTGCGCATCGCTTCCTGAGTCAGCGGCTCGTCAGCGCCCGGTCTCTTGATCCGCGCCCATAACGAGGAGACAACGATGACCGATTACGCCGAGTTTCATCGTCGATCGCTGCAGGATCGCGACGCGTTCTGGGCCGAACAGGCCAAGCTGATCGACTGGCACAAGCCCTTCGAGCAGGTCTGCGACTACAGCCGGCCGCCGTTCGCGAAGTGGTTCGTCGGTGGCGAGACCAACCTCTGCCACAACGCCGTCGACCGCCACCTCGCGACGCGCGCCGACCAGAACGCGCTGATCTACGTCTCCACCGAGACGAACCAGGAGCGCATCTACAGCTACCGCGAGCTGCACGCCGAAGTGCAGCGCATGGCGGCGACGCTGCAGAGCCTCGGCGTGAAGAAGGGCGACCGGGTGCTGGTCTACATGCCGATGATCCCGGAGGCGGCGTTCGCGATGCTCGCCTGCACGCGCATCGGCGCGCTGCACTCGGTGGTCTTCGGCGGCTTCGCCAGCGTCAGCCTGGCGACTCGCATCGACGACGCCGAGCCGACGGTCATCGTCAGCGCCGATGCCGGCAGCCGCGGCGGCAAGGTCGTGCCTTACAAGCCGCTGCTCGACGAGGCGATCCGCCTGGCCAGCCACAAGCCGCAGAAGGTGCTGATGGTCGACCGCGGCCTCGTCGCCTTCGGCCGCGTCGAAGGCCGCGACGAGGACTACGCCAGTTGGCGCGAGTGCCACTTCAAGACCGAGGTGCCTTGCGAGTGGGTGGAGGCCACGCACCCGAGCTACACGCTCTACACCAGCGGCACCACCGGCAAGCCCAAGGGCGTGCAGCGCGACACCGGCGGCTACGCCGTCGCGCTGGCCGCCAGCATGGAGAAGATCTACCTCTGCAAGCCGGGCGAGACCTTCTTCTCGACCAGCGACATCGGCTGGGTCGTCGGCCACAGCTACATCATCTACGCGCCGCTGCTCGGCGGCTGCGCGACGATCATGTACGAGGGTCTGCCGATCCGCCCCGACGCGGCCATCTGGTGGAGCCTGGTCGAGAAGTACAAGGTGACCTCGATGTTCAGCGCGCCGACCGCGGTGCGTGTGCTGAAGAAGCAGGACCCGGCGGCGCTGAAGAAGCACGACCTGTCCTCGCTGCGTGCGCTGTTCCTCGCCGGCGAGCCGCTGGACGAACCGACGGCGACCTGGATCGCCGAGGCGCTGGGCAAGCCGATCATCGACAACTACTGGCAGACCGAGACCGGCTGGCCGATCCTCAGTCTGTGCAACGGCGTCGAGCCGGCGAAGAGCAAGTTCGGCTCGCCCGGCAAGGCGGTCTACGGCTACGACGTCAAGCTGCTCGACGAACACACCGGCGAGGAACTCAAGGGTGCCGGCCAGAAGGGTGTCGTCGCGATCGAAGGCCCGCTGCCGCCGGGCTGCATGCAGACCGTCTGGCGTGACGACAAGCGCTTCGTCAACACCTACTGGAGCAGCGTGCCCAGCAAGCTGGTCTACAGCACCTTCGACTGGGGCATCCGCGACGAGGACGGCTACTTCTTCATCCTCGGCCGCACCGACGACGTCATCAACGTCGCCGGCCACCGCCTGGGCACGCGCGAGATCGAGGAAAGCATCTCCAGCCACCCGAAGGTCGCCGAGGTCGCCGTCGTCGGCGTCGCCGACCACCTGAAGGGCCAGGTCGCGATGGCCTTCGCGGTGCTGAAGGACCCGTCGGTGATCGCCACCGAGGCCGACGCGCTGAAGCTCGAAGGCGAGGTGATGAAACTCGTCGACGAGCAGCTCGGCGCCGTCGCGCGCCCGGCGCGTGTGCGTTTCGTCGCCACGCTGCCGAAGACGCGCTCCGGCAAGCTGCTGCGCCGCGCGATCCAGGCCGTCTGCGAAGCCCGCGACCCGGGCGACCTGACGACCATCGAGGACCCGACCGCGCTGCAGCAGATCCGCGACCTCGTCACGCCCGCCGCCTGAGCGTGCGCCCTCCGCGGAGGGCGCCCCGCGGAGCGATGGAAGGGCGCCGCCGGCGCCACCAGACTCGGCCCCCGACGCTGATGCCAAGGGGGCCGAATGCTGTTGACTCGACGTGATTTCTGTGCTGCCGCGCTGGCCTGCGTCGGCCTGCCGGCCCGGGCCGCCCGGGGCAGGCACCGGCGTTGATGCTGGCGCGCGAAGCCCGGCTCGGGCTGGACCCTTCAGGTTTCCTCGTCAGCGAGAAGCTCGACGGCGTGCGCGCCGTCTGGGACGGCCGCCGGCTGCGCTTTCGCAGCGGGCGCGAGGTCGCGGCGCCGCCGGGCTTCGTCGCCCGGCTGCCGCCGGTGGCGCTGGACGGCGAGCTCTGGCTCGGCCGCGGCAGCTTCGAAGCCGTCTCCGGCCTCGTGCGGCGCGAGTTGCCCGACGACGCCGGCTGGCGCGCGCTGCGTTACGGCGTCTTCGACCTGCCCGGCGCGGCGGGCCAGTTCGCCGAGCGCGCCCGCCGCCTGGCGGCGCTGGCGCGCGGCAGCACGGCCTTCTTCGCCATCGAGCAGCGCACGCTGGCGACGCCGAGCGCGCTCAACATCTGGCTCGACGAGGTCGTCAGCGGCGGCGGCGAAGGCCTGGTGCTGCACCGTGCCGACGCGCTGTGGCAACCCGGGCGCAGCGACGCGCTGCTGAAGCTCAAGCCGCAGCAGGACGCCGAAGCGGTGGTCGTCGGCCACGTCGGCGGCCAGGGCCGGCTCGAAGGCCGCATGGGTGCGCTTGCGCGTGCGGGCCGACGACGGCACCGAGTTCCTGCTCGGCACCGGCTTCAGCGACGCCGAACGCGCGGCGCCGCCGCCTGTCGGCACGGTCGTCAGCTACCGCTACCGCGGCCGTACCGCGGCCGGCGTGCCGCGTTTCGCCAGCTTCCTGCGCGTGCGCGAGTTCTGAACGTGGCCGCTCAGAGCACCTCGCTGGCGAAGTCGGCCAGGCGCGAGCGTTCGCCGCGTGCCAGCGTCAGGTGGCCACCGTGCGGCCAGCCCTTGAAGCGGTCGACGGCGTAGGTCAGGCCGCTGGAGCCTTCGGTCAGGTAGGGCGTGTCGATCTGTGCCAGGTTGCCCAGGCAGACGATCTTGGTGCCCGGGCCGGCGCGCGTGATCAGCGTCTTCATCTGCTTGGGCGTCAGGTTCTGCGCCTCGTCGATGATCACGTACTTGTTCAGGAAGGTGCGCCCGCGCATGAAGTTCAGGCTCTTGATCTTGATCTTCGCGCGCACGAGGTCGTTGGTCGCCGCCCGGCCCCATTCGCCGGCGCTGGAGTCGCTGCGCGCCAGCACCTCCAGGTTGTCGTCGAGCGCGCCCATCCACGGGCCCATCTTCTCTTCCTCGTTGCCGGGCAGGAAGCCGATGTCGTCGCCCACCGGCACGGTCACGCGGGTGACGATGATCTCGCTGTAGCGGCGCTCGTCGAGCACCTGGGCCAGGCCCGCGGCCAGCGTCATCAGCGTCTTGCCGGTGCCGGCGGTGCCGGTCAGCGTGACGAAGTCGCACTCCGGGTCCATCAGCAGGTTCAGCGCGAAGTTCTGTTCGCGGTTGCGCGCGGTGACGCCCCAGACGGCGTTCTTGCCGTGCGTGTAGTCGCGCAGCGTGCGCAGCACCGCGGTCTTGCCGGTGATCTCGGACACGCGTGCGTACAGCGGCGTCGCCCCGGGCGTCTCGAGGTAGACGAACTGGTTGATCAGCAGCGCCGGCACCAGCGGGCCGCTGATGCGGTAGAAGGTGTTGCCACCCTGCTGCCAGCTCTCCATCGTCTTGCCGTGGCGCTCCCAGAAGTCGGCCGGCAGCGGCAGCACGCCGGTGTAGAGCAGGTCGCCGTCTTCGAGCGCCTTGTCGTTGAAGTAGTCCTCGGCCGGCAGGCCCAGCGCGCGTGCCTTGACGCGCATGTTGATGTCCTTGGACACCAGCACGACCTCGCGATCCTTGCGCTGCTCGCGCAGCGCCTGCACGACGCCCAGGATCTGGTTGTCGGCCTTGCCTTGCGGCAGCCCGGCCGGCAGCTTCACGTCCAGCAGCATGGTCTGGAAGAACAGCTTGCCGCCGGCTTCGCGGTGGCCGGTCTTGGCCAGCGGGATGCCGGCGGTCGAGTCGACGGCGCCGTTCTCGCCGGTGAAGGTGGCCAGCGCGTCGAGTTCGCGGCTGACCTGGCGCGCGTTGCGCGCGACCTCGCTCATGCCCTTCTTGTGGCCGTCGAGTTCCTCCAGCGTGATCATCGGCAGGAAGACGTCGTGCTCGTCGAAGCGGAACAGGCAGGTCGGGTCGTGCATCAGCACGTTGGTGTCGAGCACGAAGAGCTTCACCGGCCCGGTGCCGCGCGGCGAACGCGTGCGGGTGCGCGGCACCGGCGCCGGAGCCGGCGTCGGTGCGGCCGGTGCCGGCGCGGGCTGCGGCGCCGGGCGGCGCGCGGAGACGACGGCGCCGCCGTCGTGCAGCTCGAGCGCCGCTTCCGCCGGCGCGGCCTCGGGGGCGGCGGCTTTCAGCGTTCGCTTGCGCGGCTTCGGCGCGGCCTGCGACTCGTAGTCGGCGGCGGCGAGCAGGTCGGCTTTCTTCGTCGGAGGCTTGGGCAGGGGCATGGTGGGCTCAGCAAAAGCAAAAAGCCGCACGGCGGACCGGGCGGCTTTCGGCGGGAGAGGGAGGAGGGCACCGCGTTGGCGGCGCCGGACACGCGGGCGGGCGATCTCAGGCAGCCTGCTTGAGGGCCTGCACGGCCTTGAGGACCTCGTCGACGTGGCCCGCGACCTTGATGCCGCGCCACTCGGCACGCATCACGCCGTCGGCGTCGATGAGGAAGGTGCTGCGTTCGATGCCCTTGACCTTCTTGCCGTACATGATCTTGTTCTTGACCACGCCGAACATGTGACAGAGCTTCTCTTCGGTGTCCGCGATCAGTTCGAAGGGCAACTCCAGGGCCTGCTTGAACTTCTCGTGCGACGCGAGGTTGTCGCGCGAGACCCCGAAGACCACCGCGCCGGCCGCCAGGAAGTCCTGGTGGTGGTCACGGAACTGCATCGCTTCGGTCGTGCAACCGGGCGTCGCGTCCTTGGGGTAGAAGTACAGGACCACGGCGTGGCCGAGGTTCGCAGAAGGCGTGAACTTCACGCCGCCGGTCGCGAAGGCTTCGAATTCCGGAAGGGTCTTGTTGACAACAGGCGTCATGGATGGTGTTCTCGGAACGTAGGCAGCCGTCGTCGGCTCAACACGTGATTATAAAACGCCGGCATTACGCCCCAACGCCCTCCAAAACGAGGGCCGCGACGACTTCGCGTTCTTCCGCGGCCAGGACGTTGTAGGTACGGCACGCGGCGACGGTGTCCATCGTCTCGATGCCGATGCGGCGATCGATCAGCGGGCGCAGCAGCGCCGGCGAGACGAAGCGCAGGCGGCGGCCGGAGCCGAAGATCACCAGTTCGGGGCGCAGCGCCGCCAGGCGCTCGAAGTGCTCGGCGGTCAGCGCGTCCAGCGACGGCGCGTCCCAGGGCAGCACGGCCCCCTTCCAGGGCACGACGATGCTGTGCACGTGGGCGGTGGCGCCCACCCACACCTGACCGGCGTCGTGACGCGTGATCACGTTGCCGCCGCTGAACCTGTCCGGCTGGAATTTCATGGGTGGATAATTCTAGATTCCCTCACGAAAGCCGCCTGCCTTGAAGCCCATCGCCAAGTCCAGCAAGCTCGCCAACGTCGGTTACGACATCCGCGGTCCGGTGCTCGACAAGGCCCGGCAGATGGAAGAGGAGGGCCAGCGCATCATCAAGCTGAACATCGGCAACGTCGCCGCCTTCGGCCTGATGCCGCCGGACGAGATCGTCCGCGACATGATCCACAACCTGCCGTCGCAGGTGGCCGCCGGCTACACCGACAGCAAGGGCCTGTTCGCGCCGCGCAAGGCGGTCGTGCACTACACCCAGGAAAAGCGCATCTCCGGCGTGACCGTCGACGATGTCTACCTGGGTAACGGCGCCTCCGAGCTGATCGCGATGAGCATGAACGCGCTGCTCGACGCCGGCGACGAGGTGCTGATCCCCTCGCCCGACTACCCGCTGCACACCGCGGTCGTCTCGCTGTCCGGCGGCACGCCGGTGCACTACCGCTGCGACGAAGGCTCGGGCTGGCTGCCCGACCTCGACGACATCCGCGCCAAGGTGAGCGCCAACACCAAGGCCATCGTCGTCATCAACCCGAACAACCCCACGGGCGCGCTGTACCCGGTGGACCTGCTGAAGGACATCGTCGAGATCGCCCGCCAGCACCAGCTGATCGTCTTCGCCGACGAGATCTACGACAAGACGCTGTACGACGGCAACGAGCACACCAGCATCGCCTCGCTGGCCGACGACGTGCTGTTCGTCACCTTCAACGGCCTGTCCAAGAACTACCGTTCCTGCGGCTACCGCTCGGGCTGGATGGTGGTCTCCGGCGAGAAGCGCTACGCCCGGGACTACATCGAGGGCCTGAACATGCTGGCCTCGATGCGGCTGTGCGCCAACACGCCCGGCCAGATGGCGATCCAGACCGCACTCGGCGGCTACCAGAGCATCAAGGACCTCGTCGCCCCGGGCGGCCGGCTGCTCAAGCAGCGCGACCTCGCCTGGGAGATGATGAACGCGATCCCCGGCGTCAGCGTCGTCAAGCCGAAGGCGGCGCTGTACATGTTCCCGCGGCTGGACCCCAAGGTCTACCCGATCGCCGACGACCAGCAATTCGCCTACGAGCTGCTGGAGCAGGAGCGAGTGCTGATCGTGCAGGGCACCGGCTTCAACTGGCCCGACCCCGACCACTTCCGCCTCGTCTTCCTGCCCAACCTCGACGACCTGACCGAGGCCATCGGGCGCATCGAGCGTTTCCTCGCCGGCTATCGCAAACGCCACTCCCTTTAAGCCACCCGGGCCGCCGCGTCGGCCCCCGTTCCCGGAGAGACCCCGCATGAAACCCATCCAGGTCGGCCTGCTCGGCATCGGCACCGTCGGCAGCGGCACCTTCACGGTGCTCAACCGCAACCAGGAGGAGATCCGGCGCCGCGCCGGGCGCGGCATCGAGATTTCGATGGTCGCCGACCTCGACGTCGAACGCGCCCGCGGCATCGTCGGCGACCGCGCCCGCGTCGTCGCCGACGCGCGCGAGGTCATCGCCAACCCCGAGATCGACATCGTCGTCGAGCTGATCGGCGGCTACGGCATCGCCAAGACGCTGGTGCTGGAGGCGATTGCCGCCGGCAAGCACGTCGTCACCGCCAACAAGGCACTGCTCGCGGTGCACGGCACCGAGATCTTCGAGGCCGCGCGCGTCAGGGGCGTGATGGTCGCCTTCGAGGCCGCGGTGGCCGGCGGCATCCCGATCATCAAGGCGCTGCGCGAAGGTCTGACGGCCAACCGCATCGAGTGGGTCGCCGGCATCATCAACGGCACGACCAACTTCATCCTCTCGGAGATGCGCTCCAAGGGGCTGGACTTCGCCGCCGTGCTCAAGCAGGCGCAGGCGCTGGGCTACGCCGAGGCCGACCCGACCTTCGACATCGAAGGCGTCGACGCCGCGCACAAGGCGACGATCATGAGCGCCATCGCCTTCGGCGTGCCGGTGCAGTTCGACAAGGCCTACGTCGAAGGCATCACCGCGCTGCAGGCCGCCGACATCCGCTACGCCGAGCAGCTCGGCTACCGCATCAAGCTGCTGGGCATCACCAAGCGCCGCCAGCACGGCATCGAGCTGCGTGTGCACCCGACGCTGGTGCCCTCGCAGCGCCTGATCGCCAACGTCGAAGGCGCGATGAACGCCGTCGTCGTGCAGGGCGACGCCGTCGGCAGCACGCTGTACTACGGCAAGGGCGCCGGTGCCGAACCGACGGCCAGCGCCGTCGTCGCCGACCTGGTGGACATCACCCGGCTGCACACCGCCGACCCCGACCACCGCGTGCCGCACCTGGCCTTCCAGCCGGGCTCGCTGCAGGACACGCCGATCCTGCCGATCGACGAGGTCGTCACCTCGTTCTACCTGCGCCTGCAGGTTGCCGATCAGGCCGGCGTGCTGGCCAGGATCACCGGCATCCTGGCCGAGCACGAGATCTCGATCGACGCCGTGCTGCAGCGCGAGAGCGCCGAAGGCGAGAAGCAGACCGAGCTGATCATCCTGACGCACGACACCGTCGAAGGTCGCATGCGCGCCGCGCTGGCCCAGATGCAGGCGCTGCCGACCGTGTTGGCGCCGATCGTGCGCATCCGCAAGGAGGAGCTGAAGTGAAGTACCTCAGCACCCGCGGCAACGCCACGCCGCGCGGCTTCTCCGACATCCTGCTCGAAGGCCTGGCGCCGGACGGCGGCCTGTACCTGCCGACGCACTACCCGCAGGTCGACGCCGCGACGCTCGCGCGCTGGCGCAGCCTGTCCTACGCCGACCTGGCGTTCGAGATCCTGTCGCTCTACATAGCCGACATCCCGGCCGCAGACCTGAAGCGTCTGGTGCACGCCACCTACACCGAGCAGGTCTTCGGCACGCCCGAGATCACGCCGCTGAAGCCGCTGAAGAACCTGGGTGATGGCCTCTGCCTGCAAGCCCTGTCCAACGGCCCGACGCTGGCCTTCAAGGACATGGCGATGCAGCTGCTGGGCAACCTGTTCGAGTACGAACTGGGCCGCCGCGGCGAGACGCTGAACATCCTCGGCGCGACCTCGGGCGACACCGGCAGCGCCGCCGAATACGCGATGCGCGGCAAGACGGGCGTCAGCGTCTTCATGCTGAGCCCGCACGGCCGCATGAGCCCGTTCCAACAGGCGCAGATGTTCAGCCTGCAGGACGCCAACATCCACAACCTGGCCGTCGAAGGCGTGTTCGACGACTGCCAGGACATCGTCAAGGCCGTCAGCAACGACCTCGAGTTCAAGCGCCGCCACAAGATCGGCACCGTCAACTCGATCAACTGGGCGCGGCTGCTGGCCCAGGTCGTCTACTACTTCGCCGGTTATTTCCAGGCGACGAAGACGAACGACGAGCGCGTGTCCTTCGCCGTGCCCTCGGGCAACTTCGGCAACATCTGCGCCGGCCACGTCGCGCGGATGATGGGGCTGCCGATCCACCGCCTGGTGCTGGCGACCAACGAGAACGACGTGCTCGACGAGTTCTTCCGCACGGGGACCTACCGCGTACGCGGCAGCGCCGAGACCTTCGAGACCTCGTCGCCGTCGATGGACATCAGCAAGGCGAGCAACTTCGAGCGTTTCGTCTTCGACCTGCTGGGCCGCGACGCGGCGCGCACGCGCGAGCTGTTCGGCGCCGGCGTCTCGCAGCGGGGCGGCTTCACGCTCGCCGCCGACGAGCACGCGCGCTGCGCCGGCTTCGGCTTCGTGTCCGGCCGCAGCACGCACGCCGACCGCCTGGCGACGATCGCCGCCACCTGGCGCGAGACCGGCGTGCTCGTCGACACCCACACCGCCGATGGCCTGAAGGTCGCGCGCGAACACCGCGACGCCGGCGTGCCGATGCTCGTGCTGGAGACCGCGCTGCCGGCCAAGTTCGCCGCGACGATCACCGAGGCGCTGGGCGCCGACGCGCCAGTGCCGCCGCGCCCGGCGGCGCTGGCCGGGCTGGAGGCGCTGCCGCGCCGCTTCACCGTCGTGCCGCCCGATGCGGCGGCGGTGAAGGCCTTCATCGAGGCCCACGCCGGATGAACGCGCCGCGGCCGCTGATCTCGCTGGACGAGGCGCTGGCGCGCCTGGTCGCCGGCGTCGCCCCGCACCGCATCGTCGAGACCGAGTCGGTGCCGACCGCCGACGCGCTGGGCCGCGTGCTGGCCGTCAACGTGCTGTCGATGCTCGACGTGCCGCCGGGCGACAACAGCTCGATGGACGGCTGGGCGGTCAACACCGCCGACGTGCCGGCCGCCGGCACGGTGCTGCCGGTGTCGCAGCGCATCCCGGCCGGCGTCGTCGGCCAGCCGCTGCGCCGCGGCACCGCGGCGCGCATCTTCACCGGCGCGCAGATCCCCGCTGGCGCCGACGCCGTCGTCATGCAGGAGCGCTGCGAGGCGATCCCCGGCGACGGCCTCGGCTCGGTGCGCATCGACGAGCTGCCGGCCTTCGGCCAGTGGGTGCGCCGCCGCGGCGAGGACGTGCTGCACGGCGCGATCGTGCTGCACAAGGGCAGCCGGCTGACGCCTCAGGGCCTGGGCCTGGCAGCCTCGGTGGGCGCGGCGACGCTGGCCGTCTGCCGCCGTCCGCGCGTGGCGCTGTTCTCCACCGGCGACGAGCTGGTGATGCCCGGCGAGCCGCTGAAACCCGGCGCGATCTACAACTCCAACCGCTACACGCTGCGCGGCCTGCTGCAGGCCGGCGGCTGCGAGGTCACCGACCTGGGCATCGTGCCCGACCGCCTCGACGCCACCTGCACGGCGCTGGAGCGGGCGGCGCGTTTCCACGACCTGATCCTCACCAGCGGCGGCGTCTCGGTCGGCGAGGAAGACCACCTGAAGGCCGGCGATCGAGGCCCAGGGCACGCTGGAGCACTTCCAGATGGCGATCAAGCCGGGCCGGCCGCTGGCCTTCGGCACGGTGCGTCGCGACGACGGCACGTCGGCCCTGGTCGTCGGCCTGCCCGGCAACCCGGTGTCCAGTTTCGTCACCTACCTGCTCTGCGTGACGACGGTGCTGCGTGCGATGCAGGGCGCCCCGGCGGCGCTGCCGACGGGCCTGCCGCTGCGCGCCGACTTCGACTGGCCGCGCCCCGACCGCCGGCGCGAGTTCCTGCGCGTGCGCCTGAACGAGCAGGGCGGGCTGGATCTGTTCCCCAACCAGGGCTCCGGCGTGCTGACCTCGGCCGCCTGGGCAGACGGGCTCGTGGATATCCCGGCGGGGCAGCGCGTCGTTTCCGGCGAAACGGTACGCTATCTGCCGTTATCCGAACTGATCGCCCGATGAAGATCCAAGTGCGCTACTTCGCCTCGCTGCGCGAGGCGCTCGGCCCCGGCGAGACCGTGGAGCTGCCCGATGTCGCGACGCTCGGCGGCCTGCGCGACGGCCTGGCCGCACGCGGCGGCCCCTATGCCGACGTGCTGGCCCGCGGCCGCGCGGTGCGCTGCGCACTCAACCAGGTGATGAGCGACGAGGCGGCGGTCGTGCGCGACGGCGCCGAAGTGGCGTTCTTCCCGCCGGTCACCGGCGGCTGACCGTGGCGCGTGTCGCGATCCAGGGCGAGGACTTCGACGTCGGCGCGCTGTTCCGGGATCTTCATGCGGCCGATGCCGGCACCGGCGCGGTCGTCGGTTTCGTCGGCACCGTGCGCGGCCGTGACGACGGTCACGCCGTGCAGGCGCTGGAACTGGAACACTACCCGGGCATGACCGAGCAGGCCATCGAGGCCATGATCGACGCCGCCGTCGGCCGCTTCGGCCTGCGCGCTGCGCGTGTCGTGCATCGTGTCGGCCGCCTGGCGGCCGGCGAGAACATCGTCTTCGTCGGCGTCGCCGCCCCGCACCGGCGCGCCGCCTTCGAAGGCTGCGAATTCCTGATGGACTATCTGAAGACCCAGGCGCCGTTCTGGAAGAAGGAAACGACGCCCGAAGGCTCGCGCTGGGTCGACGCCCGCGTGGCCGACGACGCGGCGCTGGCCCGCTGGGGCCTGGACTCGGACAACGCCGCGAACGCCTGATGCAAGCCCTGGACCCCTCCGACCCCAAGCAGCTGCGCCGCGCGCTGGGACACTTCGCCACCGGCGTCACGCTGGTCACCTGCACCGACGCCGACGGCCAGCGTGTCGGGCTGACCGTCAGCTCCTTCCAGGCCGTGTCGCTGGACCCGCCGCTGGTGCTGTGGTCGCTGCGCGAAGCCAGCCCCAGCCTGCCGGCCTTCCGCCAGGCGAGCCACTTCGCCGTCAACGTGCTGTCCGTGGCCCAGCTCGGGCTGTCGCGGCGTTTCGCCTCGCCGGTGCCCGACAAGTTCGGCGAAGGCGAATGGCGCGAAGGCGAGGGCGGCGCGCCGGTGCTCGCCGGCTGCGCCGCGGTCTTCGAATGCGAGACGGTCTCGGCCCAGGCGGCCGGCGACCACGTGCTCTTCATCGGCCGCGTCTGCCGGCTGGCGGACGCCCCGTTGGCGCCGCTGCTCTACCAGGGCGGACACTACCGCCGGCTCGGCGACTCCCTCTGACGCGTGCGTCGGCACGCGGCGGCGGGCTTGAAAAGCCGCCGTCCAGCCCGAATTGCAGGGCAACGGAGGATTCCCATGCGTGCTGACAAACTGACGACGGCGTTCCAGCAGGCGCTCGGTGACGCGCAAAGCCTGGCCGTCGCGCGCGACAACCCCTACATCGAGCCCTCGCACCTGCTCGCGGCGATGCTGCAGCAGCCCGATGGCCCGAAGGCGCTGCTAGAACGCGCCGGCGCCAACACCGCCGCGCTGACGACGGCGATGGAGACGGCGATCCGCAACCTGCCCCAGGTGCAGGGCGGCGGCCAGCCCGTTCAGCCCGGCCGCGACCTGATGGCGCTGCTGCAGGCCGCCGACAAGGAAGCCACCAAGCGCGGCGACCAGTTCATCGCCAGCGAGATGTTCCTGCTGGCGCTGGCCGAGGCCAAGACCGACCTCGGCGGCATCGTTCGGGGCCACGGCCTGACGCGCAAGTCGCTGGAGGCGGCCATCGAGGCCGTGCGCGGCGGCCAGAAGGTCGACTCGCCCGAGGCCGAAGGCCAGCGCGAGGCGCTGAAGAAGTACACGCTGGACCTGACCGAACGCGCCCGCCAGGGCAAGCTCGACCCGGTCATCGGCCGCGACGACGAGATCCGCCGCGCGATCCAGGTGCTGCAGCGCCGCAGCAAGAACAACCCGGTGCTGATCGGCGAGCCGGGCGTCGGCAAGACGGCCATCGTCGAAGGCCTGGCGCAGCGCATCGTCGCCGGCGAGGTGCCCGAGTCGCTGAAGGACAAGCGGGTGCTGTCGCTGGACATGGCCGGCCTGCTGGCCGGTGCCAAGTACCGCGGCGAGTTCGAGGAGCGGCTGAAGGCGGTGCTGAAGGAAGTGTCGGCCGACGAGGGCCGCATCATCCTGTTCATCGACGAGCTGCACACGATGGTCGGCGCCGGCAAGGCGGAAGGCGCGATCGACGCCGGCAACATGCTGAAGCCCGCGCTGGCGCGCGGCGAGCTGCACTGCATCGGCGCGACCACGCTCGACGAATACCGCAAGTACGTCGAGAAGGACGCCGCGCTCGAACGCCGCTTCCAGAAGGTGCTGGTCGACGAACCCAGCGTCGAGGCCACCGTCGCCATCCTGCGCGGGCTGCAGGAGAAGTACGAGGTCCACCACGGCGTCGAGATCACCGATCCGGCGATCGTCGCCGCGGCCGAGCTCAGCAACCGCTACATCACCGACCGTTTCCTGCCCGACAAGGCGATCGACCTGATCGACGAGGCCGCGGCCAAGGTCGAAGATCGAGATCGACTCCAAGCCCGAGGCGATGGACCGCCTGGACCGCCGCATGATCCAGCTGAAGATCGAGCGCGAAGCGGTCAAGAAGGAGCAGGACGAAGCCTCGCAGCGCCGCCTCGGCCTGATCGAGGAAGAGCTGCTGAAGCTGCAACGTGAATACAACAACCTCGAGGAGATCTGGACCGCCGAGAAGGCCCAGGCCCAGGGCAGCGCCCAGGTCAAGGAAGAGATCGACCGCATCAAGCTTCCAGATCGAGGAACTCAAGCGCAAGGGCGACTTCAACCGCGTCGCCGAACTGCAGTACGGCAAGCTGCCGGAGCTCGAGAAGCGCCTAAAGGAAGCCCAGGCCAAGGAGGCCGGCAAGGCCAAGGGCGGCCAGGGCCCGCAGCTGCTGCGCACGATGGTCGGTGCCGAGGAGATCGCCGAGGTCGTCTCGCGCGCCACCGGCATCCCGGTCAGCAAGCTGATGCAGGGCGAACGCGACAAGCTGCTGCAGATGGAAGCCAAGCTGCACGAGCGTGTCGTCGGCCAGGACGAGGCGATCTCGGCCGTCGCCGACGCGATCCGCCGCAGCCGTGCCGGCCTGAGCGACCCGAACCGGCCGCTGGGCAGCTTCCTGTTCCTCGGCCCGACCGGCGTCGGCAAGACCGAGCTGTGCAAGGCGCTGGCCTCGTTCCTGTTCGACAGCGAGGACCACATGATCCGCGTCGACATGAGCGAGTACATGGAGAAGCACTCGGTCTCGCGGCTGATCGGCGCGCCGCCGGGCTACATCGGTTACGACGAAGGCGGCGCGCTGACCGAGGCCGTGCGCCGCAAGCCCTACAGCGTGCTGCTGCTCGACGAGGTCGAGAAGGCGCACCCGGACGTCTTCAACGTGCTGCTGCAGGTGCTCGACGACGGCCGCCTCACCGACGGCCAGGGCCGCACGGTGGACTTCAAAAACACCGTCATCGTGATGACCAGCAACCTCGGCTCGCACCTGATCATGCAGATGGCCGGCCAGCCGACCGAGGTCGTGCGCGAAGCGGTCTGGGCCGAGGTGAAGAGCCACTTCCGCCCCGAGTTCCTGAACCGCATCGACGAGACCGTGGTCTTCCACGCGCTCGACGAAAAGCACATCGAGAACATCGCCCGCATCCAGCTGAAGGCGCTCGAAGCGCGGCTGGAAAAGCTGGAGATGAAGCTCGAGGTCTCGCCGGCGGCGCTGGCCGAGCTGGCCAAGGTCGGCTTCGATCCGGTGTTCGGCGCCCGGCCGCTCAAGCGTGCGATCCAGCAGCGCATCGAGAACCCGGTCAGCAAGCTGATCCTGCAGGGCCGCTTCGGGCCCAAGGACGTGATCCCGGTGGATGTGGTCGACGGCCAGTTCGGCTTCGAGCGCACGGTGCACTGACGCGGGACGTGCAAGGCCGGAAGGCCTTGCACGCCAGCGTCAGGCCCGAGCGCGATTTCACGCGCGAGGGCTTTGCTTCAGGGGCGCCGCCCGTTCACCTCGATGGCGGTGGCTTCTGCCGTCCAGTCGGCATAGCCGGGTGAGGTCTGAACCTCCTTGATGAGCACGCCGGTGCCGACCAGCAGCCATTGGGTGTTGGAATAGTCTGGCGTTGTGCTGTCGAACTGCAGGCGGCAGGCGCGGTAGGTGCCCGCGGGGATCGTGATCTGCTCGATGCCCATGAAGGTCACACGCAGGTTCGGCGTGTGGCTGTAGTGCAGCGCGACCGATTGTCCGGGCTCTAATGCGTAGGTCGTGTCCACCACCGGCGGTTCCTCGGGCAGCGTCGTGAACACGGTATCTGCGTTGGTACCGTAGGTCAGGCCGTACTCCGTGCGTTCGGTCGGGCCCGTGCGCAGGCCGTAGTACCGGTAGACGCCGGTGACCGCTGCGGGTGTTCCGGAGAATGTCGTCACTGTCGTCTCATAGACCTGGTGGCCGTTGAAAACGATCGGGCCTGCGACGCTCCCGACGTCGACGTAGTCCAGGATCTCGCTGTCGTCCGCAGAGAACGAGCGGAAGGCGACGCGGAAGCTCGATCCCGGGCTGTCGCCGAGCTGGGCGTCGTAGCACGCGGCCGCGCCGGCGGGCGACGCGGGGATCGAAGGGCTTTCCGGACTCGTTGGATCGCCATCGCTCCCGCCGCCGCACGCGGCCAAGCATGCTGCAGCGGCGAGTGCCGCGAGGTGACGGACGTTAATGGACATCACGCGAATCTCCTGGCTGCGGATGCCCGGCGGGCATCCTGGAAGCCACGGTAGGGGTGAGCCGCTTACCTTCGCGTTACCGGCGCCTCCGAGCCGATGCCTCAGACCGCGCCGCTGGGCGGCGGCGTGATGCGCTCGAGCTGCATGCGCGCCAGCGTCAGCGCGTTGGCCGTGCCTTGCAGCACCAGGTGCAGCACGACGCCCGGGTGGCCGCGCACCGGGTGCAGCAGCAGATGCTGCTGGTCGTAGCTGATCGCCGCCTGGGGGGCGGCCGCGGCCAGGCCCAGCGTGCGGGCGGCGCCGGCCATCGCGTCGAGCAGCAGCGCGCCCTGGCTGGCCAGGCGCTCGGGCGGCGGTGCGCTGCCGGCGTGCGCCAGCGCGCGGTGCGAGGCGAGGTCGAAGACGCAGCCGCTGACGGCGCTCTTCACGCCGACGCAGCGCTGAACGTAGTCGGCCCACAAGGCGGCCACCGGTGCCGCCACCGGCCGCGCCGGGGCCGACGGTGCCGACAGTCGCGAGCCCGACATCGCGCTGCTGGCCGGCATCAGGTCCATCGCCATCGTCGGCGCCTCGGGCAGCGGCACCGGCGGCGCCGGCAGCGCCTGCTCGATGTCGGTGTTCAGCGCGGTCTGGGCGGCGCCGTGGCCGCTCATGCGGTTCCAGGTGCCGCTGATGAAGGACCAGGCGTCGTTCGGCCGTGCCGCCAGCGGCGTGACGCGTACCGCGATGCCGCTGCTGCCCACCAGGCGCGCGGCCTGCGCCGCCAGCGTGCCGGCCGAGGCCAGCGGCAGCATCAAGAGGTCGCGGTTGGGCCAGGGCGCGCGCGCGATGGCGTCCTGCAGCGGCTGCAGCAGCGACTGCAGCGCATGCGCCGGCAGTTCGCCGATCATCAGCACGCCCAGCCGGCTGCGACCCATCAGCACCAGCGCCAGCGCCTGGCGCGTCTGGGTGTCGGCGTTGAGGTCGGTCGAGTAGATGCGCACGTGGTTGCCGTCGGCCAGCGGCACCTCGACGAACTGCACGACGGCCAGCGCGACGCCGTGGCCCTGGCGGCGGATCGTCAGCCGCTGCACACGCGCGCCGGCGGCGCCGGCCAGCGCACCCAGCAGGTGCAGCGAGGCCTTGGTGCCGACGTCGTGCAGCGTGATGAACTGCGGCGCCTGGCGCTCGAACTGCTGCTGCAGCGCGGTCGCCGGGTCGGTGCTGACGAAGAGCTCGACCTGGTCGTCGGCGATGCGCCGGCCGACGTCGCGCAGGCCCTGGCCGAGATAGTCCTCGCGGTCGCGCACGATCTGCGTCGCGGGCGCGAGCAGCTCGGCGTTTCGGCTGGAGCGGTAGGCCGGCGGCGGCCAGGGCAGGTCGTCTTGGGAGCGGGGCATGGCACGGTGCTGGGGCCGTCCGGCGGACGGCTCGCACCATCATAGGGACCGCACCGCCCCGGACGAGCCGCGACTTCGGCTCTAGGGGGGCCTGTTCAGGTGCTGCCGCGCACCACCAGTTCGTAGCCCAGATCCAGCGACGCCGGCTCGACGGCTTCGCCGCGCATCAGGCGCAGCAGCATCGTCGCCGCGGCGCGGCCGATCTCGGCGCGCGGCGTGCGCACGGTGGTCAGCGGCGGCAGCATCTGGTCGCTGCCGGCGAGGTCGTTGAAGCCGGCCACCGCCAGACGGCCGGGCACGGCGACGCCCAGGCGCAGCGCGGCGAGCAGGCCGCCTTGCGCCAGGTCGTCGTTGCAGAAGAACACCGCCTCGACGTCGGGCCGGCGCGCCAGCAGGCGCTCGAGCAGGCGCGCGCCGAGCGCCAGGCTCGACGGCGCCGGCTCCAGCAGTTCGAGGCCGGCGTCGTGTGCGCCGGCAGCCCGCAGCGCCTCCCGGTAGCCGTCCAGACGTTGCATCACGCGCGGGTCGAGCTGGGCGCCGACGAAGGCGATGCGGCGCCGGCCGGCGGCCAGCAGGTGCTCGGTGATCGCGCGGCCGGCGGCCTGTTGCGACAGGCCGACGCTGTACTGGCCGGCGCTGGCCGAGGTCTCCATCAGATGCACGCAGGGCACGCCGCTGGCCGAGATCAGCGCCGCGGCGGCCGGCGTGCGGTCCAGCCCGGTGACGAGCAGCCCCGACGGCCGGTGCGCGAGGTAGTTGCGCAGCAGCGCTTCCTCCTCGGCGGCGTCGTAGTGGGTGACGCCGATCAGCGTCACGTAGCCGGCCGGCATCAGCGTGCGCTGCACGGCGTCGAGCAGGTCGACGAACAGCGCGTTGGACAGCAGCGGGATCAGCACCGCGACGTGCGCGCTGCGTGCCGAGGCCAGCGCGCGTGCCGCCGGGTCGGGCACGTAGTTCAGCCGGGCGGCGGCCTCCTGCACACGTTGCACCAGCGCCGGGTCGACGCCGCGTGTGCCGCGCAGCGCGCGCGAGGCGGTGATCGGGCTGACGCCGGCTTCGCGCGCGACGTCGGCAAGCGTCAGGCGGCCGGTGGCGCGGGATCGGCGTTGGCGTTCTTCGTCGTGTGACATCGCGGGTAAACCCCAGGTCGGAAGCTCGGGCGAGCGGCAGTAGGATAGCGCTGTCCGGCTTCTCTTCCTCCTTCTTTCCCTCCGATTCTCCCCTCGTTTCGTGGCGCCCCGTCGGTCTGTCGTTGCGACGCCTCCGGGAGCTGTTGTTGAACCCGAAAGATAGCGCTATCCAAATGCAATCGATCGTCGTCATGGGTGTCGGAGGCTGCGGCAAGTCCAGCCTGGGAGCGGCGCTTGCCGAGGCGCTGGGCTGGCCGCTGATCGAGGGCGACGATTTCCATCCGCCGGCCAACATCGAGAAGATGCGTGCCGGCCGGCCGCTGGACGACGACGACCGCGCCTGCTGGCTGGCCGCGCTCGGCGAGCAGCTGCGCCAGCATCCGCATGGCGCGGTGCTGACCTGCTCGGCGCTCAAGCGCCGCTACCGCGACACGCTGCGCGCCGCGGCCCCGGGCCTGCGGTTCGCCCACCTGGTGCTGACACCCGAAGCCGCACGCGCCCGTGTCGCCGCGCGCCCCGGCCATCCGTTCCCGCCCAGCCTGGTCGACAGCCAGTTCGAGGCGCTGGAGCCGCCCGACAACGAGCCCGGCGTGCTGAGCCTGGACGCGATGCAGCCGCTGGCCGTGCTGCGCCAGACGACGCTGGACTGGCTGGCCGCCGGCGACGAGGAGACGACCGCATGAAATCCGCATCCCTGCAACGCGCCGCCGAAGCCGCGATGGCCTTGTGCCTGGCGGTGATGGCCGCCGCCGTCTTCGTCAACGTCGTGCTGCGCTACGGCTTCAGCAGCGGCATCGCCGCCAGCGAGGAGCTGTCGCGCCTGCTCTTCGTCTGGATGGTCTGCATCGGCGCCACCGCCGCCTATCCGGCCGGCCAGCACATGGCCTTCACCGGGCTGGTGCGGCTGCTGCGCGGCCGGCCGCTGGCTTTCGCGCTGCTGTCGCGGCTGGTTCACGCGCTGGTCGTGCTGGCCGCCGGCATGGTCGGCTGGGGCGCCTGGCAGCAGGTCGTCGTCGGCCTGGACAGCGTCAGCGTCGTGCTCGGCTACCCGACGGCGCTGCTGCCGCTGCCGGCGCTGCTGGCCTGCGGTGCGATTGCTCTGATGGCGCTGGTGCAGCTGGTGCGCGGCACGGCGCTGGACCTGGGCCACGGCGCCGAAGACGCCGACGCCGCCTGAACGAGGATCGCCCGTGGACACCGCCTTCATCGCGCTGCTCTTCATCGGTTCCATGCTCGGCCTGATGGCCCTGGGCATGCCGATGGCCTTCGCCCTCGTGCTCAACGGCGCCGCGATGGCCTGGGCGCTGGACTTCTTCGACACCCAGCTGCTGGCGCAGAACCTCGTCGCCGGCATCGACAGCTTCCCGCTGCTGGCGGTGCCGTTCTTCATCCTCGCCGGCGAGCTGATGAACGCCGGCGGCATCAGCCGGCGCATCATCGCGATGGCCCAGGCCTGGGTCGGCCACGTGCGCGGCGGGCTGGGTTTCGTGACGATCGGCGCGGCGGTGCTGATGGCCAGCATGAGCGGCTCGGCGCTGGCCGACACCGCGGCGCTGGCGACCATCCTGCTGCCGATGATGCGCAGCCACGGCTACCCGGCCAACACCTCGGCCGGGCTGATCGCCTCGGGCGGCATCATCGCGCCGATCATCCCGCCGTCGATGCCGTTCGTGATCTACGGCGTCACGACCAACACCTCGATCTCGCAGCTGTTCCTGGCCGGCATCGTGCCCGGGATCATCATGGGCATCGGCCTGGTCATCGCCTGGAAGCTGGTGCTGCGCGGCATCGACGTGCAGCGCGACGAGAAGCTGCCGCTGGCCGCGCGCTGGCGCGCCACCGTCGACGCCTTCTGGGCGCTCTTGATGCCGCTGATCATCATCGGCGGCATGAAGAGCGGCCTGTTCACGCCGACCGAGGCCGCGGTCGTCGCCGCCTTCTACGCGCTCGTCGTCGCGCTCTTCGTGCACCGCGAGATGTCCTGGCGCGAGATGCACGGCGTGCTCGTGCGCGCCGCGCGCACGACGGCGATCGTGATGTTCCTCTGCGCCGGCGCCTCGGTGGCCAGCTACATGGTGACGCTGGCCGACCTGCCGGCGGCGCTGGCCGGGCTGCTGGGGCCGCTGATCGAGCACCCCAAGCTGCTGATGGCGGTGATGATGCTGGCGCTGATCGGCGTCGGCACGGCGCTCGACCTGACGCCGTCGATCCTGATCCTGGCGCCGGTGATGCTGCCGGTGGCCGTCAAGGCCGGCATCGACCCGGTCTACTTCGGCCTGATGTTCGTGCTCAACGGCGCCATCGGGCTCATCACGCCGCCGGTGGGCACGGTGCTCAACGTCGTCGCCGGCGTCGGCCGCATGCGCCTGGACCAGGTGGTGCGCGGCGTCTCGCCCTTCCTCGCGACCTACCTCGTGATCCTCGCGCTGTTCGTCGCCTTCCCGCAGATCGTCACCGCGCCGCTGGCGTGGCTGCGCTGATCCCTCCCACGCCCAGACAGGAGACAACGAAGTGAAGCTTTTCCGCCGCACCGTCATCGCCGCGCTCGCCGCGGCCGCCGTCGCCCCCGCTTTCGCGCAGGACATCAAGCCGCGCCTGATCCGTTTCGGCTACGGCCTCAACGAGCAGAGCAACCAGGGCCGGGCGGTGATGCTGTTCGCCAAGGAGGTCGAGAAGGCCAGCGGCGGCAAGATGAAGGTGCGCGCCATCGGCGCCGCCGCGCTGGGCCCGGACACGCAGATGCAGCAGGCGCTGATTGGCGGCGCGCAGGAGATGATGGTCGGCTCGACGGCGACGCTGGTCGGCATCTCCAAGGAGATGGCGCTGTGGGACACGCCTTTCCTCGTCAACAACGCCAAGGAGGCCGACGCGCTGCTCGACGGCCCGGTGGGCCAGAAGGTGATGGCGACGCTGCAGCCCAAGGGCCTGGTCGGCCTCGTCTACTGGGAGAACGGATTCCGCAACCTGACCAACGGCACGCGGCCGGTGGCCAGGCTCGAAGACCTCGCCGGCATCAAGCTGCGCGTGATGCAGAACCCGGTCTTCCTGGACACCTTCAAGACCCTGGGCGCCAATGCGATCCCGCTGCCGTTCTCTGAGCTGTTCAGCGCGCTGGAGACGCGTGCCGTCGACGGCCAGGAGAACCCGTACAACACCATCCTGTCGAGCAAGTTCTACGAGGTGCAGAAGTACCTCACGGTGACCAACCACGTCTACAGCCCGTGGATCGTCACCGTCAGCAAGCGCTGGTGGGACGGCCTGTCGGCAACCGAGAAGAAGATCCTGACGGACGCCGCGGTGAAGAGCCGCGACTTCGAGCGCCAGGACACACGCGCCGAAGCGGCCAAGGCACTGGCCGAACTGAAGGCCAAGGGCATGCAGGTCGTCGAGCTGCCGCCGGCCGAGACCGCGCGCATGCGCTCCAAGCTGGGCGCCATCAACGCCGCGGTCGCCAACCAGGTCGGCCAGGACCTCTGGAACGAGACCCAGCACGAGCTGCAGAAGCTTCGCGGCGGGCGCTGACATCGTGCGCGGGCCGGGGGAGGGCGCGTTCGTAGAATGGCCCTCTCCTCACGGGAACCAGCGGCCGTCGTGCGCCGCGCCACCATGTCCACGGATTCCACTTCTTCGGGCACCGCGCCCGTCGTCGTCGTCGGCGCCGGCCTCGCCGGCCTGGTCGTCGCGCTGAACATCGCCGACACGCGGCCGGTCATCGTGCTCGCCAAGCGCGGCCTGGGCGAAGGCGCCACGGCCTGGGCGCAGGGCGGGATCGTCGGCGTGCTCGGCCAGGACGACAGCATCGAGTCGCACGTGCGCGACACGCAGGAGGCCGGTGCCGGCCTCGTCGACGAGAACACCGCACGTTTCATCGCCGAGCGCAGCGCCGCGGCGATCGCCTGGCTGGTCGACGCCGGCGTGCCGTTCTCGGTCGACCCCGAAGGCCCGCTGGGCCTGCACCTGACACGCGAAGGCGGCCACGCGGTGCGGCGCATCGCCCACGCCGCCGACGCCACCGGGCGCGCGATCCACGACGCGCTGCTGGCGCGTGCCGCCGCGCACCCCAACATCAGCCTGCGCGAGCGCTGGATGGCGGTGGACCTGATCACCTCGCGCCACCTGAAGCGCGACGAGACGCCACGCTGCTACGGCGTCTACGCGCTCGACATGGACAACCGCCGCGTCGAGACGCTGGCCGCGTCGGCCGTCGTGCTGGCCACCGGCGGCCTGGGCAAGGTCTACCGCTACACGAGCAACCCCGACACCGCCACCGGCGACGGCGTCGCGATGGCCTGGCGCGCCGGCTGCCGCGTCGCGAACATGGAGTTCGTGCAGTTCCACCCGACCTGCCTGTACCACCCGCAGGAGCGCAGCTTCCTCATCACCGAGGCGCTGCGCGGCGAAGGCGGCCTGCTGCGCCTGCCCGACGGCACGCGCTTCATGCCCGAGCACGACGAGCGTGCCGAGCTCGCGCCGCGCGACATCGTCGCGCGTGCGATCGACTTCGAGATGAAGAAACACGGCCTGGACCACGTGTGGCTGGACGCCACGCACCTGGGCGAGGACTTCCTGAAGTCGCACTTCCCGACGATCCACGCACGCTGCCTGGAACTCGGCATCGACATCGCGCGCCAGCCGATCCCGGTCGTGCCGGCGGCGCACTACAGCTGCGGCGGCGTCGTCACCGACCTTGACGGCCGCAGCGACCTGCCGGGCCTGTACGCGATCGGCGAGACCGCCTACACCGGCCTGCACGGCGCCAACCGCCTGGCGAGCAACTCGCTGCTGGAATGCGCGGTGCTGGGCCGCACCTGCGCCGAGCGCATCCTGGCCACCGACGGCCATCTGCCGGCGCTGCCGCCGCCCTGGGACGAGAGCCAGGTCGAGGACGCCGACGAGGAGGTCGTCATCGCCCACAACTGGGACGAGCTGCGCCTGCTGATGTGGAACTACGTCGGCATCGTGCGCACGACGCGCCGGCTGGAGCGTGCGCTGCACCGCATCAAGCTGCTGCGCGACGAGATCGACGACTACTACGCCAACTTCCGCGTCACGCGCGACCTGCTGGAGCTGCGCAACCTCGTCGGCTGCGCCGAGCTGATCGTGCGCTCGGCGCTGCGCCGCCACGAAAGCCGCGGCCTGCACTTCAGCCGCGACTTCCCGGACACGCTGCCGGTCAGCTTCCCGACCGTGCTGACCCGCCCGGCCAAGAGCCCGAAGCGCTGATCACCCGAGGCGAAAGCCCCGCACGACACCGGCCAGGCGCTCGGCCTGCTCGTGCAGCGACTGCGCGGCGGCCGCCGACTGCTCGACCAGCGCCGCGTTCTGCTGCGTCGCGCGGTCGAGTTCGCCGACCGCGGCGTCGGCCTGCACGATCTCCTCGTGCTGCGCCGCCGCGGCGGCGGTGATCTCGCCGATCGTGTCGTTGACACGCTGAACGCCGGCGACCAGTTCCTCCATCGTGCGGCCGGCTTCGGCCACCAGCGCGGCGCCGTTCTCGACCTTGTCGACCGAGGCGCCGATCAGGCCCTTGATCTCGCGCGCCGCGGCCGCCGAGCGCTGCGCCAGCGCCCGCACCTCGCTGGCGACGACGGCGAAGCCGCGGCCTTCCTCGCCGGCACGGGCCGCTTCGACGGCGGCGTTGAGCGCCAGGATGTTGGTCTGGAAGGCGATGCCGTCGATGACGCCGGTGATGTCGGCGATGCGGTGCGAGGCGTCGTTGATCTCGTCCATCGTCGTCACGACACGCTGCACGACGGCGCCACCGCGCGCCGCGACCTCGGCGGCGCTGGTCGCCAGGTCGTGCGCGACGCGCGCCGAGTCGGCGCTCTCGCGGCCGGTGCCGGTGATCTGCTGCATCGCGCTGGCGGCACGCTGCAGGCTGGCGGCGGTCTGCTCGGTGCGTGCCGACAGGTCGGCGTTGCCGCCGGCGATCTCGCCCGCGGCGACGTGCACCGAGTCGCTGGCCTCGCGGATCTGGCGCACCGCCTGCTCGATCTTGGCGACGAAGGCGTTGAAGTGGCGCGCGATGCTGGCGAGCTCGTCGCCGCCCTCGCTGGGCAGGCGCCGGCTCAGATCGCCGTCGCCCGAGGCGGCTTCGGCCATCGCGTGCTCCAGCGCCTTCAGCCGGCGCAGCTGGCGGCCCAGCATCCAGGCCAGCAGCAGCACGGCGGCCACGGTCACCACCAGGCTGGCGGCGACCGACTGCCAGACCATCGCCATCACGCCGGCCAGCGCTTCGCTGCGGTCCAGCGCCAGCACCAGCAGCCAGTCGGTGCCGGCGATCGGCTCGGCACGCACCAGACGCGCCTGGCCGGCGATCTCGAGCTCGGCCAGGCCTTCGCGGCCGCCCAGCGCCGCCAGCGCCTCCGGCGCCAGGCCCGGCGACAGCTCGGCCGCCGGCTTCAGCACCCGCGCCGCGTCTTCGTGCACGACGACCTGGCCGGCGCGCGAGACGAGGAAGGCGCGGGTGCCCGGCGTCGGCCGGATCGAGCCGACGACCTTGACGACGCCGTCCATGAAGACGTCGCCGGCGACGACCGCCTGGCCGCCGCCCGCCGCCTGGGCGAAGGTGACGACCAGCTTCTTCGTCGCCGCGTCGAGGTAGGGCGCGGTCAGCACCGGCTGGCCGCCGGCGGCCGTGGCCTGCTGGTACCAAGGGCGCGCCGTCGGGTCGTAGCCCGGCGGCAGGTCCTGGGGTTTGGAGAACTCGATGCGCCGGTCGGCGTGGCCGACGTAGGTGGTGTCGAAACCGCCGGCCGTCTCGGCCTGTTGCAGGGATGGCAGCGGGTCGGCGGCGGTGGCGCTGGCGGCCATCGAGCGCACCACCTGCTGGTGCTGCGCGACCCAGCTGCCGATGTCGGCGGCGTGGGCGCGTGCCAGCGCCGTGGTCTGCGTGTCGAGCTGGTGCAGCGCTTCGCTGCGGGCACCGATCGTGTTGACGACGGTGAGGCCGGCCAGGCCGGCGAGAACGAGGCCCGCGGTGGTCGCGACGAGGCGCGCGCGCAGCGAGGCCGAGCGAAGGAGCTTCATCGGTCTTGAGGGAAAGGGGAGCTGGAGCCGTCGGGCTCCGGGTTAACCCTTGTATCGACCGATCGCCGCGCGACTGAAGCGCGGATGCGGCGCGCCGGCGGCGCCGCCTGCTTCAGATCAACCGCGGGCGCGCATCGCCACCCGGGCCTGGACGAAGCCGAAGGCGAAGTCCACCGCCTCGGCGATCTGGCGCGCGCTGTCCTCGCGCTCGCGTTCGCTCAGGTAGAACGAGAAGTCGACCGCGTGGCGGATGTAGCGCGGCTGCAGCCGGTTCAGCGCGACGCAGGCGACGTCGGCCAGCAGTTCCTTGTTGCCGGCCAGCCCGGGGTGGGCCGGGGCCGAGGCCAGCACGGCCTCGAACACGGCGTTCTCGTTGTGGTTGTGGATCGACGTGAAATCGACGCTCATCGCTAGGCCTCGCGCGGGTTTTCGTGCCTGCGGTTTATCGGCCGCGGCGCGCCGGACTTGAGGCCCGGGCGATCAGAACTCCTCGACGACCCGCATCGAGAAGTCGACGGCCTTCACGTCCTTGGTCAGCTTGCCGATCGAGATGCGGTGCACGCCGGTGGCGGCGATGGCACGCAGCTGCTCCAGCTGCACGCTGCCCGAGACCTCCAGCAGCGCCCGGCCTTCGTTGATCGCCACCGCCTGACGCATGCGCTCGAGGTCGAAGTTGTCCAGCAGCACGCTGCTCGCGCCGGCGGCCAGCGCCTCGCGCAGCTGCTCCAGCGTCTCGACCTCGATCTGGATCTCAACGCCGGCGTTCAGCGCCCGCGCGTTGGCCAGCACCTGGCTGACGCCGCCGGCCGCGGCGATGTGGTTTTCCTTGATCAGGATGCCGTGCCACAGCGCCAGGCGCTGGTTGCGGCCGCCGCCGACACGCACCGCGTACTTCTGCGCCTGGCGCAGGCCGGGAATCGTCTTGCGCGTGTCCAGGATCGCGCAGCCTTCGGGCAGCGGCGAGGCGCCTGCCACCGCCTCGACGTGGCGGCGGGCCTCGGTGGCGGTGCAGGACAGCAGCTGGATGAAGTTCAGCGCCGGGCGCTCGGCGGCCAGCAGCGCCCGCGCCTGGGCCTCGATCTCGACGACGGGCGCGTCGGGCGTCATCCAGTCGCCTTCTTCGACCTGCCAGGCGATGCGCGCCTCGGGGTCCAGCGTGCGCACCACGGCGTCGAACCAGTCGCGGCCGCAGAGCACGGCGCGTTCGCGTGCGATGACGCGTGCCTTCACGCGGCGCCCGGCGGGCACCAGCATGCCGGTCCAGTCGCCGTCGCCCAGGTCCTCGGCGATCGCGTCGCGCACGTTGCGCTCGCGCGCGATCTCCAGCGTCTCGTTCATGCAGCCCCCACGTTCGGAACAAACCCTTGCGCCGGCTTCGCGACGGCCGCCGGATGGCGCTGCACGAAGTCCAGCATGCGTTCGATGCAGCCCAGCGCCTGGGCGCGAGTCGGCTCGGGCACGGTGATCTCGCCGGCACCGTGCTCCAGGCAGGCGAGCACGCCCTGCAGCGCGTTCATCGCCATCCACGGGCAGTGCGCGCAGCTCTTGCAGGTGGCGCTGTTGCCGGCGGTCGGCGCCTCGATCAGCGTCTTGCCCGGCGCCAGCTGGCGCATGCGGTGCAGGATGCCGTTGTCGGTGGCGACGATGTAGGCCGGCGCGTCGCCGCGGATCACCGCGTTCAGCAGCTGCGAGGTGCTGCCGACGACGTCGGCCTGCGCGACCACCGAAGCCGGCGACTCGGGGTGCACCAGCACCATCGCGCCGGGGTGCTCGCGCTTCAACAGGTCCAGCTCCAGGCCCTTGAACTCGTCGTGCACGATGCAGGCGCCGTTCCACATCAGCATGTCGGCGCCGGTCTGCTCCTGGATGTAGCGGCCCAGGTGGCGGTCGGGCGCCCAGAGGATCTTGCGGCCCTGGTTCTTCAGATGCTCGACGATCGCCAGCGCGCAGGAGCTCGTCACCATCCAGTCGGCACGCGCCTTCACCGCGGCGCTGGTGTTGGCGTAGACGACGACCTCGCGCTCGGGGTGGGCGTCGCAGAACGCGGCGAAGTCGTCGGCCGGGCAGCCCAGGTCCAGCGAGCAGGTGGCGTCCAGGTCGGGCATCAGCACGCGTTTGTCGGGCGACAGGATCTTGGCGCTCTCGCCCATGAACCGCACGCCGGCGACGACCAGCGTCTTGGCCGCGTGGTCGCGGCCGAAACGCGCCATCTCCAGCGAGTCGGCGACGATGCCGCCGGTGGCCAGCGCCAGGTCCTGCAGGTCGCCGTCGACGTAGTAGTGGGCCACCAGCACCGCGTCGCGGGCCTTCAGCAGCTCGGCGATGCGCGCCTTGGCGGCCTCGCGTTCGGCCGGCGGCAGCGCGGCGGGCACCTTGGCCCAGGCGTGCGCGGTGCAGCTGGCGCCGCTGGCGTCCTGGCGGGTGTAGTCGTAGACGATCTCTTCGCTGTCCATCGATGTCTCTCGTGCGGCCTGCGGCCGCTGCAGGGCGAGATTGTGGCCGCAGGCAAGGCGTCGGCCCGCCCGCGCCGGATCAGCCCGCGTTGAAGAAACGGCTGGGCGGCATGCCGACGGCGCGTCGCACCATCGCGCTGAAGGCGCTGGGGCTGGCGTAACCGAGCTCGGCGGCGATGTGGCTCATCGGCCGGCGTGCCGCGGCCATCGACAGCGCCTTGGCCAGCAGCACCTGCTGGCGCCAGGCGGCAAAACTGGTGTCCAGCTCCTGGCGGAACAGGCGGGCGACGGTGCGCACGCTGGCGCCGGCCTCGTGCGCCCAGCCTTCCAGGCTGTCGTGGCGCGCCGGGTCGTCGAGCACGGCGTCGCACAGCGCACGCAGTCGTTTGTCGGCCGGCAGGCGCACGCCCAGCGGCAGCGGCCGGGCGCGCGCCAGCTCGTCCTGCAGCAGCGCGGCCAGGCACTGCTCGCGCGCCGGCTGCTGCACGAGGTCTTCGCGCGCCAGCTCGGTCACCAGTTCGCGCAGTAGCGGCGAGGCCTCGAGCACGCGGCAGCGGCTCCAGTCGCCGGCTGCCGTGCCGGCCAGCGGCTGCGGGCCGCGCGGCGTGTCCTGCAGCACGTACATCGTCACCAGCTCGGCGTCCTCGACGACCGAGACGAAGTGCTCGACGTCCGGCGGCACCCAGACGACCCGCGTCGGCGGCACGATGAAGGTGTGGTCGGGCACCGTCAGGCGCACGACGCCGGTGGCCGAGAACGCCACCTGCGCCCACGGGTGGCGGTGCGGCACGATGCGCGTCGCGGCGCGCAGCGCGCGCTTGCGCACCCACACCGGATGCGCGGTGCTGGGTGCGTGCACCGCAGGGTCCAGCGGCAGTTCGCTGCGCGAGGCGCGGGGGCGGGCAGGGCGTGGCACGATCTCGACAGAAGTTGGCCGACCATCGTAACTGCGCCGCGAAGCGCGCCGCTACGCTGCTTTTCATGACCACGACCGCCACCACGCCCGCCGGCGACGCCCGCCGCGACGTCGCGACGATCTCGCTGATCGGCCTCGCGCACGGCAGCTCGCACTTCTTCCACCTGCTGCTGCCGCCGATGTTCCCGGCCTTCATCCGCGACTTCGGCCTCAGCTGGTCCGAACTCGGGCTGCTGGTGACGGTGTTCTTCGTCGTCTCGGGCATCGGCCAGGCGCTGGCGGGCTTCGTCGTCGACCGCATCGGCGCGCGCCCGGTGCTCTACGGCGCGATGGCGTGTTTCGTCGCCGGTTCGCTGGCGGCGGCCACGGCCCAGGGCTTCGGCAGCCTGGCGATCGCGGCGGTGCTGGCCGGGCTGGGCAACGCGCCGCTGCACCCGGCGGACTTCACGATCCTCAACCGCCGCATCTCGCCCAAGCGCCTGGGCCACGCGTTCTCGGTGCACGGCATCAGCGGCAACCTCGGCTGGGCGCTGGCGCCGGTGTTCCTGATCGGCCTGAACTCCGCTTTCGGCTCCTGGCGCGCCGCCTACCTGGGCTGCGCCGTGCTGGCCGCGGTGGTGCTGGCGCTCTTGGTGTTGCGCCGCGACCTGATCGACGACCATCACGAGGCCCACGTGCACGCCGCGCGCAGCGCCGCGGCCGGCGGCGGCGAGCACCCGATGGCCTTCCTGAAGCTGCCCAGCGTCTGGCTGTGCTTCTCGTTCTTCTTCTGGACGACGGTGGCGCTGGCGGCGATCCAGAGTTTCGCCAGCCCGGCGCTGGGCCGCATGTACGGCCTGCCGCTGGAGGCCACCGCCTTCGTCGTCACCGGCTACATGCTGGCCAGCGCGGCCGGCATGATCGTCGGCGGCTTCCTCATCGACCGCACCGAACGGCTGGAACGCATCATCGCCGCGGCGATGGCGTTGGCCGCGGCGATGCTGCTGCTGGTGGCCAGCGGCTGGCTGCCGGGCATGGTGGCGCTGGGCGTGGCCTCGCTGGCCGGCTTCGGCACCGGGCTGGCCGGGCCGTCGCGCGACATGCTGATCAAACGCGCCGCGCCGCCGGGCGCCACCGGGCGGGTCTACGGCACCGTCTATTCGGGCCTGGACACCGGCAACGCGGTGGCCGCGCCGGTGTTCGGCGCGCTGATGGACGCCGGCCTGCCGCAGACGGTGTTCGGCGGTTCGGCGGCGGCGATGGCGCTGGGCGTGCTGTCGGCGTCCTTCGTCGGCCTGGCGGTGCACCGCCGGCGGCTGGCCCCGGCCTGAGGCGGGCGGTGCGCGGCGTTAGAGTCGCCGCATGAACGAACCCCTCCGTTCCCGCCTCGCCGGCCACGCGCTCGTCGAGGCCCTCGTCGCCCAGGGCGTCGACACCTGCTTCGGCGTGCCCGGCGAGAGTTATCTGGCCGTGCTCGACGGCCTGCACGAGCAGCGCGAGCACATCCGCTTCATCGCCTGCCGGCACGAAGGCGGCGCCGCCTTCATGGCCGAGGCCCAGGGCAAGCTGAGCGGCCGGCCCGGCGTCTGCTTCGTCACGCGCGGCCCCGGCGCGTCGAACGCCGCGATCGGGCTGCACACCGCCTTCCAGGACTCGACGCCGATGGTCTTGTGCATCGGCCAGGTCGCCGGCGACCAGCGCGACCGCGAGGCTTTCCAGGAGGTCGACTACCGCCAGATGTTCGGCCCCGGCACGCTGGGCATGGCCAAGTGGGTCGGCGAGGTGCACGACGCCGACCGCCTGCCTGAGTACGTCGCGCGCGCTTTCCACACCGCGATGCAGGGCCGGCCCGGCCCGGTGGTGCTGGTGCTGCCCGAGGACGTGCTGACACGCGAGACCGCCGCGCCGGTGCTGCCGCGTGTCGAGCCGGCGCTGGCCTGGCCGGCGCCCGGCGCCTTGCGCGACCTGCGCCGGCTGCTGCTGGAAGCCGAACGGCCCATCGTCATCGCCGGCGGCAGCGGCTGGGACGCCGAGGCCGCCGCGGCGCTGCAGCGCTTCGCCGAGAACTGGCGCCTGCCGGTGGCCTGCGGCTTCCGCTTCCAGGACACCTTCGACAACGCCCACCCGCTGTATGCCGGCGACGTCGGCATCGGCATCAGTCCGAAGCTCGCCGCGCGCATCCGCTCGGCCGACCTCGTCGTGCCTCGCGATGCCGGCGCTGCGGCGGGTAGGTGCGCTCGAAAGCACGGCTGAGTGCCTCGACCTTGTCGTCTTCGTCGATGCGCACGCCGCCGTGCATCCAAAGCTTGTCGAGGATGCGCTCGAGGACTTCATCGTCGAGCTTGAGTTGGCGCGCGAGCGAGCCTTTCCACATCGGTTCGTGTTCGACGGCGCTGTAGACGCGCCCCAGCTCACTCGGCTCCGGGTAGTCGCGATCGAAGAAGAACTGGTGCATTCGTCGATCGCCGGCCGAGCACAACATCAAGGCCAGGGACGGCAAGCCATCGCGTCCTGCGCGCCCGATCTCTTGGTAGTAGCTCTCGATCGTCGACGGGCTCGCGAGGTGGATGATCGTGCGCACGTCCGATTTGTCGATGCCCATGCCGAAAGCGATCGTGGCCACGATCACTGTCGAGCTCGCCGCGCAAGAACGCGCTCTGTACGCGCTCGCGCGTCGCGGAGTCGAGCCCTGCGTGATAGGCGGCGGCGCGGAACGAGCGCGCGAGCTCTGCGGCCGCGACGTCATCGGCGTGCTTGCGCGTGGGTGCATACAAAATTGCCGGGCAGGCGCCCCGTTTCCGAAAGCAGGCTGCGGGCGATCGGACCTCGCGCTGCTTCGGCGTGGCTTCGACGACGTCGAGGCGCAAGTTCGTCGCGCCGAAAGCCGTGGATCGACGTGCATCGCGTCGCGCATGCCGAGCTGTTCCAAGATGTCGCGCTGCACGGCCTTCGTCGCGGTGGCCGTGAGTGCGACGACTGGCGTCTGGGCGGAGCGCGGCAAGCGATCGCGCAACATGCGGTAGTCGGGCCGAAAATCGTGGCCCCATTGCGAAATGCAGTGTGCTTCGTCGATCGCGATCAGCGTCGGCGGCCGGCTGCCCAACAACTCGGCAAAACCGGGCACGCGCAGTCTTTCGGGTGCGATGAACAGAAAGTCGAGATCACCGCGTAAGTAAGCGCGACACGTCTCGCGAGCGTCTTCACGCGCCAGCGCCCGAGTGAATGCGCTCGGCCGCGAAAGCCTTGGGCGACCAGCTTGCTCGCTTGATCTTCCATCAGCGCGATCAACGGGCTCACGACCAGCGTGGTGCCGCCGCGCGCTACACCCGGCAGTTGATAACAGAGCGACTTGCCGGCGCCCGTCGGCATGACGAGCAGCACGCTGCGGCCTTCCACGAGATGCTCGCAGACCGCGCGCTGATGCGGACGAAACGCGCCGAAGCCAAAGCGTTCGGCGAGAACCTCGTCGAGTGAAAGTGGACCGCGTACGCGAGCCGCAAGGTTTTCTGCTTGTGCAGCTGAGCGACATCGGGCGAAAGCCGCGGCGGCGCATACGTTTCGCCGCCCGCTCGGCTGAACGCCTGCGGCTTTGTTTGTGCCATTCGCGTGCGCACTTCGGCCAAGTTGCACAGGTGTCGGGCGCACAGAGCCGTTCGCTCGCGGACTCGAGTTCGCATCTGAAGCGCCGTTCGTACGGACGGGGTCGTCGCCGTGATTGGCCGCGCTTCGTCCTTCGCTCGACGTCGGCGCAGGTCCTTGGCCGATCACGTCGCACACGAAGCGCTCAATCTCCGTGCATGAACGCGTCGAGGTCGTGCTTGCCGCGCTCGATCAAGCGCAGCTTGTGTTCCCACTCGCCCGTCATCGCCGCGCTCTTCACGTGCGGATGCACGACGTCGATCAACGCGCGCCCCTTGCTCGTGGCGCGCAACGCCTTCTGATCACGGATCGACGTAGCCGCGGGTCAGTAAGGTCTCGATGATCGCCGCGCGCGTGGCCGGCGTGCCGAGGCCTCGTTCGCGCATCGCGTCGCTCAGCTCTTTGTCGTCGAGCGTGCGACCGGCCGTTTCCATCGCCGTCAGCAGCGAGGCTTCGCTGAAAGGCGGCGGAGGACGCGTGGTCTTTGCGTCGGCGCGCGCATCGCGTACCTCGAGCGCATCGCCTTCGCTGAGCTTGGGCAAGTCCGGTGCGCGGCTCCGTCGAGCGCGGACTTCTTCGTTTTGACATCCAACCGTCGGTAGCCCTCTTCGAGCACCATCTGTCCGGTCGCCAAGTAGCGATCCACGATCACGTCGGACGCATCCTGCGTACGCACTTCGATGCGGACCGTCGTCGTGGCCCAGACGTGATCCTTCTGCCACGCGGCCAACAAGCGACGGCAGATCAGGTCGTACAGTTTGGCCTCATCGCTGCTCGGCGGAAGACGCGCAAAGCGACCGGTGGGGATGATGGCGTGGTGGTCGCTCACCTGCGTGTCGTCCACGAAGCGCCGACCGAGCGGCCGCTCGCCCGTGCCCTCCTCGAGCAGCTCCTCGTAAGGCGCGCGGATCTTCGACACGATCGCGGGCAGCTCGCGTTCGATTTCGGCCGAAAGATGACGGCTGTCGGTGCGCGGATAGCTGATCAGCTTGTGCTGCTCGTACAGCGCTTGCGCGATCTCCAAGGTGCGCTTGGCGGAAAATCCATAGAGCCGGCTGGCATGACGCTGCAGCTCCGTCAGGTCGTAAAGGAGGGCAGGGCGGGCGCGCTTTTCTTCGCGTTCGATCGAGGCAACGGCGGGTTCGCCACGTCGCGCGCGCTCGACGACCAGGTTCGGCTTCTTCACCGTTGGCGTCGAGCCGGGCGGGCTTGTCGGGGGCATCAGCCCGAATGAAGCGGGCTTCGAAGGTGGGCTCTTCTTGCGAAGTACCGGCGCGGGCGACGTCGATCGCGACCTCGAGATACGGCTCGGGCACGAACGCTTCGAATCGCCCGATCGCGCTCGACGACCAGCGAAAGCGTGGGCGTCTGCACGCGGCCGACCGAAAAGACCTCGCGTTCTCCGCTGTGGCGACCACCGAGCGTGTAGGCGCGCGTCAGGTTCATGCCCACGAGCCAGTCGGCGCGACTGCGACCCCGCGCTGCATCTGCCAGGCCATCAAAGGCGCGCCCGTCGCGCAGCCTCTTCGAATCCATCACGGATTGCTTCTTCGGTTAGCGACGAGATCCACAAGCGCTTGACCGGTTTGTCGAGTCGACTTGCTTCGGCGATGTAGCGAAAAATCAGTTCGCCTTCGCGGCCCGCGTCCGTGGCGCACACGACTTCACGTGTGCTCGCTTGAGTGATCAGCCGCGCGACCACCCGAAACTGTTGTTCGGTGTTCTCGATGATCGACAACGGCCAGGCGCGCGGGATCATCGGCAGCGTCTCGAAGCGCCAGCCCTTCCAGGCCGGATCGATCGCCTCGGGCTCGCAGAGCGTGACGAGATGGCCGATCGCCCAGGTGACGATGTAGCCCTGGCCATGCAGGTGACCTTCGCCGCGCGCCGTCGCACCCACCACGCGCGCAATGTCTCGCGCGACGGACGGTTTTTCGGCGACGATGACGATCACGACCCAGATATCGCGCACCCGATCGCGCCCGACAAGGTGTCGGCGCATCGCACGCGAGGGTGGTTAATGCGAGCGGAGCCCGTTTTGATCAGGCTCCGCTTCGATCACTCGTGCAGTAAGCGCCTTCGTGCGACGCGCGCGGCCGAGGGGACTCGTTCGCCCGCGTGCTCATCGTCACGATATGCTGCGCTAAGCCTTGCTGGTGACGATCGCCGCAGGGGCTTCGACGACCTCGCGCGCAGCCAATGCTTCCACGTGTCCGAGGCTCGATTCGTCGTTGTGGTAACCGGCTTCGCCGTGATCGGTGTAGTCGAGACCGGCTTCTTCGTCTTCCGCGTCTGGACGCAGGCCAATCACTGCTTTGACGATCGAGGCGAGCACGATCGTTCCGATCGCCGACACCACGATCGTGAAGCCGATCGCTTTCACCTGTTCGATCCACAGTGTCTTGCCGACCAAGTCCGCCAGATTCGTCGACAGGTTCGGGTTCATGTCCGCGGTCGCGAAGATGCCGGTCAACAGCGCGCCGAGGGTGCCACCCACGCCGTGCACGCCGAACGTGTCGAGCGCGTCATCGTATTTGAGTGCCGCTTTGAGCTTCGTGCAGGCGAGATACGGTACGACGCCAGCGAGGACGCCCATCAGCACCGCGCTCGATGCCGTGACGAAACCGGCGGCCGGCGTGATCACGACCAAACCGCCGACCGCGCCCGAGCAGAACCCGAGCACCGTGGGCTTGCCGTGCATGAGCCACTCCATGCCCGGCCAGACGGCGCCCGCGACGGCAGCAGCGAGCGTCGTGGTCATGAAAGCGTTGGCGGCGATGCCATCGGCTGCGACGGCGCTGCCAGCATTGAAGCCGTACCAGCCCACCCACAACATGCCAGTGCCGACCATCGTCAACACGAGGCTATGCGGTGCAAAAGCGCGCTGACCGAAGCCGCGCCGTTTGCCGAGCATCACGCACAACACGAGCGCCGACCAGCCGGAGGTCATGTGCACGACGGTGCCGCCTGCGAAGTCGATGGCTTTGATCGTCGCCTTGGCGTTCCACACGCCGTTCATGAAGCCGTCGACGCCCCACACCATGTGCGCCATCGGGAAGTAGATCA
Source organism: Rubrivivax sp. (assembly GCA_049841175.1). GTDB lineage: Bacteria > Pseudomonadota > Gammaproteobacteria > Burkholderiales > Burkholderiaceae_C > Rubrivivax. The sequence continues at coordinate 1,997 of JASGHA010000011.1, read as the reverse complement.
CCAGCATCCACAGCACGAGGAAGGCCATGATCGCCGCAAACTTCATGCGCTCCGCGATCGCGCCGACGATCAACGCGGGCGTGATGATCGCGAACATCAGCTGATAGATCGCGAACACGTTTTGCGAGACCCAGTACGAGTAGTTCGTGTTCGGGCAGCGCGTTCACGCCCTTGAACATCGCGAACTTGAAGAACGCCCATGAACGGCGTTGCCGTGGTGCGAACGCAAAGCTGTAACCGACGCCCCACCACAGCACCGTCACCACGCCTGCCATGCCGCAGCACTGTGCGAGCACGGACAGCACGTTCTTGCGCCGCACGAGGCCTCCGTAAAACAGCGCCAGGCCGGGGAGCGTCATGAACAGCACGAGCGCCGCGCAGGTCATCATCCAGGCGTTGTGCCCAGGGCCTGCGCTCTGGAGGTTCTTCGGCGCGCCGTTGGTGATGTACGCCTCGAGGTCGGCGATGCGCTGTGCGAGCTCTGCGGCCGAAGGTTCTTCAGCCCATGCCTTTGAAACGCCCAAAACTCCGCTCACCGTCACGGCGAGCCCGGTCAGGCCGACCAGGCGCAGCCACACCGAGTCCTTGTGTAGACCGCTCTTCATCTTCCATCCTCCAAGCGTGCGACACCACGGTAGGGGGTGGGTGTTTCTGCTGGGTTTCGTGGCCGTATAAACGGTGACGCAATGTTCTGCGCACAGGAGACGACGCGTGCTCGGCCGGCCCGCGTCGGTTCTCGGTCGGCGGCGCTCGATGGAGGCGACGGCCGCGAATCTTCAGCGCTTTAGCGTCTGTGCTTGGCGGCGGGCGCGGATGGCTTCGCGCGGCTTGCCCTGTCCTGCGAGCAGGTCTGCGTAAAACGTGTGATAGGCCGCGGACGCCGGATCGAGCTGGATTGCCTTGAGCACCCAGCCTTCGGCGCCCTCGATGTTGCCCTGCGAAAGACGTACGCGCGCGAACGCGAACGCGAGTTCGGCGTTGTCTTCGTCGTGTTCGAGCGCACGCGCCAACATCAGTTCAGCGAGGGAAGTCGCCGGCTGCTCGCCGCTCCTCCGCAGCTTTCATCAGCCAGCTCGCCGCCGCTTTCGGCTCTTTTGGCAGCTGTCCCTCGAGGGCGGCCAGCTGAGCGAGGCGAAGATCGTGCTCGGTCTTCGGCAAAGGCGCTTGGGCGGCTGGCACTTCCGGCTTCGCGGCGACAGGCAGCGGACGAGTCACGGCTTGGGCGTGGACGGCCGGCAGCGACTCGAACACTCCGAGATACCGAGCCACGGGAGCGGCCGCGGCGCCGAATCATGATCATGAACGCCGAAATGCTGAGCAGCGGATGATTCAGCGTGCGCGGTTTGGGCGCCGTCGTCGAACTTGCCAGCGCCGCGGGCACGGGCGGAAGGGCCGTGGTGTCGAGTGGGACCGCGATCGGACGACTCGCCCGTGGCATCGGCGCGAGTACGGGCGGTGGTAGCGACGGAGAACGCGAGGGCTTCGGCGGCTGGATGCTGAAAGTCGCCGGTTCGGTGAAGTCGCCCGGCTCCATGTCGTGGGCATCGTCGAGAGACGGCGGTCGCGGCGAGCCGGAGTCCGAGGATCGCCGTGGCGCTGCGAAGGGCGTGGGGCGAGCGCTTGGCCGAGTTGAAGGCGTGGCACTCGGCCGCCCAGAAGGACTCGGTCGACCAAACGCCGGACGCTCGGACGCCTGCGGTCTCGGGCGCAAAGGTGGTGCGCTCGGCCGCTCTGCTGGCGCGGACGTGTAAGAGCCGTGCGGAGCCACGACGTTCGTGTCCGCAGACGTAGGGGAGGAAGGGGGGCCGTCCTCCGGATCGCGTGGCCGTTGCGCCATCTGCTCGTGCGCTTCGCGCTTGGCGATGATGCCCGATGTGTAGAGGTAAATCAGCCCGAAATGACGCTCTGTCGGCCGCAGCGCAGACTCGGGACGAGGTTTCCCAGCGTTACTGGCGCTCGGCTCACGCGCACAACGGCGCGTGCGCACGAATCCCTCA
>JASGHA010000010.1:0-199278 GCA_049841175.1 Rubrivivax sp. | reverse complement strand
GTCGATGTCGGGTTGCGCGAACAGCGTCGCGGCGTTGTCCGCCTTGACGCTGCCGCCGTAGAGGATGCGCATCGTGTGGCCGCGGCCGGTGGCCGCGTGCAGCTGCGAGCGCAGCACGGCGTGCACCGCCTGCGCCTGTTCGGGCGTCGCGGTGCGGCCGGTGCCGATGGCCCAGACGGGCTCGTAGGCGACGACGATCTCGCTGGCGCAATGCGTCAGCTGGTGGATCACCGCCGAGAGCTGGCGCTTGACGACCGCTTCGGTCTCGCCGGCGTCGCGCTGCTCCAGGGTCTCGCCGACGCAGACGATCGGCGTCACGCCGCGCGCCAGCGCCGCCTGCGCCTTGCGTGCGACGACGGCGTCGCTCTCGGCGTGGTAGGCGCGGCGTTCCGAGTGGCCGACGATGGCGTAGCGGCAGCCGCACTCGGCCAGCATCGCCGCCGACACCTCGCCGGTGTAGGCGCCCTGCTCGTGCTCGGAGACGTCTTGCGCGCCCCAGCGCAGGTCGCTGCCGGCCAGCGTCGCCGCGGTCTCGGACAGGAACACGTTGGGCACGCAGACCGCCACATCGGCGGCGTAAGGACGGCCGGCGATCAGCGCGGCCAGCAGCTCGGCGTTGGCCGGGCGGCTGCCATGCATCTTCCAGTTGCCCACCACGAGCTTGCGTCGCATCTTGTGAGTCCTCGAGAAGGGGTTCACCAGGTCAGCACGATCTTGCCGACGTGCGAACCGGATTCCATCAGCGCGTGCGCCGCGGCCGCTTCGGCCGCCGGGAACACGCGGTGCACGACCGGCTTGACGGCGCCGGTCTCAAGCAAGGGCCAGACCTGATCGCGCAGCGCGCGCGCCAGGCCGGCCTTGTAGGCCACGCTGCGCGCACGCAGCGTCGAACCGGTGATCGCGATGCGCTTGCGCAGCATCTGGCCGGCATCGAAGCTGCTTGCCGTGCCGCCCTGCACCGCGATCAGCGCCAGGCGGCCATCGACCGCCAGGCACTCGACCTCGCGCGCGACGTAGTCGCCGGCGACCATGTCGAGCACGACGTCGACGCCGCGGCCATCGGTCAGGCGCTTGGCCTCGGCGGCGAAGTCCTGCGTGCGGTAGTTGATCGCGTGGTCGGCGCCGACGGCCAGCGCGGCGGCGCACTTGTCGTCGCTGCCGGCGGTGACGATCACCTGCGCGCCGAAGGCCTTGGCGAGCTGGATCGCGGTGACGCCGATGCCGCTCGTGCCGCCCTGCACCAGCAGGGTCTCGCCGCGCGCCAGGCGGGCGATCGAGAACACGTTCTGCCAGACGGTGAAGAAGGTCTCGGGCAGGCTCGCCGCCTCGACCATCGACAGCCCGCGCGGCAGCGGCAGGCACTGCACCGCCGGAGCGACGCACTGCTCGGCGTAGCCGCCACCGGCGACCAGCGCGCAGACCGCGTCGCCGATCGCCAGGCCCGCGGCCGCGAGATCCGCCGGCGCACCGGCCAGCACCGTGCCGGCGACCTCCAGACCCGGAAGGTCGGAGGCACCCGGCGGCGGCGGGTAGTGACCCTTGCGCTGCAGCACGTCCGGGCGGTTGACGCCCGAAGCCTGCACCGCGATCAGCAGCTCGCCGGCCGCCGGCACCGGCGCCGGGCGCTGCACCAGCTGCAGCACCTCGGGCGGGCCGAAACGGCTGATCTCGACGGCACGCATGGCCGCGTCTTACTCCTGGCCCGGGGCGCGCTCGGCGCCCTGTTCCGGAGCCGGCGCCGCGGCGGCCGGCGCGTCGGCCGCCGGGGCCGCCTCGGCACGCGGCTCGCGCGGTTCACGCGGCTCGCGGGGTTCACGCTCGCGGCGCGGACCACGGTCGCCACGCTCGCCGCGTTCACCACGGTCGCTGCGCTCGCGGCGCGGACGCTCTTCCTCGACGTAGCCTTCCGGCTTGTCGAGCAGCGCCTTCATGCTGAGCTTGATGCGGCCCTTCTCGTCGGTCTCGAGCACCTTGACCTTGACGACCTGGCCTTCGGTCAGGAAGTCGGTGACCTTCTCGACACGCTGGTGGGCGATCTGGCTGATGTGCAGCAGACCGTCCTTGCCCGGCAGGATGTTGACCAGGGCGCCGAAGTCCAGGATCTTGGTGATCGGGCCTTCGTAGACCTTGCCGATCTCGGCCTCGGCCGTGATCTCCTCGATGCGCTTCTGGGCGAAGGCGGCCTTGTCGGCGTCGGTGCTGGCGATCGTGATCGTGCCGTCTTCGCCGATGTCGATCGTGCAGCCGGTCTCGTCGGTCAGCGCCCGGATCGTCGCGCCACCCTTGCCGATGACGTCACGGATCTTCTCCGGGTTGATCTTCATCGTGTACAGGCGCGGGGCGAACTGGCTCACCTCGGCCTTGGCACCGCCGACGGCCTCGACCATCTTGCCCAGGATGTGCAGACGCGCTTCCTTGGCCTGCGCCAGGGCGACCTGCATGATCTCCTTGGTGATGCCCTGGATCTTGATGTCCATCTGCAGCGCCGTGATGCCGCTGGCGGTGCCGGCCACCTTGAAGTCCATGTCGCCGAGGTGATCCTCGTCACCGAGGATGTCGGTCAGCACGGCGAAGCGGTTGGCTTCCTTGATCAGGCCCATCGCGATGCCGGCGACGTGCGCCTTCAGCGGCACGCCGGCGTCCAGCAGCGACAGGCAGCCGCCGCAGACCGAGGCCATCGACGACGAACCGTTGGACTCGGTGATCTCCGAGACCACGCGCATCGTGTACGGGAACTCGTCCTTGTTCGGCAGCACGGCGACCAGCGCGCGCTTGGCCAGACGGCCGTGGCCGATCTCGCGGCGCTTGGGGCTGCCCACGCGGCCCGTCTCGCCGGTGGCGAACGGGGGCATGTTGTAGTGCAGCATGAAGCGGTCTTCGAACTCGCCGGCCAGCGCATCGATGCGCTGCGCGTCGCGTTCGGTGCCCAGCGTCGCGGCGACCAGCGCCTGCGTCTCGCCGCGCGTGAACAGCGCCGAGCCGTGGGTGCGCGGCAGCACGCTGGAGCGGATCTCGATCGGGCGCACGGTGCGCGTGTCGCGGCCGTCGATGCGCGGCTCGCCGGCCAGGATCTGGCCGCGCACGATGCGCGCTTCGATCTCGAACAGCAGGTTGTCGACGGCGACCGGGTCGAAGGCGACGCCTTCGGCCTTCAGCGCGGCCTGCACGCTGGCGCCGACGGCACGCGTGGCCTGGGTACGGGCCTGCTTGCTGCGGATCTGGTAGGCGGCGCGCAGCGGCTCTTCGGCCAGCGCGGTGACCTTGGCGATGAACGGCTCGTCCTTGGCCGGCGGCTGCCAGTCCCAGGCCGGCTTGCCGGCTTCGCGCACCAGCTCGTTGATCGCGGCGATCGCGATCTTGCCCTGGTCGTGGCCGAAGACGACGGCGCCGAGCATGACTTCCTCGGACAGCTCGGTGGCTTCGGACTCGACCATCAGCACGGCGGCTTCGGTGCCGGCGACGACGAGGTCCATCTGGCTGTCGGCCAGCTGGGCGGCGCTCGGGTTGAGCACGTATTCGCCGTTGACGTAGCCGACGCGCGCGGCGCCGATCGGGCCGTTGAACGGGATGCCGCTGATCGACAGCGCGGCGCTGGTCGCGATCATCGCCGGGATGTCGGCCTGGACCTCGGGGTTCAGGCTCAGCACGTGGATGACGACCTGGACTTCGTTGTAGAAGCCTTCAGGGAACAGCGGACGGATCGGGCGGTCGATCAGGCGCGAGGTCAGCGTCTCGAGTTCGCTCGGGCGGCCTTCACGCTTGAAGAAGCTGCCGGGGATCTTGCCGGCGGCGTAGGTCTTCTCGATGTAGTCGACGGTCAGCGGGAAGAAGTCCTGGCCGGCCTTGGCGTCGGTCTTGGCGACCACGGTGGCCAGCACGACGGTGTCGTCGACGCTGACGACGACGGCGCCGGTGGACTGGCGGGCGATCTCGCCCGTTTCCATCGTGACCTGGTGCGAGCCCCATTGGAAGCTCTTCGTGACCTTGTTGAACATGCTCATGGGCATTGCCTTTCGGTGTTGGGCCGGCGCGATGCCATTCCAGTGAAACCCTGTTCGAGGCGTCGTTGGAATGACACGGCTGCGTCCGTGCCCGGTTGGAGAAAGCGGTGAAGACGGGGCCGCCGCTAGTGCGGCAGCCCCGGATCCGATTCTTACTTGCGAAGACCCAGCTTGGCGATCAGCGCGGTGTAGCGCTCGGGCGCACGGTCCTTCAGGTAGGCCAGCAGGCGCTTGCGCTGGTTGACCATCTTCAGCAGGCCGCGGCGGCCGTGGTGGTCCTTCAGGTGCTGCTTGAAGTGCGGGGTCAGCTCGTTGATGCGAGCGGTCAGCAGCGCGACCTGGACTTCGGGGGAGCCGGTGTCGTTGGCGCCACGGGCGTTGGCCGCGACGATCTCGGCCTTCTTCGCGATATCGAGGGACATGGGCGTTTCCTCTTGACGAGTGGAGACCGCCCAGGCCGTCGGCGCTGGCTGCGGTTTCCGTGTTGCGGACTTGCGGATCACCAGTGAAACCGACCGGTGCCGTGCGTGGATCCCGCCGGCCGAAACCAGCGGAACACGCGATTATAGACGGATCGCGGCCGCCAGCCGTTCCAGCCCCGCATCCAGCCGTGCCGGGTCCTTGGACGCGAAGCACCAGCGCAGCCAGCCCTCGCCTTCCGGGCCGAAGGCCGCGCCCGGCGCCAGGCCCAGGCCGTGGTCGCGCACCAGCACCTTGGCGAAGGCCAGCGAATCGTCGCGGCCCTCGACGCGGAAGAAGGCGTACATGCCGCCCGGCGGCGAGGCCACCGTGACGCCGGGCAGCGCCTGCAGCCCGGCGACCAGCCGGTCGCGGCAGCCGCGCAGGCGCCCGACGAGGCCGGGCACGAAGCTCTCGGCGATGCCCAGCGCCGCCAGGCCGCCGCGCTGCACGAAGACCGGGGCGCAGGAGCTGTTGAACTCCAGCAGCTTGCCGATGCTGTCGTGGTGGCCGGCCGGCAGCACCAGCCAGCCCAGGCGCCAGCCGGTCATCAGGAAGCTCTTGCTGAAGCTGTGCACGACGACCAGCCGGTCGTCGTCGCCGGCGATGTCCAGGAAGCTCGGCGCGGCCTGGGCGCCGCCGTCGAAGACCAGGCGCTCGTAGACCTCGTCGGCGACGATCCAGGTGCCCGTCCTGCGGCAGTGCTCCAGGATCGCCTGCTGCTCGGCGCGTGTCAGCGTCCAACCGGTCGGGTTGTTCGGCGCGTTGACCAGCAGCACGCGGCTGCGTTCGGTGATGCGCGCCAGCAGCTCGTCCAGGTCCAGCGCCCAGCGCCCGCCCTGCGGCCGCAGCGGCACGCGGGTGACGGTGGCACCCAGGATCTCCGGCTGCGCCGTCAGGTTGGGCCAGACCGGCACGACGGCGACGACCTCGTCGCCGGCGCCGACCAGCAGCTGCATCGCCAGCATCAGCGCGTTGACGCCCGAGGAGGTCACGGCGATGCGCCCGGCGTCGACCGGGCCGTGCAGCGCGCTGGCGTAGGCGGCGATCGCCTCGCGCAGCTCGGGCAGGCCGAGGTTGTGCGAATAGAAGGTCTCGCCGGCCTCGAGGGAACGCGCCGCGGCCAGCCGCACCGGCTCGGGCGTGACCTCGTCGCTTTCGCCGAACCAGAAGGCGAGCACGTCGTCGCGGCCGAGGCCGGCGTTGGCGACTTCGCGGATCTTGGAAGCCGGCAGGGTCTGGATGGTGTCGCGCATCGGAGTCTCGGTATCAGCGGGGGCGGCTCATGCGGCAGGTCGTGGGCTGGGCGACGGCGGCGGCGTCCAGGCGGCGCAGCGTCTTGAAGCCGTAGCCCGAGCCTTCGACGTCGTGCGGCACCTCGCGCGTGCCGGCGCGTTCCATCACGCTGACGACCAGCGGCTGCTGCAGCTGGTGGTCCTCGGCGCGCATCGTCGCGCGATGCAGGCCGCCGAGCGTGGCACCGTCGTAGCTCAGGCCTTCGAACGAGCGCGCCACGGCGGCGGCCTCGGTGCTGCGCGCACGTTCGATCGCCGCGGCCAGCATCTCGACCATCACCTGCATGCGCGCATGCACGTAGTCTTCGCGCGGGTCGGGGAAACGTTTGCGGAACGCGGCGTAGAAGGACTCGGCCGGCGCGCCGCCGACGTTCGGGTGCCACTCGGCCACCGCCAGCACCGAGCCGATGCCGGCGTCGCCCACCGCCGCCGGCGCGCCCAGCGCGTTGCCGTAGAAGGTGTAGAGCTTGGCGTCGCTGCCGACCTCGCGCAGCGCGCGCACCAGCAGCGTCAGGTTGTTGCCCCAGTTGCCGGTCAGCACCGCCTGGGCGCCGCTGGTCTTGATCTTCGTGGCGTAGGGGATGAAGTCCTTCACCCGGCCCATCGGGTGAAGCTCGTCGCCGACGATCTCGATGTCGGGGCGCTTGGCGGCGATCATCTCGCGCGCCTTGCGGTTGACGTGCTGGCCGAAGCTGTAGTCCTGGCCGATCAGGTAGACCTTCTTCACCGAACGATCGTCACGCAGCACGTCGGTCAGCGCCGCCAGACGCATGTCGGCGTGGGCGTCGAAGCGGAAGTGCCAGAAGCTGCAGCGCTCGTTGGTCAGCGACGGGTCGACGGCCGAGTAGTTGAGGAAGATCGCGCGCCGATCGGGTTCACGCGCGTTGTGCTTGTCGAGCGCGTCGATCAGCGCCGTCGCGGTGGCCGAGCTGTTGCCCTGCAGCACGAAGGCGATGCGCTGGTCCAGCGCCGCGCGCAGCAGCGACAGCGCCTCCTCGGTCGAGCCCTTGCTGTCCAGGCGCACCAGCTCCAGCGGCCGCGCGCCACCGGGCAGGCGCACGCCGCCGCGCGCGTTGACACGCTCGACGGCCCACTGGATGTTGCGCGCGACGGCGTCGCCGGCATTGGCGAAGGCGCCCGACAGGCCCTCGATCAGCGCGATCTTGATCGGTGCGGCCGGCGGCTGCGCGTGCAGCGGGGCGGCCATGCCGGCCGCGGCGAGCGCCAGCCAGGTGCGGCGCGTCAGGGAGGAAGAAGTCATCGAAGGATGGAAGCGGAGTCCTGGGAAGCGGTCGCCGACAGCTCGTCCAGCGGCCAGCGCGGCCGCACGTCGAAGGCGCCGTCGGTGCTGCCCTGCGCCAGACCGCGCTCCAGCCGCATCGCCGCGGCCATCGCGATCATCGCGCCGTTGTCGGTGCACAGCGCCAGCGGCGGGTAGAAGACACGCGCGCCGAGCTTCTTCGCGCCGGCGTCCAGCGTCTCGCGCAGCCGGCGGTTGGCGCCGACGCCGCCAGCGACGACCAGGCGCTTCGTGCCGCTGGCCTTCAGCGCACGCAGCGCCTTGGCCGACAGCACGTCGACGATCGCCGCCTGCGTCGACGCCGCCAGGTCGGCACGCGACTGCTCGCAGACATTGGTGCCCAGCTTGCGCTGCTGCGTCATCACCGCGGTCTTGAGGCCGGCGAACGAGAAGTCGAGGTCGCCGCTGTGCAGCAGCGGCCGCGGCAGCGCGAAGGCCGTGGCGTCGCCGAACTCGGCCAGCCTCGACAGCGCCGGCCCGCCCGGGTAGCCCAAGCCGAGCAGCTTGGCGCTCTTGTCGAAGGCTTCGCCGGCGGCGTCGTCGATCGTCTCGCCGAGCAACTCGTAGGAGCCGACGGCGTCGACGCGCATCAGCTGCGTGTGCCCGCCCGAGACGAGCAGCGCGACGAACGGGAACTCGGGCGCCGGGTCGGCGAGGAAAGGCGACAGCAGGTGGCCTTCGAGGTGGTGCACACCGAAGGTCGGCCGCCCGAGCGCGGCGCCGAGTGCAACGGCGACGCCGGCGCCGACCAGCAGCGCGCCGGCCAGCCCCGGGCCGCGCGTGTAGGCGACGAGGTCGACTTCGACCAGCGTGCGCCCCGATTCGGCGAGCACCTGGCGCGCCAGCGGCAGCACGCGGCGGATGTGGTCACGCGAAGCCAGTTCGGGCACGACGCCGCCGTATTCGGCGTGCATCTCGGCCTGGCTGTGCAGCGCCTCGCCGAGCAGGCGCGGTGCGGCACCGGGCCGGGTCTCGACCAGCGCGACGCCGGTCTCGTCGCAGGAAGACTCGAATCCGAGAACGATCATGGCGGGCAGTGTAGGGGCGCTGGTGCGCGCCTCCCGAAGTGCTGGCACGGTGCTTGCGAGAGAGAAAGCGACACCTCCGTCGGGTGTCTGTCTATCTCCTCAGCAGGGCAACAGGCCCTTTATACCCACCTCTCCGGCTCGCGCCGGGGAGGTTTTTTTTCGCTTGGCGACAAGACCCTGGCACCGACGCGGGGCGCGGTGCTCCGGCTCAGTGCTTCTCGCGCGCGTGATTGATCGAGTAGCGCGGGATCTCGACCGTCACGTCCTGGTTCGACAGGATGGCCTGGCAGCTCAGCCGCGAGGTCGGCTGCAGCCCCCAGGCGCGGTCGAGCAGGTCTTCCTCGGTCTCGTCGAGTTCGCCCAGCGACGCGAAGCCCTCCTTCACGACGACGTGGCAGGTGGTGCAGGCGCAGCTCATCTCGCAGGCGTGCTCGATCTCGACGCCGTTGTCCAGCAGCGCCTCGCAGATCGAGGTGCCGGCCGGCGCCTCGACGGTCTTGCCTTCGGGGCAGTACTCGGGGTGGGGAAGGATTCGGATGACGGGCATGGTTCAGACGTCCTCGACACGGCGGCCGGACAGCGCCTGCCGGATGCCTTGGTTCATGCGCGCTGCGGCGAAGGCTTCGGTGCCGTCGGCCAGCGCCTTGACGGCGGCTTCGATCGCCGCGGCGTCGCTGCCGGCGGCGATCGCCAGCGTCTCCGCGATCAGCGTGTCGATCGCCGCGCGCTCCTCGGCCGACAGCAGCGCGCCGTCGGCGTCCAGCGCGGCGCGCGTGGCCAGCACCATGCGCTCGGCCTCGACCTGGGCCTCGCGCAGCGCGCGTGCGGCCATGTCGTCGGCGGCGTGCGTGAAACCTTCCTGCAGCATGCGGGCGATCTGGCCGTCGTCCAGGCCGTAGCTCGGCTTGACGACGACGCTGGCCTCGACGCCCGAGCCCTGCTCGCGCGCCGAGACGCTGAGCAGGCCGTCGGCGTCGACCTGGAAGGTGACGCGGATGCGCGCCGCGCCGGCAGCCATCGGCGGGATGCCGCGCAGCTCGAAACGCGCCAGCGAGCGGCACTCGGAAACGAGGTCGCGTTCGCCCTGGACGACGTGGATCGCCATCGCCGTCTGGCCGTCCTTGAAGGTCGTGAAGTCCTGCGCCTTGGCCACCGGGATCGTCGTGTTGCGCTCGACGATGCGCTCGACCAGGCCGCCCATCGTCTCCAGCCCCAGCGACAGCGCGATCACGTCGAGCAGCAGCAGTTCGCCGTCGCCGGCGTTGCCGGCCAGCGCGTTGGCCTGGATCGCCGCGCCCAGCGCGACGACCTCGTCGGGGTTCAGGTTGGTCAGCACCTCGCGGCCGAAGAGTTCGCCGACCGCGGTGCGCACCAGCGGCATGCGCGTCGCGCCGCCGACCATCACCACGCCCTGCACCTCCTCGCGCGTGACGCGGGCGTCGCGCAGCACCTTGCGCACCAGCGCCAGCGTGCGCTCGACCAGCGGCCGCGCCAGCGTCTCGAGCTGGCCGCGCGTCAGCTCGACGGCGTGTTCGGCGCCGCCGATGGTGGTGCGCCAGGTGGCGCTCTCGGCGGCGCTCAGCGCCTCCTTGGCGGCACGCGCGGCGACCAGCGCGGCGCGCTTGTCCTGCGGCGACACGGCCGCGACGCCGGCCTGCGCCAGCGCCCAGTCGGCCAGCGCGTGGTCGATGTCGTCGCCGCCCAGCGCCGCGTCGCCGCCGGTGGCGACGACCTCGAAGACGCCGCGGTTCAGGCGCAGCAGCGACAGGTCGAAGGTGCCGCCGCCGAGGTCGTAGACGGCGTACAGGCCTTCGCTGCCCTGGTCCAGGCCGTAGGCCACCGCGGCCGCGGTCGGCTCGCTGATCAGGCGCAGCACGTTCAGCCCGGCGAGCTGGGCCGCGGCCTTGGTCGCCTGGCGCTGGGCGTCGTCGAAGTAGGCCGGCACGGTGATGACGGCGCCGAAGATCTCGTCGTCGAACGAGTCCTCGGCGCGCTGGCGCAGCGCCGCCAGGATCTCGGCCGAGACCTCGACCGGCGTCTTCTCGCCGTCGCGCGTGGCGATGGCCACCATGCCCGGCGTGTCGACGAAACGGTACGGCAGCTTGCCCGCCGTGCCCTGCAGGTCGGCCAGGCGGCGGCCCATCAGGCGCTTGGCCGAGACGACGGTGTTCTCGGGGTCCTCGGCGGCCGCGGCCAGCGCGTCCCAGCCGATACGGCGGCCCCCGTTGTCCAGATAACGCACCGCCGAAGGCAGCAGCACGCGGCCCTGGTCGTCGGGCAGGCACTCGGCGACGCCGTGGCGCAGCGAGGCGACCAGCGAATGTGTCGTGCCCAGGTCGATGCCGACGGCGATGCGCCGCTGGTGCGGGTCGGGCGTCGCGCCCGGTTCGGAGATCTGCAGCAGCGCCATCGGCTCTTCAGCGGGTCGGGTCCAGGGCGTCGAGGCGGCGCTCGATGTCCTGGCGGAAACGGTTCACGAACATCAGCGCACGCACGTCGGCGGCAGCCGCGGCGGCGTCGTCCTCGGTGTCGAGACGGCGCTCGACGTCGGCCAGCAGCGCACGTTCGGCGGCGGCGACCTCGGCGTCCAGCGCCTCGACGGCGGCCAGGTCGGCGGCGTCTTCCAGCGCCTCGCGCCACTGCATCTGCTGCATCAGGAACGAGGTCGGCATCGCCGTGTTGCGCTCGGCGTCGACGGCGGCGCCACGCAGCTCGCAGAGGTAGGCGGCGCGCGCCAGCGGGTCCTTCAGGCGCTGGTAGGCCTCGTTGACACGCACTGCCCATTGCATCGCCACGCGCTGCGCGGCGGCGCCCTGGGCGGCGAAGCGGTCGGGGTGCACCTCGCCCTGCAGCCGGCGCCAGGCGGCGTCGAGCGCGGCGCGGTCGACGGCGTGGCGGCGCGGCAGGCCCAGCAGCGTGAAATCGTCGTCATCGAGCTTCATAGCGCCTTGGCGTAGAAGGCCGAGAGGCCGTTGTCGGGGTAGCCGGCGAAGGCCGCGCGGCGCACGTAGCCGCAGCGCTCGTACAGACGGATCGCCTCGTGCTGGTCGACGCCGGTCTCCAGCAGCGCCCAGCGGTAGCTCTCGGTGCGCAGCCGGTCTTCCAGCGAGTTCAGCAGCTTCTCGGCGATGCGCTGGCCACGTTCGGCCGGCGGCACGTACATGCGCTTGATCTCGCCATAGGGCTCGCCCGCGGTGGCGGTTTCGCCGGGCATGCGGCGGAAGGCGCCGATGCCCACCAGCCGGCCGGCGCGGCGCGCGACCTGGAAGTACACGTCCGGCGCCAGCAGCGCCTGCACGTCGAGGATGTGGTTGGCCTCCGGCGGGTACAGCGACGCGAGGTAGGCGTCGAGCTGCTCGAGCAGCGCGGCGACCTCGGGCTGGTCGGGGCGTTCGGGGCGGATGGTCAGCATCGCGTGCAAGGCAAAGCGCGGCCACGAGGGCCGCGCCGGACTCGGGGCAACCCGGTATTGTCGGTCAGACGCGGAACGACTCGCCGCAGCCGCAACGGTCGCGTTCGCGAGGGTTGTGGAACTTGAAGCCTTCGTTGAGGCCTTCGCGCACGAAGTCCAGCTGCGTGCCGTCCAGGTAGGGCAGGCTCTTCGGGTCGACGAGCACCTTGACGCCGTGGTCCTCGAAGACGATGTCCTCGGCGCCCACCTCGTCGGCGTACTCCAGCTTGTAGGCCAGGCCCGAGCAGCCCGTCGTCTTGACGCCCAGGCGCACGCCGACGCCCTTGCCGCGGCGGCCGAGATAACGCGTGACGTGGCGGGCCGCCGCTTCGGTCAGAGTGATCGACATGATCCCCTTACTGCTGCGTCGCCACGGCTTCGCCGTGCTTGGCCTTGTAGTCCTGGACCGCGGCCTTGATCGCGTCCTCGGCGAGGATCGAGCAGTGGATCTTCACCGGCGGCAGCGCCAGTTCCTCGGCGATGTCGGTGTTCTTGATCTCCAGCGCCTGGTCCAGCGTCTTGCCCTTGACCCATTCGGTGACCAGCGAGCTCGACGCGATCGCCGAGCCGCAGCCGTAGGTCTTGAAACGCGCGTCCTGGATCAGCCCGGTGTCCGGGTCGACCTTGATCTGCAGCTTCATCACGTCGCCGCAGGCCGGGGCGCCGACCATGCCGGTGCCCACCGTCTCGTCGCCCTTCTCGAACGCCCCGACGTTGCGCGGGTTCTCGTAGTGGTCGACGACCTTGTCGCTGTAGGCCATGTCAGTTCTCCTGGTTCTATCCGTTCAGTGCGCAGACCACTGGATCGTGCTCAGGTCGACGCCGTCCTTGTACATGTCCCAGAGGGGCGACAGCTCGCGCAGCTTGGCGACGCGGTCCTTCAGCGTCGACACCGCGTAGTCGATCTCTTCTTCGGTCGTGAAGCGGCCGATCGTCATGCGCAGGCTGGAGTGCGCCAGCTCGTCGCTGCGGCCCAGCGCACGCAGCACGTAGCTGGGCTCCAGGCTCGCCGAGGTGCAGGCCGAGCCCGAGGACACGGCGATGCCCTTGATGCCCATGATCAGCGACTCGCCCTCGACGAAGTTGAAGCTGGCGTTGACGTTGTGCGGCACGCGCCGCTCGAGGTCGCCGTTGATGAAGACCTGCTCGATGTCGGCGATGCCGTCCAGCAGGCGCTTCTGCAGCATGCGGATGCGCTCGTTCTCGGCGCCCATCTCGGCTTCGGCGATCGCGTAGGCCGCGCCCATGCCGACGATCTGGTGCGTCGGCAGCGTGCCCGAACGCATGCCGCGCTCGTGGCCGCCGCCGTGCATCTGGGCCTCGATGCGCACGCGCGGCTTGCGGCGCACGTACAGCGCGCCGATGCCCTTGGGCCCGTAGATCTTGTGCGAGGCCAGGCTCATCAGGTCGACCGGCAGCGCGCCGAGGTCGATCGCGACCTTGCCGGTGGCCTGCGCGGCGTCGACGTGGAAGATGATGCCGCGCTCGCGGCAGAGGCGGCCGATCTCCGGGATGTCCTGGATCACGCCGATCTCGTTGTTCACGAACATCACCGACACGAGGATCGTGTCCGGGCGCAGCGCCGCCTTGAAGCGCTCGAGGTCGAGCAGGCCGTCCTCGCGCACGTCGAGGTAGGTCACCTCGAAGCCCTGGCGCTCCAGTTCGCGCATCGTGTCGAGCACGGCCTTGTGCTCGGTCTTCACGGTGATCAGGTGCTTGCCACGCGAGCCGTAGAAATGCGCCGCGCCCTTCAGCGCGAGGTTGTTGCTCTCGGTGGCACCCGAGGTCCAGACGATCTCGCGCGGGTCGGCCTTGATCAGCGACGCGACCTGCGCCCGCGCCTTCTCGACCGCCTCTTCCGCTTCCCAGCCCCAGGCGTGACTGCGAGATGCCGGGTTGCCGAAGTGTTCGCGCAGCCACGGGATCATCGCGTCGACGACGCGCGGGTCCACCGGCGTCGTCGCGCCGTAATCCATGTAGATCGGGAAATGCGGAGTCATGTCGCTTACTTGGTGAAGGAACTGCCGAACGCGAAGACCGAGTTCGGCGCGGTGACCTTGATCGGCTTGACGACCGGCTGCGAGGAGATCGCGCGCTTGATCGGGGCTTCCTCGATCGAGACGCCCTTGGCGATCTGCTCGTCGACGAGCTTCTTCAGCGAGATCGAGTCGAGGTACTCGATCATCTTGTTGTTCAGGCTCGCCCAGAGGTCGTGCGTCATGCAGCGGCCGCCGTCTTCGCCGTGGCAGTTTTCCTTGCCGCCGCAGCCGGTGGCGTCGATCGGCTCGTCGACGGCGACGATGATGTCGGCGACGGTGATCTCGTCGGCGCCGCGGCCCAGCGAGTAGCCGCCGCCCGGGCCGCGCGTGCTCTCCACCAGTTCGTGCCGGCGCAGCTTGCCGAACAGCTGTTCCAGGTAGGACAGCGAAATCTGCTGCCGCTGGCTGATGGCGGCCAGCGCCACCGGGCCGCTGTGCGAGCGCAGCGCGAGGTCGATCATCGCGGTGACGGCGAAGCGGCCTTTGGTGGTCAGTCTCATGGATGTCTCCTTACGGAAGGCGTCGGCGACCGCGGGTTTCCCCGTAGAGCGATCCCGACTAGATTGCTCAAGTATAGCTGAGACCAACCAATTTGGTCAAGCTTTGCGGCGCCGTCACATCGACTGCGCGCGCAGCAGGCGGGCCACGATCCCGTCGCACGCGTCCTCGATCAGGTCGAGCACACGTTCGAAACCTGCCGCCGACCCGTAGTAGGGGTCGGGCACCTCGCGCACGCCTGCATGGCGCAGGGCGTGATCCATGAGCAACCCGAGGTCGGCGCGGGCGTCGTCGGGCGCGATCTGCCTCAGCCGGGCCAGGTTGTCCTCGTCCATCCCGAGGATCCAGTCGAAACGAGAGAAGTCCTCACGCTCGACCTTCCGGGCCCGCAGCCGAGTGAGATCGTAACCCCGCGCGGCCGCGTGGCGAACAGCGCGTGGGTCCGGCGCCTCACCGGCGTGATATCCGAGCGTTCCGGCCGAGTCGACCCGCACCTGGCGGCCCAGGCCGGCGGCCTCGAGCTTGGCCCGAAGCACGCCTTCGGCGCTCGGCGAACGGCAGATATTTCCCATGCAAATCAACAAGATGCTGCGCGGCGACGGGTTCATCGGGCGCCTCCGCGCGCGGCGTCAAGCGGAACCACGTTGACGTCGTGGCCATCGGCGCCGAAAGCCTGCTCGCGCAGCAGCGCCAGCTGGTCGCGCACACGCGCCGCCTTCTCGAACTCGAGGTTGCGCGCGTGTTCGAGCATCTGCTTCTCCAGCGCCTTGATGCGCTTGCCGAGGTCTTTCTCGGACATCGCCTCGACCTCGGCCGCGGCCTGCGCCGCCTGCACCTCGTCCTTGGCCGTCTTGTCGCTGACGACGCCGTCGATCAGGTCGCGGATCTTCTTGTTGACCGTGCGCGGCACGATGCCCATCGCCTCGTTGTGCGCGATCTGCTTGGCGCGCCGACGCTCGGTCTCGTCGATCGCGCGGCGCATCGAGTCGGTGATCTTGTCGGCGTAGAGGATGGCCTTGCCGCGCGCGTTGCGCGCCGCGCGGCCGATGGTCTGGATCAGGCTGCGCTCGGCACGGAGGAAACCTTCCTTGTCGGCGTCGAGGATCGCCACCAGGCTCACCTCGGGCAGGTCCAGGCCTTCGCGCAGCAGGTTGATGCCGACCAGCACGTCGAACGAGCCCAGGCGCAGGTCGCGCAGGATCTCGACGCGCTCGACGGTGTCGATGTCGCTGTGCAGATAGCGCACCTTGACGCCGTTGTCCGACAGGTAGTCGGTCAGCTGCTCGGCCATGCGCTTGGTCAGCGTCGTGATCAGCACGCGCTCGTTGACGTCGACCCGCTCGCGGATCTCCTGCAGCACGTCGTCGACCTGGGTCGACGCCGGGCGCACCTCGACCTCGGGGTCGACGAGGCCGGTCGGGCGCACGACCTGCTCGACGACCTGGCCGGAATGCGTCTTCTCGTAGTCGGCCGGTGTCGCGGTGACGAACACCGCCTGGCGCATGCGGCGCTCGAACTCCTCGAAGCGCAGCGGCCGGTTGTCCAGCGCGCTGGGCAGGCGGAAGCCGTACTCGACCAGCGTCGTCTTGCGCGCGCGGTCGCCGTTGTACATGCCGCCCAGCTGGCCGATCAGCACGTGGCTCTCGTCGAGGAACATGATGGCGTCGCGCGGCAGGTAGTCCACCAGCGTCGACGGCGGCTCGCCCGGCGCGGCGCCCGACAGATGCCGGGTGTAGTTCTCGATGCCCTTGCAGTGGCCGACCTCCTGCAGCATCTCGACGTCGAAGCGCGTGCGCTGCTCGACACGCTGGGCCTCGACGAGCTTGCCGTTCTTGACGAAGAAGTCGACGCGCTCGCGCAGTTCGGCCTTGATGCCGTCGACGGCGCGCAGCACCTGCTCGCGCGGCGTCACGTAGTGGCTGGACGGGTAGATGACGAAACGCGGCACCTTCTGGCGCACGCGGCCGGTCAGCGGGTCCAGCAGCGCCAGCGACTCGATCTCGTCGTCGAAGAGCTCGATGCGCAGCGCCAGCTCGCTGTGTTCGGCCGGGAAGACGTCGATCGTGTCGCCGCGCACGCGGAACGTGCCGCGGCCGAACTCGACCTCGTTGCGCGTGTACTGCATCGACACCAGCCGGGCGATGACGTCGCGCTGGCCCAGCTTGTCGCCGACGCGCACGATGAGCCGCATCTGCGTGTAGTCCTCGGGCTTGCCGATGCCGTAGATCGCGCTGACGGTGGCGACGATGACGACGTCGCGGCGCTCGAGGATGCTCTTCGTCGCCGACAGCCGCATCTGCTCGATGTGCTCGTTGATCGCGCTGTCCTTCTCGATGAACAGGTCGCGCTGCGGCACGTAGGCCTCGGGCTGGTAGTAGTCGTAGTAGCTGACGAAGTACTCGACGGCGTTCTTCGGGAAGAACTCGCGGAACTCGCTGTACAGCTGCGCGGCCAGCGTCTTGTTCGGCGCGAAGACGATCGCCGGCCGGCCCAGCCGGGCGATGACGTTGGCCATCGTGAAGGTCTTGCCCGAGCCGGTGACGCCCAGCAGCGTCTGGTAGCTCAGGCCGTCGCCCACGCCTTCGACGAGCTGCTCGATCGCGGTCGGCTGGTCACCGGCCGGCGGATAGGGCTGGAAGAGCTGGAACGGGGAATCGGCAAATGTGACGAACTCGCCCCGGGCGGGCTCCGTCGCGACGTCGGTGTCTTCGGTCATCGGGGAAACCTGGTGGCGGACATCTAGAATTCGAGGGCAACCGCAGAGGGTAACGCAGCCGCGGGCTCCCTGCCGGATCCGCTTTCCTCCCCCGCCACTCCTCAGGAAACCGCCATGTCCGCCTCCGTGTTCGCCGCCGTCCAGATGGCTCCGCGCGACCCGATCCTCGGTCTCAACGAACAGTTCGCCGCCGACCCGAACCCGGCCAAGGTGAACCTGGGGGTCGGCGTCTACTTCGACGACAACGGCAAGCTGCCGGTGCTGGCCTGCGTGGCCGCGGCCGAGAAGCAGCTGCTCGAAGCCACCAAGCCGAAGGGCTATCTGCCGATCGACGGCATCGCCGCCTACGACAAGGCCGTGCAGGGTCTGGTGTTCGGCGAAGGCAGCGAGGTGCTGCAGGCCGGCCGCGTGGCCACCGTCCAGGCCCTGGGCGGCACCGGCGGCCTGAAGGTCGGCGCCGACCTGCTGAAGAAGCTGAACCCGGCCGCGCGCGTGCTGATCAGCGACCCGAGCTGGGAAAACCACCGCGCGCTGTTCACCAACGCCGGCTTCGAGGTCTCGACCTACCCGTACTACGACGCGGCGACGCGCGGCATCCGCTTCGACGCGATGCTCGCGGCGCTGAAGGCCGCGCCGGCCGGCACCATCGTCGTGCTGCACGCCTGCTGCCACAACCCGACCGGCTGCGACCTGACGCCGGCGCAGTGGACCGAAGTCGTCGCCGCCTGCCAGGCCGCCGGCCTGGTGCCCTTCCTCGACATGGCCTACCAGGGCTTCGGCGAAGGCATCGCCGAGGACGGCGCGGTCATCGGTCAGTTCGTCGCCAGCGGCCTGCAGTTCCTCGTCTCGACCTCGTTCTCCAAGAGCTTCTCGCTCTACGGCGAACGGGTCGGCGCGCTCAGCGTCGTCTGCGCCGACCGCGACGAGACCACGCGCGTGCTGTCGCAGCTGAAGATCGTCATCCGCACCAACTACTCCAACCCGCCGACCTTCGGCGCCCAGCTCGTCGCCACCGTGCTGACGACGCCGGCGCTGCGCGCGCAGTGGGAGGAAGAGCTGGCCGGCATGCGCCTGCGCATCCGCGCGATGCGTGCGGCGCTGGTCGAGAAGCTGGCCGCCGCCGGCGTGCCGGGCGACCTGTCCTACATCACGCGCCAGAAGGGCATGTTCAGCTACTCCGGCCTGTCGGCCGAGCAGATGCAGCGCCTGCGCAGCGAATTCGGCGTCTACGGCGTCGATTCGGGCCGTATCTGCGTCGCCGCGCTGAACAGCAAGAACATCGACGCCGTCGCCACGGCGATCGCCAAGGTCGCCTGAAGTCCCTCCGGCCGGTGACAACCGGCCGGAACCCAAGCGTTTTCCGCGTTTCCACCGGCTGCGTGGCGCGGCAGGATGCTCGTTCACCGACTAATATTGCTGCACCGCACAATGCGGACGGCGAGGACGGGAGACGAGCATGCTGTACCACCTGTACGAGACACAGCGCGCGCTGATGGCGCCGTTCGCGGAGTTCGCGGCCGCCACCGCCAAACTCTACGACCACCCGCTGTCGCCGTTCGCGCACACGCCGATGGCGCAGCGCGTGTCCGCCGGCTTCGACCTGCTGCACCGGCTGGCCAAGGAATACGAGAAGCCCGAATTCGCCATCACCTCGGCGACCGTCGACGGTGTCGCCGTCGCGGTGCAGGAGCAGGTGGCGCTGGCCAAGCCCTTCTGCCGGCTGCTGCGCTTCAAGCGCTTCAGCGACGACCCGCATGCGCTGGCGCGCATGAAGACCCAGCCGACGGTGCTGGTCGTCGCGCCGCTGTCGGGCCACCACTCGACGCTGCTGCGCGACACGGTCACCAGCCTGCTGCACGACCACAAGGTCTACATCACCGACTGGACCGACGCGCGCATGGTGCCGGCCGACGAAGGGCCGTTCCACCTCGCCGACTACGTCGGCTACGTGCAGGACTTCATCCGCCACATCGGCCCGAACGTGCACGTGATCTCGGTCTGCCAGCCGACGGTTCCGGTGCTGGCCGCGGTGTCGCTGCTGGCCAGCGGCGGCGAGGCGACGCCGCGCACGATGACGATGATGGGCGGCCCGATCGACGCGCGCCGCAGCCCGACCGCGGTGAACAACCTGGCGATGAACAAGAGCCACGCCTGGTTCGAAGCCAACGTCATCTACCGCGTGCCGACTAATTACCCGGGCGCCGGGCGTGCCGTCTACCCGGGCTTTCTCCAGCACTCGGGCTTCGTGGCGATGAACCCCGACCGCCACGTCAGCAGCCATTACGACTACTTCCTCGACCTAGTGCGTGGCGACGAGGACAGCGCCGAGGCGCACCGCAAGTTCTACGACGAATACAACGCCGTGCTCGACATGCCGGCCGAGTACTACCTCGACACGATCAAGACCGTGTTCCAGGACTTCGCGCTGGTCAACGGCACCTGGAAGGTGCGCGGGCAGTTGGTGCGGCCGCAGGAAATCAAGACGACGGCGCTGCTGACCGTCGAAGGCCAGCTCGACGACATCTCCGGTGCCGGCCAGACGCGTGCCGCGCACGACCTGTGCTCGGGCATCCCGCGCACGCGCCAGTTCCACTACGACGTCGAAGGCGCCGGCCACTACGGCATCTTCTCGGGCCGGCGCTGGCGCGAGAAGGTCTACCCCGAGGTGCGCGGTTTCATCGCCCGCTTCGACAAGCCGGCGCCGCGCGCGGCCGCCCGATAATCGGGCGGTGACCGCCGCCCTCGCCGACCGCCTCGACGCCGCCCTGCCGCAGACGCAGTGCACGCGCTGCGGCTATGCCGACTGCCGCGCGTATGCCGAGGCGCTGGCCGCCGGCAGCGCCAGCGTCGACCGCTGCCCGCCCGGCGGCGCCGAAGGTGTGGCCCGCCTCGCCGCGCTGCTGGACGTCGCGCCGCTCCCGCTGGACCCGGCACACGGCACCGAAGGCCCGCGCGGGCTGGCCGTCGTCGACGAGAGCTGGTGCATCGGCTGCACGCTGTGCATCAAGGCCTGCCCGGTGGACTGCATCGTCGGCGCGCCCAAACGCATGCACACCGTCATCGACACGCTGTGCACCGGCTGCGGGCTGTGCCTGCCGGCCTGCCCGGTCGACTGCATCGCGATGGTCGACATAACGCCCGGCCGCAGCGGCTGGGCCGCGTGGAGCACTGAGCAGGCCGACGAAGCCCGCTCGCGCTACGCCGCACGTCGCGCCCGGCTGGCGCGCGAGAAACACGAGAACGACGAACGGCTGGCCGCCAAGGCCGCGGCCAAGCTCGCCGACCTGCCGAACCAGACCCGGCTCACCGATCCGGCGGCGATCGACCGCAAACGCGCGGTCATCGAGGCCGCGCTGGCGCGTGCCCGCGCCCGGCGCCAGGAAGCCTGATGCACGACGACGCGATCGAACCCTTCTTCGCCACGTTGGCCGCGGCCAACCCGTCGCCGCAGACGGAACTCGAGTTCACCAGCGTCTTCGAGCTGCTCTGCGCGGTGCTGCTGTCGGCGCAGGCCACCGACGCCGGCGTCAACAAGGCGACGAAACGCCTGTTCGCGCTGGCGCCGACGCCGCAGCGTTTGCTCGGCCTGGGGCTGGATGAGGTCACCGAACTGATCCGCACGATCGGCCTGTTCCGTACCAAGGCGAAGAACCTGCTGCAGACCTGCCGCATCCTCGTCGACCAGCACGGCGGCGAGGTGCCGCGCTCGCGCGAGGCGCTGGAGGCTCTGCCGGGCGTCGGCCGCAAGACGGCCAACGTCGTGCTCAACGTCGCCTTCGGCGAGCCGACGATGGCGGTCGACACGCACATCTTCCGCGTCGCCAACCGCACCGGGCTGGCGCCGGGCAAGAACCCGCTGGCCGTCGAGCTGAAGCTGCTGCAACGTGTGCCGAAGAAATACGCGGTCGACGCGCACCACTGGCTGATCCTGCACGGCCGCTACGTCTGCCAGGCGCGGCGGCCGCAGTGCGAACGCTGCGCGGTGCGCCGCTGGTGCGACACCGGTGCTTCTACAATGCCCGCGGAGGGATAGGCGTCGAAGATGGGCAACCTGCAGGATTTGAGCGAGCGTGTCGATCGCCTCGTGTTGAGGCACGAGGAACTGAAGCGCTCGAACGCGCTGCTCGAGGCCCGGCTGGCCGCGGTGACGGCCGAGCGCGACAGCCTCGTGTCGCGGCTGGCCGCGGCGCGCGCGCGCATCGACGCGCTGATCGAACGTCTTCCGGCCACGCCGCCGGCGACCCCGGCGCCCGGAGAAGGCGCATGAAACAGGTCGAAGTCACGATCCTCGGCCAGGGTTACATCCTCGGCTGCCCGGAAGGCGGCGAAGCGCTGCTGGCGGCCGCCGTCGCCGCGGTCGACCGCGAAATGAGCGCCATCCGCGACGCCGGCAAGGTCAAGGCCCGCGAGCGCATCGCCGTGCTGGCGGCGCTGAACCTGGCCTACCAGATCGCCGAACGCGGCAACGCGCCGGCGCCCGCCCCGGCTCCGGCGCCCGCGCCGCAGCCCGAGACGGCCGCGCCGGCCTCGCCCGCCGACGCCGAGGCGATCGACGCCCTGGTGCGCCGTCTCGACGCCGCGCTCGGCGAAGACGGCCATCTTCTGTAGCCCTTTTCGCGTTCGGGCCGCGAGGCGGCCGACTAGAATGGACCTGTCCGTCGCGCGAGCGCGGGTCTAGATTTCCTCGATCCGATGGTCTTTGACCATGGGCTTGGAACATCGCCTCGCTGGTGTGAACGTCTCGCGTCAGATGAGCCCGAAGCTTGGCTGACCTCGCCCACCTGAACGTTCCCCATGGGTTCTTCAGGAATGCGACCCCCGAGCGCGCGGCGGACACCCTCCCTCCCCGATCTCCCCGCGACGGCCCATCGCATGGCAGGCCACTGGCTGATGAAGAGCGAGCCCGACGAGGTCTCCATCGACGACCTCGCCGCCGCGCCCGGACGGCATCTGCCCTGGACCGGCGTGCGCAACTACCAGGCGCGCAACTTCATGCGCGACGCGATGCGCCCGGGCGACGACGTGCTTTTCTATCACTCGTCCTGCGCCGAACCCGGCATCGCCGGCCTCGCGCGCGTCATCGGCAGCGCAGTGCCCGACGAGACCCAGTTCGACCCGGCCAGCCCCTACCACGACCCGAAGAGCACGCGTGACAAGCCGCGCTGGCTGCAGGTCGAGGTCGAACTGGTGCGCAAGACGCGGCTCCTGAGCCTGCGCGAGATGCGCCAGGCGCCCGAACTGGCGACGATGCGCGTGCTGCAGCCGGGCAACCGGCTGTCGATCACCGAGGTCGACGACGCCGAATGGGCTGCCGTGCTGGCCCGGCTCGAACGCTGACGCCGGCGTGGAGTTCGGCGTCCTGCTCGTCGCCGAGCTGATCGCGCTCGGCATCGCCACCGGTTTCGTCGCCGGGCTGCTGGGCGTCGGCGGCGGCATGACGATGGTGCCCTTTCTGACCGCGATCCTGTCGCACCGCGGCGTCGAGGCCGGCCTGGCGGTGAAGATGGCGATCGCGACCTCGATGGCGACCATCGTCTTCACCTCGCTGTCGAGCATGCGCGCCCACCATCGCCACGGCGCGGTGCGCTGGGACTACGTGCGCGGCATCGCGCCGGGCATCGTGCTCGGCGGGCTGGCCTCGGGCGCCGGCGTCTTCGCGCTCGCCAAGGGGCGCGGGCTGGCGCTGTTCTTCGCCGTCTTCATCGGCTTCTCGGCCGTGCAGATGCTGCGCGGCGCGCAGCCGCGCCCCTCGCGCGCGATGCCGGGGGCGCTCGGCCAGGCGGCCGTCGGTTCGGGCATCGGCCTGGTGTCCGGGCTGCTGGGCGCCGGCGGCGGCTTTCTGTCGGTGCCGTTCATGAGCTGGTGCAACGTGTCGCTGCGCCAGGCGATCGCGACCAGCGCCGCGCTCGGTTTCCCGATCGCGCTGGCCAACGTCGCCGGCTACCTGATCGCCGGGCGCGACTTGGCGCCGGCGCTGCCCGGCGCCTTCGGCTACCTGTACCTGCCGGCGCTGGTCATCGTCTCGGCCGCCAGTGTGACGCTGGCGCCGGTGGGCGCACGCGCGGCGCAGCGCATGGACCAGCGCCGGCTGCGGCGCATCTTCGCGCTGCTGCTGTTCTCGCTCGCGGGCTACATGGCCACGCGCGCCTTCGCCTGAGCGCGCTCAGCGCGGCTCGAACGGGATCGCCGCCAGCGTGACGTGGTTGCCGCCGCGGCGGCGGGCTTCGGCGATCGCGGTCTCGCAGGCGCCCAGCAGCTCTTCGCGCGTGTGCGCGGTGTGCGGGAAGCTGGCGATGCCCATGGACACCGTGAAGCTCAGCTCCTGGCCGTCGAGCACGACGATCTGCGACGCGCACTGCCGGCGGATGCTCTCCATGCGCGAGTGCGCGGTCGCCAGGCCGACGCCCGACAGCAGCACCGCGAAGCGGCGGTCGTCCAGCCGGCAGGAAGCGTCCATCGCCCGCGTGCCGCTGCGCAGCAGCCGGCCCAGGGCTTCGAGGATGCGCTTGTGGGCGGCTTCGCCATGCGCGCGCACCGCCTCGGCCAACGGGTCGAGTTCGATGAAGACGATCGAGAACTCGCGGTGCTCGCGCGTCGACAGGTCGACCTCGCGGCGCAGCTGGTCCTCGAAATGGGCGCGCGTGTACAGACCCGAGGCCGGGTCGCGCAGCGCCTGGTCGGCGAGCTCGCGGCGCAGCGATTCGTTGGCCTTCTGCAGCTGTTCGATCTGCGCCAGCGCGGTGGCGAGCTGCGCCTGCTGGTGGCGTTGCGGCGCCAGGTCGATCCACAGCGCGGCGATGCGGCGGCGGCCGTCCTGATCGTCGACGACACGCAGCACCGAGAAGTCGTGGCGCTGGCCGTCGCGCTCGATGCGGTGCTCGCTGCTGAACGGCGCACCGTGCAGCAGCGCCGACTGGTCGGCCGCGCGCAGCGCACCGACTACCGGGGCGTCGAACAGCTCGGCGTCGGTGTGGCCGATGACGGCTTCGGCATCGCGGCCGAGAAAACGCAGCAACGCGGGGTTGGCGAATTCGTAGCGCCCGCTGGTCGCGTCCTTGATGGTCGCCAGGGCACCGTCGCGCTGCAGCCAGGCGTCCAGCAGCGATGCCAGCGCGGCGGGCACGCGGGCGTCGGCAAGGCCGGAATCGATCACATCGGTCATGGGCGGTATTCGTTTCGCGAGGGCCGGAAGCCGCCGACTGCGGCAGACGGCATCAAGCAAAACACCAATTTTGACGCAAGCGGACCCCTAGCTCGAGCGGCCTTCCCCTGGACAGGGCGGTCGCGCACCATCAGACGCGGGACTGCACCAGCCGTGGGAACCTCGCCATCACGCGATGACGGCACGATGCCCCCGTAACGGGCCCGATTGCAGCGCGCTGGCGACCGATCCCCAATACGGTCGACTCCGCTGCGGCAGGCAACGGCGCATCGGTCCGGAACTTGCGAAACGGAGCTAGGGAGACACGAATCATGGGCATCGCCAGCTTCATCAAGGAGATCGGCCGCGGCGCCAACGGCGCACGCGCGCTGTCCGTGCCGGCGGCACAGACGCTGATGGGCGCCGTGCTCGACGGCCAGGCCTCCGACCTCGAGGTCGGCGCCTTCGCGCTGGCGATGCGCATGAAGGGCGAGACGCTGGACGAGCTGGTCGGCTTTCTCGCCGCCGCGCAGTCGCGGATCGCCAGCTTCCACAGCGACCGGCCGGTGGTCGTCATCCCGACCTACAACGGCGCCCGCCGCCTGCCCAACCTGACGCCGCTGCTGGCGATGACGCTGGCCCAGGAAGGTGCGCGCGTGCTGGTGCACGGCCCTGCGCAGGACCCGACGCGCATCACGACCGCGGCGATCTTCCGCGACCTGGGCATGCCGGTGGCGCAGGACGAAGGCGACGTGCACGCCTTCTGGGCGCGGCGCGAGCCGGCTTTCGTGACGACGGCGACGCTGAGCCCGGCCTTGCAGCGCCTGCTGGACGTGCGCTGGAGCGTGGGCCTGCGCAACAGCGGCCACACGATCGCCAAGATGCTCAACCCGTGCACCGGCGCACGCGTGCTGCGCCTGGCGAGCTTCACGCACCCGGAGTTCGGTGCCTTGATGGGCGCCTGGGCGCAGCGCGAGCGTGTCGACACGATGCTGCTGCGCGGCACCGAAGGCGAGGTCGCCGCCGACCCGCGCCGCCAGCCGCGCATGGAAACCTGGATCGGCGGCCAGTTGCGCACCGAGTGGTCGATGCCGGCGCACGAAGGCGTGGTCACCGAACTGCCGGTGCTGCCGCGCGAGATCGACGCGGCGACGACGGCGCTGTACATCCAGGCCGTGCTGAGCGGCGAAAAGCCCGCGCCGGCGCCACTGACGCACCAGGTGCAGTGCATCCTCGGCGCGCTCGAGGAGCTGGAGTCCCCGATCGAGGTCTGCGAGGCCGCCGGCGCGGCGGTTTGAGCGCAGCGGGCGCCCGGCTTGGCAAGACAGCCAGGAACCGGTTAGAATCGCGCGCTTTGCTGGCAAACACCTAGCGTGTCGATCTCGGGCCGCCTGGGCCAGCCCAGAACCGCCGAGACACCGAGCGCACACACCACACGGGATCCCTGCTTACATGACCACCATCCGCGTCAAAGAGAACGAGCCGTTCGACGTTGCCCTGCGCCGCTTCAAGCGCACCATCGAAAAGATCGGTCTGCTGACCGAACTGCGTGCGCGCGAGTTCTACGAGAAGCCCACGGCCGAGCGCAAGCGCAAGAAGGCCGCCGCGGTGAAGCGTCATTTCAAGCGCGTTCGCAGCATGCAGCTGCCGAAGAAGCTCTACTAAGAGCTTCGGCCGCGCGCCACACCGAACAGCCCGCGCGGGACGCCGCAGCGGGCTTTTCCTTTTTGTCCGACGAAAGACGAAGACATGAGCCTGAAGGAACGGATCAGCGAAGACATGAAGGCCGCGATGCGCGCCAAGGACAGCGAGCGGCTGACGACGATCCGCATGCTGCAGGCGGCGATCAAGCAGCGCGAGGTCGACGAGCGTGTGACGCTGGACGACGCGGCAGTGATCGCCATCGTCGACAAGCTGATCAAGCAGCGTAAGGATTCGGTCGCCGCCTTCGAGCAGGGCGGCCGCCCCGACCTCGTGGCCAAGGAGAGCGCCGAGATCGCAGTGCTCGAAGCCTACGTGCCGCAGCGCCTGTCGGCCGAGCAGATCGCCGCCGAGATCGCGGCGCTGGTGACCGAACTGGGCGCCGCCGGCCCCGGCGACATGGGCCGCGTGATGGCCGCTGCCAAGACCCGGCTCGCGGGGAAGGCGGAAATGGCGCTGGTCTCCGCCGCGGTCAAGCAGGCTCTGGCAAAGTAAGGGGCATGAACGCCCCAGCCCTGCGCGCGATCGCCCCTGACGTCTACGTCGCTCCCCAACTGAGTCCGGAAGCGATGGCCGAGGCGGCCCGCGCCGGGTTCCGGAGCGTCATCAACAACCGGCCCGACCACGAGCACGGGCCCGGTCAACCCACCAGCGCGGAGATCGAGACCGCGGCCCGCGCGGCGGGGTTGGAGTACAGGCACCTGCCGGTCGACGGCGGCTACCAGTCGCCCGAAGAGATCGCCGCCTGCGCCGCGCTGCTGCGCGAACTGCCCCGGCCGCTGCTGATGTTCTGCCGTTCCGGCAGCCGCTCGGCACGGCTGTACCAGCAGGCCACGGCGCTCTAAGCGCCGGCCACGCCGGCGCACGCCCGGCATCACGAGACGACGTCCGGCCCACCGGACGCAAGCGGCGGCCAGCGGCCGCCACTGGAGACGACGTGTCCGCCCTACTCCGCCTGTCCCGGCTGATCGACGCGCTCAACGAGTTCGTCGGCCGCAACGTCGCCTGGCTCGTGCTGGCGATGGTGCTGATCAGCGCCACCAACGCCGTCGCGCGCAAGGTGTTCGCCGCCAGCTCGAACGCCTTCCTCGAGATCCAGTGGTACCTGTTCGCCGCCGTGTTCCTGCTCGCCGCGGGTTACACGCTGCTGCGCCAGGAGCACGTGCGCATCGACGTCGTGCTCGGCCGCTTCCAGCGCCGCACGCAGGTCGTCGTCGAGGCCGTCTGCATCCTGCTGTTCCTGCTGCCCTTCGGCTTCATCGTCATCGATCTGGTGCTGCCGCTGGTCATCAAGGCCTACGAGACGAACGAGATGTCGTCCAACGCCGGCGGCCTGATCCGCTGGCCGGTCTACGCGCTGGTGCCCGCCGGCTTCGCGCTGCTGATGGCCCAGGGCGTCTCCGAGTTCATCAAGCGCATCGCCTTCCTGCGCGGCCTGGCGCCCGACCCCGGGCGGCGCGGCAAGGACAAGAGCGACGAGGAGGAACTCGCCGCCTTCCTGCGTGAACAGGCCGAGGGGGCGAAGAAGTGATCGAGTTCATCTCGGCCAACATGGCCCCGATCATGTTCGCCGGCCTGGTGGTCTTCCTGCTGGTCGGCTACTCGGTCGCGTTCTCGCTCGCCGCCTGCGGGCTGATGTTCGGCTTCGTCGGCATCGAGCTCGGCCTGCTGCCGCCGTCGCTGATGCAGGCGCTGCCGCTGCGCATCTTCGGCATCCTGCAGAACGACACGCTGCTGGCGGTGCCCTTCTTCACCTTCATGGGGCTGATCCTCGAGCGCTCGGGCATGGCCGAGGACCTGCTTGACACCATCGGCCAGCTCTTCGGCCCGGTGCGCGGCGGTCTGGCCTTCGCGGTGATCTTCGTCGGCGCGATGCTGGCGGCGACCACCGGCGTCGTCGCGGCCTCGGTGATCTCGATGGGCCTGATCTCGCTGCCGATCATGCTGCGCTACGGCTACGACCGGCGCGTGGCCAGCGGCGTCATCGCCGCGTCGGGCACGCTGGCCCAGATCATCCCGCCATCGCTGGTGCTGATCATCATGGCCGACCAGCTCGGCCGCAGCGTCGGCGACATGTACAAGGGCGCGTTCATTCCCGGCTTCGTGCTGACCGGGCTGTACGTGGTCTACATCATCGGCGTCGCCTTCCTGCGCCCGGCCGCGGTGCCGGCGTTGCCGGCCGAGGCGCGCACGATCCGCGAGGACGACGGCAGCTCCGGGCTGCGCTCGCTGGCCGCGCTGACGCTGGTCTCGCTGGCCGCGGCGATCGCCTTCGCGAAGACGCGGCCCGACGAGATGCCGACCGACGAGCTGATCGTGCTGTCGATGTCGGTCGGCGTCGGCATCGCGTTCGCGCTGTCGGTGCTCAACCACCTGACGCGCGCGCGGCTGCTGTCGCGCATGGCCGAGCGCGTGACCTTCGTGCTGATCCCGCCGCTGGCGCTGATCTTCCTCGTGCTCGGCACGATCTTCCTCGGCATCGCGACGCCGACCGAAGGCGGCGCGATGGGCGCGGTCGGCGCGCTGGCGATGGCCGTGGTGCGCCGGCGCCTGTCGATGCCGCTGCTGCGCCAGGCAATGGACACGACGATGAAGCTGTCGTGCTTCGTGATGTTCATCCTGATCGGCTCGACGGTCTTCAGCCTGACCTTCCAGGGCGTCGAAGGGCCGAAGTGGGTGGAGCACCTGCTGACCGGCCTGCCCGGCGGCCAGGTCGGCTTCCTGATCGCGGTGAACGTGCTGATCTTCGTGCTCGCGTTCTTCCTCGACTACTTCGAGCTCGCGTTCATCGTCGTGCCGCTGCTGGCGCCGGTGGCCGACAAGCTGGGCATCGACCTCGTCTGGCTGGGCGTGCTGCTGGCGATCAACATGCAGACCTCGTTCATGCACCCGCCGTTCGGCTTCGCGCTGTTCTACCTGCGCAGCGTAGCGCCGGCCGACGACTACGTCGACCGCCCGACCGGCCGGCGCATCGGCCGCGTGACGACCGGGCAGATCTACCGCGGCGCGATCCCGTTCGTGATCATCCAGATCATCATGGTCGCGCTGGTCATCACCTTCCCGAACCTGGTGTCGGGCGGGCTGGACAAGAAGGCCGCGCTGGACACCAGCCACATCGTCATCGAAGCCCAACCGCCGGCCGAGAACCGCGACGACAGCACCGAGAACCTGGACGACCTGTTCGGCACGCCGGCCAGCGCGCCCGGCAAGTAGCCGGCGCGCCGGAAACAAAAAAGCCCGCCGTGGCGACACGGCGGGCTTTCTCGTCAGAGGGGCGCGCGGCCTCAGATCTTCTGCGCCTGCATGTAGCTGTCGAAGCCGGCTTCGGCGAAACGCCACCACAGGTTCTGCTCGCTGCGGAACTTGGAGTAGTCGGCGTAGACCTTCTTCCACGCCGGGTTCTTGTTCGACAGCTCGGCGTACAGGCCCATCGCCTGCTTGAAGGCCTCGTCCATCGCGTCCTTCGGGAAGCGGAACAGCTTCGTGCCGCCGGCCACCAGCTGGCGCAGCGCGTTCGGGTTGCGCGCGTCGTACTTGGCCTGCATGTCGACGTGGGCCTCGGAGGCCGCCGCCTGCACCATCGCCTTGTACTCGGCCGACAGGCCGCCGAAGGCCTTGGTGTTGATGAAGAAGTCCAGCTGCGGGCCGCCTTCCCACCAGGCCGGGTAGGCGTAGTGCGGCGCCACCTTGTTGAAGCCCAGCTTCAGGTCGTCGTAGGGGCCAACCCACTCGGCGGCGTCGATCGTGCCCTTCTCCAGCGCCTGGTAGATCTCGGCGCCGGGCAGCGCCTGCACGACGACACCCAGGCGCTCCATCACCTGGCCGGTGACGCCGACGGTGCGGAAGCGCAGGCCCTTCATGTCGGCCAGCTTGGTGATCGGCTTGCGGAACCAGCCGCCCATCTGCGCGCCGGTGTTGCCGCCGGGGAAGTTGACGATGTTGTACGCGGCGTAGAACTCGCGCATCAGCGTCAGGCCGTTGCCTTCGTACATCCAGGCGGTCATCTGGCGCGAGTTCAGGCCGAACGGGATCGCCGTGCCCAGCGCGAAGGTGATGTCCTTGCCGACGAAGTAGTACGGCGCCGTGTGCGCCATCTCGACGGTGCCGTTCTGCACGCCGTCAACGACGCCGAACGGCGGCATCAGCTCGCCGCCGGCATGCACCGAGATCTGGAACTTGCCGCCCGACATCTCGCCGACACGCTTGGCGAACAGTTCGGCCGCGCCGTAGATGGTGTCGAGCGACTTCGGGAAGCTCGACGCCAGGCGCCAGCGGATGTTGGCCTGCGCGTGCACGATGGCCGGCGCGGTGCCGGCGGCGAGCACGCCGGCCAGGCCGGCGCCTCGGACGAAGGAACGACGTTCCATGAAGCTGTCTCCTGATCCCGAGAACGGTGAAGGGTTCGGG
The DNA here is from genome assembly GCA_049841175.1 of Rubrivivax sp. GTDB lineage: Bacteria > Pseudomonadota > Gammaproteobacteria > Burkholderiales > Burkholderiaceae_C > Rubrivivax. The sequence goes on along the minus strand of JASGHA010000010.1, from coordinate 169,242 downwards.
TGCGCAGGATTCTAGGCAGCGCCCCCTGGGCCATCCGGGGGGTTTTCCCGTTCACGGGGGCGGCGCTGGCGGCGCCGCAACAACGTCAGGCGCCTGCCAGCTTCATGCGCTCGATCAGCACCGAGCCGACGGCCTTGCTGCCCTGCACGTAGACGTCCGCGCCGATCGCGGCGATGCCGGCCAGCATCTCGCGCAGGTTGCCGGCGATCGTCACCTCGTGCACCGGGAAGGCGATGCGGCCGTCCTCGACCCAGTAGCCGGCGGCGCCACGCGAGTAGTCGCCGGTGACGTAGTTCAGGCCCTGGCCCATCAGCTCGGTGACGAACAGGCCGCGACCCAGGCGGCGCAGCATCGCGTCGAGGTCGTCGCCCGGCTGCGTCAGCCGGCTGGTCATCGCCAGGTTGTGCGAGCCGCCGGCGTTGCCGGTGGTGCGCAGCCCCAGCTTGCGCGCCGAATAGCTCGACAGGAAGTAGCCCTGAACAACGCCGGCGTCGACGACGCGGCGGCCGGTCGTGCGCACGCCTTCGTCGTCGAAGGGTGCGCTGCCCTTGCCCTTGGCGGCATGCGGGTCCTCGACGATGTCGACGTGCGCCGGCAGCACCTTCTCGCCCAGACAGCCGTGCAGGAAGCTGGCCTTGCGGTACAGCGCGCCGCCCGAGGTCGCCTGCACGTAGGCGCCCAGCAGGCCGGCGGCGACCGTCGACTCGAACAGCACCGGCACCTCGGCGGTGGCGACGCGGCGCGACTTCAGCCGCGACAGCGCACGTTCGGCGGCATAGCGGCCGACCGCTTCGGGCGAGGCCAGTTCGCTGGCGTCGCGCATCGAGCTGTACCAGGCGTCGCGCTGCATGTCGTGGCGGCGGCCCGGCAGCGAGGCGATCGGCGCCACCGACAGGTAGTGGCGCGAGCTGGCGTAGCCGCCGCGGAAGCCGCGCGTGTTGCCGGCCCAGAAGTGCGACTGCTGCGCCGAGACGCCGGCGCCTTCGGAATTGGTGATGCGGCGGTCCACGGCGAAGGCCGCAGCCTCGCAGCGCCGCGCCAGCTCGGCGGCGCCGGCGGCGTCGATGTCCCAGGGGTGGAAGAGATCGAGGTCGCGCGCGGCCTCTTCGGCCGTGGCCAGGTCCTGCTCGTCGGGCAGCCCGGCGACCGGGTCTTCGGCGGTGAAGCGCGCGATGTCGTAGGCCGCCTGCACCGTGCGTTCGATCGCCGCGGGCGAGAAGTCGGAGGTGCTGGCGTTGCCGCGGCGGTGGCCGAGGTAGACGCTGACGCCCAGCGACTTGTCCTGGTTGCGCTCGACGTTCTCGAGCTCGCCCTTGCGTACCGAGACCGACAGGCCGACGCCTTCGGAGACTTCGACGCCGGCGTCGCTGGCGCCGAGCTTCTTCGCCCGGGAGAGAACGTCGTCGACGATCTGCTGGAACTGTTCGCGGCGGTAGGCGAAGCCGGGGGCGCTGGAGGTCGTCATCGTGGGGAGGAACGGGCCGGAACCGGCTCGGGAAGCAGCGGAAAGGGGCGCGCGACTATGATACCGGCCCGCTTCCAAGACCCTGTCCGCGATGACCCGACGCGCAGCACCGCACCGCGGCCTAGAACTTCCCTACGGCGGCGGCACCGACGCCGAAGACGACCGTCCCAGCAAGACCCAGCTCAAGCAGAAGTCGCACGACCTGCAGGCGCTGGGCGAGCAGGTCGCCGCGCTGTCCGACGAACGGCTGGCCGCGCTGGAGATGCCCGAGGCGCTCCGCGACGCCATCGACGAGTACCGCCGCACGCGCTCGCACGAAGGCCGGCGCCGCCAGATGCAGTACGTCGGCAAGCTGATGCGCTCGGCCGACGAAGCCGTGCTGCGCGAAGCCGTCGCCGCCGCCGCGCTGGGCTCGGCGCGCGAGACGCTGAAGCTGCACGAGGTCGAACGCTGGCGCGCCGAGCTGATCGCCGACGACGCCGCGCTCGACCGCTGGGTGCAGGCGCACCCCGAGACCGACGTGCAGCGCCTGCGCAGCCTGGTGCGCGCCGCGCGCCGCGACGCCGCGGCCAGCGTCGAGCAGCGCCAGACGAAGAACTTCCGCGAGCTGTTCCAGTTCCTCAAGCCCTTCATCGAGATCCCGGCATGAGCCCTCTGGACAGCGTGCGCATCGGCCTGGTCTCGATCAGCGACCGGGCCTCGTCCGGCGTCTACGAGGACAAGGGCCTGCCGGCGCTGCGCGCCTGGCTGTCGGCGGCGCTGCGCAACCCGGTCGAGTGGGAAGAACGGCTGATCCCCGACGAACGGCCGCTGATCGCCGCGACGCTGCGCGAACTGGTCGACGAGCGTGGCTGCGCCCTGGTGCTGACCACCGGCGGCACCGGCCCGGCGCCGCGCGACGTGACGCCCGAGGCGACACGCGACGTCGCCGAACGCGAGCTGCCGGGCTTCGGCGAGCAGATGCGCCAGATCAGCCTGGCTTTCGTGCCGACGGCGATCCTGTCGCGCCAGACGGCCGTCGTGCGCGGCCGGGCGCTGATCCTCAACCTGCCGGGCCAGCCCAAGGCAATCGCCGAGACGCTGGAAGGCCTGCCGCAGGCCACACCGCCGGTGCGCGGCATCTTCGCCGCGGTGCCCTACTGCATCGACCTGATCGGCGGGCCCTACCTTGAGACCGACCCGGCGCGTTGCGCAGCCTTCCGGCCGAAGTCCGCCCAGCGGCCGGCCTCGGCCTGAGTCACTTCACGAGTCGGTTCAGACGGTCGGCGTCGAAACGCTCGGTCGTGTGCGCGTCCTGCGGCACGCAGTCGGCGGCCGGCAGTTCGCGCGAACGCGCGGCCAGCTTCTCGATCGCCTGCCAGAGCAGCGCGATCTGGTGTTCGTGGCCCGAGGCGCTGTCGATCAGCCCCTTCATCGCCGTCGACACCGGGTCGTCGCCCTGCGTCACGCCGTAGGCCGAGAAGCCCATGCGCGCGGCGCGTTCCTCGCGCTCGGCGTCGGCGTTCTTGACGACGATGCGCGCCGGGATGCCGACCGCGGTGGCGCCCGGCGGCACCGGCTGCAGCAGCACGGCGTTGGAGCCGACACGCGCGCCGTCACCGACGGTGAAGCCGCCCAGCACCTTGGCGCCGGCGGCGACGATGACGCCGCGGCCCAGCGTCGGGTGGCGCTTGGCGCCGCGCTCCAGCGAGGTGCCGCCCAGCGTCACGCCGTGGTAGAGCGTGCATTCGTCGCCGACTTCGGCCGTCTCGCCGACAACCAGGCCCATGCCATGGTCGATGAAGACGCGCCGGCCGATCTTGGCGCCGGGGTGGATCTCGATGCCGGTGGCCCAGCGCGAGACGTGCGAGATGAAACGCGCCAGCCAGCGCAGGCCGTGCGTCCAGCACCAGTGCGCGCGGCGGTGCATCACCAGCGCGTGCAGACCCGGATAACAGGTCAGCACCTCCCATGTCGAACGGGCGGCGGGATCGCGCTCGCGGATGCAGGCGATGTCCTCTCGCAGACGGGCGAACATGGGGTGGGCTCCGGGGGAAATCAGTCGCGTTTCAGTGTAGCCGCACGTGCGATTCCTCGCAGGATCTGCACTTCCTCATGCGTCAACCGCATACGGTTGGCCAGCTGGTTGAGGCGCGGCATCAGCTTCTTCGGCGCCTCGGGGTCGAGGAAACCGATCTCGACCAGCGTGCGTTGCCAGTGCTCGAGCACGCCCTGCACCGCGGCGGCGTCGGCCAGGCGCGGGTCGGCGGTGCGCGCGACGACCGGGAAGCCGCCCTGCGCCTGGCGCCAGTCGTAGGCCAGGATCTGCACCGCCTGGGCCAGGTTCAGCGAGCCGTAGTCGGGGTGCGTCGGGATCGAGAGGCAGACGTGGCAGCGGTAGACGTCGTCGTTGGCCAGCCCCGTGCGCTCGGGGCCGAAGACGAAGGCGACACGGTCGTCGCCGCGTGCGGCCAGTTCGGCGAAGTGCGGGCGCGGCGCTGCCGTCGGCGGGCCGAAGTCGCGCGGCGTCATCGCCGTCGCGCAGGCGTGCGTGACGCCGTCCAGCGCCTCGGCCAGCGTGGCGACGACGCGCGCGCCGGCCAGCACGTCGCTGGCGCCGCTGGCCAGCGCCAGCGTCTCCTCGCGCTGCAGCACGTCGGCCCAGCGCGGGCGCACGAGCACCAGATCCGTGAATCCCATCACCTTCATCGCACGCGCGGCCGCGCCGACGTTGCCGGCATGGCTGGTTTCCACGAGAACGAATCGGGTCGGGTCGGTCATCGCCGTTAAAATGCCGGGTTGCACACGCTGCGGGGCGCGCATTGTCGCCGGCCCGGCGTGCACCGCTCTTTCATCCCGCCCCGCCCCCACTCCCCTACGAACAGGCCCTGCCCATGTCGACCGCGATCCATCCCATGCTCAACATCGCCGTGAAGGCGGCCCGCGCGGCAGGTTCCATCATCAACCGGGCGGCGCTGGATCTGGACGTGCTGAAGGTCGGCAGCAAGGGCCCGAACGACTTCGTCACCGAGGTCGACCGCGCGGCCGAACAGGTCATCATCGAGACGCTGCTGGAGGCCTATCCGGGCCACGGCATCCTGGCCGAGGAGTCGGGCCGCGAGCACGGCTCGCGCGACAGCGAGTTCGTCTGGATCATCGACCCGCTGGACGGCACGACCAACTTCCTGCACGGCTTCCCGGTCTACGCGGTGTCGATCGCGCTGGCCCACCGCGGCGTCGTGCAGCAAGCCGTCGTCTACGACCCGACGCGCAACGACCTCTTCTACGCCTCGCGCGGCCGCGGCGCCTTCCTGAACGACCGCCGCCTGCGGGTCTCCAAGCGCACGCGGCTGTCGGACTCGCTGGTCGGCACCGGCTTCCCGTTCCGCAAGGGCGACAACTTCAAGCGCTACGTGAAGATGTTCGAGGAGGTCATGCAGAGCTGCGCCGGCCTGCGCCGCCCCGGCGCCGCCGCGCTGGACCTTTGCTACGTCGCCGCCGGCTACTACGACGGCTTCTTCGAGACGGGTCTCAGCCCCTGGGACATCGCCGCAGGCTCGCTGATGATCACCGAGGCCGGCGGCCTGATCGGCAACTTCACCGGCGAAGCCGACTTCCTGTATCAGCGCGAAGTCGTCGCCGGCAACCCGAAGGTCTACGGCCAGCTGGTGCAGGTCCTGGCGCCGTACACCCGCATCATCAAGGAACCCGAGGCCACCGCGCCGGCGGCTGCCGACGCGCAGCCCGACGCGACCGACGCCTTCGTCGCCGCCGTCACGCCGGCGCCGGCCGCCCCGGCCGAGAAGAAGCGCCCGACGCGCATCCGCAAGGCCGACCTGGCCAAGCCGGGCGACGCCCCGGTCTGAGACCGTGACCGCGGCGCGCCGACGCGCCGCCTTCCCGCCCCACGCGCCCCGCATGACCGACGCTTCCCCGCCGCTGCGCCGCCCCGACGCGCTCGACGACGCCGCCCTGGCGGCCCACACGCCAATGATGGCGCACTACCTGCGCAAGCGAGCATCCACGCGGGTTTTGCAGGCATTCGAAGTATTTTGGCTCACAGTTGGCGGAGCCATTTTGGACCGCTGGGCTCTTGCATCGGCCTAACGCTCATCCAGTGCGTCGCGTGCCGCCCAATTCGAGCTCCAGAGCGCTTCTCCGCGGGCATGCGCCTTCGAATTTGGCGGAGCGCTTGAGGCTGCTTCCTGGGCTCGGGCGCGCATCGACCGGTCCGTTTTTCGCACGCGACCTGAGTTCACCATGAGCCATGCGGCCATCGCCATTGAAGAGCTCAGTCCGGTCGAGCAGCAGCAGTTCCAGCTCTGGACAGCGGACATCCAAGCGATCGCGAACAAGTCGACATCGGCATCGCTCGCGCGAAAGCCCCCTCGCCTGACGATCGTTCCGCTGACGCAGGGCGCGACGACGCATCACGCGTCGACCACAGGCGACAAGTTCATGATCTCGCCTGACCTTCTGCCAGCGTGCGCGGACCTTCGCCACTATTTCATCGCCCACGAGCTGGGTCACGCGGAAGGCCGGCATCCGCTGATCACCGCGGCCTCCCCGGTGATCGGCGCCGCGCCGTTCGGATATCTGTCGATCGCGACTCAGCATCTGGGCGGAATCGGGCCAGTGGGCTTCGGCATTGGCTCCGTCATGCTGGCGGCGAGCGCGATCACGATGCTCGCCTACGCGCGAACAATGGTCTTCGAGTGGGACGCCGATCGCCGAGGAGCGCGGATGATCGGTGAACAAAACATGTTGGCGGGTATTGCCCTCGCCAAGGGCCTGCGAGCGCCCGCGAGCTCCGCCTTTTACGACAACAAGCGCGATCGGCTGATGGGCAAGCGGCCATCCCTGTGGAAACCCAAAGATTGACATTTGCCGATGGCGCGCTGGAATGGCCCGAGTCCGAGGTAGCCATTGAAAATTCCAGCCCTTCTCCCATCGGCGCTTTCCCTTGCGACGTTATGCGCCGCCGCGCCATGGGCTGATCCGATTCGATCATTTGGGCTGCTCGACGTGTGGAGCGGCTGCGCCGTCATGCTTGCCATCGACCTCGCATGGTCGACGGCGAGAAGGCCCGTCCGTGCGGCTCCGCAGGACAGGATCGATCCGCTATCCGTTGAAGCGGCGCTGGGCAAAGCCATGCTTACTTTGGCCGCGTTTGCGTTGGTGTGGCTTCCGAGCACCAGGGCGACGACGTTGCTATGCCTCGATTTGGCCCTGGCAGCGGCAGCCTTGCAGGCCGCCAAAAGAAACAAGCTGTTCGTGGACTGAGCCACCATCCAGCACCGAACAAAGAAAAGTCCGCCGAGCTTGAGCTCAGGCGGACAGGAAACCATCGCTGTCGATGGCCCCGCTCAGGGAGGAAAAGCAGGGAGGCCAAAGCCTGATCGGACTATACATAGTCCCTGCCCGTCGACCAGAGCACCGCGCACGGATTCGCCGGACCTCGCCACGCGGGCACTGCAACCGGGGCGCCACTGCCCGTGGGAACAGGCCGGTTTGCGGTGAAAATGGCCCTGTGAAAAGCAGAGGAGCGACAGCTCCCATCAAGGAGAAGTCAATGCCAGACGCCCAGGCGGCCAACCCGCCGCCAGCGAGCGCCGCCGCGCCCGCATCGCCGCCCACAGCCCTGCCCGTCGAGGTGCCCATGCTCGATGCATCCGCATGGCGGGAGTATCGGGGCCAGCCTGGCAAAGCGACCGCGAACTCGACTCACATCGCGCTGGTGGCTGACGATGCCGGCGTGGAGCGCATTTGCTTCGTCAAGCTCGCGCCCAGCCTCGACAAGCCCACATTGCTCTGCGAAGCCCTCGGGTGGGTTCTTGCGGGCCACGCGGGGCTGCGCCGGTCGGAGTTCGGAGCAATCATCCTCGTGGACAAGGCCCGGCTCGCCAAGAGCCAACAGCTCACCGCTGAATGCGCAGCCTTCCAAGGGGACTTCATCCCCGCTTGGTGCAGCGAAGCCATCCCCGGCAACTCCGTGCTCTCGCACGCGAAGTCGCCATCCAAGCCGGGCATGCAGTTCATCGTCGAACACAAGACATTCCTGAATTCGAAGGATGCCCGCGCGTTTGCGGCCTTCGACCAGTGGACCGGGCTTCGCGACCGCAACATGGGCAACGTCATCCGCCACAAGGCTGGCGGCTATGCGTCGATCGACCACGAGACGATGCTCCACGACATCATCTGGGTCTCATCGAACTTCAACCACAGCTGCCTGGTCAAGCATGCGGAGAAGGCCCTGGACGGAAAACGGGCCAAAGCATTCAAGGCCGATATGACGCGGGCGGCAGCAGGCCACGCCGGCGCCCTCGCGAGCGCGAAATTGGAGCTCCAAGCTCTGCTGGACATGCTGCTGCCCGGAGCAATCGCGGAACATGCCGCCGCGATGAGCTTTCTGGCCGACCGCGCTCAAAGGGGATGGCTGGCTGGCGAGCTGGGCGTTCTCGATATGGCCGCGAAAGAGGACTAGCAATGAGCGACACAACGAGAAGCCGGCCAAGCCTGGATTACTCCACTCTTCTGCGATCTGCAAAGGCGACGCCTAAGCCTGGCTTTGCGGGATGGTGGTCCTACATCGAGTTCCAACCCGACATCTTTTCGCCGCAACGCTTCCCCATCGGCGTGGTCGTCCAAGCCGATGACGAGCGGCTCTACTTCAAGCTGCTCGATGACTTCAAGAAGTTCGATTGCGTCTATCCCGACGGCTTCCCGCATAGCTCGGCCAAGGCTTTGATGGCCTATGCCTACGAAGAGCTCCAGGCCGCCATCAAGGCGAAGGCCCCTCTAAGCCAAATCCTCTTCGACAGCCACGTCCTTTCGCTTTCCCGGCCTGTCTACACCTCGGGCAGCGACCGGGAAGCCACCGTCGAGCGGCTCTTCTCGGATGTCGTCGCCATGGTTCCGTCAACCGCCAAGAAGCCTCGCGAGTTCGACAGCATCGACACGACGGCGGCCCGAAAGCTCGTCAACGAGAAGCTCAAGGAAATCGCCGGCATGGATTTCGAGCGGTTCGTGATGGTCGACCATCCGGGGCTGCTTGTTCCTGGCGATGGCAACGATCGACACCACCTCGACGTGAACTTGATGACCCCGAAGAGCTGCGGAGCGGTCGCCTCCGCCGTCTACAAGTCGGCGCAGTCCGTGGAGCTGAACTTGTTCAAGGCCGGCCTCGACTTGAAGACATGCAGGAAGGTCAAGAACCTTGAATCGGCGGGCCTCTTCCTGCTGACCCCGGATCCCAGCTCCATGGAGCCTCGCGAATTCCGCCGAATCGAAGACGCGATCGGCGAGCATGAATGGAAGCTTGAACGCGACGGCTTCCGATTCGTCAGCATGCAGGAGCCCGCTGAACTTGCCCGGGAGATCTATGACTGGGCAAAGCCTGCATTGGCATGACCCCTCCATCCGTTCAAGCCGCTGGCTTGGCGGTCGGCATATTGCCCGGCTAATGCTGGCGGTGGGTTTGGGGGCTACCGGGAGCATTGCCTACGCTGAGCCCCCCCAGACAAGATGCCGGCGCCTGTTTCGTTATGTTGGAAAGAGGTCGCGCACGCGGGCAAACGGCAACCCCGTCTCGGCGGCCCTGCGCACCTTGCTTTCAAGGACGTGGTTGAGGGGCAGCTCGCGGCTGAGCGTCTCGTAGAGGTCGAGGCCATCCATGCAGACCACGCGCTTGCCACGACCGAAGGCGGCAAGGCCGTCTTCGGTGAAGCCGCTGTTGCTGACGAACAGGCCGCGCGTCCACGCGGCCTTCTGTTCAAGCTTGCCGTGGAACGTGTGCAGGTCGGCCACGCCGGTTTGCGCCTCCTGCCACTTGGCCTCGACTAGGTAGGTCTCGCCTTGGAGCACGAAGCTGCCGTCGATTTGCTCGCCTTTGAGCCTGAAGGGCTCGCGGGCCTGCAGCCCGTAGACATTGAAAAGGTCGCGCAGCAAAGCCTCGAAGGCGTATCCCCTCGCCTGAGGCGAAAGCTGCACGAACCCGATCAGGTCCTCGCGCAATTTCAAAAGCCTAGGCCGGTCGTATGCAGGCTTGGGAGGCTCCCTGGCCGGCTGAGCATCAGGCTTACCTTCGAGGCGATTGATCAGTGACAAAAGCCGGCCTTGCGCGTTTTCGACTACCTCGGCCTTGCCGTAGCGCATCCTAATGGCTTCACGGTATTGCCACAGAGCGCGGAGAGTCTTGACCACGGCCGGGATTTCGACCTTCTGCAAGTAGCAGCGCAGTCGCTTGCCCTTGGAACCGCCGTTCACCGCATAGGTCGGATCGTCGATATCGACATTGAGCTCCTCAGCGAAGAACTGGGAGAAGGTGACATCGGAGAAATTCAAGACATAGCCCGGCCCTTTGTCGCTCTTGAACAGATCGTCCAAGAAAAGCATGTCGAGGGACCGGATGTTCGCCATGGTTCAATCAATCAACGGAACGTGTCGCCACAGTCCGCCGACGAAGATGAAACGAAGATCGGCTTCATGACCGCTCCACCACTTCGAGCAAGTCCGGGTCATAGCGGTAGTGGACGATCTCGCCATTGATGAGGAGCTGCGCGGCCAGCTCGATCGAATCGAGCGGAGCGATGAACCACTCCCGCGGCGTGTGCTGCTTGCCGAGGGAATCCGTCACAGTCAAATCGAGGCACGCCGTTCCGAAGAATGTATGAAGCAATGCCTCGAACTTCTGCGGGTTGAGGTTGTAGCACTCGAACACAGACACGATCTTGACGGGTGCCATCAAGTAGGTCGGCTCCTGCTTGGCGTTCTTGATCCGATCCTCGACAGGCGTCGTCGAGAAGCCAATCTTGAAGAGGTTCTGGATGGACTTGATCTCAGGGACCTCGCTAGTGGAGCGCAGGATGTAGACGTAGCCCGAGTGCTTGTCCTCCGGCCTGATCTGCTCCAACTCCTCCAACGCCTTGTCATGGCCGTCCAAGATGCGCCGACCCGCCGGGTCTTTGTAGAGCTCGCGGGCGAGAGAGCGCAGGAGGATGTTGGACTCGGTCCCGTTCTCGAAGATGCAGCGCAGACGGGCGTTGGTCTTCTTGTTCTTGAGCTCCTTCTCGCCGATCTCAGCCACGTAGGCCATCACGCCATGGACGATGAAGAAATGGCCCACTGAAATCTGTTGCTCGCCCGTGAATGGCCGCGACTCACGGATGCCCGAAGCCAGCTCGGCATGGCACTGCTTGAACAGCGGCTCGAACTGATCGAAGTCATCGCATGGCGTGCGCTGCGCGATCTTGTCGGGTCGACTGATCTCGGCCGGGACATGTTTCAAGGTGAAGATGCTGTCCTCGACGCCCTCGAGTAGGCCCATGTCGTCGTCGGCCACGGCGTCTTCGAGCGATTCGACGGGCTTGCCGAGCAGGCCAAGAGCATCAACCGGGCGCAGCGAGTCGGACTTGACCTTGCTCGCTCGAATTCCCGCAAGGCGACTGTTCAACTTGAACTCGCGCATGTTCGAGGGGTCCGGCCGGGGCTCGCGCCCTTCGACCCGAACGAACTCCTCGATTTCCTTGAAGGATTCGAGGATGCGCTGATCCACCGTCAACGCCGCGGACCCCAGCGGCTTGACTTTCAAAAGCCCTAGATCGTCGTCTTCGACGATCTTTCGAAGTTCCTCGGGGGTCATACGCCTTGCTGCCTCCGCTGGTTGCGCAGATAGATCAACGCTTCACCCATGCGCGCTTCGAGAGCATCCAACGATTGATGGCTCGGCGGCCTTCCATTGACCCGAGTGAAGTCCTTGATCTTGGGCCAGAGCAGCAGAGCCTCTTCGGGGCTCATCGCCATCCGCGTGACTTCAATGGCCTCCTGAATGGTCTTGAGCACGCCGGCCGTCACCGACTTCGAGAGGATTTCAAAGGCGGCCTGGAACGGATTGACCTGGTCGATCAAGTCGATGTGAAGGTCGTCAATATTGACGAACTTACCGGCCATCTTGATGAAGCGCTGATCGCCGTCCTCCTTGAACTCGCCGCCCTTCAAGACGGAGTCGGCCACCACGTTCTGCCGCAGCGTTTCGAGTTCGTCGTCGGAGAGGTCCGGGTAGCGAATCTTGATGAGCTTGGGGATCAACACCTTGTTGATCACCTCGGGATCGATGTTGCCCGGGATCGCCTTGAGCATGGCGTCGTCCTGCAAGATCATGGCCTTGAGGTCGTTCAAATCCGATTCGACGATGCCTTGGAGGCGTTGCGTGTTGGGCTCCTTGAAGCCGGCGATCTTGATCTCGCCGGGACCGGCCTTGTCGTCGTCATCGAGCTTGGTCTTGAACTTGAAATTGGGCGCGAGGACTTGCTCCATCAACAGGGAGCAAGTGATCGCCTTGAGCATGTTGTTGACGGCGACCTTCACCAAGTCGTCATTGGCATCCGGCTGCGCGATCAGGTTGGTGAATTGGGCATGGGACTTGTTCTCGCTGTCGCGGGTGCAGCGCCCGATGATCTGGATGATCTCAGTCAGCGAGCCGCGATAGCCCACCGTCAGGGAGTGCTCGCAGAAGCGCCAGTCGAAGCCCTCCTTGGCCATGCCCAACGCGATGATCAGGTCGAGGTCGTCGGCGCGACGGACCTGCCTGAGGAAATTCACCACGCGGTCGCGCTCGAATACGGCGTCCTGCACAAGGTCAGCGACCTTGATCAGCTTGCCGTCGCCATGGCGCTTGACCGTGATGACGCCCGTGGCGGGGTCTTGGCCCTGCACGACGCCGATGCTGTCCAAGATGGCATCGACCTCCTCATGCTTGCGCTTGGTCGATTCGCCGGACTGCACGCTGGGGATGTGCAAGATCGTCTTCTTGTCGGTGTCGAGGACCTCGGCGACGGCCGACAGGTAGCGCCCCTTGTAGAAGTGATATCCGATGCCAAGCGACTTCAACCATGTGTAGCCGTTGAGTTGCTCGTAGTAGTTGTAAGTCACCTTGGCGAACTTGGCCTCGTCGTCCGGCAGCAGCACCGGGATGCTGTCGCCTCGGAAGTAAGAGCCCGTCATCGCCACGATGTGCGCGGACGACTTGTGCATGACGTTGCGCAGCATCACCCCGAGCTTGTTGTCGGCGTCGGCGGAGACGTGGTGGAACTCGTCGATCGCCAGCAGGCAATCGTTGAACAGCTCCTCCTCGATCGCCTCGAACGCGAAGCGAAGCGTCGCATGCGTGCAGACGAGGATTTCGCCGGGGCCGTTCATGAAGTCCGTGAACGCCTTGACCTTGCCTTGATCGCCGCCAGGCGAACACAGGTTGTTCTGCGGCTCCACGACCCAATCGGCGAAGAAGCCTTCGCTTGCCAAGGGAGTCGAAGCGAACGACGAGGCGATGGAGCGTTCCGGCACGGCGATGATGGCCTTGCGCAAGCCTTGGTTGCGCAGCTTGTCGAGCGCCAGATACATGAGAGCTCGGCTTTTCCCCGAAGCCGGCGGCGCCTTGAGCAACAGGTATTGATGGTCGCGCGACTCAAACGCACGCTCTTGCATCTCGCGCATTCCAAGCTCGTTGACCTTCGTGCTCTGGCCGGTCTGCCCGTAGGTGACTTCGATCAAGTTAGGCATCCGCCGTCTCCAATGTCCGTTCATACAGAGCCAGCAACAGCTCCAAGCGATCCTCATCCGAGGTGAACGGACGGGAGCGGAATATCTTGTCCACGGCTTGGTCCAAGGCCACATGGGCGGCCCTGAGGTCCACCGGCATGGTGTCGGGGTCGTAGAGGTCCTCGATCGACATGTCGGGATACTGCTCGCGCCGGTCAAGCACGGCGAGGGCCGCGACTTCAACCGCCCTCTTCTGAACCGATGTGTATTTCGGCACCGGGAATGTGTTGTAGCAAATCTCTGGCGCGTATCGCAGCCGCGATTCGAGCTGGCCGCCAATCGATCGCACCCAGACGATGTGAATCCGCGAGGACACCAAGCCGAACACGAAAGTGGACGCGTCGTAAATCGCGTTGGCCGAATTGGTGATCACGACGCCGGGCTCGAGATAACCGATCGGGATGTATTCGCGGCGCTCCGATGAGGTGGCAGGCACCACGATCGACGGGCGTTCCTCGTAGCAACGCTGCGCGAACTTGTGAGGAATCTTCGCGTATTCGTTGGTGGTCTTGGCTTTGGAGTCTTCGCGGAACTTCCTGACTGCGTCGATGCGCTGCTTCACCGGGGGGATCGACATAGCCAGCGGCAGTTGCTCGTCTTCGATCCAAAGGCACCACCTGAACTCGCCTTTGATGAACTCGTCCGTGCCAGTCAGGCGCTTGAATAGCACTTCGCTCTGTGGATAGGCCTTGACGATGTCGTCCTTGGCGTCTTCATACATGATCAGGTCTTTGCCCCGAGCCATGCTGCCGATCATCATCCGAGGCAGGCCCGATGTGATTTCGGAAGTCCTGGCGACGCAGGTGTCGGTCCCGGGAATCAGATAGGGACTGATGTTGGCGACCGTCGCTCGTGTATCGGCATTGAAGATGAATTTCGGGGCCTTGGATACGCGCCTGACGCCGACCACCACGCAGGAGACGCCTGCGTTCTTCTTGGCTCTGTTGCTCCACTTGAATGGCTGATGGGCGAACTCGATTTCAAGCCCATGGGCCAGAACTCGCGGCCAGATGTAGGCGACCTGTTCGCCTTGGCAGACTGAGCTCGTCGTCACGAAGGCGAACTTCGCCGCCGTGCCCTCAATGTATTCGGATGCCTTGAGAATCCAAGCGGCGACGTAGTCGGAATCCTTGTAATCCGGGTGTCCGTCGAACACGTCGCGGAGGTCTTGCTTTTGATCCTCGTCTTGATTGCGGGCGCCGAGGTATGGCGGATTGCCAATCAGGAAGATCGACTTCTGCGCGTCGTGCGGGCACACCGTCGCCCAGTCCACTCGGGCCGCGTTGTCGCAGACGATGTTGCCGCTGGGCTTCAATGGCAACGGAGGCGCGCATCGGCCGAAGCGGGCCAAGAAGGCCTGATTCATTTGATGCTCGGCCAGCCACATGGAGAGCAGCGCGACCTCATGCGCAAAGTCATCGAGCTCGATGCCATAGAACTGGGCGAGCTGGATCGCTGACAGGCCGAAGTCCTCTTGGCCCGTCAGCTCTTGAAGCTGCGCGAGCACCTCCATTTCGAGCTTTCGGAGCTCCTTGTAGGCGATGATCAAGAAGTTGCCTGATCCGCAGGCGGGATCGAAGACATGGATGTTGGGCAAGCGTTGCAGCAGGTCGCGCAGGCGCTTTTCACTTCGCCGGCTGCTCTCCAATTCCACCTTGAGGTCGTAAAGGAACAGCGGGTCGATTACCTTCATGATGTTCTGCACCGACGTGTAGTGCATGCCCATGCTGCTGCGCTGCTCCACATCGATCACGGCTTGGATCATGGAGCCGAAGATATCGGGATTGATCTCGCTCCAATTGAGGTCGAAGCCGCACTTGATCAGGAGGTCGCGCGATCTGGCTGAGAACTTCGGGACCGGGCGCTCCTCCGCGAAGAGGCCGCCATTCACATAGGGGAAATCTTTCAGATACGGAGGAACCGCATCGCGATCCTTGGTGTTGAGCACCAAGAACAGGGCCTTGAGGTAGTCCTCCAAATCGGAGCCGTCCTTGGACGTGTGCTCCTCGACGCTGCGGCAAAACAGCTTGCTGGCGAAAATGTCCGTGTCTTCCGCGAAGAAGCAAAACAGCAGCCGCGAGAGGAACACGTTGAGGTTGTGGATCGACTCGGCATTGGGCGGATTGGCCGGGTCGTAGTTGTCCTCGGCGATGATGTCGTAGAGCTTCGCCATCTTCTCCGCAGCCTTGACATCGGCAGGGCTGTCGGAAGCATGTTGCGACTTCTCCATCCCCGCCCATGGCAGGAAGAACATGAAATGCTTCGGCAGCTCGATGTAAGAGATGTCGATCTGCTCGCCAAGCTTGGTGTCCAAAGCCACGACCCGATCGAAGTCGGTCGAGACGATGAAGCGGGGCTTGTGCTTCAAGATGGCGGGCAAGCTCCGGTATTCCTCGACGGCCGCCGCCGCGTATCCGGGCTGGGCGCGGACGTAGCAGACGACGCCCTTCCAGAGCACCACGCCCGGCTGCTTCTTGGCCAAGTTGTAGCTCATCGCGCCTGTCGCGGCGAGACGGGTGATCGATGTCTTCGGTTTGCCGTAGGCAAGCAGGAGATCGAATATGAAGTTCTCCGGCGCCGACGTGAGCAGCACCTGCTTCACGCCTTGCTCGATCAACGTTATGTTCATCCCTGTTCCATTTCGTTTTTGTCTCGACTGCTCATCACTGAGGCTCCAACTCAGCTTGAATTTCCCGTCCAGGCGCGAGCGAAGCGCTTTCTACGGCATAGAGCGCCTGCGGGTTGCGTAGCCATAGGTGATGCGTTGATGGATCGAGGCAGTGGTCTGGGCTCGCGTCCACGTTCCACCGCCTCAGCACATAGCCCGCCAGGGCCGCGCGCGCCTTGATCCGAAGCACGCCATCGTGCATGCCGTAATCGGCTTCGATGGCCTTCGGGTGCTCGATGCCGGGATGCGGCGCGAGCTCCATGTCGACCATCCGCGCCCATTGCTCATCGGCCCCCAAGAGCTCGCGCTCCTCGGCCTCGCCTTCGATCTCCTGCACTTTCGAGATCCGCGTCAGAACGAAGTCACCAAAGCGGCCCCTCTCGCGATCAAACGCCCGCACATGCCAGCGCAGCCCGTTGTCGGCCAGCGCCACAGGCACGATTTCGCGGCGCTTCGAGCCCGACGACAGCGACAGGTAGCTGATCCGCGTGGCGCGCTTGGCGCACATGCTGCGGGTGAGCGAGCCGAGCACTTGCATATCCGGCCGCGTGAGCTGGCCCGGCCCCTCGCACGGCGCCGCCTGCTTCAAGCCCAAATCTAGCCCATCGCCAAAGCCTTGCAGCAGCCAGGCGAGAACTCGGTCCGGGTTGAAATCGAACACCGCGACGAAACACGGCGAGGGCCGGTAGCACCGGCCCACAGCGTCGTATTCCAAGTTGTCCGGAGCGACTTCGCGATACAGCGCTAGGTCGCGCGACGAGGCCGCCGGCTTGATGCCGAAGCGCGCCTCTATGTCCGAGCGCCTCAACTCGCCAGTGAAGAACGCGCGCAGCTCCAAGAACGCCAGCCGTTCACGCTGCGCTTGCGAAGCATCGAGTGGTTCTGCCAAGGGCCCTTTCCCGGGCTACGGGCCCGCGCGCGTAGCAAGTGCCGCGCCTTATAAGAAAGATGTTATCATGCTCATCAAATTGATAATGACATCGACGAGGCGCCGAGTGCATCTTGCCAGGCTGCCTTACGCCAGGGAGAAGCGTTATGTATTTGGGCATCGACACGAACTCCGGTCTCGTCTACGAGGGCTTCGGCGCGCCAGACGTGCCGGCGATCCCGACGCCCAACATCGCGCAGGCGAAGCTGATCGAGCAGGAGTCTGATTGGGACGATCTGCCTCGCGGGCTCTGGTCGTCTCCTATGGCTTGGGTCTTCCGGGAGGACTCATTCGACCCAGTGACGCGCACGCGTCGCGGTCGACTGTATGAGCCGCAGCCGGACCAAGGACAGCCGAATGAACAACGCGTCTCGCCGCATCCCTACGAAGACCCGCTCATGCGACAGGTCGGGCGCGAAGGCCGCGCCATCAAAAGGATGAACACCTTCACCGCCTGCAGTCCACTGCTCTTGCTGCCGCAACAAGGCCAGGGCATGACGCTAGCGCTTGGATCGTCGCGCGCTGCCTCCGGCTGGCGCATCCTGCAGACCGAAGCCCTTGCGAATGGCTGCGTGATGGTCACGCTCAAATCGCTCTCCGCGTTCGGCATCCTCCCGGCGGTCGACTACGCGAAGATCGACGAGCCTTTTCGGCCGGCGGTCCGAGAGGCCATCGAACGCGTCCTGAACTCGGCGTTCCGAGAGTCAGGAATCTCGGTCGTCGATCACTGCCGCGCGGCGCTGACGGTTTTGCTGTCGCGTTGGCTGGTGCAGAGCGGCCATGAGCAGCCCAAGGTCTTGACGGCCGACCTGGGCGACTTGGTCAAGAAGACTGAGCCCCGGCTCGAATGCGTGGGGAAGGCCGCGCAGATCGTCGCCAGGCTTCACTCGCGCGGCAAGCCCAATGAGCAGAACGCCAAGGGGCTGCGCTCGCCACTCGATGGTGACGCTGAGTTCGCCTTGCATGCGGTGGGGCTGGCCATCCGGGATTTCGGCTGGTCCGCGTGAGCAGGCCGGTCATCGTTGACGAAGATGGCTGCCATTCGTCAGCGGGCTGCAAATAGTGACTCTGCCGCTCTTGCTCTTGTCACGCACGCTGAGATGGTGGGACATGGCCAAACGATCCAAATACAACATCGAATTGATCTCGGCGGCGCTCGCGGGGCAAACCGCGGGCGTCCATATAGCTGCAAAGAAGGGAGCCGACGTGAACTTCGTCGACACAGAGATGACGACGCCGCTCATGGAGGCGGCCTTGCAAGGCCATGTCGAATGCACGAGAGCCCTCATCCAGCTCGGAGCAACGGTGAACCTGACCACCCGGGACGGTCGGACCGCACTTCATGCTGCGGTCAGCAGCGGCGAATTGCAGACGACGAAAATCCTGTTGGACCATGGCGCGCTCGCCAACGCCAAGGACGCGGACGGAACCTCGCCGCTGCATGTCGCGGCCGAAGCCGGCGACGCTCGGCTGGTCAAATGCCTGCTCGACGCAGGCGCCTATCCATTGACCTTTGACAAGCGAGGCATGACGCCGCTGAGGCTAGCGAAGGACGAGGATCAATGCGCGGTGATTCCCCTTCTGCAGGAGGCTGAACGCGAGGCGAGAGGCGCTGAACACGGAGCAAGCCCAGCCTGAGCCCGCTTAGGCTGCGATTGAAGCGCGCCAAAGACCCGCGCTTTCAAGCCCGCTGATGAGTTAGCTCCTCTCATACTCCGCGACCCACTCGCGATGGGGCGCCATCGCCTCACGCTTCATCGCCAGGCCAAGCATGTATTCGCAGATGCGGTCGGCATCCTTGGCTGCTGAAAAAATGGCAATCGGGTCGTTCTTGATGGCCTTGACCCAGCTTCGGAGGTAAGCGGCGTGCTGCTCGCGATGGTGGTCGTATGGATCAGACGCGCCGCCGTCTGAGGCTCCTTGGCCTCGGGCGAGACCGGTCGAATGCGCGAGAAGGCACGACGCTATTTCTGCGCGAAGTTCCTCCAGCGCATAGGCTTCGTCACCCCACTTTTTGGCAATGGCCTCCGTGCGGTTCAAACACTGCTCGGCCATCGACGCATGGCTGCACTCGTGAAGGGCTGTGACCCAGTAGTTGTAGGCTGCGTAAGGTCCATCAAAGGCCTTCTTGGGTGGCAGGCGTATCTCGTGCAGCGACGGGATGTAGCAGGCGCTGTTGCCGCCGTGAATCACCATGAGACCCGTCTGCTCCTTCATCGCCTCCACGATGTTCTCCGCTTGTCCGACCGACTCGTGAGCCAGCAGGCCAGGCTCTTCGGCTGGGATCGGGAACCCTTCGATTTGTTCGGCGTTAAAGACGAAATAGCGCCGCAGGATCAACGCCTTGCGGGCTTCCTTGCCATCGCCCTGCCCGTCCGCCGATGGCGATGCTTCTTCGCCTCGCTTGCTTCCATCGAGCTCGCCCCGATCCAGTTCGACAACTTTGACGATGGGCGTGCCCTTCTCCCCTTTGCGAACTTTGTAGCCGGCGTCGTTGGCCTGGTTGAACGTGAGCCACACGTTGGAGCTTCGATTCTGCAACGCCAGCAAGATGCGGTTGATGCCGCGATACCCGTTCTGGGTCGCGCCGTTGATCGGCATAAGCGATTGGCTCTTCCAGGGCCGCTGCCAGGGTGTGTTGCCAGCCTCCATGGCTTCAATCAACTGCCGCGCAACCTCGCTTTTGACCTCAAGCTTTGCCTGCCGGATTTGATCTGGATCTCGCGCATTTGCTTGGCCCATACCTCCTCCTCAAGCCAACTCGGCGCAAGAGGAGGACATGCAGCGCCGGATCGGCGTTGGAGGTATGGGGGCATCTTCGCCCTGGTCGCGTTCGGCTTGCTTGACGGGCAGCGCTCGAGCGTCGTCCTGCGCAGACTGCTTGCCACCAAAACACTCGTCATAGAGGCGAAGCCATTCCTCGCGCGGCACCCCTGGCTCCTGCTCAGTCTCCGCATGCATCCAAGGAAAGAGCTCACGCAGCAACTCCTTGAATCGATGGAGGAGCAGCCCTCGACGCGACGGCGCATTGGCGAGCCGCGCCCAATAGTCCTCCCGTTCTGACATCCAGCCCTCCGGGTCATCGAACTCATTGCCGAGATCACCGATCTCGTCGGCCTCCTCCTCGTCGATGATCTCGACCCATTCCTCTTCGCCCCTGATTGACCCCATGCCTGCTGGCTCTTGTTCTGCGCCCATGGCACCTCCTTTTGATTGATCCGGCGCCTCCCGCCGACCAACCCATTGCCGCGATGTCCACGGCGCAGACGACCGCTTGTCCTGCCGGGCTACTTGCTGCTTCTCGGGGCCGTCGAAGCGTTGGCAAAGAGCGTCGACACAGCCGCCGACGAGAGCAAGGCGCGCAATTGCTGGGTTTGCCGGACCTCGTTCACAGGGCCTGGCCTGGCGTCCAAGGCGAGATCAGCCACCATCGCGACGTTCGCCGCCGATCCGAGCGGGGCGAAACCCAGGGCAGACGCGATGGCGTGCGTGGCTGCCTCAGCCAACGGCTCATGGATATCCCCAGCGTGGGCGCCGGTCGGCTGTGGTTGCGAGACGACCTCCAACGAGTCCCGCATCAACTGCGCCGTCTCTTCCCCCAGCGGCATGGTCGCCATGAGCGATGGGGCTGGTCCAGCCGCTGCATCGCCATCCAATGATTTGCCGCGTTCGGCGTCCTCTCTTCGATCGCCGTCGTCGCGGAGGCTGTCCGACGAATCTGCCGCGGCCATGACCTTGGCCGGCCAAGTGGATTGGGGCGGCACCTCAGCAGCCGCATCACTGGCGGCGACACGGCCGGCGGCGGTGGTCCACTTCGCCGGCACATGGGCGTTGCGCGCTGTCCCCATGGCGAACATTGGCCAGAAGAGCTCGTAGGCGTTTCCCTCGGTGAAGAGAACCAACTTCACCCCTGCCCCGTCGGGCGTTTTGCCCAGCCGCAGAGCGAGCTCCGCGGGCTTGTAGGTGGACATCTCGTCCCTGGCAAACGAGAGGGTCGTCGACTTGTTGGAGCTGCCTCCGGCTCCGGCGTATGACGACGACAAGTTCGCGCGTTCGACCTCCCTCGCTCCAAGAGCTTTCGACATCTGCTCCGCCGTGTCGCCCTGCATCATCTGGCCCACCAGGATCGAACCCGACATCGACACCAGCGCCTTCACCATCTGCGTCCCGTGGATTTCTTCGAGCTGGGCGAGGTCTTGGCAGGCCACCACGCAGCGCACGCCGCGGGAGCGACCGACCTCAAAGAGAGGCCGGATCGGGATCTTGCCCATCTGGCCAAGCTCGTCGGCGATGAACCAGAGCTTTCGCTCGGGGTCGTCGTCCATCTCGACGCTGTTCACCAGCGCGGACACCACTCCGACAATGCCTTCAACATAGCCCTTGGTCAGCTCTGGATAGGCGCCGTGCCCCTGCAAGATCACTTGTGTATGGGCGCCTCCCCCAAGGTCCATTCGACGAAGCTGATCCGACGCTCCGGCGGCGAGACGCCCCATGCCTCCGCCAGATCGAAGATCGGCGCGCAGAAGCTCGCCAAGTTGATCAAGATGCCGTGGGTCGTCACCGAGGCCCGCTCGACCGCGCGGATCGCCTCTGGGTGGTAGCGGCTCATGATGGGCAGCAGGTTCCCCTGCGGGATCGCCAAGAGATCGGCCAGCTCGCCCCATCCCCAGTCGGAGCCTCGGGTGGCGCTCAGATAGATCATGAAGCCGACAAGGATCTGCCTCGACGCGTTCGCCCACATGGGGTCTTGGCCCTCTTTGATCATGGCGGCTGCGAAGCGGCGCATGTCGCCGATGTTGCGCATGTCCTTGCCGATGTCCCAACTACAACTGCGGGCATCCCAAGGGGCGATCAACAACGGCTGCCCAAACCCCTTGGTGAACTCGCCCTTCGGATCAAAGAGGATCAATCGCTCCCTGGCCTCGATGACCTTCTTGATCAAGGGCTTCATCGCGGTGGACTTGCCGCTGCCGACGCCGCCGATGACGAGGACGTGGCGGGTCCACATGTCGCCGGGGTAGCTGATCCTCGGCGCGATCTCGTGGTCGGGCGCGCGTTTGTTGCGGACTGCCAACGCGCAGCGGAGCGCTCGCTCAGCTTCCACGCCTTCGAAGCGCAGGGAGCCGCGCAAGTGGATGAGGCTGTCGCGCGGGACCATGTAGCGGCGCCAAAGCAGCAACGGCGAAGCGCACGCGAACACGCATGCCACCACGACGCGCCACATTGCAGCCCAAAGCGCAGCAGGCCCCAGCAGCGAGAGCCAGCGCAAGTATTCGCGGACATCGCCTGCGAAGACTCCCGGCCAGATCCAGTGGGCCAGCGCCTCAGCGCCGAACTTCACATGGACAGGAAGCGAGCCCGGCGGAGCATCTACGCCAGGGATGGGTCGCCACAGCAGCGAGACGACCGCCAGCGCGATCGCGAGGGACACAACGAGGCTCGCCAACAGCCACCCTAGCGGATCCACGCGCTTGGCCGTCGGCGCCAACGTCGGGTTGTCCCCCCAGTCGTATGCAACGTTTCCCATGCGGCCCTCCCCCTTGGGGAGCTATGCCGGCGAAACCACTGCTTAGGAAGGTCTGCAAAACGCCCCCGCGAAGCCGGCTTGCCCGTGCGAGGTAGGCAGGCGAGGATGCCCGACATGAAGCAGCTCGGACTTGGCCTGAACCTGTCGACGAAGAAGACGCGCAAGCGCGAGTTCCTCGAGGAGATGGACCGCGTGGTGCCGTGGGCGGCGCTGGTGGAGATCGTGCAGCCGCACTATCCGCGAGCCAGGACCGGGCGGCCGCCGTTTGCGCTGGAGACGATGCTGCGCATCCACTACCTGCAGCAATGGTTCGGGCTGAGCGACCCGGCGATGGAAGAGGCGCTGCACGACGTGCCGCTGTACCGGGAGTTCGCTCGGCTCGATGGTGCGACGCAGAGGTTGCCCGACGAGACGACGATCCTGCGGTTTCGCCACCTGCTGGAGCGCCACGAACTGGCGGCCGACATGCTGCGCCTGGTGGCCGATCTGCTGCAGCACAAGGGCCTGATGCTGCGCACCGGCACGGTGGTGGACGCGACGCTGATCGCGGCGCCCAGCTCGACGAAGAACGCCGAAGGCGAGCGCGATCCGGAGATGAAGCAGACCCGCAAGGGCAACAACTGGTACTTCGGGATGAAGGCGCACATCGGGGTGGACGCGGCCTCGGGGCTGGTGCACACGGTGGTGGCCACGCCGGCGAACGTCAACGACCTGAACGTGGCCGGACAACTGCTGCATGGCGAGGAACGCAACGCCTTCGGCGACGCCGGCTACCAGGGCGTGCACAAGAGGCCCGAGGCGCGAGGGCCGACCTGGCACGTGGCCTTGCGCCCGGGGCTGCGGCGGCTGCTCGACGCGCGGGATCGCCAGGATGCGATCACCGAGCGAATCGAACAACTCAAGGCCAGCGTGCGGGCCAAGGTGGAGCACCCGTTTCGCGTGCTGAAGCGGCAGTTCGGCTTCACCAAGGTGCGGTACCGGGGGCTGGCCAAGAACACGGCGCAGATCCAGACGCTGTTCGCGCTGGCGAACCTGTGGATGGCGCGAAGGCATCTCATGGGAGCCCGGGGATGAGTGCGCCCGGTGGGCGCCAAACGTCCCCCGCTGGGCGCCATTTGCTTCGTTTCTCCGTCCTACAACGCTGGCTCGGGGGCGCAATGCGCTCCTGCACAAAGCCGTCGCTAACGATGTCGCGCCGATCCGGTCGCTCGGCGTGTTGTGCAGACCTTCCTAAACCGGATCAGTTTGCTGACAGATTAGAAGCGTCAATATCCCAATCAACCGTTCCATGCGGCGCACAGGTCAAGAAGAAAGGCCCGCTTTCGCAGGCCCTTGGCGCAATCTATTCGGCAACGCCCCACAGGCCAGAGGGCTTGTCAACTGCAAAGCCCGAAGGCTCTGCCGCTTGCCCAATTTCCCGGCCCGCTCCATAGGAGAAGCGGGCCGTTTGATCAGGCGATGATCTTGGCGACCACGCCCGCGCCGACGGTCTTGCCGCCCTCGCGCACGGCGAAGCGCAGGCCCTCCTGCATGGCGATGGGCGCGATCAGCTTCACGTTGATCTTGACATTGTCGCCAGGCATGACCATCTCCTTGCCCTCCGGCAGCGAGATCGCCCCGGTCACGTCGGTCGTGCGGAGTCCACTCATTTTTTCCGAGCTGCGAATCGGCCGGAATACCCCTTGAACACTGGGATCTGCGCGCTTTACTTCAATGAGCAAGTGGCGCCGCGCCACCGTTGGACTCCCGATGTTCAACAGACGCGCGGGCATCGGGCCTTGCCTCGGGGCAGCAAATGCCATTGACAACAACAACAGGGAGGCCGCATGGCACAGGCAACACAACAACCCAGCAAGTCAAACATCAGGGTGCACACATCGATGAAAGGGGTGGAGACGTTCCACGTCCAGCTCCGGCGAAAGAACTTGGAGCCCGTCAGGAAACGCTTCGAGAACCGAGTAGATGCAGAGCAGTTCGTCAAGAAGTTTCAGACTGAGGCCGACAAGGTCCTCAGAGTGAAGCGCCCAGATCCACTCACGGTTCGCGAGGCCAGCCTCCGCGAAGAGAAGTTGATCGATGTCATGTATCGATTCCTTAAAAGCGACGTGGCGAAGCAGAGGCACAAAAACATAACTCCGACCATCGCGAGGCACATCGGCGACGTGAAGCTCAAAGATATAAACAAGACGTGGGTCAAAGCCTACATCCGCCACATGCGGAACCAAAAGTCCCGCAGAGGCAAGCCTTTCGCCGACACCACCATCGGCGCGCACATCTGGACGATGAATGTGATGGTCGAGTGGCAGGCCGATGAGCTGGATGTCCCTCGCCTCGGCCTTCCATTGACCGTCGCTGGCCTTCCTGGAAACTGGGATGTGAAGCGGGACAGGCGCCTTGATCAATGGGAGGAGGACGCGCTGATGGAACGGCTTCAACGGATCAAGGGATCCAATCGCGAGCAATGGATGTTGTTGATTCCTTTGGCTATCAACACGGCCGCGAGACTATCCGAGCTGATCAAGTGTCAATGGAAAGAGATTCACCTGGATCGCCGCGTCTGGATCATCCAGAAGAAAAACACCAAAGTGAAGAAGGAGCGGGCCGTCCCTTTGACAAAGACTGCGGTTGCGATCCTCACCAAGCTGAAAGAGATGGCAGAAGTGAATGGAACCCATGAACCAGCGTCGCGTGTGTTCTTCGGCATCGGCGAAAAGGCCAACAGCGTCTCCATGTGTTTTCGGCGCTATGCAAAGCAAGCCGGCCTCACCGACTTCCGGTTCCATGACCTTAGGCACGAGGCCATCAGTCGGATGGTCTTGAAATGGAGAACATTCACGCTAGCAGAGCTCATGATCGTCGTCGGCCATACGCGGTCCGAGCTGTTCCAGCGGTATGCGAACCTTCGAGCCGACGAATTGGCGTCTCGGGTGGTTGACCTCTGAGCACGAGAAGGCGCCCTACGGGCGCCTTCTTTCGTCGCGTCTCGTAACCTCTTCCCTCCACACTGACCGCACCTCCCCGAGGAGGCGATGGCGATGCCTCAAAGCCGAAATCGTTGGAGCTCCGCGAATAGCGCGCCGCCGATCACGGCCTCAATCTGTTGAATGATCTTTGGATCACCCTAGCCGGCACTGAGGATCATGGACTCATCGCAGGCGATGGCTATCGCTTTGCTGCCGAACGGCGCGTCGCACGTGCGATCGCGGCGGCAATGGATAGATGCTGTCCATTGCCAAGATCTCCTCTGCATCCAGCCAGCGCTCATCCGGCCGCGCCGGTTACACGCACTACCTCGGCGCAAGCTCGGCTATGAAGCCGAGCGACTTCGACGATTACGCCCGCGGCGAGGCCCTCGAAGGCCCGCCACCGTTCTGGGCGTGCAAGGGCTCCGCCCTGCTCGGTCTCGACGCGCTGGCCGAAGCTGAGCAAGTCGAGCGCTTGGCCCGAGGCTTCCACCCCGTCACCGGCGAGCCTTTGATGAGGGGAGCGGGCGACGGGCACGTCATGGGGTTGGACATGACGTTCTCTGCCCCGAAGGACTTCTCCGCAGTCTTCGCCGGGGCTGACCAAGCGACAAAGGCAGCGTTGATCGACTGCCTGCAGGGGGCGGCCCGCGAAGCCTTGGGCTACGCCGAGTCGGCGTCGGTGAGCCGGCATGGGCACGGCGGGCATGCCAAGCAATCGATCGAGGCGGGAGTCGCGGCCTGCTACACGCACTTCGCCAGCCGCGCGCTGGACCCGCAGCTCCATGTGCACGCCTTTCTCTTCAATGTTGGCAAGCGGCGTCTCATGGACGAGTGGTCGGCGATCGAGCAGAAGCCTCAGTTCGAACGCAAGCTCGCGACTGGCATCCTGTTCCGAGCTGAGCTCGCCAGCCGCCTGGCTGGCCTCGGGTTCGAGATCGTTCCCGCGGGCCCCTACTTCGCAATCCGAGGAATCAGCGAGGAGCAGCGGGAGGCGCTGTCCCGGCGTTCCCGCGAGATCAGCGCGCGCCTGCGCGAGAACGCCGTCGAAGGCCTCGACGCCGCCGCGCGGGACAAGGCGGCGCTGGACACGCGGGCGGGCAAGGCAGAGCCGCCGCTTGCGGAGCTTCTAGGGCAATTCGAATCGCGGGCGGTGGAGCTGGGCATCACGCCCGAGGTCGTGCAGTCCATGCGACAGGCCGCGCCGGCGGAGGCGTTCGAGCTCGACCACGGCAAGCTCCTCGATGAGCTCATGGCTGAAAAGAGCTGCGCGACCGCGCACGAGGCGTTGGCATTGATTTGCGAAAGGTCGATGGGCCGGTGGTCCGCATCGCGCTGCCTCGCCGAGCTCGACGCCTTCCTCCAATGCGAGCACGTCGCGCGGCTGGGCTACACCGAGATGCTCTCGGAAGTCTTCTCGTCGAAGGCAGCGGTCGAATTGGAAGCGCGCATCAGCGCCCGGGTCGACGCCGGCAAGGCAAGCTCCAAGCATCGGCTACCGGCCCAGGCGATCGATGCCCATTTCGATCGGCTCGAAGAGGAGCTGAGATCGAAGCTCGGCGTCGGCGTGAGCCTGGCGCAGCAGCGCAAGGCTGCATTGCACATCGCATGCGAGACGGGTTTGCATGCCTTTGTGGAGGGCTGGGCCGGCACGGGCAAGACGACCATGCTCAAGGCCATCGGCGAGGCCTACAAGGCGGCAGGCTTCACGCTCCAGGGTTGCTGCCAGTCTGCGGCGGCATCGCAAAACCTGGCGCGCGAGACCGCCATCCCGTCGCGCACGATCGCGAGCTTGCTGCTGTCGATCCAAGAAGGCCGCATGCGGCTCTCGGCCAAGTCCGTCCTGATCTTGGATGAAGCGGGCATGGTCGGCTCGCGCGAGTTCGATCTGCTGCAAGGGCACGCGGCGGCGGCCGGGGCCAAGCTCGTGTGCGTGGGAGACCCGAAGCAGCTACAACCGATCGAAGCCGGCGGGATCTTCCGCTCGCTCATGGAGCTGCACGGCAAGGCCGAGATCTCCAACATCCAGCGCCAGCGGACGGACTTCGCGCCGCTGCTGGACTGGCTGCAAAGCCAGGCGGCCAAGGCCGCCTCGCCCATCCTGCCGCGACACGTCGACGCGCTACGGTCCGTCCCCGAAGACTGCCGGCACGAGGCGGTCGCAGAGCTCTGCGCGGCCCACCCGAGGACGGCCAAGGCTTTCGAGCGTTGGCAGGCCCGCTTCGACTTCTCATGGCTGCGCGAAGCGGTGGAGTGCTTCGCCAAGGGCGAGGCAGCCCACGCCTTGGAGCTGCTGGAATCCAAGAAGCGCTTGAAGCTGCTGCCCTCCTCCGATCAGGCGATAGACGCATTGATCGAAGCATGGGACGCGGACAGGACGGCGTTGGATCGCAAAGCCATGGTCGCGGCCACGCGAGCGGAGGTCGCAGCGCTCAACGCGAAGGCCCGCGCGATGCTGGTCGACCGCGGCATCGTGCGAGACGGCGCCGGGCTCGAAGCCGAGATCATCCACCGCGACGAGTCGACCGACACCCGCCGCTTCGCGCCGGGCGATCGAATCGTCTTCACGAAGAACGATCGCGGTCTCGGCGTGGCCAATGGCGTCGCAGGCCGGATCGAGGCAATCCGCCACGCCCCCTTCGCCCCGTCCATGGTCGTCGAGCTCGACGACGCCAACGCGCGCGGGGAAACGCGGGTCGAGATCCCGATGGCGTTCGGCCGCTTCGACCACGCCTACTGCCTGACCAACCACAAGAGCCAAGGCCGCACGTTCGACGCCGCCTACGTGCTGGCCAACCCCGGCATGGCCGATCGCGAATGGACCTACGTCGCAGCCAGCCGCTCCCGCTTCGCCACCACGCTGTTCGTCGACGCCTCGGCCCTGGGCCTGGCCAAGACCGAAGGGCATGAGGCCTCGCAGCCCAAGGCCAGCCGGCAGCAGGCCATCGCCGCGCTGGCCGTCCGCATGTCGCGCAGCGGAGCGAAGGGGACAACCCTGGACTATCGCGAGCCCGGCGATGGGCCCCAGAAGCCCGCTCACGACCGCGACGCGGCTTGGACTCTGTCGAACGCGCTGGCGGCGTTTCGACGGCGCCTGGGGCTCGTCCGCGAGCCCGAGCGTGCCAGGGCCTGAGGCCAGGACCACAACAACAACAGGAGGACGCCATGGCGCAGACAGACATCGACTTGGGGCCTGGGTGGGAGCGGCAGCAGATCACCTTCTGGATCAGCCCGCAGCGGCGCCAGGACTTGATGGCGATTGCCCTGGGGCTGCCCAAGCACGCCACGCCATCCGACGCTCTCGCCTCGGCCATCGATCTCGCGCGGGCGCATCAGGCGACGGGCCATACCGACCCGGCAGAGCTCCTGGACACGATCGACGCGGCGGTGGCCAACGGCTTCAACAACGCGAGCCAGGCCATCGGCGCCCAGGCCCTGGCGATCGAGCGCATGGATCAGCGGCTGCGGTCGATCCATCAGTTCATCGCCACGCTCGCGGCGGAGGCCGGCGCCCAGGGGCTTGAAGAGCCGGAAGAGCCGATCGAGCGGCTTCCCGCGAGCGCGGCCCTGCGCTTTCGCTCGTGGCTCGATCGAAGCATCGCCAAGGCCGGCGGCAAACCGCAGCGCTCGGCGGTCGTGCGGGCCTCATGGCATGCGGTGAGCCGGATCTCGGACCGCTTCATGGCCGTCGACTTCAAGGCGAGCCTGGCGGCGATCGATGGCAAGGCCACCTCGGCCGCGCTGGCCGCCGAGAGCTCGAACGGTGCGCTTTGATCTTCTCGAAGCCGCACACCCGTTCGCCAACGCCGAATGGTCTGCCCTGCTCTACCTGGTCTGCCAGCCGGTGGGAAACGGATGGGTTGTCCACGCCCACCGCATGGGGCCAGATGGAACAGTCGGCGAAGCTATCGGCCAAGCCAAGGTGTGAACCGGCATGGGCAGGCGGCTTTGACTCCCGCCATAGGCCGTGATATCCGTTCACCATGGATCACGCGACGAAACCGCCGATGTGCCCTTGGGTGTCGATCGACGAGTTCGTCGATCTGAGGATGGCCGCCTACCATTCGTTGCCATTGGGCCCGGGCGTCGACATCGCCACGCGTCAACACAGCATCGATTACGTGGGCGCGAGCCAGCGAAAATCCCTTGGCTGCGTGCAATCCATCGCGGCGTTCCACGGGCTCACGCTGAAAGTCCGGGGACGCGTGGATGTCGAATCCGGCTCTCTGCCCACGCAATTTCTATTGCGATCGGCGGACGGCAGCATCGATGTGGCAATCGAGGGGATTGATGAAACAGGCTATTGGTTGAGGGACCATCGCCTTGCAAAAGGGACGCGCGACGAAGCTGCGGCCATATTGGAGGTCCTTGCCGACGCCTCGGCCACTACGCGGCGGGCGGGGCGTCTTTAAATGCCCGCAGGGAAGCATGCTCCCGTCGACGGAAATCCTCCGCTTTCCCAGCGCGCGCGATTTCCCCGAGGTGATTTTTGAGCTTCTTGTTCAAGGCCGCATACGCTGCCTCGACCTTGTCGTCCTTGAAAACACCCAGATAACGTATGACTGTGTCGATAGCCTGCTCCTCGAAGCGAGTTTTGAGCGCCTGATCGCCAGTCGCGTTCTTCTCACTGTTGAGGATGTGCAAGGACTCCACGACGCAGGTCAGCAGCTTTTTGCGCTCGCTCGCGTTGGCGCTCCTCCAGAAGTCGCCCAACGCAAAGCGCCAGAAGCCGTCGTAAGCATGTCCCTGAGCGTCCTGAGCCAGCTGCGCGAACAAAACGGTTCCGTTGGCCGTCTTCCAGTCCATCCAAGCGCGCGGATCGAGGCCATCCCTCTCCGCGACAAGGTCGATCACGGCTTGCTGCCAACCAGGCGCTTTGGCGCGCGCTCGCTTTTCCATGTCCTCGAAGTCTTCGGCGGTCAGCATGTGGCACCTTCCCTAAGTTTTGACAGCAGCCCGGCTTGTTCCGGACTCGCGCTGGCCATGGGTTCTCCAAAGGCGTCCTGCTCCGCCGAAGCCGGCAGTCAATGAGCCGGTTTCCCCGCGACAGCCGACGCGGCGCCGGATGCAGGCGATGCAGCGACCGTCGCGCCACCATCGGGGCTCGCCCCGCATTGCTCCCGCAGCCATGCGCCTTGGTCGCCGGAATCCAAATAGGTGACGATCACGCCTGACGCAGCGCTGGCCGGCCCTTTCGGCATCGCGCGCGAGAGCTGAGTCCACGAGGGCGCATCGACTTTTGGAACCGAGATTGCCTCCAGGCGTTTAGGCGGATGGAGTTGTGGCCAACGCCCATCATCGTCATAGGCGGAGAGCCCGATGAAAAACGGAGAGCCGATGCGCGAGCGCAGCATCGCCGGGCAGACGGTGGCGGTCTTGTCGCCCGGCGACATCCTGCACACCACCCGATCGCCCGCCGCCTTGTTGAGGTATTCACAGCCGTCCTTGGTCACCGACAGCTTCACCGGGATCTCGCCCAAGCCCAGCGCGCTGACGATCGCCTTCGGGATGGCTGCCCAGTTCCCAGTGGAAGAAAGCAAGCCGAGCGTGCCAAGCGGAATCGTCGCCAGCAGCAGCACGAAGACATTCCGCGGAGCCCAGGCGACCATCAAGTTCAGGGCGTAGCAGCACATGATCCAGAACACCAGGCCCAAGCCGAAGTCGACCGAGCTTCGGTCGCGCGGGAAGACCGCCCAGAACGTGAGCAGCGCAAGGTAGCCAGCCAACACCCACACCGAGCCGAATCCGGCCAGCTCGCCAAATCGGCGGAGCCTTGCCCGCTTGCGTGCGGCCTGGACGGATGGCGCCGCTTCCGACTTCGGGTGGATCAAAGCGACAACCAACGACGCCAGCCCGAGCAATCCGAACGGCGTCCAGACCGTCCAAGTCGGCAGCTTGATGTTGGGATCGATTCCCATGCAGATCGCCAGCGCGATCGAGCCGACAAGGCCGGGGGCCATCAGGAAGATTACGGTCCATCCAGGGCTCAGCCAGGCGAGACCCTTCTTGTGCCCGCGATGGATCATGCCGGCGATGAACGCGCAGCCGGTCAGCGCCGCGGACAGGACGGCCCCCACCACGGCGATCGCCATCGGCACCGCGCCGAAGGAGGCCAGGTCGTAGTCGGGAGATTCGCCGAGCTGGCAGAAGAAGGCCAGCAGGATCAAGCTGCCGACCACCGTAACGACGGCGCCGGCCGTCTTGAATGGATTTTCCTTGGCGTGCTTCACCCACCAAGGCGCTGGCGGCTCCTTCCTTTCCACGCGGTTGCGCCGCGATGGCTTCTCTTCCGGCTTCATTCTTTGTCCTCCCTATGCGGAGGATTTTGCAGCCATGACGGCCTATCCAAGCGGAGCCTCGAATCGCCGGCCCACCGCGGAACCAGTGTGAAAAAGGGGCCTCGCGAGACCCTCTTTGACACCCACCGCGTTCCCACCGCGAAGTGGTGCGTCGGGTGTATACATTCATCGGACTGGCTAGGCAGACTCCCCGAGGATGTTGACCATGTCGACCCACTGCCGAGCGACTTCGCGGCTTTCCATACGCAAATTGAAGCGGGGCTTGGCGAGGTGCTGCCGCTCGTAGTCCTTATCCAGCAGTTCGATTTCGATGGCATCGTCGCCCTCTGCTGGCGTCAAGCTCGCCTTGGCGCCCGCCACGCTTCCGCACCACGAGCGTCCCTCGCTGACGATCAGCAGCTTCGACTGCCGATCGCAGGCCAGGAGTTGGCGAATCGCGCCGTCCGAATATCGCAAGTGGCTGCGCTGGGAGCTCTCGGGCAAGCCCGCCTGCCGGATGAGTTCGGCGGCATTCGCCTTGGCCGCATCCTCCATCGCCTGAGCTTCCCTGCGGACGGCCTCGGCCTGGTCCTTCCGCTCTTGCTCGGTCTTCAAGAGCTCCTCAACTGCCAGCCGATGGTCTTCGTCCAAGCACTCCTTGTCCTTCGCCGCCGACAGCTCCGCCAGCCGCTTTCGGAAGGGCTCCGTCTCCCGCTCGGCCCACGCTCCGAACGATCGGCTGACTCCCGCCAGGGCGACGGCATCTTGGTCGAAGTTGACTCGCCGGATGTTGCTATACGACTTGAAGCCATCCCCGAACCGATGGCATCCCGCGCGATAGACCGATCTGGGGGACAGGTGGACCCAGACGTTGACATCGAACTTCCCAGTCTTGGCCATATAGGTGCCGCCACCGCCAGTGTTCACCGTCACCGGAGCGGTGACGGTCACCGCTTGGCCATCCACCCACCCCGTCCCGGTCGCCATGGTGGTCTGCTGGTTCGAATAGGTCCGCAACTTCTCCTGTTCGCAGACGCCGAAGGCGCACGAGTCCAGCGGCCAGACGAGATCCACCGCGCATCGCTGGATCACCTCTTCAACCCCGGCTATCGCCTTCTTCCGCTGGCACCGCGGCGAGATCACACGCAGCGTGTTCGCGTCGAAGTCCGCCTCCAGGGTCAGCTCGCGGGACTTGAACCGCCAAAGCCGCGGCCGCCCATCCACGAACCGCTCCTCCGACACGCCCTCGCCGATCCGGAAAGCCCTCTTGGTCCCGCGGCAGAAGAATGCGAACCAGACCAGCATGGCGAGCAAGAACGCCGGAAGGCCCATGGAGCTGCCCAACGCGTTGCCAAGTCCCAAGGCTGCCCCGAACGCCACTATGAAGCGGAGAGCTTCGACGAAGACCCACTTGAAGAACGCGCTCATGCCAGCCCCTCGCGGTTGGGCGCCAGCGCCGCCGGCGCGAGGGCCGCGCGCTCGACGCGGCGGACCGATCCGACGCGAGGCCGGCTCGGCGGCTCGGCGTCCAGTTGAGCCCACGCCAGCGCTTCGATGTCGAGCGCGCTGGGATGCCGGCTTGGAAGCGACCACGCCCAAGCCAGCGCCCAAACGGCGAGCGGCCACGCGGCATGTAGCCAGGAGCTGATATCAGCGCCGGAAGCCTGGCCTGGGGCCTCGACCCAGCGGATGACGGCCCAGGCGACCGCGAAGACGCCCCACGCCCGCAGAGCCACGCTGTTCGTCCGCATCGCTCACCTCACCACTTTCTGGCCGGACTTGACCTCGTATTCGGAGGGCAGGCTCACGATCCACAGCCGGCGGCTTTGCTCGGGCGGGGGCGTCGTCAGATCGAATCCCATGTAGCGGACCAGCGCCGTGAACACGGCCCCGCCTTGGCCTTCGAGGAACGGCTTGAAGTCCGGGCCGGGCGGGAACAGCAGCTCCGGCGGGTTCGGCCCGTTGGTCCTGGCCTTGCCGGTGTCGGGCCGCTTGCCCTGGTAGTTGACGGCGTAGGTCGTCGCCCAGGCGACGAGTTGCAGGTTGGAGTTGAACCGCGTCGCCATCTGCGGCGGGATCTGGCGCGGGCAGAACGTCTCCTCGGGGATTTGCCGCGAGTTCTTCGGGTCGGTCCACACGATCGCCGACACCCGCATGCACGCCTCGCCATGCACCTTGTTGCCCCAGGTCATGATCAGGTTCGAGTAGGCCGACGGATGCAGGGCCGTTATCGTCAGAGCGACGCGAGGCCACTCGCCATTGGCCGACTCGGCCAAGATGCCTTGGAGCTGCGAGGGAGCGGCGGGCGCCACTTGCGGCAGCGCCGCTTTGAGATTGGCCAGCGGGGTCTGCGGCATGCCTTGGCATCCGGCCAGGAAGGCGGCCAGCATGCCGGCCAGCGCGATCGTCCAAAGTCTCTTCACGAAAACCTCCTTGTTGCGTTGGAATGGGATGACGCGCCGCGCTCAGCGCGAGGCCACGCGGACCGCGACGCCGGGACCTGGGAATTCGATGCGGGCCTCGCCGCCCCGGCGATTGGTTCCCCATCGGCAGAGCAGCGGACGCGTGGGGAAGCGCCCGCCATGCGACGAGAGCCTTTCGACGAGCTCCGCGTCGCCTTGCAAGGCGGCGAACTCGATCAGGGTCATGCCTCCGCCTGAGCCGCGCATGAGGCAGCTCGCGACGCTGTTCCACAGGTCGAGCGACGGGTCGCCAATGGCCTTGTGGAACCTGCGGGCCGGCTCGCTCGCGAGCGAGGCCTCGTCGAACACCTTCTTGGCGTTGAGCGCGCCCGCCTTCGTCAACGCCGCGGGGTCTTGCAGGATCGGCAGCAGCGGCATGTCGCGGTCGATGCCGTTTCGGATCAGCATGTCGACGGCGTCGAGCCGCGCCGCTGATTGCGAGGTCGCCGCCGCCACGAGCAAGGATCCCGCGTTGCCTGGGTCGCCCGGAACCTTTGCCCCCTTGGCGAAGAGCTTTCGCAGGGCTTCCGCGCTCGCGCCGTTTTGGATCGCGCATTCGAGGTCGGCGCAGCGATCGGCCGCGTTCGCGGGATCGATGGAGCCGGCGATGCGATCGAGCTTCGCATTGGCCTCGCCCACGCTGGCCTTGATATCGGCCACGCCGGAACGGATGTCCAAAAGCTCGGTTTGCAAGTCGCGCACGGCTGGGAACTGACTTGCCGCGAGTCCCCCGCTGCTGGCCTTCGCGACGGACGCGAAGCCGACGATCGAGACGACGCAAAGCAGCGCGAAAGCGAACTGCCACCCGCCGCGACGCCATAGAGACGTGTGGCTTGGGGCTGCTCCAAACAAGCGAGCCTGAATCTTGGCGGCAAGTCTCGGCATCAACGCCGCGAAGAGCATCGCCGCCGCAAGCGCGGCAGTGCACGAGTAGATGACCCTCGGCAAGAGCCAGAGCTTCGGAGCCAGAAAGTCAAGCGCGCCGACAGCGAAACACGATGCAGCGATCAGGTTGTTGACTACCAGAAGGTGAGCGCGGATGAAGCCGTAGAGGCCCTCGAACGGCTGGGGCGGGACAGCGGTCGCGTCAGTCATCTCTCCTCTTTCTGCGCGCTTGAAGCGGCGCGCCGGCTAGAAACGCAAGAACAACTTTAAAGGTTGACAGTCAACCTTATACAAGCAGGGTGAGAACGCGCGCACCCCTCAAGCGCATGCTCGACGCGCGAGGACGGTTCGTATTGAATCCGCGCGCCATTGCAGCGCGGGAATCTCCGGGGCCAGGTCTTGCCTGACTCCTCAGGCCCCGAGCATCCGGGCGATTTGCCCAGGCGTCAGGCCGCTTGCAGATTTGAAGGACCGGGACATGTGAGCTTGGTCGGCGAACCCGGCGACGGAAGCGATCTGCCCCAGGCTCTGCCGACCCTCTTGAATCATCCGCAGGGCCGCGGACTGGCGGCACGCGAGCCGGAGCTCGGTGACTGTCAGCCCTTCGATTGCAATCTGCCGCTGAAGCGTGCGAGCGCTGGACCCAAGACAGGCCGCCAGAGTCCGCAGGTCCTTATCGCCGTCGATTTCTAGGATTCGGACCGCTTCGGCCGAGGCCTGCCGCTCGGCCCCAAGGTAAACAGCCGAGTTCCAGGCCGTCAGCATCCATTCGCTTGAAGGCCGTTTGAGCTTCGCCTCTGCGTCGCTATGGATCCATCTGAGCACGGCGAGGCTTCCGGCAGCGCAGAGCTCGTCATCTCGCTCGACGTTGACCAGCGACCGTCGCACCGACCCCGCTTCGACGGCCGTCCGCACGCCGAGTTGCACCGACTCGTTGTAAATGTTGTAGAGCCCGATGACCGCTGCCCGGGAGCGGGCCGCGCGGATGGACTGCACTGCGGGATTCAAGTCCGTCTGCAGCCAGTCCAACACCGCCTTCGACATGGTCTCTTCGCTCCAACCCTCCGCCCGGCGAAGCGAGGCCGCATGGCGATAGTCGGCGTGCGGGCTGTGACCGGAGATGGAAGACTTGATGGCGATGGCGAAGCGCGACTGCGGATCGCTGCGGGAGCGGTCGCGCATGGCCGACACGACCGTGTGATACGCCAGCCCCTGATCCCCCTGCCCCGCCATCCCTTCGCCCTTGTTCTTGTCTCGCGCGATGCGCCGATCTTCGCCTTGCCCGCCCGCCGCCTTTTGAATCCGCGCGCCAGCGCATTCCGGGAAATCCCGGACGAAGCATCGTCAGACGCCTCGTCGCAAGCCACCGGACAGCCGGACGAGCCATCAGCCGCTCCGCCCCTGCCGAGCCACACCTCACATCGCGCGCCAATCGCCCATTATCAACCTACAACGATGACTTGCAACCTTCCAAGTCCTTCCGCTTCAAAAGGCCACCCTCGACCATTCAGGTTGATAGGAGCCAGGCATGGAAGACGACGCACGAAAGCGCCTGGCGTCTCGGATCGGATCCCGCATCGCGCGCGCCCGGACGAACGCCGGGCTGACGCAGGATGACGCCGCCGAAAGGCTTGAAATTGGCAAGGAAGCGGTCTCGCGCATCGAGCGCGGAGTCGCGATGCCGACGGTCGACCGCCTCTATGAGTTCGCGGAGCTCTACGGCTGCCGCGTCGACGAGCTGTTGCTGGAATCCAGCCGTCGCGATACCGACCTCGGCGCGGCAATCGCTCACAAGCTATCTGGCCTGTCCCAGGCCGACCGGGAAATGCTTGCCTCGCTCATCGAGCAGCTCAGCGATCACATGCGCAAGCGCAAAGGCAAGCAGGCCCCCTGAGGCCGCAAAGACGAGGGTTAGCGCTTCGTCAACGCTTCCAGGCCTGGCCCGTGGCGTTGTCGAACCACTGCTCGAAGTCTTCCCGAGGCCCCATGGTGGAGCGAAAGCGGGTGTAGGAGCCATGGTTGTCTTGCAGCCAGCCATAGAAGCTCGAAAACGAGTCCTTCTCCCGATCGCTGGCCTGGGCTTGCCATGCGCTCAACAAGCTCGGGAAGGCGGCTCGGGCCTCTTCCTTTGTGGCGGCGTTTTTCATGTTCGGATCTGGATCTCAGCTAGCGCTTGCGCGCCTCGCTGGCCTCTTGCTTGCGGAAGCCCCCGCATCAGTGGGCTTGGCCTTCGGAGCCGCATAGAAAGCATCGGTCTTTCGCTCGCGCGAGGGCTTTTTTGGCTCCGCCATGACGCGCAGCAGCTCATCCCTTTCGCTGCGGCCGCTCATCATGCCGCGAAGCTTCTCGGCCGCCTCTTGCGGAAATAGGCGAGCCGCCATGGCGTCATTCATCGCCGCGCGTCCCGCCTCGCCGATCTTCGACAGGTCGGTCCTTTCGGCCAGGAACAAGATCATTTCCTCGTTGCGGCGCCAATTCTCCATAGCGTGAATAAGCGCAGTCTTGCCCGCCTGATCAATGGCGTCGGCATCAGAAGTCGGCATCAATGAGGCGGCGATGTCCACGTCGTCGCTCGTGGCCGCGATCATCAATGCCGTCAAGCCTTCATGGTCGGCAGCCTTCACGTCCGAGACTGGGAGCAGCGCCTTGACCACATCGCGATCGCCTCGATCCACAGCCCGCATCAGGGCGGTCTTGCCCTTGCCGTCGATGGCGAGGGCATCGGAGCCCGGCAGCAAGGCCCGGAACATGCTCATCTCGCTGCCTTCGATTGCCAGCATGAGCGGTGTCGCGCCGTCCCCATCGGCCAACTTGATGTCGCTTATCGGCATGAGCGCTTCGAATGCGCCGAGGTCGCCAAGGGCGATCGCGCGATGCAATGCAGTCTTGCCACTCGTCGCCTTCTCGTCAGGGTCGCAAAAGGGCATAGCCGCCTCGAACAGCTCAGGAATCCCGACCAACCAGGGCAGGATGCCTTGGCCCTTGGTGGAAGCGGGATCGAAAAGCCGAATGAAGATCAGCAATTCGCTTTTCCCTGAGTCGTTCGCCGCCAGATTCTCGGCGGCGATCATCAAGGCCGTCCTGCCTTGGGCGTCTCGCAGAGAACGATCGGTCATGGCGCTGAGCAAGCGCGCCGACGCCAGATCCCCGAACTGCGTGGACAGCATGAGGGCCGTCGACCCGTCGGCCGCATGTCGATTGCAATCGGATAGCGGCGCGAGCGTGGCGACCATGCCCGAACGGCCAAGCCGGGCCGCCATCAACAAGGGCGTCAGGCCTGAATCATCGGCTTGGTTGAGATCGGAGGATGGGAGCAGGCGCTCGAAGAGCCCCTCGTCGCCGGCTTCGATGGCTTTCAGCAACAGGCCTTCGCCGCGCTGGCCAGATACGTCGGCGGCCCCGGCGGCGACGAGCAACTCCGCGTATCGGGCGGGAAGCGTCCTCCAGGAGCTTCCGCTGTATCTATCCTCCGACTTCGTCGCAAGCCGCGACATTGCAGACATGCCGTCAGCGTCGCGCCGATGGACCCCGCACGCTTGGACCAGCGATCGGAAGCAGGCCAATTCATCAGCGGCAGGGGCGCCATGAAGCGGGGTTGAGCTCGATCTGCTCAGCAGGCCATCGAGAGCATTCATCAGGGCGTCGCGCCCCATCTCGTCCACCGCATGGGCATCGGACAGCGGCAGCAGCCGCTCGACTGCCTTGGCGGCCATGGAGCGAGCCGCCAACATCAACGCCGTCTCGCCGGACTCCCGCTTGGTGAGCGGATCGGAGACGGGAAGCGCGAGGTCGACGAGCCTGACCGAGCCGCAGGCTGCGGCTCGGCGCAGCCACTCCCCGTCGGCATCCCTGAAATCGGGAAGCCAGCTCACGAAGAGTTCCGCGATCTCGGCGTTGTGGCTGGTCCAGGCCTTGCCCAGCCATGAATCGACGAAGTCGGCGCGCTCGACGACATAGGGGCGAAACGCCTCCAAGAGCTCAACATCCTTCTTTCTGATCGCCAGCTCCATGGGCCAATATTCACGGGCATATCCGTCGCGGAACGCGCCCCCGGGCTTGTGGACCTTGAAGGAGCCGGGGGCCGCGAACGCCAGGGCAAGGGCCGTCTCCCTGTTGCCGCGCTCGATCGCTTGGTAGAGGCTTTTGACATCGGCCTTCGAGAAAGTCTTCTTCGACTCCGGCTTCGCCGCGTCCTTGGTGTGAGCCATGCTTTGGTCCCCTCTCGTGGAGTTTCAATTCGCCCCGGTGGCTTGCCGTGGATGCGCGGCGTCATGCTGGACCGGGCGCATCTTCGGCCGGCGGCCCGTGCCCTAACTTTGCTTCGTGCTTGGTCGGCCCGCCGACCTAGACGGCAGCGCTTCGACTGCGATCTGGCTAGCCTCCAGCGCGGCAGACATCGCGGCGATCTCCTGCTTCAACAGCCCCTTGCCGGCCTTGATGAGCTTCGCGTGCCGCTGGGCATCCCGCCAGCGCGCCGTGGCCGCCTCGGCCAGCGTGAGCCAGATAAAGCGAAGCTCGCCGTCGAACGCCGCCTTGAAGTTCGCCTCTCGGTCCTTATCCTCGAAGTCCCAGGCATTGGCCAGCAGCGTCAGCGGCGCTCTGCGCTTCTCGGGCTCGGCGAAGAATGGGAAGCGGTCGGAGACCCAACCTCGGATGCCGGCGGCGAGGGCCGCGTTGAACGAGTCGGAATAGGTGCTCTTCTTCTGGAAGGCCCGCAGCGCGCCGAGCTTGTAGTAGACCGGCTGGTTCTCGCCCTTCGCGCCCTTGTCGAAGATCTTGATCATCTCCGGGCCAGCGGCTTCGCGATGCTTGCTGGCCGCGTTGATGGCCCCGCGCAACTCCCGCAGCTTCGCCGTCGAGATGCCCAGGTAGATCGCCGCGAAGTCCTCCGTCAGGGTCGTGTCGTCGGTCCAAGTGGCGATCTCGGCGGCCATGCGCTGGCGCTCGAACGCCTCCTGCAGCGGCTTCTTAACCCGGCCGCCCGTCTTCGGGCGCTTGGCCGCAGCGGACTTGCCAGCCGGTTTTTCGATCGTTGCTGTCCCCATGCGCCGAGCCTCCCTTTTCCGGGGATTATGCGGACGGCGCGCGCGTTCAGCGCGGAGTCCTCCGGCTCTTGCGAGCGGGGGCGATGGGGATCTCGAACGACTCCGCCTCGTCCCCTCCAATCGGCGCCCGGCCGAGGGGCTTCAAGGCGTCGTAGACCCTCGAAGCTGGCGAGAGGATCTTGCGCTCGACCCGCTCCATGCGCTTGGCGACGACCTTCCATTCGGGGTCGGTGTAGCGGTGGGTCGCCTTGCCGCCTGCGGTCGCGTGCCCCAGCAGTCGCTGCGTTTGGGCCGGCGTGAAGCCAAGCTCCTCGCAAACCCGTCCAAAGGTCCGGCGCAGGTCGTGGCCCCGCAGCACCTTCACCCCCGCCCTCTCGCGGACCGTGTCGCGGGCGACCGACGGGTCGGAGTAGTGGCCCTTCTCGCTCTTGGGAGAGGCGGCCGGGAACACCCAGGCTTGCCCCTCCATCTGGGCGGCTCGGCGCAGGGACAGCAGCTCCGCCGCGCAGGGGCCGATGGGGAATAGGTGGTCGCCGCGATTTTTGGCGTCGCCGACGAACGCCGCCCGGTTGTCCAGGTCGATCCAGCGGCCCTCGACGAGCTCGGCCGGCGAGCAATGCTCCTTCCATTTGAAGGTGCAGCACTCGCCCGCCCGCATGCCGAAGAGCAAGTCGATCAGCAGGAAGTCCGCCGCGACCGGGTTCTCCCGCCGGTAATCCCAAGCCGCCTGGATGAACTTTCCGAGCTGATCCGAGGTCATCGGGTTGCGGATCCCCTTCTTCGCATACTCGCGCTCCAAGGCCTGCGAGTCCCGGTAGAGCTCTTCGGTCTGCAAGATGGTGAAGGGGTTGTAGGTCAGCGTCGGCGCGCGCTGGGCCGCGTGCGCGTCGTGGACCTCGCGCTCGATCGAGTGCTTGACGGCGGCGGTCGCCCAACGCCCCATCGCCTCGGCGGCGGTGCGGTGCTTCTTTTCGACGGCGTGCAGGTTGAAGCGATCGATGATCTCTTGCCCGGTGATCAGCCCCACCGTCCGATGGTCCCAGTCCGCGAGCTTCTTGCGGGCCTTGTCGACCGAGTCCAGCGAGTTCTGCTTGGCCGGCCTGACCTGGCGATTTCGCAGGTGGTCGATGTATCGATCCCAGATCTGGCCCATGGACAGCTCCGCCGCCTCGATCTGCTCCTGGATGTCTTTGGGGTTCGCGCCGTGCTTCTTGGCGATCTGGAGCTGCTCCCAAGCCCGCTCCCGAGCCTGCGCGAGGGGCAGAGGCTTCTCGCTTCCCTTCCGGCCCGCCGCCAGCCCGACCGGGATCTTGAGCTTGCGCCCTTTGACCAGCTTGTCCACCAGGTAGACAGACGCCTTCTTCCCCACGCGCACGGCGAAGCCGGGCGGAGCGTCGTTGTGGGTGTCGTAGACGAGATAATTGGCCAAGCCCTTTTCCGTTTTCGAGCCCGAGGCGGCCCCAGCCGCCTTCGGCGGCGGAGGCTCCCGGTATTCCAGCGGCTTCTTGCCGGGGACGGGAATCTTGGCCAGAGACATCGTGTCGACGATGCTCTGGTTGAGGGCAAGTTTCATAGGCTGGCTCCGGTGGAGGCGCGAGAGGCTGGGAAGAGCCGCTCCGCCAAAAGCGAGGCCATTTTAGGCGCTGGCGGGCGCTTTGGCTCTGGATTGGCTCAATCGCCAGCGTTTTGGCGGAGTCCGACGGGGTCAAGTGGATGCCGCCAGAGCTCGTTAGACATTGAGGATAAATGGTTGATGGACAAAGAGAAATCGCAAGTTTCAGAGGGTAGCGGAAGCGATTTCTCCAACCACACCCCAATGATGGCCCAGTACCTGCGCATCAAGGCCGAGTTCCCCGACACGCTCGTCTTCTACCGGATGGGCGATTTCTACGAGCTCTTCTACGACGACGCGCGCAAGGCCAACCGGCTGCTGGACATCACGCTGACGACGCGCGGCCAGAGCGCCGGCGAGCCGGTGGTGATGGCCGGCGTGCCGGTGCATTCGGTCGACGCCTACCTCGCGCGGCTGCTGAAGCTGGGCGAGGCGGTGGCGATCGCCGAGCAGGTCGGCGAGGTCGGCGCCGCCAAGGGGCCGGTCGAACGCAAGGTGGTGCGTGTCGTCACGCCGGGCACGGTGACCGACAGCGAGCTGCTGGCCGAGCGCGCCGACACGCTGCTGCTGGCCGTGCACCGCCAGCGCAACGCCTGGGGCCTGGCCTGGCTGGGCCTGGCCAGCGGCGAACTCGGGCTCACCGAATGCAGCGAGCGTGAACTCGCCGGCTGGCTGGCGCGGCTGCAGCCGGCCGAACTGCTGCACGACGGCAGCGGCGAGCTGCCGGGGGCACTGGCCCAGGCGCCCTGCGCGCGCACGGCGCGCCCGGCCTGGCAGTTCGAGGCCGCGCTGGGCGAACGCAAGCTGCGCGAGCAGCTGCAGGTGGCGACGCTGGCCGGCTTCGGCGCCCAGGAGCTGAAGGTGGCGCATGCCGCGGCCGCGGCGCTGCTGAGCTTTGCCGAACACACCCAGGGCCGCGCGCTGGCGCATCTGCGCTCGGTCGCCGTGCCGCGTTCCAGCGAGCTGATCGAGCTGCCGCCGGCCACGCACCGCAACCTCGAGCTGGTGCAGACGCTGCGCGGCGAGGACAGCCCGACGTTGCTGTCGCTGCTGGACACCTGCCGCACCGGCATGGGCAGCCGCCGGCTGCGCCACTGGCTGACGCACCCGCAGCGTGATCGCAGCGAGGCGCGCTTGCGCCACGAAGCCATCGCCTGTCTGCTGGACCAGGGCTTCGAGCCGCTGCGCGACGCGCTGCGCGGTGTCAGCGACGTCGAGCGCATCACCGCGCGCATCGCGCTGCGCCAGGTGCGCCCGCGCGAGCTGTCGGGGCTGCGCGCGACGCTGCTCGGCCTGCCGGCGCTGCGTACCGCGGTGCCGGCCGGTGCGCCGCTGCTGGCCGAGTTCGACGCCGCGCTGGCGCCCGACGACGGCATCGCCAACGTGCTGTCGGCCATCGCCGAGGAGCCGGCGGTGATGCTGCGCGACGGCGGTGTCATCGCCGCCGGCGTCGACGCCGAACTCGACGAGCTGCGCGCCATCAGCCAGAACTGCGACGCCTTCCTGCTCGACCTGGAGTCGCGCGAACGTGCGCGCACCGGCATCGGCAACCTGCGTGTGCAGTTCAACAAGGTGCACGGCTTCTACATCGAGGTCACCAGCTCCGGCCGCGACAAGGTGCCCGCCGACTACCAGCGCCGCCAGACGCTGAAGAACGCCGAGCGCTACATCACGCCCGAGCTGAAAGCCTTCGAGGACAAGGCGCTGTCAGCGCAGGAGCGTGCGCTGGCGCGCGAGAAGTGGCTCTACGAGCAGGTGCTCGACGCGCTGCAGCCGCTGCTGCCGCCGCTGACGGCGCTGGCGCGTGCGCTCGCTTCGCTGGACGCGCTGGCGACGTTGGCCGAACGCGCCGCGGCGCTGGGCTGGTGCCGGCCGGAGTTCGTGCCCTACCCGTGCATCGAGATCGAGGCCGGCCGCCATCCGGTCGTCGAGGCGCGGCTGCGCGAGACCGGCGCCGGGCCGTTCATCGCAAACCACTGCCGGCTGGATGCGAAGACGAAGCTGCTGGTCATCACCGGCCCCAACATGGGCGGCAAGAGCACCTTCATGCGCCAGGTGGCGCTGATCGTGCTGCTGGCGGCGATGGGCTCGTACGTGCCGGCCACGGCCTGCCGGCTGGGGCCGGTCGACGCGATCCACACCCGCATCGGCGCCGCCGACGACCTGGCCAACGCGCAGTCGACCTTCATGCTCGAGATGACCGAGGCCGCGGCCATCGTGCACACCGCCACCGAGCACAGCCTGGTGCTGATGGACGAGATCGGCCGCGGCACCAGCACCTTCGACGGCCTGGCGCTGGCCGCGGCCATCGCCAGCCAGCTGCACGACCGCAACCGCAGCTTCACGCTGTTCGCCACGCACTACTTCGAGCTCACCGAGTTCCCGGCCGAGCACGAGCGCGCGCTGAACCTGCACGTCGGCGCCGTCGAGAGCGGGCACGACATCGTCTTCCTGCACCAGATCGAACCCGGCCCGGCGAGCCGCAGCTACGGCGTGCAGGTCGCGCGCCTGGCCGGCATGCCGGCGACGGTGATCCGCCAGGCACGGGCGACGCTGGAGGCGCTGGAAGCCAAGGCCCAGGCCGGGCATGCTCAGGTCGACCTGTTCGCGCCGCCGCCGGCGGCCGCGGCGTCCGAACCTTCGGCCGTCGAGACGGCACTGGCCGCAATCGACCCCGACCGACTGGCGCCGCGCGAGGCGCTGGACGCGCTCTACAAGCTCAAGGCCCTGCTCGGCTGAGGCCCCGGCGGAAGGCGGCAACAAAGGGGGCCCGCCGACGGCGACGCCCTGTTACGCTTGCCGCCTTACATCGCGCTCAAGCCCGGGCCACCGCACCCGTTACTCCAGGCATGACTTACTGCGTCGGCATCCGGCTCGAAGCCGGTCTCGTCTTCCTCTCGGACTCGCGCACCAACGCGGGCCTCGACCAGATCAGCACCTATCGCAAGATGATGATCTACGAGCGCCCCGGCGACCGCTTCATGGTGATGCTGTCGGCCGGCAACCTGAGCATCAGCCAGAGCGTGCGCGAGATCCTGCAGGTCGAGAAGCTGGACAACGGCGACGAGGAACCGCTGACGATCTGGAACGCGCGCAGCATGTTCGACGC
The DNA here is from genome assembly GCA_049841175.1 of Rubrivivax sp. GTDB lineage: Bacteria > Pseudomonadota > Gammaproteobacteria > Burkholderiales > Burkholderiaceae_C > Rubrivivax. Next base: position 124,726 of record JASGHA010000010.1, on the reverse strand, counting down.
CACGCGTGTGCTCGGCAGCGCGGTGCGCCGCGTCTACCAGCAGGACGGCCCGTCGCTGAAGGCCGCCGGCGTCGACTTCAACACCAGCATGATCTTCGGTGGCCAGATCCGCGGCGAGGCGATGCGCATGTTCCTGGTCTATTCGGCCGGCAACTTCATCGAGGCCACGCGCGAGACCTGCTTCTTCCAGATCGGCGAGAGCAAGTACGGCAAGCCGATCCTCGACCGCGTGCTGACCCCGTCGACGCCCCTGGACGAAGCCGCCAAGTGCGCGCTGGTGTCGATGGACTCGACGCTGAAGTCCAATCTCTCGGTCGGCCTGCCGCTGGACCTGATGGTCTACCGCGCCGGCGCGCTGTCCTCGGGCGACCACGTCTGCATCGACGAGCAGAACCCGTACTTCCGCATGATCCGCAGCACCTGGGGCCAGCGCCTGCGCGAAGTCTTCGAGTCGATCGACGACCCGCGCTGGGACGGCGGCGACACCGCGCACCCTCTGCTGTCGCGCCATGCACGCTACGAGCCGATGCGCAAGATCACGCACCCCGGCGAACGGATCGTCTGAACCTTGGGCCCCCGGCCGCCTGGCGGCCGCCCCCCGAGGGGGCTACCTGACCGGACCGGGAGACCCGGATCCGGTCAGGCGCGTTAACACCGCCGCTCCCCCTGGTCGCCGGTGGCGACCTGTCCCCGAGGGGCGACACGAGCCAGGCGATCGAGGTTGTCCCGCCGGAGACGTGCTCCGCGTCCCGGTTGTCGACGATCATTCGCCGTCCACGAAAACTGCAGATGGCCACGGAGCACGCCCCCATCGTCTTTTCGCACGCCAACGGCTTTCCGGCCGGCACCTATGGCGTGCTGTTCGCGCACTGGCGCGCCGCCGGGCGCGAGGTGCTGGCGCTGCCCCAGGTCGGCCACGACCCGCGCTACCCGGTCACCGGCAATTGGCCGCACATCGCGCGCCAGTTGCTGGACTTCGTCGACGAGGCGGCGCCGGGCCGGCGTGTGCACTTCGTCGGTCATTCGCTGGGCGGCTATCTGAGCCTGATGGCGGCCTGTCGGCGGCCCGAGATCGCGGCCTCGGTCGTGATGCTGGATTCGCCGGTGCTCGCCGGCTGGCGCGCGCACAGCGTGCAGGTCGCCAAGGCGACGAAGCTGATCGGGCGCATCTCGCCGGGCAAGGTGTCCAAGGCCCGGCGCCAGCACTGGCCGTCGGCCGACGCGGCGCTGGAGCACTTCGCGAAGAAGGCGGTGTTCGCACGCTGGGACCCGCGCGTGCTGGCCGACTACATCGCCCACGGCACCGAGCCCGACCCGGCCGGCGGCGTGCGCCTGGCCTTCCACCGCGACGTCGAGACGCGCTTCTACAACACGCTGCCGCACCACCTGGGCGAACTGGTGCACCGCCATCCGCCGCGCTGCCCGGTGGCCTTCATCGGCGGCACGCAATCTTTGGAAGTGCGCCAGGTCGGCATGGCGGCGACACGCGCGATCACACGCGGCCAGGTCGAGTGGATCGCCGGCACGCACCTGATTCCGATGGAGCAGCCGCTGGCGGTCGCCGACGCGGTGCTGGCGCGCCTGGCGGCCGCCGAAACGGCATGAAGACGCTGCCGCTGCGGCTGCCGCCCGGCGCCGACCTGCGGCGTGCGCTGGAAGCGGCGCTGGCCGAACACGGCGCCGAGGCCGGCTTCGTGCTGCAAGGCATCGGCAGCCTGCAGCCGGCCGTGCTGCGGCTGGCCGGCGCCGAGACGACGGTGGCGCCCGAAGGCAGCGTCGAGCTGCTGACGCTGGCCGGCAGCGTGGCGCCCGGGGCGTCGCACCTGCATGCCAGCGTCTCCGACGCGGCCGGCCGCGTGCTCGGCGGCCATCTGGGCTACGGCGCTATCGTGATGACGACGGCCGAAGTGCTGCTCGTGTTGCTGCCCGACTGGGCTTTCTCACGCGAGCCCGACACGGCGACGGGTTACGCGGAACTGGTGGTGCGGCGGCGCTGAACGCTTCAGGCGCGCGGCGCCGGCGCCGCGGCCAGCTGGCCGGCCGAGGCGGTGGCCTGCGGCGTCGCCAGGAAGTCCACGCTCTCCAGCACGCCCAGGGTCATCAGCGCGGCCAGACCGAAGGCGGCGGCACGGGCAACGATGCTGTCTTTCATTTCGCTCTCTCCATCGGGTGGCGTTGTCGATGGAGTGAACTCTAGGCAGCGCCCCCGGGGGCCGCGAGCCGCGTGCGACGAAGTGCAGGCGGCGGCTGACGAACTGCGTTTTCAGCCGCGCCAGACGACGCATTCGCCGTGGCGAGGCGGCACCGGCCAGTCGCAGGCGGCGAAGCCGGTGGCGCCGCGCGGCACGGCGCGCAGCGCGTTCAGCCAGCCGGCGTGGCCGACGACCAGACGCACGCCCTGCACCGCGCCGGCCCAGCCGTGCACGCGCGCCGTCAGCGCCTCCAGCGTCTCGCCGCCGCCGGGCGCGTAGCGCCACAGGTCGTTCTGCCAGGCCTCGACCTCGGGCCAGGCGATGTCGCTCCAGCGCTGTCCGTCCCAGGCGCCGAAGTCCAGTTCGGCGAGGCCGGCGTCGACCTCGACGCGCCAGCCCCAGCGCGCGAGCCAGCGGCCGACCTCGCGGCAGCGCGCCAGCGGCGACACCGTCACCGCCCGCGGCAGGCCGTGGCGGCGCGCCGCGGCGCGGATGCGGTGCGCCAGGCGTTTGGCGCGGCGCCGGTCGACCGGCAGGTCGGTGCGGCCCAGGCAGCGGCCGGCGGCGCCGGCCACACGCGGATGTCGCCAGGCCCAGAGCTCAGCCATGCTGCATGCCCGCCAGGAAGGTCAGGTAGACACCGAGCTCGGCGAACTGCTGCGCCGCGCCCAGCGTGTCGCCGGTGTAGCCGCCCAGGCGGCGCGCCAGCCAGCGTGCCATCCACAGCGTCACCGCGCCGACGACCAGCGCCGCCAGCGTCGTGTGCGCCAGGTCCAGCCGCCACAGCACCGCGGCGGCGCCGGCAGCGGCACACCACGCCACGACGACGAACAGCGTGCCGGCGCTCGCCTTCTGCGCCAGCGGCTTGGACTTGGCGTGCTCCAGGTCGCCGGCGTAGCTGAGCAGGCGCAGCATCAGCACCGGCACCGCGCGCGACCAAGCGTGCGCCAGCGGCAGGATGGCCAGCGTGGCGAGGAAGTCGCGTGTCGCCAGCCCGTGCAGCGCCGCGGCCTTCAGGCCGAGCACGGCCACCAGCCCGCAGGCGCCATAGCTGCCGATGCGCGAGTCCTTCATGATCGTGAGCGCCTTTTCGCGGCTCACCGCGCCGCCCAGCGCGTCGAAGGTGTCGGCCAGACCGTCCTCGTGGAAGGCACCGGTCATCCAGACGGTGGCCGCCATCGACAGCCCGACGGCCACCGGCGCCGGCCACAGCGGTGCCGCGAACCACAGCACCGCGGCGCCGAAGCCGCCGACCACCAGGCCGACGGCCGGGTAGTAGCGCGAACTGGCGTGCATCAGCTCCGGCCGCCAGCCCACCCAGGCCGGCACCGGCACGCGCGTCATGAACTGAAGCGCGACGAAGAACAGCCTCAGTTCATGCAGCACTGCTGACCTGCGCCGACTCGAAGCTCGCCATCTCGGCCAGGATCAGCTCGGCCGACTTGATCAGCGGCCAGGCCAGCGCCGCGCCCGAGCCTTCGCCCAGGCGCAGGCCCAGGTCCACGAGCGGGCGCGCGCCCAGCAGCGACAGCCAGCGGCCGTGGCCGTTCTCGGCCGAGCCGTGCGAGAACACGCAGGCGCCGAGGATGCGCGGCTCGATCGCCGCGGCCACCGCCACCGCCGAGGTGGTGATGAAGCCGTCGACGACGATCAGGCGGCGCAGCGCCGCGGCCTGCAGCACGGCGCCGACCATGGTCGCGATCTCCGGGCCGCCGAGCGCGGCCAGCGCCGCCATCGGCGTCTTCGCGCCGGGGTGGCGGTCCAGCGCGCGCTGCAGCACGGCCGCCTTGTGGGCGACGCCGGCCGGGTCCAGGCCGGTGCCGCGGCCGGCGCACTGCTCGATCGACAGCCCCGTCAGGCGCGACATCAGCAGCGCCGCCGGCGAGGTGTTGGCGATGCCCATCTCGCCGAGCATCAGCACGTTGCCCGGCAGGTCGCGCACGAAGGCGGCGCCGTTGGCGATCGCCGCTTCGCACTGGGCGTCGGTGAGCGCCTGGGTCTGCGTGCTGTCGGCGCTGCCGTGGCAGCACTTGGCGGCGACGATGCCGGGCGCGGGCGCGAAGTCCTCCTTCACGCCGCAGTCCAGCACCGTCAGCGCCAGACCGTGCTGGCGCGCCAGCACCGAGATCGCGGCGCCGCCGGCCAGCATGTTGTGCACCATCTGCACCGTCACTTCCTGCGGGAAGGCCGAGACGCCTTGCGCGGCGATGCCGTGGTCACCGGCGAAGATGACCATCTGCGGCGCTTCGAGGCGCGGGTTCTCGCGCCCCTGCACCAGCGCCATCTGCAGCGCGACGGCCTCGATGCGGCCGAGCGAGCCCTGCGGCTTGGTCTTCTGGTCGAGCCGGTGCTGCACGCGCGCGGCGAGTTCGGAGTCTTGGAAGTCGGGGACGGAGAAGTTCATGGAGCACAGGCCGACGATGCGGCGCGACAAGGGTTCTCCGGCCGGCTGCCGCGACGGGCTGCCGGCCAGGCGTGACGCAGGACACGATCACGACGCCGGCCGCCCTGCATGGCCACGGCGCCGCCAGGTTCAACCGAGCAGCAGCCTTTCCAGCGTGGCAGGCGTGAACGCCGCCTCGACGTGGTCGGCCAGGCCTTCGAACACGCTCTGCAGCGTCGGCACGGTGTCGCCGTACAGCGCGTGGAGCACGTTCGGCGACTCGAACAGGCCGTGGGCGTAGACGCCGAGCACGTTGCCGCGCTGCCAGCCGATCGCCAGGCCCGCCGGGTCGTGCAGCACCGGACGCGCGGCGTCGGACAGCGCCACGGTGCGGCCGCAGTGGATCTCGTAGCCGGCGGCCTCGACGCCGGACAGTGCGTGCCAGGCGCCGTCGGTGGCGCCGAAACACACGCGCGCAGGCTGCACGTGCTTGTCGGCGACGAAGCCGGTGGCCAGCGGCAGCAGGCCCAGGCCGGGGGCCGAGAAGCCGACGTCGCCGTCGTGGCCCTCGGGGTCGGCCAGCGTCTGGCCCAGCATCTGCAGCCCGCCGCAGACGCCGATCACCGGGCCGCCGGCGGCGGCATGGCGGGCGATAGCGGCGTCCAGGCCGCGTGCACGCAGCCAGGCCAGGTCGCCGCTGACCTGCTTGGAGCCGGGCAGGATGATGCAGTCCACGCCTTCCAGCGCCGCGGCGTCGCGCGCCCAGATCAGGCGCAGGCCGTCGACACGCGCCAGCGGCTGGAACTCGTCGAGGTTGCTGATGTGCGGGTAGGCGACGATGGCGATGCGCCGGCGCGCCGGGCCGCGGCCGATCGGCGCTTCGTCGAGCATGCCGTCTTCCTCGGGCAGGCCGTGGTCGCGCCACATCGGCACGACGGCCAGCGTCGGCACGCCGGTGCGGTCCTCCAGCTGCTGCGGCGCCGGCGCCAGCAGCGCGGGGTCGCCGCGGAAGCGGTTCAGCACGAAGCCGGCCAGTTGCGGCTTCAGGTCCTCGGGCAGCAGCGCCCAGGTGCCGTACAGGTGGGCGAAGGAGCCGCCGCGGTCGATGTCGCTGACGAGGATCGCACGCGCCTCGGCCCAGCGCGCGGTCTGCAGGTTGACGTAGTCGTGCGGCGCGAGGTTGATCTCGGCCGGCGAGCCGGCGCCTTCGATGATCAGCAGCTCGTGACGGCGCTGCAGCCGCTCGAGGCTGTCGCGTGCGGTGGCCGCGAGCAACTCGCTGCGTTCGCGCCAGCCGGCGCGCGACAGGCCCGGCTCGACACGGCCGTGCAGCAGCACCTGGCTGGCGGTGTCGCGCTCGGGCTTGAGCAGCACCGGGTTGTGCTCGACCGACGGCGCCAGCCCCGAGGCCAGCGCCTGGAAGTACTGCGCCGCGCCGATCTCGCCCCAGCCGCCGTCCAGCGCCGGCACGACACGGGCGTTGTTGCTCATGTTCTGCGCCTTGAACGGCGCGACGTCGATGCCGCGGCGGGCCGCCCAACGGCACAAAGCGGTGGCCAACCAGCTTTTCCCGGCGCCGCTCGTCGTACCCCAGACGATCAGCGCCCTAGCCTTCTTTTCCATCACGAACTCTTATCCCAGATCTGGCAGCGCCATGGCCCGGGCGCCGCTGCGGTCGATGCGCACCGCGCCGCCGAAGGCGTCCACGAGCGCAGCGTGCACGACCGGATCATCGTGGCTGCCGTGGGCGAGCACGCGCCCGCCGCACAGCACCAGCAGCCGATCGGCGTGCAGCGCCAACGGCAGATCATGCAGCACGGAGACCACCGTGTGGGTAGTTCCGAGCCGGCGGAACAACTTTGCGAGCGCCACCTGGTGCGGCGCGTCGAGGTGCGTCGTCGGTTCGTCGAGCAGCAGCACCGGCGCTTCGGTGGCCAGCGCACGCGCCAGCAGCACACGCTGGCGTTCGCCGCCGGACAGCTGCTGCAGCCGCCGGTACTGCCAGTCGCGGCACTCGGTGGCGTCCATCGCCGCGTCGACCGCGGCGTCGTCGCGCCCGCCGGCAGTGCCCAGCAGCCCCAGGTGCGGCAGCCGGCCGAGCATCACCGTGTCGCGCACCGTCAGGTCGGCGCTGGCTTCGCCGGCCTGCGCCAGCCAGGCCAGGCGCTGCGCGCGCTCGCGCGGCGCCCAGTCGGCCAGCGGCCGGCCGTCGAGCTCGACGGTGCCACGCTGGTAAGGCAGCAGCCCGGCGAGCACCCGCAGCAGCGTCGACTTGCCGGCGCCGTTGGGGCCGACGATCGTCGTCCAGCCGGTCTCGAGCACGCAGCTGACACCGGACAGCACCTCGCGTGCGCCCAGGCGCGCGCCGAGGTCGGCGGCGATGAGGTTCATCGCACGCCCCGCTTGTGCAGCAGCCACAGCAGGTAGCCGCCGCCGAGCACCGCGGTCAGCACGCCGACCGGCAGCTCCTGCGGCGCGATCAGGCCGCGCGCCAGGATGTCGGCGCCGAGCATCAGCACGCCGCCGGCGGCGGCGCTGGCCGGCAGCATGAAACGCTGCGGCGCCGGCGCGAAGCGGCGCACGAGGTGCGGCGAGACGAGGCCGACGAAACCGACCAGCCCGGCCTGCGACACCGCCAGCGCGGTGCACAGCGCCAGCAGCACGACGAGCAGCAGGCGCAGCCGCGGCAGCGCCAGGCCCAGGCTGGCGGCGCTTTCTTCGCCCAGGCCCAGCGCGTCGAGCGCACGCGCCAGGCGCCAGGCCGGCGGCAGCGCCAGCGCCAGGCCGGCGGCCAGCAGCGCCACGCTCTGCCAGCCGAGGAAACCGGTGGAGCCGAGCATGAAGCTCTGCTTGCCGCGCAGCGCGTCGGGCGACCAGGTGGTCACGAGGTCGCTGCCGGCGCCGAGCACGACGCCGACGACGACGCCCGACAGCAGCAGCCGCAGCGGCTCCTGCGCACCGCGCGCCAGCACCAGCGTCAGCGAGACACCGCCCAGCGCGCCGAAGAACGCGGCGACGACCAGGCCGATGCGCGGCAGCCACTCGACGTTGGCCAGCGCCAGCGCATGGCCGCCGGCGGCGCTGGCGGCCAGCACCAGCACGACGGCCAGCGAGGCGCCCGAGCCGGTGCCCAGAAGATAAGGATCGGCCAGCGGGTTGCGGAACAGCCCTTGCGCGATCGCGCCGGCCAGGCCGAGCAGCGCGCCGACGAGCAGCGCGCCCAGCGTACGCGGGGCGCGGATCTGGCCGACGATCAGCTCCATCGGCACCGCCGAGTCGGCGTCGCTCCAATGCCAGCTCCAGCCTTCGCTGCCGACGCCCAGACCGAGCAGCGACAGCGCCAGCGCGGCGACGGCCAGCCCCATCACCAGGCGGCGACGGCGCGACAGGTCGAGCGCGAGCGCGGCGTTCATCGGTCGGGCAGCCCGGCCAGGCAGTCGGCGATCGCGAGCGCGGCTTCGCCCATGCGCGGGCCGGGACGGATCAGCAGCAGGTAGCGCTCGGACTCGAAGCCGCAGGCCTGGCCGTCCTTCAGCGCGCGCAGCGTCTGCCAGCCCGGGCGCGAGGCCATCGTCGCCAGCTCGCGGTCCATCGCCATGATCAGGTCGGGCGAGCGGCGCACCAGGAACTCGGGATTCAGGCGCGGGAAGGCGCCGTATTCGGCCGGCACGACGTTGCGCAGCCCCAGGCGCTGCAGCGTCTCGCCGATGAACGAGCCCGGACCGGCGGCATAAGGCGTCGAATCGGCCTCGAAATAGACGCTGCGCCCGCGCAGCCGCGGCGGGATGCGTGCCGCCGCCGCCACCTCGTCGCGGTGGATCGCGGCCCAGAGCTGGGCCGAACGCTGCGGCTGGCCGAGCACCCGCGCCAAGGCGTCGATCGAGCGCTGCACCTGGGCGTGGTTGTCCGAGTCGAAGACCAGCACCTTCAGGCCCAGCGACTCCAGGCGTTCGGCAACGCGCGCCGACCGTGCGGCGACGACGAGGTCGGGGCGCAGCGCGACGATGCGCTCGACGCTGGCGTCGTCCAGCCCGCCCAGGCGCGGCAGCGCGTTCACCTGCGCCGGCCAGTCGGAGAAGCGGTCGACGCCGACCAGGCGCGCGCAGGCGCCGAGCGCGCAGACGGTCTCGGTCAGCGACGGCAGCAGGCTGACGATGCGCTGCGGCGGCCCGCCCTGCCAGGCGACGCCGCGGTCGTCGCGTGCCGGCTCGGCGGCCGTCGCGGCAGCGGCGCACAGCGCCAGCAGCAGGACGAGGCGGCGCACGAAGCTCATCGCGGCCCCTTCAGCGGCAGCTCCAGCCCGGCGACCATCATCGTCACGCGCGCGCATTCGGCACCGATGCGCTGGTGCAGCCGCCCGAGCTCGTCGACGAAACGGCGCGCCTCGCGCGACATCGGCATCACGCCCAGGCCGATCTCGTTGGACACCAGCACCACCGGGCCGCGCGCCGCCTTCAGCGCCGCGACCAGCGCGTCGACCTCGGCCGCCGCGTCCTCGGCCGGCGCGCCGTCCAGCGGCATCAGCAGGCCGGTGAGCCACAGCGTCAGGCAGTCGACGACGACTAGCCGGCCGGGCAGCGACTCCTCGTGCAGCGCCGCCGCCAGCGCGCGCGGCACCTCGCGCGTGGCCAGCGCCGGCACACGCGCGGCGCGGTCGGCACGGTGGCGGGCGATGCGCTCGTGCATCTCCTCGTCGCCGGCCAGCGCGGTGGCGACGAGCACGGCGCTGTGCCCCGGCAGCGCGAGCCAGTGCGCCGCGCGCCCTTCGGCGCAGCGCGACTTGCCGCTCTTGGCGCCGCCGAGGATCAGCTCGTGCATCGTTCGCACCGGTGCGGCGTCAGACGCCGCCTTCGTAACGCAGGCCCAGCCAGAACTGGCGCGCCGGGCCGCGGTAGTAGGCCGCGGGCTCGAGGTCCTCGTCGGTCGCGTTCAGCAGCCGGGTCTCGAGCTTCCAGCCCTTGGCGAAACGCCAGCCGGCCGTCAGGTCCAGCGTCGTCTCGGCGCCGAGCTCGCGGCTGTCGGGCCGCGCGCCGACACGCAGCACGCTGGCACCGGCGCTCCAGACGTCGCGCCGCCAGTCGACGCCCAGCGTCTCCTGGTGGGCGGCACGGCGCTTCAAGCGCGCGCCGGTGTCTTCGTCCTTGGCGTCGAGGAAGTCGACCTGGGCGCGCAGCGACCAGTCGCCCAGCGCCTTGGCACCCGACAGCGTCGCGCCCTGCAGCCGGGCGCGCGAGACGTTGCCGGCGCAGCCGTAGTTGAACGCCGGGTCGTCGGGGCAGAAGTTGCGGTCGGGCTGGTAGCCGATCAGGTTCTTGACCTTGTTGCGGTAGACCGTGAGGCCAGCACGGTCGCCGTCGGCCGCCCACTCGACGCCCAGTTCGGCGCTGCGGCCGCGCTCGGGCTTGATGTCCGGCACGCCGTAGCCGGGATACAGCAGATCGTTGAACGACGGCGCGCGGAAGCTGTTGCCGGCCAGCGCGCGCAAGCGCCACTGCGGCGTCAGCGCGAAGCTGGCGCCCAGGCGGCCGGTGGTCTCGTCGCCGTAGTCGGAGCTGTCGTCGCGGCGCAGGTCGGCCTGCCACGAGAAGCGGCCGGCGCTGCCGGTCCACGAGAGCACGCCGATATTGGTGTCGCGATCGCCGCGGAAGCTGTCGGTCCTGGCCTTCTCTTCCAGGCGCTCGACGGCCGCGACGATCTGGCCGGCAACGCCGGTTTCCCAGGCGAGCTGGGCCAGCGCGTGGTCGCGTGTGGTCCTGAACCGCTGCGGACCGTAGGCGTCGCTGCGCATGTCGTCGACGCTGCGGTCGACGCGCACGGTGGCGACCAGGCCGGCGGCCAGCGTGCCGCGCCAGTCGAGCGCGGTGGTGTCAACGTCGAGCTTGTCGCGGAAGTCGGGCGCGACGGCGGTGGAGAAACTGTCGACGTGCGTGTCCAGCCGGCTGCGCAGCAGCGACAAGCCGATGCGCTGGCCCGGCGCCGGCGTGAAACCGATGCGCGCCTGGCCGCTGTCGCGCGTGTAACCGTCGTGGTCGGCGTTGTAGTTGCCGTACGGGTCGCCGGGGCGCATCGCGTTGCCGCCGTCGTCGTGTTCCTGGGCCAGCGACGCGGCGAGGTCCCAGGCGCCGAGCGTCGCGCTGGCACCGGCCGACAGCTCGCGCGCACCGCGGCTGCCGAAGGCGGTGGCGGCGTCGAAACGCACGCCGGCGTCGGCGCGGCGCGTGACGATGTTGACGACGCCGCCGACGGCGTCGGCACCGTAGAGGCTGGAGCCCGGGCCGCGCAGCACCTCGACACGTTCGATCTGGGCCAGCGGCAGCGCGGCGATCGACGGGTCGGCGAGCGTCGCCGAGCCGACCCGCACGCCGTCGACGAGCACGACGGTCTGGCTGCCCGAGGCGCCACGGATCATCACCGACGTGGCGGCACCCGGGCCGCCATTGCGCGACAGCTGCACGCCGGCCTGCTGGCGCAGCAGATCGGCCAGCGAATCGGCGCTGGACGCACGCAGCGCGTCGCCGTCGATCACGACGACGTCGGCGGCCAGGCGCGAGACGGCCATCGGCTCGCGCGAGCCGGTGACGACGATGGTTTCGGAGGATTGGGCCGCCGCGGTGGCGGCGACAACGGAACACGCGACCGCGACGACGGAACGGCGGTCGAAAATGGTGACGAACAAGACGGCCTCCAGCCGCACACCCCGTGCGGACAGTGATGAAGCAGCCACCGTCCGTGGACACGCGCGCAGAAGCGGACTCCGGCCCGAGGTCGCGGACGGACTGAGGGCCGGAGTTCGTGCGCGCCGCCCACCGCGACGCTGGCATCCCTGGCATCGGGCCGGTATCCGGGCTCGCGAGTGCCGGTCCGACGGCGAAAACCGTGGACCGAAGCCGTCAGCGCCTTCCCAGTTCCTGAAGAACCAGTGGCCGCAATGCTGACCGCACCTCGCCGACCGTTGCGGGGGCAGCGCCGGAATTGCCGCGCGTCCTGGACGCGCCGCGCACCGGCTTCCCGTTCAACCCTCCGACACCTGCCGTGCAAGAGGGCACCTGATGCAAGCGGGGCGGAGTCTAGCACCGCCGATCCCGGCCGCGACACGCCCGAGTGCCGCACCGGCGGCGCCCGCCGGGCCGGGGGGTGCCGCCTATAATCACGCTTTACCACCCGGGCACACGCTTGCGCGCTGCTGCCCCACGAGACATGACCAAGTTCGTCTTCGTCACCGGCGGCGTGGTGTCCTCCCTCGGCAAGGGAATCGCGGCAGCCTCGCTGGCGGCGATCCTCGAGTCGCGAGGTCTGAAGGTCACCCTGATCAAGCTGGATCCGTACCTCAACGTCGACCCGGGCACGATGAGCCCGTTCCAGCACGGCGAGGTGTTCGTCACCGACGACGGCGCCGAAACCGACCTGGACCTCGGCCACTACGAGCGTTTCATCACCACGCGGATGAAGCGCACCAACAACTTCACGACCGGCCAGATCTACAAGAGCGTGCTCGAGAAGGAGCGCCGCGGCGACTATCTCGGCAAGACGGTGCAGGTCATCCCGCACGTCACCAACGAGATCCAGGACTACGTGCGCCGCGGTGCGGTCGACGTCGACGTCGCGATCGTCGAGATCGGCGGCACGGTCGGCGACATCGAGTCGCTGCCCTTCCTGGAAGCCGTGCGCCAGCTGAGCCTGAAGCTCGGCCCGGCGAACACCGCCTTCGTGCACCTGACCTACGTGCCGTGGATCGCCGCCGCCGGCGAGCTGAAGACAAAGCCGACGCAGCACACGGTGCAGAAGCTGCGCGAGATCGGCATCCAGCCCGACGCGCTGCTGTGCCGCGCCGACCGCCGCATCCCCGACGACGAGCGCGAGAAGATCAGCCTGTTCACGAACGTGCCGCAGCACGGCGTGATCTCGATGCCCGACGTCGACACCATCTACAAGGTGCCGCGCGTGCTGCACGAGCAGGGCCTGGACGAGCTGATCTGCATGAAGCTGCAGCTGCTGACCAAGCCCGCCGACCTGCGCCGCTGGGACACGCTGGTGCAGGAAGTCGAGCACCCGCAGGCGCGCGTGACGATCGCGATGTGCGGCAAGTACACCGACCTGTCGGACTCGTACAAGTCGCTCAACGAGGCGCTGCGCCACGCCGGCATCCACAACCACGCCAAGGTCGACATCGAGTACGTCGACGCCGAGACGCTGGACGAACACAACGTCTCGCAGCTCGCGCAGTACGACGCGATCCTCGTGCCCGGCGGCTTCGGCAAGCGCGGCATCGAGGGCAAGATCCTGGCCGCCAAGTTCGCCCGCGAGCACCGCCTGCCCTACCTCGGCATCTGCCTGGGCATGCAGGTCGCGACGATCGAGTACGCGCGCCACGTCGCCGGCCTGGCCGACGCCAACAGCACCGAGTTCGAGCCGCAGACGCAGCACCCGGTGATCGCGCTGATCGAGGAGTGGCAGGACCGCGACGGCTCGATCCAGAAGCGCACCGCCAGCTCCGACCTCGGCGGCACGATGCGCCTGGGCGCGCAGAGCTCGGACGTCAAGCCCGGCACGCTGGCCTATCAGATCTACGGCCCGGTCGTCACCGAGCGCCACCGCCACCGCTACGAAGCCAACGTCAACTATCTCGACCAGCTGCAGGCCGCCGGCCTCGTCATCAGCGCGCTGACGCAGCGCGAGCAGCTCACCGAGATCGTCGAGCTGCCGCAGGCCCAGCACCCGTGGTTCATGGGCGTGCAGTTCCACCCCGAGTTCAAGAGCACGCCCTGGGGCGGTCACCCGCTGTTCTCCAGCTACGTGAAGGCGGCGCTGGAACACCAGGCGCGCCGCGCCGAACCCGCCCGAAAGGCCGTCGCATGAAGCTCTGTGGTTACGACGTCGGCCTCGACCGGCCGTTCTTCCTGATCTCCGGCCCCTGCGTCGTCGAAAGCGAACAGCTGCAGATGGACGTCGCCGGGCGGCTGAAGGAGATCACCTCGGCGCTGGGCATCCCGTTCATCTTCAAGTCCAGCTACGACAAGGCCAACCGCTCCAGCGGCAGCTCCTTCCGCGGCCCGGGAATGGAACGCGGCCTGGAGATCCTGGCCAAGGTGCGCCGCGAACTCGGCGTGCCGGTGCTGACCGACGTGCACACCGAAGCCGAGGTGCCGCAGGTCGCCGCTGCGGTCGACATGCTGCAGACGCCGGCCTTCCTGTGCCGCCAGACCGATTTCATCCACGCCGTCGCCCAGTGCGGCAAGCCGGTGAACATCAAGAAGGGCCAGTTCCTCGCCCCGCACGACATGAAGAACGTCGTCGACAAGGCCCGCGCCGCCGCGCGCGAGAAGGGCCTGGCCGAGGACCTGTTCACGGTCTGCGAACGCGGCGCGAGCTTCGGCTACAACAACCTCGTCTCCGACATGCGCAGCCTGGCGATCATGCGCGAGACCGGTGCGCCGGTCGTCTTCGACGCCACGCACAGCGTGCAGCTGCCCGGCGGCCAGGGCACCAGCTCGGGCGGCCAGCGCGAGTTCGTGCCGGTGCTGTCGCGTGCGGCGGTCGGCGTCGGTGTCGCCGGCCTGTTCATGGAGACGCACCCGGACCCGGCGAACGCGATGTCCGACGGCCCGAACGCGGTGCCGCTCAAGCACATGTTGGCGCTGCTGGAACAGCTCGTCGCCATCGACCGCGTCGTCAAGCAGCAGCCGCTGCTCGAGAACGACTTCAGCTGCTGAGCCCACGATGACCGCCCCCGCCTACCTGCTGGTCGAGATGAAGATCAGCGACCCCGAGCGCTACAAGCAGTACATGGCCGAAGCGCCGGCAGCGGTAAAGGCTGCGGGAGGCGTTTACCTCGTGCGCGGCGGCCGCCACGAGTGCCTCGAAGGCGACTGGAACCCGGCGCGCGTGGCGATGCTGCGTTTCCCCAGCTACGAGGCGGCGAAGGCCTTCTACGACGGCCAGATGTATCGTGCCGCGCGTGTCCACCGTCAGGACGCGACAGACTACTTCAACATGGTGCTCGTCGAAGGCGTTGACGCCCCGGTCTGAGCACAACGAACCTCCATCAGAGAAGAAAGGCAGCCACCGTGAGTGCGATCGTCGATATCGTCGGCCGAGAGATTCTCGACAGCCGCGGCAACCCCACCGTCGAATGCGACGTGCTGCTGGAAAGCGGCACGATGGGCCGTGCGGCCGTGCCCTCGGGCGCGTCCACCGGCAGCCGCGAGGCGATCGAGCTGCGTGACGGCGACAAGAGCCGTTACCTCGGCAAGGGCGTGCTGCGCGCAGTCGAGCACATCAACACCGAGATCAGCGAAGCCGTGCTGGGCCTGGATGCCAGCGAGCAGGCCTTCCTGGACAAGACCCTGATCGACCTGGACGGCACCGAGAACAAGAGCCGCCTGGGCGCCAACGCGACGCTGGCCGTCAGCATGGCCGTGGCGCGTGCCGCGGCCGAGGAATCGGGCCTGCCGCTGTACCGCTACTTCGGCGGCATGGGCCGCATGAGCCTGCCGGTGCCGATGATGAACGTCATCAACGGCGGCGCGCACGCCAACAACAACCTCGACCTGCAGGAATTCATGATCCTGCCGGTCGGCGCGCCGACCTTCCGTGAAGCGATCCGCTACGGCGCCGAGGTCTTCCACGCGCTGAAGAAGATCATCGACGCCAAGGGCATGCCGACCTCGGTCGGCGACGAAGGCGGTTTCGCGCCCAACGTCGCCAACCACGAGGCCGCGATCCAGCTGATCCTCGAAGCCATCGACAAGGCCGGCTACACCCCGGGCGAGCAGATCGCGCTGGGCCTGGACTGCGCCGCCAGCGAGTTCTACAAGGACGGCAAGTACCACCTCGACGGCGAAGGCCTGGTGCTGTCGGCCGGCGAGTGGACCGACATGCTCGCCACCTGGGCCGACAAGTACCCGATCATCTCGATCGAGGACGGCATGCACGAAGGCGACTGGGACGGCTGGAAGCTGCTGACCGAGCGTCTGGGCGACAAGCTGCAGCTCGTCGGCGACGACCTGTTCGTCACCAACACCAAGATCCTCGAGGAAGGCATCCGCAAGGGCATCGCCAACTCCATCCTCATCAAGATCAACCAGATCGGCACGCTGTCGGAGACCTTCGCCGCCATCGAGATGGCCAAGCGCGCGGGTTACACCGCCGTCATCAGCCACCGTTCGGGCGAGACCGAGGACTCGACGATCGCCGACATCGCCGTGGGCACCAACGCCGGCCAGATCAAGACCGGCTCGATGTCGCGCAGCGACCGCATCGCCAAGTACAACCAGCTGCTGCGCATCGAGGAAGACCTGGGCGAGATCGCCTCGTTCCCGGGTCGCTCGGCCTTCTACAACCTGCGCTGAGCCTTGCGCTGGCTCGCTTTCGTGCTGGCGGGGCTGCTCGCCGCCGTTCAGGCCGACCTCTGGTTCGGCCGCTCGAGCGTTCCCTACACGATGAGCCTGCGCACCCAGTTGGCCGCCCAGCAGGCGGCCAACGACCGGGCGCGTGAACGAAACGAGCGCCTGGAAGCCGAGGTCAGCGACCTGAAGGAAGGGCTGGAGATGGTCGAGGAGAAGGCGCGAGCCGAACTCGGCATGATCAAGCCCGACGAGATCCTGGTGCAGGTGGCGCCACCCCGGCGCTGAGACGGTTCCGGACGTGATCGAAGCGGTCCTCGTGCCCGCGCAGCCGCTGCTGCGCGTGGCCTTCACGCTGCTGGGCAGCCCGGTCACCTGGCTGGAACTGCTGGCCTTCGTGCTCGGCGTCTGGATGGTGCTGTGCAACCTGCGCGTGAACCCGCTGGCCTGGCCGCTGGCGATCGCCAGCTCGCTGCTCTACGCGCTGCTCTTCGCCGACAGCCGGCTCTACGGCGAAGCTTCGCTGCAGCTGTTCTTCGTCGTCGTCGCGCTGTGGGGCTGGTGGCAGTGGCTGCGCGGCCGCGGCGACGACGGCCAGCCGCTCGTCGTGCACCGGCTGACGCCGGCCGCGCGCAATCGCGCCCTGCTGGCCACGGCGCTGGCCTGGCCGGCGCTGGCGCTGCTGCTGGACCTGGCGACCGACAGCGACGTACCCTGGCTGGACGCCTTGCCGACCGTCGGCAGCGTCGCCGGCCAGCTGCTGCTGGGCCGCAAGCTGGTCGAGAACTGGCCGGTGTGGATCGCCGTCAACGCGGTCAGCATCGCGCTCTTCGGCTTCAAGGGCCTGTGGCTCACCGTGCTGCTGTACGCGGTGTTCGCCGTGATGGCCGCCTTCGGCTGGCGCGCCTGGGTGCAGCTGGCGCAGGAACACCGTGGCCGCTGAGGCGCTGATCGTCGCCGTCGTCGGCGCCGAGAGCACCGGCAAGACGGTGCTGGCGCAGACCCTGGCCGCGCGCATCGAAGCCGAAACCGGCCTCACGTGCACCTGGGTGCCCGAGCATCTGCGCGCCTGGTGCGAGGCCCGCGGCCGCACGCCGCGCACCGACGAGCAGGCGGCGATCGCACGCGCCCAGCGCGACGCGATCGAAGCCGCGGCGGCCGGCGCCGACGTCGTCGTCGCCGACACGACGCCGCTGATGACCGCCGTCTACAGCCGCCTGCTGTTCGACGACGACACGCTGGACGCCGAGGCCTGCGCCTGGCAGCGCGAACGCTGCGCCGCGACGCTGCTGACGGCGCTAGACCTGCCCTGGGTCGCCGACGGCCTGCAGCGCGACGGCCCGCAGGTGCGAGTGCCGGTCGACACGACGCTGCGCGAACTGATGGCGCGCCACGGCCTCGCCTGGGCGCTGGTCTGCGGCGACGGCGACGAGCGGCTGGAGAACGCGCTCGACGCGCTGGCACCGCTGCTGCGCGAGCGTGCGGCGCCTCGCCGGGGCCTGTTCACGCGCCTGGCCGGCCGCGACGCGGCCGACCGCCCGTGGCGCTGCGAACTCTGCGACGACCCGGCCTGCGAGCACGCCGCACGGCGCCGCTGAGGCCGGCGCCTACTGCATCGTGCCGCTGGACGGCGGCTGGTCGCGCTGCGGCGTGAACATCTCGCCGACGTCGACGGCGTCGAAGCGGTAGTGCTGGCCGCAGAACTGGCAGCCGACCTCGACCTCGCCGCGTTCCTCGATCAGCGAGACGCTCTCCTCGCGGCCCAGCGTCTTCAGCATCTCGCCGACACGCTCGCGCGAGCAGCTGCAGGCGAAACGCGGCGTCATCGGCTCGAAGACGCGCAGCGTCTCTTCCCAGAACAGGCGGTGCAGGATGCGCTCGGGCGGCAGTTCCAGCAGCTCGTCGCGCGTCAGCGTCGCGGCCAGCATCGCGACGCGGTCGAAGGCTTCGCTGAGGCCGATCTCGTCCTCGTTGCGCCTGCCGGCGAGGTTGAGTTCGCCTTCGACCGGCAGGCGCTGGATCAGCAGGCCGGCGGCCGTCGTGTCGTCGGCGGCGAGCACGAGCTTGGTGTCGAGCTGCTCGGACTGAAGCATGTAGTGCTCCAGCACCTCGGAGACGTTCTGCAGCGGCTCGCGCTGGTCGCCGTGCAGCGGCACGACGCCCTGGTAGGGCTGCTGGCCCGGCAATCGGTCCTTGGGGTCCAGCGTGATCGCGCAGCGGCCCTGGCCGTTGACGTTGACCAGCGCTTCCAGGCGGGCGTCGTCGGCGACCTCGCCGGTGAGCGTCGCGGTGGCGCGGAAAGCCAGGTCGGGCTGCACCTCGGCGACCGCCAGCTTGACCGGCCCGTCGCCGGAGATCTGCAGCACCAGCGCGCCGTTGAACTTGATGTTGGCCTGCATCAGCACCGCCGCGGCAGAGATCTCGCCGAGCAGTTCGCGCACCGGGCGCGGATAGCCGCCGGCCGCCTGGCGCCGCGCCAGCATCTCGCGCCAGCCGTCGCCCAGGCGCACGAGCATGCCGCGCACCGGCAGGCCCTCGAACAGGAATTTGGTCAGGTCCGACATCAGCCGATTCGCTCCAGTTGCTCGCGGTGGCGGGCCGCGTTGTTCACGTAATGCACGGCGGACAACGCCAGCCGCGCCGATTGTTCCGGCGTCAGCGTGCGCACCACCTTGGCCGGCGCGCCGACGATCAGCGAGCCGTCCGGAAACTCCTTGCCTTCGGTGACCAGCGCGCCGGCACCGACGATGCAGCCGGCGCCGATGCGGGCGCCGTTGAGCAGCACCGCACCCATGCCGACCAGCGAACCGTCGCCGATCGTGCAGCCGTGCAGCACGACCTTGTGGCCGATCGTCACGCGGCTGCCGATGACCAGCGGGATGCCGGCGTCGGTGTGCAGCACGCTGCCGTCCTGCACGTTGCTGTCGCGGCCGACCGTGATCCAGTCGTTGTCGCCGCGCAGCACGGCGCCGTACCAGACGCTGGCGCCCGGCTCGAGCGCGACGCGGCCGACGACGGTGGCCGTCTCGGCCACCCAGGCCGTCGCATCGATGCGGGGGACGGCGTCCCCGAGGCGGTACACGGCCACGGCGGCACTCCAGGCAAAGGGGATAATTTTAAGGATGGAGCTGCGATCCGACGCACTGGGGGCCTTGGCGCTCGCCGATCCCGAGGCCAAGGCCGCGGCGGCGCTGGCGCTGCACGCCGCCGCGCCGCCGGTCGACCCGCTGGCCGTGCTGCGGCCGCCGGCCACCCTGCCCGGCCGTCCGCCGCGCCCGCACCTCGTGCCACCGGCCCAGGTGCCGCAGCGTTCGCCGTTCACGCCCGACGGCCGCGCGGCGCTGCTGCACGCCATCGCGCACATCGAGTTCAACGCCATCAACCTCGCGCTCGACGCCTGCTGGCGCTTCGCCGGCCTGCCCGATGACTTCTACCGCGACTGGCTGCGAGTCGCCGCCGAGGAGGCGCGCCACTTCCGCCTGCTCGCCGGCCACCTGGCGACGCTGGGCCACGCCTACGGCGAATTCGACGCCCACGACGGCTTGTGGACGATGGCCGAGAAGACCGCCGCCGACCCGCTGGCGCGCATGGCGCTGGTGCCGCGCACGCTGGAAGCTCGCGGGCTGGACGTCACGCCGGGCATGCAGGCGCGGCTGGCCCAGGCCGGCGATGCACGCGCCGTCGAGATCCTCGACGTCATCCTCGCCGAGGAGATCGGCCACGTCGCGATTGGCAACCGCTGGTTCCGCTGGCTGTGCGCGCGCGACGGTCTCGATCCGCTGACGGCCTACGCCGGCCTGGCCGCCAAGCATGGCGCGCCGCGGCTCAAAGGCCCGTTCAACACCGCGGCCCGGCGCGCCGCCGGCTTCGACGACGCCGAACTCGCGGCGCTGGAGGCCGGCCGCTGATGCGTGTCTTCGTCGCCGGTTTCCAGCACGAGACCAACACCTTCGCACCGACGAAGGCCGACTGGCCGGCTTTCCTTGCCGGCGACGCCTTCCCGGAGTTCACGCGCGGCGTGGCGATGCTCGAACGGCTGGCGCCGACCTCGCTGCCGATGGCCGGCTTCATCGCCGACGCGCACGAGCGCGGCTGGACGCTCGTGCCGTCGATCTGGGCCGGCGCTTCGCCTTCGGCCGAGGTCACACGCGAGGCCTTCGAGCACCTCGCGGCGATGCTGATCGAAGACGCGCGCCGCGGCGGCTTCGACGCCATCTACCTCGACCTGCACGGCGCTGCGGTCGCCGAACACGTCGACGACTGCGAAGGCGAACTGCTGGAACGCCTGCGCGCCGTCGTCGGCGCAGCGATGCCGCTGGTCGCGAGCCTGGACCTGCACGCCAACGTCGGCGACCGGCTCCTGCGCCACGCCGGCGCGCTGACCGTGTTCCGGACCTATCCGCACGTCGACATGGCCGAGACCGGGGCGCGCGCCGCGGGGCTGCTGGCCGAACGGGTCTCGGGCGGCGCCTTCGCGACCCGCTCGCGCCGCCTGCCCTTCCTGCTGCCGATCAACGCCCAGTGCACGCTGGTCGACCCGGCGGCCGGCGTGATGGCCGATCTGGCGACGCTGGAAGCGCAGAGCGGCGTGCACCTTGGGCTGGCCTTCGGCTTCCCGGCCGCCGACGTGCCCCACTGCGGGCCGGTGGTCTTCGGTCACGGGCGCGACGCCGAGGCCGTCGAGGCCAACGTGATGGCGCTGGCCGAGAACCTGATCGACGCACGCGAGGACTTCGCCGTCTCGCTGCCCGACGCCGCCGAAGCCGTCGCCCAGGCGCTGCGCGCCGCGCGCCACGCCGAGCGGCCGCTGGTCATCGCCGACACCCAGGACAACCCCGGCGCCGGGGCCGACGCCAACACCACCGGCCTGCTGCGCGCCCTGCTCGATGCCGGTGCCGGGCGGCGCTTTCCCGGTGCGGTGGCGCTCGGCCTGATGCACGACCCCGAGGCGGCGCGTGCCGCGTACGCCGCCGGCCTCGGCGCGACGCTGGCGCTGACGCTGGGCCGCAGCGTGCGCTGCGCCGACGGGCGCGACAGCGAGCCGCCGCTGCAAACCGCCGCCACCGTGATCGCGCTGCACGACGGCGAGGTCGCGCTGCACGGCCCGATGACCGCCGGCAACACCGTGCACCTGGGGCCCAGCGCCTGCGTCGACATCGATGGCGTGCGCGTGCTCGTCACCAGCGGCAAGGGCCAGCTGATCGACGAGGCGCTGTGCCGCTTTCTCGGTGTCGATCCGCGGGCGCTGAAATTGCTTGTCGTGAAGAGCTCGGTGCATTTCCGTGCCGCGTTCACGCCGATCGCCTCGCGCATCATCGTCGCGCGCGCGCCCGGGCCGATGCCCGCCGACCCGGCCGAGCTCGAATGGACCCGACTGCCTCAGGACATCGCGCGCCGCCCTTGATTTGGCCCGCGCTTCGTGCTGAAAAAAGCAGCGGACCCACGAGTACACTTCGCGGGCCTCAACCTTCCTGTCCCAACCCCATGACCCAGATTACGACCCGTCGCTTCCTGCAGACGGCCGCGGTTCTCGCGGCCGGCATCGTGCTCGCCGCCTGCGGCAAGAAGGAGGAACCGGCTCCCGTGGCGCCGGCCGCCTCGGCCCCGGCTCCGGCCCCGGCGCCCACCGTCTACGCGGTCGGCACCGACGCCGCCTACGCTCCGTTCGAGAGCCAGGACGAGAAGGGCGAGATCGTCGGCTTCGACATCGACGTGCTGAAGGCCGTCGCCGCCAAGGCCGGCTTCGAGGTCAAGTTCATCAACACGCCGTGGGAAGGCATCTTCAACGCCCTCGGCCAAGGTGACCGCGACATCGTCGTCTCGGCGGTGACCATCACCGACGAACGCAAGCAGACGCTGGACTTCAGCGAGCCGTACTTCGACGCCGCCCAGCTGATCGCCGTGCGCGACAACAGCAAAGTCGCCAAGTTCGCCGACCTGAAGAAGCTGAAGGTCGGCGTGCAGACCGGCACCACTGGCGACGAAGCGACCACCAAGCTGCTGGGCAAGACCAACACCAACATCAAGCGCTTCGAGTCCACGCCGCTGGCGCTGAAGGAACTCGAGTCCGGCGGTGTCGACGCGGTCGTCGCCGACAACGGCGTCGTGATCCACCACGTCGCCAACAACCCGGGCGCCAAGTTCAAGACCATCAGCGACAAGGAGTTCGCGCCCGAGCACTACGGCATCGCCGTGAAGAAGGGCAACACCGCCCTGCTCGAGAAGATCAATCAGGGCCTGGCCGCCATCAAGGCCGACGGCACCTACGACCAGATCTACGCGAAGTACTTCGGCGCGGCGCCGGCCAAGGCTGAAGCGCCGGCCTCCGCCGCTTCGAACTAAC
Source organism: Rubrivivax sp. (assembly GCA_049841175.1). Lineage (GTDB taxonomy): Bacteria > Pseudomonadota > Gammaproteobacteria > Burkholderiales > Burkholderiaceae_C > Rubrivivax. The sequence continues at coordinate 102,466 of JASGHA010000010.1, read as the reverse complement.
CCGGATCGGCGATGGATCTTCGTTGGGAGATCCTCGCCGGCTATGGGCCGCTGTTCGCCAGCGGCCTGCTGATGACGATCCAGCTGACGCTGGTCGCCATCGGCGCCGGGTTGATCCTGGGGGTGATGTTCGGTCTCGTCAGCAGTTCGGCCGACGCACCCCAACCGAAGTCTCCTCCGCTGGCCATGCTGTTACGTGTGGCCCGCGGGGTCACGCTCGCGTACGTCACGTTCTTCCGCGGCACGCCGCTGTTCGTGCAGATCCTGCTGGTGCACTTCGCGCTGATGCCGGCGCTGGTGCATCCGGACCACGGCCTGCTGATCTCCGGCGAGACGGCCCGCATGTTCCGCCAGGAGCATGGTGCCTTCCTGTCGGGCTGCGTCGCGCTGAGCCTGAACGCCGGCGCCTACATCAGCGAGATCTTCCGCGCCGGGATCCTGTCGATCCACCGCGGACAGACTCAGGCGGCCTACAGCGTCGGCCTCACGCATGCGCAGGCGATGCGCTACGTGATCCTGCCGCAGGCCTTCCGGCGCATGGTGCCGGCGCTGGTCAACGAAGGCGTCACGCTGATCAAGGACTCGTCGCTGGTGTCGGCGATCGGTCTCGCCGAACTCGCCCTGGCGGCACGCACGGTGGCCGGCGCGTATTCGCGCTACTGGGAGCCCTACCTCGCGATCTCCGCGATGTACCTGGTGCTGACGCTGACGCTGTCGCTACTGGCCAAGCGCCTGGAAGCGCCAGCGCATCTGCGCGGACGCTGAAGACGCCTGACGGCATGCAGGCCGGCCGCCCTTCGGGGCCGCCGGCCTTTTTCATGCCCGGCGATCAGTTGTCGAAGAAGTAGCGTTTCAGGCCGGCGAGGATCATCTCGATCGCGACCGCGGTCAGCACGAGGCCCATCAGCTTCTCGATCGCCGCGACCATCGACGAGCCGAGCAGGTTGCGGATGCGGTCGGCAGCCAGCAGCACGATGCCCGAGACCAGCATCGCCGCGGTCAGCGCGCCGAACCACTGCGCCATGTTGTCAGGCTGGCGCGAGGCCAGCAGCAGCACGGTGGCCATCGCCGAAGGACCGGCCAGCAGCGGCACCGCGAGCGGGAAGATGAAGGGTTCGCGGCCGCGCCCGTCGGCGGCGTAGACCTCGCCTCCGGTCGCGAAGATCATGCGGATCGCGATGATCAGCAGGATGACGCCGCCGGCGACCTCCAACGAGCGCTCCGACAGCCGCATCAGCGACAGGAAGGCCTGGCCGCCGACCATGAACGCGGCGAGCACGAGGAAGGCGATCGTCGCCTCGCGGATGGCGACGCGGCGGCGGCGCGCGGGGTCCACGCCGCGCAACACCGAGATGAAGATCGGCAGGCTGCCGAAGGGGTCCAGAACGAGCAGCAGCAGGACGAAAGCCGAGAGAAAGTCATGATCCATGCCGTCATTGTCGCTTCCGCGGAAGCCCGCCCCATGACGGTGCAGCTGTTGCGCGGAAGCCTCAGATCACTGTCATGAGGCCGCCATATGACGGGGCTGCACCGGGTTTGCCCGAAGCTCGGCCGTAGACTTGCGGCGAACCCTGGAGACAGACTTCACGAACAGCTCCTGGGTCTAACGTAAAGGACGAAACGACTATGAAGCGCACCCTGATCGCTCTCGCGTGCCTGGCCTCGACGGCCGCGTTCGCGCAAAGCAATGTCACGATCTACGGCCGCCTGAACACCTCGGTCGAGTATCAAAAGAACATCGACTCGACGGATTCCAAGACCGTCCTGCAGAACAACGCCTCGCGTCTGGGCTTCAAGGGCACGGAAGATCTGGGCGGCGGCCTGAAGGCCCTGTTCCTGATCGAACACCGCTTCAACAGCGACACCGGCACGACGACCGGCGACTTCTGGTCGGGCGACGCCTACGTGGGCGTGCAAAGCAACTACGGTACGGTTCGCCTGGGCCGCATCACCAGCCCGGCCTACTACGCCACTGCTGACTACGTCAGCATGCACAACCACGACACCGGCACGTCGGAAGACAAGCTCTACGACTACCACACCAGCAACAAGAACACGGTCGCCTACCTGACCCCGACGTTCAACGGCTTCAACCTCGAAATCGCTCACTCGCTGGGCGAAGGCGATGACGCGGCCAAGTCGACGCAAGTCGCGGCGAACTACGACGCCGGTGCGCTGCACCTGGGCGCCGGCTACTCGCAGAACGAAGGCGACCTGAATCCGAAGCAGTTCGCCATCCGCGCGCTGTACGAACTGGGCGCGTTCACCTTCGGCGGCTACTACCAGCGTTCGGACTACGACGTGCTCGGCACGCGCGACGCCGTCCGTGGTTCGGTGATGTACACGCTGGGCGCCAGCGAGTTCCACCTGAACATCGGCTGGGCCGACGACTGGAGCAAGATCGACAACAGCGAGGCGAAGCAATACACCGTCGCCTACAACTACAACCTGTCCAAGCGCACCAAGGTCTACGCCTTCTACACGAAGGTCGACCAGAAGGACCTCACGTACTTCGGTGTGGAAGGCAAGGACCCGAGCTCCTTCGCCGTCGGCGTGCGCCACAACTTCTGATCGGTTTCCAACCGTCAGCAAAAAGCCGGTCGCAAGACCGGCTTTTTTCATGCCCGTTCGCGGTGTCGACCGCGAACGGCGGCCGCGGCGCTCAGCCGCCGCAGGCCTTCAGCGCGCGCGCGAAGGCGGCGACCGCGAAGTCGATCTGCGGCCCGTCGACGATCAGCGGCGGCGCCAGGCGCACGACGGTGCCGTGCGTGTCCTTGGTCAGCACGCCCTCGGCCATCAGCGCCTCGCAGACGGCGCGTGCCGGCGCGAAGTCCGGCGCCAGTTCGACGCCGACCAGCAGCCCGCGGCCACGCACCTCCCGGATCGCCGGATGGTCCAGATCCTCAAGCGCGCCGATCAGCCGCTGCCCCATCGCCGCCGCACGCTCGGCCAGGCGCTCGCGTTCCAGCAGGTCCAGCGCGGCCAGGCCGACGGCCGCGGCCAGCGGGTTGCCGCCGAAGGTGCTGCCGTGGTCGCCCGGCGTGAACTGCGCCATCACGTCTTCGCGCGCCAGGAAGGCGCTGACCGGCAGCAGCCCGCCGCCGAGCGCCTTGCCCAGCGTCAGGCCGTCGGGCACGACGTCCTCGTGGTCGACCGCCAGGCGGCGGCCGGTGCGGCCGAGCCCGGTCTGGATCTCGTCGCAGATCAGCAGCACGTTGCGGCGCGTGCAGAGCTCTCGCGCGGCACGCAGATAACCGGGCGGCGGCACGACGATGCCGGCTTCACCCTGGATCGGTTCGAGCAGCACGGCGCAGGTGTGCTCGCCGACCGCCGCCTCCAGGGCGGCGACGTCGCCGAAGGGCACGCTGTCGAAACCGGGCGCGAACGGGCCGAAGCCGTCGCGGTACTGGGCTTCGCTGGAGAAGCCGACGATCGTCGTCGTGCGCCCGGCGAAGTTGCCGGCGGCGACGACGATGCGCGCCTGGCCGTCCGGGATGCCCTTGACCTTGTAGCCCCACTTGCGCGCCGCCTTCAGCGCCGTCTCGACGGCCTCGGCGCCACTGTTCATCGGCAGCGCGCGGTCCATGCCGGTCAGCGTGCACAGACGCTCCAGGAACGGACCCAGGCGATCGGTGTGGAAAGCGCGCGAGGTCACCGCCAGCCGCGAAGCCTGCTCGCTGAGCGCGGCCACCAGTTCCGGGTGGCCGTGGCCGAAGCTGACCGCGGAGTACGCGCTCATCATGTCGAGGTAGCGCCGGCCCTCGGTGTCACGCAGCCAGACGCCTTCACCGCGCGTCAGCACGACCGGCAACGGGTGGTAGTTGTGCGCGCCGTAACGCGCCTCGAGTTCGATCGGCGACAGCCGGATCGCGTTGGGGTGCAGTCGGTCGTTCATGCACCACACTGTGCCCAAGCGGCGAGGAAATGTGCTTTCCAGATGCTGCGCGATTCGGCCATGGCGATGCAATATCCTTTCGCGCAACCGCCGAAACGGAGATGCCATGAACGCGCTGGACGCCATCGACCGCAAGATCGTCGCCGAACTTCAGCGCGACGGCCGCATCTCCAACGTGGAACTCGCCGCCCGCGTTCACCTGTCGGCGCCGCAATGCCTGCGGCGCACGCGCGCGCTGGAGGACCGCGGCGTGCTGCGCGGCTACGGCGCCCGTGTCGAGCCCGCGGCGCTGGGATATGGCGTCACGGCCTTCGTCAGCCTGAACATCCACGGCGGCGCCTTCGACCGCGTGCGCGACATCGAGGCCCGCATCCGAGACTTCCCGCAGATCCTGGAGTGCCACACCGTCAGCGGCGACTACGACTACCTGCTGAAGGTCGTCGCCCGCGACCTGAAGGCGCTGTCGCAGTTCCTGACCGACCGCGTGATGCAGATCCCCGGCGTCGACGACGTGCGCTCGATGATCTGCCTGGAGGAGATCAAGCCGCAGGCGCCGTTGCCGACCGACGGCTGAGCTTCAGCCGCGTGGATGGTGGCGGGCGTGCAGCTGGCGCAGCCGCTCGCGTGCGACGTGGGTGTAGATCGTCGTCGTGCCGATGTCGGCATGGCCCAGCAGCATCTGCACCGCGCGCAGGTCGGCGCCGTGGTTCAGCAGATGGGTCGCGAAGGCGTGGCGCAGCGTATGCGGCGACAGCGGCACCAGGATCTCGGCGTCGCGCGCGTACTTCTTCACCAGCAGCCAGAAGGCCTGGCGCGTCATCGCGCCGCCGCGTGCGGTGACGAAGAGCGCATCGCTGGCCTGGCCGCCGAGGATCGCGGCGCGTGCCTCGCCCAGGTAGCGCACCAGCCAGCCATGAGCCTCCTCGCCGAACGGCACGATGCGCTCCTTGGAGCCCTTGCCGACGACGCGGACCACGCCTTCGGTGAGCCCGAGCTGCACGCTCTTCATGCCGACACCAGCTCGCTGACGCGCAGCCCGCTGGCGTACATCAGCTCCAGCATCGCGCGGTCGCGAAGGCCGAGCGCGGTGGCGGCGTCGGGCGCGGCCAGCAGCGCCTCGACCTGGCGTCTCGGTCAGCGTCTTCGGCACCCGCAACGGCTGGCTTCGCCGATTCGCAGCCGCAGCGTCGGGTCGGCGGCGACCAGTGCTCGCGCAGCGCCCAGCGGAAGTAGCGCTTGAAGACCGTCAGCCGGCGGTTGGCCGTCGTCGCACGCGTGCCGCGTGGCGCTCGGCGATGTAGGCCAGCAGGTCGGCCTCGCGGCTGTCGTCGAGCGCGCTGCCCTGGCGGCGAGCCAGCCAGCCGACGTACAGCGTCCAGGTCGCGCCGGTAGGCGGCCAGCGTCAGCGGCGCCAGCCCGTCCTCGATCCACAGCGCGTCGACGAAGCGGTCGACCGAGGCGGCGCTTCGCGCCGGCCTCGGTGGCGTCCTCGCCGGCGCTTCGACGCTCTCCGCACGCGTCACTCCAGCGTCAGCTTCGAGGTTTCGACGACCTTCTTGTAGACGTCGAACTCCGACTTGATCTGCTCGCCGAACTCCTTCGGCGCTGTTGGCGACGATCAGCGAGCCGGTCTCCTCGATGCGCTTCTTCACCTCGGGCAGCACGACCGTCGTCTTGACCGCGTCGTGGATCTTGTCGACCACTTCCTTGGGCAGGTTCTTCGGCCCGTAGACGCCGTAGAAGGCCATGCGGTTCACCGGCTCCAGGCCGACTTCCTTGAAGGTCGGCACGCTGGGCAGCACCGCCAGGCGCTGCGGCGCGGCGACGACGATCGCGATCAGCCGGCCGTCCTTGATGAACGGCAGCGCCGACGGCAGGTTGTCGAACATGATCTGCACCTGCCCGGCCACCGTGTCGTTGAGCGCCGGGCCGGCGCCGCGGTACGGGATGTGGGTGATGAAGACGCCGGCCAGGCTCTTGAAGAGCTCGGTCTGCAGGTGGCCGATGCCGCCGGTGCCCGAGCTGGCGTAGCTGTACTTGCCCGGGTTCTTCTTCAGCTCGGCCATGAAGCCCTTGTAGTCGCGCGCCGGGAAGCTGGGGTGCACGACGATGACGTTGGGCGTGGCGGCGATGTTGATGATCGGCGTGAAGTCCGTCAGCGGGTTGTACGGCACCTTCGGGTTGATCGCCGGGTTGGAGGCCACGGTCGACACCGTCGCGACGCCCAGCGAATAACCGTCGGCCGCGGTCTTGGCGGTGTCGTTGGCACCGACGATGCCGCCGCCGCCGGCCTTGTTCTCCACGATCATCGTCTGGCCCAGCGCCGGCGCGATCTTGTCGGCCACGGTGCGCGCGATGATGTCCGTCGTGCCACCGGGCGCGAACGGCACGACCAGCTTCACCGGCTTGGTCGGATAGCCCTGGGCCCAGGCAGCCAGCGGTGCGGCTAGGCAGGCGAGGAACAGCGCGGTCAGCGATCGTCTCTTCATGCGGGCAGTCTCCATTCGTGGTGGGTGGGGAACGGGGTCTGCCGCCGATTGTGGGTGATCAGCTCTTCGGCTGTCCGAGCAATCCGGCCTTCAGCCGCTGATCCACGGGGCGCTCGCCCAGGAAGATGCCGAGCACGGCGGCGTACAGGTCCTCGCCGGGCAGGTCGGCGCCGCCGGGTTTGCCGTTCATCGAGAACACGAGGCCGCGCCCCGGCAGGAAGTCCAGGTCGACGACGTCGCCCTTCTTCACCTGGCCGAAGGCCATCACCTGGGCGTCGAAAGCCGCCTGGCGTTCGGCCAGCACGGGGTGTTCGGCCTCCGGCGTGTTGCGGCGGAAACCCTTGTCGATCGCCTTGACGAACTCCTTGGCCGGCGCGGTCTGCAGCATGCGCAGCTGCAGCCGTTTGGCCCCCGGGGTCGCCAGCACCTCGGCGGGCGTGCTCGCGCGTCTGGACAAATAGAGCCCGGCGGCGTAACCGTCGATCCACGCGACCGAGCGTGTGCCGACCCCGTTGAGCACCAGGTCGGCACCGCCGAGATGCATCGTCGCCGGGAAGGTCTGCCCGGCGATCGTCATCTGGGCGAAAACGGGGCGGGTGAGCAGCAGGCCGCCGGCGGCAGCCAGCAGAAGGCGGCGTCGTTCGTTCATCGTCGTACCTCGAAGACCATCGACCCGTTGTACAACGCGCATGCAAGTCCCGACGCCGACCGGGGCGCTGGCACACTGCGCCTCCGATGCCCGACCTGCTGCTGCTCGCCCCCGATTTCCTGCTCATCGTCGCCGGCTACCTGATCTGCCGCCACACGCCGCTCGGGCGCGGCGTCTGGGACGGTGCCGAGCGCCTCGTCTACTACGTGCTGTTCCCGGCGCTGCTGTTCGGCAGCATCGTGCGCGAGCCGCTTTCGCTGGGCGCGATGCTGCCGCTGGCCGGCAGCGGGCTGGCCGTCGTCGCCGCCGGCATCGTGCTCGCCTACGCGCTGGCGCACGCGCCGGGCGTCGACGCCCGGCTGCACGCCTCTGGCGCGCAAACGGCCTTCCGCTTCAACTCCTACGTCGGCCTGGCGGTCGCAGCGCGCATCGCCGGCGCCGACGGTGTCGCCTGGACGGCGCTGCTCGTCGCACTGTGCGTGCCGCTGTGCAACATCGCCGCGGTCTGGCCGCTGGCGCGCCACGGCGGACAGGGTTATCTGCGCGAACTGCTGCGCAACCCGCTGATCCTGGCCACCGCCTCGGGGCTGGTGTTCAACATGCTGGGATTCAGGCTGCCCGAGCTGCTGTCCGGCGCACTGGGCCGCGTCGGCTCGGCGGCGGTGCCGATCGGGCTGATGGCGGTCGGCGCCGGGCTGCAGTTCGGCGCGCTGCGCGAGGCGCCCCGGCTCGCCGCGGCGCTGCTGGCGATCCGCCACCTGGCGTTGCCGGCCTTGGCGCTGGTGCTGGTCCTCGCGCTGGACCTGCCGCCGGGCCAGCAGGCGACGGTCGTCGCCTTCGCCGCGCTGCCCACCGCGTCCAGCGCCTACGTGCTGGCGACGCGCATGGGCGGCCACGGCGGCTACGTCGCCGGCCTGGTGACGCTGTCGACGCTGGTCGCGATGGCCGGGCTGCCGCTGGCACTGGCGGCGCTGGCCGCGCTGCGCTGAGCCAGCGCCCAGTCGACGTGTTCGGCCACCAGGTCGCCGGCGGCGTCGCCCCCGGCGGCCAGCGCTGCGGCCAGCGCCGGGTCGTCGGCGGCGCGCAGGCTGTTGCCGGCGGCCACCGCCAAGTTGCGCCGCCAGCGCCGCCAGCCGATGCGGCGGATCGGGCTGCCTTCGGTGCGCTTCAGGAACTCGGTCTCGGTCCAGGACCACAGCGAGAGCAGCGTCGGCGCCGCCAGGTCGGGCCGCCAGTCGAAATCCGGCAAGGCCGCGCGGCGCGCGTACTTGTTCCACGGGCAGGCGGTCTGGCAGTCGTCGCAGCCGTAGATGCGCAGCCCGAGCGCCGGCCGCAGCGCGACCGGAATCGGGTCGTCGGTCTCGATCGTCAGGTAGCTGATGCAGCGCCGCGCGTCGACGCGCCAAGGCGCGACGATGGCCTGCGTCGGGCAGGCGTCCAGGCAGGCGGTGCAGCTGCCGCAGTGCGGCGCTTCGGGCGCGGTGACCGGCAGCGCCAGGTCGACGTAGATCTCGCCGAGGAAGAAGGTCGAGCCGGCCTCGCGCGACAGCGTCAGCGTGTGTTTGCCGCGCCAGCCGATGCCGCTGCGCGAGGCAAGTTCGACCTCCAGCACCGGCGCCGAGTCGACGAAGACGCGGTGGCCGAAAGGCCCGATCTCGGCCGCCAGCCGGTCGGCCAGGCGCTGCAGCCGCGTGCGCAGCACCTTGTGATAGTCGCGGCCGCGGGCGTAGACCGAGACGACGGCCTCGCCCGGCGTCGCCAGGCGGCGCTGCTCGGCCTCGCGCCAGTCCTCTTCGAGCCCGCGCGGCAGGTAATCCATGCGTGCGGTGATCACGCGCACCGTGCCCGGCACCAGTTCGGCCGGGCGCGCACGCTTCAACCCGTGCGCCGCCATGTAGGCCATCGAACCGTGGAAACCGGCCTCCAGCCAGGCCAGCAGGCCCGGTTCGGCGGAGCTCAGGTCGATGTCGGCCACGCCGATCTGGGAGAATCCCGCCTCATGCGCCCAGATCCGCAGTCGTGCGAGCACGGAGGGCCCGTCGACGTGTCGTTCGGTTCGCATCCGACGATTCTAGAGAGCCGCCTCGTCGCCTGGCCCGACGAGGCCGCCTGCGCCGCGTGGGCTGCCACGCTCGCCGCGCGGCCCGAACTCCGCGACGCCTACCTCGAACTCGATGGCCCGCTCGGCGCGGGCAAGACCACTTTCGTGCGCCACCTGCTGCGCGCGCTCGGCGTCGCCGGGCGCATCAAGAGCCCCACCTACGCCGTCGTCGAGCCTTACGGGCTGCCGGACGGGCTGACGGTCTCGCACTTCGACTTCTACCGGTTCGACGACCCGCGCGAGTGGGAGGACGCCGGTTTCCGCGACGTCTTCGCCCGCCCCGGGCTGAAGATCGCCGAATGGCCCGAGAAGGCGCGTGCGGTGCTGCCGCCGCCCGACCTGCGGCTGGCGATCGCGCCGCAGGACGACGAGCGCCGCCTCGTCACCGTCGAAGCCTGCACCGCGCGCGGCCGCGCGCTGCTCGCATGAAGCGCCGCCAGCTCCTCGCCGGCGGCGGCCAGCTCGTGCTGCTGCTGGCCGCGCCGCAGATCGCCTGGGGCGCCGGCATCGTCGCGGTGCGTGTCTGGCCGGCGGCCGACTACACGCGCATGACGATCGAGTCCGACGGCGCGCTCGTCGCCCGCCACTTCGTCACCCAGACGCCCGACCGCCTGGTCATCGATCTCGACGGACTCGAACTCAGCCCGACCTTGCGCGACATCGTCGGCAAGATCCGCCCCGACGACCCGTACATCGCCGGCGTGCGTGTCGGCCAGTTCCAGGCGCGTGTCGTGCGCCTGGTGCTCGACCTGAAGCAGCCGGTGGTGCCGCAGCAGTTCACGCTGGCGCCGGTGGCCGCCTACCAGCACCGGCTGGTGTTCGACCTCTACCCCAAGGCCGAGACCGACCCGCTGCTGGCGCTGATCCGCGAGAAGGAAGCCGCCGAACGCGAAGCCGCGAAGGCGGTGGAAGACGCGCTCGGCGAGCTGATCGCGCGTGTCGACAAACCCGGCCTGCCGCAGCCGACCCGGCCCAAGCCGACGGTGCCGGTGCCGCCGCTGCAGACCCCGGCGCCCGAGAAGGAGACGCCGCCGACCGACGCCGAACGCCGTCGCGTCGACCGCCTGATCATCGTCGCGCTGGACCCGGGCCACGGCGGCGAGGACCCCGGCGCGATCGGCCCGACCGGGCTGCGCGAGAAGGACGTCGTGCTCGCCGTCGGCCTGGCGCTGCGCGAGAAGCTCAACGCCGTGCCGGGCATGCGCGCGATGATGACGCGCGACGCCGACTTCTTCGTGCCGCTGCACGAGCGCGTGCGCAAGGCCCAGCGCGTGCAGGCCGACCTGTTCGTGTCGATCCACGCCGACGCCTTCATGCGCCCCGAGGCGCGCGGCGCCAGCGTCTTCGCGCTGTCGACCAAGGGCGCATCCAGCGCCGCCGCGCGCTGGATGGCGCAGCGCGAGAACGCCGCCGACCAGATCGGCGGCGTCAACGTCGCCAACGTGCGCGACGCCCAGGTGCGCCAGGCGCTGCTGGACATGAGCACGACGGCGCAGATCAAGGACAGCCTGAAGCTCGGCCGCGAGGTGCTGTCGCGGCTGGACCGCGTCGGCCGGCTGCACAAGGGACGTCGAGCAGGCCGGCTTCGCGGTGCTGAAGGCGCCGGACATCCCGTCCATCCTCGTCGAGACTGCCTTCATCTCGAACCCCGAGGAGGAAGGCCTGCTGCGCGAAGCCGACTACCGCGATCGACTCGTCGACGCGCTGGCCACCGGCATCCGCCGCTACTTCGCGAAGAACCCGCCGCTGGCGCGGCAGCGCACGCTCTGATTCAGGCCGCCTCGGGCCCCGCGCGCCGCGCCTTCCAGGCGCCGTAGAGCACGAACAGCCCCGGCACCAGGATCATCGACCAGACGATGATGCTGAGGTTCTGCTTCACCCAGGGCAGATTGCCGAACAGGTAGCCGGCGGTCGTCAGGCCGCAGATCCAGAGCACCGCGCCGGTGACGTCGAACAGCGTGAAGCGGCTGCGCGTCATCTGCGCGACGCCGGCGACGAAAGGCGCGAAGGTGCGCACGAAGGGCATGAAGCGCCCGGCGATCAGCGTAAATCCACCGTAACGTTCGTAAAACGCGTGGGTGCGATCGAAAGCGCTGCGGTTGAAGAATCTCGACTGATTCCAGCCGAACACACGCGGCCCCAGCGTTCGCCCGATCGTGTAGTTGCACTGGTTGCCCAGCACCGCCGCGGCCACCAGCAGGGCCATCGACAGCGGCAGGTTCATCAGCCCCACGCCACAGAGGGCGCCGACGACGAACAGCAGCGAATCGCCGGGCAGGAACGGCATCACGACGACACCGGTCTCGACGAAGATCACCACGAACAGCAGCGCGTAGACCCAGGTGCCGTAGTCCTGGACGAACGCCGACAGATGCAGATCGACATGAAGAACGAAGTCGATCAACCAATGCACGAGTTCCATGGCCAGGGATTATCGACGGCTGGTTATGCTCGCTCCCGGATGGGAATCGAAACACAGCCGTCGACGGACATCGACAGCGCCGTTCGCCGCAGGCTGCTGCACACGGCACTTCGCAACGCGACCCGCAGCGTCTGGATGCTGCTGGTGGCGATGCTGCTCGTCGCCGTGCTCGGCTGGCTGGCCCACAGGCCGCTGGCCGGCGCGCTGGCCGCCGCCGTCGGCGGCGTCGCCGCGCTGATGCGCCGCTGGCTCGAACGCCGCCACGCCGCGCAGCCGCCCGAGACCGAGGCCGAGATGCTCGGCGTCGCGCGCTGGCTCGACGCCACCGCCGTCGCCGTCGGCCTGATGTGGGCCGTCTGCACCTTCGCCGTCTACCCGGCCCTCGGCGAGACCGCGCGCACGCTGTACCTGGTGATGGTCTGCGGCTCGATCGCCTACTCGGCGCAGTTCATGGCGATGGCCGGGCGTTCGTTCGCCTGGCTGACGGCACTGCAGGTCGGCGCCATCGTCGCCGCCAGCCTGCTGCTGGAGCCGGTGCGTTCGATCCCGCTGGCGCTGATCGCGCCGCTGTACGGGCTGGCGATGCTCAACGCCGCGCGTGAATTGCGCACGACGATCACCGAGTCGCTGCGCCGCGGCCTCGAGGCCGAGGCCGTCAACGTCTCGCTGCAGCGCGCCAAGCAGGCCGCCGACGCCGCCAGCATCGCCAAGTCGCAGTTCCTGGCGACGATGAGCCACGAGATGCGCACGCCGATGAACGGCATCCTCGGCGCGCTGGACCTGATGCGCGAGACGCCGCTGGACAAGCGCCAGCGCTCGCTGGTGCGCACCGCCGTCGCCTCGGGCGAGTCGCTGCTGTGCATCATCGACGACGTGCTCGACCACTCGACGATCGAGTCCGGCAAGCTCAAGCTCGACCCGGCGCCGATGTCGCTGCACGCCGTCGCCGCGTCGGCCGCGGCGCTGCTGCGCTCCACCGCCGAACAGCGCCGGCTCAAGGTCGAGCTGCAGATCGACGCCGACGTGCCCGATCCCGTCATCGGCGACGCCTCGCGGCTCAAGCAGGTGCTGCTGAACCTGGTCGGCAACGGCATCAAGTTCACCGAACAAGGCGGTGTCAACGTGCGCCTGTCGCGGGCCACGGCGCCGCCGGGGCTGTGCGGCGTGCGTTTCGAGGTCGCCGACACCGGCATCGGCATCCCGGCGCAGGCGATTCCCAAGCTCTTCCAGCCCTTCTCCCAGGTCGACGCGACACGCAGCCGCAGCCACGGCGGCACCGGGCTGGGGCTGGCGATCAGCCAGCGCATCGTCGAGGCGATGGGCGGGCGCATCACGGTCGAGAGCGCCGAACGCCGGGGCTCGCGTTTCGCGTTCTCGCTGCTGCTGCCGCCGTCGCCGGACCCGCTGCCGATCGGGCCGCCGCCGCAGGACTCGGGCCTGATGCCGCTGGACACCGCCCCCACGCTGCAAGGGCGCGTGCTGCTCGTCGAGGACAACCCGGTGAACCGGCTGATCGCCGCCGAGATGCTGAAGTCCTTCGGCCTGAACGTCGTCGAGGCCGAGGACGGCCAGCAGGCGCTGACACGCATCGACGGCCAGCACTTCGACCTCGTGCTGATGGACATCCAGATGCCGGTGCTCGACGGCTACGCCGCGACGCAGCGCATCCGCGAGCGCGAGGCCCGGCTGCGCCTGGCGCGTGTGCCGATCGTCGCGCTGACGGCCAACGCCTTCGACGAGGACGCTGCCCTGTCGCTGGCCGCCGGCATGGACGCCCATCTGTCCAAGCCCTACACGCGCGAGCAGCTACGCGCGCTGCTGGCGCAATGGCTGTGAGACAGGTCCCGCTGACGCGGCGCCTGATCGCGCTGCTGCTGGTGCTGACGCTGGCCTGGGCCGGTGCGGCGACGCAGGGCGACGTCTTCGCTGCGGCCGCGCCGGACGCCGCCGCCACGCAACCCGCCGCGCCGGACGACGGCAGCGTCGAAGACCACCACCTCGACGACGCGCCGACGCAGTCGGCCTGGGGCGGCGACCTGCCGCTGGCCGACGTGCTGATCGCGGCCCTGCCGGTCGTGGTGCCGCCGGCGGCCCACGGCCGGCGCCTGGCGCCGCCGCCGGACCCAGCGCGTCCCGACGCGCCGCAGGACGGGCGCTTCAAGCCGCCGCGCGGCTGAGGCGCCTCCGCCTCCGCCCCGCGCCCGCGGGTTCCGACGCCCTGCCCTGCCGCTCGCGCGGCAGCTCACGATGAGACTTTCCGTCCCGGCCAGGACGAGCGCTGCGCTCGTGCTGGCCCTTGCCTTCGTCTTCGCCGCCTGCACCGACGGCTACCCGAGCGCCGACGCGCCGACCCACGACCCGCACCGCCTCGACCAGGCGAGCCGGCTGGCGCTGCTGAACGACGCCGCCGCGGCCGCCGCCTCCGAGATCGACTGGCGCTTCGACCTGACGCCCGAGTGCCTGCTACGCGCCGAACGCCGCGGCCTGTTCAGCGTGCAGGAGCTCTTCGTGCTGCCGCTGGCCGGCAGCGAACTGCTGCTGCGCGCCTACGACGGCGCGCGGCGCTTCGAGATCGTCGCGCGCGGCGACGACCACGAGCCGCAGCGTGTCTTCGCGACCCGCGGCCGTGTCGACGCGCTGCGCGCCGAGCTGCTGCTGAAGCTGCTGCGCCGCGACTGCGGGCCGCCGGAGGGCGCTGCCTACAATCCCGCCGGATGACCGTCCCGACCGAACGCCGCCCGATCCGCGAACTGCCCGACGAACTCGTCAGCCAGATCGCCGCCGGCGAGGTCGTCGAGCGCCCCGCCTCGGTGGTGCGCGAACTGGTCGACAACGCGCTGGACGCCGGCGCCCGCGCTGTCGTCGTGCGCCTGGCCGCCGGCGGCGTGCGCAGCATCGTCGTCGAGGACGACGGCTGCGGCATCCCGATGGCCGAGCTGCCGCTGGCGTTGAAGCGCCACGCGACGAGCAAGATCGGCTCGCTCGGCGAACTCGAATCGGTGCGCACGATGGGCTTTCGCGGCGAGGCGCTGGCCGCGATCGCCTCGGTGTCCGAGATGGCGATCACCAGCCGCAGCGCCGACGCGGCACATGGCTGGCGCGTCGACGCGCGCAGCGGCGAGCTGCAGCCGGCGGCGCGTGCCCAGGGCACGACGGTCGAGGTGCACGAGCTCTTCTTCTCGACACCGGCGCGGCGCAAGTTCCTGAAGAGCGAAGCCACCGAACTGGCGCACGCGCTGGACGCCGTGCGCCGCCACGCGCTGGCGCGGCCGGACGTCGGTTTCGCCGTCTGGCACGAAGGCCGCGCCGTCGCCCAGTGGCGCGCCGCCGGCGCCGAGCAGCGCCTGGGCGACGTGCTCGGGCGCGACTTCATCGCCGCCAGCCGGCCGTTGGAAGCCGCCGCCGGGCCGCTGCAGCTCTGGGGCCGCGCCGGCCAGCCCGAGGCGGCCCGCAGCCGCACCGACCTGCAATACCTGTTCGTCAACGGCCGCTACGTGCGCGACCGCCTCGTCTCGCACGCCGTGCGCGCCGCCTACGAGGACCAGCTGCACGGCAGCAAGCAGCCGGCCTACGCGCTGTTCCTGCAGATCGAGCCCGAACTCGTCGACGTCAACGTGCACCCGACGAAGATCGAGGTGCGTTTCCGCGACGGGCGTGCGGTGCACCAGGCGGTGCAGCGCGCGCTCGTGGACACGCTGGCCGGCACCCGCGCCAACGCGGCGCCGGCCGCCGAGGCGCCGCCTGCGGTGGTGGTCGCGGCCGAGCCGGTGCCGACGCCAGCCGTGGCACCGCGCCCGACCTGGCAGCCGCCGCTGCCGCTGGTCGCGCGCGACACGACGCCGGCTCCCGCCGCCTGGCGCGACCCCGGCCCGCGCACGACGCCGGTCGGCAGCGGCGGGCTGCAGGCCTGGGCGGCGCTGCGGCCGCCGGCCGCGGCCGAAGCCACCGTGGCCGAACGCCCGGCGCTGCCCGAGGCGGCCCCGGCCGCACATCCGCTGGGCGAGGCGATCGGCCAGGTCGGCGGCGTCTACGTGCTGGCGCGCAACGCCCACGGTCTGGTCGTCGTCGACATGCACGCCGCGCACGAGCGCATCGTCTACGAGCGCCTGAAGCAGGCGGCGTCGGCGGCGGCGGTGCTGCCGGCGCAGCCGCTGCTGCTGCCGGTGAGCTTTGCCGCCACCGCCGCCGAGGTCGCCACCGCCGAAGCCGAACGCGAGGCGCTGCTGGCGCTGGGCCTGGACGTCGCGCCGCTGTCGGCGACGACGCTGGTCGTGCGCAGCCGCCCGGCGGCGCTGCCCGACGCCGACGTCACCGAACTCGCGCGCTCGGTGCTGGCCGAACTCGAGCAGACCGGCGCCAGCCGCGCCGTCGAACGTTCGCGCGACGAGCTGCTGGCGACGATGGCCTGCCACGGCGCGGTGCGCGCCAACCGCCGGCTGACGCTGCCCGAGATGGACGCGCTGCTGCGCCAGATGGAGGCCACCGAACGCGCCGACACCTGCAACCACGGCCGGCCGACCTGGCGCCAGCTGACGATGAAAGAGCTGGACGCGCTCTTCCTGCGCGGGCGGTAACGACTTGTCGCCGTCACGGCGGCGCCATGCGTGCAGCCTAGGGTCACGCCGGCCGGTCCACGAGCCGGCGACCAAGACCCACACAGGAGAGAGACCGATGCACACGCCGATCCGCGCGCTGGCCGCCGCCGCGCTCGCCATCACCACGCTGGGCGCCCAGGCCGCGCCGTCCGCCGTCGTCCCGCCGACGGTGCAACTGGGCCCGCGGCCCTTCTTCCTCGTCGACGACATGGCCGACAGCCCGCTGAAGACGGCGCTGCAGGCCTGCGCCGCCGAGCGCAAGGCCTACACGCGCCACGACTTCGCGATCGGCCACCGCGGTGCGTCGCTGCAGTTCCCCGAGCACACGCGCGAGAGCTACATGGCCGCCGCGCGCATGGGCGCCGGCATCGTCGAGTGCGACGTCGTCTTCACCCAGGACAAGCAGCTCGTCTGCCGCCACGCCCAGGACGACCTGCACACGACGACCAACATCCTGGCCACGCCGCTGGCCGCCAAGTGCGTCAAGCCGTTCACGCCGGCAACCTTCGACGCCGCCGGCAACCTGCTGACGCCGGCCAGCGCCAGCTGCCGCACCAGCGAGCTGACGCTCGCCGAGTTCAAGACGCTGCGCGGCAAGATGGACGGCTACAACCCGAAGGCACGCACCGTCGCCGAGTACATGGCCGGCACGCCGGGCTGGCGCACCGACCTGTATTCGGGCCCGACCAGCGGCACGCTGATGACGCACAAGGAGAGCATCGAGCTCTTCAAGCAGCTGGGCGTGAAGATGACGCCCGAGCTGAAGTACCCGGCGGTGGCGATGCCCTTCGACGGCTTCACGCAGCAGGCCTACGCGCAGAAGCTGATCGACGAGTACAAGGCGGCCAAGGTGCCGCCGTCGCGTGTCTTCCCTCAGTCCTTCTACCTGCCCGACATCCAGTACTGGGTGAAGAACACCGCCTACGGCCGGCAGGCGGTCTACCTCGACGACGCGGCGACGCCGGCCGACCTGCCGAACGCGGCGGAACTGGCCGGCTACAAGGCGCAGGGCATCAACATCGTCGCGCCGCCGATCTTCGCGCTGCTGACGACCGACGCCGCCGGCAACATCGTGCCCTCGCAATACGCCAAGGACGCGAAGGCCGCCGGGCTGGACATCATCAGCTGGTCGCTGGAGCGCTCGGGCATCCTGGCCGACGGCAACAACGGCTCGTACTACCAGACCTTCGACAGCGCGATCCACCGCGAAGGCGACATGCTGGTGGTGCTGGACGTGCTCGCGCGTCAGGTCGGCATCCGCGGCATGTTCAGCGACTGGCCGGCGACGCCGGCCTTCTATGCCAACTGCATGAAGTGAGGCTCGCGGGCGCCGGCGCTGCCGGCGCCCGCGGCCGTCTTCAGCCCCGGTAGGGCTTCATCCAGCCCAGGCCGTCGGAGGTGCCGCCCGGCACCGCGCCGCGGGTCGGGCGGTATTCGCAGCCGATCCAGCCGTCCCAGCCGAGTTCGTCGATCAGCGCGAACAGGTAGGGATGGTGGACCTCGCCGACGTCGGGCTCGTGGCGCGTCGGCACGCCGGCGATCTGGAAGTGGCCGACCTGGCCGGTGGGCAGCCACTGGCGGATCTTGGCCGCCAGGTCGCCTTCGACGATCTGGCAGTGGTACAGGTCCATCTGCACCTTCAGATTGGCCGCGCCGACCTCGGCGACGATGGCGTGGGCCTGGTCCTGGCGGTTCAGGAAGAAGCCCGGCATGTCGCGTTCGTTGATCGGCTCGATCAGCACATCGATGCCCAGCTTGGCCGCTTCGGCGGCGGCGTAGGCGACGTTGGCGACGTAGGTCGCGCGCAGCGCCTCGCGCGTCTGGCCGGCCGGCACCAGGCCGGCCATCACGTGGATGCGCGGGCAGCCGAGCGCCATCGCGTAGGCCAGCGCCTGGGCGATGCCGTCGCGGAACTCGGCTTCGCGCCCGGGCAGGCAGGCGATGCCGCGCTCGCCGGCGTCCCAGTGGCCCGGAGGCGCGTTGAACAGCACCTGCTGCAGGCCGTGGGCCTTCAGCTGCGCGGCGAGCTGCTCGGTCGTCCAGGCGTAGGGGAAGAGGTACTCGACGCCCTTGAAGCCGTCGCGTGCGGCGGCGGCGAAGCGGTCGAGGAAGTCGTGCTCGTTGTAGAGCATCGACAGGTTGGCGGCGAAACGGGGCATGGTGGACTCGTGGGGTTCAGGAGGGAAGACGCCTCACCAGGAGGCGCCGAAGGTGTCGCGCAGGGTCTGGATGCGGGCCTCGTCCAGCGGGCGGGCGAGGGCCTCGGGCACCAGCAGCGCCAGGCGCGCGGTCTCCTCGAGCTCCTCGAGCACCGCCATCGCCGCGGCCGGGCTGTCGTGCCAGACGTTGGGGCCCAGGCGCGCCAGCATCACGGCGCGGATCGGCTTGCCGGCGGCGGCGTAGCGCGTGATGGCCTCGGCCACCGCGTCGGCGGCCTCGGGCGCGCCGGGGCGCTGGTAGGCGATGTGCGGCACGTGGCCCACCTTCATGACGAAATACGGCGTGATCGGCGGCAGCAGCTCGGCGTCGTTCTCGGCGCGCAGCGAACGCGCGACGAGGTGCGTGCTGTGGGTGTGGATGATGCAGCGCGCCGGCTGCGCCGTCGCCTCGCTGGCGGCGTAGATGCGCCGATGCAGCACGATGGTCTTGCTGCCGCGGTCGCCGCCGATCTGCCGGCCTTCGGCGTCCAGCCGCGCCAGCCGCGCCGGCTCCAGCGTGCCCAGGCAGGCGTCGGTCGGCGTGATCAGGTAGCCGTCGGCCAGCCGCACGCTGATGTTGCCGGCCGTGGCGTGCACGTAGCCGCGCTCGAACAGGCTGCGGCCGACGCGGCAGATCTCGGCGCGCGCGAAGTCTTCGTCGAGGAAGGGCGTGGCCATCGTGCTCAGCCTTGCAACCCGGCGAAGGCCTTGGTGAAGAAGTCGTCGGTGCCGAAGTTGCCCGACTTCAGCGCCAGGTGCAGGCCGCCGGGCGCCGCCGGGCTGACCGCGTGGCACCAGGGCACGCCGGGGTCGATCTGGCCGCCGATGCGCAGCTGGGCGATGCCCAGCGCCTGCACGCAGGCGCCCGAGGTCTCGCCGCCGGCGACGACCAGCTGGCGCACGCCGCGTTCGACCAGGCCTTGCGCGATGCGCGCGATCGTCTGTTCGACCAGGCCGCCGGCCTGTTCGACGCCGAGCCGGGCCTGGATGGCGCGCACCGCGGCCGGTTCGGCGGTCGAATAGACCAGCACCGGGCCGCTGGCGAGGTGCTCGCCGGCCCAGGCCAGCGCCTCGGCGGCGACGTCCTCGCCGGCGGCGATGCGCAGCGGGTCGATCGCCAGCGCCGGGCGGCCGGAGCGGATGAAGTCCAGCACCTGGCGGTTGGTGGCCACCGAGCAACTGCCCGAGACCACCGCCTGCAGCCCTTCGGCCGCCGGCAGCTCGGCCGCCTGCGACGACGGCGCCAGGCCATGGTTGCCCGGCAGGCCGATCGCGACGCCGGAGCCGGCGGTGAGCAGCGGCAGTTCGGCCAGCGCCGGTGCCATGCGCAGCAGGTCGGCGTTGGAGACGGCGTCGACGATGGCGATCGCCACGCCCTGGGCCTTCAGCTCGGCGATGCGTGCACGCACCGCGTCGGCGCCGGCGGCCACCGCCTGGTAGTCGATCAGCCCGACCTTGCGCCGGCACTGCGCCTGCAGCACACGCACGAGGTTGGCGTCGGTCATCGGCGTCAGCGGGTGGTCCTTCATGCCGCTGTCGCTGAGCAGCAGGTCGCCGACGAACAGGTGGCCCTTGAAGACCGTGCGCTGGTTCTCCGGGAAGGCCGGCGTGGCGATCGTGAACGGCGTGTCCAGCGCGTCCATCAACGCCTCGGTGACCGGGCCGATGTTGCCGCGCGCCGTGCTGTCGAAGGTCGAGCAGTACTTGAAATAGAACTGCGTCGCGCCCTGCGCCTGCAGCCAGGTGAGCGCCGCGACCGACTGCGCCACCGCGTCCTCGGGCGCGATGGTGCGCGACTTCAGCGCCACGACGACGGCGTCGACATCGGCGTCCAGCGGCCCCGGCGGCACGCCGATCGTCTGCACGACGCGCATGCCGGCGCGCACGAGGTTGTTCGCCAGGTCGGTGGCGCCGGTCGAGTCGTCGGCGATGCAGCCGAGCTTGAGCCGCGAGCTCACGGCGCGTCCTTCTTCGCCGGCAGCGTGATGCCCGGGAAGATCTTGATCACCGCGCTGTCGTCTTCCTTGGCGAAGCCGGCGGTCGAGGCCTGCATGAACATCTGGTGCGCGGTGGCCGCCAGCGGCAGCGGGAACTTGCTGGCGCGCGCCGTGTCGAGCACCAAGCCCAGGTCCTTGACGAAGATGTCGACCGCCGACAGCGGCGTGAAGTCGCCGGCCAGCACGTGCGCCATGCGGTTCTCGAACATCCAGCTGTTGCCGGCGCTGTGCGTGATGACCTCGTAGATCGCGGCGGCGTCGACGCCTTCGCGCAGGCCCAGCGCCATCGCCTCGGCGGCGGCGGCGATGTGCACGCCGGCCAGCAGCTGGTTGATGATCTTCACCTTGGAGCCGGCACCGGCCTTGTCGCCCAGGCGGTAGACCTTGCCGGCCATGCCGTCGAGCACGGCACCGGCAGCAGCGTAGGCCGCGGGCCGGGCCGAGGTCATCATCGTCATCTGGCCGGCGGCGGCCTTGGCGGCGCCGCCGGAGATCGGCGCGTCGATGTAGTGGATGCCGGCGGCTTCGAGCTTCGCTTCGAGCGCGATCGACCAGTTGGGGTCGACGGTCGAGCACATGATGAAGGTCGAGCCCGGGCGCATCGCCGCGGCGGCACCGCCTTCGCCGAACAGCACGGCTTCGGTCTGAGCCGCGTTGACGACCACCGACACCAGCGTGTCGCAGGCCGCGGCCAGCGCCGCCGGGTTGGCGCCGGCGACGCCGCCTTCACGGGCGAAGGCTTCGGCGACGCCGGGACGCACGTCGCAGACGTGCACGTTGAAACCGTTGCGGCGAAGCGTCTGGGCGATGCCCACGCCCATGGCGCCGAGGCCGATCACGCCGACATTGCGGGTAGTCATGACAGTCAGATCCGTTCAGAAAGTCCGTGGGGACGAAGGGCGGCGGATGGCGTGCCGGCTCAGGCCAGCACCGCCCACAGGCCGCAGGTGATGAGGAAGCCGGCGACGCCGAGCACGGTGGTCAGCACCGTCCAGCTGCGCAGGCCGTCGGCGACCGAGAGGCCGAGGTAGCGCGTGACGATCCAGAAGCCCGAGTTGTTGACGTGCGACAGGCCCAGGCCGCCGAAGCCGATGGCCACCGTCAGCAGCGCCACCTGCAGCGGGCTGTAGCCGCCGCCGGTGATCGCCTCGGCCAGCAGGCCGCAGGTGGTGAGGATGGCCACCGTCGCCGAGCCTTGCGCCGCGCGCAGCACCAGCGAGATGACGAAGCCGGCGAGGATCAGCGGCAGGTGCGCCGCGGCGATGCTCGACGACAGCGCGGCGCCGATGCCGCTGGCCGTCAGCACCTTGGCGAAGACGCCGCCGGCGCCGGTGACCAGGATCACGGTGGCCGCCGGCGGCAGCGAGGACTCCATGACCTCGTTGGTGCGCGCCATGCTCCAGCCGAGGCGGCGCGCGATGAGCCAGAACGACAGCCCGATGGCGACCATCAGCGCGAAGATCGGCGAGCCGATGAAGGCCAGCACGTTGCGCACCGGGTCGCCCTTGGGCAGCAGCGTCGCGCCGGTGGTGCCGATCATGATCAGCGCCAGCGGCACCAGGATCAGCGTCAGCACGACGCCGACGCCCGGGGCGTGCAGCTTGGCGGCGCCGGGCTCGCCTTCGCCGCCGAACTTGGCGAACTGCTCGGCGGTCGTCGGCAGCATCTCGTAGCGGCGGCGGTTGAGCCACTTGGCCACGTACTGCGACAGCACGCCCAGCGGCAGGCAGACTGCCAGGCCGAAGATCGTGACCCAGCCGACGTCGGCGCCGACGACGGCCGAACCGCCGACGATGCCCGGATGCGGCGGCACGACGACGTGCACCGCCAGCATGATGCCGGCCACCGGCAGGCCGAACTTCACCGGGTCCACCTTCGCGGCCTTGCAGAAGCCGTAGACGATGGGCACCAGGATGATGAAGCCGACGTCGAAGAAGACGGGAATGGCCAGCACCAGCGCGGCGGCGGTCAGCGCCGCCGGCACGCGGGTCGGGCCGAGGATCTGCGTGAAGCGGCCGGCGAGGTTCGCGGCGCCGCCGGAGACCTCGATCATGCGGCCGAGCATCGCGCCGAGTGCGACGAGGATCGCGACGCTGCCCAGCGTGCCGCCCATGCCGGCGATCAGCGTGCTGATGATGTCGCCGATGGGCATGCCGACGGCCAGGGCGACGAGCAGGCTGACCAGCATCATCGCGACGAAAGCGTGGACCTGCCAGCGGATGATCATCAGCAGCAGCAGGGCGATGCCGGCCGCGCCTATGCCGAGCAGGATGGGGGTGGACATGCGGTTTGTCTCCTCGGGCGCTTGGAGTTTGTGAAGGGTGCGGCCGCGTGCGGGTGATGGCCGGCGCCATGAACCGATCAGTTCATATGGTCATCGTACAAATTTCAGACAAGTTACACCCTAGGGTTAACCCGGATTCTTGTCGTTGCGGCGTGAACCGCGGCGTTCGCTCCAGTTGCAGGCCGAAACCCGGCGGCAGCGCCGGCCAAAGCGCTCGAACGCTTGCGCGACGAGCACTCAGGAACCACGGAGGTACAGGCGCGAGGGCGCCTTTCGGGCAGAAACAACGCGAATCGATGCGCGCGCCGCGGCGCGCGGCTCAGGCCGGCATCGTCGGCGGCACCAGCACCGCGGCCAGGCGCGCACCGTCCTGCTGCCAGAAGCTGGCATCGGCGTGCTGCAGGCGGCGCATCGCGTTGTTCATGTGCAGCGCCGCGGCCTGGCGCGCGGCCGCGGGGTCAGCGGCCTCGATGGCCTGCACGACCGCCTCGTGCTCCTGCTTGACCTGCTCGGCGAACTCGCGGTGGCGGGCTTCGTTGGCACGCGTCACGCGTGTCACGCCCTGCAGGAACTGGGCGAGGTAGTCCAGCGTGCGGATCAGGAAGGGGTTGCCGGCGGCTTCGCCGATCGCGCGGTGGAAGCGAACGTCCTCGGCGGCACCGTCGCCGCCGGCTTCGACGGCCGCGGCGATCGCCTGCAGCGCGTCACGGATGGCCTGCGCCTGCGCCGGCGTGCGCCGCTGCGCCGCCAGTTCGGCAACCTCGGCTTCGAGTGCGCGGCGCAGTTCGATGATCTGCAGCACCGCCTCGCGCGAGGCGGCGGCCGTCGGCTCGAAGCTCAGCGGCTCGCAGCCGGCGGCGAGCACGTAGACGCCGCTGCCCTGGCGCGAATCGACGAGGCCCCGCGACTTCAGCTGCTGCACGGCCTCGCGCACGACGGTGCGGCTGACGCCGAACTGCTGCACCAGCGCCTGCTCGGTCGGCAGCTTCTGGCCCGCGGCCAGCGCGCCGGAACGGATCTCGGCTTCGAGCGCGCCAGCCACCTGGTCGGCCAGCCGCAAGCCCGGTCTGATGGTGGAAAAGGAAACCGACATGGAGGGAAAGCCTCGTGGGGGCGCGACGGACGGCACCCGGCCGCCATGCAGCCTTTCAGCCTGGCCTCACTGTACCGCAGGGCCCCGCGGGCGACCGTCGCCGCCCCGGGGCGGATCAGGCGCTTTCGATGCGGTTGCGCCCGGCGGCCTTGGCGGCGTAGAGCGCCTGGTCGGCGCGGCTGACGGTGGCCGAGAAGCCCTCGCCTTCGCGGTGGCCGGCGAGGCCGAAGCTGGCGGTCAGCGAGACGCGCACGCCACCGACGTCGGCGATCTCGGTGATCGCCTGGCGGATGCGCTCGACGATCGTGTAGGCGTGCTCGACCGGCGTCTCCGGCAGCAGCATCAGGAACTCCTCGCCGCCCCAGCGCCCGCAGTGGTCGTACTTGCGCACGCCGTACTCGACGGCCTGGGCGATGGCCAGCAGCACCTGGTCGCCGGTCTCGTGGCCGTAGGCGTCGTTGACCTCCTTGAAGTGGTCGACGTCCATGATCGCCACCGCGAAGCCGCGGCCCAGGCGCTGGGTGCGTTCGCTCTCCTCGCGCAGCCGCTCCATCAGGAAGCGGCGGTTGCCCAGGCCGGTCAGCGGGTCGCGCATCGCGGCGTCGCGCAGCGCCAGGCTCAGGTCGCGCAGGCTGTTCTGGTAGCGGTCGGAGATGCGCACCAGCTTCTCCAGCCGGCGGACCTGCTTGTCGTACTGCTCGACCAGCGTCAGGCGCTGCTCGCGCGCGACGTGGTGGTAACCGTCGGAGATGCGCACCAGGCGCTCCAGCCGCTCGCGCTGGCCGTGGAACTGGCGCAGCAGCGCCGCCAGCGGCTCGTGCATCGGGTTGTGCTGCTGCGCCGGGTCGGCCAGCAGCGCCTCGATGCGCGCGACGAGCTCGAGGTCGTCGCCAAGCGACTTAGGCGGCGCCATCAGCCAGGATCTCGAACGGGAAACTGCAGTCTTCCTTGAACTCCTCGGCGAGGTCGAAGACGCGGTCGTTGCGCGGGTCGTAGTACCAGGCGACACGCACGTCGCGGCCCTTGCCGAAGGCTTCCTCGCAGAGGTCGAAGATGTCCATCATCGCCTTCACCGAGCTGGTGTTCATGTAGACCAGGCGCAGCTCCAGCCGCAGCGGCCGTTCGTGCTGGCCGAGGTAGTCCTCCAGCCACTGGATCACGTCGGCGAAGAACTCGAACGAGTTCTCCGGGTACGAATCCCCGCGCATCGCCAGGACACCCTGCTCCCAGTCGGCCTGGATCTCGGGCGTCGACTGCCCGCCCTGGATGTGCAGCTCTTTCATCGTCATCTCGTTCGCTTCAGATCACCGCCCGCAGGCTGAAGAACGCTCTTCCCTCGCCTGCCGGCGACAGCGCCGCGGCCAGCGGCGCCGCCGACTTGCGGGCCACGTCGATCAGGCCCAGCCCGGCGCCGGAGCTGGCGTCGGTCGCGCGCGGCTTGCGCAGCTGCTCCTTGTACGCGGCTTTCAGTTGCGCCTTGTCCATCGCCGCCAGCGCCTGCACCCGTTCGAGCAGTGGCGCGCCGTCGGCTTCCTCGACCAGATTGCCGGCCTGCACGATGTAGCCGCCATTCTCGTCGCGTGCGACGACGACCGTCGCCGACCCCGCCAGTTCGTCGTAGTTGCGGCTGACGGCGTAGTGGCGGATGTTCTGCGTCAGCTCGATGTAGACGCCGAAGACGTCCATTGCCGACGACGGATGCGCCTGGTCGGCCTGCAGGTAGTTCTTCAGCGCGTTGCCGATCTCCTCGATCAGGCTGCGCGAGATCGGGCCGTTGAAGCACAGCAGGATGCGGCCGCGGTTGAAGTGTTCTCTCAGACCGAACAGATCGATGGATTCCATGATGCTCCGAGTCAGTCGAAACGGAACGACAGGATCGTGATGTCGTCCCGCTGTGAATGTTCGCCCTGGTACTCGCCCAGGGCCTGCTCCAGCGCCTGCGCCTGCTCGCGCAGCGGCCGCCGCGCGACGTCGCGCAGCAGCGCGGCGAAGCGGGCATTGCCGAAACCGTAACCCATTTCGCCGCCGGCCTGGTCGAGATAGCCGTCGGTGACCAGCGTGTAGGTCGTGCCCGGGCGCAGCGGCACGACCTCGTCGGCGTACTCGCCCTGGCGGCGGTCGCCGATCGCCCGGCGGCCGCCGGGCACGCTGGCCAGCGTCTCACCGTCGCTCCAGAAGAGCGGGATCTTGGCGCCGGCATAGACCATGCGCCGGTTCTCCAGGTCGACGCAGACCAGGCCGGCGTCCATGTTGGTCGCGATGGCGCGCGGTAGCGGCGTGTCCTGCAGCATCGCGCGCATCGCCGCGTCGGTGCGGCGCAGCACTTCGGCCGGCGACTCGATGCCGGCTTCGGACATCGCGTGGTCCAGCGCCGCACGCGCGAGCATCGTCATCAGCGCGCCGGGCACGCCGTGGCCGGCGCAGTCGACGACGCCGATCAGGTAGCGCGGGCCGTCGGCACGGAAGACGTAGAAGTCGCCGCCGACGACGTCGCGCGGGCGCCAGAGCACGAAGTGGTGCTCGCCGAGCTGCTGCGTCAGCTGGCGCGCCGGCAGGATGGCGCGCTGGATCAGGCTGGCGTAGTCGATAGAGTCGCTGATCTTCTGGTGCGCCGCACGCATGTCGCGGTTGGCCGCCTCCAGCGCCTGGGTGCGTTCGTGCACCTCGCGCTCGAGGTTCTCGGTGTAGGCGCGCACCTTCTCGGCCATCGTCGCGAAGGCGCGGCCGAGGTCGGCGATCTCGTCGCGGCCGTCGGCCGGCACGCTGACCTGGAAGTTGCCGTGCGAGATCGCCGTCGCCGAACGGTGCAGCCGGCGCAGCGGGTGGATGACGAGCCGGTGAACCGCCAGCACGATGGCCGTCAGCAGCAGCGCCAGCGTGCCGACGGCCACCAGCGCCGCGGTGCGCAGCCAGTCGCCGTCGAGCACCTGGGCGGTCTTCAGGTCGACCGCGGTGACGACGTACCACTTCAGCTGCGGCAGGTAGGACAGCGCCAGCAGCTGGCGCCGGCCGTCCAGCGTGGCCCAGAAGCTGGCCACCTGGCCCGGCCGCACGGCGGCGTCGTCCATCGCGCGGGCGAGCGCGGCGCGATCCAGCGGCTCGGCGAGCTGGCCGGCCAGCGTCTGCTCGGGCCGGGCGGTGCTGCCGGCCTGGTTGGTCGAGATCAGCTTCGTGTCGCGGTGCGCCTGGATGGCGCCGCTGCGCGCCAGGATGATCGGCGTGACGCCGGCCTCGTCGGTGTTGATGAACTCGGCGAGGAACTCGCGCAGGTTCAGCCCCGCGCCGGCGATGCCCAGGGCGCGGTCGCGGTCGCGGATGACGACGTTGAACCAGACCATCGTGATCTGCAGCGGCACGTCGACGTTGACGTTGATGTTGTAGTCCTCGGGCCGGCGCAGCGTGCCGAAGAACCACGAGTCCTCGGCCTTGGCCGGGTCCAGCGTGTAGCGCGGCTCGGCGCTGAAGGGCTTGCTGTCGTCGTTGAAGAAGAAGTGGCCGCTGAGGCCGCTGGCGATGAAGTAGGTGTGGTCGTGCAGGTCCAGGCGGAAGGCCTCGGCCTCGCGCAGCGCCAGCGCCTTCTTCGCCGGGTCGTTTTCGTCGGCCAGCCACTGGCGCGTCAGCTGCGAGCCGGCCAGCCGCTTGGCGAGCGCCAGCTCGCGGTTCAGCAGGCCCAGGATCTGCTCACGCTTGAGTTGCGTGTAGTTGCGGGCGTAGGCCTCGCCGAAATGGTCGCGCACGCCCTCGACGAGCTGCCAGCCCAGCAGGCTGGCCGGCAGCAGCGCCAGCAGGCAGGCCAGCACCAGCGCGAAGATGGACTTGGCGCGCAGACCGAAACCCCAGGTGGCCATCAGCGCACGCTCTTTCTGCAGTGTTGTCGTTCTTGCATCTCGTTCTCGCCGCCGACGGTTCCGGCGCGAAGCCGCCGCCGCGGAACTTGTGGTTCCGGTGATCGGCGCGGCTCTTGCGGATTGTCGCCGCAGCGCGTGACATGCAAGCAAACGTTGCGCGGACGGAGCGCGCAGGGCGTGCAGGCGTCACGCCCGCGCCCCGGACGTGCTCAGCGGCCGGCGTGTGCGGCGATGAAGTCGGCGACCAGCGTCGCCGCCAGCGCGGCGTTGTGGCGGCCGGCGGCCTCGCGTTCGTCGGCGGTGCCGGCTGTCGCGTCCAGCCCGTGGTTGCCGTCGAGCACCGCGACGCGCACCGGGCCGGGAGGCAGCGCCGCCAGGCGGTAGAGCACCGAAGGAGCGCACAGCGGGTCCTGGTCGCCGGAGACCAGCAGCAACGGCCGCCGTTCCTCGGCCGCGCCGGGATAGTTCTGCTCGAACTCGGCGACCGGCACGCTGGCCTTTACGCGGCTGCAGACCGGCGTCAGCAGCACCGCGCCACGCACGGCCGGCCGCTCGCGCAGCACGCTCCAGGCGACGACCGACCCCATCGACTTGCCACCGACGAGCACCCGTTCGCGTGCCACCCGCGGGTCGGCCAGCGCACGGTCGAGCACCGCCAGCAGGTCCTCGCGTTCGCGCGTCAGCTCGTCGGACGGCCGCCCGCCCGCCGGGTCGGCGGTGAAATACGCCCAGTTGAAGCGCCAGACCGCGAAGCCGCGCGCGAGCAGCTGGCGCGCGGTCTCGGCGAGCACCGGCAGGTCCATGTGGTAGCCGGCGCCAGGCGCCAGCACCAGCGTCGGGAACGGGCCAGGGCCGGGCGGGAAGTCGGCGTGCACGGCCAGGTGAGCGCCTCGCGGCGTTTCGAGGCGGTCGGGCTCGGCGGCCCAGGCCGTCGCGGCCGTCAACGAGGCCGCCAGCAGACCGGCGGCAAGCCGCCGGCCGAGGTTCAGGATTCGCTTCATCGACGAGCGCTCTTCCGGGCGTCACGGGCCCGGGCGGCGCATCTTTGGCGTCGGCGAGGTGCCGGCGCCGCGGCGGCGGCCGGACGCTCATCCCGCGAGACGAGCGCCCGGCCCCGCCGGCTCACTTCAGGTGCTTGGCGAAGAACTTCTCCATCGCGCCGTAGAACTCGAACTTGTTCTCCTCGTTGGCGAAGCCGTGGCCCTCGTTGTCCTTGACGAGGTACTCGACCTCGACGCCGCGCTTCTTCAGCGCCTCGACGATCTGGTCGCTCTCGGCCTTGTTGACACGCGGGTCGCGTGCGCCCTGGGCGACGAGCAGCGGCGTCTTGATGCGGTCGACGTGGAACACCGGCGAGGTCGCGGTCAGACGTTCCTTGTCCTTCGCGTCGTCCGGGTTGCCGACCATCGCGTACATCTGCTGGCGCCACGGCTCCCAGTACGGCGGGATGGTCTTCATGAAGGTGAAGAGGTTGCTGACGCCGACGTAGTCGACCGCCGCGGCGTACAGGTCGGGCGTGAAGGTCACGCCGGCCAGCGTCGCGTAGCCGCCGTAGCTGCCGCCGTACAGGCCGATGCGCTTCGGGTCGGCGATGCCCTGCTCGACCAGCCACTTCACGCCGTCGCTGATGTCGTCCTGCATCTTCAGGCCCCACTGGCCGAAGCTGGCTTCCCAGAACTCGCGGCCGAAGCCGGTGGAGCCGCGGAAGTTCATCTGCAGCACGCAGTAGCCGCGGT
The DNA here is from genome assembly GCA_049841175.1 of Rubrivivax sp. Taxonomy (GTDB): domain Bacteria; phylum Pseudomonadota; class Gammaproteobacteria; order Burkholderiales; family Burkholderiaceae_C; genus Rubrivivax. The sequence goes on along the minus strand of JASGHA010000010.1, from coordinate 73,160 downwards.
TGGCGAGGAACTGCACCTCGGGGTTGAAGCCCCAGCTGTCGCGCGCCCAGGGGCCGCCGTGCGGGTTGACGACGCAGGCCAGGTTCTTGGGTTCGCGGCCGGCAGGCAGCGTCAGGTAGGCCGGGATCGAGAGCCCGTCGCGCGCCGTGTAGCGCACCGGCTTCATCTCGGCCATCTGCGCCGGCTTGATCCACGGCGCGGCGTCGGCGAGCTTGGTCAGCTTGCCGCTGCGCACGTCGTACAGGCTGCGCGCGCCCAGCGTGCGGTCGCTCCAGTTGACGACGATGTAGCGCTTCTCGTCCAGCGTCCAGGCCGTCAGGTCGACCTGCTCGCCGGGGAACTGCTGCTGCAGCTTCTCGTAGGCGGCCTGCATCGGCGCGTCGAAGAAGTGCTTGCCGTGCTTGTCGGTCTCGTAGCTGGCCCACAGCACTTTCTTCTGCACGCGCGACCAGTGCGCGCCCTCGACGTCGACCTCGGGGTGGGCGTAGACCACCTGCTCGGCGTCGGGCTTGGCCGGGTCGATCAGCACCAGCGCGCTCTTGTCGCGACCGCGGTTGCTGACGGCGTAGAACAGGCGGTTGTCGCCGTCGAAGAACAGCGGCTGCACGGCGGTGCGGAAGTCGGTCGTCATCAGCGGCTTGAAGTCGCCGCTGTCGCCGTCGCGGTAGAGCACGGTGTTGTTGACGCCGTCGCTGGCGATCGCGACGCGGATGCGGCCGCGGTGGTCGGTGACCCAGTTGACGATGTTGCCCGGGTTGGTCGCGACGACGGTCTCGGCGCCGCTGCGCACGTCCAGGCGCACGACGTCGAAGACCTTGCGGTCGCGGCGGTTGTGCATCACGAGCACGTGGCCGGGGTCTTCGGGCAGGTTGTCGACGAGCTCGGCGCGCACGCCCTCCCAGGGCGTCAGGTCGCGCACCTTGCCGGTGGCGGCGTCGGCGGCGACGACGTGGAAGTTCTCGTCACCGCCGAAGTCCTTCATGAAGAGCACGGTGTCGTCGCCCTTCCACGCATACATGCGGATGTCGCGGGCGGTCTCGCGCGTCAGCTGGCGCGGCTGGCCGACGGCACGGCCGTTGACGAGCTTCTGCACGAAGACGTTGCGGCGCGGCGCGGCGCCGGCCTCGCCGGCCGCCGGCTGCAGGAACGAGACCCAGCGGCCGCCGTCGCTCAGGTTGTAGCCCGAACGCGCGGGGCTGCGGAAGAAGTCGCGCAGCGGCAGTTCGGGCGGCACGGCGCGTGCGGCCGGGGCGGCGGGCGCCGCCTGCTGCGCCGAGACGGGCGCGGCGACGAAGGGCAGCACGAGCGCGGCCGCGGCCAGCGGCGCGAGAAGAGGCTTGGTCATGCAGGCGTTTCCTCGGGTTTGGAAGACGCCCGAGCATGCACCGCACGCGGCGCCGGGGCATTCGCCGTGCGACGAAACCGCCGCAGCGGGCGACGAACCGCCCGCCGGCCGGTCACGAGTGGATGTAGTGCTCCAGCTCGGCGATCGTGCGTTCCTGCTCGGCGATCAGCTCGTCGAGCAGGTCGCGGATCGAGATCATGCCCAGCACCGTGGCGCCGGCGACCACCGGCCGGTGGCGGATGCGGTGCTCGCTCATCAGCGCCATGCACTCGTGCATCGGCGCGTCGGGCAGCACGCGCACGACCTCGCGCGTCATGATCTCGGCGACGCGGGTCTCGCGCGAGCTGCGCCCCTGCAGCGTCACCTTGCGCGTGTAGTCGCGCTCGGAGACGACGCCGACCAGGCGCCCTGCGTCCATCACCAGCAGCGCGCCGATCTCGTGTTCGGCCAGCAGTTCCAGCGCCGCATAGACGCTGTCGTCGGGATGCACGTGCCAGAGCGTGCCCTGGCGACGGTTCAGCACTTCGGAAACCGGTTTCATCATCAAGCTCCCGACAGCCGTGAGTGCCCCAGCCTAGCCCATGCGCCGGCCGCCGCGTAGGGGCGTCGCCTCGGTGCTTGCCCGGGGCACCCCGGGCACAGCGGCTGCCGGCCGTGGTCCAATTCAGGCATGTCCGAGCCGAATTCCGGCGCCGCCGAGGGCGTGCGCGTCTCCAAGCTGATCACCGAACGGGGCCTGGCCTCTCGCCGCGAGGCCGATGCCTGGATCGAAGCCGGCTGGGTCAAGGTCGACGGCAAGATGGCCGTGCTGGGCCAGCGTGCCGCCGCCGACTGCCGCATCGAGATCGACCCGCGCGCGCGCAACGAGCAGGCGCGCCGCGTCACCGTGCTGCTGCACAAGCCGATGGGCTTCGTCAGCGGCCAGGCCGAAGACGGCTACAAGCCGGCGGTGACGCTGGTCATCCCGGCCAATCACTGGAAGGATGACCCGACGCGCCTGGCCTTCCACCCCGGCCAGCTGCGTGGCCTGGCGCCGGCCGGGCGGCTGGACATCGACTCCACCGGCCTGCTGGTGCTGACCCAGGACGGGCGCATCGCCAAGACGCTGATCGGCGACGAGACCAAGGTCGAGAAGGAATACCTGGTGCGTGTGCAGTACAGCAAACCCGGCCGCCTGCCCGACACCGAGCTGGAACGCCTGCGCCACGGCCTGGAACTCGACGGCCGGGCACTGCGCCCGGCGCGCGTGAGCTGGCAGAACGAGGACCAGCTGCGTTTCGTGCTGCGCGAAGGCCGCAAGCGCCAGATCCGCCGCATGTGCGAACTGGTCGGGCTGAAGGTCGTCGGCCTGAAGCGCGTGCGCATCGGCAGCGTCTCGCTGGGCCAGCTGCCACCGGGCCAGTGGCGCTACCTGGGCGAGAACGAGCGCTTCATCTGATGTCCGCGGCCGCCACGGTGCCGGCGGCGCCGCCGCGGGTCTCGCACGCGCTGGCCGCCGTCGCGCTGGCGCTGCTGCTGGGGCTGCAGCCGCTGGCCACCGATGTGATGATGCCGGCGCTGCCGCTGTTGGCGCGCGACCTCGCCGCGACTATGCCGGCGGTGCAGATGACGATGGCGGCGCTGATCCTGGCTTTCGGCATCGCCCAGCTCGTCTGGGGCCCGCTGGCCGACCGCATCGGCCGGCGGCCGGTGCTGCTGGTCGGCGTCGCGCTCTACACCGCGGCGGCCGTCGGCGCCGCGCTGGCACCCGACGTCGGCACGCTGGTCGCGTGGCGCACGCTGCAGGGCGTGGCGCTGGCCGCGGCGGTGGTCGTCGCGCGCGCGATGCTGCGCGACCTCTACGAGCCGCACGAAGGCGCACGCGTGATGGCGCTGGCGCTGTCCGGTCTGGGGCTGATCGCGATCGCCTCGCCGGTGTTCGGCGGCCTGGTCGCCGGCTGGGGCGGCTGGCGCGCGACGCTGGCCGTCATCGGTGCCGGCAGCGCCGCGATCCTGGCCTTCCTGGCGCTGCGCCTGCCCGAGACGATCGTGCAGCGCAACGCGCACGCCACCGCGCCGGGCCCGCTGCTGGCCGCCTGGAGCCAGGTGGCGCGCCACCCGACCTTCCTCGCCTGGGCGCTGCTGACCGCCTGCACCTACGGCGGGCTGTACACGATCCTCGCCGGCTCGTCCTTCGTCTACATGAACCGCTTCGGCCTCGGCGCCGGCGAGTACGGCCTGGCGATGGCGACCGGCTCGGTGGCTTACCTGGGCGGCACGGTGGTCTGCCGGCGCTGGATCCTGCACCACGGCATGTCGCGTTCGGTGCGCCGAGCAGCGCTGTTCACGCTGGCCGGCGGCCTGGGCACCGCGGCGGCTGCGCTGGCCGGCGTCGAGAGCGTCTGGGCCTATCTGCTGGCGCAGGGCCTGTTCTGCTTCGGCCACGGCGTCCACCAGCCCTGCGGCCAGGCCGGTGCCGTCGGCCCCTTCCCGCGTGGCGCCGGCGCCGCCTCGGCGCTGGCCGGTTTCGTGCTCGCCTTCACCGCCTTCTGCATCGGCCGCTGGCTGGGGCTGGTGCTCGGCGCCGACGTGCGGCCGTATGCGCTGACCGTCGCCTTCTGCGCCGTGGCGACCACGCTCGTCGCCTGGACGCTGGTGCGGCGGCTGCCGGAGGCGGTGCACAAATGACGGTCGACGCGGTCTGCCTCGCCGGCCCCACCGCCAGCGGCAAGACCGCCGCGGCGCTGGCGCTGGCCGCGCGCCGGCCGGTGGAGATCGTCAGCGTCGACTCGGCGCTGGTCTACCGCGGCCTGGACATCGGCACCGCCAAACCCAGTGCCGCCGAACGCGCCGCCGCGCCGCACCACCTGATCGACATCGTCGACCCGGCCGACAGCTATTCGGCGGCCCGTTTCGTCGCCGACGCGACGCGGCTGGTCGACGAAATCCGCTCGCGCGGCCGCCTGCCGCTCCTGGTCGGCGGCACGATGCTGTACTTCAAGGCGCTGCGTGACGGCCTGGACGCGATGCCCGAGACCGACCCGGCGATCCGCGCCGAACTCGACGCCCGCGCCGCCGCCGAAGGCTGGCCGGCGCTGCATGCCGAACTCGCACGCGTCGACCCGGTGACCGCCGCGCGGCTGGCGCCGAACGACGCCCAGCGCATCCAGCGTGCGCTCGAGGTCTATCTCGGCAGCGGCCGGCCGATCTCGGCCTGGCAGCAAGGCGCGCGCACCGAGAAACCCGCCGCCGCGGCCTGGCCGCTGGTGTCGCTGGAGCCGGCCTCGCGCGCCTGGCTGCACGAGCGCATCGCGCAGCGTTTCGACGCCATGCTGGCGGCCGGTTTCGTCGACGAGGTGCGTGCCCTGCGTGCGCGCGGCGACCTGCACCCGGGCCTGCCGTCGATGCGCTGCGTCGGCTACCGCCAGGCCTGGGAGGCGCTGGACGCCGGCGACCTGGCGCCGCTGCGCGAACGCGGCATCGCCGCGACACGCCAGCTCGCCAAGCGCCAGATCACCTGGCTGCGTTCGATGCCGGAACGCATCGTCGTGCCCTGCGACGCGCCCGACGCGTCGGCCCGGGCACTCGCCGCACTGGAGACGGCCGCCGGCTGACCCCAGGCGCGCGCGGCGCGGCGGCCCTCGGGCATCATCGCCGCCCATGCTGATGCTCGAGGGTCTGTCCAAGTCCTACGGGGAGACCCGTGTCTTCCACGATGTCACGCTCGAACTGGGCGCCGGCGAGTTCGTCGCGCTGCTCGGCGAGTCGGGCGTCGGCAAGTCGACGCTGCTGAACTGCATCGCCGGGCTCGACGCCGCCGACGCCGGCCGCATCATGGTCGCCGGCCAGGATCTGGCGACGCTGGACGAAGCCGGCCGCGCCCGGCTGCGCCGCGCCCGCCTCGGGTTCGTCTTCCAGGCCTTCCACGTGCTTCCGCACCTGACGGTGGCCGAGAACGTCGCGCTGCCGCTGCTGCTGCTGAACCGGCCCGACGAGCGCCGCGTCGCCGCGCTGCTCGACGCCGTCGGCCTCGGCGGCCTGGGCGGGCGCTACCCGGCACAGCTCTCGGGCGGGCAGCTGCAGCGGGTCGCGATCGCGCGCGCCGTCGTGCATGCGCCCGGGCTGATCCTGGCCGACGAACCGACCGGCAACCTCGACCCCGAGACCGCCGAACGGGTGCTCGGCGTGCTGCTCGCCCAGGTGCGCGAAGCCGGCGCCGCCTGCCTGCTGGTGACGCACTCCGAATCCGCCGCGGCGCGCGCCGACCGTGTGCTGCGCCTCACCGCGCACGGCATCGTGGCGCGATGAACCGCCACCTGCTGTCCAGCCTGCTGTGGCGCGAGTGGCGCCACCACCCCTGGCGCCACGGCGTCGCGCTGCTGGCGGTGGCGCTGGGCGTCGCGCTGGCGTACTCGGTGCATCTGATCAACACATCCGCGCTGTCGGAGTTCTCGGCCGCGGTGCGTGCCGCCAACGGCGAGCCCGACCTGACGATCCGCGGCCAGCGCGAAGGTTTCGACGACCGGCTGTTCGACCGTGTCGCGACCGACGCCGCGGTCGAGCTCGCCAGCCCGGTGGTCGAGTTCGAGACCTACGCCACCGCCGCCGACGGCCGGCGCGTCGCACTGCGCATCGTCGGCCTGGACGTGCTGCGCATCGCCCCGGTGGCCGCGACGCTGATGCCGCGCCCGGCCGACGACACGCGCACGATGGCCGGGCTGGACCCGTCGCTGGTCTTCCTCAACGCCGCGGCGCGCCAGCAGACCGGCGCCGCCGACGGCGCGACGCTGGCGCTGCAGTCGGGCACCGCCTGGCGGCGTTTCGAGGTCGCCGGCAGCGTCGCCGCCGGCGGGCCGCCGATGGCGGTGATGGACGTCGCCGCGGCGCAGACGCGTTTCGGCTACGACGGCCGGCTGACGCGCATCGACCTGCGGCTGGCGCCGGGCACGGACCGCGCGGCGCTGGTCGCGCGGCTGGCGCTGCCGGCCGGTGTCGAGGCCGTCGCGCCGGGCGAAGCCGAGCAGCGCATCTCCAACCTGTCGCGCGCCTACCGCGTCAACCTGACGGTGCTGGCGCTGGTGGCGCTGTTCGTCGGCGCCTTCCTCGTGTTCTCGGTGGTTTCGCTGTCGGTGGCGCAGCGCACGCCGAGCTTCGCGCTGTTGGGCGTGCTGGGCCTGACCGCCGGCGAGCGCCGCGGCCTGGTGCTGGCCGAATGCGCGGCGCTGGGCGCGGCCGGCAGCGTGGCCGGGCTGACGATGGGCGCCGGCATGGCTGTGCTGGCGCTGCGCTGGATGTCGGGCGACCTGGGCGGTGGTTACTTCCCCGGCATCGCGCCGACGGTGCGTTTCGGCTGGGGCGGCGCGCTGGCCTTCCTGGCGCTGGGCACGGTGTCGGCGCTGATCGGCGGCTGGTGGCCGGCCAAGCAGGCCGAACGCCTGTCGCCGGCGATGGCGCTCAAGGGTCTGGGCGCGCCGCACCAGCCGGCGCCGCCCGCCCTGCCCGGCCTCTTGCTGCTGGCCGCCGGCGTGGCGCTGGCTTTCGCGCCGCCGATCGCCGGGCTGCCGCTGGCGGCTTACGTCGCCGTCGCGGCGCTGCTGTTCGGCGGTGTCGCGCTGGTGCCGGCGGTCGTGCACGCGCTGCTCGGGTGGATCGCCACACCGCGTTCGGCGCTCGCGCTGCTGGCCTTGCAGCGGGCGCGCTTCCAGCGTGCCACCGCGACGGCCGCGGTGTCCGGCGTCGTCGCCAGCCTGGCGCTGTCGGTGGCGCTGACGGTGATGGTCGCCAGCTTCCGCGACGGCGTCTCGCACTGGCTCGATTCGATGTTGCCGGCCGATCTCTACGCGCGCAGCGCCGCCACCGGCGGCACCACCGAGCAGGCCTGGCTGCCGCCGGACTTCCTGGCCGCCGCGGCCAGCGTGCCCGGCGTCGCCCGTGTGGCGGCGACACGCCACCGCGCGCTGCAGATGGCCGAAGGCCGGCCGGCGGTGATGCTGATGGCGCGGCCGGTGCCCGACGCGGCGAGCGCGCTGCCGCTGGTCGGCACGGCGCTGCCGCCGCGGCTGGACGAGACCGGCGTCTGGGTCAGCGAGGCGATGGTCGATCTCTACGGCGCCAAGGTCGGCGGCACGCTGGTGCTGCCGCTGGCCGGCGGCACGACGGTGCGTGTGCTCGGCGTCTGGCGCGACTACGCGCGCCAGTTCGGCAGCCTGGTGATGGACGCCGCCGACTACCGCCGCATCACCGGCGACGACCGCGTCAACGACCTGGCGCTGTGGCTGGCGCCCGGCGCCGAGATGGCCGCGGTGCAGACGCGGCTGCGTGCGCTGCTGCCCGACCCGGCGATGCTGGAGTTCGCCGCCACCGGCGAGCTGCGTGTGATGTCGCTGCGCATCTTCGACCGCAGCTTCGCCGTCACCTACTACCTGCAGGCGGTGGCGATCGGCATCGGCCTGGTCGGCATCGCCGCCAGCCTGTCGGCCCAGGTGCTGGCACGGCGCAAGGAATTCGGTCTGCTGGCGCACCTGGGGCTGACACGCGGCGAGGTCATCGCCATCGTCGCCGGCGAAGGCGCGGCCTGGCTGGCCGCCGGCGTCGTCGTCGGGCTGGCGCTGGGGCTGGCGGTCAGCGCGGTGCTGGTCTTCGTCGTCAACCCGCAGAGCTTCCACTGGACGATGGAACTCGTCGTGCCGACGGCGCGGCTGGCGGCGCTGGCCGCGGCGGTGTTCGCCGCCGGCATCGCCACCGCGGCGTTCAGCGCGCGCAGCGCCGCCGGGCGGCCGGCGGTGATGTCGGTGAAGGAGGACTGGTGATGCGACGCCGCCAACTGCTGTGGCTCGCCGGCGCCGCCGCGCTGCCGGTGCAGGCCCAGATCCGCCGCCGGCCGCTGGTGTTCCCGCGCGATCACGGCGCGCATCCGGACACACGCACCGAGTGGTGGTACGCCACCGGCTGGGCCGGCACGCCCGAGGCGCCGCGCTGGGGTTTCCAGCTGACCTTCTTCCGCAGCCGCACCGGGCTCGCCGAGGACGTGCAGAGCCGCTTCGCGCCGCGCCAGATCCTGTTCGCGCATGCCGCGCTGACCGACCTGGGCGCACGCCGCCACCACCACGCGCAGCGCATCGCCCGCTGGTCGGGCGACGGCGCCGAAGGCCCGGCCTGGGCGAAGACCGACGACGTCGGCGTGCGCCTGGGCGACTGGCAGCTGGAACGGTCGGGCAGCGGCTACCGCGCCCGGCTGCCGGCCGCCGACTTCGGCCTGGACCTGGAACTCGGCTCCACGCAGCCGCTGCTGCTGCAGGGCGACGCCGGTTTCTCGCGCAAAGGCCCGGAGGAACGCCAGGCCAGCCATTACGTCAGCGAGCCCCAGCTCGCGGCGAGCTGCCGCTTCAGCGCCGACGGCCGCCCGGCCGAGGCGCGCGGCGTCGCCTGGATGGACCACGAGTGGAGCGACGAGATCCTGCACGCCGAAGCCGTCGGCTGGGACTGGATCGGCATCAACCTGTTCGACGGCAGCGCGCTGACCGCCTTCCGCCTGCGCCGCGCCGATGGCACGGCGCTGTGGGCCGGCGGCAGCTGGCGTGCGGCCCACGGCACGGCGGCGGCTTTCGCACCCGGCGACGTGGTCTTCACGCCCGGCCGGCGCTGGGCCAGCCCCGCCACACACGCCGACTACCCGGTCGAGTGGCAGGTCGACACGCCGGCCGGCCGCTGGCGGCTGCGCGCGCTGCTCGACGGCCAGGAACTCGACAGCCGCGGCGGCACCGGCGCGGTCTACTGGGAGGGCCTGAGCGAACTGCTCGACGACAGCGGGCGCCGCGTCGGCCTCGGTTATCTGGAGATGACCGGCTACGCCAGCCGTCTGCGCCTGGGCTGATCAGGGCGGCGGTGCGTCGGCGCGGCGGCGGCGCAGGTCGACCGGCGCGGCGCGCACGCAGTTGCCGCCGGCCTGCTGGGCGGCCGCGAGCGCGGCCTCGACGTCGTCGATCAGCGCCGACAGGTTCTGGTGCGCCGGCCGCAGCGCGGCGACGCCGACGCTGACGGTCACACGCAGCGGATGCGCGCCGCAGGGGATCTCCATCTGCTCGGCACGTTCGCGGATGCGTTCGGCGACGTCGAGCGCGCCGGTAGGGTCGGCGTGCACCAGCCAGACGGCGAACTGGGTGTCGCCGAAGCGCGCGATCAGGTCGCCGCCGCGCAGCGTCTGCTCGGTGTCGCGCGCCAAGGCGCGCAGCGTGGTCTCGGAGGCGACGATGCCGCGGCCTTCGATCAGCCGGTCGACCTGGTCGACTTCGGCGACCAGCAGCGCGGCGCCGGTGCCGTAGCGCCGGGCCCGCGACCACTCGCGTTCGGCTGCGGCGAGGAAGTTGGGCCGATTGGCGATGCCGGTGGCCGGGTCGACGGTGTCCAGCCGCGCCAGCGCGGCGCGCGTGCCGTCCAGCGCACGCAGCAGGTGCAGCAGCCACAGCACCAGCGGCACGCCGACGCCGGCGGCGGCCAGCGCCGCAGCAGCCGGTGCCGCCAGCGGCCCGAAACCGCCGAACAGCCGCGCCAAGCCCCAGCCGGCGGCGGCCATCGCCACGACCAGCAACACGCCGAGCACGACCCCGGTCGCCAGCCGGCGACGCGGAGGGAGTGTCTCGTCGGGGGTCGGAATCGTCGGAACGTTCAGCATGGGCGTACCGCCGTCCGGTATTCGACCACAACCGGAGGCGACTGAAGCATACGGTCATCACCCCCTAGAAAGTGGGCTTCGGCCGCTTGCTCTGCGTCAAGCGGGCCGAGCGGAGCGCACCGGATGCTGACCGCGACCCCAACAGACATCACAACGGAGACAGAGATGGGCAGCCCGAAGTTCGTCGACTCGATCGAGGCGGCGGTCGACCTGGTCCTGGCCAGCGTGCCGGGCGACATCGTGCTCGGCATCCCGCTGGGCGTGGGCAAGCCCAACCCGTTCGTCAACGCGCTGTACCGGCGGCTGCGCGCCGATCCGTCGCGGCGGCTGCGCATCGTCACCGCACTGTCGCTGCAGAAGCCGGTCGGCAAGACCGACATCGAGCGCCATTTCCTCGAGCCGCTGGTGGCGCGTGTCTTCGAGGACTACCCCGACCTGGACTACGTCGTCGACCTGCGCGCCGGCCGGCTGCCGAGCAACGTCGAGGTCAGCGAGTTCTTCATGAAGACCGGCGACTACCTGGGCAACGCCGCGGCGCAGCAGAACTACATCTCGACGAACTACACCTTCGTCGCGCGCGACATGGCGGTGCAGGGCATGAACGTCATCGCCCAGGCGGTGGCCGCGCGCGGCACCGGCGCGCAGATGCGGCTGTCGCTGTCGTCCAACCCCGACGTCAGCGCCGAGATCATCGAACGCGTGCACGCCAGCGGCCGCAAGGTGATGACCGTCGGTGTCGTCAACCAGAAGATGCCGTTCATGCCCAACGGCGCCGAGGTCGACCCGGGGCTGTTCGACCTCGTCGTCACCGACCCGCGCGGCACGCACGCCGTCTTCGCGCCGCCGAACAACAAGGTCTCGTTCGCCGATTACGCGATCGGCCTGCACGCCTCCAGCTTCGTCGTCGACGGCGGCACGCTGCAGATCGGCATCGGCTCGCTGGGCGACGCGATCGCGCAGTCGCTGATCGTGCGCGACCGCCACGGCAGCGAGTACCGCCGCATCCTCGAGTCGCTGACCCACGGCGACCTCTCCTGCCGCGAGACCGGGCGTTTCGACACCGGGCTCTACGGCTGCTCGGAGATGTTCGTCAACGGCTTCCTGAAGCTGATTGAAGCCGGCATCGTGCGCCGCGAGGTCTACGCCGACGCCGTGCTGCAGCGCCTGCTCAACGAAGGCCGCATCGCCGACGCGACGGTGCGCCCGCAGACCCTGGCCGCGCTGCTGGAGACCGGCCGCGTGCGCGCGCCGCTGGACGCGCGCGACCTCGGCTTCCTGCAGACCTTCGGCGTGCTGCGCGCCGACGTGCGCCTGGACGGCGGCGAGCTGGTCTGCGGCACGACACGCTGCAGCGCCGACCTGCGCGACGCCCGCGCCTTCGACGCCGTCTGCGGCACGATGCTCGGCTCGCGGCTGCGCGGCGGCGTCTTCATGCACGGCGGCTTCTTCCTCGGCCCGCGCGACTTCTACGAACGCCTGCGCACGATGCCGCCGCAGGAGCTGGCGAAGATCGACATGACGCGCATCGACTTCATCAACCAGCTCTACGGCGACGACGAGCTGAAGCGCCAGCAGCGCCGCCGGGCGCGCTTCATGAACACGACGATGGTCGTCACGCTGCTCGGCGCGGCGGCCAGCGACACGCTGGAGAACGGCCAGGTCGTCAGCGGCGTCGGCGGCCAGTACAACTTCGTCGCGATGTCGCACGCCCTGCCCGACGCGCGCCTGGTGATGATGCTGCGCTCGACGCACGCGACGAAGCAGGCGCTCACCAGCAGCATCGTCTGGAACTACGGCGCCGTGACGATCCCGCGCCACCTGCGCGACATCGTCATCACCGAATACGGCGTCGCCGACCTGCGCGGCCAGCCCGACGGCGAGGTCGTCAAGCGCCTGATCGCGATCGCCGACTCGCGCTTCCAGGACGAGCTGGTGCGCCAGGCCCAGGCCCACGGCAAGCTCGACGCCGGCTACGTCGTGCCCGAGCGCCACCGCCACAACCTGCCGCAGCGGCTGGAAGACCAGCTGCAGCCCTGGGCCACCGCCGGCCTGCTGCCGGAGTTCCCGTTCGGCACCGACCTCACCGACGACGAGGTCCACATCGTGCGCGCGCTGAAGAAGCTCAAGCACGCCAGCGAGCACCCGGCCGAACTGCTGCAGATGACGGTGAAGAGCCTCTGGGAAGGCCGCGAGGCGCCGCGCGCCTATCTGGAGCGCCTGGGCCTGGCCGAAGCCCACGGCCTGCGCGAGATCTTCGTGCGCCGGCTGCTGGCCAACAACCTGTAGCGCCTGCCCCGCCGCGAGCGCCGTTCACCGCCGCTGCCTACACTGCGCGGCGATGGCTTCCACGACCACTTCCCAGGCGGCGCCTGCCGCCGAAGCACCGGCGCCGGCGCGCCGCGTGCGTTCGCTCTCCGGGCTGCTGCCCTTCGTGCGGCCGTACCGTGGCCGCGTCGCGCTGGCAGCGCTGTTCCTCGTGCTCGCGGCGGCCAGCACGCTGGCCTTCCCGGTGGCGCTGAAGTCGCTGATCGACCAGGGCCTGGTCGCCGCCGACCCCGGCCAGCGCGTGATGGCGCTGCGCGGCCACTTCCTGGCGCTGTTCGCCGTCGGCGGCGCGCTGGGGCTGTTCTCGGCGCTGCGCTTCTACACCGTCACCTGGCTGGGCGAACGCATCACCGCCGACCTGCGCAACGCGGTCTACGCCCACGTCGTGCGCCAGAGCCCGGAGTTCTTCGAGACCACCCAGACCGGCGAGGTGCTGAGCCGGCTGACCACCGACACGACGCTGGTGCAGACCGTCGTCGGCTCCAGCCTCAGCCTGGGGCTGCGCAACACGGTGATGGGGCTGGGCGCGCTGGCCGCGCTGGTCGTCACCAATCCCTGGGTGATGACCCAGGTGCTGGGCATCCTGGTGCTCGTCGTGCTGCCGTCGATCTACTTCGGCCGCCGCGTGCGCAAGCTCAGCCGCGCCAGCCAGGACCGCGTCGCCGACTCCAGCGCCATCGCCGCCGAGGTGCTGAACGCGATCCCCGTCGTGCAGGGCTACGTGCAGGAGCAGCGCGAATCGGCACGTTTCGACGCCGCCACCGAAAGCGCCTTCGACACCGCGCGCCGGCGCACCGTCGTGCGTGCGCTGCTCGTCGGCTTCATGATCACCGCGACCTTCGGCGCGCTGATCTGGGGCCTGTACCAGGGCACGCAGGCGGTCATCGAAGGCCGCATCAGCGCCGGCCACCTCGGCCAGACGGTGGTCTTCGTCATCATCTTCGTCGGCGCGGTGGCGGTGCTGTCCGAGGTCTGGGGCGAGCTGCTGCGCGCCGCCGGCGCGACCGAGCGGTTGATGGAGCTGCTGTCGGCGCGCTCGCCGGTGGCCGAACCGGAACGGCCGCAGCCGCTGCCGGCCACCGTGGGCGGCTCGGCGGTGCGGCTGGAAGGCGTCACCTTCTGCTATCCGTCGCGCCCCGGCCAGCCCTCGCTGGCCGAATACTCGCTGGACGTGCGCCCGGGCGAGACGGTGGCGCTGGTCGGCCCCAGCGGCGCCGGCAAGAGCACGGTGCTGCAACTGCTGCTGCGCTTCTACGACGCCCAGACCGGGCGGGTCAGCATCGACGGCGTCGACGTGCGCGAGGCCTCGCTGCAGGCGCTGCGCGGGCGCATCGGCATCGTGCCGCAGGACAGCACGATCTTCTCGGCCTCGGCGCTGGAGAACATCCGCTACGGCCGCCCCGACGCCAGCGACGCCGAGGTCGTCGCCGCGGCGCGCGCCGCGCACGCGCACGAGTTCATCGAGCGCCTGCCCGAGGGCTACGCCAGCTTCCTCGGCGAACGCGGCGTGCGCCTGTCCGGCGGCCAGCGCCAGCGCGTGGCGATCGCACGCGCGATGCTGAAGAACCCACCGCTGCTGCTGCTCGACGAGGCGACCAGCGCACTGGACGCCGAGAGCGAGCGCATGGTGCAGGCGGCGCTGGAGACGGCGATGGCCGGGCGCACGACGATCGTCATCGCCCACCGCCTGGCCACCGTGCTGCGCGCCGACCGCATCGTCGTGATGGACGGCGGCCGCATCGTCGACGTCGGCACGCATGCCGAGCTGGTGGCGCGCGGCGGCCTGTACGCGCGGCTTGCGGCGATGCAGTTCGAACTGGCGCCGGCCATGTCCTGACTCGGGGGGTTGCCGCCGGTTGCGGCCGCGGCCGGCCGGCGGAAGAATGCGGAAGCGCTGGAAACGCAAGGCTTTTGCCCCGACCGAGGGCCGAGGTCCGCCGCTAAGCTGCCGGGACGCTCACAGCGCCCCCGCCCGAGAGGAAGCCGACTTGCCTGCCGCCCTGTCCCTGCCGTCCGGTCCGGAGACGATCCTCATCGTCGACGACGAGCCGGCCAACCTGAAGATCCTGGCGACGATCCTGGGGGACAAGGGTTATCGCGTCATCGCCGCGTCCAACGGCGAAACCGCGCTGCGCCTGGCCGAGCGGCCGCCGCTGCCATCGTTGATCCTGCTCGACGTGATGATGCCGGACATGAGCGGCATGGTCGTGCTGCAGAAGCTGCGCGAGAACCCGGCCACACGCGCCATTCCGGTCGTGATGGTCACCGCGCTGGGCAAGGAGCGCGACGAGGAGACCGGCCTGCAGGCCGGCGCCTCGGACTACATCAAGAAGCCGTTCAGCCCGCTGATCCTGCTGGCACGCGTTCGCACCCAGCTCGACGCCGCCCGCCTGCGGGCGCTGCTGCGCGACGAGCTGCAGCGCGAGAAGCAGCTGCGTGACCTCGAAGGCGACCTGATGCAGACGGTCGTCATCCGCGCGCTGGCCCACCTCGCCGAGACGCGCGACCTGGAGACCGGCAACCACATCCTGCGCACGCAGAAGTACGTGCGTGTGCTCGCCGAGGACCTGCGCCGCCACGGCTGGCCGCTGTCGGACTCGACGATCTCGCTGCTGGAACGTTCGGCGCCGCTGCACGACATCGGCAAGGTCGGCATCCCTGACGAGGTGCTGCTGAAGAAGGGCAAGCTCACCGACGCCGAGTGGGTGACGATGAAGAAGCACGCCCGCATCGGCGCCGACGCGATCACGCGCGCCGAGGAGGACGTGCAGCAGGAGATGCGCCAGCGCTGGCACGACGGCGAGATCGACGACAAGACTCGCGACCTGCTCGACTGCCTGCACATCGCCAAGGAGATCGCCCACCGCCACCACGAACGCTGGGACGGCAGCGGCTATCCCGACGGCCTGGCCGGCGAGGCGATCCCGCGTTCGGCGCGGCTGATGGCGCTGGCCGACGTCTTCGACGCGCTGATCTCCAAGCGCTGCTACAAGGAAGCCTGGGACTACGGCCACGCGCGCGCGACGATCCTCGAGGGCCGCGGCAAGCACTTCGACCCGGCGGTCGTCGAGGCCTTCGAACGCTGCTACGACGAGTTCTGCCGCATCGCGACGACCTTCGCCGATCCCAAGGAAGAGCCGGAGGCCGGCGCCGACCGTGCCGCCTGACAGCGCCGGCGCCGCGCGCCTGTCCCGCCTGACCGCGTTCCGGGTCGCGCTCGGCTACGCCGGGCTGGCGTCGCTCTGGATCCTGCTGTCCGACCGCTGGGTCGAGCACCTGATCACCGACCCCGAGGCGCGCATGCTGGCCAGCATCGCCAAGGGCTGGGTCTTCGTCGCCGTCACCTCGCTGCTGCTGTACGTGCTGGTGCGCCGGCTGGCGCCGCCCGGCCCGGCAAGCGACGACCTGCCGCGCCGCGAGCGTCTGCTGCCCTTGCTGGTGGCCATGACCATCGTGCTGCTCACCACGGCCGGGCTGGCGCTGGCCTTGCGCCAGCAGCAGCGCACGACCGAGCAGACGCTGCGTTCGATCGCCGACCTGCGCGGGGCGCAGGCCTCCGCCTGGGCCGCGACCCACCTGGCCGACGGCGGCCGGGTGCGCGAGATCCAGCCTTCGCAGCTGCGCGCACGGCTGGACGTCCTGCGCGGCGAACGCGGCTATGTCGCCGCCGCGCTGCTGGACGCGCAGTGGCGCCCCGTCTGGTCGTCGGGGCCGGCGCCCGACGTGCCGCAGGATGCCCCCGGCCTGCCCCCGGACCGGCCGCGGCTGCTCGGGCCGCAACTCGAGGCCGAAGGCCTGCCGCACCTGCTGCTGCTGGTGCCGCTGGCCCCCGGCCAGGCCCCCGCCGGCGGCTACGCCTTGCTTCAGCTGGCCGCCGCCGACCTGCCACCGCTGGGGCTGGGCGCGACGACGATGGAGGGCGTGTCCACCGTGCTGGTCCGCCGTGATGGCGGCGACCTCGTCTACTTCGGCACACCGGCGCGCAAAGGCTTCGCGATCTGGCGCCGCCCGGCCGACGAGGCCGCCATCGCCGCGACCGGTCATCCGGCCGGCACGCTGATCGAGGGCAGCGACGAACGCGGGGAACCCGCGCTCGGCCTGCTGAGCCCGGTCGAAGGCACGCCGTGGCAACTGCTGACCCGCGTGGATCGCACGGCGATCGAGCGCCAGCGCTGGCAGGCGGCCTCGGGCGTGCTGCTGGCGGCGCTGCTCGCCGGCTTCGGCGCCACCGGGCTGCTGGCGCTGCGCCGCCAGCGTGCCGCCATCGATCGCCACGAGGCCGAACGCCGCCGCCAGACCGAGCGCGTGGAGGCGCTGGCGGTGTTCGAGGCCATCGCCGACAGCTCGCCGGACATGATCTTCGCGAAGGACATGCAGGGCCGCTTCCTGCTGTTCAACCGTGGCGCCGAACGCATCACCGGCAGGTCGCGTGAGCAGATGCTGGGCCGCGACGACTCGGTGCTCTACCCGCCGGAGGTCGTCGCCCGGCTGCGCGCCGACGACGGCCGCGCCCAGAACGGCGTGATCGAGTTCGAGGAGATCCTGCCGACGCCCGACGGCACGCGCGAGATGACGGTCACCAAGGGGCCGCTGCGCAACCGCGCCGGCGAGCTGATCGGTGTCTTCGGCGTCTCGCGCGACGTCACCGAGCTGCGCAAGGAGCGCGGGCTGCTGGCCGAAACGAGCCGCATCGCGCGCATCGGCGGCTGGAGTTACGACGACCACACACGCGAGGTCACCTGGACCGACGAGATCCGCCGCATCGTCGAGGTCGACGGCGAGATCGACCCCGGCATCGCCTACGCGCTGGCTTTCCTCGGCGCCGAGGGGCGCGAGCAGTTGCAGGCGGCGCTGCAGGCCAACCGCGAGCGCGGCGTGCCGCTGGACCTGGAGCTGCCGGTGCAGACCGCCCGCGGCCGCGAGCGCTGGGTACGCATCGTCGGCCAGTTGGAGTTCGAGGGCCGCCACGTGCTGCATGCGCAGGGCTTCGTGCAGGACGTCACCGAAGCCAAGACGCTGCGCATCGAGCTCGACCGTCACCGTGCCGAACTCGAGCGCCAGGTGCGCGAGCGCACCGCCGACCTGGAGATCGCACGCGCCCGCGCCGAGGCCGGCATGCGCGCCCGCGACGCCTTCATCCGCATCATCAGCCACGAGCTTCGCACGCCGCTGCACCAGATCCTCAACCTGGCGCCGCACCTGCACCGCGACGACGGTTCACCCGAGGAGGCCTTCGTCGACGCCGCCGACCGCCTGGCCGAGATCCTGGAGGACGTGCTGACGCTGTCGGAGCTGGAAGGCGGCGGCGTC
This sequence comes from Rubrivivax sp., assembly GCA_049841175.1. GTDB lineage: Bacteria > Pseudomonadota > Gammaproteobacteria > Burkholderiales > Burkholderiaceae_C > Rubrivivax. The sequence continues at coordinate 55,530 of JASGHA010000010.1, read as the reverse complement.
GTGCCGCGCGCCGCCGACTTCGAGCTCGGCGCGCTGCTGCACCAGGCACGCGAGCAGGTCGAGGCCGAGGCGCAGCGCAAGGGCCTGGCGCTGACCGTCGACGCCGGCTCGGCACCGCTGTGGCTGCGCGGCGACGCCGCGATGCTCGGCCGCGCGCTGGGCAACTACGTGCGCAACGCGGTCAAGTTCACCGCCGAAGGCAGCGTGCAGATCATCGCCCGCCGCGTCGCCGAAGACGCCGAGGGCGTGACGCTGCTGCTGGAGGTGCGCGACACCGGCCCGGGCATCGACCCGGCGCTGCAGCCGCGGCTGTTCGGTGCCTTCGAGCCGGGCGACGTCTCGATGACACGGCGCCACGGCGGCGCCGGCCTGGGCCTGGCGCTGACGCGGCGCCTGGCCGAGCTGATGCAGGGTCAGGTCGGCGTGCACAGCCGCCCGGGCCGCGGCAGCCGCTTCTGGCTGCGCCTGCACCTGCCGCGCGGCCGCGACGTCTCGACGCGTCCGTCGGGCCAGCTCACCGTCGAAGCAACCCTGCGCGCGCGCCACGCCGGCACGCCGGTGCTCGTCGTCGACGACGACCCGGTCAACCGCGAGAGCGCCTCGGCGCTGCTGGGCGCCGTCGGCCTGAAGGTGCTGCTGGCCGAGAACGGCCACGAGGCGCTGCAGCGACTGGAGGCCGACCACCCGGCGCTGGTGCTGATGGACCTGCAGATGCCCGAGCTCGATGGCTTCGGCGCCGCGCGCGAGATGCGCCGCCGCGGCGCGACGCTGCCGATCCTGGCGCTGACCGCCTCCGACGCCAACGAGACGCTCGCCGAGTGCCTAGCCGCCGGCATGGACCACCACGTGCACAAGCCGGTGGAGCCGCGCGCGCTGTACGAGACGCTGCTGCACTGGCTGGGCGCCGGAACGGCGGGCGCCGACGAGCCCGAACTGGATGCCGGCGCGCCGCACCCGGCCGCGGCCGAGGCGGCGTTGCCGCCGCTGCCCGGCGTCGATGCCGCCGACGCGCTGCTGCGCTCCGGCGGCAGCGTCGCCCGGGCGCTGGCGCTGCTGCGCCTGTTCGTGCGCACGCATGCCGACGACAGCCCGCAACTGCAGGCGCTGTGCGCCGAAGGCCGCTGGTCGCAGCTGCGCCAGATCGCCCATGCGCTGCGCGGCGCCGCCGGCAACGTCGGCGCACGCGACGTGCACCTGGCCGCGACGCGGCTGGAGGGCCTGCTCGACGAGCAGGCGCCGGTCGCGTCGCGCCAGGGCGCCACGGCGGTGCTGGCCGCCGCGCTGGACGAGCTGATCGCCGGCGTGCGCGCCTTGCCCGAGCCCGAGACGGCGCCCGCACCATCGCGGCCCGTGGGCGACCCGGGCGTCGCCGTCGCCGGACTGGCGCTGCTGCTGACCTCGGGCGACACCGCCAGCGCCTCGTTCATCGCCGAGCACGAGCCCGAGCTGCGCCAGTCGCTGGGCGCCGAGTTCGAGCACCTCAACGACCTGGTCGAGTCCTTCCGCTTCGACGAGGCGGCCGCGCTGCTGGCCCGGCACGCGGCCTGAGCCGACCGGCCGCGGATAATCCGCGCATGACCGACCAGATCCAGCGCCCGGTGCGCTCGCAGTACGAAGATTTCATGCGCCACGTCTTCACGACGGGCGTGCACAAGGGTGACCGCACCGGCACCGGCACGAAGAGCGTCTTCGGCCACCAGATGCGCTTCGACCTGGCCGAAGGCTTCCCGCTGGTGACGACCAAGAAGGTCCACCTCAAGAGCATCATCCTCGAGCTGCTGTGGTTCCTGCGCGGCGACGGCAACGCCCGCTGGCTGCAGGAACGCGGCGTGACGATCTGGAACGAGTGGGCGCGCGAAGACGGCGACCTTGGGCCGGTCTACGGCGTGCAGTGGCGCAGCTGGCCCAAGCCCGAAGGCGGCACGATCGACCAGATCGCCGAGGCCGTGCGGCTGCTGAAGACCGACCCGGACTCGCGCCGCATCGTCGTCAGCGCCTGGAACGTCGCCGAGCTGCCGAAGATGGCGCTGATGCCCTGCCACGCCTTCTTCCAGTTCTACGTCGCCGACGGCAAGCTCAGCTGCCAGCTCTACCAGCGCAGCGCCGACATCTTCCTCGGCGTGCCGTTCAACATCGCCAGCTACGCGCTGCTGACGATGATGATGGCCCAGCAGTGCGACCTGGCGCTCGGCGACTTCATCTGGACCGGCGGCGACTGCCACCTCTACAGCAACCACTTCGAGCAGGTGCAGACGCAGCTCTCGCGCACGCCCTTCCCGTACCCGACGATGGAGATCCGCCGCCGCCCGGCATCGATCTTCGACTACGAGTACGAGGACTTCGTGCTGCACGACTACCAGCACCATCCCGCCATCAAGGCCCCCGTGGCCGTTTGACGTGGCCCACCCCCGAAGCGCCTTCGGCGCTCCCCCTCAAGGGGGCCACGCCAGCAGCCGGGCGAAGCCCGTCTGCGGCGCGAGCTTGATGCGCCGTGTTACTTCGGTGGTTAGTGGCGTCCTCTCGCCAACTTGAAGACATGACAGAACTGGTTCTGGTCGCCGCCGTCGCGCGCAACGGCGTCATCGGCCGCGACGGCGTGATGCCCTGGCATCTGCCCGAAGACCTGGCGCACTTCCGCCGCACGACGCAGGGTCTGCCGGTGCTGATGGGCCGGCGCACCTGGGAGTCGCTGCCGGAGCGTTTCCGCCCGCTGCCGGGGCGGCGCAACATCGTCGTCACGCGCCAGGCCGGCTGGGCGGCGCCGGGCGCCGAGGTCGCGGCCTCGGTGGAAGCGGCGCTGGCGCTGGTCGCCGACGCGCCGCGCGCCTGCGTCATCGGCGGAGGCGAGCTCTACGCGGCGCTGCTGCCACGCGTCGACGAACTGGTGCTGACCGAGATCGATGCCGCGTTCGAAGGCGACACGCGGCTGCCCGCCACGCTGCGCGACGGCTTCGCCGAGGTCGCGCGCGAAGCGCACCGGGCGGCGGCGCCGAACGACTTCGGCTACGCCTTCGTCACCTACCGCCGCAGCGCCTGATCAGCCGAGTTCGACCCAGACCGGCGCGTGGTCGCTGGGTTTCTCGCGCCCGCGGATGAAGCGGTCGACCTCGGCGGCCTTGAGCCGCGCCGCGGCCGGCGCGTTCAGCAGCAGGTGGTCGATGCGCAGCCCGGCGTTGCGCTCCCAGCGCTGGCGGAAGTAGTCCCAATAGGTGTACATCGCCGCGTCGCCGTGCAGCGTGGCCAGCGCGTCGGTGAAGCCCAGCGCCTGCAGGCGCGCGTACGCGTCGCGCGACTCGGGCTGCAGCAACGCGTCGTTCTGCCAGCCCTTGGGCGAGTAGATGTCGCGCACCGCGTCGGTCGGCACGACGTTGTAGTCGCCGGCCAGCACCACCGGCGCGTCCAGGCCCACGAGCGTCGCCGCGTGCTCGTGCAGGCGCTGCATCCACTTCAGCTTGTAGTCGAACTTCGGCCCCGGCTGCGGGTTGCCGTTGGGCAGGTAGAGCGCGCCGACGATGACCTCGCCGACTTGGGCCTCGAGGTAGCGGCTGTGCGTGTCGTCGGGGTCACCCGGCAGGCCGCGGCGGCGTTCCTGCGGCTGCGTGCCGCGCGCCAGCACGGCGACGCCGTTGAAGCCCTTCTGGCCGTGCCAGATCGCGCCGTAGCCGGCGGCTTCGATCGCCTGCTGCGGGAAGGTCTCGTCGGAGGTCTTCAGTTCCTGCAGGCAGGCGACGTCGGGGGCCGACTCGGCCAGCCATTCGAGCAGCCGCGGCAGGCGTGCCGTGATGCCGTTGACGTTGAACGTGGCGATCTTCATGCGGGCGATCGTAGCGAGTCGGCGCCGCGCCGTGGCTGGATGCAAAACCATCACCCCTCGCCGCGCTTGAATGCCCGGCAGCCCGGGCTACGTTGGGACAGCGAAGGCGCCGCCGCCTCAGGCGGCCGCCCGCCACCGCAGGGACGCCGGCCGCCGTCCGCTGCGGTCGCCGACAGCCCCGCGGCCGCTGGAGATGGCGATGACACAAACGACGATGCCCGGTGGCTGGTCGCAGTTCCGCTTCGAGCTGAGCGAAAGCGACCGCGACGTGTTCAACGGGGCGATGCACGGCCTGGTCGGCGTCGGCTACAAGCCGCTGGCCGTGGCGACCCAGGTCGTCGCCGGCCTGAACTACTGCTTCCTGTGCAAGGCGCACCCGGTCTATCCGAAGGCCGAAGAGTACGCCGCCGAGGTCTACATCTACGCGCCGCCGCCCCCGGCAGCGCCGCACATCAGCGAGATCAAGCGTCTCGTTCCCTGAGCGCCTCGCACCGGACGCTTCAGCGCGGCGCCGTGGCCTTCAGCCAGCGCCGCGCCGCCTCGGCGTCGGGCGCCTGCGGGCCGGCCTGCTTCAGGTAGGCCTGCAGCCTGGCCCGGCCGTCCTCGGTGCGGCCGGCCTTCATCAGACTCAGGCCCCAGCGGTAGGTGAACACCGCCGGCAGCGGCTCGCCGACGGCGGCGATCTTCTCGAACACCGGCAGCGCGCCGGCGTCGTCGTCGGCCAGCAGGCGGGCCTTCAGTTCCTCGCGGTAGACGGCCAGGCGCTCGGCCGGCGGCATCCACTGCGGCTGGCGCGCGGCCAGCTCGGCGAACTGCGACGGCAACAGCGTGATGCCCGCCGGCGCATCGGCACGCGGCAGGGTCAGCAGCAGGCGCACGCTGGCCGGACGAGGCAGCGAGGGCGGAAGTCGCGCCAGCAGCGGCGGCAGCGGCACGCTGAACTGGCCGTCACGCACCACGACCACCGTCTCGACGCTGGCCAGCGTGCGGTTTTCGGCGTCCAGCGCCAGCAGCTGGGCCGGCGCATCGCAGCTCTCCCGGCTGCGCACCAGGGTCCAGCGCGTGCGCCCGGTCGGGTTCTCCTCGGTCATCGTGCGGCCCAGGCCGGAGATCGACGGCCGGTCGCCGCTGCAGCCGCCGCCCGGCGCGTTGCAGGTCCACTCGTAGCGGTAGCGCGTGCGCTCGGATTCCTGCTCGAAGCGCTTCTCGACGACGGTCGCGCCGATCGCGTCGTCGGCGAAGCGGCGCTCGTCCAGCGCCAGCGGGTACGGGCCACGAACGGCCTCCCAGACGCTCTGGGTGGACTTGGGCACCCACATCGGCACGTAGTCGTCGGCCAGGGCCGGCAGCGCCGCCGTCAGGGCCAGCCAGGGCAGCAGTCGGTGCAGCGTGTTCATCGGCTCAGGCACAGCTGGCCGCGTTCGGTCCAGCTGCGCAGCACGCGCAGCTCGCGGCCCTGGCGGTCGATCTCGCGGAGTTCCCAGTCCTCGCGGTAGCCGTCGCAGCGGCCGCTGGACGACACCAGGCGCCGGACCTCGGCGCGGCCGCCGGCGAAGGCGCCCGCGCTCTGGTAGCGCGGCTGCACGACGACCTGGCCGCGAGCATCGACATAGCCCCAGGCGCCGTTCTCGCGGAACGGCGCCAGCCCGTCCGACAGCGGCTCCAGATCCTCGTAGCGTGGCGAGAGCTGCCAGCGGCCCTCGGTGTCGACGAAGCCCCAGCGATCGCCGTCGTTCGCCGGCGCCAGGCCCTCGGCGAAACGGCGCAAGGCCCGCCAACGGCCCTCGCCGACGATCTGACCGTCGCGGTCGACGAGACGCCAGACCTTGCCGTCGTAGACGCCGCCGCGCCCTTCGGCAAAGGGCAGCACGGCCTGCCAGCGCGGCTCGACCCGCGTCTCGCCCGCGGCGCTGCGGTAACCCCAGCGTTTGCCCGCGGGATCGCGGAAAGCGTCGAGGCTGCCGCCACAGCGTTCGGCCAGCGCCAGAGCCGCCGCCGCCGCGGCGTCGAAGCTGGCGCCGCCCAGCGGCAGTTCGCGCGCCGCCGCGCAGCGCTTGCTTTCCAGCTGCCGGCGACGCGCGTCGGCCGCTTCGTCCTGCTGGCGCTCGGCAGCGGCGTCGCGCTCGCGCAGCGCCGCCTGGCGGCGCGGCAGCACCTCGGCGTCGACCTCGTCGAACATCGTGCTCATCGGGTCGGAGGGCGTCGCACGGCGGGCCTGGCGGCGGCGCTCGAGATCGCGCGCCTCCTCGTCGGCCAGTCGCAGCTCGTCCAGCGCACGCAGCGAGCCGGCATCGAGCTCGAGCACGATGGGCTCGAGCTGGTGGCTGTTGTCGCGCCAGCGCGTGCCGGCATCGGCGACGAACGAGCGCGCCTCGGCCGCGTCCATCCAGGCCTCGGGCCGGGCCAGCGCCTTCGGGCCTTCGGCGCCGGGCGCGGTGCGCAGCAGCAGGCGGTTCCAGGCCGGGCTGCCGGGCACGTTGAACGAGGGCCGCGGGTCGGACTCGGGCATCGCGGCGCCGATGTCGCAGACCACCCAGGCGGTGTCGACACGGCCCGGCGCGACGCGGCGCTCCAGCGGGATGGCGAACTTCGCCTGCGTCAGCGCGACACGTTTCCAGGCCGTGGCCGACGTGTTGCTGCGCACGTGGTCGAAGACGCGGCCGCCACCGGAAGCTGTCTTCATCTGCACCGTGCCCAGCTTCCAGGTCGCGCTGCAGAAGACCACCGGCTCGCCCAACAGCGACCACAGCCGGGCGTTCAGCGTCAGCTGCAGCGCCGCCCAGCCGCCGCCTTCGAGCTTTGGCGCGAGCTCCAGGCGCCAGGTCTGGCGGAGATCGACGACGGGCCCGGTGGGCGCCGCGGCGGCGGCGCCGCAGCACAGGGCGGCGAGCAAGGAGACCACGCGGGAGCGCATGGCCGCATTCTTCGCAGCCCGGCGGCGAGCCGCCCTGACCTGCCGCAGGCAGCGTCTCAGGCGTCGAGCACGCGCGCCAGGTCGGCGATCAGGTCCTCGGGGTCTTCGAGGCCGACCGAGAAGCGGAAGATGCCGTCGCCGGCGTAGGCGTCCCAGGACGCACGCTGCGCCGGCGTGTCGAGCTGGAACGAGGTGCGCAGCAGGTCCTCGCTGGCGAGGTAGAACAGCAGCGAGCGGTGGTGGCCCAGCGACACGGCGTAATGGATGACTCGCAGCTGCTCGGCACAGCGCCGCGCCAGCGCGGCGCCGTCGGCGACGCGGAAGGTGACCATGCCCGAGGCGTTGCGCATCTGGCGCTGCGCCAGCTCGTATTGAGGGTGCGACGGCAGGCCGGGGTAGATCACGCGTTCGACGCGGGAATGCGCCTCGAGGAACTTCGCCAGCGCCAGCGCGTTCTCGGCGTGGGCGCGCATGCGCAGCGGGAAGGTCGCCAGGCCGCGTTGGATCAGCCAGGCGTTGAACGGGCTCAGCACGCCGCCGAAGCGGATCGCCGTGCGCTGGCGCAGCGAAGCCAGCGCCTCGGCGCCACCGAGCACCGCGCCGCCGAGCGCGTCGCCGTGGCCACCCAGGTACTTGGTCAGCGAGTGCACGACGAAGTCGGCGCCCAGCGCCAGCGGCCGCGTCGCCAGCGGCGTCGCGAAGGTCGAGTCGACGGCCAGCAACGCGCCGCCGGCGTGCGCGATCTCGGCGACGGCGGCGATGTCGGTCAGGCGCAGCAGCGGGTTGCACGGCGTCTCGGCGTAGACCAGGCGCGTGTTCGGCCGCATCGCCGCGGCGACCTGGGCGAGGTCGGAGGTGTCGACACGCGTGATCGTGATGCCCAGCGACGGCAGGATCTCACGCGCCATCTCGGACGCCGCGGCGTAGGTGACGTCGCTGACGACGGCGTGGTCGCCGGCCTTCAGCAGATGCATGAACAGGCTGCTGACCGCGGCCATGCCGCTGCCGAAGGCGACCGCGGCCCCGGCGCCTTCGAGCGCGGCGAGCTTGGTCTCCAGCTGGTGCACCGTCGGGTTGCCCCAGCGCGTGTAGATCCAGCGTGTCTCGTCGTCCATGTCCTCGACCGAGAAACCGGCGTCGGCGCCGGTGACGAAGGTCGTCGACATGACGATGTTCGGCGCCGAGGCACCGGTGGCGGGGTCGGGGGTTTCGCCGGCGTGGATGGCGAGGGTCTGCAGGCCGGCGGACGGGGCGGTCGGATGTGACATGAGCGGCATCGAATTCGAACGCACCCGATTGTGCGCGCCCGAAACCGCCCGACGGGTCAGCGCGGCGCGTTGATCAGCTTGAGCGCGCCCAGCGCGTCGGCCATCGACTTGTCGATCCATTGCATCAGCCCCACGCGGACCGACTCGCGCTGGACGTCGCTGTACTGGTCGAACGACGCCAGGATCGGCAGTTGCGGCGCCTTGCCGTATTCGCAGGGGAAGTCGCTGCCCCATTGCCAGGCGAGCTTCTCGCCGGTCTTCACGTCCATGACGTCGACGATGTAGGCGGCATAGACACAACGCCGAGTCAGGCCGAAGAACGAACGTTCCATCAGTCCGTAGCCGGGGGTGAAGAAGCCGCGGTCCTGCGTCGAGGCGGTGCCCGGGCGGACGATCACCAAGCGGTCGAAGCCCTGGCGCGCACCGGCGGCCTTCAATTGTTGCCAGCCATCGACCGACATGCGATCGGCGACGAGTTCGCTGCGGTCCAGGGGAGCGGCCTCGAAGCTCGACCGGCCCTTCAGCAGCGCGACGGCACGGTCTGTGGCGTAGGCGTCGACCTTCCACTCCGGCACCTGGGCGACGAAGCTGTCGTTCTGGAACACCGTGGTGCCGATGCGCACGCCAAACAGGCGATCACCCAGCAGCGAGACGACACCGATGCGCCGGGTCTGCGACAGGTCCTCTTCGGAGACACCGCGTTTGGCGCCGAGTACGGCGCAACCGGACAGGAGCGAGACCAGGGCCCAGGAGGCGAGAAGCAGCAGCGGACGACGCATGGCAGAGACAGAACGCCGAAGTTGGTGAAGCGGCCATGATGGCCGCCGCCACCGGCCGCACAGTGATGCATCGCAAGCGGCCATCCCTCGGAACGAGGAAGCGGCGGTGGCGGGCGAGGAGGCCAAGGGCGCGGGGGCCCTGGCCCTCATTCACTCTTCCAGGCCCAGCTCCTGGATCTTGCGGGTGATCGTGTTGCGGCCGATGCCCAGCTTCTGCGCCGCCTCGATGCGGCGGCCGCGCGTGATGTCCAGCGCGGTGTGGATCAGCCGGCCTTCGAACTGGCGCGTCAGCACGTCCCAGACGTCGGGCTCGCCGGACTCGAGGCGGCGGCGCGCCTCGCGCTCCAGGTCGGCCAGCCAGCCGGGCGTGGCGGCTTCGACAGGCGCGGCCGGCACCGAAGGCAGCGGCAGCGCCGACGCGGCCGCGGCGGCCGGTGCGGCATCGGGCGTCGCGGCCGGCACGTAGGCGCGCAGTTCGGGCGTGGCCAGCAGCTCGGGCGGCAGATCCTTCGGTTCGACGACCTGCGCCGGCGCCATCACCGTCAGCCAGTGGCAGACGTTCTCGAGCTGGCGCACGTTGCCGGGGAAGTCGAAGCCCTGCAGCCGGGCGACGGCGGCGTCGGTGATGCGCTTGGCCTCGACACCCAGCTCACGCGCGCTCTTCTGCAGGAAGAAGCGCGTGAGCATCGGGATGTCCTCGCGGCGCTCGCGCAGCGCCGGCAGGCGCAGGCGGATGACGTTCAGGCGGTGGTAGAGGTCTTCGCGGAAGACGCCGTCCTTGACGCGCTGCTCGAGGTTCTGGTGCGTCGCGGCGATCACGCGCACGTTGGTCTTCAGCGGCTGGTGGCCGCCGACGCGGTAGAACTGGCCGTCCGACAGCACGCGCAACAGCCGCGTCTGCAGGTCGAACGGCATGTCGCCGATTTCGTCGAGAAACAGCGTGCCGCCGTCGGCCTGCTCGAAGCGGCCGCGGCGCATCGTCTGGGCGCCGGTGAAGGCGCCGCGCTCGTGGCCGAAGAGCTCGCTTTCCAGCAGGTCCTTCGGGATCGCCGCGGTGTTGATCGCGACGAACGGGCCCTGGCCGCGCGGGCTGTGCTTGTGCAGCGCACGCGCGACGAGCTCCTTGCCCGAGCCGCTCTCGCCGGTGATCAGCACCGTGACGTTGCTCTGGCTGAGGCGGCCGATGGCACGGAACACGTCCTGCATCGCCGGCGCCTGGCCCAGCATCTCGGGCACGGCCTTGTCGACGGTCTCGCCGACCTCGTCGCGCAGGCTCTCGTCGACGGCGCGGCGGATCAGCTCGACGGCCTTGGTCAGATCGAAGGGCTTGGGCAGGTACTCGAAGGCGCCGCCCTGGAAGGCCGAGACGGCGCTGTCCAGGTCCGAGTAGGCGGTCATGATGATGACCGGCAGCCCGGGCAGGCGCGCCTTCACCTTGGACAGCAGGTCGATGCCCGAACCACCGGGCATGCGGATGTCGCTGACCAGCACCTGCGGCTCGTCGTCGTCGAGCGCGGCGAGCACGTCGCGTGCGCCGGAGAAGCTGCGCACGGCGAACTGCTCGCGCACCAGCGCCTTCTCGAGCACGAAGCGGATGGATTGATCGTCGTCGACGATCCAGATCGGCTTCATAGGCCCCCCCGTAGCGTCTTCGGACCGGCGGAACCGGGTCCGTGGCGGCGGCTTGACAGCTTGGACTGCGTGACGCGGGCAAGGATCATCGAGTCGGACTCAAGGCAGAGGAATCAGCAGCTTGAACACGGTCCGGCCCGGAACGCTGTCGCATTCGATCGTGCCCTGATGCTGCTGCACGAATGTCTGCGCCAACGTCAGCCCGAGGCCGGAACCGTTTTCGCGCCCCGACACCAGGGGGTGGAAGATGCGATCGCGGATGGCTTCGGGCACGCCCGGCCCGTTGTCCTGGATATGCAATTCGAGTGCCAGCCGGAAACGCTTGCGCCCGAAGGTGACCTGGCGCGCGACGCGTGTGCGCAGCACGATCTCGGCGTCGCCGGCGGCGATGCGCTCGGCCAGCGCCTGCGTCGCGTTGTGGGCGATGTTCAGCACCGCCTGGATCAGCTGCTCGCGGTCGCCGCGGAACTCGGGGATCGAGGTGTCGTAGTCGCGTTCGACGGTCAGCCCGCGCGGGTACTCGGCCATCACCAGCGAACGAACGCGCTCGCAGATCTCGTGGATGTTGACGTCGCCGACGACGTGCGGCCGGCGATGCGGCGCCAGCAGCCGGTCCACCAGCGCCTGCAGCCGGTCGGCCTCGTGGATGATGACCTGGGTGTACTCGGTCAGCTCCTTGGACTGCACGTCCATCGCCAGCAGCTGCGCCGCGCCGCGGATGCCGCCCAGCGGGTTCTTGATCTCGTGCGCCAGGTTGCGCACCAGCTCCTTGTTGGCCTGCGCCAGGCCGTGGGCGCGCTCCTCGCGGTCCAGCCGGGTCTGCTGCTCGACCTCGATCAGCTCGATCAGCACACGCTCGGCGTGGTCCATCTGGCTGACGATGACGTGCACCGGCAGGTCCGCCGCCGGGCCCAGCGAGGCCGGGCGCTTGAGCACGGCGTCGAAACGGCCGCAGGAGACCTCGCCGTTGACCACCGAGGCCAGCGTCTCGCGCAGCCGCGACGGGTCGACGAGCCAGTCGAAGACGCTGCCGCGGCGCAGCGTGCGCCGCGACTGGCCGATCAGGTTCTCCAGCGTCGAGTTGACGAACAGGCAGCGGCCATCGGCGGCCCCGATGCCGACCATCGTCGCCAGGTAGTCGAAGGCGTCGAAGCCGTCGAGCGTATCGGGATCGGTGTTCACGGCGAGACCTTGGACAGCTCGCGACGGATCGCCGCCACGTCCTCTTCCTTGCGCTCGATCTGCGCCTTCAGCGAGGCCGTGCGGTCCAGGTACTTCTGGTAGTTGCGCTCGTCGCCGCGGCGCTCGGGCTGGCCGCCGTTGTATTCCTTGCGCAGCTCGGCCAGACGCTGCTCCTCGCGCTGCAGTTCGTCCTGCAGGATGCGGCGCGCGTCGCTATCGCGCGCACGCTGCTCGGCCGGGTCGACACGGCTGTCGGCCGGCCGGGCACTGGACGCCGCGGCAGCCGGCGTCGGCCGGCGCGTCTGCACGATCGTGATCGGCGAGCCTTCGATCGTGCGGCAGCCGCGGTCCTTGGCCTGCTGCGGCGACAGCATGTTGGTGTAGCTCTCGGGGTTGCCGGGGCAGCGGTAGACGGGACCGCTGTCGCCTTGCGCGTGGGCGGCTGCCGAACCCAGCAGCAGCAAGACGAGGCCGGCGCTTCGCCGACGGGACATGGGGGATACCTCCGTGCGGTGGATTGTGGCGCGCCGAAACGAAGAAGGGACGGCGAACCGTCCCTTCTGCAGACCGTGACGCGCGAGCGCCGGCGGACTTTAGATGCTGTAGTACATGTCGAACTCGACCGGATGGGTCGTCATGCGGAAGCGCGTGACTTCCTGCATCTTCAGCTCGATGTAGGCGTCGATGTACGCATCGGTGAACACGCCGCCCTTGGTCAGGAAGGCGCGGTCCTTGTCGAGGTACTCGAGGGCCTGGTCGAGGCTGTGGCAGACGGTCGGGATCTTCGCGTCTTCTTCCGGCGGCAGGTGGTACAGATCCTTCGTGGCGGCTTCGCCCGGGTGGATCTTGTTCTCGACGCCGTCCAGGCCGGCCATCAGCAGCGCGGCGAAGCCCAGGTACGGGTTCATCAGGGGATCCGGGAAGCGCGCTTCGATGCGGCGGCCCTTGGGGTTGCTGACGAACGGGATGCGGATCGAGGCCGAGCGGTTGCGGGCCGAGTAGGCCAGCTTGACCGGCGCTTCGAAGCCCGGCACCAGACGCTTGTAGCTGTTGGTGCCCGGGTTCGTGATCGCGTTCAGCGCACGGGCGTGCTTGATGATGCCGCCGATGTAGTACAGCGCGAACTCGGACAGGCCGCCGTAGCCGTCGCCGGCGAACAGGTTCTTGCCGTCCTTCCAGACCGACTGGTGCACGTGCATGCCGGAGCCGTTGTCGCCGACGACCGGCTTGGGCATGAAGGTCGCGGTCTTGCCGTAGGCGTGCGCGACGTTGTGGATCACGTACTTCTGCAGCTGCAGCCAGTCGGCGCGCTCGACGAGCGTGCTGAACTTGGTGCCGATCTCGTTCTGGCCCGGGGCCGCCACTTCGTGGTGGTGGACTTCGACCGGGATGCCCAGCGATTCGAGGATCAGGCACATCTCCGAGCGCATGTCCTGGAAGCTGTCGACCGGGGGCACCGGGAAGTAGCCGCCCTTGACCGCCGGACGGTGGCCCATGTTGCCGCCTTCCAGCTCCTTGCTGGTCGACCACGGGGCTTCTTCCGACGTGATCTTCACGTGGCTGCCGTCCATGCCGACGTGCCAGTGGACCTGGTCGAAGATGAAGAACTCGGGTTCCGGACCGAAGAAGGCGGTGTCGCCCAGGCCGCTGCTCTTGAGGTAGGCCTCGGCACGCTTGGCCAGCGAACGCGGATCGCGCTCGTAAGGCTTGCCGTCACCCGGCTCGAGCACGTCGCAGGTCAGGATCAGCGTCGGCTCTTCGTAGAACGGGTCGATGTTGGCGCTGTTCGGGTCCGGCATCAGCAGCATGTCGGACGCTTCGATGCCCTTCCAGCCGGCGATCGAGGAGCCGTCGAAGGCATGACCGGCGGTGAACTTGTCTTCGTCGAAAGCGGAAACGGGCACCGAGACGTGCTGTTCCTTGCCGCGGGTGTCGGTGAAGCGGAAGTCGACGAACTTGACTTCGTTCTCCTTCACCAGCTTCATCACGTCGGCAACGGTCTTTGCCATTCAGATCTCCTAGCGGGGGCTCGTGGGAAAGGGTTGGTCTGATCGGGGCGACCCCTCGGTACTTACCCCGAAAGGCGCGAGCGAATGTAGCAGAAGGTGTGCCAGCGACCAGGGGGCCAACGCAGGCACGATGCGGGATGCGACAGCTCCTCCCACGACGCTGGGCGAGGGCTATTCCAGGATGGTGCGAAGTGTCGCACCAACGTGGTGCCCATGGTGGTGCATCAACGCACCAACTCGTCGCCCAGCCGCGCACCCAGCGCCGCGGCGCCGTCGCGCAGCGCGACGTAGGCGGCATCGACGATCTCGCCGCGACCCTTGACGCCCAGCTCGATATGACGCCCGTGCGTCGGGTGGTCGACGCTCGGCAGGCTGAAGACCTTGACCGGCGCGAAGCGGGTCTCGATCTCCTCCATCAGCGGTGTCAGCGTCGACTCCATCGACCCGAAGACGAGCACCGAACGTTCGCGCGGCGCCGCATCCTGGTGCAGATGGGCGTAGCGGCCGTCGAGCACCGACTCGACCATCGGCCAGGCCATCACCGGGAAACCGGGCACGAAGTGCACGTGGCCGACGGAGAAGCCGGGGATCTTGTTGTACGGATTGGGAATGATCGCCGCACCGGCCGGGAAGACGCCCATGTGCAGCCGGCGCGCGTTGTCGGGCCGGTCGGGCTCGTAGGGCTCGCCCTGCTCGGCGGCCATCTCGCGAACGCGCGCCAGGATCAGGTCGCGCGCCTCGGGATGCAGCGCCAGCGGCACGCCCAGCGCGTCGGCCGCGGCCTGGCGCGTGTGGTCGTCGGGCGTGGCGCCGATGCCGCCGAAGGAGAAGACCAGGTCGCCGCTGGCGAAGGCCTGGGCCAGCGTCTCGCTGATGCGCGCACGTTCGTCGCCGACGTAGCGCGCCCAGGAGAGCGTCAGCCCGCGCGCCGCCAGCATCTCGATCAGCTTGGCCAGGTGCAGGTCGCGGCGTTTTCCGGACAGGATCTCGTCGCCGATGATGATGGTGCCGATGTTCATGGCGGTGGCAGCGTGTCGAAGGTGACGGGCGGCGGCGCTTCGGCCACCGGCAGGTCGACGGCACTGGCCTCGCGGCGCAGGCGCTCGAGCGCGTCGAGCGCGAAGTGCGCGAACCAGGCCGACGCGAACGCGAAGACCAGCGTGTACAGCCAGACCGAGGCGACGATCAGCACCGGCGCCAGGATCAGCGTCGCCGCACTGACGGCCCACAGCAGCGTCGGCGCCGCGCCCAGGTAGCCGCAGATCACGCCGATGGCCAGCAGCGGCCAGCGCTGCTCGGCCATGATGCGGCGGCGCTCGTCGGCGTCGGCGTGCGCGGCGAGCACGTCGAAGGTGTAGACGCGGTAGGTCAGCCAGCCCCAGATCAGCGGCGGCAGCACCAGCGCGACCAGCGGCACCAGCCACAGCGGCAGGCTCAGCACGAGCACGACCGAGGCAACGATCGTCGCCGACAGCGACCAGGCCAGCCCCTGCCACCAGCGGCCGCCGCGGCGCCGTTCCAGCGTCGGGAAACGCCGCGCGGCGACGAGGTCGACGATCGCCGGCGTCACCAGCAGCGCCACCAGCAGCAGCGTGACGACGATCAGCGCCGGCACCGCCAGCGCGACGACGACCAGCGGCGCCACCAGCGCGTGCAGCCCCTGGCCGCCGATCGCGTCCAGCCAGCGCAGCGCCGCCGAGACCAGCGCCCATTGCTCCAGCGTCGCCCGCACCGCGTCGACCGAGCTCTCCCAGAAGGCCCAGCCGGCGAAACCGGCGGCGCCGCCGGCGATCAGCAGCGGCAGCAGCGACCAGAGGATGACGCGCGGGTGCAGGCAGTAGGCCGCGGCGCGCCAGAAGGCATCGAGCAGCCGCGTCATCGTGCGGCCCGGGAAGTCGGAGACGGGCGCGGCGTCACGGCTTATTCGTCGTCGCCGCCGAAGAGGCCGCCGAGCACGCCACCGGCCGCCGCGAAGGGCAGCACCGAGCCTTCCTCGCGCGAGCCGCCACGCTGCGGCGCCGCCGCGAAGATGCGCGAGGCCAGACGCGACAGCGGCAGGCTCTGCAGCCAGACGGTGCCCGGGCCGGTCATCTTGGCCAGGAACAGGCCCTCGCCGCCGAACAGCGCGGTCTTGATCTTGCCGACGTACTGGATGTCGAAGTCCACGCCCGGCGTGTAGGCGACGACGCAGCCGGTGTCGACGAGCAGCGTCTGCCCGGCCTGCAGTTCACGGCGCACGACGGTGCCGCCGGCGTGCACGAAGGCCAGGCCGTCGCCGTCCAGGCGCTGCATGATGAAACCCTCGCCGCCGAAGAAACCGGTGGACAGGCGCTGCTGCAGCGCGACGCCCAGCGAGACGCCACGCGCCGCGCAGAGAAAGGCGTCCTTCTGGCAGATCAGCGTGCCGCCCAGCTTGGACAGGTCCATCGGAAGGATCTTGCCCGCGTAGGGCGCGGCGAAGGCGACACGCAGCTTGCCGGCGCCCTGGTTGGTGTAGACCGTGGTGAACAGCGACTCGCCGGTGACCAGGCGCTTGCCGGCCGACAGCAGCTTGCCGAACAGGCCGCCGCCGCCGCTCTGGCTGCCGTCGCCGAACACGGTGTCCATCGTGATGCCGGCGTCCATGAACATCATGCTGCCGGCTTCGCCAACCGCAGCCTCGCCCGGATCGAGTTCGATCTCGACGAACTGCATCTCCGAGCCCTTGATCTCGAAGTCGACGACGTCCATTGCCATGGTTTTTTCCTCGCGGGAAGCGGTGAGAGTTGATTCGGCGGCGATGGTACCGAAGCGCCCGCGTCGCCGCCTTGACGGCAGCGCCCGCCGATAATCCGCCGCCATGCCCGTGACCGCCCTGCCCCGCCGATGATCGGCTCGATGCTCTCGATCGCGCTCGGCGCCGCGCTTGGCGCCCTGCTGCGCTGGTGGCTGGGGCTCGCGCTCAACGGCCTGTTCCCGACGCTGCCGCCGGGCACGCTGGCCGCCAACCTGCTGGGCGGCTACCTGATCGGCGTCGCGCTGGCGCTGTTCGCGCACCACGTCACGCTGCCGCCGGAGTGGCGGCTGTTCGCGGTCACCGGTTTCCTCGGCGGCCTGACGACCTTCTCGACCTTCTCGGCCGAGGTCGTCGTGCTGCTGCAGCAGGGGCGGCTGGCCTGGGCGGCGACGACGATCCTCGTGCACGTCGCCGGCTCGGTGCTGATGACGCTGGGCGGCATCGCCACCTACGAGGCGCTGCGCCGCGCCTGAAGCGCCGGCTTCAGCCGGCGACAGTCAGCCGCGCCGGCGACAGGTAGTCGACGCGGTAGTCCTCGAAGGACTGGGTGTCGGCGGCCTCGATGCGGCGCTGCTCCTGCAGCGAGGCCAGCGCCTCGGCGCGGAACTCGGCCTCGACCTCGGCCGGGAACGGCAGCGAGCGCAACACGCCCTTGGTCTGCTCCGACTGCGCGAGCACGAAGTCGCAGAACGAACCGCCGAAGTCCGAACGCGCCGCGGCCAGCACCCGCGCCGACGGCGTCGTCTGCAGCCATCGCAGGCGTTCGTCGGCCTGGGCGACGGCGCGGGCGTAGGCGTCGCCGCCCAGCACCGCGTCGACCTGGTGCGCCAGCGGCAGGCAGCCGGCGACGATCTCGGCCGCCCAGTCGGCCAGCGCCACCGAGCGCCCGCCGCGTTCCAGCCGCAGCCCGGGCTGGCGGCCGGCGGTGGCGACGAGGTTCTGGTTGCGCTTGAGCTCGGCGATCTCGGTGGGCGTGTCCTCGGGGCTGGCGATGCTCAGACAGTGCAGCAGGAAGACGTCGAGGAAACGCATCGTCGACTCGGCGATGCCCAGCGGCTCGAACGGGTCGAGGTCCATGCAGCGCACCTCGACGTACTCGACGCCGCGCGCGCGCAGTGCATGCAGCGGGCGTTCACCGGCGGCGATCGTGCGCTTGGGGCGGATCGTGCCGTAGAACTCGTTCTCGATCTGCAGCAGCGTCGTCGCGAGCTGGTTGTACTCGCCGCCCGGGTTGCGCACGCCGATCGCCTCGTAGGCCGGGTACGGCCGCGTCAGCGCGTCGTGCAGCGACGCGGCATAGCTCTCGAGGTTGTTGTAGCTGGCGGAGATCGAGGACTGCGCGTCGCTCTGGTAGCCCAGCCGCCCCATGCGCAGCGAGGTCGCGTGCGGCAGGTGCAGCGAACACGGGCCCAGCGGCTCCAGGCCGTGATCGCGGCCTTCGACGAAACAGGCGCCGAGCGCCGGCGAGGCGCCGAACAGCAGCAGCAGCAGGAAGGAATGGCGGCGGAAGTTGCGGATCAGCGCGAAGTAGTCGTCGTCGTCCAGCCCGGGCAGCGACCAGTTGTAGTGGATGCCCGAGATCGTCTGCATGCGCCGGCCGTAGCGGTGGCCCAGGCCCATGCGGTAGACGCTCTTGGCGCGGCCGACGTTGGACGAGCCGTAGCGGCCGATCGGGATGTTCTCGTCGGCCGGCAGCCGGCACGGCATGCTGGCGACCCAGAGCACGTCGTCGCCGAGCTCGCGGTAGACGAACTGGTGCACGCGGCGCAGCTCTTCCAGGCAGGCCTCGACGCCGGCGTGCACGCCGGTGATCAGCTCCATCTGCGACTCGCTGAAATCGGTCGTGATGTGCGGATGCGTCAGCGCCGAACCCAGCGCTTCGGGGTGCGGCGTCATCGCCAGCGCGCCGTGACGGTCGGCGCGCAGGCTTTCCTTCTCGATGCCGCGGCGCATGCCACGCAGGCGCTCGGGCGTCAGGGAAATCGGTCGGGACATCGGCGGTCCAGTCGTCTCGTGAAACGGGATTGTCGGCCAAGGGCATCATCCCTGCTGGCCGGGGACTCCCGCCGCGGCGGGCGGGAAAGGCGCGTCAGGCGCGCCGCTGTCGCACCAGGCCTTCGATCGCCAGCCGGTAGCCGTCGACACCGAAGCCGACGACGATGCCGGCGGCCGCGGGCGAGATGTAGCTGTGGTGGCGGAAGGCCTCGCGGGCGTGCACGTTGGAGACGTGCACCTCGATCACCGGCACCTCGGCGCCCCTGATGGCGTCGAACAGTGCCACCGAGGTGTGGGTGTAGGCGCCCGCGTTCAAGACCACGCCCAGCAGCTCGCCGGCCTTCACGGCGCGGCCGGCCTCGTGCAGCGCGTCGATCAGCACGCCTTCGTGGTTGCTCTGGCGGCATTCGACCTCGACACCCAGGCGCGCGCCGGCATCGCGGCACAAGGCCTCGACGTCGGCCAGCGTCGTGCGGCCGTAGACCTCGGGCTCGCGCTGGCCGAGCAGGTTGAGGTTGGGACCGTTGAGGACGAGGATCTTGGGCATTGGTACCCCGATCGTAACCGCAGGCCGGCCCGATCCTTGCCTGTCTGCGCGCATGACGCCCGCCTCCGCCCCACTGCCGCCCGAGCTGCCCTGCGTGCTCGACGTCGAGGCCTCGGGCTTCGGGCGCGCCAGCTACCCGATCGAGGTCGGCTACGTGCTGCCCGACGGCCGCGCACGCTGCACGCTGATCCGCCCGGCCATCGGCTGGACGCACTGGGACGAGCGCGCCGCCGGCGTGCACGGCATCGAGCGCGAGACGCTGGAGCGCTGCGGCCGCCCGGCGGCCGAGGTCGCGGCGATGCTCAACGTCGACCTCGCCGGCCGCACCGTCTACTGTGACGGCTGGGCGCACGACTACGCCTGGCTCGGCGCGCTGTTCGAGGAAGCCGGCGTGCACCCGTCGTTCCGGCTCGAGACCGTGGCCCGGCTGCTCGACGAGGACGCGCTGGCGCGCCTGGGTGACGAACGCCGCGGCGTCATCGGCGAACTCGGGCTGGCGCGCCACCGCGCCAGCAGCGATGCGCGTGCGCTGCAGATCGCGCTCGGCCGGCTGCGTTCGGCGCGCCGCGGCGGCAACTGAACGAGCCCGACTCCGCGGCTGGGCCGAAGGCCCGGTGCTATGGTCCGCGTTTTCACCGATTTACCCGTCCGTTGTCCCCCGCCTCCGACTCCCTCTTCGCCCATCGCGGCTTCGTCTACTTCTGGTTCGCCCGCCTCGCCGGCACCGCCGCCGGCCAGATGGCCATGGTCGCGGTCGGCTGGCAGATGTACGACCTCACCGGTTCGGCCTGGGACCTGGGCCTCGTCGGCCTGCTGCAGTTCGCGCCGGCGATGGTGCTGGCGCTGCCGGCCGGACAGCTGATCGACCGCGTGCACCGCGGCCGCATCCTCGCCGCCAGCCTGGGCGCGACGGCGCTGGTGTCGGCGCTGCTGTGGCTGGCCAGCGCCGGCGGCTGGGCCAACCGCGAGCTGCTGCTCGGCGTCTCGGTCGCGCTGGGCGTCGTGCGCGCCTTCCAGATGCCGGCGCAGCAGGCGCTGGTGCCCTCGCTGGTGCCGGCAACGCTGCTGCCGCGGGCGCTGGCCTTCTCGTCGGCGGCGATGCAGGCGGCGGTCATCGCCGGCCCGGCGATCGGCGGTGTCGTCTACGTCGCCGGCGCGGCCGCGGTCTACGCCGCCTGCACGACCTTGTTCGGGCTGGGCACGGCGCTGGCGATGGCGGTGCGCTACGAACACGCGCCGCCGCCGGCCGCGCCGGTGACGAGCGAGACGCTGCTGGCCGGCGTGCGTTTCGTCTGGCAGAAGAAGCCGGTGCTGGGCGCGATGTCGCTGGACCTGTTCGCGGTGCTGCTCGGCGGCGCGACGGCGCTGCTGCCGATGTTCGCCAAGGACATCCTGCACGTCGGGCCGTGGGGGCTGGGGCTGCTGCGCAGCGCCCCGGCGGTCGGCGCGCTGCTGACCTCGGGGCTGCTGACGCGCTGGCCGGTGCGCCGCCGCACCGGGCGCGTGCTGCTCGGCGCGGTCGCGGTCTACGGCGTCGCCCAGCTCGTCTTCGGGCTGTCGACCTCGTTCTGGCTGTCGCTGTCGGTGCTGGGCATCAGCGGCGCGGCCGACATGATCAGCGTCGTCATCCGCCAGACGCTCGTGCAGCTGGAGACGCCCGACGAGATGCGCGGCCGCGTCAGCGCCGTCAACTCGATCTTCATCGGCGCGTCCAACCAGCTCGGCGAGTTCGAGTCCGGCGCGACGGCGGCGCTGCTCGGGCCGGTGGGCTCGGTGGTGCTCGGCGGGCTGGGCACGCTGGCCGTCGCCGCGGCCTGGTTCAAGGTCTTCCCGGCGCTGGCCGAACGCGACGAACTGGTGGCCACCGCTCCCGCCAAGGCGCGCTGAACCTCAGGCCAGCCAGCCGCACAGCGCGTCGCTGACCTCGGCGCGGTTCAGCAGGTCCCAGTGGTCGGCGCGCGTGACGAGCCGCTTGTGGCTCGCCGGCAGCGCCAGCGCGAGGGCCGGATCGCGGTGCTCGCCCCAGGCGCTGGCCACCGTCACCAGCCCGTCGCCGACCAGCGCGTGGCGCAGGCCGCGTGGTTCGGCCACCGTCGTCGCCGCCACCAGGTAGACCGGCACGCTGGCCGGCAGCGGCGTCGGCACGCGCTGGTCGCGCGCCGGACCGCCGGCACCGTGGCCGCACCAGTCCTCGTCCCGCACATGGCCCCAGCGCAGGTCGTTGATGCCGGCGCTGCGCACGCCCAGCAGGCGCGCGAACGGCGCCAGGTAAGGGCTGGCGCCGAGCACGCCGTCGACCAGGTGCCCGGCGCGTTCGAGCAGCGCCCCGTGGTGCGGCGTGCCCAGGCAGGCCAGCGCCTGCAGCCGCGAGCGCCAGGCCAGGCCGTGCTGTTCGGCGTGCACGATCGCGCTGCGCGCGACCAGCCCGCCCATGCTGTGGCCGACCAGCACCAGCCGCGACAGCGGCACCGGCCAGTCGCGCTGCAGCCGCTCCAGCAGCGCCGCGAAGCGCGCGCCGTTGTGCGAGACGTGCAGGCCGCTGTTGTAGTGCAGGCTCAGCACCGGGCAGCCCAGCGCCCGCGCCAGCGCCCAGCCGTGGTGATAGCCCTGGCGCTGCCACTGCAGGTCGTTCATGCACAGGCCGTGCACCAGCACGACGACGCGGTCGCCGGCGTCGGGGAAAGCCGCCGCCAGCGCCTCGCGACCCGGCGCCAGCCGGTGGCCGGCGTGGCGCAGGCTCATCGTGATCGCCAGCGGGTTGCCGGTGGCGGCGAGGTGGTCGCCCCAGAGGCCGTTGACCGCCGCCAGCACCGCTTCGCGCGAAGCCGCGGTGGCCGGCGGCGGCTCGCTCTCCAGGCGCTTGAGCAGGCCGTCGACGCCGCGGCCGACGAGGCGCATGCCGCCGCGCACGTTGCCGTAGACGAAGCCGGTGAGGCCGCGCGTGCCGCCCTCGTGCGGCGCGCCCAGCGGCGCGCGCCGCGCCAGGATCGTGCCGTGCAACTGCTCGGCGATCCCGGCGATGCCGACGCCGGCATCGATGCCCAGCTGCACCAGCCCGCGCAGGTCGGCCAGCGTCCAGGCCGGGCGTTCGGGCGCGGGCAGCACGGCGAGCGTGCCGGATTCGGACATGGCGACTCCGGGCGGTGGCGACGGCCCACTGTGCGCCCGGTGCCACGCGGGCGCAAGCCGGTCAGCCGCGTTTGGCACGGATGTTCGCCCGGCCGATGCGGCTGCGCGCCTTCCACTGCGCGACCTGCTCGCGGCGCTGCAGCGCGCTCATCGAGTCGCGCTGCGCCTCGCGCACCAGCTTGCCGAAGCTCTTCAGCCGCTCGGGCGCGACCGTGCCGCGCACGGCGCAGCCCGGTTCGCCCTCGTGGCGGCAGTCGCGGAAGCGGCACTGCGCGGCCAGCGCCGTGATGTCGTCGAAGGCGCCGGCGACGTCGCCCGCGTCGCCGTCCAGGCGCAGCGAACGCAGCCCCGGCGTGTCGACGATGCAGGCGCCGCCGGGCAGCGGATGCAGCGTGCGCACTGTCGTCGTGTGGCGGCCGCGGCCGTCGCCGCGGCGCGTGCCGCCGGTCGCGGCCACGGTCTCGCCGCACAAGGCGTTGGCCAGCGTGCTCTTGCCGGCGCCGCTGGAGCCCAGCAGCACCAGCGTCTGCCCCGGCGCGAGCCAGGGCGCGAGCTGCGAGGCGACGTCGTCGTGCAGCGAGTCCAGCGCCAGCACCTCGACGCCGGCCGGCACCAGCGTCTGCGCGTCGCGCAAGCGCCGGGCGAGGTCGACGCAGAGGTCGGCCTTGCTCAGCACGACCACGGCGCCGACGCCGGCCAGGCGCACCAGCGCCAGATAACGCTCCAGCCGACGCAGGTTGAAGTCGTGGTCCAAGCCCATGACCAGCAGCGCGGTGTCGACGTTGCTCGCCAGCACCACACGTTCGACCTTCTCGCGGCCGTCGTGCAGGCGGCGCGCGAGCTGCGTGCGTGGCGGCACGCGTGCGTCGACCCACCATTCGCCGAAGGTGTTGCGCTCGGCGCGCACCCAGTCGCCGACGGCCAGCGCGTCGGCGTCGGCCGCCAGCGCCTGCAGCAGCGCCGGGCGGGCGCGTGCCGGCGCGGTGGCCTCGCCGTCGTGCAGCACGAGGCTGTCGCGGTGCACCTCGGCGACGCGCATCAGCGCGGCGTCGCCTTCGGGCAGAGGAAACGGCAGGGAAGAAGAAGCTGCGGCGTCAGGCCGATGGCCTGCAGCCGCTCGTACGGGGAAACAAAAGACATGATGAACTGAAGTCCCGTGGCGCGGCCGATGGCCGCGCGTGATCGGTCCGCCGGCTGGATGGCCGGGCGGGGCTCGATGGGGAGGGCCTGTCGGCGCGCCGGGGGCCGGCGGGCGGAGGACTTCAGCAGCCCGGCGTGGCCGGGCGGGAGATCCGGAACTCGCGCGTCAGCGCGCGGCGCGGCGAAGGCCGTAAACGGCAAGGTCCCGATGTTCCATGGCGGCCTCCTGTGTGGCGAGTGGATAGCAGCCGCGCACTGTGCGCCGATCGTTCTGGAGGCGTCAACCCAGGCGCACCCGGCTGCGGCGTGCACGCCACGGCGCTCGTTATGCTCGCGGCCGATGTTGACGCCCGACTGCCTGTACGCCGACGAGCACTGCCTGGTGCTGGCCAAACCCGCCGGGCTGCTGGCCGTGCCCGGGCGCGGCCCCGACAAGCAGGACTGCCTCGTGGCGCGCGCCCAGGCCTGCTGGCCCGACGCGCTGACCGTGCACCGGCTGGACATGGCGACCTCGGGGCTGATGGTCTACGGCCGCGGCGCGGCGGCGCAGCGCACGCTGTCGATCGCCTTCGCCGAGCGCCGCGTCGACAAACGCTACGTCGCCGTCGTCGCCGGGCTGATGGCCGGGGACGAAGGCGAGGTCGACGCGCCGCTGATCTGCGACTGGCCGAACCGGCCGCGACAGAAGGTCTGCCACGAACGCGGCAAGCCTTCGCTGACGCGCTGGCGCGTGCTGGCGCGCGACGTGGCGGCCGCGCGCACACGCGTCGAACTCGAGCCCGTCACCGGGCGCTCGCACCAGCTGCGCCTGCACCTGGCGACGATCGGCCACCCGATGCTCGGCGACGACCTTTACGCGCCGCCCGAACTGGCGGCCGCGGCGCCGCGGCTGCTGCTGCACGCCGCGCGCCTGGCCTTCCCGCATCCCGTCACCGGCGAACGCCTCGAATTCGAGCGCGCGCCCGACTTCTGAAAGCCCGGACGATGAAACAGGACGTCGACCTTAAACACGCCTACCGATTGCTGAACCACGGCCCGACGGTGCTCGTCAGCGCCGCCCACGGCGGCCGCCGCAACGTGATGGCCGCGGCCTGGGCGATGCCGCTGGACTTCGACCCGCCCAAGGTCGCCGTCGTGCTCGACAAGAGCACCTTCACGCGCACGCTGCTCGAAGCCGCCGGCGAGTTCGCGCTCAACATCCCCTGCGTCGCGCTGGCCGACGCCACGGTGACGGTGGGCAACACCAGCGGCCACGACGGAGTCGACAAGTTCGAGCGCTACGGCCTGGGCGCCTTCGCCGGCCGCGCGACCGGCGCGCCGCTGGTCGAAGGCTGCGTCGGCTGGCTCGAATGCCGGCTGCTGCGCGAGCCGCACATCGAGCAGACCTACGACCTGTTCCTCGCCGAGGTCGTCGCAGCGCAGGCCGACGCGCGTGTGTTCCGCGCCGGGCACTGGGAGTTCGCGCCGGAGCACGAGGCCCTGCGCACGATCCACCACGTCGCCGGCGGTGCGTTCTTCAGCGTGGGGCCGATGCTGCAGGGGAAGCCGCTGCCGAAACCGTTGTCTTGAGCGGCGCGCGCAGCCGGCGCTCGAAGTCGGCCGGCGCGACGACCTGCAGCAGCTCGCGGCCTTCGGCGTCGACGGCGATTGCCAGGCCACGCGACGGATACAGCCAGTGCTCGAGGCGGCCGCCCGGCGCGATGACTTCGTCGGGCTCGCCGAAACGCTGGCGCAGTGTCTGCGCGTCGAGGTTGGCCGCCGGGATGAAGGTCAGCCCGACCAGCGGCGTGGCCGCCATCGCCTGGCGCTCGCTCGCGCGCAGCGGGTAGCGCCACAACGTGCCGCCGGCCGGCTGGCGCTCGGCGGACGACTGCTGCAGGCGCCGCAGTTCGGCGTCGGGCAAGGCGGTGGTCAGCAGCAACCGGCCGCCGACGCCGCCGGCTTCGAAACGCTCGACATAACCTTCCAGCGCGCCGGCCTGGCCGGTCTCGGCCATCACCGCGAGCTGCAGGTCTTCGCCCCAGCGGTGGTCGGCGTCGCCCAGCGTGCTGCCGGGCAGTTGCAGGCCGAAGGCGGCGACGCCGTCGCCGCGGGCGGCGATGCTCCACGGCGTGTCGGCGGACGACACGGGGGCCGAGGCGGTGCCGCGCAGCACCTGCCAGAGCGCGGGCACGAAGGCGATGACGAGGATGGCGACGCCGGCCAGCAGCGCGACGAGGAATGGGCTTTTCAGGACACGATTCATGGGCGGCGCCAGTATGCTCGAAGCGATGAAGACCTCCCTCACCCTCGTCACCGGCGGCTCGCGCGGGCTGGGCCTCGCGCTGGTGCGCCAGCTGCTCGACCGCGGCGACCGCGTGCTGACGCTGGCGCGCCGCGCGCCGCCGCTCGAACACCCGGCGCTGATCGCCTGGACCGTCGACCTCGCCGAACCGGCGCCGGTGGCCAGCCGCCTGGCGGCCTGGCTCGACGCCCAGGACCCGGGCGTGCTCGGCTCGGTCACGCTGGTCAACAACGCCGGCGTGATCTCCGAGCTGGCGCCGCTGGGCGAGGTCGGCGCCGCCGACCTGTCGCACGCGCTGCGTGTCGGGCTCGAAGCGCCGATGCTGCTGGCCTCGGCCTTCCTGCGCGCGACGGCGTCCTGGCAGCTGCCGCGCAAGCTGATGTTCGTGTCCTCGGGCCTGGGCCGGCGTGCGATGGCCGGCAGCGCCTCGTACTGCGCCGCCAAGGCCGGCATGGATCACCTGGCGCGCGCGATCGCGCTCGAAGAGGCGGCGCGGCCGAACGGCGCGCGCGTCGTCTCGCTGGCGCCGGGCGTCATCGACACCGACATGCAGGTGCAGCTGCGCAGCGCCGACCCGGCACGTTTCACCGACCGCGGGCGTTTCGTCGGCCTGCACGAAGGCGGCATGCTCGACAGCCCGGAGACCGCAGCGGCCAAGCTGCTGCGCTATCTCGAGCGCGCCGACTTCGGCCAGCAGCCGGTGGCCGACGTGAGGGACTCGTGAGCGTCGTACCGCAGCGCGCCCAGGCGCTGATCGAACGCCTGAAGCTGAAGCCGCACCCCGAGGGCGGCCACTACGCCGAGCTGTACCGCTCGCAGCAGACCGTCGCCACGGAACGCGGCGAACGCCGCGGCCTGACGACGATCGACTTCCTGCTCGTGCACGGCGAGCACTCGGCCTGGCACCGCGTGCGTTCCTGCGAGGTCTGGCACCTGCTGGAAGGCGGGCCGCTGGCGCTGTGGCAGCTGTCGCCGGACCTGCAGACGCTCGAACACGTCGTGCTCGACGCCGACTGCCGGCGCCACGTCGTGCCGGCCGACTGGTGGCAGACCGCCGAGCCGATCGGCGACTACGCCTACTGCGGCGCGACGGTCGGCCCGGGTTTCGAGTTCCAGGACTTCGACTTCGGCCGCGACGACGCCGCGCTGCGCTCGGCGATCGGGCGCCTGGCGCCCGACCTGCACCGGCTGCTGTAGTTACTTCTCGCCCAGCGAGACGCCGATGCCTCGTGCGGCGCGTACCAGCTCGTGGTCGCGCGGCACGAGGCGGTTCTTGCCCGCGACCTCGGCGATCGGCACGCTGACGACGGCGTCGCCCTGCAGCGCGACCATGCGGCCGAACTGCCCGGCTTCGACGAGCTGCGCCGCGTGGTAGCCGAAACGCGTGGCCAGCACGCGGTCGAACGGTGTCGGCGAGCCGCCGCGCTGGGTGTGGCCCAGCAGCGTCGTGCGCACCTCGCAGTCGACCAGCGGCTCCAGCTGCTGCTGCAGCCAGTTGCCGACGCCACCCAGGCGCAGCGGGTCGGGGCTGTCGGCGATCGTGCGCTGCACGGTCAGCCCGCCACCCTCGGCCGCGGCGCCTTCGGCGATCGAGATGATCGTCGACAGCCCGTGCACGGCACGTTCGCGGCAGCGCCGGGCCACCGCCTCGACGCTGAACGGGATCTCGGGGATCAGGATGACCTCGGCCCCGCCGGCCATGCCGCCTTCGAGCGCGATCCAGCCGGCGTAGCGGCCCATCGTCTCGGCGATCATCACGCGGCCGTGGCTGCGGCCGGTGGTCGCCAGCCGGTCCAGCGCCTCGGCGACGACGGCCACCGCGCTGTCGAAGCCGAAGGTGCGTTCGGTGCAGTACAGGTTGTTGTCGATCGTCTTCGGCACGCCGACGACCGGCAGGCCCAGGGCCTCGAACTTGTGCGCGATGGCCATCGTGCCGTCGCCGCCGATGGCGACCAGCGCGTCCAGCCCCAGCTCGCGCACGTAGTCCATCGCCTGGGCGGACCAGTCCGCCCCGCTGGCACCGAAATAGTGGAACGGGTCGCACTTGTTGTGCGTGCCGAGGATCGTGCCGCCTTCGGCCAGGATGCCGGCGACGGCGGCGGTGTCCAGCGGCCGCGACGAGCGTGTCAGCAGGCCGAGGAAGCCGCGTTCGATGCCGGTGACCTTGGCACCGCATTCGTTGATCAGCGACAGCGTCACCGCGCGGATGACGGCGTTGAGGCCGGGGCAGTCGCCCCCGCCGGTCAGGATTCCGATGTGCATGAGTCGATCATCCAAGCCAGTGGGCGATGTCGGACTTGAGTTTTATCAAGTCCTCTTCCCGGGTGTACATCATGTGCCCGGCATCGTAGTAGTGATGCTGGATGCGTGCCAGCACCTCGGGCGGCGCGTCGAGCTGGGCCAGCGACCAGTCGCTGGCGCTGTACGGCGTGCCCAGGTCATAGCGGCCGCTGGCGACGAAGACCTTGAGCTGCGAGTTGCGCCGCATCGCACGCGCCAGGTCGCGGCTGGTGCTGGCGTAGGCATTGCCCTGGGCGTCGCCGCGGTTCCAGTTCCAGGCCCGGTGCGCCTCGTGCGACAGGGTCTCGTAGCGCTGCTCGGTGGCGAGCCCGAGTTCGCCGAAATAGGCCATCGCGGCCATCGTGTACGGCGCGGCGATGGCCTCGATGCCGGGGTCGAAGTCCCAGTCGTCGCTGCGCCGCGCCGGCATCGGGCCGCTGACACGCGCGTCGAGCCGGCCGACGAGGCGGCGCTGCGGCCGCATGGCCTCGAAGAAGTAGTCGCGGTCGCTGATGCGCAGGTTCTTCTCTTCGACCAGCTCGCGCGGCAGGCCGGTCAGCTCGGCGACGCGGCGCGCCACCGCCGCGCGGCGCTTGTCCGACAGCCGCGCACCGGCCAGCAGCGCGCCGGCGTAGTCCTCGTCGACGAAGGCTTCGGCCGCGGCCTGCGCGGCTTCGCGCGACTCGCCGAGCGCGCCCTTCAGCAGCCCGTGGTACTGCGAGACGACGGCGAAGGCCGGCAGGTACAGCGCGTAGGGCAGGTCGTTGGCCGGGTCGAAGGAAAGGCTCTGCAGGTCCATCGCGCAGGACACCAGCACCAGGCCGGCGAGCGCGACGCCGGCGTCCAGCAGCTTGTCAGCCAGCGCCGCGCCGCGTGTCGTGCCGTAGCTTTCGCCGGCCAGGTAGACCGGAGAACCCCAGCGCCGGTGCCGCGTCAGCCAGGTGCGCACGACCTCGGCCAGCGCCTTCACGTCGCCGTCGACCGACAGCATCTTCTTGCGCACCTCCTCGCCGGCGGTCGTCGACCAGCCGGTGTGCGGAGGGTCGACGAAGACGAGGTCGAAGTGCTCCAGCCAGCTCAGCGGGTTGTCGGCCACCGCATACGGCGGCGCCGGCATGCTGCCGTCGGACGGCACGACCAGGCGTTTGGGGCCCAGCGCGCCCAGGTGCAGCCAGATCGAGGCCGAACCCGGGCCGCCGTTGAAGGCGAAACACACCGGGCGCGTGCCGGCGGCGGCGTCCTGCAGCTGGTAGGCCGTGGTCATCACCGCGGCCTGGGGCTCGGCGAGCGCAGCGTCGAAGCCTTCGCCGGCCACCGGGATGAACTCGGCGCTGATGCCGTAGTCCAGGCGCCGGCCGGGCAGCGCCAGCGTGCCGGAGGCACGCACCGGCGGGCGGGCGACGAGCTGTTCGACACGCTCGCGGTGGCGGCGGTCGGGGGTCTTGTCGGGGTCTGGGGTCTTGTCGAGGTCGGCCATCGGGATTCGTGATCTTGCTGTGGCGGGCGCCGCAGCGGTTGGCCGCGGCGGCCGCAGCTTACCCCCAGCCGGCCGGAACGATCAGCCCCCGTCGGGCCCCTGGAAATCGCCGCGGCGCAGCGTCACGACCAGGGTGTCGCGCCAAGCCGGTGCACCGGCCTGCAGCGGCCGGATCGGCGTGCTCTCGTGGATCACACGCTCGTCGTCCAGCAGCAGCACGCTCCACGGTTCGGCGAGCGTGAAACGCACGCCCTGGGCGCCGGCAGCGTCGAAGACCCGCGTCTCGCCGCCGAGCACGGCGTGGCGCGCGACCAGGATCACGGCGACCAGGTCGACACCGTCGCGGTGCGCGCCCTCGGGTGTCGGCCGGCCGATGCCGTCGGTGGTGTCGATGCGAAACGGGTGCGCCTCGACGTACCAGCGGCGCTCGCCGCGCAGCGCCGTGGCCACGCCAGCCAGCGCCGACAGCAGCGCCGGCCAGGCCGGCGACGCCGCCCAGTCGGCCGGCAAGGGCTCGAACCAGCGCTCGAAACCGCCGTGCAGCGCGTTGTAGGCCAGCGGCTGCCAATGCGCGCGCGGCGGCGCCGCCTCGACGACACCGTCGTCGACGACGAAGCAGCCATGGCGCCGGCGGCGGTAGCGGCCGCCGTCGCGCAGATGCGGGTCCGGCGGCAGCGTGTCCCAGGCCGGCTGCAGCGCCTGGAGCGCCGCCAGCGGCTGATGCACCAGTTCGGTGAACGACGCGGCGTCGAGCACCGCCCAGCCACCCCCCGCGAGCGTGGTGTGGAGCGCGGGCAACGTTGTCAGCGGCGGAGAAGGCGAGAAATTCATGCTGCGGAAATTGGAGTGGCGACTCCACGAATCGCCGGCCCGGCCAATGCCCGGCGGCGCTATCGTGGTCTTGCAGGCGCCCACCCGGCGCCCCTGTGGATCCGGACGGCCCAAAAGGCGGGAGTGTGCGATGAATGCCGAAACCCAAGGCTCGAGAGGCGTGCTGGAGCTGGTCGACGTCATCGACCTCAAGTGGCTGTTCGCCAACGAAGGCGTGTTCCTGCATGTCGAACGCCTGCAGCACGACGCCGACTACGCCCGCGAACTGCTGGCCCGCGCTGCGGCCTCGGGCAACGCCGAGCTCCGGGCAGCCGCCGCACGCCTGGCCGACCAGCTCGCCACCGGGGGCACCGCCACCGCCTGAACCCGCCCGTCGTACGATGGCGGCGGCCGCGCTGGCCGCGCGGCGGGAGCGTCCCGATGCGCCGCACCATCGCCCTGCTCGTCGTGGCCACGGCCGTTCTGGCCGGCTGCGCCACCGCCCCCGAACCGGACACGCCGCCGCTGTGGCGTGACGAGGCGTTCGCAGCACCCGAACGAATGCCCGACCCGGCGGCCGTGTTCGCGGCCGACGAGCGCATGCGCGCGGTGCTCGACAACGCCGCCTTGTGGCGCGCCGAGGACCCGCGGCGCCTGCTGGTGGACATGCTGTACCGCCGCCAGTCGCTCGCGCTGGACTACGAAGGCGCGACCCGCACCGCGGCCGAGACCTTCGCCGCACGCTCGGGCAACTGCCTGTCGCTGGTCGCGATGACGGCGGCCTTCGCACGCGAGGCCGGGCTGCCGGTGCGCTTCCGCAGCGTCGTCGTCGACGAGAGCTGGAGCCGCAGCGGCGACCTGATGGCGCAGAGCGGCCACGTCAACGTCGCGATCGGCTGGCCGGTGCCGGCGGGCCAGGTGCGCCGCAGCAAGGAGTCGACGATCGTCGTCGACTTCCTGCCCGGCGAGCAGGTCGGCGGCTACCGCTGGCGCGAGATCTCGCCGGCCACGGTGGTGGCGATGTTCATGAACAACCGCGCCGCCGAGGCGCTGGCCCAGGGCCGGCTGGACGAGGCCTACTGGCATGCCCGCGAGGCGATCCGGCAGGACGCGCATTTCTCCGCCGGCTACAACACGCTGGCCGTCGTCTACCGCCGCCGCGGCCTGGCCGACGCCGCCGAGACCGTCTGGCGCACGCTGCTGGCGCGCGAGCCGGCCAACCGCAGCGCGCTGGCCAACCTGTCGCAACTGCTCGCGCACCAGGGCCGGCGCGGCGAAGCGCAGGTTCTGGCCAGCCGGCTGCAGTCGCTGGAGCCGGCGCCGCCGTTTCACTGGTTCGATGCCGGCCTGGACGCGCTGCAGGCCGGCGACCCGCGGCGCGCGCGCGAGTTCTTCGTGCGCGAGGTCGAACGCGACGCGAGTTATCACGAGTTCCACTACTGGCTGGCACGTACCGAACTGCTGCTCGGGCGCCCCAAGCAGGCCTTGCACGAGCTGGAGCTGGCGCGCGAGACCAGCCCGACGCCGCAGGTCCAGGCGCTCTACGCCGCCAAGCTCGACCGCATCAAGGCCGAACGCCAGCTGCAGTGAACGCAACAGGCGGCCGTTCTGCGGCAGATCGGGTCGGCGGCGGGCGGCTTGGGCGATGATCGCGCGTCCTGCGAACCGCGCCCCGCCTTGAAGTCCCCCACGCCCCACGCCCCCGCCCGCACGCTGTGCACCGACTGCGGTGTCTCGCGCAGCAGCGATCCGCGCCGCTGCGGCCGCGCCTGCCAGTTCATCCAGCCCGACTACGCCGCGATGGAGACACGCGTGCAAGGCCGCCCGCGTGATCCCGGCCGGCCCGACGAGCTGCACTTCGGCCCGTTCCGCCGCATGTGGCGCGCGGCGCTGAGGCGCCCGTCCGACGGCGCCCAGTGGACCGGCATCACGACCCGGCTGGCCGAACGCCTGCTGGAGACCGGCGCCGTCGACGCCGTGCTGACGATGGCGCCCGACCCCGAGGACCGCTGGCGCCCGGTGCCCACGCTGGTGACGGAACCCGGCGAGCTGGCGCGCTGCCGCGGCATGCGCATGGGCTATGCGCCGCTGCTGTCGCTGCTGGAGCCGGCGGTGGCCGCCGGCCACAAGCGCCTGGCGGTGATCGGCATTCCCTGCCAGGTCTACGCGCTGCGCGCGCTGGAGGCCGAACTCGGGCTCGAGCAGCTCTACGTCATCGGCACGCCGTGCTCGGACAACACGACGACCGAGAACTTCCACCGCTTTCTCGGCCTGCTGACGCCCAAGCCCGACTCGATCACCTACCTCGAGTTCCGCGCCGACTACCACGTCGAGATCCGCTTCGACGACGGCCGCCAGCGCCGCGTGCCCTTCCTGCAGCTGCCGCTGTCGCAGCTGCCGACCGACTTCTTCCCGCTGACCTGCCGCACCTGCGTCGACTACAGCAACGTGCTGGCCGACATCACCGTCGGCTACATGGGTGGCGAAGGCGAGCAGTGGCTGCTGGTGCGCAACGAACGCGGCGAGAAGATGCTCGGCCTGCTCGGCGACGAGGTGACGCTGGCCGAACCCGGCAGCGCCGGCAAGCGCGAAGGGCCGGTCAAGGGTTTCCTCGCCAACACCGAACGTGCCGCCGGCGGCCTGCCGCTGCGCCGCATGCCGGCCTGGCTGCGGCCGATCGTCGGCTGGCTGATGCCCAAGGTGGGCCCGCGCGGGCTGGAGTTCGCTCGCGCCCGGCTGGAAATGAAGGCCGTCGAGACGGTGCTGCACCTGCGCCGCGAGCAGCCGGCGAAAATGAAGAACATGGTGCCGCCGCACGTCTGGAAGCTGGTCGAACCCTACGGCCTGAGGCCGCAGAACGACGAAACCAGGACGACGTCCGGCTGATCCTCCGGGCAAACGATTCGGGGGAGACTCTCCCCCTAGAATCCGCTCGTGCCCGCCCGCTCCGCCGTCGCCGCCGTCACCCGCGCGACCTCGCACGACCGAGGGCGCCGCCGCGTCCTGGCCCTGGCCGCCGGCGCCGCGCTGGCGCCCTGGTGCGGTGCCGCCCACGCGCTCGAATCTCCGGCCGGCGCCGTCGTGCTGACGCTGACCGGCCGCGTCCAGTCGCCGAACTTCGGCGCCCGTGCCGACTTCGACATGCCGATGCTCGAGCACCTGCCGCAGACGAGTTTCGTCACGCGCACGCCCTGGTACTCGGCGCCGCGCAAGTTCACCGGCCCGCTGCTGCGCGACGTGCTCGCCGCGGCCTCGGCGCGCGGCAGCACGCTGCGGCTCGTCGCGCTCAACGACTACTGGGTCGACATGCCCTTCGACGATGCCGCGCGTCACGACGTCATCGTCGCCCGGCTGCTCGACGACCGGCCGATGGCGGTGCGCGACCGCGGGCCGCTCTTCGCCATCTACCCGTTCGATTCCAACGAGGTGCTGCGCACCCCCGTCTACTTCAGCAGGTCGGCATGGCAGCTGCGGACGATCGAGGTTCGATAGAACCCACGATACCGAGCGCACGGCGCAGCCGGGCGACCTGGCTGGGCGTGCTCGGCGTCGGGCTGATCTTCGCCCTGCTGGCCGTGGCCTGGCTGCAGGTGCGCCAGGCCGCGCTGCTGCGCCAGGCCGTCGAGGTCGCCGACGACGACGCGGTGCTGCTCGTCTACCAGGCCGAAACCGAGTACCTGCGCCTGCGCGACGAGTGGAGCCGCTCGATCGACCCGCGGCGGGTGCTCGACACCTCCGCGCTGCAACTGCGCTACGACATCTGGATCAGCCGCGTCGGCCTGCTGCACAACGACCGCATCGCCCGCATCCTGGCCGACGAGACCGAGTTCGCCGACACGCTGGCGCGCATGGATCGTTTCATCCGCCGCGCCGACGAGGTCTTCGGTGCATCGGCCGGCCGCGGCCCGGACCGCGACGCGCTGCTGGAGCTGGAGCCCGAGCTGATGGCGCTGGGCCAGGAGATCCACGGCCTGTCGATGCGCGCCGCGCACCACGTCGGCGAGCAGGTCGCGGCACGCAACGCCACGGTGCAGCACCACAACATGATCGGCATCGGGCTGACGGTGTCGCTGTCGGCGCTGACGCTGGCCTTCGCGCTGCTGGCGCTGCGCCAGATGCGCCAGCTGGACCGCCGGCGCGCGGCGCTGGAGGAACTCGCCGACCACCTGCGCCAGGCGCGGCGCGACGCCGAGGCGGCGAGCGAGGCCAAGAGCGCCTTCCTCGCCAACATGAGCCACGAGATCCGCACGCCCTTCCACGGCCTGCTGGGCATGCTGTCGCTGCTGCGCGAGACCGGTCTCAACCAGCAGCAGGTGGGGTACCTGCGCACCGCCACCGAGTCGGCCGACCACCTGCTGGCGATCCTCAACGACATCCTCGACATGTCGCAGCTGGAGTCGGGCCGCATGGTGCTGACGTCGACGCCGGTCGAGCTGCGCGCGCTGCTGCGTGACGTCGAGGCGCTGATGCGGCCGCAGGCGCACGCCAAGTCGCTGGCGCTGCACATCGCCGCCGATCCGGCGCTGCCCGAGCGCGTGCTCTGCGACGCCACGCGCGTCAAGCAGGTGCTGTTCAACCTGCTGTCCAACGCGATCAAGTTCTCCGATCGCGGCGCCGTCGTGCTCGACGTCCAGGCGCGTGACGGCGAGGCCGCGCCGGAGCTGGTGTTCACCGTCACCGACCAGGGCATAGGCATCGATGAAGCGACGCTGGCGACGCTGTTCCACCGCTTCGTGCAGGGCGACAGCTCGCGCTCGCGCCGCCACGGCGGCACCGGGCTGGGGCTGGAGATCTCGCGCAACCTGGCGCGGCTGATGGGCGGCGACATCACGGTCACCAGCGAACCCGGCACCGGCAGCAGTTTCCGCTTCCGCATGCCGCTGAAGCCCGTGGCCGCCGCCGCCGCGCCGCGGCCGCTGCCGGGTGAGGCGCCGCCGCCGCCGCGGCCGCTGCGTGTGCTGGTCGCCGAGGACCATTTCGTCAACCGCCAGTACATGGCCGCGCTGCTCGAGCGCCTGGGCCACACGGCGGTGTTCGCCGCCAACGGCCACGAGGCCGTCGACGCGATGCGCGCCGCCGGCGCCCAGCGCTTCGACATCGTGCTGATGGACCTGCACATGCCGGAGATGGACGGCATCGCCGCGACGCGTGCGATCCGCGCCCTGCCCGATGCCACCGCGGCGACGGTGCCGATCGTCGCGCTGACGGCCGATGCCTTCACCGAGACGCGCGACCGCTGCCTCGTGGCCGGCATGAACGACTTCCTGACCAAGCCGGTCAGCCCGCAGAAGCTGGCAGCCTCGCTGCGCCGCTTCTTCGGCAGCACCGGCACCGGCGATTTCCCGCCCGAACCGGCCCCGGCGGCGCCCGTCGGCAGCGCCGAGGGCAGCCCGCCGCTGGTCGACCCGGCGGCGATGGCGCTGGCGCTGCAGGCGATGCCGCGCGAGCGCCTGGCGGCGATGGTGCACAGCTTCCTCGACCAGGGTCCGCAGCTCGTGCAGCGCCTGCGCGCCGCGGTGCGGGACGCCCAGCCGCTGGAGCTGCGTGTCAACGCCCACGCCGCTCGCGGCGCGGCGCTGAACCTCGGCCTGGCCGCGCTCGCCAGCACGGCCGAAGCCTTGCAGGAAGGCGCCGCACACCTGCCGGCACACGAGATCGCGCGCCACGTGCAGCGTTTCGAGGACCTGCTGCCGGCCACGCGCGAAGCCGCGATCGCCGCCGGCCTGCCCCAGCCCGCCGACGCGCCGGCCTGAGTCCCGTTTCCCTTCTCGATTTGCAAATGCGAATTATTCGCATGTAAGATGGGTTCATGGCTTCGCCGAAGCCGCACAACCCCGCATGCACGCCAGCGTCAAGGCCAGCCCCGGTGCATGTCCCCGCCGAGGAGCCCGCCATGACCACCCTGCCGTCCCCTGTCGCCCGTTGCCGGGAGCGCTGAGATGTGCCCGGCCGAAACCCAGGCCGCGACGCGGCACTGGCAGCGCATCGCGATGCACATCCGCCTCGGCCTCGAAGCCGACGAGCCGCGCCTGCTCTGCGCCTACCACCACCAGGGCGAGCGCCTGGTCGCGGCCTACGGCCTGCCGGCCTTCGGCACGCACGAGCGCATGCTGCGCCTGCTGCTGGACACCGCCGAAGATGCGCTGCTGCCGGTCTGCTGGCGCATGACCTGCCTGAACGCCGCCAGCCGGCCGCTGGCGCGGCTGGCACCGCTGCTGGCCGACGACCACCAGGCGCAGCGCCTGCAGGCGCTGTCGGCGCGGCTGGCGCAGTTCACGGCGCGGTCGGTGGACCGGGCCGAGCCGTGAACGCGACCGGAGCGCCCGGCGCGCTGCGGCCGGGCCAGTGGCTCGGGCTGGCCGTCTGCGTCGCCGGTGCGGCGATCGTGCTCGCCCACGTCTGGCAGGCCGTCGCGGCGACGCCGGCCATCGCCCACGCCGGCGCGCTGGGCACGGCCGCGGCGCTGGCCACCGCGCTGGGCGTGCTGCCGCTGGTGCTGGCGCGCACGCCGTCGCAGCGCACGCAGGACACGCTGCTCGGCTTCGGCGCCGGCGTGATGCTCGCCGCCACCTGCTTCTCGCTGCTGAACCCGGCGCTGGACGCGGCGCGTGCCGCCGGCCTCGCGCCCTGGCCGCGCGCGGCGGGCATCGGCCTGGCGCTGCTGGCCGGCGCCGTCGGCCTGATGCTGCTGGAGCACCTGCTGCCGCACACCCATGCGCTCGGCGGCGACGCGCGCCCGCGCCGCGTGCTGCTGTTCGTGCTGGCGATCGTGCTGCACAACATCCCCGAAGGCCTGGCGATCGGCGTCGCCGCGGTCGGCTCCGAGACCGCACGCGCGACGGCGCTGGCCGGCGGCATCGCGATCCAGGACGTGCCCGAAGGCCTGGTCGTCGCGCTGGCGCTGCACGGCGCCGGCATGGGTCGCACGCGGGCGGCGCTGCTCGGAGCCGCGTCGGGCCTCGTGGAGCCGGTGGCCGCGGTGCTGGCCGCCAGCGCGGTGGCCGGCGCCGCCGTGCTGCTGCCCTGGGCGCTGGCGTTTGCCGCCGGGGCGATGCTGTTCGTCGTCAGCCACGAGGTCATCCCCGAGTCGCACCGCCAGGGCCACGAGCGCTGGGCGACCGCCGGGCTGATGCTCGGCTTCGTGCTGATGATGGTGCTGGACACGGCGCTCGCGTAGAGCGCCGGGCGTTCAGACGATGACCGGCTCGGGCTCCAGGCGGATGCCGAAGCGGCCGTAGACGCTTTCCTGGATCGCACGCGCCAGCGTCACCACCTCGGCGCCGCTGGCGCCGCCGCGGTTGACGAGCACCAGCGCCTGGCGCTCGTAGACGCCGGCGCGGCCCACCGACTTGCCCTTCCAGCCGCAGGCGTCGATCAGCCAGCCGGCGGCCAGCTTCACGCTGCCGTCGGGCAGCGGGTAGTGCACGATCTCCGGGTCGCGGTCGATGATGTCGCGGCACTGCTCGGCGCTGACCACCGGGTTCTTGAAGAAGCTGCCGACGTTGCCGATCGCCGCCGGATCGGGCAGCTTGGCGCGGCGGATCGCGCAGACCCAGTCGAAGATCGTGCGTGCGCTCGGGTGCGTGTCGCCGGTCTCGGCCATCTTGCGTTCCAGGTCCAGGTAGCCGAGCGCCGGCACCCAGGGCTTGGGCAGGCGCAGGCGCACCCGCGTGACGACGCTCTTGCCCGCCAGGTCCTGCTTGAAGATGCTGTCGCGGTAGCCGAAGCGGCACATCGCCGCGTCCAGCGTCACGCTGCGGCCGGTGATCAGGTCGACGACGTCCAGCGAATGGAAGCGGTCCTTCAGCTCGACGCCGTAGGCGCCGATGTTCTGCACCGGCGCGGCGCCGACGGTGCCGGGGATCAGCGCCAGGTTCTCCAGCCCGGGCAGGCCCTGGTCCAGCGTCCAGGCGACGAGGTCGTGCCAGCGCTCGCCGGCCCCGGCCTCGACGATCCAGGCGTCTTCGGTCTCGGCCACCAGGCGCCGGCCCTCGATCTCGATCTTCAGCACGACGGCGTCGACGTCGCGTGTCAGCACGAGGTTGCTGCCGCCGCCCAGGATCAGCTTGGGGGCACGGCCGAACTCGGGGTGGTCGACGACACGGCGCACGTCGGCCTCGCTGCGCACGCGCACCAGGGTGCGGGCGACGGCGGGCAGACCGAAGCTGTTGTGCTCGCGCAGCGACACGCGCGACTCGATCTGCAGCGGGGAGGCGACGGGGGACATGGCAGAATTTTCCCATGCCCAGCTTTGATACCGTCCTCGAGCCCGATCTGGTCGAATTGCGCAACGCGCTCGACCAGGCGAACAAGGAAATCGGCAACCGCTTCGACTTCAAGGGGTCGAGCGCGAAGGTCGAACTCACCGAGAAGTCGGCCAAGGAGCGCGAACTCGTGCTCTACGCCGACAGCGACTTCCAGATCGAACAGGTGCGCGACGTACTGCTCTCGCGCCTGGCCAAGCGCAACGTCGACGTGCGTTTCCTCGACCTTACGGCCAAGCCGCAGAAGCTCGGCGGCGACAAGCTCAAGCTCGCCGTCAAGGTCAAGGCCGGCATCGACGCCGAACACGCGAAGAAGATCCAGCAGGCGCTGAAGGCCAGCAAGCTGAAGGTGCAAGGCGCGATCCAGGGCGACGCGGTGCGCGTCTCGGGCGCGAAGCGGGACGACCTCCAGGCGGCGATCGCGCTGCTGAAGAAGGAGATCGCCGACCTGCCGCTGACCTTCGACAACTTCCGCGACTGATGAACGCCGCCGGCCGTCGCCAGGCGCTGCGCATCGCGGCGACGGCCTTGGCCGCGGCCGTGCTGCCGGCCGCGGCGCAGGACGTCTCGCTGGCCGGCCAGATGGGGCGCAAGGCGCTGCTCGTCGTCGGCGGCCAGCCGGTGACGCTGGCGGTCGGCGAAAGCGCCCGCGGCGTCAAGCTGCTGCAGCTGGACGCCGACGGCGCGGTCGTCGAAGCCGGCGGCCAGCGCCTGGTGCTGCGGCCCGGCGGCGGCACCGCGCGGGTGGCCGGCAGCGGCGGCGTCGTCTCCGGCGCGCGCGAGATCGTCATCCCGGTCGGCCCCGGCGGCCACTTCGTCACACAAGGGGCGATCAACGGCCGGCCGGTGAACTTCATGGTCGACACCGGCGCGACGCTGATCGCACTCGGCCAGGCCGAGGCCGAGCGCCTGGGCATCGCCTGGCGCAACGGCGAGCCCGGCCTCGTGCAGACGGCCAACGGCACGGCCACCGCCTACCGCGTCACGCTGTCGCGCGTGCGCGTCGGCGAGGT
Organism: Rubrivivax sp.; assembly: GCA_049841175.1. Taxonomy (GTDB): domain Bacteria; phylum Pseudomonadota; class Gammaproteobacteria; order Burkholderiales; family Burkholderiaceae_C; genus Rubrivivax. The sequence goes on along the minus strand of JASGHA010000010.1, from coordinate 16,217 downwards.
CGAAGTCAGCCACGTGCAGGCCCTCGTCGTGCCCCAGGCGATGCCGCTGATCCTGCTCGGCAACAGCTTCCTGACGCGCTTCAAGATGCAGCGCGACAGCGACGTCCTGCGCCTCGAGGCCCGCTGAAGCCGCTGTCCCGGCAGGGACAAGGCGGCCCGAAACCCGCGTGCTACAACGAGCCGGCCACCAAGAGCCGGCCGCCGACGGCCGCGAGGAGACGACGATGGACCTCGAGTTCACCGAGGAAGAACAGGCCTTCCGCCAGGAGGTTCGCGCCTGGGTCGGCGAGCACCTACCGGCGGACATCCGCGACAAGGTGCGCGCCGCGCGGCCGCTGAGCCGCGAGCAGCACCAGCGCTGGGCGAAGATCCTGGGCGACAAAGGCTGGCTGGTCGCCAGCTGGCCGCGCGCTTTCGGCGGGCCCGGCTGGACGGCGGTGCAGAAGCACCTGTTCGAGGAGGAATGTGCGCTGGCCGGCGCGCCGCGCGTCATTCCCTTCGGCCCGGTGATGGTCGCGCCGGTCATCATGGCCTTCGGCTCGCCCGAGCAGCAGCGGCGTTTCCTGCCCGGCATCGCCAGCGGCGAGATCTGGTGGAGCCAGGGTTACAGCGAGCCCGGTGCCGGCTCGGATCTGGCGTCGCTGAAGACGCGCGCCGAGCGCCGCGGCGACCACTACGTCGTCAACGGCCAGAAGACCTGGACGACGCTGGCCCAGCATGGCGACTGGATCTTCTGCCTGGTGCGCACCGCCACCGAAGGCAAGCCGCAGGCCGGCATCAGCTTCCTGCTGATCGACATGAAGAGCCCCGGCGTCAGCGTGCGGCCCATCGTCATGCTCGACGGCGAGCCCGAGGTCAACGAGGTCTTCTTCGACAACGTCGAAGTGCCCGCCGCCAACCTGATCGGCGAGGAGAACAAGGGCTGGTCCTACGCCAAGCTGCTGCTGGCGCACGAGCGCACCAACATCGCCGAGGTCAACCGCTCCAAGCGCGAGCTCGAACGGCTGAAGGCGCTGGCCAAGGCCGAAGGCGTCTGGGACGACGCCCGGCTGCGCGACCAGATCGCGCTGCTGGAAGTCGACGTCGTCGCGCTGGAGATGCTGGTGCTGCGCGTGCTGTCGGCCGAAAAGAGCGGCAAGCAGAGCCTGGACATCGCCGGCCTGCTGAAGATCCGCGGCAGCGAGATCCAGCAGCGCGCGGCCGAACTGCTGATGCTCGCCGGCGGCCCCGGCACCGTGGCCCGCCGCGACGAGGCCGCCGACGCCTCGGGCGCCGGCTGGCAGCACGACGCGCTGGCGCCGCTGATGGGCAGCTACTTCAACCTGCGCAAGACGACGATCTACGGCGGCTCCAACGAGGTGCAGCGCAACATCGTCGCCCAGACGGTCCTTGGGAGCTGACGCGATGGACTTCGATTTCACCGACGACCAGCAGGCGCTGCGCGAAGCCGTGCGGCGCTGGGTGGACAAGGGTTTCGCGTTCGAGCGCCGCCACGCGCTGGCCAAGGCCGGCGGCCATTCGCGTGCCGTCTGGGGCGAACTGGCCGAACTCGGGCTCGCCGGCCTGGCGGTACCCGAGTCGCAGGGTGGCCTGGGCCTGGGCCCGGTCGAGGCGATGCTCGTCAACGAGGAACTCGGCCGCGGCCTGGTGCACGCGCCGTGGACCAACGCCGCGCTCGCCGTGCCGGCGCTGCTGGCCGCCGCGCCCGAGGCGCTGCAGGGCGAATGGCTGCCGCGCATCGCCGACGGCTCGGCGCTGGTCGTGCTGGCGCAGCAGGAGCGCGCCGCACGCTGGGCGCTGGATCGGCTGGCAACGCGCGCCGAACGCCGCGGCGACGGCTGGCTCGTCACCGGCGCCAAGATCGTCGTGCCGGCCGCCGACGAGGCCGACGCCTTCGTCGTGCCGGCGCGCATCGCCGGCAACGACGGCGACCGTGCCGGCATCGGCCTGTTCGTCGTCGAAGCCGGCGCCGCAGCGATCACGCCCTACCCGACGCAGGACGGCGCACGCGCCGCCGACCTGCGCTTCGACGCCGCGCCGGCCGCGCTGATCGCCGAAGACGGCCTCGAGCGCCTGGAACACGCGGTCGACATCGCGCTGGCCGGCATCGCCGCCGAAGGTGTCGGCCTGATGGACCGGCTGCTGGCGATGACGGTCGAGTACCTGAACACGCGCCGCCAGTTCGGCGTCGCGATCGCCAGCTTTCAGGCGCTGCGCCACCGTGTCGCCGACGCGAAGATGCAGCTCGAGCTCGCACGCTCGATGAGCTACTACGCGACGCTGAAGCTCGGCGCGCCGGCGACCGAACGCCGCCGCGCCGTCGCCCAGGCGCGGGTGCAGCTCGGCCAGGCGATGCGTTTCGTCGGCCAGCAGTGCATCCAGATGCACGGCGGCATCGGCGTCACCGACGAATACGCCGGCAGCCACTACTTCAAGCGCCTGACGGTGCTGGAGCTGGCCTTCGGCGACACGCTGCACCACCTGGGCGAAGTGTCCGCACGCATGGAAGACACGGCCGGCGTCTTCGTCTGACGCACCGGGGCGCCGGCGGGCCGGCCGCTACAGTCGCGGCATGTCCGCGCCCCTCGACACGCTCGACGCCCTGACCGACGTCGCCGGCCTCGCCGTCGGCCACCACACGCTGGCCGACGGCCTGAGCGGCTGCAGCGTCGTGCTCTGCCCCGAAGGTTCGGTCGCCGGCGCCGACGTGCGCGGCGCCGCGCCGGGCACCCGCGAGACCGACCTGCTGCGCCCGGAAAACACCGTCGACGCCGTGCATGCGCTGCTGCTGTCCGGCGGCAGCGCCTACGGTCTGGACGCCGCCGGCGGCGTGATGCGCTGGCTGGAAGAACGCGGCCGCGGCGTCGCCGTCGGCCCGGCCGTCGTGCCCATCGTGCCGGCGGCGGTGCTGTTCGACCTCTGGCTGCGCCCGGCCGCGCGCCCCGATGCCGCGGCGGGTTACGCCGCCTGCGAGGCGGCGGTGGCCGGCGCCTTCGAACGCGGCAGCGTCGGCGCCGGGGCCGGCGCCAGCGTCGGCAAGCTCTTCGGCGCGCGGCACGCGATGAAGGGCGGCATCGGCACCGCCTCGCGCCGCGCCGGTGGCGTGACGGTGGCGGCACTCGTCGCCGTCAACGCCGTCGGCGACGTCGTCGACCCGGAGCGCGGCCGCATCCTCGCCGGCGCGCGCCGCGACGACGGGCGCGGCGTGCGCGACACAGTCGCCTGCTACCTGGCTGGCGAACACGCCGTCGCGCCGCTGGCCGGTGCGACGACGATCGGTGTCGTCGCCACCGACGCGCCGCTCACCAAGGCCCAGGCGCAGCGCCTGGCCACCGCCGGCCACGACGGCCTGGCGCGCACGATCCGCCCGGTGCACACCGCCAGCGACGGCGACACCTTGTTCGGCCTGTCCACCGGCCGCGGCCCGGCGGCGCCGGCAACGCTGCTGCACGTGCTGGCCGCCGAAGCGGTGGCCGCCGCGGTGCTCGACGCGGTGCTTTCGGCCACCGGCCTGCCCGGCCTGCCGTCGGCGCGAGAATTCGCCCCCTGATGAAACTCGAACAAATCCTCTTCACCCAGGGCTTCGGCACACGCCGCGTCTGCGCCGGGCTGATCGACTGCGGCGCGGTGCGCATCGGCGGCCAGGTCGTCGACGACCCCTCGGCCGACTTCGACACCGCCGGCCTCGTCTTCGAGGTCGACGGCCGCGAGTGGCCCTTCCGCCAGCCGGCGCTGGTGATGCTGCACAAGCCCGCCGGCTACGAGTGCTCGCAGAAGCCCCGCCACCACCCCAGCGTGATGAGCCTGCTGCCGCCGCCGCTGCGCGCGCGCGGCGTGCAGCCGGTGGGCCGGCTCGACGAAGACACGACAGGGCTGCTGCTGTTCACCGACGACGGCAAGCTGATCCACCGCCTCACCAGCCCCAAGCACCACGTGCCCAAGGTCTACGAGGCGACGACCAAGCACCCGGTCGAAGAGGCCACCGTGCAGCGCCTGCTGGCCGGCGTCGTGCTCGACGACGACCCGCAGCCGGTGCGCGCGCTGCAGGCGCAGTGCACCGGCCCGAACGCGCTGCGCCTGGTGCTCGCCGAAGGCAAGTACCACCAGGTCAAGCGCATGGTCGCCGCCGCCGGCAACCGCGTCGAGGCTCTGCACCGCAGCGCCTTCGGCGCCCTGGTGCTGCCGGCCGACCTGGCGCCGGGCCGCTGGTGCTGGGTCGAGCCCGAGGCGATCTTCGGCGGCGCTTGAACGAGAATCCGCGGCCATGCGCGTTTTCAGAGGATTCGACCACCCCGGGCTGCGAGAGGCCGGCTGCGCGCTGACGATCGGCAACTTCGACGGCGTGCACCGCGGCCACCAGGCGATGCTCTCGATGCTGGTCAACGAGGCGCGCCACCGCGGCCTGGCCTCGTGCGTGATGACCTTCGAGCCGCATCCACGCGACTTCTTCGCCCGCCGTGCCGGCGACCCGTCGCGCGCGCCGGCGCGCATCGCGACGCTGCGCGACAAGCTCGCCGAGCTGGAGCGCTGCGGCGTCGACCACGTCGTCGTCGCGCGTTTCGACGAGCGCCTGGCGACGCAGTCGCCCGAGGCCTTCGTCGAGCAGGTGCTGCTCGGCGGGCTGAACGCACGCTACGTGCTGGTCGGCGACGACTTCCGCTTCGGCGCCCGCCGCGAAGGCAACTACACGATGCTCGACGAAGCCGGCACGCGGCTGGGCTTCGACGTCGCCCGCATGCTGAGCTACGAGGTGCACGGCCTGCGCGTGTCGAGTTCGGCGGTGCGCGACGCGCTCGCCGCAGGCGACATGAAGCGCGCCGCGGTGCTGCTGGGGCGGCCGTACTCGATCAGCGGCCACGCGATCCACGGCCGCAAGCTCGGCCGCGAGCTGGGTTTCCGCACGCTGAACCTGCGTTTCCCGCACCCGCGGCCGGCGGCCGGCGGCATCTTCGTCGTGCGCGTCTACGGCCTGGCCGAGCGTGCGCTGCCCGGCGTCGCCAGCCTGGGCACGCGGCCGACGGTCGAGAACGCCGGGCGCGTGCTGCTGGAGACGCACTGCCTCGAATGGCCGCTGGGCCCCGAAGCCGGCTACGGCCGCGTGCTGCGCGTCGAACTGCTGCAGAAACTGCACGACGAGCGCCGCTACCCGTCGCTCGAAGCGCTGCGCGAAGGCATCGCCCAGGACGAGGCCGACGCAAGCGCCTGGTTCGCCGCCCAGCCGCGCTGAGTCAGAAGCGCCAGCCGGCGCCGGCCGCGAGGCTCCAGCTGCTGCGATGCGTCACCGCCGGCCCGTCGGCTGCCGGGCCGAGCAGCCGCGACAGCGAGACGCCGGCCGTCAGGATGCGGTGCTTGTCCAGGTCGTGGCGCAGGCCCAGCGAGCCCTGCACATCGCGCCAGCCGGCGCCGGGGCGGTAGACCGGGTAGCCGGTGGCCTGCGACTGCTCGGCATCGACGCCGTAGTAGCTGCGCTGGTAGCGGCTGTCGGCGGCGCTCACACGCAGGCCCCAGTTCCAGACGGTGGCCGGGCCCAGCCGGCGCTCGCGGCTGACGCCCAGGTCGGCGAAAACGCCGCCGCCGCGGCCCAGCACGTCGGGGCTGATGCCGCCCGACAGGCGCCAGCCGTCGTCCAGCCGCCAGGTCGCACCCAGGCGCGCGCGCAGCGTGTCACGCACCTCGCCGAGACCGCGCAGCGCCGGTTCGTCGTCCTCGCGGCCACCGTCGTAGCGCAGCGACAGCGTCGTTCGCAGGCGCTCGCCGCGCAGCAGGTCCAGGCCCAGGCCCCGCTGCACGTCGTCGCTGCGCCGGGTGGCGAAGGCGCCGGCGTTGCTGAGGCTCACGCGCCCCCAGCGCAGCATGTAGCCGGGCTGCAGCCGAAGGTCGGGCTTGCCGTCGCCGTGCGGCGAGGTGCTCCAGTTGGCGATCAGGCCGACGGCGGCATCCCAGCGCCGTGGCGGGTCGGGCGGTGCGGCGGCGGCCGGCGCGGGCGCCGGTTCGGCCGGGGCCGAGGCCTCATCGGCCATGGCGGACGCTGCGGCCAGAGCCGTCAGCGCGAGGGCGGTCGGACGGGGACAGGGCATGCTGCGTCGCCTCGGTAGAATCGCCTCATGCGATTGTCCATCGTCCGGCTCGATCCGTCGTCGTGGCAGGCGGCCACGCGGCGGCAGACGACGCGCGACCGAATTACGCGCAGCGTGCGCCCGCACGCCTGACCGTCCCGCCTTCGCGTGCCACAGCGCACGCGCCCCGCCGATTGCCCACGCACCGCCCCACGGTGCCGACCGAGATGAACGACTCCACGAAAGCCGCCGCGCCCGACTACCGCGCGACGCTGAACCTGCCCGACACCCCGTTCCCGATGCGCGGCGACCTCGCCAAGCGCGAGCCGGCGTGGATCAAGCAGTGGCAGGACGAAGGCCTCTACAAGCGCCTGCGCGACGCGCGCTGCGGCAAGCCGCTGTTCGTGCTGCATGACGGCCCGCCGTACGCCAACGGCGCCATCCACATGGGCCACGCGGTCAACAAGGTCCTGAAGGACATGATCGTCAAGGCGCGCCAGCTCAAGGGCTTCGACGCCCAGTACGTGCCCGGCTGGGACTGCCACGGCCTGCCGATCGAGAACGCGATCGAGAAGAAACACGGCCGCCACCTGAGCCGCGACGACATGCAGGCGAAAAGCCGCGCCTACGCGACCGAGCAGATCGCGCTGCAGATGGCCGACTTCAAGCGCCTGGGCGTGCTCGGCGACTGGGAGCACCGCTACGCGACGATGGACCCGGCCAACGAGGCCGGCGAGATCCGCGCCTTCAAGCGTGTCATCGAACGCGGTTTCGTCTACCGCGGCCTGAAGCCCGTCTACTGGTGCTTCGACTGCGGCAGCTCGCTGGCCGAGTTCGAGATCGAATACGCCGACAAGAAGAGCCAGACGCTGGACGTCGCCTTCCCGGCCGCCGAGCCCGACAAGCTGGCCGCGGCCTTCGGGTTGCCGTCGCTCGCCAAGCCGGCCTTCATCGTCATCTGGACGACGACCGCCTGGACGATCCCCGCCAACCAGGCGCTGAACCTGAACCCGGCGCTGGACTACGCGCTGGTCGACACCGAACGCGGCCTGCTGGTGCTGGCCGAATCGCTGGTCGAGAAGTGCCTGGCGCGCTACGGCCTGCAAGGCACGGTCGTCGCGACGACCAAGGGCGAAAAACTCGGCGGCCTCAACTTCCGCCACCCGCTGGCCGACACCGACCCGGGCTACGACCGCCTGAGCCCGGTCTTCCTGGCCGACTACGCCACCGCCGACGACGGCACCGGCATCGTGCACAGCAGCCCGGCCTACGGTCTGGACGACTTCAACTCCTGCGTCGCGCACGGGATGAAGACCGACGAGATCCTGAACCCGGTGCAGGGCAACGGCTGCTACGCCGCCGACTTCCCGCTCTTCGGCGGCCAGAACATCTGGAAGGCGGTGCCGGTCATCCTCGACACGCTCAAAGCCGCCGGCCGGCTGATGGCGACCGAGACCATCACCCACAGCTACCCGCACTGCTGGCGCCACAAGAGCCCGGTGATCTACCGCGCCGCGGCGCAGTGGTTCATCCGCATGGACGAGGGTGAAGGCGTCTTCACGAAGGACAAGGCGCCGCGCACGCTGCGCCAGATGGCGCTGGACGCGATCGAGGCGACGAGCTTCTACCCCGAGAACGGCAAGGCGCGGCTGCGCGACATGATCGCCAACCGCCCCGACTGGTGCATCAGCCGCCAGCGCAGCTGGGGCGTGCCGCTGCCCTTCTTCCTGCACAAGGAAACCGGCGACCTGCACCCGCGCACGATGGAGATCCTCGACCAGGCGGCCGACATCGTCGAAGCCGGCGGCATCGAGGCCTGGAGCCGCACGACCGCCGAGCAGATCCTGGGCGCCGAGGACGCCGCGCTCTACACCAAGAGCAGCGACATCCTGGAGGTCTGGTTCGATTCCGGCTCGACCTTCTGGCACGTGCTGCGCGGCCAGCATCCCGAGGGCTTCCACAAGGAAGGGCCCGAGGCCGACCTGTACCTCGAAGGCCACGACCAGCACCGCGGCTGGTTCCACAGCTCGCTGCTGCTGGCCTGCGCCTTGTACGGCCGCGCGCCGTACCGCGGCCTGCTGACGCACGGTTTCACCGTCGACAGCCAGGGCCGCAAGATGAGCAAGAGCCTGGGCAACGGCATCGAGCCGCAGAAGGTCAGCTCGACGCTGGGCGCCGAGATCATCCGCCTGTGGGTCGCGGCCTCGGACTACTCGGGCGACATCGCCGGCGACGACAAGATCCTCGCCCGCGTCGTCGACGCCTACCGCCGCATCCGCAACACGCTGCGTTTCCTGCTCGCCAACACCTCGGACTTCGACGCCAAGGCCGACGCCGTGGCGCCCGAGGAGCTGCTGGAGATCGACCGCTGGGCGCTGGCGCGCACCGCCGAACTGCAGGCCGAGATCCTGAAGCACTTCGAGGTCTACGAGTTCCACCCGGTGGTCGCCAAGCTGCAGGTCTTCTGCAGCGAGGACCTGGGCGCCTTCTACCTCGACGCGCTGAAGGACCGGCTGTACACGACGGCGCCCAAGTCGCTGGCGCGGCGCAGCGCCCAGACCGCGCTGGTGACGATCACCCAGGCGATGCTGCGCTGGATGGCGCCCTTCCTCAGCTTCACCGCCGAAGAGGCCTGGAAGCTGGTCGGCACGACGCCGTCGATCTTCACCGAGACCTACCTCGACTTCCCCGAGCCCGACGCCGCGCTGCTGGCGAAGTGGGCGCGCATCCGCGCCGTGCGCGAACGCGTCAACAAGGAGATCGAGGCCGTGCGCACGACCGGCGCCGTCGGCTCGTCGCTGCAGGCCAACGTGACGATCGGTGCACCGGCCGAGGAACACGAGCTGCTGGCCTCGCTCGGCGAGGACCTGCGTTTCGTGCTCATCACCTCCAAGGCGCTGCTGGCCGCCGCCGAGGAACTGCAGGTGACGGTCACGCCGTCGACCGACACCAAGTGCGAACGCTGCTGGCACTGGCGCGACGACGTCGGCCACGACCCGGCGCACCCGGGCCTGTGCGGCCGCTGCACCAGCAACCTGTACGGCGAAGGCGAAAGCCGGCGCATCGCCTGATCCCCTGTCCCCGAGGCGTCCCGCCTCGGGCGATCTCGCATGCCGGCTTGCCGGCCATGTGCTAAAAATGCGACGCCGCCGAGCGCCTCAGCGCGGAAGGGAGGCGGCGTCGAATGGCCGACAGAAGCAGCAGCCGGACCACCGGTGTCTCGAAGCCCACGGGCGCCAGTGCGATCGGCTGGCGTGCAGCCGCCGTGTTCGTCGTGCTGGCGGCGATCACCACGGTGCTCGTCGTGCGCGAGTTCCAGGGCGGGCGCGAACGTGCGGCCGCCGAACTGCGCGCCGTTGCCGAGCTGAGGGCGACCCAGGTCGACAACTGGATCGACGAACGTCTGGGCCTGGCCCGGCTGCTCGAACCCAGCCCGTCGCTGGCCGCTCTCTACCGCATCGCCGCGGCCGGGCCCGACACGGCGCAGCAGCAGGACCTGCAGCAGCGGCTGCAGCAGCTGCGCGACAACACACGCAGCGCCAACGCGCTGCTGCTCGACGCCGACGGCCGCGCGCTGGCGACTGCAACCCCGACCGAGGAGCCGGCCCCGGCGCTGCAGGACACCGTCCGGCGCGCGATCACCACCGGCCGCGCCCAGCAGACGCCGATCTACCGCAGCAGCCGGGATCCGGCCGTGCTGCAGCTGGACGTCGTCTTCGCGCTGAAGGAAACCGGCACGCCGGCACGCGCCGTCGTGGCGCTGCGCCAGGACCCGCGGCAGGCTTTGCTGCCGCGATTGCGCGGCTGGCCGCTGCCGCGCCCCGGGGCCATGTCGGTGCTGTGGCAGCGCCAGGGCGACGTGATGGTGCCGCTGGTCGAGTTCACGCCCGAACTGCAAGGCGAGCTGCCCGACGCCGTGCCGGTCGCCGCGCCCGGCTTCCTGATCGGCCAGGTCGCACGCGGTGAACTGTCGCCGCGCGCGGCGCTGCGCGGCGGCGACTTCCGCGGCGAGGCGGTCACCGCGATGGTGCTGCCGCTGGCCACCGGCGACTGGTGGCTGTCGCTGCAGATCGAGCAGCAGGCGATCGACGCGCCCGCCCGGCAGGTGACGCTGGCCGGCGTCTCGGTGCTGGCGGTGACGCTGCTGGCGCTCTACGCGATGGCGCGCAGCCTGTCCAACCGCGACGCGCTGACGCGTGCCGAACGCGAGCGCGCCGAGGACCGCGAGCGCATGCGCGCGCTGCAACTGCTGGACGCCGTGGCCGACAACGCCGGCGAGGCGATCTTCGCCAAGGATCTGGAGGGGCGCTACCTCTTCGTCAACCGCGTCGCCTGCGAGCGCAGCGGCAGCACGCGCGAGCAGCTCATCGGCCGCAGCGATGCCGACATCTTCCCGGCCGACTTGGCCGCCGAGTACGTCGCCGACGACCGCCGCACGCTCGAACACGGCGTGCCGCTGACTTCCGAGCAGACGATGCCGACGCCGGCAGGCCTGCGCTACCTGGCGGTGACCAAGGCGCCGCTGCGCGACGCCGACGGCCGCATCGTCGGCCTGGTCGGCGTGGCCAGCGACCTCACCGAGGTGCGCCGCGGCGAGCAGGCGCTGCGCGAGAGCGAGGCGCGCTTCCGCTCGGTGTTCGAGGTGCTCAACGAAGGCATCGTCGTGCGCACGCCCGACGGCAGCATCGTCGACGCCAACCCGGCCGCCGAGCGCATGCTGCAGCACCCGGTGGACTGGCTGCGCGGCCGCCGCCTGGCCGACACCGGCTGGATGCCGGTGGACGAGAACGGCCGCGAGTCGCCGCAGGCGCTGGAGCGGCTCACCAACGTCGTGCTCGCGCGCAGCGAGACGCGTGACGCCGAGGTTCGCGTGCTCGGCCCGGGCGGCCAGATGCGCTGGTTCCGCATCAACGCCGAGCCGGTGCGTGACCCGCACGACGGCCGCCTGCTGGCCATCGTCGCCTCCTGGGACGACGTCACCGAGCGCCGCGAGACGACCGAGGAACTGCGCCGCCACCGCCTGCACCTGCAGCAGCTGGTCGAGGAGCGCACCGAGGAGCTCAAGCGCGCGATCACCGGGCTGGCCGAGGCCGAGCGCTCGGCGCGCATGATCGCCGACAGCCTGCCCGGCCTGGTCGCCTACTGGGACCGCGACATCCGCTGCCGCTTCGCCAACCGCGGCTACTGCGAGTGGTTCGACCTGACGCAGGAACAGATCCTCGGCCGCACGATGGCCGAGCTGCTGGGCCGTGAGTTCGTCGAGCAGCAGTCCGCGCTGATCCAGTCCGCGCTCGACGGCGAGATGCAGCGCTACGAGCGCAGCATCCCGCGCCGTGGCGAGCCCAAGGACCTGCTGGTGCACTACGTGCCCGACCGGCGCAGCGACGGCGGCGTCAACGGCTTCTACGTGATGGCGATCGACATCACGGCGCAGAAGCGTGCCGAGGGCGCGCTGCAGCGGCTCAACGAGGAACTCGTCGTCTCGCGCGACAACGCCGAGGCGGCCAGCCGGTCGAAGAGCGCTTTCCTGGCCAACATCAGCCACGAGATCCGCACGCCGATGAACGCCATCATCGGCCTGGCGCACCTGATGCTGCGCGACGCGCGCCACGACACCGAGCGCCAGCGCCTGGAGAAGATCCGCAGCCAGGCCCAGCACCTGCTGCAGATCCTCAACGACGTGCTCGATCTGTCCAAGATCGAGGCCGGGCGGCTGGAGCTGGAGCGGATTCCGTTCTCGCTGGAGGCGCTGCTGAGCCGCGCCTTCCAGACGGTGGCCACCGACGCCCAGCGCAAGGGGCTGGAGCTGGTGCTGGACACCGAGGACGTGCCCGACCGCCTGGTCGGCGACCCGACGCGGCTGCTGCAGTCGCTGCTGAACCTGCTGTCCAACGCGGTGAAGTTCACCGAACACGGCTGGATCCGGCTGCTGGCCCGGCGCGTCGAACAGGGCGAAGGCCGCGTGCTGGTGCGCTTCACCGTCACCGACACCGGCATCGGCATCCCGCCGGAACGGCTGGGCGCGCTGTTCCAGGCCTTCGAGCAGGTCGACAGTTCCACCAGCCGGCGCCACGGCGGCACCGGCCTGGGGCTGGCGCTGACGCGCCACATGGCGTCGATGATGGGCGGCGAGACCGGCGCCGAGAGCACGCCCGGCGTCGGCAGCCGCTTCTGGTTCAGCGCCTGGCTGGCGCTGGACGGCGCGCCGGCCCCGAGCCTGCCGCGCCTGGCCGGCCTGCACGCGCTGCTGGCCGACGACCTGCCCGAGGCACGCGAGGCGCTGAGCGACCGTCTGCGCCAGATGGGCGTGCGTGTCGATGCCGCCGATTCCGGCGAGGACGCGATCGAGCGCGCCCGGGCCGCCGGCGCGCGCGGCCGGCGCTACGACCTGCTGCTGCTGGACTGGCGCATGGGCGAGCTCGACGGCATCGGCACGCTCAAGCGCCTGCGCGAGTTGCCCGCGGCGGCCGAGGCGCCGGCGCTGCTGGTCACCGCCTTCGACGACGAGACGATGCGGCACGAGGCCGAGGCGGCACGCTTCGCCTCGGTGCTGGTCAAGCCGATCGGCGCCTCGGCGCTGCACGACGCGGTGCAGCGTGTCCTGAAGTCGGCCGGCGGCGAGCCGCCGCGGCTGACGCACAGCAGCGGCCAGGCCGAGAAGGCGCTGCGTGCGCGCGGCAGCACGCGGCCGCTGCTGCTGGCCGAGGACAACCCGATCAACCAGGAGGTGGCGCTCGAACTGCTGCGCGCCGTCGGCCTGGACGTCGACCTCGCCGGCAACGGCCGCGAAGCCGTGCGCATGGCGCTGTCGCGCGACTACGCCGCGGTGCTGATGGACATGCAGATGCCGGAGATGGACGGCCTGGAAGCGACGCGCGAGCTGCGCCGGGCCGGCTTCGGCGCACCGATCCTGGCGATGACGGCCAACGCCTTCGGCGAGGACCGCGCCGCCTGCCTGGCCGCCGGCATGAACGACCACGTCGCCAAGCCGGTCGACCCCGAGGCGCTGTACGCGACGCTGCTGCGCTGGCTGCCGGCCGCGGCCCAGGCCGCGTCGCCCGCCACGACGGCGGCGCCGGGCGGCGACAGCTTCGCCGAACGGCTGGAGACGCTGGGCGAGATCGACGTCGAGGCCGCGCTGCGCCTGGTCGGCGGCCGGCCCAGCGTGCTGCAGCGGCTGATGCGGCGCTTCGCCGACGTCTACGCCGGCGGCATGCCGGCACTGCTGGCCGAAGGCGGCGAAGAACGCCTGGCGGCCTGGACCAGCGCCGCGCATTCGCTGCACGGCGCCTGCGGCGCGATCGGGGCGCAGGGCCTGCAGGCGCAGGCGCGCGAACTCGAGCACGCGGCGCGCGTCGCCACCAGTGCCGAACCGCTGGCCGACGCCGCACGCGCGCTGCACGAACGTGTCGCCGCGCTCGCCACGCGCCTGCAGCAACTCACCGAGTCCTGACGCCGCGCGGGGCGGCCGGTGCGCGGCCTCGCGATACAGTAGCGGCCCGCCCGCCGGCCACCGGCGGTGGTTCCCCGCATCACGACTTCATGGCCACGTCTTCGCGTTCGTCCAATCGCCTGCCCTTCTGGCTCGGTCTCGCCTTCATCGTCGTCGTCCTGGACCAGTTCACGAAGACGCTGATCCTCGGTTACTTCCAGGACGGAGAAGCCCGCGTCGTCACCGGCTTCTTCAACATCGTGCGCGTGCACAACAGCGGCGCCGCGTTCTCCTTCCTGGCCGACGCGGCGGGCTGGCAGCGCTGGTTCTTCGTCATCGTCGGCGTCATCGCCTCGGCGATCATCGTCTGGATGCTCGCCAACCACACGGCGCAGCGGCTGTTCAGCTTCGCGGTGACGATGATCCTCGGCGGCGCCGTCGGCAACGTCATCGACCGACTGCTGCACGGCCACGTCATCGACTTCCTGCAGTTCCACTTCGGCTTCCTGGAGCCGATGTTCCGCGGCGGCTACTTCCCCAGCTTCAACCTCGCCGACGCGGCGATCACGCTGGGCGCGGTCTGCCTGGTGCTGGACGAACTGCTGCGCGTGCGCCGCGGCGGCAAGTGACGCGCCTGCGCGCGTCCGAACTTCTCCCGTATCGACACGCCGGCCCGCGGCCTACGCTGGCCGGGTGGACCCGGCCGATCCTTCTGCCGACGCGGCCGTCTCGGCGATGCCGGCGCTGCGCACCTTGCCGCTGGCCGCCCCGTGGCGCTGGCTGGCGGCCGGCTGGCGCGACTTCCGCCGGGCGCCGGCGATCGGGCTGTTCTTCGGCGCCTGCTTCGTCGCGATGGGCTGGGCGCTGCTGGCGGTCTTCGAGTACGCGCCGGCCTACACGCTGGCGCTGTCGGCCGGTTTCCTGCTGAGCGGCCCCTTCCTGTGCCTGGGGCTGTACCGCGTCAGCCAGCGGCTGGAACGCGGCGAGCGGCCGACGCTGGCCGACGCGATGCTCGCCTGGCGCGAACGCGGCGGCGCGATGGCGATCTTCGGCCTCGTGCTGCTGGTGCTGGAACTGGTCTGGGGGCGTGCGGCACTCGTCATCTTCGCCGTCTCGTTCGACGGCATGCCCGACTTCCGCGGTTCGCCGCTGGCGTTGCTGGACCCGGCCAACCTCGGCTTCATCGTCGCCTGGACCGCGGTCGGCGCGATCTTCGCGACGCTGATCTACGCCATCTCGGCGGTCTCGATCCCGATGATCCTGCACCGGCGCAGCGACGCGATCACCGCCGGCCTGACCAGCCTGCGCCTGGTGTCCGCCCAGCCGGCGGTGATGGCGCTGTGGGCGGCGGCGATCGTCTGCGTCGTCGGCCTGGCGCTGCTGCCGGGCTTCGCCGGCCTGCTGCTGGCCGGGCCGGTGGTCGGCCACGCCTCGTGGCACGCGTACCGCGAGGCGGTGGCCGATTGAGCGTCAGGGCAGCAGCACCGTCGAGCCGGTCGTGCGCCGCGCTTCCAGCGCGCGGTGCGCCTCGGCGACGTCTTCCAGGCCCCAGCGCTGGTCGATGCGGATCTTGACCTCGCCGCTAGCGACGACATCGAAGAGTTCGTCGGCCATCTCCTGCGTGCGCTCGCGCGTCGCGATGTGCGTGAACAGCGTCGCGCGCGTCAGGTACAGCGAACCCTTCGGGCCCAGCGAGCCGATCGCGAACGGCGGTACCGCACCCGACGAGTTGCCGAAGCAGGCCATCAGCCCGAAGGGCCGCAGGCAGGCCAGGCTGCCTTCGAAGGTGTCGCGACCGACCGAGTCGTAGACGACCTTGACGCCGCGGCCGCCGGTGATGTCCTTGACGCGCGCGACGAAGTCCTCGCGCGTGTAGTCGATCATCGCCGCGGCGCCGTGCTCGAGCGCCAGCTTGCACTTGGCCTCGCTGCCGGCGGTGCCGATCAGGCGCAGCCCGAGCGCCTTGGCCCACTGGCAGGCGATCAGGCCGACACCGCCGGCCGCGGCGTGGAACAGAACCCAGTCGCCGGGCTGCAGGCCCTCGACCGGCAGCGTCTTCTTCAGCAGGTACTGCGCCGTCAGGCCCTTGAGCATCATCGCCGCGCCGGTCTCGAAGTCGATGCCGTCGGGCAGCTGCACGACGTGCGTCGCCGGCATCACGCGCACTTCGCTGTAGGCGCCGGGCGTCGCCGACGCGTAGGCGGCGCGGTCGCCGGGCTGCAGGTGCGAGACGCCCTCGCCGACGGCCTCGACGATGCCCGCGCCTTCCATGCCCAGCACCAGCGGCAGCGGGTTCTGGTAGAGGCCCGTGCGCTGGTAGACGTCGATGAAGTTGAGCCCGCAGGCGTGGTGGCGGATGCGCACCTGGCCGGGGCCGGGTTCGCCGACCGGCAGGTCGACGCATTGCAGCACCTCGGGGCCGCCGAAGGCCGAGATCTGGATCGCGCGCGGCATCGTGTTCTCCTCGTGAAGAGGCCCGCAGCGTACGCGATGGGCGACCACCCCGCCGACGGTGGCATGATCCGCCGCCCGATGAAAAGACTGATCCAAGCCCCGAACCTCGTGCTGGCCACCCTCTGGGCCGACCAGCTCGGCGCCGCCGGCGTCGCCAGCAGCGTGCAGCGCGCCTACGCCAGCGGCATCGCCGGCGAGATCCCGCCCGACCAGAGCCTGCCCGAAGTAGGTGCTGTTCGGATTCTATCGTGTTTCCCTATTAACCTTAGCGATAC
>JASGHA010000009.1:0-4365 GCA_049841175.1 Rubrivivax sp. | reverse complement strand
GCGCTGGTGCCGGCGGTGACGAAGGCGATCGCCGTGCTCGATCGCCTCGCCGACAGCGGCGAGGCGATGTCGCTGGCGCGGCTGGCCACCGACCTGTCGCTGCCGAAGAGCAGCGTGCACGGTCTCTGCAACACGCTGGTGTCGTTCGGCTACCTGAAGCGCGAGGCCGACGGCGCCTTCCGCATCGGGCCGCGCGTGATGGGCCTGGCGGCGGCGTTCGTGTCGGGCACCGACGTTTCGCGCGAGTTCGGCGCCATGGGCATCCCGCCCGGGCCCGGCCGCCGACGAGACGACGGTGCTCTCGGTGCTCTCGGGCGGCGATGCGCTCTACGTCGCGGTGCGCAACAGCACGCGGCCCGCTCGGCCTCGCCTTCCACGTCGGGCAGCGGCTGCCGGCGTACCTGTCGGGCAGCGGCAAGGCCATGCTCGCCTTCCTCGAGCCCGACGAGGTCGATCGTCGCCTCGCCGGCGGCCTCTCGGTGCGCCTCACGCCGCAAGCGGCCCGCGCAGCCTCGCCGGGCTGAAGCGCGAACTCGCGCTCACGCGACAGCGCGGCTGGAGCGTCGACGAAGGCGCGGTGCGCGAAGGCGTGCAGTCGTTCGGCGTGCCCGTGTTCGATGCGGCCGGCCACGTCGCCGCGGCGGTCTCGGTCTGCGTCAACCGCGCGCGCCTCGGCGCCGACCGCGGCGCCGCCTACCGCGATGCCGCCATCGCCATCGCGCGCGAGCTCACCGAACGCATCGGCGGCCGCGCGCCCGACGAGGCGCGGGGGCGGCCTCGTGAACGCCCGCGCAGGGGCGACGTCATCCTCGAGACGCAGCAGCTCACGAAGGAGTTCAAGGGCTTCGTCGCGGTCGACCACATCGACCTGCAGGTCAGGCGCGGCACCATCCATGCGCTGATCGGCCCGAACGGCGCCGGCAAGACGACCTGCTTCAACCTGCTCACGAAGTTCCTCGTGCCCGACCTCGGGCCAGATCGTGTTCGACGGGCGAGGACATCACGCGCGAGAAGCCGGCGCCGATCGCCCGGCGCGGCATCGTGCGCTCGTTCCAGATCTCCGCCGTGTTCGCCCACCTGACGGTGCTCGAGAACGTGCGCGTGGCGCTGCAGAGGAAGCTCGGAACCTCGTACCACTTCTGGCGCGCCGAAAGCTCGCTCTCGGTGCTCGACGCAGCGCGCCCACGAACTGCTGCGGGCGGTCGACCTCGACGCCTACGCCGACCTCACGGCGGTCGAGCTCAGCTACGGCCGCAAGCGCGCGCTCGAGATCGCCACCACGCTGGCGATGGAGCCCGAAGCTCATGCTGCTCGACGAGCCGACGCAGGGCATGGGCCTGGAGGACGTCGACCGCATCCGCCAGCTCATCAAGAAAGTGGCCGCGAGCCGCACCGTGCTCATGGTGGAGCACAACATGAGCGTGGTCTCGTCGATCGCCGACACCATCACCGTGCTCGCGCGCGGCGCCAAGCTGGCCGAAGGGCCGTACGCCGAGGTGTCGCGCAACCCGGCGGTGATCGAGGCCTACATGGGCTCGACCAGCACGGCGATCGCCTCGCCCGGAGGCCATTGACATGGCCGCACGGTTCCTCGAGGTCGAGCGGCCTGCACGGCTGGTACGGCGAATCGCACGTGCTGCACGGCGTCGACTTCCACGTCGACGAAGGCGAGGTGGTGACGCTGCTCGGGCGCAACGGCGCCGGCCGCACCAGCACGCTGCGCGCCATCATGGGCCTCATCGGCAGCCGCAAGGGCTCGGTGAAGGTGAAGGGCACCGAGACGATCGCCCTGCCGACGCACCGCATCGCCCGCCTCGGCATCGGCTATTGCCCCGAGGAGCGCGGCATCTTCTCGTCGCTCTCGGCCGAGGAGAACCTGCTGCTGCCGCCCAGGCTCGCCGACGGCGGCATGGCGCTCGAGCAGATCTACGCGATGTTCCCCAACCTGCGCGAGCGCGCGAAGAGCCAGGGCACGCGCCTGTCGGGCGGCGAGCAGCAGATGCTGGCGGTGGCGCGCATCCTGCGCACCGGCGCCCGCCTGCTCCTGCTCGACGAGATCTCCGAAGGCCTCGCGCCGGTGATCGTCGAGAAGCTCGCCGAGGTGGTGAAGACGCTGCGCGGGCAGGGCTACACCATCGTCATGGTCGAGCAGAACTTCCGCTTCGCCGCGCCCCTGGCCGATCGTTTCCTCGTCATGGAGCACGGCCAGGTGATCCAGCAGTTCAGCCAGGCCGAGCTTCCCGCGCGGATGGAGCGCCTGCACGAGTACCTCGGCGTCTGACCCGGACGCGCTTTCGTCAACCTCCCGCAACACCCCCAACGGAGACTCCCGATGCTGAAACTCAAGCCCATCGCCGCCGCGTGCGCCCTCGCCGCCGCCACCTTCGTCCCGGCCGCCGCGCAGGCGCAGATCTCGGGCGACGTGATCCGCATCGGCTTCATCACCGACCTCTCCGGCCTCTACGCCGACATCGACGGCCCCGCCGGCGCCGAGGTGATCAAGCAGGCGGTCGCCGAGATGGGCGGCGCCGTCGCCGGCAAGAAGATCGAGGTGCTCGTCGCCGACCACCAGAACAAGGCCGACGTGGCCGGCGCCAAGGCGCGCGAGTGGTTCGACACGCAGGGCCTCGACGTGCTGATCGGCGGCACCAATTCCGGCACCAGCCTCGCCATGGCCAAGGTGGCGCAGGAGAAGAAGAAGCCCTTCATCGCCGTCGGCGCGGCCAGCTCGGCGCTCACCAACGAGCAGTGCTCGCCGTACACCGTGCACTACGCGTACGACACCACGGCGCTCGCCAAGGGCACCGGCAACGCGGTGGTGAAGGCCGGCGGCAAGACCTGGTACTTCCTGACCGCCGACTACGCGTTCGGCTCGCAACTGCAGAACGACACCACCAAGGTGGTCGAGGCGGCGGGCGGCAAGGTGGTCGGTTCGGTGAAGCACCCGCTCTCGGCCAGCGACTTCAGCTCGTTCCTGCTCCAGGCGCAGCAGAGCAAGGCCGAGATCCTCGGCCTCGCCAACGCCGGCGGCGACACCATCAACGCGGTGAAGGCGGCGAACGAGTTCGGCATCACCAAGACGATGAAGCTCGCCGGTCTGCTGATGTTCATCAACGACGTGCACTCGCTCGGCCTGAAGGCGACGCAGGGCCTCTACCTCACCGACAGCTGGTACTGGAACCGCGACGCCGAGACGCGCGCCTGGAGCCGCAAGTTCTTCGACAAGTTCAAGCGCATGCCGTCGTCGCTGCAGGCAGCCGACTACTCGGCCGCGATGCAGTACCTGGCCGCCGTCAAGGCGACCGGCACCGACGACGCCGACAAGATCATGGCGCACCTGAAGAGCGTGAAGATCAACGACGTGTTCGCCAAGGGCGGTTTCGTCCGTCCGGACGGGCGCATGGTGCACGACATGTACCTGATGCAGGTCAAGTCGCCCGACAAGTCGACCGAGCCCTGGGACTACTACAACGTCGTCGAGACCTTCAAGGGCGAGGCGGCCTGGGGCACCAAGGCCGAGACCAAGTGCGCGCTCTGGAAGTGAGGTCGCGCCGCGCCGCGACCACGTCCCGAGCGAAACGACGGATCCGCCATCATGGAGATCTTCGGCCTCCCGCTGACGGCCTTCATGGGCCAGCTCCTGCTCGGGCTGGTCAACGGCTCGTTCTATGCGATGCTGAGCCTCGGGCTCGCGGTCATCTTCGGCCTGCTCGGCATCGTCAACTTCGCCCACGGCGCGCTCTACATGATGGGCGCGTACGTGGCGTACGTCGCGCTCGAGAAGTTCGGCGTCAACTTCTGGTTCGCGCTCGTCCTCGCGCCGCTCGTCGTCGGCGCGATCGGCCTCGTCGTCGAGCGGCTGCTGCTGAAGCACCTCTACCGGATCGACCCGATCTACGGCCTGCTGCTGACGTTCGGCCTGGCGCTCATCGCCGAGGGCATGTTCCGCGACCAGTTCGGCGTCTCGGGCCAGTCGTACCCGGTGCCCGAGGCGCTGCAGGGCGCCACCAACCTCGGCTTCATGATCCTGCCCAACTACCGCGGCTTCGTCGTCGTCGCGTCGCTGCTGGTCTGCCTGGGCACCTGGTTCGTCATCGAGCGCACGCGGCTGGGCGCGACGCTGCGCGCCGGCACCGAGAACCCGCAGCTGGTGCAGGCGTTCGGCATCAACGTGCCGATGCTGGTGATGCTCACCTATGCCGGCGGTGCCGGGCTCGCGGCGCTCGCGGGCGTGCTCGCCGCGCCCATCATCCAGGTGACGCCGCTCATGGGCTCCAACCTGATCATCGTCGTGTTCGCGGTGGTCGTGATCGGCGGCATGGGCTCCATCCTCGGTTCCATCGTCACCGGCATTGCGCTCGGCCT
>JASGHA010000008.1:0-1088978 GCA_049841175.1 Rubrivivax sp. | reverse complement strand
CTGCGGGCCGCAACCAGTGACCTTGTAAGGTTAATAGGGAAACACGATAGAATCCGAACAGCACCTTAAACCGTTCTACGCGTACATGTTGCAAGCAGCTTTCGCGCAGGAACCACCAAATAAATGCACTGACATCCAGAAACCGCCAAAAACCACCAAAATCGCTCAAGTTGTGCAGGATGGGGCTGCTCTGCTAGAAGCGCTTTGAACGGCTTGGGGAGACAATGGCCGACAGCCCGAAATCGCGGAACCGGACGCATCACCATCAGGACGGTGGCGGCCGATGCAGGGCGTCTCCACTGGCTGCCGTTTCCAAGGTGCTGCGCGATGCCTACGGCGTCAGCGAGGCGCTGCGGGCGCGCGTGCTCGCCTCGATGGAGAAGCTGAACTATCGGCCGCACGCGGCGGCCCGGGCGATGCGCGGACGGACCTACACCCTCGGTATCCTGTTGCCGGACCTGCGAAACCCGTTTTTCGCCGATATCCTCGTCGGCATCAACGAAGCGCTGGACCGCACCAAGTACCAGCCTTTGATGGGCGTGAGCCAGTCGGCGGAAATGACCGAGATGTCGTTGATCGAACTCGATGATCGACCGGCAGATGGATGGGCTGATCATGATCGGCCCGCGCATGCCGGCCGATGCCGTCGACGAGATCACCAGCCGCATCCCGACGGTGCTCGTCGGTCACTATGCGCCGCTCGCGCAGCAGTTCGATACCGTCAACGGCGACGACATCTTCGGCGCCGAACTCGTCGTTCGTCACCTGGTGGAAGCCGGCTACAAGCGAATTGCCATGATCAGCCTGACCCTGCCGCGCAGCAAATCCGTCATCATCCATCGCCGCGAGATCGGGTATTCCAAGGCCATGACGGCCGCCGGTCTCGGGCAGAACATCAAGATCGTTGCCTGCGCCGCAATCGCCGCGCGAAGTGCTGATGACGATCCGGCGCCTGCTCCAATGGCGCGATCGGCCGGAAGCCCTGTTCTGCTGGACCGACAGCATCGCCCTGCAGGCGATCAGCGCCGCGACCGACCTCGGCCTGTCGGTCCCGCGACGATCTCGGCGATCGTCGGCTATGACAACACCACCTACTGCGACATGGCGCAGAACAGCCTGACCAGCGTCGACCAGTCCGGGCAGGTGCTCGGGCTGCAAGCGGCGCGCCTGCTGATCGAGCGGATCGATGGCCGCAAGCCAGGGAGAGCACTTCGTTGTTACGCCTCGTCTCGTTGCGCGCGGAAGTTCGCGGGCACGCGGCGCGTAGGAGGATGTGCGTAGGCCTCGTTGTTGCCGTTACCACTGACACCGCAGTTTGAGACAGACAATGCTCACTCCTACGTAGGACTATTTCTCCTCCATCATTATTCCACCCCAACCATAAAAACCAGCCATGCCCTTTTTCGATCTGCCGCAGTCTCAGCTCGACACCTATCGCTCGAGTGCCGTCGCCGCCCGCCGACTTCGATGCGTTCTGGGCCGAGACACTGGCCGAGATCGCGGGCTAAGTCGCTCGATGCGGTGTTCGAGCCGGTCGATCACGGGCCTGAAATCTGTTCGACGTCTTCGACGTTACCTTCTCGGGCTTCGGCGGCGACAAGAGTGAACGGCTGGTACATCAAGCCGGCCGGGCGCGCGCCGCGCGGCACGCGTGGTGAAATTCATCGGCTATGGCGGCGGGCGCGGCCTGCCGCAGGAGCACCTGCTGTGGCCCGCGACCGGCCGCGCAGTGCTGGTGATGGATACGCGCGGGCAGGGCAGTTCGTGGTCGCGCGGCGATACGCCCGATCCCGTCGGGCTCGTATCCGGCGCATCCGGGCTTCATGACCGCGCGGCATCAACGACCCGCAGCGACTATTACTATCGCCGCGTCTACACCGACGGCGGTGCGGGCGGTCGACGTGGCGCGGTCGCCGGACCGAGACCGATCCGGACAAGCTCGCGGTGGTTGGCGGCAGCCAGGGCGGTGGCATCACGATCGCTGTGGCCGGGCTCGCATCCGGGTGTGAAGGCGGCAATGCCGGACGTGCCGTTCCTGCAGCGATTTCCCGCGTGCAGTGGGGCTCACCACCCGCGACCCCTATGGCGAAATCGTGCGCTATCTCGCGGCGCATCGCGACAAGGCTGCGGCGGCGTTCCACACCCTCAACTACTTCGACGGCGTGCATTTCGCGTCGCGCGACGCAAGGCCGCGGCGCTCTTTTCGGTGGCGCTGATGGACGACGTGTGCCCGCCCTCGACCGTCTACGGCGCCTACAACGCCTAGGCCGGTGCCGAAGACCATCGAGAGCTACAGCTTCAACAACCACGAGGGCGGCGGTACCTGGCAGGAGCAGCGGCAGGTCGCTGGCTCGACAAGGCGCTCTAGTGACCTCGGCGATCGCCGTGACGATGGCGGCGCTCCGGCCGTTGCTGGCGCATCCGTTTGGTGGCAGGTACTTTGTCCGCGACTCACCCACGGGGCACTGAAGCAGGCATGAGCGGCAAGAACTACGTGATCGACGAGCTGATCTCGGCCAAGGCCATCGCCGCTCGGGTCGAGGCGCTCGCCAAGGAGATCGCCACCTACTACGCCGATACGGAAAAGCTGGTCGTTGTCGGCCTGCTGCGCGGCTCGTTCGTCTTCATCGCCGATCTCGTGCGGGAACTCGATCTGCCGGTCGAGGTCGATTTCCTCGAGGTCTCGAGCTACGGCAACTCGACCGAATCCAGTCGCGAAGTGCGCATCCTCAAGGACCTGCGCGGCGAGATCGAGGGCCGCGACGTGCTGCTCGTCGAGGATATCGTCGACACCGGCTATACGCTCAAGCACGTGCTCGAAATCCTCAATACGCGCCATCCCAAGCCGATCGAAGTCTGCGCGCTGCTCGACAAGCCATCGCGGCGCGAGGTCGAGGTGAAGGCGCGCTGGATCGGCTTCGAAATCCCGGACAAGTTCGTCGTCGGCTACGGCATCGATTACGCGCAACGCAATCGCAACCTCGGGACATATCGGGGCAGTGCGTTTCACCGACTGAGGGGTCGGGCAGGGAGGAGGAATTGGATCACAGGCACTGCTCGCAGCGGTTGTCGACCGGATCATGCCGGCTGATCGCGACGGCGGGGCCATTGCGTTTGGCGCGATAGGACTATCTCGACCGGCATTTCGCCGATCATCCGGCCGATGCCAGCGACGGTCGCAGCGGGCCTCGCCGCTCTGCCAGCAGACTTTCCGTGATCGTTCGGCCGAAGATCGCGACCTGTGCTCTGCCTCGACGCACATTTCGACCTGGTTTACCTGCCTCATCGAACTCGCCGCCGAAGGCGTCTATGCCGATCCCGGAAACGGCGGCAATCCCGGTGCGGCGTCCTGGAAGCATGGTCGGCTACGAGCACCGCCTGCCGGAAGGACCGAACGGTCCGGACGGTCGGATGGCCAGCCCGCCGTCGGCTATTCGGGTATCTCTCGACTACGACGTGATCATCGTCGGCGCAGGAGCCGGCGGCGGCGTAGCAGCCGGTGTGCTGGCCGAAGCGGGCAAGCACGTCCTGCTGCTGGAGCGCGGGCTCGAGCGCACCTACGCCGACAGCGGCCATCGCGACCACCTGCGCAATCATCGGCTTGTCGCTCTACGGCCACAATACGGGACCCGACCTCGACGGCAATCCGCGCGTGCTGCGTCGACGCTGATGGCGTCAAGCATGTGCTGCGGCCGCATCAGAACGGCTACCAGAACCTTGCCGCTGCGGTGGGCAGCGGCACGCTCGTCTATGGCGCGCAGGCCTGGCGCTTCCATCGCGACGATTTCCGCATGGCGAGCCTCTACGGCCTGCCCGGAGGGCTCGTCGCTCGTCGACTGGCCGTTTGGCTACGACGAGCTCGCGCCATGGTACGAGCGGGCCGAGTGGGAGATCGGCGTCTCCGGCAACGGCGCGGCCCAAAGTCACGAGGGGCCGCGGGCCCGCGACTATCCGATGCCGCCGCTCGCCGAGAGCCCGGCGACCGCAGTGCTGAAGCGCGGTGCAGACGGCGCTCGGGATCTCGACCTACGCGCCGCCACTCGCCATCAACAGCGTAGCTGCGCGACGGCCGCGAGGCCTGCATCGAGTGCGGGACCTGCGTCGGATTTCCGTGCCCCAGTCAATGCCAAGAACGGCACGCAGAACACCATGATCCCGCGAGCGCTGCGCACCGGCCGCTGCGCACTCGTCACCGGCGCCGTGGTCGAGCGCGTCGACCACCGATGCGGCCGGCAAGGTCGAGGGCGTCGCGCTTCTTCGATTGCGACGGCAATCGAGCATGAGGTGCGCGCCAGGGCGGTGGTCGTCGCCGGCGGCGCCATCGAGAGCGCGCGGCTGCTGCTCAATTCGCCGAGTCCGCGGGAGCCCGATGGGCTCGGCAACAATCACGACCTGGTCGGCCGCAACCTGCAGGGGCACGTCTACGCCACCGCCTACGGCCTGTTCGACGAACAGGTGCACGGCTCGCGCGGCCCGGGCGTCAGCATCGCCACCACCCAGTACAACCACGGCAATGCCGGCATGATCGGCGGCGGTATGCTGGCCGACGATTTCGTCCAGCCACCGGTCATCTTCTGGAAGAACGTGCTGCCGCCCGACCAGCGCCGCTGGGGGCAGGAGCGCCAAGGACTTCATGCGCGACCGGTTCTCACCACGTGCTGCGCATCGCCGGGCCGATCCACGAGATCCCGAACCCCGATGCGCGGGTCAGCGATCGTCGCCGGACGTTCGCGACAACTGGGGCATTCCGGTCGCGACACTGTCCGGTGGAGTCCATCCGGAGACCGTGCGACGGCGGCCTACATCCACGGCAAGGCGCATGACTGGCTGCGCGCGTCGGGCGCCTCGCGCACCTGGGGCGCTGCCGCCCAATCCCGGCCTGTCTGGCGGTCAGCACCAGGCCGGCACCTGCCGGATGGGCACAGATCCGGCAAACTCCGTCACCGACGCCTGGGGCAACGTCTGGGGCCACGACAACCTGTTCGTCTGCGACGGTCGCCTGCATCCCACCAATGGCGGCTTCAATCCGGTGCTCACCATCATGGCACTCGCCTTCCGCTCCGCCGATCATGTGGCGCACGCGCTCTAGCTGGTCACCGCGCCGCTGAATGCCAGGTAGGCCGATACCGTGAGCAGCGACAGGATGGTCGAAATCAGCACCACCCGTCCGGTGAGCGCGGCCTCGCGGTTGTAGAACCCCGCCAGCATGAACGGCCCTGTCCCGGTCGGCAGCGCAGCAAGCAGCACGGCCACCTGTGTCGCGGTGACCGACAGGCCGAGCAGCGGTCCGGCGATCAGCCAGGTCACGACCGGCTGGCCGATCAGCTTGAGCGCGACGAGGAAGCTGGTCGTGGTCGAGCGCGGCGCCGCCTCGTCGGCCGGGGTATCGGCGAGGAACAGCCCCAGCGAGATCAGCGCGCATGGCGAAGCCGCCCACCCAGCAGGTCGAGGAACGCATTTACCGGCTCCGGCACTTTCCAGCCGAACACCAGTACGACGGCGCCCAGCAGCGGCGTGATGATCAGCGGGTTCTTCGCGAGCGCGCCGACCGTCTTCAGCGCAATGTCCCGCCGCCGCACCTCGCTCTGCAGCCCGCCCTCGATCAGCGCCACGGCCACCGCGAACAACACGCAGACCGTGATGATCGTCGCCACCAGCGTCGGTCCCATGCCGGTCTTGCCCACCACTGCGAGCACCAGCGGGAAGCCGATGAACCCGGTATTGGCGTAGCCGGCATTGAGCGCATCGATGGCGGCGTCGGCCAGGTGCCGCCCCTGCCGGAGGCGCACGACCAGCGCAAGGCCGAAGATCAGCGCGCTGCCCACCGCAAAGGCGACGATGAACCCCGGCTGCCAGATGTCCTCGAGGCTGGCATTGGCGACGATATCGAACAGCAGCGCCGGGATGGCCAGATACACCACCAGCCGGTTGACCTCGCGGCTCGCGTTGGGGCCCAGAGCACCGAACTTGCGCGCCAGCCAGCCGGCAAGGATCAGCGCGAAGATAGGCAGGACGATGGGGAGGCTGGCGAACATGGGACACCGGATGAACCATTGTCTCCTAGGCCCGCGGATTGATACATTCCAATGCTGAATTGAGCTCGATTGATACTCTGGAGGTCTCGATGGACACCCGCCACATGCGCTACTTCGTGGCTCTTGCAGAGACCCTGAACTTCGGCCGCGCCGCCGAGCGGATGCACATGAGCCAGCCGCCCTTCAGCCGCCAGATCGCCGGCATCGAGCGCGAGCTGGGTGTCCGCCTGGTCGACCGCAACTCGCGCAACGTATCGCTCACACCGGCCGGCGTGCGCTTCCATGCCGATTGCCGCGCCGTGCTCACGCAGTTCGAAGCCGCCTGCCGCGACGCGCGGCTGGTCGCGGAGGGCATGCAGGGCGAACTGCGCCTCGGTTTCATGATGCACGCAGCCTATGGCGTGGTCCCGGGGCTCGTCCGGCGGTTCTCAGCCCTCCGTCCGCAGGTCCGGCTCATCCTCGATGAGACTCTGCCGGTGAGATCGATCGCCTGCTGACCGAGGGGCAGCTCGATGCGGCGGTGACCTTCGGTCCGGCCGGACCCGAGCTGCGCAGCCTGGTGCTCGCCGCCGACCGGCTGATGTTCATCGCCCCGCCGGGCACCGCCTGACCGGCCGCGATGCCGTGCGTGGCGCGGACATGGAAGGCGAAGCGCTTATCGCCGCCCCACGCTTCGTCGCCCGACGCTCCGCGACGCGATCGAGGACTTCTGCCGGGCCGGAGGGGTCATCCCGCGGTTTGCGCTGGAGCCGAGGATCCAGCAGACCATCGTGCGCTTGGTTGCCGCCGGCGTAGGCTGTGCGCTGGTACCCGAAACCGTGTGCACCGATCTGCCGCCCGGCGTCATGCGTCGGCCGCTCGTGGGCGGCCCGCACCTAGAGGTCGCGCTGGTGTGGCAGCCCACGTCCGCCAACCCGGCGCTCCCCGCGCTGATCGAGATGGCTGCGCAGCAAGCGGACGTGCCGCGCTAGGCCACTAAGCCTCCTGGCCGGCGGCGAGCTGGTCCCAGTCGAACTCGTTCTCCAGCGTGCGGAACGCCTCGTCACCGATGGCGCCGGACAGGCGTAGTTCGTTGGCCCGCCGGCGCGCCGCCTCGATTGCTCTGCGGCGCACTGCCGATGGCGGCACCGGCGCCGCGTCGCCGTTGTGATACGCCTCCATGGCTGCCGCGATCGTGGCCTCGAACTCGTCGCGCAGGCGCTGCGCCTCGTCCGAGGTCTCGCCTTCGATCGCCGCGATGGCCGCCTTCAGCGACTTTACCCGCGCCTTGCGGATCTCGACCGCCACCGGGTCGGGGGCCTCGAGCCGCAGCAGCGTGATCAGCGGCCTCGAGCGTCATGCCCTGGACCACCAGCGTCCCGAACACCACGGCGAAGGCGCAGAGCAGGATCAGGTCGCGATACGGGAATGGCGCTACCGTCGCGGCAGCGCCACCGGCAGGGCGAATGCGGTCGCGAGCGTAACGATGCCGCGCATGCCGGCCCAGGAGATCACGAGGCCGCCGCGCGACCGTAGGCCGGCCGGGGCCGTCCTCCGATACTTCGGCGCGGCAGGACCGCCGCGGAAGAACAGGTTGTACGCCATCACCCAGGCAAAGCGCGCCGACAATGGCCGTCAGCAGCACCGCCCCGGCAATCGCCATGCTTCCGGCCAGACCCTCGCTGGCCCAGCCGCTCGAGGATCGGCCGCAACTGCATGCCGATCAGCACGAAGGCCAGCGCGTTGAGCACGAACACCACCATCGGCCCAGACCGCGTTCACCGTGATCCGGATGTCGCGGCGGCATCGGACAGCCGCGCCGCACTGCGCGCCACGATAATCGCGAAGGTGACGATGGTGAGGATGCCGGAAAGCCCGATGCGCGTCGGCCAACATCCAGACGCCGAAGCGTGCCGACGAACTGGATGATGATGGTGGTCGGTACGTCATCGATGACCCGGATCACGCGGCTGAACCGAAAGCCAGCGCGACGCCCAGCGACAATGCTGCCGCACGATCGACCAGTGCCGCCGTCGGGACGATCGCGACGGGCTCGACATTGCCGGCCAGCGCCGCGCCGACCGCCAGCCGGTAGACCAGCAGCGCCGTCGCGTCGTTGACGAGGCTCTCACCCTCGAGAATGGTGCGGATGCGGTGCGGCAGGCGCACCTGCCGCATCACCGCTGTCGCCGCCGCGGCATCGGGTGGCGCCACGATCGCGCCCAGCGCGATGGCGATCGCCCACGGCATGTCCGGCACCAGCCAGCGCGCCACGATTGCGACCGCCGCGACGGTGATCCCCACCGCCATGACCGCGAGGCCGGCCACCGTGATCCAGTTGCGCCGCAGGTCGCGCAGCGAGAAATCATAGGCCGCATCGAGCAGGACTGGCGCGACGAACAGCACCAGCGCCAGGTGCGGGTCGAGCGTCGAAGCTCGGCACGCTCGGCATGAAGCGCGATGGCCGCGCCGCCCACCGCCAGCAGCGACGGGTAGGGCAGGCCAGCCGCCGTGCCAGCGCCGACAGGAGTGCCGCGGCCGCCATCAGGGCGACGATCCATTCGAACATTTCCATGCAATCCCCGTCTTTGCCGGTGAGGCTAGCGCAAGTTGTTCACGCACGAAACGAGGACGCGAAACATGGATCGGAAACGAGTGCCGAAACGACGCCACGAAACATCAGCCCGATACGCCGTCATCACCGCGCCATTCCCCTTGCGCCGAACCGTACGTTACGGTACGGAGATGCGCTTCTATCGATCTCGCGTCGCTTTCGCCCTGCCGGCCGGGCGGCGCAGTCCCTTCGGGTGGTTTCGTGGCCGTTGCCGTTGCCCATAACGACGAGACGTTCACGCCGCGTCAGCAGCAGGTGCTGACGGCGGCGCTGGATCTGCTCGTCGAGCAGGGCGACCGGCTGACCATGACGTCGGTGGCGCGCCGCGCCACCTGCTCCAAGGAAACCCTCTACAAGTGGTTCGGCGACCGCGACGGACTGCTAACCGCTACGGTGCAGTGGCAGGCCGCCAAGGTGAAGCGTGCCACACGTCGACCGCTGGCGCCTCGATGCCGCGTCGCTGCAGATCGAGCATCGAGCAGTTCGCCCGCGACCTGCTCGGCGACGATCGTCGGGCAGATCTCGGTCACGCTCAACCGGCTCGCCATCGGCCATGCCGGTGCGGAAAAGCACGGGCTCGGCGCGATCGTGCTCGAGAACGGTCCGCTCGCCATCCGGCGCCGGCTGAAGCCGGTGCTCGAGGCCGGCCGCGAAGCGCGGCTGCTGCGCTTCGACAGCTCGGAAGACGCGTATCGGAGTTTCTACGGCCTCGTCGTTCGCGATGCGCAGATCCGCCTGTTGCTCGGCGAGAGCCTACAACTCCGAGCCGAGGCAGAAATCGACAGGGATGCCGCCCGGGCGACCGAGCAGTTCCTCAGGATCTACGGAGTGGGGTCGGCCTGACCGTCGCCCCACGCCAGAATTTCAAATCGGCCCAATTGGCCAAACGCACAAAAGGGAGAAGTCCATGCGCGTCTATTACGATCGGGATGCCGATCTCAACATCATCAAGAACAAGAAGGTCGCGATCGTCGGCTACGGCTCGCCAGGGCCATGCCCACACGCTGAACCTGCGCGATTCCGGCGTCAAGGACATCGTCGTGGCGCTGCGTCCCGGTTCGCCGTCGGCCAAGAAGGCCGAAGGCGAGGGCCTCAAGGTCATGTCGGTGGCCGATGCCTCCAAGTGGGCCGACGTCATCATGATGCTCACCCCCGACGAGCTCCAGGCCGACATCTACAAGAAGGACATCGAGCCCAACATTCGTGATGGCGCCGCAATCGCTTTCGCGCACGGCCTCAACGTTCACTTCAACCTGATCGAACCCAAGAAGACCGTCGACGTGATCATGATCGCGCCGAAGGGCCCGGGCCACACCGTGCGTGGCGAGTACCAGAAGGGCGGCGGCGTGCCGTGCCTGATCGCCGTCCATCAGGACGCCTCGGGCAATGCCCAGGACATCGCTCTGGCTTACGCCTCGGGCGTCGGCGGCGGCCGTTCGGGCATCATCGAGACCAACTTCCGCGAGGAATGCGAGACCGATCTGTTCGGTGAGCAGGTCGTGCTCTGCGGTGGTCTCGTCGAGCTCATCCGCGCCGGTTTCGAGACGCTGGTGGAAGCCGGCTACGCTCCGGAAATGGCCTATTTCGAGTGCCTGCACGAAGTGAAGCTGATCGTCGACCTGATCTACCAGGGCGGCATCGCCAACATGAACTACTCGATCTCGAACACCGCCGAGTGGGGCGAGTACGTGTCGGGCCCGCGCATCATCACCTCCGAGACCAAGGCCGAGATGAAGCGCGTTCTGCACGACATCCAGTCGGGCAAGTTCACCGTCGGAGTGGATGCAGGAATACAAGGGCGGCGCCTCGCGCTTCAAGGCGACCCGTCGCCTCGCCGACGAGCACCAGATCGAGGAAGTCGGCGAGAAGCTCCGCGGCATGATGCCGTGGATCAAGGCCGGCGCCCTGGTCGACAAGGCCAAGAACTAACGGGGCCTTGATCCTTTCTCTTGTTTGCGCGCTTGCGCGCCGCAGGAGATCAAGGCCGGCGCCCTGGTCGACAAGGCCAAGAATTAAGCCGACCGACTGTCGGACTAAAATATGCGAAGGGGCCTCAGGGCCCCTTCGTCGTTTCGGGCGGCGTCTCGTCGGCCAGCCGCTCGCGCGTCAGGACCTCCACCAGCCGGATGAGACTGCCGATATCCTTCTCGCGCAGCAGGTCGAGCTTCTGGTGCAGCGCCTCGATGTCGAGCTCGGCACGCAGGTTCACGTCATAGTCGAGCTGCGCCTTCTGCCGGTCGATCACCGCCTGCCGGTTTTGCGCCATCATCAGGATCGGCGCCGTGAACGCCGCCTGGAACGACAGCATCAGGTTGAGCAGGATGAACGGGTAGGGGTCCCAGTGCTGCGTCCAGCCAACCACGTTGAGAACGATCCACAACAGCAGGACCGTCGACTGGATGATGATGAACGTCCACGAGCCGACGATCGACGCGATGCTGTCGGAGAGGCGCTCGCCGAGGTCCAGCGGCGCGGGTTGCACGTTGCGCAGGGTGAACCGGCGGGCCGGATAAGTCTCGATGGTGTCGGGGGTGTGGGTCGGCATCGCCTTTGCCTCTGCTGGGAATGCCGGAGGCTAGCGCATGTGCGCGGCCAAGTCGTCGTCGGCCCCAATAGCAAAGGGCCCCGGCAATACTGCGCGGGGCCCTTCAGTTTTGACTATCGCCTACGGCCGGATCACTCGTGGCCATGGGACGGCGAAGCATGATGACGGCTGGCGCGCATGTTGGCGAGGTCGGCACGCGTCAGGCCGATATCGCGCAGCAGGCGGTCATCGTAGTTCATCAGGTCGCTCAGGATCCGCTTGCGTTCCGAGCTTCGGAACAGGGACTTCAGGAAGGGATGCATCTTCATCTCGTTTGGTTGGTTCGGCTGAGGGCGCGGCTTTTGAGCCTTCCCGAATGAATGCCCGCTGAACCGATCGTGCAGGATCCGCGCTTGCCCGATCTGCGGTTTTTCTGCTTTGGGTTCGCGACCGGCGAACGGGGAGCCCAGACATGAAGACGATCGCGCTACCGCAATTTCCGATCGAAGGCGGCTGCCTCTGCGGCGCCGTTCGCTACCGCATCACGGCCCCGCCGCCGGCCGTCTACAATTGCCATTGCCGCGACTGCCAGCGCGTCAGCGGCGGCACCCACACCATGTCGATGCCGATCGCCCGCGACAGCGTGGAGCTGCTGGCCGGAGAGCTCGCCTCCTACGACAAGCCAGCCGACAGCGGTCGGACCGTGCGTATGCTGGGCTGCGCCCGCTGCGGCACCCAAATCTGGAACGAACCGCTCTCGAGCCCGCAGATGCTGGTCCTGAAACCCGGCACGCTGGACGACCCGCGCTGGGCCGTGCCGATCGGCAATATCTGGACCTCCAGCGCCCTGCCGTGGGCGGAGATCGATCCGGCCGGCGTGAATTTCTCCGGCCAACCGCCCGACCGCCAGCCGCTCTACGACGCCTGGAGTGCCGCCACGGGCGCATGAATTGACGCGCAAATCCACGCTCCGCGTGCTAGGTCCGGGCCGCGCAGACGAGGAGGGTCAGATGAGCGTCGAAACCGATATCGCCAAGGTCACCGAGCAGGAACAGCGGCTCACCTTCAAGCAGTTCGACGAGGACACCGCCTACGCCATCGGCAGCACCATTCGCGAACTGGCTGCACAGGCAGGCGTCGCGCTGGCCGTGGATATCCGGCTGTTGCAATCGGCCTCTGTTCTACAGCGCCATGAAGGGCACAAGCGCCGACAACGAGGACTGGCTGCGCCGCAAGGGCAATTGCGTGCGCCGCTGGGACCGCTCGTCCTATCTCACCCACCTGCGCCTGAAGCGCGACAACCGCACCTTCGCGCCCGACAACAACGTCGACCCCGCGCACTACGCGGTCCATGGCGGCGCCTTTCCCATCCGCATCGAGGGCGTCGGCATCATCGGCTCGATCACCGCCTCAGGCGTGCCCCAGCGCGATAACCACGGCTTCGTCGTCACCGCCATCTGCAAGCACCTCGGCATCGATCCGGCGGAGCTCATGCTACCCCCGGAAACACCCTGAAACATTGGGCGGTAAGACTTCCGCTACACTGATCTGCTATGGGCATGTCGGCCCCGACAGCGGGCCGTTGACCCGCGTCAGGTCTTCGGGAGCGCCGGATGAAACTCAACTACATGTTGCTCGACGTGTTCACGGCCGAGCGCCTGAAGGGCAATCCGCTTGCCGTCGTGCTGAAGGCCGATGGCCTGCTCGGACGACCAGATGCAGGCGATCGCCGCGGAGTTCAATCTCAGCGAAACCGTGTTCATCCAGAAGGCGGCGTCTGAACGGCACACCGCCGCGGTTCGCATCTTCACGCCGCGGGTGGAATTGCCCTTCGCCGGCCATCCGACCGTCGGCGCCGCCGTCGTGCTCGGCCTGCAGAGCCGCGCCACTGCCGTGCGTCTCGAGGAGCAGGTGGGCGTGATCACCTGCATCATCGAGCGGCTGGACAAGGAAACCGGCATCGCCCGCTTCGCCCTGCCCAAACTGCCCGAAGAGATCGGCACGGCCCCGTCCGTCAACGCCATAGCCGCCTCGCTGGGTCTTTACCCCGAGGATATCGGCTGCGGCCCCTATGCCCCGGCCGTCTACAGCGCCGGCAACCCGTTCTACCTGATCCCGGTGGTCGATGCCGCCGCGCTCAAGCGCATCAAGCTCGAGCGCCGGGGCTGGGACGACACCTACTCGATCGGCCGCGGCTCGATCTATGTCTTCACCACCACCCCGGACGAACGCGACTGCGACTTGGCCGCCCGGATGTTCGGCGGCGGCATGGGAATCGGCGAGGATCCGGCGACCGGTTCCGCCGCGGCAGCCCTGATCGGATTGCTCGCCAAGTTCGCTGGCCATGGGCAGCAC
The DNA here is from genome assembly GCA_049841175.1 of Rubrivivax sp. Classification (GTDB taxonomy): domain Bacteria; phylum Pseudomonadota; class Gammaproteobacteria; order Burkholderiales; family Burkholderiaceae_C; genus Rubrivivax. Next base: position 1,075,471 of record JASGHA010000008.1, on the reverse strand, counting down.
GAATATCGCCTGCGTCAGGGCTACGAGATGGGCCGGCCGAGCGTGATCGACATCCAGTTGCGCAAGGACGGCGATCGGCTCACCCATGGCGGCATCGGCGGCCATGCGGTGATCATCGGCGAGGGCACCCTCAATCTCGGCGACTAGCGCCCGGCATGCGGGCGCGCTAGCGTGAGCCCGACATTGCGAGGGAGTATGCCGTGTACGTGCTCGGACTGCTGACGTTCTTCATTCACATCGTTGCCTTCGTCGCCGGTGGCGCCAACCTGGTGCTGATGCCGGTAGTCGGGCCGAAAATCCCCACGGCCACTCCGGAGCAGCGCGGATTGCTCTTCGAGATCGTCGAGAAGTTCGCCAAGGCCGGCAAGTATGCCTTCGCCGCCTTGCTGGTGACCGGCATCCTGACGCTCTGGCTGAAATGGGACTGGGTCGTCCCCAGCCCGTGGTTCTGGGTCAAGATGCTGGCCATCCTCGCCATGGCGGTGTGCATCGGAATCAACGACATGAGCCGCAAGCGCGCGGGGCAGGGCGACGTCGCCGCTGCCATGCGCTCCAAGCTTTTCGGCCAGCTCACCGGCGTGGCATTTCTTGCTGTAATTTTCTCGGCCGTTTTCGCGTTCAATTGAGCAACAATCCCGTCGCCGGGTGTGGCAACTTGGTGACGGAAACGCGGCCGCAACGGGTTGCGACGATGCTGTGGCCGCTGGTAAGGCGGAACGGTTGTTACTCCGTTGCGGGATTCGAAAATTGTTTTCTAGGCTTCGCATTGCACTCGTTGCTACTGCGCTTTTGGGCTCCACCGGTCTCGTCGCGGCCGAGGACGCCATCAATAATGGTCTCGGCGTGGACTGGAACGGCGCCTATGCCGGCCTGTTCACCAGCGGCAGCTGGACTTCGGTCAGCCCCGCCGGCGACGGCTTTGAATCGGGCGAGACCCACGGTTGGGGCGGTGGCGCCTATGCTGGCTACAATACCGACCTGAACGGCATCGTGTTCGGCGTCGAGTCCGACATCGGCAAGGCCTCGGGCGAGGCGACCGGCGTCGAGGGCGAGGACGGCATCTATTCGGCGACCATCGACTGGACCGCGCATCTGCGTGGCCGCGTCGGCGTGTCGGTGCAGCAGGCCCTGTTCTACCTCGCCGGCGGTGCGGCCATTGCCGGCGCCACGCTCGACACCACCGCTGGCTCGTCGCAGGCCACCTATCTCGGGTGGACCGTCGGCGCCGGCGTCGATTTCGCCGTCACCCAGAACGCCGTGCTCCGCCTCGAATACCTGCACGACAATTTCGGCACCGCCACCTTCGATGACGACGGCACCGACCAGGATGTCGATCTGGTCAGCGATACGGTTCGCGCCGGCTTCTCGTTCAAGTTCTGATCTTCGCGGGGCCGGCGCGTCCGGCCCCGTCGCCTGTGCCGCGGACTGCCGCCATCATGCCCACCACGCCCCGCGGATTGCTGCTCGTCACCCGTCCAGACGAGATCTATCGGGAAAGACTTCGAAACCATCGCCCGCCATGTCGCCGAGCGCGCTCCCGAGATCGAAGCGCGGGTGGCCATCGGTGCGGAGCAGGGCGCCGAAGTCGCTGCCGCCTTCGACGGCATGCCGACCCTGACCGTCTGTCTCGATCGCCGGCAGGAGCACAAGTTTCCCGGCCGCGTCTTCGCCTGCCGCCACATCATCAAGACCGCGCAGATCCGCCAATACGCCGAGGCTGGTCTGCTGCATCCGCGCTCGGTGGCCTTTACCTGGGGCATGCAGCTCGATCCCGCCCAGTGGGGCAAGCTGCTGGTGATGAAGCCGCTCGATCCCAAGGTGACCTCGCGCGGCATCGTCCGATCCGATTTTCGATCTCGCTGCTGCCGCGCCTCTAAGCCGGAGAACTTCGCGGCCGGTCATCCCATCCACACCACGCCGATGCTGCTGCAGGCCTTCATCGATACCGGCCCGCGCCCCTCGCATTTCCGCGTGCTGACCCTGTTCGGCGAACCGCTCTATGCCGTCGAGCACGTGATGGACGACGAGCGTCCTCCGCTCGATGCGGCTCCCGAAGTGCTGCTCGCCGCCAACATCGCGACCAATGGCGGCGAACGAAACCGCCGGCTGATCGACGATGAAGAGATCCTGGCCTTCGCCCGGCGCATGTCGCGCGCTCTGCCGGCCATCCCGCTGCAGGGCATCGACGTCATGCGCGAGCATGGAACGGGGCGGCTGTTCGCCATCGAAAACAACACCGGCGGCAACACCTGGCACTTCTCCTCGAACATGGGCAAGGAGCTGCGCGACCAGCTCGGGCGGGACGCGCTCGTCGGCCAGTTCGACGCCTTTGCCACAGCCGCCCGCGTGCTCGTCGACGCGACACGCACCTACGCCCGCTGAGGCCCTCGGCGCTTTTTCTGCACTCCCGACTTGTCTGGACGCGCGTTTTGGCACATTATTCCAACGCAAACGGAATCTCGCCATGCAGCGCAGCCGCGCCATTGCCATCGCAGTCGCCGAACAGAAGGCTCGCCAGAGCCGGCTGATGTTCGCCGCTGCCATGCTGCTGCTGCCGGCCGCGCTCCTGCTTCTCCTTCTTATCAGCCCCTGATAACCGGCGGCTCGGACAGCGAGAGCGGGTGGTCAGGGGATAGCGCGCTTACAACCGAACAATGATTTGTCCGGTCGCGATGGTGTTCACACCCCGGCCGTTCTGATAGGAAAATCCGACATGACTACCGCAGCGGCGAGCAACAAAGACCGCGTCTTCATCTTCGACACCACCCTGCGCGACGGTGAGCAGAGCCCCGGCGCGACGATGACGCTGGAGGAAAAGCTCCAGGTCGCCGAGACGCTGGACGAGATGGGCGTCGACATCATCGAAGCCGGCTTCCCCATCGCCTCGAACGGCGACTTCGACGCCGTCGTCGCCGTCGCCAAGCATATCAAGAATGCCGTGGTCGCCGGCCTCGCCCGTGCCATTCCGGGCGACATCGCGCGTGCCGGTGAAGCCATCCGCCACGCCAAGCGCGGCCGCATCCACACGTTCGTGTCGACCTCGCCGATCCATCTGGCCCACCAGATGAAAAAGACCGAGGAGCAGGTGCTGGAGATCATCTCCGCCACGGTGGCCCAGGCCCGCAACCTGACCGACAATGTCGAGTGGAGCGCCATGGATGCCACCCGCACGCCGCTCGACTATCTGGCGCGCTGCGTGGAGCTGGCGATCAAGGCCGGCGCCACCACCATCAACCTGCCCGACACCGTCGGCTACGCCATTCCCGCCGAGCACGAGGCGATGTTCCGCTCGATCATCGAGCGCGTACCGGGCGCCGACAAGGTGATCTTCTCCGCCCACTGCCATAACGACCTGGGCCTCGCCGTCGCCAACTCGCTGGCTGCGGTCGGTGGTGGCGCCCGCCAGATCGAGTGCACCATCAACGGCCTCGGCGAGCGCGCCGGAAACGCCGCGCTGGAAGAGGTGGTGATGGCGCTGCGGACCCGTGGCGACGCCATGCCCTTCGACACCGAGATCGACGCGACCCACCTGAGCCGCGCCAGCAAGATCGTCTCGGCCGCCGCCAATTTCCCGGTGCAGTACAACAAGGCCATTGTCGGCAAGAACGCCTTCGCCCACGAGAGCGGCATCCATCAGGATGGCATGCTGAAGAATGCCCAGACCTACGAGATCATGACGCCGGCCTCGGTCGGCATCAAGGAAACCACCTTGGTCATGGGCAAGCATTCCGGCCGCGCCGCCTTCAAGGACAAGTTGAAGGAACTGGGCTACGAGCTGGGCGACAATGCCTTCCAGGAGGCCTTCCAGCGCTTCAAGGATCTCGCTGATCGCAAGAAGCACGTCTACGACGCCGACATCGTCGCGCTGGTCGATGACGAGGCCGGCTCGGTCGATGACCGTATCAAGCTGGTCGACATGCAGGTCGTCTCCAAGACCGGTGGCGTGCATCGCTGTGAGCTCACCCTGTCGATCGACGGCACCGACGTGTCCGCGACGTTCGACGGCACGGGCTCGGTTGATGCGATCTTCAACGCCATCAAACAGGCCGTGGGCAAGGACCCGCATCTGGTGCTCTACGCCATCGATGGCGTCACCGGCGGCACCGATGCGCAGGCCAGTGCCCACGTGCGTCTCGAAATGAACGGCCGCATCGTCTCGGGCAACGCGGCCGAACCGGATACCCTGGTTGCGTCCGCCCGCGCCTACATCAATGCCTACAACCGCCTGCTGCTGGAACGCGGCGCGGCGGCGCAGGGGGCGACCGAGGCCGTGGCCAGCTGATCGCAGCCACATCAAGCCATTCGGAGCCGCCCCTCGGGGCGGCTCTTTTCATTTGAGGAGGATGTTTTGACCTACGAACTGCATGAACTCGAGACGCCCGAGGACTGGGAGGCGATGCACCGCATCCGCCTCAAGGTCCTGTTCACGCCGGAGCGCCATCCGGGTCTCGTCTATGACCGGGCCCATCCGCACGACACCAACCCCGAGCACGTAAAGTTCCTGCTGCTGCTGGATGGCGAGCCGATCGGCACCACCCGTCTCGATCCGCGCGGCGACAGCGGCATCGTGCGCCTGGTGGGCATCGTCCCAGGGCAGCAGCGGCGCGGACATGGCTCGGTGATGGAGCAACTCGTTGTCGACTTCGCCCGCGCTCGCGGCATGCGTCGGCTCGCCGTCAACGCCGCCCGCGATGCCGTCGGCTTCTACGAGAAGCTCGGCTGGTCACCCGAAGTGTGGGGCCAGGAAGAGCTCGAAACCTTCGCCAGGAACTGCGTGCAGATGACCAAGCCCCTGTGAACGACTGGGCGGCCATGGCAATTCGAGGTGGCCGCCGCGTCTCCTCGTCGCTAGGGTGGCCGCGCATCAAAGAGGCCGATTATGCTGGGTGAACTGCGCGGAGCATTGACGGCGCTGGCGCTGGTGCTGGGAGGCATGCTCGCTGCCGCCAGCTACGACGTCGGCGTTCCCGGGCAGGCATTGCTGCAATCGCTGCGCTTTCATATCGCCGCGGCGCTGCTGGCTTTGATCATTGTCCTGCTCATCAGTGGCGCCTGGTGGCGGGCGGTAATCTTCGTGCTGCCACTCGCGCTGAGCGTCTCGCAGGGCGCCGCGATCGTGATGCGCCAGCAGGACGCGCGCAGCGCCATTGCTGCCAAGCCATCGACGCACCTGCTGAGGCTGCTGAGCTTCAACCTGCTCAACACCAACAAGAACGGCAAGCAGATCGCCGACTACATCCTCGCCTCCGGTGCCGACGTGGTGTTCCTGATGGAAGCGGCCCCGCTCGAGCCGGAGACCAGCCGTCTGCTCGCCGAGTATCCGTACTACGCCAGCTGCAACGGCACGCCCGCCTGCGTCACCATCATCCTCTCCAAGACCCCGCTGGAAGGCATCGACGCCGAGTTCGCTGAGCTCGATCTGAAGTCATCGGTTGATCACCGCGGCAACCGAGATCAAGGGCACCAGGATCAACCTGGTCCTCGCCCACATGACCAAGCCCTATTTCGACGAATTCCCGCTGGAAGAGGCCTACAACCTCGCCGTCGCCATCAAGAAGCTCGATGGGCCGGTGCTGCTGGCTGGCGATTTCAACGCTGCCGCCTGGTCGGACAATATCGACCGCCTGAGCCGCCGCGCCGACCTGGCGCCGGGCCCGAGTTATCCGGCGACCTGGCCGATACGGCTTGGCCCGCTCGGTGTGCCGATCGACAATGTCTTCACCCGCGCGCCGCTGCTTATCGAGCATGTCGAGGCCATCGAGGACGCGATGGGGTCGAACCACCGCGGCCTCATTTCGGAAATCTCGCTGGCCGGAAACTAGCCGGCGAGCACCAGCTCCGCTGCGACGTTGGCGCGCGGCGCCGGCGCCCCGGTGGACACCAGGCCGAACAGATCCTTGGGATCGGCCATCGCGGGGATCAGGTCGATGCCGCGCTGGCTCGACCGCGTCAGGTCGCGAACATAGCGCAACGTCGAGAAGTCCTCGATCGCGAAGCCGACCGAATCGAACAGCGTCACCTCGTCGTCCGACCGGCGCCCCGCGGCGCCGCCCGAGAGCACCTGCCACAGCTCGGTCACCGGGAAATCCGGCGCCATCTGCTGGATCTCGCCCTCGATCCGCGTCTGCGGCGTGAACTCGGTGAACACCGACGCCGCCGCGACGACGCCACGCTGCAGCTCGGTCTTGCCCGGACAATCGCCGCCGATGGCGTTGAGGTGCATTCCGGGTTCGATCATTTCCGGCAGCAGCACGGCGGCGCGGGACTTATCCGCCGTCGCGGTCGTCACGATGTCGGCGCCGCGCACTGCTTCCGCCACCGAGGCGGCCCGGACGACCCGCAGTCCGCCGCCGGCGAGGTTGAGGCAATACTTGTCCACCGCCTCCGTATCGACGTCGAACACCCGCACCTCCTCGATGCCGAGCAGGGCCTTGAAGCCCAGCGTCTGGAACTCCGACTGTGCTCCCGCTCCGATCATCGCCATGATGTGCGATCCGGGCCGCGCGAGAGCCCGAGCCGCGACGGCCGAGGTCGCGGCCGTGCGCAGGGCGGTGAGGATGGTCATTTCCGAGATCAGCACCGGGTAGCCGGTCGCCACGTCGGCAAGCACGCCGAACGCGGTGACGGTCAGCTTGCCCTCCGCCGTGTTCTTCGGATGCCCGTTGACGAACTTCATCGCATAGAGCGCGCCATCCGATGCCGGCATCAGCTCGATCACGCCGTCACGGCTGTGGCTCGCCACCCGCGCCGCCTTCTCGAACTGCTCCCAGCGCCGGAAATCGGCCTCGATATAGCTGCCCAGCCCGACAAGGAATCGCTCGATGCCGACGGAGCGGAGCAGGGTGCGGATATCGCTGGTGCCGAGGAACTGGGTCATGTTCGCCTCTTACTTTTCTGGAGCAGTCAGGCAGGAGTGCTCGCGGGGGAAATCAGGCCGCAGCGTGGTGCGCGATGCGCGCCGCGGCCGGTACGAAGCGCCGCTCGCCGAAGAGCCGCGCAGTGAGATCGACCATCAGGTCGGCGCTCATGCCGAGATGGTCGAGAACGGGGTTAAGTTCGACGAGATCGAGCGAGCCGACGCGGCCGCTCTGGTGCAGCAGGTCCATCACCAGCTCGCCATCGTCGCGGCTGAGCCCGCCCGCCACCGTCGTGCCAACGCCGGGCGCGAGGCTCGGGTCCATTGCATCGACGTCCAGCGACAGGTGCAGGTGGCCGTCCGCCGCCTCGACGCGCTGCAGGAAGCGCCGCAGCGGCGCCTCGACGCCGCCCACCCGGACGGAGTCCATGTCCACCACCTCGACGCCACGGGCCTCGATCAGCTGGGCTTCCTCGCAGTCGAGCGCCCGGGCGCCGAGGATCATTACCTTGTCGGGATCGACGGGTGCGAACCAGTCCGGGGAATTGTCGAAGCCCGGCTCGCCGCAGAGGCGCGCCAGCGACATCCCGTGGATATTGCCGGTCTCGGTCGTCGCCCAGGTGTTGAAGTCGCCATGCGCATCGAACCACAGCACGAACAGCGGCCGGCCGGTCTCGCGGCAATGCCGTGCCACGCCCGCCACCGAGCCCATCGAAATCGAGTGGTCACCGCCCAGGAAGACCGGGCGCGCCCCGTTGGCGAGGCTGCGGTAGCCGGCTTCGCTCGCCCGCACCGCCAGCGCCTCGATCTCGGCCGCCGGCGACAGCCGCGTCCCCGCGTTGATGTCGCCGAGGTCGGCGACCCGGTAGCCGATGCCGGCCAGCCGCTCGGCCACGCCGGCGGCTCGCAGCCCGTCCGGACCCATGGCCGAACCGCGGCACGACGCGCCTGCGTCGGTGGGCACGCCGACAAGGTCGATCCGATTGCCGGAAATGGCGCGGCGGGGGCGGGCGTCGTGGAGCATCGTGGTCCTCGATTCAGTGTTGCCACTATGTGAGGACCGGTGGATGTTGGCGAAAAGCCGGAATAGTGCTAGTTATGTGCACTCAACTGAGCGAAATGAGCAATGTAAGTGGCGGAAAGCACATTCAGCCTGGACGATCTCGATCATCGCCTGATTTCGCTCCTGCGCTCCGATGGTCGGCTGCCGGTCGCCAAGCTTGCCACCGAACTCGGTGTTTCCCGCGCCACCGTCACCGCCCGGATGGAGCGACTGGTCAAGACCGGCGCCATCGCCGGCTACACCGTGATGCTGCGCACCCAGGCCCGCAACGACGCCGTGCGCGCCGTCATGATGGTCGAGATCGACGGCAAGAACTCCGAAGTCGTCATTCGCCGCCTGACCGGCTTCCCCGAAATCCGCACGCTCTACACCACCAACGGCCGCTGGGACGTCGTCGCCGAGATCGAAACGCCGACGCTGCGCGAGTTCGATGAGCTGCTGCGAAAAGTCCGCCAGGTCGACGGCATCGCCAATACCGAGACCAGCATCCTGCTCGCCGCCCGCAAGGAACTGGGCTAGCCGCGCGCCGTCCGCAACGCGCCCGGCAGTTCCGCCGCCACCACATCCATCTCGGCCTGAGGCCCGACGCTGATCCGGATATGCTGGGCGAGCCCCGGCGCCATCGGCTTGCGCACGAACACGCCGCGCGCTTCCAGCGCCTTGAGCACAGCCAGCGCGGTGTCGCCGTCGCCGCCGCAGTCGATGGCGACGAAGTTTGTCGCTGACGGCACTGCCGTGAGCCCATTCTCCTGCGCGATGGCGTAGAGCCGCTCCCGCGCGCTGGCAACCCGCTGCACCACCGATCGCAACCAGTCCTGGTCGCCGAGCGCGGTGATCGCCGCGAGCTGGCCGAGCCGCGTCACCCCGAAATGGTTGCGCACCTTGTCGAAGGCCCGGACGAACTCCGCTTCGCCGATCGCATAGCCGACCCGCATCCCCGCGAGGCCGTACGCCTTGGAGAAGGTCCGCGTGCGGATCAGGTTGGGCCGATCGAGCTCGAACGGGGGCAGGGTGCCCTCCGGCGCCGTCTCGCAATAGGCCTCATCGAGGAGGATGAGCGTCTCCTCGGGCACCGCCGCGATGAACTCGGCCTGTTCGTCCGCGCTCCACCAGGTCCCCATCGGATTGTCCGGGTTGGAAACGTAGATCACCTTCGCCCGCTCGCGCCGCGCCGTCTCGGCCAGCGCCATCAGGTCTTCGTGGTACCCGCGATACGGCACGGTCACGATGCGGCCGCCGAAGCCGGTGACGTGATAATTGAACGTCGGGTAGGCCCCGAGCGAAGTCACCGCCACGTCGCCTGGCTCGATGATCAGCCGCGCGATCAGCCCGTGCAGCCCGTCGATACCTTCGCCGATCGCCACGTTTGCGGCGGCGATTCCAAGGTGCCGCGCCAGCGCCTGCCGAAGCTCGTGGACCTCTGGATCGCCGTACATCCATACGTCTCCGGCCGCCGCCGCAATCGCTTCGATCACTTTCGGTGACGGGCCGAAGCGGCTTTCATTCGCGCCCACCCTGGCGCGGAAGGCGACGCCGGTACGGCGCTCCAGCGCTTCGGGGCCGGTGAACGGCACGCTCGAGGGCAGGGACTGGGCGAGGGGCGTCAGGATGGGGCGCATGGTGCGCGCAACTTAGCCGCTCGCGGCCGCGTCGCAACTGCTCTTGTTCGTTCGGCGACGGTCCAAGGTTACAGCCGCGTGCAGCACGTTTCTTTGTCTTGCGCGTGCGTCCGGCCGGGTCCACCGTCCGGCCAGATCAACCCCTCCAGCATGGACGCAATCATGAAAAAGAACGGTCTGGCCCTCGCGGTGGCGATCGCGGGCGCAATGGCAATGACTGGCGCGCAGGGCGCCGAGACCGCCACCGCAATCTTTGCCGGCGGCTGCTTCTGGTCGGTGGAGAGCGATTTCGACCACGCTCCCGGCGTCATTTCCACCACCTCCGGCTATATCGGCGGCCACGTGCCCAACCCCACCTACGAGGAAGTGGTCACCGAAACCACCGGCCATCGCGAGGCGGTCAAGGTCGAGTACGATCCGTCCGTGACGAGCTACGAGAAGCTGGTCGACACCTATTTCCACCTGATCGACCCGGTCGAAACGCGCGGCCAGTTCTGCGATTTCGGCGAGAGCTACACCTCCGCCATCTATGTCGGCAGCGCCGACGAGCTGAAGATCGCAGAGGCTGGCAAGGACGCCACCGCCAAGGCGCTCGGCAAGCCGGTCGCCACCGTCATCGCCATGGCGCCGACCTTCTATCCGGCCGAGGACTACCACCAGAACTTCTGGGAGAAATCCGACCCGTACCCGTTCAGCGGCATCCCCAGCAAAGAGCATTACGCCCGCTATCGCGCCGGCTGCGGCAAGAACGGCATGGTCGAAGCCATCTGGGGCAAGGACGCGTTCCGGGGCCTGAACGGTCACGCATAACCAGAGGAAGTAGGGGGGTAGGAAGTAGAAGGTAGAAGCAGAGACTACCAGGTGGAGCTGGAGAGCCGGATAGACGAGTTCTACCTCCTACCTCCTACCTCCTACCTCCTACCTCCTACCTCCTGCTTCCTACGTCAGATCCGGCGTCTGTTCCGCCACCGTCTGGGTGTGCGGGTCGGCGGCGACGCTGATCTGGACCTGCTCCCCGTCGGCGGCGAGCACCTTGTTGATGGCCAGCTTGGCCTTCTCCGTCAGGTCGCGCAGCGCCGGCAGGTAGTCCGGCGTCGGCACCCAGGCGCGCATCTGCATCACGATCTTGTCGCCGGCAAAGCTGTCCACATGCACGGTCGGCGGCGGATCGACCTGCACCCGCTTGTCCGAGGTCGCGATCTTCAGCATGGTCTTGCGCACCGTCGCGACGTTGGCGGTGTCGGGCACGGTGACGTTGACGTCGATACGGCGCCGCGGTTCCCGGCTGTGGTTGGTAATCGAGCTCGACCAGAGCTTCTGGTTCGGCGTGAAGATGTAGAGCCCGCTCGTCGAGCGCAGCCGCGTGCCGAACAGTCCGATCTCCACCACCACCCCGGCGACGCCGTCGCCCACGATGTATTCGCCGATGGCGATCGGCCTGAGCCAGATCAGCATGATGCCGGCCGCGATATTGGACAGCGTGCCCTGCAGCGCCAGCGCCACCGCCAGTCCGGCCGCCGCCAGCACCGCGTAGATCGAGGCGCTCGATACCCCCATGAAGCTCAGCGCCGTCACGATCGCGAAGATCATGATGCCGTAGCGCACCACCTGGCTCAGCAGCGGCGCAAAGTTCTTGTCCACGCCATAGGCGCGCGGCAGCAGGTTCCTGACCAGCCGCGACAGCCCGCGGGACAGGTACCAGCCCGCCACCAGCGTGATGACGGCAGAAAGGAGCGGCGCCCAATTGGCTGTCAGCCACTGCCACGGCAGGGTGAAAAGGCTGGCGAGTTCGGGGACGTCGTCTTGCATGTCGGGCCTGGCCTGTTTCGGGGGCGCCAGCTTACCTATCTGGCGAAAGCAGGAAAGTGCGAATGGGTGCTGGACAAGCCGGACTCACCCTGATAGTCACCCGCCTCGGCCCAGGGTGCGTAGCTCAGATGGTAGAGCAGCTGACTCTTAATCAGCGGGTCCACGGTTCGAGTCCGTGCGCACCCACCAGGCCTTCCCGCGATAGTTTCAGGTTTCCCGACCGGGCGTCATAACAGCCCGGCGCTGCGGGCCCGCGCGCTGGCTTCGAGGCGCGAATGCGCTCCGAGCTTTTCGAGCAGCGCGGCCACGTGGTGATCCACGGTCTTGGGCGAAATCTCCAGTTCCACCGCGATCCGCTTGCTCGACAGTCCGCTGTCGACCAGCCTGAGGATCTGCATCTCGCGCCGCGTCAGCCCCAGCGCATTGTCGCGTGTCGATTGTCGTGGTCCGGCCGCGACATTGGCGATGCCGCTGCGGCGCATCGCGAACCGCACGCGATTCGCCACAGGATGCGCGCCCAGCCGCTCCAGCATCGCCACCGCCTCGCGCTGCGCCGTCTCGTCGCCCCAGGCGAGCGCCATTGCCGCATCATAGGGGGCGCCGGCATCGCGCCAGAACTGCGCCGCCTGCTGCCAGTCGCCCTCGGCCTCCGCGCGGTACGGTGGACTGAGCTCCGCTGTGGCGACATCGGCATTCGGTTCAAGGCGCAGTCGCCAGAGCGCCAGGTCGCCGTGCAACGTCGGGGCCGGCATCAATGCCTCGGCCTCCTCGAGTGCCCGCAGCGCCTCCGTCGTGTCGCCGCTCAGCCAGGCCGCCTCGGCGAGTAGCGTTGCGAACGGCGCCAACCGCTGCAGCTCGTGGTTGGCAACAAGGAAGCGGCGGGCCTCCGCCATCGGTTCGTCGAGGCCCGGATCGCCGCGCCGCAACCGCAGGCGGGCCAGCGAGATCGCCGACATGAACCGCATCATCGGGCTCGCATTCTCGTTGCCGAGGATGGGCAGCGCGACATCGGCGACGGTCGCCCATTCGCCCTGCCGCAGCAGCACTTCGGCCAGCCAGCCGCTCATGTAGTGCGACCAGGTGTCGAGGTCGCGGTCGCGGCAATACGCGATCCCGTCCTCCAGCGTCCGGCGCGCTGCCCGGTAGTCGATGACGGTGACCAGGCTGCACGCCAGGTTGGTGTAGGCCCGCGCCGCGTGCTCCTGGTAGTTATGCGCTAGCGCGATCCTCAGGCTTTCCTCGAGATCGGCGATGCCGGCCGCCGCATCCACCCAGATGCGGGCCGTGCCCATGTTGTTGAGCGCATGCGAGACGATGTCCGGCCGCCCCAGCACCTGTCCGAGCGCGATTGCCGACCGGCCGTCGACGATTGACTCTTCCGAGGCATCGGCGAGCATCGCGAGGTGTGAGCGGTTCGAATAGGCCATGGCCAGTTCCGGCCCCGGCGTCTGCGTCTCGAGCAGGGCGATGGCCTCGGTCCCGAACGTTTCCGCATCGTCGCGCTTGCCGTTGAGATAGCTGAGCCGGCTCAGCCAGCGCACCGTGTCGCCTTCCATCAGCACATCCTGGAGCCGGCGATAGATCTCGCGGGCGGCCTTCTGCGCTTCGATGGCGTCCGGCAACCGCCCCACGAGGTGCGCTTCGAAGGCGAAGCGACCGAGCACCTGCGCGTGCTCTTCGGGGGTAAAGCCATCGGCCACCCGCAGCATGGCCCTGTAGTGCTCTGCGGCTTCCCGATGCGCCCCGATCCGCGAGGCCTCATGCGCGGCCAGCGGCGACAGTTCCCGGACCGCGCCGGCGTCGTGCGCCTCCACCGCATGGTGCGCGAGGCGGGCGGCGGGCGTTGCGGGCAGGTGTCGAAGCGTCGCCAGCACCGCGGCGTTCAGCGCCTCGCGCTGATAGGCGGGCAGGGCGGCTTCGATGGCGCGTCGGGCGATCTCGTGCCGAAAACTGTAGCTGCCGCCGCTCTGCTCGAGCATCCCGGCACTCACGCACGCCTCGAGCTGCTCGGCCCCCGCTGCTCCGAGCATCGGCAGCAGGATCGTCCGCTCGGCGCGACGGGGAAAGATCGACACCGCCTCGAGCGCTGCCCGTTGCTCGGGCGCCAGGCGTTCGGCCCGGGCCAGCGTCGCGTCGCGCACGCTCTGGGGCAGGGCGCCCGCCCCGGCGCGCAGCAGCTCGGTGGCAAAGAACGCATTGCCGGCGCTGGCGCGATACACCTCCCCGCTGTCGCGGCCGGAACTCAGGGCCAGTTGCGCCACCGCCGATTCGCTCAGCAGCGGCACGTCGATCCGGGCGACGTTGTCCGGCGCGATGTCGCCCAGCGCGCGGCGCAGCCGCTTCTGGCCATCGCTGCCGTCATTCCGGCCGGTCAGCACCAGCAGCAGGTGCGTGCCGGCGATGCGCCGGCCCAGGTACCGCACGAAATCCAGCGTCGCGTCGTCGGCCCAGTGCAGGTCCTCGACGATCAGCACCGTTGGCTGGCTGCCGGTGTCGAACATTTCGCGCGCCGCCGCGAACAGCGCGATCCTGCCGCCCTCGGCCTGGTCCAGCCGCTCCAGCGGCCAGCCGGCATCGTGCGCGAGATCGTAGAGCGGTCCGAGCGGGTCGGGGATGGCGAGGTCTTCGCAGGCCGCCCGCAGCACCCGCGCCTGTCGTCCGATGGCATTGGCGAACGCATTGACCAGCGTAGTCTTGCCGGCCCCGGCCTCGCCCGCCACAGCAACCACGCCGCCGCGGCCATTGCCGGTTTCGTCCAGCCGCCGGCGCAATGCCGCCAGCTGCGTTTCCCTCTCGAGCAACATTGCTGCCCGGCTCCTCGTACTGCGTAGCGCCCCCGCAGAATTTCGTAGGAATTAGCAGAACACCGCCGACAGTAAAATCATCCCGCCGCAGTGCAAATTAGGTAATCGGCACTGCCAAACCCGGCAATCACTCCGATGTCGGCAACCCTGCCACCAGAGCATCTTCGTGCCAACCGCAATGACGCGGTCAATATCAGGAGCACGAAAATGCCACGCTACATCGTCGAACGCAGTTTCCCCGATGGTCTCATCGTCCCGATGGACGAAACCGGCGCCACCGCCATGCTCGGCGTCGTCGGCCGCAATGCCGAAAAGGGCGTCACCTGGGTGCAGTCCTTCGTCTCGCCCGACAAGAAGCAGAGCTTCTGCGTCTACGACGGCCCGTCGCCCGAAGCCATCCGCTCGGTGGCGCAGAAGAACGCCCTGCCGGTGAACAAGATCACCGAAGTGCGGGTGCTCGATCCCTACTTCTACCGCTGAGCGGTCGTTGCCAAGCCGGGGGGCGGACCAACACCTTCAAGGACTATCTGAAATGCTGAAATCCGTTCTGGGCCGGGCGCTGCTCGTCGCCTGCACCGTCGCCGCCGTCGGTCCCGCCTTTGCTCATGAGGCCGAGTCCGGCGTCGCCGCCACCAATCCGCTCGCCGGCAAGGTGCGCGACGCCAATGCCCGCTTCTCCGATGTCGCCGCCGCCACTGCCGAGGGCTATGCGCCGATCCCCTGCGTCTCCGGCATCGACGGTGGCGCCATGGGCATCCACTACGTCAACGCCGACTACCTCAAGGACGAGGTGATCGACCTGAGCAAGCCCGAGGCCGTCATGTACGAGCCGCAGGCCGATGGCTCGATGCAGCTGGTCGCGGTGGAATACATCACCACCAAGGGGCCGGCCAATCTCGACGGCCACCTGTTCAGCTTCACCAACGCGCCCAATCGCTACGGCCTGCCGCCGTTCTACGAGCTGCACGTCTGGGCCTGGCGGGCCAACCCCACCGGCACCTTCGCCGACATGAACCCCGACGTTTCCTGCGACGCCGCCGGCATGTAGCCGCAGCGCCTGCCACACACACACAGGACCCGCCGCGCCGGAACCCATCCCGGCGCGGCGGGTTCTTCGTCTTTGGTGGTACAATGCGCTGCCGCGCCCGCATATTCGTGCCGCCGCCCTTCACAAGTCGGGCTGTCCCGCTTACATAGCCGCGATCACCCCTCCGGAGACCTCGTAATGCCCTTTGGCCTTGATGCATCGGCTTTTGCGGCATTCCTGCAGGTTATCGTCATCGATCTGGTGCTCGCTGGGGACAACGCGGTGGTCATCGGCCTCGCCGCCGCCGGGCTTCCGGCCGCCGTGCGCAGCAAGGCCATCCTCATCGGCATCATTGCCGCCACCATCCTCCGCATCTGCTTTGCGCTGATCACCAGCCAGCTGCTGATGCTGGGCGGCAGCCTGCTTATCGCCGGCGGCCTGCTGCTGCTCTGGGTGTGCTGGAAGATGTACCGCGAGCTGGCGGTGCCGCACGAGCAGGAGCACGAGGCGAGCGAAGCGCTGGCCGGTTCCGATCTCGACAAGGACGGCGCTGTCGCCGGGCGTGCGCCGCGCAAGACGCTGAAGCAGGCCGTCTGGCAGATCGTCATCGCCGACGTCTCGATGTCGCTCGACAACGTGCTGGCGGTTGCCGGCGCCGCGCAGCATCACGAGATTGCCCTGATCTTCGGGCTCGGGCTCTCGGTCCTGCTGATGGGCGTTGCCGCGTCGCTGGTTGCCGGCCTGCTGCACCGCTTCCGCTGGATCGCCTGGGTCGGCCTCGTGGTCATCCTCTATGTCGCTGTCCGCATGTTCTACGAAGGCATCGACCAGTTGATGGGCCACACCCTGCCGATGATCCCGCTGATCAAGGGCCCGCCGCCTCCGCTGCCGCTGCCGCACTAACCGCGCCGTAACCACGGGCCCATTTTCCCGGCATTGTCACGGCCGGCGTAGCGATTTGCTCAATGCCCGCGCACTAGCGTCGGGGCAGTCATCCGTCGGATCCTGCCCATGTCGCTCGCCGCATTGTCGCTCAGTCCCGTGCTTTCCTTCGCCGCGCCGGCGCGCAGCGCCCCGGCTTTCGCCATGCGTTCGGTGACCGTGGCGGAATGGGACAATGCCGTCGCCGGCTTCGATGCCGTCTGCCAGGAGCAGCTCGCGACCTTCGCCATGGCGCGCTGGCCTGGCGTCGCGCTCGAGCCGCTGCTGTTCCACCTCGACGACCAGGCGATCGGTGGCTGCCTGATCATGATCCAGCCGCTGCCGCTTGGGCTGGGCGCCATCGCCGTCGCCAAGTGGGCGCCGATGCTGCGTCGCACCGGTGAACGCGCCTCCAATGCCCTGTTCGGCCGGATGATCGATGCGCTGACCGAGGAATATGCCGACCGGCGCGGCATGATGCTGTCGATCCTGCCCCGCGCCTCGACCGGCGCGCTCAACACCGACTACGAGCACCTGACCGAGCGCGGCTTCCGCAAGGGCGCGACCCTGCTGTTCCCCGATCGCTACATCGTCGACCTGCGCCTCACCGACACCGAGCAGCGCGCCAGCTTCCACCAGAAATGGCGCTACCATCTGAACAAGGCGGACAAGGCCGGCCTGACCTTCGAGCGCGCCGAAGCCGAACGGCTGCCGGAATTCACGGCGCTCTACGAGCAGATGGTCGACCGCAAGAAATTCCCCGACCATTCCGCCTACGGCACCATGCCGGCGCTGATGGCGATGGATAACCCGACGCTGCGCCCGGAACTGTTCTTCGTCCGCCACGACGGCCGCATCGTCGCCGGCGCCATCATCTTCAAGGCCGGTGACCGCGCCGTCTATCTCTACGGCGCCACCAGCGCGGAGGCGCTCGAGCTGCGCGCCGGCTATTTCCTCCACTGGCACATCATCCGCTGGCTGCGCGACAATACGCCGGCCCGCTGGTACGACCTCGGCGGCACCGACGGCTTCCACGGCCTGCACCAGTTCAAGAAGGGCATGGTCGGCGAGCGCGGCGTGATTTCGCCCGTCCCGCCCGTTGCCAATTATGCCAGCCGCTGGTGGCCGCGCTTCATCGGCGAGGCCGCCTTCGCCGCCCGCGAAGTGCTGCACCAGGTGGAGCGCCGCGTCGACTGGCTGCGCCCCGATCGCGCCCGGCCCGACCAGCATCGGACCGCCCGATGAGCCTCGTGCGCCGGCTCGCCTCGCAGTCGAGCCTCATCTTTCTCGCCCGCCTGTTCGGCGCCGGCCTGATCTTTCTCGCCCAGGCCGCCATCGCGCGCCTGTGGGGCGCCGACATCCTCGGCGAGTATCTTCTCATCATCGCCACGGTGAACATCGTCGCCGTGGTCATGCCGCTCGGTTTTGAAACCATCGGCACCTACTTTGCCGCCGAGTATCGCTCTAAAGGCGAAGGCCGCCTGCTGCATGGCTTCATGCGCCGCGCCTACGGCCACGTGCTGGTTTCCGCCGCCGTGCTGCTCGTGCTGGGCTATCCGCTCGCCGGGCTGTTCGGCGAGCCGGGCAGGGTGCTGCTCGCCCATTGGCTGCCGGCATGCCTGATGGCGCTCGCCACCGCTGTCGTCTACTGCAACTCGGCGCTGCTCGTCGGCCTCAAGCGCCCCTATGCCGGGTTCTTCGCCGATACGATCTTCCGGCCGCTGCTGATCGTGCTCTGCGTCGCCGTGGCGGCCCTCGCCGTCGGCACCGAAGCGCGGCTGTCCGAACTCGTCTGGCTGCTCGCCATCGGCTTTGCGCTGATCGCCGCCGCGCAGTTCGCCTGGGTCCTGCGCGCTGCCCGCGCGATCGAAACCACGGCCGCGCCGCGCGCCGGCGAGCCGCGCCGCTGGTGGCGCTTCGCGCTGCCCTGGGTGGTCATCGCCCTCGCCACTGATTTCTTCTTCGATATCGATCTGCTGGTTCTCTCCAACCTGCTCGATCGCGAGAGCCTCGCCGTCTTCGGCGTCTGCACCCGCGTCTTCTCGCTCATCGCCTTCGGCGTCTCCGCCGTCTACGCCGTGACGCTGCCCGACATGTTCGAGCGCAGCGCCGCCGAGGATCGTCCCGGCTTCCTCCGCCAGATCGGTGAGGCCAATCTCGTCGCCACCGGCATTTCGCTGCTGCTGTTCCTCGGCACGGCGCTCGGCGCGCCGTTGCTCATGCTGCTCTTCGGGCCCGAGTTCCAGGCCGGCGTGGCACCGCTCGCCGTGCTGTCGCTGGCGCTCTGCATCCGCTCGCTGTTCGGTCCGGCGGCGCTCGTGCTGTCGATCCACGACCGGCCCTATGCCACGCTGCCGGCCATCGCGCTCGGCATGGGCATCCTCGTCGGCGCCAACATCCTGCTGGTGCCGGCGCACGGCCTGATGGGTGCCGCCGTCGCGGCGCTGGCGGCGCAGACCTTCTGGTCGGCCGCCATGTGGCTCACCGCCCGCCGCCTTGCCGGCGTGGACGTGTCGATCGTTCCGAAACTGCAGGAAATGATCCGGCGGAAGACCCGCGACCGCGCCAGCCCGGGCTAACGCCCGAGCAGCGTATCCAGCCGCGCCTTGAACTTGGCGATCCGGCCCATCGCCATGCCGGAATCGTAGTCCGGCGTGACCTTGGTGTAGAATTTCTCCATCACCACGTAGTCCTGTCCGAACACCTGTTGGCGTAGCAGCGCCGATTGCTCGTAGCCGTAGCGGCGCAGCAGTGCGAGCGCGACCTCGTTCTCCGGCCGCACCCAGGTGAAGGCCTTGTGGAACTTGCCGTTGTCCCAGTGCTCATCGAAGATCCGCATGCCGTGCAACCCCAAGCGGGTCTGCCGGTGCGAGGGAAATATCCAGCTCCAGTAGCGGAAGATCGACCCCAGGTCGGGGCCCGAGATCAGCCCGCCGCCCGGCACGCCGTCGACCGTCAGGATGATGACGTGAAACGGGTCCACCCGCTGCAGCGCCCGCAGGAATCCCTTGGTCAGCCGGCTCTTTTCATGCGCCTTGAACCGCTCGTTGTAGTGCGGCGACTTCGTCGATCACCGCCATCAGCTCATGGTGGATCAGGTCGATTTCGTCGGGGCGGGCGGCGTGATAGCCGAGTTCGGGCATGGTCGTCTCTTGGTCCGGTTGCCAGCACTATCGCAGGAACACGCCGCCAATCCGTTTACCGCTAGGGTTTCCATTGGGCTAAAGCCGCAAAGTGGTCTTCTTGCCGCTCCGCCCACCCTTGGCTAGAACACTGGGCTCCCGGGAGGACTTTAGATGAGTGAGAATTTGGTGTTCCAGCCCAGCGCCGCGGCGCTGGCGCGGACTCGGACCACGGCGGCCCAGTATGACGAGCTCTATGCGCGCTCGGTCAGCGACCCGGATGGCTTTTGGAAGGACATGAGCCAGCGCATCGACTGGATCAAGGCGCCGTCGATCATCAAGAACACCACGTTCGAATACCCCAACGTCTCGATCAAGTGGTTCGAGGACGGGGTGCTGAACATCTCGGCCAACTGCGTCGATCGCCACCTCGCCACCCGCGCCGACCAGACGGCGATCATCTGGGAAGGCGACGTTCCCGGCACCGAGGACCGGATCACCTATCGCGAGCTGCATGAGCGGCTCTGCCGCTTCGCCAATGTGCTCAAGGCCAACGGCGTCAAGAAGGGCGACCGCGTCACCATCTACATGCCGATGGTCATCGACACCGCCATCGCCATGCTCGCCTGCGCCCGCATCGGCGCCGTGCATTCGGTGATCTTCGGCGGCTTCTCGCCCGATTCGATCGCCGGCCGCGTCAACGACTGCGATAGCCGCATCGTGCTCACCGCCGACGAAGGCCGCCGCGGCGGCAAGACCATCCCGTTGAAGAAGAACGTCGATGAGGCACTGCTCAAGGCTCCCGGCGTCGACAAGGTCATCGTCGTCAAGGTCACCGGCAACCCGGTCGACATGAAGCCCGGCCGGGACGTCTGGTACGACGACGCCGCCAAGACCGTGTCGGCCGATTGCCCGCCCGAGCCGATGAACGCCGAGGATCCGCTGTTCATCCTCTATACCTCGGGCTCCACCGGCAAGCCCAAGGGCGTGCTGCACACCACTGGCGGCTACATCGTCTGGGCCTCATTCACCCACGAGCGCGCCTTCGATTACCGCGACGGCGACATCTACTGGTGCACCGCTGACGTCGGCTGGGTCACCGGCCACAGCTATATCGTCTATGGTCCGCTCGCCAACGGCGCGACCACCCTGATGTTCGAAGGCGTGCCGAGCTATCCCGCAGCCGACCGCTTCTGGCAGGTGGTCGAAAAGCACAAGGTCAACATCTTCTATACCGCCCCCACGGCCATCCGCGCCCTGATGGGCGCCGGCCCGGAATTTGCCGACAAGCACGAGATGCCCTCGTTGCGCCTGCTCGGCTCGGTCGGCGAGCCGATCAACCCGGAAGCCTGGCTCTGGTACCACAAGCATGTCGGCAAGGAGCGCTGCGAGATCGTCGACACCTGGTGGCAGACCGAGACCGGCGGCTTCATGATCACGCCGCTGCCCGGTGCCATTGCGGCCAAGCCGGGCTCGGCCACCGATGCCCTTCTTCGGCGTCCAGCCGGTCGTGCTCTCGCCCGAGGGCCGCATCCAGGAGCAGACCAAGGCCGAGGGCGTGCTCTGCATCAAGGACAGCTGGCCGGGCCAGATGCGCAGCGTCTACGGCGACCACGCCCGGTTCGTCTCGACCTATTTCGAGACCTACAAGGGCTACTACTTCACCGGTGACGGCTGCCGCCGTGACGAGGACGGCTACTACTGGATCACGGGCCGCGTCGACGACGTGCTGAACGTCTCCGGCCACCGCATCGGCACCGCCGAGGTCGAGAGCGCGCTGGTTGCCCATCCCAAGGTCGCCGAGGCCGCCGTTGTCGGCTATCCGCACGACATCAAGGGGCAAGGCATCTACTGCTATGTCACCCTGATGGCCGGTGAGAAGGGCGACGACGCGCTGAAGACCGAGCTGCGCAACTGGGTCCGCAAGGAAATCGGCGCCATCGCCTCGCCCGACCTGATCCAGTTCGCCCCCGGCCTGCCCAAGACCCGCTCCGGCAAGATCATGCGCCGCATCCTGCGCAAGATCGCCGAAAACGACTACGGCGCGCTGGGCGACACGACCACCCTGGCCGATCCGGGCGTGGTGACCGACCTGATCGACAACCGGCAGAACCGCTAGGCTGGCTGAAGGGCTGAAGGGCTCGGGGCCGCCAAACCACCGGCTGTCATCCCTGCGAAAGCAGGGATCCAACTCTCAGCTGGCACGGGCGGTGAGATGGATCCCTGCTTTCGCAGGGATGACACCGAGTTGGTGGAACCGAACTGCCACACCCTCGACTCTTCACCTCTCCCCTTGTGGGGGAGGCCGGGAGGGGGCGTCTCTCTCAGCATCCCCCATCCCCGCGTTTCGCCTCAATTCCCTGCCACAAGCCCAAACCCCGATTCCCCGAGTACACAGCATGCGTTTCGCCACGACTCTCCTCGCGACGATCTTCGCGCTTTGCGCCGCGCCGGCCTTTGCCCAGTCGATCGAACAGATGGCCGGCCAGATGATCGTCGTCGGCTTCACCGGCGACGGCATCGACGACAAGGGCGTCACGGCGGTGCGCGACCAGATCGCCGATGGCACCATCGGCGGCGTCATGTACCTCAAGACCAATGTGAAGAGCCGGCAGGCGGTTGAGGCGATGAACGCCGCCTTCCGCGCCGCCGCGCCGGGCGGTGTCACCCCGTTCATCACCCTCGACCAGGAGGGTGGTCTGGTCGAGCGGCTGGGCAAGTCCGTCGGTTTCCGCGAGATCCCGGACGCCGCCACCGTCGCGAGCCAGTATTCGCCCGAGCAGGCCAAGGCCATCTACGAGACCATGGCCGAGGGTGTGCGCGATTGGGGCTTCAACGTTAATTTCGCCCCCGTGGTCGATCTCAACGTCAATCCGGACAACCAGATCATCGCCAAGTATGGCCGCGCCTACGGCAAGACCGGCGACGTCGTTGCCGCCTATGCCGCCCAGGTGGTCGCGGCGCACCACGAGGCCGGCCTTGTCACGTCTCTCAAGCATTTCCCCGGCCACGGCTCGTCCACCGCCGACAGTCACGAGGGTTTTGTCGACATCACCCGGACCTGGAAGCCGACCGAGCTCGATCCGTACCGCGCGCTGATCGCCAACGGCTACGAGGACTTCGTCATGGTCGGCCACCTGATCGATACCGAGGTCGATCCGTCCGGCCTGCCATCCTCGCTGTCGAAGCCGTGGATCGAAAATGTGCTGCGCGGCCAGCTCGGCTTCAAGGGCGTCGTCATTTCCGACGATCTCGAGATGGGCGCCATCCGGGACCACTTCAGCGTCAAGGACACGGTGATCAAGGCCGTAGAGGCGGGGGTCGACGTTCTGCTCTTTTCCAACACCGCCAAGCCGCATCCCGCTCTCGGCAGCGAAGTGCGGGCCATCCTCGTTGCCGAGGCCGAAGCCGATCCGGCCTTCAAGGCCCGCATCGCCGAGAGCTACGCCCGCATCATCGCGCTGAAGGCGCGCATCGGAGGCAAGCCGTGAGGTCTCTGGGCAAGCAGGAGGTGATCGAACGGCTCGGTCTCGGCGGGCATTTCGAAGGCGGCTATTTCCGCGAGACGTTCCGTCCCACCCACCGCGAAAAGCTCGAAACGGCGCGCGGACCGCGCGGCACCATGACCAGCATCTACTACATGCTGACCGACGACTCGCCGGTGGATCACTTCCACACCAAGCATTCCGACGGCATCCAGTATCACCACTTCGGCGCGCCGCTGACCTATCACCTCATCCATCCGGATGGGCGCTACGAGGCGGTGGTCCTCGGCCCGGACCTCGCGGCCGGGCAGGTCCCCAGCCTCGCCGTCGCCGGCGGGGTGTGGAAGGCCGCCGAACTGCCGGCCGGCGAGTACGGCCTCGTCAGCGAAGTCGTCGCGCCGGGCTGGGAGATGGAGGACATGATCCTCGTCACGCGCGCCGAACTGCTGCAGAAATTCCCCCAGCACGCGGCCGTCGTCACCCGCCTGACGCCGGAGCCGTGATAGCCCGGCTGGCCACGGCGCCCGCCCGATGCTATTTGCCCCCGGCCGGTTTTCCCCACCTGAGGCTGCGGCGGTGCCGAAACCGCTCCCGCCACATGGGGCAATTGGGCTAAAGTCCGGGTCCCGAAGACGACGAAGGTATCGAGCATGAGCGAAGAGGGCAGGGAGGTGCGACGGGTCCGCGCCTTGTTCATCTCCGACGTGCATCTCGGCATGCGGCCCACCCGCATCACCCAGCTGCTCGATTTCCTGCGCTGGCACGATGCCGAAACCATCTACCTCGTCGGCGACATCGTCGACGGCTGGCGCCTGGCAAAATCCTGGTTCTGGCCGGCCGAGTACCACCAGCTGGTGGAAATCTTCCTCGACAAGGCGCTGGCCGGCACCCGCATCGTCGTCTTGCCCGGCAACCACGACGAGTTCCTGCGCGAGTACCTCGGCACCTATTTCGGCGAGGTCGAGTTCGTCGACCGCACCATCCACACCACCGCCCAGGGCAAGACCTACGTCGTCATGCACGGCGACCAGTTCGACGTCGTCGTCGCCCATGCCAAGTGGCTCGCCCATGTCGGCGACTGGGCCTATCGCGCCGCGCTGCGCATCAACATCGCCGTCAACTGGGTGCGCCGCCGCATGGGCCTGACCTACTGGTCGCTCTCGGCCTGGGCCAAGCACAAGGTCAAGAACGCCGTCTCGGTCATCGGCCGCTTCGAGGAAGCACTCACCCTCGAGGCCCGCGACAGCGGCGCCGACGGCGTCATCTGCGGCCACATCCACTACGCCGACATGCACGAGCGGCTCGGCATCCACTACGTCAACACCGGCGACTGGGTCGAAAGCTGCACTGCCGTGTGCGAAACCTACGACGGCGCGCTTGAGCTGATCCGCTGGACGGAAACCCCGCTCCCCCGCAAACCCCGCCGCCTCAGGTTGAGGCGGGCACCGGCGGTGCCGGGGCAGTAAACCCCCTCATCCGCCCTTCGGGCACCTTCTCCCACGAGGGGAGAAGGGTCCTCCACCACCCTCTCAGTCGGGCCTTCTCCCTTGATGGGAGAAGGTGGGCGAAGCCCGGATGAGGGTGGGGCAGCAGTCTCCCGGTATCCCCCAAACCGTCATCCCACCGTCACCGCACCTTCAAACCCGCGTCACCCGACTCCCGTAAACCGCTCGCATCGCCAACCCCGGAGTGGGTCCGATGCGCAAGATCCTGATCGTCACCGATGCCTGGCGGCCGCAGACCAATGGCGTCGTGCGCTGCCTCGATGCCGTCGGCCAGGAGCTGATGGCCCGCGGGCACAATGTCAGCTACCTGACGCCCGAAGGCTTCTGGACCTTCCCGATGCCGACCTACCCGGAAATCCGGCTGTCCCTCGTCACCCCGATGACCATCGACAAGGTGATCGCCCGCGAGGCGCCGGATCACATCCATATCGCCACCGAAGGCCCGCTCGGCCTGCTCGCCCGCTTCGTCTGCCTCGAGCAGGGCCTGCGCTTCACCACCAGCTACCACACCCGCTTCCCCGAATATGTCGCGGCCCGCATGCCGATCCCGACCGACTGGACCTACGGCGTCCTGCGCTGGTTCCACGAGCCCGCCGCGGCCACGCTCGTCCCCACCGCCTCGATGCAGGACGAACTGGCGGCGCGCGGCTTCAACCACACCCGGCTCTGGACGCGCGGCGTCGATCACTCCCGCTTCTCGCCCGGCCCGAAGACGGCCTTCGCCGATCTCCCTGGCCCGCACCTGCTCTATGTCGGCCGCGTCTCGGTCGAAAAGAACGTCGAGGCCTTCCTGGCGCTCGACGTGCCCGGCACCAAGATCGTCGTCGGCGACGGGCCCGCCCGTGCCGAACTCGCCGCGAAATATCCCGCTGTGGTCTTCCCTGGCCTGCGCACCGGCGCCGAGCTCTCCGAGCTCTACCGCTCGGCCGACGTCTTCGTCTTCCCCAGCCGCACCGACACTTTTGGCAACGTGCTGCTCGAAGCGATGGCCTCGGGCTTGCCGGTCGCCGCCTACCCGGTCACCGGGCCGCGTGACATCCTCACCAATCCCGCGGCCGGCGCGCTCGACGACGATCTCGCCGCCGCCATCCTGCGGGCCCTGACGCGCGATCGCGCCGCGGCCCGCGCCCATGCGTTGACCTTCACCTGGGCCCGCTGCGCCGACATCTTCCTCGATACGCTGGTGCCCGCGCAGCGCGTGGCTGCGCTCGCCGCGTAACACCGGCGCGGCAAAGCGCGCGGCCATCCGGGCGCCGATTGATTCTTTGAACCGTTTCATGGGCACTGTCGCGACGTGCCGCGGGATTCCTCCGCCGGGAGCACACCCTGATGTCGTCGCCGGTTCCAGCTGTGCCGCGGGTCTCTCCCGAGCTGCGCGCGGCGCTGTTCCATTTCTTCGTCTTCGGCACCAACAGCGTGTCGTCGGTCTACTTCGCCATCTGGCTGACCAACCACGGCATCCAGCCGGACGAAATCGGCATCATCAACGCCGCCCCGCTGATCCTCATGCTGCTGGTCAACCAGCTTGTCGGCCGCATCGCCGACCGGGCGCGCGACTGGCGCGGCGTCATCATCGCCCTGGCGTTGATCGCCGGAGCCGTGCCGATCGGCCTGTTCTTCGTCTCCGGCTTCTGGGGCATCCTGCTCGTCTGGATGCTGAGCATCATGCCGGGCTTCGCGCTCGTCCCCATCACCGACGCCGCCACCCTGCGCATGGCGCAGCGCCGCGGCACCGATTTCAGCGCCATCCGCGCGTGGGGCACCGTCGGCTTCATGCTGATCTCGCTGGTCGCCGGCCCGCTGATCGCCTGGCTCGGCGACAGTGCCTTTGTGCCCGTCTTCGTCGCCTTTGCCCTGCTGCGCACGCTCGTCTCGTTCCAGCTGCCGCAGTTCCGCGCCGGCGAGGACCGTAGCTCCGGCCGTCAGAAACGCGGCGCCAGCCAGCTGCGTGAAGTGCTGAAGCCCTGGTTCGTCATCGCCCTGCTGGGCGTGGCGCTGCTCTATGCCACCAACGGCATCATCGGCACCTTCGGCGCCTTGCTGTGGACCGAGCAGGGCATTCCGCAGGCGCTGTTCGGCCCACTGATCGCCACCATGGGCGCCGCCGAGGCTGCCATGATGTTCATCGGGAACCGGCTGAAGCTGAAGGTTTCGGCCCGTCACGTCGTCATCCTCGCCTGCCTCGTCGCCATCCTCCGCTGGTCGGCCATGGCCTTCTCGCCGCCGGTCTGGCTGCTGTTCCCGCTGCAGCTGCTGCACGCCTTCACATTCGCCATGGGCTATCTGGGCGGCGTCTACTTCATCGCCAACTGGACCTCCGACGATATCGCCGCCGAAACGCAGGGCTTTTCCTACGTGCTGCAGCAGGCGATGACCGTGCTGCTCCTGCTTGTGATGGGTTGGTCGGTCGGCGCCTTCGGCCCCTATGCCTGGCTTGTCGCCGCGGCTTTCGCGGCGCTCGGCGCCATCTGCCTCGTCATTTCGCTGCGGCTCCAGCCGCGCTCCACCCACCCACTTGCGTCCGATCAGATCCAGGTCGCCGAACCCGCTCCCTGAGCCGACATGTCAACCGCTGCTGCCGTCGAACCCCGCCCGACGCCCGAGTTCCGGGCCACTATCTACTATTTCATCCAGTACATGTCGGGCGCCGCCACGACGGTCTATTCCGGCATCTGGTTCGCCGGGCAGGGCCTCAGCACCGAGCAGATCGGCATCATCAATGCCGTGCCGACGCTCATCATGCTGGTGCTCAATATCCTGGTCGGCCGTATCGCCGACCGCGCGTCCGACTGGAAGCAGGTGATCGTCATCGGCTCGGTCATCGCCGGGATCACCCCGCTCGGCTTGTTCTTCGTCCACGATTTCTGGGGCATCCTCACCGTCTGGATCCTGCTGTCGCTGCCGTCCGGGCTCGTCGGTCCGGTCGCCGACGCCGCGACACTGCGCATGACCCGCCGCCGCGGTTCGCATTTCGGCACCATCCGCGCCTGGGGCACGGTGGGCTACATGGTGATGCTCGTGCTGGTCGGCATGGTCATCGGCTGGTTCGGCGGCGGCATCTTCCTGCCGCTGTTCCTGTTCTTCTCGCTGGCCCGCACCGCCGCGGCGTTCGGCCTGCCGCGCTTCCGCGCCAGCCAGGACGAAAAGCGCGAGTCCGTCCATCGCCCCGAGGCCGGCGCGGCGAGCCGGCTGGGCGATGCCATGCGCCCCTTCTTCATCCTGCCGCTCGTCGGCTTCTCGATGGTCTACGGCACCCACATCGTGCTCAACGCCTTCCAGGGCCTGCTGTGGAAGGAGCAGGGGCTCTCCGAGGACATCATCGGCCCACTGCTAGCCGTCGCGGCCATTACCGAAGCGGCGCTGATGTTCGCCTTCGCCCGCTTCGGTCACAAGGTCTCCGCCCGCACCCTGATCCTCGCCTCGGCGCTGACCTCGGTGTTTCGCTGGACCTGCATGGCGCTGCAGCCCGGCATCGAGTGGCTGATCCCGCTGCAGGGGCTCAACGCCATCACCTTCGCGCTCGGCTACATGGGCTGCATGACCTTCATCGCCAACTGGACCTCGGACGAGATTGCCGCCCAGGCCCAGGGCTTCTTCCAGATGCTGCAACAGGTGATGAGCGTCATCTGCCTCACCGCCTTCGGCTGGCTGATGGGGTTCATGGGCGCGCAGGCCTATTTCGTCGCTGCCGCTTTTGCCGCGTTGGGAGCCGGCCTGATCTGGGCGTCCATCGCGCTGCACGGGCGCAAACGCCCCGGGGAAGCGCGGCTCGGCTAAGTGTAGACCGTCCAGCCGTTGCTCTCGATCAGCTCGGCCGCCAGCGCCCGTTCCCGGTCGTGCCGATGCGGGTCGCTGCCGCGCTCGGGGTCATAGAAGGTGGGCGTCGCCTTCCAGTCGAAGCCGAAGATATGCACATCGGCCCGCTTGAGCGCGGCCAGCAGCACCAGGACCTGCATTCCCACCGTCGGGCGCGCCCGCAAGCGCCAGGACAGGTCCCGCGACATCCGCATCGGATAGAGCGTCACCGGCACACTGGCGCCGATCTCCTCGAGCGCCACGAGGTGGCGGTTCTTGTAGGCGGTGAACAGCATGCGCGAAAAGCGCGGCGGGCTCTCGCGATAGTACCTGAGCGTCGCCCGGTTGCTGGTCGCCAGCAGGTCCCAGCGCTCGCCTTGTGCGTCCGGTGCGACGATCTGGGCGGAGTTGAAGCGGATGGTCTGGCGACAATCGATCTGCTGGCCGAATGAGCGGCTCAGCAGGCTCGATGCATTGCCCACCACCGACACCGACTGCTGGATCAGCCCATCCAGTTCGGCGATCCGTTCGGCAAGTTCCGCAGTGGTCTCGGGAGTCGAAGTGAGCCGGTCCGCCAGAAATTGGAGCGGCTTGATCGTCAGGGCGCCCATGAAAATAATCCTAAACCAATAGCTCTCGCTATCCGCATTCCGGCCGCTGGAAAAGGGGCTCAATGCAAAGGGCCCCGCGGTTTCCCGCGAGGCCCTTGGTCATTCTTGTGCGTCGGTGCTTAGCCGAGCCGTCCGGCGGCGTGGGCCAGCATGGTGTAGACCCGGCCGCGGTCGCTGAGCAGGTATTCGCGCGTCTCCGCCGCCGGATTGGCGCCGGTCGCGGCGCGCTTCAACAGCTGCTCGAACTCCTGCATGTAAGTCGCGGCAGTCTTGGCGAAATCCGTGTCGCGCTGGATGCGCTTGCGCACTTCGTCATAGGTCGCCTGGCCGGCCAGCGTATAGATCCGGCGCGAGAACACGTTCTGCTCGCCCGACTGGTAGCGCTGCCAGGCCTCGGCCAGCGCCGCCGGTTCCATCGCCTTGGCGATCTCTTCAGTCAGCGTCGACAGGTTCTGCGGCTGGGGCTGGGCAACGGGCGCAACCGGGGCAGGAGCCGGAGTGGTTGCTGTCGTCGACGGGCCCGACGCATTGCGCAGCACGTCGCGGAGCCAGCCGCCGCCTTCCTCGGTGCGGGCCGGAGCCGGCTTTTCGGCAACCGGCTGGGCTTGCGGCTGCGGACGCGGAGCGGCGACGGTCGGCGCCGGAACATCCGGCATCGGCGTGAAGCGCGGCGCCGCGGGACGCGCCGTCTCGGCCGGGCGCGGGGCTTCGGCGCTGCGGATCGGCTCGGGACGGCTGACTTCACGCGGCTCCGGCTTGGTCGGCGTTTCGTCCCGGAGCAGCGAGGCCCGGGTCGGCGTCGACGGCCGGCGGTCGTTGAGGTCGTGGGTCGCCGGCTGTGCCCGCACGATGGCGTTGAGCTCGGCCAGTGCCTCGATCTGCTCGGCCACCACCCGGCGCATCGCCGCGGCGCTCGACTTGGTCTCCTCGGGCAGCTCGATCACGCCACGCGCCAGTTCCGACCGCGTGCTTTCGAGTTCTGCGCCGACTTCCTTGGCCGTGGCGCGCATGGCGCTCGCGGTCTCGTTGAAGCGCTGCGTCGCGGCCTCGAGCGCCTGCTGCATTTCGAGGATCATCGTCGCCTGCGTCTGGCGCAGGGCATCGGCGGCACGCTGGCTTTCGTTCGACGCCGTGTCGGTGAACGAGCCGAGCTGCGTTGCCACGCGGTGCGAAGTGCCTTCCAGCGCTTCCTCGAGCAGGTTGGTGCTCTTGCCCAGCACCGACTGCATTTCCGACGCCGCACTGGCGAGGGCGCCATGCACCTTGTCGGTGGTGCTGGTGAGAGCCGCGTCGAACTGGCCGGTGGTCTCGGTGAGGGCGGACTGCAGGCGCTCGGTCGTGCTGGTCAGCACCGTCTCGAGCCGGCCGGTCGTCTCGCCCAGGGCCGTGTTGACCTTGTCGGCGGTGCTGTTGAGCACGGTCTCGAGCTGGCCCGTCGTGTCGCCCAGCGCCAGGTTGACCCGGTCCGCCGTGCTGGTCAGCACGCTTTCGAGGTGGCCGGTGGTCTCGCCCAGGGCGCTCTGCACCTGCTCGGCGGTCGCCGACAGCACCTGCTGCAGCTGGCCGGTCGTATCGGCGAGCGCCGAATTGATCGTGCCGGTGGTCATTTCCAGCGTCTCGGCGACGTTCGACGTGGTCGAGGCGAGCAGCTGCTCCATCGACTCGCGGGCGGTACCGAGCCGCAGCTCGGTCTCTTCCACGGTTTCGGCGATCGACTGCGCGAAGCCGCGCATGCGGCCGTCGATCTCGTCGGCACGCGACACGAAGGCCTGCGCCAGCTCGTCCATCGCCGTGCGGCGCTCGTCGAGGTTGGCGAGCGTCGCCGCGCCGATGGCGCCGAGGTTCTGGGCCGCGCCGTCGAGGCTCTTGGCCTCGCTGTCGAGGTTGCCCAGGATCGAGCCGAACTCACCCACCATCGCCTTGATCGACGCCTGGAGCGCGCCGACATGCTCGGTGACGAGGCGGCCTGCCTCTTCGGTCGAGCCGATCGCTTCGCGCACCGTCGTCGAGTAGGTCGAGGTCTGCTGCGCCACGCTGGTCTCGAGATTGGCGAGATTGGCGGTGGAGGCGTCGAGCACCTTCTGCAGCAGGATATTGGAGTCGTTGAGCTTGCCCAGCGCCGCCGTCACGTCGGTGAGGATGCGCGAGGTCGACTGGCTCATCAGGTCTTCGGCCTGCGAGGCATTGGTGATCAGCGCCTGGGCCAGCACGTTGCCGTGGTTCTGCAGCGCCATCTCGAGCTGCGCCGACCGGTCGGACACCAGCGCCGAGAACGCGTCGGTCTGTTCGGTGACGGTGCGGTTGATTTCGGCAACCTTGCCACCGATCGCATCGGCGGCCGCCACGGCCTTGATCGAGATCAGTTCGTCGATGTTGGACGAAGCGCGCTGGATCTGCTCGAGCGCACTGCGCACCGCCACGTCCATCCGGTCGGCCGTCGTGGTGACGTCCTGGGTGATGGTCTGCGTGGCATCGACGATGCGGCGGGAGATCGTCTCCTCGATGCGGTCGGCGCCGGCCTCGAGGTCGGTCATCGACTGCACCAGCGCGGTGTTGATCGCGGTGTTGAGCGAAGCCAGCCGTTCCGCCGTGATGTCGGCGCGGGCGGTGATGGCCTCGGGCAGGGTGCCCAGCCGCTGGTCGACCATGTCGGTGATCGCCTTGCGGGCCGAGTTGACGCCGGTCTCGATGATGTCGGCCGCCTTGCGGGCGCTGTCGCCAACCGTCGAGGCCGCGCCGTCGATGCGGGCCGTCACCCCGGACTCGGCGTCGGCGATCCGCAGCACTGCGGCGTCGAGGCCGCGGCCCAGCGACTCGCTGATCTCGGCAACCTTGGTCTGGACGACCGTCGCCACCGCGCTGGCGCGCTCCGACATCACGTCGGTCACGTTGCGCAGCGTCGAGTTCGATCTTGTCACGGGCGCTGTTGCCCTGCGCTTCGATGGTCCGCGCCAGCTCCGACGTGCGGTCGCCGATCGCCGCGGCAATACCGACCGTGTGGCTGCCGAGCGTATCGGCCAGCTGCTGCGTACGGGTGTTGAGCGCCTCGGCCAGTTCGGCCGAGCGCGTCGACACCGTCGCGGCCAGCGACTGCGTGCGCTGGTCGAGGCTGTCGTTGATCTGCTGCGCATGCTGCTGCAGCACGCTGTCCACCGTAGCGGTCCGCGTGTCGAGGCTGTCGCCGATCTGCTGGGCGTGCGCCTGCAGCGCGATATCGAGCGCCTGGGCCCGGGTCGAGATCGACTGGTCGAGCGCCTGGGTGCGGGTGGAG
This sequence comes from Rubrivivax sp., assembly GCA_049841175.1. Classification (GTDB taxonomy): domain Bacteria; phylum Pseudomonadota; class Gammaproteobacteria; order Burkholderiales; family Burkholderiaceae_C; genus Rubrivivax. Next base: position 1,043,583 of record JASGHA010000008.1, on the reverse strand, counting down.
AAGGCGTCGTCCACCTGCTTGGTGCGGGTGTTGAGGATGTCCTCGAACTGGTCCACCCGGGTGCCCAGGGCGACGTCGATCGCCTGCGCGTGGGTGATAATGTTGGTGTCCATCTGCCGGGCGTGGCCCGAAATGGTGGCGTCGAACGCCTTCACGTGCTCGTCCAGCGCCGCGCTCAGCTCGCCATGGCGGCCGGCGAGGGTGTCGTTGAGCAGCTGCGTGCGGCCATCGAGCGCGTCCGAGATGATCGTGACGTGGCCTTCCAGCGTGTCCGAAATCTCGCGGCTGCGGTTGGCGATCGCCTCGGTGATCTGCTTGGTCCGCTGACCGAGCGTCTCGGTCATCTCACGCGTGCGCTGCGTGACGATCTCGTTGAACTGCTCGGACTTTTCGTCCAGCGCCATTTCCAGCACGTTGGCCCGGGCCGCGAAGTTGGCGTTGTTCTTGTCGAGCGCGGCGATCAGGTTGTCGCCCTTGTTGCCGATGACGTCGTCGAGCGAGGCCAGGCGGCCGTCGATCGAGGAGGCGATTTCGTCGAGCCGCGCATCGAACTGCGCGAGGTTCTGCGAGCCGGCGCCGGTCAGCGTGACGCGGGCGCGTTCGGTCGTATCGTCGAGGGCGCCGGAAAGCTCGATCATCGCCGACTGCAGCCGGCTCTCCATCGAGTTCACCTGGATCTGCACCTGCTCGTCGAGCTGATGGCTGAGCCCGCTCAGCAACTGCTCGGCCTCGCGCGCCCGGCCGGTGATGTCGGACGCAATGCGGGTGCCGATCATGTCGAGTGCGCTCGACACTTCATGGCCGCGATCGCGCAGCTGGTCGAGCAGGGTGATGCCGCCCTGGCTCAGGAGCTTGGCCAGCGAGGACGTGCGGTTGTCGATCGCGTCGGACAGGGTGACCGCGCGGCTGTCGAGCGCCTCGGTCAGCGACTGCATGCGGCCGTCGATCACCGCGCTCAGTTCCTGCGTGCGGTTCTCGAACGCGCCGGAGATCGTGCCGGCCTTGTCCTCGAGCGTGATGTTGAGGCGGCTGGCGCTGTCGTCGAGCGCCACCAGCAGGTGGCTGGTGCGCTGGTCGATCAGCGACACGAAACTCTCGGTCCGCTCGCCGAACGCCCCGTTCAGCGAGTTGCCGGCGGTTTCGAGCGCCTTGGTCAGGTTGCCGCCGGACTCGACGATCGTCCCTGCGATGCGCTGCGAGATCATGTCGAGGTCGAACACCAGGCCGGTATGGCTCTCGGTGATGGCTTCGCGCACGCGCTCGGTATTGGTAATCACCGCCTCGCGCTGGCTGGCCAGTTCCTGGATCAGCGCGCGCATGCGGGATTCGTTGTCGGAATAGGTGCGTTCGAGCGCGGTGACCTCGTTGTGGATCATCACTTCGAGCTCGCCGGCACGCGACAGGGCGCGCTCGAGGCCATCGCCCAGCGCGTTCACTTCGCGGCGCACGGCCTGGCCGACCGACGCGACCTTCTCGGACGCCGTCGTCTCCGGCTCGGCGAGGCGGATCGCCGCCTGCGTCACGGCCGCGGCTGCGTTGCGCAGGTCCTGCGCGCGTCGAATGAGCGTGGCGATGGCGAAGATGCCGATCACCGGCACGATCGCCAGCGCCAGCAGCCCGATGAAGTCGTTCGAGCCCCAGAACGAGGCCGTGCCGAAATCGCTGCCGTTGCGGATCAGCGCCACGAGAATGATCGCCACCACCCAGCCGGCGGCAACCAGGCCGGCCACCATCGTCGGCGTGCCCGACGACTTGGATTGCAGGCCATAGAGAATCTTGGAGGAGGGGAATCGGTCGTCGTTGGCCACCGAGCCCGTCTGTGCGGCGAACTTGTCCGCCGTGCGCTGCCGTTCGGAGCGCGCCGAGGTGTCGCGCGGCATCGCCCGCGGGGCCGCCGCTTCGGCCGCGGCCGGCTTTTCCTTCTCCGCCGGTGCGTCGAGATTGGCGAAGACCGAGTTTTTCAGTGCATCCTCGACTGCGGAGAATGCCAGAGTTGCTGGATCGTTCTGGGGGGCGGTGGTCTTTTTAGCCATAAACTCACAACTCTCGCATCGGCACTCGGGCAGACGTTCAGAGCTGGCATTGGACCACCCCCGGAGTTCCGGTTAGCCGTCCAAATAGGGTAAAATGCGATTCAAAAGCTCGCAGTCAGACCCTGTATCCCGCCCCACACCGCCGCACGCTAGGTGGACCACAAACATACATGCAATTTGAGGCAAACCGAGCGCATTCTTAACGGAAGGTTAATTTCCAGTGGGAATGCGGCCGGTTAAGGGCACGCATAAAATTGTCCCCATTGGTTTGGCGGCCCCTTCATCCGCCGCGACTACCGTCTGCACAGGCGTTCCGAAGCGGACGCGAACAACGGGGAATGTCGGGGAAATGGCGCGGAACACCAAGGTCAGGGCTGGGCAGCCGACCACCACTCAGGCGGCACGGCCCGCCCCCATGGATATGGACCACCTCGATCGGCAGACGCTGGGCGACCCCGGCCTCCGCGAGGAAGTCCTGCGGCTCTATTCGAGCATGTCGGGCGTCTATCTCGGCCGCATCCAGCAGAGCGGCGACCTGCCGGCGCTGCTCGAAAACCTGCATACCCTCAAGAGTGCCGCCGCCGGCATCGGCGCCGTCGTGGTGCACGAACGGGCCCGCGATGCCGAGGAGATCGCGCGGCACAACGGCGCTGCCGATCCGGCGAGCCTGCTGGCCGTGGCCACCGCGGTCGTCGAGTGCCAGGTCTTCATCCACGGCTTCATCTCGACCCCGGAAAACCCCGTCTAGGCGCGGGCGGCGAACCGGCCCGGCGCGCTGCCTGAGACCTTTCGGGCGCTTGCGGGGCAGGGGCCCGCACCGTATATGCGGCTATCCTTCTCCCGATGATCCGAAATGCCGCACATCACCTATATTGAGACCAATGGTACCCGCCACGAGACCGACGCCGAAATCGGCTCGACCGTGATGGAGACCGCCATCATGAACGGCGTCCCCGGCATCATCGCCGAATGCGGCGGCGCCTGTACCTGCGCCACCTGTCACGTCTATGTCGACGACGCCTGGACCGACACCGTCGGCGGCCCGTCGATGATGGAAGAAGACATGCTCGATTTCGCCTTCGCGGTGAAGCCGACCAGCCGTCTCAGCTGCCAGATCAAGGTCAAGGACACCCTCGACGGCCTCGTGGTCCACGTACCCGAACGGCAGGGGTAACCGCACGCCCTTCTCCCGATCTGGAAGCGCTTCTTCCACATTCGGCGGGCTGCTTGGATTCTTTTCTCTGTCGTTGGCGAAAGCCCTCAACGCAATTCTAATCGAGCCTTGCTACGGGAAACATTAAAGCTATTGATTTTCAATAGCTTGTTCCACGTTGCGGATGTGAGTATGTATCCGGCCTATCCGGTAAAGGCCTGCAATGGGTGAACTGACAACATTTCCTGTCAGCTACAAAGTCGAGGGTAAGCGCATCGTCATCGTTGGCGGTGGAGAAGAAGCCCTCAACAAAGCCCGGTTGGCCGTTAAGACGACCGCATCGGTCGTCATTGTGGCATCTGTAAGTAGAGGCCGACTTTTCCGAGCTTCCGGTGACCATCCTGGCGCGAGCCTTCGAGCCGGACGATCTCGTTGATGCCGCTCTGCTTTTCGTCGCCGATCACGGGCCCGACGGTGAGGCCGCCAAGCACGCCGCCCGCGCCGCCCGCATCCCGCTCAACGTCGTCGACGTCCCGGCCGAGTGCGATTTCTACACTCCCGCGATCATCGATCGTGCCCCGATTTCCATTGCCGTGGCCTCCGAGGGCGATGCGCCCGTACTGGCTCGGCTGATCCGGGCCCGCATCGAGGCGGCGCTGTCGCCCAATCTCGGCGCGCTGGCCCGCCTGGCCGGCGCCATGCGCGAGAAGGTCTCCGCGCTGTTGCCCGGCGCACGGGCGCGTCGCTACTACGAAGAGCTGGTCACCTCGCCGGAAGTCGAGGCCGCCTTCATTCGCGGGCAGGGCGCCGTCAAGGCTGATGCCCTGCTGGATCAGCATGTCGAGCAGGGCGACAGCCCCGGTGTCGTCTGGCTGATCGGTGCCGGACCGGGCGCCGAGGACCTGCTGACGCTGCGGGCCCAGCGCCTGCTGCAGCAGGCCGATGTCATTGTCCACGATCACCTGGTGCCGGCCGCTGCCGTCGAGATGGGTCGCCGCGATGCCGAGCGCATCCTGGTCGGCAAGAAGAAGGGGCACCACTCCTTCACCCAGGCCGAGATCAACGGCCTCATCGTTCGCCTCGCCAAACAGGGCAAGCGCGTCGCGCGCCTCAAGGGCGGTGATCCGATGGTGTTCGGCCGTGCCGGCGAGGAAATCGATGCGCTGCAGGAAGCGGGCATCGCCTACCATGTGGTCCCTGGCGTGACTGCCGCGCTCGCCGCTGCCGCCGACACCGCTACCCCGGTGACGCTGCGCAAGATTTCGACCGGCTTCGTCATCGCCACCGCCCACGGCGCCGAGGACGAGGAGCTGCGCCACTGGGCCGCTCTCGCCGGCTCCGGGCTGACGTTGGCGCTCTACATGGGCGGCAGCATTGCAACCGAAACCGGCGCCCGGCTCGTCGCCGAGGGAGCCGCGCCGGAAACGCCGGTCGGCATCGTCGTCAGGGCAGGGCGCAAGGACCGCTCCCTGTATCGCGGCACGCTCGGTGGCCTCGCGGCCGGCGAGGCTGAGCTCGACGGTCCGGCAATCATTTTCGTGGGTGAGGCGATCGCTCACGGTGACTGGAGCGACGCGATCGCGTTCGCCCGCTCCGAATTCAAGGTGGCATGAACATGGAAATCCTCACCGGCAATGAGCTGATGAGCGGGGCGACGGTCTATCTCGACCGCCAGGGCAACTGGGTCGAAGAGCTGCAGCAGGCGCGCGTGTTCCTCAAGGAGGAACTCGAGGCCAAGGAGCACGCCATCGCCGCCACCAAGAAGACCGGACGCATCAATTCTCTTGAGGTCGAGACGGTCGCCCTGCGCGACGGGGTCATCTACCCCGACCGCATTCGCGAACGTATCCGCGCCGAGGGCCCGAGCGCCCCGCGCTTCGACCGCCAGCATCTCGACGAGGACGGCCATGTATCGATATGACGAGTTCGACGCCGCGTTCGTGAAGGAACGCACGGCGCAGTTTTCCGACCAGGTGGCCCGTCGTCTGACCGGCGAGCTCAGCGAGGACCAGTTCCGGCCGCTGCGGCTGATGAACGGCCTCTACCTGCAGCTGCACGCCTATATGCTGCGCATCGCCGTGCCCTACGGCACGATGAACTCGGACCAGATGCGCATGCTGGCCAAGATCGCCCGCGACTATGATCGCGGCTATGGCCACTTCACCACGCGCCAGAACATCCAGTTCAACTGGCCCAAGCTGCGCGATATCCCGAAGATCCTCGCCGACCTGGCTTCGGTCGAGATGCACGCCATCCAGACCTCGGGCAACTGCATCCGCAACATCACCACCGACCAGTTCGCCGGCGCCACGGCCGACGAGATCATCGATCCGCGCCCGGTTGCCGAAATCCTGCGCCAGTGGTCCTCGCTGCACCCCGAGTTCAGCTATCTTCCGCGCAAGTTCAAGATCGCGATGACCGGCTCGACCAACGACCGCGCCGCGATCCGCTTCCACGACATCGGCCTCCATGCGACGACCAATGACCTCGGCGAGATCGGCTGGCAGGTCTGGGTCGGCGGCGGTCTCGGCCGCACCCCGATGATCGGCAAGATGATCTCGGGCTTCGTGCCGCACGAGCACCTTCTCGCCTATCTCGAGAGCATTCTGCGCGTCTACAACCGCTACGGCCGTCGCGACAACAAGTACAAGGCGCGCATCAAGATCCTGGTGCACGAAGAGGGCCTCGCCTCGATCAAGGAGCAGGTCGAGGAAGAGTTCAGCCACGTGAAGGGCGGCGTGCTGACCCTCCCGCAGGAAGAGCTCGACCGCATCACGAAGTACTTCGCGCAGCCCGACTACGAGCTGGTCAACGAGACCACCGTCGATATCCCGCGCGAGAAGATCCTCAATCCGCCATATGCGCGCTGGCTGGAGCGCAACCTCAACGGGCACCGGCAGCCGGGCTATGTCTCGGTCACCATCTCGCTGAAGCCGGTCGGCGGCGCCCCGGGCGATGCCACCGACAAGCAGATGGACGTGATCGCCGACCTCGCGCTGCGCTACTCGCACGACGAGCTGCGAGTCAGTCACGAGCAGAACATCGTCCTGCCGCACGTCAAGATCAGCGACCTGCCGGCGCTCTACGCTACGCTGGTCGAGCACGGTCTCGCCGAAGGCAATGCCGGCCAGATCACCGACATCATCTGCTGCCCGGGCCTCGATTTCTGCGCCTTGGCCAATGCCCGCTCGATCCCGCTCGCCCAGGAACTGACCCGCAAGTTCCAGAGCCCGAGCGGCAGGCCGAGATCGGCGATCTGAAGATCAAGATTTCGGGCTGCATCAATGCCTGCGGCCACCACCATGTCGGCCACATCGGCATCCTCGGCGTCGAAAAGAAGGGCACCGAGCTCTACCAGATCACCGTCGGCGGGGACGCCACCGAGAACGCCGCCATCGGCGACATCCTCGGCCACGGCTTCGTCGTCGAGGACGTGCCGAACGCCATCGAGCGCCTGGTCGATGCCTACATCGCCCGTCGCGAAAGCGCCGCCGAGCCGTTCATCGCCGCCTACCGGCGCCTCGGCAAGGAGCCGTTCAAGGAGGCCCTGTACGGCAATGCTTGACCTCGCTCCGTCTGCCGCCCGCGTCCACAAGCCGGACAAGCTCCGCCAGCTCGGCATCATGTCGCTCAACGGCATGTTCGACGAAATGGACGGCGTCGCCGTGCTCCGTCAGGCCGTCGAGGACGTGCTGCCGGGCGACATCGCCATCGTCTCGTCTTTCGGCGCCGACTCTTCGGTGCTGCTGCACATGGTGGCGCAGGTCGACCAGGACCTGCCGGTCTACTTCCTCGAGACCGGCAAGCACTTCCCCGAGACGCTCGAGTACGTCGAGACGTTGAAGCGCCATCTGGGCCTCACCAACGTTATCGCGCTCCACCCCGATGCCAAGGACGTCGAGCGCTTCGATCCGCATGGCGACCTGTGGGAGACCGATCCGGACTCCTGCTGCCACATCCGCAAGACCGAACCGCTCGATGCGACGGTCAAGGGCTTTGGCGGCTGGGTCACCGGCCGCAAGCGCTACCAGACTGTCGAGCGCGGTGTGCTGCCGCATTTCGAACTGACCAGCGACGACCGCATCAAGGTCAATCCGCTGGCCTATTTCTCGGACGCCGACGTCAACGCCTATAAGCTCAAGTATGGGTTGCCCGAGCACCCCCTCTACGATATGGGCTACAAGTCCATCGGCTGCGCTCCCTGCACCAGCATCGTGGCCGAGGGCGAGGACCCGCGCGCCGGCCGCTGGCGTGGGCTGAACAAGAAAGAGTGCGGCATCCATTTCGATTTCAACGGAGCCATCGCCAAGCCCATGGCCGCTCAGGAACTGAACCTCTTCAAGGACGGCGCGTTCATTGCCGATCCGTTCCATCCGTGGGCCGAGGGCGACGATGCCGGCTCGGTGAGCTACAAGCACATCCCGCTCGTTGTGTTCCTCGAGAACCGCGACGCCGTGCTGGCCAACCCGCACCCGGTCGGCCTCTTGGTTTCGCCCGGCGACGACGTCATGGCCGTCAAGGCTGACCTCGACCGCTTCAGCTCCATCGCCGTCAACTTCCCGGCCTACACCGATGGCCGCGGCTATTCCTCGGCGCGCCTCCTGGTCGAACGCCTCGGCTACAAGGGCGAACTGCGGGCCGTCGGCGACGTGCTGCACGACCAGATCCAGCTGATGCGCCGCTGCGGCATCACCGCCTTCGTCGTCAAGCACGAACCGACCAGGAAGGCACTGGCCGAGGGCAAGCTCGCCACCGTCGACGTCTTCTACCAGCCGGTTGGCTTGACCGAGATCCCGGTCGGCACCCGTCCGTTCCTCCGCCGCGCGGTGGAGAACGCCTGAACCACCCATATCCCGGTCGCCCTCGCACCGGCGGGGGCTTCCGTTCGCCGCGCCTAGCGTGACAGGCGGCGCAGACCTCAGACCGGAAGGCCGCGACTGGCCTCCAGCCAAACGAGAATTGAATGTCGAACGAAATCGTCACTGACGTGGTCATCGTAGGCGCCGGCCCGGTGGGGCTGTTCGCCGTGTTCGAACTGGGCCTGCTCGATATCAAGTGCCACCTCATCGATATCCTCGATCGCCCGGGTGGCCAGTGCGCCGAGCTCTATCCGGAAAAGCCGATCTACGACATTCCCGGCTTCCCCATGGTCACGGGGCAGGGCCTCACCGACAACCTGATGCAGCAGATTGCGCCCTTCGGGCCGCAGTTCCACTTCAGCCGCATGGTTAACAAGCTCGAAAAGCTCGAGGACGGCACCTTCCGGCTCGAAACCGACGCCGATGAGGTCTTCCTCTGCAAGGTGGTGGTGATCGCCGCCGGCGGCGGCTCGTTCCAGCCCAAGCGCCCGCCCGTCGAGGGCATCGAGGCCTTCGAGAACAAGTCGGTCTTCTACGCCGTCCGCAAGATGGATGATTTCCGCGATCAGGACGTGGTGATCGTCGGCGGCGGCGACAGCGCGCTGGACTGGACGCTCAACCTCCAGCCCATCGTCCGCTCGCTGACCCTCGTGCACCGCCGCGACGCATTGCAGCGGCCCCCGCCTCGGTGAACAAGATGAAGGAGCTGGTGATGGAGGGTAAGATCAACTTCCTCCTCGGCCAGATCGGCAAGCTCGATGGCGCCGACGGCCAGATCGACCACGTCCACATCACCATGGATCCGGCGATCTCCCGGTCCCGGCCACCCGCCTGCTGCCGTTCTTCGGCCTCACCATGAAGCTCGGCCCGGTGTCCGAATGGGGCCTCGACCTCAACGACAACCTGATCACCGTCGACACCGAGAAGTTCGAGAGCTCGGTGCCCGGCATCTTCGCCATCGGCGACATCAACCACTACCCGGGCAAGCTCAAGCTGATCCTCAGCGGCTTCCACGAAGCCGCCCTGATGGCCCAGGCCGCCAAGTCGGTGATCTCGCCCGGCGAGCGCGTGGTGTTCCAGTACACCACCAGCTCCACCAAGCTGCAGAAGAAGCTCGGCGTCGTCTGATCGCCGCCCCGGCCTCTCCGCGATCCTCCCCCGCGTGGCGGGGGAGGGGGACCAGCGAAGCTGGTGGAGGGGGCGGTTACGCGCGTCGCGGGGCGCCGTAGCAGGCGAACTCCAAGTCGTCGCTGGCGGAGACATAGGCCTCAACCAACTCTTCAAACGATTGAAATACGAACAGTTCGCTTTCCGGGCTAGACAGCAGAGCGATCTTGCCGTGGTTCTCGTTCGGTCCGCACTCGATTGCCCAGGCCCAGCAATCGAGCAGGTAGTCGCAGAACACTAGGTACGTCTCTGATCGCCCAGGATGATACCATTGCCGGTAGTTCAGCTCCGCCACAGTAGCAACGCGTTCGGCGGTCCAGAAGACAAGCAACTCATCGCCGCCATCGATGCCATCTCCATCGACAAGTGGTAGTTGCAAGAGGTGGTCGCGGAAATCGGCGGGTAGAGGCAAACCCAGCCGTTGTTCAATTGCCTGTATGGACTCTTCGGACGGTAAGGGCGCCCCACACTTGTCCAGGGGCAGGTGTGAGTTCCGGATCGTCCCGCCCTCGTACCCGTGTTCAATCCAGCGGGCATGCAACTTCTCCCAGGGCCTCACCGGCTCCTCCACCCGTTCGATAGCTGCCGCCAACAACACTACTCACTGCCCCCGCAGTGCGCCACTCGAGCCAGCGTAAACCGCTACTCCAAATGGCCACTTCCCCTGAAAACTCTGTGTGCTATTAGGGCCGCCACGAAAAAGCGGACTGTTCCAGCCGATGAAGATCCACGTCACCGACCAGACCGGCGCCGAACACGAGCTCGAAGGGCTCGATGGCTGGCGCACCATGGAAGTGATCCGCGACTGGGGCCTCGACATCAAGGCCGAGTGCGGCGGCGCCTGCTCGTGCGCCACCTGCCACGTCTATGTCGATGGAGCCTGGTTCGACCGGCTGCCGCCGCCCAGCGACGACGAGGAAGACCTCCTCATTCGACGCTCGACAAGAAGCCGACCTCGCGCCTCAGCTGCCAGATCCTTCTGTCCGACGATCTCGACGGCCTCAAGGTCACGCTCGCCCCGAGCGCCAGCAAGGGCTGATCGGGGCCGGTCGCCGCGCCCGCTTACTCCAGCACGGTCACCGCGCTGCCGTCGCCGCGCTCGAGCAGGCTGCCATAGACCCAGCCTTCGCGGCCCGTCTGGTCCTTCACCCGCACCCAGCCCTGCACCTGATCGGCTGACATCGACCCAGGTGCCCTGGCTCAACGTGAACACCTGCGGATAGTTCTCGGCGCCGCTGCGCACATTGGCGCCGCTGGCCACCACGCGATAGCTGTTTGCGGGCGTCGTCGTTGCCGGCGGTGCCGCGGCCACGGGCGTCGCGGTCACGTCGAGCGTCGCCACCTGCGTGGTCGGAGCAACCGGCGTCGCGGTGGCGATGTTGAGGGCTTCGGCCTTCGCCTCGGGCAGCCGGGCGATATAGCTCGGTTTCAGCGGCTTGCTCGCCACTTCCGTGGCGGCGGCCATTTTGCCTACTGTATCGGCAGTAAATCCTCCTGCCGAAACAGTAACCAGCGCGCAAGCGCCGATCACGCCGAGGTAAATGGCTAGAGGCTTGACTGATAGGGCCATGACGCACGCTCCGGGTCTACCAAGCTCGCCGGAAAAATTCGGGGTGGCCCGTCCCGATATTGTTCCTACGCGGCACTTGTCGGCACTATAAACCACCGGCGGCCGCAAAGGTTGCAAATCACGCGGATTTGGTTACCCCGGCGGCCGCCTCGGTGGCCCCGCGGTTTTCGGCTCAGGCGGCGGCCTCCAGCACCTCGGTTTCACGCCCTGCCTTGAGCGTCCGAACGTACCAGCCGAGCTCGTCGAGCATCGTCGTCACCGTCGGCGCCAGGTACTCGTAATCGCCAAAATCCTTGCCGCCGCGCACCATGCCCAGCAGCGCTTCCATGTTGATGTGCACCGCCGATTTCGTCGGCACGACCGAGAACTCCACCGCCACCAGCCGCAGATGCTCCACGGCGCGCGATCCGCCCACGGCCCCATAGCCGACGAACGCTGCGGGCTTGCGGGCCATCTCGTCGAAGATGTAGGTCAGCGCGTTGCTCAGCACCGCCGGGATCGTGTGGTTGTACTCGGCCGTCACGAAGATGTAGCCGTCGAACTCCGCTATCTTGCGGGCAAATTGCAGTTGCGCCTCGTCGGTCAGCGGCACGAAGCGCGGCGAGCCCACCGCGTCGAAGAACGGCAGCGGATGGTCGCGCAGGTCGACGATCTCGTAGGTCGCGTCACCCCGGGCATTGGCGATATCCAGCACCCATTTGGCCGGGCGGTCGGCGAACCGCGTTTCGCGCGTTGTGGAAAGGATGATGCCGATCTTCGGTTTGGTCATTTTCTGCTGCTCATGACGAAAGTGTGAGGGTGGCCACCATCAGAGACCTAGTCACTGTCGGTAACTGACGCTAAGTATGTTCCCGCCACCCACCGTCACAAGACGGCACTATTTTACTACGGAGTTACCCATGGACGACCTGGTCACCCACACGGAACCGCCGCATCCGGCCAGCACGCACGGCCCGATGGACGAGCCGCACCGGCCCAGGGATATGGCCGAATGCCAGCGCGCCATGCTGCCGGTGCACGAGGTGCTGGCGCAGGTCAGCGGCAAGTGGACCATCCTCGTGGTGCGCATCCTGTCCTCGGGGTCACACCGCTTCTCCGAGATCAAGCGGCAGATCGACGGAATCTCGCAAAAGATGCTGACCTCGACCCTGCGCGACCTCGAGAAGGACGGCTTCGTCAACCGCACCGTCACGCCGACCATTCCGCCGCGCGTCGACTACGAGCTGACCGAGATGGGCCGCGAACTGCAGGAGCCGCTGCGGATCATCGGCAACTGGGCCCACGCCAACCGCCACCGCGTGGAAGAAGCCCGTGAGCGCTTCGCCGAACGCGAAGCCGAGGCCCGTCGCCTGGCCTGGTAGACAGCACGCAGGTGTCGGGCGGCCGTCATGTCAAAGTGAGTTGTGACGGCGCTCGCGCTGTGCGCATGTGGACCCCAGATCAGCCGAGCCGGCGCATTTGCTAGCGCCTCATACGGGTCGCAGCTGAGCGGACGCTACCTGCGCAACTTCAGGTTCTCGGGACTATTCCCGACTGAAAGGCCAGGGTCATGGCAGACCGGATACGCGTCCTCGTCGTCGAGGACGACATACTGATTGGTACCCACATCGCTGAAACGCTGACGTCGTGCGGCTATCCCGCTGTCCTTGCGACCTCGGTCGCGGACGCCGAGCGGGAGCTGTCCGCATCGAGCTACGCCGCCGTCGTGCTCGACTTTCGCGTCGGCGACGATATCAGCCTAGGCTTCGCGCTGGGCTTGCAGCAACGCGGCATCCCGTTCTTCTTCTGCACTGGCTCGATGCTCGAGGACGTGCAGGGGTCATTCGGCTGTGCCCGCGTTCTCTGCAAACCGTTCAGCGACGAAGATCTCGCATCTACCCTCGCCGAAATGCTCGCGGCGGCCTGATTGTACTGGTTCACCGCCGGTTCAGGCGGCGACCGATAGGCCGGTCGATACTCGCGGGGGGCAACAAACCGCGAGAGCAAGATGGATTTCTACACGGTCTTCAAGTTTCTGCATGTCGCCGCGGCCATGGCCTGGATCGGCGGCGGCGTGACTTTGTTCGCCATGGGCATGTTCGCCGAAAGCCGCAAGGACGAGGCAGAGATGATGCGGGTGCTCGGCAGCGTCGGCGTCATGGCCAATCGCTGGTTCGTGCCGGCCTCGCTGTTGACGCTGGTGTTCGGCCTCGCGATGGCCGCGCTCGGCAACCTGTGGGGCGACGCATGGGTGGTACTGGGCCTCGCCGGGTTCGCCGCGACCTTCGTCACCGGCCATTTCGTCCTGCGTCTGAAGGCGATGGAAGCCGGTCGCCTGATGGGCGACGGCAAGCTTGCAGAAGCCGCCGCGGTCGGTCGCAAACTGATGCAGGTCGCCAAGTTCGATTACACCATGCTGGTCACCGTCGTTGCGGTCATGGTGTTCAAGCCCGCCTGGAGCGACTACCTGATGCTGGCCATCGTTGGCGCGGTGCTCGCCATCGCCGCCGTCGTCTTCATCGGCGTCGGCCTTGTCCGCGACGAACTGACGGCCACCTGAACTGCCTGCGGCAGCTTGTCACACCCTTGGTGGCGCGGCTACAGTCCGCGCCATTGATGCTGCGTTGAAAACAAAAGCCATTTCAGGGGGAGAACGATGTCGTCAGCTGCCGAGGGCATGGCCCAGCAATATGCCGATAGTCGGAAGCTGGCGGCGCGGGCCCGCCTCTGGACCCAGTACATGGTCGCCGAAACACCCTGGTTCGATTGGCTGGCCGCGCGCCTGCCCATCAAGCCGGGCGACCGTGTCCTCGATATCGGCTGTGGCCCCGGCTGGTTCTGGACCACCGCCGGCCTGCCGCATGGCATCGAGCTGACGCTGGCCGATCAATCATCCGGCATGGTCGATGAGGCTGTAGCCCGCTGTCGCCCGCTCGGTTTTTCCGCGGTTGAGGGCCGTCAGTGCGACGCCATCGCGCTGCCCTTCGCCGACGGCGCCTTCGACGTCGTGGTCGCCATGCACATGCTCTATCACGTCGCCGACCAGCCGCGGGCGCTGGCCGAAATGAGCCGCGTCCTCAAGCCCGGCGGCACGCTGGCGGTGACCACCAACGGCGAAGGCGACACCCGCGAGCTCTATGCGCTCGGCACCACGTTCGGGGCGCCGGCCATCAATCCAGCTGCCGTGGCATTCGGTTTCGCTGCGGCCGAACGTCTGCTGCGCGACCAGTTCGGCAATGTCGTCCGGCACGATCACCCGGCGACGATGCGGATCACCGAGCCCGAGGACATCTACCTCGCGCTCACATCCTATCCGCCCGGCGATCGGGCCACCGAGCCGCAGCTCGCCGCCTTCCGCCAGGCGATAGACGACGCGTTTGCACGCGGCGGCGGCAAGCTGGAGACCGCCAAGCAGACGGCGGTCTTCCTGAGCACCAGGTCGGCCGATTAGGCCGACTTGCGTTCCGCTGCCTCGACGCTCTCGCGCGGCTGCGCGAAGCGGGCGATCCAGTCGGAGAACCGTTCGACCCAGATATTGAGGTTGGTGCGCACGCGCTCGTCGGTGAAGTTGAGCTCGTCGTCGATCGCACCCGGGCGCGACTGGAAGTAAATCTCGGGCGTCCCCATCAGCGAAATCCCGATCATCGGCAGGATCGAGCGCAGGTGCGCCTGGGCCGCCGCCGTGCCGCTGACGCCGCCGGTCGCGCCGGCGATGGCGCCGGGCTTGCCCGTCCAGACCCCGTCGCCGAACGGCCGCGACGGCCAGTCGATGGCATTCTTGAGCAGGGCAGGGATCGACCGGTTGTATTCCGGCGTCACGAACAGCACGGCGTCCGCATCGGCGATCTCGCGCTTCAGCCGCAGCACCTCGGCCGGCGGATCGTTCCACAGGCTGTCGTCGTAGAACGGCAGGTTGTCGATCCGCGGGTAGACGAATTCGAGCTTCCCGGCGGCCAGCTTTTCCAGCGCCTTGGCGAGCTTGAGGTTGGACGAGGTGGGACGAGCCGACCCCACGATGACAGCGACCCGAAACATCGGTGACCCCTGGTTACGAAATGTGACTGAGGCCCCATATGTGCCCAGGTCTACCCGCGCGCAAGAAGGTACGCGCGTGTAACCAGCGAACGCATCGTTCACCTAGGAGCGACGACCGGCGGCCTTCTCGCTGTTGAGCACATTCGCCAGCTCCGGGATGAAGTCCTTCACCACCGGCTGCTTCACCACCTCGAAGGGCAGGGGACGGACCACGCGCATCGCCGCGATCCCGACCCGCACCGTCATCAGCCCGTTGACCACGCCTTCGCCGAGCCGCGCCGACAGTTTCGCCGCCAGCCCCTGTCCGACCAGCTGCTCCACCACGCCGTCGGTCAGCACAAGTCCGCCTGTCACCGCCAGATGCGCGAGGATCGAGCCCAGCAGCCGCCAGGTGCCCAGTAGTCCCGGCCGCGCCCCGTACAGACGGGCGATGTCGCCGCCGAGCCTTACGCTCTCGAAGATCACGAAGGCGATGTCGACCAGCGCCCGTGGACTGACCGTCGTCACCAGTGCCACCCGTCGCGCCGAGGCGGCGGTCAGCGCCCGTGCCCGCGCGTCGAGCGGCGCCATCAGCAGCCGCTCGGCCAGCCGGACCTGTTCGGCGCCATCGAACACATGCGCCGCATTGCTCTCCAGCTCGTCGCGGCCACGCGCCAGTTCGGGCCGGCGCGCGTAGATCTCGCTGAGCTCCCGGCTGATCGCCGCGCCATCCTTGTTGCGGTCGCTGGCGATCGCGGCGCTGGCAGCCCGCCGCAGCCGCTCCAGCGCCCTGAGCCGCAGCACCGATGCCACCTCGCGCACGATCAGCGCGATCAGCGCAATGACGAACAGCGCCAGCACCGCCAGGCCGACCCACCCGAGCCAGGGTTGCGTGGCGAACAGGTCGCGGATCAGCCGATCGACAGCCAGGCCCAGCGCCAGCGACACCAGTAGCCCGCCGGTCGCCCACACCAGCCGCGCCAGCCAGCTGGTGAGCCGGGGCGGGCGCGCCACATCGTCCACCATCGGCTCACTCTCGGTCAGCGGCTCGATCGTCTCCGGCAGGCTGATCGCCTGCGTCGGTTCGAACGCCCGCGGCCGGCGTTGTGCTTCGGTCGCATCACCGCTGCCATCGACCGGTCGAGCAAACGGCGCCTTCATCTGAGCCAGTCTCCGATCAGGTAGTCGAGCGCCCGGTCGAACCGGATATGCGGCAGCACGACATTGCCTTCTGCAGTCTTGTCGAGCTTTTGCGGCGGCTTGAACTTGAGGAACTTCAGCGCCGTACCATCCTCCAGCACTGCATCCGGATGTGCCGGCAGGTCGCCGGGAAACAGCGCGATTTCGGTTTTGCCGTCATAGCTCACGCCATCGAGCGTCTCGCCCTTTTCCGGCACGCCGACGATCACCTCGTGGCGCTCGCCGCCCTCCTCGATGACGCTCTCGCGCGTCGCCCGCACCGCGGCAATCGCCATCGAGCGGGTCTCGGCGCCGGCGAACCGCGCCTTGCGCGCCGCTCCGGCCACCAGCCGGTTCATCACCGCTTCCAGCCGGTCGTGGCTGGTCGAGTGGATGTGGTCGGCCTTGGTCGCGGCGAACAGGATGCGGTCGATCCGACGCGCCACCAGCTTGGTCAGCACGTTGTTGTCGCCCTGCCGGAAGCACCCGAGGATGTCGGTCAGCGCCGTCTCGAGGTCCTTCACCGCCGCCGGTCCGGCGTTCAGCGCGCGGATCGTGTCCACCAGCACGACCTGCCGATCGAGCCGCGCGAAATGATCGCGAAAGAACGGCCGCACGACGATCGCCTTGTAGGCCTCGTAGCGTCGCTCCAGCATGGCGTAGAGCGAGCCGGCACGAACCGGACCCGACGGCGCCGGCAGCGGCGCGAAGGTCAGGGCAGGGCTCCCCTCGAGGTCCCCCGGCATCAGGAACCGCCCCGGCGGCAGCGTGCTCATCGCTCGCCCGTCCTCACGGCTGAGCCGCAGGTAGTCGGTAAATGCCGTCGCCAGGCGCTCGGCATCGATATCCGTGGCGTCGCCCTGCGCGTCGATCGCCTCCAGCGCATTCAGGAACGGTTCAGCTTCATGGCGAACCTGGGGCCTTTTTACGAGTGCCAGTGCCTGTGCGCTCCACTCTGCGTAACTCAGCGACAGCAGCGGCAGGTCGAGCAGCCACTCGCCTGGATAGTCGACGATATCGAGGTTCAGCACCGTCGGCCCGAACATTCCGGACACCCAGCGCTTCGACTGGAACTTCAGCGCGATCCGTAACTGGCTGATCTTTCGCGTTGATTCCGGCCAGTGCGGCTCCTTGCCGGTCAGCGCGGCCAGATGCTGCTCATAGGCGAAGCGCGGTACCGCCGCATCCGGATGCTCGGCCAGCCGCGCCCCGATGAACCGCCCCTCGGTCAGCGCCGCAAACCCCGGCAGCCGCCCGTCAGTCAGCAGGTTGTGGATCAGCGCGGTGATGAAAATCGTTTTGCCGGAACGACTTAGCCCGGTCACCCCAAGCCGCAGCGTCGGCGTGAACGGCGCCGTCGCCGCGTCCGCTAGGTTCCCCAGCGCAATGCCGATCTCGTCGGCGACAGTAGTTGGCGATTGCGGCACGCGCGGCTGGCCCCCGGAATTCCGCTCCGAACGTAGGGGCTGCCCGCACGATTGCAAGGCAACCACCGCCGCCGCCCAGCGCAAATCGTGATGCCGCGATGGCAAGTTTGTTTAACCCTTTGCGGTCTACTCGCGGCCATGGCGTACGCGGTCAAGCACAGCCAGGATACCGACCCGACGGAACTCGTTGGAGTACCGCGGGAGCGCTCGACCGGCGACCTCCTGCATCTGGATGTTGCCAAGCGACTGATAGACAAGAAACTTCTGAGCCTGACCAGCCTCGCCGTGGCCCTGCGCCAGAAGGGTGAGTGGGGCTCGAACCTTGCGCAGACCATCATCTCGCTCGGCCAGGTGCGGCCGATGGACTACTACCGCACCGTTGCCGAAATCTACGGTCTGCCCTTCGTCGATCTGCAGCAGTTTCCGATCGACAAGTCCCTCACCAACGTCGCCGATCGGGCCGACTATGCCGAGCGGCAGATCGTGCCCTGGCGGCAGGTGGATGGCCGGCTGAAGATCGCGGTGACCGAGGTGACCTCGGAGCATTTCATCTGGGCCGACACCCGCTACGGCGAGGACAAGTACGACTTCGTCATCACCTCGCCCTTCGACATCCTGTGGCAGACCCAGCAACTGTTCCGCGAATGGGACAGCTTCTTTGCCCGTGAGGCGCTGTACTCCTGGAAGCCCGAACACTCGGCCAAATTCACCATCACCAGCCCGCAGAAGATTGCGGTGTGGAGCGGTGCCGCCATCGTGTTGCTGGCTCTGATCGCCGCGCCTATGGCCACGGCCGTGGTCCTGATGGCCTTCTTCACCACGATCTACACGCTTACCTTCCTGTTCAAGTTCGTGCTGACCTTCGTGGGGTCGTCGCGCAAGGCGGACGTGGAAATCTCGCCCGAGGCGGTGGCGTCGCTGAAGGATGCGGAACTGCCCGTCTACACAGTGCTGGTGCCCATGTACAAGGAAGCCAAGGTGCTTCCCTTGCTCACCAAGGCTCTGAAAGGTCTCGACTATCCGGCGTCCAAGCTCGAGGTGAAGCTGGTCCTCGAGGAGGACGACATCGAGACCATCGAGGCCGCCAAGGCCCTGCGCCTGCCTGGCACCTTCGAGATCGTCCGCGTCCCGCCCAGCCAGCCCAAGACCAAGCCCAAGGCCTGCAACTACGCGCTGCAGTTCTGCCGGGGCGAGTTTGTCACCATCTACGACGCCGAGGACCAACCCGAGGCCGACCAGCTCAAGAAGGCAGTGCTGGCCTTTCGCCACGGTGACGCCAACCTCGCCTGCGTGCAGGGGCGTCTCAACTATTTCAATCGCTCGGAAAACTGGCTCACGCGCATGTTCACGCTCGAGTACAGCCAGTGGTTCGATTTCCTGCTGCCCGGGCTCGATTGGCTGAAGGTACCCATCCCCCTCGGTGGCACCTCGAACCACTTCAAACTGTCGGCGCTGCGTAAGGTCGGCGCCTGGGACCCCTACAACGTCACCGAGGACGCCGACCTCGGAGTGCGTCTCGCGCAGGAAGGCTACACGGTCGGCGTCATCAACTCGACCACTTACGAAGAAGCCAACGGCGTGCTGCCCAGCTGGATCAAGCAGCGCTCACGCTGGATCAAGGGCTACATGCAGACCTGGCTGGTGCACATGCGCCACCCGATCGCGCTGTGGAAGTCGATCGGCACCAAGGGTTTCTTCTCGTTCCATTTCTTTATCGGCGCGCCGCCCTTCACCATGCTGCTGGCGCCGATCCTGTGGGCCATCACGCTGCTGGTCTGGTTCACCAACACCTGGGACTTCGGCTGGCTGTTCCCCGAGCCGTTCGGCACCATGGCGCTGTTCAACCTGGTGATCGGCAACCTCTTCCTCGTCTATTTCGGTGTCATCGCCGCGCTGAAGCGCAAGTACTACGACCTCGTACCGGTCGGCATCCTGCTGCCCTTCTACTGGGTGCTGCACTCGATCGCCGCCTATAAGGCCTTCTGGCAGCTGATGTTCAATCCGCACTACTGGGAAAAGACCGAGCACGGCACCTCGAGCGTAACTCAGCGCACGCTTGAACAGGTCAAGCAGGAGGCCAAGTGAGCGTCCTGTCCCTCGCCACCGCTCCCGTAGCCTCCGCCACAAAGCGCCCGTTCTGGCGGCCTGCGACCATCATCTGGGGACTGATCGCCACGATCGTCCTGATCGTCATCACGTTGCACGTCCTTGACACCGGCTATGTCCGTCGCGACATCGAGGCGCTGCAGGCCGGCGACGCCTGGCGCACCGGCGGCTGGCTGACCCAGGTCATCCTCCGGCTCGTCAGCCTCCTTCCGGGCCTGAGCCTGCAGCAGCTCGCGCTGGCGCTTACCGCGGCTGTTGTCTCGGGCCTAGCCTTCGGCGTGCTCTACGATCGCCTCAGGGCCAATGGCTGGTTCCGGATCGGCGCCTTCCTCGTGCTGGTCGCGTTGCTGACGCACGCCGGACCGCTCTACACCTTCACCGCGTCGAGCCGGGCTATCCCCCTCTATCTGGCCTTCGCCGCCCTGATCCCGGCGATCCGCTCGCTCGAGGACGTCGGGGATGTCCAATCGGCCATCGGCCTAGGCCTGCTCCTGCCCTTGCTGCTGCTCGCCAGCCCCATTGCTGCGCCGCTGGTGCTGCCCTTCGCCATCGGCGCGGCACTGGCCGACCCCGATGGCCGCAAGGACCCGCGCGCCTTCGTTGCTATGCTGCTGGTCGCCATCCTTCCCACCATCATCGTGGCGATCGGGATCGTGGGTTTTCTCGCGCAGGCGAGGTTCGACCTGGCCGACGCCCTGGTTCCCTATGCGCGCGCCTTCAGCAACCTGCATTTCGACATCGACGCACTATGGGTTAGCCTGGGCGCGCTCGGTGCGTTTGCGCCGATCCTCGTCGTACCCGTACTCTATTGCTTCTGGCCGAACCTGCCGGAGCGCCGCCATGTGTTCAGCGCCCTGGCGATCCTGGCCTTGCCGCTCTACCTGGTCCTGGCCCGCTCGGTCCTCGTCACCCCCATGACGCCGATCGTCCCGCCGATCGCGCTGCTTGCGACATTCGTGTCGTGGCTGGCAGTGGTCCGACTGCCATTTCCGTTGCGGCTGCTGTCGCTCGTGCTGCTCGTCGTTGCGGCGATCTTCAGCTGGGTTTTCATTGGCTTGTGGGACGATCCGGCGTGGAAGGCCGCTCTATTTCACGATGTTCCTCAGGTCGTGGCGAACCTGACCCTGCGCCCGAGCGTTTGATCCTCCGATAGGAGGACCATCATGCAGAAACCCGTTGTTGAAGTTGGCACGACCATCGCCGCCACGCCGTCGCAGGTATGGCAGGCGATGCAGCATGGCGCCATGTTTCCCGGTACGGAGATCGAGACCGATTGGAAGATCGGCCACCCGATCACTTTCACCGGGGAATGGAACGGCGAGAAGTTCGTCGATCGGGGCGAGATCCAGACCATCGCCGCCGAAGAGGAACTGAGCTTCACCCACTGGAGCGACAAGGACGGTTCAAACAAGCGCCCGCCCAGCTACCACGTGGTAAAGTACCGGCTTGAACCGAAAGGCGATGGGACGGAGGTGACCCTGTCGCAATACAAGGGCGGCAAACAGGTCGAGGTCGACGCCGGCACCAGGGCCGAGTTCGAAAAGAACTGGACCAAGATGCTGGCGGGACTGAAGCAGTCCGCCGAGAAGCACTAGCGGGTTGCCACAATTGGGCGATCTCCGCGGTGCGCGGGGATCGCCGCTAGGGGTGAACGAATTGAACGAATTTCGTTTTTCCGTTCAATAATCAGGCTGGCGTTGTCTCCACGCCGATCTCCGCGAGGTCGTATGGCGTGGTCTGGTAGATCTCGTTGATCCAGTTCTGGAACAGCAGATGCGCATGGCTGCGCCACCGGTTCTCCGGCTCGGCGCTGGTGTCGCCGTTCGGGAACAGGTTCAGCGGCGGCACCGTGTCCAGCCCTGCCTTGACGTCGCGTTCGTACTCGTCGGCCAGCGAGCGGTTGTCGTACTCGAGATGGTTGAGCATGTAGAGCGCCCGCAGCTTGTGGTCGCGCAGCATGCAAACGCCGATCTCATCATTGTCGATCAGTATCTCCAGATCATTGGAAAGACTGGATCTTTCGATGTCGTTGTAACGCGACACCGGGATCATCGGGCTGTCCGATATCCCGCGCAGCCACGGATTGGGAGCGCCCTTGATCTGGTGCCGGTACACGCCGAACGCCTTCTTGGGCATGCGATAGCGCTTGGCTCCATGGAAATGGTGCAGCGCCGCCTGCGCTCCCCAGCAGATGAACATCGTCTGGTGCACGTTGGTCTGCGTCCAGTTCATGATGTCCAGCATCTCGGACCAGTACTTGACCTCCTCGAACGGGATATGGGCAATCGGCGCGCCGGTGACGATGAACCCGTCGAACTTGCGCTCCCGCACCTCTTCCCAGGTCGAGTAGAAGGTCTTGAGGTAATCCTCGGACGTATGCTTGCTCTGGTGGTCGGTGATCCGCACCAGAGTCATGTCGATCTGCAGCGGCGTCGAACCGATCAGCCGGGCGAACTGGGTCTCTGTCCGCTCCTTGTTCGGCATCAGGTTGAGCAAGCCGATCTGGATCGGGCGGATGTCCTGCCGCGAGGCGCGGGCGGAGTCCATGACCACGACGCCCTCGGTTTCGAGCGTCTTGCGGGCCGGCAGGTCGTTTGGAATACGGATAGGCATGATGAGCCTCTGAGAGCGGAAACCATCGGTTGGAGGTGAAGCGGCGCCACGGAGGCGCTATCGCATTCGCTTCCGGATCGCCCCGGCGATGAGGTCCACGAACTCGTCGCCGTCCCGCACCGTCGCGAGATCGCCCGCGTCGATGGTATAGCCGAAATTGTCCGCCAGCGCCTGGTAGCGCGGCAGCCGGTCGTGCAGCAGGGCCTCGAAGCCCCATGCGCCGAACGCATCCGGATCAACGTCCTCGTCGCGTTCGACCTTGTTCAGCCGCTTGAACTCCGCCCATTTGGCGACGAGGAAATCCGGCTGATAGTACATCGGCTTGGGGCTGTGCTTGAACCGCCGCACCAGTTCCAGCGCGTCCGCCTCGGTCCCGCGGATGTAGAGCAGCAGCGGTGTTCGAGGTCAGCGCCTTCACCACCGGATCTTCAGCGTTGGTCGGATCGATCACCTCGATCAGCGACCCGCCGGTATCGGCGATGAAATTGCTGTACTCGTACAGCCGCTCCGCCCGCTCGATGAAGTAGGCACGTCCTTCAGCGCCTCGATCTCGGCGACGCGGTGCTGCTCCTGCCGGCGCTGGTATTCGCCGAGCGGCAACCCGCCCTGCGCAACGTCTGCCGGGCGTCCCAGGTAGGTAGACAGGGGATCGAGATTGGCGAACGTAATGTTGCTGCTCGATCTTGATCGAGTCCGATGCGCAGCAATGTCGCGCAGGAACGGCACCTTCATGGCCTCGGCCTTGAAGTTGTCGACGATGAACTCGCCCATGTAGCGCGTGCCGATGCGGTAGTCGGCCGAATAGTGGAACCACTGGTTCTTGCGCAGCAGCGCCGACGAGCCGCGTCTTGCCCACTCCGGCCATGCCGAACACCGTCACGGCATGACGCGGCGCGCTCAGGAAGTCCTCGGCGGTCTCGAATAGCATCGCGGCGGGGTCCGGTTTCGGGCGGAACGATTTAGACGATAGGTGCCGCGCTCACAAGGGCAGGGGCCCCGTCATACGCCACTGGATTGCCCGTCACGCAGGCCTGTCGCGATCTCGCGGTTGATGTTGATCAGCACCGTGAGCTTGCGCGCGTCGGGTTCGGCCTGAATCGCGAGCGTGTGCTTCATCACGAACAGACCGAGATTGGCGATGTTCTCGCGCAGCGGCTTGGGCAACTGACTGGCCTCGCCGGTCACCGACCCCAGGAACACCGTCCAGAGCTTGCGGTTGAACGCCAGGGCCTGGGCGAGATCGTCGCGTGCGGTGTCCCACTCGTCTCGCACGCGCTGCAACTGGCCAGCGGATCGGGACAGCAGGCTCGCCTCGAGCAGGCGAGGGTTGAGGGTCTGCCTGCCTACCTGCTGGTAGGCGAGCGCCGCACTATTCTGCATTTGCCAGAAGGTCCTGCTCGTACTGGATCAGCTTTTTGGCAGCTTTCAGGGCTTTGTAGAGATTGCCGGTTAAGATCTCATTATTGATTTCGTCAACAATGCGGATAGTCGACGGCGCCGCCCGGATGATGTCATTGACCAGCTGGAAATAGTCCTTGGTCAACCGCTCGACATCCTCATGAATGTACATGAGCTGCACTGCCAGATAGATGCGTTTGGCCGGGCTGTTGGCGCTGTCGAAGGTCAGGATGTCCTTCTCGCGCAGGATCGGCGCCTTGCCGTCGATGAACAGCCGGGTGCGCTGGTCGGAATTGGTGATGACACAATTGCCGACGATCAGGCGTTCGCCCGGTTTCAGTTCGACTTTCAGGGACATGCGACAGGCTCAGACCGATAATTCGTTTGAAGCGGCATGCCGCATGGCGGCGACGTGGACGAACGGCGGTCGACGTCGACAGCACCGCTTCGTCGGCTTGCGACGCCATCGACATCGCCGACGACGACAGCTGTTGCCGGGTCTGCAGCGCCAGCAGATTGGCCGCCTCTTCGCCCGTATCGGTGAGGGTCAGGTTCGACGCGCCCGCTTCAAGCGTGCCGATGGCATGTCGCGTGAAATCCTGACGATTTTGCAGGCTGGACAGGCTGCCGTCGAGGTAGCTCGATTGCACCCCGAGGCTGTCGAGCGCCTCGTCGATCTGGTCGAGGCGCGCCTCGATCGCACTTTCATCGCGGAGGTCGTTGTCGGCAGCCGGGCTGAGGCCCAGCGTCTCGCTGTCGATTGCCGTGCCGTTGCCGGCCGCATCCGTCAGTCGGATAGCGAGTGTGCCAGCGCCCGAGTTGCCGAACGACAATGTCAGTGTGTCACCCTGCAGCAGATTTACGCCCTCGTGCGACGCATCGTCGGACAGCTGGTCAACAGTGTCCCGCATCTCGTTCAACTGCGCCGAGAGCGTCGGGCCATCTTCGGTAGCAGCCGGCGTCGGCTGCAGCCGATTGCTCGTCCCGGGCATCTAGTAGCTTCGACTGCATCGAGCCAACAGCCCTGATGATCGATCCCAGTCCCTTCTGCGCCATCTCGACCGTCTTGATGCCGCTGGACATGCTGTCCACCATCGCGGCCATCTGCAGGGCGCGGGTGCTCAGTGCCGAGGCTGTTACGCCGCTACCGGTATTCTGCGAGGGAGCTGAACTGTGGCCCTGGTCGGTCAGGGCATGGCGGGCGCCGGATGTCGAATGTGGCTTGGCCTGCAGACGAGCCAGATTCGCACGGACTGTCTTCGACAGATCGATCTCAGCCATGTCGAAGGTCCCTTCCTGGGTCCAAGTCCAGCCAATACGCACCTGATCCGAAACGTGGCGAAACAATCCGCTCGCAAGAGCCAAGAAACCCTTAAGCCATTGCTCCGATTTGAACACATCCAGCGAAAGTGAAGACGATCGGCACGAAAAAGGGGACGACCGGCTGGTCGTCCCCTTTTTCGATTGCCGATCTGCTTGGTCAGAACAAGCGCAAGACTGCCTGGTCGGCCGGGGTGGCCATGGATAGTCCAGTCGAACTCAGCTGTTGCCGGGTCTGCAGCGCCAGCAGGTTCACCGCCTCTTCGCTGGTGTCTGTCAGCGCCAGGCTGGAGGCGCTGGTTTCGAGCGTGCTGATCATGTTCTTGGTGAAGTCGGTGCGGCTTTCGACCGTCGAGCGGTCCGAGGCCAGCGACGATGAGATCGAACCTAGCGTGTCGAGGGCGGACGACAGCGTGTCGAGGATCGAGCTGATCGCCCCGTCGCTGTCGAGGTCGGCGCTATCGACGACCGGAAGGCCGAGCGTCGAGCTGTCGACCGACGTGGCCGTGCCGTTGGCGGTCTTGAGCTGGACTTCGAGGGCCGACGTGCCGCTGTCACCGAGCGAAAGCTTGAGCGTATCGCCGTTGAGCAGGTTCGTACCGTTGTAGCTCGAACTGCCCGAGACCTGATCGATCTGCTCGCGCAGGGCATTGAGCTGCGTTGCGAGATCCTCGAGCGAGGTGTCACCCGAACTGCCGTCCTGCGCAGCAGTGAGCAGCTCCTGCATCTGCGTGATGACGTCGGTGATCGAGGTGAGGCCACTGTCGGCCGTGTCGATCGTCTTGATCGCGTTGGACATCGTGTCCAGCAGCGTCGCCATATCCGAGGCACGAGTATCGAGCGACTTTGCGGTCACCGAGCCGGTCGAGCTCTGCAGCCCGGTGTCGGTCGTCTGGCTGGAGCCCGAGCGCACCTGCGTCTTGCTGGTCTGCGTCGTGCTCGACTGCAACCCCAAGAGGTTGGCCCGGACCGCGTTGGAAAGGTTCACATCCGACATCGGATCCCCTTCTGGTTATCTCGTGAGTTCTCATCCTGAGATCGGCGCTAGTGGTATCCCTCTCGGGCTTCCGAGTGGTTAACAAAGTCCTGATTTTCGCAGTTATTTTCTGCCCAAGCTTGCTGGCGGGGTGGAAGCAACGTGCCAGCAACCGCAGCTCAGACGCGGCGGTCCCGCAGCGCGAGCGCTCCCTGCGCCGGCAGGCGGGCATTGCCGAACCTCAGCACGTTTTCCTTTTTCCAGTTGGGTCGCCGGGTCAGCTGCCCGGCAAGCACCGCGGCTTCGAACGTCGAACCCGGCGCGGCGGACGGCGTGGGCGGCGGCGCGGAAGGTCCATCTTCCACCGGCTGCTCGTCGTTCGATGCGGAACTGATGACCACAAACTGCCGCTGCGCCGCACGGGAATCTCCCAGCAGCGTTCGAGAACGATAGTCTGTCAATTCTCCCAGACCCGTGCTTACGGGTTCGGGTGCGATACTCGCAACCATGGTCGGCATCCCCAAATGCCAGATGATCGGGGATCATGCCGTTCAGCGCGTTTCGTCGCATTTTCGCCGACGTGCGGAGTTTGATGCAAATTGTAGCGATCAGAGCGCCCGGTTGATCGAGACGCCTGCCGCCGCTTGCGGGGCGGTCCCCGTCAATTGCCCGCTCGCCCCATAGGTCTTGGGACCAGCCTTCGCAGCGACGGCGGTTGCCACGTCGGCAAGCAGGTCGCCAGTCACGGCGCGCGCCGTTGCGATGACCTTGAGGTTTTCCGCCATCTGCGTCGCGAGCCGGTCGTGTCCGGCCAGCAGCATGTCGACCAGCGCCGGTGCCTGTACCTTCAGGCGTTCGCTCTGCCGCTGCACCGAGCGTGCGAGCTCAACGTAGTCCTGCGCGAGGCGTGTCTTTTCCGGCGTGAGTTGCCCGGCCTCCTTGAGGCGTCCGCCGCGCAATAACGTCGTTTCCTGGTTCAGGATGACGACCAGGCTTTCCAGCGTCTCGATGGCAAGGCTGCACAGCTCTGCTGCCGGGAGTTCGTCGAAGGCCCCGGTATGGTCGGCAGATGTCATCGCTAGTTTGCTCCGCTTGCGGTGTTCTGTGCGGCTTCCTGAGCCGCGATGAGGTCGGGCATCAGCGATGCGGCAATGCCCAGGCCGCCGGCGTTGGCGATTGCGTCCGACATCGTTTCGGCCTGCATGCTGCGCCAGGTCTCCTCGGCAAAACCGCCGCCCATGTCGTCGGTGTCGGTCTTGAGCGAGGCGAACATCTCCTTGAGCAGCGTGTTGAGGAAAATGCCCTCGAGGTCTTTGGACTGCTGCTCGAGGCGCTGCATCTGCCGCGGGCTCAGGGTGCTGCCGGCAATGTCGGCCTGGCTCGAGATCGTGGTGCTCATCACATCACCTCGATATCGGCTTGCAGCGCGCCGGATGCCTTGATCGCCTGAAGAATGGCGATCAGGTCACGCGGAGCAATGCCCAGGGCATTGAGGCCATCCACCAGCTCCTGCAGGCTCACCGCTCTCCTTGCACGAGGGCGAGATTGTTGCCGCCGCCGGTGTCGACCTTGATGTTCGGTGCGCGGCGTCACCGCCGTCTGGCCCGGGCGAAGGCATTGGGCTGACGAGCTGCGGCTCTCGGCGATCGTGACGGTCAGGTTGCCCTGCGCCACGGCCACGGTGGAGACCCGCACATCCTTGCCCATGACGATGATGCCGGAATTCTCGTCGATGACGATCTTGGCGGGCAGGTCGGTCTCGACCACCAGCTGCTCGATATCGGTGAGCAGCTTGATAATGTTGCCCTTGAAGCGGGCAGGGATCTCTGATCGTCGCCGGGTCGGTCGGGGGTCGGCGCAGGGCCGCCGACGAATTCGTTGATGGCGGGGCGATGCGGCGCGCGGTGGTGAAGTCGGGATTGCGCAGTGCCAGGCGCAGCGAGCGCGGGCGCCGAGCACGAAGCCGATTTCCCGCTCGACCAGTGCGCCAAGGAAATCCGGCCGATGGTCGGCACGCCGGAGACCACCGTGGCAGCGTCGCCCTGCGGCCGAGAACCCGTTGCATCGTCACCGAGCCCTGGGCGATCGCATAGGCCTTGCCGTCCGCGCCGAGCAGCGGCGTGACCAGCAGCGTACCGCCCTGCAGGCTCTTGGCATCGCCCATGGCCGCGACATTGACGTCGAGGCGCGAACCCTGCGTGGCGAATGCCGGCAGGTTGGCGGTGACCATCACGGCCGCGACGTTGGCGGTCCGCATGCTCTCGCCGCGGGTGTTGACGCCCAGCCGCTCCAGCATCGCGGTGAGGCTCTGCTTGGTGAAGGGCGAGTTGTTGAGGCTGTCACCCGTGCCGTTGAGGCCGACGACGAGGCCGTAGCCGATGCAGCTGGTTGTCGCGCACACCCTCGATATTGACGATGTCCTTTATCCGCGCCGATGCCGCGTAGGTACGGTCGGCGGCGGCACCAGCAGCGCCATGGCCATCAGGCCGAACAGTGCGCGCTTGAGGTTGAATTCGCCCATCTGGCAGTCCCCGGTACGATCGGCGCATCCCCATGCACCGTGCTTGCCGATCTCCTTGCGAGAACCGTGCCAATTCGGGAACGGCCGCCAGCCCGTTGAATTACAGTGAGAATTTCTCAATTACCGCACCGGCGAACTGGCGGGCGGCAAGTCCTGCCGGGCAAGTTAACTTTTGCTTAACGACTTGCGGCAGATTTTGCCGGGTAGCAGGCGAGGGCAGGTGAGTCCGGTGCGCATCGAGAACAATACGCGGGTAGGTGGCTTGGCGGGGCGGTCTTCGACTGCCCCCACGTCGTCCAGCGCGACGTTCGAGGTCGCCTCGCACGAACAGACCGCCGAGGCACGTCCTGCCACCGCCGCGATTGCGACCACACCGCTCGATGCCCTGCTGGCGCTGCAGGCGGTGGAGGATCCACTGCTCAAGCGCAAGAAGCTCGCCCGTCGCGGCTCGCAGCTGATCGATACCCTCGAGGGCCTGCGAACCGATCTCCTGGCCGGCCGGCTGAGCGAGGGGCGCCTCAACCAGCTCATGGCTCTCATGTCCCAGGCGCGTGAGCAGAGTGACCCCGAACTCGACTCCCTGCTCGACGATATCGAGCTGAGAGCCCGAGTTGAGCTGGCCAAGCGCGGACTGTACCCCGGCTGACACACTCGGCCACAAGCCTGCTCACGTGTTAATCACCAAGGTTTTCAAGGCTTGCGGAGCCATCCCATACGCCACTATAAGGCCGCGCATTAGGGGCGTTTTGGAATCGAGTCAGAAATGTCGACTGAAGTTCTTGATTATCGTCCTACTCAGGATGAGCCTTTCATGAACCCGCGTCAGCGGGAGTACTTCCGCCAGAAGCTCGAGCGCTGGAAGGATGATATCCTGCGCGAAAGCCGCGAGACCCTCGAGAACCTGCAGGAAGAGAGCCAGAACCACCCCGACATGGCCGACCGGGCCTCGTCGGAGAGTGACCGGGCCCTCGAACTCAGGACCCGCGACCGGCAACGCAAGCTGATCTCCAAGATCGATGCGGCGCTCAAGCGGATCGACGACGGCACGTACGGGATTTGCGAGGAAACGGGCGAGCCCATCGGCATCGCCCGGCTCGATGCCCGGCCGATCGCAACGCTCTCCCTGGAAGCCCAGGAAATGCACGAGCGCCGCGAGAAGGTGTACCGCGACGAATAACAACGAGGCCCGCAGCGATGCGGGCCTTGTCGTTTTCGCGACTGGCTGACGGAGATAGATGGTTAGCTGTTGCGCTAACCATTGATGGCTGATACTTAGCTGCATGGCTCAGCATCCGTCCGATCTCGACCAGTTATTTCTCGCACTTGCCGATCCAACCCGGCGGGCCGTGATCGGCCGGCTGGGGCAGGGACCGGCGAGTATTTCCGATCTCGCGGCGCCGTTCGACATGGCGCTGCCGTCCTTCCTCAAGCACATCCACGCGCTCGAGAGCGCCGGGCTGGTCCGCAGCGAAAAGCGCGGGCGGGTGCGCACCTGCGCGCTGGAGCGCGCGCAGTTTGCACGGATCGAGCAATGGCTGGCCGAGCAGCGCCGGGTCTGGGAAACGCGGACCGACCGGCTGGAGCAGTTCGTGCTGGGTGACGACAACGAGGAGACGCCGCAATGACCGACTTCAACCCCGAGCTCGACCTCACCATCTCGCGCGTCATCCGTGCGCCGCGGTCCCGCGTCTGGGCCGCCTGGACCGATCCCCGCCGCTTCGAGAAGTGGTCGATTCCGGAGCCGGCGCTCTGCCGTGTCGCTGCGATGGACCTGCGTCCGGGCGGCGCGCTTCAGACGCTGATGAGCGAAGGCGGGGGTCCGTTCGTGCCGCACCTCGACGCCTGCTTCCTGGCCATCGAGGACGAGACGCAACTGGTGTTCACCAACGCGCTGACCGCCGGCTGGCGGCCGGCCGAGACGGCGTTCATCACCGCGATCATCAGCCTCTCCGACCATCCCGAGGGCACCGATTACCATGCCCACGTGATGCACAAGTCGAACGC
The DNA here is from genome assembly GCA_049841175.1 of Rubrivivax sp. GTDB lineage: Bacteria > Pseudomonadota > Gammaproteobacteria > Burkholderiales > Burkholderiaceae_C > Rubrivivax. Next base: position 1,013,264 of record JASGHA010000008.1, on the reverse strand, counting down.
CGACCGGAACACCCACGCCGAACTGGGCTTCCACGACGGCTGGGGCACCGTGGCGGGGCAATTGGCGCGTCTGGTCGAGCAGGAGCACTGATCAGGCTGCCGCACGCGTGTCGTCGAGCGCCCCGACCATGTACTGCACCAGTTCGGAGGCCGAGGTGTCGGCCGTGCGCTTCTCGGTGACCTTGCGGCCGCGGTGCATGACGACGATGCGGTCGGCGACGGCGAACACATCCGGCATGGTGTGGGTGATGAGCACTACCGGCACCCCCTGGTCGCGCAGCCGCCGGATCAGTTCGAGCACCTTGGCCTGTTCCGGCACGCCCAGATTGTTGGTCGGCTCGTCCATGATCATCAGGCGCGCCTTCCAGTAGATCGCCCGGGCAATGGCCACGGCCTGCCGCTGGCCGCCTGACAGGCTCTCGATCGGCTGCGTCAGGCTGGGGAAGCGGATATCGAGCGCGGCGAGGCTCTGCTCGGCCTCGGCGAGCATCTGCTTGTCGTTGAGCGTCTTGATCAGCCCGCCAAGATAGCGGTGCTTCATCTCGCGACCGAGGAAGATGTTGGCCGCGACGTCGAGATTGTTGGCGAGCGCCAGGTCTTGGTAGATCGTCTCGATGCCGGCGCTGCGCGCATCGATCGGCTTGGGGAAGCTCACCGACTTGCCCGCGAAACGGATTTCGCCGGCATCGGCCATGTGGACGCCCGACACGCACTTGATCAGCGTCGACTTGCCGGCGCCGTTGTCGCCGAGCAGCGCCACGACCTCGCCGGGGTGAATGTCGAGGCTCACGTCGTTGACCGCCGTCAGGCCGCCGAAGCGCTTGACCATGTTGCGGATGGAAAGGATGGGCTCGCTCATCAGCTTCTCCCGCGCCGGCCGAGGACGAGGTCGCGCGACTGGTCGATCAGCACGGCGACGATGACCACCACGCCGACGACGATGAATTGCCAGAACGCCTGGACGTTGAGCATCACGAGGCCAGTCGTCAGCACGGCGATGATCAGCGCGCCGATGACCGTGCCGATGATGGTGCCCGCGCCACCGAACAGGCTGACGCCGCCGATGATCACCGCCGCAATCGAGCTGAGCAGCAGCGGATCGCCGATGACGGCGGAGCCGGCGGTGAAGCGCAGCGTGGACAAAAAGCCTGCCACTCCGGCGGTCGCGGCGCTGAGCATGTAGAGCTTGATGATGTGGCGATCGACCGGGATGCCGGTCCGCAGCGCTGCCTGCAGGTTGCCGCCGATGGCATAGGTATGGCGGCCGAACTGCGTGCGGTTGAGCAGGAACATGCAGAGCAGGACCACCACGGCAGTGACGATCACCGGCCAGGCGAGGATGCGATCCATCTGCCGCAGCAGCTCGCCGGTGACCTCGGGCTTGTCGAGCACGTAGAAGCCGCCGCCGTCGCCGCGCACCCAGTAGAACAGCGACTCGTTGCCGTAGTCGCGAATGCCTTCGGGCAACCCGATGACCGTGGTGTTCTCCGAAAACAGCAGTGCCAGGCCACGCACGATGAAGCTTGAGCCGAGCGTCACGATGAAGGCCGGCACCTTGAGCTTGGCGATGATCACGCCGTTGACGAAGCCGACCGCCGCGGCGCCGCCGACCGCCGCGAGAAATCCCAGCACCACAGCCGGGAACAGCGGCACGCCGGCGTTGAACGAGGCGCGGATGGCGTGCGCCGAGAGCACCGAGGCGAGGCTCATCACCCAGCCGACGCTGAGATCGATGCCGGCCGAGATGATCACGAAGGTCTGGCCCAGCCCGAGCAGCAGCACCGAGGTGATGGCGACGAGGATGTTCTGGCTGTTGCGCACCGACAGGAAGGTCGCGCCGCCGAACAGCGGCACCGCCACGATGAAGAAGACGATCATCGCTCCGAGGAACACCCAGGCCCAGAGCCGGCTGGCCATCAGGATGAACCGCCGTATGGCCGGAAGTCGCGCCTGCTCGCCGCCATGTATTGCGGTGCTGTCCGTCACTTTGCCCCTCGTCGCTGGAAGACAACAGAGGCCGGAGGCAGAGCTGTCCCCGGCGCGCTTTTGCGTTCAGGCGGTCAGTTGCCGACCTTGTAGATGAAGCGGGCGTAGTTCGGGTCGGTCACGTTGTCCTTGTCGAGGATGGCGAAACCGGTTTCGACGCGCTTGGGCAGGCTGGTAACGCCGGCATGGTCGGCGACGGCGAACTGCACCGCCATGTAGCCCATGTCGAACGGCTTTTGGGCCAGCACCAGCGAGACGACACCCTTGCCCATCAGCTCGATGGCTTCGGCGGTGGCGTCGTAGGCGACGACCTGCACGTGCCCGCCGAGGCCGGCATTGACCACCGCGTTGCCGGCGCCGCCGGCGCTGAACACGTTGGTACCGAACACGCCGGCAAGGTCCGGGTTCTGTTCGATCACCGCGCCGGTCTGCTGCGCGGCCTTGTTCTGGTCATCGAGGTTGTAGTCCGGGCCGAGCACCTTGATGTCCGGGAACTCCTTGGCCATCACTTCCTTGAAGCCCTGTTCGCGGCCTTCGACCGACGAGACGTTGGGGTTGGTGGAGTTGATGTAGACCGTGCCCTTGCCACCGATCGACTTGGCGAGGCCGCGTGCCGAGATGCGTCCGCCTTCGACGTTGTCCGAGCCGATATAGCTCAGCGGGAACTTCACCGGACCGTTGCCGTAGTCGCCATCGCCGAGGAAGGTGTCCACGGTGATGATCTTGATGCCGGCATCGAGCGCGGCCTGCAGCGGCGCCACCATCTGGTCCTTGTCGGTCGGCGCGATGACGATGTAGTCGAGGTCCCCGCGCGCGACGAGCGCATCGAGGATCGGCGTCTGCGCCTCGACGCCCCAGGTCGGCGGCACCTGGGTCACGACTTCGACGCCGAGATCCTTGGCCGCGGCTTCGACGCCCAGTTGCATGACCTGGTAGAACGGGTCGACGACGCCCGGCAGAAAGCCGATCTTGATATCGGCGGCAGACACGGCAGTGGAAAGTAACATCGTGCCCGCAAGGGCAGCAGTAATGGTCGACGCGATCCGCATCGAATCCTCCCCTCATTGATTATCGTCCGGCTTCTCTTTGCGAGTTCCTCCAAGCCGGACGAACGACGATAGGCCGTGGCCGATCTATTTGTAAACGGCGCGGATAAATTCGGGCGACGCAACTAACCCAGCGAAATCTCTCCTCTCGATGCCGATCGCTTCGAGAAACGCCCGGTCGTGGCTGACGACGAGCAGGGCGCCGTCATAGACACGCAGTCCGGCCTCGATCGCGGCGATGGCGTGGATGTCGAGGTGGTTGGTCGGCTCGTCGAGAATGAGCAGCTCCGGCGGCCGCCCGCTGCCGATGGTGCAGGCCAAGCCGGCGCGCAGCATCTCGCCGCCGCTCAGCTGGCCGACCGGCTTCAGCGCCGCATCGGCCCGGAACATGAAGCGGGCGAGGGCGGCCCGCGCCGCGTTCTCGTTGTCGCCGGGATTGAGCCGCAGGTAGTTCTCGCGGATCGTCTGCTCGGGTTGCAGCAGCCCGACGCTCTGGTCGAGCAGGGCATGGCGACGGCGTGATCCGCACGGCCCCGCTTTCCGGCTGCAGCTCGCCGGTGATCAGCCGCAGCAGCGTGGTCTTGCCCGTGCCGTTGGCGCCGGTGATCGCCACGCGCTCCGGGCCGACGAGCGCCAGGCTCAGCGCGCGGATCACCGGCTGGCCGGCGACCGGCCCGCCGGTCAGGCGGTCGACCTGCAGCACGGTCGTTCCCCGCGCCAGTCCGCTGGGTTCGAGTTGCACCGCCATCGGCTGCAGGATTTCGATCTCGGCCTTGGCATCCATCACCGCGCCGGTCGCCGCCGCCCGCCGCCTTTCCCCCAGCCGGGCCTGCTCCCCGCTGGTGTTTTCGGAATTGTTCTTCATCCCGCCCAGCATGATGCGCGGAATGTCGCCGCGCGCCGCCTTGCGCGCGCCCGCTCCGTCGCGCCGCGCCTTGCGCTCCCGCATGAGCTGCGTCTTGCGATCGAGTTCGTCGAGCGTCCGCTCGGCATGCGCGAGCGTGTGCTCGGCCGCCGCGAGTTCGGCCGCCTTGCGCGCCTCGTAGAACGACCAGTTGCCGCCGAACACGTTGGCGCCGATGCTGGTCAGCTCGACGATCTGGTCCATTTCCTCGAGCAGGGCGCGGTCGTGGCTGACGACGATGGCGCCGCCGCGCCACTCGCGCAGCACCTTGCCGACCAGCGCACGCCCGTCGGCGTCGAGATTGTTGGTCGGCTCATCGAGCAGCAGCATGTCGGGCTGGCGCACCAGCATGGCGGCAATGGCGAGGCGCGTGCGCTGTCCGCCGCTGAGGCTGCCGATCGCACGATCGAGGTCGAGGCCGGCGAGACCGACATCGGAAAGTGCCGTCTCGATCTGGCCGGGCAGGGCCCAGTCGGCCTCCGCCACATCCTCGATGCTGCCGTTGCCGGCGACCACCCGGTCGATGCGCTCCATCGCGTCGCGCTGTCCCAGGGCATCGATGACCAGAAGATCCTCCCGCTGCACGACCTGCCGCAGCAGGCCGATCGATCCGGCGATGCTAACCGAGCCGGCGGCGGCGGGGATATCTCCGGTGATCAGCCGCAGCAGCGTGCTCTTGCCGACGCCGTTCCGGCCGATGAGACCGGTGCGGACAGGGCCGAAGCTGAGATCGAGACTGGAGAGGAGGGGGACGCCGTCAGGCGTCGTGTAGCTCAGGGCTTTGAGCGAGATTGAACCAGGCATGTGCGGATTCCGGATGACGGATCAGGGCGAAATGATCGGTCATGCGGTCGTCCATCGGGCACCAGCCTGTTGCGTTGCGGATGGGCTGGAACATAGGGAGCAGGGCGCTGGTGTCAACCCGCTCAGGGCGTTACGGCGATCTCGGTGGTGGCAAGGCTCACCGATCCGAGGATGCCGACGCTGGCCGGGCCGGTGACGAGGATGGTGCCGGTGCACAGCTTGAACTCGTCGCAACTGGCGGCGATGTAGGCCTTGCCGGACTCCCCGAGGCCGGCGGCTTTGAGGAACAGGTCCACCGGCAGGCCGACGCTGTCCTTGGCCTGGCTGCCGTCCGGATTGACGAGGCGGCAGGTCAGGTCGCCCTCGATCTCGCCGGCATAGAGGCTGCAGGGTCCGAGCGTCACGGTCTTGCCGGCCACGGCCTGCGGATCGGCGATGAGCGCGTCGTTGCCGACGGTCACAGCGTCCTCGGCCTGGGCGGCGCCGGCCAGCGTGAGTCCCAGCAGCACGATGAGTGTACGCATCCGTTCCTCCCTCGCAGAACTAGCCGTATCGTGCCGTTCCATCGCCCCCCTGTCGAGGCCATGGCTTACGGCGGATCGATGGTGCGGTTGGCGGCGATGGCGGCGAACCAGTTGGGCGGCCGCTCGATCATCCGGCGCACCGCCGGCGTTTCGGGCCCCTGGTGCAGCGCGCGGAGCTTGTCGCCGATCACCTCGTCGGCATGGGTGAGGCGCTGGTTGTGCCGGGCATACTCGGTCCAGGTCGGGCTCTTGTAGCTCTCGATCCAGGTGTCGGTCTGCCCGAGGTCGCGGCGCAGCGTCCATTCCCGCGCTCCGTCCCGGATGCGGACCCGTTTGCGGTCGGCCATGACGCGGAGGAACTCGCGCACGTCCTGCGGCCTGATCCGATACTCGATGCTGATCACGATCGGGCCGGAGCGCGGCTCGATCGGCAGGTTGATCTGCGGCTCCTTCCAGCGATTGGCCGGATCGAGATCGAGTTCGACGCGGGGCGGGATGGCGAAGACGAGGCCGATGGCGGCGCCGACCAGCAGCGCCGTGGCCGAACCGAGCAGCGCCGTACCGACGCCGAGCTGTTCGCCGGCGACGCCCCAGAGCCAGCTGCCGGCCGCCATGCCGCCGAAGGTCGTGGTCTGGTACAGCGACAGCGCCCGGCCCACCACCCAGCGCGGCGTCGACAGCTGCACCGTGACGTTGAACAGCGTCAGCGCGAACACCCAGCAGGCGCCGCCCAGCGCCAGGGCGAGGCCGATCAGCCAGGGCGAGGGGCTGATGGCGGTGACTGCGGCGCAGATGGCGAAGCCGACGAAGGCGAGCCGCACGATGGTCTCGCTGGTGAAGCGTTCGGTGAGCCACGAGCTGACCAGCGCGCCGCCGACCGCGCCGAGGCCGAAGGCGCCGAGCAGCAGGCCGTAGGTCAGCGGCCCGGCATTCTCGATGTTGCTTGCCACCACCGGGAGCAGCGCCAGCACGGAGCTGGCTGACAGGCCGAACACGAAGGCCCGCAGCAGCACCTTGCCCAGCGCCGGCGACAGCGCGATGTAGCGCAGCCCGGCGAACATCGCCGCGCCGACCGCTTCACGCGGCAGTCCGGCCGGCGGCGGGGCCGGCTTCCAGCCGAGCAGCACCGCGATGAGCCCGACATAGCTCAGCATGTTGACCGCGAACGCCGCCGCCGCGCCGGCCGCCGCGACGATGATGCCGCCCACAGCCGGCCCGAGGCTGCGCGACAGGTTGAAGCCGATGGAGTTGAGCGCCACCGCCGAGCCGACGCTGGAGCGCGGCACGATATCGCCCACCGAGGCCTGCCAGGAGGGATTGTTCAGCGCCGTTCCGCAGCCGATGAGGAAGGTGAAGCCGAGCAGCAGCCACGGCGTGATCAGCCCCATCCACGCCGTGACGGTGAGCAGCGCCGACACCGCCAGCATGAAGCTCTGGGCGATCAGCATGACCCGGCGGCGCGGAAAATTGTCGGCGATGGCGCCGCCGAGCAGCGAGAACAGCATGATCGGCAGCGAGGTCGAGGCCTGCACCAGCGCCACGAGGTCGACCGAGCTGGTCAGCGCCGTCATCATCCACGCCGCGCCGACGCCCTGGATCAGCCCGCCGAAGCTCGACACGAGATTGGCGGTCCAGATGTTGCGGAACGTGGTGTGCTGCAGCGGCTGCAGCACCGACGGCCGGTCCTTTGCCATGCTGACGGCTCCTCCCGATCAGCCGAGGTAGCGCTGCGTCAGGTGCTCCTCGAAGTGTCTGGAGTTGAGCTTCTCGCCGGTGGCGCGCTGGATCAAGTCCGGCATGGAGTACTTGCTCGCCTGGCTCCAGATCTTCTCGCGCCGCCAGTCGTTGATGCCGACGAACCGCCCGTTGCGCATGTCGTCGCGGACGTTGGGCTGGTCGCGCTCGATCGCTGACCACAGCTGCGCCGCGATGATCGCGCCGAGCGTGTAGCTGGGGAAATAGCCGATGGCGCCCGACGGCCAGTGCACGTCCTGCATCGGCCCGTCCTTCATGTTGTCGATGGTCGGCAGGTCGAGGTACTCGCGCATCTTGGCGTCCCACGCCTCGGGCAGGTCGGCCGGCTTCAGCGAGCCGTCGATCAGCCCCTGTTCGAGCTCGAAGCGCAGGATCACGTGCAGCGGATAGGTCGCCTCGTCCGCATCGACCCGGATCAGGCCGCGCTTGATGAAGTGCACATGCGCCAGCACGTCCTCGACGTCCCAGCCCTGCATCGCGTCGGCGCCGAGCTTTTCGCGGACATGCGGCATGGCCCAGTCCCAGAATTCCGGCGACCGGGCGATTTCCTTTTCGACGAACAGGCTCTGGCTCTCGTGCATGGCCATGCCGCGGGCCCGGCCCACCGGCCAGTGCGTCCACTCGTGCGGCAGGTTCTGCTCGTAGAGGCCGTGCCCGGTCTCGTGCATGATGCCCATCAGCGAGGTGATGAATTCGCCCTCGGTGTAGCGCGTCGTCATCCGGATGTCGGTGGGCGTGCCGCCGCAGAACGGATGGGTCGAGACGTCGAGCCGGCCGTGGTCGAAATCGAAGCCGACGGCCTCCATCATCACCAGCCCGAGCGCCTTCTGCTTGTCGATCGCATAGGGCGGGCTCAGCGGCTTCAGCGGCCGCCGCGCCAGCTTTTCGTCCTGGTGGGCGATGGCCTTGGGGATGAAGTCCTTGAGGAACGCTTTCAGGTCGGCGAACACCGGCGCGACATCGGCGACGCGGTTGCCCGGATCGAACTGCTCCATCAGCGCATCGTAGGGCGTGAGCCCCAGCACGTCGGCGCGCAGCTGCGCTTCCTCCCGCGCCGTGGCGACGACGCCTTCGAACGCCGGCAGGAAGGTCGCCCAGTCACCGGTGGGGCGCAGTTCGCGCCACAGCTGCTCGCAGCGGATGCGGGCATTGACCTGCTTGCGCACGAAATCGGCGCTGAGGCAGGTCATGTTGGTGTGGACGCGGCGGAATTCCTTGATCGCCAGCTGCTGCATCTCGTCGAGCGGCTCGGCCTCGGCATCGCCAAGCCAGTCGCCGACCTCCGGCGCGGTCGCCATCTCGTGGTACATGCCGGCGAGGATGCCCATGGTCTCGGCCCGCTTCTCGCCGCCGCCGACCGGCATCATCACCGCCTCGTCGACGCCCAGCATCGATTGCGCGTGCTCGATCGCCTCGAGCCGGCGGCTCAGCGCATCGAGCTTGGTGAAGGCGGAATTGGCGGACATGGACGGCTCCCAAATCGAGTGGCCGCTTCTGGTAGCGTCAAATCGATGGCGATGTCATCTGCCGTGGCCGAGAGGGTTGCCCGAAGATGAAGACGCGCCGACACGCCCGGCGGCCATCGGCCCCGGGATATGGCGGCAAAGGACGTCGCGCCGGTGGAGCCTTGCCCCGCAAGCGGTAGTCCGCAAACAAAGGTGGAGCTCCGCCCCACCGGCGCAACCGGGGTTTTTGGCTTATGGCACGCGGGCTCGGGCGCATCCCGTGCCGCATCGCGAGACCGGTGGGTGCACAGCTGATCGCCGTTGCGCAAGGCTCCGCGCGACGCCATCCACCCGCTGCCCAGCCCGGCAGCTTCCAGCCCTTGGCAGGACCGGCCAGGTCCCACCCCGCGTACTAGCGACTTCACCGGCGAACCGGCGCATGCCGCGCGTGCTTTCGGCCTGGCACGGGGCGACCCCCATACCACCCGATCATCTCCTCGCAGACCGTTCGTCGCGACCCCGCCCGACACGAGAAGACGGCGGGAGGGTAAGCCCGGGCGAACCGGTGGGGATGGAATGTTTTTCTATTTGCTGAGCCGGCCGAGCGCCGCTTCCAGCCGGCCGATGGTGATGTTCCAGCCCTCGACCATGCCGCAGTTCATCCACCAGTCGACTCGTTCCTCGGTATACTGGTCGGGAAAATCGACGCGCAGCTTCATCCGGGCGCCGCCGGGCAGGGGGCGGAAGGTGAGGGTGACGCGCGGGCTCTGGTCCGGATCGGCCGGATCGAGCTCGGGCCAGCCGCCGACGGCGCCCCAGTTGAACACCAGCCGCGACGGCCGGGCGATCTCGCGATAGAGCCCGCCGGTAAAATAGCTCTTCTGCGGGTTTTCGATCATCAGCTGCCGCCATTGTCCGCCGACCCTGAGGTCGACGCTGGGCGGCTCGGCCGCAAAGCCGGGGTTGAAGAACCATTCGAGATATTCCGGCTCGGTCCACGCCTGGAACAGCATGTCGGGCGGCGCAGCGAAATCGCGTTCGAGCTCCATGCCGCGGCCCAGCGTATAGGTGGCCGGATTGGCGGCCTGGTTGGTGGCAGTGAGTGTCATTCCTCGTCTCCCTGTTTGTCGGTGTCGCGACGCCGCTCCATCATTGCCTTGAGCTGGTCGTCCAGCCGGTCGAGGCGGCTTGCAAAGAAGCTGCGATAAGGCTCGAGCCAGCGATCCGCCTGTTCGAGCGGGGCAGGATCGAGCCGGCACGGCCGGTATTGCGCCGACCGTTCCTTGGTCACCAGCCCCGCCTGTTCGAGCACCTTGAGGTGCCGCGACACGGTGGGCAGGCCGATTTCGAACGGCGCGGCGAGTTCATTGACCGTCGCCGGCCCATCGGCCAGCCGCATCAGGATGGCGCGGCGGGTGGGATCGGCGAGAGCAGCGAAGGTGGCGGTGAGCGGATCGGTCATGGCCGTATTTGTGTAATTGCGTAACCATGCAAATACGATGGACGCGGGTGGAAGTCAAGGGGGGGGGTGGCGCGCGCGAAACCGGCCGCGCGCAAACGGGACGGCGGCCGGAAAGTTGCAGAAATTTGATCTGCGATATTTGCCGCAAATTCCGAAACAAGTCGCGGAAAGCCGCCGTAGCTGACCCTGGTTTCTCAACAAAACAGACGGGAACGCAAAATGACTCACGTGTTCGCACCAACCCGGCGCGGCCTGCTCAAGTGGGGCGGAGCTGCGGCAGGCGTCATGGTCGCCGGCTCGATCCTGCCGAACTTCGGCATCAGCGCCGCTCTCGCGGCCGATCTCGGCTCCGGCGACGTCGGCATCCTCAACTACGCCTATGCGCTCGAGCAGCTCGAGGCGGCGTTCTACTCGGCCGCCGTCGAGAGCCCATACGAGGGCGCGACCAAGGCCGAGATCGCGGCGCTGGCCGATATCCGCGACCACGAGATCGCCCATCGCCAGTTCCTCAAGAAGGCGCTCGGCCGCAAGGCCATCCCCGGCCTCGAGGTCGACTTCTCGGCCGTCGACTTCACCTCGCGCAAGAGCGTGCTCGGCACTGCCGGCGTGTTCGAGAACCTGGGCGTCGCCGCCTATAACGGCGCCGGTCCGCTGATCCAGAACGTCGACTATCTGGCCGCCGCCGGCTCGATCGTATCGGTCGAAGCCCGCCACTGCGCCACCATCGCCGCGCTGAGCGGCGGCTTCAACGCCAAGACCGTCGGCGCCGGCATCGTCGACCACAGCGGCCTCGACGACGCCAAGTTGCCGGCCCAGGTGCTGCCCAAGGCGGCACCGTTCATCAAGACGCCGGTCACGGCCAACGCGCTGACCTGAGGAGAGAGACGATGACTGACAGCTACATCCTGAACGATCTCGACCCCGAAGTCGGTGAACGGATCAACCTGAGCCGCCGCAACCTGTTCCGCCGCCCCGCCGTCGCGGCCCTCGCCGCCAGCGTGCCGCTGGCCGTGGCCGCCGCCTCCACCGAGGCGTTTGCCGCCGGCGGCCTGCCCAAGCAGGTGGTCGACGTGCTGAACTTCGCCCTGACGCTCGAATATCTCGAAGCGGCCTTCTACAAGCAGGGCGTCGGCAAGCGCGGGCTGATCCCCGCCAACTACCGCTCGCTGTTCAGCACCATCGCGGCGCACGAGGCGGCGCACGTCAAGCTGCTGAAGGGCGCGCTCGGCGCCGCCGCGGTGAAGGCCCCGGACGTCGATTTCACCGCCGGCGGCAAATATGCCGACGTGTGGGAGAACTTCACCACCTTCGCCACGCTCTCGGCGACCTTCGAGGATCTCGGCGTTGCCGCCTACAAGGGCCAGGCGGGGAACCTCATCGGCACCCCGGTGCTCGGCACGGCGCTGCAGATCCATTCGGTGGAAGCCCGCCACGCGGCGGCGGTTCGCCCGATCATCGGCAAGGCCGGCACCCCGAACGCCTTCGACAAGCCGCTGACCAAAAAGCAGGTACTGGCGGCCGCCACGCCGTTCCTGGCGTAAACTATCGCCGGGCTCCTCGCGAGCGGAGCCCGGGGTTTTTGGTGGGGCTATCACCGCCGCAGGCACGGGCTTACATCGCGCCCCGCAGCCTTGCTATCGTCCTCGCCGGAGGACCAATGCCCAATCACCGCATCTATGCGATGGCCGTCGCGAGCGTTTATCCGCTCTATGTGGCCAAGGCCGAAAAGAAGGGCCGGACGAAAGCGGAGGTCGACGAGATCATCCGCTGGCTCACCGGCCACAGCGACCAGTCGCTCGCCGCCGAACTGGCCGCCGGCACCAGCTTCGAAGCCTTCTTCGCCAACGCCCCCGCCATGAACCCCGCCCGTACGCTGATCACTGGCGTGATCTGCGGCGTACGTGTCGAGTCGATCGAGGAGCCGCTGATGCAGGAGATCCGGTATCTCGACAAGCTCGTGGATGAGTTGGCGAAGGGCAGGGCGATGGCGAAGATTTTGCGGGGGTGAGGGGATTAGTTATTTGTGTAGCGTGCGAAGAAATCTGGAAAATCCTTTGGCTGGACCTCCGATAATTGCGCGCCCATACGCTCAAAGTACTTGCCATCGTAGAGGCTTGGCTGTTCTTGTCCTCGCGCCTCGAACACATATATGGTTCTGTCATAATATCTGACAGATTTTATATTCGACGTAATATATGATTTAAGTGGCTCTGAAACGGGGGCGTATTTTGTTTTATCTACAATAAATTGAAAGAATTGATCTAACGACTTTCCTAGCGCGGTGGCCTCGTGCTCTACGCCAGATAGATAGAATCTATCGTATGACCGTGACTTTACACCATAAATCTTCTCAATCTGTGCGGCTGTTGCCGACGTTTCGGCTACGCCGACTATTACGTAACCTTTATGGTTCTTTCCCAAATTGGAAATCGCCACGCAGGTGCGAAGGATTTTTTGGAAGGAGTCTTCGTCAAAAACCTTGCTTCCGTCGAGGCGAAGGAACCCTTGCTTGAAGTCGTATGCCGCCTGCTCAGTGTAAGACTGGTTGAGGAGGTTCTCCAGTTGAGTGATCCAATGTACGAGCGCCGGATCAACGCCCTTCGCTGGAGCAAAGGCCTTCTGGTACATTCCGATAGCGGCATCTACCGCTACCTGCCTATTCTCTGCTCCCCATCTCCCGCCCTCCTGAATTTTCATATGATCGCCACTTTCCTTCATCACGGCAATCAACTGAGCGCGATCACTCACCATCATGTTCTTCCGAACGATTAAGTCATGGAAGGCCAAAAAGACGGCTTGGAAATAGCGCGGAGCTGGCGATCCGGGTGCCTTAAACATTAGCTGAGCGAAGGTTAGGCCTGACGCCTGTAAAGTTAGCTTGATTTGATCAAGCGTCCGCTGAAAATCTAGAACGACCAGCTCAGGCGTTCGCTTCTTAATAGCGGTATCCACTGCCTTGAACCGTGCGGCGCCAGCGTCGTCGATAGTCATTCCATAGAAATCATCGATAAATTCTGTGCGGGACGAAATCGGATCCTCGCTAACCATGTAGGCTACAATGTCTGCGATTATCTCTTCATCGCGACTTTGTCGAACATGATCTCTTGAAAGTACACCTTGGGCGACCCAAAAGATGCCGTCGACATCTATGCCGTAGTTGAGATCTTTGTTCGTGATGCTTATCTTTTGCATCTCATTGAGCTTGAGCTGGTCCGACAGCGAATCATCGCCACGCACCTTCGCCGCCAGCCGTCGAACAACTGTAGCAAATGCCTCGACGGACCCCGCGGAACGCAACTCTTGACGTGAAAGCTGGCGGCCACCCGAGTTAATGCGCCGAAATACCGTGTCGACGGCCTTCTCGTCCGCAAACTCATAAATCGATAACGGCACCAAATAAGAAGCAATTTCGACGCAAACATCTCGCGCCATCACGGGCTGGAGCTGCGTTAGGGTGCCGTTGTCGAGGAGTGCCTTGGTGACTGCAATTGTATTTAGATCAAAATAGCAATCTCTAACACTATATTTGTTGCTAATAAATGATACTATCGCATCTAGTCGCTGCATCCCGTCAATAATTTCAAGAGTATTGTCATCTTTCTTGGCGCTTTCGGCCAAGAGAATGATTGGAATTGGAAATCCTTCTATGAGAGAGTCGATAAAGTTTTGTTTTTCTTCTAACGTCCAAATGAGTTTTCGCTGGTAGCGACGATTCACTACGTATCGGCGATCCTCGTAGTTTCCGTAGATGCGTTCTACTGGTTCGCCACGTACGGTTAGATCTGGGACAGCTGCCGCCATTTAAGAGACTCCCTCGTTGACTCTATTAGCGATCCGTCGACGCCTAGGCCAGTAGCGCACGGCGGATAATGCTCCGTGACACCGCCCCCACCGTATCTTTGCGTAAGGTGAAGGTCCCCGCGGATGGGTGGTGCGCCGAAAACATGTCCCTCTGCTGCGTCCCCTGTTCCCGCTAAGTCTTCCCCAGCCTCGCAAGCACCGCGTCCGTCACGTCGGCGCCGAGGCGATAGGAGAATGCGGTTACCTTGGTGAGGTCGTCGCTGAGGGTGCAGTCGAAGGCGAGGCCGTACCATTTGTCGCCGGAGCGGAAGATCGCGCCGCTCGCGGTGAGGCGCGTGCCGGTCGTCACCGACCGGGCGTAGGCGTCCGCCATCACCACGTCGGGCGTAAAACCCTTCCCGGAATTGCCGATCTGGCCCAGGGCCTCGATGCTGCAGGTTTGCGGCAGCCGCCGTTCGGGCGGCAGCGTTTCGAGCATCGCCCGCGCCTTCGCCATGCTGGGAACACCCAGCATCCCCTTGAGATAGAAGTGCTTGGCGGTGTGCGACGCGCCGAGCTCGAGCGTCGCGACATCGGGCTCTGCCGACGGGGCGGGCGGGGCTGCTCCGTCCGACGCTTCGCCGCTGTCGGCCGTGGCCGCGGAGAGGGTTTGCGCCGGCGCGCTGGCCGGGGCGGCCGTCAGCCCGCGCACCACGGGGCGCGACAGCGGGATCGGGGCGGCCTCGGCTGAGGTCTCCGGACTTCGCGCCGGCTCCGATGCCGCGGCGGCAGGCTCGGATGCGGTTTCTGGCGCGGCCGGTGGGGAGGGCTTTTCGGCTGTGGATGGCTCCGCCGCCGCCGGTGGCGTGGGATCGGCTGCCTGCTCGGGCGGCGGTTCCGGCGGGGGCGTTTCGGCCGGCGGGGGCGGTGTCGCCGCCTCAGCCTCCTGCTTCGGAGCCTCCTCCTTCGGCGCCTCGGCCGGCGGCTCGCTGGCGCTGGCGGTTTCCGGCGGCGGGACGAGCTCGACGTCGATGGCGGGCGGCGGGGTGGCCTCGGCGCTCGCTGGTAGCGGCTGCCAGAGCAGAACCACCAGCACTCCCGCATGCAGGATCGCCGAGCCGATCACGGTCCAGACGATCCACCGGTCACGCCGCGGCGGCTCTTGGGGCTCCGGCTCTGGCGGCGCGAGTTCGCTCATGGTTCAGCCTTTGCCATGACGATTGTGCCGCTTGCGAGGCGTCCGGTGCGGGGAGGAACCACATTTTGGCTCCCGCGAAACCTGGTGGCAATGGCCAAGTGGTGGCCGAACGATGCTGGCAGGGCGAATGGGCGTCCGCTCCCGAGCTGCCCCCTTGACACCCATCTCCACCGCGCTCATAAACCCGGCCAGAATTTTCCGGAGCACATCCGTGCAGAAGCTTATCGTAGTAGTGGGGCGCATCGGTCGCGTGGGGTAAAGGTCCCCGCGGATGGCTGGTGCGCCGAAAACAGGTCCCATACGGGGCCTTTTTTATTGCCTGAAATTCCGGCTTCGGCCGGGTGGACTGAAACAGAAGACCCCTCATCCGGCGCGGCGCGCCAGCTTCTCCCGCAAGCGGAGAGGCAAGGGGGAGACGACGAGGAGAGTTGCAAATGGCCGAACAGATGACGGGCGCGGAGATGGTCATAGAGGCGCTGGCCGACCAGGGGGTGGAGCATATCTTCGGCTATCCCGGTGGTGCGGCGCTGCCGATCTACGATGCGCTGTTCCAGCAGGACAAGGTGCAGCACATCCTGGTGCGGCACGAGCAGGGCGCCGGCCACATGGCCGAGGGCTATGCCCGCTCGACCGGCAAGGTCGGCGTCGTGCTGGTGACCTCGGGCCCTGGCGCCACCAACGTCGTCACCCCGCTGACCGATGCGCTGATGGACTCGATCCCCATCGTCGTCATCTCGGCCCAGGTGCCGACGACGCTGATCGGCACGGACGGCTTCCAGGAATGCGACACGGTCGGCATCACCCGCTCGTGCACCAAGCACAATTACCTAGTCAAGAACGTCGCCGAGCTGCCGCGCATCCTGCACGAGGCGTTCCACATCGCGCGGACCGGGCGGCCCGGCCCGGTGCTGGTCGATATCCCCAAGGACGTCCAGTTCGCGCTCGGCACCTATTATAGCGCCGACGAGATCTCGGCGACGCGCCACAAGAGCTACCACCCGGCGACGGCCGGCGACGCCTCGGCCATCGCCGCGGCGGTCGACCTGATGCTGCGCGCCGAGCGGCCGATCTTTTACACCGGCGGCGGCGTCATCAATTCCGGCCCGGAGGCGAGCGAGAAGCTGCGCGAGCTGGCCGAGCTGACCGGCTTCCCGGTGACCTCGACGCTGATGGGGCTGGGCGCGTTCCCGGGCTCCAATCCGCAGTGGATGGGCATGCTGGGCATGCACGGCACCTACGAAGCCAACATGGCGATGCATGACTGCGACCTGATGATCAATATCGGCGCGCGGTTCGACGACCGCATCACCGGCCGCATCGATGCGTTCTCGCCCGGCTCGACCAAGATCCATGTCGACGTCGACCCGTCCTCGATCAACAAGACGGTGCGCATCGACCTGCCGATCATCGGCGATTGCGGGCTGGTGCTCGAGGAGATGGTCCGCATCTGGCGTTCCAAGACCAACCAGCCGCGCACCGAGGCGATCGCTCCGTGGTGGAAGCAGATCGCGGAGTGGCGCAAGGTCAACTCGCTCGGCTTCAAGAACTCCGACACCACGATCAAGCCGCAGCACGCCATCAAGCGGCTCTACGAGGCGACCAAGGCGCGCGACGTCTACATCACCACCGAAGTCGGCCAGCACCAGATGTGGGCGGCGCAGCACTTCCACTTCGAGCAGCCCAACCGCTGGATGACCTCGGGCGGGCTGGGCACGATGGGCTACGGCCTGCCGGCCGCGGTCGGCGTGCAGGTGGCGCATCCGGACGCGCTGGTCATCGACATCGCCGGCGAGGCGAGCGTGCAGATGACCATGCAGGAGATTTCGACGGCGGTGCAGTACCGGCTGCCGATCAAGATCTTCATCCTGAACAACGAGCGCATGGGCATGGTCCGCCAGTGGCAGGACCTGCTGCATGGCGGCCGCTACGCGCATAGCTACAGCGAGAGCCTGCCCGATTTCGTCAAGCTGGCCGAGGCCTATGGCGCCAAGGGCATCAAGTGTTCGGATCCGGCCAAGCTCGATGCAGCGATCGCCGAGATGCTCGATTACGACGGCCCGGTGCTGTTCGACTGCCTGGTCGAAAAGCACGAGAACTGCCTGCCGATGATCCCGTCGGGCAAGCCGCACAACGAGATGATCCTGCCCGATTTCGAGGATGATATCGGCGCCGTGATCGACGCCAAGGGACGCCAGCTGGTCTGAGGAACGCGCCCTTCACTGGGTGTCATTCCCGCGAAGGCGGGAATCCATCGCGCTGCAAGCGCGGAACGAAAGATGGATCCCCGCTTTCGCGGGGATGACACCGGTGGGGAAGGGCACATGAGAGGGTTAGAGACGAAATGAACGCACATCTTCAGCCGAGCGGATCGGCATATTTCCTGGCCCCGGAATCGCAGACGCCGGAGCGGCACACGCTCAGCGTGCTGGTCGACAACGAGCCGGGCATCCTCGCCCGTGTCGTCGGGCTGTTCTCGGCGCGCGGCTACAATATCGACAGCCTCACGGTCTCGGAGACCGAGCACGAGAAGGGCCTGAGCCGCATCACCGTGGTCACGGTCGCGACGCCAAAGGTGCTGACGCAGATCAAGCTGCAGCTCGAGCGGCTGGTGCCGGTGCACAAGGTCCACGACCTCACCGCCGAGGGCAAGGCGCTGGAGCGCGAGCTGGCGCTGGTCAAGGTCGCGGGTTCGGGCGAGCATCGCGTCGAGACGCTGCGCCTCGCCGACGCCTTCCGCGCCCAGGTGGTCGACGCGACGACCGAGAGCTTCGTGTTCGAAGTGACCGGCAAGCCATCCAAGATCGACAGCTTCATCTCGCTGATGGTGCCGCTCGGGCTGGTCGAAGTGGTGCGCACCGGGCTTGCGGCGATCTCCCGCGGCTCCGAGGGGATGTGAGCGGGGCGCGAGGCCCGTCCTCCAACCTCAAGGGCATCCTCTTCATGGTGCTGGCCAATGGCAGCATCATCGTCAACAACGGCGTGATCAAGCTGGTGTTGCGCGAGCTGCCATTGTTCGAGGCGATGTTCCTGCGCGCCCTCATCGTGGTGGTGCTGGGCGTGCCGCTGCTGGCGGTGATGTCGGGCCTGTCGAGCGCCCGGCACATGCTGACGCCGCGCGTGGTGGCGCGGAACCTGGTCGAGACCGGCGCCTCGATCTGCTTCGTCTTCGCCGTCGCCAACGCGCCGCTCGCCGACCTCACGGCGGTGATGCAGGTGACCCCGATGCTGACGCTGCTCGGCGCGGTGGTGTTCTTCGGCGACCGCGTCGGGCGCGGCGCCGTGGCGCTGATCGTACTGGCGCTGTTCGGCGCGCTGCTGGTGGCGCAGCCGGGGAGCGCCGGGTTCCAGCCCTTCCTGCTGCTCGGCATGCTGAGTTCGGCGCTGAGCGCCGGGCGCGACCTGTTCGGCCGTCGCGTACCGCGCGACATCCCGGCCTTCGCCGTGGCGCTCGGCGTGTCGCTGTTCACCGCCATCGCCACGGGCGGGCTGACGCTGGCGCTGGAGCACTGGGTGCCGCCGACGCTCGAACAGATGCTGCAGATCGCCGGGGCAGGGGCCTTGCTCACCCTGGCGCAACTGTTCCTGTTCGTGGCCTTTCGCGTGGGCGAGACCAGCGTGGTGCTGCCCTTCTCTTATTCCGGCCTGCTCTGGGCGCTGCTGGTCGGGGCGCTGGTCTTCGGCACGCTGCCCAATGCGCTGGGGCTGGTGGGCATGGGGCTGATCGTGTTGAGCGGCGTGCTGGTGGTGCTGCGCGAGCGCTCCGGCAAACTTGCCGCACGCGCCGCCGATTGACCGCCACGAACGGCATGCTAGGAGCGAGAGGCTCCTCCTCCTCGGATTCCTGATGCCTGAGACCCGTTCGAACCTGCGCGGCATCGCCTACATGCTGCTCGCGACAGGCTGCTTCATCTGCAACGACAGCCTGCTGAAGGTGGCGATGGCGGCGCTCCCGCCGCTCGAAACGCTGTTCCTGCGCGCGCTGCTGGCGGTGATCCTCGGCGTGCCGGTGCTGGCGGTGACGGGCAATCTCGGCAAGGCCAGGGCGGTGTTCCGCCCGATCGTCGTGGCGCGCAACTTCTTCGAGTTCGCCGCCGCGGCCGGCTACATCTTCGCCATCGCCAATGCGCCGCTCGCCGACATCACGGCGATGAGCCAGCTGACCCCGATGCTGGTGATGCTGGGCGCGGTGGTGTTCTTCGGCGACCGGGTGGGCGGGCTCGCCATCTCGCTGGTGGTCCTCGCCTTCGCCGGGGCGCTGCTCGTGGCGCAGCCGGGCGGCTCGGGCTTCCAGCCCTATACGCTGCTCGGCCTGTGGAGCGCTCTCTGCTGCGCCATCCGCGACCTGATCGGGCGGCGCGTGCACCACGAAATCCCCGGGCTGGTTGTCGCCGTCGGCGCATCGGTGGTGTCGCTCATCGGCATCGGCGCGCTGATGCTGGCCTTCGAGCGCCTCGTCATGCCCGGGCCGTGGGAACTGCTGCTTATCGCAGCATCGAGCGCGCTGCTAACGCTCGGCCAGCTGGTGCTGTTCACTTCCTATCGCGTCGCCGACACCAGCGCCGTGCTGCCGTTCTTTTATGCCAGCACGGTCTGGGCGCTGCTGATCGGCGCGGTGGTGTTCGGCACGCTGCCCAACGGGCTAGCGCTGGGCGGCATCGCGCTAATCCTGTTGAGCGGCGTCGGCGTCGTGGTGCTGGAGCAGCGGGCGCGGCGCATCGAGATCACCGCCTGAGCATCGCAACGGCTGATCGGCCCCATCACAAGGTTCGATTGGCTGCGGGGCAGGGGATGCGCTAACAGAGCGCCAGCCCCACCGGAGCGCGCCCGATGACCGATTTGTCCGTCAATCTCAACGCCATCGCGTTCCTGCGCAATCGCCGCAGCGTGCCGTGGCCGAGCGTCGTCGGCATCGGCCGCATCGCGCTCGAGGCCGGCGCCGACGGGTTGACCGTTCACCCGCGTCCCGACGAGCGGCACATCCGCCGCACCGACGTGTTCGAGCTGGCAAAGCTGCTGCGTGACGAGTTCCCCGGCCGCGAGTTCAACATCGAGGGCTATCCGAGCGAGGATTTCCTGACGCTGGTCGAGCGCGCCGCGCCGGACCAGGTGACCTTCGTGCCCGACGATCCGCTGCAGTCCACTTCCGACCACGGCTGGCACATCGAGGCCAACGAGGCCGTGCTGGTGCCGGCGATTTCCCGCATGAAGGCGGCCGGCATCCGCGTCTCGCTGTTCATCAACCCGGAAGTGACGGCGGCAGCGGCAGCGGCCCTGGTCGACGCCGACCGCGTCGAGCTCTACACCGGCCCCTATGGCGGGGCGCTGCAGCCGGAAGTGGCGGCGGTGCATCTCGCAGCGCTCAAGGCGGCGGCCGATGCGGCGCGCGAAGCCGGCGCGAACGGCCGGCCGGGCGGTGCGGGTTTCAAGGTCAATGCCGGGCACGACCTGAACCTCGACAACCTCCCACCGCTCAAGGCGGCGATCCCCGATCTCGCCGAGGTCTCGATCGGCCATGCGCTGACCGCCGACGCGCTGCTCTACGGCATGGCCGAGGCGGTGCGGAAGTACAAGGCGGCGTGCAGCTAACACCGGTGCGGGAAGATACCCCCCACCCCGTCCCTCCCCCGCAAGGGGGGAGGTGACCTGCGCTCGCCGGTCTTCGTTCCACAATCTCGGAGCGACCTGCCGGCGTCTCCCTCCCCCTTGCGGGGAGGGGACAGGGGTGGGGGTATTCTTCCCGCGCCGGCCGTCTGTCGCAGCACGACGCCCCTTGATCCGTGACCCCAATCCTTTATGCAGGACGCTTCCCGCGACTTCAGGTCATTTCCATGTTCGACATCAATTGGATCAAAGCCAATCCCGCCGCGTTCGATGCCGCGCTTGCCGCGCGCAAGAATGTGCCGTTCTCGGCCTCCCAGCTGATCGAGATGGATGATTCCCGGCGCAGCGCCATCGTCTCGGTCGAGGAGGCGCAGGCCAAGCGCAATGCGCTCAGCAAGCAGATCGGCCAGGCCAAGGCGCAGAAGGATGAGGCGAAAGCCCAGGCGCTGATGGACGAGGTCGGCCAGCTGAAGGACGCCATCCAGGCCGGCGAAGCCGCCCGCAAGGAGGTCGAGGACAAGCTGCGCCAGGCGCTGATGATCATCCCGAACCTGCCGCTTGAGGAAGTGCCGCGTGGCGCCGACGAGGCGGACAACAAGGAATATTTCGGCCCCAACGGTTCGCCCGCCACGGCGGCGAAGAACCGGCCGGTCAAGCCGAGCTTCGCCTTTGCGCCGAAGGAACACTACGAGACCGGCGAAGGCCTCGGCATGATGGATTTCGAGGTCGCCGCAAAGCTGAGCGGCAGCCGCTTCGTCGTGCTGAAGAGCCACCTGGCCCGGCTCGAGCGCGCCATCGGCCAGTTCATGCTCGACCTGCATGTGGATGAGCACGGCTATACCGAAGTCGAGCCGCCCTTCCTCGTGAAGGACGATGCGCTCTTCGGCACCAACCAGCTGCCCAAGTTCGAGGAAGACCTGTTCTTCGTGCCGCATGGCGACGGCCGGCTGGCGCTGATCCCCACCGCCGAGGTGCCGCTGACCAACTTCGTGCGCGAAAGCATCGTCGCCGAGGAAGAACTGCCGTTGCGGCTGACCGCGCTCACTCCGTGCTTCCGCTCCGAGGCCGGGTCGGCCGGGCGCGATACGCGCGGCATGCTGCGCCAGCACCAGTTCAACAAGGTCGAGATGGTGGCGATCACTACCCCCGAAACCTCGGGCGACGAGCACGAGAAGATGCTCGGCGACGCCGAGGATGTGCTCAAGCAGCTCGGCATCCATTACCGCGTGATGCTGCTGTCGACCGGCGACATGGGGTTCGGCGCGCAGAAAACCTACGACATCGAGGCCTGGCTGCCGGGGCAGGACACCTACCGCGAAATCAGCTCGGTGTCGGTCTGCGGCGATTTCCAGGCCCGTCGCATGGATGCCCGCTTCAAGGGCAAGGACGGCAAGATCCGCCACGTCCATACGCTCAACGGTTCCGGCGTCGCCGTCGGTCGCGCCCTCATCGCGGTGATGGAGAACTACCAGCAGGAGGACGGCTCGGTGCTCGTCCCCGACGTGCTGCAGCCGTACATGAAGGGCCTGAAGACGATCGGCTCCCGCTCGTGAGGATCCTGATCACCAACGACGACGGTGTCGACGCGCCCGGCATCGCCATCATGCGCCAGATCGCGGCCGAGCTCAGCGACGACGTGTGGGTGGTGGCGCCGGACGGCAACCAGTCGGGCGCCGCGCACCGCTTCACCTTCGGCCGCGAGCTGGGCCTGGAGCAGCGCGAGCAACAGGTCTACGCCGTGGTCGGCGGCTCGCCGGCCGATTGCGTCGTCGCCGGCATGACCCATGTGTGCAAGGACCTGAAGCCGGACCTGGTGCTCTCGGGCGTCAACAACGGCCAGAACCTCGGCGATATCCTCAACTGCTCCGGCACGGTCGCCGGGGCGCGCGAGGGGGCGCTGCACGGCGCGCTCGGCATCGGCATCAGCCAGGGCGTCGACTACGAGCGCGGCGACCACATCGACTGGACCAATGCCCGGACCTATTCGGTGCGCGTCATCAGGGCGCTGCTGGACAAGGTGAAGACGCGCGGCGAGGCCTATTTCAACGTCAACCTGCCGTATTGCGCCCCCGAGGATGTCAGCGGCGTCCGGGTGGTGCCGTTCCAGCGCTTCTCGCGCTCGCCGATGGCTTATTATCCGAGCGACAATGCCGGAAAGTTCTTCATCGCCATCCCGGAAACGCCCAAGCCGCTCGACCCCGAGCACGATTTCGGCCTGCTGATGCATTCCAATGCCATCACGGTGACGCCGCTGATGCTGCAGCACACGCACCATGAACTGGTCGGCGCGCTGGACGGGACGCTGGGGCTTTAGCCGCAGGGCCTCTTCGCGGATTCCAACCACCGACTGTCATCCCAGCGAAAGCTGGGATCCATCTCTCGGCCGGTTCGGCAGGCGCGTTGGACCCCAGCTTTCGCTGGGGTGACACCGAGCGGGGTCCTGATTCAGGGCACGAAGCGCGATGGCGCCGGCTGCCCACCCCTCATCCGCCCTTTGGGCACCTTCTCCCACAAGGGGAGAAGGGTCCTCCACTAGCTTTGCAGTCGGGCCTTCTCCCTTGATGCGAGAAGGTGGGCGAAGCCCGGATGAGGGTGGGGCGGATGGCTGCCGCCGCCGAGGCGCGCCCTCTTAACCCTACCGACTCCTGAATCTTTTGCGTCCGGTCGCTGCAAAACGCTTCGCATTTAAATCACTCTTTACCTTACCGGCCTAATCTCAGGTGCATCGAGTACCTGAGTTGAGTGAACTGATGAGTAACCGCGTGACCGGTAGGGCAGTTAAAACCCTCGCGATTGTGGGCCTCCTCGTGGGCGCTACTGCCCTGTCCGGGTGCAGTTCGCTGGGCGGCCTCGGCTTCGATCGGACCACCACCGGTTCGGTCAACGCCGCGGCGTCGATGCCGGCGGCCCAGTCAATGCCCCAGACCCTTGCGGACAACCGCTTCGTGCCGCCTGCCAATATCGGTGGTGGTGGCATGGGTGCGACCGTGATCGGCGCCAATGCCATGGGTGGCCAAAGCAGCCAGCCGATGGGCTCAGTCTCGACTGAAGATTTGCCTGTGCTCTCATCTTCCAACGGAAGCAACGCGATGATGCCCGCTGCCCAGCCCCTGAGCCCCGTCCCGGCGACGACGACCCTCGCCTCCGCCCCGGCCCAGCCGACCAATACCCTCGTCTCCGTCCCCTCCGACGCCTACGTGCACGTCATCGAGAGCGGCGAGAGCCTCTACACCGTGGCGCGGCGCTACAACGTGACGGCGCAGGCCATCATCCAGGCCAACGGCTTCTCCTCGCCCGACAAGATCTATGTCGGCCAGAAGATCGTCATCCCGGGCAAGGCATCGACCCTCGCCGCCATGGGCCCCAAGCCCAGCGCGTCCAGCTCGCCGGCGATCGTCGCCCCGGCCGTGCAGCCGACCGCCAAGCCGACCGAGGTCGCGGCCCTGACCCCGCAGCCGAGCACGCCGCTCGCCACGGTCAAGCCGCTTGCCGCGCCGACGCCCGTCAGCGACGCGCCGGTGGCCGACGCCAAGCCGCTCGAGCAGCCCAAGACCGAGCCGGTGCTGTCCGGCGCCGACAAGTTCCGCTGGCCGATTTCGGGCCGCGTGATCACCGACTTCGCCAACTCCAAGGGCACCGGCATCAATATCGAAGCGCCGGAAGGTGCGACGGTCCGCGCCGCCGAGAACGGCCAGGTGATTTATGCCGGCTCGGGTGTCGAAGGTTACGGCAACCTGATCCTGATCCGCCATCCGAACGGCTACGTCTCGGCCTATGCCCACCTCAAGGACATGAGCGTGGCCAAGGGCACCGTGGTGAACCGCGGCGACGCCATCGGCACCGCCGGCAAGACCGGATCGGTCGCCAAGTCCCAGCTCCACTTCGAGCTGCGCAAGGGCGCCACCCCGGTGGATCCGCTGCCGCTGCTCGCCAGCTGACGCGACCCAGACTGCCTTGAGCTTGCGAACACCCGGGGAAACCCGGGTTTTTGCTTTTGTTCGGGTGCGGAACCCGGCGGCCGAGGTTGCAGTTGCATCGGCAATGCTGTCATGAAGGCCGCAGGAGCCGCGATGCAACAGAGCGATGAGCTGATCGACGCGATCTACGAAGCCGCGGTGATTTCGGACCAGTGGCCGTCCGTGCTGGAACAGCTCGGTGGGGTGGCGCGCGCCACCAATGCCGCGCTGCTGGCCTTCGATCCGCAGCGCCAGTTGCGCCATACCTCGACGCGCGGCTACGTCGAGCACCTCAAGGAATTCGCCAGCAAGTCGGCGAACTACGAGAACCGCCGGCCCATCCGTGCCCTGCAGCGTGGCGAGACCGGTTTCCTGCACGATCTCGAAATCTTCACCCAGGCCGAACTCGACGCCGACCCGATCTACCAGGATTTCATGTACCCGATGGGCTACGGCTGGTCGGCTGGCGTCGTGGTGCCGGCGCCGACTTCGGACCTCATCGTCTTCGACATGGTCAAGGCGCGCGATCGCGGCCCTTTCGAACGCACCGACATGGATCGGCTGGAATATTACCGCCCGCATCTGGCCCGCGCCGGGCTGCTGGCGCACCGGCTCGGCCTGCAGGCGGCGCGATCGGCGACCGATGCCCTGGGCATCGTCGGGCTGCCGGCCGCGGCGCTGTCGAGCGCCGGCAGGGTGCTGAGCGCCAACCTGCAGCTCCAGGCGCTGGGTCCGCGGGTGCGGATCGGCGCCTTCGATCAGCTGCAGTTCGAGGCGCCGCGCGTCACGGCGCTGTTCGAGGCGGCGCTGGCCGGGGCGGCCCAGGCGCCGGTCGTCCAGTCCATCCCGTTGCCGGCCTCGGGTACGGCGAATGCGCTGGTGCTGCACGTGGTGCCGGTGAGGCGGCTCGCCAACGACATCTTCCACAGCACCGCGGCAATCCTCGTGGTCACCGAGGTGACCCAGCCGTCGGCGCCGCTGACCGGGGTGCTGACCGGCCTGTTCGACCTCACCCCGGCCGAGGCCCGCGTCGCCCAGGGCCTCGCCTCCGGCCTCTCGGTCAACGAGCTGGCGCAGAAGTTCGGCACCTCGCGCGACACGGTGCGGACCCAGCTCAGCGCCATCTACAACAAGACCGGCACCGACGCGCAGACCAGCCTGCTGCTGCTCCTCCACGGCACGCGGCCGCTCGGCGACTAGCCGACGAAGCCGGGCAGGATGTAGTCGCGCCAGATGCGCTCGGGACCCTGTTCGGCCCCCGGCGTGTCGTAGAGCCCGGCGAGGATGGCGCAGGCGACGCCGGCCTCCGGCAGCACGAACAGGCGCTGTCCGCCATTGCCGTAACCGGCGACGCCGCGCGTGCCGTTCGGATAGGCCGGGGGCCTCAGGCTGTCGATGTACCACAGGTAGCCATAGGGCTGGCCCCAGCTGGTGGTGGTGCGTGGCGTCCAGCTCTGCTCGAGCCAGTCGCCCGGCACGACCTGCCGGCCCGCATAGCGCCCGCCATCGGCCAGCATGTCGCCGATGCGCAGCAGGTCGCGTGCGCCGAGCCGCAGCCCGGCGGCGGCCGAATAGGCCCCGTCCTGACCGGCGAACCACGCGCTGCGGCTGATACCCAGCGGCGCGAACAGCGCTTCGCGGGCGAACTCGGGCAGGCGGCGGCCGGAGCCGCGTTCGATCAGCGCCCCGATGATGGCCACCGCGCCACCCGAATAGATCCAGCCCGCGCCCGGCTCAGCGACGATCGGACGATCGAGGGTGAAGCGATAGCGGTCCGGCGCGAACTCCATCGCGATCTCGGAATTGGCGGTGCTGGTATAGGGTAGGCTCTCGTCCCACTCGAGGCCGAGCGTCATGCTGAGCGCGTGCGCGACGGTCAGCCGGCGCCGCGGCGGATCGGCGACGAGATCGGGATACTCGGGAAAACTGTCGACGATCGGAGCGTCGAGCGCCGGCACGAGTCCGCGCCCGAGCGCGATGCCATAAAGCAGCCCGACAATGCTCTTGGTCACCGAGCGCAAGTCGTGCAGCGTCTCGCCGGTGAAGGCGACCCGTCCGAGCGGCGGCTCGCCGATCGTCTGGTCGTCGCCGGCAAAGTAGCGCTCCAGCACCAGCCGGCCGTGCCGGGAAAGCGCGATGGCGTGGACCGGCGACAGCGTCCCGTCACGCGCCGCCGCATCGAGCCGCTCGCCCAGCCCGACGGAAAATCCGGCCGCTGCCGGGTCGATATGTGCCACTGCCATGCGCGTCCTCCTCGCTCACGGCGAGGAGTTGAGCGGGATTTGGCAAAATGTGGAAGCCCGAAGTTGGCAGCGCGGCGGAAGGCGCTAGTGCTTCAGATGCCCCAGGTGCTTGCCCGGATTCTCGGTTTCGGAGGGCCCCTCCGCCCCTTCGCCGCCATTGCCGCCGCCCTTGTTGTTCTTGGTCGAGGCGACCGGCTCTTCGACGGGATCGTCCGGTGGAACCACTTCGGGCGGCGTGTCGACCGGCGGCGCGAGGATCTTGCCCGGCTTGATCACCTTTTCCTCGGCGACCTGTACCGGGCTGGCGCATTGCTGCGGTTTGCCGACACGGAAGTCCTGCATCAGGCTGGCCTGCGACTGGACGTAGGGAAACTCGGTTTTCGCCGCCTTGCGTCGGTCTGCTTCCTTGGTCAGCACGCCGGCGCCGTCGTTGAGGTCGATCTCACCGACGCTGCAGCGCTCGGACAGCTCGACGCAGTCGCCGCGTTTCCCGCACAGCCGCACCCCGCCTTCGAACAGGATGACGCTGGTATGGCCCGAATAGCGGTCGACGGTAAAATCGAACTCGGTGCCGCGAACCCCCATCGTGCCGGTCGGCGTATTGATGGCGTAAGCGCTCTTTTCGCCTTTGCCGGTGATGAACCGGAATGTCCCGGACAGCGCGTTGATGGCGAATTTCTGCGGCGTCCCGTCGGCGCGCATCAGGTAGCGTGCGATGACCAGGCTCGACCCGCGGCCGATCACCAGATGCGTCTGGTCCGAAAACAGGACCTGCACTTCGCCGTTCTGCCCGGTGACCACCGTCTCGCCCTCGCGCAGCTGCGCGCCGGTGATCAGCAACGTGCGTTCGGCGCCGAGCCCGGCCTGCGCCTCGGGCGTCAGGTCGGAGACGGTTGCGATGGACTCCTGGGCCGCCGAAGGGCCGGCGCCGAGCAGGGCAGTCAGGATTATGGAACCTACCCACTTCAGAGTCATCGTAACCCCCGTGGCGGTAAAAGCGGCGTATTAACGCTCCATTTACCTCGCCACGCAACGGGAATGCAGAAAACTGATGAAAACGGGCGGCGAAAGACTGTTCCGCCCAAGACGTCGTCGCGTCGGCGGCCGACCTATTCGGGCCGCCGACAAGACACGGGAGCGTTCCGGCCAGTTAGGCCACGGCAAACCCACGGATCGAATGCCTGATCTCGAGCGGCTTCGTCGGATCGATGTCGATGGCCGTGCGCACGCCGCGGGCATTGATCGGGTTGGGGCCGGCCGAGACGTCGGTGTGCAGGTCGAAGGCCGAGGCCAGCGGTTCGAGGCCGATGGCCCGGAACTGGTTGCGCCACGGTTCGCCGCCGATGCCGCCATCGGTGTGCCACATCATCAGCGTGGGCAGCAGTGTGCGGTCCCAGTCGAGCTCGAAGCCCATGCCCTCGTCGAGATAGGTGCCGGTCAGCGGGCTGGTGACGCCGCAGAGCTGGACGTTCTTGTCGGTGCGCGGCGACAGCGGCAGGTGCGACATGTCGACCCGTCCGCCATCCTTGGGCACTGACGCAAGGCTGGAGAATTCCTGCGGATCGCCGACGGCCGTCTGTCCGGGATGGGTGAGCCCGAAGGCGAAGTCGAGCTTCAGCTCGAGCCGCCCCGGCCGGTGCGGCATGCGGAAGTTGGGGTGCAGGCCCACCGAGATCGAGGCCTTGTGGCGGGCATGGATGGTGAGGCTGAAATCGAGGGCAGGGGCGCCGTCGCGCACCCGGATCGTCCGCTCGAGCCGGCGGACCACCGAATGCGGCTCGTAGTCGAGCGCGAGGGTGATGTGGCCGTCGTCGTGCGGAGACCACGGTCCAGTCGGCATGCGCGGATGGCCCGTGGATGGTGCCGCCCGCCGGCTGGGTCAGCAGCGCATTCCACTCGGGCAGGTTGGGCGCCTGCCTGCCGCCGGTGCCGAAGGGCAGGCCGACGAAATCGCCCGACAATACCCGCAAATGTCCCGGTGATCGAGGGATCGCTGACCGTACCCACCCACGGCGCGCGCGCGAACGGCTTGAACGCGCCGTTGGGCAGCTGGAGCGTCATGTCGGTGACGGTGGCGGCCGTGGTCACCACGGTTGCGTCGCCGTGCGACCAGCTCAGTTTATGCGTCGAACTCATACTCCCCCCTCGGATAGTTTCCTGCGGTCGATACCTTCTCCCGCAACGGGAGAAGGAGACCCGACCGCAGCAAAAGGCTCAGATCGCCTTGCCCTGTTCCCCCGCCAGGGCCCGGACGAACTGGATGGCGACGCGGCCCGAGCGGGCGCCGCGCGTCATCGACCACTCGACGGCACGGGCCCGCAGCGTCTCGTCGTCGATCACCAGGCCATATTCGTCGCAATAGCCGCGGATCATCGAAAGGTAGGTCGGCTGGTCGCAGTTGTGGAAGCCCAACCAAAGGCCGAAGCGGTCGGCTGAGCGACACCTTCTCCTCGACCGCTTCGCCAGGGGTGATCGCCGTCGAGCGCTCGTTCTCCACCATGTCGCGCGGCATCAGGTGGCGGCGGTTGGAGGTGGCGTAGAACAGCACGTTCTCCGGCCGGCCCTCGAGCCCGCCATCGAGAATGGTCTTCAGCGACTTGTAGCTGGTCTCGTCCTTGTCGAAGCAGAGATCGTCGCAGAACACGATGAAGCGGCGCGTCCTCGCGCGCAGATCATGCGCATCAGCCGCGGCAGGCCCTCGATGTCCTCGCGCGCGGATCTCGATCAGGATCAGGCGCTTGAGGCCTGGCTCCTTCAGCGCGTTGATATGGGCGTGCACCGCCTTGACCAGCGAGCTCTTGCCCATGCCGCGCGACGCCCCAGAGCAGGGCGTTGTTGGCGGCGAATCCGCGAGCGAACTGCAGCGTGTTCTCGCAGCAGGATTTCGCGCGACATCGTCGATTCCCTTGAGCAGTTCGAACGGCACGCGCGACACGCTGCGGCACCAGCAGCAGGGTGCTTTCGCCGGCATCCCAGTGATAGGCATCGGCCTCGTCGAGCACCGGTCCGGGCTTGCCGGCGCCGGGCTTCAGGCGACTCCAGCGTTTCGGCAATCCAACTGAGCCGGTTGCAACTGGCAGCTCAAGTTGCGTCCACATGGTGACCGACTCCCGGCGATACGGTCTTCCCAACGCTCCCGAGATTGGCTTTGCAATCCTGGAAGCACGGCGCACTAATTCCGCGCGATTTTTGCCGGGTCGGACTGTCCAGCGCCGGAGACCCGCCCAATGATGGGTCAACGAGCGGCTATCCGACGCCGAAGCAACTGAGCAAGGAGCCTCTGAATGTTCATGACCCGGCCTTCGCGCAGGCCACTGGCGCCAGCCGCAGCCGCTGCCGGGCGGCGACGACCTGCTGGTGCAGTTCGCCCCGATCCTGCATCCTCGTGGTGATCTTCTGGTTCCTGATCTTCCGCCCGCAGCAGAAGCGCATGAAGGCCCAGCAGGCGCATGCTCGCGGCCATCACCCGCGGCGACACCGATCGTCACCTCCGGCGGCCTCGTCGGCAAGGTGACCAAGGCGGTCGACGGTGAAGATCTCGAAGTCGAGATCGCGCAGGGCATCCGGTCAAGATCATGCGCGGCACGTGACCGATGTGCGTTCGAAGTCGACCTCGGTCAACGACAACAAGGCCGTGATGGCCACCGGCCGGCACTCGTGGGCAAGCTGTGGAGGAGCAGTCCGCTGCCCATGGGCCGCAAGGCCGACGCCTGCCATGCACTTCTCGCCGCTTCGTACAGCCATCATCGTCATCGTCGCGGTGCTCGGCATCCTGTTCACGATCCCGAGCTTCATCTCCAAGGATGATGCTGTCAGCCTGCCGGGCTGCCTGCCCAAGCAGCAGGTCACGCTCGGCCTCGACCTGCAGGGCGGCTCGCTACCTGCTGCTGCAGGTGAACAGGGACTCGATCATCACCGAGCGCATCAAGACGCTGCGCCGCGATGTGCGCACCACGCTCGCCAACAATAACGGTATCGGCAACATCATCACGGCGGGTGCACGGACTCGCTGACGGTCGAGCTGACCGATCCGACGCAGAAGGACGCAGGCCATGGCGGCGATCCAGAAGCTGCAGAACACGTCTGGGCCTTCGGTGTCGGCGGCGAGGAACTGGCCTTCTCTGCAGACGCGACGGCAAGATCGTCGTCTGCGCTCACTGCTGAAGGCATCAACGCGCGCATGTCTGTCGCTGGTGGCCCAGTCGATGGAAGTGATCCGCAACCGTATCGACGAGATCGGCACCACCGAGCCGACGATCCAGCGCGCAGGGCGAAGACCGCGTGCTGGTGCAGGTGCCGGGCTTCGAGAGACTCCGAGCGCCTGAAGAGCTCATTCAGACGGCGCGCCTGACCTTCCACCTCGTCCACCCCTACGATGACCGCGGCGCAGGCCGAGGCGCAGGGCGTGCCGTCGGGCTACATGATCGTGCCGAGCGCACGGGCGGCGGCGCCGAACTGCTCAACGAGAACATCGAGCTCGGCGGTGAAGTCGCTGACCAACGCGCAGCCCGGCTTCGACCAGCAGACCGGCCGCTCCGTGGTCAGCTTCCAGTTCGACACCCGCGGCGCCATCACCTTCGGCGAGATCACCTCCAAGAACGTCGGCAAGCGCTTCGCCATCGTGCTCGACAACAAGGTGATCACCGCTCCGGTCATCAAGCAGGCCGATCACCGGCGGCTCGGGCCAGATCAGCGGCAACTTCACCTCGCAGAGCGCCAACGACCTCGCCGTGCTGCTCCGCGCCGGCGCTCTGCCGGCCACCCTCGACGTGGTCGAGGAACGCTCGGTCGGCCCGAGCCTCGGCGCCAACTCGATCCGCGCCGGCCTCACCGCCGGCATCGTCGCCTCGGTCCTCGTCGTCGCCTTCATGGTCATCGCCTACGGCATGTTCGGCGTCTTCGCCAACGTCGCCCTGGTGCTCAACATTGTGCTGATCCTCGGATCGCTCTCCGCGCTCGGGGCGACCCTGACGCTGCCCGGCATCGCCGGTATCGTGCTCACCATCGGCGTGGCCGTGGACGCCAACGTGCTGATCTACGAGCGCATGCGCGAGGAACAGCGAGCGGGTAAATCGATCATCGCCTCGCTCGATGCCGGTTTCCACCGCGCCTGGGGCACCATCATCAACTCGCACCTGACGCAGCTGATCGCGGCCATCGTGCTGTACTTCCTCGGCTCGGGCCCGATCCAGGGCTTTGCCGTGACCCTGGCCCTGGGCATCCTGACCTCGCTGTTCACCGCCTACACGGTGACCCGCTTCTTCATCTCGGTCTGGTACCGTTGGCGCCGCCCCAAGACGCTGCGCATCCAGCACTTCCGGTTCATCCCGGACGGCACCAAGATCGACTTCATGCGCATCTCGCGCGTCGCCATCATCCTGTCGGTCGTGCTGACCATCGGCGCCATCGGGCTGGCCTTCACCAAGGGCTTCAACCTCGGCATCGACTTCATCGGCGGTTCGGCCATCGAGGTGCAGCACACCGCCGAGGGCAATGCCGATCCGGCCAAGGTGCGCGAACTGCTCGACCCGCTGAAGCTGGGCGAAGTGCAGGTGCAGAGCTTTGGTACCGACCAGGATCTGCTGGTCCGCATCCAGCTTCAGCCTGGCGGTGACGCCGCGCAGCAGCAGGCGGTGCAGAAGGTCACCCAGGCGCTCGCCGCCGAGAACTACGAGGTGCGCCGCACCGAAGCAGTGAGCGGCACCGTGTCGGGCGAACTGGCATTCAACGGCACCATCGCCGTGCTGGTCTCGCTGGTCGCCATCCTGGTCTACGTCTGGTTCCGCTTCGAGTGGCAGTTCGGCCTCGCCGCCATCGACCACCACCGCGCACGACGTGATCATGACCGTCGGCCTGTTCTCGCTGACCGGGCTCGAGTTCAACCTCAGTTCGATCGCCGCCGTGCTGACACTCGTCGGCCTCAGCCTCAACGAAACCGTCGTCATCTCCGACCGCGTGCGTGAAAACCTGCGCAAGTACAAGAAGATGACGGTGCCCGAGATCATCAACCTGTCGATCAACCAGACCATCGTGCGCACGTCGCTGACGCAGTTCACGGTGCTCTTGGCGCTGTTCCCGCTGGTGTTCTTCGGTGGCGAGTCGATCCGCGGCTTCACCATCGCCATGACCTTCGGCTCGATCTTCGGCATGTACTCGTCGGTGTTCATCGGCGGCCCCATCCTGATCCATTTCGGGCTGAAGCCGCGCGGCGAGGCCGAAGAGGCCAAGGAGAAGAAGGCCAAGGCCGCCAAGCGCGCCGACGGCGCCGTGGTCTGACCGATGGCTGAGCCGGGGGCGGGGTTCTACCCCCAGCAGGTGCCAGATCGACGCCTACGGCAATGGCGGCTTCCGCTTTGCCGGCATGGGGCATCGCGGCTCGCTGTTCTGCCTGCCCACCGGCATGCACGCCTGGGCCGCGACCGGCCCGGGCGAGGTGACGCTCGAAAGCCTTGCGCCGGTATTCGCGGCCGCCGACCAGCTCGACGTGCTGCTGATTGGCCTCGGCACCGACATCGCGCCGCTCGATGCGGCCTTGCGCGCCGCGCTCAAGGCACGCGGCGTCATCGTCGAGGCGATCGCCACCGGCGGGGCGGTGCGGACCTATAACGTGCTGCTGGCCGAGAGCCGCGCCGTCGGGGCCGCGCTGATCGCGGTCGAGAACGCCAGATGAGCAGCGACGGCGACTATGTCGCCAGCTTCCTGCGCGAGGCCGACCGCGACCGCTACTTCGCCACCCTGCTGCTGAAAGAGCCGGAGCGTGCCGCGGTCCAGGCACTCTACGCCTTCTCCGCCGACGTCGCCTCGATCCGCGATCGGGCCCGCGAACCGGCGGCCGGCGAAATCCGCCTGCAGTGGTGGGCCGATGCGCTGAAGGGCGAGGGGCACGGTAATGTGCGGCAGAACCCGGTGGCGGGAGCGCTGCTCGACGCCATCGAGCGCTTCGGACTGCCGGCGGGGCCGTTGCTGCGGCTGGTCTCGGCGCGTCGCTTTGATCTCTACCAGGATCCGATGCCGGACGTGGCGAGCTTCGAGGGCTATGCCGGCGAGACCGTCTCGGTGCTCTACCAGCTGGCCGCCATGGTGCTGAACGGTGGCACCGAGGTCGAAACCGGCGACGCCGCCGGCCATCTCGGCGTGGCGCATGCGCTCGCCGGGCACCTGAGGGCCTTCGGCTACAATGCCAGCAAGGGCCGGATCTTCCTGCCGATGAACGTGTTTTCCGCCAATGGCGTGACCGACGGCGAAATTCTCGCCGGAGTGGAGAGCGACAGCCTGTTCGCCGCGCTGGCGCAGATCGGCGACCTCGTGAACGAGCATCTGCAGAAGGCCAACGTCGCCATCCGCGCGCTGCCGAGGCCCCTGCGCGTCGCTTTCGCGCCGACCGCGCTGGTTGACCGGCAGGCTCGCCTGACGCTCAAGGCCCACACGCCGTTCGCGCCGTCGCCCGATCTGCCGGACTGGCAGAAGATCGCCGGCATGGCGTGGTGGTCGCTGCGCAGCTAGCGCCCGCTGCCGGCCTGTTGTTGCGTGCCGCCGTCCCGGGATGGCTTGGTGATGCCCGGCTGGTCCTGTTTCGAGCCATCCGGCCGGCGGCCCAGATCGTCGATATTGTCGTCCATCTGCTTGCCGCTCTTGGGCGGGATGGGGGTCGAGGGTCGGTCCTTGTCCATATGCGCCTCCTCAAGAAAGCGGACGGCCCCGAACTGGTCGGGGCCGCCTGGCTTAGTGGTAGTCCTTGTGCTCAGGCATCTGCTTGAGCGCGTCCTTGGTCCAGCTGGTCACCGCGTGAATGTCGCCATTCTCGTCGCGCATGAAGTCGAGATCGCTGATCGGCACGGCCACCGGCTTGGCGCCGATGCCGAGGAACCCGCCGACGTCGATGACGGCCGTGCTGGCAACGCCGGCGCCGTGGACATGGTCAACCTTGCCGACCTTGTGGTCATCGGCGCCGTAAATCGTCGCGCCCTCGAGAATCGACGGCGTGAGCTCGGCGTTGGTGAGACGCGTGTGATGGGAGTGATCCATTTTCTGGTCCTTTCCATGAGGTTGGCGATGAAGACCAAACCCATCTCGGGACCCGACCGTTCCATTAAATTGCACGGCCGCGCGCCAACCGGACCTGTCAAACTGAAGCGACAGCCGCACCGCACAGGGATCAGATAGTCGTCCCCGCCGCGAATTCGGGGGAAGAGCGAGGTCCGGATCCGGTGCCCCTTGGATCCGGACCTTGCGACGCCGGTGGCGGGATCAGGTCTTGAGCGGCCTGTTGCGGGCGAGCCCCAGCGGCATATCGGGCGCGCCGGTAATCGCGCGCGGGTTCTCTGCCAGCAGCAGGAACTCCGGCAGGGCCTCCACATATGAGTTGAGCATCTTGCGGCAGTAGGTGCCGTACGCCGGCGAGTGGGCGAACGCCCGCGCGTAGCCCTTGATCAGCAGCGTATCGAGCAGGGTTGTCGCCAGGTCGCGCGAGATCGTGACGCCTTCGACCCATTCCGCCACCTCGCCTGCGATATGGCGCGGTGCATAAAGCAGCCATTCGGAGACTTCGTGCTCCGACGCCGTCTTCAGCAGTTCGAGGTGGAGGATCGGCTGCCGGTAGTCGATGGGCAGGCGGAACACCCGGACCGGGGTCCGCTTGGCGCGCCGGCTCAGCTTCTCGGCGGCATTGCGGAAGGTGAGCATCTTTGCCCGCGCCGAAATCAGGTCGGCCGGCGCCGCTTCGACTTCCGTGACGATGTGCTTCCAGCGCACGCCCGTTCGGTCGGCGCCCTTGGACATCGCATCCAGCAGCTTGAGCGAGCCGCCCTGCTGCAGCTTGTGCTGCGGCACCCGGGTCCTGTCGACCAGCAGGTACCACAGAAAGATCGTCTGCGAATGCGGGAAGTATTCCGCCGTCAGGTAGCCGCACACCGTGGCACGATACTTGAGCACGAACGCCAGGAAGTAGGGCTTGCTGATCGATGTGTCGGCCGGCCCGCTCGAGGAACTCGCTGACATAGCGGCGGACCTCGCCCATCTCGTCGGCGACATCGCTGGAAAACGTCTTGGATTGCAGCTCGTCGAGCCCGACGAGGTCGGCATCGTTCTCGTCGGTGACCTGACGCACGTGCAGCCGGTTGCCGAACCGGGACATGCCGTCCGCCAGGCTCGCCACGTCGCTCACGAAGCTGAGCAGGGCGACGATACCGCTGATCACCCCGAACACCACGGCGATATAACCGGCTATTGAGATGAAGTATTCCATCTACGCGCCCCCAGTTATAGAGCGCGTTAACTATATCTGTGGCGGCGCGACGTCAATAAATGCCGGTCTAGATGTAATACGTACTCACGCCCAAGCCATGATGTCGTCGAGTGCGCGCGAGGTGATGGCTTCCTTCTTGGCGATGGTCTTTTCGGTCGATTTCCACCGGCCGACATGGCCTTCCGGCTTCTTGATCGATACCGGCGGGAACAGGCCGAAATTGACGTTCATCGGCTGGAAGCTGCGCGCCCCGGAATAGGCTTCGGCTTCGAGGTGGCCGCCGGTGATGTGGTTGATCAGTGCGCCCATCGCCGTGGTGGCCGGCGGAATGGCGAGCGTCTCGCCGCGCGCGTCGGCTGCCGCGAGCCGTCCGGCCATCAGCCCGACCGCGGCGCTTTCGACATAGCCCTCGACGCCGGTGACCTGGCCGGCAAAGCGCAGCCGCGGCATCGCCTTGAGCTTGAGATCGGGCCCCAGCACCTTGGGGGAGTTGAGGAAAGTGTTGCGGTGCAGGCCGCCGAGGCGGGCGAACTCGGCGTCTCGAGCCCGGGATCAGCCGGAAGATCTCGGTCTGCACGCCGTAGCGCATCTTGGTCTGGAAGCCGACCATGTTCCACAGCGTGCCCAGCGCATTGTCCTGCCGCAGCTGCACGATGGCGTGCGCCTTGACGGTGGGATTGCGCGGATTGGTCAGCCCGACCGGCTTCATCGGCCCCCAGCGCAGCGTGTCGCGGCCGCGCTCGGCCATCACCTCGATCGGCAGGCAGCCGTCGAAATAGGGGACGTGCTCCCAGTCCTTGAAGGCATGCAGCGGCGCCGACAGCAGCACATCGATGAAGGTGTTGTACTGCGTCTCGTCCATCGGGCAGTTCAGGTAGTCCTGCCCATTGCCCATCGGCCCGACCTTGTCGTAGCGCGACTGCGCCCAGACGATGTCGCGATCGATGAAATCGCCGTGCACGATCGGCGCGATGGCGTCGAAGAAGGCCAGCGAATCCTCGCCCGTCAGCTGCTGGATGGCGGCGGCGAGGGCAGGGGAGGTCAGCGGCCCGGTGGCGACGACGACGTTCGACCAGTCCTCCGGCGGCAGCCCGGCGATCTCGCCGCGTTCGATGCTGATATTGGGGTGGTTGTGGATCGCGGCGGTCACCGCTTCGGAGAAACCGTCGCGATCGACAGCGAGCGCGCCACCTGCCGGCAGCTTGTGCGCATCGGCCGCCCGCATGATCAGCGAGCCGCAGCGGCGCATTTCCTCGTGCAGCAGCCCGACGGCGTTGTGCTGGTGATCGTCGGACCGGAAGCTGTTGGAGCAGACGAGCTCGGCGAAGTTCTCGGTCTCGTGCGCGTCGGTCTTCTGCACCAGGCGCATTTCGTGGACGACGACCTTGGCTCCGGCCTCGGCCGCCTGCCAGGCGGCTTCCGATCCGGCGAGCCCGCCGCCGATGACATGGATGGGTTGAGTTGACATGGCGCGCCAGATAGCAAGCGCGCCCCGCCGGCGCAATCGGCGTGCATTGCCAGTGATCACCGCCGGCGTATAGTGCGCGAGCCGGCGGGGCGCCGGCCTCCACCATATCTGCCTGTTTCGAGACTTAACCCATTGCTTGGCCCATGGAGAGTTGAACTATGAACAAGTCGCCGGCTGAAGTTGCGCGGGGTTTGCGCATCCATGCGATCGTCTTTGTCGTCGTGACGATCGCGCTCGTCGTCCTGAACCTGATCCTCGGTCCGCCCTATTGGTTCTGGTGGGTGCTGCTGGGCTGGGGTATCGGTCTGCTCTCGCACTGGTGGTTCACGCGCGGTAAGAGCTCGGGGTGATCACCGCAACCGCCGGGGGAGCTTGTCGATTACGCTCTGGGGTCGCCCCAGTTCGAGCAACGTGCAGAAGGTGGTGTGGGCCCTCGAGGAACTCGGGCTGGGCTACGAGCATATCCCGCTCGGCGGCAAGTTCGGCGGCAACAAGGACCCCGGCTATCTGGCCATGAACCCCAATGGCCTCGTGCCGACGCTGCGCGACGGCGAGCTGACGCTGTGGGAAAGCCACGCCATCGTCCGCTATCTCAGCGCCGAATATGGTTCTGGCCTGCTGTTCCCGATGGAGCCGCGTGACAGGGCGGCTGTGGACCAGTGGACCGACTGGACGGCGACGACGTTCCAGCCGGCGTGGATCGGGCTGTTCTGGGCGAAAGTTCGGACGCCCGAGGCGCAGCAGGACGCGGCGGCGATTGCCCGGGCGCTCGAAGCGACGACGCGGTGCTTCGCCATGCTGGAAACGCGGCTGTCGCAGGTGCCCTACCTGGGCGGCAACGAGCTGACCTATGCCGATATCGCGGCGGGCGTGTCGCTCTATCGTTGGTCGACCATGGCGATCGAACGGCCCAAGCTGCCGCGCGTGGAGGCCTGGCACGCCCGGCTCGACGAGCGCGCGGCGTTCCGCAAGGCGGTCAACGTGTCATATGAGGAACTGGCGGGGCGCCTGTCGTTCTGACGCGCCCCTGAAAACGGAGCCCTGAAAAGGCTGAACGCCCGCTTCGATCAGGAAGCGAGCGTTCAGGATGCCGGCGCGACGCAGGAACCAGTCGGCGAACCGTTAGATGGTGCGCGCATCGTCGCGAGCGATGCGCTGGATGTCGGTGCGGGTGATACCCAGGTCGCCGAGCTGACGGTTGTCGAGAGCGTTCAGCTCACGGACGGTCTGCTGGTAAGCGGCCCACTTCTTCAGCGTAGTGCGGATGCCCATTTGTAAGTCTCCTTTCGTTCGACGCCCTAAAGATAGGCGGCGTCTGTCGAGACGAGGAGTGGGAAATCTCTCAGTACCGGCATGCGCTCAGTGCATGGGTTCCCGCGTCTGTGTTCACTTTCCCTTCAGCTTGATGGCTGGCCCGCGGCAACAAAATGGCCGCCGGGCACCGCGGCGGCCATTCGGGCATGGTTAGCGAAAACCTAAAGGCAGCGGTCGAACAGGCCACGCGTCATTTTGGCGAAATCGGGGCTCAAAACCCCCAGCCCGTCGCGAGTTGTCGGAACGTCGACTTCCCGCAGCGTCTGCTTGAGCTCGATGAGCCGCTTGTGGCGCCAGACAGCACGAACGAACATGACAGTCTCCTTTCCACGATCACGACGAAAGTAGAATGAGCTGATTTGTGCGGGGGCGCATGCAGGGAAATATCAGTGCCGGCATGCGTCTGGTGCATGGCAATTTCATGCTTCCGTCATCTTCGGCCACAGAAGGGCCGCGGCGCACCGCTGCGGCGACCGCGAAATCCCGTAAATCGCCGTCGATGCAGTCTCAGCCGATGGTGCGTTCGAGCAGCGACAGCCAGTTGCCGTGCGCCAGCTTTTCGAGTAGCGCACTGCCATAGCCGGCCTTGTCGAGCGCCTCGAACAGATGCGGCAGGCCCGAGGCATCGCCGATCGCCGCCGGAATGAGCGCGCCATCGAAATCGGACCCCAGGCCGACGCGGGTCTCGCCCAGCGCTTCGACCAGCGCATCGATGTGGCGCACCATGTCGTCGATGGGGGTGTCGGCGCGCATCTGCCCATCGGCGCGGAGGAACCCGGTGGCGAAGTTGAGCCCCACCATGCCGTCGCTGTCGCGGATGGCACGCAGCTGTTCGGCCGTGAGGTTGCGCGGGCTCGCCGTCAGCGCGTGCACGTTGGAATGGGTGGCGACGAGCGGCGCGGTCGAGAGTTCGGCCACGTCCCAAAACCCCTTCTCGGTGATGTGCGACAAATCGATCAGCATGCGCTTGTCGTTGCATGCCTTGACCAGCCGCTTGCCGGTTTCGGTGAGGCCCGGCCCGATATCGGGTGAATGCGGGAAGCGGAACGGCACGCCGTGGCCGAAGATGTTGGTACGGCTCCACACCGGGCCGATGGAGCGCAGGCCGGCCGCATATAGCACGTCGAGGAAGAACAGCTCCTCGTCGATCGCCTCGGCACCTTCGATATGCAGCACGGCAGCGATCGCCCCGCGCTTCATGGCGGCGCGGATATCGCCGGCCGACCGGCAGACGGCGAACGCACCGCCCGACGCCGCTTCGAGCCGCAGCAGCAGCCCGATCTGCTTGATGGTCATGCGCCGCGCCAGATCCATCGGCAGTTCGGGCGGCAGCGGCATGTCCGACATGGCGCCCTTGTGCGCGCTCATGTCGACCTTCTCGTCGGGGGACGGGCAGAACACCGCGAACAGCCCGCCGGCCAACCCGCCGGCTTTGGCCTTGGGCAGGTCGATATGCCCCGGCCCGCCGCCCTCGAGGAACCGTGCGACCGGATCGGGCGAGGTATCCTTGAACAGGCGGAGCAGCGCGTCGTTGTGGCCGTCGAAGACCGGGAAGGAAGTGGGCAAGGCAAACATCCGAAAGAAGTCGTGGCGGCAGAGGAAAGCAGGGGGCGGCGCCGGCTGCAAGGGCAGGGCACGGCGATCGCGGTTCACAACCCCGCCTTGCAGGCGGAGGCTCTTGCTCTCGCCCACCGCCGCCCCTCTAATGCGATTTTGACCCGGGGCCGCTGTCCGGGATTTACTTCAGTCATTACCACAGGGGTTTCCCATTCTTCTGTTCGCGGGCCGGATTGCCGGCACTGGATTTCTGTGTGCGCTGATGGCCATCGCCATCGCCCTGGGCAACGGCGCGCTGCTGGCACGCGGCGAGTTGCTGCCGCTGCTCGCGCCCATCGCGGCGACCATGCTGGTGACCGCCGGCGTGCTGCCGATCGTCACTGCATTCCTGAGCGGCATGCCGGGGCAGGTGACCACGACCCAGGAAATTTCCATGGTCGCCATGGCCGCGGTGGTCAGCGCCACCACCGCCGCGTTCAGCGGCAGCGGCGGCGCCAGCCTGCTCGCCACCATCCTCGTCGCCATCGGCCTCACCACGGCGCTCAGCGGTGTCGCCATGCTGGCCCTCGGCCTGCTCAAGCTGGGCCGCATCATCCGCTTCGTGCCCTATCCGATCTTTGCCGGCTTCCTCGCCATCACCGGCTGGTACCTGCTGACCGGCGGGCTCGAAACCATCGTCGGGCACTTGTCGCTGGATCACCTGTCGGTGTTTGCCGAACCCGGCGTCGCGCTGAAGCTGGGGCTAACCCTGGCGTTCGTCGTCGTGGTCGAACTGCTGCAGCGGCGCTTCCCCTCGGGCGCGGCGCTGCCGCTCGCCGTGATGCTGGCGCTCATCGCCTTCAACGTCGTCACGGCGATCGCCGGGTTTTCGCGCGAAGTCGCTGCAGGCGGGCGGCTGGGTGATCAACGCCCCGACCAGCGGCATGAGCTGGCCGCCGGTCGGCCTGGCGGACCTGCTGGGCGTCGATTGGTCGGCCATCGGCCGCGGCATGATCTTTTCGCCCTTCGTCATCGTGATCACCGCCGCCGGCGCCATGATGAACGTCAGCGGCATCGAGCTCGAGACCGGGCGCGATCTCGATCTCAACGTCGAGCTGCGCTCGATGGGCATCGGCAACATGGTGGTCGGCCTCGTCGGTGGCATCCCTGGCTTCCCGGCGGTCTCGGCCACCATGCTGGCCTTGCGTTCGGGCACGCCCTACCGCGCCATCGGCGTCGTCACAGGCCTGTTCGCGCTGCTGGCGCTGGTTTTTGCCCCGCAGGTGCTGGGCATGGTGCCGCTGCCATTGCTGGGCGCGCTGCTGATCTGGGTCGGCATCGAGCTGACCCTCGACTGGCTCGTCCGCCCGATGCGCACGCTGCGCCGCTCCGAATACGCCATCATCCTGATCATTCTGGCGGTCAGCATCGCGGCCGGGCTGCCGGCCGGCATCGGCACGGGGCTGGTCGCGGCGCTGGCGCTGTTCGCGGTCGAATATGCGCGCGTCGACGGCATCCGCTACGTCGCGTCGGGCCGCGATTTCCACTCCCGCTCGATTTCGGAGGAGCGGCGGGCCCAGATGATGGCGCGCGGCGACGCGGTGTCGATCATCAAGCTCGCCGGCTTCATCTTCTTCGGTACCAGCGACAGCATCGTGCAGCGCATCGTGGCCCAGGCGTCCGGCCGGAGCCCGGGGCACTGGTACGCAGTGCTCGATTTCTCCCGGGTCACCGGTCTCGATTCCTCCACCGTGCTCAGCTTTGAGCGGTTGCGGCGGCTGGCCGAGAACGAGGGGTTCCGCGTCGTCTTTGCCGGCCTCGGGCCGCTGGCGCAGCGCCTGACCGATAGCGGGCTCGACTTCGCCACCGCGCCGTTCCACAGCGAGCCGACGCTCGAATCCGCCTTGCGCTGGGCCGAGGACCAGGTGCTGGGGGCGGCGCCGGAAAGCGAACGCCAGGCAATGTCGGCCGAAGCGTCGCTGGCGCGGCTGCTCGGCGACACGCAGCTGGCGCAGTCGATCTTTCCCTATCTCGACAAGGTCGAGTTCGCGGTCGGCGAGCGCCTGATCCGGCAGGGCGAACAGGCCGAGGACATCTACTTCATCGAGGCCGGGCACGGCGCCGTGGTGCTCGAGAGCGATCGCGGCGAGCCGGTCGGGTTGATGGATTTCGAGCCGGGCACGATCCTGGGCGAAGTGGCGTTCTACGGCTCGGAAGTGCGGTCGGCCTCCGCCGTGGCGCATGCCCCCGGCACGGCCTGGCGCCTCGGTCGGGCGGCGATAGCCAAGGTCGAAAGCGAGCGCCCGCTCGCCGCGGCCGCCTTCCACCGGGCCCTGGCCCGGCTGCTCGCCACCCGCCTGCAGAGCGGCAACCGGCTGATCCGGGCGCTGGCGGACTGAGGCAGCCCTCAGGACGGCGGCGGCGGGCCGCCCGAGAGTTTCGGGGAGACGGTCGTATCGAGCGCGATGCTGACCGTCCCCTTGAACCCGGCATCGGCCGAACCGGTGATCGCCAGCGTCTGCGCCGCCAGCTGCTCGGCGGTGTTGTCGGAGAACACGTTGTCGGTGGAAATGCTCATTTCCTCGAACGGCGCGAGGCTGTCGGCATAGCCGTCGGCGCTTTCGTAGAGGGCGCGGCTGATGTCGTCGGGCAGGGCCAG
This sequence comes from Rubrivivax sp., assembly GCA_049841175.1. Lineage (GTDB taxonomy): Bacteria > Pseudomonadota > Gammaproteobacteria > Burkholderiales > Burkholderiaceae_C > Rubrivivax. The sequence continues at coordinate 970,339 of JASGHA010000008.1, read as the reverse complement.
CTGCGAGCAGATCAGCCGGCTTTCGTAGCCCGTCGCGCTCGACTGGTCGGGATAGATCTCGAAATGAATATGCGGCAGTCGACCGCGATAGCAGCCCGGATAGATGGTGGTGAACTTCACCACGCCGCTGTCGTCGGCCACGCCCGCCGCCCGCAGGTAGTTCTGGTCGGTGAGGTTGTAGACCGAATAGACCCCGTCCGACGTGCAGTGCCACAGGTAGATCAGCGCCCCGGCGAGCGGCGCGCAGTCCTTTGAGGCATCGACCAGCGTCAGTTCGAGGTCGAGCTGGATGCCCGAGGCGGTGCCGCTGAGGCTGCCGAAACTGGTCCGCATGTCGCTGCGCACGATGCCGCTGTCGAGCAGCACGTTGACCAGCGAGCCATTGGCCTGGTTGGTGCCGTCGGCCGGGTAGGGGCCGTTGGTCTCCTCCGGCAGCACGGTGCAGGCGGCAGCGAAGGCCGAACTCGACCACAGCGACGCCCCGAGCCCGCCGGCCAATACGCGCAGCGCCCCGCGCCGGCCGATATCGGCACCGAGGTCGCCCAGTAGGCGCGAGGGCGGCCGGTCATTGACCATGCGAGTTATGCTTCGCCTCCTTGCGGCAACATGGATCGCCCCAGCCTATGCCTGCACGGCCGGCTCTAAAAGTTCCGATTTGTGACGAAACATCACTCCGCCGCGGTCTTCTGCGGCCGCCGCGACATCACGTCCTTGAGGAAGCGGCCGGTATGCGACGCGGGGTTGGCCGCGATGTCCTCGGGCGTGCCGACGCCGACCAGCTTGCGCGGCGCCTCCAGCAGCTTGGCGATATCGTTGAAGTGGGGAGGGTTTGTACCCTCCTCTTGTCGCGAGTGGTTGGTTACTTCACCCGATAAACGCATTTCTCGACGATCACGCGTTCGTTGCTTGCTAGATCAGAGCCGTGCACTTTTAAGAGCCCTTATGTTGACAGGAGTTGAGTGACAAGATCAGGTTGGCAAACAGATATTTGAGACCGCTTTTTGAGAGATATTGATGCTGAGGGTGCCCGTCGGTATTGATCTAGGAACAACTTACTCATTGATCTCTTTGTTGAGCGAAGTCCGGAGAGCCTAGGTTGGTGCCGGCCGCCGATGGTAGCTATCTCACACCTTCGGCTGTCGGCCTGTCCGACTCCGGCACTCTGCTTGTTGGCGGAGCGGCCAAGGCGCGCAAACTGACCAACCCTGACAAGACGCACGTTCTGTTCAAGCGGCACATGGGCACGGGAAAGGAGTTTCGCCTTGGAAGAAAAGTCTACTCTGCCACCGATCTTTCGGCTCTACTCTTGCGTAAGTTGTTTGACGATTTTTCCGCTGTGTATCCTTACACTGCGATAGATAGTCTGGTTGTTTCTGTCCCCGCATATTTTTCCTCTGCACAGCGCGAAGCCACTATGCTTGCGGCCGAACTGGCGGGGCTGCCGCGTCCGCGGCTTGTCAATGAGCCCACAGCAGCTGCGCTTGCCTACGGGCTGCAAGATCGCGCCGGCGAAAGCACGTTCATTGTCCTCGATTTGGGCGGTGGCACCTTTGACGTCTCGATCGTCGAGATGTTCGAGGGGGTAATGGAGGTTCGGGCGAGTTCGGGCGACGTGCTGCTCGGCGGCGAGGACTTCACGGAGGTCGTCGCACGCGACATGGCCCACAAGCTCTTCCTGGACCTTGAGGCTGTCGACAGCGTAAAGCGAGCAAGCATCCTGACAGCGGCGGAGGCAATAAAGCGGAGGCTGTCCGACGCCACTACCGCGCAGGTGACAGTGCCACTCGGGAAAGGGCATGAGTACGCGCTGACGCGGGAGGAATTTGAGGCGCTCAGTGCCAAGCTGCTGATCGCCCTCCGCCGGCCGATCGACAGGTGCCTCTACGATGCAGGCATTGACGCGAGTTCGATCGATCGTGTCGTGCTGGTCGGGGGCGCCACCCGCATGCCGATGATCCGTGCCTTGGCTGCCCGCGCGCTGCGGCGACTTCCTGAGTCTGGGCTTGATCCGGATCAGGTGGTGGCCATCGGAGCAGCCATCCAGGCTGGGCTGGTACAACGAAATGCTGCCCTCAGTGACTTAGCGATGACGGATGTTGCTGCGTTCTCGTTAGGCATCAACGCCATCGTACAGACCCCTGGCGGCGTCATCCACAATGGCTTCTCGCCAATCATCGAACGCAGCACCATTCTTCCGGCCTCAAGGATGCAGCAGTTCACCACGAGCGTGGATCAGCAGAAGTCAAATCGAGTTCGGTGTATTTCAAGGCGAGTCCCCCATGGCGAACGAGAACGCGCGGATTGGCGAGGTCAAGGTGTCTGTCCCACCCGCACCAGCCGGAAAGGAATCTATTGACGTCCGCTTTTCCTACGACACCAGCGGTCTTCTCCATGTTGGGGTGATTGTTGTTTCGACTGGGCAAAGGTCGGAGATCGTTATCGAGGGAGGGGCGCAGGCCCTGACCGCGGAAGAGAAGTCGCGCCGCATGAAGGCGCTTGAGGCGCTGATGGTTCATCCGAGAGAAGAGTAGTGTGAACCTGGCTATGCTTGAGCGATTGAAGGGACTGTATGCCATGGTGCTCGGGCTGGAGCGGGATAGGTCGGTCGCACTGATCGCCCATTTTGAGGCTGCCTTGCAATCGCAAGACCCGCGGCGCATTGCGCGGGTACGCAGCGAAGTAGGGGCAGCTGCGGCCCAAATGGAACAAAACTATGTCCGATAATCGCTTCCCGTGGAGCGCGCTCGAGACTTAAGTTCAGCTCGTCCGAAAGAGACATCCGGCGCGCCTATGCTACCAAGCTGAAGCTGATGGACACGGCCAAGCAGACCGATGACTTCAGGAGCTGCGCCGCGCATACGAGTTGGCGCTGTTCATGGCGCGGCTGCCAGTGGCCGATGGCATAGAAAAAGCGAGGGAGGAAGAGCCGTCGGAGGTCGGAGCCGCTGAACGTGGGCCAGAACTTGCTGTGCATCTCGGCCCGACCGCGTCGGAGGACGCGCAAGTACCTTTCAGGACCATGCGGGCGTTGGTGGAGAAGCGGGACTACTCGGTTGCCGCCTGGCAGCGACTGCTCAACGACCCTCTACTCGACGCGCCCGGCGCCAATAGGGCCTTCGAACACGCGCTAGTCTCCGCCCTCAGCGAAAACGAACTCAAGACTACGTACACCCTGTCGGCCGGCAAGGGGTGGCGAGATCTTGTCGAGAGCCGCTATGCTTGGGTCTCCGATGGCCTGCGATACGCGCGGCAGTTTCCGTTACACACAGACTTGAGAGAGACCCTTGTAGAGCTGGGGCGCTCCAGCAGGCCGATCCCTTACTCACCAGTGCCGGAACACGCAAACTCAGCCGGACGATTGGGTTTCATCGCCTTCGTCATCTTCGTACTTCTAACGCTGCTCAAAATTTTCGTCCACGCACCGAACGTGCTCGGCACACAGTAGTCGAAATCTATTCCGCTGCCTGCACCTTTCGCTGCGGTCGCCGCGACATCACGTCCTTGAGGAAGCGGCCGGTATGCGACGCGGGGTTGGCGGCGATGTCCTCGGGCGTGCCGACGCCCACCACGGTGCCGCCGCCGTCGCCGCCTTCGGGGCCCATGTCGATCAGCCAGTCGGCCGTCTTGATCACCTCAAGGTTGTGCTCGATCACCACCACGGTGTTGCCGCTGTCGACCAGCTCGTGCAGCACTTCCAGCAGCTTGGCGATATCGTGGAAGTGCAGCCCGGTCGTCGGCTCGTCCAGCATGTAGAGCGTGCGGCCGGTGGCGCGCTTGCTGAGTTCCTTGCTCAGTTTGACGCGCTGCGCCTCGCCGCCTGACAGCGTCGTGGCCGGTTGCCCGACCTTCACATAGCCGAGCCCGACCCGTTGCAGGGTGAGGAACTTGTCGCGGATCGACGGCACGGCGGAGAAGAAATCCACCGCTTCGTCGATGGTCATGTCGAGCACGTCGGCGATCGACTTGCCCTTGAACTGCACTTCGAGCGTCTCGCGGTTGTAGCGGTGGCCCTTGCACACTTCGCAGGTGACATAGACGTCGGGCAAAAAGTGCATTTCGATCTTGATGACGCCGTCGCCCTCGCACTTCTCGCAGCGGCCGCCCTTGACGTTGAACGAGAAGCGGCCCGGGCCGTAGCCGCGCGCCTTGGCTTCCGGCAGGCCGGCGAACCACTCGCGCATCGGCCCGAACGCGCCGGTATAGGTCGCGGGGTTGGAGCGCGGCGTGCGGCCGATCGGCGATTGGTCGATGTCGATGACCTTGTCGAGATGCTCGAGCCCGGTGAGCGCGGTGTGCGGGGCAGGGGTGACGCGCGCGCCGTTCAGCCGGCGGGCGATGGCCTGGTACATGGTGTCGATCATCAGCGTCGACTTGCCGCCGCCCGAGACGCCCGTGATGGCGACGAAATTGCCCAGCGGCACGTCGACCGTGACGTTCTTGAGGTTGTTGCCGGTGGCGCCTTCGAGGTGAAGCTGCTTGGACTTCTTCGGCTTCCGCCGTTCGATCGGTGTCGGGATGGCCAGCTCGCCGGTCAGGTACTTGCCGGTGATCGACTTGGGATTGGCCATCACCTCCTGCGGCGTGCCTTCGGCGACGATGTGCCCGCCATGCACGCCCGCGCCGGGGCCGATATCGACCACGTAGTCGGCGGTGAGGATGGCGTCCTCGTCATGCTCGACCACGATCACCGTGTTGCCGATGTCGCGCAGCCGGCGCAGCGTCTCGAGCAGCCGCTCGTTGTCGCGCTGGTGCAGGCCGATCGAGGGTTCGTCGAGCACGTAGAGCACCCCGGTGAGGCCCGAGCCGATCTGGCTGGCGAGCCGGATGCGCTGGCTCTCGCCGCCCGACAGCGAGCCGGAATTGCGCGCCAGCGTCAGGTAATCGAGGCCGACATCGTTGAGGAAGCCCAGCCGCTCGCGGATCTCCTTGAAGATGCGCTCGCCGATCTGGTTCTGCTGCTCGCTGAGTTTTGCCGGCAGGCCCTTGAACCACTCGGCCGCGGCGCGGATCGACTTGTCCGACACCTGGCCGATATGGAGGCCGTCGATCTTGACCGCCAGCGCCTCGGGCTTCAGCCGGAAGCCGTTGCAGGCGAGGCAGGGCGCCTGCGACATGTAGCGCTCGATTTCCTCGCGCATGCCGGCGCTCTCGGTCTCCTTGTAGCGGCGCTCGAGATTGCCGATCACGCCCTCGAACGGCTTGGTCGACTTGTAGGTCCTGAGCCCGTCGTCATAGACGAAATTGATGGCGGTCGAGCCGGTGCCGTAAAGCACGGCGTGCTGCACTTCGAACGGAAGTTCGTCCCAGGCGGTGCCGGTCGAGGTCCCGAAATGCTTCACCACCGCCTGCAGCGTCTGCTGGTAGTACGGCGCGCTGGTCTTCGACCATGGCAGGATTGCCCCGTCGCGCAGCGAAAGGCTGCCATCGGGCACGATCAGGTTCGGATCGATCTTCTGCTCGGTGCCCAGGCCATCGCAGACCGGGCAGGCGCCGAACGGGTTGTTGAACGAGAACAGCCGCGGCTCGATCTCGGGGATGGTGAAGCCCGATATCGGATCGGCGAACTTTTCCGAAAAGATCAGCCGCTTCGGCTCGCCCTTGTCGTCCACCTCGTCGGCGAACTCGGCGAAGGCGATGCCGTCGGCGAGCTTCAGCGCCGTCTCGAAGCTTTCGGCCAGCCGGCTCTGGATGTCGGGACCGACAACGATTCGGTCCACAACGACTTCCACGTCGTGCTTGATCTTCTTGTCGAGGTTCGGCGCGTCCTCGATGTCATGGAATTCGCCGTCGAGCTTCACGCGCTGAAAACCCTTGCGCATCAGGTCGTTGAGCTCGCGCTTGTACTCGCCCTTGCGGCCCCGGACGATCGGCGCCAGCAGGTAGAGCCGCGTGCCCTCGGGCTGCGCCATCACCTTGTCGACCATCTGGCTGACCGTCTGGCTCTCGATCGGCAGGCCGGTGACCGGCGAATAGGGGATGCCGACGCGCGCGAACAGCAGGCGCAGGTAGTCGTAGATCTCGGTGACCGTGCCAACCGTGGAGCGCGGGTTACGAGACGTGGTCTTCTGCTCGATCGAGATGGCGGGGCTGAGAGCCCTCGATGTGCTCGACATCGGGCTTCTGCATCATCTCGAGGAACTGCCGGGCATAGGCCGAGAGGCTCTCGACATAGCGGCGCTGGCCCTCGGCATAGATGGTGTCGAAGGCGAGCGAGGACTTTCCCGAGCCCGACAGCCCGGTCATCACGATCAGGCTGTCGCGCGGCAGCCGGACATCGATGCCCTTGAGATTATGCTCCCGCGCGCCACGGATGACGATGTCGCGGTTCGGGTTGCTCGTTGCCATAGTCAGTTCCACCTACGAGGCGCGCGACGATAGAGCCGCTTTGTGCCAGATCGTGTCAGGGTTTCGAAAAAGAGGGGTCGGCTGCTCATCTGGGGATTGGGCGCCGGACTTGCAACTTAACCATGCCGAACGCGCGCCTGTCACCATCGGCACCTCGCCGGGACGATCAACTCGACGAGAACATAAGCGGAACGAGAGGGATTCGGTCAAGAGCAACGCAAGCAACTCGATCTTGACAAAAGAGCCCGCAACGGGAACATAAAGGGAACGTCATCCGATAGACCTAAGTATGGATGAACCTGTGGGCAGCGCGCGATGTGACGCGCGCGGCTGGAACGATAGCGGTAGGATACGCGCTTGGAATTCGACCCGGCGCGTTTCCGGGACAGCGTGAAAGGAAGTGCCATGGCTGGCAGCGTGAACAAGGTGATCCTGGTCGGGAACCTCGGCAACGACCCCGAAGTGCGGAACCTGCCGAGCGGCGGCAAGGTGGTGAACCTGTCGGTCGCGACCTCCGAGCAGTGGCGGGACAAGAACAGCGGCGAGCGCAAGGAGCGCACCGAGTGGCACCGCGTGGTGATCTTCTCGGAAGGCCTGGTGCGCGTCGCCGAGCAGTACCTGCGCAAGGGCTCCAAGGTCTACATCGAGGGCTCGCTGCAGACCCGCAAGTGGCAGGACCAGTCCGGCCAGGACAAGTATTCCACCGAAGTGGTGCTGCAGGGATTCAACTCGACCCTGACCATGCTCGATGGCCGTGGCGACGGCGAAGGCGCGCCGGGCGGTTTCTCCGGCCCGCGCGAAAGCTCGAGCCCCAGTTCCGGTTTCGGTGGCGGCCGCCAGGAGTCGGCGTCGCCCCAGTGCCGCGCCGGCCTTCGAAGGCGGCATGGACGACGACATCCCGTTCTGATCGCGACGGCAATGACGGCGCGGCGACCCCGGGGTGCCGCGCCGACCGTCAGGACGTGGCCGACTGGGCGCGCGGCGCCAGGCGCCGGCGGATGATGGCCACGAGCCCGTGCTCGGCGATGAACGCCTGGTACTCGCGATAGACCGGGTCCTTGCTCAGGTGCCGCTCCTCGGTGACGGCGCGCATGAAGTAGACGAGGTTCATGGCGACGAGCAGCAGGCAGTTCTGCACCGCCATGGTCCAATCGCCGGTGGTGAGAAACGGCACCGAGATCATCCACCAGGTCAGGTTCTTGGACAGGTAGGCCGGGTGCTTCACCCAGCGATACGGGCCGCTGGTGATGATGCCGCGATGCGTCAGGTTGGAGAACCGCAGCCCGAAGGCGGTCGTCGACAGCACGTAGATCGCGATCAGCGCCAGAATGATGCTGCCCCAGACGACGTACAGCACCGGCATGTTCCAGAAGAACGTGCCCCAGGTCGCGCCATCCCGGTCATAGGCGAAATAGCTGCTGCCCAGCGACCAAAACGGCGGATAGCAGATCAGGCACACCACCCAGCCGAGCACCGTCGGCTCGCTCGAGCGGATATGCGCGTCGAACAGGCGCAGCGTCAGCAGGTAGCCGACGGCGGCCACGATGACGTCGCAGAAATACAGGAAGCGGTAGGCGAAGTCGTAGAACAGCCCGAAATTCGACAGGTCGAACGACACGCGGTTCGACCAGAAGTCGGCCAGGTCGTTGGCGGTGAACACGAACATCAGCGGCAGGAAGAAGCCCTTCACCAGCCACGAGCGCGCGTGCGCGAGCAGCGGCGTCCAGTCGGCCGGCGTCCGGCCACCCAGCAGCTCGGCGACCTCGACATAGGCGTCGCGCGGCTCGCTCTGGCGCGCATCGACATAGGCGATGTAGACGACCGATAGCGGCGCGAGGACGAGCAGGACGACCGGCATGGCGTTGAGGAACGGCCGGTAGAATTCGGCCTGGTACTCCGGCAGCGCCCAGTAGATGGCCGCCAGCACGGCGATGGTGAACCAGAAGCCGAGCAGCTTCTTGCCGATCCGGGGCAGGTTCCACGCATCGAGCACCGCGGCGGCAAGTCCGGAAGTCTCGTGCCGGTGCGCGCGATAGAGCAGCGCTTCGCTGAGCATCATGGGGACGATCGTCGCCGCCAGCACGGCGAGCACCTTCAGGTGCAGTTCGGCCGGCCAGGAATAGAGCAGCGCGGTCGCCAGCAAGCCGCCAGCGAGGCCGAGGAAGCCGGTCAGCGCGCCGGCCGCGGATCTGGGTCTGGGCGTCATGTCCATCTCTCGTAACCGCCTAAGAAGAGAGCCTCACCCGGGGGTGAGGCTCGTGATTGTAACTCAGTCCAGGCAGTGGTTGCCAGCTTACGGGGTGCTGGGGCCGCCCGATGAGGAGCCGCCAGGGCCACCCGAGGACGAACCGCCAGGGCCACCCGACGAGGAGCCGCCAGGGCCACCCGAGGACGAGCCGCCAGGACCGCCCGAGGACGAACCGCCAGGACCGCCCGAGGACGAACCGCCAGGACCGCCCGAGGACGAGCCGCCAGGGCCACCCGAGGACGAACCGCCAGGGCCACCCGAGGACGAACCACCGGACGACGAGCCACCCGAGGACGAACCGCCGGGGCCACCCGAAGACGAGCCGCCAGGACCACCCGAGGACGAGCCACCGGACGACGAGCCGCCCGAGGACGAGCCGCCAGGACCGCCCGAAGACGAGCCGCCAGGGCCACCCGAGGACGAACCACCGGACGACGAGCCACCCGAGGACGAACCGCCGGGGCCACCCGAAGACGAGCCGCCAGGGCCACCCGAGGACGAACCGCCAGGACCGCCCGAGGACGAACCGCCAGGGCCACCCGAGGACGAGCCGCCAGGGCCACCCGAGGACGAACCGCCCGGGCCACCCGAGGACGAGCCGCCAGGACCGCCCGAGGACGAGCCGCCAGGGCCACCCGACGACGAACCGCCCGGGCCACCCGAGGACGAGCCGCCAGGGCCACCCGAGGACGAACCGCCCGGATCACCCGAGGACGAACCGCCAGGACCGCCCGAGGACGAGCCGCCAGGGCCACCCGAGGACGAGCCGCCAGGGCCACCCGAGGACGAGCCGCCAGGACCGCCCGAGGACGAGCCGCCAGGGCCACCCGAGGACGAGCCGCCAGGGCCACCCGACGACGAGCCGCCAGGGCCACCCGACGACGAGCCGCCAGGGCCACCCGACGACGAGCCGCCAGGACCGCCCGACGACGAGCCGCCAGGGCCGCCCGAGGACGAGCCGCCAGGGCCACCCGAAGACGAGCCGCCAGGGCCACCCGAGGACGAGCCGCCAGGACCACCCGACGACGAGCCACCAGGGCCGCCCGGTCCACCAGGACCACCAGGACCGCCGGGGCCGCCAGGACCATCGGGACCATCATGCGGACCCTTGGGGCCAGGGCCATGCGGACCCTTCGGGCCCGGGCCATCCGGGCCGTCGTGCGGGCCATGCGGGCCCTTCGGACCAGGACCACCGGGGCCGCCAGGACCATCGGGACCATCATGCGGACCCTTGGGGCCAGGGCCATGCGGGCCCTTCGGGCCGGGGCCATCCGGGCCATCATGCGGGCCATGCGGACCCTTCGGACCAGGGCCGTGCGGGCCACCAGGGCCGGGGCCATGCGGGCCATCGGGACCGCAATGGTCTCCGTCGCCCGGATATCCGCCAGGACCACCAGGACCACCAGGACCACCAGGACCACCAGGACCGCCGGGACCACCAGGGCCGCCCGGACCACCAGGACCAGGACCACCCGGACCGCCCGGACCACCAGGTCCAGGACCACCAGGACCGCCCGGTCCACCGGGGCCGCCAGGACCACCGGGGCCGCCAGGACCACCAGGGCCACCCTTCGGGCCGCCAGGGCCGTCCTTCGGACCATCGGGCCCGCCGCCGCCACCACCGGTGCTCAGCAGGGTTGCCATGGTGCCGGTCGGCTCGCACGGATCCGGATCATCCGGGTCATCCACCACCGGCGGAACGGCGCCGCCATGCGGAAGGATGCTGCCGGTGGAAATGGCCGGAATAGCTGCCGTGTGCGTCATCTTGCACATGGCATCTGCGACTTCGCGGAGGGCGTCCGCCTGCTCGGTGCTCGTCACTCCACCGGCAAGTACACGAATGCCATCGGCAGTATTGAGGCAGACCGGCAACCGAACTCGGGGGGTGTCTCCAAGTTCCGCCAGCTTGACCGCGAGATCCACTATCTGTCCGTCATGGAGGGGACCGGCCTTCAGCCCAGCCAGGAAGCTCTCCGCAACAGGCGGGCACTCCTTGGCGGATGCGATGTCCGGGCAATCACGCGTGACCTGGCGTACGGTCAGGGTCTGCTGGCTATATGCTACTCCGATTGTCCCTGCAGCCAGCAACAAGGACAATGTGACTGAACGAACTATCATGCACTCACTCCTCACAACTAAAACACGCCCCTTAACGACATGGTAACCATTGCTGGACTTTGCCGATTACGGTCTTTGGTCGCCATCCGGATCAAAAAAGCGTAGGATCGCTGTAAAGGTTAATTGCAGGGCGGCAGTTGTCGGGAGGTGCCGCCTCGGACACAACAGCCATTAGGGCTGACCGATAAGTTGTCGCGTTCGGTCTATTCGCTCCCGTCTCAGACATCGGAGTCGAACAGCCCAAATATGCGCCGCCGGGCCACGGGCGGTGCAGCAGGTCGAGGCACTTCTGTTGTCTGCAGGCGCAGGCGACAGGCGTGCCCTCCCTGGAAATAAGCGCGCAAGCGCAAAAAGAGTGGGGGTTATTGATGCTCGAGAGATCGACGACGCCGGCAGCCGACATAATGCCCGAGCTGCAATCGGCACCCGTGCGCATCGCTTTTGCCGACGATCATCCGACCCTGTTGCGCGGCGTGGCCGATCTGTTCGGTGAGGATGAGCGCTTCCAGACCGTCGGGACCGGCAGCACGGCGGAGGATGCGGTCGCCCTGGTCCGCGAGCGGGCGCCGGATGTGCTGATCGTCGACCTGAACATGCCGGGCAGCGTGATCGATGCGATCCGCACGATCCGCCACAACTCGCCGGCCACCCGGCTGGTCGTCTTCACCGGCCACGCCGACCCGACGGCCGCGGCGCAGCTGTTCGATGCCGGCGCCCACGCCTTCATCCTCAAGGGCCGCCCGATCGAGGAACTGTTCCATGCCGTATCGGCGGTACTGGCCGGCGACACCTTCGTCTCACCCGATTTCGCGCCGCGGCTGGTGTCCACGCACCGTGAGCGTGCGTCGCGCTCGGTCAAGCTGAGCGCGCGAGAGGCACAGCTGGTGGCCTGCCTGCTGGAGGCCAAGAGCAATCGCGAAATCGCCCGGACGCTCAACCTGACCGAGAAGACGGTCAAGCACTACATGACCAACCTGATGAACAAGTTCCAGGTGCGCAGCCGGCTGGAGGTCGTCCTCGCCGCGCAACGGCTGAACCAGGTCAGCGACCGCAGCTACAACGGCGAGGCCTGAGCTCGGCCGCCGCCGTCACAGCGACAGCGAGCGGGCCAGCCGCACGAGTTCGGCCTGCCGGTTGGTGCCGGTCTTGAAGAACAGCCGCGACAGGTGTGTCCGCACGGTGCCGATGCTGACATCGAGATGCTGCGCCGCATCGGCCAGCGTCGATCCCCCCGCCAGCGTCGCCAGAACCCGCGCCTCGGCCGGCGTCAGCCCGAACAGGCCGGCGACGGCATCGGGGGAGAGAGCCTGTCGTGCGGCGTCGGTGGCAATGAACAGCGCGGTGGTGGCGCTCGGCACGAGATCGGCGCGCAATGCGCCCGGCCGCAGCGGCAGCACGTGAATGAGCGCCGGGCCGGCATCGCGCGCCAGCGGCAGGCTGCGCGCCATGCTCTGCCGATCGTCGCCATCCCCGGCCTTGCCGATGGCGGAGCGCAGCGTCTGCGTGAGCTGGGGTGAGCTGAACGCCAGCCGCCCGCGATCCTCGTAGAGACCATCCCGCATGGCGAGCAGTGCCCGTCCGGACTGGTTGGCGTGGACGATGCCCAGCGCATCGTCGAGCACCAGCACCGGCGTCGGCATCGCATCGAGGACCGCGCGAAACGTCGTGCCCGTGACCGTGGCGATATCGAGCAGGCGGCTGATCGCCACCGCGCGGCGCACATGCGGCACCAGCAGGCGGATCATCTCGACCTCACGCTCGGCGATCGGCCCTTCGGCTTCGTGCCGGGCAAGGCCGATCGAGCAGTAGAGCCCGCTGTCGCGCGTCACCGCCACGGCCATCAGGTCGGTGATCTTCTGCGGCGCCACCCATTCGCGATAATAGGCGCTGTCCGGCCAGGCGGGATCGGCGCGTTCCCACGACAGCACCTTGGGCTCGCCCACCTCGAATGCGGCGATCGCCGCCGCGCCGCCCCAGTGCTCGACGATGGCCGGTCCGAACTCGGCAATCCGATCGGCGTAATGCGGCTCGATCCCGCTCGTCACGTTGAGCAGGGGCTGGCCGCTCGGCGCCGTCCAGATCGTGAACATGGCATTGCAGAAGCCGAGTGCGCGCCGGATTTCGGCGAGCGTGCGCTCCCAGAGCTGGGGATCGAGCGCGCAGTCGTAGATCAGCCCGATCAGGTGCGACAGCGTCGCTGTGCCGGTCGGCGTATCATCGATGCCCAGGGTCAATGTCGCCGGTCCGCGCCGTCTGCAGGGTGCGGCAAGCCTCTATCATTTGGCAGACGACGGCAATCGCCGAACCGTGTCCTTTGCGCAGCAACACATGGAAATACTGGAGGGATTTCGCATGCGCGCACTGTTGATCGTCATCCTCGCCCTGTTCGCCCTGGTGGGCACGGCATCCGCCGACGAAAAGCTGTTCAAGAACCCGCTGCAGGGCAAGAACCGGCTCGATTACTGCTTCAGCTGGCAGACCGGCTGCGGCCAGCAGGCGGCCGACGCCTGGTGCGTCGACAAGGGCTTCGCCAAGGCGGCGGGCTTCGAGATCGCCAAGGGCGCCGGGCTGCTCAATCCGACGCGGACCATCGGTGACGGCTCGGTCTGCGATGGCGCCAGCTGCGACAGCTTCGCCACCATCAGCTGCTACAAGGCCGGCGCCGGCGACGTCTACATCGCGCCCAAGGTGAACGGCGTGCGCGTCGACTGGTGCTTTGCCTGGCAGAAGGGCTGCGGGCAGAAGGCGGCCGATGCGTTCTGCCAGTCCAAGGGCTACGCCATGGCGGCAAAATTCAGCAAGGCCGCGAGCGTCGGTCCGACGCGGGTCCTGAGCACCGGGCAGCTCTGCGACGATACCAATTGCGACGGCTTCGCCTCGCTGCAGTGCAGCAACTGACGGGCTAGCCGGCCAGCCGCGCCCGGCTGAGGCGCGGCGACGCGATGGCCTGGTTGCGGCCGTGCGCCTTGGCGTCATAGAGGGCGAGGTCGGCCGTGCTGACCAGCCAGGCGCCATCGTGCACGGCATCGGCATCGCGCGCATCGATGGCGGCAACGCCGATGCTCACCGTGACGAACTTCCACGGCAGGTTGCGGGCATGCGGGATGGCCAGGGCCTGGATCTGGCGCCCGAGTTCCAGCGCCATGACCCGGGCGGTCTCGAGGTCGGTGTCGGGCAGCAGCAGCGCCATCTCCTCGCCGCCGTAGCGGGCCGCGAGATCGGTGGGGCGGCGCGCCGCCAGCGCCACCACCGATGCGATCGACTTGAGGCAGGCATCGCCCGCCAGGTGGCCGTTGTCGTCGTTGAAGCGCTTGAACCGGTCCGCGTCGATCATCAGCAGCGACAGGGGAGCGCCGGTACGCCGCGCCCGCGCCACTTCGCGCGAACAGGGCTGAATCGAAGGCGCGGCGATTGGCGAGGCCGGTGAGCCCATCGCGCATCGCCATGCCCTCGAGCGTCATTTCGAGCTGCTTGCGATCGGTGATGTCGCGCGTCACCCCGACCACCGAGAACCGCCCGGACGTCTCGGCGGCGACGCGCAGCGAGGTTTCGAGCCAGATCTCCAGCCCGTCCTTGCGCACCCGCCTGAACTGCACGGTTTCCTGTTCGGACGCGCCCGACCGCAAGCGTTCGGCCGCCGCCTCCACCGTTGGCCGGTCGTCGTCGTGGACGACCTCGAAGGCACTGTGCCCGATCAGCTCGGCCGGCGTGTAGCCGGTCAGCCGCTCGAGGGCAGGGGAGATGTAGGTGCGGATGCCGTTGGCGTCGAACCGCTCGACCAGGTCGCTGGCGCTCTCGGCCAGGAGGCGGAACTCGGCTTCCTTCTGCTCGAGCACGGCCTCGCTCTTCTGCCGCCGCCGGATCTGCTCGGCGAGCCGCAGGCCCAGCACCGCGACGGCAAGCGTGAAGCCCAGCGTCAGCAGGCCGCGGAGCAGGGCGCCCTTGCCCCAGCTGGCGAGCGCTTCGTCATGCGACACTGCCACCACCGCGACCACCGGATAGCGCGTGCCGCGATCGAAACCGCCGATCCGGTCGACCCCGTCGATCGGCGAGTTGAAGTGATAGGCGCCGGTGTCGCTGACCGCGAGGCGCTGGCCGAACAGGTCGTCACCGCTCAGGTCGGTGCCGATCAGTTCGGGCCGGTAGTGCTGCTGGCTGATCAGCTTGCCGGTGCTGTCGAGCAGTGTGATCGACCCGGCATCGCCGACATCGATGCGGTCGTAGAGGTCCGAGAAGTAGCGGGAATCGATCGAGGCGACGACCACGCCGGCAAAGCCGCCATCGCGGTTCTCGATCCGCCGGCTGACGGTCGTGACCTGCGTGCCGTCCTTGCCCATGGTGATAGGCCCGCCGATGAAGGCGGCGCTGCTGGACGACGCCACGTGATTGCGGAAATAGGTCTGCTCGAAGTGGTTCTCGCCCTCCGGCAGGCCATCGGCGGTGGTCGCCAGCCAGCGACCGTCCGGCCCGAACAGGGTGATCGCGTGCAGCCGGTTGGCGCTCGACATCACGGCCAGCAGGTACTCTTCGAGTTCATCGCGCCCGCGCTTGTCGAGCCCGGTGACGCCGAGCTCGTAGATCACCATCGAGACGGCCTGTTCGGCGATTTCGTAGGTGTCCTCGGCATGCTGGCGCATGGTCCGGGCGAGGTTCTGCGCGTCGAGTTCCGCCTTGGCCAGGGCAGCATCGTGCGCCGTCCATTCGCGCCAGGCTTCGAAGCCGACGATGGCCGCGCAGATGAGGCCGACATAGAGGACGGCACGTAGGGTCAGCGATCTGGCTGCCGGACGGGTCATCGAGGCAGAGGCTCTTCGGTGGTCAAGGTCCCCGAATGTGTCTCATGATCTCGTTAACAGCCCGCCAAGCGAGACCCTCGCATCGTCCCTGATGCGTTGACGAAAAAGAAGGCGGGCGGCCATGGGCCATCCGCCTGATACAGAGTGGCTAAGGGGAATACCCTTATTTGGTGAAGGGCACCGACGCCTTGAGCGTGTCGCCGGTGGCGTTGAACACCACGTCGAAATCGACCTGGATGGCCGAGCCCTTGCCCTTGAGGGTGATCGCCGCGTTGACCGTGAGGTCGTTGCCGGCGTCGTCCTTGTCTTTTTCCTTGAGGTTGAAGACGATCCCGTCGCCCTGCCGCTTGCCGATGGCGAGCCCGCTGAAGGTGACGTTGGAGGTCATCGCCGCCTCGAAGCGGTTGGTCGAGTCGTTGTAGGCGATGGTGCCGTTCACCGCGAGGCTGGTGCCGGCGAGCGAGCAGCGGCCGGAATAGTTGACCTTGTCGTTGTTGCCCTCGTTCAGCGACAGCCGGCAGACGACGAATTCGGTTTCGGCGCCGATCAGCTGACCGCGGCCTTTCCAGCTGCCGACATACGACTTGATCAGTGCCACATCGGCCGCCGCCGCATAGGCCGGCACGGATGCTGCGAAGGGCACTGCGACGAGCAGACCGGCGAGCGCGGCAATGCGCGGCAGGGGTCCGAAGAACTTCATTTCCTTACGCCTCCAAGCGGATGAAAAATCGCCCCCCGGCGACAAGTATGGCGGGGAGGATGAACACATCCCCGATCAATGCAAAGCCCAGTGTGATGACGAACAGCGTGCCGAACAGGGCAACTTGCGGCAGCGCGGAGAACATTACGATCGCCGTACCTGAACACAGGATGAGCGTCGCCGCGATAATCGCTCCGCCGATGCGCTGCATGGTGTGATGCACCGCGTCGAGGTGCGATCGCCCTTCCTCGCGCCGCTCGTGCAGATAGTGCGATAGGAAGTGCGTGGTGTCGTCGACCGCGATACCGAAGGCAATCGTCAGCGACAGCACCGTGGTCAGCTGTAGGCCGGCGCCCGACCACCAGAGATAGGCCTCGGTGCCGAGGATCGGGAACAGGTTGGGGATGGCCGTCGCCACCGCCACGCGCAGCGAGCGGAAGGCCCAGCCGATCAGGAACAGGTTGACCAGCACCGAGATGGTGAGGTCGAGCTGCAGGCCGCGCACGATGTTGTCGGTGGCATAGGTGGTCATCACCCGGAAGCCGCCGACCTCCGCCCCCTCGATGCCGGCCGCCTTGATGTCGGCCTCGATGCCTTCCTTGAGGCGCACCAGCTCGTCCGACGCGATGATCGTCGGCATGAAGCCGGTGACCAGCGCGCGCGTGCCGTCATCGGTGACGAAGCGCCGCTTGAGGTCGCCCACCGCGTTGAAGATTTCCTCGCGGGTGAAGCCGCTGTCGGCATAGTGGGTGAAGGCCGCGGCCGAGATCACCTTGTTCTTGCCCAGGTACTTCTCGACGATCTCGTGGACCTTCTTGACCTTCTCGAAGTCGGCGTCGCCGACATTGGCGATGCCCTGGTCGAGCGGCACGTTGACATAGAGCGGCGCGACGCCGCCGACGCCCTGGTCGATCTGCTCGGCCGCGGTGAGCGCGGTCGAGTCCTTGGCCATGAAGTCCTCGAACGAGAAGTGCGGCTGGATCAGCCCGTAGGGGATCAGCAGCAGGCCGGTGACGACGATGGCGAGGGCGGCCAGCGGCCGGCCCATCTTGGTCGCCACCCACCAGGCGACCGGGATCGGCGCGGTGATGGCAAAGCTCGGCTTGGGCGCCTTGAAGCCCAGCCGGACGGCGAGCTTCAGCGCCAGCGGCAGGAACGTCATCAAACAGATGAAGTTCGTCAGCGAGGCGATTGTACCGGCCCAGGAAAACTCCTGGATGCCCTGGCCCGCGGTGAGCGACAGCGACAGGAACGACACCAGCGTCGTCAGCATGGTGAGCGCGCTGGCCGGACCGACCACGCGCACGGTCTCATCCACCGCCTTGTACGGATCCATCCCGTCCCGCCAGTAGGCGAGCCAGTTGAAGATGAAGAACAAACTCTCGGCAAAGGCGATCACGAGGATGATCGTCGTCACGATGATGGTGAGGAACGAGAACGAGCCGAACAGCGCGATGATCGTGCCCATCACCCACATGACGGCGATGAATGGCGTCGAGGCGACGAGATGGCGCCCCAGAACGAGCGCAGCGACAGCAGCGCGATGATGGCGCCGAGCGCAAAGCCGTAGATGGTGAACTTGATCTGGTCGTCGACAGCGGCGTTGAGCATCTCGCCGGTCCAGATCGGCGGTCCGGTCAGCTCCACCTGCACGTCGGTCGACTGGTAGTCGGCGACCAGCGAGCGCAGGTCGTTGATCATCGCCTTGGTCCCGCTGCCCTTGGTCATTTGCGGGTTGGGGAAGACGATGATGACCACCCCGGACAGGTCCGGATTGATCAGGTTGCGCATCATCGGGTCGTTCTGCTGCAGGTTGGTCAGCGCAGTCTTGACCTCGTCCTGCGTCGTCATGCCTTCCGGCACGGCGGGCAGGGTGGTGCCATCCGGCCCCGGCACGCGCAGCGTGAAGGCCGACATGGTGCCGGTGATGTAATCGCTGTTGGAGAGGTCCAGCGCCATGGCGCGGATGCTCTCGATGGTCTCGGGGTTGGTGAGGTTCGGCGAGCGCACCAGCAGGTAGATGTCGTTCTCGAACGTGCCGAACGTGTCGGCCAGGTGTTCGTAGGCATCGTACTCGGCGCCCGAGTGGGCAAACACCCGCAGCAGGTCCCCGTCCACGCTGGCGCGCGGCACGTTGACGGCGCAGAAGATGCTCATCAACAGGACAAACACGCCGACGGCGCGTGGGTATTTGAGCGTCAGTTGGCCAAGAAATTCGAGACCGAAACCGATTGACCGGTCGTGACCGAAGGACCAGTTCCAGATCCGGCCCAGCAGGTTATCCTTCGACAATAGAATCTTCCCCTCGACGGTGCGCCCCGCGATTGGCGCGGATTACTACGGTCTACCGGCCGATTGGTCCAGACGTTTGACGATGACGAGTCGGCGACTGGCCGGCGTTGCCGCCCTATTTCGGCCCAAAGTTGCCGCAAACCCACGCCATTGTGACCAATCCTTCCCATAGGGCTGAGCATGGCGGTGGACATCCGGTCCCCACCCCCCCGCGCCGATTGGTTTTGCCGCGAGGAATCGCCTAAAGCTTCGCCCTGGTTCTCATAGATCGAAAACGGCCCCGTGGCAGACAACAACGAAGACGAGACCGGCGCACCGACGCCGTCCGACATCGCGCCCGATTTCGCATCACCGACGAGATGACGCAAGTCCTATCTCGATTACGCCATGAGCGTGATCGTGAGCCGCGCCCTGCCCGACGTGCGCGACGGCCTGAAGCCGGTGCACCGCCGCATCCTGCATTCGATGAACGAGAACAAGGCTACGTCTGCCCGAACCGCTCGATACTACAAATCGGCCCGCATCGTCGGCGACGTGATCGGTAAGTACCATCCGCATGGCGACGGCGCGGTCTACGACGCCGCTGGTCCGCATGGCGCAGGAATTCTCGATGCGCGTGCCGCTGGTCGACGGCCAGGGCAATTTCGGCTCGGTCGACGGCGATACGCCGGCCGCCATGCGCTACACCGAAGTCGCGCATGGACGAAGGCCACGATGTTGCATGCTCGACGATCTCGATCAAGGACACGGTCGACTTCAAGGACAACTACGACGGCAAGGAAACCGAGCCGACCGTCCTGCCGGCGCGCTTCCCGAACCTGCTGATCAACGGCGCCAGCGGCATCGCCGTCGGCATGGCCACCAACATCCCCCCGCACAATCTCGGCGAGACCATCGACGCCGTGCTGATGCTAATCGACGAACCCCGGTGCATCTCCATCGAGGAACTGATGGAGACCGTGCTGCCCGGTCCGGATTTCCCGACCGGCTGCCATCATCCTGGGCCGCTCCGGCATCCGCCAGGCCTACGAGACCGGGCGTGGATCGATCATGATCCGGGCCGCGCCACATCGAAGAGCTGCGCAAGGAGCGCGAGGCGCTCATCGTCACCGAGATTCCCTACCAGGTGAACAAGGCGATGATGATCGAGAAGATCGCCGAACTGGTGCGCGACAAGCGTATCGAGGGCATCTCCGACGTGCGCGACGAATCCGACCGCGAAGGCATGCGCGTCGTGATCGAGCTGAAGCGCGACGCCGTCCCGGACGTGGTGCTGAACCAGCTCTACCGCTTCACCCCGCTGCAGAGCTCGTTCGGCTGCAACATCGTGGCGCTCAATGGCGGCAAGCCCGAGCTGCTGAGCCTGCGCCAGATGCTGCAGGCCTTCATAGATTTCCGCGAGCAGGTGGTCACCCGGCGCACCCAGTTCCTGCTCAACAAGGCCCGCGACCGCGCCCATATGCTGGTCGGCCTCGCCGTGGCCGTGGCCAATATCGACGAAGTCATCCGCCTGATCCGCACCTCGTCCGACCCCACCATCGCCCGCGAGGCGATTGATGGAGCGGGACTGGCCGGCGCAGGACGTGGCGCCGCTGATCGCCCTGATCGACGATCCGCGCCACCGCGATCAAGGAAGACGGCACGTTCAAGCTGACGCGACGACCAGGCGCGCGCCATCCTCGCGCTGACCCTGAGCCGCCTGACCGCGCTGGGCCGTCGACCGAAATCGGCGACGAGCTGAACGCCCTGGCCAAGGACATCGAGGAATATCTCGAAATCCTGCGCTCGCGCGAGCGGGTGCGGCAGATCGTTACGCGACGAGCTGATCGAGATGAAGGAGCAGTTCGACACCCCGCGCAAGCACCCACCATCGACGACGCGGCCGGCGACTTCGAGGACGAGGACCTGATCGCCCGCGAGGACATGGTGGTCACCGTCACGCATGGCGGCTACATCAAGCGCGTGCCGCTCTCGACCTACCGCTCGCAGCGGCGCGGCGGCAAGGGCCGCTCCGGCATGGCGACGCGCGACGAGGATTTCGTCTCGCGCCTGTTCATCGCCAACACCCACACCCCGGTGCTGTTCTTCTCCTCGGCCGGGCAGGTCTACAAGGAGAAGGTCTGGCGCCTGCCGGTCGGCGACGCCGCAGGCGCGCGGCAAGGCGCTGGTCAACATGCTGCCGCTCGACGCCGGCGAGCGCATCACCTCGATCATGCCGCTGCCTGAGGACGAGGCGAGCTGGGCAGAAGCTCGACGTGATGTTCTCCACCATCTCGCGGCACGGTGCGGCGCAACAAGCTCGCCGACTTCATCGACATCAACAAGAACGGCAAGATCGCCATGAAGCTCGACGAGGGCGACGGCATCGTCGACGTGGACGATCTGCACCGCCAACGACGACGTGCTGCTGACCACCGCGCACGGCCAGTGCATCCGCTTCCAGGTCGACGACGTCCGCGTGTTCAAGGGCCGTGACTCGACCGGCGTGCGCGGCATCAGCCTCGCCGAGGGCGACCGCAGTCATCTCGATCGCGATCATCCATCACTTCGACGCCGATTCCGCGACGAGCGCGCCGCCTATCTCAAGATGAGCCGGGCCGTACGGGGCGAGGCCGGACGCCGAGGATGCCGTGGCCGAGGATGCCGAGGACGAGCGCCGGCGATGGCGAGCTGAGCCAGGAGTATGCCGCGATGTGGCGGCCGAGCAGTTCATCCTGACCATCTCGGAGAACGGCTACGGCAAGCGCACCTCCACCTACGAGTACCGGATCACCGGGCGCGGCGGTAAGGGCATCGTCGCCATGGCGGTCAACAACCGGAACGGCCAGCTGGTCGCCTCCTTCCCGGTGGACGATGGCGACCAGATCATGCTGGTCACCAATGGCGGCCAGGTGATCCGCGTGCCGGTCGATGGACAGCATCCGCATCGTCGGCCGCTCCTCGCAGGGCGTTACCGTGTTCAACACCGCCGACGGCGAACGCGTCGTCTCGGTCGAGCGCATCAGCGAGCCTGAAGCCGACGACGAGGGCGGCAGCGACGACGAGGCTGCGGCCACGGAAGAATAGTTCCGGGCTGCATCGGCAAGCATACCAGGGGCGCCGTCGTAATGACGGCGTCCTTTCTATTTGCGCCGGGGCGGGCGGGACTGCCCGGCGACGGCGGCGCCCTCAGATATTGTACGAAGGTGACTGCGTAGAGTTCGGTCCTTACCACTATCGGCCACCGGTCCGCGCAAATGCCCATGCGTCGTCTCGTTTCCGGGCCGGGTACTGCAATCGGGAGTGTCGGCACTGCGCTGGCGGCCTGCGCCGGCGTGCGGACTGGCGCGCGCAGGCGACGGGATCGGATCGGGTGTACCAATGGCCGTTACTCTCAATGGGCCGATCGCGTGGAAAACCGCGACCGGCGACAACCTCGCCATGCTGGAGGCGCTGCAGCCCAACATCATCAAGCCGCATGTGCGCGAGTTCCTGACGCTGCTGTTCCTCAAGTTCGACAATGCGGCCGCCGGGCGCGCCTTCCTTACCGACCTTGCGACCGTGATGAAGTCGACCAGGGCTCACCTGATCGAGGTGCGGGACTTCAAGGAAAAGCAGGTGCCGGGAACGCCCTATATCGGGGTCGGACTTACTGCCACAGGCTACCAAGCGCTGGGTGTCCCTGCCGTGCCTGCGGACAAATCGTTTCAGGGCGGCATGCAGGGCACGGCGGGCCTGAACGATCCTGCGGTAGGCGATTGGGAAGAGCATTTCCGGGCGGCGGCCCAGCTTCATGCCGTGGTCCTGGTGGGCGACATGCTGAAGCGGCCGCGGGACGCCGCGCTGAAGCAGGTCGAGGCCAAGATCGCGGCGGCTGGAGGCGTCACGGTACTGGCAAGGCAGGAGGGCGTCGGACAGCACAACGCCAACAATCAGGGCATCGAGCACTTCGGCTATGTCGATGGTCGCAGCCAGCCACTGTTTCTCGACGAGGACATCGCCGACGAGACGAACACGACCGATGGGACGTCACTCTGGAATCCGGAGTTTCCGCTCGGCCAGGTGATCGTGCGCGACGCGGCGGCGCCCGATCCCAACGTACATTTCGGCAGCTATTTCATCTTTCGCAAGCTCGAGCAGAACGTGAAGCTGTTCAAGGCTCGCGAGCTGCAGGCGGCCGAAGACCTCGGCATCGATGACGAGGAGCGGGCAGGTGGCATGCTGGTCGGCCGCTTCGAGGATGGAACGCCGGTGACCATGCAATTCGCCGAAGGCGCCCAGCATCCAGTTCCGAACAACTTCACCTACGACAGCGACAAGGCCGGCGCGAAGTGTCCCTTCCTCGGCCACGTTCGCAAAACCAACCCTCGGGGCAGTGGTGGCGAGGAGAAGCCCGAAGACGAGCGGAAGCATCTTATGGCACGGCGCGGGCAGACCTCATGGTGTGCGCACCGACAATCCCAACGACGGGGTGATTGCCAACAAGCCCGAGGCCGACGTGGGGCTGCTCTTCATGGCGTTCAACAGCGACATCGGCAACCAGTTCGAATTTACCCAGAGGTTCTGGGCCAACAACCCGGCATTTCCCGTGGTCCCGAGCGGCCCGGATCCTGGATTGGACCCCATCATCGGCCAGATGCCGAACGATGCGACCCGGCCGAACATGACCATGCCGAAGACCTGGGGCAACGCGGCCTCCATGGCCACCGTCGCCCCCGTGCCGCGCACGGTGACGATGAAGGGCGGCGAGTATTTCTTCATGCCGTCGCTGCCGTTCCTGCAGAGCCTCGCCAAGTCCTGAGCCGGATCGGGGCACGCTTTTGCGGGGTCGTGCCCCGATGCTTGCCGTGGCTTGCGGGTTTGCCAAACCTGTGGCTGGCTGCTCCGACCTGGAGGAGCCCGCCATGATCGATCCCGCCATCCTGCTGCCCTACATCCTCGCCTGTGTGCTGTTCTTCCTGCGTGCCGGGGCCCAGCGTGACGGTGGTGGTCGCCAATTCGCTGGCGCGCGGCACCAGGGCCGGGCTGCTGACCATTCTCGGCACCGAGATCGCCATGCTCAGCATGGTGTTCATCGTCGCGGTCGGGCTCGATGCGGTGATGGCCGTCGTCTCGGAAGCCTTCACCATCATCAAGTTCGCCGGCGCCGCCTACCTGATCTGGATCGGCTTCAGGATGTTCACCTCGTCTGGCAAGCTCGAGATGGGCACGCCGGGCGAGCGCCTGCCGCTCGGCCGCTATGTCTGGCAGGGCGCGCTGATCAACTGGTCCAACCCCAAGACGCTGCTGTTCCTCGGCGCCTTCCTACCGCAGTTCGTCGACATGCAGCGTCCGGCCTTCGACCAGATCATGGTGCTCGGGTTGATCGTCATGGCGGTCGCCACCACCACGGACTCGATCTACGCCATCCTCGCCGGCCAGGCCCGCCAGCTGCTCACGCAGGCCCGTGTCCGCCTGATGAACCGCGTCTCCGGCGTCATCCTGATGTGCGGCGGCCTCTGGCTGGCCTTCCAGCGGCGAGGGTAGGGCCCTGGGCCGCGCCGTCGGAGAGATAGAGCGCGACGAGGCGTACCAGCTCGCGCCGGATGTTCTCGTCCGCCAGCATCGAGCGGCGCGCCGCGTTGTGGATCACCCCATCCACCGCATCCGAAACGATCAGCGCGATCGTGCGGTCCTCCGCCGTCGGTTGACGCTGCCGATAGCGGGCAACGGCCTCGGCGTAGCACGTCAGGTATTCGACCTCGTAGGCGCTGTTGGGGTCGCGGTCCTCCTCTGAAATCGGCGCCTCGTCGAGCAGCACCCGGTGTAGGCCCGGATGGATGCTGTGCACCTCGATCATGTTGCCAACGAGGCTTGCCGCGAACTGCTGCGGCGACAGACCGTCGGCCCGGGTACCCTTCATCACCGCGAGGCAATCCTGAAGATGCTGGCCCCGTATGGCATCGACCAGCGACAGCTTGTCGGGAAAATACTGGTACAGCGAGCCGATGCTCACGCCGGCCAGGGCGGCCACCTTGTTGGTGGTGAATTCGGCCCATCCGCCCTCGCTCAGAATGCGAGCCCCCGCCTCGACGATCGCCTCGACCGTAGCGCGGGATCGCGCCTGGAGCGGCCGCTTGCGCATGACCGGCAGCTGTTCGGCGAGGCGAGTAGACAACGGCAGCGCTCCCTTCAGAATGTGAACAAGTTGCTCACATTTGATACGTCGACGAAGGACACATCGCAATGACCGCCTTGCTCAAGACGCTGTACGACTACCACGCCTGGGCCAATCGCGAGCTGTTCGACAAGCTGGAAGGCCTCGATGCCGCGAAGGTCGCCGACGACTTGCGGACGATGCTGCGCCTCATCAACCACCATCACATCGTCGCGCAGATTTTCGCGGCGCACCTCACCGGCGTGCCCCATGCATTTGATGCCGACAATACGGCCGAAAACACCCAGCCTTGCCGATCTGCGTCGTTCGGTGGCCGAGACCGACCAATGGTACCGCAACTACGTTGCCGCTGCCTCGGACGCACAACTGAAAGAGTCCGTGCCGTTTGTGTTCACCGACGGCGACAGGGGCAGCATGACCCGAGAGGAGATGCTGCTTCACGTCGCCGTGCATGCCGCCGGTCACCGCGGCGAGGTCTGCCGTGTCCTCTGGCAACTCGACGTCACGCCGCCCTGGGACACGCTGGCTGTCTACCTGCACCAGGCCGAACCCGAGCGCCGGTTGCCGGCGGGCGGGGAGCCGGTGCGAACATCGGCCCCAGTCCAGCTGCGCTAGATGCAGGACGTCGTGGCGTTGGTCAGCTTGGGGTTGGGCAGGGGGCCGAACGAGGCCACCGTGGTGTTGTAGATGTTCGGCTGGATCTTGAACTGCAGCACCTGGCCGCGCGGGTGCGAGTCGATGGTGTAGTTGGCCTGCACCACGCAGCTATAGGTGTAGTTGTCCATGTTGGTCGCCGTCACCCGCAGGTAGCCGCCCGACGCGGAGGTCGTGACCGTGGGGACGGCCAAGGCCGCCGACGTGCCGCCGATCAGGGCGAGGACTGGCAGGACAAGACGAAACACGCGCATGGGATGACGAGGCTCTGGCAGTTCAGGAATGTCCTGGATCTCCGCCACCGCGCGCGCTGGTCAAGTTTCCAATTGTTTAGTTTGTGTCCGAACGTTCATCAGCCCTTCACCGCGCCGGTCAGGCCACCGACGATCCGGCGCTCGAGCAGCAGGAAGAAGACCAGCGCCGGGATGATGCTGAGCGTCGTGAACGCCAGCACTGCCGCGGTGTCGCGGGCATACTGCGTCTGGAACGCGCGCGACGCCGAGTGGCAGGGTGAAGTTGTTCTGGTCGTTGAACACCAGCAGCGGCAGCAGGTAGCCGTTCCAGCTGGACGACGAAGGTCGAGCACGCGCCACCGTCACCAGCGCCGGCCGCGACAACGGCAGCAGGATGCGCCAGAAAAAGCCCGAGCCGCGAGGCCCCGTCGATCTCGGCCGCGTCCTGCAGCTCGCGCGGAATAGCCGCCATGAACGGGCGCAGCACAATCACCGTCACCGGCAGCGCGAAGGCCACCTGCGGGATGATGACGCCGAGCGGGCTTGTCGAGCAGGTGCAGCGGCGCGCAGCTGCAGGTAGACCGGCAGCACCGCCACGCCGAGCGGAAACAGTAGCCCGATGGTGAACAGGGTGTAGATCGCCTCGCGCCCGCGGAACATGTAGCGCGACAGAGCGAAGGCCGGCCATCGCCCCGAGCAGCACCGTGAGGATGGTGGACCCGACGGCGATCACCACGCTGTTGAACAGGAAGCGCCAGAACAGCTCGCCGGTGATCACGTTGATGTAGTTGGTCATCACCCACGGGTTGGGCAGGCCGACCGGATCGGCATTGAGCTGGCCGTTGGTGCGGAAGCCGCCGAGAACCACCAGCAGCAGCGGCACTACCGTGATCCCGACGATCAGGATGGCGACGAGGTAGCGGATCCGGCACCAGTCGGGTCGAACCGCGTGCCGGCGGGGCGCGAGGCGGGAACGGACTGGCTCATGTCGCGGCCTTCGGTGAGGTGGTCAGCGCGCCCTCGACGTCCCGGCGCAGCGCATAACGCTGGTAGAGCAGGGCGAACACGAAGCAGAGGACGAACAGCACGATCGCCACCGCGCTGCCATAGCCGGACTGTAGCGGGTGAAGCCACGGTCGATCAGGTAGGTCGCCATCGTGGTCGAGGCTCCGGCGGGCCGCCCAGCGTCATGATCCAGACGAGATCGAACAACTGCAGCGAGCCGATCACCGAGAGGAAAATCCAGATGCGGATAGTCGGGGCGAGCAGCGGCAGGGTGATGTACCAGGTCATCTGCCACGGGCTGGCGCCATCGATCTCCGCCGCCTCGCGCACCTCTTCGGGCGAGCCCTGCAGGCCGGCGAGGAACAGGATGATGCCGAAGCCGATATATTTCCACGTGCAGACGCCGAACAGCGTCCACATCACGAGGTTCGGTTCGCCCAGCCACAGCTGCACCATCCCGCCCAGCCCCATGGCGCGCAGCAGCGCGTCGAGCCCGCCGTCGGGCTGCAGCAGGATGCAGCCACATCACGGCCGTGATCGCCTCGGACAGCACGTAGGGCGTGAACACCAGCAGCCGCAGCACAGTGCGCCCGCGCATCCGGCCGTTCAGCAGCAGCGCCAGCGCGATACTGAGCGGCAGCTGGATAACCAACGAGCACACCGCGACGAACAGGTTGTTCGAACACGCCCTTCTGGAACACCGGATCGTTGAGGATCTTGAGGTAGTTGCCGAGGCCGACGAACTTGCTCAGCGGGCCAAAGCCGTTCCAGTTGAGAGGCTGTAATAGGCCGGCCGTGACCAGCGGCACGAACACGAACAGCACGAACAGGCCGAGCGAAGGGCCGATCAGGAACACAAGCTCCGCCGCCTTGCGGATGTTGAAGGGCGGCGGCGTACACGGGCGTGAGCCGGCTTCGGATCGCCGCCGTGCGGGACGGCGGCGGAGATCGGTCGATTTACTGCGCCGCGTTGACGGCGTCGGCAACAGCCGACGCGCCGCCCTGGCCGGCGAACAGATTGGCCGCGGCATCGTCGAGCGCCTGACCCTGCGCGGTGGTCAGCGCGAGGTCGAAGTAGGTCTGCACGTAGGCCGCCTTGCCGTTGAAAGCGACGACATCCTTGAGCACCGGCAGCTCGATCGCGTCGGCCGGCGTGGCCACCACCGGGATGGTGATCGAGTTGGCCTTGATCATGGTCTTCCTGGATGTCCTTGCTGGACATGAAGTGCAGGAAGTCGGCGCAGATGTCGGCATGTGCGTTGGTGGTGCACGAGAAGCCGTCACCGCCACCGAGCGCCGCGGTCGGGTCACCCTTGCCGCCTTCGACGGCCGGGAAGGGGAACCAGCCGATCTGATCGACGAAGCTCCTTGTCGTCGTTCAGGCTCTGCATGACGCCCATATTCCAGGTGCCCTCAGCTCCATGGCGGCCTTGCCGTTGGCGACCATGCCGGCGGAGCTGCCCGGACCCTGCTGGGCCGAGGTGCCGTTGAAGCCATCCTGGAACGGCTCGGACTTGAGGAAGTCGAGCTGCGTCTGCCCGGCATCGGTCAAGCACTGGTCCTTGAGCTGCCCGGCGGCCAGGTCGGCGCGCATCGTATCGACGCCGCACAGGCGCAGCGCGAAGATGTCGTAGTAGAACGCATCCGGCCAGCGGTCCTTGCCGCCCACGGCGATCGGCACGATGTCCCTTGGCCTTGAGCTTGGCGATGGCGTCCTGCAGGTCGTTCATGGTGGTCGGCGGCGCGGCGATGCCGGCCTTCGCGAACAGGTCCTTGCGGTACCAGAAGCCGACGACGTGCATGGTGTAGGGGATGCCATACTGCTTGCCGTCGACCGCCCAGTTGTTGGCGGCCGCGCCAATGTCGCCGATCCAGTTCTTGGTGGCGTCGGTGATGTCGGCGACCTTGCCGGATTGCGCCTGGGTGGCGAGCAGCGCCGCGCCCTGGTTGAAGTAGATGTCGGGCGGATTGTCCGAGCCCAGCGCCAGCGTGGATCTTGCTGGCCGATCGAACTCGTTCTGGATCGGCGTGATCTGGATGGTCACGTCCGGGTGCGCCGCGTGATAGGCGTCGGCCGCGCCCTGGAAGATCCCCTTGAGCGGATCGTTGGTGGCGTTGGTCCACATCTGCAGCGTGACCGGGTCGGCGAAGGCCTGGCCGGTGGTCGCCGCCATCAGGCTCGCAAGCCCGAGTGAAAGAAGCAGTTTTGTCGATGTCATCGCAGGACCCTCCCTTGTCCCAGCTGGCGATATGCCGGCAAAGCTCCGCCGCAGCCCGAATGGGCCGGCATTGCTTGCTGTAGCTGTCCTCCATGCCGCGGCGCCGTCTTCCTCGGACGGTATGCCGCTAGCTGTCGATCGGCATGCGCCGACCATGTCTGGATCGTTGCCGCCAAATCCCCAAAGCGTCAAGAGGCACGTACCTCAAGGATTTGCTTCGCACCAATTCCAGCAGGAATTACAGCACGTTGCCGGCAGTGTTGCCGAACTCTGCAAATGGGGAAAGGGCGCAGCCGGGGAGACTGCGCCCTCGCTGGCACGGTCCGGGGAGGACCTGCCGGAGGCTGACGGCACCAATGGGGGATTGTGCCGCCAGCCGGGGAACCGGGATCAGAAGGGCAGGATCGCGTCCGCGATCTGCTGGCCGTAGCGCGGCTGCTGCACCGCGGTGATCTGGCCGCGGCCGCCGTAGGAGATGCGGGCCTCGGCGATCTTGGCGCTCTCGATCGTGTTGTCGGCGTTGATGTCCTCGGGGCGGACGATGCCGGCGACGATCAGCTCGCGCACCTCGTTGTTGACGCGCACTTCCTGGCGGCCTTCGATGACGAAGTTGCCGTTCGGCAGCACCTGGGTGACCACGGCCGCGACCGAGGTCTCGATGCTTTCCTTGCGGTCCACGCTGCCTTCGCCCTTGTCGGACATGCTGCCGCTGGTCGAGACGGTGCCGGAGGCATCGACATCAGGCGAGCGGGACCTTGCCGCCGATGATCGAACCGAGCACGCCGCCGACACTGCCCTCGGAGGCCGAGCTGCGCGACCGGTCGGTCGCATTGGAGAACTTGGCGCTGTCGCTGATGGTCACCAGCACGGTCAGGATGTCGCCGACCTTGTGGGCGCGCTGGTCCTTGAAGAAGCCCTTGTTCTGGCTCGAGAACAGCGAGTTCGGCTGGTACGACACGGCAACCGGCTCGGGCATCGGCATCGACACTGGCCGGTAGCCGGCCTGCGCGGTCGGATCCTCGATCGCGGTGAGCTTGGGTGCTTCGCCGACCGACGCGAGCTGGTCGAGCGTCGAGCAGCCGGCGAGCAGGGCGGTGGCGGCGAGCAGGGCGGTGAGTTTGAGCATGTTCATTTCAGAAGTCCTTTCGCGCCCTTAGAGGCCGGCCAGCTTGAGCTGGGCGGAGGCAGTGACGACCTGCACGGTTCCGTCGGCGGCAGCCACGCCGGTCAGGATCTTGCGCGAGACGCTGTTCATGACCTGGACCGTCTGGCCGGCGGTGGCATCGCCGAGCGACTGGCCGATCATGGTGAGGGTGAGGGGGCCGGAATAGAGCCGCACGGTGACCTGCGTGTTGCGCTTGACCGCCAGCGGCTCGGTGACGTCGCTGGCCTTGAGCATGACGCCGGCACGCGAGGCGCGGCGCATCTGCTTGCCGATGAGCTCGTCGAAGCCGATGACGCCCGACTGGTCGGCGTAACCGACCGGCACCTTCTGCATGTCGAGATCGGCCGCGGTGATGGTGTCGCCGGCCTTGAGGCTGCTGATCAGGTGCGGCACCTCGACCATCAGGTCGATCCGGCCGCTCACGTCCACCGGCAGGGCGATGCCGGCGATCTCGAAGCGGGCCGAGAACATGGCGGCGCCGGCCTGGTAGTCGAGCGAGGTCAGCGAGATCGGCGACGGCACGTTCTCGGCGCGGAACGAGATGTCCGGCGTGTCGAAGCGCGTGTCGACCTCGACATCGGCGGCGACGAGGCCGCGCCGCGCCAGGTCGTCGCGGATCAGCTTCTGCAGCGTATCGGCGCCGATCAGCGTGACCTGCCGTTCGACCCGGACGCTCAGCACGCCTTCGGCGACATAGTCGGTGAGACCGGCCCGGGTGGCCGCGGCGCGCACCGCGTCGAGGCTGACGATGCCGGTGGTGCCGGGTTCCGGCGCACGGAACAGCGCCCGCTCGGCCAGCAGCCCGGCGTCGTCGAACATGTCGCCGACGGTGATCACCGGATGGTTGATCGAGACCTGGGACTTGAGGACCGGCGCGGCCTGCGCGGCGGTGCACAGCAGCAGGGCGGCGAGGGCAGGGAGGATCAGCTTGTTCATCTATCGTCTCCCGATCACTTCATCTGCGCCGCGGACTGCATCATCTCGTCGGCGCCCGAGATCACCCGCGAGTTCATCTCGTAGGCGCGCTGTGCCTGGATGAGGTCGGCGATCTCGGTGACCGAGTTGACGTTGGAGGCTTCGAGGTAGTTCTGCATCAGCTTGCCGACGCCCTCGCTGTTGGGCGTGCCGACCTGCGCCGAGCCGCTCGACGCCGTCTCGGAGAACAGGTTGTTGCCGATGGCCGCGAGGCCGGCCTTGTTGACGAAGCGCGCCAGCTGCAGCTGGCCCACCTGCGTCGGCGTGGTGTCGGAACCGACATAGACCTCGACGATGCCGTCGTCGCTGATCGACACCGAGGTGGCATTGTCGGGGATGGTGATGCTGGGCTGCACGGCGTAGCCGTCGACCGTCACCAGCTCGCCTTCCGACGAGCGCTCGAAGCTGCCGTCGCGGGTATAGGCGGTGCTGCCGTCCGGCATCTGCACCACGAAGAAACCCTCGCCGCTGATCGCGACGTCCAGCTCCTTGTCGGTCTGCTCGACCGTGCCCTGCGTCATGATGCGGGCGGTGGCGGCGGTCCGCACACCCGAGCCGACCTCGATGGCGACCGGCGCCATGGTGCCGCTTTCCGACGTGGTGGCGCCGGCCTGGCGATAGGCCTGGTACAGCAGGTCCTGGAACTCGGCGCGGGCCCGCTTGTAGCCGGTGGTGCGCATGTTGGCGATGTTGTTGGAAATGACTTCGACGTTGCGCTCCTGCGCGGCCATTCCCGAAGAGGCGATATAAAGGGCTTTCATTGCTCTGCTCCGTTCAGGCGTTCAGGCTGCCGAGTTTCTTGATGGCGTCGCGCCGCTGGTCGTCCTGCTTCTGGATCAGCGAGGACATGCCTTCGTAGGCGCGCTGGATGCGGATCATTTCGCTCATCTGCGCCACGCTGGAGACGTTCGACCGTTCGATCGCGCCCTGCATGACCTTGGTGTCGGTCGCCGGCACGGGGGAGCCGCCGGTCCACAGGTTCTCTCCGTAGCGCTGGGCGTTCTGCGGTTCGCTGAACTCGACGACGCGCAGCGTGCCCTTGGTCCCGGCGCTCGACGACACGGTACCGTCGGCGCTGATCGAGATGTCGGTCTCGCTGGCATCGAAGGTGATCGGGCCGCCGGAGCCCAGGATCGGATTGCCGCTCGGGTCCTTGAGCACACCGTCCTGGCCGATCGCGAGGCTGCCGGCCTTGGTGTACTTCTCGCCATCCGACGTCTGCACGACGAGGAAGCCCTTGCCCTGCAGCGCGACGTCGAGCGGGTTGCCGGTATCGAGCATCGGACCGCTGGTCAGGTCGTGCACCGTCGCCCAGTCCATCACGTAGCTGAGCGTCTGGTCGGGGCGCGCAAAATCCTGGTCGCGAGCGACCGGCATCTTGTATTCCTCGAACAGCAATTGCTCGGCCTTGAAGCCGGTGGTCGTCATGTTGGCGAGATTGTTCGCCACCACGTCCATCTGGCGCTGCAGGGCCATTTGCCGCGACAGGCTGATGAGCTGCGCATTTTCCATGGCGCAAGTTCCCCGTTAAGTCCCCGAACCGTCCGACCTCCCCAGGCCGTCAGGCTCGCCATTAACATTGCAGCAACCATGCCAAGTCAGGTGGCATAGCAATATCAATGGGTTAGGTGGATTTTCGGGGGCTGGTTGGCACGGCCGGGCAGTGCCGCGTGGCAAAATCTGCCCGGCAAATTATGCCGCTTTGGCACGCCTCGTAACCAATCGTTAACTCTCTGGCGATTAGCTCGAACATGGCCGGAATCGTCCGGGCGCAGGGGTT
This sequence comes from Rubrivivax sp., assembly GCA_049841175.1. Classification (GTDB taxonomy): domain Bacteria; phylum Pseudomonadota; class Gammaproteobacteria; order Burkholderiales; family Burkholderiaceae_C; genus Rubrivivax. Next base: position 937,673 of record JASGHA010000008.1, on the reverse strand, counting down.
TGGGGCATGGCTGCGGAAGCCGATATCGAAACTGGCGAAGCTGCGCCGGCCAAGAAGAAGCCGCCCATCATGCTGATTGCCATCGGCATAGCGGTGGTGGTGCTGCTGGGCGGCGGCGCGGCGGCCTACTTCCTGTTGTTCTCGGCTCCGCCCAAGCAGGACGCGCATGTCGCCGAGGCGGCGCCGACCTTCATCTTCAATCTGCCCACCATGACGGTGAACCTCAAGGGCGAGGGTGACCGCGAGCAGTTCATGAAACTGACCGTGGCGCTCGAAGTCGCCAATGAAGAGGTGATGACCGAAATCCAGCCGCGCATGGCCAAGGTGGTCGACGCCTTCCAGGTTTACCTGCGCGAGCTGCGCAAATCCGACCTCGAAGGTTCGGCAGGGATCTACCGGCTGAAGGAGGAACTGCGGCGGCGCGTCAACCTCGCCATCTTCCCGCAGCAGGTCGAATCCATCCTGTTCAAAGAAATCCTGGTGCAGTGATGCCGGGCCCGAGCGACCAGGACAAGCTGAGCGACGAGTGGGGCCTGGGCGAGGCCGCCGGCGGCGCCGCGCCCGCGGCGGCCGAAGCCGGCGACGACGGCATCAGCGCCGAATGGGCGGCGATGCTGGAAGGCGACAGCGCCGATGCCGGGGCCGCCGACCGCGTGCTCAACCAGGACGAGATCGACAGCCTGCTCGGCTTTGATCCCAACGCCGGCGGCAATGCCGAACTGAGCGGCGTGCAGGCGCTGATCAACTCCGCGCTGGTCAGCTACGAACGCCTGCCGATGCTCGAAATCGTCTTCGACCGGCTGGTCCGGCTGGCGACGACGAGCCTGCGCAACTTCACCTCCGACAACGTCGAAGTCGCGATGGACTCGATCTCGTCGGTGCGTTTCGGCGACTACCTCAATTCCATCCCGCTGCCCGCCATCCTGTCGGTGATCAAGGCCGAGGAGTGGGACAATTACGGCCTGCTGACCGTCGATTCCTCGCTGATCTACTCGATGATCGACGTGCTGCTCGGCGGCCGGCGCGTCGGGGGGCAGATCCGCGTCGAGGGCCGGCCCTACACCACCATCGAGATGGCGTTGGCCCGCCGCATGATCGAGGTGATCCTCGAGGACACGCACCGCGCCTTCGAGCCGGTGACCGAGGTCAACTTCAAGATCGAGCGGCTCGAGACCAATCCGCGCTTTGCCGCCATCTCGCGCCCGGCCAATGCCGCCATCCTGATCGAGCTGCGCATCGAGATGGACGATCGCGGCGGCAAGATCGAGATCCTCCTGCCTTACGCCACCATCGAGCCCATCCGCGAGCAGATGCTCCAGATGTACATGGGCGAGAAGTTCGGCCGCGATCCGATCTGGGAAGGGCACCTCGCCACCGAGGTCTACGCGGCGGACGTCGAGATCGACGCGGTCCTGCACGAGATGAGCCTGCCGCTGAACCGCGTGCTGTCGCTGCAGCCCGGCGACACGGTGATGTTCGAGCGCTCGCCGTCCGATCCGGTCAAGCTGCGCTGTGGCGAGATCGACCTGACCGAGGCGATCATGGGCCATATCGGCAACCACGTCTCGGTGCGCGTGGCTCGCCCGCTGAACCCGCCAAAAGTGACGATGGCCGCTTTCGAAGCCATCGACGACAACAAGATGGAGCAACGCTGATGTTTGGCCTGCCGCTGGGTATGGTGGTCGAAACCCTGGTCGCGATTTTGCTCGCGACCACAATCGGCTACTGCGTTGTCCTCAACCAGCGCCTGAAGCGGCTACACGCCGATCGCGGCGAGCTTCGGCAGATGGTGGCCGACCTGGTGCAGGCCACGGGCCTCGCCAACACCGCGATCCAGGAACTGAAGGCCACGGCCCGTGACGCCGAGACCGGACTGGCGGAGCGGCTGGGCGATGCCGAGCGGTTCGGGGTCGAGCTCGCCAACCATGTCAGCGCCGGCCAGCAGATCATGGACCGTCTGGCCCGGATCACCAATGCCGCCCGGGCCCAGCCGATCGAGGATCGCCTCGAGGCCGAGCCCAACAAGGCGCAGTCGGCCCTGCAGCAGCTGGCGCTGCGGCCGCGCATCCGGGGCAACGCTGCGTGATCAAGTCTCCGCGCCTCCTGCCGGTCGTTATTGCCGCCACCACGGCGCTGCTGCTCTTCAAGGGCATCGGGCTGGTGACGAGCGGTGGCTACGTGCTGACCGGCACGACGAGCGCGGTCGCCGCCAGCAGCAGCGGTGAGCATTCCGGTGGCGGCGAGGGCGGGACCACCGCCACGTCGTCCGACCCGACCATGACGCTGCCCGAGGCGCAGACGCTGGAGGACACCAGCCCGACCATCGCCGACACGGCCCCGGAACTGCCGCTCGGCGGCGCCGCCGAGGCCAGCGCCGAAGGCGGCGGGCACGGCGAAGCCGCTGCGACCGCTACCGAGGCGCCCAAGGTGCCGGACGGCCCGGCCGCGCCCGCGGCAATGCAGGCGGCTTGCCCTCCCAGCGAGGAAACGCACGCGGCGGCGAGTGCCGAGGGCGGCGCGACCGAGGCCGAGGCGCCCGCCGAAGGCGGCGAGCATGCGGCCCCCGCGGCGACCCCGGCCAAGGCCCAGGACTGTGTTCCGATCCCGGTCAACGCCGACGGCGACGCCCTCGCCATGGAACTGAACAGCGCGGGCAAGCTCGCCCCGGTGGGCAGTGACGACAGCAGCGAGGAACAGCTGCTCGGCCGCCTGACCGAGCGCCGCGACGAGCTCGATGCCCGCGCCAAGGAACTCGACATGCGCTCCGCCCTGGTCGAGGCGGCGGAGAAGCGGCTGGACGAGCGCACGGCTGCCCTTAAGGCCTTGGAACAGCAGATCAACTCGCTGGTCGAGCAGAAAAAGACCGACGAGAAGGAGCAGTTCGCCAGCATCGTCGCCATGTACGAGACGATGAAGCCCAAGGAAGCGGCCGTCATCTTCAACGCCCTCGACAACGACACGCTGCTGCGCGTGGCGCGCGCCATGAACCCGCGCAAGATGGCGCCGATCCTGGCGCGCATGGAGCCGATGAAGGCCAAGACCCTGACCGCCTCGCTGGCCCGCGAGCAGGCCGACCCGACAGTCGATCCCGCCGCGATCGAAGACCTCGCCAACCTGCCGCAGATCGTCGGCCAGTAGAACGCCGGAAAGCTCTGAATTTGCCGAGCTTTGCGCCAGCCGATTAGGCCCGCGTTAAGCCCGCCGACCTATGCTTTGCCCCAGCAGAAGTGTGTAGGGCAGGCAGAACGCCGGCATGACAGCGCTGGGACGACATCCGCACGGGACCATTGTGTCCGCGTCGCGCATTGTGGCGCTGCTGCTTGCCATGCTCTTCGGCACGCTGCTGCAACCCGCTTTCGCCCAGGAAAAGGCCCAGGTCCTCGCGACCCAGGAGCAGAACTTCGGGCGCCTGGTCATCACCTTCCCCAATCGCACCGATCTGCCGGCCTACAAGGTCAACTACGACAACGGCGTGCTCGCCATCGAGTTCGAGCAGCCGGTCTCGGTGCTGATGCCGGACGTGGCGCTTGCCCTGCCGGACTACGCCACCATCGGCCGGGTCGACAGCGACGAGCGCGGCATCCGCATCGGCCTGCGCTCGACCTACAACATCAACCGCATGGAAGCCGGCGAGAGCCTCTATGTCGACCTGCTGCCGCCCAACTGGGCCGGTCCGCCGCCGACCCTGCCGCCCGAGGTGACGCAGAAGCTGGCCGAGCGGGCCCGCAAGGTCGCCGAGGAAGCCGAGCAGAAGCGCAAGGCCGACGAGGCCAAGGAATTGAAGCCCGTCGGTACGGTGCGCGTCGGTCGTAACCCGACCTTCCTGCGCATCCAGTTCGACTGGAACGTCGAGACCAAGGCCAAGTTTGCGCTGAAGGGCGCCAAGGGCTCGCTGCAGTTCGACTGGCCCGTGCCGCTCGACCTCTACGCGCTGATCTCGAACCTGCCTTCGGAACTGAAGGGCGCGACCAACGCTGTCGGCAAGGCCGACACCAGGGTCGATCTCAGCCTCGCCGAAGGCGTCGTTCCGCGCTTCTACGAGCTGTCCAAGACAAGCTTCATCGTCGATATCGATATCGCGCCGGAGCAGGGCCTGCAGGCCGCCCTGGCGCAGGAAGAAAAGGCCAAGCAGGCCAAGCTGGCGCTGGAAATCGCCGCCAAGCAGGAAGAGGAACGGGTCGCCGCCCGCCTCGGCCTCGAAAGCGGCAGCGATACCAGCACCGATCTCTATCCGGTCAGCCGCGGCACCGTCGTGCCGCAGGTGTCCGCCGTGGGCAACACCGTCCGCATCGCTTTCCCCTTCGACGCCGATACGCCCGCCGCCGTGTTCCGCCGCGGCGACACCGTATGGATGGTGTTCGACACGCCGCAGTCGGTGAACGCGCCTCCCTCGTCGGACCTGCTGTCGAGCGTCGCTCGTGACTTCGAGGTGGTCGCCGCCAGCGACACCAAGGTGATCCGCATGGATCTCGCCACCGACAAGCTGGCCACCCTCGGTTCGGAAGGCCGCGCCTGGGTGCTGTCGCTCGGCGATGCGCTACTCAGCGCCACCGAGCCGATGGAATTGACGCGCGATCGCGACGAGAAGGGCCGCTACGAGATGACGGCCGACCTCGAGCGGCCGGGCAAGGTGCATGTGCTGCAGGATCCGGTGGTCGGGAACTCGCTGCGCGTCGTCACCGTCATGCCGCCGGCCCGTGGTCTCACCCGCGACCTGCAGTTCGTCGATTTCGATGCGCTGAAGTCGGCGCATGGCCTCGTCATCAAGCCTCTGACCGATGAGCTCGACGTCGCCGTCGAGGACAAGCTGGCGGTCATCAGCTCCAAGCCCGGCCTGACGCTGTCCTCGGCCGAGTCGTCGCGAAAACTAGATGCCGGCGACTCACCGCAGTTCCGCCAGAGCTATCTCGATCTCGGCATCTGGCATGAGGACGATCCGGCCGCCTTCACCGAGCGCCGCGAGCAGGCGATGGCCAAGGCCGCCAATTCCGAGGGCCGGGTGCGCGACCTAGCGCGGCTCGACCTCGCGCAGCTCTATCTAGGCAACGACTTCTCCTACGAGGCGCTCGGCGTGCTCGATGTGCTCAAGTCGGACCTCAAGAGCGACGACCTCAACAAGAAGATCGACCTGATCCGCGCCATCGCCGACACGCTCGCCGGCCGGCCCAAGGATGCGCTGCCGATCCTCGCCGGCGGTACCTTCCCCGACGAGACGGACGCCCTGCTATGGCGCACCATCGCCAAGGTCGACGCGGTCGACTATGCCGGCGCGCACCAGGACGCCCTTGCCGCCGAAGGCATTGCCGAGAGCTATCCGCGCTGGGTGCAGACCAAGTTCTACTTTGCCGGCATGCGCGCCGCGGTCGAGACCGATGACGCGCAGCTGGCGCTCCGCCTCGCCGCCAAGGTCGATTTCGCCGCCCTCGATCCCGAACAGGTGAGCTACTACCAGCTCATGCAGGGCCGCATCGCCGAGCTCGAAAACAAGGACAAGGACGCGCTCGACAGCTACGGCCAGGTGATCACCGCCGATTACCGCCCGACCCGGGCCGAAGCCGTCTACCGCACGCTGCTGCTGCTCAGGAAGGGTGGCAAGATCGATCTGGCCAAGGCCGTCGACACGCTCTCCGCCGAGGTCCTGACGTGGCGCGGCACGCCGCTCGAAGCCAACATGGACAAGCTCCTGGCCGAACTCTATTTCGCCAGCCACTCCTACCGCGACGGTTTCGTCACGGTGCGCGAGGCCGCCGCGACCTTCCCCGACAGCAAAGTGATCAATGACCTGCTCGGCGAAGCGCGGCAGACTTTCGAGGATCTCTATCTCAACGGCGCCGCCGACAAGCTGGCCGACCTCGACGCGCTCGCCCTCTACTACGATTTCCGCCAGCTGACGCCGCCGGGCGCGCGCGGCGACGAAATGATCCGCAACCTGGCGCGGCGGCTGGTCAAGGTCGACCTGCTGGCCCAGGCCGGCGACCTGCTCGAGTACCAGATCAGCAGCCGCCTCAACGGCGTCGCCAAGGCGCAGGTGGCGACCGACCTCGCGCTCATCCGTATCGCCGACCGCAAGCCGGACATGGCCCTCAAGGCCCTCGACGACACCCGCCTCGCCGACATCCCGACGCAGCTGGCCCGCCAGCGCCGCGTGCTCGAAGCGCGGGCGCTGATCGACGCGGGGCGCGAAGAGCTGGCGCTCGACCTGATCTCGAAGGTCTCGGGCAAGGACGCCGACTACCTGCGCGTCGACGGCTACTGGAAGTCCAAGAACTACACCATGGCCTCCGAACTGCTCGAAACCCTGAGCACGCCCGGCGACGGTGGGCCGGCGCTGACCCAGGCGGGCCGCATGAGCGTGGTCAAGGCGGCGGTGGGCTTCGTGCTGGCCGGCGACGAACGCGGCCTGTCGCGGCTGCGCGCGAAATTCTCCGACCAGCTGTCGCAATCGGCCGAATGGCCGCTGTTCGACTACGTCACGCGCTCGCTGTCGCCGACCTCGACCGAGTTCCGCAAGGTGGCACAGGAGGTGGCGGCGGTGGACTCGCTAGATGCGTTCATCAAGTCGTACCGCGAGATCTACGGCAACGAGTCCGGCCTGACGCCGAACCAGACCGGCGCCGCGGCCGGCAAGTCGGCCTAGCTCCCGGCAAAGCTCCGGATCAGCGATCCGGCCACCAGGTGCCAGCCGTCCACCAGAACGAAGAAGATGAGCTTGAACGGCAGTGAGATGGTCACCGGCGGCAGCATCATCATGCCCATCGACATCAGTACCGAGGCCACCACCATGTCGATGATCAGGAACGGCAGGTAGAGCAGGAAGCCGATCTCGAAGGCGCGACGCAGTTCCGAGATGATGAAGGCCGGGATCAGCGTCTGCAGCGGGATCAGCGTTGCATCGGCCGGTGGCTCGGTCTGCGACATGTCGAAGAACAGCTTGAGGTCTTCCTCGCGCACGTTGGCCGTCATGAAATCGTGCAGCGGCGCCGCCGAGCGGGTGAACGCCTCCTCGATCGGGATGGTGCCGGCGATCAGCGGCGCGATGCCGTTGTTGTAGCTTTGCTCCAGCGTGGGACCCATCACGAACAGCGTCAGGAACAGCGCCAGGCTGACCATCACCGAGTTCGGCGGCGAGGTGGTGAGGCCGATGGCGGTACGCAGCAGCGACAGCACCACCACGATGCGGGTGAAGCTGGTGACCATCACCAGGATCGACGGCGCCAGCGACAGCAGAGTGATCAGCCCGACGATCTGCACCGCGCGCTCGGTGATCGTCGTGTCGTCGCCGAAATTGATCGAGATGTCCTGGGCGAAGGCCAGGCTGGGCAGCAGAACCGCCGCGATCAGCGCGGCGAGGGCAATCAGGCGCCTGAGCGCCGGGCGATCAACGCGATCCCGCCGTGCTGCCGTCCCCGAAAGTGCGATGAGCGCCAAGCGCAATCCGCCCGTTGTCTGTGCCTTCGGGCGTTGTAGCTGAGTCGGGTTTGGCCCGGCCGGAGTTATCCCCAGCCATCGGCGGCATCGGGATGATTGCCGGTTCCGCCTGCGTCACCGGACGCAGCAGGCCGGTGTGGCGCAGCGAGGTCGGTTTGCGCGGCCCCTGCGGCTGGCGGACGAACGAGCGCAGCTTCTCGATCTCGGGCTTGCTGAGCGGCGAGGCGGGCGGCGCCGTGGCCTCCTGCTCGGGTCGGCGCGTCGGCAGCGGCGGACGTTCCACCGGGATGCCGGTCTCGACCACGAGGTCCTGCGGCCCGCCGGTGAGCACCAGGTGCTCCACGTCGTCGCGCCGGATGATCAGCAGCTGGCGCCGCGGATCGACCTGCAGTTGGTCGACGACGCTCAGCCGGCGGTTGCGGCCGCGACCGGGCAGGGGGGCGCTGCGGCTGATGAACTTGACCACCCACAGCGCCAGCACGATCAGCACCAGCACGACGCCCAGCGCCAGCACCGATGTCACCATCGTGCCGGCCGACTCGCCCAGCAGGGAAGACAGAAACTGCATAGCCGCGCACTCCGAGTGCCGGTTCGGGTGGCCATCCGAACGCGAGAACCGTGGAACTTCTTGCCGAGTAATGCGCCAATTTTTCGCAAAATGCGAGGCATCGCCCCGATCAAAGCCTCGTGGTTAACGCCTCGTTAACCCTTGCTAGGCAGAATTTTCCCATTGCCGCTGGGGATTCCCATGAAGCTCGGACTGCTCGACGCCCTCACCGAAAAGATGCGCTGGCATCAGGCCCGGCAGACATTGCTGGCCGAGAACGTAGCCAATGCCGATACGCCCGGCTACCACGGGCGCGACCTCGAGACCTTCGGCTTCCAGAAGCACATGCAGAGCCTCGGCGTGGCGCAGGTGGCGACCGCGACGACCAATCCCTCGCACATCGCGGTGGGGACGAGCGACGATGCCGACGGCTTCAACTCGCGCTCCATCAACAGCTTCGAGATCACCCCGGAAGGCAACGGCGTCACGCTCGAAGACGAGATGATGAAGGTCGCCGGTAACCAGATGGACTACCAGGCCGTGACCGCGCTCTACACGCGCTCGGTCAAGATCCTCAAGACCGCGCTGGGCAAGCAGGGCTAAGCCATGAGCGATTTCCTCTCGTCCCTCAAGGTCGCCGCCACCGGGCTCCACGCCCAGACCGCCCGCATGCGGGTGATCGCCGAAAACCTCGCCAACGCCGATTCCGCCGCCAAGTCGCCGACCGAGGATCCGTACCGGCGCAAGATCCCGACCTTCGAGGCGGTGATGGACAAGGAGCTCGGCGCCACAAAGGTCGAGATCGGCCGCATCGCCTACGACAGCTCCGACTTCACCACCCGCTACGAGCCCGGCCATCCGGCCGCCGACGCCTCGGGCTATGTGCGCTACCCCAACGTCAACACCATGATCGAGACGATGGACATGCGCGAGGCCCAGCGCAGCTACGAAGCGAACCTCAACGTCGTCACCGTGACCCGGCAGATGCTCGGGTCGACCCTCGATATCCTCAAGGCCTGAAGGCGCTAGCAGGAGTTAGAAATGGCTTTCCCCGTCAACGCCGCCACGATGGCCTACGGCAATGCCGCCAAGCTCCTGGGCCAGAGCCCGAAGCAGACGCTCGACCAGGTCGCCGACGCCGGGCAGGGCGGCGGCAACGACTTCGCCAAGATGCTCGGCCAGGCCGTGCAGGGCGTCGTCGATGCTGGCAAGGTCTCCGACGCCAAGACCATGGACATGGTCAACGGCAAGGGCGACATGATCGACGTGGTGAGCGCTATCAGCCAGACCGAAATGGCGATGGACACCATGGTGGCCGTACGCGACCGGGTGATCTCGGCGTACGAGGATATCATGAAGATGACGATCTGACCGGGCGCCGACTCGCGCTAAGCGTGACCCCATGACCGGCTCCGTAGTTCTCGACGTCGCCCGTGAAGGGCTCTGGGTGATGATCCTGATCGGCGGCCCGATCATGATCGTCGGCCTCGTCATCGGTGTGGTCATCGCGCTGGTCCAGGCGCTGACCCAGATCCAGGAAACGACGCTCGTCTTCGTGCCCAAGATCCTCGCGATCTTCGTCACCATGCTGCTGACGCTGCCCTTCATGGGCTCGATCCTCGGCTCGTACATGAACAAGATCGTCGATCTGATCATGAATGGCGGTTGAGATGGTCTCGCTCAACTGGCTGCCCGGCACCGCCTACATCTACCTGATCATCTTCGCCCGCGTCGGCGCCATGCTGATGGTCATCCCGGCGCTCGGCGAAACCACCATTCCCGCCCGCATGCGGCTGAGCTTCGCCCTGGTGATGGCCGGGGTGCTCTATCCAACTGTGTCTCCAGTAATCCCGGCGCTGTCCGGTGACGTCTTCGGCGTCATCGCGCTGCTGATCCACGAGATCATGGTCGGGCTGATCTTCGGCGGCATCGCGAGGCTCGCCGTGTCGTGCACGCAGGTGGCCGGCGCGGTGATCGCGTCCTCGGCCGGCCTCTCGGTGGCGCAGGCCGCCGATCCGACCAACGGCGGCATCCAGGGCGCCCTCGTCGGGTCGTTCCTGTCGGTGCTCGGCATCGCGCTGATCTTTGCCACCGACCTGCACCATGTGGCGCTGTCGGCGATCCACGACAGCTACATGATCTTCAAGCCCACCGATCCGATGATGTTCGGCGACACCGCGCAGACGGTGATCGAGGCCGTTGCCGGCGCCTTCGTCGTCGGCATCCAGATGTCGGCGCCGTTCATCGTCTTCGGTCTCGTCTTCAACCTCGGCATCGGCATCCTGAGCCGCATGATGCCGCAGCTGCAGGTCTACTTCATCGCCATGCCGGCTACCGTCGGCATCGGCCTCGGCCTCATGGCGATCCTCGCGACCATGATGATGGGGCTCTACCTCACCCACTTCGAGAACGTGCTGGCCATGTTGCGGGGCGTCTGAGGTGAGCGACGACACCCCGGACCAGGAACAGAAAACATTAGACCCCTCGGAGAAGCGGCTCCGGGACGCCCATGAGAAGGGCAATGTGGTCAAGAGCCAGGAGGTCAATACCTGGTTCATCCTCACCGGCTCGGCCCTGGTCTTTTCCATGATGGCCGCGCCGACCGCGCAGGGCCTGATGGTGCCGCTCCGCACCCTGCTCGAGCACGCCGACCAGTTCGAGGTCGGCAGCCAGGCGCTCAGCCAGTTCTGGAACAACCTCGCCGGCTCGATCCTGCTGACGGCCCTGATCCCCTCGGTCGTGATCATGGTGTTCGGCGTGGCGGCCAACCTGGTGCAGCACCGCCCGCTGCTGTCGCTCGAGCCGCTCAAGCCGACCTTCAACAAGATCAACCCGATCGCCGCGTTCGGGCGGCTCTACGGCGTCGAGGCGCTGGTCAATTTCGCCAAGGGACTGGTGAAGCTGGCAGTGGTTACCGCCGCGCTCTGGTTCGTGCTGGCGCCCGAGATATCGACGCTCGAGAACATGATCACCATCGAGCCGATCATGATCGTCCAGGACTTCATGGACCTAAGCATGAAGATCTTCGGCACGGTGCTGGCCATCGTGACGCTCATCGCCATCTTCGATTACGCCTACCAGCGCACCCGCTGGTGGAACAAGCTCAAGATGACCGTCCAGGAGACGCGCGACGAGTACAAGCAGCAGGAAGGCGATCCCAAGATCAAGGGCCGCATCCGCCAGTTGCGCATGGACCGCAGCCGCAAGCGCATGATGGCCGCCGTGCCCAAGGCGACCGTGGTGATCACCAACCCGACCCACTTCGCCGTGGCGCTGAAGTACGACGGCAGCATGGGCGCGCCGCAATGCGTCGCCAAGGGCGCCGACGCCGTGGCGTTCCGCATCCGCGAGCTGGCCAAGCAGAGCGACGTGCCGATCATCGAGAACCCGCCGCTGGCGCGTGCGCTGTTCGCGGCGGTCGAGATCGACCAGTTCATTCCGCCCGAACACTTCCGCGCCGTGGCCGAAGTCATCGGCTTCGTCATGCGCATCGAGGCCCGGCGTGGCTGGAGGGCGACCGGATAGTCACGCCAGTGTCGCCACGGGCGGGGATAACGGCTTTGTCGCTACCCAAGCGGCAAGGCCTTTTGCTAGACCTCTAGCAAGGCCGATTCGGCGCGATTTCCCCTGGGGCATCACCTGCGCATGGCACCTCTGCCGCTCGACGAGGACAACTATCCTGCACCGCTGCTCAGCCGCGGGCGTTCGAGTTCCGGTTTGTGGCGCGTCGTGGCGCTGGCCGCGTTCTTCATAGCCGTGGCCGCGCTCATCGCCTACATGGGCGATCGCATCCCCGCCGACCTGATCCTGGTCTTCCTCGGGCTGCTCGCGGTGGTCGGCGTATTCTGCCTGTTCGCCATCGCGGCGGGGCTGTTTCACTTCTCCGCCAGCGAGGACCGGCAGACCCTGAGCCGCGCCGTGGTCGACAGCCTGCCGTTCGGCGCGCTGGTCACCGACCGCGAGGGCAAGATCAGCTACGTCAACGCCCACTATGGCGAGTTCCCCGGCGGCGTCACCGACGGCGTGCCGGTTTCGGTGCCCCGGCTGTTTGCCGGCGAGCCCGAGGCGGCCGAGGCGATCTACCGGCTGGCCCGCGCCGCGCGCGACGGTCGTCCCGCCAGCGAGGACATCCGCATCGTCGGCGGGCTCGGCGGCTCGGCCGGCGGCTCGACCAAGCCGTTCTGGTACCGCGTCGGCATCCGCGCCCTGCCGGTCGTCGGCGACGCCGACAAGCCGCTGGTGCTGTGGACCGTCGAGGACATCACCCGCGACCGCGAACGGCAGGACAACGCCTTCCTCGAGCTGCAGCGCGCCATCGACTATCTCGACCACGCGCCGGCCGGCTTCTTCTCCGCCGATGCGCGGGGCAGGGTGCAGTACATCAACTCGACCCTCGCCGACTGGCTCGGCTACGACCTCGCCGAGTTCGAGTCGAGCGCGCTCAAGCTCAACGACATCGTGCGTGGCGACGGCTCCAGCCTGCTGATGCGCGGTCGCTCCGACGGCGAGATCCGCACCGAGATCATCGACATCGACCTGGTCCGCCGCAACGGCACCAGTTTCCCGGTGCGCCTGATGCATCGCGCCGCCCGCCTCGCCGAGGGCGAGCTCGGCGAGACCCGCACGCTGGTGCTCGATCGCCGCCAGGGCACCGACAACGAGGAGGCCCTGCGCGCTGCCGAAGTACGCTTCTCGCGCTTCTTCAACGATACTCCGTTCGCCATCGCTACCCTCGACAAGTCCGGCCGGATCATCCGCACAAACGCTCCGTTCAGTCGCATCTTCGGCTGGTCCGGTGGCGACAAGTCGATCGACGGCCAGCCCATGGTCGACCTGCTCGCCGAACCGAGCCGCGACGCCTTCGAGACCGCCATCCGCGCCGCCGCCGATGCCCGTTCCGAGATCGAGCCGGTCGATGCGGCGCTGACCCGCGCTGGCGACCAGGCCGTGCGCCTCTACGTCTCGAGCTCGGAAGAGAGCGGCGACGACGCCGAGCGCATCAACGTCTACGCCCTCGACATGACCGAGCAGCGCAAGCTCGAGGCGCAGTTCGCCCAGGGCCAGAAGATGCAGGCCGTCGGCCAGCTGGCCGGTGGCGTGGCGCACGACTTCAACAATGTGCTGACCGCCATCATCGGCTTCACTGACCTGCTGCTGCTGAAGCACAAGCCGGGCGATCCGAGCTTTCGCCGACCTGATGTCGATCAAGAACAGCGCCAACCGCGCTGCCGGGCTGACGCGCCAGCTCCTCGCCTTCTCGCGCCGCCAGACGCTGCGTCCGCAGGTGCTGGAAGTGCCGGGGCACCTCGACGACCTGACGGTGCTGCTGAAGCGCCTGATCGGCGAGCAGATCACCCTCGGCGTCGAGCACGCCGCCAATGTCTGGCCGGTCAAGGCCGACCTGGTGCAACTCGAGCAGGTGGTGGTCAACCTCGTCGTCAATGCGCGCGACGCCATGCCGAACGGCGGCACCATCACCATCCGCACCCGCGACATCACCGAGCAGGAGGCCGCCGGCCTCAACTATCGCGGCATGCCCGCCGCCGACTACGTGCTGATAGAGGTCGAGGACACCGGCACCGGTATGCCGCCCGAGATCATGGAAAAGATCTTCGAGCCGTTCTTTTCCACCAAGGAGCTGGGCAAGGGCACCGGCCTCGGCCTGTCGACCGTCTACGGCATCGTCAAGCAGTCGGCCGGCTTCATCTATGTCGACTCGGTCGTCGGGCAAGGGCACCACCTTCCGCATCTTCCTGCCGCGCTACGTGCCCAGCGAAGGCGAGGCGCCGGTCAAGCAGGCCGTGGCCCAGGTCAAGGACCTCACCGGCCACGAGCGCATCCTGCTCGTCGAGGACGAGGATTCGGTCCGCTCGTTCTCGGCCCGCGCCCTGCGCACCACCGGCTACGAGGTGTTCGAGGCCGATAGCGGCGACGAGGCGCTCGATGTGCTGGACGAGATCGACTACCGCATCGACCTGATGATCTCGGACGTGGTGATGCCCGAAATGGACGGCCCGACGCTGCTCACCGAAGGTGCGCGAGCGCATGCCCGACCTCAAGGTGATCTTCGTCTCCGGCTATGCCGAGGAAAGCGTCCGCCAGGACATCGCCGACAACCAGAGCGTCGAGTTCCTGCCCAAGCCCTATTCGCTCGACCAGATCAATACCAAGGTCAAGGACGTGCTCGGCAAGGTCGACCAGGGCGCGGAGTAGCGTTTTCGGGCCGGGGCGCCTATATGGCAGCGATGGACAACGCCCTCTCCAAGCTCGACCAGTTTCTCGCCGCACTCGACGCCAGCGTCGCCGACGGCAGCCTTGTGCGCCTCGCGCTTCGCATGCCCTTCGGCGCCGACGAGACGCTCAAGAGCATCGACATCAAGCCCGCGACCATCCGCGACGCGCTGAAGCTGAGCTTCGTGTTTCACCACGATCGCCGCGACCTGACGCAGAACCACCCGCCCGCCGGCGCCATCGGCCAGTTGCGACGGCTGCTGGAGAAGGATTTCCACCAGGCCTTCCTGTTCACCACCGCCTTCGATCTGAGCTACGACGCGCAGGGCAAGGCGCCGCGCCTGAAGCAGACCGCGCCGACCAGCAAGGCCGCGCCGTCGCTGGCGCACGATCGCCAGAAGGCCCGCCCGATCAAGGCCGGCGCCTCCGACTGGCTCACCGCGCTCGGCGTCACCGGCGCCGACGGCCAGGTGCTGAAAGCCTCCGGCGACAAGTACCGCCAGATCAACCGCTACGTCGAAATCCTCGGCCCGCTGCTCAAGGCCATTCCGCCCGAAAGCTGCGCCGTGTGGTCGACATGGGCGCCGGCAAGGGCTACCTGACCTTCGCCGTGGCCGACTACCTGAGCCAACACCTGCAAGCTGCCGACCGAGGTGGTCGGAGTCGAGATTCCGCGCCGACCTCGTCGAGTTCTGCAACACCGCCGCCAGCGACACCGGCGTCTCCACACCTGCACTTCGCGGCAGGGCTCGATAGCCGATTTCGATTCAGCCGGCGCCGATGCGCTCATCGCGCTCCATGCCTGCGACACCGCCACCGACGACGCCATCGCCAAGGGTATCGCCGCCGGGTCCGAGCTGATCGTCGTCGCGCCGTGCTGCCACAAGCAGATCCGCCGCGAGATGGAGACCTCCAACCGCGGCACCGACCTCGATTTCGTCACCCGCCACGGTATCTTCCTTGAGCGCCAGGCCGAGATGGTCACCGACGCCATGCGCGCCATGATCCTCGAGCACTTCGGCTATTCCACCAAGGTCTTCGAGTTCGTCTCCGACGTGCACACCCCCAAGAACGTGCTGATCGTCGCGACCAAGAAAAAGGGCGGCAAGGACGCCGCCGCGTTCGCAAGTTCAATGACGCGAAAGCCTATTTCGGCATCCGCCGGCACTATCTCGAGGATGCGGTCGGGCTGTAGTTCGCCTGATTGAGAGAGAGGGCCCCCTCCCAACCTCCCCCATGAAGGGGGAGGTGCAGAGTCGAGGCTGTAGCTCGATCGTGCCAAACCCGCCGGCCGGCACCTCCCCCCTTGTGGGGGAGGTCGGGAGGGGGCCGTCTGCCGGCAATGAAGCTTCTACGCCACCCGCCCATTCGGCAGCGGGGTGCCCTTGGCCACCAGTCCCTTGTCCGCCAGTTCGTCCCAGAACGCTGCCGGGATCGGCGTATGCCACCAGCCGAGGATGCCCTCGAGTTCGGCCGGGGATTTTGGACCGGTCAGCACCGATACCACCACCGGATGCGCCACGCCGAACTGCAGCGCCGCGGCGCCGAGCGGCACGCCGTGACGGTCGCAGACCGCCTTCAGCGCCGTGACCTTTTCGACGATATGCGGCGGCGGCGCCTGGTAGCGGCCGGTATCCGGCCCCCAAACATTGGTGCCGGCCAGGACGCCCGCCGCGAACGGGCCGGCGGCGATCACCGAGGCGCCATGCGAGGCGCAGAGCGGAAACAGCGTTTCGAGCGGCGATTGCTCGAGCAGGTTGTAGCGGTTGGCCAGCAGGAACACGTCCCACTGGCCGATCTCGAAGGATTTCACCAGCACCGGCACTTCGTTGACGCCCAGCCCGATGGCCTTGACGTCGCCGTTGCGGCGCAGCTCGTCCAGCGCCTTGTAGCCGCCACCGGCGAGATCGGCCCAGTGCTTGCTGTTGCCGTCCTCGCCGTGGCTCTGCACGCCGATATCGTGCACCAGCAGGATTTCGACATGCCCGAGCCCCAGCCGCTGCAGGCTGGCCTCGTACGAGCGCATCACGCCGTCATAGGTGTAGTCGTACTTGATCTCGAACGGGAACGGGTACGTCCAGCCGCGCGGCACCGTGCGGGTCGCCTCCGAGCGCACCGGGCGCAGCAGGCGTCCCACCTTGGTCGAGATGGCGGCGCCGTCCTGCCGGTAGCGCAGCCCGTCGCCCATCAGGTGCTCGGAGCGCCCGTCGCCATAGTGCGGCGCCGTGTCGTAATAGCCGATGCCCGCGTCCAGCGCTGCGCTCACCAGCGCCCGCGCCTGCTCGTCCGGCACCTCGTTGCCGCCCATGCCCGCGAGAGTTGCGCCGCCGAGGCCGAGTTCGGTGAGCTCGAGCTCCGTCCGGCCCACCCGGCGCGTCTTGAAGGCATTGGCAGTCATGGCAGTTTCTCCCGTTTTTCGCCCGCTTCCGGGCGGCGCGGAAACTGACATGTTAGTTATCGAGGGTAAAGCAGCAAAAGGTCGAAGCTGCCTAGTCCTCGCGGAAGATATGGCTGAGCTGGGTGCCGAACGGGGCGAGCAGATAGGTCAGCACCGTGCGGTCCGAGGTCCGCATGAACGCCTCGGCCGGCATGCCGGGAACCAGCGTCTGCCCGCCCGGCAGCCGCGCCAGCTGCTCGGGTGGCAGGGTCAGGCGGATTTCGTAGTAGGTCGAGCCGGTGCTGGTATCCTTGGTGAGGTCGGGGGAGATGGTATCGACCGTGGCGTCGAGCTGCGGCGTCGTGCGCGGATCGAGCCCGCTCAGCCGGATGGTCGCCGCCTGGCCGGCGAAGAGCTTGTCGACATCGAGCGGCGACACCCGCGCTTCGAGCGCCAGCCCGTCGTCGGTCGGCACCACCAGCATCAGCGTCTCGCCCGCGCCGACCACGCCACCCACCGTACGCACCGTCGACTCGTGGATGACCCCGGCCTGCGGCGCGCGGATCGTCAGCTTGGCCAGCGTGTCTTCGGACGCGATCTTCTGCTGCAGCAGCTCGGCGATCTGCAGGCCGACATCACGCAAATCCTCCAGCACGCTGGCCCGGAAGCTCGCTTCGGTCTCCGCCATCTTGGCGCGATTGCCTGCAATGGCGGTGCGCGCCCCGGCGATCTCGGCGGCGAGGTTGCCGTCGTCGCCGTCGAGCTCGGCGAGCTCGCGCCGCGCCGTATTGATCCGCGTCACCTCCACCAGCCCGCTGCGCAGCAGCGTCTCGTTGCTGCTGGTCTCGTCGGCGAGGATTTTGTGCTGGGTGGCGATGGCGGTGCGCTGCGCCGCATAGCCGGCGATCTGCTCCTCGAGCTGCCGGATCTGCTCGGCCAGCTGCGCATTGAGCCCGGCCTGTTCGTCGGCCCGGCTGCGCCGCAGCTTGTCCTGCTCGGCCAGCAGCTGGTCGAACGTCGCGCGATCGGGCCAGTCCGCGAGCTTTTCCGGCACCGCGATATCGCTCGCCCCGGTGCTCTCGGCGGTAAGCCGCGCCTCGAGCGCAAAGGCGGCGCTGAGCTGCGAGACGATTACCGCCAGGTTGGCCGAGACCGTCGTGCTGTCGAGCCGCACCAGCACCTGTCCGGCGGCGACATGGTCGCCGTCGCGCGCCAGGATCTCGGTGACCACGCCGCCATCCGGATGCTGCACCGACTTGCTGCCGGCGAGCGGCACGATATTGCCCTGCGCGATCACCGCGCCGGCGATCTCGGTAGTGCTGGCCCAGCCGCCGAGCGCCAGCGCGAACAGTCCTATCGCCACCAGTCCGGCGACGGCATGCCGGCGGAGGCTGTGCACCGGATCATCCATCGACCCGCACCCCCTCGATGCGCGCCGCCGGCGCCGTCACCTGTTTCAGCACCTCGGCCTTGGCGCCATAGGCCGCCATCCGTCCGTTGACGAGGTAGACCAGCCGGTCGCACACGGCGATGGCGCTCGGCCGGTGCGCCACCACGATGACGATGGCGCCGCGCGCCTTGGCCGCCGAGAGCGCCGCCGTCAGCGCCGTATCGCCGACGAAATCGAGGTTCGAGTTCGGCTCGTCCAGCACCACCAGGAACGGATCGCCGTAGAGCGCGCGCGCCAGCCCGATGCGCTGCCGCTGCCCGGCCGACAGCGCCGAACCACGCGTGCCGACGCGCGTGTCATAACCCTGGGGCAGGGTGGCGATGATCTCGTGCACCCCGGCCAGCCGCGCCGCGTTGAGCACCGTCTCGCTGGTCGCATCCGGCCGGAAGCGCGAGATGTTCTCGGCCACCGTGCCGTCGATCAGCCCGACATTCTGCGGCAGGTAGCCGATGTGCCGGCCCAGCGCGATGGGCGAATAGTGCGCCAGCTCCGAGCCATCGAGCCGGATATCGCCGCCGAGCGGCGGCCACAGGCCGACCAGCGCCCGCGCCAGCGAGGTCTTGCCCGATCCGGACATGCCGAGGATGCCGAGCGCCTCTCCCGCCTCCAGCGAAAAGCTGACGCCCGACACCAGCGGCTGGCCGCGCAGGTCCGGGCCCGACGCCAGCATGCGCACATCCAGCCGCTCCCGCGGCGGCGGCAGGGGCAGCCGTTCCGCTCCGGCGGGATCGTGCGGCGAGAAGCGCGGCGACCCGGCGAAACCCCTGATGCGCGGCGGCGAGGCTCCGCCAGTGCGCCACCGTCTGCTCCACCGGGGCCAGCGCCCGCGACGTGATGATCGAGGCGGCGATCATGTACCCCGCCGACAGCTCGCCCCGGATCACCAGGTACGCGCCCAGCGCCAGCACCGCCGATTGCAGCAGCATGCGGAACGACTTGGTTACCGATGAATAGAGCGCCCCGACATCGGCCGAGCGGTACTGTACCGATGTCAGCGCGTCGGCGCGCATCCGCCAGCGCTCGGTGATGTCGTCGAGCATGCCCATCGCCAGCACCGGCTCGGCATTGCCCCGGGCATCGTCCGACATCGCGTTGCGCGCCAGTTGCGCCGCGCTCATTTCGGCGACGGGGCGCGCCGCCAGCCGCTCGTTGACGATCAGCAGGACGGTCGCGACGAGCGCGCCGCCGGTCGACAACAGCCCGAGCAGCGGATGGAACAGGAACACCAGCAGCAGGTAGACCGGCAGCCAGGGCAGGTCGAACAGCGACAGCGCCCCGGGGCCGGCGACATAGTGGCGGATGGCGTCCAGGTCGCGCATCGGGTCGGCGCGGCCGCCGAACGGCAGCAGCGAGCGCCGCAGCGCCGCCCGGAACGCATCGCCGGCCAGCAACCGCTCGAGCGCGGCGGCAAAGCGTGCCGCCATCCGGCTGCGCAGCAGGTCGACCACGGCGAGGAAGGCGTAGACGAACGCCACCAGCGCGAACAGCGCCACCAGCGTCGGGATCGACCGGCTGGCCAGCACCCGGTCGTAGACCTGCAGCATGAACAGCGAGCCGGTCAGCACCATCAGGTTGGCCGCGAGGCTGAGGACCGCCAGCGCGGCCACGGCAAGTCGGGTGCGCCCGATCAGGGCGCCGAGGAAACCGCCGCCTCGTGCGCCGTTCAACTGCATTGCGATCCGCCACTCCTGGTCCGCGCTGTCAGTGTCGCGGCGGGACGCCCTGCGGAGAACGCGCGTGGCGCTCCGGCCTGCCATGCCATGCGAGCATGACTCGCAATGTTTCCGAAATAAAAGCCCCGGAACAGCGAGGTTCCGGGGCCATCGCGGCACGTTGGCGGTGCCGCATTTTTCAGCAGTGGGAGCTTGGGGAACTCACTGCCGAATGGAAAGGCAAGTCGCTCCGGGCGTCAGACGATCCAGTCCGACGAGGCCAGCAGCGATGACAGCGTTGCGCCGTTCATCACCAGGTCCATCGCCGTGCCGTCGCTGTCGAGCACATGGATTTCGATCTGCGTGCCGCTGGCGCTGACGTCGATGCCGAGCGAAGCAAGCGTATCGCCCGAGGTCGCGGCGGCGGTCTTGAACGCGGCGAGGAAGTCGTCGGCATCGCCGAAGCTGGTCATCTCGACGTCGAGCCGGTCGCCGGCCTTGAGCGAAAAGTCCTCGATCGTGTCGCTGCCGGTCGAGAACACGAAGGTGTCCGCGCCCGAGCTGCCGTTGAGCGTGTCGTCGCCGTCGCCGCCATACAGCCGGTCGTTGCCGGCCTGCCCGTACAGCAGGTCGTCGCCGTCGCCGCCATAGACGTAGTCGTTGCCGCCGCGTGCGTAGAAGCGGTCGTCGCCGTCATAGCCATAGAGCTTGTTGGAGGCGTCATTGCCGGTGAAGGCGTTGTCGAGCGCATTGCCGTAGCCGTCGACGGCGCTGCTGCCGCTGAACTCCAGCGCCTCGGCGTCGTCGCCCAGCGCGTAGCTGTAGGCCGAAACGATCCGGTCGAAGCCGTCTCCGGCCAGCACGATGTCGCTGCTGCCCGAGATGGTGATCTTGTCCGCGTCGTCGCTGCCGAAGAACACCGTCGGCAGGTCGCTGAGGCTCGCGAGCTTCACCGTCGAGCCGTTGAACTCGATGGTTTCGACGCCGCTGACCGTATCGTAGCTGCCATCGGGCTTCAGCACGATGTAGTGCCCGCCCAAGTCCTTGCCGATGGTGTAGGCGGTCCGGCCGTTGTCGTAGGTCAGCGTGTCGGTGCCGACGCCGCCGTCGATGACGTCGTCGCCACCCGAGCCGACGATCGTGTCGTTGCCCTTCTCGCCATAGAGCTTGTCGTCACCGTCGCCGCCGATCAGCGTGTCGGCGCCGGCCCGGGCATAGAAGGTGGCCCCGGAATCGGCCGCGACCAGCTCCTCCGATTTGTTGGTCCCCTCGACATGGACGAAGGTGATCGTATTGGCGTCGGCGTCGGTCGGAGCGCCGTAGCTGGTGCCCTCGTCGTTGATGAACACCGCCGGCGACATGTAGTTCGCCTCGGTATCGGTGCGGATCGAGTTGATCACCTCGACCACGTTGTCATGGTCCTGGCCACCATGGAAATTGATGTCGCGATTGGTCTCGCGCACCTGGATGTAGTTGTTGGCCTCGCTGGTCCAGCTGGCGAACAGCACGGCGTGCCGCGTGTCGTAGGCCTCGAGCCCGACGAGGCTGCTGTCGTAGACCTGCTTGAGCTGGAAGGCGTAGCCGTTGCCGCCGTCGCCCTTGTTGACGGCGCCGTCGACGGTGAGGTTCGAGCCTTCGACATAGATCGACTGCGAGATGGTGATCCCGTTCGAGGGGGCATTGTCGATGGTGATGTCGAACAGCTTGACGTTGCTCGTCGCCGACAGGGTGATGACGCTGGAGCGATCATAGGCGTCGGACACATTGGTGAAGTTGTCGGCCGCCTGTTCGGCGAGCCCCGATTCCACCGTGAAGCCGCCGAGCTTCACGTTCTCGGCCACGTCGATCACCTGGATGGAGGTCGCGGTGGAAAAGTCGAACGCCACCCCGTTGGTCAGCGTCACCGTGTTGCCATTGACCGAGGCGACTTCCACCATCGAGGTGCGCAGCGCCTTGTCCTCGCGCCACGTCGTGTCGCCGATCGCGTCGAGATAGGCGTCGGTGTTCTCGAGTTCGATCCACAGCACGTCGCCGGCCTCGATCCCCGAGGCATCGGTCAGGTGCAGGTAGGTCTGGCCCTCGCTGGCCGCGGTCGAGAGCGTGTAGTCGCCCGTATAGGTGGAGTTGTCGAGATCGGTGCCGATCTGGAACGCGCCCCCGGCGACGGCATCGCCGGTCAGGTTGATGGTGGTTTCGTCCGAGCCCGCCCCCTGGATGGTGATGTTGTCGCGGTCGATGACCACGGTCGTATCGAACGTGTACTCGCCCCGCCGACAGATAGATGGTCTCGCCGGCCGCGGCGGAATCGATGATGTCCTGAAGCTCTTCCGCCGTGATGGAGGAGGTGACGGTGATCATAAGGGAGTGCCTTTCGCTCAATAGGTGGAGTTTGACGCGAATGCCTCCCTTTGCACCGCGCCGGCAGTGTTCCCTGCCGCCGCTAACTTGGGCTGAGCCCGATCGATCGGATTTTCAGCAAATGCCCGCGACGCCCGGAACGAGACAGCCTGGCTGTCTGATCTTGGCGAAGCCGCGGCCACAATAAGTTCGCTGGGGATTGTGCCCATGGGGCCACAGCTTAGCTGTAGTTGCGGCCGCGCCCGGTCGTCTTCGGGCAGCTGTATTGGCCGGGCCGGACGGTGCAATGACTTGTCGGGGGCGGCGCCAAGACTGGCCCCGATATTTGTGCGGCGCTGATCGAAAGGCAGCGTTGCCGGCGGCGGGGGGATTCGCGCCGGTTGGCGCAGCGGCCGCGAAGGGCGGCGAAAAACGTCCGCGGGGCTGCCGCTACGGACAGCCCCCGGGATCACATTGGTCAGAGCTGCTTGTCACCACGGGACGTCTCGGGGGCGTCCCAGGCGACCGCGTTCCGCAACGGCAGGCCGAACTGGCTTTCCCCGATCTCGAACACATCGCCCGGCTCGGTCTTGATGCCGTCGGCAAAGCTCAGCGTCGCCGTCCCGAACATGTGCACATGCACGTCGCCCGGCTGCCGGAACAGCGCATACTTGAAGTGGTGGTATTCGAGGTTGGCGATGGTGTGGCTCATGTTGTCCTCACCCGACAGGAACGGCTTTTCCCACATCACCTTGCCGTCGCGCAGGATGCGCGAAATGCCCGAGACCTTGCGCGGCAGCTCGCCCGTCCCGCAGCTCCGGCCCGAACGAGCAGAAGCGCAGCTTCGAATGCGCGAGGAACAGGTAGTTCACCCGCTCGGTCACGTGGTCCGAGAACTCGTTGCCGATCGCGAAGCCGAGCCGGAAGGGCTTGCCGTTCTTGCCGATAAAGTAGATGCCGGCGATCTCGGGCTCTTCGCCCGCGTCCTTGGCGAAGGCCGGGGAGGGGATCGGCTTGCCCGGCGCCGCGACGAATAGCCGTTGCCCTTATAGAACCATTCGGGCTGCACGCCGTTCTCGCCCGGCTTCGGCTTGCCGCCCTCGAGGCCCATGCGGAACATCTTCATGCTGTCGGTCAGCGGCGCCTCGGCGGCCGCTGCATCGACTTGTGCATTGCGTCGCGCGTCGAAGCCGAGCCGAGATGGGTCAGCCCGGTGCCGGTGACATAGAGGTGCGCGCTGATCGGGGTGATCGACCGGCACCAGCAGCCTGCCTTCGCGCTGCAGCGCCTCCGCGATCCACGCGTCGCCCCCAGGCCCTTGTCGATCACCACGGCCCTGAGGTCCAGCCCGCGCTCGGCCGCCTCGGCCGCCAGCGCATAGACGCTGCCCGCGCCGGTCACCACGCTGGTATTGCCACCTTCGGTGACGCCGACGGCCTTGTTGCCCTTGTCGTCGGTGAACTGGATGAGATGCATCGTCCGATCCTCCCCTTGCTGCACTGCGGCCCCGCCGCTTGGCGCGGCATAGACTGCAACAGCGCCGAAAACGCAAGGGGCCATTAGTATGACTAATTGGCGGACCGCCCGCCGATCACCGCGCCACGGCGAATCGGGCTCAAATTCGGCACTAGCGGACCGCGAATTTACCTTGACGAATTGGAAACGAAATGAGAACAAAATAAGCACATTCAACGGAGCCCTGGCGCGCGCCGAACCGGCCGAGGTGCCGGTGATCACGATCGACGGTCCGACGGCCTCGGGCAAGGGCACGCTGGCCGCCGAGGTCGCCGCGGCGCTGGGCTACGCGCTGCTGGATTCCGGCGCGCTGTACCGCGCCACCGGCATCGCCGCGCTGTGGGACGGCGTCTCGCCCGAGGACGAGCCGGCGCTGGCGGCGCTGGCCGCCGGCCTGGACCTGCGTTTCGGCGACGGCGCCGACGCCGGCCGCACCTGGCTGCGCGGGCGCGACATCACCGACGAGCTGCGCCTGGAGACCAGCGGCCTGATGGCCTCGCGCGTCTCGGTCTGGCCGGCGGTGCGCGCCGCGCTGCACGAGCTGCAGCTCTCGTTCCGCCGCGCGCCGGGCCTGGTGGCCGACGGCCGCGACATGGGCACCGTGATCTTCCCCGACGCGCCGCTCAAGGTCTTCCTCACGGCCAGCGCCGCCCAGCGCGCCGAGCGTCGCTATAAGCAACTGATTTCCAAGGGAATTTCTGCTAATATCGACGACCTTCGCGCGGACCTCGAGGCGCGGGACTTGCGTGACCGATCACGCAGCGTCTCGCCGTTGAAGCCGGCCGAAGACGCGCTGGAACTCGACAACTCGGCACTTTCCATCGAGGACTCGGTGGCCCAGGTGCTGGCTTGGTGGCAACAGCGCCGCCCGTTCGGCCGCACGGCCTGACGCGCGTTCTCCCAGGTTCCGCTGCGCTCCCCTTCCGGCCGTCAGGCCACCGGGCGCGGCGGGTGTGTTCAACGAACCCTGCAGCCCCCGCTGCAAGCATCGCCCGGCTCTGCCTTCAACTCCTCCGGGCACAGGAACCACATGTCCGCTTCCACTACCGTCATCGCCAAGAGCGGCGCTGATGCTTTCGCCGCGCTGTTCGAAGAGTCGCTGAAGAGCAACGACATGCGCGTCGGCGAAGTGATCTCCGCCGAGGTCGTTCGCATCGAGTTCAACCACGTCGTCGTCAACGCCGGGCTCAAGAGCGAGTCCTACGTGCCCATCGACGAGTTCAAGAACGACCAGGGCGAACTCGAAGTCCAGGTCGGCGACTTCGTCGCGGTGGCCATCGACGCCGTCGAGAACGGCTACGGCGACACCATCCTCAGCCGCGACAAGGCCAAGCGCCTGGCGTCGTGGATGGCGCTGGAGAACGCGCTGGAGTCGGGCGACTTCGTCACCGGCACGGTCAGCGGCAAGGTCAAGGGCGGCCTGACGGTGCTGGTCAACGGCATCCGCGCCTTCCTGCCGGGTTCGCTGCTCGACACGCGTCCGGTCAAGGACATGAGCCCGTTCGAGGGCAAGACCATGGAGTTCAAGGTCATCAAGCTCGACCGCAAGCGCAACAACGTCGTGTTGTCGCGCCGCGCCGTCGTCGAGGCTTCGATGGGCGAAGAACGCGCCAAGCTGCTCGAGACGCTGACCGAAGGCGCCATCGTGCACGGCGTGGTCAAGAACATCACCGAATACGGTGCGTTCGTCGACCTCGGCGGCATCGACGGCCTGCTGCACATCACCGACATGGCGTGGCGCCGCGTGCGTCACCCGAGCGAGGTGGTGCAGGTCGGTCAGGAACTGTCGGCCAAGGTCCTCAAGTTCGACGCCGAGAAGAACCGCGTCAGCCTGGGCATCAAGCAGCTGGGCGACGATCCGTGGCTGGGCGTTTCGCGCCGCTACCCGAACGGCACGCGCCTGTTCGGCAAGATCACCAACATCGCCGACTACGGCGCGTTCGTCGAGATCGAGCCGGGCATCGAAGGCCTGGTGCACGTCTCCGAAATGGACTGGACGAACAAGAACGTCGCCCCGTCCAAGGTGGTCTCGCTGGGCGAGGAAGTCGAAGTCATGGTCCTCGAGATCGACGAAGACAAGCGTCGCATCTCGCTGGGCATGAAGCAGTGCAAGCCGAACCCCTGGGAGGAGTTCGCGGCCAACGTCAAGCGCGGCGACAAGGTCAAGGGCCCGGTCAAGTCGATCACCGACTTCGGCGTCTTCGTCGGCCTGTCCGCGGGCATCGACGGCCTGGTGCACCTGTCCGACCTGTCGTGGAACGAGCCGGGCGAAAGCGCGGTCCGCAACTACAAGAAGGGCCAGGAAGTCGAAGCCATCGTGCTGGCCATCGACGTCGAGCGCGAGCGCATCAGCCTGGGCATCAAGCAGCTGGACGTCGATCCGTTCACCAGCTTCACGACGCTCAACGACCGCGGCGCCATCGTCACCGGCAAGGTGAAGACGGTCGACCCGCGCGGCGCCGAGATCCAGCTCAACGACGACGTCACCGGCTACCTGCGTGCGTCCGAGATCAGCCGCGACCGCGTCGAAGACGCGCGCAACGTGCTGAAGGAAGGCGACGACGTCTCGGTCATGATCATCAACGTCGACCGCAAGCTGCGTTCGATCCAGCTGTCGATCAAGGCCAAGGACAACGCCGACGAGCAGCAGTCGATGCAGGCCCTGCGCCAGACCAACGAGCGCGAGAACGCCGGTACGACGAGCCTGGGCGCCCTGCTGCGCGCCAAGCTCGACAACCGCGAGTAAACCGCTGTTGCACGGCCCGCGCGCTTTCCAGGCGCGCGGGCCTTTTCGTGTTTCAAGCCGCTTGCGATCCGTCCCTGCCATGACCCGATCCGACCTCGTCGCCCGTCTTGCCGAGCGCTTCTCGCAGCTGACGCAGCGCGACACCGAGTTCGCCGTCAAGACCATCCTCGACGCGATGACCGACGCGCTGGCCCGCGGCCACCGCATCGAGATCCGCGGGTTCGGCAGCTTCTCGATCAACCGTCGCCCCCCGCGCATGGGCCGCAACCCGCGCAGCGGCGAACAGGTCGTGATCCCGGAGAAGCTGGTCCCCCATTTCAAGCCCGGCAAGGCGTTGCGCGAAGCCGTCGACGCGCGCCAGCCCGCCGAGCAAGATTCCGACGCCGCCTGAAGGCGCGCCGGATCCTAGAATCGGCGCCGTGCGCCTTCTTGTCTGGCTCTTCAGAGCCTTCGTCTTCTTCACCCTCTTCGCGTTCGCGCTGAACAATCAGCAGAACGCCACCGTGCGCTGGTTCTTCGGCGCCGAGTGGCAGGCGCCGATGGTGATCGTCGTGCTCGCGGCCTTCGCCGCCGGTGCTGCCGTCGGCGTGCTGGCGATGCTGCCGAGCTGGTGGCGCCAGCGCCGCAAGGCGCGCCTGCAGGCGCCGACGACGCCCGTGCCCGCGCCCGGCCCTGCACCGGCCCCCGTCTCCGAGCTGCCGCTGGAGCACCCGCCGCGCGAAGGCCTGTGACCGGCGCGCTTCGGCGAGCCGGCCCTCTTTCCGACCCAACCGACGCCCGATGGACTTCGATTTCCAGTGGCTGCTGATCGGCCTGCCGGTGGCCTTCGCGCTCGGCTGGCTCGCCTCGCGCTTCGACCTGCGCCAGGTGCGCCGCGACAACCGCGACGCCCCGCGCGCCTATTTCAAGGGCCTGAACCTGCTGCTCAACGAACAGCAGGACAAGGCCATCGACGCCTTCATCGAAGCCGTCCAGAACGATCCCGACACGACCGAGCTGCACTTCGCGCTCGGCAACCTGTTCCGCCGCCGCGGTGAGTTCGAGCGCGCCGTGCGCGTGCACGAACACCTGCTGTCGCGTGCCGACCTGAAGGCCGGCGAACGCGACCGGGCGCAGCACGAGCTGGCCCAGGACTACATGCGCGCGGGCCTCTTCGACCGCGCCGAAGCCGCCTACCGCGCGCTCGAAGGCACGGCGTTCGAGACTGAAGCCTGGCTGGCGCTGCTGGCGCTGCAGGAACGCTCGCGCAGCTGGCGCGCGGCGATCGACATCGCCACGCGCCTGGACAAGAGCGGCACCGGCTCGTACGCGCCGCGCATCGCGCACTACTGGTGCGAACTGGCCGACGAAGCCGACGCCGCCGGCAATGCCGCCGACGCCGAGACGGCGCTCAAGCGCGCGCGCGAGGCCGCGCCCCACGCCGCGCGGCCGCGTGTCATCGCCGGGCGCCGCGCACGCGCCGCCGGGCAGCACGAGCAGGCCGTCGAGCTCTGGGACGAACTGGCCGCCGTGCAGCCGGGCGCCTTCGCGCTGGTGGCCGCCGACTACGCCGCCAGCGGCGAGGCCTGCGGCCGGCTCGAACACGTGCGAGTGCAGCTCGGCCGCGCGCTCGAACGCAGCCCCAGCCTGGACGTGCTGCAGGCGCTGGGCCGGCTGGATCCCGCCGGGCAGCCCCGCCGTCTGGCCGACAGCCTGCGCCAGCAGCCCAGCCTGACCGCCGCGCACGCGCTGCTGGCGACGCCGCCCAAGCCGGCCGCCGGCGACCCGGCGGCACTGGAACTCGTCGAACAGGCGCTGGCGCGCGCCGCGCGGCCGCTGCACCGCTACCGCTGCGCCGCCTGCGGCTTCGAGGCCCACCAGTACTTCTGGCAGTGCCCGGGCTGCCTCAGCTGGGACAGCTATCCGCCGCGGCGCGTCGACGAGAGCTGACAGATGACCCGCAACGACTCCCTCGCGCTGTACCGGCGGCTGCTCGGCTACGTTCGCCCGTACTCCAAGGTCTTCGCGTTCGGGGTCCTCGCGATGATCGTC
This sequence comes from Rubrivivax sp., assembly GCA_049841175.1. Lineage (GTDB taxonomy): Bacteria > Pseudomonadota > Gammaproteobacteria > Burkholderiales > Burkholderiaceae_C > Rubrivivax. The sequence continues at coordinate 909,359 of JASGHA010000008.1, read as the reverse complement.
AACGCCGCCGCCGAGGCCTCGGTCCCGGCGCTGCTGCAACAACTCATCGACGGCAGCTTCGTCAAGAAGGACCCCGAGTTCGCGCACCTGATGCCGCTGGCGCTGATCGGGCTGTTCATCGTGCGCGGCCTGTCCGACTACGTGCATTCGGTGGCGCTGGCCAGCGTCGCGACCCACGTCGTGCTCGACCTGCGCAACGAGATGTTCCAGCGCATCCTGTCGCTGCCGCTGGCCTATTTCGACCGCCAGCCGTCGGCGACGCTGATGTCGCGCCTGACCTACAACGCGCAGCAGATCAGCCCGATCATCACCACCTCGCTGATCACGATCGTCAAGGACTCGCTGACCGTCGTCGGCCTGCTCGGCTACATGCTGTGGCTGAACTGGAAGCTGTCGCTGCTGTTCTTCACCGTGCTGCCGGTCATCGCCTGGGTCATCCGCTCGGTCAGCCGGCGCATGCGCCAGTTCAGCCGCGCGCAGCAGAACTCGATGGGCGCGATGACGCACGTCGCGCACGAGGTGCTGGGCGCCCCGCGCGAGATCCGCATCTTCGGCGGCGCCGCCTACGAGGCCAGACGCTTCAACGACGTCTCGGCGGCCGTGCGGCGCTACATGATGAAGACGACGCGCACCTCGTCGGCCAACGGGCCGATCGTGCAGTTCATCGCCGTGCTCGCGCTCGCCGCGATCATCTACTACGCGACGCTGGCCACGCGTTCGGACCAGCTCACCGTCGGCGGCTTCGTCTCGTTCTTCGGCGCGATGGCGCTGCTGCTGGCGCCGCTGAAGCGCCTGTCCAACGTCAACGAGGCGCTGCAGCGCGGCCTGGCGGCGGCGGCTTCGGTGTTCGAGGTCATCGATGCCGAACCCGAGCGCGACACCGGCACGCGCGAACTGGCGCGCGCCAGCGGCCATCTGCGTTTCGAGGACGTGGGCTTCCGCTACCCCGGCGCCGACGGCGACGCGCTCGACGGCGTCACGCTGGACATCCGCCCCGGCGAGTCGGTCGCGCTGGTCGGCGCCTCGGGCAGCGGCAAGTCGACGCTGATGTCGCTGATCCCGCGCTTCTACTCGCCGGACCGCGGCCGCATCCTGCTCGACGAGATCGACACCCACGAGCTGCGCCTGGCCGACCTGCGCGCCAACATCGCGCTCGTCACCCAGCACGTCGTGCTGTTCAACGACACCGTGGCCGCCAACATCGCCTACGGCGCGCCGGGCGAGGTCAGCCGCGAGGACATCGAGCGCGCCGCCGAGACCGCGCACGCGATGGAGTTCATCCGCGAGCTGCCGCAAGGCCTGGACACGCCGATCGGCGAGAACGGCACGCGGCTGTCCGGCGGCCAGCGCCAGCGGCTTTCGATCGCGCGCGCGCTGCTGAAGGACGCGCCGATCCTGCTGCTCGACGAAGCCACCTCGGCGCTGGACACCGAGAGCGAGCGCATCGTCCAGCAGGCGATCGACAACCTGAAGCGCGGCCGCACGACGGTGACGATCGCGCACCGCCTGTCGACGATCGCCAACGCCGACCGCGTCGTCGTGATGGACCAGGGCCGCGTCGCCGAGGTCGGCACGCACGACGAACTGCTGGCGCGCGGCGGTCTGTACCACAAGCTGCACCAGCTCCAGTTCCGCGACGGCAGCGCGCCGGGCGCGGGCCTCGCACCGTGAACACCGCCGCCGTGCTGCCGCTCGCGCTGCCCGCCGGGCGGCCGCCGCGCATCCTGATCGTGCGCCTGAGCGCGATCGGCGACGTCGTCATGGCTTCGGGGCTGATCCGCTCGCTGCGTGCGCGCTGGCCCGACGCGACGATCCACTGGCTGGTCGAGCCGATGGCCGCACCGCTGCTGGCGCACAACCCGCGCCTGGACGGCATCAAGCGCCTGCCGCGTGCCGAGTGGCGCCGGCTGTGGCGCGAACGCCGGCTCGGCCAGCTGGCGAGCGAGGTGCTCGCCTTCCGCCGCCAGCTGCGCGCCGAACGCTACGACCTCGTGCTCGACGCGCAGGGCCTGCTCAAGAGCGGCGTCTGCGCCTGGCTGTCCGGCGCGCCGCAGCGTGTCGGCCTGCGCTCGCACGAAGGCAGCCAGTACCTGATGCACCACCGCGTGATGCCGCCGCGTGGCGCCGACCGGCGCATCGGCAGCGAGTACCGCGCGCTCGGCGTCGCGCTCGGCGCCGCCGAGACCGACTTCCGCCTCGACCTGGCCGTCGGCGCCGCGCCGCGCGAACGCGCACGTGCCGTGCTCGCCGACGCCGGCGTCCAGGGCGCCTGGGTGGCGCTGTGCCCGTTCACGACGCGGCCGCAGAAACACTGGTTCGAGGACCGCTGGGCCGAGCTCGCCGCCGCTTTCGCCGAACGCGGGCTGACGCCGGTCATCGTCGGCGGCCCGGGCGACGTCGAGGCCGCGAAACGCATCGCCGCGCTGGCGCCGATGGCCGTCGACCTGGCCGGCCGCTTGAAGCTCGACGAAACCGTCGCCGCGCTGGCCGACGCCTCGCTGCTGGTCGGCGTCGACACCGGGCTCACCCACATGGGCACCGCGCTGGACGTGCCGACGGTGGCGCTGTTCGGCTCGACGCGCCCCTACCTGGACACCGCGACGCCGCGCAGCGTCGTGCTCTACGACGCACTGCCGTGCTCGCCCTGCCGCCGCCGGCCGACCTGCGCCGGCCGCTTCGACTGCATGCGCTCGCTGCAGGTGCAGCGTGTCTTCGACACCGCGATGCAGCTGCTCGGCGGCGCCCCGACGATCCCGATCATCTCCGTCTCATGAAGGTTCTCCACGTCGAAGCCGGCAAGCACCTGTACGGCGGTGCGCTGCAGGTCGTCTTCCTGCTGCGCGGGCTGGGCGCCGAAGGCGTCGACAACGTGCTCGCTGCGCCGGTCGGCAGCGCCGTCGCCGAAGCCGCCGCGCCGCACGCGCGGGTCGTGCAGATCGCGATGGGCGGCGACGCCGATATCGGCATGCTCGGCCGCCTGCGCCGCCTGATCCGCGCCGAACGGCCCGACGTCGTGCACCTGCACAGCCGCCGCGGCAGCGACCTCTGGGGCGGCCTGGCGGCGCGCCTGGAAGGCGTGCCGGTGGTGCTGAGCCGACGCGTCGACAACCCCGAGCCGCGCGCCTGGGTGGCGCTGAAGTACCGGCTCTACGACCGCGTCGTGACGATCTCCGAAGGCATCTTCCGCGTGCTGGAGGCCGAAGGCGTACCGCGCGCCAAGCTGCGCTGCGTGCCGAGTTCGGTCGACGTCGAGCAGTACCGCCCCGGCCGCACCGAGCGCGCCTGGCTGGAAGCCGAGTTCGGCCTCGCGCCCGACGAGCGCTTGGTCGGCATGGCGGCGCAGTTCATCGCGCGCAAGGGCCACCGCACGCTGCTGGCGGCGCTGCCGGCGGTGCTGGCGGCGCACCCGCGCACGCGTTTCCTGATCTTCGGCCAGGGGCCGCTGCGCGAGGCGATCGAGAACGAGGCGCGCGCCGCCGGCTTCGGCGACCGGGTGCTCTTCCCCGGCTTCCGCCAGGACCTGCCGCGTGTGCTGCCCAACCTCGACCTGCTGGTGCACCCGGCCGAGATGGAAGGCCTGGGCGTGGCGCTGCTGCAGGCCGCGGCCTGCGGCCTGCCGATCGTCGCCGGCCGTGCCGGCGGCATCCCGGAGATCGTGCTGCCGGGCGTCAACGGCGAGCTGATCGAACCGGGCGACGTCGGCGCGCTGGCGCGCCACCTGAATGCGCTGCTGGCCGACGACGCGCTGCGAGCGCGCTACGGCGCTGCCGGGCGCGAGCACGTCGTCGCGCGCTTCTCGATCGCCGCGATGGTGCGCGGCAACCTGCAGGTCTACCGGGAGATCGCCGCACGATGACACGCTGCGCCGTCTACTTCGTCGCCTCGCCGCTGCAGTATCTGGCGGCACGCCAGATCGCCGCCCGGCACGAAGCCGGCGCCCGCCAGGTGCTCGTCTGGTACAAGCACGGCGTCGGCCCGGTGGTCGTCGCCTCCGACTGGGACGCCGCGGCCTACATGCCGTGGCCGCGAATCGAGCCGCTGCCCGGGGCCTTCGGCAGCCATCGGCGGCTGCTGGCCAACCTGCGCGAGGTCGCCGCGCTGGTCGGCCGCTGCGACGAGCTGCATCTGCACAGCGCCGTCTTCGACACCGAGGCGATCAACTACTTCCTGCACGCCCTGCCGCGCCTGTGCGGCGCGCGCACGATGCAGGCGCGCATCCTGCCCGACGGCGTCATCAGCATCCGCCGCTACCCGCTGAGCACCACCAAGCGCTGGCTGCAGCAGCTGCGCCGCCTGCGTTGCCTGATCGCCCCGCAGCTGCGCTACCGCACTTTCGGCGGCGACCGCATCGGCTCGGACGCGCCGTTCTGTGACCGCATCTACGTGCTGCCGGGGCTGCCGCACGAGTACCCGGCGCACAAGACCGTGACGCTGGAACCGCTGGTCGCGCCGGCCGCCGGCACCGAAGCCGGCCCGCGGCGCGCGCTCGTCATCGGCCAGCCCCTGCACGGCGCCGGGCTCGCCGAGGCCGGCGAGCGCGATCGCATCGCCGCCGCCATCCAGCGCTGGCTCGACGAGGCCGGCTTCACCGACGTCGTCTACAAGGGCCACCCCAAGGACCCGGCGCGCGAGCTGCTGCAGCCCGGCTGGCGCGTGCTCGAGATCGACGAGGCGCTGGAGAGCCACATGCAGCACGAAGCCTATGCCGCGGTGCTGGGCGTGCGTTCGTCGGCGCTGCTGTTCGCCCGCCAGATCTACGGCCCGCAGGTGCCGGTCCTGGCCTTCGGGTGGGAACGGCTGCGCTTCAAGTCCGACAGCGAACGCGCCGACATGCAGCGCGCGTTCGGCGAACTCGGCGTCACGCTGCTGCCCGCATGAACACCCCCGACTCCCGCGCCCCGAAGACGCTCGTCGTGCACCACCGCAGCGGCATCGGCGACCTGGTCTGGCACATCCCCTACCTGCGCGCGATCGCGCAGCGCAGCCGCGACGGCCGCATCACGCTGATGGCCAGGCCTTCGTCGCGCGCCGCCGACGTGCTCGCCGCCGAGGACTGCATCGACGAGATCATCGAGTTCGACCACCGCCCGCGCGCCAGCGAACGCCGCCGCGGCCGGCACGACTCGCTGGGCGCGCAGTGGGCCCTGGTCGGCGAACTGCGCCGACGGGACTTCGACCGCATCGTCGTCTTCGCCTCGCGTCCGCGCTACGCCGTGCTGGCCTGGCTGGCCGGCATCCCGCGCCGGGCCGGCTTCGGCTTCTCGGCCGCCGAACGGCTGTGGCTCAACGAGCCGCCCTACATCCGCCCGCACAGCGGACCGGGCAACTGGGTCTATCCGGAAGCGACCGAGTTCGCCGTCGCCCAGGGTTTCGTCGACGGCCCCAGGCTGCCGCGCATGAAGGTGCTGCCGCAGGCGCAGGCCGACGCCGAGCGCTGGCTGGACGGGCTGGCCGCGCCGGTGGCGCTGTCGATCGCCTCGTCCGAGGCCCGCAAGCACTGGGGCGACGCACGCTACGCCGAGCTGGCGCAGGCGCTGGCCGCCGCCGGTCACGGCGTCGTGCTCGTCGGCGGCCCGGCCGAGGCCGCGATGGCCGCGCGCATCGTCGATGCGGTGGCCGCCGGGCAGCGCCCATTCGTGCGCGCGTTGACCCAGCCCTCGATCCAGCTCAGCGCCGCGGTGCTGCACCGCTGCAGGCTGTGCGTCGGCAACGACACCGGCGTGCTGAACATGGCCGCGGCCAACGAAGTGCCGGCGCTCGGCCTGTTCGGCGCGACGCCGCCGTTGCGCCACGACCCGCTGCTGCAGGCGATCGAAGGCCGCGGCATGGATACGATCGAGCCCGATGCCGTGCTGGCCCGCGTGCGCTCGATGCTGGACACTGCGCAGCTCAACGCTTCCTGACTCCCCAACCGCCCCGCCGGGGGCGCTCCGATGCTGAACATTCTTTTTTCGACCACGCGCCAGTGGAATCCCGGCGACGAGTTCATCCTGATGGGCTGCCTGAACGCGCTGCGCGCCGCCGGGCTGGACTTCAATCCGGTGATCTTCAACCGCAACCCGCAGATCCGGCGCGCCAAACGTTTCGACCCGGTCGCGCTGCTGCAGCGCCAGTTCGGCGAAGGCCGGCGCCAGGCCTTCCTCGACAACTCGTTCAAGGACTCGATGTCGCTGGACTGGATCGACCTGGTCGTCTTCGCCGGCTCGCCCGAATGGCGCGGCCGCCGGCTGGCGCCGCTGTACGAGGCGCTGGCACGCAGCGGCACGCCGACGGCCTTCCTCGGCCTGGGTACCGTCAAGCCCTTCCGCTTCGATGGCGAGCACTTCAGCGAGGCCGAGACCACGGTGCTGAAGGCCGCGCGCATGATCGCCTGCCGCGACGCGCTGACCACCAGTTCGCTGGCCCCGCTGCCGGCGCGGCAGATGATCTGCCCGGCGCTGCTGGCGGCGCCGCACGAGCGCCGCCGCGACGCGGTGAAACGCATCGCGCTGATCTACGGCCACCCGCTGGCGGCGCGCCACAACAACGTCGCCGAGGGCACGCACGCCTTCCTCGTCGCGCTGTACCGCGCGCTGATCGAACGCCTGGGCACGCGCCACGAGTTCGAGTTCGTCGCCCACTACGTCGACGAGGTGCCGCTGTTCGAGCGCGACTTCCCCGGCGCGACGATCCGCTACTCCTACGACGCACGCGACTACGTCGAGCTCTACGACCGCTACGACCTCGTCGTCGGCCACCGCGTGCACGGCGTCGGCATGTCGGCCTCGCTGGGCGTGCCGGGTTTCTGTGTCGGCCACGACCGGCGCGGCGAGACGGCGCGCGGCTTCGGCGCCGAGATGATCGAGGTCGGCGAGCCGGTCGAAGGCGTCGTCGCGCGTGTCGAGAAGGCGATCGCCGAAGTCGGCGAGCGCAGCGCCGCGCTGCTGGAGCGCAAGGCGCAGCTGCGCGCCGACTACGTCGAGGCGCTGCGCGCCGCCGGGATCGACCGGCTGGGCTGAAGCAGGCCGGCAGCCAGCGCCGCGGCCAGCGACGGCGCCGTCGCCTCGGCCAGCCCGGCCTCGGCCGCGCCGTCGGCCACCAGCACGACCCGGCCGACGCCGGCCGTGCGTGCGGCCTGGGCGTCGCTCGCCTTGTCACCGACCAGCACCGAGTCGGCCAGCGACAGCCCGAGCTCCGCTGCGGCGCGCAGGATCAAACCCGGCGCCGGCTTGCGGCAATCGCAGTCGCGGGCATAGGCCGCGACCGAGCCCTTGGGATGGTGCGGACAGTGGTAGACGCCGGCCAGCGGCGCGCCGGCGGCGGCCAGCTCGGCCTTCATGCGCGTGGTCAGCGCCTCGTAGTCGGCCTCCGTGTAGTAGCCGCGCGCGATGCCCGACTGGTTGGTGACGACGACCAGCTTCCAGCCGGATTCGTGCAGCCGGCGCATCGCGTCGACGGCGTCGGGCACGAACTCGAAGTCCTGCCAGCGGCCGACGTAGCCGTGGTCGACGTTGACCACGCCGTCGCGGTCGAGGAAGACGGCGCGTGCGCTCTCTGGGGCACCCTCCGGCCTGGCGGCCGATCCCGCCAAGCGGGAATGGGCCCCGAACGAGTTCTGCGGGCTCATGTGCCGGCGCGGATGCGCTCGACGAGCCGCGTCGTCGAGTAGCCGTCGACGAAGGGCAGCGCCAGCGAGCTGCCGCCCCAGCCGCGCACGAGCCGCGTCTCTTCCAGCGTCTCGATGTCGTAGTCGCCGCCCTTGACGTAGACGTCGGGCCGCAGCTCGGCCAGCAGTGCCACCGGCGTGCGTTCGTCGAACCAGGTGACGAGCGACACCGACTCCAGCGCCGCCAGCACCAGCGCGCGGTCTTCCTCGCGGTTCAGCGGCCGGTCCGGGCCCTTGCCCAGGCTGCGCGCCGAGACGTCGCTGTTGACGGCGACGACCAGCGAGCCGCCGAGCGCACGCGCGCGCTCCAGGTAGCTGACGTGGCCGCGGTGCAGCACGTCGAAGACGCCGTTGGTGAACACCCAGGGCCGCGGCAGCGCCGCCAGGCGCGCCGGGGCGTCGGCCCGGGCGCAGAGCTTGTCGACCAAGCTCATGCGAACAGCTCGCCGTAGCCGACGCTGGCCGTGCCGAAGCGCCCGACGACGATGCCGCCGGCGCGGTTGGCCCAGGGCATCGCGTCGCGTGCCGGCAGGCCGGCGGCCATCAGCGCGGCCATCGTCGCGATGACGGTGTCGCCGGCGCCGGTGACGTCGAAGACCTCCCGCGCGTCGGCGTCGACGTGGCGCTCGCCTGCGGCGTCGTACAGCGTCATGCCCTCCTCGGAGCGTGTCAGCAGCAGCGCGGAGAGGCCCAGGCGCTCACGCAGCGCGCGTGCACGTTCGCGCAGCTCGTCTTCGCCGCCCCAATGGCCGACGACCTGCGCCAGCTCGGCGCGGTTCGGCGTGATCAGGTCGGCGCCGGCATAACGCGAATAGTCGCTGCCCTTGGGGTCGACGAGCACCGGCTTGCCGGCCGCACGCGCCATGGTGATCATGCGGCCGACGTGGGCCAGGCCGCCCTTGCCGTAGTCGGAGAACAGCACCGCGTCGTGGCCGGGCAGTTCGCGCTCGAAGTCGTCGAGCAGCTGCGCCAGCACCTCGTGCGTCGGCTGGTTCTCGAAGTCGATGCGCACCAGCTGCTGCTGGCGGCCGATGACACGCAGCTTGACGATGGTGCGCAGCTGGGCGTCGGCGCCGAGCACGGCGCGCACGTCCTGGGCCTCGAGCAGCGTGCGCAAGCGGCGCGCCGGCTCGTCGTCGCCGACAACCGTCAGCAGCGTCGCCTGGGCGCCGAGCGCACGCACGTTCAGCGCGACGTTGGCGGCGCCGCCCAGGCGCTCCTCCTCGCGGTTGACGCGCACCACCGGCACCGGCGCTTCGGGCGAGATGCGATCGACGGCGCCGTGCCAGTAGCGGTCGAGCATGACGTCGCCGACGACGAGCACGCGGCGTGCGGCCATTGCCTCGGGCGCCGGGCGCGGCCAGTTGGCGGTGACGCTCACTGGACGACTCATGCCAGCCCCAGCTTCCGTTCGACCAGCCCGCACAGCGTGTGGCCGATCAGGATGTGCGCTTCCTGGATGCGCGCCGTCGTCGTGCTCGGCACGACGATGGCCTGGTCGCAGCGCGTGCGCAGCGCGCCCCCGTCGCGGCCCAGCAGGCCGAGCGTCGTGATGCCCATCTCGCGCGCGGCGTCCACCGCGCGCAGCACGTTGGCCGAGTTGCCCGAGGTCGAGAGGCCCAGCAGCACGTCGCCGGCGCGGCCCAGCCCGCGCAGCGGGCGGGAGAAGACCTCGTCGAAGGCGTAGTCGTTGGCGATGCAGGTCAGCGCCGAGGTGTCGGTCGTCAGCGCGATCGCCGCCAGCGGACGGCGGTCGCGGATGAAGCGGCCCGTCAGTTCGGCCGCGATGTGCTGGCTGTCGGCGGCCGAGCCGCCGTTGCCGCAGATCAGCAGCTTGCCGCCGGCCTCGAGCGCACGCGCGATCGTTTCGCCGGCGCGTTCGACCTCGGCGTCGAGCGTGTCGAGCTGCGCGAAGAGCGCCCGGTGCTCGGCCAGGTTGTGGGCAAAAAGGGAAGTCATCTCGGGAGGTTCACCGTCTCGCGCCGCGGTACGCGGCGGCGACGGCGACTATAGCCGGCGCCCCCCGGCCGGCGGGATGCCGCGGCGCAAGCACTCGCCCGGCACGGGGCACCGCTCGGAGGCGCCCGGCGGAGGGATGCGAGGCGCCCGGGCGCTGCGAAGAATGCGTCCCTGCACCGTCGGCATGGGGCCGGCGGGTCACGACGGCACCTGGTGCCGAGGGAGCCTTTCGATGAAACGATTCCTGCGTCCCGTCGCCGCGCTGCTGTTCGCGGCCTTCGCCTTCAACGCCCAGGCCGCGGTCGACGCCAACCAGGCCAGTCAGGCCGAACTGGAAAGCGTCAAGGGCATCGGCCCGGGCCTGTCGGCCAAGATCCTCGAGGCACGCAAGGCCGGCGCGTTCAAGAGCTGGGCCGACATGGTCGACCGCGTGCCGGGCATCGGCAGCGGCAACGCGGCGCGCTTCTCCCAAGCCGGGCTGACGGTGGCCGGCGCTGCCTTTGCCGGCGCCGAAGCCAAGCCGGCCAAACCCGCCAAGGCGGCCAAGTGAGGCCCTGCCGGCCGAGGCTCAGTCGCGACGTTCGTCCCGGCGTTCTTCGCGTCGATCCTCGCGCCGGTCGTCACGGCGGTCCGCACGCCGGTCTTCGCGGCGCTCCTCGCGGGCATCGCCGACGACGGCGTCGCGGCGGTCTTCACGGCGGTCTTCCCTGCGGTCCTCGCGACGATCCTCGCGACGGTCTTCGCGCCGATCCTCGCGTCGTTCGTGGCCGTCCAGCGCGACGACGGTGCCCTGGAGCGCCGGGGGCGTGGCGGCCGGCTCGGCGGCCATCACGCTGCCGGCAGTCAGCGGGGCGATCAGCGCCAGCAGCAGGGCCGGCGACAGGCGGTTCTTCTTCATGGCGATCCTCGTCAAGTGCGATGCGAGGATCCTGCGGCGCACGGCCGGGCGCGCCGATCGGCGCAGGCCGCAGCCGTGCGTGCGACACGTCCGACGTCTCCTTGGACGTCGTCGGGTCGCGGCGGGGCGTCGGCGGGGCGTCAACGGGGCCCGCGGTGATCGTCGCGATGCCCCGGCGGGCCGCGGTGATCGTCACGCGGTCCGGGCGGGCCACGGCGATCGTCCCAGCGGTCGTCACGCCGCTCTTCGCGGCGGTCCCAGCGGTCGTCGCGCCGGTCCTCGCGGCGCTCGTAGCGCACCGGCATCACGTGGCGGTCGTACCAGCGGTGGTCGACGAAGTAGACCGGCACGCCGCAGGCGCGGTACTGGGCGCAGTAGCGGCCCCAGTGCTTGCGGTGGCCCGGCGGCACCCACATGTACACCGGCTCGGGCGCGACGACGACCGGCCGGCCGATGATCACCGGCTGCGGCACGATGACCGCCGGCTGCGGGAAGCGGCCGATGTCCACGCGGCCGTAGACGCCCGGCTGGCTGATCTCGACCGACACGCCGACATTGGTGGCGTGGGCGGCACCACCGGCCAGCGCCAGCACGCTCAAGCATGCGCTCGCGATCGTCTTTCTCATCGGGTCTCCAGAAAGTGACTCACGAGATTTCAACGCCGCCGCCATCGCGCCGGATGTCAGACAAGGCCGCGCGAAACAAACCCTTTCACTCGTAGACGATGGCTGCGCGCCCCTGTTCGGCGATCGTCTTCCAGCGCGCCAGCGCTTCGTCGCAGGGCCAGAAACGGGCGTCGCTGCCGAGGTCGAGTTCGCCGACGGCGGTCGCACGCTTGAGCTTGAGCCGCACCGCCAGGCCCTGCTGGGTCTCGCCTTCCTCGGTCTCGATGCGGCGCGCCGGCCAGAGCTTCAGCACGTCGGCCACCGGCGGCAGGCCGCCGTTGAGTTCGACCGACAGGTAGCGGCCGAAACGCGCCCGCGCCGTCGCCAGATCCCAGACCTGCTGCGCGTTCAGGCGCAGGCCGCCCGAGAAGCGGTCGGGCTGCAGCTTGCCGACGACGATGACCAGTTCGTCCTCGCGCAACAGCTCGCGGCTGGCGTCCAGCAGTTCCTCGTTGGCCACCGCCTCGATGGCCTCGCTGCCGTCGTCGAGCTTGAAGATCGCGACGCGCCCGCGCTGGCCATTGATGACGCGCAGCTCGGAGACGATGCCGGCCACCGACTGCGGCTCGCGCGAGTCGACCAGCTCGACGATGTCGCGGCGCACGAACTTACGCACTTCGTCGCGGCAGGCATCGAACAGGTGGCCCGACAGGTAGAAGCCGATGGCGATCTTCTCCTGCATCAGCCGCTCGCGCACCGACCAGGGTTCGACAGCGACCAGCGCCGGCTCCTGCGTGCTCGAGCCGTGCGCGTCGCCGAAGTCGAACAGCCCGCCCTGGTCCTTGTTGGCGGCCTGCGTGTCCGCCCACTCGAAAGCCAGGCCGACGCTGGCCAGCGTCGCGGCACGGTCGGCGTGCAGCGAGTCGAAGGCACCGGCCTTGATCAGCGCCTCAACGACACGCTTGTTGACGCGCTGGCGGTCGACCCGGGCGCAGAAGTCGAACAGGCTGCGGAACGGACCGCCGCCGCCGTCTCCCGAGCGGCCTTCACGCGCCGCGACGATGGCCTCGATCGCGCCGGCGCCGGTGCCCTTGATGGCGCCCAGGCCGTAGCGGATGCGCTTGTCTTCGATCGGCTCGAAACGCAGCGTGCCGGTGTTGACGTCGGGTGGATCGAAGCGGATGCCGAAGAGTTTGGCGTCGGCCAGCAGCACCTTCAGCTTGTCGGTGTTGTCGGCTTCGATCGTCATGTTGGCCGCGAAGAACTCGGCCGTGCAGTGCACCTTGATCCAGGCTGTGTGATAGGCCAGCAGCGAGTACGCGGCGGCGTGCGACTTGTTGAAGCCGTAGCCGGCGAACTTCTCCATCAAGTCGAAGACCTCGTCGGCCTTCGCTTCGGGGATGTCCTTCTTGGCCGCACCCTCGCGGAAGATCGCGCGGTGCTTGGCCATCTCCTCGGCCTTCTTCTTGCCCATCGCGCGACGCAGCAAGTCAGCGCCGCCGAGCGAATAACCGCCCAGCACCTGCGCCGTCTGCATCACCTGTTCCTGGTAGACCATGACGCCGTAGGTCTCGCCGAGCACGGTCTCCAAGAGCGGGTGCGGGTACTCGACCGTCTCCTTGCCGTGCTTGCGCGCGACGAAGGTCGGGATCAGGTCCATCGGCCCCGGGCGGTACAGCGCGTTCAGCGCGATCAGGTCTTCCAGCCGGCTGGGCTTGGCCTCGCGCAGCATGCCCTGCATGCCGCGCGATTCGAACTGGAACACCGCCTCGGTCAGGCCGTCGGAGAACAGCTTGTAGACACGCTGGTCGTCCAGCGGCAGTGACTCGTAGCTGAAGTCCTTCATGTTCGGCCGCCGCGCGACGATGTACTGGCGCGCCAGCTCCAGGATCGTCAGCGTCGCCAGCCCCAGAAAGTCGAACTTCACCAGGCCGATGGCCTCGACGTCGTCCTTGTCGTACTGGCTGACCGCGCTGTCGCTGCCGGGCTGCTGGTACAGCGGGCAGAAGTCGGTGATCTTGCCCGGCGCGATCAGCACGCCGCCGGCGTGCATGCCGATGTTGCGCACCATGCCTTCGACGCGCGTGGCCAGCGACAGCAGCTCGGCCACTTCTTCTTCGGCGGCTTCGCGGCGGTCGATCTCGGGCTCTTCCTGGCGCGCGTAGATGATGCCCGGGTCGGGTTTCTCGGGCACCTTGGCCAGCGTCACCGTCTTGCCCGGCGGCGCCGGGATCAGCTTGGCGATGCTGTCGACGTGGCCGTAGCCCATGCCGAGCACGCGGCCGACGTCGCGCAGCGCCGCCTTGGCGGCCATCGTGCCGAAGGTCGCGATCTGGCCGACCGCGTCGCGGCCGTACTTCTCCTTCACGTACCGGATCACGCGGTCGCGGTTGCCCTGGCAGAAGTCGATGTCGAAGTCGGGCATCGACACGCGCTCCGGGTTCAGGAAGCGCTCGAACAGCAGCTTGTATTGCAGCGGGTCGAGGTCGGTGATGAACAGCGCGTAGGCGACCAGCGAGCCGGCGCCCGACCCCCGCCCCGGGCCGACCGGGCAGCCGTTGGCCTTGGCCCAGACGATGAAGTCCGAGACGATGAGGAAGTAGCCCGGGAAGCCCATCTTCAGGATGGTGCCGAGCTCGAACTCCAGGCGTTCGACGTACTCGGGGCGGCGCTTGTCGCGCTCCTCCTCCTTCGGGAACAGCGCCACCAGGCGCTTTTCCAGGCCTTCGTGCGAGGCCTTGCGGAAATAGACCTCGATCGGCGAGCCGTCGGGCGTCGGGAAGTCGGGCAGGCGAGGTTTGCCCAGCACCAGCGTCAGGCTGCAGCGGCGCGCGATCTCGACCGTGTTCGCGATCGCGCTGGGCACGTCGGCGAACAGGGCCTGCATCTGCTCGGCGGTCTTGAAGTGCTGCTCGCGCGTGAAACGCTTGATGCGCTTCGGGTTCGCCAGCGTTTCGCCTTCGGCGATGCAGACGCGCGCCTCGTGAGCCTCGAAGTCGTCGGGGCCGAGGAACTGGATCGGGTGCGTGGCGACGACCGGCAGCCCCAGGCGCGCGGCCAAAGGCACCGCGGCCCGCACCTGGGCCTCGTTGGTCGGCAGGCCGGCACGCTGCAGCTCCAGGTAGAAGCGCCCCGGGAAGATCTCGGCCAGCTCGCGCGCGGCGGCGGCGGCACGCTCGTCGTCGCCGGCCAGCAGCGCCTGGCCGACGGCGCCCATGTCGGCGCCAGACATCGCGATCAGCCCGCCCGACAGCTCGCGCAGCCACTCCCACTTCAGCCAGGCCTGGTTGCGCTGCACGTTCTGCGTCCAGGCGCGTGCCAGCAGCTCGCAGAGGTTGAGGTAGCCGCCGCGGTCCTGCACCAGCAGCGCCAGGCGCGTCGGCTGGCGCTCGGCGGCGTCCGGCAGCGGGTCCATCCAGACGTCGACGCCGACGATGGGTTTGACGCCTGCACCGCGGCAGGCCTTGTAGAACTTGATCGCGCCGAAGAGGTTGCTGAGGTCGGTGATGGCCAGCGCGGGCTGGCCGTCGGCCTTGGCGGCATCGGCCGCGTCGTCGATGCGCAGAGTGCCGTCGACGACGGAATATTCGGTGTGCGTCCGCAGGTGAACGAAGGGCATGCGGGGATTGTAGGGAGGGGGTCGGCGCGGCCGGGCCGACCCCGGGCGCTGCCTACAATGCCGCGCACCCCGGCTCCCGCGTCCCCGCCCCGCTGCCATGCGCCTGCTGTTCCGTGTCCTCGGCCTGCTGCTGATGGCGACCGCGGCGCTGCTGGCGATGTCGCGCGCGCCGGACCGCAGCGTCGAGTCGCTGGTCGCCAACTGGGCGCCGCCGCCGTCGGATTTCGTCGACCTCGGCGGCCAGCTCGTGCACCTGCGCGACCAGGGGCCGCGCAGCGACGCCGTGCCGCTGGTGCTGCTGCACGGCACCTCGTCCAGCCTGCACACCTGGGAAGGCTGGGTGCATGCGATCGCGCCGCGGCGGCGCGTCATCACGCTGGACCTGCCCGGCTTCGGCCTCACCGGCCCCTGGGCCGGGCGCTACGCCGGCCAGCGCTACGACGGCCAGGCCTACGCGCGTTTCGTGCTGGAGCTGCTGGACCGGCAGGGCGTGCAGCGTTTCGCCGTCGGCGGCAACTCGCTGGGTGGCGAGGTGGCGTGGCGGCTGGCGGCGATGGCGCCGCAGCGCATCGAGCGCCTGATCCTCGTCGACGCCAGCGGCACGGTCTTCAAGTCGCAGGCCGCGCCGCTGGCCTGGCAGTTCGCGCGGGTGCCCGGGCTGGGGCGTGTCTTCGAATGGGTGCTGCCGCGCACCGCGGTCGCCCAGGGCCTGGCCAGCGCCTACGGCGACCCGTCGCGCGTGACGCCGGAGCTCGTCGACCGCTACTTCGAACTGACGCTGCGCGAAGGCAACCGCCGCGCGCTGGTCGAACGGCTGAAGGTCGCGCGCTCGGGCGAGGACGCCGAGCGCATCTCGACGCTGCGCTTGCCGACGCTGGTCCTCTGGGGCGGGCGCGACACGATCATCCCGCCGTCGGCCGGCGAGGACTTCGCCCGGCGCATCCCCGGCAGCCGGCTGGTCGTCTTCCCCGCGCTCGGCCACGTGCCGCACGAGGAAGACCCGGCGCAGACCGTGGCGCCGGTGCTGGAGTTCCTCGGCCTGGGCTGATCAGGCCAGCGTCGACGGGTCCAGGTTGGCGCCGCAGACGACGACCGCGACGCGCTCGTGCGCCGCCGGCTTCACCGCGCCCGACCACAGCGCCGCCAGCGGCAGCGCCGCCGCCGGCTCGACCGCCAGGCGCAGCTCGCGCCACAGGCGCTGCTGCGCGGCGCGGATCAGTTCGTCGTCGAGCAGCGTCGAGACCAGCGGGTGGCGCAACGCGACCTGCCAGGCGATGGCGCCGAGCCGGCGTGCGCCCAGCGAATCGGCGGCGACACCGCCGACCTCGACGTCGACCGGCCCGCCGGCGGCCAGCGCCGCATGCAGCGTCGGCGACCGCGCCGGCTCCAGCGCCTCGATGCGCGTGCGGCCCTCGAACCAGGCGGCGAGGCCGGCCACCAGCCCGCCACCGCCGACCGAGACCAGCAGCCGGTCGGGCACGCCGGCCTCGGCCTCGATCTCGGCGGCCAGCGTGCCGGCGCCGGCGACGACCTCGGGCTGGTCATAGGCGTGCATGACCAGCGCGCCGGTCTCGCGCTGGCGCTCGACGCTGGCCGCGTAGGCGTCGGCATAGGCCGCGCCGTGCACGACGACCCGCGCGCCCAGCGCCGCCAGCGCGGCGCGTTTGGCGGCGCTGCTCACTTCGGGAACGAAGACCTCGCAGGGCACGCCCAGCGCCCGCGCCGCGGCGGCCACCGCGATGCCGGCGTTGCCGCCCGAGGCGACGATCGCGCCGGCCTCGGGCACCGGCAGCGAACGCAGGCGGTTGAACATGCCGCGCGCCTTGAAGCTGCCCGACAGCTGCAGCTGCTCGAGCTTCAGCCAGACCTCGGCGCAGCCCAGGCCCAGCGCGGCGCCGGGCAGGCGCCACAGCGGCGTACGGCGCACGTCGGGTGCGATGCGGGCCGCGGCGGCGGCGATCTCGTCTCGGGTCGGAATCTGCATGAGCTCATGCTAGCCATGCCGGGCGCCCGGCGCCGGCGCGCGGGTAAAGTGGCCCGATGCCCTCCCCTGCCGTCCCCTCCGAAGAAGGCCTCGAATGGGCCCGCCGCCTGGTGCGCCTGGACACCGTCAGCGAGCGCTCCAACCTGGCGCTGATCGAGACCCTGGCCGACCATCTGCGCACGCTCGGCGTGCCGATCCGCCTGACGCACGACGACACCGGCCGCAAGGCCAACCTGTTCGCGACGATCGGCGCGCCGCGCCAGGGCGGCATCGTGCTGTCGGGCCACACCGACACCGTGCCCTGGGACGGCCAGGACTGGCACGACGAGCCGCTGTCGGCCCGCGTGCACGACGGCCGCCTCTGGGGCCGCGGCAGCGCCGACATGAAGAGCTTCATCGGCCTCGTCGTCGCGCGCACGCAGGCCTGGCTGGAAGCCGAGCTGCCGCAGCCCCTGCACTACGCCTTCAGCTACGACGAGGAGGTCGGCTGCTTCGGCGTGCGCCACCTGATCGCCGACCTGCAGGAAGCCGGCATCGCGCCCGCCGCCTGCATCGTCGGCGAACCGACCGAGATGGTGCCGGCGCTGGCGCACAAGGGCGTGCACCGCTGGCGCTGCTGCGTGAAGGGACGCGCCGCGCACTCGTCGCTGGCGCCGCGCGCGGTCAACGCGGTCGAGGCCGCGGCGCGTGTCGTCGCTGCGGTCGCGGATCTCGGCGATTCGTGGCGCCGCGACGGCCCGTTCCACGACGGCTTCGACGTCCCGCACGCGACGACTTCGGTCGGCCTGATCGCCGGCGGCATCGCCGACAACATCGTCGCCGAGGACTGCCGCTTCCACTACGAGTTCCGCGAACTGCCTGGCCAGGATGCGGCGGCGATGCAGGCCCGCGTGCGCGCCGCGGCCGCGGCGCTGGAGCCGGCGATGCGGGCCGTCGCCCCGGCGACCGGCTTCGCCTTCGAGCCGATCTGCGCCATCCCGGCCTTCAGCGCCGGCGCCGACGAACCCGCGGTGCGGTTGGCGCGGCGCCTGGCCGGACACGGGCGCACGACGCTGGTCGCTTTCGGCACCGAAGCCGGGCTGTTCCAGCGCGCCGGCATCTCGACGGTGGTCTGCGGCCCGGGCTCGATCGCCCAGGCGCACCAGGCCGACGAACACGTGACGCTGGAGCAGCTGGCGCGCTGCGAGGCCTTCCTCGACGGCCTCAGCCGGCCCGATGGCCCAGCGGCGGCTTTGAGCTCGGCCAGCACCTCGGACTTGAACTCGCGCCGGAACAGGATGGTCACGACGCCGACCATGCCGACGATCAGCGCCCACGGCGACAGGAACCAGGCGCAGGCGGCGAAGCTCATGTAGTAGGCGCGCAGGCCGTCGTTGAACGATTCGGCGGCCAGCCCCATCACGCGGCCGGCACGCAGCGCGTAGGCCTCGCGCTCGCCGTCGTCGGCGAACTGGTCGGGCAGCGGCGCGGCACCGACGAGGATCGCGCCGAAACCGTACTGGCGCAGGCTCCAGGTGCAGCGGAAGAAGGCGTAGATGAAGGTGCCCAGCAGCAGCAGGATCTTCAGGTCGAAGATCAGCACCGTGCTGTGGGTCGCGAACGGGATCTCGTGCACCAGGTCGCTGACACGCTCGGCGCTGGACAGCACGGCGAACAGGCCGCCGATGATCAGGATCGTCGTCGAGGCGAAGAACGAGGGGCTGGAGCTCAGCGCCTGCACGACGCCGGCGTCGACGATGCGGTTGTCGCGCCGCGCCATCTGCGTCATCCAGCGTGCACGTTCGCGGTTCGTCGCGCCCAGCACCGAAGGCCGGCGGCGCGCGCGGCGGCGCGCGAAGACCGCGTAGCCGACCCAGCCGACGAAGTAGAAGGCGAGCGCCGCCCAGTCGGCGGGCGGCATCTCGCGCAGCAGCTTGCTCAGGACATCCATCGGCGGCGGACTGTACCGGGCCGCGGCGGAAAACGCCGCGGCACCCGATCAGCGCGCCAGGTCGAAGACCAGCACTTCGGCGGCGCTGCCGCCGTCGAGCACCAGGCGCGTCTCGCCGTCCAGCGTCAGCGCGTCGCCGGCGGCGAGCACGACGCCGTTGGCGCGCAGCGTGCCGCGCGCCAGGTGCACGTAGGCCAGGCGCTTCGGGTCGAGCTCGAGTTCGGCACGTTCGTCGCCGTCGAACAGCCCGGCGCGGATCGCGGCGTCGGCATGCACCGTCACCGAGCCTTCGCGGCCGTCTTCCGAGGCCACCAGGCGCAGCCGGCCGCGTTTGTCGGCGTCGTCGAAACGTTTGTGCTCGTAGCCCGGGGTGATGCCGGTCTTGCGCGGCAGCAGCCAGATCTGCAGGAAGTGCGTCGTGCTCTCGGCGTGGTTGTATTCGCTGTGGCGCACGCCGGTGCCGGCGCTCATGCGCTGCACTTCGCCGGGGCGGATGACGCCGCCTTCGCTGCCCAGGCTGTCGCGGTGCGCCAGCTCGCCTTCGAGCACGTAGCTGACGATCTCCATGTCGCGATGGCCGTGGGTGCCGAAACCGGTGCCCGGGGCGACCCGGTCGTCGTTGATGACGCGTAGGTTGCCGACGCCCATGTGGGCCGGGTCGTAGTAGTCGGCGAAGGAGAAGCTGTGCCAGCTCTTGAGCCAGCCGTGGTCCGCGTGGCCGCGGTCGGAGGATTTGCGGTGCGTGATCATGGAATGCACTGTAGGCACCGGCTCCCGGGGGCGGGGCGACCGCGCTTGAAGGTCCCGTTCAAATAAGATGAAGCCATGGCAGAACGACGTCAGGCCCTCACCCCCGAGGCGCTGCAGATGATGGACACGATCGCGCGCACCGGCAGCTTCGCGGCCGCCGCGCGCGAGCTGGGCAAGGTGCCGTCGGCCCTGACCTACAGCGTGCGCCAGCTCGAGGACTCGCTGGACGTGCTGCTGTTCGACCGCAGCTCGCGCCAGGCGCAGCTCACCGCCGCCGGCACCGAGCTGCTGCACGAAGGCCGCCGCCTGCTGCAGGAGATCGACGCCGTCGCCAACCGCGTGCGCCGCGTCGCCAGCGGCTGGGAGACGACGCTGGCGATCAGCGTCGAGGACATCCTGTCGATGACGACGGTGTTCGAGCTCGTGCAGGCCTTCTGCGAGGTGCGCGACGGCTGCCCGGAGAACACGCGCGGCGGTCCGGCGACGCGGCTGCGGCTGCGCCACGACGTGCTGGCCGGCACCTGGGAGGCGCTGGTCTCGGGCCAGGTCGACCTGGCGATCGGCATCGCTGGCGACCACGCCAACCCGGGCGGCATCGAGATCCGGCCGCTGGGCGAGGTGGAGTTCGTCTTCGTCGTCGCGCCGCACCACCCGCTGGCGCGTGGCGAGGAGCCGCTGAGCGACGCCGAGCTGGTGCACCAGCGCGCCATCGCGGTGGCCGACACCGCGCAGCGCATGGCGCCGGTCACCGTCAACCTGCTGCCCGGCCAGGACGTGCTGACCGTGTCGTCGATGCGCATCAAGCTCGACGCGCTGCTGCGTGGCCTGGGCTGCGGCTTCGTGCCCGAGCCGATGGCACGCGCCCACCTCGAAGCCGGCCACCTGGTCGCGCGCCAGACGCAGCGCGGCGGCCACACCGCACGCCTGCACTACGCCTGGCGCGCCGAACGCGGCGCGCTCGGCCTGGGCCGCGCGCTGCAGTGGTGGCTGGGCCAGCTGGAAAGCCCGACGACGCGCCGCGCCCTGCTCGAACGCCACGCCGGTCCCCTGGACTGAGGCCGTGTACCGCGGCCGCTTCGCCCCGTCGCCGACGGGCCCGCTGCACGCGGGCTCGCTGGTCGCCGCACTTGCCAGCTGGCTGGACGCACGCGCCCACGGCGGCGTCTGGCTGCTGCGCATCGAGGACGTCGACACGCCACGCTGCGTGCCCGGCGCCGAGCGGCTGATCCTGCAGCAGCTCGCCGCCTGCGGCCTGGTGGCCGACGAGCCGCCCTGGCGCCAGTCCGAGCGCGGCCCGGCCTATGCCGACGCGCTGCAGCAGCTCGTCGCCGCCGGCCGCGCCTACCCCTGCGCCTGCACGCGCCGCGACATCGACGAGGCGCTGGCCGCCCGCGGCGTCGCGCACGAACGCTTCGCCGAACGGGTCTACCCCGGCACCTGCCGCGACGGCCTGCACGGCCGGCCGGCACGCGCCTGGCGGCTGCGCGCCGATGGCCGCGTGCGCTGGCTCGACCGGCGCCTGGGCGAGGCGGTGCAGGACGTCGGCGCCGAGGTCGGCGACTTCGTGCTCAAGCGCGCCGACGGACTCTGGGCCTACCAGCTCGCGGTCGTCGTCGACGACGCCGCGCAAGGCATCACCGACGTCGTGCGCGGCGAGGACCTGGCCGACAACACGCCGCGCCAGATCCTGCTGCAGCACGCGCTGGGCCTGCCGCGGCCGCGCTACCTGCACACGCCGCTGGTGCTGGGCGAAGACGGCCACAAGCTGTCCAAGCAGAACGGCGCCCAGGCGCTGGACCTGGCCGACCCGCTGGCCGCGCTGCGTGCCGCCGGCGCCGTGCTCGGCCTGCCGCCGCTGGCCGCCGAGGACGTGCACGACTGGCTGGCCGCCGCGGTGCCCGCCTGGGCTGGCATCATCGCGGCCTTCGAACACCGACCGAGGAAGACAACATGAGCCTGAAGATCGAGGACACCGTCGCCGGCAGCGGCGCCGAAGCCACCGCCGGCCAGCACGTCAAGGTGCACTACACCGGCTGGCTGCACGACCCGGCGGCCGCCGACGGCCGTGGCCGCAAGTTCGACTCCAGCAAGGATCGCGGCGAGCCGTTCTCCTTCGCGCTGGGCCGCGGCCACGTGATCCGCGGCTGGGACGAAGGCGTCGCCGGCATGAAGGTCGGCGGCACGCGCGTGCTGACGATCCCGCCCGAGATGGGCTACGGCGCACGCGGCGCCGGCGGCGTGATCCCGCCGAACGCGACGCTCGTGTTCGAGGTCGAGCTGCTGGGCGTCTGAGCCCACGGCGCAAGCCAAACAAAAAGGGCCGGCGATTGCCGGCCCTTTTTTCATGGCTGCGGGACGCTCAGGCCTCGCGCGGGCGGCGCGGGCCCGGCTTCGGGCCGAACTTGCCGGCCGGCTTGCCGCCGAACTTGCCTTCGGGCTTCGCGAACGGCTTGCCGAAGGGCTTGCCGGCGCCGTGGCCGAAAGGCTTGCCGGGCGCCGCGCCACGTTCGGCACGGTCGCCGAACGAACGCGCCGGGGCGTCGAACGGGCCACGCGGCGGGCGCGCCGGGGCGAAACGTTCGTCGTGCGGGGCGCGCGGGGCGAAGGAACGTTCGCCGTCGCGCTCACGCGCCGGAGCGCCGCCACCGAAGGACTTGCCCGCGAACGGCTTGCCGCCGAAAGGCTTGCCACCGCCGTGGAACGGCTTGCCGCCTTGCGGGCGGCCGCCGAAACCGCCGCGCGGCGGGCGCGCCTCGCGCATCGGCTCGGGCATCTTGGGCTCCAGGCCCTCGATCGTCGCCGCCGGGATGCGCTGCGTCGTGAAGCGCTGGATGCGGTGGATCATGCCGGCGTCGCCGCGCTCGGCCAGGGTCACCGCCAGGCCCGAGCGGCCGGCACGGCCGGTGCGGCCGATGCGGTGCACGTAGTCCTCGGCCTTCATCGGCAGGCCGAAGTTGATGACGTGGCTGATCGTCGGCACGTCGATGCCGCGCGCGGCGACGTCGGTGGCGACGAGGATCTTCAGGTCGCGCGAGCGCAGGCCCTGCAGCACGCGGTTGCGACGGCCCTGCGGGTGGCCGCCGTGCAGCGAGGCGACGTGGTGGCCCATCTCGGCCAGGCGGTCGGCCAGCCAGTCGGCATCGCGCTGGGTGCTGGTGAAGACCACCGCCTGCTCGACGCTGCGCTCGGTCAGGATGTGGTCCAACAGCGCGTTCTTGTGGGCGAAGTTGTCGGCCCAGTGCAGGCGCTGCTCGATGTCGGCGTGCACGTCGGTGTGCGAGGCGATCTCGATGCGCTGCGGCTCGCGCAGCAGCTCCTCGGCCAGGCGGCCGACGTGGCCGGCGAAGGTGGCGCTGTACATCACCGTCTGGCGCGCGGCGGGCGTGGCGCCGGCGATGTGGTGGATGTCGTCGATGAAGCCCATGTCGAGCATGCGGTCGGCTTCGTCGAGCACCAGCATCTCGACGTTGGCCAGCACCGCCTGGCCGCTGGCCATGTGGTCCATCAGACGGCCCGGCGTCGCGATCAGCACGTCCAGCGGGCCGCGCAGCGCCTTCAGCTGCGCGCCATAGGGCACGCCGCCGACGACGGTGGCCACACGCAGGCCCTGCACGTGGCGGCCGTAGTCGTTGGTGGCCTTGGCGACCTGCATCGCCAGTTCACGCGTCGGCGCCAGCACCAGGATGCGCGGGCCGTGCACGACGCCCTTCTCGCGGCGCTTGCCCTCGCCGCGGGCGGCGAGGATGCGCGTCAGCGCGGGCAGCACGAAGCTCGCGGTCTTGCCGCTGCCGGTGCTGCTGGAAACCATCAGGTCGGCACCGGCCATGGCCGGCGGGATGGCGCGCGTCTGCACCTCGGTCGGGGCGGTGTAACCGGCATCGGCCACGGCACGGGCCAGGGCTTCGGGCAAGCCCAGGGTATCGAAACTCATTCGTCGTCTTTCGAGAGACAGGACGGCCGCCCCGGGCCAGCGGTCAGGGGGTTCACCATCCAGGGTGAAGTCGCATCCAACAAGGGGGCGACGGCATCGCCGCCGACCCGAGAGATGCGGCCGCAGGGCGCGGCTCGACGAAAGGTCAGAGGGGATGAACGAACGGCGTCACAACGGACGCCGTGAAGCCGGACTATAGCCGATTTCGAGCTATCGCTGTCGGCCGCGCTACACTGCTGGGTGGTCGGCAGTTCACCCAGGCGTCGCCGCGCGGCCCACACCGCGAGCTAAACCTGCCCTTCATCACCGTCAGACGAGGACAGCTTCATCACGCGAGCTGCGCCCGCCCGGCAAGTCGGCGACCCCCGGCACCCCGTCCTCGGGGATGGCGCCACGCTCGCGAGGAGTTTTCATGTCCCGTGAAGCCCTGCCCTTCGTGGCACCCGACCTGTCCGCGTTCGCCCGTTCGCTCGGTCAGGCCTTGAAGACCCGCCCGGCGGCCGAACCGCCCGGCCACGTCGAACTGCTGAACCTGATCGCACGCGCCGCCGGTCACCGCAACGTGCAGGCCCTGCGCGCCGCCACCGAGAGGCCGCTGCCGGCCGCCCCGCTGGCCGCCGAAGACCGCCCGGTGCTGCCGCTGACAGCCAACGCGCGCAAGGCGCTGCTGCAGTTCGACAGCCGCGGCCGCCTCGTGCGCTGGCCGCACAAGTTCAGCGTGCAACGCCTGGCGATGTGGGTGTTGTGGACGCTGTTCGACAGCCGCCGCCGCTACACCGAGCGCGAGGTCAACACGATCCTGATGGCGGCCAACGCCTTCGGCGACCACGTCACGCTGCGCCGCGAACTCGTCAACCACCGCCTGCTGGCGCGCAAGAGCGACTGCAGCGAGTACTGGAAGCTGCCGGCGCGGCCCGACGCCGAGGCCCAGGCGCTGGTGGCGGCCTGGCGCGCCAGCCGGCCGCGGCCCTCGGCGCGACCATCACCGCGGCGCGAGCTCGCGGTCGAAGAAGCGACGCGCCCGCGCCGCGGTATCGGCGTGCAGCCGGGCGCGGTCCAGCCCCGGCGGGTCGTGGCAGATCGCGGCGGCGAACAGCCGCCCGCGCAGGCCGCAGCGCATCAGGAAGGCGTAGTGGGTGACGCCGGGCAGCCGCTCGACTGAAACACCCGGCACCTGTCCCCAGGCGCGCAGGTCGGCGAGGTCGACCTGATCGTCGGCCTCGCCGACGACGACCTCGACCGGCACTGCCAGCGGCGCGTGCGAGACCGCGGCCGACAAGGCCGGTGCGATGACGAACGCGGCGCGCACCCGGGCGTCGTGCAGGTCGGCGTCGGCACGCGCCCGCGAGGCGGCGAAGCTATCGCTGCGCCACAGCGCGTCGACCTCGGCCAAGGTCCAGCGCGCCGCGGCTTCGGGCGGCAGCGCGCAACCCGGCGCCGTGGGCGCCGAGGCGCAGGCCGCGCGCCAGGCCGCACCCCGCGGCCGGGCGCCGGCGCTCGCCAGCGCCGTCAGCCCGCCCAGCGAGAAGCCGGCGACGCCGATGCGCCCGGCGTCGATGCGCGGTCCCCAGACGGGGTCGGCGAGCAGGCGGTCGACGGCCAGCCGCAGGTCCAGCGGCCGCTCCCACCAGGCGACGAAACCTTCCAGCCGCGGCTCGGCTTCGGCGGCGGTGTTGCCGTGGTGATTCAGCGCCGCCACCAGGTAACCGGCGGCGGCGAGCTCGTGCGCCAGCCAGCCCAGGCTGGCCGCCGAACCGCCGGTGCCGTGCGACAGCAGCACCAGCGGCCGCCGCCCGGGCGCCGGCGCGGCACCGACGGCCACACGCAGCGGCTCGAACGGCGGCACCCGCCAGTCTTCTTCGGCGGCGCCGTCGGCCGCCGGATACCAGAGCAATGCCGCGACCGGGCGCGGGCCGTCGGCGCCCCAGGCGGTGCGCGCCGGGTCCTGCCAGCGCACGGCGGCCAGGCCGACCGGCGCCGCGGCCGCACCGACGGTGGCCAGCACGAGCGCCAGCGCGGCGCTACAGCGGCGCCACCGGGACGCAGATCTCGCAGCGCAGCCGGCCGCTGCCAGCGTCGAAGCCGCCGTCGGGCGGGTAGCGCTCGAAACACGGCCGGGCGTCGAGCTGCAGGCCGGTGCCGGGCAGCCAGTCGCGCAGCAGCCGCGTCCAGCCGTCGCCGATGCGCTCGATCGGGCCGTCGTAACACAGCACGGCGTAGCGGCCGCCGGGCAGCTCGGCGACGAGTTCGTCGCGGCCCGGCGTCTCGCCATCGGCCAGCGCCACGCCGGCGTCGTAGCGGCAGGCCGCGGCGCATGTGACGCCGGGGTCGTCGTGGCTGATGCCGTAGGTGATGCGCCCTTCCCGGCCGTGCAACAACAGCCACGGGGCGACGCTGCGCGCCCAGAAGCGCTGCAGCGGTGCGCCGTAGGCTCCGAGCTGGCGCAGGTAGGCGATGCGCACGGGCGCAAGTTCGAGCAGTCGGACGACATCGGCGGGCGGCGGTTCGTTCATCGTGCCGCCATCGTCGGCCGGCGCCGGCCGCCCGGCCTGACCGATCTTGCGATCGGCCTGATCGTCCTTGCGCTGCGCCGCGCGCCAGACCGTGGGCGCGACGCCGAAGCGCGCGCGGAAGGCGCGTGTGAAGGCTTCGGCCGAGCCGAAGCCGACACCCAGCGCCGCGTTCAGCACCGACAGCCGCGGCTGGGCCAGCAACTGCACCGCGGCGGTCTCGACACGCCGCCGGCGCACGTAGTCGGCCAGCGTCTCGCCGGTCCAGGCGGCGAACAGGCGGTGGAAGTGGAACGGCGAGAAGTTCGCCACCGCGGCCAGCGTCGCCAGGTCCAGCGTGCCGGCCAGATGCGCGTCGACGTGCGCCAGCACGCGGTGCATGCGGCGCTCGAAATCCGCGCGCGGGCCGTTCACACGGCGAGGAAATGCTGGCGGTAGTGCAGCAGCTCGTCGATCGACTCGTGGATGTCGGCCAGCGCGGTGTGCGCCTGGGCCTTCTTGAAGCCGTCGAGCACCTCGGGCTTCCAGCGCCGCGCCAGCTCCTTCAGCGTGCTGACGTCGAGGTTGCGGTAGTGGAAGAAGGCTTCCAGCTTGGGCATGTAGTTGGCGAGGAAACGCCGGTCCTGGCAGATCGTGTTGCCGCACATCGGGCTCTTGCCGCGCGGCACGTAGCGCTGCAGGAACTCGATCGTCTGCGCCTCGGCCTGGGCTTCGTCGACGGTCGAGGCCTTGACGCGGTCGATCAGGCCGCTGCGGCCGTGCGTGCCCTTGTTCCAGGCGTCCATCGCGTCGAGCGTGGCGTCGCTCTGGTGCACCGCGAACACCGGGCCTTCGACCCGCACCGTCAGCTGCGGGTCGGTGACGACGACGGCGATCTCGATGATGCGGTCGGTGGCGGGGAACAGGCCCGTCATCTCGAGGTCGATCCAGATCAGGTTCTGATCGCTCGGGGCCAGCACGGTGTCGCTCATGGTCGGGTTCTTCGGGGGAAACGGCGATTCTCGCCGAAGCCTAAACTCGCGCCCCATGCATTCCCTCGTCGTCACGGTCGCGTTCGCGGCCGCGCTGCTGGCCTCGCTGGGCCTGAAGTTCTGGCTCGCGACACGCCAGGCGCGCCACGTCGCACGCCACCGCGACGCGGTGCCGGCGCCCTTCGTCGGCACCGTCACCCCCGAAGCCCACCGCAAGGCCGCCGACTACACGCTGGCCAAGGGCCGCTTCGGCCTGCTTAGCACCGCCTTCTCCGCCGCCGTGCTGCTGGGCTGGACGCTGCTCGGCGGCCTGGACGCACTCAACGGCGCGCTGCTCGCCACGGTCGGTGTCGCGTGGGGGCCGATGGCCTACCAGCTAGCGCTGCTGGCGGCCTTCGTGCTGATCGGCGCGCTGCTCGACGCGCCGTTCGAATGGTGGTCGACCTTCCGCATCGAACAGCGTTTCGGCTTCAACCGCATGACGACCGGGCTGTGGCTGGCCGACCAGGCCAAGGGACTGGCGGTCGGCGCGCTGATCGGCCTGCCGCTGGCGGCGCTGATCCTGTGGATCATGGGCGCCACCGGCGGGCTGTGGTGGCTCTGGGCCTGGGTCGCCTGGGTCGGCTTCAACCTGACGCTGCTGGTGCTGTACCCGACGGTGATCGCGCCGCTGTTCAACAAGTTCGAGCCGCTGGCCGACGAGGCGCTGAAGAACCGCGTGCAGGCGCTGATGCAGCGCTGCGGCTTCGCCGCCAAGGGGCTTTTCGTGATGGACGGCAGCCGGCGCTCGGCGCACGCCAACGCCTACTTCACCGGGCTGGGCGCGTCCAAGCGCGTGGTCTTCTTCGACACCTTGCTGTCGCGCCTGGCGCCGGCCGAGGTCGAGGCGGTGCTGGCGCACGAACTGGGCCACTTCAAGCGCCGCCACGTCGTCAAGCGCATGGTCGGCATCTTCGGGCTGAGCCTGGCCGGGCTGGCGCTGCTGGGCTGGCTGGCGTCGCTGCCGGCCTTCTATCTCGGCCTGGGCGTGCGCTCCAACCTCGGTGCGCCGAACGACGCGCTGGCGCTGCTGCTGTTCATGCTGGCGCTGCCGCCCTTCACCTTCTTCGTCTCGCCGCTGGGCGCGGCGCTGTCACGCAAACACGAGTTCGAGGCCGACGCCTACGCCTGCGAGCAGGCCGACGGCCGCGCGCTCGCCAGCGCGCTGCTGAAGCTGCACGAGGACAACGCGTCGACGCTGACGCCGGACCCGCTGTACGCGCGCTTCTACTACTCGCACCCGCCGGCCGGCGAACGCCTGGCGGCCCTGCCCGAGCCGGTCGCATCTTGAGTTTCGAAGCGCTGGACCAGGGGCTGGTCGTGGCGGCGCATGGCCGTCACGTCGTCGTCGAGACCCCCGACGGCGAACGCGTGCTGTGCCATCCGCGCGGCAAGAAGAGCGAACTCGTCGTCGGCGACCGCGTGCGCTGGCTGCCGGCCGGCGACGAAGGCGTCGTCGAACACCTGGAGGCGCGGCGCAACCTGCTGTTCCGCCAGGACGAGTGGCGCACCAAGTCGTTTGCCGCCAACCTCGACGCGGTGCTGGTGCTGGTCGCCGGCGAACCGATGTTCAGCGAGTCGCAGTTGACGCGTGCGTTGATCGCCGCCGGCCAGGCCGGCATCCCGTGCTGGATCGGGCTGAACAAGACCGACCTGCCGGCCGCCGCCGACGCCCGCGCGCGGCTCGAGCCCTATCGCCGCATGGGCGTCGAGGTCGTCGAGCTGGCGCTGAAGGCCGCGCCCGAGGCCTCGCGCGAGGCGCTGGCGCCGCGCCTGGACGGCCGCACGACGCTGGTGCTGGGCCCCAGCGGCATGGGCAAGAGCACGCTGATCAACCTGCTGGTGCCGCAGGCCGCGGCGCAGGTCGGCGAGATCTCGCAGGCGCTGAAGGCCGGCCGCCACACGACGACGACGACGAGCTGGTACTGGCTGGACGACGCACGCCGCGGCGCGCTGATCGACTCGCCGGGCTTCCAGGAGTTCGGCCTGCGCCAGATCGCGCCGACCGAACTGGCGACGCTGATGCCCGACTTCGCCGCCGCGCTCGGCGAGTGCCGTTTCCACAACTGCAGCCACCGCCACGAACCCGGCTGCGGCGTGCGCGCGGCGCTGGCGCGCGGCGAGATCGCGCCGTCGCGCTACCGGATCTACGAAGAGCTGTTCGACGAGCTGTC
This sequence comes from Rubrivivax sp., assembly GCA_049841175.1. Taxonomy (GTDB): domain Bacteria; phylum Pseudomonadota; class Gammaproteobacteria; order Burkholderiales; family Burkholderiaceae_C; genus Rubrivivax. Next base: position 880,344 of record JASGHA010000008.1, on the reverse strand, counting down.
GGCCAAGCGCTGGTAAGGCGCGGCGCGCTCAGCCGATCACGTTGGCCAGCGTCAGCAGCGCCAGCAGCAGCATCCACAGCACGACCGAGCGCCACACCAGGCCGACCACGCTCTGCAGGTGGCCGATCTGCGGCGGCGCGCCCGGCGTCGAGCCTTCGGCGGCGACGGTGCCCGGCTCGGCACCGGCGGCGAAGGTCTTGGAACGGTCGGGCGTGACGCCCGGCGCGGCGCTGCCGCCCAGCTGCACGCCGACGGCGCCGGCCGCGGCAGCGAGGATGATCCCTTCGTTCGGGTACAGCCAGAGCGCGGCGTCGCGCCGCCAGCCGCCCACCGCCTCTTCGAAGTTGCCGACGACGGCGAAACCGAAGGCCGTCATGCGTGCCGGCACGTGGTCGATGATCTCGAACCAGCGCCGCGACAGCGTCATCAGGCCTTCGCTGGTCGGCACGTCCATCGTGCGATGGCGGAAGGCCCAGAAGCGCGACGCGAACTCGGCCATGCGGTAGAGCACCGCGCCGGTCGGCCCCAGGCCCAGCGCCGAAAAGACGACGAACCAGAAGAAGACGCCGAAGACGTGGCGATGCGCCGCGAGCAGCGCGTGTTCGAGCACGTGGCGCAGCACCTCGGTGCGCGGCAGCTCGCTGGCGTCGAGGTGGCGCCATTCGGCCAGGCGCTGGCGCGCGAGGTTCTCGTCGCCGCGGTCCAGCGCGTCGCGGATGTCGGTGAAGTAGTGGCTGAACTGGCGAAAGCCGAGCGTCAGATACAGCAGCACGACGTCGAAGGCCAGCGCCATCAGCAGGCTGAAGTGCGCGATCGCCAGGTAGGCGGCGGCCACGGCGATCGACGGGCCCAGCACGGCGACGCACCAGACGACCACCGTATGGTGCGGCTTGCCGGCGTCGAAGTTGCGGCTGGCCCAGCGGACCCAGCCGACCAGCGCGTGGTGGATCCCGTTGTCCCGCGGCAGGGGCTTGAGCTGCTCGATCAGCAGCGCGAACAGGACAGCGAAGAAACTCATCGGCTGGCGATGATAAGGGCCGTTCGCCTCAGCTCTCGGCGAGGAAGCCGTAGAGATTGCGCAGCATCGCCGCGGTGGCGCCCCAGATGAAGTGTTCGCCCCAGGGCATCGACAGGAACTGGCGCCTCGTGCCGCCGGCGTCGACGACGTGGCGGCGGTGATGCGCCGGGTCCATCAGGAAGGCCAGCGGCACCTCGAAGGCGGCGGCCACCTCGAAGGGATCGAGCTTCAGCTCGAACGGCGGCGTGACGATGGCGACGACCGGCGTGACGACGAAGTGCGTCACCGTCGTGTAGGTCGGCAGGTGGCCGATGACTTCGACACGTTCGCGCGCCAGGCCCACCTCCTCCGCGGCTTCGCGCAGCGCGGTGGCCGCGGCGTCGGCGTCCTCGGGTTCGACACGGCCGCCGGGGAAGCTGATCTGCCCGGCGTGGTCGCGCAGATGGTCGGTGCGGCGTGTCAGCAGCACCGTCGCGGCGTCGCCGCGGTCGACGATCGGCACCAGCACCGCCGCGGCGGCCGACGGGCGGTCCATCGTCGGGCGGCCGTCGCCGGTGAACTCCGGCACCCAGTCGCCCGGCGCGCCGAAACGCCGGCGCAGCGCGGCCGGCGTCAGCCGCTCGGGCGGCACCGGCGGCAGATGGGCGTCGACTCCGGCGACCGGGATCGATTGCGGATGCAGGATGCGCGGTGGCGTCATCGGGGCGCAGAAACGAAAAAGGCGCCGCAATGCGGCGCCCCATGGCGAGCAGGCCGTCCGGCGACAGGGCCGGAACGACCGGCGATCACGCCAGCTTTTCCTTGATGCGGGCGCTCTTGCCGCTGCGCTCGCGCAGGAAGTAGAGCTTGGCGCGGCGCACGTCGCCGCGGCGCTTGACTTCGATCGAGGCGATCAGCGGGCTGTACAGCTGGAACGTACGTTCCACGCCTTCGCCGCTGGAGATCTTGCGGACGATGAAGCTGCTGTTAATGCCGCGGTTGCGCTTGGCGATGACGACGCCTTCGTAGGCCTGCACGCGCTTGCGGGTGCCTTCGACGACGTTGACGTTGACGATGACGGTGTCGCCGGGGGCGAAGGCCGGGATCGTCTTGCCCAGGCGGGCGATCTCTTCCTGCTCGAGGGTCTCGATGAGGTTCAAGGTTTTCTCCGATGGCGATCGTGCGCGGGGGTTGTGGATCGGAATGTCGGCTGGGCTCGGCCACACGGCCGGCCCGCCGGTTGCCCGGCAGAGGATCGAAAAGCCCTTGATTATAGCCCGAGGGAGGCCAGGAAACGCTCGTCGGCGCGTGAAAGACGCCCGGCGGCGCGCGCCGCGGCGATCAGGTCGGGCCGGCGCTGCGCCGTGCGCTCCAGCGAGCGCTCGCGCCGCCAGCGCGCGATCTCGCCGTGGTGGCCCGACAGCAGCACCGCCGGCACCGCGAGTTCATCGCCGTCCAGCGCCAGGCGTTCGGGGCGGCTGTACGACGGGCCTTCGAGCAGGCCGTCGCCGAAGCTGTCCTGCTCGTGCGACGGCGCCGGGATCACGCCCTCCTGCAGCCGCGCGACGGCGTCGAGCAGCGTCAGCGCCGGCAGTTCGCCGCCGGAGAGCACGAAGTCGCCGAGGCTGATCTCGTGCGTCACGCGGCGGTCGATGAAACGCTGGTCGATGCCTTCGTAGCGCCCGCACAGCAGCACCGCGCCGGAGCCGGCGGCGAACTCCTGCACGACGGCCTGGTCGAGCCGACGGCCGGTCGGCGTGAAGTGCACGACGGGCACCTCGCCGCGTTCGGCGCGCACCGCGTCCAGCGCGCGCAGCAGCGGCTCGACGAGCATCACCATGCCCGGGCCGCCGCCGTAGGGGCGGTCGTCGATGCGGCGATAGGCGTCGTCGGCGAAGTCGCGCAGCTGCCACAGCCGCACGTCGACGAGGCCGGAGGTGAACGCGCGCCGCGTGATGCCCACCGCCAGATGCGGGGCGAACAGTTCGGGGAACAGCGTGACGACGTCGAAGCGCATCGGCTTCGCCGTCAGTAGTCGGCTTCCCAGTCGACGTGGACGCTGCGGCCGGCGAGGTCGACGCGGTCGACGTAGGCGGCGACGAAGGGGATCAGGATCTCGTCGGCCTTGTCGTCTGCCGGCTGCACGCGCAGCACGCAGTGCGGACCGGTCTCGACCAGGCCGACGACGCGGCCGAGCACGACCTCGGCGCGGTTGCGCGCCTCCAGGCCGATCAGGTCGACCCAGTAGAACTCGCCTTCGTCGGGCGTCGGGAAGCTGGAACGCGCGACGAAGATGCGCGCGCCGGCCAGCGCCTGGGCGAGGTCACGGTCGGTCAGATCGTGGATCGTGGCGACGACGGCGTCGCCCTGCTCGCGCGCGGAAGCCACGCGCAGCAGCGTCGGCACCTGATGCCCGGGCTTGGCCTCGGACGGCTCCAGGAACCAGCGCTTGGAAGAGAACAGCGCCTGCGGGTCGGACGAGAAAGGTTTGACCTTGATCCCGCCCTTGACACCCCAGGCGCCGAGCACGCGGCCCACCTCGATGGCGTCGGCCGGCCGGGGCGGCGCGTCGGGCGCCGTCAGCGGTGACGTCGAGGTGGCCACGGTCATGCGGTTTTAGACCGCCTTCTTGGCCTGGCCGACCAGACGGGTGACGGTCGGCGACAGTTGCGCACCGACGCCGGCCCAGTAGGTCACGCGGTCCAGCGCGACGCGCAGGCCTTCTTCGGCGCCCGAGGCCATCGGGTTGTAGAAACCCACGCGCTCGATGAAGCGGCCATCACGACGCTCGCGCGAGTCGGCGACGACGATGTTGTAGAACGGGCGCTTCTTCGCGCCGCCACGAGCCAGACGGATCACGACCATGTCGGAATTCCTGATGTATGAGGCGACCGCCACACCGCTGAGGACACGTCCAGCCGCTGGCAATCAAAAGAAAACGTCTTCGAGCCCCGTAGATACGCGCCGCCAGTCTCATGAGTCATGACACTGCCCGAAGCCGGCGCCGGGAACCGCGCATTATAAACTCGACTCGACCGGAAGCGACAAGCCGCGGCGCGGGCCGACTTCCGGGGCACTGTTCACGCCACGCGCCGCAGTATTCCGACCCGCATTCTCCCCGTATGAGCACCGGACCGATCGTCATCCGCCCCAGCACCGACGCCGACGTCGGCGCGATCACCGCCATCTACGGCTACCACGTGCAGCACGGCACCGGCACCTTCGAGACCGAGCCGCCGAGCGAAGCCGAGATGGCCCGCCGCCGCAACGACGTCACCGGCAAGGGCCTGCCCTGGCTGGTCGCCGAGGAAGGCGGCCGCGTCGTCGGCTACGCCTACGCCAACCACTTCCGCCCGCGTCCGGCCTACCGCTTCTGCGTCGAGGACTCGATCTACATCCACCACGAAGCCACCGGCCGCGGCCTCGGCCGGCTGCTGCTGGCCGAGCTGCTCGCGCGCTGCGAGGCCGCCGGCGCGCGCCAGATGATCGCCGTCATCGGCGACTCGGAGAACGTCGGCTCGATCGGCCTGCACCAGGCGCTGGGCTTCGAGCCGGCCGGCATCCTGCGCGCCGCCGGCTGGAAACACGGCCGCTGGCTCGACGTGCCGCTGATGCAGCGCACGCTGGGCCCCGGCGAGGAAAGCGCGCCCGAGTGAGGCGCGAAGGAGCGGGATGAGGCGCTACCGCTCCAAGACCGTGGCCGCCTGGGCGGCCTTCGCGCTGGGCGCGTTCGGCGCCCACCGCTTCTACCTGCACGGCGCCCGCGACGGGCTGGCCTGGCTGCACGCCGTGCCGACGGCCGCCGGGCTGGCCGGCGCCGTGCGCCTGCAGACGCTGGGCCAGGACGATCGCACCGCCTGGCTGCTGCTGCCGCTGCTCGGGCTGATGCTGTCGCAATCGATGCTCTGCGCGATCGTCTTCGCGCTGACGCCCGACGAGCGCTGGGACGCGCGCCACAACCCCGGCCGGCCCGGCCGCAGGACCGGCTGGGCGCCGGTGCTGGCGGCGATCGCCTCGCTGCTGGTCGGCGGCGTGGTGCTCACGAGCACCGTGGCCTACGCCGGCCAGAAGTTCTTCGAGTGGCAGCTCGGCCCGCAGGCCGAGCCGTCCGGCTCTCAGAACAGGTAGTTGCTCAGCGCGTAGAAGACGGCGGCGATGAAGGCCGTCGCCGGGATCGTGAAGATCCACGCCAGCACGATGTTGCCGGCCAGCCCCCAGCGCACCGCCGAGGCGCTGCGCACCGAGCCCACACCGTAGATCGCGCCGGTGATGGTGTGCGTCGTCGACACCGGCACGCCCAGCGCGGTGGCCACGAACAGCGTGATCGCGCCGCCGGTCTCGGCGCAGAAGCCGCCGACAGGCTTCAGCTTCGTGATGCGCTGGCCCATGGTCTTGACGATGCGCCAGCCGCCGAACAGCGTGCCCATGCCGATGGCGATGTAGCAGCACCAGATGACCCACATCGGCGGCATGTGGTCGCTGGCGCTGGCGTAGCCCGAGGAGATCAGCAGCAGCCAGATGATGCCGATCGTCTTCTGCGCGTCGTTGCCGCCGTGGCCCAGCGAGTACATGCCGGCGGACACCAGCTGCAGCCGTCTGAACGTGTTGTCGACCTTGAGTGGCGACATTCGCCTGCAGATCCAGGCGACGGCGACCATCGTCAGCGAACCGAGCAGGAAGCCCAGCACCGGCGAGATGAAGATGAAGGCCACCGTCTTCAGCAGCCCGGACGCGACCAGCGGGCCGCTGCCGGCCTTGGAGATCGTCGCGCCGACGATGCCGCCGATCAGCGCGTGCGAGCTCGACGACGGGATGCCGTACCACCAGGTGATGATGTTCCAGGCGATCGCCCCGACCAGCGCGCCGAAGATGACGTGCTGGTCGACGATGCCCGGCTCGACGATGCCCTTGCCGACGGTCGCCGCGACCTTCAGCTGGAACACCATGATGGCGACGATGTTGAAGAAGGCGGCGAAGGCCACCGCCTGCTGAGGCTTCAGGACCCCGGTGGACACGACGGTGGCGATCGAGTTCGCCGCGTCGTGGAAACCGTTCATGAAGTCGAAGATGAGGGCCAGCGCGACGAGCAGCGCCACGACCCAGAAGCCGACCGGGATTGCATCCATGACAGGGACCGTCCGGCGGTCAGGAATTCTCGAGGACGATGCCTTCGATCAGGTTGGCGACGTCCTCGCAGCGGTCGGAGATCGACTCCAGGTGCTCGTAGACGGCCTTCAGCTTGATCAACTCGCGCGTGTCGACTTCTTCGCGGAACAGGCGCGACATCGCCGAGCGCATCACGCGGTCGGCATCGGATTCGAGGCGGTCGATCTCCTCGCAGGTCTTCAGCGCCGACTCGGCCGTGGCCTGGTCGCGCAGGTTCGGCAGCAGCGAGACGACGTGCTGGACACGCTCGCAGCAGCGCACCGAGATCTCGGTCAGGCGCAGCACGTCCTCGCTGATGTGCTGCAGGTCGTACAGCGACATCACTTCCGACGAGTCCTGCAGCAGGTCGACGATGTCGTCCATCGAGTTGATCAGGCCGTGGATCTGTTCGCGGTCCAGCGGCGTGATGAAGGTGCGGTGCAGCGCGCGGTTGACCTCGGCGGTCACCTTGTCGGCCGCACGTTCGGCGGCGATGACGTCGGCGCTGTGCTTCTCGCGCGCCAGGGGGTCGGTGTAGTGCTGGACCAGCTGCATGAAGGCCCGTGCGCCCTCGACGACGAAAGCGCCGTGCTGGTTGAAAAGATCGAAGAAGTTGCCTTCTCGTGGAAGCAGCTTGCCAAAAAACATGCGGGCTCCGGTGGGATCACCGGCCGGATCGTGAATCCGCGATTCTAGATCGGTGACAAGTTCATGACCGGAAGATGAAATAGACCGCCCCGACCAGGCACAGCCCGGCCCAGAGGTAGTCCAGCTTCAGCGGCTGGTCCATGTAGAAGACCGCGAACGGCACGAAGATCGCCAGCGTGATGACTTCCTGGCCGATCTTGAGCTGCGCCAGGCTCAGCCCGCCGGCGTAGCCGATGCGGTTGGCCGGCACCTGCAGCAGGTACTCGAAGAGCGCGATGCCCCAGCTGATCAGGGCCGCGACGATCCACGGCTTGCCGCCCAGCGACTTCAGGTGCCCGTACCAGGCAAAAGTCATGAACAGGTTGGACAGCGCGAGCAGCGCGAAGGTCTGGACCGGCACCGGCAGGGAATTCATCGTCCGTACTCCATCAATCGAGGCGCTCGATCGCCTGGTCGGCCGCGGCGGCAGACCAAGGGGCGAGCGAGCCCAGGCGCGGATGCTCGAAGCCGGGTTCGAGCTCCAGCAGAGGCCGCAGCACGAAGGCGCGCAGATGCGCCCGCGGGTGCGGCACGACCAGCGACGGCGTGTCGATCAGTTCGTCGCCGTAGAACAGCAGGTCCAGGTCGAGGGTGCGCGGCGCGTTGCGGTACGGGCGCTCGCGGCCGTGCGCGGCCTCGATGGCGTGCAGCGCGGCCAGCAGATCGGCCGGCGCCAGGGCGGTGTCCAGTTCGGCCACCGCGTTGTGGAAGTCGGGGCCGGCGGCGTCGACCGGCGCGCTGCGCCACAGCGACGAACGCCGCACGAGGCGCGTGCCGGGCAGCGCATCCAGCGCGGCGAAGGCGGCGGCGAGCGCGGCGCGCGCGTCGCCCAGGTTGGCGCCGAGGCCGACCCAGGCCCTCATTCGGCGGCGGCGGGGGCCGCCGGCGCGCTGCCGCCGGACGGCCGACGGCGGCGGCGGCGACGCTTCTTGGCCGGCGCAGCGTCGGCCGGGGCGCTGTCGTCGTCGGCCTCGGCCGGCGCCGGCGTCGCTGCGGCAGCGGCGGCCACCGTGCTGCCCGCGGGCACGCGGTGCACACGCTTGGACGCCGGCTTCAGGTCGGCCAACATCGCCTCGCGCTCGTCGTCGTCGCCGAGGTGGAAGTCCTCCCACCACTCGGCCAGCGCCGGCGTGATCTCGCCGACGTCGGCGCGCAGGCGCAGGAAGTCGTAGCCGGCGCGGAACCGCGCCTGGGCGACCAGCGCCCGCGCGGCGGCCGGCGTGCGGCGCTCGAAGCGCGGCTGCATCAGCCAGATCTCGCGCATGTCGGCGGCGAGCTTGCCGCGGCCGGAGATGTCGCCGATGCGCGCGTCGAAGACCGCGTCGACGGCCTGCTGCAGCGCCGGGAACGGCGCTTCGCCGCCGGCCTGGATCGCCGCCCAGCGGTCGAGCACGTCGTGCCAGAGCATCACCGCGAGCATGAAGCTCGGCACGACGGCGCGGCCGTCGTTGACACGGGCGTCGGTGTCCTCGAGCGCGAAGCGGATGAATTCGTCGCGCTTGGGGTGTCGCGCGTCGGCGCGGAACGCGGCGTCGAGCACCGGGAACACACCCTGGTCCAGGCCCTGCTTCTTCAGCTCGGCCAGGCTCTTGAGCGCATGGCCGGTCTGCAGCAGCTTGACCATCTCGTCGAACATGCGCGACGGCGGCACGTTGACCAGCAGCGCGGCCATCTTGCGCATCGGCGCGCGCGTCGCCGGCTCGACCTCGAAACCCAGCTTGGCGGCGATGCGCACGACACGCACGATGCGCACCGGGTCCTCGCGGTAACGCGTCTCGGGGTCGCCGATCATGCGCAGCACGCGGGCACGCGAGTCGGCCAGGCCGCCGTGGTAGTCGACGACGATCTGCGTCGTCGGGTCGTAGTACATCGCGTTGATCGTGAAGTCGCGGCGCGCCGCGTCCTCGATCTGCGGGCCCCAGACGTTGTCGCGCAGCACGCGGCCGCTGGCGTCGACGACCCGGCGCTGATCGGACGCCTCGCCGCGCACGGTCTTCTCGTTGCCGTCCACCTGCTCGGCCGCGGCCGGGTCCATGAAGGCGCGGAAGGTCGAGACCTCGATGACCTCGTGCTCGCGGCCGCGGCCGAAGATCACGTGCACCAGGCGGAAGCGCCGGCCGATGATGAAGGCGCGGCGGAACAGCGCCTTCACCTGCTCGGGCGTGGCGTCGGTGGCGACGTCGAAGTCCTTGGGCCGCAGATTGACGAGCAGGTCGCGCACCGCGCCGCCGACGATGTAGGCCTCGTAGCCGGCGTCCTTCAGCGTGCGCACGACGCGCACCGCGTTGTCGTCCAGCAGCCGCGGGTCGATGCGGTGCTCCTCGGCGGGGATCTCGACACGCTGGCCGAGCGGGATCGCCGGCGGCGCCGCCGGCGCCTCGGGTGCGGGCGATTTGCCGAGCAGGCGGTCGATGAATTTCTTGATCATGCGAAAAGGTCCAGGATCGGCCAGCCGCGCTCTTGGGCCACGGCCCGCAGCCCGGCGCCGGGGTTGGTGGCCACCGGATGGCTGACGAGTTCGAGCAGCGGCAGGTCGTTGGTCGAATCGCTGTAGAAGGTGCTGCGCTCGAAGTCGGCGAGCGTGCGGCCGGCGTCGGCCAGCCATTGCCGCACACGCGTGATCTTGCCATCGCGGAAGGCCGGCACGCCGCGGATCGACCCGGTGGCGCGGCCGAAGGCGTCGCGCTCGAGCTCGGTGGCGATCAGCGTGCGCACGCCGAACAGCGAGGCGATCGGGCGCGTGACGAAGTCGTTGGTGGCGGTGACGACGGCGACGACGTCGCCCGCGTCCAGGTGGCCGCGCACGAGGTCCAGCGCCGCCGGGTGCAGCGAGGGCCGGGCGTACTCGTCGATGAAACGCGCCTGCGCGGCGGCGATCTCCGCCGGGTCGCGGTCGCGCCAGGGCGCGGTGCAGAAGCGCACGTAGGCGTCGATGTCGAGCCGGCCTTCCAGGTACTGGGCGTAGAACTCGTCGTTGCGGCGCTTGAACTCGCCGCCGTCGGCCCAGCCGATGCGCACGAGGAACTCGCCGAAGGCGTGGTCGGAGTCGGTCGGCAGCAGCGTGCCGTCGAGGTCGAAGAGCGTCAGGTTCAAAGCGGGTCGCCTTCCTCGGCCAGCATCGCGCGCACCAGCGGCACGGTGATCGTGCGCGAACGCGACAACGAGAACTCGTCGAGCCGGTCGAGCAGGGCCATCAGGTGTTTCAGGTCGCGCGGGAAACGCGTCAGCAGGTGGTCCATCACCTCGTCGGTGAGACGGATGCCGCGGCGGTCGCTCTCGCGGCGCAGCGCGGCACGTGTTTCCGACTCGCCCAGCGGCTGCATCGCGAACACCGGGCCCCAGCCCAGGCGCGTGCGCAGGTCGTCGCGCAGCGGCAGGTCCACCGGCGGCAGGCGGCCGGCGCAGGCCATCTGCACGCCTTCGGTGGCGGCCTCGACGAACAGCGTGAAGGCCGATTGCTGGGCGGCGGCGTCGAGCTCGTCGCAGCGGTCGATGACGACCAGCGACCAGTCGGCCGCAAGTTCCCACGGACAGGGGAACGAAGGATCGAACCAGCCGACACGCTGCCCGGCCTGCTGGCAGGCGTGGGCCAGGCCGCGCAGCAGGTGCGTCTTGCCGCTGCCCGAAGGCCCCCAGAGGTAGACCGGCGCGGTCGGCATCGGAAGGCGGCGCAGGTGTTCGAGCGCGCGCAGGTTCGCTTCGCTGCCGGGCAGGAAGCTTTCGAAGGTGGCGAGCGGGTCGAAGCCGATCGCCAGCGGGATCTGCTTCATCCTGGATGTCATGTCAGTGCAGGGTCGGCCGGCGAGGGCCGCTCAGTTGGGCGAGCCGGGCGCGCAGAGCGGGCGCGTCTTCGGCGTCGGGACAGTGGATGAGGTAGTCGGACAGGTCGCGGGCGGCGGCTTCGCGGTGGCCGAGTTCGGCATGCACCAGGCCGCGGTCGCGGCGCTCGCTCCAGTCCTCGGGCAGCAGGATGACCAAACGCTCCAGCACGGCGAGCAGACGCTCGCGGTCGCCGGCGCTGCGGTGGATCTCCTTCAGGTTGCGCAGCAGCCGCGCGAGCGTGTCGCGCGGGCCGGCAGGCTGCAGGAACAGGCCCAGCGGCATCTCGTAGTCGCCGACCAGACCGTGGCGCTGGCGGTAGGGCCACAGGCGCTCCTCCAGCTCCTCGCGCGACAGCGTGTGGCCGCTGAACGGGTCGAGCACGACCTCGCCGCGCGGCAGCGTCAGCTTGACCAGGAAGTGCCCCGGGAAGGACACGCCCACGGCCGGCAAGCCGAGCTGGGTGGCCAGCTCGACGTACAGCAGCGCCAGCGTGATCGGGATGCCGCGGCGCGTGCGCAGCACCTCGCCCAGCGAGCTGTTGCGCGGGTCGTAGTAGTCGTTGACGTTGCCGGCGAAACCGAGCTCGTCGAAGAAATAGCGGTTGAGCATGCGCAGCTTGTGCACCGGCCCGGCGTCGGGCGGCAGGCGGCGGCGCAGGCGATCGGCGAGTTCGTCGATCTGCGCCAGCACGGTTTGCGCGTCCAGTTCCGGGTCCAGATCCTGCGCGACGGCGACAGCCGCCTCGACGACCGAGAGACTCGCGTCCTCCGCCACCAGCGAGGCGAAATACTGCAGCGCCGTCGGCGGTTCAAAAAGCAGCGGTCCAGCCATCGATTTCCAGTGTAGGTCAGCCACGGCGCGCGAACTGGCGCAGGTTCAGCCCCGTGGCGGCGAGCAGCGCGAAGTATCCCGCGGCGACCGAGCCCAGCACGAGCGCCATCCAGCCGGCACGCTGGCCGTAGTGCGACCGCAGCCCGATCCAGTCGATCGCGTGCAACGCCCATGCCAGCGCCGCGCCCAGCGCGGTGCACGCGAACGCGACACGCAGCGCGAACAGGCCCCAGCCCGGTCGCGGTGTGTAGACGCCCTTCTTCAGAAGGCCGAAGAGCAGCAGCCCGGCGTTGAGCAGCGCGCCCAGGCCGATCGACAGCGCCAGCCCGGCGTGGCCGATCAGCGGCACGAACAGCGCGTTCATCAGCTGCGTGCAGACCAGCACCAGCACCGCGATCTTCACCGGCGTGCGCGTGTCCTGGCGGGCGTAGAAGCCCGGCGCCAGCACCTTGATCGCCACCAGGCCGAGCAGGCCGACGCCGTAGCCCATCAGCGCGCGCACCGTCTGCGACACGTCGCGCGCGTCGAAGGCGCCGTAGTGGAAGAGCACCGCCACCAGCGCCTTCGGGAACACGATCAGCGCGATCGCGCAGGGCAGCGCCAGCATCACGACCAGCCGCAGCCCCCAGTCGAGCATGTCCGAATAGGCCTGGGCGTCGTCGCGGCCCTTGGCCGCGGCCAGCTGCGGCAGCAGCACGACGCCGAGCGCGACGCCCAGCAGCGCGGTCGGGAACTCCATCAGCCGGTCGGCGTAGGTCAGCCAGGACACCGCGCCGACGCCGACGTGCGAGGCGATCTGGGTGTTGATGACGAGCGAGATCTGCGCCACCGACACGCCCAGCAGCGCCGGCCCCATCAGCGCCAGGATTCGGTGCACGCCGGGGTGGTGCCAGGCGGCGCGCAGGCGCGCCGGCGTCAGCCCGATGTGCGGCATCAGCCCCAGCCGGCGCAGCGCCGGCACCTGCACTGCGGCCTGCAGCACGCCGCCGAGCGCGACGCCGCCGGCCAGCGCCAGCACCGGATCGAAACCCCAGCCGGCCATGCGTGGTGCCAGCAGCGCCGCCGCGGCAATGACCGACAGGTTCAGCAGCACCGGCGTCATCGCCGGCACGGCGAAGCGCTTCCAGGTGTTCAGGATGCCGGCCGCCAGCGCCACCATCGACATGAAGCCGATGTACGGGAACATCCAGCGTGTCATCAGCACCGCGAGGTCCAGCCGCTCGAGCCCCGAGGCCATGATCCAGACCAGGATCGGCGCGCCGGCGACGCCGATCACGCAGGTCGCCAGCAGCACCCAGGCGAGCACGGTGGCGACGGCGTCGATCAGCGCATGCGTCGCCGCGTCGCCTTCGCGCTCGCGCGTCGCCGCCAGCAGCGGCACGAAGGCCTGCGAGAACGCGCCCTCGGCGAACAGACGCCGGAACAGGTTCGGGACGCGAAAGGCGACGTTGAACGCGTCGGTCGCGGCGCTGGCGCCGAAGAAACCGGCGATCAGCTGGTCGCGGACGAGGCCGGTGACGCGCGAGGCGAGCGTCAGCAGCGATACGGTGGAAGCGGCCCGGAGAAGGTTCACGGGGGACGACGAGTGGGCATGGCGCCCGAAGCCGGGTCGACTGGCATTATAGGCAGGCTCGCCGATCGGACTGGCGGGGTGCGTGAGTGCGTGCTATACTCGATGGTCTTTGCACCACCCGAACCGCCAAAGAACCGCATGGCCACCTCGTCCAAAGCCAAGAAGAAGACCGTCCGCCTCGCTTCGGGCCGCAAGCGCGCCCGTCAGGACGTCAAGCTCAACGCGCAGAACACTTCGCTGCGCTCGCGTTTTCGCACCGTCGTGAAGAACGTGCAGAAGGCCGTCGTCGCCGGTGACAAGACCGTCGCCACCGACACCTTCAAGGCCGCGCAGAGCGTCATCGACTCGGTCGCCGACAAGGGCATCTTCCACAAGAACAAGGCTGCCCGCCTGAAGAGCCGCCTGGCCGCCAAGGTCAAGGCGCTGGCGCTCGCCGCCTAAGACGGTTTTCCGGGTGATGAACGAAGGGCCTGCGCAAGCAGGCCCTTTCGTTTTGGCGCGGTGAAAACGTCGCCGCGCCCTTACCCCACCCCTCAGGCCGCGGCCGTGCCGGGCTCGCAGTCGACGACCTGGAGCTCGTTGTCGCGCGCGAAGTTCATCACGAAGTCCCAGGCCATCGGCTCGATGTCCTTCAGCGCCTCGCTGACGAAGACGCACTTGACGCCGTCGACGACGCGCGGAACGCAGTACGGGGAGTAGCCGATGTGGGCGCCGATCGCGCTGCTGCGCGGGCGGAAGCTGGACATCGCGCCAGCCAGTCGTTCGGCCCAATCGCTCGGTCGGAAGGTGCGACCGGCGGTCGTGAGCCCCTTGATATACAGCCTGCGCGGCGTCTTCGTTTGGATCTGCGTCATCGGCAACGCAAGATTGTGCCCGCATTCGCCCGCCGACTCTTGCGATCGGCTTACGCCATCGGCGCAGGATTTGGCATCCGGGCCGCGCCTTAGAATCGAACGCCCCGACCGGCGCCCGACTTCGCGCAACAGCGTCGAAGCTTCGGCGCCGGTCTTCGTTTTTGCTTTCTGGAGCGACAAGGAACCTCGATGACCGCTGCCCCTGCCCCCTCCGCGCCGATGCCGCACGTGATGAACACCTACGGGCGACTGCCCGTCGCGCTGTCGCACGGGCGAGGCTGCCGAGTCTGGGACACCGAGGGGCGCGAGTACCTCGACGCACTCGCCGGCATCGCCGTCAACACGCTGGGCCACGCGCACCCGAAGCTGGTGCCGGCGCTGCAGGATCAGGTCGGCCGGCTGATCCACTGCTCCAACTACTACCAGGTGCCGCTGCAGGAGCAGCTCGCCGCGAAGCTGTGCGAGCACTCCGGCCTGGAAGCCGCGTTCTTCTGCAACTCGGGCCTCGAGGCGAACGAGGCGGCGCTGAAGATCGCACGCAAGTTCGGCCACGACAAAGGCATCGAACGCCCCGAGATCATCGTCTACGAACGCGCCTTCCACGGCCGCTCGATCGCGACGCTGTCGGCCACCGGCAACCCCAAGGTGCAGGCCGGCTTCGGCCCGCTGGTCGACGGTTTCGTGCGTGTGCCGCTGAACGACCTGGCCGCGGTCGAGGAAGTGGCACGCACGAACCCGAACGTCGTCGCCGTGTTCCTGGAGACCATCCAGGGCGAAGGCGGCATCAACCCGGCCCGCGCCGAGTACCTGCAAGGCCTGCGCCGCATCTGTGACGAACGCGACTGGCTGCTGATGCTCGACGAGGTGCAGTGCGGCCTGGGCCGCACCGGCAAGTGGTTCGCGCACCAGTGGGCCGGCATCCGCCCCGACGTGATGCCGCTGGCCAAGGGCCTGGGCTCGGGCGTGCCGATCGGCGCCATCGTCGCCGGCCCGCGTGCGGCCAAGGTGCTGGGCCCGGGCAACCACGGCACGACCTTCGGCGGCAACCCGCTGGCGATGCGCGCCGGCGTCGAGACGCTGCGCATCATGGAAGAGGACGGCCTGCTGGCGAACGCCCACGCGATGGGCGAGCTGCTGCGCGCCGAACTCCAGCGCGCGCTGGCGGGCACCGCCGGCGTCGTCGAGTACCGCGGCCAGGGCCTGATGCTGGGCATCGAGCTCGACCGTCCGTGCGGCGTGCTGATCGGCCGCGCGGCTCAGGAGGCCGGACTGCTGATCAGCGTCACCGCCGACCGCGTGATCCGGCTGCTGCCGCCGCTGATCGTCACCACCGACGAGGTGCGCGAGATCGTCGCGCGCCTCGTCCCGCTGGTCCAGGCCTTTCTCGCCGAAGCATGAAACCCGGCTATTCGCTGATGAAGCACTACCTCCAGTTCAAGGACCTCCGCGCGGAGGAATACGCCTACCTGTTCGAGCGCACGCGCATCATCAAGACGCGCTTCAAGAACTACGAGAAGTACCAGCCGCTGGTCGACCGCACGCTGGCGATGATCTTCGAGAAGGCCAGCACGCGCACCCGCGTCAGCTTCGAGGCCGGCATGTACCAGATGGGCGGCTCGGTCGTGCACCTGACGACCGGCGACAGCCAGCTCGGCCGCGCCGAGCCGATCGAGGACAGCGCGCGCGTCATCAGCCGCATGGTCGACATCGTGATGATCCGCACCTTCGAGCAGTCGAAGATCGAGCGCTTCGCCGCGCATTCGCGCGTGCCGGTCATCAACGGGCTGACCAACGAGTTCCACCCGTGCCAGATCCTGGCCGACCTCTTCACCTACATCGAGCACCGCGGCTCGATCGAAGGCAAGGTCGTGGCCTGGGTCGGCGACGGCAACAACATGGCCAACACCTGGCTGCAGGCCGCCGAGATCCTCGGCTTCACGGTGCACGTCAGCACGCCGAGCGGCTACGAGATCGACCCGGCACTGGCCGGCATCCGCGACACCGGCTGCTACAAGGTCTTCGCCGACCCGCGCGAGGCCTGCCGCGGCGCGCACCTGGTGACGACCGACGTCTGGACCAGCATGGGCTACGAGGCCGAGAACGAAGCGCGCCGCAAGGCCTTCGCCGACTGGTGCGTCGACGCCGGCATGATGGCCGCCGCCCAGCCCGACGCGCTGTTCATGCACTGCCTGCCGGCGCACCGCGGCGAGGAAGTCAGCGCCGAGGTCATCGACGGGCCGCAGTCCGTCGTCTGGGACGAGGCGGAAAACAGGATGCACGTGCAGAAGGCACTGATGGAGTACCTGCTGCTCGGCCGCATCGGCTGAAGACCGCCTCGCGGATGAAACAAGGGCCGGCATTCGCCGGCCCTTTTTGCTGGATCAGCCGCCGCGGATCGAATCGCGGGCGTGGTGGTCGCGGGCCTTGCCCAGCGTCGAGTCGACGACACGCAGCAGCTTGTCGAGCGCGCCGGTGAAGGCGTCGGCGACGCGTTGGGCGTCGTGGCTGGCAGCCACCGGCTGGCGGCCGGCCAGGCGCGCTTCGAGCGTGCAGCGCTTGTCGGCATCGCCGGCGCGCGAGGCGTTGACGTCGGCGAGGTGCACCTCGACCCGCGTGACGGTGTCGCCGAAACGCTCCAGCTTGGCCTTGATCTCGCGTTCGGCCCAGGCGGCGAGCGCGTCGTCGTTCTGGACGTGGTTGTCGGTGTTGACCTGGACTTGCATTCGTCTTTCTCCTCGTGGGTCGGGCCGGCGCGGCGGCCGGCATCTCGTTCGCGGCGGCTAGCCGCGCACGAACATCGTCACCAGCGGCTCGTCGCCGACCTGGCGGCTGCGATGACCGTGCAGCGCGGGGTCGAAAGTGGCGCCGTCAGGCAGCACGTCGGCCGAATAGAAATGCTCGCCGGGGCCGAAGAGCCGCGACGTGCCGTCCTGAAGGCCGATCTCCATCGCCCCGCGCAGCACGACCAGCCATTGCGGCGCCGTCGTGCAGTGGAACGTGCTGGCGAAGCCCACCGGACTTTCGCGCAGTTGCACGCCGGCGGCCGGCAGCAGCGGCGACAGGCGCGCCGCCGGCGTGCCTTCGCTCAGTTCGACGGACTCGTCGCGGAAGCGCGCGCGGCCGTCGGTGTCGGTGTAGAGAACGGTCTTCGTGAACGTGGCCATGCCCCATTGTGGTCCCGCGGCCGCCACAATCGCCGGCACCCCAGCCCGACAGGAGGTTTCCCATGGACCGCATCGCGCTCGTGACCGGCGCCGGCAGCGGCATCGGCCAGGCCTGCGCGGCGGCCTTGCTGGCCGACGGCTGGCAGGTGGTCTACGCCGGGCGCCGGCTCGACCGCCTCGAAGCGGCGATCGCCGCGACCGGCGAGCATGCCGCCCGCGCCCAGGCCGTGGCCTGCGACGTCGCCGACGAAACCTCGGTCGCGGCGCTGTTCGACACCGTGCGCACGCGCCACGGCCGGCTGGACCTGCTGTTCAACAACGCCGGCGCGTTCCCGCCGGCGGCGACACCCGATGCACTGGGCGGCGACGCCTGGCGCCAGGCGGTCGACGTCAACCTCAACGGCGCCTTCTACTGCCTGGCGGCGGCCTTCGCGCTGATGCGCGCGCAGCAGCCGATGGGCGGCCGCATCATCAACAATGGCTCGATCTCGGCGCACGCGCCGCGGCCAGGTTCGATCGCCTACACCGCGACCAAACACGCGATCACCGGGCTGACGCGCGCCGCGGCGCTGGACGGCCGCGCCTTCGACATCGCCGTCGGCCAGATCGACATCGGCAACGTCGAGACCGACATGACCGAGCGCATGGCGCGCGGCGTGCCGCAGGCCGACGGCAGCCTGCGCGCCGAACCGCGCATGGCGATGGACGCGGTGGTCCAGACCTTCATCGCGATGGCCCGCCTGCCGCTGTCGGCCAACGTGCTGTTCTCCACCGTCATGGCGACCAAGATGCCGTTCGTCGGCCGCGGCTGAGCGATGGCGACCGTCTACTACAGCGCCGCCAGCCTCGACGGCTACGTCGCCACCGAAGACCACGACCTGGGCTGGCTGCTGCAGTTCGGCATGCCGACCGACAGCGGCTACGACGACTTCGTCGCCGGCGTCGGCGCGCTGGCGATGGGCTCGGCGACCTACGAATGGCTGTGCCGCCATCTCGACGGTCCCTGGCCCTACGCCCAGCCGACCTGGGTGTTCAGCACGCGCACGCTGCCGGCCGCGCCCGGCGCCGAGCTGCATTTCGTGCACGGCGACGTGCGCCCGGTGCACGCTGCCGCGCTGAAACCACCCCGTAACCCGCTTTTCGACCAAAACGCTACAGTCGCCGCCATCACCGCCCCAACGGGTGCGGCGGCGTCGGCTCCCGTCGGCGGCGCGCACCCGCGCTCTTCCGATGAAACTCCTTCGACACGGCCCCAAGGGCCACGAACGCCCGGCCGCCCTGGATGCCCAGGGCCGCGTGCGCGACCTCTCCTCCATCCTCGTCGACATCACGCCGGCCGTGCTGACGCCGGCCTCGCTGCAGCGCCTGCACGGCATCGACCTGGCGACGCTGCCCGAAGTGCCGCAAGAGCGCCTGGGCGTGCCCTGGGCCGGCATGGGCAAGTTCGTCTGCATCGGCCTGAACTACGCCGACCATGCGGCCGAAGCGGGCATGCCGATCCCGGCCGAGCCGGTGGTCTTCCTGAAGCCGACCAGCGCTGCCGTCGGCGCCGAACACCCGGTCGTGCTGCCGATCGACGCCACCAAGGGCGACTGGGAAGTCGAACTCGGCGTCGTCATCGGCAGCACCGCGCGCTGCGTGTCCGAAGCCGAGGCGCTTTCGCACGTCGCCGGCTACTGCGTCGTCAACGACGTCTCCGAACGTGCCTTCCAGCTCGAACGCGGCGGCACCTGGGACAAGGGCAAGGGCTGCGACACCTTCGGCCCGGTCGGTCCCTGGCTGGTCACCGCCGACGAGGTCGCCGACCCGCAGGCGCTGGACCTGTGGCTGGAGCTCAACGGCCAGCGCGTGCAGACCGGCAACACGCGCACGATGGTCTTCGGCGTCGCCAAGCTGATCGCCTACCTGAGCCGCATCATGACGCTGTACCCCGGCGACCTGATCAGCACCGGCACGCCGCCGGGTGTCGGCATGGGCATGAAGCCGCCGCGTTTCCTGCAGCCGGGCGACACGATGCGCCTGGGCGTCGCCGGTCTCGGCGAGCAGCAGCAGACCGTGCACGCCTGGAACCCCGAGCTGGTCGACGCCTGACCCTCGGCCGCGGGTGTCGCCCGCGGCCTTTCCCGGTTGCGCAAGAGCCGCGCCGCAGGGGATGATCGTCGATCCCCGCGCGCGGCCAGCCGAGTGTCAGCCGCCGCGGGCACGATCCCCGAGCCTGCTGCGATGAAGTACGCGATCCTGACCGACCTGCACGCCAACCGCGAAGCGGTGGAAGCGGTGCTCGACCATGCTGCTGGCCAGCCGATCGACCGCTACGCGCTGCTCGGCGACTTCGTCGGCTACGGCGCCGACCCGGCCTGGGTCGTCGACCGCGTGCGCGCCCTGGTGCGCGAAGGCGCGATCGCCGTGATGGGCAACCACGACCTCGCCGTCGTCCAGGGCCCGTCGCCGGCGATGCGCCCCGACCCGCGCTTCGTCGTCGAGTGGACGCGCCAGCAGCTCGACGTCGAACAGGTCGATTTCCTCGCCTCGCTGGCGCTGGAACACCGCGAAGGTGAGCTGCTGTTCGTGCACGCCAACGGCTGGGCGCCGGCCGAATGGGGTTACGTGCAGGGCCGCAGCGAAGCGGTGCGTAGCATGGCTGCCACCGCGGCGCGCATCACCTTCTGCGGCCACATGCACGAGCCGCAGCTCTACCACCTGTCGCCGGTCGGCAAGGCCGGCGACTTCACGCCGATCGCCGGCACCGCGATCCCGCTGCTGCCGCCGCGCCAGTGGCTGGTCATCCCGGGTTCGGCCGGCCAGCCGCGCGACGGCGACCCCGCCGCCTGCTACGCCACCTTTGACGACGCCACGGCCGAACTGACCTACTGGCGCGTGCCCTACGACACCGAGACCGCAGGCGCCAAGATCCGCGCCGCCGAGCTGCCGCAGCGTCTCGCCGACCGGCTGGCCGATGGGCAATAGGCTGCCGCGCACCGCGCCGTCGTCGCTCACGGCCGGCCAGGTCATCGACGGCTTTCGCCTCGAGGAGCGCCTGCACCAGGGCGGCATGGCCAACCTCTGGCGCGTCGTGCGTGTCGACGCCAACGGCGAATTGCAGCCCGAGGCGCTGCCGCTGATCATGAAGGTGCCGCGCATCAAGGGCGGCGAGGACCCGGCGTCGATCGTCGGCTTCGAGGTCGAGCAGATGATCCTGCCGGCGCTGGCCGGGCCGCACGTGCCGAAGTACGTCGCGCGCGGCGACTTCACGCACGCCGCCTACCTGGTGATGGAGCGCATCGACGGCCCGTCGCTGCGCGCCCGGCTCGACGAGGCTCCGCTGCCGGTCGACGAGATCATCGAGATCGGCTCGCGCGTCGCCACCGCGCTGCACGACCTGCACCGCCAGCACCTGGTGCACCTGGACGTCAAGCCGAGCAACATCCTGCTGCGCCCCGACGGCACCGCGGTGCTGGTCGACTTCGGCCTGTCGCGCCACGACCGCCTGCCCGACCTGCTCGAAGAGGAGTTCGCGCTGCCGATGGGCACCGCGCCCTACATGTCGCCCGAGCAGGTGCAGTTCGTGCGCAACGACCCGCGCAGCGACCTGTTCGCGCTCGGCGTCATGCTCTACCACTTCACCACCGGCCAGCGCCCCTTCGGCTCGCCGGAGAGCGTGCGCGGGCTGCGCAAGCGCCTCTACGTCGACCCGGTGCCGCCGCGCGCGATCCGCCCCGAGTGCCCGCCCTGGCTGCAGGAAGTCATCCTGAAGTGCCTGGAGGTGCGCCCGGAGCGCCGTTACCAGAGCGCCGCGCAGCTGGCGCTGGACCTGCAGAACCCCGGCCAGGTGGCGCTGACTTCGCGCGCCGCGCGCGACCGCCAGAGCAGCGCGGCCAAGGTCTTCAAACGCTGGTTCTTCGCCCTCGGCGCCGAGTCCAAGCCGGCACCGCGCATCAGCGCCGCCAGCCAGATCGCCAAGAGCCCCATCGTCGTCGCCGCGGTCGACATCGACCACGCGACGCCCGAGCTGCTGGAGAAGATGCAGGAGTCGGTGCGCCGCATCCTCGTCACCGAGCCCGGCGCGCGCCTGGCCTGCGTCGGCGTGATGCGCGTCGCGCGCATCGGCCTGGACGACCTCGTCGACGCCGACGGCCAGAGCCGCCACGTCAAGCAGCTCGTCGGCCTGAAGCACTGGGCACGGCCGCTGACGCGCCAGCTCGAGCTCGGCGAAGGCCGGCTGACCTTCCACGTGCTCGAAGCGCCCGACGCCGCCGCCGCGCTGCTGGAGTTCGCCGAACGCAACCAGGTGGACCACATCGTGATGGGCGCACGCGGCGCCGGCGCGCTGCGGCGCTATCTGGGCAGCGTCAGCTCGCAGGTCGTCGCGCGCGCCGACTGCACGGTGACGGTGGTGCGCACGTGAATCCCTGCCTGGACTGCGGCGCCTGCTGCGCCAGCTGGCGCGTCGACTTCGACCGCGACGAATGGGGCGGCGCCGGCGGCATGGTGCCCGAGACGCTGGCCGAGGAGATCACCTCGCGCCTGTGCCGCATGCGCGGCACCGACCGCACGCCGCCGCGCTGCGCGGCGCTGGTCGGCACCGTCGGCGTCAAGGCCTCCTGCGCGATCCACGAATGGCGGCCCTCGCCCTGCCGCGAGTTCGGCGCGCGCGCCAACCTCGGCATCGGCGACGACGCCTGCGACGCCGCACGCCGGCGCCACGGGCTGGCGCCGCTGTCGCTCTGAAGCCGATGCCCGAACCCCGTATCTGGGACCTCTCGCCGCCGGTGCACCCCGGCGCCCCCGTCTTCCCCGGCGACGCGCCCTACCAGGCGCAGTGGGCGGCGCGCATCGGCCCCGGCTGCCCGGTCAACCTGCAGACGGTGACGCTGTCGCCGCACGTCGGCGCGCACGCCGACGCGCCGCTGCACTACGACGACGCCGGCACGCCGGTCGGCCTGCTGGACCTGGCGCCCTACCTCGGCCGCTGCCGCGTCATCCACGCCATCGGCGCCGCGCCCGTGGTGCGCTGGGCGCAGCTCGCGCACGCGCTCGACGGCCTGCCGCCGCGTGTGCTGCTGCGCACCTATGCACGCGCGCCCGACACCTGGGACCCGGCGCTCGCCGGCATCGAGCCCGAGGCGCTGGAGCGCCTGGCCGACCTGGGCGTGCGCCTTGTCGGCATCGACAGCGCCAGCGTCGACCCGGCCGACAGCAAGACGCTGGACGCGCACCAGGTGCTGCGCCGGCGCGGCCTGCGTGTGCTGGAGAACCTCGTGCTCGACGCCGTGCCCGAAGGCGACTACGAGCTGATCGCCCTGCCGCTGAAATGGGTCGCCGCCGACGCCTCGCCGGTGCGCGCCATCCTCCGAGAACTGCCATGACCCGAGACGACGCCCTGGCGCTGGACGCGCACGACCCACTGGCCCCGCTGCGCGAGCAGTTCGCGCTGCCGCCCGGCACGATCTACCTCGACGGCAACTCGCTGGGCGTGCTGCCGAAGGCGACGCCGGCGCGGGTCGCCGAGGTCGTCACCGGCGAATGGGGCAGCGGCCTGATCGGCAGCTGGAACCAGGCCGGCTGGATCACGCTGCCGCAGCGTGTCGGCGACAAGATCGCGCGCCTGGTCGGTGCCGCGCCGGGTGAACTGGTGGCGGCCGATTCGACCTCGGTCAACCTCTACAAGGTGCTGGCCGCGGCGCTGGCGATCGTGCGCGCCGACGCGCCGCAGCGCACGCGCATCGTCAGCGAGCGCAGCAACTTCCCGACCGACCTCTACATCGCCGAGTCGCTGGCCGCGGAACGCGGTTTCGAGCTGGTGCTGGTCGACACGCCCGAGGCGATTCCGGCGGCACTGGACGAGCGCTGCGCGCTGCTGATGCTGACGCACGTGAACTACCGCACCGGGCGTTTGCACGACATGGCGGCGCTGACGCGCGCCGCACACGCCGCCGGCGCGCTGGCGGTCTGGGACCTGGCGCACAGCGCCGGCGCGGTGCCGGTGGACCTGAACGCCACGGAGGCGGACTTCGCCATCGGATGCGGCTACAAGTTCCTCAACGGCGGCCCCGGCGCGCCGGCTTTCGTCTGGGCGCACCGCCGTCACGCCGGGCGTTTCGCCCAGCCGCTGTCCGGCTGGATGGGCCACGCGGCGCCGTTCGAGTTCACGCCCGGCTACCGCCCGGCGCCGGGCAT
The DNA here is from genome assembly GCA_049841175.1 of Rubrivivax sp. GTDB lineage: Bacteria > Pseudomonadota > Gammaproteobacteria > Burkholderiales > Burkholderiaceae_C > Rubrivivax. Next base: position 857,094 of record JASGHA010000008.1, on the reverse strand, counting down.
CGCACGCTACCTCTGCGGCACGCCGGCCATCCTGGCGCTGGCGGCGCTGGAGTGCGGCGTCGACACCGTGCTCGCCGCCGAGCCCTTCGGCGGCATGGCGGCGCTGCGCGCCAAGTCGCTGGCGCTGACGCGGCTGTTCGCCGCCGAGGTGCGGGCGCGCTGCCCGCAGCTGGTGCTGGTCTCGCCCGACAACGACGCCGAACGCGGCAGCCAGGTCTGCCTGGCGCCGCGCGACGAGCCGGCGCTGGCCTACGCCACCGTGCAGGCGCTGATCGCACGTGGCGTCGTCGGCGACTTCCGCGCGCCCGACATCCTGCGTTTCGGCTTCACGCCGCTGTACCTGCGCCACGTCGACGCCTACGATGCGGCGGTCCAGCTGGCCGAGGTTCTGGAGCTCGGCGAGTGGCGCCGGCCCGAGTTCAATCGCCGCCAAGCGGTCACATGACACGAAATCGGCGCTTGACTAGGGTTTTCCCTAGGTAAAACCCCGAAAAAGGGCCTCAAGCCCCCTGTTATTCGGCCGATACGCCGGCCATGGGACCTCTATCACAGATCGACCGGAGCACGAAGACGTCGCATGACGCTGCCGCGTCCGCGCGTTCCGTGACCGCGGTTTCGGCCGTCGACACCGGTTCCGACGCCGTGCGCGTGCGTCAGCGCTCGCGCCAGGAGACCCGCGGCACCGGCGACGTGACGATCGACCAGGCGCTGGCCAGCAGCAAGACTTCGCCGCGCACCGTGACCTACAGCTTCAGCGAAGTGCCGGCCGCCGCGGCCAGCGTCGAGCTGCAGCAGTCGCGCAGCACGTCCGACCGCCAGCGTGTGCGCGAGGCGCTGAACTACTACGCCACCGTCGCCCAGGTGCAGTTCGTCGAGGTCGGCGCCGGCGGCGACCTGCAGTACGCGGTGACCGCCGCACCGTCGCCAGCCGAGGTGCAGAAGGCGCGTGCCGCCGAAACCCAGGCCGAGAACGACTCGCAGGACGAACGCCGCGACACCCAGACCGCCGTCGCGCAGCAGCAGGCGGCGGCCGAAGCCGCGGCCAAGGTCCAGCAGTCGCAGCAGACCGACGACCTGCTCGGCCTGAACCTGCCCGACCCCGACGGCCAGGGCGGCACGCCGACCATCGGCTGACCCCCGCGGGGGGCCGTCCGCCCAGGGGACGGCGAGGGACAGGAGGCGGCTCCTAGAATGCCGCGATCCTTCCTGGAGCATTTCCCATGGACACCCGCACTTCCCCGATCCGTCTGCGGATCGAACGGACGCGCGACGCGCTCGCGGCCGCCGGCGCCTACGCGCTGCTCGTCCCGTCGGCCGACCCGCATCTTTCCGAGTACCTGCCCGAGCGCTGGCAGGGCCGCCAATGGCTGTCCGGCTTCACCGGCTCGATGGGCACGCTGGTCGTCACCGTCGAGCGCGCCGCGCTGTTCGCCGACAGCCGCTACTGGGTGCAGGCCGAGGCCGAACTCGCCGGCAGCGGCATCGATCTGGAACGCATCCCGACCGGCAACGCCTCGGCGCACGTCGACTGGCTGGCCGCGCAGGTGCCGGCCGGCGCCGCCGTCTTCGTCGACGGCCAGGTGCTGGGCCTGGCCGCGGCCAAGGGCCTGCGCGCCGCGCTCGAGCCCAAGGGCGTGACGCTGCGCACCGACGTCGACCTGCTCGAACAGATCTGGCCCGAGCGCCCGGGGCTGCCGGCGGCGCCGGTCGTCGAGCACCCGCTGCCGTACGCCGCCGTGCCGCGCAGCGCCAAGCTGGCGACGCTGCGCGAGGCGATGGCGGCTGCCGGCGCGACGCAGCACTTCGTTTCCACCGTCGACGACATCGCCTGGATCACCAACCTGCGCGGCAGCGACGTGCCCTACAACCCGGTGTTCCTGGCGCACCTGCTGGTCTCGGCCGACCGCGCGACGCTGTTCATCGGCGACGGCAAGATCGCGCCCGAGGTCGCCGAGCGCCTGGCCGCCGACGGCTTCACGCTGGCGCCCTACGCGGCCGCCGGCGACACGCTGGCCGCGCTGGCCGAGAGCGAGACGCTGCTCGTGGACCCCAAGCGTGTGACGCTGGGCCTGCGCGAGCGTGCCCGCTGCGCGGTCGTCGAGAAGATCAACCCGAGCACGCTGGCCAAGAGCCGCAAGACCGCCGAGGAAGCGCAGTTCACGCGCGAAGCGATGGCCGAGGACGGCGCCGCGATGTGCGAGTTCTACGCCTGGTTCGAGGGCGCGCTGGGCGACGATCGCATCACCGAGCTGACGATCGACGAGAAGCTCGCCGCCGCACGTTCGCGCCGCCCGGGCTCGATGGGCCCGAGCTTCGGCACGATCGCCGGCTTCGGCCCCAACGGCGCGATGCCGCACTACCGCGCCACCGAGGAGGCGCATGCCGTCGTCGAGGTCAAGCCCGGCGAAGGCACGTTGCTGCTGATCGACAGCGGCGGCCAGTACTTCGGCGGCACGACCGACATCACGCGCGTCTGGCCGATCGGCACGCTGACGGCGGCGATGAAACGCGACTACACGCTGGTGCTCAAGGGCACGATCGCGCTGTCGCGCGTGCGTTTCCCGCGTGGCACGCCGGGCCCGATGCTCGACGCGCTGGCGCGCGCGCCGCTGTGGGCCGAAGGCATCGAGTACGGCCACGGCACCGGCCACGGCGTCGGCTACTGTCTGGCGGTGCACGAAGGCCCGCAGACGATCAGCAAGGCCGTCGTCGAGCCGCAGATGGTCATCGAGCCGGGCATGATCACCTCGATCGAACCCGGCATCTACCGTCCCGGCCAGTGGGGCGTGCGCATCGAGAACCTGGTGCTCGCGGTGCCTGCGGCCACCGCCGAGGACGGCCAGTTCGGCGAGTTCCTCGAGTTCGAGACGCTGACGCTGTGCCCGATCGACACGCGCTGCATCGAGCGCAGCCTGCTGCGCGCCGACGAGATCGACTGGCTCAACCGCTACCACGCGACGGTGCGCGAGCGCCTGGCGCCTAAGCTCTCCGGCGCCGCACTGGCCTGGCTGAAGGCGCGCACCGAGGCGATCTGAGCGTCAACTTGGCACTCTGAGCCGACGGCGCCGAAATGGCGCCGTTTTGATGTGCGACGAAAGGTCTTGCGGCCATGCCGCAGACCTCCGGGCTAGCATGGTCTCGTGACCACCCCGACCGGCAGCGCGGCCTGTGCCGCGTGTCGCCGGGCAGCGCGGGCGGCGGCGTCGAGGCACGACGCCCGCCGGCCGTCCGCGCCCCGGCCCTTCCTGGCCGCCGCACGATGCGGCCGCCGACCGGCCTGTGCGGCCTCGGTCCCTCCCCCGTTCCCTTCCCGCGTCCCGTCTGCGCCGCAGCCGGGGCGCGGCCGTCCCCTGCTGAAACGACAAGACCCATCATGGACCTGCACTTCCTCGGCGCCGCCGACAGCGTGACCGGCTCGCGTCACCGCGTGGACCTCGGCGGCCAGCGCCTGCTGCTCGACTGCGGCCTGTTCCAGGGCTTCAAGGTGCTGCGCGAGCGCAACTGGCAGACGCCGCCGCAGGCGCTGCTGGACGCCGAGGCCGTGGTGCTGAGCCACGCCCACATGGACCACAGCGGCTACCTGCCGGCGCTCGTCAAACACGGCTGGAAGGGCCGCATCTACGCGTCGCCCGCGACCTGCGCGCTGGCCGAGGTGCTGCTGCTCGACAGCGCCAAGCTGCAGGAGGAGGACGCGCGGCGCGCCAACAAGTTCGGCTACTCGCGCCACGAGAAGGCGCTGCCGCTGTACACACGTGCCGACGCCGCGCGCGCCATCGATCGCCTGACGCCGGTGGACACCGGCTCGGCGTTCAAGATCGGCAGCGTCGCAGTGACGCTGACGCCGGTCGGCCACCTGCTCGGCGCCTGCGCGGTGACGCTGGACTGCCGCGGCGAGCGCCTGGTCTTCTCCGGCGACGTCGGCCGCAGCGTCGACCTGCTGATGCCGCCGCCGCAGCCCTTGCCCGAAGCCGACGTGCTGCTCGTCGAATCGACCTACGGCAACCGCGCCCACGAGCAGGAGGACGTCGCCGCGCGGATGGGCGAGATCGTGCGCGAGACGGTGCGCCGCGGCGGCTCGGTGCTGATGCCGACCTTCGCCGTCGGCCGCGCGCAGGCGCTGATGGTCGTGCTGCACCGGCTCAAGCGCGCCGGCCAGATCCCGCAGGATCTGCCGATCTTCCTGGACAGCCCGATGGCGGTGCAGGCCACCGAGCTGTACCGGCGTTTCGCCAAGGTGCTGCGGGTGAAACCCGCCGAGCTGAAGGCCGCCTGCGAAGGCGTGCGCATGGTCGAGACGCCGCAGCAGTCGATGCGCCTGACCTCGCACCGTTTCCCCTGCGTCATCCTGTCGGCCAGCGGCATGGCCACCGGCGGGCGCGTGCTGCACCACCTGAAGGCGATGGCGCCGTCGCCGCAGAACCACGTCGTCTTCCCCGGCTTCCAGGTCGGCGGCAGCCGCGGCGCACGCATGGTCGCCGGCGCCACCGAGGTCAAGATCCACGGCGAGTACGTGCCGGTGCGCTGCGAGGTCAGCCACCTCGAAGGTTTCTCCGGCCACGCCGACAGCGACGAGCTGATGGACTGGCTGCGCACGACGCCGAAGGCGCCGCGCCAGACCTTCGTCGTGCACGGCGAACCCGACGCCGCCGACGCGCTGCGCGTGCGCATCCGCGACGAGCTGGGCTGGGCGGCGCGTGTGCCGCAGCACGGCGAGCAGGTCAGCGTCTGAGGCCGGCACGGTGTTCGACGCGACGACCACCCCGATCGCGCTGGGCCTCGTGTCGGCGCTGGGCGGCGGGCTGCTGATCGGCCTGGAGCGCGAGCGGCGCAAAGGCAGCGGCCCCGACCGCGAGCCCGCCGGCATCCGCAGCTTCACGCTGGCCAGCCTGGCCGGCGCGATCGCCCAGGTGATCGGCGAGCCGCTGGTCGTCGCCTGCGGCGCGCTGGCGGTGCTGGCGCTGGCCGCGGTGGCCTACTGGCGCAGCCAGGTCGTGCAGCGCAGCCCCGACCCGGGCATGACGACCGAGCTGGCGCTGTTCGTCACCTACCTCGTCGGCGTGCTGGCGATGCAGCTGCCGCCGGTGGGCGGCGGCGCGGCGGTGGTCATCGCCGTGCTGCTGGCGGCACAGGCGCGGCTGCACCGCTTCGCGACGCGCGTGCTGACCGAGGCCGAGCTGCACGACGCGCTGCTGCTGGCGGCGCTGGTGCTCGTCGTGCTGCCGCTGCTGCCGGCGACGCCGGTGGCCTGGCTGGGCGGGCTGCAGCCGCGCACGCTGGGGCTGCTGGCGGCGCTGATCCTGGTGCTGCAGGCCGCCGGCCACGTCGCGCTGCGGCTGTTCGGCGCCGCCGCCGGCATGGCGCTGTCGGGGCTGCTGTCGGGCTTCGTCTCGAGCACCGCGACGATCGCCTCGATGGGCACACGCGTGCGCGCCGACCCGGCGCTGTCGCGCGCCTGCGAAGCCGGCTCGGTGCTGTCGACCTCGGCGACCTGGGTGCTGGGGCTGATCATCCTGACCGCGACCTCGCCGCCGCTGGCGGCGCTGGTGGCGGCGCCGGCGCTGGTGGCCACCGCGGTCGCCGCCGGCACCGGGCTGTGGCGTGCGCGCGGCGCCAAGGGCACGGCGCCGGAGTCGTCCAAGGCCGGGCCGCTGCGCCCGCGCGAGGCGCTGCTGGTGGCGGTGCTGCTGACCGCCGCGTCGCTGGGTGTCGGCTGGGCGCAACGCCATTTCGGCGACGCCGGCGTGCTGGCCGGCGCGGCGCTGACGGCGATCGCCGACGCGCACGCGGCCTGCGCCGCGCTCGGCGCGCTGGCCGGCGAGAACCGGCTCGAACTGCAGGCCGCGGCCTACGGCGTGCTGGTGGCGATCTCGACGAACTCGGTGACACGTTCGATCACCGCGTTCGCCGCCGGCGGCACACGGTTCGGCATCGTCGTCGCCGGCTCGCTGGCGGCGTCGACCGCCGCCGCCTGGGCGACCTGGTGGGCCGTCAGCGCAACCGTCAGCACGGCCGCCGGCGGCTGAGCGGGTTCAGGCGAAGACGCCTTCGCGCATCCACTTCGTCGCCACCCACTTTTCGCCGTCGAGCACCGGCGCGCCGCCGTGCAGCGTGCGCGTCGACGCCAGCGGGCGCTCGTAGCTGAAGAAGACGGCGTTGCCCTTGATCGGCTGGACCTCCAGGCCGACCTCGGGGAAGGTCGTGGCGCCGCCGCCGGCCGGCGTGTTCAGGTACATCACGACGGTGCCGACACGCTGGCCGCCGCGGCGCAGGATGTTGGCCGTGCCCGGGTGCGCCGGGTCGAAGAAGTCGTGGTGCGGCTTGTACTGCGCGCCGGGGCGGTAGTGCAGCACCTGCAGGCCTTCGCCGCGCTCCACCGGCCAGTGCAGGAGTTCGGCGATGCGGCGCTCGATGCGCTCGATCAGCGGCGTCTCGCCGCGTTCGAAGAACATGCCGTCGCTGGTGCGTGCGGCGTTGACCTCGCTGCCGCCGGTGCTGTTGTCCACCGTCTCCGAGCGCGCCAGCCGCGGCCGCGCCTGCGCGACGAGCTGGTCGCATTCCTCGTCGGACAGCAGGCCGCCGAAGACGACGACACGCGGCAGCGACATCACGCTGAGCACACGCACCTCGCGGTCGGCGGTGCGCAGCAGGTTGGGCGCGCCGTCGAGCGCCGGTTCGGGCACGGGGGCGGCGGCCAGCGGCGACTCGGGCGCGGCGCGTTCGGCCAGCGTGGCCTCGAGCGCGGCCAGCGCCACGTGCTCGGACCAGCCGCTGCGCATCATCGACGCGAGCAGGTCCTCGGCGCGGCAGCCGGCCTGGGCTTGCGACAGGATCCAGCGGCGCAGTTCGGCGGTGACGGTCTGGGCGCTCATGGCGTGATTCTGACCGCGCCGCCGGGCCGGCGGAACCCGCGCCGCCGCTCAGCGTGCGGCGGTCGCGCCGACGAAGGCGACGCGCGCCTCGGACTTCTCGATCGTCGCCACCGCGGCGTCGACGGCGCTCATCGGCGCGCCCGGCGTGACCTTGATCTCGACGACCAGGGCCGAACCCGGCGACTTGTGCTCGGCTACCGCGGCGGCCAGCGCCGCGGCGTCGACCGACTGGCCTTCGAGCTTGTAGGCGCCGTCGGCCGACACCTCCAGCAGCGCATGCGGCACGTGCGAGGGCACGTAGCAGCCGCCCAGAGCGGCGATCATCACGGCGGCCAGCAGCCCGGACAGCGAACGGAAAACGGTCATTCGGAACACTCCACGGCCGCCGCGCGCGGCCCTCACTCGCCCTGCCGGCGGCGGAACACCAGCCGGTCGGGCGACGACGCCTCGGCGTCGAAGGCGTAGCCCTCGGCGGCGAAGCCTTTCAGCCGCGACGGCGTGCCGATGCGCTGCTGGATCGCCCAGCGTGCCATCAGCCCGCGCGCACGCTTGGCGTAGAAGCTGACGATGCGCCAGCGGCCCTGCTTCCATTCCTCGAACACGCAGTCGACGACACGCGCCTTCAGCGCCGGGCGCAGCGCGGCACGCGAATACTCCTGCGACGCGAGGTTGACGACCACCGGCGCGGCCTCGTCGGCCTGGCGCTCGTTCAGGTGTTCGGCCAGCGCGTCGCCCCAGAAGGCGTAGAGGTCCTTGCCACGCGCCGTGGCCACCGCCGTGCCCATCTCCAGCCGGTAGGGCTGCAGCCGGTCCAGCGGCCGCAGCACGCCGTACAGGCCCGACAGGATGACGAGGTGCTGCTGCGCCCAGGCCAGGTCGGGCACGGCCAGCGAGCCGGCGTCCAGGCCTTCGTAGACGTCGCCGGCGAAAGCCAGCACCGCCGGCTTGCTGTTGGCGGCCGTCGCCTCGGGCTCCCAGGCGCCGTAGCGTGCGACGTTGAGCTGGGCCAGCGGGTCCGACAGCGACATCAGCGACGCCACCTCGGCCGGCGTCTTGGCGCGCATCACCTCGATCAGCTCGGCGGCGCGTTCGACGAACAGCGGCTCGCTGGCCTTCTTCGCGACGGCGGCGGGCACGGGGGTCTCGTAGTCCAGGCGCTTGGCCGGAGACAGCAGGTAGAGCATCGGCGGAGAAAGGTCAGTGCAGCGGTTCGTCGTCGTCGGCCAGCGCGCCCGGCGGCGCCGAGCCCAGGGCCTCGGCCCAGGTGCGCGCCGGGATGTGGTGGCGCAGACGGAAGATCGCCCGGTCCACGAGCGCCGGGTGCAGCACGTGGCCCAGGCCTTCGGCGACGTCCAGCGTCGCGTCGCCGCTCAGGCCGGCCAGCGTCTCGAAGGCGCGGCGCGCGTGCGCGGCGTCGATTACCGCGTCGGTGGCGCCGTGGAACAGGTGCAGCGTCGTCAGCCGCGGCGCACGCGCCGGCAGGCGGGCGAAACGGCCCGAGAACGCGAGCACGCGCCCGGCCAGGCCGTCGCACTGCGCCGCCGTCTCCAGCGCCAGGATCGCGCCCTGCGAGAAGCCGGCGATCGCGGTGGCCGGCGCCGGGACGCCCAGGCGGCGCTGCTCGGCGCGCACCCAGCTCCACAGCGCGGGCAGCGCTTCGGCGACCCGCTCGGGGCGGTTGGCTTCGTCGATGCCGGCGACCGAGAACCACTGGCGGCCGGCGCCGCCGCCGTCGAAAGCCTCGGGCGCGTCGGGCGCCAGCAGCGCGGCCTGCGGGAACTCGTTGCGCAGCGCCTGCGCCAGCGGCGCCATCGCCGCGCCGCTGGAGCCGACGCCGTGCAGCAGCAGCACCAGCTGTTCGGGCGCGCCCTGGGCCGGCAAGGATTCGATCGCGAGGTGCATCCCGCGATTGTCCGCGTTCGTGGCCGGGTCTGCGCGCGCGGCGACGGATGTCCGTCAGTGGAAGTCGCGGCTGCGCGCCTGCAAGCCTTTCAACAGCTCCGTGTGGTCGACGAGCCGGCGCGCGACGAGGTGGCGCACCTCGCCTTCACGCTGCCAGACGCCGTAGACCGTCAGCAGCGTGCTGCCCAGCAGCGGCTTGCGCTGGGCTTCGGCAACCGCCGGCCAGACGATGACGTTGACGCTGCCGGTCTCGTCTTCCAGCGTGACGAAGACCACGCCCTTGGCCGTGCCGGGCCGCTGGCGGTGCGTGACCAGGCCGCTGGCGCGCGCCAGCCGGCCCGTGGGGTAGTCGCGCAGCACCGCCGCCGGCTGCACGCGGTAGGCGGCGAGCTGCTCGCGCAGCAGCGCCAGCGGGTGGCGCTCCAGGCTCAGCCCGGTGGCGCGGTAGTCGGCCAGCACCGATTCGGCGGCGCCGGGCGCCGGCAGCGCGATGGCGGCCTCCTCGGTGCGCGTGGCACGCAGCAGCGGCGTCGCGCGCGCGTCGATGCCGGCCACGGCCCAGGCCGCCTGGTGGCGGTGGCCGGCCAGCGCGGCCAGCGCCCCGGCGTCGGCCAGCAGCGCCAGTTCACGCCGGTCCAGCCGGGCGCGCCGCGCCAGGTCTTCGGCCGAGGCGAAGGCGCCGCCGGCCGCACGCGCGGCGACCAGCCGCCCGGCCGCGTCGGCCGGGAACCCGGTGACCCGGCTGAGACCCAGCCGCACCGCACGCAGCCCCGGCGGCGCGCCGGGCGCCGCAGCCTCGTCTTCCAGCGTCGTCTCCCAGTCGCTGCGGTGCACGTCGACCGGACGCACGACGACGCCGTGCTCGCGTGCGTCGCGCACCAGCTGCGCCGGGGCGTAGAAGCCCATCGGCTGGCTGTTCAGCAGCGCGGCGAGAAAGGCGTCGGGGTGGTGGCGCTTGAGCCAGGCGCTGGCGTAGACCAGCTGCGCGAAGCTCGCCGCATGGCTCTCGGGGAAGCCGTATTCGCCGAAGCCTTCGATCTGCTTGAAGATGCGTTCGGCGAACTCGGCCGTGTAGCCCTTGGCGACCATGCGGCCGACGAGGCGCTCGTGGAACGGCCCCAGCCCGCCCTTGCGCTTCCAGGCCGCCATCGCGCGGCGCAGCCGGTCGGCTTCGCCGGGCGTGAAGTCGGCCGCCAGGATCGCCAGCTGCATCACCTGCTCCTGGAAGATCGGCACGCCCAGCGTGCGCTCCAGCGCCTGCTTCACTTCGGCGCTGGGGTAGTCGACCGGTTCCTCGCCGCAGCGCCGCTTCAGGTAGGGGTGCACCATGCCGCCCTGGATCGGCCCCGGGCGCACGATCGCGACTTCGATGACGAGGTCGTAGAACTTCTCGGGCTTCAGCCGCGGCAGCATGCTCATCTGCGCCCGGCTCTCGACCTGGAAGACGCCGATGCTGTCGCCGGCCGAAAGCATGTCGTAGACCGGCTTCTCGTCCTGCGGGATCTGGTGCAGCGCCAGCGGCGCGCCGCGTTTGGCGCCGACGAAGTCCAGCGCGCGCCGGATCGCGCTCAGCATGCCCAGCGCCAGCAGGTCGACCTTCATCAGGCCGAGCGCGTCGAGGTCGTCCTTGTCCCACTGCACGACGCTGCGGTCTTCCATCGCCGCGTTCTCCACCGGCACCAGCTGCGACAGCTCGTCGCGCGCGATGACGAAGCCGCCGGGGTGCTGGCTCAGGTGGCGCGGGAAACCGATCAGCTGCTCGGTCAGCTCGACCCACAGCCGGCACAGCGGCGCCGCCGGGTCCAGTCCCTGCTCGCGCAAGCGCTCGGGGTCGATGCGGCGGCCGTCGAACCACTGCTGGCCGCGCGCGACCGATTCGATGCGGTCCAGGTCCAGCCCGAGCGCACGGCCGACGTCGCGCAGCGCCGAACGCGGCCGGTAGCTGATGACGACCGCGGTCAGCGCGGCACGGTGGCGGCCGTACTTCTGGTAGACGTACTGGATGACGTGTTCGCGCTTCTGGTGCTCGAAGTCGATGTCGATGTCCGGCGGTTCGTTGCGCTCCTCGCTGATGAAACGCTCGAACAGCAGCGTCGACTTCGACGGGTCGACGGCGGTGACCTCCAGGCAGTAGCAGACCGCCGAGTTGGCGGCGCTGCCGCGGCCCTGGCAGAGGATCTTCTGGTCACGCGCCCAGTGCACGATGTCGGCGACGGTGAGGAAGTACGGCTCGTAGCCCAGGCGCGCGATCAGCGCCAGCTCGTGCTCGATCTGCGCACGCACCGCGTCGGGCACGCCGGCCGCGAAACGCCGGCGCGCGCCCGATTCGGTCAGCTCGCGCAGCCAGGACGTCGGCGTGTGGCCCGCGGGCACGATCTCGCGCGGGTACTCGTACTTCAGCTCGGCGAGCGTGAAGCTGCAGCGCTCGGCGACGGCCAGCGTCGCCGCCAGCCACTCGGGCCGGTACAGCGCCGCCAGCCGCGCGCGCGGGCGCAGATGGGCCTCGGCATTGGGCTCCAGGTCGAAGCCGCATTCGGCCACCGGGCGCTTCAGCCGGGTGGCGGTCAGCACGTCGAGCAGCGCCTTGCGCGACCGCGCGTGCATCAGCACACCGCCGGCGGCGACCACCGGCAGCCCGGCCTGCGCGGCGACGCGCGTGACGGTGTCCACCAAGTCGGCATCACCGGCGTGGTGCAGCAGCTCCAGCGCGACGGCGGCGCGTTCGGGGCCGAACCAGGTCTTCAGCCACGACGCGTGCGCGAACACCGTCTCCAGCGGCTGCTCGGCATCGGGCAGCAGCAGCGCGATGCAGCCCGGCAGGCCGGCGAGGAAGGGCGCGGTCGGCACGGCGCCTTCGAGGTCGCTGCGCCAGGCCAGGTACTCGCCCTTGGCCGCGCGCCGGCGCGCGACGGTGATCCAGTGCGCCAGGTTGCCATAGCCGCGGCGCGTCTGCGCCAGCAGCACGAGGCGCGGTTCGTCGGCGTCGGGCGTCTCGGGCGGCGGCGCCAGCCGCATCTCGGCGCCGACGATCAGCTTCAGCCCCAGGCGTTCGGCCTCGCTGTGCGCGCGCACGACGCCGGCCAGCGAACCTTCGTCGGTGATCGCGAGTGCCGCGTAGCCCAGCGCGTGCGCACGCGCCACCAGTTCCTCCGGGTGCGAGGCCCCGACGAGGAAGCTGAAGTTGCTGCGGCAGTGCAGCTCGGCGTAGGGCGGGAGGGCGGTGGGCACGCGGGCACCGTGCGGAGCAAGACTGTTCTTTTATACAGCATCGCAAGCGCCCCGCCGGTCGCATGGCTCGCCGATACTCGCCGCCATGATCGACCCCTCCTCGGCCCTCGGCGACGTGCCGCGTGCGATCCAGCTGGCGCTGGCGCCGGTGTTCCTGCTGACCGGCATCGCCGGCATGCTCAACGTGATGGCTTCGCGGCTGGCGCGCATCATCGACCGCGGGCGCAAGCTGACCGAGGGCCAGCCGCCGCCGGTGGCCGAGCCCTATCTGACGCTGGAACTGCAGACGCTGGAACGCCGACGGCGTTTTGCCGGTGCCGCGATCACCGCCTGTGCCAGCGCCGCGCTGCTGGTGTGCACCGTCATCGCCGCGCTGTTCGTCGAGGTCTACCTGCAGATCAGCCTGCGTGGCCTGGTCGGCCTGCTGTTCACCGCGGCGACGTTGGCGCTGCTGGTCGGCCTGGCCTACTTCCTGCGCGAAGTGCACCTGGCGACGCAGACGGTGCGCATCACGCTGAAGCGGCCGCATTGAGGCTCGCGCCGGCCGCTTCACGCGGCTGGCCGACAATGCCGCGCCGCCGGTGCCACCGGCGCGGCGCCCGGCGCAGGCCCGGGCCCTTGTCACACCCTGCCCCCCGTTACCGATGGATTTCCTCCAGATCGCCGTCCTGGCCACCGTGCAAGGCGCGGCCGAGTTGCTGCCCGTGTCGAGCTCGGCACACGTCATCACCGCCGAGAAGCTGATGGGGCTGGACCCCACGTCGCCGGAGATGACGATGCTGCTGGTGATGCTGCACACCGGCACGATGTTCGCCGTCATCCTGTACTTCTGGCGCAGCTGGAAGTACGCCTACTTCCGCTCGTGGAGCGCGTTCCGCGACAACGCCGTCATCGTGCTCGCGGCGACCGCCGCCACCGGCCTCGTCGGCCTCGGGCTGCTGGCGCTGATCAAGCACGCGGTGATGGGCTCGGACCCGGGCTTCGAGATCGAGCACCTGTTCGGCAACCCGAAGCTGATGGCCGCGGCGCTGGCCGCCGCCGGGCTGCTGATCATCGGCTCGTCGTTCATCCCCGAACGCTCCAACCGCGGGCTGACGCTGTGGCGCTCGGTGCTGGTCGGCGCGGTGCAGGGGCTGTGCCTGCCGTTCCGCGGCTTCTCGCGTTCGGGCGCGACGATCTCCACCGCGCTGGCGATGGGCGTCGCGCGCCGCCGCGCCGAGGAGTTCAGCTTCGCGCTGGCCGTCGTGCTGACGCCGGCGGTCATCGTGAAGGAGGCGCACCGCCTGCTCGGCGCGCACGCGCTGGCGCCGCAGGCCCCGGGCGTGTCGCTGTGGCAGACGCTCGCGCCCGGGCTGATCGGCATGGTGCTGAGCTTCTTCGCCGGGCTGCTGGCGCTGCGCTGGCTGTCGGGCTGGCTGGAGTCGGGCCGCTGGCACTTCTTCGGCGCCTACTGCCTGGCGGCCGCCGGTTTGGTGCTCTGGCTGGGCTGATTCAGCCGGCGGCGGCCAGCCGGCCGCCGGCGGCACGCGCCGCGGCGCCGGCCGCCCAGTCGAGCGCGCTGCACAGCAGCCAGTAGACGGCGCCGACGAAGAGGAAGACCTCGGTCGGGTGCACCATCACCCGGGCGTTGACCTGCGTCGCCAGGAACGACAGCTCGCCGACGCCGACGATGTAGGCCAGCGAGCTGTCCTTGATCAGCGTGACCCACTGGTTGACGAAGGACGGCAGCATCATGCGCAGCGCCTGCGGCAGCACGACGTGGCGCAGCGCGCCCCAGCGCGTGAAGCCCAGCGCCATGCCCGCCGCCCACTGCCCCGCGCCGACGCCGCGGATGCCGGCGGCCACCGCGTGCGCCAGGTAGGCGCCGCCGACCAGCGAGAGCGCCGCCATCACCGACAGCACGCCGGGCACGTCGACGCCGAAGACGATGGGCAGCAGGAAGTAGGTCCAGAAGATCAGCATCAGCACCGGGATCGCGCGCAGCAGGCCGAGCACGGCGCTGAGCAGCGCCAGCGCCGCGCCGTCGAGCATCACCAGCGCCACGCCCAGGCCCAGGCCGAGCAGCGCCGAGGCGACGCCCGAACCGGCCGACAGCAGCAGCGTCAGCAGCGCACCGCCGGGCGGGCCGTCGGGGAAGCTGCCCCACAGCAGGTAGCCCAGGTCGTCGTGCAGGAACGAGAAGTCCATCGCCTCAGCCCCCTGCCGCCGCAAGGCGGCGCTGGCGCCGGCTCTGCAACACCTGGCCCAGCAGCTGCAGCGCGACGATGGCGACGATGTAGAGCAGCGTCGCGACGCCGTAGACCTGGAAGGTCTTCCAGGTCTCGGCCTCGGCCTGGCGCGTGCGGTAGGACAGCTCCAGCAGCCCGATCGCCATGCCCAGCGAGGTGTTCTTCAGGATGTTCATGTACTGGCCCAGCAGCGGCGGCAGCGCGATGCGCAGCGCCTGCGGCAGCACGACGTGGCGCAGCGCCTGCCAGGGCGTGAGACCCAGCGCGATCGCCGCCTCGCGCTGGCCGGCCGGCACGCCGCGCAGGCCGGAGCGGATGTCCTCGCCGACGTAGGCGGCCGAATAGAACACCAGCCCGATGACGGCGGCCAGGAACTCGAACGAGGGCCAGCGCAGCACGAGGCCGCCCAGAGCGAGCTCGTGCGGCGTGTTCAGCCAGGGCAGCAGGTCTTCGGGCAGCAGCGCCGGCAGGCCGAAGTACCAGAAGAAGAGCTGCACCAGCAGCGGCGTGTTGCGAAACAGCGAGAGGTAGACGCCGGTGGCGCGTGTCAGCGCCGGCCGGCCGCTCTCGCGCGCCGCGGCCAGCAGCGCGCCGAGCAGCGTCGCCGCGGCGACGACGATCGCCGTCGTCCACAGCGTCATCAGCCAGCCGTCCAGCAGCCAGCCGAGGTATTTGGGCGCCAGCAGGTCCTGGCGCAGCACGGGGGGAATCCAGTCCATCCGGAAATGCCGAAGCCGGGCGCGCGATCGACGCGGGCCCGGCGGTGTTCAAGGGCGGCGCGGCCGCCCGGGATCAGGTCTTGTCGCCGATCTTGAAGATGCGCTTGAGCGGCGTCTTCGTCGTCGGGCCGAACCAGGTGTCGTAGATCTTCTGCGCCCGGCCGTCGGCTTCCAGCTCGAGCAGCGTCTTGTTGACGAACTCGGTCAGCGCCGTCTCGCCCTTGGGGATGCCGACACCAATGTAGTCCTGCGAGATCGCGAACGGCGGGATCTCGTACTTGTCGCGGTCGGGCACGTTGGCCAGCAGGCCGATCAGCTTGGGGCCGTCCTGCGAGATCGCCTGCACGTTGCCGTTGCGCAGTGCGGTGAAGGCGAACGGCGTGTCGTCATAGGCCACCAACGTCGCCTGCGGGTACTTCTCGCGCAGCTGGATCTCGTTGGTCGTGCCCTTGTCGACGCCGATGCGCAGACCGCTCAGCTGCTCGGGCGACTTCAGCGTGCCCTTCTTGGCGATGAACTGCGTGCCCGACGCGAAGTACGGGATGCTGAAGCCGACGACCTTGGCGCGTTCCTCGGTGATCGTGAAGTTGGCGAAGACCAGGTCGACCTTGTTCGAGGCCAGCAGCGGCACGCGGTTGGCCGGGTTGGTCGGCACGATCTGCAGCTTGACGCCGAGCTTCTTGGCAAAGGCCTCGGCGTAGTCGACGTCCAGGCCGACGATCTTCTTCGTCTTCGCGTCGACATAACCGAACGGCGGGTTGGCGTCGAAGGCGGCGACACGCAGCACGCCGGCCTTCTGGATGTCGGCCAGGCGGTCGGCCCAGGCACCGCTGGCGGCCAGCGCGAGCGCGGCCAGCACGAAGGCCTGCGGACGGATCGATTTCATGTGTTCTTCTCCTCAGATGCGTTGCACCTCCCGCAACGGCTTGTCTAGACGAGAGGCTTCTAATAATCGTAAACCCGTATACAAGACCCTCTTTATTTCATTTCGGAATATGCATACACGATGCATCTCCACAAGCAGCCGGCGCGGCGCCGGGCGCCAGAATCGGCCACCGGCACGAAGCACCGCGATGACGACCGCCTTCCCGACCCTCGAAACCCCGCGCCTGCTGCTGCGCGAGATCGGCCCCGACGACGCGCCCGCGCTGCTGGCGATCCACGGCGACGGCGAGCACATGAAGTGGTTCGGCACCGACCCGATCACCGAGCTGGCGCAGGCCCGGGCACTGGTCGAGACCTTCGCCGGCTGGCGCCGCCTGGCCAACCCCGGCACGCGCTGGGGCCTGGTGCGGCGCGACGCGCCCGAAGCCGGGCTGATCGGCAGCTGCGGCCTCTTCGGCTGGAACCGCGGCTGGCGCAAGTGCTCGCTGGGCTACGAGCTGGCGCGCGCGGCCTGCGGCCAGGGGCTGATGGGCGAGGCGCTGCAGGCGGTGCTGGCCTGGGGCCACGAGGCGATGCAGCTGCACCGCGTCGAAGCCCAGGTGCACGAGCACAACCGGCCGTCGCTGGCGCTGCTGCAGCGCCTGGGCTTCGAGATCGAGGGCCGGCTGCGCGAAGTCGCCTGGTGGGGCGGCCGGCCGCACGACCTGCTGATGCTGGCGCGGCTGGCAGGCTCTTCGATGGCCAGCCGGCCACCGGCCCCGTAGAGTCGGGGGACGCCAAAGGAGAGAACCGCGATGAAGCTGATCGGCATGCTCGACTCACCCTACGTGCGCCGCGTCGCCGTCTCGCTGCAACTGCTCGGGCTGCCGTTCGAACACCGCTCGCTGTCGGTGTTCCGCCAGTTCGACGAGTTCAGCGCGTTGAACCCGGTCGTCAAGGCGCCGACGCTGATCGCCGACGACGGCACGGTGCTGATGGACTCGACGCTGATCCTCGACTACGCCGAGACGCTGGCCCGCCCGCGCAGCCTGATGCCCGAGGACCCGGCGGCACGCGCACGCGACCTGCGCCTGCTGGGCCTGGCGCTGGCGGCGATGGAAAAAAGCGTGCAGATCGTCTACGAGCGAGGCCTGCGCCCGCCGGAGAAGCAGCACGCGCCGTGGATCGAACGTGTCACCGGCCAGTTGCAGGCCGCCTGCGATGAACTGGAGCGCGAGCTCGAACGGGCGCCCTTGCCGGCCGCGCGCGACGCGCTGCGCCAGGCGGCGGTGACCGCCGCCGTCGGCTGGCACTTCATGCAGCAGACGGTGGCCGAGCTGCTGCCGGCCGAGCGTTACCCGCAGCTGGCGGCGCTGTCGGCGGCCGCCGAGGCGCTGCCCGAGTTCCGCGCCGCGCCGCACGGCGACGGCACGGTGGGTCAGGCGGGCTAGATTCGCCGGCATGGATTTCCACTGCACCGCCGACACGCCGCCGGCGTCGGCCTTCAAGGCGCTGTACGACAGCACCGGCTGGGGCCCGCGCGAGCGGCCCGACAGCTTCTACGCCGAAGCGCTGGCCGGTTCCTGGGCCTGCTGCGCGGCCTGGCACGGCGGGCAGCTGGTGGGCTTCGGCCGCGTCATCTCCGACGGCCGGCTGCACGCCTTCGTCACCGAGATGATCGTCGCGCCCGCATGGCAAGGCCGCGGCGTCGGCCAGGCCGTGCTGCAGGCGCTGCTGGCGCGCTGCCAGGCGGCCGGCATCACCGACATCCAGCTCTTCTGCGCCGAGGGCAAGGCCGGCTTCTACGAGCGCCACGGTTTCGCCGCCCGCGCGGCGTCGCGGCCGGGCATGCAGTACGTGGGGAGCGGCGCATGAATCCGGGATGGCGCGTGGCCCCCGACGACCCGGCGCGCGACGACGTGCGCGCCTTGCTCGAGGAACATCTGCGCGACATGCACGCGCAGTCCCCGCCGGGGAGCGTGCACGCGCTCGACGTCTCGCGGTTGCTGCGCCCCGACATCACGTTCTGGACCGTGCGCGCAGGCGACACGCTGCTCGGCTGCGGCGCGCTGCGAGAGCTCGACCCGGCACACGGCGAGATCAAGTCGATGCGCACGCCGCGCGCGCTGCGCCGCTGCGGCGCCGGGCGCACGATGCTGCAGCACCTGCTGGCCGTGGCGCGCGAGCGCGGCTACCGCCGGCTGAGCCTGGAGACCGGCTCGACGGCGGCTTTCGAGCCGGCCCACCGGCTGTACGCCAGCGTCGGCTTCGTGCCCTGCGGGCCGTTCGGCGACTACCGGCCCGACCCGCACAGCGTCTTCATGACCCTGGCGCTCTGAGCAGCGCCAACGGCCTGGCCGCCGCCACTCGCCCCGGCGGGTGCCCTCGCCCGCAGGCCGGCCGATCCCGCCGCAGGGCGGATGGCAGGGCACCGGCCGGCTGCCTAGCCTTCGCAGCGTCGGTGCGGATGTCCCGCGCCCCGTTCCGGAGTCCTCCATGAAGCAACAGGTTGCCCGTCTGTCCCCGCACCAGAACGCCAAGGTGCTGGCCGTGCTCGTGTCCGTGCTGGCGCTGGTCGCGCTGCTGCCGGTGGGTGCGATCGCAATGGCCTCCGGCGCGCCGCTGAAACTCGACCCGACACTGCTGCTCGTCGCCGCGGTGGCCTACGTGCTGCTGAACTACGCGCTCACCGCCGTCGGCTGCCTGCTCTACAACGGGCTGGCGCGCGTCGTCGGCGGGCTGGAGTTCGAGGCCCGCGGCGGCGCCGAGACCTGAGGCCGGCGCCGACGGCGGGCCGGCCCTAGGATGCGGCGTCCGCCGCCCTGCCCCACGCCGTGAACATCGCCACCACCGCCGCCCTGTTCGTCGCCACCGCGCTGATGGAGATCACCGGCTGCTTCCTGCCCGCGCTGTGGCTACAAGGCCGCGCCGGCGCATGGGTGTTGCTGCCGGCCGCCGCGGCACTGGCGGCCTTCGTCTGGCTGCTGACGCTGCACCCGGCGGCCTCGGGGCGGGTCTACGCGGCCTACGGCGGCGTCTACGTCGCCACCGCGGTCGTCTGGCTCTGGCTGGTCGACGGCGTGCGGCCCTCGGCCTGGGACCTCGCCGGCTCGGCGATCGCGCTGGCCGGCATGGCGGTCATCGCCTGGGGCGGGCAGCGCGGCTGAAGCCACCGCCTGAGCCCGGGCCCCTTGCTGAAGGGGCGGCGCCGGCCCCGACACGCAGCGGCGGCAGAATCGCCCGATGCCTTCGCGTCTGCGCATTACCCCGCTGCGACCGCAGCACCTGGACGAACTGGCCGCCGTGCTGCGTCACCCGGCGGTCTACGAGCACATCGGCGGCGAGGTGCCGTCGGCCGCCGAGTTCCGGCTCGCGCTGGAACGGGCGCTGGCCGGCCCGCCGCCCGGCGGCGACCAGCGCTGGTTCAACTACCTCGTGCGCCACGCCGACTCGCGCACCGTGCTCGGCCGGCTGGAGGCCACCGTCGTCGGCCGCGTCGCCGAGGTCGCCTTCCTGTTCGCGCCCGGCGTCTGGGGCAACGGCTACGCCAGCGAAGGCCTGGCTTGGCTGCACGACGAACTGCGGCGCGAGGCCGGCGACGTCGACTTCTGGGCCACCACGCTGCCGGCCAACCGGCGCTGCCAGGCGCTGCTGCGGCGCGCGGGCTACGTCGAGGTGCCGCCGGCCGTCGCGCCGGTGCTGCAGAGCTACGACGCCGGCGATCTGGTGTTCCACCGCGCCGCTCGGCCGTCCGCCACGGGAACCGCGACGTGATCCACCATCTGTCGCTCGGCGTGCACGACATCGAAGCCGCCGCACGCTTCTACGACGCCGTGCTCGGCACGCTGGGCCACGTGCGCGTCTGGACCGACCTGCGCCCTGGCGAGACCGGCCAGGCCGTCGGCTATGGGGCGCCGGGCGGTGGCGACGTGCTGGCGCTGAAGCAGGTCGCACAGTCCGCCGGCGACATCCCCGGGCAGCACATCGCCTTCGGCGCCGCCACGCACGCCGCGGTCGAGGCTTTCCACGCCGCAGCGCTGGCACACGGCGGCCGCGACAACGGCGCGCCGGGCTGGCGGCCGGACTACGGCGAGGACTACTACGCGGCCTTCGTCGTCGACCCCGAAGGCCACCGCCTCGAAGCCGTCTGCCGCGCCGTGCGGCCCGGGCTCGGCGCCCCGACTCCGACCGTCGTCGCGTTCGAGCGCAGCCACCTGCCGGCCGCGCTGGCGCTGTGGCGCTCGATGCCCGGCATCGGTCTCAGCGAAGCCGACGAGCCGGCGGCGCTGGCCGCCTTCCTGCGCCGCAATCCGGGGCTGAGCTTCGTCGCGCTGGACGGAAGCGAAGTCGTCGGCACCATCTTGTGCGGCCACGACGGCCGGCGCGGGCTGATCCACCACCTGGCCGTCGCGCCGGACCGGCGCCGCCGCGGGCTGGGCCGAGCACTACTGGACGCCGCGCTGGCGGCGCTGCAGGCCCAGGGCATCGGCAAATGCCACCTGATGGTCTTCGCCGACAACGCCGAGGGCCTGGCCTTCTGGCGGCGGCAACAGGCCGTCGAGCGGGTCGAGCTGGCGCTGCTGTCGATCGCCACCGCGACGCGGCATGGAGACTGAAGCGATGCGCTGCCTCGTCGTTGGCACCAGCGGCGCCGGCAAGTCGACCTTCGCGAACGAGCTGGCCACGCAGCTGGGCGTGCCGCACGTCGAACTCGACGCGCTCTTCTGGCTGCCCGGCTGGACGGCACGCGAGCCGGAGGACTTCCGTTGCCGCGTGGCCGACGCCGTGGCCGGCGACGCCTGGGTCGCCGACGGCAACTACAGCGTCGCGCGCGGCGTGCTGTGGCCGCGTGCCACCGACGTCGTCTGGCTGAACTTCGGCCGCCACGTCGTCTGGCCGCGGGTGCTGCGGCGCACGGTGGCACGCGTCGCCGGCCGGCAGCGGCTCTGGTCCGGCAACCGCGAGAGCTTTCGCAAGGCCTTTCTGTCGCGCGACAGCATCCTGCTGTGGTCGCTGAAGACCTTCGCGACGAACCGCGCCCGCTACGCCGAGATGCGCGCCGACCCGCGCTGGGCCGGCCTGCGCTGGCACGAGCTGCGCACGCCGCACGAGGCGCGCGCGTGGCTGCGCGTCCAGCGCCGAAAAGACCCACGATGAACGAGAACCGCCAGCCGCACCTGGAACTGCGCCCGCTGGTCGCCGCCGACCAGCCGCGCCTGTGGCACTGGCTGCACATCGCGCTCTGGGACCCGCCGCCGGCCTCGCTGCGCCCGGTCGAGGTGCTGCAGTTGCCGGCGGTGCGCCTCTATGCCGAAGACTGGGGTCGCCCGGGCGACGTCGGCGTCGTGCTGCGGGTCGACGGTGCCGACGCCGGCGCCTGCTGGATGCGCCAGGTGGCCGACGGCCATGGCCTGGCCTGGGTCGACGAACGCACGCCGCAACTCGGCATCGCGCTGGAGCCGGCATTCCAGCATCGTGGCTTCGGCGAACCGCTGATGCGCGGCGCGCTCGCCGCCGCACAGGCCGCCGGCGTCGCGCAGGTGGCGCTCACCGTGCACCCCGAGAACCCGGCGCGCCGGCTCTATGCACGCTGCGGTTTCGCCGA
Organism: Rubrivivax sp.; assembly: GCA_049841175.1. GTDB lineage: Bacteria > Pseudomonadota > Gammaproteobacteria > Burkholderiales > Burkholderiaceae_C > Rubrivivax. Next base: position 835,679 of record JASGHA010000008.1, on the reverse strand, counting down.
CATCGGCGAACGCCGCGGCTACCGCCTGATGCTCGCCCGGCTGGGCGAACAACGCTGAAGGAGACCGGACATGCTGCACCACGTCGAGCTCTACGTCGGCGACCTGCAACGTTCCACCGCCTTCTGGACACCGCTGATGCAGGCACTGGGCTGGCAGGTCCAGCCCTGGTCCGGCGGCGTCAACTACCTGCACCGCGACCACTACCTCTGTTTCCTGCCGGCGCCAGCCGAACACCTCGCCGCCGGTTATCACCGCCAGCGCATCGGCCTGAACCACCTGGCATTCCAGGCCGCGTCGCGCGCCCAGGTCGATGCGCTGCGCGACTGGGCGCGCGCGGCCGGCCACACGCTGCTCTACGAAGACCGCTACCCCTTTGCCGGCGGCCCCGGGTACTACGCGATGTACTGCGAGGACCCGGACCGCATCAAGGTCGAGGTCGTCGCGCCGGACGAAGGCGAGGCGGCATCGCGCCCACCCGAGCACCTCGAGCTCGCCAGTGGCGCCCGCCTGCGCCGGGTCGCGCTGGCCGACACCGCAGCCCTGTTCGCCGCCGCCGACGACGCCGAGGTGATGCGCCATCTCGACTGGCCACGCCCGACCGGGCCGCAAGACGTCGCCCACCACCTGGCCGAGGCGGTGCGCGACTGGGACGCCGGACGCGAGTTCCAGTGGGTCATCGTCGAAGGCAGGGACGGCGCGGTGGTCGGCACGATCTCCTGCCGCCCGCGCGGCCACGAAGCCGACTTCGGCTACTTCCTGGCACGCGGCGCCTGGGGACGCGGCCTGGCGTTCGAAGCCGCCGTCGCGGTGCTCGCCTGGCTGCGCAGCCAGCCGCAGATCTTGCGCATCCGGGCCACGGCCGACGTCGACAACCTGCGCTCGCGCCGGCTGCTCGAACGCCTGGGACTGGAGCTCGAAGGCGTGATGCGCCGGGCGACTCGACGCCCCAACCTCGGCGGCGGGCCACGCGACACGACGCTGTACGCTTGGGTGCGGGAGGATGCACGCCGCGCCCCGGAGTGAGCCCGCCCCACGCCATGCAACTCGTCCGCCCCAGCCTCGAACACCTGCCCGCCTACGTCGCCGCGCTGCAGGCCGGCTGGTCGGCCGACACGGTGCGCGGCGCCGAAGCGGCGCAGGAGGAACTCGACGCGATCGCGCGTGCGCCGGCGGTCTTCATCGATCTGCTCGAAGACCGCCTGGGCCGCGGCGCGCCGGTGACGCTGCCCGACGGCAGCCAGGTCGCGCGGCTGCCGGGGTTCCGGCGCTGGATGTGGGACGAAGAAGGTTTGGCCGGCGTCATCGGCCTGCGCTGGCAGCGCGGCACGCCCGAGCTGCCGCCGTACTGCCTGGGCCACATCGGCTACTCGGTCGTGCCCTGGAAGCGCCGCCGCGGCCACGCCACCGCGGCGCTGCGGCTGATGCTGCCCGAAGCGCGCGCCGTCGGCCTGCCCTGGGTGGACATCACCACCGACCCCGACAACCTGGCGTCGCAGCGAGTCATCGTCGCCAACGGCGGCGTGCTGCTCGAACGGTTCACGCAACCGGAGCAGTTCGGCAGCACGCCGGGACTGCGCTGGCGCATCTCTCTGGCCCTTGCCTGAACAGGAGACCTGCGATGACGCTGCAGACCGAAGAGATCAAGGCTTTCGTGCCGGCGAGCGACTTCGCGCGTTCGCTGGACTTCTACCAGGCGCTGGGCTTCGAGCTGCGCTGGACCGACGGCGAGCTGGCCTACCTCTGCCACGGCGGCTGCGCCTTCCTGCTGCAGAACTTCGAGGCGCCGGATTTCGCCGCGAACTACCAGATGCACCTGCAAGTGCTGGATGTCGAGGCTTGGCACACGATGGCGCGCCGCGTCGCCGATCGATTCGGCACCCGCATCGGCGAGCCCGCAGACCGGCCCTGGGCGATGCGCGACTTCACGTTGTTCGACCCTTCGGGCGTGCTGTGGCGCATCGCGCAGCGGCTGCCGCGCACCGACGCCCCGGCCTGACCCGGCCGGCGGCGGGTCTGCACCGACCGCTTCGACGACTCGGCGCTGCTCGGCGAGATGCGCACCGCGGTCAGCTTCGCGACCGTCAGCTACGGCACGGCGCTGGCGGTGCAGCAGAGCGGCATCCCGGACGCGATCCCGCTGGAGATGTGCCACCTGGGCTGGCAGGAGTCGCTGGCCCAGCTCGCCTGGCTGGTGGAGGCCGAGATCCCGGCCTGAGCAGCGCATCGGTTAGCGTTGCTGCATGGCACGCTTTTCCCTGATCCCCGAAGTCCACCTCGTGCTCGTGCGCGACGGCCGTGTGCTGCTGCTGCGGCGCGCCAACACCGGTTATGCCGACGGGCTGTACAGCCTGGTCGCCGGCCACGTCGACGGCGGCGAGCCGGCGCGCGCCGCGATGGCCCGCGAGGCGCTGGAGGAAGCCGGCCTCGTCATCGCACCCGAGGACCTGCGCCTCGTGCACCTGATCCACCGCCGCAGCGAAAACGAACGCATGTCGATGTTCTTCGCCGCCGAGCGCTGGCAAGGCGAGCCCGAGAACCGCGAGCCGCACAAGTGCAGCGAACTGGCCTGGTACCCGCTGGACGCGCTGCCCGAGGCGATGGTGCCCTACGTGCGCCACGCGCTGGTGCGCGTCGCCGCTGGCGAGGTGTATTCCGAGTTCGGGTGGGATGGTGAGCGCTGAGCACCTGCGCCACGGCGAAGCACCCGAATCCGCGCGACCGAGGCAGGAGCGCTCAGCCCGAGCCGAGGGCGGCGGTCAGAATCCCCTCATGCCCAGCCCGTCGACCGCCCGCCGCGCCATCCGCACCATCGCCGCGATCGAAGCCGCCAAGGGCCTGGTGGTGCTGCTGGCCGCCACCGGGCTGCTGTCGCTGGTGCACGCCGACCTCGGCGCGCTGGCCGCGCGGCTGGTGCGCTACTCGCACCTGAACCCGGCGTCGCACTACCCGCAGATCCTGATCGACGCCGCCTCGCATCTGCAGACGCCGCGGCTGCTGTGGCTGGCGGCCGGCGCGATCGCCTATTCGCTGCTGCGCCTGGTCGAGGCCTGGGGGCTGTACCGCGAACGCGCCTGGGCCGAATGGCTGGCCGCCGGCGGCGGCGCGATCTACGTGCCGATCGAACTGGTCGAGGTGCTGCACAAGCCGACCGCGCTCGGCGTGGGCGTGATGGCGGCCAACATCGCCGTCGTCGCCGTGATGGTGATGGCGCTGCGCGCGCGGCGCGCAGCGCGGCTCGGCTGAGGCCGCCATGCAGGACCCGCACGAACTCAACCGCCGCTCCTACGACGCCATCGCTCAGGACTGGGAGGAAGCGCGCACCAGCCCGTCGGACGCCGAGGCGCGCTGGCTGGAAGGCCTGCTGGCCGGGCTGCCGCCCGGTGCTCGGGTGCTGGACCTGGGCTGCGGCACCGGCCGGCCGATGGCCGAGGCGGTGGCCGCGCGCGGGCTGCAGGTCACCGGCGTCGACCAGTCGGCGGCGATGCTGGCGCTGGCCCGCGCCCGCCTGCCCGGCCACGACTGGCGCCTGGCGCGGCTGGAGGACTTCGAGCCCGACGGCCCGTACGCCGCGGCGCTGGCCTGGGACTCGCTGTTCCACATCCCGCGCGAGGCGCACGCCGGCATCCTGCGCCGGGTGAAGCGCGCGCTGGCACCGGGCGCACGCTTCATCCTGACGGTCGGCGGCTCGGCGCATCCGGCCTTCACCGACACGATGTTCGGTCACGAGTTCTTCTACGACTCGCACCCGCCCGAGGCCGTGTGCGCGCTGCTCGAGGCTGTGGATTTCACCGTCGTGCGCCACGAGTTCCTGAACCGGCCGACCGCCGGCCGCGACAAGGGCCGCGTCGCGATCCTCGCGCGGGTCGACTGAAGCGCGGTCACACGCGGTCACGGCCGGCTATCCTGCACGCCGCGGCCCGCGCCGCCGGAGCCGACGGTCGGCACCGGGGCCGGGGCGCCTTGCTCCCAAGACCATGATGAAGCTCCGAACCGCCGCCCGCGCGGCCGCCGCGCTGGCCCTCGCCGGCACGCTGGCCTCCCCCGCTCTGGCCAGCCCCGCGCTCGACGCCGTGTCGACCTGCATGACCGACAACACCTCGGGCAAGGACCGCAAGGACCTGACGCGCTGGATCTTCATCGCGATGGCCACGCACCCCAGCCTGGAGGATCTCAGCCAGGTCAGCATGGCTGCGGCCGAGGAATCGCAGCGCCGCGTCGCCGAGATCGTCACCCAGCTCGTCACCGTGCGCTGCGCCGACCAGGTCCGTGCGCTGATGAAGGCCGAGGGTGGCGAGTCGCTGGGCAAGGCCTTCGAGGTGCTGGGCCGCGTCGCGTTCATGGAGCTGACGACCAACCCGGCGGTCGCCCAGTCGCTGCAAGGCTACATGCGCTACATCGACCGCCAGCGTTTCGAGCAGGCGTTCGCCCCGCGTTGAACACGCCGCAAGCCGAGGCGCCGCGGGTCGGCGTCGGCGTCATCGTCGTGCGCGACGGCCTCGTGCTGCTCGGCCGGCGGCTGGGCGCACACGGCCAGGGCAGCTGGGCGCCGCCGGGCGGCCACCTGGAGTTCGGCGAGACGCCGGAAGACTGCGCGCGGCGCGAGCTGCTCGAAGAGACCGGCCTCGTCGCGCGCGAGGTGCTCGCCGCGACCTGGGTCAACAACGTCTTTCCCGACGTCGGCCGGCACTACGTGACGCTGATCACCGTCGTGCCCGCGGCCGACGGCGAACCGCAGGCGATGGAGCCCGAACGCTGCGCCGAATGGCGCTGGTTCTCGTGGGACGCGCTGCCGCAGCCGCTGTTCGCACCGGCGGCCAGCGTGCACGCCTCGGGCTGGCGACCGCCGGGCGTCTGACGCGGCGTAGCATCGACGGCTTCGCCTTCCGCCCGCGCCGCGATGCAGATCTACGCCAACCCCCGCCACGCCGCCCACGACGGGCGCCAGGAGATGTTCCGCGGCAAGCTCGTGCCCTGCCACGAAGTGCCGGCGCGGCTGGAGCACGTGCTGGCCGAACTCGGCCGCCGCCCGCTGGGCGAGATCCAGGCGCCGCCGCCGGTCGCGCGCACGCTGCTGGAGTCGGTGCACGCGCCGCGCTACCTGCGTTTCCTTGAGACCGCGTGGAATGAATGGGTCGCGCTCGACCCGGCCAACGCCGCACTCGACGCGCTGCCCTCGGTCTGGCCGGTGCGCGGCTTCCGTGCCGACGTCGAGCCCGACAACTTCGCCGCCCGGCTGGGTTTGTACTCCTTCGACGCCGGCACGCCGCTGACCGCCGGCACCTGGGCCGCAGCCGAAGCCGGCGCCGCCTGCGCCGCGGCGGCCGCGACGGCCGTCACCGGCGGCGCGCGCGCCGCGCTGGCGCTGACGCGCCCGCCGGGCCACCACGCCGGCCACGACTTCTTCGGCGGCTACTGCTTCGTCAACAACGCCGCGGTCGCCGCGCAGGCGCTGCGCGACGGCGGCGCGCGCCGCGTCGCGGTGCTCGACGTCGACTACCACCACGGCAACGGCACGCAAAGCCTGTTCTACGAACGCGCCGACGTGCTGACGGTGTCGATCCACGGCGACCCGCGCACCGAATACCCGTTCTACCTCGGCCACGCCGACGAGACCGGGGCCGGCCACGGCCTGGGCTGCAACCTGAACCTGCCGCTGCCGGCCGGCACCGACTTCGCCGGCTGGCGCCTGGCGCTGGACGCAGGGCTGGCGCGCATCGCCGCCTTCGCGCCCGACGCGCTGGTCGTCGCACTCGGCGTCGACACCTACGAAGGCGACCCGATCTCGCGTTTCCGTCTCGCCAGCGACGACTACCTGACGGTCGGCGCGGCGATCGCCGGCGCCAGGCTGCCGACGGTGTTCACGCTCGAAGGCGGCTACGCCGTCGCGGCGATGGGCGTCAACGTCGTCAACGTGCTCGAAGGTTTCGAGGCCGCAGCACGATGAGGGACACGCCCGCGCTGTTCACGACGCCGCGGCTGGCGGTGCACGAGCTCGCGGCCGGCGACGTGATGCGGCTGCAGGCGCTGCTGGAGGAATGCAGCGACTTCTACGTCCTCGTCGGCGGCCTGCCGCCGACGCCCGACGAAGCGGCGGAGATGCTCGCCGAACGCCCGCCCGAACACCTGAGCTGGACGCGCCACTGGTGCGCCGGCGCCTTCGAGCCCGACGGTACGCTGGCCGGCGTGCTGCTCGTCATCGCCGACCTCGGCACACCGGGCTGCTGGCACACGGCGCTGTTCCTGCTGCACCCGCGCCAGCGCGGCACCGGCGCCGCCGCCGAGCTGCACGCGGCGCTCGAAGCCTGGGCGCTGGCGCAAGGCGCACGCTGGCTGCGGCTGGGGGTCGTCGTCGGCAACGAACGCGCCGAACGTTTCTGGCGCCGCTGCGGCTACGAGGCGCTGCGCACGCGGCCGGCGGAAGCCGCCGACGGCAGCACGCGCACGACGATGGCGATGCTCAAGTGCCTGGGCGACGCCGGTGTTGCCGAGTACCTCGAACGGGTGCCGCGCGACCAGCCCGGCTCGACGTTGCCGTGATCCGCACCCCGATCGAAGCCGTCGGCGCCGTCGTCATCGAGGTGGTGCTGTGGGTCTACGAGCGCCTGCGCGCCTTCGCCTGGCGCGACCTCGAAGGCCGGCACCACGAGTTCCGCCACATCCCGATCGACATCGTCGAAGGTGACGGTGCCGAACGCTGGCTGCGCCTGGACCACGTGCGCCGCGTCGTGCCCGACCTGCCGCTCTTCCCGTCGCTGCGCCACCGCTACCCGCGCGGGCTGCGGCGCGACGACGACGGGGGTGTCGAACGCATCGAGGCGCGCACGCTGCGCCAGGAGCTGACGCAGGCCCAGGCGCTGCGCACGCGGCGCTTCCTGATCTGGCTGGACCGCGTCGTCATCGACCCCGCCGAACGCCGCGAGCGCATGCGTTCGCCCACCTGAGATGCCACTGCAACTGCTGCCCGCCACCGCCGACGACCGCGAGCTGATCGCCGCGCTCGTCGCGCATTCCAACGCCGACGTCGCCGCACGTTTCGGCCTCACCGAGGCCAACTGCCCGAAGCACCCGTCGTTCTGCACGCCGGATTGGATCGCCGAGGAGAACGCCCGCGGACAGCGCTACGTGCTGGCGCGTGTCGACGGCGAGGCCGCCGGTTGCGTCGCGCTGGACTTCCCGGCCGAACCCGGCACCGTCTACCTGAACCGCCTGTCGGTGCTGCCGCCGTGGCGCCGACGCGGCGTCGGCCGCGCGCTGAGCGAGGCCGTGCTCGCCGCCGCCGCCGGCTGGGGCGCCAAGCGCGTCAGCATCGGCGTCATCGCCGCACACGGCGAGCTGGTGCGCTGGTACGAGCGCCAGGGCTTCGTCGCCGGTGCCACGCGGCGTTTCGAGCACCTGCCGTTCGAGGTGCTGTACATGACGCGCGAACTGGCGCCCGTCGCCCCGGCGCCGCTGTTCGACACCGAGCGGCTGCACTGCCGGCGCTGGCGGCCCGAAGACCACGAAGCGCTGCAGCAGGTCTACGGCGACGCCGACGCGATGCGCTGGGCCGGCGACGGCCGCGGCATCACGCCGGCCGAATGCGAAGCCTGGCGGCGCGTCACCGCGATCAACGAGGCGACCCGCGGCTACGGCATGGCGACGCTCGAGCGGCGCAGCGACGGCCGCATCGTCGGCTTCTGCGGCCTGGTGCACCCCGGCGGCCAGGTCGAGCCCGAAGCCAAGTACGCCTTCGCGCGCGAACACTGGGGCCAGGGCCTGGCCAGCGAGGCGCTGCAAGGCCTGCTGGCCTGGGCCGACGCGCGCGGCATCGGCCCGGTCATCGCCACCGTCGCCGAGCCCAACCTCGCGTCGCGGCGGGTCATCGAGAAGGCCGGCATGCGCTGCGTCGAACGCCGCGACGAGGACGACGGCATCCCGACGCTGGTCTACACGCGGCCGGCGGGCTGAGGCGATGGCGACGCCGGCGCGTGTGCTCGTCAGCGCCTGCCTGCTCGGCGACGCGGTGCGCTGGGACGGCGGCCACCAACGCCTGGACGCCGCCGTGTTGCGGCGCTGGCAGGCCGAAGGCCGTGTCGTCGGCTTCTGCCCCGAGTGTGCCGCCGGCCTGCCGGTGCCGCGACCACCGGCCGAGATCGAGCCGGGTGACGACGCGGCGGCGGTGCTGGCCGGGCGTGCCCGCGTGCTGGCGCGCGACGGGCAGGACCTGAGCGCGGCCTTCGTCGCCGGCGCCGAGGCCGCGCTGCAGGCCGCCCGGGACGCCGGCGCCACCGTCGCGCTGCTGAAGGACGGCAGTCCGTCGTGCGGCAGCCGCTGCGTGCACGACGGACGTTTCGCCGGCGCCACGGTGCCGGGCCGCGGCGTCACCGCCGAGCGCCTGGCGGCCGCCGGCCTGGCCGTCTTCGCCGACACCGAGATCGAAGCCGCCGCGCGCTGGCTTCGGTCACGCGACGGCGGCACGATCGCCGCATCGCCATCACCGGAGCCACGATGAAACGCCTGGTGTTCCTCGCCCCCGTCGCCGCCACCGCCTGCGCGGCGCCGACCGTCGACGAGATCCACGCCTTGTTCGCCTGCGACGACGGCCGCACGCTGGACGTCGTCTTCGTGCCCGGGCGCGATGTCGCGCGGCTGGACTGGGAGGGCGACACGCTGGAGCTGCCGCAGCAGCGCACCGGCTCCGGCTACGCCTATTCCAACGGTCGCGTCGGGCTGCGTGGCAAGGGCAGCGAACTGCAGCTGGAGATCGGGCGGCGTACGCCGGTCGACTGCCGCGAGGTGCACCGCAACACGCCGGCCGAACGATGAACCCGGAGCTGTCGCACTACCGCCGCATCGTCTTTCTCACTGGCGCCGGCATCTCGGCCGCGTCGGGGCTGCGCACCTACCGCGGCCCGGGCGGCATCTGGGACGACGCCGAGGTCGCCGAGTGCAGCCATGTCTACACGCTGCACAGCCAGCCGCAGCGCACCTGGGCGCTGTTCGGCGGCATGCGCGGGCCGGTCGCGGCAGCCGAACCCAACGCCGCGCACCTCGCGCTGGCGCGTTTCGAGGCCGCGCTCGGCCCCGAGCACGAGTTCCTGCTGATCACGCAGAACATCGACGGCCTGCACCAGCGTGCCGGCAGCCGCCGTGTCGTCGAGTTGCACGGCAACGTCAGCACGACACGCTGCGCCAACAACGACTGCACGCTCGTGCCCTACGCCGACACGACGCCCCACGTCGGCACCGTGCCGCGCTGTCCGCAGTGCGGCGCGGCGCTGCGGCCGGACATCGTGCTCTTCGGCGAGATGCTGCCGATGCAGGCACTGCGCCAGGTGCAGCACGCGCTGCAGGACTGCGACCTCTTCGTCGCCGTCGGTACCTCGGGCACGGTGACGCCGGCGGCCGAGTTCGTGCGCGGCGCGCGTCACGCGGGCGCGCACACCGTCTACCTCAACCTCGAGCCGATGCGCCCGCGCCACCCGGCGTTCGCCGAAGAGCTGATCGGCCCGGCCGAGGACCTGCTGCCGCGCTGGCTGGGCGTGGCCTGACACCGAGCGCCTGACGGCGTTCGCGGAGCTTCCGGCCTCTGGGCCGGACGGCTCGGCGCCGCGTGCTCGCGGCCTTCCTGCTGCCGCCCCCACGCTCGCCCGGCGCACCGCGGGCAACACGAAGTAACCGGCCTTCGCGTCAGCGCAACTCAGCCTTGCGAAATCCTGTTGACCACCCGTTGCAACAGGCATAGGATCGCCCCACCAATCGTTCCCGCGGGTACGATTGGTTAAACGGCGCTAGCTGATGGCAACGAAAGCTAGGCCTTCATTCATGAGGTGAAATGACATGCTGAAACTTATCGCCGCCTCGCGTCGACGGCCCGGCCTGACTCGAGCGGATTACCAACGCTATATCGAGTTCTATCACGGCAGGCTCGCCCGGGCACATCGCTCGTCGCTCCGCAGCTATACCCAGAACCACGTCATCGACAGCGCATTCGGGACGCTGCAGGATGCGACGCACCAGCAGGTGGCGGATCGCGACGCGGTCGTCGAACTGTCGTTCGACACTTTCCCCGACATGATCAACGCGCTCGAACCGCGCGAACCGACGCCGGTCGGCGCCGACGGCCAGTTCTTCGCCGACGAATGCAACAGCATCACCGTCATGGCTGAAGAAGAAGAAATTCCGGTGGCCTGCCCGGTGCCCTCGTTCAACCCCGGCATCGCCGGCGTTCATCACGAAGGCGGGATGAAGGTGATGCACTTCGTCATGCGCGAAGACAGCCTCTACCCCGAGGATTTCCAGAAGTACTGGCGCGAGGCTCACGACGAAGCGCTGGAAAAAGCTCCATACGCCAAGAGCCAGCTCCGCCGCTGCCAGGCCAATTGGCGCCTGCGCCTCAACGACAACGATGCCGCGGCGCGCAAGCACTTCAAGCAGGTGAATCCGCCGATCTACAACCTGGTGTCCTGCCACTGGTATGACACGATGGAACAGGCGGGCGCCTTCCGCGAATATCACGAGGCCCTGCAGAAGTCCTCGCGCAAGTTCGTCAACTGGTCGAAGTCGTTCTTCCTGATGACCAAGCAGATCGTCATCATCCGAGACACCGAAGGTTATCGCCCTGCGGCCTGAGCGCCACCCAACGGAGTACCCAAATGGCAACCAGCGAAACTCTCCGCGAGCTCGCCGTGCAGCAGACCTACACGGACTATCTCGCCCACACCAAGGTCAAGGCGACGCTACTCGACCTGACCCCGGAAGAACAGTCCCGGCCGTTCGCGAAGTACCTCTTCGACGAGATCCCGCTGCCCGACCCGAAGGCGATGGCGGTGATGGACCAGCCCTGCGACCCCGACAAGGCGCTGCTCCCCGAGGACATGAACCGCCTGCTCGACCCGGGTTACCTCGACGTCGAGTCCGGCTGGTGCATCCTGCGCAACGGCGCCGGCTTCATCGCCAACAAGATGGTCTACCCGGACATTACCGCCGACATGATCGACTGGTGGTTCGCCTGGCACCCGCTGGAAGACCTGCGCTACCGCATCTGGTATCCGCCGCAGCACGCCGGCATCATGGTCAGCCCCGAGAACCGCAAGCGCCTGCTCGACGAGTCGATCCCGATGTCGCAGCGCAACTGGGGCGTCACGCACCATGTCACCGAGAACTGCAACTGCGGCATGGACAACGTCGACATCCACTTCAAGTCGCCCGAGGACTTCGGCTTCGACATGGCGCGCTGGAAGCGCCCGGCGGTCGCGACGGTGGCCTGCGGCCAGGGCTGGGCGGTGTCGGTGAACAAGACCGACGAGAGCGTCACGGCGCCGGCGATGATGTGCCACATCTTCCGCGAGACGCCGCAGGGGCTGGAGCACCGCACCCGCTTCTGGATGGGCTACCGCCTCGTCGGTAAGCGCCCGGAACTGACGCTGCCGCCCGGCATCCGTGTCCCGGCGGAAAGCGTGCAAGGCCTCGCGCGGCACAACGTCAGCGAGTTCACGCGCTACGCGCAGTTCCTCCCGAGAATCTACAAGGAACTCGGCGGCAAAATGCTCGCGTGATCTTCGAGTGATATTCCGGCAACTCCTGCCGGAAAGGTGAACAGGTCGTAAATCGCCCCTTCTAGGGCAATTCACAGGCTGTGGGACGCGGAAGCGTTCCGCAGCTTTTTTTCGGCCATTACCCGGCGCGCTTAGCACCACACGCCAGCGCGCCGATTGCGCCGCCTCAAATTGCAAATGTCAACGCCTGACATTTGCTGCGCGATAAAGGGCGTATCGCGCCTTATCGTACCCGCCAGAACGATACACAACCGAGACACCGCCGCACCGTTGCGATGGTCTTCTTCGGATGAATCGTCAGAAGGTCATTCGCGATCCGCGCCACTTTCATAAAGGTGCGGGCGCCAGGTCAGCAAAAGCTCATTGAATTCGATCAGCGGGTATCCGGCGGCGACGCCGGGACACACGCTGGGGCCGCGGAAAAAAGCCGTCAACCTGCACCCGACGACACACCGGAAATCACCGGCAAAGGCAGCAGGAAAACAGCGAGGCAGCCGAATAGATCGCCAACCGCGAGCCCGGAAACGGGCATCGAAAGGCGACGACGGCATCAAGAAGCATGAAGCAAGAGGTAGATGATCATGAATGCCAATATTCGACGCGCCGTCTTCGGCGTGACCATGACCGTGGCCGCCGCCGCGGCCCAGGCGGAGGGTGACGGGAACAAGCCCTATCGCATGTTCGAGAACCCCGAACCGCACACCGGAATATTCTCCTCGGGTTTTGTCTGGTTGGGCTTCTCGACGAACAGCAACAGTCACCACGATACCGCGACGGGCGCCAACAGCACCGGCCCGCTGGTCGGCCCGGCGGACGAAGGATTGCAATTCAATCGTGTCCAGTGGACGCTGGAAAGACGCCTGAAGGCCAACCTCGTGCCGCGAATGGGGCCGGTTCCGGGACCGACCTCCAACGAATGGGACTGGGGCATGCGCATGGACATGGTCTATGGCCGTGACGGCATCCACACCCTGGTCAACGGCTTCGATGCCGACTGGGGCGTCAACCGCGCGCCGAGCGACGACCCCGAAGGCAAGACGCGCCAGAACTACCTCGGTTTCGCCAACCTGTACGCCCAGATCTACGCCCCCTACGGCGAGGGCATCGTGCTGACGATCGGCCGCTTCATGACCGGCATCGGCCACCTGCTGCCGACGACCGGCGGCTACGACCCGAGCCAGTTCTATTCGCGCACCTATGCGTTCGCCTCGCAGCCGATCGAGGTCGTCGGCGCGCTCGCCTCGGCCACCGTGATGCGCGGCGAACACGGCATGGCGACCGCGGAACTCGGCATCGTCAACGGCCGCGCCAACTGGCAGGACAACAACGACGAGAAGAGCGTCATCGGCGCGCTGCGCTGGCGCAGCACGGACATGCGCTGGCGCGTCGACTACGGCTTCATGACCGGCGCCGAGCAGACCGAGCCCGGCTATCCGACGCAGATGCCGTTCCACCGTGTCAGCTCGCCGCGCGACCAGAACCGCCAGCACCACTCGCTGACGGTGATCTACAACGCCAGCGAGCAACTGGGCATGCACGTCGAGTACCTGCGCGGCCGCCAGGACGGCGACGGCAAGGCCGACACCGTCGACATCTTCGACGGCCCGTACTACAAGGGCGGCGCCTACTACGGCGTCAATGCCGGCCTGCGATATCGGCTGTCGCCGCAGATGACCGCGGGCATCCGCGGCGAGGTCTTCAACGACACGCGGGGCGTGGCCACCTTCCCGAACACGATGGCGCGCGGCCGCTTCCACGCCGTCACGACCGGCATCTCGTACACGCTGACGCCGAACGTCGTGCTGCGGCCGGAACTGCGCTACGACTGGCAGACCGATCCCGGCGCGATCAAGGCCTTCGGCGACCACACCAAGCTTCAGCAGACGACGCTGTCGGTCGACGCCCGGATCTACTTCTGAGCGCGGCCCGCCCGCCCCGGCGCCTGGCGCCCGGGGTGCGGCACGGGCGGCTGCCGGGAGGGCAGCCGATACAATCCGGCCCGAACGGAGCCCGGGCGACGCATCGCCGCCGGTTTCCTTCCCAGGCCCGGACGCCCATGCGCCGTCCCGGCACCGGGTTCCCGCCGTCAGGTTGTTCATGCGCGACGCCACGTCGCACACCGGCGTCACACGCGCGCATGGACTTCCCGAGACCGAGATGGAACCCTCCCCGCAGAAGATCGCCGCCCCGCGACGCGCCCGTCGACCCGGGCGGCCGACGATGGCCGAGGCGGAACACAAGTCGGCTGAACTGCTGGAGATCGCGGCCGCGGTCTTCCTCGAGAACGGTTACCGCAACACGAAGATCTCGGACATCATCGCCCGGCTCGGCGGCTCCAAAGGCACGCTCTACGCACGTTACGCGACCAAGGGCGAACTGTTCGGCGCCGTCATCGAGCACCAGATCGAGCAGGTCGAGCAGGTGTTCGGCCGCCAGCTGTCGGGCGGCACCGGGCCGGCCGAGGTGATGACGGCGTTCGGCCACACCTTGTTCGAGACGATGTACCACCCGCGCATGGGCGCCTTGTTCCGGACGCTGGTGGAAGAAGCCGCCGAGTTCCCCGAACTCGCGTTGAAGCTGCTGCGGTCGGGCCCGCTGCGCGCGACCTTTCTGCTGAAGAGCTATCTCGAGTCGCAGCCGGGCTTCGACGCCGCGAGGGCCGAGGTCGCGGCCGAGAGCTTCTGCTCCTTGTGCCTGGGCCTGCCGGTCATCAATTCGCTGCTGAACCCGACCGACCGACCGAGCGCGGATGAAGTGGCGCGCAAGGTGGCGATCGCCGTGGACACGATCCTGGCCGCGTACAGCCCCGAGCAACGGCGACCGGGCGGGCAAACGCTCGCTTGATGAAACTCAAAACCACGACGCGAAATGCGCGGCGACACTGGCCCGGCGCCGTGCTCCGGGCCGGCGCCCCAGCGCATGGCCACCAAACGTTTCCCGATCAACCCGCCACACCCTGAACGCACCTGCTGGGGCTGCGATCGCTACTGCGCCGCCGACCAGCTGATCTGCGGCAACGGCTCCGAGCGCACCCAGCACCCGGTCGAGTTCTTCGGCCCCGACTGGCACGATTGGGTGCCGCCATCGGGCGAGACCGCGGCAGAGGCCGCGCCGGCCGACGAGACGCCCGCCGCCTGACGCGCGCCGCCGCGGTACGGCGCTTGCCGCGCGCCGGCGATGGCACGCGGCACGATCCGCATCGGCATCTCGGGCTGGCGTTATGCGCCCTGGCGCGGCGTCTTCTATCCGCCCGGCCTCGTGCAGCGGGACGAGCTCGCGTTCGCTTCGCGCCAGCTGCCGACGATCGAGCTGAACGGCTCGTTCTACTCGCTGCAGACACCGTCCTCGTATCGCGCCTGGCACGCGGCGACGCCCGAGGGCTTCGTCTTCGCCGTCAAGGGGCCGCGCTACATCACCCATCTGCGGCGGCTGAAGGACGTGCGGGTGCCGCCGCCACGCGCCGCCGCGCGCGACGTCTACGTCTACTTCGACAACGACGTGAAGGTGCACGCCCCGTACGACGCCGCGGCGCTGGCGCAGCGCCTGGGCGTGCCGACGGGGCTGTCGGGGCCGCGGCCGCCCTTGCCGTCCGAACCGCCGCCGGTGCGCACGCGTGCGCCGGCCCTGCGCCGCCGCGCCTCCTGAACACGGGGCCGCCGCAGCGACAGCTGCGCCCAGAATCGGGCCTTCCGTCTTGCCGAGGTCCCGATGCGCCGACCACCCGCCCTGCCCCGCCCGCTGCACTGGGTTCTCGCCACCGCCATCGCCGCGGCCTCGCTGCCGGCCGCGGCGCTGGACGTCGACACGCTCTGGGACTTCGGCCAGCCGGCGCTGAGCGAGCAGCGTTTCCGCGCCGCGCTGGCCGACGCGCACGGCGACGACGTGCTGATCCTGCGCACCCAGATCGCGCGCACGAAAGGCCTGCGCGGCGACTTCGACGGCGCGCTCGCCGAGCTGGCGGCGATCGAACCGCAACTCGCGAAAGCCGGCCCGGAAGCGAGCGTGCGCTTTCTTCTGGAACGAGGCCGGGCGCGCATCTCGCCGGTGCACGACGACGCGGCGCGCACGCCGCAGGCGCTGGCCACGGCGCGCGCCGACTATCTGGCCGCGGCCGAACTCGCACGCCGCAGCGGCCTGGACGGCCTGGCCGTCGACGCGCTGCACATGATGGCCTTCGTCGACCGGGACCCGGCCGGCGCGCTGCGCTGGACGCAGCAGGCGCTGGATCTGGCGATGGCCTCGCCTCAGCCGGCCGCCCGCGCCTGGCAAGCCTCGCTGCGCAACAACCTGGGCAACGCGCTACACGATCTGGGCCGCCACGACGAGGCCGTCGCCCAGTTCCGCAGCGCGCTGGCGCTGCGCATCGAACGCGGCCGGCCCGAGCGCATCGCCGACGCACGCTTCGCGCTCGGCTGGGCCCTGCGCGAGGCCGGCCAGCTCGACGAGGCGCTGGCGATCCAGACCGCGCTGGACCAGGCGGCGACGGCCGCCGGCCGGCCCGACGCCGAGGTGCTGGAGGAGCTGGAAGCGATCCACCACGCACGTGGCGACGACGCCGCTGCCGACGAGATCGCCGCTCGCCGCCGGGCGCTGCGCCCTTGACCGGGCGCCGCCGCCACGCGCCGCGGCGGACCTAGCATCGTGCCGGGGCGGCCCTCGCCGCCATCAGGAGACTCCATGTTCGACCACCTCGGCTTCGGCGTGCGCGATCTGCAAGCCAGCACCAACTTCTTCCTCGCGGCGCTGGCGCCGCTGCGTGTCGAACTGGTGATGAAAGGCCCCGACGGCAGCGTCGGCCTCGGCCGCGACGGCAAGCCGTCGTTGTGGCTGTACGAAAGCCGCACGGCGCCGGCGCCGCTGCACATCGCCTTCGTCGCCGAAAGCCGTGCCCAGGTCGACGCCTTCCACGCCGCGGCGCTGGCCGCCGGCGCGCAGGACCACGGCGGCCCCGGGCTGCGCCCGCACTACCACCCGAACTACTACGCCGCCTTCGTCATCGGCCCGGACGGCCACAACGTCGAGGCGGTGATCCACCGGCCGGACTGAAGCTCAGGCGAGCTGCGGCGACGCCTGCGGCTCGCCCTAGGCCTCGGCCAGCACGCGCCGCAAGGCCATCGCCGCGGCCGGCGCACGCTCCTTCGCCCCGGCGATGAAATACAGGAAGACGTCGCGCGGCGGCCCGGGCGGCAGGCGCGGCAGCACACGCGGCAAGCCTTCGGGCTCGCCGCCGTCGCGCCAGTCGCGCGCGCAGGCGGCCAGCGCCGGGAACAGGCGCGGCGGCAGGCCCAGCGGCTCGTCCGACTGCGTGCGCATCAGCCGGGCGTAGACGAAGTCGCCGGTCGGGTCGGCGAACGAGGGGTGCTCGTCGGAGTCGGTGAAGACGGTCGCGACACCCAGCCGGCGCGCCAGCTCGACGTACTCGGGCGAGCGGAAGCTGTCGTGACGCGGCTCCAGCGCGTGGCGCAGCGGCCGGCCGCCGGCTTCGGGCGGCAGCAGGCGCACGAAGGCCTCGATCTCGGCGGCGTCGAAACGTTTGGTCGGCGCGAACTGCCAGAGGATGGGGCCGAGCTTGTCGCCCAGCTCGGCGATGCCGCTGGCGACGAAGATCCCGATCGACTCGCCGGCCTCGGCCAGCACCCGGCGGTGGGTGGCGAAACGCGGCGCCTTCAGCGCGAAGACGAAACCCTCGGGCGTCTCGTCGCGCCAGGCGGCGAAGGTCGAGGGCCGCTGCGTGCGGTAGAAGGTGCCGTTGACCTCGATCGTGTCGAGCCGGGCGCTGGCATAAGGCAGCGCCTGCGCCGCCGGCAGCCCGGGCGGGTAGAAGCTCTCGCGCCAGGGTTCGTAGACCCAGCCGCCGATGCCCACGCGGATCGTCGCAGTCATCCATTGCTCCTTTCGCTCGAACTCACGCCGATACTCCGGCGATGTCCATGCCTGCTCGAATCATCCTGCCCACGCTCGTGGCCTGCCTGCTCGGCGCCTGCGCATCCAAGGAAGTCGGCCGCGCCGGCGACGCGGCGGCGACGCCGCTGAAGGATCTCAACGTCGTGCGCGAAGCCATCCCGGAGGTCCTGCAGACCGCGCGCAAGGCGCCGTACCGGCTGGCGCCCGACACCAGCTGCGCCAGCAGCGCCACCGAGATCGCCGCGCTCGACGAGGCCCTCGGCCCCGACCTGGACGCGCCGCGCGGCGCCGACGCCGGCCTGCTGGAACGCGGCGGCGACGCCGCGGGCGATGCCGCCATCGGTGCGGTGCGCCGCACCGCCGAGGACATCGTCCCGTTCCGCGGCTGGGTGCGCAAGCTGACCGGCGCCGAGCGCCATTCGCGCGAGGTCACCGCAGCCGTCATCGCCGGCGGCGCCCGGCGCGCCTTCCTCAAGGGCTGGCGCAGCGCCCAGGGCTGCCAGCCGGCTGCCGCCCCGGTCGACACCGCTCAACGCCCGTAAGCCGGGTCGCGTGCGCGGCGCTCGGCGAGGTCGCGCACGAGAAAGTGCACCGCGCGGCCCCAGGACTCGTCGCGGTTGCCGCGCATGTCGGCCGACTTGCTGAGCACCAGCCGGCCGGCCTCGACGTCGCGCACCTGCAGGTTGACGTTGAGGATCAGCTCGCTGACCTTCTGCACCCAGGCCGTCATCACCAGCCGGGTGCCGAGCGCGCGGCCGACCTGGTCGGCGCAGTCGTCGCAGCGGTAGAGGTATTCGTGCTGGCCGCGCAGCCGTTCGACCAGCGGCGCGGCCGGGGCCAGCTCGACGACGCGGTAGACACCGGTGGCCGCGAGCTCGCGGCGCAGCTGCTCGCCGGCCTCGGCCAGCCGGCGCTGCTGGTCGGCGACCGTCGCCGGGTTCAGGTGGTCGTCGACGAGTTCGACGTCGAGCACGGCCAGCGCCGGCGCTTCGGCGGCCTGCGCGTGGGCAGGCGCAGGCAGCAGGCAGGCGGCGAGGAGCAGAAACAGCAGGTGGCGCATCGGGCGAAGGCGTAGTGGGCGTCCGGCTGGGCAGCCGGCGTGCCGATCTTCGTGGCGGCCACCGCCCGCGGCCACTGGCGTTGACCCGCGCCGCGAGCGCGGATTCCTGTCGGCCGGATTCCGACATCCGGTGCGGCCGCGCCCCGACTGCCCGCGCCTGCCACCGCCTTCTACAGTGGCCGCCAACGTCCCGCCCCAGGCAGCCGATGAGCGAAGCCACCACGCCGGTCCGACCGGCCCCGATGCTGCAGATGTACCGCCACCTCTGGCGCCACGCCGAGGGCGCGCGTGCGCGGCTGGGCGCGGCGCTGGCGATGCAGACCGCCTCGCAGCTGATGAAGCTGGCCCTGCCCTGGCTGGCGGCCAAGGCCATCGACACGCTGCAGACACGCGGCGGCGCCGGGCTCGTCGAAGCCGGCGCGTGGATCGCGGCGATCGTCGGCACCAGCCTGGCGCTGTGGGCGCTGCACGGCCCGGCACGGGTGCTGGAGCGTTCGGTCGCGGTGCGGGTGCGCGCCAGCGTCGCCGATGCGATGTACGCCCAGCTGGTGCATGCGCCGCTGGCCTGGCACGAGCGCCATCACTCGGGCGACCTGCAGCACCGCGTCGCGATGACCGGCACCGCGCTCTACGACTTCACGCAGAGCCAGTTCATCTACCTGCAGAACGCGATCAACGTCGCCGGGCCGCTGGTGGCGCTGGCGCTGCTGTCGCGCCAGACCGGCGCGCTGGCGCTGGTCGGCTTCGTCGCCATCGGCACGGTGATCCTGCGTTTCGACCGCGCGCTGATGCGTCTGGCCGCCGACGAGAACCTGGCCGAGCGCCGCTACGCCGCGCGGCTGCTGGACTTCGTCGGCAACATCTCGGCCGTCGCCAGCCTGCGGCTGCAGGGCGCGACGCGCACGATGCTGGCGGCGCGGCTGGCGGCGGTCTTCGTGCCGCTGCGCCGCGCGATCGTGCTGACCGAATGGAAGTGGTGCGCCGTCGACCTGCTTGGGCTGGTGCTCAGCTGGGGCCTGGTCGTCGCCTACGCGCTGTCCACCGCCTCGGCCACGGCCGGCGCGACGGTGCTGATCGGCAGCCTGTTCATGGTCTACCAGTACGCGCAGCAGGCCTCGGGTGTGCTCGGCTCGATCGCCGCCAACTACCAGAACCTGGCGCGCATGCGCACGAACTTCGCCAGCGGCGAGCTGATCCGCGAGGCCCCGCCGCCGCGCCCCGAAGGCCCGGCACCCGACGCCCGCTGGCAGGCGATCGAGCTGCACGGCCTCGTCTTCCAGCACGCCGGCGCGTCGCGCGGCGGCCTGCACGGCGTCAGCCTGGCGCTGCGGCGCGGTGAACGCATCGCGCTCGTCGGCCCCAGCGGCTCGGGCAAGAGCACGCTGCTGCGTGTGCTGGCCGGGCTCTACGACGCCCAGGGCGGGCGCATCACGATCGACGGCGTGGCCCAGCCCGGGCGGCGGCATCTGGCCGAACTGGCGACGCTGATCCCGCAGGAAGCCGAGATCTTCGAAGCGACGATGCTGGAGAACATCACGCTCGAGCGCACCGTGCCCGAGGCGGCCTTGGCGCAGGCGGTGCACGCCAGCGCGCTGGACACGGTGCTGCAGACGCTGCCGCGCGGGCTGGCAACGCCGATGAGCGAACGCGGCTTCAACCTCTCGGGCGGCCAGCGCCAGCGGCTGGCGCTGGCGCGTGGCGTGCTGGCGGCACGAGACAGCTCGCTGCTGCTGCTGGACGAGCCGACCAGCGCGCTGGACGCGCTGACCGAGCAGCGGGTGCACCAGCGGCTGGCGCTGTCCTTCCCCGGCGCCTGCATCGTCTCGGCGGTGCACCGCATGTTGACGACGAGTGAGATGAATCCCACCGCCCGTGCGCGATAAATGATGGGATTTGCGGGGCCTCGGTGCGAATTTGTGGGATGAAACCGCAAGACCTTTGCGCATCAGGAAAGGGCTCAGCGCTGGCCTTCCGGGCGGTGGATCAGAGCGAGAACGGCCTCCGCAGAGATGGGCGTCGTGACCGTCGTCGTGACGCGCGTTTCGAGGTCGACGACGACCACGAGAGTTGCATCGTCGGCGTCCGACAGGCGGCCGGGGCCTTCTGCGCGAAGAGCGCCTGCGTATCGATGCAGCGCCGAGCGGCTGACCTTGATGCCAGCCGCCAGCAACTCGGCCTGCATGCCGGAGTAGTCCACGAACCGGTGCCGACGCACGCATGCGTCGACCTTGGCGTGGTCCTCGGGGGAGAGATACAGGACGATGGACTTGCGGCTCATGGGCGACCTCCGTGGTGCCGCGCTTGTACCGCGTCGTGCTGGTTCGTTCTGGGTGATCCGCTTCAGTGTCTGCCGCTTGGACCTGGTGGCCGGCAGGCGCCGGCCGGGGCAGCGTGGCGCTGCCCGGCGGCGCATCAGCCGGCGAAGTCCAGCTCGGGCGTGGAGAACTGCGCCACGTTGGCGCGGTGCCATGCGACGTCGGCCAGGTGCGACGTCAGTGCCTCCAGCGTGCCGGCGGCATCGGCCTTGTTGGAGTAGTAGGCGGTCAGGAGCTGCAGCGCCGCGCCGAAGCCGTTGTGCAGGGCGACGACGTCGGTGCCGGCCAGGTGCCGGCCGGTGGGGATGTCCACGAGCATCTTGCCCGAGCTGGCGGCGATCCAGCGGGTGACGTAGTCGATGCCGCAGGCGACCTCGAAGGGCCGGATCAGGTTGGCGGGGATGCGCCCGGTCTGGAGCCACTTGTAGACGGTCCAGTGGTCGGCGATGCCCATCTCGTCGGCGATGCGCTCCACGGACCGATTCAGGCGTTCGCGGGCGTGTTCCTTGCACAGCTCCAGCGCGTGGCGCAGGCTGGTCGGCTGCAGGCGCTTCCAGTTGCGCCGGGGCTTGGTCGTTGCCATGTTCACCTCGAAGGCAGAAGAGCGAAGGGCGCGGCCGTCGTCAACGGCGCGCGCCCTTCAGGCGGGTCAGGAGGCGTCAGGCCACCACGCGCTCACGGCGGCGGCGGGCCGGCTTCGTGGCGACGGCGGCGGGCTCGGGAGCTTGAGCCGGCGACGCGGCTTGGCTGCCGCTCTGGCCGACGATGATCTCCGACCACAGCTTCAGCAGGTCGTGATAGTCGGGGTTGGCCTTCGTCGAGGCGGCCATCTTGCGGCAGATGGAAGACGCTGCGCCGGGAGGGACCGAGGACCCGGCACCGCTGGCGATGCTGAGCGCGAAGAACCAGTCGAGGCTGGTCATTTCGCCTTCCTGGCTCGCCGCCGCGTGGCCCTCGTACAGCGCCTTGATCGTGCCTTGTAGGGCTTCGACCTGGGCCAACAGGAAGGCGCTCAACTCGTCGGCCCGCACCTCGGGGTAATCGTTGCCAGATTGCGCCGTGAGACGTTCCACCAGCGCAAGCTGGTGCGTGACCTTCTCGATCGTGGTGAGCTGGTCTTCGGGGAGGATGAAGTTCATGGCGTCCCCCTCAGCGTGCCGCGGCGACCGAGGCGGTCGGAACGGGCAAATTCCGCGTCGACACGGAATTTGACGGGGTGGACATGGCGGCGCGAGCGCGCCCGGCGGCGAAGGATTGAGCCATGGATGGCCTCCAATGCGTCAGTCGGTGAACTGTCGCCGTCCTTCCTGCCAAGAAAGGGCGGCGACCCGAGCGGGGTTGGCAGACCGGCGACGCAGCGGAGGCTGTTGAACCGGCAGGCCTTGCGGCCTCCCCGCCCGGGCCGCCATGGAACTGGCATGCCTAGGGCATGAAAAAGGCCGCTTCCTGCGGTAGGGCGGCCTTCGCCGCTGCGTCTTTTCGAGCTGCCAAGCCCGTGGAGCCATCCTACCTCAGAACCGGCCCGCCGTGCAGCGGATGGGCTTCCCATCGTGGGAGCGATGCCCGGCTGCGCAGGGAGGGCAAATCGGTTGTCGACAACCGATTTGCGGCACAGGTCCCTTGTCGACACGTTACCTCCGGTGCGAATTTGAATTCGCATTACCTCAATCTGACGCCTACCGAGATAGGCTCACAAGCGAGGTGCATCAGGCGCCAAATGCCGCGACGTCGCGGAATTTGACCAGCTGAAGAGTGATCCGGACTGCCAGCAAATGCGTCGTCGACGACGCATTTGCGCCCGCAAGAGACCGCCGCCGGATGCGACACCGGTGTCGCATGCCCTTCGCCGTGGCGGAGGTCTCCACGTCACACTTGTGACTCCGCCGATGGCGGCTCCATAGGTCGAAGTCTCCGTGCGCAAGGCACACTTGTGACTCCAACCTCCGCCGTGACGGAGGTCACAGTCACACTTGTGACTCCACCGATGGCGGTTCCATAGGTAGAAGTCTCCGTGCGCGAGTCACAGTTGTGACTCCAACCTTCACCGTGGCGAAGGAAATGCGTCGACGTCGACGCATTTGGCCGGCCGTCACTGCCCAGGCATGAAGCCGAGGCGCACGAAGAAGCGGTAGAGCATGCGGCGCGCTTCGAGGCGCGGCATCGGCTCGTCGCCGGGCCCGACCTCGTCGCCGCGTTCGAAGGACAGCGCCGCCGGCTTCCACGCCTTGGCGAGGGCGCGGCCGACGCGGGGATCGTCGGCGAGCAGCTCGCCCATCAGGTCGCGCACCGCGCAGAAGACGCCCGTCGCCCACTCGTCGGCCTTGTCGATCTCCTCGCGCAGGATGGCGGCGGTCTGCGCGTTGGCGATGACCATCTGGGCCTGCAGCCAGGCGGCGGCTTCGGGGCTCAGGTCGGCGGGCAGGTGGTTCATGTTGCGGCTCCAGGTTGGTGGGTTGCGATGGAGGTCATTGTTCGAACCGCCAGGCCGCCGCACCAGTCCCACGCCGAGCATTTGTTTGGAGCGCCTCCAAGGGCGGTCATTCCAACGAAGCGGGATCACTGGAAATGAAGCGCTTCACTTGGACTTGCATTGAAATGCATCAATCATTGGACCCATGCCGAACATCAATGACGAGTCCCGCTACTCGATTTCGGACGTTCCAGCCGCCCACATGGCAGAGCTGGAAAAGTTCTTCGAAGGTTACTGGCCCGAGACATGGCGCGAGATTGCTCGATCGGTGTTCATCGCCTTGCTCATCGACTTGGGTGGGAAAGAACTGCCGCCCGTGCGACTGGCGCGCGCGGCAGTGGTGAGCCTCGAATCGATCGTGGCCCATCTCGGCGGCTCCCAGCCCTACATCTCCACCCGATCACGCCAAAGGGAAATCTATCGCAGAGCAGCCATCCTCGAAGAGCTGAGGAAGGGGGACAGCTACAACGAGGTCGCGCGGCGTCACGGGACCACGGAGCGGACGGTCCGGCAGATCGAGGAGACGAATCGACTGCGTATGCGTCAGACCTGTGCGCAAGGAAATGCTTCGCCAAGGCCCGAAACAGCGTCCCAGAGCGTCCCGGGACGCCGCGGCGGGCTCCCGTGGCCTCCGGAGCCGAAGAAAAGCCGCTGACGGCCTGCGCGCCGATCAGCCCCACCACGAGCAAGACCTCCAACGACTGAGGTGAGCACATGAGCAAGAGCATCGACATCCAGGCGGCGCGCGCCGTCGTTCAAACCGAACTGACCCAGCTTCGGGAACTGGTCGCCGAGAAGCGCCAGCGCCTGGAGGTGGTCAAGAAGGAGATCGCCAAGGCGAAGGCCGCGCCCATCTGCCTGGCCGACTTTCGCGGCTACATCGACCGCTTCGTCGCTTCCAAGGCGTCTCAGTACGCGGACGAGATCCGACTGGAGGACATGGCAGCGTTCCTCAGCGGCACGGGGCGTGTCGCCATCGCCGATGTGTCGTGGGAGATCCTGGAGAGAGACGACTTCAAGCTCGAAGGTTTCTTCAGCAGCTCATCGCCGCTCATCGGTGGCTCCTGGACCTTCGAAAGGCTGTGTTACTTCTTCCCGGAGGTGGTGTCGGAGAAGCTCTTCGCCGAGATCTCCAAGCGCCGGGGTGACCGTTGGCGCGCCGCCGAACCGCTGGCCGAGCGCGCACCGCGCGTCGAATCCCTGCTGTCCGAGCAGTCGGACCTGATCTTCCACATCAACAAGGCCGAAGCCCGCATCGGCGAGCTGCGCATCGTGTGAGGTCGCGATGACGAACCCTGCAAAGAACGTGTTCCTGCAGTCGATCGGCGCCTGTTCCTTCGCGCTGGCGAAGGCGGGCGACAGCGACCGGATCGAGATCCAGGTGACGCCCGCCGGTCGGTTCAAGCCGAACGACGGTCGCAAGATTCCGGTGGACGCCTGGCACATCGACAGCACCATCGCCACGCGCGTCATCGACCGCTTCAACGCCCGCAAGACGCCCCTGGTCATCGACTACGAGCACCAGACACTGCGCAAGGAGACCAACGGCCAGCCCGCGCCCGCGGCGGCCTGGTTCAAGTCGCTGCAGTGGCGCGAAGGTCAGGGTCTGTTCGCAACCGCCGAGCTGACGGCGCGAGCCAAGGCGGCGATCGACGCGAAGGAGTACCTCTACTTCAGCCCCGTCTTCCTCTTCGACCCCAGCACCGGAGACGTCACCGAGGTGCTGATGGGCGCATTCACCAACTACCCGGCAATCGACGGCATGAAACCTCTCTCTCTGGACGCCGTTGCGGCGGCAAGTCGTCTCGCTCCGGCCTCTTCTGCGGACCTTCAGCTCACCGAGCAGGAACAGGCCGTCTGCAGCGCCATGGGTCTGTCGCCCGAGCAGTACCGCGCAGCCGCTTCGCAGGACCCGCAAGGCAGCTCGGACGATGTCTGTCCCAAGCTGGTGGACTGGCACCAGCGTATGACCCACCACCTCAGCCAGCAACTCGCGGCCAAGGAGAAATAAGCCATGGCGAGGAAGATCGGCAACGTGCGCGAGCAGCGGCTCGCCAAGGAAGAGGCCAACGAGCTGGCCGACGAGCTGGAGGTGCTGCACCCCGAGCGGATCATCACCATCGGCGGGCAAGACGTCACGGTGCGCGAGTACAGCTTCATCGACTGGGTGCGCATGCGCCCGGCGCTGACGCCCGTGCTCGACGCGGTGGGCGCCGCGATCGAGGCGAACGAGGTCCCGAGCTACGACGAGGTCGTCGCGCTGATCTCCGAGCACTCCGACACGCTGTTGCCGGTCATCGCCCAGGCGGCCGGTGTCGGCATGGACTTCCTCGCCAAGCTTACGGCCGACGAAGGCGAAGCGCTGCTCGCCACCTGGTGGGGGGTGAACGGCCGTTTTTTCGTCCGTCGCGCTCTGCACCGCGTCATGGCGGCGCGGGTGGAGCGCCTCGGCAACGCGGCGGCGTCGGCTACGGCAGCGTCGTCGCCTGCCTGATCGCGAACGGCCACAAGCACCGCGACATCGTCAACTACACGGAGCGGCAGTTGAAGCTGTTCTGGCGCGAGTGCCAGCGCATGGACCGCGAGCGCAGCGCCTCGCTGCTGCTGGACGTGAACTCCGCCATGGTGGGCGGTGACGCCGCGAACCGGCGGCTGAAGATGCTCAACGCAGGAAGCTGACCCATGGGCAATGAGTCGGGCAATCTGAAGCTCGCGCTTCGCATCCAGGCCGATATTGCAGACGCGCAGCGCAAGCTGGCGGCCGTCGACAAGAGCATCGGCAGCATCGGCACCTCGGCGGCCAAGGTGGGCCGCGACGCGGGCGGCCTGGCGCAGCTCCGACAGGACACGGACGCCCTGGCCGACAGCAGCGCCCGGCTGGACAGGCAGCTTCAGCGCACTGCGGCAAGCGCGAAGGCAGTCGCCATCAGCAGCAAGCAGACGCAGGCCGCGATGCGCATGCTGCCGGCGCAGTTCACCGACGTCGCAACGCAGCTCGCGGGCGGGGCCAACCCGGCCTTGGTCCTCCTGCAGCAGGGCGGCCAGATCAAGGATTCGTTCGGCGGCATCGTGCCGACCGTCCGAGCGCTGGCCGGAGCCATCAGCCCGGCGGCGGTCGGCGCCGCAGCGCTGGCCGGCGGCCTTGCGGCCGTCGCCGTGGCCTCGATGCAGATCCAGCGCGAGACCGCGGCCTACAGCGCCGCGCTGGAGGCTTCGAACAACATCCAGGGCCTGTCGGTCGAGAAGCTCCGCGCGACGGCCAAGCAGGTGTCGGAGATCTCCGGCACGACCGGCGCTGCGGCAGAGGCGGTCGCGCAGCTCGCCGCGACCGGGCGCGTCAGTGGCGAGAATCTGCGCCAGGCGGCGACGATCGCCGTGCAGGCCCAGCGCCTCCTCGGTCGGGAGGTCGAGGCGACAGCAGGCATCTATGCCGAGCTGGGGAAGAACCCGGTCCAGACGCTGCTCAAGCTGAACGACGGCACCAACTTCCTGACCGCCAGCGTCCTGCGCCAAGTGCGGGCTTACGTCGAGGTCGGCGACGCGCAGGCCGCCGCGGCCCTGGCACAGAAGACGTGGGCGGCGCAGCAGGAGCGCCTGCTGGACGATGCCGAGCGTCACCTCGGCACGCTGGAACGCATGTGGCGTGCGGTCGGCGATTGGCGGCGCTGGGCGTGGGATCAGCTGCTCGAGCATGGCCGCGAGAAGCCGCTGGACGAACAGATCGCCGCCGCGCAGAAGAGCCTCGAAAACCTGCAGAACACGCCCCTGCGTCGAGGGACGATGCGCACCCAGGCCGACCGGGACAAGGCGGTTCAGGCGCTGCGCGACGAGATCGCCCGGCTGACGTCGGAGAAGCAGGCAGCCGACGGCGCGGCGAAGGCCCAGGGCGAGGAGACCGCGCTCAAGCAGCGCGAGACCAAGCTCGCTCAACAGATCGCGTCGTTGACTGAAACGGTCAAGACCAACCGGGAGAAGTTCCAGGAGGAGAAGAAGCGGCTCGACGAGGCGCTGGCGCTGAAGGTCATCGAGAAGCCGGAGTACGACAAGCTCCTGGCCGCCACCGCCGAGAAGTTCAAGGACCCGGACGCTGGCCGGGTTCAGTCGGTCATCCAGCAGAAGGACATGGAGCTTTCGCGGGGCCTGGCCGACGTGCAGCAGCGCCTGGCGAACGAGATCTTCGGCGTCGGCTCGCAGCAGGAACTCGCCACGACCGCGCTTGAAGCGTGGATCGCGACGAGCAAGGATGCCGCCAAGGTCGACGATGCGTCGATCAAGCGCTGGCGTGAGTGGGCGGCTGCACAGGACGCGGCGCGCGCCGAGCTGGACCGCGTCACCGAAGCCAACAAGCGGCGCGACCGGATCGACACCGGCAAGATGTCGCTGGAGGGCGATCTCGCCTCCACCTCCGGGCGCACCGCCGATGCGGCCGTCGCCCAGATGGAAAAGCGCTATGCCCAGCTCCGCAAGGATCTGCAGGCCATCGGCGACACGGCGGGCCTGGCTGACATCGACCGCCTCATCGACGTCACCAAGGCGAAGGGCAACCTCGAAGAGCTGAAGGCCGAGGTCGACCGCATCTTCGGTGAACAGGGCCGCGTGCAGCAGGCGGTGCAGGCCGAGATGAGCGCCGGCCTGACGACCGAGCTGGACGCGCAGGAGCGGTTGCTGAACGCGAACGCGCGCGCGGCTTCGCAGATCGAGGGCCTACTGCCCGCCATGCGAGCGCTCGCCGCCCAGGTCAACGATCCGGCGGTGACCGCCTGGCTTACGGAAGTCACGGCGAAGGTCGAAGAGATGAAGGTCAAGACCCAGGACCTTCGCAAGAGCTTTCAGGAGGCGTTCCAGAACGACCTGGCCAGCGGCATCTCCAACCTCGCGCTCGGTGTCAGCAGCCTCGAAGACGCCGTCAAGAGCTTTGTGCGCAGCCTGGCCGAAGCGATGGTCCAGTTCGCCGCGAACGAGCTTGCCAAGTCCGCGACCAAGTCCATGATGGGCGGCATCGACTCGATGCTGAAGGCGGTTCAGGAGCTGATCCCGGCCTTCGGCGAGGTCGCCACCGCGAAGGTGGCGGCGGACAAGACGATGACCGTGTCGGGCGTGACGTCGACCGCTGAGGCGGCCGGCGCGGCGACGGCCGCCGGCGCCGAGGTCGCCACGGCGAACGCGCCAGCGGCGGCGGCCACCGCGACCTGGTCGTTCGGCGCCGCCGCTGTCGCTGGCATGATCGCGCTGGCCGCCCTGTACGCCTTCGCCAAGGGCTTTTCCTCGGGCGGCTACACCGGCGATGGCGGCAAGTTCGAGCCGGCCGGCATCGTGCACAAGGGCGAGCACGTGACGCGTCAGGAGGTCGTGCGCCAACCTGGCGCCCGGCAGTTCCTCGACGACTTCAACCGACGCGGGATGGTGGCCGTTCAAGGCTGGCAGGGCTACTCGGACGGCGGCCTCGTCGGCTTCACGAGTCAGCCGGCAGCGACCTCGGCGATGAAGGCATTACCGATGCCCGACACCATCGTGAAGGGGGGCGATACGTCGTTGCGTGTGGTGAATCTGCTCGACCCCGGCCTGCTCGACGACTGGGTCAACAGCTCGTCCGGCGAGCGCACGATGGTGAACTGGATCAGGCGTAATCGCGGCGCGGTACGCCAACTACTCGCCTAACCTGCAATTTCTTTGCGAATTTGCGTGCTTCGCCGAGGCGTCAAGTATCGCGCTCGGCGCTGGTCGTTTATCACGCTCGGCGTCAGCATGTCGTTGCTGGCGCACTTCGACCGCGTCGTGTTCATGGTCGGCGGCGGTGTCGTCGACGTCGGCCGCGTCGACGAACTGCAGGCCCGCCAGCCTTTGTTCGCGGCGATGCTGCTCGGCAGCGAGCACGAGCCCGCGGCCACCGCCGCCGCTTGACGGCGGTCAACCCAGCATCCGGCGCCGGCTGCATCCTCCGGGCCCAGGGACGCGGCGGGCCGGGCTCGCCGCGACGGGTTCGATGATTGCCTGGGGCCGAAGATGGAAGACCGCCACGACCTGCAACGTTTCGTCGACGCGCAGGACCCGGTCATGGACCGCGTGCTCGCCGAGCTCGGCGCCGGCCGCAAGACGACGCACTGGATGTGGTTCATCTTTCCGCAGCTCGC
Organism: Rubrivivax sp.; assembly: GCA_049841175.1. Lineage (GTDB taxonomy): Bacteria > Pseudomonadota > Gammaproteobacteria > Burkholderiales > Burkholderiaceae_C > Rubrivivax. Next base: position 806,261 of record JASGHA010000008.1, on the reverse strand, counting down.
AAGCCTGGGGCGCAGTTCGATGGCGCGGCTGTACGGACTGCACGGGCGCGAGGAGGCACTGGCCTACTGGCAGCACCCGGTGCTGGGGCCGCGGCTGCGGCAGTGCTGCGAACGGCTGCTCGACGTGCCCGGCCACGCGTCGGCGCTGCAGATCTTCGGCAGCCCCGATGACCTGAAGCTGCGGTCGTCGCTGACGCTGTTCGCCGCCGTCGCGCCCGAGGAACCGGTGTTCCGGCGCCTGCTCGACCGCTTCTACGACGGCCACCCCGACCCGCTGACCGCCGGCCAGATCTGAAGCCGGCGCGGGTGCATGGTTTGCCGGCATCACGCTCCCCGACCGAGGAGAGCGTGATGACCCCGAGCGACACCGACGACACCCGCCGCCAGCGCGACGAACTGCTCGAAGCCCAGCGCCGGGCGCACGCCGGCCAGCCGCGCCAGGTGCAGGACGAGGCGATCGAAGACAAGCAGGTGCGCATCGAGCCCGACGGCACCGGCCCCAGCTCGACCGGCACGCTGGACACGCCGGCCGACCAGTCCGACGGCTCGGGCTCGCCGCCGCGCTAAAGCCTCAGCCGCCTTCGCCGGCGGCTTCGCACAGCCGGGCGTAGAACTCCGAGCGGCCGGTCTTGTTGAGCTGATACCAGGCGTCGAGCACGGCGTCTTCGTAGAGCCCGACCAGCGCGAAGATCTCGCGTGCGAACTCCAGCGGCGCCATGCCGCCGGCGGTGACGACGCCCTGGTCGCGCACCGCCGGTTCGTCGACGTAATGGTCTGCGCCGCGGTAGGCGGTGCCCTGCAGATAGGCCGCGGCGTTGCTGGTGTGGCGGCGGTGGTCCAGCACGCCGGCCCGCGCCAGGCCGGCGGTGGCACCGCAGATCGCCGCCAGCGGCTGGCCGGCGTCGGCCCAGCGCCGCGCCGCGGCGATCGCGTCGCCGTGCGCGCCGGGCTCTTCCCAATGCGGGCCGCCGGGCAGGATCAGCAGGTCGCCGTCCCCCGGCATCAGGGCCTCGAAACCGAGGTCCGGCAGCACGCCGACGCCGCCCATCGAGCGCAGCAGCGACTGCGTCGTCGCGGCGACGGTGCGCACGCGCCAGCGGCCCGGCTGGCGCTGGCAACGCGGCTCGTTGAGGCCGGCGACCGCGAACGCGGCCTCCCAGTCGGCGAAGCCTTCGTGCACGTAGAGGTAGGCGGTGTTCATCGTTTCGATCCGCGGGTGAAGCGGCGCAGGCCGTCCCGGCCGCTGGCGGCGCGCCAGAGCAGCGCCGCGCCGGCGGCGAACACCAGCACACGCGACAGCGTCGAGGTGGTACGCGGCGCCTGGCGCAGCAGCGCCAACCCGGCACCCAGCGTCGCCAGGTGTTCGCCGGGCAGGCTGGGGCGGCGCTCGTCGAAGTCGCGCACGGCCTGCCAGGCGCCGACGACACGGTGGGGAATCTGGGCCATCTCGCACTCCGGCTCGCGCCGGCACATGCCGGCCGGCGGAGGCGGCAAGTCGCGCACCCGCCAGGCCCGCCGTGGTTTACCAGGGCAGCGGCGCCGCTTCGCCGTTGGCGTGTTCGCCGTAGTACAGCGATGGCAGGAAACGCGACAGGTAACTGAACTCGGTGTAGCAGTGGCGCAGCAGCGCGAGGCCGAGCGCATCGGGCAGTTCACGCGCCGGGTCGGCGCTGGAGCGGCCGAGCAGGAAACGGCTGCGCAGCACGCAGCCGAAAGGCGTGTCGCGCGCCAGGTGCACCATCTCGCCGTCCAGCGGGTCGCCGTGGACGTCGAGCTGCACGTGTTCGCCGAAACCGATGCGCGCATAGACGGCGGCCGAGGCGCGTTTCTCGGCAAAAGCCTGCTCCAGCTGCGCCGGGTCGAACAGCTCGCGCGGGTCGTGGAACTTGAGCTTGGCGGTCACCGGCGGGATGTCGGCGAGCGACTCGACGGCCTCTATCGAGGCGCCGATGTAGTTCTCGCCCTTCTTCCAGCGCGCGTCCCAGCCGCGGTGGGCGACGTGGTCGTGCGGGTGCCACCACTTGATGTGCTGCGTGGTCTCGAAGAACTTGAACCACCAGTCGAGCATGCGGCCGCTGCAGCCGTGCAGGTCGGTGCGGCAGGCCACCACCAGGCAGCCGCTGGGCAGACGGCTGATGCCGGTTTCCAGCCGCAGCGGGGTGATCTGCAGCAGTTCGTCGATGCGCGAGATGTCGGGTTCGAAGGCGTGGTCGTTCATGGCGTTTCCGTCGTCGGTGGGTGAGGAAGCACCATCGTACATTAAAGAAACGCTGTTCGTTTCTTTAATGACTGATAATCGGGTTCATCACCCGACGCCAAGCCCGATGCCTGCCGACTTCAAGCCTGCCCCCGCCCGGCCACGCGGGCGCCCTGCCCGCCCCGAACACGAGGCCCAGGACGCCGCCGTCGAAGCCGCGACCTGGCTGCTGCTGCACGAGGGTTATGCGGCGACGACGATGGAAGCGGTGGCCAAACGCGCCGGGCTGGCGAAGAAGACGCTGTACCGCCTGGCGGCCAACCGCGAGGAACTGGTGGCGCTGGTCGTGCGCAGCTGGACCGAGGCGTTCCGCCCGGCGATGGCGGCCGACGTGCGCTCGGCCGCCGATCTGCAGCCGGCGCTGGCGGCGATCCTGCGGCAGGTGGCCGAACGGGTGCTGTCGGCCGACGCGGTCGGCCTGTTCCGGCTGCTCAGCACCGATTTCCCGGCCAAGCCGGAACTGCTGGAGGTCTACCAGCGCAACGGCATCGAACGCGGCCGCGCGATGCTGGCGGACTGGCTGCGGCGCCAGGCCGCCAAAGGCTGGTTGCGAATGGCAGAGCCCGAGATCGTCTGCGACCTGCTGCTGTCGATGGTGATCGCCGAACCGCTGCGGCAGATGGCGCTGGGCCTGACGCCGCCGGTGCCGGCATGGGACCCGGGGCCGCGCATCGATCAGGCGCTGCGGCTGCTGGCCGGCGAGTCTTGCGAGTGGCCGCCGCGGCCCTGAAAAGACAAACGGCACCTTGCGGTGCCGTGTGCTGCCTGAATGGCGTCCCCTAGGGGATTCGAACCCCTGTTACAACCGTGAAAGGGTCGTGTCCTAGGCCTCTAGACGAAGGGGACAGGACTTTGCGTCGTCTCGTGCGAAACCGATGTTCCCGACGCGGAAAACCGGCCTTGAAAAAACAAACGACACCTTGCGGTGCCGTTTGCTGTTTGGCGTCCCCTAGGGGATTCGAACCCCTGTTACAACCGTGAAAGGGTCGTGTCCTAGGCCTCTAGACGAAGGGGACTGAAATCCTTCGCATCTTTGAACGGCGCCGCTGACTGTTGGTGGAGGTAAGCGGGATCGAACCGCTGACCTCTTGCATGCCATGCAAGCGCTCTCCCAGCTGAGCTATACCCCCTTTGAGGAACAGACGTTGCCGTTCAAGCGAGATCAAGAGTATAGAACGTCTTTCAGGCAGATTGCAAGCGTTCGATAACAATTTTTCGATCGAACAGTGCGAGCACCGCGTCGATCGACGGCGTTTGCGGCCGGCCGCAGACCAGAACGCGCAGCGCCGGCGCCAGTTGCGGCATCTTCAGGCCGAACTCGCCCAACGCCTGCTTCATCGCCGCGGCAATCGTCGCCTTGTCCCATTCGATCGTCTCGAAGCGCTCGCGCAGCGCGCGGATCGCCGGCTTCACGGCCTCGCCGACGTGGGCCTGCAGGTCCTCGTCGCGCGGCGTGATCGGGACGTAGAGCATCTCGGCCCAGTCGGCGAGTTCGACCACCGTCGTGCAGCGGTCCTTGAACAGCGCCGCAGCGCGCGTCAGCTGGTCGAGGTCGGCCACCGCGACGCCGCGCGATGCGAGCTGCTGCTGCACGAGGCCCGCCAGGCGCGCGTCGTCGGCCGCCTTCATGTAGTGCGCGTTGACCCAGGCGAGCTTGGCCGGGTCCCATTGCGCCGGGCTCTTCGCGAGGTGGCTGCCGTCGAACCAGCGCACCATCTGCTCGCGGTTGAACAGCTCCTCGTCACCGTGGCTCCAGCCCAGGCGCGCGAGGTAGTTCAGCATCGCCTCGGGCAGGTAGCCGGCTTCCTGGTAGGCGGTGACGCTGACCGCGCCGCGGCGCTTGGACAGCTTCAGGCCGTCTTCGCCGAGGATGATCGGGCAGTGGCCGAAACGCGGCAGCGGCGCGCCCAGCGCGCGGAAGATGTTGATCTGCCAGGGCGTGTTGTTGATGTGCTCGTCGCCGCGGAAGACGTGGGTGATCTTCATGTCCCAGTCGTCGATCACCACGGCGAAGTTGTAGGTCGGCATGCCGTCCGGGCGCAGGATGATCAGGTCGTCGATCTCGGTGTTGGAGATCATGATCGGGCCCTTGACCAAGTCGTCCCAGGCGACCATGCCCTGCGGCGGATTGCGAAAGCGCACCACCGGCTTCACGCCCTCGGGCACCGGCGGCAGCACCTTGCCCGGCTCGGGGCGCCAGCGGCCGTCGTAACGCGTCTTCTCGCCGCGTGCACGCTGCTCCTCGCGCATCGCGTCGAGTTCCTCGGGCGTGCAGTAGCACTTGTAGGCCGTGCCTTCGGCGAGCATCTGCTCGATGACGGCGTGGTAACGCTCCAGGCGCTGGGTCTGATAGAACGGGCCTTCGTCGTATTCCAGACCCAGCCACTTCATCGCGTCGAGGATCTGGTCGACCGATTCCTGCGTCGAGCGCTGGACGTCGGTGTCCTCGATGCGCAGCACGAACTGGCCGCCGAAGTGTCGGGCGTAGGCCCAGGAATACAGCGCGGTGCGCGCGGTGCCCAGGTGCAGGAAACCCGTCGGCGACGGGGCAATGCGGGTGCGGACGTTCATGCCAGTTTCAGTTGATCCAGGCCTCGCGCGAGGTCGGCCTTCAGGTCTTCGATGTCTTCGAGGCCGACCGCGACACGGATCATGCCCTGGGTGATGCCGGCGGCCTGGCGCTGATCCTCGCTCAGCCGCCCGTGCGAGGTGCTCGCCGGGTGCGTGATCGTGGTCTTGGTGTCGCCCAGGTTGGAAGTGATCGAGCAGATGCGTGTGGCGTCGATGACGGCGAAGGCGCCGGCACGTTCGCCGCGAGCAATGAAGGACACGACGGCGCCGCCGCAGCCGCCCTGCTGGGCCATCGCCAGCGCGTGCTGCGGGTGCGACTCGAGCCCCGGGTGATAGACACGTTCGACGGCCGGGTGCGCCTCCAGCCAGCGCGCCAGCGCCAGCGCACGTTCACTCTGCGCCTTGAGCCGGATCGACAGCGTCTCCAGGCCCTTCAGCACGACCCAGGCGTTGAACGGCGACAGCGCCATGCCGGCGCTGCGCATCACCGGCACCAGTTGGGTGTCAATCAGCTCGACCGGGCCGCAGACGGCGCCGGCGACGACACGCCCCTGGCCGTCGAGGAACTTGGTGCCCGAGTGCACGACGAAGTCGGCGCCGAACTCGACCGGGCGCTGCAGCGCCGGCGTGCAGAAGCAGTTGTCCACCGCCAGCTTCGCGCCGCCGGCATGCGCGATCTCGGCCAGCTCGCGGATGTCGCAGGTCTCGGTCAGCGGGTTGCTCGGCGTCTCGGCGAACAGCAGCTTCGTGTTCGGGCGCATCGCGTCGCGCCACTGGGCGACGTCGGTCTGCGAGACGAACGTCGTCTCGATGCCGAACTTGGCGAAGTCCTGGAACAGCTTGATCGTCGAGCCGAAGACGCTGCGTGAGCAGACGACGTGGTCGCCGCCCTTCAGCAGCCCCAGCACCAGCAGCAGGATCGCCGACATGCCGCTGGCGGTGCCGATGCAGCCGGTCGTGCCTTCCAGCGCCGCCAGCCGGCGCTCCATCATCGTCACCGTCGGGTTCGAGAAGCGGCTGTAGACGAAGGCCTCCTCCTCGTTGGCGAAACGGCGCGCGGCCGTCTCGGCGTCGGGGTGCACGAAGCTGCTGGTGATGAACAGCGCCTCGGAGTTCTCGCCCCACTCGGTGCAGGGCAGGCCCTCGCGCACGGCCAGCGTGTCGCGGCGGGCGTCGGCGGGCAGATCGGTCTTGCGGATCATCGGATCATTCCTCGGCGCTCTGCAGCGCCAGACGAGAGCGGGCCGGGCCGTCCTCTTCGTCGAACTGCAGCTTGCGCTGCGTCTCGATGGCCTGGAAGTCGGCGGCACTGACGTCGCCGGTGACGTAGACGCCGTCGAAGCAGCTCGCTTCGAAGCCCTGCACGTTCGGGTTGAGCGCGCCGACGACACGTTTCATCGCGTCGACGTCCTGGTAGATCAGCGCGTCGGCGCCGATGAACTCGCGGATCTGCTCGATGCTGCGGCCGTGCGCGATCAGCTCTTCCTTGGTCGGCATGTCGATGCCATAGACGTTGGGGAAGCGCACCGGCGGCGCGGCGCTGGCCATGTAGACGCGGCGGGCGCCGGCCTCGCGCGCCATCTGCACGATCTCCTTGCTCGTCGTGCCGCGCACGATGGAGTCATCGACCAGCAGCACGTTGCGGCCCTTGAACTCGACGCCGATCGCGTTGAGCTTCTGGCGCACGCTCTTCTTGCGCACCGACTGGCCCGGCATGATGAAGGTGCGGCCGACGTAGCGGTTCTTCACGAAGCCTTCGCGGTACGGCTTGCCGATCTTGTGCGCGAGCTGCATCGCGCTCGGGCGGCTCGACTCGGGAATCGGGATGACAACGTCGATCTCGCTGGGCGGCATCGTCGAGATCAGGCGCTGGGCCAGCGTCTCGCCGAGGTTCAGCCGCGCCTGGTAGACCGAGATGCCGTCCATCACCGAGTCCGGACGCGCGAGGTAGACGTACTCGAAGATGCAGGGGTTCAGCCGCGGCGCCTCGGCGCACTGGCGGGTGTGGGTCTGGCCGGCCTCGTCGATGAAGACTGCCTCGCCCGGCGCGATGTCACGCACGAAGCGGAAGCTGCTGCCTTCGATGGCCACCGACTCGCTGGCGAGCATCGTCTCGCCTTCGGGGCCGACGCCCAGGCACAGCGGGCGAATGCCGTGCGGGTCGCGGAAGGCCAGCAGGCCGTAGCCGGCGACCAGCGCGATAACGGCGTACGAGCCGCGCACACGCTTGTGCACCGCGGCGACGGCGGTGAAGATCTCCTGCGGCGTCAGCGGCAGGCCGGTGGCGGCCTTGTCGAGTTCGTGCGCCAGCACGTTGATCAGCACCTCGGTGTCGCTCTCGGTGTTGATGTGGCGGCGGTCGACGTCGAACAGCTCCTGCTTCAGCGCGTGGGCGTTGGTCAGGTTGCCGTTGTGCACCAGCACGACGCCGAACGGCGCGTTGACGTAGAAGGGCTGCGCCTCTTCCTCGCTGTAGGCGTTGCCGGCGGTCGGGTAGCGCACCTGGCCGAGGCCGACGTTGCCCGGCAGCGCGCGCATGTTGCGGGTGCGGAAGACGTCGCGCACCATGCCGCGCGCCTTGTGCATGAAGCACTTCGTACCCTGCATCGTGACGATGCCGGCGGCGTCCTGGCCGCGGTGCTGCAGCAGCAGCAGCGCGTCGTAGATCAGCTGGTTGACGGGCGTCTTCGCGATGACACCGACGATGCCGCACATGGGAGTTCCTTTCAGGCCGGCAGGTGCCGGGCCAGATCGACCGGCAGCACGGGCTTGAGCCCCTGCATGGCGGTATTGAGCCACACGGCGCCGTGCGACTGGCGCCACGACGACGATTGCGCCACCGGCGTGAGGGCGACGACGGTCGCCAGCGCCAGCAGCAGGACGGTGCCGCGCAGCAGGCCGAAGCCGGCGCCCAGCGCCCGGTCGGCCGGCGACAGCGGCGTCGCGTGCACGATCAGGCGCACCAGGCGCGACATCAGCGACCAGGCGACGAGCGCGGCGACGAAGGTCAGCACGAAGGCCGCGGCATGGTTCAGCGCGCCGCCCGGGGTGCCGACCGGCAGATGCAGCGCCAGGTCGGAGGCGAACCACTGCGCGACGAACCAGGCGACGATCCAGCCGGCCAGCGACATCGCCTCGAAGACGAAGCCGCGCACCAGGCCGATGACGGTGGACACCGCGAGCACGGCCAGCAGCGTCCAGTCGACCCAGCCCAGCGCGGCCATCACAGCGACAGCACCACCGCCGGCAGACCGGCGGCCTTCAGCTTGGCGGCGGCGTGGTCGGCGGCGTCGCGGTTGTCGAACGGGCCGACACGCAGCCGCGTGCGCTTGCCGGCGCTGGTTTCGACGACCTGGGTGTAGCTCTTCAGCCCGCTCCTGTCGGCGCGCGAGCGTGCCTGGTTCAGCGCCGCGGCATCGGCGAAGGCGCCGATCTGGACGACGAAACGCGCTTCCTTGGGCGCGGCGGCACCGTCGAGCAGCGCCTTGGCGCGCTCGGCGTCGGCCTTGGCGTGCGCGGCCTTGGGCTGCACCGCCGAAGCCGGCTTGGCGATCGTCGCCGCGGCGTCGGGTTTGACGGTCGGCGCCGACGCCGGCTTGGCCGGCGCGGGGGCCACGGCCACCGGCGCGGCGGGTTTCGTCTCGGGCACGACGGGCTTCGGCTCGGGCGCGGCCGGCTTGGGCTCGGGCGCCGGAGCCGGCGGCGTCTCGGCCTTGGGCTGCTGCGCCGGTGCGGCCGCCGGCGCCGAGGACGGCTCCTCGTCGACCGGCGCGTCGGCGACGACGACACCGCTGGAGCGTGCGCTGCGCGGCGGCAGCGACGTGCCGGGCCCCGAGGCGCCGTGCAGTTCGATCGGCACGTCGACCGAGAACGGCCGCGGCTGGGTGTCGAAGACCAGCGGGAAGCCGATGACGCCGGCGACCAGCAGCACCGCGGCGCCGATCAGGCGGCGGCGGGCGCGCGTGCGCGCGGCCTGGACGTCGGCGCCGTCGTCGGCGGGCGCGGCGCTACGGCGCTCGCGGGCGGGGGAAGGAGAACGCTTCAGGAACGAAGGCAGGGGCATCGGGTGTCAGCCGGCATGCGGCGCCGACAGCCGCGGCAGGCCGTCGCGCAGAACGCCGCCCACGGTGTAGAACGATCCGAAGACCACGATTCTATCGGCTGGGTCGGAGGCGGCGAGTGCGGCGTGCAAGGCCTCGCTCGGCGTGGCGTGGCGATGCACCGGCGTCGCCTCGCCCAGCACGGCGGCCAGTTCGTCGGGCGTCGCGGCACGGCCAGTCGGCAGCGCGCAGACGTGCCACTCGTCGATCAGCGGCCGGATCCTGGCCAGCGCGCCGGCGATGTCCTTGTCGCGCATCGCGCCGAAGACGGCGCGTGTGCGCGGGTAGAAGCCCATCGCGTCGAGGTTCAGCGCCAGCGCGGCGACGGCCTGCGGGTTGTGGGCGACGTCCAGCACCAGCGCCGGCTGCCCCGGCACGACCTGGAAGCGGCCCGGCAGCTCGACCAGCGCCAGTCCGGTGCGCACCGCCTGGGCGGTGATCGGCAGGCGCTCGCGCAGCGCTCTCGAACGCCGCCAGCGCCGCCGAGGCGTTGAGCAGCTGGTTGGCGCCGCGCAGCGCCGGGAAGGCCAGGCCGTTGTAGCGCCGGCCGCGGCCGCTCCAGTTCCACTGCTGGCGGTCGCCGTCGTGGCGGAAGTCGTGGCCGACGCGCCAGAGGTCGGCGCCGATCTCGCGCGCGTGGTCGACGACGCTGGCCGGCGGCAGCGGGTCGCCGACGATCGCCGGGCGCCCGGTGCGCATCACGTGCGCCTTCTCGAAGCCGATGCTCTCGCGGTCGGGGCCGAGGTACTCGGTGTGGTCGAGGTCGATGCTGGTGATGACCGAGCAGTCGGCGTCGAAGGCGTTGACGGCGTCGTAGCGGCCGCCGAGGCCGACTTCGAGGATCACCAGGTCCAGCGGTGCCGACGACAGCAGCCGTGCGATCGCCAGCGTCGTGAACTCGAACTTGGTCAGCGTGATGTCGCCGCGCGCCTGCTCGACGGCGTCGAAGTGCGGCAGCAGCGCGTCGGCGTCGACCGGGCGGCCGTCGACGCGGCAGCGTTCGGTGAAATGCACCAGCTCGGGCTTCTGGTACAGGCCCACGCGGTAGCCGGCCTGCATCGCGATCGATTCCAGCATCGCGCAGGTCGAGCCCTTGCCGTTGGTGCCGGCGACGACGATCAGCGGCATCGTGAACTCGATGCCCAGGCGGCGGCGGACCTCGACGGTGCGCTCCAGCGACAGGTCCATCGAGATGGGGTGCATGCGCTCGCAGTGGGCGAGCCAGTCGTCGAGCGTGGCGGGCAAGGCGGTCATGGAAGCAAAACCGGGCCACGAAGGGCCCGGTGTCCGGTCAGACGGATGGCGGCGATCAGGCGACCGCGTCGGCGCTCTGGCGCTGCAGCTTGGCGAGCAGGCGGGCGACGGTGGCGCGCATCTGCCGGCGGTCGCAGATCATGTCGAGCGCGCCCTTCTGCAGCAGGAACTCGCTGCGCTGGAAGCCTTCGGGCAGCTTCTCGCGCACCGTGTTCTCGATGACACGCGGGCCGGCGAAGCCGATCAGCGCCTTCGGTTCGGCGATGACGACGTCGCCGACGAAGGCGAAGCTGGCCGACACGCCGCCCATCGTCGGGTCGGTCAGCACGCTGATGTAGGGCAGTTTCGCCTTCGCCAGCCGCGTCAGCGCGGCATTGGTCTTGGCCATCTGCATCAGGCTCAGCAGGCCTTCCTGCATGCGCGCGCCGCCGGTGGCGGCGAAGCTGACGAACGGCACCTTCTGCTCGATCGCCGCCTCGACGCCGCGCACGAAGCGCTCGCCGACCACCGAGCCCATCGAGCCGCCCATGAAGTCGAACTCGAAGCAGGCGGCGACGAGCGGCACGCTCATCACCGCGCCGCCCATGACGACCAGCGCGTCGGTCTCGCCGGTGGTCTCGAGCGCCGACTTCAGGCGCTCGGGGTACTTCTTGCTGTCCTTGAACTTCAGCGCATCGACCGGGATGACCTCCTGGCCGATCTCCCAGCGCCCTTCGGCGTCGAGGAAGTGGTCCAGGCGCTCGCGCGCACCGATGCGATGGTGGTGGCCGCACTTCGGGCAGACGTTGACGTTCTGCTCGAGGTCCGTCTTGTAGAGCACCGTCTCGCAGGACGGGCACTTGATCCACAACCCTTCGGGCACCGTGCGGCGCTCGCTCGGGTCGGTGGGCTGGATCTTCGGCGGCAGCAGCTTTTCCAACCAGCTCATCGGTTCACTCCTAGTTATGCGTCCAGCGCGGCGCGAATGCCGGCGATGAAGTCGCGCGCCGCGTCGGCCACGGCCTCGCGCGGCTGCTCGGCGAGCAGCTGCACCAGCCGCGAGCCGATGACGACCGCGTCGGCGACCTCGGCGACCGCGCGCGCCGTCGCAGCGTCGCGGATGCCGAAGCCGACGCCGACCGGCGTCTGCACGTGCGCGCGGATGCGCGGCAACATCGCCGCCACCGCCGCGGTGTCGAGGTGACCCGCGCCGGTGACGCCTTTCAGCGAGACATAGTACACATACCCGCTGGCCAGCCGGCCGACCAGGCGCATGCGCGCGTCGGTCGAGGTCGGTGCCAGCAGGAAGATCAGGTCCAGCCCGGCGGCCTTCAGGCGCGCGGCGAAGTCCTCGCACTCCTCGGGCGGATAGTCGACGATCAGCACGCCGTCGACACCGGCGGCCGCCGCGTCGCGGATGAAGGCGCCGTCGCCGTGGCGGCCGTCGTAACGTTCGACCGGGTTGGCGTAACCCATCAGCACGACCGGCGTGTGCTGGTTGTGCTCGCGGAAGGCGCGCACCGCGGCGAAGACCTGGGCCAGGCCGATGCCGCGCGCCAGCGCACGTTCGCCGGCCTGCTGGATCACCGGGCCGTCGGCCATCGGGTCGGAGAACGGCACGCCGAGCTCGATGACGTCGGCGCCGCCCTCGGCCAGCGCGGCCATGATCTCCGGCGTCGCGTCGGCGTACGGGTCGCCGGTGGTGATGTACGGAATCAGCGCCTGGCGGCCGTCGCGGGCCAGGGCCGCGAAGGTGGCGGCAATTCGGCTCATTGCGCACCTCCCTTCACCGTCTGGCCGCGGCACGAGGGGCGGCAATAGAAGTCGGCACCCGACAGGTCGGCGACGGTGCCGATGTCCTTGTCGCCGCGGCCGGACAGGTTGACCAGCAGGATCTGGTCGGGGCGCATCGTCGGCGCGATCTTCATCGCGTGCGCCAGCGCGTGGCTGGACTCGAGCGCCGGGATGATGCCCTCGGTGCGGCAGAGGTGGTGGAAGGCCTTCAGCGCCTCGTCGTCGGTGATGCCGACGTACTCGGCACGGCCGATGTCCTTCAGATAGGCGTGCTCGGGGCCGACGCCGGGGTAGTCCAGGCCGGCGGAGACCGAGTGCGTCTCGATGATCTGGCCGTTGTCGTCCTGCAGCAGGTAGGTGCGGTTGCCGTGCAGCACGCCGGGCGAACCGGCCGACAGCGACGCGGCGTGTTTGCCGCTGTCCAGCCCCTGCCCCGCGGCCTCGACGCCGATCAGGCGCGTGCCTTCGTGGCGGATGTACGGGTAGAAGATGCCCATCGCGTTGCTGCCGCCGCCGACGCAGGCCAGCACCGCGTCGGGCTGACGGCCGGCGAGTTCGGGCATCTGCTCCAGGCATTCGTCGCCGATGACGCGCTGGAAGTCGCGCACCATCGCCGGGTAAGGCGCCGGGCCGGCGACGGTGCCGATGATGTAGAAGGTGTTCTCGACGTTGGTGACCCAGTCGCGCAGCGCCTCGTTGAGCGCGTCCTTCAGCGTCTTGCTGCCGCTTTCGACCGGCACGACCTTGGCGCCGAGCAGGTGCATGCGGTAGACGTTCGGGCTCTGGCGCTTGACGTCCTCGCTGCCCATGTAGACCACGCACTCCAGGCCGTAGCGCGCGCAGATCGTCGCCGTGGCGACGCCGTGCTGGCCGGCGCCGGTCTCGGCGATCACGCGCGGCTTGCCCATGCGCTTGGCGAGCAGGGCCTGGCCGATGACGTTGTTGATCTTGTGCGCGCCGGTGTGGTTCAAGTCCTCGCGCTTCAGGTAGATCTGCGCGCCGCCGAGTTCGCGGCTGGTGCGCACGGCGTGGTAGATCGGGCTCGGGCGGCCGACGAAGTGCTTGAGTTCGTAGCGGTACTCGGCGACGAACTCGGGGTCCTCGCGGTAGCGCGCGTAGGCGTCCTGCAGTTCGTGCAGCGCGTGGGTCAGGGTCTCGGCGACGAAACTGCCGCCGTAAGGCCCGAAATGCCCGCGGGCATCGGGCTGGTCGTAATTCAGCATGGTGAGGTGTCCTTCGATTCAGGCGGTGCGGGCATCGGCCTCGCGCACCGCTTGGCAGAACCGGCGCATCAGCGCGGCATCCTTGATGCCTTTGTCGCGCTCGACGCCGGAGCTGACGTCAACGGCCCAGGGCCGGACTCGAAGCACCCCATCGGTCACGTTGGCAGGACTCAACCCACCAGACAAAACGACCGGAACGGGCACGCTTGGTGGTATCAGTGACCAATCGAAGACCTTTCCGCTCCCGCCGTAAGCCTCGACATGCGTGTCGAGCAGCAGGCCCGTCGCGCCGGGATGGCGCCGGGCGAAGTCTAACAAATCGAACCCCGGCGCCATCCGCGCCGCCCGCAGCCAGGGGCGGCCGACGGCGGCGCACTGCTCGGGCGTCTCGTCGCCGTGGAACTGCAGCAGCGCCTGCGGCACCAGGCGCACGGCGTGCGCGATCGCCTCCGGCGCGGCGTTGACGAACAGCAGCACCGGCGTCACGAAAGGCGGCAGCCGGCGCGCCAGCTCGGCGGCACGTTCAGGCGTCACCGCGCGCGGGCTCTTCGGGTAGAGCACGAAGCCCAGCGCGTCGGCACCGGCCTCGACGGCGTCGTCGACATCGGCCTCGCGCGTCAGGCCGCAGATCTTGATGCGGGTGCGGGACATCGGGCGGGAAGCGTCAGACCAGCCATTCCATCGCCGGCGTGTGCTCGGGGATGGCGAAGGCCGGATCGTAGTACGGGCCGACGAAGTACAGCCCGTCCGGCGGGAACGTGGGCGCGGCGGCGTCGCGGCTGCGTGCGGCCAGCACCTCGGCCATCCATTCGGGCCGCTGGCGGCCGCTGCCGACGGCGACCAGGCAGCCGACGATGTTGCGCACCATGTGGTGCAGAAAGGCGCTGGCGTCGAACTCGATGCGCCAATAGGCGCCGCGGCGCTCGACGCCGATGGAGCGCATGGTCTTCACCGGCGTCAGCGCCTGGCAGCCGGCGGCGCGGAAGGAGCTGAAGTCGTGCTCGCCGATCAGGTGCGCCGCGGCGGCGCGCATCGCGTCGCCGTCCAGCGGCCGGAAGACCCAGCCGCAGGCGCCGGCCTCGATCGCCGGGCGCACCGGCGCCTCCAGGATGACGAAGCGGTAGCGCCGCCCGTGCGCGCTGTTGCGGGCGTGAAAACGGGCGTCGACACGCCGGCACCACTGCACGGCGACGTCGTCGGGCAGGTAGCGGTTGGTGCCGCGCACCCACGAGAACTCGTCGCGCTCGACCGGCGCGTCGAAGTGCACGACCTGGTTGAAGGCGTGCACGCCGGCGTCGGTGCGGCCGGCGCACAGCGTGCCGACCGGCGTGGCGGCGAACTGGCCCAGCGCGCGTTCGAGCACGTCCTGCACGGTGCGGCCGTCGGGCTGCGACTGCCAGCCGTGGTAGCGCGCGCCGCGGTAGGCGATGCCCAGTGCGATGCGGCCACCCGGCGCGACGGCCGGGCCGCCGGTGTCGTCTTCAGCCAAGCGAGGACAGCATGGCCTGGGCCTTGGCCTTCAGAGCGCCGTCGGCCTTGGCGATGACTTCGTCGAGCAGGTCGCGTGCGCCTTCGAGATCGCCGATCTGGCGGAACTCCTCGGCCAGCTCGAGCTTGCGCGCCAGCGGGTCGCCGTCGCCGATCGGCGGCAGCGAATCCGGGCCGAGGCCGAAGTCGCTGAAGTCCAGCGCCGGCTCGTTGGTGTCCAGCGCTGCCGGCTGCGACGGCGCCGCGGCGGGGGCCGGCGGCGCGAGATCGCCGAGGTCGAAGTCCAGCGCGTCCATCGGTGCCGGCGGCGTCGCGTCGGCACGTTCGCCGAAGGACATCTCGGGCGTCGGGATCGGCTCGTCCAGCGGCGCCGGGCTGGTGTCGACCAGCGGCAGCTCGAAATCGAGCGGCGTGTTGTCGGACACCGGACCTTCGTCGCGCGGGATCGGCTTGGTCGCTTCCATCGCCAGCGGCGACGGCGCCGACGGGGCGTCGAGGTCCAGATCCAGGTCCAGACCGGCCGGCGCGGGCACCGGCTCGGGCGGCAGCGAGGATTCCTCGGGCGCGAACGGCGCCGGCTTGGCGGCGTGCGGCAGCGTCGTCGCGGCCAGCGGCTCGATGACCTTGCCGCCCGGGCCGACTTCCAGCGTCGGCGCGCCGCCCGGCTGGTACAGCGGGTTCTCGGGGTCGATCTGGCGGCCGAGTTCCTGGGCCTTCTCCCAGTCCTCGCCGCTGCCCTGGGTCATCGTGTAGACCTGGGTGGCGAGCAGTTCGAAGCCCTTGATGTCGCGGCGCTTGACGTAGACCTCGAGCAGCTTGACGCGGATCGCCATGCGGTCCGGGTTGGCGCGCATCGCCTCCTTGAGGATCTCCTCGGCCTGCAGGTCGCGGCCGTAGGCGAGGTAGACGTCGGCTTCGGCGACCGGATCGACGTCGCCGATCGCGTCGAGCTGCGACAGCGAATAGCTCATCGACGACGGCGCGCCCGAGGGCGTGGCTTCGCGCGTATCGACACGCTGGCCGCCGCTGCCGCCGAAGAAGGAGTCGGGCTGCAGCCGGCTTTCGAGGAACGAGGTCTCGCCACCACCGCCTTGCGCGGACTTGCGGCGGCGCCAGATCAGCAGGCCGCCGAGCAGCGCGACGAGCAGGCCGCCGGCGGGCAGCAGCATCGGGTTGTCGAGCATCGATTCCAGGAAGCCCGGCTCGTCCTCGGCGACCATCGGCGGCAGCGGCGGCTTGTTCAGCTTCTTCGCCGGGGCGGAAGCCGCAGCCGACGCCGGCTCGGCCGCCGACGCGGCTTCGGGCGCGGAAGCGACCGGCGGCGCGGCAGCCACCGTGACCGCCGGCGCCGAAGCCGGCTCGGGCTTGGCGGCCGGCGCAGGCACCGCTTGCGGCGGCGCGGACGCTGCGCCCTGCAGCTTCTTCAGCTCGTCGACGTTGCGCGCCAGCTCGGCCAGGCGCTGGTCGGCGGCGCGGCGTTCGGCCTCCTTGGACAGCTTGGCCTCGGGTGCGGACTTGACCGCGCCTTGCGAGAGTTTCAGCTTGTCGGGCGTCGGTGCCGCGGTCTGGCGGCGGTCCTCGACGCTGGCCTGGACCTTGCCCTTGGCCTGGCGCGCCGGCTGCTCGGCAGCCGCCGTCGTGCTGCCGGCCAGGCGCTGGCGGTAGGCCGCGAAGTCGGCCGACTGGGCGACGATGATGTTGCGCGCCTCGGCCGGCGTGGTCTTGTTCGCGCTTTCGGCCGACGGCACGGTCAGCACCGCGCCGGACTTCAGCCGGTTCATGTTGTCGCCGACGAAGGCGTCCGGGTTGCCGCGGAACAGCGCGACCAGCATCTGGTCGAGCGACACGCCGGCAGCCTGGGTGCGCGAGGCGATGCCGAACAGCGTGTCGCCGCGGCGCACCTTCACCTGCTCGGCGGTCTCGGCGCGCGGGGTCTCGGCGGGTCTGGCCTTGGACTTCGCTGCCGGCGCGGGGCGCGTCGCGGGCTTCAGGGCCGGGGCCGGCGGCGCCACGGCGACCGGCGGCGTGGCGGCCGGGGCCGGCGTCTGCGCCGTCGCCGCGGGAGCCGGCGGACGCACCGGCGACGGCGCGGGCGAGATCGACGGCGACACGATCGGGGCCGGCGGCGTCTGCGCGGCGCGCGACGACGGCGGGTCGAACAGCATCGTGTACTCGCGCACCAGACGGCCGGTGGCCCAGTTGGCTTCGAGGATGATGTCGACGAAGGGTTCGACGATGCTGCGGTCGCTGCTCAGGCGCAGCACCTGGCGGCCATCGGGCCGGCGTTGCAGCGAGACCTGGGCCTCGCTGAGCACGGCGTTGTATTCGACGCCGGCGGCACGGAAGGCGTCGGGCGGCGCGATGCGCAGCTTCAGCGTGCCGGCTTCCTCGGGCGTGAGGCTGGTGACGTCGATCTCGGCACGCAGCGGCTCGCCCAGGGCCGACTGCACGTTGATCCGGCCCAGACCGAGCGCCCAGGCGGGCGTGCCCCAGAGGCAGGCAGCGGCCAGCGCCACTCCGGTCAGCGCGAAACGCGCCGCGTTCGTCGAACGGTGATTCAAGGCGTCTCCCACAACACGTCCCGGACGGCGCGCTCGTGCGGGCCGTTTCGATTTCCGTCACCGGGAAAGCGCGGATTATGGCCGGCGCCTGCGACGGAAATCACAACGATGTCAAGCATATAGGCAGACAAGCTCACCCAAAGCCTGACATTCGGGAGCGAAGTGCGGCCAATTCCGCGGCTATCACGCCTTGTTGCCGGCCGGCAACGAGCCGGCCGGCGCCGCGCATCACTGCTCCAGCAGGATGCGCAGCATGCGGCGCAGCGGCTCGGCCGCACCCCAGAGAAGCTGGTCACCGATCGTGAAGGCGCCGATGTACTCCGGGCCCATCGCCAGGCGGCGGATGCGGCCGACGGGAATGCCCATCGTGCCGGTGACGGCCACCGGCGTCAGGTCGCGCAGCGTCGCTTCACGCGTGTTCGGCACGACCTTCACCCACTCGTTGTCGGCGGCGATCATCGCTTCGATGTCGGCCACCGGCACTTCGCGCTTCAGCTTGAAGGTCAGCGCCTGCGAGTGGCAGCGCATCGCGCCGACACGCACGCAAAAGCCGTCGACCGGCACCGCCGGCGAGCCGAAACCTTCGCCCTGGCCGAGGATCTTGTTCGTCTCGGCCATGCCCTTCCACTCTTCCTTGGACTGGCCGTTGCCGAGATCCTTGTCGATCCACGGGATCAGCGAGCCGCCCAGCGGCACGCCGAAGTTGGCCGTCTCCTCGGGCGTCAGCGCACGCTGCTTGGCGATGACCTTGCGGTCGATCTCCAGGATCGCGCTCTTCGGGTCGTCGAGCAGGCTGCGGACTTCGGCGTTGAGCGTGCCGTACTGCGTCAGCAGCTCGCGCATGTGCTGTGCGCCGCCGCCCGAGGCCGCCTGGTAGGTCTGGGTGCTCATCCACTCGACGAGCCCGGCCTTGTACAGCGCGCCGACGCCCATCAGCATGCAGCTGACGGTGCAGTTGCCGCCGATCCAGTTGCGCCCGCCCTTGGCCAGCGCGTCTCGGATCACCGGCATGTTGACCGGGTCGAGCACGATGACGGCGTCGGGGGCCATGCGCAGCGTCGACGCCGCGTCGATCCAGTGGCCGTTCCAGCCCGCCGCACGCAGCTTCGGGAAGACCTCGGTCGTGTAGTCGCCGCCCTGGCAGGTCAGCACGATGTCGCAGCGCTTCAGCGCTTCGAGGTCGTACGCGTCCTGCAGCTTCGTCTCGTTCTTCACGAGCTCGGCCGGGGCGCTGCCGCCGGCGTTGCTGGTGCTGAAGAACAGCGGTTCGATGAGCGCGAAGTCGCCTTCGGCGCGCATGCGATCCATCAGCACGGAACCGACCATCCCGCGCCAGCCGACCAATCCTACGAGTGCCATGTTTTCACCTTTCGACGTGTCCCGGACCCCTTGCCGCTCCCCCGGCTCGCTTCGCCGGGGTCCTGGGTGGGGGCGAGACGATCCGAGAGCGTCAGCTCTTGGTAATCGTTTTGCCGGTGATCGCCGCGACGACGGCGTCGCCCATCCGGGCGGTGCCGACACGCTGCGTGCCTTCGGACCAGATGTCGGCCGTGCGCAGACCTGCGGCCAGCACGGCGCGCACCGCGGATTCGATCCGGTCGGCGGCTTCGGGCTGGGAGAGGGTGTAGCGGAGCATCATGGCGGCCGACAGGATTGTAGCCAGCGGGTTGGCGATGCCCTGCCCGGCGATGTCCGGCGCGCTGCCGTGGCTGGGCTCGTACAGGCCCTTGTTGTTCTTGTCGAGCGAGGCGCTGGGCAGCATGCCGATCGAGCCGGTGAGCATCGCCGCCTCGTCGGACAGGATGTCGCCGAACATGTTGCCGGTGACGACGACGTCGAACTTCTTCGGCGCCTTGACGAGCTGCATCGCGGCGTTGTCGACGTACATGTGGTCGAGCTCGACGTCCGGGTACTGGGCGTGCACCTCGGTGACGACGTCCTTCCAGAACTGGAAGGTCTCGAGCACGTTGGCCTTGTCGACGCTGGTCACCTTGCCGCGACGCTTGCGCGCCGCCTGGAACGCCAGGTGGGCGATGCGCTCGATCTCCGGGCGGCTGTAGCGCATCGTGTCGAAGGCTTCTTCCGCGCCCGGGAAGTGGCCGTCGACGGCGATGCGGCGGCCACGCGGCTGGCCGAAGTAGATGTCGCCGGTCAGCTCGCGGATGATCAGGATGTCCAGGCCCGCCACCAGCTCGGGCTTCAGGCTCGAGGCGTGCGTCAGCTGCTCGTAGCACAGCGCCGGGCGCAGGTTGGCGAACAGGCCCAGGTGCTTGCGCAGGCCGAGGATCGCCTGCTCGGGGCGCAGCGAACGCTCCAGCGTGTCGTACTTCCAGTCGCCGACGGCGCCGAACAGCACCGCGTCGGCGGCCTTGGCCAGCGCCAGCGTCGATTCCGGCAGCGGGTGGCCGTGGGCGGCGTAGGCGACGCCGCCGACGAGCGCGGTCTCGGTCTCGAACGGCAGGTCCAGCACGTTCAGCACCTTGACGGCTTCGGCGACGATCTCGGTGCCGATGCCGTCACCCGGGAGGATGGCGATCTTCATGGTCTTCCTTGGCGATAAACGGGGCTCAGCCGACGAGGCGCTGGTCGAGCCAGGGCATGCGTGCCAGGCGCTCGGCTTCGTAGGCGCGGATCTTGTCGGCGTGGCGCAGCGTCAGGCCGATGTCGTCGAAGCCGTTGACGAGGCAGTACTTGCGGAAGGCCTGCACGTCGAAGGGCAGCTCGCTGCCGTCGGGCTTGACGATCACCTGGCGCGGCAGGTCGACCGTCAGCGTGTAGCCCGGGAAGGCCGCGACCTCGTCGAACAGGCGCGCGACCTGCGACTCCGGCAGCACGATCGGCAGCACGCCGTTCTTGAAGCAGTTGTTGAAGAAGATGTCGGCGAAGCTCGGCGCGACGATGGCGCGGAAGCCGTACTGCTGCAGCGCCCAGGGCGCGTGCTCGCGGCTGGAGCCGCAGCCGAAGTTCTCGCGTGCCAGCAGCACCGAGGCGCCGGCGTAACGCGGCTGGTTGAGCACGAAGTCCGGGTTCGGCTTGCGCGCCGCCGGGTCCTGGCCGGGCTCGCCGCGGTCCAGGTAGCGCCACTCGTCGAACAGGTTGGGGCCGAAGCCGGTGCGCGCGATCGACTTCAGGAACTGCTTGGGGATGATCGCGTCGGTGTCGACGTTGGCGCGGTCCATCGGGGCCACGAGCCCCTTGTGCACGGTGAAGGCTTGCATGGCGGTCACTTCTTGGCTGCGCCTTCGATGGCCTGGCCGGCCTTCTGGATGTCCTGGCCGACGCCCTTGACGGTGTTGCAGCCGGCCAGCGCGACGACGGCGAGGCAGGCCAGCAGTGCGGCGAACGAACGCTTCATGACGTTTCTCCTCCGGAGATCAGGCGACGCGGCGCACGTCGACGAAATGGCCCGCCAGCGCGGCCGCGGCAGCCATCGCCGGGCTCACGAGGTGGGTGCGGCCGCCGGCGCCCTGGCGGCCTTCGAAGTTGCGGTTGCTGGTCGAGGCGCAGCGCTCGCCCGGCTCGATGCGATCGGCGTTCATCGCCAGGCACATGCTGCAGCCCGGCTCGCGCCACTCGAAGCCGGCGCCGCGGAAGACCTCGTGCAGGCCTTCGGCCTCGGCCTGGGCCTTGACGCGGCCCGAGCCCGGCACCACCAGCGCCTGCTTGACGTTGGCGGCGACCCGGCCGCCGACGCGGCGCACGACCTCGGCCGCGGCGCGCAGATCCTCGATGCGGCTGTTGGTGCACGAGCCGATGAACACGCGGTCGACCGCGATGTCGGTCAGCGCCTTGTTCGGCTCCAGGCCCATGTAGACCAGCGCACGCTCGATCGCGGCGCGCTTGACGGCGTCCTTCTCCTTGTCCGGGTCGGGCACGCGGCCGTCGACCGGCAGCACCATCTCCGGGCTGGTGCCCCAGGTGACCTGCGGCAGGATCTGCGCCGCGTCGAGCTCGACGACGGCGTCGAAGTGCGCCCCCGGGTCGCTGTGCAGCGTGCGCCAGTGGGCGACGGCGTGGTCCCAGGCAACGCCGCTCGGCGCGAAGGGCCGGCCCTTCACGTACTCGATCGTCGTGTCGTCGACGGCCACCAGCCCGGCGCGGGCGCCGGCCTCGATCGCCATGTTGCAGACCGTCATCCGGCCTTCCATGCTCAGCGAGCGGATCGCCGAGCCGCCGAACTCGATCGTGTAGCCGGTGCCGCCGGCGGTGCCGATGCGGCCGATGATCGCCAGCACGACGTCCTTGGCGGTAACGCCGCGGCCCAGACGGCCTTCGACCTTCACCAGCATGTTCTTGGCCTTCTTGGCCAGCAGCGTCTGCGTCGCCAGCACGTGCTCGACCTCGCTGGTGCCGATGCCGTGCGCCAGCGCGCCGAAGGCGCCGTGGGTGCTGGTGTGGCTGTCGCCGCAGACCACCGTCATGCCCGGCAGCGTGGCGCCGTTCTCCGGGCCGATGACGTGCACGATGCCCTGGCGCTGGTCCAGGAACGGGAAGTAGGCGGCGGCGCCGAAGGCGCGGATGTTCGCGTCCAGCGTCGTGATCTGCTGCTTGGAGATCGGGTCGCGGATGCCGTCGTAGCCGTCGGCCCAGCCGGTGGTCGGCGTGTTGTGGTCGGCGGTGGCGACGATCGAGCTGACGCGCCAGACCTTCCGGCCGGCCAGCCGCAGCCCTTCGAAGGCCTGCGGGCTGGTCACCTCGTGCACGAGGTGGCGGTCGATGTAGAGCACGGCAGTGCCGTCTTCCTCGGTGTGCACGACGTGCTCGTCCCAGAGCTTGTCGTAGAGCGTGCGGGCGGTCATCGGGTCTCCTCGATCAGGATTCGGAGGTTCGCAGCGCCTGGACGAAACGCTGCACGACGGTGGGCAGGACCTCCTGCGTGCGCACCGCCAGACGGTATTCGCGTGCGGCCCAGGGTTCGTCGAGCGCGAGCACGCGCACCGCGAACACCTGCGCCAGGCGCTCGGCGACGGCCGCCGGCAGCACGGCGACGCCGAGCCCGGCTTCGACGAGCTGGGCGATGGCGTCGAAGCCGCGCACCTGCAGCCGCGCCTTCAGCGTGCGGCCGCGCGCCTCGGCCTCGGCGCGCATCGTCTCCTGCGCCGCGGCGCCGGCGTGCAGGCCGACGATGTCGTGGTCCAGCAAGGCCTCGAAACGCACGCGCGTCTCGCCGGCCAGCACGTGGTCCTGCGGCACCATCGCGGCCAGCGAGCCATTGCGGTAGCGCCAGGTGGTCAGGCGGTTGTCCAGTTGCGGCGGCACGAAGATGCCGACGTCGGCGCGGCCTTCGGCGACCGCGGCCTGGACTTCGGAACTCGTCTGGTCTTCCAGGCTGATGCGGATCTGCGGATGGGCCTGCGAGAAGCCCGCCAGGTCCGGCGGCAGGCACTCGGCGATCGCGCCGGCGTTGGCGACGACACGCAGATGGCCCTTGATGCCGCGCGCGAACTCGGCGACTTCGCTCTCCAGCGCGTGCAGCGAAGCGTGCAGGCCGCGGATGTGACGCACCAGCGCGCGCCCGGCCTCGGTGGGTTCGACACCCCGCGCGCGGCGCTCGAACAGCGGCACACCGAAACGCGCCTCCAGGTCCGACAGCCGGCGGCTGGCCGCGGCCAGCGCGAGATGCTCACGCCGGGCGCCGGCGGTGATGCTGCGGGTGTCGGCGATCGCCAGCACGAGGTTGAGGGTGACGAGGTCGAATCGCATGGGGTGGCGCGCAGTCTAATCCTTCGCCCCTGACAAAACCATGCCTATAGGACGAACAAAGACTTCGCCTTAGACGAAGCCACCTGCGGCACCGGAACGCGTTTCAGCGCGGCGGAACGGGCGGTGCAGGTGGCGCCGGCGGCTGCGGCCCGAACTTCAGGTTCAGCCCGGTGAACAGCGTCAGATCGTTGCGCCGGATGCCGTCGGGTGGCCGGCTGTTGAACTGGTCCGACAGCGTCACCGTCAGCCCCAGCGTCGAGTTCAGCGCCACCGCCAGCGTGGTGCTGAAGTGCAGGATGGTCGTGCGGTCGCCGGAAACCGTCGGCGCGACGTCCAGGCGCTGGCGCCATTCGACGGTGGGCGTCAGCCGGTGCACCGACTCCTCGCCCAGCGTCAGCGTCGTGCGCGTGAAGCGGCTGGCGCTGCGGCCGTCGATGGTCTGCTCGCGCGAATAGCGGTCGACGGAGCGGCCGATGCCGCCGAAGACGCTGACGTTGGCGTCGGCGCGGTTGACGAGCTTCCAGCCCAGGCCGGCGTCGACGGTGTCGCGGCGGTCGAGCTCGATGACGCGGTCACGTTCGACGGCGCCACGGCCGTAGACGAAGCTGCGCGGCGTCAGGTTCAGGTCGTAGCGGCCGCTGGCGTTCCAGCGGTCGGCGGTGGTCGTCACCTCGCCGTCGGGGTTCTCGCTGCGGCCGTAGTTCAGCGAGCCGCCGAGCGTGATGCGATCCCCGGGCGTCGCGCGCACGGCGTCGAAGCTCAGCGAGACGGCGGCGCCGTCGGTGTTGCCCGAGGTGAGGGTGGCCGCGGCACCGCCCGATCCGCGCCAGAGGCCGTCGGTGACCGGCAGCTGCGGCGGCGGCACCAGCCACTGGGCCTGGGCACCGGTGGCGGCAACGAACAAGGGCAGCGCCAGCGCGCAGGGCGCGCGGCGGCACGGCGGGAAGAGGCGGCGCGGGTTCACGCCGCCGATGCTCGCGGCTCGGCGCCGCGAGGGAATTAAGCACTTGTGACCGGCTCGCCGCCGGTCACCGGTTCAGGACAGCGCCGAGACGACCTCGGGCGGCGCCTGCACGAGCTCGATCAGCACGCCTTCGCCCGAATACGGGAACTCGTCATTGGACTTCGGGTGCACGAAGCAGATGTCGTAACCCGCCGCGCCCTTGCGGATGCCGCCGGGCGCGAAGCGCACGCCCTGCGCGCTCAGCCATTCGACGGCCTTGGGCAGGTCGTCGATCCACAGGCCGACGTGGTTCAGCGGCGTGGCGTGCACGGCCGGCTTCTTCTCGGGGTCCACCGGCTGCATCAGGTCGACCTCGACGGCGTGCGGGCCGCTGCCCAGCGCGCAGATGTCCTCGTCGACGTTTTCGCGTTCGCTGACGAACGTGCTCTTCACGGTCAGGCCGAACATGTCGACCCACAGCGACTTCAGCCGCTGCTTGTCGGGGCCACCGATGGCGATCTGCTGGACACCCAGCACACGGAACGGACGGGTCATGCGGACACCTCCTTCTTCGTCGGAGACAGGTTCAGGCGCGACAGCAGCTTGCGGTCGTCCTCGGCGTCGGCATTGCCGGTGACGAGCAGTTGGTCGCAATAAAAGATCGAGTTGGCGCCGGCCAGGAAACACAGCGCCTGGATGCCGTCGCCCAGTTCGCGCCGCCCGGCCGACAGCCGCACGCGCGAACCCGGCATCACGATACGCGCCGCGGCGACGACACGCACCAGCTCGAACGGGTCGACCGGCGGCGCGTCGGCCAGCGGCGTGCCGGGCACACGCACCAGGCTGTTGATCGGCACCGAGTCCGGCGCCGGGTCCAGCGCCGCGAGTTCGGCGATCAGCCCGGCGCGGTGGGCACGCGTCTCGCCCATGCCGACGATGCCGCCGCAGCAGACCTTGAGCCCGGCCTCGCGCACGTGGCGCAGCGTCTGCAGCCGGTCCTCGTAGACGCGGGTGCCGATGACCTCGCCGTAGAACTCGGGCGCGGTATCGAGGTTGTGGTTGTAGTAGTCCAGACCGGCGTCGCGCAGCGTGCGCGCCTGCTGCGGCTCGAGCATGCCCAGCGTCGCGCAGGTCTCCAGCCCGAGCGCGTGCACCTCGCGCACCAGCGCCGCGACCTTCTCGACGTCGCGGTCCTTGGGCGAGCGCCAGGCGGCGCCCATGCAGAAACGCGTCGCGCCGGCGGCCTTGGCGGCACGCGCCTTGGCCAGCACCTCGTCGACGTCGAGCATCTTCGCCGCCGCGACGCCGGTGTCGTGGCGCGAGGACTGCGGGCAGTAGCCGCAGTCCTCGGGGCAGCCGCCGGTCTTGATCGACAGCAGCGAGGCCAGCTCGATGTCGCCCTGCGGCCAGTGGCGCGCGTGGACCTCGGCGGCGCGCCGCACGAGGTCCATGAACGGCAGGTCCAGCAGCGCGAGCACCTGCTCGCGCGTCCAGGGGGCGCTTGTCTTCGGGTCGGTCTCGTCGATCAGGGTCATGAACTCAGGCGAAGCGGATGATGGGCTGGTCGACCGCGAGGCTCTCGCCCTGCTCGGCCAGCACCTCGGCGACGGTGCCGTCCTGGACCGCCGTGAGGATGTTCTCCATTTTCATCGCCTCGATGACGGCCAGACGTTCGCCGGCCACGACCGCCTGCCCCGGCTTCACCGCGACCTGCACCAGCAGGCCCGGCATCGGCGAGAGCAGGAACTTGCTCATGTCCGCGGGCGGCTTGAACGGCATCACGCGCAGCAGCTCGGAGGCCCGGGCGCGCATCACCATCGCGTCGATGCGGCGGCCGTTGTGCGCGACGCTGTACCAGACGCCGTTGCGTTCGGCCTGCGCGGTGAACGGGCGGCCGTTGCAGGTGCCGGTGGCGCGGATCGAGCCGAAGCGCCATTCCTTGACGATGCCGTAGCTGCGGCCCTTGACGCTGACCGTCGTCGTGTTGCCCGCGACCTCGATCTTCACCGGCACGTGGGTGTGCTCGCCGGCCTCGCCACGCACGACGACGACGAAGTCGGTGCCGATGCGCAGGTTGTGGCCCGCGAGCTGGCCGCTGATGCTGGCCGCGCGGCCGAGGTAGCGGCGGTAGACGGTGGCCACCAGCGCGACGAGGAAGTCGGGGTCGTCGTGCGGCACGTCCTCGGCGCGGAAGCCCTTGCCGTAGTGCTCGGCGATGAAGCCGGTGTTGAACTGGCCGGCGACGAACTTCGGATGCGCCAGCAGTGCCGACTGGAACGGGATGTTGCTCGACACGCCGCGGATGACGAAGCCGTTGAGCGCCTCGCGCATGCGGGCGATGGCGTCGTCGCGGTCCAGCCCGTGCACGATGAGCTTGGCGATCATCGAGTCGTACTGCATCGGGATCTCGCCGCCTTCGTAGACGCCGGTGTCCACGCGCACGCCGCCGCCGGCAGGCACCGGCATCGCCGCTTCCATCGTCTGCGCCGGCGGCATGTAGCGCACCAGGCGGCCGGTGGACGGCAGGAAGTTGCGGAACGGGTCCTCGGCGTTGATGCGGCACTCCATCGCCCAGCCGCGGCGCGGGATGTCGGCCTGCTTGAACGGCAGCGGTTCGCCGGCGGCCACGCGCAGCATCTGCTCGACGAGGTCGATGCCGGTGATGCACTCGGTGACCGGGTGCTCCACCTGCAGACGCGTGTTCATCTCCAGGAAATAGAAGCTCTGGTCCTTGCCGACGACGAACTCGACGGTGCCGGCCGACTGGTACTTCACCGCCTTGGCCAGTGCGACCGCCTGCTCGCCCATCGCCTTGCGCGTGGCATCGCTGATGAACGGCGACGGCGCTTCCTCGATGACCTTCTGGTGGCGGCGCTGAATCGAGCACTCGCGCTCGTGCAGGTAGACGACGTTGCCGTGGGCGTCGCCGAGCACCTGGATCTCGATGTGGCGCGGTTCCTCGACGAACTTCTCGATGAAGACGCGGTCGTCGCCGAAGCTGTTCTTGGCCTCGTTGCGGCACGAGCTGAAGCCCTCGTGCGCCTCCTTGTCGTTGAAGGCCACGCGCAGGCCCTTGCCGCCGCCGCCGGCGCTGGCCTTGATCATCACCGGGTAGCCGATGTCGCGGGCGATCTGCACTGCCTGATCGGGCGACTCGATGGCCTCGTTCCAGCCCGGGATCGTGCTGACGCCGGCCTCGTTGGCCAGCTTCTTGGAGGCGATCTTGTCGCCCATCGCCGCGATGCTGTAGTGCTTCGGGCCGATGAAGACGATGCCTTCCTCCTCGACGCGGCGGGCGAAGTCCTCGTTCTCGGACAGGAAGCCGTAGCCGGGGTGGATGCCTTCGGCGCCGGTCTGCTTGGCGGCGGCGATGATCTTGTCGGCGACGAGGTAGCTCTCGCGGCTGGGCGCCGGGCCGATGTGCACGGCCTCGTCGGCCAGCTCGACGTGGCGCGCGTCGCGGTCGGCGTCGGAATAGACGGCCACCGTCGCGATGCCCAGCTTCTTCGCCGTCTTGATGACGCGGCAGGCGATCTCGCCGCGGTTGGCGATCAGGATCTTCTTGAACATGACTGACTCTTTCCGGATGCGGTGCTGCAGGGACGGCGGCTGATCAAAGAGGAATATTCCCGTGCTTGCGCCACGGGTTGTCCAGCTTCTTGTCCTTGAGCATCGCCAGCGAGCGGCAGATGCGCTTGCGCGTCTCGTGCGGCTGGATGACGTCGTCGATGTAGCCGCGTGCGCCGGCCACGAAGGGGTTGGCGAAACGCGCCTTGTATTCGGCTTCGCGCGCGGCGAGCTTGGCCGGGTCGGCCTTGTCTTCGCGGAAGATGATCTCGACCGCGCCCTTGGCGCCCATCACCGCGATCTCGGCGTTGGGCCAGGCGAAGTTGACGTCGCCGCGCAGGTGCTTGGAGCTCATCACGTCGTAGGCGCCGCCGTAGGCCTTGCGCGTGATGACGGTGATCTTGGGCACCGTGCACTCGGCGTAGGCGTAGAGCAGCTTGGCGCCGTGCTTGATGATGCCGCCGTACTCCTGCGAGGTGCCGGGCATGAAGCCGGGCACGTCGACGAAGGTCACGACCGGGATGTTGAAGGCGTCGCAGAAGCGCACGAAGCGCGCCGCCTTGATGCTGCTCTTGATGTCCAGGCAGCCGGCCAGGACCATCGGGTTGTTGGCGACGATGCCCACGGCCTCGCCGTTCATGCGGCCGAAGCCGACGACGATGTTCTTGGCGTTGTCGGGCTGGATCTCGAAGAACTCGCGGTCGTCGACCACCTTCGTGATCAGCTCCTTCATGTCGTAGGGCTTGTTCGGGTTCTCCGGAACCAGCGTGTCCAGCGACGCGTCGATGCGCTCCGCCGGGTCGCCGCTCGGGCGCACCGGGGCGCGCTCGCGATTGTTCAGCGGGATGTAGTTGAAGAAGCGGCGCAGCATCAGGATCGCCTCGACGTCGTTGTCGAAGGCGAGGTCGGCGACGCCGCTCTTGGTCGTGTGGGTGATCGCGCCGCCCAGCTCCTCGGCGGTCACCTCCTCGTGCGTCACGGTCTTCACGACGTCCGGGCCGGTGACGAACATGTACGAGCTGTCCTTCACCATGAAGATGAAGTCGGTCATCGCCGGCGAGTAGACGGCGCCGCCGGCGCAGGGGCCCATGATCAGGCTGATCTGCGGCACGACGCCGGAGGCCATCACGTTGCGCTGGAAGACCTCGGCATAACCGCCCAGCGAGGCCACGCCTTCCTGGATGCGCGCGCCGCCCGAGTCGTTCAGGCCGATGACCGGGGCGCCGACCTTCATCGCCTGGTCCATGATCTTGCAGATCTTCTCGGCGTGCGCTTCGGACAGCGCGCCGCCGAAGACGGTGAAGTCCTGGCTGAAGACGAACACCAGGCGGCCGTTGATCATGCCGTAGCCGGTGACGACGCCGTCGCCGGGGATCGTGCGGCCGTCCATGCCGAACTCGGTGCAGCGGTGCTCGACGAACATGTCCCACTCTTCGAAGGTGCCGTCGTCGAGCAGCAGTTCGATGCGCTCGCGCGCGGTCAGCTTGCCTTTGGCGTGCTGCGAGTCGATGCGCCTTTGTCCGCCGCCCAGCCGCGCGGCGGCGCGCTTCTTTTCGAGTTGGTCGATGATGTCGTGCATGAGTCTGTCCCCTCGTTCAATCCATCAGGTCGAGCAGACGGCGCGCGGCGACCGAGGCGGCCAGCCGCCCGGAAAGCACGTCGTCGGTAATCGTCGGTAGCGCGTCGCGCACCGCCGGGTGTTGCTTGAAGCGCTGGCGCAGGCCGGCTTCGATGCGGTCCCACATCCAGGCTTCGTCCTGGGCGCGGCGACGTGCGGCCAGGCGACCGCTGTCGCGCTGGCGCTCGTTGAAGCCCGAGACCGCGGCCCAAAAGTCGTCGAGTCCGCTGCCCTTCAGCGCGCTCAGCTGCAGCACCTGCGCCGGCACCGCCGTGTGCGGCCCCAGGAAACGCAGCGCGCTGGTGATCTGCGCCCGGGCGCGCGTCGCGGCGTCGGGGTCGAGGTCGGCCTTGTTGATGACCACCAGGTCGGCCAGCTCCATCACGCCCTTCTTGATCGCCTGCAGGTCGTCGCCGGCGTTGGGCAGTTGCAGCAGCACGAACATGTCGGTCATGTTGGCGACCGCGGTCTCGCTCTGGCCGACGCCGACGGTCTCGACGATGACGACGTCGTGGCCCGCGGCTTCGCAGACCAGCATCGCCTCGCGCGTCTTCTCGGCGACGCCGCCCAGCGTGCCGCCGGCCGGGCTGGGGCGGATGAAGGCGCGCTCCTCGGTCGACAGCCGCTCCATGCGCGTCTTGTCGCCGAGGATGGAGCCGCCGGAGACGCTGGACGAGGGATCGACGGCGAGCACCGCGACGCGGTGGCCGCGGCCGATCAGGTGCAGGCCCAGCGCCTCGATGAAGGTGCTTTTTCCCACTCCCGGCACGCCGCTGATGCCCAGGCGGAAGGCGCGCCCGGTATGCGGCAGCAAGGCGTTGAGCAGTTCGTCGGCACGCAGGCGGTGGTCGACCCGCGTGGACTCCAGCAGGGTGATGGTCTTGGCGAGCGCACGCCGCTGCTGCGGCCCCGCGGGGCCGAGCAAGGGCGCCAGCAGCGCCTGGTCGGGGTCAGGCATGGACTTCTCGAGACGGCGGCGAAGGGCTCAGCCCAGCGCCTT
Source organism: Rubrivivax sp. (assembly GCA_049841175.1). GTDB lineage: Bacteria > Pseudomonadota > Gammaproteobacteria > Burkholderiales > Burkholderiaceae_C > Rubrivivax. The sequence goes on along the minus strand of JASGHA010000008.1, from coordinate 776,203 downwards.
CTTGATCTGCTCGAGCACGTCCTTGGCGCTGGCGGGTACGGGCGTTCCGGGGCCGTAGATGCCCTTGACGCCGGCTTCGAAGAGGAAGTCGTAGTCCTGCTGCGGGATCACGCCGCCGGCGAAGACGACGATGTCGTCGGCGCCCTGGTCCTTCAGCGCCTTGATGATCGCCGGCACCAGCGTCTTGTGGCCGGCGGCCAGCGTGCTGACGCCGACCGCGTGCACGTCGTTCTCGATCGCCTGGCGGGCGCATTCCTCGGGGGTCTGGAACAGCGCGCCGATGTCGACGTCGAAGCCCAGGTCGGCGAAGGCCGTGGCCACCACCTTGGCGCCGCGGTCGTGGCCGTCCTGGCCGAGCTTGGCGATCATCACGCGCGGGCGGCGGCCCTGCTGTTCGGCGAACTCGTCGATCTCGGCCTTGAGCTTGTCCCAGCCCTCGGCGCTGTCGTAGGCGGCTGCGTACACCCCGGTCACCTTCTGGATGTCGGCGCGATGGCGCCCGAAGATCTTCTCCAGCGCGTCGCTGACTTCGCCGACGGTGGCGCGCACGCGCATCGCGTCGATCGCCAGGCCGAGCAGGTTGCCTTCGCCGCTGTGCGCGGCGGCGGTCAGCGCTTCCAGCGCGGCCTGCACCTTGGCGCCGTCACGCGCGGCGCGCACCTGCGCCAGGCGGGCGATCTGCGCATCGCGCACCTTGACGTTGTCGACCTCGAGGATCTCGACCTTGTCCTGCTTGCTGTTGCGGTACTTGTTGACGCCGACGATGACGTCCTGGCCGGAGTCGATGCGCGCCTGCTTCTCGGCGGCGCTGGCCTCGATCTTCAGCTTGGCCCAGCCCGAGTCGACGGCGCGGGTCATGCCGCCCATGGCCTCGACTTCCTCGATGATCGCCCAGGCCTTGTCGGCCATGTCCTGGGTCAGCTTCTCCATCAGGTAGCTGCCGGCCCAGGGGTCGACGACCTTCGTGATGTGGGTCTCTTCCTGGATGATCAGCTGGGTGTTGCGGGCGATGCGCGAGCTGAACTCGGTGGGCAGCGCGATCGCCTCGTCGAAGCTGTTGGTGTGCAGGCTCTGCGTGCCGCCGAAGACCGCGGCCATCGCCTCGACCGTCGTGCGCACGATGTTGTTGTACGGGTCCTGCTCGGTCAGGCTCCAGCCCGAGGTCTGGCAGTGCGTGCGCAGCATCAGGCTCTTGGGCTTCTTCGCGTCGAAGCCCTTCATGATCCGGCACCACAAGAGACGCGCGGCGCGCATCTTGGCGATCTCGAGATAGAAGTTCATCCCGATCGCCCAGAAGAAGCTCAGGCGGCCGGCGAACTCGTCGACGTCCAGGCCGCGCGCGATCGCGGTCTTCACGTACTCCTTGCCGTCGGCCAGCGTGAAGGCGAGTTCCAGCGCCTGGTTCGCGCCCGCCTCCTGCATGTGGTAGCCGGAGATCGAGATCGAGTTGAACTTCGGCATGTGGCGTGCCGTGTACTCGATGATGTCCGCAACGATCCGCATCGAAGGCTCGGGCGGATAGATGTACGTGTTGCGGACCATGAACTCCTTGAGGATGTCGTTCTGTATGGTCCCCGACAGCTGTTCCTGGGCGACGCCCTGCTCCTCGGCGGCGACGACGTAGCCGGCGAGCACCGGCAGCACCGCGCCGTTCATCGTCATCGAGACGCTGACCTTGTCCAGCGGGATCGAGTCGAAGAGGATCTTCATGTCCTCGACCGAGTCGATCGCCACGCCGGCCTTGCCGACGTCGCCGGTGACGCGCGGATGGTCGCTGTCGTAGCCGCGGTGCGTGGCCAGGTCGAAGGCCACCGACACGCCCTGGCCGCCGGCGGCCAAGGCCTTGCGGTAGAAGGCGTTCGATTCCTCGGCGGTGGAGAAGCCGGCGTACTGGCGGATGGTCCACGGACGCACCGCGTACATCGTCGCCTGCGGGCCGCGGATGAAGGGTTCGAAGCCCGGCAGCGTGTCGGCGTAGGGCAGCTCGGCGGTGTCGGCCGCGGTGTACAGCGGCTTGACGCTCAGGCCCTCGGGCGTCTGCCAGTTCAGCGCCTCGACGTCACCGCCCGGCGCGGACTTGGCGGCGGCCTTGTGCCATTGTTCGAGGGACGACGGGGCGAACTCACCGCTCTTGAGCGGGTCGGGGCTGTTGCTCATCGAGATGTCTCCTGCTGTGCAAGCCGCCGGGCCCGCTGTCATGAATAATTATAAATTCCTGCCCCCGACATCTTCCTGACACGGCGGTTAACGTCCAGGGTCCGGCCCCGCGCCGCGGGGCCGCCCGCCCGGATGAGGGGTTCAGCGCAGCAAGGCGGGCTGTTCGCCACCCGGCTCGGTCACGGCGGCGGCGATCGCTTCGGCCGCTTCCGGTGGCGGCGCGGTGCCGGCCATCGCCGCCAGGCGGGCGACGCTGTCGGCCGCCAGCACCTGCGCCAGCACCTGCGCCAGGATCTCGCCGCCTTCGTCGCCGCCGGCCATCAGGCGCAGCAGGCCCGACAGCAGCGGCGAATGCGCACGCAGCCCCTCGGGCACCGGCTGCAGATGCTCATGGCCGGCGTCGACGACGGCCAGCACCTCGTCGACCCACAGCGCCACCGCCGGCCGCGACGGCGCCGTGGCGACCGCCAGCACCAGCAGCACGCCGTCCTGCACGCGTGGCGCGTAGCGCACGCCGAACAGCGAACGCGCGCACAGCACCGGCACGACGACCGAGCCGGCGCCTTGTGGCACCTCCAGCAGCCCCAGCGCGTGCGGCAGGCCGAGGCGGGCGCGCACGAGGCCGTCGCGGGCCCGCGCTTCGAGCACAGACGCCGTCGGCAGGCCGAAACGGCCGGCGCCGACGTGGAACAGCGCCCAGCCGGCGACCGCCTCGCGCCGGGCCGGCGGCAGGGCGTGCACCGGGATGTCGTGCTGGTTGCGGCCGCGGCGCTCGCGCTCGCCCAGGCGCAGCGCGACCAGCGCCCGCACGCGGTTGTCGTAGCCGTCCTCGCGTTTGAACTCGCGGTAGCCCTCGGCACGCACCGCCGCGACGCTCCAGGTCGCGTCGCGGAACTCGGCCAGGCCGGGAGCCAGCGCCTTCGGCAGCACGCTGCCCGGCGGCTGCTCGGAGTCGGTGCTGGCGAGAACACGGCCATCGGCATCGACGAAGGTGGCGAAGCCGGCGCGATCGCCGAGCACGTCGCCCAGCATCTTGTGCAACTCGGCCGGCGCGTCGAAGACCGCGGCGATGCCGCCGACGACACGGCGCTGGGCGTCGCGCACCGCAGCGGCGTAGACATAGGTCGGCCGGCCTTCCGACAACGGCGACGCCTCGAAAGCCGAGACCGCATAACGCTGCGAGTCCGAAAGGCTGCGCACCGCGTCGAGCAGCCCGGCGCCGATCTCCTGGCCGACCAGCGTCGTGCCCTCGGTGTCGCGCGACACGGCGCGGATGCGGCCGTCGGCGCCGAACACCAGCAGCCGCGTGTAGACGGTGTACAGGCTGTTGACGTGGCGCAGCACGGCGGCGAGTTCGGTGTTGGCCGCAGCCGACGGCGCGGCGGCCAGCCCACGCTCGATGACCGGTGACAGCGCCCACCAGCGGCAGTTGTTGGCACGCTCGTACAGGCTGCGGTCCATGATGTCGGCCGCCAGCCGCGCCAGGTCGTGCGCGGCATGGCGCTGGCGCGCCAGCGCACTGCGCTGCAAGGCGACGATCGCCTCGTCGACGCGGTCGCGCGTGCGCCGGCCGGCTTCCTGCACCTGGGCCAGCAGCGCCTTCAAGCGCGCGCTGGCCTGCTGCTGCGCGCCGGCGAACAGGCGGCCGTTCCAGACGACTCGGCGCAGGTCGCCGTTGATCGCGTCGAGTTCGCTGCGCAGGCGCGCCAGCTCGGCGGTGTCCGGCGCCAGCGCGGCGTCGGCATCGGCGGCATCGCGGCCGCTGAAGGCGGTCAGCAGCGAGACCATCGCGTGCGCCCGCCAGCCGGGCCCCGGATAGCCCTGGAAGCCGACGCCGGGGCGCGTCACGGCGAGGTACTCGCGGCCGCCGAAGGCGACCAGCCCGACCTCACCGCCCGGCGCAGTCTGCAGGCGCGCGCCGACCGGCACGTGCGACTCGTCGGCGCTGGCGATGACGCGGTCGTCGGCGTCCAGCAGCACCAGCGCGACGTGGCGGCCCGACTGCTCGACGCTGGAGAAGATGCGCTGCATCTCGTCGGCGAGGCGGAAACGCAGCACCAGCAGGCCGGCGCAGCGGCCACCGTCGGCATCGATGCGCTGGGCGTACAGCAGCGCCGGTGCGCCGCCACGCGCCAGCGGCGTCGGGCCGAAGCGCTCGACGAAACCGCGGCGGGCGATGGTGTCGTGAACCAGCGCGTCGCCGGCCAGCGTCGCCGGGCCGCCTTCGTCCAGGCGCTCCAGCACGCGGCCGTCGGGCGCGAGCAGCACGATGTCGTCGTAGACGCTGTACTTGGCGCGGTACTCGGCGAGCCGGCGCTGCAGCGGCGCGACGTCGGCATCCCCTCGGGCTGCGGCGTCGCAGAACGCACGCAGCACCGGGTCGGTGGCGAGGAAGCCGACGTCGGCGGTGCGCTCGAAGAGGTTGCGCACGAGGATGTCGATCGTGCACTGCGCCGAAGACGCGAGCCCGTCGCCGAGCTCGGCCAGGCTGTCGCTGCCGAGCTGGCGCACGAGCTGCGCCTGCAGCTCGCCGAAGCGCTCGCGGGTGCGCGTCAGCATCGGCAGGATGTCTTCCGCTTCTTCCGGACAGGCGATCGCCGAAGTGGCTTCGATCATCTGCCAGAGCAGTCCGAGGTCGCGGAGGTCGCGCTCTGCGTGGAGCACGTGCCGCATGTGGGGAACGAGATCGTCGACGAGACTCATGGAGCGCGGCCTGCACCAGAACCTGTGAATGAGGATGGCGCAGGCTATGGCGACTCGCCGGTCGTGATCAAGCGATCAACGCCACCTATGTAGACCAGTTCCTACACGGCACCAGCGGGGCGCGCGAAGCACCAGAAGCGGTCAGCGATTTTGGGGTTTCCCCTAGAGGCCTAGGGGTCGGCACGGCGGGGGCGTGATGCAAAATTATGAATTCAGATCCCGCCCTCGGCCCCGCCGACCACCCTGCCCCGTTCGCCCGTGGCCGACGTTCCGCACCGCACCGATGCCCGCCCGCTGTCGCCGCGCGCCCTCTACGAGGAAGTCGCCGAGCGGCTGCGGCAGCAGATTTTCTCCCGCCGGCTCGAACCGGGCAGCTGGATCGACGAACTGCGCCTGTGCGCCGAGTTCGGCATCAGCCGCACGCCGCTGCGCGAGGCGCTGAAGGTCCTGGCCACCGAAGGCCTGGTGACGATGAAAGTGCGCCGCGGCGCCTACGTCACCGAGATGTCGAGCGCCGACGTCGCCCAGGTCTACCACCTGCTCGCCCTGCTGGAGAGCGACGCCGCCGCCAGCGTCGCGAACGACGCCGACGACGCCCATCGCGACCGCCTGCGCCGGCTGCATGCACGCCTGGAAACCGAGACCGGCGATCGCGACGTCTTCTTCGCGACCAACGAGGAGTTCCACATGGCGCTGCTCGATGCGGCCGGCAACCGCTGGGCGACGCAGGTCGTGACCGACCTGCGCAAGGTCATGAAGCTCAACCGCCACCATTCGCTGTTCAAGCAGGGGCGCATCGAGGAATCGCTGGCCGAGCACCGGGCGCTGGTCGACGCGATCCTGGCCCACGACGCCGAGGCGGCGCGACGGCTGATGCGCGAGCACTTCGACAACGGGCTCGCGGCCGCGGCTTGACCGCCGTTAGGCTCGGGTCAGATGCGCGGCACACACTCGCGCGACTCCACGACGAGGACCACCAGGCATGAAGATCCACGAATACCAGGCCAAGGAACTGCTGCGCGCGCACGGGGTGCCCGTGCCGCGGGGTTATGCGGCGTTCACGGTGCAGGAGGCGCTGGAAGCGGCGCAGAAGCTCGGCGGCTCGGTCTGGGTCGTGAAGGCGCAGATCCACGCCGGCGGCCGCGGCAAGGGCGGCGGCGTCAAGCTCGCGCGTTCGATCGCCGAAGTCGAGACCCTGGCCTCGCAGATCCTGGGCATGCAGCTCGTCACCCACCAGACCGGCCCCGAAGGCCAGAAGGTGCGCCGGCTGCTGATCGAGGAAGGCGCCGACATCAAGAAGGAGTACTACGTCGCCGCGCTCACCGACCGCGCGACGCAGAAGGTGGCGCTGATGGCGTCCTCCGAAGGCGGCATGGACATCGAGGAAGTGGCGCACGCCACGCCGGAGAAGATCCTCAAGGTCTTCGTCGACCCGCTGGTGGGCCTGACCGAGGCCCAGGCGCGTGAACTGGCCGTCGGCATCGGCGTGCCCGAAGCCAGCCAGGCGCAGGCGGTCGACGTCTTCCAGAAGCTGTACGCCTGCTACATGGCCAGCGACGCCAGCCTCGCCGAGATCAACCCGCTGATCCTCGAAGGCCACGGCGGCATCAAGGCACTCGACGCGAAATTCAACTTCGACGCCAACGCGCTGTTCCGCCACCCCGACATCGTCGCCTGGCGCGACCTGGACGAAGAGGATCCGGCCGAAGTCGAGGCCAGCAAGTTCGACCTCAGCTACATCAGCCTGGACGGCAACATCGGCTGCCTGGTCAACGGCGCCGGTCTGGCGATGGCGACGATGGACACCATCAAGCTCTTCGGCGGCGAGCCGGCGAACTTCCTGGACGTCGGCGGCGGCGCGAGCGCCGAGAAGGTCACCGAGGCCTTCAAGATCATGCTGAAGAACCCCGAGGTGAAGGGCATCCTCGTCAACATCTTCGGCGGCATCATGAAGTGCGACACCATCGCCGAAGGCGTCATCGCCGCGTGCAAGGCGGTGAACCTGCAGGTGCCGCTGGTGGTGCGCATGAAGGGCACCAACGAGAACCTGGGCAAGAAGATGCTGGCCGACAGCGGCCTGCCGATCATCGCCGCCGACACGATGGCCGAGGCCGCGACCGCCATCGTCGCCGCCGTCAAGTAACCCGCCGAGAGCACCCGCATGAGCATCCTGATCAACAAGGACACCCGCGTCATCACGCAGGGCATCACCGGCAAGACGGGCCAGTTCCACACCCGCATGTGCCGCGACTACGCCAACGGCCGCAACTGCTTCGTCGCCGGCGTGAACCCGAAGAAGGCCGGCGAGGACTTCGAGGGCATCCCGATCTACGCCAGCGTCAAGGAAGCGGCAGCGCAGACCGGCGCCACCGTCAGCGTCATCTACGTGCCCCCGGCCGGCGCCGCGGCAGCGATCTGGGAAGCGGTCGAAGCCGAGCTGGACCTGGCGATCTGCATCACCGAAGGCATCCCGATCAAGGACATGCTCGAGGTGCGCAACCGCATGAAGGCCAAGGAAGCGGCCGGCGGCAAGAAGACGCTGCTGCTGGGGCCGAACTGCCCGGGCACGATCACGCCCGAGGAGATCAAGATCGGCATCATGCCGGGCCACATCCACAAGAAGGGCCGCATCGGTGTCGTCAGCCGTTCGGGCACGCTGACCTATGAAGCCGTGGCGCAGCTGAGCGAGCTGGGCATCGGCCAATCGAGCGCCGTGGGCATCGGCGGCGACCCGATCAACGGACTGAAGCACCTCGACGTGATGCGGCTGTTCAACGAGGACCCGGACACCGACGCGGTGATCATGATCGGCGAGATCGGCGGCCCCGACGAAGCCGACGCGGCGCGCTGGTGCAAGGAGCACATGAAGAAGCCGGTGGTCGGCTTCATCGCCGGCGTCACCGCGCCGGCCGGCAAGCGCATGGGCCACGCCGGCGCACTGATCTCCGGCGGCGCCGACACGGCGGACGCCAAGCTGGCGATCATGGAGGAATGCGGCTTCACGATCACGCGCAACCCGTCCGAGATGGGGCGGCTGCTGCAGAAGCTGATCTGAACACGGCCTGACAGGCACCCGCACGAGGCCCGGCCAGTCCGGGCCTCGCCGTTTTCAGCCCGCCTCGGCGCGCACGCGTTCCAGCGCGGCCGGCATCGCCTCGCGCAGCACCACGGCCAGCGGGTGCGGGCTGGTGCCCAGCGAGTAGCGCAGCGTGTCGGCGCCCAGTTCGGCAAAAGCCGGCGTGATCGCCCAGCGCCGTGCGGCGCGGCCGAAGAACCGGTAGGCGCGACGTTCGAGCGCGGCGGCGAAAGCCTCGCCAGGCACGGCGAACTCGACGCCCGAGCGGTCGAGCAGGTTCAGCGCCGCGGTCCAGCCGCTGTCGTGCAGCAGGCCGGTGAGATAGGCATCGAACAGCGGCACCGCTTCGGCGTGCAGCGCACATTCGGCAGCCAGCGCTTCGGCATGCACCCACAGCCGCGGCCCGGCGGCCCGGCTCCAGGGGCCCGGCGCATGGTCGTAGATCGGCTTGAGCACGACGCGTGCGATGACGGTGTGCAGGCCCTGCACGCCGATCAGCGAGATCGCCTGCTGGAGATCGGTGGCCTCGCCGCGGCCGCGGTAGTAGGCGCTGCCGGCGAGCTTGAGCACCTCGGCGCTGAGCACCGCGTCACGGGACACCCGCTGGGCCATCGCCGCGACCGGCAGTTCGTCACCCTGGCGCAGCATGGCCAGCAACTGCGGCACCAGCGCCGCGGCACGCGGCAACAAGTCCTCGGGCAGACCCGGCTGGGCGAGCACCGCATCCAGGCGTTCGAGCGCCCCGGCCTCGGCCGGTGTCAGGCCGGCACCGGCGGGCGCGTCGGCGCCGATCAGCCAGCAGGCCAGCGGAATGGAAAACGCCGCCGGAGCCGGCGGCGTGGAGGAGGTCGAAGCGGCCGGCGCCGAGGGGAGAGTCGCCGCACGCGGCGCCTCGCGGCGCCGCGGCGCGAACAGCCGCGCCAGCCAGTTCATCGACCGAAGGTCAGCGCTTGTCGAGCGGCGGCACGTCGCGGCGCTGCGAGCCGACGAAGAGCTGGCGCGGACGGCCGATCTTGTACTCGGGGTCGCCGATCATCTCGTTGAGCTGGGCGATCCAGCCCACCGTGCGCGCGAGCGCGAAGATGGCGGTGAACAGCGACACCGGGATGCCGATCGCGCGCTGCACGATGCCCGAGTAGAAGTCGACGTTCGGGTAGAGCTTGCGGGCGACGAAGTACTCGTCTTCCAGCGCGATCTTCTCGAGCGACATCGCCAGCTTGAACAGCGGGTCGTTCTGCAGACCCAGCGCGCCCAGCACCTCGTGGCAGGTCTCGCGCATCAGCTTGGCGCGCGGGTCGTAGTTCTTGTAGACCCGGTGGCCGAAGCCCATCAGCTTGACGGACGAGTTCTTGTCCTTCACCTGCTTGATGAACTCGCCGATCTTCTCGACGCCGCCGTTGCGCTGGATGTCCTCCAGCATGTTCAGCGCCGCTTCGTTGGCACCGCCGTGCGCCGGGCCCCAGAGGCAGGCCACGCCGGCGGCGATGGCCGCGAACGGGTTCGTGCCCGAGCTGCCGCACAGACGCACCGTCGAGGTCGACGCGTTCTGCTCGTGGTCGGCGTGGAGGATGAAGATGCGGTCCATCGCGCGCACCAGCACCTCGTTGGGCTCGTAGTCCTCGCACGGGGTCGCGAACATCATGCGCATGAAGTTCCCGGCGTACGAGAGCTTGTTGCGCGGGTAGACGTAGGGCTGGCCCTCGCCGTACTTGTAGGCCATCGCGACCAGCGTCGGCATCTTGGCGATCAGGCGGATCGCCGCGATCTCGCGGTGGCGCGGATCGTTGATGTCGGTGCTGTCGTGATAGAAGGCCGACAGCGCGCCCACGAGGCCGGTCATGACCGCCATCGGGTGGGCGTCACGACGGAAGCCGCGCAGGAAGAACTGCATCTGCTCGTGCACCATCGTGTGCTCGGACACGAGCTTGTGGAAGTCCTTCGTCTGCTGCTCGTTCGGCAGCTCTCCGTAGAGCAGCAGGTAGCAGGTGTCCAGGAAATCGCACTGCGTGGCGAGCTGCTCGATCGGATAGCCGCGGTACAGCAGCTCCCCCTTGTCACCGTCGATGTAGGTGATCGTCGACTGGCAGGACGCCGTGCTGAGGAAGCCCGGGTCATAGGTGAACTTGCCGGTCTGGCCGTAGAGCTTGCGGATGTCGATGACATCCGGGCCGATGCTGCCCTTGTAGATGGGCAGATCCATGCTCGGGCTGCCGTCCGAGAACGACAGGGTGGCTTTCACGTCGGAGGGGGTCATGTCGAGGCCTTTCTTGAGCTCAGGCGGAAGCAGGGAGGGTGGGACGGCGCATTTGCGCCAGCACCTCGTGCACTTCAGGGCGATCCAGCTCGCCCTGCAGCTCTCGACGGCCGAGCAGCAGGTCAAGCAGATCGTTGTCCGGCAGGTCCATCAGGGCCATCAGCCCCTGGGCCTGCCGCTTCGTGATCGTCGCCTCGTGATCACGGAAGAAACGTTCGACGAAGAGGTCGTTCTCCAGCAGGCCTCGTCGGCAGCGCCAGCGCAGCCGGCCGAGATCGGTGGGGTCCAGACGTTCGTCCATGAGCCTTAGTCGCTTTTCTTGTCTCAGATGGCGCGGCGGACCATCATTTCTTTGATCTTGGCAATCGCCTTCGTCGGGTTCAGCCCCTTCGGGCAGACGTCGACGCAGTTCATGATCGTGTGGCAGCGGTACAGGCGATACGGGTCCTCGAGGTTGTCGAGGCGCTCGCTGGTCGCCTGGTCGCGGCTGTCGGCGATGAAGCGGTAGGCCTGCAGCAGGCCGGCCGGGCCGACGAACTTGTCCGGGTTCCACCAGAAGCTCGGGCAGGCCGTCGAGCAGCTCGCGCACAGGATGCACTCGTACAGGCCGTTGAGCTCCTCGCGCTCCTCGGGCGACTGCAGCCGCTCGGTCTCGGGCGGGCGCTCGTCGTTGATCAGGTACGGCTTGATCGAGTGGTACTGCTTGAAGAAGTTCGTCATGTCCACGATCAGGTCGCGAATCACGGGCAGGCCCGGCAGCGGGCGCAGCACGACGGTGCCCGGCAGCGTGCGCATGTTGGTCAGGCACGCGAGGCCGTTCTTGCCGTTGATGTTCATCGCGTCGGACCCGCACACGCCTTCGCGGCAGCTGCGGCGGAAGCTGAGCGACGGATCGACCGCCTTCAGCTTCAGCAGCGCGTCCAGCAGCATGCGTTCGCTGCCGTCGAGCTCGACCTGCAGCGTCTGCATGTAGGGCTTGGCGTCCTTGTCCGGGTCGTAGCGGTAGATCTGGAACGTACGGAGCGTCATGGGGAAACCTGTGCCTTAGAACGAACGGACCTTGGGCGGAACGCTTTCGACGCTCAGCGGCTTGAGGTTGACCGGCTTGTAGTCGAGCCGGTTGCCTTCGCTGAACCACAGCGTGTGCTTGAGCCACTCCTCGTCGTTGCGGCCGTTCGGATGTTGCGGGGTGTCGCCGTAGTCGTTGACGGTGTGCGCGCCACGGCTCTCGTGGCGGGCGGCGGCCGAGACGATCGTCGCCTGCGCGGCTTCGATCAGGTTGTCGACCTCCAGCGCCTCGATGCGCGCGGTGTTGAACACCTTGCTCTTGTCCTTCAGGCCGATGTGCTTGACGCGCTCGGCGATGGCGGCGATCTGCACCACGCCCTCGTCCATCACGGCCTGCGTGCGGAACACGCCGGCGTGCTGCTGCATCGACTTGCGGATGTCGTTGGCGACGTCCTGGGCGTATTCGCCGGAGGTCGAGGCCTCCAGGCGCGCCAGGCGCTCGAGCGAGCGGTCGGCGGCGTCGGCCGGCAGGTCCTTGTGGCTGCGGCTGGCCAGCGCGCTGGCGACGATGTGGTTGCCGGCGGCGCGGCCGAAGACCAGCAGGTCGAGCAGCGAGTTCGTGCCCAGGCGGTTGGCGCCGTGCACGCTGACGCAGGAGCACTCGCCCACCGCGTAGAAGCCGTTGACCACCGCGTTGGGCGTGCCGTCCTTGGGCACCACGACCTGGCCGTGGATGTTGGTCGGGATGCCGCCCATCTGGTAGTGGATCGTCGGCACGACCGGAATCGCTTCCTTCGTGATGTCGACGTTGGCGAAGTTGTGGCCGATCTCGTAGACCGAGGGCAGGCGCTTCAGGATCGTCTCGCCGCCCAGGTGGGTCATGTCGAGGTTGATGTAGTCCTTGTTCGGACCGCAGCCCCGGCCTTCCTTGATCTCCTGGTCCATGCAGCGCGAGACGAAGTCGCGCGGCGCGAGGTCCTTCAGCGTCGGCGCGTAGCGCTCCATGAAGCGCTCGCCGTTGGCGTTGCGCAGGATCGCGCCTTCGCCGCGGCAGCCTTCGGTCAGCAGCACGCCGGCGTTGTGCACGCCGGTCGGGTGGAACTGCCAGAACTCCATGTCCTGCAGCGGGATGCCGGCGCGTGCGGCCATGCCCAGGCCGTCGCCGGTGTTGATGAAGGCGTTGGTGCTGGCGGCGTAGATGCGGCCGGCGCCACCGGTCGCGAACAGCGTGCACTTGGCCTGCAGCACGTGCACTTCGCCGGTTTCCATCTCCAGCGCGGTGACGCCGAGCACGTCGCCTTCGCTGTCGCGGATCAGGTCCAGCGCCATCCACTCGACGAAGAAGTTGGTGCGCGCCTTGACGTTCTGCTGGTACAGCGTGTGCAGCATCGCGTGGCCGGTGCGGTCGGCCGCGGCGCAGGCACGCTGCACCGGCTTCTCGCCGTAGTTGGCGGTGTGGCCGCCGAACGGGCGCTGGTAGATCGTGCCGTCCGGGTTGCGGTCGAACGGCATGCCGAAGTGCTCGAGCTCGTAGACGACCTTCGGCGCCTCGCGGCACATGAACTCGATCGCGTCCTGGTCGCCGAGCCAGTCGGAGCCCTTGACGGTGTCGTAGAAGTGGAAGTGCCAGTTGTCCTCGGACATGTTGCCGAGACTGGCACCGATGCCGCCCTGGGCCGCGACGGTGTGCGAACGCGTCGGGAACACCTTGGACAGCACGGCGACGTTCAGGCCCGCGCGGGCGAGTTGCAGCGAGGCGCGCATGCCGGAACCACCGGCACCGACGATGACGACGTCGAACTTGCGCTTGGGAAGATGGGCGAGGGCCATCGTCAGAGTCTCCAGAGCACTTGCACGGCCCAGCCGGCACAGCCGACGAGCCAGACGATGGACAGCACCTGCAGCGTCAGACGGACGGCTGCGGGCTTGACGTAATCCATCCAGATGTCGCGGATGCCGATCCAGGCATGCCACGCGAGCGACACGATGACGACGAAGGTCAGTACCTTCATCCATTGCGCCGAGAAGATGCCGGCCCAGCGGTCGTAGCCGAGCGGCCCCGGCGCGAGCAGCTGAACCAGCAGCACGAAGGTGAACAGCGCGATCAGCGCCGCGGTGATGCGCTGCACCAGCCAGTCGCGCGCACCGTAGTGAGCGCCGACGACCAGGCGCTCGGGACCGTAGTTCTTGGACATGGGAGAGGACCTCAGTACAGGCCGAACAGCTTGGCGCCCAGCAGCGCGGTGAGCGGCAGGCTCAGCGCGAGCGTCACGATGGCCGAGGAGCGACCGTTCTCCTTGGAGTAGGCGTGCGAGACGTCCATCCAGAGGTAGCGGATGCCGGCGATCAGATGATGCAGATAGGCCCAGATCAAGCCCAGCACGACCAGCTTGACCAGGAAGGCGGGAACGAAACCGACACCGGCGACGAAGGCCGAGGTGAAGGTGTCGAACGAGATCTCGGAAGTCAGGCTGTTGTCGAACAGCCAGATGACGAAGGGCAGCAACAAGAACATCAGGGCGCCGCTGATGCGGTGCAGGATCGACACGAAACCGGCGAGCGGCAGCCGGTAGCTGGCGAGCTGCGTGATGTGGATGTTGCGATAGACCGGGCGTTGGGTACTTGCCATGGGGGTTGTCCTGTTCGTTCGCGCCGGCGTCGCTGCTTTGCGGCAACGCAAAGAGTCTAATTCCAGCGCGGCAGGCTTACACGGAACTGGGCGGTTCAGGAAAGCTCGTTGCGGTAGTGGTGGGAAGAGGTGTTGTAAAGCCCGCGCCGCAGTTCGACGGGCCGGTCTCCGTAGGTGAACGACAAACGCTCGACCGACAGCAGCGGAGCACCGAGGGGCACGGCCAACGCCTCGGCCTCCTCCTGCCCCGCGCCGACGGCGCGGATCTTCTCTTCGGCCCGGATCATCCGGACCCCGAATTCGGTTTCGAACAGACGGTACATCGGCCCGCGCCAGCCTTGCAGGCGTTCGATGCTCAATCCCTTGAATGGCGTGCCGGGCAGCCAGATGTCGTCCAGCACGACCGGCCGGCCCTCGGCCAGCAGCAGGCGACGCAGCTGCACCGCCGTCTCGCCGGACTTCAGGTCCAGCGAACGCGCGACGTCAAGCGGCGCGCGCATGCGGCGGCAGTCCAGCAGCCGGCGCTGCAAGCTGCCGGCGCCGCCGTCGTCGGGGCGCAGGCGCAGGAAGCGGTACTGGACGCGCTCCTCGGCGTGCGTGGCGACGAAGGTGCCCTTGCCCTGGCGGCGGATCAGCAGGTTTTCGGTGGCCAGTTCGTCGATGGCCTTGCGCACCGTGCCCTGGCTGACTTTGAATCGGGCCGCCAGCTCCATCTCGCTGGGGATGGCATCGCCGGGCTTCCACTCGCCCGTCTCGAGGCTGCGCACGAGCAGACCCTTGATCTGCTGGTACAACGGGCTGAAGGACGGGGTGGGTTCGGCGACCGGGGCGGCGTCGGGCATGGCTCGATTGTCTTACATAAGACATAAGAGTGGTGTCAGCGCCGTCGCTAAAATGTCCAACGCCTCGACCAACACCCCATCCTGAGGAGCCTCCCCATGAGCAAGAAGCCCGTTCGCGTGGCCGTTACCGGCGCCGCCGGCCAGATCGGTTACGCCCTGCTGTTCCGTATCGCCTCGGGCGAGATGCTGGGCAAGGACCAGCCCGTCATCCTGCAGCTCCTCGAACTGCCGATCGAGAAGGCCCAGGAAGCGCTGCGCGGCGTGATGATGGAACTCGAGGACTGCGCCTTCCCGCTGCTGGCCGGCATGGAAGCCCATTCCGACCCGATGACCGCCTTCAAGGACACCGACTACGCGCTGCTCGTCGGCGCGCGTCCGCGCGGCCCCGGCATGGAGCGCGCCGACCTGCTGGCCGCCAACGCCCAGATCTTCACCGCCCAGGGCAAGGCGCTGAACGCCGTCGCCTCGCGCGACGTCAAGGTGCTGGTCGTCGGCAACCCGGCCAACACCAACGCCTACATCGCGATGAAGAGCGCGCCGGACCTGAAGCCGGGCAACTTCACCGCCATGCTGCGCCTGGACCACAACCGCGCCGCCAGCCAGATCGCCGCCAAGACCGGCAAGCCGGTGTCGGCGATCAAGAAGCTGGCCGTCTGGGGCAACCACAGCCCGACGATGTACGCCGACTACCGCTTCGCGACGATCGACGGCGTCTCGGTCAAGGACACGATCAACGACCAGGTCTGGAACAAGGACGTGTTCCTGCCGACCGTCGGCAAGCGCGGCGCGGCGATCATCGCCGCGCGCGGCGTGTCCTCGGCCGCCTCGGCCGCCAACGC
This sequence comes from Rubrivivax sp., assembly GCA_049841175.1. Taxonomy (GTDB): domain Bacteria; phylum Pseudomonadota; class Gammaproteobacteria; order Burkholderiales; family Burkholderiaceae_C; genus Rubrivivax. Next base: position 760,695 of record JASGHA010000008.1, on the reverse strand, counting down.
CGCGATCGACCACATGCGCGACTGGGCCCTGGGCACCAACGGCGAATGGGTCACGATGGGCATTCCCAGCAACGGCGAATACGGCATCCCGAAGGACGTGATGTTCGGCTTCCCGGTCACCTGCGCCAACGGCGAATACAAGATCGTCGAAGGCCTGCCGATCGACGAGTTCTCGCAAGCCTGCATCGACAAGACGCTGGCCGAACTGATCGGCGAGCGCGACGGCGTCCAGCACCTGCTCTGACGCATCAGGAGGGCGCTTGCGCGGATCGCGCCGCGCCCCCAACAATCGACGGCGCCCGGCAACGGGCGCCGTTTTCGTTTCCACGACCGGAAGATGCGATGACCGAGCTTGTCCACCCCCGCCAGGCGCTGTTCGACCCCGACGAACTCGTCGCCCCCGCGCTGCCGGTCTGCGACCACTACAGCGGCGTCGAGGCGCGCATGAGGAAGAGCCTGGCGCTGCAGGCCGAACTGGGCCCGATCTTCGACGTCACGCTCGACGGGGAGGACGGCGCGCCGGTGGGCGGCGAACTCGAGCACGCCGCGTTGATGGCCGAGCTCGTCGCCGGGCCGGACAACCGCTACGGCCGCGTCGGCATCCGGCTGCAGGCCGTCGACCACCCGCGCTTCGAGCAGGTCGCCGAGCTCGTCGTCGGCCGCGTCGGCGCGCGTCTGGCCTATCTGATGATCCCCAAGCCGCGTGGCCTGGCCGACTTCGAGCGCGCCGCCGCGGTCGTCGACGAGGCCTCGCGCCGCCACGGCCTGGCGCGCACGATCCCGCTGCACGCGATGGTCGAGACGCACGGCGCGCTGCGCGAGGTGCAGGCGCTGGCCGCGCATCCGCGTGTCGAGTCGCTGTCCTTCGGGCTGATGGACTTCGTCTCGGCACACCGCGGCGCGATCCCGCAGAGCGCGATGGGTGTCGAGGGCCAGTTCGAGCACCCGCTGGTGCTGCGCGCCAAGCTCGACATCGCCGCCGCCTGCCACGGCTGGGGCAAGGTGCCCTCGCACTGCGTCGTCACCGAGTTCAAGGACGAGAAGGCGATCGCCGCGGCCGCCGAGAAGGCCGCGCGGCGGCTGGGCTACACGCGCATGTGGAGCATCCACCCGTCGCAGATCCGACCGATCGTCGACGCCTTCGCGCCGACCACCGCCGAGGTCGACCAGGCGATCGAGATCGTGTTCGCCGCCCAGGCCGCCGGCTGGGCGCCGATCCGCCATCGCGACACGCTGCACGACCGCGCCAGCTACCGCTACTTCTGGCAGGTGCTGGAGCGCGCCCACCAGACCTCCGCCCGCGACGGCGCGCAGCTGCCCGCCGAGGTGCGGCGCGCCTTCTTCGCCGATGCCTGAGCCGTCGATCCCCCCGATGCTCGCCTCAAGTCTTATATAAGACATAAAATACAGGAGGCGAGGCCGGGGGCCCGCCCCGAAACCCGCCCTGCCGCAGGAGAACGCCCGTGCTGACCGCCTACCGACAACATGCCGCCGAACGCGCCGCGCTCGGCATCCCGCCGCTGCCGCTGGACGCCGCGCAGACCGCGGCGCTGATCGAGCTGATCCAGAACCCGCCGGCCGGCGAGGAAGCCTTCCTGCTGGACCTGCTGACGCACCGCGTGCCGCCGGGCGTCGACGACGCCGCCAAGGTCAAGGCCTCGTTCCTGGCCGCCGTCGCGCACGGCGACCTGAAGGTCGGGCTCGTGTCCAAGGCCAAGGCCACCGAGCTGCTGGGCACGATGGTCGGCGGCTACAACGTGCATCCGCTGATCGAACTGCTGGACGACGCCGAGGTCGCCGACGTCGCCGCCGCGGGCCTGAAGAAGACCCTGCTGATGTTCGACTACTTCCACGACGTCGCCGAGAAGGCGCGCGCCGGCAACGCCCGGGCGAAGGAAGTCATCCAGTCCTGGGCCGAGGCCGAATGGTTCACCTCGCGCCCCGAGGTGCCGAAGTCGATCACCGTCAGCGTCTTCAAGGTGCCCGGCGAAACGAACACCGACGACCTGTCGCCGGCGCCCGACGCCTGGAGCCGCCCGGACATCCCGCTGCACTACCTGGCGATGCTGAAGAACACGCGCCCCGACGCTGCCTTCAAGCCCGAGGAAGACGGCAAGCGCGGGCCGATGAAATTCATCGACGAGCTGAAGGCCAAGGGCCACCTCGTGGCCTACGTCGGCGACGTCGTCGGCACCGGCTCGTCGCGCAAGAGCGCGACCAACAGCGTCATCTGGGCAACCGGCCAGGACATCCCGTTCGTGCCGAACAAACGTTTCGGCGGCGTCACGCTGGGCGGCAAGATCGCGCCGATCTTCTTCAACACCCAGGAAGACTCGGGCTCGCTGCCGATCGAGGTCGACGTCTCGAAGCTGGAGATGGGCGACGTCATCGAGGTCCTGCCCTATGACGGCAAGCTGCTGAAGAACGGCGAGACGGTCGCCGAGTTCCAGCTCAAGAGCGAGGTCCTGCTCGACGAGGTGCGTGCCGGCGGCCGCATCAACCTGATCATCGGCCGCTCGCTGACCGCCAAGGCGCGCGAGTTCCTCGGCCTGCCTGCGTCGACCACCTTCCGCCTGCCGGTCGCGCCGAAGGACAGCGGCCGCGGCTTCACGCTGGCGCAGAAAATGGTCGGCCGCGCCTGCGGCCTGCCCGAAGGCCAGGGCATCCGCCCGGGCACCTACTGCGAACCGCGCATGACCACCGTCGGCAGCCAGGACACCACCGGCCCGATGACGCGCGACGAGCTGAAGGACCTGGCCTGCCTGGGCTTCAGCGCCGACCTCGTGATGCAGAGCTTCTGCCACACCGCCGCCTACCCGAAGGCGGTCGACGTGAAGATGCACCGCGAGCTGCCGCAGTTCATCTCCAGCCGCGGCGGCGTCGCGCTGCGCCCGGGTGACGGCGTCATCCACAGCTGGCTGAACCGTCTGCTGCTGCCCGACACCGTCGGCACCGGCGGCGACAGCCACACGCGTTTCCCGATCGGCATCTCGTTCCCGGCGGGTTCGGGCCTGGTCGCCTTCGGCGCCGCCACCGGCGTGATGCCGCTGGACATGCCGGAGTCGGTGCTGGTGCGCTTCAAGGGCAAGATGCAGCCCGGCGTGACGCTGCGCGATCTGGTGCACGCGATCCCGCTGTACGCCATCAAGGCCGGCCTGCTGACCGTCGAGAAGAAGGGCAAGAAGAACATCTTCAGCGGCCGCGTGCTCGAGATCGAAGGTCTGCCGGAGCTGAAGGTCGAGCAGGCCTTCGAACTCTCCGACGCCTCGGCCGAACGCTCGGCCGCCGGCTGCACGATCAAGCTCGACCAGGCGCCGGTCATCGAGTACCTGAAGAGCAACGTCGTGCTGATGAAGAACATGATCGCCGACGGCTACCAGGACAAGCGCACGCTGGAGCGCCGCATCCAGGCCGTCGAGGCCTGGCTGGCCAAGCCGCAGCTGCTGGAAGCCGACGCCGACGCCGAGTACGCCGCGGTCATCGAGATCGACCTCGCCGACATCAAGGAGCCGATCGTCTGCTGCCCGAACGACCCGGACGACGCCAAGTTCATGTCCGAGGTCGCCGGCACGAAGATCGACGAAGCCTTCATCGGCTCGTGCATGACCAACATCGGCCACTTCCGCGCCGCGGCCAAGCTGCTCGGCGGGGCGCGCGACATCCCGGTCAAGCTGTGGGTCGCGCCGCCGACCAAGATGGACCAGAACGAGCTCGTCAAGGAAGGCCACTACGCCACCTTCGGCACCGCCGGCGCCCGCACCGAGATGCCCGGCTGCAGCCTGTGCATGGGCAACCAGGCGCAGGTGAAGGAAGGCGCGACGGTGATGTCGACCTCGACGCGCAACTTCCCGAACCGCCTGGGCAAGAACACCAACGTCTTCCTCGGCTCGGCCGAACTGGCCGCGGTGTGCTCGCGCCTGGGCCGCATCCCGACGCTGGCCGAGTACCACGAGGCGATGGGCATCATCAACCAGGACGCCGCGAGCGTGTACCGCTACATGAACTTCGACCAGATCGCCGAATACGCGGAGACGGCGAAGACGGTCGCGGTCTGAGCGCCCTGCTCCCGCACCAAGGCCCGCCGGCGACGGCGGGCCTTTTTTCTTGCCAAGTCGATGACACCGCGCATCGCATCGGCATCGCGCGGTTTGCTACCCTCGCGCCTTTCGCCCCAACGCGCCGACGCGCGGCCTGCCGCCGCGGCGCTCCCCGTGCCGTGATCCGTCCGCCTGCCGCCACCGGCCCCGCCCTGCCCGTCCGCGTTTCCGTTCCGAGGTCCTGATGACGCCGCTGGTGAAGAAGATCGCGCTCGGCGCGGGCGCCGTCGTCGGCGCGCTGGTCCTGCTGTTCATCGCCTCGGTCGTCTGGTACTCGACGCGGCTGCCGCCGCTGGACGAGGTGCTGGACTACCGGCCGCGCCAGCATCTGCAGGTGTTCACCGCCGACGGCGTCGAGATCGCCGAGTTCGGCAGCGAGCGCCGCGTCTTCGTGCCGATCGACAAGGCTCCGAAACTGATGCAGGACGCGGTGCTGGCGGTCGAGGACTGGCATTTCCGCGAGCACGGCGGCATCAGCGGCCGCGCGCTGCTGCGCGCGCTGTGGGCCAACCTGACCGGCGGCATGCCGCAGGGCGCGAGCACGATCACGCAGCAGGTCGCACGCACCTTCTTCCTGTCGACCCGGCGCACGCCGGAACGCAAGATCAAGGAGGCGCTGCTGGCGCTGGAGATCGAACGCCGCCTGAACAAGGACCAGATCCTCGAGCTCTACCTGAACCAGATCTACCTCGGCCAGCGTGCCTACGGCTTCGGCGCCGCCGCCCAGGTCTACTTCGGCAAGGACCTGGACGAGCTCGACGTCGCCGAGGCGGCGATGCTCGCCGGCCTGCCGCAGAACCCGGGTTACGCCAACCCGATCACCAACCTCGAACGCGCCAAGCGGCGCCAGGCCATCGTGCTGCAGCGCATGCTGGACACCGGCGTCATCGACGAGAAGGCCTACCGCAAGGCGCTGGACGAGCCGCTGGCGGTGCGCAAGCCGGGCGAGGTCGAGGTGCATGCCGCGCACGTCGCCGAGATGGCGCGCCAGGCGGTCGTCGAACGTGTCGGCGACAAGGCCTACACCCAGGGCATCCGCGTCTACACCTCGCTGCGCGCCACCGACCAGGAAGCCGCCTACAAGGCGCTGCGCCGCGCCGTCATCGCCCACGAGTCGCGCCAGGCCTGGCGCGGCCCCGAAGGCCACGAGGACCTGCCTTCCGACGGTGACCTCGAACGTGCCGCCGCCCAGGCGCTGCGCGACCACAACGACGACGAGGACCTGCGTGTCGCCGTCGTCACCGAGGCCAGCGCGAAGGAAGTCGTCGCCGTGCTCGCCAGCGGCGAGACGGTGCGCGTCACCGGCGCCGGCCTGCGCGCCGCGGCGCCGGGGCTGCAGCCCAAGGCGAAGGAGGCTCTGGCGATCACGCGCGGCTCGGTGATCCGGCTGGCCGGGCGCACGCGTGGCGAGCGCACCGAGTGGAGCATCACCCAGTGGCCGCGCGCCGAAGGCGCCTTCGTCGCGCTGGACCCGAAGACCGGCCGCGTGCGCGCGCTGGTCGGCGGCTTCGACTTCAGCGCCCAGCAGTTCAACCACGTGACGCAGGCCTGGCGCCAGCCGGGCTCGTCGTTCAAGCCCTTCCTGTACTCGGCGGCCTTCGAAGCCGGGCTGATGCCCGACAGCATCGTCGACGACGAGCCCTGGAGCGGCACCGACGCCAACGGCACCCCGGGCGGCTGGGACCCGAAGAACTCCGATGGCCGCTACGACGGCCCGATCACGCTGCGCGAGGCGCTGACACGCTCCAAGAACCTGGTCAGCGTGCGCGTCGTGCGCCACGTCGGCATCGCCGAGGCGCTGCAATGGACCTCGCGTTTCGGTTTCGACCCCAAGCGCCAGCCCGACAACCTGACGCTGGCGCTGGGCGCCGGCAGCACGACGCCGATGCAGTTGGCCAGCGCCTACGCGGTGCTGGCCAACGGCGGCTGGCGCGTCACGCCCACCGTCATCGAACGCATCACCGACGCCGACGGCAAGACGATCTGGCAGGCACCGCCGCCGCCGGCGCTGGACGAGGACTCGCGTGCCGTGCCGGCGCGCAACGTCTTCCTCGTCGACAGCCTGCTCAACGACGTCGCGCGGGTCGGCACCGCGGCGCGCGCCCAGGCCAGCCTCAAGCGCCCCGACCTCTATGGCAAGACCGGCACGACCAACGACTCGGTCGACGCCTGGTTCGCCGGCTTCCAGCCGAGCGTCGTCGCGGTCGCCTGGATCGGCTACGACGACCCGCGCAGCCTGGGCAGCGGCGAGTCCGGCGGCGGCCTGGCGCTGCCGGTCTGGATCGACGCGATGCAGGTCATGCTGCGCGGCGTGCCGGTGACGATGCTGGAGCCGCCCGAAGGCGTGGTGCGCGGCGCGCAGGACTGGCGCTACACCGAGTGGGCCGAGCACGCGCCGGTGGCCCGGCTGCACGACGGCGGCGAGGTCGAGGCCGGCGCCCCGGCGGCGTCGGCCGCCGCGTCGGCACCGCCGCCGGCCGCGGCGTCTGCGCCCGCGCCGGCCTCGGCCGTTTCGCGCTGAATCAGGGCTGGACGGCGTCGAACTGCCCGTAGGCGTGCGCCATCCAGAGCTTCAGGCGCTGGCGCTCCATCATGCCCAGGCCGGGGCCGTCGATCGCCGAGACGTTGCGCGCCGCCCAGAAGCTGGCGTTGCGCGCGTCGATCTTCTGCACGACGACGTCGTGCAGCCGGCGCAGCGAGATCACCTTGGCGCCCAGCCCGAGCGCACGCTCGAGCTGGCCTGAACGTTCGAGCTGGCCGAAGTCGTCGCCGCGCAGCTCGTTCTTGACGATCACGTACTGCACACGCTGGCCGAAACGCTCCAGCAGCCGCGCCAGCAGGTCGACCGAGTCGCGGCCGCTGTCCATCACGTGCCAGGCGTAGAGCGCGATGCCCGACAGGTCGGCCATGTCGAGCACGCCGGACTCGTCCATCCAGCGCACCAGCGGATCCTGCGTCTGCGCCGCCAGGTCGACGAGCACGCGCCGGCCGGGCTGCTCGACGGCGGTCTCGACGATGCGGTCCAGCGCCTCGTAGCGGTCGATCAGCGCCGGTGAGGCGTACTCGGCGTAGAAGCGCAGCAGCGCGCCGTGCGAGCGGTCGGTGTCGAAGCCGACGAACGGCAGTTCGTGGTCGATGAAGTACTGGGCCAGCAGTCGCGAGACCATCGACTTGCCGACGCCGCCCTTCTCGCCGCCGATCAGGTGGATCTTCGAGACCTCTTGGGTCTGCAGGGTGGGCACGTCTTCCATGCGGACGATTGTGCCGCCGGCTCTACGCACAACGCCGTATCGGGGAGAAACCTTAGGCTGCGTACACTGACCCGATGGCACAGAGCATCCAGGACTTCCACGACGACCCGCGCAACGCCGACATCCGCATCTGGGTCAACGGCGAGCTGAAACACCGCAACGAGGCCGTCGTCTCGGTCTTCGACAGCGGCTTCGTGCTCGGCGACGGCGTCTGGGAGGGTTTGCGCGTCTTCGGCGGCCACCCGGCCTTCCTCGACGCCCACCTCGACCGCCTCTACGAAGGCGCGAAGGCGATCGCGATGGACATCGGCATGAGCCGCGCCGAGCTCGCCGACGCGATCTACGCGACGCTGGCCGCCAACGGCATGACGGACGGCGTGCATGCACGGCTGATGGTCACGCGCGGCGTCAAGCGCACGCCCTACCAGGACCCGCGGGTCACCGTCGGCCGCGCCACCGTGGTCATCATCGCCGAGTTCAAGACCGCCAAGCCCGAGACGCTGGCCGAGGGCCTGTCGCTCTTCACCGTGCACGTGCGCCGCGGTTTCCCCGACGTGCAGGACCCCAAGCTCAACAGCCACAGCAAGCTCAACTGCATCACCGCCTGCATCCAGGCCACCACGGCCGGCGCCGACGAGGCGCTGATGCTGGACCCGCACGGCTTCGTCGCCACCTGCAACTCGACGCACTTCTTCATCGTGCGCCGCGGCGAGGTCTGGACCTCGACCGGCGACTACTGCCTGGGCGGCATCACGCGCGCCAACGTCATCCAGGTCTGCCGGGAAGCCGGCATCCCGGTGCGAGAGAAGAACTTCAGCCTGACCGAGGTCTACGGTGCCGACGAGGCCTTCGTCACCGGCACCTTCGCCGGGCTGGCGCCAGTGCGTTCGGTCGACGGCCGCAGCATCGGCGACGGCCGACCCGGGCCGATGCTGGCGCGGCTGCGCGAGCTCTACGCCGGCCTGGTGCAGCGCGACATCGCCGCCCGCACGGCCAGCCGGGCGGCATGAACGCCCCGCGCCGCATCGCCGCCTGGAGCGGCCCGCGCAACATCTCGACGGCGATGATGCGCGCCTGGGAGAACCGCCCCGACTGCGCCGTCAGCGACGAGCCGCTGTACGCGCACTATCTGCAGGTCACGCAGCTCGACCATCCGGGCCGCGACGAGGTCATCGCCGCCGGCGACACCGACTGGCGGCGTGTCGCCGCCGCGCTGGCCGACGGCCCGGCGCCCGACGGCGCCGCCGTCTGGTACCAGAAGCACATGACCCACCACCTGCTGCCCGGCATGGAGCTCGACTGGGTGCACCGGCTGGAGAACGTGTTCCTGATCCGCGACCCGGCGCTGGTCGTCGCCAGCTACGTGAAGTCGCGCGCGACGGTCGCGCCCGAGGACATCGGCCTGCTGCAGCAGGCGCGGCTGTTCGACGAGATCGCCGACCGGCTGGGCGCCGCGCCGCCGGTGATCGACGCCGAACGTTTCCTGCTCGCGCCCGAGGCGCATCTGCGTGCGCTGTGCGCGCGCCTGGCTCTGCCCTTCAGCGAGCGCATGCTGGCCTGGCCGGCCGGACCGCGCGCCAGCGACGGCGTCTGGGCGCCGCACTGGTACGACGCGGTCTGGAAGTCGACCGGCTTCGAGCCGCCGCGCGAGCGCCGCGTCGAGCTGTCGGGCGACGCGGCGCGTGCCGCCGACGCCTGCCGCGCGGCCTACGAGGCGCTGGCGCGGCACACGATGCCGGTCTGATCAGGGCGCCAGCTGCTCGGCCCAGTCGACGAGCGCTTCGAGCAGCGCCTGCGCACGTTCGTCGTCGCGCTCGGCGGCCGCTTCGGCGAGCTCGTCGATACGCTCGGCAAATGCCTGCAGCGTCAGCGCGCCGCCGGCGCCGGCTATCAGGCGTGCGTGGCGGTGCGCCGCCCAGCGCTCGCGCTCGTCGGCGTCCAGCGTGTCGGCGAAGTTGCGCGCGCGGTAGCGGAACAGCAGTTCGTCCAGCCGTGGGTCGTCGAAGGCCGGGCGGCGCGACGCCAGAGCCGTGCCGTCCAGCCCGCGCAGGCGCTGCAGCTGGCGCCGGTCCTCGTCGCCGAGGAAACCACCGTACAGGTCTTCGTCGACGTCCACCGGCCCACCGGCCGCCGGCTTCACGAAGACCTGGCTCCAAAGCGGCTCCAGCGTGCGGCCCAGCGCGGCGGCACGTTCGGCATGCACCAGCGCGCGCTCGAGGTCCAGGCCCCAGCGCTCGCGCGCCGGGCCCAGCGTCTTCAGGTTGCCGATGACGACCGGCGACTTGTTCAGGTGGAGGGTCTTGATCGGTAACCGGGTTTCGCCGGCGGCGGCCAGTTCCTCGGTCTTGGTGTACAGGCGCCGGCGCACGGTCTCGGCGTCCAGCGACGCGAGTTCGGCCGGGTCCTGCGCCAGATCCCAGACGATCAGCTCGTTGCGGTTCGTCGGGTGCGGCGCCAGCGGCCAGACGACGGCCATGCAGCCGTTCTCGACGCCGTACATGCCCGACAGGTGCAGGAACGGCCGGCCGACGCCGATCTCGGTGCGCACCGCGTCCTTGTGGCGCAGCTTCAGGCAGAAGTCCCAGAGCCGCGGCTGGCGTTGGCGGATCAGCCGCGCCAGCGCGATCGTCGCGCGCACGTCCGACAGCGCATCGTGCGCCGCCTCGTGCGCCAGGCCGTTGGCCGCCGTCAGGTGCTCGAGCTTGAACGAGGGCCGGCCGTCCTCGTGTTTCGGCCACTCGATGCCGTCGGGACGCAGCGCCCAGCAGCAGCGCACGACATCCAGCAGGTCCCAGCGGCCGCAGCCGTTCTGCCATTCGCGCGCGTACGGGTCGATCAGGTTGCGCCAGAAGAGGAAGCGCGTGACCTCGTCGTCGAAGCGGATGCTGTTGTAGCCGACGCCGATCGTGCCGGGCGCGGCCAGCGCGGCCTCGATGCGCGAGGCGAACTCGCGCTCGGCGACGCCTTCGGCCAAGGCCTGCTGCGGCAGGATGCCGGTCAGCAGGCAGCTCTCGGGGTCGGGCAGCGCGTCGGTCGGCGGCTGGCAGAACCACATCGCCGGCGCGCCGATCTCGTTGAGTTCGGCGTCGGTGCGGATGCCGGCGAACTGCGCCGGCCGGTCGCGCCGCGGCACGCGGCCGAAGGTCTCGTAGTCGTGCCAGAAGAAGGTGGTCTCAGCCATCGCGGGACGATAGCGCATCGCCTGCGCTAGGCTGCGGCGATGAGCACCACCGCCGACTGGGACCCCGCGCAATACCTGCGTTTCGCCGACCACCGCCTGCGCCCGGCGCTGGACCTGCTCTCGCGTGTGCCGGGGCGGCCGAAGACCGTCGTCGACCTGGGCTGCGGCGCCGGCAACGTGACCCAGGCGCTGGCCGCGCGCTGGCCCGAGGCGGCGATCACCGGCGTCGACGGCTCCGAGGCGATGCTGGCGCAGGCGCGCCAGACACTGCCGTCGGCGCGCTGGCAGCTCGCCGATATCGCCGGCTGGGCCCCCGAGGCGCCGCCGGAGCTGATCTTCTCCAACGCCGCGCTGCACTGGCTGCCCGCCCACACGACGCTGCTGCCGCAGCTGGCCGGCCTGCTGGCGCCGGGCGGCACGCTGGCGGTGCAGATGCCGCGTAACCACGGCGCGCCGTCGCACACGGCGATCGCCGACACCGTGCACGCCGGCCCGTGGCGCACGCGCCTGGAGCCGCTGCTGCGCCCGGCGCCGGTGGCCGAGCCTGCGGCGTACTACGACTGGCTGCAGCCGCTGGCCGCGGCGCTGGAGATCTGGGAGACCGAGTACCTGCAGCCGCTGCAGGGCGAGGACCCGGTCAAGGAATGGACGAAGTCGACGGCGCTGAAGCCCTTGCTCGACGCGCTGGCTGGTGCCGAACGCGAGGCCTTCGAAGCCGACTACGCCGCGCGTCTGCGCACCGCCTACCCGCGGCGCGCCGACGGCACGACGCTGTTCCCGTTCCGCCGCCTGTTCATCGTGCTGCGGCGGCCGGGCTGATCAGGCGCCGCGCTTGCGCGCCGGGGCACGGCGCGCGGGCGCCTCGGGCTCGGACGCCACTGCGGGCGCCGACTGCAGCGCCTCGGCCAGGCCGATCAGCACGCCGCTGACCATCGCCGTGTAGCTGTCGGCCAGCGCCTGAGCGGCGCGCACCGAGGCGTGGCGCGTCGTGCGCATCGCCGCCTGCATCTGCTCGGCCACCTGCTCGGCGGTCAGCGAGGCCTGCACGCCCGACAGCGTGCCGCCGGCCTGCAGCCGTTCGAGCACCGGGCCCCAGGCCGCGGCGACACCGCCGCCGGTGCCGGCAGCGCTCTTCTTCAGCGCCGCGAACAGCGTGTCCTCCATCTTGTCGAGGTCGTCCAGCGCCTTCTGCAGATGCTTCTCGCGCAGGTCGGCGCCCTGCTGCACCAGGCGCTGCAGCGCGACGCGGTTGGCCTCGACGGCCTTCAGCACCGCGGCGTCCAGCCCGGCGACGGCGCTGTCCAGCAGCGCCGTCGGGTCGACGCCGGCCACCGTGTTGCGCGCCACGCCCAGGCTGGCGGCGTCGCCGACGGCCTTGATCGTCGCGCGCAGGTTCTTCAGCGTCAGCTCGCGGCCCTGCAGCGCGGTCAGTGCGGTCTGCGTCACCGCCTGGCGCAGCTGCGCGCCCTGCTGGGCGGTGGCGGTCTCGAACATCGCGATCAGCGCTTCGGCGTCGAACATCGGCTTGGCCATCGTCTGCTCCTGTGGTGGAGCGCCGATGCTGGCACCGCCCACCGGCAGCGGCAAGACGGGACGACACGCGGGCGCTGACGTCGCTCAATCGCCGGGCCGAGGGCCGGACCTAAGGTCAGGACCGGGACCGCTTCGGGAGGATGCGATGCCGACTCGTCGACGCTTGATCGCGTGCGGTGCCGCGCTGGCCGGCAGCGCCGGGCTCGCCGGCTGCGACGAGAGTGCCGTCCAGGAAACGACGGCGCGGCTGCAGCGCCGTCTGGCGCTGCCCGGCAGCGTCGACGGCACCGAGCGCCTGCGCGCGCTGGTGCACGCGGCGACGCTGGCGCCGTCCAGCCACAACACGCAGTGCTGGCGCTTCGTGCTTGGCCGCGACTCGATCGTCATCGAGCCCGACCTCGCACGGCGCTGCCCCGCGGTCGACCCCGACGACCATCACCTCTTCGTCTCGCTCGGCTGCGCCACCGAGAACCTGGTGCAGGCGGCGCTCGCCCACGGGCTGCAGGCCGAACCGCGCGTCGGCGCCGACGGGCGCATCAGCGTGTCGCTCGCGCCGACACGACCGCGGCTGTCGACGCGCTACACGGCCATCGCCCAGCGCCAGACGACGCGCGGCGTCTTCGACGGCCGGCCGCTGCCGGCGGCCAGCTGGCGCCAGCTGGAAGACGCGGCCGAAGCCGACGGCGTGACGGCCCGGCTGGTCACCGACACCGCCGGGCTGGAGCGCCTGCTGGCGGCCGTCGTCGCCGCGCTGCGCACGCAGTTCTCCAACGCCGCCTTCATCGACGAGCTGGTGCGCTGGCTGCGTTTCGACGCCGCCGAAGCCGCGCGCCACGGCGACGGCCTGTTCATCGGCTGCAACGGCCAGCCCAGCCTGCCACCCTGGCTGGCGCGGCGCCTGGTGCGGCGTTTCCTGCACGCCGACAGCGAAGCGCGGCGCAGCGCCGAGCAGCTGCGCAGCAGTGCCGGCGTCGTCATCCTCGCCTCCGACGCCGCCGGCGGGCCGGCGCGCTGGGTCGAGGTCGGCCGCGCCTTCCAGCGTCTGGCGCTGGAAGCCACCGCCGCCGGGCTGCAGCTGTCGCTGCTGAACCCGCCGGTGGAGGTGGCAGCGCTGCGGGCGCCTTTGGCCGCCGCCTTCGGCCTGGGCACGCTGCGGCCGGACCTCGTCGTGCGCATCGGCCGCGGCGCGCGCCTGCCCGACTCGCTGCGCCGGCCGCTGCAGGCCGTCATCGCCTGACGCGTGCAGCGTTTTGCATTCCGGCGTCCAATCGCGCCGGCGCCTTGCCGCCGCGCGCCGCGGCCGCATCGCGCCACCCATACGACGGAGATCCCATGAAGCTCTACTACAGCCCCGGCGCGTGTTCGCTGTCGCCGCACATCGTGCTGCTCGAGTCCGGCCTGGCCTTCCACGCCGTGATGGCCAGCACCAAGACGCACCGCCTGGCCGACGGCACCGACTACTACACGATCAACCCCAAAGGCTACGTGCCGCTGCTCGAGCTCGACAGCGGCGAGCGCCTCAGCGAAGGCCCGGCGATCGTGCAGTGGATCGCCGACCAGGTGCCCGAGAAGAAGCTCGCGCCGCCCGCCGGCACGATGGCGCGCTACCGCCTCGTCGAGTGGCTGAACTTCATCTCGACCGAGCTGCACAAGGGCTTCTCGCCGCTGTTCACGCCCGGCATGCCGGAAGAAGCCAAGGCCCTGTTCCGCAGCAAGCTCGGCGACCGTTTCGCCTACGTCGACGCGGCGCTGGCCGATCAGCCCTTCCTGCTCGGCGAGGACTTCAGCGTCGCCGACGCCTACCTCTTCGTCGTCGCCGGCTGGTCCAAGCACGTCGGCGTCGACCTGTCGCGTTTCGCCCACCTGGCGCGCTTCATCGAACGTGTCGGCGCGCGTCCGGCGGTGCAGCAGGCGATGCGGGCCGAAGGCCTGATCCGCGGCGGCTGAGTTCCGCCGCCCCGGCGCCGTGATGCACGCGGCGCCAGTCCTCGGCCACCGGCGCCGGCACCGGCCGCCGGTGCGCCAGCACCCACGGCAGCCCGGCCAGCGCGGCACGCAGCGCAGCCGCGGCGACCCCGGCGGCACGCGCTTCGTGCAGCACGGCGCGTGTGTCGCGCAGCGCCAGCGGCCACGGCAGCCGCAGCCAGGCCAGCCACAGGCGGTTGCGCGCCAGCAGCCAGCGCCGCGCGTCGGCGTCGCGCACGGCCGACGGATGGTGGTGCGTCACCACCTCGTCGGCGTAGACGATGGCCCAGCCGCGTGCGCCCATCTCCAGCGCCAGCAGCGGCTCCTCGGCACCGATGAAAAAGCGCGGCTCGTAGCCGCCGGCGTCGCGGAAGGCCTGGGTGCGCATCACCGCCGCGCCGGCCATGAAGGACACCAGCCGCGGCCCCGGCAGGCCGTCGTGCGCCAGCGGGCTGGCGGCCATCACGGCGCAGGTCGGGTCGGGCTGCTGCTCGGGGCCGACGAGCACCCGCGCCGACAGCGCGCCGATGCGCGGCCAGGCGTCGAGCAGCGCCACCGCACGCGCCAGCGCCCCCGGCGCCCACCAGGTGTCGTCGTCGCAGAAAGCGACGTAAGGCGTGGCCAGCACGCCGACACCGAGGTTGCGGCCGGCAGCGCCCAGGTTGCGGTCGCTGCGCACCAGCGTCACGCCGGGATGGGCGGCGACGACGTCGGCGACACCGCCGCGTGTGCCGTTGTCGACGACGACGATCGGTGGCCGCTCCGGCAGCGCGGCCAGCTGCACCAGGCAGCGCGCCAGCTCGGCCGGGCGCTCGTGCGTCAGCACGACGACACCGACGCGCGGCTCGTCGGTCACGCCGAGGCTCCGGCCGCGCCGAAGCGCCAGAAACGTTCGGGCCGCTCGACGTCCTCGGCGCCGCCGGGGCCGAAGGCACGCAGCTGGCTCGCGTAGGCCGCCACCGCCTTGCGCTTGGCGCCCCAGGTCGCCGGCGTCGGCGGCGCGTCGAACAGCGGCGTGCCCACCCAGCCGGCAGCCAGCAGCTCGGCCAGCCGCGCCTGCAGCACGCCGGGCATGCCGCGGTACAGCGCGTCTTCCCAGAACACGAGGTCGACGCCGTCAGCGCGCATGCCGAAAGCCTGCACCGCGGCGTCGTGCACCAGCCGGTGGTCGGAATGGAACAGGCCCAGCGGCAGCAGCAGCCAGCGCGGGCGCTCGGTCTCCAGCAGCCGGCGCAGCGCGTCGGCGATGGCCTCGGGTTCCGGCGTGCGGCCGTACTGGGCGTCGGCGAAGTCCAGCCAGGTCGGCTCGGCACCGACGCGCGCCAGCGCACGCCGGTCCTCGTCCAGCCGCATCGTCACCGCCTCGCCGGCGCTGCCGAAGCCGCAGCGGCGGTCCCAGTCGGTGGCCAGCGCCGGGTCGTCGGGCACGCCGGCGAAGACCGTCGCGACGCGGCTGCCGGGGCGCGCCGCCAGCCAGACGCCGCAGCCGAAGACGGCGTCGTCCAGGTGCGGCGAGATCACGAGGCCCGGCCCCGACGGCGGCAGCCACCTCACGCCAGCGCCTCGACGTAGAGGCTCTCGCGCTCGCGGTTGTCCAGGCTGGCGATGTCGGGCCAGGCGCTGGCGCTGCGGCCGAACTCGCAGCGCGTCACCTCGCGCCAGCCGGCGCCCTGCAGCAGCTCGCGCGCGTAGCCCCAGGTGAACGGCGTGCGCACCGAGCCGTACCAGATGATCTGCGTCACCAGCTTGGCACCGACGTCGCGCGCGTCGTCGTCGGGCACGAAGAAGTAGCCGGAGTCGCCGCGCCGGTAGGCGTCGATCGCGCGGTCGAGGTCGGGCAGGCCCAGGCGCAGCACGCCGCCGGGGCGCAGCACGCGGCGCAGCTCGGCCACCGCCGCCGGCAGCTCGGGCCAGGCGATGTCCTGCAGCAGGTGCATGCCGACGGCGTAGTCGACCGAGGCATCGGCCAGCGGCAGCCCGATGCAGACGTCGCCGACGAGGTCGACACCGGCGGCGGGCCGGCGGTCGGCGTTCAGCCAGCCGGGCACCGGATCGGGGCCGCAGCCGACGTTGAGCCGGGTGAACCGCGGGTGGGACGGCATGCGTGCGAGAGGGCCGTGGTGGAGCCCCGAGTTCGGCAAGCCCGGTGCCCGGGTGGCGGGCCGGCCCGCCCGCTGTCAAGCCTGCTGCGTGCTCAGTACGGCCCGTCGACCAGCCGCTGCGACAGCCACCAGACGTTGCCGGCCGGGTCGCGCACGCCGCCCTGGCGGTCGCCATACGGTTTGTCGCCCACCTCCATGACCAGCGTCGCGCCGGCGGCCAGCGCCCGCGCCATCGCCGCGTTGGCGTCGTCGACGTAGAGGTAGAGCGAACACGGCATAGCCGGCCAGGCGGCGGTGGCGTCACAGAGCATCAGCATCGAGTCGCCCAGGCGCACCTGGGCGTGCGCGACGATGCCGCCGTCGACGTGGCGCAACTCCTCGCTGCCGCCCAGGCCTTGCACGAGGAAGTCGATCAGGCGCGCGGCGCCGTCGACGACGAGGTAGGGCGTGACGGTGTGGAAACCCGGCGGGACGAGCATGCGGCCTCCTGATGCGGGCGCCGGGCACCGGCGCCGGAGCATCGTGCCACGCGGCGCGCGCGGGGCGAAATCAGCGCGAGGGGGAGACCTCGTCGGCGGCGCGGGCGAGCTGGCGGCGCAGTGCCCGGCGCATCAGCAGAATGCGCAGCGGAACCGGGACGCCCCACCCGAGCAGGAGCCAGGTGAGGCCGGAGGCCCCGGCCCCGATCGCAGCGCCCACGATGACGACCAGCACAGCGAACGTCACCGCGATGTCAGCCGGGCTGCCCATCACCTCCCGGCGCGCCGCCTCCAACCGCTCGGCCTGCTCGACGCGCGACAGCCGCTCGATGCCGTCGACACGGTAGACCCACGGCAGCCACGGCGCGCGCGCCTCGCGCTCGGCGAGGCGGCGTTGGCGGGCGTCTTCGATCAGTGCGTCGCCGGCGCGGCGGGCGATTTCGGGGTCCATCGTGCGACGCAGTCTAGCGGCCGAGTCCGCCGGGCGCACCGTGCGTCGGGCGGATGGCTCGCCTTCAGCGCAGCACCAGCTCGACCCGCCGGTTGCGCGCCCGGCCCTCGTCGCTGGCGTTCGTCGCCACCGGCGCCAGGCTGGCGACGCCCTTGGCGGCCAGGCGCGACGCGGCGATGCCCTGGCGTTGCAGCGCGTCGACGACCGCCTGGGCGCGGGCCTGCGACAGCTGCAGATTGCTCTCCAGCGCGCCCTGGCCGTCGGTGTGGCCGACGACGAAGGCCTGCAGCGACGGCTGCGACTTCAGCAGCCGGGCCATCTCGTCGAGCTGCGGCCGCGACTCGGGCTTGAGCTCGGCCTTGCCGCTGTCGAAGTACAGGCCGTAGAACGCGACCTTGCCGTCGGCGCGCAGGCCCGCCTGGATGTCGGCCGCGGCCAGCACCTTCACCTGGCCGGTGGCCATCGCACGCGGCTCGACGGTCTCGACGAAAGCCTGGGCGTAGCGCGTGCTGCCGTTGACCGCCTTGCTGACGTAGACCATCACCCAGGCCTCGCCGCCGGGCCGCGGCAGCGTGCCGACGAGCAGCCGGCCTTCCTCGAAGGCGATCGCGTCGGGCACGTTGAACGAACCGCCGCCGGGCGCCGGGATCGCACCGGGGGCCCAGGCCAGCCCTTCCTCGACGCCCAGCACACGCAACGCGAAGAACGCGTCGTCGCAGCGCGACTCGCAGGCGAACTTCTTCTTCAGCCCAGCGGCCACCAGCGCCTGCTCGTAGTTGCGGTAGACCTCGGCCGGCGCCTTGCCTTCGGGCGCCAGGTAGACGGCGCGTGTGCGCCGGCCCTCGACCGTGGCCAGGTCCTTGAACGGTTTGCCGGCGGCGGCACGGTCGATGGCCGGACTGGTGGGCAGGCGCGCCGTGTCCCAGTCCTCGGCACGGTAGCCGATCAGCACCGAGCCGGCGAAGCGCTGCACGAGCGCCGGGTCGGCACTGCCTTTGACGTCTTCGGGCAGGCGCGGCGCCGACGCAGCGGCACTGGCCAGGAACACCAGGGCCGCAGCCCCGCAGACACGCACGAACGAGGACACCGGGAGCTTCACGAACTGCCTTTCTTCGCGACGAGGACGGCGGCGATGATGGCATCGGAGCGGAGCCCGAGGCGCGCGCTCAACCGCTTGCGAATTGTCAAGATGGCACGAACTGGGCCCGATTTCCGCAGCTTCACCACATGACAGAAGGCAAGCCGAGGAGAACAATGACCTCGACCCGCCAGCCTCCAGGGCCGGCGGCGACGGCGTCGAGCTGTCGGTGCCCGCACCTGCGAAGGCCGGCCACCGGGCGCCTAGACGTACCCGCGCAGCGGGCGCGTTGCCAGGAGACGACCGATGACCCATCTCACCCACTGCATCTACGCCAGCGCCGCCTGCGAGCCCTTCGACGCCGCGGCGCTGCGCGACATGCTGGATGCTTCTCGCGTACGCAACGAGCGCGACAGCATCACCGGCATGCTGCTCTACGCCGACGGCAGCTTCTTCCAGGTAATCGAAGGCCCGGCGCGCGCGGTGAGCGAGCTGTTCGCGCGCATCGTCGCCGACCCGCGCCACGAGCACGTCACGCGCATCATCGAAGAGCCCATCCCGCGCCGCAGCTTCGGCAACTGGTCGATGGGTTTTCCGACGGACAGCGAGGACCTGTCGCAGCTGGCCGGCTTCGACGACTTCTTCGGCAGCGCCGGCTGCCTGGCACGGCTGGACGTGGGTCGCGCGCGCAAGCTGCTGGCGGCCTTCGGCGCCGGGCGCTGGCGCCAGCGCTTGTCGGACTTCGCACCGCTGGCCGCCTGAAGCATGCGCGTACCGCCGATGGCGCCGCCGTTCAGCTACGCCTTCCAGCCGATCATCGACGCGGTCGAACGCCGCGTCGTCTCGTACGAGGCGCTGGTGCGCGGGCCGGCCGGCGAACCGGCGATGGAGGTGCTGAACCGCGTGCCCGAGGACCAGCGTGCCGCCTTCGACCGCGCCAGCCGCGCGCGTGCGCTGGCGATGGCCGCGCGGCTGGGCCTGCCCTGCCTGCTGAACCTGAACCTGCTGCCGCACGGCGTGCTGGCCGACGAGGACGCGATCGACGCCACGCTGCGCGCCGCGCGCGAAGCCGGGCTGCCGCCCGAGCGCCTGGTCTTCGAGGTGACCGAGAGCGACGCCATCGCCGACCGCTGCAGCTTCGCCGCGCTCGTCAACCGCCACAAGACCGACGGCCTGCTGCTGGCGATCGACGACTTCGGCGCCGGCCAGTCGGGGCTGAACCTGCTGGCCGACTTCCAGCCCGACATGATCAAGGTCGACCGGCATCTGATCCACGGCATCGAGACCCACGGCCCGCGCCAGGCCATCCTGCGCGGCCTGCTGCTGACCTGCGAGCTGCTGGCGATCGACGTCGTCGCCGAGGGCGTGGAAACGCCCGGCGAATACCGCTGGCTGCGCGCCCAGGGCGTGCGCCTGTACCAGGGCTACTTGTTCGCCCGGCCGGGCTTCGAGGCGCTGCCGGTGCCGGTGATGCCCGGCGGCTGAGGGCCGCGGTTCAGACCACGCGGCCGACCAGCGCCCCGACGCCGTAGGTCACGGCCATCGCCAGAGCGCCCCAGAAGCCGACACGTGCCGCGGCCATGCCGGCCGGCGCCCCGCCGGCCCGGGCGGCGAGCGCGCCCAGCGACACCAGCAGCAGCAGCGAAGCGGCCGTCACCGCGCCGGTGACCGCCGCCTCCGGCAGCGCCCAGGCGACGGCCAGCGGCGCCAGCGCCCCGGCGGCGAAGGCCGCTGCCGAAGCCAGCGCCGCCTGCACCGGCCGCGGCTGGGTGATCTCGTTGATGCCGAGCTCGTCGCGTGCGTGGGCGCCGAGCGCGTCGTGCGCCATCAGCTGCGCCGCGACCTGGGAAGCCAGCGCACGCTCGACGCCGCGGCCGACGTAGATGCGCGTCAGCTCCTCGTGTTCGGCGGCGCCGTCATCGGCAAGTTCACGGCGCTCGACGTCGAGGTCGGCACGTTCGGTGTCGGCCTGCGAGCTGACCGAGACGTACTCGCCGGCGGCCATCGACATCGCGCCGGCGGCCAGCGCGGCGACGCCGGCGATCAAGACCGCGTCGCGCCCGCCGCCGCCGCCGGCGACGCCGAGGATCAGGCTGGCCGTGGAGACGATGCCATCGTTGGCCCCCAGCACCGCGGCACGCAGCCAGCCGATGCGTTGCAGGCGATGGCGTTCATGGTGACGTCTCAAGCGGGCTCCGGGGGTGATGCCGGGGCGCAGTGTCGCCGCGAACGCGAGACGGTGCCGCGGCTAGACCTTGAACGCCCAGCGCACCCCCAGGCTCAGCAGCAGCAGCACGACCGCCGCGATCGCGGTCGTGTTGCGCAGCCTGGCGTTCTCGGGCGTCGGCGGCTGGAACCAGGACACCGCGAACAGCACCCAGGCGATCGCCGTCGCGAAATAGCTGACGGCGCCCGCGCTGACGCCGAGGAAGGCCGAGTAGACGGCCAGCGCCGCCGCGAACCCCGCCCAACCCAGCCGGCCCACCAGCCCTTTGCTGCCCGCTGCCATCACCACGCTCCGCCTCTCGTCGTCGATGCGGCGAGTATGCCCAGCGCCGGAGCGCGGACCGCGGGGCTGGCGCAAGGACGCGGCACAGACGTGTCACCAGCGCCAGTTGGCGCGCGTGTAGTAGTAGGCGCCGTTGGTGCCTGTCGGGTCGAGGAAGTTGTACGGCAGCACGCCGGCGTAGCTGCTGCCCGCCAGCGTGCGCGGCGGATAGCGGTCGAACAGGTTGTTGGCGCCCAGCGCCAGCGTCAGGCCACGCTCGGGCTTGAACTGCAGCTCCAGGTCGACGACCCAGGCGCCGCCCAGCTTCTGCGCCAGCGTGCCGTCGACGGTGTCGGCGCGATCGTCGTACGAGTAGGCCCAGACGCTGCCGTAGCGCGTGGCGCGTGTCGTCACACCCCAGCGCTGGCCCTGCCAGTCGGCCCCCAGGATCAGCTTGCTGCGCGGCGAGCCGTGGGTGACGCGCAGCTGGGCCTCGCCGCCGACCAGCGTCAGCGTCGGGTCGATCGCGGCCAGCGCCGCCGAGCTGTTGCGCACCGCGTCCAGCCGCGTGCGGTTGTAGTTCAGCGCGGCGTTGAGCGTCAGCGTGCCCTCGGCCAAGGCCAGCTCGTGGCTGGCGGCGACGTCGACGCCACGCGTCGTGGTGTCGAGCGCGTTAGTGAGGAAGGCCACGCTCTGGATATCGCTGCGGCCGATGCTGGCGAGATAGGCGCTGACGGCGTCGCTCTCCAGGTTGCTCGACAGCGTGATGCGGTCGGTGACCCGGATGCGGTAGGCGTCGACGCTGAGCGTCGTCGCCTTCGTCGGCCGCCAGGCGGTGCCGACGCTCAGGTGGTGCGACTTCTCGGGCTTGAGGTCCTGCGCGCCGAAGGCCTGCGCCAGCGCGTCGGAGGCCGGCAGCAGCGCCCGGTTCTGCAGCCCGCTGCCGTCGCTGTTGAAGTTCAGCGACGAGAAGCGAAAGCCCTGCTGCGCCAGCGCCGGCGCGCGGAAGCTGGTGCTGACCGAGCCTCGCAGCAGCCACTGCGGCGTCACCGCGTAGCGCGCGGCCAGCTTGCCGGTCGTGGAGTTGCCGGCGTCCGAGTAGTCGGCATGGCGCAGCGCTGCCGCGAGCAGCCAGTCGCGCGCGAGTTCGGCCTCGGCGTCGACATAGACCGAGGCGACGTGGCGCGAGATGTCGACCGCGTCCTCGGGACGCAGCCCGGGGCCGGCCTGCGCGCCGGGCGTCACGCCGGTCACCGCGCCGGCGGCGTACGACGCCGGGTCGCCCGGCTGCGTGCGGTAGCCCTCGCGCAGCCACTCGGCGCCGGCGGCCAGGTTCAGCGGCTTGGCCAGACCCGGCAGCGCCAGCGTGCGCGTGGCGTCCAGGTTGGCGCTCCACTGCTCGGAGCGGAAGTCGGCGAGGTGGAAGCGGGTCGGACTGGCCGCGCCCAGCGAGGCGTTGAGCGAGTGGTCGACGCCGTAGTCGAAGTCGTTGCGGCCCAGACGCAGGCTGGTGTCCAGCGCCCAGTCGCCCGCGTTCAGCCGGGCACCGGCGACGGCGCCGATGTCGGTCAGACGGCCGGTGGTCTCGGGGCGGTAGCCCTCGGGATAGATCGCCGGCACGTTGCTGTCTTCGCTGGGGTAGCGAAAGAACGCCGCGCCCTCGCTGCGCCGGCGCGCCAGCGTCGCGAAAGCGTAGGCCTCGGCGCCGCCGGCCAGTGGCAGCGTGGCGTTGGCGAAGCCGTTGACAGCGCGCACCTCGGGGTCGCCGGTCTTGAAGCGCACCGAGCCGTCCAGCGCCAGGTCCTGGGGCTCCTGCGCCCACCAGGCAGCGTCGGGGTCGCGCAGCCCGGCGCGGTTGGTGCCGGCCTTGCGCTGCAGCTCGGCGCCCACGCGCAGCGTGCCGCCGTTGGCGAAGGTGAAACCCTGGTCGCCCGCCAGCTGCAGCGTCTGGCCGTCCGTGAGCGTGCGGCCCAGGGGCTTGAAGTCGGTGTGGTTGGCGCCGTAGCTGAGCGATGTGCCGCCGCCCTGGCCGCCGCCCTTGAGCACGATGTTGATGACGCCGGCGATCGCGTCGCTGCCGTACTGCGCGCCGGCGCCGTCGCGCAGGATCTCGATGCGCTCGATCGCGCTGGCCGGTATGGTGTTCAGGTCGACCGGCACCGTGCCCTGGAAGATGCCTTCCAGGTCGACCACCGCGTTGGTGTGGCGGCGCTTGCCGTTGACGAGCACCAGCACCTGGTCGGGCGCCAGGCCGCGCAGTTGCACCACGCGCACCGAGTCGACGGCGCCGCTGACCGAGGCGCGCGGCTGGTTGATCGACGGCGACAGCGCCTGCAGTGCGGCCCCCAGCTCGCCGGTGCCGACGATGGCCTGCTCGACCTCGCGCGCCGTGTAGCGGTCGATCGGCACCGGGCTGTCGAACACGGTGCGGCCCTTGACGCGCGATCCGACGATCGTGATCTGCTCGGGATCGTCAGCGGCGGACTGGGCCTGCAGCGGCGGCGCCAGCGCCGCCAGGGCCAGCGCCAGCGGCGCCAGGACCGGCGGCCTGGCGCCAGGGATCGCGCGGCGACGCCGCGACTGCGGATGGGCGAGAGTCATGGCTTCAGCTCCTGTGGGTCGAATCGTCGGGATGCCCGCGGCCGGGCCGCAGCAGCGGCCACAGCAGCAACCCGCCGACGGCCAGCACCACCAGCCCGGCGACGGCGCCGGCCTTGACGTAGACGAGGCTGGACCACAGCAGGTAGGCGCTGCCGGACATGAACAGCAGCGGCAGCAGCGGGAAGAGCGGGACGCGAAAAGGCCGCGGCGCCTCGGGCCGGCGGTGACGCAGGACGATCAGCGCGCCCCCGGACAGCAGCAGGAAGAACCAGTAGACCGGCGACAGGTAGTCGACCATCGTCGCGAAACCGCCGCGCGTGGCGGTGCCCAGGCCCACCAGGGCCAGCGCCACGGCACCCAGCGCCAGCAGCGCCGCGCGCGGCGTGCCGCGACGCGCATCCCAGTCGCCCAGCGGCGTGTGGCGCGGCAGGTCGCGCATGGCCGCGTAGGTGGTGCGCGCGCCGGCGATCAGCACCGCGTTCATCACCGTGATGGAGGTCACCGCGACGACGCCGACGATCGCCGCCTCGCCCCACGGCCCGGCAGCGCGGCGCAGCAGGTCGGCGGCGGGGGCCGAACTGGCGGCCATGCCGGCCAGCCCCAGACCGCGCAGGAAGGCCCAGTTGGCCAGCAGGTACAGCGCGGCCACCAGCGTCAGGCCCAGCAGCAGCGCCTGCACGATGCCGCGGCGCGTGTCCCGCATCTCGGCCGACAGCGTGGCGGCATCGCTCCAGCCGCCGTAGGCGAGGAACACGAAGACCAGCGCCTCGCCCCAGGCCGGGCGGCCCGCACCAGGGGTGGCCGTCAGCGGCGTGGCCGGCGCCACACCCTGCCAGGCCAGCACCGCCCCGGCCGCGCCGACGGCCAGCAGGCCGCACACGACCAGCAGCATCAGACCGAGCTGGGTGCCCACGCCGACGCGGATGCCCCGCAGGTTGAGCAGCAGCAGCACGACGATCACCGCCGCGGCGAAGACCGCGCTGCCATAGGGCCCGAGGTGCGCCAGCTGGTCGAGGTAGTCACCGAAGACGAAGGCCAGCAGCGCCATCGAGCCCGAGTGGATGACCGCAAAGCGCGACCAGGCGAACAGCAGGCCGAGGCGGCGGCCGTAAGCCAGGCGCAGGAAGTGGTAGTCACCTCCGGGGTCGGGGAAGGCCGAGGCCAGCTCGGCGAAGCACAGCGCGCCGATGAAGGAGAGCACGCCGCCCAGCACCCAGGCAGCGTACACCGCCGTGTCGCTGGTAAGGCTGGCCGCCACCATCGGCGAGGTCTTGAAGATCCCGGCGCCGATGACCATGCCGACGCAGACCGCGACCGCGTGGCGCACGTCGAGCTGGGGCCGCGGGGCTGGCGAAGCGCCACCGTGCGTCGCGTCGGCGGTGGGGGCGTGCAGTGCGGGCGGGGCGGCGGACATCGTGAAAAGTCGGCCAGTCTGACAACGGCACACACGCGCGCGAACGAAGCGATTCGCCTGCGCTTGCTCGCGCGGCGCAGTTGACCGCCGCAGGCCGTCAGGGCAGACGGAGGTTCAGTCGCCGGTCGGCGAGATGCGGAACGAGTGCACCACCGGCAGCCCGCGCATCGCGTCCGACAGCCCGGAGACGTTCTCCGGCGAGCGCGTGCGGATGACCATGCGGTACTCGACCAGCCGGCCGTCGTCGGACAGGCGGTGGCTGACGTTGGCGACCGTGAAGCGGTGCTCGCCGAGCAACTGGCGCACCGCGGTCTCGGACAGCGCCTGCGCACGTTCGAAACGCACCAGGTAGTGGGCGTAGAAGTGCGAGGGCAGACGCGCCTCGACCCAGCGGAAGGCCGACAGCGTGATCAAGGTGAGCACCGTCGCGATCGTCGCCGGCACGTAGAGGCCGACGCCGAGCAGGATGCCGATCGCGGCGGTGATCCAGATCGACGCCGCCGTCGTCAGGCCGCGCACCGACAGGCCTTCCTTGAAGATGACGCCGGCGCCCAGGAAGCCGATGCCGGTCATGATGCCCTGCGCCATGCGCGTCGGGTCGGTGCGGATCGCCTCGGGCGAGATGCCCGGCATCCAGGTGGCCTGCGAGGTGGTCACCAGCATCAGCAGGCCCGACGCCAGGCAGACCAGCGAGTGCGTGCGGAAACCCGCCGGGCGGCCGTGGAAGCTGCGTTCGAGCCCGATCACCCCGCCGGCCGCCAGCGCGGCCAGCAGGTGCAGGGCGGTGGTCTGGAGTTCCCGGTCCATGGCGCGCAGGCGGTGGGCAGGAATCGCGCCCGCGCCCGGACGCAGCGCATCGCCGGCGTCAGGGACGGCGGAAACGCCGGTGCAGGCGCAGCACCCACAAGCCCGTGAACGCCACGTAGCCGATCAGCGCCAGCCACAACGGGACGGCGCCCAGCGCGACCACCGGCTCGCGGTTGGCCGCGACGACCATCGCGTACACGCTGCACAGGAAAACGGTGGTCACGATCGCCATGGCCGCGGCATGCCGGCTCAGCCAGATGTCGGTGGACGCAAGCTGCGCCGGCGAGCGCCAGAAGTCGCCGTGCGGGATGCGCAGCTGGCCGCTGCGGATGCTGCGCAGTTGCAGCCACCACACCAGCAGCGGCACGCCGCCGACTAGCGCCGCCATCAGCGCGACGAACACAGACCGCGGCATGAAGCCATCGGGCCGGCCCGACGGGCCGAAGTGCGAGGCGACGACCTCGGGCAGCGCCGTGCCGAGCAGCAGGACGAAGACGACACCGAGGGCGCAGACGGCGGGGACGATGAAACGGAGCATGGCGGCAGGAGCTGGGCGGCGTTCACCGGAACGTGGCAACCGCACGGGCGCGGTCACGGCGGGGGACGGAGCGAGCGGCGCTCAGACTCGTTCCAGCCGAGTGTGCGGCAAGGGTGGCAGCCGGACCTCGATGGCGTCGCCCGCAGAGACGACGCCACCGTCCAGCAGCACGCCCATCAGCGCGGCATCAGCGCGAACACGCCCCAGCCCAGGTACTCGCGCGTGTAGGTCGCATAACGCACGGGCTCCGTGGCCAGCTTGGCGCGCAGTTCGGGAGCCAGCTCGTCGTCGGGGTGGGCTTCGAGCCAGCGGCGCGTCGTCAGCCACTTGGCAGCCTCGTAGCGGTCCCAGCCGTCCTGGTCGGCCAGCACCATCTCGACGACGTCGTAGCCCAGGCGCCCGAAGGACGCGAGCAGTTCCGGCAGCACGAGGAAGTCGGTGATCGAGCGCGCCAGGCAGCCCTGCGCGACGGCCTCGGAAGGCGGCAACTGGCGCCAATACAGCTCGCCGATCAGCAGGATGCCGCCCGGCCGCAGGCTGCGCGCCAGCAGTTCGGCCGTGCCCGCCACGCCACCGGCGATCCACGTCGCGCCGACGCAGGCGGCGCGTCGACCTTCTCTTCGGCGACATGGCCGGCCGCGTCGGCGTGGACGAAGCGCACGCGGTCGGCGACGCCCAGTTCCTCGGCGCGCTGCCGGGCCTGGGCACTGAACAGCCGGCTCATGTCGACGCCGATGCCGGTGATGCCGTGGTCGCGCGCCCAGGTGCACAGCATCTCGCCCGAGCCGCAGCCCAGGTCCAGCACGCGCATGCCCGGCTGCAGGCGCAAGGCCGCGCCCAGCGTGGCGAACTTGTCGGGCGTGAACGGGTTGTGGATGCGGTGGGCGCTCTCCATGACGTTGAAGATGCGGGGGATGTCGAGGTCGGGGCTTGGCATGGTGCGGGGTGGGGAAACGGGAGACGAGGAAGTCGGGCGTGAGGCGGCGCCGGTCTCAGCCGCGAGGCGACGCGCCACGTCGAACCGCAGGCATCGGCAAGGCGGAACGGACGCCACGCCAAGCTGTTCGTGACAGGCCGCGCTGAATCGAGCCGTGCAAAGCGACTGCTGCCATGGCTTCAGTCCGATGTGAACTGGTCTTGATTGCGGCCTCGGACTCCGGCATAGAAACGCTTGATTTCCTGCATGTCCTTGTCGATGTCGCCTGTCGGTTCGAACACCGGGCCCAAACCGCTGACCTTGCGCGCATAGTCCATGTAGGCCAGGACGATCGGGACCTTCGCTTCGAGCGCAATGAAGTAGAACCCGGTCTTCCAGTGACGAGTCTTGCCTCGTGTGCCTTCGGGCGGCACGACGAGTTGCAGAGGGCCCTGCGCCGCGACGATGGCCGCCGCGGCCGAGGCGACGAGGTTGTTGCTCCTGCTGCGATCGACCGGCACGCCGCCCAGCCAGCGCATCACCGGCCCGAAGGGCCAGCGAAACAGGCTCGCCTTGCCCAGCCAGTAGATGCGCAGGCGCAGACAGAACGCCACCATCAGCGTGTACGGCAGATCCCAGTTGCTGGTGTGCGGTGCCGCGATGAGCACGCACTTGCTCGCTTCCTTGGGAAGAGCCCCCTCGACGGTCCAGCCCTGCAGACGCAGGATCAGACGGGAGAGGCCGCGGAGCAGATGGTTGACACCCGGGGTGTCGAAGAGGGTGTGGTGCATGGGCTGGGGCCGGCATTGTCACGCGCGCGCGGCACTCGGGCATGGATCTGGTTCATCGCGTTGGAGACGAGGGCTTCAGCCGGCTTGCCGCGGCGAATCCTGTCTAGGTTCAGGCCGCAGCGGGGTATTGAACGAATTGAAGTTCATCGCCCGACGGATCTTGCTGTGTCGCGTCAAGCCCCAGCGCGGCGAGAAGCGCAGCAAGGCCCGTAACGCACCGAAGTTCGACCTGCGCACGCGGTTGTTCCAGATGTGCGGCGTGGATCTCACCCGCATCGACGGCGTGGACGTGACGACCGCGCGGGTGGTGGTCTCCGAGGCCGGCACCGACATGAGCAAGTTCCCCAGCGACAAGCACTTCGCCTCCTGGATGGGGCTGTGCCCGGGCACCAAGATCACCGGCGGCAAGGTCATGAGCGGCAAGACACGTCCCACGGCCAACCGCGCCGCTCAAGCGCTGCGGCTGGCCGCCGCGGCGCTGTGCACCAGCCAGTCGGCGCTGGGCGCGTACTACCGACGTTTGTGCGCCCGCATGGACAAAACCAAAGCCGTCACGGCCGCCGCGCACAAGCTCGCCCGGCTGATCTACAGCCTGCTGAGCAAGGGCCAGGAGCACACCGATCAAGGTCGGGCCGACTACGAGGAGCGATACCGCCAGCGTGTACTGCACAACCTGCAGCGCAAGGCGCAGCGGCTCGGCATGTCGCTCGTACCGGTCACGCCTGACTCAGCCACCGCCTAGAAAAACTCCGCCTGCATCAATCACTTGGGAGGAGTTTCTTGAGAGGCGGCCGGGGCCACGCTCGCGGGCAACGCTTTCAGAACGTGCGTGCAGGACCAGCACCATGAATCTGGGATCACCTAAGGAAGGTCTGCACAACACGCCGAGCGACCGGATCGGCGCGACATCGTTAGCGACGGCTTTGTGCAGGAGCGCATTGCGCCCCCGAGCCAGCGTTGTAGGACGGAGAAACGAAGCAAATGGCGCCCAGCGGGGGACGTTTGGCGCCCACCGGGCGCACTCATCCCCGGGCTCCCATGAGATGCCTTCGCGCCATCCACAGGTTCGCCAGCGCGAACAGCGTCTGGATCTGCGCCGTGTTCTTGGCCAGCCCCCGGTACCGCACCTTGGTGAAGCCGAACTGCCGCTTCAGCACGCGAAACGGGTGCTCCACCTTGGCCCGCACGCTGGCCTTGAGTTGTTCGATTCGCTCGGTGATCGCATCCTGGCGATCCCGCGCGTCGAGCAGCCGCCGCAGCCCCGGGCGCAAGGCCACGTGCCAGGTCGGCCCTCGCGCCTCGGGCCTCTTGTGCACGCCCTGGTAGCCGGCGTCGCCGAAGGCGTTGCGTTCCTCGCCATGCAGCAGTTGTCCGGCCACGTTCAGGTCGTTGACGTTCGCCGGCGTGGCCACCACCGTGTGCACCAGCCCCGAGGCCGCGTCCACCCCGATGTGCGCCTTCATCCCGAAGTACCAGTTGTTGCCCTTGCGGGTCTGCTTCATCTCCGGATCGCGCTCGCCTTCGGCGTTCTTCGTCGAGCTGGGCGCCGCGATCAGCGTCGCGTCCACCACCGTGCCGGTGCGCAGCATCAGGCCCTTGTGCTGCAGCAGATCGGCCACCAGGCGCAGCATGTCGGCCGCCAGTTCGTGGCGCTCCAGCAGGTGGCGAAACCGCAGGATCGTCGTCTCGTCGGGCAACCTCTGCGTCGCACCATCGAGCCGAGCGAACTCCCGGTACAGCGGCACGTCGTGCAGCGCCTCTTCCATCGCCGGGTCGCTCAGCCCGAACCATTGCTGCAGGTAGTGGATGCGCAGCATCGTCTCCAGCGCAAACGGCGGCCGCCCGGTCCTGGCTCGCGGATAGTGCGGCTGCACGATCTCCACCAGCGCCGCCCACGGCACCACGCGGTCCATCTCCTCGAGGAACTCGCGCTTGCGCGTCTTCTTCGTCGACAGGTTCAGGCCAAGTCCGAGCTGCTTCATGTCGGGCATCCTCGCCTGCCTACCTCGCACGGGCAAGCCGGCTTCGCGGGGGCGTTTTGCAGACCTTCCTTAGGCCTCATCGGAGGATCTGCGGGAGTGCGGCCTTTTGCTCCTTCATCCCGAGTCGGAGTAATGAGGTTGCCTCCACGTAGAAGAGGGTGGGAGTTAGCATTAAGAACGCGGGAATTCCGACGAGCGCTGCTGGAACACCTGAGCCGGCCTTGATCAAGACAGATACGACGAGCGCCAAGATCATCAGGCCGAGGCTTGCGACAGAGACGACCAGTAGACGGCCTTGCCAAGTTGAGAAGGAAGAAGGCGCCACCAGACTTCTGTTCCGAACAGAAAGCCAAGACCGCCGAACTAGCAGCGCGAGGAGGATCCAACTAAGCAAGACTCGAAGCGGCCAGGGTACCCAGGCAGCCAGTAGCACTGGGATGGGCGACCCGAAGAGACCTATCGGGGTCGAGAGGGCTGAGAGTATCCTGTTGCCGACTCCCAGCCACGAGGCAGCAGCCATCAGATAGGCTGCTGCCAGTGAAGCAGCAACCAAAAGGAACGCGATTCTGTAGGAGAGTTGTGCCATGAGGCCTAACCAGTCATGAGTCGGCCCACTCGCCCCCGAGCATGAAAGCCCCGGGACGGTGCACCATGTGAGGTGGCACGCAGGCGCAAAGAGGTCGCAATACGAATGAAGGCCCGACCCCGGTGCCTAACCAGACCTCCACCGAGCTGGCTCGCACCCCCGACTGTTGCGCTGCCGGGTCCATTGCCGTGGACTGGGTGGCAGCACGTACGGTAAAGAGGCCCGAACCGGTCACGGTTCGAGGAGTCTTCCAGCTCACCGGTGCATTGCACCGGCCACGGGTGACGCTCCTGCGTGCCACTTGGCACTGTACTTTCAGGAGCATCGTCATGGAAGGTTTGTCGCCCTTGCACCGGCGCGTGGCCGGTATCGATGTGCACCGCATGCTGCACGTGGTCACCGTGCTCATCGAGCAGCCCGACGGCTCGGTGGCCAAGCTCAGTCGGGAGTTCGGCGGGTTCAAACGCGATTGCCGCGCCTTGGCCCTGTGGCTGGCTGAACTGCAGGTTCAGCTCGTGGTCATGGAGAGCACGGGCATCTATTGGAAGAGCGTTTTCTCGCACCTGGAGAACGTTGGCATCACTGCGTGGGTGGTCAACGCCCATTTCATCAAGCATGTGCCGGGTCGCAAGACCGACATGCTCGATTCGGAATGGCTGGCCGTGCTGGCGCGCTTCGGCCTGGTGCGCGGCAGTTTCATCCCGCCCAGGGATCTGCGCGAACTTCGCCTGGTGTCGCGTTACCGGCGCAAGCTCAGCGCCTCGTGTTCCTCGCAGACCAATCGCCTGCACAAGATGCTCGACGATGGCGGCATCAAGCTGGGTGCGGTGGTCGCTGACATCGGCGGCGTGTCTGCGCGTGCCATGGTGCGCGGCTTGATCGAGGGACAGAGCACGGCCATGCTGCTCGCCCACGCGCGCGGCGCCTTGAAGCGCAAGTCCGACGATCTGGCCGCCAGCCTGGACGGCGACCTCAGCGAGCGACACCTGTTCGTGCTGCATCACCTCAGCGTGAGCATCGAGCAGATGCAGCAGCAACTGGCCGACCTCGATGCCTACCTGATGCGTGCCATGCGGCCTTACGCCTGGGCGCATGGCCTGCTGCAGACCATCCCCGGCATTGACGAGGTTGCCGCTGCGTTGATCCTCATCGAAATCGGTGACGACATGACGCGCTTTGCCTCGCCCGAGCGCTTGGCGTGCTGGGCCGCGCTCAGCCCGGGCAACCACGAGAGCGCTGGCAAGCGCACGTCAGGGCGCACCCGTCACGGCAACAACGCCATCCGCTACATCCTGTGCGAATGCGCCAACGCTGCTCGCATGACCCGCAGCACCCTGGTCGCAAAATACCGCAGCCTGACAGTACGCAAATCGCACAAGAAGGCCATCGTGGCGGTGGCGCACAAAATGATCCGCCTGATCTACATCCTGCTCAGCGGGCGCCAGCCTTATCTTGATCAAGCCATCGACTACGCGGCCATGAGCGCCAGGAAAAACGCACCTCGCTGGATCAAGCAACTCAAGGCCATCGGCAAGTGGCCTGCCCCCAGCGTCCCGCCAGCGCAAGCCAGCACCTGATTCACCGCTGATTCTCCGGGGTCGGGCCCAGCGGGTTTCAATTGAATGCTGCTGCGCGGCAGGCATGAACTCGCCTCCAACGGTTGAGGCTTTCACGGTAACGAATAGCGTTTATCTGCCGCCGAGCCAACCCGCCCGGCGCGTGCCGGCGTGGCGCGGCAGATAAACCCTGTTGGACTAAACCTGCCGCGCTGCAGGCGTGATGGGGCAATGTAAGGTGGCGCCCCGCCAGCGACAACCGCTGCGCTGCGGAGGACGCCGGACTGCGGGAGCCATGTTGCCGCCGATCGACGCGTCATAGCCACGCCGGGCGCTCTTTCGGGCATCGTGCAGCCGGCCGCGCGCTTCGCGTCCGGAACCGGCACCGCCACGACGGCACGACCGCGCCAGCGGCCCGCTGCTGCAGCAGCCGCAGACGTCCGGAACGACGGACCGGCTCATCCCGCCGTCCTGTCCGGTGGCCCGCGGCAGGCGCGCCCATGCCGTTCATCGCTCGCGCGCAGTTCCGGGCACGGCTGCGGCCCGCGCTGCTCCAGCACCCGCCACCGCCCGCCGTGGCAGTGCGGGCAGGTGGCGATGTCCAGGCCGGCCACGCGGCGCATGAACTCGGCCACGTCCTCCAGGGTGGCCGGTTGCGCCGCCGGCATGGCCAGCAGTGCGCGGGCGCAGGCCAGGCGCTGCGCCTTGGCCGCCGGCGCCAGCAGCCCGTAGTGGCGGACGCGCTTGAAGCCGCTGGGCAGCACGTGCTAACGAATAGCGTTTATCTGCCGCCGAGCCAACCCGCCCGGCGCGTGCCGGCGTGGCGCGGCAGATAAACCCTGTTGGACTAAACCTGCCGCGCTGCAGGCGTGATGGGGCAATGTAAGGTGGCGCCCCGCCAGCGACAACCGCTGCGCTGCGGAGGACGCCGGACTGCGGGAGCCATGTTGCCGCCGATCGACGCGTCATAGCCACGCCGGGCGCTCTTTCGGGCATCGTGCAGCCGGCCGCGCGCTTCGCGTCCGGAACCGGCACCGCCACGACGGCACGACCGCGCCAGCGGCCCGCTGCTGCAGCAGCCGCAGACGTCCGGAACGACGGACCGGCTCATCCCGCCGTCCTGTCCGGTGGCCCGCGGCAGGCGCGCCCACGCCGCTCTTGCGTCGCAAGCATTGCCGGGCACGGCTGCGGCCCGCGCTGTTCCAGCACCCGCCACCGTCCGCCGTGGCAATGCGGGCAGGTGGCGATGTCCAGGCCGGCCACGCGGCGCATGAACTCGGCCACGTCCTCCAGGGTGGCCGGTTGCGCCGCCGGCATGGCCAGCAGTGCGCGGGCGCAGGCCAGGCGCTGCGCCTTGGCCGCCGGCGCCAGCAGCCCGTAGTGGCGGACGCGCTTGAAGCCGCTGGGCAGCACGTGCTGCAACAGCCGCTCAACGAACTCCTCGCCCGGCAGGCTCGTCAGCCGCCGCTGCGGCGCGGCACCGGGCTCGGCGCGACCACGCTGCGCGCGGTTGACGCGCGTGACGAAGCGCACCGACTGCGCCGTCACCGCGCGCAGCCGCTCGTGGCCGATGGCCGTGCGCTGGGTGTAGCGCGACAGGTACTCCAGCACCGCCGCCGGGCCCGCCAGCGCGGTCTTGGCGTACACCACCCAGGGCTTGGACTGCAGGGCCTGCAGGCGCTGCGCCCGCTCGCCGGCCTGCGGGTCTGCGCGCAGCCGCCCGCTGCTCTCCGCTTCGTGCAGCGCGGCCAGGAACCTGCCCTTGAACACCGCCGACAGCGCGTGTACCGGGAACAGGAAGCTCGCGCTGCGCCGCGGCGGCTGCCAGTGCGCTTGTCCGTCTGCGTCGCGGGCCAGCGCGCCGCAGGCCATCAGCGCGTGCAGGTGCAGGTGCCGGCGCAAGTCCTGCGTCCAGGTGTGCAGCACCAGCGTGAACGCGCCGATGCCGCCCAGCCAGCGCGGGTCGGCCGCGAACTGCGTGAGCGTGGCGGCGACCGCGTCGAACAGCGCGCCGTACACCCAGCGCGGCTGCGCGGCGGCCAGCACGTTGAGCTCGTGCGGCAGCGTGAACACCAGGTGGCAGTACGGCACGTCCAGCAGCTCGGCGCCACGCGCGCGCCGCCAGGCCTCGCGCTGGCGGCTCTGGCAGCGCGGGCAGTGCCGGTTGCGGCACGAGTGCCAGCGCCATTGCTCGGCTCCGCAGGCCTCGCAGCACAGGTGCTCGCCGCCCAGCGCCGGCGTGCGGCACGCCAGGATCGCGCGCCAGGCCTTGGCCTGGGCGGACGTCAGCGGCTGCCCGCGCGCCTGCCGGCGCGCCAGCACCTCGGGGCCGAAGCGCCGCAGCGCCTCGGCCAGCGTGGCGGCCATCTCAGGCGGCGAGCGTCTGGCCGACCTCGCACGGCCGCCGGGCCGGCGGCGCTGCCGCCGGCAGCGCCTGCAGCAGCGCCAGCGACATGCCGCGCTGCGCCACAGTGGCGTCCGGACGCACCAGGTGCAGGTAGCGCGCCGTCGTGCTCACCTGCTGGTGCCCCAGCCACTGCTGCAGCGTGTACAGGTCGACGCCGGCCTCCAGCAGGTGCGTGGCGTAGCTGTGCCGCAGCACGTGCGGGCCGCCCGGCTTGGTGATGCCCGCAGCCGTCGCCGCCGCGTGGTACCAGCGCTGCGCCATCGTGTGCCGCAGCGGCCGGCGCACGTCGCGCGCGCTCGCGAACACCCAGGCCGCCTCGGCATCGGCCCCGTCGACGGCCTCGCCCATCAGCTGCCGGCGCCGCATCTGCTGCGCCCGCCATCCCCGCATCAGCGCCAGCGCGTCGACGGCCAGCGGCACCAGCCGGTCCTTGCCGCCCTTGCCCTGCACCACCCGCACGCAGCGCCGGTACGCGGCCATCTCCAGGTCCCGCCAGCGCAGCCGGCACAGCTCGCCCAGCCGCAGCCCCGTCGCGTACGCCAGCCGCAGGAACACCCCGGCCGCCGGCGTCGGCGCGCACATCAGCAGCCGCGCCACCTCCTCGCGCGTGAGCACCGCCGACACGCGCTGCGGCTGCCTCGCGTACGGGACCTGCGCCTGCACCGCCGCCCGCCCCAGCACCGTGCCGTAGAAGAACTTGAACGCGCTGGCCGCCTGGTTGATCGTCGAATGCGACAGGCCCCGCTCGCGGTGCAGGTGCAGCAGGTACTGCTGCACCTCCTCGGCCGACAACTCGTCCGGGCTGCGCCGGCTGTGCCTGGCCAGCCCCACCATCGCGCCGATGTACGCCTGCACCGTGCGCCGCGAGTAGCCCCGCAGCTCCATCGCATCGAGCATGCGCCGTCTCAGTGGTGTCATCGCCGTCTCCTTGCTCGCGTACTCGGGCTCATGCCCGCGTCTTGCAAGGTACGGCGGCACCTCGTCGGGTGCCTCTGCGCGGCCTCAGGTCGGGCCGCGAACCGCTACCGCGTCAGCGGTTTAGTTCAACCTTGTTGTATGCGGCGTCCCAACGCCGTTTATCACACCCAACGCTCGCGTAAAAGCCCCCTGCCGGGGCGCCTCAAGTGCCTGTCGGATCACACTTTTCTCCCTGTTGACCGAGCCCGGCAGCGGCGTAAAAGTGACGACAAAAGCGGCGTCGGTTACAGCTCATTCTGGGCGGCGTTCGCCGGCTTGCCAAGGGAGGCCGAGATGGCGCCGTCCACCGCTTGTCCTGCATCAGCCGCCGCGCCCTCGGGCGCAGGCTCGACGCTCGCGAGCCCGGCCGTAACCGGCCCCGGATCCCCCGCCCCTCGCCGCCTGCTCGACCAGCTCCGCGACGCGCTGCGCAACTGCCACTACAGCCTGCGCACCGAGCAGGCCTACGTGCACTGGACCAAGGCCTTCATCCGCTTCCATGGCCTGCGCCATCCGGCGACGATGGCCGGGCCCGAGGTCGCGGCCTTTCTCTGCCACCTGGCCTCCGAGCGCGGGCTGTCGGTGTCCACGCACCGCCAGGCGCTGTCGGCGCTGCTCTTTCTCTACGGCAAGGTGCTCGGCCAGTCCCTGCCGTGGATGGACGAGATCGGACGCCCGGTGCCCAAACGCCGGCTGCCGGTGGTGCTGTCGCCCGCCGAGGTGGCCGCCGTGCTGGCCCGGCTGGACGGCACCCACCGGCTGCTGGGCGAGCAGCTGTACAGCACCGGCCTGCGCATCACCGAAGCGCTGCAGCTGCGCGTCAAGGACATCGATTTCGCCCAGCGCGCGATCGTCGTGCGCGCCGGCAAGGGCGGCAAGGACGGCGTCGTGATGCTGCCGGCCACGCTGGAGGCGCCGCTGCGCGAGCAGTTGCGCGCCGTGCATGCGGTCTGGGCCGAGGACTCGGCGGCCGGCCACGCCGGCGTTCAACTGCCCGACGCGCTGGAACGCAAGGTCCCGCGCGCCGGCGCCAGTTGGGCGTGGTTCTGGGTCTTTCCGCAGGACGGCCATTCGGTCGACCCGCGCAGCGGCGTCGTGCGCCGCCATCACCTGGTGCCGGGCACCTTCCAGCGTGCTTTCGCCCGCGCGCTGCAGGCTGCCGGCATCGCCAAGCCGGCCACGCCGCACACGCTGCGCCACAGCTTCGCGACGCACCTGCTGCAGTCGGGCAGCGACATCCGCACCGTGCAGGAGCTGCTGGGCCACTCGGGTGTCGCCACGACGATGATCTACACCCACGTGCTGCGCCTGGGCGGCTACGCGGTGCAGAGCCCGTTGGACCGGCTGGCGCCGGCCCGTTGAGCGCGGCTCAGGTGCTCAGTGCAACACCAGCACCGGCACCTTGCATCGCGACAGCACGTTCTTCGTGTGCGAGCCGAACAGCAGCTCGCCGAACACGCCGCGGCCGTGCGTGGCCATCACGATCAGGTCGCAGTCGAACTCCTTGGCGGCGTCGACGATGGCCTGGTCGATGGCGTCGGTGCGCAGGAACTTGCCCTGGTACTTGACGCCGACTTCGGCGGCACGCTCGCCGATGCGCGCCAGCACCTGCCGCGCGTGCTGCTCGGTGCGCGCCATGTGCGCATCGGCATCACGCTTGTAGACCGCCGGGCTGCTGCCCATGTTGGGCAGCGGCGGCATCGGCTCGGCGACGAAGGCGGTCAGCGCGGCGCCCAGTTTGGCGGCCAGGTCGATCGCGGTCTGCGCGGCCTTCTCGGAGAGTTCGGTGCCATCGACCGGTACCAGCAGGTGCTTGAACATCTCGCTTCCTCTTGGCGCCCCGGGGCCGGGGCTTCGAATCCAGTCTAGGTCCGTACGCCTCGCGCACATTGACCAATCTCAAGACGCAGACCGTCACCGGCCGCGCGCTCGGCAACGGCGTGCCGACCGGATCAGACCGGGTGCTCCGCGCGCCCGGGATAATCCCGGTTTCGAGCCACTGCCAGGAGATGCTTCCGATGCGCCGCGTCCACAACTTCAGCGCCGGCCCCGCCGCCCTGCCCGAACCGGTGCTGCGCCAGGCCGCGGAGGAAATGCTGGACTGGCACGGCTCCGGCATGTCGGTCATGGAGATGAGCCACCGCGGCAAGCACTTCATGGCCATCGCCGAGGAGGCCGAGACGCTGCTGCGCGAGCTGCTGGCGGTGCCCGCCAACTACAAGATCCTGTTCATGCAGGGCGGCGCGATCGCCGAGAACGCCATCGTGCCGATGAACCTGCTGCGCGGCCACGCCGGCGCCGACTACGTCGACACCGGCGAATGGAGCCGGCGCTCGATCGCCGAGGCGCGCCGCTACGGCCAGGTCAACGTCGTCGCCAGCAACGCCGAAGGCGGCTCGGTGGCGATCCCCGCGCGCGAGAGCTGGCAGCTCGACCCGGACGCCGCCTACGTGCACATCTGCACCAACGAGACGATCGGCGGCGTGCAGTACCACTGGACGCCCGACGTCGGCAGCGTGCCGCTGGTGGCCGACATGTCCAGCGACATCCTGTCGCGCCCGATCGACGTCTCGCGCTACGGCCTGATCTACGCCGGCGCGCAGAAGAACATCGGCCCCTCGGGGCTGACGATCGTCATCGTGCGCGAAGACCTGCTCGGCGGCGCCCTGCCCTGCACGCCGACGGCCTTCGACTACCAGGTCGTCGCCGAGCACGGCTCGATGTACAACACCCCGCCCACCTA
Source organism: Rubrivivax sp. (assembly GCA_049841175.1). Taxonomy (GTDB): domain Bacteria; phylum Pseudomonadota; class Gammaproteobacteria; order Burkholderiales; family Burkholderiaceae_C; genus Rubrivivax. Next base: position 722,772 of record JASGHA010000008.1, on the reverse strand, counting down.
TGCGATCTACATCGCCGGCCTGGTGTTCAACTGGCTGAAGGCGCGCGGCGGCCTGGCCGCGATGGCCGAGCACAACCGCGTCAAGGCGGCGCTGCTCTACGACTTCCTGGACTCGACCTCGTTCTACTCGAGCCCGATCGCACGCGACTGCCGCTCGTGGATGAACGTGCCGTTCCGCCTGCACGACAGCGCGCTCGACGCCGCCTTCCTGAAGGGCGCCGACGAGCGCGGGCTGGTGCAGCTGAAGGGCCACCGCATCGTCGGCGGCATGCGCGCGTCGATCTACAACGCGATGCCGATCGAAGGCGTGCAGGCGCTGGTGGCCTACATGAAGGAGTTCGAGGCCGCGCACGGCTGAGCGCGCGGCCCCGGCGCCGGCTTTACGGCTGGCGCAGGCGGCGGCGCGGCACGGTGCGCGTCTCGGTCTTGCCGTCGGCGCCGGTCACGGTGACGGTCTTGTCGTTGCCGCTGCGGTCGACCTCGCGGCTGATGGTCTTGCCGTCGGCGCCGGTGATCGTCGTCGACTTGTCGCCGTCGGCGCGCGTGGTGTCGCGCGTGAAGCTGCGGCCTTCCGAGCCGGTGACGGTGCTCTGCACGTGGCCGTCGCTGCGCGAGACGTCGCGCTGCACCGCACGTTCACGCGCCGACGCGGTTCCGGCGGCGCCGGCCAGGGCCAGCACGGCGGCCAGCGAGACGAGGGACAGGTTCTTCATCGCGGGTTCTCCGGGTTGTTCGACGATGGCTGCCATTGCAAGCGCACGCCATTACGCCCCATTCACGCCGCGTCAAGAAAACCGCCCCGCTTGCAACAAAGCGTAGCCGCCGGCCTCAGCGCGCCAGCGGTGCACGCAGGTGGCGATACACCGTCGTGCGCGAAATGCCCAGTTCGCGCGCCGTGCGGCTGACGTTGCCGCAACGCTCGAAGACGCGGCGCACACGCTCGCTGGCCTGCTGCTGCAGCGCCGAGCCCGAGCACGGCGCCAGCGGCGGCAGCAACGGCTCGACGTCGGCCAGCGCCAGACGCCCGCCGCCGCGGCGCAGCAGCGCGCGCGTCAGCAGCGAGCGCAGCTCGCGGAAGTTGCCCGGCCAGTCGTGCCGCGCCAGCCGGGCGACGGCTTCGTCGTCGATGCGCGAGGCGCCGTCCAGCGTGCCGAGCACGCTGCGCACCGCGGCGGCGAAGTCCTCGCGCCGGCGCAGCGGCGGCAGTTCGACACGCACCGTGTCCAGCCGGTACAGCAGGTCGGGGCGGAAACGCCGTGCCGCGGCGGCCTCGACCAGCGGCACATGGGTCGCGGCGAGCAGCTGCACGTCGACGCGCCGGCTGGCCGTGCCGCCCACCGGCCGCACCAGGCCATCGTCGAGGAAACGCAGCAGCGCCGCCTGCTGCGCCAGCGGCAGCTCGCCGATCTCGTCGAGCAGCAGCGTGCCGCCGTCGGCGCTGGCCACCAGACCGACGCTGCCTTCGCGCCGCGCGCCGGTGTAGGCGCCGCCGACGTGGCCGAAGAGCTCGGCCTCGACCAGCCCTTCGGGCAAGGCGCCGCAGTTGACGGCGACGAACAGCCCGCGGCGGCCGCTGGCGGCATGGGCATGGCGCGCCAGCAGTTCCTTGCCGCAGCCGGTCTCGCCCTGGATCAGGATCGGCGCCTTCATGCGCACCGCGGCCTCGACGAGGCGGAAGGCCTCGGCCACCGCCGGGTCGTCGGCGACGACGCCGGGCGCCGCGGCCAGCGCCGGCGCACCGTTGCGCGGCACCGCTCGCGGCGGCGGCGGGCGCGCCACCGCGGCCGCGTGCAGCGTCAGCCCGCTGGCCGCACGCACCGGCGCGGCGCCGTCCTGGTGCCAGCGCGCGGCCAGCGCCTCCCAGCGTTCGCCCAGCAGCGCCTCGCCGGCGGCGCCCGGGGACGCGGCGCCGTGCAGCAACTGCGCCGCACGCGCGTTGGCGGCCAGCAGCCGGCCGGCGTCGTCGAAGGCCAGCAGGCCTTCGCTGGCGGTGCCCAGGAACTCGGGCCGCGTCGCCAGCGCGACGACCCAGCGGCCGCGCATGCGCTGGCGCAGCAGCGCGTTCTCCATCTGCACGGCGGCGATGCGCACCAGCGCCAGCGTGTGGCGCTGGCGCGAGGCGACGTAGGACGAGGCGTCCAGCACGCCGGCCAGCGAGCCGTCGACGTCATGCACCGGCGCAGCGGTGCAGGAGATGCGGCCCAGGCGCTCGAAGAAGTGCTCGCCGCCGGTCACCGCCACCGCCTGGCCGCTGGCCAGCGCGGTGCCCAGGCCGTTGGTGCCGGCGTCGGCCTCGCGCCAGCGGCTGCCGGCGACGATGCCGTCGCCGTCGTCCATGCAGAAACGCGAGTCGGTGCGCAGGTCGAGGATGACGCCGTCGGCGTCGGCGAAGGCGAGCAGGAAGTTCGAGCCGGCGATCTGCGGCACCAGCGCCTCCATCTGCGCCAGCGCCAGCCGGCGCACGCCGCCGGCGCGCTCGCGGCGGCGCGCCAGTTCGCCGCCGTCGACCACCGGCACCTGCACCGCGGCGCCGGCCTGCAGCCCGGCGGCGGCGCAGCGCGCCCAGCTCTGCAGGATCAGCGGGTCGGCGCCCAGCGCCGCGGCGCGGCGGGCCAGCGCCGGATCGGTGGCGCAGAGGTCCTGTTCCATCGAAGCTCCTCCTGCCGGCTGACGTCCGGCTGTTTCGTTTCTGGAGACCGCGAACGACCGGTGTCGCGCCGCGCGACACCGGGTGCGTTGCCGCCTGCCTCGTGCGAGGCGGGCGGACCGCGGGTGAACCCCCAGTGGAACGGCCGTTGCAGACGGCGGACCTTGCGCCGAAACCGGCGCCTTCGTCCATTGGAGAACACGAGAGGAGACCGCCATGCCCTTCAGCCACCCAAGCCGGACGCCGCTGCGCCTGGCCTGCGTTCCCGCCGTCGCCGCCGCGATCGCCTTCGCCGCGCCGGGCGCCGGCGCGCAGACCGCGATCGACAAGCTCAAGCAGTTCAAGGTGGCGACGACCGACCTGAACATCCCGCAGGTGCCGCAGACCGGGCGCAATGCCGACGCGATCCGGCAGAACCTGCAGCGCATCAAGCTGCCGCCGGGCTTCTCGATCGAGCTCTTCGCCGTCGTGCCCGACGCGCGCCACATGGCGGTGGCACCGAGCACCAACATGCTCTTCGTCGGCACGCGCAAGACGACGGTCTGGGCCGTCACCGACCGCAACAGCGACGGCGTCGCCGACGAGGTGAAGTCCTTCGCGCCGAGCCTGAAGTTCCACAACCCCAACGGCGTCTGCTGGACCAAGGACGGCTTTTTGATCGTCGCCGAGCACAACCGGGTGCTCAACTTCCCGGCCGCCGAGTTCTTCTACGAAGGCCCGGACGTCGCCGTCATCGAGGTCGTCGGCCAGGGCAAACTGATCCCACCCGAGGAGGAGAGCTTCAACCACGGCGCACGCACCTGCCGCGTCGGGCCCGACGGCAAGCTCTACGTCACGCTGGGCCAGCCCTTCAACGTGCCGGCGCGCGACAAGCTGGACCTGTACCGCCAGTGGGGCATCGGCGGCATCGTGCGCATGAACGCCTTCGACGGCAGCGGCCGCGAGGTCTTCGCCACCGGCGTGCGCAACTCGGTGGGCATGGACTTCAACCCCAAGGACGGCAGCCTCTGGTTCACCGACAACCAGACCGACGGCATGGGCGACGACATCCCCACCGGCGAGATCAACCGCGCGACGAAACCCGGCCAGTTCTTCGGCTACCCGTGGAAGCAGGGCCGCACGCGCATCACCGAGTTCGGCTACGACAAGGACCCGCTGCCGCCCAACATCACCGACCCGCAGGTCTACACCGACGCCCATGCGGCCGACCTGGGCATGGCCTTCTACACGGGCCAGGCCTTCCCCGAGAAATACCGCGGCGGCTTCTTCTCGGCCCAGCACGGCTCGTGGAACCGCACCAAGCCGATCGGCGCACGCGTGCTCTTCACCTCGCTGAAGGCCGACGGCACGGCCGACAAGACCGAGGTCTTCGCCGAGGGCTGGCTGGACGCCAGCGGCATCTACCGCGGCCGGCCGGTGGACGTGGCGATGGCCAAGGACGGCTCGCTGCTGATCAGCGACGACTTCGCCGGCGCGATCTACCGCGTCAGCTACCAGGCGCCGTGACGATGGCGCCCTGGTGGCTGGCCGCCGTGGTGGTGGCGGCCGGCCCGGCCGCGGCGCAGGACGTCGCGGCCGGGCGGGCGAAGGCGCAGATCTGCAGCGTCTGCCACGGGCCCATGGGCGTGGCCGTGCACCCGGAGGCGCCGCACCTTGCCGGCCAGCCCGCGGCCTACCTGGAGACGCAGCTGCGCCATTACCGCAACGGCCAGCGCCAGCACCCGGTGATGAACGTCATCGCCAAGCCGCTGTCGGACAGCGACATCGAGAACCTGGCCGCCTGGTTCGCGTCGATCCGCGTCGACGCGCAAGGGCGTTGAGGTGCGCGGCCCGCCGGGGTGCGGGCCGCGCACCGTCGTTTCGCGTGCAACGATGCGCAACCGGGCGGGGCCGCGGCGCGTGCCTCGCACCCGCCGGGCGTGCAGAATGGGGCGGAACACGTTCCATTCGAGAGAAGACCCGATGCAAGCCCCCCGCCTGTCCCTCGCCCTGCTGTGCCTGCTGGCCGCAGGCGCCGCGATGCCGGCGCCGGGCGACCAGCCCGTGCCGCCGCTCGTGCCCAGCACGCAGAAGAGCGAGGTGAAGACGCAGACCGCGTCGCTGCCCGCACGCGGCCTGTTCGACGGCGACAAGCTCTCGGCCGACGGCCGCCAGCGCCTGGCCGAGCTGGTGCTGGACGCGCTGGGCCTGCAGGTCGAGGTGGCGCTGCTGGTGCCCACCGGCCCGTGGAAGACCGACGGCAGCAACCGCGACGAACGCTCGCTGACGCCGGCGCGGCTGGAGTCGGTCAAACGTTTCCTCGCCGACCGCGGCGTCGATCCGCGGCACATCTTCGTCGAGAGCCGCATCGACCAGAAGCTCTCCGAACCCCGCCTGGACGTGCAAATCGTGGGACGGCCGCAGCAGGACTGAGGCGCCGGCCGGCGCAGCAGGGCGGCATCGTCCGTTCACACCGTGAAGGACTGAGGCGTTCGCGACGGCAAAGAAAAAGCCGCCCGAGGGCGGCTTTGTTCATCGTGCGCGGGCCGTGATCACTCGGCCTCGGGCGAAGACAGCAGCGGGATCGCGCCGCCGCTGGTGCTGCCCAGCAGCCCGCTGCGGCTGTAGACGCCCAGCTTCTCGCGCGTGTCGGTGATGTCCAGGTTGCGCATCGTCAGCTGGCCGATGCGGTCGGCCGGCGTGAAGGCGGCGTTCTCGACCTTCTCCATCGACAGGCGCTCGGGCGCGTAGGTCAGGTTCGGGCTCTGCGTGTCCAGCAGCGACCAGTCGTTGCCGCGGCGCAGCTCGATCCAGACCTCGCCGGTGACGGCACGCGCCACCCAGCGCTGCGCGGTCTCGCGCAGCATCAGGCACTGCGGGTCGAACCAGCGGCCCTGGTAGAGCAGGCGGCCGAGCTTGCGGCCGTTCAGACGGTACTGCTCGATCGTGTCCTCGTTGTGGATGCCGGTGACCAGGCGCTCGTAGGCGATGTGCAGCAGCGCCATGCCCGGGGCTTCGTAGATGCCGCGGCTCTTGGCCTCGATGATGCGGTTCTCGATCTGGTCGCACATGCCCAGGCCGTGGCGGCCGCCGATGCGGTTGGCCTCCTCGAACAGCTCGACGGCATTGGCGAAGCTGCGGCCGTTGATCGCCACCGGCACGCCTTCCTCGAAGCGCACGCTGACGGTCTCGGCCTTGACCTCGACGTCCTCGCGCCAGAAGGCCACGCCCATGATCGGGTTGACGATCGTGAGGCCCTTGTTCAGGAATTCCAGGTCCTTGGCCTCGTGCGTCGCGCCCAGCATGTTGCTGTCGGTGCTGTAGGCCTTCTCGACGCTCATCTTGTAGTCGAAGCCGTTGGCGACGAGGTACTCGCTCATCTCCTTGCGGCCACCGAGTTCGTCGATGAAGGTCTGGTCCAGCCACGGCTTGTAGATGCGCAGCGCCGGGTTGGCGAGCAGGCCGTAGCGGTAGAAGCGCTCGATGTCGTTGCCCTTGTAGGTGCTGCCGTCGCCCCAGATGTTGACGTCGTCTTCCTTCATCGCCACGACCAGCGCGGTGCCGGTGACGGCACGGCCCAGCGGCGTGGTGTTGAAGTAGGTCGCGCCGCCGGTGCTGATGTGGAAGGCCGAGCACTGGATCGCGGCGATGCCTTCGGCCACCAGCAGCGCGCGGCAGTCGACGAGGCGCGCCTTCTCGGCGCCGTAGGCCAGCGCCTTCTTCGGGATCGCGTCGTAGTCGCTCTCGTCGGGCTGGCCCAGGTTGGCGGTGTAGGCGCAGGGGATGGCACCCTTGGCGCGCATCCAGTGCACCGCGGCGCTGGTGTCCAGGCCGCCGGAGAAGGCGATGCCGACGCGTTCGCCGACGGGCAGGGTTTGGAGGATCGTGGCAGACATGGTGCGGGCTCGAAGGGACGAAAGGAATTCGGGGCGCGGCGCGGCCGGGCGACCCGCGATTGTCGCAAGGTTCGCGGCGGCTTCGGCGCGCCTCTAGCCGGGCAGCTTGGGTGCGCCGCCGGCCAGCGCCTCGGGGTTCAGGCCGCGCTCGCGCAGCAGCGACTCCAGCGCCGGCAGCAGCGGGCCCAGGCGCTCTTCCAGCGTCGCGCGCACGGTGTCGACGAAGACCTGGGTCGCGCGCTCGATCTCGACGTTCAGCGCGGCGCCCGGCGCCTTGTCGGCGAAGGTCGTCTGGCGCAGCGTCTCGGGAATCAGCCAGACCTCGAACCAGCCGGCCTCGCGGTCGGCCTCGGCCACCGTCAGGCTGGCGCCGTTGATCGCGATGTAGCCCTTGGGGAAGACGTAGCGCATCCAAGGCGCCGGCACGGCGATGCGCAGCACGTGGTTGTTCTCGGGCTGGCGCACCTCGGCCACCGTGGCGGTGAAGTCGACGTGGCCCGACAGCGGGTGGCCGCCGATCTCGGCGCCATCCTTGGCGGCGCGTTCGACGTTGACGCGGCTGCCTTCGGCCAGCGTGCCCAGCGTCGTCAGCGACAGGCTCTGCTGCATGACGTCGAAACGCGCGGCGTCGCTGGCTTCGAGCTCGGTGACGGTCAGGCATACGCCGTCGACGGCGACGCTGGCGCCGATCGCCAGGCCGTCGGCGAAACCGGGCGGAAAGCGCAGCGTGAAGCTGCGAAGGCCGGGCCGGTCGGCGAGCGCGGCGACGGTGGCGATGCCTTGGACGATGCCGGTGAACATGGGTGATGCGAGGCAGGGGCCGCGGGCGCGGCGAAGCCGCCGAGCTTAGCGCAGGCACCGGCAGGCTATCGTCGGCGCATGGCCGAACCGTTCAAGAACTTCATCTCCCGGGCGCTGGTGGCGCGGATGGCCACGCGCCTGGCGGCCGCCGGCCCGGGTTTCGACGCCGCGGCCTTCGAGCGCCTGGCCACCGACGGCCTCGACGCGCTGGAGCTGAAGGCACGCACGCTGCAGCTCTGCGCCGCGCTGGAAGCGACGCTGCCCGCGGACTTCGGCGCCGCCGCCGACCGGCTGGACGCGGCGATGGACGGCGACGACGGGCTGCAGAGCTGGGCGCTGTGGCCGGTCGGCGAGTACGTCGCGCGCCGCGGCCTGGGCCAGCCCGAACGGGCGCTGGCGACGCTTCACCGGCTGACACGGCGTTTCACTGCCGAGTTCGCGATCCGGCCCTTCATCGTCGAGCATCCGGCGCTGGTCTACGAGACGCTGGCGCGCTGGGCCGAGGACCCCGACGAACATGTGCGCCGCCTGGTCAGCGAAGGCACGCGCCCTCGCCTGCCCTGGGGCCTGCGGCTGGCAGCGCTGGTCGCCGACCCCTCACCCAGCCTGCCGCTGCTGCGCCGGCTGCAGGACGACCCCAGCGAGTTCGTGCGGCGCAGCGTCGCCAACCACCTCAACGACATCGCCAAGGACCACCCGGAGATCGTCGTCGCCTGGGTGCGCGAACACCTGCCCGGCGCGACGCGCGAACGCCGCGCGCTGCTGCGCCACGCCAGCCGCACGCTGGTCAAGAAGGGCGACGCCGCGATGCTGGCGCTGTGGGGCCACGGCGAAGACTTCATCGGCGACGCGATGCTGGAACTGGCGCCGCCGCGGCTGGCGGTCGGCGAGACGCTGTCGCTGTCGCTGACGCTGGCCAGCCGCGCCGCGGTGGCGCAGCGCCTGGTCGTCGACTACCTCGTGCACCACGTCAAGGCCGACGGCCGGCGCACGCCCAAGGTGTTCAAGGGCTGGCAGCTCGAACTGCCCGCGGGCGCGACGCTGGCGCTGGCCAAGCGCCATTCGATGAAGCCCGTGACGACGCGGCGCTACTTCGCCGGCGCGCACCGCGTCGACATCCAGGTCAACGGCCGCGTCGTCGCCGGCGCGGAGTTCGAGCTGGCGCTTTAGCCAGCCGCCCAGCGCGCGGCGTCGAAGCCGACGGTGATGCGGCCGTCGTCCCACTCGACGACCGGGCGCTTGATGACGCTGGCCTGGGCCAGCATCAGCGCGCGCGCCGAGGCGGCGTCGACGACGCCGGCGCGCAACGCTTCGTCGAGCTTGCGCCAGGTCGTGCCCTGGCGGTTGACCAGCGGCTCCCAGCCGAGCACGGCGATCCAGGCATCGAGCCGCGCCTCGGGCACGCCGGCCTTCTTGAAGTCGTGGAACGTGTAGTCGCGGCCTTGCTCGGTGATCCAGGCTCGGGCGCGTTTGACGGTGTCGCAGTTCGGGATGCCGTAGACGATCATCGGTTCACTCTCGTGGGTCGGACGGGTGGTCGCAGCGCGGGTCGGGGCTGAACACGCCGTCGCGCACGATACCGTCGTCGCCGATCGAGATCTGGAACCACCAGCATTCGTTGGTCGCGTAGCGCCAGGACCAGACCTCGCCGCCCTGCCAGCCACCGCCGCGGCGCTCGCCCGGGCGGCCCAGCGTGCGCAGCAGCTCGTCGCGTCGCATGCCGGGCAGGCGGCCCTGCACCGCCATCAGGTTCTCTTCGGTCAGCACCTGCTTCGTCGCGACGACCTGGCCGTCGGCCGCGACGTCGATCATCCAGGTCGTGCGGCCGAAGGGCCCGGTGGCGTACTCCAGCCGCGTCAGGCCGTCGGCGAGCGTGTAGCGCGAGGTCGGCGGGCCCCAGTGCGACACGGTCTGGGTCTCGGTCCAGCCGGGCTGGGGCGGTTTCATCGCCGCGCAGCCGCTCAGGGCCGCGGCGACGATCAACAGGGCGAGTGTGTGGCGCATGGCGGGCGTGCGGGCAACCGGTGGGCCGAGCTTACGCCGGCGGGCGGGCAAGGCGCCCAGATCGGGGCCAGGACACGGGATGTCGGCAGGTAAACTGGACCGCACTCTTCCCCATGATGCCGACGTCAGCCCTTCGCATCGGAGCAGTACCGCCCAGCGCTTTCGACACGCGCCGGCACACCCGTCGGGCCACGACGGCACTGCAGCACACGCCGCACTGACTGCCGCAGACGATGGCCCCGACACCAGAAGAGCAGGCCCGCGCCCGTATCGACTCGTTGCTGACCGCAGCCGGATGGGTGCTGCAGGACATGGCGGGCTTCAACCGCCAAGCCTCGCTCGGTGTCGCGGTGCGCGAGTTCCCGCTGCCGGGCGGCCCCTGCGACTACCTGCTGTTCGTCGCTGGCAAGGCCTGCGGCGTCATCGAAGCCAAGCGGGCCGGCATCACGCTGAGCGGCGTCGCCGAGCAGGCCGCGCGCTACATGCGCAGCCTGCCCTCGCACCTGGCGCGCTGGGCCGACACGCTGGTCTTCGATTACGAATCGACCGGCGAAGAGACCTACTTCCGCGACCTGCGCGACCCGCGGCCGCGCTCGCGACGCGTCTTCGCATTCCACCAGCCGGCCACGCTGCACGGCTGGCTGCAGCAGCCGGACACGCTGCGCTCGCGGCTGCGCGCGATGCCGCCGCTGGACGCCGCGACGAAAGCCGTGCTGCGCGACTGCCAGATCGACGCGATCAGCGGCCTGGAGGCATCGCTGGCCGAAGACCGGCCACGGGCGCTGATCCAGATGGCCACCGGCGCCGGCAAGACCTTCACCGCCTGCAACTTCAGCTGGCGGCTGCTGAAGCACGCCCGGGTGCAGCGCATCCTGTTCCTCGTCGACCGCAACAACCTGGGCGACCAGACGCTCAAGGAGTACCAGGGCTTTCACCCGCCCGGCGCCGCACACCGCTTCGACCGCACCTACATCGTCCAGCACCTGCACGGCAACCGCATCGACGCCGACGCCAAGGTCGTCATCACGACGATCCAGCGCCTGTACGCGATGCTGCGCGGCGAGGAACTGGACGAGTCCGCCGAAGAGACCTCGGCCTTCGAGACCTGGGCCGACGTCGCGCCGGACGAGGGCGAAGTGCGCCCGGTGGTCTACAACCCCGAGCTCCCGATCGAGGACTTCGACCTCATCGTCACCGACGAATGCCATCGCTCGATCTACGGCCAGTGGCGCCAGGTGCTGGAGTACTTCGACGCCCACCTGATCGGGCTGACGGCGACGCCGTCGGCGCACACGATCGGCTTCTTCAACCGCAACCTCGTCGCCGAGTACCCGTACGAGCAGTCGGTCGTCGACGGCGTCAACGTCGGCTTCGAGGTCTACCGCATCCGCACCCAGGTCAGCGAACACGGCGGCACCGTCGACGCCGGCTACCAGGTGCCGGTGCGCGACCGCCGCACGCGGGCGCTGCGCTACCGCCAGCTGGACGCCGACCTGCCCTACGCGCGCCAGGATCTCGACGCCTCGGTGACGGTGCCCGACCAGATCCGCCTGGTGCTGCAGACCTTCCGCGACCGGCTGTTCACCGATCTGTTCCCCGGCCGCAGCGGCCAGTGGGTGCCCAAGACGCTGATCTTCGCCAAGGACGACCACCACGCCGAGGAGATCGTCAAGGCCTGCTGGGAAGTCTTCGGCCAGGGCAACGACTTCGCCAAGAAGATCACCTACCAGACCCGCGAGAAGCCCAAGGAGCTGATCAAGGCCTTCCGCGTCGACCCCTTCCCGCGCATCGCCGTCACGGTGGACATGATCGCCACCGGCACCGACATCAAGCCGGTCGAGTGTCTGATCTTCATGCGCGACGTGCGCAGCCAGAGCTACTTCGAGCAGATGCTGGGCCGCGGCGTGCGCACCATCCACGACGCCAGCCTGCGCCAGGTGACACCCGACGCGCAGACCAAGACACGCTTCGTGCTGGTCGACGCGGTCGGCGTTAGCGAGAGCACGAAGACGCTGTCGCAGCCGCTGGAGCGCAAGCGCACGGTGCCGTTCGACAAGCTGCTGGACCAGATCGCGCAGGGGCGCCGCGACGAAGGCGCGCTGTCGTCGCTGGCCGCACGGCTGGCGGCGCTGGACCGCCGCGCCGACGACGAAGACCGCCAGCGCATCGCCCAGGTGTCGCCGGGGCTGGGCCTGAGGGCGCTGGCGCGCCGGCTGCTGGAAGCGATCACGCCGGAGCGGGTGGACGCCGCCGTCGCCGAGCGCCACGGCAGCGCCGATGCCGCGACGGCCGCACAGGTACGTGCCGTCGAGGCCGATCTGCGCGACGCGGCCTGCGCGCCGCTGGACGACCCGGCGCTGCGCGAGGCGCTGAAAGCCGTGAAGCGCAAAGCCGACATCGTCATCGACGAAGGCACGCTGGACACGCTGCACGAGGCCGCTTTCGACACCGGCCAGGCCGAGCGGCGGACGAGCAGCTTCCGCGCCTTCATCGAGCACAACAAGGACCGTCTGCTCGCGCTGCAGATCCTCTACGGCCAGCCTTACCCGAAACGGCGCCTGACTTATGAGAGCATCCGCGAGCTGGCCGCGAGGCTGGCCGACCCGCCGCAGCACCTGAGCGCGGCCGACGTCTGGCAGGCCTACAAGCGGCTGAACGCGACGCTGGTGCGTGGCGCGCCCAGCGACAAGCTGCTAACCGACCTGATCAGCCTGGTGCGCTTTGCCACCGGGCAGGCCGAGTTGCTGGAGCCGTTCGCGGCCCGCGTCGAGCAGCGCTTCAACCTGTGGATCGGCCGCCAGATCAAGGCCGGCCGCGCCTTCAGCGACGAGCAGTTGGCGTGGCTGAAGGCAATCAAGGACTACCTGGTGGCCAACGTCGAGATAGCGCCGGCCGACCTGATGCGCGACCAGCCGTTCAGCGACTGGGGCGGGGTCGTGGCGGCGAGAAGATTGTTCGGGACGGAGTTGAACGGGATGCTGGAGGAGTTGAGCGAGGTGTTGGTGGCATGAAGGAAGCAGCTCTTCCCGCGGGTTGGACGTTTGCAACGCTCTCTGAAATTGGTGAGTGGCGCGGGGGCGGCACCCCCTCGAAGTCAAGGCGGGAGTTTTGGGAGTCAGGCGACATCCCCTGGGTATCGCCCAAGGATATGAAGCGACTCACAATCAACTCGGCCAAGAATCAAATTACAGAGCATGCGCTCGCTGAATCTGCTGCGAGCCTAGTACCGACGAACTCTGTTTTGATGGTTACCAGGTCGGGAATCCTGCAACATACCTTCCCGGTGGCGGTCAACTCCGTTCCAGTCGCTATCAATCAGGATCTGAAGGCTTGGACCCCGAAGGGTATGGATAGCCTATATGCAGCGTACTACCTCCGGGCCAAACAGCAGGAGGTACTGGCATCTTGCTCCAAAGATGGGACCACGGTAAGCAGTATCGAGTTTGAGCGACTCCGCAGGTTTCCAATGCCGATAGCCCCTCAGCACGAACAGCAGCGCATCGTTTCCCGCATAGAAGAACTCTTCAGCAAACTCGACGAAGGCGAGCGCGCACTGGAGCGGGTGCAGACCTTGGTCGCGCGCTACCGGCAGTCGGTCCTCAAGGCCGCAGTCACGGGCGAACTCACGCATGGTTGGCGTGCCCGTCACGCCTCCGAACCGTCGCAATCGGCGGGCGACGACTCGACAACCAGTTTGCCTGCCGGGTGGGCGTGGACGACGGTGGTACGCGCCGGTGAGGTTCGACTCGGCCGCCAGCGCGCCCCACAACACCACCAAGGCGAGCACATGCGCCCTTACCTGCGCGTGGCCAATGTGTACGAAGACCGACTCGACCTGACGGACGTGAAGGAAATGAACTTCACGCCCAAGGAGTTCGAGACCTATACACTGAAACCGGGTGACATCCTGCTGAACGAAGGCCAGAGCCCGGAACTCGTCGGGCGCCCTGCGATGTATCGCGGCGAGGTTCCGGGCTGCTGTTACCAGAAGACGCTGCTGCGCTTTCGTGCGCGGCCGGGTGTGCTGCCGGACTTTGCGCTGCTGGTCTTCAGGCATTACCTCCACAGCGGTCGGTTTCGCCGCAGCGCCAACATCACCACCAGCATCGCGCACCTCGCTGCGGAGCGCTTCGAGCCGATCGAGTTCCCGCTTCCGCCGCAAGCCGAGCAGGCCGCGATCGTCGATGCTGCGAGCGAAATGCTGGAACGCCTGGCGCACCTAGAAGCGGAGTTAAGGGCGCAACGTCAGGCCTCGGCCTCTCTGCGCCAGTCGGTGCTGAACGCCGCCTTCTCCGGCCGCCTCGTCCCCCAGGACGCCACCGACGAACCCGCCTCGGCGCTGCTCGCCCGTCTGGCCGCGCAGGCCGCCGAGACCGCACCGGCGCCCCGCCGGCGCGCCCGCCGCTGAACGAGCCAGATGAACCGCAGCGCAGAGGACCTGCTGCAGGAACTGCAGTCCGTCGACGAGTCTCACCGCATCGAGGCCAAGCGCGGCTCGCAGGTGGACCGCTCGATCATGGAGACCGTGGTCGCGTTCTCCAACGAACCCGGCCTGGGCGGCGGCCATCTGCTGCTGGGCGTCGAGCGTGACCCCGCGGATCTGTTCGGCGGCGCCTACCGCGTGCTCGGCGTGGCCGACCCCGACCGTCTGCAGTCGGACCTGGCGAGCCAGTGCGCCAGCATGCTCAACCGCCCGGTTCGCCCACGCATCTCGGTCGAGACGCTGCAGGGCAAGACGGTGGTCGTGGTCGCGGTGCCCGAGGCCGCGCCGGCCGAGAAGCCGATCTTCCTGAGCAAGCTGGGCCTGCCGCGCGGCGCGTTCCGCCGCATCGGCCCCACCGACCAGGAAGGCAGCGAAGACGACCTGGTGGGCCTGTACGCCGGCCAGCAGGTCGAGACCTTCGACGGTGCCGTGCTGCCCGACACCGACCTGTCGGACATCGACCCTGCCGCGCTGCAGGAGTACCGCCGGCTGCGCGAGCGCGCCAACCCGAGCGCCGAGGAACTGACCTGGGGCGACGACGAACTGCTGCGCTCGCTGGGCGGCGCCGTGCGGCGCGACGGCGGGCTTAGGCCGACGGTGGCCGGGCTGCTGCTGTTCGGCACGCCGCAGGCGCTGCGCCGCTGTTTCCCGATGATGCGCATCGACTACATCCGCGTGCCGGGCCGGCAGTGGGTGGAAGACCCGGAGCACCGCTTCGACACGCTGGAGATCCGCGCCCCGCTGCTGGCGGCGGTCCGGCGCGCCGAGAACGCGGTGCGCGACGAGCTGATGCAGTCGTTCTCGTTGCCGGAAGGCGCGCTGGCGCGCGAGGACGAGCCGGCGCTGCCGCTGCGCGTGATCCGCGAGGCGATCGTCAACGCGGTGATGCACCGCAGCTACCGCATCCACGGGGCGATCCAGATCATCCGCTACGCCAACCGGCTGGAGATCCGCAACCCCGGCCACTCGATCAAGGCCGAGGAACAGCTCGGCGAGCCCGGCAGCGAGACGCGCAATCCGCGCATCGCCACCGTGCTGCACGAGGTCAACGTGGCCGAGACCAAGGGCAGCGGCATCCGTGCGATGCGCGAGCTGATGCAGGCCAACGGCCTGCTGCCGCCGACCTTCGAGTCCACGCGCCGGCCCGACCAGTTCGTCGCCACCTTGCTGTTTCACCACTTCCTCGGCCAGGACGACCTGGCCTGGCTGCGGGCGCTGACGGCCGAGCCGCTGTCCGACGAGGAGCGGCGTGCCCTCGTCGTCGTGCGCGAGCTGGGCGCGATCGACAACGCCGCCTACCGCAACATCAACCGCACGGACACGCTGAACGCCTCGGTGCACCTGCGCCGGCTGCGCGATCTGGGTCTGCTGGCGATGAAGGGCAGCGGCAGCCGGACCTATTACGTGCCGGGCCCGGGCTTCCCGCCGCGGCCGCCGTCGTCGGCAGACGCCCCCCAGGCACACGCACAAACCACCCAGGCAGGGCCACAAACCCCCCAGGCACCCCCTCACACCCCCCAGGCAGCAGGACAAACCCACCAGGCCGACGCGCCGCTGCCGGCCGCGCTGGCGCAACGCCTACCCGAACCCGGCACCCGCCCGCGGCGCGAGCTGCTGCAGCAACTCGTGTTCGAGATCTGCTCGTGGCGCCCGCACAGTGCGCGCGAACTCGCCGGCCTGCTGGGCCGGCGCGACCACAAGCACCTGGTCAAGGAAGTCCTGCGCCCGATGGTCGCGTCAGGGCTGCTGGCCTTCACGATCCCGAGCATGGAAAAACACCCCGACCAGCGCTACACGGCAAGGTCGAAGACCACGGCGCGCGCGGACGACGACGCCTGAACTCCGACGCCCCGGCGGCCGAACCGGGCGAGCGGCCAACACCAAGATCAATCCATCACCTGCGCTGGCGCGTCATGGCCCCAGCGCCTTGTTTCGATGAGCACCGACCACAACGCCCTGGTGGGCAAAGTCTGGAATTACGCCCACGTCCTGCGCGACCAGGGCATCGGCTACGGCGATTACGTCGAGCAGATCACCTTCCTGCTGTTCCTGAAGATGGACCAGGAACGCAGCGAACTGCTGGGTGAACCCAGCAGCATCCCCGCCGCCTGGCGCTGGGACCGGCTGGTAGGCGAGAGCGGCGACGAGCTGGAGATCCAGTACCGCCACACGCTGGAGGCGCTGGCGCGCGAGAAGGGCCTGATCGGCACGATCTTCCGCGGCGCGCAGAACAAGCTCACCGATCCGGCCAAGCTCAAACGCGTGGTGTCGCTGATCGACGCCGAGACCTGGATCGGCATCGGCGTCGACGTCAAGGGCGCGATCTACGAGGGCCTGCTGGAGCGCAACGCCGCCGAGGTGAAGAGCGGTGCCGGCCAGTACTTCACGCCCAGGCCGCTGATCGACGCGATGGTGCAGGTGCTGGACCCGCGCATCGGCGAGACGGTGCACGACCCGGCCTGCGGCACCGGCGGCTTCCTGCTGTCGGCCTACGAGCACATGAAGCGCCAGGACGGCGCCCAGGACCGCGCGCGCCAGCGGCGGCTGCGCGAGAAGAGCTTCAGCGGCAACGACATCGTCGACGAGGTCGTGCGCCTGTGCGCGATGAACCTCTACCTGCACGGCATCGGCAACGGCGAAAGCCCGATCCGCTGCGCCGACGCGCTGGCGATGGACCCGGGCCTGCGCTACGACCTCGTCCTCAGCAACCCGCCCTTCGGCAAGAAGAGCAGCTTCAAGGTCATCGGCGAGGACGGCGAGGTCGACACCGAGCGCGAGGACTACGAGCGCGACGACTTCAAGTTCACCACCGGCAACAAGCAGCTGAACTTCATGCAGCACATCATGACGGTGATGGCCGAGAACGGCCGCGCCGGCGTGGTGCTGCCCGACAACGTGCTGTTCGAGGCCGGCAGCGCCGGTGAAGGCATCCGGCGCCGGCTGCTGGAGCAGTTCGACTTCCACACGCTGCTGCGCCTGCCCACCGGCATCTTCTACAAGCCGGGCGTGAAGGCCAACGTGCTGTTCTTCGACAAGCGCCCGGCGCGCGCCGACGGCCGGCCGAACACCGAGGCGCTGTGGATCTACGACCTGCGCACCAACCGCCATTTCACGCTGAAGAAGAACCCGCTGCAGGAGGCCGACCTGCGCGACTTCGTCGGCAGCTACCGCGCCGGGCGCACCGCCGAGCGGCAGGAGAGCGAACGCTTCAGGCGCTTCGGCGTCGAGCAGCTGCTCGCGCGCGACAAGCTCAATCTCGACATCTTCTGGCTGAAGGACGAGAGCCTGGACGACGTCGACAAGCTGCCCTCCCCGGACCTCATCGCCGCCGAGATCGTCGAGAACCTTCAGGCGGCGCTGGAGGCCTTCCAGACCGTAGCCGACGAGTTGGCCGTCAAGCGCTGACGCCGAGGGCGCCCGCGCACCGCCGGCCGGGCCGCGGTGCACGAGCGAGCTGGCGAGCCGGCGACGTCAAGCCGGCTTGACCGTATCCAGCGCCTTCACCAGCCGCGCCACCGCGGCGTCGACGTCGGCCAGCTTGTCCAGACCGAACAGGCCGATGCGGAAGGTCTTGAAGCCGGCCGGCTCGTCGCACATCAGCGGCACGCCGGAGGCGGTCTGCAGGCCCTGGGCGACGAAGGCCTTGCCGCTCTGGATGGCGTCGTCGTCGGTGTAGGCGACGACGACACCCGGGGCTTCGAAGCCCGGTGCGGCGACGCTGGGCAGGCCGCGTTCGGCGAGCAGCGCACGTACGCGGCGGCCGAGTTCGAACTGGGCGTCGCGCAGCTTGGCGAAACCGATCTCGCGCGTCTCGAGCATCACGTCGCGGGTGCGCGTCAGCGCGTCGGTCGGCATCGTCGCGTGGTAGGCGTGGCCGCCGGCCTCGTAGGCGTCGACGATCTGCAGCCACTTCTTCAGGTCGGCGGCGAAGCTGGTGCTGGTGGTCGCGCCGATCGCTTCGCGTGCACGCTCGCTGAACATCACGAAGGCGCAGCAGGGCGAGCCGCTCCAGCCCTTCTGCGGCGCGCTGATCAGGATGTCGACGCCGGTGGCACGCATGTCGACCCAGGCCGCACCCGAGGCGATGCAGTCGAGCACGAACAGGCCGCCGACTTCGTGCACCGCGTCGGCCACGGCCTTCAGATAGTCGTCGGGCAGCAGGATGCCGGCGGCGGTCTCGACGTGCGGCGCGAAGACGACGTCGGGGCGCTGGGCGCGGATCGTCGCCACCACCTCGGCGATCGGCGCCGGCGCGAACGGCTGCTTGGCGCCTTCGGCGACCGGGCGCGCCTTCAGCACCGTGTGTTCGGCGGGGATCGCGCCCATCTCGAAGATCTGCGTCCAGCGGTAGCTGAACCAGCCGTTGCGGATGACCAGCGCCTTGCGCCCGGTGGCGAACTGGCGCGCCACGGCTTCCATGCCGAAGGTGCCGCTGCCGGGCACGACGGCGACGGCGTGCGCGCCGTAGACCTCTTTCAGCGTCGCCGACAGGTCGCGCATGACGCGCTGGAACTTCTGCGACATGTGGTTGACGGCGCGGTCGGTGAACACCACCGAGTACTCGAGCAGGCCGTCGGGATCGAGGTCGGGCAGCAATCCGGGCATGGGACTTCCTTGCGGCGCCAGGCGGCGCATGAACGAGCCGGGCAGCTTAGCACCGCCCCCGGCAACGCCCGGATGAGGGACGTCAGGCGCGCTTGCGGCGCGGCGCCTCGGCGGCGCCGTCGATCAGGAAGTCCTCGAGCCGCGCGCCGGCGGCGATCGCCTCGCGCAGCCAGTGCGGCCGCGGGCCGCGGCCACCCCAGACGCGGCCTTCGCCATCGCGGTACTTGGGTTCGCCGTTGGGCGCCGCGCGGCCGAACAGTTCCTGCGGCGTCAAGGCCCACTCGGCGATGGCGCGGCGTGTCTGCGCGACGATCTCGGCGCGCTCGGCACGCTTCAAGGTTTCGGCCTGGGACTGCAGCTGCGCGATGCGCTCCTGCAATTGCGCGTAAGTCGGCATCGATCTCCTCTCGTCGCGTACACGCGAACCCGAGGAATTCTAGGGAGCGGCATCCGTGCGGCCGGCGGCGCCGTCCCTCCGATGCCGGACGCCAGGCGCAAATGAAAGAAGCCCGCAAAGCGGGCTTCCGGTGCGGTGAAGAGGCGCTTCAGCCGCGGCGGCGGCGGCGGCGCGCGGCCGCCAGGCCCAGCAGCGCGCTGCCGGCCAGGGCCAGCGTCGCGGGTTCGGGCACGTCCGAGCCGCCGCCCCCGTTGTCGTCCAGCGTGCCGGCGAAGTTGGGTTCGCCAAGCGAGACGCCGTATTGAAACGTGACCTTGGACAACGCGTTCAGGTCCAGCGTGCCCGTCACGTTGAAAAGAAAGATCACCGAGCCGCTCGTCAGCGGGCTCTTGAGAACGCCGCCATCGCCTTTGGTGCCGGTGTCGCGGTCATCGCCAGGCGATGTGATGCCGTACTGCAGCCCGTCCGGCGAAGGCGGCCCGTACAGGTTGGAGTTGACGTCGAAACGGTCCTTCGCACCGAACAGGGAATCCAGAGCGGAACTCGAGATGCCCATGTGGGCGCCGTAAGCGAGGATCGCGTCATCGAACGCCCATTCACCGCTGACGTTGGCACCTGCATCGCTGACCTTGCCCGAACCCATGTAGGTCGCGCCGCCGCTGATGGCCGAAACCGGCGTCAGCGAAACACCGTCGCCCAGGTCGAAGAACACTGCCGTCAACACGTGGTCGGGCACGCGCACGTCGGCCTGCGAGGTGTTGGAGAGCACGACGCGGAGTTGATTGCCAACGCTCTCGAAGGAGACGGCCGCTGACAGTTTGTTCTGCGAGCCGCTGAAGCTCACCGGCGCAGCCCAGGCACCCGTGGCGCTGCAGGCGGCGAGCGATAGCGCAATCAGTTTCCTTTTCACCGGCACTCCTGGCATTAGTGACATTTGGTCACTACTCAGCAAGGAGCCTGCCAGGCGTGCTAAGTCTTTGTCGTTGAAAGAGGGAGACCGGCCGTCGCCACGCCCGCGCCCCCTCATGTAAACCTGACCGACAGCTCAGCGAACGACCGTCACCGCCACCGAGACCGTCGCCGCATTGCCGGCGGCGTCGGTGCCGACCAGCTTCAGCACATGGCTGCCGAGCTTCACGCGCTTGGTGTTCCAGGCGTAGGACAGCGTCGCACCGCTGCCGCTGGCGGCGAGCTTGCCGTCGACGTAAAGCTGCTGGCGGATGCCCGCCGCTCCGCTGTCGTCGCTGGCGCTGGCACTGACCGTCACCGTGCCGCTGACGCTGCCGGCCACCGGATTGACCAGCGCGACCTTGGGCGCGCTGGTGTCGACAGCCGGCGTGGACACGGCGTTGGCCACGTTGACCGTCACCGTCGAGCTGGCGCGGTTGCCGGCGGCGTCGTAGGCGGTGGCGACCAGCGTCTGGCTGCCGTTGGCCACGCCGGTGGTGTCCCAGGCAAAGGCGAAGGGCGCCGCGCTGTCGATGCCGACGGTGCTGCCGCCGGCGCTGAGCTCGACGCGCGCGACACCGACGTTGTCGCTGGCCGCGACATCGACCGTCACCGTGCCCGAGACGCTGTTGCCGCTGGCCGGCGAGTTGATGGCCACCGTCGGCGCCGTCGTGTCGGCGGCCGGCGCGGCGGCAGCGGCGGCCGCCACCGCGGCGGCGGCGTCGACCCGGCCGTAACCGAAGCTGGTGTCGCGGCCCGGCGTGCCCAGGTCCTTGGCGCTGGCGTAGAGCAGGCTCTCAATCGTCGTGTTCGGCAGGTCGGGCCGCCTGGCCATCATCAGCGCGACGACGCCGGCGGTGATCGGGCTCGCGAACGAGGTGCCGCTCCAGGCCGAGTAGCCACCGCCGCGGTTGGTCGTCCAGATGCCGTCGCCCGGCGCGGCCAGCGCGACGAAGGCGCCGTAGTTGGACCAGCTGGTGCGCTGGTCGGCGCTGTTCGTGGCGGACACCGGGATCATCGCCGTCGTCGCGGCGAAACCCGGGTCGGTGCCGTCGTTGCCGGCGGCGACGACGACCAGCCCGCCCTTGCTGCGCAGGTAGTTGGCGGCGTTGGCGACGGTGGAACTGCCGGCGACGCCGTTGTAGCTGATGTTGGCGACCCGCGCGCCGTGGTCGGCGGCCCAGGTCAGGCCCTGGGCGACGGTGCTCCAGTAGGCGTAGGCGTTGGCGTCGGCGATGCGCACCGGCATCAGGTTCGCCTTGCCGGCGACGGCGGCGACGCCGGCGGCGTTGTCGCTGGTCGCGGCGGCGGCACCGGCGACGGCGGTGCCGTGGCCGTTGGCGTCGCTGGTGTCGGCGTTGCCGTCGTAGAAGTTCCAGCCGGCGACCATGCGCGCGGCCAGGTCGGGGTGCGTGCCGTCGACGCCGCTGTCGAGGATCGCGATCGTCACGCCGGCGCCTTGCGACAGGTCCCAGGCCGCCGGGGCGCCGATCGTCGCCAGGTGCCATTCGCTGCCCAGATACGGGTCGTTGGCGGCGTAGGCCGGCGCGATGCGGCGGTCGAGCTCGGCGAACTTCAGCAGCCGGTGGCGCGCCAGGCGCTGCTGCACCGTGCGTTCGGAAACGCCCGCCGGCAGGTCGACGACGTAGAGCTCGCTCTGGCCCATCTTGCGCGCCTGGCCGCCGTGCACCGCCAGCAGCGCGCGGAAGTCGGCGGCCGGCAGGCCGGCACGCGGCGAGACGAGCAGCCGGCGGGCCGCCCATTCGTCGGCCGCGGAGACCGGGCCGGCGGCCAGCCCGAGCGTGGCCAAGGCGATCGCGGTTGCCAGGGCGCGGGGAAGGCAGGCAGGCGGGAGTCGTCTCATGGTGATGGTCTCTGTTCTGATCGACGCGGCCGGATGTGGGCGCTCGACCCTGCTTCGGCCGGCGATCCACAGGCATGAGCGGGACCTGGTTTCAAGCCGTAAGTCCGGGCCCGGCGCTTGCCGCGGGCCGCCATGCTGTCCACACCCGAACTGGCGCCGTCTGCGGCCGGCGCCGCGGCCCGCGGAGCCGAGATCGACGTGCGCATCGCGCACCGTGAAGCCGAGACTGCCGACGTCGCCGTCTTCCACCTCGTCGCCGACGACGGCGCGCCCTTGCCGGCCTTCGCCGCCGGTTCTCATGTCGAACTGCACCTGCCCAAGGGCCTGACGCGCCAGTACGCGCTGTGCAACGGCCCGCGCGACACGGGGCGCTACGTCATCGCGGTGCTGCGCACGCCGGCCTCGCGTGGCGGCTCGGCCTGGCTGCACGACGAGGCGCAGGTCGGCCAGCGGCTGCGCATGACCCCGCCGCGCAGCCGCTTCGCGCTGGCGCACGACGCCGGTCACCACGTGCTGGTGGCCGGCGGCATCGGCATCGCGCCGCTGGTCGGCATGGCCGACCGGCTGGCGGTGGCCGACGCCTCGTTCGAACTGCACTACTGCGCGCGCTCCCCGGAGCGCGCGGCGTTCCGCCGCCGCATCCTGGCGTCGAGCTGGGCGCCGCGTGCGTTCTGGCACTTCCTCGACGGCCCGCAGGCCGCGCCGACGGCGCTGGACCCGGTGCTCGACGCCCACCCGTCCGACACGCATCTGTACGTCTGCGGCCCGGAGGGCTTCATGGCCTGGGTGCTGGGCGCGGCACGCGCCGCCGGCTGGGACGAGGCGCGGCTGCACCACCAGTACTTCGGCGCGACGGTGGGCATCGCGCCGCACGACGCCGACTTCGAGCTGATGCTGGCCGGAAGCGGCCGGCGCGTGCAGGTGCGGCGCGGGCTCAGCGTCGTGCAGGCGCTGGCCGAAGCCGGCGTCATCGTGCCGACCTCCTGCGGCCAGGGCGTCTGCGGCACCTGCGTGACGCGGGTGCTCTCGGGCGAGCCCGAGCACCGCGACGCCTTCCTGACGCCGGCCGAACGCGCGGCCGGCGACTTCACGCCCTGCGTCTCGCGCGCCCGCGGCGCGCGGCTGGTGCTGGACCTGTAGCGGTGCGGCTTACATGCCGCGCCCGGCCAGGGCGCGAAGGTGCCAGGAGAAGGCTTCGTCCAGCAGATGCGGCGTGTGCTGGCCCGGCGAGCCCTTCAGCGCGCGGCGGTAGTAGTCGCGCAGCGCGGGCTTGAAGTCGGGGTGGGCGCAGCGCTCGATGATCGTCTCGGCGCGCTGCTTGGGCGACAGGCCGCGCAGGTCGGCCAGGCCCTGCTCGGTCACCAGCACCTGCACGTCGTGCTCGGTGTGGTCGACGTGCGGCACCATCGGCACGATGCACGAGATCGTGCCGCCCTTGGCGGTGGACGGCGTCATGAACATCGACAGGTAGGCGTTGCGCGCGAAGTCGCCCGAGCCGCCGATGCCGTTCATGATCTGCGAGCCCATCACGTGCGTCGAGTTGACGTTGCCGTAGATGTCGGCCTCGATCATGCCGTTCATCGCGATGATGCCCAGGCGGCGGATCACCTCGGGGTGGTTGCTGATCTCCTGCGGGCGCAGCAGGATGCGCTCGCGGTAGAAGGCCAGGTTCTCGCGGAACTCCTTCAGCGCGTCGGTCGACAACGACACCGCGGTGGCCGAGGCGAACGCCAGCTTGCCGCTCTTGATCAGCTGCAGCATGCCGTCCTGCAGCACCTCGGTGTAGGCGGTGAGGTTCTCGAACGGGCCGTGG
Source organism: Rubrivivax sp. (assembly GCA_049841175.1). Lineage (GTDB taxonomy): Bacteria > Pseudomonadota > Gammaproteobacteria > Burkholderiales > Burkholderiaceae_C > Rubrivivax. Next base: position 699,335 of record JASGHA010000008.1, on the reverse strand, counting down.
TCGAGCCCGGCGAGCACGGCGTTGGCGATATTGCCGACGCCCGACTGCAGCGGCAGCAGTTCCGGCGGCAGCCGGCCCTTCTTCACCTCGTGCTGCAGGAAGTCGAGGATGTGGCCGGCGATGCGGCGCGAGTTCTCGTCGGGCGCGCTGAACTGCGTGTTGCGGTCGGCCGCATGGGTCTCGACGATGGCGACGATCTTGTCCGGGTTGACGCGGAAGGTCGGCTGGCCGATGCGGTCGCCGGGCGCGACCAGCGGGATCGGCTTGCGGTACGGCGGGCGCTGGGTGCCGTAATAGATGTCGTGCATGCCCAGCAGGTTCATGTCCTGCGCCGAGTTCACCTCCAGGATGATCTTGTCGGCCTCGTCCAGCCAGGTCTTGTTGTTGCCGATCGAGGTCGACGGGATCAGCTGGCCGTCCTCGGTGATGCCGGTCACTTCGACGACCGCGACGTCCAGATGGCCGAGGAAGCCGAACCAGACGAACTGCGCGACGTGCGAGAGGTGGATGTCGATGTACTCCATCTCGCCGGCGTTGATGCGCTGGCGGCACACCGGGTCGCTCTGGTAGGGCAGGCGCATCTCGACGCCGGCGACGCTGGCCAGCGCGCCGTCGAGTTCGGGCGCCGTCGACGCGCCGGTCCAGATGCCGACCTTGAAGCGGTCGCCTTCGGAATTCGCCTTGTGGATGCGCCGCGCCAAGGCGCCCGGCACGGCCTTCGGATAGCCTGCGCCGGTGAAGCCGCTCATGCCGATGTTGTCGCCTTTTCGGATCAGGGCGGCCGCTTCGTCGGCGGACATGATGCGGTTGCGCAAGGCGGGACAGAGGACGCGGCTTTCGGCTTGGGTCATACGTCGGGAACGGGTTACAAGGCGGTTACGCGAGCGCGGCAATGTAGAGCCCGCTCAGAACGCCGGCAAACAAGCATTTATGATTCGACGCACAAGCAGGGCTTAACTGTCGATGACCCGCCGCATGCCCGCGCTGGCGCTGCTGCGCACCTTCGAGGTCGCCGCGCGCCACCTCAGCTTCAAGCAGGCCGCCGCCGAACTGCACGTCACGCCGGCGGCCGTCAGCCAGCAGATCCGCAGCCTCGAGGCCGAGCTCGGCGTCGAACTCTTCGAGCGCCTGACACGCGCCGTGCGCCTCAGCGCACGCGGCGAAGCCCTGTTGCCCAAGGTGCGCGACGGCCTGGCGCTGCTGGCCGAGGCGGTGGACCTGGCCTGCACGCCGGCGGCCACCGAGCTGCTGCGGGTCATCGCGCCGCCGTCCTGGGCCAGCCATTGGCTGCTGCCGCGCCTGCCGGACTTTTACGCCCGCCATCCGGAGGTCGAGATCCGGCTGGCGAGCAGCGCCGAGGCCATCGACCACACCGGCGCGTCCAACGTGCTGGCCGCGCTGGCGCGCGCGCCGGGTGACGGCCGCAGCGAGCTGGCCGTCGTCTTCGGCAGCGGGCGTTATGCCGGCTGGCGTGTCGACCCGCTGCTGACGCCCGAGTACCTGCCGGTCTGCGCGCCGACACTGGCGCGCACCGAGGCGCCGCTGGCGGTGCCGGCCGACGTCGCGCGCCACGTGCTGATCCACGACGACACGCTGAACCACGCCGGCGACGAGTCCTGGGGCTGGCACCGCTGGCTGCAGGCCGCGGGCGTGGCGCGCCAGGCGGCGGCCGGCGGCCGGCACTTCTCCAACGCCGTGCTGGCCATCGAAGCCGCACTCGCCGGCCAGGGCGTTGCGCTGGCGGCGCGGCCGATCGTCGCCGGCCACCTGGCCTGCGGCGCACTTGTCGCGCCCTTCCCGCTGGCGATCCCCTCGCCCTACACCTATTGCCTCGTCGGCCGGCGCCAGAACGCCGACCGGCCGGCGGTCGCGGCCTTCCGCCAGTGGCTGGTCGAAGCGTCGCGGCTCGAGACCTGAAACCCGGGCCCGCCGCGCCGGCTGGTTATGCTCGGCGCATGCGCCGCAGCCGCCCCGCCGACCGACGACCCGCCCCGCAGGGGCTGGCGCTCGTGTTCGTGCTCGCGCTGCTGGCCGCGCAATGGCTGGGCCTGGCGCACGCGGTGCTGCACCCGCAGCTGCCGGCGCACGCCGCGGCCGCCCATGCGCCGGCGCACGGTCTGGGCGCCCTGTTCGCCGGCCACGACGACGGCAGCGGCGACTGTCGGCTCTACGACCAGCTGGCGCACGCCGAGCCGCTGCCGCCGGCGCTGCCGGCGCTGGACACGCTGCCGCCGGCACCGCCGCGTATCGCCGCCGGCCGCACGCACGACGCCGCGGCCGACGCGGCGCCCTACGCCGCACGCGGCCCGCCTCGCGCCTGAACGCGCCGCCCGGCGCCCTTCCCCGCCCAGATCCCCGGCCGCACGGCGCCTGACGCCGTAGCGGCCACTCACGTCTTTGTCGCGTGCGGCGTCGCCGCGCGCCATTTCGCTTCATCCGATGAAACCTCTCGTCCTCTCCCTGAGCCCGATCGCGCTGGCCTGCGTCGCCGTCCTGCCCCGCCCCGCCGCGGCGCAGGCCGAAACGCCGCCCGCGCCGGTTGAACGCATCGTCATCACCGGCAACCCGCTGGGCAGCGAGCGCAGCACGCAGCCGGTGTCGGTGCTTTCCGGCGACGAACTGGTGATGCGCCGCGGCAGCACGCTGGGCGACACGCTGGACGCGCTGCCCGGCGTCTCGCAGACCGGTTTCGGCCCGAACGCCAGCCGGCCAGTGATCCGCGGCCTGGACGGCGACCGCCTGCGCGTGCTCGACAACTCGGGCTCGACGCTGGACGCCTCGGCGCTGAGCTACGACCACGCGGTGCCGCTGGACCCGCTGGTGTCCACCGGCATCGAGGTGCTGCGCGGCCCGGCGGCGCTGATGTACGGCGGCAACGCCGTCGGCGGCGTCGTCAACGTGCTCGACAACCGCATCCCGCAGGCGCCGGTCACACGCACCGGCGGGGCCGCCGAGGTGCGCCTGGGCGGCGCCGCCGACGAACGCGCCGGCGCCGCGGTGCTGGAGACCGGCGGCGACGGCTGGGCGCTGCACCTGGACGCCGCCGCGCGCAACACCGCGAACCTGAAGGTGCCCGAGTACACGCCGGTCGCCGACGGCGAGCCGCTGGCGCGCACCGACGAAGTCCGCAACTCGGCGGCGCAGACGCGCAGCGTGGCCGTCGGCGGTTCGTGGTTCTTCTCCGGCGGCCACGTCGGCCTGGCGGTCGACCACTACGACAGCAGCTACGGCACGGTCGCCGAGTCCGACGTGACGATCCTGATGCGCCGCAACCAGGTGCGCGCCGAAGGGGAATGGCGGCTGGACGACGGCCTGTTCTCCAACCTGAAGCTGCAGGCGCGCGGCGCCGACTACGAGCACCGCGAGGTCGAAGGCTCCGAGGTCGGCACCGTGTTCTCCAGCCGCGGCGGCGAACTGCGCCTGGAAGCGCGCCACCGCGCGCTGGGCCCGCTGCGCGGCGTCGTCGGCGTGCAGGCCGAGAGCTTCGACTTCTCGGCGCTCGGCGAAGAAGCCTTCGTGCCCGACACGACGACGCGCCGCCTGGGCCTGTTCGCGCTGGAGGAGATGGACGCCGGCCCGGGCGTCGTCTCGGCCGGCGCACGGGTCGAACGCGCCGACGTCGACTCCGACGGCGGCGGCCGCTTCGGCGGCTCGCGCTCGCGCGGCTTCACGCTGTTCAGCGCCTCGCTGGGCACGACGATGCCGCTGGCGCCGGGCTGGAGCGTCAACGCCAACCTGGCGTCGACCGAACGTGCGCCGACCTACTTCGAGCTCTACGCCGACGGCGTGCACGCCGCGACCGGCGCCTACGAGCAGGGCAACCCGGCGCTGGACGCCGAACGCGGCGTCAGCGCCGACCTCGCGCTGCAATGGAAGTCGGGCAGCTCCAAGCTGCGCGCCGGCCTGTTCACGACGCGCTTCTCGCGCTTCATCTCGCTGGACAGCGCCAACGTCTCGGTCGACGAGGACGGCAAGGTCGTCGGCAGCGGCGACGGCGGCGTGCCGCTGTACCGCTTCGACGCCGTGAAGGCGCGGCTGCATGGCGCCGAGCTGGAAGCGCAGACGGCGCTGGACGCCGGCGGCTGGCGCTGGGCGCCGAGCGCGAGCGCCGACTTCACGCGCGCGACGAACCTGACGACCGACGAGCCGCTGCCGCGTGTCGCGCCCTGGCGCGTGACGCTGGCGCTGGCCGCCTCGCGTGCCGACTGGACGCTGCGCGCCGAGGTCCGCCACGCCGGCCGCCAGAGCCGCGTGCCCGACGGCGACACGCCGACCGAGGCCTACACGCTGCTGAACCTGGCGGCGTCGTACCGCTTCACGCTCGCCGGCCGCGACGCGCTGTGGTACCTGAAGCTCGACAACGCGACCGACCGGCTGGCCTACAACGCCACCGCGATCGAGACGATCCGGGGGCTGTCGCCGCTGCCCGGCCGCGCGCTGGCGACCGGGCTACGGCTGGACTTCTGAGACAGGACGTGCAAGGCCGGAAGGCCTTGCACGCCTGTCGAAGGCCGGAGCGCGAATTCACGCGCGACGGCTGAGCCCGCTCACTGCGGCACGACGAAGGTCGACTTCTCGTCGATCTCGATCGCCGACTCGGCGGCGGCCGCCGGCACGCGTTCGATGCGGAAACGGATCGGGTGCACGCCGGCGCCGGCCTGCTGCGAGGCCTCGTAGGGCAGGCGCACGTTCAGCGTCACCCAGCGGGCCTCGGCCGGGCCCAGGTCCACCGTCTCGGCGTGTTCGATCGTGATGCCGGGCAGGCCCTCGACCGCGACGCGGTAGCGCTCGGTCTGCTCGGCGTTGTTCATGATCTGCAGGCGGTAGACGTTCTCGATCGCGCCTTCGTCGACGATGCGCGCCAGCGAGGCGCGGTCGCGCACGACGTCGACACGGAACGGGTTGCGCAGCGCGATGCTGGTGGCGAAGGCGCCGAGGATGATGAACAGGATCGCCGTGTAGACCAGCACACGCGGGCGGAACACGCGGCGCCACATCTGCGCGCTGTCGTGATGCTGCGCCATGCCGTTCTGCGTCGCGTAGCGGATCAGGCCGCGCGGGTAGCGCATCTTGTCCATGATGTCGTCGCAGGCGTCGACGCAGGCGGCGCAGCCGATGCACTCGTACTGCAGGCCGTTGCGGATGTCGATGCCGGTCGGGCAGACCTGGACGCAGACGCCGCAGTCGACGCAGGAGCCCAGGCCGGCCTGCTTCGGGTCGGCCTTCTTCGAGCGCCGGCCGCGCGGCTCGCCGCGCTCGGGGTCGTAGCTGATGATCAGCGTGTCCTTGTCGAACATCGCGCTCTGGAAGCGCGCGTACGGGCACATGTACTTGCAGACCTGCTCGCGCATGTAGCCGGCGTTGCCCCAGGTGGCGAAGCCGTAGAACAGCACCCAGAAGGTCTGCCACGGGCCCAGCGAGGCGCTGGCGATGGCCGACAGCAGTTCGCCCATCGGCGTGAAGTAGCCGGCGAAGGTGACGCCGGTCCACAGCGCGAAGCCGATCCACAGCACCTGCTTGGCCGCCTTGCGCCCGAGCTTGGCCGCGCTCCAGGGCGATGCGTCGAGCTTCATGCGCTGCGTGCGGTCGCCTTCGGTGATCTTCTCGAACCACATGAAGATCTCGGTGTAGACCGTCTGCGGACAGGCGTAGCCGCACCACAGCCGCCCTGCCACCGCGGTGAACAGGAACAGCGAGTACGCCGAGATCATCAGCAGCGCCGACAGGTAGATCAGGTCCTGCGGATACAGGACCAGCCCGAAGACGTAGAAGCGCCGCGCCGCGAGGTCGAACAGCACCGCCTGCCGGTCGTTCCACTGCAGCCAGGGCAGACCGTAGAAGACGATCTGCGTCAGCCAGACCAGCGCCCATCGCCAAGTGGCGAAACGCCCGCTGACCGCGCGTGCGTAGATCTTGCGCGACTTCTGGTACAGCGAGACGGTCGCCGCGCCAGCGGCCGGCCTGGGTGACGCCGCAGGGGCGTCGCCGCCCTCATGGATAGGGGCAGGGGTATCAGCCATGGACTGATTCTGCCCCACGGACCCGGTCCGATGGGGGTTTTTCCGAATTCGTGAGCGAAGCAGTCGGTCGCTCTTCACGAAGCGCTTCAGTCGTGCTGGCGATCGTTTCCTTCGCCCCACGAGTACCCCCACCGGTACACTGAGCCAGACCTATCACGCCTTGCCGCCTCCATGACTCAGCCGCCCTCCGCCCGCCGCCGCCTGCTCGCCGCTGCCGGCGCCGCCGTGTTCGCCCTGGCCCTGCCGGCGCATGCCGCTGGCGACGACGAGGCCTTGCCGCTGGAAGCCGCACGCGACGCGCTGGCCCGGCGCAGCGCGATCGTCTTCGACATCCGCGAACCCGACGAACACGCCCGTGGCGCCGCGCCCGGCATGCGACTGCTGCCGATGAGCCAGATCGGCCAGCGCCTGGCCGAGATCCCCAGGGACCAGCCGGTGATCCTGGTCTGCAACACGCAGAACCGCTCGAAAGCCACCGCCCGCGCGCTGCGCGAACGCGGCTGGACCAACGTGCATTACGCCGCCGGCGGCATGAGCGAATGGGCCCGCCGCGGCTGGCCGATGGTGGCGCCGCACTGAGGCGGCGGCGCGGGCGTCGGGGCGCCTTGTAACTTGATCGTACTCAAACCCCGCGGAAGGTAGTCGTTCGACTGCCGCCGCAGGCGCTAGCATTGGTTCGCGCTTCCACTAACCGGACCACGATGCCGGAATGCGGGATGCGACACCACCGGCCCGACCGCGGCCGGCCGCGGCGACGATCGGAGGACAGCCCCATGACCCTGCCACCCCGGATGCTCGAGGAACTCGAGCGTCGCCGGCGCACCGTGACCGCGGGCGGCGGCGCAGACAAGCTCAAAGCGCGCCACGCCAAGGGCCTGCTCGGTGCACGCGAGCGCCTGGACAGGCTGTTCCAGCCCGGCACCTTCCAGGAGACCGGGATGCACGTGCGCCACGGCGCGCACCACTTCGGTCTGCAGGACAAGGAGTTCCCGGCCGACGGCGTCATCACCGGCACCGGTTACGTCGGCGGCAACCTCGTCGCCGCCTACAGCCAGGACTTCACGGTCAACGCCGGCACGCTGGGCAAGGCCCACGCCGGCAAGATCGTCGCGCTGATGCAGTTCGCGCTGAAGAACGGCGTGCCCATCGTCTCGATGCAGGACTCGGGCGGCGCGCGCATCCAGGAGGCGGTGGACGCGCTGTCGGGCTACGGCGAGGTCTTCTATCACAACGTGCTCGCCTCGGGCCTGGTGCCGCAGATCGCGCTGGTGCTCGGGCCCTGCGCCGGCGGCGCGGCGTATTCGCCGGCGTTGAACGACTTCATCATCATGACGCGCCGCAACGCGCACATGTTCATCACCGGGCCGGAGGTCATCAAGGCCGTCACCGGCCGGGCGACGACGATGGACGAGGTCGGCGGCGCCGAGATGCACGCCTCGGTCAGCGGCAACGTTCATTTCATCGCCGAGGACGACACGCAGGCCGTGGCGCTGGCCGCCAAGCTGCTGTCCTTCCTGCCGCCGAACAACACGATGGACCCGCCGCACCAGCTGTCGGCCGACCTGGTGCTGGCCAGCGACGAGGGCATGAACACGCTGGTGCCCGAAGACCCGGCCGAGCCGATGGACGTGCGCCAGGTCATCGCCCGCCTCGTCGACGGCGGCGAGCTGCTGGAGGTGCACGCCTCCTGGGCGCGCAACATCATCGTCGGCTTCGCGCGGCTGCAGGGCATGGTCATCGGCCTGGTCGCCAACCAGCCTGCCGAGATGGCCGGTGCGCTGGACATCAACGCCTCGGACAAGGCGGCGCGTTTCATCCGCTTCTGCAACGCCTTCAACGTGCCCGTGGTGACGCTCGTGGACGTGCCCGGCTTCCTGCCCGGCGTCGAGCAGGAGCGCGGCGGCATCATCCGCCACGGCGCCAAGCTGCTGTTCGCCTACGCCTCCTGCACGACGCCCAAGCTGACCGTCATCCTGCGCAAGGCCTACGGCGGCTCGTACCTGGCGATGTGCAGCCAGGAGATGGGCGCCGACGTCGTCTACGCCTGGCCCAACGCCGAGATCGCGGTGATGGGCGCGCAGGGTGCGGTGAACCTGCTGTACCGCAAGGAGCTGTCGGAAGCGCCCGACCGCGCAGCGCTGGCCGCCGAACTGATCGCCGGCTACCGCGCCGAGTTCGCCTCGCCCTACCTGTCGGCCGGGCGCGGCTACATCACCGACGTCATCGCGCCGTCCGAAACGCGGGCCCAGCTCGCGCTGTCGCTGCGCAAGATCCTCAACAAACGCGAGCTGCGGCCCGCGAAGAAACACGGCAACGTGCCGCTGTAAGACGCAGCCGGAGAACACCCCATGGAACGAAGACTGCGCATCACCGTCGACGGCAAGGCCTACGTCGTGACGGTCGAGGAGCTCGACGCCGGCCCGCTGGCGCCGCCGCCGGCCGTGGTGCTGGGCGCGACGGTGCCGCAGGCGGTCGCCGCGGCGCCGGTGGCCGCCGCACCCGCTGCCGCACACGGCGCCGGCGACGTCGTCGCGCCGCTGGGCGGCACGGTGCAGTCGGTGCTCGTCACGGTCGGCCAGCGTGTCGCCGAAGGCGAGAAGCTCGCCGTGCTCGAGGCGATGAAGATGAACACCCAGATCAGCGCGCCGCGTGCCGGCCAGGTCGCGCGCGTCGAGGTGCGCGCCGGCCAGGTCGTCGAGACCGGCCAGCTGCTGCTGGTCATCGGCTGAGGCACGAGCGGTGTTCGATCAGCTCGGCCTGTTCTTCCAGGCGCTGCTGGCGCAGACCGGCGCGGTGCACCTGTCGCTGGGCAACGTCGTGATGATCCTCGTCGGCGCGACGATGATCTGGCTGGCGATCACCAAGCACTACGAGCCGCTGCTGCTGGTCGGCATCGGCTTCTCGTGCATCGTCGCCAACGTGCCCGGCCCGCCCGACGACGTGCCCGGCGGCCACGCGATCAGCGCCCTGCTCTACGTCGTCAAGGAAGGCGGCCTGTTCCACTACGCCTACGAAGGCGTGGCCAAGCTGATCATCCCGCCGCTGATCTTCCTGGGCGTCGGCGCGATGACCGACTTCGGGCCGATGATCGCCAACCCGCGGCTCGTCATCCTGGGCGCCGGTGCGCACCTGGGCATCTTCGTCGCGCTGATCCTGGCCAAGCTCTGCGGCTTCACGCTCGCCGAAGCCGGCGCGATCGGCATCATCGGCGGCGCCGACGGGCCGATGGCGATCTTCGTGACGATGAAGCTGGCGCCGCACCTGCTGGGGCCGATCTCGGTGGCGGCGTATTCGTACATGGCGCTGATGCCGCTGATCCAGCCGCCGGTGATGCGGCTCTTGACGACCAAGGCCGAGCGCCAGATCACGATGAAGCAGCTACGCACGGTGGGCAAGGCCGAGAAGATCGCCTTCCCGATCGTCATCGCGGTCATCGTCAACCTGTTCTTCCCGCCGGTCGCGCCGCTGATCACGATGCTGATGCTGGGCAACCTGCTGAAGGAATGCGGCGTCACCGAGCGCCTGGCCAAGACCGCCGCCGGCGGCCTGATGAACGTCATCGTGCTGGTGCTGACGGTGGCCATCGGCTCGACGATGGCGGCCGACAAGTTCCTGAACTGGAACACGCTGCTGATCGTGCTGCTGGGCCTGGTGGCCTTCGTCTTCGGCACCGCCTCGGGCGTCATCACGGCCAAGGTGATGAACCTGTTCCTGAAGGAGAAGATCAACCCGCTGATCGGCTCGGCGGGCATCGCCTCGGTGCCGATCGCGGCGCGTGTCTCGCACATCGTCGCGAACCAGGAGAACCCGAAGAACTTCCTGATCTACCACGCGATGGGGCCCAACCTCGCCGGCGTCTTCGGCACCGCCATCTCCGGCGGCATCCTGCTCGCGCTGCTGGGCGCGGGCTGAGGAGCGCACATGCAGCCGATCATTCCCGACACCCTGCACGGCGCGCTGATCCTCAGCCTGATCGATTTCATCGGCAGCTTCTTCATCATCGCCGCGATCGGCGTGGTGCTCGCCGGCTTCCCGCTGATCGGCCGCATCGCGGCGCGTTTCGAGAAGCGCGAGCCGGCCGCAGCCCCGGCGCCGGCGGCCGCGCCGGTCGAGGCGCCGCAGGACGACGGCGAACTCGTCGCCGTGCTCGCCGCCGCGGCCCACGCGACGCTGGGCCGGCCGGTGCGCATCGTGCGCATCGAGCCTTCGCACGTCGGCGAAGCCTGGGCGGCCGAAGGCCGGCTGGCGCACCACGGCTCGCATCAGCCGGGCCGCAGCCGCAGCTGAGGCTTCATCGGCGGGGAACGGGGCTTGCCGCAAGGCGGCACTGCCGGCATGTCCGGCCCACCACCCCGAGGACCGCACGATGAAGACCTTGCTCGCCCTGATGCTCGGCGCACTCGCCGCCAACCATTTCTACAAGTCGCGCCAGCGCCGCCACGGCGCCACGGCGCTCGCCGACGGCATGAGCCGCTCGGCGTCGACCGGCCTCGGTGCGACGGATTCCGGCGCCGCCTCGCCGGACACCGCCGAACGCCTGCAAACGACACCGCCGGCCGGCATCTGAGCCCGGCCCCCGATTCCAGGGGGAACGGCATTTGCCGTCCTGCCATCAGCTCGCCGGCATCCCGTCGGCGGCAGCTGTAGGAGACCAGAGCGATGAACCAGCAACAAGGTGGCCAGCAAGGCGGCCAGGGCAACCAGAGCCCGCAACGCGACCGTCAGCAGGACCAGGAACAGCAGAAGGGCGGCTCGCAGCAGGGCCAGAACCCGAAGAGCCCGAGCCAGGGCGGCCAGAACCAAGGCGGTCAAAACCAGGGCGGCAGCCAGCAGCGCTGATGCCCCGCGGGGCGGCGGCGCCGCCGCCCCTTCACCGGCCCGTGCCGCTGACAGCTCAGCGCTCGGGCCGGTTCCACATCCACAGCGCGACCAGCGCCATCGTGCCGGGCACCAGCACCTTGGACCACGTCGGCATCGGCGTCAGGAAGACGATGACCAGCGCGCTGGCCGTCATCATCACGCTGGCGGCCCACTTGGCGCGGCGCGGGACGACGCCGCCTTCGCGCCAGCGCCGGATGCCCGGGCCGTAGCGCGGGTGCGCCAGCAGCCAGCGCTCCAGCGCCGGCCAGCCGTGGCCACCGGCCCAGGCCGCGACCAGCAGGAAGGGCACCGTCGGCAGCCCCGGCAGCACGACGCCGATGGCCGCCAGCAGCAGACAGGCCAGCGCCAGCAGGCGCCACAGCAGCAGGACGACGGGACGGGGCAGCATGGGGGGCGATTCTCGCGTGCGCCGCCGCGACAATCGCCCGCCACCACTGCCGACGCCGACGATGCACGCCACCGCCCTGCCCCATCCTCACGCCCGGAGCGCCGCCCGATGAACGCCTGGCTGATGCTCGCCGGCGCGATCGGCGCCGAACTCGCCGCCACCACGGCGCTGAAACTCTCCGCCGGCTTCACGAAGCTGGCACCGTCGGCGGTCGTCGTCGTCGGCTACGGGCTGTCGTTCTGGCTGCTCGGCCAGGTGCTGAAGACGATGGAAGTCGGCATCGTCTACGCGATCTGGAGCGGCGCCGGGCTGGCGATCATCGCGTTGATCGGCATTGCCTTCCTCGGCGAGTCGGTCAGCCTGACCAAGCTCGCGGGCCTGGGCGCCGTGCTCGTCGGCGTGGTGCTGCTGAACCTGGCCGACCGCCAGGCCTGAGTTCAGGGCTCATGCCAGCAGCGCCGCGCGCAGCGCGCGGATCTCGTCCGGGCCGGTACGGCAGCAGCCGCCGATCAGGCGCGCGCCGCCGCGGCGCCAGCGCTGGGCCTGGGCGGCGAAGTCGGCGGCGTCGCGTTCGCCGTGCCAGCACTTGGCGACCGCGTCCCACTGCTCGCCCGAGTTCGGGTAGACGACGATCGGCAGCCGCGTGCGCGCCTGCGCCGCGGCGATCAACGCCGGCACGTGCTCCGGCGCGGTGCAGTTCAGCCCGACCGCGGCGACACCCGGCAGGCCGTCGAGCGCGGCGGCGCAGTCGGCGAAACGTTCGCCCTGGCTGACGTGCTCGCCGTCGCGGCAGGAGAAGCTGATCCAGGCCGGCAGCGCCGGCTGCAGCGCGGGCAGCAGCGAGGCCAGCGCCAGCGCTTCGTCCAGGCAGGGAATCGTCTCGCAGGCCAGCAGGTCGGCGCCGGCGGCGGCCAGCACCTCCAGCCGCGGGCGGTGGAAGGCGGCCAGCTGCTCGCGCGTGACGCCGGGGTAGCCGCGGTATTCGCTGCCGTCGGCCAGCATCGCGCCGTAGGGCCCGACCGAAGCCGCGACCAGCGGCCGGCGGCGGCCGGCGCGGTTGGCCGGCTCGGCCCAGAAGGCGTCGCGCGCTTCGATCGCCAGCGCCACCGAGCGCCGCATCAGCGCCACCGCCTCGTCGTGAGAGAAGCCGCGCCGTGCGAAACCCTCGAAGGTCGCCTGGTAACTGGCCGTCGTCGCGACGTCGGCACCGGCGCGGAAGTAGTCCAGGTGCACCTCGCGGATCAGTTCCGGGCGCTCGATCAGCAGCTTGGCCGACCACAGCGGGTCCTTCAGGTCGGCGCCGCGGCGCTCCAGCTCGGTGGCGAGCGCGCCGTCGAGCACGACGATGTCCTGCACGGCGAGGGCGGTGGCGATCACGGGGTCGGGAATCATCGTCGGCACGGCGTTCGCTGGGGAGCGGCGAGCTTAGCCGAGCGCGGCCAGGCGTTCGGCGAGGAAGTCGCGCAGCCGCTGCACCGCCGGACGCAGCGCGCTGCGGTCGGCGCAGGCCAGGAACAGCGGCGCCGGTTCGCCCTGCCAGTCTTCGCACAGCGCGACCAGCGCGCCGCGGCGCAGGTCGTCGGCGACGTCCAGCGCCGACTTGTAGGCGATGCCTTCGCCGAAGACCGCCATGCGGCGCACGGCGTCGCCGTCGTCGCAGCGCAGCGCGGCGTGCACCTCGACCGCCAGCTCGCGGCCGTTGCGCTCGAAGCGCCAGCGCTCGTGCGGCCGGTCCGACAGCCGGTAGCTCAGGCAGCGGTGCTGCGCCAGCTCCTGCGGCTGCGCCGGCCGGCCGTGGCGCGCCAGATAGGCCGGCGACGCGCAGAGCACACGCCGGTTGCGCGGCGCCAGCGCGACGGCGACGAGCTGGGTGTCGGCCGGCTCGCCGTAACGCAGCGCGACGTCGACCGCCTCGCGCGCCAGCTCGGCGACGCGGTCGGTCAGCTGCAGCTCGAACTCGATGCCCGGGTGCTGGTCGCGAAAGCCCTGCAGCCAGGGCAGCACGACGTTGCGCCCCAGGTCCGAGGGCATCGACAGCCGGATGCGCCCGGCCAGCGCCTCGCGCCCGGCCGCCAGGCGTTCGCGCGCCTGGTCGATCAGCGCCAGTCCGCGTTCGCAGGCGTCGAGGAAGGCCAGACCTTCGGGCGTCGGCCGCAGGCTGCGCGTCGAACGCACGAAGAGGCGGAAGCCCAGCGCCGATTCCAGCCGCTTGAGCGCGGCGCTGGCCGCCTGCGGGCTGACGGCCAGCTCCCGCGCCGCCGCCGACAGGCTGGCCGAACGCGCCGCGCGCACGAAGAACTGCAGGTCGCCGGGCGACACCGCCTTCAACGGCTGTTTGTAGCTGCTGCTCACGTCACCCTCTCGATCCGTCGGCCCGCCTCGCCCACCATCGCGGCATTTTCCGCTTTGCCAGGAGAAAGCATGAAAGCCATCGTCTACGCGCAAGCCGGCCTGCCGATCGAGGACCCGGCCTCGCTGTTCGAGACCGAGCTGCCGGTGCCGGTGCCGCGCGAGCACGACCTGCTGGTGCGCGTGGCGGCCGTCGCCGTCAACCCGGTGGACACCAAGGTGCGACGCAACCAGCCGACCGAGACGCCGCGCATCCTCGGCTGGGACGCCGTCGGCACCGTCGAAGCGGTCGGCGCCGCGGTCACCCGCTTCAAGCCGGGCGACCGCGTCTGGTACGCCGGCAGCATCGACCGCCCCGGCTCCTATGCCGAGCTGCAGTGCGTCGACGAGCGCATCGCCGGCCACGCCCCGGTGACGCTGGACGATGCCGCCGCGGCCGCGCTGCCGCTGACGACGATCACCGCCTGGGAGCTGCTGTTCGACCGCCTCGGCGTCGCCGAAGGCGGCGGCGAAGGCCGCAAGCTGCTCGTCGTCGGCGCCGCCGGCGGCGTCGGCTCGATCCTCGTGCAGCTGGCACGCCGGCTGACGAAGCTGACGGTGATCGGCACCGCGTCACGCGCCGAGACCGCCGACTGGGTGCGCACGCTGGGCGCGCATGCCGTCGTCGACCATTCGAAGCCGCTGGCCGCCGAACTGGCCGCCGCCGGCCACCCCGCGGTGGACTACATCACCAGCCTGACCCAGACCCATCTGCACTACGACGCCTACGTCGAGGCCATCGCGCCGCAGGGCCGCATCGGCCTGATCGACGACCCGGAAGCGATCGACGTGCGCCGCCTGAAGCGCAAGGCGGTGTCGCTGCACTGGGAGCTGATGTTCACGCGGCCGCTGTTCGGCACGCCCGACCTCGTGCGCCAGCACGAGATCCTGGAACGCGCCGCGGCGCTGGTCGACGCCGGCACGCTGGTCTCGACCCAGGGCGAGCACTACGGCGCCATCAGCGCCGCCAACCTGCGCCGCGCCCACGCGCTCGTCGAGAGCGGGCGCGCTCGCGGCAAGCTGGTGCTGGCCGGGTTCTGAAGCCGCTCAGGCCTGCGCCGGCACGCGCAGGTCCTGCATCAGCTCCAGCAGGCGCTGCGACTGGTCGCGCAGGCTGGTCGCGGCGCGTGCCGCCTGTTCGACGAGTGCGGCGTTCTGCTGCACGTCGCGGTCCATCGCCGAGACCGCGGTCGCGACCTCGGTGACGCCGCGGCTCTGCTCGACGCTGGCGTCGCTGATGCCGCAGACGAGTTCGCTGAGCCGCGACATCGATTCCACGACCTGCGCGATCGTCGCCCCGGCCTCGCCGACCAGGGCCTGGCCACGGTCGATGCGCTCGTGGCTGGTGACGATCAGGCGCTTGATCTCCTGCGCCGCGGCGCCGCTGCGCCCGGCCAGCGCGCGCACCTCGGCGGCGACGACGGCGAAGCCGCGGCCGGACTCGCCGGCACGCGCCGCCTCGACGGCCGCGTTCAGCGCCAGGATGTTGGTCTGGAAGGCGATGCTGTCGATGACGCCGATGATGTCGTTGACACGCCGCGAGGCGTCGCCGATCTGGTCCATCGTCGACACCACGCCCTGCATCGCGTCGCCGCCGCGGCCGACCAGCGCCGAGGCCTCGGCGGCCAGCGCGCGCGCCGACTGCGCCTGCTGCTGGTTGTCGCGCACGCGCTCGTCCAGCCGGCCCATCGTCGTGCTGGTCTGCACGATGGTGCCGGCCTGGGCTTCGGTGCGGCGCGCGAGGTCGCCGTTGCCGCCGGCGATCTGGGCGCTGGCCACGGCCACGTGTTCGGCGCCGGCGCGCACCGCCAGCACACGCCGCGCCAGGCTCTCGACCATCTCGTGCAGGTGGCGGCCGAGCTGGCTCAGCTCGTTGCGGCCGGGGAAACGTTCACGCGCGGCGAGGTCGCCCTCGGCGACACGCTGCGCCAGCCGCACCGCACGGTCCAGCGGGCCGACGATGGAGCGCACGATGGCCAGCGCCAGCGCCAGGACGAGAACCAGCGCCGACAGCCCGATCGCCCAGGCGGCCCAGCCGACACGGGTGGCGGTGCGGTCGAAATGCGCGATGTCGGCGTCGGCGCGTTCGGTGCCGACCTTCACGGTCGCCAGCACGCCGGCCTGGTGGCGCTGGAACTGGGCATCGATCGCCTCCAGCCGCATGCGCGCGGCGGCCAGGCCGTCGCTCTCCATCACCCGCAGCGCCTCGTCGATCTGCACGATCAGCTTCTGGCCCTCGGCGTGCTGGACACCGAGCAGGCTGTCTTTCAGCGGCGAAGGCGACAGCGCCTGCCAGACCTTGGCGCGCGCCTCGTAGTCGCGGCGCTGGGCCTCGAACTGCGTGCGTGCCTGGGCCACGGTCAGGCTGCCTTCGAGCGCACGCGACATCGTCAGACGCGCTTCCACCAGATACAGCGGCGGCGGCAGGATGTCGGCGACGATGTCCTTGGACTCGAAGACCGCATGGCTGCTGTCGTCGAGGTCTCGTGCGGCCCACAGCAGCAGGGCGCACAGCGTCGCGACGGCCAGCAGCGCGACGCCGGCCAGCAGCGTCAGGCGGCCGCGGATCGACAGGTCGTGAAGAGAAAGCATGCGATGTGCGCTCCAGGCCGGGCAGGACGCGAACGCGCCCCGGCACCACGAACGTGCTGCGGACGGATTCTAGAAATTCGCAGAATGATCGTTTATGTCATTTCTGCGAGATACGCACGGTTCGGACGCCCGCCTGGGCCCGAGTTCAGGGCGGCAGCACGAAGCGCACGGTCTGCCGGGCCTGCGCCGCCAGCGCCTGACCGCCGGCGCGCGGCGGGTGGCAGCGCCAGCGGCGCACTGCAGCAGCCGCCGCCTCGTCCAGCGCGCGGTGGCCGCTGGACACGAGCAGCACGACGGCCGCGATCTCGCCCTGCGCCGACAGCTCGACCGACAGCTGCACCGTGCCTTCGGCGCCGGCGCGGCGTGCTGCCGGCGGGTATGACGGTGGCGGGCGTTGCGGGCACAGCAGCTGCAGTTCCTCGGTCGCGGGCGGGGCGGCGGCCGGCTCGTCGGCCACCGCGGGAGGCGGCGCTGCCGGGGCCACGCTCGCCAGCACCGGTTCGTCCGGGGTGGCGGCGCCCGGCCAGGCGGCGGGCGCCGCCATCGCCACCGCCACCGCGGTGCGCACGGCCGGCGCCGCCGGGCGCACCGTGCTGCGTCGCGGCGCCGGCGCCGGCGCGGCGACCGGGCCGGCGCCGACCAGGCGCACCTGCAGAACCGCCGACGCGGCCGCCGGCGGTGTCGGTACGGGCCGCCACACCAGCGCCGCCAGGCCGGCGTGCAGCGCCAGCACCAGCAGTGCCGGCCAGGGGCCGGCGGCGCCTTCAGCGGCCATCGCGGCGCGGCACCTCGGCCGCCGGGTCGGCGAAACGCGGGTCGTGCAGGAAACGCTCGTCGGTCAGCGTCTTCAGGAAGGCGACGAGCTCGGCCTGCTCGCGCGGCGACAGCCGGATGCTGCCGATCAGCTCGCTCTTGTACGGGTTGCGCCGGCCGTCGCCGGCCAGCGGGCCGTGGCGCGTCAGCCGCCCGCCGGCGGCGTAGGTGCGCACCACCTCGGCCAGCGTCTTCAGGCTGCCGTCGTGCATGTAGGGCGCGGTGACGGCGACGTTGCGCAAACTGGGCGCGCGGAAGGCGCCCATGTCTTCGGGCCGGCCGCTGATTTCGTAGACGCCGCGGTTGCCCGTCGGATAGGCGCCGCGGCCATCCAGGTCGTACTGGCCGGTGTTGTGGAACGGCGTCGGCGCCTCGCGGCTGCGTGCGTGCACCGCCTGGTCGTTGAAGTTGAAACCCGAGTGGCAGTGGAAACACTCGGCCTTCTCGCCGAAGAACAGGTCGCGGCCGCGGCGCTCGGCCGCCGTCAGCCGCAGCTCGCCGCGCTGGGCGCGGTCGTAGCGCGAGTCGAAGCTGATCAGCGTGCGCTGGAAGGCCGCCAGCGCACGGCCGACGTTGGCGAAGTTCAGCGGCGCCGCTTCGCCGGGGAAGGCGGCGGCAAAACGCGCCACCGCCGCCGGGTCGGCACGCAGCCGGCCGAGGATGGCCTCGCGGTTGCCGTCGTCGACGCCCATCTCCACCGGGTCGGTGCCGAAGATCGGCACCAGCACCTGGCGCTCCAGCGTCGTCAGCGCCGGGTTCGCCCAGGTGTAGGTGGCGTGCCAGGCGACGTTGGACAGCTGCTGCGCGTTGCGCCCGGTCTTCTCGCCGGTGGCGCCGACGGCCAGCGCGCGGCCGTCGGTGAAGGCGCGGCGCTGCTCGTGGCAGCCGGCGCAGGCCAGCGTGCCGTTGACCGACAGCCGCCGGTCGTAGAACAGATGGCGGCCGAGTTCGACCTTGGCCGCCGACATCGGGTTGTCGGCCGGCACCCGCGGCGGCGGCACGTCCGGCGGCAACCGCCAGACCCAGGGCGCTTCGGTCTGCGCGTGCACCGCGCCGGCCAGCAGCAGCGCCGGCAGCAGACGGCCGGCCTTCATTTCGCCACCCCGCGGAAGACACGCTGCGGCGCCGGCGTCAGCCCGAAAGCGGCGAACAGCGGCGCGCACTCGGGGTCGTCGGGCGCGCTCATGCAGCCGGCAGCGCCGCCCGCGTCGCGGCCCAGGTCGGACGCGGCGAACAGCGCGTCCAGATCCAGCTCGACCCGCTGGCGCGCCGGGTCGAAAGCGTCGAGCCGCACCGTGACGAGATTGGGCTGGCGGCAGGCGACGCTGCCGGCGAGCACATCGCCCTGGCAGCCGGTGGAGCCCAGGTGCAGCGTCCAGACGCGCACCGTGTCGCCGGCGCGGCGCACGCCCCCTTCGGGCAGCACTTCGATCTTCACGAACTTGCGCCCGGCCTGCCAGTTCCAGGCCATGGCCTGGCTGTCCAGCGGCGGCGGCGCCAGCTCGGGGTTGGAATGGTTCAGCAGCACGCGCCGGCCGTCGTCGTCCAGCGCCTGCACCGGCACGCCGACGACGAACACCAGGCCGGTGTAGTCGCCTGCCGGCGCGTCGCCGAGCACACGCGTGTGCACGCCCGCCGAACCGCCGCTGCAGCCGCCGCTGCCGTCCTCGAAGTCGATCAGCGCCACGCCGTGCGCCTGCCATTCGCTGGTCTGCAGCTGCAGCGGCACGGCGCTGCCGTCGCGCCGCAGCAAGGCGAAGCCGTGCAGGTACAGACGCGCGTCGCGCAGCCGCACCGGCGTCGCCGCGCGGCCCAGCGGGCGCGCGGGCGAAGCGCAGTCGAAAGGCTGGCCGCCGGCCGCGAGGCGGAAGTCGATCGCCACCGGATCGGCGGCGGCAGCGCCGGCCGCGGCGGCGAGCAGCGCGATGAGGCTTTGTCGCAGCGCCGCCATCTCAGTACCTCGCCTTCAGGCTGAGCTGCAGGCTGCGCGGCTCGCCGTAGAAGTTGTAGATGTTGGGCGTGCCGACCGAGGCGTAGTACTTGCGGTCGAAGACGTTGCCGACCAGCAGGCTGGCCTGCCAGTGCGGCGAGATCTCGTAGCCCAGGCGCGCATTGACCACCGCCCAGCCGCCGTTGACGACTTCGTCGCGCCAGCCGCGGGAACTCTGCACCGCGCTCTGCGCCTGCAGGCCCAGACCCGCCTGCCAGCCGCGCAGCGCGCTGTCGGCGGCGAAGCGGTAGTTGCTCCAGAGCTTGAGCTGGTGCTTGGGCGTCGCGATCGCGTAGACCAGGCCGGTGTTGGCGCGGTCCTTCAGATAACGCGTCGTCACGCGCGTGTAGCCGGCGCTCAGTTCCAGCCCGGCCAGCGGGCTGCCGCTGGCTTCGGCCTCCCAGCCCTTGCTCTGCACCTTGCCGGCGTTGAGGTAGTAGGTGGTGTCGGCCGGCGAGTCGGGGTCGGCGTAGGCGCGGCCGGTGTCGCGGATGTCGAAGTACGCGAAGGACAGGCCCAGCCGGCCGTCGAACAGCTCGGCCTTGGCGCCGGCCTCGGCCTGGCGGCCGACACGCGGGTCCAGCGTGCCGCCGTCCAGCTTCTGCTGCGTCTGCGGCACGAAGATGTCGGCGCGGCTGGCGTACAGCGTCCAGCGCTCGTCCAGCGTCCAGACCAGGCCGAGGTTGCTCGACGGTTCGCCGTTCGCCTCGGCGCCGTCGACCCAGTCCGTCGGCGTCGACGGCGCGATCTTGCGGCTGCGCTGGGCGAAGTCGGTGACACGCAGGCCGGTGACCAGCGTCAGCGGCTCGGCCAGGCTCCAGCGCGCCTGCGCCAGCAGACCGCGCTGGTGCGTCAGGCTCTCGCTGCCGGACGTGTAGGCGATGTCGGGTTCGGCCAGCGCGTCGAGTTCGCCGAAGACGACGCCGGTCCAGCTCGGGCCGCGGCCCGACACGCCGGAACTCAGGTAGCGCTCGGCGCTGGCGCCGAACAGCGCCTCGTGGCGGCGGCCGAAGAGCTCGAACGGGCCGCTGGCGCTGAAGTCCAGGCCTTCACGCGTGTAGTGGTAGTCGCCGCGGAAGCTGGCGTAGTCCAGCGTGCCGGCCACTGGATCGACGCCCGAATAGGTGTAGGCGTACTTGTAGTACTGGCGCTGCTGGCGCTGGTTGGCGCTCAGCTTGAGCTTCCAGCCGCCGGCCAGGCGGTGCTCGATCCAGCCCGCGGTCTCGTCGGTGTGGTAGCTCATGCGGCCCCAGTCGGGCGCGTTGAAGGTGCTGCGCGGCACGTCCAGCAGCGGGTAGTGGCCCTGGGCGTCGGGTTCGGACGAGGCCGGCAGCCCGGACCAAGGCGCCCGCACGTCGTGGTCCTGGCCGGTCTGCGAGATCGACAGCGTCGTGCCGGGTGCCAGGTCCCACTCCAGCACGCCCATCGCCAGCCATTTGTCGCCGTGGGTGTGGTCGTAGAAGTAGTCGCGGTTCTCGCGCGAGACGACGGCGCGGCCGCGCAGCGTCTTGTCGGCGTTCAGCGCGCCGGTGGCGTCGGCCGTCGCACGCAACGTGTTCCAAGAGCCGACGCTGAAGTCGGCGCCGAAAGCCGGTTCGGCCAGCGCGCGTTTCTTCACCAGGTTGACGACGCCGCCGGGCTCGCCTGAACCGCGCAGCAGCCCGGCCGGGCCGCGCAGCAGCTCGATGCGCTCGTAGATCGCGAGGTCGAACTGGTGCGAAGGCGTGAAGCCGTTGTACGAGGAGACGCCGTCGTACATCACGCCCGGCGTGTAGCCGCGCACGTAATACTGGTTGTTCATCGTGTCGTTGGCGATCACGGTGACGCCGGTCAGCTGCTGCATGGCCTCGGTCATCGTCGCCATGTCCTGGTCGTCCATCTGGCGGCGCGTCAGCACCGAGACGGACTGCGCGATCTCGCGCGGGGTCAGGGCCTGCTTGCCGAGTTCGACGGTGGCGGCCTTGTAGCCGTCTTCGGCCGGGGCGCTGACCTGGATCTCGGGCAGCACGGCGACCGGGGCGCTCTGCGCCAGCGCGGCGCGCGCGGCCAGCGCCAGCAGCGCGATGGCGAACGGAACGGGCGCGACGGCGCAGCGCGCCGGGCGGGAGGAAACGTTGGAACGTTGCATGGGCGAAGGGCTCGGCGGCGAGCCCGTGGGCACTCCGGCGCCCGGCATCGGCCGGCGCCGCGCGTGCGGGCAGAGGTTCCCGGAGCGGCAAGGCCCGGGGAGGCGCGGATCAGGAAGGGGGCGTCGTCAGCCCGCGCGCCGGGCCGGCGGCCCGCGCGCCGGCACCGCACCGTCGTGCCATTCGGCACGCACGGCCAGCACCGGCGGCATGAACACCCGCTCGGGCGCGGCCTCGGGCGCGGCGAAGGTCGGCGTCTCGGCCGGCGGCAGCGAGGGCAGCACGCACAGCACGCAGGAGACGTCGCCGGCGCGCGCGGCGGCGGCTTCGTCGCCACCGGCCTCGTCGCTCCACAGCAGGCGCACGTGGCCCGAGGCACTGCAGACGAGCTGCGCCGAATCCGCGGCCCAGACGCTGCGCGCCATCGGCAGCAGCCAGGCGCAGATCAGCACCAGGCTGAGCCAGCGCAGGCTGCGGGGGCGAAGGCGCCAGGAGTTCATCGGGGGATCGGCCGGGCTTGAGTGTGGTCAAGCGTGACCGGATCGTAACGAGCGCCCCGGCCGCCGGACACAAAGACGGAGGGAAACGCTCGGGGCGGCGAATCAGCGGCGATGGCGGCGGCGCCAGTCCCAGGGCGGCACCGGCCGGGCCTCGGCCCAGAGCCCGGCACGTTCGTGGCGCGCCTGCCACTGCAGCGCCGGCAGGTTGAGGTCGGCGGCGTAGCCCTCGGCCACCCAGGCCAGGCCGGCGCGCAGCTGCGCCGTGCCGGCATCGTGGCCGCGGCAGCGCAGGTGGGCGACGGTGCGGCCGTAGCGGCCGTAGCGGTCGTGGCCGGCGGCGCCGGGCAGCGGCCGCAGTTCGGCGCGGCGGCGCAGGCACAGCGTGGCCAGGTGGCGGCGCGACGCCGGGCCGAAGGGCTGCGCCTTCTCCGGCGCGTCGACCTCGGCCAGTCGCACGCGCAGCGTGCCTTGCGGCGCCGGGCAGCGCACGCTCAGCGTGTCGCCGTCGGCGACGGCGATGACCAGGCAGGAGAAGACGAGCGCACTCAGCATCGGCAACACGCCGGCCGCAGCCGGCGCGGGGCTCAGACTCGGGCCGGCGGCAGCCCCAGGCGCTCGGGGAAGGTGTAGGCGACGAAGTCCTCGCCGCGCACGAAGCCGGCGAGCAGCAGGCCGCATTCGTGCGCCAGCTCGACGGCCATCGCCGTCGGCGCCGAGACCGCGGCCAGCGCCGGCGCGCCCAGGCGCGCGGTCTTCTGCACCATCTCGAAGCTGGCGCGGCTGGTGATGGCGACGAAGCCTTCGCCGGCGTCGAGACCGGCGCGGCGCATCGCGCCGACCAGCTTGTCCAGCGCGTTGTGACGGCCGACGTCCTCGCGCACCAGGTGCACCTCGCCGTCGGCGGCGCACCAGGCGGCGGCGTGCGTGGCGCCGGTCAGGCGCTGCAGCGCCTGGCCTTCGCGCAGCCCGTGCTGGGCGCGCGCCAGCGCCGCCGGCGTGAAGCCGCGCGGCGCCAGCAGCGGCAGCGGCTGGCGCACCTGGGACAGGCTGTCGGTGCCGCACAGGCCGCAGCCGGTACGCCCGGCCAGCGTGCGCCGGCGTTCGCGCAGCCGCCATTCGCAGGCCGCCGACACCTCCAGCCGCAGCTCGATGCCGTCGGCCACCGGCAGCACGTCGACGGCGCGCAGCTCCTCGCCGTCGGTCAGGCCTTCGGTGAAGCAGAAGCCGTGGGCGAAGTCCTCGAGATCGGCCGGCGTGGCCATCATCACCGCGTGCGAGATGCCGTTGAGCACCAGCGCCACCGGCACCTCGTCGGCCAGCCAGTCCTCGGCCGGGCGCGCGACGCCGCCGCGCCAGGCGAGCACCGGCACGCGGCGGGCACCGTCGGGGGCGGGGTCGGGGGAGGTCATCGGCGCGGGGGCGGGAACGGCAGGCGCCGGAATTGTCGTCCAGCGTGACGGAATGCGCCGCCGCCCGACGGCGCGGCAGGGGCTAGGGCAAGCGCCATGCCGCCACTTGCAACACGCTGTTAGCATCCGCCCCGCTCCCGGTCCGTGCTGCGCGTTCGCGGGGGCAGCGTCCGGGGCCAGTGGCCGCGTCCCGGCCCGCCCTCCGCCAAATGGCCGCACCCGCCGGGCGCCGTCGACCCTCCTCTCCACTGCCACGGGATTGCGCTCATGAAGCAACTCTCAAGGCGCCAGTTCATGAAAGTGACTGGCTCCACGCTGGCGGGTTCGAGCCTGGCGCTGATGGGCTTCTCGCCCGCCACCGCACTGGCCGAAGTCCGCCAGTACAAGCTCGCCGCCACCACGGTCACACGCCAGACCTGCACCTACTGCTCGGTCGGCTGCGGCATCCTGATGTACTCGCTCGGCGACGGCGCCAAGAACGCCAAGCGTTCGGTGATCCACGTCGAGGGCGACCCCGACCATCCGGTCAACCGCGGCACGCTGTGCCCCAAGGGCGCGAGCCTGCTGGACATCGTCAACAGCCCGAACCGGCTGCTGTACCCCGAGGTCCGCGAGCCCGGCTCCAGCGAGTGGAAGCGCATCTCCTGGGACGAGGCCAACACCCGCATCGCCAAGCTGCTGAAGGAAGACCGCGACGCCAACTTCGTCGAGAAGACCGAAGACGGCATGACGGTCAACCGCTGGCTCACCACCGGCATGCTGGCCGCCTCGGCGTCCAGCAACGAAGCCGGCTACATCACCCACAAGGTCGCCCGCTCCTGGGGCCTGCTCGCATTCGACAACCAAGCCCGTGTCTGACACGGCCCGACGGTGGCAGGTCTTGCCCCGACGTTTGGCCGTGGAGCGATGACGAACCATTGGGTCGACATCAAGAATGCGGACGTCATCCTGGTCATGGGCGGCAATGCCGCCGAAGCTCACCCCTGCGGGTTCAAGTGGGTCACCGAGGCGAAGGCGCACAACAAGGCGCACTTCATGGTGGTCGATCCGCGCTTCAACCGCTCTGCGGCGGTGGCGGACTTCTACGCCCCGATCCGCTCCGGCAGCGACATCGTATTCCTCGGCGGGGTCATCAACTACCTGCTCGAGAACGACAAGATCCACCACGAGTACGTCCGCAACTACACGGACTTCAGCTTCATCGTGCGCGAGGACTTCGCGTTCGAGGACGGCATCTACTCGGGCTACAACGCCGACAAGCGCAGCTATGACCGCGCGAGCTGGGACTACGAGCTCGGCGCCGACGGTTTCGTGAAGACCGACGCGACGCTGGAGCACCCGCGCTGCGTCTACCAGCTGCTGAAAAAGCACTACAGCCGCTACACGGCCGACAAGGTCGAGAGCATCTGCGGCACGCCGAAGGCGAAGTTCCTGCACGTCTGCGAGAAGCTCGCGTCGACGGCGGTGGCCGGCCGCGCCGCGACGATCCTCTACGCGCTGGGCTGGACGCAGCACTCGATCGGCGCGCAGATCCTGCGCACCGGCGCGATGGTGCAGCTGCTGCTGGGCAACATCGGCGTCGCCGGCGGCGGCATGAACGCGCTGCGCGGACACTCCAACATCCAGGGTCTCACCGACCTGGGCCTGCTGTCGGCCAGCCTGCCCGGCTATCTGACGCTGCCCAACCAGGCCGAGCAGGACTACCAGAAGTACATCGACACCCGCACGCAGAAACCGCTGCGCCCGGGCCAGATGAGCTACTGGCAGAACTACCCGAAGTTCCACGTCAGCCTGA
The DNA here is from genome assembly GCA_049841175.1 of Rubrivivax sp. GTDB lineage: Bacteria > Pseudomonadota > Gammaproteobacteria > Burkholderiales > Burkholderiaceae_C > Rubrivivax. The sequence continues at coordinate 674,433 of JASGHA010000008.1, read as the reverse complement.
TGAAGGCCTGGTACGGCCCGGCGGCCACCGCCGAGAACAACTGGGCGTACGACTACCTGCCCAAGCTCGACAAGCAGTACGACATGCTGCAGGTCTTCGAGCTGATGAACCAGGGCAAGGTCAACGGCTACATCGCCCAGGGCTTCAACCCGCTGGCGGCGCTGTCCAACAAGGACCGCGTGCGCGACGGCCTCTCGAAGCTGAAGTTCCTCGTCGTGATGGACCCGCTGGCCACCGAGACCAGCGAGTTCTGGAAGAACCACGGCGAGTACAACGACGTCGACAGCACGAAGATCCAGACCACCGTCTTCCGCCTGCCGACGACCTGCTTCGCCGAGGAGGAAGGCGCGGTCGTCAGCTCCAGCCGCGTGCTGCAGTGGCACTGGAAGGCCGCCGAGCCGCCGGGCGAGGCGCGCACCGACATCCACATCATGTCGGAGCTCTTCCTGCGCATGCGCGAGATGTACAAGAAGGACGGCGGCACCTTCCCCGACCCGATCCTCAAGCTCTGGTGGCCGTACGCGCACGCCGAGGAGCCGACGCCCGAGGAAGTGGCCAAGGAGTACAACGGCCGCGCGCTGGCCGACGTCTTCGACCCCAAGGACCCGACCAAGCTCGTCCGCAAGGCCGGCGAGCAGCTCGCCGGCTTCGGCGAGATGCGCGACGACGGCTCGACGATGGGCGGCTGCTGGATCTTCGCCGGCTGCTGGACGCAGGCGGGCAACCAGATGGGCCGGCGCGACAACTCCGACCCGACCGGCATCGGCAACACGCTGAACTGGGCCTGGGCCTGGCCGGCCAACCGCCGTGTGCTCTACAACCGCGCGTCCTGCGACGTCGAGGGCAAGCCCTTCAACCCGCGGCGCAAGCTGATCGGCTGGAACGGCAGCGCCTGGGGCGGTGCCGACGTGCCGGACATGGCGCCGACGCTGGCGCCCGAGACCGGCGCCGGGCCGTTCATCATGAACCCCGAGGGCGTGGCGCGTTTCTTCGCGCGCAAGGGCCTGGCCGAAGGGCCGTTCCCCGAGCACTACGAGCCCTTCGACACGCCGCTGGGCTACAACCCGCTGCACCCGAAGAACCCGCTGGCGACCAACTCGCCGGCGGCGCGTGTGTTCAAGCCGGTCTGGGAAACCTTCGGCAAGGCGGCGGACTACCCGCACGTCGGCACGACCTACCGCCTGACCGAGCACTTCCACTACTGGACCAAGCACGCGCTGCTCAACGCGATCACCCAGCCCGAGCAGATCGTCGAGATCGGCGAGGTGCTGGCGCAGAGCCTGGGCATCGCCGCCGGGGACATGGTGAAGGTGTCGTCCAAGCGCGGCTACATCAAGGCGCGTGCGGTGGTCACCAAGCGGATCAAGCCGATGACCATCGAGGGCAAGCCGGTGCACCACGTCGGCATCCCGATCCACTGGGGCTTCAAGGGCGTGACCAAGCCGGGTTTCCTGGCCAACACGCTGACGCCGTTCGTCGGCGACGGCAACACCAACACCCCCGAGTTCAAGACCTTCCTGGTCAAGGTCGAGAAGGTCTGAGGAGCGCCCATGTCACTGCAATCCCTCGACATCAAGGCGCGCTCGGCCACCACGACGCCCTCGCCGCAGGCGCGGGCGCCGGCCTCGGGTGAAGTCGCCAAGCTGATCGACGTCTCCAAGTGCATCGGCTGCAAGGCCTGCCAGACCGCCTGCATGGAGTGGAACGACCTGCGCCAGGAGCCCGGCTCCAACGTGGGCGTCTACGACAACCCGGCGGACCTGACTTCGGCCGCGTGGACGGTGATGCGTTTCACCGAACACGAGGACGAGAAGACCGGCGACCTGGAGTGGCTGATCCGCAAGGACGGCTGCATGCACTGCGCCGACCCGGGCTGCCTGAAGGCCTGCCCGTCGCCCGGCGCGATCGTCCAGTACACCAACGGCATCGTCGACTTCCAGCAGGAAAACTGCATCGGCTGCGGCTACTGCATCACCGGCTGTCCGTTCAACGTCCCGCGCATCTCCAAGACCGACCACAAGGCCTACAAGTGCACGCTGTGCTCCGACCGCGTCGCGGTCGGCCAGGAGCCGGCCTGCGTGAAGACCTGCCCCACCGGGGCGATCATGTTCGGCACCAAGCAGGCGATGAAGGACCAGGCCGCCGAGCGCATCGAGGACCTGAAGGAACGCGGCTACGCCAACGCCGGCCTGTACGACCCGGCCGGTGTCGGCGGCACGCACGTCATGTACGTGCTGCACCACGCCGACGACCCGAAGCGCTACGAAGGCCTGCCGGCGGACCCGTCGGTGAGCCCGGTGGTCGGCTTCTGGAAGGGGGCGCTGAAGCCGATGGCGGTGGCCGGTCTGGCGATCGCCGGCTTCGCCTCGCTGTTCCACTACATCACCAAGGGCCCGAACGACGTGTCCAAGGCCCTGGAGGACGAGATGGAACGCAAGGACCGTGAAGCCGCCGAGAACGAAGAGGAGACGCCGCGATGAGACGCAACCCACGCGACCTTCAGCGCTACAACGCCTCCGAACGCGCCAACCACTGGGCGGTCGGCTGGCTGTTCCTGGGCGTCATGCTCTCGGGCCTGGCCTTCTTCCACCCGGCGCTGTTTCCGCTGACGATGTTCTTCGGCGGCCCGACCTGGGCGCGCATCCTGCATCCGTACATCGGCATCGGCATGGCGCTGCTGTTCACGCTGATGGCGCTGCGCTTCTGGCGCCTGAACGTGATCGAGCCGGTGGACGTGGACTGGCTGCGCAACGTCGGCAAGATGGTCGACGGCGACGACCACGACATGCCGGCGCAGGGCAAGTACAACGGCGGCCAGAAGGTGCTGTTCTGGGCCCTCGTCGCCTGCATGGTGGTGATGGTGATCACCGGCATCCCGATGTGGCGCGCCTGGTTCACGTTCCCCGTCGGCCTGGTGCGCGTGGCCTCGCTGCTGCACGCCGTCGCCGGCATCGGCATGATCCTGCTGATCGTCATGCACGCCTACGCGGCGATCTGGACCCGTGGCACGATACGCGCGATGTTCTACGGCACCGTCACGCGCGCCTGGGCCAAGCAGCACCATCGCAACTGGTATCGCAAGATGACCGGCGACGAGAGCTGAACACCGCCTAGCCACGCCGCCCGCGTGTCGCCGCCAGGCGGCCGCGGGCGGTGTCACATGCAACGAACAAGGAATCCGCGTGCAGCGAATCCTCCAGCCGGGCGAGATCGAGGCCCTGGACGCCATCGACTTCCCCCGCATCCGCCTGCCCCGGCCGGCGGAGCTCTATGCCGAACGCGCCGCGCGCCTGCGCCAGCTCGCCGACGGCCACCCGATCGCCGACTACCTGCGTTTCGTCGCCCTGCTCGCCGACGGCCAGGCCGCCGCGGCGGCGACGGTGAAGACGACGCCGCCCGACGCCGCCGTGCTGCAGCGTGCGATCGAACACGGCATGCCGCCGCTGCCGACGCAGGACAAGCCCGACCCTGCCTGGCGCGAGGTGCTGGCGCAGATCGTCGAGCGCGCGCTGGCCGCCGGCGACACGCTGCCGGCGCCGCTGCGCGAGCAGCTGCAGCGCCTGCGCACGATGGACGCCGCGGCGCTCGACGCGCTGGCCGTCGACCTGCTCGACGAGGACGTCGACGCCGACACCGCGGCGCTGCAGCCGGTCGTGATGGCCGCGCTGCAGCTCGTCTGGGCCGACCGCGCCAGCCGGCTCGACGCCGACGCGCTGGGCGTTCCGGCCGAGCCGACGACCTGCCCGGTCTGCGGCACGCCGCCGGTGGCCAGCGTGCTGCGCATCGGCGGCGCAGCCGGCGGCCACCGCTACCTGCACTGCGCGCTGTGCGCCACCGAGTGGCACATGGTGCGCGTCAAGTGCAGCCACTGCGAGTCGACCGCCGGCGTGCGTTTCCTCGGTGTCGAGGACGGCGGCAAGACCGTGCTCGCCGAGACCTGCACGGCCTGCCACAGCTACCGCAAGCAGGTCGACCAGCACCAGGACCCGCTGGCCGAACCGCTGGCCGACGACCTGGCCAGCCTGCGCCTGGACCTGCTGATGGCCGAGACCGAGTTCGAGCGCGCCTCGGGCAACCCGCTGCTGGCGCTGCCCGAGCCCGCCGACGAGGCATGACGGCGCCGACCGCCCGCCTGCCGGCCGTCGACCGCGTGCTCGGCTGCGCCGAACTGGCGCCGCTGCTGGCCGCCCACGGCGCGACGCGCACGACGGCCGCGGTGCGTGCGCGGCTGCAGCGCCTGCGCGAGCGCCTGCTCGCCGGCGAGCTGCCGGAAGCCGAACTGGCGCTGCCGGCCATCGCCGCGGCGGTGGCCGCGGCACTCGCTGCCGACGACCAGCCGCGCCTGCGCGCCGTCTTCAACTGCACCGGCACCGTGCTGCACACCAACCTCGGCCGCGCGCTGCTGCCCGACGCCGCGGTGCAGGCCGTCGTGCAGGCGCTGACGGCGCCGGCCAACCTCGAATACGACCTGGCGACCGGCGGCCGTGGCGACCGCGACGACGTCGTCGACGAGCTGCTGCGCGAGCTGACCGGCGCCGAGGCGGCGACGGTGGTCAACAACAACGCCGCCGCGGTGCTGCTGATGCTGTCCTCGCTGGCGCCGCGCAAGGAGGTCATCGTCTCGCGCGGCGAGCTGGTCGAGATCGGCGGCGCCTTCCGCATCCCGGACATCATGGCGCGTGCCGGTGCCAAGCTCGTCGAGGTCGGCACGACGAACCGCACCCACGCCCGCGACTACGAAGGCGCGATCGGCCCCCGCACCGCGCTGCTGATGAAGGTGCACTGCAGCAACTACGCCGTCGAAGGCTTCACCGCCAGCGTGCCCGAGGCCGAGGTCGCGCGCATCGCCCACGCCCACGGGCTGCCGCTGGCCGTGGACCTCGGCAGCGGCACGCTGGCCGACCTGGCGGCGCACGGCCTGCCGCGCGAGACCACGGTGCGCGAGACGGTCGCCGCCGGCGCCGACGTCGTCAGCTTCAGCGGCGACAAGCTGCTCGGCGGCCCGCAGGCCGGGCTGATCGTCGGCCGCCGGGACCTGATCGCGAAGATCAAGAAGAACCCGCTGAAGCGTGCGCTGCGGGTCGGCAAGCTGACGCTGGCGGCGCTGGAGCCGGTGCTGCGCCTGTACCGCGAGCCCGAGCATCTGGCGGCGCGGCTGCCGACGCTGCGCTTGTTCACACGCCCTCAGGCCGAGATCCGCGCCGCGGCCGAGCGCCTGCGCGCGCCGCTGCAGGCCGCGCTCGGCGACGCCGCCGTGGTCGAGGTCGTGGCGCTGAGCAGCCAGATCGGCAGCGGCGCACTGCCGGTCGACACGCTGCCCAGCGCCGGCCTGGTACTGCGCCCGGCCGGCAAACGCAGCGGGCGCGCGCTGGCGCGGCTGGAAGAAGGCTTGCGCGGCCTGCCGCGGCCGGTCATCGGCCGCATCGCCGACGGCGCGCTGTGGCTGGACCTGCGCTGCATCGAGGCGGCAGACGAAGCCGCGTTCGCGGCCCAGTTCGACACGCTGGCGCAGGCCCTGGGGACGCCGCGATGATCGTCGGCACCGCCGGCCACATCGACCACGGCAAGACCGCGCTGGTGCGTGCGCTGACCGGCGTCGCCACCGACCGGCTGAAGGAAGAGCGCGAGCGCGGCATCTCGATCGAGCTCGGCTACGCCTACGCGCCGCTGGCCGACGGCACGGTGCTGGGCATCGTCGACGTGCCGGGCCACGAACGTTTCGTGCGCACGATGGTCGCCGGCGCGGTCGGCATCGACCATGCGCTGCTCGTCGTCGCCGCCGACGACGGGGTGATGCCGCAGACGCGCGAGCACCTGGCGATCCTCGACCTGCTGGGCGTGCACCACGGCTCTGTGGCGCTGAACAAGGCCGACCGCGTGCCGCCGGCGCGCCGCGACGAGGTGCGTGCCGAGATCGCCGCGCTGCTGGCCGCCACGCCGCTGGCCGGCGCGCCGGTGTTCGAGACCGTCGCCACCGCCGACGCCGACCCGGGCGTTGCCGCGCTGCGCGCGCACCTTGAAGCCGTCGCGCACGAACGTTCCGAACGCGCCGCCGACGGCGGCTTCCGCCTCGCCGTCGACCGCGTCTTCACGCTCGCCGGCCAGGGCACGGCGGTCACCGGCACCGTGTTCGCCGGCCGCGTGCGCGTCGGCGACAGCTTGCAGCACTCGGCCAGCGGCCAGGCCGTGCGCGTGCGCTCGATCCACGCCCAGAACCGCGCCGCCGACGAAGGCCGCGCTGGCCAGCGCTGCGCGCTGGTGCTGGCCGGCATCGAACGCGACGCCATCCAACGGGGCGACTGGATCGCCGCGCCGGCCACGCTGCAGCGCTGCGAGCGCCTGGACGCGCGCATCCGCCTGCTGCCCGACGCGCCGGCGCTGGCGCACTGGGCGCCGGTGCACGTGCACCTGGGCACCAGCCACCATGTCGCCCACCTCGTACCGCTGGACGCCCAGCCGCCGGCCGCCGGCGCCTCGGCGCGGGTTCAGCTCGTCTTCGAGACGCCGGTCTGGGCCCTGCCCGGCGACCGGCTGATCCTGCGCAACGCCCAGGCCAGCCGCACCATCGGCGGCGGCCGCGTCGTCGACCTCTGGGCGCCCGAACGCCGCCGCCGCAGCGCCGAACGCCTGGCCTGGCTGGACGCGCTGGAAGCGGCGCAAGCCGAGGCCACGCCCGAAGCCGCGGCCCGCCTGCTGGCGCTGGCGCCGGCCGGGCTGGCGCGCTCGCGGCTGGCGCTGCTGCTGGGCCACGACACGGCGCCGGCCGACGCCGCAGCCGTCGCGCTGCCCGGCGGCGACGCGCTGCTCGTCGTGCCGCCGGTCTGGCGACACTGGCGCGAACGCATCGCCACGGTGCTGGCCGACTTCCACCAGCGTTCGCCCGACGATCCGGGCCTGAACGCCGCGCGCCTGCGCCGCATCGTCCAGCCCGGCACAGCTGACGCCGGCAGCGACACGCTGTGGCCGGCGCTGCTGGACGCCATGCTGGCCGACGGCACGCTGGCGCGCCAGGGCTCGTGGCTGCACCTGCCCGGCCACGCGGTGAACCTGAGCGCCGCCGAGCAAATCCTGGCCGAGCGCCTGCTGCCGCGCCTGGCCGACGGCGGCGCCGCCCCGCCCTGGGTGCGCGACCTGGCCGCCGCCACCGGCGCGCCCGAGGACCAGGTGCGCACGGTGCTGCGCAAGCTGGCGCGCCGCGGCGAGCTGCAGCAGGTCGTGAAGGACCTGTTCTATCCCGAGGCGACGGTGACGCGGCTGCTGGCGCTGCTGGACGAACTGAGCGCCGCCGCGCCGCGCGGCGAGGTCGGCGCGGCCGAGTTCCGCGACGCCTGCGGCCTGGGGCGCAAACGGGCGATCCAGGTGCTGGAGCACTTCGACCGCGTCGGCTACACGCGCCGCGTGCGCGACCGCCGTGTGCTGCGCGAACGCCCGGCTGCCCCTGCACCGGCAGACGGCGCAGGGCTTTGATAGGATCCGCCGCCCCGAAAACCGGGGCGACATGGAAGGCAAACGCACCCGGTGGTGCGCCCGGGCTTCAAACCCGGTCGGGGGCGTCAGCCGCTCCCGGGTAGGTTCGACTCCTGCTGCCTTCCGCCACGCTCAGCGCAAGGCCTGCGCGTGGTGCTCCAGATGATCGGCCACGAAGCTGGCGATGAAGTAGTAGCTGTGGTCGTAGCCCGGCTGGCGGCGCAGCGTCAGCGGGTGGCCAGCGGCGGCACAGGCTTCTTCCAGCAGTTCGGGCTTCAGCTGCCCGGCCAGGAACTCGTCGGCCTCGCCCTGGTCGACGAGCAGCGGCAGGCGCTCGGCGGCGCCGGCGATCAGCGCCGTCGCGTCGTGGGCCGCCCAGCTGCTCTCGTCCTCGCCCAGGTAGGCCGCGAAGGCCTTGCGGCCCCAGGGCACCCGCGCCGGCGCGACGATCGGCGAGAACGCCGAGACGCTGGCGTAACGCCCCGGATGGCGCAGCGCCAGCGTCAGCGCGCCGTGGCCGCCCATCGAGTGGCCGAAGATGCCGCGCCGGCCGCTCGTCGCGACATGGCTTTCCACCAGCGCAGGCAGCTCGTGCACGACGTAGCTCTCCATGCGGTAGTGGCGCGCCCAGGGCTGTTGCGTCGCGTCGAGATAGAAGCCGGCGCCCTGGCCCAGGTCGTAGGCCGGGTCGTCGGCGACACCCAGCGTGCCGCCGGGGTCGCGCGGGCTGGTGTCGGGCGCGACGAGGATCAGCCCCAGCCGCGCCGCGTGCGCCTGCGCGCCGGCCTTGGTGATGAAGTTCTGCTCGCTGCAGGTCAGCCCCGACAGCCAGTAGACGACCGGGCAGGCTTCGCCGGCCAGCGCCTGCGGCGGCAGGTACAGGCCGAAGCGCATCTCGCAGCCCAGCGTGGCGGAGTCGTGGCGCCAGACCTCCTGGCGGCCGCCGAAGCTGGCGTGGTGTTCGACGCGTTGCATCGCCGCCGCCTCAGTAGTGCACGACGCTGCGGATCGACTCGCCGCGGTGCATCAGCTCGAAGGCTTCGTTGATCTCCGGCAGCGGCATCGTGTGCGTGACGAAGGGCTCCAGGCGGATGCGCCCGGCCATCGCGTCTTCCACCATGCCCGGCAGCTCGCTGCGGCCCTTGACGCCGCCGAAGGCCGTGCCCAGCCAGCGCCGGCCGGTGACGAGCTGGAACGGCCGCGTCGAGATCTCCTGCCCAGCGCCGGCGACACCGATGACCACCGACTGGCCCCAGCCGCGGTGCGCGCATTCCAGCGCCGCGCGCATCACGTGCACGTTGCCGATGCACTCGAAAGAATGGTCGACGCCCCAGCCGGTCATTTCGACGATGACCTGCTGGATCGGCTTGTCGTAGTCCTTCGGGTTGACGCAGTCGGTGGCGCCGAAGGTGCGTGCGAGGTCGAACTTGGTCGGGTTGGTGTCGACGGCGATGATGCGGCCGGCGCCGGCGAGCTGGGCGCCGTGCACCACCGCCAGGCCGATGCCGCCGAGGCCGAAGACCGCGACGCTGTCGCCGGGCTGCACCTTGGCGGTGTTCTTCACCGCGCCCAGGCCGGTCGTCACGCCGCAGCCCAGCAGGCAGACCTGCTCGGGGTTGGCTTCGGGGTTCACCTTGGCCAGCGAGACCTCGGCGACGACGGTGTACTCGCTGAAGGTCGAGCAGCCCATGTAGTGGTAGATCGGCTGGCCGTTGTAGGAGAAACGCGTCGTGCCGTCGGGCATCAGGCCCTTGCCCTGCGTGGCGCGCACCGCGACGCAGAGGTTGGTCTTGCCAGACTTGCAGAACAGGCACTCGCCGCATTCGGCGGTGTACAGCGGGATCACGTGGTCGCCCGGCTTCAGGCTGGTGACGCCTTCGCCGACCTCGACGACGATGCCGGCGCCTTCGTGGCCCAGCACGACCGGGAACACGCCTTCGGGGTCGTCGCCGCTCAACGTGAAGGCGTCGGTGTGGCAGACGCCGGTGTGCGTGATCTTGACCAGCACCTCGCCCTTCTTCGGCGGGGCGACGTCGATCTCGACGATCTGCAGCGGCTGGCCGGCGGCGAAGGCGACGGCGGCTCGGGACTTGATCATGGGTGTCTCCTGGTGGGTCGGTTCAGCGCGTGAAGGAGCGCACGAGCAGCACGAGGCGGTCGACCTCGGCCTGCGGGTCGGCCGCCGGCAGCGCACGTTCGGCGTTGAGGCCGAAGGTCTCGCGCAGATGGCCTTCGAGCACGTCGGCCATCAGCCCGTGCGCGGCGCCGCGCAGCGCTGCCAGCTGCTGCAGCAGCTCGCCACAGTCGGTGCCGGCTTCGACGGCACGCTCCAGCGCCTCGGCCTGGCCCTTGATGCGGCGCAGCCGGGTGACGACACGTTTGCGTTCGGCCGGCGAGTGCGGCATCGGCTGGCTCCTTCGTACTGGGGGGGAGTATAGAGAGATCCGCCTGCATGTCACCGGCAGGGTGAAGCGGCGCCTTGCCGCGGCTCTCACCCGCTCAGAACGTGGCCCAGTCCTCGGCCTTGGCGGCCGCCACGCCGGCCGGCCGGGGCGCCGGGGTCGGGGCCTTGGCTTTCGCCACCGCCGCTGCGGCGGCGACCGCCGGCGACGCGGCCGCCTGCGCCTGACCGGCCTCTTCGGCCAGCCGGAATACCGCCACGGCCTGCACCAGCTGCTGCGCCTGGCTCTTCAGGCTCTCGGCGGCGGCGGCACTTTCTTCGACCAGCGCAGCGTTCTGCTGCGTCACCTGGTCCATCTGGCCGACGGCGTCGCCGACCTGCTGGATGCCGGCGCTCTGCTCCACGGTGGCCGCGGTGATCTCGGCGACGATGTCGCTGACGCGGCGGATCGAGCCGACGATCTCGTCCATCGTCTTGCCCGCCTGGTCGACCAGCTCCGTGCCCTGCTCCACCTGCTCGACGCTGCGGCCGATCAAGGTCTTGATCTCCTTGGCCGCCTCGGCGCTGCGCTGGGCCAGCGTGCGCACCTCGCCGGCGACGACGGCGAAGCCGCGGCCTTGTTCACCGGCGCGCGCCGCTTCCACCGCGGCGTTCAGCGCCAGGATGTTGGTCTGGAAGGCGATGCCGTCGATGACGCCGATGATGTCGCCGATCCTGCGGCTGCTGTCGCTGATCTCCTGCATCGTGCCGACCACCTTGCCGACGACGACGCCGCCTTCGGCCGCCACCGCCGACGCGCCCTGGGCCAGCTGGTTGGCCTGCTTGGCGCTCTCGGCGTTGCTGCGCACCGTCGAACTCAGCTCCTCCATCGTCGCCGCGGTCTGCTGCAGCGCGCTGGCCTGCTCCTCGGTGCGGCTGGACAGGTCCTGGTTGCCCTGGGCGATCTGGGCGCTGGCCGTGGCCACGCTCTCCGAGTTGCGGCGCACGCCGGACACGACACGCGACAGGTTGGACTGCATCTGCGCCAGCACCGCCATGACGCTGGTGCTGTCGCCACGGCGAAGCTCGACACGCCGGCCGAGGTCGCCCGCCGCCACGCGGCGCGCCAGGTCGACGGCCTCCTCGGGTTCGCCACCCAACTGGCGCATCAGCCCGCGCGTCAGCCAGACACCCAGGCCGACGCCCAGCAGCACCGACGAGAGCACCAGGCCGATCATCAGATTGCGGGCCTCGACATAAGCCTGATCGCTGACTTCGTAGGCGCTCTGGCCGTTGGCCTCCTTCATTTTCGTCAGCACCGTCATCTGGTCGTCGACCTTGTTCACCTGGCGTGCGAACTCGCTGAACATGTACTGCGTCGCTTCCTGCTGATCGTTGATCCTCGCCTGCGCTGACAAGGCCCGTAGCCGGGCGACCGCGGCGACGTACTCCGACCAGTCGCGTTCGAACTCCGAAAACGCGGCCTTGCCGTTGTCGGTCCAGAACAGCGGTTTCGCCCGATCGATGTTCTGGCGCAGCAGTGCGAGGTTCGCGTCGACCTTCTGCAAGGCCGTGGCGCGCTGCTCTTCGGTCGACGCCAGCAGCGCGTTGCGCAGTTCCCGGCTGATGTACAGCAGGTTGATGTTCGCTTCCTTGGTATGGGAGAGCCCGAGCAGGTCGAGCGAATACATCCGTTCGGTCGACTCGTGCATCGTCGCCATGTTGCGAATGCCGACGCCACTCACCACGGCGCCCAGCGCGCTAATGCTGATAAAGCCGGCAAGGAGCTTTGTCGCGAGTTTCATTTTCATCACCAGACCTTTTCTGACGGTTGATCCGGAGCGAACGACTTCAGGCGAAATGCGCTGTCGGCGTCGCCGGCAAAAAGCTTCCAATTACCAGGAGATCAACGTCAGTTCGAAGCGGGTTTTGAAGTCGAGCGCACAAGATGCCGCTGATCGGCGCGTTCGTTTGCCAGCCGGCGCGCTTTCTCGACATTTCCGACGGCGCTAGCTCCCGACCCTGCCCTGTAGCCTCGCAGCCACGTTTGCAGACATATGCAGGCGTTTGCACATGCGTGGCCGCGAGCTGTCGGACCCGCAGCCCTCCATCGCGAACCGCATGCTCATCGCAGCCGAATCCCGAGACTCACGAAGAGCACGACACCCGACGATCAGCGACACCGGTATCGCGCCATGAGCGCCGCCGTGCCGCAGCGGCTCGAACTGGCGACCACGGATGCCGGCGAGGCCGCGGCGCTGTTGTCCAGCACCTGTACGCCGATGCGCGTCTGGACACCCACGCCGCCGTTCCATCTGGAACTGTCGGTGGCGACCGTCGACGGCGTCTGCGCCACTCGGCTGCAAAGCCGCAGCGGCCTCGTGCTCGACGGCGACAAACCCGGCGACGATTACTACTTCGCCGTCGCAGTGAGCGGCCGCCAGTCGGTCGAGACCTGGGCCGGCGGCGCCCCGGCGCACGACAACGGCCACGGCCTGGTCGTCGACGGGCGCAGCATCCGCCGCGTGACGTTTTCGCCGGCGCTGGACTTCCGCAGCATCGCCATCGACAGCGATCTGATGGCGGCATGCGTCGCCGAACAACTGGAAGTCGTGCCGCGCGAGCGCCTGCGTTTCGCGCCGCTGAATCCGGCCAGCGCGCCGACGCTGCAGCTGGCGATGAAGCTCGCGGAGGTTCTCCATCGCGGGCTGTCGGACGGTGTGGCGCTGCAGCACGCGCCGATCGCGCTGCTGAACCTGCGCCAGTCCCTCCTGCATCTGCTGCTGGCCGGCGTGCCGAGCAGCGTCACCGAGCGCCTGCGCTCGCCGCGGCGCCTGCCCCCGGCGCCGCGACACGTCGTCAGGGCGATCGAGTACATGCGCGAGAACGCCTCGCGGCCGATCTCGATCGCCGACGTCGCCGCAGCCGCGTCGGTGAGCGTGCGCGCGCTGCAGGAAGGATTCCAGCGCTTCCGCGAGACGACGCCTTCGGCCTGCCTGCGCCAGATCCGGCTGGAACGCACGCGCCAGGACCTGCTGGACCCGGAGATGCCGGCGTCGGTCTCCGAGATCGCGCTGCGCTGGGGCTTCGTGCACATGAGCCTGTTCGCGGCCCGCTACCGCAAGGCCTTCGGCGAGCTGCCGAGCACGACGATCCGCCGGCGCAGCCGGCGCTGAGCCGGCCGCGGCTTCAGAAGCCCTTGGCCAGCACGCGCGTGATCGCCTGGCGCAGCAGGTCCAGGCCGAGGTCGATCTCGGTGTCGCTGACGGTCAGCGGCGGCGCGATGCGGAACACGCCGCCCATGCCGGGCAGCTGCACGATGTTCATGCTCAGGCCCAGCGTCATGCACTCGCGCGTGATCGCGGCGCCGAGCTCGGGCGCGGCTTCGCGCGTCGCGCGGTCCTTGACCAGCTCCAGCCCCAGCAGCAGACCGCGGCCGCGCACGTCGCCGACGCATTCGAAGTCGCGCTGCAGCGCCTGCAGGCCGGCTTCCAGGCGCGCGCCGGCGATGCGCGCGCGCTCGACAAGATGGTCGCGCGCGACGATGTCCAGCACCTTGGCGCCGACGGCCGCCGGCAGCGGGTCGGAGACGTGTGTCGTGTAGAAGAGGAAACCGCGTTCGTGGCAGGTCTCCTCGATCTCGGCCGTCGTCAGCACCGCGGCCAGCGGCAGGCCGGCGCCGAGCGTCTTGGACAGCGTCATGATGTCCGGCGTCACGCCGTCGCGCTGGCAGGCGAACATCAGCCCGGTGCGGCCGACGCCGGTCTGAGCCTCGTCGAGGATCAGCAGCATGCCGCGCTCGGCGCACTTGACCTTCAGCGCCGCCAGATAGCCCGGCGGCAGGTCTAGGATGCCGCCCGAGCTGAGGATGGGCTCGGCGATGAAGGCCGCCAGGCTGCCGCAGGACTGGCGGTCGACGAGGTCGAAGGCGTAGTCGAGTTCGGCCTGCCAGTCGTAGACGCCGCCGCGCTCGAAACGCGGGCGGTACGGGTACGGCGCCGGAATCGCGAACGAACCCACCGCCGTCGGGCCGTAACCGCGGCGCCCGGCGCTGTAGGTGGCCGACGCGGCGCCGCCGGTCATGCCGTGCCAGGACTGGGCGAAACCGACGACCTCGTGGCGCCCGGTGTAGAGCTTGGCCAGGCGCAGCGCGGCTTCGTTCGATTCGGCGCCGGTGGTCAGCAGCAGCGCACGTTCCAGCCCGGCCGGCGCGACGCCGGCGAGCTTCGTCGCCAGTTCGACGACCGGCCGGCTCAGCATGCCGCTGAACAGGTGGTCCAGGCGCTGCGCGTGGTCGGCGACGACCTCGGCGATCTCCGGGTGGCCGTGGCCGAGCAGCGCGCTCATCTGGCCCGAGGTGAAGTCCAGGATCGCGCGGCCGTCGGCGTCGTAGACGAAGCTGCCGTGGGCGCGTTCGATGATCATCGGCTCGAAGCGGCCGCCGTAGCGCACGAGGTGGCGGCGGGCGTTCTGCCAGAACTGCGGGTCGTCGTTGCGGGACATGGAAAGGCTCGGAGGGTGACGGGACTGCGCCCAGCCTAAGCAAGCCCCAGCATCAAGAAAAGCTAATCTTTCTGACAGCAGCCATCAGCCATACTGATGGCTTGAGCCGTGACCTGGACCCCGACCTGCTGCGCTGCTTCGTCGCCGTCGCCGAGACGCGCACGCTGGGCCGCGCCGCCGCGCGCATCGGCCGCACCCAGGCCGCGGCGAGCATGCAGATCAAGAAGCTGGAGACGCTGATCGGCCAGCCGCTGCTGCACCGCGGTGCACGCGGCGTGACGCTGACGCACCACGGCGAGCGCCTGCTGGGTCATGCGCGCGCGCTGCTGCAGCAGCACGACGCGGCGCTGGCCGAGCTGACCGGCGCAGGCCTCACAGGCACGCTGCGTTTCGGCTGCCCCGACGACTACGCCGCGGCCTTCCTGCCGCGCATCCTGCGCGGTTTCGCCGGCCGCCATCCGCAGGCCGTCGTCGACGTCGTCTGCGCGCCCAGCCCGCGGCTGGAGGAACGGCTGCGCCGGCACGAGCTCGACCTGGCGCTCGTCTCCGCCGCCGACGGCGCCGAACCGGCGCTGCGCCGCGAGCCGCTGGTCTGGGTCGGCCTGCGCGACGACGAGAGCGCGGCGCGCGAGCCGCTGCGCCTGGCCTTGTCCGACCCCGACACGCTGGACCACCGCGCTGCCTGCGAGCGCCTGGACGCCGCCGGCGTCGCCTACCGCGTGGCCTACGCCAGCGCCGGCATGGCCGGACTGCTGGCCGTCGTGCGCTCGGGCCAGGCGATCGCGGTGCTGACGCAGTCGGCGGTGCCGGCCGACCTGCGCGTGCTCGCGCCCGATGCGCGGCTGCCGGCGCTGCCGGCGGTCGGCGTGCTCGTCAGGACGGCGCTGCCGCGGCCGGCGGCGCTGGTCGCCGAGTTCGTGCGCCATCTGCACGAGGTCGTCTCCAGCGCATGAACGGCATCGCGGCACGGGCGATGCTTGCCCGCGTTCCATCGAACTTCGGCGGCCACGGCCGCCACGACAGGACAACGAGATGAAGGTTTCCGTGATCGGAATGGGTGCCGTCGGCACCGAGATCGTCGGTCTGCTGGTGCACATGAGCGAGGTGACCGAGATCGTCGCCGTCGACAAGCTGCGCGAACGTGCCGAAGCCGAGATCTGGGACTTCTCGCACACGACGCCGTTCACCTACGCGAAGAACCCGCGGCTGGTGGTCGGCGACTATCCGGAGACGGCCGGCAGCGACATCGTCGTCATCACCGCCGGCGCGCAGCTGCAGAAGGGCCAGACGCGCGACGATCTGGTGCGTGTCAACAGCCGCATCCTGCAGCACATCATCGGCCGCGTGGAGCGCCACTCGCCGGGCGCCGTGGTCATCAACGTGACCAACCCGGTCGACGTGATGACCCAGGTGATGCTGCGAGCGTCCAGCTACCCGCGAGAGCGCCTGCTGTCGGCCGGCACGCTGATCGACACCGCACGCTTCCTGCGCATCCTCGCCGAGCACGTGAAGATCGACCCGAAGAACCTCTACGGCTACATGCTGGGCGACCACGGCGCCACCGGCTTCATCCCCTGGAGCCTGTGCCGCGTCTGCGGCGCCGAGGTCGACACCTTCTGCCGTTTGAACGGCCTGCCGCCGGTGGACCGCGAGGACATCCGCCGGCGCACGCTGGAGGCGGGTTTCCGCATCTTCGAGCGCAAGGGCAACACCAACCACGGCATCGCCGCCAGCGTGTTCCGCATCATCCGCGCGATCGAGTGCAACGAGCAGTCGATCCTGCCGCTGGGCGTGCTGTTGCAGGGCGAGTACGGCGTAGCCGACCTGGTGATGAGCGTGCCCTGCGTCGTCGGCCGAGGCGGCGTGCAGCGCATCCTGCACCACGAGTTCACGCCCGAGGAGGACACGCAGTTCCGCGCCTCGGAGCAGCATCTGCGCCATCTGCTGGCGCTGGCCTGAGCGGCGGCGCGCTCAGCGCGCGCGGCTTCGTCTGGCCGCCGGCTTGGCCGGCGCCGGGCGCGTGCGGTCGAGGTGGCTGGCCAGCATGCCGGCGACGACACGCGCGACGGCTTCCGGGTCCTGAGGCTCGTCGAAGAGCAGCTCGACCGAGGCGTAGATCAGCTCGACGACGATGCGGCTGGCCAGCCGCAGCTCCCCGGCCGGCACGTCGGGCAAGGCCTTGACGAGCATTTCGCCCTGCGCCGCCGTGACCTCGGCGTGCGAGCCCAGCCGCACTTCCTGCAGCGCCGGCACGGCGCGCAGCGCACGCATGATCCAGACGCCGCCTTCGGTCTGGCGCGTCACCTCGTAGGTGTCGAGCAGGAGGCCGGTCAGCGCCTTCTCCAGCGCCGGCGTGCCGCCGGCCAGCACGTCCTCGGACATCCAGCGCCCTACACACTCGTTCTGGCGGTGCATCAGGCGTTTGCCCAGCTCCGACAGCAGCGCGTACTTGTTCGGGAAGTAGCGGTACAGCGCCGGCGGCGTGACGCCCGCGCGTTCGGCGACGAGGTTGGTCGACAGGCGCTCGATGCCGACGTCCTCCAGCGTTGCGGCGGCCGCGGCGAGCAGGCGTTCGTAGGTCTCGCTGGCCCGCTGCTGGGCCGGCTGGACCTTGGTCTCCAACGACGGCTGTTCGCGCTGCGTGCGGGGCATGACGACGGGAGTGGCGGGCATGCCGAATTATCCGATGCGCCGCGCCGCGGTCCGTAGGTCTGCGCCGACGCCGCACGGAGGCCCGGTCCGGGGCACCGGAGGGCAGGCGCCTCACGCGGCGCGGGGCCGTGACTGCCTAGGCTGTGGCCATGACTGCAGGCGATGGTCCTGCGGCAACAACCAACAGGAGATCGACATGAACGACATCCGCAACCCCGAACGAGACGAGAAGGGCCATCCGGTGGCCACCGGCGTCGGTGCCGCGCTGGGCGGCGCCGCCGGCGGCGTGGCCGGCGCTGCCGCCGCCGGTGCTGCCGTGGGCGGCATGACCGGCCCGGTGGGCGCAGCGGTCGGCGCCGTCGTCGGCGCGGTCGCCGGCGGCCTGATGGGCCGCGGCGCCGGCAAGGCGATGGACCCCGAGGCCGAAGACACCTACTGGCGCAGCAACTACACCGGCCGCCCCTACGTGACGCCGGGCGCCAGCTACGACGACTACGGCCCGGCCTACCGCTACGGCGTCGACGCCTACTCGCGTTTCCCTGACCGCCGCTTCGAGGACATCGACCAGGACCTAGAACGCGACTGGGGCAGCCGCCGCGGCACGTCCAACCTGGACTGGGGCAACGCCCGCCACGCCTCGCGCGACGCCTGGAGCCGGCTGAGCGACAGCGTCGAACGCGCGATCCCGGGCGACTCCGACCGCGACGGCCGCTGAGGCCGGCCGGAAACGAAAAAAGCCAGCACGGTGTGCTGGCTTTTTTCGTTCCGGTCGCTTGGCGCGAATCAGGAAGTTTGGTGGGCCCTGAGTGACTCGAACACTCGACCAACGGATTAAGAGTCCGCTGCTCTACCAACTGAGCTAAGAGCCCTGATTCGTATCCGCTGTTCGCTTGGTGGGTCGTGCGTGACTCGAACACGCGACCAACGGATTAAAAGTCCGCTGCTCTACCGACTGAGCTAACGACCCCGTCGTCTGCGGAGCCTCGCATTATAGGTAGGGTTCAGCGGGATGTGCAACTATTTTTTGCTGACACGATTCGATCGACCGCTTGCGCCGCCGCGACGAGGCCGAACGTGGCCGTCACCGTGACCGCCGAGCCGTAGCCGGCGCAGTTCAGGCCACCGTCGGTCGCGCAGGCGCCGGCCTGCGGTTGCGCCACCGGCTCGCGCGAGAAGACGCAGCTCAGCCGCGCGGCGCCCTTGCGCGGCACGACGCCGTCGCGGCGCAGGCGCTGGCGCAGTCCGGCGAGCAGCGGGTCGTGCGTCGTCTCGGACAGGTCCGCGACCTCGACCCGCTGCGGCTCGCGTTTGCCGCCGGCGGCACCGACGCAGATCACCGGCACGCCGCTGGCGATGCCCCAGGCGGCCAGCGCAGCCTTGGCACGCGCCTGGTCGCAGGCGTCGATCAGCACGTCGACGGGGCACGGCAGCAGCGCCGGCCAGTTGTCGGGCTCGACGAACTCCTCGACGCGCACCACGTCGCAACCGGGATGGATGTCGGCGATGCGCGCGGCCAGCGCGTCGACCTTGGCCATGCCGAGCGTCGCGCCCAGCGCCTGGATCTGACGGTTGACGTTGGATTCGGCGACCTGGTCCAGGTCGATCAGCACGAGGCGCGCGACGCCGCAGCGTGCGAGGGCCTCGACGGCCCAGGAACCGACGCCGCCGACACCGACGACGGCCACGCACGCGGCGCGCAGCCGCTCGTAGCCGGCATCGCCGTACAGGCGCCGCAGCCCGCCGAAACGCCGCTCCAGATCGGCGGCAGCGTCGTCGAGCACGGCGTTCACTTCAGCGACGCCAGGCGCTCCTTGCCGGCGGCCGCCGCCTCGGACTTGGGATAAGTCTTCAGCAGTTCCTCGATCGTGCGGCGGGCGCCGCGCGTGTCCTTGGCCTCGGCCTGGCTGTTGGCCAGCGCCAGCAGCGCCTCGGCGGCACGCGGGTGTTGCGGCGCGGCGCTGACGAAGGCGCGGAAGCTCGCGATCGCGCCCTTGTAGTCACGCTTGCCGTACTGCGCGTTGCCGAGCCAGAAGCGCGCCGAGTCGGCATAACCGCTGGACGGATAGCGCGACAGGAAGGTCGACAGCGCGGTCGTCGCCTTGTCGAAGTCGCCGGTGCGCAGCACGCCCATCGCTTCTTCGTAGGCGGCACGTTCGTCGGCGGTGACTTCGAACTCCTTGCCGTCGATGCTGACCTTGGTCGGCTCGAGCTTGCGCAGGCGGTCGTCGAGCACCTGGCTCGCGTCCTTCTGGCGGCGCTGCAGCTCGGTGACGTCGCGCACCAGCTGCTCGTCGTTGCCGCGCAGCCGCGCGACCTCGGCGCGCAGCGCCTCCAGATCGTTGTTCAGCGACAGGATGTTCCGGCGCAGCGATTCGATGGTCTCGTTCTGCTGCGCCGCTGTCGCGGCAGACTGGTCTTCGACCGTGCGCAGGCGCTGGCGAAGATCCAGGATCGCCTTGCGCGCCTCGTCGTCGTCGAACAGGCCGGCCTGCGCCGGCATGCTGACGACGACCAGCGCGGCCAGGGCCACCGCAGCGGCCCCGGGCAGGCGACGAATCGTTCCCCGCAGGCCCGGCAGACGGCCCGACGGAGCACTGCGGCCCATCAAGCTGCCGCCATGCACCGGCTTCGCCGGGGCATCGGCGGCGCCCCCTTGAGGGGGAGCGCCGAAGGCGCTACGGGGGTGGTTCATCACTTGTCCTTCAGCTCGACGCGACGGTTCTTGGCCCAGGCGGCTTCGTCGTGGCCCGGGTCAGCCGGACGTTCCTTGCCGAAGCTGACCGCTTCGACCTGGCCGTCGGCCGCGCCCATCACCTTCAGCGCCTTGACGACGGCTTCGGCACGCTTCTGGCCGAGGGCCAGGTTGTATTCGCGGCCACCGCGTTCGTCGGTGTGGCCTTCGGCGGTCAGACGCACGGTCTTGTCCAGCGCCAGGAACTTGCCGTTGGCGTCGATGACGGGCTTGTACTCGTCCTTGACGACGTAGCTGTCGAAGTCGAAGTAGACGGTGCGGGCCTTCGCGGCAGCCGCCGCGGCGGCGTCACGGGCCGACAGTTCGACAGTGGCCACCTTGGACTGCGGCGTCGCGTTCGCGTTGGCGTTCGCGTCGGCGGCGGGCTTGGCCGTCTCAACCGGGGCCTTCTTGTCGGCCAGGTCGGTGGTCGTGCCGCAGGCAGCCAGCAGCGCGGCCGCGACAGACAGCGCGGAAACGAGCGGCAGGCGGTGGAATCGGGTCATGGGATAACTCCTCTTAGAACAGTAACAGGAAGTACAACGTCGGCGAGGCGCAACCGGCCGACACGGTCAGCGTTCGAACGGCCCCCAGGCGGGCTCGCGCATGTCGGCACCGCTGGAAACCAGCCGTGTCTTGAACGAACCGTCGAGCGTGGTCGTCATCAGCACGTCGCGGCCTTGCTGACGCGTCGCATAGACGATCAGCTTGCCATTCGGCGCGAAACTCGGGCTCTCGTCGTCGCGGGTGTCGGTGAGCGTGCGCACACCGCCGGCCGCGAGGTCGAGCGTCATCAGCTTGAAGGCATCACCTTGCCGGGACACGTAAGCAAGCACCTTGCCGTCGGGGCTCACCGACGGGCTGATGTTGTAGTTGCCGGTGAAGGTGACGCGCTGCGGGCCGCCGCCGTCCAGCGGCAGGCGATAGATCTGCGGGCCGCCGCCGCGGTCGCTGACGAAGAAGATCGAGCGGCCGTCGGGCGCGTACACCGGCTCGGTGTCGATCGCCGTGCTGCTGGTCAGACGGCGCGGCGCACCGCCGGCACGCGACATCGCGTAGAGCTGCGAGATGCCGTCGCGCGTCAGCGTCATCGCCAGCTCGCGGCCGTCGGGCGACCAGGCCGGGGCGCTGTTGGAGCCACGGAAGTCGGCCAGCTTGCGGCGGCTGCCGGTGATCAGGTCCTGCACCCAGACGACCGCCTTCTGCGTCTCGAACGAGACGTAGGCCAGCTCGCGGCCGTCGGGCGACCAGGCCGGCGAGATGATCGGCTCGGGGCTGGCGAGCGCGATCTGGCCGCCTTCGCCGTCGGCGTCGGTGACGTTCAGCGTGTAGCGCTTGCCGGCCTTGACGACGTAGACGATGCGCGTGGCGTTGACGCCGCGCTCGCCGGTCAGCGCTTCGTAGATCGCGTCGGAGATGCGGTGCGCGGTCAGGCGCAGGTCGGCGGCCAGCACCAGCTTGCTCTGCGACACCAGCTGCTGGCCCTTGACGATGTCCCAGAGCGAGAAGCGGATGTCCAGCCGGCCGTCGGCCAGCCGCGTCACCGAGCCGGCGACGACGGCGTCGATGCCGCGGGCGCGCCATTCGGGCGCCGCGACCGTGCTGCGTTCGTCCAGCGCGACCGGCGAGCCGTCGACGCGGAACATGCCGCTGCGCGTGAGGTCGGCGCCGACGATGCCCGAGATCGGGCTCGGCAACGAACCTTCGTCACGGAACGGCGCGATGGCGATGGGGATCTGGCGGGCGCCGACGCCGGAGACGTCGACTCGGAATTGCGCGGCCGCCGGGAGGGCGGTACCGGCAGCGGCCAGGGCGGTGAGGAAACGGCGGCGCGGCCACAGAGGGCCGACGGACCGGTCTTCGAGGGCGGTGTTCAAAGCGGGATTCGGCTTCGCGTCGGCAACCGGGAATCTTGTGATTGTAGGCAGGCTGCGCAGTGGCCCCTCGAAGCGGCGGTGCAAGCACGGGTCCGACCGGGTGGTGCGGGCCGTGCCGCGCCGGCAGACTGGGCCGCATCCGAGCCCCCCGAAGACCGCCTGCGATGACGATCTCCCGCTACCCCGTGCCCGAACTGAAGGACCTGCCCGAGGACCTGCGTGCGCGCATCCTCGAGGTGCAGGAGAAGGCCGGTTTCGTGCCCAACGTCTTCCTCGCGCTGGCGCACCGGCCGGCCGAATGGCGCGCCTTCTTCGCCTATCACGACGCGCTGATGTCCAAGGAGACCGGCAGCCTGACGAAGGGCGAGCGCGAGATGATCGTCGTCGCCACCTCGGCGCGGAACCAGTGCCTGTACTGCGTCGTCGCGCACGGCGCGATCCTGCGCATCTACGAGAAGAAGCCGCTCGTCGCCGACCAGGTGGCGGTCAACCACCTGAAGGCCGACATCCCGCCGCGCCAGCGGGCGATGCTGGACTTCGCGCTGAAGGTCTGCAGCGCCTCGCACGAGGTCGGCGAGGCCGACTTCGAGGCCCTGGCGGCGCACGGCTTCGACGCCGAGGACGCCTGGGACATCGCCGCGATCACCGCCTTCTTCGGCCTGTCCAACCGCATCGCCAACGTCATCGGCATGCGGCCGAACGACGAGTTCTTCGTGATGGGCCGCGTTCCCCGCAGCAAGAGCTGATCAGCGCGCCGGCGGCAGCAGCGCACGCAGCGTCGCCAGCGTGTCGGCCTCGTGCAGCGGCTTGTCGGGGCGCAGCCGCAGCATGCGCGGGAAACGCACCGCGATGCCGCTCTTGTGGCGGCCGCTCTCGGCCAGACCCTCGAAGCCGAGCTCGAAGACCAGCGTCGGCCGCACGCTGCGCACCGGGCCGAACTTCTCCAGCGTCGTCTGCCGGATCACGCGGTCGACGGCGGCGAACTCGGCGTCGCTGAGGCCCGAATAAGCCTTGGCGAATGCCACCAGGCGCAGCGCGTCGGGGTCGAGGTCGGCGGCGGCGCGGCGGCCGGCCGCGGTGACGACCGCCTCGACGGCGGCCTCGGCTTCGGCAGCGTCCCGCGGCGCACGGTTCCAGACCGCGAAGGTGTAGTCGGTGTAGACGCTCGCGCGCCGGCCGTGCCCGGCCTGGGCGTAGACCAGCACGCAGTCGACCGCGTACGGCTCGATCTTCCACTTCCACCAGACGCCGTCGGCCTTTGTGCGGCCGACGCCGTAGGCCGCGGCGCGGTGCTTGAGCATCAGCCCTTCGACGCCGCGTTCACGCGCCTGGGCGCGCAGCGCGGCCAGGCCGGCCCAGTCGGGCGCCGTCACCTCGGGCGAGAGGCGCAGCGGCGTCGGCGCCAGCAGCGCCTCCAGGCGCGTGCGCCGCTCGTGCTGCGGCACGGCGCGCAGGTCCTGGCCGCCGGCTTCGAGCAGGTCGTAGGCGACGAAGGCCACCGGCGCGTCGGCCAGCACCTTCTTCGTCAGCGTCTTGCGCGCGATGCGCTGCTGCAGCAGCGCGAACGGCGCCGGGCGCTCGTCGCCGGGGCGCCAGGCGAGGATCTCGCCGTCGAGCACCGTGCCCTCGGGCAGCGCCGCCGCGGCCGCGACGACCTCGGGGAAACGTTCGGTGACCAGTTCCTCGCCCCGCGACCAGATCCAGCAGCCGCCGGCGCGGCGCACCAGCTGGGCGCGGATGCCGTCGTACTTCCATTCGGCCAGCCAGTCGGTGACCGGCCCCAGCGTCTGCGGCTCGGCCTGCAGCGGGTGGGCGAGGAAGAACGGGTACGGGCGGCCGGCGTCGATGGCGGCGTCTTCGCCCTGGGCGACCAAGGCGCGGTAACGCTCGGCGCTGGGCGTGGCGCGTGCGTCGGTGTAGCCCATCATGCGCTGGGCGATGCACTTGGCGTCCAGCCCCGAGGCCTCGGCCAGCGCACGCTGCACCAGCAGCCGGCTGACGCCGACGCGGAAGCCGCCGCCGATCAGCTTGACCTGCAGGAAGCGACCGGTGGCGTCCAGCGCCGCCCATTGTTCGGCCAGGCGCGTGGCCTGTTCGGCCGGTGCCAGCCCGCGCAGCGGCAGCAGGCGCTGCTCCACCCATTCGGCCAGGCCGCCGTCGGACGCGCGCTCGGGCGCCGGCAGCACGTGGGCGATGGTTTCGGCGAGGTCGCCGACAGCCTGGTAGCAGGCCTCGAACAGCCAGTCGTCGAGGCCGGCGAGCTGTTGCGCGGTGGCGCGCAGCACCGCCGCCGGGACGAGCTGGCGCGGCCGGCCGCCAGCGAGGAAGTAGACCGCCCAGGCGGCGTCCTCGGCTGGGGCGGCGGCGAAGTAGCGCGCCAGCGCCGCCACCTTGTCGCCGGTGGCGGTGCTGGCGTCGAGCTGCAGGTACAGCGCGGCGAACTGGCGCATCGTGCGGCCGGCGCCGCCCGGCTTACGGTTCCAGGTCCGCCTGGGGCTCGACCGGCACCGGCGGGCGCACGACGGTCACCGGCACCGGGCAGTGCTCGAGCAGCGCCATCGCCACCGGGCCGACGCCCTCGCCTTCTTCCTGGGCGCCCATGATCACGGCGTCGCAGCCGTAGGTCTCGACCAGGTCGACGAGCACATGGCCCGGCTCGCCGCCGGCCACTTCGCTCTCCCAGGAGGCGCCGGCGGCTTCGAGCAGCGCCTCGGCCGGCGCCAGCAGGTCGGCGCCGGCGGCGCGGCGCACGTCGTCGAGCACCGACGCGTCGTGCGCGGTGACGACCTCGTACAGCGACGGGGGCGTCTGCACGTTGGCGAGCACGTAGCTCGCGTCCAGGCCCTCCTGACGCAGGCGCAGCGCGTGCTGCACGGCGAACAGAGCGGACGGGGTGCCATCGACGGGCAGCAGGATCTTCATCACCGGGACTTTCGGGTTTTGGGTCAACTCTCGCGCTTAGGTTAACCCTAGACTGGCCGCATGAGCACCCGCCATCTGGATTCGTTGTTCGAACCCCGCTCGGTGGCGGTGTTCGGCGCCTCCGATCGCCCTTCGAGCCTCGGGGCCACCGTCTGGGCCAACGTCGCCGGCAGCGGCTTCGAGGGCCCGGTCTGGGCCGTCAACCCGCGCCGGCCGGTGCTGGGCGGCGAACGCGCCTACGCACGCGCCGGCGACCTGCCCGAAGCGCCCGAGCTCGCCGTGCTGTGCACGCCGCCGGACACCGTCGCCAAGCTGGTGGCCGAACTCGGCAAACGCGGCACACGCGCGGCCATCGTGATGACCGCCGGGCTGTCGCCGCGGCAGCGCAGCGCGGTGCAGGACGCCGCGCGCCCACACCTGCTGCGTGTGCTGGGCCCGGACTGCCTGGGGCTGCTGAACCCGCGGCTCAAGCTCAACGCCAGCTTCGCCCACGTCGCGGCGGCGCCGGGCACGCTGGCCTTCGTCTCGCAGTCGGGCGCGCTGGTCACCGCGCTGCTGGACTGGGCGGCGGCACGCGGCGTCGGCTTCTCGCTGTTCGCGGCGCTGGGCGAGCAGCTCGACGTCGACTTCGGCGACCTGATCGACTACCTCGCCAGCGACGCCCACACCCGCGCCATCCTGCTCTACGTCGAGACGGTGACCGACGCGCGCAAGTTCATGTCCGCGGCACGCGCGGCGGCGCGCAACAAGCCGGTGCTGATCGTCAAGGCCGGCCGCACCCAGGCCGGGCAACGCGCCGCGGCCTCGCACACCGGCGTGCTGGCGAGTTCGGACCTGGTCTTCGACGCCGCGATCCGCCGCGCCGGCATGCTGCGCGTGCAGACGCTGCAGGAGCTGTTCGCCGCCGCCGAGACGCTGTCGCACCCACGGCTGACGCTGCGCGGCCCCGCCGCCGCGCAACGCGAGCGCCTGACGGTGCTGACCAACGGCGGCGGTGCCGGCGTGCTGGCCGCCGACGCGGCGCAGGCCGCCGAGGTGACGCTGGCCGAGCCCAGCGCCGCGGTCTACGCCGCGCTCGACCGCGTGCTGCCGCCGCGCTGGTCGCGCGCCAACCCGGTGGACATCGTCGGCGACGCGCCGGTCCAGCGTTATGTCGACGCCATCGCCGCGCTGCACACCGACGCCTCGCCGGGCACGCTGCTCTTCGTGCACGCGCCGACGGCGATCGTGCCGGCGGCCGAGATCGCACGCGCGGTGATCCCGGCGCTGCAGCGCTCGCCGCTGCAGCCGATGACCTGCTGGCTGGGCGGCGACGCGGTGCGCGAGGCGCGTGCGCTGTGCCACGCCGCCGGGCTGCCGACCTACGACACGCCCGAGGACGCGGTGCGCGCGCTGGGCATGCTGCAGACCTACCGCCACAACCAGGAGCTGCTGATCCAGACGCCGCCGGCCTCGCCGCCGGAGCCGCTGTGGCACGCCGCCCAGGTGCACGCGCCGATCGACGCCGCGCTCGCCGAAGGCCGCGAGTGGCTCACCGAGCCCGAGGCCAAGGCGGTGCTGGCCGCCGTCGGCGTGCCGGTCGTCGCCACGCACGCCGTCGCGCCCGAACCCGAGGCCGCGGTGGCCGCGGCGCAGGCGCTGGGCTTCCCGGTGGCGCTGAAGATCGTCGCGCCCGAACTCGGCCACAAGAGCGACATCGGCGGCGTCGCGCTCGACCTCGACGACGCCGCCTCGGTGCGCGACGCCGCCACGGCCATGCTGCGCCGCGTGCGCGAGCGCCAGCCGGGCGCCGCGATCACCGGCTTCTCGGTGCAGACGATGGTGCGGCGCGCGCGCGGCCTGGAGCTGATCGTCGGCGCGACGCTGGACCCGCTGTTCGGCCCGGTGATCCTGTTCGGCGCCGGCGGCACCGCGGTCGAGGTCGTCGCCGACCGCGCCGTCGCGCTGCCGCCGCTGAACCGGCCGCTGGCGCGCGCGCTGGTCGAACGCACGCGTGTCGCCCGGCTGCTGGCCGGCTGGCGCGACGTGCCGGCGGCCGACGTCGACGCCGTCTGCGACGTGCTGGTGCGCGTCTCGCAGTTGCTGGCCGACGAGCCGCGCATCGCCGAACTCGACCTCAACCCGCTGGTCGCCGACGCCCACGGCGTGCTGGCGCTCGACGCCCGCATCCGCGTCGACGCGCGCGGCCCGGGCGGCAGCCGGCGCTTCGCGATCCGGCCCTACCCATCGGATCTCGCCGAAACCGTCGCCTGGCAGGACCGCCAGCTGACGCTGCGCCCGATCCGCCCCGAAGACGAGCCGCAGCACCTGGAGTTCCTGGCCAAGCTGGACCCGAACGACGTGCGCATGCGGGTCTTCTACAGCCGCCGCAGCATCGAGCACAGCGAGCTCGCGCGGCTGACGCAGATCGACTACGAACGCGAGATGGCCTTCGTCGCCACGGCGCCCAAGGCCGACGGCCCGGGCGAAGAGACGCTGGGCGTCGTGCGCGCGCTCTGCGACCCGGACAACGTCGAAGCCGAGTTCGGCATCGTCGTGCGTTCGGACATCAAGGGCGGGCGCCTGGGCGAGCGCCTGATGCGCAAGCTCATCGCCTACCTGCAGGCGCGTGGCACGCAGCGACTGGTGGCCACCGTGCTCAGCGAGAACCGCCGCATGCTGGACCTGGCCGGCCGCCTGGGCTTCGACTACGACGTCGAGCAGCCCGAGCCGGGCACCCGCCGCCTCGTGCTGACACTCTAGGCCGGCTCGTCGTCCTGCGATCCGTACTCGGTGCGGAAGCTGTCGGCGTCCAGCCCCTGCTCGCAGAGCCAACGCACCATCACCGCCTCGTAGCCGTGCGTGACGAGCACACGTTCGGCGCCGGTGGCGACGATGGCGCGCTGCAGCCCCGGCCAGTCGGCGTGGTCGCTGAGCACGAAACCGCGGTCCACGCCCTGGCGCCGGCGCGCGCCGCGCAGCTGCATCCAGCCGCTGGCGAAGGCGTCGGCGTAGTCGCCCAGCCGGCGCGCCCAGGCGCTGCCGTGCACCGCCGGCGGCGCGACGACCAGCGCCCGCGACAGCGCCGCCTTGTCGAGTGCGTCGATCGTCTGCGTGGCCGGCAGCGCGACGCCGGCGGCGCGGTAGGCCTCGTTGACCGACTCGACCGCGCCGTGGGTGACGATGGGGCCGATCGACGCGTCGACTCCGGCCAGCAGGCGCTGCGCCTTGCCGAAGCTGTAGCCCAGCAGCAGGCTGGCGCGCCCGGCCTCGGCGTTGGCGCGCCACCAGGCGTCGATCTCGGCGAAGACCTCGGCCTGGCGCCGCCAGCGGTAGATCGGCAGGCCGAAGGTGCTCTCGGTGATGAAGCAGTGGCAGCGCTGCGGCTCGAACGGCGGGCAGGTCGGGTTGCGCTCGTCGGCGTGGGCGCTGGCGTAGTAGTCGCCCGACGCGACCCAGACCCGGCCGCGGTGCTCCAGCCGCACCTGGGCCGAGCCGAGCACGTGGCCGGCCGGGTGCAGGCTGACGCGCACGCCGCCGACGTCGACGGCTTCGCCCCAGGCCAGCGTCTGCAGCGCGATGTCGCCCAGGCGGGCGCGCAGCACGCCGGCGCCGTCGGCCTGCGCCAGGTAGGCGCCATGGCCGCGGCGCGCGTGGTCGGCGTGGGCGTGGGTGATGACCGCGCGCGCCACCGGCCGCCAGGGGTCGACGTGGAAGTCGCCGGCCGGGCAGTACAGGCCTTCGTGGCGTTGGACGAGCAGGTCCTCGTTCATCGGCGGCCGGCCCCCGCAGGCGCGGTGTCGTGCGGGCGCCTCGCTGCGGCGCCGGCCGCGACCCGGCCCGACGACAATCGACTCATGAGCGGCCCCCGAGAACTCCGTCTGCTGGACGACGACGATAGCGCCAACCCGCTGCGCGTGATGCTGGACCCGCGCGGGCGCGTCTCGCGCCGCACCTTCTGGCTGTACGGCGTCGTCGCGCTCGGCGGCCTGGGGCTGCTGGGGCGCGCGCTGCTGGACATCGCGCGCATCGAGGCCGAACACCGCGACGCGCTCTTGAACATGCTGCTCGTCTGGCCCGGCATCGCCGTCTCGGCCAAACGCTGGCGCGACCGCAACCGCTCGGGCTGGTGGGTCGCCGTCGGCCTGATCCCCGTGATCGGCCAGCTCTGGATGCTGCTGGACAACGGCTTCGTGCGCGGCACGGCGGGTGCCAACCGCTTCGGCCCGCCGCCCGTGCGCTGACTCAGCGCCCTGCCTCGCGCACCCAGCAGGCCACGCGCCGCCCGGCCACCTCGGCCAGCGCCGGGCGCTCGCCGGCGCAGCGCGGCTCGGCGATCGGGCAGCGCGCGTGGAAGGCGCAGCCGGCGGGCGGCGACAGCGGCGACGGCAGCTCGCCGGCCAGCACGATGCGCTGGCGGCGCGCCGCCGGGTCGACGGTCGGCGTCGCCGACAGCAGGGCCTGCGTGTAGGGGTGCTGCGGCGCGTCGAACAGCGCGTCGCGTGCGCCCTGCTCCACCGCGCGGCCCAGGTACATGACCATCACCTCGTCGGCCATGTGGCGCACCACGCCCAGATCGTGCGAGATGAAGACGTAGGCCACGCCGAGCTCGGCCTGCAGGTCGGCCAGCAGGTTGAGCACCTGGGCGCGCACCGAGACGTCGAGCGCCGAGACCGGTTCGTCGAGCACCAGCACGCGCGGGCGCAGCATCAGCGCGCGCGCGATCGCGATGCGCTGGCGCTGGCCGCCGCTGAACATGTGCGGCCAGCGGCCGTAGTGCTCGTCGCGCAGGCCGACGCGGCGCAGCATCTCGCGCGCCGCAGCCTCGCGCGACGCGGCGTCGCCCTCGCCCTGCACCTCGAGCGGCTCGGTCAGCGCGGCGCCGACCGTCTGGCGCGGGTTCAGCGAACCGTACGGGTTCTGGAACACGATCTGCACCGCGCGGCGCAGCGCCCGGCGGCGTTCGGCGTCGGCACCGGCGACGTCCTGGCCGTCGACCAGCAGCCGGCCGCCCGACGGCGGCTCGATCATCGTCAGCACGCGCGCCAGCGTGCTCTTGCCGCAGCCCGACTCGCCGACGACGGCCAGCGTGCGCCCGGCCGCGACGGCGAACGAGACGCCGGCCAGCGCACGCACGACGCCGGGTTTGGCGAACAGCCCGCGGCGCAGCTCGTAGCGGCGCTGCAGGTCCTCGGCGACCAGGACGGCGCTCACGTCGGCACTCCCAGCATCAACGGAAAGTGGCACAGCGCGCGGCCCAGCTCGTCGGGCGCATAGCCCGGCGGCGTCGCGCAGCGCGGCTGCGCATGCGGGCAGCGCGGCGCGAAGAGGCAGCCTGCGGGGCGGTCGAACTGGCCCGGCACGACGCCGGGGATGGCCGCCAGGCGTTCGCCGACGGCACGTTCGGGCAGCGCCGCCAGCAGCGCCGCGGTGTAGGGGTGGTGCGGGTCGGCGAACAAGGCGTCGACCGGCGCCGTCTCGACCTGGCGCCCGGCGTACTGCACGACGACGCGGTCGGCGGTCTCGGCGACGACACCCAGGTCGTGCGTGATCAGCACCAGCGCCATGCCGGTGTCGCGCTGCAGGCCCAGCAGCAGGTCCAGGATCTGGGCCTGGATCGTCACGTCCAGCGCCGTCGTCGGCTCGTCGGCGATCAAGAGCCGTGGCTGGCAGGCCAGCGCCATCGCGATCATCACGCGCTGGCACATGCCGCCAGACAGCTGGTGCGGGAAGGCCGAGGCGCGGCGCGCAGCGTCGGGGATGCCGACCTGTTCCAGCAGCTCGACGACGCGCCGCTTGCGCGCCGCGCGGTCCAGCCCGAGGTGCGTAGCCAGCGCCTCGCCGACCTGCCAGCCGACCGTGAAACACGGGTTCAGCGAGGACATCGGCTCCTGGAAGACCATCGCGACGTCGCGGCCGACCAGCGCGCGGCGCTGCTTGGCGCTTAAGGTGCGCAGATCCTGGCCGTCGAAGGCCATGCGGTCGGCGGTGACGGTGGCCGTCCACGGCAGCAGGCCCATCACGGCCAGCATCGCCACCGACTTGCCCGAGCCCGACTCGCCGACCACGGCCAGCACCTCGTCGCGCTCGACGACGAGGTCGATGCCGTCGACGGCGGTGAAGGCGCCGTGGCGCGTCGCGAAACGCACACGCAGGTTGCGGATGTCGAGGAGGCTCATGCGGCTGGAATCTCGAAGAACGCCGACACCCACGTCCGCTGCGGCGGCGGAGGGCGGCAGCCGCCGGGGTTCCGCCTCGGCGGTCGGCCCGGGGCCACTCCGCTCGCTGCTGGCTTCGCGGTCGCGCGGCCACTGCTCGCTCACTGCGTGAGCTCCGCCATGCCGCGAGTCAGATCACGATGGGCTGACGCGCGCCGACCGCGAAGCCTGCGCTGCTCGCCGCCTCCAGTCACCCCCAACGGCTGCCGCCCGCTCCGCCTGCACACGACAGTGGAATCCCTGAAGCCCCCGCTCACGACCGCCTCATCTTCGGATCGAGCGCGTCGCGCAGGCCGTCGCCCATCAGGTTGATCGAGACCACGGTGACGAGGATCGCCAGGCCCGGCAGCGTCACCATCCACGGGTCGGAGCGGATGAACTCGCGGGCGTCGGCGAGCATCGTGCCCCACTCGGCGGTCGGCGGCTGCGCGCCCAGGCCGAGGAAGCCGAGTGCGGCCGCTTCGAGGATGGCGTCGGACTGACGCCGAGTGCCGCCTGCACGATCAGCGGCGCCAGGCAGTTGGGCAGCACGGTGCGGAACATCAGCCGCACCGGGCCGACGCCGGCCACGCGCGCGGCGATGACGTAGTCCTTGCTCGACTCGGCCAGCGCCGACGCGCGCACCAGGCGCACATAGCGCGGCAGGTAGACGATCGTCACCGCGACGATGGTGTTGACCAGGCTTGGGCCCGAGCACCGCGACGACCAGGATCGCCAGCACCAGGCTGGGCACCGCCATGATCAGGTCCATCAGCCGCGTCACCGTGGTGTCCACCGCCAGCCCCAGCGGCCCCGAAGGACACGCAGGCCAGGCCCAGCAGCACGCCGAGCACGAAAGACACGCCCATCACCGACAAGCCGATGAACAGCGACACGCGCGCGCCGTGGATCAGCCGCGACAGCATGTCGCGGCCCAGGCTGTCGGTGCCCAGCACGAACTGCGAGCTGCCTCCTTCGACCCAGATCGGCGGCATCCGCACCGATTCGCGGAACTGCTCGTTCGGCGAGTACGGCGCGATACAGTCCGCGCCAGCAGCGCCAGCACGCACGACGAAGGCGACGACGACCAGGCCGGCGACGGCGCCGCGGTTCTCGCGGAAGGCGAGCCCAGAAGGCGCGCAGCGGCGACAGGGGCCCGCCGCCAGGGGTGGGAGCGAGTGGCAGCCACGAGGGCTTGCTCTCAGACATGGCGTCGGGCCGGGGCGCTGGGGCTTGGCGACCGGCGCATGGCGCGGCTCAGCTGGTGTGATCGACATCGCGCGCTCAGCCATGTCGGATCCTCGGGTTCGATCAGCCCATAGGCCAGGTCGACGAGCAGGTTCACACCGATGACGATCGACGAGATCGAGCATCACGCCGCCCTGCAGCGCCGGGTAGTCGCGGCGCGAGATCGACTCGATCAGCCACTTGCCGACGCCGGGCCACGAGAAGATTGTCTCGGTCAGCACCGCGCCGGCCATCAGCGCGCCGACCTGCAGGCCGATCGATGGTGACCACCGGGATCATCGCGTTGCGCAGCGCGTGCAGCGCCGATCACGCGCCACGGCGGCAAGCCCTTGGCGCGTGCGGTGCGCACGTAGTCCTCGCTCAGCACCTCCAGCATCGCCGAGCGGGTCATGCGCGCGATCACCGCCAGCGGGATGGTGCCGAGCACGATGGCCGGCAGCACCAGGTGATGCAGCGCGTCCATCACCGCGCCTTCCTGGCCCGACAGCCAGGCGTCGATGACCATGAAGCCGGTGACCGGCTCGAAGTAGTACTTGATCAGGTCGATGCGGCCGGAGCACCGGGGTCAGCCCCCAGCGCTCGGCGACGAACATGATCAGCAGCAGGCCCCACCAGAAGATCGGCATCGAGTAGCCGGTCACCGACAGGCCCATCAGCGACTGGTCGTACAGGCTGCCGCGCTTGCGCCGCGGCGATGGTGCCGGCCGGGATGCCGATCAAGCACCGCGAACAGCATGCGCGGCAGACGGACAGCTCCAGCGTCGCCGGGAACAGCGCAGCGAACTCGGTCAGCACCTTCTGGTTGGTCGCCAGCGAGGTGCCGAAGTCGCCGTGCAGCAGCTGGCCAGCAGTAGTCGAGGAACTGCTTCCACACCGGCTGGTCCAGGCCGAGCTCGTGGCGGAACTCGGCCAGCCGCTCGGGCCGAGATGCCGCGTTCGCCGACCCGCACCTCGACCGGATCACCCGGCACGAGCCGGATCGCCACGAAGGTCACGAACATCAACGCGAAGAAGGTCGGGACGGTCAGCGCCAGGCGGCGCAGGAGGAAACGGAACATCGGAGGACTTCGGACAAGGCGGCCGGCGCTTGCCGGCCGCCGCTGGGATCACTTCAGTCTGACGCCGTTGAACTCGTGGGAGAAGAACGGACTTTGTTTGTAGCCCGTCACTTCCTTGCGCATCACCTCGTAGACGACCGAGTGCGCGATCTTCATGTCGGGCACGTCGGCGGCCTCGATGACCTGCATCTCCTGGTAGAGCTTGAGCCGGGCCTTGTGGTCGGCGGTGGCGCGCGCCTTCTCCAGGCGGTCATCGAACTCCTTGTTGCACCACTTGGCGAGGTTCTGGCCGCCGGCGCGCGCGGCGTCGCAGCCGTGCAGGAAGAAGAAGTTGTCGGGGTCGCCGTTGTCGCCGTTCCAGCCGAGCATGCCGGTCATGTGCTCGCCCTGCTGCATGCGCTTGCGGTACTCGCCCCACTCATAGGTCACGAGCTTGGCGTTGACGCCGATCTTGGCCAGGTCGGCCTGCATCATCTCGGCGATGCGCTTGGCGTTCGGGTTGTACGGCCGCTGCACCGGCATGTACCAGAGGTCGATCTCCAGCGGCGTCTTCACGCCCGGCCTTGGCGAGCATTTCCTTGGCCTTGGCCGGGTCGTAGGGGATAGTCCTTCACCTTGTCGTTGTAGGCCCACATCGTCGGCGGGATCAGGTTCTTGGCCGCCTGGCCGGCGCCCAGATAGACGTCGTTCATGATGGCGGCCTTGTCGATCGCCATGTTGAAGGCCTGGCGGACCTCCTTCTTGTCGAACGGCGCCTTCTGGTTGTTGAAGGCCCAGTAGGCGATGTTCAGGCCGGGCTTGCTGATGACCTGCAGCTTCGGGTCCTTCTGCATCTCGGGCAGGTCGGCCGGGCGCGGCGCGACGGCGAAGTGGCACTCGCCGGCCTTCAGCTTGCTGTAGCGCGCGGTCGGGTCGGGCGTGATCGCGTAGACCAGGCCGTCGACCAGCGCCTTCTCGGCGCCCCAGTAGGCCGGGTTGGCCTTGAAGCGGATCACCGCGTCCTTCTGGTAGGCGACGAAGCTGAACGGCCCGGTGCCGACCGGCACCTGGTCGAACTGCTCCTTGCGGTTGGACTTGGCAAGGAAGTCGGCGTACTCGGCCGAGTGGATCGAGGCGAAGTCCATCGCCAGGTTGGCGATCATCGTCACGTTGGCGCGCTTGAGCGTCATGCGCACCGTGTACGGGTCGAGCTTCTCCAGCGATTCCAGGTCCTGCGCCAGGCCCATGTCGGCGAAGTAGTCGTACTTGCCGCCCGAGACCTTGGCGTACGGGTGATCGGCCTTCCACTGGCGCTCGAACGAGAACAGCACGTCGTCGGCGTTGAAGTCGCGCGTCGGCTTGAAGCCGTTGACGCCGGAGTGGAACTTGACGCCCTTGCGCAGCTTGAAGGTGAAGACCTT
The DNA here is from genome assembly GCA_049841175.1 of Rubrivivax sp. Taxonomy (GTDB): domain Bacteria; phylum Pseudomonadota; class Gammaproteobacteria; order Burkholderiales; family Burkholderiaceae_C; genus Rubrivivax. The sequence continues at coordinate 640,019 of JASGHA010000008.1, read as the reverse complement.
GCCGTCGGGCGACACCGTCCAGCTCTCGGCCAGGCCGGGCTCGACCTCGGTGCTGCCGCGCACGAAGTGGACCAGCTTGTCGTAGACCGGACGCGCGGCGTCGAAGCTGGTGCCGGTGGTGTTGAGCGCCGGGGTGAAGTTCTCCGGCGAACCTTCGGAGCAGTAGACCAGGGTCTTGGCCTGGGCCGCGGCGCCGAAGGCGAGCAGCGCGGCCGCGGCAACGGCGAGACGGACGGACGGGAATCGGGTCATCGAAGAGTCCTCCTGTGGGGTGCGGGCGATGCTAAACACTTCAGCGCGCACTCCCATTGAGGCAGGCGCTTGCCAGACGCCGCGCGTGTCGCCGTGGCGACGCTCAGTAGCGCCCGCCGATGCCCGCCAGGCGCAGGTAGACGCTGGCGCACCAGGCGACGAAGCCGCGGTGCAGCCAGCTGCGCCAGCCGCGGCCGGCGGGCTGCATCTTCACCTCGCGCGAGGCGTCGATGGCGCTGTCCAGCCGGTCGGCCAGCGCGCGTGCGAACAGCGGGTCGCGCACGACGACGTTGGCCTCCAGATTCAAGAGCAGCGACAGCGGGTCGATGTTGGAGCTGCCGACCGTCGCCCAGTCGTCGTCGACGACCGCCACCTTGGCATGCAGGAAGGCCGGCGTGTACTCGTAGATGCGCACGCCGTGGGCGCGCAGTTCGTCGTACAGCGCACGCGCGGCCAGCGCCGCGATGCGGTAGTCGATCTTGCCCTGCAGCAGCAGGCGCACGCGCACGCCGCGTGCGGCGGCGCGGCGCAGCGCGCGGCGGAAGGTCTGGCCGGGATAGAAGTACGGCACCGCGATGTCGACCCGCTCGCGCGCGCCGCGGATCGCCTCGACATAGCTGCGCTCGATCGCCCGGCGCTGGCGCAGGTTGTCGCGCACGACGAAGGCCGCGCGCACCGGCTCGCCGCCGTCGTCGCCGGGCACCGGCTGCGGCCGCGTGCGCAGCTGGCGCAGCAGAAGGACGGTCTGCTCGACCGGCGCCGCGCTGCGCGCCAGCGCGCGCAGCTCCTCGCCCCAGAAGTGGCCCAGATGGGCGCGGGCCCACATCGCACGCGCGGTGTCGCGCACCTGCTGGGCGATCGGGCCGCGCAGCTCGACGGCGTAGTCCAGCCGCGGCGCGTCGCTCCAGCCGTGGTGCAGGTCATGGCGGTCGTCGATGACGTTGATGCCGCCGACGTAGGCGCTCTCGCTGTCGACAACGCACAGCTTGGTGTGCAGGCGCCGCATCTGGCCGGGCTGCAGCCAGGCCCACCAGCGGTCCAGCGGGCGGAAGACCTCCAGCCGCACGCCGCTGGGCCGCAGCCACTCGCGCAGCGTGGCCATCGTCTGCAGCGAGCCGAAGCCGTCGACGACGACGTTGACCTCGACGCCGCGCCCGGCCGCCGCCGACAGCGCCGCGGCGACGGCGCGCGCGGCATCGTCGGAATGGAAGATGTAGGTCGCCAGCCAGACCTCGTGGCGCGCGGCCTCGATGGCCGCGACCATGCGCGGGAAGAGCTCGTCGCCGCCCTGCAGCAGGCGCACATCGTTGCCGCCGACGAAGTGCGGCCGCGGCACCCCCGACCACGCCCAGGCCGAGGGGTCGTCCAGCGGCACCGGCATCAGGCCGGCTCCAGTTCCGCGACCAGCGGCAGGTGGTCGGACATGCGTGCCCAGGCCATGCCGCGCGGCACCATCGTCGAGACGCAGCGCAGGCCGCGCAAATAGAAGCGGTCGAGCGCGAACACCGGCGCCAGCGACGGGAAGGTCAGGCGCTGCAGCCGCGTCGCATCGGGCGCGACGGCGCGCTGCAGGCCGATCGTCGCCATCGGCGAGTCCAGGCGTTCGTTCCAGTCGTTGAAGTCGCCGGCGACGATCAGCATCTCGTCGGCCGGCACGACGGCGTCGATGAACTCGGCCAGCCGCGCCACCTGGCGCAGCCGGCTGGCATGCACGAGGCCGAAGTGGGCGACGACGGCGTGCACCGTCGCGCCCTGCCACTGCACCGGCACGTGCAGCAGGCCACGCTGCTCGAAGCGGTGGTCGCTGACGTCGTGGTGGCCGATCTCGCCGATCGGCCAGCGCGACAGCAGCGCATTGCCGTGTTCGCCGTGGCGCGTGACGGCGTTGGTGCGGTAGGCGACGTCGTAGCCCTCGGGGGCCAGGAACTCGGCCTGGCCCTGCTCGGGCCAGCCGAAGGACGTGCGCTGGAAGTGCCGCGACTCGCGCGTGTTGAACAGCCGCACTTCCTGCAGGAAGACGAGGTCGGCGTCGAAGGACTCGACCGCGAGGCCCAGGTTGTGGATCTCCAGCCGCTTGCCGCGGCCGACGCCGCGCACACCCTTGTGGATGTTGTAGGTGGCGACGCGCAGCGCCTCCAGGCCGGTGGCCGGGGGCATCAGCGTCGACTGCAGCGGGTTCAGCCGGATCACGCGAAGGTCACGAAACGGGGCAGTTGCAGTATGGCCTCGGCGTTGCTGGGCGAGAAGCAGCGGTCGGCCGCTTCGCGCCACGGCAGCCAGCACCAGTCGCGGTGTTCACGCGGGTTCAGGGCGACCGGCGTGCCCGCCGGCACGGTGAGGCCGAAGACGTGCTCGGTGTTGTGCGTCACGCCCGGCGCATAGCGGTTGCGCCACACCGGGTAGATCTCGTAGACGTTGGACAGCTGCCAGTCGACGAGCTCGCCGCCGGTAATGCCGGTCTCCTCGGCGACCTCGCGCCGCGCCGCGGCCTCCATCGGCTCGCCCTCGAAATCGATGGAGCCGGTGACGCTCTGCCAGAAGCCGGCGGGCAGGGCGCGCTCGATCAGCAGCACCTGGCCGTCGAGCCGGTGGATGACCACCAGCACCGACACCGGGATCTTCGGCGGCCGCGTCATCGTGCGCGACGCGCGCGCACGGCCTCGGCGAGGCCGCGCAGCAGCGGCACGGTGTCGTCCCAGCCCAGGCAGGCGTCGGTGATCGACACGCCGTGGGCCAGCGGGCAGCCCGGCGCCTGGTCCTGGCGGCCTTCGTGCAGATGGCTCTCGACCATCACGCCGACGATGCGGCGGTCGCCGCCGGCGATCTGGCGGCCGACGTCGGCGGCGACCTCGATCTGCCGCCGCGGCTGCTTGGCCGAGTTGGCGTGCGAGCAGTCGACCATCACCTGCTCGCGCAGCCCGGCGCGGCGCAGCACGGCGCAGGCCGCCTGCACGGCGTCGGCGTCGTAGTTGGGCACTTTGCCGCCGCGCAGGATGACGTGGCCGTCGGGGTTGCCGCGCGTCTCGAAGATCGCCGCGACGCCCATCTTCGTCATGCCCATGAAGCTGTGCGGCGCGCTGGCGGCCATCAGCGCGTCGGCGGCAACCTGCACGCCGCCGTCGGTGCCGTTCTTGAAGCCCACCGGACACGACAGGCCGCTGGCGAGCTGGCGGTGGCTCTGGCTCTCGGTGGTGCGGGCGCCGATCGCGCCCCAGGCGATCAGGTCGGCCAGGTACTGCGGCGACAGCAGGTCCAGGAACTCGGTGGCCGCCGGCAGGCCCAGCGCGCTGACGTCCAGCAGCAGCTCGCGCGCGCGGCGCAGGCCTTCGTTGATGCGGAAGCTGCCGTCCAGGCGCGGGTCGTTGACGAAGCCCTTCCAGCCGACCGTCGTGCGCGGCTTCTCGAAGTAGACGCGCATCACCATGACGATCTCGCCGGCCAGCTCGTCGGCCAGCGGCTTCAGGCGCCGCGCGTACTCCATCGCGGCGTCGTAATCGTGGATCGAGCACGGGCCGACGACGGCGACGAGGCGGTCGTCGCGGCCGTGCAGCACGTCGCCGATCGCACGCCGGGCACCGTCGACGACGGCCTGCACGACGTCGGTGGCCGGCAGCTCGTCGAGCAGCACGGCCGGCGAGACCAGCGCGCGCACGGCGGCGATGCGGGTGTCGTCGGTGCGCGTGCTGTCCTGCGTGGCGGCATCGCGCGGGCCGGCCTCGTGGTCGTGGACCTTGGAATCTGGGGGGGTGGTCATCTGCGGGCGTCCTGATGCCGCGGCGGGTGGCAGCGCTGCGCCGCCGGGGGCGCCGCAGTATAGCCAGCGCCCCTGGCGCCCCCGCCACCGGGCGGGCCGGCTTCACACCGCCGACACCGCACCGTCACGGCCGGCCACGAGCATCGCGCCGCGAGCCGCCGCCCGGCGGCCGCGCCACCAGGAGGACCGATGAAGAAGACCTTGCTCGCCGCCGCGATCACCACGCTGGCCGCCTTCGCTCCCGCCGCCCCGGCGCAGACGCTGACCGGCTGGGCCCTGCTGCCTGCCGCCACCTTCGCCGACGGCCCGACCTCGGGCCAGTTCGCTTCCCCCAACCCTTACGGAACGAACCTGCCGCCGTTCGCCGGCCAGCCGGTGCAGGGTTTCTCGGCGGTGCTGCCGGGCCCGGTGCCGGGCAGCTTCCGCGTGATGCCCGACAACGGCTTCGGCGCCCAGAACAACTCCGCCGACGCGCTGCTGCGCCTCTACACCGTGGTACCCGAGTGGCGCACGAAGTTCGGCGGCCGCGGCATCGTGCACCCGGCCGACTGGACGACCGGCCGACTGCGCCGCAGCTTCGACGCCGGCACCCACATCGGCCTCTCCGACCCCGAGCACAAGGTCGGCTGGACGATCCAGGCCGATCTGGCGCACTACTACGGCGTCGAGACCAACCCCGAGGTCGACGCCACGATCCGCGCCCAGCGCCTGCTGACCGGCGCCGACTTCGACATCGAGTCGGTGCGCCGCACGGCCGACGGCCACTACTGGTTCGGCGACGAGTTCGGCCCCTTCCTGCTGGAGACCGACGCCAGCGGCAGGCTGCTTGGCGCGCCGATCCCGCTGCCGGGCGTCTATTCGCCGCAGAACCCCGAGGTGCTGGCCGGCCAGGCGACGGCCAACCTGCCGAGCTCCGGCGGCTTCGAAGGCATGGCGCTGTCGCGCGACGGCCAGAAGCTCTACGCGCTGCTGGAGAAGACGGTCGCCGGCGACGCCGACAAGACGCTGCGCATCAGCGAGTTCGACCTCGCCAGCCGCAGCTGGACCGGCGTGCGCTACGTCTACCCGCTGCAGCCCGAGGGCACGTCGATCGGCGACATGACCGCCGTCGACGATCACCGCTTCATCGTCATCGAGCGCAACGGCGCCACCGCCACCAGCGGCACGCCGTTCAAGAAGCTCTACCTGATCGACCTTGAGGGCGTCGAGCCCGGCGGCACGGTGAAGAAGACCGAGCTCGTCGACCTGATGGCCATCGCCGATCCCGACGACCTGAACCGCGACGGCAGCACGAGCTTCTCGCTGCCGTACACGACGATCGAGGACGTGCTGCCGCTGGACGCGCGCACGCTGCTGGTCATCAACGACAACAACTTCCCCTACGGCGGCGGGCGTGCGCTGGCCTCGGACGACACCGAGTTCATCCGCATCCGCCTGCCCGAGGGGCTGAAGGTCTGCGTGCGCTGCGACGGCACGCGCTGAGCCCGGCGGGCATGAAAAAAGGCGGCCCGAGGGCCGCCTTTTCTTTCACGCCGCGAGGCTTCAGGCCTGCGCCGGGTTGCGCAGACGGATGTGCAGCTCGCGCAATTGGGCTTCGTCGACGTTGCTCGGCGCGCCGGTCAGCAGGCACTGGGCGCGCTGGGTCTTCGGGAAGGCGATGACGTCGCGGATCGACTCGGCCTTGGTCATCAGCGTGACCAGGCGGTCCAGGCCGAAGGCCAGACCGCCGTGCGGCGGCGCGCCGTACTGCAGCGCGTCGAGCAGGAAGCCGAACTTCACCTTGGCGTCCTCGGCGCTGATGTTCAGCGCCTTGAAGACCTTGCTCTGCACCTCGGCGCGGTGGATACGCACCGAACCGCCGCCGAGTTCCCAGCCGTTGAGCACCATGTCGTAGGCCTTGGCGATGCAGGCGCCCGGGTCGGTGTCCATCAGGTCCTCGTGCCCGTCCTTGGGCGCGGTGAACGGGTGGTGCACCGCGTTCCAGCGGCCGGCTTCGTCGTCGTGCTCGAACATCGGGAAGTCGACGACCCACAGCGGCGCCCACTTGTCCTCGAACAGCCCGTGGTTGCGGCCGAACTCGCTGTGGCCGATCTTCACGCGCAGCGCGCCCAGGGCGTCGTTGACGACCTTGGCCTTGTCGGCGCCGAAGAAGATCAGGTCGCCGTTGCAGGCGCCGGTGCGCGCCAGGATCTCGGCGATCGCCGCGTCGTGCAGGTTCTTGACGATCGGGCTCTGCAGGCCGTCGCGGCCCTTGCCGGCGTCGTTGACCTTGATCCACGCGAGGCCCTTGGCACCGTAGATCTTGACGAACTCGGTGTAGGCGTCGATCTCGCTGCGGCTCATCTCGCCACCGCCGGGCACGCGCAGCGCGGCGACGCGGCCGCCCTTCGTCGTGGCCGGGCCGGCGAAGACCTTGAAGTCGACGGTCTTCATCACGTCGGTCATCTCGGTGAACTCGAGCTTGACGCGCAGGTCGGGCTTGTCCGAGCCGTAGCGGTGCATCGCCTCGGCGTAGGTCAGCTGGCCGTAGACCGGCAGCTCGACGCCCAGCGCCTTGCGGAAGACGGTGCGCACCATGCCTTCGGTGATCGCGCGGATCTCGGCCTCGTCCAGGAACGAGGTCTCGATGTCGATCTGCGTGAACTCGGGCTGGCGGTCGGCGCGCAGGTCCTCGTCGCGAAAGCACTTCGTGATCTGGTAGTAGCGGTCGAAGCCCGCGACCATCAGCAGCTGCTTGAAGAGCTGGGGCGACTGCGGCAGCGCGAAGAACATGCCGTCGTGCACGCGGCTGGGCACGAGGTAGTCGCGCGCGCCTTCGGGCGTGCTCTTGGTCAGCATCGGCGTCTCGATGTCGACGAAGCCCTGCTCGTCGAGGTACTTGCGCACCTCCATCGCGACGCGGTAGCGCAGCATCAGGTTCTTCTGCATCGTCGGGCGGCGCAGGTCCAGCACGCGGTGCGTCAGGCGCACCGTTTCCGACAGGTTGTCGTCGTCGAGCTGGAAAGGCGGCGTGACGCTGGCGTTGAGCACCTCGAGCTCGTAGGCCAGGACCTCGATCTTGCCGCTCGTCAGGTTGGTGTTCTCGGTGCCGGCCGGACGCGCGCGCACCTTGCCGACGACCTTCAGGCAGAACTCGTTGCGCACGCCTTCGGCGGCCTTGAACATCTCGGGCCGGTCGGGGTCGCAGACGATCTGTACCAGGCCTTCACGGTCGCGCAGGTCGATGAAGATCACGCCGCCATGGTCGCGGCGGCGGTGGGCCCAGCCCATCAGGGTCACGGTCTGGTCCATCAGCGTTTCGCTAACCAGGCCGCAGTACGTCGTTCTCATCGGGACACTCCAGGTATTCGGGGAATTCTTGCGAGGAATGGGGTGGCGTCGGGGCGGGGCTGCAACGGAAGCCCTCAGGACCGGCCGCGTGCCGCGGTGGCCGGCCCCGTCAATTTCGCAGCGCGGGCGGTTCGGTCCCGGGCGGGGCGACGACACCCATCGAGATCACGTACTTGAGCGCCTCGTCGACGCTCATCTTCAGCACGTGCACGTCGGCGCGCGGCATCATCAGGAAGAAGCCCGAGGTCGGGTTCGGCGTCGTCGGCACGTAGACGCTGACGAAATCCTGGCCCAGGTGGCCGGCGACCTCGCCACCCGGCTTGCCGGTGACGAACGCGATCGTCCACGAGCCCTGGCGCGGGTACTGCACCAGCACGGCCTCGCGGAAGGCGTTGCCGCTCGAGGAGAACAGCGTGTCCGAGACCTGCTTGACCGAGCTGTAGATCGACTTGACGATCGGGATGCGCGCCATCAGCGCGTCCCACTGCCTGAGCCACCACTGGCCGACGAAGTTGGCCGCGAAGACGCCCGACAGCAGCAGCACGAGCAGCACGACGGCCACGCCCAGCCCGGGCACGCCGCGCAGGTACTCGACGGTCTCGTGGGTCGACTGCGGCAGCACGAACTGCGTCGCCGACAGCAGGCTGACGAAGACGCCGTCGAGCGCGCCCAGCAGCCAGGACAGCACCCAGATCGTGACGGTCAGCGGCAGCCAGACCAGCAGGCCGGCGACGAAGTACTTTTTCACGGGTGGCTTTCGCGCGCCTTCAGCTGTTCGCCGACGGCGTGGAGGTAGACGCCGGAGCCGGCGCCGCGGCCGAGGTGTCGGCCGGCTTGTCGCTCTTGGCGGCGGTCTCGGCCGGCGCCGTCTCGGTGGTGGCGCTGCCGGCCTTGCCGGCATTGCCGCCACGGAAATCGGTGACGTACCAGCCCGAGCCCTTCAGCTGGAAGCCCGCGGCCGTGACCTGTTTCTGGAAGGCTTCGGCACCGCACGCCGGGCAGACCGTCAGCAGCGGATCGGAGATCTTCTGCAGCACGTCCCGGGCGTGCCCGCAGGCAGCGCAGCGGTACGCATAGATCGGCATGGCTAAACCCTTGATTTGAAAAGCAAAGCGTGAATTCTAACGTTTCGGCGAGGGTGATCCGCCCCGGCCTCAGGCGCCGGCCGCGTGCAGCAGCACACGCGTGACGGCCAGTCCGACGACGAAACCGACCAGCGACCACAGCACCGCCTGCAGCAGCCGGTTGGTGCGCCGCTGCTCGGCCAGCAAGGCCAGCAGCACCGGCGAAGGCGCCGGCTCGGCCTTCGGTTTGAGCGCCGCATGCACCAGCCGCGGCAGCTCGGGAATGATCTGCGCGTAGTGCGGCGCCTCGTGCTGCAGACGGTCGAGCAGGCCGCGCCAGCCGATCTGCTCGTTCATCCAGCGCTCGAGGAAAGGCTTGGCCGTCGTCCACAGGTCCAGCTCGGGGTCGAGCTGGCGGCCCAGGCCTTCGATGTTCAGCAGCGTCTTCTGCAGCAGCACCAGCTGCGGCTGGATCTCGACGTTGAAGCGGCGCGAGGCCTGGAACAGCCGCATCAGCACCTGGCCGAGCGAGAGGTCCTTCAGCGGCCGGTCGAAGTGCGGTTCGCAGACGGCGCGGATCGCGCCTTCGAGCGCGTCGATGCGCGTGTCGGCCGGCACCCAGCCGCTCTCGACATGCAACTCGGCCACTCGTTTGTAATCCCGGCGGAAGAAAGCCAAGAAGTTGTAAGCCAGGTATTCCTTGTCGGTCTCGGTCAGCGTGCCGATGATCCCGAAGTCCAGCGCGATGTAGCGGCCGAAGGTCTCGGGCGCCAGGCTCACCTGGATGTTGCCCGGGTGCATGTCGGCGTGGAAGAAGCCGTCGCGGAAGACCTGGGTGAAGAAGATCGTGACGCCGTCGCGCGCCAGCTTCTTGAAGTCAACGCCGGCCTCGCGCAGGCGCTCGACCTGGCTGATCGGCACGCCGTACATGCGCTCCATGACGATGACCGAGGACGTGCAGTAGTCCCAGATCATCTCCGGCACCAGCAGCAGGTCCAGGCCGTCCATGTTGCGCCGCAGCTGGGCGGCGTTGCTGGCCTCGCGCACGAGGTCGAGTTCGTCGTGCAGGTAGACGTCGAACTCGGCGACGACCTCGCGCGGGCGCAGACGCTTGCCGTCGGCCGACGCCCGTTCGGCCCAGCGCGCCAGCGTGTGCAGCAGCGTCAGGTCGTCGTCGATGACCGCCAGCATGCCCGGGCGCAGCACCTTGACGGCGACCTCGCGGCCGTCCTTCAGCGTCGCGAAGTGCACCTGGGCGATCGAGGCGCTGGCCACCGGCTCGATCTCGAAGTGGCTGAAGATGTCCTCGATGCGGCGGCCGAAGGCACGTTCGACGAGCGCGCGCGCGACGGCCGGCGGGAACGGCGGCACGCGGTCCTGCAGCTTGGCGAGCTCGTCGGCGACGTCCAGCGGCAGCAGGTCGCGGCGCGTGGACAGCACCTGGCCGAACTTCACGAAGATCGGGCCCAGGCGCTCGAAGGCGCGACGCAGGCGCACGCCGCGCGGCGCGTCCAGGCGGCGGCCGATGGTGACCAGGCGCACCAGCACGCGCACCCAGGGCTGGCGGAAGGCCGACAGCGCCACCTCGTCCAGGCCGAAGCGCAGGACGGTGAAGACGATGAAGATCAGGCGGGCGACTCGCCGCATCGCGGGTTCCGGAGAACGAAAGCGGCCGGCGTCAGCGCGAGCGCGGGCGCACGCGGCCCAGGCCCTGCACCGCGGTCCGCAGCGCCTGCGCGACGGCCGAGCCCAGACGGTGCAGCTGCTGCGCGACGACCGGGCCGAAGAAACGTTCGAGGTCCGCGGCGACGTCCCAGCGCAGGTTCTGCATCAGCCAGTTGACGTCGCCGGCGAGCTGGGCGTCGCCGTCGATGGCCACCGGGGGCAGTTCGCCGCCCAGCGCCCGCGCCAGCAGCAGCGCCGGGTTGGCGGCGTCGACACGCAGCGCGAGGTCGCAGGAGGCCGGGCGATCCAGGCCGCACCATTCGAGCAGGCCGGCGGGCGTGACGCGGAAGGCGAGCACCGGCGGCGGCGGCAGCAGCGAGGGCCAGGCGCTCGCGGCCAGTTCGAGCGTGCGGCCGGCGTGCGGCTTGAGCCGCTCGGTGGCGATCGACTCGCTGGACAGCACGTGGTTGATGACCAGCGTCAGCCGTTCCAGCACGGCCGGCGCGAACAGGCTGTTGAGGGTTTGCAGCATCGTCGCATTGTAGGCAGCCGTCACCCGGCACCGATCTTGCGCCGTTGCAGCTTGCGACGCGTTTCTGCGGCCGGTCCGGGTAAAAGATGCCGGTCGGGACCTTCGTGCCCGTCGCCTCGCCCCATTTTCGACGGCAAGGCCTTCCGGCTCACGAATGTTCGAAGACCGCAGCACCAAACGAATTTTCTACAGCGCTCCGCAGTCCGTGACCTCGATGGTCGCGGCCTGTCTGGAGCCGGCGATCACGGTCGGCGTCTACCTGGGCGCCGCGACCGCGTTCGACGAACCGATCCTCCGCGCCGACCTGACGCTGTGCCTGCTCGTGTTCGCCCTCACCTTCCCGGGGCGAAACCGTTTCGGCGACCGGCCGCTGAACGCTGCCGTCGACATCTCGGTGTCCTGGGCCAGCCTGCTGGTGATCCTGGCGCTGTGCGGCTTCGCGACACGCAGCCTGTCGTTCTTCGACCCGGTCGTGCTGACCTGGTGGGCGCTGCTGACGCCGACGCTGCAATGGTTCGCCTTCTACGGCGGACGCAAGCTGATGCGCCACGCCGCCGCGCAGCCGGAGAACCGGCGCCACGCGATCGTCGTCGGCGCCGGGCCGCTGGGCGTCAAGGTCTCGCGCGCCTTCCAGGCACGCGGCGACATCGGCCTGTCGTTCCGGGGTTATTTCGACGACCGCTTCGACGAGCGCATCGACGCCGATGCCGCGTCGCAGCGCCTGGGCGGGCTGGCCGAAGTGGCGGCCTACGTGCGCGAGCACCGCATCGACGAGGTCTACATCACGCTGCCGCTGGGCTCGCAGCCGCGCATCGTCGCGCTGCTCGAGCAGCTGCAGGGCACGACGGCCTCGCTGTTCTACGTGCCCGACGTGTTCGGCATCAGCATCATCCAGGGCCGGCTGATGGACATGAACGGCGTGCCGGTCGTCGGCATCTGCGAGACGCCGTTCACCGGCACCAACATGGTCGCCAAGCGCTTCAGCGACATCGTGCTGGCCTCGATCATCCTGGTGCTGATCTCGCCGATCCTCGCCGTGCTGGCGCTGGGCGTGAAGCTCAGCTCGCCGGGGCCGGTGATCTTCCGCCAGCGCCGCAACGGCCTGGCCGGCGAGGAGATCGTGGTCTACAAGTTCCGCTCGATGCGCTCGATGGACAACGGCCCGGTCGTCAAGCAGGCGACCAAGGACGACCCGCGCATCACGCCCTTCGGCGCCTTCATCCGCCGCACCTCGCTGGACGAACTGCCGCAGTTCGTCAACGTGCTGCAGGGCCGCATGAGCATCGTCGGCCCCCGCCCGCATGCGGTGGCGCACAACGAGCAGTACCGCGAGATCATCAAGGCCTACATGGTGCGCCACAAGGTCAAGCCGGGCATCACCGGCTGGGCCCAGGTCAACGGCCACCGCGGCGAGACCGACACCGTCGACAAGATGCGCGCCCGTGTCGAGTACGACCTGGAGTACCTGCGCAACTGGTCGCTGGGGCTGGACCTGCAGATCATCGCCCGCACCGTGAAGCTGGTGTTCTTCGACCGCAACGCCTACTGAGCGCCCGCCGCCCCTTCCGGAGACGACCATGGCCCCATACCGCCTGTTGCCGTTCGTGCTCGCCTGCGTCGCCGGCTCGGCCGGCGCCGAATCCGACCCGTACTACCTGGGTGTCGCGCAGAGCGTGATGCACGACAGCAACCTGCTGCGCCTGCGCGACGGTGCCGCGACGCCCGCCGGCCGCAGCCGCAGCGACACGATCTCGAACACCTCGCTGGTCGCGGGCATCGACCAGCCGATCGGCCGCCAGCGCCTGCACGGCAGCGCCACCGTCAGCGCCACGCGTTATGCCGAGAACGACGACTTCGACGGCACCACCTACGCGCTCGACCTGGGGCTCGACTGGGAGACCGTGGAGCACCTGTCCGGCGAGCTGACGACGGCGGCGACACGCACGCTGCGCCAGGACTACCGCACCGCCGCCGGCCGGGCGCTGTCCGAGGCCAACTACGAGAGCACGCGGCGGGTCGACTTCGTCGCCCGGCTGGGCGGCGTCTCGACCCTGACCTTCGAGGTCGGCGCCGGCGCGCGCTCGGTGGACTACTCGGCCTCGTCGATGGCCTTCCGCGAGTACCACCAGCGCCAGGCGACCGCCGGGCTGCGCTGGCGCCTGGGCGGCAGCACCCGGCTGGGGCTGGGCGTGCGGCGCACGCAGGCCGAGTACCCCAAGCTCTTCACCGGCCTGCTGGCCGATCCCGAGGACCGCCGCCGGCGCGACGCCCTGGACCTGTCGCTGAAATGGACGCCCACCGGCAGCAGCACCGTCGACGCCCGAATCAGTCGCACGCGCACGCGCCACGACGTGTTCGACGAGCGCGACTTCAGCGGCACCTCGGGCTCGCTGGACTGGCGCCTGGACGACGGCGGCCGCACGCGCCTGGCGCTGCGGCTGGCCCGCGACGAAGGCCAGGACGCCGAGGTCGTCACCTCGGTCTTCAGCCGCACCACGGACTCGCTGCGCATGCAGGTCGATTACGACCTGACCGGCAAGGTGACGCTGAACGCCCGCGCGCTGGTGTTCCGCCGCACGCTGGACGGCACCTCGGCCCAGGGGGTGCCCGAGAAAGGCCACGACAGCGGCAGCCAGTTCGGCCTGGGCGCGCGCTGGCAGGCGTCGCGCGCGATTTCGCTCGGCTGCGACCTGCGCCACGAGCGCCGAGGCGACAATCCGGGGCTCGAGCTGACCAGCGCCTACAGCGCCACGGTCCTGGGCTGCAACGCACAGGCCGTGCTGCGTTGAAGGCGAGCAACCCCACCGAGACCCGATGACGACCATTCTCCTCACCGGCGCGACCGGCTACATCGCCTCGCACACCTGGCTGGCACTGCAAACCGCAGGCTTCGACGTCGTCGGCGTCGACGACTTCTCGAACAGCTCGCCGCTCGTGCTCGAGCGCTTGCAGGCCATCGGCGGCAGGGCCCCGGTCTTCGAGCGTGCCGACGTCTGCGACGCCGAAGCCGTCGAGGCGATCTTCCGCCGCCACCGCATCGACGCGACGGTGCACTTCGCGGCCTTCAAGGCGGTCGGCGAATCGACGCAGAAGCCGCTGGAGTACTACGCCAACAACGTCGGCGGGCTGCTGACGGTCTGCCGGGCGATGCGCCGCCACGGCTGTTCGCGTTTCGTCTTCAGCTCCAGCGCCACGGTCTACGGCGACCCCGAGAGCCTGCCGATCCGCGAGGACTCGCGGCTCACCGCGACCAACCCCTACGGCCAGACCAAGCTGATCGGCGAGCAGATCCTGCGCGACCTGGGCGCCGCCGACCCGGCTTGGCAGACCGCCTGCCTGCGCTACTTCAACCCCGTCGGCGCCCACGAGAGCGGACGCATCGGCGAGGACCCGCGCGGCATCCCGAACAACCTGATGCCCTACGTGACGCAGGTGGCGGTCGGCCGCCGCGAGTTCCTGCAGGTCTTCGGCGGCGACTATCCGACGCCCGACGGCACCGGCGTGCGCGACTACATCCACGTCTGCGACCTCGCTGAAGGCCACGTCGCGGCGCTGCGCCGGCTGCTCGACGCGCCGGGCTCGTTCACCGTCAACCTGGGCACCGGGCGCGGTTACTCGGTGCTGGAGGTCGTCGACGCGTTCGCACGCGCCAGCGGCCGGCCGGTGCCTCACCGCATCGTCGCGCGCCGTCCCGGCGACGTGGCCGCCTGTTACGCCGACCCCTCGCTCGCGCGGGAACTGCTCGGCTGGCAGGCGCTCCACGACATGGACCGCATGTGCGCCGACAGCTGGCGCTGGCAACTGAACAACCCCAGAGGATTCGAAGCATGAGCATTGCCGTCCAACCGGTCGTCATGGCCGGGGGCTCGGGCACGCGGCTGTGGCCGCTGTCGCGCGCCGGATATCCGAAGCAGTTCCTCGTCCTGTCGGGCGACACCAGCCTGTTCCAGCAGGCCGTCGCACGGCTGCAGGCGCTGGGCCAGGGCGCCGTCAGGGCCGCCGCGCCGCTGGTGGTCGGCAACGAGGAGCACCGTTTCCTCGTGCTCGACCAGCTGCGCGAACTGAAGATCGAGCCGGCGGCGGTGCTGCTGGAGCCCACGGGCCGCAACACCGCGCCGGCGCTGACGCTGGCGGCGCTGCAGGCGCTCGAGGGTGGCGCCGACCCGGTGCTCGTCGTCACGCCGGCCGACCAGACGCTGGCCGACGAAGCCGCCTTCGCCGCGGCGATGGGCGACGCGATCGAGGTCGCGGCGCAAGGCGCGATCGTCATCCTCGGCATCACGCCCGACCGGCCCGAGACCGGCTACGGCTACATCCGCACCGAACGCAGCACCGGCGCACGCGTCGTCGCCGAGTTCGTCGAGAAACCCGACGCCGAGACCGCGGCGCGCTACCTGGCCGAGGGCGGCTACTTCTGGAACGCCGGCATGTTCGTGCTCAAGGCCAGCGTCTGGATGGCGGCGCTGGAGCGCTGGCGTCCGGACATCGCGGCGGCCTGCCGCGCGGCCTGGGCAGCACGCAGCACCGACCAGCGTTTCGTGCGCCCGGGCAAGGCCGAGTTCGCCGCCGTGCCGGCCGAGTCGGTGGACTACGCGGTGATGGAGAAGTGCCCCGGCAGCGGCCAGGACATCCGCATGGTCGAGCTCGACGCCGGCTGGAACGACCTGGGCGCCTGGGATGCGGTCTGGCAGGTCGCGCCCAAGGACGAGCGCGGCAACGCCGCGGTCGGCGACGCGATCGTGCGCGACAGCCGCGACACGCTGGTGCACGCGACCAGCCGGCTGGTCGGCGCCGTCGGCCTGGACAACGTGATCGTCGTCGAGACGCCCGACGCCGTGCTGGTGGCCGACCGCGAGCGCAGCCAGGAGGTCAAGCAGATCGTCGCCGAGCTCGGCAGCCGGCACCGCGAGGAACACGCGCTGCACCGCAAGGTGCACCGCCCCTGGGGCTGGTACGACAGCATCGACTCGGGACCGCGGCACCAGGTCAAGCGCATCATGGTCAAGCCGGGTGCCAGCCTGAGCCTGCAGATGCACCACCACCGCGCCGAGCACTGGATCGTCGTCACCGGCACCGCCGAGGTGACGGTGGGCGACCGGGTCATCCTGCTCACCGAGAACCAGAGCACCTACATCCCGCTGGGCGAGACGCACCGCCTGCGCAACCCCGGCAAGCTGCCGCTGGAGATCATCGAGGTGCAGTCGGGCAGCTACCTCGGCGAGGACGACATCGTGCGCTTCGAGGACACCTACGGGCGCACCGCCGGCTGAACCGGCACGGGCCCGGCGCCATGCCGGGCCCGGCAGTCGGGATCAGGCCCCGGCGCGGCCGATCGCGCGGTACTCGAACCCCAGCGACTTCATGTAGGCCGGGTCGTAGAGGTTGCGGCCGTCGAAGATCACCGGCTGCTTGAGCGCCGCCTTGATGCCGTCGAAGTCGGGGTTGCGGAATTCCTTCCACTCGGTGACGAGGACCAGCGCGTCGGCACCGGCCAGCGCCTCGGCCTGCGTGGCGACGAACTCGATGCCCTGCAGGCCTTCCATCACGCGGCGCGCCTCGTCCATCGCCACCGGGTCGTAGGCGCGAACACGCGCGCCACGCGCCAGCAGCGCGTCGACGATGACGCGGCTGGGCGCCTCACGCATGTCGTCGGTGTTGGGCTTGAAGGCCAGGCCCCAGAGCGCGAACGTGCGGCCGGCGAGGTCCTCGCCGTAGCGCGCGACGATCTTGTCGACGAGCACCAGCTTCTGGCGGTCGTTGACCGACTCGACGGCCTCCAGCACCTCCAGCTGCATGCCGTTCTCGCGGCCGATATGGATCAGCGCCTTGACGTCCTTCGGGAAGCAGCTGCCGCCGTAGCCGGTGCCGGCGTAGAGGAAGTGGGTGCCGATGCGCGGGTCGCTGCCGATGCCCTTGCGCACGCTCTCGATGTCGGCGCCGACCTTCTCGGCCAGGCGCGACAGCTCGTTCATGAAGCTGATGCGCGTGGCCAGCATCGCGTTGGCGGCGTACTTGGTGAACTCGGCGCTGGGCAGGTCCATCACCAGCAGGCGGTCGTGGTTGCGCATGAACGGCGTGTATAGCGCGCGCATCAGCAGGACCGCGCGTTCGTCGTCGGCGCCGACGACGATGCGGTCGGGGCGCATGCAGTCCTCGACGGCCGCGCCTTCCTTCAGGAACTCGGGGTTGGAGACGACCGAGAAGTCGATGTCCACGCCGCGTTCGGCGAGCACCTCGCGCACCGCGTCGCGCACCTTGGCCGCGGTGCCGACCGGCACCGTGCTCTTGTCGACGATGACCTTGTGGTCGGTCATGTAACGGCCGATGTTGCGCGCCGCGGCCAGCACGTACTGCAGGTCGGCCGAGCCGTCCTCGTCGGGCGGCGTGCCGACGCCGATGAACTGCAGCGTGCCGTGGGCCACGGCCGCCGGCACGTCGGTCGTGAACTGCAGCCGGCCGGCGGCGACGTTGCGGCGCACGATCTCCTCGAGCCCGGGCTCGTGGATCGGGATGCCGCCTTCGTTGAGGATGCGGATCTTGCGTTCATCGACGTCGAGGCAGACGACGTGGTTGCCCATCTCCGACAGGCAGGCGCCTGTGACGAGGCCGACGTAACCGGTACCGACGACGGTGACTTTCAAATGACGACTCCCATGGCAGTTCGACCGCAGGAGCCGGGGGCTCCGTGACGGGTGCGCCAGTGTAGGGGAGCCCGTCGGCGCGACGCGCTACGACAACGCAAACCGGGTGTCCGGGTGCGACGGGGTGGGGACACCCGAATTCCCCCACGCGTAACCGATGGAGACCGGGCTTCGCGCCGGCTGCTCTACAAGGCTCGCATGGCATCGTCCCCGGGCCCGCGGCCCCACGAATCCGTTCCCGCCGGCGCGGCCCTCGCCTGCCCTCCGCGACCGTCCCCCGGCGGCCCGGCGCGGCAGCCGGACACGCCGGTGCCGCCGCTGCCGCGTGTGCTCGTCGCCCACAACCGCTATCAGCAGCGCGGCGGCGAAGACGCCGTCGTCGACAGCGAGGTCGAACTGCTGCGCAGCCGCGGCCACGCGGTGCACGAGTACCGGCGCGACAACCACGATCTCGCCACGCTCGCGCCGGCCTCCGCGGCGCGGCAGACGATGTGGTCGGCCCGCACCGTCGCCGACATCGAGCGCCTGGTACGCGAGTTCCGCCCCGACCTCGTGCACGTGCACAACACCTTCCCGCTGATCTCGCCGTCGATCTACTGGGTGGCCGCGCGCCACCGGCTGCCGGTGGTGCAGACGCTGCACAACTTCCGCCTCGTCTGCCCGCAGGGACTGATGCTGCGCGACGACCGCCCCTGCGAGGACTGCGTCGGCCACCTGCCCTGGCGCGCGGTGCGCCACCGCTGCTACCGCGCCAGCGCCGCGCAGAGCGCCGTGCTCGCGACGATGATCGCCGGGCACCGTGCGCTGGGCACCTGGGATCGCAAGGTCACGCGCTACATCGCGCTCAACGAGTTCTGCCGCGAGCGTTTCGTCGCCGGCGGCCTGCCCGCCGCGCGGGTGCGCGTGAAGCCGAACTTCGTCGACGTGCCGCCACCGGGCGACGGGCCGCGCCACGGCCTGCTGTTCGTCGGCCGGCTGTCGGTCGAGAAGGGCGTGCGGGTGCTGGCCGATGCGCTGCACGGCGCCGCGCTGCGCGAACCGGTGTTCGTCGCCGGCAGCGGCCCGCTCGAGGCGCAGCTGCGCGGCATTCCCGGCGTGCAGCTGCTCGGCAACCTGGCGGCCGACGAGGTCTACCGCCGCATGCGCGCCGCGCGTGCGCTCGTGCTGCCGAGCATCTGGTACGAGAACTTCCCGCGCACCCTCGTGGAAGCCTGGGGCTGCGGACTGCCGGTGCTCGCCAGCCGCCTCGGCGCGATGCAGGCGCTGGTGGCCGACGGCCGCACCGGCCGCCTGTTCGAGCCCGGCGATGCCGGCGCGCTGCGCTCGGCGCTGCAGTGGGCGCTCGAACACCCTGCGGAACTGGCAGGCATGGGCGCCGCCGCCCGCGCCCATTACGAAGACCAACTCACCGGCGAGGCGAACTACCGCCAACTGCTAGCCCTCTATCGCGAAGCGATCGACGACCCATGCACCCTGACCTGACCCACCGCCCCGGCGCACGCGTCACCGCCGCCGTGCTCGGCGCCCCGATCGATGCCCTGAGCTGGGACGACGCGATCGCACGCATCGACGGCTGGGCCGAAAGGCGCGAGTCGCGTGTCGTCTGCATCTGCAACGCGCACTCGGTGGTCACGGCGGCGCAGGACGCGTCGTTCGCCGCGGTCCTGCGGCAGGCGGACATGGCGACGCCCGACGGCGCGCCGGTGGCCTGGATGCTGCGGCGCCTGGGTCATCCCGGACAGGAACGCATCAACGGGCCGGACCTGATGTGGCGCTGGTGCGCGCACGCGGCCCGCCGCGGCATCCCGCTGTTCCTCTACGGCAGCACGCCGCAGACGCTGGCCCGTCTGGAAGCCCGGCTGCGCGCCACCTGGCCCACGCTGGCGATCGCCGGGACCTTGTCGCCGCCGTTCCGCGCGCTGGATGCGAGCGAACAGGCCGCCGTCGTCGAACGCATCAACGCCTCGGGCGCCGGCGTCGTGCTCGTGAGCCTCGGCTGTCCGAAGCAGGAGCGCTGGATGGCCGAGCACCGCGGCCGCGTGCGGGGCGTGATGATCGGCGTCGGCGCGGCCTTCGACTTCCATGCCGGCACCGTGCGTCGGGCGCCGCCCTGGATGCGGCGCTCGGGCCTGGAATGGCTGCACCGCCTGCTCAGCGAGCCACGACGCCTGTGGCGGCGGTACCTCTTCACGAACTCGGCCTTCACGCTCGGTGCCGCCCGGCAGTTGCTGAGCGGGCGCACACGCCCTCGCTGATGCGCCGTTCGCCCCGCGCCGTCCCCGGCGCGACCTCGCTCGCGTTTGGCAACAGAAAGATTCTGTAGCGTTCGTGAGCAGGCCTTACATCCAGCGCTTCAGGCGCCGGAGCAGGCAACCGTAAGCAGGGGCAGCACCGCCCCGCCTTCATGGCGCTGGCGGCCCCTGCAGCCCCAACCCCGTCGCGACGCCGATTCGCCCACCCCGCCCGAGGAGGTGGTCGGCCTTGCCTTGACCTCATGAAAGCACCTGCCAAGCTCCGATTCGCCAGTCTCCTGGCCGTGCTGCTGGCCGCCGGCTGCGGCGGCGGCTCCGGTTCGCCTGACGACGCCGGCGCGACCGCCACGGCCGCGCCCGACACCACAGCCGCCGAACTGCCTGCCGTCCCGTCGGCCGGCACGCCGGTGTTCGAGGACTCCGCCGCCGGAACGGCCACGGCCACCGTCGACGGCGACAACGTGAAGACCGTCGCCGCCGTCGTGACGACGCAGGCCGTCGATGCCGCCGGCAACGCGGTCGAGGACTTCGAGTCCGGTTTCTCCAAGCTGCCCAGCGGCTGGTCGATCAACTGGTGGGGCACCAAGCCGAGCTATACCGTCGGCCCGGAGACGCGCAGCGGCTACGCCCACTCCGGCAACGCCGCGCTGCGGCTGCAGGTTGGCAGCGTCGCGGCCAACAGCGGCGTCAACCTGGTCTACTCCTACGCCTTCGCCAAGGGCAGCACCTACAGCGTGGTCGCGTTCGTGCGCACCGACGCGGGCAAGAGCGCCAAGGCCGAGGTCCAGCTGCGGCGCAACGGCGCGCCCTACGACGTCGTCGCACGCCAGCAGGTCACGCTCGGCGACAGCTGGCAGAAGCTGAGTTTCCAGACGCCCTATCCGTTCGCCGACGCCGGCTCGCTGCGCGTCATCTCGCAGACGGCGGGTGCCAACGTCTACCTCGACGACGTCTCGATCACCAAGGCCGCCACCGAAGCCAAGGCGGCCTCCGTGCAGACGCTGGCCTCGCAAGGCGGCTCCAGCGTCGAGGTCACGCCGGTGAAGACGATGACGATGGACGAGGCCTACACCTCCTACGCGCCGGGGATGACCTACAACTACTGGGGCGGCACCGCCAAGCCGGTGTTCACCGCCAGCCGCGCCACCGACGGCGCCCACGTCTATGCCGGTGCGGCGGCGCAGTTCTGGCAGGTCAGCGACAAGAAGGGCGGCCAGGTGCACCTGGTGTCCAACTACCCCTTCGTGAAGGGCAAGACCTACCGCGCCACGCTGTACCTGCGCGCCGACGTCGCGACGCCGGTGCAGGTGATGATGCGCCGCGACGAGCAGCCCTACGACAACTTCGCCTCCAGGACGGTGACCGTCGACACGCCGTGGCAGAAGGTAGAGATCGAGGGCACCTACCTCGGCAGCTCGGCCGGCAGCCTGCGCCTGAACATCAAGAGCGCCTCGGGCGCGATCTGGGTCGACCAGGCGGTCATCGCCGAGGTCAAGCGCAACGACTTCGCGCCCTACGACAGCAGCGCCACGGTGCCCGAGACGCTGTTCGGCATGCACGTCGTCAAGCTGGGCACGCACGACATCTGGCCCGAGATGGGCACCCGCATCATCCGGCTGTGGAACACCGGCACGACCTGGCGCGACCTCGAGCCGAGCAAGGGCGCCTGGAACTGGGCCAGCGGCGGCGGCCTGCGACTGGACATGTACGTGGCCTACGTCGCCGAGCACGACCCGAGCGCCAAGATCATCTACACGCTGGGCCAGACGCCGCAGTGGGCCTCCAGCACGCCGGACGTCGTCGGCAAGTACGGCGCCGGCGCCAGCGGCGCGCCGAAGAGCATGGACGACTGGCGCAGCTACGTGCGCACCCTCGCCCAGCGCTACGCCGGCAAGATCCGCTACTGGGAGATCTGGAACGAGCCGGACTACGAGCCGCACTACAACGGCAGCATCTCGCAACTCGTCGAGATGACCCGCATCGCCCGCGAGGAGCTGCTCGCCGCCGACCCGGCCAACCGCATCGTCAGCCCCGGGCTGACCAAGGGCCAGGGCATGCAGTACCTCGACGGCTATCTGGCCGCCGGCGCCGGGAGCTACATCGACATGGTCGGCTTCCACTGGTACTACTGGCTGGACCCGGAGACCGTGGGCTCGATGGTGGACAACCTGCGCAACCTGATGAAGACCTATGGCGTCCAGTCCAAGCCGGTGTGGATCACCGAGGGCGCGTTCCTGTGCGACTCCGCGCAGACCGACTGCAGCACCGCGGTGCCGACGCTGGCGCAGAGCCGCTCGGTCAACGCCCGGGCGATGCTGACGATGGCCGTCAAGGGCGTGGCCAACTTCAACTTCCACGTCTGGGAGGCCGCCGACGTCGTGCGCAAGCTGGTCGAAGCCGACTACGTGACGCAGACCGAGGCCGGCAAGGCCTACGCCGAGGCCCGCAGCTGGCTCGCCGGCGCACGCATCGAGGACTCGTTCACCGACAGCGACAGCGTGCACGTCGTGCGGCTGGACCGCAACGGCAGCGACACCTGGATCCTGTGGTCGACGGTCGAAGGCGCGACGGTGCAGATCCCCAGCGACTGGAACGTGCGCACCGTGCGCAGCATCACGCGCAGCGAGACCACGCTGCCGTCCACGCGCCAGGTGCAGCTCGGGCTCGAGCCGGTGCTGCTCAAGCCCTGAACGCGGGCCACGGCGGCTCAGCCGCCGTGGTGCCGCTCCCGCGCCAGGCAGGCGAGCAGCCCCTGGCAGAAACGCTCGGACATGCGCTCGATGGAGAACTCCTCGGCGCTCGCCGCCGCCGCCCGGCTCATCGCCGCGCGTGCGGCGTCGTCGTTCAGCAGGCGGTGGCAGGCGTCGACATAGGCCTTGGGTTCGTCGGCCGTCATGACGCCGTTGCGGCCCGAGTCGAGGTAGGCGATCTCGGGCGAATGCAGGCCGCAATCGGTGGTGACCAGCGGCAGCCCCGCGGCGAAGGCGTCCAGGATGCCCAGGCCCACCATGCCGGGGTTCAGGACGAGGTCGGCCACCGCCAGGCACTGCGCGCGGCGCAGGTCTCGCACCGGGCCGACATAGCGCACGAAGCGGTGGCGCCCGGCCGCCGCCTCGACCAGCGCCCGTTCGGGCCCGGCACCGGCGACGAGCAGCTCGAAGCCCGGCACGCGCTCGTGCAGCTGCTGCGCCGCGTCGATCAGCCAGCCGATGCGCTTGTCGGCGTACAGCGACCCCATGTACAGGCCCACCGGCCCCGTGCCCAGGCCCAGGCTGGCGCGCAGCGCGGCACGGTCGTCCGCGCGCGCCTGCTCGACGGCACGGCGCAGGCCCGAGGTGTCGATGCTGTTGTGCAGCACGGTGACGCGATCGGCCGGGTAGCCGGCCGCGCCGATGCAGGCGGCGCTGATGTCGGTGTAGGCGAACCACCAGTCCACGCGCCGGGTCGTCCAGGCCTTGAAGCGCTCGCTCCAGGCGTCGGGGCGCGGCGCCTGCATGTCGCGGCCGTGGCCCCAGAACGCGAGCCGGCGCCGCCGCCAGGGCGACAGCACCGGCGGCAGGTTGTTGAGCAGCTTGTTCTCCTGCGTCACGACGACGAGCGCGCAGTCGTGCACCGCGTGCGCGAACGGCTGCCAGCACAGTCTTCCGCCCAGCGCGTAGCGTGTCGGCAGCCGCGTCGCCCAGGGCAGTTCGCCGGCGTCGGACTTGCTCGCCTCCTCGGCCGTGCCCTCGCCGTGCAGCACGCGCAGCTCGATGCCCTCGTCGGCCAGCCGCTCTCGCATCTGCTCGAACAGCGGCACCCGGTAGTGCGTCATGCGCCGCTGCACGATGGCCACCGCGGGTCTCATGGGCGGGCCTCCATGCCTGCCGCCGCAGGCGTCGGCGGCAGGCGCCCGGTGCGCCGAGCGGCCTCGGCGAAGGCCCGGGCATAGGCCTCGCCGACGACGGCCCAGTCGCGGCCTTCGAGCCGCGGCCGCGCGGCCCGCGTATCGGCGCGCACCTGGGCCAGGGCACGGCGCAGATCGTCGGCGCCGAGTTCGCCGTCGAAGAGGTAGATCCAGCCCGGTCCCACCTCCTGGGCCAGGGCCAGCGTCGTCGGCGTGCGCGGCACGAGCACCGGGCGGTCCAGCGACAGCGCGACCAGCAGGATCCCCGAGTTGTGCAGCTCGCGGTACGGCAGGCACACCAGTTCGGCGGCGCTCATCTCGGCGACGAGATCGGCGTCGGGCACGAAGGCCAGGGCCGAGGAGATGCGGGCGTCGTCCGCCTGGGCCTGCTCGATCTGTGCGCGCAGCTCGGGCGAAGGCTTGCCCACCAGGCGCAGCGTCAGCGAGCGCTCGTCCAGCGCCTTGAACGCGGACAGCAACAGGTCCACGCCCTTGTAGGGCCGGATCAGCCCGGCGTAGAGCAGGCGCCCCGGCACCACCGCCGCCCGCGCGATGCCGGCGAAGCGGTCGCGGTAGTGGCCGTGCGGGATGTAGACGCCGCGTCCGCCGGGGATCGGCGTCACCGGGTTGATGGTCACCGTGTAGTCGGTGCGATCGTCGAGCCGGCGCATCGCCAGCGCCTCCAGGCGCGAGCCGCCCTGCTCGTGCGGCTGCAGGTTGTGCAGCGTGCGCACGACGGCGATGCGGCGCCAGCGCAGCAGCTCGAGCAGCGCCACCAGGCCCAGGCAGCGCAAGGCGTGCCAGCGCCCGCGCACCAGCGCGTCGGGCCAGTGCACGTGCAGCACGTCGTAGCCCAGGCCGGCCAGCGCTCGTGCGCCGAGGTAGCGGAAACGCACCCAGCCGGGCGCGAGGCTGACCACCTGGTCGACGTAGCGCGTCGTGCCGTCGGGCGGGCTCACCGCCTCGAGCACGGTCAGCTCGCGGGGCGGAAGGCGGCTCATGGCCGGGCTCCCGCGGTGACCGGCTCGCCGGTGTCGAAGATGCGGGCGACCCCGGCGCGCAGGGCGTCGCGCTGGGCGCCGGCGTCCAGCCGGGGCGCGGCCAGCGCACGCGCCACCGCGGCCCGGTCCAGCCCGGCCATCGGCAGCAGCAGGTCCTCGCGACCCAGCGACTCGAGCAGGCCGACGATCTTCTCGTTGCGCTCGTCGACGCAGGCCAGCACCTGGCAGCCGACGCTGGCGGCCAGCAGCAGCACGTGCAGCCGATTGGAGATCACGAGGTCCAGGCCGGCGTAGTGCGCCTGCAGGCGCTCGAGGTCGCGGGTCTCCTCGACCAGGCGCACGGCGACGCCGGTTTGCGCCAGGTGCTGCGCGAGCCGGGCCATGCCCGGCTGGTCGTGCTCGACCTGCACGACGAGGTGGCAGGCGACGCCCGCCGGCAGCGCCGCACGCAGCGTCTGGACGGCGGCGAGCACACGCTCGTACTGGCCGGGATGCTGGTCGGTGCGAAAGCTCAGGCCGACGGCACCGAGGCCGCCGGCCCGTGGCGGGGCGCGGCGCGCGAGGTTGAACGCCAGGTCCGGCAGCACGCCGCTGGTGCGGACCCGATGCGACTGCAGCAGCGCCGCCGAGCGGCGGTCGCGCACGTAGAAGGCGTGCATCAGCGCCTGCTTCAGGCGCAGGTAGGCCGCGTGGCGCGGGCCCAGGCGCTCGTACGACACGCCGAGGTGGCAGAAGCGCACGCCGGCCAGCCGCAGCCCGAAGAACAGCGCCAGCAGCAGCGTCTTGCGCACGAACTGGCGCAGCGACAGCTCGCCGACGATGCCGCCGGGAAGGAAGAAGAAATAGGCCGGCTGGCCGCGCAGGCGTTCGCCCAGCATCGCCCGCAGCAGCCGCCCGCGGCCCTGCACCCGGCGCGCGTCGTCGGGCAGCGCCAGCATGCGCACGAACCAGTCCGGCGCCGCCCCGGTGTCGACGCACAGCGTGCCGTGCGCACGCAGCAGCTGCAGCAGCTCGCGGTTGATGAGCGCGTCGCCGATGTTGCCGAACTGCGTCTCGAGCACCAGGAAGCTGGTGCCGCGTGGCGTGGACTCGCTCATCGCAGTGCGGACCCCGGCCGCACCGTGCGCGGCGTGGCGGCGCCGCCGCCGGCCACGACGGCCTCCGCGGGAGACGGCGCCAGGTTCTGGCAGGCGATCCCGATGGCGAAGATCACGTAGGGGTAGATCAAGGTGTTGTCGGTCAGCAGCATCACGTTGACGAAGAGCATCAGCACACGCAGCTCCAGGCGCTGCGAGGGACGGAAGAGCACGGCGAAGAAGGCCATCCAGACCAGGCCGCCGTATTCGATGAGGATCTTCAGCGAGTCGTTGTGCAGGTTGCCCTTGCTGAGGAAGGCCCAGCCGCCCTTCATCAGGTCGTAGACGGTGCCCGGGCCCAGGCCGATGAAGGCGATGCGCCCGGGCTCGCGCAGCAGCTCCAGAACCGGGTAGTGGTAGAGCTGCTGGCGGCCCATGCCGAACTGGTTGGAACTCTGCGAGGTGAACTGGTAGATCAGGTGGTCGAAGTTCCCCTGGGCGTACTGCACGACGAGCACGAGGTACAGCGCGTTCAGCAGGATCATCGGCACCGGCCGCAGCAGCCGGTCGACCCAGGCGCGCGGCAGCAGCATCAGCACCAGCACCGCGATCGCGCCGAGCGCGACGATGCGCTTGAGCGTCAGGATGCACAGCACCAGCGCCACGAGCGCCGGGCGCCAGCGGCGCTCGCAGGCGGCCCAGGCGGCGAGCACGCCGAAGATGAAGCTCGTCGTCGCCTCGAAGCTCGAGCGCGAGGTCATCGGGTCGAACTCCATGCCGCCGCCGAGGTTGCCCTTGCGCAGGTACGACAGCACCGTGGCCGCGACCGCGGCCCAGAAGATGTGCTGCCAGCGTAGGCGGTAGCGCCAGGCGAAGGCGAAGGGCGACAGCCCGATCAGCATCAGGTAGATGTCCTGCAGCCCCGCCAGGTTGCCCAGCGGCGCCAGCGCCGCCGCCGCGACGATCAGCACCAGATAGGGCGCAGCATTCGGCGACCAGGTCAGGCGGCCGACGCCGAGCACGGCCAGCAGCGCCAGCAGCGGAATCGCGTAGGTCAGCAGGCGCAGGCTGCCGAAGAGCATCGTCATGCCCAGCGTGACGACGCAGAAGATCGCGACCAGCCGATCCAGGCGCAAGGCGCCGGGGGCGCCGGTGCGGGGAGGAAGGTGGACGGTGAAGCGCATCGTGCGGCCCCGCGTTCCTCAGCGCGCCGCCGGCGACAGCCGCAGCGGCACGCGCCCCACCGCCAGCGGCTCGCCGGGGCGCAGCGGCGCCGGCTCGCTCCAGGGCGACTGCTGGCGCGCGACGCCCCAGCCGGCGGGCACGCGCAGGGTCTCGCCGGCGCGTTCGGACCACACCAGCACCGCCGGCCCGTCCGCGGCCTGCACGTGCACGGCGTGGCCGCCCTCGCCCCAGGCCTCGACCGAGACCGACCGGACGCCGCGCAGCCACTCGGCCAGCGCCGCCCAGGCCGTGCCGGCGCGGGTGGGGGCGCGGCGGTCGGGGTCGAAGAGCATCACCGAGCGTCCGTTCGCGCCTTCGGCGGTGTAGTAGGCCGCCGCCTGGACGCCTTCGAGCCACATCGTCAGCACGTAGCGCATCGGCAGCGCATCGAGCTCGTCGCGCTCCAGGCCGTCGAAGGCACAGGGCGCGCGGCCCCCCGGGGTGCACCAGGGTGCGCCTTCGGTGTCCCACAGTGGCAGCTGGCCGGCGCCGTGGCGCTGCATCACCGCGCGCACGGCGCGGATGCGGGGCATCAGCGCCTCCGGTGCGCCGGGCGCGTACCAGTGGAAGCCGATCGCGTCGACGGAGCGCCCGCCGCCCTGGGCGAGAAAGCGGTCCAGCGTCGCCAGGCCGTTGGAGGTGAAGCCGGGCGACACCAGCCGGTTCTGCGGGTCGACCGACTTCAGCGCCTCGGAGGCCACCTTCGCCAGGTCGACCAGCGACACCGTCGGCACGAAGAAGCGCTTGTAGTCGGGTTCGTTCCAGAGTTCCCAGTCGCGGATGCGGCCCTTGTAGCGCCGCGCCAGGGTCTCGACGTAGTCGCGCCAGGCGTCCAGGCTGGCCGGCGCGCCGCAGGTGCCGGTGCCGTAGGGGCAGGAGGCGCCGGGGCTGGCCGAGGCCCAGGCCGGCGGCTGGCCGAGCGTCATCAGCAGCGTCGCGTCAGGCGCGCGACGGCGCACCGTGTCCACCAGATCGTCCAGGCGCGTCCAGGCGTCCCCGGAACGCGACTTCCAGGCCTCCGGTGTCGGCGCCAGGTGGTTCCAGTTGGTGCGCATGTCCCAGATGCGCACCAGGCCGACGTGCAGGTCGGGCACCGTGCGGTACTGGGCGAAGCGGTTCAGGTGCACGCCGAGCAGGCGCGGATCGAAGGCCGCGACGCCGCCGTCGCCCAGCGTCGTCGTGCCCAGATCCTCCAGCTTCGGCTCGCCGGCGCGCACGTCCAGGCGCGGCGACCGCGGCACGATGCGCAGGTCGAAGGCGTCGGAGTCCTCGTAGGCCACCCACTGCAGCTCGACGCTGCGTTCGCCGCCGTCGAGCTGCACCTCCTGCTGCACGACGACGTCGAAGGGCGCGGCGCTGCGCCGCACCATCAGGTGCAGCTGGCCACCGGCCTCGCCGGACAGCGGCACGCGCAGGCGATAGCGATGGCCGGCGCGCAGCGCCAGCGAATGCACGAGATGCGCCTGCGCCGCGTCGTTGTCGCGCCCGACGAGCAGGGCCTGGCGCAGCGCGCGGCCGTCGGCGCGCATCACGGCCTCGGCAGCGTCGCCGAAGCGGTTCAGGCGCCAACCGGCGCCGCCGCTCATGCCGTCGGACTCGGCGGCGATGGCACTGGCCAGCAGCACCGCCAAGCCGAGCGCCGCGGCCAGGGCCCAGGATCCGGTCCGTCTCATCGCGCCTCCTCGCCGAGAACACGCCGCAGCGCGGCCTTCTGCACGCGGTCGATCTCCAGCGCGGCAGCCCGCGCCCGGCGTCCCATCGCGTCGCCCTCCTCGGGCCGGCGCAGCAGCGTGCAGACGGCCGCGGCCATGGCCGCGGGATCGTCGTCGGCCACCATCGCGAACGCCTCGCCGGCCCAGGCTTCCAGGCCGCGCGCGCCGCAGCGCGTGGTGACCAGCGGCAGGCCGAAGGCCAGCGTCTCCAGCGACTTGATGCACAGCCCGGTGCCCGAGCGCACCGGGTTCAGCGCCACCGCCGCCTGCGCGTAGGCCTCGCCGATCGCCGCCACGCGGCCGAGCTTGCGGATGCCGGGCGCGTCGGGCAGCGCCCGGCCAACGTCGCCGGCGACGAGGAGCTCGAAGTCCGGCAGATCGCGCCGCACCTGCGGCAGCACCTGCTCGACGAAATAGCGCGCGCCCTCGGCGTTGATCGGGTTGTCGGAACCGACCAGCAGCGCGCGCCGGTCGTGGCTGCGCGGCACCGGCGCCGCGGGCTCGAAGACGTGGCCCACGGTCTCGACGCGGGTCGTGGTGCCGGCCAGCAGCGCCGAGAAGAACGCCGCCTCCTCGCCCTGCATCGCGATCACCGCGTCGGCACGCGCCAGGCCGCGGCGCTCGTCGGCCTCGCTCAGCGAGAACCAGCCATAGGGCTGGCCGGCGTCGCGCGCGATGCGGTGGCGCAGCGTGAAGCGGTCGTGCGAGTCGATCACCGTGCGCACCCCGGGCGGGAACACGTGCGCGGCACGCGACAGATAGACGTACTCGATGACGACGGTGTCGAAGGCCTCGCGCGACTGCAGCTCGCGCAGGCGGGCGTCGATGCGGTCGTCGTACCAGGCGTCGAGCGTCCACAGCCAGCCGGAGTCCAGGTTCAGGCGCTGGCGCACGCGGCGCGCCGCGTGTTCCAGCGCCCAAGCCGGCCCGCGGCGGCGCTCGAACGGCAGCACGTGCAGGCGCCGGCCGAAGTGGCGGCTCATCTGCGGGTCCACACCGCTGCCGGGCCGCACCAGGGCCGCGAAATGCAGTTCGTGGCCCAGCCGCTCGATCGCCTCCGCCAGCGTCCGGATCCGGGCACGGTTGCCCGCACTCGTCGGGAAGGGCGGCACGGCGGAGACCATGAGCACCTTGCCGGCGCGAGGCGGGGCCGCCCCGACGACACGAGCGGCACGCGCCGGGGCGTCGGGGGCGCAGGAATCGATCGACGGCGTGTTCATGGCCGGGCCCACCCGAGATCGCGCGCACGCTGCCGCTGGCGCTCGCGCAGGCCGTCGCAGGCCTGCACCAGGCGCTCGTGCCAGATCGCCAGCTCGGCGTCGAGCGCGTGAACGCGCGCGGCCAGCGCCGGGCCGGAGATGCCTTCGGTCGGCACGGCGAGCGCCGCGCAGTCGATCGACTCGAGGAAGTCCAGGCACTTCGGCTGGTAGCTCAGCGACAGGGTGGGAATGCCGAGCGCGCAGGCCAGGACGGTGGCGTGCAGACGCTGGCCGACGACGAGCCGGCAGGCCCGCAGGCGCTCCAGGCATACGCCCACGTCCGGGTCGAAGGGGTGGACGACGAAACCCGGATGGTCCAGCGCCCGCGCGAGCGCCGCCCCGGCCGCCGAGTCGATGTCGTGCAAGGGCACGAAGTGCACGAGGTCGCCGCGAGCCAGGAGCTCCCGGGCGGCATGCAGCGCGGCTTCGTAGACGCCGTCCGACGAACCCTGGACCGGATCGTGGCTGCCGAGGTTCAGGCCGACGACGCGTGCGCCGGCGCCCGCCCACGCCGGCCCGGCCACCGAGACCGCCGGGTCGCCGACGATCTCGGCCTCGTCGAAGCCGTGGCGGCGCATCCACTGCAGCGAGCGCGGGCCGCGCACGCCCAGGTAGTGCGCACCGCGCAGCGCCTGCACCCAGTCGCTCTCGTCGCCGCGGCCGCGGCCGCCGTGCTGCGACCAGTACTCCAGGTCGGCGACGCCGGTGCCGAAGACGCAGATCCGGCCGCCGAGCGCGTGCGCGCCCTGCATCGCGCCCAGGTAGGCGCGCACGTTGATCAGCGTGCCGCCGCCGAGCACCACGTCGGCCTTGCGGCGCTCGGCCATCCAGGAGATCGGCGACCAGTCCTCGAAGGGCACGACGAGCGCCTCGGACGCGATCCCCGAGCGGAAGGCCTGGTACAGCGCCTCGTCGCCGATGTTGCGGTGGCCCAGCCAGCCGATGTAGCGCACGCAGGGCGCCGACGGCGCGCGCCGGTAGTCGTCCCAGCGCCGGAGATAGGCATAACGCCCGAAGCGCACCAGCGGGAAACGCTTGTACCGGTTCCTCAGACCGAGACCCAGTCTCATCACGACACTCCGACTAACGAGCCAGGTACGCGGCCACGGCGCGCAGCTGGCCCCAACCCGTGAGGGCGGCCATCGCGCCGTAGACCACCACGTACGAACCCGACAGCAGGCCCAGCTGCAGCACCGGCGACGGCGGCAGCAGGGCCGCGGACCGCAGCCACTGCACGGCGGCGAACGCCACCGCCGCCGAGAAGAAGAACGGTGCCGAGTGGCGCAGCAGGCTGCGCAAGGGCATCTGTAGCAGGCGCAGCACCAGCCCGTAGGTCACCGGCGTGATCGACAGCTGGCACACGGCGAAGACCACCGCCAGCTCGTAGGCCGAACGCGCCGGCACGAGGGCCAGCGCGGCCAGCGTGACCGTCGCCTTGGCGATCGTCATCCGCGCGATGTACTGCGGCCGGCCGAGCGCGTTGAAGACCGAGCCGTTCATGAACTGCACGCACTGCACGGCGCCCAGCAGCATCAGCACCTGCATGACCGGCGCCGAGTCGGCCCAGCGCTCGCCGAAGATCGTGCGCGTCAGCTCGGGGGCGACCGCGCCGACGCCGACGAAGACCGCGGTGCCGATGGCCGAGCCGATCGTCACCGTCTTCGTGTACGCCGCGCGCACGCGGTCGACGTCGTGCGCGATGCGCGACAGCGCGCTCAGCGAGACGTTCATCACCGACGACGACAGCAGCTGGATCAGCGTCTGGTAGATGCGCGAGCCGACGCTGTACAGGCCGAGCGCCGCCGCGCCGTGCAGCGTGACGATGATCAGCTCCACCGCACGCGCCGAGACGAAGTCGGCGACGCGGTAGGTCGCGACGTTGCGGCTGAAGGCGAAGATCTCGCGGAAGCTCGTGCGGTCGAACTGCCGCGAAGGTTTCCACAGCGGCCGGCTCCACATCCAGGCCGCGCTCAGGCCCGAGGCCAGCAGCGCCTGCACCACGAGGCTCCAGGTGCCCCAGCCGGCGAACGCCAGCGCGATGGCCAGCGCGCCGGCCAACGCGGTGACGAACAGCAGCCGCGCCGCCAGATAGCGGTACTGCAGGCCGCGGCGGTAGAAGGCCTCCTGGAACATCCACAGCGAGGTCAGCGGCAGGCCCAGCGCGGCGACGGCCAGGTACGGCGCCAGGTCCTCGGCCCGCATCGCACGCGCGATCCACGGCGAGCCCAGCGCCAGCAGCGCGGCCAGCATGCAGGCGCTGGCGATCGACACCAGGAACGGCAGGTTGGCTTCGTGCGGCTGCAGGTCGCGCCGCTGCACCAGCGCGTCGCCGTAGCCCTGCTCGCCGAGGATCTGCAGGAAGGCGATGACGACCATCACCGCCGCCGCCGCGCCCAGCTGCGCCGGCGTCAGCAGCCGAGCCAGCACGAGGAAGAGCACGAAGGTCAGCGCCTTGCCGCCCCAGCTCTGGACGACGGACCAGACCAGGCCGCGCAGCGCCAGGCGCTTGAGATCGCCGCTCACCGCTGGGCTCCCCGCGACCTCGGGGCTTGCGACGCGAGAGCCATTCACGCTGCGGTCGCGTCCATGCCGAGGCGCCGGCGCAGCGCCGGCGGCAGTGCCGCGCGCATGTCGGCCAGGAAACGCTGCTGCAGCGCCCAGCCCCGCGCCTTGTCGCTGTCGATGCTCGACACGCGCACCAGGAGGCCGTCGGGTATCAGGCCGCGCAGGCCGTAGCGCAGCTGCGCCAGCTTCTGCTCGGTGCCCGACAGCGCGACGCGCCGGCCGACGATGGTCCAGTAGGTGATCGGCTCGTGCCGGCCGCCAAGGTTGGCCATCAGCCGGCGCACGCGCAGCCGTTCGCCGCCCAGGTCGAGCTCGCCGACACGGTTGTCGCTGAGGTCGAAGCCCTGCGCCGGATAGCAGACCTCGGGGCGATGGGCGCGCGTGCCGTCGGACTGGTCGCCGCCATAGGCCACCGACAGCATCACGCGCTGGCCGGCGCTCTCGACGTAGGTGCGTGCCAGCGTCTGGTTGTAGAGCTTGTCCAGCAGCGCCTGGGCGTCGGGCGCGGGGATCACGACCGGCAGCGAATCGTCGATGCGCCAGGCGCCGAACGAGCGCGGGAACCAGCTTTCCAGGTCGACCTTGGACTCGAGGTCGGCGACGTGCACCGTCGGCGTCGCCCAGCGCGCGGCGCCGGCAGCGAGCGCCATCGCCGCGAAGGCCCCGACGGCCCGCCTGCGCGTCACCCGGATCATGCGGCCCGCCGGGAATCGAAGAGGGCGCCGAGCACACGGTCGGCCACCAGCATCAGCATCAGCGCGACGATGAACAGCACCATGCCGGCGAAACCGTGCACGAAGCCCTGCCCGGCCTCGTCGCCGAAGTGATAGGTGACCATCACCAGCACCATCACGCGCACGACGTTGGACAGGAACGCGATCGGCACCAGCAGCAGCGCCAGGGCGACGTTGCGCGCCTTGGACGTGTACTTCATCAGGCTCATGTAGAGCATGCCCAGGGCCTCGAGCGTGAACATCGAGTTCAGCCCGGCGCAGGCGTCGGCGACCAGCAGCTGGAACGGCCCGACGGTCAGGATCACGCCCGAGCGCCCCACCGGATAACCGAGCTGGTAGAGCAGCGAACTGGCCGCCGCCGACACCGCCGACTTCAGCGGCGCCGTCACCGCGGCCACCAGGGCTTCGGGCAGCGGCACCATGAACAGCAGGAAGAACAGCGGGAACCAGACGCGGCGCAGCGCGCGCCAGCCGCGGAACAGCAGCAGCAGCGACGCCAGCACGCCGATCTGCGAGCCGACCTCGAACATCAGCACGGCCTGCGAGCGGCCGAGCACGTACAGCAGCAGCGACAGCAGCAGCAGCGCCCAGCCGGCCGCACGCGCCGGGCGCGGCGCCATCGCCAGCAGATCGCCGCGGGCGCGATACAGCAGCCACAGGCCCAGCGCCAGGATGATCGGCCCGTGCCCCTGCTCGTCGCTCAGCCAGACCGAGCGCGACAGGCTCCAGTAGGTCGGCAGGTACAGCAGCAGGAAGCCGGCGGCAACGGTGCCTGCGGACCATGGATCGAACTCCTTCGGAGGCCGGGCCAACTGCGGACCGGATCGCACGACGGCCGACATCGGCTGGCGCGGCGCGGGCCGTCAAAACTCGTTGACGACGACGCCGACCGTGCGCGACGCGCCCTGGCCCAGCGTGTCGCTCACTTCGCGCAGGTCGCCCAGCCGGGACTGGTGGCGCCGCGCGAGCAGCAGGCTGGCACCGCAGCGTGCGGCGATGACGGCGAAGTCGCTGCCGCTGGCGGCCGCCGGGGTGTCGACGACGACGTGGTCGAACTTGGTCAGCAGCTCGCGTGTCAGCAGGCCGAAGGCCGGGCGCTCGACGAGTTCGACCGGGTTCGGCGGCACGGCGCCGACCGGCAGCACGAAGAGGCTGGCGATGCCCGGCACCTGCTGGATGACGTTGGACTCGGCGCGGCCGGCGAGGATGCCCGACAGCCCCGAGCGCGCCTGCAGGCCGAACACCTCGTGCTGGCGCGGACGGCGCAGGTCGGCGTCCACGAGCAAGGTGCGGCCGCCGAGCTGGGCCAGCGCGACCGCCAGGTTGGCGGCGAAGTAGCTGCGCCCGTCGCCGGACTGCGGACTGACGACGGCCAGCGCGTCGCGCCGCTCGGGCTCGGCGTACAGCCGCACCATCAGCTGGCTGCGCACCGCGCGGAAGGCCTCGGCCTGGGCCGAGAACGGCTTGTTCAGCGTGACGAGTTCGGGGCAGGCATTGCGCCGCTCCTGCGGTGCATACGGGTAATGGAACTGCCGCGAGAGCGCGAACATCACGTCGTCGTGAGTCGCATAGCCCAGCGTCACGGCGGCCTCGCCGAAACGCAGGCCGTGCTCGCGCTGATAGGCCAGGATGCGTTCGATCTGCGTGGCGTCGAGGTTGCGCGCCTCGCCGATGATCGAGCCGATCGACCGGTCGGCGACGTCGGACGCCTCGGCGGCGGCCGAGGCCTCGTCGTCGTCGGCGTCGTGGACCGGGATCTCGTGGATCACCGAGCTGCGGTACTTGGCCATGGTCAGGCGCCCTTCACGGAGTCAGACAGGCCGAGCATTCGGCGTTCGGCAAGCAGCGGACGGCGCCAGCGGTCGAAGCGCCGCGGCGCGCCCGGCCGCGGGATCAGGCCGACGACGGGCAGATCCAGCAGCGAGGCGGCGTCCTCGGGCACGCGCAGGCGTCGGTCCAGCAGTTCCAGCGCCAGCACGGTGCCGACGGCCAGGAAGGCGCCGACGAAGACCGACACCAGCGTGTACAGCAGCACGTTCGGCGTCGACGGGTTGATCGGCGCCGCGGCCTGCGCGAGCACGTTCACCGCGGCGCGGTTGGTCTGGCTCTCCAGGCTGGTCTGCGTCAGGCGGCCCTGCAGCGCGTCGTAGGTGCGCTGCGCGCTCTCGACGTCGCGCGACAGCACCTGGCCTTCGTCGCGCACCGCCTTCAGCTGCAGCAGCTTGGCACGCTGCTCGTCGAGCTGGGCGCGCGTCTGCGTCTCGCGGGCACGCATGATGTTGTTCGTGACGCCGACGCTGCCGGCGACGCGGCGCATCTCCAGATCGACCTTCTGCCGAAGCTCGGCGATGTTGGTCTTGAGCTCGCGGACCTGCGGGTGGTTGTCGCCCAGCCGTGCGCTGAGCTCCTGCAGCTTGACCTCCTGGCGCGACAGGTCGCCGCGCAGCCCGGCGACGAGCGGGTTGTTCATCACGTCGCTGAGCCGGTCGCCGTTGGCGCGCGCCTGGACGTTGCGGCTGTCGGAGTCGGCCAGCATCGCCTGGATCGCGACGAGCTGGCTGGACAGCTCGTTCAGGCGCGCGTTCTCGATGTCCAGGCGCTCGTCGGTGGCGATGATCCCCTTCTCGCGCTGGAAGGCGCTGAGCCGCGACTGGGCCTTCTCCAGCGCCTCGCGGGCGTCCTTGGTGCGGGCGTCGAAGAAGCTGCTGTACTGGCGGGCAGGGTCGACACGCAGCTCGACCGAGGTCTCCATGTAGGCCTGCACGAAGGCGTTGGCCAGCGTCGCCGCGAAGGTCGGATCCGGGGCCTTGTAGGCGACGAACAGCACGTTGGAGTCACGCGACGGCGTCACCTCCAGCGACTTCTGCAGCGCCGCGCCGAGCCACTGCTCGACGGTGCCCAGGCCGCCGGTGGAGTCGCGCCACTGCTGCACGACCGTCGGGTTCTGGTTCAGGCGCAGGTTGCGCACCACCTTCTGCGCCACCCGGTCGCTGTTGAGGATGTCCAGCTGCGTCGCCATGAAGGCCGGCGACGCCCCGACGCCATAGGCCATCGCGGCGATCGGGTCCGGCCGGCTGTCGACGACGACGCTGGCCGTGGCGGTGTAGGACTTGGGCCAGAGCAGGCTGCCGACGAAGGTCAGGCCGACGACGGTGCCGAGCACCGACGCCGCCACCCACCAGCGGGCCCGCAGGATCGACAGAAGCTGCGCGAGCGTCATCCCGGGCTCCTCAGAACAGGCTTTCGCGCACGAAGACGACGTCGCCGTCGCGCACCCGGTCGTCGAGCGTGGGCTCGATGACCTGGACCTTGCCGTCGGGCGACTTGCGGTGCACGCGGATGCCCTTCTGCGTGCCCCGCTGCGTCAGCCCGCCGCCGGTGGCCAGCGCCTGCATCACCGTCATGTCGCGCTCGACGCGCATCGGCCCCGGGCGCTGCACCTCGCCGTAGATGTAGACCGTCGGCTGGCGCGCGACCCAGACGGTGTCGCCATTGAGCAGCACGACGTTGCGCTGGCCACCCTCGGGCGCGAACAGCGACGGCAGGTCGACTTCCAGCCGCACCGGACGCCCGTCGCGCACCCCGGTGACGACGACGAGGTCGGCCCCGCCCTGCGAGGTGCCACCGGCCATCGCCAGCACGTCGGTGAGGCGCATGTCGGCGACCTCCAGCGGATAGCGCCCGGGGCGATTCACCTGGCCGAGCACGCTGACCTGGTTGCCGCGGATCTGCATCACGACCAGCGTCACCTGGGGCTGCTTGACGAAGTTGCCGCTGCGCAGCCCGTCGGCGATCAGCTTCTCGGCGCCGGTGACCGTCAGGCCGCCGATGCGCACGTTGCCCAGCAGCGGGAAACTGATGATCCCGGCTTCGGTGACCCGCGTCTCCAGTGTCAGATCGGGGTTCTGGTAGACGTTGATGCGCACCACGTCGCCGGCCCCGAGCCGGTACTCGGCGGCCGCCGGTGCGGGCGCAGCGCCCTGGGCCGCGGCAGGAAGGGCGGCGGCGAGGGCCAGCAGCCCCAGCACGACGGCCAGAAGGCCGCTTCGGAAGTTCATCATCGTTTCAGTCCCAGTCCCTTGCCGACGTCGGCGTCGGCCAAGCCTTCGGGCTTGGTGGCCGCCGAAGCGGCGGCCGCCACCGGCGCCGAGGCAGCCGCCGCGGCGAAACGGCCCACGTACTCGATCGCCGCGGTCTCGCGCAGCGTCTTCAGATCGGACTCGACGATCTGGCGGCGGCGGTCGTTGAGCATGAACTGCTCGATCGCCGGACGCGCCTGCTCCTCGGTCACCGGCTGGGGCCGCGAGCCGACGACGACCAGCACCTGCAGCCCGGCCGGCGTCGAGGTCAGCATCGCCTCGCCGTCCTTCATCGCCGCGATGCGGTCGACGGCCGCCAGCGGCAGCTGCTCGGCGCCGCGCACGACCTGGTTGCCGGTGTAGCGGATGCCCTGCGCCTTCAGGTAGTCCACGAAGGCCGCGACGTCGGCCGACTGGGCCAGGCGCTGGCGCAGCGCGGCTTCCTGGTCGGCCGGCGCGTCGATCAGGATCTCCTGGAGGTTGTAGACGCGGCGCTCGCGGAACAGCGCCGGCTTGGCCCCGAAGTAGGCGTGGATCTCCTCGGCCGTCGGCTTGGCGGCGCCCTCGCCGATGCGGTCGAAGTAGGCGCGGGCGAGGATCTCGCGGCGCGCGGCCTCCAGCAGTTGCACGACGCGCGGATCGCGGTCGAGCTTCAGGTCGTCGGCCTTCTGCAGCGCCAGCTGCTGGTCGATCAGGCGCTCGAGCACCTGGCGTGCCGCGGCGTCGCTCTGCTCGGGCCGCACGCGCTGCTGCTGCAGCGCGAAGTTGATCTGGTGGACGGTGATCTCGTCCTTGTTGACCTTGGCCGCCGTCTGGCTGGCGCGTTCCTGGCGGTCGCCACAGCCGGCCAGCACGGTGCACGCGGCGACGAGGGCGAGGGCGACACGCGAAAGAAGCGGTGGCGCGGCCCCGGTCAGCATCAGATCCATGAGAAGGTCCCCGGTAGTCGATCGGTCGCCCCGGCGGCTGGCGCCAGGACGGTCGCGGTGCCCCGCTGGTGCCGGGGCCTGGCACCACGAGGCCGGGCCAGTCTATGAGGGCGTCTCCCGGCGCCGCACCCGTACAGGGTGCAACTTCGGTTCGGTACTCGTGACAAGGCGCCAGGGCCGCAGGGTCAGACCACCGCTCGGGCAAGCGGCGCTCCTGGCGTGCATACGAGGGAAAACACGGACTTTGCGCAGGCGCCGTGCACGGGGGGCGGGCAGCGCCAAGCGGTTACAGGCGGCCCTCGGAATGCGGGGCGCAAGCACGCCGGCGGCGGCCCGAACTGTCAGCGGATGTGAACCAAGCGCCGCCGGGCGGCGGGGTCTTCAGCTCAGCGCCTGGACGCGAGCGATCTGCCAGCCGCGGCCGGCGGACTTGAGGTTCGCGAGCAGCCACAGCTCGCGGAACGGCGCGGCGCGCTCTTCGAGGCGCTCGCGGATCCAGCCCGAGAACTCGACGCTGGCGACGAGGCCTTCACCGACCTCGTCGAGACCGAGCAGCCGCGCTTCGAGCGCCAGCACCTCGGTGCGGTTGGGACCGGGGCCGCGCACCTCGAGCTGCTCGCGCAGCTCGGCCAGCAGGTCCTCGGTGGTGATGGCCGCCAGCGCGCCGAGATCGGCGGCGTCCCAGGCGGCCTGGAGCTTGACGAAGCTGGCGCGTGCGACGCGCAGGAAGGCTTCGACGTCGGGGTCGGCGGCGGCGATCGGCGTCGCCGCGCGCCCGGGGTGCCGTTGCGGCGCGACGCGCCGCTTCAGGCGCGCCAGCCGACTCAGCACTTGATCCCCACATGAAGCGCGACGATGCCGGCGCTCATGTTGTGCACGTCCACGTGGCCGAAACCGGCCTCCTTCATCATGGCCTTGAGCGTCTGCTGGTCGGGGTGCATGCGGATCGATTCGGCGAGATAGCGGTAGCTGGCTTCGTCGCCGGCCACTAAAC
Source organism: Rubrivivax sp. (assembly GCA_049841175.1). Classification (GTDB taxonomy): domain Bacteria; phylum Pseudomonadota; class Gammaproteobacteria; order Burkholderiales; family Burkholderiaceae_C; genus Rubrivivax. The sequence goes on along the minus strand of JASGHA010000008.1, from coordinate 601,070 downwards.
GCCCGATCTTCGGCATGACGTTGAAGGAATACCAGTCGTAGGGTTTCGCCAGCGGCGCCGCGACCTTGGAGAACTCCAGCACCATCAGGCGGCCGCCGTCGCGCAGCACGCGGCACATCTCGCGCAGCGCGCCGTCCTTGTGCGTCATGTTGCGCAGGCCGAAGGCGACGGTGACGAGGTCGAAGGTGCCGGTCGCGAACGGCAGGTGCTCGGCGTCGCAGGTCGTCGTCGGCAGCACCAGCCCTTCGTCGAGCAGGCGGTCGCGGCCGGTGCGCAGCATCGCCTCGTTGATGTCGGTGTGCACCACGGCGCCGGTCTCGCCGACCTTGCGCGCGAAGGCGCGCGCCAGATCGCCGGTGCCGCCGGCGATGTCGAGCACGCGGTCGCCCGGCTTCACGTTGGCCACCGCCACCGTGTAGGCCTTCCACGCCCGGTGCATGCCCATCGACAGCAGGTCGTTCATCAGGTCGTAGCTCGAGGCGACCGAGTCGAAGACGCCGCGCACGCGCCGCGCCTTCTCGCTCTCGTCGACGGTTTCGTAGCCGAAATGGGTCTGGGCCATGGGGAGATCAGGAATGGTGGGAGCCGCAGGCGCGGCCGGGCTTGGGCGGCATCGGCGCGTCGCGGTCGACGCCGGCGGCGGCCAGGTTGTCCTCGTAACGCGCCCACAGCGAGGCTTCGTCGGCGCCCAGGCGGTAGAGGTAGTCCCAGGTGTAGATGCCGCTGTCGTGGCCGTCCGAGAAGGTCGGGCGCACGCCGTAGTGGCCGACCGGCTCCAGCGTCTCGACGAGCACGCCGCGCTTGCCGGTCTGCAGCGTTTCCTGGCCGGGGCCGTGGCCCTGGACCTCGGCCGACGGCGAATACACGCGCATCAGCTCGAACGGGATGCGGAAACGGGCGCCGTCGTCGAAGCCGACCTCCAGGACCCGCGAGGCCTGGTGCACGGTGATCGAGGTGGGCTGCGGCGCGCGGGGCGGACTCATGCGTCAGGGGGGCGAGAACGGGACGCGCGAGTGTATCGCCGCCCCCCATGAAAAAAGGGCAGTGCATGGCACCGCCCTTGACCCAAGTGGGGCCGTGCCCCGTCAGACGTTGTTGCGGCGGCGCGAGGCGATGAAGCCCACGATGCCCAGGCCGGCGAGCATCAGCGCGTAGGTCTCGGGTTCCGGCACCGGTGCGGCGGCCAGGACGCCGGCGTAGGCGCCGCCCAGCGAGCCGCTGGTGAAGCCGGTCACGGCCAGCGCGTAGGTGCCGGCGGCCAGCCCGGAGAAGGACAGGCCGTCGGTGCCGTTGGCGCCGCCGATCTTGTTGAACGTCGAGTCCAGCAGGGCGATGCCGAAGTTGCCGAACGACCAGGTCGGCGGGAACTTCAGGTCGGTGACGTCGATGCGCAGATTCGACACCTCCGACAGCGTGAAGGTGAAGGTGTCGAACACGAAGCCCGACCCGCTCCCGTTGAAGAAGACCGGATCGCTTCCCAGCGTCCCGAGGTCGGTGGCAGCGAATGCCGATGCGCTGGTGGCTAGCAATGCCGCCACAGCGAGAGGTTTCAATTTCATTGCGACTCCTGGCAGTAAACGTTGAAGAGACAAGGTGGATTTCGGGACCCACCCGTTTGGTTGTTGTACTGGGTCAAGAGCCGCGATCTTCACCCCGTGAACCGGGGATGCGGGCGCTTCAAGGGTAACGGTGTGCTGCACCGCAGCGCGAGATGAAACCCTCGCCGCGGAGGTCGCTGAGAAGTGATTCGAATTGCACTCGATTCAACCCCGCGTTGCGTGAGGTCGAATTGAATCTGAATGCAATGCGCGTTACACGAGCACGCGCTCGATGCCGCCCGAATTGGCGCGACGGACGTAATCTTCGAGCCAGCTCTCGCCGAGCAGGCGGCGCGCCATCTCGACGACGATGTAGTCGGCTTCGAGCAGGCCGGAGGACAGGTCGTCCTGGTAGCGCTTCAGGCCCTGCAGGCAGCTCGGGCAGCTGGTGAGGATCTTCACGCCTGCGCCCGCGGCCACCGCGCCCGAGGCACGCAGCGCGGCCTCGGCCTTGCGGATCTCTTCTTCCTTGCGGAAGCGCACCTGGGTGCTGATGTCCGGGCGCGTGACGCCCAGCGTGCCGCTCTCGCCGCAGCAGCGCTCGCTCTTCACGACGTTGGGGCCGACGAGCGCCTTGACGGTCTTCATCGGGTCCTGCTGCTTCATCGGCGTGTGGCAGGGGTCGTGATAGAGGAAGGCGCCCTCGCCGCCGGGCAGCGTGATGCCCTTGTCGAGCAGGTACTCGTGGATGTCGACGATGCGGCAGCCGGGGAAGATGTCCTCGAACTTGTAGCCTTGCAGCTGGTCGAAGCAGGTGCCGCAGGACACGACCACCGTCTTGATATCCAGGTAGTTCAGCGTGTTGGCCACGCGGTGGAACAGCACCCGGTTGTCGGTGATGAGCTTCTCGGCCTTGTCGAACTGGCCGCTGCCGCGCTGCGGGTAGCCGCAGCACAGGTAGCCCGGCGGCAGCACGGTCTGCACGCCGGCATGCCAGAGCATCGCCTGCGTCGCCAGGCCGACCTGGCTGAACAGGCGCTCGCTGCCGCAGCCGGGGAAGTAGAAGACGGCCTCGGTCTCGGAGCTCGTCGCCTGCGGGTTGCGGATGATCGGGACGTACTCGCGGTCCTCGATGTCCAGCAGCGCACGCGCGGTCTTCGTCGGCAGCCCGCCGGGCAGCTTCTTGTTGATGAAGTGCAGCACCTGCTCCTTCACCGGCGCCGGCCCCAGCGTCGCCGGCGGCGCGCCGGTCTGGCGGCGCAGGACGGGCTTGAGCAGGTCGTTGGCCAGGCGCTGGGCCTTGAAGCCGACGCCGACCATCGCGCCGCGCATCAGCTTGATCGTGCGCGGGCTGGTGGCGTTCAGGAACGTCATCGCCACCGCGCTGCCCGGACGGAAGCTCTTCTGCCCCATCTTGCGCAGCAGGTTGCGCATGTTCATCGACACGTCGCCGAAGTCGATCTTCACCGGGCACGGCGTCAGGCACTTGTGGCAGACGGTGCAGTGTTCGGAGACGTCCTCGAACTCCTCCCAGTGGCGCAGGCTGACGCCGCGGCGCGTCTGCTCCTCGTAGAGGAAGGCCTCGACGAGCAGCGAGGTGGCGAGGATCTTGTTGCGCGGGCTGTACAGCAGGTTGGCGCGCGGCACGTGCGTCGAGCACACCGGCTTGCACTTGCCGCAGCGCAGGCAGTCCTTGATGCTCTCGCTGATCGCGCCGATGTCGCTCTGCTGCATGATCAGCGACTCGTGGCCCATCAGCCCGAAGCTCGGCGTGTAGGCGTCGCTCAGGTCGGCGGCCATCGCGCCGGCGACGCCGCCGCGCATCAGCTTGCCCTTGTTGAAGCGGCCCTCGGGGTCGATCCTGGCCTTGTAGGCGGCGAAGGACGCCAGCTCCTCGTCGGTCAGGAACTCCAGCTTCGTGATGCCGATGCCGTGCTCGCCGCTGATGACGCCGCCCAGCCGGCGCGCCAGCGCCATGATGCGCGCGACGGCTTCGTGCGCCGTCTGCAGCATCTCGTAGTTGTCGCTGTTGACCGGGATGTTGGTGTGCACGTTGCCGTCGCCGGCATGCATGTGCAGCGCCACCCAGACGCGCCCGCGCAGCACCTCCTTGTGGATCGCCTTGCAGGCGTCGAGGATGGGCGCGAAGGCGCCGCCGGCGAAGACCGATTGCAGCGGCTTGAGGATCTGCCGCTTCCACGACGCGCGCAGCGTGTCGTCCTGCAGCAGAGAGAACACCGTGCGGCCGCTGTCGGCCTGCACGACGTCCAGGTGCTCGAGCCAGAAGCGCCACAGCACGCCGACCTCGGACAGGAGCGTCAGCGCCTCGGCGGCGCGGTCCTCGAGGATCTCGGCGCTGGGGATCTCGCCGGCTTCGCCGCCGGGACCGATCGGCAGCGTGCCTTCGGAGAAGAAGGCCTTCAGGCGATCGACCAGCGCCAGCTTGTTGCGCAGCGAGAGCTCGACGTTGATGCGCTCGATGCCCTCGGTGTACTCGCCCATGCGCGGCAACGGGATGACGACGTCCTCGTTGACCTTGAAGGCGTTGGTGTGGCGCGCGATCGCCGCAGTGCGCTTGCGGTCGAGCCAGAACTTCTTGCGCGCGTCGGCGCTGACGGCGACGAAACCCTCGCCGCTGCGGCTGTTGGCGATGCGCACGACCTCGCTGGTGGCACGCGCGACGGCGTCCTCGTCGTCGCCGACGATGTCGCCGATCAGCACCATCTTCGGCAGGCCCTTGCCCTTGAGCGCACGTTTGCTCTTGGTCGCGTAGCCGACGGCCTTGAGATACCGGTCGTCCAGGTGCTCCAGGCCGGCGAGGATCGCGCCGCCGGGCTTCTTCGCTTCGGCGAAGAGGAAGTCCTTGATCTCGACGATCGACGGCACCGCCTCCTTCGGGTTGCCGAAGAACTCCAGGCAGACGGTGCGCGTGTGCGCCGGCATGCGGTGCACGACCCAGCGCGCGCTGGTGATCAGGCCGTCGCAGCCTTCCTTCTGGATGCCCGGCAGGCCGGCGAGGAACTTGTCGGTGACGTCCTTGCCCAGGCCTTCCTTGCGGAACACGCGGCCGGGGATCTCCAGGCGCTCGGTGTGCTCCAGCGTGCGGCCGCTGGTGTCGTAGGTGCGCAGCTCGAACACCGCGGTCTCGACGTCGTGGATCTTGCCGAGGTTGTGGCCGATGCGCACCACCTCCAGCCACTTGGCCTCGGGCGTGACCATGCGCCAGGACGCCAGGTTGTCCAGCGCCGTGCCCCACAGCACCGCCTTCTTGCCCCCGGCGTTCATCGCGATGTTGCCGCCGATGCACGAGGCCTCGGCCGAGGTCGGGTCGACGGCGAAGACGTGGTCGTGGCGCTCGGCGGCGTCGGCCACGCGCTGCGTGACGACGCCGGCTTCGGTCCAGATCGTGGCCACCGGCGCGTCCAGGCCGGGCAGCGTCACGTGCTCGACCTCGGTCATCGCCTCGAGCTTCTCGGTGTTGATGACGGCGCTGTTCCAGGCCAGCGGCACGGCGCCGCCGGTGTAGCCGGTGCCGCCGCCGCGCGGGATGATCGTCAGGCCCAGTTCGATGCAGCCCTTGACCAGCAGCGCCGTCTCGGCCTCGGTGTCGGGCGTCAGCACGACGAAGGGGTACTCGACGCGCCAGTCGGTGGCGTCGGTGACGTGGGCCACGCGCGACAGGCCGTCGAACTTGATGTTGTCCTTGGCCGTCACGCGGCCGAGCACGCGCCGCGTGCGGTGGCGCAGCGCGCGCACTTCCTCGAAGCGGTCGGAGAAGCGGGCGACGGCGGCACGCGCGGCGTCGAGCAGTTCGCCGACGTGGGCGTCGCGCTCGGCGTCGTCGGGCTGGCGGCGGCGCTCGATCTCGCGCAGCCGGTGCTCCAGCGCGTCGGTCAGCAGGCGCAGCCGCGCCGGGTTGTCGAGAAGATCGTCCTCGAGGTACGGGTTGCGCTGGACGACCCAGATGTCGCCCAGCACCTCGTAGAGCATGCGCGCCGAACGCCCGGTGCGGCGTTCCTGGCGCAGCCGGTCCAGCAGCTCCCAGGCGCGCTCGCCGAGCAGGCGACGCACGATCTCGCGGTCCGAGAACGAGGTGTAGTTGTACGGAATCTCGCGCAGTCGCGCGGGTGCGTCGTCGCCACGGTCCGGTGCGCCACGCAGGGCGGCGTCGGCCGGGACTTGAGGTGTGGCAAAGGCTTGCGGCGCGTTCATGGCGAACCTCGCATCCTACCGCAGTGCAACATCGAGACCCGAGCCGGGTCTTGATCGCCAGCGGGTAAACCCGGGTGTCCGCGCCGGGCGGCGCGTGACAGAACCGGGAACTGTCACAAAACGCACGCATCCTCCGCGTACGTACAACTCTCGCTGCAGGAGCCCTCTTTCATGATCAAGAAGCCGATGTTCGCCGCCGCAGCCGCGGTGGCGGCGCTGTTCGCCATGCCTGCGCAGGCCCAGGTCGAGATCCAGTGGTGGCACTCGATGGGTGGCGCGCTGGGCGAATGGGTCAACGACCTCGCCAAGGACTTCAACGCCCAGCAGAAGGACTACAAGGTCGTGCCGGTCTTCAAGGGCAGCTACGACGAGTCGATGACCGCCGCGATCGCCGCCTTCCGCGCCGGCAACGCGCCGCACATCCTGCAGGTGTTCGAAGTCGGCACCGCGACGATGATGGCCAGCAAGGGCGCCGTGAAGCCGGTGGCCACGCTGATGACCGAGGCCGGCGTCAAGTTCGACCCGACGCGCTACATCAGCGCCGTGGCCGGCTACTACACGGCGCCGAACGGCCAGATGATGAGCCTGCCGTTCAACAGCTCGACCACCGTCTTCCACTACAACAAGGACGCCTTCAAGGCCGCCGGCCTGGACCCGAACAAGCCGCCGACCACCTGGCCGGAAGTGGCGCTGGCCGCCGCCAAGCTCAAGGCCAGCGGCCACAAGTGCCCGTTCACGACGAGCTGGGTCAGCTGGACGCAGCTCGAAAGCTTCTCGGCCTGGCACAACGTCGAGTACGCGACCAAGCGCAACGGCTTCGGCGGCCTGGACACGCGCCTGGCCTTCAACACGCCGCTGCACGTGCGCCACATCGAGAACCTGGCCAACATGGCCAAGCAGGGCCTGTTCGTCTACAAGGGCCGCGGCAACGCCGCCGACGCGACCTTCGTCTCGGGCGAGTGCGCGATGATGACCGGCTCCTCCGGCCTGTACGCCAACGTCAAGCGCAACGCCAAGTTCACCGGCGGCATCGGCGCCCTGCCCTACTACCCTGACGTTCAGGGCGCGCCGCAGAACACCGTCATCGGCGGCGCCAGCCTGTGGGTGATGAGCGGCAAGAAGCCCGCCGAGTACAAGGGCGTGGCCAAGTTCTTCGAGTACCTGTCGGACCCGAAGGTGCAGGCCGCCAGCCACCAGCGCACCGGCTACCTGCCGACCACGATGGCCGCCTACGAGCTGACCGACAAGTCCGGCTTCTACAAGGAGAACCCGGGCACCGACGTCGCCGTGACGCAGATGATCCGCAAGGTCACCGACAAGTCGCGCGGCGTGCGCCTGGGCAACTTCGTGCAGATCCGCACCATCGTCGACGAGGAGATGGAACAGGTCTGGGCCGGCAAGAAGACGGCCAAGGAGGCGCTGGACGCGGCCAAGAAGCGCGGCGACGAGCAGCTCGAGCGCTTCGAGAAGGCCAACCGGTCGTGACCGCCGCCGCGACGCCCGCGCAGCGTCTGCCGGGCGGTCGCGCACTGCGGGCCTGTTAGGCTCGCGGTCTTGGCATCGCGCCCCCCGGGGCGCTTTGGGCGGCGGGTGTTCCCCTCGAGGGACGCCCGCCGTCGTCGTGACGGGAAGCCAGCGTTGGCTGCAGAAAAAAGAGTCCGCTTCAAGAACGGGTGGCTGCCCTGGGTGCTGATCGCACCGCAGATGGCGGTCATCCTCGTCTTCTTCTTCTGGCCGGCGGCGCAGGCGCTGCACTACAGCCTGCTGCAGCAGGACGCGTTCGGAACCAGCGTCGAATACGTCGGGCTGGAGAACTTCCGCCGCCTGATCGACGACGAGAGCTACTTGCAGTCGTTCAAGACCACCGCGGTGTTCTCGACGCTGGTGGCCGTCGTCGGCATCTCGGTGTCGCTGGTGCTGGCGGTGATGGCCGACCGCGTCGTGCGCGGTGCGCGCTTCTACCGCACGCTGCTGATCTGGCCCTACGCCGTGGCGCCGGCGCTGGCCGGCGTGCTGTGGCTGTTCATGTTCGCGCCGTCGATCGGCATCGTCAGCTACTGGCTGCGCCGCCTGGGCTACGACTGGAACCACCTGCTCGACAGCGGCGACGCGATGGCGCTGATCGTCATGGCCGCGGTCTGGAAGCAGGTGTCCTACAACTTCCTGTTCTTTCTCGCCGGGCTGCAGTCGATCCCGAAGTCGCTGATCGAGGCCGCCGCGATCGACGGTGCCGGCCCGTGGCGGCGCTTCTGGACGGTGCAGTTCCCGCTGCTGACGCCGACCAGCTTCTTCCTGCTGGTCATCAACATCGTCTACGCCTTCTTCGACACCTTCGCGATCGTCGACGCGGCCACGCACGGCGGCCCGGGCAAGGACACGGCGATCCTCGTCTACCGCGTCTACTACGACGGCTTCAAGGCGCTGGACCTCGGCGGCTCGGCGGCGCAGAGCGTGGTGCTGATGGTCATCGTCGTCGCGCTGACGGTCGTGCAGTTCCGCTACGTCGAGAAACGGGTGAACTACTGATGGTCGAGAACCGCCCCGTCGCGACGACGCTGTCGCACCTGGTGCTGGTGCTGGGCGTGATGATCGTCGCCTTCCCGGTCTACATCACCTTCATCGCCAGCACGCAGACCGCCGAGCAGATCGTGCAGAACGTGCCGATGTCGCTGCTGCCCGGCGACAACCTGCTCGAGAGCTACCGCCTGGCGCTGTTCGGCGGCAAGACGGCCTACGGCGCCAACATCCCGCCCGTGTTGCCGATGCTCGAGGTGAGCCTGGTGATGGCGCTGGTGATCTCGATCGGCAAGATCGTCATCTCGCTGCTGTCGGCGTTTGCCGTCGTCTACTTCCGCTTCCCCGGCCGCGGCCTGGTGTTCTGGATGATCTTCGTGACGCTGATGCTGCCGGTCGAGGTGCGCATCGGCCCGACCTACGAGGTCGTCTCCAACCTCGGCCTGCTCAACAGCTACGCCGGCCTGACGGTGCCGCTGATCGCCTCGGCGACGGCGACCTTCCTCTTCCGCCAGTTCTTCCTGACGGTGCCCGACGAGCTGGTCGAAGCCGCGCGCATCGACGGCGCCGGGCCGATGCGCTTCTTCAAGGACGTGCTGCTGCCGCTGTCGCGCACCTCGATCGCGGCGCTGTTCGTCATCCAGTTCATCTACGGCTGGAACCAGTACCTGTGGCCGCTGCTGATCACGACCAGCGAGGACATGTACCCGGTCGTGCTCGGCATCAAGAGCATGATCTCCGGCGGCGACGCCTACACCGAATGGAACGCGGTGATGGCCACCGCGATCCTGGCGATGCTGCCGCCGGCGGCGGTCGTCATCCTGATGCAGAAGTGGTTCGTCAAGGGCCTCACCGACAGCGAGAAGTGACGTCGGCCGCGGCCTGACTCCAGAACGACAGACACATGGGTTCGATATCCCTCAGACAGGTCGAGAAGACCTACGGCGCCGGCGCGCGCAGCTTCAAGGCGATCCACGGCGTCGACGCCGAGATCGCCGACGGCGAGTTCATCGTCATCGTCGGGCCCTCGGGCTGCGGCAAGAGCACGCTGCTGCGCATGGTGGCGGGGCTCGAAGACATCTCCGGCGGCGAGATCGACATCGGCGGGCGGGTCGTCAACCAGCTCGAGCCGGCGCAGCGCGACATCGCGATGGTCTTCCAGAACTACGCGCTGTACCCGCACATGACGGTCTACGACAACATGGCCTACGGCCTGAAGATCGCCAAGGTGTCCAAGGACGAGATCGAGCGCCGCGTGCAGAAGGCGGCGAAGATCCTGGAGCTCGGCACGCTGCTGCAGCGCCGCCCGCGTGAACTGTCGGGCGGCCAGCGCCAGCGGGTCGCGATGGGGCGTGCGATCGTGCGCCAGCCGGCGGTCTTCCTCTTCGACGAGCCGCTGTCCAACCTCGACGCCAAGCTGCGCGCGCAGACCCGGCTGGAGATCCAGAAGCTGCACCGCGAACTCGGCGTCACCTCGCTGTTCGTCACCCACGACCAGGTCGAGGCGATGACGCTCGGCCAGCGGCTGATCGTCATGAACGCCGGCCGCATCGAGCAGATCGGCACGCCCGAGCAGGTCTACGGCCAGCCGGCGTCGACCTTCGTCGCCGGCTTCATCGGCTCGCCGCCGATGAACCTGATGCCGGGCCAGGCCGTCGGCAGCAGCTTCGAGCTCGGCGGCACGACGATCGCGCTGCCGGCCGCGGCGCCGCGCGACGGCGCGCTGACGCTGGGCGTGCGCCCCGAGCACGCGGCGCTGGGCGCCGGCGGCTGGCCACTGAAGGTCGAGATGCTGGAGATGCTGGGCGCCGAGCGTCTGGTCTACGGCCGCGTCGGCGAAGCGGCGTTCACGCTGCGCATCGACGGCACGCTGGTGCCGCCGGCGGTCGGCGACACGGTCAGCCTGCTCGTCGAGGCCCGGCACCTGAACTGGTTCGACGCCGCCAGCGGCAAGCGGGTGGCCTGATGCAAGCCTGGCCCTATCCGCTGTGGCTGGCGCACCGCGGCGCCGGCAAGCTGGCGCCGGAGAACACGCTGGCCGCCTTCCGCCTCGGCGCGTCCTACGGCTACCGCGCCTTCGAGTGCGACGTGAAGCTCAGCGCCGACGGTGTGCCCTTCCTGATGCACGACTCGACGCTGGAGCGCACGACGCCCGAACGCGGCATCGCCGGCGAGCGCTCCTGGAGCGAGCTGTCGCGGCTGGACGCCGGCGGCTGGCATTCGCGCGGCTACACCGGCGAACCGCCGCCCAGCCTGGACGGCATCGCCGCCTACCTGCTGCGCAACGGCTTTCTGCTGGATTTGGAAATCAAGCCGACGCCGGGCGAGGAACGCCGCACCGGCGAAGTCGTCGCCGACGCCTGCCGCCGCCTGTGGGCCGGCCAGGACGTGCCGCCGCTGCTCAGCTCGTTCCAGCCCGAGTCGCTGGCCGGCGCACGCGACACGGGGCCCGAACTGCCGCGGGCGCTGCTGGTCGACACCTTGCGCGACGGCTGGTACGAGGAGGCGCTGGCGCTCGGCTGCGTCGCCGTGATCCCGAACTACCGCCTCGTCGACGCGGCGCTGGTCGAACGTGCACGCGCCGACGGCCTGCGCGTGCTCTGCTACACGGTCAACGATGCCGACGAGGCGCGGCGCCTGCTGGCCGCCGGCGTCGCCGGGCTGATCACCGACGCCGTCGACCGCTTCTCGCCCGACACCACACGCGTGCTCGCCTGATTCAGGCGCCGCCGGCGGTCACCGGCTTGGCCGCGCTCGGCAGGCTGCGCACGCCGCGGATCACCGGGTGCCACCAGGCGGCGATGACGAGCAGCATCGACACGCCGCCGGCGAAAGCCAGCGCCGAGCGCAGGCCGTGGTGCTCGCCGAGCCAGCCGCCGATCAGCGCGCCGGGGCCGGCCGGCAGCAGGATCAGCCAGCGCATCGTGCTCGTCATGCGGCCGAGCATCGGCTCCGGCGTCACCGCCTGGCGCAGCGCCAGGAAGTTGATGAAGGCCAGCACCGCGCCGGCGCCGTAGAGCGCCAGCGTCGCGGCGAAGGCCGCCACGCCCCAGGGGCCGAGCGGCGCGAACGCCAGCAGCAGCCAGCCGCTGCCGCAGACCAGGAAGCCCAGCACCATGCTGGGCCCCGGGCCGATGCGCCGGCTGATGCGGTTGCCCCAGACGCTGGCCGTCACCGTGCCGGCGCCCAGCCCGATGTAGCACAGGCCGACCGCGTGTTCGGACAGCCCCAGCGTGCGCGTCGCGAACAGGATCTGCACCACCTGGGCGGCGTTCTGGCACAGCTGCCAGGTGCCGACGGCGATCGCCAGCGCGACCAGCAGCTTGTGCTCGGCGACGAAACGCAGCCCTTCGGCGAGCTCGCGTCCGAAGCGTGCATCCGGGCGCGGCGTGCGGCGCTCGTCGACGCGGATGCCGCGCAGGATGGCCGCCGAGACGACGACCAGCACGGCGTCGACCAGCAGCGCCAGCGGCGCGCCGAAGAGCTTGATCAGCAGGCCGGCGAAACCGGGCCCGGCGACGTCGGATCCCGAGGTCGCGAGCGCGTTCTTGGCGTGCGCCTCGACCAGCCGGTCGCGTTCGACGACCTGGGTCAGCACGATCTGCGACGCCGTGCCGGCCACCGTGAAGACACAGCCGATGAAGAAGCCGACGGCGTACAGCCAGGGCATCGCCAGCCAGCCCATCGCCCAGGCCAGCGGCACGCTGCCGACCGCGACGCCGATCAGAAGCTCGCCGGCGATGTAGACCGGCAGCTTGCGCACGCGGTCCAGCCAGACGCCGGCCGGCAGCGAGAACAGCACGAAAGGCGCGATCTCCATCGCCGTCAGCAGGCCCATCTGCGTCGGCGTGGCATGCAGCAGCACCGCCGCCGTCAGCGGCAGCGCGAGCATCGTCACCTGGCCGCCCAGCGAGCTGATGAGGATCGAGCTCCACAGCCGGCGGTAGGTGACGTTTCGAAGCAGGTCGCCCGGCGGCAGCGTCAGGGCGGCGCGCAGGCGGGCGAGCAGCGCGCGGGTCATCGTGCGGGTCTCCGGTCGACGGCCGCTCGGGCGGTGAACGCCGGCCGGCCGTCGCAAGAAAAGGGGCGGCGATCCTATCAGCCCCGGCCCGGCGGCACGAGCGCCGGAGAGGGGATCAGGAGCGGTAGTCGGCGTTGATGCTGACGTAGTCGTGCGACAAGTCGCAGGTCCAGACCGTCGCCGCCGCAGCGCCACGGTGCAGGTCGACGCGCACCGTGATCTCGGAGCGCTTCATCACGCGCTGGCCGTCCTCCTCGCGGTAGTCCGGGTGGCGGCCGCCGTCGCGCACGACGTGCACGTCGTCGAGGAAGAGGTCGATCAGCCCCTGGTCGAGGTCGGCGATGCCGGCGTAGCCGACGGCCGCCAGGATGCGGCCCAGGTTGGGGTCGCTGGCGAAGAACGCGGTCTTGACCAGCGGCGAATGCGCCACCGCGTAGGCCGCGGCCCGGCACTCGGCTTCGTCGCGCCCGCCCTGCACGGTGACGGTGATGAACTTGGTCGCGCCTTCGCCGTCGCGCACGATGGCCTGGGCCAGGTGCTGCGAGACCGCGACGACGGCCTCGCGCAGCGCGCGGCCTTCGGCCGAGTCGAGCGTGGTGATGGGGGCGTGGCCGGCCTGGCCGGTGGCGACCAGCACGAACGAGTCGTTGGTCGACGTGTCGCCGTCGATCGTGATGCGGTTGAAGCTCAGCTCGGCAGCCTCGCGCAGCAGCGGCTGCAGCAGCCCCGGGTCGACGGCGGCATCGGTGGCGACGAAGCCCAGCATCGTCGCCATGTTCGGGCGGATCATGCCGGCGCCCTTGGCGATGCCGGTGACGGTGACCGTGCGGCCGCCGATCTGCACCTGGCGCGACGCCGCCTTGGGCAGCGTGTCGGTGGTCATGATGCCTTCGGCGGCCTCGGCCCAGCCGTCGGCGCGCAGCGCGGCCCAGGCGGCCGGCAGGCCGGCTTCGATGCGTTCGACCGGCAGCGTCTCCATGATGACGCCGGTGGAGAACGGCAGCACCTGACGCGGCGCGACGCCGGCCACGGCGGCCAGCGCGTCGCAGCTGCGGCGCGCGCGCGCCAGCCCGTCGGCCCCGGTGCCGGCGTTGGCGTTGCCGGTATTGATGACGATCGCGCGGATGCCCTCGCCGGCGGCGAGGTGCTCGCGGCAGACCTGGACCGGCGCGGCGCAGAAGCGGTTCTGGGTGAAGACGCCGGCCACCGCCGAACCTTCGGCGAGCTCGAAGACGACGAGGTCGCGCCGGCCGGCCTTGCGGATGCCGGCCATCGTGACGCCCAGGCGCACGCCGGCGACCGGCAGCAGGGACTCGGGGACGGGGGCGGCGAGGTTCACGGGCATGGCGGCGGCGCAACGTTGAGGCGGATGGAAGGCCGATTCTAGGAGCCCATCCGGTGCGACCCTGCCCCCGCCCGGTGCGCGGCTGCGCCGGCTCGGGGAACCCCGGTTCAACCCGCCCCCGCAGTCACGGGATAGGGCTTGTCAGCAGGCGTCCAGCCCCCTGCCCGCGCCGGGGAGCGCTACCCATAATCGTTCGCACCTCGGGGGGACGGACCGGCAGCCTGCCCCTCGAAACGCCTCCGAAAGCTGCCGCGCGGCCCGCCCGCGCCGTGGTTCTCGCTCGCATCTCCCATGGCCGCCACAGAGGCGCCGCAGGACGGCGCCCGCACAGGAGTGAACGACCTCATGAGAAAGCATCACCTCGTGCCGATGCTGACCGCGATCGCCGCGGCAGCCGCGCTCGCGGGCGCACCGGCGCAGGCCGCACAAAGCTCGGTTCCGGTCTCGGCCGCCGAGTCCGGCACGCTCTGGTTCGTCGAACTCGACGGCAAGCCCGTCGCCGACGGCAACACGCTGGCCTCGGTGCGCGCCGAGAAAGCTTCGCTGCGCAGCGCGATCCAGAGCGCCAAGCTGCGCGTCACCGAGCGCCGCAGCTTCGACAAGCTGTTCAACGGCTTCGTCGTCAAGGTCGACCAGCGCGACCGCGCCAAGCTGGCCATGCTGCCCGGCGTGAAGGCGATCTACCCGGTGCTCAACGTCGCCGCGCCCGAACCGGTGAAGAACGGCGAGACCTCGCCCGACCTGGTGGCCGCGATCACGATGACCGGCGCCTCGGTCGCCCAGCAGCAGCTCGGCCTGAGCGGCGCCGGCGTCAAGGTCGGCATCATCGACACCGGCATCGACATCGACCACCCGGCCTTCGGCGGCAAGGGCACGAACGGCTCGACGCCCTTCCCGACCGCGCGTGTCATCGCCGGCTACGACTTCGTCGGCGACGCCTACGACAGCAGCGGCACCGGTGCCGCGCTGACCCCGGTGCCCGACGACGTGCCCGACGACTGCGCCGGCCACGGCACCCACGTCGCCGGCATCGTCGGCGCCAACGGCGGCGGCGTGCTCGGCGTCGCGCCCAAGGCCTCGCTGGGCGCCTACCGCGTCTTCGGCTGCACCGGCACGACCTCGTCGGACATCATCCTCGCGGCGCTGGAACGCGCCTACGAGGACGGCATGCAGGTCATCAACATGAGCCTGGGTGCCGCGCGCCAGTGGCCCGAGTACCCGACCGCCAAGGCCTCCAACAAGCTCGTCGCCAAGGGTGTCATCGTCGTCGCCTCGGCCGGCAACAACGGCCCCGGCGGCTCGTCGCCGGACGCGCTGTTCGCCACCGGCGCGCCGGGCGTGGCCGACAAGGCGATCAGCGTCGCGTCGTACGACAACGCCCAGCTGTCGTTCACCGTCGGCGGCACGCCCTTCGGCTTCAACACGGCCACCGGCGCCCCGGTGGCGCCAACCAGCGGCTCGCTGACGATGGCCAAGACCGGCACCACGGCGACGGCCGACGACGCCTGCGTGGCGCCGGCCGCCGGCAGCCTGACCGGCAAGGCGGTGCTGATCCGTCGCGGCACGTGCTCGTTCTATCAGAAGGCCCTCAACGCCCAGAACGCCGGCGCCGCGGCCGTGGTGCTCTACAACAACCAGGCCGGCGCGCTGTCGCCGACGGTGGCCGGCACGCCGGCGATCACGATCCCGGTGGTCGCGATCACCGCCGACCAGGGCGCCAAGCTCGACGCCGCGATCACCGCCGGCACGACGACGCTGAACTGGTCGGGCACCTACGTCAGCTACCCGTACGGCACGGGCGGCCTGATCTCCGGCTTCAGCTCCTACGGCCTGGACGCCGAGCTCGGCTTCAAACCCAACGTCGGCGCTCCGGGCGGTGCGATCCTGTCGACCTACCCGCTGGAACTGGGCGGCACGGCGACGCTGTCGGGCACCTCGATGGCCTCGCCGCACGTCGCCGGCGGCGTGGCGCTGATCCTGGAGTCCAACCCCAAGCTCAAGCCGAACCAGGTGGCCGACCGGATCTACAACACGGCCGATCCGAAGAACTGGTCGGGCAACGCCAGCCTGGGCTTCCTGGACTACGCCTTCCGCCAGGGTTCGGGCATGCTGGACATCATCGGCGTGATCCAGAACACGGCCACGGTGTCGCCGAGCCAGCTCGCGCTGGGCGAAAGCGCCGCCGGCAGCTCGCTGAAGACGATGACCGTCACCAATCGCTCGGGCGCGCCGGTGACCTACACGATCAGCCACGTCGCGTCGCTGGCCGCCGGCCCGAACACGACCACCGGCAGCTCGTACAACATCAGCGGCACCTTTGACGCCCCGGCGACGGTGAGCTTCAGCCAGACGACCCTGACGGTGCCGGCCCGCGGCACGGCTAAGTTCTCGGCGACGATCACCGCCAACTCGACGCTGGTCGACCGCGGCCTGTACGGCGGCTACATCGTGCTGACGCCGACCAACGGCACCGCGCCGCTGCGTGTGCCCTACGCCGGCTTCAAGGGCGACTACCAGTCGACCGTGGTGCTGACGCCGACGGCCAACGGCTTCCCGTGGCTGGCCACGCTGGCCGGCGGCAGCTACACCAACCAGCCCTCGGGTGCGACCTACACGATGGCCGACGGGAACATCCCGTACTTCCTCGTGCACTACGACCACCTGTCGCGCAAGGTGATCCTGGAAGCCTTCGACGCCGACAGCGGCAAGTCCTGGCATCGCGTGAGCATGGAGGAGTACGTCACCCGCAACTCGACCCCGGGCGGCTTCTTCACCTACTCCTGGGACGGCACGACCTTCCGCGGCAAGGGCGAGAACCCCAAGGCCTGGAAGACGGTGCCCAACGGCCGCTACGTCGTGAAGATCTCGGTGCTGAAGGCGCTGGGCGACGAGGGCATCGCCAGCGACTGGGAGACTTGGACCTCGCCGGTGATCACGATCGCGCGCCCGCAGTAAGCGGCACGGCGAACGTCGAAGGGGCCCTGCGGGGCCCCTTTTTCATGCCCGCCGGAAAATGAAACGGGGCCCCGCAGGGCCCCGTCGTCGTGGCGTGCTGGCTTCAGGCCAGCTTGCCGTGGCAGTTCTTGTACTTCTTGCCGCTGCCGCAGGGGCAGGGGTCGTTGCGGCCGACACGCGGCACCTCGTCGGCCACCGCGACCGCGGCGTCGGCCTCCTGCGAGACGCTGCCGTCCTCGTTGGGATGCGTGTAGGTGACGTTGCTGACCTGGCCGGCCTGCTCCTCGATCGCTTCGGCGGCTTCGCTGGCCTGGTCGCGCGACTGGATGCGCACCGTCATCAGCACGCGCGTGACTTCCATCTTCACGACGTCGAGCAGCTGGCTGAAGAGCTCGAAGGCCTCGCGCTTATATTCCTGCTTCGGGTTCTTCTGCGCGTAGCCGCGCAGGTGGATGCCCTGGCGCAGGTAGTCCAGCGCGGCCAGGTGCTCGCGCCAGTGCGAGTCCATCGCCTGCAGCAGCACCATGCGCATGAAGGGCGTGAACTGCTCGCTGCCGACGAGGTCGACCTTGGCCTGGAACTGCGCGTCGGCGGCGGCGACCACCTTGTCGACGATCTCGTCGTCGGTGATGCTTTCGCTGCCCTCGACGATGCTCTTGAGCGGCAGCTCGAGCTGCCATTCCTCGGCCAGCACGCGCTCGAGCGCGGCCAGATCCCACTGCTCTTCCAGGCTCTCGGCCGGCACGTAGGTGCGCACGACCTCGGTCATCGTCGCGCGGCGCAGGTTGGCGATCTGCTGGTCCAGCGACTCGGACTCGAGGATCTCGTTGCGCTGCTGGTAGATGACCTTGCGCTGGTCGTTCGAGACGTCGTCGTACTCGAGCAGCTGCTTGCGGATGTCGAAGTTGCGCGCCTCGACCTTGCGCTGCGCGCTCTCGATCGAGCGGTTGACGATGCCGGCCTCGATGGCCTCGCCCTCGGGCATCTTCAGCCGGTCCATCACCGCGCGCACGCGGTCGCCGGCGAAGATGCGCATCAGCGGGTCGTCCAGGCTCAGGTAGAAGCGGCTGGAACCCGGGTCGCCCTGGCGGCCCGAACGGCCGCGCAGCTGGTTGTCGATGCGGCGGCTCTCGTGGCGCTCGGTGGCGACGATGCGCAACCCGCCCAGCGCCTTGACCTTCTCGTGCAGGCCCTGCCACTCGTCGGTGAGCTGCTGGGCGCGAGCCTTCTTCTCGTCGTCGGACAGCGCCGGGTCGGCGTCGAGGAACTGGATCTGCTTCTCGACGTTGCCGCCGAGCACGATGTCGGTGCCGCGGCCGGCCATGTTGGTGGCGATCGTCACCATCTTCGGCCGGCCGGCCTGGGCGACGATCTCGGCTTCCTTGGCGTGCTGCTTGGCGTTGAGCACCTGGTGCGGCAGCCCGGCCTTGTTCAGCAGGTCGGAGATCAGCTCCGAGTTCTCGATCGAGGTCGTGCCGACGAGCACCGGCTGGCCGCGCTCGTAGCAGTCGCGGATGTCGGCGATGACGGCGTCGTAGCGCTCCTTGGCCGTCTTGTAGATCAGGTCGTTCTCGTCCTGGCGGATCGTCGGCTTGTTCGGCGGGATGACCACCGTCTCGAGGCCGTAGATCTCCTGGAACTCGTAGGCCTCGGTGTCGGCCGTGCCCGTCATGCCCGACAGCTTGCCGTACATGCGGAAGTAGTTCTGGAACGTGACCGAGGCCATCGTCTGGTTCTCGCTCTGGATCCGGACGCCTTCCTTGGCTTCCACGGCCTGGTGCAGGCCGTCGCTCCAGCGCCGGCCCGTCATCAGACGGCCGGTGAACTCGTCGACGATGATGACCTCACCGTTCTGCACGACGTAATGCTGGTCGCGGTTGTAGAGCTGGTGGGCCCGCAGCGCCGCGTAGACGTGGTGCATCAGCGCGATGTTGGCCGGGTCGTACAGGCTCGCACCGGGGGCCAGCAGGCCGGCCTCGGCGAGGATCTGCTCGGCCTTCTCGTGGCCGGCTTCGGTCAGGAAGACCTGGTGCGCCTTCTCGTCGACGGTGAAGTCGCCCGGCTCGATGACACCTTCGCCGGTGCGCGGATCGGCTTCGCCGATCTGCTTCTTCAGCTTCGGGATCACGGCGTTGACGCTGACGTACAGCTCGGTGTGGTCCTCGGCCTGGCCGCTGATGATCAGCGGCGTGCGCGCCTCGTCGATCAGGATCGAGTCGACCTCGTCGACGATGGCGTAGTTCAGGCCGCGCGCGACGCGCTCGCGCACGTCGTAGACCATGTTGTCGCGCAGGTAGTCGAAGCCGAACTCGTTGTTCGTGCCGTAGGTGACGTCGGCGGCGAACGCGGCCTGCTTCTCCTCGCGCGACAGGCCCGGCACGTTGACGCCGACCGTCAGGCCGAGGAAGCCGTAGAGCCGGCCCATCCACTCGGCGTCGCGGCGCGCGAGGTAGTCGTTGACGGTGACGACGTGCACGCCCTTGCCGGGCAGCGCGTTCAGGTACACCGGCAGCGTGGCGACCAGCGTCTTGCCTTCGCCGGTGCGCATTTCGGCGATCTTGCCTTCGTGCAGCGCCATGCCGCCGATCAGCTGGACGTCGAAGTGGCGCATCTTCAGCACGCGCTTGCCGGCCTCGCGCACGACGGCGAAGGCCTCGGGCAGCAGGTCGTCGAGCGCGGTGCCCTGGGCCAGGCGCTGGCGGAACTCGTCGGTCTTGGCGCGCAGTGCGGCGTCGTCGAGCTTCTGCAGCTGCGACTCCAGCGCATTGATCTTGTCGACCGTGCGCCGATAGCCCTTCAGCAGGCGTTCGTTGCGGCTGCCGAAAATCTGGGTCAGGATCTTGGGAAACATGAAGTCCGCGCTCGAGATGTGATGCGGTGCCTGCCCCCCGCGATGCCGCAGGGCCGCGAGGGATCGGGCGATTCGCTCGGGGCGCTCGGGCGTCGCGCTGGCGCACGGACACGAAGCCAACGAGTTTAGCACCCGGGGATGGCGCGACATGGGCGCCCCCGCGCTCGCGCGGCCATCGGGCTAGACTGTCGTGATGGCCCCCCGCTCCCCTCTCGCCGGCACGCTGTCGTTCAACGACGCGCTGAGCGGCCACGCGACGCTGGCCGGGCTGCTGCAACGCGCGCGCGAGTCGCGCGCGCGTTACGACGCGGTCGCGCCGCTGCTGGCCGGCGGCCTGCGCACCGCGGTGCGGCCGGGGCCGCTGGACGAGGAAGGCTGGAC
This sequence comes from Rubrivivax sp., assembly GCA_049841175.1. Lineage (GTDB taxonomy): Bacteria > Pseudomonadota > Gammaproteobacteria > Burkholderiales > Burkholderiaceae_C > Rubrivivax. Next base: position 581,253 of record JASGHA010000008.1, on the reverse strand, counting down.
GCTGCTGGCCGCGCACGGCGCCGCCGCGGCCAAGCTTCGCCAGCTGCTGCCGCGCCTGGACACGCGGCTGCGCGACGCCGGCTGGGCGCCGGTGGCGATCAAGGTGCGGGTGTTGCCGCCCGAACCCGGCATTCGCCGCTGAGGCGGCGCGCCGGGGGGCTGGTGCCGGCTGTCAGAGTCGAACTGACGACCTTCCGCTTACAAGGCGGGTGCTCTACCAACTGAGCTAAGCCGGCGCGAGCTTCGGATTGTAGGAGCGCCTACTTGATCCGCTTGAGCGACGGGCGGCCGCCGGGGCCGGAAGGCTCGGGCGGCTCTTCGGGCGCTGCGGGCGGCGCTTCGTCGGCGGCTTCCGGCGGCTCGGGAGCCTCGGAGGCCAGGCGCAGGCCCGAGCGCAGCGGCGTCGGCGCCTTGGCCTCGGCGGCCGGAGCCGACGAAGCGGCAGGCGCTTCGGCCGGCGCCGGGAAGGCCATGCCCTGCCCGTTCTCGCGCGCGTAGATCGCGACGACGTGGTCGACCGGCACGACGATGTCGCGCGGCACGCCGCCGAAGCGGGCCTTGAACTCGATGAACTCGTTGCCGAGCTTGAGCCCGGACGTGGCCTCGAAGCCGACGTTGAGCACGATCTCGTGGTTCTTCACGTACTCCATCGGCACCTGCACGCTCGCGTCGACGTAGACCGCGATGTACGGCGTGAAGCCGTTGTCGGTGCACCAGTCGTGCAGCGCCCGCAGCAGGTACGGGCGAGTCGAGGAACCCTGGTTGTCGCTGGACGCGCTCATCGCTCGAGGCCCCGCCGTCTTACTTGCGCATGACCTTCTCGGACGGCGTCAGCGCCTCGATGTAGGCCGGGCGCGAGAAGATGCGCTCGGCGTACTTCAGCAGCGGCACGGCGTTCTTCGACAGGTCGATGCCGTAGTAGTCCAGGCGCCACAGCAGCGGCGCGATCGCGACGTCGAGCATCGAGAAGTCGTCGCCGAGCATGTACTTGTTCTTGACGAAGATCGGCGCGAGCTGCGTCAGGCGGTCGCGGATCTGCGAACGCGCCTTCTCGAGCTGCTTGTCGGTCGCCTTGATGCCGCGGCCCTCGAGCAGGTTCACGTGGGCGAACAGTTCCTTCTCGAAGTTGAAGAGGAACAGCCGCACGCGCGCACGCGCCACCGGGTCGCCAGGCATCAGCTGCGGATGCGGGAAGCGCTCGTCGATGTACTCGTTGATGATGTGCGATTCGTAGAGGATGAGATCGCGCTCGACGAGGATCGGCACCTCGTTGTACGGATTCATCATCGCGATGTCTTCGGGCTTGGCGAAGAGGTCGACGTCGCGGATCTCGAAGTCCATGCCCTTCTCGAACAGCACGAAGCGGCAGCGGTGCGAGTAGGGGCAGGTCGTTCCGGAGTAAAGCACCATCATGGCGTGGGGCCCTCAATCGTCAGTGGGGGCCCGAAGAGCCCCGCGTCAAAAGAAGCGAACGCAGTGGTCGCCCGAAGGCTGCCACTGCGCTCCATGGCCCGGCCCACCGCCGGGCGTGGTGGACGTCTACTTGACGTCCTTCCAGTACACCGCGTTCAGGCGCCAGGCGATCACGGTGAAGATGGCCAGGAAGATCAGGACGCCGATACCCAGCTGGGTGCGGGTGCTGCGCACCGGCTCGGACATCCAGGTCATGAATGCGACGAGGTCGGCGACGGTGGCGTCGTACTCGGCCTTGGACATCTTGCCCGGGGTCTCGAGCTCGAAGCCCTTGAAGGCGTGCGTGACCTTGGACGGGTCGTGCGCGTCCTTCTCCTCCTCGAACACCGCACGCTGCGTGCCCTGCAGCTCCCACAGCGCGTGCGGCATGCCGACGGCCGGGAAGACCAGGTTGTTCCAGCCGGTGGGACGGCTGTCGTCGCGGTAGAAACCGCGCAGGTAGGTGTAGAGGTAGTCGGCGCCGCTGCCCTTGGAGCCGTCGGCACGCGAGCGCGCCACCAGCGACAGGTCCGGCGGCGTGGCGCCGAACCATTCCTTGGCGTCACGCGGGTCGATCGCGCTGTTCATCAGCTCACCGACCTTCACGCCGGTGAGGATGAGGTTGTCGCGGATCTGCTGCTCGGTCAGGCCGATGTCGCGCAGGCGGTTGTACCGCACGTACGACGCCGAATGGCAGTTCAGGCAGTAGTTGACGAAGGTCTGCGCACCGCGCTGCAGCGCCGCCTGGTCGTTCAGGCGCTCGGCCGGGAACTTGTCCCAGGCCGGGCCGCCGGTGTTGGCATGTGCCGCACCGAGGAGCGCGAGGCTGGCGAGCAGGGAGAGGATCAGTTTCTTCATGGTGTCTAGGACTCCGCTCTCGTCGGCTCAGTGGGCGCGGAAGGTCACGCGCTCAGGCACCGGCTTGAACTCGCCGATGCGGCTCCACCAGGGCATCAGCAGGAAGAAGCCCATGTAGAACAGCGTGCCGACCATCGAGATGATCGAGCCGGCAGCCGACGGCGGCTGGATGCCGTAGTAGCCGAGGACGAGGAAGTTGACGACGAACACCGCGTAGACCGCCTTGTGCCAGGCCGGACGGTAGCGGATCGACTTCACCGGGCTGCGGTCCAGCCAGGGCAGGAAGAAGAGGATCAGCACCGCGACGCCCATCACGACGACGCCCCAGAACTTGGCGTCGAAGGTCTTCAGCAGCGCGGCCAGGACGATCGCGCCGACCAGCGGAGCGAACTTCCACGGCCCCTTGAAGCCACCCTTGACGAAGCCCAGCACGCCGGCGACGGCGATCAGCACGACCAGCACCGTGACCATGTCGTCGGTCACCGCACGCAGCATCGAGTAGAACGGCGTGAAGTACCACACCGGGGCGATGTGCGCCGGGGTCTTCAGCGGGTCGGCCGGGATGAAGTTGTTGAACTCCAGGAAGTAGCCGCCGCCTTCGGGCGCGAAGAACAGCACGGCGCTGTAGAGGATCAGGAAGATCGCCACGCCGTAGATGTCGTGCACCGTGTAGTACGGATGGAAGGGGATGCCGTCCAGCGGGATGCCCTTGTCGTCCTTCAGCGCCTTGATCTCGATGCCGTCGGGGTTGTTCGAACCCACTTCGTGCAGCGCGATGATGTGCGCGACGACCAGGCCCAGCAGCACCAGCGGCACGGCGATGACGTGGAAGCTGAAGAAGCGGTTCAGCGTCGCGTCGCCGACGACGAAGTCGCCGCGAATCAGCAGCGACAGGTCGTTGCCGACGAAGGGGATCGCCGAGAACAGGTTGATGATGACCTGCGCGCCCCAGTAGCTCATCTGGCCCCACGGCAGCAGGTAGCCCATGAAGGCTTCGGCCATCAGCGCGAGGAAGATCGCGCAGCCGAAGATCCACACCAGCTCGCGCGGCTTGCGGTAGCTGCCGTAGATCATCCCGCGGAACATGTGCAGGTAGACGACGATGAAGAACGCCGAGGCGCCGGTGGAGTGCATGTAGCGCACCAGCCAGCCCCAGGGCACGTCGCGCATGATGTACTCGACCGACGCGAAGGCGACCGCGGCGTCGGGCTTGTAGTGCATCACGAGGAAGATGCCGGTGACGATCTGGATCACGAGGACCAGCATCGCCAGCGAGCCGAAGAAGTACCAGACGTTGAAGTTCTTCGGCGCGTAGTACTCCGACATGTGCTCCTTGAAGAGCTTGGTGGCCGGGAACCGGTTGTCCACCCATGTCATGAACTGCTCGGCCATCGGTGCACCCGGCCGCGCTTGCTTGAATTCAGCCATCGAATTGACCTCGGACTTCGTGGTTTGCGGCGTCAGGCCTTCTTGTCTTCACCGATCAGCAGAACGGTGTCGGACAAGTACATGTGCGGCGGCACCTCGAGGTTGTCCGGCGCGGGCTTGTTCTTGAACACGCGGCCGGCCAGGTCGAAGGTCGAGCCGTGGCAGGGGCAGAGGAAGCCGCCCGGCCAGTCGGCGGGCACGCTGGCGTTGCCGCTGCCCTTGGCCACGCCGCCGGGCGAGCAGCCCAGGTGCGTGCAGATGCCGATGACGACCAGGTACTCGGGCTTGATCGAGCGCGCGGTGTTCTTGGCGTAGTCCGGGATCGGGTAGGCCTTGCGCTCGGAGTTCGGGTCGGCCAGCTGGTCGTCGTGCTTCTTCAGCTCTTCGACCTGTTCCGGCGTGCGGCGCAGGATCCACACCGGCTTGCCGCGCCATTCGACGGTCATGCGATCGCCGGGCGCCAGCTTGCTGATGTCGACTTCGACCGGCGCGCCCGCGGCGCGGGCCCGTTCGGAAGGCGCAAAAGTGCTGACGAACGGAACGGCGACCGCCGCGCCACCAACGGCACCAGCGCCGCAGGTGATGGCGATCCAGGTGCGTCGTCCTTGGTCGACGGCAGCGTCACTCATGGATGTCCTCGGGTGTTGCTCGGGAGGGGGGATTCGGGTCAACCCGTGATTCTAGCCGACGCCGAAGGGGCATCCGCCGCTCACTGGCGTGCTTGACGAGGTCTATGGCTGCACCTACCGTCGTCGAGGCCTCGTGACACGTCCGCGAAACGGGGCCGATCCACCGTCCAACAACCAGCAGGAGGGGGCTCGCATGAGCTTCGCATCGGAATTCAAGGAGTTCGCCACCAAGGGCAACGTCGTCGATCTCGCCGTCGGCGTGATCATCGGCGGCGCCTTCGGCAAGATCGTCGAATCGCTCGTCGGCGACGTCATCATGCCGGTCGTCGGCCGCGTCGTCGGCGGGCTGGACTTCAGCAACTACTTCATCCCGCTGGCAGGCCAGACGGCGACGACGCTGGCCGAGGCCAAGAAGGGCGGCGCGGTCTTCGCGTACGGCAACTTCATCACCGTGTCGGTGAACTTCGTGATCCTCGCCTTCATCATCTTCGTGATGGTCAAGCAGATCAACCGCATCAAGCGCAACACGCCGCCGCCCCCGCCGCCGGCCCCCGCGCCGACGCCCGAAGACGTGCTGCTGCTGCGCGAGATCCGCGACGCGCTGGCACGCAAGTAATCCGGGGCAGCCGGCGGCAGTTGCCGCATACTCGGGGGGCTGCCACCCGCCATGAATCCGCACCCCGTCCATCGCCTGCCCGCCGCTCTCGAGGCCGCCGTCCAGCGCATCAAGCTGGCGGCGCGTCAGGCGACCGAACGCACCATCGAGAGCCTGGGCCTCGCCGCCCTGGCGTCGAACAACGCGTTCCAGCGCGACGGGCTGCTCGGCGCGCAGTTCGAGCTCAACCGCAAGTCGGCGGTCTTCGCGCTGGCCTTCAACGAGGAGTTCGACCGCCGCGTGCTGCGCGAGGTGGCGCCGCGCTCCGGCGAGGACTCGACGCAGAGCCCGAGCTGGGAGTCGCTGCGGCTCGTCGAGGACCGCGAGCTCGAGATCGAGGTCGCCGCCGAACGCTTCGGCCTGGAAGCCGCGCATGCCTGCGAATGGGAACTCCGCGAGCTCGGCGCCTACGTCGGCGCCCTGCTCGGCGGCGCACGCGACGAGCGCGAGCGCAACCCGCTGCGCCCCGAGGTCGTCGGCCACGCGATGTACCAGGCCGTCGAGACCGTCTCCGACCGCCCCGAGGTACGCGACGCGCTGGCCCGGGAGATGGCGCGTTCGCTGAGCACCCTGCTGCGCAGCACCTACGCCGAGATCGTCGCCGACCTGCGCCGCGCCGGCGTTCAGCCGGCCGGGCTGACGGTGCGCAACACCGAGTCGCGCAGCGGCGCGCCGAGCACCGGCTTCGGTGCCGGCGAACGCGGCGCCGAGTCCGAACGCGCGGCACTGGGCCCCGAGATCGACAGCCGCTGGGGCAGCCGCCGCGGCGGCAGCAGCAGCTTCGCCCCGAGCACGCGTTCGGGCCCCGGCGGCCGCGGCACGCCGCTGGGCGACGTCGACCCGGCGATGATGGCCTTGATGCGGCGCATCGCGTACGCCGAGGCCGCGGCAATGGCCGACGTCGCCGATGTCGGTGGCGGCGGCGCGCTGCCCAACCTGATCCACGCCCATCGCGACGAGCTGCGCCAGGCCGCCGGCGGCTCGCTCGACCTGATGGTCATCGACGTCATCGGCAGCCTGTTCGACCAGATCCTGTCGGACCCGAAGGTGCCGCCGCAGATCGCGCGCGAGATCGCGCGACTGCAGCTGCCGGTGCTGCGCGCGGCGCTCGGTGACCCGAGCTTCTTCTCGTCGCGCCGCCACCCGGTGCGCCGCTTCGTCAACCGCATCGCCTCACTGGGCGCAGGCTTCGACGACATCGGCGACGCCGGCGCGCAGCGCGTGCTGGGCCGCATCCGCGAGCTCGTCGACGAGGTCGTGCAGGGCGACTTCGACCAGCTCGAGCTCTACCAGAGCAAGCTCGCCGCGCTCGAGGCCTTCGTCGCCGAGCAGGGCCGCGACGAGGTGCGCGCCCAGGGCGACGCTGCCGAACTGCTGGCCGCCAAGGAAGACGAGCTGCGCCTGCGTGCGCTCTACGCGCAGCAGTTGCAGGGCGAACTGAAGGGCCTGTCGGCACCGGAGTTCCTGCGCGAGTTCATCAGCCAGGTCTGGAGCCAGGTCGTCGTCGCCGCCAGCGAGCGCGACGGCGCCGACGCCGAGTCGGTGCGCCAGCTGCGCCAGGTCGGCCGCGAGCTCTTCATGAGCGTGCAGCCCAAGACCTCGTCGGCGCAGCGCAAGAGCTTCCTCGCCGAGCTGCCCAAGCTGATGAAGGACCTCGGCGAAGGCCTGGACCGCATCGGCTGGCCCGAAGCCTCGCGGCGCGAGTTCTTCGGCCGGTTGCTGCCGGCGCACGCCGAGTCGCTGAAGGCGCAGCCGGTGCGGCCGCTGGACATCAACCTGCTCGCACGCGAGGTCGACGGCGCGCTGCAGCGCCCGCTGCCCTCGCGCGAGGCGCTGCGGGCCGCGCCGGCCAACCTGCCGGTGCTCGACGAGGTCATCGCCGAACCCAGCTTCAGCGCCGAGGAGGCCGCACGCGTCGGCCTCGTCGACGAGAGCCAGGTCGACTGGAACGGCCAGATCGACATCGTGATCGGCGACGACGCGCCGGTGACCAGCGCCGACACCGCGATCGGCGGCCTGCCGGCGCCCTCGGAGCCGGTGGAACCGACCGAAGGCCGGGCGCTGGCCGAGCACGTGCAGGTCGGCTTCGCCTACCGCATGCACATCGGCGACGCCTGGCAGAAGGTTCGGCTGGTGCACGTCAGCGCCGGGCGCACGTTCTTCGTCTTCCACCACGGCACGCGCCACAAGGAGACGATCTCGCTGACCCAGCGCATGCTCGTGCGGCTGTGCGAGACCGGGCGCCTGCGCGCCTACGAGAACGCCTACCTGCTCGAGCGTGCGACGGCGCGGGCGCGGCGCCAGCTCGCCGCGATGGGCGGCAGCGCCGGCGCCTGAACCCGGCTCAGGCGCGTGCGGCCACCGCCGCCCGCGCCCAGCGCATCGCCGCCACCAGGCTCGACGGATCGGCCACGCCCTGCCCCGCGATGTCGAACGCGGTGCCGTGATCGGGGCTGGTGCGCACGAAAGGCAGCCCCAGCGTGACGTTGACGCCCTGCTCCACGCCCAGGTACTTCACCGGGATCAGGCCGTGGTCGTGGGTCATCGCGACGACGAGATCGAAGGCGCCGCGGCGCGCACGCATGAACACCGTGTCCGGCGGGAACGGGCCGCTGGCATCGATGCCTTCGGCGCGTGCGGCCTCGATCGCCGGGGCGATGATCTCGATCTCCTCGCGGCCGAAGAGACCGCCTTCGCCGGCGTGCGGGTTCAGCCCGGCCACCGCGATGCGCGGCCGCGCCCGGCCCCAGGCGGCCGCGGCGGCGTGCGCGATGCGCAGCGTCTGCAGCACGGCGTCGTAGCTCACGAGCTCGATCGCCTGGCGCAGCGCGACGTGGATCGTCACCAGCACCACGCGCAGCTCGTCGTTGGCCAGCATCATGCGCACCGGCGGCAGTGCGCCGCCGTCGGCGGCCAGTGCCTGCAGCATCTCGGTGTGGCCGGGGAAGTGCACGCCGGCCGCGGCCAGCGCCTCCTTGTGGATCGGCGCGGTGACGATGCCCGCGCCCTCGCCGGCGCGCACGCGGCGCACCGCTTCCTCGATGCAGGCCGCCGCGGCGGCACCGGCGCGGGCGTCGATGCGCCCCCAGGGCAGCGCGGCCAAGCCTTCGGGCAGGCCGGGCGGCACCAGCACCGGCAGGCAGCCGGGCGGCACCGCAGGCAGATCGGCCGGCGAGTCGATCACCGCGACGATGCCGGCACCGGCGCGGCGCAGCACCGCCGGGTCGCCGACGACGACGCAGCCTTCGGCCTCGCCCTGGCGGAAGGCGGCGGCGATGATCTCCGGGCCGACGCCGGCGGCGTCGCCCATCGTGACGAGCAGCGGCGCGCTCATACCGGGTTGTCGATCTCGATGAAGCGGTGTTCCAGGCCGAAATGCGCCGCGACCGCGGCAGCGGCCGCCGGCGCGCCGTAGCGCTCGGTGGCGTGGTGGCCGCAGGCCAGGAAGGCGACGCCGGTCTCGTGCGCCAGGTGCGCCTGCTGCTCCGAGACCTCGCCGGTCAGGAAGGCGTCGGCGCCGGCGGCGATCGCGGCCTCGAAGTAGCCCTGGCCGCCGCCGGTGCACCAGGCGATGCGCGCCAGCGGCCGGCCGTCGCCGGGCAGCAGCAGCGGCCGGCGCGAAAGCGACTGCTCGACACACGCCGCCAGCGCCGCGGCGTCGGCGATGCCCGCGGCCGGGCCGATGAAGCCGATGTCCTGCTCGCCGAAACGCGCGTCGGCGACGAGGCCCAGGCGCAGGCCCAGTTGGGCGTTGTTGCCGAGTTCGGCATGCGCGTCCAGCGGCAGGTGGTAGGCGACGAGACTCAGGTCGTGTTTCATCAGCCGCTTCACGCGCTCGCCCAGCCAGCCGGTCAGCCGCCCGTCCTGGCCGCGCCAGAACAGGCCGTGGTGCACGAACAGCAGGTCGGCACCGGCGGCGATGCCGGCGTCGATGAACTCGCGGCTGGCGGTGACGCCGGAGACGATGCGCCGCACCTCGGCGCGGCCCTCGACCTGCAGGCCGTTCGGCCCATAATCCCGGAACGCCTCGGGCTTCAGCAGCCCTTTGAGGAAGGCGTCGATCTCTTTCAGCTCGGCCACCGGCGCCGTCTCCTTCTCGTCCATGTTGCGCAGAACCTGGCTCGTATTCTCGCAGGCGGTCACCGTCGCGCTGGGCGGGCTCTTCGTCGTCGAAACGCTCAAGCCCGAGTGGCTGCCGCGCAGCGCCCCGGTGCTGCCCGGGGCGACCATCGTCCAGGCCAGCGCGCCCGCCGCCTCGGCAGCGGCCGGCCTGCACGCCGGCGGCTACAGCGCCGCCGCGCGCCGCGCCACGCCGGCCGTCGTCAGCATCGTGGCGACGAAGATGGCGCGGCGCAATCCGCACGCCGACGACCCGCGCTTCCGCTTCTTCTTCGGCGACGAGGCCGCACGCCAGCAGGCGCAGACCGGCCTGGGTTCGGGCGTCATCGTCTCGCCCGAGGGCTACCTGCTGACGAACAACCACGTCATCGAAGGCGCCGACGAGATCGAGGTCCAGCTCGCCGACGGCCGCCAGGTGCGCGCCCGCGTCATCGGCGCCGACCCCGAAACCGACCTCGCGGTGCTGAAGATCGACCTCGACAAGCTGCCGATCGTCGCCTTCGGCGATGCGCCCTCGCTGCAGGTCGGCGACGTCGTGCTGGCGATCGGCAACCCGTTCAACGTCGGCCAGACCGTCACCGCCGGCATCGTCAGCGCGCTGGGCCGCAACCAGCTCGGCCTGTCGACCTTCGAGAACTTCATCCAGACCGACGCCGCGATCAACCCCGGCAACTCCGGAGGTGCGCTGGTCGACGTCGCCGGCAACCTCGTCGGCATCAACACCGCGATCTTCTCGCGCAACGGCGGCAGCATGGGCATCGGCTTCGCGATCCCCGTGGACATCGCACGCCAGGTGATGGAAGCGATCGTGCGCGAAGGCCGCGTCACGCGCGGCTGGATCGGCGTCGAGCCGCGCGACCTGACGCCCGAGATCGCGCAGAGCCTGGGGCTGCCTGTGAGCACCGGCGTGCTGATCACCGGCGTGCTGCAGGACGGCCCGGCCAGCCGCGGCGGGCTGCGCCCGGGTGACGTTGTCGTGCGCATCGGCGAGGCCGAGGTGGGCAACACCACCGAGCTGATGTCGGCGGTGGCGGCGCTGAAGCCGCGCTCTGAAGCGGTGATCGGCGTGCAGCGCGGCGAGCGTGCGCTCGACGTGCGCCTGGTGATCGGCGAACGCCCGGCGGCGATGCGCCGCACGCCGCGCTGAAAAGCCGGCCTCAGCCGGCCTTCTTGCTCTCTTCGGCGGCGTCCTGCGGCGCCTGCGTGTGCTTGATGAAGAGCTGCGCGGCGATGATGCCGGCCTCGTAGAGCAGGATCATCGGGATCGCCAGCGCGAGCTGGGAGATCACGTCCGGCGGCGTCACGACCGCGGCGACGATGAACGCGCCGACGATGAAGTAGCCGCGCGACTTGCGCAGCTGCTCGATCGAGACGATGCCGATGCGCGCCAGCACGACCACCGCCACCGGCACCTCGAAGGCGACGCCGAACACCAGGAACAGCGTCAGCACGAAGCCGAAGTACTGCTCGATGTCCGGCGCGGCGGTGATCGCCGTCGGCGCGAAGGCCTGGATGAACTTCGACATCCCGGGGATGACGATGAAGTAGCAGAACGCCACGCCGACGACGAACAGCACCGTGCTGCTGATGACCAGCGGCAGCACCAGCTTCTTCTCGTGCGAATACAGCCCCGGCGCGACGAAGGCCCAGACCTGGTAGAGCACGACCGGCAGCGCCAGCATCAGCGACGCCATCAGCGTGATCTTCAGCGGCACCAGGATCGGCGAGATGACGTTGGTGGCGATCAGCGTCGCGCCCTTGGGCAGGTGCGCGACCAGCGGCGCGGCCAGCAGGTCGTACAGCCCCGACGGGCCGGGCCAGAACGCGAGCACGGCGAAGGCGATGCCGACGGCGATCAGCGCCCGGATCAGCCGGTCGCGCAGTTCGATCAGGTGGGAGACGAACGGGGCTTCGGTGCCGGCGAGTTCGTCGTCCTTCGGGTCCGGCGCGCTCATCGACGCGGCCCGATGCCGGGCGGACGGAAGCGCGCGACACGCGCCGCGCCCGACTGCGCGCGGGTGCGCACGCCGTGGCGCTGCTTGTACCAGAGCGGCGTGGCGCCGCGTTTCAGGCGCCAGTTCTTCTTCGGCGGCCGGTACTCGGGCACCGGCGTGGACAGGGCGTGCGACGACGCCTCCGGCGAGCCGCCGGAGAACGCGTCGGCGGCCTCGCGCCACTCGGACTCGACGGCGCTGCCGGCGGCCTGCACCTCGCGCTGCACCGCCTGGCCGGCGTTGCGTGCAGCGTCCTGGAACTGGTCTTTCATCTTGCGGAGCTCGTCGAGCTCGATCGAGCGGTTGACCTCGGCCTTGACGTCGGCGACGTAACGCTGCGCCTTGCCGAACAGGTGTCCGAGCGTGCGCGCCACCTTGGGCAGCTTTTCCGGCCCGATGACGATCAGCGCGACCGCGCCGATCAGCGCGATCTTGTCGAAACCGAAGTCGAGCACGGGATCAGTGCTTGGTCTTGGCTTCGACGTCGACGGTGTTGGCGTCGTTGCGCTGCGCGGTCACCTGCTGCGGCGGGACCTGCTTCTCGTCGGCCACGTCGCCGGCGCCCTTGACGCCGTCCTTGAAGCTCTTCACCGCTTCGCCGAGGTCGCCGCCGATGTTCTTCAGCTTCTTCGTGCCGAAGATCAACACCACGACCAGCAGCACGATGAGCCAGTGCCAGATGCTGATGGAACCCATGTCTTAACTCCTTTGGAGGAACCCACGATTCTATGGTGAGGCCGGCGGGCACCCTGGGACGGGTGAGGTCAGCCCTTGGCCCAGGGACGCGGGCCGCCCATGACGTGCATGTGCAGGTGGTAGACCTCCTGCCCGCCGTCCGGCCCGTTGTTGACGACGACGCGGAAGCCGTTGGTCACGCCCAGGTCGCGCATCAGCTTGGGCGCCAGCGCCAGCATGCGGCCCAGCAGCGCCTCGTGCTCGGGGCCGGTGTCGGCCAGCGTCGCGACGTGCTGCTTGGGGATCACCAGCACGTGCACCGGCGCCCAGGGGTTGATGTCGTGGAAGACGAGCAGTTCCTCGTCCTCGTAGACCTTCTTCGCCGGGATCTGGCCGGCGGCGATCTTGCAGAAGATGCAGTTCGGGTCGTGCTTCATGCCGGAAGGGCCTGGTTGGAATTGAGCGCGCTCCAGCCGCGGACGATGCGGTAGAGGAACCAGATCGAGATCAGCGTCCAGGCGATCCAGCCCGGCGCGACGAACAGGAACCACAGCGGGATCGTCAGCACGTAGGCCAGCCCGACGAAGATCACGCTGCGGATGCGCCAGCGGAAGTGCGACTCCTGCCAGGAGCCCAGCGCGTCGCCGCGTTTGACGAGGTCGATGATGAAGGCGATCAGCAGCAGCCCGACGCTGGCCTGGATGCCCGGCACGACCGCGCCGATGGCGACGATCGCGTGCAGCAGGTAGCTCACGTGTCCCAGCGTCTTCAGCGACGCCTCGCGTTCGGCGTTGGCCACCACGTCGTCCATCGTCAACCTCCTTCGGAGTTCTCGCGCTGGCGCACCTTGCGCAGCGCGAACTCCTCCAGTCCGGAGAGTCCTTCGCGGCGCCGCAGTTCCGCCAGCACCTGCTCGGGCCGCAGCCCGAAGTGCGAAAGCGCGACCAGGCTGTGGAACCACAGGTCGGCGACTTCGCCGACCAGGCGCTCGGGCACGCCGTCCTTGGCCGCCATGACGACCTCGGTGGCTTCCTCGCCGACCTTCTTCAGGATCGCGTCGGTGCCCTTGTGGAACAGGCGCGCGACGTAGCTCTTGTCGGGGTCGCCGCCGTGGCGCGAGTCGATGACGTCGGCCAGCCGCGCCAGCGTGTCGTCGCCGGCAGCCGGCGACGCGGAAACGGGTTCGTTCATTTGTAGATGCTCTCGGGGTCCTTCAGCACCGGCTCCACCGTCTGCCAGGCCCCGTTCTCGTAACGCCGGAAGAAGCAGCTGTGCCGACCGGTGTGGCAGGCGATGCCCGGTTCGTGCCCGGTTTGCGTGACTTTCATCAGGATCACGTCGGCATCGCAGTCCAGGCGCAGTTCGTGCACGGTCTGCACGTGGCCCGACTCCTCGCCCTTGTGCCACAGGCGCCGGCGCGAACGGCTCCAGTAGACGGCCTCGCCCCGGCGCGCGGTCTCGGCCAGGGCCTCGCGGTTCATCCACGCCACCATCAGCACGTCGCCGGTGGTCGCTTCCTGGGCGATCGCCGGCACCAGGCCGTCGTCGCCCCACTTCACGCTGTCGAGCCAGTCCATGCGGGCAGTTTACGCAGGCCTGTGCGTCGCGCCGGTGAAACCCCGTTCCTCGGCGAACCAGGCCAGCACCGGCACCGTGCCCGGCAGCACCGGGACGACGTCCACCGGCAGCGTCTGCCAGGCCATCTGCTGATGCTCGCGCATCTCGAACTCGCCCTGCCAGGCGTAGACCTTGCAGAAATGCAGCCGCACGCGGGCGTGCGGGTAGTCCATCAGCTCGATCTTCCAAGGTTCCGCCGGGCCGATCGTGATGCCGAGTTCCTCGTGCAGTTCGCGCCGCAGCGCCTCTTCGACCGTCTCGCCGGCCTCCAGCTTGCCGCCCGGAAACTCCCAGTGGCCGGCGTAGACCTTGCCTTCGGGGCGACTGGTCAGCAGGAAGCGGCCGTCGGGGGCCACGAGAACCCCGACCGCCACGTCGACCGGCGTGCGCTCGCTCGCCTCAGCCATGAGCCAGCCTCCCGGCGTAGTCGCGTGCGAACTGCTGCGCGACACGCCCCGAACGCGAACCACGCTCCAGCGCCCAGACCAGCGACTCCTGGCGCGCCGCGGCGATGGCGTCCTCGCCGACGCCGAAGGCGCGCAGCCACTGCGCGACGATCGCCAGGTACTCGCCCTGGCTGAACGGATAGAAGCTGATCCACAGCCCGAAACGTTCGGACAGCGAGATCTTCTCCTCGACGACCTCGCCCGGGTGCACCTCGCCGTCGTCGGTGTGCGTGTAGCTGAGGTTCTCGCGCATGTACTCCGGCAGCAGGTGGCGCCGGTTGCTGGTGGCGTAGATCAGCACGTTGTCGGCGGTCTGCGCCACCGAGCCGTCGAGCATGCTCTTCAGCGCCTTGTAGCCGGGCTCGCCTTCGTCGAAGCTGAGGTCGTCGCAGAAGACGACGAAACGCTCGGGCCGGTCGGCGACCAGGTCGACGATGTCGGGCAGGTCGACGAGGTCGGCCTTGTCGACCTCGATCAGCCGCAGGCCGCGCGGCGCGTACTCGTTCAGGCAGGCCTTGATCAGCGAACTCTTGCCGGTGCCACGCGCGCCGGTCAGCAGCACGTTGTTGGCGCCGCGGCCGGCGACGAACTGCTCGGTGTTGCGCACCAGGCGTTCCTTCTGGCCGTCGATCTCCTTCAGGTCGGCAAGGCGGATCGTCGCGACGTGGCGCACGGGCTCGAGCACGCCGGCGTTGCCGCGGCGGCGGTAGCGGAAGGCGGGCGATGCGGCCCAGTCGGGCGCGGCCGGCGGGTGCGGCAGCACCGACTCCAGCCGCGCGAGCAGCGATTCGGCGCGTGCGAGCAGCGCCTCCACGGAAGACGTCGGGATCATGGAACCGAGTGTAGGGGCCGCAGCGAATCGTCGACGACGACCCAGGTGCGGTCGCCCGGACGGCGTTCGACGGTGGCGCAGCCGGTGAAGGCGCCGAAGGCCGGCAGCACGCCGACCTCCGGGCCGAAGTGGAAACACGGCAGCCGCAGCCGGTCGTGCGCCGGCCCGCCCAGCGAGGCCGCCGGGTGCAGGTGGCCGCCGATGACGTAGTGGCCGGCGAGCGGCTCGGGTTCGTGCGCCAGCGCCAGCGTGCCGAAATGCAGCGGACCGTCGACGCAGTCGATGCCCCAGTCCGGCGGCGGGTCGCCGGCATGGCGGTCGTGATTGCCGCGCACCAGCGTCAGCGCCAGGCCGGGATGGCGGGCGCGCCAGCGCGCCACGGCCTGCGCCGTGCCCGGCGTGCGCGAGCGCGACGAATGGATCAGGTCGCCGAGGAAGACGATGCGTTCGGCACCGGTCGCGGCGATGGCCGCATCCAGCGCCTCCAGCGTCTGGCTCGTCGTGCCCGCGGGCACCGGCACGCCCAGGCTGCGAAAGCTCTGCGCCTTGCCCAGGTGGGCGTCGGCGACGAGCAGCGTGCGCCAGGCCGGCAGGTAGGCGGCACGTTCGGGCAGCAGGACGAGCGCCTGCCCGGCGACCTCGATCTGGACCACCGCCGTCTCAGGCGACGAGGCGTTGCAGCGCCGGCTCGAGCAGCTCGGTCGGCAGGCGACGGAAGCCCGAACGCGCGTAGCGGTGCAGCCGGCCGACCGCGAAGGCGACCAGCGCCGAGGAGATCGCGTTGGCGTCGACCGTCGGCGTCGTCGAGCCGCGTTCGTCGGCCGCGGCGCGCAGGCTCTGGCGCAGCTGCGCTTCCAGCCGGTCGAAGAACTGGTTCATGCGCACGGCCAGGCGCTCGTGCTCGAAGACCAGCGCGTCGCCGACCATCACCCGCGTCATGCCCGGGTTCTTCTCGCCGAACTGCAGCAGCACGGCGACGATGCGCTGCGCCTGCAACGCGCCCGAGGGCTCGCGCTCGGCGATCTGGTTGACCAGCGTGAAGACGCTGGACTCGATGAACTCGATCAGCCCCTCGAACATCTGCGCCTTGCTGGCGAAGTGGCGGTACAGCGCCGCTTCGCTGACGTCGAGCTTGGCGGCCAGCGCGGCCGTCGTGATGCGCTCGGCGCCGGGCTGCTCGAGCATGCGCGCCAGCGTCTGCAGGATCTGCACGCGGCGTTCGCCGGGGCGCGGGCGCTTGCGCGCGGGCGCGGCGGTGGCGACCGCCGGCGTCGCCGGCTCGGAGACCGCCGCCGGGGCCACCGGGTCGGCGTGGGCGCTCTGGTCTTCCATGCGGGCGGCGAAGGGCGGGTGTCGTTCGGGCGGGAGGGGGCTTTGGGATTCTGGCATACGGCCGGCCGTCGTCATCCCCGCAGCAGCGTGGCGAGGCGCGAGATCCGCCGGTCGACATAGGGTGGCGCCAGCGTCAGCCGCGAGGCCACCGGCATCGCGACCCGCGCCCGGCGCGCGAAGCGCTGCATCCACACCGTGCCCATGCCCACCGAGCGGGCGGCCTTCAGATGGCCCAGCGTGTCCTCGACGAGGAAGCAGCGCTCGGGCGCCACCTTCAGCCGCGCGGCGACGCGGCGCAGCATGCGTGTGTCGGGTTTGGGCCGCAGTTGGCCGAAGACGCGCATGTCCTCGATCGGGATGACGAGATCGAACAAGTGCGTGATGCCCAACACGCCGAGCACACGCCGCGTGTACAGCGCCGGGGCGTTGGTCAGCAGCACCTTGCGCCCCGGCAGCCGGGCCAGCGCGGCGAAGTCGTGCGCGTGGCCGCGAACACGCTCTTCGAGCCCGGGCAGCCGGTGCGTCTGTTCGAGGAAGTGCGCGGCGTCGACGCCGTGGTGGCGCATCAGCCCGAGCAGCGTCGCGCCGTAGCGCAGCCAGTAGCGGCGGCGCAGCGCGTCGGCGTCGGCACGGGTGAGGCCCAGTTCACGCTCGATGTAGTCGGTCATGCCGACGTTCAGCTGGCCGAACGCGGCGTGCGACGCGTCGTGCAGCGTGTTGTCCAGGTCGAACAGCCAGACCCGGTCGTGCGACGCACCCCGGCTCATGCGCCGCCGGCGGCGCGGCGCGCGTCGCGCCGGCCCAGCGCGCCGATGCTGGCGATCATGAGCACCGCGCCCAGCCACTGCGTGGCCGACAGGTCCTGGCCGAGCAGCAGCGCGGCCAGCAGCACGGCGGTCAGCGGCTCGACCAGCGTGGCCACCGTCAGCGCCGTCGGCGACAGGCGCTGCGCGCCCCAGTTGAAGCACAACAGCGCGATCGCCGCGGTCACCAGGCCCAGGTACAACAGCCAAGCCTCGGGCGGCAGCTCGTTCGGCCAGGCCAGCGGCGTGTACAGCGCCGACAGCCCCATCACCGCGGCGGCGACGACGGTCAGCCCGGTCGTCGCCTGGCCCGGGCCCAGCGTCGTCGACAGGCGCCCGGTGACCAGCGTGAAGCCGGCGTACAGCAGCGCCGAGGCGACCGAGAAGCCGACACCGGCGAGCAGCGTCGCCGTCGCCACCTCGCCGGCGCCTTCGTGGCGCGCGACGACCATCGCCGTGCCGCCCAGCGCCGCGGCCAGCGCCAGCACGAGTGGCCAATCCAGCCGCTCGCGCCCGCGCGCCACGGCCAGCAGCGTCACCAGCACCGGCGGCAGGCACAAGGCGATCAGCGTCGGCACCGCGGCGCCGATGCGCGCGATGCCCAGGAACCAGAACGAGACGTAGAGCGCCATGCAGGCGCCGGCGGCCGCCAGCAGCCCCAGGTGCGGCCGCATCGCACGCCACAGCCCCGGCCGGCCGAACACCGCCAGCAGCAGCGCCGCGCCGACGACGAAACGCCAGAACGAGACGTTCTCCGGGCTGAGCCCGAAACGCGCGATCAGCAGGTTGACGACCAGCGCCCCGGTGCCCCACAGGAAGCCGGCGCCGCAGGCGGCGGCCATCGCGGGGGCGGTGCCTCGGGGCGTCACGGCAAGAAGCTCAGTGGCTTCGGATCATCGTGCCGAAGGCCTGCTCGGTCAGGATCTCCAGCAGCGTCGCGTGCGGCACGCGGCCGTCGATGATGTGCACGGCGTTGACGCCGCTCTTGGCCGCATCCAGCGCGCCGGCGATCTTCGGCAGCATGCCGCCGCTGATCGTGCCGTCCTCGAACAGCGCGTCGATCTCGCGCGCCGTCAGGTCGGTGAGCAGCGTGCCGTTCTTGTCCAGCACGCCCGGCGTATTGGTCAGCAGCATCAGCTTCTCGGCCTTCAGCACCGTGGCCAGCTTGCTGGCGACGAGGTCGGCGTTGATGTTGTAGCTCTCGTTCTTCTCGCCGAAGCCGATCGGGCTGATGACCGGGATGAACTGGTCGTCCTGCAGCGCCTGCACGACCGAGGGGTCGATGGCGGTGATCTCGCCGACCTGGCCGACGTCGTGCTCGATCGACGGGTCGTTCTTGTCGAGCATCTTCAGCTTGCGCGCACGGATCATGCCGCCGTCGCGCCCGGTCAGGCCCACGGCCTTGCCGCCGGCGGCGTTGATCAGGCCGACGATGTCCTGCTGCACCTCGCCGCCGAGCACCCACTCGACGACTTCCATCGTCTCTTCGTCGGTGACGCGCATGCCCTGGATGAAGGTGCCCTTCTTGCCCAGGCGCGACAGCGCCTCGTCGATCTGCGGGCCGCCGCCGTGCACGACGATCGGGTTCATGCCGACCAGCTTCAACAGCACGATGTCCTCGGCGAAGTCCTGCTGCAGCGCCGGGTCGGTCATCGCGTTGCCGCCGTACTTGATGACCAGCGTCTTGCCGTGGTACTTGCGGATGTAGGGCAGTGCCTGCGCCAGGATCTCGGCCTTCTCGCGCGGTGTGATGTGGGCGGTGGGGGTCTCGGCGGGGGAGGCGGTGGACATCGGGTGCTTCCGTCGGCAAAAACAGGGGTGGCGGGCATTGTAGGGACGCGGTCCGCGCCCTGCCGGCCGCCCCGATGCACGCCGCTGCGGGGCGCGTCGTACAGTCGGGCGCCATGAGTTCGCACCACCGGGATCTGTCGCCTTTCCTGCACCCGCACGCCTTCGCCGACGAAGGTGTCGCCCGGCGCGAGAAGGCGCTGCTGCAGGTCACCGTGCTGACGCTGGTGACGATGGCCGTCGAGGTCGGCGCCGGCTGGTGGACCGGCTCGCTGGCGCTGCTGGCCGACGGCTGGCACATGGGCACGCACGCGCTGGCGCTGGGCGGCGCGGTGCTCGCCTACCGGCTGGCGGCGCGCGCCTCGGCGCGTGGCGGCTACGCCTTCGGCGGCTGGAAGATCGAGGTGCTGGCGGCCTATACCAGCGGCCTGCTGCTGCTGGCCGCCGCCGCGGGCATCGCCTGGGACGCCGTCGGCACGCTGCGCGAGCCGCGGCCGATCGCCTTCGGCGAGGCGATGGGCGTCGCCGCGCTGGGGCTGGTCGTCAACCTCGTCAGCGCCTGGCTGCTGGCGCGCGGCGGGCTCGAGCACCACCATCACCACCACGGCCACGACGATCACGACGACGACCATGACCACGATGACCATCACCCCGGTCACTCGCACGGCCACCACCACCACGACGCCAACTTTGGCGCCGCCTACCTGCATGTGCTCGCCGACCTGATGACCTCGGTGCTGGCGATCGCCGCGCTGGCCGGCGGGCTGTGGGCCGGCTGGCGCTGGCTGGACCCGGCGGTGGCGCTGCTGGGCGCGCTGGTCGTCGGCCAGTGGGCGCTGGGCGTCATCCGCCAGAGCTCGCGTGCGCTGGTCGACGCCACCGCCGACCCCGAGATCAGCGGCCGCATCCGCACGCTGATCGAAGCCGACGGCGACGCCCGGCTGTCGGACCTGCACGTCTGGCAGGTCGGCGCCCAGGCCTGGTCGGCCGCGATCGCGATCGTCGCCGACCGCCCGCTGCCAGCGGCCGTCTACCGCGCCCGGCTGGCCGAGATCGCGCCGCTGCGCCACGTGACGGTCGAGGTGCACCGCTGCGAAGGCTGCGGCGACGGCTGCCCGCGCGGCTAGAGCCGTCTCACTAGAGTTGTCGGCTGCAGGCCGCCCGACCTGCGCCAAGATGCAAGAGGGCACCCCCGAACGACGAGGAGCGACGATGGCAACGAAGAAGGCCGCCACGGCAACGAAGACTGCGGCGAAGAAGGCGGCGAAGCCCGCCCGCAAGACGGCCGCCGCCGAACGGCCCGACAAGGCGATGGCCGGCGCGGTGCGCGACTCGGCGCAGCAGATCTGGCTGGCCGGCATGGGCGCGTTCGCCAAGGCGCAGGAAGAAGGCGGCCGCGTCTTCGAAGCCCTGGTCAAGGAAGGCGTGCACCTGCAGCGCAAGACGCAGGCCGTGGCCGAGGAGAAGCTCGGCGAGGTCAGCGACCGCATGAGCGCGATGGCCGGCAGCGTCACCGCGCGCGCCGGGCAGAACTGGGACAAGCTCGAAGCGATCTTCGAGCAGCGCACCGCCAAGGCCTTGTCACGCCTGGGCGTGCCGACGGCCAAGGACGTGCAGGCGCTGGTCGACCGGGTCGACGCGCTGGCCGCCGCGGTCGAGCGCCTGAACGCCGCCGCGGCCCCGGCCAAGCCCGCCGCGCCGCGCAAGACGGCGCGCAAAGCCGCCGCCAAGCCGGCGCCGGTGGCCGAAGCCCCGGCCGCCGTGGCCGCCCCCGAAGCGCCCGCCGAGGCGCCGGCCCCGGCCAAGAAGCGCGTGCGCCGCGCCAAGACCGCCTGATCACCCTCTGAACGGAGCGGGGCGAGCGCCCGCAACGGGCCGCATCGCCCCGGCAAGCGATGACGACACCCGAGTCCAAGCGCATCGGCCTGGCCCTGGCCGGCGGCGGCCCGCTGGGCGCGATCTACGAGATCGGCGCGCTGTGCGCGCTCGACGAGTCCTTCGTCGGCGTCGACTTCACGCGGCTGGACGGCTACGTCGGCGTCTCCGCCGGCGGCTTCATCGCCGCCGGGCTGGCCAACGGCATCACGCCGCGCCAGCTCTGCACCTCGTTCATCCTCAACCAGGGGCCCGACGACGACGTCATCCACCCCGGGCTGTTCGTGCAGCCGGCCTGGCGCGAATACGCGCGCCGGCTGGCGATGCTGCCGGCGCTGGTGGCGCACGCGGCCTGGGACTACGCCTTCGAGCGCCGCTCGCTGCTGACGGCGCTCGAACGCCTGGGCCGCGCCCTGCCGGCCGGACTGTTCGGCCACGAGGCGCTGGAGCGCCAGGTCGCACGCATGCTGTCGGCGCCGGGGCGCAGCAACGATTTCTGCCAGGTCGCGCGGCCGCTGGTCATCGTCGCCACCGACCTCGACAGCGGCCAGTCGGCGCCCTTCGGCCGGCCGGGCTGGGAGCACGTGCCGATCTCGCGCGCGGTGGCCGCCAGCGCCGCGCTGCCGGGGCTGTTCCCGCCGGTGCCGATCGACGGCCGCTGCTACGTCGACGGCGCGCTGAAGAAGACGCTGCACGCGCGTGTGCTGCTCGACCTCGACATGGATCTGGTGCTCTGTCTGAACCCGCTGGTGCCCTTCGAGTCGGGCCACCTCGGGCGCCACGCGACGCCGACGGCTCGCGCCGGCCAGCGCATCCCGCGCCTGGCCGACGGCGGCCTGCCGGTGGTGCTGAGCCAGACCTTCCGCACGCTGATCCACTCGCGGCTGGAGCTCGGCATGCGCGGCTACGAGCAGACCCACCCGGGCACCGAGATCGTGCTCTTCGAGCCCGACCAGCGCGACCCGGAGATGTTCCTGGCCAACACCTTCGGCTACTCGCAGCGCCGGGCGATGGCCGAGCACGCCTACCAGCAGACGCGCGCCGATCTGCGCGCACGGCGCGACGAGCTGGCGCCGCGGCTGGCGGCGCACGGCATCCGGCTGGACGACGCCGCGCTCGACGACGAGACCCGCCGGCTGATCCCGTTGCAACGCCGCGCACGCCCGGCGCGCGGCGCCACCGCGAAGGCGATGCGGCGGCTCGACGAGGTGCTCGACGATCTCGAGCGCCGGCTGGCCGGCGCGCGCTGACTCAGCCCAGGTAACGCGCCTCGAGGTGGGCGCGGAAGTGCGCCGGGTTCAGCACCTCGCCGCTGGCACGGCGCGCCAGTTCGTCGGTGCTCCAGCGGCTGGCCTGGGTCCAGATGTTGTCGCGCAGCCAGTCGAAGACCGGCGCCAGGTCGCCGGCGGCGATGCGCCCGTCCAGGTCGGGCATCGCGCGGCGCATCGTGGCGAACCACTGCGCGGCGTACATCGCGCCAAGCGAATAGCAGGGGAAGTAGCCGATCAGCCCCAGCGGCCAGTGCACGTCCTGCATCGGGCCATCCTTGAAGTTGCCGCGCGTGTCCACGCCCAGCAGCTCGGCCATCTTGGCGTCCCACAGCGCCGGGATGTCCTCGACCTCGATCTCGCCTTCGACCAGCGGGCGCTCGATCTCGTAGCGCAGGATGACGTGCGCCGGGTAGCTGACCTCGTCGGCGTCCACGCGGATGAAGCCGGGCTTCACGCGCGTCAGCAGCTTCTGCAGGTTGGCCGGCGCGAAGGCCGGCTGCTCGCCGAAGGCCGCGGCGATGCGCGGCGCCATGCCGGCGACGAAACCCGGGTGGCAGCCGAGCTGCATCTCGAAGGCGAGCGACTGGCTCTCGTGGAGGGCCATCGAACGCGCCTGCGCCAGCGGCTGGCCCAGCCATTCGCGCGGCAGGTTCTGCTCGTAGCGCGCGTGGCCCGTCTCGTGCACCGCGCTCATCAGGCTGCCGAGGAACTCGTCGTCGCGGAAACGCGTCGTCAGCCGCACGTCTTCGGGCACGCCGCCGCAGAACGGGTGCGTGCTGACGTCCAGCCGGCCGGCGTCGAAGTCGAAGCCCAGCAGGCGCATCGTCTGCTCGCACAGCCGGCGCTGGGCGTCGCGCGCGAACGGGCCTTCGGGCACGAGCACGGTCTCGTGCGACTGGCGCTCGACGACCTGGCAGATCAGCCCCGGCAGCCACTGGCGCAGCTCGCCGAAGACACGGTCGACCTGGGCCGTCGTCAGCCCGGGCTCGTAGCGATCCATCAGCGCCTCGTAGCGCGACACGCCCAGGTCGTCGGCCAGGCGCGTGGCCTCCTCGCGCGCCAGCGCGACGACTTCCTTCAGGTTGGGCACCAGGCCGGCCCAGTCGTTGGCCTCGCGCTGCGTGCGCCAGGCGTGTTCGCAGCGCGCGGTGGCCATCTGCTGACGCTCGACCAGATCGGTCGGCAGCACGTTGGCGGCCCGCCACTGGCGGCGCATCTCGCGCAGGTTGGCGCGGCGCGGCTCGTCCAGCGACTCGGCTTCGGCGGCCTGCAGGCGCGCGGCCAGCGCCGGGTCGGTGATCAGGCCGTGCAGCAGCGCGGCCATCTCGGCCATCGCCGCGGCACGCGCCTCGTTGCCCTTGGGCGGCATGTTGGCCGACTGGTCCCAGCTGGCGATGGACTGCAGATGGCCCAGGCGGTGCAGGCGGGTCCAGGTGGCGGCGAGTGCGTCGTAGGCGGGCGTGGCGGTCATGTCGTGGTCGTACGGGAAGAAGAACGAGCGGCACGCGGCGTGCCGGCCGAAGGTCAGTAGGCGAGCTTGCCCGGGAAGGCCCAGACCAGGGCTCCGGTCATCACGAGGTAGCGCAGGAACTTGCCGACGGCCATGTAGAACACGCAGGGCCAGAACGGCAGCTTCAGCCAGCCGGCCACCGCGCACAGCGGGTCGCCGACGATCGGCAGCCACGACAGCAGACAGGCCTTGGCGCCGAAGCGCCGCAGCCAGCGCAGCGGGCGCGCCTCGCTGGGCGGACGGTGTGTCGCGTGTTCGTAGGCGACCTCGCTGCCGTAGCCCATCCACCAGGTGATCGCGCCGCCGACGGTGTTGCCGGCGGTGGCGACGAGGATCGTGGGCCAGAACAGCGTCGGGTCGAGCTTGATCAGGCCGAAGACCGCGGGCTCGCTGCCCATCGGCAGCAGCGTGGCCGACACCAGGGCGACGACGAAGACCGTCGACAAGCCGTACTGCGGCAGCGCCAGCGCCGCCAGCAGCGCGGAGAACCATGCTTCCATCTCGCCGCGGATTATCCGCCCGCCGTCCTCAGGCGAGCGGATGCCCCGACGCCGGCCGGTATACTTCTGCCTCCTTTTTCAGCACCCCCCGATGATGAGACTCGGCGCTTTCGAGCTGCCGAATCGCCTGTTCGTCGCCCCGATGGCCGGGGTCACGGACCGGGCGTTCCGCAAGCTGTGCAAGCGCCTGGGCGCTGGCTACGCCGTGAGCGAGATGATCACGTCGCGGCCCGATCTGCGCGATTCGCGCAAGACCTCGCGCCGCGCCGACCACAGCGGCGAAGGCGCGCCGATCGCGGTGCAGATCGCCGGCACCGAGCCGGCGATGATGGCCGACGCCGCGCGCCACGAGATCGACCGCGGCGCGCAGATCGTCGACATCAACATGGGCTGCCCAGCCAAGAAGGTCTGCAACAAGTGGGCGGGCTCGGCGCTGATGCAGGACGAGGCGCTGGCGATCGCGATCGTCGAGGCCGTCGTCGGCGCCTGCGCGCCGCTGGGCGTGCCGGTGACGCTGAAGATGCGCACCGGCTGGTGCGCCGCCGAACGCAACGCGCTGCGCCTGGCGCGTGCCGCCGAGGCCGCCGGCATCGCGATGGTCACCGTGCACGGGCGCACCCGTGAACAGGGCTATCAGGGCCAGGCCGAGTACGACACGATCGCCGCCGTGAAGGCCGCGCTCGCCATTCCCGTCGTCGCCAACGGCGACATCGACTCGCCGGCCAAGGCCGCCGCGGTGCTCGCACGCACCGGCGCCGACGCCTTGATGATCGGCCGCGCCGCGCAGGGCCGGCCGTGGATCTTCCGCGAGATCAACCACTACCTCGCCACCGGCACGCTGCTGGCGCCGCCGGCCACGCACGAGGTGCGCGGCTGGCTGCTCGAACACCTCGAGGAGCACTACGCGCTGTACGGCGAATACGCCGGCGTGCGCAGCGCGCGCAAGCACATCGGCTGGGCCGTGCGCGGCCTGCCCGGCGGCGAGGACTTCCGCGCCGCGATGAACACGATCGCCGAAGCCGGCGCGCAGTGGCGCGCCGTCGACCGCTGGTTCGCCGAACTGGCCGAACATCACCCGCAGCTGCCCTGCGCGACAGCCGCCAACAACGACATCGTCGTCAGAAGCGCATGAGCAAGAAACACATCGACGAGTGCATCCGCGCGACGCTCGAGCAGTACTTCAAGGACCTCAAGGGCACCGAGCCGCACGACATCCACGCGATGGTGCTGGCCGCCGTCGAGAAGCCCATGCTCGACGTCGTCATGAAGCATGCCGACGGCAACCAGAGCAAGGCCGCCGAGTGGCTGGGCATCAACCGCAACACGCTGCGCCGCAAACTTCTCGAACACAAGCTGATCTGAGACCACCGATGACCACCGCACTCCTTTCCGTTTCCGACAAGACCGGCATCGTCGACTTCGCGCGTGCGCTGCACGGCCTGGGCGTCAAGCTGCTGTCCACCGGCGGCACCGCCAAGCTGCTCGCCGAATCCGGCCTGCCGGTCACCGAGGTGGCCGAAGTCACCGGCTTCCCCGAGATGCTCGACGGCCGCGTGAAGACGCTGCACCCGCGCATCCACGGCGGCCTGCTGGCGCGCCGCGACGTGCCGGCGCACATGGCGGCGCTGGCCGAACACGGCATCGGCACCATCGACCTGCTGGTCGTCAACCTCTACCCGTTCGCGCAGGCGACCGCCAAGGCCGACTGCACGCTGGCCGACGCGATCGAGAACATCGACATCGGCGGCCCGGCGATGCTGCGCGCCGCGGCCAAGAACTGGACCGACGTCGCCGTCGTCATCGACCCGGCCGACTACGAGCGTGTGCTGGCCGAACTGGCCACCGGCGCGACGACACGCGCCACGCGCTTCATGCTCGCCAAGAAGGTCTACGCGCACACCGCGGCCTACGACGGCATGATCACCAACTACCTGACGGCGCTGGAGCCCGGCGTCGAGGAGGCGCTGGAAGCCGTGCCGGCGAAGACCGAGTACCCCGCGGTCTTCAACCTGCAGCTCACGCGCACCCAGGCGCTGCGCTACGGCGAGAACCCGCACCAGAGCGCCGCCTTCTACCGCGACGCCAAGCCGGCCGAAGGCACGCTGTCGGGCTGGACGCAGCTGCAGGGCAAGGAGCTCAGCTACAACAACATCGCCGACTCCGACGCCGCCTGGGAGTGCGTGAAGACCTTCGACGTCCCGGCCTGCGTCATCGTCAAGCACGCCAACCCCTGCGGCGTGGCGATCGGCGCCGATTGCGCCGAGGCCTATGCCAAGGCCTTCAAGACCGACCCGACCTCGGCCTTCGGCGGCATCATCGCCTTCAACCGCGAGCTCGACGAGGCCGCCGCGCAGCTGGTCGTCAAGCAGTTCGTCGAGGTGCTGATCGCGCCGAAGATCAGCGCCGCGGCGCGCGCCGTCTTCGCCGGCAAGCAGAACGTGCGCCTGCTCGAAGTGCCGCTGGCACGCGCGATGAACACGCTGGACTTCAAGCGCGTCGGCGGCGGCGTGCTGCTGCAGAGCCAGGACGCGAAGAACGTCGAGCCGGGCGAGCTGCGGGTCGTCACGACGCTGGCGCCGACGCCGGCGCAGATGGAAGACCTGCTGTTCGCCTGGAAGGTCGCCAAGTTCGTCAAGAGCAACGCCATCGTCTTCTGCGGCGGCGGCATGACGCTGGGTGTCGGCGCCGGCCAGATGAGCCGTGTCGACAGCGCGCGCATCGCCGGCATCAAGGCCGGCAACGCCGGCCTGACGCTGGACGGCTCGGCCGTCGCCAGCGACGCCTTCTTCCCGTTCCGCGACGGCCTGGACGTGGTCGTCGACGCCGGCGCCACCTGCGTCATCCAGCCGGGCGGCTCGATGCGCGACCAGGAGGTCATCGACGCCGCGAACGAACGCGGCATCGCGATGGTGCTCACGGGCACCCGCCACTTCCGGCATTGAGTTTGAGCCCCCGGCCGCCTGGCGGCCGCCCCCCGAGGGGGCTCCGAACCCGACCGGGAGACCCGGATCGGGTTCGGCCCGCTCCGGAGACGCCGCTCCCCCTGACCGCCTGCGGCGGTCTGTCCCCGGGGAGAGTGCGCTGGCGGCGCTGCGTCTGACCCTCATGCTCTGTTTCCGTCACGCCTTCGTGCGCTCCTCTGGGACGCATGCGGCCTCGCACCGCTAGCATCCGCCATGGCCTCGAAAGCCGACCTGATGGGCTTGCTGCTGACGGCGCTCGTGCGCCTGATCACCGGCGCCCAGGGGCACTGGAAAGGCTGCCCGCCGAAGGCGGAGCAGCGCATCTACTTCGCCAACCACCAGAGCCATCTCGACTGGATGCTGATCTGGGCGGCGCTGCCCAGCGACCTGCGCGCGACGACGCACCCGATCGCCGCGCGCGACTACTGGACCTCGTCGAAGTTCAAGGCCTGGCTGACGCGCGAGGTGTTCCACGCCGTCTACGTCAGCCGCCAGCGCAGCGAGGACCAGGACCCGCTGGAGCCGCTGGTCGAGGTGCTCGACGCCGGCGACTCGCTGGTCATCTTCCCGGAAGGCACGCGCAGCAACAAAGGGCTGCCGCAGCCGTTCAAGACCGGGCTCTACCACCTCGCCGAACAGTTCCCGAACGTGCAGCTGATCCCCGCCTGGATCGACAACGTCAACCGCGTAATGCCCAAGGGCGAAGTGGTGCCGGTGCCGATCCTGTGCACCGTGACCTTCGGCGCGCCGATCCAGCTCGAGCCGGGCGAGGACAAACGCGCCTTCCTGGAGCGCGCCCGCGAGGCGGTCGTCGCGCTACGCCCGCACCTGAGCTGAGATGGGACATCTGCGAGCGCTCACCGTGGACCAGCAGGTCGGCCTGCTGTTCGTCATCCTCTTCGGCGTGCTGATCGTCGTCAGCGCGATCTCGGGCCTGGTGATGCTGCGCCGCTCCGACGAGGAAGGCAGCAGCCGCTACCAGCGTGTGAAGGCCGAGCTGCGCGCGATCTGGGCCGGCGCGATCGTCTTCTGGCTCGCCTGGGTCTCGGGCGCGCTGGGCGCGACGCTGCTGTTCGCGGTGTTTTCGTTCTTCGCCCTGCGCGAGTTCATCACCATCGCGCACACGCGGCGCAGCGACCACCGCAGCCTGATCCTGGCGTTCTTCATCGTCCTGCCGGCGCAGTACCTGCTGGTGGGATTCCGCACTTTCGACCTGTTCACGGTCTTCATCCCGGTCTACGTCTTCATCGCGATTCCGGTGATCAGCGCGCTGGCCGGCGACCCGGAACGTTTCCTCGAGCGCAACGCGAAGATCCAGTGGGGCGTGATGGTCTGCGTCTACGGCCTCAGCCACGCGCCGGCGCTGCTGCTGCTGGAGTTCCGGAACTACGAAGGGCGCGGCGCCTTCCTCGTCTTCTTCCTGGTCGTCGTCGTCGCCACCGCGCAGCGCACGCAGGAAGGCGCCTCACGCTGGCTGCGGCGGCGGCCGGTGGCGCGCCACATCGACCGTTCGTTCTCCTACCGCGCGTGGGCGATCGGTGCCACCACCGCGGCCATCGTCGGCGCGGCGCTGTACTGGACGACACCGTTCAAGGCCGGCCAGGCGCTGGTGATGGCCTTCATCGCCGCCGGTGCCGGCAGCTTCGGCGAGTTCGTCATGAAGGCGCTGAAGAAGGACGCCGGCGTGCCCTCCTGGGGCAACCGCAGCGCGATCACCGGCGCCGTCGGCCTTCTCGACCGTGTCGCGCCGCTGTGCTTCGCGGCGCCGGTGTTCTTCCACTCGGTGCGCTGGTACTTCCAGTTCCGCGGTTAACGCGTGGCGTCGGCGAGCAGTTCCGACTCGGTGCGCACGACGCGCCCGGCGGCGTCGAAGACGATGGTCACCTCGACCGGCTGGCCGTCGGCGCCCCGTTCGGTGTAGACGGCGCGGGTCGCGCCCGGTGCGGCGCTGGCGCAGGCCGCCACCAGGGCGGCGACGGCGAAAACCGGGATCAGCGCGGCGGGAAATGCGATGCGGGATTTCATGGCGGTCTCCTTGCCTGAAGCTTCGGCGACGGCCCTTGCCGCTGCCGTCGGCCGCACGCCCCGCGCCCGGTCGGACGCCGCCGACGCGGCGCGCCCGCCGTGTCCGACCCCGCCTGCAGACGGGATTTGGGGCTCGCTACACTGCGCCGGGGCCGCGCCACCGGCGCCGACAAGGAGAACACGTTGATCATCCGGGTGGGCATCGTCGACGACCACGCCATCGTGCGCACCGGCTTGCGCCAGTTCCTGTCCGAGCAGGTGGACCTGCGGGTCACCGGCGAAGCCGCCAACGGCACCGAAGCTCTGGACCTCGTGCGCCGCGGCGAGGTCGACGTGCTGCTGATGGACCTGTCGATGCCCGGCCAGAGCGGCGTCGACGCACTGGCCGCGATCCGCGCCCGCGCCGCCGAGCTGCCGATCCTGATCTTGAGCGGCTTCCCCGAGACGCACTACGCGACGACGCTGCTGCGCCAGGGCGCCAGCGGCTACCTGAACAAGGAATGCGACCCGGAGGAGATCGTCAAGGCGATCCGTACCGTCGCGCGCGGCCGGCGCTACATCACCAGCCAGGTGGCCGAGCTGCTGGCCGACACGATGGCCGGCGGCACCGACAAGCTGCCGCACGAATCGCTGTCCGAACGCGAACTGCAGGTCTTCCTGCGCCTGGCCAAGGGCGAGACGGTGGGCCACATCGCCGAGAGCATGTTCCTCAGCGTCAAGACGGTCAGCACCTACCGCACCCGTGTGCTGGAGAAGCTCAAGCTCGCCAGCAACAGCGACCTCACCTACTACGCGCTGAAGAACGGGCTGATCCAGTAACCGCCGGCCGCTCAGCCGGGCGGCGTCAGCGCGGCGCAGTAGTTGATCAGCGCGTCGATGTCGCGCGACTTGTCGAACACCCGCTCGGCCCCGAGGTCCAGGCACTGGCGCGCCATCTCGGGCGAGGCGTAGTTCGTCAGCACCACGCGCCGAAGCGGGCTGCCCGCGTCGCGCAGCGCGCGCAGGATGCCGGTGCCCGAGCCGGCGCGCAGGAAGATGTCGAGGATCGCCAGATCGCAGCCGTGGGCCGGATCGGCCAGCCAGCGCAGCGCACCGGCTTCGTCGTCGGCCCAGCCGACGACCTTCAGCGGCACCAGCTCTTCGAGCGCGGAGACGAGGTTGTCACGGATGACGGGGCTGTCCTCGACAAGGAAGGCTCTGATCAAGGACATCGCGGGCACAGGGTAGAGCTGCCGGCCGTCTGCGCAGCCGGATCGAACGAGTCTAGCCAGCCCGCCGCAGCCCTCGCGTAGGACAGCGCCGACATCACGCTGCGACGCCCGGCGGACGCGGCGGCCTCGCCACGGCCGATGGCCCGCCGGCGCGCCGCCACCGACCATCGTCGCGACGGCCCTGTCGGGCCACGAAGGAGCCGCGATGAGCACCATCCTCCACGATCACGAGGCGTCCGCGCTGCGTCGCGACGCCGCCCTCGCCGAAGCCGACGCGGCCCGCGCGCGCGCCGACGCCGAGGCGATGAGGACCCGCCGCCCGCTGCCGCGCCGGCGCTGGCCCGGCCTGCTGGCCGCCGCGCTGGTCGGCGCCGCCGTCGCCGCGGTGCTGGTCTCCAACCACTATGACGATCGCACGCTCGGCCAGCGCCTGGACGCCGGCCTCGCCGCCGCCGGCGAGCAGGTGCGCGGCGGCACCGCCGAGCTGCGCCAGGACGCCCGCGAAGCCGCCCGCGACGGCGCGGTGGCGACCGAACGCGCCACCGCCAACGCCGCCTCGGCCGTCGCCGACGCGCGCATCACGACCGCGGTGAAGGCGGCGCTGGCCACCGACCCGGCCCTGAGCGCGCTGCGCATCGACGTCACGACCGAAGCCGGCGTCGTGCGCCTCGAAGGTCCGGCGCCCGACGCCACGGCACGCGAGCGCGCGACGACGCTGGCCGCGGCGCCGGACGGCGTCGTGCGCGTCGACAACCGGCTGGTGGTCGGCGGCGAAGCGCGCTGAAAGCCGCCGGGGGCGTCTGAGATACTGCGGGCCGCGCCGCCCCGGCGGCCCGCCCCATGCGCATCCTCGGAATCGACCCCGGCCTCCAACGCACCGGCTTCGGCGTCATCGACGCCGACGGCCCGCGGCTGGCCTACGTCGCCAGCGGCGTCATCGACACCGCCGAAGCGCCGCGCGGCGACCTGCCGCTGCGGCTGAAGATCATCTTTGAAGGCGTCGCCGAGGTCATCTCGCGCTACGAGCCGCAGGCCGCGTCGGCCGAGATCGTCTTCGTCAACGTCAACCCGCAGAGCACGCTGCTGCTCGGCCAGGCGCGTGGCGCCGCGCTGGCGGCGCTGGTCTCGGCCGGGCTGCCGGTGGCCGAGTACACCGCGGTGCAGATGAAGAAGGCCGTCACCGGGCACGGCCTGGCGGCCAAGGAGCAGATCCAGGAGATGGTCAAGCGCCTGCTGGCCCTGCCCGGCGTGCCCGGCAAGGACGCCGCCGACGCGCTGGGCCTGGCGATCGCGCACGCCCACGCCGGCGGCACGATGGCCGCGCTGGCCGAAGCCACACCGCTGGCGCGCCGCGCCCATGCCCAGTACCGTCGCGGCCGCGCCTACCGCGCCGCGCCCCCACGGAGAAGCCGATGATCCCGAACACCCATGAAGACCCCGTCGCCACGCGCTGGCTCGACATCGCACCCGGCTTTGCCGGCTACCTGGCGCTGCCGCCCGCGGGCCGCGGCCCGGCGATCGTGCTGTTCCAGGAGATCTTCGGCGTCAATGCGCACATCCGCGCCGTCGCGCGCCAGTGGGCGCTGGACGGTTTCGTCGTGCTCGCGCCCGACCTGTTCCACCGCCGCGCGCCGCGCATCGAACTCGCCTACTCGGGCGACGACCACGCGCAAGGCATGGCGCTGCACCAGGCCTACACGCACGAGGAGCAGCTCGCCGACGTCGCCGCCGCGATGGCCGCGGCGCGCGCGCTGCCCGAGACCGCCGGCCAGCGCTGCGGCGCGCTCGGCTTCTGCATGGGCGGCCGGCTGGCCTTCTTCGCCGCCGCGACGGCCGGCGCCGACGCCGCGGTCGCCTACTACGGCGGCCGCATCCAGGACCACCTGGCGCTGGCGCCGCAGGTGAAGGCGCCGATCCAGTTCCACTACGCCGGCGACGACGCCTACATCCCGCCGCCGGCCGTCGACGCGGTGCGCGCGGCCTTCGCCGGCCACGTCGGCGCCGAGGTCCACGTCTACCCCGGCACGCCGCACGGCTTCAACTGCTGGTCGCGCGAGAGCTACGAGCCGCGCGCCGCGGCGCTGGCGCACGGCCGTGCGCTGCAGTTCCTGGCCGCGGCGCTGAACGGCTGATCAGTCGCCGAGCCGCGGTTCGCCGCGGCGTTCGCCGCGTGCCAGCAGCATCTGCGTCTGCGGGCCGGCGATGCCGTCGACCGTCAGGCCGCGTGCACGCTGGAAGTTGGACACACGCCGTGCGATCGACGCGCCGTCGGCGTCGTCGGCCGATTCGCCGTCCAGCGCGTGCAGCCGGCGCGCCAGCGTGTCGCCGGCGGCCGGCGGTGTCCACAGCGTCGCGAAGTCGCCGCGCCACCAGCGCGCCAGCGTCAGCAGCGGCACCCGCTCGCGGTGTTCGCCGAGCTGCAGCGTCGCGCTGTCCTCGCCCAGGCCGACGAGCAGCACGTTGGCGCTGCGGCCGCGTTCGTCGACCAGGCGCAGCACGCCGGGACGGTCGAGCTGGCGCAGCGTCGGCAGCCCGACACGCCCGCTCCAGCACGCGAGCCCGCTGGTCGCCAGCGCCGCACAGGGTTCGCCGGCCGCCGGCTTCGCACCCCACAGCTGCGCCAGCGCGCGCCAGGCCAGCGCCTCGTCGGCGGCCAGCGGCGTGAACCAGGAATAGGCCGGGGCGGACGCCGCCGTCTCGACGACCGGCGCCGGCTCGGGCGCAGAAGCCTCGGAAGCGGCGACCACCGCAACCGGGGCGGCAGAAGCCGGCGCCGGTGCCGCCGCCACCGCGGGAGCGGCCACCGGCGCCGGGTCGCGCCAGGCCGGCGCCAGCAGCACGCCGCCGGCGACCGCCGCGGCGACGCCGGCGCCGAAGGCCCACATCGTCGCCGTGCCGCCGGCCGACGCAGCGGGCGCCGCTGCGGCCGCCGGCGGCGGCGCGATACGCGACGCCGGCAGCACCGCCGGCCCGGCGACGTCGTGCGCGGCGCGCTCCAGGATCTCGCGGCCGACGCGGCGCGTGCCGCTCTCGGCGGCGACGGCCAGCGCGCGGTCGCAGAGCACGTTGATGCGCCGCGGCACGCCGCCGCTGAAACGCTGCACCAGGCCCAGCGACTCGCCGTCGAAAGGCAGCGCGCCTTCGTAGCCGGCGACCGCCAGTCGATGCTCGATGTAGGCCGCGGTCTGCGTCTCCGACAGCGCGCCGAGATGAAAGCGCACGACGATGCGCTGCGCCAGCGGCTCCAGCTCGGGCCGCGTCAGCATCTCGCGCAGCTCGGGCTGGCCGATCAGCAGCACCTGCAGCTTGCGGCCGCTGGAGTCCAGGTTGGTCAGCAGCCGCAACTGCTCCAGCACCTCGTGGGACAGCGCCTGCGCCTCGTCGATGACGATCAGCGTGCGCCGCCCCTGGGCGTGCGCCAGCAGCAGGTGGCCGTGCAGCGCGTCGATCATGTCCACCGGGCCGTCGCCGGCCGGCAGCTCGACGTGCAGGTCTTCGAAGACGCGTGCGATCAGCGCGTCGACACCCAGCTTCGGGTTGACGACGCTGGCGACGTCGACGTTGGACGGCAGCTGCTCCAGGAACGTGCGCCAGACCGTCGTCTTGCCGGCGCCGATCTCGCCGGTCAGCAGCACGAAGCTCGCGCCGCGCGCCAGGCCGTAGTTCAGCAGCTCCAGCGCCTCGCGGTGCTGTTCGGCGGGGTAGAGGAAACGCGGGTCGGGCGCGATCGAGAACGGCTCGCGCGCCAGGCCGAAGAAGGACTCGACGTTCATGGCGCGGCGAGCATAACCGCCGCGCTACGCGCTACAGCATCACCGCCAGGCGTTCGAGGATCAGCACGGCGAAGAAACCGATCGCCGCCAGCACCGTCCACTTGACGATGACGATGCCGCGCCGCCGCCAGCCGGTCTGACCGGTGGCGATGTACATCGCGAAGCACAGCAGCCCGGCCAGCAGCAGCAGGCCGAAGACGAGGCGGAAGATCAGCATCGGCCGGGTGTCACCAGGCCGGCGCCAGTTCGGCGAAGCCGCGCGGCGCGTCGCTCTCGCGTTCGAAGCTGACGATCTCGTAGGCGCTCTGGTCGGCCAGCAGCTTGCGCAGCAGCCGGTTGTTCAGCGCGTGGCCGCCCTTGAAGGCGGTGTAGCTGGCCAAGAGCGGCTTGCCGGCGACGTGCATGTCGCCGATCGCGTCGAGGATCTTGTGCTTCACGAACTCGTCGTCGTAGCGCAGGCCGTCGGCGTTCAGCACCCGGTACTCGTCGACGACGATGACGTTGTCCATGCTGCCGCCGAGCCCCAGGCCGCGCGAACGCATCATCTCGACGTCTTTCGTGAAGCCGAAGGTGCGCGCGCGCGCGATGTCGGTCTTGTAGCGGCCGCTGCCGAAGTCGAACTCGTGGCGCTGGCCGGTGGCGTCGAGCGCCGGGTGGTGGAACTCGATCTCGAAGCTCAGCTTGTAGCCGTGGTACGGCTCCAGCCGCGCCCACTTCAGCGACGCGCCCTCGCCTTCGCGCAGCTCGACCGGCTTCTTCACGCGCAGGAAACGCTTGGGCGCGTTCTGCAGCTGGATGCCGGCGCTCTGCAGCAGGAAGACGAAGCTCGCCGCCGAGCCGTCGAGGATCGGCACCTCCTCGGCGGTGATGTCGATGTAGACGTTGTCCAGCCCGAGGCCGGCGCAGGCCGACAGCAGGTGCTCGATGGTCTGCACCTTGGGCGCGCCGGGGTCGCCGTCGGGGCTGATCGTCGTCGCCATGCGCGTGTCGCTGACAGTGTCGGGGCGCACCGGGATGTCCACCGGCACCGGCAGGTCGGTGCGGCGGAAGACGATGCCGGTGTCCGGCGGAGCCGGGCGCAGGGTCAGCTCGACCTTCTGCCCGCTGTGGACACCGACGCCCACGGCCCTCGTGAGGCTCTTCAGGGTGCGCTGCTGGATCATCCCCGTATTGTCCCGCATGGGCGCCAGCCTGGGGCGCCAGCGGTCAACATCGCCGCGATTGGCAAATCTGATCGAAATGTTCTCTTGCCGCTAAAGCCGCTGCACTTCTTGGCCGATACACCGGGTAATCCCCGATGGGGCCAAAGGGTCGGCATGAGCTTCTTCCGTGATCTCCGTATCGGCGCGCGTCTGGGCGTCGCCTTCGTCGCCGTGCTGCTGATGATGGTCGCGACGCTGGCGCTGGCCGGCTGGACGATGTCCGGCATGCACGCACGCACCGAACACATCGCGGTCACCGAATACCGCAAGGTGGCGCTGGTCGGCGCGGCGCTGGACAACGTGCGCGGCAGCATCGGCCGCGTGATGCAGATCGTCGGCGACACCAGCCCCGAGCGCCTGGCCAAGGCGCGCGAGCGGCTGGACGCCAACGTCAAGGCCTTCGACGACGCGATGGCCGAGCTGAAGCCGCTGCTCGACGAGCCCGACGCCGTGGCCCTGTTCGACAAGGCCGAGGCCGCGCGCCAGCGCTACAAGAGCGAGATGGCGCAGGTCTTCAAGACGATGCAGAACGCCGACGAAGGCGCCGCCGCGGCCCAGCTCTTCGGCGTCACCTACGAGTCGCTGCACGCCTTCGCCGGCGCGCTGCGCGAGCTGCAGAAGTTCAGCCAGACGGCGATGAAGGACGCCACCGCCGCGGACGCCGTGGCCTACGACCGGGCGCGCGTGATGATGATCGCCGCCGCCCTGCTCGCGCTGGGCACCGGCGCCTTGCTCGCCTGGTTGATCACGCGCTCGATCACCGTGCCGCTGAACGCCGCCGTCGAGGTCGCCGACCGCGTCGCCGCCGGCGACCTGAGCAGCCGCATCCCCGAAGGCGGGCGCGACGAGACCGGCCGCCTGTTGAACTCGCTGTCGCGCATGAATGCCGCGCTCGTCGAGCTCGTCGGCCAGCTGCGAGGCGCCGCCGATTCGATCGCCACCAGCAGCTCCGAGATCGCCTCCGGCAACGGCGACCTCAGCCGGCGCACCGAATCCCAGGCCAGCAGCCTGCAGCAGACCGCGGCGTCGATGGAGGAACTGGCCTCGACCGTGCGTTCCAACGCCGAGACCGCGACCGAGGCCGCGCGCCTGGCCGCCGAGACCAGCACCGGCGCCGGCGCCGGCGGCGAGGCGATGCAGCGTGTCGTGACGACGATGCAGGCCATCGGCACGAGCTCGCAGCGCATCGGCGACATCATCGGCACGATCGACGGCATCGCCTTCCAGACCAACATCCTGGCGCTCAACGCCGCCGTCGAGGCGGCGCGTGCCGGCGAACAGGGCCGCGGCTTCGCGGTCGTCGCCGGCGAAGTGCGCCTGCTGGCCCAGCGCAGCGCCGAGGCGGCGCGCGAGATCAAGGCGCTGATCGGCCAGAGCCACGACACCGTCGAGGCCGGCACGCGCCTGGTCGCCGACGCCGGCGAGCGCATCGCCGCCATCGTCGCCCAGGTCGAACGCGTCAACACGCTGGTCGGCGAGATCGGCCACGCCAGCCAGGAACAGCGCGCCGGCATCGACCAGGTCGGCCAGGCCGTGACGGCGCTGGACGACGTGACGCAGCAGAACGCCGCGCTCGTCGAGCAGAGCGCCTCGGCCGCCGAGAGCCTGCACCGCCAGGCCGAGGCGCTGCAGGCGCTGGTGGCGCGTTTCCGCCTGCAAACGGCCTGATCAGCGGCGCAGCGCGCCCACCCAGCGCGCCGCGTCTTCGCGCAAGCCGGCCAGGTCCAGGCCGGGAATCGCATCGTCCTCGACGACGACGCGCCCGGCGACGACCAGCGCCTTCAGCGGCGTGCGCCCGCCGCTGGCCACCGGCGCCACCGCCGGGTCGTGCAGGCCGAAGTGGCGCGGCTCGCTCAGGTCGTAGACCGCGAAGTCGGCGCCCTGCCCCACGGCCAGCGTGCCGACGCCGTCCAGCCCCAGCACCCGGGCGCCGCCGGCGGTGCCGACGTGCACCACGTCCTCGACCGTCATCGCGCCGGCATGGCCGCCGGGCTGGCCGGCGAAACGGCCCGAACGCGGGTCGGCGCGGTGCGTCAGCCAGCAGGCGTGGGCTTCGCTCAGCATGTCGCAGGCTTCGTTGGACGCCGCACCGTCGACCGCCAGGCCGACCGGCACGCCGGCGGCCAGCGCCTCGGGGATGCGCGCGATGCCCGAACCCAGCCGCGCGTTGCTCTGCGGGCAGTGCGCGATGCCGGTGCCGGTCTCGGCGCAGCGGCGCAGCTCGTCGTCGTCCAGGTGCACCATGTGCGCGTACCAGACGTCCGGGCCCAGCCACTCGTGGCGCTCGGCGAACTCGATCGGCGAGCAGCCGTGGTGCTCGCGCGCCCAGCGCAGGTAGTCGTCGGTCTCCGACAGATGGCTGTGCAGGCGCAGCCCCAGGCCGCGGGCGTGGCGCGCGATCTCGCGCAGCTCGTCGCCGGTGCAGCTGGTGTGCGGCGTCGTGATCGCGCTGACGACACGCCGCATCGCGTGCGGCGACGGGTCGTGGAAACGTGCCGCGTCGTGTTCGACGCCGGCGAGGAACTGCTCCAGCGTCTCGGGCACGGCCTCGGGCGGCGCGTCGGCGCTGGGCAGCGTCTGGCCGCCGCGGCAGAGCACGAAACGCAGGCCCAGGCGAGCCGCTTCCTCGAAGCAGACCGCCGACGGGTCGTAGTCCATGCCCGGGTAGACGTGGTACTGGTGGTCGGCCACCGTGCCGCAGCCCGACAGCGCCAGCTCGACGAGACCGATGCGCACCGCGACGCGGAACGCGTCCTCGTCGCGAAAGCCCGCGCGGTACGGCACCGTCACCGCGCCCAGCCAGGGCACGAGCGGCAGGTCGATCGCCTCGGGGATGCCCTTCAGCAGGCTCTGGAACAGGTGGTGGTGGGTGTTGACCCAGGCCGGGTAGACGATGCAGCCGGCGGCGTCGAGCACACGTTCACCGGGCTCGGCGGCCAGCGTGCCGATCGCGGCGATGCGGCCGTCGCGCACACGCAGGTCCACCGGCCCGCGCACGCGCATCGCGTCGCGGCGGCCGGTCCACAGTTCGGCGGCGCCGCGGACGAGGAAGTCGGTCATGGGAGAGGCAGGGACGGGGAGGCGGCGAGTATCCGCCCGCCGCGCCGGCCGCCCCGTGCGCTGGCTCAGGCCCTGGCGCTCAGCCGACCGTCGTGCGCCGGTACATCTCGGCCAGGTGCTCGCCGGCGGTGATCGGCGCGTAGCGCGGTGGGTTCGCGGCGTCGACGCAGCTCGGCAGCGGCGAGACCACGGCGTCGGCGTCCAGGTCGAAGAAGTAGGCGATCGACCAGCGCTCGATGCCGACGCGGCGTGGCACGACGCGGTGCATCGTCGAGCGCCAGCGGTCGTTGGTCCAGCGCCGCGTCATGTCGCCGATGTTGACGACGAAGGCGCCGGGCACCGGCTCGACCTCGATCCAGCGGCCGTCGGCACGCTGCACCTGCAGGCCGCCGGCGTCGTCCTGCGCCAGCAGCGTCAGCGCGCCCCAGTCGGTGTGCGCGCCGCAGCCGATCTGGCCGGGCAGCACGACGGCCGGCGCCGGCGGGTAGTGCAGCAGCCGCGTGACGCAGGTCGGCTGGCGCGTGAAGGCGTCGAAGTGGCCGGTCGGCAGCCCGAGCGCCAGTTCGAACAGGCCCATCATGCGGCCGGCCAGCGTGCGCAGCGCCGCCGAATAGGCATCGAGCGCGGCGCGGAAACCCGGCACCAGCGCCTCGTCGGGCCACTGGTTGGGGCCCAGCGCCTCGACGCCGAGGTAGAAGCTCTCCTTCAGGTCGGCCGGGCGGTTGGGGTCCAGCGCCTGCCAGCCCACCGGGTCGAAACCGCGCTGCAGCGGCCAATGGTCGATGTGCCAGCGGCGCTTGTCGGCCTCGGCCAGGGCGAAGAAACGCCGGCTGGCGTCGAAGGCGGCAGTGACGACGGCTTCGGGCACGCCGTGGCCGGTGACGGCGACGAAACCGTCGGCGCGCAAGGCGTCGTCGAGGCGGCGCGCCAGTTCGGCCGGCGGCGCGGAGTCCAGGTCGAGCAGCAGGATGGACATCGTGATCGTCAGAATTGCAGGAAGCTCAGCCCCAGGCCGATGCTGTTCTGGCGGAAGTTGTAGTCGGTCAGCGTCTCGCCGTAGCCGCTGAAAAGCTGGAAGTACCAGCGCAAACCGTTGGGCTGGTCGGAGAACACCGGGTAGCTGTACTCGAACTGGAAGGCGCCGGTGCGGCCTTCCTGCAGCGTCGTGCGGTACAGCAGCGACGCGGCGTGCGGGCCCGAAGCCCAGCCGAGCGTGAAGTCGGCGCGGCCGCGGTAGTGCACGAGGTCGGGGTTGTCGTCGTCGGCACGCGACTCGCTCATGCGGTCGGCGATGCGAGCCTGCAGCGTCCAGGGGCCGCGCTCGAAGCCGGCGCCCAGGTAGGTGCGGTTCCAGCTGCGCGACAGCGGGTCGCTCTGGCCGTTGGACTGGTGCGCCAGGCCGAGCTCGGTGTAGCGCCAGCGCCAGCCCAGCGGCAGCTGCTGCAGCGACTGCGGCGTCGGCACGATGTAGATCAGCTCGGGCTCGTAGTCGGCGTTGCGGAAGGGCTTGGAGTCGGTCGTGTTCCAGATCTGCCACAGCACCTGCTGGGTGTAGCCGAACCACAGGTCGGCGTCGGGCAGCAGCAGCCCCTGGGCGAGCTTGGCGCGCACCGAGAGCTGGAACTTGGCCTCGACGTTGCGGTAGTTGGGCTGGTCGACCTCGGGATGCGTCGGCGTCTTCGGGCTGCGGTTGATGCGGTCGGTGTAATGCACCGGCATCACGTAGCTGGGGCGGTAGCCGACGAAGTTGAAGATGCCGCGTTTGTCGGCGCGGTCGAGTTCCCAGTAGCGCGACAGCAGGCTGGAGGACTTCGGCTGCGCCGGGTCTTCCACCGGCGCGCCGCGCGCGGCGAGCTGCGTCGGCGGGGCTTCGGTGGCCGGCAGCGGCGCCACGGGCGCGCGGCCGGCGAGGCGGTCGTAACAGGCCAGGCGGTCGGGCGCGGCGGCGATCTCGACGCAGGCGGCGAGGCGTTCGTCGGGCGTCTGGGCGACGGCGGCGGCCCAGGCGCACAGCAGCGGCAACGGCAGGAAGCGGACGGACATGGACGGCAGGCGGGGTGTCGAGGCGGCGCAGCTTAATGCCCGCCGGTGATGTAGGCCGGTGCCCACACGCGGATGCGGTGTGCGGCGACGGGCGCCGGGCCACCGCGGCGCTGCAATGGATCTCGTGCGGCCGCGGCCGCCTTCCCCAGGATGCACAGGAGCACGAGATGAACACGACCCACGCCCCGCTGTTCGGCGAACGTTCGCTGACGCTCGTCGCCGGCCTCTTCCCCGAACCCGCGGCGGCGCGCCGCGCCGCGGAAACCTTGCGCTCGCGCCTGTCGGCCGACGAGCGCGAGGTCGCCGTCGTCGCGCCCGGCGACCCCGACATCGCGCGCACGCTGGAGCCCGAGCAGCGCGGCATCTGGCACACGATGCTGCGCAGCCACGCGCTGCTGGGCGCGCTCGGTTTCGGCCTCGGCCTGCTGCTGGCCGCGGCGCTGATCGTCGGCGGCTGGCCGGCGGCCGTGGCCTCGCCGTGGGCGACGACGGCCATCGCCGCCGGCTTCATGGCCATCGCCGGCATGCTGGTCGCCGGCCTGCTGACGCTGCGCCCGGACCACGCGCTGGTCATCCGCCGCGTGCGCCACGCGCTGCGCCACGGCCGCACGGCGGTCGTCGCCCACCCGCGCGACGAAGCCGCGGCGCACGAGGCCAGCGCGGCGCTGGAAGCGGCCGGCGCCGAGGTCGTGCGCTCGGTCTGATCAGCCGGCGCGCAGCGCGGCGACCAGCGCGTCGTAGACGACGCGGCAGCGTGCGCTGGCGCGCAGGTCGCCGTGCATCACCACCCAGGCCGGCAGCCGCAGCTCGAAGGCCTCGGGCAGCACACGCACCAGCCCCGGCCCGGCGACGCCGACCTGGCAGGCGCCGATGCCGGCGCCGGCGCGGATCAGCGCCAGCTGCGCCAGATCGCTGTCGCAGCGCAGCGCGAAGCGCTCCCGCGTCCAGAACGGGAAACCCCGGCGCGCTTCGCGCACGAACGGCGTCTCGACGTCGAAGCCGATCAGCGCATGCGCGCGCAAGGCGTCCACCGTCGACGGCACCCCGTGGCGCGCCAGATAGTCGGCGTGCGCGAACAGGCCGACGGCCATGTCGGCCACGCGTGTCGCGACCAGCACCTCCTGCTGCGGCGCCGCCATGCGCACCGCGACGTCGGCCTCGCGCTGCACCAGGTCCTGCAGACGGTTGCTGGGCACGAGCTCGATCTCCAGCGCCGGGTGCGCACGGCGCAGTGCCGCCAGCACCGGCGGCAGGCGCTCGACGGCGACGATCTCGCTGGCCGAGACGCGCACCGCGCCGCGGACCTCGCCGAAGTCGCGCGCCACACGCTGCAGCGCCGCGGCCTGGCTGGCCATCGCCTCGGCGCCGGCCTGCATCGCAAGCGCCGCCTCGGTCGGCAGCAGGCCGGCGTGCGAGCGCGTGAACAGCACCTGGCCGAGCGCCTGTTCCAGCGCGGCGACGTGGCGGCCGACGGTCGGCTGCGTCAGCCCCAGCGCGCGTGCGGCGCCCGACAGCGAGCCTTCGTGCAGCACGCCGAGGAAGGAGCGGTAAAGCTCCCAGCCGACCGGTTCATCCATACGAATCTGTATAGCTCTTGCCCAGAGTTCGGCAATTCTCTTTCATCGCCGGCGTTTCCAGAATGGCGTCTCGAACACGGCAGGAGCACACGATGGCGACGAAGGAAACAGCCCTGGTCCTGGGCGCGACGGGCGGCGCCGGAGGCGCGATCGCCCGGCGGCTGCTGGCCGCCGGCTGGGCGGTGCGCGCGCTGGGGCGCAGCGCCCCGCCCGAAGGAGACGGTCTGGACTGGCGCCGTGGCGATGCGATGCGCGCCGAGGACGTGCGCGCCGCCGCACGCGGCTGCGCGGTCCTCGTGCACGCCGTCAACCCGCCCGGCTACCGG
Source organism: Rubrivivax sp. (assembly GCA_049841175.1). GTDB lineage: Bacteria > Pseudomonadota > Gammaproteobacteria > Burkholderiales > Burkholderiaceae_C > Rubrivivax. The sequence continues at coordinate 539,289 of JASGHA010000008.1, read as the reverse complement.
CGCTGGGGCGAGCTGGTGCTGCCGATGCTGGAGCACACGATCGCCGCCGCCAGCGCCGAACGGGCCACCGTCGTGCTGCCGGGCACCGTCTACAACTACGGGCCCGAGACCTTCCCGCTGATCGCCGAAGACGCGCCGCAGGACCCGCTCACCCGCAAGGGCGCGATCCGCGTCGAGATGGAACGCCGCCTCGAAACCGCCGCCGCGTCGGGTGCGCTGCGGGTGCTGATCCTGCGCGCCGGCGACTTCTTCGGCCCTGGCGCGCGCAACAACTGGTTCAGCCAGGGCATGGTGCGCCCCGGGCGCCCGGTGCAGACCGTGCGCCTGCCCGGGCCGGGTGTCGGCCACCAGTACGCCTATCTGCCCGACCTGGCGCGCACCGTCGAACGGCTGCTGCAGCGCCGGGCGGCGCTGCCGGCCTTCACGCGGCTGCACTTCGGCGGCCACTGGGACGAGGACGGGCGGGATCTGGGCCGCGCCGTGCAGCGCGTGGTCGCCGCGCACGGCGGCACCGCCCGGCTCGCCGACTTCCCGTGGTGGCAGGTGCGGCTGGCCGCGCCCTTCGTCACGACGCTGCGCGAACTGCTGGAGATGCGCTACCTGTGGCAGCAGCCGGTGCGCCTGGACAACCGCCGCCTCGTCGCTCTGCTCGGTGCCGAACCGCACACGCCGCTGGACGAGGCTGTCGAGGCGACGCTGCAGAGTCTGGACGTCATGCCTCGTCGCCCGTCGCCAGCGGCACCCGCGTCTCGAACTTCGAGCAGTGCATCGCGAACATGCTCTTGAAGTTGCGCACGTTGTGGTTCGATGAGAAGACCGCGCGCGTGAACGCGTGGTACTCCTGCATCGACGCCGCGGTGACGACGAGCAGGAAGTCGAACTCGCCCGAGACCTCGTAACAGGCCTGCACCGCCGGCTCGGCGGCCATGCGCTGCTCGAACTGGCGCAGCAGCGCGTCGTTCTGGCGGTCCAGTTCCACCGAGACGAAGGCCGTCAGCGGCCGGCCGACACGCTGGCGGTCGACGATCGCCACCTCGCGCAGCAGCACGCCCGATGCGCGCATCGCGGCGATGCGGCGCTGGCAGGTCGCGGGCGACGAGCCGACCCGGGAGGCCAGCGTGCGCATCGGCAGCGTCGCGTCGTCCTGCAGCAGATCGAGCAGGCGCAGGTCCAGCGCGTCGAGTTCGGGCATGGCGGAAAGGCGGAGGCGAATGAACGTGCGGCGCGGACCTTAGCACCGTGACGACGCGGCAGCGGCCGCGTGGCGCCCTTCACGTCTCCCCCCTCCGCTCGCCCCGAATGCGATCAAATTGCACATTTTTATCTTTTCAGCCGTCTCCCGGTCGGCCGAAACTCCTTGTGCCGCGATCAGCAATGAGCCAACAACGTGGCACCAAGGGATGTCAGATGATCGAACGCATAACACTGAGTCAGCGCCTGGGTCTCGCCTTCGTACTTCTGCCGGCGGCGATGCTGGCGCTGGCGCTGCTTTCGGCGCAGGCCTTGTCGCAGGCGGCCGACCGGCTGGAACACTACGTCAACGACGCCGACGCCCGTGCTTCCCTGGCAGGGCAGATGCACATCGCCGTCGAGCAGCGGGCGGTCGCGGCGCGCAACATGGTGCTGCTGAGCGACGGCGCGGAGATCGCCAAGGAAGGCGTGGCGGCGCGCGAGGCCCACGAACGCGTTCGAGCGGCGCTGGAGACGCTGCAGCGGCACGCCCGCGACGATGGCGACTCGACCGACGAGACGCGCCGCCTGGTGGCGCGCATGGACGACATCGAACGCCGCTACGCCCCGGTGGCGCTGCAAGTCGTCGGCCTGGCCGGCGAAGGCCGCCAGGACGAGGCGCGCCAGCGCATGAACCGCGACTGCCGGCCGCTGCTGGCGGAACTGGCCGCCGCCGCGCGCGACTACGGCGCGCATGCCAAGCGCCAGGGCGAGGAAGCCGTCGCCGCCAGCCTGGCCGACGCACAACGCCAGCGCTGGATCCTGCTCGCGAGCAGCGCGCTGGCACTCGTCGCGGCCGTCGTCGGCGGCTTCCTGCTGCGCCGGTCGATCGTGCGCCCGCTGGGCGAGGCGGTGCGTGTCGCCGAGGCGGTGGCCAAGGGCGACCTGACGCATCGCATCGAGGCCCATGGCCGCGACGAGATCGCCGCGCTGATGCGGGCGCTGGCGACGATGAGCGCCCAGCTCGAGCGTGTCGTGCGCCAGGTGCGCGACGGCAGCGACTCGATCGCCGTCGGCACGCACGAGATCGCCGTCGGTAGCGCCGACATCAGCGCCCGCACCGAGACCCAGGCCAGCGCGCTGCAGCAGACCGCGGCGACGATGGACCAGCTCGGCTCGACCGTGCGCCACAACGCCGACCGCGCCGGCCAGGCCGACCGCCTGGCCGCCGACGCCTGCACGATCGCCGGCCGCGGCGGCGAGGCGATGCAGCAGGTGGTGCAGACGATGGGCGAGATCGAGGACCGCTCCAAGCGCGTGCTCGACATCATCGGCGTCATCGACGGCATCGCCCACCAGACGCGGCTGCTGGCGCTCAACGCCGCGGTCGAGGCCGCCCGTGCCGGCGAACACGGCCGCGGGTTCGCCGTCGTCGCCGGCGAGGTGCGCACGCTGGCCCAGCGCAGCGCCGTCGCGGCGCAGGAGATCAAGGGTCTGGTCAACGACAGCGCCGAACGTGTCGAGCAGGGCAGCGGCCGGGTGCGTGACGCCGGACAGAGACTGCAGGAACTGACCGAGGCCATCCGCCACGTCGGCACCATCGTCGCCGAGATCCGCAGCGGCAGCGACGAGCAGGCCACCGGCGTGCGCCAGGTCGGCGAGGCGATGGCGCAGATCGACAGCGCGACGCAGAACAACGCTGCGCTGGTCGAGGAGAGCGCCGCAGCCACCGAGCGCCTGCGCGACCAGGCGGCACGGCTGGCGCAGCTGGTGGCGGTGTTCCGCGTCGGCGCCGCGACGGCCTGAGGCCACGATGGACACCCCGGACTCGGGCGCGACGCGCAGCACGCTGCTGCTCGTCGACGACAACCCGGCGATGATCCAGTCGATGGCGCGCATGCTCAACGGCGTCGGCCAGCTGCGTTTCGCCAAGGACGGGCCTTCGGCGCTGGCATCGATCCGCCGCGCGCCGCCCGACCTCGTGCTGCTGGACGCCGAGATGCCGGGCATGTCGGGCTACGAGGTCTGCGCCGAGCTGCAGCGCGACCCGGCACTGGCCGCCGTGCCGGTGATCTTCGTCACCGGCCACACCGGCCCCGAGTTCGAGCTCAAAGGGCTGGAAACCGGCGCGGTCGACTTCATCACCAAGCCGGTCAGCGAGCCGCTGCTGCTGGCGCGCGTGCGCACCCAACTGCGCATCAAGCGCCTGACCGACGAGCTGCGCGCGGTGGCCGCCACCGACGCGCTGACCGGGCTGCTGAACCGGCGCAGCTTCGACCGCATCCTCGAACGCGAATGGCGCCGCTGCGTGCGCGCGCCGCTGCCGATGGCGCTGGTGGCGCTGGACGTCGACCACTTCAAGCGCTTCAACGACCGCTACGGCCACCCGGCAGGCGACGGCTGCCTGCGCCACGTTGCCGATGCGCTGCGCGACGCGGCCAGCCGTCCCGGCGACACCATCGCGCGCATCGGCGGCGAGGAGTTCGCCATCGTGCTGCCGCAGACCGACCGCGCCGGCGCCACGACCGTCGCCGAACGCGTGCTGGAGCGCCTGCGCCGCATGGCACTGCCGCACGAGGACTCGCCGACCGCCGCCGTCGTCAGCGCCAGCCTCGGCGTCGCCTGCCTGGACGAGAACAGCCTGCTCTGGCCCGGCGACGACGAGGCCGCGGCAACCGCGATCTCCGACCGCGCCCTGGAACTGCTGCGCTGCGCCGACCAGGCGCTGTACGCCGCGAAGGCCGCCGGGCGCGCACGCGCCTGGCTGCTGGACTACGCCGACCTGGGCAGCCCCGGGCGGCCCCACGAGATCGCCACATGCACGCTGCCGCCGCCCCGGGTGCCACCCGCCGCCTAGACCTGAAGCCCTGGCGCCGGCCGGCCCTGGCGGCGGCCGTGACGCTGCTGCTGACACTGGCCGCCGCATTGATGGCCTGGCGCGCCCAGGAGCGCAGCAACCAGACCGAAGCGACGGCGGCGTTCGAGGCCCTGACCGAACGTGTGGCCGTCGAGATCCGCAAGCGCATGGAGCGCTACGAGTACGGTCTGCGCGCCGCCCGCGGCGCCTTCACCGCCGCCGGCGAGGAGAAGATGCGGCGCGCCGACTTCCACCGCCAGAGCCTCACCTGGGAGCTGACGCGCGAGTTCCCGGGCACACGCGGTTTCGGCATCGTGCGCCGGGTGTCCGAGCAGGAGGTCGACAGCTTCGTCGCCGCCCAGCGCCGCGACGGCTGGCCCGAATACCAGGTGCAGGAGCTGTCGCTGCACGCGGGCGAGCGCTACCTGATCCAGTTCTTCGAGCCGGTGGACGTCAACCGCATCGCCATCGGCCTGGACATCGCCTCCGAGCCACGGCGGCTGGAGGCGGCGCTGGAGGCGATGCGCAGCGGCGGCATCGCGCTCAGCGCCCCGGTGACGCTGCTGCAGGAGCCGACGCAGCAGGCGCGCTCCTTCCTGCTGATGCTGCCGCTGTACCGTGCCGGCGCGGCGGTCGACACGGTCGGGCAGCGCGAAGACGCGACGCTGGGCTGGGCCTACACGCCGCTGGTCATCGACGAGGTGCTGGCCGCCATGCCCGACGCCGAGGGTTACGGGCTGCGGCTGGACGACCGCGAGCTGTCGCAGCCGGGCGGCTTCTACGACACGATCGGCGACGCTGGCGTCGAAGGCCTGCCGTCCAGCACCCGCGAGCTGCCGATGTTCGGGCGCCACTGGCAGATGACGCTGCAGGCGCAGCCGGCCTTCGTCGACCGCCTGCACCAGCCGCCGCCGCGCATCGAGTTCCTCGAAGTGATGCTGCTGGGCTCGGTCTGCGCGCTGCTGGCCGCGGTCGTCGTGCGGCTGCTGGACCGCGCCTTCGGCCAGAGCCTGGAGCAGGCGCGGCGCGCGGCGATCGTCGAGGACTCCAACGACGCGATCATCGTGCAGACGCTGGACGGCGCGATCACCGACTGGAACGCCGGCGCCGAGCGCCTGTTCGGCTTCAAGGCCGCCGAGGTGCTGGGCCGGCGCGCCACCGACCTGCTGGTGCCGCCCGAGCGCGAAACCGAGGATCACGAGTTGCTGGCCACCGTTGCGCGCGGCGAACGCGTCAAGGTCTTCGAGACCGAGCGCCGCCACCGCGACGGCACGCTGATCGAGGTCTCGATCACCGCCTCGCCGATCCGTGGACCCGGCGGGCGCTGCGTCGGGTCGGCCAAGACGATCCGCGACGTGCGCGAGGCGCGCGCCGCCGAACGCCGAGTGCGCGAACTCAACGCGACGCTGGAAGACCAGGTGCGCGAACGCACCGCACTGCTCGAAGCGGCGCGCCACGACCTGCAGACCGTGCTCGACGCCACCTCGTCGATGATCGGCTACTGGGACGCCAGCCTGCGCAACCGCGTCGCCAACCGCGCCTACGGCGACTGGTTCGACATCGAGCCCGAGAACGTCTACGGCATGCCGATGCGCGAGCTGCTCGGCGAGGCGCTGTTCGCCGAGAACCTGCCGCGCATCGACGCCGCGCTGGCCGGCGAGGGCTCGCGATTCGAGATCACGACGCCGGCGATGGCCCACCGCGGCGCGCGCCACGCGCTGGTGCAGTACGTGCCCGACGTCGGCGTCGATGGCCGCGTGCGCGGCTTCTACTCCTTCGTGCACGACGTCACCGAGCTGACCGAGAGCCGGCTGCGGCTGGCCGCGGCGCAGCGCGACACCGCGGCGCTGCTGCAGACGCTGCGCCGCCACGCCATCGTCTCGGTGGCCGACCGCGACGGCCGCATCCTGGAGGTCAACGACGCCTTCTGCCGCCTGAGCGGCTACGGCGTCGACGAGCTGGTCGGCCAGGACCACCGCATCGTCAAGTCCGGCGAGCACGACGCGGCGTTCTGGCAGGACATGTGGCGCACGATCGCTTCGGGCCGCAGCTGGCGCGCCGAGGTCTGCAACCGCGCCAAGGACGGCGCGCCGTACTGGGTCGACTCGGTCGTCGCGCCCTTCCTCGACGCCGCCGGCGGCGTCGAGAAGTACGTCGCGATCGGCTGGGAGACGAGCGCGCGCAAGCGAGCCGAACTGGAGCTGCAGACCACGCTGACGCTGCTGCGCAGCGTGCTCGAGGCCTCGACCCAGGTTTCGATCATCGCCACCGACACCGACGGCACGATCAGCGTCTTCAACACCGGCTCCGAGCTGCTGCTGGGCCGCCGCGCCGACGAGATGATCGGCACGCCCGACGCGCCGCCCTTCCTCGAGCTGGCCGACGGCCGCATCGCCACGCGCAGTGCCGGCGCCGTCTTCGGCGCCATCGTCGACGCCGGCAGCGCCCACGAGCCGGCCGAACGCCACTACCTGCGTGCCGACGGCAGCCGCGTGCCGGTGTCGCTGGCGGTCACGCCGATGATCGGCGCCGCCGGCGCGCTGGCCGGCTACCTGGGCATCGCGTACGACATCAGCGCGCGCAAGCGCCAGGAACGCTCGCTGCACGAAGCGATGCAGCAGGCGCGCCAGGCCAACCGCGCCAAGAGCCAGTTCCTGGCCAACATGAGCCACGAGATCCGCACGCCGCTGAACGCCGTCATCGGCCTGGCCTACCTGCTGGGCCGCACGCCGCTGCAAGGCGAGCAGGCCGACATGCTCGGGCGCATCCAGCTCGCCAGCAACGCGCTGCTGGCGCTGATCAACGACGTGCTCGACCTGTCCAAGATCGAAGCCGGCGAGATGGCGCTGGAGCGTGCGCCCTTCGACCTCGGCCGCCTGGTACGCGAGGTCGCGGCGCTGATGGGCGTGCAGGCGCAGCAGAAACGCATCGACTTCGTCGTCGACACCGGCGCCACGCTGCCGCCGGGCGTCGAAGGCGACAGCACGCGGCTGCGCCAGGTGCTGCTGAACCTGCTGGGCAACGCGATCAAGTTCACCGAGGTCGGCAGCGTGCGTCTGGTGCTGCGGCACCACCGGCCCAGCCCCGAGCGGCTGCAGGTCGAGTTCGCCGTCGAGGACACCGGCATCGGCATCCCTGCGGCGGCGCAGGCGCGGCTGTTCGAGCCTTTCGTGCAGGCTGACGCGTCGACGACGCGGCGCTTCGGCGGCACCGGACTGGGGCTGTCGATCGTGCGCCAGCTCGTCGCGATGATGGACGGCACGCTGGCGCTGGACAGCACGCCGGGCCGCGGCAGCCGCTTCAGCGTCGCGATCGAACTGCCGATCGTCGATCTGATGGCCGCCGCCGCCGAAGAGGCGCCCGACGGCGGCAGCCGCCTGGACGGCCTGCGAGTGCTCGTCGTCGACGACAGCAGCGTCAACCAGGACGTCGCGCGCCGCCTGCTCGAAGGCGAAGGCGCGAGCGTGCGCCTGGCTGGCGACGGCCTGCAGGCCGTGGAGCTGCTGGGCGCCGAACCCGAGGCCTTCGACCTCGTGCTGATGGACGTGCAGATGCCGGTGCTCGACGGCCTGGACGCCACGCGCCGCATCCGCGGCGTGCTGGGCCTGGCGGAGCTGCCGATCATCGGCCTGACCGCCGGCGTCTCGCGCAGCGAGCAGGCACGCGCACGCGCCGCCGGCATGGACGAGGTCATCGGCAAACCGTTCGACCCGCCGGCCCTGGTGGCCGCGGTGCGCCGCGCCGCCGGCGGCAGGCTCGGCCTGGCGCCGGTAGCCGCGACACAGGTGGCGGCGACGCCGATGCCGGTCGGCGTGCTGCCAGCCGACTGGCCGGTGATCGACGGCACCGATGCCGCCGCCGCCTGGCGTCGGTTGCGCGGCGACACCGGTTTGCTGCGCACGATGCTGCGCCGCATCTTCGAGCACGCCGACACGCTGGTCGCGATCACCCGCGATCCGGCGACGGCCCGCCGCCGGCTGCACGACCTGAAGGGGCTGGCCGGCACGATCGGCGCCACCGCGCTGCAACGGGCCGCCTCGCGCGCCGAACACGCCTGCCGCACGCTGGACGACGCCACCGAGGCCGAAGAACACGACGGTGACCGCCCGGCACCGGCCGGCGTCGACCTGGACGCGCTGATCGACGTCGTCGCCGGCGAAGCCGCCCGCCTGCGCCAGGCGGCCGCAGCCTTCGTCGACGCCGAGCCCGTCATGCCGCCGGCCGCCACGGCACCGCTGCAGGCCGCCGACCTGGCCGAGCTGAAGGGTCTGCTGGCCCAGGGCGACCTCGGCGCCGTGCAACGGTTCGAGGCGATGGCCGGCGCACTGTACACCGCGCTCGGCGAGTCGCGCTTCAAAGGGCTGGAGCGCGACCTGCAGAACCTGGAGTTCGAAGCCGCCGGCGCCGCGCTGGACGGCCTGTCCGCACCGGCATCCTGAGACGGCAGGGCAGCGACGACCGCTGTTGCGAGACAAACAGCGCATCGGTGCGCGTGACACGAGGCGCCGGCTCACAGGCCGGCGCCAACAATGGGATCCCGTCACCGCCACCGCCCGCCGATGGACCCCGCCGCCCCCGACCGCACCGAGCCCGAAGCCACCTGGCGCCGCTGGCGCCACGACTTCCACCGCTTCCCCGAGACCGGATTCGACGAACACCGCAGCGCCGACCGCGTCGCCCAGGTGCTGGCGCTGCTGGGCCTCGAGGTCGAACGCGGCCTCGGCGGCACCGGCGTCGTCGGCACGCTGCGCCGCGGCCACGGGCCGGGCATCGTCGCGCTGCGTGCCGACATGGACGCGCTGGCGATCACCGAGCACGCGCCGGGTCGCGCCCACGCGTCGCAACTCGCCGGCCGCATGCACGCCTGCGGTCACGACGGCCACATGGCGATGCTGCTGGCGGCGGCGCAGCTGCTGGCCGAAGGCGGCGGCTTCGACGGCACGGTGCGTTTCGTCTTCCAGCCGGCCGAGGAGCACGGCCGCGGCGCCGCGGCGATGCTGGCCGACGGGCTGCTGGAGCGTTTTCCGTTCGACGAGATCTACGGCGTGCACAACATGCCGGGGCTGCCGGCCGGGCAGATCGCCACGCGGGTCGGCGGCCTGATGGCCAGCGAGAACAACTTCGTCATCCGCGTGCACGGCCGCGGCGGCCACGCGGCGCGGCCGCATCAACTGGTCGACCCGCTGGTCGTCGGCGCCGAGATCGTGCTGGCGCTGCAGACCGTCGTCGCGCGTTCGGTCGACCCGCAGCAGCCGGCGGTGCTGTCGTGCACCGAGTTCCACACCGACGGCATCCGCAACGCGGTGCCGTCCGAGGTGGTCATCCGAGGCGACACACGCAGCTACGCGCCCGAGGTGCAGGCGCTGCTGGAACACCGCATCCGCGAGATCGCCGACGGCATCGCGCGCGCCCACGGTGCGCGCTGCGAGGTCGAGTACACGCACGAGTTCGCGCCGACGATCAACCACGCCGCGCCGGTGGCCGCGGCGCTGGAGGCCGCACAGCGTGTCGTCGGCGCTGCACAGGTCGACGGCGACACGCCGCCGGTGATGGCGTCCGAGGACTTCGGCCGTTTCCTGCTGCACCGCCCCGGCGCCTTCGTCTTCCTCGGCAACGGTGCCGGCAGCGAACCCGGCGCGACGCCGCTGCACAACGCCGGCTACGACTTCAACGACGCCTTGCTGCCCGTCGGCGCGCGCTGGTTCGCCGAACTGGTGCGCCTGCGCCTACCCGCCAACGCCTCCGAGACCCGCCCGTGATCGTCCACAACCCGCAGGCCACGCGCCGCCCTTACAACGCCGATCTCGCGGCGCTGCTCAACGCCGACGCCGCGCGCGCCGCACGCGAAGCGCTGGCCCACTGGCCGCTGCTGGCGCGCCAGCCGACACCGCTGTGGTCCCTGCCCGGCCGCGCCGCGGCGCTGGGGCTGGCCGCGATCGACCTGAAGGACGAGAGCCGGCGTTCGCCGCTGGCGAGCTTCAAGGCGCTGGGCGCGCCGTATGCGCTGCTGCGCCTGGTGCAGCGCCGCTTCGACGGCGCCGGCTGGAGTCCCGCCGGGCTCTTCGCCGGACAGCACGCCGCCGCACTCACCGGCTTCACCGTCATCGCCGCGACCGACGGCAACCACGGCCGCGCGCTGGCGGCCGCGGCGCAGAGCCTGGGCTGCCGCTGCGTCATCGTGCTGCACGCCCACGTCAGCCAGGAACGTGAAGACGCGATCGCCGCCTTCGGCGCCGAAATCGTGCGCATCGCCGGCGACTACGACGCCTCGGTCGTCGAAGCCGCGCGCCTGGCCGCGGCCAAGGGCTGGGAGGTCGTCTCGGACACCTCGTACGAAGGCTACGAAGCCGTGCCGCGCGACGTGATGCAGGGCTACGCCGTCATCGCCGACGAGGTGCTGGACCTGGTCGACACGCCCTACACCCACGTCGTGCTGCAAGGCGGCGTCGGCGGGCTGGCCGCGGGTGTTGTCAGCCGCCTGTGGCAAGCCGCCGGTGCGGCGCGGCCGCGGTTCATCGTCGTCGAACCCGAACAGGCCGACTGCCTGCTGCAGAGCGCGCTCGCCGGCCGTCCGGTGCGCGCCAGCGGCAGCACCGACTCGCTGATGGCCGGGCTGGCCTGCGGCGAGCCTTCCCCGCTGGCCTGGCGTTTCCTCGCGCCGGCGGTCGACGCCTTTCTGACCGTGCCCGACGAGGCCGCGGCGCAGGCGATGCGCGAACTCGCAGACGGCGCGCACGGCGACCTGCCGCTGGTCGGCGGCGAGTCGGGTGTCGCCGGGCTGGCGGCGCTGCAGGCGCTGTGCGCCGACCCCTCGGCACGCCAGCGCCTGGGGCTGGACCGCCACGCCCGCGTGCTGCTGATCAACAGCGAAGGTGCGACCGCGCCGGGTGTCTACGCCGGCCTCGTCGGCCGCGGTGCGCACGAAGTGCTGGCCGCGCAGCAGGAACGCCTGGCGCGAGACGGCGTCGACGCCGGCCGCCTGGCCTCGCGGCTGGCGGAGCACGCCGAGATCGGCGCCACGCCCGACGGCGGCGTCTGCCGCCTGGCGCTGAGCGACGCCGACCGCGCCGGCCGCGACCGCCTCGTCGCCTGGATGCACGAGCTGGGGCTCACGGTGCAGGTCGACCGCATCGGCAACGTCTTCGGCACGCGCGCCGGCAGCGAGCCCGGCGCGGCGCCGGTGATGACCGGCTCACACATCGACACGGTGGCCACCGGCGGCCGCTACGACGGCGTCTACGGCGTGATGGCGGCGCTCGAAGCCCTGCGCCGGCTCGACGAGTTGGGCGTCGCGACGCGCCGGCCCATCGTCGTCGCCGCGTTCACCAACGAGGAAGGCGTGCGCTACCAGCCCGACATGATGGGTTCGCTGGTGCACGCCAGCGGCCTGGCGCTGCAGGACGCGCTGGACACCGTCGGCATCGACGGCACGCGGCTGGGCGACGAGCTGGCGCGCATCGGCTACGCCGGCGATCTGGCCGTCGGCGCGATCCGCCCGCAGGCCTTCGTCGAGCTGCACATCGAGCAGGGCCCGGTGCTGGAAGCCGAAGGCCTGGCGATCGGCGCCGTCGCCGACCTGCAAGGCATCTCCTGGCAGGAGATCACGGTGGAAGGCCAGTCCAACCACGCCGGCACGACGCCGATGCGGCTGCGCCGCGACGCCGGCGCCGCGGCAGCCGAGATCGCCGTCTTCGTGCGTGAGCTGGCGCTGCGTGTCGGCGAACCGCAGGTCGCCACCGTCGGCCGGCTGCGGCTGCACCCGGACCTGATCAACGTGATCCCGGCGCGTGCGACGCTGACGGTGGACCTGCGCCACACCGACGAGGCCAAGCTGCAGCAGGCCGAAGCCGAACTCGCGGCCTTCCTCGAACGCCTGGCGGCCGATCGCGGCCTGACGGTGACGTCGCGCCGGCTGGCGCGTTTCGAGCCGGTGGTCTTCGACGCGCGCCTGGTGCGCACCATCGAAGCCGCCGCCGCGGCGCGTGGTTACGGCGTGCGCCGCATGACGTCCGGCGCCGGCCACGACGCGCAGATGCTGGCGCGTGTGTGCCCGGCGGCGATGATCTTCGTGCCCAGCGCCGGTGGGCTGAGCCACAACCCGCGTGAACACACGCCGGCCGATCAGCTCGCGCAAGGCGCGAACGTGCTGCTCGACGTGCTGCGGCGGCTGGCCGGCTGAGGCCGGTTCAGTAGAGGTCCTGGCGCACGGCCTGCGCGTAGTGCGCGTCAACCTGGGCGATCTGCGCCGCGTCCATCGTCGCGCGCGCGTCGGCCAGCCGGCCCAGTTCGGCCAGCATGCTGCCGACCGAAGGCAGCGCCGCGGCGTCCAGCCGCGACTCGGGCTGCCAGAGCTGCGCGCGGTGGATCGCCTTGCCGCAGTGGAACAGCACCTCGTCGATGGCGACCACGGTCGCCGCCTTGGGCACACGCTCGCCTTCCTTCAGCTGCTCCAGCAGCCGGCGGTCGGTGCAGATCCGGCCGCGGCCGTTGATGCGCAGGAAGAGCTCCAGCCCCGGGAACAGGAAGACCATGCCCAGGCGCTCGTCGTGCTGCAGGTTGCGCAGCGACTCGATGCGGTTGTTGCCGGGCCAGTCGGCAAACACCACGTGGCGCTCGTCGAGCACCTGGACGAAGCCCGGCCGGCCGCCGCGCGGCGAGGCGTCCAGCCCGTGCTCGCTGCCGGTCGCCAGGCAGAAGAAGGTCGCCGCCTTCAGATAAGCCTCGTGGAAGGCGTAAAGGCGGTCGGTCACCGCCTTCTGGATGCGCTCCGACGGCGGGTCGTAGAGCGTGTCCAGGTCGAGGCCCGCTTCCGGGTCCGTAAGGGCCGAAGCCTGCTGAAGATTCTTGCCGCCGTCCGTCATCCACCGTCTCCTGCGCCACTGCGCTGATGCGGGCGACAGCTTAGGCGGCACAGGCTTGGCGGCTGTAGACTGTATCGGCCAACCAATATCACACAGCCGCCATGCAACTGCGCATCGATCCGGACGTGACGAACAGTGCCGGCGACCCTGTCGTCTTCGCCGTCGCGGCTGCCGGCGCCGAGGAACTGTCGTCCGAACCGCACCGCCACGCGCGTGGCCAGTTGGTCGGCTCCTTGCGTGGCCTGCTGACCTTCGGGCTCGAAGACGGCCTCTGGGTCGTGCCGGCAACCCATGCGGCATGGCTGCCGCCGCACCAGTGGCACAGCGGCCAGACGCACGGCCCGTTCCACGGCTGGGCCGCCTACGTCGCCGAAGCGGCCTGCCACGATCTGCCGTCGCGGCCGTGCACGCTGCGCAGTTCGGCGCTGCTGCGCGAAGCGGTGCTGCGCGCCAGCACCTGGCCACCCGGGCCGATGGATGCGGCGCGCACGCGGCTCGCCGAGCTGATCCTCGACGAGATCCGCACGCTGCCGGTCGAACCGCTGGGCTTGCCGCTGCCGCGCGACGCACGCGCGCAGCGCATCGCCCGGGCGCTGATCGCCGACCAGGCCGACACCCGCGAGCTGGAGCAATGGGCCGCCTGGGCCTCGCTCAGCCCACGCACGCTGAGCCGGCGTTTCGTCGCCGAGACCGGCTTCAACTTCACCGCCTGGCGGCAGCGCGCACGGCTGCTGAAGTCGCTGGAGATGCTGGCCGCCGGCGTGCCGGTCGGCACGATCGCGCTCGACCTGGGCTACGCCACGGCGAGCGCGTTCATCGGCCTGTTCAAGCGCACCTTCGGCGAGACGCCGGCCGTGTACCGCACGCGGCTGTAGCGCCGGAGCGCCTGGCGGCGCTCCGGGCTCGCGATCAGGCCGTCGCGGCCTGGATCGCGGTCAGCGCGATCGTGTAGACGATGTCGTCGACGAGCGCGCCGCGCGACAGGTCGTTCACCGGCTTGCGCAGGCCCTGAAGCATCGGGCCGACCGAGATGACCCCGGCCGAGCGCTGCACCGCCTTGTAGGTCGTGTTGCCGGTGTTGAGGTCCGGGAACACGAACACGTTGGCGCGGCCGGCCACCGGCGAGTTCGGGGCCTTCTGGCGGCCCACGCTCTCCACCGAGGCGGCGTCGTACTGCATCGGGCCATCGACGGCCAGCTGCGGACGGCGCTCCTTGACGATGCGCGTCGCCTCGCGGACCTTGTCGACGTCGGCACCCGTGCCCGACGAACCCGTCGAGTACGAGATCATCGCCACGCGCGGCTCGATGCCGAAGGCGGCGGCGCTGTCGGCCGACTGCATCGCGATCTCGGCCAGTTCCTCGGCGCTCGGATCGGGGTTGATCGCGCAGTCGCCGTAGACCAGCACCTGGTCGGGCATCAGCATGAAGAACACCGACGAGACGATCGACGAACCCGGCGCGGTCTTGATCAGCTGCAGCGCCGGACGCACCGTGCTGGCCGTCGTGTGCACCGCACCCGAGACCAGGCCGTCGACGTCGCCGGTGGCCAGCATCATCGTGCCGAGCACGACGGTGTCTTCCAACTGCACCGTCGCCTGCTGCGGCGTCAGGCCCTTGGACTTGCGCAGCTCGACCATCGGGCCGATGTAGCGCTCGCGCACGACGTCCGGATCGAGGATCTCGACCGTGTCGGGCAGCTCGATGCCGTGCAGCGTCGCCGCGGCCCGCACCGTGTCGGGCGCGCCCAGCAGCACGCAGCGCGCGATGCCCTTGCGCGCGCAGATCGCGGCGGCGGCCAGCGTGCGCGGCTCGTCGCCCTCGGGCAGCACGATGCGCTTCTGCGCCGCACGCGCCGAGTGGATCAGCGCATGGCGGAACATCGGCGGCGTCATCGTCGCCGAGCGCGGCGCGTCCGCGGTGGCGGCCAGGCTGCCGACGTCCAGATGGTCGGCGGCGTGTTCGACCAGGCGCTCCATGCGCTCCAGGTCGTCGGCGCGCACGCGGCGGTCGAGGTTGGCCAGGCGGGTCACGGCCTCGAAGGTCTGCAGCTCGGTGCGCAGGATGTTCAGGCCGGCGCGGCGCGGCTCGAGGAAGGTCTTCAGCTCGGGCGCCAGCTGTTCGCCGCAGGTCAGCAGCACGCCGGCGATCGGCATGCCGGTGGCCTTGGCGAAGCTGGTGGTCAGCACGACGTCGGCGCGGTCGCCCGGCGTCACGACCAGCGTGCCCGGGCCCAGGCGCACGACCAAGTGCTCGGGGCTGCGCGCGGCGACGACGACGTTCTGCACGCGCGCGCCGTTCAGGTCACCGGCTTCGACGACCTCGAAACCGAGGTCCTCGACGACGTCGGCGACGCGCGGCGCGGCCATCGCCGAGTCTTCGGGCACGACGCCCAGCACCGGCACCGAGGCTTCGACGCCGGCGGCCAGCGCGGCCGTGGCGCGCGAGATGACGATGCCCACCGGCGACGCGCCTTCGCGCTCGTAGCGGTGCACGACGTCGGCGATGCGCGCGGCCAGCGCCGCCGCGTCGCTCTCCTGGCCCGGCACCACCGGCACGACCTCGGCGCGCAGCGCCTTGGCCACGGCCAGGTCCAGGTCGGCCACCAGCGGGTGGCCGTCGGCCAGCGTCGCGCCTTCGACGACGACGACGTCGGCGCTCTCGGCGGCGCCCTGCACCAGGGCGACGACGTCCTCGAGCAGCGTGTCGATCTCGCCGGCACGCGTCATCGCCTCGGCGGTGTCCATCGGCAGCGCCTTCGGCAGGTCCAGGCCCAGCAGGTTGCGGGCGAAGACGACCGAGCGGTCCTCGGCGTCACGCGCGACGCCGGGGTCGGCGATCGGCTTGACGTAGCCGGCGCGCACGCCGGCGGCCTGCAGCGCACGCACCAGGCCGATCGCGATCGACGAGGCGCCGTAGCCGGGCGCCGTCGGCGCCACGTACAGCAGTCGGGTATGGCGGGGGCTCTGCATCACGCCACCTCCGCGGCCGAAGCCGACTGGCCGAAGGCGATGTCGGCGGTGTCGCGCGCGATCGTGCCTTCCTCGTCGGTGGGCACGACGATCGCGGCCGGGCGGCGCGAGCGGCTGATGACGGCGCAGGCACCGCCGCGCGTCACGTCGTTGCGTTCGTGGTCGACGTCCAGGCCGAAGATCGCCAGGCGCTCGAGCACCTTGGCGCGCACGTTGGCCGAGTTCTCGCCGATGCCGCCGGTGAAGACGACGGCGTCCAGGCGCGGCAGCGACGCGGCCAGCGCGCCGACGGTGCGCGCGATGCGGAAGCAGAAGACGTCCAGCGCGGTGCGCGCGCCTTCGTGGCCGGACGCGGCCGCCTGCTCCAGCGTGCGGCAGTCGTTGGACAGCTCGGACAGACCGAGCAGGCCGCTCTTCTTGTTGATCATCGTGTCGACGCCGTCCAGGTCGAGCCCGGCGCGGCGCGCGATGTACAGCAGCGCGCCGGCGTCGACGTCACCGCAGCGCGTGCCCATCACCAGGCCTTCGACCGGGGTCAGGCCCATCGAGGTGTCGATGCTGCGGCCGTTGCGGATCGCGGTGGCCGAGGCGCCGTTGCCCAGGTGCAGCACGATCAGCGCGTTGTCGGTGGGGTCGAGCTCCAGGCGCTCGATCGCACGCTGCGAGACGCAGCGGTGCGAGGTGCCGTGGAAGCCGTAGCGGCGCACGCCGTACTCGCGGCGGTACTGCTGCGGCAGCGCGTACAGATAGGCCTCGGCCGGCATCGTCTGGTGGAAGGCGGTGTCGAACACCGCGACCTGGCGCGCCGTCGGCAGCGCGGCGATCGACGCGCGGATGCCGATCAGGTTGGCCGGGTTGTGCAGCGGCGCCAGTTCGGCGCAGGCCTCGATGTCGGCCAGCACTTCGGGCGTGATCTCGACGGACTGCGTGAAACGCTCGCCGCCGTGCACGACACGGTGGCCGACGGCGGCGACACGTTCCAGCAGGCCGCGCGCCGACAGGAAGGCCAGCAGCGCGTCGAGCGCTTCGCGGTGGCCGCCGCCGTTGAGCTGCGTGACCGTGCGTTCGCCGTCGGCGTCGAAACGGATGCGCGCGTCGGCGGCGTCCAGGCATTCGGCCAGGCCACCGAGCAGGGCTTCGGACTCGCGCGGATCGAACAGCGCGAACTTGAGGGAGGAGGAGCCGCAGTTGACGACCAGCGTCAGCGGCGTGGAGATGGACATCTGAATTCTTTCGAACAGGGGCTTGCAGGCCCGACACCGGCAAGGGGTCGGATCAGGATCGTGCAAATCGCCTGCTGGGAAGGGCGCCCATCTCGGGACTGACTCGCGGCATGACGACACTCCTGTCTGCCTGCGGGCGATCCGGCTGATGCTGCGAGTGCACGTAAACCCGCATACCGGAAGTCGCGATATATACCCGATCGGCGCCCGCCGCGATATGGGCGGCAGGCGACGAATGTCAAGTACTCACATCTTCAGGCACGTTCCAGGCACATCGCGACGCCCATGCCGCCGCCGATGCACAGCGTGGCCAGGCCCTTGCGGGCTTCGCGGCGCTGCATTTCGTACAGCAGCGTCGTCAGCACACGCGCGCCGGAAGCGCCGACCGGGTGACCAAGCGCGATCGCACCGCCGTTGACGTTGACCTTGGCCGGGTCGAAGCCGAGTTCACGCGCGACCGACAGGGCCTGCACCGCGAAGGCTTCGTTGGCTTCGATCAGGTCGAGGTCGGCGACCGTCCAGCCGGCCTTGGCCAGCGCCTTGCGCGACGCCGGGATCGGGCCGGTGCCCATGATCGTCGGGTCGACGCCGGCGGTGGCCCACGAGGCGATGCGCGCCAGCGGGCGGATGCCGCGGGCTTCGGCTTCCTGGGCCGTCATCAGCACCACGGCGGCGGCGCCGTCGTTGATGCCCGAGGCGTTGCCGGCGGTCACCGAGCCGGCCTTGTCGAAGGCCGGGCGCAGCTTGGCCAGCGCTTCCAGCGTGGCGCCGTGGCGCACGAACTCGTCCTGGTCGAAGACGACGTCGCCCTTCTTGGACTTGATCGTCACCGGCACGATCTCGGCGGCGAAGCGGCCCGCCTTCTGCGCCGCCTCGGCCTTGTTCTGCGAGCCGACGGCGAAAGCATCCTGCTCCTCGCGCGTGATGCCGTACTGGCGGGCGATGTTCTCGGCCGTGATGCCCATGTGGTAGCCGTTGAAGGTGTCGGTCAGCGCGTCGTAGATCATGCTGTCGACGAACTCCAGCGGGCCCATCTTGACGCCGTTGCGCAGGTGGGCGACGTGGCGTGCGCGGCTCATGCTCTCCATGCCGCCGGCGACGATGTATTTGGCGTCGCCGCAGGCGATCTGCTGCGCACCCAGCGCGACGGCGCGCAGGCCCGAGCCGCAGACCTGGTTCAGGCCGAAGGCCGTGGCTTCCTGCGGGATGCCGGCGTTGACGGCGGCGCGGCGCGCCGGGTTCTGGCTCTGGCCGGCGGCCAGGACCTGGCCGAGGATCACCTCGTCGACCAGGGCGGCGTCGAGCTGGGCGCGCTCCAGCGCGGCGCGGATGGCGATGGTGCCGAGTTCGGCCGCTTCCAGCGATGCGAGCGTGCCGTTGAACGAGCCGATGGCCGTGCGGGCGGCGGCGGCGATGACGATGTCGGTCATGGTGGGACTCCAGGGTGCGGCAGCGCTTTCGCGGAGCGCTGCCGTCGAGTTGGCAGAAGGAGGGTCGGAAGGAAGAAGGAAGGAGAAACGGGCGGGGATCGCGCCCCGCCCGTGCAGGGCACTACAGCGTCAGCGCCAGGCCCCAGAGCAGGAACATCACCAGCGGGGCGTTGAAGATCAGCTGCGTGAAGCAGAAGCCGACGATGTCGCGGGCACGCAGGCCCAGCACGCCGAGCAGCGGCAGCATCCAGAACGGGTTGATCAGGTTCGGCAGCGCTTCAGCGGCGTTGTAGACCTGGACCGCCCAGCCCATGTGCGCATGCAGGTCCTTGGCGGCTTGCAGCACGTACGGGGCTTCGATGATCCACTTGCCGCCGCCCGAGGGCACCAGGAAGCCGAGGATCGCCGAGTAGATGCCGATGACCACCGGGAAGGTGCTGCCGTTGGCGATCGAGACGAAGAGCTCGGAGATGTGGTGCGAGATCGAGACGCCGTCGGAGCCGGTCACGTGCGTCAGGATCGCCGCGATCGCGCCGTAGAACGGGAACTGGATCAGCACGCCGGCCGTCGTCGGCACCGCCTTGGCCACCGCCTTCAGGAAGGAGCGGATGTTGCGGTGCAGCAGCAGGCCGATCATCAGGAACACGAAGTTGTAGGTGTTCAGGTTCGAGATGACGTTCAGCGGGCTCTTGGCCTGGAACTCGGTCCAGATGAAGCCGACGGCCAGCAGCACGACCAGGATCGGCAGGATCGGCGAGAACTCGAACCAGTCACCGGGACGGCCGGCCTTCTCTTCGACCTTGGAGTCGGCCGACACGTCGCAGCCCATGTCCTGGGCGGTCTTGATCGTCGAGCCGGTCGGGGCCGAGAAGTAGGCCACCGCGATCGTGCAGGCCATGATGATCACGCACATCAGGATCGACTGCGGCAGGAAGATCGTGTCCGACAGCGGGATCACGCCGCTGATCTCGGAGATCGACTTGGGCAGCGAAGCCGGGTTCGCCTGCAGCATCGCCGAAGACGAGGACAGGCCCAGCGCCCAGGTCGCGCCCAGGCCGAGGTAGGCCGCGGCGCCGGCGGCGCGGTAGTCCATCTTCAGGTTGCTGCGGCGAGCCAGGGCGCGCACCAGCAGGCCGCCGAGCACCAGGCTCAGCGCCCAGTTGAACAGCGAGGCGATCATCGAGACGAAGGCCACGAAGGCGACGGCGCCGCGGCTGGTCTTCGGGATCGAGGCCAGGCGGTCGATCAGTCGCGTGCACGGCGGCGACGCGGCGACGACGTAGCCGGCGATGGCGACCATCGCCATCTGCATCGTGAACGGGATCAGCGACCAGAAGCCGTCACCGAAGCCCTTGGCGATGGCCAGCGGCGAGGCGCCGATCATCAGGTCGGCGACGACCACCGCGAACAGCGTCAGGATGACGAAGACGAAGGCGTCGGGGAACCACTTCTCGGCCCAGCCGGTGAAGCCGTAGGCCAGGCGGGCGAGGCCGCGCGGGCCTTCGCCGTCGTTCAGGGGAACCCCGTTTTTGTCGAGAACTGCTGACATGGTTGTCTTCCTGGAAAGGAGGGGTGGGGTCAGGCGTCGAGCGCCATCGTCTTGACATCGGCCGGCACGACGAGCTGTGCCGCGGTGGCGGCGAGCACGTCCTTGACGGTGAAGCCGGGGGCCACTTCGCGCAGCACCAGGCCTTCGTCGGTGGGCTCGATGACGGCCATCTCGGTGACGATCAGGTCGACGCGGCGCACCGAGGTCAGCGGCAGCTGGCAGCTCGGGATGATCTTGGGCTCGCCCTTGGCGGTGTGCGTCATCGCGACGATCACGCGCTTGGCACCGCTGACGAGGTCCATCGCGCCGCCCATGCCCGGGACCATCTTGCCCGGCACCATCCAGTTGGCGAGCTGGCCCTTCTCGTCGACCTGCAGGCCGCCGAGCACCGTGACGTCGAGGTGGCCGCCGCGGATGAAGCCGAACGAGGACACGCTGTCGAAGGCTGCCGCGCCCGGCACGATGCTGGTCGGCGTGCCGCCGGCATCGGTCAGCGCGTCGGCGGCGAGGCCGGCTTCGGGCAGCGGGGTCATGCCGATGACGCCGTTCTCCGACTGGAAGAAGACGTTGACGCCGGCGGGCAGGTAGCGCGCCACCAGCGTCGGCAGGCCGATGCCAAGGTTGACGAGCTGACCGTCGCGCAGTTCCTGGGCGACGCGCTTGGCGATGAGGGTCTTTTCGTCCATGTCAGGCCTCCTTGGCCACGAGGGTGTCGACGACGACGGAGACGGTCTCCACCTGGTCGGGCGCGATGACGCCCACCGGCACGATCTCGCCGGCCTCGGCGATCACGTGGTCGGCGGCCAGCGCCATCACGGGGTTGAAGTTGCGCGCCGTGAGCTCGTACTGGAGGTTGCCGAAGTAGTCGGCGCGCCAGGCGGCGACGAGCGCGAAGTCCGCGCGCAGCGGCGTCTCGACGAGGAAGGTCTTGCCCTGCACTTCGAGCGTCGGCTTGCCGTCGGCGACCACGGTGCCGACGCCGGTGGGCGTCAGCACGCCGCCGAGGCCGGTGCCGCCGGCGCGGATGCGCTCGGCCAGCGTGCCCTGCGGGACGAGTTCGACCTCGATCTCGCCGGCGATCATGCGTTGCTGGGTTTCGGGGTTCAGCCCGATGTGCGACGCGACGAGGCGCTTGACGGCGCCGGCGGCGATCAGCTTGCCGATGTCGACACCTTTGCGGGCGGTGTCGTTGGCGATCACCGTCAGGTCGCGCTTGCCCTGGCGAACGAGTTCGTCGATCAGGCGGTGCGGCGACCCGACCCCCATGAAGCCGCCGATCATCAGCGTGGACCCGTCCGGGATTCGGGCGACGGCATCCGCGAGAGCGGTTACTTTGGACATTGTCTTGGTTCTCCGTTGAGCGCCGGACTCCCGGATCGGAAGGACGGCGGCGTGGGGACGTTTTGGCGTCTATCTCCCTCGGATCTGGCGAGGGACGAAGGCCTTTTCGCAAACCCCGTGCCAATAACCAAGTCGTTGATTTAAAAGGACTTAATAATTAAGTCGGATATTCCCGCGAGATATCCCCGTGAAATCCGATGCGCACCTGCGCAAAGAACTGCACACCGGTTTTGCCGGCCTATCGCCCACGGCTTGCACTTGACCGGCGACAATGTCGCCGGCCCGAAGTACAGGCCTGCGCATGACCTCTCCCGACCCCCAGCCCGGCGCCGACCGCGGCCCCGACCGCAGCCCCCGACGCCGCCGCCTGCCCGCGCTGCTCAGGCCGCTGCGCACGCTGCGCCAGCGGCTGATCGCGACCTCGCTGCTGATCGTCGCGTTGCCGATCAGCGCCGTGGCCGTCGTGCTCGTCTACCAGGAGCGCGAGGCGGTGCTGCTGGAGAAGGAGAAGAAGCTCTTCGCGATCACGCGCATCCTCGACTCCGAGCTCGGCCCCGGCTTCGACGCCTACCTCGCCGGCGTGCCCGGCGGCTGGAACAACCGCGAGGCCGCGATCGCGCGCCTGGCCGAGCGCCTGACGCCGTTGACCGACCGCGTCGCCGCGTCGGACCCCGGCGTCGGCGTCGGCTACTACGTGCGCCGGCTCGACGCCATCGTCACCTACGGCCCCAGCCGCGACTATTCGTACACGGTCGGCCGCTCGATCCCGACCGACCACCCGGGCCGCCAGGTGATGGCCGAGAACCGACCGCAGATCACCCAGGGCAGCCTGGTGCGCGGCTCGATCCTCAACGCGATGTACCCGATCGCGCGCAATGGCCAGGTCATCGGCTACGTCTGGGCCAACGAGACCACCGAGGCCATCGGCCTGCAGCAGCGGCTGATCGATCTGGCGGTCTTCGCCACCAGCCTGTGCGGCTTCGGCATCGCCTTCGTGCTCGTCTGGGTGACGTCCAAGCGCCTGTCCAGCGAGGTCGACGTCGTCGTGCACGGCCTGGCGGCGATGAAGACCGACCTGCGCCGGCGCATCCCGCCGCTGCGCGACGAGCTCGGCGAGGTCGTCGACGCGATCAACGGCATGGCCAGGGCGCTGCTGGACGCACGCACGCTGACCGAGAACATCCTGTCCAGCGTCGCCGATGGCATCGTCGCCGTCGACCGGCGCGGCGTCGTCACGGCCATCAACCCGGCCGCCGAACGCCTGTACGGCGTCACCGCGCGCCAGGTGCTGGGCCGCCCGTACAGCAAGCTGTTCAACACCGACGCCCGCCACAGCGCGCTGCTGGAGACGCTGGACAGCGGCCGGCCGGCGCTGGGCATCTCGGTCGAGCTGTCGCGCGGCGAGCACACCTTCAAGGTCGACGCCTCGTCGACCGTGCTGCGCGACGGCGACGGCCGGCCGATCGGCGCCGTCGTCGTGCTCAAGGACGTCAGCGAGCGCGACCGCCTGATGGTGCAGGTGATGCGCGCCGACCGCCTGGCCGCGCTGGGCGAGCTGACGGCCGGCATCGCGCACGAGATCCGCAACCCGCTGACCTCGATCCGCGGCTTCCTGCAGTACCTGCAGGAGTGCGAGTCGGTCGAGGAATGGCGCCACTACGGGCCGCTGATCATCCGCGAGGTCGACAGCCTGAACCACATCGTCGGCGAGCTGCTCGCCTTCGGCCGCCCGCGGCCGCCGCAGATCGACGCCATCGACCTCGGCGAGCTGATCAAGGAGACCGCGTTCCTGGCGCGCGGGCGCTCCGACGCCCAGGTCAGCGTGCAGATCGAGCCCGGCCTGCCGGCGATCGACGGCGACCGCGAGGCGCTGAAGCAGGCGATCCTGAACCTCGTCATCAACGCCATCCAGGCGCTGCGCGGCGGCGGGCGCGTCGACATCGAGCTGGCCGCCGCCGAGCCCGGCCAGGTGGCCGTGCGCGTGCGCGACAACGGCGTCGGCATCGCGCCGGAGAACCTGGACAAGGTCTTCGACCCCTTCTTCTCCACCAAGGCCTCGGGCACCGGCCTGGGCCTGGCGATGGTGCACCGCATCGTCGACGGCCACGGCGGCACGATCACCGTCGACAGCCGGCCCGGCGTCGGCACGACGGTCGAGATGCGGCTGCCGGTGCGGCTGCGGCCCGAAACCCCGAGCGAGGAACCCCGATGACGCCCAACGTCCCCACCGCCATCGTCTGCGACGACGACGAGGCGATCCGCCGCATGCTGTCGGCGGTGCTCGGCAAGGAAGGCCTGCGCGTCGTCACCGCCAACGACGGCGCCGAGGCCGTCGAGGCCTACCAGCGCGAGCAGCCCGACGTCGTGCTGATGGACATCCGCATGCCGCGCATGAGCGGGCTGGAGGCGCTGTCGGCGATCCGCGCCGCCGACCGCCACGCCTCGGTGATCCTGATGACCGCCTTCGCCGAGGTCGGCACCGCGGTGCGCGCGATCAAGGACGGCGCCTTCGACTACGTCATCAAGCCTTTCGACCTCGACGAGATCCGCGTGCTGGTGCGCCGCGTGCTGGAGATCCGCTCGATGCGCGAGGAGAACGCCTCGCTGCGCCGCGAGCTGTCCGAGCGCATCGGCTCCGAGGCCATCCTCACCGACTGCCCGCAGATGATCCGGCTGAAGCAGACGGTGGCCAAGGTGGCGCGCAGCCACGCCACGGTGCTGGTGCACGGCGAGAGCGGTACCGGCAAGGAGCTGGTGGCCGCGGCCATCCACTACTGGTCGCCGCGCGCCGCCGGCCCCTTCGTGAAGGTGAACTGCGCCGCGATCCCCGAGACGCTGCTGGAGACCGAGTTCTTCGGCAACGAGAAAGGCGCCTTCACCGGCGCGACGGCGCAACGCCGCGGGCGCTTCGAGATGGCCGAACACGGCACGCTGTTCCTCGACGAGATCGGCGAGATCACGCCGGCGCTGCAGGTCAAGCTGCTGCGCGTGCTGCAGGAGCGCGAGTTCGAGCGTGTCGGCGGCAGCAAGCCGGTGAAGGTGGACGTGCGCATCGTGGCCGCCACCAACCGCGACCTCGAGGCGATGGTGCGCGAAGGCACGTTCCGCCAGGACCTGTTCTTCCGCCTCAACGTCGTCTCGCTGCGCACGATCCCGCTGCGCGAGCGGCCGGAAGACGTGATCCTGCTGGCGCACCACTTCCTCGACCGCTTCTGCGCCGAGAACGACGTCGAGTTGCGCGGCTTCGACCCGGCGGCGCTGAAGTGCCTGGCGGCCTACCACTGGCCGGGCAACGTGCGCGAGCTGGCCAACGCGGTGGAACGCGCCGTCGTCATGACGACCTCGAACCAGATCCTGCCCGAGGACCTGCCCGAGAGCCTGCAGTGCGGCCCCGAGGACGGCTGCAGCCTGGAACCCGGCGACCCGGCGCCGCGCGACGAAGGCGACCGCCCGCTGCGCGAGCAGGTCGGCGAGTTCGAGGCCGAGGCCATCCGCCGCGCGCTGGCACGCCACCAGGGCAACCGCGCGCGCACCGCCGCCGGCCTGGGCATCAGCCGGCGCGCCCTGCTCTACAAGCTGCAGGAATACGGCATCAGCTAGGCGCTGGCACGGGGCGCCCGGGCGGCTCCGGGCGAAACCCCACTTCGGTCACGCAAAACAATCATTTTTGCCGTTTTGATGGTTTAGGCCGTCGACTTTGCCGTTTCGTCCCGTTCAAATGCCGCCGTTCCCGATCGGTCCCCGGGGACGCGGACACCGCGCTCACGCGCGCTACGGAGACGACATGGCCATTCCCGACACCAACCATCCCTGCTGGAAGCGGCTCGCCGACGGCGCGATCACGCGCATCAAGACCCAGCACCTGGGCACCCAGCTGCTGTGCAAACGCATCGAGCGCAGCACCGAACCGCTGGCCGCCAAGGTGGCCGACATGCACGCCTTCTTCACGAAGTGGGAGCGCATTCTTCCGAACGAAGTCCAGCAGCTCACCACCGTCTGAGGCACACGATGAACCGACTCGTCTCGCTGCAGGTCGCCGCCGACCTGATCCGCTCCGGTGCCGCGCTGAGCATCGCCGGCCCCGACGCCGCGCTGCGCGCCCTGCCCCCCGGGCAGTGGATCGGCGGCTCGATCCCGTACTTCATGGTCGCCGACGGCGGCACCATCGCCCACGAGCAGCAGGTCTTCGTCACCGAGCTGTCGCCGCTGGGCGAGGTGACGATCGCCAGCTACGGCGCCGACGGCCTGGCCGCGATCGCCGGCAACGCGCCGGACAACGGCGTGTCGCTGACCATCATCCCCTGCGGCAGCGCCGCGCACCAGCGCTTCGCCGCCGAGGCCGCAAGCTACGACGACGCCTTCGTCAAGCCGACCGTCGGCTGGATCGCCGGCTGCCGCGTCGAGGACATCGGCTACGTCAAGCCGACCGTCTACGACGGCCGCACCGCCACGCGCTACGAAGACCGCGCCGTCGTCGCCTACATCGCGCTGCCGGCCGACAAGCTGGCCTGCATCGACATCGTCAACCTGTTCGAGCCCGACGACGGCGACGTGCTGCGTTTCGACGAGACGAGCTTCGAGGTCGGCACCTGCCAGGTCAACGGCGAACGTGTGGACTTCGCCGCCTACCTGCGCTCGCGCGGGCTGGAGCACGGCCGGCTGCCGCTGGTCGGCGACTTCGCCGGCGCCCGCATCAACGCCTCGCTGCAGAACGTGCCGGCTGCCGGCGGCCGCGTGCAGCTGTACGCGCCGGTCTTCCCGGGTGTCGACTACCGCGTCGCGCGCCCGATCGAGGACTACGCCGCCGCCTTCCGCGCCAAGCTGGCCGAGCAGGACCACGCGTGCGCCGTGCTGGCCTGCAACTGCGTGCTGAACTTCCTGTTCGGCGAACTCGAAGGCAAGGCCATCGGCGGCGTCGAGGGCCCGGCGACCTTCGGCGAGATCGCCTACCAGCTGCTGAACCAGACGATGGTCGTGCTGCGCGTCGTCTGACGGCGCAGCGTCGACCGGGCCGGCCACGCGCCGGCATGGGTTGGGGGGTGGCGGCGCGATGTCATGCGCCGGACACCGGCGCCCCGGATGATCTTGCGCGCCGTGACGTCGCATGACGCCGGCACCGCAAGGCGCCCGGACGTGCGCCACCCACACAAGGCAAGCCATGGCTCACCGCTCGATCGCCCGTTCCCGTCTGCCCGTCTCGCTCGCCGTCCTGGCGCTCGCCGCCTCGCTCGCCGGTTGCGGCGGCAGCGGCGACGATGAACAGGACCTGAACACCCTGAACGGCCAGGCGCCACTGATCCTGGGCCACCGCGGCCTGCCGGGCCTGTACCCCGAGGAGACGCTGCCGGCCTACGAAGGCGCGGTCGACGCCGGCGCCGATTCGCTCGAGCAAGACCTGCACCTCACCAAGGACTGCGTGCTCGTCGCGCGCCACAACCCCTGGCTGAGCGACAACACCAACATCGCCGACATCGCCGCGCTGATCCCCGAGGTGGCGGCGCGCAAGCGCACGACGCCGGGCGTGCTGGTCAACGTCGCCTACGACGTCGCCCAGTACGGCGGCCCGTCGCAGTACCTCAGCGACCGCATCGACCCGGCCGACCCGAAGTCGGTGCTGAAGGCGCTGGTCGTCGACGGCGAGGACCACACCGGCGACTGGTCGATCACCGACTTCACCGTCGCCGAGCTGAAGGCCTGGATCGGCGGCACGACCTACGACGCGCGCGACCAGCGCCCGTCCAACCTGAACGGCCAGTACCCGGTGCTGACGATGCAGGAGATCATCGACCTGGCCAAGGCCAAGAGCGCGCTGACCGGGCGCACGATCAGCGTCTACCCCGAGACCAAGAACCCGTACTGGAACAACGCGCAGGCGATCGCCAACGGCTGCGACGTCGCCGGCACCGGCCACCCGTTCGAGGACGCGGTCGTGAAGCTGATCAAGGACAACGGCCTGAACAGCAAGACCGCGCCGATCTTCGTGCAGAGCTTCGACCCGGCCAGCCTGAAGTACATGCGCTCGATCGGCCTGGCGACGAAGGTCGTGCAGCTGATCGATGGCGACGACGTCGACTACAAGACCGGCAAGATGATCTATTCCGGCCCGAACGACGTCTACACCTTCGTCGACGGCCGGCCCTACAGCTGGACGGTGGCCGGCGACGGCCGCTACTTCGACAGCCTGCTGACGCCCGCCGGCCTGGCCGAGATCAAGACCTACGCCGACGGCATCGGCCCGTGGAAGCCGCAGGTGATGAAGCTCTCCGGCAGCGCCGACGGCAGCCTGAAGGGCGTGACCAGCGCCACGCCGACCAGCCTGATCGCCGACGCCCACAAGGCCGGGCTCTTCGTGCACGTCTACACCTTCCGCAACGAGAGCAAGTACCTGGCCGGCGTCTTCAACAACGACCCGGCGGCCGAGCTGACGACCTACTTCAAGTCCGGCGTCGACGGCGTGTTCACCGACTTCGCCAACACCGCGGTGCCGACGCTCAAGGAGTACCTGAAGAGCACCGGGCGCTGAGGGCGGGCGCGGTGAGAGGCGCCGACGATCGGTGCCTCAGGGTGCAGGGGTGGCGGGATAAACTGCCGCCATGCACCCGTTGATCGAAACCCACCGGGAACAACTGCTGGCCATCGCGCGGCGGCGTGGGGTGACGGGGGTGCGCGTGTTCGGCTCGATGAGCCGGGGCGACGCCCACGACGACAGCGACGTCGATCTGCTGGTCAGCCTGCGCCCCGGCGTCAGCGCGCTGGCACTCGGTGGCCTGCTGCTGGACGCCCAGGAACTGCTGGGCCGACGGGTGGATGTCGTCACCGAGGCCAGCCTGCATCCGGCGCTGCGCGAGCGCGTGCTGGCCGACGCCGTGGCGCTGTGACGCCGGGGCGCGCGGCCTGGCAACCGCCGGCTCAGCCCAGCCGCAGCGACAGCTCGACGTCGGCCCCGAACGGCAGCGAGATCCAGCCGGCGCCCGGCGAACGCACCTGGGCGAGGTAGTCGGGGCTGTCGTCCGCGTTGTCGGCGACGACCAGCGCGCCCGGCCGCAGCCGCGGCAGCACCAGCTCCAGCACGTCGGGGTACAGCGCCTTGGCGCCGTCCAGCAGCAGCAGGTCGACGACCGGCGGCAGGCCTTCGGCCAGCGTCTGCAGCGCGTCGCCTTCACGGATCTCGACGCCTTCGGCCAGGCCGGCGGCGGCGAGGTTGTCGCGGGCGCGCGCCACCTTGCCGGGCTCGAACTCGGTGCCGATCAGCCGGCCGCCGCCGTTGTCGCGCAGCGCCGCGGCCAGGTGCAGCGTCGACAGGCCGAACGAGGTGCCGAACTCGACCACCGTGCGCGCGCCGGTGGCACGCGCCAGCAGATAGAGCAGGCGGCCGGTCTCGCGCGACACGGGCAGCGGCTGGTCCTTCAGCCGGGCGTAGAGCTCGCGGTAGCCGCTGCGGCTGCGCACGGCGGCGGCCTGTTCGTCGGGCGAGAGTTCGGCCAGCAGCGCGTGCAGCGCCGGCACGGCGGCGTCGGCTTCGGCGAAGAGGCGGTCCAGCAGCGGCGCCAGCGGCGCGGTGTCCAGGGTGTTCATGGCATTCCTTCACGAGGGGGAGTGCCACGAATAATATGAAGCACCCTTCACATTCGCCATTCGCGTTCCGGGAGCCGACGATGACCGAACCGCGCCAGCCCGCGATCACCTCGCGGCGCAAGCCGAAACAAGCCCGCAGCAACGACCTGGTGGCCGCCATTCTGGAGGCAGCGGTTCAGGTTCTGGCCAAGGAAGGCGCACGCCGTTTCACGACGACCCGCGTGGCCGAACGCGCCGGCGTCAGCGTCGGCTCGATCTACCAGTACTTCCCGAACAAGGCGGCGATCCTGTTCCGGCTGCAGAGCGACGAGTGGCGCGCCACCAGCGAGATGCTGGCGCGCCTGCTGGACGACCGCCGCCGCCCGCCGCGCGAGCGCCTGCGACGGCTGGTGCACGCCTTCCTGAAGTCCGAATGCGAGGAAGCGGCGATCCGCGGCGCGCTGGACGACGCCGCGCCGCTGTACCGCGACGCGCCCGAGGCGCTGGACACCCGCGCAGCCGGCGAACGCGCGCTGCGGGCGTTTGTCGATGAGGTGATGCCGCAGGCATCAGAAGCCCGCCGCGCGATGGCGGCGGAGCTGATCACGACGACGCTGAGTGCGGTCGGCAAGCGGGTTTCGGAGACGGGGAGGTCTCAGGCGCGGGTGCGGGCGATGGGGGAGGAGGTGGTGGGGATGGTGTGGGGGTATCTGGGTGCTCAGGGAGATGAAGCCAATCCCATGCCGGAATCAAACGGACGTCGCTGAACAGACACCTGTATGTCAAGCAGCGCCGCCGACAACCGCCTACGACTGCGATCTTTGAAGGCTGCCTTGGACGCATAGTGGAGATAGATGCTCACGGTGTTGCATGTCCGCCAACCCGCGCTGGAGCCTGGGCTACGTCATCGACGGAGCCGAAGGCGATCAGATTTTTTGCAGGTCGCTAAGCTATTCTTGGGCTCCCGGGAGGCAGCATGAACACGCCGACAACAAGCGCCCAACCGACGGCGCCCTACACCACAGTTCCAGTCCTAGGCACAGACGCATGGCGAGAGTTTCGCGGCGTGCCGGCTAGCGCAGGCGTCAATCCAACAACCCATCTGGCAAAAGTAGCTGATCCGACAGGCCGTCTTCGAGACTGCTTTGTCAAACTCCTCTATCAGAACAGTCCAGCGCTATTGTGCGAGGCTCTCGGTTGGATCTTGGCGCGGGCTAGTGGTGTCCCGTGCCCCGCTTTCGGCGCAGTGCTCATCGTCCCGCTGTCCGCGTTGCGCCAATCCGTTCCCCTGCCAGCAGAACTTGATGGGATTGCAGCTTGCCCCGCATGGTGCAGTGAAATCGTTGCCGGAAATTCTCTGCGACAAGTCCACAGGTGGGAGTTCTTCTTCGCAAAGCGCAATCTCTTCCGCAGTCAAGATGCTCGAAAGATCGCTGCATTTGACAAATGGACGGACCTCAGAGATCGAAACTTCGGCAACGTCATCAGATCCCCAAAAGGTGGATATGTCGCAATCGATCACGAGACGCTACTACATGATTTGTTATGGCTGCCATGGGGGAGACGATACGAAGAGAGATGCCTGACTTTCGAGGCGAGCAAGGCCCTCACCGAGGCAGATTTCCGACGATTCCAGGTAGACATGGCAAACGCTGCCAAGGGACACGCCGCCGCGCTGGCGTCAGTTCAGCGCGACGTCGACTCAATCATCGCAACAATGATGCCGACGCCCGCAGCAGCGAATCAGTTAAGTAAAGCCATCCTGACAACGCTCGCTCAACGCTCCGATCCCGATTGGATGGGCAACCACTTGGGGATAATCGCATGAGCAACTTCTCATTTAACTTTGGTGACGCAACCCACCTGAGTCGCTTCGCCATCGCTAGTCCGAAGCCAGAGTTTGTCGGCGCGTGGACAACAGTAGAACTTCAGCCTGACGTTTTCGTTCCACAGCGTTTCACGATTGGCATCGTCGTCCAGTCCCCGGGCGATCGTCTGCACTTCAAGTTGCTAGCCGATAGCAAAAAGTTCGACGCACTTTATCGCGACGCTTTTCCGCAGCGATTGATCCGAGAAATTCTGGCTCACGCAGAAGCCACGCTCCGACGTGCCGTGCAGGAGAAGACTTCGCTTCCCGAAGTGCGGTTCGATACAGATTGTTTGATGCTTGACACCCCCAGGTTTACTTCTGGGATGGATCGAGAATCGACCGTGGACCGTCTTTTTTCCGAAGTTGTCGTCATGGCACCGACAGAAAGAAAGTCTTCCGACGGCTTTGAATCGATCGACACACCCCGAGCACGAGAGATCGTCGACAACGAGCTCAAGAAAATTGCGCAGATGGACTTTGATCGCATTGCGACCCAGCAGAATCAGGGTGTGCTATTGGAATTCGAAGGCCAGAAGCACTACCTCGATCTCAACTTGGAGACGCCGTCTAGCTGTGGAAGTGTCACGTCAGCCGTGTACAAAACCGCTCAAAGCGTCGAGATGAATCTACTAAAGTCGAGCCGGGACCTTACCACCTACTCGCGCATAAGAAATATTGAGGACATTGGCCTCTTCTTACTTTTACCAGAGCCAATTTCCATCGAACCCAAGGAGTACAAGCACATCGAAAGCGTTATCCACGAATACGAATGGAAACTCGAACGAGATGGATTCCGCGTCGTTAGCCTGCCTTCCGCCACAGAGTTAGCAAAAGAGATCTACGACTGGGCCAAGCCAGCATTAATCTAAACATCACCCATCACACAAATCCATTATCCGAGCAATCATAATATGGCGCAAAAATCAATTAGCCTATTTTTTGTTGAGCTCGGATTCCCTTTGCGCAACGTTCGCTGGTCTTGGGGAAGTCAGCGAGATAACGCCGTACTACTCAGGACATGGGCCGACGAGTACTCCGAAAAGGACCACACAGTCGGCGTATTGAGACCACCAGCCATTCGCCGGCAATCGGTTTCTGTCGGACTCAAAGAACGTGTACAGCAGCTCCGAGCACTTTGGGGCGGGGGCATTGCCGGCTATGCCGTCATTGCGGAGGCCAAGGATCCAGGCGCCATCCCGCGCGAGATCAAGGCGTATCGCTCAGATGCGGTGTTCTCCATCGCTCGCCTTGAACTTCGGCCAGACGAAACGATAATTGCGATTCTTAGCGAAGCCGTCCCCACCTCTGCGCTCGACACGCACGCGCGCACGCACCGTACGCAGGCCGCATCCGGGATATTCCCAGTGACGGATGTAAATCCTCATGCAACGCCGCAAAAGCTCTGACGCAAGTCCGTACGGACGCCGAGCGAGTCAGTTCGTAGACCGCGGCCATCGCATGACGGCTCTTAGTTCGTAACGGTCCCCCGACCGGGGCTGCGGGCAAGCCGCCGTCAACCAGAAGCCGTCATCCCACCCACCGACAGCCCCGCCGGTCGCCCCTACACCTTCCCCCATAATCCCCCCATGCCCGCCCGCCTCCCGCACTCCCTACGCCTATGCCTGACGCTGGGCCGGGATCCGCACGTGCGCGCGGCTGACACGACCCCGTTCGCGGGTCGCTAGACACTCCCCCAGATCCCGGCCTCGAAGCGGCGCCTGCCAGGGCACCGCAGGGGAGCGTCGTGCCGTTCGCCGGCATCCGCAGCACGTTCCCCTCGCCTTTCCGTCCGTCGACCCGCGCCCGCACGCCGCCCGTTTCAGGGCCGCGCGGCGCACCGCTTCGAGGCCCCGATGCTGCAAGCCCCCGAAACCAAGTACCGCCCCTTTCCCACCCCCGTGATGGCCGACCGCCGCTGGCCGTCGCAGACCATCACCCAGGCGCCCGTCTGGCTGTCCACCGACCTGCGCGACGGCAACCAGGCGCTGTTCGAGCCGATGAACGCCGCGCGCAAGCTGCGCCTGTACGAGCGCCTGGTGGCCGTCGGCTTCAAGGAGATCGAGGTCGGCTTCCCGGCCGCGTCGGCCACCGACCACGACTTCGTGCGCCGCCTCATCGACGAGCAGCGCCTGCCCGCCGACGTGACGCCGATGGTGATGACCCAGGCGCGCGAAGACCTGCTGGTGCGCACCGTCGAGTCGCTGCGCGGCGCGCGCCGCGCCATCGTGCACCTGTACAACGCCACCGCGCCGCTGTGGCGCCGCGTCGTCTTCGGCATGGGCGTCGACGAGATGCTGGCCTTCGTCGACCGCCATGTGCGCCTGCTGCGCACGCTGACCGACGCCGCACCCGACACCGAATGGGTGCTGCAGTACTCGCCCGAGACCTTCTGCATGACCGAGCCCGAGGTGTCGCTTGCCGCCTGCACCGCGGCACTGGAAGCCTGGG
Organism: Rubrivivax sp.; assembly: GCA_049841175.1. Taxonomy (GTDB): domain Bacteria; phylum Pseudomonadota; class Gammaproteobacteria; order Burkholderiales; family Burkholderiaceae_C; genus Rubrivivax. Next base: position 506,016 of record JASGHA010000008.1, on the reverse strand, counting down.
ACGCCGGCCCCGGCCGCCCGGTGATCCTGAACCTGCCGACCACGGTGGAGGTGGCCACGCCCAACGTCTTCGCCGACCAGATCGAGTGGATGCACCGGCGCCTGCCGCGCCGCCAGCACGTCGTGCTGTCGGTGCACCCGCACAACGACCGCGGCACCGGCGTGGCCTGCGCCGAACTCGCGCTGCTGGCCGGCGCGCAGCGTGTCGAAGGCACGTTGTTCGGCAACGGCGAGCGCAGCGGCAACGTCGACCTGGTGACGCTGGCGCTCAACCTCTACGGCCAGGGCGTGGCGCCGGGGCTGGACTTCTCCGACCTGGGCGCGGTGGCGCGCGAGGTCGAGGCCTGCACCGGGCTGCCGCTGCACCCGCGCCACCCGTACGCGGGCGACCTCGTCTTCACGGCCTTCTCGGGCTCGCACCAGGACGCCATCCGCAAGGGCCTGGCGGCGCAGGAGCCGGGCGGCCTGTGGCAGGTGCCCTACCTGCCGGTGGACCCGCAGGACCTGGGCCGCACCTACGACGGCCTGATCCGCGTGAACAGCCAGTCGGGCAAGGGCGGCATCGCCTGGCTGATGGAGCGCCACCACGGCCTGGCGATGCCGCGCCGGATGCAGGTGGAGTTCAGCAGCATCGTGCAGGCGCACGCCGACGCCGCCGAGGCTGAGGTCGACGCCGACACGCTGTGGCAGCTGTTCGAGACCACCTATCTGGCGCCGACGGCCGCCGGCGGCGTGCTGGCCTGGCGCGGGCACACGCTGGCGGCGGTCGATGGCGGGGTCGAGATCGTGCTCGACCTCGTCGACGCCGCCGGCAGCGCGCGCCGCCTGGTCGGCCGCGGCGCCGGCCCGGTGGACGCGGCGGCGCAGGCGGTGCGCAGCGCCTTCGGCATCGCGCTGGAGATCGTGCACTTCGAGGAGCGTTCGATCGGCGGCGGCTCCGACGCCCAGGCCTGGGCGCTGGTCGAGGCCGCCGCGCCGGGCGTGGCCGGCACGCGCTTCGGCGCCGGGCGCCACGCCGACATCGCCACCGCCGGCGTGCTGGCGGTGCTCAGCGCGGCGGCGCGGCTGGGGGCGGCGGGCTAAACAGGCCCCGAACCCCTTCTCGCGTCGTCTTCGACGCCCCCACGCGGCGCCCTACCCCGCGCCCGCGTGCACGCCCCGGCCACGAGCCGGGGCCTGAGCCGGCCCGCCGCGCCTGCCACCCGCAGGCGTGCGCGGGCCGAGCTAAGCGCCCTGCTCCAGCACGACCACCGGCTCGAAGCCGCCGAAGATCATGCGTTTGCCGTCGAACGGCATCGGGTTCTCGGCCGGAGCGACGCGCGGGTCGGTCTTCATCATCTCGTCCAGCCGCGCCATCGCCTCGTCGCGCGTCGGCTTGTCGGGCCATTCGACCCAGGCGAAGACGACGGTCTCGTCGTCGGTGGCTTGCACCGCGCGGCGGAAGTCGGTCCATTTGCCAGCCTTCACGTCGTCGCCCCAGCACTCCAGGATGCGCGTGGCGCCCTGCTCGATGAACAAGGCGTCGAAGTGGCTGGCGTGGTCGATGAACTGCTGCTTGTTCGCGGTGGGCACCGCGATGACGAAACCGTCGACGTAGGACATGGTCGTCTCCTTCTGGTGGTGCACCAGGCGGAGCAAGCCGGGTTCCTGCAAGCCCGCGCCGGGCACGGTCATCGGCGGGCCTGCCGGCGCGGTGGCCAGAATCGGGCATGGACTCCGTGACGCATCTGGCGCTGGGCGCCGCCGTCGGCATGGCGGTGATGGGCCGGCGCACGGCGGTGTGGAAGGCGGCGCTGTGGGGCGCGGCGGCCAACACGCTGCCGGACCTGGACGTGCTGACCGAGCACGGCGACGCGATCAGCAACATGGTGCTGCACCGCGGCGCGACGCACTCGCTGTTCTGGCTGACGCTGCTGTCGCTGCCGCTGGGCACCGCCGTCGCGCGGCTGCACGGCGAGCAGGCACTCTGGCGGCGCTGGTGGCTGGCGATCTGGCTGGCGCTGGTCACGCACCCGCTGCTGGACCTGATGACGGTCTACGGCACGCGGCTGGCGCTGCCGTTCAGCGACTGGCCGTACGCCGTCGGCAGCATCTTCATCATCGACCCGCTGTTCACGCTGCCGCTCCTGGCCGGCGCCGGCTGGGCGCTGGCCGCGCGCGGCGGCGGCCGCGCACTGCAGGCCAACGCCGCCGGTCTGCTGCTGGCCGGCGCCTACCTGGGCTGGACCGTGGCGGCGCAGGCCCAGGTCGAGCGCATGGCGCGCGCCTCGCTGGCGGTGCAGGGCATCGCCGCCGAGCAGTTGCTGGTGACGCCGACAGCCTTCAACACCGTGCTGTGGCGCGTCGTCGCGCTGGACGGGAGCCGTTACCACGAGGGCTTCTATTCGCTGCTCGACGGCAGCCGGGCGATGCACTTCGACGCCTTCGACCGCGGCAGCGCGCTGGCGCCGGCGCTGCGCGGCATCGCCGGCGTGCAGCAGGTCGCCGCGTTCAGCAAGGGCTTCTACAAGCTGCACGCCGAAGGCGACGAGCTCTTCGTCACCGACCTGCGCATGGGCCAGGAGCCGGCCTACGTCTTCAACTTCGCCGTCGCCGAACGCCACAGCCCGGTGCAGCCGCTGGCCCGCCCCGAGCAGCGCAGCGAAAGCCCCGAACTGCGCGCCGGCCTGGACTGGCTATGGCGGCGTGCGCTGGGCGAGGAGCTGGCGCCGCCGCGTTGACGCTAGCGCTTGCGTCTGGGTGCCGCCAAGAGCTCCGAGCGCCCGATCGTCACGCGTGCCGGCTCCGGCGGCTGGGGGGCCGAGAAGCCGGCTGCGGCAATCGTGCCGTCCAGGCCCCGGAAGATCGCCGGGCGCTTCGGGTCACGCAGCGTGCTCATGCCCTCGTTCCACGCGTGCAGCATCTGCTTGGCGACGGTGTGCCAGCGGGGCTCGGTGCGCGCCGCCTCGGCGAGTTCAGCGCCCACCTCCACGGCCGACTCGCACAACCGCTCCACCATCTCGGCGTACTGGCGCGGGGCGATGCCCAGCCGCGCATTGAAGAAGCGCTCCAGCGCCTTGCCGGCCGCCCAGGTCTGGCGGCCGTCGAGCGACAGCCCCGGCGGGTTCTGCGCGTAGCGCGGGTAGGCCTGCGTGGTCACCAGGTCGTAGACCGGCGTGAATGAAACGTCGCCGAGCCGCGTGTAGTACAGCGCGACGTTCTTGGCATGGCAGTCGGCATTGCGCAGCACGTAGTTGGCCAGCAGATGCCAGCCGAATTGCAGCAGCTGCGCGCGCGCCAGCGCCGGCGGCAGATAGGCGCGTGTCGCATGGAGCACCTTCTCGGTGGTCGTCGCGTACTTCTCGTGCGGCGGCAAGCCCAGCAGGCCGCAGGCATCCTCCAGACCGTGCGTGGGCCGGCCCTGGCCGTCGACGTCGAAACGGTCCACGACCAGCACGCGGCCGTCGTCCGACATGCGCGCCTCGGCCACCGGCACGACCTGCAGACGCGCCAGCACGCGCAGGCTGAAGAACTCGTTGAAGCCGAGATACGGCGTGCCCTCGTCGGACCCCTTGACGATGTGCCGGCCTGTCCGCAGCGTCGGTTTGCCCACGGGCCCCAGGCCGTCTTCGGCGACCTCGTCGGGTGCGATGAACTTGGGCACCATGCCGGACACGGCATTGCGCGCGTAGCGGCGCACCAGCGCGGCGAAGTGTTCGGTGCTGTTGTCGCCCTTCAGCAGGCTGTCGATCTGCAGGGGGTCCGGCTCGACACCGGGTAGCTGACCTTCCGGCGTCACCGTGACGCGGCCGATGCCGGCGCCGCCGACGACCGCCAGCAGGGACAGATCCGTCCCGTCGAGCAGCGGGCCGAAGACCTCGCGGACCACGTTCAGCAGGTAACCCTCGGGCAGGTTCTGGCGGAAGAACGGATGCAGATCACGCGGCCAGCGCCACGGCTCGTCGCGCACCGGCATCGTCAAGCTGACGAAATCGTCCGGGCGGGTGCTGGGCAGGTAATTCAGCAGGTACTCGTCGCGCTCGCGCCAGAGTTGGGCGACGTTGCGGCCGCAGACCTGGACGTCGAGCTTCACGTCGCGTCACCCCGGCGCTGCTCTTCGAGAATGTCTTCCAGCGTGCGCTGGTGGCCGGCTTTCACCAGTTTCAACTCGAAGCCGGCGGCCTCCAGCAGACGCACCAACGCCGAAACGCTCATGTCGCCTTTGGCCAGGGTCTCCATCCGCGCGACCGTCGTACGCGCAACGCCGGCGCGGCCCGCCAGCTCGGTCTGGCTGAGCCCCGCCTCCTGGCGGGCGCTTCTGAGCATCTCGGCGACATCGGATAGCGTGGTCACTGTAGCCCCCGGGCATCAATTTCGGCCTTCAGAGTCGGAAATGTAGCCCGAGAGATACAAGACGCCAATCCTTCTCCTTCAGCCGCCGACCGCACCTTCGCCGTTGAGCACCTCGTAGTCCAGCAGCAGCCACGAATGCTGCAGCCGGCGCACCTCGTTCAGCACCAGGGCCTTCACCTGGCGCAGTTCGGCGGCGTCGCGCAGTGGCGGGCCGTCGACGAGTGTCGGCGTCGTCGCGCCGCCCACCAGCGCCGGGGCCAGCACCAGCGACACGCGGTCGACGAGGCCCTGGCGCAGCAGCAGCGCGTTCAGCGTGCCGCCGGTCTGGATCGTCAGACGCTCGACGCCGTGCTGCGCCTTCAGCGTGCGCAGCAGGCGGGCGAAGTCGATGCGGCCTTCGAACGGCAGGATCTCCAGTCCCTCCGCTCCCCGGCGCTGGAAGACCGGGTGCTCGGCGTTGGCGGTCGCCACGAACAGCCGGCGGCAGCGGCCGAGCAAATGGTCGACGCCGGCCAGCGTCAGGTGGTGGTCGTCGGCGATGACGAAGCTGACCGGCAGCCGCACGGTCGCCGGCCCGGCCTCGTTGACACCGATCTTGGCCATCACGCGGCCGCTGTTCAGCGCGAACAGGTCGGTGCAGCGTTCCAGCTCGTAGTACTGCGCCAGGCCCTCGCCGACGCCGGGCAGCGCCGGCAGGTCGCGGTCGAAGTCGCGGGCATCGACGTCGCCGGTGGAGATCTTGCCGTCCACCGAGGACAGCATGAAGAGAGTCGTGACGGGGCGGGACATGGTCGCGGGCGGGTACGTGGGGCGGCCATTGTCGGCCCGCCGCGCGCGCCTTCAGCCCGGCGCGCCGCGCTCGCAGAGCGCCTTCAGCCGCTGCAGCGCCTGCGGCCAGGCGGCGGCCAGGTAGGCCTCGTAGGCCGGGGTGACGTCCTGCTCGATCTCGACCCGCGTGCCCTCGGGCGTCGGCACGAAACGGTAGTTCTCCAGCGCGCCGGCCCAGGCTTCGGCGGCGTCGCCGCTGGTGTCCTCCTCGCCGTTGGACAGCACGCCGACGTGGCGCACCGAGGTGTATTCGCCGGGGCGGTACGCGGCGATCTCGGACAGCATGCCGTCGCCGGTGGGCGCCAGGAAGCGGATGCGTTCACCCTCGCGCCAGCGGCCTTCGTAGCGCGAGCCTTCGCAGAACGCGGTCGTCCAGTCGCGGTAGTGCCCGGGGTCGAGCATGCGCTCGCAGACCAGCGCCGGCGGCGCGGCGATGTCGACGGCGAAGAACAGGCGCTTGAACTCGGGCATGGCGGCTCCTGGCAGGGTTGGCGGCGCGCGGGGCGGCAAACGGCACACCTGCCGGCGGCGCTCAGCCCGGCTCGGGCGCCTTCTCCAGCCAGCGGCGCAAGGTGTCGAACAGGCGCTGCGGCTCCACCGGCTTGGACAGGTGGTCGTTCATGCCGGCGTCCAGGCAGGCCGCGCGGTCCTCGGCGAAGGCGTTGGCGGTCATCGCGACGATCGGCACCGCGTCGCCGAGGTGCTCGCGGATCTGGCGCGTGGCGGCCAGGCCGTCCAGACCGGGCATCTGCACGTCCATCAGGATCAGCGCGTAAGGCGTGCGCAGCGCCATCTCCAGCGCCTGGCGGCCGTTGCCGGCAGTGTCCACCTGCATGCCGGCGGCCTGCAGCAGGTCGACGACCACTTCCTGGTTGATGGCGTTGTCCTCGGCCAGCAGGATGCGCCGGCCGCGCAGGGCGGCGTGCTGCGCCCACGGCTCGAGCTGCGGTGCCGGCGGCTGCGGCGCGACTGCGGCCGGCAGCTCGAACTCGGCGCTGAACCAGAAGGTGCTGCCTTCACCCAGGCGGCTGTCGACGCCGGCCTCGCCGCCCATCAGCTCGGCGAAGCGGCGCGTCAGCGCCAGGCCCAGGCCGGTGCCGCCGTGGCGGCGGGTCATCGAGTTGTCGCCCTGGTCGAAAGCGGCGAAGAGCCGCGGCAGCTGCTCCGGCGCGATGCCCGGCCCGGTGTCCTGGACCTCGAAGCGCGCCAGCAGCCGCTGCTCGTCGCGCCGCAGCACGCAGGCCCGCAGCCGCACGCTGCCGCGCTCGGTGAAGCGCACCGCGTTGGCCAGCAGGTTGATCAGCACCTGCGCCAGCCGCGTCGGGTCGCCGATCAGGCGCTCGGGCAGCGCCGCGGTGTCGGCGGCCAGCTCCAGCCCCTTCTCCGCGGCCTTGGTGCGCACCATCGACAGCGAGCGCTCCAGCACCTCGTCGAGCCGGAACTCCTCGCGCTCCAGGCTCATCTTGTCGGCCTCGATCTTGGACAGGTCGAGGATGTCGCTGATGACCTGCAGCAGGTGGCGGGCGGCGCCGTCGACCTTGGCCAGGCGGCTGCGCTGCTGCTCGTCGGTGGCGTCGCGCGCCAGCAGGTGGGTGAGGCCGATGATGGCGTTCATCGGCGTGCGGATCTCGTGGCTCATGTTGGCCAGGAAGGCGCTCTTGGCGCGCGTGGCGGCCTCGGCTTCGGCGGCACGCTGGACCAGCTGCGCGTTGACACGCTCCAGCTCCAGCTCGGCACGCTTGACGTCGGTGATGTCGGCGACGATGACGTTGAAGCCCCGCACGCGGCCGCCGTCGCGGTCGGGGATGTAGGACGCGAGCGTGTAGCCGGTGCTGCCGTCGGCCAGCCGCAGCGTGCGCTGGAAACGCTGCGGCTCGCCGGCCAGCGCGCCGCGGATGTAGCGCTCGTTGGCACGGAACAGCGCCTCGCCCAGCAGGTCCTGCATGCGCATGCCCAGCATCTGTTCGGGCGTGCGGCCGAACCACTTCAGGTAGGCGACGTTGGCGAAGCGGCAGCGCAGGTCGGCGTCCCAGTAGCCGACCATGCCCGGCAGCGCGTCGGCGATGGCGCGCATGAAACGCTCGTGCTCGGACAGCGTGTCGCGCTCGGCGGCCAGTTGCCGCAGGCGCTCGTGCGTGTCGTCGGGCATAGGGGCTGGCGCCGGCGCTGACGGCCGCGGCCGGAACGCGGCCAGCGCGCAGATCAGCAGCGCCTCCAGCACGAACACGCCCCAGGCCAGCGCGCCGGCGCCGGGTGCCGCGTAGACCGCCCCCGCGGCACCGAGCGCGGCCGCCACCAGCCCCGGCCCGATGCCGCCGGCCCAGACGCAGGCGATGACCGGCAGCAGCAGAGGCAGGAACAGCGTGTCGGCGGGGGCCGCCGACTGGCGCCAGGCGAGCAGCACGGCCGGCGACGACGACAGCGCGAGCAGACAGGGCCAGAGGCGCGGCCCGCGAGGCGGAGCCGGCTCGCGCTCAGGCATGCGCATGCGGATGCGCCGGGGCGGGAGAACGAACGGCGGCTGGGGTCACGGCGCGCTCCGGTCACTCGGGCTAGGCCTGGCACCCGCTGGCGAGCGGCCTGCAGGATGCGCTGCGCATTATTCGGCGGCCGCCCCGCCCTCAGGTGCGGGAATGCCCGCGACGTCCCGAATGCGTAGGCCGGAGCGCGCAACAGTCCACGCTCCGGCCGCCGCCACCCGGAACTCAGAGCTTGGTGCCGCCGCTGGCGTCGACGACCCGGCCCGTCGTCCAGGCACCGTCGGGGCCGGCGAGGAAGGCGACGACGCCGGCCACCTGCGCCGGCTGGCCGATGCCCGGCAGCGCCTGCACCTGGGCCAGCGTCTCCTGGCCGCCCGGGGCGTGGATCCAGGTGCTCATGCGGGTGTCGATCGCGCCCGGTGCGACGACGTTGGCGGTGATGCGGCGCGGGCCCAGTTCGGCGGCCAGCTGCAGCGTCAGCACGTCGACGAAACCCTTGCTGGCGGCATAGGCGGTGATGCCGGGGAAGGCGGCGCGTGTCACCGCGGTGCCGATGTTGATGACGCGGCCGCCGTCGGGCATCAGCGGCAGCACGCCCTGGGTGACGAAGAACAGGCTGCGCACGTTGACGGCGAGGAGCTTGTCGAAGACCTCGGGCGTGGTCTGGGCCAGCGTCGCGAAGGGCGCGACGCCGGCGTTGTTGACGAGGATGTCGACACGCGGCAGCGGCAACGTCTTCAGGCCGTCGACGAGGCGCCGGGCGCCGTCGGCAGCCGCCAGGTCGGCCTGCAGCAGGTGCACGCGGTGGCCGCCGTCGCGCAGCGCCGCGGCCACGGCCTCGGCTTCGGCGCGGCCGCTGCCGTAGTGCAGCACCAGCTCGGCGCCGTCGGCGGCCAGCCGCCGAGCGATCGCTTCGCCGATGCCGCGCGAGGCGCCGGTGACCAGCGCGATCTTTCCGTCCAAGGGCTTGTTCATCACGATCTCCAACTTGACCGTTTGGTCAACAAAGGTTGAAAGAAAAGCCGCTCGCGCGGCCGGGAAGGCACAGGGCGGCTCAGGCCCTGTCGAGAACTCCGAGGTTCAGCGCCACCAGGCGCTCCATTTGCGCGCGGCTGCGGCCGGCGCGGGCGCCGACCCGCAGCCCGCTGACGAGTGCGGCCAGCAGTTCGGCCAGGTCGGCCGACGGCGCCTGGTTGGCGACCGAACCGTCGCGCTGGCCGCGTTCGACGCTGGCGCGCAGCAGCTCGTGCGTGGCCTGCCACCGGCTGGTCAGCGCCCAGGCCAGCGGCGCCTCGTCCAGACCTTCGACGAGGCCGGTGGTGACGATGCAGCTCTTGCGCCCGGGATCGGGGCTGGCGCAGTCGTCCAGCATCGCGGCGAAGAAGGCCTGCAGCGCGGCGCGGCCGTCGCTCGCGCCCTGCATCGCGGCGGCGACGTGCGCCGCACGCCGCGTCGCGCAGTCGATGGCCTGCAGATACATCGCCTGCTTGTCGCCGAAAGCGTTGTACAGGCTCTGCTTGCCCAGGCCGGTGGCCTGCTGCAGCAGCGCGAGGCTGGTGCCGGTGTAGCCGTGGGCGGCGAAGACATCGGTCAGACGCTCCAGCACTTCGGCTTCGGAGAAACAGCGTTCGCGTGGCATGGGGCGCACTCTACGCCGTTTTTGACCATGCGGTCAAACACGGCGCTGGCGAACGCGCCGCCGTCACTCCGGCTGGAAGCCGGCGCTGCGCAGCAGTTCGGCGCCCTGCGCGACGTCGCGGGCGACGAAACGTTTGAACTGCTCGGCGCTCTCGGTGACCGGCGTGATGCCCAGGTTCGCCCAGGCGCCGCTGCGCGCCAGTTCGGTGGTGGCGGCGTTGATCGCGGTGTTGAGGATGGCCACCCGGGCCGGCGGCGTGGCGGCCGGCGCCCAGACGCCGTACCACGAGGCGTAGGCGAACTCGGGCAGGCCGCTTTCCTTGAAGGTCGGCACCTCGGGCGCCAGCGCGCTGCGCCGTGCCGAGGTGATGGCGATCGGCTTCACCTTGCCCGACTTGGCCATCGGCAGCAGCGAGATCATCGAGTCCAGCACCAGGTCGGTGTGGCCGCCGGCGACGTCCATCAGCGCCGGCTGCGTGCCCTTGTAGGGCACGTAGGCGAGCTCGAGCCCGGCGTCGCGCGCCATCAGCAGCGTCGCCAGATGGCTGGGCGCGCCGGCCGCGGGGATGCCGGCCGACCACTTGTCGGGCTGCTGGCGGATCGTGGTGATGACCTCGGCCAGCCGCGTCTGCGTGCGCTTGGGGGCCAGCACCAGCATCAGCGGCGCCTCGCCGACACGCGCCACCGGCGCGAAGTCGGTCTGCGGGTCGTAGGGCGCGTTCTTCAGCACCTGCTTCGCGAGCACGTGGGTGGCCGCCGAGAACAGCAGCGTCTGGCCGTCGGCCGGCGAGGACAGCACCGCGCGGCCGCCGATCGTGCCGCTGCCGCCGGCGCGGTTCTCGACGATGACGTTGACGCCGAGCTGCTTCTGCAGCTGCGTGCCCAGCAGCCGCGCGGCAGCGTCGACACCGCCGCCGGCCGCGAACGGCACGACGATGCGCAGCGGCTTGTCGCGTTCGGGGAACGTCGCCGCCTGGGCCAGGGCCGCCGCCGCGGGCGCGGCAAGCAGCAGGGCCAGGGTGGCCCGCAACCATCGCTTCATCCTGTCTCCTGTTTCTCTTGGCGGCCTGCACAGCCTGCCTCGGGGGCAGGTCCGGCGGGCCGGGAACACGCACTCTAGGGAGCCGGCAGCCTTGCGCCTAGCCGAGCGCCGCAGCTTTCAGACTTGCCGGAACAGGCATGTCTGCGCCCGTGCGGCCTGCCCGGCCGCCGCGGGCGAGAATGCCGCCACCGATGAGCGCCCCCGACCTCCGCGTGCTCGCCGTCATCCCGCCGATGACGCAGCTGAACACGCCCTACCCCTCGACCGCCTACCTGACCGGCTTCCTGCGTTCGCGCGGCATCGCCGCGATGCAGACCGACCTCGCCTTGGCGCTGGTGCTGGAGCTGTTCACGCCGGCCGGCCTGGCCGCCGTACGCGAGGCTGCCGCCGCGCTGCCGCCCGAACGCCGCACGGCGCGGCTGGACGCCTTCGAGGCGCAGTTCGAGCGTTACGTGGCGACGATCACGCCGACGATCCGCTTCCTGCAGGGCGGCGACGCGACGCTGGCGCACCGCATCGCCGGCCGCGCCTTCCTGCCCGAGGGCGCACGCTTCTGCTCGCTGGACGTCTACGTCGACCCCGACGACCCCGAAGGCGGCGACCCGCTGGCCTGGGCCTTCGGCGCGCTGGGCACGCAGGACCGCGCGCGCCACCTGGCGACGCTGTACCTCGACGACCTGGCCGACGTGCTGCGCGACGCGGTCGACGCCCGTTTCGAGTTCGTGCGCTACGCCGAGCAACTGGCCGCCAGCCAGCCGAGCTTCGAGCCGCTGGCGCAGGCGCTGGCGGCGCCGCCCAACCTCGTCGACGCCACGCTCGAGCGCCTGGCGCAGGCGGCGCTGGCCGAGCACCGGCCCGACGTCGTGCTCTTGAGCGTGCCCTTCCCCGGCTCGGTCTACGGCGCGCTGCGCATCGCCCAGGCGATGAAGGCCGTGCAGCCGGAGCTGCGTGTGGCGCTGGGCGGCGGCTTCGTCAACACCGAGCTGCGCGAGCTGTCGGACGCGCGGCTGTTCGACTACGTGGACGCGGTGACGCTGGACGCCGGCGAGCGCCCGCTGCTGGCGCTGCTGGAGCACTGGGCCGGCAAACGCTCGCGCCAGCGCCTGGTGCGCACGTTCATGCGCGACGAAGGCGGCGTGGTGCGCTACCACGACATCGGCGAGGCCGACGTGCCGTTCGCCGAGGTCGGCACGCCGACCTGGGACGGGCTGCCGCTGAGCCGCTACCTGTCGCTCTTGGACATGCTCAACCCGATGCACCGGCTGTGGAGCGACGGGCGCTGGAACAAGCTGACGGTGGCGCACGGCTGCTACTGGAAGAAGTGCAGCTTCTGCGACACCAGCCTGGACTACATCTCGCGCTACGACGCCGCCGGCGCCGAGACGCTGGTCGACCGCATCGAGGCCATCGTCGCCGAGACCGGGCAGACGGGCTTCCACTTCGTCGACGAGGCCGCGCCGCCGAAGTCGCTGAAGGCGCTGGCCGCCGAGCTGCAGCGCCGCCGGACGGCGATCTCGTGGTGGGGCAACGTGCGCTTCGAGAAGAGCTTCAGCCCCGAGCTCTGCCGCCAGCTGGCCGACAGCGGCTGCATCGCGATCAGCGGCGGGCTGGAGGTCGCGTCGGACCGGCTGCTGGGGCTGATGCAGAAGGGTGTGTCGGTCGAGCAGGTGGCGCGCGTCACACGCGCCTTCAGCGATGCCGGCATCCTGGTGCACGCCTACCTGATGTACGGCTTCCCGACGCAGACCGTGCAGGACACGGTCGACGCGCTGGAATACGTGCGCCAGCTGTTCGAGGCCGGCTGCATCCAGTCGGGCTTCTTCCACCGCTTCACCTGCACCGTGCACTCGCCGGTCGGCCGCGACCCGGCGGCCTACGGCGTGACGCTGCAGCCGCTGCCGCCGACGACGTTCGCGCGCAACAACGTCGGTTTCGTCGACCCCACCGGCGTCGACCACGACCGCCTGGGCACGGCGCTGAAGAAGGCGATCTACAACTACATGCACGGCATCGGCCTGGACGCCGACGTGCGCAGCTGGTTCGACCAGCGTGTGCCCAAGCCGACCGTGCCGCGCGGGCGCATCGCGCGCGCGCTGGAGCGGCGTTGAGGTTCAGTCCGCGACGACGATCAGCGTCACGCGGCGGTTCTGCGCCCGGCCGGCCTCGTTGCCGTTGTCGGCGATCGGGCGCTCGGCACCCAATCCGCGCACCTGCAGGCCGGCGGCATCGAAGCCGGCGGTCGCCAGCGTGCGTGCGACGCTGGCGGCGCGGCGTAGCGACAAGGCCTGGTTGTAGCCCGAGGCGCCGACGTTGTCGGTGTGGCCCTCGACGTGCATGCGGCGCACGTCGACGCCGGACAAGGTACTGGCGATGCGGGCCAGGCGCTCCACCTGCGCCGGCTGCAGGCGGTCGGAGTCGAACTCGAACAGCAGCCCGGTGGCCAGGTCCAGCGCCCAGTCGTCGCCGTCGGGGTGGAAACCGAGCGACTGCAGCGCCATCACCTGCGCCGGCGTGAAGCGCGCGCGCCGGTCGGCCGCGGGCGGCGTCTGGCAACCGGCGGTCAGCACGCCGGCAGCCAGCAGGGTGATCGCGCTGCGGCGCGTGAACGGGACGGGCGCCGGTGGCGGCCGGGTCGGCAAGGCGTGGTTCATGACGATCGATCGGTGGTGGCCGGGCGGTTGCGGTCGGCGTGCTTGCGGCGGTACATGGCCCGGTCGGCCGCGCGCAGCAGGTCTTCGGCGGCCGGGCCGTCGTCGGGGTAGACGGCTTCGCCGATGCTGGCCGAGGGGTGCAGCGTGCAGCCGCTGTCCAGCACCAGCGGCTCGCCGATCAGCGTGCCGAGGTGGCGCGCCATCGGCACCAGTTCGTCGCGCGAGCGCAGCGGCGAGACGAGCACGACGAACTCGTCACCGCCCAGGCGTGCGACGAGGTCGTGCTGGCGCACGCCGCGGCCCAGGCGCTCGGCGATGGCGCATAGCACCGCGTCGCCGGCTTCGTGGCCGTGTTCGTCGTTGATCGCCTTGAAGCGGTCGGCGTCGACGAACAGCAGCCCCAGGCGCTCGCCCTCGCGGCGCGCGCGGCTCAGCGCCTCGTGCAGCCGCTCCTCGAAGGCGTGGCGGTTGGCGACGCCGGTCAGCGCGTCGCGCCGGCTCTGCAGCGCCGCGCTCTCGTAGGCCTGGCTGAGCTGGCGGTTGCGGCCGACGAGTTCGGCCTCGTAGGCCTGGACCTCGTCGAGCAAGGCGTTGAAGTCGCGCGCCAGATCGTCGAGCTCGGCCACGGCCACCGGCGCGACGCGGCGGCCGAAGGAGCGTGTCTCGCGAATCGAGCGCGTGGCGCTGGACAGCGCCACCAACGGCTGCAACACCAGTGTGTCCTGGCGTCGCGCGGTCGCGGCCACCGCCAGCCCGGCGACGGCGACGCCGAACAGCACACCGCCGCCGGCCCACAAGAGCAGCCCCTGCAGGAAACCAGCGTCGCCGCTGAGCACCAGGCGGCCGGCGCGGCGGGCTTCGTAGAACAGCGGCAGTTCCACCGTCGGCGACAGCCGGCGCTGCAGCCGATCGAGCGTGCCGCCGCCGACGCGCTCGTACCGCGCGAACTCGCGGCCGTCGTCCAGCACGATGCGCGCCGAGTCCAGGTGCTCCGCGCCGCCGATGTCGGTCAGCAGGCGCGAGGCTTCGGCATCGTCGGCGAAGGCGACGGCAGCCTCGGTCGAGTAGGCGATCGAGCGGCCGATCAGCTCCAGGGCATGCAGCTGCACGGCTTTCAGCTGCCAGGCCGCGCCGAGGGTGACGACGCTGCAGACGACCAACAGCGCCGCCAGCGCGACACGCAGCTGGCCCTGGCGCAGCACCGCGGCCAGCGGCAGGCGGGTCTGAGAGGCGCCGCTCATGCCTTGGCCCCCGGCCGCGCCAGGCGCAGCACCTGCGGATGCACCCGCAGGCCACTGCGTGCGACGGTGTCGAGGTTGACCTCGAAGCTGTGGCGGTCGCCGACGCGCTCCAGGCAAAACATGCCGCCGTCGCTGCAGAACTCGTGACCCCAGCCGATGGTGAGCACCGGCTGTCCGGCCAGCCGGCGCAGCGTTTCACGATGCGCCGCCGGCGGCCAGCCGTCGAACAGCAGCACCGAGCAGCCGGCCGGCGGCGGGAGGTGGCGCGGCGTCTCGACGATCTCCAGGCCGCGCGGGTCGGGGGTTCGCTCGAGCTGGGCGCGCAGTTCGGCACCGCTGCCTTCGCCGACGCACAGCCGCAGCGGAGCGTCGGACGGCCAGCGCGTGTAGCGCACGATGCCCAGCACGATGGCCGCCGGACTCAATGCCGAGCGGCTCTCGGCGACGGCCTGCTGGGCCTGGACCGAAGCCGAGACCGACAGCGCCGAACCCAGCAAGATCAGCCGGACAAGGCGAGCGCCGGTGCGGCGGGCATCTCGGCGGCGGGGATCGGTCATCGTGGTTCTTCGGGCTGGCCCAGCACGCGGCCAGGTGGCCGTGTGCCGTGCGGGCGGCAATTCACCCAAAACCTATGATCCCCCGGCTGCGATGTCCGAGCGTCGCGCAGCCCCCTCATTCGCGCGGGGCGGCGGGCGTGCTTCCTGCGCGCCTCAGCGCATCTCGAACAGCTCCTGGTGGAAACGCCCCGGCGGCAGGCCGGCGGCGGCGAGATCGCGTTTCAGCGCCTCGCCGAAGGCCGCCGGGCCGCAGAACCAGAAGTCGGCGTGCAGCCAGTCGGGCACCAGCTGGCGCAGCCGCGTGGCGTCCAGGCGGCCGTCGCGGCTGTCCTGCAGCACGTGCAGGCGCACGCCGGCAGCACCGGCGTCGGCTTCCAGCCGCGCCAGCGCGCCGGCGTCGACGGCCGAGGTCGGGTGGAACATGTCGATCGTTCGGCCGTCGGGGCGGCGCGCCAGCGCCTGCAGACGGGCGACGAAAGGCGTGACGCCGATGCCGGCGCCGATCCACACCTGGCGCCGCGCCGGGCCTTCGAAGCGGAAGCGGCCGTAAGGGCCTTCGACCGCCACCGCGTCGCCGGCCTTCAGCGCCTGCGGCAGCGTACGCGTGTAGTCGCCCAGCGCCTTGATCAGGAAGCGCAAACGGCCGTCGCCGGCCCATGCCGAAGCGATGGTGAACGGGTGCGCGCCTTCGGCGGCGTCGAAGGTGACGAAAGCGAACTGGCCGGCGTCGTGGCCGCGCCAACCGTCGCCGAGCTGCACGGTGACCGCGGTGACCTGCGTGCCCGGCTGGAACTCGACGCTCTCGACACGGCCTTCGACACGGCGCGCACGGCCGATGCGGCGCGCCAGGCTCATGAAGGCCGACACCGTGCCCACCGCCATCAGCGCGGCCAGCACCAGACCCACCGGCTGCAGCCAGTACTCAGGCTTGGTCAGCACCACCGAGTGGAAGACGAGCACCAGGTACACGAGCGCCATCGCGCGGTGGGTCTGGAAGAAACGCCGGTACGGGAAGCGCTTGATCAGCGCGATCGCGATCAGCGCCAGCATCGCGTAGAAGGCGTATTCGCCGATCTCCTCGGCGGGGTGGCGCAGGCCCCGCATCAGGGCCAGCAGGCTGTCGGGCTCGAGCTGCGGCCGCGGGCCGCGCTGCGGGCGTTCCAGCAGGCCGGCCTGCACCAGCCACTTCGGGCCCTTGGCGAACAGCCAGTGCGCCACCGACAGCGCCAGCCCGGCGATACCCAGCCACTTGTGCAGGCGGTAGCCCTTGTCCATGCCGTGCAGGCGCTCGTCCAGCCAGGCCGGGCGCAGTGCCAGCAGCATGCCGACGCTCATCAGCCCGATGCCCAGCACGCCGCTGTACTGCACCAGCAGGTTGCGCCACGGGAAGATGCCTTGCGCGGCCGGCAGCGCCGAAGCCTCGGCCGCCAGCCACAGCGCGCTCAGCCCGGCGACGAGCGCGACGAAGGTGGTGCGGATCGTTTTCATGACGGTCTCTCGGAAGTCGATGCCGTCATGCTGCGCGGGCGAGGTGAAGGCGGTCTTAAGACATCACGCCGCCCGGCGTGGCGCCGATGCCCAGGCAGGACGCCCTATCGCGTCGTCGGCGCTCTCCGTGGCGCCAGGACCACGCGTGCGCACCCCCGAATGCGCGCCAATCCTGCGTTGGGACAAGTCCTTTGACATGGGCCCAGATAATTGATGGATAACAGTCGATAGACTGTAACGGCAGCTTGACAGAAATTTTCATCTACTGGCAAGCATTCGTGGCCTGCAGGCAGCCACACCCCGCAGCAGTAAGGAAGGACCTCATGAAAAACGCAATCCGAGCAGCGGCCGTGACGGCCCTGGCCGCCCCGGCCCTGCTCGCCACCACGCCTGCCGTCCCCGCGAGCACCCCGAAGTACCTCGCCCAGCGTGTCGACTGCGCCGGCCTGCCCGGCCTGACGCTCGCCCCGGGTGAACTGTCGGTGCTGCTGGTCGACGAATCGGCCAACCCCTCCGCCGCGCGCCTGGAACGCCTGCACGCGCCGGCCTGCCGCAGCGTCTACGCCGCGCAGCGTGTGGACGACGACGGCTGGATGGACCGCGACTGGCTCGGCGACGTGATCGTCTCCGCCGTCGACCCGGCCCAGGGCAAGCCCGCCACCGATCTGCAGCAAAGCCGCCTGCGTGCGCCGCACTACGTCGTCACCGTCAGCA
This sequence comes from Rubrivivax sp., assembly GCA_049841175.1. Lineage (GTDB taxonomy): Bacteria > Pseudomonadota > Gammaproteobacteria > Burkholderiales > Burkholderiaceae_C > Rubrivivax. The sequence goes on along the minus strand of JASGHA010000008.1, from coordinate 489,046 downwards.
CCGCGCTGGCCGACAAGGCTTCGCCCGACGCGCTGACCTTCTCGCTGTCGCGCGAACTCGGCCACGGCGTCTACCGCCACGGCACGCGCACCGCCGCGCTGCGCCTGCTGTCCACCGGCTTCTACGCCACCAGCGTGCTGGGCTTCGGCATGCTGCCGACGCTGAGCGCCTCGGTCGTCGCCAGCGGCGCCGCCGCCGATGCCGGCCTGGGCTTCGGCACCTGCCTGGTCGCCGGCCTGAACAAGCGCTTCGAGCTGCAGGCCGACGCCTTCGGCGTGCGTTCGCTGCAGGCGCTGGGCGCGGCCAAGCCGCAGGCGCAGCAAGTGGCGCTGGGCGTGCTGCGTGCGACGCCGGCCACCGAAGGCCGCTGCATGGACGCGCAGAACGCCACCGCCGGCACGCTCGCGCGCAGCCAGGCCGTGCAGTCGCTCTGAGCTTCACGCGCTTGCCGCGACGGCCGCCTTCGGGCGGCCGTTTTCGTTTCCGCTGCCTGGGGATTTCGCGCCGGCGGGGCACTGGGCATGCTGCGCGGAGGCCGATAAGAGGCGGGTAAGCGCGCTGCGCGTACCGTCCCGGCCGCACCCTGCGCCAGGAGGTCCGCCGATGCACCCTAGAGCCTGCCGTCCGCCACCGCGCGGCCCCCGGCACGATGGCTGAGCCTGCCCTCCCCCCACGTTGGCAACTGCGACTGGGCGGTGCGCCGCGGCTGCAGCAGAGCACGCCGGAGGGCCGCACGCTGGCGCTGATCGCGCTCGACGCCGCCTGGCTGGCGCTGGCTGCCGCGCCCGAAGGCCGCGACAGCCGCCAGGTCGCGCTGCTGGTCTGGCCCGACGCCGGCGAACGCGGTGCGCTGAACAACCTGCACCAGCGCATGCACCGGCTGCGCAAGGCCACCGGCGCGCGCCTCGTCGAGACCGGCGTGCGGTTCGGCCTCGCCGCCGATCTGGTGCTGCCGGCCGAAGACTTCGGCGCCCTGGCCGCCGACCCCGACGCCGATCCGGGCGAGTGGCTGGCCGGCTGCGACTTCGGCTCGCGCCCGGCCCTGGCGCAGTGGCTGGACCAGCAGCGCGAACACCGCCGCGCCGCCTGGCGCGAGGCCCTGGCCGCGCACGCTGCGGCCGCCGAACGCGGCGGCGCGCTGGTGCTGGCGCTGCGCTGTGCCGAGCGCCTGCTGGCGCTGGACCCGCTCAGCGAACACGGCCATCGCCGCCTGATGCGCCTGCACCACCTGCGCGGCGACCGCGCCAGCGCGGTGGCGGCCTTCGAACGCTGCGAGCGCCTGCTGAAGGACGAGTTGGGCCTGACGCCCGACGCCGAGACCCGCGCGCTGCTGGCCACCGTCGAACGCGGCCGCGGCGGCGACACGGCACCGGCGCGGCCGGTGCCCGCGGCGCTGCTGCGCCCGCCGCGGCTGGCCGGGCGCGCCGACGCGCTGGCCCGGCTGGCGGCGGCCGAACGCGACGGCGCGGTCGTGCTGCTGGTCGGCGACGCCGGCATCGGCAAGACGCGGCTGCTGCAGGAGCACCTGGCCGGCCGCGGCGACGCGCTGCACGTGCAGGCGCGCCCGGGCGACGAGAGCGTGCCCTACGCGACGCTGATGCGGCTGCTGCAGCGCCTGGACCCGCCCGGTGCCGAGGCCGCGCCGTCGCGCCCCGAACGCCTGCCGGCGCTGCTGCGCCAGGGCCTGGCGGCCGCCGAGCGCCAGGGTCTGCGCGTCGTCGCCGTCGACGATCTGCATTTCGCCGACCGCGCGAGCATCGAGACGCTGCTCGCGCTGTGCGGCGAGCCGGCGCTGCACTGGATCCTCGCCCGGCGGCCGCCGACGCACGGCGCCGACGACCCGCTGGCCGCGCTGGTGGAAAGCGGCGGCACGCGCCGCCTGCTGCTCGGGCCGCTGGAAGCCGCCGACCTGGCCGAACTGCTGCAGGGCCTGGACCTGATGCCATCGCAGGCCCAGGCGCTGGCCGGCCAGCTGCTGCAGCGCTGCGGCGGCAACCCGCTGTTCGTGCTGGAGACGCTGCGCGCCGCCTGGCGCGACGGCCTGAGCGACGGCGCGCTGCCGGTGCCGCGTGCGCTGGCGCATCTGGTCGAGCTGCGCCTGGCGCGGCTGTCGCCCGAGGCGCTGGCGCTGGCGCGTGTGGCCGCGATCGCCGCACCCGACTTCGACCTGCCGCTGGCCGAGCAGGTGCTGGCGGCGCCGGCACTGCGCCTGTCCGGCGCCTGGCACGAGCTGGAGCAGGCGCAGGTGCTGCGCGGCGAGCAGTTCGCGCACGACCTGATCCAGGACGCGGTGCTGGCCGCGATCCCGCAGGTCATCGCGCGCCACACGCACCGCCAGGTGGCGGCGGCGCTGGCCGGGCGCGGCGTGGCGGCGGCGCGGGTGGCGTGCCACTGGCGCGATGCCGGCGAGCACCGCGCCGCGGCGGCGGCCTTCGCGGCCGCGGCCAAGGACGCGCTGGCCGCCTGCCGGCCGCGCGAGGAAGGCGAGCTCCTCGAAGCCTGCGCCCGCGCGCACGAGGCCGACGGCGACAACGAAGCGGCGCTGCAGGTGCGCATCCAGCGCATCGGCGCACTGCTGCCCAGCGCCGGCGTCGAGGTGGCGGTCGCCGAGGCCCAGGCGCTGGTGCGGGCCAGCCGCGGCCGCCCGTCGGCGGCGCTGGCGCTGACCTCGCTGGCGATGGCGATGTTCTGGGGCGGCCGCCAGGACGAGGCCGAGGCCGCGGCGCGCGAGGCGCTCGCCACGCCCGAGGCCAGCGACGAGGTGCAGGTACGCGCCAGCTCGCTGCTGTCCCATGTCGAGGCCATGCGCGGCCACCCCGAGGCGGCGCTGGCGCTGATGCAGCGCTGGCGCACACGCATCACCGACATCGCCGACCCGGTGCTGCGCTGCGAGTTCCACGGCAACCTGGCGACGCTGCTGATCCGCGTGAACCGCAGCGGCGAAGCGCTGCCGGTGGCCGAGCAGCACCTGGCGCTGGCGCGCAGCACGCGCTCGGCGACCGAGCAGCTGGCGGCGCTGATGAACCTGTCGAACCTGCACGCGCGCCGCGGCGACCTGCGGCGCGCGGTGGAATACGGCCAGGAGGCCGACCGCCTGGCCACCGAGATCGAGCTGACGGCGACGCTGGCCTGGTGGAACCGGGCCTCGCTCGGTTTCTACCTCGGCGGGCTGGGGCGCTACGCCGAGGCGCTGGCGCTGCTGGAGGCCGCCGTCGATGCGCTGGCCGGCAGCCCGTTGCAGCACAACCTGGCGCTCGGCCTGCTGGCCCGTGTCTGGCTGGCTCTGGGCCAGGCCGCGCGGGCTCACCGCTGCGTGCAGGCCTTGGGCGAGGCGCCGCCGGGCGCCCTGCTCTGCGCCCAGCTGGCGCTGCGCGCCGCCGTCGCCGAGGCCACCGGACAGCCGGCGGCGCCGCTGTGGCAGCAAGCCGTGGAGACCGGCGCGGCCGAGGACCCCAACCGCCTGCAGGCCGAGCTCGAGCTGGCCTGCGGCGCCGGGCGGGTGGACCTGCTGCAGGAGCTGGAACGCCGCGCCGACGCGGCGGCGCTGTTCCCGCAGGCCGCCGAGGTCGCGACTCGCATGCTGGCGCTGCTGGCCGAGCGCCAGGCAGCGACGGCCGCGGCGGCGGCCGAGCACCGCGCGCTGCAGACGCGCTCGGGCTTCCACTACCTGCCGGCGCAGCTGCTGCGCTGCGCCGAAGCCTATGAACGCGGCGGTCGCGGCGACGCCGCGCAGCGCTGCCTGGCGACGGCCCTGGACTGGGTGCACCGCGAAGCGCTGCCGCACGTGCCGGCGCCCTTCGTCGACGGCTTCCTGCACCGCCAGCCGGTCAACGTCGCGCTGCGCGCCGCGGCAGCACGGCGGGCGCTGCCGGTAACGCGCGGGTAAGCCGGGCGGCACTACACCGGGAGGCCGCGCGACACGCGGCAGGGAGGCCGAGATGAGGGCGAGGCAGCTACGCGAACGGCGCCTGGCGCGCATGACCACCGCCGGCGTGGCCACGGCACGCACCGCGGCGCCGAACTGCGGCGTGCTGAGGATCGGCGGCCCGGGCGCCGAGGCGGTGGGCGTCGGCCCCTTCTACGCGCCGGCGGACGCGACGTTCTCCGCGCAGGGCCCGAACTGCGTCGGTGGCGCCTGCAGCTCGGTGCTGCAGCTGAGCTGGACGCGCAGCCCCTGCGTGCTGCTGATGGTGACGCTGATGTCGACCACGGTCGGGCGGCCGGGCGCCGTGCCGGGCACGCAGATCAACGGTGTCGGCCTGTCGTCGGGCCCGGGCCGTTTCGGCGCGAACGGGCTGGACTTCATCGGCGTCGGCGAGCCCTTCAGCCCCGCGGCGCTGGGCATCACGCTGGACCGGGAGGCGCGCACGCTGAGCTTCCACCAGACGCGGGTGCCGGCCTGGCCGGGCGGGCCGGAGGTCGTGCTCGACGGCACGCTGCACTTCTGACGGGACGACGGGGAGGAAGAGCGGGAAAGAAAAGGCGCTTTGCGCGTTAAGTGGTGATGCGGCTCGCGGCATGAGCCTGACGAAGCCCAGACTGACCTCAAAGTAGGCCAGGTGGCCGTCGGGGATGGCGATGAAGAAGCAGGATATGCAGCGGCTGCTGGGGCTGCTTGGGCTGTTGACCAGGGGCCAACGCGAGGAACTGGCCAGCGCGCTCAAGGCCCAGTCCAGCGCCGAGTCGTCCATCGAAGTGCTGGAGTCGGCAGGCGGCCCGAGCCGGGCGTGCCCGCACTGCAAGAGCGAACGACCCGTGCGCAACGGCATGGCCGACGGGCTGCAGCGCTACAAGTGCCGCACCTGCGGCAAGACCTTCAACGCCTTGACCGGCACGCCGCTGGCGCGCCTGCGGCACAAGGGCAAATGGCTGGAGCAGACCCGAGCCATGTCCGATGGGCTGACGGTGCATCGGGCTGCCGCGTTCCTGGGCGTGGCACCGAGCACGGCATTTCGCTGGCGCCACCGCTTTCTGGGCGTGCCCAGCGGCGTCAAGCCCGCCTGCTTGGCAGGCGTCGCCGAGATGGACGAGACGTACTTCCTGGAGTCGTACAAGGGCCGTAAGGTCGTCGGCCGTGCGCCTCGCAAGCGCGGCGGGCGAGCAGCCAAGCGAGGCACCTCGCGAGAGCAGATTCCGGTGCTGGTCGCGCGCGACCGCTCGGGCGTGACGACCGACTACGTGCTCACCGACACCCGCAAGGCCGCCATCATGGCCCTGCTCAAGCCTCTGCTGCCCACCGATGCCGTGGTCTGCTCCGACGGCGCAGGCGCCATCCGCCAGGCGACCAAGGAACTGGGTTTGGAGCACCACGCCATCCTGACCACGTCGGGCCGGCACGCGGTTGGCGCCTGGCACATCCAGAACGTCAACGCCTACCACTCGCGCCTGAAGACCTGGATGCGCCGCTTCTATGGCGTGGCCACGTACTACCTGGAGAACTACCTCGGCTGGTTCCGCGCCCTTGACCGCATGCCGCGCAACCCCGGCCGGCCTGCACAGTTGCTAGAGCTGGCGCTAGGCTGCTGAGCTCGTCCTCAGTTAACGCGCAAAGCGCCAAAGAAAGGGGCGGCCCTGGGGGCCGCCCCTTCCCGTCTGGTCAACCGTGACTGCGTCGCAGCTTAATCAGCCTGCTTGCGCAGGAAGGCCGGGATCTCGATCTCGTCCATGCCATTGCTGGCCAGCGCGTCGACCTTGGCCGCGGCCTGGCTGCGGCCGCTGCGCCAGACGCTGGGCGTGTTGAGACCGGCGTAGTCGTGCGCCGGCGCCGGGGCCGCCGCGCCGACGGCGGCCTGGGTCAGGATCGGCAGGTTGTCGGTGCCGGTGCGCAGCACGGGCTGCGCGGCCGGGGCCTGCTGGACGACGGCCAGCGGCGGCGCCGGGCGGGTTTCCTGCCGGCGCGCCGAGCTCAGGCCGGTGGCGATGACGGTGACGCGCAGCTGGTCGCCCAGGCTCTCGTCGTAGGCCGTGCCGTAGATGACGTGGGCGTCGTCGGCGGCGTAGCGGCGGATGGTGTTCATCGCGTTGCGGCTCTCGGCCAGCTTGAAGGTCGCCTTGCTCGCGGCGATCAGCACCAGCACGCCACGCGCGCCCGACAGGTCGATGCCTTCGAGCAGCGGGCAGGCGACGGCGGCGTCGGCGGCCTTGGTCGCGCGGTCCGGGCCGCCGGCGGTGGCGGTGCCCATCATCGCCTTGCCGGGCTCGCTCATCACCGTCTTCACGTCCTCGAAGTCGACGTTGACGAGGCCGGGGATGTGGATGATGTCGCTGATGCCGCCGACGGCGTTCTTCAGCACGTCGTTGGCGTGCGCGAAGGCCTGGTCCTGGGTGACGTCCTCGCCCATCACGTCGAGCAGCTTCTCGTTGAGCACGACGATCAGGCTGTCGACGTTGGCTTCGAGCTCGCTGACGCCGTCATCGGCCTGCTTGCCGCGGCGCTTGCCTTCGAAGTCGAAGGGCTTGGTGACGACACCCACCGTCAGGATGCCCATCTCCTTGGCGACGCGGGCGATGACCGGCGCAGCACCGGTGCCGGTGCCGCCGCCCATGCCGGCGGTGATGAACAGCATGTGCGCGCCGGCGATCGCCTCGCGGATGCGGTCGACGGCCTCCTCGGCGGCCGAGCGGCCGACCTCGGGCTTGGCGCCGGCGCCCAGGCCGCTGGTGCCCAACTGCACCAGGGTGGCCGCGCCGCTGCGGTGCAGGGCCTGCGAGTCGGTGTTGGCGCAGATGAAGTCCACGCCCTGCACGCCCTGGGCGATCATGTGTTCGACGGCATTGCCGCCGCCGCCGCCGACGCCGATCACCTTGATCTGCGTGCCTTGGTCGAATTCCTCGATCATTTCGATGGGCATGTGGAGCCTCCTAGTGAATGCAGTTGCCAGACGGTTGACTTGACGGTTGGATACGGGACCTCGTCACGGGTCCTCTTCAGAAATTGCCCAGGAACCAGTCCTTGGCGCGGCCCAGCAGCGTCGTCACCGACCCCGCCTGGGCCGCGGCCTTGTGACCGCGTTGCCGTGCCAGACGCGCCTCCTCGAGCAGCCCCATGACGGTGGCCGAACGCGGATTCGCGACCATGTCGCCGAGTGCGGCGTGGTACGTGGGCAGGCCACGCCGCACCGGCTTCAGAAAGATGTCCTCGCCGAGCTCGATCATCCCGGGCATCACCGACGAGCCGCCGGTGATGACGATCCCCGAGGACAGCAGCTCCTCGTAGCCGCTCTCGCGGATGACCTGGTGCACGAGGGTGAAGATCTCCTCGACGCGCGGCTCGATGACGCCGGCCAGCGCCTGCTTGCTCAGCATGCGCGGCGCACGGTCACCCAGCCCCGGCACCTCGACCTGGTCGGCCGGGTCGGCCAGCAGTTGCTTGGCGACGCCGTGCTCGACCTTGATCTCCTCGGCGTCCTTGGTCGGCGTGCGCAGCGCCATCGCGATGTCGCTGGTGATCAGGTCGCCGGCGATCGGGATCACCGCGGTGTGGCGCACGCTGCCGTCGGTGTAGATCTGCACGTCGGTGGTGCCGGCGCCGATGTCGACGACGGCCACGCCGAGCGACTTCTCGTCGTCGGTCAGCACCGCGGCGGCGCTGGCGCTGGGGTTGAGCACCAGGCGCTCGACCTCCAGGCCGCAGCGGCGCACGCACTTCAGGATGTTCTCGGCCGCGCTCTGGGCGCCGGTCACGATGTGGACCTTGACCTCCAGCCGCGAGCCGCTCATGCCGATCGGCTCCTTGACCTCGTGGCCGTCGATCACGAACTCCTGCGGCTCGACGAGCAGCAGGCGCTGGTCGTTGGGGATGTTGATCGCCTTGGCGGTCTCGACGACACGGGCGACGTCGACCGTCGTGACCTCGCGGTTGTCGCGCACGATGACCATGCCGGTCGAGTTCTGGCCGCGGATGTGGCTGCCGGTGATGCCGGTGTAGACCCGGTCGATCTTGCAGGCGGCCATCATCTCGGCCTCCTTCAAGGCCTGCTGGATGCTCTGCACCGTGGCGTCGATGTTCACGACGACGCCGCGCTTGAGGCCATGCGTCGTCGCGACGCCGAGGCCGGCGACGCGCAGCTCGCCGTCGGGCAGCACTTCGGCGGCCACCACCATCACCTTGGCGGTGCCGATGTCCAGGCCGAAGACGAGATCCTTGTATTCCTTGGCCATGTTCGTGTCAGTTGGTCGTCTTCGTTTTTGTCGTCACCCCGCGCAGCCGCACGGCGTAGCCGTCGGTGTGGCGCAGGTCGGCGTATTCCAGCGGCGCGCGCCAGCGCGCCGTCACCTCGGGCAGCGTGCGCACGAAACGCGCCGCACGGGCGAGCACCTCGTCTTCGCTGCCGCGGCCCAGCTCCAGCGTCGCGCCGTTGTCCAGCTCGACGCTCCACGAGCCGCGGTGCGACAGGTGCAGCTCGTCGATCTCGGCGTCCAGCGGCTTGAACACCGGCTGCAACTTGCCGTACATCGCCAGCACCGTGGCCGCCTCCTCGTCGGGGCCGGAGAACACCGGCAGGCCGTCGTCCTCGACGTCGCCGACGTTGGCGTCGAACAGCTCGCCGTGCGTGTTGACGAGGCGGTCGTTGCCGTCCTCGCCCTGCCAGACGGCGGCCGGGCGGTGCTCCTCCAGGCGCACCGCGAGCCGGTCCGGCCAGACGCGGCGCACGACCGCGTTGCGCACCCAGGGCACGGCCTCGAAGGCGTCGCGGCCCTGGTTCAGGTCCAGGCTGAAGAAGTTGCCCTTGAGCCGCGGCATCGCGTTGGCGCGGATCGTGTTGACGCTGTTGCGGCCCAGGTCGCCGTCGATCTCGATGGCGCGGATCGTGAACAGCGGCGCACGCACCAGCCACATCAGCGCGGCGGCGGCCAGCGCCGCGCCGGCGAGCACGAACACGCCGCTGGCGACGCCGTTCATCAGGCGCACGTCCATCGGTTGTTCGGCCAGCGGCAGGGCGGCGGCGCGGCTCATGGCGTCCTCAGACTCCCGGGTGGTCCAGCGCCGCGCACTCGAGCACGTGCACGCAGAGCTGTTCGTAGTTCATGCCGGCCACGCGCGCGGCCAGCGGCACCAGCGAGTGGCTGGTCATGCCCGGGCTGGTGTTCATCTCCAGCAGGAAGGGCTTGCGGTCGCTGGCGCGGATCATCAGGTCGGCGCGGCCCCAGCCGCGGCAGCCCAGCAGGCGGTAGGCGGCCAGCGTCAGGCGCTGGATCTCGGCTTCCTCGGCCGGCGGCAGGCCGCTCGGGCAGTGGTAGCCGGTCTCCTCGGAGAAGTACTTGTGCTCGAAGTCGTAGTTGCCGCCCGGCGCGACGATGCGGATCACCGGCAGCGCACGCGCCGAGGGGCCGTCGCCGAGCACCGCGCAGGTCACTTCCTCGCCTTCGATGAACTCCTCGCAGAGCACGTCGGCGTCGTATTCGCACGCGAGCTTCACCGCGTCCTGCATCTCGGAGTAGCCGGCGACCTTGGTGATGCCGATCGACGAGCCCTCGCGCGGCGGCTTGACGATCAGCGGCAGGCCGAGCTGGTCGGGCACGGCGACGACGTGCTCGCGCGCCTGGCGTTCGGGCGACAGCCAGGCCCAGCGCGGCGTCGGCAGGCCTTCGGCGGCCCAGATGCGCTTGGTCATCACCTTGTCCATCGCGATCGCGCTGGCCATCACACCGGAGCCGGTGTAGGGGATGCGCAGCAGCTCCAGCGCACCCTGCACCGTGCCGTCCTCGCCGTGGCGGCCGTGCAGCGCGATGAAGGCACGTTCGAAGCCGGCGTGCTTGAGTTCGGCCAGCTCGCGTTCGGCCGGGTCGAACGGGTGCGCGTCGACGCCGGCGCGGCGCAGCGCCTCGAGCACGCCGTTGCCCGACATCAGCGACACCTGCCGCTCGGCGCTCGATCCGCCCATCAGGACGGCGACCTTGCCCAGGGGGTTCATGCCACGGCTCCTTGCGTCAGTTCCACGACCTTCTGCGGCACGCCGCCCATCGACCCCGCGCCCATCGCGATGACCACGTCGCCGTCCTGCGCGAACTCGGCGATCGCCTGCGGCAGCCCGGCGATCGTGTCGACGAACACCGGGTCGACCTTGCCGGCGACCCGCAGCGAACGCGCCAGCGCGCGGCCGTCGGCGGCGACGATCGGCGCCTCGCCGGCGGCGTAGACCTCGGTCAGCAGCACCGCGTCGGCGCTGCCCATGACCTTGACGAAGTCCTCGAAGCAGTCGCGCGTGCGGGTGTAGCGGTGCGGCTGGAAGGCCAGCACCAGGCGGCGGCCCGGGAAGGCACCGCGCGCCGCGGCGATCACCGCCGCCATCTCGGCCGGGTGGTGGCCGTAGTCGTCGATCAGCGTGAACGTGCCGCCGCCACGCGCCGCCGACACCGCCAGCTCGCCCCAGCGCTGGAAGCGCCGGCCGACGCCGGTGAAGCCGGCCAGCGCGCGCACCGTCGGCTCGTCGGGCAGCTCAAGCTCCATCGCCACGGCGATCGCGGCCAGCGCGTTGCGCACGTTGTGCACGCCGGGCAGGTTCAGCGTGATCGCCAGGTCGGGCAGTTCGACGCCGTTGCGCCGCTGGGCAGTGAACTTCATGCGCCCGCCGGGCAGCGCCTCGACGTCGACGGCGCGCACCTGCACGTCCTCGCCGAGGCCGTAGCTGACGACCGGGCGCGACAGCATCGGCATGATCGCGCGCACGCCGGGGTCGTCGCCGCAGACGATGGCCGCGCCGTAGAACGGCATGCGGTGGATGAAGTCGACGAAGGCCGAACGCAGCCGCGACAGGTCATGGCCGTAGGTCTCCATGTGGTCGGCGTCGATGTTGGTGACGACGGCCATGATCGGCATCAGGTTCAGGAACGAGGCGTCGCTCTCGTCGGCCTCGACGACGATGTACTCGCCCGAGCCCAGGCGCGAGTTGGCGCCGGCGCTCAGCAGCTTGCCGCCGATGACGAAGGTCGGGTCGCGGCCGGCTTCGGCGAGCACGCTGGCCACCAGCGAGGTCGTCGTCGTCTTGCCGTGCGTGCCGGCGATCGCGATGCCGCGGCGCAGGCGCATCAGCTCGGCCAGCATCACGGCGCGCGGCACGACCGGGATGCGGCGCGCGCGCGCCGTGATGACCTCGGGGTTGTCGCCCTTCACCGCGGTCGAGATGACGACGGCGTCGGCGCCATCGATGTTGGCGGCGTCGTGGCCGATCGCGATGCGCAGGCCGAGCCCGGCCAGGCGCTCGGTGGTGGCGCTGGCGGCCTGGTCGCTGCCGGTGACGCGGTAGCCCAGGTTGTGCAGGATCTCGGCGATGCCGCTCATGCCGGCGCCGCCGACGCCGACGAAGTGGATCTGCTTGACCGCGTGTTTCATCGCTTGCTCAGGTTCTCGATCAGGTCCGCGACGCGCGCGGCCGCTTGCGGGCGGGCCAGGGCGCGGGCGCGGTCGGCCATTGCGGCGAGCGCGGCGCGGTCCAGCGTGCGCAGCTCGTCGGCGAGGCGTTCGGGGTTCAGTTCGGATTGCGGCAGGTGCCTGGCGGCACCCCGGGCGGCCATCATCCCGGCGTTGTCGCGCTGGTGCGAGGTCGTGCTGACGATCAGCGGCACCAGGATGGATGCAACGCCGGCGGCGCACAGTTCGCTGACCGTGATCGCGCCGGCACGGCACAGCATCAGGTCGCAGTCGGCCAGGCGGCGCGGCATGTCGTCGATGAAGGGCAGCACCTCGGCGTCGACGCCGGCCGCGGCGTAGGCGGCCTTCACGGCGTCGAGCTGGGCGGCGCCGGTCTGGTGGGTGACGAGCGGACGCTCGTGCGGCGCCAGCCGGGCCAGCGCCTGCGGCACGGTCTCGTTGAGCACCTTGGCGCCCAGGCTGCCGCCGACGACGAGCAGCTTCAGCGCGCCGCTGCGGCCGGCATAACGTTCGGCCGGCGCGGGCAGCGCCTCGATCTCGGCGCGCACCGGGTTGCCGGTGACGACGGCGTTCTTCGTCGATTGCGCCGCGGCGCCGTCGAAGCCGAAGGCGACGCGGTCGGCCACCGGCAGCAGCGAGCGGTTGGACAGCAGCATCGCGGCGTCGGCGTTGACCAGCACCAGCGGCCTGGACAGCAGCGAGGCCATCAGCCCGCCGGGGAAGCAGACGTAGCCGCCCATGCCGAGCACGGCGTCGGCGCGCCGCCGGCGCAGGATGCCCAGGCAGTCGCCGAAGGCCTTCAGCAGGCGCAGGCCGCCGGTCAGCGCGCCCATCGCGCCCTTGCCACGCAGGCCGGCGAAGCCGATCGTGTCCAGCGTGATGCCGGTCGGCGGCACCAGCTTGTTCTCCATGCCGGTCTTCGTGCCCAGCCAGCTGACCGTCCAGCCGCGGCGCTGCATCTCGCGCGCGACGGCGATGCCGGGAATGACGTGGCCGCCGGTGCCGGCCGCCATCACGACGAGGTGGCGGCCGCTCATGCCCGGCCTCCCCGCATGAGAGTGCGGTTCTCGATGTCGACCCGCACGACGATCGCCAAAGCGACGAGGTTCATCAGGATCGCCGAGCCGCCGTAGCTCATCAGCGGCAGCGTCAGGCCCTTGGTCGGCAGCACGCCGAGGTTCACGCCCATGTTGATGAAGGCCTGGCCGCCCATCCAGATGCCGACGCCCTGCACCATCAGCCCGGCGAAGACCCGGTCCAGCGCAATCGCCTGGCGGCCGATGACGAAGATGCGCCGGGTCAGCCAGAAGAACAGCGCGATGACCGCGGCGACGCCGACGAAACCAAGCTCCTCGCCGATGACGGCGAGCAGGAAGTCGGTGTGCGCCTCGGGCAGGTAGTGCAGCTTCTCGACGCTGGCGCCCAAGCCCTGGCCGAAGAGCTCGCCGCGGCCGAAGGCGATCAGCGAGTGCGTCAGCTGGTAGGCCTTGCCCTGCGCGTAGGCCGGGTCCCAGGGGTTCAGGTAGGCCAGGATGCGCTCGCGGCGCAGGTCGTCGAACGCGATGATCGTGCCGAAGGCGGTGACCGCCGCCGCCGCGATGAGGAAGAACATGCGGCCGTTGACGCCGCCCAGGAACAGGATGCCCATCGCCACCGTCGCGATGACGATGAAGGCGCCCATGTCGGGCTGGCGCAGCAGCAGCACGCCGATGAAGAACACCGCGACGACCATCGGCCAGACGGCGCGGAAGAAGTTCTCCTTCACGTCCATCTTGCGGACCATGTAGCTGGCCGCGTACATCGAGATCGTGATCTTGGCCAGCTCCGACGGCTGGAAGTTCATGATGCCCAGCGGGATCCAGCGGCGCGAGTTGTTCGACCACCTTGCCGATGAAGGGCAGCAGCACCAGCACCAGCAGCACCAGCGAGACGACGAAGATCTTCTCGGCGTGCTTCTCCCAGAAGGTCACCGGCACCTGCACGACGGCGAACGCGACGACCACGCCGAGCACCAGCGAGAACACGTGGCGCGTCAGGAAGTAGGCCGGCGAGTAGTTGCTGAACTTCGGGTTGTCGGGCAGCGCGATCGACGCCGAATAGACCATCACCAGGCCGAGCAGCAGCAGCGTCGCGACGACGGCGACGAAGGTCTGGTCGAAGGCGCGCAGCGTGGCCGGGCGGCCGCCGGCGACGACGCGGTCGCGCACCGGCAGCGTGCCGACGCTCTCGCGCCGGGACGCCCACCATTCGCGGATCGCGCCGATGGCCTTCATGCCTGGCCCTTCTCCGCGGCCAGCGCCTGCACCGCGGCGGCGAAGACCTCGGCGCGGTGGGCGTAGTTGCGGAACATGTCCATGCTGGCGCAGGCCGGGCTCAGCAGCACGGCGTCGCCGCGCTGGGCCTGCTCGAAGCACCAGGCGACGGCGGCCTCCAGCGTCTCGTGACGGGCCAGCACCGGGCCGCGCACGTGCGGCTCGATGGCCGGCGCGTCGCGGCCGATCGTCGCCACGGCACGCGCCCAGCGCGCCAGCGGCTCGGCCAGCGGCGCGAAGTCCTGGCCCTTGCCGTCGCCGCCGAGGATGACGACGAGCTTGGCCGGCGCCTTGTCGGCCCCCAGGCCGTCGAGCGCGGCGACGGTGGCGCCGACGTTCGTGCCCTTGCTGTCGTCGAAGGCCTCGACCTCGCCGACGTTGCCGATCCACTGCACGCGGTGCGGCTCGCCGGCGTAGTCGCGCAGGCCGTGCAGCATCGGCGCCAGCGGGCAGCCGATGGCGGTGGCCAGCGCCAGCGCGGCCAGCGCGTTGGCGGCGTTGTGGCGGCCGCGGATGCGCAGCGCGTCGGCCGGCATCAGGCGCTGCAGGTGGATCTCGTGTTCCTCGTCGCGACGCAGCTTGACGGTCTCGTCGGCGGGCAGCGCGCGCACCAGCCAGGCCATGCCGTTCTCGACGACCAGGCCCCAGTCGCCGGGGCGGCGCGGCGCGTCCAGGCCGAAACGCTGCACGCTGCGGCCGACCGGCTTGTTGCGGCCCTTGGCCGGGGGCGGCGGCGGCACCATCGCCTCGACCAGCGCATCGTCGCGGTTGACGATCATCACCGCCTCCTTGCCGAAGACGCGTGCCTTGGCCGCCGCGTAGGCGTCCATCGAGCCGTGCCAGTCGAGGTGGTCCTGGGTGACGTTGAGCACCGCGGCGGCGGCCGGCTCGAAGCCGGTGACGCCGTCGAGCTGGAAGCTGGAGAGCTCGAGCACCCAGACCTCGGGCAGGTCGTCCAGCCGGGCGGCCAGCGTGTCGAGCATCGTCGGGCCGATGTTGCCGGCCAGCACGACGCTGCGCCCGGCGCATTCGACCAGCAGCCCGGTCAGCGTCGTCGTCGTCGTCTTGCCGTTGGTGCCGGTGATCGCGATGACCTGCGGCGCGTAGCCGCGTTCGGCCTTCAGCGCCGCCAGCGCCTCGGCGAAGACGTCGAGCTCGCCCTGCACCGGCACGCCGTCGGCACGCGCGGCGGCCAGCACCGAGGCGATGCGCGCATCGTGCGGCGACAGGCCGGGACTCTTCAGCACGCGGTCCACGCCGACGAAGGCGTGCGTGTCCAGCTCGCCGCCGAACAGTTCGGCGCCGGGGCAGTGCTCGCGCAGGCCGACGGCCTGCGGCGGGTTCTCGCGCGAGTCCCAGACGCGGACGAAGGCGCCGTGGGTCCAGGCCCAGCGCGCCATCGCTAGGCCGGAGTCGCCCAGGCCCAGCACCAGCACCGTCTTTTCCGCGAAGGCGTTCATCTTGTTCACCGCAGCTTCAGGCTCGCCAGACCGACCAGGCACAGCAGCATCGTGATGATCCAGAAGCGCACCACGACCTGGCTCTCGGTCCAGCCCTTCTTCTCGTAGTGGTGGTGCAGCGGCGCCATCAGGAAGATGCGCCGGCCTTCGCCGTAGCGCTTCTTCGTGTACTTGAACCAGGCGACCTGGGTCATCACCGACAGCGCCTCGGCGACGAAGACGCCGCCCATGATCCCGAGCACGATCTCCTGGCGCGTGATGACGGCGATCGTGCCCAGCGCGCCGCCCAGCGCCAGCGCGCCGACGTCGCCCATGAAGACCTGCGCCGGGTTGGCGTTGAACCAGAGGAAGGCCAGGCCCGCGCCGGCCAGCGCGGCGCAGAACACCAGCAGCTCGCCGGCGCCCGGGATGTAGGGCAGCAGCAGGTAGCGCGAGAACACCGAGTTGCCGGTGACGTAGGCGAACACGCCCAGCGCCGAGCCGACCAGCACCACCGGCATGATCGCCAGCCCGTCCAGGCCGTCGGTGAAGTTGACGGCGTTGCTGGCGCCGACGATGACGAACCAGGTCAGCGCCATGAAGCCGAACACGCCCAGCGGGTAGCTGACCGTCTTGAAGAACGGCACGATCAGGTCGGCCTTGGGCGGCAGGTCGGTCGAGAAGCCGCTGGTCACCCAGCGCAGGAACAGCTCGACGACCCGCAGGTTGGAGGTCTCGGAGACGCTGAACGCGAGGTAGATCGCGGCGAACAGCCCGATCAGCGTCTGCCAGAAGAACTTCTCGCGCGAGCGCATGCCTTCCGGGTCCTTGCGCACGACCTTGCGGTAGTCGTCGACCCAGCCGACGGCGCCGAAGCCGAAGGTCACGATCATCACGACCCAGACGAAGCGGTTGCTCCAGTCGAACCACAGCAGCGTCGACACCGCGATGCCCAGCAGCACCAGCACGCCGCCCATCGTCGGCGTGCCGCGCTTGCCGAGGTGGGTCTGCACGCCGTATTCGCGGATCGGCTGGCCGATCTTCATCTCGGTCAGCCGCCGGATGACCCAGGGGCCGAGCGCCA
This sequence comes from Rubrivivax sp., assembly GCA_049841175.1. Lineage (GTDB taxonomy): Bacteria > Pseudomonadota > Gammaproteobacteria > Burkholderiales > Burkholderiaceae_C > Rubrivivax. The sequence goes on along the minus strand of JASGHA010000008.1, from coordinate 472,840 downwards.
GGCCGATCAGCAGCGCCGTCATCGCCGCGAGCACGGCGCGGAACGTGAGGTACTGGAAGACGCGCAGGAAACCGAGCTGCTCGGGGAACAGCGTCAGGAGCCACTGGCTGAGCGTGAGCAGCATCAGCGCACCCCTTCCTTCAGAACGCGCACCACCTGCTCCATCCGCATGAACCGGGAACCCTTGACCAGCACCGACGCCGCACGGGGCGCGTCGGCGAGCGCGGCGACCATCGCCGCGGCATCGTTGAAATGGCGCTGCGCGCCGACGTGGCGCGACAGCGAACCGGCGGTCCACACCGTCTCGATGCCGGCGGCGCGCGCCGCGGCGCCGACCTCGGCGTGGAACTCGGGGCCACGTTCGCCGACCTCGCCCATGTCGCCCAGCACCAGCCAGCGCGGGCCGGGCAGCGCCGCGAGCACGGCGACGGCGGCGAGCACGGAGTCAGGGTTGGCGTTGTAGCTGTCGTCGACGAGCGTGATCTCGCCGTGCGCGGTGGCCACACGCTCGGCCTGCGAGCGCCCGGCCACCGGGCGGAAGGCCGCCAGGCCGGCGCCGATCGCCGCCGGCCTGACGCCCGCGGCCAGCGCGCAGGCGGCGGCGGCGAGCGCGTTCTTCACGTTGTGCAGGCCGGCGACGGCCAGCGTCGTGCTCACCGCGCCGGCCGGCGTCGCCATCTCGACCTGCCAGTGGTCGCCCTGCCAGGCGGCACGTGCCGTCAGGTCGGCAGCGCCTTCGAGCGCGAAGCTGATCGTGCGGCGCGCACCGGCCAGGCCGCGCCACAGCGGCGTGTAGGCGTCGTCGGCCGGAAAGACGGCGATGCCGTCGGGCGGCAGCATCGCGATCACCTGGCCGTTCTCGCGCGCGACGGCTTCGACCGTGGCCATGAACTCCTGGTGCTCGCGCTGCGCGTTGTTGACCAGCGCGATCGTCGGCCGGGCGATGGCCGCCAGCTCGGCGATCTCGCCGGGGTGGTTCATGCCCAGCTCGACGACGCCGGCGGCGTGCGAGGGCAGCAGCCCGAGCAGCGTCAGCGGCACGCCGATGTGGTTGTTCAGATTGCCGCGCGTCGCGAACGCGGCTTCGCCGTGCGCCGCGCGCAGGATCGCGGCGACCATCTGCGTCACCGTCGTCTTGCCGTTGCTGCCGGTGACGGCGACCAGCGGCAGCAGGAAGCGCGCGCGCCAGCCGGCGGCCAGCTGCTGCAGCGCACGCAGCGCGTCGGGCACCTGCAGGCCGGGCATCGTCTCGGACAGGCCGTGTTCGGCGATCGCCGCGACGGCACCGGCCTCGCGCGCGGACGCGAGGAAGTCGTGGCCGTCGAAACGTTCGCCGCGCAGCGCGACGAACAGGTCGCCGGCGCGCAGCGTGCGCGTGTCGCTGTGCACGCGCGAGAACCTCGTCGCGCCGTCGCCGACCAGCGTCGCGCCGGGCACGAACGGCAGTGCCTGGGCCAGCGTCAGCCTCATGCGCCGGCCTCCGTGCGGCGCGCCAGTGCGGCGCGCGCCTCGGTCTCGTCGGAGAACGGGCGGCGAACGCCCTTGATCTCCTGGTAGTCCTCGTGGCCCTTGCCGGCCAGCAGCACGACGTCGCCCGGCGCGGCCTTGGCGACCGCGAAGGCGATCGCCTCGTGGCGGTCCTCGATGACGTCGACCTCGTCGTGGCCGGCGACGCCGGCCAGGATCTGCGACAGGATGAAGCACGGTGCTTCGTCGCGCGGGTTGTCGCTGGTGGCGACGACGCGGTCGGCCAGGCGCGCGGCGATGGCGCCCATCAGCGGCCGCTTGGTGGCGTCGCGGTTGCCGCCGCAGCCGAACACGCACCACAGCCGGCCGCCGCGCGCGGCGACCAGCGGGCGCAGCGCCTGCAGCACCTTCTCCAGCGCGTCGGGCGTGTGGGCGTAGTCGACGACGACCTCGACGTCCTCGCCGGGCACGCGCTGCATGCGCCCGGGCACCGGCGTCAGCGCCGGCACGACGGCCGCGGCGTCGGCCAGCGGCACGCCCAGCGCGCGCAGGCCGCCGATGACGGCCAGCAGGTTGTGCACGTTGTATTCGCCGATCAGCGTGCTGCGCACCTCGACGGCGGCGTCGCCTTCGTGCAGCGTGAAGGCCAGGCCACCTTCGACGTAGCGCACGTCGCGCGCGACGAGGCGCGCGTCGCCGCCGACGGCGTAGGTCCAGACGTCCAGCGCCAGCGGCTCGGCAGCCAGCAGCGCGCCTTGTTCGTCGTCGACGTTGATCACCGCGGCCTTCAGTCCCGGCCAGGCGAACAGGCGGCGCTTGGCGTCCCAGTAGGACGCCATCGAGCCGTGGTAGTCGAGGTGGTCGCGGGTGAAGTTGGTGAACAGCGCGACGTCGATCTCGGCGGCGTCCAGCCGGTGCTCGACGATGCCGATCGACGAGGCTTCCAGCGCACAGGCGGCGAAACCCTGGTCGACGAAGCCGCGGAAGGCGGCGTGCAGCGTCACCGGGTCCGGCGTCGTGAGGCCCGTGGCGCGCACCGCGCCGGGCTCGCCGACACCCAGCGTGCCCATCACGCCGCAGCGCTGGCCCAGGCGGGTCAGCGCCTGCGCCGTCCACCAGGCGGTCGAGGTCTTGCCGTTGGTGCCGGTCGTCGCGATGACTTTCAGCCGCTGGCTCGGGTGCTCGAAGTAGGCGTGCGCGATGTCGCCGGTGACGGCCTTCAGGTCGGGCAGCGTCGCCACGCGCGCGTCCTCGAAGCCGAAGGCCTCGACGCCGTCGAGCTCGACGAGGCAGGTCGAGGCGCCGGCGTCCAGCGCCTGCTGGACGAAGCGGCGGCCGTCGTTGGCGTAGCCCGGCCAGGCGATGAAGGCGTCGCCGGGCTGCACGAGGCGGCTGTCGGTGCGCAGCGTGCCGGTGACCCAGGACGAGAGCCAGCGCGCGGCGGCCTCGGGGGACTTCAGGCGCGTCAGCGGCATGCGGCCTCCCCGGTGGCGACGAAAGGCTGGGACGGAATCTGCATCAGAAGCTTTCTGGCTCGGCGGCGACCGGGGCGACGATCTGCGCCTGGACCGGGATGTCCGGCGGCACGCCCATCATGCGAAGCGTGTTCTGCACGACCTGGCTGAACACCGGCCCGGCGACGTCGCCACCGAAGAACACGCCCTTTCCCGGTTCGTCGACCATCACCGCCACGACGATGCGCGGCGCGGAGATCGGCGCGATGCCGACGAACCAGGCGCGATATTTGTTGCTGTAGCCCTTGCCTTCCTGCTTGCGCGCAGTGCCGGACTTGCCGCCGGTGGAGTAGCCGATCGCGGCGGCCTTCGGGGCCGTGCCGCCGGGCTGGGTCACCAGGCTCATCATCGCGCGCATCGTGCGGGCGGTCTCGGGCTTGAAGATCGGCACGCCGGCCACCGGGCCGTCCTGGCGCAGGATGGAAACGGGTGCGATGTCGCCGTCGCGCGCGAACACCGTGTAGGCGCGTGCGATCTGCAGCAGGCTGGCCGACAGGCCGTAGCCGTAGCTCATCGTCGCCTGCTCGATCGGGCGCCAGGTCTTGTACGGGCGCAGGCGGCCGGAGACGGCGCCGGGGAAGTCGATCTGCGGCTTCTGGCCGATGCCGATGCCGGAGAACACCTCCCACATCTCGCGCGGCTGCATCTGCATCGCCATCTTGACGGTGCCGACGTTGCTCGACTTCTGGATCACCTGGGCGACGGTCAGCGCGCCGTGCGGGTGCGAGTCGCGGATCGTCGAGCCGGTGATCGTGATGCTGCCCGGCGCGGTGTCGATGACGGTGGACGGCGTCACGCGGCCGGTCTGCAGCGCCAGGCTGGCGACGAAGGGCTTCATCGTCGAGCCGGGCTCGAAGGTGTCGGTCAGCGCGCGGTTGCGCAGCTGGGCGCCGCTCAGGTTGCGGCGCTGTCCGGGGTCGTAGCTCGGGTAGTTGGCCAGCGCCAGCACCTCGCCGGTCAGCGCGTCCAGCACGACGACGCTGCCGGCCTTGGCGGCCTGCTGCGTGACCATGTCGCGGATGCGCTGGTAGGCGAAGAACTGGACCTTGGAGTCGATCGCCAGCGTGATGTCGCGGCCGTCGAGCGCGGCGGTCTGGTCGCCGATGTCCTCGACGACGCGGCCGAGGCGGTCGCGCACGACGGCGCGCAGGCCGTCGCGGCCCTGCAGCTCCTTGTCGAAGCGCAGCTCGATGCCTTCCTGGCCGTGCTCCTCGACGTTGGTGAAGCCGACGACGTGCGCCGCCGACTCGCCTTCGGGGTAGCTGCGCTTGTACTCGCGCACCTGGTAGACGCCCTTCAGGCCCATCGCCTTGACGGCCTCCCAGGTGGCGTCGTCGGCCTGGCGGCGCAGCCAGACGAAGTTCGGGTTGCCGGCCAGACGCGTCTCGAGCTCGGCCGGCGTGATGTCCAGCGCCCGCGCGAGCGCGCGGCGCTCGCCGGCGTCGCCCTGGAAGTCCTTGGGGATCGCCCAGATCGACGGCGACGGCACGCTGGACGCCAGCACCAGGCCGTTGCGGTCGAGCACGCGGCCGCGGCTGGCCTGCAGCGACAGCGTGTGCGCGTAGCGCTTCTCGCCCTGCTTCTGATAGAAGTCGGTGCCGACGAGCTGCACCCAGACCGCGCGCCCGAGCAGCAGCGCGAACGAGGCGGCGACCATCGCGACGACGAAACGCGAACGCCACGGCGGCGTCTTGCTCGCCAGCAGCGGGCTGGTCGCGTAGTTGACGCTGCGCACGCTGGCGCCACCGGACTTGCGCCGCAGGCTCATGGCGCCCCTCCGGAGGCGGCGGCGGTGACACCGTCGCCGATGTACTGCGTCACCGCCGGCGAGGCCGGTCGCATCGCCAGCTTCTCGCGCGCGACGCGTTCGACACGCAGGTTGGTCGCCTGGGCCTGGCGTTCGGCGTCCAGACGTTTGTAGTCGGCGTCGAGCTGGACCTGCTCGTTCTTCGCGCGGTCCAGCGCCGCGAACAGGCGCCGGCTCTCGTAGGCATTGCGCACGAGGAAGAAGGCGCTGCCCAGCAGCAGCACCAGCAGCACGGCGTTAAGCAGCTTGGTCACGCCGGCACCTCGGTGCGTTCGGCCACGCGCATCACCGCCGAGCGTGCGCGCGGATTGGCGCGCACTTCCTCGTCGCCGGGCTTGACGCGGGCGATGGCCTTGAGCTTCAGCGCCCGCGGCGGCGCCATCGGCGCGCGGCGGTCGAACTCGTCGCGGCTCTCGCGCGCGATGAAGTTCTTGACGATGCGGTCTTCGAGCGAATGGAAGCTGATGACGACCAGCCGGCCGCCCGGCGCGAGCAGTTCCAGCGCCGCCTTCAGTCCCTGTTCGAGCGCCTCAAGCTCGGCGTTGACGAAAATCCGAAGAGCCTGAAATGTGCGCGTTGCAGGGTCCTGGCCCGGCTCGCGGGTTTTGACTGCACGAGCCACGAGCGCGGAAAGCTCCCCGGTGGTTCGAAGCTGATCCCCGCCCTGCCGGCGAGCAACAACCGCCTTTGCAATCTGTAGAGCAAACCGTTCTTCCCCATAGTCGCGGATCACCTGTGCGATGTGGCGCTCGTCGGCGCGGGCCAGGAAGTCCGCGGCGGTCTCGCCGCGGGTCGTGTCCATGCGCATGTCCAGCGGCGCGTCGAAGCGGAAGCTGAACCCGCGTTCGGGCGTGTCGATCTGCGGCGAGCTGACGCCCAGGTCGAGCAGCACGCCCTGCACGCGCTCGATGCCGCGTGCCGCCAGTTCCTCGCGCATGGCGCCGAAGCTGGCGTGGCAGATGGAAAAGCGCGTGTCCTCGATCGCCGCGGCGGCGGCGATGGCCTCGGGGTCGCGGTCGAAGGCGACGACCCGCGCGCGCGGCGACAGCGCCGCCAGCAGCGCGCGCGTATGGCCGCCACGGCCAAAGGTGCCGTCGACGTAGAGGCCGTCTTCCTGCGTCACGAGGGCCTCGACGGCCTCAGGGAGCAAGACGGTCGTGTGGGGCCGACCCGTCTGCGTCACGGCGGTCATCCTGCGACCTGGTTCTGCAGCTCTTCGGGCATGCCGCCAGCGATGGTCAGCGCCTCGGCAGCCTCGTAGCGGGCCTTGTCCCACAATTCGAACTTGTCTCCGACGCCCATGAAAACGACCTCGCGCTCCAGGCCGGCCCAGCTCCGGAGTTCCGGCGGCACCAGCACGCGCGAGGCGGCGTCGATCTCGACTTCCGTGGCCGAACCGATGTACATGCGTCGCCACCCTTCGTACTTCATCGGCAGGCGGACGAGTTCGGCTTCGAACGCGTCCCAGACGGGACGCGGGTACAGCGTCAGGCAGCCGGCGGAGTTCTTCGCGACGACCATCTGCCCCTGGACGGTGGACATCAGCACGTCACGCCAACGCGCCGGGACGGTAATCCGCCCCTTCGCGTCCAGCGTGAGCACCGGACCACCACGGAAGGCAAATGAAGGCACGAAACCCCACAGAAATCTACTTTTCTGCACTCTACCTGAGCCGTGACGCCCGGGTCAATGGCGCGGAAACGTAAAAATTCAGTGGAATCAAGGACTTACCGGCGCTCTCGCAAGCACTTTTGCAACCGGAAAATGCTTGCAAATGAAGGACTTGGGCGGCTCACTGAAAGTGGTTTGTGAGCGACGAGGCCCTTGACAGCGCGAAGTGAAAACGGCGTGGGGAATCGTGGATCCCCCCACGATTTCACACCGCGACCGGCGGCGACGGTGGGTGACACGAGCGCCGCGGTGGGGCCGCGGCACGCGCCCCGAGGCCGAGGAAGATCCCCAGGCGCGCGCAAGGCATCGGCGCGGGCATACTCGCCGCCCGATGAGCTCGCCCTACGAACACGATCCGCTGTACCGGCTGCGCCATGCGCTGCTCGGGCTGCTGCTGGCGCTGCTGCTGTCGGTGCCCGCGGCGGCATTGGCCGGGCGTTGGATCGGCGACGCGATCGGCGACGCGATCGGCGACGACTACGCCTGGCGTGCCGGCGTCTACGCCGGGCTGCTGGCCTACGTCGTCGCCGGCGCGGTGGTGCTGTTCCTGAAGGTCGCGCGCCACGAGACGCGGCCGGTGTCGGCCGCGCGCGTCGCGCTCTGGTTCGCCAGCCTGTGGCTGTGGCCGGTGCTGCTGGTGCTGCGCCGCCGCGGCGGCAGAGATCTCAGCGGGACTGCTTGATCAGCCGGCCGCCGGCCGACTGCACCGGCCGCGCGTTCATCGGGTACAGGCGCGCGAAGATGTCGATCTGCTCCTGCGACACCGCCACCGGCTGGCGCATCACGATCCACAACACGCCCTCGGTGCACGGCGGCGTCGTCAGCGAACCCATGTAGGTGTAGTAGCCGCGGTCGGCGGGCAGCAGGCGATCGATCTCCAGCGCGCCGGGCGCACGCGCCTCGTCGTTCTTCTCCAGCGGCAGGTTGTTCCACACCGACTGGATCACCGGCTGTTCGGCGCCACGCTGCAGCAGCACCGCGACGACGGCCAGCCGGCCTTCCGGATCCTTGTGCACCAGGTGCGCGACCATGTCGGTCTGGCGGCCGTCGATGCGCTCCTCGGACGGGCGGTGGAAATGGAACTGCACCAGCTCGTAGCGGCGGCCGCCGACGCTGATGAAGTTGCCCGGGCCGACGTTGACTTGCACCGTGTGGCCGTTGTCCAGCACCGCGAAACCGACCGGCCGGTAGTCGAACTGCACCGGCTCGAGGTCGACGGCGATGCCGCCGCGGATGTCGATCGGGCTCTGGCGCTGGCCGGTGGCGCAGAGGCCGAACTCGGGTTTGATCGCGCCCCAGCGTGCCGGGCCGCCTTCGCCGGCGTAGGCCCAGTGGATGTCGTGCGGCGGCTCGGGCTTGGTCTCCGGACGCGGCCGCGCGGCGGGCTTGCGCGCTGCCGCGGGCGCTTCACTGGCCGGCCGCGCCGTGACGCGCATCACGTTGCCGGGCGTGTCCGGTGCCTTCATCGCGCCCAGCTTCTCGGCCAGGCGCTCGCGCACGCGGTCCAGCGGGTCCTGCGGCTCCGACGCCGCCGCCGGAGCCGGCGCGGCCGCCTTGGCCGCCGACGCGCCGTGATCGCCCGCGGCGTGCACACGCGGCGCGAACAGCAGCGCCGCTGCGAGCGGCATCACCGCCCAGGCGCAGCGCGACAGGAAGCCGGCGTCACGGCCGGCGGCAGTTCGGGAACGGTTCATCGCGGGGTCTCCGCCCCGGATATCGGCCGCCGCGGGGGGCGGCTTGAGTCAGGCCAGGCGCGGGCGCACCCAGATCCAGGACAGGATGCCCACGCTCATCAGGCCGAAGGACGCCAGCGCCAGCGTCGCCGTCGAGTGCATGACCAGCGGCGCGACGACGCCGGCGACCAGCGCATTGGCGGCGCTGCCGACGAAGGCCTGCACCGACGAGGCCATGCCGCGGCGCTCGGGCACCAAGTCCAGCACCATCAGCGTGACCACCGGCACCATCAGCGCCCAGCCGAACGAGAAGATGCCGATCAGCGGCATCGCCCACCAGGCCTCGGCCTTGAACACCAGGTTCAGGCCGACGTTGAGCACCGAGACCACGGCCATGATCGTGAAGCCGAAGCGGATCTGGCGATGCGGCTTCAGCTTGCCGGCGGCACGCCCGGAGGCCCAGGCGCCGCCCATGATCCCGCCGATCGTGAACAGGAAGAACCAGAAGAACTGCTGCGGCGGCAGCCCCAGGTGCTCGCCGACGAAGACCGGCGCCGACAGCACGTAGAGGAACATGCCGTTGAACGGCACGCCGCTGGCGAAGACCAGCGCCATGAAACGCGCGCTGCGCATCATGTCCCAGTAGCCGCGCAGCAGCGGCGCCGGGTGGAAGGACTGGCGCGCGTCGGCGTGCAGCGTCTCGGGCAGCCAGCGCCAGTTGGCCAGCCACAGCGCCGCGCCGATCAGCACCAGCAGCCAGAAGATCGAGTGCCAGTCGGCGTGCACGAAGAGGAAGCCGCCGATCATCGGCGCGATGGCCGGTGCGACGCCGAAGTAGATCGTCACCTGCGACATCACGCGTTGCGCGTCCGCCGGCGGGAACATGTCGCGGATGATGGCGCGCGAGACGACGACGCCGGCGCCGGCCGACATGCCCTGCACGGCGCGGAAGAACACCAGCCAGCCGATCGACGGCGCCAGCGCGCAGCCCACCGAGGCCAGCGTGAACAGCCCGACGCCCGTCAGCACCACCGGCCGGCGGCCGAAGCTGTCGGCCAGCGCGCCGTGGAACAGGTTCATCACCGCGAAGCCGAGCAGATAGCTCGACAGCGTCTGCTGCATCTGCAGCGGCGTCGCGTCCAGCGCCCGCGCGATGCCGGCGAAGGCCGGCAGGTAGGTGTCGATCGAGAACGGCCCGAGCATGCCCAGGCAGGCGAGCAGCACGGCCAGCGCCCAGCGCGGGCCGCGCCAGAGCGAGGGCGCGTCGGGGTTCATCAGGGGGCGAAAAGCCGGCGAGTCTATCGACGGCGTCGTGAGCCTGCCCATCGAGGGGCAAGCCCGGCACCCGGCGACGTCGCGCCGGGCGAATGAAAAGTGTGAAGCGAACCGATAGGCCGGATTCTGTGCACCGCGCCTCTTTCAAGGCGCGGCGTGACCGCCATTCCTCTTGGCCGTGGATCGCTCCACGGCTCGGTGCCACCTACCCGCCGGCTCCGCAGGCGACATCATCGCCGGCCTATTCGGTGTTGCTGCGCGTAGAGATTGCCCGTTTCACCCCGAGCGGGCATTCGCCCGCTCGGGGTGGCTGCCAGGCTCCGGGCTGTCGCCCGGGCCCGCTCGGCTTGCGCCTCGCGGGCTGCCGGCTTTCGCCGGCACCTTGCAGAGCACCCGTCACGGGTTCGCCCTCTCGGACTCGTCTCTGTTGCTCTAATCCTCACCTCGCGGTGGACAGCCGTTAGCTGCTACGCTGCCTTGTGCAGTCCGGACCTTCCTCCCGTGCGGCGTTTCCGCTGATGCACCGGCGGCGGTCTGGTCCGCTTCACAGTGCCATTATCCCCGGAGAGCAAGAATGAGAGCCGACAACGTCCTCGCCACCATCGGCAACACGCCGCACGTCCGCATCAACCGCCTGTTCGGCGGCACGCACGAGGTGTGGGTGAAGTGCGAGCGCGCCAACCCCGGCGGCTCGGTGAAGGACCGCATCGCGCTGGCGATGGTCGAGGACGCCGAGCGCTCGGGTGCGCTGAAGGCCGGCGGCACGATCGTCGAGCCGACCTCGGGCAACACCGGCATCGGGCTGGCGATGGTCGCCGCGGTCAAGGGCTACAAGCTGATCCTCGTGATGCCCGACAGCATGAGCGTCGAGCGCCGCCGCCTGATGCTGGCCTACGGCGCCAGCTTCGAGCTGACGCCGCGCGAGAAAGGCATGAAGGGCTCGATCGCGCGCGCGCAGGAACTGGTGGCCGAGATCCCCGGCGCCTGGATGCCGCAGCAGTTCGAGAACCCGGCCAACATCGACGTGCACGTGCGCACGACGGCCGAGGAGATCGCGAGCGACTTCCCCGAAGGCCTGGACGCGCTGATCACCGGCGTCGGCACCGGCGGTCACCTGAGCGGCTGCGCCCAGGTGCTGAAGGCGCGCTGGCCGAAGCTCAAGGTGTTCGCCGTCGAGCCGAGCACCAGCCCGGTGATCAGCGGCGGCCAGCCCTCGCCGCACCCGATCCAGGGCATCGGCGCCGGCTTCGTGCCGAAGAACCTGAAGACCGAACTGCTCGACGGCGTGATCCTCGTCGAGGCCGAGGCCGCACGCGAGATGGCGCGCCGCAGCGCACGCGAGGAAGGCCTGCTGGTCGGCATCTCCAGCGGCGCGACGCTGGCGGCGATCGCGCAGAAGCTGCCCGAGCTGCCGGCCGGCGCCCGCGTGCTGGGCTTCAACTACGACACCGGCGAGCGCTACCTGTCGATCGACGGCTTCCTGCCGGCCTGATCGCCCTGCCCCGCTGAATGACGAAGCCCCCGCGTGCGGGGGCTTCTTCGTTTCTAGACCGTGGTCCTGGGCGCCGTGGCGGCCTGTATCGGCGGCACCGGCAGGGGCGCCGCGTCCTCGGGCTGGGCCGAAGCCGGCACCAGCACGAACTTGGGCGCCCACCAGTGGGCTACGGCGACGCCCGCGGCCGCTGCCGCGACGCAACCGAACAACCACCAGCGCAGCTTCATGCCCGGCAGTATGCGGCGCGCCGCGGCGGCCGGGCAAGGCGCGTCACTGCGCCTGCTGCAGCGCGCGGATGCGCTCTTCGATCGGCGGGTGGCTGGAGAACAGCGCCATGAAGCCGCTCGGCTTGCCGGCGATGCCCATCGCCTGCACCTGCTGCGGCAGCTGGCCCGGCTCGATGCCGCCCAGGCGCGCCAGCGCGTTGATCATCGGCTGCTTGCGGCCCATCAGCTGCGCGGCACCGGCGTCGGCGCGGAACTCGCGGTAGCGCGAGAACCAGGCGACGATGATCGCGGCCACCAGGCCCAGCGCGATGTCGAGCACGATGGTCGTGACGTAGTAGCCGATGCCGACGCCGTCGCGGTCGTTCTTCAGGATCACCTTGTCGACGAAGTAACCGATGACGCGCGACAGGAACACGACGAAGGTGTTCATCACGCCCTGGATCAGCGTCATCGTCACCATGTCGCCGTTGGCGACGTGCGCGACCTCGTGGCCGATGACGGCCTCGACCTCTTCGCGCGTCATGTTCTGCAGCAGCCCGGTGGACACCGCGACCAGCGCCGAGTTCTTGAACGCGCCGGTGGCGAAGGCGTTGGGCTCGCCCTCGTAGAGCGCGACCTCGGGCATCGCGATGCCGGCCTTCTGCGCGAAACGCTCGACGGTGCCGACGATCCAGCGGTGCGTCGGGTCGTTCGAGCCGTTGATGACCTGGGCGCCGGTGCTCATCTTGGCCATCGGCTTGCTCATCAGCAGCGAGATGATCGCGCCGCCGAAACCGAAGATGGCCGCGAACGCGAGCAGCGAGCCCAGGTTCAGGCCGTTGGCCGTGAGGAAGCGATTGACGCCCAGCAGGCTGGCCGTGATGCCCAGCACCAGCATGACCGCCAGGTTGGTCAGGACGAACAGCAGCACTCGTTTCATTTGGGTTGCGCCTTTCTGCCAGCGCAGGGGTTGCCTAAACAGGGCGGCATGTTAGGGCTCGCCCCCGGCTTTCAAGCCTTGTCCCCGACGAGCCGGGGACATGACGAAGCTCAGCCTTCGATCGGGCGCAGCCGCACCTTGTTCGGCTGGCCGGCCGGCAGCAGCTCGAAACGCTCGGCGTGCGGGGCGAAGAACCGCGTCGACGAGGCGCGCGGGCCCAGCAGGTCGGCGTCGCGCAGGCGTTCGGCGGCCAGGCGCAGCTCGATCGCGTCGCCGCGCAGCAGCTCGGGCAGCGCGGCGAGGATCTGGCGGATCTCGTCGGGGTAGGCGGCGGCCGGCGCCGGGCGTGCCGGCTCCGGGGCCGGGGCGGCCTCGGCCACCGGCTCGGCGGTCTTGCGACGGCGCGGCGCACGGCGCGGCGCCGGGGCTTCGGCGGCGGGCGCTTCGGCCGCCGGCTCGGGCGCCGCAGCGGGCGTGGGCACTTCAGGCTCGGGTTCGGGCGTCGGCGCCTCGGCGGCGACGGGTGCCTCGGCCGGCAGCTCGGCATCACGGCGGCCGCGGCGGCGGCGCGGGGCACGTTCGGGTGCGGGCGGCTCGACCGCGGGGGCAGCCTCCACCACCGGCACTTCGACCGGCTCCGGTTCGGCGACTGGCAGGGGCGCCGCGACGGGCGCCGCCGCGACGACCGGCGCCACCGGAGCCGGCGCACGGCGCGGCGGCGGCGCCGGCGGCTCGCGGCGGTTGCTGGCACGCGCACCACGGCCCCGTGCCGGCGCCTTGGCGACACCGCCACGGCGGTGGGCGAGCACGGTGAACTCGTCGTAGACCGAGATCGTCTCGTCGCCGGTCTTGCCGTCCTGGCCGATGCCGACGACGCGGCAGCCCTTCTCGCGCAGGCGCTGCACCAGCGGCGCGAAGTCGGAGTCCGACGAGGCGATGGCGACGACCGCCGGCCGCAGCGCGAGCACGAGGTCGATCGCGTCGACGGCCATCGCGATGTCGGTGGAGTTCTTGCCCGCGGCCAGGTTGACCATCGGCTTGATGCCCAGGCGCTTGAAGGTCGTCTGGTGCTTCAGCGCGCTCTCGGCGGTGCAATAGGCGCGGCGCACGTGCAGCGCGCCGTGGTGTTCGATCATCAGCTCGACCGCCTGCTCCATCACGTCGACGGAGACGTTGTCGGCGTCGATCAGCAGCATCACGCCGGTGTTCATTGCAGGCTCCAGGGCAGGGTTTCGCCGGCGCGCAGCGGCTTGATCGTCGTGTCGCCGAACGGCATGGTCTCGGGCAGCGTGAAGGGTTCGCGGCGCAGCGTCACGCTGCCGGTGTTGCGCGGCAGGCCGTAGAAGTCGGGGCCGTTGAAGGCGGCGAAGGCTTCAAGCTTGTCCAGCGCGCCGGCCAGCTCGAAGGCCTCGGCGTACAGCGCCAGCGCCGCCGGCGCGGTGAAGCAGCCGGCGCCGCAGACCGACTGCTCCTTCAGCGCCGCGGCGTGCGGCGCGCTGTCGGTGCCGAGGAAGAACTTGCGGCTGCCCGAGGCCGCTGCGGCCAGCAGCGCGTGGCGGTGCACGGCGCGTTTGAGCACCGGCAGGCAGTAGTAGTGCGGGCGCAGGCCGCCGACGAACAGCGCGTTGCGGTCGTACAGCAGGTGGTGGGCGGTGATCGTCGCGGCGGTGAAGTCGTCGGCGCCGGCGACGTACTCGGCCGCCTCCTTCGTCGTGATGTGCTCGAAGACGACCTTCAGCTCGGGGAAGTCGGCACGCAGCGGGTGCATCACGCGGTCGATGAAGACCGCCTCGCGGTCGAAGACGTCGACCTCGGGGTCGGTGACCTCGCCGTGCACCAGCAGCGGCAGGCCGGCACGCTGCATCGCCTCCAGCGTCGGATAGGTCTTGCGGATGTCGGTGACGCCGGCGTCGCTGTTGGTCGTCGCCCCGGCCGGGTAGAGCTTGAGCGCGACGACGCCGGCCGCCTTGGCGCGCACGATCTCCTCGGGCGGCGTGTTGTCGGTCAGGTACAGCGTCATCAGCGGCTCGAAGTCCGAGCCTTCGGGCCGCGCCGCGAGGATGCGCTCGCGGTAGGCCACGGCCTGGGCCGCGGTGGTCACCGGCGGGCGCAGGTTGGGCATGACGATCGCGCGCGCGAACTCGCGCGCGGTGGAAGGCAGCACCGCGGCCAGCGCCGCGCCGTCGCGCAGGTGCAGATGCCAGTCGTCGGGGCGGGTGATCGTCAGCGTGGTCGGCACGGAACTCATGCCGGAATTGTCTCATCGCCCCCGGCGAGCACGACCCGGTCGCGACCGCCGCGTTTGGCCCGGTACAAGGCCTCGTCGGCGCTGCGGTACAGGGCCTCGGCGTCGCGCCGGCCCGCGGCGCTGAGCGCGACGCCGGCCGAGAAGCTCAGCGTGCAGGCGCGGCCGGCCTCGGTGCGCAGGTCGAGCGTGCGGCCGTCGGCGCGCAGCTGCTCGACGACGCGCAACGCCCCGGCCGCGTCGCTGCCGGGCAGCACGATGGCGAACTCCTCGCCGCCCAGGCGAACGAACAGGTCCGAGGTCCGCAAGCGCGCGCGCACCATCTGCGCGAAGCGCCGCAGCACCTCGTCGCCGAAGACGTGGCCATGCTCGTCGTCGACCTGCTTGAAGCGGTCGAGGTCGATCAGCACGTAGGCGAGGCTGCCGCGGTCGCGCCGGGCGCGCAGCAGCGCCTGCTCGAGCAAGGGGCCGCCGGCCTGGCGGTTCAGCGCGCCGGTCAGGTGGTCGTGCGAGGCCTGGCGCTCGAGCGAGCGTGTCGCACGTTCGGTGCAGGCGAGCACGAAGCCGAAGCCGGCGCCCAGCAGCGCGACATAGGCCGCCAGCGCGACCAGCGTCTGCACCGGGTTGTGCCGCGTCAGGTCGACGTAGGCGGCGGGCTCGAGCACGGCGTGCACGCAGCGCACGAGCAACGTCACCGCGGCCAGTGCCAGGATGGCGCCGACCGGCCACAACGAACGTTCGATGCAGGCGCGGCGGCGCCAGACGACCCAGCCGGCCCAGGCCAGCGGCGCGGCGGCGATGACCGACATGATCGCCATGCGTGCCGGCGTCGGCAGCAGCATCAGCGGCGCCATCGACAGCGCGCAGACGGCGCCGCCGAAGCTCAGCAGCCTCGGCGCCGGGCGTTCCTCGACGAAACGCTGCAGCGCGGCGATGAAGACGAACTCGCCGGCCACGATCAGGCCGTTGCTGGCGACGACCCACACCGGCGACGGCGCGACCAGGTCGGCAAAGAGGAACAGGTAGCCCGCCAGCATCAGGCTGTTGCCCCAACCCCAGCGCCGCAGCGCGTCGCCGCCGAACAGCCGGCGGCTGGCCGTGACCAGCTGCAGCCCGAGCATCGCGTAGCCGATCAGCAGCAGGATGAAGAGGGTCGACTCGTCCAGGGTCATCGCGGCACACCCGCACACCCGCGGGTCAGGGCTCCGTCATGGCATCCGCCGTCGGGAGGAAGGAACAAACCGACAGCATCGCCAAAAGCACCCGAAACCCTTTCGCCCAGGCGCAAGCCGCGGTGAAAGAAGCGCCCCGGCCGCGTGCAGTCCTGCACGTTCGTCAGGCGGGCACGCTTCGACGGCGGTTCAGGCCGTGGCCGGCGCGACGGGCTGGGCCAGCACAGCGCGGTCGCGGCCGCCGTGTTTGGCTTCGTAGAGCGCCCGGTCGGCCTCGCGGTACAGCAGGCCGGCGCCGACGCTGCCGGCCGGGCTGAGCGCGACCCCGGCCGAGAAGGTGATCGAGAAAGGCCGGCCGTCGTCGGTCACCAAGCCCATCGCCGCGCAGGCCCGGCGCAGCTCGTCGAGCACGCCCAGCGCGCCGGCGGCGTCGCTGTCGGGCAGCACGAGCGCGAACTCCTCGCCGCCGCAGCGCGAGAAGACGTCCGAGGCACGCAGACGGGCGGCCACGGTGTGCGCGAAACGGCGCAGCACCTCGTCGCCGAAGACGTGGCCGTGGCGGTTGTTGACCGACTTGAAGCGGTCGAGGTCGAGCAGCACGTAGGCCACCGTCGTGCGCTCGCGGCGGGCGCGCTGCAGCGCGTTGTCCAGCATCAGCTCGGCGGGCTGGCGGTTCAGCGCTCCGGTGAGGTGGTCGTGCGAGGCCAGACGCTCGAGCGAACGTGTCGCACGTTCGGTGCAGGCGAGCACGAAGCCGAAGCCGGCCCCCAGCAGCGCGATGAAGCTGGTCATCAGCAAGGCCGCCTGCAGACCGTGCGGCAGCATCGGGTCGGCGTAATAGTGCGGATGCAGCGCGGCATGGGCGCCGCGTGCCAGCAGCGCCAGCGCGATCAGCGCCAGGCCGGCGCCCACCGGCCACAAGGAGCGTTCGACGCGGTGGCGCACGCGCCAGACCAGCCACACGCCCCACAGCGCCGGCAGCGGCGTCAGCACCGAGGCGATGAACACGCGTGTCGGCGTGTCGAAGAAGGCCATCGGCACCATCGCCAGCACGCAGGCCAGGCAAAGCCGGCGCACCCACTTCGGCATCGGCCGGTCTTCGATGAAGTGCTGCAGCGCCGCGACGTAGGCGCATTCGCCGAGCAGGATCAGGCCGTTGCCGGCGATCACCGACACCGGCAGCGGCACGACGACACGCGCCAGCAGCATCAGGTGCCCGGCCATCAGCAGGCTGTTGCCCCAGCTCCAGAGCCGGAGCGCCTGTTCTTCGAGCAGGCGCCGCCGCACCATCGCCAGCTGCAGGCCCAGCATGGCGTAGCCCAGCAGCAGCATGACGAGAATGGTCGGCGGGTGCAGCGTCATCGACGAAGTCCCGCGCACCCGGCGGGAAGGGTCAGCAGGGCACGCCGGCCGGCGCGCCCGGGGAAATCAGTGCGACAGGATCTTCGAAAGGAAGTCCTTGGCACGCGCCGAACGGGCGTCCGGGTTGCCGAAGAACTCGGCCTTCGTGCAGTCCTCCACGACCTTGCCGTGGTCCATGAAGATCACGCGGTGGCTGACCTTCTTGGCGAAGCCCATCTCGTGGGTGACGCACATCATCGTCATGCCCTCGTTGGCGAGCTGCACCATGACGTCGAGCACCTCGCCGACCATTTCCGGGTCCAGCGCCGAGGTCGGCTCGTCGAAGAGCATGACGATCGGGTCCATCGACAGCGCGCGCGCGATCGCCACGCGCTGCTGCTGGCCGCCGGAGAGCTGGCCCGGGTACTTGTCCTTGTGCACCGTCAGGCCGACACGCTCGAGCATCTTCAGGCCGCGCGTCTTGGCTTCGTCGACCGAGCGGCCGAGCACCTTGATCTGCGCCAGCGTCAGGTTCTCGGTCACCGACAGGTGCGGGAACAGCTCGAAGTGCTGGAACACCATGCCGACGCGTGCGCGCAGCTTGGGCAGGTTGGTCTTCGGGTCGCTGAGGCTGATGCCGTCGACGACGATGTCGCCCTTCTGGAAGGGCTCGAGCGCGTTGACGGTCTTGATCAGCGTGCTCTTGCCCGAGCCCGACGGGCCGCAGACGACGACGACCTTGCCCTTCTGGATCGACGTGGTGCAGTCGGTCAGCACCTGGAAGGAGCCGTACCACTTGCTCACGTTCTGGATCTGGATCATTCGGGAATTCCTCAGCGGATGATGGCGATTCGCGCCTGCAGCCGCCGCACGAGCATGGACAGGCCGAAGCAGATCACGAAGTAGACGACGGCGGCGACGAGATAGGTCTCGACCGGTCGGTTGAAGTTCTTGCCGGCGATCTCGAAGCCCTTCAGCAGGTCGTAGGCGCCGATCGCGTAGACCAGCGAGGTGTCCTGGAAGAGGATGATGGTCTGCGTCAGCAGCACCGGCAGCATGTTGCGGAAGGCCTGCGGCAGCACCACCAGCTGCATCGTCTGGCGGTAGGTCATGCCCATCGCGTAGCCGGCGTAGACCTGGCCCTTGGGCACGCTCTGGATGCCCGCGCGCATGATCTCCGAGTAGTACGCGGCCTCGAACAGCGTGAACGTGACGAAGGCCGAGAGCTCGGCGCCCAGCGGGCGGCCCAGCAGCAGCGGGATCAGCAGGAAGAACCACAGGATCACCATGACCAGCGGCACGCTGCGCATGGTGTTGACGTAGGCCGCCGCGGGCGTCACCAGCCAGGGCTTGCCCGACAGGCGCATCAGCGCCAGCAGCGTGCCCAGCACGATGCCGCCGATCATCGCCACCAGCGTCAGCTGCAGCGAGAACAGCAGGCCCTTGACGATGAAGCCCGAGATGACGTCGGCGCTGAAGAAGCTGAAGTCGAGATTCATCGCTTCACTTCCCGCCGATCATGCCCGGCACGCGGACACGGTTCTCGATGGACAGCGCCGCGCGGTTGATCGCGAACGCCGAGACGAAGTACAGCACCGTCACCGCGAGGTACATCTCGATGTTGCGCGAGGTCTCCTCGCCGGCCTGCAGCGCGAACATCGTCAGCTCGGCGATGCTGACCGCGAAGGCCACCGACGAGTTCTTGATGATGTTCATCGCCTCGCTGGTCAGCGGCGGCACGATGATGCGGAAGGCCATCGGCAGCAGCACGTAGCGGTAGGTCTGCGGCAGCGTCAGCCCCATCGCGAGACCGGCGTAGCGCTGGCCGCGCGGCAGGCTCTGGATGCCCGCGCGCACCTGCTCCGAGATGCGCGCCGAGGTGAAGAAGCCGAGCGCGAAGACCACCAGCACGAAGCTCGGGAAGGCCTGCAGCGGCTTGAACAGCGACGGCAGCACGTGGTACCAGAGGAAGATCTGCACCAGCAGCGGGATGTTGCGGAACAGCTCGGTCCACGCATTGCCGAAGAAGACGAGACGGCGGTCCGGCGTCGTGCGCAGGATGCCCATCAGCGAACCGAAGACCAGCGCCACGATCAGCGCCAGCGCCGACACCGACAGCGTCCAGCCCCAGGCCGACATCAGCCAGTTCAGGTAGGTGACGTCGCCGCCGCGGCCGAAGCAGCCGGGCAGCACTTCACCGGTGACGGTCTCGGTGCAGAAGATCTGCCAGTCCCAGGTCACGCGCTCTCCTCAAAGACGAAACGAGGGCCCGCCCCGAGACGGCAGCGGGCCCGGCACGAAACGCGTCAGCGCTTGGCGTACTCTTCCATCGGCTTGTCGTCGGGGGTCGCCCAAGCCGCCTTGGTGGCCGCGTTCAGCGGCATGCCGATCGTCGAGTTGGTCGGCGGGATCGGCTGCAGGAACCACTTGTCGTAGGTCTTGGCCAGGTCGCCGCTCTTGATCTGCGCCTTGATGCTCTCGTCGACGGCGGCCTTGAAGGCGGCGTCGTCCTTGCGCAGCATGATCGCGATCGGCTCGACCGACAGCACTTCGCCGACGATCTTGAAGCCCTTCGGGTTCTTCGACGTGGCGATGTTCTTCGCCAGGATCGAGCCGTCCATCACGAAGGCATCGGCACGGCCCGACTCGAGCAGCAGGAAGCTGTCGGCGTGGTCCTTGCCGTAGACCTCCTTGAAGTCGACGCCGGTGGCGCGCTCGTGCTTGCGCAGCGTCTGCACCGAGGTCGTGCCGGTGGTCGTCGCGACGGTCTTGCCGGCGAGCTGGGCGATCGAGGTGATGCCCGAGTCGGCCTTGACAGCGATGCGCACTTCCTCGACGTAGGTCGTGACGGCGAAGGAGACGTCCTTCTGGCGCGCGACGTTGTTCGTCGTCGAGCCGCACTCGATGTCGACGGTGCCGTTCTGCACCAGCGGGATGCGGTTCTGCGAGGTGACCGGCTGGTACTTGATGGTCAGGCTCGACAGGCCCAGCTTCTTGCGGATGTCGGAGAGCACCTTCTGGCAGACGTCGATGTGATAGCCGACGTACTTGCCGTCACCCAGCGTGTACGACAGGCCCGACGACTCACGCACGCCCATCGTGACCGTGCCGGTCTCCTTGATCTTGGACAGCGTATCGGCCTGGACAGCGCCGACGGCCAGCAGCGAGGCCACGGCCAGCAACGTCTTCTTCATGAACTCTCCTTCGCAGGTGGGAAGCAGGTGAAAGGCGGAACTACTCATTTTAGGGATGACAAACGGGCGCCCGAAGCGCCCGTACCCCGGGAATGCACGAATCGGGCCATAACGCCCCCAGATCGTCGCGCCTCAGCCTCGGCGCAGGAAGTCCCACAAGGCCTGCACACCCGGCTTCGGATGGCGCACGAACTCCGGGCGCTCGCGGTAGATGCGCACGTCCATCGTCAGCTCGAAGGTCCCCGGCGGCGCCGCCGGCACCAGACGGTGCGCCTCGAGCTCCTTGTGCACCGAACTGGCCGGCAGGAAGGCCAGGCCGTGGCCTTCGAGCGCCATCGACTTCAGCCCCTCGGCCATGTCGGTGACGTAGATCGGCTCCAGCTGCGCCGGCACCGGCGCCTGCTTGAGGATCAGCTCGACGAGGCGCGCCATGTAGGCGCCCGAGGCGTAGCTCAGGCAGGGCACACGCTCGTGGCCGGGCAGGCGGAACAGCGGCTGGCCGTCGGCGTCGGGCTTGGCGTAGGCGGCCAGCGTCTCGCTGCCCAGGCTCAGCATCTCGTAGCGGTCGGTCGACAGCTGCAGCGGCTGCGACGGGTGGTGGTAGGCGATCAGCAGGTCGCAGCCGCCTTCGGTCAGGCGCAGCACCGCGTCGTGCACGTTGAGGCCCGTCAGCCGGCTCTTGATGTTGCCGAAGCGCTGGCGCAGGTCCATCAGCCAGTGCGGGAAGAAGGTGAAGGCCAGCGTGTGCGGCGCCGCGAACTCGATCATGTCCAGGCCCGCGGCCTGGTAGCGAACGCATCATGTTGCGCGCCGAGGCCAGCGAACCCAGGATCTCCAGCGACTGGGCGTGGAAGGTCTCGCCGGCGGGTGTCAGCCGCGTCGGGTAGGACGAGCGGTCGACGAGGTCGATGCCGGCCCAGGCTTCCAGCGCCTGGATGCGGCGCGAGAACGCCGGCTGCGTGACGTGGCGCAGCTGCGCCGAGCGCGAGAAGCTGCGCGTCTCGGCGAGGCTCACGAAGTCCTCGAGCCACTTGGTTTCCATCGGGTGCGTCGTGAAGAGGTGATCAGGCGTCGGCCGGCTCGTCGGCGTCGCGCGCCGCCTGCTGCAGCCGCCACATCTCGGCGTAGCGGCCGTCGCGCGCCAGCAGCTCGGCGTGCGCACCGCGCTCGACGATGCGGCCGTCGTCGAGCACGACGATCTCGTGCGCGTCGACCACCGTCGACAGCCGGTGGGCGATGACCAGCGCGGTCTTGCCCTGCGCCGCGCTCTTCAGCTCGGCCTGGATCGCACGCTCGTTGGCCGAGTCGAGCGCCGAGGTCGCTTCGTCGAAGATCAGGATCGGCGGGTTCTTCAGCAGCGTGCGCGCGATCGCCACACGCTGCTTCTCGCCGCCCGAGAGCTTCAGCCCGCGCTCGCCGACCATCGTCTCGTAGCCCTTGCGGCGTGGCGGCGATGAAGTCGTGGATGTGCGCCGAGCGTGCCGCGGCCTCGACCTCCGCGCGCGTGGCGCCGGGGCGGCCGTAGGCGATGTTGAACTCGACGGTGTCGTTGAACAGCACCGTGTCCTGCGGGACGATGCCGATCGCCCGGCGCAGGCTTTCCTGCGTGACCGCGCGGATGTCCTGGCCGTCGATCGTGATGCGGCCGCCGCTGACGTCGTAGAAGCGGTAGAGCAGCCGCGCCAGCGTCGACTTGCCGGCGCCCGAGGCGCCGACGACGGCCACCGTGCGCCCCGGCGGGATCTCGAAGCTGACGCCGTGCAGGATCGGCCGTGCCGGGTCGTAGGCGAAATCCACGCCCTCGAAGCGCACCGCGCCGGTGGCGACCTTCAGCTCGGCGGCGCCGGGCGCGTCGGCGACCTCGCGTTCGCGTTCGAGCAGGTTGAACATCTTGTCCAGGTCGGTCAGCGCCTGCTTGATCTCGCGGTAGATCACGCCGAGGAAGTTCAGCGGGATGTACAGCTGGATCATGAAGGCGTTGATCATCACCAGGTCGCCCAGCGTCAGCCGGCCCTCGGCGACGCCGACGGTGGCGCGCCAGAGCATGGCCACCAGCGCCGCGGCGATGATCAGCTGCTGCCCGGTGTTGAGCAGGCTCAGCGTGCTCTGGCTCTTGATCTTGGCGCGCTGCAGGCGCTCCAGGCTCTCGTCGTAGCGCCGGGTCTCGAAGTCCTCGTTGTCGAAGTACTTGACGGTCTCGTAGTTCAGCAGCGAATCGATGGCCCGCGTGTGCGCGTTCGAGTCCAGCTCGTTCATCTGGCGCCGGAACTGCGTGCGCCATTCGGTGACGACGATCGTGAAGCCGATGTAGAAGACCAGCGCCGCCGCGGTGATCCAGGCGAACCAGGCGTCGAACTTGACCGCCAGCAGCCCGAGCACGAGGCCGACCTCGATCAGCGTCGGCAGGATGCTGTAGAGCGAATACGAGATCAGCGCCTGCACGGCGCGCGTGCCGCGCTCGATGTCGCGTGTCATGCCGCCGGTCTGGCGTTCCAGGTGGAAGCGCATCGACAGCGCGTGCAGGTGGCGGAACACCTGCAGCGAGATGCTGCGCGAGGCGCCTTCGGTGGCGCGCGCGAAGATCAGCTCGCGCAGCTCGGTGAAGATCGAGGTCGACAGGCGCAGCGCGCCGTAGGCGACGATCAGCCCGACCGGCACGACCAGCAGCGCCGCCGGGTCGCCGGGTTTGATCGCCATCGCGTCGACCAGCTGCTTGAGCAGCAGCGGCACGCCGACGTTGGCCACCTTGGCCGCGACCAGGAAGGCCAGCGCGATCGACACGCGCCAGCGGTAGACCCAGAGATAAGGCAGCAGCCGCGCCAGCGTCTTCCAGTCCGAGCGCGGCGCGCCCGGTTCGGGAGCCGGCGCCGGGGGCATACGCAGGGATCGGGAGGCGGAACGCATGGGCCGGGATTGTCGCCGCGCGGCCGCCGCGGCGCTGGCGTGGGCCCGGCAGGCCACAATGCCGGCAGTCGTCTTCCCAGGAGCCCTTCCCGTATGAACGCCCCCGCAGCCCCGGCCGTCCCGCACATGCCCCCGGCCACGCTGCCCGACGGTGCCGAGCTCGTGCTGCGCGTGATGCCGATGCCCGCCGACGCCAACGCCAACGGCGACGTCTTCGGCGGCTGGATCATGGCCCAGGTGGATCTCGCCGGCGCGGTGCTGCCGGCCCGCGTGGCGCGCGGCCGCATCGCGACGGTGGCCGTCAACCAGTTCGTCTTCAAGCAGCCGGTGTCGATCGGCGACCTGCTGAGCTTCTACGCCCACGTCGAACGCATCGGCAACACCTCGGTCACCGTGCATGTCGAGGTCTGGGCCGAGCGCAACCCGGCCGACCCGCAGATCGTCAAGGTGACCGAGGCGAACCTGACCTACGTCGCGATCACCGACGACGGCAAACCCCGCACGATCCCCCGCTGATCAGCCGGGCAGCACCACCCTCACCGCCAGCCCGCCGAGCGCCGCCGAGCGCGTGACCTCGCACTGCGCGTGGTGCAGCGCGACGATGCGGCGCACGATCGACCAGCCCAGGCCGCTGCCGCTGGCCTCCTGGCCGAGCACACGGAAGAAACGTTCGCCCAGGCGCGCGATGTCGGCCTCGGCCATGCCCGGGCCGCTGTCCTCGACCGTCAGCACGACGGTGCTGCCGTGGCGCGCCAGCGTCGCGCGCACCGTCGCTTCGGCCGGGCTGTAGCGCAGCGCGTTCTCGACCAGGTTGCGGATCAGCACCGACAGCAGCGCCTCGACGCCGTCGACACGCAATCCGTCTTCGGCCTCCAGCTCGAGCTGCTGGCGGCGCGCCAGCGCCTGCGGCGCCAGCGCGGCGGCGACACAGCGTGCAACGGCGTCCAGCGCCACCGGCGCGACGGCCGGGGCCTGGCCGCCGGCGTCCAGCCGGGCCAGCGTCAGCAGCTGCTCGACGAGGCGCACGGCGCGGTCGCAGCCTTCGATCGTCGACAGCAGCGCGTGGCGGCGGCGTTCGCCGTCGGCTTCGCCGAGCGCCACCTGGGCCTGGGTGCGGATCGCCGCGATCGGCGTGCGCAGCTCGTGGGCGGCGTCGGCGGTGAAGCGGCGCTCGGTCTCGACCATGCGCGCGATGCGCTCGAACAGGCCGTTGAGCTCGTCGATCATCGGCCGCATCTCGCTGGGCGCGTCGGCCACCTCGACCGGCTGCAGCGCCTGCGGCTCGCGTTCGGCCAGCGTCGCGCCCAGGCGGCGCAGCGGCGCGGTGCCGGTGCGCACCGCCCACCAGACGCCCAGCCCGAGCAGCGGCAGGCCCAGCGCCAGCGGCCACAGCGTGCCCCAGAGCAGCGCACCGAGGATCGAACGGCGCGAGTCCAGATGCTCGGCGACCAGCACCTGCACGTCGCGGTCGGAGCCGCGTGCGCTGAACAGCCGCCAGACCTCGCCGTCGATGCGCACCAGGCTGAAACCGTCGCGGTCCTGGCGCAGCGGCCGCCCGCCGGGGCCCAGGCCGTCGAGCCGGGTTTCCGGCGCGTTGGCCGAACGCTGCACCAGCCGCCCTTCGTGCCAGACCTGGAAAGCCACGCGCGGCGAGTAGTGGCGCAGCGCGGCGATGCCGAAACGGTCGTCGTCCTCGTGGTCGTGGCGCTGGCGCTTGGCTTCGCGTTTGGCGGCGTGGCGCGCGGCGTGTGCGGCGTCGCGGGCGTCGCGCCGGCGCTGCTCGGCGGCGTGGTCGCGGTGGTCGTCGTCATCGTCGTCGTCGGCGTCCTCGATCGTGCGCACCTGCTGCGCGACGAGCAGCGTCGCGGCCTGCGCGAGGTGGGCGTTCGAGCAGCTCGCTCAGCTCGCGCCGCGTGTCGCGGAAGGTGATGGCCAGCGTCGCCAGCCACAGCACCGTGACCAGGCCCAGCACCAGCAGCAGCAGCCGGCCCTGCAGCGAACGCGGCACGAGACGACGCATCAGGCGGGCAGCAGGTAGCCGACGCCGCGCACGGTCTGCACGAGCTCGGCGCCGAGCTTGCGCCGCAGGTGGTGGACGTGCACCTCGACGGCATTGCTCTCGACCTCGCGGCCCCAGCGGTACAGGTGCTGCTCGAGCTGCTCGCGTGTCAGCACGCGGCCGGCGTTGAGCATCAGCGCGTGCAGCAGATCGAACTCGCGCTGCGACAGCACGACCGGCTCGCCGGCACGCGTGACGGTGCGTGCCGCCGGGTCGAGCACGACCTCGCCGGCGGCCAGCAGGTCCTGCGTCTGGCCGTGGGCGCGGCGGATCAGCGCCCGCAGCCGCGCAGCGAGTTCGTCCAGGTCCACCGGCTTGACGACGTAGTCGTCGGCACCGCCGTCCAGGCCGATGACGCGGTCGCTGACGGCGTCGCGCGCGGTCAGCACCAGCACCGGCAGGCGCACGCCGGCGGCGCGCGTCTCGGCCAGCACCTCCAGACCGTCCTTGCGTGGCAGGCCCAGGTCCAGTACCGCGGCGGTGTGCACCGCCGAGCGCAGCTCGCGCGACGCGGCCTCGCCGTCGCGCACCCAGTCGACCTGGAAGCCGGCTTGCGTGAGCCCGGCGCGCAGGCCGTCGCCGAGCAGCGGATCGTCTTCGACGAGCAGGATGCGCATGGTGTCGATGCTAGTCCTCGTCGCCGCCGGCGGGCGCGGCCTGGCGGGCCGAGGCCACCGCGCCGTCGTCGGCCGGGGCCGCGGCGTCGCGCCATTGCAGCACCCAGAAGCCCAGCACCGCGGCCAGCATCAGCGCCGCGACACTGCGCCACGGCGAGCGGATGGCCTGCTCGGGCGGCGCGATCTTCAGCCCGTCGACCATGCTGCGCGGCAGGTTCTCGCCCGTCATGCGGCTGGCCAGCAGCACGCCGACGACGTGCGCGACGGCGGTCAGCAGGAAGACGTTGGCCGCGAGTTCGTGCACGCCCTCGACCCATTCGCCGCCGACGTCCTGCTGCAGCGCCCAGCCGCTGACGCCGAGCACCAGACCCAGCACCAGCAGCACGACGATCGCCAGCGCGCTGGCCGGGTTGTGGCCGACGTGGTGCTCGGGCGTGCGCCGGGCGACGTTCTTCAGGTAGCGCAGCACCGCGCCCGGGCCGGTGACGAAGTCGCCGAAACGCGCGTGGCGCGTGCCGACCAGACCCCAGATCAGGCGCCAGACGATCAGCCCGGCGAGCGTGTAGCCCAGCGTCTGGTGCAGCAGCGCCTGGCGCTCGCTCTCGGACGTCAGCCAGGCGCCGGCGAAGCAGACGACGATGAGGCCGTGGAACAGGCGCACCGGCAGGTCCCAGACCAGGCGGCGCTGGCGGTCGTTGGAAGTCTTCATTTCGGGATCTTCACGTCGTCTTCTTCGAAGTCGCCCTGCTCGGCGCGCGGGTGGCAGGCGGCGCAGTTGGCCGGGCTGCCGACCGACTTGCGCTGCCAGACCGAGGCGCGCACTTCGTCGTGTTTGTGCTCGAACCAGGCGCTGCGCGTGATGCGGTCTTCAGGCGGCGCCGTGCGCGTGCGGCGGCTGGCGTTGGCGTCCAGCCAGGCGGCGATCGATTTCTGCGTCGCGGCGTCCAGCGAGGCGTCGCTGCCGTAGTGCTTGTCCAGGCCGGCCATCACGCGTTTCCACGACTCGGCCGGCAGCATGCCGGGCGGATAGGCGATGTGGCAGGAGCCGCCGCATTCCTGTTCGTAGGCCGGCAAGGCGGCGACAGCGCCGCGGCGGCCGTCGCGGTCGCCGTGTTCGCGGCGTTCGTGGCGCTCGTGTTCATCGTCGTCGCCGTGGCGGTGCGCCCAGGCGGCGGCACCCCCGGCCAGGCCGACGACGAGCAGCGCGGCGGTGGCCAGCGCGACGACGCGGGGGACGGACGGTCTTGTCATCGTGGCCTCACTTCAGCGTCAGCAGCCAGGCCAGCACGTCGGCCTTCTCGGCCGGGGTGCAGGCGCGTTCGAGCACGTCGTTGCAGTTGCGGCGGAACCACTTCTCGACCTTGGCTTCGTCGCTGAAGCGCTTGGCATTGGCCGACGGCGCCAGCGGCGCGATCGTGCGTTTGCTGCTCGCGTGGCGGCCTTCGGCGGTGGGCCGCTCGCCGTGGCAGGAGGCACAGCTCCAGTTGTTGGCGTGGCGCGCGGCGTACCACTGCTGGCCGCGGGCGGCGTCGGGCGCGCGGCCGGCTTCGGCGGCGTAGCGCGCCAGCAGGTCCTGCGGCGCCGCCAGCGCCGGGCAGGCCGACAGCACGGCGACGAAGGCGACCGCGGTGGTGGCGACGACGGCACGCGAAGGCAGGCGGAATCGGCGGGATGGTGACGGG
This sequence comes from Rubrivivax sp., assembly GCA_049841175.1. Classification (GTDB taxonomy): domain Bacteria; phylum Pseudomonadota; class Gammaproteobacteria; order Burkholderiales; family Burkholderiaceae_C; genus Rubrivivax. The sequence continues at coordinate 445,578 of JASGHA010000008.1, read as the reverse complement.
TGGTTCATGGCAGCTCTCCTTGAAACGGGATGCTGCCGGGGCCGTCTTAGGGTCCTCTTAAGGTCACCGGGCCGCCAAAGAGCGCAGCTAGAATCGCGCCCGCACTCGTCATCGGGGAGTAGCCGCCCTGCCGCCCGGCAGGGGTCCGTGCCAACACGCTTGGCCCTTCAGGGCCATGGTTCGGACAGCTCCCAGCCTGGCAAGACCGTTGACTGCGCCGACTTCCGCATTCGGGCCGGGGTCGCGGCGTGGTCACGTTCCGGTTTGCCGGCCCGCATCGGATTTCCCTTGGAAGCTTTCCTGATCTCCACCGGCATCGTCGCGCTCGGCGAGATGGGCGACAAGACGCAGCTGCTGGCGATGCTGCTGGCCGCGCGCTTCAAGCGCCCGGTGCCCATCATCCTCGGTGTGCTCGTCGCCACGCTGGTCAACCACGCGCTGGCCGGCGTCGTCGGCGACACCGTCGCACGCTGGCTGGGGCCCGACCTGCTGCGCTGGGTGATCGGTGGCAGCTTCCTCGCGATGGCGGTCTGGATGCTGATCCCCGACGAGGTCGACGAGGTCGAAGGCGGCACCGGACGTTTCGGCGTCTTCGGCACGACGGTGATCGCGTTCTTCCTCGCCGAGATGGGCGACAAGACGCAGATCGCCACCGTCGCGCTGGCGGCACGTTTCACCGACCTGTGGGCGGTGGTCGCCGGCACCACCTTCGGCATGATGCTGGCCAACGTGCCGGCGGTTTTCTTCGGCGACCGCGTCAGCCGCCTGGTGCCGATGCGCGTCGTGCACGCGGTCAGCGCCGCGATCTTCGCGGTGCTGGGCGTGCTGACGCTGCTGAACGTCGGCCGGTTCTTCTGAATCAGTCGATGAAGAAGTCGGGGATGAACTGTTTTGTCCCCGGGACGACGGCGTAAGGGTCGAGATCGGTCACGCCGTTCGCGGCGAGCAGCTCGTCGTCGATGAAGAAGTTGCCGGTCGTCGCCCGGGCGTCGCTGGTCAGGATGAACCAGGCGGCGTCGGCGAGGATCTCGGGCTTGCGGCAGAGCTTGACGTCGACTCCCGGGATCATCTGCAGCGCCGCGGTGGCGATCGCGGTGCGCGGCCACAGGCTGTTGACGGCGATGCCCAGCGGGCGGAACTCGCCGGCGTGGCCCAGCGTGCATTCGCTCATGCCGTACTTGGCCATCGTGTAGGCGACGTGGCCCTTGAACCAGTGCTCGCGCATGGCCAGCGGCGGGCTCATGTTCAGCACGTGCGGGTTGCGCCCGGCGCGCGCGCTGGCGGTCAGCGCCGGCAGACAGGCCTGGGTGCAGGCATAGGTGCCGCGCACGTTGACGCCGAACATCAGGTCGAAGCGCTTCATCGGCGTCGCCGCCGTCGGCGTCAGGCTGATCGCGCTGGCGTTGTTGACCAGGGTGTCGATGCCGCCGAAGCGCTCGACGGCCGCGGCCACCGCAGCGGCGACGGCGGCGTCGTCGCGGATGTCGGTCGGCACGGCCAGCGCCTGGCCGCCGGCGGCACGCACCTGCTCGGCGGCCTCGTGCACGGTGCCGGGCAGCTTGGGGTTCGGGTCGCTCGTCTTGGCGACGAGCACGACGTTGGCGCCGTCGCGCGCCGCGCGCAGCGCGATCGCCAGGCCGATGCCCCGGCTGGCGCCGGTGATGAACAGCGTGCGCCCCTGCAGGCTGCGGGTTTGGCTCATGCGGTCGTCTCCTCTTTCTTTCTGATGCCCGGCCAGACCTGGCCGGCGACGTGTTCGGCGATGACGGCGGCGCAGTAGCGGTAGGCCGGCTCGCCGGGATGGAAACCGTCGACGGCCATGACCTCGGGCTCGAGCTGCAGCCCCATGTCGACCCGCGAGACGCCCGGGTAGGCGGCGGCCCAGCGCTCCAGCGCACGGTCGTGGCGCACCGCCTCGCTGCCGGCGCACCAGCGCAACGGCTGCGGCAGGCCGGGGAACTGGTGCACCGGCGGCAGCGCGGCGAAGGCGACGTGGCGCACGTGAAGCGCGCCGCGCAGCCAGTCGGCCAGACGCTCGCGCGCAGCGATCGCGTGGTGCAGCGGCACGCGGTCGACGATGTCGTTGACACCGGTGACGACGACGGCGATGTCGAAGTTCGGCAGGTCCTCGCGCTGCAGCAGGTGCAGCGTCTGAGCGGTGGTCATGCCGGAGCGCGCGACGAGGCGCCATTCGACACGCGCCCGGGCACGTTCGGCGATCAGCTCGGCCATCGGGTGCGCCAGCGCCGCACGCTGGTGCAGCACGCCGACACCGGCGGCCGACGAGTCGCCGGCTATCAGCAGCCGCAGCCGCGGGCCTTCGCCGCAGCTTCCGTGTCGGTCCCCGTCGGCCTCGGGCAGCTTGGGCATTCGCTGGCGGGTGTGCACGGCCTGGGCCAGCAGCAGCGGGGTCAGCATCAGCGTCACGGCACGGGACATGGTCGGCTCCTTCCGAAGGACGGTGGGGTCAACGCGGGGATTCGCGGCGGGCAAACACTCCTGGCAGGGCGCCACGCGGGCGCCGGTTCGGTCGGGTCATGCGATGCGAAGCGCGTGCCAGACCGGGAATCGGTTCGAGGGGGGCGCCGTGGCGCCACCCCGCGGGTCAGAACTTGCTGAAGTCGGGCTTGCGCTTCTGGAAGAAGGCCTGGAAGGCCTCCATCGCCTCGGGGCTGCGCAGCCGGCGCGTGAAACGCTCGCCTTCGGTGCGCATCGCCTCCAGCACCGCGGCGCGCGTCGGGCCGCGCAGCAACTGCTTGCTCTCGCGCACGGCGCCCGGCGGCAGCGCGTTGAAACGTTCGGCGACACGGCGCGCGTGAGCGACCACTTCGCCGGCCGGCAGCACGGCGTTGGCGATGCCGGACTCCACCGCCTGCTCGGGCGTGAAGGCGTCACCGAGCAGCAGCTTCTCGGCCGCACGGGCGTGGCCCATCAGTTGCGGCACCATCAGGCTGGACGCGAACTCCGGCACCAGCCCCAGGCTGGTGAACGGCATCGCCAGCCGCGCCTCGTCGCTGACGTAGACGAAGTCGCAGTGCAGCAGCATCGTCGTGCCGATGCCGATGGCCGCGCCGGTGACGGCGGCGACGACCGGCTTGTCGCAGTTCAGCAGCGCACGCATGAAGCGGAACACCGGCGAGTCCATCGCCTCGGGGCCTTCGGCCGGCGGCCGCGCCATGAAGTCCTCGATGTCGTTGCCCGAGGTGAAGATCCCGGGCTGGCCGGTGATCAGCACCGCGCGCACGGCCGGGTCGGCGACCGCGGCTTCCAGCGCCGCGGCCATCGCCTCGTACATCGCGATCGTCAGCGCGTTCTTCTTCTCGGGGCGCGCGATCTCGATCGTCGCGACGCCCGCGAGCGTGGCGGTCTTGATGCTCATGCGTGTCTCCTGTCTGGTGGCCGCGCCGCACCGCCCGCGGCGCGACCCGGGGCGATCAGCAGCGTTCGAGGATACCGGCGGCGCCCTGCCCCATGCCGATGCACATCGTCACCATGCCGTACTTGAGCTGCTTGCGGCGCAGCGCGTGCACGACGGTGGCGGCACGGATCGCACCGGTGGCGCCCAGCGGGTGGCCCAGCGCGATCGCGCCGCCCATCGGGTTGACCTTGGCGCGGTCGAGCTTCAGCGAGTCGATCACCGCCAGCGACTGCGCGGCGAAGGCTTCGTTCAGCTCGATCCAGTCCAGCTCGTCCTGGCTGATGCCGGCCGCACGCAGCGCCGCCGGGATGGCCTCGATCGGGCCGATGCCCATGATCTCGGGCGGCACGCCGCGCACCGCGAAGCTGACGAAACGCGCCAGCGGCTTCAGGTCGAAGGTCTTCAGCGCCTTCTCGCTGCAGACGATCAGCGCGCCCGCGCCGTCGCTGGTCTGCGAGCTGTTGCCGGCGGTGACGCTGCCCTTGGCGGCGAACACCGGCTTCAGCTTGGCCAGGCCTTCGAGCGAGGTGTCGCGGCGCGCGCCTTCGTCGAGCGCGACGGTGCGCGTCTTCGTGATCACCTGGCCAGTGGCGAGGTCGGGCTGGCGGTCGACGACGGTGACCGGGGTCATCTCGTCGGCGAACTCGCCGGCGTCCATCGCGCGGATCGCGCGCTGGTGCGACTCGAGCGCGAACGCGTCCTGGGCCTCGCGGCCGACTTTCCACTGCTGGGCGACCTTCTCCGCCGTCAGGCCCATGCCGTAGGCGATGCCGATGTTCTCGTCGCGGGCGAAGACCTCGGGGTTGAAGCTCGGCTTGTTGCCGCCCATCGGCACCAGGCTCATGCTCTCGGCGCCGCCGGCGATCATCACGTCGGCCTCGCCGACGCGGATGCGGTCGGCGGCCATCTGCAGCGCGGTGATGCCGCTGGCGCAGAAGCGGTTGACGGTCACGCCGCCCACCGAGTGCGGCAGGCCGGCGAGCACCATCGCGGCACGCGCCATGTTCATGCCCTGCTCGCCTTCGGGGAAGCTGCAGCCGATGACCGCGTCCTCGATGGCCTTCGGGTCCAGCGACGGCACCTGCGACAGCGCGTGGCGCACCGCGGCGACGAGCAGATCGTCGGGCCGCGTGTTCTTGAAGTAGCCGCGGCCGGACTTGCCGATCGGGGTGCGCGTGGCGGCGACGATGTAGGCGTCTTGCACTTGCTTGCTCATTTGAAGCTCCGTATTGCTTTACCAGGTTGCCGCCGCGGATCCGGCTCTGCCGGGCCGCTGGCGGCGCCCCCTTGAGGGGGAGCGGCGAAGCCGCTACGGGGGTGGGTCAGTTCCTCACCGGCTTGCCGGTCTGCAGCATGCCCATGATGCGTTCCTGGGTCTTGGGGTTGTCCAGCAGCGAGCAGAAGCGCTCGCGCTCCATCGTCATCAGGTATTCCTCGGTCACCAGCGAGCCGGCGTCGACGTCGCCGCCGCAGCAGACCTCGGCGATCAGCGTCGCGATGTGGAAGTCGTGCGCGCTGATGAAGCCGCCGTCGCGCATGTTGGCGAGCTGGCCCTTGATCGTCGCCAGCGCGTTGCGGCCGGCCGCCGGGAAGGCCACCTTCGCCGGCGCGCGCCAGCCGCTGTCGGCCATCGCCTTGGCCTGGGCCGTGGCCACAAACAGCAGCTCGTCCTTGTTCGGCACGATGACGTCGCCGTCGATCAGGTAGCCGAGCTTGCGCGACTCGATCGCGCTGGTGCCCACCTTCGCCATCGCGGCGTTGGTGAAGCCGTCGGTCAGGAACTTCAGGATGTCGGCGTTGGCGTTGCCGGCCGCCGCCATCTGCGCGGCGCGGCGCGCGATGTAGGTCAGTCCGCCGCCCGCCGGCAGCAGGCCGACGCCGACCTCGACGAGGCCGACGTAGGTTTCCATCGCCGCGACACGGCGCGAGGCGTAGACCGACAGCTCGCAGCCGCCGCCCAGCGCGAGGCCGCGCATCGCCGCGACCACCGGCACCTGCGCGTAGCGCATGCGCAGCACCGCGTCCTGCAGCTTCTTGACCTCGGGCGCGATGCCCTTGGAGCCGGACTTCATGAACACCGGCAGCATCGATTCCAGGTTGGCACCGGCCGAGAACACGTCGTCCGGCGACCAGATCACCAGCGCCTTGTAGCCGGCTTCGGCGAGCTCGACGGCCTTCACCAGGCCTTCGGTCACCGCCTGGCTGATCAGGTGCAGCTTGCAGGTGATGCTGAGGATCAGCACCTCGCCGTCCAGCGTCCAGACGCGCACGTCCTCATTGCGGAAGACCTCGGTGCCGGATTCGAGCGCGACCTTGGCGCCCGAGCCGAGCACGTTCTCCGGGAAGTGCTGACGGCCGTAGACCGCCAGCGCGCTGCGCGGCACGAAGGCCTGGCGCGACGGGCTCCACGACCCGGCGGCGGTGTGCACGCCGCCGGCCTCGGCGACCGGGCCCTCGAAGACCCAGGCCGGCAGCGGCGCCGACGACAGCGCCTTGCCGGCATCGATGTCGGCCTTGACCCATTCGGCGACCTGCTTCCAGCCGGCGGCCTGCCAGAGCTCGAACGGGCCCTGCTGCATGCCGAAGCCCCAGCGCATCGCGAAGTCGACGTCGCGTGCGTTGTCGGCGATCGCCTCCAGATGCACGGCGGCGTAGTGGAAGGCGTCGCGCAGGATGGCCCACAGGAACTGCGCCTGCGCATTGCTGCTCTCGCGCAGCAGCTTCAGCCGGTCGGCAGGCGCCTTCTTCAGCATGCGCGCGACGATCTCGTCGGCCTTGCCGGTCGAGGGCACGTACTCGCCGCTGGCGAAGTCCAGCCGCAGGATGGTCTTGCCGTCCTTGCGGTAGAAGCCGGCGCCCGACTTCTGCCCCAGCGCGCCCTTGTCGATCAGCGCCTTCAGGACCGGCGGCGTCGCGTAGCTGGGATAGAAAGGGTCGTCGGCGAGGTTGTCCTGCAGCGTCTTGATGACGTGCGCCATCGTGTCCAGGCCGACCACGTCCGCGGTGCGGAAGGTGCCCGAGCTGGCGCGGCCGAGCTTCTTGCCGGTCAGGTCGTCGACGACCTCGACCGAGAGGCCGAACTTCTCGGCCTCGTGGATCGTCGCCAGCATGCCGGCGATGCCGACGCGGTTGGCGATGAAGTTCGGCGTGTCCTTGGCGCGCACGACGCCCTTGCCGACCGACGAGGTGACGAAGGCCTCGAGCTGGTCCAGCACCTCGGGCTGCGTCGCCGGGGTGGCGATCAGCTCGACGAGGTACATGTAGCGCGGCGGGTTGAAGAAGTGGATGCCGCAAAAGCGCGGGCGGATCGCTTCCGGCAGCGCCTCGGCGAGCTTGGTGATCGACAGCCCCGAGGTGTTGCTGGCGACGATGGCGTGCGGCGCCAGCGAGCCGGCGATCTTTTCGTACAGCGCCAGCTTCCAGTCCATGCGCTCGGCGATGGCCTCGATGACGAGGTCGCACTCGGCGAGCAGGTGAAGGTGTTCCTCGTAGTTGGCCTGGACGATGCGCGCGGCGTCCTCGGGCACGCCCAGCGGCGCGGGCTTCAGCTTCTTCAGGCCGTCGACGGCCTTGGTGACGACGCCGTTCTTCAGGCCCGAAGTCGATCCGGCTCCGCCGGGCGACTTCACGGCCCCCTCGGGGGGTGGCGGAGGCGAAGCCGGAGCCCGGGGGTCAGGGTTCGCCGGCAGGTCGAACAGCACGACCGGCACGTTGACGTTGACCAGATGGGCGGCGATCTGCGCGCCCATCACGCCGGCGCCGAGCACGGCGACCTTGCGGACGTGGAATCGATTCACGGAATGCTCCTGGTTGGTGTTCATTCGACCCGCTGCCAGGTCTGGTTGCGATAGAAGGGGCCGATGAAGCCGCGCACCTCGAGCGTCTTGCCGCCGTCCTTGGGCGTCAGGCGCACGCGGTAGCTCTTGCCGTTGTTCGGGTCGAGGATCGTGCCGCCGTCCCAGTAGGGCTCGTCGGCGTTCTTGCGCACGTTCTCGATGATCGACATGCCCAGCACCGGCTGGCCCTTGCGGGCGTCGCTGCACTTGTCGCACTTGGCGTCCTGCTTGGTCGGGTCGAGCAGCTTCTCGATGCGGCCGCCGAGCACGCCGGCGTTGTCGACGATGCGCACCAGCGACTTCTCCTTGCCGGTCTCGTCGTCGATCGTGCGCCACAGGCCCTGCGGCGTGGCCTGGGCCATCGCCGCCGAGGTGGCGGCGACCAGCGCCAGGGCGATCCAGGCGTGCTTGAGCATGTCGTGTCTCCTTCGTTGTCGCGGGACTCGGTCGGGCCCGTCGGGGTTCAGAACAGCGACTCGTCCATCGCCATCAGCGCGTCGGAACCCGAACGCGCCGTGCGGATCAGGCCGGCGGTCTCGGGCAGCAGCTTGGCGAAGTAGAAGCGCGCGGTGTGCAGCTTGGCGGTGTAGAACGGATCGCCCGAGCCCTGCTTCTCCAGCGCCACCTTGGCCATGCGCGCCCAGAAGTAGGCGAACACGAGGTGGCCGCAGACGCGCAGGTAGTCGACCGCGGCGGCGCCGACCTCGTCGGCATTGCGCATGGCCTTCATGCCGAGTTCGGTCGTCAGCTTGGTGACCTTGTCGCCGAGGTCGGCCAGCGGGTTGACGAACTCCTGCATCGATTCGTTGACGCCCTCTTCCTCGATGAACTCGGCGACGATCTTGCCGAACTTCTTCAGCTTCTTGCCGTTGTCGCCCAGCACCTTGCGGCCCAGCAGGTCCAATGCCTGCACGGTGTTCGTGCCTTCGTAGATCATGTTGATGCGCGCGTCGCGCACGAACTGCTCGATGCCGCTGTCGCGGATGTAGCCGTGGCCGCCGTAGACCTGCATGCAGTGCGAGGTCGCGATCCAGGCGTTGTCGGTCATGAAGGCCTTGACGATCGGCGTCAGCAGCGCCACCAGGTCGGCACACTCGGCGCGTTCGTCCTCGTCGTCCGAGGCGATCTCGCGGTCCAGCAGCAGCGCGGTGTACAGCGCCAGCGCGCGGCCGCCTTCGGCGTAGGCACGCGCGGTCAGCAGCATCTTGCGCACGTCGGGGTGCACGATGATCGGATCGGCCGGCTTGTCCGGCGACTTCGGGCCGGTGAGGCTGCGCATCTGGATGCGGTCCTTGGCGTAGGCCACGGCCATCTGGTAGGCCGTCTCGGTCAGACCCAGAGCCTGGCAGCCGACGCCCAGGCGGGCGGCGTTCATCATCACGAACATCGCCTGCAGGCCGCGGTTGGGCTCGCCGACCAGCGTGCCGGAGGCCGCTTCCAGCGTCAGCTGGCAGGTGGCGTTGCCGTGGATGCCCATCTTGTGCTCGACGGCGGTGCAGTAGATGCCGTTGCGCTCGCCGATCGAGCCGTCGGCCGCGACCTTGTACTTCGGCACGACGAACAGCGAGATGCCCTTGCTGCCGGCCGGCGCATCGGGCAGGCGGGCCAGCACCAGGTGCACGATGTTCGAGGTGATGTCGTGTTCGCCGGCGGAGATGAAGATCTTCTGGCCGGTGATCTTGTAAGTGCCGTCGGGCTGCGGCTCGGCCTTGCTGCGCAGCATGCCGAGGTCGGTGCCGCAGTGCGGCTCGGTCAGGCACATCGTGCCGGTCCACTCGCCGCTGGTCAGCTTGGGCAGGTAGGTGTTCTTCTGCCATTCGGTGCCGTGCGCGCTGAGGCACTCGTAGGCGCCGTGCGACAGGCCGGGATACATCGTCCAGGCCTGGTTGGCCGAGTTCAGCATCTCGTACAGGCACTGGTTCAGCAGCACCGGCAGGCCCTGACCGCCGAAGGCCGGGTCGCAGCTCAGCGCGGGCCAGCCGCCTTCGACGTACTGTTCGTAGGCCTGCTTGAAGCCCTTGGGCGTGCGCACCTCGTGCGTCGCGGTGTCCAGCGTGCAGCCTTCGGCGTCGCCGCTGGCGTTGATCGGCGCGGCCACGCCGGCGGCGAACTTGCCGGCTTCCTCGATGACGGCGTTGATCGTGTCGGCGTCGATCTCGGCGTGGCGCGGCAGCTGCTTGAGCGTCGAGGTGACGTCGAGCACTTCGTGCATGACGAACTGCAGGTCGCGAAGCGGCGGGGTGTAGGACATGGGAACGCTCCTGGAGAGGAAAGGGCGAGACGGGGAGTTCAGGTCCGCGATTCGGGTGCCGGCTGGGGCTGCCAGTCGGCGACGAGGCGTTCGAAGCCGCGCCGCGCGCGGTCGAGCACCCCGGTGTTGCGCAGCAGCCGGGCGTCGTGGTGCAGCGCGAGGATCAGGCCGTGCATCTCGAACAGCAGCTGCGACGGGTCGGTATCGGCGCGCAGGTGGCCTTCCTCGACGGCCATCGCGATCGCGCGCTGCAGCGCCAGATGCCAGGCGCGCACCATCGAGACGAGCGCGTCGCGCACCGGGCCGGGCCGGTCGTCGAACTCGACCGCGCCGCTGATGTAGATGCAGCCCGAGTCCAGCTCGACCGAGACGCGGCGGATCCAGCGCTCGAACAGCGCGCGCAGGCGCGGCAGGCCGCGGCCTTCGGCCATCGACGGGAAGAAGACCTCTTCCTCGAAACGCGTGTGGTATTCGCGGATGACGGAGATCTGCAGCTCTTCGCGCGAGCCGAAGTGGGCGAAGACACCCGACTTGCTCATCTGCATCATCTCGGCGAGGGTGCCGATCGACAGCCCCTCCAGCCCCATGTGCGAGGCGAGGCCCAGCGCCGCATCGAGGATCGCGGCGCGGGTCTGCTGACCCTTCTGCAGCGATTTCGCCGACGGCTGGCGGGAGGTGGAGGAAGAGGCCAAGTTTTGACGGGCAAAAAATCGAACGATCGTTCTATTTTGCCGATTCACCCTTGAGCCGACCAGCGCCTGGGGCCATTGCTTCGGGAAAGTCCCTAGAGGGTCGCAACGCCCCCCTGCCTGTCATCAAAGCGTGGTTGCGACGGGCACGGATCTTGTTTACGCTGCCCGTTCATGGATGTGCTGCAACTCGATGTGTCGGGTCGGCCACAGGCGTGGATCACGCCTCGCGAGGCCGCGGTCCTCTATGCCAGCGACGGCGTCGCGTGGACGCTGGGCAAGGCTTTCCAGGTGCTGCGCGGCGGCATCCAGCGCGCCACCGGGCTGCAGTCGCGCATCGAGGTGCATCCGATCATCGCGGTGCGCGGCGCGATCCCCAGCCGCGCCTGGCGGCACACGCCGGCGATCACCAACCACAAGCTGTTCGTACGCGACCGCGGCATCTGCGCCTACTGCGGCGGCCACTTCGCGTTCGACGAACTGACGCGCGAGCACATCGTGCCGGTGTCGCGCGGCGGCGTGGACAGCTGGATGAACTGCATCACCGCCTGCCGCGCCTGCAACGGCCACAAGGCCGACCGCCTGCCCGAAGAGGCGCGCATGGTGCTGCTGTACCTGCCCTACGTGCCCAGCCTGCACGAGGACATGATCCTGCGCGGCCGGCGCATCGTCGCCGACCAGATGGACTTCCTGCTTGCCTCGGTGCCGCGCAGCAGCCGTCTGCACGGCTGAGCCCCGGTCTGCAACGATTCTTTACCGCGGTGCGCGGCCGTCGTCGTGCCGGCTTTCCGGCACCATCGGCGTGTCAACGCGCGCCGTCCGGCGGCGTTGGACTGTGATCTGAGGAGGTTCCCACATGAAGCGCATGATCGCCGCTGCCGCCGTGCTGGCACTGGCGGCCTGTTCCACCACCAGCCCCGACGTGATCAAGCCGGGCGACGCGCAGCGCATGAGCACCGTCATCGACGCCACCGTGCTCTCGACGCGGCCGGTCGTCGTCGAAGGCCAGCAGAGCGGCATCGGCGGCGTCAGCGGTGGCGTCATCGGCGGCCTGGCCGGCTCCAGCGTCGGCGGCCGACGTGAAAGCGTGGCGGTCGGCGTGCTCGGTGCCGTCGCCGGCGCCGTCGTCGGCAACGCGGCCGAACGCATGGGCACGCGCGAGGACGCGGTCGAGATCCTCGTTCAGCTCAAGAGCGGCGAACGCCGCGCGATCGTCCAGGCCAAGGGTAGCGAAACCCTGCAGCCGGGCGACCCGGTGATCATCGTCACCACCGGCGGCAAGGTCCGCGTGACGAAGGCGCCGCAGGTCACGCGCGGCCAGTAAGGCCACGGGCCGCGCCTGCGGCCCGGTTCAAGCCAGCATCTGCGGCAGGTCGGCAAAGCTGCTGGCCACCGGCACGACGTCGATCGCGCGGCCGAGCTGGCGCTCGATCTGCGATCGCGAGACGATGCCGCGCAATCGCGGCGGCACACCCGGGCCGCCGCCGTCGACCACCAGCAGGTGGTTGCGCCCGACCCGCTGCAGCGTCGCCACCAGTTGCCCCACCCGCGCGCCGTTGAGCCGCGCGAAGTCGATCGCGTCGAGCCGGGAGCGCGGCGTCATCGCGTCGCCGACGGTGATCTCGGCCCAGCGCAGCCCACGCTCCTGCACCAGCCGCAAAGCCCGCTCGCCACGCAGGTCGGTCGTCGTGATCAGGCCCTCGATGCCGGGCCACTCGGAGACGACGAACAGCAGGCGCACGCCCTGGAAGATCATCGTCTGCTCGGCCTGGCGCAGCGACGCGCCGGGCGTGATCGTCGCCGCCTTCACCTGCGTCAGGTCGGTCATCACCGACACCGCCGCCGAATCCAGCGTCACCGGGAAGGTCTGCCAGGGCTGGGCCTGCGCCAGCACGGCGCCGGTGTCCAGGCTGCGGGTGGACAAGGCGGTCTCGAGGCTCATGGTCAGCTCCGCACGTTCCGACCCGCGCAAGTTACGCCCTCGGCCGGCGGCGCGACATCATGGATTCCCGCCCGGACCGCGTGACGCAGATCAAGCGTCATAGATTGTGTTTCCAACGAATTCAACGGACATGGCGTTTTTCGGCGCGGCGTTCTTCACGTTGGGTCAAAACTCATGACGAAAGAGATGAAGTAAACCGCTCCGCGGCCGATACCGACCACAAGCGCAACGGCGGCCGCCGGGCTGCGCATCACGAAGTCGTCGGAATCAGCATGAATCAACTGCGCATCGGCACACGCCTCGGACTGGCCTTCGCCCTGGTGCTCTCGATCACCCTCGCCATCGCGGCGACGGCGATCTGGCAACTCGGCGCGCTGAAGGCGGCTTCCGAGTCGATCGTGCAGAACGAGCAGCAGCGCAGCAAGCTCGCCAGCCAGTGGGCCACCAACCTGCGCATCAGCTGGACCAAGGTGTCGGCGTCGATGAAGAGCACCGACCCGGCGCTGCAGGCGCAGATGAAGAAGGACGTCGAGCAGATCTCGGCCGACACCGCGGTGGTGCAGAAGTCGCTGATGGCGCTGGTCGACGACGATGAAGGCAAGGCGCTGATCGCCAAGGTCGGCGACGTGCGCAAGCGCTACACCGACGTGCGCCGCCAGCTCGCCGAGCGCGCCGACCGCGGCGAATCGGTCTACGCCGACGTCGATACGCTGCTGCTGCCGGTGGCCGAGGACTACCAGAAGGCGCTGGACGCGGTGGCCGCGCACTCGCAGCGGGTGCTCGACACGCGCCAGGACGAACTGGCCGCAGCGACGACCCGTGCCCAGTGGCTGACCGCCATCGGCGCCCTGCTCGCGACCCTGCTCGGCGCCGGCTTCGCCGTCTTCGCGACGCGCTCGATCACGCGGCCGATCCACCTCGCGGTGCAGACCGCCGAAGCGATCGGTGCCGGCGACCTGTCCAGCGTCATCGACGCCCAGGGCCGCGACGAAGCCGCGCGCCTGCTGCACGCGCTGGCGACGATGCGCAACAACCTGGCGAAGATCGTCGCCGAGGTGCGCGAGTCGGCCGACAGCGTCGCCACCGCCAGCCACGAGATCGCGCACGGCAACGCCGACCTGTCGGCACGCACCGAGCAGCAGGCCAGCGCGCTGCAGGAGACCGCGGCGTCGATGGAGCAGCTCAACGCCACCGTGCGCCAGAACGCCGACAACGCGATGCAGGCCAACCAGCTGGCCGCGGCCGCGAGCTCGGTGGCCACCGAAGGCGGCTCGATGGTGGGCCAGGTCGTGCAGACGATGGACGGCATCAGCGACAGCTCGCGCCGCATCACCGAGATCATCAACGTCATCGACGGCATCGCGTTCCAGACCAACATCCTGGCGCTCAACGCCGCGGTCGAGGCGGCGCGCGCCGGCGAGCAGGGCCGCGGCTTCGCCGTCGTCGCCGGCGAGGTGCGCACGCTGGCCCAGCGCAGCGCCGAGGCGGCGCGCGAGATCAAGTCGCTGATCGGCACCAGCGTCGAACGTGTCGAAGCGGGCAATGCACTGGTGCATCAAGCCGGCTCGAAGATGGACGAGGTGCTGGCCTCGATCCGCCGCGTCGCCGACATCGTCGGCGAGATCAGCAGCGCCAGCGCCGAGCAGAGCGACGGCGTCAGCCAGGTCGGCAACGCCGTCGCGCAGATGGATCAGGCGACGCAGCAGAACGCCGCGCTGGTCGAAGAGAGCGCCGCCGCAGCCGAGAGCCTGCGCACGCAAGCCCGCCATCTGGTCGACGCGGTCGCGGTCTTCCGCCTGGCCAACGGCGCGCAGACGGCCGCAGCGGCCAAGCCGGCGGTCGCAGCGCCGAAACCCGCCGCGGCGCCGGCGAAGACCGCCGTGCGCCCGGTGCCGTCGACAGCCGCGACGGCGAACACCGCGCCCGCCGCGCCGCGCCCGGCCGCGGCCGCCAAACCGGCCGCGCCGGTGGCCGTCGCCGCCAAGGCCCCGGCCGCGGACGACGACGACTGGCAGACCTTCTGAGCGCCGCAGCGCTCAGAACCGCCCTTCGTACAGGGCGCAGGACCGGCAGACCTCGGGCGGCTGCGGCCCGGCCAGCGCCCGCCTGAAAGCCTGCGCGGCCTCACCGCGCCACAGCGAGGCCAGCGCGCCGGCGCCGTCGCCGACACGGCCGAAGCTGGCGCGGTCGGCCGTCGCCACCATGCAGCAGGGCAGCATTTCGCCGGCGGCCGTCAGGTAGAGCTGGCGGCTGGGCCAGTCGCAGCCGCGGCCTTCGGGCGGCGGCTCGCCAGGCGCCGACAGGCGCGGCAGGTGCAGCTGCAGGCCGAGCGACTTCGCCAGCGCCTCGGCCTCGGCGAACACCGCTTCGGCATCGTGCAGCGCCGGCGGCGCCAGTTCCTCGGCACGCACGACGTCGCGGATCGGCACGTAGCGCGCCGGCAGCCCCGGGTGTTCGAGGTCGCTGGACAGGCGCTGCACCAGCAGCTCGTGCACGCCGTGCGTGTGCAGCAGGCGCACCAGCGCCGGCAGCTCGTGCAGGTTGCTGCGCATCAGCACCATCACGCCCCGCACCTCGGGCCGGCCGCCGGCCGCGTCGCGCGCGGCGACCAGCCGGTCCAGGTTGCGCAGCACCTTGGCGAATGCGGCGCCGTGGCGCACCGACTCGTAGACCGCGGCGCTGGCGCCGTCCAACGACACCGACAGTTGCGCCAGGCCGCTGCTGGCGCAGCGCTGCGCACGTTCGGGGGTCAGCAGCGTCAGGTTGGTGTTGGCGCTGACGCGGATGCCGCGCTCAGCGGCGATCTCCACCATCTCGAAGAAACGCGGGTGCAGCATCGGCTCGCCCAGGCCCTGCAGGTGCAGTTCCTCGAGCTGCGGCAACTCGTCCAGCCAGGCGACGTAGCGCTCCAGCGGCAGCTCGGCGACCTCGTCGCCGCGGTGGTTGACGGTGCACATGCGGCAGGCCAAGTTGCAGCGCCCGATCGGCTCGATCTGGGCGAAGCGCGGCAGCGGCGTTGGGGGTGCGGCGAGGGTCAGGCGGGGGCGGTCGGCAGTCATGCGCTCGTGGGCGGGGCGGGCCCGGCCACCGGCAAGCCGGGTGCCGCCGCCCGCGCTCAGCCGGCGGCACGCGCGCCGGACTTCAGCTTCTGCATGAATTCGCGGAAGTGCGGCGCGAACTCGGCGAACAGCGGCGACTGGCGGTTCTCCAGCATCACCTCGCTGAACAGCTTGAGCCCGACGCCGAAGGCCGCTGCCGACTCCGGCGGCAGCGCCGGGTGGCCACGCAGGCGCTCGACGATCTTCAGGATCTCGTCGTGGTTGCCGGCTTCGAAGACCAGCGGCGTGCCGTCGGCGGGCGGGTTGCCGTCCGGGTCGGCGAGGTGTTCGACGGTAATGCGATAGCGGTGCTGCTTCATGAAAGCCTCGATTCAGGGTTGACGGAAGAAAGTTTACGATATATCTTGAGTGCATCGCAACACAACTTTGGAACCACGATGCACTTCGCACGTTTCCCCTTCGGCCGTGATCGCGGCCAACATCTCCACGCCCAGGCGTTGCACACGCAGTTCCACGCCGGCTGCGGTGGCCACGATCACCCGATGCACGCGGCGGGCCGCCGTGGCGGTGGCTTCGGCCCCGGTTTCGGTGGCATGGGCGGCCCGGGTGGCTTCGGTGACTTCGGCGGCGGCCGCCGCGGCCCCGACGGCGAAGGCCGGCGCGAACGCCTGCTCGAAAGCGGCGACCTGCGCCTGCTGGCGCTGCACGTGCTGCGCCAGCGCCCCAGCCACGGCTACGAGGTCATCAAGGCCATCGAGGACCTGGCAGGCGGCCAGTACAGCCCCAGCCCGGGCACCGTCTACCCGACGCTGGCGATGCTCGAAGACCTGGGCCAGGCCGAGCTGGCCGACACCAGCGGCAGCCGCAAGCAGTACCGCATCACCGCCGCCGGCGAAGAAGCGCTGGCGGCGCAGCAGGAGGTGCTGGACCGCGTGCTGGCGCGCCTGCAGCACCTGGGCGGCGCGGCCGACGCGCGGCGTTCGCCGGCCATCCACCGCGCGATGCACAACCTGAAGATGGCGCTGCACCTGCGTTTTGCCGGCGAGGCGCCGTCCGAGGAGTCGTTGCGCCGCATCGCCGACGCGATCGACCGCGCCGCGGTCGAGATCGAACGCAGCTGAGTCAGAGCTCGAAGCGGTAGCCGACGCCGTAGACCGAGCGGATCGGGTCCTCGCCCGGCCGCGCGCGTTCGAGCTTGCGGCGCAGGTTCTTCACGTGGCTGTCGATCGCGCGGTCGCTCAAGGCGCGCTGGTCGTCGTGCAGGCGGTCGAGCAGCTGGTCGCGCGAGAACACGCGCCCCGGCTGCTCGGCCAGCGCCTGCAGCAGGCGGAACTCCAGCGGCGTCAGGTCGAGCAGCTCGCCGTCCAGCCGGGCCTCGTAGCGCTCGGCGTCGATCTGCAGCGGCGCCGGGGCGGGCTCGGCCGGCGCCGGCCGGTTCCAGGGTCGGCGCAGGATGGCCTTGACACGCGCCACCACCTCGCGCGGGCTGAACGGCTTGCAGACGTAGTCGTCGGCGCCGGCTTCCAGGCCGACGAGGCGGTCGACCTCTTCGACCCGCGCCGTCAGCATCAGCACCGGCACCTCGCAGAAGCTGCGCAGCTCGCGGCAGATCGACAGGCCGTCCTGCCCCGGCAGCATCAGGTCGAGCACGATCAGGTCGGGCAGGCGCTGGCGCACCGCGGGCAGCACCGCCAGGCCGTCGGCGATCCACTGCGTCTCGAAGCCGGCTGCGGCCAGGTAGTCGGCCACCAGCCGGCCCAGCGAGGGCTCGTCCTCGACGACGAGCACGTAGCGTGTGCCGTCGCTCACGTGCTCTCCCCTTCGCCGCGGCGCCTCAGCCGCGGCAGCACCAGGCGGATCCACAAGCCGCCCAGCGGCGAGGGCCGGGCTTCGAGCCGGCCGCCGTGGGCCTCGGCGATGCTGCGCGCGATCGCCAGCCCCAGGCCGCTGCCGCCTTTGGCGCGCGAGCGCGAGGCCTCGACGCGGAAGAAACGTTCGAACAGCCGCGGCAGCAGTTCGTCGGGCACGCCGGGGGCCGAGTCTTCCAGGTCGAGCACGGCCTCGGCGCCGTCGGCCGCCAGCGTCACGCGCACCGTGCCGCCGGCGTCGGTGTAGCGCAGGCTGTTGGCGAGCAGGTTCAGCAGCAGCTGGCGCAGCCGGCGCTCGTCGCCCGTGACCGGCAGCGCCGCCGGCAGCAGCCGGGCTTGCAGCACCAGGCCACGGTCGGCGGCCTTGGACTGCAGCGAGTCGACTTCGCTGCGCACCAGCGGCACCAGGTCCAGGTCTTCCTTGCGGTAGGCCAGCGCGCCGACGTCGGCCAGCGCCAGTTCGTGCAGGTCACCGACGAGCTGGGCCAGCGTCGCCACCTCCTGCTGCAGCCGGCGCAGCAGCTCGGGCGTCGGCTGGTGCACGCCGTCTTCCAGCGCCTCGAGTTCGCCGCGCAGCACCGCCAGCGGCGTGCGCAGCTCGTGCGAGACGTCGGCCATGAAGTCGCGCCGCATGCGCTCATTGCGCTCCAGCGTCAGCGCGAGCTGGTTGAAGTCCTGCGCCAGCTGGGCGACCTCGTCCTCGCCGGCCAGTTCGACGCGTGTGTCATAGGCCCCGGCGGCCAGCCGGTGCGTGGCGCCGGCCACCGCGCGCACCGGCGCCAGCAGCCTGCGCGCCACCCACCAGGCGATCGCCGCCGACAGCAGCACCGCCAGCACCACGGCCGCCGCGGCGGCGAGCAGCTGGCGGTCGAGAAAGGCGACCGCGGCGCTGTCGGTCACGGTCTCGATCGGCGCCATCGCCAGCCAGCCGACGGTGCGGCCGTCGACGACGATCTCGCGCTGCTCGGAGTTGGCCATGATGAACGGGAAGCCGACGACACGCTGGCGTTGCGCGTCCAGCAGCGACAGCCGCCGCCCGGCGCCGAGCAGGTCCGAGGCGATCAGCTCGGCCATCGGCCCGCTGGGCCGCTGAGTCGGCGGCGAATCGGGCGGCTCGCGCGGCTCGGGCGGGTGCGGCGGGCCGATGCCGACGAGGCCGAACCAGAGGTCGCGCCGGTTGCGCAGGAAGTCCCAGTCGCCGTGTTCGGCGTAGGCCGCGGCCAGGCGCGGCATCACCAGCTCCATGCGCAGCACGGCCTGGGCGTTCAGGTAACCGAGGAAGCCGCGCTGGAAGCTCCATTGCGCCGCCACGCCGACGGCCACGGCGACCAGCGTCGCGGTGGCGAGCACGGCGACGAAGAGCTTGCCGGTGATGCCGGGGCGGCGGAGGCGGGCGAGCAGAGGCACGGTCGGCATTGGCGCACGAGCGGCCCGGCGCAGGCAAGCCGCGCCGACGCCGCGCGCCGGGGCTTCAACTTTCCTCCACATTCGCCGTCGAGCATCGGCGACAGAAGAACTGTCAGCAGGACCTCACCCGATGGCCGCCATCGTCTCCCGCGCCGCGCCGCGTGCGCCGTTCGCCTTCACCGTCGCCGCGCTCGCGCTGGCCGCCACGCTCGCCGGCTGCGGCCGCCCCGAAGCCGCCACCGCGCCCGGCAAGAGCCGGCCGACCGTCGTCGGCACCTTCACCGTGCAGCCCGAGACCGTCGCGCTGGCCAGCGAACTGCCCGGCCGCACGACGGCGTTGCAGAGCGCCGAGATCCGACCCCAGGTCGGCGGCATCGTGCAGGCGCGGCGCTTCGTCGAAGGTGGGCCGGTGAAAGCCGGCCAGGTGCTCTACGAGATCGACGCCGCCAGCTACCGCGCCGCGGTCGCCAGCGCCGAAGCCGCGGTCGCCAAGGCCGAGGCCAGCGTCGAGACCAACCGCCTGACCGCACAGCGCCAGGCCGAGCTGGCGAAGATCGACGCCGTCAGCCGCCAGGCGCTGCAGGACGCGCAGGCGGCGCTGAAGCAAGCCGAAGCCGAGCTCGCGTCGGCGCGTGCGGCGCTGGACACGGCGCGCATCGACCTGGCGCGCACGCGTGTCACCAGCCCGATCGCCGGCCGCGCCGACGTCTCCACGGTGACCGTCGGCGCGCTCGTCACTGCCAACCAGACGACGGCGCTGACGACGGTGCGCCAGGTCGACCCGATCCAGGTGGACGTCACCCAGTCCAGCACCGAGCTGCTGCAGCTCAAACGCGACCTCGCCTCCGGCCGCGTCAAGCAGTTGCCCGGTGGCGACGCCGCCGTCACGCTGCGCCTGGAAGACGGCAGCCGCTACCCGCTGGCCGGGCGGCTCGCCGTCACCGGCGCCTCGGTGGACACCGGCACCGGCAGCGTGACGCTGCGCGCGACCTTCCCCAACCCGCAAGGCCTGCTGATGCCGGGCATGTACGTGCGTGCGCTGCTGCCGACGGCGGCGGTGGCCGGCGCGATGCTGGTGCCGCAGCAGGCCGTCGCGCGCGACGCCAGCGGCGCGGCCAGCGTGCTCGTCGTCGGCGAAGGCGACAAGCTGGAGCGGCGCACGATCGCCGCCGAGCGCGCGATCGGCGACCGCTGGCTGGTCGGCTCGGGGCTGAAGGCCGGTGAACGTGTCGTCGTCGAAGGGCTGCAGAAGGTCAAGCCGGGCGACGTCGTGCAGCCGCAGGCGGTGGGCGCCGCGGCGTCGGCCGCGTCGGCGCCGGCCTCGGCCGCGTCGCGCTGAAGGGGGCCGCACGATGCCGCGCTTCTTCATCGACCGCCCCATCTTCGCGTGGGTGCTGGCCATCGTCGTCATGCTCGCCGGCGCGCTGTCGATCAGCACGCTGGCGCTGGAGCAGTACCCCGACATCGCGCCGCCGCGTGTCAGCGTCAACGCCACCTACCCCGGCGCCTCGGCCAAGACGCTGGAGGACTCGGTCACCCAGGTCATCGAGCAGCAGATGACCGGCCTGGACGGCCTGCTGTCGATGGCCTCGACCAGCACCTCCTCGGGCAGCGCCCGCATCACACTGAGCTTCGTCTCGGGCACCGACCCCGACGTCGCCCAGATGCAGGTGCAGAACAAGCTGCAGCAGGCCATGACCCAGCTGCCGCAGGCGGTGCAGGACCAGGGCGTGACGGTCACCAAGGCCGGCACCGACTTCCTGCTCATCGTCGCGCTGTACTCCGAGGACGGCAGCGCCGGCGCGGTGCAGATCGGCGACTACATCAAGTCCAGCCTGGTCGACACGATCAGCCGCATCGACGGCGTCGGCGAGGTGCAGACGCTGGGCACCGGCCACGCGATGCGCGTCTGGCTGAACCCGGACAAGCTGGCGAGCTACGGCCTGATGCCCTCGGACGTGACGAGCGCGATCACGGCCCAGAACGCCCAGGTCTCGGCCGGCCAGGTCGGCGGCCTGCCGGCGGCGCCCGGTCAGCAGCTCAACGTGACGATCACCGCGCGCAGCAAGCTGCAGACGGTCGAGCAGTTCGAGGCCGTGGTCGTCAAGTCGGCCGGCAGCGGCGCCGTCGTGCGCCTGGCCGACGTCGCGCGCGTCGAGCTCGGCGGCGAGAGCTACACGATCCGCACGCGCTACGAGGGCAAGCCCTCGGCGGCGATGGGCGTGCGCCTGGCCTCGGGCGCCAACGCCATCGCCACGGCCAACGCCGTCAAGGCCAAGATCGCCGAGCTGCAGCCGGGCTTCCCGTACCACCTGCAGACGGCGATGACCTACGACACGACGCCGTTCGTGAAGATCTCGATCGAGGAGGTCGTGAAGACGCTGGCCGAGGCCGTGGTGCTGGTCGTGCTGATCATGTACCTGTTCCTGCAGAGCTGGCGCGCGACGCTGGTGCCGGCGATCACGGTGCCGGTGGTGCTGCTCGGCACCTTCGGCGTGCTGGCGGCCTTCGGCTACTCGATCAACAGCCTGACGATGTTCGGCATGGTGCTGGCGATCGGCCTGCTGGTCGACGACGCCATCGTCGTCGTCGAGAACGTCGAGCGCCTGATGGCCGAACGCGGCCTGTCGCCGCGCGAGGCGACACGCGAGTCGATGCAGGAGATCACCGGCGCGCTGATCGGCATCGCGCTGGTGCTGGCGGCGGTGTTCATCCCGATGGCCTTCTTCGGTGGCTCGACCGGCGTCATCTACCGCCAGTTCTCGATCACGGTGGTGTCGGCGATGCTGCTGTCGGTGCTGGTGGCCATGACGCTGTCACCGGCGCTGTGCGCCTCGGTGCTCAAGCCGCTGCCGCAGGGCGAGCACCATGCGGCGCACAAGGGCCTGCTGGGCCGCTTCTTCGGCGCCTTCAACCGCGGCTTCGACCGCGGCAGCGCCGGCATGCAGCGTGCCGGCGGCACGCTGCTGCGGCGCAGCGGCCGCGTGATGCTGGTCTACACGATCCTGGTCGCGGCGATGGCCGTGCTGTACGCGCGGCTGCCGACGTCCTTCCTGCCCGACGAGGACCAGGGCGTGCTGATGGCCGAGGTGCGGCTGCCCACCGGCGCCACCGACGAGCGCCTGCGCGCCTCGCTGAACCAGGTCGAGAACTGGCTGTCGCAGCAGGCCGACGTCGACGGCTACACGCTGATCTCGGGCATCGGCGGTGACCAGGCCACCGGCAATGCGTTCATCCGGCTCAAGGATTGGAGCGAGCGCCGCGGCCACGGCCAGAGCGCCGCCGAGTTCGCGCGCCGCGCGAACCAGGAGCTGACGGCGCTGCGCGACGCGCGCGTCTTCGTGATGCAGCCGCCGACGGTGCGCGGCCTCGGCTCCTCGGGCGGCTTCACCGTCGAGCTGCAGGACCGCGGCGGCCTCGGCCACGAGGGCCTGAAGGCGGCGCGCGACGAGTTCCTGAAGCTCGCCCGCCAGAACCCCAAGCTGGCCCAGGTGCGCATCAGCGGCCTGGACGACGCGCCGCAGTTCAGCATCGAGATCGACGACCGCAAGGCCGGCGCGCTGGGCCTGTCCACCAGCGACATCGACAACACGCTGTCGGTGGCGCTGGGCGGCGCCTACGTCAACGACTTCATCGACAAGGGCCGGGTGAAGAAGGTCTACGCCCAGGGCGACGCACCGTTCCGCATGGCGCCCGACGCGATCATGCAGTGGCGGGTGCGCAACAACGCCGGGCAGATGGTGCCGTTCTCGGCCTTCGCCAGCACGAAGTGGAGCTACGGCGCGCCCAAGCTCGAGCGCTACAACGGCATGGGCTCGTTCGAGCTCGTCGGCGAAGCCGCGCCGGGCGTCAGCTCGGGCGACGCGATGAAGGCCGTCGAGCGCATCGTCGAGCAGCTGCCGGCCGGCGTCGGCATCGAATGGGCCGGCCAGTCCTACCAGGAGCGGCTGTCGGGCGCGCAGGCGCCGGCGCTGTACGCGCTGTCGGTGCTGTTCGTCTTCCTCTGCATGGCGGCGCTGTACGAGAGCTGGTCGGTGCCGTTCTCGGTGCTGCTGGTGGTGCCGCTGGGCGTCGTCGGCGCGCTCGCGCTGACCTCGCTGGCCGGGCTGCACAACAACGTCTATTTCCAGGTCGGGCTGCTGACCACCGTCGGCCTGTCGGCGAAGAACGCGATCCTGATCGTCGAGTTCGCCAAGCAGCGCCAGGAACAGGGCGCGGCACTCGTCGACGCGACGCTGGAGGCATTGCGGCTGCGGCTGCGGCCGATCCTGATGACCTCGCTGGCCTTCATGTTCGGCGTGCTGCCGCTGGCCATCGCCAGCGGCGCCGGCGCCGCCAGCCGGCGCGCCATCGGCACCGGCGTGCTCGGCGGCATGGCCACCGCGACGGTGCTCGGCCTGTTCTTCGTGCCGGTGTTCTACGTGCTGGTGCGCGGCTTCTTCGACCGGCGCCGCGGCGCCGCCCCGACCGCGGAGGTGCGGGCATGAACACGACGACCCGACTCGCCACGCGCGGCCTGACGCTGCTGGCAGCGGCCGCGCTGGCGGCCTGCGCCAACCTGGCGCCCGACTACACCCGGCCGGCGGCGCCGGTGCCCGCGGCCTGGCCCGCGGCCACCGTCTCCGGCGCCGAGACGCTGCCCGACGGCCGCGACTTCGTCGCCGACGCGCGCCTGCGGCGCACAATCGAACGGGCGCTGGCCAACAGCCGCAGCCTGCGCCTGTCGCTGCTGGCCATCGAGCAGGCGCGTGCCGCCTACCGCATCGAGGCCGCCGACCGCCTGCCGACGCTGAAGGCCAGCGGCGCGCAGAGCGCCTCGCGCACGCCGGCCGAAGCCAGCAGCAGCGGCCAGGTCGTGCAGTCGCGCAGCTACAGCGCCAACGTCGGCATCGCCGCGTTCGAGCTCGACCTCTTCGGCCGCGTGCGCAACCTGTCCGACGCGGCGCTGGAGAGCTACCTGTCGACCGAGGAAGCGGCGCGCAGCACGCGCATCGCGCTCGTCGCCGAAGTCGCCAACGCCTGGCTGACGCTGCAGGCCGACCAGCAGCAGCTGGCGCTGGCGCGGCGCACGCTGGACAGCCAGCGCCAGAGCTACGAGATGACGCGCCAGCGCCGTGCGCTGGGCGCCGACTCGGCGCTGACGCTGGCGCAGGCGCAGACGACGGTCGAAGCCGCGCGGCGCGACGCCGCCGCCTACGAAGCCACCGTCGCCCAGGACCTGAACGCGCTGCGCCTGCTGGTCGGCGCCGACGTGCCGGCCGAGGACCTGCCGGCCGGCGAAGCCGCCGCCGACGCCGCAGCGCTGGTCACCGTGCCGGCCGGACTGCCGTCGACGCTGCTGCAGCGCCGCCCCGACGTACTGGCCGCCGAGCACAAGCTGAAGGCGGCCAACGCCGACGTCGGCGCGGCGCGGGCGGCGCTGTTCCCGTCGATCCAGCTGACCGCCGCCACCGGCACGGCCAGCCGCAGCCTGGGCGAGCTGTTCGAAGGCCGGGCCTGGTCGTTCGCGCCGTCGATCAGTCTGCCGATCTTCGACGGCGGCGCCGCGCGCGCCGGCATCGCCCAGGCGCGTGCGGCCGAAGCGATCCAGCTCGCCAGCTACGAGCAGACGGTGCAGACCGCGTTCCGCGAGGTCGCCGACGCGCTGGCGGTGCGCGCGACGATCGCCGAGCGTCTGGACGCCCAGGCGGCGCTGGTCGATGCCAGCGAACGCGCCTGGCGCCTGGCCGACGCACGCTGGAAGGCCGGCGCCGCGAGCTACCTCGACGCGCTGGACGCGCAGCGCACGCTGTACGCCGCGCAGCAGACCCTCGTCACGCTGCGCCTGGCCGAGCAGAGCAACCGCGTGCGCCTGTTCGAGGTGCTCGGCGGCGAGTGGGACAGCGCCGCCCGCACGCCGGCGTCCTGAAGCCGTCCGGTCGGCGCCGGCGACGGCTGGCGACCGCCGGTGACCGTTCGCGCCCGTCGGCCGGCGGCGGTGCGCGGCCGCGGCTAGAGTCGCGCTCGATTCGACGCCCGCCATGAGCACCCCGCCCTCGCCCCCCGCCTGCCCCCCGACCCGCGCCGAAGCCGCGCGCCAGACGCTGCGGCTGGTCGGCCAGACCGCGGCGCTGTGCGTGCTGGTGGCCGCGGTGCTGACGCTGCTGCCGGCCACCGGCGGCGACTTCTGGCGCGCGCTGTGGTTCTCGCAGTGGATCGGCTTCTGGTCGGTGGTCACGGTGCAGCTGCTGCGCCAGCTGCCGGGGCTGCGCCGCTGGCCGCGCCGCGTGTCGCTGCCGCTGCGCCTGGCGCTCGGCCTGCCGGCGGGTTATTCGCTCGGCTTCGCCTGCGGCTATGCGCTGCTCGGCGAGCCGGTTCGCATCGCCGGGCTGTTCGACTACCAGCTCGCGGCCATCGTCGCCAGCCTGTCGGCGACCGGCTTCGTGCTCTACCTCGTCTGGCTGCGAAACCGCCTGGCCGACGAAGCGGCGGCGCGGCTGCTGGCGCAGAAGCTGGCCGTCGAAGCCGAGCTGCGCCTGCTGCGCGCCCAGCTCGACCCGCACATGCTGTTCAACACGCTGGCCAATCTGCGTTCGCTGGTCGACGAGGACCCGCGCGAGGCGCAGCAGATGATCGACCGGCTGATCACCTTCCTGCGCGCGACGCTGGCCGGCTCGCGTGCCGAGACGAGCACGCTGCAGGCCGAGTTCGAGCAGCTGCAGGCCTACCTGGAGATCATGGCGCTGCGCCTCGGCCGGCGCCTGCGCTACCAGCTGGAGCTGCCGGCCGAGCTGCAGCAGGCGGCGGTGCCGCCGATGCTGCTGCAGCCGCTGGTGGAAAACGCGCTGAAACACGGTGTCGAGCCCAAGGTCGGCGGCGCCACCGTCACCGTCAGCGCCGAACGCGACGCCGACGGACTGCTGCTGGTCGTCGCCGACACCGGCATCGGCCTGCCCGAAGAACCCGCCGCCGGCAGCGGCAGCAGCTACGGCCTGGCGCACGTGCGCGGCCGGCTGCAGGCACTGTACGGCGCCGCCGCCAGCCTGCGGCTGCAGGCCCAAGAGCCTTGCGGCACGCGGGCCATCGTGAGGATTCCCGAATGACGACGAACGACACCCCGCTGGCGCTGATCGCCGAAGACGAAGCGCTGCTGGCGCGCAGCCTGAAGCGCCAGCTCGCCGAGGCCTGGCCCGGGCTGCGGCTGGCCGAGGTCGCCGAAGACGGCCTCGCCGCGACCGAGCAGGCGCTGGCGCTGCTGCCCGACCTGCTGTTCCTGGACATCCGCATGCCCGGGCGCACCGGGCTGGAGGTCGCCGAAGCCGTCAACGACGACTGGCCCGAGGACCGGCCGCTGCCGCTGCTGGTCTTCGTCACCGCCTTCGACGAGTTCGCCGTCGCCGCCTTCGAGCGCGCCGCGGTCGACTACGTGCTCAAACCCGTGACGCCGGAGCGCCTGCGCGTCACGGTCGAACGGCTGCAGCAGCGCCTGGCGGCGCGTGCGTCGCAGGTCCATGCCGGCGACGCCGCCGAGCAGGTGCGCACGGTGCAGGCGCTGCAGACGCCACAGGAAGCACCAGCGGAGCAGGAGCGCATCAAGGTCATCCGCGCCGGCGTCGGCAACACGGTGCGCATGATCCCGGTGGCCGACGTGATCTGCCTGGAAGCGACCGACAAGTACGTCAACGTAGTCACGACGAACGGCGAGGCGCTGGTGCGCATGAGCCTGCGCGAGCTGGCGGCGCGGCTCGAAGGCGAGGACTTCATGCAGGTGCACCGCGCGGTCTACGTCGCGACGCGCCGCATCCGCAGCGCGACACGCGACGAGTTCGGCCACTACAGCCTGGCGGTCGACGGCCTGTCGCGGCCGCTGAAGGTCAGCCGCGCCTTCGCCCACCTGTTCAAGCCGATGTAGCCGCCGTTCGGTGGCCGTGGCCGACGCTTCGGTCACGGCGGCCGGCGCTTCGTCGCGGCATCGTCGCGGCGGCCGGGCCCGGCCGGCACAGTGGGTCCATCCCACCCGCCACCGAAAGGCCCGCCATGTTTCTCGAGATCCTGCTTCACACCCCGCGCTGGGTCTTCATCGTGCTCGCCGTGCTCGTGGTGATGGGCGTGCGCGCCTCGCGGCCGCAGCGCGCCAGCCTGCGGCGCTGCGTCGGCCTGCCGCTGGCGCTGGCCGCGGTGTCGCTGCTGGGCACGACCAGCGCCTTCGGCACGCAGCCGGCGGCGCTGCTGGCCTGGGCGCTGGCGCTGGCCGCCGGGCTGACGGCGATGCAGCGCGCCATCGACACGTCCGGCGTGCGCTACGCGCCGGACACCGGCCTCTTCGCGCTGCCCGGCAGCTGGTTGCCGCTGGCGCTGATGATGGCGATCTTCGCCGTCAAGTTCGGCGCCGGCGTCGTGCTCGCCGTGCAGCCGCAGGCGCGCGAGGCGGCGCCCGTTGTGCTGGGCGTCAGCGCCGCCTACGGCCTGTTCAGCGGCCTGTTCCTGGGCCGCGCGATGGCGCTGTGGGCCGTCGCGCGCCGCGCGCTGCGGCCGGCGCTGGCGGCCTGAGTCGGCCCGGAGCATATATTTTTCGCGCGCGCTGCATCCGTCGGCGCAGGCCGCGGCTAGTCCCTGTCGAGAGCCGAATCGACGGCCTCGGCCGGCCCCGGTCGGCCCTATCGATCCAGACCAACGGAGACTCGCATGCGCACCGTCCTCACCGCTTCCGCCGCCCTGGGGCTGACCCTCACGCTTGCCGCCTGCAGCGGCATGGCGCCGAACAACACACCCGCTTTCGACCAGAGCGCGCTGCCTGCGGCCGTGCAGGTTCCGGCCGGCCACCGCGTGGCCTGGGAGACGGTGGGCGTCGGCCGCATCACCTACGAATGCCGTGCCAAGACGGGCGGCGGCCACGAGTGGGCGTTCGTCGGCCCCGACGCCGAACTGCGCGCGCGCGACGGCAAGACGGTGGGCCGCTACTTCGGCCCGCCGGCCACCTGGGAGACGCCGGACGGCCAGCGCCTGACCGGGAGCCAGCTCGCCGTGGCGCCTGCGACCGCCGGCTCGATCCCGCTGCAGCTCGTCAAGGCCACGGCGCCGATGCAAGGCCCGCTGGCCGGCGTCAGCCACGTGCAGCGGGTCGCCACGCGCGGCGGCGTCGCCCCGGCCAAGAGCTGCGACGCCATGACGGCCGGCCAGCGTGAAGTCGTCGGCTACCAGGCGGACTACATTTTCTGGAAGCCGGTCTGAGCGCTGCACGCGTACGGAGCCGCTGCCTAGAATCGCCTCGACCCGGGTTCCCGACCCGGGCGCGAGGTCGCCGATGCCCGTCCGTTCCGACGCCTTCGACCACGATGCCGCACTGCTGGCCTGCGCCCGCGGCGAACGTTTCGCGCTGCGGGCGCTGTACGAGCGCGAGGGACGCTGGCTGCTGGGCGTCGCGCGGCGCATCGTGCGCGACGCCAGCCTGGCCGAAGACGTGCTGCAGGACGCCTTCCTGCAGATCTGGCAGCGCGCGGCGACCTTCGATCCGGCCCTCGGCTCCGGCCGCGGCTGGGTCTACACGGTGGTGCGCCACCAGGCGATCAAGGCCGTGCGCAGCGGCGAGCCGGTGGAAGCCCTGGAGCCGGACGAGCTCGCCGGGCTGGCCGAACGCCTGCCTGCCACCGACGAGCCGGCGCTGGACGCAGCGAGCCTGGAGCGCTGCCTGGACCGCCTGGACGCCGACCGACGCGCCTGCGTGCTGCACGCCTTCGTCGACGGCTACACGCACGAGCAGATCGCGAGCCGGCTCAGCGCGCCGCTGGGCACGATCAAGTCCTGGATCCGGCGCAGCCTGCTGTCGCTGCGGGAGTGCCTGGCATGAACGACTCGCCCGACGAACGCAGCGCCGCCGCCGGCGAATACGTGCTCGGCACGCTGGACGTCGACGAACGGCGCCGCTTCGAAGCCGCTCTCGCCGGCGACCGCGCGCTGCAGGCCGAGGTGGCTGCCTGGCAGGACCGGCTGCTGCCGCTGGCCCGGCACGCCCCGCCGGTGGAGCCGCCGCCCGGCCTGTGGCCGGCCATCGAGGCCCGGCTGGGCACGCGCCCGACGCCGCGGCCGGCCGCGCCGCCGTCTTGGTGGCAGCGGCTGGGGTTCTGGCAGTCCCTCAGCGGCGCCGCCCTGGCCGCCAGCGTGCTGCTCGGCAGCGCGGTGCTGACCCGGCCCGGGGCTCCGGCCGAACGCTACGTCGCGGTGCTGCAGGCGCCGCAGGGCGGCGGCAACGGCTGGCTCGTCGACGTGCGTGTCGACGCGCAAGGCCGCGGCCAGCTGCGGCTGCAGCCGGTCGCGCCGGGCGACACGCCGCCGCAAGGCCGCAGCCTGCAGTTCTGGACCAAGGCGCCGGGCGCGCCAGGCCCGCGCTCGCTGGGCCTGCTGCGGGCCGGCGGTGAAGTGGCGCTGCCGCTGGAACGCCTGCCCGGCATGCGCGCCGAGCAGTTGTTCGAGATCACGCTCGAACCCGAAGGCGGCTCGCCGCTGGACCGCCCGACCGGCCCGGTGCTGTTCATCGGGCGCGCCGTGCAGCTGACGACCTGAGGCCGCGGCCCGCCAGCGGCGGCGCCTATGATCCGCTGGCCTTCCCCTCTCTCGCGAGGCGCCGTGAACCAGCTCAGAACGATCCAGTCCGTCGGCGGCGTGCCGGTGCAAACCCGCCATCGACTGTCCTGCCACTGCGGCGCCGTGGTGCTCGAGCTGCATCTGCCCGACGGCATCGTCGACCCGCGGCGCTGCAACTGCTCGATCTGCCGGCGCAAAAGCGCCGTCGTCGGCTCGGTGCCGCTGGCCGGCATCCGCATCGTGCAGGGCGAGGACGCGCTGACGCTCTACCAGTTCAACACCCGTGTCGCGAAGCACTACTTCTGCTCGCGCTGCGGCATCTACACCCACCACCAGCGGCGCTCGCGCCCCGACCAGTACGGCTACAACGTCGGCTGCCTGGAGGGCATCGACCCGTTCCTGATCGACAACGTGCCGGTCAGCGACGGCGTGCACCACCCGGCGGATCGCAAGCCCTGAGCTGCCGCTGACGCACTCATGACGCACTTCCCGGCGCTGCCGCTGCAGACCGAGCGCCTGACGCTGCGCCCCTACCGCGCCGACGACGCCGAGGCGGTCTTCGCGATCTTCTCGGACCCGCGTGTGATGCGCTTCTGGAGCACACCGCCGTGGACCTCGACGGCGCAGGCGCAGGAGGCGATCGACAGCGACCTGCAGGCGCTGCACAGCGGCCGCCATCTGCGGCTGGGCATCGAGCGCCGCGACGATGGTGCGCTGATCGGCCAGTGCACGCTGTTCGACATCGTCGCCGGCTGCCGCCGCGCCGAGATCGGCTACGCGCTCGCCCACGCCGCCTGGGGCCAGGGCTACATGCACGAGGCCTTGCAGGCGCTGCTGCGCTACGGCTTCGAGCTGCTGGAGCTGAACCGCGTCGAAGCCGACATCGACCCGCGCAACGAAGCCTCGGCGGCGACGCTGCAGCGCCTGGGCTTCCGCCTCGAAGGCCGGCTGCGCGAGCGCTGGATCGTCGGCGGCGAGGTGTCGGACAGCGCGATCTACGGGCTGCTGCGGCGGGAATGGGCCGAAGCCCGGCGCTGAGGCCGCGGCTTCAGGCGACGCCGGCCGCTTCGGGGTCTTCGCCTTCTGCCGGCGGCGCGGCCTCGGGCGGCGGCACCAGCGGGCTGAGGAACGGCATCGCCAGCCGGTCGCGCGTGGCGAACAGCTCGCGGATGTAGGCCGTGACGGCGCCGGCACCCTGCGTCGGCCAGGCCAGCGACAGCGGCGACGACGAACGCGGATAGCTCACCGTGCGTTCGACCAGCGTGCCCGCGCGCAGCGCCGCACGGGCCCGCGCCGCCGGCAGAAAACCGACGCCCAGCCCGCGTTCGTGGCAGGCGATCTTGGTCGCCAGGTCGGGCACCAGCAGTTCCTGCTGGCCGGGCAGGCGCCACGCGGTGCGCTTCTTCATGCGCTGCGAGGTGTCCTCGACGTTGACCGCCGGGTACGGCCGCAGCGCGTCGTTGCCCAGCGGCTCACGCTGGCGCGCCAGCGGATGGCTGGGCGCGACGACGAACACCCAGCGGATCTCGCCCAGCGGCAAGGTGGCGAAGTCGTCGTTGATCGTGTGAAAACCCGGCGCGCCGATGCCGATGCGCCCGCCGTTGTGCACCAGCTCGTCCCAGACGCCCATGTAGACGCCGAAACGCACCTTGATCGTCGTGTACGGGAAACGCTCGTGCAGGTGCGCCAGCAGCTCGGACATCGCGGCGCTGTCGTGCAGCAGGTTGTTGACGACGATGACGAGCTCGGACTCGACGCCGGCGTTGGCCTGCTCCAGCTCGCGCGGCAGCGTCTGCATCCAGTCGAAGATCTGGCTGGCGCGTGTCAGCAGCACCTCGCCGGCGGGCGTCAGCGTCACCGTGCGCGTGGTGCGCTGCAGCAGCGGCACGCCGGCGCTGTCTTCCAGCGACTTGATGCGGTAGGAGATCGCCGAGGTCGTCTTGTGCAGCAGGTCGGCGGCGGCGGAAAAACTGCGCAGCTGCGCGACCGCGACGAAGGTGCGCAGCGCTTCGGGGTCGAGGTTGGGAGAGCGGGACACGGGGAATCGGCGGGTCGCGTCCGGCGCAACAGCAGCGCGGGACGGGGGGCTGGGCGGGTCGGTCGATG
This sequence comes from Rubrivivax sp., assembly GCA_049841175.1. Taxonomy (GTDB): domain Bacteria; phylum Pseudomonadota; class Gammaproteobacteria; order Burkholderiales; family Burkholderiaceae_C; genus Rubrivivax. The sequence goes on along the minus strand of JASGHA010000008.1, from coordinate 414,442 downwards.
TTAGCGGCGCAGCTCGTGCGCGGCGACGAAGCCGAGCAGCGTGTCGATGCCCGAACTGGCACCATGGCACGCGACGCGGCGCGCGCGCGTGTCCAGCCGCTCGCCGGCCGCGGGCAACGCGCGGCAGAGCTGGATCAGGTGGCTGCCGAAGACGCCGTCGATCGCGCGGCGCAGATAGCCGGCGCCGAGCGGCGTCGTCAGCGCCCCGAGCGCCTCGCGCCAGGGCAGCAGCGCCCGGCGCAGCGGGCTGTCGGCGCCGTCGACCAGCCAGCCGTGCGCCAGCGCGCCGATCAGCGCGTCGTCGCCGGCCGGTGTCGAGCCGGCGCCGCGGCCGATCAGCTGTAGCAGCGTCGGCGCCGTCGGGCCGTCGGCGGCGGCCTGTAGCGCCTGCCGCAGGCGGCCGTCGGCGGCCAGCACCTGCGCCTGGGTGTCGCCGAAGCCGTTGGCCGGCGGCTGAGAGCGCAGCCAGTCGGCGACGCGGGCGACGCCGGCATCCAGCCCGGGCAACCCGTGGCGGCAGCGCAGGCCGAGCTGCCAGCGCCGCGCTGCGCTCAGGTCCCAGCGCAGGCGCGCGCCGGTGCCGAGCCGGCGCTGCAGCGTCTCGAAGCTGTCGCGGCGCACGACGACGTGCAGCGGCAGCAGCCCGGCGCCCGGCGGGCCGACGAAGATCGGCTCGCCGCCCGGCACGGCGACGCTGAAACCGCGGCGGTGCAGCGCCGCGACGGTGGCGACGCGGCCGTCCAGCGCGCGCGCGGCGGCCTCGCTGCACGCCAGCGCTCGCAGGCTGATGGCGATGGCGGCGCTCATGATCTGCTGTCCGATCGTCGTGCCGCCATCGCCAGGCCCGGGACCGGCCCTCAGTCGGCCGTCACGCCGACGGTCTCGGCCACCGCTTCGAGCGCCTTCTCGAAGCAACCACGCGGCGGCCGCACGGTGCCGGCGCCGACCTGACCGATGCCGGCCTTGCGGTGCGCGATGCCGGTGTTGATGACCGGCGTGATGCCGGTCTCGACGACGCGGCGAACGTCCAGCCCCAGGCAGGCGGCCTGGAAGTCCCAGGTCGGGATCTGGAACATCGGCGAGCTGTCGACGTAGATCTCGCGCATCTCCTCGCTGGTCTCCAGCGCGTCGCTGAAGCCGCCGGCGCCGACGAAGCGCGTGACGCCCGGGGCGGCGATCATCGCCGCGCCGCCGATGCCCAGCGTCTCGGTGATCGCCGAGTCGCCGATGTCGGGGTTGGCGTCGTCCTGGCTGAAGCCGGTGAAGAACAGGCCGGCCGGCGTGTTGACCGGCGCCGTGAACCAGCGCTTGCCGGTGCCGCTGACGCGGATGCCGAAGTCGCGGCCGTTGCGCGTCATCGCGGTGACGATCGTGCCAGCCTCGACCGTCGCGCCGGCGTCCATCACGCATTTGCAATAGGCCATCGCGACGTTGAGGAAGAACTGGTCGGTGCGGCCGAGGAAACGCAGCACCTCCTCCTTGTGCTGGGTGCTGGCTTCGCAGGCGGCGATGTCCGGCGCCAGCAGCTTGAGCAGCAGCGCCGAGGCGGCGATGTTGCGCTGGTGGAACTCGTCGCCCATCGTGATCGCCTGCGCCATCAGCACCGACAGGTCGATGCCGCCGGGCACCATGCCCAGCGCCTGCGACAGCACCGGCCCGAGCACGTCGCGCATCCAGGCCAGGCGGGTCTGCACCTCGCCTTCGAAGGCGCCGAAGCGCATCACCTTGCCGATGCCTTCGTTGAGGTTGCAGAAGGCCATGTTGCCCTGGACCTCGTTGAGCACCACCAGCACCGGCATCGACGCCGAGGTGATGCCGCCCATCGGGCCGACGGCCGAGTGGTCGTGGCAGGGCGTGAAGCGGATCTCGCCGCTGGCGGCCAGGCGCTCGGCTTCTTCGGCGTCGCGCGCCCAGCCTTCGAACATCGCGGCGCCGAGCACCGCGCCCTGCATCGGGCCGGTCATGTCGGCCCAGGCGATCGGCGGGCCGGCGTGCAGCAGCGTCCTGCCCTCGCGCAGCACCGGGATGCAGTCGGCGGCAGGCCGCACGTCGACGAGGCGGGGCCGCGCACGCTTGATCTCGTTGAGGACGGCTTCGTTGGCTTCGTTGATGGTTTCGTACATGGAATCGCTCCGTTGAGTCATTGCAGTGCGGCGACCAGCCGCTGCAGGCGTTGATTGCCGCCCGCGATCGGTTCCCAGAGGTAATGGACGACGTTCGTGCCGCCGGCCTGCAGTTCGTCGGCGAAGCCGCGCAGGCCGATGTTCACGATCGCCGGCGGCGCTGCCAGCAGCGGCGGCGGCGCGCCGATGCCGGCCACCGGCGGCTGCACCAGGCGCAGCGCCAGCTCGACCGCGGTGCGCGTGCTCTCGGCGATCACGATGCCGGCTTCCTCCAGCTTCGCGGCCTGGCTGGCGCGGTCCTGCGGGTCCTGGTCGGTGCCGGTCAGCGTGGCGATGACCGTGATCGGCGCGCCGCCGCGCGCGGCGCGCATCTCGGCGACGGCACGCGCGGTGACGCCGGCCGGGTCGGCGTTGGCGCCGTAGCCGAGCACGACGTCCAGCAGCAGCACGCCGTAGGTCGGCTCGTCGGCCAGCGCGCGGATCATCTCGTTGCGCAGCGTCGGGTCGATCATCGGGTGCGGCCGGCCGCGGGTGTAGAGGTCGTCGCCGAGGTCGATGACGCGGTGGCCGCCGCTGCGCAGCATGTAGCCCTCGGCGTGCGTCTCGTCGGCGTGCAGGCCCAGCGCGTCGGCCAGCAGCTGCGCCGCCTCGGCGGCCAGCGTGCCGCCGGTGTACAGGCCGCAGATGCCCAGGCCGCTGGCCGAAGGCTGGTGCGAGGCCTGCGAGTCGACGTTGGCCAGGTCCACCGCCAGGGCCGCGGCGCCGTCCAGCGTCTGCGCGAAGTGCACGTTGCCGTCGCGGCGCGCGGCCTGGCGGTCGCCGAGGAAGAGCGCGACCACCGGCCGCTGCATCAGCTTCAGCGCCGCCAGCACGCGCGCCTTGACCTCCGGCGCCGGCGGCTTGGAGACGAAGACGACGACACGGCTGGCGGCGTCGGCGGCGACGAAGTCGATCGCCGTCAGCGCGCTGATGCCGCCGACCGCCGCAGACAGATCCCGGCCGCCGAGGCCGATGGCGTGCGTGATGCCGGCGCCGCGCGCGGCGATCTGCGAGCAGATCTCCTGGATGCCGGTGCCCGAGGCGCCGACAACCGCGATAGGCCCCTTGGGCATGCGGTTGGCGAAGGCCAGCGGCACGCCGCCGATGACCGAGGTGCCGCAGTCCGGGCCCATGACGATCAGGCCGCGGCGGCGCGCCGCGAGCTTGAGCTCGACCTCGGCCTCCACCGGCACGTTGTCGGAGAACATCATCACGTGGCAGCCGTCGTCCAGCGCCTGGCGCGCGACGTCGGCGGCGTAGTGGCCGGCCACCGAGATCAGCGCGACGTTGGCGTCCGGCACCAGCTGGCGGGCGCGGCGCCAGCTGCGCGCCACCGGGTAGCCCGACGCGCGCCGGCTCTTGGCGACGTCGGCCAGCCGCGTCTTCAGCTCTTCGAGCACGCCGGCGGCACGCGCCGCGTCCTCGCAGTCGACGATGACGCAGACGTCGCTGGGCGTGGCCTCGTCCAGCGTGTCGTGCCACAGGCCGGTCTCGCGGAACACGTCCTTGTTGGCGGGCGTGCCCATCATCACCGAGGCCTTGACGACGCCGGGCAGCGCCGACAGGTCGCGCGACAGCACCATCAAGGTGACGGAGTCCTGGAAACTGCCTTTCAGGATGAAGCAGTGCAACATGGGGAATCCTTTCGTGGATCGGGTTCAGGCGCGGGCGCCGGGGCGCTCGCGCAGCAGGGCCATGCACGCCATGCCGAAGGCCAGCACGGCGGCGGAGATGTAGAAATTGGCGGCCAGGCTGCCGGTGGCGTCGGAGACGAAGCCGGCGATCGTCGGCGCGACGATCGACGAGCACATGCCGACGAAGTTGTAGATGCCGTAGGCCGTGCCGTAACGCGCCTCGGGGGCGTTGTCGGCGACGGTGGCGATCAGCACCGGGTCCAGCGCCAGCTTGCCGAAGAAGCCGTAGACGCAGATCGCGACGATCACCTGGTTCACGTCCTGCAGCCAAGCGATGCTGATCAGGCTGGCGACGGCGATCGGCACCAGCACGAAGACCAGCGGCTTGCGGCGGCCGAGCTTGTCGGAGATGCGCGCGAACAGCAGGCCGCCGGGGATCGACACCCAGGCCACCAGCGAGCTGACGTTGCCGATCTCCTTGACCGGGATGCCGCGTTCGGTCTGCAGGTAGTACGGCAGCCAGGTCAGGATCATGAAGAAGCCGAACAGCGAGCAGAACACCATCACGTAGGTGACCAGCAGGTTGCGGTTCTTCAGCAGCGAGGTGAACGAGCGCGTGTGCGCCTCGGCCAGCGCGCCGGGGCGGCGCGGGTTCTCCTTGATCAGCCAGGCGATCAGCAGCCCGGTAACGATGGTCGGCACGGCCATGAAATAGAACGGCGTGCGCCAGCCCAGCTCCAGCGTGTGCGCCACCCAGCTCGAGGCCATCAGCCCGAGCGCGATGCCGAAGGCCATGCCGGAGTTGATCAGCGCCATGCCCAGCGAGCGGTGCGCGGCCGGGATCTGCTCGGCGCTGATGCCGAACTGCGGGCCGTAGTAGGTGCCTTCGGCGGCGCCGGTGCCGATGCGCGCCAGCAGCAGCTCCCAGTACGAGCGCACGACGCCGGTCACCGCCGTCAGCACGCCGAACAGCACGAAGCCGGGCACCAGCACCTTCTTGCGGCCGATGCGGTCGCCGAGCACGCCGGCCGGGATCTGCAGCACCGCGTACGACAGGAAGAACGAGCTGCTGACCAGGCCGAGCTGCGTCGCGCTGAGGCCGAACTCGGTCTGGATGTCCTTCATCACCGGGTTCAGCACGGTGCGGTCGGCGTACATGAAGATCCAGCCGAGCCAGAACAGGAACACGGTGATCCACCAGCCCGGGATGCCGACGCGACGGTCGATCGCGCGGGTCGGCAGCGGCTTGGGATAGATCGGGGCAGTCATTCGGGGAACTCCGTCGCTTGGGGGCTCCGTGCGGGGCGGCCGTGGCCGGCGGCCCGCACGGAGCAAGCCGGTCACGCCGTCGCGGCCTGTTTCGGGGTTTCGCGCAGGAAGCCCATGCCGATCATCCCGACCGCGAGCACGGCGGCCGAAATGTAGAAGTTGGTGGCCAGGCTGCCGGTGGCGTCGGACACGAAGCCGGCGATCGTCGGCGCCAGGATCGACGAACTCATGCCGACGAAGTTGAAGATGCCGAAAGCCGTGCCGTAGCTTTCCTTGGGCGTGTTGTCGGCGACGGTGGCGATCAGCACCGGGTCCAGCGCCAGCTTGCCGAAGAAGCCGTAGACGCAGATCGCGGCGATCACCTGGTTCACGTCCTGCAGCCAGGCGATGCTGATCAGGCTGGCCGCGGCGATCGGCACCAGCACGAAGACCAGCGGCTTGCGCTTGCCGAGCTTGTCGGAGACCTGGGCGAACAGCAGGCCGCCGGGGATGGACACCCAGGCCACCAGCGAGCTGATGTTGCCGATCTCCTTGACCGGGATGCCGCGCTCGGTCTGCAGGTAGTACGGCAGCCAGGTCAGGATCATGAAGAAGCCGAACAGCGAGCAGAACACCATCACGTAGGTGACCAGCAGGTTGCGGTTCTTCAGCAGCGCGCCGAACGAGGCCTTGTTCGACTGCGCGCCGGCCTGGGCGCCGAGCGGCCGCGGGTTCTCCTTGATCAGCCACCCGATCAGCAGCGCCATCACCACCGTCGGCACGGCCATCACGAAGAACGGCGCGCGCCAGCCGTAGCCCAGCGAGTGCGCGACCCAGGACGAGACCATCAGCCCGAGCGCGATGCCGAAGGCCATGCCCGAGTTGATCAGCGCGCTGCCCAGCGAGCGGTTGCGTGCCGGGATCTGCTCGGCGGCGATGCCGTACTGCGGCCCGTAATAGGTGCCCTGGCCGGCGCCGGTGACCACCCGCGCGGCGATGAAGGTGGCGAAGCTCTTGACCATGCCGCTGACCGCGGTGAACAGGCCGAAGAGCAGGAAGCCGGGCACCAGCACCTTCTTGCGGCCGATGCGGTCGCCGAGCACGCCGGCCGGCACCTGCAGCAGCGCATACGACAGGAAGAAGGCGCTGCTGATGATGCCGAGCTGCGTGGCGCTGAGGCCGAACTCGGTCTGGATGTCCTTCATCACCGGGTTGAGGATCGTGCGGTCGGCGTACATGAAGATCCAGCCGAGCCAGAACACGGCCACGGTGATCCACCAGCCGGGTATCCCGGCTCTGCGCTCGGTCGCGGCCTCCAGGCCGCGGTCCGGTGTCGTGATCGATGACATTGCTTCTACCTCTGTGCTGCGTTCAGTTGACGACGCAGCCAGTGTCATCACGACGCCCCGCGCAGGGCAGGTGTCAGGCATCGTTTTCTGCGACTTTCAAACAGCTCTCAACAATGCAATGGCGACCGTTCGAAACCCGGAAAGGCCGGTTTCAGGGCCCTGTGGCGATTCGAAAGATCGGCATTGCACTGTGAGACCGATTCGAACGAACGGGGAGATTGGCGTTTCGACAATGGCCATTGCAAAGACTGACCGTTCTGCAGGAGTACATGCGATGACCCAACCGTTCTCCGTTCCGCGCCGCCTGATCGTCGCGGTGGGCGGCAACGCCCTCGACCCGGCCGAGGGCCGCGGCACGCCCGAGGAGCAGAAGGCGATCGCCGCGGCCACGGCCCGGGCGATGCTGCCGCTGCTCGAACTCGACAACCAGCTCGTCGTCGTGCACGGCAACGGCCCGCAGGTCGGCAAGCTGCTGCTGGCCAATGCCGCGGCGCAGGACCGCGTCGCGCCGCAGTCGCTGGACATCCTGGTGGCGCAGACCCAGGGCGCACTGGCCTACATCCTGGCCCAGGCCTTCGAGAACGCGCTGCGCGAAGCCGGCAACCCGCGCCACGTCGTCGGCCTGGTGACGCAGGTCGAGGTCGACCGCCACGACCCGGCCTTCGCCAACCCGACCAAGCCGGTCGGCCCCTTCTTCAGCGAGGCCCAGGCCAAGGCGCTGGCCGCCGAGCTGGGCGTGACGGTGCGCGAGGACTCCGGCCGCGGCTGGCGCTACGTCGTGCCCTCGCCCAAGCCCAAGCACATCTGCGACGTCTCGCTGGTCGAGGCGCTGATGTGCGGCCGCACCGTCGTCATCGCCGGCGGTGGCGGCGGCATCCCGGTGCTGCGCGACGAGGCGGGCCGCCGCCGCGGCGTCGAGGCCGTCATCGACAAGGACCTGACGGCAGCGGTGATGGCCAACGTGCTGGGCATCCGCGACATGATGATCCTGACCGCGGTGCCGCGCGTGGCCATCCACTTCGGCCAGCCCCAGCAGCGCGACCTGGCGCGCGCCTCGCTGAGCGAGATGAAGCGTTACCTGGCCGAGGGCCACTTCCCGCCCGGCAGCATGGGGCCGAAGATCGAGGCGGCGATCCGCTTCCTGGAGACCGGCGGCCGGCGCGTGATCATCACCAGCCTGGAGGCCGCGGTGCCGGCGCTGATGGGCGAGACCGGCACGCACATCGTGCACGACCACGAGACCGAAGGCGACGACGAGGCAGCGGCCGAAGCCGGCAGCCGTTTGCTGCGCGCGCCGGCCGCGCTGGCCTGACGACGAGAGAGATATTCCCCCGAGGGGCGGCGCGATAAATCGGGACGTTGGGGGATGTTGCGGGACCTCGGGGGACACAAAACCGGCAAGGCCTTTGCGGCCAAAGCAATTTTGGCCGCGATGGTTCCGCGGCGCATCAGCGTGAGCGGTTGGGCCGGCGCGGCGCGTGCCCGAAGTGCACGCCGCGGCAGAACTGGCAGTGATAAGGCTGCAGCCAGCCGCCTTGCGGTCCACGGCGTCTGATCAGCGACGAGATCGCACGCTGCGCCGCGTCGACGTCGTCGAAACGCTGCTTGCCGGTGCAGCTGCGTCGACGGATGCGCCGCTTGCTGCTCATCGGCCGAACCGCGCCGCCAGGTCGACCACCTTCGTCTCCCAGGACCCATCAGGCCGCTCGACCGCCAGCGGCAGCACGTGGCCGGTGGCGCGGTGAGCGCGCACGACGTCGACGCCGCGCTCGACGAGCCATGCCAGCAGCTCGCGCATCAGCCGGCGGCTGAGCTGACCGTGCAGCATGCGCAGCCAGATGACGCGCTCGGTCTCCCAGACGACCAGGCAGCATGCGTCGAAAGGCGCCATCGGTGGCGGGTTCGGGTCCTCGAAGAGGCGCAGCTCGGACAGGGTTGGCGAGTGCCGAATCACGGTCAGCCCCAGAGCCTGGCGATGAACGCCCTGGTCTCGGCCAGGATCTCGCGCCGGTCGTCGTCGGTGACGCCGAGGAAGGGGCGCGCAGCGAGCTTGCTGACTCGGGTGTGCGCCTTGACTTGCACCCGACGCACTTCGGCCTGCTGACGCAGCCCACCGCGCGCGCGGCTCTGGATGAACCGCATCGTGCGCGTGTGTGCCCGGACCTGCATGGTGACCGGCCCGCCGAACTGCTGGTGAGCCGCATACGTGCGATCGCTGCCGACCAGCACGGCGTCGTCGGTGACCTGGTAGCGGATCAGCTCGCGCAGATCGCCGGAAAGCACCAGCACCTTGTCGCGGTTCTTCGGCTTGCGCGCCACGTAGCGCGGGGACAGCGCCGCCCAGGTCGCGCGCAGCGCGTCGCTGGTGTTGGTGAACCGCCGCTGTGTCGACCGCTGGAGGTACTCGCCGATGACCCTGAGCAGCCGCGCTGGGCTGCCGAGCTCACGCGTCGTGCGTGCCAGCGCCTCAGCGACCTCGCGGTCCTCGAGCTTCGCGTCGATCCGTGCACCGGCCATCGTGTACCTCCTGCGGCGTCAGGCGCCGCTACGGCGATAGAGCAGTACCCCGACCCGCTGCGCGGCCACGACGTTGGCCGCTGCGGGTTCGGTGATGGCGGTCCAGCCGTCGGGCCCGACATCGAACACCACGAGCACCGGCTCGGCTTCGCCGTCGACTGCGAACCGCGCGACGTAACGCCTGCGCACCAGCGCCGAGGTCGACGTGCCGCGGCCGATCACCTCGATCCGCGTCCAGACCTCGTCCGGGTCGATCAGCGCCTCGGCCAGCATGCGCATGAACGGCCCGCGCTCGCCCTTGGCGGCCTGCAGGGAGCCGTCGGCGGCGACGAAGAGATCGCGACCGATCACGAGCCGTTCGCCAACCGCGTCGGTGAAGATCACCGGTCGATCGAGACTGGCGCCGAACGCATCCAGGAACGCCTGCGCGTAGGCCGCCTGGACCTCCGGACTGGCGGGGTCGCCCGGCACTCGCACCAGCTGCTCAGCAGCGAAGCTGCGCGCCGGCGCGAGAGGTAGCGCCGCAAGCCGGGACGGAACCGCCGCCTCGACGTCGGCCGCTCTCGCGGCCGACAGCTCGGAGGGGATGGCGCTCTCCAGCCTCGACATGCCGGGCGTGTAGTCGAAGCCGGGCCCGACGCCTTTGGGCACCGTCACAACACGGGGTCCGCTGAGGCTGTTCTTGCCGATGACGCGCTGCTCCATCGTGTCGGGCGGTGCTTGGTCGGGGCCTGACTTCCCCATGCGCTGCAGCGCCAGCGCGCTCAGCCCGCGCACGCTGCACTGGCAGCCGAAGTCGTTGGGCGGAAAGTGCACCTGGAACCACGGGTCGTTCGCCGGCAGCACCAGGCCGTTCCACGCCAGGTGTTCGGGGCGCGGGTGCTCTACGGCGTCGCTGTGCACGTACTCCCAGAACGGCAGGTCTTCGATGCCGGCCATCAGCTGCGCGTAGCGGCCTGCCGCGTAGCTGGAGCGCAGGTTCATCCTGTAGATCACCTGGCTGCGCCAGTCGCGGCTGCCGTTGTAGTCCCACCCGGCCTTGGCCACGATGGCGTCGAAGTCCCGCCGGAAGTCTTCGAGCGTCGCGCCGTCCGCGATGACCTTGTCGACCGCCTCGCGGAACGCTGCGACCAGGTCATCGCGGTTCGCCCCGGCCACGACGAACGCCCAGTCGTGTTCCTGCCGGATCACGTCGGCGTAGCTGGTCGTCGGCAGGTTCAGCTTGCGCTGGAAGAACGCGATCTGCTCGGCGAACGGCAGCGAGCCGTAGGCGGCTTCAGCCACGACGCTGCCCCGCGGCCTCTTGCAGGATCTCGTAGCGCCCGGCCAGCGCCGCGGCCGCGAGCGCCTGCGACATCGCGTTGGCGTACTGGTCGAGCGTCATGTCGGGCAGCAGCTGCTCCAGCCCGTCGCGCAGCTCTTCGAGCGTGCTGACGCGGTCGACGAGGGCGCGCACCTGCTGAACCCACGCGTCAACCGCCGGCGCCAACGTGCGACGCGCCTGATCCACCATCAGCTCGGGCGCTTGTGGGGCCGCGGCCGTCGGATTCACCGCCGCGGCCGCGGCCAGCAGGCGGCGGGCCGAGTTCACCGCGGTCTGGAGCGGCACGCCGGAGCCATCGTCGGCAGGCGGATTGGTCGGTGCACCGAGCACCGGTTCATCGCCTTCGGCCTGCGGGATGCCCAGCTTCTCGTGCACCCACTGCACCGTTGGCCTGACGCCCAGCGAGACCAGCTTCGGCAGCGCGTCGGCGTAGGTCTTCAGGTCTTCAAGCTCCTGGGCCTTGAGCACGAAGCGCGGGCAGCGCTCGAAGCCGGCCGCGCCCCAGCCGTTGGCCACCACGATCGGCCACACAACGTCACGCGTGACGGTGGCATTCACCTGGCGCACGTCGCTGTCGCGCAGGTCCTTGCGCACTTCGTTGTGCACGTTGCCCAGCGCGTTGGTGCTGCTCTTGCCGTCGGCGCCGCTGGTCAGCGTGCCGCCGAGGATCACCTTGCTCTGCGAGCGCTCGCACCAGTTGAGCATCAGCTCGAAGCCGTCGCTGTCGCCGCTGGTGCCGTCCTGGAAGTCGACGAGCATGCCGTCGGGGATGATCCCGGCCGCCTTGTGGCCCAGGCCTGCCAGCGCCCGCAGCAGCGTCGCCTTCTCCTTCTCGCCGGCGCCCGCGGGGTACTTGCCGATCTTGATCTTGATGCCGTACAGCTCCAGCCACTCAGCCAGGTCGCCGACGTTGTAGTTCTTGAAGAGGTACGGCCACTGCAGTTGTCGGAAGAGCGCGGCGCGCTCCAAGTAGCCGCTCTTCGCCTTGTGCGTGTGCACGACCCAGCCGAGCGGACGCAGCGGCTCGCCCTGCAACCCGTCGGTGCCGACCGCGAAGCTGCGCAGCCGCAGCTGCTGCTGATAGCCGCGCTCGATCGTGAACCACGACTGCGGCCGATGCGTGAAGCTCTTCTGCAGCCACACCTTGCCGACCCGTTGCCACTCGACTTCGAGGCACGCGAAGGCCTTACCGATCGCGTCGGTCGCGTCGAAGATCATGTCCTCGATGCAGCCGATCGAGCGCACCAGCTCCTCGACTCGCTCGGCGAGCTTGATCTCCTCGGGGCTCGGGTTGACCGGCGGCACCACCTCGTAGTCGAGCAGCAGCGCGCGGCGCCGCTTGCCCATCTCGCTGGCGATGTGCGAGTCCTTCTCCTCCATGTCCTCGAACAGCTCGGCCTGAGCCGTGAGGTCGCCGCGTTCGGCCTGGTCGGAGATGGCCGCCAGGCGGCTGGGCGTGAGGCCGCGGCTCGGGTGCCGCTGGAACTCGTTCTGCAGGTGCGTCAGGCGCGCGGTCTGCGGTTCGCTCAGCGCCTCGGAGGCGATCGGGCGGCCGTTGACGTCGACGATCTGGGGCGTGTTCATGCTGCGTCTTCCTTCACCATGCCTGCTGCTCGTAGCGCAGCGCGTCGTCGTCGAGATCGCTGGCGTCGCCGCTGGTCAGGTTGTCCATGCCGCGGGGCAGGCGCGCGCCGGCGGCGAACTCGATCGGGGCGGAGAGGTTGAGTGCCGCGAACTGGGCCAGGCAGCCGGCGACCGCGCTGTCACCGTGGCGCTGCAGCTCCGGGTCCTTCAAGTCCTGGCGCCGCAGGCTGGTCACCAGGGGGATGCCGTCGACCTCTTCGATCTGCCGATGGTCGGAGGCGATGTTGTCGTCGCGCGGCAGCTCGAGCATGCCGTCCTCGAACAGCTGCAGGTACTTCGGCATCCAGGTGCCGTACCAGGTGCGGTTCAGCTTGATCTGGTGGATCCGCGTGGCGCCGAACTCGTTGGCGGTGTCCTCGGCCTCCGTCTCGCCGTTGCCGGTCGCGTCGAAGGCGCCGCCGCCCCAGTTTGGCAGCCGCGGGATGATGTGCCAGATGATCTGCTTCTGCTGGCGTCCGGGCACTTTGTGCATCTCCACCAGGAAGGGCGCCACGCGCTTCAGCCCCGAGGTCAGCGCCAGCGGCAGGAAGACGCTGAAGTCGCGGTGCCGGGCATAGTCCCGGCCGAACACGTGCCGTTGCCGAGGGTCCAGCGATTCGAGCACCGGGTCCAGGTAGCGACGCATCCAGTCGTCGACGTAGCTGCGGCGCTCGGCATCTGGCAGCGCTGCGAAGTCATCGTCGAGCGCCAGGCGCAGGACCGGCCGCACCACTGGCATGGCCGCCTCGATCCACACGCCGGGCAGAACTACGCCGCTGCCGTCGCGCGGGATGGCGTCCAGCTCCTCGCGCATCGCAGCCTTGCGCACGCCATAGCCGTTGCGGATCTTGGCGTACCAGGCCTTCTTCCCTTCGGCGCTCGGGCTGGTGCCGTTCATGAGGCACACCCGCTCGTAGAGGCCGTTGGCCACGGCGTCGTCGAAGGTGATCGTCATCACGGCGGCGTCGTCGCCGTAACGCCCGGCCTCAACGTCGCGGCAGAACTGCGCGAACGGGTTCTTCTTGCCGTTGTGCGAGCTGATGACTGTGATCCGCGCGCCCCAGATCAGCAGCGCGACGACGGCTTCGAGCACGCCCTCGACGTCGGGGTGGAAAGCTGCTTCATCGATGACCACGTCGCCCTGCAGGCCGCGGATGTTGGCCGGCCGGCTGCTCAGCGCGCAGACCTGGAAGCCGCTTGCGAAGCGGATCCGGTAGGCATTGATGTGCCGCGAGTTGCCGCGCTCGTCCTGGTCCTCGAAGAGGAACTCCTCGATCCCGCTGATGCCCTCGCCCTGGGCCTGCGCGATCACGCGCGCGAACTTGGCGCAGTAGCCGATGGCTTCGAGGCCCTTCTCCTTCGTGTCGCCGATGTAGAAGACGTTGCGGCCGCCGGCGCTCTTGCGGCTGGCCGCGTCGATCGTCTTGCCCAGCATCGTGGCGAAGGTGATGCCGGTGCGCCGGCCCTTGGGGAACGCCGTGATCGACTTCTCGCGCTGCAGCGCGATCGCCTGGCGCTGATGCAGCATCAGCACGCCGTCGGCCAGGGGATCGAACCCCTCGCGGATCTCACGCACGCTGGCGGGCAGCTCGTCCCACTCGACAACGCGCAGCGTGCTGGCCAGCGGCGCCAGCGTGGCCGGCGGTTTCATCACCTGGGCCATCAGGTGATCCCCAGCACCTTGCGGCGCCAGAAGTCGGCCTGCGCCTCGTCCATGCCCTGGGCCTTGGCGACTTCGGTCAGGCGGGCGTTCTGCTCTTCGAGCTGCTTGGCGCGCACCTGGGCGTCGTGGTCGGCCTGGAACTTCTTCAGGTTGACGCTCGAGCGAGTCAGCGTCGCAATGTTCTTCGCCGCAGCGCTGAGCATCGCGATGCGCTCGGCCGGGTCGACGTCAGGATCGTCGGCCTCCTGCAGCGAGATCAGCGCCTCCATCAGCTCGGTCTGCACTAGCGCCGTCAGCGCCTCGCTGCGGGTGTCCTTGTCGTCGCCCGCATGCTGGCTGATCATGACCGCGGCCTCGGTGCTGGCCTTGATGGCGGCCAACCGGCGGTCGAGCTTCTGCCCGTAGCGGCCGACGGCGCTGCGGCTCGGCAGCACACCGGCGCCGGCCGCCGCCGGAAAGCGCTCGCGCAGGTCAGCGATCAGTTCGTCCAGCGTCTGCGCGCCGGTGGCCAGCGCAGCCTGGATGTACGCCTTGATCTCCGGCGGGAGCCGGTCGACGGTGCTTTTGCGCCCCATGGCTCACCAGTACTTGGCCGGCCGCGCGATTCCCGGCTCGACGTCGACGGTGTACTCGGCGACGTCGACGCCGTGCCGCGTCAGTTCGCTGTGCCAGCGGCCGCTGGGCTCCTTCTTCACGACGACCAGCTCGCGGTCGTGCAGATAGTCCAGCTCGCGCCGCAGCTCCAGCGGCGTGGCGTCCGGATACTCGCACTGCGCGACCGACAGGATGGGGCCCTCGTAGGCGCCGATCGGCCGGGCGTTGTTCAGCGTCAGCAGGATCAGCCAGCGCAGCGCCTCGCGCCGCACGCGCGCCTGGTCAATGGTCGTCATGGGGGGCTCCTTTCCCGAGCAGGGTTTGCACTTGGACGGTCTGAACGAGCTTCGCGAGCCCGTCGAGCTTGGCTTCGATGACCGACTGGCCGCGGACGTAGTCCTCGCGCCTCACGTAGTCCAGTGGCAGCGCGGCCTTGAGCTGCAGCACGTCGCGCTCGACGCGTCGCCACTCCTTCGCCTCTTCGCGCTGCTGCAGGTCGACGGCGTCGAAGCGCGTGTCCATGCGCGTGAACCGCTCGTCGAGCTGCCGGCGGTTCTGCGACAGGAGCAGCTTGCCGAGCGCCCACATGGCCGCGATCACCAGCGCGATGATCGTGATGACGTTCGTGATGGTCAGTTCAACGGTCATCGCGGGCCCCCGCCTTGCACACCGTCGTCGTCCAGGCCTGCAGGCCGGTCACCTGGTCGCGGAGTCCTTCAGCTGCTGCTGCCACTTCTCGTCGTCGGCTTGAGCATTGGCCAAGTAGCTCTCTTGCGAGGGCGGCTTCGCGAGCGACTCCGGCAAGCCTGGCGTCGCCGGCGGCTTCGGACAGCTCGGCGTTACGGGCGTTGAGGTCTGCGATGGTGTCGAGCAGGCCGCGATGAGCGGCAGTGCTGCGAGCCACGCGAAGCTGCAGAGCAGCCTCCCGTTGAGCTTGTTCATGGGCGATCTCCTCGGATTTGCGCTGCTTCTCGGCCTCGTCGCGCCGAGCCTTTTCCTGGTCGGCGACGAGCTGCAGGGCGCGCTTGCGCTCGGCGTCGCCCCATGCGGCTTGCACGCGCTCCGCGCCTTGGGCGTCGCCCTTGGCGATGAGCGACTTGCTCCAGTGGTCCACGCCGATCACGACGCCGGCCAGTACGGCCAGCACGGCGACGATCAGCGCCAGGTTCTGTTTCATCGGGGGGCTCCATAGCCTTCGGCCGGCTGGCCAGTGCAGATGCGGTACTCGCGTTCGCGGGCGTTGACCAGACCGGCCGAAACTTCCTTGAGACCGGTCTTGGGGTTCGTGTAGAGGCGGTACGCGTGGATGCGCTCGCACGCCTCGGCGTAGCGCTGCGCGTTGATCAGGTCGATCAGGTTGGGCTTCTCGGGCCGGCCGCTGCTGCGGCAGAACGCGCCGGGCCCGACGTTGTGCGCCAGGGCGACGTAGGCGTCCCACTCGTACTGGAACAGCGGCACCTTGATGCAGCGCCGCAGCACGACCTCGACGTCGTTGGCGTCCGCGCGCAGCCGGATCAGCGCGCGCTCGGGCGTCGTCTTGTCGCCCAGCTTGACGCCGGAAGTCGAGCCGTAGCCCAGCGTCGGCACGCCGGCGATGTCGGTGTACGTCTGGCCGCGGTAGACCTCGCGGTTCGCCAGGTAGACCAGACCCGACGCCGAAAGCGCCAGCGCGCCGACGCCCATGCGGATCAGGTCCTGCTTATCCACGGTCGGCCTCGACCCGAAGGCCGGACGTCAGCCGCATAGCACAGACACACGACCACCGCAAATTGAAACGCTTCAAGCTCGACATGCGCGGCACGATGCCGCGCGCGCGCGTAGCTCGCTAATTGAAGCGCTTCATTTCTTCCGCAGCCGGCCAATCGAACACGATGCGCCTCGTCGAAAGGAGCCCGGAATGGAAGAGTTCGCAGTCAGGATCTTGCTGGGCGTGCTCGGCGGTATCGGCGCCATCGTTTGCCTGATCGCCGGCATCGCCTTCGCCTGCTGGTGTGTCGGCCGCGCGCGCCACGCCATTCAACGGCAGGATGTGATCTGGCAGCACCAGGATGCCGTGCAGGCCGCCATTGCGGAATGGAAAGACCGCAACCCGACGCGCCTGGCCGAACTCGAACGACTGCGCGAATCGCTGGACCGCCAATGACGCGCGACCTGTCGCACCTGGTGGTGATGGCCATCCCAGGCTGGCTGCTCATCGGCGTGGCGGCCTGCGTCGAGTACGGGCCTGCACTGCAGCGCTGGTGGGAGCAGCGCCGGGCCCGGCGCGCTGGTGATGACGATGGTCTGGTCTGAAGCGCACCGCACCGACCCGTTCGCCGAGCAGCGGGCGGCCGCGCGCGACTACGACCGTGAGCACCCGTGCCAGCACCGCGACGCCAGCGGCTGGCTGTTCCGCGTGCACCTGCAGCACGCCTTCGGCCGTACCGAGTACCGGTGCACGGCCTGTGGCCTGCACCGTGTGATGCCGCGCGGGACCTACTGAAAAGTGCGCCGGGGCGATCGCTCGCCCAAGGTCCGCGGCCAGCCGCCTGCAGTGCGGCCACTGCCCCGACGCACCGCCACTATGCGTCGGACGGTCATGGCAGTGAATCGCCCATGAGGGGGCCTCGCTTACCCCCTGGAATCAGAGCTTCGGCCGTTTCTCCAAGAGTGCCTTACGCGCCTGTGCCCGCCAGGCGTTGGCCTTTGGCGTATCGACCGTCACAAATCCAGAGGCGATATTGCCGGAGGCCCCTTCAAAGCTGACGACTGGGCCGGACTGCGACCAAGTCGCATAGATGACATCGAAAGTTGCGCCAGGGGAGTTCTTGGCGGGCCGGCGTTCCAGGCTATCGGGTGGCCCAAACTTTGTTGTCAACTCGGCTAGCGCCAGGTCCTGAGTCCTAATGCCGGCCGTGTTAAATCCAACACCCTCAATATTCCCGTCAAGAACGAGAGCCATGACTTCGGTTCCAGACATAGGGCTTGGAATCTGGTCGATAGGAAGCGATATCGCGACCGTGCCAGTACCTACCGGGCCGGTCTCGGTCGAGCTCCATAGCCTCTTGAAACACGGCACGGTGACGGCAGGGCGATAGATCACCGTTGTCGCCGTCTTCACCTTCTCGCACTCCTGAAGGCCCATCGGAGCCCCCAACTGAAGACCGAAGATTGACGTCTGAGCGTGTGCGTGAACTGCAGTGCTCAACAGGATGGAAGCAAGCACCAGTGGTTTCATGACCGTCCCTTTCGACTACAGAAGCCCCGCCCGCCGCAGCGTCACTTCGCGCTCAAGCTCGAAGGCCTGGCGCTCGAGCTGCCTGATGCGGTAGCTGCGGATGCGGCGCGCGCTCAACACCCACGGCACCAAGGCGCCCACCGGAAGCACGAGCGCTGCTGCGGTTAGCCCGCCGATGCCGCCCTCGGGTCGCGTGACCGATGTCAGCGAGCCGAGTGCCAAGCTCAGCGCCGCCAGCATCCATGTGATCGTGATGACGGTTCGCCAGTTGATCCAGTAACCGACCTGCTCACGCAGCAGCCTGGAGCGGACGCCACGCAGCTGTCGTTCCATGACGTCGAGCGGCATCGGCTGCCGAAGGTCCGCCGGCTGCACCTGTGGTGCCGGCGCGTGGATGTCGCCTGCCGCGACGTGCCCGTAAACCGGCGCATGGATGTTCTGAATGATCGTGGTCTGACGGGTCAACTCTTTCTTCTCCCTGGTCCCTTGTTGATGATGTTGCCGCCGGCGACACCGCCGGCATGCACGGGCGCGAGCACGGTCTGTACGACCGAGCGTTGCTGCGACGGAGCAGCAAATCCAGCAGCCAACAGAGCCGCGCTCTGCACCAGGTTGGCCCGAGCGTCGGGTCCGCAGCGCCGATAGGCCTCAAGCAGCGCGCGCTCGGTCGCGTCTAGCCGGGGTCGTTCCGGCTCCTCTAGGCCGGTCAGGACGTACTGCACGTCTACCCCGATCCCGGCCAGGGCGGCCAGTTGCACGGCCGTCGGCGACGACGTTCCCTGCTCCCAGTCGATCAGCGTCCGCTTCTTCGCGCCCGCGACCTCAGCGAACGCCGGCTGGGTGAACCCCAGGCGAACGCGTTCCTCCTTCAATCGGCTGCCCAACATGCAAATTCCCGCACCAGATCCTTGACAGGGTGCAGAAATCCGCACCATACTTAGCCTCAATCGCTCGCCTCCATCAACAGACGTGAGAGCGAGGTTTGAAGGTTAGGCGAAAGGCAGACCCGCATGCATCCCGAACAGATCAAAGCTGCCCTGCGAATGAAGGGCATCACGCCCACAGCGCTCGCGGACGAGCTGGAAGTCGCATCCAGCACGATGTCGCAAGTCATCAGGGGCACGAGCGTCTCCGCACGGATCCGCGCTGCGATCTCCGAGAAGACCGGCATCCCGGTCAGCACGCTGTGGCCTGCCACCAGCAAGCCGGTGTTGCGCCGTGTCGCGCGTTCCACCGCGAGGGCCGCGGCATGAGCGCTGACCGCACCATCCCGGTCAAGGCCGTGTCCGACGCGCTGATGTTCGCGATCGTTCGGCTGAAGACGAAGGGCCGTGAGATCGGCGGCCGGCGCCATGCCCGTACCGCGGCGTTCACGCAGGTGCCGCACCCGTTCACGCACCGCTGCCGCGACGCGTGCCGCGGGCGCGCACCCACCAAGCTGATCCCGGCGCACTGGTCGCCGATGGACGCCGGCGACATGCCGGCCGTCCTGGAGCGTGTGCGCAGCCACGGCCTGCCCGAGGTGCGCAAGACCTTCGGCGCCGGCATGCGCGAGCTGCAGCGCGAGTTCGAAGGGAGGACGATGCGATGAGCGCCACCCTCTCCACCCGCGACCTGGTCGCCTACGTGCTGCTCGAGCTGCGGTCGTTGGTCATCACGGCCGAGACCGGGGCAAACGTTGCGCGGCGTCAGGGCTGCGATCGCACCCGCACGTGGGACAGCGAGATCGACCAGCTGGTCGACACCGCCAGCGCCCTGGGCGCGCTCGGTCGGGTTGCCCGGCTGCACGGTGACGTGGCCGCCGGCGACGAGATCGACGCCGCGGTGATCAACACGCAGCACCAGCTCATCGATCTCGGCGACGCCGCGCGCGCCGCAGCCCTGCAGCCGCGGAGAGCCGCATGAGCGACGACAAGACCTCTGCCGCGGCCGAGAAGAAGCTGCCGGCGACCGCCCGCAACGTCTGCGAGCTGTTCCGCCTGCTCGCGGGCCACGAGATCCTGGGCCTGGCGCCCGGTGAGATCGCCAAGGGCCTCGACGTCCAGGCCGCCTGGGTCTCGAACACGCTGCCCGCGCTCGCGGCCGAGACCGGCTTCGTCGAGCTCGTGCCGGGCACGAACAGATGGCGCCTCGGCGTCCCCTTCGTCCGCATCGCGACCACCGTCGCGGCCAATCTCAACGACGCCCGCCGCCGTCTCGACGACCTGGCGACGCGCTACTCCACCACCCTCTGAGGCTCTCCATGGCTCGCAAGCCCACACCCGCACCCGCCAATAAGGAAGTCGCCGTCGACGAAGCCCTCATCCAGCAGGATGTCGGCGCCGCCAACAAGCTGGCGATCGCGACCATCGAACGAAGCGAGCGCGTCACCCAGCTCGCGGCACAGCTGAACTACGCCGGTTCGACGGAGCCTGCAGTGCTCGAGAACGGCGCGCGAGACGCCATCAAGCGCATCGGCCTCGGAATCTTCGAACTGGGCGCCTACCTCTTGTTGCTTCGCGAGTCCTGCGCGCACGGTCAGTTTCTGCCGGCGCTGGAACGCCTGGGTCTCGGCTACGAGGCCGCGAAGCGCTACATGGGTGTGACCCGCCGCTTCGCAAATCGGTTGTCGACAACCGATTTGCAGGCCGCCGGTGTTACCAAACTGGTCGAACTCCTGCCCCTCGACGATGAGCAGCTCGGCGAGCTGACCGAGCTGGGCCAGACCGGCGAACTCAGCCTCGACGACGTCGCGACGATGAGCGTCAAGCAGCTCCGCGCCAAGGTCCGCGAGCTGCGCCAGGAACGCGAGGCGGACGCCCAGCTGCTGGACAAGAAGAACAGCCGCATCGATGGGCTGGAGAAGAAGCTCACCCTCATCGAGCGCATGCCCGCAGACGAGAAGCTGGCCAAGCTGCGCAAGGAAGCCGACGACATCCTGCTGGAGGCGCTGGGCACCATCCGCGGCAGCCTGCGCCAGGCCGCGTTGGCGATCCGCGCCCACACGGGCGAGGAAGAGACGGTGCTGCTGTCCGGCATGGCCGCGCAGCTGCAGACCGCGCTCGTGGAGTTCCGCGCCGAGTTCGAGCTGCCTGACACCGTCGGTGACGGCACCCCGGAGTGGCAGCGCTGGATTGCCGCCCAAGACGCCGCAGGCGCCGCCAAGGCCGTCTGAAAGCGCACCCATGAGCCCCGCCGAGATCGAGGCCCTCGTGGCCATCGCACGTGAGGCCCACGAGGCCGGGCACGGCGGCCGCAGCGCCGTCTACGCCCGCGCATGCCGGCACCTGGGGATCAGCCACGCGACGCTGATGCGCCGCTTGAAGGAGGTCACCGTGAAGCCTGCGCGCAAGCGTCGCAGCGACGCCGGCGCCTGCGGCCTGACGCTGCCGCATGCCCAGCGCCTGGCGGCGCACCTGATGGAGGGCTTTCGGGCCAACGACAAGCAGATCCAAACCTTGACGCTCTCGCTGACGCAGCTGCGGGCGCACGACCCGGCGTTCGCCTGCGTCGCCGACCCGGACACCGGTGAGCTGCGGCCGCTGTCCGACAGCGCGTGCGCTCGGGCGCTGCGCTCCTACGGGCTGCACCCTGACCAGCTCCGCGCGCCGGCACCGGTGCAGACGCTGGCCAGTGCCCACCCGAATGACGCATGGCAGATCGACGCTTCGATCAGCACGCTCTTCTACGTGCCGGGCGCCGGCCAGAGCGGCATGCAGGACATGCCGCCGGGGGAGTTCTACAAGAACAAGCCGGGCAACTTCGAGAAGATCGCTCGTCAGCGCCTCACGCGCTACGTCGTCACCGACCACTGCTCGGGGTCGATCTTCGTGCACTACGTCGCCGGCGGCGAGAGCACGGTCAACCTGGCCGAGTCGTTCCTGGCTGCGATCGCGCAGCGCCCGCAGCAGCAGATGTACGGCGTGCCGTTCCATCTGGTGATGGACCCGGGCAGCGCCTCCAGCGGCGGCGCCTTCAAGAACTTGCTGCGCCGCCTGCAGGTGGAGCCCGTGGTCAACCAGGCCGGCAACGCCCGCGCCAAGGGTCAGGTCGAGGGCGCGCACAACATCGTCGAGACGAACTTCGAGTCAGGCTTCAAGTTCACGCACGTCCCGTCGATCGACTGGATCAACGAGCAGGCCCAGCGCTGGATGCGCTGGTACAACGCCACGCGCGTCCACACCCGGCACGGCATGACGCGCTGGGCGAAGTGGCTGGAGATCACCCAGCCGCAGCTGCGCCTTGTCGACGCCGGCCTGGCGCGTGAGCTGCTGACGCACGAGCCCGCCACGCCGAAGGTCGCACCCGACATGACGGTGCGCTTCGCCGGCCGGGTGTGGGCCGTCAGCGGCATCGCCGGCGTGATGGTCGGCGAGCGCCTGCCGATCACCTTCAACCCGTTCGACGCGACGACGGCGCTGGTCGTGCAGCACGACGCCGACGGCCGCGAGCAGCTGCTGCCGGTCACCGAGGCCACCGCCGACGCGAACGGCTTCCGCACTGGCGCGCCGCTGATCGGCCGCGAGTACAAGTCGCTGCCCGACACCCAGGCGGTCACGAACCGCAAGCTCGTCGAACGCCTGGCCACCGGCGCCGACACCGACGAGCAGGCCGCCGAGGCGCGCAAGGCGAAGGCGCTGCCCTTCGGGGGCCAGCTCGACCCGTACCGCCACCTCGACGATCTGCCGGCCGCCGTGCCGCTGCCGCGCCGCGGCACCGAGCTGGAAACCGGCACGCGCGTGGCCGCTGCCGAGCCCGTGCTGCTGACGCACTTCGAGGCCGCCAAGCACCTGGTCGCCGCCGGTGTCGCGATGTCGCCCGACCTCGTGGCGACGCTGAAGGCGCTGCACCCGGACGGCGTGCCCGAGACCGAACTCGACGGCCTGGCCGCGCGCCTGACGGTGCGTGCCGGTCTCCGCCTGGTCGCCGGCGGCGGCCAAGGAGCCCTGTGATGACCCCCGCGATCACGACGATGACGACGACGACCATGCCCCCGCTTGGCCCCGTGCTCTCTGACCTGGGCGTCTCGCTGCGCGACCTGGCGCGCGAGCTGTCGGTCAGCAAGTCCACGGCCGGCCGCATCTCGCAAGGCCAGTGGCCTCAGCGCGGCGCGCGCGAGCTGCGCGATCGCACGGTCACGTTCCTGAAGCGCCGCGGCGCCGGTGCTGCGCATCTGCGCGACCTGGTGCTGGCCGACGTGAACCCCGCAAAGAAGTTGGCCCCGGGCGTTGGAGCGCCCGAGGCCGCGTCCCCCACCCCCAACCAGCCAGTCGAAGAGGAGAACGAGTCCATGCTACTGCGTAACGAAACCATCACGCCGCTGGCGCGCAAGCACTTCGGCTTGCCCCGCGGCCTGCTCGCGCCCGACGACATCCAGACGCGCGACGACATCTACACCAGCACGCATGCGCGCTACGTGCGTGCCGCGCTCCTGGACGCGGCCCAGAACTGCGGATTCATCGCCATCGTGGGCGAGAGCGGCGCGGGCAAGTCGACGCTGCGTGAGGACCTCGAGGAGCGCATCCGCGACGAGCGCCGCCCGATCGTGCTCATCAAGCCCTGGACGCTCGGCATGGAGCAGACCGAGGCCCGCGGCAAGCCGCTGCGCGCCGGCCACATCGCCGAGGCGATCGTCGAGCAGCTCGCGCCCGGGCAGGCGCTGAAGAGCAGCCCGCAGGCCCGCTACAGCCAGGTCTTCTCGCTGCTGAAGAGCAGCCGCGCGGCGGGCTACACGCACCTTCTGCTGATCGAGGAAGCGCACCGCCTGCCGATGGCGACGCTGAAGCACCTCAAGAACTTCCTGGAGATGAAGGACGGCTTGCGTCGCCTGATCGGTGTCGCGCTCATCGGCCAGCCCGAGCTGCACACGCTGCTGAGCGAGCGCAACGCCGAGGTCCGCGAGATCGTCCAGCGCTGCGAGCAGATCACGATGGAGCCGCTCGACAACGACCTGGCCCCGTACATCGCCTGGAAGTTCGAGCGCGCCGGCGTGAAGCCGGCCGACGTCCTGGCCGACGACGCGATCGACGCGATCCGGGCCCGGCTGATCAGCACGCCCCGCGGCGGCCGCCTGACCGATGCGGTGTCGATCTGCTACCCGCTGGTCGTGAACAACCTGCTCGCGCGAGCGATCAACGCCGCCGCGGCCGTCGGCTTCCCGCGCGTGGACGCGCAGGTCATCGCGGGGTGCTGACCATGCCCGTCGCCAACAACCCGTTCACGGTCAGCGTGTACCAGCCTGACGGCAGCGTGCTGCGCATGGACGTCATGGCCGACAGCGGCTCTGACGCGATCACGCAGGTGATGGACCTCTACCCGAGCGCGCGACGCATCAGCGCGCGCCTGCAGCCGCCCAAGGCCGAGGCCGCCGCGGCGCCGGCCAAGCGCCCGTGCGCCGAGCTGGGCGTGTGCCAGGGCGACCGGCGCTGCCACGGCTGCACCCAGGCCGGCCCCGTGCTCGCCTGGCTGGGCGACGCCGCGCGCGAGCTGCGCATGCACTCGCGCCGCGCGATCGCGTTCCTCCAACGTCGCCGCGCAGGGAGGTCGTGATGTCGCTGAACCCCTGCTCCGACGACATGATGAAGGCCTGGCGCTTCGTGCGCGACGCCGGCGGTTGGTGGACTGCTGCCGAGGTCGGCCGCCAGTTGGTGCGCGACGTGGACCCCGGCCGCGCGTCGCAGACCGCCGGCCGTTGGCTGAGCGCGCTGGCGCAGCGCGGCCACATCGCGCGTCGCCCTGGCGCTCCGATGTGCACCTACGGTGTCACGTCCGCGTGCCTCCCGCCCGTCGGCGAGAACCTCCTGCCGTCGCGCCGGCCGCCCGTCTTGGTCGACCCCGACGAGGCCCTGGCATGAGCACCCGCACGCTGGCCCAGCTGCGCATCGCGCTGCTGGCGCTCATCCCCAAGACCGGCGCGCCGGTGACCACGGCCGAACTCGCGCGCCATGCGGCCGCGAGTGAGGAAGAGGTTGCCGAGGCGCTCTTCGACCACTGGAGCGCCGGCGAAATCGTCTTCGACGGCAGCGCCGATGCGTACAGCCGGCCTGTGTCGGCCGTCGACTGATACACAACCCGAGGAAGAGCATGGACACCAACACGGTCCCCAAGGGCTACTGGCAGGACGCCGCCGGCAACCTGGTCCCGGTCGCCAAGATCAAGCCGATCGACAAGCAGCGCCAGGCGCTGACCGAGCAGCTCATCGCGCAGGCCAAGGCCATGCAGCAGCAGCTCCGCAGCTTCAAGCTGGACGCGATGGCCGCCGTGGCCGGCTTCGTTGCGGAGAGCGCGTCGAGCTACGGCGTCAAGGTCGGCGGCACGAAGGGCAACGTCACCATCGTGAGCTTCGACGGTCGGTTCAAGATCATCCGCCAGGTGCAGGAGACGATCGCCTTCGACGAGCGCCTGCAGGTCGCCAAAGAGATCATCGACGAGTGCGTGCACGCCTGGGCCAAGGGCGCGAACCGCAACATCCAGGCGCTGGTCAACCACGCGTTCCAGGTCGACAGCGCGGGCAAGGTGAGCACCAGCCGCGTGCTGGGCCTGCGCCAGCTGAAGATCGACGACCCGCGCTGGCGCCAGGCGATGGAGGCGATCGCAGACAGCATGCGCGTCGCGGCCAGCAAGAGCTACGTGCGGTTCTACGAGCGCGACGACGCGACGGGCGAGTACGTCGCGATCCCGCTCGACGTCAGCGCGCTCTGAAGGCGGCCGCCATGAGCCAGACCTTCACCGTCCGCGACGTCGCGCGCGCCGCCTTCGCCCATGACGCCATGCCGGCTGGCATCGCGCTCAAGGGGCTGGAGGCGGCCACGCAGATCGCCCTTCAGTCCGTCATCGGCATGAACGCCGCGTTCACGAAGACCGGTGACGTCCGCATCGACCTCGGCAACGGCTTCGCGCTCGTCTGCCGCGTCGAGCCCGCCTGACCTCCGGGAGCACGCCATGCGCCCCGACATCCTCACGTGCACCGGCAAGTACTTCGACTTCACGAAGCCGGAGGAGTGCCCCGTCACCATCCGCGAGATCGCGCACGCGCTCTCGCACCTGTGCCGCTTCACCGGCCACACGCGCGCCTTCTACAGCGTGGCCCAGCACTCGGTGCTGGTTTCCTGCATCGTGCCGCAGCACCTGGCGCTGGCCGGCCTGCTGCGCGACGCGGCCAAGGCGTTCCTCGGCGACGTCGCCGCGCCGCTGAAGCGCCTGCTGCCCGACTACAAGGCGCTGGAGAAGCGCGTCGAGGCGGCGGTGCTGGCGCAGTTCGGCCTGGCCGCCGAGCTGCCTCCGGCGGTGAAGCGCGCGGACCTGGTGCTGCTGGCCACAGAGCAGCGCGACCTGATGCCGGCGCACTCCGACCGCTGGGAGTGGGAAGACATCGGCGGCATCAAACCGCTGCCCGAGACCATCGTGCCGTGGCGGCCGGAGATCGCGGCACGTCGCTTCCTGGAGCGGTTCGCCGAGGTGACCAGCGGCGACCTGGTCGGCGAGGTGGTGTGATGGGCGCCAAGGTCAAACCCTGCACGCGCCACCCGCGTCATGCCTGGACGTGGGTGAAGAACGTCACCATCGGTCGCCCGGGGTCCGGCGTCATGCACTTCGCGCTGAAAGGCCGGTACCGCTGCGCGTGCGGCGCCACGAAGCTGGGCGCACCGGATCACCGTGGCACCGATCTGCGCGGCCTGCTGGGCATGCCCAGCAAGACCGCCCAGGGAGAAGCTTCGTGACCGCGCTGCCGCGCCCCGACGCCCGCGCCACGGCTGCGGGCTTCACCTGGAGCCGCCAGGTTGGCCGCCCCGGCTGCTGCCTGATGGCCCAGGTCTGGGCACCGGACGGCCGTTCGGTGGCGACGATCGAGCCGACCGACGACCCTGCCGTCGCCTCGCGCCGGGCCGAGCTGTGCGCGCTGGCGCTGGCCGCGCCCGAGCCGGCGCAGGTCGAACCGACGCATCCTGGTCAGGAATGGCCGCTCGTGAAGACCGCACTGCAACGCCGCGTCATGGACCTGCACGAAAAGGCCTTCATGCCGATGCGTCAAGCGGAGGAGCAGGCGCTCAGTGAAGAGGGCGTAGACGACGACGTCATCAACGACCTCCTCGCCGACGCGAGCCACAAAGCGCTGCAAGACCAGTACTTGCTGGACGCCGAAGACATGCGGCAGATCGCTCGGCATCTGCTGGTGTGGTCTCCGCTTTCCACCGCGGCCGTCTCGCCGCCCGTGCCGATGTCTGCTGGCGAGCGCGAGGTTGTCGAGCAGCTGCTGGCCAAGGCGCGTTCGGTCATCGCCACGATCGAGCCCGAGAGCCTGGCCGAGCATGAGCAGCTGCAGCAGCTCATCGCGGGGATCGACGCCATGACTGACCCGGTCGCCCGGCAAGACCTTTTCACGGGAGGCGCGTGATGACGGCCGCCTTCGCTGCGATGGTCCAGGCGCTGGATGCGCGCCACGTCCACCAGGCGGGATTCCAACGGCGGATCGCATCTGAAGGTGACGCGACCCGCACCGACATCCTGCTGGACCTCCTCGACCGCAACGGCCCGATGTCTTCGCGTCACCTCGCGCTTGTGACCGGGCTGTCGGTGAAGGCCGTGCGCAACCTGCTGGACGGCCCGCGCTCCCGCGGCCAGGTCCAGTTCGTCGGAGATACCCAGCTCTGGGAGATCAACCGCGCCTACGACGCCGACCTGCACGAGCAGTTGCTCGCCGCGGCCGCGCTCTTGCGCCGACACGGCTGGATCGTTCAGAGGGGTGCGTGATGGCCTTCCTGCTTCTCGACATCACCGAAGCTGCCCTCTGGCCCGAGCACCAAGTGCCTGGCGCGAAGCCGCGGCGAATCCCGGTCGACTGCCGTCCGACGGTGCTGCAGGTCGATCGCGACGAAGCCGAGGCCGAACTGCTGCGCCTGGCCAAGTGCTACCCGCGCCGCGAGTTCGTGCTGTTCGAGCCGCGGCTCAAGGGCGTGACCGTCAAGGTGCCGACGCACGTGACGCTGTCCGGCAAGGTCGCCGCAGAGCGCGCCGAGACGCTGCTCGTCAAGGTCGCCACCGGCGATGCCGCTGTCGACGAAGACCTGCCGTTCTGAGCATGCGCGCCGCCCCCGCTGCAACCCGCCCGGTCCCAAACGGCCCGAAACCGGCCGCCGAGGCCCGAAATCCCGTCCCACAGCGTCCCGGGACGGTGTCCGAGTGCAAGGGTGGCCTGACGGCCGCCGCGTGCGTCTACGCGCAGATGCGCTGAAGGTGCTGCAGATGGCCAATCACACCGCCGCGATCCACATCCTCAAGACGAAGCTGAGGCTCGACGACGACGCCTATCGCGGGCTGCTTTCGGACGTTGTCGGCAAGCGCAGCTGCTCCGACATGACGGCGCCCGAGCTGCTCGCAGTGCGTGGGCATCTGGAGCGCCTGGTCAAGTCCTACGGCCTGCCCGTCGACGGCGTCACGCGCCGGCGGAGGATGACGCCCGAGCAGTTCGCCGCGGCGCGCAAGGGGCTGTCGCCCCGCGAACGAAAGGTCTGGGCGCTCTGGAACAGCCTGGGCCGCGCCGGCCTGGTCAGCGACACCAGCGCCAAGGCTCTCGACTCCTACGTCGGCCGCCAGGTGCAGGTCTCGGCGCTGCGCTTCTGCACCGGCGCCCAGCTCGACACGCTGATCGAGAGCCTCAAGGCCTGGCTCGGGAGAGCGTCGAAGTGAAGCGCCCCGAGCTCACCGAGCTCACCAGCGCCGACATCGCGCCGCTGGAAGCCGTGATCGCCGGGTTCCCGGAGGTCTGGCAGGACCTTGCGCGCAGCCACTACCTGACGCTGCTGGGCCGCGAGACGTCGCGCGCGCCGGAACGCCTGGCCGAGCTGGCACAGCTGGCGGGCGACCTGGCACGCGGTGTCGGCCAGGACATTGGCGGTCGCCAGGTCTACGTGCCGGTGGGTGCCGACTTCGAGGCCGACGAAAGAGCCTGGCGTGTCGTCCGCGCATGGCGCGCAGGCCAGCCCTGGACAGCCATCGCAGCAGCCGAGAAGATCTCAGACCGCCGCGCCCGTCAGATCGTGTCTGCATGGCAGATCGAAACCTTCGGGCGGGCGCAGGGAAAACTCCCGATCGACTGAGGCGGCCGCGCCGCCCCAATGAAGCGTTTCATTTAGCGCAACGGTCTCAGGCCCGCGACAGTGCGGGCCATGCACCACCGCACCCCCGTCTCCGCAGCTCTCTGCCTGGCGCTCGCCGCCTGCGCATTCAGCCTGCCCGCCGCGGCCGGCGACGAGATCGAGCTGCAGGTCACCCCCTCCGGCCACTTCAAGCCCAGCGACGGCCGCGACCTGCCGGTCGACGCATGGCACATCGATGCCGCGATCGCGTCGCGCGTCATCGATCGGTTCAAGGCCCGCAAGAACCAGCTGGTGATCGACTACGAGCACCAGACCCTCAACAAGGAAGAGAACGGCCAGCCGGCCCCGGCCGCGGCTTGGTTCAAGTCGCTGGAGTGGCGTGACGGCGAAGGCCTGTTCGCCACCGTCGAGCTGACGGCGCGCGCCAAGGCAGCGATCTCGGGCAAGGAGTACCGCTACTTCAGCCCGGTCTTCACGTTCGACCAACGCACCGGCGACGTCGTCGAGGTGCTGATGGGCGCGCTCACCAACGCACCGGCGATCGATGGCATGGAGCCCCTGGCTCTGCGCGCGGCCGCCACTTTCGGCCTGACCGGCCATCACACCAAGGAGCCCGCTGTGGCGAAACTTCTGACGGCCGTGTGCATGGCGCTCAGCCTGCCGGCCACCACCACCGAGGACCAGGCCGTCACGGCCATCGAAGCCCTCAAGGCCGGCACCGGCGACGCGCTCAAGGACGTGCGCAGCGCGCTCGGCCTGAAGGCCGACGCCGACTCCGCGGCGATCGTCGCGGCCTGCACGTCGCTGAAGGCCAACCAGGTCGACCCGGCGAAGTTCGTGCCGGTGACCGTGGTCGAGGAAGTCAAGGGCCAGCTGGCCGCGCTGACGGCGAAGCTGCACAGCGACGAGGTCGACGAGCTGGTCAAGGCCGGCCTGGCCGACGGCAAGCTGCTGCCGGCGCAGGAGGCGTGGGCGCGCGACCTGGGCAAGACCAATGTGGCCGCGCTCACGTCCTACCTGGCCACCGCGCAGCCCATCGCCGCCCTCACCAGCACGCAGACCGGCGGCAAAGCGCCGGCGGGGGCCAAGAACGACAAGGGCCTGACCGAAGCCGAGATGGCGGTCTGCACGGCCATGGGCCTCACGCCCGACCAGTACAAGGCCGCCGGCACCGCCGCGGCCTGATCACCACACCACGAGGAGCCTGCCATGACGGCACTTTCCGCACCCCGTGACACGAAGCGCACCGGCGACGAGCACCTGGTGCTGCCGGTCGCCGCTTCTGTCACCTGCTACCAGGGCGGCATCGCTGCCGTCATCGCCAGCGGCACCGGCGCCGGCAACGTGACGCCCGGCGCCACCGCGACCACGCTGCGCGGCGTCGGCGTCTTCCAGGACACCGTCTCCAACGGCGCCACCGCAGGCGCCGTGAGCGTGCAGGTGCGCCGCGGCGTCTTCGGTCCCTTCGCGAACAGCGGCTCGACCGACGCCATCACGAACGCCGACATCGGCGCCGACTGCTACATCGTCGACGACCAGACCGTCGCCAAGACGAACGGCAGCAACACGCGCAGCGTCGCGGGCAAGGTGCACCTGGTCGACGCCTCGGGCGTCTGGGTGCGGTTCTAAGGAGAGGCTGCCACCATGATCATCAACAACAGCAACCTGTCGATCCTCAACCAAGCGTTCAACGCAGCGTTCCAGGGCGGCCTGGCGCTGGCCACGCCGACCTGGCGCGAGATCGCCATGGTCGTGTCGTCGACGACCGCGAGCGAGACGTACGGCTGGCTCGGCTCGAGCACGCGCTTCCGCGAGTGGGTCGGCGATCGCGTCTTCCAGAACCTGAAGACACACGGCTACTCGATCGTCAACAAGACCTTCGAGAACACCGTCGAGGTGCCGCGCGACGTCATCGAGGACGACCAGTACGGCATCTACACGCCGGCGGTGCAGCAGCTCGGCTACGACACGACGATGTTCCCCGACGAGCTGGTCTACAGCGCCATCATCGCCGGCCACCAGACGCTCTGCTACGACGGCCAGTACTTCTTCGACACCGACCACCCGGTGGGCAGCGCCAGCGTGAGCAACGTCTTCAGCGGCGCCGGCAACGCCTGGTACCTGCTGGACACCAGCAAGCCGGTGAAGCCGGTGATCTACCAGGACCGGCGGCCTTTCCGCCTGGTCCCGAAGACCAAGCTCGACGACGACAACGTCTTCGAAGGCAACAAGTTCGTCTGGGGCGTCGACGGCCGCTGCAACGTGGGCTACGGCCTCTGGCAGCTGGCGGTGAAGAGCCAGGCCACTCTGGACGAGACCGGCTACGCCGCCGCTCGCGCCGCGATGCTGGGCTTCAAGTCCGACACCGGCAAGCCGCTGGGCATCAAGCCGAACATCCTGCTGGTCGGCCCGAGCAACGAGCAGGCCGCGCTCAAGATGGTCCAGGCCGAGACGCTGGCCAACGGCGCCACCAACGTGAACCGCGGCACCGCCAAGGTCGTGGTCACCGGCTGGCTGGCCTGACCGGATCGACAAGGAGCTTTCGAACATGGCAACCACGTTGAAGATCAAGGCCCTGCGCGTCGTCTCGCGCAAGGAAGGCTTCCGCCGCGCCGGCCGCGCCTTCGGCGCCGAGCCGGTGGAGATCCCGCTGTCCGACCTGAAGAAGCCCGAGATCGAAGCGCTCAAGGACGAGCCCATGCTCGTCGTGACCGAGGTCGAGATCGAGCCTCCGAAGGCCGGCTGAGTCTGGGACCGTCGCGATGGCCTACGTCTCGCACCTGCAGCTGGCCGAGCGGCCTGGCGCCAGAGAGCTGGCGCAGGTCGCAAGCCCCGACCACGCTGCAGTGGTCACCGACGAGCTGATGGACGCCACCCTCCGTGGTGGCGACCGGTCGGCCTGGTCGGACTCCGAGCGAGCGCAGGCCGATGCCGCGCTGGCCCGGATCGACGAGATCGTCACGCAGGCCGACTCGCTGATCGACGGCTTCCTGGTCAAGCGCGGCTACCCGCTGCCGCTGGCGCCGGTGCCGCCGCTGGTCGCAGCCTGGGCCACCGCGATCGCGCGCTACCTGCTGCACAAGGATCGCATCAGCGACGAGAAGACCGACCCGATCGCGCGCGACTACCGCGATGCGATGAAGCTCCTGCAGCTGACGTCGACGGGCCAGTTCAGCCTGGGCGCCGACGACCCGGTCCTGTCGTCGCCCGCGACCGACGTGCGGTTCGAAAGCGTCGCGCCGGTTTTCAGCCGCGACGCCCGCCGGCGCATGTGAGGCCGCGGTGAGCTACGAGCCGTTCGACGACACGCTGGTGATCGCGCGGGTGCGGGGCCAGGTGGCCAAGCTGCGCCAGGTGCAGGGAGCGGCCGACTACGCGGCGATCAAGGTACTGCGCGACTACCCGGCGCCGAGCGCCTACGTGCTGATGGCCGACGAAGGCCCCGGCCAGGCGCCGCGCGGTGCGCCCGTGATGCCGGCGCAGGTCACCCTCGGCGTGGCGCTGGCGCTGCGCAACTACCGCGAGCGCGCCGGTGCCCAGATGGGCGCGGAAGCACGCGAGCTGATCGGCCTGGTGCGGCGCGCCCTCATCGGCTGGCAGCCGCCGGTCATCGGTGCGACGCCGTTCGAGTGGCGCGGTGGCCAGGTGATGGACTACGACGACGCCCGCCTCGTGTGGGTGGACACCTTCGGCTGCACCTACCTGATGCAGCCCTGACCGAAACAGGAGCCCGAGATGGCCAGCAACAAGCAACAGGACAAGACCGCAGCGCCGACCGAGAAGGTCAAGCTGCTCAAGCCGCACACCCACGAGGACGTGCCCTACGAGGCCGGCGAAGAGCTGACGCTGAACACCGCCGATGCCGAGTGGCTGAAGGCACAAAAGATCGCCGAGGCGGTCACCGCCTGACCCTGACCAACGCGAACGAGGAACATCATGGCAGCTACGACCGAGCAGTACTACTTCGCGCAGGGCCGGTGCTTCGGCCGGGAGCCCGGCGGCAAGTGGGTGTGGTGGGGCGACATGCCCGAGCTGAGCTTCGGCGCATCGGTCGAGACCGTGCGCCGCCGCGAGAGCTACTCCGGCAAGAAGGGCACCGTCGCGCGCTTCGACTTCCTGGACCAGGTCAGCTTCAAGGCGAAGGTCGGCCAGGTCGACGGTGGCACGCTGGCGCGCTTCGCAGGCGGCACCGTCACCACGACGCCGGCCGGCTCGGTCACCGGCGAGACGCTGGGTACCGTCGAGGCGGGCGACGTGATCATGTTGGCCCACGGCGGCGTGTCGTCGCTGGTCATCACGGACAGCAACTCCACGCCGGCTACCATCGCCGCCGCAAACTACGAGCTGTCCTCCGCGGCCCACGGGCGCCTGCTCTTCAAGACCCTGCCGTCGGCGCCGGCGCCGACGCCGCCGCTCCGCGCTGCGTACAGCCACACCGGTGACGAACAGGTCGCCCTGTTCAACCGTCTGGTGCCCTCGATGGAGTTCCGCTTCGAAGGCATCAACCTGGCCAACGGCGGCAAGCCCGTGATCTTCGAGGCCTACAAGCTGTCGACGTCCTTCCTGCAGACGTTCCCGCTGATCACCAGCGGCACCGACACGCTGGACCTGGACGTCGAAGGCGAGATGCTGCTCGATTCGAGCAAGCCGGCCGGCGGCGCGCTGGGCCAGTTCGGCCGCTTCGTGATGGTCAACCCGCTGGCCTGAGGCGGGCATGGCCAAGAAGATCGGCAACGTGCGCAAGGCAGCCGCCGCGGCTGCCGAGCGCGACGAACTGGCGAACGAGCTGGAGGTCCTGCACCCCGAGCGCTTCGTTCAGCTCGGCACCCGCAAGGTGGAGGTGCGCGAGTACGGCCACGTCGAGTGGCTCCTGATGCTGGCGCAGTGGGAGCCGCTCATCGCTGCGATCGCCGAGCAGCTCCGCACCGGCGGGCAGATCAGCTACGAGATGGCGCTCGCAGTGATCGCGGGCCACATCGAGCCCCTGCTGCCCCTGATCTGCCAGGCCTCGGGCCTGACGCCCGACGAGCTGCGCGCGCTGAACCCCGACGACGGCGAGAAGGTCATGGCCGCCTGGTGGGAGGTCAACGGCCGTTTTTTCGTCATGCGGGCGTTTGCGAGGGTGCAGCACGAGCTGCGGGAAGCGACCGCGCGCCGGCAGTTCCTCGCATCGGTTACGGCCGGATCTACGCCCGCCTCGTCGCCCACGGGCACGACCTCGACCGAATCCGCGGATACACCGAGCGCCAGCTGAAGCTCTTCTGGCGTGAGGCGCTGCGCATCGAGAGAGAGCGCAGCGCTGCTGCGCTGATGGACACGAACGCCGCCTTCTCTGGCGGCCAGGCAGCCCGCGACCGGCTACGCGACTTGAAGAAGGACTGACCAGTGAGCAACGCAGACGGCAACCTCAAGCTCGTACTGCGGCTGCAGACCGAAGTCGCCGCCGCGCAGCGCGACCTCGGGAAGGTCGAGGCCGGCCTCGACCGCGTCGGCGCATCGGCGGCGCGGGTCGGCACCAGCAGCACCATCGCGAAGGTCGAGCGTGAGGCCGCGGCCGCCAGCACCGCGGCCGCCCGCGCGGCCCGCCAGTTCGAGGACCTGCAGAAGCGCAGCAGCGCGGCCAGCTCGGCCGGCGCCGGCCGCACTGGTGTGTCGGCTGCGCAGCAGCAGGCTGCGATGCGCATGCTGCCGGCGCAGATCACCGACATCACGACGCAGCTCGCTTCTGGCGCGCCCATCTGGCTCATCGCGATCCAGCAGGGCGGGCAGATCAAGGACTCGTTCGGCGGCATCGTTCCGACGCTGCGGGCCCTGGCCGGCGCCATCAATCCGGTGACAGTCGGCATCGTGGGTCTGACCGCAGGCATTGCCGCCGCGGCCGTGGCGGTCATCCAGATCCAGCGCGAGACCGCGGCCTACAACGCTGCGCTGGAGGCCTCCAACAACATCCAGGGCTTCACTGTCGATCAGCTCCGCGCCACGGCTGCGCAGGTCTCGTCGGTCACCGGCACCACCGGCGCCGCGGCCGCGGCCGTCGCCCAGCTGGCCGCCACCGGGCGCGTGAGCGGCCAGGACCTGCGCGACGCCGCGACGATCGCCGTGCGTGCCCAGAAGCTGCTGGGCCGAGAGGTCGAGGACACGGTGCGCATCTATGCCGACCTCGGCCGCGATCCCGTGCAGACGCTGCTGAAGCTGAACGAGGGCACCAACTTCCTGACCGCCAGCGTGCTGCGCCAGGTGCGCGCCTACGTCGAGGTCGGCGATGTACAAGCCGCCGGCGCGCTCGCGCAGCAGGCCTGGGCGGAACAGCAGCAGCGCGTGCTGGCCGACGCCGAGCGCCACCTCGGCACGCTGGAACGCATGTGGCGTGGGGTTGGCGACTGGGCACGATGGGCCTGGGACCAGATGCTCGAGCACGGCCGCGAAAAGCCGCTGGACGAGCAGATCGCCGCCGTGCAGAAGAGCCTCGAAAACCTGCAGAACACGCCCCTGCGTCGAGGGACGATGCGCACCCAGGCCGACCGGGACAAAACGGTTCAGGCGCTGCGCGACGAGCTCGCCCGGCTGACGTCGGAGAAGCTGGCGGCCGACAGCTCGGCGAAGGCGCGCGGCGAGGCGGCGGCGCTGGAGCAGCGCCGCGTGGCGCTGGCCAACCACATCGCCGCGCTCACCGAGACCGTCAAGACCAACCGCGAGAAGCTGGAAGACGAGAAGAAGAAGCTCGACGAGGCGCTGAAGCTCGGCGTCATCGGCCAGGCCGAGTACGACAAGCTGCTCAACGAGTCGAAGCTGAAGTTCAAAGACCCGAAGGTGGCCGCGGATCCGGTGCAGACCGCCTTCCAGCAGCAACAGCTGGCGCTCACGCAGCAGCTCGCCGAAGCACGCCAGCGGCTTGCCGCCGAGACCACCGACGCCAAGTCCAACCAGGACCAGGCGACGGCGAAGCTCGAACGCGTGGCTTGAGACCTCTGGGAAGGCCGAGAAGCTGGACTCGAAGCGGGTGGAGACGCTGCGCGACCTGGCCAGCCAGATCGACATCGTCAACCGCGCGACGGCGACGCTCGACGAGACCAAGAAGCGAGACGCGCGCATCGCCGACGGCATGGCCGCCGTCAACGCCGAGCTCGCCGACATCGGTGGTCGCAGTGCAGAGCAGATCACCGCCGAGCTGACGAAGCGCTTTCGCAAGCTCCGCGAGGACCTGGCCGCCGCCGGCGACAAGGAAGGCCTGATCAAGGTCGACAAGCTCGTCGACCTGTCGTCAGCGCGTGCGCAGCTCGAGGACCTGCAGGCCCAGGTGTCGCAGATCTTCGGCGAGCAGTCGCGCGTGCAGCAGACCGTGCAGGCAGAGGTGACCGCTGGCCTGGCGACCGAGCTCGATGGCCGCCAGCGGCTGCTCGACATCAACGCCCGCACCGCGGCGCAAGTCGAGGCACTGCTGCCGCGCATGCGCGAACTCGCGGCCCTGACGGGCAACCCGCAGATCGTCGCCGGCGTCGCTGACCTTGAGGCCCGCGTCGGTCAGTTGAAGATCCGCGCCGACGAGGCGCGGCTGTCGTTCCAGAACGCCTTCCAGGGCGGCATGGCGAGCGCCATCGAAGACCTGGCGATGGGCACCGCGTCGCTGGAGGACGCGGTCAAGAGCTTCATCCGCGGCATTGCTGAGGCGATGGTCAAGTTCGCGGCCGAGAAGATCGCGATGGAAGCCACGAACGCGGTGATGGGCGGCTTCGACACGACGCTCAAGACCATCCAGGCGCTCGTGCCTGCGATCCAGGCTGCCGAGACGGCAAAAGTGTCTGCCGATGCCACCATGGCCGCGTCGGGCGTCGCAGCGACGACCACCGCCGCCGGTGCCGCGACGGCCGCCGGCGCCGAGGTCGCCGCGGCCAACGCCCCCGCGGCGGCCGCAACGGCGACCTGGTCGTTCGGCACCGCCGCGGTGGCAGGCCTGATCGCGCTGGCCGCGCTGCTCGCGTTCGCGAAGGGCAGTTTCGCCTCGGGCGGCTATACCGGCGACGGCGGCAAATTCGAGCCCGCTGGCATCGTCCACGCAGGCGAGCACGTGACCCGCCAAGAAGTCGTTCGGCAGCCCGGCGCGCGCGAGTTCCTCGACGACTTCAATACCCGCGGCATGGCCGCCCTGCAGAGCTGGCAGGGATATGCCGATGGCGGCCTGGTCACGTCGACCGATACCCCGAGCTTCGCCGGTTTCAAACCCTCGAATCCCTCGATCGACGTCACGGCGAAGGGCGGCGATACCTCGCTGCGCGTCGTGAATCTGCTCGACCCCGGCCTGCTCGACGACTGGGTCCACAGCAGCTCGGGCGAGAAGACCATGATCAACTGGATCCGCCGCAACCGCGGCGCGGTCAAGTCGCTGCTGGACTGAGCGATGCCGACCGTCTTCCCGTTCCCGCCCGACTGGTCCGACGACGTCATCGAACGCCTTTCTTGGCTGACGGACGTCATGCCGCAACCCGGCGGCGGCGAGCAGCGCCAGCAGTTGCGCGAAGGCGCGCGTCGCACCCTCGAGTACAGCGTCAAGCTGCTCGGCGATCGCGAGCGCGTGCTCGCCGGCCACATCATCGCGGCCGCCGGCGGCGAAGCCATGCTGCTGCCTCAGTGGCTGGATGCGCCCTGGCTCACGGCCAAGGCCGCAGCCGGCGCGAACAGCGTCAGCGTGCACACGACCACCGATCACGCTGTCGAAGTCGGCGGCATGGTCGCGCTGCTCGACGCGGGCCGCTACGAGATCGCCGTCGTGCAGACCTTGGCGACCGTCGCCGTCGGCCTCACACAGCCGCTGGCCAGCGAGTGGCCGGCTGGTGCACGCCTGGCGCCGCTGGCCAGCGCATGGTTGCAGCCTGAGGGCCGGATGATCTACCCGGTCGACTCGGTCGGCCGCATGACCCTCACCTGGGAGCTGGACGGCGAGTGGATCGGTACGCCGGCAGCCGAGGCCGCGGACTACCGCGGCTATCCCGTGCTGCTGCCGCAGACCGACTGGTCGGAGGAGGTCGGCGACGACCTGACGCGCGACCTGCTCGTTTTCGATGGCGCGACTGGCCTGCGCTCTCGCACGCTGCCGACTGGCCTGCTGACGGCCCAGCGCGTGCACCGGTGGACGCTGCAAGGCCGCCCGGCGATCGCCAGCTTCAAGGCGTGGCTGGCGGCAAGGTGCGGCCGCTTGAATCCCTTCTGGCACCCGAGCAACCTGTGTGACGTGCTGCCGATGGAAGCGATCGGCGCGACGTCGACGTCGATCGTCTGCGAAGACCGCGGACTCTGGCGCCTCTTCGCCGTCGGCCAAAAGCCCGGCGCCGTCGGCCGGCGCGACCTGATGATCGTGAGCACCAGCGGCGCCCGCTGGTATCGCCGCGTCACGAACGCGGTGCAGCTCTCCGGCAACCGCGAGCAGCTCACGATCGACTCAGCCCTCGGCACAGCGCTGGCCACCAGCGACGTCGCGATGGTGTCGCTGATGCGCCTCGCGCGGCTGGCCGCGGATACGGTGGAGATCGCCTACAAGGCCGACGACTTCGCCAAGTGCGCGCTCGGCCTGGTCAGCGTGCGGGACGGGAGCACGACGCCGTGACCTACACCGCCCGCGAAACCAGCATGCACGCCGGTGCGCCCGTCGAGCTCTACGCTTTCGCGATCGGCTCGGTGACCTGGCGCTACACGTCGAGCGCGCGCACCGTCACCGTCGACGGCGTCGACTGGACGCCTGCGCCGCTCAAGCGCGGGCGCATCGAGACGTCGCAGGAGACCGCGCGCAACGGCCTCGACATCGAATGCGCAAGGGACTTTCCAGTCGCGCAACTGTTAGCCGTCAGCCCGCCCAGCGATCCGATCGCGCTGACGATCCGCCGCGTCCACCGAGGCGACGGCGAAACCGCCGTCATCTGGATCGGGCAGATCCTCAACTGCGACTTCTCGCCCCGCGAGGGCAAGGCCACGCTGCACGGTGAGTGCGCCAGGTCAGTGCTGCGCCGCGTCGGCCTGCGCCGGGCGTACCAGCGTCTGTGCCCGCACCCACTCTTCGGCAAGAAGTGTGGCCTCGCCCGAGCGGCGCACGCCATCGCGACCACGGTGACCTCAGTGTCCGGCCTCGACGTCGGCGTCGCCGCACTGCTGGCGCGGCCGTACAGCGGCGGCTGGATCGAATGGACGCGGCCGTCTGGCTTCGTCGACCGTCGCTTCGTGCAGGCGGTGACAGGTCTGCAACTCCGGCTGACGCTGCCCATCTACGGGCTGCCCGTTGGCGCGGCGGTGACCGTGCTGCCGGGATGCGACCACACGACCAGCACGTGCGCGACCGTCTACGCCAACCTCGACAACCACGGCGGGTTCCCGTCGATCCCGTCGAAGAATCCGTTCGGCTCCGCGCCGGTCTACTAGGAGCACCCATGGTCTGGGGCTACATCGCAGCCATCGTCATCGCCGCACTCGTCGCCACGGCGCTTGCGCCGCGACCGGCGGCGCCGAAGCCGAGCACGCTGGAGGACTTCGACATGCCGACGGCGGAGGAAGGTCGACCGATCCCCGTCGTCTTCGGCACGGTGACGATCACCGGCGCCAACGTCATCTGGTACGGCAACCTCCGGACGAAGGCAATCAAGAGCAAAGGCGGGAAAAAGTGACCACGCGGGTGCTCTTCCGGCACATGCGAGCGCTCGGGTACTGCGCGCGCGGCGTCCGGGACTTCTACGGCCGCCACGGCTTGGACTACCCGGCAATGCTGCGCGAGGGCACCGACGCGGCTGCGATCCTGGCGACCGGCGACGCGATGGCGCGTCGAGCCGTCGAAGTGGCTGAGGCAGAGGCCGCCGCAGCACGAGAGGAGAGCTGACGATGGGCGGCTCGAAGAAGAAGCAGACCGTCGGCTACAAGTACTACATGGGCCTGTTCATAGCCCTGTGCCACGCCCCTGTCGATCGCGTTCACAAGCAGATCGCCGGCGAGCGTGATGCCTGGGTCGGCCCCGTCGACGACAGCACGACGATCGAGATCGACAAGCCGGACCTGTTCGGCGGCGACAAGCGCGAAGGCGGCATCAAGGGTGTCGCCGAGATCATGATGGGCAAGGCGACGCAGACGCTGTCGTCATGGGCTCGCGCGCTGCTGCCGGCGCCGCACGTAGGCTACCGCGGCGTGCTCACGGTGCTCTACGACGGCCTGATCAGCTCAAATTCCCCGTACATGAAGGCGTGGGCGTGGCGTGTCGAACGCGTCCTCAAGGGCTGGGAGAACGACGACTGCTGGTATCCGGAGAAGGCGCCGATCGGTCTAGGCGCCGCCGACCTCCAGGCGTTGACCGTCGCATGGACACTGAAAGGCGGTACGCCGCTCGGCAGCAACGTCTATACATTCGACGCCGCGGCGTCGTCGCCCAACATTCAGACACGCACCTATAGCTCTGGCAGCGGCGCCGTCGACACGGTCTCGATGCGAGTTGCCGGTACTGTCGAGCTGCGCGCCTATCCGGGGTCGACCGCAGTGGCTGGGCCGGTCGTGCGGGGCGGCACGGTCGTGACAAGCGACGCGACCAACGTCTACAGCCTGGTGATCAGCGACCCGCCGGCGACGTATCGCTTCAACGCCGGCGTCTGGGCGCCTATCGTGACCGACATCGCCGCCACTTTCGACGTTCAGGTCGCTGACGGCGCTACCGTGACGCTGCAGTACGAGACGCTCGACGACGAGATGATCGGCGCGCAGCAGACACTCAGCGTCACCGCCGACATCGTGCGCAACGCCCGGGCGATGAACCCCGCCCACATCATCGTCGAGTGCCTCACGAACAGCGAATGGGGCGACGGCTGGCCCCGCGCGATGATCGGCCCGTCGTTCACGGCGGCCGCTGACACGCTGCACGCCGAGGGCTTCGGCCTGTGCCTGCTCTGGAACCGCCAAGGCGAGATCTGGGACTTCATCGACGAGATCGGCAGCCACATCGGCGGCGGCGTCTACCAGGATCCGAGGACTGGCCTGTTCGAGCTGAAGCTCCTTCGCGCCGACTACAACGCCGACGCGCTGCAGCTCATCGAGAGCAGCCCGGACATGGTCGAGAGCTTCCAGCGTGCCACCTACGGCGCCCTGGTCAACGAGGTGACGGTCGTCTACCGCGACTGGCAGACCAACACCGACGCCAGCATCACGGTGCAGAACGGCGCGTGCATCGCAGCGCAAGGCGGCACCGTCAGCGAGACCAAGCAGTACCCGGGCATCCCGACTGCCGCGCTCGCCGCGCGCGTTGCGCAGCGCGACGTGATCGCCTCGTCGACGCCGCTGGCGCGGGCCACGATCCTGTGCGATCGAAGCGCCTGGGCCATGACGCCGGGCGCTGTCTTCCGGTGGCGCTTCCTGCAGGAGGGCCTCGACGGCGTTGTGATGCGGGTCCTCGACGTCGACCGCGGCGAGCTTGCCGACGGCGTCATCAAGCTCGTCATCGCCGAAGATGTCTTCGGCCTGCCGAGCGCCAGCTACATCGGCACCGAGCCGTCGGCGTGGGAGCAGCCCGACGGCGCCGCGGCGCCGCCGGCGCGCCAGCAGCTCGCCGAACTGCCGTATCGCTCCCTCGTGTCCGAGCTATCGGCTGCTGACCTGGCCGCACTGGACGCCGACGCGGCGTTCTTCGGCGCCGTCGCGGCGCGGCCCAGCGGCGTGGCGCTGGGCGCCGAGGTCTGGAGCCGCAGCAGCAGCACGGCGACGTGGTCGGACCAGGGGCCGGGTGCATTCGTACCCGCGGCCGAGCTTGACGAGGCGATCGACCGTCTGACCGGCACGCTGATGCTCGCCGGCGGTATGGATCTCGACGACGTCGAAGCAGACGACTACGCAATCATCGGCACCGGCCGCACGGCAGAGTGGGTGCAGGTCATCAGCCTCGACCTGGCCACGTCGACCGCCACCGTGCGCCGCGGCGTGCTGGATACCGTGCCGCAGGCCTGGCCGGCCGGCACGTCCGTGTTTTTCGACGACGCGAGGTCAGCTGCTGACCCGACCGAACGCGCGACCGCCGAGACCGTTGCCGTCAAGCTCCTGACCTACACGTCGTCTTCGACGCTTGCGCTGGAGGACGGCGTCGAGATCTCGGCTACTGCCGCGCAGCGCCAGGCGCGGCCGTACCCGCCCGGCAACGTGCGCATCAACAGCGAGTACTGGCCGGCGCTGGCCGAGACGCCGGTGACGCTGACCTGGGCGCATCGCGATCGCACTCAGCAGACCGCACCGGCGGCCCAGGCGTGGACAGATGGCAGCATCGGCCCGGAGGCGGGCGTGACGTACTCGCTCACCGTGCGCGATGCCGCGACAAACAGCACGCTCTACAGCGCTGAGGGGCTGACGTCGCCGGCGACGATGTTCTCGGCCGCAGGCTCAGCCGAGGCGATCATCACGCTGCGGTCGGTGCGTGACGGCCTGGATTGCTGGCAGCCGTATCAGCACTCGCTGGTGCTGGCAGATGGCGTGTTGGCGGCCGAAGAAGGATCGCTGCT
Source organism: Rubrivivax sp. (assembly GCA_049841175.1). Classification (GTDB taxonomy): domain Bacteria; phylum Pseudomonadota; class Gammaproteobacteria; order Burkholderiales; family Burkholderiaceae_C; genus Rubrivivax. The sequence continues at coordinate 372,534 of JASGHA010000008.1, read as the reverse complement.
GTCGAGCGAGACCGGAGCACTGCTTGTCGCCGACGTGGCCGGCTTCGCGATCAGCAATCCGCGCTTCATCATCGAACGCGCGGGGCAGCTGGTCGTCGCGGCATACGGCACCTGCCTTGTGAGCAGCGACGGCGGTGTGACCTACTCGTCGGTCAGCGGCTTCGATGGCTCATCCTGGGTGCCGACGGGTGTCACTGCCGCTCGCGACGACGGCTATCTCGTGCGTGTCGTGCGCAGCTTCGGTGCCGGCTGGGGCGCTGTACTGGTGGCCGACTTGGACGATCTGGAGGCCGGGTACACCGAGACGGTCAACGACGTCGCTGGCGGCCAGGCGTGGCGGCTGTATGGCTATCCGCGCACGACTGCGGGTGCGCCCATCGCGGTCTTCGGCCTTTTCTGCGACGGCACGCACTTCTGGGCTGTCGGTGCCTGCCCGGCGGACGCGATTTCGCTGGGACCGCGGCAGATGTTCAAGTCTTCCGACGGCATCACCTGGGACGTCTTAGGGGCACTCGCCGCCGATCCTGCTGATCCGAACGCGCTGAGCGGCACGAACGTGTTCGGGACCTGGGGTTCCTTCTGGCCGGTGTATCCGGCGAACAGTTCAGGGCTTGGAGAGTTCGGGTATGGCGTCCTGCGTCGCGAGGCCGGCCGCTGGTTCATGGCCACGGCGCGAGCGATCTACTACACCGACGACGCCAATGGCGTCATCGGCTGGCGCCGCTGCCCGACGGGTCTAGGTGAAGGAGGCACAGACGGCACGAACCTGCAACTGCGTGAGCCGAAGTGGATTGGTGGCCACGTCGTGGCGATGAACGGTGCCGTGTTTCCCGTGGCGCGAGTGGCGGTGTCAGCAGACAACGGGTTGACCTGGTCGACGCTAGAGCGCTTTCCTGATGAGCACTTGGGCTTTCACCTTCAGAGCGACGAGATCGGTGTCGTTGGGGACACCGTGTTTGCCTATCCATCGGGTACAGACCCGCAGATCGTCTACAGGTCGACGGCGCCCTTCACTGCCTGGAGCAAGACGGTAGCGGCTGGCTTCAACTCTGGTCAGCCCAACCTCTACTTGCGGCCTACGACGACCGGCATAGCCGCGATGACTGACCGTGACCAGCGCCTGTGGCACAGCGCCGACGGCATCACGTTCGTGCTTGCAAACCTCGAAGAGGCCTGAGATGGCGATCAAGAAGATCAGCGAACTACCTGCAGCCACCGCTATCGCCGCTGGCGACGAGGTCGTGCTGAACCAAGGGGGCGTGACCAAGCGCGCGCCGGTCAACCTGCTTCCTGGCACGGGCAGTGGCAGCGGGAGTGGTACCGCGGCGCCCTCGGCGTCACAGCTCGCTGCAGCCGCAACGCTTGACGGAGCCGAACTGCTTGTGATCCAGCGCTTGTCCACGACCGTCAAGCTCACGGCGGGCACGATCAGCGCTCTCGCGGCCGACAACAGCATCAACGACTCGGCGAACGGCTTCCTGGCGGCCGGCTTCGCTGTCGGCATGCAGGTACGCATCCAGGGCTTCACCGGCAACGCCGTCAACAACCTCTACAGCGCCACCGTTACCGCCGCCAGCGCTGGCAAGCTCGTCTTCGGTGGAACCGATGGTGATGCCATCGTCGACGACGCCGCCGGCGAGGCTGTCACCGTCACCGCATGGGAAAAGGTGCGGGCGACCGCAGCACAGGTCGCGGCATTGGCGACCAGCGGCGGCTCGGGTGGCAGTGGCTTGGTGGGGCTGTGCGGGCTGGCTGGGCCCGCAGGGTGGTCAATGTCGGCCAGTGGGACCCAGATCACGCCGACCAGCACGACCTTTGCGATGCTGGTGACCCTCACGGGACCAATGTACGTGGACTCGCTCGTGCTTCGCTGCACTGCGACCGGGGCCGGTACCGTGACGTGGGGCCTGCATTCGGTTTCGGCTCCTGCGTCGCCCTCGGCGTCCTCTGTCGTCTGCTCGGGGAGCGGCGTTCTGTCGGTGGCCGGCATCCGCGAACTGCCTGCGGCGAGCGGGCCGGTGCTGGTTCCCGCAGGGCATTACGTGCTGGTGGTGGCCTTTCCGGCTACTGGTGTGCCGTCGGTCAGCCGGTTGGACTCGCCCGGGTCCTTTGCCGCACCTGGCGCGGGCCAGAAGTACAAGAACGCAGTGGCTGCAGCTGCGGCCGTCGACTTCAGCGCTGGGTGGACCGCCGACAGTGCGGTGCTGTGGACCTACCTCCGGGGGCGCTTAAGCGCGTCGGTGGCGTGGTGATCGACAATTCTTTTGCTGAATCTGGTTCAGGGCGCTGCTGTCAAATATCGCGCTGACTCAGCCCGCTTTATCGCGCCGCGCTTCACTGGCCACCGCCTGAGCGCCACCCGGCCCGCCCCGAGCCCGGGGATGGTAGCGCCGACGCCGCCGTGCACACTGCACGGCGGCCCCTGACGCGGCCGAAGGAGCGTCAGATGAAACGCGTGACCGGCATCGGCGGCATCTTCTTCCAGGCCCGCGACCCCGAGGCGCTGCGCGCCTGGTACCGGCGCCACCTGGGTATCGACGTTCAGCCCTGGGGCGGCACCGCCTTCACCTGGACCGACGACGAAGGCAAGCCGACGGGCGGCACGACGATCTGGTCGATCGGCGCCGCCGCCGACGCCCCGTTCGCGCCAGGGCGCGCCAGCTTCATGGTGAACTACCGCGTCGCCGACCTGGCCGCGCTGCTGCAGGCGCTGCGCGCCGAGGGTTGCGAGGTGCTGGAGAAGAGCGACGACTCCGAGTACGGGAAGTTCGGGTGGGTCGTTGATCCCGAGGGCAACAAGGTGGAGTTGTGGGAGCCGCCGCCCGGGCAGTGAGAGGCGGCAGGCGGCGGCGGATCGGCTAACCTGCCGGCCGCCCGCGCATCCGGGAGCCCCCGACCGCCATGAAGAGCGCCCTGTTCGTCGACTTCGACAATGTGTTTTCGCAGCTGCGCCAGCTGCAGCCCGACGCCGCAGAACGTTTCGCGCGTCACCCTTCCGAATGGATCGGCTGGCTGACCAGCGCGCTGGCACTGCCCGAGCCGCACGAAGACGGCGAGCGCCGCCGGCTGCTGGTGCGCCGCTGCTACCTGAACCCCAACTGGTACCAGACCTACCGCCACGCCTTCCTGCGCGCCGGCTTCGAGATCGTCGACTGCCCGCCGGTGACCAGCCAGGGCAAGACCAGCACCGACATCCACATGGTGCTGGACATCGTCGACCTGCTGCAGCACGAGACACGCTGCGACGAGTTCATCGTCTTCTCGGCCGACGCCGACTTCACGCCAGTGCTGCGCAAGCTGCGCCGCTACGACCGCCGCACCACGGTGCTGGCGATCGGTTTCCCGTCGGCGGCCTACCAGGCCTCGGCCGACCTGCTGATCGACGAACGGGTGTTCCTGCGCGACGCGCTGGCGCTGGCGCAGCCGGCAGCCGATGCCGTGGCCGTGGCCGACACTGGCGAAGCACGTGCTGCCGCCGCGCCGCGGCCCGAGCCGGCGCGCGAGGCGCCGCGCCCCGCCACCGGCGACGAACTGGGCCTGATCGCCACGCGCATCTGGGCCACGGTCGACGAGTCGGCACTGCCGGTGAGCGCGGGCATGCTGGCCTCGCGCCTGCGCCAGGAGCACCCGGACATCATGGAGAACTGGAACGGCGGCGGCACGTTCAAGGCCTTCTTCCGTTCGCTCGGGATGGCGCGGCTGCTGTGGATCAGCGGTTCGGGCGGGCGCATCGTCGACCCGGCGCGCCACGAGGTCGAGGCCGCGGCCGTCGAGCAGGACCCGGAGTCGCCCTGGCACGGCCGCGGCGCCACCTTCGGCGTGGTGCGCGAGGTGTGCTCGCTGACCGGCGCGCCGATGCTGGCGCCGCAGGACCTGCAGCTCGTGTTGCGCACGCTGTCGGAGCTGCTGGCCGAACGCGGCTTCGAGGCCGCGGCCACCGCGCACGAGGTCTGCCGCCGCTGCCACGAGACGGCCGGCATCCGCGTGCGCCAGCGCGACGTCAGCTTCCTGGTGCGCGGCATGCAGCTCAACGGCCACGTCTTCGGCCAGGGCCAGGACAGCGTGCCGACGCTGGGCTCGCGGCTGGTGAACCAGGTGCAGTTCCTGTGCGAGCGCGAGCAGAAGGTGCTGGACGCCGACGAGCTGGCGCAGATCAGGGCCTGGATAGGGGTGCAGGCGGCCGAAAACGCCGACTGACCGGCGCCCCGCAGCTTCGGCACGAAGCCCGGCAACTCGAGACACCGCCCTTTCCGATGAACTCCACGCGCTCTTCGTTCGCCGCCCTCTTCGGCCTGTTGATCCTGTCGGCGACGGCCCGGGCCCAGGAGGCCGGCCCGCCCGCTGACGCGCAGCCCGGCTTCGACTGCCAGCGCGCGCGCACGCCCGTCGAGCGCCTGGTCTGCTCCGACCCCGACCTGGCGAGGGCCGACGAACGCATGGTGACGGCCTACACCGCGCTGACCCAACGCTGGGAAGAAGACCGCAACCTGCGCCGCACGCAACGCCGCTGGCTGCGCGAGCGCAACGCCTGCGGCGCCGACGCCGCGTGCGTGGCCGCGGCCTATGCGGCCCGCATCGCGGTGCTGGCGCAAGCGCTGGCACGGGTGCCGGACCTCGGCCCCTTCCCGTGGGCAACGGCGCCGGCGGGCAGCGCCTGGCGCATCGAGCGCATCGACGACACGCGCGTGCTGCGCATCACGATCCCGGCAGCGACACAGCGCCAAACCCTGCAGTGGGAGTTCTATCCCGACCCGGACGACCACCGGCACCTGTTCACCGGCGGGCCGTACACCGAGGTCTTGTGCCGCCCGCCCGACGCACGCGAGGGCTACGCACCGCGTTTCAGCTTCCAGCAGCGCAAGGCCGGTCTGGCGATCGCCCCGATCACGCGCGGCGCCCGAAGCGGCTACCGGCTGATGCGCTTGACGCTGGGCGAGGACCTGCCGCTGGGCGAGGAGATCCGCTGCAGTCTCGTGTTCAGCAGTTGGCTGCTGGACAGGGCGAGCGAGTTGGTTCTGGTGCCGGTCGAAGGCCCGGCGACGATGCCGAAGTGACGGCACGACTGGCATTGCGGATATGCGGGCAGGTCAGCGCCCCAGAACGTGTTCCGACAGCTCATCCCGCCGCCCGGGCGCGTAGCGACTCATACAGCTGTGCCGGCCCCAAGAGAATGTCGCGCAGCCCTTGCCGCACCCGCTCCGACCCGAGCGCCTGAGAACTCATCGTCTGGTGAGCGTCGAACGCGTCCATGATGGCGTCCATCAGCGCCTTGCTCAGGTCGGGCGAGCTTGAGAACTGCTCCTTGCTGTTGCTGGCAGCCTGCTGCATGAGCAGTTCGTTCTCGAGCAACTTGCCCTTGAGCACGCCGTTCACGTAGACCAACTGGTCGTCGTCGGTCAGCTCGCCCTCGAACAGGCCGTTCACCTTCTGAATGATCTCGACCAGATAGGCCTGCTGCTTCTCCTGCACCGAGCCGCTACCCACGGAGTCCATCGGCGGCAGCTTGTAGCGGCCCTCCTGGTCCAGCCCCATGAGCTGCTTGCCCAGGTTCCTCAGCGTGTGATGCGTCAGCACCACCTTGCTCAGGTCCACCGTATCGCGCTCGCGACCGAAGTCGAGCAAGGGGATGAGGCGCTTGAAGAACAAGTAGCGCTTCTCGATGTCGGTGTTGCCGTAGTCGAAGATCTGGCTCAGGAACGAGTAGAGCCGGACATAAGCGCCGAGGTCGTTCTTGAACAGCACGAGGGCTTCGAGCGCGTCCTTGGCTGCGGCGGCTGCCTTGTCGTCGCCGCCCGCCTCGGCCGCCGCCTTCTCCAGCTGTGCAGACTTGTACCGCTTCAGCAGCCGGTCCGCCACGGGCGCGATCGCCGCGTCGAGCTGCTTCTGGGTGCCCTGCGGGTCGAGATCGACCCTGGCGACGCGATCGACCTCGAAGTCGTCGTAGAAGCCCGTGGCATCGAGTTTGGCCCGCAGGTCGTAGACTCGGTGAGGATCGGTCGCGGACTCCAGCTCCGCGGTCTCGTAGTAGGTCTTGAAGGCCTTCAGGATGGCGCCGGCATCGTTGACGAAGTCGAGGATGTAGGTCGTGTCCTTGCCTGGGTACGCGCGGTTGAGTCGCGACAGCGTCTGCACCGCCTGGATGCCGCCCAGCATCTTGTCGACGTACATGCCACACAGCAGCGGCTGGTCGAATCCTGTCTGGAACTTGTTGGCGACCAGCAGCAGGTGGTAGTCGGGCTCGTTGAAGGCGTCGCGGATATCGCGGCCCTTCAGCCCCGGGTTCAACTCCTTGCTGGTCTCGGAGACCGCCTGGAGATAGCTCTCGGGGTCATCCACGTCACCCGAAAAAGCCACCAGGACACCCAGCGAGTACTGGCGCTGGGCGATGTAGGCCCGGATGGCCTTCTGCCAACGCACAGCCTCCTTGCGGCTGCCGACCACCACCATGGCCTTGGCCTGCCCGGCCAGCAATGGCTGCACGTTCTCGCGGTAGTGCTCGACGACGACCTGCACCTTCTGCGCGATGTTGTACGGGTGCAGCCGGACCCACTGCATGATGCCCTTCGTCGCCGCACTGCGTTCGACCTGCTTTTCGTCGTACTCCTGGCCGTCGTGCGCCAGCTTGAAGGCCAGCTTGTAGCTGGTGTAGTTCTTCAAGACGTCGAGGATGAAGCCCTCTTCTATGGCCTGCCGCATCGAATAGACGTGGAACGGCACCGGCAGCCCATCCGGCCCGGGGCGGCCGAACAGCTCCAGCGTCTTCGCCTTCGGCGTCGCCGTGAAGGCGATGTAGGTCAGCCCCTTCGTGTTGGCGCGAGCCTCCATCTGGGCGGCCAGCAGGGCTTCGGTGTCCACCTCGCCGCCGTCCTGCAGCTCGGCCCACTCCTGGGCCGATAGCAGTTGCTTGAGCTTTGCGGCCGACTCGCCGGTCTGCGAGCTGTGCGCCTCGTCGGCGATGACCGCGAAGCGCTTGCCCTCGGTGGCCGACAGCTCCTGCACCGCCGCCAGCGCGAACGGGAAGGTCTGGATGGTGCAGACGATGATCTTCTTGCCGTCCTTCAGCGCCTGGCCGAGCTGGGCGCTCTTGCTGCCGTGTTCGTGGGTGATGCTGGCCACCACGCCGGTGGTGCGCTCGAAGTCGAAGATGGCTTCCTGCAGCTGTGCGTCCAGCACGTTGCGGTCCGAGACGACCAGCACGCTGTCGAACAGCTTCTGGTGTTGGGCGTCGTGCAGGTCGGCCAGGAAGTGCGCGGCCCAGGCGATCGAGTTGGTCTTGCCCGAGCCGGCCGAGTGCTGGATCAGGTATCGCTGCCCGGCCCCGTTGGCCATGACATCGGCCACCAGCCGCCGGGTGGCGTCGAGCTGGTGGTAGCGCGGGAAGACGACCGCCTTGAGCTGCTTCTTGTCGTCGCGCTTGCCGATGCAGTAGCGGTGCAGGATGTCCAGCCAGCTCTCGCGCGCCCAGACCTCCTCCCAGAGGTAGGCGGTCGCAAAGCCATCCGGGTTGGGCGCGTTGCCGGCACCTCCGGCGTTGCCGCGGTTGAACGGCAGGAAGGTGGTGGCCGGCCCGGCGAGGCGGGTCGTCATCATGACTTCCGACTGGCTGACCGCGAAGTGCACCAGCGCGCCGCCGGGGAAGCTGAGCAGCGGCTCGGCCACGCCGCCCTTGGGCTGAGGATGCCGGTCGAAGCGGTACTGGTCGACCGCATCGTGCACGCTCTGCGTGTAGTCGCTCTTCAGCTCGGCAGTCGCCACCGCGATGCCGTTGACGAACAGCACCAGGTCCAGCTCGGCCTTCGGGTTGTTCGGCGAATGCGTCACCTGCCGCACGACCCGCAGGCGGTTGGCGGCGTAGCGGGCCTGGATGGCGGGGTTGAGCGCCAACGCCGGCTTGAACTGCGCCAACGACAAGGCCTCCTTCAGCCCCAGCATCTCGACGCCGCGGCGCAGCACGTCCAGCGTGCCGCGCTCGTTCAGGCTCTTGCGTACGCGCTCCGCCAGCACCTTGGGCAGCGCCGCGCCATGCGTCTTGTTCAGGCGCTGCCAGCTCTCGGGCTGGGTGGTCTCGACCCAGGCCAGCAGGTCCGGTGCGAAAAGGCCGTGGACGCGGTCGAAGTGGGCGGCATCACCCTCCGCGTACAGCCAGCCGTTCGCCGCCAGGTGCTGGCAGATTCCTGCCTCGAAGTGGTGCTCCTGGTGGAGGCTCATGCTTGCTTGGCCTCGTCCTGCTCCTCGTCCTCGTCGTCGGCAGCAAATGCCGAGGAGGAAGCTGTTTCTGCTTGCTGGACCGCCTTGCCCATGGCCTGACCAATCAGCACCAACAGAGCTTGCTTGCGTGCCGCGTAGAAGGCGTGGAAGTCATCGTTACGCAGCAGCGCAGGGTCGATGGCGTGGGTCTGCAGGATAGTGTCCATGGCCGCGTCATCCATCTTCACCTGCGCGTGCTTCTGCAGCTTGGCCAGGTAGGCCGATGGCGCAATGCCACCAATCATGCGGTTGGCCTTGTAGGACAGCGGCGTCTTGTTTACGACCGTGTTGTAGAGCTTCCGGCTGATGCCCTGCTTCTCGCACCAGTCCTGGGGAAAGATGTGGTGGATATCCAAGGTCACATCTTCGGCATCCAGCTCAGTGATGGTGCCCTTCCAGAAAAAGTCCGCAGCCTTGCCGCGCAGCAACAGCACGTTGAGACCCTTGTAGGCCGCGCTGAGCCGTGAGGTCATGCGGTCCAGGCGGTCAGGCCGGAAGGCTGCGTCATGGATGGTGCGCGGCTCTGCCGTAGCGTCAGAGTCAATCCAGGCCAGCAGGTCCTCGGCATCGTTGGCGATGCGTGTTTCCACCGCGCCGCCATAAAGCTCGCCAAGCACGCCGCACCAGTACCAACGCGCCAGCTTGTCGTAGATGCGGGGCTCCTTCCAGCGCTCTTCCAACAGGGCCAGCACAGCAGCGAGCGGCGCCAGTTGTGTGCGGTAAGGCAGGTCACGCACGTCACGAACGCATTCGCGTTTGAGGAATTTGGCTGCGCGCTTGAAGCCCTCTTCGGCAGCGCCCGCCCACTCCTGATAGGCCGCCAATGGCATGTCCAGGATGGTGGCGCGCTTGGCACTGACCGGTGTGACCTGCTTGCCCGTCTTGCCATCGCCTAGGTCGGCCTTGCGGCGCTTGAGCGTGTGCAGCATCGCAATCGCCTGCAGGAAGTCGGTGGACTCAAGCGCGGTCAGCACCGGCTCCTTGGCCAGCCGCTTCTGGCGCGACTCCACCTTGCGCGCTGCGCTGCCGAACCAGTCGTCACGCAGGTTGTAGCCGTCGGCGGCGTATGTCGCGGTGACCAGTTCGAACACGTTCAGCGGCACGCCACCCGTGTTCACCTTCTCGAACACGAGGCACACAGCCTCCTTGCTGGTCGACCGGTGCAGTTGGATGACTGGCAACTGGTAGCTGCGGAAAGCCTGCAACACTTGCTTGCGGAACTTCATGTACAGGCCAAACTGCTCGGGGCAGGCCTCCTGCAAGCCTTCTTCCCAGGCGTCGGAGTTAAGCGTCTGCCGGCAGGGGAAGTAAAGCTGCTGGTACTCCTTCTCCGGGGTCGTAAGGTCCAGCTTGATGTCGCGGCCGAAGTTTTCGCGCAGGCACTTGTCGGCCTCAACGGCGATGACGGCATCGTCCAGTGACCCCACGCCGTCCAGCGCGCGCTTAATGTCCCAGTAGTAGTAGCGCTCAATGGCACGGCCCTTCTCGTTGCGCGTGGCCACCGGCCCATCGATGGACAGAACTTGCGTCAGCGTGGTCAGCCGTTGCTGGCCGTCAAGTATCAGCAGTTCCGCAGATGTCGCCGGGATCGACAGCTTGACACCTTCTACGGGGCGAATCTGGAAGCGGGTTTCGCCGCCGGTCTCCAGCAGCATCACCGCTCCCACCGGGAACGAGCGCGCGATGCTCACCAGCAGGCTGCGCACGTGGCCGTCGTCCCAGACCCAGCCGCGCTGAAAGTCGGGCAGCTGAATCTTGCCGATGCTGACGTCCTTGAGTACGTCTTCCAGTGAGCGTTTGGTGCTGTCGAATTGGCTCATCTTTCCCTCCCTGACGGATGTTGCTGTTGTGGCAGTTTGAACTCAGTCGCCGCGCACGTCGACTTGACCGGTAACGGCTGCGGCGATGAGGGCCGAGCGGCGTTCTTTTAGAAGAGCAGCGGCACGTTCCGACTCAGTCTGCAGCGCATCAAGATCGGCGACCTTGCGCTCGATGAAATCAACGAGTTCCTCCTGCTCGTGCAAAGGAGGCAGCGCCATCAGCAGTTTCGCCACGTCCGGCATGTAGATTGTCTGGTGGGTGGAGCCCATCATCAACCTGTCGAACTCCGGGCGCATGCCGCGAAGCACATGCAGCAGAAAATCCGGCATCAACTTGGGGCCACACACCCAATTTATGAAGTCCTGCGTGGTCGCCATGTCACAACCCATGATGGCCGAGTAACCGACCGATGCCGTTCTAGACAAAATTACAGTACCTGCCGGGAGCAGGCGAGCCGAGGAGTTGGCCACTCCGAGTTCGCTTATTTTCTCCTTGGTGTCGTAAACGTACTTCGCCTTGCCATCGCGGATTTGCCATACATCCGCCAGTGAGAACCAGGGAATGCTGCAATTTTCCCAGTACTCCGGATGCTGTCGACTCGGCGTATGACCAGACTCACGGCGAGCAAAAGACTGAATTTTCCCGATCCGCCAGTGGGCAGGAACCTTCCCCAGCCATGCCACACCGGAATCCTTCGTCGGGGCGCCGGGGTCGAGGCCCTTGGTGACGGCGTTTGAGATGATCGCCTGGCGTTTCTCGGCCAGCAGGGTGATGAGCTTTTCCTGCTCGGCAATTAGCGCATCAATTCTTGCGGTCTCGCGATCAAGGAAGGCGGCGATGGCGGTTTGCTCTCCCTCCGACGGAAATGGCGCTCGCTCGTTGAAGTAGCGGTCCTGGTCAAGGTTCTGTATTCCGGATGTCTGATTGATGGACCCGATGTTGACACCTACGGCATAGGCGGCGCTGTGGACGTAGTTCCAGTAGCCTGCGCACATACCCTGTTTCAAGGCCACGCGAGCAACGAAGTTGGAGCACACCGCAGGCGCATCCAGTTGATAGAGAACCACCTGACCCACCGGCTGAAGCTCACCGCCGCCAGACTTCTCCAGTAGCAGGTCACCCTTGTTCAGCAGTCTGCCGGCGCGCTCCTTCTCAGTAACTGAGCGCATGGTCGGAATCTCCGGCCTAACTTGGAGTCGCCCCCGGTCAAAGTCCGCCACCCGGACGCAGGCGATGTCGTTCTCATCACCCTGCGGCTCGTCTCCCCAGATTCCGTTCCGTGCAGAGGCAACGGACGCCTTAAGGCGGTCAATGCGCCAGTGGGAGGGAATCTGACCAAGCCATTCCACCCCGCTGTCCTTGTACTCCCCGTACCTTGGCAACCTCATTCCGCCAACTCCCCCAGCATCTTCATGATGCGAGCCGTGACGGTCTTCAGCTCCTCGTCGATGGCCTGCAGGCTGCGCGGCGGCTCGAAGACGTAGAAGTGGCGGTTGAACGGGATCTCGTAGCCGACCTTGCTCTTTTCGTCGTCGATCCAGGCATCGGGCGCATGGGGTAGCACCTCGCGCTTGAAGTAGGCGCCGATGTCTTCGCCGAGCGGCACGTTCTCGGTGTCGCGCAGCGCGCTGTCGGGCTGCGGCTTGCCCTTCTGCTTGCCCTTCAGACCAACGACCACCTCGCCAGCCTCGTCACGCAGCGGGCGCTCCACGGTGATGGTGGTGTAGCCGAAGTCCTGGTTGCGGAAGATGCGCGAGATCGGCACACGCTTGAGCCGGCCGCCTTCGGGCGCGGCGGGCGGGGTGTCGGTGCCGGTAACGAGCAACGGCTCGCCCAGGGCTTGGCCAGCGGCATCGAACACGGTGACCAGCTCCGCCTCGGTGAAGTCGCCGAACAGGCGGGTCACGGTGGCGATGTGGGCCTCGCTCATCTCCTTGCGCTTGCTGCCCAGGCTCTTGCGCATCTTCTGCCAGAAGCCGCTGGCGTCGATCAGCTGCACGTAGCCCCTGCGGTCCTCCGGCTTGCGGTTGGACAGGACCCACACGTAGGTGGCGATGCCGGTGTTGTAGAACATGTCGGTGGGCAGGCCGACGATGGCCTCCACCAGGTCGTTCTCGAGCACGTAACGGCGGATCTCGCTCTCGCCGCTGCCGGCGCCGCCGGTGAACAACGGCGAGCCGTTGAGCACGATGCCGAATCGGCTGCCGCCGTCGTGCGCCGGGCGCATCTTGGACAGCAGGTGCATCAGGAACAGCATCGAGCCGTCGCTGACGCGCGGCAGGCCGGGGCCGAAGCGGCCGTCGTGGCCCTTCTGTTCGTGCTCCAGCCGCACCTGCTTTTCGACCTTCTTCCATTCCACGCCGAAGGGCGGGTTGGACAGCATGTAGTCGAACTTGCGGCCGCCGTGGCCGTCGTCGCTGAGCGTGTTGCCGGCGACGATGTTGGCCACGTCCTGGCCCTTGATGAGCATGTCGGCCTTGCAGATCGCGTAGCTCTCGTCGTTGAGCTCCTGGCCGAACATCGTCAGGCGCGCCTGCGGGTTGTGCTCCAGCAGGTACTCGCCGGCGACGCTGAGCATGCCGCCCGTGCCCGCCGTCGGGTCGTAGATGGTGCGCACCACCGCGTTACCGGGGGTCAGCACGTCGTCGTCTTCGATGAACAGCAGGCTCACCATCAGCCGGATGACTTCACGTGGCGTGAAGTGCTCCCCGGCGGTCTCGTTGCTGATCTCGGCGAACTTGCGGATCAGTTCCTCGAACACCGCGCCCATGCTCGCGTTGTCGACCACCGACGGGTGCAGGTCGATGTGGGCGAACCTTTCGGTGACGAGGTACAGCAGGTTGGCCTTGGCCAGCCGCTCGACCTGCGTGAAGAAGTCGAAACGCTCGAAGATGTCGCGCGCCGCCGGCGAGAAGCCCTGCACGTAGGCGTAGAGGTTCTGCCGGATGTGATCCTGGTCGCCGAGCAGCTTGCCCAGGTCCAGCGGCGAGGTGTTGAAGAAGCTCTGCCCGGCCTTGCGAAGCAGGAACGGCTCCGGGTTCACGCCCAGCCGGGTCTTGGCCTCGAACTCGGCCAGCACGGCCGGCTTGGTGGCGGCGAGCACGCAATCGAGGCGGCGCAACACCGTGAAGGGGAGGATGACGCGTCCGTATTCGGACTGCTTGTAGTCGCCGCGCAGCAGGTCGGCGACGGACCAGATGAAGGATGAAAGCGCTTGATGGTTCATGTTCTTCTATTCATGCCACTCGGTGGGCGCCGGCCTCCCTGCTCGGCAACCAGACAATCGTTCAGGACGGAAACAGGCGCGCGTCGCCGACGCACTAGTTTTTCTGGACCGATTCTCCGCCACGCCTTGATGGGGACCGTCGTTTGGCAAGACGGGAAATAGACATCCCGGCGCCGCGATCGGCTCGTTCGATTGAGTATCAAGTCGGCACGAGGAGCCCGCTGGTTTCCATGCTCGGAATGCAGTGCATGTCACCCGAGGCTTCGAGGTGGGCGATAGCAGGTGCGAGGAACCGTCATTGCGGGAAAGCAGGCGCGCCAGCACCGTCTTTAACAGCGAGCCAAGGGGGTGCATCTGGCGCCGGCCTGACCCCGGACTCGATGCCGAGGTGATCGCCCAAAACAAGGCTGGCGAATAGCAGGGGTGCCTGCAGGTGGTAGGCCGTCGGGGGTTCGAACCCCGGACCAAAGGATTATGAGTCCTCTGCTCTAACCGACTGAGCTAACGGCCCCCGTGCAGGAAGACGGCGATTCTAGGAGGCCTCGTCGGCCGGGGGCAGAGCGGCGCGCACGGCGTCGTCCAGCGCCGTCAGCGCCACCGCCAGGTCGGCCTGCTGGGCCTGCAGGCGCTCGGGTGCGGCGCCTTCGCGCAACGACTGTTCCAGCGCCGCGGCCAGCGCGCTGACGGCGGCGGCGCCGATCTGCGCCGCGCCGCCCTTCAGCGTGTGCGCCGCCAGCCGGGCACCGCGCCAGGTCGCCGGCGACCAGAGCTTCCTCGATGCGCGTCGCGGTGTTGTCGCGGCCTTCGGCAAAACGGCGCAGCAGGCGCTCGTACAGGCCGCGCCGGCCGCCGGCCAGGCGCAGGCCGGTCTCGATGTCGAGCACGCCCTGGTCGGCCGACACCGGGGCCGGCGTCGGCGCCGGCAGCGCGGCCGGGGGCCGGCGCACCAGGCAGGCCAGCAGCTGCGAGGCCAGGCGGTTGGGGTCGATCGGCTTGGCGATGTGGTCGTCCATGCCGGCGTTCAGGCAGCGCTGCACGTCGCCCTGCATCGGCGTTGGCGGTCATCGCGACGATGGGCAGCCGCGCTCGCGCCGGTCAGCGCGCGGATCGCGGCGGGTGGCGCTCAGGCCGTCCATCTCGGGCATCTGCACGTCCATCAGCACCAGGTCGTACTGGGTGCTGCGCACCATCTCGACGGCGACGATGCCGTTGCTCGGCGACGTCGACCTCCAGGCCGGCGGCTCGCTCAGCAGCTCGACGGCGATCTGCTGGTTGAGCGTCGTTGTCCTCGACCAGCAGCACGCGCCGTCCGCGCAGCGCCGCGCGGGCCGGCGTCGGCGGCCGGCGCCGCCGTCGAGGCGGGCGCCAGCTGGCCGGCTCGACCAGCAGGCGCATAGCGTGTCGAGCAGCGCGCGACGCGTGTCACCGGCTTGGTGCAGCACCGGCGCGCGCTCGGCGCTGACGTCTGCGTCCTCGGCTCGACGACATTGGCCGCCGCCAGCGGCGACCAGCCGGCGGCGGCGCGCTGCAGGGCCAGCGCCGCAAGGCCGTCGCCGGTTCGAGCCGTCCAGCCGCGGCATGCTGGCAGTCGAGCAGCACCACGTCGAAGCTGGGCCGGCCGCGTCGGCTCGCGCGCAGCGCGCGCAGGCGTCCCGCCCCCGGCGCAGCGTGACTTGCAGCCCGAAGCCGCGCAGCATCGTCACCATGACCTGCGCGCGACCGCGGATGCGTCGTCGACCACCAGCGATGCGCGCCCGCGCAGCGTGGCCTCCTCCTGGCGCGCGTGCCGCGCCCGGCGCAGCCCAGGTGGGCGTGAACCAGAACGTGGGCCGGCACCCGGCTCGCTGTCGACGCCGATCTCGCCGCCCATCAGCTCGACCATGCGCTTGGCGATGACCAGGCCCAGCCCGGTGCCGCCGTAGCGCCGCGTGATCGAGCTGTCGGCCTGCTGGAAGCTCTGGAACAGGCGCGAACGCTGCTCGGCGTCCAGGCCGATGCCGCTGTCCTGCACGGCGCAGCGCAGCATCGACGCAGCCCTCGGTCTGGCGCTGCACGTGCAGGCGCACACAGACGCTCGCCCTGTTCGGTGAACTTGACCGCGTTGCCGCACAGGTTGAGCAGCACCTGGCCCAGGCGCAGCGGGTCGCCGATCAGGCGGCGCGGCACCTCGGTGCCGAGGTCGACGACGAACTCCAGGCCCTTGGCCGCGCGCGCGCGCGGCGAGCTGGTCGCAGACCTCGCCGAGCACCTCCTCCAGCTCGAACTCGCGGCTGCTCGATCTCCAGCTTGCCGGCCTCGATCTTGGAGAAGTCGAGGATGTCGTTGATCGTCGCCAGCAGGCTGCGGCCGGCGGTCTGGATCTTGTGCAGATAGTCGCGCTGGCGCGGGTTGAGGTCGGTGTTCAGCGCCAGCGCCGTCATGCCGATGATCGCGTTCATCGGCGTGCGGATCTCGTGGCTCATCGTCGCCAGGAAGTTGCTCTTGGCGGCGCTGGCGGCCTCGGCGAGCTCCTGGCGCGCTTGAGCGGCGTGATGTCGGCCATCGTGACGACCATGCCGTCGCCCAGCAGCTGCCCGCCGACGAGCAGCACCAGGACGATGCCGCCGCGCGCCGTGGCGCGGATCTCCATCTCGCGCACGCGGCCGCCGTCGGCGGCGGCGCGTTCGACGGCGTCGCGCCAGGCGCCCTGCATCGCCGCGCGGGCTTCGTCGTCGGGGCAGACCAGGCGCCACCAGGCGTCGAAGCCGTCCAGGTCGTTCTCGTCGACGCCGAAGAGCTCGCGGAACGCGAGGTTGGCCGATTCGACGACCTCGCCGCGCAGATAGAGCATCGGCACCGGTGCGGCGTCGCTCAGCGCGCGCAGGCGGCGGTCGCGTTCGACGATGACCTCGCGCTCGCGCGCCCGCAGCAAGGCTTCTTCGGCCGCGCGGCGGCGCGTGATGTCGCGCGACAGCGTCAGCACGTGGCCGGCGTCCTTGCGTGTCGTCGACAGCTCGAACCAGCAGGGCCGGCCGTCGAGTTCCAGCTCCATCGTGCGGCCGTAGTCGGCACCGTCGCGCAGCGCCGCGGCGATCGACTCCAGCACGATATGTGCGGCCGCCGGCGGCAGCACCTCGTCGACGCGCCGGCCGATGACCTCGTCGGAATGGCGGTACAGCAGCCGCGAGCTGGCGCCCGAGTAGATGTCCAGGTAACGCCCGTGGCCGTCGAACTCGAACAGCAGGTCGGGGATCGCCGAGAGCGTCGCCGACAGGTTGGCGCGCACCCCTTCGGCCACCTCGTGCGCCTTGCGCAGCTCGCTCAGCGCATCCTGCAGCTCGGCGGTGCGGCCGGCGACGCGGCGGCGCAGCGCGACGTTCCACAGCAGCAGCGCGGCGCCCAGCGCCAGCACGGCCGGCGCGATCCACCACAGCTCGTCGACGTAGGACGGCCCGCGCAGCGGCGCGCCGAACCAGGCCTGGCGCAGCGCCTCGTCCTCCTGCGGGTCGATCGCGGCGACGCCGCGGCGCACCAGCTCCAGCGTCTCGGTGTCGCCCTTGCGCACGGCACGGTGGAAGTGGCCGGTGTAGAGCTGGAAGGCGCGCCTGAACTCGCGTTCGGCGCCGAACTTGTAGAGGTAGAAGTTGGCCGGCGCCTGGTCCAGGCAGAACAGGCGCACCTCGGCACGCTTGGCGCCGGAGATCAGCGCGTCGTAGTTGCGGTAGGTGACCAGCGTGTCGATGCCGTATTCGTGCAGCTTGTCGACGCAGGCGTCGCCCTGCTGCACGCCGACCGGCATGCCTTTCAGCGTCGCCGGATTGGTGACGCCGCTGATGCCGACGTGGCTGTAGATGTTGACCGGCAGCTCGGCGTAGGGCTCGGAGAAGTCGTACAGCGCCTCGCGCGGCGGAGTGCGGTAGATGAGGTCGATGACGTCGGCCTCGCCGCTCTGCACGCGCCGCTGAGCCTCGACCCAGCCGGTGGCGATCAGCTCGACACGCACGCCGGTGCGGCGCTCCCAGAGCTTCCAGTAGTCGACCAGATAACCCTGGACGTGGCCGTCGACGTCACGGAACAGGAACGGGGGGTAGTTCTCGTCGCTGACGACACGCAGCACGCGGGGTGTGGCGGCCTGCGGCGCGGCGGCGGACGAGGCGTCGGTCGCGCACAGGATGGCGAGCCACGCCAGCACCCCGCGCGCGAACAGGACGCCAGCGCGGCGGAGCGGCCATGGCACGAGGCAGACCGAGAGGCACCCGACGGATGCGGACAACCCAACTCCCGAGACGAGGCGGCGGTGGTTTCGCCTCGCTTGAATCGCCCCCGACCTGCGTCTGATGCGCGAATGTCGTGCCGGAGAAGACGGCGGCCGGAAGTCTGACGCGTCGCGGCCTCTGCCGCTTATACCGACCCCGTGTTACAGCGTGTACCGGGCGCCCCCGGAGCAATCTGACAATTCTCAATGCTTAACCGGCAATCCCTCACGCCCAAGCCGTCACGCTGGGGGGGGAGCCCCCGTCAGCGCGAAGACAAGGCGTTGCCGACCAGCCGTGCGGTGATGTCGACGATGCGGATCATGCGGTCGTAGGCCATGCGGGTCGGGCCGATGACACCGAGCGTGCCGACGATGCGCCCGTCCACCTCGTAGGGGGCGGTGACGACCGACAGCTCCTCGAAGGGCACGACCTGGCTCTCGCCGCCGATGTAGATGCGCACGCCTTCGGCGCGGCTGCTGACGTCCAGCAGCCGCATCAGCTCGGTCTTCTGCTCGAAGACGTCGAACAGCCGGCGCAACCCGGCCATGTCGTGGCCCAGGTCCTGCACGCCCAGCAGGTTGTGCTCGCCGGAGACGACGACGTTCTCGCTGCGACCGGCCAGTTCCTCGCCGGCCTGCACGGCGGCCTGCATCAGCTGGGCGATCTCGCCGCGCAGCGCGTCGACCTCGTGCTTCAGGCGCTCGCGCACCTCCTCGATCGCCAGCCCGGTGTAGTGGGCGTTGAGGAAGTTCGTGGCCTCGATCAGCTCGGGCTGCGTGTAGTCGCGCGCGGTGAAGATGACGCGGTTCTGCACGTCGCCGTCCGGCGCGACGAGGATCACCAGCACGCGGCGCTCGCCAAGGCGCAGGAACTCGATGTGGTGGATCAGCCCGGCCTTGCGCGGCGCGCTGACGACGCCGACGAAGCTCGACAGGTTGGACAGCAGCGACGCCGCCTGGGCGATGACGCGCTGCGGCTGGTCGGGGTGCAGCTGCTCGCGCGCGGCGGCCAGTTCGGGCGCGACGGTCTGCAGGTCGATCGGCCGCGCAGTCAGCATCGTGTCGACGAACAGCCGGTAGCCGCGCGCCGTCGGGATGCGGCCGGCGCTGGTGTGCGGGCTGGCGATCAGGCCGAGCTCTTCGAGGTCGGCCATCACGTTGCGGATCGTCGCCGGCGACAGGTCCAGGCCGGAGGCACGCGAGAGGGTGCGCGACCCCACCGGCTGGCCGTCGGCGATGTAGCGCTCCACGAGGGCTTTCAGCAGCGTCTTGGCGCGGTCGTCGAGCATGGTTTCGGATTGTAGAGAGCGCATTTCGCTATGGTGTAATGCGCCGCATGCCGGCCCCGTTCCGTCACGCAGCCATCGTCGGAAAGTATCAGGCACAGGGCATCGCCCCGGTGCTGCTGGAGGTTTCCCGTTTCCTCCAGGAACAAGGCGTCGAGGTGTACTTCGAGCGCGAGACCGCCGAAGCCACCGGGATCACCGAGTTCGGCGCGCACGACGCGTCGGCGCTCGGCGAGTGCTGCGACTTCGCCGTCGTCGTCGGCGGCGACGGCACGATGCTCGGCATCGCACGCGAGTTCTCGCGCCACAACCTGCCGCTGGTGGGCATCAACCAGGGCCGGCTGGGGTTCATCACCGACGTGCCGGTCGGCCAGTACAAGGAAGCGCTGGCGACGATGATCGCCGGCGACTACGAGGAAGAGCACCGCTCGATGCTGGAAGGCCAGGTCTTCCGCAACGGCCTGCCGATCCACGAGGCGCTGTCGCTGAACGACGTGGTCGTCGCGCGCGGCGTCACGGCCAGCATGGTCGAGCTGCGGGTGGACGTCGACGACGATTTCGTCGCCAACCTGCGCTGCGACGGCCTGATCATCGCCACGCCGACCGGCTCCACTGCCTACGCGCTGTCGGCCGGCGGGCCCATCCTGCACCCCGGCATCGCCGGGCTGGTGTTCGCGCCGATCGCCTCGCACACGCTGTCCAACCGGCCGATCGTGCTGCCCGACAGCGCGACGATCCGCATCACGCTGGTCGCCGGCCGCGACGCCTCGGCGCACTTCGACATGCACAGCCTCGCGAGCCTCGCGCACGGCGACTGCGTGCAGGTGCGGCGCTCGGCCTACAAGGTGCGTTTCCTTCATCCGCGCGGCTGGAGCTACTACGCCACCCTCCGCCGCAAATTGCGCTGGTACGAAGGCGTGGTCTAGAGATGCTGCGCCGACTTTCTCTTCGCGACGTCGTCATCGTCGAACGCCTGGAGATCGAGCTCGACGCCGGCTTCAGCGTGCTCACCGGCGAGACCGGTGCCGGCAAGTCCATCCTGATCGACGCGCTGCAGCTGGCGCTGGGCGCACGCGGCGACGCGACGCTGGTGCGCGAAGGCGCGGCACGCGCCGAGGTCGCCGCCGAGTTCGACGCCCCGCCCTCGCTGGCCGCCTGGCTGGACGAAGCCGGTTTCGCCGCCGAACCGACGCTGCTGCTTCGCCGCACGATCGACGCCCAGGGCAAGAGCCGGGCGTGGATCAACGGCAGCCCGGCCACCGTGACGCAGCTGCGCGAAGCGGCCGACCACCTCGTCGACATCCACGGCCAGCACGCCTGGCAGAGCCTGACGCGCCCGGCCGCGGTGCGCGCGCTGCTCGACGCCCAGGCCGGCGCCGACACGCGCCCGCTGGCCGCACGCTGGGCCGCCTGGCGCCAGGCGCTGGCGGCGCTGGACGCCGCACGCGCGCAGCGCGACACGCTGGAGCGTGAACGCGAGCGCCTGGCCTGGCAGATCGGCGAGATCGACAAGCTCGCCCCCGGCGAACACGAGTGGGACGAGCTGAACGCCGAACACCAGCGGCTGGCGCACGGCCAGGCGCTGCTCGACGGCGCCCGCACCGCGCTGGACGCCACGGCCGAAGGCGAACCGTCGGCCGACGCGCTGATCTCGCGTGCCATCGACGCGCTGGAGGAAGTGCAGCGCTACGACGCCGAGCTGGCCTCGGTCGTCGAGGTGCTGCGCGGCGCCCAGGCGCAGCTGGAAGACGCGGCGCACACGCTCGGCGCCTACCTCGGCCGCCGCGAGCCCGACCCCGAACGCCTGGCCGACCTGGACGCGCGCCTGGGCGCCTGGGTCTCGCTGGCGCGGCGCTACCGCCGCCAGCCGGTCGAGCTGCCGGCGCTGCTGGCAGGCTGGAAGGCCGAACTCGCGGCGCTGGACGCTGCGGCCGACCTGGACGGCCTGGAACGTGCCGCCACCGCTGCCGAACGCGCCTGGCGCGACGAAGCGAAGAAGATCAGCCGCGCCCGCGCCAAGGCCGCGCCCAGGCTCGCCGACGCGGTGACGCAGGCGATGCAGCAGCTCGGCATGGCCGGCGGGCGTTTCGAGGTCGCGCTCGTGCCGCAGGACGAACCGCAGGCCTACGGGCTGGAAAACGTCGAGCTGCGTGTCGCCGGCCACGCCGGCAGCACGCCGCGTGCGATCGCCAAGGTCGCCTCGGGTGGCGAGCTGTCGCGCCTGGCGCTGGCGATCGCCGTCACGACGGCCGCCAACGCACCCGGCGACGGCGCGCAGACGCTGATCTTCGACGAGATCGACGCCGGCGTCGGCGGCGCCGTGGCCGACAGCGTCGGCCGGCTGATGAAGCAGCTCGGCGGCACGACGCAGGTGCTGGCCGTCACCCATCTGGCGCAGGTCGCGGCCTGCGCCGACCACCATTTCGTCGTCGCCAAGGCGCTGCAGGGCAAGGCCACGGTCAGCGAGGTGCACCCGGTCGCCGGCGAGGCGCGTGTCGCCGAAGTCGCGCGCATGCTCGGCGGCGAACGCCTGACCAGCACCAGCCGCGCGCACGCCGAGGCGATGCTCGCCGGGAACCTCAGATGAGCGGTTTCGTGGAACCTCCGCCCAGCGAATGGGCACCGCTGCCCGACAGCAGCGGCAACGAGATCGTGCTAGTCACCGGGATCTCGGGCTCGGGCAAGTCGATCGCGCTGCATGCGCTCGAAGACGCCGGCTACTTCTGCGTCGACAACCTGCCGCCGGAGCTGCTGCGCGAGTTCGTGCGCCTGGAGCACGAACGCTGGACGCGGCGCGTGGCCGTCGCGGTCGACGTGCGCACCGTCGGCTCGCTGCCGCTGCTGCTGCCGCTGATCGACGAACTTCGCGCCGAAGGCCTGAAGGTGCGCTCGCTGTTCCTGGACGCCAGCACCGACGCCCTGGTGCGGCGTTTCTCCGAGACGCGCCGCCCGCACCCGCTGTCCTCGGTGCCGGCCGGCGGCGACGCCGCACGTGCGCTGGTCGAGGCGATCGAGCTCGAACGCGAGCTGCTCGCCGGGCTGCGCGAGAAGTCCACCGTCATCGACACCAGCCAGCTGCGCCCCGGCGTGCTGCGCGCCTGGGTGCGCGGCCTGGCCGGCGCCCGCGAATCGGCGCTGACGCTGGTCTTCGAGAGCTTCGCCTTCAAGCAGGGTGTGCCGCTGGACGCCGACTACGTCTTCGACATGCGCGCGCTGCCCAACCCGTACTACGTGCGCGAGCTGCGCGCGCTGACCGGCCGCGACGAGCCGGTGGCCGCCTACCTGCGCGCCCAGAACGACGTCGGCGAGATGCTGGAGCAGATCGCAGCCTTCATCGAGCGCTGGCTGCCGGCGTTCGAGGACAACCAGCGCAGCTACCTGACGGTCGCGCTGGGCTGCACCGGCGGCCAGCACCGTTCGGTCTACGGCGTCGAATGGCTGGCGCGGCGCTTCGAAGGCCGCCAGGCGACGCTGATCCGCCACCGAGAGCTCGACGCCCGTGGCTGAACCGCTGCCGCTGTTCCCGCTGCAGGCCGTGCTCTTCCCCGGCGGGCTGATGGGGCTGAAGGTCTTCGAGGCACGTTACCTGGACCTCGTCGCCCGCTGCCTGCGGGAAGGCACCGGCTTCGGCATCGTCTGCCTGCAGCAGGGGCGCGAGAGCGGCACCGCGGCGCAGGGTGTGAGGCTCGAACGGGTCGGCGTCACCGTGCGGCTCGACGAAGTCGACGCCGACGGCCCCGGGCTGCTGCGCGTGCGCGGCACCGGGCTGGAACGTTTCCGCCTCGCCGCGAAGCCCGAGCAGCAGGCCGACGGGCTGTGGACTTGCGAAGTCGAGGAGATCGCCGCCGACGCGCTGCGTGCGCCCGGCGAGGCGATGCAGCCGACGGTGCAGGCGCTGCAGGAGGCGATCCACAAGCTCGACGAACAAGGCCACCAGCCGTTCGCCGAGCCCTACCGCTTCGACGATGCCGGCTGGGTGGCCAACCGCTGGTGCGAGCTGCTGCCGGTGCCGCTGGCGGCCAAGCAGAAGCTGATGGAACTCGAAGACCCGGTGATCCGGCTGTCGATCGTCGACGGCTACCTGCGCGACAAGTCCATCGTCATCGGCTGAGCGCCACGTCGGCTTCCAGCAGGCGCCGCACCGGCGCCGGCAGCCCGGCGGCCAGCGCCTCGGCACGCGTGAACCAGCGCCCGGCCGGCAAGGCGGCCTCAATGGCGCCGGGCTCCGCGGCCAGCGCCGGCGGCAGCGTCCAGCGCAGCGGCTCCAGCGTCCAGTCCAGGTGCGTCAGCACGTGCACGAACGGGTCCAGCCAGGCGCCCTGCCCCGGCCAGCCGGCGACCAGCGCCTGCAGCGACTCGGCCGATTCGTACTCGGGCAGGCTCCAGAGCGCCGCCCAGACGCCGGTATCGGGCCGCTGCACCAGCCAGACCGAGTCGCCCCGGCTCAGCCACAGCAGCGCGTGGCGCCGCCGGCCGCGGCGCAGCGTGCGTGTCTTCACCGGGTAGCGTTCGGGCGTGCCTTCGATGCGCGCGATGCAGACCTCGGCCAGCGGGCACAGCAGGCACTGCGGCCGGCGCGCCAGGCAGACGGTCGCGCCCAGGTCCATCAGGCCCTGGGTGTAGCGCTCGATGCCCTCGTCGGGCAGCAGCGCCTCGGCTTCGCGCCACAGCGCCCGCTCCTCGGCCGGGCGCGCCAGGTCGCCGGCGAAACCGATCGCGCGGGTCAGCACGCGCTTGACGTTGCCGTCCAGGATCGCGGCGCGCTCGCCGTAGGCGAAGGCGGCGATCGCCGCGGCCGTCGAGCGGCCGATGCCGGGCAGTGTCGCCAGCGTCGCGGCGTCGGGCGGGAAACGCCCGCCGTGCTCGGCGACAACGGCCTGGGCGCAGCGGTGCAGGTTGCGCGCGCGGCTGTAGTAGCCCAGGCCGCTCCACAGCGCCAGCACCTCGTCCAGCGGCGCGGCGGCGAGCGCGGCGACGTCGGGGAAGCGCTGCAGGAAACGTTCGTAGTAGCCCAGCACCGTCGCCACCTGGGTCTGCTGCAGCATCACCTCGGACAGCCAGATGCGGTAGGGGTCGCGCGTGTTCTGCCACGGCAGCGTGTGGCGGCCGTGTTCGCGCTGCCAGCGCACGACGCGCGCGGCGATGCCGGCGGCCGGCATCAGGCGGCGTCTAGCGCACGTGGCGCGGCGGCGGTGACGGCTTCGCGCGCGCTGGCCACGAGTTCGTCGACCAGACGGTCCAGCCCGACCTGAAGCGCCAGCAGGTGCTGGTCCTGCTGCTCGACCTCGGCGATGCGTCCTTCCAGCTCGCCGGCGGCGGACTGGATGCGCTCCAGCGCCTCGCGGCGGCGGCGGAAGGCACGGCGGCGTTCGCGCAGCTGCTCGTCGACCTGCGCCGACTGCGAGCGGCTCCAGCCTTCGACGTCGTGCACCGCGCGTTCGAACACCGTGCGCAGCGCGGCCAGCAGCACGCGGCGCAGCTGCTCGGTGGCGCCGGGCAGCGCCAGCCGCCAGGATTGCGCCAGCCCGAGGTGGCGGCCGTAGGTCTGCTCCAGCGCGTCGAGTTCGTCGACGTGCACGTTCAGCGAAGGCGGCGCTTGCAGCGCGAAGGCGAAACCGTGTTCGGCGTTGAGCTGCACGAAGCTGGAATCCAGCATGCGGCGCATCTCGTCGCTGCGCACGCTGGCTTCGGACAGCGCCGCACGCAGGCGCTTGAACAGCGTCGCGAAGGCTTCGCGTGCGCCGCCGGCGAAAGGCCGGCCGCCGATGGCCGACAGCATCGCCGCGACCTCGGTGCGCAGCGCGTCGCTGCCCAGGCGTTCCTGCACCGCCGTCAGCTGGCGCGACTGCACCAGGCGCAGCGCGGCCAGGCGCTTGACGCAGCCGTCGAACTCGGCCGACTCGGCTTCCACGCGTTCGAGCATCAGCCGCACCTTGGCGGCGCTCTTGCCGCGCAGGCCACGCAGCTCGAGCAGCTGTTCGGCGAGCTGGCGGCGGCGGTCGGCCAGGCGGCGCGCGGCGGCGCTGCGCATCTGCTGCGCGCTGCCGGCGGTGGCCTGGGCCAGCACCTCGTGCTGGCGCGGGATCAGCTCGGCGGTCAGCGCCGCCTCCAGCAGCGGCAGGCGGCTGGCTTGCAGCGCCGCGTCGTCGCCGGAAACCCGCGCGGCCAGCGCCTCGCGCGCCGACAGCGGGAAGACACGCGAACGCGTGATGCCCAGCGCCGCGGCGCTGGCGTCGCGCTGGTGCTCGATCTGCGCCGCGACGACCACCGGCGCGGCCAGCGGGTCGGCCAGGGTGTCGATCTTGTTCAGCACGACGAAACGCTCAAGCGCCTCGCCACCCAGGTGCTCGCGCCAGATCGCGAGGTCGGACCGCGTGACGCCGGCGTCGGCCGCGAGCACGAAGACGCAGGCGTGTGCCGAAGGCAGCAGCGACAGCGTCAGCTCGGGTTCGGCGCCGATCGCGTTGAGCCCCGGCGTGTCGACGACGACCAGGCCGCGCGACAGCAGCTCGTGCGGGAAGTTGATCAGCGCGTGGCGCCAGGCCGGCACCTCGACCTGGCCGTCGGCCAGCACCGGCGGGTTGTCCTCGGGGCGCTCGTCGTGCCAGAAGCCCAGCGAGCGCGCCTCGCCGACCGGCACGCGGCGCGTGCGCGTGACGGCGGCCAGCGTCTGCGCCAGCGCCTCGGGGTCCTGCGGGTCCAGCGGCAGGACCTGCCAGGCTTCGTCGCGGCGGCGCAGTTCGCCCAGCGACTGGCCGGCCAGGCGGGTTTCGATCGGCAGCAACGCCAACCGCGGCGGCAGCGCCGGGTCGTGGAACAGCTCGACCGGGCACATCGTCGTGCGCCCGGGTGTCGCCGGCATCACGCGCCGGCCGGTGGCGGCGAAGAAGATCGCGTTGATAAGCTCGGACTTGCCGCGCGAGAACTCGGCGACGAAGGCCAGCACGATGCGTTCGGAGGCCAGGCGTTCGCGCAGCGAGGCCAGGCGCTCGGCCTGGGCGGCGTCTGCCAGTTCGTGGTCGGCGAGGAAACGCGCCAGCGCGCCGACGCGGCGATCCACGTCGTGGCGCCAGGCGGCGAGCGTTTCGAGCGTCGAGACGAGGGAACTCTTCATCGGCCGGCCGATGCTAGCGCAGCGCCTGCGGCCGCCGCGGCGCGCCACGGCGCCGCTGCGCAATCCGTCTCGATCAGGGCCGCTGGCAGCCGGCGCAGAAGTAGGTGGCGCGTTGCGCCTGCACGATGCGGCGCACCGGCGCGCCGCAGCGCGGGCAGGCTTCGCCGGCGCGGCCATAGACCCGCGCGTGCTGCTGGAAGGCGCCGTCCATGCCGTGCGCGTCGCGGAAATCGCGCAGCGTCGAGCCGCCGAGCTCGATCGCCTGCGCCAGCGTCTCGCGCAGCGCCTGCAGCAGGCGTGCGGCGCGCACCGGGCCGATGCGCCGGCACGGTGTCGCCGGGTGGATGCCGGCGGCGTGCAGCGCCTCGCAGGCGTAGATGTTGCCGGCGCCGACGACGATGCGGCCCGACAGCAGCATCGCCTTGATCGGCGCGCGGTGGCGCTGCAGCGCGGCGTGGAAGGCGGCCGGCGTCAGCGCGTCGTCGAAGGGCTCGGCGCCCAGCGAGGCCAGCAGCGTCGCCGCCGGCGGGTCGACGGTCGACGGCGACCAGACGACGGCACCGAAACGCCGCGGGTCGGTCAGCCGCAGCGTGCCTTGCGAGGTGACGAGGTCGAAGTGGTCGTGCGGCCCCGGCGGCGGCGCCTCGGCCTGCAGCGCCAGCGATCCCGACATGCCCAGGTGCAGCAGCAGGCCGCCGCCGCAGCCGCCGAGCAGCGGCAGCCAGAGGTACTTGCCGCGCCGCTGCACGGGCAGCAGGCGGGCGCCGATCAGGGTCTCGGGCTCGACGCCCAGTCCCCACCGCAGCGCCTTGCCCAGGCGCACGGCCAGCACCTGGGCACCGCGCAGCGGTTCGTCTATGCCCCTGCGCGTGACCTCGACTTCGGGCAATTCGGGCATGCGGCATTATGTCGAGATGCCCGTCCGTTCCTCTGCCGCCCGCCGCGGCCTCCGTCCGCTGGCCGCTGCGCTGGCCCTTGCCACCATTTCCGCCTGGGCCCAGGACGCCGCGCCGCCGGCCGCACCGGCCTCGTCACCGCCGGCGGTGGTGCGCAACTCGCTGCTCGACGCGCCGCTCTTCTACCAGTTGCTGATCGGCGAGATCGAGGCACGCGAAGGCCAGCCCGGCGCGGCCTACCAGGTCATCCTCGACGCCGCGCGCCGCAGCCGCGACGAGACGCTGTTCCGCCGCGCGGTCGAGATCGCGCTGCAGGCACGTGCCGGCGAAGAGGCGCTGACCGCCACACGCGCCTGGCGCAGTGCGCTGCCGACCTCGCAGGAAGCGCTGCGCACCGAGCTGCAGATCCTCTCGGCGATGAACCGCCTGGATCAGGCCGCCGAGCCGCTGCGTGCCCTGCTGCTGCTGGCCACGCCGGCCGAGCGCAACGGTCTGATCGCCGCGGTGCCGCGTTTCCTGCAACGCCCCGCCGACCCGGCGCACAGCGCCCGCCTCGTCGAGGAAGTGCTCAAGCCCTACCTCGAACAGCCGGCGACGCGCGTCGCCGCCCAGGTGGCGATCGGCCGCAGCTGGGCGGCCGCTGGCGACGGCGAACAGGCGCTGCGCCTGGCTCAGCAGGCACACGCCGCGGACCCGGCCGCCGAGCCGCCGGTGCTGCTGGCGCTGGAACTGCTGCCCACGCGCAGCGAGGCCGAACCCATCGTCAGCGAATACGTCGCGCGCCCCGACGCCGAACCGGCGCTGATGCTGCTGTACGCCCGCGCGCTGATGACGCTGCAGCGCTACCCCGACGCGCTGCACCAGCTGGAGACGGTGACTCGCCGCAAGCCCGAGCTCGCACCGCCCTACTTGACGCTGGGCGCGCTGTACCTCGACCTGAAACAGCCGGCGCAGGGTGAAGCTGCGCTGCAGCGCTACCTGGCGCTGACCGAGGGCGCCGCGGACACGAAGGCCGACAACGACGGCGGCACGAGCGACGACGATGCCTCGACGCCGACGCAGGGCCGCGTCCAGGCCTGGCTGATGCTTGCCGCTTCGGCCGACCAGCGCGGCGACTACGCCGCCGCCGAGCGCTGGCTCGCGAAGATCGACGACCCACAACGGGCGCTGGAAGTGCAGGCCCGGCGCGCGTCGATGCTCGCGCGCCAGGGCCGCATCGACGAGGCGCGCAAGCTGCTGCAGGCGGCGCCCGAGCGCAACCCGCAGGACGCGCGGGCCAAGCTCGATGCCGAGGCCGCGATGCTGCGCGAGGCCCAGCGCTGGCAGGACGCCTACGACGTGATGGCCAAGGCGCTGAAGACCTCGCCCGACGACCCGGAGCTGCTGTACGAGCAGTCGATGATGGCCGACAAGCTGGGCCGCGCCGACGAGATGGAGCGCCTGCTGCTCCGTGTCATCGAGCTCAAGCCCGACAACGCGCACGCCTACAACGCGCTGGGCTATTCGCTCGCCGATCGTGGTGAACGCCTGGGCGAGGCGCGCGACCTGATCGCACGCGCACTCGAACTCGCGCCGAACGACCCCTTCATCACCGACAGCCTGGGCTGGGTCGAGTTCCGCCTGGGCAACCGCGCGAAGGCACTGGAGCTGCTGCAGCGCGCCTACGCCTCGCGCCCCGACGCCGAGATCGCCGCCCACCTGGGCGAGGTGCTGTGGGCCGACGGACGGCAGGACGAGGCGCGCCGCATCTGGGACGAGGCCCGCAAGCGCGACGCGCGCAACGAGGTGCTGGTCGAAACGCTCAAGCGCCTGAAGGTGCGGCTGTGAGCGTCGCGGCATGAAGCGGCGCTTCTTCGCCGCGGTGGCCGCGCTGGCGCTGGCAGGCTGCGCGAGCGTGCCGCACGAGGCCGGCAGCTGGGTCAGCGGCAAGCTCTCGGTCGAGGTGCGCCCGGCCGACGCGCCGCTGCGACGCATGGCCAGCGGCTTCGAGCTGCAAGGCGACGGCGAGCGCGGCGAACTGCGCTTGACCTCGCCGCTGGGCAGCATCGTCGCCACCGCGCGCTGGGCGCCGGGCGAGGCGGTGCTGACGACCTCCGACGGCAGCACGCGCTACGGCGGCCTGGACGAACTCTCGCGCGAAGCGCTCGGCGAGGCGATGCCGCTGGCCGCCCTGCCCGACTGGCTGGCCGGCCGCCCCTGGCCCGGCGCGCCGTCGCAGCCGACGGCACGCGGCTTCGAGCAGCTCGGCTGGACGATCGACCTCGCGCGCCGCGGCGACGGCTGGGTCGAGGCCTCGCGCGCCGCGCCGCCGCCGGTGATGGTGCGCGTGCGGCTGGAAGCTCCGGGCTGACGAGCGCTTGGCGCGGCGCAAGCGTGACCGGGCGGGCGACGGCTTAGAGTCGCGGCCCATGACCTTGCGATCGCTGCTCGACGTCCCGGCCCCGGCCAAGCTGAACCTGTTCCTGCACATCGTCGGCCGCCGCGCCGATGGCTATCACCTGCTGCAGTCGCCGTTCGTGCTGATCGACTGGGCCGACACGCTGCACTTCGAGCGCCGCGACGACGGCCGCATCGCCCGCCACGACCTCGGCACCGCGTTGCCGCCCGACGACCTCTGCCTGCGCGCTGCGCGGGCGCTGCAGGCCGCCAGCGGCACGGCGCTGGGCGTCGACATCTCGATCGCCAAGCAGCTGCCGTCCGGCGCCGGCATGGGCGGCGGCAGCTCCGACGCCGCGACGGTGCTGCTGGCGCTGAACCGCCTGTGGAACCTGGACTGGCCGCGCGAACGCCTGCTGGCGCTGGGCGCGACGCTGGGCGCCGACGTACCGTTCTTCGTCGGCTGCCGCAACGCCTTCGTCGAAGGCATCGGCGAAAAGCTCACGCCGATCGTGCTGCCGCGCCAGTGGTACGCGGTCGTGAAACCCGCCGAAGGGCTGTCCACGAAAGAAATCTTCGAACACCCCCTTCTCAAACGGGATACATCTGCTATAGTCTTGGGCTCTCCCGCAGAGGACAAAGTTGTCGCGGAATTCAGTGCAGGATACGGTTGCAACGACATGCAGCCCCCCGCGCAGGACCGATGCAACGATGTGGCGCAAGCCCTGGGTTTCCTGGAGCAACGTTACGGCAACAGCCGCATGACGGGCTCGGGCAGCGCAGTCTTCTCGAGAGCAGGCACGGGCGATCGACCCCTGGCGACATTTTCGGAAGCCGAGCTTCCGGAAGGTTGGGTCGGACGAATGTGCCGCAGTCTGGAGCACCATCCGCTGGTCGGCTGGGCTCGTGACTGAGACAGTTTCAAGGGCGCGGCCTAGCCGGGTCCTGTGTAGGGGAGTCGCCAAGTTGGTTAAGGCATCGGATTTTGATTCCGACATGCGAGGGTTCGAGTCCTTCCTCCCCTGCCAAAATTCTCTCTGACGGCACCTTCGCCGTCAGCGCTCCCGGAGATCCCATCGTGCTGTTCAATACCGTGCTCTTCACCGGCAACGCGAACCCGGTGCTGGCGCAGGAAATTGCCACGCATCTGAGCGTCGAGCTCGGGCGGGCTTCGGTGGGTCGCTTCTCCGACGGCGAGGTCACGGTCGAGATCCGGCAGAACGTGCGTGCCCGCGACGTCTTCGTCGTGCAGCCGACCTGCAGCCCGACCAACGAGAACCTGATGGAGTTCCTGATCATGGTCGATGCGTTGAAGCGCGCCAGCGCTCGCCGCATCACTGCCGTGATCCCGTACTTCGGCTACGCCCGCCAGGACCGCCGCCCGCGCAGCACGCGGGTGCCGATCAGCGCCAAGGTCGTCGCCAACCTGCTCGAGACGGTGGGCGTCGAACGCCTGCTGACGATGGATCTGCACGCCGACCAGATCCAGGGCTTCTTCGACATCCCGGTCGACAACATCTACGCCAGCCCGGTGCTGCTGTCGGACCTGAAGAGCAAGGCCTACAAGGACCTGGTCGTCGTCTCGCCGGACGTCGGCGGCGTCGTGCGCGCCCGCGCCCTGGCCAAGCAGCTCGGCTGCGACCTGGCGATCATCGACAAGCGCCGCCCCGCCGCCAACGTCTCCGAGGTGATGCACATCATCGGCGAGATCGACGGCCGCAACTGCGTGATCATGGACGACATGATCGACACCGCCGGCACGCTGGTGAAGGCGGCCGAGGTGCTGAAGGAACGCGGCGCCAAGAGCGTCTACGCCTATTGCACGCACCCGGTGTTCTCCGGCCCGGCCGTCGAGCGCATCCGCAACTCGCACATCGACGAGGTCGTGATCACGAACACGATCCCGATGAGCGCGGAAGCCAAGACCTGCCCGAAGATCCGCCAGCTCAGCGTCGCCTTCCTGTTCGCCGAGACGATCCGCCGCATCAGCGACGGCGAGTCGGTGACCTCGCTCTTCGCCGAGCAAAACAATAACTTCTGACGGAAGCGGGCTCCTCCGGGAGCCCTTTTCCGTGTCTGGGGCCTGGTCGCGGGCCCTTTTTCGCAACTGTGGAGTCCACATGAAATTCACTGCTTACGAGCGTAGCGTCCAGGGGACCGGAGCGAGCCGCCGCCTGCGCAACGCCGCCAAGGTTCCCGGCATCGTCTACGGTGCCGGCGAGCCCAAGACGATCGAGCTCGATCACAACGCCCTCTTCTTCGCGCTGAAGAAGGAAGCCTTCCACTCGTCGATCCTCGAGATGGAACTGGCCGGCAAGGTCGAGAAGGTGCTGCTGCGCGACTTCCAGATGCACGCGTGGAAGCCGATCGTCATGCACGTGGACTTCCAGCGCGTCGACGAGACGACCAAGCTGCGCAAGAAGGTGCCGCTGCACTTCGAAGGCGAAGAGAACTCGCCGGCGGTGAAGACCGACAAGTGCCTGGTCAGCCACGTCGCCACCGAAATCGAAATCGAGTGCCTGGCTTCCCAGCTGCCCGAGTTCGTGACGATCGACCTGTCGGGCCTGGTGAAGAACCAGAGCCTGCACCTGAGCGACCTGAAGCTGCCGGCCGGCATCAAGGCCGTGCGCCACGGCACGATGAACCCCGCGATCGTCTCCGTCGCCCTGCCGAAGGAAGAAGAAGAGATCATCGCGACGCCGGTTGCCGCGCCCGCCGACAAGAAGGGCAAGGGCAAGAAGGACGAGAAGCAGAACAAGAAGTGATGCCGCGGCCGGCCTGCGCCGGCCTCGCACACCGTTTGGGGCCCCACCTCGGTGGGGCCTTGTCGTTTCCGGCCTCCGGATAATCCTCGACCATGATTCGTCTGTTCGTCGGCCTGGGCAACCCGGGCCCTGAGTACGAGGCCACGCGCCACAACGCGGGCTTCTGGTGGCTGGAGGCGCTGGCCGACAAGCTCGGCGCGCGCCTCGTGCCCGAGCGCGGCTACCAGGCGCTGGCCGCGCGTGTGAACACGCCGCACGGCCCCGTCTGGCTGCTCGAGCCGATGACCTTCATGAACCGCTCCGGGTTCTCGGTCGCGACGCTGGCGCGTTTCTTCAAGATCGCGCCGAACGAGATCCTCGTCGTGCACGACGAGCTCGACCTGCAGCCCGGCGAGGCCAAGATCAAGCTCGGCGGCAGCGCCGCCGGCCACAACGGCCTGAAGGACATCCACAGCCAGCTCGGAACGCTGGACTTCTGGCGCCTGCGCCTGGGCATCGGCCACCCCGGCGTGCGCGCCGAGGTCGTCAACTGGGTGCTGAAGAAGCCCTCGCCCGACCACCGCGAGGCGATCGCCAAGGCGATCGAGCAGTCGCTGGCCGCGTCCGACCTGATGCTGGCCGGCGAGATGGACCGCGCGCTGCAGAAGATCCACGCCAAGCCGCCGCGCCCCAAGCCGCCGAAGCCGCCGCGCCCCGAAGCGCCGCCGGCGCCGGACGCCCCGCTGGCCGACTGAGATGCGTGCCGCGCTCGCCTTCGCCATCCTCGTGCTGGCCAGCGGCGCGGCCGACGCGCAGCGCATCTGGCGCTGCGGCCCCGACGGACGTGTGCTGCAGGACCGCGCCTGCGACGACGGCCAGGCGCTCGCGGTACGCGAGGATCGGCCGAGCGCCGAGGACACGGCCGCCGCCCGTGAGGTCGCACGGCGCGAGCGCGCCCATGCCGACCAGCTGCGTGCCGAGCGTCAAACGCGGGAACGCGAGGCGGTTGCCGCTCCCGGCGGTTTCGTCGAACCCGAGAAACCGGCCGTCAAGAGCGTGCTGAAGAAGGCGCCGAAGGCGAAGCCTAAGAAGCCGAAGAAGAAGCGGGCTGGCTGACGCCGGCCTGCAGCGCGTCGTACTTGCACTGCAGCTGCTCGCGCGTCTCGACGTGCTCCGGGTTCACCGGGATGCACTCCACCGGGCAGACCTGCACGCACTGCGGCTCGTCGAAATGGCCGACGCACTCGGTGCAGCGCCGCGGGTCGATCTCGTAGTGCTCCTCGCCCATCGAGATCGCCTGGTTCGGGCACTCGGGCTCGCAGACGTCGCAGTTGATGCACTCGTCGGTGATCCACAAAGCCATGTCACGTACTGGGCTGGTTGACCCGTTCCTGCAGACGCTGGAGCACCGAAGGTGCCACGAACTTGGAGACATCGCCGCCGAGGGTGGCAATCTCGCGGATGAAGGTCGCGCTGACGAACTGGTACTGGTCCGAGGGCGTCATGAACACCGTCTCGACGTCGGGCATCAGCTGGCGGTTCATGCCGGCCATCTGGAACTCGTACTCGAAGTCGCTGACGGCACGCAGCCCGCGCACGATGACCTTGGCGCCGTTGGCGACGACGAAGTCGCGCAGCAGGCCGCGGAAGGCGACGACCTCGACGTTGCCGTAAGGTGCCGCGATCTCGCGCGCCATTGCCAGCCGTTCCTCGATCGTGAACATCGTGCGCTTGTGATGCCCGGCGGCCACCGCCAGGATCAGCCGGTCGAACAGGCGCGAGCCGCGGCGCATCAGGTCTTCGTGACCCAGCGTCATCGGGTCGAAGGTGCCGGGATAGACCGCGGCAAGCGGGGTGACGGTGGTCACGTCGTAGGCCCAGTAGCGGAAACCGGGGCAGTGTAGCCGCGCCGCAGAAGCCGATAGTGCACGGCGCCGGCACGGCCTTCGCGCCAGGGTTCCAGCCCGGGCGGCAGCCCGTCCAGCGCCTCGCCGCTCTCGACGTAGACGAAACCGCCCGGCACGACCAGCCGTGCGGCGGCCGTCGCGGCCGGCAGCGCCAGCCCGGCGGCGAACGGCGGGTCCAGCAGCACCAGCTCCCAGGCCTCGGGCGCGGCGGCGGCCATCCAGGCCATCGCGTCGGCGCGACGCGCTTCCAGCCCGGTGGCGCCCAGCCGCTGCGCATGGGCCTTGAAGCCGGCGACCAGCTGCGCGTCCTGCTCCAGCAGCAGAACCTGGGCCGCACCACGCGACGCGGCCTCGAAACCGAGCGCGCCGCTGCCGGCGAAGGCGTCGAGCACGCGCCAGCCGCTCAGGTCCTGGCCCAGCCAGTTGAACAGCGTCTCGCGCACGCGGTCGGGCGTCGGCCGCAAGCCGGGCCGGTCGGGCACCGGCAGCTTGCTGCGCTTCCAGGCGCCGCCGATCAGCCGCACCTCGTTGGCGCGGCCGCGCTGCGGCGGCTTCACGGGCGGACCGGGATGCCGTCGCGCGCCATCAGCGCCTTGGCCTGGGCGACGGTGAACTCGCCGTAATGGAAGATGCTGGCCGCCAGCACGGCGTCGGCGCCGCCCAGGCGGATGCCTTCGGACAGATGCTCCAGCGTGCCGACGCCGCCCGAGGCGATCACCGGCACCGGCACCGCGTCGCTGACGGCACGCGTCAGCTCCAGGTCGAAGCCGCTCTTCGTGCCGTCGCGGTCCATGCTGGTCAGCAGGATCTCGCCGGCACCGTGTTCGGCCATGCGGCGCGCCCATTCGACGGCGTCCAGGCCGACGTTCTTGCGCCCGCCGTGGGTGTAGACGTCCCAGCCCGGGCCGCGTGCGGCGAGGTCCTCGCCCTGGCGGCGCTTGGCGTCGATCGCGACGACGATGCACTGCGCGCCGTACTTCTCCGACGCGTCGCGGATGACCTGCGGGTTGGCCACCGCCGCCGAGTTGAAGCTCACCTTGTCGGCGCCGGCGTTCAGCAGCCGGCGAACGTCCTCGACGCTGCGCACGCCGCCGCCGACGGTCAGCGGGATGAAGACCTGCGAGGCCACGGCCTCGATGATGTGCAGGATCAGGTCGCGGCCGTCGCTGGTCGCGGTGATGTCCAGGAAGGTCAGCTCGTCGGCGCCCTGCTCGTTGTAGCGCGCGGCGATCTCGACCGGGTCGCCCGCGTCGCGCAGTTCGACGAAGTTGACGCCCTTGACGACCCGGCCGCCGGTGACGTCCAGGCAGGGAATGATGCGTTTGGCCAGCATGGGAACGCCCGGCGAGGGGCGGCGCGAAAGAGGTTAGGCGGCGCCGTTGAGCTCGTCGGCGCGCGCCTGCGCGGCGGCGAAGTCGAGCGCGCCGGTGTAGATGCTGCGCCCGCAGATGACGCCTTCGACGCCCTCCGGCTCGACGCCGCACAGGCGTTCGATGTCCGCCAGATCCGACAGGCCGCCCGAGGCGATGACGGGGATAGCCAGCGCCTGCGCCAGCTTGACGGTGGCTTCGATGTTGATGCCGGTGAGCATGCCGTCGCGGCCGATGTCGGTGTAGACCACGCCTTCGACGCCGTAGTCCTCGAACTTCTTCGCCAGGTCGACGACTTCGTGGCCGGTGAGCTTGCTCCAGCCGTCGGTGGCGACCTTGCCGTCCTTGGCGTCGAGGCCGACGATGATGTGGCCGCCGAAGGCCGTGCAGGCGTCCTTCAGGAAACCCGGGCTCTTGACCGCCGCGGTGCCGATGATGACGTAGCTGATGCCGTCGTCGAGCAGGCGTTCGATCGTGTCCAGGTCGCGGATGCCGCCACCCAGTTGCACCGGGATCTCGTCGCCGACCTCACGCAGGATGGCCTTGACGGCCGCCTCGTTGATCGGTCGGCCGGCGAAGGCACCGTTGAGGTCGACCAGGTGCAGACGGCGCGCACCGGCGTCGAGCCAGCGGCGCGCCATCGCGGCGGGGTCGTCGCCGAAGGTCGTGGAGGCGTTCATATCGCCCTGTTGCAGGCGGACGCACTTGCCGTCCTTCAGGTCGATGGCGGGGATCAGCAGCATGGCTCGTCGGCGCCGTGGAGGTGTGAAAGACGGATCAGGGCTTCCAGCCGAGGAAGTTGCGGTACAGCGCGAGGCCGTGGGCAGCGCTTTTCTCAGGGTGGAACTGGGTGGCAAAAATGTTATCCCGCGCGATTGCGCAGGTAAAGCGCGCGCCGTAGTCGGTTTCGCCCGCGGTGTGGGAGGGATCTGCCGGCTGCGCGTAATAGCTGTGTACGAAATAGAAGAAGGCGCCGTCGGGCACGCCGTCCCACAGCGCGTGCGGGCGCTGCCAGACCTGGTTCCAGCCCATCTGCGGAACCTTGAAGCGGCTGCCGTCTTCCTGCAGCCGGCCTTCGAGGCGGAAACGCTTCACCTCGCCGGGGATCAGGCCCAGCCCGGGCGTGTCCTGCTCCTCGCTGTGCGTCAGCAGCATCTGCATGCCGACGCAGATGCCCATCAGCGGCTTGTTCGCGGCGGAGTCGAGCACCGCCTCCAGCAGCCCGGAGCCGTGCAGCTCGCGCATGCAGTCGCGGATCGCGCCCTGCCCCGGCAGCACGATGCGTTCGGCGGCGAACACGTCCTCGGGCCGCGAGGTGACGACGACCTCGTGCCCGGTGCCGGCGGCGACGTGCATCACCGCCTGCGACACCGAGCGCAGGTTGCCCATCCCGTAATCGACGACGGCGACCGTGCTCACAAACAACCTTTCGTCGACGGCACGATGCCGGCCGCACGTTCGTCGGCGGCGAGCGCCATGCGCAGCGCGCGGCCGAAGGCCTTGAACACCGTCTCGCACTGGTGGTGCGCGTTGACGCCCTTCAGGTTGTCGACGTGCAGCGTGACCAGCGCGTGGTTGACGAAGCCCTGGAAGAACTCGTAGACGAGCTGGGTGTCCAGCGCGCCGATCATGCCGGCGGTGAACTTGACGTCGAAGGCCAGCCCCGGGCGGCCGGAGAAGTCGACGACGACACGCGACAGCGCCTCGTCCAGCGGCACGTAGCTGTGGCCGTAGCGCGTGATGCCGCGCTTGTCGGCGACGGCCTTGGCGACCGCCTGGCCCAGCGTGATGCCGATGTCTTCGACGCTGTGGTGGCCGTCGATGTGCAGGTCGCCCTCGCACTCGACCTCCAGGTCGATCATGCCGTGGCGCGCCACCTGGTCGAGCATGTGGTCGAGAAAGCCGATGCCGGTGGCGAGCTTGGCGTCGCCGCGGCCGTCGAGGTCGATGCGCACGCGGATGCGCGTCTCGCGGGTGTCGCGCCGGACTTCGGCAGTGCGGGCGTCGGTGCGGGTGTCCATGGCGTCCTTCTACAGGCTGGCGCGCAGCGCGTCGATCAGTCGGGTCGTCTCGTCGGGGGTTCCGACGGTCAGGCGCAGGCAGTTGGCGAGCGAGGGATGCAGCGCCGAGACGTTCTTCACCAGCACGCCGCGAGACTTGATGCCGGCGAAGGCCGCGGCGGCGTCGGGCACACGCGCCAGGATCATGTTCGCCTCGCTCGGCCAGGCGTGCACGCCGGGCATCGTCTGCAGCGCCTCGTGCAGGCGCTGGCGCTGGGCGCGGATCTCGGCGGCCTGGCGCGCGTACTCGTCGGCGTGTTCCAGCGCGAACAGCGCGGCCTCGGCGTTGAGCACGCTGACGTTGAACGGCGGGCGCAGCTTGTCGATCTCGGCTATCAGCGCGCTGCGGCCCATCAGGTAGCCGATGCGCACGCCGGCCAGGCCGAACTTGCTCATCGTGCGCATCACCAGCACGTGCGGGTGGGCCGCCAGCCGCGCCATCGAGTCGCGCGCGGCGAAGGGCTGGTAGGCCTCGTCCATCACGACCAGGCCGCCGGCTTCGCCTATCGCGGCGATCAGGCGGTCGACGACGGCGTCGTCCCAGAGGTTGCCGGTCGGGTTGTTCGGGTACGAGAGGTACAGCAGCGAAGGCCGGTGCTCGGCGATCGCCGCCAGCATCGCGCGCTCGTCGAGCTCGAAGTCGGCCGCCAGCGGCACGCCGACGAAACGCACGCCCTGCAGCGCCGCCGACAGCCCGTACATCACGAAGCTGGGCAGCGGCGACATGAACACCGCGCCCGGCACGGCGCAGGCCAGGCTGAGCATCGTGATGATCTCGTCGGAGCCGTTGCCCAGCGTCAGCGCGCAGCCGTCGGGCAGGCCGGCGAAGCTCGCCAGCGCCGCCTTCAGGTCCTCGGTGCGCTCGGCCGGGTAGCGGTTGATCGCCACGCGCCCCAGGCGCTCGCCCAGCGCCTGCTGCAGCGCTTGCGGCAGCGGGTACGGGTTCTCCATCGTGTCCAGCTTGACGAAGCCGGCCGAGGGCTGCACCGCATAGGCGTGCAGGCCCTGGATGTCCTGGCGAACGACGCGGGCCATCAGGGACGGGAGATCGGGAGTCATCGCGGGCTTTCGGGCCTGGGGGTGCGAAGGGATCGTCGGGTTGAGCTCAGGCCGCGCTCAACGGGGCTTCAGACGGAACTCGGCGGCCTGGGCGTGGGCCTGCAGCCCTTCGCCGTAGGCCAGTTCGGCGGCGATCGGGCCCAGCACCTGGGCGCCGGCTTCGCTCACCTCGATCAGGCTGCTGCGCTTCTGGAAATCGTAGACGCCCAGCGGCGACGAGAAGCGCGCGGTGCCCGAGGTCGGCAGCACGTGGTTCGGACCGGCGCAGTAGTCGCC
Source organism: Rubrivivax sp. (assembly GCA_049841175.1). Lineage (GTDB taxonomy): Bacteria > Pseudomonadota > Gammaproteobacteria > Burkholderiales > Burkholderiaceae_C > Rubrivivax. The sequence goes on along the minus strand of JASGHA010000008.1, from coordinate 333,918 downwards.
CAGGCTCTCGCTCGTGTAGGCGCCGAGGAAGATCGCGCCGGCGTGCCTGAGCAGCGGCTCCCAGCGGCCGGGTTCGGCGGAGCTGACTTCCAGGTGCTCGGGCGCGACGCGGTTGGCGATCTCGCAGGCCTCTTCCATCGAGCGCGTCAGGATCAGCGCGCCGCGGCCTTCGAGCGAGGCGCGGATCGTCGCCTGGCGCGGCATCGACGGCAGCAGGCGCTCGATCTCGGCCTGCACCGCGGCGATGTAGCCGGCGTCCGGGCACAGCAGGATGCTCTGCGCCAGCTCGTCGTGTTCGGCCTGGCTGAACAGGTCCATCGCCACCCACTCGGCCGGCGTCGTGCCGTCGGCCAGCACGAGGATCTCGCTGGGGCCGGCGATCATGTCGATGCCGACTTGGCCGAAGACGCGGCGCTTGGCGCTGGCGACGTAGGCGTTGCCCGGGCCGGTGATCTTGTCGACCCGCGGCACGGTCGCCGTGCCGTAGGCCAGCGCGGCCACCGCCTGGGCGCCGCCGATCGTGAACACGCGGTGTGCGCCGGCCACCGCGGCCGCGGCCAGCACCAGCGGATTGCGCTCGCCGCCCGGGGTCGGCACGACCATCACGATCTCGCCGACACCGGCCACCTGGGCCGGGATGGCGTTCATCAGCACGCTCGACGGGTAGGCCGCCTTGCCGCCGGGCACGTAGATGCCGACCCGGTCCAGCGGCGTGACCTTCTGGCCCAGCAGCGTGCCGTCGGCGTCGCGGTAGCTCCAGCTCTGGCCGCAGGCCTGGAGCTGGCGCTGGTGGTAGTCGCGCACACGCTCGGCGGCGGACTCCAGCGCCGAGCGCCGGGCCGGAGTCAGCGACCCCAGCGCGGCGCGCAGTTCGTCGGCGCCGATCTCCAGCGCGGCGACCGAGTCGGCCTGCAGGCGGTCGAAACGCGCCGTGTATTCCAGCACCGCGGCGTCGCCGCGCTGGCGCACGTCGTCGAGGATCGCGGCGACACGGTTCTCGATCTCGGCGTCGGTCTCGGCCGACCAGTGCAGCACACGCAGGAAGCCGGCCTCGAAGCCGGCGTCGGCGGTGGACAGACGGGTGATGGCGACTCGGCTCATGCGCGGGACTCCACGGCTTGTTCGAAGGCGTCGATCAGCGCACGCAGCGGGGCGCGCTTCAGCTTCAGCGCCGCCGGGTTGACGACCAGGCGAGACGAGATGTCCATGATCTTCTCGACCTCGACGAGGTGGTTGGCCTTCAGCGTGCTGCCGGTCGAGACCAGGTCGACGATGGCGTCGGCCAGCCCGGTCAGCGGCGCCAGCTCCATCGAGCCGTAGAGCTTGATCAGGTCGACGTGCACGCCCTTGGCGGCGAAGTGCTGGCGCGCGATCTGGGTGTACTTGGTGGCGACGCGGATGCGCGCGCCCTGGCGCACGGCGTGCGCGTAGTCGAAGTCGGCGCGCGTGGCGACGCTCATGCGGCAGCGCGCGATGCGCAGGTCCAGCGGCCGGTACAGCCCGTCGCCGTGCTCCAGCAGCACGTCCAGGCCGGCGACGCCGAGGTCGGCGCCGCCGTGCTGCACGTAGGTCGGCACGTCGCTGGCACGCACCAGCACGACGCGCACGTCGGGCCGCGTGGTGCCGATGATCAGCTTGCGGCTCTTCTCCGGGTCCTCCAGCACCTCGATGCCGGCGGCCGCCAGCAGCGGCAGCGAGTCCTCGAAGATGCGGCCCTTGGACAGTGCGAGCGTGATCATCGGACTCTCTCGATGTCGGCGCCCAGCGCGCGCAGCTTGGCTTCCATGCGGTCGTAGCCGCGGTCCAGGTGGTAGATGCGCTCCACCGTCGTCTCGCCTTCGGCCACCAGGCCGGCGATGACCAGGCTGGCCGAGGCGCGCAGGTCGGTCGCCATCACGGTGGCGCCGGAGAGCGTGTCGACGCCCTGGATCATCGCCGTGTGGCCGTCGACCTGGATGCGCGCGCCCAGGCGCACCAGTTCGTTGACGTGCATGAAGCGGTTCTCGAAGATCGTCTCCGCGACCTTGGCGGCGCCTTCGGCGATGCAGCCGACGGCCATGAACTGGGCCTGCATGTCGGTCGGGAAGGCCGGGTATTCGCTGGTGCGGAAGCTCACCGCCTTCGGGCGGGCGTCGGCACGCACGCGGATCCAGTCCTCGCCCGACTCGATCGCGACGCCGGCTTCGCGCAGCTTGGTGATGACGGCGTCCAGGTGCTCGGCACGCGCGTCGCGCAGCACGGCCTCACCGCCGGCGGCGGCCACCGCGCAGAGGAAGGTGCCGGCTTCGATGCGGTCGGGCACGATGCGGTGCGGCACGGCCGGCGCATGCAGGCGCTCGACGCCCTGGATGCGGATGCGGCCGCTGCCGTGGCCTTCGATCTTCGCGCCCATCGCGATCAGCAGCTCGGCCAGGTCGGTGACCTCGGGCTCCTGCGCGGCGTTCTCGAGCACCGTCTCGCCTTCGGCCAGCGCCGCGGCCATCAGCAGGTTCTCGGTGCCGGTGACGGTGATCATGTCCGTCGTGATGCGTGCGCCGCGCAGGCGGCCGGCGCTGGCGACGATGTTGCCGTGCTCGACCTTGACCGTCGCGCCCATCGCCTGCAGGCCCTTGATGTGCTGGTCGACCGGGCGCGAGCCGATCGCGCAGCCGCCGGGCAGCGACACCGTCGCGCGGCCGAAACGCGCCAGCAGCGGGCCGAGCACGAGGATCGACGCGCGCATCGTCTTCACGAGCTCGTAGGGCGCGACCGGGTCGACGCTGTCGGGCGCGGCGAGCGTCACGCGTGCCGGCTGGTCTTCGGGGCGCTCGACGGCGACGCCCATGCGGCGCAGCAGCGACAGCATCGTCGCCACGTCCTGCAGGCGCGGCACGTTGTCCAGCGTCAGCGGCCCGGCGCACAGCAGCGCGGCGCAGAGCTCGGGCAGCGCCGCGTTCTTGGCGCCGGAGATCGCCACCTCGCCTTGGAGGCGGCGTCCGCCGCGGATCAGGAGTTTGTCCATGCTGGTGCTCGGAAAAGCACGCGGCACGGGACGGGCGGCAGCGCAGCACGCGGCCACCCGCGGCGCGCCGCAGGTGCCGTGTCAGGGGTGGTGGTGGGGTGCGCCTTCGGCCGAATACTCGGCCGGCGTGAGCGTCTTCATCGACAGCGCGTGGATCTGCTCGCGCATTCTATCGCCCAGCGCGGCGTAGACCCGCTGGTGGCGGCGCACGCGGTTCAGGCCCTCGAAGGCCGAGGACACGATGGTGGCGAAGAAGTGGCGGCCGTCGCCTTCGACCTGCAGGTGTTCGCAGGGCAGCCCGGCCTCGATGTAGCCGCGGACTTCGGCGACGCTCGGTTCGGCCATCAGGCGAGTTCCGACTGGCGTTCGATGACGCGCGACACGATGCCGTAGGCGATCGCCTCGTCGGCGCTCATCCAGTAGTCGCGCTCCATGTCGGCCATGACCTTCTCGATCTTCTGGCCCGTCTGGGTGGCGACGACACGGGCGATGCGCTCGCGCGTCTTGATGATTTCCTTGGCCTGGATCGCGATGTCGGTGGCGCGACCGCCGGCGCCGCCGGCGGGCTGGTGGATCATGAAACGCGTGTTCGGCAGGCAGACCCGGCGCTCCTTGGGCGCGGCCAGGTAGATGTGCGTGCCGGCGCTGGCGACCCAGCCGCTGCCGATGGTCGTCACCGGCGCGTTGATGAAGCGGATCATGTCATGGATCGCGTCGCCGCTTTCCACGTGGCCGCCCGGGCTGCTGATCAGCATGTTGATCGGCGCGTCGGAGTCCTGCGACAGCGCGATCAGGCGCTCGCAGGTGGCGCGCGCCAGCTTGTCGTCGATCTCGCCGAAGACGAGGACGAAACGCGACTTGAACGACAGCTGTTCCTGCAGGCCGCCGGCGGGCTTGGCAGCGTCCTTTTCGGCAGGCTTGGCTTCGCTGGCGGCGTGGATGTGCGTCATGCTCGGAGGCTCGTGCAGGAGGTTGGGGGTCGATTATCTCAGGCCGCCGCGGCGGGCGTCATGAACGCAGCTTGTAGCCCGACGCCAGCAGGCGCAAGGCGAGCGCCGAGACGACGAGAAAGCTCGTGCCGACGACCGCCAGGCTGAGCCAGGGCGAGACGTCGCTGGCGCCGAAGAAGCCGCGGCGGAAGCCGTCGATCATGTAGAAGAACGGGTTCAGGTGGCTCGCCGCCTGCCAGACGCCGGGCAGCGACTTCACCGAGTAGAAGACGCCCGACAGAAAGGTCATCGGCATGACGATGAAGTTCTGGAACGCGGCGAGCTGGTCGAACTTCTCCGCCCACAGCCCGGCGATCAGCCCCAGCGCGCCCAGCATGCCGGCGCCCAGCGCGGCGAAGACCAGCACCCACCACGGTTCGGCCAGGTGCAGCGGCGCGAACCAGACCGTGACCAGCAGCACGCCCAGGCCGACGACCAGCCCGCGCACCGCCGACGCCCCGACGTAGGCGACGAACCAGGCCCAGTGCGACAGCGGCGTCAGCAGCAGGAACACGAGGTTGCCGGTGATCTTGCTCTGGATCAGCGACGAGCTGGTGTTGGCGAAGGCGTTCTGCAGCACGCTCATCATCACCAGCCCGGGCACGAGAAAGCTCGTGTAGCGCACGCCGGGGAAGACCTCGACGTGGTCCTCCAGCACGTGGCCGAAGATCAGCAGGTACAGCACCGCCGTCAGCACCGGCGCGGCGACGGTCTGGAAAGCCACCTTCCAGAAGCGCAACACCTCCTTGCGGAACAGCGTGCCGGCGCCGGCGAGTCGGGTCGCGCTCATCGGCCGGCACCTCCCATGATGCCGAGGAAGACGTCCTCGAGGTCGGCGCGGCCGATCTCCAGGTCCTCGACGGCGACGCCGGCTTCGCGCAGCGTGGCCAGGTCGTGCTCGACCTCGGCGGCGTCGCGCGCCTGCAGCTGCACGATGCGGCCGGTGACGCGGGCACGCGCGGCCAGCGCCGGCGGCAGTGCGCCGTCGGTCTTGAAGCGCAGCATCGTGCTCGCCATGCCCGACAGCAGCGCCGAGGTGCGGTCCAGCGCGACGACGCGGCCCTGCTTGAGCATCGCGATGCGGCCGCACAGCGCCTCGGCTTCTTCCAGGTAATGCGTGGTCAGCAGCACCGTGTGGCCTTCGCGGTTCAGGCGTGCGACGAAGTGCCACAGCGTCTGGCGCAGCTCGACGTCGACGCCGGCGGTCGGCTCGTCGAGCACGATGACCGGCGGCCGGTGCACCAGCGCCTGGGCGACGAGCACACGCCGCTTCATGCCGCCGGAGAGCTGGCGCATGTTGGCGCTGCCCTTGTCGGCCAGGCCGAGGTTGGCCAGCAACTCGTCGATCCAGTCGTTGTTGTGCTTCAGGCCGAAGTAGCCGCTCTGGATGCGCAGCGTCTCGCGCACGCTGAAGAAGGGGTCGAAGACCAGTTCCTGCGGCACGATGCCCAGCGCCCGGCGCGCGGCGGCGAAGTCGGCGACGACGTCGTGGCCCATGACCTCGACCCGTCCGCCGCTGGCTTGCGCCAGCCCGGCGAGGATCGAGATCAGCGTCGTCTTGCCGGCGCCGTTGGGTCCGAGCAGGCCGAAGAACTCGCCCGGCTCGATGTCGAAACTGACGCCGTCCAGGGCCTGAACGGTGCCGCGTGCGCCGCGGAAGGTTTTGGTGACGTGGTCGAAACGGACAGCGGGCATCGGGCGCGCATTGTAGGCAGCGCGCTCCAGACCCCTCGGTGCACAATGGTCCGCACCATGCCGACGCCCAAGAAGCCGCGGCGCACCGCCGAACGCATCCTCGAGGTGACGCTGGACCTCTTCAACCGGTTCGGCGAGCCGAACGTCAGCACGACGCTGATCTCGGCCGAGCTAGGCATCAGCCCCGGCAACCTGTACTACCACTACCCGGCCAAGGACGAGCTGATCAACGCGCTGTTCGACCGTTACGAACGCGCGCTGGACGAGCTGCTGCGCGCCGCCGACGGCGTGCGCAACGTCGAGGACGCGTGGCTGTTCCTGCACATGTTCTTCGAGCTGGTCTGGCAGTACCGCTTCCTCTACCGCGACCTGAACGACCTGCTCAGCAAGAACCGGCGGCTGGAGACGCACTTCCAGTTCGTGCTGCGCCACAAGGGCGAGGCGGTGCGCGAGCTGCTGGCCGGGCTGTCGGGCGCCGGCGCGGTGAAGCTGACGCCCGAGGAGGCCGAGCCGCTGGCCACCGCGATGGTCGTCGTGCTGACCTACTGGCTGAGCTACGAGTACGTGCGCGACCCGCGCCGGGCGCTGGAGCCCGAAGGCGCCGGAGCGGCGCTGGCGCGTGGCGCCTGGCACACGATGAGCCTGCTGCTGCCCTATCTGGACGCCGAGTCACGCGCGCACCTGAACGCGCTGGCCGCGCCCTACCGCGCCTGATGGCGCGCTGGGTGCGTTTCCCCTGGCCCGACGCGGGCTACGTGCACGAGCCGGCGGCGCTGCGCCGGCGCTGGAAGCGGCTGCACGTCGGCGACGCCGAGCCGCTGCCGCGTGACGCGGCGCTGCTCGCAGCCTGGGCACGATTCCATGCCGGCGAGTTCCGCGCCGCCTACGACGCCGCGCTGGCGCTGGGGCCGGCCGGCGTCACGCTGGCCAACAAGGCCCAGGCGCTGCAGGCCACCTACCTCGAACGCACCGAACGCACGCGGCTGGCGATGTACGACGAGGTCGCGCGGCGTGCGCTCGCCCAGCAGAAGGCCGAGCCCGCGAACCCGGCGGGCTGGTTCTGGCACGCCTACGCGCTGGGCCGGCGCGCCGAGTCGCTGGACCTGCTGAAGCTGGTCGCCGAACGCCTGGCGCCGCAGGTGCGTCAGTCGCTCGAACACACGCTGAAGCTGGCGCCGAAGCACCCCGAAGCGCATCTGGCGCTGGCCACCTTCCACGCCGAGGCCATCGCGCGGGTCGGCCGGCTGCTGGCGATGACCGAAGGCGCCGATGCCGCCAAGGGCCTGGCACATTACCGCCAGGCGCTGGCGCTGAACCCGGCGAGCGCGATCGTCAAGGTCGAGGTCGCACGCGGGCTGCTGATCCTTGAAGGCGAAGCGGCGCGCCCCGAGGCCCGAAGGCTGCTGGCCGACGCGGCGCGCCACGTGCCCGCCGACGCGCTCGAACGGCTGGAGCTCGAGGCGGCGAAGCTCGCGCTGCAGGCAGCGGCTTAAGCGGCTGCGCCTTCCTCGCCCGGCCAGGGCAGCATCATCGTCAGCCAGAGCAGCTTCTCGAACTCGGGCTCGAAACGCTCGACGATGGCCTCGGGGTCGGGGCACAGCGCGGTGTCGGCGATCAGGCCGAACTGCACGCCGCCGCCATAGCTGAGCACGCTGACACCCAGGCCGACGTCGCCCGAGGCCGGCACCCAGAACATCGTCTGGCGCAGCGTCGAGCCGCAGAACTTCAGCGGCTCGCGCGGGCCGGGCACGTTGGTCATCACCGCGGTGGTCTTGCGCGCGAAGAGGTTGAGCACCGCGTCCTGCACCGGCTTGACGAGAAAACCCGCCATCGCCAGCACCGCGAAGGCCAGCAGCGGCTGGTAGCTGCCCTTCAGCTCGGCCATGCGCTGGCGCACCGCGTAGACGCGTTCGATGGGGTTCTCGATGCCGATCGGCAGCACCAGCGGCGCTAGGCCGAAGCGGTTGCCCAGCTGCCAGGCCTTGTCCATCGGCCGCAGGTTCACCGGCACCATGGCCCGGATCTCCTTGCCCGACGGGTCGTCGCCGCAGTCGTGCAGGTAGCGGCCGATGGCGCCGGCCACGCAGGCCAGCAGCACGTCGTTGATCGAGCAGCCCAGCGCCTTGCCGACGGCCTTGACGGTGTCCAGCGGCAGCGGTTCGTTCCAGGCGACGGCCTTCAGTCCGCCGGGCTTGCCTTTCAGCGTCGTCGGCGAGTCGTCGGCCATCAGCGCCAGCGAGGCGGCGTCGTGCACCACCTGCCAGCCGTGGCGCGCCACCGCCAGCGAGCCCCACAGCGGCGCCTGCGGATGCGCCAGCATCTCCAGCGAGCGGGTGACGCCGTTGCCGTACATGCCGATCGCCTTGACCGTCAGGTCGGTGATCGGGCGCAGCACCGCGTCGGCCAGCCAGTCGTGTTCGTGCGCGTGGTCGTGGCCGTGCGCGTGCTGAGGGTGCTTCGGCGGCTCGGCGCCGCCGTCGGTGATCGACAGCATCACCGAGATCAGCGCGATGCCGTCGGCGATGCAGTGGTGCAGGCGCACGACGATGGCCGAGCCGCCTTCGTAGCGCTCGATGAGGTGGAACTGCCACAGCGGGCGCTGGGGGTCCAGCGGCGTCGCGGCGAGTTCGGCGCACAAGGCCTTCAGCGCGGCGCGTTCGTCCTGGCCGCGGCGGCGCGGCAGCTTGGTCGTGACGACGTGGCGCGACAGGTCGAAGTCCTCGTCCTCGACCCAGGAGGCGCCGAGCAGGTCGGGCACTGCGCGCTGGCGAAAGCGCGCGTAGCGCAGGAAACGCTCCTCGACACGCCGCCGCAACGCGGCCAGCGTGATGCCGGGTTCCAGCAGCCAGACCCCGACGATCATCATCAGGTTGACGTCGTTGTCCATGCGCAGCCACGCGGTGTCCACGCGTGACATGCGCTCGGCGTCAAGACTCATGCGCTCCTCCGCTTTTTCGCGGCACGATGGCCGCTAACATCGGGAGCGTCAAGCCCGGATCACGGGTCAGAGGAGACCTGCACCATGCCGCAACTCAAGGCTGCGTTCGAAAAGGCCGTCGCGGAGAGCAAGTCGCTGCCGGCCAAGCCCGACAACGCGACGCTGCTGAAGATCTATTCGCTCTACAAGCAGGCCACGGTCGGCGACGTCGAAGGCGACCGCCCGGGCTTCACCGACTTCGTCGGCCGGGCGAAGTACGACGCCTGGGCGGGCTTGAAGGGCACGTCCGCGAACGAGGCGATGCAGCAGTACATCGACCTCATCGAAGACCTCAAGTAAGGCGTCAGCCGCGCTTCTTCGCGTCGCCCGCGTGGCGGGCGAGCTGCTGGTCGAGGTTGCTGCGGATCTCGCGTTCGATCGTCTTGCTGAAGGCGCCGAGCAGGAAACCGAGCTTGGCGTCGAGGTCGAAGTGATCGGCGGCGACGACGAGGCGGCCGTTGACGCCGCTGCGGCGGAACTCGACCGTGTCGCTGCTCTCGCCGCGCACGATGCGGCACTCCATGTCGAACTGGGTGCGGCACTGCTCGGCCCAGTCGTCGGCCACCGCGCGGGCCACGTCCAGGCCCAGATCGTGTTCGCGTCGGATGCGGATATCGCTCACTCGTCTACTCCTGTCGCCGCGGCGGCGGCCAGTGCCGCACGTCGCTCCGCCTTGGGCAGCGCGGCCAGCCGCGCCACCTCGGCATAGAACCGTTTGAAATCGGCGCCTTCGGCCTCGAAGAGCCGCTCGAACGCCGGCACCCACTCGTCGTAGGCCGCCTGCACGCCCAGCGCCGCGTTGTTCGCATTGTCGAACCAGGCGTCGTAACCGGCATAACCCGCCCACTCCCCGGCTTTCAGCGCCGCGTGGCGCGCGCGCATCGCGGCCATCAGTTCGGCCTTGCGGGCACGTTTGCTCGCCTCGTCGGCATCGCTGGCGTAGAGCGTGCGCAGCGCCTCGCGCGTCTCGCCGACGAGCGCGCGGAAGGCACGCCGGCGGGCGTCGAAACGTTCGTACTCGGCGCGCGCCGCGGCGTCGGCGTGCGTGTCCAGCCAGCGCCGCACGCCCAGGCGCTCGACCGCGGTGGCGAATGACTCGTTGAACGGCGTGTCGTCCGCCGCGTAGGCGACCTGGTGCGCGAGTTCGTGGAACACCAGCCGCGCCAGCTCGCCTTCGGACCAGCCGATGAAGGTCGACAGCAGCGGGTCGCCGCCCAGCCATTCGCTCCAGCCCAGCGTCGAATAGGCCGGCACGCCGTAGACCCAGACCTCGCGGCCTTCGGCCTTCAGCTCGGCGGCCAGCGCGTCGGCGCCGTCACGCTGGAAGTAGCCGCGGTAGCCGACGCAGCCCATCACCGGCCAGCACCAGGTCTGCAGCTTCAGCGACAGCTCGGGCGCGGCGACGACGTTCCAGACGACGGCCTTGCGGTCGAGCTCGGCATAACGCTTGTAGCTGCGGTTGTCGGGCAGCTTCAGCTCGGCGACGGCGAAGGCGCGCAGGCGTTGCGCCAGTTCCAGCCGGGCGTGCAGTGCCGGCGGCGTCGCCGGGTCGGCCAGCCAGTCCTCGACCGGGCGCGAGCGCTGCAGCAGATCCAGGTGGCCTTGCAGCGCCTGGGCGACGTAGGCGACGTTGCTGCAGCCGGCCAGGGCCGCCACTGCGGCCAGGCCCAGGGCCAGCCCGAAACGGCGCATCAGGCGGCCGCCACCTCGACGAGGCAGTCGTAGAAGCTCGGCGCGCGGCCGATGTCGGTGAGGCGCTGGTGCGTCAGCTCGTTGACGTTGGTGCCGTCGCGGCCCAGCTTGCGCCACCAGACGCCCAGGCCGACGACGACACCCGGCCGCGCGCGTGTGCTGACCGCCGCGGCGCAGCGGTACTCGCCGCGCTCGTTGAACACCCGCACCTCGGCGCCGTCGGCGATGCCGCGTGCGGCGGCGTCGTCGGGGTGGATCTCCAGCAGCGGCTCGCCTTCGACGGCACGCAGGCTCTTCACGTTGACGAAGGTCGAGTTCAGGAAGTGGCGCGCCGGCGGCGAGATCATCGCCAGCGGGAAACGCGCCGCCAGCTCGGGCGTCGTCTCCACACACTCGTAGTTCGGCACGTGGTCGGGCACACCCAGCCCCGGCACGTCGACGATGGCCTTGCCCGAGGGTGTCGGGAAGCCGTTGGCGAACGGCGCCTCGGCGACATCGAGCCTGGCCCAGCCACGCCGCTCCAGCGAGCCGAGGTCGACGCGGTCTGCGAGGAAGGCGCGCCGCGCCAGCGTCTCGTCGTCGTCGCGGAAACACGGATCGTCGAAACCCATCCGTTCGGCCAGGGCGCGGAAGATCGCGGCGTTGGAGCGCGCCTCGCCCAGCGGTTCGATCGCAGGCTTGTTCAGCAGCGCGTAGGTGTGGCCGTAGGCGGTGTGCGCGTCCCAGTGTTCGAGCTGGGTCGTCGCCGGCAGCACGAAGTCGGCGTGGTCGGCGGTGTCGGTCAGGAAGTGCTCCAGCACGACGGTGAACAGGTCCTCGCGCGCGAAGCCGGCGACCACCTTGCGGCTCTCGGGCGCCACCGCCACCGGGTTGCTGTTGTAGACGACGACGGCCTCGACGCGCGGGCCGAAACCGGGCGAGGCCTCGCGCAGCAGGTCGTCGCCGATCGTGCTCATGTTGATCGTGCGCGGCTGGCGGCCGGCCAGCAGGTCGGGGCGCTGCAGCCAGGCCTCGTCGCGCCGGCCGGCGAACCAGCCCGAGGCCGACAGCAGCAGGCCGCCGGCGCGGTGGCGCCAGGCGCCGGTCAGGCAGGGCAGCAAGGCGATCAGGCGCACCGCGCTGCCGCCGCCGTGCACACGCTGCATGCCGTAGTTCAGGCGGATCGCGGCCGGTTTCGTCGTGCCGTAGTCGCGTGCCAGGCCACGGATCTGCTCGACCGTCAGGCCGCAGACCGCGGCAGCGCGTTCGGCCGGCCACTGCAGCGCGCGTTCACGCAGCGCCGGCCAGCCGTCGACGTAGCGCTCCAGGTAGTCGTGGTCCAGCCAGTCGTTCGTGATCAGTTCGTGCATCAGCGCCAGCGCCAGCGCGCCGTCGCTGCCGGGGCGCAGCGCCAGGTGCTCGTGGCACTTCTCGGCGGTCTCCGTGCGCCGCGGGTCGATGCAGACGAGCTTGGCGCCCTGGCGCTTGGCGGCCTGGGCGATGGTCCAGAAGTGCAGGTTGGAGGCGATCGAGTTGCTGCCCCAGATCAGGATCAGCCGGCTGTCGGCGAAGTGCTCGACGTGCATGCCGGCCTTCAGGCCATAAGTCAGCTGCAGAGCCTGGCTGCCGGCCGAGGCGCAGATCGTGCGGTCCAGCCGCGACGCGCCGAGCTGGTTGAAGAAGCGCGCCGCCATGCTCTCGCCCTGCACCAGGCCCATCGTGCCGGCGTAGCTGTACGGCAGGATGGCCTCGGGGTCGCGCGCGGCGATCGCCTTCAGGCGTGCGGCGATCGCATCCAGCGCTTCGTCCCAGGACACCGGCACGAACTCGCCGCGGCCCTTGGGGCCGACGCGCTTGAGCGGCGTCAGCACACGCTCGGGGTGGTAGGTGCGCTCCGGATAACGGCTGACCTTGGTGCACAGCGCGCCGTTCGTCGTCGGGTGCTCCGGGTCGCCCTGCACGCGCACCGCGCGGCCGTTCTCGACGGTGACCAGCATCGCGCAGGTGTCGGGGCAGTCGTGCGGGCAGGCGGCGTGCACGACGCGGGTCTCGGGGGCGGCATTCATGGGCGGGCGTGGTGGATGGCGGCGCGACAAGGCCGAGATGGTGCCATGCAGCCGCCGGCCCGGCCGGTCGCGCGGTATCTCCCCGGTGCCGGCCGCGGCACGGGATCGGGGCTAGGATCGCCGTTTGGCCGTCCCCTGCCCTGCCCGATGAAGCTGATCGATTCCATCGTCGCCGACGCCGCCGGCATCGCCACGCTGCGACGTGACCTGCACGCCCACCCCGAGCTGTGTTTCGAGGAACAGCGCACCAGCGAGCTGATCGCCGCGACGCTGGAAGGCTGGGGCATCCCGGTGCACCGCGGCCTGGGCAAGACCGGCGTCGTCGGCATCGTCAAGAACGGCAGCTCGGCGCGCGCCGTCGGCCTGCGCGCCGACATCGACGCGCTGCCGATCACCGAGAAGAACACGTTCGCGCACGCCAGCCGCCACGCCGGCCGCATGCACGCCTGCGGCCACGACGGCCACACGGCGATGCTGCTGGCCGCGGCCCAGCACCTGGCGACGAACCGGAACTTCGACGGCACCGTCTACCTCGTCTTCCAGCCGGCCGAAGAAGGCGGCGGCGGCGCGCGCGAGATGATCCAGGACGGCCTGTTCGAGCGTTTCCCGATGGAGGCGATCTTCGGCGCCCACAACTGGCCGGGCCTCGAAGCCGGCCAGTTCGCGGTCAAGACCGGCCCGGTCTTCGCCAGCAGCAACGAGTTCAAGGTGACGATCCGCGGCAAGGGCGCGCACGCGGCGATGCCGCACAACGGCATCGACCCGGTGCTCGTCGCCTGCCAGCTGGTCAACGCCTGGCAAGGCATCGTCACGCGCAACAAGCGCCCGATCGACACCGCGGTGATCTCGACGACGATGATCCACGCCGGCGAGGCGACCAACGTCATCCCCGACAGCGTCGAGCTGCAGGGCACGGTGCGCACCTTCACGACCGAGGTGCTGGACCTGGTGGAGCGCCGCATGCAGCAGGTGGCCGAGGCGACCTGCGCGGCCTACGACGCGGCTTGCGAGTTCGAGTTCCACCGCAACTACCCGCCGACGATCAACCACCCGGCCGAGACCGAGTTCGTGCGCCGCACGCTGGCCGAGGTGGTGGGCGCGGCCAACGTGCTCGAGTTCGAGCCGACGATGGGCGCCGAGGACTTCAGCTTCTACCTGCTGGAGCAGCCCGGCTGCTACTTCGTCATCGGCAACGGCGACGGCACGCACCGCGAAGCCGGCCACGGCCTGGGGCCGTGCATGCTGCACAACCCCAGCTACGACTTCAACGACGCGCTGATCCCGATCGGCGCCTCGGCCTGGGTGCGGCTGGCCGAAGCCTGGCTGGCGCAGCCGCGGCCCTGAGGCCGGGACAGCGGATGTCCTGAAACGTCCGCCTCGCGTCCGGTTCGGGCCCGGCGCGTGCACACTGCGAGAGGCACGATGCGGTCACTTTCCACCACCGCACGAGGCCTTCCGATGTCCACCGCCGTCCTGTTGATCGACGTCCAGCAGTCCTTCACCGCGCGTCCCTACTGGGACCCGGCCGCCGCCCCGGGCTTCCTGGAGCGCGTGAACACGCTGCTTGCCGGCGCCGCCGAACGCGGCCTGCCGGTCGTGCGCATCCTGCACACCGACGGCCCGAAGAGCGCCGACAACCCGTTCGCGCTCGAAAGCGGCCTCGTGCGCCCGCTGGACGGCCTGGCGCCTTACGACGCCGCGGCCAGCTTCCTGAAGGAACGCCACAGCGCGCTGGTCGGCACCGGGCTCACGGTCTGGCTGCACCAGCAGGGCATCCGCCGGCTGATCGTCGCCGGCATCCGCACCGAGCAGTGCTGCGAGACGACGACGCGCCACGCCAGCGACGAGGGTTGGGAGGTCGATTACGTCACCGAGGCCACGCTGACCTTCGCGATGACGACGCCAGCCGGCCGCACGCTGAGCCCGGCCGAGCTCTACGAACGTACCGAGACCGTGCTCGCCGGGCGTTTCGCGACGATCTGCAGCGTCGAGGAGGCCTTGCGCCGCGCCGCATGATCGACATCGTCTTCGTCGTCCTGCCCGACACGCTGCTGCTGGACCTGGCCGGCCCGGCCGAGGTCTTGCGCCTCGCCAACCAGCAGCTGCAGCGCCGCGGCCGGCCGCCGGCCTTCGGGCTGCACCACGTCGGCCCCGAGGCGCAGGCGGCGAGTTCGGTCGGCGCGACGATCGCGGCGCTGGAGCCGCTGCCGGCCGGCTTCGACCGCGAGACCTGGGTCGTGCTGCTGGGCCAGCCCAGCGGCAACGAGAGCGCGCTGCAACAGCCGCTGCCGGCGCACTGGGCGGCGACACGGCGCTGGCTGGCCGAGGCGGTGGCGCCGCGCCTGGGCGCCGGCGTCGAGCTGCTGACGGTCTGCGCCGGCGCGCTGCTGGCCGCCGACGCCGGGCTGCTGGCCGGGCGGCGCTGCACGACGCACCACGAGATGCTGGGCGAGTTGCAGCGCCTGGCGCCGAGCGCCCAGGTGCTGGCCAACCGCCTGTTCGTCGCCGACGGCCCGGTGGCGACGAGCGCCGGCGTCACCGCCGGCATCGACCTCGCGCTGCACGCCGTCGCACGGGTCTGCGGCGAGGCGGTGGCGGCGGCCGTGGCGCAGACGATGGTCGTCTTCCACCGCCGCGGCAGCGAAGACCCGCAGCACTCGGCGCTGCTCGCCGGCCGCGAGCACCTGCACCCGGCGCTGCACCGCGTGCAGGACGCGGTGCTCGACGACCCGGCCGCCGACTGGCCGCTGGAGAAACTGGCCGCGCTGGCCCACGTCTCGCCGCGCCACCTCGCGCGGCTGTTCGCCGACCACGTGGGCAGCAGCCCACGCGCCTGGATCGAGGATCTGCGTGTCGCGCTCGCCGAACGTGCGCTGCGCGAAGGCCGGGCGACCAAGCAGGCGGTCGCCGAAGCCGGCCTGGGCGGCACGCGCCAGTGGCGGCGCGTGCGCGCGCGGCGCGGCAGCTGAACCCGGTCAGCCGCGCAGCTTGTGCAGCAGCCCGGCGGTGCTGGCGTCCAGCCCGCGCGTGTCGCCCGAGGCCAGGCGCGGCAGCAGGTCGCTGGCCAGCGCCTTGCCGAGCTCGACGCCCCACTGGTCGAAGCTGTTGATGCCCCACAGCGCGCCGCTGGTCCAGACGCGGTGCTCGTACATCGCGACCAGCGCGCCCAGCGCACGCGGCGTCAGCGCGTCCAGCACGAAGGTCGTGCTCGGCCGGTTGCCGGGGAAGGTGCGGTGGCGGGCGAGCACATCGCGGTCCAGCGTCGCCGACGCCGTCGGCACCGTTTCGCCGCGCGCCGCCTCGCCGGTCTTGCCCAGCATCAGCGCCTGGCTCTGCGCCAGGCAGTTGGACAGCAGCTTGGCGTGCAGGTCGGCGTGCGCATGCGTCGGGTGGCGCACGGCGATGAACTCCACCGGGATCACGTCGGTGCCCTGGTGCAGCATCTGGAAGTAGGCGTGCTGGCCGTTGGTGCCGGGCTCGCCCCAGACGACCGGGCTGGTGGCATAGGGTAGCGGCTCGCCGGTCAGGTCGACACGCTTGCCGTTGGACTCCATCTCCAGCTGCTGCAGATAAGCCGGCAGCCGCCGCAGGCCCTGGTGGTAGGGCGCGACGCTGCGGCTGGTGAAACCGTGGAAGTTGCGGTACCAGACGTCTAGCAGGCCCAGCAGCATCGGCAGGTTGCGTTCGACCGGCGCCTCGGCGAAGTGGCGGTCCATCGCGTGCGCGCCGTCGAGCAGCGCGCGGAAGTTGGCCGCGCCGATGGCGATCGCGATCGGCAGGCCGATCGCGCTCCACAGCGAGTAGCGCCCGCCGACCCAGTCCCAGAAACCGAAGGTCGTCGTGATGCCGAAGGCCGCCGCCGCGGTGACGTTGGTCGTCGTCGCGGCGAAGTGGCGCGCGATCTGCTCGACCGTTCCGCCGTGGGCCAGGAACCAGGCGCGCGCGACCTGCGCGTTGGCCATCGTCTCCTGCGTCGTGAAGGTCTTGGAGGCGACGATGAACAGCGTGCGCTGGGGGTCCAGCCGGGCCAGCACCGGCGTGATGTCGTGGCCGTCGACGTTGCTGACGAAGTGCAGCCGCCGGCCCGGCTCGCCGTAGGACTCGAGCGCGGCGACGACCATCTGCGGCCCCAGGTCGCTGCCGCCGATGCCGATGTTGACGATGTCGGTGATCTGCGCATCCAGCCGCACCTGCTCGGCGTAGGCCAGCATCGCCGCCAGCACCGCGTGCACCGGCTCGCCGTGCGGCGCGGCGCCCAGCGGCGCACGCAGCGCGGTGTGCAGCACCTCGCGGCCTTCGGTGAGGTTGGCGACCGCCCCGGCCAGCATCGCGTCGCGGCGCGCCGGCAGCTCGCACTCCTGCGCCAGATCGGCGAGGAAGTGCAGCGTCGCCGTGTCGAGCAGGTTCTTCGACAGGTCGGCGAAGACCTCCGGCGCCTGCAGCGACAGCGCCTCGAAGCGCGAGGCGTCGCGCGCGAAGGCTTCGCGCAGGTCCAGCGTGCGGCCGTGGGCCTCGTAATGGCCGGCCAGCGCGCTCCAGGCTTCGGTGCGGTCGCAGCGTGTCATCGTCTTGCTTCCTCGATCAGCGCGTCCAGCGCGCGGGCGTCGGCGGCGAAGGCGCGGATGCCTTCGGCCAGCTTCTCGGTGGCCATCGCGTCCTCGTTGAGCGTCCAGCGGAACGCGGCTTCGTCCAGGTGCACGGCGGGCAGGTCGGCGGCCTTCGCTTCGGCGAGGTCGAGCGCGCGCGCGACCGGCGCGTCGGCGGCCTGCAGCTGGGCCAGCAGCTCGGGGCTGATCGTCAGCAGGTCGCAGCCGGCCAGCGCGAGGATCTGGCCGACGTTGCGGAAGCTCGCGCCCATCACCTCGGTGGCCAGGCCGTGGCGCTTGTAGTGGCGCCAGATCGTCGTCACCGACTGCACGCCCGGGTCGGCGGCGCCGCTGTGGGCCGCGGCGTCCCAGGCGGCGCCGGCACGCGCCTTGTGCCAGTCGAGGATGCGGCCGACGAAGGGCGAGATCAGCGTCACGCCGGCGTCGCCGCAGGCCACGGCCTGGCCGAAGCCGAAGAGCAGCGTCAGGTTGCAGTGGATGCCTTCGCGCTCCAGCACCTCGGCGGCGCGGATGCCTTCCCAGGTCGACGCGATCTTGACCAGCAGGCGCTCCGGGCCGACGCCGGCGGCGCGGTACAGCGCGGCGATGCGGCGGCCGCGTTCGATCGTCGCCGCGGTGTCGAAGGACAGGCGGGCGTCGACCTCGGTGCTGACGCGGCCGGGCACGACCTTCAGGATCTCCAGGCCGAAGCGCACCAGCACCTCGTCGACGATCTCGTCGAGCGGGCGTGCGGCATGCGCTGCCACGGTCTCGGCCAGCAGCGGTGCGTACTCGGGCTGGCGCACGGCCTTCAGGATCAGCGACGGGTTGGTCGTCGCGTCACGCGGCGCGAACTGGGCGAGCTGGTGGAAGTTGCCGGTATCGGCGACGACGGTCGTGTACTGGCGGAGCTGGTCGAGCTGGTTCATGAGGGATCGGCGTGGAGTCTGGATTGCACCGCGTGCGCCCCCGCAACCGTGTGACACGGATGCGAAATGGAGCGTTGCCGGGCCTCGCTATGCTAGGCGTCTTCGCGCCCCCCGTCGCGCCGCCACGCCCCACGACCGATCCGGATCCCGATGTACGCGAGCTTCTTCGGCCTGCAGCGCGAGCCCTTCTCGATCGCGCCCGACCCGCGTTTCCTCTACATGAGCGAAGCGCACCGCGAGGCGCTGGCCCACCTGCTCTACGGCCTGTCCGGAGGCGGCGGCTTCGTGCTGCTGACCGGCGAGATCGGCGCCGGCAAGACCACTGTCTGCCGCTGCTTCCTGGAGCAGGTGCCGGCGCACTGCGACGTGGCCTACGTCTTCAACCCCAAGCTCGACGCGCTGGAGCTGCTGCAGACCGTCTGCGACGAGTTCCGCATCGAGGTGCCGGCCGGCGCGGCGACGGTGAAGGCCTACGTCGACGCGCTGAACCGTTTCCTGCTCGGCGCGCACGCCGCCGGCCGCCACGCGGTGCTGGTGATCGACGAGGCCCAGGCGCTGGCGCCCGAGGTGCTGGAGCAGCTGCGCCTGCTGACCAACCTGGAGACCGACGAGCGCAAGCTGCTGCAGATCGTGCTGATCGGCCAGCCCGAGCTGCGCACGATGCTGGCGCGGCCCGACCTGGAACAGCTCGCCCAGCGTGTCATCGCGCGCTACCACCTGCCGGCGCTGGACGCGGCCGAGACCGCGGCTTACGTGCGCCACCGCCTGGCCGTCGCCGGACTGGCCGGCGAACCGCCCTTCGACGACGAGGCGCTGGCGGCGCTGCACCGGCTGTGCGGCGGCGTGCCGCGGCGCATCAACCTGCTCGCCGACCGGGCGCTGCTCGGCGGCTACGCCCAGGGACAGCGGCGCATCGGCCGCGCCGTCGTCGAACGTGCGGCGCACGAGGTCTTCGGCACGACACCGCCGGCGCCCGCGCCGTCGCGTGCGCCGGTGGTCGCGGCAGTGCTGGGGGTCGCGGCGCTGGCGGTCGGCACGCTCGTCTGGCAGGCCGGACGCGGCCACGCCAGCGCTGCGCCGGCGGCTACGGTGGCGCGCGCGGCCACGCCGCCAGCGTCGGCGGCTTCGGCGCCGGCGGTGCTCGTCGCCGCGGCCTCCGCCGCCTCGGCGCCGACGGCCGACGAACTCGACGCCGAGGCGCTGCTGGCACGCGCCGCCGCCCGCGAAGCCGACGGCGTGCGCGCCCTGGCCGCGCGCTGGAAGGTCGAAACCGCCGCCGGCGAGCCGTGCGCCGCGCTGGCCGCCGACGGCCTGGCCTGCTGGCGCACGAAGACCGGCCTGGCCCAGGTGCGCGACCTCGGCCGCCCGGGCCTGCTGACGCTGCACGGCAGCGACGGCCGCAGCGGCGTCGTGCTGCTGACCGGCTTGTCCGGCGAACACGCGACGCTGGCCTTTGCCGACGGCGGCCAGGCGACGGTCGACCTGGCGACGCTGGCGACGCTGTGGCGCGGCGAGTTCGCGACGCTGTGGCGCCCGCCGCCGGGCTGGGGCGCGCCGGGCGGTGCCCAGGCCCTGGCCGGCTGGCTGGACGAACGCCTGCCCGGCCGCGGCGCGCTTGCGCCGCGCATCGTCGCCTTCCAGGTCGCGCACGGGTTGCAGCCCGACGGCCGCGCCGGCCCGCTGACGCTGATGCAGATCCTGCGCACCGACGGCGAGACCGTGCCGCGGCTCGCGCTCACCCGCTGAGACCATGTCCTACATCCTCGACGCCCTGCGCCGTGCCGACGCCGAACGCGAGCGCGGCGCCGTGCCCGGCCTGCATTCCCAGCCCGCCGCGCCGGCACCGGCCGCCCCGAGCCCGGTGCCGCAGCGCGGCCCGTGGATCGTGGTCGCCGCCGCACTCGCCGTCGTCGCGCTCGGCGGCGCCGTCTGGTGGAGCGCGCAGCGTCCGGCAGCGCCGGCCGTCGTCGTCGCCCAGGCACCCGCGCCCGCCGCACCGGCCACCCCGCGTGTCGACAGGCCGCCGCCACCCGCCGCCGCGGCCTCGGCCGAGGTCGAAGCCGTGCCGCGTGTCGGCCCGCCACGCATCGTGCCGCCGCGCACGGCCACCACCGAGGCGCCAGCGCGCCGCTCCCCCGCGGCCACGCCGACCCCGGCGCCCGCCATGCCGGCCACGGCAGCCGGTGCCGAGCGCGTGATCCCGATCGACCAGCTCCCGGCCGAGCAGCGCCGCAGCCTGCCGCAGCTGGCGATCGGCGGCGCGATCTACTCCGACCAGCCGGCGGCGCGCATGCTGCTGGTCGGCGGCCAGTTGCTGCACGAAGGCGACACTGCCGCGGCCGGCGTCACGCTGGAGCGCATCGGCCCGCGCTCGGCGGTGCTGCGCTGGCGCGAGCTGCGCTACGAAGTGCCGTACTAGGACTTGCGGCGCCCGGCGGATCGCCCCGCGGTTGACCGGCCTGAAACCGCGGAGCATGATCGGGAAGAAACTTAGTTACATGCACGCCCCGACATGTCCTTCGACCTCGTCTTCTTCGGTGGCACCGGCGACCTGACCTGGCGCAAGCTGCTGCCGGCGCTGTTCCAGGCCTGGCGCCACCACAAGCTGCCCGAGGGCGGCCGCATCCTCGCCGTCGCGCGCGACGAACGCAGCGACGACGAGTACCGCGCCTTCGTGCGCGAACGTTTCGCCGCCGTCGACAGCAGCAAGCGCCCGAACGACGCCGAGTTCGACGCCTTCGCGCAGCTGCTGCACTACCGGCGCATGGACCTGTCCAAGCCGGAGGACTACGCCGGCCTGAAGGGCTGGCTGGCCGAACGCGGCGCCGACACGGCGCTGATGTACCTGGCGACGAGCCCCTACCTGTTCCCGGTGATCTGCGAGCAGCTCGGCGCCGCCGGCATCGTCGGCCCGCACGTGCGCATCGTGCTCGAGAAGCCGCTGGGCCACGACCTCGCCAGCGCGCAGCAGATCAACCGCGTCGTGCGTTCGGTGTTCGACGAACGCCAGGCGCTGCGCATCGACCACTACCTCGGCAAGCCCGCGGTGCAGAACCTGATGGCGCTGCGCTTCGGCAACGCCTTGTTCGAGCCGCTGTGGCGGCGCGAGTGGATCGCCAACATCCAGATCACGCTGGCCGAGTCGCTGGGCGTGGGCACGCGCGGCGACTACTACGACCGCACCGGCGCGCTGCGCGACATGATCCAGAACCATGCGCTGCAGCTGCTGACGATGATCGCGATGGAGCCGCCGTCGTCCAGCGCCGCCGACGCGATCCGCGACGAGAAGCTGAAGGTGCTGCGCTCGCTGCGCCCGTTCACGCCCGAGACGGTGGCGCGCGACGTCGTGCGCGGCCAGTACCGCGCCGGCAGCGTCGAGGGCCAGGCCGTGCCGGGTTACCTCGACGAGGTCAAGGTGCCGCCCGGCAGCCGCTGCGAGACCTTCGTCGCGCTGCGCACCGAGATCCAGAACTGGCGCTGGGCCGGCGTGCCCTTCTACCTGCGCACCGGCAAGCGCCTGGCCGGGCAGGACGCGCACATCGTCGTCAACTTCCGCGAGGTGCCGCACCCGATCTTCCCGGGCATGCGGCGCGCCAACCGTCTGGTCATCAAGCTGCAGCCCGAGGACGGGCTGGAGCTGCACCTGCTGGCGGCCACGGGCGGCAGCACCAACGAAGTGCTGTCGCCGGTGTCGCTGGACCTCGATTTCGACAAGGCCTTCCCGAGCGAGCGAGTCGGCGCCTACGAGCGCCTGCTGCTCGACGCGATCGCCGGGCGGCTGAACCTGTTCGTGCGCAGCGACGAGCAGGAGCAGGCCTGGCGCTGGGTCGAACCGGTGCTGGACGCCTGGGACAACGACCCGACCGGGCCAAGACCCTACGCGGCCGGCAGCTGGGGCCCGGCCGCCGCCAGCGCGCTCGTCGCGCGCGACAGCTGCGCCTGGGCAGAAGAACAATGAACAGCTTTCCCGCCGCCACACCCCGCCCCGTCAGGGAGCCGGTCGCCGAACTCAGCCCGATGCTCGAACGCATCCGCGCCTCCATCCCCGCGCTGCCGCCAGCCGAGCAGCGCGTCGCGCGCCTGTTGCTGACCGATGCACGCGGCTTCGCCGGCCTGCCGGTGGGCGAACTGGCCGAGCGCGCGCGCGTCAGCAAGCCGACCGTCGTGCGCTTCTGCCGCAGCGTCGGCTACGACGGTCTGGCCGACTTCAAGATCAAGCTCGCCGGCAGCGTCAACGAAGGCGTGCCCTTCGTGCACCGCGCGGTCGAGGAGGACGACAAGGCCGGCGATCTGGTCATCAAGGTCGTCGACAACGCCGTCGCGGCGCTGCTGCGCTACCGCAACGCCGCCGCCAGCCAGGCGATCGAGGACGCGATCAATGCGCTGACCGAAGCCGGCCGCCACAGCCGGCGCATCGAGTTCTACGGTGTCGGCAACTCCGGCATCGTGGCGCTGGACGCGCAGCACAAGTTCTTCCGCCTGGGCGTCAACTCGATGGCCATCAGCGACGGCCACGTGCAGGTGATGAGCGCGACGATGCTCGCCGAACGGCGATTGCGCCGTCGTCATCAGCAACTCGGGGCGCAGCCGCGACATCCTGGACGTCGCCGAGATCGCGCACCGCAAGGGCGCGACGGTGATCGTCATCACGGCCAGCGGCTCGCCGCTGGCGACGCTGGCGCTGGGTTCGCCCGGCCACATCCTGCTGGCCGCCGACCACCCCGAGGATGCCGACCGCTACAGCCCGATGGTCTCGCGGCTGCTGCACCTGACGATCGTCGACATCCTCGCCACCGGCGTGGCACTGCGCCTGGGCTCGGCCGCGCTGCGACCGACGCTTTCGGAGATCAAGAAGAACCTGCGCAACCGCCGCTATTCCGACGGCCAGCGACTGGCCGAGGACAGCGAGGCCTGAGGGCTCAGGCCGCTTCGGCGGCCGGCAGGCCCAGCAGTTCTTCGACGCCGTACAGGCGCGCCAGCTCGACGAGCTGGGCCGGTGCGCCGTCGATGCGCAGTGCACGCCGCGCGCGCCGCAGCGCGGCGCCGGGCTTCGAGCAGCAGCGCGACCGCCGAGCTGTCGAAATCGGCGAGCCCGCTGGCATCGACGACCTCGGTGTCGTCACCGAGCTGCCGCAGCAGCTCGTTGGCCTGGGCCAGCGTGGCGGTCGCGGTCAGCTTCATCTCAGCCCTTCTGGCCGGCTGCGCGGGCGCCTTGTTGCGCTCCACGAGCTTGGCGATCAGGCCGTCGATGCCGCCGGCGCTGAGTTCCTGCGCGAACTGCGAGCGGTAGCTCTGCACCAGCCAGATGCCGCCGACGTTGACGTCGATGATCTTCCAGGCGCCCTGCTGCTGGTCGAGGCGGTAGTCGAGCTTGATCGGCTCGCCCTTGCCACGCACCTCGGACTGCACGACGACCTGCGTGCCGCCGGGCACCGGCTGGGTCTTCGTGATCTCGACCGTCTGGTCCTTCAGCTGCGTCAGCGCGCCGGCGTAGACACGCACCAGCAGCGTCTTGAACTCGGCCTGCAGCTTGGCGCGCTGGTCGGGCGTCGCGCTGCGCCATTGCGGGCCGACCGCCGAGCGCGTGACGACCTCGAAGGCCACCGCCGGCATCACCTTCTGGTCGACCAGCGCGACGACGGCGTTGATGTCGCCGGACTGGATCGCCTTGTCGGTCTTGGCGGTGTTGATGACGTCGTTGGAGATCGTGCGCACGAACGCGTCGGGCGCGCCCGGCTGGGCGTGGGCACCGGCGACGAAGAAGCCCAGCAGCGCCAAGCCGGAGAGGAATTTCTTGAACATCGTTTGCCTTTCGGTTGCGGCGACGCGATGCCGCGTTGCCGCTTCAACGCACGAACCGCCCGGGCGGTTCACTGCGCCGGCGCGGGCTCGTCGTCGCCGTCGTCGTAGTCCTGGAGCGGCGGAGCGCCGTCGTAGACCTGGTCCAGCCGCCGCGACAGGTAGGCGTCGCGCACGAACGAATAGCGGTCGAGCGCCACCTGGTCGAGCAGCCGGGTCGTCTCCAACAGATCGCTGCGGGCGTTCAACAGTTCCACCGCGAGCACCGAATACTGGCCGGCATCGGTCTCGGGCAGCGACGACGGCGAGTACAGCCGGTCGGCCGGCAGCGCGATCGTGTCGCGCAGCGACGACGGGCCGAGGAACGGTAGCACGACGTACGGCCCGGGGCCGAAGCCCCAGACGCCCAGCGTCTGGCCGAAGTCCTCGGTCTTGCGCGTCAGGCCGACCTGGGTGCCCCAGTCGACGAGGCCGAACAGGCCGATCGTCGTGTTCGTGACGACGCGTGCGCCCATCTGCAGACCGTCGGCGGGCTTGCCCTGCAGGAACTCGTTGACCGTCGACCAGACGTCGTAGATGTTGCGCAGCACGTTGCCGATGCCGGTGCGCACCAGCTCGGGCACGTTGTCGCGATAGGCCTGGGCCACCGGGCGCACGACGGCTTCGTCGACCTTGTCGTTGAACGCGAAGACCTTGCGATTCCAGTTCTCCCAGGGGTCGGCCTTCGAGGCGGTGCGCGCAGGCGCCGACGCACCGTCGGCGGACGGTGCCGGTGTCGTCGCGCAGCCGGTGGCGAGCGCGGCGACGGCGAGCGCGGTTGCCAGGCGCTTCACGGCGCGGCTCCCGGCGCCGACGCGCCGCTGCCGGCCTCGGCGGCCTTGCCGGTCATGAACTGGCCGATCAGGTTCTCCAGCACGACCGCCGACTGGGTCTGGGCGACGACGTCGCCGGACTTCAGGTCCTGGTCGTCGCCACCCGGCTCGAGGCCGATGTACTGGTCGCCCAGCAGGCCGGAGGTCAGGATCTTGGCCGACGAGTCCTTGGGGAACTGGAAGCGCTGGTCGACGTCGAGCTCGACGACGCCCTGGAAGGTCTTCGGGTCCAGCGAGATCGACTTGACGCGGCCGACGACGACGCCGGCGCTGCGCACCGGGGCACGCACCTTCAGGCCGCCGATGTTGTCGAAGCGCGCCGTCAGCGAGTAGGTCGCGCCATTGCTGCTGAAGCTGCCCAGGTTGGCCGCCTTCAACGCCAGGAAGACGAGCGCCAGCAGGCCCAGCAGGACAAACAGCCCGACCAGCGTTTCGATACCTTTCTTTCCCATTCTTTTCCTCAGCGGCGCCGGATCACGGCGTCGAGAACATCAGCGCGGTGAGCAGGAAGTCCATGCCCAGCACCGCGAGCGAGGCGATGACCACCGTGCGTGTCGTCGCGTGGGCCACGCCTTCGGGCGTGGCCTGCGTTTCATAACCCTGGTACAGCGCCACCGAAGTGCAGATGACGCCGAAGACGATGCTCTTGACGATGCCGTTGCCGACGTCGCGCCAGACATCGACGCTGGACTGCATGATCGACCAGAAGTTTCCGGCGTCGACGCCGATCAGCAGCACGGCGACGACCCAGGCCCCCAGAATGCCGACGGCTGAAAACAAGGCCGCGAGCAAGGGCATCGAGATGATGCCGCCCAGGAAACGCGGCGCGAGCACGCGGCTGCGCGGGTCGATGGCCATCAGCTCCATCGCCGCGAGCTGCTCGCCGGCCTTCATCAGGCCGATCTCGGCGGTCAGCGAGGTGCCGGCCCGGCCGGCGAAGAGCAGCGCCGCGACCACCGGGCCGAGCTCGCGCACCAGCGACAGATTGACGACGAGGCCCAGGCTCTCGGCGGCGCCGTAGGTCACCAGCGCGTAGTACATCTGCAGCGCGAGCACGAAGCCCACCGCCATGCCCGAGGCCAGGATGATGACCAGCGAGCGGTTGCCGATGGCGTGGATCTGGCCGACGACGAGCGAGAAGCGGCGCAGCGCCGCCGGAGAGAAACGCAGCAGGTCGGCGAAGAAATAGGCGGCGTGGCCGAGCGCCCGCAGCCAGTCCAGCGCGACGCGGCCGAGCCAGGCGAGCGCGCTATGGTCGCGGCATCCCCATGTCCTGGGCCAGCGGCGGCGCCGGGTAATGGAACTTGACCGGGCCATCGGGCTCGCCGCGGATGAACTGGCGCACTTCGGGATCTTCCGAGCGCGACAGCTCGGCCGGCGTGCCCTGGGCGACGAGGCGGCCGCCGGGCGCCATCAGGTAGGCGTAGTCGACGATCTGGAAACACTCCTGCACGTCGTGCGAGACGACGAGCGAGGTCGAGCCGGTGGCGTCGTTGAGCTTGCGGATCAGGTTGGCGGTGACGCCCATCGAGATCGGGTCCAGCCCGGCGAAGGGCTCGTCGTACATGATCAGTTCGGGGTCCAGCGAGATCGCTCGCGCCAGCGCGATGCGCCGCGCCATGCCGCCGGAAACCTGCGAGATGCGCAGCGGCGCCGCGCCGCGCAGGCCGACCGCGTTCAGCTTCATCAGCACGATGTCGCGGATCATCTGCTCGGGCAGCTCGGTGTGCTCGCGCAGCGGGAAGGCGACGTTCTCGAACACCGTCAGGTCGGTGAAGAGTGCACCGAACTGGAACAGCATGCCCAGGCGCCGGCGCAGGCGGAACAGCTGTTCCTTGTCGCGCACGTCGACGACTTCGCCATCGAAGATGACGCGGCCCTGGTTGGCCGGATAGACGCCGCCGATCAGCCGCAGCAAGGTCGTCTTGCCGCAACCGGAGCCGCCCAGAATGGCCGTGACCTGCCCGCGGCGGAAAGTCATCGAGACGTCGCGCAGGATCGTCCGTGCGGCGTCATAGCCGAACGTGACGTGGTCGATCTCGATGAGGGTGTCGGACTTCAAGCGGGGCGTGTCGCGGCCTCTCGGCCCCGACCTAACGAATCGTGGGTCGGTAATTTTCGCACGAGGCCCCGGAGGCTGCGGGTTCGCCCGCATTCACCCCGGTAAAGCCTCGTGAACGGCGACACGCCGGGATGACACCGGCGTCGCGCGATCAGCGCGGCAGCAACGACGAGCCGCTGAGGAACTCGTCGACGGCGCGCGCGCACTGGCGGCCTTCGCGGATCGCCCAGACGACGAGCGACTGGCCGCGGCGCATGTCGCCGGCGGCGAAGACCTTGGCCACGCTGGTGCGGTAGCCGCCGGCGGCGTCGGTCGTCGCGGCGGCATTGCCGCGTGCGTCCTTGGCGACGCCGAAGGCTTCGAGCACGCTGGCCACCGGGTTCGTGAAACCCATCGCCAGCAGCACCAGGTCGGCCTTCCATTCCTTCTCGCTGCCCGGCACCTCGACCATCTTGCCGCCCTGCCACTGCACGTTCACCGTCTTCAGGCCGGTGAGCTTGCCCTTGGCGCCGACGAACTCCTTGGTCGCGATCGCGAACTCGCGCGTGCAGCCTTCCTCGTGGCTGGAGCTGGTGCGCAGCTTGGTCGGCCAGTACGGCCAGGTCATCGGCCGGTCTTCCTGCTGCGGCGGCATCGGCATCAGCTCGAACTGCGTGACGCTGGCCGCGCCGTGGCGGTTGCTGGTGCCGACGCAGTCGCTGCCGGTGTCGCCGCCGCCGATGACGATGACGTGCTTGCCGTCGGCCCGGATCTGGCCCTTGACCTTGTCGCCGGCGACGACCTTGTTCTGCTGCGGCAGGAACTCCATCGCGAAGTGCACGCCGTCGAGGTCACGCCCCGGCACCGGCAGGTCGCGCGATTGCTCGGCACCGCCGGCCAGCACGACGGCGTCGAACTCGGCCTGCAGCTGCTCGGCCGACACCGTCTCCTTGGCGTCGTTCGTGACCTTGCTGCCCTTGGGCAGCGCGCCGACGAGCACGCCGGTGCGGAAGACCACGCCTTCGGCCTTCATCTGCTCGACGCGGCGGTCGATGTGCGACTTCTCGAACTTGAAGTCCGGGATGCCGTAGCGCAGCAGGCCGCCGACACGCTGGTTCTTCTCGAACACCGTGACCTCGTGGCCGGCGCGCGCGAGCTGCTGCGCCGCGGCCAGGCCGGCCGGGCCGGAGCCGACGACCGCGACCTTCTTGCCGGTCTTGTGCGCCGGCGGCTGCGGCCGGATCCAGCCTTCGGCCCAGGCGCGGTCGACGATCGCGTGCTCCAGGCTCTTGATGCCGACGGCGTCGCCGTTGACGTTGAGCGTGCACGCCGCCTCGCAGGGCGCGGGGCAGATGCGGCCGGTGAACTCGGGGAAGTTGTTCGTTCGAGTGCAGCACCGCGATCGCGTTCTTCCAGTCGCCGCGGTAGACCAGATCGTTCCAGTCCGGAATGACGTTGTCGACCGGACAGCCGTTGTTGCAGAACGGCGTGCCGCAGTCCATGCAGCGTGCGCCCTGGATCTTCGCCTTCGGCTCGTCGAGGCCGATGACGAACTCCTTCCAGGTCTTCAGACGTTCGGCGACGGGCGCGTAGCCCTCCTCCTGGCGCTCGTACTCGAGGAAGCCGGTGACCTTGCCCATGATGTCTCTCGTCCTGTTCGGGTTACTTGGCGGCGACGGCGGCAGCGGAGGCCTTGGCCTTGCCGGTGGCGACTTCGGCCTGGGCCTTGGCGGCACGTTCGGCGAGCGCACGCTTGTATTCGTTCGGGAAGACCTTGACGAACTTGGCGCGCGAGGCGGCCCAGGCGTCCAGGACCTCGCGGGCGCGCAGCGAACCGGTCCAGCGGTGGTGGTCCTCGATCAGCTTCTTCAGCAGCGCCTCGTCGGCCATGCCGCGGTGCCAGGAACCCGCTTCGCCGGCCTGCTCGTCGCGCGGCAGCACCTTCTCCAGCGTGACCATGCTGGTGTTGCAGCGGCGCGCGAACTCGCCGTCCTCGTCGAAGACGTAGGCCACGCCACCGGACATGCCGGCGGCGAAGTTGCGGCCGGTCTTGCCGAGCACGACGACGGTGCCGCCGGTCATGTATTCGCAGCCGTGGTCGCCGGTGCCTTCGACGACGGTCGAGGCGCCCGACAGCCGGACCGCGAAACGTTCGCCGGCGACGCCGCGGAAGAAAGCCTCGCCGCTGGTCGCGCCGTACAGCGCGGTGTTGCCGATGATGATGTTCTTCGTCGCGTCGCCGCGGAACTCGATCGACGGGCGCACGACCACGCGGCCGCCGGACAGGCCCTTGCCGGTGTAGTTGTTGGCGTCGCCGATCAGGTACAGCGTGATGCCCGGCGCGAGGAAGGCGCCGAAGCTCTGGCCGCCGGTGCCTTCCATCTGCATGAAGATCGTGTGGTCGGGCAGGCCTTCGGGGCGGTGGCGCACCAGTTCGCCCGACAGCATCGCGCCGACGCTGCGGTTGCGGTTGCGTGCGTCCTCCATGAACTGCACCTTCTCGCCGCGTTCGATCGCCGGACGGCAGCGTTCGATGAGCTTCAGGTCCAGCGACTTCTCGAGGCCGTGGTCCTGCTGCTCGCAGTGCAGGCGCGGCACGTCGGCCGGCGCGTCGGGCTGGTGCAGCACGCGGCTGAAGTCCAGGCCGCAGGCCTTCCAGTGCTCGATGCCCTTCTTCATGTCGAGCAGGTCGGCGCGGCCGATCAGCTCGTCGAAGCTGCGGATGCCCAGCTGCGCCATGATCTGGCGCGCTTCCTCGGCGACGAAGAAGAAGTAGTTGACGACGTGCTCGGGCTTGCCGGCGAACTTGCGCCGCAGCACCGGGTCCTGCGTGGCCACGCCCACCGGGCAGGTGTTGAGGTGGCACTTGCGCATCATGATGCAGCCTTCGACGACCAGCGGCGCGGTCGCGAAGCCGAACTCGTCGGCGCCCAGCAGCGCGGCGACGACGACGTCGCGGCCGGTCTTCATCTGGCCGTCGGCCTGCACGCGGATGCGGCCGCGCAGGCGGTTGAGCACCAGCGTCTGCTGGGTCTCGGCCAGGCCCAGCTCCCAGGGCGTGCCGCAGTGCTTGATCGAGCTCCACGGCGACGCGCCGGTGCCGCCGTCGTAGCCGCTGATGACGACGTGGTCGGCCTTGCACTTGGTGACGCCGGCGGCGACGGTGCCGACGCCGACCTCGGACACGAGCTTGACGCTGATGGACGCGCGCGGGTTGGCGTTCTTCAGGTCGTGGATCAGCTGCGCCAGATCCTCGATCGAATAGATGTCGTGGTGCGGCGGCGGGCTGATCAGGCCGACGCCCGGCACCGAGTAGCGCAGGAAGCCGATGTACTCGGACACCTTGCCGCCCGGCAGCTGGCCGCCTTCGCCGGGCTTGGCGCCCTGGGCCATCTTGATCTGGATCTGATCGGCCGAGACCAGGTACTCGGTCGTCACGCCGAAGCGGCCCGAGGCCACCTGCTTGATCTTCGAGCGCAGGCTGTCGCCTTCCTGCATCTCGTAGTCGGCTTCGATGACCTTGCTGCCGACGACGTCCGACACCTTGGTGCCGGCGGCGATCTTGATGCCCTTGAGCTCGTTGCGGTAGCGCGCCGGGTCCTCGCCGCCTTCGCCGGTGTTGCTCTTGGCGCCGATGCGGTTCATCGCCAGCGCCAGCGTCGAGTGCGCCTCGGTGCTGATCGAGCCCAGCGACATCGCGCCGGTGGCGAAACGCTTGACGATCTCGGCGGCCGGTTCGACCTCGTCGAGGGAAATCGCCTTGCTCGGGTCGACCTTGAACTCGAACAGGCCGCGCAGCGTCATGTGGCGACGGTTCTGGTCGTCGATGATCTGGGCGTACTCCTTGTACGTCTCCCAGCGGTTGCCGCGCGTCGCGTGCTGCAGCTTGGCGATCGCGTCGGGCGTCCACATGTGCTCTTCGCCGCGCGTGCGCCAGGCGTATTCGCCACCGGCGTCGAGCATCGAGGCCAGCACCGGGTCGTCGCCGAAGGCGGCGAGGTGCATGCGCACCGCTTCCTCGGCAACCTCGAAGACGCCGATGCCGCCGACCTGGCTGGCGGTGCCACGGAAGTACTTCTCGACGAAGTCGCGCTGAAGGCCGATGGCTTCGAAGATCTGGGCACCGCAGTAAGACATGTAGGTGCTGATGCCCATCTTCGACATGATCTTCGAGAGACCCTTGCCGACGGCCTTGATGTAGTTGTAGATCGCCTTCTCGGCCGACAGCGCGCCGGGCAGATCAGCGTGCATCGCCGCCAGCGTCTCCAGCGCGAGGTACGGGTGCACGGCCTCGGCGCCGTAGCCGGCGAGCACCGCGAAGTGGTGCACCTCGCGCGCGGAGCCGGTCTCGACGACCAGGCCGGCCGTCGTGCGCAGGCCCTCGCGCACCAGGTGGTGGTGGATCGCCGACAGCGCCAGCAGCGCGGGGATCGCCACCTGGCCGCGCGCCATGCGGCGGTCGGTGATGATCAGGATGTTGTGGTCACTCTTCAGCGCATCCACCGCTTCGGCACACAGCGAGGCCAGCTTGGCCTCGACGCCTTCACGGCCCCAGGCCAGCGGGTAGGTGATGTCCAGCTCGTAGCAGCGGAACTTGCCGTGCGTGTGCTTCTCGATCGCGCGCAGCCGCGCCATGTCGTCGAAGTCCAGCACCGGCTGCGTGACCTCCAGGCGCATCGGCGGGTTCACCGCATTGATGTCCAGCAGGTTGGGCTTCGGCCCGATGAAGCTGTTCAGCGACATGACGATGGCCTCGCGGATCGGGTCGATCGGCGGGTTCGTCACCTGGGCGAACAGCTGCTTGAAGTAGCTGTACAGCGGCTTGTTCTTGTCCGACAGCACGGCCAGCGGGCTGTCGTTGCCCATCGAGCCGATCGCTTCCTCGCCGTTGGCGGCCATCGGCGCGAGCAGGAACTTGATGTCTTCCTGCGTGTAGCCGAAGGCCTGCTGGCGGTCGAGCAGCGTCTCGGCGAACGAAGCCGGCTCGGCGTTGACCTGCACGTCGTCCAGGCGCACGCGCACGTTGTCGATCCACTGGCGGTACGGGCGCGCGTTGGCGAACTGGTTCTTCAGCTCCTCGTCGTCGACGATGCGGCCCTGCTCCAGGTCGATCAGGAACATCTTGCCCGGCTGCAGGCGCCACTTCTTGACGATGCTGTTCTCGGGGATCGGCAGCACGCCGGACTCCGAGGCCATCACGACGAGGTCGTCGTCGGTGACGATGTAGCGCGCCGGGCGCAGGCCGTTGCGGTCCAGCGTGGCGCCGATCTGGCGGCCGTCGGTGAAGACCATCGCCGCCGGGCCGTCCCAGGGCTCGAGCATCGCCGCGTGGTACTCGTAGAACGCGCGCCGGCGCGTGTCCATCAGTTCGTGGTTCTCCCAGGCTTCCGGGATCATCATCATCGCCGCGTGCGCGAGCGGGTAGCCCGACATCGTCAGCAGCTCGAGCGTGTTGTCGAAGGTGGCGGTGTCGCTCTGGTGCTCGAAGCTGATCGGGTAGAGCTTCTTCAGGTCATCGCCGAGCACCGGCGACTTCATCACGCCCTCACGGGCGCGCATCCAGTTGAAGTTGCCCTTGACGGTGTTGATCTCGCCGTTGTGCGCGACCATGCGGTACGGGTGCGCCAGCGGCCATTCCGGGAAGGTGTTGGTCGAGAAGCGCTGGTGCACCAGCGCCAGCGCCGAGGTCGCGCGCGGGTCGGCGAGGTCGCGGTAGTACAGGCCGACCTGGTCGGCGAGCAGCAGGCCCTTGTAGATCACCGTGCGGCAGCTCATGCTGGGCACGTAGTACTCGCGGCTGTGCGTCAGCTTCAGGCGCTGGATCGCGGCCGAGGCCGTCTTGCGGATCACGTAGAGCTTGCGCTCCAGCGCGTCGGGCACGATGACGTCGTGGCCGCGGCCGATGAAGACCTGGCGAATCACCGGCTCCTTCTTGCGCACCGTCGGCGACATCGGCATCTCGCGGTCGACCGGCACGTCGCGCCAGCCGAGCAGCACCTGGCCCTCGGCCTTGATCGCACGTTCCATCTCCTGCTCGCAGGCCAGGCGCGAGGCGTGCTCCTTCGGCAGGAAGATCATGCCGACGCCGTACTCGCCGGGCGGCGGCAGTTCGACGCCCTGCGCGGCCATCTCGGCGCGGTACAGGTCGTCGGGGATCTGGATCAGGATGCCCGCGCCGTCGCCCATCAGCGCGTCGGCACCGACGGCGCCGCGGTGGTCCAGGTTCTCGAGGATCTTCAGGCCCTGCTCGATGATCGAGTGCGCCTTCTGCCCCTTGATGTGGGCGACGAAGCCGACGCCGCAGGCGTCGTGTTCGTTGCGCGGGTCGTACAGGCCGCCTTCGGCGAGCTGGTGGACTTCGTCGACGGTCGCGGGCGTGGCGGGGGCTGCGTCGCGCATGGCGATCTCCGGGCAGACAAGGGGGAGCGCGAGCCTAACCCACGCACCCTATAAGGGCAAGTGCGAATAAATAGGGTCAGACACCTGCAGAAGAAGCCGCCGCGGGACACGCCACATAAATTGGGGACATAGTCATGTTCCGCGACAGTGCACCGGAGGGCAGGCCCGGTGCGTGCGGGGCGCCGATCGCGCGAATGTCGGCCGCAGCCGGCGCGGGTCGCCGTGAGCTGGTGCGTGTCAGCGGCAGCCCGCACCAAGCGCGACCGGCGGCAGGCGCGAGCGCGCCGGGCGTGCATTCGGGAATGTCCTGAGGCCGCCGGGTGGCGGCCACGCGCCGGCTCAGCCCTCTTGCGTGAAATCGCGTTCGGGCCTGAGCCTGGCGTGCAAGGCCTTCCGGCCTTGCACGTCCCGGCTCAGCCCGGCCGGCGGGCGGGGTCCGGCGCCGGGCGCGCCGGCCGTCCCCGCGGACGGGGCCGCAAGGGTCGGGCGGTCTGCTCGCCCAGCCGGGCGAGGAAGCTCGGGCCGCCGACGGCCCAGCCGCCCAGCGCGGCTTCGCGCAGTGCCGCCGCCTGGGCCGGCGGGACCCCGGCGTCGAGCAGGCGGCGATAGGCCGCTTCGCGCTCGAACGGCGTGTTGCCCAGCTGCCAGACCTCGGGCGGGTCGCTGACCAGCGGGTCGCGGCCGCCGGTGCGGTGCGCCGCGCTGGAACACGGCGCCGCAGCGTCGACCAGCCGCAGCGCGGCCAGCAGCCAGTCGCCCGGCTCGACCGGCGCGCAGCGGTAGCGCCCGTCCCACAGCGTGCCGCGGCCGCCGTGGCGCTGGCGGTAGGCGGCGACGTAGCGCCGGCCCAGCGACTGCATCAGGCGCGAGAGCGTGTCCTCGGCCGTCGGCGTGGCCAGGATCTGGACTTCGGTGTCCGGCAGCGCGTAGGCGTGGATCGCGACCTGCTGGGCCGCGGCCGCCTCGCGCAGCGCGGCGAGGAAGACCCGCCGGTCCTCGTCGTCGGCGAAGACACTGCGGCCGTCGTGGCCGCGCTGGATCACGAGGTGGCCGCAGCCGGGCAGCACGAGGCGCGGCAGCCGGGCCATCGTTCAGAGCGCGAACAGGTCGCGGCCGGTCAGCCGCTGGTGCTCGCGCAGCGCGAAGCGGTCGGTCATGCCGGCGATGTAGTCGGCGACCGCACGGTGGAAGTCGCTGGCGCCGGCGAAGTCGGCCGGCATCTCCTGCGGCGCCGCGACATAGGCCGCGAACAGTTCGGCGACGACGGTGCGCGCACGCGCCGTGACGTCGACGACCTGCGGATGCCGGTACAGCTCCTTGAACAGAAAGCGCTTCAGTTCCGACAGCGGCTCGCGCACCTCGTCGCTGAAGGCGGCGATGCGCGGCAGCCGTCGCAGCGCGTCGGCATCCTCGGGCTGGTGCCTTGCAAGCTGGCGGTTCGTCTCGTCGATCAGGTCGTAGACCAGCGCCGACAGCATCCGCCGCAGCGTCTCGAACAGCAAGCGGCGCGGCGGCATCGCCAGCAGCTTCGGGTGCGCGGCCAGCGCCTCGTCGCGGAAACGCGCGTACAGCGCCAGTCCGTCGAGCTGCTCCATCGTGATCAGGCCCGAGCGAACGCCGTCGTCGACGTCGTGGGCGTTGTAGGCCACCTCGTCGGCGAGGTTGACGATCTGCGCCTCCAGCGAAGGCTGCGTGCCGTCGAGGAAACGCCGGGCCGGGCCGTCGGGCTCGGCGGCGCACAGCAGCTCGGCGTGGCGGCGCGAGCAGTGCTTCAGGATGCCTTCGCGGGTCTCGAAGCTGAGGTTCAGGCCGTCGAACTCCGGATAACGCTGCTCCAGCTTGTCGACGACACGCAGGCTCTGCAGGTTGTGTTCGAAGCCGCCGTGGTCGGCCATGCACTGGTTCAGCACGTCCTGGCCGGCGTGGCCGAACGGCGTATGGCCGAGGTCGTGAGCCAGCGCCAGCGCCTCGATCAGCTCTTCGTTCAGGCGCAGCTGGCGCGCGATCGAGCGCCCCAGTTGCGCGACCTCCAGCGAATGCGTCAGCCGGGTGCGGAACAGGTCGCCTTCATGGTTGACGAAGACCTGGGTCTTGTAGACCAGGCGCCGGAAGGCCGTGCTGTGCACGATGCGGTCGCGGTCGCGCTGGTGCTCGGTGCGCGGCGCCGCCGAGCCTTCGTCGATGCGCCGCCCGCGGCTGCGCCACGGGTCGACCGCCCAAGGAGCCAGCCCGGTGCCGTTCACGCCACGAGATGGCGCTCGATCGCCTGGGCGACCTGCGCGTCGGGCGCCGCGCGCACGACGGCGCGGCCCGGGGCTTCGATCAGCACGAAGCGGATCTCGCCGCCTTCGGCCTTCTTGTCGACGCGCATCAGCTCGAGATAGCGCTCGACGCCCAGCCGCGGCCCGCGCACCGGCAGGCCGGCGCGCTCGCACAGGCGCTGCAGGCGCTGGACGAAGACCGGCGGCACCAGGCCCAGCAGCGCCGACAGCTCGGCGGCCATCACCATGCCGCAGCCGACGGCCTCGCCGTGCAGCCACTCGCCATAACCCAGGCCGGCTTCGATCGCGTGGCCGAAGGTGTGGCCGAAGTTGAGGATCGCGCGCAGCCCGGCTTCGCGTTCGTCCTGGCCGACGACCTCGGCCTTGATCTCGCAGGAGCGCCGCACCGCGTACGCCAGCGCGGCGCGCTCGCGCGCCCGCAGGGCGTCGACGTTGGCCTCGATCCAGTCGAGGAAGCCGGCGTCGGCGATCGGGCCGTACTTGATGATCTCGGCGAGTCCGGCGCTGACCTCGCGCGCCGGCAACGTGTCCAGCGTGTCGAGGTCGCAGACGACGCGGCGCGGCTGGTAGAACGCGCCGATCATGTTCTTGCCCAGCGGGTGGTTGATCGCCGTCTTGCCGCCGACCGAGGAGTCGACCTGCGCCAGCAGCGTCGTCGGCACCTGGACGAAGGGCACGCCGCGCATGTAGCTGGCGGCCGCGAAGCCGGTGATGTCGCCGACGACGCCGCCGCCGAGCGCGTAGAGCACCGTCTTGCGGTCGCAGCCACGCTCCAGCAGATGGTCGAAGATCAGGTTCAGCGTCTGCCAGGTCTTGTGCGCTTCGCCGTCGGGCAGCACGACGGTGCTGACGTCGCGGTGCAGCGGCGCCAGCGCGCGGCGCAGCGCGTCGCCGTGCAGCGGGTCGACCGTGGTGTTGGTGACGATGACCGCCGACGCCGAGCGCGGCAGGCCGGCCCAGGAATCGGCCCGGGCCAGCAGGCCGCCGCCGATCAGGATGTCGTAGCGCGAGTCGGGAGTGGCGACGGAGACGGTGACGGGATCGGACATGCCGCCAGTGTACGGCCCGGTCCGCGACGGTTTCAGTGCCGCGCCGCGGGCGGCTCGACCGGTGGATGGTCGATCGGCGACGGCACGCGATCGGGGTCGATGATGCCGGCCAGTTCGAGCTGCATCAGCACCATGCCGATCAGCGCCGGCACCGAGGGACGCGTCGTCTCGACGACGAAGTGGGCGCAGCGGCGGTACAGCGGGTCGCGGTCGCGGAACAGTTCGCGCAGCCGGCGCTGCGGGTCGCCCACCTGCAGCAGCGGCCGCGTCGTGTCGTGGCGCAGGCGGCGGAACAGCTCTTCCGGCGTCGAGCGCAGATAGAACACCTGCGTGCGCGCGTGCAGCGCCTCGCGGTTGGCCGGCCGCAGCACGGCGCCGCCGCCGGTGGCGAGCACACAGCCCGGCTGGCGCGTCAGCTCGTCGATCGTGCGCTGCTCGAGATCGCGGAACGCGTCCTCGCCGTGGGCCGCGAAGTAGTCGCGGATGCTGGTGCCCAGCTGGCGCTCGATCTCGGTGTCGCTGTCGACGAATCGCAGTCCGAGTTGGCGGGCCAGATGGCGCCCGACAGTGGACTTGCCACTGCCGGGCATGCCGACGAGGGAGACGATCACTGGATCGTGCAGGGCGTGGCAGGCGTCGACCGCGGATCGATGGTGATGGTGTAGCTGGTCCCGAAGCCGCTGGGCGATCTGAACGACAGCGTGAACACGCCAGGGATGGTCGCGTCGTCGCTGAACTCGTAGGCGACGCCGACGCCCGGGAACGGCGCGGTGGTGCTGATGACGGGCGATCCCCCCGCGACCTTGGTGGTCAAGCCCGTCGTCTGCGCGGTGGCGCTGACGACAGTGCCAGCGGCCATCGGATTGAAGCGGAAGGCGTTGTTGTCCGTCGCGGCGAAGTACAGGCTGCCGGCGCCCGAACCGGTGTACGCGACGTCACCCGAGGCCACGAGGACCTTGGTCACGGGAACGGCCGAGGCCGTCAGCGTCGGACCGACGTTCTTGGTGACCTGATGGGCGGCCACGCTGCAGGCGCCATTGGTCAGCGGCCTCGTGTTCAGCCAGACGGCGCCGGCCTCCGACGTCGACAGCACCGTTTCCACCGAGCGGCGGACGTAGGTGCGCTGCGTCCAGACGCCGTCGCAAGTACCGGGACGGCTCGGAATCCAGGCATCCGCCCCAGCCGGGATCAGCTTCAGGATGGGATAGCTCGCGCTGTAGTCGGTACAGGCGCTGCTGTCGGTTCCGCTCAGCGACACGAACTCGTCGAAGGCCGGGTCGAAGCTGCTATCGAAGAGCTTGTCCTTGGTGACGTCGCCGAGATCCTGGAACGGCTCGCCAATGTCCCAGACGTTGTTGCCGTTCAGATCGATGAAGGACTCTTCGCCGAGCGCGTAGGCGACCACCGTCACGCGGCCATCGGCCGGCCGCGGCGCCTGCGAGACGAAGCTCACCGTCGTCGACGCGATGGCGTTGTTGAGCCGGGTCTGCGAACTCGACGCGATCTGACCACCCTCGGCCCAGAAGCTGATCGTCGTGCCGGCCGGCACCGGGTTGCCGCTGCGGTCGGCGGCGTAGATCGTGTAGCTGTTGGTCGTGCCGTCGATGTTGTAGCCCTCGATGTTCATCGTGGCCTGCGACAGCGAGAAGTTGAGCTGCGACGGCAGGCCGACGGCGACGGCCAGGTTGCTGGAGACGGTGGACACGCCACTGGCCAGCGCCGCCGTCACGCGGACCGGCGTCGGGACGGTGCCCGAGTTGACGAGCACGCTGACGCGCCCGCTGCTGTCCGACGTACGCGTGACGGGGGTTTGCCCGCCCTGGATCGTGAGGCCCCCGGTGAACGTGGTCAGCGACAAGGTCACCACCTGGTTCGGCAGCGGGCTGTTGTTGCGGTCGTTGACCTGGAAGACGACGTTCGACGAGGTCGTCAGGCCCGAGCCCTGGAGATAGATCGTCTCCGGCGTGGCGCTGACGAAGACGATGTTGTTGGCCTCGGGCGAGCTGATGAACATCGCCAGCGTCGACGAGATCGTCGTGCCCGAGATCGACGCGGTCACCGTGTCGGTGCTCAGCGTGGCGCCGCAGCCGTTGTCCTTGTAGGTGAAGAGGACGGGGCTGGTGGTCGTCGTGACGCTCGCCGGGGAGATGGTTGCCTTGCCGGCGGCGACGCAGGTGGAATTGAGCGACACCGTGGCCGGGGCCGTGGTACTGACGCCGCCGAGCGCGACGCTCAGAACCGTCTGACCGTAGGCGCTGACCGGCGCGCTGCTGCTGGTGCCGCTGTCGGCGGTGAAACCGGTGATGTTGGAGTTGGTCGCGACGAGGCTGAAGCCTTTGGACGCGGTCACGGTCGAGGTGCCGATCTGCGCCGTGGCCACCACGGTGTCGGCGCCAGCCGTGGTCGAGGAAGCCGGCGACAGCGTCACCGTCGCCACGCCGTCCTCGTCGGACAGTGCCGACTCGGCGCTCAGGCTGCCGTTGCCGTTGGTGGTCGAGAAGTTGACCACCACGCCGGACGCAGCCTTGCCGGTCGCGGTCTTCAGTTTGGCGGTCACGGTGGCCGGAGACGCCGCCGTCACCGTGCTCGACGACAGCGACACGGTGATCGACGCGGTACCGTCGCCGCCATTGTCGGGCGCTTTCGAATTGCTACTGCCACCACCGCATGCGGCCAGCGTCAGCACGGCCACGAGAGCGAACAGCCTCTTCAACATCGACATGAACTCCCCCCTCTGACGGGATTTGGTGTCAGCGCACCGCAGCGCGGTCGGTGACGATCTTGGGCGTCAGGAACACCAGCAGCTCGGTCTTGCTGGACGTGCGCGTGGTACTGCGGAACAGCACGCCCAGCACCGGGATGTCGCCGAGCAGCGGCACCTTGCTGACGTCGTTGCTCTCGCTTTGCGTGTAGATGCCGCCGATGACCACCGTGCCGCCGTTCTCGACGAGCACCTTGGTCTTCACGTGCTTGGTGTCGATCGCGAAGCCCGCGGTCGTCGCACGGCCGACGCTGTCCTTGTTGACGTCGACGTCCAGGATGACGTTGCCCTCGGGCGTGATCTGCGGCGTGACCTCGAGCTTGAGGCTGGCCTTGCGGAAGCTGATCGAGGTCGCGCCGCTGGAGGTGCTCTCCTGGTACGGCAGTTCCTCACCCTGCTCGATCAGCGCCTTCTCCTGGTCGGCGGTGATCACGCGCGGGCTGGAGACGATCTTGCCCTTGCCGTCGGCCTCGAGCGCCGAGAGTTCCAGGTTCAGGAAACGCGTCAGGCTCGAGTTGAACAGCGAGACGGCGAAGGTGGCCGCCTGCGACCCGCCGAAGTTCGACGACGAGACGTTGGCACCGAGGTTCACGAACTGGGTGTTCGTGAAGTCGATCTTGTCGGTGACTTGGCCGGTCTGATAGCCGATGGCGTCGTAGTTGCCGCCGATGCTGACGCCGCCCTTGTCGCCGAAGCTGCTGCGCATGTCGGTGGCACCGAGCTTGACGCCCAGCGCGCGGCCGAAGGTGTCGTCAGCCTCGACGATGCGCGCCTCGATCATCACCTGGCGCACCGGGATGTCGATCTTGGCGATCAGCTGGGTGATCTCCTCGAGCTTGCCCGGGATGTCGGAGACGAAGAGCTGGTTGGTCCGGGTCTCGAAGATCACGCTGCCGCGCGGCGACAGGATGCGCGTGGTCTGCGTCGAGCCCGAGCCGCCCTGGCTCTGGTTCTGCCCGAGCAGGCCCTTGGCGACGACTTCGGCCTTGGTGTAGTTCAACTGGAACGACTGCGTGCGCAGCGGCTCGAGCTCGGCGACCTTTCTCTTGGCCTCGAGGTCGATCTGCTCCTTGGTCGCCAGTTCTTCCTTCGGCGCGATCCAGAGCACGTTGCCGGACTTCTTCACGCCCAGGCCCTTGCTCTGCATGATGATGTCCAGCGCCTGGTCCCAGGGCACGTCCTTCAGCCGCAGCGTGACGGTGCCGGTGACGGTGTCGCTGGTCACGACGTTGAAGTTGGTGAAGTCGGCGATGACCTGCAGCAGCGCCCGGACCTCGATGTTCTGGAAGTTCAGCGACAGCTTCTCGCCCTGGTAGCCCGGGCCCTGCGTCAGCTTGTTCGGGTCCATCTTCAGCGGCCGGACCTCGAGCACGAACTGCTCGTCGGTCTGGTAGGCGCTGTGCTCCCAGGCGCCAGTCGGCTCGACGACCATGCGCACGCGGTCGCCGGCCTGCACCGTGGAGATCATGCGCACCGGCGTGCCGAAGTCGGT
Organism: Rubrivivax sp.; assembly: GCA_049841175.1. GTDB lineage: Bacteria > Pseudomonadota > Gammaproteobacteria > Burkholderiales > Burkholderiaceae_C > Rubrivivax. The sequence continues at coordinate 293,309 of JASGHA010000008.1, read as the reverse complement.
GACGTCCAGGCGGCGGCGCAGCGCATCGGGCAGCGACGCGCGCGGGAACTCGACGACCAGGTTCTGGCCCTGCTGGCGCAGGTCCACGCCCATCTGCGCGCTCGGCAGGCTGACGACGACGCGGCCGGCACCGTCGGCGCCGCGGCGGAAGTCGATGCCGCGGATGCCGAGCGTCTCGACGTTCTGCGACGGCGCGAAGTGCACCGGCTGCTCGGCCGCGGCGATCTGCGGCGCGACGGTGTTCAGCACCAGCAGCAGCGCGTTGCCCTGGATCTGCGCCTGGTAGTTCGTCGGCTGCTTCAGGTTGAGCACCAGGCGCGTGCGTTCGCCGGCCTGGGCGACGCTGACCGAACGCAGGTTGCCCTGGTTGACCTCGACGCTGTTGCGGCCCATCGCATTGCCGACGCCCGGCAGGTCGATGGCGATGCGGGGCGGGTTCTGCACCGCGAAGCCGTTGGGCACGGCCGCCAGCGGCTCGCTGAGCTCGATGCGCACGACCTCGCCCCCGGCTTGCTGGGTGCTGCTGATCGACTGGATCGCCGGTTCGGCCCAGGCCGCCGGAACGATCAGCAGGCCGCTGGTCGCGAGGGCCGCCAGCACGGCACGCCAGTTGAACATCGTTCGAATCTCCTCGGTGTTCTTCAACGCCGTCATCGCGCCCTCTCCTGCAGTTGCAGCACGGCCGGGCGCTCCACCCACTCGCCGGCGGCGTCCTGCACGATCTCGCGCAGCGCGACCTCGGTCTCTGCGATGCGCGTGACCCGGCCGTAGTTCTGTCCCAGGTAGTCGCCTACCTTCACCTGGTACAGCAGGTTGTCGACGCGCAGCAGCGCGAACTGCTGACCGTTGCGCACGACGCTGCCGACCATGGCCATGCTGTCCAGCGGATAGGCCTCGAGCGGCTCGCGCCGCCGGTTCATTTCCGCCGCCAGCAGGGAATTCGGCTGCCGCGCCTCCTGCTTGAGGGCGACCGACAGCTTCTGGCTGCTGAACGGCTCGACGCCCTGGCCCTGCGAATACGCCTCGGGGTTGAAGCGCTTGGGCGGCTGCAGCGGCTGCACGGTCGGCTTGACCTCCTGCCGCTGCTGCGTCATCCAGGCCTCGAGCTCGTCGTTCTGGCTGCCGCAGCCGGCCAGCAGCGCGGTGGCGGCGGCCGCCGCGACCAGGGTGCGGGAGGCGTTCACTTCTGGCCTCCCTTCTTCTGCGCCTGGTTCTCCTTGCGCCGCGCCTCCACCTCGGCCGAATCGAGGTAGCGGTAGGTGCGTGCCGTGGCTTCCATCTGCAGCATGCCGTTGGCTTCCTTCGGCAACTGCGTGATCGTCAGGTTCTGCAGCGTCACGATGCGCGACAGGTTGGCGACGTCGGCGGCGAAGGCGCCGATGTCGTGATAGCGGCCCGAGACCTTGATCGCGATCGGCAGCTCGGCGTAGTAGTCCTTGACCTCGACCTGGCCGGGGCGGAACAGCTCGAACTGCAGCCCGCGGCCCAGACCGGCCTGGTTGATGTCCGACAGCAGCGCGTCCATCTCGGCCTTGCCCGGCAGCTGGCGCTCGAGCTGGGTGACGTACTCCTGCACCTGCTCCTTCTGCTTGGTCAGTTCGGGCAGGTTGACCGCCTGGCCGAGCTTGTTGCGGTACTCGGTCTTCAGCACCGGCTCGCGCTCCCGCTCGGCCTGCAGGTCGTCGTTGGCCGCCGACAGCAGCAGGAACCAGCCGACGACGACCACCGCCAGCGCGGCGGCGGCCCAGGCCGTCACCTTGGGCAGCAGCGGCCACTGGCCGGGCTCGTTGCGGTTCAGGCCTCGGAACTGGGAGGCTGCCTGCTCGAAGAGGCTGCCGATGTCGATGTTGACGCTTCGGGCCATGTTCGCCTCAGGAAGACTTCACGGCGACCGCCGCCGACGCCGGCTTGGCGGGCGCGGACGCGGCAGCGGCCGGGGACTGCGGGCGCTTGAGCGTCACGCGCATCGAGAAGTCGAACAGGCGCGAGGGGTCACGGCTGTTCGGCGCGGGGGTGCGCGCCTTGATCTCGATGAGCTCCGGGCGATCGAGCCACGGCGAGTTGTACAGCGTGTTGCGCAGGAACTCCGAGACACGCTCGTTGGTCTGCGCGACACCGGAGATCGCCACCGTCTCGCCGGTCTGGCGGATGCTGGTCAGGTAGATGCCCTCGGGGGTCTGCCTGACCAGTTCGTTGAGCAGGTAGACCGGCGTGTTGCGGTCGGTCTGCAGGTCTTCGACCGCCTTCTGGCGCGCCTTCAGCGCCTCGATGTCCGAGCGCAGCGTCGCGATGTCCTTGATCTCCTTGTCGAGGACGGCGATCCTGGCCTTCAGGAACTCGTTGCGCTCGACCTGCGACGAGGTCATCTGCTGCAGCGCGGTGTACCAGACGGCGACGATGCCCACGCCGGCCAGCGCGGACAGCCCCAGCGTGGCGATGAAGGCCCGCTTGCGCTGGCGACGCTTCTCTTCGCGGTGCGGCAGCAGGTTGATGAGGATCACTGCATGAACCTCCGCATCGCGAGGCCGCAGGCCGTCAGGTACGACGGCGCTTCGCGGCGCACGCGGCTCTCGCGCACGGCCGAGCCGAGTTGCATGTTGTCGAACGGGTTCACGACCTGCGAGGCGAAGCCGGTGAGTTCGGTGACGCGGTCCTTCAGCCCGGGCAGCGTCGCGGTGCCGCCGGCCAGCATCACGTAGTGCACCTTGTGGTGCGGCGTGCTGGTGAAGAAGTACTGCAGCGCGCGGCCGATCTCCTGCGACAGGCTGTCGACGAAGGGCGCGAGGATCGCGCTCTCGTAGTCCTCGGGCAGGTCGCCGGTGAGCTTCTTGGCCTCGGCCTCCTCGAAGGAGAAGCCGTACTGGCGGCTGATCAGCTGCGTGAGCTGCGAACCGCCGAAGGCCTGGTCGCGGTCGTAGAGCATGTCGTCGTCGCGCAGCACCTTGAGGCTGGTGGTGTCGGCGCCGATCTCGAACAGCGCGACCAGCGCGTCGCGGCCCTCGTTGGGCAGCGCGGCGACGACCCGGCTCATCGCCAGGCGCGAGGCATGGGACTCGATGTCCAGCACCACCGGCTTCAGCCCGGCGGCCTCGGCCAGGCCCTGGCGGTCCTGCACGCGGTCCTTGCGGCTGGCGGCGATCAGCACTTCGACGTCGCCGGCGGAGGTCGCGCTCGGGCCGATGACGCAGAAGTCCAGGCTGACCTCGTCGAGCGAGAACGGGATGTACTGGTTGGCCTCGGACTCGACCTGCAGCTCCATCTCCTCGTCGCGCAGGCCGGCCGGCAGCATGATCTTCTTCGTGATGACGGCCGACTGCGGCATCGCCATGACGACGTTCTTGCTGCGCGTGCCGCTCTTGGCGACGACCCGGCGCACGGCCTCGGCGACCTCGTCGAACTTCTCGATCTGGCCGTCGGTGATCCAGCCCTTCTCGAAGGGTTCGCTGGCGAAACGCTCGAGCACGAACTCGCCGGACGGCGAGCGCCCCAGCTCGACGAGCTTGACGCTCGAAGAACTGATGTCCAGCCCGATCATGGGTGGGTGCTTGCGGCCCAGAAGATTGTCGAGAAAGCTCAAAGCTCACGCTCCCCAGGCAGGCGGGATCCAACCCGAGCTTGTTAAAGAGTTACTTGAATGCTAGCAGTAAAGCCTTTGTAAATCGCAGAGAAACGGGCGCAACTACTGCACGGACGGCGACGAATGACCGGCGCCGCTTTGCGGCTCCGCAACACCTCGGTCGCGAGGCCCGGCGCCAGCCCGTGAGGAATGTCACGGGCGGCGACCCGGGAATCGCCGCCAGGCGCCCCTTCCTATAATCGGACCGACCTGTCCTCGGGATCCCCATGTCCTCTTCTGATCCCGCGCCCGAGCGCGCGCCGGCGCCTTCCGGTGGCGCCTCCACCCCCCGCTCCCGTCGCTCCTTCGGCAGCCTGCTGCTGCTGATGCTCGCCTGGCTGGCCGGCCTGGCGGCGGCGGCCGTCGTCGGCGTCGTGATGGTTGCCGGCGTCGCGCTGGCCGTCGCCTACCCGCAGCTGCCCGAGATCGCCAGCCTCACCGACTACCGGCCCAAGCTGCCGCTGCGTGTCTTCTCCAGCGACGGCGTGCTGCTCGGCGAGTTCGGCGAGGAGCGCCGCAACTTCACGCCGATCGGCCAGATCCCGCAGGTGATGAAGAACGCCGTGCTCGCCGCCGAGGACGCACGCTTCTACGAGCACGGCGGCGTCGACTACAAGGGCGTGGCCCGGGCGGCAGTCGAGAACCTGCGCGACGCGCGCAGCCAGGGCGCCTCGACGATCACGATGCAGGTGGCGCGCAACTTCTACCTGTCGACCGAGAAGACCTTCACGCGCAAGATCTACGAGATCCTGCTGGCGCTGAAGATCGAGCGCCAGCTCTCGAAGGACCAGATCCTCGAGGCCTACATGAACCAGATCTACCTGGGCCAGCGCGCGAACGGCTTCGCTGCGGCCTCGGAGATCTATTTCGGCAAGAAGCTGGCCGACGTCTCGGTCGCCGAGGCGGCGATGCTCGCCGGCCTGCCGAAGGCGCCGTCGGCCTACAACCCGATCGCCAACCCGAAACGCGCGACGCAGCGCCAGCGCTACATCATCGAACGCATGTTCGAGAACGGCTTCATCACCGAGGCCGAGCACGACGCCGCGCTCGATCAGAAGCTGCACTACCGCACCCAGAGCGACGTCGCGGTGCACGCCGAGTACGTCGCCGAGCAGGTGCGCCAGCTCGTCTTCGCCCAGTACGGCGAGGAGACCTACACCCGCGGCCTCAACGCCTGGGTGACGATCGACTCGGCGCAGCAGATGGCCGCCTACCGCGCGCTGCGCCGCGGCCTGATGGACTACGAGCTGAAGCGTGTCTACCGCGGCCCCGAGGCCTACATCGACCTGCCGGCCGATCCGGCGCTGGTCGACGCACGCGTCGCCGAGGCGCTGGCCGACCACCCCGACAACGACGACCTGCGCAGCGCCGTCGTGCTCGAAGCCGCGCCGCGCAAGGTCGTCGCGATGCTGCAGTCCGGCGACACGATCACCGTCACCGGCGACGGCCTGAAGCCCGTCACCTCGGGCCTGTCGGACAAGGCCGGCCCGAAGACCGAGATCCGCCGCGGCGCCGTCGTGCGCGCGCTGCAGGACGCCAAGGGCAACTGGGCGCTGACCCAGCTGCCCGAGGTCGAGGGCGCGCTGGTCGCCGTCGACCCGCGCACCGGCGCGCTGCGGGCGATGGTCGGCGGCTTCGACTTCGGCAAGAACAAGTTCAACCACGTCACCCAGGCCTGGCGCCAGCCGGGTTCGTCGTTCAAGCCCTTCATCTACTCGGCGGCGCTGGAGAAGGGCTTCACGCCGGCCACCGTCGTCAACGACGCGCCGCTGTTCTTCGACGCCACCGTCACCGGCAGCCAGCCCTGGGAGCCGAAGAACTACGACGGCAAGTTCGAAGGCCCGATGACGCTGCAGACGGCGCTGGCCAAGTCCAAGAACATGGTCTCGATCCGCATCCTGCAGTCGATCGGCGCGCCCTACGCCCAGCAGTGGGCGACACGCTTCGGCTTCGAGGCCGAGCGCCACCCGGCCTACCTGACGATGGCGCTGGGCGCCGGCTCGGTGACGCCGCTGCAGATGGCCACCGCCTACGGCGTCTTCGCCAACGGCGGCTACCGCGTGACGCCGGTGCTCGTCACCCGCATCACCGACGTCAAGGGCCGCGTGCTGCAGGAAACGCACCTGAAGCCGCGCGACGAGTCGATGCGTGTGCTCGACGAGCGCAACGCCTTCGTGATGGGCACGCTGCTGCAGAACGTCGCGCGCGCCGGCACCGCCGCGCGCGCCCAGGCGACGCTCAAGCGCCCCGACCTGTTCGGCAAGACCGGCACGACCAACGACTCGATGGATGCCTGGTTCGCCGGCTACCAGCCGACGCTGGTGGCGGTGGTCTGGATCGGCTACGACACGCCGAAGAAGCTCGGCGACCGCGAGACCGGCGGCGGCCGCGCGCTGCCGGTGTGGATCGAATACATGCAGACCGCGCTGCGCGGCGTGCCGGTGTTCGAACCGCTGGCGCCGCCGGGTGTCGTGCAGGCCGACGGCGTCTGGATGTACGAGGAGAACCGCAACGGTGCCGGCGTCTCCAGCGTCGGCCTCGGCGACGCGATGCCGCAGGCGCCGACGAACGAGGAACGCAAGACGATCCTCGACCTCTTCAACCGCTGAGCGCCGGCCGCGGCCGGCGCGCCGCTCAGAACGTCACCGGCTTGCCGGCCTGGGTGCTGGCGTGCTGGCTCAGCGCGGCGAAGAACTCGCTGCCGTCGCGCGTGTCGGCCCAGCGGCCGTCGGCCCAGCGGTAGTGGAAGCCGCCGCCACGCGCCGCCAGCCACAGCTCCTGCAGCGGCGGCTGGGTGTTGACGACGATCTTGCTGCCGTTGGGGAAGGACAGCTCCAGCAGGCCGCCGGTGCGCGTGGTGTCGATGTCGACCACGTCCTGCTGCAGCAGGCGGTCGGCGGTGGCTTCGATGCGTGCCAGCGCCTCCTGGGCCAGGCGGTGGTACTCGGCGTCGGTCAGGACCGTGCTCATAGAATCTTCCTGAAATGCGTCAACCCTCTCGGAACAGTGTAGTGCGCGGCGCCGCGGCGCTCGTGGCGGCCCTCGCCCTGACCCTGACGGCCGGATGTGGCCAGAAGGGCCCGTTGAAGCTGCCGGCGCCCGCCGGCGCGGCTTCGGGAGCGGCGAAGTGATGCTGCCCGGCCACCCCCACCTCGTGCGCGACGCCCAGGGCGAGCTGCGGCTGGAAGGCCATTCGCTGGCCGACCTGGCGCGCCGCCACGGCACGCCGCTGTACGTCTACTCGCGCGCGGCGATGCTCGACGCGCTGGCCGGCTACCAGCGTGCGCTCGAAGGCCTGCCGCACCTGATCTGCTACGCGATGAAGGCGAACTCCAACCTCGCCGTGCTGCAGACCTTCGCCCGTGCCGGCTGCGGCTTCGACATCGTCTCCGGCGGCGAGCTGGAGCGGGTGCTGGCCGCCGGCGCCGAGCCGTCGAAGGTCGTGTTCTCCGGCGTCGGCAAGACCGCCGCCGAGATGCGCCGCGCGCTCGAGGTCGGCGTGCACTGCTTCAACGTCGAGAGCCTGGGCGAGCTGGAACGCCTGGCCGAGGTCGCCGCGGCGATGGGCCGGCGCGCGCCGGTCAGCCTGCGCGTCAACCCCGACGTCGACGCCGGCACCCACCCCTACATCTCGACCGGGCTGAAGGACAACAAGTTCGGCATCCCGCACGACGAGGCGCTGGCCGCCTACCGCCGCGCCGCCGCGCTGCCGTCGCTGCAGGTCGTCGGCATCGACTGCCACATCGGTTCGCAGATCACGCAGCTCGAGCCGTATCTCGACGCACTGGGCCGCGTGCTCGACCTCGTCGAAGCGGTCGAGGCCGAAGGCATCGCGCTGGCCCACGTCGACGTCGGCGGCGGCCTGGGCATCACCTACACCGACGAGGCCCCGCCCTCGCCCGAGACGCTGGTTCGTGGCCTCGCGGACCTGATGCGCGCACGTGGCCACGGCCACCGCGAGCTGCTCGTTCGAACCCGGGCGTTCGCTGGTCGGCAACGCCGGCGTGCTGCTGGCCGAGGTGCAGTATCTGAAGCCCGGCGAGACGAAGAACTTCTGCGTCGTCGATGCGGCGATGAACGACCTCGTGCGCCCGGCGATGTACGAGGCCTGGATGGCGATCGAGCCCTGCCGGCCGGGCGCCGGCACCACGCCGGCCACCTGGGACGTCGTCGGCCCGGTCTGCGAATCGGGCGACTGGCTGGGCCGCGACCGCACGCTGGCCGTGGCGCCGGGCGACATCGTCGCCGTGCTGTCCGCCGGCGCCTACGGCATGGCGATGGCCGGCAACTACAACAGCCGCCCGCGTGCCGCCGAGATCCTGCTCGACGGCGACGCCGTGCACGTCGTGCGCGAACGCGAGGACGCCCGGGCGCTGTTCGCGCTCGAACGCCTGCTCGACTAGATCCGCCCTTCCTCGACGGCGTGGCAGGCCGTGCGGCCGCCGGCGCCGTCGTCGCGCAGCAGCGGTCGTTCGACGGCGCAGCGCGACGCCGCGTGCGGGCAGCGCGGGTGGAAGGCGCAGCCGGTCGGCGGCGCCAGCGGGTTGGGCACCTCGCCGCGCACCGGCGTGCGCGCGCGGCCGCTCATCGCGACGTCGGGGATCGCGTCGAGCAGCAGCCGCGTGTACGGGTGGCGCGGCGCCGCGAACAGCGCACGCTTGGGCGCCTGCTCGACCAGCCGCCCCAGGTACATCACGCCGACCGCGTCGGCGACGTGGCGCACCACCGCCAGGTTGTGCGAGATGAACAGATAGGTCAGCGCGCGCTCGCGCTGCAGGTCCTTCATCAGGTTCAGCACCTGGGCCTGCACCGAGACGTCCAGCGCCGAGGTCGGTTCGTCGCAGACCAGGAACTCGGGCTCGGTGGCCAGCGCGCGCGCGATCGAGATGCGCTGGCGCTGGCCGCCGGAGAACTGGTGCGGGTACTTCACGCCGTCGGCCGCCGCCAGCCCGACCGACTGCAGCAGCGCCGCGACACGCGCCTGCAGCTCGGCGCCGCGTGCCAGCCGGCGCTCGACCAGCGGCTCGGCGACGATGTCCTGCACCGTCCAGCGCGGATTGAGGCTGGCGTACGGGTCCTGGAAGATCATCTGCAGCCGCTGCCGCGCCGCGGCGTCCAGCGGCCGGCCGTCGAACTGCAGCGTGCCGGCGCTGGGCGCGTACAGCCCGACCAGCAGCCGCGCGACCGTGCTCTTGCCGCAGCCCGACTCGCCGACCAGCGCCAGCGTCGTGCCGCGCCCGATGTCGAAGGACACGCCGTCCACCGCATGCACCACCTGGCGCGGCTTGCCGCCGACGACACGCTCCAGCCACGGCGGCGAGACGTCGAAACGTTTGGCCAGGTCGTGCACCTGCACCAGCGCCGTCATGCTGCCGCCTCCTGGTCGCCAGCGACGAGCCAGCAGGCGGCGCGGGTCGTGCCGGCCGCCATCAGCTCGGGCCGTTCGCTGCGGCAGCGTGCGAACGCGTGTTCGCAGCGCGGATGGAAGGCGCAACCGGGCGGGATCGCGCCCAGCCGCGGCATCGCGCCGTCGATCTGCGCCAGGCGCTCGCGCTCGACGTCCATCGCCGGGATCGAGCCCATCAACCCGGCCGTGTACGGATGGCGCGCGCGGTGGATGACCTCGGCCACCGGGCCGATCTCGGCGATGCGGCCGGCGTACATCACCGCGACGCGGTCGCAGGTCTCGGCGATGACGCCCATGTCGTGCGTGACCAGCATCACCGCCGCGCCGTGCTCGCGGCAGACACGCTTGAGCAGGGCGATGATCTGGGCCTGGATCGACACGTCCAGCGCCGTCGTAGGCTCGTCGGCGACGATCAGCTTAGGCTCGGCCGCCAGTGCCAGCGCGATGACGACCCGCTGGCGCATGCCGCCGGAGAACTGGTGCGGGTAGTGATCGAAACGCTCGCGCGCGGCCGGGATGCCGGTCTCCTCCAGCAGCCGGATCGCCCGCGCCCTGGCCTCGTCGGCCGACACCGGCAGATGGGTGCGGATCGTCTCGACGAGCTGCCGGCCCACCGTGTACAGCGGGTTCAGCGAGGTCAGCGGGTCCTGGAAGACGGCGCCGATCGAACGCCCGCGCAACCGGCGCATCGCCTCGTGCGGCAGGTCGTCGATGCGCCGGCCTTCGAGGCGGATCTCGCCGCCGGCGATGCGGCCCGGCGGTTCCAGCAGGCCGATGATCGCCGCGCCAGTCAGCGACTTGCCGGCGCCGGACTCGCCGACGACGCCGAGGATCTCGCCGGCGCGGATGTCGAAGGAGACGTCGTCCAGCGCGCGCAGCGTGCCGCGGCGCGTCGGGAACTCGACGGCGAGGTGCCGGACTTCGAGCAGCGGGGCGTCCATCAGCGCAGCCTCGGGTTCAGCGCGTCGCGCAGCCAGTCGCCCAGCAGGTTCACCGACAGCGCGATCAGCACCAGCATCACGCCCGGGAAGATCGTGATCCACCATTCGCCGGAGAACAGGAAGTCGTTGCCGACACGGATCAGCGTGCCCAGCGACGGCGAGGTCGGCGGCACGCCGACGCCGAGGAAGGACAGCGTCGCCTCGGTGAGGATGGCGGTGGCGACCTGGATCGTCGCCAGCACCAGCACCGGCCCCATCACGTTGGGCAGCACGTGGCGGCGCATGATGCGCAGCGAGGGCACGCCGATGATGCGCGCCGCCTGCACGTACTCCTTCTGGCGCTCGACCATCGTCGAGCCGCGCACCGTGCGTGCGTATCGCACCCAGTCGGTCAGCGCGATCGCCAGGATCAGCACGCCGAAGGCCAGCGTCTCGTGGGCCTGCGGGAACAGCGCCCGGCCGATGCCGTCGATCAAGAGCGCGACGAGGATCGCCGGGAACGACAGCATGACGTCGCAGACGCGCATGATGAAGGCGTCGGTGCGGCCACCGACGAAGCCGGCCAGCAGCCCCAGGCCCACGCCCAGCACCACCGACAGCGCCACCGAAGCCAGGCCGACGAGCAGCGAGATGCGCGCGCCGTACATCAGCGCCGACAGGATGTCGCGGCCCTGGTCGTCGGTGCCCAGCAGGTACTTCGTGCTGCCGCCGTCGACCCAGGCCGGCGGCAGGCGCGAGTCCATCAGGTCCAGCGTCGCCAGGTCGAACGGATCCTGCGGCGAGACCCAGCCGGCGAACAGCGCGCAGAACACGCAGGCTGCGGCGATGACGGCCGCCAGCATCGCCGTCGGCGAATGCTTGAAGCTGTGCCAGACGTCGCCGTCGAGGAAACGCGCGAGGCGGCCGGGCGGCTTGGGCAAGGATGTGTCGGGAATGGGCGCCATCGCGGGTTCAGTGGGCGGCGGCAGCGCGCTCGATGCGCAGCCGCGGGTCGACGACGAAGTACAGCAGGTCGACGACGAGGTTGATCGACACGAAGATCAGCGCGATCAGGCAGAGGTAGGCCGCCATCACCGGGATGTCGGCGAACTGCACCGCCTGGATGAACAGCAGCCCCATGCCGGGCCACTGGAAGACGGTCTCGGTGATGATCGCGAAGGCGATCAGCGAGCCCAGCTGCAGCCCGGTGATCGTGATCACCGGCACCAGCGTGTTCTTCAGCGCGTGGCCGAAGTGCACCGCGCGGTCCGTCAGGCCGCGGGCACGCGCGAACTTGATGTAGTCGCTGCGCAGCACCTCCAGCATCTCGGCGCGCACCAGGCGCAGGATCAGCGCCAGCTGGAACACCGACAGCGTCACCGCCGGCAGCACCAGGTGCTTCAGGCCGTCCAGCGTCAGCAGCCCGCTCGTCCAGCCGCCCAGCGCGACGACGTCGCCGCGGCCGAAGCTGGGCAGCCAGTGCAGCTGCACCGCGAAGACCAGGATCAGCAGGATGCCGATCAGGAAGGTCGGCAGCGACACGCCCAGCAGCGACAGCGTCATCACCAGCTGCGCGCCGGCGCTGCCGCGGCGCAGCGCGGCGTAGACGCCCAGCGGGATGCCCACCACCAGCGCCAGCAGCGCGGCCACCAGCGACAGCTCCAGCGTCGCCGGGAACCGTTCGGCGATCAGCGCCGAGACCTGTCGCCCCTGGCGCAGGCTGAGGCCGAACTCGCCCTGCGCGGCGTTGGCGACGAAGTGGCCGAACTGGACGACGAAGCTCCGGTCTAGCCCGAGGTCGCGGCGCAGCTGGTCGCGCTGCTCCTGCGTGGCGTCCTGGCCCACCAGGTTGAGCACCGGGTCGCCGACGTACTGGAAGAGCATGAAGGCGATGAACGCCACCGCCAGCATCACGACGAGGGCCTGGGCGAGCCGGCGGAGGACGAAGACGAGCATCGAGGGCGGCGGGGTGCGCGCGGCAAAAGCTGTCGATGATGCGCAAAACCCGTGCCCGGGCAAAGCGCAAAGACCTCATGTGCAAGCGCTCGCCCCCCCGGGGCCGGGTGGTCCGCGCGGCCCCGGCGGCGGCGCTATGCTGCACTGCATGAGCACCGTCGACCGCCTTCTCGTCAGCGCCGACAACGCGCTGCGCACCTTGTCCGGCGCCGTGCACGCCGGCCGCGCCAACCCGGCCGGCCCGCGCAGCGACGCCGAGCCCCCGGCCGAGGACGAGCGCCGCCTGTCGGCCGCGCTGATGCGCGTCAACCACGTCGGCGAGGTCTGCGCCCAGGCGCTGTACCAGGCGCAGGCGCTGACCGCCCGCAGCCCCGAGCTGCGCGAACAGATGGCCGCCGCGGCACGCGAAGAGAGCGACCACCTCGCCTGGACGCAGCAGCGCCTGGACGAGCTCGGCGACCGCCCCAGCCTGCTGAACCCGCTGTGGTACGCCGGCGCCTTCGCCATCGGCCTGGCCGCCGGCCGCCTGGGCGACCGCGTCAGCCTGGGTTTCGTCGTCGAGACCGAGCGTCAGGTCGAGCAGCACCTCGCCGGCCACCTCGACCGGCTGCCGGCGGCCGACGAACGTTCGCGCGCCATCGTCGAGCAGATGAAGGACGACGAGCGCCGCCATGCCGACGGCGCCGAGGACGCCGGCGGCATCCCGCTGCCGATGCCGGTGCGGCTGGCGATGCGCGCGGCGGCCAAGGTGATGACCGTCACCGCGCACCGCATCTGATCAGCCTTCGACGATCTCGTAGCCGGTCGTGATCTCGGCCGTGCGCGCCAGCATGATCGTCGCCGAGCAGTACTTCTCGTGCGACAGCGCGATCGCGCGCTCCACCGCCTGCGCCGGCAGGCCGCGGCCGGTGACGACGAAGTGCAGGTGGATCTTCGTGAACACCTTCGGGTCGGTGGCCGCGCGTTCGGCCTGCAGCTTGACCTGGCAGCCGCGCACGTCGTGGCGGCCGCGCTTGAGGATCAGCACGACGTCGTAGGCGGTGCAGCCGCCGGCGCCGGCGAGCAGCGTCTCCATCGGCCGCGGCGCCAGGTTGCGGCCGCCGCCGTCGGGCGCGCCGTCCATCGTCAGCAGATGGCCGCTGCCGGTTTCGGCGACGAAGCCCATGCCCGAGGCCGGGATCCAGTTGATCGTGCATTCCATGGCGTGAAACTCCGTGCGCGGCGCGAAAAGGCGTGCATTGTGCGCAGGTCCGCGGCCGACGTCGGCGAAGCTTGCGCCAGGTCGGCATGCAGACCAGTCGGGTTATTGCACCGCAGCAAGGCGGTTGGTAGACTGGCGTCATCGGTCGTTGAGAGCCCTCTGGCCTCCGACCCACCGGTTGTCTCCTCCACCTCCTCCAATGGTGGATTCAGGCCCGGGGCCGCAAGGTCCCGGGCTTCTTTTCTTCCGGGAGCCGCCGTCGGGCCGCGTCGTATGATGTTGGCCCCTCCCCCGGCTATGCGTGCACCCCGTCTGCCCGCCGTCCCGATGTCCGCTCCCGAAACCGACGTCGCGAGCATCGCGGCCGGCTACCTGAAGAAGATCCTCACCGCCCGCGTCTACGACGTCGCCGTCGAGTCCCCGCTGACGCCGGCCAAGAGCCTGTCGCGCCGCCTCGCCAACACGGTGCTGTTGAAGCGCGAGGACCGCCAGCCGGTGTTCAGCTTCAAGCTGCGCGGCGCCTACAACAAGATGGCGCACCTGTCGCCTGACGCGCTGGCCGCCGGCGTCATCTGCGCCTCGGCCGGCAACCACGCCCAGGGCGTCGCGCTGTCGGCGCGCAAGCTCGGCTGCCGTGCCGTCGTCGTGATGCCGGTGACGACGCCGCGGCTGAAGGTCGACGCCGTCGCCGCGCTCGGCGGCGAGGTCGTGCTGCACGGCGACAGCTACTCCGACGCCTACGCCCACGCCGTCGAACTGCAGGCCGCGCAAGGCCTGACCTTCGTGCACCCGTTCGACGACCCCGACGTCATCGCCGGCCAGGGCACGATCGCGATGGAGATCCTGCGCCAGCACCAGGGCCCGATCGACGCCGTCTTCGTCGCCATCGGCGGCGGCGGCCTGATCTCGGGCGTGGCGGCCTACCTGAAGGCGGTGCGCCCGGAGATCAAGGTCATCGGCGTGCAGACCGCCGACAGCGACGCGATGCTGCGCTCGGTGCGCGCCGGCCACCGCGTGACGCTCGACGACGTCGGCCTGTTCTCCGACGGCACCGCGGTCAAGCTCGTCGGCGAGGAGACCTTCCGCGTCGCCAGCGCGCTGGTCGACGACTACGTCGTCGTCGACACCGACGCCGTCTGCGCCGCGATCAAGGACGTCTTCCAGGACACGCGCAGCATCGTCGAGCCCGCCGGCGCGCTGGGCGTCGCGGCGATCAAGCAGTACGTGCACGAGCACAAGCTGAAGGGCCAGACCTTCGTCTCGATCACCTGCGGCGCGAACATGAACTTCGACCGCCTGCGCTTCGTCGCCGAGCGGGCCGAGCTCGGCGAGCAGCGCGAGGCGCTGTTCGCGGTCACGATCCCCGAGGAGCGCGGTTCGTTCCGCCGCTTCTGCAGCCTGATCGGCCCGCGTGCGGTGACCGAGTTCAACTACCGCATCAGCGACGCGCGCCAGGCGCACGTCTTCGTCGGCGTCGCGATCGCACGCCACGACGAGGCGGCGCGCATCGCCGCCAACTTCGAGCGCCACGGCTTCCCGACCGTCGACCTGACCGACGACGAGCTCGCCAAGGAGCACGTGCGCCACATGGTCGGCGGGCGCAGCGAACTCGCGCGCGACGAGCGCCTGTTCCGCTTCGTCTTCCCCGAACGCCCGGGCGCGCTGATGCGTTTCCTCGACGCGCTGCACCCGGACTGGAACATCAGCCTGTTCCACTACCGCAACCAGGGCGCCGACTACGGCCGCATCCTGGTCGGCATGCAGGTGCCCGCCGGCGAGGACGCCGAGTTCGGCCGCTTCCTGCAGACGCTCGCCTACCCCTGCGTCGAGGAAAGCGACAACCCCGTCTATCGGCTGTTCCTGCGCTGACAGCCCGGCGCCTACACTGAAGGCGCCATGGACCACAGCCGTTCGCTCGTCGCGCCGACCGCCGATCCGCCGCTGGAACGCGCGCTGCGCGACAAGCTCGCGCGCCGCAACGACGACAGCGGCAGCCTCGGCGAACTCGAACCGCTGGCGCTGCGCATCGGCTTGATGCAGGGCTCGCTGAAGCCGCGTTTCCACGAGCCGCAGCTGCTGATCTTCGCCGCCGACCACGGCCTCGCGGTCGACGGCCTGCACGGCGCGCTGCGCTACACCACCGACGAACTGGTGCGCCGCCTGCTCGCCGGGCGGCTGCCGCTGGCGGTGTTCGCACGCGCCGGCGGGCTGGACTTCACGGTCGTCGACTGCGGCGTCGCCGACACGCTGCCGGCGCACGAGCGACTGCTGGCGCGCAAGATCGCGCACGGCACGCGCAACCCGCGGGTTGCGGCGGCGATGTCGGTGCCGCAGGCCCATGCCGCGATGCGTGCCGGCATGGAGATCGGCGACCAGCTGCGCGGCAACCTGACGATCTGCGCCGGTCTCGGCGTCGGCTCGCAGGAGAGCGCGGCGCTGCTGCTGTCGCGCATCACCGAGCTGCCGCTGCGCGCGCTGCTCGAGACCGGGCCGCTGATGTCGCCCGACGAGCTCGCCCATCAGCTCGCCATTGCCCAGGCGGCGCTGGCCCGCCACCGCGAGGTCGCCGAGCCGGTGGAGCTGCTGGCCGCGCTCGGCGGCTTCGAGGTCGCGGTGATGGTCGGCGTGATGCTGATGGCCGCCAGCAAGCGCCAGCTGCTGATGATCGACGGCCTGGCGGCCTGCGCCGCGCTGGCGATGGCCGCGCGCATCGCGCCGCCGGTGCTCGACTACTGCGTCTTCAGCCGCAGCCGCGAACACCGCGGCCTGGACCTGACGCACAAGCACTTCCGCGCCGCGACGCTGCCCGATCTGGGCCTGGACGGCCTGGACGGCACCGGCGCCGTGCTCGGCTGGCCGCTGGTGCGCAGTGCCGCGGCCTTGCTGACCGAGGTCGCCGAAGGCGAGGACGCCGGGCCGACGCGGCCGGGGCCGCTGGACGACGGCGATCGCGGCGCCGACTTCTTCCCCTCGACCCTGGGGTACTGAACCCCGCGCCCGAGGGGGCGCTATTCGCTCTGGACTTCGGGCTCGGCGGACTCGTCGACGTTGCCGGGCTGGCCGGCCATCGGCGCGCGGCCCGGCATGCCCGGACGCGGCCCGCCCTGCGGCAGCGCACCGCCGGGCAGCGCCAGCGCCCGTGCCGGCTGCTGGGCGGCGGCGCCCGGCGCCGGCAGGCGCCCGGTGCTCGCCGGCGGCGGCGTCGACAGGTCCAGCGACACGGTGGCTTCGCCGCCGCGCGGGCCCAGCAGCACCTCGCGCTGGCGCACCGACTGCACGACGGTGTCGCCGTCGACGGAGGTGCCGACGCGATAGGCCTTGGGCGCCTTGCCGTCGACCGCGATCAGCGCCACGCCGTCGCTCTGCGCGCTGCGCGAGGCGACGACGCCCAGCAGTTCGAAACGCGAGCTCTCGGGCGACTCCACCGGCCCGGCCTCCTGCGGCGCGGCGCCGAGCACACGCGACAGGTCGCCGCGCAGCGCAGCGGCCGCGGCGACCACCGTCGCCTGCGGCGCGGGAGCCGGCTTCACGAGCTTCAGGGCCCAGTAGACGGCGCTGGCGGCGACCACCGCCCAGACACCGAACGCCCACCAACGTGTCGTCATGCGCCGATTATGATTGACCGAACCCTCTGCAAGGCCCCGCCTTCCGCCTCCCATGATCTCCCCTTCCCGTTCGCGCCGCCGCGGCTTCACGCTGATCGAGCTGATGGTCGTGCTGGTGATCCTCGGCGTGCTGGCGGCGCTCATCGTGCCCAACGTTCTCAACCGTGCCGATGACGCCCGCGTGACCGCTGCCCGCACCGACATCCACAACCTGATGCAGGCACTGAAGCTCTACAAGCT
This sequence comes from Rubrivivax sp., assembly GCA_049841175.1. Lineage (GTDB taxonomy): Bacteria > Pseudomonadota > Gammaproteobacteria > Burkholderiales > Burkholderiaceae_C > Rubrivivax. The sequence continues at coordinate 276,364 of JASGHA010000008.1, read as the reverse complement.
GGACAACCAGCGCTTCCCGACGACCGAGCAGGGCCTGGACGCGCTGATCCACAAGCCGACGGCGAACCCGGTGCCGCCGAACTGGAAGCCTTACCTCGACAAGCTGCCCAACGACCCCTGGGGCCACCCGTACCAGTACCTGAACCCGGGCGTGAAGGGCGAGATCGACGTCTTCAGCTACGGCGCGGACGGACAGGCCGGCGGCGAAGGCAACGATGCCGACCTGGGCTCCTGGCAATAAGCCTCGCACGCCCCGTCACCCGCGCGGCTTCACGCTGATCGAGGTGATGGTCGTGATGGCCATCATCGCGATCGGCGTCGGCCTCGCGACGCTCGCCATCCGCGACCCGGCCGCCACCCGGCTCGAACTCGACGCCGTGCGCCTGGCGGCGCTGCTGGAGTCGGCACGCACCGAGGCGCGCACCGGCCGCCTGGCGGTGGCCTGGATCCCGACCAACGACCCGCAGCGCGACCCTTTCGTCTTCGCCGGCCTGCCGCCCGGCCAGGCGCTGCCGACGCGCTGGCTCGACCCGGAGGTCAGCGCCCAGATCGTCGGCGCCCGCCAGGTGGTGCTCGGCCCCGAGGCCATCCTGCCGCCGCAGCGCATCGTGCTGCGCCTGGACGACCGCCGGCTCGAAATCGCCAGCGACGGCCTGTCGGCCTTCGCCGTCGTGCCGCCGGCCGAGACGCCATGAGGCACACGCGCGGCTTCACGCTGCTGGAGGTGCTGGTCGCGGTGGCCATCGTCGCCGTCGCGCTCGCCGCGGGGCTGCGCGCCGGCGGCGCGCTGACCGACAACGCCCAGCGCCTGGCCGACGTCAGCGCTGCGCAATGGTGCGCCGAGAACCAGCTCGTCGCGCTGCGCCTGGCGCACCAGCTGCCCGGCGTCGGCGACACCGACTTCGCCTGCGAGCAGCTCGGCCGCCAGTACCGCGGCGTGATCCAGGCCCGGCCGACGCCGAACCCCAACTTCCGCCGTGTCGACGCCCGTGTCAGCGACCCCGAAGGGCGTCCGCTGCTGACGCTGTCGACCGTCGTCTCGCGCTACTGACGTGTCACGCCCTGCCCGCCGCCCGCGCGGCTTCACGCTCGTCGAGGTGCTGGTCGCGCTGGCCATCATGGCCGTGCTCGCCGGCCTGGCCTGGCGTGGCATCGACGGCCTCGTGCGCGCCCGCGAGGCGACGACCCAGGCCGTCGACCGCACCGCGCGCCTGAACACCATCCTGTCGCAATGGCAGCAGGACCTGGACTCGGTGCAGGACACCGGCGCGGTGCCGGCGCTGCAGTTCGACGGCCGCCACCTGCGCCTCACGCGGCGCGTCGAAGGCGGCGTCGAAGTCGTCGTCTGGACGCTGGCCGAAGGCGTCTGGCAGCGCTGGACCAGCCCGCCGACGACCCACATGCAGGCGCTGCAGCAGGCCTGGCTGCGCAGCCAGCAGCTGCTGGGCACCGAGCTGCAGCAGGTGCGGCTGCTCGACGGCGTCACCGAGTGGCAGCTGTACTACTACCGCGGCAACGCCTGGTCCAACGCCCAGTCCAGCGCCGGCGTCAACAACGCGAACGGCACGGACCTGCCCGACGCCGTGCGCCTGGTGATCGACACCGCCAGCGGCCGCCTGACGCGCGACCTGATGCTCGGAGGCGGCACGTGAGCCGCGCCCCCGCACGCCAGCGCGGCGCGGCGCTGCTGCTGGCGATGCTGATCCTGACGCTGGTCGCGACGCTGGCCGCCGGCATGGCCTGGCAGCAGACACGCGCGGTGGAGATCGAGGCCGCCGAACGGGCCTCGGTGCAGGCCGGCTGGATCCTCGACGGCTCGCTCGACTGGGCGCGGCTGATCCTGCGCGAGGACGGCCGCACCGGCAGCATCGACCACCTCGGCGAACCCTGGGCCACGCCGCTGGCCGAAGCGCGGCTGTCGAGCTTTCTCGCCGCCGACCGCGACAACACCGACTCCGGCGGGCCCGAGGCCTTCATCTCGGGGGCCATCAGCGACGCGCAGGCGAAGTACAACCTGCGCAACCTCATCGACTCGAACGGCAAGATCTCTCAGGTGGAGCTCAAGGCACTGCAGCGCCTGTGCGATGCCGCCGGCGTGCCGAGCGACACCGCGGCGCGGCTGACGCAGGGCCTGGCACTGGCCTGGGCCGGCGAGAGCGGCGACGAACGTGCCGACGTGCCGCTGGCGCCCAAGCGCATCACCGACCTCGTCTGGCTGGGCCTCGACGCGGCCACCGTCGCCCGGCTCACGCCCTTCGTGACGCTGCTGCCGACGCAGACCCCGGTCAACGCCAACACCGCGCCGCGCGAGGTGCTGGTCGCGGCGATCGAAGGCCTGGACCTGGGCAGCGCCGAGCGCCTGGTGCAGACCCGCCAGCGCAGCCCCTTCGACAGCCTGGCTGCGGTGCAGGCCCTGCTGCCGCAGGGCGTCGTCGCGCCGGTGGCCAGCCGGCTGTCCGTCAGCAGCAGCTACTTCGAGGTCCACGGCCGCCTGCGGCTGGAGGATCGTGTCATCGAGGAAGAGTCGCTGGTCGAGCGCCGCGGCGCCAACATGGGCCGCGACGTCGTCACGTTGCGCCGCGAGCGGCATCCCCTCTACGTTCCGCAACAGTGAGCCCGCCACAATAGGACCTCATGGCCGTTCTCGTGCTCCAGATCCCTCCCCGCCAGCGGCTCGGCTCGCGCACGGCGGACGAGCCGGCGCCCGCGCGCACGCTCGGCGAGGTCGACTACGTCTTCAGCCCCGACGGCCTGGCCGTCGGCTCCTCGGGCCGCGCCGCGCCGGCGCTGCTGCCACGCGCCGACAGCGTCGTCGCCGTGCTCGCCGACGCCGACGTCGCCTGGCAGCGCCTGGTGTTGCCGAAGGCGCCGCCGGCACGCTTGCGTGCGGCGCTCGCCGGCATGCTCGAAGAAGCGCTGCTCGACGACGAGGACGCATTGCATTTCGCGCTGCCGCCGCAGGCCGCGGCCGGCAGCGAGGCCTGGGTCGCCGTCGTGCACCGCGGCTGGCTGGCCGGTGTCGTCGCCGAACTCGAAGCCGCCGGCGTCGTCGTCGACCGCGTCGTGCCGGCCACCGTGCCCGGCACGCCGGGCGGCCACTTCTCGTTGCCCGAAGACGCCGCCGCCGATGCCGCGCCCTGGCTGACGCTGGTGCGCGAGGACGGCATCACCCGGCTGCGCACCGACGGCTCGCTGGCGCGCGCGCTGCTGCCGGCCGACGCCGCCGCCGCGCGCTGGACCGCGACGCCGGCCGCAGCCGCGGCCGGCGAGCGTTTCGTCGGCCAAGCGGTCGCCGTGCGCACCGAGGCCGAACGTGCGCTGGACGCGGCGCGCTCGGCGTGGAACCTGCGCCAGTTCGACCTGCTGCCTCGCCGCCGCGGCCTGCGCGTGCTGCGCGAACTGCTGCATCGGCTGATGAGCCCCGAGTGGCGCCCGGTGCGCTGGGGCGTCGTCGGCCTGGTCGCGGTGCAGATCGTGGGCCTCAACGTCATGGCCTGGCAGCAGCGCCGGGCCATCGCCGAGCGCCAGACGGCGATGACGGCGCTGCTGCAGCAGAGTTTCCCCGGCGTGCGCGCCGTCGTCGACGCGCCGCTGCAGATGCGCCGCGAAGCCGAGCGCCTGCGCGCCGCCGCCGGCCGCGCCGGCGACAGCGACCTCGAAGCGCTGCTCGGCGCCGCCGCCGCGGCCTGGCCCGAAGGCCAGGGCCCGGTGCAGACGCTGCGCTACGAGACCGGCCGGCTGACGCTGGCCGCCAACGGCTGGAGCGAGCCCGAGATCGCCAGCTTCCGCGCCCGCCTCGGCCCCGCCGGCTACGCCGTCGAACTCGCCGACGGCCGCATCACGCTGTCGCGCCGCACCGGAGCTGCCGCATGAACGCCGCACGCCTGGCACCGCTCAAAGCCTGGTGGGCACGGCTGGCACCGCGCGAGCGGGTGCTCGTCGCCGCCGCCGCGACCGTCGTCGTGCTGTACCTCGTCTTCGCCGTCGCGGTGCAGCCGGCCTGGCGCACCTTGTCGGCCGCGCCGGCCAAGCTGGAGGCGCTGGACACCGAACTGCAGGCGATGGGCCGGCTGGCCGCCGAAGCGCGCGAGCTGCGTGCCGCGCCGCAGATCAACGCCGAACAGGCGGCCGCCGCGCTGCGCGCTGCCAGCGAGCGCCTGGGCCCGCACGGCAAGCTGACGCTGCAGGGCGATCGCGCCGTGCTGACGCTGGACAACGCCGGCACCGCCGAACTGCAGGCCTGGCTGACCGAGGTGCGCTCCGGCGCCCGCGCGCGCCCGGTCGAAGCGACGCTGACACGCGCTGCGGCCGGCTACAGCGGCACGATCGTCGTCGCACTGGGGGGCGCCGTTTGAGGCCGCCGCCCAACGACTGGTCGCGCCGGCTGCGCGCCGGGCGGCGCTGGGCGGTCGGCGGCGCGGCACTGGGCGCCGTGGTGGCGCTGGTCGCCTTCGCGCCGGCGGCCTGGCTGACCGACGCGCTGGCGCGCGCCAGCGGCGAACGCCTGGTGCTCGCCGACGCCCAGGGCAGCATCTGGAACGGCAGCGCCGTTGCCGTGCTGACCGGCGGCCCCGGCGCACGCGACGCCGCCGCCCTGCCCGGCCGCCTGCACTGGACGCTGCGCCCCGCCGCCACCGGCGTCGTGCTGCGCGCGCGCCAGGCCTGCTGCATCGACGGCGAACTCGCACTGCGTGTCGACGTCGGCCTCGGCCGCTGGAAGGTGACGCTGCCGGCCGGCCCGGTGGGCCGCTGGCCCGCCGCCTGGCTGGCGGGGCTGGGCACGCCGTTCAACACGCTGGGGCTGGGCGGCTCGGTCGCGCTGGCCAGCCAGGGCCTGGTCGCCGAGTCGGCCGCCGGGCGCCTGAGCCTCAGCGGCGGCGCCACGCTGGCGCTCGACGACCTGTCCTCGCGCGTCTCGACGCTGGACCGCCTGGGCAGCTACCGCCTGACGCTGGCCGGCGGCGACGTGCCGCGGCTGACGCTGGCCACGCAACAAGGGCCGCTGCTGCTGTCCGGCGACGGCCAGTGGTCCACGCACGGGCTGCGTTTCCGCGGCGAGGCCGCGGCGGCGCCGGGCTCCGAAGCGGTCCTGAACAATCTGCTGAACATCATCGGCCGCCGCCAAGGCACGAAGGCCGTCATTTCGATCGGATGAGCATGAAATCCTCGCGCCTCCTCACCGTCGCGCTGTGCATGGCCGCCGCCGCCCAGATGACCCCGCTGCCGGCCGCGGCACAGCGTCCGCGCGCGCCGGTCACGGTGAACTTCGTCAACGCCGACATCGACGCCGTGGCGCGCGCCTTCGCGGCGATGATCGACCGCCAGATCGTCGTCGACCCGCGCGTCAAGGGCCAGATCACCGTCTACAGCGAACAGCCGCAGAGCGTGCAGGAGGCCTACCAGAGCTTCCAGTCGGCGCTGCGCGGCCTGGGCTTCGCGGTCGTCGAGAGCGGCGGCCTGCTGAAGGTCGTGCCCGAGGCCGACGCCAAGCTGCAGACCGGCACGGTCTCCATCGACAACGTGCCGGTGCGCGGCGACCAGGTCATCACGCAGATCTTCCGCCTGCGCTACGAGAACCCGAACAACCTCGTCGCCGTGCTGCGGCCGCTGATCAGCGCCAACAACACGATCAACTCCAACCCCGGCTCGAGCTCGCTGGTCATCACCGACTACGCCGACAACCTGCAGCGCATCGGCCGCATCATCGCCGCGCTCGACCAGCCGACGGCGACCGACCTCGAGGTCGTGCCGCTGCAGCACGCGGTGGCCGCCGACCTGGCACCGCTGGTGCAGCGTCTGGCCGAGACCGGCAGCACCGTGACCGCGCCCGGCGCCGCCGCCGGCGCCGGCGCGACGACGGTGGTCGCCGACTCGCGCAGCAACTCGCTGATCATCCGCGCCCCCAACGCCGCGCGCCTGGCCGCGGTGCGCGCCGCGATCGACAAGCTCGACCGCCCGGCCAGCGGCCTGGGCCCCAGCGGCGGCCTGTGGGTCGTGCACCTGAAGAACGCCGACGCCGTGAAGCTGGCGACCGTGCTGCGCGCAGCCTTCGGCACCAGCGGCAGCTCGGGCAGCGGCTCGACGACGCCGACCGGCCTGGGCACGAGCGGCACGCCGGCGACGCCGACCACCCCGACCGCGCCCAACGCCGCCACCGGCCTCGGCTCCGGCGGCGCCTCGACGCAGTCGACCTCGCCGGTCACGCCCTCGGGCCAGCCGACGACCGGCGGTTTCATCCAGGCCGACCCGGCGACCAACTCGCTGATCATCACCGCGCCCGAGCCGCTGTACCGCCAGGTGCGCGCGATGATCGACCAGCTCGACTCGCGCCGCGCCCAGGTCTACATCGAGAGCCTGATCGTCGAGGTCGCCGGCGACAACGCTGCCGAGTTCGGCTTCCAGTGGCAGGGCCTGCTGGGCAAGAACGGCGACTCGACCGGCTTCTTCGCCGGCACCAACTACAACAACGCCGCCGGCAACGGCAACATCCTGACGATCACCACGGCCGCGGCCACCGGCAGCACCACCGGCGTCTCGGTCGGCGAAGGCCTGAACATCGGCCTGCTCAAGCGCTACGGCGGCACCTACGCGCTGGGCGCGCTGGCCAACCTGCTGCAGAGCCAGACCAAGACGAACATCGTCTCGACGCCGAACCTGATCACGCTGGACAACGAGGAAGCGAAGATCGTCGTCGGCGAGAACGTGCCCTTCATCACCGGCCAGTACACCAACACCGGCACGTCGACGTCGAGCCCGTTCCAGACCATCGAGCGCAAGGACGTCGGCATCACGCTGCGCATCCGGCCGCAGATCGGCGAGAGCGGCACGGTGCGCATGACGATCTACCAGGAGCAGTCCAGCGTGCTGACGACGGCCACCGTCGGCACGACCAACGCCGGCCCGTCGACGACCAAACGTTCGATCGAGTCGCAGGTCGTCGTCGAGGACGGCCAGATCATCGTGCTCGGCGGCCTGGTGCAGGACAGCTTCGTCGAGGACAAGTCCAAGGTGCCGCTGCTGGGCGACATCCCGGTCATCGGCGCGCTGTTCCGCAGCGAGAGCCGCACCAAGAAGCGCACCAACCTGATGGTCTTCCTGCGCCCGGTGGTGATGCGCGATGCCGACAGCAGCGCCAAGCTGTCGCTGGACCGCTACGACCAGATCCGCGCCCGCCAGGAAGACTCGCAGCCGGTGCCCAGCACCCTCCTGCCGATCAACGAGGCGCCGGTGCTGCCGCCGCTGCCCAACGCCGCGCCGAACCCCTCCAACCCGGCCAAGCCGCCGCTGGTGACGCCGGTCGCACCGGCGCCCAACGACGTCACGCCGCCGGCCAACGGCGAGAAGTAAGCCGATGGCCACGCGACACCCGCTGCCCTACGCGTTCGCCAAGGCGAACACGCTGCTGCTGGAAGACGACGGCCAACTCGTGCTGTGGGCCGGCGAGACGACGCCGCCGGCGGCGCTGGCCGAGGTGACGCGGCTGTTCGAGGTCTCGGCCTTCGAGCACGAGCCGAGCGCGACGCTCGCCCAGCGCATCGCCGCGGCCTATGCCGGCGGCGAGAGCAGCGCCGCGGCCGTCATCGGCGAGGTCGAGAGTGGCGTCGACCTGTCGCGCATGATGCAGGAGCTGCCGGCGGTCGAGGACCTGCTCGAAGCCGCCGACGACGCGCCGATCATCCGCATGCTCAACGCGCTGCTGACGCAGGCCGCCAAGGACGGCGCGAGCGACATCCACATCGAGCCCTACGAACGCAGCTCCAGCGTGCGCTTCCGCGTCGACGGCACGCTGCGCGAAGTCGTGCAGCCGAACAAGGCGCTGCACGCGGCGCTGATCAGCCGGCTGAAGATCATGGCCGAGCTCGACATCTCCGAGAGACGCCTGCCGCAGGACGGCCGCATCAGCTTGCGCATCGGCGGCCGCGCGATCGACGTGCGCGTCTCGACGCTGCCTTCGGCGCACGGCGAGCGCGCGGTGCTGCGCCTCTTGGACAAGGCCGAATCGAAGTTCACGCTCGAAGGCCTGGGCATGGACGGCGAGGTGCTGCGGCGCTTCGAGCGCCTGATCCAGCAGCCGCACGGCATCGTGCTCGTCACCGGCCCCACCGGCAGCGGCAAGACGACGACGCTGTACGCCTCGCTGGGCCGCGTCGACACCGCGACGACCAACGTGCTGACCGTCGAGGACCCGGTCGAATACGAGCTGCCCGGCATCGGCCAGACCCAGGTCAACCCGAAGATCGACCTGACCTTCGCGAAGGCCCTGCGCGCCATCCTGCGCCAGGACCCGGACGTCATCATGATCGGCGAGATCCGCGACTACGAGACGGCGCAGATCGCGATCCAGGCTTCGCTGACCGGCCACCTGGTGCTGGCGACGATCCACACCAACGACGCGCCGTCGTCGGTGACGCGGCTGATCGACATGGGCGTCGAGCCCTATCTGCTGTCCTCGAGCCTGCTCGGCGCGCTGGCCCAGCGCCTGGTGCGCAAGCTCTGCCCGGCCTGCAAGCGCCAGGACGGCGAAGGCCGCTGGCATCCGGTCGGCTGCCCGGCCTGCAGCCACACCGGCTACAAGGGCCGCACCGGCGTCTACGAGCTGATGGTCGTCGACGAGAAGGTGCAGACGCTGATCCACGAGCGCGGCTCGGAGCAGGACCTGGCCGCCGCCGCGCGCGCCAACGGCCTCAGCTCGATGCGCGAGGACGGCGAGCGCCTGATCGCCGAAGGCGTGACGTCCGCCGAGGAAGTCATCCGCGTGACGAGAGACTGATGCCGGCCTATCGCTTCGAGGCGCTGGACGCCGCCGGCAAGGCCCAGAGCGGCCTGCTCGACGCCGACAACGCACGCGCCGCCCGCGCCCAGATCCGCGCCCGCAACCTGGTGCCGCTGTCGGTGGCGCCGGTCGGGGCGCCGGCCGCCGAAGGCACGAACGCCGCTCGCTTCTCGCGCCGCGTGTTCAACGCCACCGGGCTGGCGGTCTGGACGCGCCAGCTCGCCGGGCTGGTCGGCTCGGGGCTGCCGCTGGAACGGGCGCTGACCGCGCTGGCCGACGAAGCCGAGGACGACCGCCAGCGTGAACTGCTGGTGCACCTGCGCAGCGAGGTCAACGCCGGCAGCCCGTTCGCACGCGCACTCGGCACGGCGCCGCGCGAGTTCGACGAGGTCTACCGCGCGGTCGTCGCCGCCGGCGAACAGAGCGGCGCGCTCGGCGCGGTGCTCGAACGCCTGGCGCAGGACCTGGAAGACCGCCAGGCGCTGCGCGGCAAGCTGCTCGGCGCGATGCTCTACCCGGCCATCGTCTCGCTGATCGCGCTGGTCATCGTGACCTTCCTCGTCACCTACGTCGTGCCGCAGGTGGCCACCGTCTTCAGCAACACCAAGCAGGCGCTGCCGCTGCTGACGGTGATGATGATGGCCATCAGCGACTTCGTGCGCCACTGGGGCTGGGCGCTCGTGCTGGGCGTCGTGGCCGCGGTCTCGGCCTTCGTCTTCGCGCGCCGCAGCGACGGTTTCCGCGAGCGCAGCGACGCCGCCTTCCTGCGCCTGCCGCTGGTCGGCCGGCTGGCGCGCGGCTACAACGCGGCGCGTTTCGCCGGCACGCTGGCGATGCTGGCCGGCGCCGGCGTGCCGATCCTGAAGGCGCTGCAGGCCGCCGCCGAGACGCTGGGCAACCGCGCGATGCGCGCCGACGCGCTCGACGCGCTGGTGCAGGTGCGCGAAGGCGCGCCGCTGGCCGCCGCGCTGGCGGCGAAGAAACGTTTCCCCGGCCTGCTGGCGATGTTCGCCCGGCTCGGCGAGCAGACCGGCCAGCTGCCGGTGATGCTGCAGCGCGCCGCCACCCAGCTCGGCGCCGAGGTGCAGCGGCGTGCGATGGCCGTGGCCACCGTGCTCGAGCCGCTGCTGATCGTCGCGATGGGCGGCGTCGTGATGATGATCGTGCTGGCGGTGATGCTGCCGATCATCCAGCTCAACAGCTGGGTGCACTGATCAGGCCCGGGCCTCCTGGCCCAGCCGGAAGGTCGACACCAGCTCGGCGAGCTGCCCGGCCTGCTGGCGCAGGCTGCCGGCGGCAGCCGTGGCTTCCTCGACCAGCGCGGCGTTCTGCTACGTCATCTGGTCGAGCTCGCCGACCGAGCCGTTGACCTGGTTGATGCCTTCGCTCTGCTCGAGCGCCGCGGCACTGATTTCGGAGACGATGTCCGTCACGCGCCGCGCGTTGGCGACGATCTCGCCCATCGTCTCGCCGGCCTCGGCCACCAGGCGCGTGCCCGACTCGACCTTGTCGACGCTGGCGCCGATCAGCGCCTTGATCTCACGCGCCGCCTCGGCCGCGCGCTGGGCCAGCGATCGCACCTCGCCGGCCACAACCGCGAAGCCACGCCCCTGCTCGCCCGCGCGCGCGGCTTCGACCGCCGCGTTCAGCGCCAGGATGTTGGTCTGGAAGGCGATGCCGTCGATGGTGCCGATGATGTCGGCGATGCGGCGCGAACTGGCGCTGATCTCGTCCATCGTCGTCACCACCTGGCCGACGACCTCGCCGCCGCGGCGCGCGACGTCGGCCGCGGCCACCGCCAGCTGGTTGGCCTGGGTCGCGGCGTCGGCGCTGGACTTCACGGTGCCGGTCAGCTCCTCCATCGCCGCCGCGGTCTGCTGCAGGTTGGCGGCGGTGTGTTCGGTGCGTTCGCTCAGGTCCTGGTTGCCGGTGGCGATCTGGGCGCTGGCGGTGGCGATGCCGTCGGCCGCGCCGCGCACCTGCTGCACCGTGCGCCGCAGCGCGTCGCGCATCGTGTCGATGGCGCGCAGCAGGCGGCCGAGTTCGTCGCGCGGGTAGCTGGCGCGGGCACGGCCCGACAGGTCCATCGCGGCGACGGCTTCGGCGGCGAGTTCGGCTTCGACGACCGGGCGCACGATGCTCAGCGTCAGCCGCCAGGCGAGCAGCGCGCCGATCAGGAGGCCGAAGAGACTGGCGCCGATCTGCACCTGCACCGTGCGGGCACGCAGCGCCTCGACGCGCTGCGCGGCCTCGTTGAGACTGGCCTGCTGCAGGTCGACCAGCGCCTGCACCGCGGCGACATAGGCCTTGGACGCCGGCTCGAACTGCTCGGCGTAGGCGCGTTCGGCGGCCGCCGGGTCGCCCGACTTCTTGGCCTCGCTGACCGCGTCGCGCGCAGCGAGGTAGTTCTTGCGCGCGGTGCCGATGCGCTCGAACACGGCCCGCTCCTCGGGCAGCGTCAGCGCCTGGTCGACCCGCTTCTGCAGCTCGGCCGAACCCTTGGACGTCTCGGCGTTGATCGGCGCGAAGTAGTCGGCCAGCGTCGGATCGCTGCTCTTGGCGATCGCCGCAGCGCGCTGCACGCCGACGTTCAGGCGCTGCAGCCATTCGGCGCTCATGCGCTCGACCTGCAGCCGGTGGCCCAGCATGTCCTGCAGCTCGCCTTGCAGCGTGCGCAGCATCAGGACGGAGACGACCGCCGAAACGAGGGACAGCGCCAGGATGGCGGCCAGCACGGCCGTCATGCGGCGGCCGATCGAAAGACTTTGGAACATGTGACGGCGGGGGCTGCCCGGTCAGGCGCCGGGCTTACACCCACCAGTCGACACGTACCGCGCCGTAATTGAGCGCCCGGGCGCTGCAAACCGGCGAGTCGTGACTTATTTCACTCTTCGAGCCTGCCGGGCGCGACGTCCGTCACGCCACCAGGTGCGACTCGCGGCCCAGCCTGAAGGTCGACACCAGCTCGGCCAGTTGCCCGGCCTGCTGGCGCAGGCTGCCGGCGGCGGCCGTCGCCTCCTCGACCAGCGCGGCGTTCTGCTGCGTCATGCGGTCGAGCTCGGTGACCGAGCCGTTGACCTGGTTGATACCCTGGCTCTGCTCGTGCGAGGCGGCGCTGATCTCGCCGATGATGTCCGTCACGCGCTGCACGCTGGCGACGATCTCGTTCATCGTCGCGCCGGCCTCGGAGACCAGCCGGGAGCCGGACTCGACACGCTCGACGCTGGTGCCGATCAGCCCCTTGATCTCGCGGGCCGCCTCGGCGCTGCGCTGGGCCAGCGTGCGCACCTCGCCGGCGACGACCGCGAAGCCGCGGCCCTGTTCGCCAGCGCGTGCCGCTTCCACGGCGGCGTTGAGCGCCAGGATGTTGGTCTGGAAGGCAATGCCGTCGATGGTGCCGATGATGTCGGCGATGCGGTGCGAGCTGGCGCTGATCTCGCCCATCGTCGACACCACCTGGCCGACGACCTGGCCGCCGCGGCGGGCCACGTCGGCGGCCGAGCCGGCCAGCTGGTTGGCCTGGGCGGCGGCGTCGGCGCTGGACTTCACGGTGCCGGTCAGCTCTTCCATCGCGCTGGCGGTCTGCTGCAGGTTGGACGCGGTGTGCTCGGTGCGCTGGCTCAGGTCCTGGTTGCCGGTGGCGATCTGCGAACTCGCGGTGGCGATGCCGTCGGCGGCGCCGCGCACCTGCTGCACGGTGCGGCGCAGCGCCTCGCGCATCGAGTCGACGGCACGCAGCAAACGGCCGGTCTCGTCGTTCGGGTAATGGCTGCGCGCGCTGCCCGACAGGTCCATCGCGGCGATCGCCTCGGCGGCCTTCTCGGCCTCGACCACCGGACGCACGATGCTCAGCGTCAGCCGCCACGACAGGAAGATGCCGAGCAGCAGGCCGACCAGGCTGGAGCCGACCAGCGCCTGCACGGTGCGCGTGCGCAGCGCCTCGACGCGCGCGGCGGCGGCGTCGAGGTTGGCCTGCTGCAGCTCCAGCAGCTTCTGCACGGTGGCGATGAAGCTCGCCGTCACCGGCTCGAAACGTTCGGCGAAGGCCTTCGCCGCGCCGGCTTCGTCGCCGGACTTCTTCAGCGCGCTGACCTCGTCGCGCGCCGCCAGATACTGCTTGCGCACCTCGCCGATGCGCTCGAACAGCGCCCGCTCCTCGTCGCTGTCCAGCGAGTCGCCGATCTTCTTCTGCAGTTCGCCGCTTTCCTTGCTCGACTGCGTCGAGACGGCGGCGAAGTATTCGACCAGGCCGGGGTCGCGGCTCTTGGCGATGGCCGCGGCGCGCTGCGCGCCGGCGTTGATGCGCAGCAGCCAGGCGGCGCTGGCGCGTTCGACGACCAGACGCCGGTTCAGCATCGTGTCCAGTTCATCCTGCAGCGTGCGCAGCATCAGGACCGAGGCGATGGCCGAGACGAGCGACAGCGTCAGGATGGCGGCGAGCACGACGGCCATCCGGCGGCCGATCGAAAGGCGTTGCAGCATGCGGGTCTCCTCCGAAGTGCGCCCCTCGGGAGCCGGGGGGCGTCACTTCGGGTTAGTCGACCGCGCGCGCGCTTGACTGAAATCTAGAAGCGTGACCGAGAGCACGCCAGCCGCGGCGTTGCGGCACGCGAGGCAGCGGCGGCTCGCGCAGGTCCTCGGCAAAGGCCTCGCTGCGGCGGCAGACGTCCAGCGCCGGCGCCTCGGGGCGGGCGCGGTCCTCGATCGGCATCCAGCCGAGGGTGGCGGCGGTGGCAGCGTGCATCGTCGTCTCCGTGGCCCGGAGCGGGCCGTCGCGGCATCGTCGGCGATGGCGGTTTCAGCGTCTTGACGCGACGATGTCGGCGGCGTGACAGCGGCGGGCGCGTCTCTTGCTACAACGGGCACAACAAGCCGGGTTTTGCCGCACGGTTCCGGGCTTGCCGCGCGGCGGCCGATGCTTGAATGATGTCGAGCGTGTTCTCGCCCCAGGAGGTGTGCATGTCGGAATCGCACGATCTCGTCCCGGTCGCGGCCGGCCGCGGCCGGATCCCGATCGCGCAGTTGCGCAGCGTCTACCGGCCCGACGAGGTCGAGAAACGCCTGACCCAGCTGCCCCCGCGCGAGCACGAGACGCTGCGCAGCACCTACGAACGCATGATCGAGAAGGGCGGCGAGCGTTTCCAGGTCAAGCCTTCGGGCCTGCCGGCGATGGAGCACCTGTACGAGGAGCTGCCCAACTTCGGCGAGGTGCTCGACGACGTGCGGCGCCAGCTCGCGCTGTGCCACGACAGCCGCGACGCGCTGGAGATCACGCCGATGCTGCTGCTCGGGCCGCCCGGGATCGGCAAGACGCATTTCGCGCGCGAGGTTGCGCAGCTGCTGGGCACCGGGCTGGGTTTCGTCTCGATGAGTTCGCTGACCGCCGGCTGGGTGCTGTCGGGCGCCTCCAGCCAGTGGAAGGGCGCACGCCCGGGAAAGGTCTTCGAGACCCTGGTCGAGGGCCAGTACGCCAACCCGGTGATGGTCGTCGACGAGATCGACAAGGCGCGCGGCGAGCACGCCTACGACCCGCTGGGCGCGCTGTACAGCCTGCTCGAGCACGACACGGCCTGCCATTTCACCGACGAGTTCGCCGAGGTCGCGATCGACGCCAGCCAGGTGATCTGGGTCGCCACGGCGAACGACGAACGCGCGATACCCGAGCCCATCCTCAACCGCATGAACGTCTTCGAGGTCCAGGCGCCAGACGCCGACGCCGCACGCTCGATCGCCTTGCGCCTGTACCGCAGCCTGCGGGCGCGCCACGACTGGGGCCAGCGTTTCGACGACACGCCGGGCGAGGCGGTGCTCGAACGCATGGCGCAGATGGCGCCGCGCGAGATGCGCCGCGCCTGGATGACCGGCTTCGGCAACGCCCGGCTGGCCGGGCGCGAAACGATCGAGCTCGCCGACCTGCCCGGCGCCGGCGCGCGCCGCGGCGGCATCGGCTTCCTGCAGTAGCTCAGGCGGCCAGCCCTGGCGACGGGGCGCGGCGCACCGTGCCCTTGCCGGCCTGCTTGCCGGCGTACATCGCGGCGTCGGCGCGGCGCAGCAGCACGACGGCGTCGCGGCCTTCCTGCGGCGCCAGCGCGACGCCGACCGTCAGGCCGATCGTGCAGCGCAGCGCCCCGAGTTCGAACGGCGCGGCGAAGGCCTGCACCAGGCGCTCGCCGAAGGCGCGGGCCGCCTCGCCGTCGCCCAGCCCTTCGGCGAGCACGACGAACTCGTCGCCGCCCAGGCGCGCCACGAGGTCGCCCTGGCGCAGCGCGGCGCGCAGCCGCTGCGCGACCAGCGCCAGCAAGGCGTCGCCGGCTTCGTGGCCGTGTTCGTCGTTGACGGCCTTGAAGCCGTCGAGGTCGGCGAGGAAGACGGCCAGCGGGCGCGTCTCGTCGGCGCCGGCCAGCGCCGCGTCCAGCGCCTGCTCCAGCCCGCGCCGGTTCGGCAGCCCGGTCAGGGCGTCGCTGTGGGCCAGCGCCTGCAGGCGCTGGCGTTCGCGGTCGGCGTGTTCGGCGCGTTCGCGCTGCTCGACGTCGCGCAGGTCCAGCACACGCAGCCAGGCCAGTGCCTGCAGCAGCGCGCCGAGCTGGTAGGCGTTGTAGGTCCAGACGTCCAGGTCCAGCCAGCCGTGCAGCAGCAGCGCCAGCACGGTGGCGCCGATCGCGCTGGCGCCCCAGCCGAGCATCACGTAGGGCGCCGCGCGGTCGCCGCCACGCCAGCGCCGCCAGGCCATCGGCAAGGCGACGAGCATCGGCAGCGGCCCGAGCACGCTGGCGACGAGCTGCGCCTGGCGGTAGTCGAGCACGCCGGCCACCAGCAGCAGCGCGGTCAGCGCCGCCACCACGCCGGCCAGCCGCGTCACGCGCGCCAGCTTCGGCGACAGCACGTGGCCGCCGAGCAGGCCGTCCACCAACCACAGCCCGCCGGCCAGCCCGACCAGCACCGACAGCAGCGGCGCCAGGTCGGCGAACCAGGCGCTGGACGACCACAGGTGCTGGGCACCGAGCCCGGCGAACGAGAACAGGAACAGCCCCGAGCCGACGGTCGACAGCGCGTAGTGCAGGTAGACCGGCTCGCGCCGGCCGACGGCACGCAGCAGCGCGAAGGCGACGAGGCAGACGTTGATGCCGGCCGCCAGCCCCTGCAGCATCTGCAGCCGCGCCTCCTCGGCGTAGAAGGCGGCGGGCTTCATCAGGCGCAGCGGCAGCAGCATCGTGCTCGTCGTCTGCACGCGCAGCAGGATCTCGTGCTCGAGCCCACGCTCCAGGATCAGCAGCATCGCGTGCGGGCGCGTCTGCAGCGGCCGCTGCACGAAGGGCAGCGCGTCGCCCAGCTGCGCATGGCGCACGACCAGCCCGTCGGAGACGACGTAGGCGTCGACGCGGTCCAGCGGCGGGTAGTCCAGGTCCAGCAGCCAGCGGCCGTCGTCGCCCAGTGGCACCGAGACCTGCAGCCGCAGCCAGACGGCACCTTCGCGCAGCCCCAGGTTGGAACGCCGGCCCGTCATCGGCTTGAAGTCGGCACGGTGCACGAGCACCTCCTCGACACCGAGCCGGCCGTCGGGGTCGGCGAGCATCGTCAGGCCCGGCCAGGCGTCGATCTCCTGGTGGCCCGGGTCCAGCACGAGCCCCGGCGAAGCCGCCGCCGGGCCGGCGGCGGCCAGCAGCGTGCAGGCCAGCAGCGGGCGCCACCACGCCGCAACCCACGCCACCGGCGGCAGCAGCCGACGGAAAACGGCGATGAAGGCGGGCAAACGGCCTGACATGTGCGCCTGCTTTTCGGGAACACCGCACTCAGGCTTGAACGCCGCGGGGCAGAGATCGGCCGGCGAACGGGAGAATGTCGCGCATGACGCCGACTTCGCGCCGCCTCGCCGCCCTCGCCTGCCTGCTGCTCGCCCTGCCGCCGACGCTGCAGGCCGCCGACGTCCCGCCCCGCCCGAAGGTCGGCCTGGTGCTCAGCGGCGGCGGTGCGCGCGGCGCCGCCCACGTCGGCGTGCTCGAGGTGCTGGACCGGCTGCACGTGCCGGTGGACTGCGTCGCCGGCACCAGCATGGGCGCGCTCGTCGCCGGCGCCTGGGTCGCCGGCGTGCCGCCGCAGACGATGCGCCAGGAGCTCGGCAAGGCCAACTGGAACGACATGTTCCAGGACAACCCGGACTACGTCGAGCTGAACGTGCGCAACAAGCAGATCGAGCGCCGTTTCCTGCCCGGCACCGAAAGCGGCGTCGGCACCGCCGGGCTGATCGGCGCGCAGGGCGTCGTCACCGGGCAGAAGATCAAGCTCTTCTTCAACCAGATCGTGCGCGCCCAGGCCGGCGAGCGAGACCTCGGCAAGCTGCCGCTGCCGCTGTCGATGATCGCCACCGACATCGGCACCGGCGAACGTGTCGTGCTGCGCTCGGGCAGCCTGACGCAGGCGATGCGCGCGTCGATGGCGGTGCCCGGGCTGCTGCTGCCGCTCGACCTGGACGGCCGCCGCCTGGTCGACGGCGGCATCGTCGACAACCTGCCGGTCGGCGAGGTGCGTGCACGCTGCGGCGCCGAGGTCGTCATCGCCGTCAACGTCGGCTCGCCGCTGCTGCGCGCCGAGGAGGTGACCGGCGTGCTGTCGCTGACGGCGCAGATGGTGGCCATCCTCACCGAGCAGAACGTCGCCCAGTCGCTGGCGACGCTGAAGGACGGCGACGTCTACATCAAGCCGGACCTGAGCGGCATCACCGCTGCCGACTTCGACCGCAGCGCCGAGGCCGCCGACCGCGGCCGCGCCGCCGCCGAGGCGCTGGCGCCGGCGCTGGCCCGGCTGGCGGTGCCCGAGGCGCAATACGCCGCCTGGCGGCGGCGGCTGGAAGACCACCGCCCCGACGTCGACCGCGTCGACGAGATCGAGGTCGCCGGGCTGAACCGCGTCAACCCGGAGGCACTGCTGCGCCACGTGCAGCAGCGTGTCGGCGAGCCGCTGGACACCGAGACGCTGAACCGCGACCTCGTGCGTGCGTACGGCGACGGCTACTACCAGGGCGTCGACTACACGCTGCTGACCGTGCACGACAAACGCGTGCTGCGCATCACGCCGATCGAAAAGCCCTGGGGCCCGGACTATCTGCGTTTCGGCCTGAACTTCGACTCCAACGTCAGCCAGGGCTCGACCTACTCGCTGCGCGCCGGTTACCAGAAGACCTGGCTGAACTCGCTGGGCGCCGAGGCGCTGCTGGAGGTGGAGGTCGGCAACGTCAGCGCCGCGAGCCTGGAGTTCTACCAGCCGCTGGAGAGCAGCCAGACCTGGTTCCTGCAGGCCGACGCCGGCTACCGGCGCGAGCGCGCCGACGTCTTCCAGAACGACCGCCGCACCGCCGAATACCTGGTCTCGCGCGACACGCTGGAACTGCGCCTGGGGCTCAACCTCGGTCTCTACGGCCAGGCCAGCATCGGCCGCCGCAACGGCGAGCTGCGCCCGCGTGTCGACACTGGCGACGCCTCGCTGTCCAGCTTCCGCGAGCCGCTGGACGGCTGGGAGGCGACGCTGGACCTGGACCAGCTCGACCAACTGCACTTCCCGACCTCGGGCTGGGCCGCACGCATGGCCTGGTTCTCGTCGTCCGACCGCGGCTACACCCGCATCGACGCCGACGCCCGCATGGCCTGGTCCTACGGCGACTGGGTGCTGGGCACACGCGCCGCCTGGACCGGCTCGACGCGCGGCACGCTGCCGGTCTGGGACTCGGCGACGCTGGGCGGCTTCCTGAACCTGTCGGCCTACGCCTCGGGCCAGCTGCGCGGCGACGACATGCGCTACGGCCAGCTGCGCGCCGAACGCATCGTCGGCCGCCTGCCGCTGGGGCTGCGCGGCGACATGCGCTTCGGCATGGCCTGGGAGCGCGCGCGTTTCGGCCTGCTCTACACCGAGACCCAGCGCACCGGCTGGCTGGACTCGGCCACCGCCTACCTCGGCGGCGACACGCCGATCGGCGCCGTCTACGTCGGCGTCGGCCGCAGCCGCGACGGCGCGTCCAACGCCTACCTGTTCATCGGCACGCCTTAAGGCGCCGCCGGCGGCTCGCCGTCGGCCGGCGGGCCGCCTTCCTCGATCCAGCTCTCCAGCAGCGTGAAGGCCACGGCCAGCACGACCGGGCCGACGAAGATGCCGACCAGGCCGAAGGCCAGCAGGCCGCCGATGACGCCGGCGAAGATCAGCAGCAGCGGCAGGTCGGCGCCGAGGCGGATCAGCACCGGGCGCAGGAAGTTGTCCAGCGTGCCGACGATCACCGACCAGACGAGCAGGAACACGCCCCAGCCGACGTCGCCGCCGTAGAGCACCCAGCCGGCGGCCGGCAGCAGCACCGGCAAGGCGCCGATCTGGGCGATGCAGAGCATGAACATCAGCGCCGTCAGCAGCCCCGCCAGCGGCACGCCGGCCAGCGCCAGGCCGACGCCGCCGAGCACCGCCTGCACCACCGCCGTGACGCCGACGCCCAGCGCGACGCCGCGGATCGCGTCGGCGGCCAGCGTCACCGCGCCGATGCCGCGCGCGCCGGCCAGCCGGCCGGCGAAGGCGCGCACGGCGCCGCCGAAGACCTCGCCGCGCAGGTACATCACCGCGGCGATGACGATGGTCAGCAGGAACTGCAGCGCGACGCTGCCGAAGTCACCGATCTCGCCGACGAACCAGCGCGTGAAACCGCCGGCATAGGGCTGGACACGCGCGATCAGGCCTTCGACGCCGGCGGCCACCGCCTGCTCCCAGGCGACGGCCAGCTTGCCGCCGACCACCGGCAGCGTCAGCAGCCAGCCCGGCGCCTCGCGCGACGGCCGCCAGGTGGCGAGCTCGCGCGCCGTCTGCACGATGCGGTCGGCGTTCTCGACCAGCGTCGCGATCGACAGCGCCAGCGGCACCGCGAACAGCAGCACCAGCGCCAGCGTCATCACCGTCGCCGCGGCGGCGCGGCGGCCGCCGAGCGCGGCCTGCACACGCAGCATCACCGGCCAGGTGGCGACGACGACCATCGTCGCCCAGATCGTCGGGCCGACGAAGGGCTTGAGGATCCACAGCGAGCCGCCGACCAGCGCGGCCAGGAAAAGCACCGCGAAGCTGGTGCGGGTGACGTCGGCGGTCTTCAACGCGCCTTCTCCGTGTAGCGCTCGACGGCGGCGCCGTCGATGCGGTAGCTGCTGGCGCCCATGTAGCTGTCGCCGCGCACGGTGGCCAGCGTGCCGCTGACCCAGACCGTGTCCATCGACTTGAAGGCCGCCGGATGCGCCGGCAGCACGTGCACGATCTGGTTGGCCGGCGGCGGCGGGCTGTGGATGCAGGCGCCGAAATACGGCACCAGCAGGAACTCCTTCAGGCCCTGCTTGCTTTCCTCCAGCGGCACGACGAAGCCCGGCAGGCGCACCGCCTGGCCGACGATCGCCGGATTCGCCGGCGCCGCGTCCCAGACCTCGCGCATGCGCTGCAGCAGCTTGTTGGCGCGCGGGTCGCCGTCGGCGAGGCCGGCGAGGTTCAGGTCCTTGAACTCCTTCATCGGGTCCCAGTCCTTGGGCACCAGCTCGTCCCAGCGGATCGTGCGCGGCGCGCCGGGCGCGGCCTTGGCCGGGGCGGCGCCGGCCAGCGCCGGCTGCGAAGCCGGCACGCCGACCGCCGGCTGGGCGCCGGCCGAGCCGATCAGGGCCGCGGCCGCCGCGGCGGCGAGGAGTCTGTGCATATCGTGTCCTTCGACGTCAGCGCGGGCTCAGCCCGTCGGCCAGCGACATCCGGTAAGCCCGCCAGCCGGGCACCAGCCCGGCGAGCATACCGGCGACCAGCACCGCGCCCAGCCAGGCCCATTGGGTCAGCGTCGGCGCGCCGCGCGACAGCGCCACGCCCAGATGCTGCTGCGCCCAGGGCCCGGCGAGCACGACGCAGGCCGCGGCCACCAGCACGCCGGCGGCGGCGCCGGCCAGCGTCACCAGCGCCGCCTCGGCGGCCAGCAGCGCCAGCACGTGGCGCGGCCCGGCGCCGACGGCGCGCAGCACCGCCAGCTCGCGCCGGCGTTCGGCCAGCCCGGCCAGCACCACCGCCACCAGCCCGGCCAGGCTGACGACGGCGACCAGCGCCGACACCGCCAGCAGCGAACGTTCGCCGACGCCGACCACCTCCCAGAGCTCGTCGAGCGCGACCCCCGGCAGCACCGCCAGCAGCGGTTCGGCCTCGTAGTCGGCGACCCAGCGCTGCACGCGGAACACCGCGACGCGGTTCTTCAGCCCGACGAAGGCCGCGGTCGCACGCTTGGGCGCGAGGTCGAACTTGCGCGCCTGGTCGGCGGCGATGTGCACGCCCGGCATCGGCGCGCCTGCGGCCCAGTCGAGGTGGATGGCTTCGATGGCGGGCAGGCCGACGTGCACGCTGCGGTCCACCGGCGTGCCGGTCGGCGCCAGGATGCCGACGACGGTGAAAGGCTTGTCGGCGTGTTCGGCGCCGAGTTCGCCGCCGGCGCCGTGCGCCAGCACGATGCGCTGGCCGACGCGGTAGCCCAGGCGATCGGCGACCTCGGCGCCGAGCACCGCTTCGTACAGCCCGTCCAGCGTGCCGCTGAAGGCGCGGCCTTCGGCCAGGGCCAGCGCCTGGCCGTCGCCGTAGCGGAAGTGCTCGAAGTAGCCGGTGCTGGTGCCGACGACCGGGAAGCCGCGGTGCGAGTCGCCGAGCGCGATCGGCACGACCCAGGCCACCGCCGGATGGCGCGCGATCGCGTCGACGCTGGCCATCGAGATGTCGTTGGTCGCGCCGCCCAAGCGGAACACGGCGTACAGCATCAGCTGCACCGGCCCGGTACGCGCGCCGACGACGAGGTCGGTGCCGCTGACGGCCTGCGAGAAGCTGGCGCGCACGTCCTCGCGCAGCCGCTCCAGCGTCAGCAAAAGCGCCGTCGACAGCGCGATCGACAGCGCGACGAGCACCAGCGTGCCGCGCCGCGCCCAGGCGCTGCGTGCGGCCAGGCCGACGAGCGGCGTCATCGTGCGCCTCCGTTGAGTTCGGCCAGCGCGACGCGGCGGTCGAAGCGCCCGGCCAGGCGCTCGTCGTGGCTGACGAAGACCAGCGTAGCGCCGGCCTCGTGCACCGCGGCCAGCAGCAGGTCGAGAAAGGCGTCGCGCAGCGGCGCGTCCAGCGCCGAGGTCGGCTCGTCGCAGATGACGAGTTCGGGCCGGCCGATCAGCGCACGCGCCGCGGCCACACGCTGCTGCTGGCCGACCGAGAGCTCGGCCGCCGGCCGCGCCCAGGCCTCGTGCGGCAGGCCGACGCGTTCGAGCAGCGCCTCGGCGTCGCCGGCGGCCGTGCGGTCGCGGCGCCGCGCCGAGAAGCGGCACGGCAGGCGCACGTTGTCCAGCACGCTGAGATACGGCAGCAGGTTGAACTGCTGGAAGACGTAGCCGACGTGGTCGGCGCGGAAGGCGTCGCGGCGGCCGGCGGCCAGCGCCGCCCAGTCCTGGCCCAGCACCTCGACGCGGCCGTCGCCGGCCAGCAGCACGCCGGCCAGCAGGCCGAGCAAGGTGCTCTTGCCGCCGCCGCTGGGGCCGTGCAGGAAGACGGCCTCGCCGGCTTCGACGTCCCAGGCCTCGATCGCCAGCGTCGGCGCGGCGGCCCGTGGCCAGCGGTAGCGCAGGCCGCGGATCGAGATCGCCGTGTTCACCGCACCAGCGGCAGGCGCGACATCGGCCGGCTCAGCATCGCCTTCCACTGGCCCTTGGCGGTGGCGACCTGGATGTTGACGATGCGCAGCCGCGGGAAGCTCTCCAGCAGGCCGGTGTCGACGAAGGCCGCACGTTCGGCGGCCGCGCACTCCAGCGTGTAGCTGGCGTCGGCATCGGCATGGCCGTCGTGCGAGGCGCCGCCGGTCAGCGGGCCGGCGTCCAGCTCCAGCGTCGCCGGCTTGCACTGCGCCGCCGGGTCGACGCGGAACAGCCGCGCGGCGTCGCGCAGGCGCGCGACGGCGACCTTGGCCGCCTCGCGTTCGGCCTCGTCGCGCGGCGCGCGCTCGAAGCCGACCAGCGAATCCAGCGGCATCTCCAGCATCAGCGTGATGCGGCCGGCTTCGACGGCGACGTCGAGCCGGGCGACGCCGTGTTCATGCGGCGGCGCCGCGACGGCCGCCGACGCGGCGAACAGGGACACGAGGCAGGCGCCAAGGAACGGGAGCTTCATCGCGGACGAAAGGCGGGCGCAGCGTGGGCTGCAGACGCGGCGCATTGTGCCGAGGCCTTGTGAAGTTACGTACGTATCATCGCCCGCGATGGACGAAACCGCCGCCCTCGCGCCGGCTGCCGCCGACGCCCGCCTCGTCGTCGCGATCTCGTCGCGCGCGCTGTTCGACTTCGAGGAGGAGAACCGCGTCTTCGAAGCCGGCGGCGACGACCGCGACTACATGCGGCTGCAGCTGGAACGCCTGGACGTGCCGGCGCGCCCAGGCGTCGCGTTCTCGCTGGTGCGCAAGCTGCTGGCCTTCAACGCCGGCGCGCCGCGTGTCGACGTCGTCGTGCTGTCGCGCAACGACCCGGTGTCGGGCATGCGCGTCTTCCGCTCCGCCCAGCACTACGGCCTGCCGATCGAACGCGGCATGTTCTCGCGCGGGCGGCCGCCGTGGCGCTACCTCGGGCCGCTGAAGGCGAACCTGTTCCTGTCGACCAACGAGGACGACGTGCGCGCGGCGCTGGACGCCGGCGTCGCCGCGGCGCGCGTGGCCACGCACAGCCGCCACGCCGCCGAGACCCACCCCGACGAACTGCGCATCGCCTTCGACGGCGACGCCGTGCTGTTCTCCGACGAGGCCGAACGCATCTACCAGCAGGAAGGCGGCCTGGCCGCGTTCCAGGCCCACGAGGTGGCGCGCAGCACGACGCCGCTGCCGCCGGGGCCGTTCAAGCCGCTGCTGGAGGCGCTGCACCGGCTGCAGCGCGCCGCCGCCACCGGCATGCGCGTGCGCACCGCGCTCGTCACCGCGCGCAGCGCGCCGGCGCACGAACGTGCGATCCGCACGCTGATGGCCTGGCAGCTGGAGGTCGACGAGGCGATGTTCCTCGGCGGCCTGCCCAAGGGCGAGTTTCTGCGCCAGTTCGAACCCGACTTCTTCTTCGACGACCAGACCCGGCACGTCGAACACGCGGCCGGCCACGTGCCCGCGGGCCACGTCGCCGCCGGCATCAGCAACGCGGCGCGCTGACGCCGCCCTCACCCTTCCCTTCCGAGATGCGAATCGAGATCCAGCCCGGCGTGCGCCTGTTCGTCGACGTCGAAGGCCCGGGCTTCGTGCCCGACGGCCCCACGCTGCGCGAGAAGTCGACGCTGCTGCTGCTGCACGGCGGCCCCGGCTTCGACCACACGAGCTTCAAACCCCTGTTCTCGCGCCTCGCGGACCTGGTGCAGATCGTCTACGTCGACCACCGCGGCCACGGCCGCAGCGACCCGCGCCCGGCCGACGAGTGGACGCTGGACACCTTCGCCGACGACGTCGTGCGGCTGTGCGAAGCGCTCGGCATCGAGCGCCCGATCGTGCTCGGCCAATCCTTCGGCGGCTTCGTCGCCCAGCGCTACATCGCGCGCCATCCGGGCCACGCGGCCAAGGTGATCCTGTCGAGCACCGCGCCGCGTTTCGAGCTGGCGCGCAAGCTGGCGATGTTCGAGCGCCTGGGCGGCGCCGCGGCGCGCCACGCCGCCGAAGCCTTCTGGACGCGCCCCGACGCCGCCACCTGGGCGGCCTACGAAGAGCACTGCCGCCACCTCTACAACACGACGCGCCCGGCCGACCCGGACGCCGGCAAACGCGGCCTCTTCCGGCCCGAGATCCTGTTCGGCTGGAACGAGGCCGAGCACGCGGCGATGGACCTGCGCGCCGGCCTGGCCGCCGCACGCTGCCCGGTGCTGGTGCTGGCTGGCGCCGAGGACCCGGTGTGCCCGGTCGCCGACGCCGAGGACATCGCCGCGGCGCTGCCGCCAGCGCTCGTCGAGTACACGGTCATCGAAGGCGCCGGCCACGGCACCTGGCGCGACCGGCCCGACGAGGCGCTGGCGCGGCTGCGCGCGTTCATCGCGGGCTGAAACGAAAACGGCCCGTCGTCGACGGGCCGTTCGGGACAAGCCGGGCACGCGGCCCGGCGGATCTCAGTTGCCTTCCTTGAAGTCACCGCCCCAGGCGATCGACCAACGGGAAGGATCGAGGTACTTGCGCAGCGCGGCGTTCACCTGATCCAGCGTCAGTGCCGAGATCTTGTCGTCGACCTGCTGCGAGAACGCGAACGTGCGGCCCAGGTAGAGGTTGGACGTCAGCTGGCCGGCGACCACCGGGTCCTGCGCCCGCATCAGGCGCAGCGTGTTCAGCAGGCCCTTGCGGCCGGCCTCGAACTCGGCCTGGTTGAAGCCTTCGCGGCGCGCCTTGTCGAGTTCGGCCATCACCGCGGCCTCGACCTTGGCGCGGTTCTGCGGCGCGAAGATCGCGCTGACGGCCCAGGTCGAGTTGGCCTCGATGCGGTTCCAGTCGATCGACGAACGCACGTCGTAGCTGAGTCCTTCGGTCTCGCGCACACGCGTCCACAGACGCGACGAGGTGCTGCCGCCGAACAGGTAATTGGCCATCAGCAGCGCCGGGTAGTCGGCGTCGTGGTCGGACAGCGGCAGCGCCAGCGCGGTGCGCAGGTTGGCGTTCTGCTTGTCCGGCGTCTTCAGCTTGAAGGCGGCCGGCGCGACCTCGACCAGCGGGTGCGGCAGGCGCTCGTAGGCCTGCGGGCCGGCGGCCGGCGCACGCCAGTCGGCGAAGGCGACGACCAGCGCACGCTGCACGGCCTCGGCGTCGAAGTCGCCGACGGCGCTGAACTCGCCGGCCGCGGCGCTGTAGAAGCGGCGGTGGAAGGCGGCCAGTTGGCCAGCGTCGACCGCGGCGACGTCCTCGGCGATCTCGTCGAAGGTCGGCGCGTAGCGCAGGTCACCCCGCGGGTACGGGTTGCCGTGGCGCATCAGTTCGTTGGCGACCAGCGCCTCGGGCTCGTGCTTCTGGTTCTCGATCGCCGTCGCCCACTGGCGCTTGACCTCGTCGAGCACCTCGGGCGGAAAGGCCGGCTCACGCAGCAGGCGGCCGATCAGCGCGATGGTGGCCGGCAGGTGCTCGCGCACCGTGACGACGAAGACGTCGAGGTCCTGACCGTTGGCGTTGAAGCCGACCTGGGCGCGCAGCGCGTCGAAACGGTCGGCGATCTGCTGGCGCGTCATGCCGGCGCCGCCCTTGTCGAGCATCTCGCCGACGACGCTGGCGACGGTCTCCTGGCCTTCCAGCGCCTTGCCGGTGCCGAAGTGCAGCCGCAGCCGCGCCTGCACGGCGTTGCCGCGTGTGCTCTTGGGCAGCAGCGCGACCTTCAGCCCGCTCTGCAGCGTCGAGACCTGGGTCCGGCGGTCGAGGTTGGCCGGCGTCGCCTCGAAGGCCTCGGCCTGGGCGAGCTGCTGGCGGCCGCGGTAGTCCTTGACCAGCGCGGCGACGTCGACACGCGCCGGGGCCGGCGCACGCTGCGGAGCCTCGGTCGGCAGGTAGGTGCCGACGGTGCGGTTGTCGCGCAGCAGCACCTGGCGCGCGACGCGGTTCAGGTCGTCGGCGGTCAGCTTCTCGATCTGGTCGCGTTCGACGAAGAACAGGCGCCAGTCACCACGCGCGATCGCGTCCGACAGCTCGATGCCGACGGCCTGCGGGTCGCTGAAGCCCTTCTCCCAGCCGTTGAGCCACTTCACGCGTGCACGGTCCAGTTCCTCGGCGGTGATCGGCTCGCTGGCGACCGCGTCCAGCGTGTCCAGCATGGCCTTGCGGGCGGCCTTGACGTCCTGGCCGGGGGCCAGTTCGACGCCGAGGAAGATCACGCCCGGCTCGGCGAGGCCGAAGGCGGCGCCGAAGCTGGAGGCGACGAGCTTGCCTTCGACCAGGCGCTTGTGCAGCCGGCCGGCCGGCGCGTCGCCGAGGATGTTGGCCAGCAGCGAGGCGGCGGCGAAGTCGGCGCTGGCGCCGGCGGACACGTGGTAGCCGGCGAAGACCATCGGCGCGCCGCCGGTGCGGCGCAGCGTCACGGTGCGTTCGCCGTCCTGCGCCGGGTCCAGCGTGTAGGTCGGCTCGAGCACACGCTTGGGACGCGGGATCTTGCCGAAGCTCTGGGCGATCCAGCCCAGCGTCTTGGCGACGTCGAAGCGGCCGCTGACGATCAGCGTCGCGTTGTCGGGCTGGTAGTAGCGGCGGTAGAAGGCCTGCAGGCGCGGGATGTCGACGTTCTCGACGTCGGCGCGCGCGCCGATCGTGTCCTTGCCGTAGGCGTGCCAGTCGTACATGACGGCCATCGTCTTCTGCAGCAGGATGCCGCTGGGGCTGTTCTCGCCCATCTCCATCTCGTTGCGCACGACGGTCATCTCGCTGTCCAGATCGCGGCGCGCGATCAGGCTGTTGACCATCGCGTCGGCCTGCCAGGACAGGTACCAGCGCAGGTTGTCCTCGTTGGCGGCGAAGCTGGCGAAGTAGTTCGTGCGGTCGAACCAGGTCGTGCCGTTGGCACGCAGGCCGCGACGGCTGAACTCGGCCATCACGTTGCGCGTCGTCGGCGTGCCCTTGAACAGCAGGTGCTCCAGCAGGTGCGCCATGCCGGTCTCGCCGTAGCTCTCGTAGCGCGAGCCGACGCGGTAGGTGACGTTGACCGTCGTCGTCGGCTTGGACTCGTCGGGAACCAGCAGGATCTGCAGGCCATTGGGCAGCCGGTACTCGGCGATGCCCTCGACGGTGGTCACGGCGACGACGCCGGCAGGGAGCGCGGCCTTGGGCGGCGGCGCGGCGTGAACGAAAGACGCCGACAGCGCGAAGGCCGCGGCGGTCAACCAGGCTCTGATCATCTTCAGCAAGGACAGGCTAGGACGAAGCGGGCGAGTTTAGGCCTGCGCCCGCAGGCCACTGCCGCTGCAGGGGCTGGGCCTCAGCTCCCGGCGCGAAAACCGCGCAGCGCCTCCAGCGCCAGCACGCGCACGCCGCCGTACTCGACGCGGATCAGCCCGCGCGCCTGCAGCGCGCGCAGCGCCTCGTTCACCCGCTGGCGCGACAGGCCGACGAGGTAGCCCAGCTCCTGCTGCGTGATGTGCAGCACCTCGCCGACGCCGGGGTACAGCGTCGGGTGGAACAGCGAGGCCAGGCTGCGTGCGACCCGCTCGTCGGGGTCGGTCAGGCGGTCGATCTCGCGTGCGCCGATGAACTGGCCGAGACGCTCGTTCAGCTGCAGCATCACGAAGCGGTTGAAGCCGATGCTGCGGCCCAGCAGCCAGTGGAAGGTGTCGGCGCCGATGCCGGCAACGTGGCTGCGGCGCAGCGCCTCGATGTTGTAGCGGTAGGGCTCGCGCTTGAGCACCGTGCCTTCGCCGAACCAGCCGCCCGGCGGCACGCCGGTGAAGGTGATCGGCATGCCCAGCGCCGAGTCGTTGCTCATCTTCAGCAGGCCGTCGATGAGCCCGAACCAGTAGCTCACCGGCCGGCCGATGCGGCAGACCTGCTCGCCGGCCTCGACTTGCACGACACGCAGGTCGGCCAGCACCTGCTCGCGTTCGATGTCGTCCAGGCAGCCCAGCCAGGGGATGCCGGCGAGTTCTTCGGCGGTCGCGGCACGCGAGCGCGAAGCGAGTGCGGCCGAGCCCGGCGACGGCGGTGTGGGCGTCATGCGTGCGGGAAAGACCCGGTGGGACGTTCCCGAAGATTGTCGTCAGAACGACAACTCGACGTCAAAGCACTTCGCACAATGGTTTCAACCCGTGCCAGGAGCCCGCCGTGCCGACGACCTTTCCGCGTCTGTTGCTGGAGCATGCGAAGCGCCGCCCGCAGGCCCCCGCGCTGCGCGAGAAGGTCTACGGCATCTGGCAGACGCTGTCGTGGAGCGAGCTGCTGGCGCTGGTGCGCTCGCTGGCCGGCGGCTTCGCGGCGGCCGGCATCGCACGCGGCGAGCACGTCGTCGTCGTCGGCGAGAACCGGCCGCGGCTGTATGCGTCGATGCTGGCCCTGCAGTCCATCGGCGCGGTGCCGGTGCCGCTGTACCAGGACGCGGCCTCGCCCGAATACGCCTTCCCGATCACCAATGCCGACGTGCGCTGCGCCGTCGTCGAGGACCAGGAGCAGGTCGACAAGCTGCTGGAGCTGCGCGAGACCTGCCCGCGGCTGGAGCGCCTCTGGTACGACGACCCGCGCGGGCTGCGCAAGTACGCCGAACGCGGCCTGGAGTCGCTGGACGCGCTGATCGAAGCCGGCCGCGCGCACGACACCGCGAACCCCGGCGCCTTCGACGCCGCGGTCGAGGCCGGCGCCGCCGACGACGTCGCGGCGATGTTCTTCACCTCGGGCACGACCGGCAACCCGAAGGGCGTCGTGCACAGCCACCACTCGCTGCTGGACCGCGCCGCGGCCGGCCGCGACTTCGACCGGCTCAGCGAACACGAGGAGGTGCTGGCCTACCTGCCGCCGGCCTGGATCGGCCAGAACATCTTCAGCTACGCCCAGTGGCTGGCCTGCGGCTACGTCGTCAACTGCCCCGAGTCGCAGGCGACGGTGACGATCGACCTGAAGGAGATCGGCCCGACCTACTACTTCGCGCCGCCGCGTGTCTTCGAGGCGCTGCTGACCAGCGTCACGATCCGCATGGAGGACGCCTCGGCGATCAAACGCTGGATGTACCGGCGTGCGATGGCGGTGGCGCGGCGCGTCGGCCCGCAGCGCATGGACGGCAAGGCGATCGGCCTGGGCGACCGCATCGCCTACGCGCTGGGCCAGCTCTTCGTCTACGGCCCGCTGCGCAACACGCTGGGCTTCTCGCGCGTTCGCGTCGCCTACACCGCCGGCGAGGCGATCGGGCCGGATCTCTTCAGCTTCTACCGCTCGATCGGCATCAACCTGAAGCAGCTCTACGGCTCGACCGAGACCGCGGTCTTCGTCTGCCTGCAGCCCGACCACGAAGTGCGCGCCGACACCGTCGGCGTGCCGATCGCCGGTGTCGAGATCCGCGTCGCCGACAACGGCGAGATCCTCGTGAAGAGCCCGGGGCTGCTGAAGGAGTACTACAAGAACCCGGCCGCCACCGCCGAGGTGCTGGACGCCGAAGGCTGGTACCGCACCGGCGATGCCGGCTTCCTCGACGCCCACGGCCACCTGAAGATCATCGACCGCGCCAAGGACGTCGGCCGGCTGGCCGGCGGCGCCAACGACGGCGCGATGTTCGCGCCCAAGTACGTCGAGAACAAGCTGAAGTTCTTCCCCTTCATCAAGGAGGCGGTGGCCTTCGGCGACGGCCGCGAGAAGGTCTGCGCCTTCGTCAACATCGACTTCGAGGCGGTGGGCAACTGGGCCGAGCGCCGCAACCTGCCGTATGCCGGCTACACCGACCTGGCGGCCAAGCCGCAGGTGCTGGAGCTGGTGCGCGAATGCGTCGAGCAGGTCAACGCCGACCTCGCCGGCGACGAGCGGCTGGCCGGCAGCCAGATCCACCGCTTCCTCGTGCTGCACAAGGAGCTCGACGCCGACGACGGCGAGCTGACGCGCACTCGCAAGGTCCGCCGCGGCTTCATCGCCGAGAAGTACCAGGTGCTGGTCGACGCGCTCTACGAGGGCCGCAGCGAGCAGTTCATCGAGACCGCGGTGAAGTTCGAGGACGGCCGCAGCGGCAGCGTCTCGGCGACGCTGGCGATCCTCGACAGCAAGGTGTTCCCCGCGACCCGAAAGGCGGCTTGAGGTGGCAGCAGTGCTCGAACGACCCCAGGACGCTTCGCTGTCCGACCCGGCCCCCACCGGCCGCCGCAGCGGCGAGGTGATCCTCGACGTGCGCAACATCTCGCTGCGCTTCGGCGGCGTCAAGGCGCTGACCGACATCAGCTTCGACGTGCGCGAGCACGAGGTGCGCTCGATCATCGGCCCCAACGGCGCCGGCAAGAGCTCGATGCTGAACTGCATCAACGGCGTCTACTCGCCGCAGGAAGGCTCGATCAGCTTTCGCGGCAAGACCTTCGCGCACATGAACAGCCGCCAGGTCGCCGAGATGGGCATCGCGCGCACCTTCCAGAACCTGGCGCTGTTCAAGGGCATGAGCGTGCTCGACAACATCATGTCGGGCCGCAACCTGAAGATGAAGACCAACCTCTTCCAGCAGGCGATCCGCTGGGGCGCGGCCGAGCGCGAGGAGTGCAAACACCGCGAGTTCGTCGAGAAGATCATCGACTTCCTCGAGATCCAGGCCTGGCGCAAGACGCCGGTCGGGCGCCTGCCCTACGGCCTGCAGAAGCGTGTCGACCTCGGCCGCGCGCTGGCGATGGAGCCGCAGGTGCTGCTGCTGGACGAGCCGATGGCCGGCATGAACGTCGAGGAGAAGCAGGACATGAGCCGCTTCATCCTCGACGTCAACGACGAGTACGGCACGACCATCGTGCTGATCGAGCACGACATGGGCGTCGTGATGGACATCAGCGACCGCGTCGTCGTGCTCGACTACGGCAAGAAGATCGGCGACGGCACGCCCGACGAGGTGCGCAGCAATCCCGACGTCATCGCCGCCTACCTCGGTGCTTCGCACTGACACGCAAGGGACCGACGAATGGCTTTCTTCCTCGAAACCCTGATCGGCGGCCTGATGACCGGCATGCTGTACGCGCTGGTCGCACTCGGCTTCGTGCTGATCTTCAAGGCGAGCGGCGTCTTCAACTTCGCCCAGGGCGCGATGGTGCTGTTCGCGGCGCTGGCGATGGCGCGCTTCTCGACCTGGTTCCCGGCCTGGTTCGGCTTCGAGAGCCAGTTGCTGGCCAACCTGCTGGCCATCGTCGCCGCGATGGCGGTGATGATCGCCGTCGCCTGGGTCATCGAACGCCTGGTGCTGGGCAAGCTGGTCAACCAGGAAGGCGTGACGCTCTTGATGGCGACGCTGGGCATCGCCTACTTCCTCGAAGGCCTGGGCCAGACGATCTTCGGCAACGACATCTATCCGATCGACGTCGGCTTGCCCAAGGACCCGGTGTTCCTGCTGGAGAACACCTTCGAAGGCGGCATCCTCGTCAACAAGGAAGACCTGTACGCGGCGCTGATCGCCGCCGCGCTGGTGGCGGCGCTGAGCCTGTTCTTCCAGAAGACGGCCACCGGGCGTGCGCTGCGCGCCGTGGCCGACGACCACCAGGCGGCGCAGTCGATCGGCATCCCGCTCAAGCGCATCTGGGTCATCGTCTGGAGCGTCGCCGGCTTCGTCGCGCTGGTCGCCGGGATCATCTGGGGCAGCAAGCTGGGCGTGCAGTTCTCGCTGTCGCTGGTGGCGCTGAAGGCGCTGCCGGTGGTCATCCTCGGCGGCCTGACCTCGGTGCCGGGCGCGATCGTCGGCGGCCTCCTGATCGGTGTCGGCGAGAAGCTGTCCGAGGTCTACGTCGGGCCGATGCTCGGCGGCGGCATCGAGATCTGGTTCGCCTACGTGCTGGCGCTGGTCTTCCTCTTCGTGCGGCCGCAGGGGCTGTTCGGGGAAAAGATCATCGACCGCGTCTGAACGGAGCCGCAGCATGCTCTACAGAGAAAACGGCCAGTTCAAGACGTCCTACCGCGCCGACCTGCAGGTCTTCCCGATCCGCCAGGACCGCGTCGCGATCGCGCTGCTGCTGGCGCTGGCGATCGTCGTCGTGCCGCTGGTGGCGCCCGAGTACCTGTTCCGCGCGATCCTGATCCCCTTCCTGATCCTGTCGCTGGCGGCGCTGGGGCTGAACATCCTCGTCGGCTACTGCGGCCAGATCTCGCTGGGCACCGGCGCCTTCATGGCGGTCGGCGCCTACGCGGCCTACAACTTCCAGGTGCGCATCGACGGCATGCCGGTCGTCGCCTCGATCCTGCTCGGCGGCCTGTGCTCGACCGCCGTCGGCGTGCTCTTCGGCCTGCCCTCGCTGCGCATCAAGGGCCTGTACCTGGCGGTGGCGACGCTGGCGGCGCAGTTCTTCGTCGACTGGGCGGCGCTGCGGCTGAAGTTCGTGACCAACGGCTCGTCCTCGGGCTCGGTCAGCGTCGCCGGGCTGCAGATCCTGGGCATCCCGATCGACTCGCCGGTGCAGAAGTACCTGTTCTGCCTGGCCTTCGTGCTCGTGTTCGCGACGCTGGCTAAGAACCTGGTGCGCGGCCACATCGGCCGCGAGTGGATGGCGATCCGCGACATGGACGTCGCGGCGGCGGTGATCGGCATCCGCCCGGTCTACGCCAAGCTGAGCGCGTTCGCGGTCAGCTCGTTCATCGTCGGCGTCGCCGGCGCGCTGTGGGGCTTCGTGCACCTGGGCTCGTGGGAGCCGGCGGCCTTCGGCGTCAACCGTTCGTTCGACCTGCTGTTCATGGTGATCATCGGCGGCCTCGGTTCGATCATGGGCTGCTTCTTCGGCGCCGCGTTCATCGTCGTGCTGCCGATCGTGCTCGACAGCCTGCCGTACTGGTTCGGCATCCCGATCGACACCGCGCTGGCCTCGCATCTGACCTTCATGATCTTCGGCGCGCTGATCGTCTTCTTTCTGATCGTCGAGCCGCATGGGATCGCGCGGCTTTGGTCCACGGCCAAGGAAAAGCTGCGCCTCTGGCCCTTCCCGCATTGATGTTGGCCCCCGAGCTCGCATTCGCTCGCTACCCCCCGAGGGGGCCGTTCGCCGATGGCCCGGCGAAGCCGGGCCATGGCTCTTGCTTGATCGCGGTACCCCCGCCATTTCGGTCGACAACAAACGGAGACAAACCAAGATGAAGCTCGCATTGGCCGCTCTTGCCGCCTTGACGCTGCTGCCCGCCATCGCGCAGGCCCAAGCCAAGGAGCAGTTCTTCCCGCTGCTGGTCTACCGCACCGGCCCGTACGCGCCCAACGGCACGCCCTGGGCCAACGGCAAGCAGGACTACCTGAAGATGATCAACGCGCGCGACGGCGGCGTGAACGGCGTCAAGCTGAGCTTCGAGGAGTGCGAGACCGGCTACGCCACCGACAAGGGCGTCGAGTGCTACGAGCGTCTGAAGGGCAAGGGCGCGACGCTGTTCGACCCGCAGGCCACCGGCATCACCTTCGCACTGACCGACAAGGCGCCGGCCGACAAGGTGCCGCTGATGACGCTGGGCTACGGCCTGTCGTCCTCGGCCGACGGCGGTGTCTTCAAGTGGAACTTCCCGCTGATGGGCAGCTACTGGACTGCCGCCGACATCCTGATCCAGCACCTGGCGAAGAAGGAAGGCGGCTTCGACAAGCTCAAGGGCAAGAAGATCGCGCTCGTCTACCACGACAGCCCCTTCGGCAAGGAGCCGATCCCGCTGCTCGACGAGCGCCAGAAGATGCACGGCTTCGAGCTGGTGAAGATACCGGTCACGGCACCGGGCGTCGAGCAGAAGTCGGCCTGGCTGCAGGTGCGCCAGCAGCGCCCGGACTACGTGCTGCTGTGGGGCTGGGGCGTGATGAACTCGACCGCGCTGAAGGAGGCGCAGGCCACCGGCTTCCCGCGCGAGAAGATGTACGGCGTCTGGTGGGCCGGTGCCGAGCCCGACGTCAAGGACGTCGGCATGGGCGCCAAGGGCTACAACGCGCTGGCGCTGAACACCTCGGGCACGACACCCAAGGTCATCCAGGACATCCTGAAATACGTGCACGACAAGGGCCAGGGCACGGGGCCGAAGGACGAGGTCGGCTCGGTGCTGTACACGCGCGGCGTGATCATCCAGGCGCTGGGCGTCGAGGCCGTGCGCCGCGCGCAGGAGCGTTTCGGCAAGGGCAAGGTGATGACCGGCGAGCAGGTGCGCTGGGGCCTGGAGAACCTGGCGCTGGACGACAAGAAGCTCGCGCAACTCGGCCTGACCGGCGTGATCCGCCCGATCAGCACCTCGTGCATGGACCACCAGGGCTCGACCTGGGCGCGTGTGCAGACCTGGGACGGCGCCAAGTGGGGCTTCAGCTCCGACTGGTACCAGGCCGACGAGCAGATCCTGAAGCCGCTGATCAAGGGCGCGGCGGACCGGTATGCGGGCGAGAAGAAGCTGACGCGGCGGGCTCCTGCCGATTGTCAGAGCTAGGCCCACCCCCCGGAGCGGCTGACGCCGCTCCCCCCTCGAGGGGGGCACCGCGAGCGGCCCGGCAGAGCCGGTTCCGCCGCGGTTGCTTGAGGGGCGGGGCGCGCTGCGCGCGACCCCTATGGCGCGCGGCAACAACTGTTGAAGGACGGCGATGAGCGATGTGCTGCTGAACGTCAACGGCATCGAGGTCATCTACAACCACGTGATCCTGGTGCTGAAGGGCGTGTCGCTGCGTGTGCCGGAGGGTGGCGTGGTGGCGCTGCTGGGCGGCAACGGGGCGGGCAAGACGACGACCTTGCGTGCGGTGAGCAACCTGCTGGCCGGGGAGCGCGGCGAGGTGACCAAGGGCGCGATCGAGCTGCGCGGCGAGCGCATCGAGAAGCTGTCGACGGCGCAGATGGTCGAGCGTGGGGTCGTGCAGGTGATGGAAGGCCGGCACTGCTTCGCCCACCTGACGATCGAGGAGAACCTGATGACCGGCGCCTACACGCGCCGCGACGGGCGCGCCGCGGTCGCCGAGACGCTGGACAAGGTCTACACCTACTTCCCCCGCCTGAAGACGCGGCGCACCAGCCAGGCCGCCTACACCTCGGGCGGCGAGCAGCAGATGTGCGCCATCGGCCGCGCGCTGATGGCCAACCCGAAGATGGTGCTGCTCGACGAGCCGTCGATGGGCCTGGCGCCGCAGATCGTCGAGGAGGTGTTCGAGATCGTGAAGGACCTGAACACGCGCGAAGGCGTGACCTTCCTGCTCGCCGAACAGAACACCAGCATCGCGCTGAAGTACGCCGACTACGGCTACATCCTGGAGAACGGCCGCGTCGTGATGGACGGCAGCGCCGAGGCGCTGCGCGAGAACGAGGACGTCAAGGAGTTCTACCTCGGCATGGGCGGCGGGGATCGCAAGAGCTTCCGGGACGTCAAGAGCTACAAGCGGCGCAAAAGATGGCTCAGTTGAGCCCCCAAGCTCGCTATCGCTCGCTACCCCCCAGGGGGGCCGTCCGCCGATGGACCGGCGGAGCCGGTCCATGGCGGGAAGCTTGATCGCCGGCGCCTTGGTGGTGTTCCGAGGCTCGCTGACCGCGGTCCGAGAATTCGAGGATCTTCGGCTTCCACGACACCGCCATGAACGACGACGATTTCCTGGGGTTCGCCCCGCCGGCTTTCAATCCGGCCGAGGCGCTTCAGCGGCTGCGGCGCGACTTGCGCGAGCTGGGGCTCGCGGAGCGTGCCGGGGTGTTCGAACGCCGCGGCTGCGCGATCGCGCGGGTGGATCTGGACGACAAGGCGCTGAAGGCGCAGACGGTGAAGCGGCCGTCGCGCAACAGCCCGGAATGGCAATCGAAGACGCTGCGCTCGGGCGCCGAGGTGCGCGACTTCGTTGCCGACCTGAAGAAGCGGCTCGCCGCCTGGAGCGACCGCGATGACTAGGAGCCCACGACGATGAGCGACCCGGCCCTCGATCCGCTGGAGACCCGCGACCCCGCCGAACGCGAGGCCGCGCTGATGGCGGCGCTGCCGGCCCAGGTGGCCGCGGCGCTGTGCACGCCGGCGTTCGCCGAGCGCCTGCAAGGCGTCGAGCCGGCCGCGGTGACGAGCCGCGCGGCGCTGGCCGCGCTGCCGGTGACGCGCAAGCACGAGCTGCTCGAACGCCAGGCCGCCGAACGCGCCGCCGGCGGCGACCCCTTCGGCGGTTTCGCGGCGATCGGCTGGCGCGGCGTCGGCGCGGTGCGCATCGCACGGCGCGTCTTCCAGTCGCCGGGGCCGATCTACGAACCCGAGGGCGCGGCGGCCGACTACTGGCGCTTCGCCCGCGCGCTGCGCGCCGCCGGCTTCAAGGCCGGCGACCTGGTGCACAACAGCTTCAGCTACCACCTGACGCCGGCCGGCTCGATGATGGAAGGCGGCGCGCTGGCCCTGGGCTGCGCGGTCTTCCCCGGCGGCGTCGGCAACACCGAGCTGCAGCTGCAGGCGCTGGCCGAGTTGCGCGCCGACGCCTACGCCGGCACGCCGAGCTTTCTGCGTATCCTGCTGGAGAAGGCCGACATCGCCAACCTGGCGCTGCCGGCGCTGCGCAAGGCCGCGGTCAGCGGCGAGGCCTTTCCGCCGGCGCTGCGCGACGCCTTCCGCGCGCGCGGCATCGAGGCCTTCCAGAGCTACGCGACCGCCGACCTGGGCCTCGTCGCCTACGAGACCGAAGCGCGCGAAGGCCTGGTGCTCGACGAGTCGGTGATCGTCGAGATCGTGCGCCCCGGCACCGGCGAGCCGGTGGCCGACGGCGAGGTCGGCGAGGTCGTCGTCACGGTGTTGAACCCGGACTACCCGCTGATCCGTTTCGGCACCGGCGACCTGTCGGCCATCCTGCCGGGCGCCTGCCCCACCGGCCGCACGAACGCGCGCATCCGCGGCTGGCTGGGCCGCGCCGACCAGACGGCCAAGGTGCGCGGCATGTTCGTGCACCCGGCGCAGGTCGCCGAGGTGCTGCGCCGGCATCCGGAGCTGGGCCGCGCGCGCCTGGTCGTCGAAGGCGAGATGGCCGACGACCGCATGACGCTGATGGTCGAGTGCACACGCCGGCCCGAGGGCCTCGCGGCGGCGATTGCACAGACGGTGCGCGACGTGACCAAGCTGCGCGCCGAGGTCGAGCTCTGCGACCCGGGCCAGCTGCCCAACGACGGCAAGGTCATCGACGACCTGCGCCGCGTCGGCTGACAGCGGCGCTCAGGCGACCAGATCGGCCTGGCGCGCCAGGCGCTCCCAGCGCTTCAGGTCCACGCGGATCGCGCCGGCCCATTCCAGCGGCGACATCGTCACCGGCGTCGCGCCCAGCTGCAGCAGCTGGGCCTTGAACTCGCCGCTGTCGAGCAGGCGGTTGATCGTCTCGTTCAGCCGCTCGACCGTCGCGCGCGGCGTGCCGGCCGGGGCGACGACGCCGTACCAGACCGGGGCGTCGAAGTTGGACAGCCCGGCCTCGGCGAGCGTCGGCACCTCGGGCAGCGCGAACGAGCGTTTGGCCGTCGACACCGCCAGCGCCTTCACGCGCCCGGCGCGCAGCTGGGCCAGCGCCGACGGGATGGTCTCGAACGCGAGATCGATGTCGCCGTTGGCCAGCCCCGACATCATCGCGTTGCCGCCGGCGAAGGCGACACCGTCGAGCTTGATGCCGGCGCGGATGCGGAACAGCTCGGCCGTCGCCTGCTGCGTCGAACCGGCGCCGACCGAGCCGTAGCGCAGGCGCGTGGCGCCGCCGGCCGCGGCGATCAGGTCCTTGACGTTCGCCCAGCGCGAACGCGCCGAGACGACCAGCACCGAGGGCACCGCGGCCATCGCCGCGACCGGCTCGAACGCGGCGGCGAAGTCGTAGGGCAGGCCGCGCTGCACCTGCTGCGCGACGAGGTGGTGCGAGGACGCCAGCATCAGCGTCGAGCCGTCGGCCGGCGCCTTGGCGACCATCGCCGCAGCCGTCGTGCCGCCACCGCCGTCGCGGTTCTCGACGACGAGCGGCTGCTTCAGCGCCGGCGCCAGGCGCTCGGCCAGCGCCCGGCCCATCGCGTCGCTCGAACCACCGGCCGGGAAGCCGATGACGAAACGCAGGGCACGGCCCTGGGCGAACACCGGCGGCAGCGCGAACGTCGCGGCGGCGGCCAGCAGGGTACGGCGCGGGATCGGATGGTTCATCGATGTCGTGGCAACGGGGCGGGAAAACCCGGTCGATTCTGCGGTGTCGCAGGCGGGCGCAGACGCCGCTTCGCGGCGCCGATCGGCGATCCGTCACGGCGCGCCGCGGTGCGTCGGCTGACCGACGTCAAACCCGTCACGCCGGCGGCCCGACGTACGTATTTCCCGACGCGAGCGCCGAGGCGCGCGCCCTAGGATGCGCGGGTTCCGGCACCCGCCCACCACAGAAGGAGACAAGGCTCTCATGAAGAAGACGCTGTTCGCCGTGGCCGCCGCCACGATCGCCGCCGCCGCATCGGCCGCCTACCCCGACAAGCCGATCACCGTCGTCGTGCCCTTCGCCGCTGGCGGCCCGACCGACAAGGTCGCACGCGACCTCGCCGAAGCGCTGCGCAAGCAGCTCAACAACACGACCATCGTCATCGAGAACGTCGGTGGCGCCGGCGGCACGCTGGGCGCGGCCAAGGTGGCCAAGGCGGCGCCGGACGGCTACACGCTGCTGGTGCACCACATCGGCATGGCGACCTCGCCGGCGCTTTACCGTAGCCTGCCGTACAAGACGCTGGACGACTTCGAGTACGTCGGCCTCGTCAACGAGGTGCCGATGACGCTGATCGGCCGCCCCGACCTGCCGGCCAACAACTTCGCCGAGCTGCGCAAGTGGCTGGAGGCCAACAAGGGCCGCGTCAACCTGGCCAACGCCGGCCTGGGCGCCGCGTCGCACCTGTGCGGCGTGCTGTTCCAGCAGAGCCTGGGCATCGACATGACGACCGTGCCGTACAAGGGCACGGCGCCGGCGATGACCGACCTGCTCGGCGGCCAGGTCGACATCATGTGCGACCAGACGACCAACACCACCGGCCAGATCGAGAGCGGCAAGGTCAAGGCCTACGCCGTGACGACCACCAAGCGCCTGACGGCCCCGGCGCTGGCCAAGCTGCCGACGCTGGACGAGTCGGGCGTCAAGGGTTTCAACGTGACGATCTGGCACGGCGTCTACGCGCCGCGCGGCACGCCCAAGCCGGTGCTGGAGACGCTGAACGCCGCGCTGCGCAAGGCGCTGAAGGACCCGGACTTCATCAAGCGCGAAGAAGCGCTCGGCGCCGTCGTCGTGCACGACGCGCGCGACAACCCGGCCGACCACAAGAAGTTCGTCGAGGCCGAGATCAACAAGTGGGGCCCGATCATCAAGGCCGCCGGGCAATATGCCGACTGAGGACGTGTGACCGTGCCTGCGCACGGGCGCACGCCTCAGGAGGGGCGCGAGCTCCGCGAGCGCGCGGCCTGCAAGGCGGATTGAGGCGACCTGAGCGCCACCGCAACGCCGCGCCCCGCGCGGCGTTTTCGTTTCTACGCGACGCGCATCGGGATCGTCACCGGCCCGTCGTTGACCAGATGCACCTGCATGTGGGCGCCGAACTCGCCGGCGGCGACGACCGGGTGGCGCTCGCGCGCCAGGCGCAGCAGCTCCTCGTAGAGCGCACGGCCCAGTTCGGCCGGCGCGGCGCCGATGAAGCTCGGCCGGTTGCCGCTGGAGGTGTCGGCAGCCAGCGTGAACTGCGAGACGATCAAGAGCCCGCCGCCGACGTCCTGCACGCTGCGGTTCATGCGCCCGGCCTCGTCGCTGAAGATGCGCAGCTTCAACAGCTTGTCGACCAGCTTGGCGGCCTGTGCCGGCGTGTCCGACGGCTCGGCGCAGACCAGCACCAGCAGGCCCTGCGCGATCTCGCCGACGATGCGGCCTTCGACCTCGACACGCGCGCCGGCGGCGCGCTGGATCAGCGCGATCATGGGTGGGGATCCTCGGCGCCCGGCAGCGCGATCGCCTCGGCGTCGGCCGGCAGCAACTGGATGCTGGCGCGCAGCCCGGGCACCGCGGCCATCAGCGCCGCCTCGACCTCGGTGCGCACCTGCGCGGCATGGGACAGTGTCCACGCGCCCGGCACGTGCAGATGCAGGTCGACGAAGCGGCGCTGGCCGGCGCGGCGCGTGACGACGTGGTCGAAGCGGATCGGCTGCGCCGCGAAGCCGGCCAGCGCGGCGTCGACCTTGGCGATGACCTCGGGCTCCAGCGCCTCGTCCATCAGGCCGCTGGCCGAGCGCCAGATCAGCGACGCGCCTTCGCGCAGGATGTTCAGCGCGACGATGATGGCCAGCACCGGGTCCAGCCGGAGCCAGTGCGTGAAGTGCACCAGCGCCAGACCGATGACGACGCCGGCCGAGGTCCAGACGTCGGTGAACAGGTGGCGCGCGTCGCCTTCCAGCGCCATCGAGCCGACCGCACGCGCCTTGCTCAGCATCGACCACGCGAGCACGCCGTTGAGCACCGAGCTGGCGATCGACAGCGCCAGGCCCAGGCCCAGCTGTTCCAGCGGCTGCGGGTGCAGGAAACGCTCGACGGCCGCCCAGATGATGCCCAGCGCGGCGACGAAGATCAGCACGCCCTCGAAGCCGCTGGAGAAGTACTCGGCCTTGTGGTGGCCGTAAGGGTGCTCCTCGTCGGCCGGGCGCGCGGCGATCGTCACCATCGCCAGCGCGAAGGTCGCGCCGGCCAGGTTGACCAGCGACTCCATCGCGTCGGACAGCAGGCTGACGCTGCCGCTGACCCACCAGGCGCCGGTCTTCAGCGCGATCGTCGCGATGGCGACCGCGATCGAGAGCTTCAGGTAGCTGCTGACCTGCATCGCCGGCGGCGGCTGTCGCGGGCGCTCAGGCGCCCAGCGTCACGCGTGCGAACTTGCGCTTGCCGACCTGCACGACGTAGGTGCCGGCCGCGAGCTTGAGCCCCTTGTCAGAGACCACGCTGCCGTCCACGCGCACGCCGCCCTGCTCGACCAGGCGCATCGCCTCGCTGCTCGACGGCACCAGGCCGGCCTGCTTCAGCAGCGCGGCGATGCCCAGCGGCGCGCCGGACAGCGTGCACTCGGGGATCTGGTCCGGCACGCCGCCGGCGGCGCGGCGCTGGAAGTCCTCGTGCGCGGCTTCGGCGGCGGCGGCGCTGTGGAAGCGCGTCGTGATCTCCTTGGCGAGCATCACCTTCGCGTCCTTCGGATTGCGCCCGCCTTCGACTTCGCGCTTGAGCGCGGCGATCTCGTCCTCGCTGCGGAAGGACAGCAGCGTGAACCAGCGCCACATCAGCGTGTCGCTGATCGACAGGATCTTGGCGAACATGTCGTTCGCCGGCTCGGTGATGCCGACGTAGTTGCCCTTGCTCTTGGACATCTTGTCGACGCCGTCCAGGCCTTCGAGCAGCGGCATCGTCAGGATGCACTGCGGCTCCTGGCCGTATTCGGCCTGCAGCGCGCGGCCGACGAGCAGGTTGAACTTCTGGTCGGTGCCGCCGAGCTCGAGGTCGCTCTTCAGCGCCACCGAGTCGTAGCCCTGCATCAGCGGGTAGAGGAACTCGTGCACGCTGATCGGCGTGTTCGACTCGAAGCGCTTCTTGAAGTCGTCGCGCTCCATCATGCGCGCCACCGTGTAGCGCGCCGCCAGCTGGATCATGCCGCGTGCGCCGAGCGCGTCGCTCCACTCGCTGTTGTAGCGGATCTCGGTGCGCGACGGGTCCAGCACCAGGCTGGCCTGCTTGTAGTAGGTCTGGGCGTTGGTCTCGATCTGCTCGCGCGTCAGCGGCGGACGTGTCGAGTTGCGGCCGGACGGGTCGCCGATCGTCGACGTGAAGTCGCCGATCAGGAAGATCACCGTGTGCCCCAGGTCCTGGAGCTGGCGCATCTTGTTCAGCACGACGGTGTGGCCGATGTGGATGTCGGGCGCCGTCGGGTCCAGGCCGAGCTTGATGCGCAGCGGCGTGCCGGTGGCCTCGGCGCGGGCCAGCTTCTTCAGCCAGTCGGCCTCCGGGAGCAGTTCGTCGCAGCCGCGCAGGGAGACACGCATCGCCTCCTTGACCCGATCTGTGATCGGCATCAACGGAGCAGCAGAGGAATCGGACATGGCAGTTTTTTGATACGGGCGAGCCCCTAGAGCAGGGGGGGCTTGGCTATACTCGCGCGGCCCGTTGTAGGACTGGGCGAAGGATTCTAGAGGACGACACGCGGCCGCCCCGTCAGACGGCCTACAACGAGACCGGATCACACGTTGGGACCGAGCATCTCCCCGGAGCGCCTCCTCGAGCAGGCGCAGGCGTTCACCGCACGCCACCGCCGCGGCGTCATCGCGTCGGTCGTCGTCGCCCTCGGGGGCTTCGGCATCACCGCCTTCGGTATCGCACCGCTGGCCCCCGACGCCTCGCTGCTGCCGCAACGCCTGATCACCGAGGCCGTCACGCCCGAAGACGTGCAGGCGCAGGCCGACGCGCTGGCCGACCTGTCGCTCAAGCTCGACCGCACCGAGATCACGCGCGGCACCGACACGCCGCAAAGCCTGCTGGCGCGTCTGGGCGTCACCGACGACGCCGCCGCACGCTTCCTGCGCAACGACGCGATCGCACGCAAGATCGTCGGCGGCCGCGGCGGCAAGATGGTGCAGGCGCGCAGCACCGACTCCGGTGAGCTCGAGCGCCTGGTCGTGCGCTTCCCGGCCGAGAACTCCGAGCAGTCGCGCACCCACTTCACGCGGCTGACGATCGAGCGCAAGGGCTCCGGCTTCACCAGCCACCTCGAGACCGCACCGCTGACCGTGCAGACCCGCCTGGGCAGCGGCACGATCCAGAGTTCGCTGTTCGCCGCCACCGACGCGGCGCTGCTGCCCGACGCCGTGGCGATCCAGGTCGCCGACATCTTCGGCGCCGAGATCGACTTCCACCGCGAACTGCGCAAGGGCGACACCTTCAGCGTCGTCTACGAGGCCCTGACCGCCGACGGCGAGGTCGTGCCCTGGAACGAAGGCGTGGGCCGCGTGCTCGCCGCCGAGTTCGTCAACCGCGGTCACGCCTACCAGGCCGTCTGGTTCAACCCGGGCGCCAAGGGCGGCTACTACGACCCGCAGGGCCGCAGCCTGCGCCGCAGCTTCCTCGCCAGCCCGATGGAGTTCTCGCGCGTGACCTCGGGCTTCGCGATGCGCCTGCATCCGATCCTGAACACCTGGCGCCAGCACAAGGGCGTGGACTACGGCGCGCCCACCGGCGCCCCGGTGCGCACCGTGGCCGACGGCATCGTCGACCTCGCCGGGCGCCAGAACGGCTACGGCAACGTCATCCAGATCCAGCACGGCAACGGCCGCGCGACGCTGTACGCGCACCTGAGCCGCATCGACGTCAAGAAGGGCCAGCGCGTCGAGCAAGGCCAGCGCATTGGCGCGGTCGGCTCCACCGGCTGGGCCACCGGCCCGCACCTGCACTTCGAGTTCAAGCTCAACGGCGCGCAGCAGGATCCGCTGCGCGTGGCGCGCAGCGCCGAGCAGGTGACGCTGGATGCCGCCGCACGGACACGGCTCGTCCAGGTCGCCCAGGGCCTGAAGGCCCAGCTGCAGCTGGCCGAGGCGCGCGCCGCCCGCCCGAGCTTCGAATAAGCCGCACGGAGCGCCCACGGTGGCGGTCGAGCTGGGGCTGATGTCGGGCACCTCGCTCGACGGCATCGACGGCGTCGCGGTCGAGTTCGAGGCCCCCTCCCCACGCGTGCTGGCGCACGTGCACCTGCCCTTCGATCCGGCGCTGCAGGCCGAGCTGCTGGCGCTGAACACCGCCGGCCCCGACGAACTGCACCGCGCCGCGCTGGCCGCCAACGGCGTCGCGCGCGCCTATGCCGCGACGACGGCGACGCTGCTGCAGGCCGCCGGCCTCGCAGCACAGGCCGTGCGCACGATCGGCGCCCACGGCCAGACGGTGCGCCACCGGCCACGAGAGTTCGACGGCACCGGCTACACGCTGCAGCTGCTGAACGGCGCACTGCTGGCCGAACTGACCGGCATAGACGTCGTCTGCGACCTGCGCAGCCGCGACGTCGCCGCCGGCGGCGAGGGCGCGCCGCTGGTGCCGGCCTTCCACGCCGAGATCTTCGGCACGCCGGGCGTCGACGTCGCGGTGCTGAACCTCGGCGGCATCGCCAATCTGACCCTGCTGCCGGCCGACGGCGGCGTTGCCGGCTTCGATTGCGGCCCGGGCAACGCGCTGCTCGATCACTGGGCACGGCGCCATCTCGGCCGCGCCTACGACGCCGGCGGCGCCTGGGCGGCCGGCGGCCGGGTCGACGACACGCTGCTGGCGGCGCTGCTCGCCGAACCGTTCTTTGCCCGCACGCCGCCCAAGAGCACCGGGCGCGACCTGTTCAACGAAGTCTGGCTGACGGCGATGCCGCTGGCCGGCGTCGCGCCGCAGGACGTGATGGCGACGCTGGCCGAGCTGACGGCCCGCGGCGCGATCGACGCCCTGGCGCAGCATGCGCCGGCGACTGCACGGCTCGTCGTCTGCGGCGGCGGAGCGTTCAACG
The DNA here is from genome assembly GCA_049841175.1 of Rubrivivax sp. Classification (GTDB taxonomy): domain Bacteria; phylum Pseudomonadota; class Gammaproteobacteria; order Burkholderiales; family Burkholderiaceae_C; genus Rubrivivax. The sequence goes on along the minus strand of JASGHA010000008.1, from coordinate 231,483 downwards.
ACCACCTGATGGCTCGGCTGGCGGTTCTGCTGCCGCAGGCGCGCGTGATGTCGAGCGCCGAACTCGGCGTGCCACCCGATCAGGTCGAGGCCATCGCCTTCGCCTGGCTGGCACGCGCCTACCGCGAGCGTCTGGCCGGCAACCGCGTGGCCGTCACCGGCGCGCGCGGCGAGCGCGTGCTCGGCGCGCTCTACCCGGCCTGAAACGACAACGGCACGCGGGCGTGAAGCCGGCGTGCCGTGGCGACGAGGCGGCCGAAGCCGCCGCGAAGGACTCAGACCGAGAACGAAGAACCGCAGCCGCAGGTCGTCGTGGCGTTCGGATTGCGGATCACGAACTGCGCGCCCTGGAGGTCGTCCTTGTAGTCGATCTCGGCGCCGACGAGGTACTGCAGGCTCATCGCGTCGATCAGCAGGGTGACGCCGTTCTTCGTCATCTGCGTGTCGTCGTCGTTGATCTCTTCGTCGAAGGTGAAGCCGTACTGGAAGCCCGAGCAGCCGCCGCCCTGCACGAAGACGCGCAGCTTCAGGTCCGGATTGCCTTCCTCGTCGACGAGCTCCTTCACCTTGGCGGCAGCGCTGTCGGTGAAGATCAGCGGCGCGGGCATTTCCTCGGTGGCGGGGGTGGCCAGATCGGCGATCGCGTTCATGAGTTCTCCAGTTCGGGCGTGACGGCACGCCGCCGGCGACCCGCCGGCTTCGACATTGTGGCGCCGCACCATGGCAGGTCGGAGCGCCGGGAAACGACGACCGCGACGGCGTCGCGGTCTTTCGCCGCCCACCGCGGACGGCAAAACGCCGCGCCGGCCGTGAAGGCCGCGCGGCGTCGTACAACAGGGCAGCCGGACGAGCCGGCCGACCCGATCAGCGCTTGCTGAACTGCTTGCGACGGCGGGCGCCGTGCAGACCGACCTTCTTGCGTTCGACTTCGCGCGCGTCACGCGTCACGAAGCCGGCACGGCTCAGGTCGGGCTTGAGGGCCGCGTCGTAGTCGATCAGCGCACGGGTGATGCCGTGGCGCACCGCGCCGGCCTGGCCGGATTCACCGCCGCCGTGCACGTTGACCTGGATGTCGAAGGCCGCGTCATTGGCCGTCAGCAGCAGCGGCTGCTTGACGATCATGATCGACGTCTGACGACCGAAGTAGGCTTCGATCGGCTTGCCGTTGATGACGATCTGGCCGGTGCCCTTCTTGATGAAGACGCGGGCCACCGAGCTCTTGCGGCGGCCGGTGCCGTAGTTCCATTGTCCGATCATCGCAGTCCTCAGATCGCCAGCGGCTTGGGTTGCTGGGCGGTGTGCGGGTGCGTGTCACCGGCGTACACCTTCAGCTTCTTGATCATCGCGTAGCCCAGCGGGCCCTTCGGCAGCATGCCCTTGACGGCCTTCTCCAGCGCGCGGCCGGGATGCTTGGCCTGCATGTCCTTGAAGGCGGTGGCGTAGATGCCGCCCGGGAAGCCCGAGTGACGGTAGTAGATCTTGTCGGTGGCCTTGGTGCCGGTGACGCGGATCTTGTCGGCGTTGACGACGATGATGAAATCACCGGTGTCGACGTGAGGCGTGTAGATGGCCTTGTGCTTGCCGCGCAAACGGAGTGCCACTTCGCTGGCGACACGTCCGAGCACCTTATCGGTGGCGTCAATCACGTACCACTCGTGCTTCACCTCGGCCGGCTTGGCGCTGAAGGTCTTCATGAGGGGGTCTTCACAATGAGCGCGCCGCGAATGCGGCGCACGTGGGATCGGCTTGAACTTCCCGCCATCCCCTCGGCACCGCTTGTTTGGGGCGGCCTCTCGGGGCTGGCCGCAGCACCCGAGAAGGCGCCCGACCTGGACGTACTTTTCCCAGCCGAAATCGGGAAAGCCCGCGAGTATACACCATCCGGTGGCGCCAACTATCGCCGTTTAGAACGGCAAACTGGGGAGACGGGTCAAGGGTTAACCCTAGGGCTTCGGATAGGATGACGCCACAACAGCAGTCGTCGGGGATCACCATGAAGTCCGAGTCCGAAGTTCCAGGGCACGAACCCGCCGCCGCACCCGCGGCGGCGCAGCAGTGGGTCCCGATCCGCAAGCTCGCCGAGCGCCACCGCCCACGCGTTCTGCAGCACCTGCTGGCGCTGGAGTCGCGTGACCGCTATCTGCGTTTCGGCTATGCCGCCGGCAACCACCAGATCGAGCAGTACGTCGCCCGCCTCGACTTCGATCGCGACGAGATCTTCGGCATCTTCAACCGCCGCCTGGAACTGGTCGCCGTGGCCCACCTCGCCTACCTTTGCGCCGACGGGCTGCCCGGGGCCGAGGCCGAGTTCGGCGTCTCGGTGTCGTCACGCGCGCGCGGCCGCGGCTGGGGTTCGCGCCTGTTCGGGCTCTGCATGGTGCACGCGCGCAACCGCGGCGTGTACACGCTGCTGATCCACGCGCTGGCCGAGAACACCGCGATGCTGCACATCGCGCGCAGCGCATGCGCCGAGGTCGGCTTCGACGGCCCCGACGCCGTGGCCCGCGTCTACCTGCCGCCGCAGGACCTGGCTTCGCAGGTCGAGGCGGTCGTCGAGCAGCAGGTCGCGGATTTCGACTATGGCCTGAAACGCAACGCCCGCCGCTTCGACCGCTGGCTCAACCTGTGGGGCGGCGTCGGCACGCTGCCCGACCTGGGCGACGCAGCCGTGTCGCATGCCTCGCGCGCCGCGGGTGCACGCGACCGCGGGCCCATGCCCCCGGTTTAAGATCGCCGGCGCATCGGCCGCGGTCCGGCGGTGCCCTCCGAGATGCCGCCCGCCCTGCCCTGGATCCTCAGCTCCATCGCCTTCGCCCTGCTCGGTGGCGCGGCGGCGCTGTGGTTCGTCCACAGGCGCACGCGGGCCGAACCCGCGCCGACACCCGAAGGCCTGTTCGCCGCACGCCCGGTGTTCGACGCCGTCGAGCGCCGCGTGCACCGCGAGCTGCGCGCGGCGCTGCCCGAACTGCTGGTGCTGGCGCGCGTGCCGCTGCGGCGTTTCTGCCGCGCGGTCGACAACGAGCGCGCCCGCCCCTTCCTGTCGCGCATGGCGACGCTGGACGTCGCCTTCCTGGTCTGCAGCCCGAGCGGGCGCGTGCTCGGCGCGATCGACCTGGAGCGCAGCGAAGACCCGGCCGTCGCCGAGCAACGCCGCTTCAAGGCCGAGTTGCTGGCCGGCTGCCGCGTGCGCTACCTGCGCTGCAGCCCCGACGCGATGCCCGACGCCGACGAACTGTTGCGCCTGCTGGACGCCACGCCGGCGGCACGCGAACGCGGTGCCGACCTGCCGCCGCCGCCGTCGCGCCGGCGCGAACGCCATGTCTGGGTCGAGACGGCCCCGGCGCCGCTGGTCGAGAACTCCTGGGTCGGCGAAGTCCCGGCCGAACCCGAGCCCGCGCCGGTGCCCCCGCCGACCCCGGTGCCGCCCTGGGTGACGCCGACGCGCCGTGCGTCCGACCTGCGCGGCCGCGGCACGCCGCGCCGACACTGATGTCCTCGCGCCCGGGCTACGCCGACCTGACGCCGCAGCAGGTGCTGGACGCGCTGGACGCCGTCGGCCAACGCGGCGACGGCCGCATCCTGCAGCTCAACTCCTACGAGAACCGCGTCTACCAGCTCTTCCTGGAAGACCGCAGCGCGGTGGTCGCCAAGTTCTATCGCCCGGGGCGCTGGAGCGACGCGCAGATTCTCGAGGAACACGCGTTCGCGCTCGAACTGGCCGCCGCCGAGGTGCCGGTGGTGCCGCCGCTGGTGCTGGAGCGCGCCGAAGACGGCGTCGCGTTGGCTGGCACGCCGCCGACGCTGGCGCTGCAGGGCGCACACCGCTGGTCGGTCTCGGCGCGCTGCGCCGGGCGCGAACCCGAGCTCGACGACCCGGAGACGCTGCGCCGCATCGGCCGCTTCATCGGCCGGCTGCACGCCGTCGGCCGACGCCGGCCGTTCGAACACCGCCACCGGCTGGACGCCCGCGCCGATGGCCGGCGCGCGCTGGCGCTGCTGCTCGACGGCGGCTTCGTGCCGGCCGACCAGCGTCCGGCCTGGCAGTCGAGCTGCGAGCAGGCGCTGGCCGCCGTCGAGGCGGCTTTCGACGCCGCGCAGCCGCTGGCCACGCTGCGCCTGCACGGCGACTGTCACCCCGGCAACGTGCTCTGGCGCGACGGTGCGCCGCACGTCGTCGACCTCGACGACGCCATGCAGGGCCCGGCGGTGCAGGACCTGTGGATGCTGGTCTCGGGCGACCGTTCGACGATCGCCCGCCAGCTCGACACGCTGCTCGCGGGCTACGAGGAGTTCAGCGAGTTCGACGACCGCGAACGTGCGCTGATCGAGCCGCTGCGCACGCTGCGCATGGTGCGCCACGCGGCCTGGCTGGCCGAACGCTGGGGCGACCCCAGCTTCCCGATCAACTTCCCCTATTTCGGCAGCTCGGCCTACTGGTCGCAGCAGACGACGCAGTTGCGCGAGCAACTCGAGGCAATGGCCTGAGCCCGCGGCGCGCGGCCGCGGGCCCGGCTGCGATCAGGGCGGGGGCAGTTCGGCGTAGGTCGGCGTGCCACCGGTCGACGACGGGTAGGTCGCGACGATGGTGTAGGTGCCGCGCGTCGTGCCCGACTCGGCGACGACGGCGCGGTAGGTGACCGTCGTCGCCGTCGTCGCGGCGACGCTGACCTGCACCGTCCAGGCGCCGGCAGACACCGTCGCGCTGCTGCCGGTCGTCGGCCGGCCGTTCAGGCGCTGCCAGTTGGCGAAGTCGACGTCGACATAGGCGCCGGGCTGGGCCGGGTGCTCGATGCGCGCGGCGCCGCTGGTGATGATCGAGGCGCCATTGGAACTGCCGATGTCCAGAGCGGTGTAACGCACGCCGTCGGCCGTCAGCTGAAAGCCGGCCGCCGTGTACTGCAGACGGGCGCTGAAGTCGACCGGGCCGAACGCGACGCCGCCGACGCTGCCTCGCAGCGTGTCGAAGCCGATTCGCAGCGAGTCGCCGATGCGGAAGCCGGCGTTGGCATCCAGCGCGGTCTCGAAGTCGATGCGCAGGGCACCGTCAATCGCGACGGCCTCGCTGCCGCTGCCGAATGCGAGATCCTGGAAGTCGACCTGGACGTACTTGCCGGCGGGGATAAGCGCGCTGTTGAGGTCGGCGCTGCCGCTGACCACCACCTGGCCGGCGCAGGGCGTGATCTTGAGTAACTCGTAGCAAGAGGCCGACTGCGACGCTTGTGCACGCACCGTGCCCGCGCCCTGGGCGCTGACCTTGCCTGTGACACTGGCACCGCCGAGCAGCAGGTCCAAGCCCACCAGCGAAGCCTGGGAGTCGATCGCACGGTCCGACGCGGCCACAGCCGATTGCACGCCGCCGATGGCGCCGCTGGACGTTCCGGTGATCGTGGCCGCCGCCGTCGGCGGCGCCTTCACGTCGTCACCGTAGGGCGAACCGCCGCCACCGCCGCCGCCGCAGGCCGCCAACGTTCCCGCCACGACGGCCGTGCCGGCAAAACGCCAAGCCAAGCCAGCGGTCCGGAACGGGTGTCCGACCGTCTTCTTCGACATGTTTTCCTCCTGCCAGGCCGAGCCTGGACGATGCGCCGGATTCGTGCCCGCGCACCGTTCCGGCTGGCGGCGATGCTAGGCCGGACAGGCCGGCCCGTCACACCCGGTCACAGAGGACGTTGCAGCCGCGCCAACGGCAAGGCCCTGGCCTTGACCGGGCCGTGCGGGGCGCGGCAGGAGGCTCAGCCCGCCAACATGCGGTTGACGCGCTGAACGTAGGCCGCCGGATCTTCCAGCTGCCCGCCTTCGGCCAGCAGCGCCTGGTCGAACAGGATCTGCGCCAGGTCGTCGACGCGCGCATCGCCGTCCAGCCGCTTGACCAGCGGGTGCTCGGCGTTGACTTCCAGGATCGGCAGCGACTTCGGCGCCGACTGGCCGGCCTGCTTCAGCAGCCGCGCCAGGTGCGAACTCATGTCGCCTTCGTCGGCGACGATGCAGGCCGGCGAGTCGACCAGGCGCGTCGTCGTGCGCACGTCCTTGGCACGCTCTTTCAGCGCCTCCTTCAGGCGTTCGAGCACCGGCTTGAAGGCCTCGGCGGCCTGCTCGGCGGCCTTCTTCTCTTCCTCGTCCTGCAGCTTGCCCAGGTCGACGCCGCCCTTGGCGACGCTCTGCAGCGGCTTGCCGTCGAACTCGTAGAGGTGCGAGAGCATCCACTCGTCGACGCGGTCGGTCAGCAGCAGGACCTCGATGCCCTTCTTGCGGAAGATCTCCAGCTGCGGGCTGCTCTTGGCGGCGGCCAGCGTGTCGGCGGTGATGTAGTAGATCGCCCCCTGGCCTTCCTTCATGCGCGCCACGTAGTCGGCGAAGGCGACGCCCGAATCGGCCTGCGTCGACGAGAAGCGCAGCAGCTTGGCCAGGCGCTCCTGGTTGACGTGGTCCTCGCCGATGCCTTCCTTCAGCACGGCGCCGAACTGCTCCCAGAACTCGGCGTACTTGTCCTTCTGGTTCTCGGCCACGTCCTCCAGCATCGACAGCACGCGCTTGGTGCTGCCTTCGCGGATCGCCTTCACGTCGCGGCTTTCCTGCAGCAGCTCGCGGCTGACGTTCAGCGGCAGGTCGGCCGAGTCGATCACGCCCTTGACGAAGCGCAGGTACACCGGCATCAGCGCCTCGGCGTCGTCCATGATGAAGACGCGCTTGACGTAGAGCTTCACGCCGCCGCGCTTGTCGCGGTTCCACAGGTCGAACGGCGCCTTGGCCGGCACGTACAGCAGCTGCGTGTACTCGGTGCGGCCTTCGACGCGGTTGTGCGTGTAGGCCAGCGGCGCTTCGCTGTCGTAGGAGATCTGCTTGTAGAACTCCTGGTACTCGGCGTCGGTGACCTCGCTCTTGGAGCGCGCCCACAGCGCGGCGGCCTTGTTGACGGCTTCCCACTCGTCGGTGGTGACCTGTTCCTTCTTCTCGTCGTCCCAGCGCTGCTTGGGCATCAGCACCGGCAGCGAGATGTGGTCGCTGTACTTGCTGATGATGCTGCGCAGCTTCCACGCCGCGAGGAACTCGTCCTCGCCGTCGCGCAGGTGCAGGATGACGTCGGTGCCGCGCTCGGGGCGGTGGATGGTCTCGACCTCGAACTCGCCGGTGCCTTCGCTGGTCCAGCGCACGCCCTGCTCGGCCGGCAGGCCGGCGCGGCGGGTCTCGACGGTGATGCGGTCGGCGACGATGAAGCCCGAGTAGAAACCGACGCCGAACTGGCCGATCAGGTTGGCGTCCTTCTTCTGCTCGCCTTCGAGCGCGGCCATGAACTCGCGCGTGCCGCTCTTGGCGATCGTGCCCAGGTGCTGCACGGCCTCGTCGGCGCTCATGCCGATGCCGTTGTCGTGGATCGTGATCGTCTTCTTCTCGGCATCGAAGCTGACGCGGATCTCCAGGTCGGGGTCGTCCTCGTAGAGCTCGGCCTTGTCCAGCGCCTCGAAGCGCAGCTTGTCGCAGGCGTCCGACGCGTTGGACACGAGCTCGCGCAGGAAGATCTCCTTGTTCGAGTACAGCGAATGCGTCACGAGGTGCAGGATCTGCTTGACCTCGGCCTGAAACGACAGGGTTTGCTTGTCCATGGTGTTGGCGGCGAAAAGTGACTACGCCCGGCGAGCCCGGGCACGGCGAAGCACGGTGGGGGCGCCGCGGCGCCCTTCAAGAGGGGCGGGATTGTCGCCCGTCCGCTCGCGGAGGCGCCGTGCGGCGGATCAGGCCGCCAGCCAGGCGCCCAGCGCGGCGTTGACGGCGGCCGGCGACTCCAGCGGCGCCATGTGGCCGCAGCGGCCGATGACGACGTGCGACGCGTCGGGGATGCGCTTGCGCATCTCGGCGTGCGTCTCGGGCGGCGTCAGGCGGTCGTCGCTGCCGGTCAGCAGCAGCGTCGTGCAGCGCAGCTGCGGCAAGAGCGGCGAGTAGTCGGGGCGCGTCAGCAAGGCCTCGATCTGGGCCTCGAAGATGGCCGGCGTGCGGCGCGCGAACATCTCGACGACGCTGTCGACGACCGGGCCGGGGCGGCGGCTCTCGTGCACCGTGCCCTGCACCCAGTCCAGCGCCATCGCGCGCATGCCGTCGCGACGCGCCATCTCCAGGAAACGCAGGCGCGCGGCACGTTCGGCGGCGCCGGCTTCGCCCTCCGGCAGCGGCAGGCAGCCGGTGTTCAGCAGCGCCAGACGCTGCACGCGCTCGGGCACGCGCGTGCAGATCTCCAGCGCGATACGCCCGCCCATCGAGTGGCCGGCGATGGCCAGCGGCCCGGGCGGCGCGGCGGCGAGGGCCGCTTCGGCCATCGCGCCGATCGAACGGGCGTCGCCGTATTCGGCGACGGTGCAGGCCGCCGGCAGGGCGGCGATCTGCGACTGCCAGAGTTCGGCATCGCACAGCAGGCCGGGAAGCAACAGCAGGGACGTCCTCATCGGGGCTCCTCCGTCGACACGGCTGCCATTCTGGCGCGCCCGCGGGCGGCGCGGCTTGCGCCGCCCGCGGTCTGCGGGTTTCAGCCGACGCGGCCGAGCAAGGTCTCGCGCGTGATCGTCCAGGTCCGGTCGATGCTGCCGTCGCGGCCCAGGTCGAGCGTGATCGTCACGCTGCCGTCGGCCCAGGTGGCGCTCAGCTGGTTCTCGGTGCTGGTGGCGACCAGACGGCCGGCGGCGACGTAGCCGTCGCTGCCGACGGTCAGCGCGCCGTCGGTGGCGATCGCGAGCTGGGCGTCGGGCCGGCGCGGGTTGTCGGCCTCCAGCGTCAGCGCACCGTCGTGACTGCGCGAGACCAGCGCACCGCCGGCGTCGTAGGTCTTGACGACCGTCCAGTCGACGTCACGCAGGTTGTAGTTCGACTCGCGCTGGCCGATCAACGTCGCCATCGCGATCGACTCGCTGCTCAGCGTGCGGCGGCGCTCGCTGCCACCGCCGGCCACCGCGGCCGTCTCGCGCTGCAGCCGCATGCCACCGCCGACGGTGAAGCTGCCGGCCGGCTTGGTGATCTTCAGCCCGCTGAGCAGCAGCGTCAGGTCGCTGGAACTGGCGTCGCGTGCGGTGACGGTGACCTTCAGCGAGCCGTCCAGCGTCGTCGTGCCATCGGCGGCGATGCAGGCGGCATAGTCGACGTCGACCACTTCGCCGGCGTCGAGCTGGCCGTTGCTCTCGTCCCCGGCGTTGGCCGAGGTCACGGTCCAACTGACGGTGCCACCGCCGGCGCAGGCGCGGCTGCCGTCGACGGACATCGTGGTCGCGCGGCCGGCCGCGACACCGGCGGCGAGCCCCGCCTCGGCGGTCTCGACAGCCAGGTCGACGCCGTCGGCCGCGACGACCGGCATCGCGCCGGAATCCGCGGCGTAGCCTTCGGCCACCTCGTTGGAGATGCCGGCGCTGCTCGGCGCGTCGTCATCACCGCCGCTGCCGCCACAGGCGGCCAAAACACAGACGGCCGCGATGCTCGCGGCCGTCAGCGTGAAACGGGACTTGTTCTTCGCTTGCATCGTCGCTCCTGGTGCGCCCCCGATGGCCGGGGCGGAGCGCGATGGCAAGCGGCGTACCCGCCGCCAGCGATCAGGCGGCCTGGGTGGCCCCCGAAGGCGTGGCGCCGGCGTGGCGCGCGACGGCCGAGTCGAAGACTTCGCGCGCGCAGTCGTGGCAGCAGCCGCAGGAGGAGGCGACACGCAGATCGTCCTGCAGCACGTCGAAGCAGCGCGTGCCGGCCTCGACGGCCGCGGCGATGTCGCGGTCAGAGACGCGGTGGCAGAGGCAGACGATCATGGGCGCGCTCCAGTTGGAATGCGCGGATCGTAAGCTAAATGCGAATCCCTCTCAATACCTCATCGAGCAACAGGGTGTAGCCGTGCCCGTCGCCGCGTTCAGGACGCCTCGCCCATCTGCGACTGCAGGTAGTTCGGCTCGCCGACCTTGCCGACCAGTTCGAGCTGCGTCTCGAGGTGGTCGATGTGCTCCTCGGTGTCCTCGAGCAGGTCTTCGAGCAGTTCGCGGCTGACGTAGTCGCGCACCGACTCGCAATGGGCGATCGCTTCCTTCAGCTGCGCCTGCGAGCCCAGCTCGAGCTTCAGGTCGCATTCGAGGATCTCGACGACGGTCTCGCCGATCAGCAGCTTGCCCAGGTCCTGCAGGTTGGGCAGGCCTTCGAGCACGAGGATGCGGTCGACGATCTTGTCGGCGTGCTTCATCTCCTCGATCGACTCTTCGTACTCGTGTTTGGCCATGCGCACGAAGCCCCAGTTCTTCAGCATGCGGTAGTGCAGGAAGTACTGGTTGATCGCGGTGAGCTCGTTCTTGAGCTGGCGGTTCAGGTGCTCGAGTACGACAGCGTCACCTTTCATGGCCGCTCCTCCATCCGGTTGGGTCGGCGCATTGTGCGGTGCAGGCGGATTTCCTGCTCAGCGCAGCAGTGCCGCGGCCAGCACCAGCATCGTGATGCCGATCACGAGGTCCAGCACCTGCCAGGCGCGCGGCCGCGCGAACACCGGCGCCAGCAGCCGGGCGCCGTAGCCCAGCCCCGAGAACCACAGCGCGCTCGCCGACGCCGCACCGACGACGAAAGCCGGCCGCGCCGCCACCGCCTGCTGCGCGCCGATCGAGCCGACCAGCAGCACGGTGTCCAGATAGACGTGCGGGTTCAGCAGCGTGAACGCCGCCACCTGCGCCAGCGCCTGGCGGCGCGTCAGGCCGCCGCCGGCAGCGGCGGCCAGCGCGCCCGGCCGCCGCGCGCGCCACAAGGCGCGCAGCCCGTAGACGCCGAGGAAGGCCGCGCCGCCCCAGCTCAGCAGCGTGGTAAGCGCCGGCGCGCTGCCGATGACGCCACCGAGCCCGGCGACGCCGCCGGCGATCAGCAGCGCGTCCATCGCGGCGCAGAACAGCACGATCGGCCCGACGTGCTCGCGGCGCAGGCCCTGACGCAACACGAACGCGTTCTGGGCGCCGATCGCGACGATCAGCACTAGGCTGAGGGAAAAACCGGTGATCCAGGCGGAAGTCATGGCGACAGCATGCCCGGCCGCACCAAAAGCGGTGCTAAAACGTCCTGCACCGTCATTAGCGTTGCTTCATCCATGCTCGACTACGCCCTGCTCGACGCCCTGGCCGCCGTCGTGCGCGAAGGCAGCTTCGAACGCGCCGCGCGCACGCTGCACGTCACCGCGTCGGCGATCTCGCAGCGTGTGCGCCTGCTCGAGGAGCGCTTGGGCCAGGTGCTGGTCGTGCGCGGCCAGCCCTGCAGCGCCACCGCGGCGGGACGGCTGCTGTGCCGCCACGCCGAGCAGGTGGCGCTGCTCGAAGGCGCGCTGCGCGCCGAGTTGCCGGCGCTGCAGAGCGACGCCGGCTGGGCGACGCTGCCGGTGGCCGTCAACGCCGACAGCCTGGCGACCTGGTTCGTCGGCGCCGCGGCGGCGTTCGCGCGCGCCGAGCCGCGTGTGCTGCTGGACCTGGGCGTCGACGACCAGGACCACACCGCCGAACGACTGCACGCCGGCGAGGTGCTGGCCGCCGTCAGCGCCGACGAGCAGCCGGCGCCCGGCTGCCGGCGTGTGCCGCTGGGCCGGCTGCGCTACGTCGCCACCGCCAGCCCGGCCTACGTCGCGCGCCATTTCGCCGCCGGCGTCGACGCCGCCGCGCTGGCGCGTGCGCCGGCGCTGGTGTTCGACCGCAAGGACCGGCTGCAGCAGCGCTGGGCGCAGCTTGCCGCAGGCCAGGCGGTCGAGATGCCGCGGCACTGGCTGCCGTCCAGCCAGGGTTTCGTCGACGCGACGCTCGCCGGCCTCGGCTGGGGCATGAATCCGGAGCCGCTGGTGCGGCCGCTGCTGGCCGCAGGCACGCTGGTCGAACTGGTGCCCGGCAGCGCGCTGGACGTGCCGCTGGCCTGGCAGCACACACGCATCGCGCTGCCGGCGCTGCAGCGGCTGACCGACTGCGTCGTCGAGGCGGCACGCGGCACGCTGGAGCCCTGACGCCGGCGCCACGCCGCGCTTGCGCAAGATCAACACGCCCACCGCGACCGTGCAGGGCGCACGACCGCGAAACGGGCCCCTCGCCTATCCTCCGCGGTTAACCCAAGACGACGAAAGCTCCATCGTGGACCGTCACATCCTCAGCTCGCTCTTCGCGCCGAAATCGATCGTCGTCTTCGCCGGTGACCCGGACAGCGACGAGGCCCCGACGCCGCTGGCGCGCACGCTGCGTCGCTCGCTGATCGACGGCGGCTACGCCGGCCCGGTCACCTGGCTGGACATCTCGATGACCGGCACGCTGGCCGACCTGGCGGCCTCGCGCGCCGACCTGGCGCTGATCGCGCTGCCGCCGGAACAGATCCCGGCGGCGATGGAGATCGTCGGCCGCATCCGCTGCCGCGCCGCGCTGATCGTCTCCAGCGGCCTGCCGGCAGAGACCTGCAGCGAGCTGCACCAGGTCGCGCGGCGCTACGGCGTGCACCTGCTGGGTCCCAACAGCCTGGGCTTCCAGCGCCCGGCGCTCAAGCTCAACGCCAGCGCGCTGGGGCCGCTGGCCGCGCCCGGCCCGCTGGGGCTGATCTCGCAGTCGGGCGCGCTGACGGCGTCGATCCTCGACTGGGCGCAGCACAACGGCATCGGCTTCTCCAACGTCATCTCGCTGGGCCCGAACACCGCGGTCGACCTGCCGCAGGCGCTGGACTTCCTGGCCAACGACGGCCAGACGCAGAGCATCCTGGTCTACATGGAAGGCATCCGCCACGCGCGCCGCTTCATGAGCGCGCTGCGTGCCGCGGCCTACGCCAAGCCGGTGGTCGTGATGAAGGCCGGGCGCAAACCGGCCGGCTCGCACGCCGCGCTGACGCACTCGGCGGCGATCGTCGGCGCCGACGACGTCTTCGACGCCGCGCTGCGCCGCGCCGGCGTCGTGCGCGTGCGCACCTTCGTGCAGCTGTTCTCGGCCGCCAAGTGCCTGGCCTCGCGCTTCCGCCCGGTCGGCAAGCGCCTGGCGATCATCACCAACGGCGGCGGCCCGGGCGTGCTGGCCGCCGACTGGGGCGACGAGATCGGCCTGGAGGTCACCGGCGTCAACGATCTCGGCGAAGACGCCGACGGCGCACGCTACCGCGAGGCACTGCAGCAGGCGCTGGCCGACCGCGGCGCCGACGGCATCCTGCTGATCTACTCGCCCAAGGCCGGCGAGGACCCGCTGGCCATCGCCCACGGCGTCGGCGAGGCCTACTCGCCTTCGGGCAAGCCGGTGCTGTCGTGCTGGATGGGCGACACCGTCGTGCGCCCGGCGCGCGAATACCTGGCCGGGCGGCTGATCCCGACCTTCCGCACGCCGGAAGCGGCGGTCGACGCCTTCCACAGCATCGCCAGCTTCTACCGCAACCAGCAGCTGCTGCAGCAGACGCCGGCCTCGCTGTCGCACCTGGCCGACCCCGACACCGAAGGCGCGCGCCTGCTGATCGAAGGCGTGCTGACCGAGCGCCGCCGCGTGCTGACCGAGATGGAGAGCAAGGCGCTGCTGGCGGCCTTCCACATCCCGGTGACGCGCACGATGCTCGCGCGCACGCCCAACGAGGCGATGCTGATCGCCAGCCAGCTCGGCTACCCGGTGGCGCTGAAGATCGACTCGCCCGACATCTCGCACAAGAGCGACGTCAAGGGCGTGGCGCTGGACGTGCACAGCGCCGCCCAGGTGCGCGACCGCTTCAACGACATGCTGGACGCGGTGCGCCGGGCGATGCCCAGCGCGCGCATCAACGGCATCACGGTGCAGCCGATGGCCGGGCGCAACTCGCGCGGCAAGACGCGCGAGGTCTACGTCGGCCTGACCACCGACGATCCGTTCGGCCCGGTCATCACCTTCGGCGCCGGCGGCACGATGATCGAGCTGATCGCCGACCGCGCGATGGAGCTGCCGCCGCTGAACCAGTTCCTGGCCCACCGGCTGATCGAACGCGCGCGCGTCGCCGAGTCGCTCGGCGAGTGGCGCGGCGCGCTGCCGGCGGACATCCAGGCGCTCGAGCAGGTGCTGCTGCGCGTCTCGGAGATGGTCTGCGAGCTGCCGCAGCTGCGCGAGATGGACATCAACCCGATCATCGTCGACGAGAACGGCGCGGTCGCGGTCGATGCGCGCATCGTCATCGACCACTCGGCGGCGGCGCCGCACAGCTACAACCACCTGGCGATCCTGCCCTACCCGTCGAGCCAGGAACGCGAGTGGCCGATGAAGGGCGGCGGGCTGTACACGATCCGCCCGATCCGCCCCGACGACGCCGACATGCTGCAGTCCTTCGTGCGCGGGCTGTCCGAGGAGAGCCGCTACTTCCGCTTCGCCAGCACGATGCCCGAGCTGCCGGCGCGCATGCTGGCGCGCTACACGCTGATCGACTACGACCGCGAGATGGCGCTGGTCGCCGTGCTGCACGAGCGCCATGTCGCCGAGGACGGCAGCTTCCACGAGAGCGAACGCATCATCGGCGTCTCGCGCTACATCACCAACCCCGACCAGACGACCTGCGAGTTCTCGCTGGCCGTGGCCGACGAGTTCAAGGGCCAGGGGCTGGGTTCGCGGCTGATGCTGTCGATCGTCGACTTCGCGCGCGCCAAGGGGCTGGCCGAGATCGAGGGCCTGATCCTGGCGAACAACGCCAACATGCTCAGGCTGATGCGCAGCCTGGGCTTCACGATCTCGCCCTTCCCCGAGGACCCCGACTTCAAGATGGCGGCCAAGACCCTGTGACGGCGTGAGCCGGCCGGCGGCCCGCAAGCCGCCGCCCGGGGTTCAGCGTGTCAGGAAGCGGTCGCAGACGGCGAAAAACTCCTGCGGCCGTTCGAAGAACGGCAGCGCGCCGGTCTGGAAGACGTTGAAGCGCCAGTTGGGCTTCTTCTCGACGGCGGTCTTTGCGCGGTAGTCGGTGAAGTCGCCGCGCACGCCGTGGCACATCCACACCGGCTGGCGCAGCTTGTCGTAGACGTCGAGGATGTCGGCGCTGAACAGCCCGCCCGACAGGAAGGCCAGCGGCGCGTGGCGCGCGCCCGGCGCACGCGCGGTCTCGACGGCGTAGGCCCAGGCCTGCTCGTCGATCTGGCGCCCACCCCAGGTCTTCTCGAGGAAGTAGCGCACGACCTTGGGCCGCGTCAGGTTGTCGAACAGGAACGAGGCCCACAGCGGCACCGACAGCACCGGCAGCAGGCCGGGAATGGCGCGTGTCGTGCCGGGCGCGCCGCGCAGCGGCTTGCTGCCCCGGAAGCCCGTCGGGCTGACGAAGGCCAGCCGGCCCCAGTTGCGCGGCCGCTCGCAGGCCGCACGCGCCAGGAACTCGCAGCCCAGCGACAGCGCCACCGCGTCCAGCGGCCCGGGGCCGCAGCGCTGGCGGATCTGCGCCGCCGCCTCGTGCAGCGCGTCGGTCATCAGCCGCGGCGTGTAGGCACGATCGCTGCGATCGGACAGGCCGAAGCCCGGCAGATCGAGCGCGAACACCGTGCGCCAGGTGGCGTAGTGCTCGTAGACCGGCCGTACCTCGGCGGCCGAGGCCGCCGCGTTGACGCTGTGCACGAGCAGCAGCGGCGCGCCGCTGCCCATCGTGTAGCAGACCAGACCGCCAGGGAAAGCCAGACGTTCGCCCGGCAACGCCGGGCCGAGAGGCTGGCTCTGCCGGGCCAGCACCGGGTCGAGTGCCGCGTTCATGTCGTCCTCAGCACCTTGGGAACGGGAGCCGGCCGCAGCCGGTAGGCGTCGGGCATGCGCGAGCCCAGCAGCGGCCGCAGATACATGCGGAAGGCGTCGGTGACGTCGGTGCCTTCGGCGGTGATGAACTCGTCGTCCATCGTGCGCGTCTTGCCGGCCACCGCCGCCAGCGGCAGCAGTTCGTAGTCGACCGAGTAGAAGCCGGTGCGCTTGATCGCCACCGAGCCGTCGCTCTTGCCCCACATCGCGAACTGCACGGCCTTCTCGCCGACCTCGCGCGCCTCGCGCTGGTCGACGTCGCTGACGCAGCCGATGAAGCTGCGCTGCAGATAGCCGAAGGTGTCGCCGCGCACGCGCTTGATGCCCAGGCGCGACTTGATGGCCTCGCACAGCAGGTCGGCCAGCGCGCCGTTGCCCGACAGCTGCACGTTGCCGTGCGCGTCGTGCTCGACGGTCTTGGCCAGCTGCACGACGATCGGCGTGCCCGAGGCGTCGTGGATGCCTTCGCTGACGGCGATGACGCAGCGGCCGTGGCGCTCGTACATCGTCTTCACGTCGGCGAGGAAACGCTCGATGTCGAAGACGCGCTCCGGCACGTAGATCAGGTGCGGGCCGTCGTCGGGGAACTTCTTGCCCAGCGCGCTGGCGGCGGTGAGAAAGCCCGCGTGGCGGCCCATCACGACGCCGACGTAGACGCCCGGCAGCGCCGCGTTGTCCAGGTTGGCGCCGGCGAAGGCCTGGGCGACGAAACGCGCCGCGCTCGGGAAGCCGGGCGTGTGGTCGCTGCCGACGAGGTCGTTGTCGATCGTCTTCGGGATGTGCACGACACGCAGCGGGTAGCCGGCCTTGATCGCCTGCTCGCTGACGATGCGCACCGTGTCCGACGAGTCGTTGCCGCCGATGTAGAAGAAGTGTGCGATCTCGTGCGCCTGCAGGACCTTGAAGATCTCCTGGCAGTACTTCAGGTCGGGCTTGTCGCGCGTCGAGCCCAGCGCCGACGACGGCGTGTTGGCGACCTGCTCGAGGTTGTGGCTGGTTTCCTGCGTCAGGTCGACGAAGTCCTCGTCGACGATGCCGCGCACGCCATGGCGCGCGCCGTAGACCAGACGCACGTCGCGAAAGCGCCGCGCCTCGAGCACGACACCGACGAGCGACTGGTTGATGACTGCGGTCGGCCCACCACCCTGGGCCACGAGAATCTTGCCTGACGACATGCCGTCGACCTCCTGCGGGCATTGTGCGCCCGGCCCCGGGCCGCGCATCCGGCCCAGGTCAGGAAACGGGTTGTGACGCCACGTTGCGTTGGGGGGTCAGCGCAGCCCGCGCCGATGCGCCATTTCCTCGGCCATGCGCACGAGGCAGTGGTCGTCGATCGCCGCCGCGGCGGCCGGGTAGGCGCGCTCGTCCTCGTCGGCGACGTGACGCCGGTACAGCGCGACGAAGGCCTCCCACTGCGGCACGACGCCGGCGTCCCAGTGGCCGTCGGCGACCGCGGCCAGCGTCGGCTTCAGCGCGTACCAGGCGCTGGTCATCTGCGCGTGTTCGGCCTGCAGGCGGTCGGCCAGCGCGGCCTCGCCCTGCTCGCGCAGCGCCGGGAAGACGTGGCGCTCCTCGTCCTCGTGGTGGTTGGGCGCGGCGAGGTCGAAATAGCGCATCACGTCGCGCGCCGCCTGGCGCGCCTGGTCGTCGACGGCGCCGCCACGCTGCTCGAGGTGCGAGCGCAGGCGCTCCAGCAGCGACAGCATGCGTTCGACGCGGTCGTGGCAGGCGTCGAGCATCTCGAACGGGGCGTCGAAACCGACGCTCGGGCCGTCGTGCAGCGGGATCATGGCCATCACGCCTCCCCGGATCAGCTCCACCAGGCGGCGAACACGCCCAGCGGATGGTGTGCCCGCGCCACCGACACCATGTAGAGGAACACCGTCAGCGCGGCGGCATAGGCGGCGGCCCGCGCCGCCGGCGTGCGGCCGCGCTTGAGCGCGACGGAGCCGAGCACGACGTAGACGACGAGCAGCACGAGCTTGGTCCCGAGCCAGGCGTCGCGCAACGGCTGCAGCGCAAGAATCGTCCACAAGGTGGCGCCGGCCGTCAGCAGCAGCGTGTCGATGACGTAGCTGGCGACACGCAGCGGCTTGACCATCGCCCAGCGCTGGCCGGCGAGCACGGCCGCGCCGCGCACGGCGAACAGCGTGCCGCTTGCCGCGACGAGCGCGACGTGCGCCAGCTTGATCTCGGCGTAGGCGGCGGCCAGGGACATCGGCAATTGCCGGCAAGGCTCGCGCCCGCCGGCAGCGAGGTTCAGGCGGCGGCGTGAGCGCCGACGTGCACCGGCATCTGCACCGGCGTCAGCAGCTTCTCCAGCAGCTCGCGCACCTGGACGATGCGGTTGCCGAACGGCATCTGGCCGACGCCGCGGAAGAACAGGCCCTTCATGACGTCGCCGCGCACCGCGGCGGCGAGCTGCGTGTCGATGCAGAACTGGCCCCAGCCCTTGAAGCCGTCGCGCAGCCCGCATTGCGCCAGGCAGTCGAAGGTGACGACGCAGCGCGGCTTCTTGTGCGCGATGTCCTGCAGCTTGGGCTCGGCGTTGAGGTAGTTCTTCAGCCAGTGCGTCTTGACGGCGCGCGCCGGCAGGCCGGCGACGCTGGTGAACTCGACGAGGTCTTCGTCGCGCGCATCAGCCAGCACCTTTTTGAACGCCGGGTGAGCGTCGCATTCCTCGGTAGCGACGAAAGGCGTGCCCAGTTGCACCGCGGCGGCGCCCAGGCTCTGCAGGCGGGCGATGTCCTCGTGCGTGCGGATGCCGCCAGCGGCGATCACCGGCACGTCTTCCATGCCGGCGGTGCGCAGGAACTCGCGCGTCGCCGGGATCACGTTCTCGAACTCGAAACGCGGGTCGTTCAGGTCCTCGACACGCGCCGCGCCCAGGTGGCCGGCGGCCAGCCGCGGGTGCTCGATGACGATGGCGTCGGGACGGCGCTGCTTGCGCTCCCACTTCTTGACGATCAACTGCACGCCGCGCGCGTCCGACAGGATCGGGATCAGCGCGGTCTTCGGGTGTTCCTTGGCGAGGTCCGGCAGGTCCAACGGCAGGCCGGCGCCGACGACGACGGCGTCGATGCCCGAGCGCAGCGCACGCACGACCGACGGCGCGTACTCGCCGACGGCGCGCATGACGTTGATCGCCAGCAGGCCGCGGCCCTGGGAGATCTCGCGCGCGGCGCGGATCTCGCGGTCGATGGCTTCCAGGTTGGCGTCGTTGATCGCCTTCTTGTCGGCTTCGCCGTTCAGGCCCTTGTGGCAGTGCTGGGTGCGCTCCATCAGGTCGGGGTGATGGCGGCGCAGGTCGACCGAGGAGATCGTGCCGACGGCCCCGAGCGAAGCCACGCTGCCGGCCAGGCGATGCGCCGAGATGCCGACGCCCATGCCGCCTTGCACGATCGGCAGCAGTTCGCGGCCGGCCAGCTTCAGCGGGCGCAGCACGCTGCGCTCGAGCTTGTCGCGCAGGATTTCGACGGTCTGGTCGACCGAGGTGGGCATCAACATCGTGGGTTCTCGCGGTCAAACAAGCCGGACGGGCGTCCAGCGTGCGGCATTGCATCGCGCCCGGCAGCGGGCGGCCTTGACTTCAGTCAGATCGGCACCCCGTAGCGTAACGGATTCCAGGCACGGTTCCGTATACGCGTGCGCGAAGGCCGGCGCGGCGGCGCTTAGAACTCGATCATCTCGACACGCTGGCCCCGTTCGACGAGCAGGTCGCGCAGCCGCTGGGCCTCGTCGCGCTTGAGCAGCGGCCAGCAGACGGCGCGCCAGTCGTCGCCGGCCGGCATCACGTCGACCCGCGGGCAGCGCGGCGCGCCTTTCAGCGCCGCGAGCGCGGCTTCGAGGTCGCGGCCGAGCAGGCGCGACTCCGCCGTCGTGCGCGCCGGCCGCGTGACCAGCGCGTAGGCGGTCTCGTGGCGGTCGGCACGGCGCGCCGCCGACGCGGCACGCGCCGCTTCGCCGGCCTGGCGCGCGGCGCGGCGTTCGTCGTCGCCGAGCAGGAAGGCCGGCGGCTCGCGCAGCCGGCGGCCCTCGGCGTCGAGCGCACGCGGCGTGATGATCGGCGCCGACGGCGCGACCGAAACCCGGGCGACCGGCCGCGAGGCGGCGGGCGCCGCGGCCGCTGGCGCCGAAGCGGCGACCACGGTCGACGCAGCGGAGGCGGCCGGAGCCGCAGAGGCTGCCACGGCCGGCGCCGAGGCGGGCTCGGGCGCCGAAGCCCACGACGCCGGGGACGGCGCGGAGGCCGCCGATGCCGGGCCCGATGCCGCCGACGCGGCTGCCGGCGCAGAGGCGGCCAGCGGCACCGCCAGCTCGTCGCCGCGCCCGCCCTGCACGACCCAGGCGAAGGCGCCGGCCAGTGCGACCACGGCCGCCAGCGCGACCACGGCCACCGCGACGCGGCGCTTGCTGCGGCGTCGCTGCCCCAGCACCGCGCCGCCGGGGCGGCTGTCGAGCAGCACCTTCACCGGGCCGGACGGCGTCTGCAGCGTCGCCTGCACCAGCCAGAGCACGACGGCGTCGACGCCGGCCGGCACGCGCGCACGGTCGATTTCCACCTGATGCAGCGGCAGGTCGTCGGCCTCGGGGCGCGATTCCTGGCCGTGGCGGCGCGCCCAGGCGGCCAGGCGGCGCGCCGAGACGTTCTCCAGCACCTTCTCGGTGAACACCGGACGCCAGCGCGAACGGCGTGCACCGCCGGCGAACGGCAGGTCGACCCAGCCGAACTCGCCCACCTGCTGCGGCGTCACGCGCAGCGCCAGGGGGTCGCGGTGATGCCAGGCCACCACGCGGGCGGCCCATTCGTCGCGGCGTTCGGGCTCCATCGTGGCCGATTCTCCAGGCCGGGCGGCCGCCGAAAGCGCCGAAGAAGGCGGTCGGCGCGGCCTTGTTCACGGCACGGCGTCGGCGGCACGGGCTTTGCTCTGGGGGGATCGTCCCCACCTGCTCGCCAAGGCATGCAAGATCGTCGTCGTCAGGCCCGTGGCCGCCAACGCGTCCATGGCCGCCACCCGCATCGAGTCATGCCACCGAAAGGAGGCCGCCGATGAACCGCAAAGGATCTCGTCCGCACTGGGACGGCTGGCTGACCCTCGCCACGATCGTGCTGGCGGTGGCCAGCGCCTGGATCTGGGCCGACCCCGAGACCGATCCCGCAGCGTCGCCGGTCACCGTGCGCTGAGTGCCGGCAGCGGCGCCGCTATGCTCGGTGCATGCGACTGCTGCTCGTCGAAGATGACCGGATGATCGGCGAGAGCCTGCGCGCCGCGCTCAGGCTCGAAGGCCATGCCGTGGACTGGGTGCGCGACGTCGCCGCGGCGCGCGCCTCGCTGGCCAGCGAACGCTTCGACTGCGTGCTGCTCGACCTGGGCCTGCCGCCCGGCGGCCCGCCCGGCGCGCCGCCGGCCGACGGTCTGGACGTGCTGCGCGAGCTGCGCGGCCGCGCCGACACGACGCCGGTCATCGTGCTGACCGCGCGCGACGCCAGCGGCGACCGCGTGCGCGGCCTGGACGCCGGTGCCGACGACTATCTCGTGAAGCCCTTCGAGTTCGAGGAACTGACGGCGCGCATCCGCGCCGTCACGCGCCGCCATGGTGGCCGCGCCGGCCCGCTGCTGACGCACGGCGGCGTCACGCTGGACCCGGCGACACGCCAGGTGACGCAGGACGGCCAGCCGGTGCTGCTGTCGTCGCGCGAGTTCGCGGTGCTGGAAGCCTTGATGCAGCGCCCGGGCGCGGTGCTGTCGCGCGCCCAGCTCGAGGACCGCCTCTACGGCTGGGGCGACGCGGTGGAAAGCAACGCCGTATCGGTCTACGTCCACCAGCTGCGGCGCAAGCTGGGCGCCGACTTCATCCGCAACATGCGCGGCGTCGGCTACTTCCTGTGAACTCGATCCGCGCGCGTGTGCTCGCGCTGCTGCTGGCGATGCTCGCCTTCGCGGCGGGGGTGATGGGCACGGTGACCTATCACAACGTGCTCGCCGAGACCGAGGCGCTGTTCGACTACCAGCTGCGCCAGATGGCGCTGTCGCTGCGCGACCAGGGCGAGATCGCGCCCGACCAGGCCGGCGCGCTGGCCGACCGCGAGCTCGACTTCGTGATCCAGATCTGGAGCGCCGACGGCCAGACGATCTACGCCTCGCGCCCGCACGACGAGCTGCCGGCGCGGGCGCTGCTCGGTTTCGCCGACGTCTCGGCCGGCAAGCAGACCTGGCGCACCTTCACCGTGCTGCGCGGCCAGCGCGTGATCCAGGTGGCGCAACCGCGCCAGATCCGCCAGCGCCTGGCCGCCGGCGCGGCGCTGCGCAGCGTCGCGCCGCTGGTCGGCATCGCGCCGCTGATCGCGCTGCTGACCTGGGCCGCGGCGACGCGCGTGCTGCGGCCGCTGCGCAGCGTCGCGCGTGCGGTGCGCGAGCGCGAACCGCAGTCGCTGGCGCCGCTGCCGGCCGCCGGGCTGCCCGACGAGCTGTCGCCGCTGGTCGCGGCGCTCAACGGCCTGCTCGGCCAGTTGGCGCAGGCGATGGACACCCAGCGCGCCTTCGTCGCCGACGCCGCGCACGAGCTGCGCTCGCCGCTGCAGGCGCTGAAGCTGCAGATCCGCCTGCTCGAACGCGCCGAGGACGAGGCGGCACGCGCCGAGGCCGTGCGCGCGCTGGCCGAAGGTGTGGAGCGCAGCGCCTGGCTGGTCGAGCAGCTGCTCGTGCTGGCGCGCAATGAACCCGGCGCGCCGCCGCTGCCGACCGCCACCGTCGACCTGGCCGAAGCGGCCCGCAGCGCGCTGGCCGCGACCGTGCCGCTGGCCGTCTCGCGCGGCAGCGAGCTCGCGCTGCAGGCCGATGCGCCGGTGCCGCTGCAGGGCGACGCCGGCTCGCTGACGGTGCTGGTGCGCAACCTCGTCGACAACGCGGTTCGCCATTCGCCGCCCGGCGCGCGGGTCGAGGTGCGCGCGGCGCTGGACGCCGGCGCGCCGCTGCTCGTCGTCGACGACGCCGGCCCGGGCATCCCGGCGGCCGAGCGCGAGCATGTCTTCGACCGTTTCTACCGTCGTGACCCCGGCGCCGGCGAAGGCAGCGGCCTGGGGCTGGCGATCGTGCGCACGATCGCCGAGCGCCACGGCGCCCGCGTCACGCTGGCCGACTCGCCGCTGGGCGGGCTGCGCGCCAGCGTGCGTTTCCCGGCGGCTTAATCCTCGCTTCACGCAGCGCTAACGCAGCACTCATCGTCCGGCCCCAATCTCGCGTCCATCGGGCTTCGACCAGGGCCCGCTCTCCGCGAAAAGGACATGGACACCATGAAGATGAAGCCTTTGGCCGTCGCCCTGCTGGCCGGCGGCGTGCTCGGTGCGAGTGCGGCCAGCGCTTTCGACCTGCCGCCGTGGCTGCGGCTGGACCGCCCCGCCCCCGCCGCCGCGTTGGCGGGTGCCGCGGCGGCCACCGCCGCCACGACCGCGCCGGTCACGCCGATCCCGGCGCAGGGCACGGTGCCCGACTACCGGGCGATCTTCAAGCAGGCCGGCCCCGCCGTCGTCGGCATCACCGTCGAAGGCATGCACAAGGCCACCGCCGAGGAGCAGGGCCTGCCCGAAGGGCTGGAGAACGACCCGTTCTTCCAGTTCTTCCGCGGCATGCCGGGCTTCGGCCAGCGCGGCCGCGGCGCCAACCCCTCGGTGCCGTTCCGCGGCCAGGGCTCGGGTTTCATCGTCGCCGCCGACGGCCTGATCCTGACCAACGCCCACGTCGTGCGCGAAGCCAAGGAAGTCACCGTCAAGCTCAGCGACCGGCGCGAGTTCTCGGCCAAGGTGCTGGGCAGCGACCCGGTGACCGACATCGCCGTGCTGCGCATCGACGCCAAGGGCCTGCCGACGGTGCGCCTGGGCGACCCGCGCCGGCTGGAGGTCGGTGACCCGGTGATGGCCATCGGCGCGCCCTACGGCTTCGAGCAGACGGCGACGACCGGCATCGTGAGCGCCAAGGGCCGCTCGCTGCCCGGTGACGCCGTCGTGCCGTTCATCCAGACCGACGCCGCGGTCAACCCCGGCAACTCGGGCGGCCCGCTGCTCGACGGCGGCGGTGCCGTCGTCGGCATCAACGCGCAGATCTACTCGCAGAGCGGCGGCTTCCAGGGCCTGTCGTTCTCGATCCCGATCGACGTCGCGCTGAAGGTCAAGGACCAGATCGTCGCCACCGGCCGCGCCCAGCACGCGCGCCTGGGCGTCTCGATCCAGGATCTGAACCAGGGCCTGGCCGAGTCCTTCGGGCTCGAGCGGCCCGACGGCGCGCTGGTCGCCGCGGTCCAGCCGGGCAGCGCGGCGGCCAAGGGCGGCCTGAAGCCCGGCGACGTGATCACGCAGGTCAACGGCCAGCCGGTCGAACGCAGCGGCAGCCTGTCGACGCTGATCGGCATGTCGGCGCCGGGTGAACGCGTCAAGCTCAAGGTCTGGCGCGACAAGGGCTGGCGCGAACTGGAGATCAAGCTCGGCAGCGCCGAAGCCGCGACCGCCAGCACCGACGACCCGTCGCGCCCAGAAGGCATGCAGCTCGGCCTGGCGCTGCGCCCGCTGACGCGCGACGAACAGCGCCAGGTGCACGTCGACGGTGGCCTGCTGGTGCAGGACGTCGACGGCCCGGCGGCGCGCGCCGGCGTCGAGCGTGGCGACGTGCTGCTGGCCGTCAACGGCCAGCCGGTGCAGTCCATCGAGCAGGTTCAGGCGGTGCTGAAGAGCAAGCCCCGCCACGTCGCGCTGCTGGTGCAGCGTGACGGCGAGACGATCTTCGTGCCGATCCGCATCGGCTGACCGCGTCCCGCACCCACCGACGGCCGCCCTCCTGGGCGGCCGTTTTGTTTTCCGCTTCAGCGCGTGACGTATTGGCGGTCCGGATAGCGATAGAAATGCTAGATTTGCTCGACTCGAACCATCGCCCACCATGCCCTATCTGTCCACTGCCTTGCAGCGCTTCGCCGCCTCCGCTGCGCCCGGCGCCGAGCAGCGGCTGCGCAAGCTGGCCATCGGGGCCGCCGTCGTGCTGGTCGTGCTCGCCTGGGCCACCGTCGCCCTGGTGCTGTGGATGCGCTGGAACGACGCCGTCGCCGGCGAGCTGCGCCAGAACACCAACCTGGCGCGCGCCTTCGAGGAACAGACGCTGCGCGTGCTGGCCGCCGTCGACCAGGCGACCGTGCGCGCCCGGGACGACTACGCACGCACCGGCGGCAACGCCACGCTGGACCTCGGCCGCTACGCCAATGAGACCGGGCTGGTGCCCAACATCCTGGTGCAGCTGTCGCTCGTCGGCGGCGACGGCCGCTTCATCGGCAGCAACCTCGACCCCGACGGCAGCAAGACCGGCCACGTCGACCTGTCCGAACGCGAGCACGTGCGCGTGCACCTGGCGC
Source organism: Rubrivivax sp. (assembly GCA_049841175.1). Lineage (GTDB taxonomy): Bacteria > Pseudomonadota > Gammaproteobacteria > Burkholderiales > Burkholderiaceae_C > Rubrivivax. The sequence continues at coordinate 206,384 of JASGHA010000008.1, read as the reverse complement.
CGACGACGCTGACGCCGGGCACCGGGCTGAAGAGCGCGGACGACCTGTGGATCGGCAAGCCGGTGCTGGGCAAGGTGTCCAAACGCTGGACGATCCAGATCTTCGCGCCGCATCAGCGCCGCCGACGGCCGCCTCATCGGCGTCGTCGTCGCCTCGCTGGACCCGGGCTACTTCGAGGACGTCTACCAGCGTGCGGCGATCGGCTCGCTGGGCACGGTGACGCTGGTCGGCCAGGACCTGAGCATCCGCGCCCGTGTCATCGGCGGAGACAGCGCCAACCAGATCGGCGAGACGCTCAAGCGCAACGGCGTCTTCGCGCAGCAGCAGCTGCAGCGCGAAGGCACGTTCAGCGGCGTCAGCACGCTCGACGGCCTGGAGCGCTACACCGCCTACCACCGCATCGCCGACTATCCGCTGTACGTGCTGGTCGCGACCGCCAGCGAGGAAGCGCTGACCGGCTGGCGCACGACACGCGACATCGCCGTCGTGCTGACGCTGCTGCTGACCGGCGCCGTCGCTGCCGGCGCGCTGGTCTTCGTCGCCGGGCTGCGCCGGCTGGAGGCCCACAACGCCGCGCTGCGCGCCAGCGAGGCCCAGGCCAACGCCGCGAACAACGCCAAGAGCGAGTTCCTGGCCGCGATCTCGCACGAGCTGCGCACGCCGCTGACCAGCATCCGCGGCTTCGCCGAGCTGATGGAGCACCGGCTGGACAACCCGAAGTTCCGCGAGCAGGCCGGGCTGATCCGCAAGGGCGCCGAGTACCTGAACCAGCTGCTCGGCGAGATCCTCGATCTGGCCAAGGTCGAAGCCGGCTCGATGACGCTGTCGCCCGAGCCGGTGAACCTGCGCGCGCTGGTCCAGGGCACGGCCGACTTCTACGCGCTGACGGCCGCCGGCAAGGGCCTGACGCTGGCCGTCGAGATCGACCCCGAGGCGCCGCCGGTCATCGTCGCCGACGGGCTGCGCGTCAAGCAGATCCTCAACAACCTGCTGTCCAACGCCCTCAAGTTCACGCCGGCCGGACGCGTCGACGTGATGGTCGAGCGTGTCGGCGACCAGGTGCTGATGCACGTCGCCGACACCGGCCCGGGCATCGCGCCGGAGCTGCACGAGACGATCTTCGAACGTTTCCGCCAGGGCAGCGCGCGCGTCAGCTACGAGCACGGCGGCACCGGCCTGGGCCTGGCGCTGTCGCGCGCGCTGGCGCAGCTGATGCGCGGCTCGCTGCGCGTCGAGTCGGAACATGGCCACGGCGCGCGTTTCACGCTCGCGCTGCCGATCGTGCTGCCGGCGGCGGTCGCCGCCGAAACCGAGACCGCCGCCGTCAGCGGTTGAAGAACTTCGCCAGCAGCGCGACGCCGGCGACGCCCAGGCCGACGACGACGAGCATCACCGGCCACAGGCTGCCGCCGCTGCGGCGCTTGCGCTGCGTGCGCCGGCTCGTTTCCAGCGTCGAGTCGGGCAGACGCGAGGGCTCGTCCCAGAGGCTGGGACGCGTGCTCGGGTCGCCGAACTCGCTGGGGCGATCGGCGCCGTTGTCGAAGACGGTCACGCCCTGGAACCGGCGTACTCCCGTCGGACGTACATCTCGTGACATTTCGCGATTGTCCGAACGAGCCGCGGCAAGGCGTTTCCCGCGATTGCGGGGGCCAGGGTGCTGCGCCCCCGAAATCCGTGTCCGACTTGACGAAAGCTTGATCTGGCTGCGCGTGGCCGCTGCGCCGGCCCGCTTACGTTTTCGCCACGCCGGGCCGCCCACGGCCTCCACGGCGCGAAAGCGAGAAGAAGGCATGCAAGCCTTGAGCGGGGTGGACGGGGCCTTCCTCCACCTGGAGACGACGCAGACGCCGATGCACGTCGGCTCCCTGCACCTGTTCGTGCGGCCACCGGGCGCGCGCGGCGACTTCGCCACCGCGGTGCGGCGGCTGATGAAGCAGCGCCTGCACCTGGCGCCGGTGCTGACACGCCGGCTGGCGACGATGCCGCTGCAGTTCGCCAACCCGGTGTGGGTGGAGGACGCCAGCGTCGACATGGACTGGCACGTGCAGCGCATCACCGTGCCGGCGCCCGGCACTCAGGCCGAGCTGGAAGCGACGGTCGCCAGGCTGCACGGCGAGCGCCTGGACCGCGAACGGCCGCTGTGGCGCATCTGGGTGCTCGAAGGGCTGGCCTCGGGCGAAGTCGGCTACTACGTGCAGGTGCACCACGCGCTGCTCGACGGCAAGGCCGGCGTGCTGCTGGCGCAGACCTTGTTCGACCCCTCGCCCGAACCACCGCCGCGCCCGCGCGCCAAGGCCCGCCTGGCCGACAACCCCGGCACGCTGGAACTGGCTGCGGCGGCGCTGGCGCGCGACGCCGGGCTCTACGTCAAGCTCGCGCGCCAGCTGCCGCAGGCACTGCAGCTGATCGGCACGCTGTTCGCCAGCCCACGCAAACCGCGCACCGGCAACGGCAAGGCCAACGGCCATCTGCGCGAGAACCTCGGCTTCGGCCCGAAGACAGTGCTCAACGTGCCGATCGGCGCCGAACGCAGCTTCGCCGCCGTGTCGGTGCCGATGGCGACGCTGAAGGCGCTGGCCGCGGCCCACGAAGCCAAGCTCAACGACATCGTGCTCGCGCTGTGCAGCGGCATGCTCAGGCGCTGGCTGGCGGCGCACGGCGGCGTGCCGAAGAAGCCGCTGCTGGCGACGATGCCGATCTCGCTGCGCGCCAACGGCGACCAGGAGTTCACGACCAAGGCCACGCTGTCGCTCGTCAACCTGCACACCGACATCGCCAACCCGCTGAAGCGCCTGCTGGCGATCCGCGACGCCGCCGGCGCCGTGAAGTCGGCCACCCAACGGGCGCGCGGCGTTATCCCGACCGACTTCCCGTCGCTGGGCGCGCCCTGGCTGCTGCAGGGGCTGGCCGCCTTGTACGGCGCCTCGGGCATCGCCGGCGCGGTGCCGCCGCTGGCCAACGTCGTCATCTCCAACGTGCCGGGCCCGCGCGAGCCGCTTTATCTGGCCGGCGCGCGCATGACGAGCTACTGGCCGCTGTCCATCGTCGAGCACGGCATCGGCCTGAACATCACGGTGATGAGCTACGCCGGCGAGCTGGGCTTCGGTTTCACCGCCGCGCAGGCCGCGGTGGCCGACGCCGGCGAGCTGTCGGCGGCGCTGCTGGAGGCGCTGGACGAGCTGGTCGCCGCCAGCCGGCCGAAGCCGGCGCGCAAACGGGCGGCCACGGCGGCACGCGCCGTGCCGGTGTCCTGAGCCATCGCGGAGGATCCATGCGCCAGCTGAGCGGCCACGAAGCGAGTTTCCTCTACGCCGACACGACGCACGCCAACGCGAACGTCACCTTCGTCCAGATCTACGACCAGAGCACCGCGCCGGGCGGCACGGTGCGTTTCAAGAGCATCCTGGCGCACGTCGCCGGGCGGCTGCAGCGCTCGCCGGTGTTCCGCCAGCGCCTGCTGCGTGTGCCGCTGGAGCTGGACTACCCGTACTGGGTCGAGGACGAGCATTTCGACCTCGAATACCACGTGCGCCACATCGCGCTGCCCAAGCCGGGCGACTGGCGCCAGTTCTGCATCCAGGCCTCGCGCATCCACGCGCGTGCGCTCGACCTGAACCGGCCGCTGTGGGAGCTCTACGTCATCGAGGGCCTGGACAGCTTCGCCGACCTGCCGGCCGGCAGTTTCGCGGTGCTGACCAAGATCCACCACGCCGCGGTCGACGTCGCCGGGCGGCACGAGATCGTCGAGGCGCTGCACGACCTCGTCGCCGAGCCGCCGCGGGCCGAACCGCCCGAGCCCTGGTTCCCGGAACGCGCGCCCGGCGCGCTGAAGCTGCTGGCGCGCGGCGCGCTGCACACCGCGCTGTCGCCGCTGTCGCTGGCCGCGCCGCTGCTGCGCCTGGCGCCGGTGGCCTGGACCTTCGCCGCCGACGTCGTCGCGCCCGAGCAGCACCACGCGACACGCTTCAACTCGGTGGTCTCGCCGCACCGCGTGTTCGACACACGCCGCTTCATGGTCGCCGAGTTCGAGTGCATCCGCGCGCTGGTGCCGCGCGCCACCGTCACCGACGCGGTGCTGGCCGTCTGCGCCGGCGGCCTGCGCGCTTATCTGGACGCCAACGGCGAGCTACCCGAGGCCGACCTGGAAGCGATCGCGCCGATCGCCGGCGCCGTGCCCGAGCCCGGCGTCGAGCCGCCGTGGCAGCTGGTGTCGCTGGGCACCTCGATCGAGGACCCGGTCGCACGGCTGCGCCACATCCAGCGTCAGACCGCCAGCGCACGCGCCGGGCTGCGCTCACAGGCCGCGCGCGGGCTGGCCGAACTGGCCGAACACGCGCCGGCGGCGACGATGAAGCTCGCTTCGCGCTGGCTGGGGCTGCGCACCGGCGAGCTTCGCCGGCCGCAGGCCTGCTGCACCGTCACCGCGGTCGGCAGCCCGCGCCAGCCGCTGTACCTGTGCGGCGCGCGCATGACCTACTTCTCGGCCATCCTGCCGATCGCCGACGGCATGGGGCTGGTGTTCGCGATCACCGAGTACGACGGCCGCATCGTCGTCTCGCCGACCTCCTGCCGGGAACTGGTGCCTGACCCCGAAACCTTCACGCAGGCGGTGCGCGACTGCTTCCAGGACTACCTGGCGCTGGCCGCGGCCGCGCCGGTGCCGCTCAGGCCGGCAGCACGCGGTGCGTCAGCAGCCGGTAGGCCCGGCCCCAGGCCCCGTGCGGCTCGAACGGCCGCCACTGCCCGTCCGGCAGCGCGAGGCGGTCCGCGACGATCCACAGCACGACCGGGTTGAAACCCAGCCCGAGGTGGCTGCCCGGCACGCGGATGTTCTCGTGCCGGGCGGGGTCGCCCTCGATCGTCGCCTCCTGCGGCGGCACGACGCCGTCGCCGAGCGAATACAGGCAGGACACCGGCACCGCCAGCGGCGCGCGCTCGCGCAGCTTCTTGGCGCGCGGCTGCATCGTGTGCGCGGTCGGCCCGTGGGGGTGGGCGATCAGGCGGTACATCGCCTTGACCAGCGGCGGCGAAGCGCTGCCTTCGGGGTCGACGCTCACCGGGCTGCCCAGCGTGATGACCTGGCGCACGCACTCCGGCGCCTGGTGCGCGCCGTAGACCGAGAACACGCCGCCCAGGCTCCAGCCGACCAGGCTGACCGGACGCCCGGCGCGGTGCGCCATGTGGCGGATCTTCTGCTCCAGCGCCGTCGCGTGGCGCGGATTGAAACCGACGTTGCGGCCCAGGCCCCAGGTTTCGACGGCGTAGCCGCGGTGGCGCAGGAAGCGCTCCAGGCCGATCAGCGAGAACTCGCTGCCCATGAATCCCGGCAGCAGCAGCACCGGGTGGCCGTCGCCGCGCGGGGCGGCCAGCGACAGCGCCGGCAGCGTCCACGGCAGCACGGCCAGTTCGGCGAACACACGCGCCTCCAGCGCCGAATGCAGCAGCCGGGGGCGGCCGCGGTGCGGGTGACGGGTGGCCATGCGGCCACTGTAAGCCCGCGCTCCGGGCGCCGGACAGCGAGGATGTCACGCAGCGGACAGCTGCAGGCGACTACGCGGTCTCCACAACCGGAGGGATAACCCGCAGGCTCCAGAATCGGCTCTGCCATGCCCGATCAGACCCCGACCCTGGCCACCCGCGCCGCCACCGAGCAGGACCTGCCCTGGCTGGCGGTGCTGCGCCACGGCCCGGGCGCCGACCAGCCCGGCGGCGAGGCGCTGGGCGCGCTGCGCGCCCAGCTCGACGGTGCGGCCATCGTCCTGATCGACGGCGTGCCCGGCGGCGTCCTGCGCGTGCACCGCGGCAGCCGCGACTGGGCGATCCAGCGCGTGCAGTTGCTGCCGCAGTACCGGCGCGCCGGCATCGGCAGCCGGCTGATCGCCGAGGTGCTGGCCGACGCCCGCCGCCACGGCGCACGCGTCAGCCTGTCGGTGCTGAAGAGCAACCCGGCGCTGAGCCTCTACGAGCGCCTGGGCTTCACCGTCACCGCCGAGTGCGAGAACGGCTACAGCATGCGCGCCGTCTGATCGCGGCGGCGGCCGTTAAGCTCGCGCGGTGGACCATCCCGCCGTGCCCGAAGCCTGGATCGTGCGCGCCCGCGCACTCGCCGCCCGCGGCGGCCGCCGCCTGCTGGGGCTGACGGGGCCGCCAGGCGCCGGCAAGTCGACGCTGGCCGCGGCGCTGGCCGGCGCGCTGGGGCCGCTGGCGGTCGTCGTGCCGATGGACGGCTTCCACCTCGCCAACGCCGCACTCGAGCGCCTGGGCCGGCGCGGCCGCAAAGGTGCGCCGGACACCTTCGACACCGCCGGCTACGTCGCGCTGCTGGCGCGGCTGCGCACCGCGGACACCACCGTCTGGGCACCGGAGTTCCGCCGCGAGATCGGCGAGCCGGTCGCCGGTGCGATCGCCGTCGCGCCCGACGTGCCGCTGGTCATCACCGAAGGCAACTACCTGCTGCTCGGCGACCCGTGGGCCGGCGTACGGCCGCTGCTCGACGAGATCTGGTACGTCGAGGTCGACGACGGGCTGCGCCGCGAGCGCCTGGCGGCCCGCCACCGCCGCTACGGCCGCAGCGCCGCGGACGCCGCCGCGTGGGTCGATCAGACCGACGAACCGAACGCCCGGCGCATCGCCAGCACCCGCCAAAGCGCCGACGCGGTGTTCACCTGGGGAGAACCCTGAGGCTTTTCGTGCCCGCAACCCCCTATTTACTAGGGGGTGACATCCCACATGGTGGGCGCTCCGCAACGATCATTCACCCTGGTGGTGCACCGGCGGGCGTCAACGGGCAGCAGCAGTCAGGCGAAATGGGGACGGACTCGGCGGTGCCACCCGGCACACCGGCCGGCCCGGGCGATCATCTGTCGCCGGCGCTTGATCTGGCTCATGTCGACGCCCCCGCAACCGCCGGGAAACGCGATTCAATGACCATGCGCTCCATCAAGGTCACGGCCCCTCTTTCCTCGCTCCAGCCGCGAGGGGAGGATGGGATCGTCCCTTGCTCGACGCCCGATGCCCTCCCTTCACGCCACGGTGAAAGCGACATGAGCGAGATGCAAGTACATAACGGAGACAAGGCCCCGACGCGGGCGGCCCTGTGGGGCCTGCTGGCGCGGGTCGTGATCGAGCGGCCGACGCCGCAATGGCTGGACGAACTGGACACCGAGCTGGCCACCGTCGAAGCCGGGCGGCCGCTGGCACCGCAGCTGAGCGCGTTGCTGGTGGCGCTGCGCAAGTCGCGCCGTCATCCGGGCGGCGCCACCGTGCTCGCGGTCGACCGCACGCGGCTGCTGTCGATGGTGATGCACGGCGAGACGCTGAGCCCGCCCTGCGAGTCGGCGGCGCTGGGCGTGGCGCCGGGCGGCGACCGCGTGCTCGACGTGCTGCGCTCGTACCGCGAAGCCGGCTACGAGGCGATGGCCGCGCTGGGCGCGCCCGACCATCTGGGCAACGAGCTGCGTTTCGTCGCCCACCTGTGCCGGCTGGAAGGCGAGGCGCTGACCGCCGGCGACGCCGCCACCGCGCAGCGCTGGCGCGCGCAGCAGCTGCGTTTCCTGTCGCGCCACGTGCTGGCCTGGGTGCCGGCGCACTGCGAGCAGCTCGCCGCCAAGGCCGCGACCGGCTACTACGCCGCCGCCGCGGTGCTGATCGGCCGCGCCTGCAAGCTGGCGCTCGACGAACTGGACCCGTTCACGCCGATGATCCCGGTCGCCGCCTGAACGGCAGCCGCCCCGGCCCGACCAGCCCGGCCTCGCGCCGGGCTTCGTTTTTCAGGCGATGCGGCCGATCCAGTCGAGCAGGCGCCCGATCGACGGCTTGTACGGCGGCGCGATCAGCCCGGTGGCCGCCAGCGCCGACTGCTCGAACACCGGCTTGTCCTTCGTGAACTGGCGGAAGCCCGCCTCGCCGTGGTACGCGCCCATGCCCGAGGCGCCGACGCCGCCGAAGGGCAGGCCTTCCTGGGCGACGTGCAGCAGCGTCTCGTTGAGCGACACGCCGCCCGAGATCGTCTGCGACAGCACCTTGCGCCGCGCCGCCGCGTCGCTGCCGAACCAGTACAACGCCAGCGGCCGGTCGCGGTCGTTGACGAAGGCGATCGCCTCGTCGAGCGTGTCGTAGGCGACGATCGGCAGCACCGGGCCGAAGATCTCCTCCTGCATCACGCGCATCGCCGGGTCGACGTCCAGCAGCAGCGTCGGCGGCAGCTGGCGGCTGGCGCGGCCGATGCCTTCGCCCGGCGCTTCGAGCTCGATGACGGTGGCGCCACGCTCGCGCGCCTCCTCGACCAGTTCGCGCAGGCGGCGGAAATGGCGCTCGCTGACGACGCTGGTGTAGTCGGGGTTGGCGCGGAAGCTCGGGTACAGCTTGGCCATCGCGGCGCGCAGCGCGGCGACGAAACGCTCGCGCTGGGCCTTGGGCACCAGCACGTAGTCGGGCGCGATGCAGGTCTGGCCGGCGTTGACCAGCTTGCCGAAGGCGATGCGCTCGGCCGCCTTCGCGATCCTGGCCGAGGCGTCGACGATGGCCGGCGACTTGCCGCCCAGCTCCAGCGTCACCGGCGTCAGGTTCTTCGCCGCCGCCTGCGCGACCTCGCGGCCGACGGCGGTCGAGCCGGTGAAGACGAGGTGGTCGAACGGCAGCGCGACGAAGGCGCGGCCGATCGCCGCGTCGCCGGTGACCACCGTCACCTCGTCGCGCTCGAAGTGCTCGGCCATCGCGGCCTGCAGCGCCGCCGAAAAGCGCGGCGTCAGCTCCGACGGCTTGATCATCGCCCGGTTGCCGGCCGCCAGCGCGCCGACCAGCGGCGCCAGCGCCAGCTGCAGCGGGTAGTTCCAGGGGCTGACGATGCCGACCACGCCCAGCGGCTGCGGCAGCAGCCACGAGCGCCCGGGCCAGAAGGCCGGCGAAGTGCCGACGCGGCGCGGTTTCATCCAGCGCGCCAGGTGGCGGCGCGCCTGGCGCAGCCCGGCCTTCAGCAGCATCGTCTCGGTGATGCGGATCTCGATCGGCGAGCGGTTGCCGAAGTCGTCGCCGATCGCGGCGGCGAAGGCGTCTGCGTGGCGATCGATCAGCTGTTCCAGCCGGCGCAGGCGTTCCAGACGCACCGCGCGCGAGGGCAGCATGTCGGCACGATGGGCGCGCTGCAGGCGTTCGAGCAGCCCCGGCAGCGCTTCGGCGGGCGTGGTCGGCGGGACGGGCGAGAGGACGCTCATGCGCGGCTCCTGGTGCGGCGGGGGCCAGATGGACAAAGGCTGGACAACATGGCGCCGGCGGCGACGACGACCACGGGATCACCATATCGAGCGATGTTTACGCTGTCAACATGGACTTATACTGAGCCGATGGACCGCCCCGCCGCGCTGCCCGACGACGCGCCGCGCCGCGCCTACCACCACGGCGACCTGCGTGCGGCGCTGCGCGAAGCGGCCGAGCGCATCCTCGTCGAGCGCGGCGCGGCCGAGGTCAGCCTGCGCGAGGTGGCACGCGCCGTCGGCGTCTCGCACGCCGCGCCCTACCGCCACTACGCCAGCCGCGAGGCGCTGCTGGCCGACATCGCCGCCGGCGGCTTCGACCGCCTGCGCGCCGTCTTCGCGGCGCTGCCCGAGCCCGCCGACCCGGCGGCCGGCTTCGTCGCGATGGCGCGTGCCTATGTCGACTTCGCCGTCGCCCAGCCGGCCGTCTACCGGCTGATGCTGGGCCCGGAGGTGCGCAAGGCCGACCACCCGGTGCTCGCCGAAGCCGGCCACCGCGTGCTCGACACGCTGCGCCGCGCGCTCATCGGCCTCGGCGTGCCAGCCCCGGCCACCGACGAGGCGATGGCCGCCTGGGGCTTCGCGCACGGCCTGGCGCAACTGCTGGTCGACGGCCGGCTGGAGATCGATCCGGCAGTCGACCAGGCGCTCGACGTCGACCGCCTGGTCGAGCGTTCGGCGCGCATCTACGTCGCCGGTCTGGACGCCCGCTGAGGTGGCGCGCAGGCCGTTCGCCGGCCCTCCCACGATCCGCAAAGACCGACTGCCGGCATGCCGTTTGCCCGCAACGTGATCATGGGTAAACTGTCCGAATCCGCAAAAAACGCTGTTCAAGGGATTGCCCGGGGTCCTGGTTTGCGGCGAGTTGTGCTGGGACAAATCCCTGACGCCTCGGCGTCGCCAGAGTCCATGGACGCCACCACCCGGTGTCGCGTTTCACGATGCAGGAGACCAAGATGATGAAGTGTTCGACCGACACGACAGGTCAGGACGCGGATTCGGCGTCGCAGCCCACCCACGCGAGTTTCGTCACGGGCACTTTCGAGGACGACGTCGCGCTGCTGCGCATCGCCTTCGCGCCGATGCCGGTGCCGGACTCCACGCTGGTGCGCCTGAGCGATGCCTCGCGCATGATCTGTTGCCCGGCCGGGCGTTTCACCCTCGGTTCGCCGCGCCGTCCCGAGCCGTCGTGGTGGCTGGTCCGCCACGGCTGTGCCAGCCTGGGCCGGCTGGGTGCCGACGGCGGCTTCATCGAACGCCGGTTGATCGGCCCCGGCGAATGGTTCGACGTCACCGGCGCGCTGGATCTTCCGGGCGGCTGGGCCGAAGCGGCCATCGTGCGCGAGCCGATCGAACTGCTGGCGCTGCCGCTGGAGTCGCTGTTCGAGGCTTGCGACGGCGACGAAGTCTTCGCCCGCGCCTTCGCGCTGACGCTGGCCACGCGCATGCGTGAACTGGCGCTGCACCGCCCCGACGTGCCGCAAGGCGCCGAGCGGCTGTCGGCCACCGAACTCGCCGACCTTCGCAGCCACGCGCGCCTGCCCGGCGATCCGATGGCGGTGATGCGCCGCTGAAGCGGCAGCACACGACGAAAGCGCCCCTCGGGGCGCTTTTTCATTTCACCGTGAACTGCGCTTGGGCAGCGCCGCCGCCCTTCAGAACGACTTCTTCAGCAGCCGATCGGTCGACCACAGGCCGCCGCCGAAGGCCGCGAAGAACAGGCAGCCGAAGGCCCAGATGCTGGACAGCTCGATCGCCTTGTCCTGCAGCAGGTTGGTGAACGCGACACCCGCGTCCATGACCCGCTTCGCGCCGTTGGCGGTCAGGAACTCCGGATGAGCCCTGATCGCGTCCAGGCCCGCGCTGCTCAGCAGCGGCTCGGCGTTGTACGGGAAGTGCAGGTGGAACCACACGGTCACGAACAGCATCACCGCGTTGGCCAACGCGAACGGCCGTGTCAGAAAGCCCAGGATGATGGCGAGACCGCCGCCGACCTGCAGGACGGCCAGCAGCGGCGAGAACAGCCAGCCCGGGTGAAAGCCGATCATCTCGACGAACTGCACCTGGCCCATCGGGGCGAGGATCTTCGGCCAGCCGTCGTGCAGCAGCCAGCCGCCGACGACGAGCCGCAGCAGCAGCCAGCCGACCGGCTGGGCGAACTTCTCGTAGAGGTCGGCCAACGGAGGGATCACCAGGCTGTCCCTGGAAACGCTGAAATCGAATGGGTTGTTCATGAAGCTGCCTGGTGAGCTTGTGGAGGAATTCGCCGTGCCCGGGAGCCTGCGCTTGCAGCTCGCGGGCACGGCGGCCGGCGAACCGCTCAGTCCTTGAGCGGGGAGATGCCTTGGACGGGCCCGACGAGGCGCTCGAACAGGCTCTTCAGGCGTTCGACACGGGCACGATCCCGCATGAACGCGACGAAGTCCTCAGGGCTGGTGTTGTAGTGGTCCAGCGTCTGGTAGCCCGGCAGCGGCGCCACGTCCTTGCGGATCGGGAACTGCCGCGGGTGCGAGGCCACCGGCAGCGACAGCTGCCAGCTCATGTACAGCTTGGCCGCATTCGGGTGCTTGGCGTCCTTGAAGATCGCCCCGGTCTGCGCCCAGGTCAGGAACGGGTCGTTCTTCGGCAACACGAAGCGCAGCGGCGACGATTCCACCGGCACGAAGCTGCCCGAGGTGCCGGTCGCGATGGCGTACTTGCCGGCTTCCACCGCGTCGCGCGGAGTCTGCGTGCCACGCACCCATTGCACGCCGTTGGCCTTGAGCTTGTCGATGAAGTCGATGCCGTACTTCTGGATGATCTTGTCGAACACGTACAGCACGGCGTCGTCGTCGTTGGGGTAGGTGATGACGATGCGGTCCTTGAACTCGGGCTTCAGGAAGTCCGAGTAGTCGCGCGGCGCGTTCTCGGCCGAGACGTAGTTCTTGTTGTAGCTGTTGGCGAAGGTCAGCATGAACAGGCCGGTGAAGCGGCCGGCCGGGTCCTTGTAGGCCGCGGGGATCTGGTCCCAGCCGATCGGCTTGTACGGCAGCAGCAGCCCGCGAGCGGCCCAGTTGTCGAAGTCGTGCAGCGTCTGCAGATGCGCGACGTCGACTTCCAGGTTCTTGCGCAGCAGTTGCTCTTCGATGCGCGCGTCGTGGTACTTGCTCAGGTCGACGACGATGTCGAGCTTCATGCCCGGGAATCGGCGCTCGAAGTTCGACTTGATGCCGAAGCCCTGGGTCACCTCGTCGCCGCCGGCGTATACGGTCAGCTGGCCGCCTTCCTTCAGCGCGGCCTGGTACAGGTCGTCCAGCGACTGGCCCGCGCCATCACGTTCGACCGCGGCGGCCACTTGCGGCTGCGGCGTCTGGGCCTGGCTCTGGGCGGCGAAGCCGGCGGCTGCGACGGCGAGCGCCAGCCAGCCGAGGTGCAAGGTGCGACGAATCTTCATGTCTGTTCTTTCAAGGTCAACGGAAACACCCGAGTCAGCCGCGCGGGCTCAGGCAAGGACGCAAGCGATTCAGGCGGCAGCGAGTTGCTCGGCGAAGGCTTGCGGGTTGGAGAACACCGCCCCCGACGGCAGCAGCTGCAACCGACCGTGGCGCTGCAGAAGAAAGGTGGGCACGCCGCGCGCACCGAACTGCTGCAGCAGCGTCTGCGCCTCGGCGATCCGGGCCCGGTTGGCGCCGAGCAGTTCGGCATCGGTGGCCGCCAGGCGCTCGGCCGCCAGGTCGAGCCCCAGCGTCTTCAGCACCGCCGTCAGCGTGTCCAGCGAGGTGATGTCGCGCCCCTCGACGTAGCGGGCGTGCTGGATGGCCTTCAGCGCCTCCAGTTCGGACTGCGGCGCCGTCAGCGCGACGGCTGTCAGCGCGACGGTGGCCGGCCCGCTGTCGAACATCTGCCGCGGGGCGCCCAGCACCTCGCTGCGGTACTGCTCGCTGAAGCGCTGGCCCGTCAGACGCTCGATGCGCTGGTCGTTGCTCCAGGCGTAGGCGGCGAAGTCCTCGCTCATCGGACGTGCGCCCTCACCCGAGAACAGGCCGCTGGGCAGCAGCCGCAGCGCGACGCCGGGCATGGCGGCGGCTCGCGTCACGGTGGCCCCGGCGCCGTAGCACCAGCCGCAAAGCGGGTCGAAGAGGTAGTGCAGTGTCTGGGTCATGGCTGCTTGGAAGGCCGTGAGGGCCCGCTGCTGGATTCGATGGATTCGATGCTAGGCAGGCGTCATTGACAGATAAATCCGGTTGAAGCTGATAATTCGTATGCCAAAAGCAAACAGCACTGAAGAATCCAGCGCCAGCCATCTCGCCAATCTGAAGCGCCTGGCCTACTTCGCCGCCGTCGTCGAGACGGGCAGCTTCACGGCAGCCGCGGAACGGCTGGGCATCACCAAGGCGGTGGTCAGCCAGCAGGTGGCACGGCTGGAGCGGGAGTTCCGCACGACGCTGCTGACGCGCACGACGCGCAAGGTGAGCGCCACCGAGGCCGGCAAGCTGTTCCACCAACGCTGCGCGCTGATCCTGAAGGAAGCGCACGACGCGTTCGACGAACTGGGCGAAGCGGCGGTCGAGCCCTCCGGCACCTTGCGGCTGACGGCCGCGCTGGACTACGGCATCACGACCATCGTGCCGGCGATCGCCGAGTTCACGCGCCGCTATCCGCAATGCAAGGTCGACGCGATCCTGAGCGATCAGTCGCTGGACGTGATGTCAGGCCAGGTCGAGCTGGCGATCCGCGTCGGCTGGCTGACCGACCTGAACGTGCAGGCCCGGCAGATCGGCTCGTTCCGGCAGCTCCTGGTCGGCGCGCCGGCGTGGCAGGCCCAGCTGAGCGCACTGAAGGACCCTCAAGGCCTGAGCGAGCTTCCGTTCGTCGCCAACAGCGCGTTGCGCGAGCCCACGCGCTGGAGCTTCTCGCGGGGCGAACTGGAGCGCCAGAACGTCTCCGTGCGCGCCGTGATGTCGATCGACGCCACGTTGGCGGTGCGCGAGGCCGTGCGCTGCGGCGCCGGGCTCTCGGTGCTGCCCGACTATGCGGTGGCCGAGGACCTGGCGGCCGGGCGGCTGATCCAGGTGCTGCCGCAGTGGGGGCTGCCCGCGGGCGGCATCCATGCGGTGTTTCCCACGGCGCGCTTCCGGCCGGCGAAGGTGCGGGCCTTCGTCAGTCTGCTGCAGGAGATCACCGCGGCGGCGCCTGCGGGCCGGTAAGTGCGACGCCCGGGTCTGACGCGTCAGGGGCGCGGGCGCTCAGCATCCGGTCGACGAAGACACCGTCCTGGCGGTACGCGGCAGCCGCCGCCTCGTCGGCGGCGCGCAGCAGGCGGTCGCGGGCGTCGGCGTCGGCCGTGTCCAGCGTCGTGAAGGCCTCGCTCGCATCGCCCGGGTGGTTGATGCGGCGGTAGCGTGTGCCCAGCAGGGCCTGCGCCTGGCGGGCGGCGCTGCGCTCCTGCAGGTCGATCATGCAGTTCGGCAGGTCGGGCGCCCAGCCCAGTGCCGACCGCCGCGCCTGCGAGGCCTGGCGCGTGGCGGCAAAGCCCGCGGTACCCAGGCTCAGCATCTCGATCCTGGCGGCCGCAGCCGGGAAGCGGCGCAGGATCTCCAGCAGCGCCAGCGCGTCGGGGTTGTTGGCGGCCAGACCGCCGTCGAGCATCGGCTTGCCGTCGATCTGGGCGGCGTCGAAGTAGGTCGGCGCCGCGGAACTCGCCAGGCAGACCTCGAGCAGCGTCGCATCCGAGGTCCGGGCGCGGCCGAACCAGGCACTGCGAAAGACCTGCAGTTCGCCCGCCAGCCAGTCGACCGCCGGCACCAGCAGGCCGCGCTCGACCGTCGACAGGCGGGTGTTCGCGTGCGCGCCGAGACAGTCGCGGATCGCCTTGGCGAGGTTGTCGGCGTCGTACAGCGCACCAAAGAACAGGCGCCGGAGCGACGCCCCGGCCGGCTTGCGGAACACGCGTGGGCCGTGGGCGTCGATGGCGTCGAGCACCCGCATCGGCGGCACGCCGACGGCCAGCGCGCAGGCCATCAGACCGCCGATCGAGGTGCCAGCGAAGACGTCGAAGCAGTCGTCGAGCGGGCCGTCGCGGCGCGCCTCGCGGCACAGCGAGACCAGCGTGCGCGCCGTGAACAGGCCGCGGAAGCCACCACCGGTCAGCGACAGCACGCGCAGCGGCGCGTAAGCGTCGGCGGCGTTGCTGCGCGGCGCGGGCAGTTCCAGGCCCTCGCCCGCCGGCGGCTCGGGGTCAGAGTGCATGCAGGCGCGCGCCGAGCGCCTGCAGCGCCGCGTGCTGCGGCCGCGCAGGTTCGACGACGGTGAGGCCTTCGTACATCGCCGTGGCGTAGATCTGGCGCTCGGTCTGCGCCAGGCCGGCCAGCGTCGGCTCCAGGCAGAGATGGCTCCAGAGCAGCGCGTGCTCAGCGCTGAAGGCCAGCGGCGCGATGCCCGAGTCGGCCTCGATCTGCGCCAGCAGCGTCGTCAGGTCGACGTCCAGCCGGGTCCGCGTCGCCGGCGCCGGCTCGAGCTGGATGCGGGTGCGCAGCTGAGCCACGGAGATCACGCTGACGCGCAGCGCGCGGGCATCGACGCCGTGGGCCCAGCGCTGGGCCGCGGTCGGCACCGAGGCGACGAGCTGTGCCAGCGTCGGCGCGGGCAGCAGCCAGTTCATCGCCCCGGGATCTCGAGCTCGGGCAGGACGTCATCCGGCAGCGCCGTCACGTCCAACAGCGGGTTGGCGCCCAGGCCGCGGAACGGCAGACCTTCGACCAACTGGCCCAGCGTGCGCGGCGGCCGCGCCTCGGCGATGCGGCGCTTGAGCACCTCGGGATCGATCAGCAGCGCCGACGCCGCCGCAGGGTTGCGCGCGTTGCGGATCAGGAAGCCGCGCCCGGTCTCGGCCGAGCGCCGCATCAGCGCCGGCATGTCGGCGCGCGCCGACGCCACGGCCACCGGCTCGACGTCCAGCGTCATCTCGCCGCCGGCGACCTCGAAGGTGAGCACCTGCACCTCGGTCTCGACGGTGATCGGCACCGGGTCCGGCGGCAGCACGTCGTGCGGAATTTGCGTGGGCATGGCGGGCGTTCTGTACAAGATGTACAGATAAGAATAGCAGCCACCGCGCCGAATGCCAGCGGCGTTGCCGCCGCCCTGCCCCGATCAGGGCTGAACGACGCGCCCCACCGCCGTCGTGCGCCGCGGGCCGAAGCGCAGGAACAGGTCGCCGTCCTCGGCGGCCACGTGCTGCAGCAGGTCGTCGACGAACTTGCGGCAGCCGGCGGCCAGCGCTTCGGCCTCGGGCGTCGCCGGCAGCTGCGCCAGCAGCTCCTGCAGGCGCTCGATCGAGACTTCGTGGGCACGGTGCTCGCGCTCCAGGTCGTCGAGCAGCAGGTCGATCAGCGTGCCGCCGCCCTGCTCCATCATCGGGAAGAGCCGCATCTCCTCCTTGAACATGTGCTCCTCGAGCGCCTCGCCCATCAGCTCCAGGTGGTCGGCGAGTTCGGGCAACACGCCGGCGGCGGCCAGCGCGCGCGCCTGCGCCACCAGGTCGGGCACCTCGGCACGGTGCGTCTCGTGGAAGCGCACCAGGATGTAGGCGATCAGGTCGGTCACCGCGTGCGGGACCTTGTCGGCAGGGCTCATCGTCGGGCTCTCTAGGCGTCGGAACGGGGCGGCCCGCCGCTCGCGGGCCATGGCCGCATGCTCTCCCGGCCCCTCCTCTCGAATCCTTGAACGGGTTTAAGGAAAGTACCCGAGCGAAAAAGGAGGATAAGCGCACCGAAGTCAAGGAGGCGCTTTCCATGAGCCAAGTCCGGGGCGGGTTCACCAAGCAGATGGCCCGCAACATGTTCTACGGCGGCGCAGTGTTTTTCGCACTGCTGTTCGCCGCACTCGTCTTCCACACGGAGCAACGCATCCCGCAGCGCTCCAACGCCAGCGCGATCACGCCTCAGGTCATCGCCGGCAAGAAGATCTGGGAGACCCGCAACTGCATCGGCTGCCACACGCTGCTGGGCGAAGGCGCGTATTTCGCGCCCGAGCTGGGCAACGTCTACCAGCGCCGCGGCGGCGAGTTCATCAAGGCCTGGATCAAGAGCCAGCCGACGCACATCCCGGGCCGCCGGCAGATGCCGCAGTTCGACCTCACCGAGCAGCAACTCGACGACCTCGTGCAGTTCCTGAAGTGGACCGGCGAGATCAACACCGAGAAGTGGCCTCCCAACATCGAAGGCTGAGCGCCGGAGCACCCTCCATGAACACCAACCAAGTCCTCAAGTACCGCTCGCAGGCGGTGGCCAAGCCGTACTTCATCGTGGCGATGCTGCTGTTCGCGGGCCAGATCCTGTTCGGCCTGGGCCTCGGGCTGCAGTACGTCATCGGCGACTTCCTGTTCCCGTACATCCCGTTCAACCAGGCCCGCATGGTCCACACGAACCTGCTGATCGTGTGGCTGCTGTTCGGCTTCATGGGCGCGGCCTACTACATCGTGCCCGAGGAGTCGGAGACCGAGCTCTGGAGCCCGAAGCTGGCGCTGGCGCTGTTCTGGATCTTCCTCGTCGCCGGCGTGCTGACCATCGTCGGCTACCTCGCCGTGCCCTACGCCAAGCTCGCCGAGCTGACGGGCAACAACCTGCTGCAGACGATGGGCCGTGAGTTCCTCGAGCAACCGCTGCCGACCAAGGTCGGCATCGTCATCGTCGCGCTGGGCTTCCTGTTCAACATCGGCATGACGGTGCTGAAGGGCCGCAAGACCAGCATCACGCTGGTGCTGCTGCTGGGCCTGGCGGGGCTGGCGGTGTTCTTCCTGTTCAGCTTCGTGAACCCGCACAACCTCGTGCGCGACAAGATGTACTGGTGGTTCGTCGTCCACCTCTGGGTCGAGGGCGTCTGGGAACTGATCCTCGGTTCGCTGCTGGCCTACGTGCTCGTCAAGACGACCGGCGTCGACCGCGAGGTCATCGACAAGTGGCTGTACGTGATCATCGCCTTCGCGCTGATGACCGGCATCCTGGGCACCGGCCACCACTTCTACTTCATCGGCCTGCCGGGTTACTGGCAGTGGATCGGCAGCGTGTTCAGCGCGATGGAACCGATCCCGTTCTTCATGATGACGGTCTTCGCCTTCAACATGGTGCAGCGCCGCCGCCGCGAACACCCGAACCAGGCCGCCGTGCTGTGGGCGCTGGGCACCGCGGTGATGGGCTTCCTGGGCGCGGGCCTCTGGGGCTTCATCCACACGCTGAGCCCGGTGAACTACTACACCCACGGCTCGCAGGTCACCGCCGCCCACGGCCACCTGGCCTTCTACGGCGCCTACGTGCTGGTGGTCATCACGCTGATCAGCTACGCGATGCCGACGCTGCGCGGACGCATCGCCAACAGCCAGCGTGCCCAGGCGATCGAGATGTGGAGCTTCTGGATCATGTCGATCGGCATGGGCATCATGGTGCTGGCGCTGACCGGCGCCGGCATCCTGCAGATCTGGCTGCAGCGCATGCCGACCGAAGGCGCGATGAGCTTCATGTCCACCCAGGACCAGTTGCGCTTCTTCTACTGGGTGCGCATCGCCGGTGGCGTGACCTTCCTGGTCGGCCAGTTCACCTACTTCTCCAGCTTCTTCATCGGCGGCGAGCCGGTGAAGACGGACACGGTGACGTCGGCCAAGCTGGCGCAAGCCTGACCTGAAGGAGCCGCTGCCATGGACATGAGCGAACGCGGCGCCCTCGGGCTGGACCTGTTCCAGCCCGACGCCGGCCGCACCGGCGGGGCCGCACTGCCTTTCTACGCCGAGCAGGCAGGCGAGGCGGCGCTGTTCGAGCAGGCCTGGCGGCAGCGGCTGCCGCTGCTGCTGAAGGGCCCCACCGGCTGCGGCAAGACCCGTTTCGTCGAGCACATGGCGGCCCGCCTGGGCCGTCCGCTCGTCACCGTCAGCTGCCATGACGACCTGTCGGCGGCCGACCTGGTGGGCCGCCACCTGATCGGCGCGCAAGGCACGGTTTGGGCCGACGGCCCGCTGACGCGCGCCGTGCGCCAGGGCGCGATCTGCTACCTCGACGAGGTCGTCGAGGCGCGCAAGGACACCACCGTCGTGCTGCACCCGCTGGCCGACGACCGCCGCGTGCTGCCGATCGAACGCACCGGCGAACTGCTCGCCGCGCCGGCGGGCTTCATGCTCGTCGTCTCGTACAACCCGGGCTACCAGAACCTGCTGAAGAGCCTGAAGCCCAGCACGCGCCAGCGTTTCGTCGCGCTGACGCTGGGCTACCCCGAGCCGGCGCTGGAGACGCGCATCGTCGAGATGGAGTCCGGCGTCGCGCCGGAGCTCGCCGCGCGCCTGGTGCGCCTGGCGCAGGCGCTGCGCCGCCTGACCGAACACGACCTCGAGGAGACGGCCAGCACCCGGCTGCTGGTGATGGCCGCCCGCCTGGCCGCCGGCGGCGTGCCGCTGCGCGCCGCCTGCCGCGCCGCGATCGTCGACGCGCTGACCGACGACGCCGACACCGCCGCCGCGCTCGACGAAGTCGTCGGCGCCGTGCTCGGCCACTGAACCCGCGGCCGCCTTCGGGCGGCTGCCCTCATTCCCCCGCCCCGTGTCCGCCGCCCTGCAACGCCGCCGCCGGCTCTTCCAGGCCGCCTTCCTGGCGCTGTTCGTCAGCGCGCCGGCGCTGGACCTGCTGCGCTTCGACCTGCACCAGACCCAGCTCTGGCTGCTGGGCCGGCCGTGGACGCTGGGCATCGCCGACTTCACGGCCGGGCGCATCGGCGCCACCGAAGTCGCGCTCGACATCTTCCTGCGCGCCTTCGTGCCGGCCATCGTGCTGATCGTCGGTTTCCTCTACGTCGCCTGGCGCTGGGGCCGGCTGTACTGCGGCTGGCTGTGCCCGCACTTCAGCGCCGTCGAGACGCTGGACCGGCTGATGCACCGCGCGCTGGGCCGTGCGAGCTTCTGGGACCCCGCCGCGCCGGCCGCACGCGGCGACTGGCGCTGGTGGCCGCCGTTCGTGCTGCTGGCCGCCGCGCTGGGTTTCCTGTGGGCGGTGACGCTGCTGAGCTACCTGCTGCCGCCGGCCGAAGTCTGGGGCCGGCTGCTGGCCGGCGAGTCGACGCCCAACCAGGCGCGTTTCCTGGCCATCGCGACGGCGGCGTTCACCGCCGAGTTCGTCTTTGCGCGCCACCTGTTCTGCCGCTTCGGCTGCGCCGTCGGCCTGTTCCAGAGCCTGGCCTGGATGGCCAACCCGCGCGCGATGGTCGTCGGCTACGAGCGCGAACGCGCACGCGACTGCCGCAGCTGCGGCACCGCCGCCGCGCCCGGCGGCAACGCCTGCGACAGCGTCTGCCCGATGCGGCTGAAGCCGCGCGACATCAAGCGCCGCATGTTCTCCTGCGTGCAGTGCGGGCGCTGCCTGGACCAGTGCGAGCAGTCGCAAGGCGCCCAGGCGCGCGCGCCCTTGCTCGAATGGCGCACCGGCGCCGACGCGCTGCGCGAGACGCTGCGCCTGCGCGCCGCCGAACTGCGTGCCCAGCGCCCCGCGCGCCAACCCGAAGAGGTGGTCTGAGATGGAAGAGTGGGTCGGCCAGCACTGGCACCGTTTCATCAGCCGCGTGGCCGACCGCCGCCACGCCGACGCCGCCGTCACGCTGCCCGAGGTGCAGCGCACGATCACGCTGATGTTCCGCGCCGGCGGCGGCGCGCCGGGGCTGCGTTTCGCGTCGGCCGCGGCCACACGCGCCGGCGGCCCGCGCGGCTGGCTGCAGCGTGTGGCCGGCAGCGGCACGCACGCCGCCACCGCGCGC
Source organism: Rubrivivax sp. (assembly GCA_049841175.1). Classification (GTDB taxonomy): domain Bacteria; phylum Pseudomonadota; class Gammaproteobacteria; order Burkholderiales; family Burkholderiaceae_C; genus Rubrivivax. Next base: position 185,370 of record JASGHA010000008.1, on the reverse strand, counting down.
CTGGACGCCGAGGCGCTGTCGCTGCCGCCCGAGGTGGCGGTCTTCGCCGACGCCGCGCTGAACCGTCGCCTGTACCTGTGGCTGGCGGCGCTGGCGGCGCACTACACGCCGAGCGGCGACTGGCTGGCCGACAACCTGCACGCCACGGCTGCCGCGCTGGCGCAGTTCCCCGGGCTGCGCGCCGCGTACGCCGAGCTGGTCGCCGCGCAGCTGGCGCTGCGCCCGGCGCCCGCCACGCTGCGCGGCGCCGCCGCGGCCGCCGAGGCCACCGTGCAGCAGGCGCTGCGCGGCGAGCCGGTCACCCTGCCCGCCGGGCTGAAACCCGCCGACGCCGCGCCGGTCTGGCTGTGGCTGGACGCCGCCGAAGCCCCCGCGGCCACCGCGCGCCAGGACCCGGCCGACACCGGCGCCGACGAGGCCAGCCGCGCCAAGCCGACCACCAGCGACCGCCGCCGCCACGCCGAACGTGTGCAGGACGAACGCGGAAAGGCGCCGCTGATGATGTTCTTCCGCGCCGAGTCGATCCTGTCCTGGGGCGAGTTCGTGCGTGTCGACCGCGCCAGCGACGATGACGACGACGGCAACGCGCTGGCCGCCGCCGACGACATGGACACGCTGGCCATCGCGCCCGACGGCAGCCGCGCCGCGTCGCGCGTGCGTTTCGACCTCGACCTGCCCAGCGCCGCCGCCGACGACCGCCCGCTGGGCCCCGGCGTGCGCCTGCCCGAATGGGACTGGCGCAAGCAGCAACCGATGCCGGAACACTGCGCCGCGCAGGTGCTGGTGGCCGCCGCGCCGCCGCCCTGGCAGCCGCCGCCGGCGCTGCGCGCCGTGGCGCGGCGCGTGCGCCGCCGCATGGAGGTGCTGCGCGCGGCGCCGCTGCGCGCGCGCGCCCAGGCCGACGGCGACGAGCTCGACCTCGACGCCTGGCTGCGCCACCGCGTGCAGGCCGACGCCGGCAGCGTCGACGAGCAGCCCGCCGTCTGGCAGCGCCGCGTGCGCGGCGAACGCAGCCTGGCGACGCTGCTGCTGGCCGACCTGTCGCTGTCCACCGACGCCTGGGCCGGCAACGACGCACGCATCGTCGACGTCATCCGCGACGCCTTGTGGGTCTTCGGCGAGGCGCTGGCCGCCGGCGGCGACGCTTTCGAGATGCTGGGCTTCTCGTCGGTGCGGCGGCAGAACGTGCGCATCCAGCACCTGAAGGGCTTCGGCGAGCCCTGGGACGCCGCGGCGCGTGCGCGCATCGGCGCCATCAAACCCGGCTACTACACGCGCATGGGCGCCGCGCTGCGCCTGGCGACACAACGCCTGGCCGCGCGCCCCGAGCGCCAGCGGCTGCTGCTGATCCTCACCGACGGCAAACCCAACGACCTGGACGTCTACGAAGGCCGCTACGGCCTGGAAGACACGCGCCACGCGGTGCAGGCGGCGCGCGACGCCGGGCTGCAGCCCTTCTGCGTCACCATCGACGAAAGCGCGCACGACTACCTGCCGATGCTCTTCGGCCAGCACGGCTGGGCGCTGGTGCACCGCCCGCAGGACCTGGTGCAGCGCCTGGCTGCCGTCTATGCGCGCATGACGCGCGGTTGAGCGCGCGATGCCGGGCTGCGAGAATTGACGCTCATCAAGACTTGGCCCGCACCGGATTTCGGGGCATCCTCGCTGCCGACCTCGCGCACGAGCGCCGCGCGCGAGCCGGTATCAGGAGAACGAATGGAGACGAGGAGCTTCGACATCCCGCGCTACCTGGCGGTGCTGCCGCTGTTCCAGGAGATGAGCCCCGAGGAACTGCAGCGCCTGGCCGAGGGCTGCCGTCTGCGGCGCTACTCGCGCGGCGACACCGTGTTCCGCGTCGGCGAACCCTGCGAGGAGCTGCACGTCACGGTGATGGGGCAGGTCAAGCTGTTCGCCATCTCGCCGGCGGGGCAGGAGAAGGTCATCGAGCTGGTCGGCCCGGGCAACACCTTCGCCGAGGCGCTGATGTTCACCGGCAAGCCTTACATCATCAACGCCCAGGCGCTCGCCGACACGCTGGTGCTCAGCGTCAGCAAGGCCGCGGTGCTGGCCGAGATCGAACGCGACTCGCGCTTCGCGATGCGCATGCTGGCCGGCATCTCGCGCCGGCTGCACGGGCTGGTGCACGACGTGCAGGCCTATTCGCTGCACAGCGGCATGCAGCGGGTCATCGGCTACCTGCTGCGCGCCCTGCCCGAGGAAGCCGAGGACGCCGCCGCGTTCTCGCTGGCCGACGCCGGCGTGACGCCCGCCGCCCAGGCGCAGCGCCGCGACCTGCGTGTCAGCCTGCCGGTCAGCAAGGCGACCATCGCCTCGCGGCTGTCGCTGACGCCCGAGTACTTCTCGCGCGTGCTGCACGAGCTGGAAGCCGCCGGGCTGATCGTCATCGACAAGCGAGAGATCCGCATCCCCGACCCGAAGCGGCTGGCGGGGCACAACCTGCAGTAGCGGGGCGCCGCCCCGCCCTCAGCTGATCCCCAACCGCTCCTTGATCTCCGGCAGCAGCCGCCGGCTGATCGGGATGACGCGGCCGCGGCGGGTGACGAACTCGGCCAGGCCGCTTTCCAGGTACTGCAGCTTGTGGACGAGGTCGACGTTGACCAGGTACTGGCGGTGGCAGCGCAGCAGGTTGGTGCGCTGCTGCAGGATGTTCAGCCGCAGCGCCGTCGGGTGCTCCTGGCCGTCGAGGTCGCTGACGTAGATGCCGGTGGTGCGCGCCTCGACGAACTCCACGTCGGTGGCCTGCACGAAGACCACGCTGTGCAGCCCGTAACACGGGATCTGGCGCAGGTGGTTCACCTCGGGCAGCACGCTGAAGTCGTGCTTGAAGAAGCTGTTGCGCAGCCGCTCCAGCGTCAGCTCCAGGCGGTCGGCCGTCACGGGCTTGAGCATGTAGTCGAAGGCGTTCTTCTCGAACGCACGCACCGCGTACTCGTCGTAGGCGGTGAGGAAGACGATGTGCGGCATCGTCTCCGGGTCGAGCATGCCGATCATCTCGATGCCGGTGATCTGCGGCATCTGGATGTCGAGAAAGACGACGTCGGGCTTGTCGATGTGGATGCGCGTCAGCGCGTCGATCGCGTTGCCGCATTCGCCGAGGATCTGGATGTCCTTTGCCGGCTCCAGCGCGCGGCGCAGGTCGCGGCGCGCGAACGGCTCGTCGTCGACGATGAGGGCGGTGATCATCAGCTCAAGGCCTCCAGGGGAATGCGGACGGTGGCGCGCGTGGACACCTGGCGCTCGCAGCTCATCGTCACGCCGTAGGCCTCGCCGTAGCGGTTCTTCAGCCGACGGTCGACGATGTTCATGCCGAGGCCGCCACCGCCGGGCTTCGGATCGTAGCGACCAGCGTTGTCCTCGACCACCAGACAAACCGCCTGCCCGTCCAGGTGCGCGCGGATCGCCACGCGCCCGACGCCGATGATCTGCGCCGTGCCGTGCTTGATCGCGTTCTCGACCAGCGGCTGCAGCGTGAAGGCCGGCACGCGCAGCGCCATCAGCGGGTCGGGGATGTCGATGTCCACCGACAGCCGGTCCTCGAAGCGCGTCAGCTGGATGCCCAGGTAGGCCTTGATGTGCGCGATCTCCTCGGACAGCACGACGTCCTCGGTCGGGCGCTTGAGGTTCTTGCGCAGGAAGACCGCCAGGTCGGTGAGTACCGCACGCGCCTTGGCCGGGTCGTCGTGCGTGATGGCGATGATCGTGTTCAGCGTGTTGAACAGGAAGTGCGGGTTGACCTGCGCGTGCAGCAGCTTCAGCTCGGCTTCGAGCAGCAGGTTCTTCTGGCGCTCGTAGCGGCCGTCGAGGATCTGGCTGGACAGCAGCTTGGCGATGCCTTCGCCCAGCGTGCGGTTGATCGTCGAGAAGATGCGCGTCTTCGGCTCGTAGAGCTTGATCGTGCCGATGACCTGGCGGTTCTCACCGACCAGCGGAATCACCAGCGCCGAGCCCAGCTTGCAGTGCGCGCTGATCGAGCACTGGAACGGCACCTCGTTGCCGTCGGCGAAGATGACCTCGTTGGACTCGATGGCCTGGAAGGTCTGCTGCGACGAGATCGGCGTGCCCGGCAGGTGGTGGTCGTCGCCGATGCCGATGAAGGCCAGCAGCTTCTCGCGGTCGGTGATGGCCACCGCGCCGACGCCGGTCTGCTCGTAGATGATGCGCGCCACGCGCGTGCTGTTCTCCTGGTCGAAGCCGTCGCGCAGCACGCCGTCGACGTGCGCCGCGATGTCCAGCGCCTTGGCCGAGAAGGCACGCGACTGGCGCTCGATGCTGTCGCGCCGGTCGAGCAGGATCTTCACGAAGATCGCTGCGCCGCCGGTGTTGGCGATCAGCTCGGGCAGCGCGATCAGCTTGACGATCTGCAGCGCCTCGTCGAAGGGCCGCGACAGCGCCAGGTCGATGCCCAGCTCGATCAGGATGGTGACGAAGGTCAGCCCGCCAGCCAGCGTCGGGCTGAACAGCAGCCGCGTCTTGCCGCGGTTGATCAGGTAGCGGTGCGTCAGGCCGCCGGCCAGGCCCTGCATCACGATGTCGATGCCCGCCGCCAGGCCGAAGGAGCCGCCCAGCGTGTAGCGGTGCAGGCCGCCGGTGATGCCGACGCCCAGGCCGACGATCGGCCCGCCGAGCAGGCCGCCGAGCACCGCGCCGATGGCCGGCGTGTTGGCGATCGCGTTGCCGCGCACCACCGGCAGGCCGAGCAGCGTGCCCATGATGCAGAAGGCCGAGAAGATCAGGTAGCACGCGATGCGGTGCGGCCAGCGGATCGTCGCGCGCGTCAGCGGGATGAACAAACGCGTCCGGCTGAGGGCGTACGCCACCACCAGGTAGACGCACATCTGCTGCAGCAGCAGCACCGACAGCGAGACGATCGAACTCAGGGTCAACGGCGTACCTCTTGACTGCTCCGGGCGTCGGTACGCGACAGGCCGCCCATCGCGCTATTTTGCGATGGGCGGCCCGGCGCGGGGCGTGTCACGGCGCCCAGCGGATGCACTCCTGCTCGGGTTCGGCAACGGCGATCGGGATCGGCGCCGAGACCTTCAGCGCCAGCCCGCCGCAGGAGGTTTCGCGGTACTTCGGGTCCATGTCCTTGCCGACCTCGAACATCACCTCGATCACCTTGTCCAGCGGCACGATCGGCTGGCTGGTGCGGCCCAGCGCCATGCGCGCGGCGTTGATCGCCTTCACCGCGCCCATCGCGTTGCGCTCGATGCAGGGGATCTGCACCTGCCCGCCCACCGGGTCGCAGGTCAGGCCCAGGTTGTGTTCCATCGCGATCTCGGCGGCGATGCACACCTGCTCGGGCGAGCCGCCCAGCAGCTCGGCCAGGCCGGCGGCGGCCATCGAGCACGCCACGCCGACCTCGCCCTGGCAGCCGACCTCGGCGCCGGAGATCGACGCATTGGTCTTGAACAGCGCGCCGATCGCCGCCGAGGCGAGGAAGAAGCGCGTGCAGTCGTCCTCGCCGACCGGCTTGATGAAGTGGTCGTAATAGGCCAGCACCGCCGGCACGATGCCGCAGGCGCCGTTGGTCGGCGCGGTGACGACACGGCCGCCGGCGGCGTTCTCCTCGGACACCGCGAGCGCGAACATGTTGACCCAGTCGATGATGTTCATCGGGTCCTTGGACAGCGGCCCCGCGGCGGCCAGACGCCGGTGCAGCGCCACCGCGCGGCGCGGCACGCGGAACGGGCCGGGCAGCACGCCTTCGGTCTTCATGCCGCGGTCCATGCACTGCGACATCTGCGCCCAGATGTTGGCGAAGTAGCGCGTGACCTCCTGCTCGCTGTGCAGCGGCAGCTCGTTCTGCAGCACCAGCCCCGACAGCGACAGCCCGGTGCTGCGGCAGTGCGCCAGCAGCTCGGCGGCGGTCTTGTACGGGTACGGCGCCGCGGCCTCGGCGTCGTCGGCACCGGCGGCGGCACCGTCCTCGATGACGAAGCCGCCACCGATCGAGTAGTAGTTCTTCTCCAGCAGCAGGCGGTCGCCGGCCCAGGCCTTCATCGTCAGGCCGTTCTCGTGGCGCGGCAGGCTGGAGTGGTGGAAGGTCATCGCCGTGCGGCCGAACTCGACCTCGGGGCCGTCGGCGCCCAGGCGGATGCGCTGCGTGCTGCGCACCTTCTGGACGAGGCCGGGGATCGCGCCGACGTCGACGGTGTCGGGCAGCTCGCCCATCAGGCCGAGCAGCAGCGCGACGTCGGTCTTGTGGCCCAGGCCGGTCAGCGCCAGCGAGCCGTAGACGTCGATCACCACCGAACTCGCCTGGGACAGTTTGCCCAGGGCGCGGAGATCGTCGACGAAGCGCCGCGCGGCGTTCATCGGGCCGAGGGTGTGGGAGCTCGACGGGCCGATGCCGACCTTGTAGAGCTGGAACATGCTGATCATGGTGAGTTCCCCTTGTTGGGAAGACGCTGCCCGCCGGCACCCGCCGCCCGTCCAAGTTCAGGGGCGGGGGCCTGCGGGCAGCAAACCGGGTGTCAGAGACCGATCAGCGAGTAGAAGATCGCCGACATCGCCACGGCGCCGATGAACACCACGATCACGTTGGTCGGGTTGTTCGCGTACTTGCGCATCGCCGGGACCTTGCGGATGGCGTACATCGGCATCAGGAACAGCAGGGCCGCGATGATCGGGCCGCACAGCGATTCGATCATGCCGAGGATGCTCGGGTTGATGGTCGCCACGCCCCAGATCGTCAGGAACATGAAGAGCATCGAACCGCGGTTGATCTTCGAGAGATTGGCGAGCTTGCCGCGGGCCTGCATCTGCTGCGTGATGAAGCCGTTGAGGCCTTCACGGGCGCCCAGGTAGTGGCCGAGGAAGGACTTGCTCATCGCGACGAAGGCGACCAGCGGGGCGATCACGGCGGCCCAGGGGTTCCGGAACTTGTTGCCGATGTAGGACAGGATCGAGATGTTCTGCTGCTTGGCGGCGGCCAGGTCGGTGGGCGACAGCGCGAAGACGCAGCTGAAGACGAAGAACATCACGACGACGACCATCATCAGCGCGGCGTACTTCTCGATCTGGTCGGCCTTGCCGACGGCGTCCTTGCCGTATTCCTGCTGCTGCGCGACGGCGAAGCGCGAGATCACCGGCGAGTGGTTGAACGAGAACACCAGCACCGGGATGCTCAGCCACAGCGTGACGCTGAACTTGCCGAAAGACGGCACGCCGCCTTGCAGCACCGCCCCGTTCCATTCCGGCACGAGGAACAGCGCCAGACCCATCAGCACGAAGATGAACGGGTAGACGAGCCAGCCCATCACCTTGACGACGATCTTCTCGCTGAGCGCGACGATGGCGATCAGCCCGGCGGTGAGCACGAACGACAGGATCACCCGCGGCCATGCCTCCATGTGCAGCTGGTGCGTCATGAACGATTCGACGGTGTTCGTCAGACCGACGCCGTACAGCAGCAGGATCGGGAGGATGGTGAAGAAATAGAGCAGCGTGATGAGCTTGCCGGCCAGCGGGCCGAAGTGCTCGGTCACGACTTCGGTGATGTCGCTGCCGGGTTTGGACGACGAGAGGATGAAGCGGATCAGCCCCCGGTGCGCGAGGTAGGTCATCGGGAAGGCCAGCAAGGCCATCACGAGCAGCGGCCAGATGCCGCCCAAGCCGGCGTTGATCGGCAGGAACAGCGTCCCCGCACCGATGGCCGTGGCGAACAGACCCAAGACCCACGTCCGGTCGTGGGCGGTCCAGGATGATTCAGCGACGGGCGCGCGTACGGCGCCGACGTCTATTCTGGTGGTGGCGGACATTGTGGCTACTCCTCTTCGATGCACCGTGATCGGTCAAGGTGAGCACGGTTGAGGGGCAGTCTAGGAATCGCAAAATGCGCCGCCGGGCCGAATCCGGAGCGGCGATCTGGCCCCCGGAGTGGTCGGTTTGGCGCACGAGCGGAGGCCGCCAGCGCTGCTGCGGCGCAGCAGAAAGCTCAGCGGCGGCGGCGTGCCAGCGTCGCGCTGGGGGCCTCGCCGTAGGCGCTGCGGTAGCGCTCGGCGAACTGGCCCATGTGCGCGAAACCCCAGTGCATCGCGATGCGCGACACCGAGCGCGGTTTGCTCTCGTCGAGCAGGTCGGCGTGCACACGTTCCAGCCGGATCTGGCGCAGGTACTCGGACGGCGTGCAGCCGCGGAACTGGCGGAACGCCGCCTGCAGCGAGCGCGCCGAAGCGCCCGCCGCCAGCGCGACGTCGCCGATCGTCAGCGGCTGCGAGGCGTTGGCCTGCATGTAGTCCATCGCGCGGCGCACGTGCGCCGGCGACAGCTGGCGAGGCGGCCGCCCGGCGATCTGCGCGCTGTAGCTGTTGGGAATGCCGCTCAGCACCAGGTGCGCGATCGAGCTGCGCAGGCTGGACAGCGCCGCCGGCGACTGCTGCAGCGGCGCGTCGCCCGACAAGCCGGTGGTCAGCGCCTCGCTCAGCAGCATCAGCGTGCGCAAGGTGGTGGAGCCGGGTTCCAGCGTCGCCTTGAAGCGCACGCGCGCCAGCACCGGGGCGTCGATCAGCTCGGCCAGGCACTGGTGCAGCACGTCGGAGGTGATCGACAGGCCCTGCAGGTTCAGGTCGGGCCCCAGTTCCACCGACTCGACGACCGCGCCGTCGGACACCAGGCCGGCGCCAGCACCTTCCTGCAGCTCCTGGCCGCCCGAGACCAGCGATTGCGTGCCGCTCATCGCCACCGCGATGTTGTAGCCGTCGAAAAGCGACTCGGTCTGGAAACGCACGCCGGTCGAGCAGCGCGTGCGGTACAGCCCCAGCCCGGCGCCGACGGCGCTGGTGATGTCCAGGTGCAGGCGGCGATCGGGCACGAAGACCTTGACCGGGGCATACGGCCCGGCAAAGAACGATTCGGCCTCGGCGGGGTCATCGGTGATGATGCGAAATAAGGCGGGATCGTTCGACTTCATCGCTGCTGTGGCATTTACTGCTCGCCCAGGACACGCAGTGCGGCTTCCAGCGATACCGGATCGACGGGTTTTCGCAACCAGCCGACGGCGCCACAGGCACGGGCTTGCGGCCACCAGTCATCGAATTCCGAACTCGACAGCATGAAGACCCGGACGGAGCGTTCGAAAATCTCCTTGCAGAGCTGCTGGAGCATTTCCACGCCATTCATACCGGGCATTTCGACATCGGTGATCAGGACGACGATCGACGGTGTCCGGCGGAATAATTCGACGCCCTCGAAGCCATCACCGGCAGAAACCACCGAATACCCCATCGAATCCAGAAGATCGGCCAGCGTCATTCTCGATACGTCGTTATCGTCGACGATCAGCACCTGTGTCATCGATTTCTCCTGTGCGTGCCATCGGGGTTAACCCACAACCTCCCTGCGGAACAGGCACCCGCGGCACGTCAACTTTCGACGCACGGTGAAACAGGACACCTGGCCCCGCGAGGAGGCCAGGCGTCGAACGGACGGCGGCCATGGCCGCGGGCCGAAGCGTTCCAGTCGCATGGTGGTGATTCAGCGCCGCCGGGGCGGCACTGCCGTTCTGGTCGCCGGCGGCGCGTCCGGTGGCGCGCCGCTCGTATGCGCGGCTTATAGCGCCGTGCGCGGCGCGGCGCGCACGGCGTCCGCAGTGGCTATCTGGTATGCGCAGGAAGGCTCGCTACGCCCCGCGAATCCGGGGGCCGGCCAGACGAATGGCCGGCCGGCGGCCGTGCGCTCAGCGAGCGCCGTCGACGTAGGCCAGCGCCGAGGCGATGGCCGCCTGGATCGCGGCCCGGGCCTGCCGGCTGTTCTTCCAGCAGCTGCTGCCGCTGAGGCGTGCGCCCTGCTCCAGCAGGTCGCGTGCATCGGCGTCGGCCAGCGCGGCCAGGCTGCCGATGCCCATCTGCTCAAGCCGTTCGACCACCTTGGGTCCGACGCCGCGCGTGGCGAGCAGGATGTCGCGTTCGTGGGCGGCGAAGTGCAGCGGGTCGGTCATCGGCATAGCGCCATTCTGGCGCCATGCCGCCTCAGGCCAGCGCCGTGCCGTCCAGCTTGAAGCGGCTCATCACGCGGCTCAGCTGCTCGGCCTGCCCGCGCAGGCTGTCGGCGGCGGCCGCCGTCTCTTCCACCAGCGCCGCGTTCTGCTGCGTCACCTGGTCGAGCTGCTGCACCGCGCTGCCGACCTGGCCGATGCCCTGCGACTGCTCGGCCGCCGCGGCGGTCAGCTCGTTGATCATCTGGCTGACGCGCTGAGCCTGGGCGACGATTTCGCCGATCGACGCGCCGGCTTCGTCCACCTGGCGCGTGCCGGCTTCGACGCGTTCGCTGCTGGCCACGATCAGCGACTTGATCTCGCGCGCCGCGGCGGCGCTGCGCTGCGCCAGCGTGCGCACCTCGCCAGCCACCACCGCGAAGCCGCGGCCCTGCTCGCCGGCTCGCGCCGCTTCCACCGCGGCATTCAGCGCCAGGATGTTGGTCTGGAACGCGATGCCGTCGATGACGCCGATGATGTCGGCGATCTGCCGCGAGGACTGGGCGATGTCGTGCATCGCGCCGATCACCTGGCTTACCTTCTCGCCGCCCCGGCGCGCCGATTCGGCGGCCTGCGACGCCAGCCGGTCGGCCTCGCGTGCGACCTCGGCGCTGGCCTTGACGGTGCCCGACAGCTGCTCCATCGACGCCGCCGTCTGCTGCAGGTTGCTGGCCTGCTCCTCGGTGCGCTGGCTGAGGTCGGCGTTGCCGGTGGCGATCTGCGCCGTGCCGGTGGCGATGCCGTCGCTGCCGGCGCGCACCTGGCTGACGATGCGCGCCAGGCTCTGCTGCATCTCGGCCAGCGAGGCCAGCACGCTGCCGCGCGCCGCGCCATCGGCCTCGTGCAGTTCGCCCAGGTCTCCGCCGGCCACGCGCCGGGCGATGTCGCCCAGCAGGTCGGGCTCGGCACCCAACGCACGCGTCAGGCTGCGCGTGATCAGAAGCCCGGCCACCATCGCCACCACGACGGCGAGCACGAAGCCGCCGATCAGCAGGCTGCGCTGGGCATGGAACGTGGCGTCCGCCTCAGCCAGGAGTTCCTGCGAATGGCGATCGGTGTAGTCCCGGTACTCCTGAGAGGCCGCCACCAGCGCGGCGAGCAACGGCCGGCACTCGGCGTTCATCTGCTGCACCGCCTCGTCGCGCTGGCCCCGCGCCGCCAGGGCGACGATGTTCAGCGCCACCGGGGCGTACTTGTGCTCGATGTCGGCGATGCGGGTGATCATCTCCCGCGCCTTCGTGCTGACGCCGGGCGCCGCCGCCATGCGCACCAGCTTCTCGACACCGGCCTGCACTTCGGCATGGCGGCGCTCGACGGCCAGCTTGATCGCGTCGCGGTCGGCGGCCGACGCGGCGTTGACCAGGTCGCGCGCGGCGATGGCACGTTCCTCGACGTCGGTGCGCACTTCGTAGGACAGCAGCAGCCGCGCGTTGATGCCGCCGACGTAGTCGGAAAACTGCCGGCTTTCGTCGTTGAGGGCCTTCAAAGCGAAGCCGGAAACCACGGCGAGCATGGCGATCAGGCTGGCGAACGCCAAGCTGAGCTTGGCGCGCACGGTCAATCTGTTCAGTCGCATGAGGACTCCGATGAAAGGGCTGACGGATGGGTTCTGTTATCGGAGCGGGGTTCTGACGTTTGAGATACCCAGGAGGGTTTGAGGTATCCCGAAAACGCATCCGGTGTCCGCTGCACGCTGGAATCAGCCTGCCCCGGAAGCCCATGCGGCCGCCTGCGGCGCAAGACGCGCAAACCGCAACAGCGGGGGTGACAGGGGCCTAAAACTGTATAAACATACAGCTCTTCGCGGCGACTGTCACTTGGATGCTGCCGCGGCCGACACGCCAACCCGCCCTGCCAAGGGCGTCACCTGATCGGAGCCTCAAGATGATCGACCACACGGGCATCAACGTCAGCGACCTGCCGGCGAGCAAACGTTTCTACGAATCGGTGCTGGCCACCCTGGGATATGCCGTGCGGCTCGATTTCGGCACCGCCGTCGGTTTCGGCAAAGCTACGGCGAAACCCGAGGAGGATCCCGGCGGAGATTTCTGGATATCGCACGGCGCCCCGTATACGCCGCGCAGCCACATCGCCTTTCGCGCCGAAAGCGAAGCCCAGGTCGAGGCCTTCCACCGGGCCGCCCTTGCCGCCGGCGGCAAGGACAACGGCCCGCCCGGGCTGCGCCCGCATTACCACGCGCGCTACTACGCGGCGTTCTGCTTCGATCCGGACGGCTACAACATCGAGGCGGTGTTTCACCAGGGGAAGAGTGGCGAGGCGGTATGAAGGTGCAGCTTTGCTTGAAGGAGACAACGACGTAGCTGGCGCGAGCGGCACGACTTGACCAGCGCGGAGGCGATAGCACACCCGTCGGAGCGAATCAGCCCGTCGCGAAGCGCACGGCGCCAGGCATGCTTCCTCGAGAACGCAACAACTCATGTGCTTCGTCGGCGATGCGCTGGGCAGAGGTCTGCAGCAGCGCGCGATCCGCCGCCCGGGCGCGGCAGGCCGCCATCTGCTCGCTCAGGGTCGACTTGGCCCGCCGGAAGTAGCGCGCGACCGCAGCCGCCGAACACAGGCGGTACTGGACAGCGAGACAGGCAACGAGCGCACGCCCCCTGGCGGCCGACGAGCTGCGACTGGCATGCAGGTCGAGCGGGCCCGTCGGGTCGAGCCTTGCCGCCACCCAGGCTTCCATCAGGCGCAGCGCACCGCAGATGCTCTCGGCGCCGCCGGCAGCAACGAGACTCGCCGCAGCCTCCGTGCGTACTTCCCGCGCGACAGAAGCGACAGGTCCCACTGCGCCAGTCGCCAACTTGAGGCCGCACTCCAGTTCCCACTGCGCCATCTCGCGCGCTGCCGGGCGTTGCGATATCCAGTCCCGCAACGCGATACGTGCACTCGGCAGCGACGGCGCGAAGAGCTGCAGCGCCGGATGCACGTCGAAGCCCTGAACCCGTGACCTGCCCAGCAAGCAGCGCAATGCGGACTGCGCGTGGTGCGACGGCGCCCTGCACAGCCCGAGGAACACGGGCCGCCAGGCCAGCATGCGCATGGTCTGTCGCAGCGCCTGCGGCGACTCCAGCGGAAAGGCGCGATACCGGCCGGCGAACACAGGGCTGCGCACAGGATGTGCGGCGCGCACCCAACGCGACACGATGTTGCCGACGGCTCGGGCAATGCACGCCGGAACTTCGCCCTGGCGCACGGTGGAGACCACATGGATTTCGGCAGGCGCCGTCAGGAAATAGACGAGGGCGCGGCCGGTCGTCCGGTGCGCCTCGATCAGGCGATTGCGCACGTGTGCGTACAAGCTGCGGTGAGGAAAGAGGTTGCGCCCCAGCGCCGCCTGCCAGCAGATGTGCCAGCAAGCGCCCGGCGCTGCGATGGGCGCCTCCGCGATCGAGACGGCTCTCCCCATAACTCCGTGACGGATCCGGAAACACGATCCACACCGTACGAACCCGAATGACGCCTGCCTCGTTCGGTCTCTGGCCGCGAAACCGTGCCCCGCTTTACTCCGGCGACCGAACGACCATGACGCCGTTCGTTCTCGGCATCGAGCCCGGGCTCATAGGCCGCACCAGACCGAACGGGGCGCGGCATCGCGGGTTGGCGTTGTCGTCGGCCGACGGCGACGTCTAAGTTTTCCAAGCCGGCGGCACATCGCCGCTGGCTTCCCGTCCCAACCATGAAGGAGTTCGCCATGGACGAAGAGCTGGAACTGGAGATCGTCGACCTGGGTGACGCCAAGGAACTGACGCAGGGCGCGCCGAGCCTGATCAACTCGGAAGACAACCCGGCCTTCCCGCAGCGCGTCTGAACAACGCGCACGGTCTGGCGGCGTGTCGGCAACGGCACGCCGTCTACAGCCGAGGCCGATCTTGATTCAGCCCGCGCCAACCTCGCCCCGCGCACTGTCCTTGGCGCCGCATGTCCGCGCCTGTGCGACCGGCGGCCAGGTCATCCTGCTGGACCTGCGTAGCGGCACCTACCTCGGCCTTGCGGGCGACCGTCTCGCCGCTCTCGCCGCAGGGGTCGCGGGATGGCCGCACCCGACGCGGAAGGAAGGCGAGACGGCACCGACCTCGATCGCCATCGACTCACTGGTTCGCCCGCTGCTGGCCCGCGGCCTGCTCGTGGAGCATCTCGTCGAGCCAGCCCCGATCGCCGAGCTGGAGGAACCTCGCTCCGCGCTCGACACGGACGAAGCGATCGTCAGCGTGCGCTCCAAGGACGTCGGCCGCTTCATCCACGCCGCCGGATCGGCCTCGGCCTGGCTACGGTGGCGCTCGCTGCTCTGGATCGTCGAGGCCGCGACCACACGCAGGGCGACGAACGCGAAGGCCCTCTGCGACTTCGAAGCACTGCGCCATGCGGTCGCCCGCTACGACAAGCTCCGGCCTCTGGCGTTCACGGCGCAGGACCGATGCCTCTACGACTCGCTCGCGCTGCTGCTCTTCCTCGCCAGCGAGGGCCACCGCCCGCGCTGGGTCGTCGGCGTGCGCACGCGGCCGTTCGCCGCGCACTCCTGGGTCCAGAGCGGCGCGGTGGTGCTGAACGACCAGGCCGAACATGTGCGCGCGTTCAGTCCGATCCTCGTGGTCTAGCCTCGCAGCACGATGTTCCGGTACGTCGCATTCGTCTGGGACGCCACCTGCCCGCCGCGTGTCGACGCGGCGGCACGCCTCGTCCATTCGCTGGCGCCGCATTGGCAGGCCGCGCACAGGCACCCCGGACTGGAGGTCCATGTGACGGGTTCGCCCCTCGGGCACACGCGCGTGCACCTGCTGCGCGAACGACGGGGTGTCGTCATCGGCACGCTCTTCCGCCGCGACGACGTCGGTGGTGCGCCGCTGCCGTCCGGCGGACTGGTCGCCGCCGAGTCGGACCGCATCGCGCATGGCGGTGGCCGCGCACTGGTGCAGGACTTCTGGGGACGCTACGTCGCTTTCCTCTGCCCCGAGGGCGGAAGCACGCGCCTGCTGCGCGACCCCAGCGGCGCCCTACCCTGCTACCTGCTGCGGCATGAAGGCGTGTGGATCGTCTGCTCCTGGCTCGAGGACGCGCTGGTGCTGCTTCCCGCCACTGTCGGCTTCGCCGTGAACTGGCCCGCCGTCGCTGCGCAACTGCTGATCGGCGACCCCGGAGGACGAGACACCGGCTTGTACGGCGTGCAGCAGGTTGCACCGGGCGAGGCCATCGATCTCGCCGACACGGCAAGCGCGGGCGAATTGCTATGGGATGCCACGTCTTTCGCCCGGCAGCCGCTCATGCACGGCCCGGACATGGCCGTCATCGCGCTGCGCGAAACAGTGCAGGCCTGCGCCAGCGCCTGGGCGGAGTGCCACGACCGGGTGCTGTTCCGCCTGTCCGGCGGCGTCGACTCATCGATCCTGCTGAGCTGCCTGTCGCGGGGGCGAACGCACACCCGCGTGACCTGCGTGAACTACCACTCGGCCGGCGCCGATGGCGACGAACGCCGCTATGCGCGCCTGGCCGCCAGCAGCGCCGGCGTTCCGCTGGTCGAACGCGAGCGCAACACGGACTTCCGACTTCAAGACCTGCTGACGATCGCGCGCACGCCGACACCGGGCAACTACGTCGGAAGACTGAGCGCACGCGCCGATGCCGAACTGGCCGCTGAACACGGCGCCGGCGCGCTGTTCACCGGCGCCGGTGGCGACCAACTGTTCTTCGAGTTCGGCCGCCCCTGGCCGGCCGCCGACTACCTGCGCTGCCGGGGCCTGGACTTCGGCTTCCCGGCGGCCGCCATGGACGCCGCACGCCTGGGCCGCGTGTCGGTCTGGGGCGCGATGGCCTACGCCTTCAGGCAGCGGCTGCGGCCGACCAGGATCCTGGACGATCCCCGGCCGCCACTGCTGGGCCCTGCGGTCCCGGACGACCGCACACGGCTGCAGCAGTTCCTGCATCCGGCGCTGCGCCACGGCAGCGCGCTGCCCATCGGCAAACAGGTCCAGACACGTGCCTTGCTGCACCCTGCACCGTTCTATGACCCCTTCCAGCGCGACGCCGCACCGGAGCTCGTCAACCCGCTGCTGTCACAGCCCCTGATCGAAACTCTGTCTTCGGCTGCCGACCTGGGTGCTGACACGCGGCGGCCGTGGCCGGGCCCTGGCGCGGCGTGCCTTCGCAGACGAACTGCCGCCCGAGATCCGCACCCGCCGCGCCAAGGGCGGCATGGAAGAGCATCTGCAAGCCGTGTTGCTGCGCAACCTCGGCTTCGCGAAAGAGCTGCTGCTCAACGGAGAACTCGCGCGGCGAGGGTTGCTCGACCGTGCGCGTCTCGAACATGCCTTGTCGGACCGTCCCACCACGCTCGCCGCGCATGTGAGCCAGCTCCACGTCTACCTGGGCATCGAGGCCTGGCTGGCGCAATGGGCGACGGCTTCGCCTCGCGCTACTCGCCACCACCTTCCCGCTCACACCGCGGCCGCGCCTCGTCCGCTCGCTTGAGTTCCGCCATCTGCCGCCAGCGCGTGTACTGGGCCTGCAGGTCAGCGGCCGTCTCGCCGGGCAGCACGGGGTCCTGGCGCTCGCCGCCCAGCAGCCAGAAGCGGAACCAGTCGACGTTCCCCTGCAGCGACAGCAGGCGTTCGGCCGGGCGCGACAGCGCATGCGCGCCGCCGGGGATGACGATCATCTCGGCCGGCTTGTACTGCCGGCGCAGCAGCGCGTAGATGTCCCAGTTGTTCTGCACCAGCGGGCCGTAGCTCTCGATGCGCACGGCCGCGCGCACGCAGTCGGTGTGCAGCGACGGGTCGTTGCGGACCCAGCGCTGCAGCGCTTCGCCGAACGGGCCGCCCTGGTTCGCCTGCTCTTTGCGGCGCTGGATGCCGTCCTTCACCGCGTAGGTCACGGTCAGCGAGAACAGCGTGTTCGCGTCGCCGTCCAGGATGCGGGCCGCGCGCACCGGGGCGTCGGAGAAGGTCAGCAGGTTCAGCACGCGTTCGCCGGTCGCGCTCCAGCCGATGATGCCGACGCGCTCGCGGTCCACCAGCCCTTCGGCCACCAGTTGCTCCACCGCGCCGGCCACGCCGTCGGCGAAGGCGGCGATGCCTTCGTGCTCGTTGTCGGGCGCGCCGCTGGACGCCGCCCACGGCATCGCCAGCACCAGCAGGCCCTCACGCAGGAAGGCACGCCCCGCGAAGCCGCTGGTGTAGCCGCTGAACTGGTTGGGCCCGTCCAGGTAGAAGCGCTCGGGCGAGAAGCCGTAGGTCTGGATGACCAGCGCATGCCGCGCGCCGCGCTCGTGGCCGGCCGGCGTCATCAGCCCGCCCTGCCACGGCCGGCCCTTCGTGTCGCGCCAGGCGTACGGGCGCATCGTGCCCCACACGACCGGCTGGTAACGCGGGTTCAGCTCGGTCAGGCGCACCGTGCGGCCGTCGGGCGCCACGGCCACGACGTCGGGCGGCTGGTTCAAGGCCTCGTCGACGCGCAGCGTCCAGCCGCCCGCCGCTTCGGCCGCGGCGTCCAGCTCGCGCCAGCGCCCGTCCGGCGCGCGTGCGAAGCGCCGCCGCGTGGCGCCGTTGAGCAGCTCGACCACGTCGCTGCGGCCCACCACTGGCCAGGCCGCCACCAGCCGGCTCTTCAGCTCGGCAAACGCATGCCAGCGCCCCGAGTCGGGCCAGTACTCGACGACGTGCGGTGCCGGGCTCGCCGGCTGGCCGTCGGCCGGCGGCGGCAGGTGCGTGCCGGCGATCACCACCGACGCGCCGTCGGCACGCCACAGCCGGTCGGCGCGCAGTTGGCTCATGCCGGGCAGCGTGTCGTCGGGCGCGTCGAACACCGTCTGCTCGCGCCCGTTGTCCAGGCGCACCGCCACCAGCCGCCGCGGGACGTAGGAGTACGGGCGCGAGTAGTACTGCAGCGGGTCCTGCAACGCACCGGCGCCAAAGCGCGCGGCGGCGTCGGCAACCAGCGGATAGCGCAGCGCCCAGGCCGGCTGGCGCTCGGCGTCGTAGCGCGGCAGCAGCGCCCAGCGGCCGTCGGGCGACACGCTGGGCCGCGGATAGCGGCTGCTGCTTTCGGCGAAGGGCTCGCCCAGCGCACGCCCCTGCCGATCGCCGTCGGCCAGCCGGAACTGGTAGCGCCGCTGCTGCGCACGCCGGTCGTCCTGGCCGAACATCACGCTCCAGAACGACTGGTTGCCGACCACCACGCCGTGCGCGCCGGGTTTCAGCGGCGGGTTGGGCACCGGCGCCAGGTAGACCACGCGCCGCCGGTCGGCCGACAGGTCGAAGCTCACGACGCCGTCGGCGTCGTACGTCAGCTGCTGCAACCGCCGCGTGCCGACGTCCAGCGCGTAAGCCTGGAACGGCTGCCCCTGCACGCGGGCGCGGAAGACCAGCGTGCGGTTGCCGGCCCAGCGCACGTCCTGCAGCGGCGGGTCGGCGTCGTCGCCGTCGTCGTGGGCGTCCAGCACCCAGGCCGCGCGCGGCGGGTCGCGGCGCGGGTCGCGCCCCGGCATGGCCAACCCCTCGGGCGCCACGTCCAGCAGCAGGATCTCGAAGCGGTTCACGTCGCGCGCCACCAGGGCCCGGCGCGTGACGATGAAGGCCTGGCGGCCGTCGGGCGAGACCTGCTGCCGCAGCGTGTCGGCGTCGTGGTTGAAGGGCTGCACGATGCGCGTGAACTCGACGACGTCCTGCACCGTCGGGCCGCCCGCGTAGCCTTCGGCGCGGGCGGGCGCCGACACGAGCACCGGCAGGACGAAAGGCGCCAGCAGGTGCAGCAGGCGGCGGGACGCCGCACGAAAGCGGCGCCCGGAGACAGACCGGGACATGGTGTTCCTCGTGGGAAAGAAGATGCGGCGCCCGCAGCAGGCGCCCAGCGACGGCGCAGGCGCGCCGGCTTACCAGTCGACCGACAGCCGCAGGCTCGCGTAGCGCCCGCGCCAGTCGGCCTGCGTGACGTCGTAGTACGGCGCCGCGGCGACGAACTCGGGCTGCCGGTCGCCCAGGTTGGTGACGGCCAGCCCCAGCGACGCCGCTTTCGCGCTGGCCGGTGCCCAGCCGAGACGCTTGAGGTCCACCCGCCCGGCCAGGTCGAGCAGCCAGTCGTCGCCCAGGCGGCGGCCGTCGCCCGCCGTGTCGCGGTAGCTGCCCAGGTAGCGCCCGGTCAGGCCCAGGCTCCAGGTGCCGGTGTCCAGCGCGGCCGACAGCCGGCCCTTCCAGCGCGGCGCCCAGTAGTCCAGCGCACGCCGGCTCACGCGGTCTTCGGCCGCCGCGCCGGGCGCCACGGCCACGTCGTAGCGGCTGGTGCGCGTGGCGCTGCCGGCCAGCGTCCAGCGCGCTCCGGCGGCACGCCAGGCGTAGGCCGCATCCAGGTCGACGCCGGCCGTGTCCAGGCGGCCGAAGTTCACTTCGGAGTACAGCACCTGCGTCACCGCGCCCGGCTGGCCACCGACCGACGGCCCGCGCGTCACCAGGCCGGGGAAACGGCTCTCGTAGTCCAGCGTCACCTGCGGCCACAGCAGCGCGATCAGGCCGTCGATCGACACGCGCCAGGCCGTCACCCCCAGCCGCGTGCCCAGGCTGCCGTCGGGCTCCCACACCGCGCCCAGCGACCAGGCCCTTCCCTTCTCCGGCCCCAGATCCGGGTTGGCGGTGCGCAGCACCTCGGCGCCGGTGATCGCCTCGCCGTCACGCGCCGGGTCCACCAGGCCGAAGGCTTCGGCCGGGATGCTGGTGTCGTCGACGCTGGTCTGCAGCAGCGTCGGCGGCTTGAACGAGGTGGCCGTCGACGCGCGCAGCAGCACGCTGCGCGTGGGCCGCAGCTCCACGCCGGCCTGGTAGGTGCCGGCGCTGCCGAAGTCGCTGTAGCGGTCGCGGCGGCCGGCCAGCGTCAGCGTCGTCAGCGGCCAGCCGCGGCCTTCTTCGCTGCCGGCGCGCAGCAGCGGCAGACGCAGTTCGCCGTACACGGCGGCGGCGTTGCGGCTGTCTCGGGTGGTCACGCCCGAGAGCGTGGTCTCGTACACATCGCGGGCCGCCTCCACACCGGCCAGCGCCTCCACCGGCCCGGCCGGCAGTTCGGCCAGAGCCCCGCGCACGAAGGCCGCCGCCATGTCCTTGCGGCCGTGGTTCTGGCGCACGCTGTCCTGCCAGATGCCGCGCAGCACGTCGGCACTGGCGGCCGGGCCGGTGGTGAAGGGGTTCAGCGCGGCGTCGGGTGTCGTCGCGGCCAGAGCCGCCGCCAGCGCGGCGCTGTTCACGCTGCCGTTCAGCAGGCGGCGCTCGCCGTCGTCGCGCGAGGTGGACAACGTGGCTTCCAGGTCCCAGCCGGCGGCCAGCTCGCCACGCAGGCCCAGCAGCGCACGGGTGAAACGCGTGTCGCGCGCCAGGCCTTCGGCGCCGTTGTCCAGGCCCAGGCGGCCCGTCACGCGCACCGCCTCGCCGAACGGGTTGTACGGGTTGCCGGCCGGCACCAGCACGTTGTTCAGCGCCACGCCGATCTGCTCGGCGCGCAGCGTGTCGCGGGTGTGGGTCAGCTCGCCGAAGGCGGCCCAGGTCTCGCCCAGCCGCAGTTCGCCCACCGCATGCAGGCCCAAGGTCTCGTCGCCATGCACCAGCGCGTAGCCGTGGCCGTTGGCCAGGCTGTTGCACAGGTTGGGCTGGCCGTCCAGCGGCACGAAGTCGCCCGGCACCAGCGGCTGCCCCGGCGCACCCGGAATGCCGGCCACCGGCGAGCCCAGCCCGGGCAGCGCGGCACCGGTCGTGCTGGCCACCGTGCCCGGCGCACAGCCGCGCGTGCGCGTGTCGGGCCCGCCGTAGCGCCGGTAGTCGCCGCTGCGGAAGAAGCTGCGTTCGGCCATCGTCAGCGGCGTGTTGCGGCTGTACGAGCCCAGCAGCAGATAGGACGCACGCTCGGTCTGCCCGCCGGCCGCCAGTGACAGGCTGCTGTCGCTGCTGCCCTGGCCGGCGCCGGCCCGCGCGGCCAGCGACAGGCCATCGATCGACTTCTTGAGGATCACGTTCACCACGCCAGCCAGCGCGTCGCCGCCGTACACCGCCGACGAGCCCACCGGCAGCACCTCCACGCGCTCCACCGCGGCCAGCGGGATCAGGCTGAGGTTGAAGAAGTTGGCCGACGACGAGCCCACCGCCTGCACGCGCCGGCCGTTGATCAGCACCAGCGTCGAGCCCAGCGGCAGCCCGCGCAGCTGCACCGCACCCTGCCCCGTCGTCGCGCCCTGCGCACCTTCGCCCGGCGCCATCGACGCTTCGTTCAGGCCGGCCAGAAAGCGCTCCAGCGACGGCTGCCCGCTGCGCTCGATGTCCTCACGCGTGTAGACGTTCACCGGCGCCGGCCCCTCCGCGGCGATGCGCTTGAGCCGTGAGCCGGTGATCTGGATCTTCTGCGCGCCGTCGGCCCCGGCCGCCGCCCGCGCGGGCGCTTCGTCGGCCGGCGGCTCGTCCACCATCGGCCAGGCAGCCGGCGCCGCCGCATCGGCCACCGTCAGCACCGCGTGCCCGTTGCGCGGCAGCAGGCCCGACGCCGCCGCCGGAGCCGGCGCCAGCCGCACGACGATGGCGCCGTCGGCCATCACCTCGGCCACCAGGCCCGAGCCCTCCAACACCAGCGCCACGGCCTCGGCGGCCGACAGCCGCCCCGATACCGGCCGCGCCGTGCGCCCGCCCACGGCCGCCGGGTCGAACAGCACCGACACGCCCGTCTGCCGGGCGATGCCGTGCAGCGTGTCGGCCAGCGCCTGGGCCGGCTGCTCGACGGCATAGCGCTGCGCCGGTGGCCCGGCCTGGGCTGCCAGGCCGCACACGGCCAGCAGCACGGCCAGTGCGCTCTTGATCAGGTCAGCGCCACGGGAGCCCGTGGCGGCGTTGGCGTTGAAGCCCATCTGGTGCCCTTCTAGCGTTGCCGTGTGGCGGACAACGGGATGACGAGCCTGTCCAGAGCGCACGCACAGGTGCTTTTCCTACGGAGGCAGGGCGAGTTCGAGGCGTCCTTCAGCGCTGCGCAGCTGCAAACCGTGCAAGGCCGCCACCGCCTGGGCGAAGGCGACGTTGTCGCCGGTGCGGTACAGGCCGCTGACGCGCAGCGCGGCCAAGCCCGGCGCGTCGACCAACACGATGGGCGTTCGGCTGTAGCGGTTCATCTCGGCCACTGCGTCGGCCAGCGGCGTGGCGTCGAACACCGCTTCGGCGCGCCGCCAGGCGACCACCTGGTCCAGCCGCGGCCGGTCCACGCGCGCCGCAGCGCCCTGCCCTGCCGCGGCGCCGAAACGCGCCCGCTCGCCGGGGTGCAGCAGCAACGGCGCGACGGCGGCGTCATCGCCACCACCGGCCGCCGGCCGCAGCGCCACCTGGCCCTCCAGCAAGGTGACCGCCACGGCGCCGCCGGCCGGGGCCGCCGCATCACCCACCCGCACGGTGAACACCGTGCCCAGCGCCACCACCTCGCGGCCGGCGGCGCGCACCACGAAGGGCCGGCGGGCGTCGGGCGCTACCTCGAACAGCGCCTCGCCGCGTGCCACCGTGACGGTGCGCTGCGTGTCGCCCAGCGCCACGCGCAGCTCGGTGTCGGTGTTCAAGGCCAGGCGGCTGCCGTCGGCCAGCTGCACCTGGCGCTGCTCACCCACCACGGTGCGGTAGTCGTCGCCCCCGGCACCGCGCCACAGCAGCACGCCGGCGCCCACCAGCAGCCCGGCCAGGCCCACGGCCAGCGCGCGGCGCGGCCAGCCGGCGCGCCGCGCAGCCTGCTGGTCGCCTGCGGCGTAGGCGCTGGCCAGCGACACGCCGGCCACGTCCTGCCAGGTCTGCGTGCAGCGCTCGAAAGCCTCGCGGTGCGCGGCCGACTGCGCCTGCCAGGCCAGGCATTCACGCTCCATGCGTGGCGAGCGGTCGGGGCCGTGCAGCCGGGCCACCCACACCGCTGCCTCGGCGGCGACCTGGGGTGTCACCGCTGGCGCCTTGCCCCGTGCCGCGCCGTCGCCGGCGGGCGGCCGCTGGTTCATGTCTACCAACCTTCCATCCAGCGGGTGAGTTGCAGCGTGGCCTTGGCGATGTGCTTTTCCACCCCGCTGACGCTGAGCCCGTGCTGCCGTGCGATGTCCTGGTAGCTGAGGCCGTCCACCCGATGGGCGAGCAAGATAGCGCGAGTCTTGTCGTTCAGCCGTCCCAAACCGGCACCCAGGCGCGCCATGCGCTCCTTGGCGAGCAGCACCGCCTCGGCGCCGGGCGTGGCGTCGACCAGCACCTCGTCTTCCAGCAGCACTTCCTCGCCCCGGCAGGCGCGGGCACGGTGCGCGTCGATCGAGAGGTTGAGCGCCGCGCGCATCAGAAAGCCTTCGGGGTTGTCCACCGCCTGCTCGCGCTGGTAGTGGGCCAGCCGCATCCAGGCCTCCTGCACCAGGTCGTCGGCGTCGTGCTCCGTGCGGCCACGGCGCAGCAACGCGGCGCGGACGCGGGAGAGGACGGGGAGCCAGTCCTTGAGCATGGCGGGGGGCCCAAACGCGAAAACGCTACTTTAAGTCTGTAGACCCAAAGTCATCAATACCAGACGCTCCGCCCCTATGGGGGTACGCAAACGACGGGCGCAAAGAGCAAGAGACAGGCTCGCTCATCACTTGCGGGTACTGCGACGCGCACGCGGTCTTTCACAGGAAGAGCTGGGTGCGCGTGCCGATCTGCACCGGACCTATGTTGGCGCCATTGAACGCAGTGAGCGGAACGTCTCGCTGGACAACGTCGAGCGGTTGGCCGACGCCTTGGGAGTCGACGTAAGCAAGCTGCTCGCCCCAGAGACTGCGATCGGACAGGACAGCTGAGAACGGAAACACAGCCCCTCTGAGAGCACTCGGCCTTCGCAATCACCGCGCACGCAGACGGCGGCAAACCCGGCGTCGCTACTCTAAGTCTGTAGACCCAAAGTCTTCCGCAACCGACGCTTGACGCCATGTCAGGACGGCGCGGCACTGTCGAAAACGCTCGTGATCGGCTCGCCCGGCATCTCCGCGCGTTACGCGCCGCTCGTGGCCTGTCCCAGGAGGCGCTGGCAGACCTAGCGGACCTGCATAGAACCTATATCGGTTCAATCGAACGCAGCGAGCGGAACGTCTCTTTGGACAACATCGAACGGATGGCCGCTGCTCTTGGGGTGGATGTGAGCGAACTCTTGATGCCGTGAGGTCGGATCGATCTCCGAAGTGGCCAGCGACGTTCGACCGCGCCAAGGCCCGCGTCCTCGTCACGTTTTAACCCCCGCTGACCGCCGGGGCGGCCAGCGATCGGCCGCGGTCAAGAACTCCTAGCCGGCCTTGTCGTTTCAACCCACGCGACCGCCGGAGCGGCCAGCGACCTGCGTTGGAACAGCGCGCGGATGCGGTTCGCGTGGTTTCAACCCACGCTGACCGACGGAGCGGCCAACGACCCGTCGCCAGCCTCGGCCTTCTGCCAGAGCTGGTGGTTTCAACCCACGCTGACCGCCGGAGCGGCCAGCGACCGCGCATCGTCCTAGGCAGCCGCGGGGCTGGGGTGTTTCAACCCACGCTGACCGCCGGAGCGGCCAGCGACTCGTCTCGGCGTAGCAGCTGGTGCCGCTGGGCTGGTTTCAACCCACGCTGACCGCCGGAGCGGCCAGCGACGCGGGTACTTCATGCCCGACGGCTCCAGAAAGCAGTTTCAACCCACGCTGACCGCCGGAGCGGCCAGCGACGCTATTCGGTGCTGCTGCCGCAGACGGACTGGTCTGTTTCAACCCACGCTGACCGCCGGAGCGGCCAGCGACGCGGCCAGACCGAACAGGGCCAGCACGTCAGCGGTTTCAACCCACGCTGACCGCCGGAGCGGCCAGCGACTCCTGCACGCCGGTGATGACGAAATCGCCGACGATGTTTCAACCCACGCTGACCGCCGGAGCGGCCAGCGACGGCACGTTAGCGCGGGCGGCCGAGTCACCCAGCGTGTTTCAACCCACGCTGACCGCCGGAGCGGCCAGCGACGATTGGTGGTGGCGCGTTCGTCATCCGGTATTTCGTTTCAACCCACGCTGACCGCCGGAGCGGCCAGCGACGCGCGGCGCGGCGCTTGCGCGGCGCCTTTTCTCTGGTTTCAACCCACGCTGACCGCCGGAGCGGCCAGCGACCTGACGCTTGCGCCACATCGACGGCCCGTTCAGGGTTTCAACCCACGCTGACCGCCGGAGCGGCCAGCGACACTTCCTGGCCAAGGTCATGTCTCCCGAGACGCTGTTTCAACCCACGCTGACCGCCGGAGCGGCCAGCGACCAAAGCCGCCTGCAGCGCTTCCTTCAGCCAGGTCGTTTCAACCCACGCTGACCGCCGGAGCGGCCAGCGACGGGGCTCGCCGGTACATGGGCCTTGGGCATGCGGTTTCAACCCACGCTGACCGCCGGAGCGGCCAGCGACTGGCTGTCTAAGAGACCGACGCCGATCCCAGGCAGTTTCAACCCACGCTGACCGCCGGAGCGGCCAGCGACGACCGCAAGGCGTGGAGCTGACGCAGATCGCGGAGTTTCAACCCACGCTGACCGCCGGAGCGGCCAGCGACACAGCGCTTGCGTTCCGATGTTCGTGACCTCGCGGTTTCAACCCACGCTGACCGCCGGAGCGGCCAGCGACAGCTTTTCGTAAAGGTCCGGGTGCTCGACCTCTAGTTTCAACCCACGCTGACCGCCGGAGCGGCCAGCGACTCGAACCGTCCGCTGGACGAGCAGGCCCGCGACGCGTTTCAACCCACGCTGACCGCCGGAGCGGCCAGCGACCCGTCAAGGTCGGCGCCAGCGAACTGACGATGACGTTTCAACCCACGCTGACCGCCGGAGCGGCCAGCGACAGTTCAGGATGCCGCGCTGAACCGGCGCGTTGTCGTTTCAACCCACGCTGACCGCCGGAGCGGCCAGCGACCTGGTGGGCGCCGTCAAGCGCGGCGACACCATCGTTTCAACCCACGCTGACCGCCGGAGCGGCCAGCGACGGCAGGGACGTTGGATGGTTGGCATTTGGCACAGTTTCAACCCACGCTGACCGCCGGAGCGGCCAGCGACTCGATATCTACGAGTCGCTGCCCGTGGCCTTCGCGTTTCAACCCACGCTGACCGCCGGAGCGGCCAGCGACGGTGCGCGGCTGGGACTTGGCCGCCACCGAGAAGTTTCAACCCACGCTGACCGCCGGAGCGGCCAGCGACGCCCAGGCTGGACCTTTAACCCAAGGAGAGGAAATGTTTCAACCCACGCTGACCGCCGGAGCGGCCAGCGACCAGGCCGGAGAGACGCTGACGCGATCCCAGCGCGTTTCAACCCACGCTGACCGCCGGAGCGGCCAGCGACATGGCCGCGCGCTTCTGCGCGCCCTCTCCTGAGCGTTTCAACCCACGCTGACCGCCGGAGCGGCCAGCGACGGACCCGTCCGGGCCGCCTGACGCTCCGGTCTCTGTTTCAACCCACGCTGACCGCCGGAGCGGCCAGCGACCCCGTCGCATCAGCGCCATCCTGCAGCACGTCGGCGTTTCAACCCACGCTGACCGCCGGAGCGGCCAGCGACCACCGCCCGACCGCCGCCGGGCGGCCGGGCCATCGTTTCAACCCACGCTGACCGCCGGAGCGGCCAGCGACCAGCCGCGGCTACGCCAGCAAATAATGGTGAAATGTTTCAACCCACGCTGACCGCCGGAGCGGCCAGCGACACATGCCTGCGTCCTGGTTCAAGGGTCGCGCAAAGTTTCAACCCACGCTGACCGCCGGAGCGGCCAGCGACCGCAAGCACGGCGAGCAGGCCGGCGAAGTGCTGGCGTTTCAACCCACGCTGACCGCCGGAGCGGCCAGCGACCAGCCCGCGGTCGTCGCGGCCGGAACCTCCAGCGCGTTTCAACCCACGCTGACCGCCGGAGCGGCCAGCGACGCCTGCGCAGCCGCACGGTGCCGACGGGCCTGCTGTTTCAACCCACGCTGACCGCCGGAGCGGCCAGCGACCATGACGTCCGCCGACTGCGTGTAGTGCACGTCGTTTCAACCCACGCTGACCGCCGGAGCGGCCAGCGACCGCAGCACCTGCGTCGAACCGATTTCGGCGTCGATGTTTCAACCCACGCTGACCGCCGGAGCGGCCAGCGACGTGGTTCGGTGAGTTCGATGAACTGGTGATGGTCGTTTCAACCCACGCTGACCGCCGGAGCGGCCAGCGACTTCCAGGAACTGCTGGAGGCGGCCGAAGCCTACGACGTTTCAACCCACGCTGACCGCCGGAGCGGCCAGCGACCGGTCCTCGCGGTAGAACTCGAAATGGACACCAGGTTTCAACCCACGCTGACCGCCGGAGCGGCCAGCGACCGAGGGCGTCAACGCTTACCTGCGGCACCTGGTCGTTTCAACCCACGCTGACCGCCGGAGCGGCCAGCGACGTGGCTGGACGGTCTACCGCGCAAGTGACATGGGTTTCAACCCACGCTGACCGCCGGAGCGGCCAGCGACGATGTCGAGCGCCATGCGGCGGCGTCCGTGATCGGTTTCAACCCACGCTGACCGCCGGAGCGGCCAGCGACGACCGAGGCCAGCGTCTGGATCGCCGGCTTCAGGTTTCAACCCACGCTGACCGCCGGAGCGGCCAGCGACACGGTACCGCGCCGGCCGGATATGCCGACTACGCCGTTTCAACCCACGCTGACCGCCGGAGCGGCCAGCGACTGGGCGTTCGTGCGCAACGGAACGGTCGAGACCGTTTCAACCCACGCTGACCGCCGGAGCGGCCAGCGACGCCGCACTGCCGGCTCATGCCTGCCAGCCGCCAGTTTCAACCCACGCTGACCGCCGGAGCGGCCAGCGACTTCTATCGCACCGGATAACCCGATTAACCTTTAGGTTTCAACCCACGCTGACCGCCGGAGCGGCCAGCGACCGTCGGTCAACGCCGGCTCGGCCGCGCAGGTCGTGTTTCAACCCACGCTGACCGCCGGAGCGGCCAGCGACCGGTCGCCGCGCTCAACATCGGCCAAGCCGAGACGTTTCAACCCACGCTGACCGCCGGAGCGGCCAGCGACCTGGCACTTCGGGCCGAAGCGCCCGGAGACATCGTTTCAACCCACGCTGACCGCCGGAGCGGCCAGCGACTCTGGTAGCCATTGAGCGCCGTGGCGACCTTGAGTTTCAACCCACGCTGACCGCCGGAGCGGCCAGCGACTCACCGCCGACATCGCGATCCATGCCCGGGCGATGTTTCAACCCACGCTGACCGCCGGAGCGGCCAGCGACGCCGCGCGGCGGCGTTCGCGCCTCGGCCGAGGAGTTTCAACCCACGCTGACCGCCGGAGCGGCCAGCGACCGTGCTGCCACGCAAGCAGCGCCCGCTGCAGATGGTTTCAACCCACGCTGACCGCCGGAGCGGCCAGCGACCGGCCCCGACTCCCGAGTCGCTGATCGCCGACGCGTTTCAACCCACGCTGACCGCCGGAGCGGCCAGCGACATTCGTCGTCCGACGCTTCGGCCATCGCATTCACGGTTTCAACCCACGCTGACCGCCGGAGCGGCCAGCGACAGGTCTGCGACTTGGTCTCTCAGTGTGGGCATCAGTTTCAACCCACGCTGACCGCCGGAGCGGCCAGCGACGAAGGGGCTTCGGAGGGGCTTCAGCACTGCATCGTTTCAACCCACGCTGACCGCCGGAGCGGCCAGCGACCTACGGCACTCCGCGCGTCACGCCGCGGCCGATCGTTTCAACCCACGCTGACCGCCGGAGCGGCCAGCGACGCTTGGCTTTTGGCTACGCTGCGTAAATGGCGGGGTTTCAACCCACGCTGACCGCCGGAGCGGCCAGCGACCGTGTGTGTTTGGCATAGTTGACCAACGCGCATGGGTTTCAACCCACGCTGACCGCCGGAGCGGCCAGCGACCGTCGAGCACGATCGGCATGCGCATCAGCTTCCCGTTTCAACCCACGCTGACCGCCGGAGCGGCCAGCGACCGCCGCAGCCCGAGCCGCCGCTGCACCCCGCAACCGTTTCAACCCACGCTGACCGCCGGAGCGGCCAGCGACAGTGCGTGAGGCCTCCGCGGCCCGACACCTGCCCGTTTCAACCCACGCTGACCGCCGGAGCGGCCAGCGACATGCAGGCACACGAGTCGGCAATGAAGCTCGCGTGTTTCAACCCACGCTGACCGCCGGAGCGGCCAGCGACTAGACGCGCGCCGTCATCGCGCCACCCACGGGGCGTTTCAACCCACGCTGACCGCCGGAGCGGCCAGCGACGTGAAGCCCTCCGACTTGAAGGTCGCGAGGTAGGTTTCAACCCACGCTGACCGCCGGAGCGGCCAGCGACACTGCACTTCCTCGCTACCCATCGCGGCGATCAGGTTTCAACCCACGCTGACCGCCGGAGCGGCCAGCGACGTTGCGCGTTATGCATGAGGCGTCTTTGTACGCCAAGTTTCAACCCACGCTGACCGCCGGAGCGGCCAGCGACCTGAGACGGCGTCGTATTGTGCGCGGTATATTATGTTTCAACCCACGCTGACCGCCGGAGCGGCCAGCGACTCCACGAATCCAAGTTCGCCACACCACTGCTCCGCAGCAGCGCCAATCGCGAACCAGCTGACGGTCGCAGGGCGCGGCGTCATTGGAACGACGAAGCAATGAGATATCTCGCGTGGAATCAAGGACTTGCAGGATGCGCGAACCGCCGAGAGGCGAAAGCGCCACTCGGGGTTCGCGCAGTCCCATCATAGGACCAGCGGATCCTCGAAGTCCGTCGCCTTGAACCTGCCGTACTCACGAACCTCGCATCCACGGGTGTCGGCCATGCGGTAGAGGCGCAGGCAATCACTGTCGAGGTTCACTTCGGCCAGCAGGCGCCGCTCCAACAGTTCCATCTGAGCAAGCGTCACCTGGCACTCGAAGACGGACTTCTGCACCCGCTGCCCGGTGCTTTCGCACACCTTTGCAACGCGCCTCAGCCTGCGCCGGCCGGCCCGGTCTTCCGTATTGACGTCGTAGCAGACGATGACGAGCATTTCAGTGCGTGCCCGTATCACCGCATGAGGAACGGCACATACGCAGCGGCTTCACCGCGAATGTGGCGCGCCAATAGTCTGGCCTGCACCAGCGGCAACAGCCCCAGCGGAATGTTCTCCGCCAACAGCGGATGCGCCAACCCATCCTGCTTCCGTTCCTGGAAGGCCGTCACGACGGCCTTGCGTGCGTCCCCTTGCAGGAGCACGGCTCCGCCTTCGCGGAGTTCGAAATCGGCGGCAGACAGTTGGGATCGATTCACCAGGGTGAGCGCGAGCCGGTCGGCAAAAGGACGGAACTCTTCCATCAAGTCCAGGGCGAGAGACGCTCGGCCCGGGCGCAATGCATGCAGAAATCCGACCTGCGGATCCAGACCTGCCGACTCGCAAGCGCTGCGGCAGTCGTTCATCCACATCGAGTAGAAAAAGCTCAACAGCGCGTTCATGCGATCACGCGGCGGGCGCCGGCTACGCCCATCCATCGCGAAGTGCGCTCGCTGGTCGACACGCACGAGCCGGTTCAGTGCAGCAAAGTAGGTACGAGCGGCCTCGCCCTCCACGCCCCTCAGCGCGTCCAGGTCGGCAACCGCTGGCAGGGCGCGCTGACTCGCTGCCAGATCCTTGGCAGCGCGCGCAAGCAATGCGCGGTCCTCGTCGGACTTGGTATCGCGCGCGCCACGAAGCAGCACATGACGCTGGTTCCGTACCTTGCCGGCAACGATCGCCCGCGCAAGCTGCAGCGTGAAGGCCGGATCGTCGACTGCACGGTGTTGCGCCCGACGCAGCAGCACATTGCCACCGACTTCACCCTCGAGGCGCGCCTTGAAACGGCCGTTGCTGTCGAGCAGCACGAGCGCGATGCCTTCCTCTGCCAACCGATGCATGAGCGGCGCACTCATGCCGACGTGCCCGAAGCAGACCACCGCCTGAAGATGATGGAGTGGGACGCGCAGCCGCGTTTCCTTCTCCTCATCGACTACGCGCAGGGTGTCGTTGTCCAGCCTCAGGTAGCAGTCAGGCAGGGTGACGTACAGCGTGTTGAGCAGTTGCATGCCGTTGCTGCCTATGAGGGGAGATCGTTGTCGTCGACGTCGAAGAGGCCGCTCGCGGCGCGACTGTCCTGGAGATTGCGCCAGGCTTCCGGTTGGCAGCGGTCGCGCAGCGAGCATCCGTGGCAGCGGCGCTGGTCGGACGTGGGCGGCGGCAGCTTGCCGCTCGTCAGCATGGCCCGGATGGCTGCGGCGGTGACGCTCACTGCATGCCGCAGGCTCTCGTCGATAGCCACTTCGCGGCGCCGCTTGGAACTGGCGTAGAACAACGCGCCTGCCGGCACGGCATGCCCCGTCATGCTCTCAAGGCACAGCGCCTGAGCCGCCAGTTGGAGATCGTCCGCGGCCGCGATGTCCGCTGCCTTGTGGCGGGAGCCGTGCTTGTACTCGACCGGGTACGGCGTGCCGTCGGGTTCGAACTCGACGACATCGGCCTTGCCGACCAGCCCCAAAGCGTCGTTCCACACAGGCAGGGCCCGCTCGATGCGAAGCCCCTTGCGCAACTCCATCCCTGGCTGATCCACCTGCCGATGAACAGCCTGCCCGCGCAGCGTGTGCAGGTTGTCATCGAAGCTCTGCTCCAGGTGAATCAGGCCGCATTGCCGCGGGCAGTAGGCCCAGTGCTGCAAAGCCGACAGCGGCAGCGGGTACTCCAGGTCATCCTCCGTGCGTGTCATCAGCCTCTCCGGGGAGAAGGAGAACCCGGCGCGCTGCCGTCTGGGCCCGCGCCGGTCAGCAGCGACGCTGCAGCGTGACGCCCGGCGCTGCCTGCACCCGATCACCGACAGCAAGCGGATTGCCATCGAAGGTGACCGAATAGGCGCCGAAGTCGCGTGCCGGAGTACCCGGCGCCACGGCTGCGGCCACCAGCCGATCGAACAGTGCGTGCGCGGGCGCGTTGCCCAGTTCGCTCTCGTGCTCGAACACGTAGAGCCCACGCGTGCTCATCTGCCCGCGTGCCGCCGAACGGTCGTGCTCGAACATCTGCTCCAGGGCCTTGAATTGGAGTTCCAGGTCCTCGGCAGAGAAGCCGGTCTGCCTCGCCAGGAAACTGGAGACGAAGCCGTGCGACCGATACAGACCATAGGGCACCGTGTGCTTGCGGCCCATCGTGCGGTTGTCGCCGCCCTGCTTCTCGGCCTCGGCTTCGGTGGCCACGGCCATGCGCGTGATCGAATGCTCCAGCGCGACGATCGGCTCGATCGAGCGCGCGAAGGTCATCTGCACCGGGCCACGGACCTGACCGCAGTTGACGCCCGTGGACATCACGGCACCGAAGGCTCGAACGTCGTAAAAGTTGGCGCACATCCAGTCGCGCGCCTTGTCCACCTGGTCACCGGCCCCCTTGCGCTTCTTGTCGTCGCCCTTGAGCGCTTCCTCCCCCCCGGTAGCCAGATAGGCACGCTCGTGGGTCTTGTTCAGGATCGCCCGCTCCTTCACGTAGATCTCGTAGGGCGGCTGCTCGCCGTGCACCAGGCCGACGTAGTTGCGCACCTTGCGTTTGAGCGCCACGTCGGTCATCAATCCGTGGCCGGTCTCTGCATCCAGCCGGGGCAGGTTTCCGGCGTCGGGATCGCCGTTGGGATTGCCGTCCTTCACGTCGAACAGAAGGACGAAGTCATAGCGTCGGTTCAGTGCGGTCATGGTTTCATGCTCCCTGGGTAGTTGTGGTGGCCTCGGCCGTGGCGGCGGTCTCGGCGGAGTCGGTCTTGGTGAAGAAGTCCTGGCGCTGGTGGTAGTAGCCCAGCGCGAAGCGGCCCTGATCCGGGAGGTTCAGGTGCGGCGGAAAGTCGCTGATTTCGCCGGTGATCTCCCCGATCAGCTTCTCGAAGTTCGTCGCGCGGCCGCGGTTCACCAGCTTGGCCAGGTGGTGGTTCTTCAGCCTCAGCAGGGTGGTGAACACGGCCAGCGGCGTGCTGGAGGCCGCGCCGTAGTAGCGCTCGCGAATGGTGGTGTTAAGGCCGGGGCTGGCTTCTTCCTGGATCTTCTCCAGCACCGCGAAGAGACGGCCCAGCCGGTAGGCCGCGTTGGGATTCAGCTTGTCGAGCATGGCGGATGGAACCTCCTTGGGGGATCGTTCGTGGGAACGGGATAGACAGGCCTTGATGACGGCAGCGCGCAGATACGAAAGGCGATGCACCTCAGCGGGTGAGCCGCGCTCCGCACGCCAACGCTGCACTGCAGCGTTGAGCAATGCCGCCGGATAAGGGCCGCCGGTGAGAATGGCGCGCATCACGTCGCCGCCCAGCGTCGGCGGCACGTTCTCGGCCTTGCCCTGGATGGCGACAGCCGTCAGCAGCCTGAACAGCGATGGGTACTGGGGGTCGTGCGGCCCACGAACCATCTCCAGGTCGTCGAACCAACCCTGCACGCGCCGCGCGACATCACGTAGTGCTTCGGCATGCCAGAAGCGGATGGCGATGCGCGCCGCATTCGGCGCCAGTCCGAGGACGAAGAACCTCCGGTCGCCTGCGGTGCCGTCGAAGCGTCCGCTGCGGATGGACTCGAAGAGCGCGCGCACTTGGGCCGTATGCGCGTCGGGATCGTCCTTGAGGTCGGAGAACAGCGCAGCGAAGCCGTCCTCTACGTCGCTGTCGGCTTCAGACTGCGCCCAGAACACCGTACTGGCGTCGCCGACCTGCATGCGCTGGACCGAACCTTTGGCCAGAAGATGGTTCAACGCGGTGGCGTAGGCGAATGCGGCGCCGGGGCTGACGGGCGAATTGGCACCTTGGTCCTTGCCGAAGGAACGGAAGGCGTCCTGATTGAACGACACGATGTTCGCGCCTGAAGTCTGCGCACCCCAGACGTTTTTGATCGCGATATGAAGTCGCTCCGGTTGAGCAACGGCGCCTGTGATCAGGCAAGTCATCGCGCCATTGGGCGATGCTTCCGGCAGATCAAGGGCGCGGAGGGCGCTCGTCACGGCGTCCCGCTGGCAGACCAGTTCAGCGTCGCTCGTCAAGCGGAAGGTCAGGTACGGATTGCTGGCTGCAATCTCGTCCCAATAGGGCATCGTCTGGGCAGCAAGCAGCGGTTCTCCAGCTAGAAACCGTTGTACGGCAACAAGACCCGCGTCACCGGGAGCTACGCGCTCAAGTGCGTCGACGCGCTGCCGGAATGCAGCGACCTGCTCCGCAATGCGCCCCGGCTTGCCCTTTGTGTCCAAGCCAAGAACGTACTCTGCGCTGTCCCACAGCAGGTTGGCCGCGACACCCGAAGTCTTCTTGACGCTCTGCGGTACCAGGAACTTGCGCGCGACCTTTTTCTTCCCCTGCTGGGTACGCGTGTCGGTGATGCCCAACAACTTGCCGTCGGGAGCGAGTTCCAGGATGAACGGGATCTCCTTGTCCTCCAGTCCCAGGGCAGGAAGCCTCCGGGATGGGTCAGGGTCGCGCATCTTGCGCTCGTAGTACGCGTGAAGTGCCTGGAGGATCATGAGCGCACCTCGACGTTGGTCAGGTCCAGCACGCCACGGACAACCCGGGACCTGAAGAACATCGGCCGAGGGTCCGACGGCTTGCTGAAGTCGAGGTCGAAGAGCATCCAGCCGTAGTCGCCGTCGATGCTGGCCTGCGGCTCCGGCTCGCCATCGGGCGAACTCACCAGCCGCACGCGCGCGTCGAACTCGCGACACCCAAGGTAAGGCTGGTTGACGCATTGGCCCTTGGCGGCGCGACGCTGAAACATCTCCGCGTACTTGATCGGATTGCCCAAGGCTTCACCCTTGACCGGAACGAGCCGGGCGTGAAGCCGGTAGGCAACGTCACGCAGGAAGAGACTTGCGCGCTGCTGCCGGTCCTCTTCCACGTACAAGCCCAGATGTCCCTTGCCGGACTGCATGGCCGCAGCGACGTTGCGCGACGAAATCACGGAGCCGACCTCATTGCGACGCACGCTGAGCCAGCGCACCGGCGCCAGGATCTCGATCCGTTCGATCCGCCAGCGGATCTCGGGCTTCCACAAGATGGACTCGAACACCGCACGAGCCGCGGAGGGCGTGATGAAGTCGTACGAGACGCGTTCGGCCTTCATCTCCGGCCGCGTGAAACACGCGTAGTCGCCCCGTACTTCAAGACAGAAATGGTTCATCTGGAATGACCTCGCTGAATCGATGAGTCAGATAAAGAAGGCTGCTGGATCGCCCGGCGCGCCGCCCAGCAAGACGCCAAGGGTCGGGTCATAGAAGACATCCGACTCGGTCTGGACGTAGAGCCCGGGAAGCTGCTCGCGCACGTCGCCGCAGTCGAGCAGGCGCTGCAGGTCGTACCGGTAGACAGTCACTGCGTAGCGCTGCAGCTTGCGCATGAGCCAACGCGATGGGCCATCGCGTGCCAGCAGGCCGATGAGGGCATCGATGTCGTCGCGGCAGCGTGCGCTGCGATATCGGACGATGACCGTTGCTGCGTCTTCGTTGTCGATCATCCGGAAGCGTTCGGCAGCCGAGCGGAAGCACATGGACAGCGCCTTGTCCTGCCTGTCGACCTCCACCTGGAGCAGTTGGCATATGCCGGCCTCGTCAAGCGACTGAGCGTCGCCATAGAGGCGCCGGAAGTAGCGCGACACCCGCTCCAGGGAAAGCGGATCGGTATCGCCGTCGTGGTCTGGAGCTTCCCAAACCAGCTTGCACGTCTGAGCAGCCTGACGCAGCAGGCCCGGCGGAGGCGCCTTGGGCGGGACGAAGACATGAACTTCACCTTGGGCAAGGCGCCCCTCGCGGTTGCAGCGTCCCGCTGCCTGCGCGATGGAGTCCAAGCCAGCGATAGCGCGAAAGACGACCGGGAAGTCCAGATCGACACCAGCCTCGACCAGATTGGTGGCGACCACCCGGACCGGAGCGGCCGGCACACCGCGGGCCAAGGCCTCACGCCGTTCGGCCAGCGCATGCTTGATGTCGGCGATGACTTCGCTGCGGTGCTGGGGGCACATCAGCGCCGAGAGATGCCAAAGGCCTCCGCCCGCCGCAGCATCGTCGCCATCCTGCAGATCCCTGGACAGAGCCTCGTACAGCGTACGAGCGTCAGCACGCCGTCCCACGATGGCCAGAACCGAATCCTCCCGAGCTATGGCCTGTGCCGTCACCTCCCATGGCTGAGGCGAATGGAGGTCTGATGGGAGGTTCACCCTGACGCGCCGCAGCGCGTCATACAGCGCGGCCTCGTGGTCGATGATGGCGGTGACCTCGCCCGGCGGGTAGCCACGCAATCCCCTTCCGCCGAAGGCGCGCGCCTCGGCCAGCACAGGTTGGGTGGCGGTGCACAGGACAACCGTGGCTCCGTGGTCGCGCACGAGGAGTCGCAGCACGTCCACCACAGGCTGAAGGAATCGGACCGGAAGGAGTTGCGCCTCGTCGATCACGATCACGCTGCCGCGCAGCCGATGCAGCTTGCGGCAGCGCGATGTCTTGCGAGCGAAAAGGCTCTCGAACAACTGCACGCTCGTCGTCACGACCAGAGGCGCATCCCAGTTCTCGCAGGCAAGGCGGGAAGACGTCGTCTCGTTCGCCGCATCGGGTTCTGCGACGTTGCTGTGGTGCTCGAGCACGACCCGCTCGACGACCTCCGGCCCCAGCGCGGCGAAGACGTCGCGGAACACATCGGCGGTCTGTTCGATGATGCTGGTGTACGGAATCACCATCACCACCCGCCGAAGGTTGTTCTGTACGGCATGGGCAAGGGCGAAGGCCAGTCCCGACAGCGTCTTGCCCCCGCCCGTAGGCACGGTGAGGGTGTACGTCCCGGGCCGACCTAGAGCCTTGGTACGGCAACACGCGAGGACCTCGGCCCGCCGCCGATTCACCTCGGTGTCGACCAGGCCCGCAGCCTTCACCGAGTCGGCCTTGCGCTCCATGAACGCGTCGAACGTGCGCAGCAACTCCGCCATCGACGGCAAGGCGCACTTGCGCATGGCCGCGAGTCCTGGGTTCATGAACGCTTCCGTGTCCAGGAAGTCGGCATCAACCAGTGCCGAGAACAGCATCCGCGTCCAAAGCGCCAGGCGACCGGGAATCTCCTCGACGCCAGTTCCTAGCGGCAGCGGAAGACTCTTCAACGAGGGCAAGGCCACCGAGGGAGCGAGGACCGCCGCAGGAGGTTGGGCTTGCAGCGCTTCGTCGAGTTCGCGGCGCGCGTCGGCCGAGGCAAGGCGGCCATGAAGACTGCCGATATCGCTGCGCCAGTCGTCCAGACCGGCGTGGTGACCCGCGATCACGTACTGCAGCAACCGTGCGATCAGTAGTCCCTGGGCACCGGACTGCTGCGGCAACCAGCTCTCTGCATACAGGGCGCCGGCAGCTGAGTGCGACTTGTCGCTGCCCTGAGGCAGCTTCCCCTCGATGTGGGCCTCGCTGACCATCAGGATGTAGCGCTGGAAACCGTCGCGATACTTGCCGAGGTCGTGCCACAGGCCGGCCAGACGCCCACACACGGGCAGCGGATCATCGTCGCCACCAAGGGCGAGAAGCTCTGAAGCAAGTCGCGCTACGCACTGAAGATGCTCCTCCAGAGCGTGGTGATCACAACCAGGCTGACCGGCATGCGCAATCGCATTTCCCATGCAGTCTCCGTCGCTTCCGTAGATCTCGTGGACGCAGTTGGCGGCCACGCACGCACTGTCGCCGCCCGCGAGTCCAGGAGATGACCCGCGCCGAGACGCCGTGCCTGAGGTTTCATCCAGCCTCCATCAGCGCCACTGCTGCCTTCAGCCGCGCCAGTACCTCGTCGGCCAACTCCTGCGGCCACAGCACCTCGACTTCGGGCGCGTGGCGCAGCACGTCCATCACCAGCTCGCGCGGGTCGGCGTAAGGCAGGTCCAGCAGCCAGCGGCCCTCGGCGTCGAAGCGGCCGCGCTGGTCGGCGTGCCAGCGCTCGGCGGCCACCCAGCGCGCACGCTCGGCGCTGAAGCGCAGCCGCGCCCAGGTGACGTCGCGGCCGGCAAAGATGCCGTAGCCGGCGCCCAGCACGGCGTCGAGTTCTTCTTCCGGCACGTCGATGGCGGCGCGGTCCAGCACACGCACCTGCTGCACGGCGTCGACGCTGAAGTGGCGCAGCGCCTCGCGCTGGTGGCACCAGGCGTCCAGGTACCAGTTGTCGCGGTAGTGCACCAGGCGCTGCGGCGACACCTCGCGCTCGCTGGTCTCGGCGCTGCTGCGGCTGCGGTAGCCGATCTGCAGCCGCTGGCGGCGCAGCAGCGCGGTGCCGATGGCCTGGAAGCCCGGCAGGTCGATGCGGCGCGCGCCGACGGTCTGCACGCGGATGCGCCGCGCCACGTCGCTGCGCGGCGGCGCGCCGGTGCCCAGCAGCTGCGACAGGCGCTTGCGCAGCGGCTCGATGTGCGGGCCCAGGAAACCGCCGGCATCCAGGTTGGACAGCAGGTGCTGCATGGTCAGCAGCGCGTGGATCTCCTCGGCGCTGAACCACAGCCCGGGCAGCTCGTACTGGCCGTCGGGCCCCGCGGGCCGGCGCTGCAGCCGCCAGCCGCGGCGCTCGCGGTCCCACTCGACGGGCGTGTTCAGCCGGTCACGCAGCAGCGCGATGTCGCGCTTGAGCGTGGAGGCCGACACCTCCAGCTCGCGCATCAGCCACTCGCGGCTCACGCAGCGGCCCGAGTCCAGCCACTGCCGGATCTTGTAATGGCGGTCGGTCTGTGCCACCTGCCCTCCCTGGCCGCGACGTCCGCGGCGCGCCCAATCTAGTGCAGGGCGCAGGAGATGGCTGCCCGGCAGCGCAGCAATCCGCCCTGCGGGCGGCGGACGGCACCGTGGATGAGGGGGCGGTGGGCCGCGTACGCAAGACACAGTCGGACCCACCTCAGGGTCGCTCTGCCGGGAGTTCGGTATCTTCCAGGCCGCCCAGATCGACTGCGGAGCGTGACGAGTGCCAGCACCGAAGCCAACCCGCCTGTTTCACATCACGGCGATCGCCAACCTGCCAGCGATCCTGGCCACCGGCGCGCTGCTGTCCAAGAACCGAGGGGCCGCGGCTGGCATCAACTACCAGAACATCGCGCACGCTGGCGCCCAAGGCGCGCGCGCCGTTCGTGCGGTGCCCGACCCACCAGGCGGAGTGGTGCACGACTTCGTGCCTTTCTACTTCGCACCACGCTCGCCGATGCTTTACGCCATCAATGGTGGCCGGGTGGAGGGATGCGCCTGGCGGCAGGCGGACATCGTCCACTTCGAGACGACGGTCGAGAACGTCACCGCCCTCGGGCAACCCTTCGTGTTCTATGACCGGAACGCCACGCTGGCCTTCAGCGCCGCGTACACGGATCTGGGGCAGCTCGACACGGTGGTGGCATGGGATCTGATCACCGAGCGGCCTCAGCTCGACGGCTACTGCAAGTTCTGGCACACCATTCAGGCCTCGGAGCGCTACGCGGAGCGAATGGAACGCCGCCAAGCCGAGTTTCTGGTGAAGGACCACACGCCGCTGAACTGCATGAGCCGAGTTGGCGTCATCGACGCAGAGCGCCAAGCCCTGGTTCAGGGACTGGCGGCCCAGGCGGGCCTACCATTGCGGGTGGACGTCATGCCCGACTGGTACTTCTAGGAACCCGACATCGTGATCAAGCTGACCCAGGGCGACCTGCTCAAGCAAGACGACGTGGACGCGATCGTCAACACGGTGAACTGCGTCGGTGTCATGGGCAAGGGCATCGCCCTGCAGTTCAAGAACAAGTGGCCTGACAACTTCGACGCCTATGCCGCGGCCTGCAAGGCGGGGCTGGTGCGGCCCGGCCGGATGTTCGTGTTCGACTCCGGCGGCCTGGTGAAGCCCAACTTCATCGTCAACTTCCCGACCAAGGATCATTGGCGCGGCTCGTCCGACATCGCCTTCATCCGCGACGGCTTGGTGGATCTGGTGTCGCAAGTGCGTCGCCTGGGAATCCGGTCGATCGCCGTGCCGCCGCTCGGCTGCGGCAACGGTGGTCTGGACTGGAGGGAAGTGCGGCCGCTGATCGAAGCGGCCTTCGCCGACGTCCCGGATGTCGA
The DNA here is from genome assembly GCA_049841175.1 of Rubrivivax sp. Classification (GTDB taxonomy): domain Bacteria; phylum Pseudomonadota; class Gammaproteobacteria; order Burkholderiales; family Burkholderiaceae_C; genus Rubrivivax. The sequence continues at coordinate 145,338 of JASGHA010000008.1, read as the reverse complement.
GGTCCGGCTGTTCGAGCCGGGCGCTGCGCCGCAGCCGAAGTCGATGGAGGTTCGCACGCGCCGGCCACGCATGACGCCTGGGCGTGCCGCCATCGTCAAGATGCTCGACACCTACCGTGGCCTGAACTACGGGCTGTCGCGCATCGAAGTCCAGAAGCTTGCCTACTTCCTGCAGGAGGCCGGCGGGCCGCTGGGGCTGCAGTTCGTGAAGCATCACTACGGCCCGTACTCCGATCCGCTGCGCCATGCCCTCAACAAGATGGAAGGCCATTACATCCGCGGCATGGGCGACGGGACGGTGGAAGCCGAGATCGAGCCTACGGAGGACGCGCTGGCCGAGGCCGAGGCTTTCATCGCCGCCCAGCATTCGGACCTGGCCGAGCAGGTCGCACGCGTCGGGCGGCTGATCGACGGCTACCAGTCCTCGTACGGCATGGAACTGCTGGCCTCCGTCCACTGGGTCGCCACGCGCGAGGAGGGCGTCACGTCGCCCGATGACGCGCTGGCCGCCGTGCAGGCGTGGAACGACCGCAAGCGCCGCCTGATGAAGCGCGAGCATGTCGCCGCCGCATGGCAGCGCCTGCAGGACGAGGGCTGGCTGAAGCCGCTCGCCGAAGGCCGGACACACACGCAAGCCGTGTTGGCTTGAAGGCTTCGGGGCGCCGCGCCTGGACTACGGCGGAGGTGCAGGAACAACCCCGCTCAGCGCTGTCCTTCAGCAGCAGCCCCTCACCGCCCCCACGCTCTCGTTCCCGGCCGCCGCAGCAATACCCCCGCCACCCCCAGCGACAGCCCGACCATCACGGCACCAGCCAGATAGATGGCCGCCACGCCGGCCGCGCCGGCAACGAGGCCGGCGGCGGGGCCGGTGAGGCCCAGCGAGATGTCCAGGAAGGCGACGTAGGCGCCCATCGCCACGCCGCGCGCCTGCGGGGGCGCGCGCCGCACGGCCTCCACCCCGAAGGCAGGGAACGCCAGCGAGTAGCCGAAGCCGGTCAGCGCCGCGCCTGCGGCCGCCGCGGCCACGCCGTCGGCGCCCCAGATCAGCAACTGCCCCAGCACCTCGACCAGCACGCACGCCAGCGCCACGCGGGCGCCGCCCAGCTTGTCGGGCAGGTGGCCGAAGAACAGCCGCGCGCCGATGAAGGCCAGCCCGAAGGCAGTGAACGCCACCGACGCCGGCCCCCAGCCGCGCTCGGCGAACAGCAGCGCCACGAAGGTGGTGATGACGCCGAAGCCGACGCTGGACAGCGCCAGCCCGAGGCCCGGCACCCATACCGCGCCCAGCACCTTGTAGAACGGCGTGCGCTTATGCGCCGGCGCGGGCGTGCCCGGCAGCGCGGCCACGACGGCCAGCGCCACCAGCGGGATGACGGCCGTGGCCACGGAGATGCCGGCAAAGCCCCAGCGCGCATCGACGGCCACGCCGGCAGGCGCGCCGGCCGCGTAGGCGCCGTACATCGCGATGCCGATCCAGGCCATCACCTTGCCGGCGTTCTGCGGCCCGACCATGCCGACGCCCCAGCCCAGCGCGCCGGTGACGATCAGGCTCTCGGCGCAGCCCAGCAGCAGCCGGCCGGCCAGCAGCGTCCACACCGCTGCCTGGCCGCTGCCGAAGGCCAGCGACACGAGGTAGGCGACGCCGGACGCGGCGGCGACCAGCATGCCCGACAGCACCGCGCGTTTGGCGCCCCGGGTGTCGGCCAGATTGCCGGCCCAGGCGCGCGACAGCAGCGCCGCGGCGAACTGGCTGCCAATCAGCACGCCGACGCCCAGCGTGCCCAGGCCCAGGTGTCGGCCCAGGTGCAGCGGCAGCACCGGCAGCGGCAGCCCGATGGTGAGGAAGGCGACGAACACGGCCAGCGTCAGCGGCAGCAGCTTGACGAAGACCTGGGCCGGCGGCGCGGCGGCCGGCGCCTGCCCCGCGTGGGGCGAACGGGAAGACGACATGACTTTGGCTCTCGATGCGAGTAAAAACTCAGGTATCGAGGAGAATATGAGTCATGGCTCGCATTGAAAACTCGCATTCCCCGTCGGCCGCGCGCGCGCTGCCGCAGCCTCGCAAGGCGCCGCGCCAGGCCCGCTCGCAGGCCATGGTCGAGGCCATCCTGGAGGCCACGGCTCGCGTTCTGGCCGAGCGCGGCTATGCCGGCACCAACACCAACAGGGTGGCCGAACGGGCCGGCGTCAGCGTCGGCTCGGTCTACCAGTACTTCCCGCACAAGGACTCGCTGGTCGCGGCGCTGCACGAGCGCCACGGCGCGCAGATGTACGCCGCCATCGCCGCGGTGCTGGCCGACGAGCGGCCCGACGGCCTGCGCGGCCACGTGCACGCGATGGTGCGGGCGCTGCTGGCGGCGCACCGGGTGGCGCCGGAGCTGCACCGCGTGCTGGAGAAGGAGTTCCCCTTCTTCGACGCGCCGCGCGAGCAGAGCGCGGCCGACGGCGGCATCTACCGCCAGGTGCGCCAGTTGCTGCAGACGCACCGCGCCGAACTCACGCCCGCCGACGTGGAACTGGCGACCTGGATGCTGCTGCAGACCATGGAGTCACTGGTGCACGCGGCGGCGATCGACCCGCCGTCGATGTTCCCGGCCGACGCGGTGGAAGACGCCATCGTGCAGGTGCTGATGGGCTACCTGACGGCGCCGTCGGCACCGGGCCGGGGCGGTTGAAGCGGCGGCCGCGGACGGACACTCGGCCCGCCTACGGCCCGGCGGGTGGAACGCCCCGCTCCGCATCGTCCTCTACCAACGCCGCCTTCGCCGCCGCCCGCACCGCCTCAGGCGCCGCGTCCACCAACCGCTCTGGCTCCGCCAACTTCAGCCGCTGCGCCAGTGCCGCCAGCACCCGCCGGTTGGCCCAGGCGTGCGGGTTGGCGCGGTCGTCGCCCTGGTTGGCGATGAAGGCGCGCAGCGTCTTGGCCAGCGTCTGCTCGGCCTGCGCCAGCTCCACCAGCTTGGCGCGGTATTCCAGCTCGGGGCCTTGCAGCCCGGGCAGGCGCTTGTAGTCGGCGTAGTGCTGCGACTCGTGGGCCAGGAAGTTGATGCGGAAGGCCTCGTCGTCCAGGTCGTAGGCGTCGGCGACGGCGTACAGGCCCTCGTCGGTGGCGAAGCCGCCGGTGCCGGGGCCGCCGCAGTTGAGGTGCCGGGCCCAGCCGCCGCTGGCCATGTCGCGCATCAGGTACACGCGCACGGTCTCGCGCTGGCCGTCGGGCAGCAGCACGGCGTAGCGGCGCTCGTCTTCGCGGAAGTACAGCATCAGGTCGTACAGCTCGGCGGTGCGGCCCAGGCGGCTGTGCAGGCCCAGCGCCGCCAAGCGGGCCGACACGGCGTCCTGCAGTTCGTCGCGCGTGGCCTGCGCGGGCTGGCCGGTCAGGCGGCGCAGCTCGGCGAACAGCGTGATCTCGGCGGCGGGCCGCTGCACCGGGTTCAGCGCCGCGCTCCAGTAGCGGCGGTAGGCGCGCAGCACGGCGTCGGCCAGCGGGTGGCCGGTGATGCGCGCCGCCGGGAATGAGGGCCGGTCGTGCAGGCGCGCCAGCATGCAGACGCGTTTGCGGGCTTCGGCCGCATCGGCGGGCGCCAGCGTGTGCAGCAGCGCCAGCGCGCGCGGGCCGTCGGCCTGCAGCACGGCGTTTTCGGCAGCCGCCAGCGTGGCATCACCCGGCGCGGGCGCGGCGGCCACGCCGGCAGCGGCGAACAGGGCTGTGAGCCCCGGCAAACGGTCGAACACGCGGCCTCCTCGGCGGCATCACGGACGGGGTGAGGCTAGTGGGCGGCGGCGTGCGGCGTCTTGAACGGATTTGACTGGCGCAGCTGCCGCGGCGTCATGCCGGTGGCGGCGCGCACGGCGCGGCTCAGGTGCGCCTGGTCGGCGTAGCCCAGTGCCAGCGCCAGTTGCACCAGCGGCTCGGGCCCGGCCAGGCGCGCCAGCGCCTGCGACAGGCGAAGGTCGGCGCGGTAGCGCGCCGGCGTCACGCCGTAGGCGGCGGCGAAACCGCGGCTCAGCGTAGCCGGTGCCAGCCCGGCATCGCGGCACCACGTGCCGAGCGCCAGGCCGGGGTCGGCGCGCAAGGCGGCGGCCAGCGCGTCGGGCCAGTCCTGCTGCAGCGGTGCCAGCGCCTGCACCGGCCCGGCCGGCATGAAGGGCTCGCCGGCGCGCGCCAGCTCCAGCAGGCGCTGCGGGTCGCGGGCGCGAAAGGCCGGCGGCAGCCGCGGGGCGTCGCGCAGCGGCAGGTTGACGACACGCGCGCCGCCGCGGCCCACCCAGTCGGCGTGGATGGCGAAGGCCGGGTGCACCAGCACGTCGCCCGGCTCCACCTGCCAGCGGCCGCCTTCGCCGGCTTCGACATAACCGCCCTCCAGCACCACCGCGGCATAGGCGCCCCCGTGCCGATGGCGGGCGATGGCGCCGGGCTGCAGGCGCTGGAGCGGGACGGCGGCAGGCATGACGATATTTATACCACTTTTAATATTATTCGAATCAAATATCTCAAAACCAAACAGTCGGGTATGCGGTGGGAATCGGCGGATATCCGGGCGGCGCGAAGAAATGGGCTCAAGTGTTGGAAGTGAGGGTCGAAGACCCAAGGCGAGCTTGTATTTGCCGCCAGCACGGAGGCGGCGTCATCTCCTCTTCGGGAACTGTGATGTTGAAAACTCTGTCGGGCGCCAAGTCGATTGGCCGGCGCCTCACCACCGTGCTGGCCCTGGTCCTGCTGATCTCGTTCGTCGGCTCGGGCTTCGGCTATTGGGCGCTCAGCCGCACGGCCGCCGCCAACCAGGACATGCTGGAAAACTCGCTCGTGTCCGAGCGTCTGGCAAGCGACTGGTATCGCAACATCAGCGGCGGCATCAACCGCACGACGGCGATCGCGGTGAGCACCGACGCGAATCTGTCGAAGTTCTTCGCCGACATCTCGGCGGAATCGACGAAACAGTCGAGTGAACTGCAGAAGAAACTCGAGCCGATGATGGCGACGGCGGCCGAGAAGGCGCTGTTCGAGAAGCTCTCGGCGACCCGCAAGCTGTATCTCGGCTCGCGCGACGAGGTCTACGCGGCGCGCCAGGCGGGCGACGTCGACAAGGCCCACGAGATCTTCAAGACCAAGTTCCAGCCGGCGGCCGAGCAGTTCCAGGAAGCGATCCGCGGCCTCGTGCAGATCCAGCGCGACGAACTGGATGCCGAAGCCCGGAAGGCGGCCCAGGCCATCGGCGCGGCGCGCATCGCGCTGGTCGTCTTCGGCATCTGCGCGCTGGCGGTCGGTGGCGCGCTGGCGCTTTGGCTGACGCGCTCGATCACCGTGCCGCTAAAGGAGGCCGTTCGAAGTGGCCGACGCGATCGCCGGCTTCGACCTCAGCCACGACATCACGCCGCGCGGCGAAGACGAGACCGGCCAGTTGCTGCGCTCGCTGCAGAGCATGCAGACCTCGCTGCGCCGCCTGATCGGCGAGGTGCGCGCGTCCACCGACAGCATCGGCACCGCCAGCAGCGAGATCGCCAGCGGCAACATGGACCTGTCGGCGCGCACCGAGCAGACGGCGTCCAACCTGCAGCAGGCCGCGGCGTCGATGACGCAGCTGGCGAGCACGGTGCGCCAGACGGCCGACACGGCCGGCACCGCCAGCAGCCTGGCCAGCACCGCGGCCGACGTCGCCCAGCGCAGCGGCGAGGTGGTCGGCCAGGTGGTGTCGACGATGGACGAGATCAGCACCAGCTCGCGCCGCATCGCCGACATCATCGGCGTCATCGACGGCATCGCGTTCCAGACCAACATCCTGGCGTTGAATGCCGCGGTGGAAGCGGCGCGCGCCGGCGAGCAGGGCCGCGGCTTCGCCGTCGTGGCCGGCGAGGTGCGCAGCCTGGCGCAGCGCTCGGCGCAGGCGGCACGCGAGATCAAGGGCCTGATCGGCAGCGCCGTCGACAGCGTCGAGACCGGCTCGCGCATGGTGCAGGACGCCGGCAGCACGATGACCGAGCTGGTGGCCAGCGTGCAGCGCGTCAACCAGCTGATCGGCGAGATCGGCCACGCGACGCGCGAGCAGAGCGACGGCATCAGCCAGCTCAACGCCGGCGTCTCGCAGCTCGACCAGATGACGCAGCAGAACGCCGCGCTGGTGGAAGAAGCGGCCTCGGCGGCCGGCAGCCTGAAGGACCAGTCGACGCGGCTGGCCAGCGCCGTCAGCGTGTTCAGGCTGTAGGCGGCGGCGCGCCGCGCAGCGGCAGCTCGGCCCAGAAAACGCTGCCTTCGCCGAGCGCGCTGCTGAGGCCGACGCGCCCGCCCTGCAGCTCGACGAGCTGGCGCGTCACGTCCAGCCCCAGGCCGGTGCCCTTGGCGAACTCGCCGACGGCGGCGCCGGCCTGCTCGTAGCGGCCGAAGAGACGCTCCTGGTCCTGCGGGTCGATGCCGATGCCGGTGTCCTGCACCTCCAGGCGCCAGCGCCCGCCGTCCAGCGCCCGCGCGCGCACTTCGACGCGGCCGCCCTCGGGCGTGAACTTCACCGCGTTGGACAGGAAGTTCAGCAACACCTGGCGCAGCCGCAGCGGGTCCAGCCACAGCTCGGGCAGCGGCTCGAGCTCGGCGTGCAGCGTGATGTGCTTGGCCTCGGCCGGCGCGCGCACCAGGGCCAGCGCTTCGTCCACCACCCCCGGCAGCGACAGCGGCGCGGGCGCCAGCAGCAGCTTGCCGGCTTCGATCCTGGACAGGTCCAGCAGGTCGTTGACGACCTGCAGCAGGTGCCGGCCGCCGGCGGCGATGTGCTCCAGGTACTGGCGGTGGCGCGGCGAACCCGGCGGCACCAGCCCCTGCAGCAGCAGGTTGGCGAAGCCGATGACGCCGTTGAGCGGCGTGCGCAGCTCGTGCGAGACGCTGGCCAGGAACTCCTGCTTGCGCCGGCTGGCGGCCTCGATCTCGCGGTTCTGAATCTCCAGCTCGACGCCGCGCAGCCGCAACGCCTCGTTCTGCCGGCGCTCGGTGATGTCGGCGACGACGCCGATCATGCGCGCCGGCGCACCGCCCTCGTCGCGCAGCATCAGGCTGTGCAGCGCCAGCCAGTGTTCGCTGCCGTCGGGCCAGACGACGCGGAACTCGGTGTTCAGCGGCTCGCCCCGGCGCACCGAGGCTTCGGCCTCGGCCAGCACGCGCGGCCGGTCCTCGGGGTGCAGCGCGTTGCGGAACGACGCCACCGTCCACTCGGCCACCGGCTCGGCGTAGCCGAAGAAGCGGTCGTGCTGCGCCGAGTGCTTGAGCACGCCGCTGCGCATGTCCAGGTCCCAGGTGCCCATGCGGCTGGCCTCGATGGCCAGGCGCAGGTCGGCTTCGCTGCGGCGCAGCGCGGCTTCGGCTTCGTCGCGCTGCTGCTCGCGTTCGTGCAGCAGCTCCTGGGTGCTGGCCAGCACGTCGGCCAGCTCGCGCGCCTCCTGCATGTCGGGCCGCGGGATCGTCACACGCCGGCCGGCGCCGATCTGGCGCGCCGGGCCGGTCAGCGCCAGGATGGGGCCGGCGATGCTGCGCCCCAGCGCCGCGGCCAGCGCCAGCCCGGCGGCCAGCAGCAGCGCCGCCACGGCGGTGAACATGGCGACGCTGCGGCGCAGCTCGGCCGTCAGCTCCTCGCGGGGCGCGCCGATCGTCACCGACCACAGATAGCGCTGCGAGCGGGCATGGCTGGCCAGCACCTCGATGCCGTCGCGCGTGGTCGTGAAGCCGCTGCTGCGCGCTTGGCCGAGCACACGCTGGAGCAAGTCGGGCACGAGCGGCGTGCCGACGAAACGCTCGGCGTTGTGGGTGCGCGCAGCGGTGATGCCGTGGCGGTCGACGACGCTGGAGATCCAGTTCGGCGGCAGGCCCTGGCCCCGCAGGAAGTCGGCCAGCGTGTCGACCGACAGCACCATCACCAGCCAGTACCGGCGCTCGCCGTCGCGCTGGACCGGCACGCGCAGCGACACGCGCCGCACGCCGGTGACGGCGCCCAGGAACAGGTCCGACACCTGGGCCCGGTCGTCGTCGGCCGGCGGCGGGAACATGTCCAGCGGCCGGCGCGCCGGCAAGCGGCCGCCGTAGGGCACCAGCAGGTTCAGCAGCTGGTTCTCCTGCACGTCGAAGAGCACGATGGTCAGCGCGTCGGTCTGCGAGCGCGCCAGCAGCGCCTGGTCGTAGAAGCGCCGCAGGTCGCCGCTGTCGAGGTAGGGCGAGGTGGCCAGCATCTGCAGCGCCGTCGCGTGCTTGTCGATCTCGGACTCCAGCGCGCGCAGCAGCCGCGAGGCCGAAGCGGCGGCGTCGCGCACCAGCGCGTCGTGCTCGCGCTGGTAATGCGTCAACGCGGTCGCCAGCGCCAGCAGCCAGCCGGGCACGACGCAGGCCACCACCAGCAGCTGCAGCCGGCCGCGGATCGTGTTCGGCAGCCAGGACGCCTGTCGAAGCCAACGCATGCGGGCACCTCGTCGTGGGGAGCGGCCACCTGCAGGCGCGGGTCGGCCGCATCATTTCTCCGCGGGACGCGAGCATCCCTCCCCAGGCGGGGTTTTCGTCCCGGGATTAGTACCGTGACCAGCATCGCGGCGCGCAATTTGCCCGCGCGGCCGATCGCATTGCGGAGAACCCGACCCGATGAGCCTGTCCGATTTCATCCTGCACGACCTCGACGGCATCATGGCCGAGTGGGAGGCCTTCGCCGCGACGCAGCTGCCGGCGGCACACGGCATGAGTTCGCTGGCGCTGCGCGACCACGCGCCGGCCATCCTGCAGGCCGTGGCGGCCGACCTGAAGACGCACCAGACACGCTGGCAGCAGGCCGAGAAGTCCAAGGGCCGGGCGCCAGTGGACCGGAACGCGCCCGAGACTGCGGCTCAGATCCACGCCGTGCTGCGCGCCCAGCACGGCTTCGACATCGAGCAGCTGGTGGCCGAGTACCGCGCGCTGCGCGCCAGCGTGCTGCGCCGCTGGCTCGACGCCGAGCCGGCCGGCACGGCCGAGGTCGACGAGGTGATCCGCTTCAACGAGGCCATCGACCAGGCGGTGGCCGAGTCGGTGGCGCATTTCCACGCCCAGGTGGAGTTCTCGCGCAACCTGGTGCTGGCGATGCTGGGCCACGACATGCGCACGCCGCTGGGCAACATCTTCATGACCGCCACCTATCTGCAGCGGCTGCAGGCCGGTGACCAGGTGACGACGGCCGCCGCGCGCCTGATGCGCAGCGGCGTGTCGCTGCGCGCGCTGATCGACGACCTGTCGACCTTCGGCCGCACCAGCCTGGGCCTGGGGCTGAACCTGGAGTGCGCGGAGACCGACTTCGCGACGCGTGCGCTGGACGAGGTGGAGCAGCTGCGCGGCGCCCACCCCGACCGGCAGATCGAGCTGACGGTCGCCGGCGACACCCGCGGCTTCTGGGACGGCGCACGGCTGCAACAGCTGCTGCGCAACCTGGTGTCCAACGCCATCCGCTACGGCAGGCGCGACCAGCCGGTGGGCGTGACGCTCGACGGCCGGGAGGCGGACTTCGTGCTCGACGTCAGCAACCACGGCTCGCCAGTGGACGTGGGCGCCCTGCAGGATCTGTTCGGCCCGCTGCAGCGCGGCAGCGCGCCGCAGGAAAGCGGCGACGGCCGCGAGAGTCTGGGCCTGGGGCTGTACATCGTGCGCGAGATCGCCCAGGCGCACGGCGGCGAGGTCGGCGTGCACTGCGACGGCGACCTCACGGTGTTCACGGTGCGGCTGCCGCGCGGCGGCGCGCAGGCGCCGGCCGCGGCCGGGTCCGCGCACTGATCACCGGCCCGGCGGCGCCCGGCCGCCTCGGCACGACTGCGTCAAACCCGGCGCAGCGACGGCGTGCTCTCGTCACGCTCTCTTGACATAGGTCTAGCCGCAACCCTGCGACCGGCCCGGGGCACCGTGTATCGTCCCGCCGAGTCCTGATCCGCCCGTCCGTTGCGAACCCGATGAACCTCGCCCTGCCCCCCGGCCATCCGCTGCGTCTGTGCAGCGCCGCGCTGGAGATCGCCCCGCTGCCGCCCGAGCGCCTGCTCGCTGCCGGGGGCGAGCCGACGGCAGCGTTCATGGCGCCCAACGGCGAGTCCTGGGTCGGCATCGGCGCGGTGCGCTGGCTGACCGGCCGCCCCGGCGACGGCCACGCGCTGTGGGCCGGCGTCGCCGACGTCAGCCCCGACGCGCCGCCGCCCACCGCGCTGGGCGTGCTGCCGTTTTCGCCGCACGAGCAGCCCGACGAGCTCTGGGCCGGGCTGCTGCCCGGCGGCGTCGTGCTGCCCGAGCGCCTGGTGGTGCAGCGTGGCGGCCGCGCCTGGCTGCGGCTGACGCTGCCGGCCGCCGAAGCCGACACGCTGCGCAGCCGCCTGGCCACCGTCGCCCGCGAGCTGGCGGCGCTGCCGCCGGCCGAGAGCGAGGCGCTGCCCGACTTCGAGGAGTTCGACGACGCCGACACCGCGGCGCGTTACACCGCCGCCGTCGGCGACGCGGTGGCGCGCATCCGTGCCGGCGAGCTGGTCAAGGTGGTGCTGGCGCGCCGCGCCCGCATCGCCTTCGGCGCCGTGCCCTCGGCCGCGGCGGTGATGCGCCGGCTGTCGGCGCACCAGAGCGGCGCCGTGCGCTACGCCTGGTGCCGCGGCGGCAAGGCCTGGCTGGGCGCCACGCCCGAGACCCTGCTGCGCCTGGACGGCCGCACGCTGCGCACCGAGGCGCTGGCCGGCACGCGGCCCGAGTCGCGCGCCGAGGAGCTGTACGCCGACGCCAAGGAACGCCACGAACACGCTGTCGTCGTCGACGCCGTGCGCGCGGCCATCGCGCCGTGGGTGCAGGCGCTGCCGCCGACGCGCGCGCCCGGCCTGCGCCGCACGCGTGGCCTGGCGCACTTGCACACCCCGATCGAAGCGACGCTGAGCGCCGCCCCCGACGCACTGGCGCTGGTGCACGCGCTGCACCCGACGCCCGCCGTCTGCGGCCTGCCGGCCGACCGCGCCGCGACGCTGCTGGCGGCGCTGGAAGGCGAGGCCCGCGGCCTGTACGCCGGCCCGGTGCTGCGCCTGTCGGCCGACGGCACGGCGCACGCCGTCGTCGGCCTGCGCGGCGCGCTGCTCGCCGGCCGGCTGGCGGTGCTGCCGGCCGGTGCCGGCATCGTCGACGGCTCCGACGGCGAACGTGAACTCGCCGAGACACGCGCCAAACAAGGCAGCGTGCTCGACGCCTGGCGCGCTTTCGTGACTGCATGAGCGATCTGCACACCGCCTGGGCGCGGCTGTTCGCCGGCGCGCTGCGCGACGCCGGCATCGGCCACGCCGTCATCAGCCCGGGCTCGCGCTCGACGCCGCTGGCGCTGGCGCTGGCGCGTGCGCTGCCGCACACGCTGCTGCACGACGAGCGCGCCGCGGCCTTCTTCGCGCTCGGCCAGGCGCGCGCGACCGGCCGCCCGGCCGTGGTGCTGGCCACCAGCGGCACCGCGCCCGGCCACTGGCTGCCGGCGGCGATGGAAGCCCGCGAAGCCGGTATCCCGCTGCTGCTGCTCAGTGCCGACCGGCCCTGGGAAGTGCAGGACGCGCAAGCCTCGCAGACGGTCGACCAGCAGCACCTGTTCGGCCGCCACGTGCGCGCCTTCTACGACCTCGGCGTGCCCGACGAGCACCCGGCGGCGCTGCGCGCCGTGCCGCGCATCGCCGCGCAGGCGGTGCTGGCGACGCAGCACCCGCTGGCCGGCGCGGTGCACGTCAACGCGCGTTTCCGCAAGCCGCTGGAGCCGCAGCCCGGCCCGGGCGGCGAACCGTGGCGGCCGCTGGTCGAGCGCCTGTCGCGCGCCGGCGCGCCGCGCCTGCTGCCGCCGGCCGCCGTGCCGTCGCCCGAGGCGGTGGCGCTGCTGGTCGAACGGGTGCGGGCCGCGCCCAAGGGCGTCATCGTCGCCGGCCCGCTGCCGACGGCCGACGCGCCGGCGCTGCGCCGCGCGGTCGCGCGTTTCGTCGCCGCCAGCGGCTACGTGCTGCTCGCCGAAGCGACCAGCCAGCTGCGTTTCGGCCTCGCCGAGGAGGCGCTGCCGCGCTGCCTGGGCGCCTTCGACGCGCTGCTGCGCTCGCGCCCGGTGCGCGCCGCGCTGAAGCCCGAGCTGGCGCTGGAGATCGGCGCGCCGGCGGTGTCGGCGCAATGGCTGGCACTGTGCTCCGGCCACGACGCGCCGGAACGTTTCGTGCTGCCCGGCGAACGCCCGGCCGACCCGGCCGGCGGCGCCGCAGCGATGCTGCTCGGCCCGGTGGCCGCGCTGCTGGACGCCGCCGCCGAACGCCTGGAAGCCGAGCCGCGCCTGATGGCCGAACGCGAGACCGCGACCTACTACGCGCAGCGCTGGCAGTTCGCCGAAGCCGGCGCCTGGGCGGCGCGCGCCGACGCCGCCGATGCGCCCGACGACGGCCCGCTGCACGAACACCAGATCCCGGCGCTGCTGCTTGCCGCGCTGCCGGCCGGCGCGACGCTGATGGTCGGCAACAGCAACCCGGTGCGCGACCTGGACCACGACCTGCGCCCCGACGCCCGCGTGCTGGCCGTGCTGCACCAGCGTGGCGCCGCCGGCATCGACGGCCTGGTGGCCGGCGCCGCCGGCGCCCGCCGTGTGCTCGACGGGCCGATGGCGCTGCTGCTGGGCGACGTCTCGCTGCTGCACGACGCCGGCGGCCTGGCCGCGGCGGCCGCGGTGCGCGGGCCGCTGGCCATCGTCGCCGTGCACAACGACGGCGGCCGCATCTTCGAGCGCCTGCCGATCGGCCGCGACCCGGCGCTGGCCGACGATTGCGAATCGCTGTTCGTCGCCGGCCACGGCCGTGGTTTCGAAGGCCTGGCCGCGACCTACGACCTGGGCTACGAACCTGTCGCCACGCCGGCGGCGCTGCGCGACGCGCTGGCCTGCGCGCTGGCCGCCAACCGGCCGATGCTGATCGAAGCGCGTGTCGCCGACGGCGGCAGCGCCACGCGCGCGGCGCTGCTGGCGGCGATGGCCGAAGCCGGCGCCGCGGCGGTGTCGCTGGCGTGAACACGCCCGGCAGCCGCCACGCCGCACGCGGCGACGGCCCGCCGCTGGTGCTGCTGCACGGTTTTCTCGGCCACCCCGGCGCCTGGGACGGCGTGCTCGCCGCGCTGCCCTCGCACGGCCAGGCCTGGTGCCCCTGGCTGCCCGGCCACGGCCCGGCGGCACCCGAACCCCGAAGCTGGGCCGAGGCGGTGGAGGCCATCGCCGCCACGCTGCCGGCCGGCGCACTGCTGGCCGGTTATTCGATGGGCGCACGGCTGGCGCTGGGCGCGGCGATGGCCCGGCCCGGCCAGGTGCGCGCGGTGCTGCTGGTCGGCGGCCACGTCGGCCTGGCGAGCGAAGCCGAACGCCGCGAACGCGAGGCGCAGGACACGGCACGGGCCGCCGCCTTGCGCCGCGACGGCCTGGCGGCTTTTGTCGATGCCTGGGAGGCGCTGCCGCTGTTCGCCAGCCAGCAGGCGCTGCCGGCGGCGGCGCAGGCCGCGCAACGCGCCGCCCGGCTGGCGCACGACGCCGAAGCGCTGACCTGGGCCTTCGAGGTCGCCGGGCTGGCGCGCATGCCCGACTACCGCGCCGCGGTCGCCAGCGGCGTGCAGCGCCTGCACTGGCTGACCGGCGCCGAGGACACACGCTTCGACACGCTGGCCGCCGGCCTGGCGCGGCCGCCGCAGGTGACGCACGAACGGGTGCCCGGCGCCGGCCACAACCTGCTGCTCGAAGCGCCGCAGGCCGTCGCCTCGGCGCTGGCGCGGCTGGCGTCATGAAAGGCGTGGCGCTGCGGCTGACGCTGGGCGCGCCCGAGCGCGTCGAGTGCGGCAGCGTCGTCGTGCGCGGCACGGCGCGGTCGCGTGTCGCGGTGCGCGTCACCTTGTCGGCGGGCGCGTTGACCGGCCACGGCGAAGCGCTGCCGCTGCCCGGCTTCAGCCCCGACGACGCCGACGGTGTCGAAGACACGCTGACGACGCTGGCCGGCGTGGAACTGCGGCTGCCCGCCGAAGGCTCGCCGGCGGCGCGGCTGGACGCGGCGCTGGCGCCGCACGCGGCGCGGCTGGAGCACCGGCCGTCGGCACGCTTCGCGCTCGAATGCGCGCTGCTCGAGGCCGCCGCGCAGGCGGAAGGCCGCAGCGCCGCCGAGTGGCTGGCCGCCGGCCGTGCGCTGCAGCCGGTGCCGGTCAGCGTGCTGCTGCCCGACGACGAACGGGCGCCGGCCGTCGCTGCGGCGGCCGCGGCGCGCGGCCACCGCGTGCTGAAGCTGAAGATCGCGATCCGCGGCCGCAGCGACGCCGAGGAAGAGACGTTGCTGGCGGCCGTGCACGCCGCGGCGCCGGGCGCCGCGCTGCGCCTGGACGCCAACGGCGCGCTGCCCCCGGCCGACGCGCCGGCGCGGCTGGCGGCGCTGGCGCGCTACGGCGTCGAACTCGTCGAGGAGCCCTGCTTCGGCATCCCGCCGAGGCTGCCGCTGCCCTGGGCCGCCGACGAGTCGCTGGCCGACCCGGCGCGCGCCGCCGCACTGCTGGCGCTGCCGCCCGATCGCCGCCCGGCGGCCTGGGTGCTGAAACCGGCGCTGCTGGGCCTGGCGCGCTGCCTGACGCTCGCCGACGCGGCAGTCGCGGCCGGCATCGGCATCATCGTCACCCACGCCTTCGACGGCGACACCGGCTTCGCCGCCGCCTGCGCGCTGGCGCAGGCGCTGCCGGTGCCGCCGCTGCCTTGCGGGCTGGCGCCGCACGCCGGGCTGTCGCGCCCCTGGCCCGACAGCGCCTGGCTGCCCAGCGGCTGACCCTGCCGGCGATACGGTTCGTATACGTTTCGTATACTGGCCGCATGGGAATCGTCAAAATCTCCGAGCCGATGCACGAGAACCTGCGCATCGCCGCCAACGCGCTGTCGCGCTCGATCAACGCCCAGGCCGAACACTGGATGCGCATCGGCATGCTCGCCGAGCTGCACCCCGACCTGCCGCACGGCGAGCTGTGCCAGATGCTGGTGCGCGCCGAACTGGCCGGCGGGCTGGACCTGGCCAAGGTGGCCGCGGCGCCCGAGGCGAGGGTGCAATGAGGGGCCCGATCCCGCGCCGCAACCCGGCCGAAGTCGCCAAGGCGCGTGTCGCCGGCCAGATGGCGGCGTCGGTGCTGGCGATGCTGGTGCCGCACGTGCGCGCCGGCGTCAGCACCGAGGCACTGGATGCGCTGTGCCACGACTACATCGTCGGCACGCTGAAGGCGGTGCCGGCCAACGTCGGCTACCACGGCTTCCCGAAGACGGTCTGCGCCTCGGTGAACGAGGTCGTCTGCCACGGCATCCCGTCGCCGGCCACGGTGCTGAAGGACGGCGACATCGTCAACATCGACGTCGCCGTGATCCACGACGGCTGGTACGGCGACTGCAGCCGCATGTACTGCATCGGCGAGGTCTCGCCGCTGGCGCGCCGCCTGGTGGACACGACCTACGAGGCGATGCGCGCCGGCATCCGCCGCGTGCGCCCGGGCGCGACGCTGGGCGACGTCGGCCACGCGATCCAGACCGTCGCGCGGCGCGAAGGCTTCGGCGTCGTGCGCGAGTACGGCGGCCACGGCATCGGCACCGTCTACCACGGTGACCCGCACGTCGCGCACTTCGGCCAGCGCGGCCAGGGGCTGCGGCTGGCCGAGGGCATGATCTTCACGATCGAGCCGATGCTCAACGCCGGCAGCGCCGCGATCCGCGACGCCGGCGACGGCTGGACCGTCGTCACGCGCGACGGCTCGCTGTCGGCGCAGTGGGAGCACATGGTGGCCGTCACACGCGACGGCTACGAGGTGCTGACGCCCTGGCCCGACGGCCTGGGCGGCTACGCGCCGATCTGAGCCTTCATGCGCCGCCCGAGCGGGCGGCTCCCCGGCCTCACTGGGCCAGGATCCAGCTGACGACGGTCTTCAGGTCCGCGTCGGAGATCTGCTGCGGCGTGTGCGGAATCATCGGGATCGGGCCCCAGTTGCCGGCACCACCCTTGCGCACCTTGTCGAAGAGCTGCGCGTCAGCCTTCTTGCCCTTGTACTTGGCCGCGATCTCCTTGTAGGACGGGCCGACGACCTTCTTGTCGACCTGGTGGCAGGCCAGACAGCCGGACTTGGCGGCGATGTCCTGGGGCGCGGCCAGCGCGGAGGCGGACACGACGGCGAGGCCGAGTGCGGCCAGCAGGGGCTTGATCATCTGGACGGTTCCTTTTTCGTGCCCTCTGGCGTGACGGACGCCGGGGCTCGTTGCAAATGGGAACTCTTATCGTATTGAGTCCGGTCAAATTGGCTTTGATCAAGAACAGTTCGCCGGACGGGGTTTGCGCTTAGGGAAGGTCTGCACAACACGCCGAGCGACCGGATCGGCGCGACATCGTTAGCGACGGCTTTGTGCAGGAGCGCATTGCGCCCCCGAGCCAGCGTTGTAGGACGGAGAAACGAAGCAAATGGCGCCCAGCGGGGGACGTTTGGCGCCCACCGGGCGCACTCATCCCCGGGCTCCCATGAGATGCCTTCGCGCCATCCACAGGTTCGCCAGCGCGAACAGCGTCTGGATCTGCGCCGTGTTCTTGGCCAGCCCCCGGTACCGCACCTTGGTGAAGCCGAACTGCCGCTTCAGCACGCGAAACGGGTGCTCCACCTTGGCCCGCACGCTGGCCTTGAGTTGTTCGATTCGCTCGGTGATCGCATCCTGGCGATCCCGCGCGTCGAGCAGCCGCCGCAGCCCCGGGCGCAAGGCCACGTGCCAGGTCGGCCCTCGCGCCTCGGGCCTCTTGTGCACGCCCTGGTAGCCGGCGTCGCCGAAGGCGTTGCGTTCCTCGCCATGCAGCAGTTGTCCGGCCACGTTCAGGTCGTTGACGTTCGCCGGCGTGGCCACCACCGTGTGCACCAGCCCCGAGGCCGCGTCCACCCCGATGTGCGCCTTCATCCCGAAGTACCAGTTGTTGCCCTTGCGGGTCTGCTTCATCTCCGGATCGCGCTCGCCTTCGGCGTTCTTCGTCGAGCTGGGCGCCGCGATCAGCGTCGCGTCCACCACCGTGCCGGTGCGCAGCATCAGGCCCTTGTGCTGCAGCAGATCGGCCACCAGGCGCAGCATGTCGGCCGCCAGTTCGTGGCGCTCCAGCAGGTGGCGAAACCGCAGGATCGTCGTCTCGTCGGGCAACCTCTGCGTCGCACCATCGAGCCGAGCGAACTCCCGGTACAGCGGCACGTCGTGCAGCGCCTCTTCCATCGCCGGGTCGCTCAGCCCGAACCATTGCTGCAGGTAGTGGATGCGCAGCATCGTCTCCAGCGCAAACGGCGGCCGCCCGGTCCTGGCTCGCGGATAGTGCGGCTGCACGATCTCCACCAGCGCCGCCCACGGCACCACGCGGTCCATCTCCTCGAGGAACTCGCGCTTGCGCGTCTTCTTCGTCGACAGGTTCAGGCCAAGTCCGAGCTGCTTCATGTCGGGCATCCTCGCCTGCCTACCTCGCACGGGCAAGCCGGCTTCGCGGGGGCGTTTTGCAGACCTTCCTTAGTGCGAAGTGCCCTCCGAGCGCGTGATCTTGTTCCAGACGTTGTACTTGCCTACCGGCTTGCTCATCGGCAGGCGCTTCACTTCCTTCAGCGTCTTGGCGTCGTAGACGACGAGCGCGCCGTCCAGCTCCCAGACGCTGGCCAGCGCGTAGCGGCCGTCCTTCGTGAACTCGATGTGCGCCAGCGTCTTGCCGGGCTCGCGGATCGTCGCCACCGGGGTCAGCGTCGCCTTGTCGATCAGCGTCAGCGTGTCCTTGGCCGTCGGGCTCATCATCGAATCGGTCCAGGCGTAAGGCGTGGCCTCGTGGCTGCGCATGAAGAAGCCCGGGCCCGGCGTGGGGATCGTCTTCACCGGCTTCCAGGTCTTCATGTCGATGACGTCGATCGCCCCTCCCTTGAGGTTGGGGCTGGCGAGCACCGTCGTGCCGTTCCAAGCGAAGGTGATGCCCGAGCCCAGGTGCGGCATGCCGGCGATCGGCAGGTCGGCCACCTTGCGCCGGATGTCGAGGTTGACGACCTGCGCGTTGGCGCCCTGCCCGTCGGCCTTGGGCCGCGTCGCGCCGAGCAGGTGGCGGTAACCCTGGTCGAAGAAGAAGTCGTCCAGCGGCTCGTCGAGCAGCGTGCGGCGCGGGTTCTGGAAACCCGGCGTCGCGATCGCCTCGCCCATCTTGTAGTCGTGCACGTAGCCGTCGAAGATCGGCTCGGCCTTCGGGTCGTAGCTGATCTCCCAGACCTCGGGGATGTCCTTCATCGCGACGACGAAGCTGTGGCGCGGCGCAGCGTCGTAGACCGCCGAGACGCGCGAGCTCTGCTTGCCGTCCAGTGTCTGCGCGGCGAGGGTCTTCACGAGCTTCAGGTCGGCGTCGAACAGCGCCACCGTCTTCGGCAGGTAGTTGGCCGCCATCACCCAGCGGCCGTCGCCGCTGACGGCGATGTTGCGCATGTTGAGCCCGGCGCGCACCTCGGCCACCACCGTCAGGTTCCAGAGGTCGTACTTCGTGATCCAGCCGTCGCGGCTGCCGAAATAGACGTAGCGCCCGTCGGGCGTGAACTTCGGCCCGCCGTGCAGCGCGTAGCGGCTGGCGAAGCGGTGGATGACTTCGAAGCGGTCGCCGTCGACCAGCGAGACGTGGTGGTCGCCGCCTTCGACGACGACGAACAGGTTCATCGGGTCGGCACGCCACACCGGTTTGGCCGGCAGCTTCGCGGCGCCCGGCGTCTCTTCGCGCGAGGCGCGGATGTCGGCTTCGCTCCAGGCCGGCGCCGGGTTCACCGGCTGGTAGACCCAGGCGGCCAGCGCGTCGATCTCGGCGGTGCTCAGCTTGTCGGCGAAACCCGCCATCTGCGTCGCCGGGCGGCCCTGGGCGATGACCTTGCGCGCTTCGGCCGGGCGCAGGCGCTCCAGGCTTTCGGGCAGCAGCGCCGGGCCCATGCCGCCGGTGCGCTGGGCGCCGTGGCAGGCGGCGCAGTGTGTCGTGTACAGCGCCGGGGCGGCCGGCGCGGCGGCGGGCTCGCTGGCGGCCTGGGCGTGCGCGACGTCCCAGCCGACCCAGACGACGGCCGCGGCCAGCAGCAACTTCAGCGTGCGTCTACGCATGCTCGCTCTCCCGGCGGCCGAACGGCGCCAGCGCGACGCGCGCCGCGTCGGCACCGGCGGCCAGGCCGATCTCCTCGTCGTCGAGGTAGCAGCCTGGGTCTTCGGCCCAGGCGTCGCCGGTGAGCTGCTGGGCACGCACGCGCGTGTTGCCGCCGCAGATCGCGAAGTGGCGGCAGCCGGCGCAGCGGCCGCCGACCGGGCGCGGGTGGGCCTTCAGCCCGGCCATCAGCGGGTCTGAGGTGTCGCTCCAGATCGCCGAGAACGGCCGCTCGCGCACGTTGCCCAGCGAGTGGTGCCACCACATCGTGTCGGGGTGCACGTTGCCGAGGTTGTCGATGTTGGCGACGTTGACGCCGCTGGAGTTGCCGCCCCAGGCGACCAGGCGCTCGCGCAGCGCCTCGGCCCACTCGGGCCAGCGCGCCGCCGCCCACTGCAGCAGGAAGGGGCCGTCGGCGTCGTTGTTGCCGGTGACGTAGTCTTCGTCGCGGCCTTCCTGCACGCTCTGCCAGGCGCGTTCGAACAGCAGCTCCATCGCCTGGCGCGTGGCGGCGAACTGCGAGTCCTTGCCGCGGTGGATGTTGCCGCGGCCGGCGTAGTTCAGGTGCGAGAAGTAGAACTTGTCGACCTGCTCCTCGCGCATCAGCGCCAGCAGCGCCGGCAGGTCCTGCTGGTTCAGCGCCGTCATCGTGAAGCGCAGGCCGACCTTGACGCCGCGTGCACGCAGCAGGCGCACGGCGGCCAGGCTGCGGTCGAAGGCGCCGTCCAGGCGGCGGAACTTGTCGTGCGTGGCCTTCAGCCCGTCCAGGCTGATGCCGACGTAGTCGAAGCCGGTGGCGGCGATGCGGTCGGCTGTAGGCAAGTCGATCAGCGTGCCGTTGGTCGACAGCCCGGTGTAGAAGCGCATCGCCTTGGCGCGCTCGGCGATCTCGAACAGGTCCGGGCGCATCAGCGGCTCGCCGCCGGAGAGGATCAGCACCGGCACGCGGTAGGCCTTCAGGTCGTCCATCACCGTGCCGACCTCGGCGTTGGACAGCTCGCCAGCGTAGTCGTGGTCGGCCGACAGCGCGTAGCAGTGTTTGCAGGTCAGGTTGCAGCGCCGGATCAGGTTCCATATGACGACCGGGCCCGAGGGGCGCGGCGTGCGCACCGCCGGCCAGGCGCCGGTGCGGATCGCGGCATCGAGTTCACGCAGGTACTGGCTGATGCGGAACATGGTCAGGCTCCCGACAGGCGCAATCCGGTCTTCTTCAGGATCGCGGTGGAATAGAGGATGTCGTGGCCGCGGCAGGCGCTGCCGAGCAGTTTCTCGACCTCGCGGGCCTGGGCCTCGACTTCGGCGCGGCTGCGGCCGTGCAGCATCGCGAACAGGTTGTAGGGCCAGGCCGGCAGGTGGCGCGGGCGGCGGTAGCAGTGGCTGACGCCGGCCAGCGCGCCGATGCGTTCGCCGAGCGCGTCGACCTGCTCGTCGGCGACGTCCCAGACGCTCATGCCGTTGGCGGTGAAACCCAGCCTGTAGTGGTTGGGCACGGCGCCGATGCGGCGCACCAGGCCTTGCTCGAGCATCTGCGCCAGGCGCTCGCGCACGCGTTCGCCGGACACGCCGAGCATCGCGCCGACGGCCTCATATGGCCGCGGCACCAGCGGCAGCCCGCCTTGCGTGGCGGCAATCAGCTCACGGTCGAAGGCGTCAAGCGGCATCGTCGGCCTCCTCGGTCTCCAGCGCCGTGGCGGCGTCCACCAGCGGCAGGCGCAGCTCGACGAAGAACTCGCGCTCCTTCGGGAAGGCGAGCACCGGCAGGCCGGTCTCGGCTTCGATGCGCGCGATCGCGGCGTCGGCCGCGGCCGGCGATTCGGCGGCGACGACGAACCACATGTTCAGCGCATGCTCGCGGCGGTAGTTGTGCGCCACCTCGGGCAGCGCGTTGACGATCGCGGCGACGGCGTCGAAACGTTCTTCGGGCACGGCGATCGCGGCGAGCACGAAACGCCCGCCGGCACGTTCGATCTGGAACAGCGGGCCGAAACGGGTCAGCACGCCGGCCGTCAGCCAGCCGTGCACCCGTTCGATCAGCGTGTACTCGCTGCAGCCGAGTTCGGCGGCCAGCTCGGCGAACGGCCGGTCGCTGAGCGGCAAGCCGCCATGCAGGCGGTCGATCAGCCGCAGGTCCTCAGGCGTGAGCATGGGCGGACTCCAGGACGGGGGCGCCGAAACGCGAGGCACCGGTCTGCTTGAAACGCCGGCACGAGAACAGCACCGAACGCGGGACGTGCTGCAGCCCGGCGGCCACGGCAGCGCGCTCGAGCACGGCGTGCACCGCCTCGCGGTCGCGGCCGTGCACCATGCAGTACAGGTTGAAGGGCCAGCCTTCGCCACGCGCGCGGCGGTAGGCCAGCGTGACGCCGGGCACCTGCGCCAGCGCTTCGCCGCGCGTGTCGACCTCGGTGTCGGGCACGTCGAAGACGGCCATCGCGTTGGCGGCGAAACCGAGTTCGTGGTGGCGCACGATGGCGCCGAAACGCTTCAAGGTGCCGTCGACCAGCCAGCCGCCCAGCGTCGTGAGCACGGCCTCGGGCTCGCGGCCGAGCTCACGTGCCCAGAGGTCGTAAGGCCGCGGCACCAGCGGCAGGCCTTGTTCGACGAGCGCGGCCAGCGGCCGGTCGGCAGCGGGCACCGCCGGCGCGCGGCGCTGCGGCGCCATCGTGTCGGGCGCGGTGCGCGCCCGCAGGTCGAAACCGAGGTCGATGCGGTAGGGCCGCACGAGCGGCAGGCGCACGGCGGCCAGGCCGGTGGCGTGTTCCAGCCGCGCGACGACGGCCTCGACGGCGCCGGCGTCGCCGGCGTTGACGACGAACCAGAGGTTCAGCGCGTGCTCGCGCTCGTAGTTGTGGTTGACCTGCGGCTCGGCCGAGACGAGCGCGGCCACCGAGTCCAGCCGCGCCGGCGGCACGGCCATCGCGACCAGCAGCCCGGCACCACCGGCGCCGGCGCCGAAGATGCCGCCGATGCGCGACAGCGCGCCGCAACGCTGCGCGTCGCGGAACGCCGCGAGCACTTCGGGCGCCGGGCGGCCGGTGGCCGCGGCGATCGTCGCGAACGGCGTGCGCTCGAGCGGGAAACGCTGCTGCCAGGGGTTGAGCAGGTCGGCGTTGTCCATCGCCTACATCCCCAGCCGGTTGGCGCGCGAGGTGAAGAAGATGCCGCTCGGCGAGTCGACGGCCAGCGTCGCCAGCGTCGTGAAACGCGAGGTGTCGACGATGCTGACGCGGTTGTCGTCGCGGCTGCTGATCCAGACCGTGTCGCCGCGCGGGGTGAACTCCAGGTGCAGCACCGCCTTGCCCGGCGAGAAGGTCTGCACGACCTGCTGCGTCAGCGTGTCGATGACCTGCACGCGGTCGTAGTCGGGCACGGCGAAGTTGACCCAGACCTGGCGGCCGTCGGGCCGCGCCATCACGAACACCGGCTGGCCGGCAACCGCGATGCGGCCGACTTCCTGCCAGCTCTCGGTGTCGACGACCAGCACCTCGTGGCGGCCGATCGCCGGCAGGTAGGCGCGGCGCCCGGCGACGGCCCAGCCACGCAGGTGCGGCATCTTGTAGACCGGCAGCGGCTCCTGGCCGCGGCCATAGCCCGCCAGCACCTTGCGCGCGCGCAGCGGCTCGGCCCAGAGGTCGACGAGCGCCAGGCCGTCTTCGCCGAAGAGTCCGGCGACGTAGTGGCGGCCGTCGGGCGTGACGAGCGCGTCGTAGGGCTGGCGGCCGATGCCGGCGAGCTTGGTCGTCTTCGGCGCCGCGGCGTCGGAGCAGTCGGTGATCCAGATCGCGTCGGCGTCGAACAGGCTGTAGGCGAAACGCCGGCCCGGCAGGTCGACGAGGCCGACGACACGCGAGCGCTGGCCGGGCGCGTGTTCGGCCGGCACGTCGGCGACCAGCGCCAGCGTCGCGGCGTCGAAGACCTTGATGCCGCCGGGCGTGTAGTTCTGCGCCGCGACCAGCGTGCCGTCGGCGCTGATCGCGCCGCCGATCGAGTTGCCGGCCTGCATCACGCGGCCGGCGATGCGGCGCTCCAGCAGGTCGACCTTGGTAAGGCCGCCGTCGCGGCCGAAGACGTAGGCGTAGCGGCCGTCACGCGAGAACACCGCCGAGGCGTGCGACAGGTCGCCGAGGCCGCCGACGCGGCCGAGCACGGCGCGGGCGCTGGTGTCGACGACGACGACGGAGCCGGCGGCACGTTCGACGACGAGGCCGAGGTCACCGGTGCCGCGCAGGGCGGGCGTCTGGGCGCAGCCGGGCAGCAGCGCGGCCAGCGGCGGCAGCGCGAGCGCGGCGAGCAGGTCGCGGCGTTTCATCGGGAGGCGGGCAGTTCGGGGAAGCCGGAGACCAGCCGTTCGGCGATCCAGCGCGCCTCGCCCTCGTCGAGCATCGCGCGCCAGGGCGGCATCGGCGTGCCGGGGCGTCCGTGGAAGATCGTCGCGGCCAGGCCGTCGACGGGTTTGTCGGCCAGGGCCTGCGGCGTCAGCGCGGGGCCGAGGCCGCCGCCGAGCCGCATGCCGTGGCACGAGCCGCAGTCCTGCCGGACCATGCGAACGAGCTGCTGCTGCCGTGGGGCATCGGGCTCGGACGCAGTTTCGGCGGCCGCGGCCGTGGCGGCAGCCGTCGTCAGCACGACGGCCGCCAGCCGGCGCAGCCTCAGCCTTGCTTGAGGATCCACGCGATGACCTCCTTGAGGTCGCCGTCGGAGATCTTCTCGGGCGGGTTCGGCGACATCGGGATCGGGCCGAAGCTGCCCGAGCCGCCCTTGCGCACCTTGTCGAAGAGCTTGGCGCTGACGTCCTGGCCCTTGTACTTCGTCGCGATCTCCTTGAACGACGGGCCGACGAGCTTCTTGTCCTTCGTGTGGCAGGCGTTGCAGCCGGCCTTGGTGATGGCGTCCTCGGGTGCGGCCAGGGCACCGGCGCAGGCGAACGCGAGGCCGAGCGCGACCAGCAGGGTCTTCTTCATGGGAGTCCTTTCGGGGCTGGGGAAGCCGGGAGCGGCGCCGGTGCCGCCCCCGGTGCGCGACATCAATAGATGTCGTGTTGCGTGTTGAAGATGTTGAAGTGGCCCGTGGGCGTGATCAGCCGCGGGTCCTTGATCACGGCCTTCAGCTTCAGCGTCTTGTCGTCGACGACGACCAGCGCGCTCTGCTTGTTCTTGGCCGACCAGACCGAGAACCAGACCTCGTCACCGGCCTTGTTGAACTCGGGCTGCACGACACGCTTGGCGCCGTCGTCGCCCAGGCCCGCCCACTGCGCGATCGGCAGCACGGTGAAGCCCTTGTCCAGGTTCTTCACGTCGTAGACCGCGACCGACTGCGACAGCGCCGGGTCGGGGTTCAGCGGCGTGTCGACGTACAGGTGCTGCGACTTCGGATGGCTCTTCAGGAACAGGTTGCCGCCGCCCTGGCCGGTGAGCTTGGCGACTTCCTTGAAGGCGTACTGCTTGTGCTTGACCGGGTCGGTGCCGATCAGCGAGATCGTCTCGTCGCCCAGGTGGCCGGTGGCCCAGACGGGGCCGAACTTCGGGTGCACGAAGTTGGCGCCGCGGCCCGGGTGCGGGATCTTGCCGACTTCGACGATGGCCGCCAGCTTGTCTTCCTTGGCGTCGATGACGGTGATCTTGTTGCTCTGGTTGGCAGCGACGAAGAAGTAGCGCTTGGTCGCGTCCCAGCCGCCGTCGTGCAGGAAGGGTGCCGAGCCGATCTCGGTCATCTTCAGCGCGTCGAGGTTGGAGTAGTCGACCATCAAGGTCTTGCCCGTCTCCTTGACGTTGACGATGAACTCCGGCTTGAAGTGCGAGGCGACGATCGACGCGACACGCGGCTCGGGGTGGTATTCCTGCGTGCCGACCACCATGCCGCGCGTGGCGACGATCTTCTTCGGCTCCAGCGTGTCGCCGTCCATGATCGTGAACTGCGGCGGCCAGTAGGTGCCGGCGATCGCCAGCTTGTCCTCGTAGCCCTTGTACTTGGAGGTCTCGACCGAACGCGCTTCCAGGCCGACGCGGATCTCGGCCACCGTCTCCGGATGCTCCATCCAGAGGTCGATCATGTTGATCTTGGCGTCGCGGCCGATGACGAACAGGTAGCGGCCCGAGGCCGAGGTGCGCGAGATGTGCACCGCGTAGCCGGTCTTGATGACGCTGATGATCTGCTTGCTGTCGCCGTCGATCAGCGCGATCTCGCCGGCGTCACGCAGCGTCGTCGAGAAGATGTTCTCGATGTTGAACTTGTTCATCTTCCGCGTCGGCCGCTTCTCCGGCGGGATGAGCACCTTCCAGGTCTGCTTCATCTGCGCCAGGCCGAACTCCGGCGGCTGCGGCGGGTCCTGCTGGATGTAGCGGGCCATGATGTCGACGGTCTTCTCGTCGAGCTCGCCCGAGGTCAGCCAGTTCGGCATGCCGGCGGGGCTGCCGTAGGAGATGAACACCTTCAGGTAGTCGGTGCCCTTGGACAGCGTGATGTCCGGCGTCAGCGGCTTGCCGGTGGCGCCCTTGCGCAGCACGCCGTGGCAGCCGGCGCAGCGCTCGAAAGTACGTCTTGCGGCCGAGCTCGAACTCGGCCTGCGTCATCTTCGGCGCCTTCGGGTTGGCGCTCTGGTACATCGGCTCGTTGGCCAGCGGCGACGGAGCGCCCTGGTAGCTCTGCTGCGCCGCCGGCACCGTGCCGTGGGTCTCGGCGGCGTCGGAGGCGGCGCCTTGCGCCAGCACAGCGGGAGACGCCAACAGGGTCGCCAGCAGCGCCGCAGCGCCTGCGACCGTCGTCGTACGGATCATGTTCTCTCCTTCTCTCTCTTCAGCAGGTCGCCTCCGGCCCGGAGACCGGCGACGTGTCTCGGCGCGGTGTGGCCGCGTCCGTGGAAGGCATGGTCCGCAGCGGCTGCCCGGGCGTCCTTAAACTGGTTCAAGGACGCTCCCGCCGCCGCATTTCCACAATGGCATCACATCGCGACAACACCCGGCAAGGAGGTCGGCATGAACGCTTTCCCTGAGGCGCCGTACCTTTTGGCGGACCCGTCGCGCTATGGCCGCGTGACGCTGCTGGGCGCAGGCCCCGGAGACCCCGAACTCCTGACGATCAAGGCTGCGAAAGCGCTTCAGCGCTCATCGCTGGTTCTCTACGATCACCTCGTGAGCGAGGAGATCCTGGCGCTGGCGCCGGCCACGGCCGAACGGCTGTACGTCGGCAAGCAGGCCTCGCGGCACGCGCTGCCGCAGGACCAGATCATCGAGCTGATGCTGCGCCTGGCGCGCAGCGGGCGCTCGCTGGTGCGGCTCAAGGGCGGCGACGGCTACATCTTCGGCCGCGGCGGCGAAGAAGCGATCGCGCTGGCCGAAGCCGGCGTGCCGTTCGACGTCATCCCGGGGCTGAGCGCCGCACAAGGCGCCGGCGCCAGTGCCGGCATCCCGCTGACGCACCGCGACCACGCCGGCGCGCTGGTCTTCGCCACCGGCCATCTGCGCAGCGACCGCCAGGCCGTCGACCTGGACTGGGAGGCGCTGGCGCGGCCGCGGCAGACGCTGGTCATCTACATGGGCGTCGGCACGCTGCCGATCATCTGCCGCGAGCTCGTCGCGCACGGCCTGGCCGCCGACACGCCGGCGGCCATCGTCGAACGCGCGACGCTGCCCGACGAACGCTGCCTCACCGGCACCGTGACGACGCTGCCGCTGCTGGCGGCGCAGCAGAAGGTGCGCACGCCGGCGCTGATCGTCATCGGCACCGTCGTCGGCCTGCGCCCGCTGCTGACGCAGCGCCGGCACGAGATCACCGAACTGGAGGCCTGCGCATGAACGAGAGCCGAGCCGCGGCCTTCGCCCGCATTCCCTACGATGGCCCGCCCGAATGGCGCGAGCCGGTGCTGAACGCGCTGGCACGCGTCGTCGACCCGGAGATCGCGCTGACCATCGTCGACGTCGGCCTGGTCTACGGCGTGCGGCTGCAAGACCGCATCGCCGCGATCCTGCTGACCACGACCTCGGCCGCCTGCCCGCTGGCCGACTCGATCGCCGACGACGTCGAGAGCGAGCTGATGCAGGTGCTGCCGGCCGGCTGGGCGGTGGACCTGGAGCTGACCTGGACGCCGGAGTGGACGCCGGAGCGCATGAGTCCCTCCGCACGCAAATTCATGGGTTGGTGAGGCCGCGATGAGATACGTGCGCCCGCTGGTCGCCGCCGCCGTCGTCACCGTGCTCGTCTCGGCGGTGATCGGCGGGCTGCTGCGTGTGGGCGTCGGCCAGGCGCTGCTGGCCAGCGACGCCGGCGCGGCGGTCTTCGGTCGCGCAGCGGTGTTCCACGCGGCGCTGATGCTGTCCGGCTTCTTCGGCACCGTGATCGCCGTCGAACGGGCGGTCGCGGCGCGTGTGCGCTGGGCGTTCGCGGCACCGGCGCTGTCGGGCGCCGGGGCGCTGGCGCTGCTGGGCGGCGCGACCGGCCTGGCGGCGGCGCTGTCGCTGACCGGCGCGGCGGTGTTCGTCGCCGTGCACGCGCTGCTGCTCAAGCGCCAGGCGATGACCCACACCCGGCTGCTGGCGCTCGCCGCGCTGGCCTGGCTGGCCGGCAACACGCTCTTCGCCGCCGGCCGCGGCGCCGACGCGCCGGTCTGGTGGTTCGTCTTCCTCGTGCTGACCGTGGGCGCCGAGCGGCTGGAGATGACACGTTTCGCGCCGCGCAAACCGGCCGCCGAACCGGCGCTGCTGGGCATCGTCGCGGCGCTGCTGGCCGGCGCGCTGCTGTCGGCCTGGCGGCCGGCGGCCGGCGGCGTGGTCTATGGGCTGGCGCTGATGGCGCTGGGCGCCTGGTTCGCGCTCTACGACGTCGCGCGGCGCACGGTGCGCGCGCCGGGCCTGCCGCGCTACATGGCGCTGTGCCTGCTGTCGGGCTACGCCTGGCTGGTGGTCGGCGGGCTGGCCTGGATGGGCACGGCGCTGGGCTGCCCCGGGCGCGACATGGCGCTGCACGCGCTGGGCCTGGGTTTCGTCTTCAGCATGGTGATGGGCCACGCGCCGGTGATCCTGCCGGCGGTCGCCAAGGTCAAGCTGCGTTTCGGCGCGCGTTTCTACGCGCCGATCGTCGCACTGCACGCGTCGCTGCTGCTGCGGCTCTTCGGCGGTGTCGAGGACGCCGGCCTGCGCGCGCTGGGCGCGGCGCTGAACGCGGCCTCGGTGGCGCTGTTCGCCGTCATCGTCGTCAGCGCGATCGTCGCCGCACGGCGCGCGGCGCGGCAGGCGCCGCCGCCGAAGCCGGTGGACGCCGCCGACGCCGAAGCGCGCCTGGCCGCGGCGCTGGCCGCCGCACGCGCACGCCGCGGCGACGCGCCGCACTGATCAGCCCAGCGGCGCCAGCAGCTCGCGCAGCGCCGGCGACAGCGTGCGCGAGGCGTGATGGAC
Organism: Rubrivivax sp.; assembly: GCA_049841175.1. Lineage (GTDB taxonomy): Bacteria > Pseudomonadota > Gammaproteobacteria > Burkholderiales > Burkholderiaceae_C > Rubrivivax. The sequence continues at coordinate 116,791 of JASGHA010000008.1, read as the reverse complement.
CAGGTACAACGGCCGCACGATGGCCGGCAGGCCGCAGTCGAGCTCGCGGATGCGGCCCTGGGCCAGCGCGTCGGCGACGACCCAGGCGCTGAGGCAGCTGAGGCCCAGCCCGGCGGCCACGCCCTGCAGCAGCGCCTCGTTGCTGTCGAACTGCAGCGTGCGCGCGAAGTGGTCCAGCCGCGGCAGCAGCGCCTGCTCGACGGCTTCGCGTGTGCCCGAGCCCGGTTCGCGCAGCAGCCAACAGGCGTCGCGCAGCTCGCGGCAGTCGAGCCGGCGGCCGGGTGCGGCCAGCGGGTCGTCGGCGGCGGCGACCAGCCGCAGCCGGTCTTCGGACCAGCGTTCGACGGCCAGCCCGGGTTCGCTGCAATGGCCTTCGACGAGCGCGACGTCGAGCTCCAGCCGCGCGACGGCGGCGGCGATGGCGCGTGTGTTGTCGATGTGCAGCGTGACCTGCGCGTCGGGCCGCTGGCGCAGCAGCCGCGCCAGCAGCGGCGGCACGAGGTAGTTGCCGATCGTGCGGCTGGCGCCCAGGCGCAGCGCCAGCGGCGGCTCGGCCTGGCCGCCGGCGAACTGCAGCTCGACCTGGCGCAGCGTGTCCAGCGCCGAACGCACCTGCGGCAGCACGGCCCGGCCGCGTTCGTTGAGCAGCAGCCGGCGGCCGACACGGTCGAACAGCTGCGCGCCGAGCAGCGACTCCAGCTCGCCGAGCGCGGCGCTGGTGGCCGACTGCGACAGCGCGACCCGTTCGCCGGCCGCCGCGGTGCTGCCGCAGTCGGCGACGGCGATCAGCACCTCCAGTTGGCGCAGCGTGAAACGCATCGCTCGAACGAGTTATCGGATCGATCGATCATACGCATATAACTCGTTTTTCTAATAACGCAGCACGGCGCACGATGCACGCCGTGTCTTCCACCCTCGTTCCCTCTTCGCTGCGCCCGCTGCTGCCCGGGCTGGCGCTGGCCGGCGCGATCGCCGCCGCGGCCACCGCGCTGGCCGCCGTGCCCTGGCTCGCCGGCCACGGCCTGGGCGCGCTGACCTTGGCCATCGTGCTCGGCATCGCCGTCGGCCACGCGCCAGCGGCGCGGCGCGCCGCCACCGGGCCCGGCATCGAGTTCGCGAAGCAGCGCCTGCTGCGCCTGGGCATCGTGCTCTACGGGCTGCGGCTGGGGCTGGCCGACCTGGGCGCACTGGGCGCCAGCGGGCTGGCGATCGACCTGCTGATGGTCGGCACGACCTTCGTGCTGGCCTATGCGCTCGGCCGGCGCGTCTTCGGCCTGGACCACCGCACGACGGTGCTGATCGGCGCCGGCAGCTCGATCTGCGGCGCCGCCGCGGTGATGGCCTGCGCGCCGGTGGTGCGCGGCCGCGCCGACGAGGTGGCGGTGGCGGTGTCCACCGTCGTCGTCTTCGGCACGCTGGCGATGTTCGCCTACCCGCTGGCCTACCCGCTGCTGGGGCTGGAGGCGCCGCGTTTCGGGCTTTATGTCGGCTCGACGGTGCACGAGGTGGCGCAGGTCGTCGCCGCGGCGCGCCCGCTGGGCGAGAGCGCCGCCGACGCCGCGGTGGTGGCCAAGCTGGCGCGCGTGATGCTGCTCGCGCCCTTCCTGCTGCTGCTGTCGGCCTGGGACGCGCGCCGCGGCGGCGACGAGGCCGGCGGCGCACGCCGCATCACGGTGCCCTGGTTCGCGCTCGGCTTCGTCGCCGTCGTGCTGCTGCACCCGCTGCTGGCGCTGCCGCCGGCGGCCGTCGACGCGCTGCTGGCACTCGACGGCGCGCTGCTGGCGGCGGCGATGGCGGCGCTGGGGCTGACGACACACGTCTCGGCGCTGCGCCGCGCCGGCGCGCGGCCGCTGGCGCTGGCGGCGCTGCTGCTGGTCTGGCTGGCAGTCGGCGGCTTGGGCATCAACCTCGGCGCCCAGGCGCTGGCCGCACGCGGCTGATTCGTCGCCAGCGGACGCCTGGCGGCGGGACGTACGTCACGAGAAGGGCTCGGGCAGGAGGCCACCCCGCGTTCGCCGGTGCACCGATGGCAAGATCCCGCCTCGAAATCCGATCTCTCGTCACGATGCTCCAGTACCGAACCGTCCCCGTCACGCCCTTCCAGCAGAACTGCAGCATCCTCTGGTGCGACGAGACGCGTGAAGCCGCGGTACTGGACCCGGGCGGCGACGTGCCGCGCATCCTGGCGGCGATCGAGGAACTCGACGTCGCGCCGCGGCTGATCCTGCTGACGCACGCCCACATCGACCACGCCGGCGGCGCCGGCCGCCTGGCGCGCGAGCTGGCGCTGCCCATCGTCGGCCCGCACGAAGGCGACCAGTTCTGGATCGACGGCCTGAAGCAGCAGGCGGCGATGTTCGGCTTCCCGCCGGCCGAGCCCTTCACGCCGGCGCGCTGGCTGAAGGACGGCGACACCGTCGCCGTCGGCCGCACGACGCTGGCGGTGCGCCACTGCCCCGGCCACACGCCGGGCCACGTCGTCTTCCACAACGCCGAAGCCAAGCGCGCTTTCGTCGGCGACGTGCTGTTCGCCGGCAGCATCGGCCGCACCGACTTCCCCGGCGGCGACCACCCGACGCTGATCGACAGCATCGTGCAGCGCCTGTTGCCGATGGGCGACGACACCGTTTTCGTGCCCGGCCACGGGCCGGAAAGCACGTTCGGCGACGAGCGCCGCCACAACCCCTACCTGCGCGGCACCTGAGCCGGAGAACAGCGCGGCCGAGCTTGACCTATTTCAAGTTTCGCCGCGCCGCATGGCCGCTACGCTGACGGTTTCATCGATTCGGCCGCGGCGTTCCCATGAAGTTCATCGGCATCCCCCTGCGCAAGCCCAGCTTCGACGAAGTGACCGCCGCCGCCGTGATGGGCAGCGGGCTGTGGTTGCTGCTCGTCGGCCTGGCCCACGCCACCGGCATGGCGCTGCAGCGTGCCGACGCCGGAGCGCTGCTCGTCGTCGTGCTCTGGGGCGCGCTGAGCGCGCGCATCGGCATCCACGTCGGCCAGGGCGACCGCCACCTGCTGGCCAACCTGGCCGTCAGCGCCGTGCTGCTGGGCGCCTACCAGGCCGCGATGACGCTGGCCGGCTGAGCCCGCCGGCCGCGGGAGGACAATCCCGGCTCCCGGCCGTCGTGCGGACGGCCGTCACCCGGAGAACCCTCACGATGGCCGAAACCTCCCCGCTGCGTGTCGAGCGCGACGGCGCGATCCTGCGCCTGACCGTCGACCGGCCGGAGCGCCACAACCCCTTGTCGATGGCCGTGCTGACCGCGCTGCGCGAAGCGCTGCTGCGCCACGCCCACGACCCCGCGCTGCGCTGCGTGATCGTCACCGGCGCCGGCGACCGTTATTTCGCCGCCGGCGGCGACGTGCACGAACTCGAGTCGGTGCGCAGCGACGACGAAGCGCGGCTGATGTCCGACCGCGGCCGCACGGTGCTGGACACGGTGCGCGACTGCCCGGTGCCGGTGGTCGCCGTGCTCAACGGCGACGCCATCGGCGGCGGCAGCGAGCTGGCGGTGGCCTGCGACTTCCGCCTGATGCGCGAAGGCACGCACATCGGCTTCATCCACGGCAAGCTGGCCATCACCTCGGCCTGGGGCGGCGGGCCCGACCTGGCGTCGCTGGTCGGCCCGGCACGCGCGCTGCGCATGATGTCGCGCTGCGAGCTGGTGCCGGCGCAGACCGCGCTGGCCTGGGGCCTGGCCGACGTCGTCGTGCCCGACGCCGCGGCGATGCCGGCGGCGGTCGACGAGTTCATCGCCCCGATCCTGCGGCAGACACGCGCCGCGCTGACCGGCGCCGTCGAGCAGACGCGTGCGCTGCGCCGCGGCGAGTCCTACCGCGAGCGGCGCGAGATCGAGCAGCGCCACTTCGTGCACGCCTGGGTGCACGAGGACCACTGGGACGCCGTCGAACGCTTCAAGACGCGCAAGCGCGGCGCCTGAGGGGCTTCAGGGCGCCGGCCGCGCGTGGCAGGCGACGCAGAGCTTGTTGCCGTCCGGGTCGCGGAAGTAGGCGCCCCAGTAGTGCGCGTGGTACTCGGGCCGCAGCCCCGGCGGCCCTTCGCAGCGCCCGCCGTGCGCCAGCGCGACGGCGTGCGCCCGGTCCACCGTCGCCCGGTCGGCGGCCAGGAACGCGACCATCTGGCCGTTGCCGGCCGCGTGCGGCTGGCCGTCGTAGGGCCGGCCGACGAGGAACAGCGGCCGCGCGACACCCGGCGCCTGCCAGCCGGCCCAGGGGCGGTCACGCTCGACAAAACGCCGCTCCAGGCCGAGCACGGCCATCAGCGGCTCGTAGAAGGCGAGCGCACGCTCGAAGTCAGCGGTGCCGAGGAAGACGTGGGAGAACATGTCACACCTCGCGCAAGACGACAGGCGGGCAGATCAGCCGCCCGCTGCGGAGGCAGCAGGCGCGGCCGTCGGCGCGTCGGGCGACGGCGCAGCCTGGCACTCCGGGATCGTCTCGATGCGTTTGACCTCCGGCTGCCATGGCATGACCTTTGTCGCGCTCTCGTGCCTAGCCACCACCACGTAACGCCTGCAGGGCAAGGTCTTCAGCCACAAGCTCATCGGCTGGCGGCTCGCCGGCCCCCCGCGCCGCTTCGACTCGACGATCAGGATGTGCACGCCCGGCGGCGTCGTCAGCGTGTCCTTGTTCAAGAGCACGCGCTCGCCGTCGAGGTGGCTGAACATCACGCCCTCCTCCTGCGGATCGGCACGCTGCACGCGGTCCACGGTGATTTCCGAGTACGCCTGCTCTCCGGTCGACGCACAACCGGCCATGGCCGCGGCGCCCAGCCACGGCAGGATCTTCTTCAACAGCATTCATTCCCCCTGGCCGACACCGCGGCCGTTCGAGTTTTTCGTGGCGGGGCCGCGTCCGGACCCTCGCACTCCGGCCGGCGACGGCGGCCGGCCTGGACGCGCAGCTTAGGCGCCGCCGACCCGCAACTTTCGCCCGCGGCCGCCAAGCCTCCCCTGCGCGGGTGAGCCTATCCCCGTGCCGGCGTGCGCGCATAGACCCGCGTCGTGCGCAAGCGCCCCTGCAGGTCCAGCCGTTCGTTGACCAGCGTGCCTTCGTGGCGGAAGCCGGCGCGTTCGGCCAGCTTCCAGCTGCGCACGTTGCGCTCGTCGCAGGTGATGAAGACACGGTTGGCGCCGAGTTCGCCGAGCGCGTGTTCGGCCAGCGCGTGCACGCCTTCGGTCATCAGGCCCCGGCCCTCGTGGCCGGCGCGGCACCAGTAGCCGATCTCGAAACGGCGCAGCGCCCAGTCGGCGTCGTGCAGGCCGCTGCCGCCGACGAGGCGGCCCGTGTCCTTCAGGAAGAAGAACACCACCAGGCTCTCGTTGAGCAGCCAGCGTGCATGGAAGCGGCGGCAACTGGCCTCGGACTGCTCCAGCGTCGGCGGCGGCGTCACCCAGCCCAGCCAGGGCGCGAGCTGCGGCAGCGACTCCAGCACGGCTTCGTTGAACACCGGCCCGTCGCCCGGGCGCGGCACGCGGATCAGCAGGCGCTCGGTCTCGAGCTGTTCGGGCAGCTGGCTGGATGGCATCGGGGCACTCCGGCGAAGTCGGCATGCAGCCTAGCCGCAGGACCGGCGGCGCGAAAGCGCGAGGCGCACGACCCGGGGATCAGCCGCCGAGCGCCTTGTCGTACAGCTCCAGCGACTCGCCGCCGTGGTCCACGGCCTGCAGCCGGCGCCAGCCGCAGCGCTGCAGCAGCGAGGCGGCCGTCGCGGTGGCGCAGTACAGCCGCGTCTCGCCCAGCGCTGCGGCGCGGCGCTGCAGCTCGAGCAGCAGCGCGCGGCCGATGCCCAGACGGCGCAGGCCCGGGTGCACGACAGCGGCGCCGACCCAGGGCCCGAGGTCCGGCAGCGAAGCCAGCCCTTCATGCTTGAGCGCCATGAAGCCGCAGGGATGGCCGTCGAGCCGCGCCACCAGGCCCAGCGGCAGCGTGTCGTGGCGGGCATAGTGCTGCAGGTCGTGCAGCGCGTCGCCCGGCCCGCCGGGGCCGTACCAGGCGGGCCATTCGGCCTCGAACCAGCGGCGGATCAGCGGCATCAGGTCGGGCCGTTCGGCCAGCGGCACGATCTGCGGCACGGCCGGCCCGCCGCGCATGACGACGACCTCGAAACGCGTCTCGGCCGCGCCGCGCACGAAGAAGCCGTCCTCGACGGCGGCGAAGCCGTGGTGCTCGTAGAAGCGGCGCGAGTTGCGTGTCGCGACCACCGTCACCGGCCCGTCGTGGCCCTGCCGGGCGCGCAGCACCGCGACGTGCAGCAGATGCCCGCCCAGCCCGCTGCCGGCGGCCTCGGGGCGCACGAAGAGCAGCGTCACCTCGCCCGGCACGGCGGCGCAGAAGCCGAGCACGCGGCCGCCACGCTCGGCCAGCGTCATTTGGCCGGCCTCGATGCCCGGGTGGTGGATGGCGGCGCTGCGGCCCTCGAACCAGGTCGCCATCTGCGCCGGCGTGTAGGCGTCGGCGCAGAGATGCAGCACCGAGTCGCGGTGGGCGTCGTAGACGGCCGGCGCGTCGGCGAGCACGGCGGGGCGCAGCGTGAGGTTCTCGAGCGGCCCGCGCCAGGCGGCCCCTTCAGCCACGCTCATGACGCCAGGATCACCCAGCGCGCGAACGCCGGCAGATCGGTGACGACCGGCACCTCCTCGCCATCACCGGCCGCGGCGCCGGCCGGGTTCAGCCACACCGTTTGCACGCCGAAGCGCCGCGGCGCCCGCACGTCGTGCTCCAGCGAGTCGCCGACCATCGCGATGCGCTCGCGCGGCACGCCCATGCGGCGCTCGACGGCGTCCCAGAACTCGGGTTCGTTCTTGCGATGGCCGAGTTCGGTGAAGCAGAAGACATCGGCGAAGTGGCGGCCGAGGCCGACGCGGCGCAGCGCCAGCTCGATCATCGGCCGGCGCGACACGGTGGCGTCGGTGGCGATGGCCAGCGGCAGCCGCCCGGCCAGCAGCGCCAGCGCCTCGGCGGCGCCGGGCAGCGCCTGCACCTGCGGCCACAGCCCCATCGGCGTGTCTTCGGGGCCCTGCTCCGACATCAGCGTGCCGCCCCAGTCGAAACACACGGCCTGCACCTCGTGCAGCGGATTGGGCGCGTCTTCGCCGACGACGGCCGCCGAGGCCGGCAGCCCGGCCAGCGAACGGCGGTAGAAGACCACGCGCTCGGTCTCCTCGAAACCCAGGCGCTCGTGCAGCGCCTGGCCGGCGAGGTTGTCGAGCGCAGTGTCCGACGCCAGCTCGGCACAGCCACGGCTGCGCGCCCAGGCGGCGACGGCGCCGACCAGCGCACGCGACACGCCCTGCCGGCGCGCCTGGGGCACGACGTACAGGCCTTCGAGGAAACCGACCGGGCTCGTGTCGGTGCCGTTGACGTAGTCCTGCCGGATCGAGGCTTCGGCCAGGCCGAGCGCGCCGCCGTCGTCGTCACGGGCCAGGAACTGCGCGTGGCGCCCGGGTTCGGCCAGCTGCGACTGCATCTCGTGCAGATGCCCGGCCGCATCGTCCTCGGGCCACAAGGCCTGGCGCAGCTGCAGCCAGGCGGGGTTGGGCAGCGTGGACAGGGCTTCGATCTTCATCGTGCGGCGCGCCGTCTCAGGGCCGTTTCCTGCGGGGCTTGTCGTACTTCTTCCAGTAGCCGAACTCGTCTTCGTGGACCTCGAAGTCGAGCTCGGCGACACGCGCCTGCAGCCGCTCCTGCACGTCGGCGACGGCCTGGTTGTAGACCGAGGGTGCGATCTCGTCGAGGAAGAAGCCGAGCAGCCCGGCGGCGGTGACGTTGCCGACCGGCTCGTCGAGGTTCTCGCGGCACCAGCGCTCGATCGACGCGATCGCCTGCTGGCGGTCCTGCTTGTTCAGTTCGATGGCCATCGGGGCATTTTGGCGGCGCGCGACGAAAGCGCCAGCCGCCCTACAGCGCCTGGCGGCGCCGCCACTCCTCGGCGTCGAGCTGCGCCAGCGCGGCGTCGTAACGCGCCTGCGAGGCTGCGGCCAGCGTGCCGCCGCGGCTTTGCATCAGCTCGAAGAAGTGCTCGGCCAGCGCCGAGCAGACGGCGTGCAGCGCCTCGTGGCGGTCCAGCCCCTGGCCGACGAGGCGCGAGACGGCGGCGACGACGGTGGGCACGCCTTGCGCGATCTGGTTCTCGACGATGGCGTGGAAGACGGCGTGCGCCCGCGCGCTGGGCAGCGGGATGCCGGCCTTGCGGTGGTACTGCTCGGCCAGCTCGATGCGCAAGCCTTCGTCCAGTTCGAGCCACTGCGTGGGATCGGGCGCGAAGTCGGGGTCGTAGCGTTGCATCGTGGGCCTCCTTCAGAGGACGCGTGAACGGCGGTTCATTGTCGCCGCGGCGATGCCCTGGCGCACAGCCGCCACCGTTCAGCCGCGCCGCGCCGTCACCCGCCGGAAGTGCAGCGGCCAGGTGGCCGCCTGGCCCTCGGCCGCCAAGGCGGCGACGGCACCGCGAAAGCGCTGCTCGAAGCGAGCGCGTTCGGTGGGCGACATCGTCAGCAGCTCGTAGACGCCGCCGTACCAGCTCCAGGCCGTCGCAGGGTCACAGGCCAGTTCGGCGACGACCTCGTCGATACGCAGGTCGGCGAAACCACTGAACAGACCGCGGATGCCGTCTTCGTCGCGCCAGGCGCGGCCCGGGAAACGCGGCGCCTTCGACAAAGCGGCCTGATCGCCGGAACGCAGCGTCTCGACGAATGCCTGATGCACCGCCGACGCGGGCGCGGGCGCCGCGACCAGGGCAGCGACGACGCCTCCCGGCCGCAGCACCCGGCGCAACTCGGCCAGCATCTGGTCGGCGTCTTCCATCAGCATCAGCGCCATGTGCGAGAGCACGAGGTCGAACGACGCGTCGGCATAGGGCAGGCGCTGCGCACGGGAGCGAACCAGGCGCGCACGGCCGCCCAGCCGGCGGGCCGCGGCGGCCAGTTCACCGGCGCTGAAGTCCAGGCCGTGCAGTGCCAGACCCGGCTGATCTCGGGCAGCCAGCAAGGACAGCAGCGCGCCGTCGCCGCAGGCCAGATCCAGCACCGCCAGCGGCGCGGGGCCGCGCGGCACGACGCCGTCCAGCAGCGCGTAGGTCGAGGCGTGCTCGACGCCGGCCAGGCGCACCGGCAGGCACGCCATCGCGTCGCTCGTCACGCCGGGGTGGCGGTCGTGCGTGTCGGTGAGGAACTGCTCCAGCGCGCTCATCGGGGCATCGAGAAAAATGAAGCGACCGGCGGGCGGCCGACCCGCCGCGTTTTACACGACCTCGCCGGACGCCCCCGCCGCCTCCCGGTCCCGCTCGGCGAACACCTCCTTCGCCGCGAACAGGCCGTTCAGCGCTGCCGGGAAGCCGGCGTAGACCGCCATCTGCATGATGACCTCAACGACTTCCTCGCGCGTGCAGCCGACGTTGAGCGCGCCGTGCACGTGCACCTTGAGCTGCGGCGTCGCATGGCCCAGCACGGTGAGCGCGGCGACGGTGGCGATCTCGCGCGACTTCAGGTCCAGCTGCGGGCGGGTGTAGACGTCGCCGAACGGGAACTCGATCAACAGGCGCGCGAAGTCGGGCGCGATGTCGGCCAGCGCCTGCACGACACGCTCGCCGGCCTGGCCGTCGATCTCGCGCAGCTTGTCCCAGCCGCGGGCGTAGCGCGAGGCTTCGGGGGCCGATGAAGTGGTCGTCGTCATGCGCGCTCCCCGGTGGCGGCCAGCAGGCCGCGGTAGATGCCGATCTTGTCGTCCAGCGCGCGGGCGCTGGCCTGCAGTTCGTCGATCTGCGCGGCCAGGCGCTCGCGGTGGCGCTTCAGTATCGCCAGACGCTCGCCGGTGGTGGCCTCGCCCTGGGCACGCAGCACGGCGTAGCGGCGGATCTCCGCCAGCGGCATGCCGGTGTGCTTGAGGCGCAGCACGAAGCCCAGCCAAGCCAGGTCTTCATCGCGGTAGCGGCGGTGGCCGTTGCCGGCGCGGCCGGCGGGCTGGAGGATGCCTTCGGCTTCGTAGAAACGCAGCGTGTGCGCCGACACGCCGCTGCGGCGGGCGATCTCGCCGATGGATAGCGCTTCGAGGTTCATGGCCGCATCGTGGGGCTTCGAGTGCACTCGAAGTCAAGCCCCGTGCGGCGCGGCCTGCTCGTGCCGCCTTGCAAGCGCCGGCCGGCGCCCGGGGCTCAAGAAGCGGGCGTGGCGCGGCAGCTGGGCGGCAGCAGCACCGGCTTCAACCTGGCGCCGTTGGTGCAGGACCAGGTGACGCGCCGCTGCTCGTCGGCCGACGGCACCAGGACCAGTTCGCCCTGGGGCAGGTTGACCGTCACGACCATGTTCTCGGCGTTCAGCGACAGCGTGCCGCCGCCGGGCAAGCGCTCGGGCTGGCCAAGCACGGCCAGAGACTCGGGCACGTTGCCTGTACGCTCGTAATGCTCGCCGAGGACCGCCTCGATGGGCTGCGCTTCGGCCAGCGCAGCAGCGACGCTCGCCTTGCCCTTGTAGTCCTGGTACGCCGGGATGCTGATGGCGGCCAGCACGCCGACGATGTAGATCATGATCAGCATGCCGAACACCCCGCCCTGCGGGCCCGCGTAAGGCACGAAGGCCGCCAGCAGATAGGCCAGCGGCTTGCGGCGCGGCATCGCGGCGTCGTTCTTCATCACGCGGGCCACCCGCTTGGTGAGCCAGGGATAGGCGGCAGTCAGCTCATGGAACGACGCCCAGAAGCCGCCGGCATAAGGCAGCTGGTGGCGCTGGTAGGCCCCGACGTCGACGGTCTTCCAGCGGGCCGGGCCGGCGGCCAGGGCCAGCAGCGATTGCGCCGCCGCCAGCCGCGAACTGCTGCAGGCCAAGCCGTGGCGGTCGCAGGTGCTCTCGCGGCTGCGCGAGTACGCCGCACCGAGCAAAGGCAGCCAGAGCACCGGCCAGCGCAGCAGGTGCCCCTGCAGATGCTTCATGCGGATGTGGCCGAGCTCGTGGCCGATGTAGAACTTGACGCCGTCCGGGTGTGCCGACATCGCGTCGACGGTGTCCGTGTAGAGCACCACGAACTCGTGGCCGAGGAAGCGGGTGGCGAAGGCGTTGATGCTGCCGCTGCCGTTGAGCACGTAGGCCTTGGGCGGCTTGGCGATGCGCAGCCGGCTGCAGCATTCCGCGTACTGGGCGTACAGGTCCGGGAACTGGTCCTCGGCCAGTTCGACGCCGTTGCCGCGGATGTAGGCGATGAGCGCCGAGTGCGCGATGACGTAGATGACGAAAGCAACGAGCAGCGCGATCAGCAGCCCGCCGAAGGTGCCGACGAGCAGGACCAGCCAGGCGATCACGCCCAGGATCAGCGTGATGCGGCCGAGCCGCATCTCGTTGTGATGCACGAGATCGTTCACCCATTCCTCCCTGTTCATTGTTCGAGCGGCGACCGGCCGCCGAGTACGGCCGCGCAGGCTATCCGCGTCGGGAGGCGATCAAGGTCGAGACGGACAGTTACGGAAGCGAGGCGTCCCCTGCCCAGCCGACGGCATGGGCGTCGTTCTCGACAGCAAGGTCGATGCGGAGGCGTGAACCTGGGTTCTCTTCGGACGGGGTATCGGCAGCCATCGTCTTCTCACCGCCGTCGTCTACTCCCCGTAGACACTCGTCACCGCCCAGAAACTGACCGCCAGGCCCAAGAGCCCGAGTGGGCACAGAAGGAGCAAGTACGCGCACAGCCGGAGCAACTCGCGTGCGCTGAACTCTTGAAAGACTGTGGCCTTGTAGAGGTACAGAGCGGCTGCGGCCCAAGCGATCATCATCGCATAGGGGTTGATCGCCAGGTTCAGGCCCCGCTCGTGCATGAGATACGAGGAGCCAAGGAAGACAGCGGGAATCGTGCAGGTCAGCACCGAAAGCCAGAAGACCAGACGGCCGATCCTCATCGGATCGCCTCGGCATTGAAGGAGGACGCTGGAGTCGGCAGCGACCCGAACGGTTCGCCGTCCGGCGTGCAACAGCTCAGCGTGCAGCGCCCGGCCAGCACCTCGGCGGCCAGGGCGATCTCGAAGAAGATGCAGCCGGGATAGACCAGGACGGCGACGTGCATCGTCAGGACCGGCATCTCGTCACGGCGCCGCTCAAAGCGTCCCGGCCCCTGGCGTCGCCGCCAAGCCTCCAGCGGGAGCCGGGACGGGACAGACCCCGGAGAGCGCTACGCGCCCCACCGGCCCGTAGTACTCCCGCACACCCGCATAGCCGCCAGTCCGGATGAGCCAGACCTCGCCGGAGTCGGCGACCGCCGCAAGGTGGTAGGTAAAGCCGTCGTGGACCAGCGGATCGGGTTCGGCCCACTGCACGACGAGGTCGCCGGCCGGCGGCCGTTCAACCCGGGGCCAGGGCAGCTCGTCGCCGGCCTGCACGGCGCGCCGATAGCCGGGCGCGCTGTCGGCCAGCGCTTGCGCCAGGGCCCGCTGCTCGCAGGTCGGTTGCGCTGAGGACGACGGCGCAACCTGGGCACCGACGTGCGCAGCCGCCAGTGAAGCGAGGCCGGCGAGCAGGAAGCGGTTCAGGGCGAATTGCATGTCCGATTCCGGCGCGACGCCGTTTCGAGCCACGCCCAGACTGCAAGCCACTTTTTGCAGGAGCAGACCCATGTATGACTTGAACGGCAAGGTGGCGATCGTCGTGGGCGCCAGTTCCGGGATCGGGCGCGCGACGGCGTTGTCGTTCGCATCCGCCGGGGCGGCCGTCGTCCTGGGCGCGCGGCGCCGCCACGAACTGGATGAACTGGCGACGGAGATCCGGAGCCGCGGCGGGCGCGCCGAGTATCTCGCCGGCGACGCCAGCGACGAGAGCTTCGCGGCAAGCCTGGTCGCCCTGGCAGAGGAGCGTTTCGGCGGCCTGGACATCGCCTACAACAACGCCGGCACGCTGGGCGAGATGGGGCCGACCGACACCGTCTCGGCGGAGGGCTGGCGCCAGACCCTGGAGACCAATCTGACGGGCGCGTTCTTCGGCGCCAAGCACCAGATCCGCGCGATGAAGAAACGCGGTGCCGGCAGCATCGTCTTCACGTCGACCTTCGTCGGCCACACCGTCGGTTTCCCGGGCGTCGCCGCTTACGCCGCCAGCAAGGCGGGCATCGTCGGGCTGACCCAGGCGCTGGCCGCTGAACTCGGCCCCGCCGGCATCCGCGTCAATGCTCTGCTCCCGGGCGGGACCGACACCGCGATGGGGCGGCAGATGAGTTCGACACCCGAGCAACTGCGCTGGGTCGCCGACCTCCATGCGCTGAAACGACTGGCCAGCCCGGAGGAACTGGCGCAGAGCGCGCTGTTCCTGGCTTCCGACGCGTCGTCGTTCATGACCGGGGCGGCGATGCTGGTGGACGGCGGCGTTTCGATCAACCGGACGTAGCGGTTGCGCGTGTCGGTCGCGGAGCCGCGGGCCGTGGCGAGTACGGATCAGCCGGGGCCCAGCGCACGGACCTGGCCATTCAGCGTGACCTTCGTGAAGGGCCAGACGGCGGCCAGCCACGACACGACGAAGCGGCCGAGTTCGTCTTCCAGCCCCAGCGCCAGTTCGCTCTGCCTGGCCCAGAACCAGACGTCGGCATCCGTCCCAGGCTCGCATGGCGGGTCGATGTAGACGCAGCCGAGCAGCCGTGTTTCGTCCGGCGACATCACGGCGTAGTCGAACGAGGAGCGAAGCTGGAACTCCTTCTGGTGCCAGGCCAGGTCGATGATGTTCTGCTCGAGCGACAGGTCGTGCGCGGGCCAGCCCCAGATCGCGCCGAAGCGGCTCCAGAGGTGCTCACGGCTGGACATGACCGCGTCGTAGTCGCGGAAGGCGTCGTGGATCGTGATGGAGCGCATCAGGAAGCGCTCGGTCCGGACGGTGGCCGGGACGGTGAAATCGGTCGGCAGGAAGGGCATCGGATTCAAGGCCTCGATGAAGGGAGGCGGCGCGGCCGCCGCGTTGCACAGGGAACCCGTCGTGTGTCGGGGTTGGCGCAACGATCGACCCGGCAACAACGCCAGCCGGATCGACCTTCCGCCCGGCCGGTGAGGCTTTGACCGGGCAGCCCGACGACGGGAATCATCTTGCCCCACCACCCGACGCCTGGGACCAGGTCATCCGATAGACGGTCATCGCCTCCCGCCAATAGGACGGGCCTTGGTGAACGCGGATGCCACAGAGGCTCTTCAACAGCCTGCCGGGCGTCGGCGCTCCGTCGTGGCGCCCCCAGCTATGATGTGTACGAGACGCAGGAAAGGTGTGCATCATGCGGACGAACATCGTGATCGACGACAAGCTCATGGCGGACACGCTGCGAGCAACCGGCCTGAAAACGAAGCGTGAGGCAGTGGAGCTCGGTTTGAGGACGCTGTTGCGTCTGCGGCAGCAGTCGGAGATCAAGAAGCTGCGGGGCAAGATCAACTGGGAAGGCGATCTCGACGCCATGAGGCGAGACAAATGATTCTGGTCGACTCCAGCGTCTGGGTCGATTACTTCCGTGGCAAAGCGACCGCGCAGACAGACCTGCTGGAGGGTTTGCTGGACTCCCAGGAGCTGGCGATCGGCGATCTGAACCTCATCGAGATCCTGCAGGGCTGCAAGGTGGAGAAAGAGTTCAACGAGGTCCGGCGACTTCTCGGCAGGCTCGACCTCGTACCCCTCGGTGGAGACGATGTCGTTGTCCCAGCGGCCAAGAACTACTTGAAGCTGCGGCAGCTCGGAGTCACGGTACGAGGCACGATCGATGTCGTGCTCGCCACGCGGTGCATCGTGAGTGGCCACCGCTTGCTGCACAGCGACAGAGACTTTGATGCTTTCGAGCGGCACCTCGGGCTGAAGTGCGTGTTGTCCGACGCCTGAGGCATGAAAGGGACATCCCCATCCATCGCGTCCCAGCCGGCTGACGCAAGGAAATGTCCATGACGACTCTGTTTCTCGGCCGGGGTCAGGTCTTGCCTTTTGCACGCCACTTCGGCCGCGGGAGGCTTGGCCTCGGGAGAGCGGCCTGAGTTCGCAGCCTAGGCTGCAATAGGCAAGACCTGCCCCCCGGGGACTCCCGGGTCGTCGTGCCGGCGCTCACAGCGCGCCGGCCTCGGGCATCACCAGCCGGCCGATCGACATCAGGCCCTGCGCGTCGAGTTCGGTGACTTCCGTCCAGCGGCGGCTGCCCGGCGCCGTTTCCATTTCCGGCAGCGGCAAGCCGAGGACCAAGCGGGTCGACGCACCGGACAGGGCGAAGAAGCGGCGCGAGCCTGGCGCCAGCTCGACGGCCAGCGGCGGGGCCATCTCCCCGAACACCGGCAGGCCGGCGACGGTGCGCAACAGGTGGCGGCCGGGCGGCAGGCTGATCACGGTGTAGGTGCCCGAGTCCAGCGTCGCCAGATGGCGATCGCCCTCGTAAACCCGGACGACCTTCGAGTCGTGCGGCGCACGCAGCAGGTAGACGAGCGCCTGCCCCGGCGGCGCGTCCTGCAGCGGCAGGTCGACCGGCGGCACGTAGGGCTTGAACTCGCTGGCGCAGGACGCCAGTGCGGCGGAACAGAGCAGCAGCCAATGGCGGCGCGTGAGCGGGCGTTGCGGCATGTCTCAAAGCCCTCCGGCGTCACGCGACAGGTCGTCCAGGGCCTCGAAGAGCACCTGATGGATGTCGTCGCCCGCGATGTGGCCAGTGAGGCTTTGACGGGACAGCCCGACGACCGGCACGCCGTCGACCGTCGCTTCGATCCTGGCCGAGACGAGCGAGGACCGCGAGCGCCGCGCGATGTAGTCGATGATGACCGGCGCCAGCAGGCTGCCGACGACGGCCGACTTGCCGGAGCCCGCGGCGTCGACCGGCATCGGCAACGGCGGCGGGCCCGAGGCGAGACTGCTGTTGCCCGCCGCCGGCTGGAACACCTGGACCTTGAGCTCCTTCAGTGCGACCCGTTTGCCGGCCAGCGCGGTGCCGGCACGGTCCTGCAGCCAGCTGCCGACCAGCACCGACGGCGGCCGCGTGAAGGCGTCGTCGCCGAAGAAGACCGTGGTGCCGAGCGAGTCCTGCTCTTGCGTCGTGACCAGCCGCAGCTGGCTGCGAGCATCGACGAAGGTGAACGACAGCGCCGCCGCCTCCGGTGGCGCGACCAGGCGAGGACGCGGAGGCGCGGTCTGGCAGCCGGCGATGAGAACGACGAGTGCTAGGAGCAGGCGGGTCATGGGGGAGCGTTGGTGGGATGTCGAACAGGAGAGCCCGGTTGATCCACAGTCTGCTGAGCAAGGGCCAGGAGCAAACCGATCAAGGTCAGGCCTACTACGAGGAGCGATACCGCCAGTGCGTGCTGCACAACCTGCTGCGCAAGGCGCCGCGACTCGGCATGTCGCTCGTTCCGGTCATGCCTGACTCAGCCACCGCATAGAAAAAGCCGCCTGCAGCAATCACTTGGGAGGAGTTTTTTAAGAGGCTTCACCTTACAGCGCCCCAAGCCGACTCATGGCTGATCTGGTCAAGGATTCCGGGAACGCACCCTTCAAAGACGGCCTTGTCACGTATGACTTTCACCTTCCCTTTCGCAACGCGAGTTTCACCCGTGGTGAGGTGGACAAGCGCGCGAATACGCACGTAGTCGCCATCAAGCCTTGGCGCACAGGTGCCGCCGGCAAAGCAAACGAAAAGCAGAAAACCCGAATTCAGGTGCTTGGGCTCAACCTTGGCATCCAGCGTGAGATCGGGGTATTCGTCTGGAAAGTTCGAGAACCAAGTTTTGAGCAATTTCTGGCCACTGCCCATCTGATGTCTGGGACGACTGGGGAGGGTTAGAGCGATTAGTTCTGGCTTCCATGCTCGCCAAAACCGTCTGCGTTGGACTGCCAGCGAGAAATGGCGGATGAACACAGGCTCAGAAGTTGGATTCATCAGCCCAACTTCGACAAGAAAACTTGCGCGAACCGCATCATTTCGCCCCTGAAACTCGTCGAGTTCCTCTACCAAGCAGCGGCTCGTGAGTTCCTCGATTGACGCGACTGGCTGCCTCATTTTTTGGCGGATGAACTTAAAGACGCCAACCGCCCAGGCGATTGCCAAGAGCACAGCCCACTTCAGGAGATCAACTGTTTTCTCGTGCCGCTCAATCCAGTCGAAAACCGGCAGCATAAAACTGAGGTCTGGCATTTCGAGAAGCTTAAAACCCAAGGCAATCGGCGCCGAATCCCGATAGGGAAAAGGGTATCGACACTGACCATGAAAATTGCGAATTCATGACCGGCGCTGGCGTCTGATTTATCACCCAGCCAGGCGTTTGACTTGAGGACTTAATTATGCAATTCATTGCTAAATCTACGCTTTTGATTTAGCTTGTTTTGCCATTTTTTCCGTCTCCCAATTGAGATGCTGAGACAAACCATCAAGGTCCGGGAAAAGCGTGACTCGATTGATGCCATAGTCGTCAAGCATGACGAGAGCTTCCCTCTTCAATTTGGCTGGCACAACTAATTCGACCAGGTTTGGATGCCCACTTAAAGCCTCGTCTTCCTCGCATCGCAGCGGCACATTAGGCGGATTGTGAACAGTAAAACAACCCCGCTGATTGAGGATACGTGTAGTGAAACTTCTTGCCATCAGCCCAACTCCATTCAATGGTGCAGCATCAATCTCCAGCACTTCACGCCTAATGAACGTCTTGGGGTTGTGCGCGTATAGCGACGCATCCGAGTCCTGCTGTTCGCTGCAAGCAAAGTAGAGCGCCACCAACGGATTAGTAGTCCAGTCCAGCAAGCAAGTCGCGAGCCCATGATGCTGAGCAATGGCAAGCTGCTCCCATTTGTTCTCTGGGAAGTTTTGCATATATGCAATCGCCAGCTCGCACCAATGCCTGAACCTTCCAACGTGCCGGGAACTTGGCAATAGATACTGATCTCGCCCCGCCTTTGGGACAAGTAGCCATGCTTTGTTGGCCTGACCACGATACCACCACCCCGTGCCACCGTGAGGGCGATGGCCACGTAAAAACGCGTGGATATCGGTCAGGTCACTTGCTTGATATCGGTCCGGCTCCATTTGCTATCGCGGCCTAACGATACTGATCTCGCCCCGCCTTTGGGACAAGTAGCCATGCTTTGTTGGCCTGACCACGATACCACCACCCCGTGCCACCGTGAGGGCGATGGCCACGTAAAAACGCGTGGATATCGGTCAGGTCACTTGCTTGATATCGGTCCGGCTCCATTTGCTATCGCGGCCTAACGAATGAAAGGGACATCCCCATAGCGCCCCACCCGCCCGAGGTTATCCCTCAGGCAAGGATGGCCGCCTGGTACGACGATGGGGTTGCGCAATCTCATCCTCCACCCGGCTGACGCAAGGAGATGTCCATGACGATTCTGTTTCTCGGCATCGATCTGGCCAAGAACGTGTTTGCCCTGCACGGTGTCGACGAGCGCGGCAAGCCTGCGCTGGTGCGCCCGGCCCTGCGTCGCGACCAGTTGCTCGAAGCGGTGGCCAAGCTGCCGCCATGCACCATCGGCATGGAAGCCTGCTCGGGTGCGCACCACTGGGCTCGGCGCTTCCAGGACTTCGGCCACACGGTGCGACTGATGGCGCCCAAGTTCGTCGTGCCCTACCGCATGAGCGGGCGCCGCGGCAAGAACGACGCGGCCGACGCGGCTGCAATCTGCGAAGCGCTGCAGCGCCCGGCGATGCGCTTCGTGCCGGTCAAGTCGACGCAGGCGCAGTCGCGCCTGGCCGTGCATACCGCGCGCCAAGGCTGGGTGAGCGCGCGCACGGCCGTCATCAACCGCCTGCGCGGCGTGCTCAGCGAGTTCGGCATCGTGCTGCCGCTCAAGGCCGCCACGGTGCGCAGCCGCGCTGGCGAGCAGATCGACACCGTGCCCGGCTGGGTGCAGACCGTGTGCCGCGACCTGCTGGCGGAACTGCAGCGCCTGGACGAGCGCGTGGCCGCGTACGACGAGCACATCCGGCTGATGGCCCAGGCCGACGACCGCGCCCGCGCTCTCATGGTCATGCCCGGCATCGGCCCGACCACCGCGAGCGCCCTGCTGGCGAGCATCGGCTACGGACACGACTTCGCCAACGGCCGCCAGCTCGCTGCCTGGATGGGCCTGGCGCCAGGCCAATACAGCTCCGGGGGCAAAAACCGGCTCGGACGCATCACCAAGGCCGGCGATGCCTACCTGCGCACGCTGTTCATCATGGGGGCGCGCGCCGTGCTGGCCGCCGCAGCCAACAAGCATGACCGGCTGAGCCGCTGGGCCACCGCGCTGGCCGAACGCCGCGGCTACTGGAAGGCCGTGGTCGCCATCGCCGCCAAGAACGTGCGCATGGCCTGGGCGATGCTCTCCAAGGGCGAAGAGTTCAAGCCCATGGCCTGAGCGCCCGGTGCGCGACCCCTTGCCAACTTCTTCGAAGAAAGGCGACCTCGAATCCGTTTCTGCCACCGCGTGACGCCTGCGTTGATGGATCAAGGTTGGACCTGCGCGGGGAGTGCTCGTTTAACTCAAGGCGGCGCCGGACACGGCGACCGCGGCTAACGAATGGAGCCCCCGCGCGCGTCTTTCATCAGGGCCAGCAGCATCGAACGCTGCATCAAAGGCCGGTTGTAGTTGTGCAGTCCGCACCTTGGTTCTTTTGCCGTCGGGCGGCCCAATGGCAGCGCACCGTCGAAGTGCCTTGATGAATCGATGATCGATTCATCAAGGACTCGTTTTGCTTGACAGGCGGGGATGCCCTTGTAGAATAGCTAAGTGCTTGCTTGATGAAGCATAACGAATGAAAGGGACATCCCCATAGCGCCCCACCCACCGAGGTTATCCCTCAGGCAAGGACGGCCGCCCGGTACGACGATGGGGTTGCGAAATCTCATCCTCCACCCGGCTGACGCAAGGAGATGTCCATGACGATTCTGTTTCTCGGCATCGATCTGGCCAAGAACGTGTTTGCCCTGCACGGTGTCGACGAGCGCGGCAAACCTGCGCTGGTGCGTCCGGCCGTGCGCCGCGACCAGTTGCTCGAAGCGGTGGCCAAGCTGCCGCCGTGCACCATCGGCATGGAAGCCTGCTCGGGCGCGCATCACTGGGCGCGCCGTTTCCAGGAGTTCGGCCACACGGTACGGCTGATGGCGCCCAAGTTCGTCGTGCCCTACCGCATGAGCGGGCGCCGCGGCAAGAACGACGCGGCCGACGCCGCCGCGATCTGCGAAGCGCTGCAGCGCCCGGCGATGCGCTTCGTGCCGGTCAAGTCGACGCAGGCGCAGTCGCGCCTGGCCGTGCACACGGCACGCCAAGGCTGGGTGAGCGCGCGCACGGCCGTCATCAACCGCCTGCGCGGCGTGCTCAGCGAGTTCGGCATCGTGCTGCCGCTCAAGGCCGCCACGGTGCGCAGCCGCGCCGGCGAGCAGCTCGACACCGTGCCCGGCTGGGTGCAGACCGTGTGCCGCGACCTGCTGGCCGAACTGCAGCGCCTGGACGAGCGCGTGGCCGCGTACGACGAGCACATCCGGCTGATGGCCCAGGCCGACGACCGCGCCCGCGCTCTCATGGTCATGCCCGGCATCGGCCCGACCACCGCCAGCGCGCTGCTGGCGAGCATCGGCTACGGCCACGACTTCGCCAACGGCCGCCAGCTCGCCGCCTGGATGGGCCTGGCGCCCGGCCAGTACAGCTCGGGCGGCAAGAACCGACTCGGGCGCATCACCAAGGCCGGCGACGCCTATCTGCGCACGCTGTTCATCATGGGCGCGCGCGCCGTGCTGGCCGCCGCAGCCAACAAGCACGACCGGCTGAGCCGCTGGGCCACCGCGCTGGCCGAGCGCCGCGGCTACTGGAAGGCCGTGGTCGCCATCGCCGCCAAGAACGTGCGCATGGCCTGGGCGATGCTCGCCAAGGGCGAAGAGTTCAAGCCCATGGCCTGAACACGAGCCCCGCCGCTCAAGCCAACCGCCAGCTTCATCGGAGAAAGGCGACCTCGAATCCGTTTCTGCCACCGCGTGACGCCTGCGTTGATGGATCAAGGTTGGACCTGCGCGGGGAGTGCTCGGCTATAACACGGCGGCGCCAGACATGGCGACCGCGGCTAACGAATGGAGCCCCCGCGCGCGTCTTTCATCAGGGCCCGCAGCATCGAACGCTGCATCAAAGGCCGGTTGTAGTTGTGCAGTCCGCACCTTGGTTCCTTTGCCGTCAGGCGATGCAATGGCAGCACATCGTCGAAGTGCCTTGATGAATCGATGATCGATTCATCAAGGACTCTATTTTCTTGACAGGTAGGGATGCCCTTGTAGTTCGGTAACCGGCACGACGCGGCAGGACGGCGCCCTGCAAGAATGAAATAGTGCCGAGCGGCGGCATGCCGCGTCGCGTCCGGTTGACCAAGGTGTTAGGCCGCATTTCTACTGTAGCAGGCTATGCCTGCGAACGAGTTGGAGTTCTGAACCACCAGCGACTGCCATACCGAGCCGGGAGCAGCCGCGTTGTCCCTTGCGATAACCATTGACCCTCGAAGAAGTTCGTCACCCTCGTCCGTGTTCATCGTCGTGAGAACTGCGGACACTGACGCTTGATAGTCTTTGCCTTGGCGAATGACGCGCGGAAGCTTGACCACAAGCGTGTGCGAGAGTTCTCCATCCTCTCGCCTGTCGAACAGGCGGGCTGTAAGTGTGGTTCCCGCAACAACCACCGCGGCGTTGCCAGTTACGACGAACCATTCTGGCTTTGTTGATTCTGGGCTAGCAGAGCGGTCCGCAATCTGCGTTCCATGACCGACAACAAAGGTGCATGGCATCGGGCCCGAGGCGAACGCAACAGTCGGAAGGAACACGAACGCAGCGAGGAGCTTCATCTATGCGGCCTAACGTTTGACATGAGAGGCTTGACCCGGCTTGCCGGGGCAAGTCCTCTCGATCGAAGGGTTAGCGGAGTAATCGGCCCGCCGCCCCGAAAATCGTCCCGAAGAAACTCCTGGCGCCAGCGTGGCGCGCGTGGCAATGTGGAACGCGACGTCCGGGGAAGACCGAGATGGCACTGGTGCGCAATGCCCGCGGGTTAGCGTGGTCTGGGGCTGCGTCATCGACATTGGTGAACCGGGCAGTCGGTCTGCTGCCGCCTGTCCGGTATCCCGTTTGAGAGAGTGATCACGACGACGAGCCCGATCCGGCGTCACGTTCCACCTTCGATGATGGAGGACACCGTGGCAGCAAGCAATCGATCGGTAGCCCGCAGTGCGCTGCGACTGACACACCCCAATGCCGCCGGCATCGACATCGGCAGCGCCAGCCACTACGTGGCCGTGCCGCCGGATCGCGACGACGAGCCGGTGTGCGAGTTCGCCTCGTTCACCGGCGACCTGCTGCGCCTGGCCGACTGGCTGACCGCATGCGGCGTGGACACCGTGGCGATGGAGTCCACCGGGGTGTACTGGATCCCGCTCTTCGAGTTGCTCAGCACGCGCGGCTTTACCGTGCTGCTGGTCAACGCCCGCCACGTCAAGAACGTCTCGGGCCGCAAGAGCGACGTGCTGGACTGCCAGTGGCTGCAGCAACTCATGAGCTACGGCCTGCTGCGCGGCGCCTTCCGGCCCGACGAGCAGGTGTGCGTGCTGCGAGCGCTCGCGCGCCAGCGCCACTCGCTGCTGCGCACCCAGTCGCGCTGCGTGCAGCACATGCAGAAGGCCCTGGTGCAGATGAACATCCAGTTGGCCAACGTCATCGCCGACGTCGCCGGCGCCAGCGGCCAAGCGATTCTTCGTGCCATCGTCGCCGGCGAACGCGACCCGTTGATGCTCGCGGCCTTGAAGAACACCCGCGTTCGCGCCAGCGACGAAGACATCGCTCGAAGCCTGCACGGCAACTGGCGCGACGAGCACCTGTTCGCACTGCGCCAAGCCCTCGACGCGTTCGACTTCTGCGGCCAGCAACTGCAGCAGTGCGACGACGAGATCGAGGCTCAGCTCGACAAGCTGCACATCACGCGCGTCGAGCCCGAGCGTGGCAAAAAGCGCAGCAAGGCCCGCAACGCACCGAAGTTCGACCTGCGCACCCGGCTGTTCCAGATGTGCGGCGTGGACCTCACCCGCATCGACGGCGTGGACGTGACGACCGCGCTGGTAGTGGTCTCCGAGGCCGGCACCGACATGAGCAAATTCCCCAGCGACAAGCACTTCGCCTCCTGGATGGGGCTGTGCCCGGGCACCAAGATCACCGGCGGCAAGGTCATGAGCGGTAAGACACGTCCCACGGCCAACCGCGCCGCTCAAGCGCTGCGGCTGGCCGCCGCGGCGCTGCGCACCAGCCAGTCGGCGCTGGGCGCGTACTACCGGCGTTTGTGCGCCCGCATGGACAAGGCCAAAGCCGTCACGGCCGCCGCGCACAAGCTCGCCCGGCTGATCTACAGCCTGCTCAGCAAGGGCCAGGAGTACACCGATCAAGGCTAGGCCTACTACGAGGAGCGATACCGCCAGCGTGTGCTGCACAACCTGCAGCGCAAGGCGCAGCGGCTGGGCATGTCGCTCGTTCCGGTCACGCCTGACTCAGCCACCGTCTAGAAAACTCCGCCTGCATCAATCACTTGGGAGGAGTTTCTTGAGAGGCCGCACCTCGCCAGCCGCTCTGCAGCTTGACCAACTTTTCGCCTTTGCCCGACTTCTTTGGCTCTACGCGGTAGTAGTTAGTTTCCTTTGGCACGAACGGCATAGCGGCTTCAAGCTCCCGAAGTGCGGTGACGAACTCGCAGTCAGTGTCCGACGCGCCGAAGAGGAAGGTTGGTTGAATGAATACCCTGCGCCCGCCTACCGAAACGCCAAGAGAGTTGCCGCGGCCGAAGTGCTCCATGGGCAAGATTTCAGGGTTGGGCATTTCCTTCCACGTGAAGGAGTACGACAAGTAGAGGCTGCATGGGCCGATCTGCTGCTTGGGGCGCATTTCATCTGCAAACGCAAATTCAAGCGCTTCTAGCAGGGATGGTGCGGACAACTCCCAGTTGTGGAACTCCCCCGAGACGCTGGTGGCTGGACCGAACGCTCGCGATGCTTCCGCGCGGACAGTCTCTACAACCTTAGGGAAGGTCTGCACAACACGCCGAGCGACCGGATCGGCGCGACATCGTTAGCGACGGCTTTGTGCAGGAGCGCATTGCGCCCCCGAGCCAGCGTTGTAGGACGGAGAAACGAAGCAAATGGCGCCCAGCGGGGGACGTTTGGCGCCCACCGGGCGCACTCATCCCCGGGCTCCCATGAGATGCCTTCGCGCCATCCACAGGTTCGCCAGCGCGAACAGCGTCTGGATCTGCGCCGTGTTCTTGGCCAGCCCCCGGTACCGCACCTTGGTGAAGCCGAACTGCCGCTTCAGCACGCGAAACGGGTGCTCCACCTTGGCCCGCACGCTGGCCTTGAGTTGTTCGATTCGCTCGGTGATCGCATCCTGGCGATCCCGCGCGTCGAGCAGCCGCCGCAGCCCCGGGCGCAAGGCCACGTGCCAGGTCGGCCCTCGCGCCTCGGGCCTCTTGTGCACGCCCTGGTAGCCGGCGTCGCCGAAGGCGTTGCGTTCCTCGCCATGCAGCAGTTGTCCGGCCACGTTCAGGTCGTTGACGTTCGCCGGCGTGGCCACCACCGTGTGCACCAGCCCCGAGGCCGCGTCCACCCCGATGTGCGCCTTCATCCCGAAGTACCAGTTGTTGCCCTTGCGGGTCTGCTTCATCTCCGGATCGCGCTCGCCTTCGGCGTTCTTCGTCGAGCTGGGCGCCGCGATCAGCGTCGCGTCCACCACCGTGCCGGTGCGCAGCATCAGGCCCTTGTGCTGCAGCAGATCGGCCACCAGGCGCAGCATGTCGGCCGCCAGTTCGTGGCGCTCCAGCAGGTGGCGAAACCGCAGGATCGTCGTCTCGTCGGGCAACCTCTGCGTCGCACCATCGAGCCGAGCGAACTCCCGGTACAGCGGCACGTCGTGCAGCGCCTCTTCCATCGCCGGGTCGCTCAGCCCGAACCATTGCTGCAGGTAGTGGATGCGCAGCATCGTCTCCAGCGCAAACGGCGGCCGCCCGGTCCTGGCTCGCGGATAGTGCGGCTGCACGATCTCCACCAGCGCCGCCCACGGCACCACGCGGTCCATCTCCTCGAGGAACTCGCGCTTGCGCGTCTTCTTCGTCGACAGGTTCAGGCCAAGTCCGAGCTGCTTCATGTCGGGCATCCTCGCCTGCCTACCTCGCACGGGCAAGCCGGCTTCGCGGGGGCGTTTTGCAGACCTTCCTTAGGGCTTGTCCACTGACTCGGACCCCAAAGCGTCAACTTCAGCGGCTCGCGCAACTCGAATGACGTCCGCTCCCGCAGAAATGTCTGCGTGGCTTCCCATGCCTTACGGCAACTCCGAGCGCGGGGCCCGTGTCCGTGGGAAACTGACTTCGGTGGATGGTATGCAATCAGCGGCATTGCCTGCGGCCCGGAAGCGGTTGTCGTGCGGCCTAACGGAATTCAGCGGCCGCCGTAGGCGGGCCGCTGGAATGACGGGTTATGCCTCATGTGCCTCGGCTTTCAAATTTTTCCGCCAGCGCATACAGCAACCGCAGCTCTGCGCTCTGACTGGGCTCGCTCTCCAACAGATCGACATGATGACGAACCAGATAGAACTCGTTCTCGCTGCGGATAGAGCCTCTCTCCTTAATCTTGGCAAGGCGTTCAGCGTCCTTGACGAGGAAGTCCGGGAAATGAGCTGAAGTTGCTGCCGCCAACGCCTGGACGGCGCACTTCCGCGCTTCGGGTGGCATTGACTGCAGAAGCATGGGTGTCTCGCGAAGGCCTTGTTCCATGCCTGCGGCGAACGCGGAGCGGGGGGCACCAGAAGGTTCTATGTATTGACGTCGGATGCCAGCCCAGTTCTCGACGAGGCGCTTAGCCTTCGGATCGTCAAGTCCAGCGATAGCTTGGTGAAACTGGTCGAACACGGAAACCAACTTAGTGAGCTTATCGGTGCGCGCCACGGTCCGCTCCTAAGGCATAACGAATAGCGTTTATCTGCCGCCGAGCAGACCGACCCGGCGCGTGCCGGCGTGGCGCGGCAGATAAACCCTGTTGGACTAAACCTGCCGCGCTGCAGGCGTGATGGGGCAATGTAAGGTGGCGCCCCTGCTGCGACAACCGCTGCGCTGTGGAGGACGCCGGACTGCGGGAGCCATGTTGCCGCCGATCGACGCGTCATAGCCACGCCGGGCGCTCTTTCGGGCATCGTGCAGCCGGCCGCGCGCTTCGCGTCCGGAACCGGCACCGCCACGACGGCACGACCGCGCCAGCGGCCCGCTGCTGCAGCAGCCGCAGACGTCCGGAACGACGGACCGGCTCATCCCGCCGTCCTGTCCGGTGGCCCGCGGCAGGCGCGCCCACGCCGCTCTTGCGTCGCAAGCATTGCCGGGCACGGCTGCGGCCCGCGCTGTTCCAGCACCCGCCACCGTCCGCCGTGGCAATGCGGGCAGGTGGCGATGTCCAGGCCGGCCACGCGGCGCATGAACTCGGCCACGTCCTCCAGGGTGGCCGGTTGCGCCGCCGGCATGGCCAGCAGTGCGCGGGCGCAGGCCAGGCGCTGCGCCTTGGCCGCCGGCGCCAGCAGCCCGTAGTGGCGGACGCGCTTGAAGCCGCTGGGCAGCACGTGCTGCAGCAGCCGCTCGACGAACTCCTTGCCCGGCAGGCTCGTCAGCCGCCGCTGCGGCGCGGCACCGGGCTCGGCGCGACCACGCTGCGCGCGGTTGACGCGCGTGACGAAGCGCACCGACTGCGCCGTCACCGCGCGCAGCCGCTCGTGGCCGATGGCCGTGCGCTGGGTGTAGCGCGACAGGTACTCCAGCACCGCCGCCGGGCCCGCCAGCGCGGTCTTGGCGTACACCACCCAGGGCTTGGACTGCAGGGCCTGCAGGCGCTGCGCCCGCTCGCCGGCCTGCGGGTCTGCGCGCAGCCGCCCGCTGCTCTCCGCTTCGTGCAGCGCGGCCAGGAACCTGCCCTTGAACACCGCCGACAGCGCGTGTACCGGGAACAGGAAGCTCGCGCTGCGCCGCGGCGGCTGCCAGTGCGCTTGTCCGTCTGCGTCGCGGGCCAGCGCGCCGCAGGCCATCAGCGCGTGCAGGTGCAGGTGCCGGCGCAAGTCCTGCGTCCAGGTGTGCAGCACCAGCGTGAACGCGCCGATGCCGCCCAGCCAGCGCGGGTCGGCCGCGAACTGCGTGAGCGTGGCGGCGACCGCGTCGAACAGCGCGCCGTACACCCAGCGCGGCTGCGCGGCGGCCAGCACGTTGAGCTCGTGCGGCAGCGTGAACACCAGGTGGCAGTACGGCACGTCCAGCAGCTCGGCGCCACGCGCGCGCCGCCAGGCCTCGCGCTGGCGGCTCTGGCAGCGCGGGCAGTGCCGGTTGCGGCACGAGTGCCAGCGCCATTGCTCGGCTCCGCAGGCCTCGCAGCACAGGTGCTCGCCGCCCAGCGCCGGCGTGCGGCACGCCAGGATCGCGCGCCAGGCCTTGGCCTGGGCGGACGTCAGCGGCTGCCCGCGCGCCTGCCGGCGCGCCAGCACCTCGGGGCCGAAGCGCCGCAGCGCCTCGGCCAGCGTGGCGGCCATCTCAGGCGGCGAGCGTCTGGCCGACCTCGCACGGCCGCCGGGCCGGCGGCGCTGCCGCCGGCAGCGCCTGCAGCAGCGCCAGCGACATGCCGCGCTGCGCCACAGTGGCGTCCGGACGCACCAGGTGCAGGTAGCGCGCCGTCGTGCTCACCTGCTGGTGCCCCAGCCACTGCTGCAGCGTGTACAGGTCGACGCCGGCCTCCAGCAGGTGCGTGGCGTAGCTGTGCCGCAGCACGTGCGGGCCGCCCGGCTTGGTGATGCCCGCAGCCGTCGCCGCCGCGTGGTACCAGCGCTGCGCCATCGTGTGCCGCAGCGGCCGGCGCACGTCGCGCGCGCTCGCGAACACCCAGGCCGCCTCGGCATCGGCCCCGTCGACGGCCTCGCCCATCAGCTGCCGGCGCCGCATCTGCTGCGCCCGCCATCCCCGCATCAGCGCCAGCGCGTCGACGGCCAGCGGCACCAGCCGGTCCTTGCCGCCCTTGCCCTGCACCACCCGCACGCAGCGCCGGTCCGCGGCCATCTCCAGGTCCCGCCAGCGCAGCTGGCACAGCTCGCCCAGCCGCAGCCCCGTCGCGTACGCCAGCCGCAGGAACACCCCGGCCGCCGGCGTCGGCGCGCACATCAGCAGCCGCGCCACCTCCTCGCGCGTGAGCACCGCCGACACGCGCTGCGGCTGCATCGCGTACGGGACCTGCGCCTCCACCGCCGCCCGCCCCAGCACCGTGCCGTAGAAGAACTTGAACGCGCTGGCGGCCTGGTTGATCGTCGAGTGCGACAGGCCCCGCTCGCGGTGCAGGTGCAGCAGGTACTGCTGCAACTCCTCGGCCGACAACTCGTCCGGGCTGCGCCGGCTGTGCCGCGCCAGCCCCACCATCGCGCCGATGTACGCCTGCACCGTGCGCTGCGAGTACCCCCGCAGCTCCATCGCATCGAGCATGCGCCGTCTCAGTGGTGTCATCGCCGTCTCCTTGCTCGCGTACTCGGGCTCATGCCCGCGTCTTGCAAGGTACGGCGGCACCTCGTCGGGTGCCTCTGCGCGGCCTCAGGTCGGGCCGCGAACCGCTACGCGTCAGCGGTTTAGTTCAACTCGTTATATGCAGCGCTTGAACGCCGCATAACATGTCCAACGCTCGCGTAACAAGCGCCTCGGACGAAGGCTCAAGTTCTTGTCGCGCTTGAGATTTCCGTCGCCGAGCGATCCTCTCCGCGGGCGTAAAAAAGACGCCGGAAACGGCGTCGGTCGCGCACGATTCTGAGCCGCCCGATCATGGCCGCCAAGCCCACCGCCCGCCTTCGGGGGAGGTCCGCCACCCTTAGCGAACAGCCCCTGCCCCGCCCTGCCGCGGACGCCGGGTGGCCGGTGGAGTGAAGTATTAGGAGGAGGCCCGGCGCAGCCGGGCCGGGGGACATGAACGGAACCGGCCACCCGGCGGCCGTGGCACGCCGCAGTCGCTCGCGGGCGAGGCGCCAGGAACTCCGCGACTCACGCGAAGAACCGGACAGACGAACAGGCAGCGCCAGAAGCCAGGGCAGCGCCGCCCTCAAACGCAAGTATCTAGAAGCGCCCCTACGCCCCCACCTTCAACGCCCCCCGCCGAATCTGATCCCGCTCCAGGCTCTCGAACAGCGCCTTGAAGTTGCCTTCGCCGAACCCCTCCTCGCGCCGGCGCTCGATGAACTCGAAGAACACCGGCCCGAGCAGCGTCTCGGAGAAGATCTGCAGCAGCAGCCGCTTGTCGCCGCCCGTTGTCGAGCCGTCGACCAGGATGCCGCGCGCCTGCAGCGGCGGCACCTGCAGGCCGTGGCCGGGCAGGCGTTCGTCGAGCATCTGGTAGTAGATGTTGTCGGGCGCCGTCATCAGCGGCACGCCGGCCATCTGCAGCGCGTCGACGGTGGCAACCAGGTCGTCGGTCAGCAGCGCGATGTGCTGGATGCCCTCGCCGCTGAACTTCATCAAGAATTCTTCGATCTGGCCGCTGCCGCCCTTGCCCGACTCCTCGTTCAGCGGAATGCGGATCAGCCCGTCGGGTGCGGTCATCGCGCGGCTGGTCAGGCCGGTGTACTCGCCCTGGATGTCGAAGTAGCGGATCTCGCGGAAGTTGAACAGCCGCTCGTAGAAGCCGCCCCAGAACGCCATGCGCCCGCGGTAGACGTTGTGCGTCAGGTGGTCGATGACGCGCAGGCCGTGGCCCTGCGGGTGGCGCGCCGCTGGGTCGGCATAACCGGGCAGGAACTCGAAGTCGATGTCGTAGATGCTCTTGCCGTCCTCGAAGCGGTCGATCAGGTACAGCGCCGCGCCGCCGATGCCGCGGATGGCCGGCAGGCGCAGTTCCATCGGCCCGGTGGGCACGTCGATCGGCTGCGCGCCCAGCTCCAGCGCGCGGGCGTAGGCGTGGTGCGAGTCGCGCACGCGGAAGGCCAGCGCGCAGGCGCAGGGCCCGTGCTCGGCGGCGAAGTAGCCGGCCAGGCTCTTGGGCTCGCGGTTGACGATGAAGTTGATGTCGCCCTGACGGTACAGGACGACGTCCTTGCTGCGGTGGCGGGCGACGAGCGCGAAGCCCATCTTCTCGAACAGCGGCTCCAGGACGTTCGGCGTCGGCGAGGCGAACTCGACGAACTCGAAGCCCTGCAGCCCCATCGGGTTGGGGAACAGGTCGGGCATGGATGTCTCCGTGGGGAACGGTTGAAAGCGTGCGGCGGGGCTCAGCAGCCCGGCGGCGCGCACGCGATCCCGCGCACGGAGACGGCCAGATGGCCGCCGAAGGTCATCGCCAGCGCGGCGGCCCGCTCGTGCGCACGGCCACCCCGGCGCGCCAGGGGCGCGCAGCGACGGAGACAGACGGGGGAGCGGGTGGCGGGCATCGTGCGATGGCAGGGGACCGCGGCGCGCGCCACCGGCGCGCCGCCTTGCCTGCCGGATGCCAGCCTAAGCCCGGGCCGGGGGCGCCGGCCTCGGGATAAACGCCGGGGCGGCGCTCAGGCCTTCGGCACGCCCAGCACGACGTGGGAGGCCTTGATGACCGCGGTGGCGGCCACGCCCGGCGCCAGCCCCAGATCCTTCACGGCTTCCTTGGTGACGATGGCGGCGATCTGCGCGCCGCCCGGCAGCGTGATGACGACCTCGGCGTTCACCGCGCCGGTCTCGACGGCGCTGACGGTGCCGGCCAGCTGGTTGCGCGCCGACAGCTTCAGCTCGCTGTCGCCGGTCATCACGATGACCCAGGGCGCCTTGACCAGCGCCACCACCGGCTTGCCCGGGGCCAGCTCCAGTTCGGTGCAGCTGGCCAGCGTGACGATGGCCGTCAGCTGGTCGCCCGCACCCAGATCGACATGGACTTCGGCATTGACGGCACCGGCCTTGACCGCCGAGACGGTGCCGCGGAGAACGTTGCGAGCGCTGATCTTCATCGTGCTTCCTTTTCGTGTTCGAGGCTCTGACGGGGTTTTTTTGTAGTCTTGCCTACATAGAATGTCGGGCACCCGACAGCGCGGCCCGGCCTGACCCACTCTAAGGGCAAGCCCTATGGCATCGCCACCATAACGACGGCACCGCGGGACGCGCTTGTCCGGCGGACGCAGGATGGCCGCGGTGGCACGGCTTTCGCTATCTACCGCAGTACATAGAAATGCCGAACACGATGGACTCCGACGCCCCCCGCTTCGCCGCCCGCATGACGCTGGACACCGACGGCGGCGCCTCGCTGGGCGAGACCCGTGTGCGCCTGCTCGAAGCGATCGACCGCCACGGCTCGATCAACCAGGCCGCCAAGGCCGTGCCGCTGTCGTACAAGGCCGCCTGGGACGCGATCGACACGCTGAACAATCTGGCGCCGCAGCCGGTGGTCGAACGTGTCACCGGCGGCCGCCAAGGCGGCGGCACACGCCTCACCGACTACGGCCGGCGTGTCGTCGCGATGTACCGCGCGCTGGAGACCGAGTACCAGACGGTGCTCGACCGCGTCGCCGCGCACCTGCCCGACGCCGGCGCGTCCGACGTGCGCGCCTTCCGCCAGCTGATGCGCCGCGCGTCGATGCGCAGCAGCGCACGCAACCAGTTCCACGGCCGCATCGTCGGCCTGCGCGACGGCCAGGTCGATTACGAGGTGCGCCTGGCACTCGACGACGCCACCGAGATCGTCGCCGTCATCACGCGAGCCAGTGCCGAGAACCTGGGCCTGGCCATCGGCCAGGAGGTGCTGGCGCTGGTGAAGTCGAGCTCGGTGCTCGTCGCCACCGACCGCGCCATGCGCGTCACGGCGCGCAACCAGCTCTGGGGCGAGGTCTCGGCGGTGCACCCGGGCGCCGTCAACGACGAGGTCGTCATCGCCCTGCCCGGCGGCCGCAGCGTCGCGGCCGTCGTCACGCACGGCAGCGTCGAGGCGCTGGGCCTCGTGCCCGGCATGGCCGCCGGCGCGCTGTTCAAGTCCTCGGCGGTGATCCTGGCCACCTACGACTGACGCCGTCCCGTTCCCCGTCCCCCGTCACACGGAGTTTTCCTGCATGAAGAACCCGATCGCCCTCGCCGCCCTGCTCTTCGCCGCCAGCCTGGCCCATGCCGACGAGGTGCAGGTGGCCGTGGCCGCCAACTTCACCGCGCCGGCGCAGAAGATCGCCGCCCAGTTCGAGAAGGACACCGGCCACGTCGCCAAGCTGAGCTTCGGCGCCACCGGCAAGTTCTACGCACAGATCACCAACGGCGCGCCGTTCGAGGTGCTGCTGTCGGCCGACGACGAGACGCCGGCCAAGCTGGAGAAGGAAGGCCAGGCCGCGCCGGGCACTCGTTTCACCTACGCCATCGGCACGCTGGTGCTGTGGAGCGCGCAGCCGGGTGTCGTCGACGCCCAGGGCGCGGTGCTGAAGAGCGGCCACTTCGAGCGCCTGTCGATCGCCAACCCGAAGACCGCGCCCTACGGCGCCGCCGCCATCGAGACGATGAAGGCGCTGGGTGTGCTCGACGCCGTGACGCCCAAGCTCGTGCAGGGCGAGAACATCGCCCAGGCCTACCAGTTCGTCGCCACCGGCAACGCGCCGCTGGGCTTCGTCGCGCTGTCGCAGGTGTTCGAGGACGGCGCGCTGAAGGGCGGTTCGGCCTGGATCGTGCCGGCCAAGTTGCACCAGCCGATCCGACAGGACGCCGTCGTGCTGGCCAAGGGCGCTGCCAACCCGGCGGCCAAGGCCTGGCTGGCGTATCTGAAGAGCGAGAAGGCGCTGACCATCATCCGCGCCTACGGCTACCAGGTCGCGCAGTAAGCGGCCCCGGAGCCCGCCGATGCCGTTCAGCAGCGAAGACTGGGGCGCGATCCGGCTGACGCTGGAGCTGGCGACGGTGGTCACCGCGCTGCTGCTCGTCATCGGCACGCCGATCGCGTGGTGGCTGGCGCGCACGCGCTCGTGGTGGAAGGGCCCGGTCGGCGCCGTCGTCGCGCTGCCGCTGGTGCTGCCGCCGACGGTGCTGGGCTTCTACCTGCTGCTGGCGATGGGGCCGCACGGCCCCGTCGGCGCGTTCACCGAATGGCTGGGCATCGGCCGCCTGCCGTTCACCTTTCCGGGGCTGGTGGTGGCCTCGGTGTTCTATTCGATGCCTTTCGTCGTGCAGCCGCTGCAGAACGCCTTCGAGGCGCTGGGCGACCGGCCGCTGGAAGCCGCGGCGACGCTGCGCGCAGGGCCGCTGGACACCTTCTTCAGCGTCGTCGTGCCGCTGGCGCGGCCGGGTTTCCTCACCGCGTCGATCCTCGGCTTCGCGCACACCGTCGGCGAGTTCGGCGTCGTGCTGATGATCGGCGGCAACATCCCCGAGCAGACGCGCGTCGTCTCGGTGCAGATCTACGACCACGTCGAGGCGATGGAGTACGCCCAGGCCCACGTGCTGGCCGCCGGCATGGTGATCTTCAGCTTCGTCGTGCTGCTCGGGCTGTACACGCTGAACCCGTCGCGGAGGCGGGCATGAACGCCGGCCGCCCCGAGGCGCAGGCGGTCGAACGTGCGGCCGAGCCGCGTGCGGCGATCGAAGCGCGTTTCGACGTCGAATACGCCGGCTTCCGGCTGCAGGCCGACCTGCAGCTGCCGGGCCGCGGCGTCACCGCGCTGTTCGGGCCTTCGGGCTCGGGCAAGACGACGCTGCTGCGTGCCATCGCCGGGCTGGAACGCCACCGCGGCCGGCTCGTCGTCGGCGGCGAGTGCTGGCAGGACGACGCACGCGGCCTGTTCGTGCCGACGCACCAGCGCCCGGTCGGCGTCGTCTTCCAGGACGCCAGCCTGTTCGAGCACCTGACGGTGCGCGCCAACCTCGACTTCGGCCGCAAGCGCATCCCGGCCGCGCAGCGCCGTGTCGACTTCGACGCCGCCGTCGAGCTGATGGGCATCGCCCACCTGCTGGAGCGCAAGCCGGCGCATCTGTCCGGCGGCGAGCGCCAGCGTGTCGCCGTCGCGCGGGCGCTGCTGACCAGCCCGCGATTGCTGCTGATGGACGAGCCGCTGGCGGCGCTGGACCAGGCGCGCAAGCGCGAGATCGTGCCCTTCCTCGAACGCCTGCACGCCGAGCTCGACCTGCCCATCCTGTACGTCAGCCACGCCCCCGACGAAGTCGCGCGGCTGGCCGACCACCTGGTGCTGCTGGACGCCGGCCGCGTCGTCGCCCACGGCCCGCTGGCCGAGCTGATGGCGCGGCTGGACCTGCCCACCGTGCAGGGCGAGGACGCCGGCGTCGTCATCGACGGCCGCGTCGTCGAGCACGACGCGCACTACGGCCTGGTGACGATCGCCTTCCCCGGCGGCCGCGTGCAGGTCGCGCACGGCCCCGAGCCCGCCGGCCGGCGGCTGCGGCTGCAGGTGCGCGCACGCGACGTCAGCGTCGCGCTGTCGGCCTCGGGCGACAGCTCGATCCTCAACCGCGTCGCCGCCACCGTCGTCGCCGAGGCGCCGGCCGACACGCCGGCACACGTGCTGCTGCGCCTGGACGCCGGCGGCACGCCGCTGGTGGCGCGCATCACCCGGCTGTCGCGCGACCAGCTCGGGCTGGTGCCGGGGCGCCCGGTGTGGGCGCAGATCAAGGCCGTCGCGCTCTTGGCTTGAGGCCCGCGATGAACACCCTGCCCGACCCCGAACTGCTGGCGCTGCTGCACGACGACGTGCCCTGCGGCGACCTGACGACCGAAGCGCTGGGCCTGGCCGCGGCGGCACCGGCGCGGCTGGAGTTCCGCGCCCGCCAGGCGATGACGGTCTGCGCGACCGAGGAGGCCGAGCGCCTGTTCCAACTCGCCGGCGCCACGGCGCGGCGCCTGGTGCCCAGCGGGCGCACGGTCGCCGCCGGCGAACGCCTGCTCGCCGCGCAAGGCCCGGTGCCGGCGCTGCACACCGCGTGGAAGACGGCGCAGACGCTGGTCGAATGGGCTTCCGGCATCGCCAGCGCCAGCGCCGCGCTGGTGGCCGCGGCGCGCGACAGCGGCCGCGCGGTGCCGGTGGCCTGCACACGCAAGAACGTGCCCGGCACCAAGTGGCTGTCGGCCAAGGCGGTGCGTGCCGGCGGCGCGACGATGCACCGGCTGGGACTGTCGGAGACGCTGCTCGTCTTTCCCGAACACCGGCTGTACCTGCGCGAGGCGCCGGCGGCCACGGTGGCGCGGCTGCGCGCCGCCGAGCCCGAGAAGACGGTCGTCGTCGAGGTGCGCAGCGTCGACGAGGCGCTGGCCTGGGCCGAAGCCGGCGCCGACGTGCTGCAGCTGGAGAAGTTCAGCCCGGCGCAGGTCGCCGAGAGCCACACGCGCCTGCAGGCGCTGCCACGGCGCCCGCGGCTGGCGGCGGCCGGCGGCGTCAACGCCGGCAACGCCGCGGCCTACGCCGCCGCCGGCGCCGACCTGCTGGTCAGCTCCGCCCCCTACAGCGCGCCGCCTTGCGACGTGCGTGTCGAGTTCCATCCCGGCGACGCCGAAGTCGCCTGACTGCGAAGGAGCATGCCGATGGCCCGCCCGCTCGCCGCCCCGCCGCCGCCCTGCTGCGCCCCCCGGCCGCCGGAAGACTGGAGCCTGCTGCTGCCCGACACGCTGCGCCCGCTGGTCGTGCCGCCGCTGCGCTGCGAGCACCACGCCGACGACGAGCTGCCGGCCGAACGCACGCTGGGTTACGCCGCCGACGGCGCGCCGAGCTTCTGCGCCAGCCGCCACCGGCTGGCAGCGCCGGCCTCCGACGACGACGAGGACTTCGTCGAGAACACCGCCATCACCGCCTGCACCACCGCCTGGCGGCTGCAGGACGGGCGCTGGCTGGTACACGAGTCGGTGCTGCACTACGGCCAGTGCCCGCCCGAAGAGAGCGCACGCTACTACCTGTCGGAGACGATGCCGCGATGAGAGTCCCGCTGCCGGCGCGCTGGCGCGCCTTGTTCGTGCCGCTGCTGGCGGCCGCCACCTTCTTCGCCGGGTCGGCCCGCGCCGAGCCGCCGATCGTCGCCGTCGGCGCGGGCTACAAGCGCCCGGTGACCGAGCTCGCCCAGGCCTTCGAGGCGCGCAGCGGGCTCAAGCTCGAAGCCTCGTTCGGCAACATGGCGCAGGTGCTGGCCGCGCAGAGCACGCGCGTCGCGCTGATCCTCGGTGACCAGGCTTTCCTCGACGCCGCGCCGCTGCTGAAGGGCGCGCGCCTCGTGCCGGTCGGCGAAGGCCGGCTGGTGCTGGCCTGGGCCAAGGCCGCGCCGGCACCGGCCCGCGCCGAGGCGCTGGCCGAGCCGGCCTACGCGCGCATCGCGCTGCCCGACCCGACACACGCGGTCTACGGCAAGGCGGCCACCGAATTCCTGCAGCGCAGCGGCCTGGCCGAGAAGCTGAAGCCGCGGCTGATGACGGTGGCCACGGTGCCGCAGGTCTCGGCCTATCTCGTCAGCGGCGACGTCGACGCCGGCTTCATCAACCTCACCGACGCGCTGGGCATCCGCGAGCGCATCGGCGGCTGGCTGGCCGTCGACCCGGCGCTGTACTCGCCGGTGCACATCGTCGCGGCGGTCGTGCCGGGGCACGAGGGCGACGCCGAGGTCCAGGCTTTCGAGGCCTTCCTGGCGACGCCCGAGGCGCAGGCGCTGCTGCGCCGCCACGGGCTCTGACGCCGGGGCCGTGCCGGACCCGCTCGCCGAGCCGGCGCTGCGTTCGGCGCTCGTGCTGTCGGCCCAGATCTCGGCGCTGACGCTGCTGGTGCATGCGACGCTGGGCACCGCGCTGGCGGCGGCGCTGGCGCGGCGCGGCTGGCGCGGGCGCTGGCTGCTCGACGTTCTGGTGACGCTGCCGCTGGTGTTCCCGCCGGTGGCCACCGGCTTTCTGCTGCTGTGGCTGCTGGGGCGCCACGGCATGGTCGGCGCACCGCTGCGCGAGCACCTGGGACTGGACTTCGTGTTCTCGTTTTCCGGCGTGCTGCTGGCCTCGGTGCTGGCCGGGCTGCCGCTGGTCGTGAAGCCCGTGCAGGCGGCGCTGGAAAGCGCCGCGGCGCGCCTGGGCGAAGCGGCGCGCACGCTGGGCAAGAACGAGTGGCAGATCCTCGTGCAGGTGCTGCTGCCGGCGACCCGGCGCGCGCTGGCCGCCGGGCTGGCGCTGGGGCTGGCGCGTTCGGTCGGCGAAGTCGGCATCACGCTGATGCTGGGCGGCAACGTCGAAGGCCGCACGACGACGGTCTCGCTGGCGATCTACAACGCCGTGATGGGCGGCGAGTTCGCGCAGGCGGCGCTGCTGTCGGCGCTGCTCGGCGCCGTGGCGCTGGCGGTGTTCGCGGCGCTGCGCCGGCTCGAAGCCTTATGAGGCCGCGCGTTCGATGCGCGGCGCCGCGGCGCTGACGAGCACGAGGTCGCCGACCTGCCAGTCGCCGTCGGCGGCGACGCGGCAGCGCTGGCCGGCGGCCTCGACCTCGACGGCACCGTCGGCGTGCCGCGCGAGCACACGCGCCGGCACGCGCAGGCAGCCGTCGTCGGGCGGCGGTGCGGCCTGCAGGTCCTGCTGCAGCCGGCCTTGTTCCAGCCGCAGCAGCCGGCCGGCCAGGCGCAGCGCCTCGGCGGCGTCGTGCGTGACCAGCAGCGCCGACGGCCGGCCGTGGCCCGGCATGTCGCCGCGGCGCAGGCGCAGCAGGCCGTCCTGCAGCTCGTGGCGCAGTTCGGCGTCGAGCGCCGACAGCGGCTCGTCGAGCAGCAGCAGCCGCGGCTGCGAGGCCAGCGTGCGCGCCAGCGCCAGGCGCTGCTGCTGGCCGCCGGACAGCTGCTCGGGCCGGCGCTCGGCCAGCGCCGCCAGCCCGGCCCAGTCCAGCCAGTCGCCGGCCAGGTGTTTGGGCGCGCCGGGGCGCAAGGCGAACTCGACGTTGCGCCGCGCCGTCATCTGCGGGAACAGCGCGTGGTCCTGTAAGACGAACCCGACACGGCGATGGCGCGTCGGCACGAAGAGACCACGTTCGGCGTCGGACCAGCATTCGTCGCCCCAATCGACCCGCCCGGCCTCGGGCCGCGCCAGCCCGGCGATCAGCCGCAGCAGCGTCGTCTTGCCGGCGCCGGACGGCCCCAGCAGCGCCGCCCATTCGCCGGGCGCCAGGCGCAGCGCGACGTCCAGCCGCATCGGCCCCTGGGCCGAGGCCAGCGTCGTCGCGACCTGGAGCTGCAGCGCACGCGGCGTGTCGTCGTCGGCCGTTTGCGGCCGGGGCCAGAGTTTCATGCGCGCGAACGTTGCACGCGCCGTGCCGGGGCGTGCGTCGCCGCGTGTTCGTGCACGCCGCCGGTGTGCGGCGCGGCCTCGGGCAGCGCGCCCTGGCCCAGGCCGCTGAGGATGCCGCAGGCGGCGCCGTCGCCCGGCGTGCCGCAGCGCGCACGCAGCGTGCGCAGCGAGGCCTCCAGCGTGCGCAGCTCCTCGATGCGGTGCACGACGTGGCCGATGTGTTCGTCCAGCAGCGCGTTGACGCCGCTGCAGTCGGCCGGCGGCGCGTCGCGGAAGGCGAGCAGCGCGCGCACCTCGTCCAGCGACATGTCCAGCGCCCGGCACTGGCGGATGAAAGCCAGGCGCTCCAGCTCGGCCTCGCCGTAGACGCGGTAGTTGCCGCCCGAACGCGGCGCCGCCGGCAGCAGGCCTTCACGTTCGTAATAGCGGATCGTTTCGACCGGCGTGCCGCAGGCCGCCGCGAGTTCGCCGATGCGCATCACCATCCTTTCGTGTCCGACGCTTGACTCTAAACCCGCTACAGGGTCTGCAATGGCGCCATGGACACAACGAAGACCGATTCCGACGGCTGCGGCGAAGGCTGCGGCTGCACGCCGGTAGCCACGGTGGCCCTGCCGATGCCGACGCGGCGCCGGCAGACGCCCGAAGCCGCGCACGGACATTCGCACGATCACGGGCATGAGCATGCGCACGAGCACGGCCATGTCCATGGGCACGCCCACGGCGACGATCACGCCCACGAACACGACTGCTGCGGCGGCGCCTGCGCGACACCCGCCGACACCACGCCCGACCCCGGCGGCCCCGGCCTGAAGCTGCGCATCCCGGCGATGGACTGCGCCGTCGAGGAGGCGCAGATCCGCCGTGCGCTCGAAGGCATCGCCGGCATCCGGACGCTGCGCTTCGCGCTCGCCGAACGCACGCTGCGCCTGGATGCCGAACCGGCGGCGCGCGACGCCGCGCTGGCCGCGATCCGCCGCGCCGGCTTCGCCGCCGAGCCGCTGGCCGACGACGCCGCGCCGCTGCCCTGGTGGCGCGCCGCCGGCCTGCCGCGCCTGGGCGCGGCGCTGGCACTGGCCGCCGCGGCCGAACTGCTGCACGCCTTGATGCCCGGCGCCGAAGGGGCCGGCATGGCGGTCGCCGCCGCGGCCATCGCGCTGGCCGGCCTGGGCGTGCTGAAGAAGGGTTTCGCCGCGCTGGCGCGCCGCCGGCTGGACATCAACGCGCTGATGTCGGTGGCCGTGGTCGGCGCTTTCGCGATCGGCCAGTGGCCCGAGGCGGCGATGGTGATGGCGCTGTACACCGTCGCCGAGCTGATCGAGGCCCGCGCGGTGGACCGCGCCCGCGGCGCGATCGCCGCGCTGATGGCGATGGCGCCCGAGGTCGCGACGCTGCGCCGCGCCGGCGCCTGGGTCACGGTGCCGGTGGCCGAGGCCGCCGTCGGCGAGACGCTGCGGGTGCGCCCGGGCGAACGTTTCCCGGTCGACGCCGTGCTGACGGAAGGCACGACCAGCGTCGACCAGGCCGCCGTCACCGGCGAGAGCCTGCCGGTGGACAAGCAGCCCGGTGATGCGCTGTTCGCCGGCACGCTGAACCTGTCGGGCGCGGTCGAGGCGCGCATCAGCGCGCCGGCCTCGCGTTCGACGCTGGCGCGCATCGTCGAAGCCGTCGAACACGCGCAGGCCTCGCGCGCGCCGACGCAGCGTCTCGTCGACCGCTTCGCCGCCGTCTACACGCCGGCGGTGTTCGCCGTCGCGCTGGCGGTGGCGCTAGGCGGGCCGCTCGTCGCCGGCTGGGCCTGGACGGCGGCGCTGTACAAGGCGCTGGTGCTGCTGGTCATCGCCTGCCCCTGCGCGCTGGTGATCTCGACGCCGGTCGCGCTGTCCAGCGGCCTCGCGGCGGCGGCACGGCGCGGCGTGCTGCTCAAGGGCGGCGCGCACCTCGAAGCCGCACGCCGCATCCGCGCCGTCGCGTTCGACAAGACCGGCACGCTGACCGAAGGCCGGCCGCGGCTCGTGCACTGGCAGACGCTGGCCGGCGACGAGGCCGCGGCGCGTGCGCTGGGCGCAGCGCTCGCGGCGCAGACCGACCACCCGGTGTCACGGGCGATCGCTTCCGGCCTGGCACCGGCGGCGCCGGCCACGGTCAGCGCGGTGCAAGCGCTGCACGGGCGCGGTGTCGTCGCCGAAGCCGACGGCGCCGCCGTCTGGCTGGGCAGCCGCCGCCTGGCCGCC
The DNA here is from genome assembly GCA_049841175.1 of Rubrivivax sp. GTDB lineage: Bacteria > Pseudomonadota > Gammaproteobacteria > Burkholderiales > Burkholderiaceae_C > Rubrivivax. The sequence goes on along the minus strand of JASGHA010000008.1, from coordinate 76,340 downwards.
GAACGCGGCGCGCTGACGCCCGAGCTGGAAGCGTCGCTGGCCGAACACGAACGCCAGGGCCGCGGCCTGACGCTGCTCGGCCGCGGCGCGCAGGCGCTGGCGCTGTTCGCCGTCGCCGACACGCTGAAGCCCGGCGCACGCGACGCGGTCTCGGCGCTGAAGGCGCTGGGCGTGGTGCCGGTGATGCTGAGCGGCGACCACGGCGCCGCGGCGCAGGCGGTGGCCGCCGAAGCCGGCATCGCCGAAGTGCGTGCCGACCTGCTGCCCGAAGACAAGCTGGCGGCGATCGAGGACCTGCAGCGCCGCCACGGCCCGACGGCGATGGCCGGCGACGGCCTGAACGACGCCCCGGCGCTGGCGCGCAGCGACCTCGGCATCGCGATGGGCGCCGCCGGCACCGACGTCGCGATAGCGGCCGCCGACGTCGTCGTGATGAACGACGACCCGCGCCGTGTCGCCGAGACGGTGCGCCTGTCGCGCGCGACGCATGCGGTGCTGGTGCAGAACATCGTGCTCGCGCTGGGCATCAAGGCGGTGTTCCTGGCGCTCGCGGTGTTCGACGACGCGACGATGTGGATGGCCGTCTTCGCCGACATGGGCGCCAGCCTGATCGTCGTCTTCAACGGCCTGCGGCTGCTGCGCCGCGCGAAAGGCTGATCAGCTGGGGCGGCGCGCCAGCAGGCCGATCAGCGCCGCCCGGCCGACGTGCTGCGTGCCTTCGGCGAGTTCGGCTTCGTACTCGGCGAGGTCCAGGATCTCCAGCCCGGCGAAGGCTTCGCGCAGCAGTTCGGGCGTGTAGAGATGGTCCACACGCCCCGGCCCGCCGCTGCGGTAGGCCAGCTGCGCCGGCGTGTAGCCCTGCAGCACCAGACAGCCGCCCGGGCGCAGCGCGCACGCCATGCGCTCGAACAGGCGCGCGCGGGCGGGCGGGTCGGCGAACTGCACGAAGACCGCGGCCACCAGGTCGTAGGCCGCTTCGGGCCAGGCCCAGTCGTCGCAGCCGGCGACTTCGTAATGCACCACGACGCCGGCCTCGGCCGCCAGGCGCCGGGCCTTGTCGACGGCGACCTCGGCGATGTCGAAGGCGTCGACCTCGAAACCGCGCCGCGCCAGCCAGACGCTGTTGCGGCCCTCGCCGTCGGCGACACACAGCGCGCGCCCGCCGGCCGGCAGCCGCGCCGCCAGGCTCTCGAGGTAGGCGTTGGGCGCGGTGCCGAACAGATAGCCCTCGGCGCGGTAACGCTGGTTCCAGCTGCCGGCGGGGTCGTCGAAGGGAGCAGACGGGGTGGGCGTGTTCATGCGGCGATTGGGCCACGGCGCGGCTGCGGCATGCGACACGGCCCTAAACCCCGGGGGGTAGCATCGCGGCGTCAACTTCCTGGAGCTCGCCGATGCGCCGTGCCGTCGCCCTCGCCTGCCTCGTCTGTGCCCCCGCCGTCTTCGCGGCCGAAGACGGGCGCACGTTCGCCCCGCTGACGCCGGCCGCGCAGGCCACGCTGCGCGACGAGATGCTGGGCAACCTGCGCGCGATCAACGAGCTGATCACGCTGCTGGCCGACGGCAAGCTGGCCGAGGCCGCGGTGGTGGCCGACACCGAACTCGGCTTCGGCGCGATGGGCCGCAACCGTTCGCTGCCGATGGACGCCCGCCCCGGGCCGCAGATGCCGCCCGAGATGCACCGCCTGGGCATCGAAGGCCACCAGGCCGCCAGCCGTCTGGCCGAAGCGGCCAAGGCCGGCGACCAGGCGCTGGCGCTGCGCCGGCTGGGCGAGCTGACGACGACCTGCGTCGCCTGCCACCACGCTTGGCGCACGCGCTGAAGCCGCTCAGAGCCGAGGGCGGTAGTCGAAGGCCGAGGCCGCACGCGGGTCGGTGAAGGGTTCGACCGGCTGCGCACGGGTCAGCGAGGCGTTGACCAGCGACGCCGGGAAGGTCTCCAGCCCGGTGTTGTAGAGCTCGACGTTGCGGCTGAAGATCGTCAGCGCCGCCGTCACTTCCTTCTGCAGGTCGACGAGTTGCGCCATCAGCTCGCGCAGCGCGCCGGCGGCCTGCAGTTCCGGGTAGGCCTCGACGGCGATGCGCAGGCTCTTCAGCAGCTCGCTGCTGGCGCGTTCGGCCTGGGCCAGCGCGATGCCGTCGGGCTGGGCGCCCAGGCGGCCCAGGCTCTCGCGCAGCTGCGTCACGCTGGTCAGCAGGCCTCGTTCGTACTCCTGGTAGGAGCCGACCAGCTCCTCCAGTTTGGGCAGCGTCTGCTGCTTCTGGCGTTCGTAGGCCAGCACGTCGGCCCAGGCGCGGCGCACCGCGTTGCGGCGCGAGACGATGCCGTTGTGGATGACGACGACGCCGGCGGCGATGGCGATGGCGGCCAGCACGACGAGCAAGGGGGTGTTCACGGGAGAGCCTTTCGGGTCGGAATGGCGGGGGCAGCCTCGGGCCGCGGCGTCAGCTCGCCGGCGGCGTCGGCCAGCACACGCAGCAGCGTCGTCAGCGCCTCGAGCTTGGGCATGCGCGAGGTCGAGCGCACGCGCCAGCGCAGATCGTCAAGGCGGTCGGTGCGCTGGCCGGCGTCGGCCCGCGCCAGCAGGTCGTCGTCGGAAAACGAGATGCAGCCCTGTTCGCCGGCGAAGTGCAGATCCATCGCCTTGAAGTGGCGCCCGGTCTCGACGAAGGCCTGCACGACAGAAGGCGTCAGCACACGCGCGGCCTGCATCTCGCTGGCAGCGCCGACACGCCAGCGCTCGCCGAACTCGATCGACGCGGTGCTCCAGGCGACCGGCATCCTCGGCTTGCGCACTTCGGAGACGGCCAGCGTCAGCGGCGGCGCCAGCGAGACGACGACGCCGTGGCGCCAGTGCGTCGTGCGCTGCGTCTCGTCGTGCTGCTTGCCGTCGGCGTCGGTGCGGCTGCTGTGCCGCACCTCGACCCAGCTGAAGCGGTAGCAGGCGATGCGGTGCGTGCCGCCGGCTTCGTCGCTCCACTCGCCTTCGACGAGGCGGTCGATGCTCTGACCCTCGTCTCCGCGTTCGAAGTCGGGGAAACGCTCGCGCCAGTCGCGCCACAGCGCGCGGCCGTCGCATTCGACGCTGGCCAGGCCGCGGTCGAGCATCGCCGCCTGCAGCAGCACGGCGTCGATGAAGCGCCGCCGCGCGCTGATCGCCGACAGCAGCAGCCCGACGGCGGCCAGCGCGAGCAGCCCGGCGGCCAGCGCCTGGCCGTCTTCGCCGGCGTGGTGACGCCAGGCCGCGGCGAGCACCGCCAGCACGGCGACGGCGATCGCCGGCAGCGGGTCGGCGCGCACGACGCGGCCGTCGGCGGCGCCGTGGCGGCCGAGTTCGGCCAGCAGCAGCTCCTTGGACGGCAGCGCCGAGGCGACACGCGCGGCGCGGCGCAGGCGCATCAGGTGGCGGATCATCGTCCTGGGCAGGGGCAGGTTCGGGGCGGCATCGGCGCGCCGCAGCATGCCACGCGCAGGCCGTCGCGGGGGTTCATGCCCCGTTATCGGCGCCTCGTGCGCCGACGTTGAATGCCCTCAGCGCGCCGAGGCCGAGACGCGCGCCCAGAGCGCCGCCGCGGCGGCGGCCGGTGCGCCGTCGCCCAGGCCGGCGCCGGCGGCGTCCACCCAGTCCAGCGTGTCGTGCGCGCCGCCGGGCACACGGTCGCGGCGGCGTTCGGCCACCAGCCAGGCGTGCAACGCGGCGTAGTCGGCCGGTCGGCGAGCCTGGATCCAGGCCAGGCCGGCGAGGTCGGCCCAGGCTTCTTCGCCACGTTCGGGATCGGGGCCCGCGTCGGCGCCCGGCGGGCGGCCGTGCCAGGCGCCTTGCACGTGGCGCTCGCAGTGCGCGACCTCGTGCGCGGCCATCAGCTCCAGCGCCGCGTCTTCGCGGCCGGGCGGCAGGCGCTCCAGCGTCGCTTCGGCCTCGGGGTTGGCGCGCATCGACAGCACGAACTTGCAGCGCCCGTCGACGAAACCCAGCGCCAGCGGCGCCAGCCCGGCGGCGGGCTGCGGCTGCACGACGATGTCCAGCGGCAGGCCGCGCGCGTCGGCCTCGGCCAGCACCGGCGCGGCACCACGCAGCCAGCGTTTCTCGGTGGCGGTCAGCCCACCGGCGGCCGCCGGCAGCGCCGCGGCGAGCATGAAGCCCATCAACATCGTCTGCCGCATCTGCGTCTCCCGCCGTCGCCGATCCCGGCTCTTCGGCCGGGAAGCGTGGCGGTTGAGCGCTGCGGCAGACCGTTACATCGGCGAGCCGCCGGCCCGCCTGGGCCGCGGGAAGAACCGTTCGGCCAGTGCGGCGTTGTCGACCTGCACCAGGTCCTTGTCGAACTGCCGCCCCAGGCGCTGCTGCACCTGCGGCGAAAACGCCTTGCGCAGCAGGCCGAGGAAACGCGGCGCGGCGGCCAGGTGCAGTTCGTCGAAGCGGTGCGCCAGCGCCGCTTCGTGCAGCCGGGCGGCGACGCGGCGCGCGAACTGTTCGGCTTCGTGATGGCGTTCGTCTTCGCCGGCCGAGGTGGTGGCGGTGCCGGCGCGTGCACCTTCGGGCGCGCCGGCCGGCACACCGCCGGTGCGGCGGCCCACGGCGTCGTCGCGAAGTTCGCGGCCGCGGGCGTGCGCGGCCGGGTCGGTCAACTCCTCGACGAGTTCGAGCGCGCCGCCGCCGTCGGGGCGGCGCAGCAAACGTGCGATGGCCTCGTCGGCCACCAGCACCCAGATCGTCTTGTCGTCCATGCCGGCTCCTGCGGTCCAGATGCCGCCGAGGCCGGCAAGCCGCGTTCCGCGGCGTTCAGGACATCTGGCTTTGCAGGTAGTTGGGCAGCGTCACCAGGCCGATCAGGCGCAGCTGCTGTTCCAGCCAGTGGGCGTGGTCCTGCTCGGTGTCGTCGAGCATCGGCAGCAGGATGTCGCGCGTGACGTAGTCGCGTTCGCTCTCGCACAGCGCCATCACCTCCCGCAGATGCTGCACGACGCGCAGCTCGACGGCCAGGTCGCTTTGCAGGATCGACGGCACGTCGTGGCCGACGTCCAGCGCGTTGGGCGTCATGCGCGGCGTGCCGCCGAGCATCAGGATGCGGCGGATCAGCGCGTCGGCGTGGCCGGTCTCGTCTTCCATCTCGTGGCCGATGCGGTCGGCCAGCTTGGTCAGGCCCCACTCCGACAGCATGCGCGAATGGATGAAGTACTGGTCGCGTGCGGCGAGCTCGTCGACCAGCAGCGCATTCAGCGCGTCGAGGATGGCGGGGTGGCCTTGCATCGGCTTCTCCTGTCGGGGCAAATTCGCGCAAATCGTACGCTGGCGACGCGGTCTTTGCTCGTGACAGGTTTGCGGGTTCGCCGCGACGCGTGGGCCGCGACTGCGCGCGACACTGGGCTCCCGGACCGCCGTCCGCCGCCTTCGCGAGGTCCCGATGACGCCCGACCCGGCCGACGACGCCGTGCGCGAGACGCTGGCCTTCATCCGCGCGCACAGCTCGATCCGCTTCATCGCGCTGCCGTTTTTCCTCGGCGCGATCGCGGCGCTGGCCAAGGTCTATTACGACGCCGGCGTGCCGCCGTCGAAGGCGCTGGTCGCCACCACCGGGCTGGGGCTCAGCGTCGTCGCCGGCACGATCGAGGTCGTGCTGTCGCGCAACCTGATCGCTTGGTGGCACGCGCTGGACCGCCACTTCGACAGCGCGCCGCACTGGCGAATGGTGCGGGCGCACCGCGCACCGGGCGCACTGACGGCGGCGCGCTGGACGCTGTTCCTGCCCTACGTCGCGGCCTTCGTCTTCTGGCTGGTGCAGCTGGTCGGCTGCGTCGCGCCGGCCGGACGCGGCGGCGCGGTGCTGGTGTTCGCGCTGCTTCTGGCGCTGCTGCTGTGTTCGGGTGCGGCCGCCGTCTGGCGCCGCGCCGCTCAGGAGCCGCCTTCGGGCACGTAGACGATGGCGCCGTCCTTCATGCGGTAGGCGACGCCGGCCTTCTCGCCGTCGCCGCTGCCGATCGCGCCGCTGGCCTTGTAGCGCTCGATCTTCTCGCCCTTCTTGACGACCATCTCCATGCTCGGCTTGCCGGGGTCGGTGATGACGGTGACGTCGCGCTTGGAGAACGGGTTCATCAGCGGGTTCTGCGCCACCGTGATCAGCAGCGCGGCGATGACGACGAGGAAGATGTCGATCAGGTTGACGACCGAGAGGATGGGGTCGTCGTCCTGCGGCTCGTGCAGCAGCTTCATGCCGCCGCCTTGCCGCGTGCGGCGGTGATCTCGACCAGTTCCTCGGCCAGCCAGCGCCGGCGCACGTTGACGACCCAGAAGGTGATCGACGCGGCGATCAGCGCCAGGATCACCGCCGAGAACGCGACGGTCAGGTTCTGCGACACCTGCGCCAGGTTGCCGTCGGACAGCGACTTCAGCGCCGGGCCCATCGGGATCATCGTCGCGACGAGCCCGAGCATCGGCGTCACGCGGCTGGCGATGCGCTGCGTCTCCAGCATCCGGTGCGCGTGCAGGTCCAGCGCGTCGTCGCTCAGGCCGCCGGCGGCGCGGTCGGCGGCCTGCAGCGGCCGGCCGCCGCCACGACGGCGCTGCCAGGCGAGCGTCAGGAACTCGCCCAGCGCCCAGAATGCGTAGAGAAAGAGCAGCGCGATCAGCGCCAGCGTCGGCAGCAGAAAGAGCTGCGCGACGTCGTACATGGTCGATTCGAGGGTGTGGTTCATGGCGTTTGGGCTGCCTTCAGGTGGCGAACGAAAGAGAGGAACGGGGGCGCCGGCCACGCAGCGCGCCGCCGGCCAGCGCCAGCGCGATGGCGGCCAGCGCGATGGCGGCACGCGAGGCCTCGGCCAGCGGCGGGGCGACACGTTCGAGCAGCAGGCCCTCGACCGGGGGCCGTGCCGCGGCGGGCTCGGGGGTGGCGGGCGGCGCCTCGGCGGGCTGGGCCGGCGCCGGCGCGGGGGCAGCAGGCTGCGGCGCGAGGCCGTAGCCGACGAAGGCCGCGAACGCGGCGCTGTCGGGCCGGACATCGTGGCGCTGGGCCAGCTCGCGCCAGCGCTGCTTCAGCTCGGCGACGCTCTCGGGCGCCGCCTTCCACTGCCCCAGACGCGCGGCTTCGAGCATTCGTTCGATGACCTGGGCCATCGCCTGCGGGTTGCGGCTCTCGAACCAGCGGCGCATGCCCAGCTGATGCTTGTCGCGCACGTAGACGTCCATGAACTCCTGCCACTGGTCGTCGCGCACGATCTCGCGCGCCACGCTCTGCCAGCCAGCGAAGTTGTTGATGCCGTCCAGCACCTGCAGCGTGCCCGCGTAGCCCTCGGCCATCAGGCCGCTGATGTGGCCGGGGTGGAAGTTGCGCGTCGCCAGCTCCTTGGCCAGGAACTCGGCGGCGCCTTCGACACGCCCCGCGCCCGGCCCGCGCAGGTTGCTGATGTAGAGCTCGGGCACCTGGCCGTCGAGGTGGCGCACGGCCAGCGACAGCCCGCCCAGGTACTGGAACGGGTCGTCGGTGGTCAGCATGCCGTAGAGGTTGGAGCTGCGAGCCAGCACCGCGCCTTCGGTGCCCTTCAGGTGCTCGGCGTAGAGGTTTCCCTTGGCGCCGGCCTGGCCCCATTCGCCTTCGTCGGGGCCGTAGGCGTACTGCATGCGCGACAGGTACAGCGTCGCCAGCTTGCGGTCGCCTTCGGCCTGGGTCTTCCAGGTGTCGGTGGCCAGCGCCGCAGCGTCCAGGCCGCTGCCGTAGCGGCCCGACTCGGACGAGAAGATGCGCGTCTGCCCGGCGCGTTCGGCGGCCGCCGCGTCCAGGCCGCGGGCGCGCAGCCCGGCGGCGATGCGGCGCGCGTTGGCCGCCACCGGGTTGTCGGCTTCGTCGGCCTGGGACGCGAGCTTGGCCGCCTTGGCAAGCTGGCGCATCACGTTCGGGAAGTGGTCGCGGTACAGCCCGGTGGCCGACAGCACGACGTCGATGCGCGGCCGGCCCAGCGCGGCGCGCGGCAGCAGCTTGACGTCGGCGACCCGCCCGCCGGCGTCCCAGACCGGCTCGACACCCAGCGCCCACAGCGCCTGCGCTTCGAGCAGGCCCTGGTGGCGCATCGTCTCCACCGACCACAGCGTGAACGCCAGCTTGGCCGGCGTGCGCCCGGTCTTGGCGCGGTGCGCGGCGGCCAGCTGCTCCAGCGCCTGCTTGCCGGCTTCCCAGGCGGCCTTGGTCGGCACGCGCGACGGATCGAAGCCGTAGAGGTTGCGCCCGGTCGGCAGCGAGTCGGGGTTTTTGATCGGGTCGCCGCCGTAGCTGGTCGGCCGGTAACGCCCGGCCAGCGCGCCCAGCAGCCCGGCGAGCTCGCCTTCGGCGCCCAGGTCGGCGTACCAGCGCCGGCCACGTTCGATCGCTTCGCGCACCGAAGGCGGCAGCGCGGCGGGGTCGGCGCCTTCGACGATGAACTCGTGCAGGCGGCGGTAGGTGGCGGTCTCGGTGAGCTGCTTCCAGTCGCCGACCAGCACCTCGTCGGCCTGCTCGCCCGGCGCGGCGAGCGCGACGATAGTCTCGCGGCCCAGCATCTCCATCACCGTCGCCAGCCGCCAGCGTTCCTCGGGCGGCCGGCCGAAGGTGTGCAGGCCGACCGGCTGCACGGTCAGCGCGAGTTCGTGCAGATGGTCGTGCAGCGCGCCGATGAAGGCCGGGAAGTCGGCCTCGATGCGCGCCTCGCTCCAGCCCATGTCGGCGGCGATGCGTTCGCGTTTGACGCCGTCGGTGATCTGGCGCCGCAGCGCGTCGCGCACCTGGCCTTCGCCTTGCGCCAGCCACTGGTGCAGCGCGTCGTGCAGCGCGGTCAGCGCGTCGTGCAGCCCGGCCGGTGCCAGCGCCGGTGTCTGGTGCGAGACGACCACGGCGCGCCCCCGGCGTTTGGTCTGCAGCGCCTCGCCGATGTTGTCGACGATGTACGGGTAGACGACGGGCACGTCGCCGACGGCGAGCAGCGCGTCGTCGAAGACCGACAGCCCGCGCTCCTTGCCCGGCAGCCATTCCTGCGTGCCGTGGGTGCCGAAGTGCACCAGCGCGTCGGCGGTGAAGGACTCGCGCGCCCAGAGGTAGACGGCGAAGTAGTGGTGCGAGGGCACGGCGCTGGTCGAGTGGTAGATGGCCTTCTCGCGGTCCTCGCCACGTTCACCGCGTGGCGGCTGCGGCAGCAGGCTGATGCCGCCCAGGCGCAGCCGCGGCACGACGAAACCGTCCTGGCCGCCGCGGCGCACGATCCAGGTGGACTTCTCGGGCGCGCCCCAGCGTTCGTCGATGCGTGCGCCGACCTCGGGCGGCAGGCTCGCCAGCCAGGCGCGGTAGCGCGCGACCGGCAGCCAGTCGGCGAGGCCGTCGCGCAGCAGACGCTCCAGCACCTCGCGGTCGGCGGCCGGGCGGTAGGCCGGCTCCAGCAATCGTTGCAGCGAGGCGGTGAGCACCGCCTCGTCCTGGGTCTCGGTCGTGTAGCCGGCCTGGCGCAGCGCCGCCAGCGTCGCCACCAGGCTGCGCGGCAGGTTCATGAACGAGGCCGACAGGTTCTTCTCGCCGGGCGGGTAGTTCCAGAAGAACAGCGCGACGTGTTTGTCGGCCGCCGGCTTGCGCTGCAGCGCGACCAGCTTCATCGCCTTGGCGACGACGGCGTCGACCTGTGGCGCAATCGGCTCCAGGCGCTCGTCAGTGCCGCCGTTGGCCGAGGCGATCAGGATGTCGGTGATGCCGGCGGTCTCGGCCTGCGACAGGTAGAACGGCACGTCGTCGATGCGCACGCCCTGCGGGTCGGCACGCCAGGCGGCGGCGTCGCCGCGGCGGTAGTTCATCGCCTGGATCACCGGCACGCCCAGGGCCTCGAACTCGGTGCGGCGCGCCTCGGCGCTGAGCGTGATCTGGGTGTTGATCAGCACGTCGACCACCGGCCGGCCGTCGACGAGCGCGACACGGCGCACCGCGTCGGCGTCGAGCACCGGCGTGTAGAAGGCCAGCGGCACGGCGCCCTGCGCTTCCAGGCGGGCGATCAGCGCGTCCAGCAGTTCGGTCTCTTCGGCTGCGACGCTCTGCGGGTGGAAGACGATGCCGACGACGGGCGGCCGCTGGCCGCCGGCGGCCACGCCCTTCCACGCCAGGTAGTCGCGCGTCGATGCGGTCACGAGGCCAGGGAACTTCGGGTGGTAGATGCCGCTGGCCGGGAAGACGACCGGATCCGGGTGGCCGCCCCAGGGCCGGCCGTCCAGCCAGTCGTCCAGCGTCTGGACGAAGTGGCGCAGGTTGGGACCGGCGCCGTTGACGTAGTAGGCGTGCAGGCGTTTGGCGAGGTCGGCCGGCACGTCGTGCGGGCGCGCCTCGGCGGTGGACAGCCAGACGTGGCGGCGGCGCTCCAGCGCCGGCAGCGCGGGTGCCAGCTTCTCGCGCATCCAGGCCTCGATGTGGGCGCGCGGCGCGTCCAGCAGCACGAGGTCGGCGCCGTCCCAGAGCGTGGCGTCGATGGTGCCGAGCTTCTCGACGTAGCGGGACTGAACGTCCAGCCCCAGCGGGCCGCCGACGCGCGCCAGCGCCGCGAGCTTGGCCGGCGGCACCGGCGAGGTGGTGACGACGAGCACGCGCGCGGCCTGCGCCGGCAGCGCGAGCAGCAGCAGCAAGGCGGCGAGCGCCACGGCCGCCGCGGCGAGGCGGCGGCGGGCGGCGGCGAGCTGGCAATGCCGGGCCTCGCCCGGCAGGCTGGCGGCGGGGCGCATCAGAAGCGGTAGCGCACGCTGGCGTTGAAGGCGCGGCCGGGCTGCGTGTAGGCGTCGACCGCGGTGGACGCCGTCGTCAGGTCGCGCGCGTCGGCCCACTGCAGGTACTTCTTGTCGAAGAGGTTGGTGACGCCGAAGACGAGTTCGGTGTCGGGCCGCACCAGCCACCACATCGACAAATCGGCGACGGCGAAGCCGCCGGGCACGTACTGCGGGCTGTCGGCATCGCGCAAGTAGCGCCCCTGGCGCTTCATCGCGGTGACGGCGAACTCGCTGCCGAAGTGGCCGACCTCGCGCTTGACGGCCAGCACCAGCTTGTCGGGCTCGATCGTCTCCAGCGGCGTCTCGACGCCGCCGCTGTCGCTGTCGCCGTGGGCGTGGGCATAACGCGCCGACAGCGTCCAGCCCGGGTGCACGGCCCAGTCCAGCGTCGCCTCGACGCCGCGGATGTCCACGCGGTTCAGGTTGACGGCCTTGTAGATCGTCGGGTCGGCCGCGGTGCCCGAGCCGCCGACCTTGACGTTGGCCTCGATGAAGTCCTTGTAGCGCGACTTGAACGCGGTGGCCGTCCAGCGCAGCGTGCCGCTCTCGCCGCGCAGGCCGAGTTCGACGGTGTCGCTGGTCTCGGGCTTCAGGTCGGGGTTGCCGATCGACATGTAGGGCTGCGACGCCGTCAGGTTGGTGACGCCGCCGTTGACCTGCGACGGCGTCGGCGCGCGGAAGCCGTGCGACAGGTTGGCGACCGCCCGCAGCGCCGGCGAGAACTTCCAGATCAGCCCCAGGCGCGGCGAGAACTCGCTGCCCGACAGCGCGGTCGGCTCGGTGGCGTTGTCGATCGTGTACAGCGGGTCGTGGCGGTCGGGGTCGAGCTTGAAGTGGTCCCAGCGCAGCGCCGGGATTACCGCCAGCGGGCCGTAGGCGATCTCGTCCTGGACGAAGGCGCCGATCAGGCGGTAGTCGGTGTCCGGGAAGCTCTTGTTCTTGACGAACTTCGACGAGCCGCTGGTGACCAGCGTGCCGTCGAGGTAGTTGGCGCCGTCCTTCAGCGACGTCACCTCGGTGGTCGACGCGTCCAGGCCCCAGACGACACGCTGCGCGACCTCGCTGCCGAAGTTGGACTCGAACTGCACGCTGGCGCCCAGCGCCTTCTCCTCGTAACGCGTGTCGCGCTCGCGGCTGTTCCAGGCGCTGGTGTTGCTGCGCGCCTCGTAGCCGAGCTGGCGGTTCTCGGTGTCCTGCGCGTAGACGGTGGCGCTGACACGCTGGAACCAGGCGGCCCGCGGATCGTTGAACTCGTAGCCGGCCTTCAGCAGCGTGCGCTGGATGCGCTCGGCGGCTTCGACGTCGGTCGTCGTCGGGTACATCGGGTCGCCGAACAGCGTGAAGATCTCGGCGTCGGTGCGTTTGCTCAGGTGCTCGGCGCTGAACTTCAGCTTCTGGCGTGCATCCAGCCGCTGCTCGACCTTGGCGAGCAGGAAGTTGGACTGCGTGTCCTGCGGGTTGGGCTTGGTACGCGTGTTGTTCTTCGCGTCGTTGTCGCCACGGTTGTCGACTTCGTGGCCGCGGCGCAGGCTGGCCAGCAGCATCGCTTCGGTGCCGCCCTCGGTGCGCAAGGCGAAGGTCGGCACCGCGACCCAGGAGTCGTCGGCGCCGCGGTAGCCCAGCTTCAGCGACTCGGCGTGGGTCTCGCCGTCGCGCAGCAGGTCCGACGGGTCCTTGGTGACGAAGCTCACCGCGCCGGCCAGGCCGTCGCTGCCGTAGGACGCCGACGAAGGCCCGCGCAGCAGCTCCACACGCTTGAAGGCCTCGACGTCGATGTAGTCGCCGCGGCCGGCGAAGTACGGGCCGCTGGCGTAGAGCATCGGCAGGCGCACGCCGTCGACCTGCAGCATCACCTGGTTGCCTTCGAGACCGCGGATGTTGATGCCTTCGTTGCCGCCGCGGCCGACGTTGTAGAAGGCCGCCGAGCTGCGGTTGGGCAGCGCGCGCACGGCGACACCCGCCTCCTGCTTCAGCAGGTCCTGGATGTCGTTGGCGCCGCGGTGGTCGATCTCCTCGGCGGTGACGGCGCTGACGGTGGCCGGCACCTCGTCCTCGTGGGCCTCGACCCGCGTCGCCGAGACGACGACCTTGGGCAGCGGCGCCTGGGCGACGACGGTCGGCGTTTCGACCGGCTGGGCCTGGGCCAGGCCGGCGGCGAGCGCGGCGACGGCCGCGGTCAGGGGATGCAGGAGGAAACCTTGCCCGCGGCGCGGGCCCTGTGGCTGGGACATGCGTGTCTTTCTGTTGTCATGGCGGGCTGGCGCCCGCGCCCCGAGGGGCGCGGTGGCTGGCGTCGGTGGGAGAAGCGGGAAAGCGGTTCAGGTGCCGAAGGCCGGCCGAACGCGCGCTTCGGCGCGCCAGGCGCCGCCGCCGAGCGCGCGGCGCAGCGCGACCAGCTGCTCGGCCTGGCGGCGGTTCTCGCGCACCAGCTCGAGCCGGGTGCGCAGGTCGGGCGTCTCGACGTGCAGCAGCTGCAGCTCGTCGCGCAGCTGGGCGATCTCGGTGTCGCGGCGGATCAGCAGCGCACGCAGCCGCATCGCGTCGGCTTCGGCGGCGTCGGCACGGCGCTGCAGTTCGTGGAACACGGCGCCGGCTTCGGCACGCGCCAGCGCCAGCACGGTGGCGGCCTTGGGCTTGGCGTCGCTCATGCCTCGGCCTCCGCATCGAGCTGGGCGACGAGGCGGCGCCAGCCGCAGCGCTCGCGCGCGGCGGCGGCTTCTTCGCCGAGGCGCGCGATCGGCGCGCCGGCGGCGTCGAGCAGCAGCAGCGTCTGGCGCCAGCCGCCGGGCGACGGACAGCCGAGCAGCCAGGCTTCGGCGACCGCGTCTTCGCGCAGGTGCAGGCGCACGCCGCCGCCGTCGGCCTGGGTCCAGCCGCGCGCCAGGCGCACGGTGCGCCAGTCGCCGCCGCAGGCGCCGGCACCCGGCACCTGCGCCGACAGCGGCACCGCTTGCTGCGCGGCGGCGGCCAGCAGTTCGTGGCCGCTGGTCGGCGCGACGCGGCGTGCGAAGTCCGGGCCGGCGAGACGGCAGGCGAGACCCGGCGTGAGCCCGAAGCGTTCGAGCAGCGTCTCGAAGCCGTCGGCGCCGCGCATCGTCGCCCAGGCGCGGCGCAGCGCCGCGGCGTCGGCGGCTTCCAGCGGCGCACGCGCGGCCCGCACGCGGCGCGCGGCCAGCGGGCGCGGCGCCGGCTCGAAGCAGGCGCAGCTCTCGACGAGGTCGAACCAGGCGGCGACGCCGGCGGCGTCCAGCGGCGTCAGCTCGGCCAGCGCGTCGCCGGCGGCGTCGAAGAACTGCAGGCTGCGCGCCAGCGCACCGTCGGGCGTGCGCTGCTCCAGCGCGAAGGCGTGCGCCCAGTGCTCGGGCGCCTGGGCCGGCCCGAGACGCTCGACGCGGCAGGCGCGGTGGCCGCTGACCGAACGCGTGCGGCCGAAACGCAGCAGCGCGTCGGCGATCTGGCGCCGGCGCGGGCGCAGCCGGCGCGCCGCCAGCGGCGACTCGGCACGGTCGAAGCAGCCGGCGTGGGCGGCGACGAGTTCGGCTTCGCGCACGCCCAGCACCGCGGCGGCGTCGCAGCGCTGCAGCGCGGCGGCAGCCACCGGCGCGTCGCCGAAGGCACGCAGCCACTGGCGCAGCGCCGGCGCCCGCACGCCGGGCGGCGGCAGTATCAGGCCCTGGAGAAGAGGAGAGACGACGGTCGGGTGGTGCACGGAACGCTCCTGCGGAAGGGGGCGCACGTGCTGGCGGACGAGGCTGGCTGGTGCTGCGGACGGGGGAACGGGCTACTTGGTCAGGATCAGCTTGCCCATCGAGGTGATGCGCATGCGGTAGACCGCGTCGCCGTGTTCGATCTCGATCTCCTCGGCGGCGCCGAAGAGGTCGGCGCTGCGCCAGCGCGGGCGGCGCGCGGCGGCGGCCGGCGTCGGGCGCCGTGCCGGCGTCTCGGCACCGGGGCGCGGCTCGCGGGGATCGGGTGGCAGCATCGTCGTGGCTTCGGTTGCGAAGGACGCCACTCTAATGCGAACCATTCTCATTCACAAGCCCATGAATGCAGGAATGGCATGCACGCCACGTTCGCGGCCGCCGGATGTCCCTTCGGCGCGAGCGCCGGCACGGTGACGACACGGCCTGCCGTTACAACATCGCCTGCCGACGACTGCCCTGCCCCGATGCCCCGTCCGACCGCCGACGACGAACCCCGACTGCCGCTTTCGGCGATGCTCGAACAGCTCGCCCACGACGAATCGCGCGAGCGCATCGCCGTCGGCGACCTGCTGGCCGCGCTGGGCGACCGCGCGCTGGCCGCGCTGCTCTTCGTCTTCGCCTTCCCGAACGTGCTGCCGATGCCGCCGGGCACCTCGGCGATCCTGGGCGCGCCGCTGGTCTTTCTCGCCGCTCAGCTGGCTTTCGGGCTCAAGCCCTGGCTGCCGAAGATCATCGCGTCGCGTTCGATGGCACGCGCCGACTTCGCGCAGCTGATCGTGCGTGTCGCGCCGTGGCTGGCACGCGCCGAGCGTCTGCTCAAGCCGCGCTGGAGCGCGCTGGCGGCGCCGCCGATGGAGTACCTGATCGGCCTGATCTGCCTGCTGCTGTCGGTGATCGTGCTGCTGCCGGTGCCGCTGGGCAACATGCTGCCGGCGCTGGCGGTCAGCCTGTTCGCGCTCGGCGTGCTCGAACGCGACGGCGTCTGGGTGATCGCCGGCGCCGCGGTCTCGGCCGTGGCCGCGGTCGTCGTCTCCGGCGTCGTCTGGGCGATGGTCAAGGGCGCCGTCTACTTCGCCACCCAGGTGCTGGGCCTGGGCGGCTGACTCAGGCGCTCTTTTCGGCGGCCGGCGCCGGCTTGGGCGCGTCGCGCAGCTCGCGGCGCAGGATCTTGCCGATGTTGGTGCGCGGCAGCGGCTGGTCGCGGAACTCGATGTGGCGCGGCATCTTGTAGCCGGTCAGGTGCTGGCGGCAGTGCGCCAGCAGCTCGCGTTCGGTCAGCTCGGGGTCGTGGCGCACGACGACCACCTTGACGGCCTCGCCCGAACGGTCGTCGGGCACGCCGACGGCGCCAGCTTCCTGCACCCCGGGGTGCATCGCCAGCACGTCCTCGACCTCGTTCGGGAAGACCTTGAAGCCCGAGACGACGATCATGTCCTTCTTGCGGTCGGTGAGGCGGATGCAGCCGTCCTCGTCCATCGTGCCCATGTCGCCGGTGCGCAGCCAGCCGTCGGCGGTCAGCACCTCGGCGGTCTCCTCGGGGCGCTGCCAGTAGCCGCGCATCACCTGCGGGCCGCGCAGGCGGATCTCGCCGACGGCGCCCGGCGGCAGCACCTGGCCTTGTTCGTCGGCGATGACGACCTCGGTGCTCGGGATCGGCATGCCGATCGTGCCGCTCCATTCGTGCACGTCGACCGGGTTGGCGATCGCCACCGGCGAAGCCTCGGTCAGGCCGTAGCCTTCGACCAGCGGCACGCGGGCACGCTCGCGCCAGCGCTGGGCGACGATGTTCTGCACCGCCATGCCGCCGGCCACCGCGAGCTTCAGGCCGCCGAGGTCGACCTTGGCGAAGCCCGGCGCGTCGAGCAGCGCGCGGTACAGCGTGTTGACGCCGACGATGCCGGAGAACGGCACCGTCTGCAGCGTCTTCAGCATGTCGCCCATGTCGCGCGGGTTGGCGATCAGCACCAGCATCGAGCCCTTGCGCAGGAAGACGAAGGACGCCATCAGCGCGAACACGTGGTACATCGGCAGCGGCAGCACGACGGTCTCGCGGCCGTCCTGCAGGTCGCGCGCCAGCCAGGCGGTCACCTGCAGCACGTTGGCCAGCACGTTGCCCTGCGTGAGCATCGCGCCCTTGGCGACGCCGGTGGTGCCGCCGGTGTACTGCAGGAAGGCGAGATCGTCGTGACCCAGCGTGACCGGCGCCAGCGGCCGGCGGCGGCCGGCGGCCAGCGCCTGGTTGAACGTCACCGAGCCCGGCAGGTGCCAGGCCGGCACCAGCTTCTTCACGTGGCGCACGACGGCGTTGACGATCGTGCCCTTGAAGCCCAGCAGGTCGCCGACGCCGGTGGTGACGATGGCGCGCAGCCGCGTCGCCGCGACCACCTGCTCCAGCTTGGCGGCGAAGTTCTCCAGCACGACGATGGCCGCGGCGCCCGAGTCTTGCAGCTGGTGCTCCAGCTCGCGCGGCGTGTACAGCGGGTTGACGTTGACGACGACCAGCCCCGCACGCAGCGCGCCCAGCAGCGCCACCGGGTACTGCATCAGGTTGGGCATCATCAGCGCGACACGCTCGCCGCGCGCCAGGCCGGCGTCGTGCTGCAGCCAGGCGGCGAAAGCGAGGCTGGCTTCGTCGAGCTGGCGGTAGGTCATCGTGCGCCCCATCGACCAGAGCGCGGGCTGGTCGGCGAAACGGGTGCAGGCGTCGGCCATCGCGTCGACCAGCGACGCATGGCAGTCGACGTCGATCTCCGACGGGATGCCGTCGGGATAGTGGGCGAGCCAGGGCTTGAACATGAGGCCGGCGATGGTCTCACAGCGCGTGCGCGCATGGCGCGCGCGCCGACGAGCGGCCCTGACCGAAGTCAAAACGTCGCACCGCGTCGGGGCATGCCTTGTCATGGTGCGTTCACGGCTCTGCCATCTGGCGGGCGCAGCATCGATGGCCCTGGAGGCGCGCGTGATGCTGATTTTCGTGAACACCGAATGCCTGACGAGCCTGGCCGACGCCGACGACGGCCGCGGCGGCGTGTCGGGCTTCGAAGCCGTGCTGCAGGCCTGGCCGCAGCTGCGCGTGGTGCTGGCCGACGAGCGCCGGCACTGGACGACGATCGACCGCCTGCGTGCGCCGTTCAGCGTGCCGCTGCACGGCCGCATCCTCGGCACGACGCCGATCTACGGCGCGCTGGCGCAGTCGCGCCCGGGGCGCGAGGACGAGATCCTCGACTGGCTGCGCCAGGCCGACGCCGAGGACGCCGACTGGCTGGCCGTCGACGACCGCGCCGACGAGTTCCACGACCACGCGCACCGGCTGCTGGCCTGCCGCCGTTTCGGCGCCGCCGAAGCCGCCGAGCTGCACGGCCGGCTGCACCGCCGCGCGCTGCGCCGCGAGGCCGTCGTGCGCTCGATCGTGCCGCTGCGCCCGGGCATGCCGATCGGCGCCTGATGTCCCGAGCGGTGGCATCGCCGCCGCGAGGCGCGGACAATGCGCGCCTTCACGAGGACATGGGCATGGACCAAGAATTCCTGGACGGCATCGCCGAGCAGTTCGCCGACATCCCGATGGACGAGCTGATCAGCGGCCCGCTGATCGCCAACTGCGAGCCGGCGTTGAAGGCCGCGCTCGCGCAGGCGCGTTACATCCGCTTCGCCGGCTTCGCGCTCGACGCCGACGGCGGCCTGCCGCAGGTGAAGTTCGAGTGGCAGCGCGCCGACGCCGCGGCGCCCGAGATCCTGCAGGTGCCGCTGCCCGGCACGACGGCCGAAGACCTGAACGACACCATCGCCCGCGAAGGCGGCGGGTCGCTCTGACGCCCATGGCGACGACGAGCCGTGCCCGGGCCGACGAAGAGGCGCGCGTCCAGCGCCGGCTGGAAGACCTCGAGGTCAAGCTCGCCTTCACCGAGGACCAGCTGGAGAAGCTCGACGCCGTCGTCGTGCGCCAGCAGCAGCAGATCGACCTGCTGACCAAGGAGCTGGTCGAGCTGAAGCGCCAGGGCGCGTCGGCCGAGCCGGCGACCTGGCGCAGCCTGCGCGACGAACTGCCGCCGCATTACTAGCCGGCGGCGCGCTTCTTACCAGCGGTAGGAGGCGGTCATGACGAGCTCGCGCTTGGTGCCGTACCAGCAGTCGCCGCGGTGCAGACAGGCGGCGAAATAGGTCTTGTCGGCGAGGTTGGTGACGTTGAGTGCGAAAGCCCAGCGCTGGATGTCCCAGCCGAGCATCGCGTCCATCACCGTCACCGGCGCGGTGCGCAGCGTGTCGTAGCCGTCCCAGGCCGGGCCGATGTGGCGCACGCCGAAGCCGGCACGAACACGCGGCAGGCCGTAGGCGTCGAGCCGGTGCACGGCCCACAGCGAGCCGGTGTTCTCCGGCACGTTGGCCAGGCGCGCGCCGGTCTCGGTGTCTTCGCTGCGCGTGCGCGTCCAGGCGGCGATGAGCTGCCAGGCGGCGAGGTCGGCGCGCAGCTCGAGTTCGGCGCCACGCACCTCGACGTCGCCGAGCTGGCGCGTCGTGCCCGGCGTGTCGCCGTCCTCGACGCGGCCGCTCTCCTTCAGGCGGAACATCGCCGCGCTGGCGGTCAGCGGCAGCGTCGCCGGCTGCCACTTCAGCCCGGCCTCGACCTGCTTGCCGCGCAGCGGCTGGAAGGCCGAGCCGGTCTCGCTGGCGCCTTGCGGCTCGAAGGACTCGGAGTAGCTGACATAGGGCGAGATGCCGCCGTCGGCGAGGTAGACCGCACCGACGCTGCGGCTGGTGGCGTTGACCTTCAGGTCCTCGCTGCCCTCGGCCAGCGTCTTCGTGCGGTCGTGTCGCAGGCTGCCGGTCAGCACCCAGCGCGCGCCGATCTTCATCTGGTCCTGCAGCACCACGCCCCACTGGTCGGTGCCGCTGGAGCCGGTGTAGCTGGGGTCGGTGTTGGCGCGCGTCAGCGTCGGCGGCGTCCACTGGCCGTAGGTCGGCGTGTAGACGTCGAGCGCGCTGGCCGCGCCGGTCCAGTACAGGCGGTCGGCACGCTGGCGCATCGCGTCGATGCCGGCCAGCAGCGTGTGCTGCACGGCGCCGGTCTGGAGCTTGCCGCTGACGAACAGGTCGGCGTTGGTGATTCCGCCCGAGTCGTCGCTGGCGTACCAGGTGCGGTTCAGCGAGCGCCCGTCGGCCAGGTAGCCTTCCCAGTAGTTGGCGTAGAGGCTGCGGTGCTTGCCTTCGACGACGTCGCGGCGCAGGCGCTGGGTCAGCGTCCAGCCGGGTGCCAGCTCGTGCTCCAGTTCCCAGCCGAAGCGCCAGCGGTGGCCGCCGTAGCGGTCCCAGCCGGGTTCGCTGACGTAACGGTCGACCGGGATCTTGCCGTTCGGGCCGTCGTAGAGCGTGCCTTCCAGCGGGAAGAAGCCTTCGGTGCTGCCGCTCTCGTCCTTCTGGTACTGGGCGTAGACCCACAGCCGGGTGTCGGGCGTGAGCTTCCAGTCGATGGACGGCGCGAACAGCGTGCGTTCGACGTCGGCGTACTCGACCTGCGTGCCGCTGTCGCGGCGCAGCGCGAGCAGGCGCCAGGCCAGGCGCTCGTCGTCGCCGAACACGCCGTTGAGGTCGGCGGCGACCTGCTTGTGGTCGTGGTTGCCCAGCTGCACCGAGACCTCGTTGCCGGCGTCGGGCTGCGGGCGCTTGCTCACCAGGTTGACGACGCCGCCGGGGCCGTTCTGGCCGGCCATCACCGAGGCCGGGCCGCGCAGCACCTCGACACGCTCGAAGGCGTAAGGCTCGTCGCGCACGACGCCGTACCAGTTGGTCAGCGGGCGGCGCAGGCCGTCGAGCAGCGTCGAGCCCTGGCTGCCGCCGCGCAGCGAAAACCAGTCGCCGCGGTTGTCCAGGCCGTAGACGTCGGCATTGACGCCGGGCGTGTAGCGCAGCACCGCCTGCATCGTCTGCGCGTTCTGGTCGCGGATCTGCTCGGCGCTGATGACGCTGATCGACTGCGGGATCTCGTTGAGCGGCGTGTCGGTACGTGTCGCCGTCGCGCTGCGGCGCGCGGTGTAGCCCGAGACCGGCGAGGTCGCGGTCTCGGCGCGGCCGGTGGCCTTGATCGCCGGCAGCGTCGAGGCGTCCGGCTCGGAGGCGGCGGCAGCCGCGGGTTCGGCGGTCTGCGCCTGGGCCTGCAGCGCCAGCAAGGCGGCCGCGGCGAGCAGGGCCAGGCGCGGGGAGCGGGAAGAGAAGGTCATGGGCATCGTGTCGGACGGTCTCGCCTGGATCAGGCGGCCGCGCACTGTAATGCGAATCCGTCTCATTTGCGAAGAATGAGACGGATTCATGCCCGCCTGTCGCGGCGGCGCCACCCCGCTCAGCGCCCGCGTGTGCGCACCAACCTCAGCGCGTTGGGCAGGTTGCGGTCGTCGAGCACCTCGTCGCCGCTGCGGAAGTCCACGGCCCAGGCGTCGTAGTCATTGCCGGGCTCGGTGTCGGCGGTCCAGAACCACAGCGGCGGCGTCGCCGGGAAGACGCGGCCGTCGATCGCCGGGTCCACGCAGTGGCCGTCGACCAGCGTGCGCAGCTCGGCGCGGGTCGGCAGCCGCCAGTCGTGGCGGCCCAACCAGCCGTCACGCGTCAGGCGCGCCACCAGGTCCTGGGCCTGCATCGCGCTCAGCCGGCGCGGCGCGCCGTCGCTGCAGTCATCGCCGGTCTGGCCCCAGGAGCAGCGCTGCCACTGCAGGCCACGCGCCGGGTCGTCGACCAGTGCCGGCGAGACGACGACGAAAGCCGGCGGCGGGCGCGGGCCGTCGCGGCAGATCGGCGCCGCGCCGGCAGCCGCCGCCAGCAGCAGCGCGGCGGCGGACATCAGCGCTCCAGCGCCGCCTTGACGACGCGGAAGACGTCGGTGTTGTCGACGTAGCGGCCGTCGTCGTTGTGGCCGGTGACCTCGGCGAAACGCGGGTCGCGGCCACGCTGGTGGGCGGCGAAACGTTCGGCGCCGGCACCACGCGCCCACAGCCGCACCAGTTCGTTGGTGTGGTTGTCGCTCCAGAAACGCGGCGCCGGGCGCACGCCGGCGCCGCCGTTGGGCACCGCCTGGAAGGCGACGCGGTCGGACTGCGGCCCCATCGGCATCGCGTTGCCGTGGTCGGTGGTGACGATCAGCAGGTTCTGCTGCCAGCCGCCGTGGGCGGCGATCCAGGCCTCGACGACGGCCAGCGCGGCGTTGAACTCGCCCTGCTCCTCGACCAGCCGGCCGGCCTGGTTGGCGTGCGCCGCCCAGTCGACGGCGCCGCCTTCGATCATCAGGAACAGGCCGTCGGGGTCGCGCTCCAGGTGGCGCAGCGCGGCGCCGGCCATCGTCGCCAGGTCGGGCACGGTGGCGATGCGGCGCACGCCGCTGGGCTGCGCCGGGTCGGCGCCCAGCACTTCTTCCTCGCGCGCCTGCTGCAGCGTCCAGCGCACGCGCGGGATGCCGACCAGAGGGCCGTCGACACGGCGCTGGCCGGCGGCCAGGCGTTCGAACTCGGCGCGGTCCTCGACCAGCGTCCACGGCCGCTCGGCACCCGCCGGGCGCAGCGTGCCGGCGCGCAACTCGCGCCACTCGGCTTCGGCGAGCACGTCCCAGCGTTTGGCGCAGGCGGTGCGCGCGGCGCAGTCCTCGGCCGACAGGCCCAGCACGCTGGCGCCGTTGCCGTCGTGCTCGGGGTGGCCGGCGCCCATGATCAGGTCGAGGTTGCCGTCGCGCAGCATGTCGCGCGCGAGTTCGGTCATGCGGCTGCGGCTGGCGTTGCGTGCACCGAAGGCCGCCGGCGTGGCGTGCGCCAGCGGCACCGAGGTGACGACGCCGGTGGCCTTGCCGGCGGCGTGCGCGATGCGCGTCGCGAAGTCCAGCGGCTGGCCGAAGTTGTCGACGTTGATCGCGTTGTCGTAGGTCTTGGTGCCCGAGGCCAGCGCGGTGCCGGCGGCGGCCGAATCGGTGTACTGGCGCTTCAGGTACTGGTAGCCGGCGATCGCCGTGGCGTAGGCGTCGCCCGGCACCGGGGCCGCCGGGCTCGGGTCCCAGGCGCGCGCCGGGTCGTAGCCGACCTGCGGCGTCGCGTCGTGCGTCGGCTTGGTCGAGGTGTTCAGCGGGAAGGTCGTCACGCCCCAGCGCTCGGTCAGCAGCTGGTACTCGGGCAGGTTGTTGGCGCGTGCGCCGGAGCGGAAGTTGGCCGCCATCTCCCAGGTGTTCCAGCTGGCGCCGTCGCTGATCATCACGATGACGTTCTTCGGCTTGCTTGGCGCCGGCGCCGTCGGCGTGGCGGCCCAGGCGGACAGCGTGGCGGCGGCCAGGACGGCGACGGCGACGGCGGGTTGGAACGGGCGGCGGGTCATCGGCGGGAGTTGGTTTCGCGGGAGCGGCGAGCCTAGCCGATGACCGCGCCCTGAGCCCTGATATTGCGACAGCAATATCATTAAGACCGCTCCCCGCTCCTCCCGCCCATGGAACGCAACACCCGCCAGCGCTCCGCGATCCGCGACGCGATCGCCGAAGCCGCGCGCCCGCTGCTGCCGCAGGAGGTGCTGGAACGTGCCCAGCGCACGGCGCCCGGCCTGGGCATCGCCACCGTCTACCGCAACCTGAAGGCGCTGGTCGACGAAGGCCTGCTGCGCACCGTGACGCTGCCCGGCGAGGTGCCGCGCTACGAGAGCGCCGAGCACCGCCACCACCACCATTTCCAGTGCACGCGCTGCCAGCGTGTCTTCGACGTGCATGCCTGCCCCGGCGACCTGTCGCGCCTGGCGCCGCCGGGCTTCAGCGTCGAGGACCACGACCTGACGCTGTACGGCTGCTGCCGCGACTGCGCCAAGGCGGCCGCGGCACCGAACTGAGACCGGAGAACACGATGCTGATGGCAGGGGCTCTGACCCGGCTGGCCGGTGCGGCGCTGATCGTCGCCGTGCTGTGGGCAGCCGTCGCGTGGGCGCTTTCATGACAGCCGCCGTGCGCCTGCACGACCTGACGGTCGCCTGGCGCGGCCACCCCGCGGTGCACCACCTGAGCGGCCAGTTCGCCGCCGCCAGCGCCACCGCGATCGTCGGCCCCAACGGCGCCGGCAAGAGCAGCCTGATGGCGGTGCTCGGCGGCACGCTGAGGCGCTACCAGGGCCGTGTCGAACGCGACCCGGCGCTGCGTGTCGCCTATCTGCCGCAGGCCGGCGAGATCGACCGCTCGTTCCCGGTGCGGGTGCAGGAGTTCGTCGCGATGGGGCTGTGGCAGCGCATCGGCTGCTTCGGCGTCGTCGACGGAACGATGCGCCGCCAGGTGCACGAGGCGCTGCACGCCGTCGGCCTCGAAGGTTTCGAGGACCGGCCGATCGGCGAACTGTCGGTCGGCCAGATGCAGCGCGTGCTGTTCGCTCGCCTGGTGGTCCAGGACGCGGCGCTGATCCTGCTCGACGAACCCTTCAACGCGCTGGACGAACGCACCACCGCCGACCTGCTGGCGCTGCTGGAGCGCTGGAAGGCCGAGGGCCGCACGCTGATCGCCGTGCTGCACGACCTGGAGCAGGTGCGCGCGCATTTCGAGCACACGCTGCTGCTGGCCCGCGAGAAGGTCGCCTGGGGGCCGACGGCCGCGGTGCTGTGCGACGAGCACCTGGGTGCCGCGCGCCGCATGGCCGAGGCCTGGGACGCGCATGCGCCGCGCTGCGCGACGGAGGCCGCGCCGTGATCGAGCTGCTGCAACCCTTCGTCGAGTTCGGCTTCATGCGCCGCGCGCTGGTCGCGACGCTGGCGCTGTCACTGGGCGCGGCGCCGATCGGCTGCCTGCTGGTGCTGCGCCGCATGAGCCTGGCCGGCGACGCGCTGGCCCACGCGGTGCTGCCGGGCGCGGCGGTAGCCTACCTGATCGCCGGGCTGTCGTTCCCGGCGATGAGCGCCGGCGGCTTCGTCGCCGCGCTGATCGTCGCGCTCGCCGCCGGCTTCGTCACGCGCAATACGCCGCAGCGTGAGGACGCGAGCTTTGCCGCCTTCTACCTGATCGCGCTGGCGTTGGGCGTGCTGCTGGTGTCCTGGCGCGGCAGCCAGGTCGACCTGATGCACCTGCTGTTCGGCAGCGTGCTCGCCGCCGACGACGCGGCGCTGCTGCAGACCGCCGGCGTCGCCAGCCTGACGCTGTTCGCGCTGGCGCTGGCCTGGCGGCCGCTGGTGCTGGAGAGCTGTGACCCGGGCTTCCTGCGCAGCGTCGGCGGCCCCGGCGCGACGGTGCACGCGCTGCTGCTGGTGCTGCTGGTGGCCAATCTCGTCAGCGCCTTCCAGGCCCTGGGCACGCTGATGGCCGTCGGTCTGATGATGCTGCCGGCCGCCGCGGCGCGTTTCTGGGCCGCCGGGCTGGCGGCGATGTGCACCGTGGCCGCGGCGATCGGCGCCGCCTCGGGCGCCATCGGCCTGCTCTGGAGCTACCACGCCGAGCTGCCGTCGGGCCCGTGCATCGTGCTCGTCTGCGGCCTGGCGTATCTCGGCTCGGTGCTGTTCGGCCGCCGTGACGGCGTGCTCGTGCGGCGTTTCCAGGCCGCCCACCACCTGCAACGCTGAACCCATGACCACCCTGCCCCGCCGTTCGCTGCTGGCCGCCGCGCTGGCCTGCGCTGCCGCCCCCGTCTTCGCCCAGGCGCCGCGCGGCGGGCGCATCGTCGCCAGCTTCTCGATCCTCGCCGACCTGGTGCGCGAAGTCGCGCCGCCGGACTTCGAGGTCGGCTCGCTGGTCGGGCCCGACGCCGACGCCCACGCCTGGGAGCCGCGCCCGGGCGACGTGCGCAAGCTCGCCGGCGCCGACCTCGTCGTCGTCAACGGCCTCGGTTTCGAAGGCTGGATGACGCGGCTGGTGAAGAACTCGGGCTACCGCGGCGAGATCGTCGTTGCCAGCGCCGGCATCACGCCGCGCCACGCGGAGCACGACGAACACGAGGACCACGACCACGGCGACGCCGACCCGCACGCCTGGCAGGACCTGGGCCACGCCCGGCGTTATGTCGCGACGATCGCCGCCGCGCTGGCGCGGCGCTGGCCGCAGCGCCGCGCCGAGTTCGAGGCCCGCGCCGCGGCCTACGCCGAGCGGCTGGCGGTGCTGGACACGCGGCTGCGCCGCCTGGTCGACACGGTGCCGCGTGCGCAGCGCCGCGTCATCACCTCGCACGACGCCTTCGGCTACCTGGGCGCGGCCTACGGCATCGAGTTCCTCGCGCCGCAGGGCTGGACGACGCACAGCGAGCCTTCGGCCGCGGCCGTCGGCCGGCTGGTGCGCCAGATCCGCCAGCAGCAGGTGCGCGCGGTGTTCGTCGAGAACATCAGCGACCCGCGGCTGGTGGAGCGCATCGCACGCGAGACCGGCGCGCGCATCGGCGGCCGGCTCTATTCGGACGCGCTGTCGGCGCCGGGCGGCCCGGCGGCGAGCTTCATCGCGCTCTACGAGTACAACCTGCGCGCGCTGGTCGCCGGCATGAGCGGCGCCTGAGGCTCAGCGCAGCGCCGCGGCGAGCAGCGGCGCGACGAGCACGTTCAGCGCCCCGACCAACACCATCACCAGCCCGGCGACCGCACCTTCCTCGGCGCCGACACGGTGCGCCTGGGCGACACCGGCGCCGTGCGCGCCCATGCCGAACAGCGCACCGCGCGCCAGCGTCGAGCGCAGCGGCAGCCAGCGCAGCAGCGCCTGGCCGATCGTCGCACCGAGCACGCCGGTGAAGACGACGAACACCGCCGCCAGGTCGGGCACGCCGCCGATGTCGCCGGCCACCGTCATCGCGAACGGCGTGCTGACCGAACGCGGCACCAGGCTCAGCCGCAGTTCGCCGCCGACGCCCAGCCAGGACGCCAGCCACCAGGCGGTAAGGATGGACACCGCGCTGCCGACGAGCATGCCGACGGCCAGCGCCGCGGCGTGGCGGCGCAGCAGCGCACGCTGTTCCCAGACCGGCACCGCGAAAGCGACCGTCGCCGGCCCCAGCAGCGCCAGCAGCCAGTGCGTGCCGCGCAGGTACTCGGCATAACTGCCGTGCAGCGCCAGCACGACGACGAGCATCACCGCCGGCGCCAGCAGCAGCGGCACGGTCCAGGCGCGCGGGTGGCGGCGGTGCAGCGCCTTGGCGGCGGCGTAGGCGGCGATGGTCGGCGTCGACCACAGCATTACCGCGCCGGCGGCCGAAGCCGAAAGCAGTGTCGTCATGGCCGCGCTCCGCCGCGGCGCAGCATCCATTCGACGGCCAGCGCGGTGGCGGCCATCACGGCCAGCGTGCCGCCGGCGATGACGGCCAGCAGCTTGATGCCCAGCCAGCCGAAGAGCTCCGGGTGGTCCAGCACCGCCAGCACCGCGGGCACGAAGAACAGCAGCATCTCGGCGATCAGCCAGCTGGCGCCGCGGCGCCAGCTCGCCAGCCGCACCGCGCCGGTGGCCAGCAGCACGAGCAGCAGCGCCATGCCGACCAGCCCGCCGGGCAGCGGCAGCCCGGTCGTGCGCACGATCAGTTCGCCGGCGCCCCAAAGGGCGCCGATCGCGCCCAGCTGGGCGATGCGGCTGCGGCGCCAGCGGCGCCTGAGCGCCACCGTCGTGCCGTGCCAGTCGAGTGCGAGATCCATGGCTTGCACTCTAGGTTGCGGCGCAGCATGATGAAAGCGAATATTGAGAATGGTTGCCAGTCCAAAGCGGAATGGATATCAAGCTTCGCCCCTTGCGGGCCTTCATCGAGGTCGTGCGCCAGGGCGGTTTTTCGCCCGCCGCGCGCCAGGTCTTCGCCACCCAATCGGCGGTCAGCAAGGCGGTGCGCCAGCTCGAGGACGAGCTGGGCGTCGTGCTGCTCGACCGCGGCGTGCAGCCGGCACGGCTGACCGACGCCGGCGAAGTCGTCTACCGCCGCGCGCTGGCCCTGCTGGCCGAGCAGGACGACCTGCGCGCCGAGCTCGACGAGCTGCGCGGCCTGCAGCGCGGCGTGCTGCGCCTGGGCCTGCCGCCGATCGGCAGCAGCCAGCTCTTCGCGCCGCTGTTCGCGCGTTTTCGCAGCCTCTACCCCGGCATCGAGGTCCAGCTCTTCGAGCAGGGCAGCAAACGACTGGAGGCGATGCTCAGCGACGGCGAGCTCGACCTCGCCGGGCTGCTGGCGCCGACCTCGGCAGCCTTCGAATGGCAGTCGGTGCGCGAGGAGCCGATGTGCGTGCTGGTCGCCGAATCGGTGCCCCTGGCGATCACCGGCGACACGGTGGCCTTCGCGGCGCTGGCAGAGCAGCCATTCGTGCTCTTCGAAGCCGGCTTCGCGCTGAACCCGATGCTCGTCGACGCGGCGCGCAGCGCCGGTTTCGAGCCGCACGTCGTCGCGCGCACCAGCCAGATCGACTTCATGGTCGAACTCGTCGTCGCCGGGCTGGGCGTCGGCTTCCTGCCGCGGCTGATGGCCGAGCCGCGCCGCCGCCCGGGCGTGCGTGTGCTCGCGCTGGCCGAGCCGGCGCTGGTCTGGCACATGGCGCTGGCCTGGCGCCGCGGCGGCTACCTGCCGCACGCGGCACGCGCCTGGCTGGAGCTGGCGGCGGCCGCCGCCTAGGCGTCAGCGCGCCGGCAGCGCGCGCGGCACCCAGCCCGAGGCGCCGTAGACGTCGACACGCGCGCGGCGCGCGACGCTGTAGTGCAGCTCGGTGCCCGGCGCGACGCCCAGCGCCGCGAGCCGCTGCTGCAGCAGCACCCGCGCCGGCGTCAGCTCGGTGACCTCGACGTCGATGCGGTGAAAGCGCAGCGCGCGCCCGCCGCCGCGGCCGGCATCGCCGAGCGAGCCGCCCCAGCCGACCAGCGAGCCCAGGCCGGCGTCGGCCAGCGCCTGTTCGAGCGCGGCGTGCAGCGCGTGGTGGGCATCGACCGCTTCATCGGCCGACGGGATCTTCAGGTACAGGAATTCCATGGACAGCGGGAACGCGGGCGCCGGAGGCTCCCCTGATCGCACAACGTGCGAAGCGCCGGTTGCGAGGACACAACCGCCGCGCGCTCTGTGAGCGCCCCGCCTTGACGCTTGCGGCCCGCCGCGCCTTAGACTGCCGCCGCGGCAGCCGCCGCCATAACGAGGAGGAGGCGCGATGGGCAGGCGCACGAGGCGCAGGCAGAGTCGTCGACGACCCGCGGGCGGCCCCGGCACCACGCGTCACGGGGCCTGGCAGCCTTGACGTCGGCCCAGGCTTCGGTGGCCCGACGCCGCCGCGCCCTGCCGCTGGTGGCCGCCGCCGTCGTGCTGGGGGCCCTGCTCAACTGGGGCTGGCTGAGCCACAACCGCACCGTCGCCGCCGCCGACGCGCAGTCCGCCGCCCTGCGCGCGATCTCCGACGAAGTCGAGTCCGCCACGCTCGCCCTGGCCGGCACCGCCGGACCGACGGCGACGGCGGACGTCGTCGAGCAGTTGCAGCGCATGCGCAGCGCGATCCTCAAGTTCGGCGTCGCCGAAGGCATCGAGGTGCCGGCGACGGCCTTCTCCTCGGCGCTGGACGTCGCATTGACCCGTCCGCACGACGGCGAGGCCGTGCGCCGCCTGGCCGAGGCCTGGCGTGGCTTCGAGGACGCCTCGCAGTCGCTGGCGGACGCCCGCCGCCGCGACGCCGAACGCGACTTCGGCCTGCTGCTGCTGGCCGCTGCCGCCGCCATCGCCGCCGGGCTCGTCTGGCTGCTGCGGCCGACCCCCGCGACGACCGTGCCGCCCGATGCTCCGCTCGAAGACACCGGCCACGGTGGCTTCGAACCCGGCGAGCACCCGTTCGCCCGCCTGTCCGACGACACCTCGGCGATGCTGGTCGCCTACTGGGACCGGGAGCTGAAGCTGCGTTTCGCCAACCAGGCGTACCTCGCGTGGTACGGCCTGCAGCGCGACGAGGTGCTGGGGCGCACGATGGCCGAGGTGCTGGGCGAGGAGGTTCCGGTCAGGCGACGCGAGGCGCTCGACCGCGTGCTCGGCGGCGAGGTCGTGCAGACCCAGCTCGAGATCAAGGGCGCGCGTGGCCGCCGCGGCCATTTCTGGGTCTATCGCCTGCCCGACAAACGGGCCGGACGTGTCGCCGGCTTCTATTTCATCGCCAGCAACGTCAGCGAACTGCAGGACGCCCGCCTGGCCGCCGAAGCCGCCAACCAGGCGCTGGCGCGCGCCGAGGCCTTCACCCGGGAACTGGCGAACACGCTGCCGGCCGTCGTCCTTTACTGGGACCGCCAGGAACGCTGCCGCTTCGCCAACCTGGCGGCGCAGGACTGGTTCTCCCGTCCCGAAAACGAACTGCTCGGACGCTCGATCGCCGAACTCGTGTCGCCGACGCAGTACGAGGAAGCGAAGCCCTTCATCGTCGGGGCGCTCGGCGGCGAGCGCCAGCAATACGAGCGCACGCTGGTACGCACCGACGGCCGCGCCGTGCCGCTGTATGCGCACTACGTGCCGCGCCTCATCGACGGCGAAGTCGTCGGCTTCCTCGCCGTGCTGACCGACGTCGGCGCGCTCAAGCAAGCCGAGCAGCGCCTGGCCGAGGCCAACGCCGAGCTGCTGCAGCGCGCCGCACAGGCCGAGGCGGCGACACGAGCCAAGAGCGCCTTCCTGGCCAACATGAGCCACGAGATCCGCACGCCGATGAACGCCATCATCGGCCTCACGCACCTGATCGCACGCTCCACCGACGATCCGCTGCAGCGTGATCGGCTGCGCAAGGTCGACGGGGCGGCGGCGCACCTGCTGCAGATCCTCAACGACATCCTCGATCTGTCCAAGATCGAGGCCGGCAAGCTGCAGCTCGAGCCGGTGGACTTCTCGCGCGACGAGCTGATCTCGCGCGTGCTCGACGTCGTCGAGGCCGCGGCGCGCGGCAAGGGACTGGAGCTGGTGCTGGACACCGACCACGTGCCCGAACGGCTGCGCGGCGACGCGAGGCTGCTGTTGCAAGCGCTGATCAACCTGCTGGGCAACGCCGTCAAGTTCACCGAACGCGGCTGGGTGCGCCTGCGCGCCGAACTGCTGCGTCGCGAAGGGCGCCGATTGCTGATGCGTTTCGAGGTCCAGGACACCGGCATCGGCATCGCGCCCGAGCACCAGACGCGGCTGTTCACACCCTTCGAGCAGGCCGACAGCACGCGCACGCGGCGCCACGGCGGCACCGGGCTGGGCCTGGCGCTGACCCGCCACATCGCCGAGCTGATGGGCGGCAGCGCCGACGCCAGCAGCCGGCTCGGCGAAGGCTCGACCTTCGGCATCAGCGTCTGGCTCGACGAGGCCGAGGCGCTGCCGGCGCAAGCGCCGATGCGCCTGCCCGCGGCGCTGCGGGCGCTGGTCGTCGACGACCTGCCGGAGTCGCGCGACGCGATCGCGATGCAGCTGCAGGGCCTGGGCGTCGCGGTCGACAGCGCGGCCGACGGCCCCGGGGCGCTGCAACGGGTGCTCGCCGAACGCGAACAGGGCCGCAGCTACGACGTCTTCGTCATCGACTGGACGCTGCCCGGATGGGACGGCCTCGAGACGCTGCAGCGGCTGCGCGCGGCCGACCGAGGTGGCCGCAGCCAGGCGCTGCTGGTCAGCGCCGACGACGCTCCGGCGCTGCGCCAGCAGGCCGGCCGGGCCGGTTTCGGCGCGACACTGACGAAGCCGCTGACCCCTTCGGCGCTGCACGATGCGCTGGCGCGGCTGCTGCGCCCGGCGCCGGCGCCAGCGGCAGAGCCGGCACGCGACGAGGTCTTCGACCGCCTGCGCCGGCAGGCCGCCGGGCGGCGCGTGCTGGTCGCCGAGGACAACCCGGTGAACCAGGAAGTCGCCATCGCGCTGCTGGAGGAAGCCGGGCTCGACGTCGTCGTCGCCGGCGACGGCCAGCGTGCGATCGATGCGGCGACGTCGCAGCCCTTCGACCTCGTGCTGATGGACGTGCAGATGCCCGGCGTCGACGGCCTGGACGCGGCGCGCCGCATCCGCGAGCGGCTCGGGCCGGGACTGCCGATCGTCGCGATGACCGCCAACGCCTTCGGCGAGGACCGCGAGGCCTGCCTGGCGGCCGGCATGGACGACCACATCGCCAAACCGGTCGACCCGCCGCGCCTGTACGAGACCCTGCTGCGCTGGCTGCCGGGCGTGCGCTGAAGCGCTATTCGGCGCGGAAGCCCGACTGGCGCAGCAGTTCGGTGCCGGTCGCCAGTTCCTGGGCGACGAAGCGCTGGAACTCGTCGGCTCCGAGCACCGCCGCTTCGAGCCCCAGCGGCCGCAGCGCCTGTCGGCGTTCGAGTTCGGCCGCAGCCGCCGAGACCGCCTGGGCCAGTTGGTCGACGCGGCCGCCGGGCGTGTCGCGCGGCGCCCAGAGGCCGTACCAGGAGTGGTGGACGAAGCCCGGTAACCCGCCTTCGGCGAAGGTCGGCACACGCGGCAGCAGCGCGCTGCGGGCGAGGTCGGCGATGGCCAGCGCGCGGACCCGGCCGGCACGCGCCAGGGGCTGAAGCGCCACCAGCGAGTCGAGCAGCAGGTCGGCATGGCCGCCGGCGACGTCCATCAGCGCCGGCTGCGTGCCTTTGTACGGCACGAGGTTGAGCTTCAGCGCGGCACGGTGCTGCAGATCGAGCGTCGCCAGGTGGCCGGGTGCGCCATACGCCGGGACGGCGGCACTCCAGGCGCCCGGCTCGGCCCGGACCGCGTCGAGCCACTGCTTCAGCTCACGCTCGCGGCGGCCCGGGGCCACGACCAGCAGCAGCGGCGTGCGGCCGAAACGCGCCACCGGCGCGAACTCGGCCAGCGGGTCGTACGGCGGGCGCGCCAGCACGAGGTGCGTGTAGACATGGGTCGCCGCCGAGAACAGCAGCGTGTGGCCGTCCGGCGCGGCACCGAGCACCAGCCGGCCGCCGATCGTGCCGCTGGCACCGGGGTGGTTCTCGACGATCACCGGCGCACGCAGCGCCGGCGCCAAGGCGGCCGCGAGCACACGCGCGGCAGCGTCGACGCCGCCACCGGGAGCGAACGGCACGATCAGACGAAGCGGCATGACGCGCGATTCGCCCGACGCCATGGCAGAAGCCGGCGGCCCGCCCAGGGCCGCCAGCAGCAGGGTTCGGCGCCTCAGCGCCGACATGAGTCTTCCACCCGCGATCTCCCGCGGCTGCGACAGCCACGCCGCGTCAGCATGCGCCGGCGGCGGGCCTGCCGCAATGCCGCGAGCCCGGCCCTGGGCGGGCCGGTCCCCTCCGGTGGAAGCGGCGCCTTACTGGACGCGCAGGTCGTCGAGCGTCTTGCCGGCGGCGAGCGCCGCGCGGATCCACTCGGGGCGCTTGCCGCGGCCGACCCAGGTATTGCCCTGACCATCGGCATAAGCCGGCTTGCCGGCAGCCTTGCGCGAACGCACGGCCTTGGGCGCCAGGCCCAGGTCGGCGGCGCTCAGGCCATAAGCGGCGATCTGCGCCTTGATGCCGGCGACGACGTCGGCGATTTCTTTCTTGCGCAGGGCTTCGGCTTCAGCTTGCAGCTTTTCGATCTGCGCCTGGATTTCCGCGTAGGTCGCCGTGGGCGCCGCACTCTTCTTGGTGGCCATTCGGTGATGTCCCGTCATTAATGGGGATGAAAAGGATAACGCGAAAACGCAGGAGCGCGCTGAGCGGTTTACACGAAACCGTGTCGGCTGCCGGCCAATGGCGAAAAAACCAATCCCGCCGCACACAGTCCGGGGTTCAGAGCCAGCCGAAATGCGAACGCAGATGCTGCGCGGTGACGTTGATCGGATCGACCGGCGCCTGCGGAAACTGGCGCATCGTCGCGCCACGCCAGCCCCCGGGGTTCTGGCCGAGCACCGCGATCGACTTCAGTCGCCAGCCCTCGGATTGCAGATGCTCGAGATAAGTACCGGCGTCGGGCAGGTTCTGCGGGTCGATCGGATTGGCCAGCGGCCACAGGCAGAACAACACCGCGCTGCAACGGCGGGAGCCGACCTCGGCAGCGAAGTCGGCGGGTGTCGTACGAGTTTCCTGCAAGGCGCCGGCGCGTGCATACAGCCGCAATACCGCAGCGCCCGAAGCCGGCTGGATGTCGCGCAGGCTGCGGTTGAAACAACCGGTGAGACTGCGCACGAGCGACGACTTGCGCGTGTGCGGATTGCCGATCAGGACGTAGGCTTCCACGGGGATTTCCGGAATGTCGTGCCGACGCCATGATGCCGCAGTGCGCGGCCGCCGGTGGCAAACCGGTGCTCATCACTCGATTCGCAGTCCGCCCGGGCCGAAGCCGATGCGCTCGACATCGGTCTTGAAGAACTGACCGAGATAGCCGCGCGCGGCCTCGCGCAGGCGCTGCTCGGTGGCCGCATCGGGCTGCTGCTGCAACGCCATCTGGGTGCCGGCCATCAGCATCGCGAGGATGGCCATCTGCTCGTACATCTCGCGCCGGTCGTTTTCAGGGGCAGCGGCGAGTTCGGGTTGCGCTGCCAGCACGCTGCGCATCTGCGCCACCACCGGCGGGAAACGTTCGTCGGGAAACGAGCGGTTGTGCAGTCCCATCCAACTGCCGACGAGGAAAGCGGCGACCGCGCCGCCGAGGTCGCCGTGCGGAATGCCGAACTGTGCTTCGATGCCGCGATAACGCTGCAGCAAATCGTCGAACAAAGCGCGCGCCTTGGCCTGCTGGGCCGCCGGATAGTGCGCCGCGAGCTTGGCCGGCATCGTCGCCGGACCCCGTGTGGGCACCAGCAGTGCCGCCGCGGACGCGTTTTCCGGCGCGGCTTTCGCGGCGGCCTGCACGCGTCTGGGTGTCGACAGATCGTTGACCACGCTCTGCGTCAGATAGCTCGCGGACAGGAAGTTGGACATCGGCGCGCCGACGACGCCGTACGCCGGACTCAGTTGCGCCGCCACCGGCGGAGAAACGAGCGCCACCAGTGACATGAATGCCAGGCCGCGCAGCGCGGCCGCGAAGCTCCGCCGCAGGGCTTCGGCATTCACCGCCACGACCCGGCGATCCTGGCCGGGAAATACCGTCGATTCCATTCGAGCTTCTCCAAGACGGAATACGGGACAGGAGGCCGGCGCGTCATCGCGTCCAGCCCCGCAGGTCGCAGCCCAGCACCTCCCGCCGCCCGTCCCCGGCAGTGACGGTGAACGACGGCGCGCCCATGCCGACGCCGCGGGCGGAGGCCGGGGCGACGTGCAGATCGCAGCCGCCGGTCGGTGAGCCCGCACAGCCGATGGAGGTGCAGCCGTGCGCCGGGTCGGTGTCGAAGGCGAAGAACTCGCCATCGGGGGACCACACGGCATACGCGGTCATGCCGGTGTCGGTCAGACGCTCCAGGCCGCGGCCGTCGATCGAAGAGATCCACAGGTCGGTGGCCTTGACGCTGCCATCGTCCCAGAGCTGATTCCAGCGCGTGATGATGCGGTTGCCGCCGGGCTCGACCCAGAGCCCCGCAGGCTTGCGGCCGCGGACCTGGATCTGGGCGACCGCGGCTTGCG
This sequence comes from Rubrivivax sp., assembly GCA_049841175.1. Taxonomy (GTDB): domain Bacteria; phylum Pseudomonadota; class Gammaproteobacteria; order Burkholderiales; family Burkholderiaceae_C; genus Rubrivivax. The sequence continues at coordinate 41,472 of JASGHA010000008.1, read as the reverse complement.
ACAGTGCCGGCGTTCCGATGCGCAGGCGGCCGTCGGCAGCGAGGTGCAGCACGCGCCCGTCGGGCAGCCAGTCGGCCGCCGCGTCGACACCCGGATAGGTGGCCAGCTTGACGCGGCCGTTGAAATCGATCGCGCTGAGCACGACCTGGTTCGAATCGACGCCTCCGGCGCTGGCCGACCAGGTGACGAGCATGCGGCCCAGTTGCACCGGCGAAGGCCGCACCCGCCGGATGTAGCCGTTGAAGGTGGCGGCGTCGACGCGTCGCCCGGCGCGGGTGTAGATCGCCACCGTCGAATAGTCCTTGCGCCAGTCGTACTCGTAGGTGATGAAGTAGCGGCCGTCGGGCGTCGGCACAGCAGTCTCGACGGCGGACACCGGCACCGTCTTCGCGCCCGACAGGTCGGAGACCTTCAGACCGTGCAGGGAGTCGCGGCCGAAGGCGTCGTGCCACAGCTGGCCGGACACCGCGAGCCTCCCGGCGGTGACGGCGGCAGCATCACCGCCGCGGCCGCAATTCGCCAACACGAGAACTGCGAGCACCAGCCAGCCCGCAAACAGATGACGCCGCCGCCAACGGCCCGGAAACGGTTTTCGCCATGCCCGGCTTTCGCCCATTAAATGTCCTCGCGAGTACCTGTCGACCGATCGTCGAACGGACACAAACGCGACGAACTCTGCGGGTGGCGACGGACGCGGGCAATCCCGGAAACGGTGGCCGCTTGCAAGAGGAGCGTGGCATCGGCAACAGGCCGTTAATGGCGGGGCCTCGTGCCCCGGCGTCACGGCCCGCAGAAGCTGGGGGGCGCCCTCACACACAGCGGGCGGGGCGCCCGGGAGGCGGTGCACGCAAAATTGAAGACCGGCAGACAGAACGTTCGCCGTGCCGCGCCCCATTCGAAGGGATCACGAATTCGTCGCCGGCCGCAACGCATGGGGCACAGCGGCATTTCGTGATGGCTTGTTTCGCTGCATTCCGTTCTCGCCCTCAGAATCGCCGCCGTCATCCACAAGGCCGGACGGGCAGCGCAATGGACGTTCATCGAACGCTTAACGCAGGACAGTCGGCGACCGAACGCCGAATTCAATGGGCGCACCTCGTGAACCTCGGGCTCGCCTGGCCGCTGCTGGCCTTCGGTGCGCCGCAGGACGAGCGCGTCGTGCTCGATGTGGCCGCCGTCTTCGGCGCCACCGACCAGCGCGAGCGCGCCCTGGCCCGTTTCGCCGACGAGGCCAGCCGCCGCTTCCTGCACCAGGCCGAACGCGGCGATCTGGCGGCGATGAGCGCGCAGGTGCGCGCGGGCTACGACGTCGACACCGCGGGCGCACAGGGCGTGACGCCGCTGCTGGCCTATGTAGCCTACGTGCGCCCGGTACGCGCCGACGTCGTCGCCCACCTGCTGATGCTGGGTGCCGACCCGACGCGCGCACTGACCAACGGCATGTCGCTGCTCAACGCCGCCGCGCGCGTGCGCGACCCGCAGCTGTTGCCGGTGCTGCTGAGGGCCGGCGTGTCGCCCGACGCGCGTCTGCCGGAGCAAGGCGAGACCTTTCTGTCGCTGGCGATCCGCGAAGGCAACACCGATCTCGCGCTGGCGCTGCTGCGGGCCGGCGCGAGCCCCGACCTGGCGAGCACCCACGGCCATTCGCCGCTGCTCCTGGCCTCCGGTGTCGGCAACTGGATCGTCGTCGACGCGCTGCTGCGCGCCGGCGCGCGCGCCGACCGCACGCGACTGACGCATGCGCTGGCGCTGAATCCGCCGGCCCGTGAGACGCCGCAAGGGCGCGCCCATGCGGCGGTGGCCGCAAGACTGCAGACGCAATGATCTTCGACTGGATCAAGCGCCGCCGCGAGCCTCGGCAGGGCGACACGCTCGCCTCGCGGCTGCGCAGCTACCCGCCTTACGAGGCGCCGAACGCCGGCCGCGGCACGGCACTGAGCCCCGACCAGGCGGCGGAGAACCTCGCCTGCTTCGAACAGGTCCTGCCACAGCGGCTGCAGCAGGTCTCGGCGCTGCTGGAGGTCGCCGGCATCGACACCCGGGCCGCGCTGGCCGACCCGTCGACGCACGCTGCCGCGCTGGCCGACGAGTTGCAGCGCTGGGCGCTCGCCCAGTGGCCCGCGCTGCCGGCCGAGGGCGGCCTCGCACGCTGGCTGGACAGCCGCCGCAGCGGCGAGCACATCGTCTTTTCGATGCTGCTGGACCTGGCGATCCTGCTCGGCGAGCTGGTCCGCCGCGGCAACCCGGACTGGCACTGGGGCCTGGACCTGGATGCACAGAACCTCGCCGACGGCATGCTCAGCGCACGCCGCATCGTGCTGCTGGCCGACCCCGTGGGCACGCACACGACGCCCTTCGTGCTCGAGGTCGAAGCCATCGTCGTGCACCGCTTCCTGCATGCCGACGACCCGGCGCAGCGCCTGCTGAACCCGCTGCGTCGTCTGGTCGAGGAAGGCCTGCGCGGCGACGCGATGGCCTGCTGGCGGCAGGCCGGCTGAGGCCTCGCCGGACGGGCCAAGAACGGCCTAGGGCCGCTGCAACTGGAAGCCGCGCCCGTTCCAGCTCCACCGCCGCCCGTCGGCACAGGCGACGGTGCGCCCGCGCCGCGGCAGCGTGCAGTCGTCGCTGTCGCGCCAGCCGGGCAGCAGCGCAGCCGTGACGTCGTTCCAGCCCGCGCTGTCGCGGCGCAGCAGCCGCGTGCGCTGCGCCTGGGGCCAGCGCTGCTGCACGGCGACGACGGCGCCGCCGTCGGCCTGGCGGAACAGTGCCGCGACGTAGCCCGGCCGGCCGCCGTCGCCACGCAGCGCGAGATAGCCGTTGGCGGCGTCGTCCACCTCGTACAGCGGGTGGCCGGGCTGCAGGCGCTGCAATCGTTCCAGCCGCGTCAGGTCGACGACGTCGACCGGCAGCGAGGCGAAAGCCGCCGCCAGTTCGCCCTTCACCTTCGGCAGCAGCCGTTCGTAGGCCGGCGCCAGACGGCGGCGGGCCTCGGCGGCGTCGCTCACGCCGTCGGGCAGCGCTTGCAGCTCGGGCACGGCGCGCACGCCGTCGCCATCACGGCGCAGCACGCGGGCGCTGTCGTGGCGCTCGCCGCCGGCCGGCGCGGCGCGTGTGTAGCGCTCGAGCAGCACGAGGTCGCGTGCGCCCTCGGGCCCGGTGGCGAAGGCGGCGCGCAGTTCGATGTCGAAGAAGGCATCGGCCGGCTCGGGGTCGCGCAGGCGCAGCAAGCGCCAGTGCGCGGCGTCGCCCGGGCGCGGTGCCAGATACCAGACGGCGACGCCGGCCTCGGGCTCGGCCCCGTGCCAGGCCAGCAACCAGCCGCGTTCGTGGGCGCCGAAAGGCAGTGCCAGCGGGCCGTGCATCAGACGGGCGCCGGCGGGCAGCAGCGTGCGCAGCGCGGCCTCGTCGGCGGCGGCCGCGGCGGGCACTTCGTCGGGCGGGTCGACAGGCGCGGCCACGGCCAGGCCGGATGCCCCGGCGAAGGCCGTGGCGACCCGCAGCACGGCGGGCAGCAGGCGGCGGGCGAGCAACGAGTCGAGGCCCATGCCGCCGCGCGTCAGAACCAGCCCACGAACCCGTCCGCGAAGTACACCAGCCCGACGACGCCGACCGGCAGCGCGGCCCACCAGATGCGCTTGGCCTTCATCAGGCTGGCGATCGAGCTCAGCAGGATCGTCACCTGCAGCAGCAGCACGGCGATGCCGAAGGGCTGGTTGTGGCGCTTGGCCTCGTCGCGCTGGGCCTCGAGCTCGCGCGCCTTGGCCTCGATGTCGTGCTTCTCGCGGCCATAACGCTCGATCTGCGTCTTCAGGTCGGCGATGTGCTGCTCGTAGTCGGCACGCGCCGGGTTGCCCGCGGGCAGCGACTCCAGCTGCAGCTTGAGCTGTTCGGACTGCAGCTCGAACAGGTGCTGCTTCATGCTCTTGGCCTGGTAGAAGGCCCACTGGTCGGAAGCCAGCGCCTGGTTGATGACGCTCTGCGTCGAGTACGAACCGCCCTTGAAGGTCGACAGCGTCGCGCTGACGGCGAAGATGACGGTGGCCAGCGACATGCGCTTGAGCCAGGTTTCGGTGTCCTTGTCGGTCTCGGCCACGGGGTCTCGGGTGAAGGTGGTGAAGAAGCTCGTTCAGCGCCCGTTCGGGCAGGTGGCCGGCAGGCCGTTCAGGCCTTCGTGGCCGATGCGGAACTGCACGCCGGTGGCGCGGCCGGCCTCGTGCTGCAGGCGCACCTCGTAAAGGCTGTCGAAGTCGTCGTCGGCCCAGCCGGGCACCTGGGCGGCGTCGCCGCCGGCGCCGGCCACCAGCGCGCGTGCCAGCCGCGCGGCGAGGTGGTGCTCCCAGGCGACGACGTAGGTGCCCGGCGGCTGCGCCAGCAGGTGCGTGGCCAGCGGCTCGACCTGTTCCATCGCCCAGCCGAGCTGCACCGGCAGGCCGACACGCACCGCCAGCGGCTCGATCGTCGCCAGCGGCCGGATGTAGGCATAGGGCACGCCCTTGTCGCGCTTGAGCACCGACGGGTCGGGCGCGTAGAGCGCGGTCGGCGTGCCGTAGGCGCCCAGCAGCACCGACGGCAGCGCCAGCGCGCGGTTCAGGCCCCGACAGTCGAGCTGGCCCAGGCCGGCCGGCGGCTTCTCGCCGTGGCGCAGGATGACGATGGTCGTGTCCGCCGGTGCGGCGGACACCGCCGCCGCGCACAGCAGCGCGGCCAGCGCGGACAGGCCGCGGAAGGAGGAACAGCTCATCTCGAAGGCATGGGGCGGCGCGGCAGGACGGCGCCGCGGGCGCAAGTCTAGCCACTGCCGAAGGCGGAAATGAGGGGTGTTCGCCGGCCAACTCCGGGCGGAAGCCACGGCAGGCGGCGCCCAGAATCGGTGCTCCGCCGCATCGCCCCGCCTCCGGGTGCCGGGAGCCGGCATCGACGGCGCCGAGCACGGCGCCCCTCAATCCTTCAACGGTCCGTGGACGCCATCCTCAGCGAGTTCGAGATCTGGTTGGCCCTGGTCGGGCTCGGCAGCGGCTCCTGGATCGGCTATGTCGTCGTCGACGGCGTCTACGAGAAGCTGCTGACGCTGGCCGAGCGCCGCCGCGCGGCCGAACAGGACTCGCAGCTGCCGACGCTGCCGCCACCGCCGCCGGCCGCGCCGTTCGCCGACAGCGCCTACGACTCGCTGGCCGCCGGCATCGTCGAGCGCTACCTGCAGATCTGGGAACACGGCGACGAAGGCCGCGAGCTCGCCGCCGCGCTGCAGACCGCGCTGGCGGCGCAGCAGCCGCCGACGACGCTGCAGAAGGCGATCGAGCAGCAGTTGCGCCAGGGCATCGCACCGCTGCTCGACGACGAGGACGGCGCGCTGCGCGCCCAGCTGATCGGCGCGCAGCTGCTGGGCGCGGCGGTGATGCGCCACGTCGTGCGCGCCGAGCCGCTGGCCAGCCTGCCGGCGCCGCAGCTCGTCGAGGCGCTGACGCCGACCGTCGGCCGCAGCCTGGCCGAAGCCTTCGCCGCCGTCGACGCTCAGCGCCAGACGTCCAGGCCCAGCGTCAGGTAGCGCCGCCAGTAGCCGCCGGCCGAGTCGCCGGTGGCCATGCGCTGGCCGCTGCCGCCCATCGCCAGCCGCAGCCGCGCCGACGGCGACAGGTCCCAGCCCAGCGCCAGCTCCCAGAAGTTCGGATGCGCGGTGCTGCGGTTGCCGGCGGTGTCGGTCTCGCGCGCGATGCCCAGGCCGGTGCGCAGCTGCAGGTCGACCGGGCGCCATTCGTGCGTCCACGCGAAGTAGCTGCGCAGTTCCTGGTAGCGGTCGGGGTTCCAGTAGCCGCGGTCGACGTCGTCGTCGCCGGCGCCGCGCTGGATGACGCTGGCCTCGACGCCGGCCGACAGGCCACGCAGCGGCAGCGTGCGCTCGGCGCGGCCGCGCAGCCGCCAGCGTGTCGTGCCGTCGTCGAAGCGCTGCACGGCGGTGGCGCCGGCGAAGGACCAGGGCCCGGTCGGGCGGTAGTCGACGCCGAGCGCCAGCGACTCCACCGTCACCTCGTTGGCCACGGCACGCGGCGACTCGACGAGCTCGCGTGCGGCCTGCAGGTCCAGCCGCCAGTGGTCGGCCGGCACGCCGGCCAGGCGAAGCGTCGGCAGCACCGGGTTCCAGCCGCCGAAATGCACCGCGCGCAGCGCGACCGAAGGCCACCAGGTGCCCATCGGGCTGTTCGGTTCGCCGACACGCCAGCGCAGCGACGCGGCCAGCTGGTTGGCGCCGGGGTCGCCGTTGGCGTCGTCCAGCGACAGCCGGCGCGCCTGGAAGTCCAGCGTCGCACCCGGTGCCGGGTGCCAGCCGGCGCCGACGGTCCAGGCGCGTGTGTCGAGATCGTCCTTGTCTTCCGACGCCTCGAAGCTGGTGTAGCCGTAGGGGCGCAGCTCGCGGCCGATGCGCCAGTCGCGCAGCCAGGCCGAATCGGCGTCGGTCGGCGCGGCCAGCAGCGGCCAGGCTCGGTCTTCGTAGCCGGCCCACCACCAGGCGCGTGCGAGATCGGTTCGCTCGCCCGGATGCACCGGCGCCGGCAAGGCCAGGAAGCCGGCCAGCGCCTGGCGCGAGGCACCGGCGAAATTGCGTGCGTTGGCCAGCGCCCAGGCGATGTCGCGGTCGGCCGGGAAACGCTGCGCCAGCGCCTGCAGTTCGCGCACGGCGCCGGCTTCGTCGCCGCTCCACAGCCGCGCGGTCGCCAGCCGACGCTGCAGCCGGGCGTCGTCGGGGGTCAGCGCCAGCGCGTCGGCGAAGGCCGCGGCAGCGCCGCGGGCGTCGCCCTTCGCCTGGCGCGCCTGGCCCAGGCCGTCGAGCAGCGCGGCGCGTGCGGCGCCTTGGCTGCCCGGCAGCAGTTCGGTGAACAGCGACTCGGCGGCGGCCGCCTGGCCGCTCCACAGGCTTTGCCAGGCCAGCGACGGCAGGATGTCGCCGCGCCGCGCCGGCGCCAGTGCCAGCGCACGCCGGTACAGCGCCGCGGCCTCGGCGTTGCGGTCGGCGAAGCCGTTGACCCGCGCCGCCTCGATCAGCAGGTCGACGTCGTCGCCGTGGGCGTCGACGAGCTGCGCATACAGCGGCAGGGCCTGCGCCCAGTCGCGCTGCTCGGCCGCGGCGCGGGCCTCGGCGCGGCCGGCGGCCACCGCCGGCAGGCTGAATGCGGCGGCCAGCGCCAGCAGCAGCGGAGCCAGGCGCGCCTTCATGCGCCCCTCCCGACGCGCGCCGTGCTCCAGCGCACGGCCTGGCCCGCCGGGCGGCGGAACAGCGTCGGCAGCGCGACGACGGTGGTGACGGCCAGGAAGGCCCAGTAGATCAGCGGATACCACACGGCATAAGGCAGGAAACGGGTGATGCCCGGGTCGTAGCGGCGGTCGATCCAGACGCCGACCATCAGCTGCAGCAGGCACAGCGTCGCGATCGCCATGCCCCAGAGGTTGGGGATCGGCGAGGCGCCGACCGGCGGCAGGCCGACGGCCCAGGACAGCGTCCACAGCGTCGCCAGCAGCACGAAGCACACCGACCACAGGATGGACAGCGAGGACTCGACGAACACCGGCCACAGCCGCCGGCTACGCCAGGTGACGATGACGTCGGCGTGCTTGCGCAGCACCTGGATCAGCCCGCGTGCCCAGCGCAGGCGCTGGCGCCACAGGCCGCGGTAGGACAGCGGCACCGTCATCCAGCACAGCGCACGCGGCTCGTAGCGCACGTCGTAGTGGCGCTTCTGCAGCCGCCAGGTGAGCTCGATGTCCTCGGTCGGCATGTCCGGGCTGTAGCCGCCGACGTCGAGCACGGCGCTGCGGCGCAGCGCGGCGACGACGCCCGAGACGGTGACGATGCGGCCCCAGACACGCTGCGCGCGGCGCAGCAGGCTGACGATGGACGAGAACTCCACCGCCTGCAGCCGCGCCAGGAAGCTGCCGGTGTTGCGCACGCGCGGGTTGCCGGTGACGGCGGCCACGCGCGGCGAGTCGAAGTGCGGGACGATGTAGCGCAGCATGCGCACGTCGGGCTCGGCGTCGGCATCCAGGCCCATCAGGATCTCGCCGCGCGCCAGCGCGATGGCGTCGTTCAGCGCCATCGCCTTGCCTTCGTTGGTCGCCTTGCGCACCAGGCGCAGCCGCGGATCGGCGGCCAGCGCTTCGAGCTGCGCCAGCGTGCCGTCGGTCGAGCCGTCGTCGATGACGATGACCTCGAAACGCGGGTAGTCCAGGCGCAGCATCGCCTCGACCGAGCGCCGGATCACCGCCTCCTCGTTGTGCGCCGGCACCAGCACGCTGACGAACGGCAGCTCGGCCTCGGGGCGCTTCGGGTCGGGGCCGATCGTCTCTTCCCAGCGCACGCGGAAGATCAGCGCGGTGACGATCCACATCAGGCTGGTGACGATCGGGTAGATCGCGAAGAAGGCGAGCACCCAGCCGTACCAGGCCGTGGTCTGCAGCGCGTACAGCCAGGCTTCCATCAGTGCGCTCCTTCGTGCTGGTCGCGGCGCGGCTGCGGCGCGGCGGCGGCCGGCAACGGGCGCGCGGCAGGCGCCGGGTCGGCGTTCTCGAAGCGCTTGTGGCCGCCGTCGTTGCGGATCAGCACGCGGCGGGCGCCGGCCAGCGCCGCCCAGTCGGCGTCGATGCGCCGACCGTTGAAGTCGTGCGTGTAGTCCAGCGCGACGAGCGCGCTGCTGCGCCGCGGGCCCTTGCGGCGGTAGATGCCGACGTTGTGCAGCACCCAGGACAGCGTCAGCACCGGCACCAGCACCAGCGCGCCGACGATCAGCCACAGCAGTTCGCCGACTTCAGGGCGCCCGGAGGCCACACGCTGCCAGCCCCAGACGAACAGCCCCCAGCCGGCGAGCACCACCACCGCATGCACGAGGCGACGCGCCGCCGTCAGCCGCTCGCCGTGAGCGGCTGCGCGCGGACTCTCCGGGGTCATGCGCGACGGCCGAAAGTGCGGCCCAGCCCCAGCATCGCCAGGGCCGGCAGCAGCAGCGCCAGCGTCGAGGGTTCGGGCACCGCCGAGGTCGGCAGCAGGTTCTGCGGGTCGACCAGCGTCCAGCTGCCGCCCTCGTAGCTGTAGCGCAGGTCGACGACGCCGGCCTGCAGCCGGTTCCACGAGCCGAGTTCGAAGCCGTACAGGCCCGGCGTCAGGAACAGGTTGTCGTCGAAGCCCAGGCGGTCGCGCGCGTTCAGGTAGTCCTTGCCGATCTCCAGCGTCTGGTCCAGGCCCAGCAGGCGGAAGAAGAAGCCGTCGTCGTACAGCACCGAGAAGTTGTAGAGGCCGGCCTCGGTGATGCGGATGTAGCCCTCGAAGTGCGAGGTCCAGTTGCCGTTGGCGTCGTCGCCGCAAGCGCCGCTGTCGGCCAGCGGCACCGCGGTGGCCTGGCCCCACTGCGACGAGTAGCTGCTGTTGTAGCAGCCGTTGCCGTAGTTGATCGCCGAGGACAGGCCGGTCCAGCTCGAGGTGATCGTCGGCGAGCCGGCGCCGCCCAGCCCGGCGGCGGCGTTCTGCACCGCCTGCCAGTCGGCCCGGCCCCAGAGGCCGGTGCCCCAGCCGTAGCTGCCGATCGCGGTGCCGCTGCCGTAGGACTTGGTGCTCTCGTTCCAGAGCACGGTGCTGCCCTGCCAGCTGCCGTCGATCTTGACGAAGGTGGCGTCGGCGCCGCTGCCGCTGGCATAGCTGCCGCTGTACAGAGGCGTCAGGTTGATCGGGGCCGCCAGCACGTCCGCAGCGGCGAAGGCGACGAGACTGGTGGCGCAGGCCAGCGCGGCCTGCTGCAGGCGCTTGGATCGGATGAGGGACATGGTGATCAACAGCGGAGGGACGGCAGCCCCCGCGAACCGCGATCACGCCGGATTTCGCTGGCGCTAGCGGGTCGTCGAACTGTAGTCAATCCTGATGCTGCGTTGTTTTGAAACAATGTCGAACAAATCGGGCCGGCTGTGCACCCCGATTCAGGTGGTTGAACCACAGTTCAGTCGCGCGTAAACGCCGCAACCGTGCAAAACGCACGTCACGGCGGCCTTCGGGCTTGCGCTGACGCAGACGGCGGGCGGGGCCGCTCAGGCTGGCACGCGGTAGTCCGACTGCGCCAGCAGGTCGATGCCGCATTCCAGGCCGCTGGCCCAGTCGATGAACTGCTGCACCGCGGCACCGGCCAGTGGCGCGCCGTGCTGCGGCACGATCATGCGGATCGGCAGCGGGCGCACCATGCGCGCCCAGAGCTTGAGCACCTTGCCGCTGACCATGTAGCGGCGGTGGAAGGCCGCCATGTACCGGACGTGGGGCTCCAGATCGGTGACCGTGACGCGCGGGTCGACGCCGACCGAGACCGCCAGATCGCCCGAGAACAGGATCCGGCTCGCCGGGTCCCAGAACTGGAAGTTGCCTTCCGAGTGCATGAAGTGCGCGGGCAGCGCGACCAGCCTGCTGGCGCCGACCGTGATGTGCATGCCGGCGTCCGGGATGCCGACGACCCGCCCCGCCGTCTTGCCCGGTTTGCAGAAGTGCGGAATGAAGCGTTCCCAGATCTCGGAGATGTAGACCTGGGCCGCGGTGGCGGTCATCCAGCGGTCGAGCGAGGCGATGATGTCCGGGTCGGCGTGCAAGGCGATGATCGCCGACAGCCGGTGCAGCGCGAACTGCTGCTGCAGGCCGACGTAGAGCTCGTTGTAGGCCAGGTTGCCGCCGGGATCGATGAGTGCGCCGGCGCCACCGTCGACGATCAGGAACTGGTTGGACTGCACCGCGTTGTCGTCGCGCGTGTCGGCGGCGAACATCAGGCAGCGGTGATCGTCGTCGCGGTGGAGCTCGATCAGCATGTCGAGGCATTGTCCTGACCAGCATCAAGAATCGCAACAGTCGACCAAAACGCTTTTTATGCAATCCGGGCGCTTTTGCGCCACCCGGCCCGGCGGGCCCCACCGCGGCCTCGCTGTGGCAGCATCGCCGCGTCGTCGCGCCGCCTCACCGCCTTGACCGCCGCCCGCACCAGCCACAGCCACCCGCTGCAGATCGCCGCGGTGCGCGCCAGCCCCGCGCACGGCCGCATCGGCATCACCTTCTGCCCCGGAAAACACGACCGCGCCGCCGCCACCGGCGCCTGGGCGCGCGACCTGGGCATGGATCTGGACGTCATCGCCGCCTGGGGCGCCAAACTCGTGCTGACGCTGGTCGAACCGGCCGAACTGACGGCGCTGAAAGTGCCGCAGCTCGGCCACGAGGTGAAGCGCCGCGGCATCGCCTGGTGGCATCTGCCGATTCCCGACTTCGGCGTGCCCGGCGAAGCCTTCGAGCGCGACTGGCCGCAGGCCGGCGCAGAGACCCGCGCCCTGCTGCGCGCCGGCGACGACGTGCTCGTGCACTGCAAGGGCGGCCTGGGCCGCGCCGGCATGATCGCCGCGCGCCTGCTGGCCGAACTGGGCGTCGACCCGGACCAGGCCATCCGCGACGTGCGCCGCGCGCGGCATGGGGCCATCGAGACACCGGCGCAGATGATGCTGGTGCAGCGAACGCGCCCCCTGCCATGACGCCCTATCTCCGACACGAGGCGCCCGAACCGGCGCCGGACGCCGACGCGCGCCTGCTCGACACCGCCGCGATGCAGCGCGTCGGCGGCCGCCTGGGCAGCAACCCGGCCGGCGTCTATCGCGACGACGCCGGGCGCCGCTACTACGTCAAGGAGCTGGAGAGCCCGGCGCACGCACGCAACGAATGGCTGGCGGCGCAGCTCTACCGCCTGGCCGGCGCGCCGACGCTGCGCTACCGCCGCACGCGCGAGGCCGACCGCATCGCCACCGAGTTCGTCGATCTCGACAAGAAGCTGATCTCGCAGCTCGACGCGGCCGAACGCCGCCAGGCGCAGCACTGGCTGGCCGTGCACGCCTGGACCGCCAACTGGGACGCCGCCGGCTACGGCGGCGACAACCAGGGCGTGACCGGCGGCGCGGTGCTGACGCTGGACGTCGGCGGCGCGCTCGAGTTCCGCGCCCAGGGCAGCCCCAAGGGCCGCGCCTTCGGCGCCGCCGTCGGCGAGCTCGACCGGCTGCGCCAGGACGTCGACAACCCGCACGCACGCCGCCTGTTCGGCGACATCGGCGACGAGGCGCTGCGTGCGTCGATCGAGGTCGTCACCCGCCTGGCCGACGGCGACATCCGCGCCTGCGTGCTGGCCCACGGCGGCAGCGTGGCGCTGGCCGAGAAGATGGTGGCGCGCAAGGCGGACCTGGCGCGGCGGCTGGCCGCATGAAGCTCACGCGCCGCGACTTCGTGCACGGCGCGGCACTCGCGGCATGGCCCGTCGCGGGCGCGGCAGCCGACGAGGCCGACCCGTCGTTAGCCACCGGCCTGCAAGGCCGAGACCGAGACCGACAACGCCGTCGCCCACGCCTGGCGCGACCACCCCGGCCGCTGGCAGGCGCAGACCGTCGAAGTCGACGCCGAGGAGCCCGACCTGCTGGTCGTCGGCGCTGGCATCAGCGGGCTGGCCGGCGCCTGGTGGTTCCGCGAGCACGCCGGGCGGCCGGTGACGGTGCGCGTGCTCGACGCCGCGGCCGAGGTCGGCGGCCATGCGCGGCGCAACAGCTTCGTCAGCCGCAGCGGGCAGACGCGCGTCGGCTACGCCGGCTCGCAGTCGCTGGACTCGCCGTCGCTGTTCTCGCCGGCCTCGAAAGCGCTGCTGCGGGGTGTCGGCGTCGATCTGGCGCGTTTCGATCAGGGCGCCTTCGACCACGGCTGGCACCGCCGCCACGGCCTCGTCGGCCATGCGCTGCATTTCGGCGCCGCCGGCTGGGGACGGGCGCGCACCGTGTTCCGCGGCGACGGCGAGGCGCCGGCCGACTGGCTGGCGCGCACGCCGCTGGGGCCGCGGGCGCGGCAGGTGCTGGCCCGGCTGCTCGACGAGCACACGCGCCACGACCCGTTGCCCGGCGTGCGCACACGCGCCGCGCGCGCCGCGGTGCTGGCGCGCTGGACCTACGCCGAGTTCCTGCGCCGCGGCTGGGGCGCCGACGACGAGGCGCAACGCTGGCACCGCGGCGCGACCCGCAGCTACTTCGGCGTCGGCAGCGACGCCACCAGCGCGCTCGACGCCTGGGCGCTGGGGCTGCCGGGCTTCCAGACGCTGGACCTGGGCGAACGCCCGTTCGCCGCCAACTCGCCCAGCGGGCGCCAGCTGCGGCTGGGCCAGGACGACTACGTCTACCACTTCCCCGACGGCAACGCGGGCGTCGTGCGTGCGCTGCTGCGCTCGCTGCTGCCGCAGGCCCTGCCCGGCGCCGACGGCCTGGGCGGGCTGGTCGACGCGCCGCTGCGGCACGCGCGGCTGGACGAGCCCGGCCAGCCGGTGCGCGTCTCGCTGCGCAGCACCGTCGTCGGCCTGCGCCACCTGGGGCCGCCGGAGCGTGCCGAACGGGTCGAAGTGCGCTACGTCGACGCCGCCGGCCGGCTGCGTGCGGTGCGTGCGCGCCAGGTGCTGCTGGACTGCTGGCACCGCGTCGTCGCGCGCCTGAGCGACGAGCTGACGGCGGCGCAGCGCCGCGCGCTGGACGACCAGGTCAAGGTGCCGCTGGTGTATGCCAACGTGCTGCTGTCGAACTGGCGCGCCTGGAAGACGGCCGGCGTCTCGTCGCTGCACCCGGTCGACGGTTTTTGGGACGAGGCAGCGCTGGACTTCCCGGTGCGCCTGGGGCGCCAGAGCCCGCCCGAGTCGGCCGACGAGCCGATCCTGCTGCACCTGGGCAAGGTCGTCGTGCCCGGAGGCGGCGCGCCGCCACGCGAGCAGTCGGCGGCCGGGCGCAAGGCGCTGCTGGACTGGGATTTCGGCGTCTTCGAGCGCGAGATCCTGGCGCTGCTCGGCGAGGCGCTGGGGCCGCAGGGCTTCGACGCCGCACGCGACGTCGAGGCGATCACCGTCAACCGCTGGCCGCACGGCTACGCCTACGAGTACATACGGCCCTGGGACCCGTACTGGCCGCGTGGTCCCCTGCCCTGCGAAACCGCGCGCCGCGGCTGGGGTCGCGTGGCGATCGCCAACAGCGACGCCGGCGCCTACGCCTATGCGAACGGCGCGATCGACCAGGCGGCGCGCGCGGTGCAGGAACTGCTGCCTCGCGCCCGGCTGCCCGGCTGGCGGCGCCCGTCGGGGCCATCGGCGGGCTGAGACTGTCTGGTGGTCGCTGACAGTGTGTCGGCCGTCTTGGCCTATGCGGCCTGGTTCGCGATTTCTAGAGTGAGGTCCATCGTCGGCTGTTCACCGACAAGGACCTGCGCATGATCGCCAAACGCCTCCACCTCGCCGCCGGCCTGCTCGCGCCGCTGTGCATCGCGAGCTTCTTCGCCTCCACCGTCGCCGCCGAGCTCTTCGGCACGCCGCAGGCGGTCACCACCGTCAAGGCGCTGATCGTCGCGCCGGGGCTGTGGATCCTGCTGCCGGCGATGGCCGTGCTGGGCGCCAGCGGCTTCGCGCTCGGCCGCGCGCGCAGCGGCCGGCTCGTGGAGGCCAAGCGTCGGCGCATGCCGCTCGTCGCCGCCAACGGCCTGCTGGTGCTGCTGCCCTGCGCCATCGTGCTCGCACGCTGGGCCGCCGAAGGACGTTTCGACACACGCTTCTACGCCGTGCAGGCGCTGGAACTGGCGGCCGGTGCCACCAACCTCGTGCTGATGCTCGCCAGCGCGCGCGACGGTCTGCGGCTGGCCGGGCGGGCTCAGGCGGCCTGCGCCGCCCAGCGTTCGTAGACCGCGTCGACGTCGCCGGCGAAGTAGTCGGGGTTCAGCTCGCGGATCGTCGCCAGGCTGGCCGTCAGCCCTTCGAGATGCGCGGCGACCCGCGCCACCGCGTTGTCGGCGTCGTGCGCGGCGATGGCGTCGACCAGCGCCGCGTGTTCGTCCAGCGCCAGCTCCATGCGGTGCGGCTGCGGCAGCGTCAGGCGGCGATAGCGGTCGAGCTGGACCTTGATCTGCTGCACCATCTCCCAGATGCCGGGCAGGCCGGCGGCCTCGGCGATCGCGCGGTGCATGGTCTCGTCGGCGGCGTGGAAGCCGGCCTGGTCGCCGGCTTCGAGCTTCTCGCGCTGCAGCTCGATCAGCGCGCGCAGCCCGGCGACGTCGGAGCCGCGTGCGCGTTCGGCGGCGGCGCGCACGGTGATCGTCTCCAGCGCGGTGCGCGCCAGGATGATCTCCGGCAGCTTGGCCACCGGGATGCGCGCGACGATGGTGCCCGACTTGGGCACGATCTCGACCAGCTTCTCGTCGGCCAGGCGCAGCAGCGCTTCGCGCACCGGCGTGCGGCTGACCTGCGCTTCCTGCGCGATCTCCTTCTCGTAGATCACGTCGCCGGGGCGGCGCTGCAGCGACACGATCTCGTCGCGCAGGCGCTCGTGCACCAGCTGCGCGGCCGTGAGGTTCGCGCTGTTCGGAGCGGCCGCGCGCCGCGCGTCGCCACCGAGAGTCCAGTCCGCCATGGGGTTCCTTCGTGCCGTCGCCGGGCGGCCGCCGTCGGCCACCTGTTCGAGCAGTTCTCGCATATTACATATATGGCCGATCTGACAACAGCTTGGCCACTCTTCATCCCTCCAACGCCGGCACCTGCAGAGCGGCCGACAGCGCTGCAGAAGGCGAAACACGCCGTCAAGCACGCGCATCAGGGAATCAGTGAAAACACTAGGTCAAACGACTCAAACTTTGCTATGTATACCAAATACTCCTTGTATATCATGCATACAGACCGCCCCACCTGACCCGCTCCCCGACGCCCCGGCGTCCTGACGGCAGGCCCGATGCGAGCGGCGCAACACCCGGCGCAGGCCCCCGGCCCGCGACCGGGAGACCGCTGGCAAGGACTGAGAGATGGACAAGAGCCCCGTGCTGCGCGTCGCCGCGATCGGCGAGTGCATGGTCGAACTGCAGGAGCGTGCCGACGGCAGCGTCAGCCAGGCTTTCGGCGGCGACACGCTGAACACCGCGGTCTACATGGCCCGCCTGGGCCGGCGTCTCGGCCGCTTCGTGCACTACGTCAGCGCCATCGGCGACGACCCGTTCAGCACCGCGATGGCCGAGTTCTGGCGCGCCCAGGGTGTCGACGACAGCCTGACGATGCGCCGCACCGGCCGCCGCCCGGGCCTGTACTTCATCAAGACCGACGCCGCCGGCGAACGCCGCTTCTTCTACTGGCGCGGCGAGGCCGCGGTGCGCGAGGCCTTCGAGTGCGAAGGCTCGGACGCGCTGCTGGCGTCGCTCGCCGGCTTCGACGCGATCTACCTGTCGGGCATCAGCCTGGCGGTGCTGCGCCCGGCCAGCCGCGAGCGCCTGCTGGCGCGCCTGGCCGAACTGGCCGCCGCCGGCAAGACGATCGACTTCGACTGCAACTACCGCCCGCTGCTGTGGGAGGACGTGGCCACGACACGCGCCGTCTACGAGCGTGTGTTCGGCTTTGCCCGCCGCGTGCTGGTGACGGTCGAGGAACTGGAGGTGCTGGGCGTGGCCCCGCACCCGGCCGCCGGCGCGGCGCACTTCCGCCCGCTGACGCGGCTGGAAGTCGTCATCAAGGACGGCGCCAAGCCCTGCACGCTGATCCACGGCGGGCGGGTCGAGTCGGTCGCCGCGACCTGCATCCCGCAGGTCGTCGACACCACCGCCGCCGGCGACAGCTTCTCCGGCGCCTATCTCCTCGGACGCATGCTGGGCCTGGACCCGGCCGAAAGCGCCCGCCGGGCCCACCGGGTGGCCGGCGCCGTGGTCCAGCACCGCGGCGCCATCATCCCGGCCGAGGCCACCCCCGACGTCTACGCCACGGAAACGGCCGCAGACCGTCCGTAGCGCGTTCCACCCTGCCGGCCCCACCGGCTCTCTCTGCACACAAGGGGTACGTCCATGAACATCAAGAAGGCAATCGACCGGATCCCCGGTGGCCTGATGCTGGTGCCGCTGATCCTCGGCGCGCTGACCAAGACCTTCTTCCCGGACGCCGGCAAGTACTTCGGCTCGTTCACCAACGGGCTGATCACGGGCACGGTGCCGATCCTGGCAGTGTGGTTCTTCTGCATGGGCGCGACGATCGACCTGCGCGCCACCGGCACGGTGCTGCGCAAGTCGGGCAACCTCGTCGTCGTCAAGACGCTGGTGGCCTGGGCCGCCACCTGGATGGCAGCGCAGTTCCTGCCGATGGACGGCGTCCAGGCAGGCCTGTTCGCCGGCTTCTCGGCACTGGCCATCTGCGCCGCGATGGACATGACCAACGGCGGCCTCTACGCCGCGGTGATGCAGCAGTACGGCACCAAGGAGGAGGCGGGCGCCTTCGTCCTGATGTCGATCGAGTCGGGCCCGCTGGTGTCGATGCTGATCCTCGGCGCCGCCGGCGTCGCCAGCTTCGAGCCGCGCCTGTTCGCCGGTGCCGTGATGCCCTTCCTGGTCGGCTTCGCGCTCGGCAACCTCGACAAGGACCTGAAGGAGTTCTTCGGCAAGTGCGTGCACGTGCTGATCCCGTTCTTCGGCTTCGCGCTGGGCAACGGCATCAACCTGAACGTCATCGCGCAGACCGGCCTGGGCGGCATCCTGCTGGGCGTGATGGTGATCATCATCACCGGCATCCCGCTGATGTTCGCCGACAAGCTGATCGGTGGCGGCAACGGCACCGCCGGCCTCGCCGCCTCGTCGACCGCCGGCGCCGCGGTGGCCAACCCGATGATCATCGCGGAGATGGTGCCGGCCTTCAAACCGGCCGCCGCCGCCGCGACCTCGCTGGTCGCCGCCGCCTGTCTGACGACCGCCATCCTGGTGCCCGTGCTGACCGGCCTGTGGGCCAAGCGCATGGCCGCCCGCAACGGCCAGACCCAGGCCCAGCCCGCTACCGCCTGACACCCACGCGCCGCCTGCCCGTGCGGGGTGCCGGTTCTGGCCACGCACGCCGGGCGGCCCCCGGCCGGCCCCTCGCGGGCCGGTCGGGCCCTCCGAACCCCAGGACCGCCGCGGAATCCGCCATGCTCCTCAGTCACATCGCCCTACTCGACCGCGAGGCCGACCACATTCCCGCCGCGCTGCTGCGCGGCCTTCGTTTTCTCGCCGAGACCGACATCGAGAGCCTGCCCGCCGGGCGCTTCGACATCGACGGCGACCGCCTGTTCGCGCTGGTCCAGGACTACGACACCGAGCCCAAGGCCCAGAAACGCGCCGAGTCGCACGCGCGCTACATCGACATCCAGTACGTCGCACGCGGCCTGGAGGTGATCGGCTACGCCCCGCTGCACCACGGCGGCGCCGTCGAGGAAGACCGCCTCGCCGAGCGCGACGTGCAGTTCTTCGCCTCGGTCGCCGACGAGACCGACCTGCTGCTGGGCCCCGGCAGCTACGCCGTCTTCCACCCCACCGACATCCACCGCCCGGGCTGCTGCGACGACCGCAGCCGCAAGGTGCGCAAGGTCGTGGTCAAGGTCCTCGCCTGACCCACGCCACCGACACGAGAACCACCATGGACATCCGCTATTCCACGAACCAGCGCGACTTCAAGCGCTACACGACCGAAGAGACGCGCCGCGAGTTCCTGATCCAGAACCTGTACCTGCCCGACGCCGTGCAGGCCGTCTACAGCCACGTCGACCGGATGGTGACCTTCGGCTGCATGCCGGTCGACGAGGCGGTGCCGCTGGACAAGGGCATCGCCTGCATGAAGACCTTCGGCACGAACTACGTGCTGGAGCGCCGCGAGCTGGGCATCTTCAACATCGGCGGCGCCGGCTCGGTCGAAGCCGACGGCGTGGTCTACCAGCTCGGCTTCCAGGACTGCCTGTACGTCAGCCAGGGCACGCGCGAAGTCGTCTTCCGCAGCGCCGACGCGTCGCGGCCGGCCAAGTTCTACATGGTCAGCGCGCCGGCCCACAAAGCCTGCAAGACGACCTTCATCTCGATCGCCGACGCGAAGAAGAAGCCGGTCGGCGACAGCGCGACGGCCAACAAGCGCGTCATCAACCAGTTCATCCACCCCGACGTGCTGGAGACCTGCCAGCTGTCGATGGGCCTCACGCAGCTGGAACCGGGCAACGTCTGGAACACGATGCCGGCGCACACGCACGAGCGCCGCATGGAGATCTACACCTACTTCGGCATCCCCGAAGGCCAGGCCGTGTTCCACATGATGGGCGAGGGCCAGGAGACGCGCCACATCCTCGTGCACAACGAGGAGGCGGTGATCTCGCCGTCGTGGTCCATCCACTCGGGCTGCGGCACCTCGGCCTACACCTTCATCTGGGCGATGGGCGGCGAGAACCAGACCTTCGACGACATGGACCACATCGCGATCGGCGACCTGCGCTGACGCCAGAGCAAGGACAGACCATGAGCTTCTACCCCGACGCCTTCTCCCTGAAGGGCAAGGTCGCGCTCGTCACCGGCGCCAGCTACGGCATCGGCTTCGCGCTGGCCAGCGCGCTGGCCGAGGCCGGCGCCACGATCGCCTTCAACGACATCAACGAGGAGTTGCTGGCCAAGGGCCTGGACGCCTACAAGGCGGCCGGCATCACCGCCCACGGCTACGTGTGCGACGTCACCGACGAGCCGGCGGTGCAGAAGATGGTCGCGCAGATCGAGCGCGAGGTCGGCACGATCGACATCCTGGTGAACAACGCCGGCATCATCAAACGCGTGCCGATGCACGAGATGGCGGCCAGCGAGTTCCGCCAGGTCATCGACATCGACCTGACGGCGCCGTTCATCCTCGCCAAGGCGGTCATCCCGGCGATGATCGCCAAGGGCGGCGGCAAGATCATCAACATCTGCTCGATGATGAGCGAGCTGGGCCGCGAGACCGTCTCGGCCTACGCCGCCGCCAAGGGCGGGTTGAAGATGCTGACGCGCAACATCGCCTCCGAGTACGGCGCGCACAACATCCAGTGCAACGGCATCGGCCCGGGCTACATCGAGACGCCGCAGACCGCGCCGCTGCGCACGCCCGGCCACCCGTTCAACAGCTTCATCCTCGCCAAGACCCCGGCCAACCGCTGGGGCCGCACCGAGGACCTGAAGGGCCCGGCGGTGTTCCTGGCGTCCAGCGCCTCGGACTTCGTCAACGGCCACGTGCTGTACGTCGACGGCGGCATCCTGGCCTACATCGGCAAGCAGCCTTAAGGCGACGCTCCGCCCGCACGCCCCCGGCGCCGCACACGCGGTTCCGGGGGCGTTCTTCATGGCGCGTCGGCACTGGAACCCGCACACATCGGTGGGCCAGAGGATTCAAGATCCCGGCAGCGCACATGCCAGTTTTTGTAGCGCAAGAATTCGCTCTAAGATGTTGTCAATCAACAGATCCTGAGCCGTCAATCAAGATCCATCGGAAGACGGATTCAAGATCACGCAACACCGTGCCCCCGTTCCATCACCACGATCTGCGACTGCTGAACCCGCGGTTCGACTCGCCCTTGCTGGACGTGCTGACCGACCTGGAGCACCTGCGCCGGCTGGAGCTGCGCGGCAGCACGCCGGCACCGGTCTTCATGCAGCTCAAGCAGGTGTTCCACCTGCTCGAAATCCTGGCGTCGGCACGCATCGAAGGCAACCACACGACGCTCGCCGACTACGTCGAAGCCAAGGTGGTGCCGGGACGGCCCGACGGCGAGCCGCTGCGTGAGATCGAGAACATCGAGACCGCGATGCGTCAGCTGGAAGAGACCGTGGAACCCGGCTCGGCGCTGAGCGAGCACCTGCTGCGCGGCCTGCACACGACCACGGTGCAGGGCCTTCAGCGCGAAGGCGACCGCACGCCAGGCTGCTATCGCGGCGGCCCGGTGCGCATCGCCCAGGCCGAGCACCAGCCGCCCGAGGCCGTGCAGGTGCCCGGCTACATGAGCGAGCTGGTGGACTTCGTCAACCGGCCCGACGCGCCGAAGTACGACCTGATGAAGGTCGCGCTGGCGCACCACCGCTTCGCCTGGATCCACCCGTTCAGCAACGGCAACGGCCGCGTCGTGCGGCTGCTGACCTACGCGATGCTGATCAAGTACGGCTTCCAGGTCAGCGCCGCCGGCCGGCTGCTGAACCCCGCGGCCGTCTTCTGCGCCGACCGCAACCGCTACTACGCGATGCTGGCGCAGGCCGACAGCGGCCAGGACGCGGCGCTGGAATCGTGGTGCACCTACGTGCTCGGCGGCATCCGCGACGAACTCGAGAAGGTCGCCCACCTGGCCGACTATGCGCACCTGCAGAAGGTGGTGCTGCTGCCCGCGCTGGCCCACGCGCGCGAACGCCAGCTGATCACCGCCCAGGAGGAAGCCGTGCTGCAGCTGGCGATCCAGGCCGGCACGCTGAAGGCCGGCGACCTCGACGCCGCGCTGCCCGGCCTCAACGCCAACCAGCGCACCTACCAGATCCGCAAACTGCTCGACAGCGGCATGCTGCAACCGGTGCGGCCGGGCGCGCGCCAGTACACGCTGGGTTTCATGCACAGCACGCTGCTGCGCGGCGTCGTCAAGGCGCTGACCGACCAGGGTTTCGTCCCGCCGGCACTGGCCCGGCCGACCTGAACCGCACCCGAGCGATGAAACCCCGCATCCTGCTGCTGGAAGACGACAACGCGATCGCCGGCACCGTGGCCTTCGCGCTGGAGCGCGACGGCTTCGCCGTCGAGGCGGTGACGCTGCTGCGCGACGCCGAAGCGGCGCTGCGCCGCACCCTGCCCGCGGCCGCGGTGCTCGACGTCGCGCTGCCCGACGGCAACGGGCTGGACCTGCTGCGGCGCTGGCGCGCCGACGGCGACGCGCGCGTCGCGACGCTGCCGCTGCTGGTGCTCACCGCACGCGGCGAGGAGATCGACCGCGTGCTCGGCCTCGAAGCCGGCGCCGACGACTACCTGCCCAAACCCTTCAGCCCGCGCGAGCTGGTGGCGCGTGTGCGCGCGCTGCTGCGCCGCGCCGCGATGCCGCGCGCCACGCCGCAGGTCTTCGAACTCGACGAGCCCGGCCAGCGCATCCGCTACCGCGGCGCCGTGCTCGCGCTGACGCGGCTGGAGTACGGCCTGCTGCGCGAGCTGATCCTGGCGCGCGGCCGCATCCTGTCGCGCGAGGCGCTGTTCGACCGCGTCTGGGGCACGCAGGCCGAAGCCGCCGACCGCACCGTGGACACCCACGTGAAGACGCTGCGCGCCAAGCTGCGCGAGGTGCACGCCGGCGCCGACCCGATCGCCACCCACCGCGGCCTGGGCTACACGCTGGCCGACGGCGAGGGCTGAATGCACATCGGCCTGCGGCTGTTCTTCGCCTTCGCCGCGATCACCGGGCTGGCGGCCTTCTTCGTGCTGCGCGTCTTCGTCACCGAGATCAAGCCCAGCGTGCGCGAGGTGATGGAAGACGTGATGGTCGACAGCGCCAACCTGCTGGCCGAGGTCGCCGCGCCCGAACTGGCGGCGCTGCCGGCCGGCGGCACGCTCGGCGACGGGCCCTTCGCCGGCGCGGTGCGCGAGTACGCGGCGCGCGAGGTCGACGTGAAGATCTGGGGGCTGAACAAGACGACGCTGGACCTGCGTGTCGTCGTCACCGACGCCGCCGGCCGCGTGGTCTTCGACTCCGGCACGCCGCCGGCCACCGGCCAGGACTACTCGCGCTGGCGCGACGTGCTGCTGACGCTGCGCGGCGAGTACGGCGCGCGCACGACGAAGAGCGGCCCCAGCGACCAGAGCTCGGTGATGCACGTCGCCGCGCCGGTGCGCAGCGGCGGTCGCACCGTCGGCGTGCTCGTCGTCGCCAAGCCGCTGGCGAGCATCATGCCCTTCATCGAACGTGCCGAGCGCAAGGTGCTGTGGGCCGGCGTGCTGCTGCTCGGGCTTTCGCTGGCCATCGGCGTCGTCGTGACGCTGTGGGCGGTGCACGCGGTGCGGCGGCTGCGCGCCTACGCCCAGGCCGTCGGCGAAAGCCCCGAAGGCCCGCGGCGCACGCCGCCGGCGCCGCCCGCGCTGGGCGGCGAGCTCGGCGAGCTGGCGCAGGCGATGGACCGCATGCGCCAGCGCCTGGAAGGCCGCGAGCAGCTCGAACACCAGGTGCGCGCGCTGACCCACGAGCTGAAGACGCCGCTGGCCGGCATCCGCGGCGCCGCCGAGCTGCTGCACGAGGACCTGCCCGAAGCCGACCGCCGGCGCTTCGTGCAGCAGGTCGACACGCAGGCGCGGCGGCTGCAGGCCATCGTCGAGCAGATGCTCGAGCTGTCCAAGCTGGAGAGCCTGCAGGCGCTGCCGGCGCGCGCGCCGGTGGACCTCAACGCACTCGCGCTCGAGGTCGCCCAGGCCCACGGCGCCGGCGAGCGCCTGCGGCTGCCGGCCGAAGCGGCCGTGGTGTCGGGCGATGCCGAACGGCTGCGGCTGGCACTGTCCAACCTGCTCGCCAACGCGATCACGCACGCACCGGCCGGCTCGCCGCTGGACGTGACGGTGCGGCACGACGGCCAGGCGCTGGAATGGGCGCTGCGCGACCACGGCCCCGGCGTGCCCGACTACGCGCTGGCGCGCCTGGGCGAACGTTTCTTCAGCACCGGCGAGGGTCGCGGCAGCGGCCTGGGCCTGGCCATCGTGCGCCAGGTGCTGTGGCTGCACGGCGGCAGCGTGAGCTTCGAGCCGGCCGCGCCGGGGCTGCGCGTGGTCTTGCGCCTGCCCTGACTTCACGCCCGCTTCACGCAGCCCATCGCCGCTTCACCGCCGCTGGCCAGACTGCGGCGCATCGTGAAACAACGGAGCGAGGAGCGATGCGAAACCCGGTGGTGGTGAAGGTGATGGCCGTGCTGGCCACGGTGGTGCTGATCTCGGTGGTGCTGGCGCGCATCGGCTGGCTGGTCGACGAGCGCCAGGTCTACCAGCACGAAGCGGTCGACAGCGTGCAGCAGTCATACGCCGGCGCGCAGACGCTGATGGGGCCGGTGCTGCAGCGCCAGTGCGTCGAGGAATGGGACGTCGTGCAGGGCAGCGGCGCCGAACGCCGCACCGAAGTCGCGCGCCGCAGCTTCGCGCTGCAGGCCGTGCCCGCCGAACTCGTGGCCGGCGCCAAGACCCAGGCCGACGCGCGCTACCGCGGCCTGTTCAAGGTGAACGGCTACAACGCCCGGCTCGAGCTGCAGGCCCGCTGGCCGCAGCTGGCGGCGCTGCAGCCCCAGGCCGTGAACGCCGGCGGCCGCGTCAGCTGCCAGGCGCCGACGGTGTGGGTGGCGGTGTCCGACCCGCGCGGGCTGCGCGGCGCCGGCATCCGGTTCGCCGGCCGCACGCTGGAGCTGCAACCGGGCACCGGCCATGCAGCCTGGAAGGACGGCCTGCACGCCGAGCTGCCGGCTGCCGCCGCCGAGGGCGGAGCCGTCGAGCTGAACGTGGTGCTGGACCTGGTCGGCACGGCCGAGCTCGCCGTCGTGCCCGCCGCGCGCAGCCTGCAGTGGACGCTGGCCTCGGACTGGCCGCACCCGTCCTTCGGCGGCCGTTTCCTGCCGGTGACCCGCGAGGTGCGCCACGATGGCTTCGACGCCCGCTGGTCGGTCAGCGCGCTGGCCAGCAACGCCGCGCAGATCGTCGAGCAGGCCGAAGGCGAAAAGCCGCGCCTGGGCTCGCTGGACACGCTGGCCGTGACCTTCACCGACCCGGTGAACCCCTACGTGCTGGCCGACCGCGCGATCAAGTACGGCCTGCTGTTCGTCGTGCTGACCTTCGCCGCGGTGGCGCTGGCCGAGACGCTGGCGCGCCGGCGCGTGCGCCGCGTGCACCCGGTGCAGTACGCGCTGGTCGGGCTGGCGCTGGCGCTGTTCTTCCTGCTGCTGCTGGCGCTGTCGGAGCAGCTGCCGTTTGCCGCCGCCTACGGCGCCGCCGCCACCGCCTGCGTGCTGCTGCTGGGCAGCTACGCGCGCCACATGCTGGGCGGCGTGCGCGACGGCTGGCTGTTCGGCGCCGGCATGGCGCTGCTCTACGGCCTGCTGTACCTGCTGCTGCTGCGCGAGCAGACGGCGCTGCTCGTCGGCTCGCTGGGCCTGTTCGCGGCGCTGGCGGCGGTCATGCTGCTGACGCGGCGGCTGGACTGGTACCGGCTGGGCGCCGGCGGCACCGAGCCCGCCTGAGCGTCGACCGCGACCCGCCGCGCGATCGCACCGGATCCCGCGACAGGAACGGGCGCGGGCCTTTTTCGCCCGCGCCCCGCGCCGATCAAGCCGCCACCGGCACCGCCCGTTCAGCCGCCGCCTCGCGGTAACGGTCGAACTGCATCGTGTACTGCGCCCGCCCCTGCGACAGGGCGCGCAGGCTGCCGACGTAGCCGAACATCTCCTTCAGCGGCACCTCGGCGTCGATCACCGCGGCGTTGCCGCGCGTGCCGTGGGCGCGCACGATGCCGCGGCGCCGGTGCAGGTCGCCGATGACGTCGCCCAGATGGTCCGGCGGCGTGACCACTTCGACGGCCATCACCGGCTCCAGCAGCACCGGGCCGGCCTGGGCCGCGGCGTCGCGGAACGCGGCTGCCGCCGCCAGCTCGAAGGCCAGCGTCGACGAGTCGCGCTCGTGGAAGCTGCCGTCCAGCAGCGTGGCCTGCAGGTCCACGGTCGGGAACCCGGCCAGCACCCCCACCTGCGCGGCACGGCGCACCCCGGCCTCGACCGCCGGGATGTACTCCTTCGGGATCGCGCCGCCGGTGATCCGGCTCTCGAAGCGCAGGCCCGCGCCGCGCGCCAGCGGCGCCAGGCGCAGCCGCAGTTCGGCGAACTGGCCGGGGCCGCCGCTCTGTTTGCGATGCACATGGTTCACCTCCGCCTCCTTCGAGATCGTCTCCCGGTAGGCGACCTCGGGCTGGCCCACCGCCGCGTCGACGCCGTGGCGCGAGCGCAGCCGCTCGACTGCCACCTCCAGCTGCAACTCACCCATGCCGGACAGGATGAGCTGTCCGGACTCGGCGTCCTGGCGCACGCGCAGGCTCGGGTCCTCGCGCTGCAGCAGCGCCAGCGCCGCCGTCAGCGCCTGCTGGTCGGCCTGGCGCCGGGGCTCGAGCGCGACGTCGATCACCGGCTCGGGCACGCTGATGGCTTCCAGCTGCAGCGGATGCGCCCGGTCGCTCAGCGTGTGGCCGGTCAGCGTGTCCTTCAGCCCGACGACGGCGACGATGTCACCCGCCAACGCTTGGTCGATCTCGATGCGATCGTCGGCGTGCACCTCGTACAGGCGCGCCACGCGCTCGACGCGCCCGGTGGCCGTGTTCAGCACCGTGTCGCCACGGCGCAGCCGCCCGCTGTAGACGCGCACGAAGACCATGCCCGCATGCCCGTCGTGGGCGAGCTTGAACGCCAGCGCCGCGAGCGGCGCCTGCGCATCGGCCACCGGCCGGCTGTCGGAGGCCGGCAGATCGCCCGGGCCCGGCAGGAAGTCGACGACGGCGTCGAGCAACGGCTCGACCCCGCGGTTGCGATAGGCCGAGCCGCCGAGCACCGGCACGAAGGCCTGGGCCAGCACGCCCTTGCGGATCGCGCGGCGCAGCGCCTCGACCGACGGCGTCTGGCCGTTCAGATAGGCCAGCAGCAGTTCGTCGTCCTGTTCGACCACGGCCTCGAGCAGGCGCTCGCGCTCGCGCTCGGCCAGCGCCAGCAGTTCGGGCGGCACCGCGCCGACCTGCGGCGGCTCGCTGGCGTCGTCGCGCGGCCAGAGCAGGCTGCGCATCTCCAGCAGGTCGACGACGCCGCGGAAGCCGCCCTCGGCACCGACCGGCAGCTGCAGCCGCAGCGCCTTGACGCCCAGGCGCTGCTCGATCATCGAGACCACGCGCCCGAAGTCCGCACCGACGCGGTCGAGCTTGTTGACGAAGGCGATGCGCGGCACGCCGTGGGCGTCGGCCAGGCGCCAGTTGGTCTCGGTCTGCGGCTCGACGCCGGCGACGCCGTCGAACACCACGACGGCGCCGTCGAGCACACGCAGCGCGCGACGCACCTCGACGTTGAAGTCGATGTGGCCGGGGGTGTCGATGATGTTGACCTGCGCACCCTTCCACTGCACGGAGACGGCGGCGCTGTCGATCGTGATGCCGCGCCGGCGTTCCTGCGGATCGAAGTCCATGCGCGCGCTGCCGTCGTGCACCTCGCCGATGCGATGGTTCTCGCCGGTGTGGAACAGGATGCGTTCGGTGACCGTGGTCTTGCCCGCGTCGACGTGGGCGATGACGCCGATGTTGCGGAGGTTTCTGTCGTTCGAGTTCATACGGATCTTTCGTCGCGAAGCCCCGCTCGGGGCTCCGTCGAGGGCCTGGTCGGCAACGCCAGCCGCCAGGCGATCCGCCTGAGGGCTAGCGACTGATGTGCAAGGCGCAGCCGAAGCACGGGCGCACGCAGTTCCCGCTCCGGCGAGCGGGAATCGTGGCGATCAGCTTGTCGTAGGTGCGCACGGCGAAAGTCCGGAAGGTGGAAAACGGAAAACCCCGGGAAGCTCGCGCTTGCCGGGGTTCGGGGCCGGAAGGCGCAAGCCTTCCGATCGCGTCGAAAGGCGTGTCAGGTGGCGAAAGTCGCCTTGCTCATGCGGGACGCGGTGTTCATGGGTGTGGATTGTCGCAAGCGGCGCGCGCCGCGGTGTGCTGGGCGGCGGCCGGCACCACTGGGGGTGTGGACAAAGCCATCGCCGCGGTACGTCCGCAAAGCCGCGCGCCGTTCACGCGGCCACGCCGGAGCGCCGCTGCGCGCTGCGGCAGGCCAGCCCGTAGCTGGCGGCGATCAGCGCGATCACCGACAGCCCGATCGCCAGCTCGCGGCCTTCGAGCAGGCCGTCGATCCAGCCCGAGGCCATGCGCCCGGCGCCGAGCGCGGCGACGATCAGGCTGACGCAGGCCACCGCCGCGGTCATCGTGCGCGAGGCGACGACGGCCAGGCGGTCGGTGCGGTCGATCAGGCGCGAGATCCACCAGCCGTTGGCGCCGTCGGTGGCGACCATGCCGAGCACGAACAGCGCGCCCAGCGTCAGCGCGTGCTCGACGCCGCCGTACTGCACCGCCATCACCGCGAACAGCGCCGACTGGCTCAGCGTGTCGAAGGACAGCGCGAACAGCGAGCCGACGCCCATCACCGACAGCGGCCCGGTGCGGCGCCCGGTGCCGCCGAGCAGCCGGTCAACGATGCGCCCGCGCACGCCGACCAGCTCCACCGGCGTGTCGGCCGGCGCGCGCAGCACCGCGCGCAGGTTGACGACGCCGATCAGCAGCAGGAAGCCGATCGAGATGCCGCTGCCCAGCGCGTCGAACCAGCCCGGCGGCGCCCACTGCGCGCCCCACAGCCCGGCCAGCAGCGCGATCGTCAGCACGACCGCGCCGTGGCCCAGCGAGAACAGCGCGCCGCAGTAACGCGAGTGCGGCTGGCCGCGGCGCGCGCTGACGCGCGTCAGGCCGTCGATCGCGGCGAGGTGGTCGGCATCCAGGCCGTGGCGCATTCCGAGGATCAGGACCAGGGCGCAGAGCGCGCCCCAGTCGGCAGGCAGGTCGTTCATGGTGATGGCGTTCGTCGTGGAGGGGCCGGCGCGTTCAGCGCTCGGTGCAGGCGATGCAGGGGTCGATCGAGCAGATGACGATCGCGGCGTCGGCGATGTTGGTGCCGCGCAGCATCACGCGCAGCGCCTCCCAGTTCGGGTAGCTGGGCACGCGCCACTTCAGGCGCTCGGGCTTGTCGCTGCCGTCGGTGCGCAGGTAGTACAGCAGCTCCCCGCGCGGCGCCTCGGTGCGCGCCACGGCCTCGCCGGCCGGGATGGTCGGCATGTAGCCCAGCGACAGCGGCGTGTCGGGCAGCTTGGCGACGCACTGGCGGATCAGGTCGATCGCGGTCAGCACCTCGTTGAAGCGGATCGACGCGCGCGTGTAGACGTCGCCGTCGCTGCCCAGGTGCGACTGCAGCTCCAGCTCGGGGAAGGCGAAGTACGGCGCGGTGACACGCACGTCGTTCTGCACGCCGCTGGCACGCGCCATCGGGCCGACGACGGCGTGCGCCACCGCCGCCTCGTGCGTCAGCACGCCGACGCCGCGCGTGCGCCGCGCGATCGACGGGTCCTGCTGCAGGAACTTGAAGATCGTGCGCAGCTTGGGCTCGACCTCGTCGAGCCGGCGGCGCAGGAAGGCGATCTTCTCGGCGTCGAAGTCCACGCGCACGCCGCCGACGACGTTGGCGCCGAGGTTCATGCGGTTGCCGTAGAGCACCTCCTTCAGGTCCTGCACCGTCTCGCGGATCTCCATCAGCTGCATGAACAGCGTGTCGAAGCCGACCAGGTGCGCCAGCAGCCCGACGTTGATCAGGTTGGAGGCGATGCGCTTGATCTCCTCGGTGACGACGCGGATGTAGGCCGCGCGCGGCGGCAGCGTGATGCCGGCGATGTCCTCCAGCGCCATGCAGTAGGTGCTGGGGTGCGAGTTCGAGCACAGCGAGCACAGGCGCTCGGTCAGCACCATGCACTGGAAGAAGTTGCGGTTCGTCGCGATCTGCTCGATGCCGCGGTGCAGGTGTCCGGCGACGATGTCGATGTCGCGGATCGTGTCGCCCTCGACGTCGAGCTTGAAGTACATCGGCTCCTCGAGCGCGACGTGCAGCGGCCCGATCGGGACCTCGAAGCCCGACTTCGGCGTGTCGTGGTGCGCGCTCATCGCGAGCCCTCCCCGTTGCGTGCGGCCTGGGCCCTGATGCGCTTCCACACCGCCTGGTGCTCGGAGGCGTTGGTGAACTCGGAGAACGGCACGAAGCGGTCGAAGACGCCGGCCTCGATCGTCTCGTCGAGGAACATCCGGCGCGGGTTCGGGTGGTCGACGATGCGCACGCCGCCGAGTTCCATCATCTCGCGCTCCTCCCAGTCGGCGTTGGGGAACAGGCGCGCGATCGACGGCACGCCCTCGCCCTGCGCCAGACGCAGCTTCACCGTCACCGGCATGCCGCCGAGCAGCAGGTGGTAGGCCAGCTCGTGGGTGTGCGGCGCGCCGGCCGCGTCGGGGCGGTAGACGGTCGTCGTCGCCAGGCGGCCGCCGGCGGCCACCAGCGCCTGGGCGAAACGCGGCAGGTCGCCCGGGTCGCGCAGCGTCAGCCAGGCCGAGGCCAGGCCCGCGGCGTTGAGCCTGCGTTCGGGCGCGCCGTCGGTGGCCAGGCCGAGCTCGGCGACCAGCGCCTGCAGGGTGTCGAATGTGTCGTTCACAGGCGCGTCTCCATGACCAGCCGCGCCTGCTGCTTGCGGCGGCAGGCGTCGCAGCGCGGGGTGTTCATCTGGTTGTGTCGGTCGGTGCCGATCGCCGAGGCGGCGAACACGTTGCCGTGCGGCACCATCAGCCGGGCGCCGCAGTCGACGCAGACCTGGTACTTGGCGAGCACGTCCTCGACCATCGTGTACTTGTCGGCGTTGGCGTGGGCCAGATTCCAGTCGTTGCTGAGCTCCAGCGCGCCGGTCGGGCAGTAGTAGGCGCACAGGCCGCAGAAGGTGCAGCGGCCGTGCCAGACGATCAGGCGCACGCCCTCCTCCTGCTCCTGCAGGTGGATCGCGTCGCCGACGCAGACCTGCGCGCAGGTCGAGCAGCCGACGCACTTGTCGGCGTCGACGCGCACGCGGCCGCGCAGGCTCTTGGGCGCCTCGGGCGCCGGGCCCAGCGGGTAGGCCTCGGTGCGCGGCGCGCGGAACAGGTTGGCGGCCAGCTCGGCCACGAACCCCAGGTTGCCGATCCATTTCATGGCGTCAGATCCTCGTTCGCCACAGCGCGATGGCATCGGCCACGCCGGCGATGATGGCCTGGGGCCGCGGCGGGCAGCCCAGGATGTTGAAGTCGATCGGGATGTGCCGGTCCACCGGCCCCTCGGTCGCATAACTTTCGGAGTACACGCAGCCCGAGGTCGGGCAGACGCCCACCGCGACCGTCACCTTCGGGTCGGGGATCTCCTCGAAGATCTTCATCACCTTGGGCATCAGGCGGGTGGTCATCAGCCCGGTGATGAGCACGATGTCGGCGTGCTTGGGGCTGCCGCAGTACTTGCAGCCCAGGCGCTCGATGTCGTAGCGCGGGATCAGCGCGGTGGTCACGAGCTCGACGTCGCAGCCGTTGCACGAGCCGGCGTTGATGCGGTAGAGCCAGGGCGAGCGCCCGGCGGCCTTCTTGAAGATGTCGAACATGGTCTCGCTCAGGCGAAGAACACGATGAGGCCCAGGCTCAGCAGGCCGGCGGCCTCGGGCCAGGTGAAGAAGAAGATCAGCGCCTGGTCGATGCGCATGCGGCCCACCGAGGCGCGCAGCAGCGTGATCGCCAGCGTCGCGACGAGCGCGATCTCGAGCACGAACACGCCCAGACCGGCCAGCCCGTCGGGCCCGTTGGGGCAGAACAGCACGATGCCCAGCGCGATGACGACGACACGCTGCATCGCCTGCATCAGCTGCATCAGCGCCAGCGGCGGGCCGGAGTACTCGATCAGCGGGCCTTCGAGCACCTCGGTCTCGGCCTCGGCGATGTCGAACGGTGGCACGCCCAGCGTCGCCGGCAGGCAGGCGACGAAGGCCAGCAGCGCCGGCCACAGCACAGGCTGCAGCAGGTTGGCGCTGTGCTGCTGCTGGTACTGCACGATCTCGGCCAGCGACAGGCAGATCGTGTCGCCCTGCGCGCGGCCGACGTACAGCGCCACGGCCAGCAGCGCGAACATCAGTGGCCCTTCGTAGGCGAGGATCAGCGACATCTCGCGCGAGAAGCCGATCGCGCCGTAGACCGAGCCCGAGGACGAGCCGGCCATCATCAGCGCGATGCCCGGCACCGCCAGCAGGTACAGCAGCACCAGCACGTCGCCCGACACGGCGGCCGGCGCGAACAGCCCGGGCACCGGGATCAGCGCCGGCGCGAAGGCCATCGCCGCGAAGCCGACCAGCGGCACGCCGAGGAAGATGCCGGCGCTGGCCTCGCGCGGCACCAGCGTCTGCTTGCGCAGCAGCTTGACGGTGTCGTAGAGCGGCTGCAGCAGCGGCGGCCCGGTGCGCGCCTGCATGCGCGCGACGAGCTTGCGGTCCAGGCCCTTGAGCAGCAGCGCGAAGACGGCGACGAACAGGCCGCCGGGGAACACCAGCGCGGCCAGCAGGAGTTGAAGCTTGTCGGTCACGACTGTTGCTCCCGGATCATGAAGACGCGGCGCACCAGCCGGGCCGGGCTGCCGTAGAGGTTGGAGGCGGCCATGCGCATGGCCTCGGGCGCCAGCTCGACGCCGCAGGTGTGGGCGTGGCTGGGCGTCGGCGCCGGACGGCCGGCGCGCATCAGCAGCCAGCCGACGGCCAGCAGCGCGGCCAGCGGCAGCGCCAGCGTCAGCGGATGCCAGCCGTAGGCGCCGGGCAGCGGGCCGAACCAGCTGGCGGCTATCGGCTGCAGGCCCAGGCCGGCCTGCACGTGCGCCACCGGCACCAGCAGCAGGCCGGGCATGACGCTGATCGCCAGCGACAGCGCCGTCAGCAACGCCATCGGCAGCAGCATCGTCGCCGGCGCCTCGTGCAGCTTCGCGGACACCGGCGACTCGGCACCCAGGAAGGCGGCGTGGATGAACTTCAGCACCGCGGCCAGCGTCGTCAGGCTCGCGCCCATCAGCGCCAGCGCGACGAAGGGGTGGCCGCTGCTCAGCGCGCCTTCGTACAGCAGCCACTTCGAGCCCAGGCCGTTGAACGGCGGCAGGCCGGCCAGCGACAGCCCCGAGAAGGCGAAGAAGGCGAAGGTCCAGGGCATGCGCCGGCCGGCGCCGCCCAGCGCGTCGAGGCTGACGATGTGCTGCTGCGCGAGGATCGCGCCGGCCGCCAGGAACAGCGTGTTCTTCAGCAGCGCGTGGTTCAGCGCGTGCGCCAGGCCGCCGGCGGTGGACAGCGGGTCGCCCAGCGCCAGGCCGCACATCACGTAGCCGAGCTGGCTGACGGTCGAATAGATCAGCAGCCGCTTCACGCCGGTCTGGATGAAGGCCATCAGGCCGGCGTACAGCGCCGTCACCGCGCCGAGCACGACGAGGAAGTAGCTGATCGGGTCCAGCCCGGCCACCGTGCCCAGACGCGACAGCACCGCGGTGCCGCCGAGCAGCACGATCAGCTTGAACGCGCCCAGCGGCCCGCTCTTCAGCAGCACCGCCGAGATGTAGCCCGAGACCGGCGTCGGCGCCGGCGCCGGGTGCATCTGGTAGTCCACGCGCACGGTCAGCATCGCCGCCTTCATCGCGAAGCCGGCCACCGCCGCGCCGGCGCCCAGCGCCAGCGTCGCGACAGGCATCGTGCGCGCCGCGGCGGCGATGTCGGCGAAGGCGAACGAGCCCGCCGCCGCGCCCAGCACCGCGACGCCGAGGAACAGGAAGCTCGCGCCGGCGATGTTGAAGACGAAGTACTTGCCGCCTTCGCGCAGCGCCTCGGGCGTCTCGTCGTGGATGATCGCCAGGTACAGCGTCCAGCTGCTCATCACCTCCCAGAAGAAGAAGAAGGCGAAGAGGTCGTGCGCGCCGGCCATGCCCAGCAGGCCGCCGATCATCAGCACCGTGAAGCCGAGGAAACGCTCCAGCTTGTGGCCGTGGTGGGCGAAGTAGCCCAGCGAGTACAGCAGGTTCAGCGCGCCCATGCCGGCGACGACGACGGCGAACGGCAGCGACAGCGCGTCGTAGCGCGCCGACTCGTAGCCGATCGCGGCCAGCGCCGCGAGCATCGTGCCGACCGCCGCCGCGCCAGCGGTGGCGCGGCCGGCGCGGCCCAGCACCAGCGTCGCGACGCCGCCGACGGCGCAGACCACGGCCGCCAGCGGCCAGTCGGGCATCAGCGAGGGCAGCACGGCACCGGCGACGCCGTGCGCCGCACCGACCGCGTTCGCCGCCGCGCCGGCCAGCGCCAGCAGCGGCGCCGGCACCAGGCCCAGCGCCAGCAGCAGCGCCGCCAGCACCGCCAGCGGCAGCCGCATCGCCCACGGCACCTCGCTCGCCTGTTGCGCGACGGCCGAGGGCGCGTCGAAGAAGACGACACGCAGGATGCGGGCGTAGTACATCACCCCGATCACGCCGCCGGCCAGCAGCGCCGCGGCCACCGGCCAGGCGCCGGCGCGCGCGGCGGCGTAGATCATCAGGAACTTGGAGACGAAGCCGGCGAACGGCGGCAGGCCCATGATGGCCAGCAGCCCGGTGCCCAGGCAGGCCGCGGTGAACGGCATGCGCCGCGCGATGCCGGCCAGGTCGGCCAGCGTGCGCGTGCCGGCACGCATGATCAGCGCGCCCGCGCCCAGGAACAGCAGCGTCTTCATCATGCCGTGCGTCAGCACGTGGGCCGCGGCGCCGGCCATCGCCAGCGTCGTGCCCAGGCCCAGCACGGCGGCGATCTCGCCGACCTGGGCGATCGTCGAATACGCCAGCAGGCGCTTCAGGTCGCTCTGGCGCCAGGCCATCAGCTCGCCGTAGAGCAGCGTGACGACGCCGACGACGCTGAGCAGCAGGCCGAAGTCCAGCCCGCCGCCCTGGCCGCGCCACAGCGCGACGCCGAAGACGGCGAGCAGCACCTTCATCACGCCGAGCAGGCCGGTCTTGGTGAGGATCGACGACAGCGGCGCCGACACCGACGACGGCGCCGCCGGGTGCGCCACCGGCAGCCAGCCGTGCAGCGGCACGAGGCCGGCCTTGACCGCGAAGCCGACCAGCAGGCAGGCGGCGAGCGCCGCGGCGCTCAGCGGCTCGGCGTGCGCCAGCCCGGCCGCGAGGCGGCCGAACTCGAAGCCGCCGGCCAGCACGCCCAGGCCGACGACGCCCAGCAGCATCACGTAGGCGCCGCCGGCGCACATGACGAAGTAGCGCGCCCCGGCGGCCAGCGATTCCGGCGAGCGCGACTGCACGATCAGCAGGTAGCTCGACCAGGTCATCAGTTCCCAGAACAGGTAGAACGAGCCCAGGTCGCCGGCGGTGGCCACGCCCATCAGGCTGCCGGCCATCAGGAACAGGAAGAAGAAGTAGTGGCGCTCGCCGCCCTCGTGGTGCATGTAGGCGGTCGAATAGACCGTCACCAGCAGCATCACGCCGGCGAACAGCAGCGCGAACAGGCGCGACACCGGCTCCAGCTCCGGCGTCAGCAGCGCCAGCGCCAGCGTCGCCGCGGCCAGCAGCACCGCCGCCGCGTCGCGCAGCCGGCCCGAGACACCGCCCAGCAGATACAGGCCGAAGGCGCCGACGTAAGGCAGCGTCGCCAGCCAGGGCCAGGGCCCTTCGACCGCCGGCAGCTCGCCCGTCAGGCCGAAGACGAAGGCCGCGACATGGGCCACCGGCTCGGGCTCGAAGTTGGCCAGCGCCGTCAGCACCGCCAGCACGAGGATCAGCAGGCCCAGCGGCGTGCGCCAGCCTGCGGCACGGTGCGCGGGCCGCGCGGCCGGGCCGTCGGCGAAGCAGATCGCCTGGATGACGCGGATCGAATAGATCGCCGCGACGATGCTCGCCGCCGTGCCGGCCGCGGCCAGCAGCCAGTGGCCGTGGCCCATCAGGTCGTAGAGCACGAGGAAGCGGCTCATCGCGCCGCGGAACGGCGACAGCCCCATCAGCGAGAACATGCCGAAGCCGAACAGCAGCGCCAGCCCCGGCGCCGCCTTGCCGCTGCCGGCCAGGCGCTCGACCTGCCAGCTGCCGGCGGCGCCGGCCAGGCGAACGGCCACCAGCACGACCAGCAGCCGCATCACGACCTGGTAGACGAGGTGCATGCCGCCGCCCAGCTGGCCGACCTCGCCGCCGGCGAAGCCGACCAGCGCCAGACCGCATTCGGCGACGGTGGAGAAGGCCAGCACCCGGCGCAGGTCGCGCCAGTGGCGCAGCGCCATCAGTTCGCCGCCGAGCAGCAGCAGCGCGCCGGCATACGCCAGCCAGGAAAGATCAGTCGTGGGCATGAGGTGCCTCTTGGTTCTTGTCGTCGGCCGCGGCGGCCAGCCAGGCCAGCCAGTCCCGCAGCCCTTCGCCGCTCTTGGCCGAGCAGACGATCACGCGGGCCGCGGGCTGCACCCGGTGCACCGCGGCGGTGGCACGCGCGATGTCGAAGTCGTCGAGCAGCGGCGCCAGGTCGGCCTTGGTGATCAGCACCAGGTCGGCGGCGCGGAAGATCACCGGGTACTTCAGCGGCTTGTCGTCGCCTTCGGTCACCGACAGCAGCACGACGTTGGCGTGCTGGCCGAGGTCGAAGCTGGCCGGGCAGACGAGGTTGCCGACGTTCTCGATGAACAGGTAGCGCGGCGTGGCCAGGTCCAGCGCGTCGGCACCGCGCGCGACCATCGCCGCGTCGAGGTGACAGGCCATGCCGGTGGTGATCTGGTGCGCCGCGACGCCCTTGGCGCGCAGGCGCTCGGCGTCGTTCTCGGTCTCCAGGTCGCCTTCGATGACCGCCATGCGCGCCGCGCCCAGCGCGTCGGCGGTGGCCTCCAGCCAGCGTGTCTTGCCCGAGCCGGGCGAGGACATCAGGTTCAGCGCCAGCACGCCGGCGGCGCCGAAACGCGCCCGGTTGTGCGCCGCGCGCGCGTCGTTGTCGGCGAGGATGTTCTCGAGCACCGTCACCGGGATCACGGCGCCGTCGGCGCCATGCGCGTGGTCGTGCTCATGACCGTGGTGGTGGTCATGGTCATGGTCATGGCCATGGCCGTGGGTATGGGTGTGGGGGCCGTGCTCGTGGGGCACGGACGTGATGACGCAGCCGCAGTCGCCGCACATGGGGAAGGTTCCTTCGGACGTCGGCGCTCAGGGCCGGTGGGAATGGGAATGCGGGTGCGCGTGGTCGTGACCGTGGAGGTGGTCGTGAC
This sequence comes from Rubrivivax sp., assembly GCA_049841175.1. GTDB lineage: Bacteria > Pseudomonadota > Gammaproteobacteria > Burkholderiales > Burkholderiaceae_C > Rubrivivax. The sequence goes on along the minus strand of JASGHA010000008.1, from coordinate 4,752 downwards.
CGTGGTCGTGCGGCAGCAGCGCGCAGGCCGCCAGCAGCGCGTCGCGCGCCGCCGCCAGGCGCTGCTCGGCTTCGAGCAGCTGCGTCGCCAGCGTGCCGTCGGCACCGAGCTCGGCCGCGGCACGCATGCGCCAGGCGGCGATCTCGGCGACGTGTTCGCCGCAGTGTTCGGCCCAGTGCGGTACCAGCCGCACCAGGCGTTCGGCGAGGGAGCGTTCGGTCGTCATGCGCCGGCCTCCACACGCGCCAGGCGCGCCCGGCCGCGCGCGAAGTCGATCGCCGCGACACGCACGCCGTCGACACGCAAGGGTTCGTCGAGCAGGCCGCAGAGCACGACCGCGTCGCCCTCCTGGTGCAGCTCGGTCACGTGCTCCATCAGCAGCGCGCCGCCGCAGGCGTCGGTGTAGGTGACGGTCATCAGGCACATGGCGTCTTCTCCGGCAGCGGCCTGGCGACCCAGGCTTCCAGGTTGCGGCGGATCGCCAGCGCCTCGTCGAGCACCGCGCCGCCGAGGTCGTACGGCGCGCGCCCTTCGCGGTCGGCCCGCTGCAGCGCGGGCGACAGCGACAGCGCGCCCATGAACTGCCCAGCCGGCAGCGCCGCGCGCAGGAAGGCCAGGTCCTCGGCGCTGCCGACCTTGGAGCCGACGTAGGCCAAGCGGCGGATGCCGAGGTCGGCGGCCAGGCGCTCGATCTGGCGCCCGGTCTCCAGGCTGCGCTGGCCGGGCTCGACGACGATCACCAGGCAGTCGACGCTGTCGGCGGTGCCGCGGCCCAGGTGCTCGACGCCGGCTTCCATGTCCATCACGACGACGTCGTCGCGCAGCACGAGGATGTGTGTCATCAGCGCGCGCAGCAGCGCGTGCTCGGGGCAGACGCAGCCCGAGCCGCCGTGTTCGATCGCGCCCAGCGAAAGGATCTTCACGCCGGCGTGCGTCACCGACAGGCTCTCCGGCAGGTCGTCGACCGTCGGGTTGAGCTTGAAGAAGCCGCCGTAGCCGCCGGCGTGGCCGGTGCGTTCGACGGCGATCTGCTTCATCGAGGCGATCGGCTTCAGCTCGGCCAGCCGCTCGCGCGGCAGGCCGATGGCGGTGGCCAGGTTGGCGTCGGGGTCGGCGTCGATCGCCAGCACCCGGCGCCCCTCGGCCGCATAGCTGCGCGCCAGCAGGCTGGACAGCGTCGTCTTGCCGACGCCGCCCTTTCCGGCGACGGCGATCTTCACGACCGCGCTCCGGCCGGCAGGCCCAGGCCGCGGCGGCGGTCCTGGATCGCGGCGTAGAGCTTCTCGGCGGCCTTGACCGGGTCGGGCTCGACGATGAAGTAGCCGCCGAACGCGTCCTTGGCGGTCTCGGTCATGATCTTCACGACCTGGTCCGAGCCGGTGACCTGCGGAATGTTGCCCAGGTGCGTCGGGAAGCCCAGCGCCACCGACCAGGTGCCGATGGCCACCGCCTTCTCGGTCATCGCCTCGGGCGCGCTGGCCACCACCGGCAGGTCGCTCAGGTCCACGCCCAGCCGGTTGGCCAGTGCGGTGGCCACCGTCACGGCGCGGCTGTTGTCGACGCACGAGCCCATGTGGAAGACCAGCGGCAGCGGCCCCTTCAGGCCGGCGGCCTCGCCGAGCGCACGCAGCACCGACTTCAGGCCCTCGCCGGCGTACTGCTCGGTCGCCTCCTGGGTCATCAGCCCGTCCTTGGCGAAGGCGCCGGCGCCGCAGCCGGTGGCCAGCACGAGGACGTTGCGACGTGCCAGCTCGCGGCCCATCGTCTTGTAGTTCATGTCCTGGTCGACCTGCGTCGTGTTGCAGCCGGCGAACAGCACGATGCCCTGGATGGCGCCCGAGGTGACGGCATCGAGCAGCGGCTTCAGCGGGTCCTCGGCGTCGATGCGCGTCAGCACGTCGACGATCGATTCGGCCGAGAAGCCGACGATGGCCGTGCTCTTCTCGTCGGACAGGTGCTGCTGCTTCGGGTTGCGGCGCTTGTAGGCGTCGAACGCGAGCTCGACGATGCCGCGCGCCACTTCCACCGCGTTCTCCGGGTGCACGCTGCGGTGCACGGCGCCGGGGATCTTGTTCTCGTCGTGCGTGGTGACGACGACGGTGTGGAAGTTCTCCGCCACCGCGGTGATGCCGGGCATGATGCACTGCACGTCGACGACCATTGCGTCCATCACGCCGGTGAGCATCACCAGCTCCTGCGACAGGTAGTTGGCCGCCAGCGGCACGCCGTGGCGCAGCATGACCTCGTTGCCGGTGCAGCAGACGCCGACCAGGTTGATGCCGTCGACCGCGCCCAGCGCCTGCGCCTGGGCCTTCATCTCGGCGGCGACGCGGCACACGGCCTCGGCGACGATCGGGTTGTGGCCGTTGAGCGCGATGTTCACCGACGTCGGCTTGATGACGCCCAGGTCGGCCTCGGTGATCACCGGCGCCGGCGTGCCGAACAGGATGTCCGACAGCTCGGTGGCCAGCACCATGCCGTTCAGGTCGCCGATGGCCGCGCGGATGCCGCCGAGGATGATGTTCAGCGGGTCGGCGTCGCAGCCGATGTGGGTGCGCGACATCAGCTGCGCGACGCCCATGTCGATGTTCGGCGCGATGACGCCCAGCTTCTGCAGCCGCTCCAGGCGCTTGGCCGGCAACAGCACCTTGAGCCAGTTCGGCGCCTTGCCTTCGTGCTGGTTGCTGAAGTCCTCGAAGCTCGCCGCGACGACGTCGGCGGCGATCTCCAGCGCCGGGCGGCCCTCGGTCGCGAAGCCCATGCGGCGCGCGACCTCGAGCAGCTTGCGCTCGTCGGTGATCTGGAAGGTCTTCAGCGAACCGTCGGCGACCTTCTCCAGCGCGTGCAGCACGTGGCGGCCGTGTTCGGAGTGGCCGGCGGCGCCGGCGGCCATCATGCGTGCCACCTGGCGCGCGGCGATCGTGTGGCGGTCCGCGCCGCAGATGCCCTTCTGCGGGCCGGCGCCGAACGGGTCGACGCGGCACGGGCCCTTCCAGCAGAAGCGGCAGCACAGGCCCAGCGAGCCGAAGCCGCACTGCGGCTGCTGCTTGTCGTAGCGGTCGAAGGCGGTCTCGACGCCGATGCCTCGGGCGTGGACCAGCATCTCGTGGGCGGTCGGGTCGGCGGTGTAGCGGCGGGTGTCAGTCATGGCGTTGTTCTTCGTTCAGTTCCGGGGGCGGGCGGCGGCGTCGGGCGCGGCGCCCTGGCATTCGGCGCAGGCCAGTGCGGCCGGCGCACCCGAGGTCTGCGCCAGCAGTTGCTGGATCTCGTGGCAGCGTGCGCAGCCGCCCGCGCCGGCGGGGCCGGCGTGCACCGGGCGGCCGGTCCACAGCGGCGGCCGCGGCGGACGCGGGGTGTCCGCGCTCATCTCGTCTCCTGGTCGAAGGCGATGCGCACGTTGCGGTGCGCGGCGGCGATCTCGGCGGCACGCGCCTTGACCAGCGCGACGCGGTACTCCTGCAGGTCGACGAGGCGGATCGCACGCGTCGCGCACGACTCCTCGCAGGCCGTGCGCTGCTTGCCTTCGCGCTCGCGCCATTCGGTGCAGAGGTCGCACTTGGAGGCCACGCCGCCGTTGGTGCGGCCTTCGACCACCGGCTGGTTGACGACCTGCACGACGCCGAACGGGCAGACCATCGTGCAGAGCTTGCAGCCGATGCACGACTGCTCGTTGATCGACACCGCGCCGTGGCCGTCGTTCTGGCGCATCGCGCCGGTCGGGCAGACCTTGGCGCAGGGCGCGTCCTCGCACTGGCGGCACTGCATCGGCACGCTGCCGCCGCCGACGGCGACGACGTGGATGCGCGAGTGCAGGCCGCGCATCGCGGCGGCCTCGAACACGCTGCCGGCGCTGCTGTGCGCGGTGGCGCAGGCGATCTCGCAGCTGTGGCAGCCCAGACACCGTCCGGTGTCGACGTAGATGATCTTGTTGGGCGGTGTTCGGTATCCCAAGATGGGTCTCCGGTCGGGGGTTAACTGACCAGGACGCGGTCCACCCGCAGTTCCTGGCCGCCTGTGACGTCGAGCTCCGTGCTGCCGCAGGCGGCGCAGACGAAGCGGTATCCCTGGACCTCGGCGTCGACGGCGCAGCGGCGGCAACGCGCACGCACCGCGACCTCGCGCACCGACAGCTCGGCGCCTTCGCAGCGCGTGCCTTCGGCGATGAAGGCGAAGCACGACTGCACGAGCTCGGCTTCGACCGCCTTGAGCCGCCCGATCGACACGTCGACGCGCAGCACACGCGTGCCGGTACTCGTGCTCAGCGCACGCTCGGCGATCCGCATCAGGCTGGCGGCAATGGAGGCTTCATGCATAGACTGCGGTCCGCGACGCGGGCCTCACCGGAGTTGGAAAGACCTTCATGGCGACAAGGATTGACAGCAGTATTGGCGGGGCCCCCGCACCCTCGGTGGACGACTTTCCCGAGCCGCAGCACGGCAGCCCGAAACGCGCCCTGGCTGCACGAACGGCGGCGCCGTTGCCGGTCGGCCAGGCCGCCGACGGCACGCGTGCGGTGAGCGGCGCGCACCTGCAATACATCCTCAACCGGCTGCCGCTGGGCATGGTCATGCTCGACCGCGAGTACCGCGTGCTGAGCTACAGCAGCGTCGTCGCCGACGTGCTGGGCGCCGAGCGCATGAAGCGCACGCTGGGCCACCCGATCGACGCGATGCACTCGGTGCACGCCGAAGGCAAGATCCGCTGGCTGCTGCAGCAGCTCGACGACGAGTCGAACTCGCACTTCGGCTCGAT
>JASGHA010000007.1:0-211393 GCA_049841175.1 Rubrivivax sp. | reverse complement strand
CGTATTCCAAGGTTAATAGGGAAACACGATAGAATCCGAACAGCACCTGCACGCGCCTTCCTGAAGCGCAAGCCGCTGGCGGCGTACTGCGACAAGGTCGTGATGCCGGCCTTCGACCTGGCGCACCAGGACTTCGAGCGCCAGCTGATCAGCCCGCAGCAGCAGGCCGCGGCGCAGCGCGTGATCCTGCAGGTGCTGGCCGAGCTGACACGCTCGCCGCTGCCGGCACGCCGCCGCGCCGCGGTGCTCGACGGCAGCGGCCTGGGCCTGCGCCTGCGCCGCGAGCGCGAGAGCGTCGAAGGCCGCTGGCAGGGCCCGCTGGACGTGCCGCCGGGCTCGTTGATGCTCTGCGTCAGCCTGCCCGACCCCGGTGCCGAGCTGAGCGCCGAGCTGCTGGTGCGCGCGTGCGAAGCGAGCGCTTCGACGCCCGCCACGCGACGCTTGGCGAGCTGGCCGAGGTGCCGCCGGACGCGCGCCCCGACGCCGTCGGCGTGGTCTTCGTCGTCTGCGGCGGCGAAGTCTCGGCCGCAGGACCGGGCGGCACTCGACGCCTGCCTGGCGATGCTGCCGCAGGCGCGTGTCGTCGCGATGCTGCCGGCGCTGCTGTCGGCGCAGGCGCCGCAGGACCCGCTGCCGAGCGAGCGCCACCACCACACCGCGTACTCGTTCGAGGAAGCGTTGAGCCTGGTGCAACGGCGTCCGGTTTGACGCGCGATCGGGGCCGGCAGCAATACAGCGCTCACATTTCCGCGCTCAAACTACCGCCGGCAACGCTTCGTTACCTTTTCAGCCCCCGCACGGCGCCACCGCGAGCGTGCGGCCCCTCCCATGACGAACGAGATCTCCGCACCCCGGGCCCGGCGCTGGCGGCGCCCACTGGCCTGGATGCTGGCCGCCGCCGCGCTGGCCGCCGGCGGCGCCTGGTGGTGGCACCAGCACACGGCCGCCGCCGCCGACAGCCCGCCTGCGGCCGGCGGCCGCCGCTTCGCCGGTGCCAACCGCGTGCAGCCGGTGTCGGTCGGCGTCGTGCGGCGCCAGGACCTGACGGTCAGCGTCAGCGCCATCGGCACGATGACCGCGTCCAACACCGCCGTCGTGCGCACCCAGGTCAGCGGCGTGCTGCAGAAGCTGCACTTCAGCGAAGGCCAGCAGCTGCGTGCCGGCCAGCTGCTGGCCGAGCTGGACCCGCGCAGCTTCCAGGCGGCGCTGAGCCAGGCCGAAGGCGCGCTGGCGCGTGACCAGGCGCAGTTGGCCGCGGCACGCGTGGACCTGGCGCGCTACCGCGACCTGCTGGCCCGCGATGCGATCGCGCGCCAGCAGCTGGACAGCCAGGCGGCGCTGGTCGCGCAGCTCGAAGGCACGGTGGCCGCCGACCAGGGCGCGGTCGCCAACGCCCGCGTGCAGCTCTCGTACACGCGCGTCACGGCGCCGATCCCCGGCCGCGCCGGGCTCAAGCAGCTGGACCTGGGCAACACCGCCAGCCCGTCGGACACCAACGGCCTGGTCAGCATCACGCAGACGCGGCCGATCGCGATGGTCTTCGCGGTGCCGGCGGCCCACGTCTCGCGCATCGCCGCGCGGCTGCGCGCCGGCGAGACCGTCACCGTCGAGGCCTGGGACCGTACCAGCAAGACGCGCCTGGCCGCCGGCCGCGTCGCGGCGCTGGACAACGCCATCGACCCGGCGACCGACACGATCAAGGTGAAGGCGCTGTTCCCGAACACCGACGACACGCTGTTCCCCAACCAGTCGGTCAGCGTGACGCTGCAGCTGGACACGCTGAAGGACCAGCTCGCCGTGCCGCAGGCCGCGGTGCTGCGTGGCGCCCAGGGCTTCTACGTCTACCGTGTCGACGACGACGGCACGGTGGCGCCGCGTGCCGTCAAGCCCGGCGCCAGCGACGGCGGCTGGGTCGCAGTCGACGGCGAGCTGAAGCCCGGCGAGCGTGTCGTCATCGACGGCACCGACCGGCTGCGCGACGGCGCCAAGGTCGAGGTCGTCGACGCGGCCCAGCGTGCGGCCTCGGCGCCGGCCGGCCGCGCCGAGCGTCTGGATCGCCTGGACCGCCTGCCGCCCGAGCTGGCCGCCAAGCTGAAGGCGATGAGCCCCGACGAGCGCCGCGCCTGGTTCCGCGAGCACCGCGGCGCGGCCTCGCAGCCGGCACGCTGAACAGGCGATGAACCCCTCACGCCTGTTCATCCAGCGGCCGGTCGCGACCTCGCTGCTGATGCTGGCCATCCTGCTGGCCGGCCTGCTGGCCTACCGGCTGATGCCGCTGGCCGCGCTGCCCGAGGTCGACTACCCGACGATCGAGGTCACGACGCTGTACCCCGGCGCCAGCCCCGACGTGATGTCGAGCTCGGTCACCGCGCCGCTGGAGCGCCAGTTCGGCCAGATGCCGGGCCTGAGCCAGATGACCTCGACCAGTTCGGGCGGCGCCTCGGTGATCACGCTGCGCTTCTCGCTCGGCCTGGCGCTGGACGTCGCCGAGCAGGAGGTGCAGGCGGCGATCAACGCCGGCGCCAACCTGCTGCCGTCGGATCTGCCGATGCCGCCGGTCTACAGCAAAGTCAACCCGGCCGACGCGCCGGTGCTGAGCATCGCCGTCACGTCGGCCACGCTGCCGGTGATCCGGCTGCACGATCTCGTCGAGACGCGGCTGGCGCCCAAGCTGTCGCAGGTCGACGGCGTCGGCCTGGTCTCGATCGCCGGCGGCCGCCGGCCGGCGGTGCGCATCCAGGCCGATGCGCAGAAGCTGGCCGCGCTGGGCCTGTCGCTGGACGACGTGCGCACGGCCGTCGCCGCGGCCAACGTCAACCAGGCCAAGGGCAGCTTCGACGGCCCGCAGCGCGCCAGCACGCTGGACGCCAACGACCAGCTGAAGTCGGCTGCCGAGTACCAGGACCTGGTGCTGGCCTGGAAGAACGGCCGCCCGCTGCGGCTGAAGGACGTGGCCGGCGTCGTCGACGACGCCGAGAACCTGCGCCTGGCCGCCTGGAGCGACCGCAGCGCCGGCGTCATCCTCAACGTGCAGCGCCAGCCCGGCGCCAACGTCATCGAGACCGTGGACCGCGTCAAGGCGCTGCTGCCGCGGCTGCAGGCCTCGCTGCCGCAGGCGGTGGACGTGCGCATCGTCTCCGACCGCACGAAGACCATCCGCGCCTCGGTCGAGGACACCGAGTTCGAGCTGCTGCTGGCGGTGGCGTTGGTGGTCATGGTGATCTTCCTGTTCCTGCGCAACGCCAGCGCCACGGTGATCCCGGGCGTCGCGGTGCCGCTGAGCCTGGTCGGCACCTTCGGCGTCATCTACCTCGCCGGCTTCTCGATCAACAACCTGACGCTGATGGCGCTGACGATCTCCACCGGCTTCGTCGTCGACGACGCCATCGTGATGATCGAGAACATCGCCCGCCACGTCGAGGACGGCCGCTCGCCGATGGCCGCGGCGCTGGAAGGCAGCCGCGAGATCGGCTTCACGATCATCTCGCTGACGGTGTCGCTGATCGCGGTGCTGATCCCGCTGCTGTTCATGGGCGACGTCGTCGGCCGGCTGTTCCACGAGTTCGCGATCACGCTGGCGGTGTCCATCCTGATCTCGGCCTTCGTCTCGCTGACGCTGACGCCGATGATGAGCGCGCGCCTGCTGCGCCCCGAGCGCGAGCGCCGCCAGGGCGCGATCGGCGCCTGGAGCGCACGCGCCTTCGACACGCTGGTGGCGCGCTACGACCGGGCGCTGAACTGGGTGCTCGACCGGCCGCGCGCGACGCTGGCCGTGTTCGCCGCGACGCTGGCCCTGACGGCGCTGCTCTACGGCGTCGTGCCCAAGGGCTTCTTCCCGGTGCAGGACACCGGGCTCGTGCAGGTCATCACCGAGGCGACGCAGACGACCTCGTTCGCGGCCATGGCCACGCGCCAGCAGGCGCTGGCCGACGCGATCCTGAAGGATCTCGACGTCGACCACCTGACCTCCTTCATCGGTGTCGACGGCGCCAACCCGACGCTCAACACCGGGCGCATGCAGATCGCGCTGAAGGACTTCTCGCAGCGCCGGGCCTCGGCCTCGGAGGTCATCCGCCGCCTCGCCGACGCCACCGCGCACGTGCCCGGCATCCGCGCCTACATGCAGCCGGTGCAGGACCTGAGCATCGAGGACCGGGTGTCGAAGACGCAGTACCAGTTCCTGCTCAGCTCGCCCGACACGAAGGACCTTGCTGATGCCACCGGCCGCCTGCTGGAGCGGCTGAAGGCCCGGCCCGAGCTGGCCGACGTCGCCAGCGACCTGCAGGACCAGGGCCAGCAGGCCTACGTCGAGATCGACCGCGAGGCCGCCGGCCGCCTGGGCGTGACCGTCGCCGAGATCGATGCCGCGCTCTACAACGCCTTCGGCCAGCGCCTGATCTCGACGATCTACACCCAGAGCAGCCAGTACCGCGTGGTGCTCGAAGCCGCGCCCGGGCTGCGTGGCGGCCCGGCGGCGCTGGAAGACCTGTACCTGCCCGGCGCGACGACGACGGTCGACGGCGTCGCGCGCACCGAGCAGGTGCCGATGACGGCCGTCGCACGCATCGTCGAGCGCCCGGCGGCGCTGGCGATCAACCACGTCGCGCAGTTCCCGGCGGCGACGGTGTCGTTCAACCTCGCGCCGGGCGTCTCGCTCGGCGCGGCGGTCGACGCGATCAAGGCCGAGGAGGCGAAGCTCGACCTGCCGGCCAGCGTCGAGACCAGCTTCCAGGGCGCGGCCGAGGCCTTCCGCGCGTCGCTGACCAGCACGCTGCTGCTGATCCTGGCCGCGGTGGTGACGATGTACATCGTGCTCGGCGTGCTCTACGAGAGCTACGTGCACCCGCTGACCATCTTGTCGACGCTGCCCTCGGCCGGCCTGGGCGCGCTGCTGGCGCTGCTGCTGGCCGGCCAGGACCTGGGCATCGTCGCCGTCATCGGCATCGTGCTGCTGATCGGCATCGTCAAGAAGAACGCGATCATGATGGTCGACTTCGCGCTCGACGCCGAGCGCGAGCAGGGCGCTGGCGCCGCGTGCCGCGATCCACCAGGCCTGTCTGCTGCGGCTGCGGCCGATCCTGATGACGACGATGGCCGCGCTGCTGGGCGCGTTGCCGCTGATGCTCGGCGGCGGCGCCGGCCACGAGCTGCGCCACCCGCTGGGCGTGACGATGGTCGGCGGCCTGATCCTGAGCCAACTGCTGACGCTGTTCACGACGCCGGTGATCTACCTCGGTTTCGCCGGCCTGCTGCAGCGCTGGCGCGCCCGCGGTGGCGCCGGAGCCGTCACATGAGCCTCCCGACGCCGGCGTCGATCTCGGCGCCGTTCATCGCCCGCCCGGTCGCCACGACGCTGGTGACGCTGGGCGTGGCGCTGGCCGGGCTGCTGGGTTTTCTGCTGCTGCCGATCGCGCCGCTGCCGCAGGTCGACATCCCGACGATCTCCGTCAGCGCCTCGCTGCCCGGCGCCAGCCCGGACACGATGGCCGCCACCGTCGCCGCGCCGCTGGAGCGCGCGCTGGGCAGCATCGCCGGCGTCACCGAGATCACCTCGCGCTCGTCGCTGGGCTCGGCCAGCATCACGATGCAGTTCGAGCTGTCGCGCGACATCAACGGCGCCGCGCGCGACGTGCAGGCGGCGATCAACGCCGCGCGCACGCTGCTGCCCAGCGGCATGCCGTCCAACCCGAGTTACCGCAAGGTGAACCCGGCGGACGCGCCGATCATGATCCTGGCGCTGACCTCGCAGACGCTGTCGCGCGGCCAGATGTACGACGCCGCGTCGACGGTGCTGGCGCAGCGCCTGTCGCAGGTGCCCGGCGTCGGCCAGGTGACGGTGGGCGGCGGCGCGCTGCCGGCGGTGCGCGTCGAGCTCGATCCCGACAAGCTGGCGGCGCTGGGGCTGCCGCTGGACGTGGTGCGCACGGCCATCGTCTCGACCAACGCCAACCGCCCCAAGGGCCTGCTGGAAGACGGCGGCCGCAGCTGGCAGATCGGCGCCAACGACCAGGCGGTGCGCGCCGCCGAGTACGCGCCGGTGCTGCTGAGCTACCGCAACGGCGCGCCGGTGCGGCTGCGCGACGTCGCCGCCGTCGTCGACTCGGTGCAGGACGTGCGCAACTACGGCGTCGCCAACGGCAAGCCGGCGATCGCGCTGTTCGTGCAGAAGGAGCCGGGCGCCAACGTCATCGAGACGGTGGCGCGCGTGCGTGCGCTGCTGCCGCGGCTGCAGGCCTCGATCCCGCCGGCGATCGACGTCGCCGTGCTCAGCGACCGCACGCCGACGATCCGCGCCTCGCTGCACGAAGTGGAGCGGGCGCTGGCGATCTCGGTGGCGCTGGTGATCCTCGTCGTGCTGCTGTTCCTGCGCCGCTGGCGCGCGACGCTGATCCCCGCGGTGGCGGTGCCGGTGTCGCTGGCCGGCACCTTCGGCGTCATGTACCTGTGCGGCTACAGCCTGGACAACCTGTCGGCGATGGCGCTGACGGTGGCCACCGGCTTCGTCGTCGACGACGCCATCGTCGTGCTGGAGAACATCAGCCGCCACGTCGAACGCGGCATGGCGCCGCGCGACGCGGCGCTGAAGGGCGCGCGCGAGATCGGCTTCACGGTGGTCTCGATCTCGCTGAGCCTGATCGCGGTCTTCATCCCGCTGCTGCTGATGGGCGGCGTCGTCGGCCGGCTGTTCCGCGAGTTCGCCGTCGTGCTGTCGGCGGCGATCCTGGTGTCGATGCTGGTGTCGCTGACGACGACGCCGATGATGGCCGCGGCGCTGCTGCCGCCGCCGGCGCCGCTGCGGCGCTCGCGCTTCACGCAGGCGCTGACACGCGGCTACCGCCGCTCGCTGGCCTGGACGCTGCGCCACCAGCCGCTGGCGATGCTGGCGCTGGCGGCCGTCGTCGGCCTCAACGTCTACCTCTACACGGTGATCCCGAAGACCTTCTTCCCGCAGCAGGACACCGGCGTGCTGATCGGCAGCGTGCAGGCCGACCAGGGCAGCTCGTTCCAGATGATGCAGGCGCGTGTCGACCGCTTCATGGCGATCCTGATGGCCGACCCGGCGGTGGCCAACGTCAGCGGCTCCACCGGCGGCAACGGCGGCCCGGGCGGCGGCGGGCGCAACAACGCCAACTTCTACGTCACGCTCAAGCCGCTGGCCGAACGTGGCATCGGCGTCGACGCCGTCATCGCGCGGCTGCGCGGCAAGCTGGCGCACGAGCCCGGCGCCAACCTGTTCTTCGTGCCGGTGCAGGACATCCGCATCGGCGGCCGCCAAGCCAACGCGCAGTACCAGTACACGCTGCAGGCCGACGACATCGGCACGCTGCGCGAGTGGGAGCCGCGTGTGCGCGCCGCGCTGGCGCGCCTGCCCGAGCTGGTGGACGTCAACACCGACCAGCAGGACAAGGGCCAGCAGACCTCGCTGGTCATCGACCGCGACGCCGCGGCGCGCCTGGGCGTGACCGTCGCCAACCTCGACAGCACGCTCAACGACGCCTTCGGCCAGCGCCAGGTCGGCGTGATCTACAACGCGCTGAACCAGTACCGCGTCGTCATGGAGCTGGCGCCGCCGTACCTGCAGGGCCCGGAGACGCTGCGCCGGCTGTACGTGACGAGCAGCGGCGGCGAGCAGGTGCCGCTGGCGGCCTTCACGCGCTTCGAGACGACGAACACGCCGCTGTCGGTCAACCACCAGGGCGGCGCGCCGGCCTCGACGATCAGCTTCAACCTGCCGCCCGGCACCTCGCTGTCCGATGCCACCGCGGCGATCGACGGCGCGATGCTGCAGCTGGGCGCGCCGGCGACGGTGCGCGGCAGCTTCCAGGGCACGGCCAACGCCTTCCAGCAGTCGCTGAAGTCGCAGCCGGTGCTGATCGCCGCGGCCATCGTCACGATCTACCTGGTGCTGGGCATGCTCTACGAGAGCCTGATCCACCCGGTGACGATCCTGTCGACGCTGCCCTCGGCCGGTGTCGGCGCGCTGCTGGCGCTGATGCTGTTCGGCAGCGAGTTCTCGATCATCGCCCTGATCGGCGTGATCCTGCTGATCGGCATCGTCAAGAAGAACGCGATCATGATGATCGACTTCGCGATCGAGCGCGGCCGCGCCGGCGGCAGCGCCGCGGCGGCGATCTACCGCGCCGCGCAGCTGCGGCTGCGGCCGATCCTGATGACCAGCTTCGCCGCGATCTTCGGCGCCTTGCCGCTGGCGCTGGGCAGCGGCGACGGTGCCGAGCTGCGCCGCCCGCTGGGCATCGCCATCGTCGGCGGCCTGGTGCTGAGCCAGCTGCTGACGCTCTACACGACGCCGGTGGTGTTCGTGCTGATGGACCGGCTGGGCGGCAGGCGCCGCCGCGTGGCCGGCCGGGCACCCGCTGCCGTGACGGCCTGAGGCTCCCGATGAGACTTTGCAAACCCGTTCTGCTGCCTTGCGCTGTGGCCTTGCTGGCCGCCGGCTGCGCCGTCACGCGTGTCGAGCCGCCGCCGCCGGTGGCCGCCGCGCCGGCCTACAAGGAGGCCGGGGCCTGGTTGCGCGCGCCACGCGAGGCGCCGGTGCCCGACGCCTGGTGGACGCTGTACGGCGATCCGGTGCTCGACGAGCTGCAGGCGCGGCTGGTCGTCGGCAACGAGAGCCTGAAGTCCTCGCTCGCCGCCGTCACCAGCGCCCAGGCCGTCTACGAGGCGAGCCGCGGCGCGCTGCTGCCGACGCTGTCGGCCGGGCTGGGCGCGACGCGCAGCGCCACGACCTCGAACAACGGCGTCGCACAAAGCCCGTCGAACAGCGTCTCGCTGACCGCCAGCGCGAGCTGGGAGCTCGACCTCTGGGGCCGGCTGCGCCAGGCCAGCAGCGGCGCCGAGGCCAGCTACCAGGCGAGCAGCGACGAGCTCGCGTCGGCACGCCTGTCGGCCCAGGCGCTGCTGGCGCAGACCTATTTCTCGCTGCGCACCGCCGACGCCCAGCAGGCGCTGCTGGAGCGCAGCGTCGAGGCCTACCGGCGTTCGCTGGAGCTGACCCAGGCGCGTTACGACGGCGGCGTCGCCGCGCGCAGCGACGTGCTGCAGGCGCAGACCCAGCTCGCCTCGGCGCAGGCGCAGCAGGCCGAGCTGCGCGCCCAGCGCGCCCAGCTCGAACACGCGATCGCGGTGCTGGTCGGCGCCGCGCCGTCGACCTTCGCCATCGCGCCCGGCGCCGAGCTGCCGCCGCCGCCGGCGGTGCCGCAGATGCTGCCGGCGACGCTGCTCGAGCGCCGCCCGGACATCGCCGCGGCGCAGCGCCGCGTCGCCGCGGCCTATGCGCAGATCGGCGTCGCCGACGCCGCCTGGTTCCCCGACCTCGCGCTGTCGTCCAGCGCCGGCTACCGCGGCCGCACGCTGGCCGGGCTGGTCGACGCGCCGAACCTCGTGTGGTCCCTGGGCGGCACGCTCAGCGAAGTGCTGTTCGACGGTGGCCAGCGCCGGCTGGCCAGCGCCCAGGCGCGTGCCAGCGCCGACCAGGCGACTGCCAGCTACCGCCAGACGGTGCTGACGGCGCTGCAGGAGGTGGAAGACAACCTCGTGCTCGCCGACCAGCTGCACCAGGAAGGTGAATGGCAGCAGCAGGCACTGCAGGCGGCGCGGCGCAACCTGGAGATCACGCTGGACCAGTACCGCGCCGGCACCGCCAGCTACCTCGCCGTCGTGACGGCGCAGACCGCGGCCTACACCAGCGAGAGCAGCTGGCTGGCGCTGCGCAACCGCCAGCTCGCCGCGGTGAACCAGCTGCTGAAGAACATCGCCGGGCGCTGGCAGTCGGTCTGAGGTTCCGGGGGCGGCCTCGGCCGCTTGATCCACGCCAGCCGTTTCGTCGGCGTGCTGCTTATGCTCGGCGTGGACGATCGGCGTGCGAGGGAGGCACCAGTCCATGAGTTTCAGGAACCATCGCGCCGCGCTGCCGGCGCTGCTGCTGTGCGCGGCGCTGGCCGGCTGCGCCGGCACGGGCACCGGCTACCACGAGCGCACCGCGCTCGGCGAGCTGTTTCTCTTCCGCCAGGGCGGCTACGAGGTCGAGCAGCTGGGCCCCGACGACTACCGTGTCATCTACGAGGCCGGCATAAGCAACCCCGAGGACCGCAGCCGCAAGTTCGTGCTCTACCGCTGCGCGACGCTGGCGCTGGAGAAGGGCGCGCGTGGGTTCCGCCTCGACAAGCCGGTCGACCTCGTGAAGGCGCCGATGCCGATGCACAAGCTGCTCTACGGAGCCCGCGTTCGGCTGCTGGCCGACCCGCAGCCCGACGGCCGCCTGGTCTTCGACGCCGCGCAGGTGCAGCAGGAACTGGAACCGTTCATCGCCCAGTTCCGCTGAGCGCGCCGGCCGCGGGCGCGGCCCAGACGCTGGGCGTCGGGCCGTGGCGCACGCGGCGTCCCGTCGCCACCGCCATCCAGGCCAGCAGGGCGGCGCCGACGGCGGCCGTCAGGTCCACGCCCAGCGCCGCGACCGAGGCCGGCGGCCACGGCCCGAGCCCGGGCGCGAGAACACCGAGCAGCGAGCTGGCCGGGATCGCCGCGGTCAGCACGACGGCCGCCCACAGCAGCTGCACCGAGCCGCGTGCGCTGCCGCGCCAGAAGGCCCAGCCGATCGCGGCGAAGAACACCGCGTAGTACAGCGCGCGGTGGCCGGCCGCGACGTCGGCCACCAGGCCCGGCAGCCACTTGGCCGCGGCGATCGTCGCCGAGATGCCGCAGACGCTGCCCAGGCAGACGCCGATCGTGCCGGCGGCCATCCAGCGCGTGCGCCGCGGCGGCTCGGCGCCGCGTTTGCGCCGGCTCTCGATCCACAGCAGGTTGCCGCTGTAGAACAGCCAGGCGCCGGCCAGGCCGAGCACGAAGTACAGCCATTTCACCGGGTCGCCGGCGAACGAGGCCATGTGCAGCGCGAAGAAGCTGCTGATCAACTGGTTGGCCGCGGACTGGTGGCCGGGCAGCGAGTCGTGGTTGACGATGCGCGCGCTGCACGGGTCGACGGCGACGAAGCCGCCGCGTGCGCGCGGCGCCACCGCGCTCTCGTCCTGGCCCCAGACGCGCACGATGGCACGCGGCCCCGCCGCCTGCTGGTACTGCAGCGCCGTCGGCACGAAGCCGGGTGCGATGGCGTGCACGGCGGCCAGCAGTTCGGCCGGTGGGCGCATCGTCGCCAGGTCGCGTGGCGCGGCACCGGCGCTGGCCGCCGGGCGCTGGAAGGCGCCGGCCAGCCGGCCTTCGTGCAGCAGCCGGTCCTGCAGGGCGTAGATGCCGTCGTGGAAGGCGAAGACCACCGCCGTCAGCGCCATCACGACGTGAAACGGCAGGCTGACGATGCCGACGACGTTGTGCGCGTCCAGCCACAAACGCTTGAGGTTGCGGCCGACGCGAAAGGCGAAGAAGTCCTTCACCAGCGTCGGCAGCAGCACGACGACGCCGGACACCAGCGCCAGCGTGTACAGCGCCGAGACGACGCCCATCAGCCAGCGGTTGGCGTCGTTGTCGACCGGCAGGCCGACGACGCGGTGCAGCACGTCGATGAAGTCGCCGAGCTGCGTCGGCGCCACCGGCTGGGCGGCGACACGGCCCTCGGCGTCCAGCGTGGCGACGAAGTGGCGCAGGTGGCGGCCGTCGTGGTCGTCGGCCCCGGGGTCGCGCACCTGCCAGCTCAGCCGGCCGGGCAGGTTCTCGGCGTCGTGCAGGTGCAGCGTGAAGTCGCGTGCGGCAGCCGGCTCGGCCCGCAGCGTGCGCACGATCAAGTCTTGCGCCTGCGCCAGCGGCACCGGGGCCTGCTGCGCCGGCGGGCTGGCCCAGCGCGCCAGCGGTTCCTTGAAGACGGTGAGGGCGCCGGCGTAGAAGGCGATGAACAGCGCCATGCCGGAGACGATGCCGGTCCAGGTGTGGACCGACTTGTAGACACGCAGGATCTCGGCTCGCATCGGGGTTCAGGAAACAAGGCGCAGCAGCGCCCAGGCGCCGAAGACGGCGAGGTTGGCCAAGCCCAGCGTGCGCCAGGCGCGCCAGCCGTCGGCGAAGAAGTAGCAGCCCGACAGCGTGCCCAGCCAGATCGGCGCCACCATCCACATCGCCAGCTGGGCGCGCACCCCCAGCGGCAGGCCGGTGGCGAGCGTGCTGAAGAGCGCGCTGCAGCCCAGGCCCAGCGTCAGCCCGAGCAGGCTGCCGGCCAGCGTCTTGGCCAGCCAGTCGCGGCGCATCGGCTCAGCGCTGGCCATCGGGGGCTCCCCGCAGCACGGTCAGCAGCGCGCCCGAGTAGGGCAGCAGCGCCAGTGCCAGCATCAGCGTGGTGGCGAAGCAGAAGGCCGCGGCCAGCGGCTGCAGCGTCTGCGCCATCAGCAGCGGCGACAGCGCCCACAGCAGCGCCGCGGCGGCGCGCGCCGGCACGGCGGGCCAGGGTCGTGCGCGCCAGCGCTGGTGCGGCGACGCCAGGTACAGGCAGGTGCAGCCGGCGAAGGTGGTCGCCAGGCCCAGCAGCGTGAAGCTCATCGTGTCGGCTCGCCGTGCGCGGGTTGATCGAGGAAGAACTGCAGCCCGCGCGACAGCGCCGGCAGCCAGACCCAGCCGTGGTGTTCGCCTTCGAACTCGTGGAAGGCGATGCGCCCCTGCCAAGCCGGCAGCGCCTGCAGCCGCGCGGCCAGCGCACGCGCTTCGCTGACCATCGGCCGCCGTGCCAGCAGCGCCTGCGTCTCGGCCGACAGCCGGCCGGGCGGTGGCGAGTCTTCGAGCGCGCCGACGCTGATCTGCAGCCGCGGTGCGGCAGCCGGTGCCCGCGCCAGTCCGTCGAGCACACGGCGCTCGTGCCACCAGATCGACGGGCTGGAAGCGAGGAAGGTCGTGAAGCTCGCCGGCCGCGTGAAGGCTGCGTGCAGCACCAGCAGGCCGCCGAAGGAATGGCCGAACAGCGCCTGGCGTCGTGCATCGACCGCGTGACGGGCGGCGATGCGCGGTTTCAGCTCACGGTCGATGAAGTCGAGAAAACGATCGGCGCCGCCTTCGAGCGCCTCGGCACCGGGCTCGGCGACGCCGACCGTGTAGTCGCGCCGCCGTGCCGCGACGTCGAAGTCGGCGTCGCCGGGGTAGCCGATGCCGACGACGAGCAGCGGCGGGTTCCCGGTGACTTCGCGCCGCGACGCCACCGAGCGCGCCAGGAAGGCGGCCACCGGGAACGCGGCGTTGCCGTCGAGCACATAGAGCACCGGGTAGCCCGCCGCCGGCGGCGGCGCGTCGGGCTCGGAGACGAAGATGCGGTAGCGCTGGCCGGTGGCGTCGGACGCCATCTCGAACTGGCGCGCGCCGGGCAGCTGCACCGGCGCGTCGGCCGCCGCTGCGCTGGCGACGGCCACCAGCGCCAGCGCGGCGAACACGCGCCTGGACATCGTGCTGGCCACGGGGCTCAGAAGTCCACCGTCATCGACGCCGCGACGCTGCGCTTGGGGCCCAGCGTGGCGATCGGCGTGCTGTCGCTGAAGCTGCCGGCGTAGTAGTGGCGGTCGAACAGGTTGTTCACGCCCAGGCGCCACTGCGTCGGCCGGCCCATCAGCTGGGTGGCGTAGCGCGCGCCGACGTCGATCTGGCTCCAGCCGGGGATGCGCTGGGTGTTGGCCGCGTCCAGGTACTGCTTGCTGGTGGCGGCGAGGCGGGCGCTGAGCGTCAGGCCCTGCAGCCAGGGCGTGTCCCATTCGGCGCCGAGGTTGCCTTGCCAGTGCGGCGCGCCGACCGCGTTCGTTGCCGTCGTACTGGCCGTAGGCCGTCTTGGTCAGCTTGCCCTGGTTCCAGCTGGCGCCGCCGAGCACACGCAGGCCGCGCGCCAGTTCGCCGAAGCTGTTCCATTCGACGCCGCGCATACGTTTCTCGGCGTCGTCGGTATAGGTCGGGCTCGAGCTCGGGCCGGTGGCCATCATCGTCGGCTTGGTGATCTCGAACAGGCTCACGGTGTTGGTGAACGTGCCCGTCGTCCACTTCACGCCCAGTTCCATCTGCTCGGTCTTGTACGGCTCGAAGACCTGCTGGTAGTTGGTCGCCGCGGTGTCGCTGACGCTGTCGCCCTTGGTCAGGCCCTGCACGTAGTTGGCGTACAGCGAGACGTTCTCGCCCCAGGGCTTGACGACGACGGCGACGGCCGGCGTCAGCGCGCTCTCGTCGTAGTGCGCGGTCACCGCGCCGGCGCTGCTGAAGCTGCGGGTCTCGACGCCCTGGTGGCGTGCGCCCAGCGTCAGCCGCAGGCGGTCGTCCAGGAAGGACAGCGTGTCGACCAGCGCCAGGCTCTGCAGCGTCGTCTCGCCGGTCTTCGGCGCCGAGCCCGGCACCGCGACCATCGTCGGCGTCACCGGGTCGTAGATGTTGGAGCTGAAGCTCGCCATGTTGACGGCCGAACCTTCCTCCTGCTCCAGCCGCGTCGCGTGCAGCACCAGTTCGTGCTTGACGCCGGCGGTGGCGAAGCGGCCGCGCAGCCCGGCTTCGGCCGAGCTCGCGTTGCTGTAGCCGCGCTGGCCGACCATGCGCCCGGTGTAGTCGCCGTTGGCGGCGATCTGGCGCGCATGCGTGCCGTTGATGAAGCCGGCGTAGTCGTGGTTGCGCCGGCCGATGCCGGCGAAGGCGTCGAGCTGCTCGTTGATCGCGTATTCGGCGCGCGCGATGACGGCCTGGCTCTCCAGCTCGCCCCAGCCGTTGCGGAACTGGTTGGTGCTCGGGTCGGGCGCGCCGGGGATGTCGGTCGTCGAGAACCAGTACATCGCCGGCGTGCCGCCTTCGAAACGCTCCTTGCTGGTGTAGGCGTCCAGCGTCGCGGTCAGCGCCTCGCCGCGGAAGTCCAGCGCGGCCGACAGGAACTTGCGGTTCTTCGTCTGCTCGTCCAGCGTCGTGTCGCCATCGCCGTAGGCGCTGTTGACGCGCAGGCCCCATTGCTTGCGCTCGCCGAAGCGGCGGCCGAGGTCGAGCGCGAGTTCGGCCTGCGACTCCGACTGCACGCCGAAGGTGGCCCGTGTCAGCGGCTCGTCGCCGGCACGTTTGGGCACCAGGTTGACGACGCCGCCGACGCCGCCGCCCGGCGGCATGCCGCTGAAGAGTGCGCTCGGGCCTTTCAGCAGTTCGACACGCTCCAGATACTCCACCGGCGAGTGGCCGACCGGCGCCAGGCCGTACATCCCTTCGATCGCCAGGTCGCCGGCGTTGACGTCGAAGCCGCGCACGCGGAAGTTCTCGTACATGTGGCCGGCCGAGGTCGTGAAGCGCGTCGCCGGGTCGTTGACCAGCACGTCGGCGACGCTGCGCGCCTGCTGCTGGGCCATCAGGTCGGCGGTGTAGGCGACGGTGCTGAACGGCGTGTCCATCACCGACAGGTTGCCGAGCGCGCCGACCCGCGCACCGCGTGCCACCTGGCCGCCGGCGTAAGGCGCCGGCAGCTCGCTGGCCAGCGCGCCGGCGCTGGCCTTGACGGCCGGCAGCGCCGACTCGCGCGCCGCGTCGGCCGGCCTGACGACGACCCGCGTGCCGTCGACGGTGGCCGCCAGGCCGCTGCCCGCCAGCAGGCGCTGCAGCGCCTGCTCCGGCGTCAGCCGGCCCGAGACCGCCGGCGCCGTCTTGCCGGCCACGGCGTCGGCCGGGAAGCTGAGCTGCCAGTCGGCACGGCGCGCCAGTTCGTTCAGCGCCTGGCCCAGCGGCTGCGCCGGTAGCTCCAGCGTCAGCGGCGCGGCGGGGCTCGCACTCTGGGCGAGCGCCGGCAGGGGGGCGGACAGGGTCAGCACGGCGGCGGCCGCCAGGGCCAGGGGGGCAGGGGTGAATCGCGCTCGGCGCATCGGAAATCCTCTTGCAACAGGGCTTCGCGGACGCCCGCTGGCGCCGCTCCTGCCGATGCAGACGCACGGCGACGCCTAACCCTCACATGCAAATGAGAATATTTCGCGTTACTTGGCGTGAGCCGTCGGCGCGGGTCGGGCAACGACCTCGATCAGGCCGTTGTTCGGCAGCAGCCGCACCGGCAGCAGCTCCGGCAGGCTGTCGGCGAAGAGCCGCGCGTCGCCCACGCGCCAGCTGCCGCCGACCTGCAGCGCGCCGACCGCCGGGTCGCGCACGACGACGCCGGTCGGCCCGTAGCGCTCGAACTCGGCCAGCGCCTGGGCCAGCGGCACGCCGTCGAAGCTGATGCGGCCTTCGCGCCAGGGCGCGGCGGCTGCCAGCGCGTGCACGGGGCCCGGCCGGCCGGCGGCGTCGGCCGCCAGCGCCTGGCCGGCGTGCAGTTCCACCGGCGCCGCGTCGTCGCCGGCAGAGACGAGCACCCGGCCTTGTTCGACCTCGACGACGGTGCGCCCGGCGTCCAGCCCGTCGCGCGTGAGCCGCACCGTGAAGCGTGTGCCGGTGACGACGACGTCCAGCGTTCCGGCACGCACGTGGAACGGGCGCTTCGTGTCGTGGTGCACCGCGAAGCTGGCGCGGCCTTCGTGCAGCCGCAGCTCGCGCCGGTCGCGGTACAGGCGAACGTCCAGCCGCGTCGCGGTGTCCAGACGCACGCGGCTGCCGTCGGTGGCGGCGTCGGGCAGCGTCACGGCGAGCTGCTCGCCGCGCTGCGTCGTGTACTGCTGTTCGAAACGCGGCTGCATCGACCAGCGGTCCCAGGCGGTCCAGGCGACGCCGAAGGCGGCGACGGCGACCACGGCGCTCGCCGCGTGCTGCAGGCGTCTCGGCGGGCGGCGCGGCACGAAGCCGGTGCGCAGCCGTTCGACCTCGTGGCGCGGCAGCCGCGCCACCTGGGCCAGCGTCGCTTCGAGTTCGGCAAACGCCTGCGCATGGCGCGGGTCGGCGTCCAGCCAGGCTTGCAGCGCCGTGCGGCCGTCGGCGTCCAGCCCTTTGCGCCGGCGCAGTGCCCAGCGCGCCGCCTCCTCGTCGTGGGGCGCGGGGGCGTTCAACTCGCGCCCTGGGCCGCGCGGCAGGCGAGCAGCCCGCGAGCGACGTGTTTCTCGACCATGCTGACCGAGATGCCCATGCGATCGGCGATCTGGGCGTGGCTCAGCTCGTCGAACAGGTGCAGCACGAAAGCCTCGCGGCAGCGTGGCGGCAGCGCCTCGATGGCCGCCAGGCAGGCCCGGGCGTCCTGGCGCGAGGCCAGCGCTTCGTCGGGCTGCAAGCGCGGTGGTGCGCTCGGATGCTCGTCGTCGGGCAGCTCGTCCAGCGCGTCGTGCTGGCGCAGCGCGGCTCGGCGGTGGCGGTCGACGACGAGGTTGCGCGCCGTGCGGTAGAGCAGGGCGCGGCCGTCGAAGACGGTGGCGCCGCCTTGCTGCAGCGCCAGCACGCGGGCGTAGCTTTCCTGGGTCAGGTCGGCGGCGGCATGGCGGTCGCCGACCAGGCGGACGAGGAAGTTGAGCAACTCGCGGTAATGACGCTCCAGCACGGCCGAACTCTTCTGACGGGCCCGGCACCGGCGGGCGGACAGACTGGCGGCGGCTGGTCTGGGTGCTTTAGATAAGAATGGTTCTTATTATGCTGTCTGGCGCCGAGCCGATGAGCGCCGCCTTGACCCAGCCTCGCCACCCGCCCCGCCTGCCGCAGTACAAGGACCTCATGGACACCGCCTGCTTCGCCCCGATCGTTTCGTCCCTGCCCGGGCGTCTGCGCCTGCGTGATGCGCGGCTGCGCCGCGACGCGCTGCGCGAGGCGGTGCTGGCGCGGCTGGACACGCTGCCGGCGCTGCGCACGCTGCGCGCCAATGCCGCGGCCGGCAGCGTCGTCGTCGAATACGACGGCACGCGTGTCGACGAAGCGGCGATGTGCCGCGAGGTGCTGGACGCCGTCGCGCCGTGGCTGGCGGCGGCGGCCCCTGCCGCCGCGGCGCCAAAACCGCGCCGCGCCAGCCGCCGGCGCCAGCTCGCACGCGCCAACAACCTCGGCATGCTGGCCAGCCTCGGCGGCTCGCTGGCACTGGCCGCGGCCGGCGCGAAGAGCGCGCACGTCGCCACCGGCACGGTCTTCCTCGGCCTGCTGGGCGTGCACCTGGCGATGCACCGCCGCAGCCTGCTGCGCTGATCAGGCTTTGCGGCGCCGCCCCCGCGGCAGCCCGGCGCCGGCCAGCGCGCGCAGCAGGATCGCGATCGTGCTGCCGTTGTGCAGCATCGACGCCGCCACCGGGCTCAGCGCGCCCAGCGCCGCGGCGCCGAGGATCGTCGTGTTCAGCCCCATCGTCAGGCGGAAGTTGCCGTCGATCAGCGCGCGTGTGGCCAGCGCCAGCGCCTTGGCGTCGGCGACGTGGCCGATGCGGTCTTCGAGCAGCACGACGTCGGCGGCCAGCCGCGCGACGTCGGCGCCGCGCTGCATCGCGATGCCGACGTGCGCGCCGCTCAACGCCGGGCCGTCGTTGACGCCGTCGCCGACGAAGGCGATGCGCGCGCCCGAATCGGCCAGCTCGCGCAGCACCGCCGCCTTGTCCTCGGGCAGCAGCCCGGCGCGGTAGTCGTCCAGGCCCAGCATCGCGGCGGTCTCGCGCGCCCGCTCGCGCAGGTCGCCGGTCAGCATGACGACGCGGCGCACGCCCAGTTCACGCAGCCGCGCGACGGTGGCCGCGGCGTCGGGGCGCAGTTGGTCGCGCATCGCCAGCACGCCGATCAGCGCGCCGCCCCAGCCGATGTAGAGCAGGGTCTTGCCGTCGGCCTCCAGCGCCTCGAGGCGCGGCGCGTGCGGCGAGACGGCGATGCCTTCGTCGTCCTCGACGAAGTGGCGCGAGCCGACGACGACACGGCGGCCGTCGATCTCGCTGGCGACGCCGTGGGCGACGATGAACTCGACCTCGGCGTGGTCAAAGTGCTCGCGCTCGGGCAGGCGGTGCGCGGCCTCGACGACGGCCAGCGCCATCGGGTGGAAGTAGTGCTCCTCGACCGAGGCGGCGAGGTTCAGCAGATCGGCCGGCGTCAGCGCCGGGTCCAGCGCGATGGTGTCGGTGACGCGCAGCCGGCCGGTGGTCAGCGTGCCGGTCTTGTCGAAGACGAAGGTGTCGGCCGCGGCCAGGCGTTCGAGCGCACGTGCGCCCTTGATCAGCATGCCGCTGCGCCCGGCTTCGGCCATCGCCGACTTGAAGGCCACCGGCGTCGCCAGCTTCAGCGCGCAGGAGTAGTCGGCCTGCAGCACCGCGGCGACACGCCGGCCGTCGCGCGACAGCGCCCAGGTGCCGGCGGCCAGCGCCAGCACCATCGGCACCAGGCGGTCGGCCAGGCGCGCGGCTTCGAGCTGGGTCTGGCCCTTGGCCTCCAGCGACTGGGCGACGAAGTCGGCGATGCGCGCCGCCGCCGCCTGGCGGCCGACCCGCTCGGCGTAGACGCGCAGCCGGCCTTCTTCGACCAGCGTGCCCGAGAGCACGTGGTCGCCGCGGCGGCGCGCCACCGGCACGCTTTCGCCGGTCATCGTCGCTTCGTTGACCAGCGCCTCGCCGCCGAGCACCGTGCCGTCGACCGGCATCACCGCGCCGGTGGCGACGATGACCGTGTCGCCGACCTGCACCGCGTCGGCGTCGACGCGGGTTTCGCGGCCGCCGCGCTCGACCCAGACCTCGCTGTCGGCCGGCCGCAGCAGCTGCGACAGCAGGGCGTCGGAGCGGCGTTCGATCGAGTGTTCGAGGTACTCGCCCAGCGCCAGCAGGAAGGAGGTGGTGTTGGCCGCGACGTGGTCGCCGCGGCCGATCGAGATCGCCACCGCCACCGCCTCCAGCACGTGCGAGGTGATGCCGGCGCGGAAGAAGTCCTCCAGCGCCTCGCCGAGCAGCGGCACGGCGTTGGCGGTGGCCACCGGCCCGCGCAGCGCCAGCGGCAGCGCCGGCCCGAGCAGCAGCGCGGCGCCGGTGCCGAGCACGTTGCCCAGCGCCGGGTCGGGCGCGGCGCCGGTGGCCGGCGTGCGGCCGGGTGGCGCCAGCGCGAGCAATTGCGACGCGAGCGTCGCAGCGTCGGTCGCCGCCGGGTCGTAACGCAAGGCCAGCGAACGCACCGCGGCATTGACGCGCACCTCGCGCACGCCGCGCAAGGCTTCGGCGGCGCGGCGCAGCGCGCGTGCGTCCAGCGCGCCGCCGCGTTCGACGCGGTAGCGCCAGCGCACGCGGCCGGCGCAGGCGTGCGCCGGGTCCAGCGCCGCGATCCAGCGGCCGGCGCTCACGGGTTCTGGTGCAGCTGGGCGTCCATTTCGGCGCGGATGTCCGCGGCCTGTTCCTTCAGCTCCTCGAAGCCGCCGGACAGGCCGGAATAGAGCTTCATCGCCGTCTTCAGCAGCGCCGCGCGCCGGTCTTCGTCGCCCAGCACCCAGGCCGCGCCGGCACCCAGCGCCAGGCCGACGAGGAACTGCTGCTGCGCCGGTGTGCCCGGGATCCACGACGGCAGCTTGCCGAACAGGCCGCCGCCGTTGCCGGTGTTGGCGGTGTTCGTAGCATTGCCGCCGTTCCAGCCGCAGGCCGGGCAGCCCGTGCAGGCCAGCTTCGCCTTCTTCTTCGACTTCTTAGCCAAGGTCCTTCTCCTCGCGCCCGGCCTCGCCGAGCAGGGTTTCGATCAGTTGCACGGCCGCCGCACCGGCGGCCACGGCAGCGAGCGCGCCGCCCCACTGGCCACGCTGCAGCGAGCGTGCGGCCTGCGTGCCGGCGGTCAGTGCGGCGCCCCCCTGCAGCGCGTGGCGCAGCACGCGCCGGGCGTCGAGGCCCGGGCGGTCCTGGAAAGCCGACAGGCAGGCCGCGGCGACGAAACCGCGTGTGAAGCTGCCGTCGGCGGCGGCGATGCGCTGGCGTTTCACGCCGTGTCCCCGGTCTTGCGCGTGCGGCGGCGCGGCGTCTTGGCCGCCGGCGCAGGCGCGGCGACGGGTTCGGGCGCCGGCTCAGGAGCCGGCGGGGCCGCGGGTTCGGCGGCCGGCGCTTCGGCCTGGGCCTCGGGAGCGCGGCGGCGCTGCAGCCAGCGCACCGCGAGGGCGCCGGCGGCAATGCCGGCCGCGAAGGGGAAGAGTTGCAGCATCACGGGTCTCCTGTCGGTGTGCCGTGGCCGCGGCACACCGCACGTGGAAGACCGTGATGCTGGACAGCGCCCGCCGGCGTCGATGCCGGGGGCCGCCTTGGCCGGGAGGCAGGCGCCAACGCTCGTCTACGTACGGCGCACCGGAGAGGCGCGCGACACGATGCGCTGGCTGGCGAAGGCTGGCTGGCGGAAGTCGGCCCAGTCTCGGCCGACGCCCGCCCTGGGCCCTTGCGGGCGATCAAGCCGGCGTGCGCCGGCCTGGCCTCAGAAGGTTTCCCAGGCCGCTTCGGCGCTGGCCGGGGTGGCCACGGCGCGGGCCGCCGGGCGGGCGGCGGGCTTCGGCGCCGGCACGGTCACGGCGGCCGCTGCCGGGGCCGCCTCGCGCCGTGCGCCTTCGTTGCCGAGCCGGAATACGGCCACCGCGTCGACGAGCTGGCGCGACTGCGTGCGCAGGCTCTCGGCTGCGGCGGCGCTCTCTTCGACGAGCGCGGCGTTCTGCTGCGTCGCCTGGTCCATCTGCGCGACCGCGTCGCCGACCTGGCTGACGCCGTCGCGCTGCTCGGCGCTGGCGCTGCTGATCTCGCCGACGATGTCGGCCACGCGGCGGATCGAGGCCAGCACGTCCTGCATCTTGGCGCCCGCCTGGTGCACCAGCGCGTTGCCGGCCTCCA
Source organism: Rubrivivax sp. (assembly GCA_049841175.1). Classification (GTDB taxonomy): domain Bacteria; phylum Pseudomonadota; class Gammaproteobacteria; order Burkholderiales; family Burkholderiaceae_C; genus Rubrivivax. The sequence goes on along the minus strand of JASGHA010000007.1, from coordinate 189,744 downwards.
CGCGTTCGACGCTGGTGCCGATCAAGGCCTTGATCTCGCGTGCCGCCTCGGCGCTGCGCTGGGCCAGCGAGCGCACCTCGCCGGCGACGACCGCGAAGCCGCGGCCTTGTTCACCGGCGCGCGCTGCCTCGACGGCGGCGTTCAGCGCCAGGATGTTGGTCTGGAAGGCGATGCCGTCGATGACGCCGATGATGTCGGCGATGCGGCGCGAGCTGTCGCTGATGCCGTTCATCTTCTCGACGACCTCGCCGACCATGCGGCCACCGTCGCTGGCCACGGTGCTGGCCGCGGCGGCGAGCTGGTTGGCCTGCAGCGCGTTGTCGGCGTTCTGGCGAACGGTGGCGTTGAGCTGCTCCATCGACGCCGCGGTCTGCTGCAGCGCACTGGCCTGCTGCTCGGTGCGCGCCGACAGGTCGGCGTTGCCCTGGGCGATCTGGTGGCTGGCGGTGGCCACGCTGTCGGCCGAGCCGCGCACCTCGGCGACGGTCTTCGCCAGGTTGGCCTGCATGGCGGCCAGCGCCTGCAGCAGGCGTGCCGATTCGTCGCTGCCGCGTGCGTCGATCGTCGTGTTCAGCTCGCCGGCGCCGATCGCTTCGGCGGCCGAGACGGCACGCGAGATCGGCCGCGTGATCGAGCGGCTGACGAGCGCGGCGAACGCCGCCCCGAGCGCGACGGCGATCAGCGCGCCGGCGGCCATCGCCCACTGGCTGACCCGGGTGGCGGCGTCCAGCGCCTCGATCTTGCGGTCGAGCACGCGGTGCGAATGGTCGACGACCTCCTGCAGCCGCGCGAGATAGGCCTCGGCCAGCGGTTGCAGCTCCTGGTCGACGGCCGCGGAGACCGCGCCCCCGGCCTCCTTGCGCTTGAAGAGGTCGCTGCGCACGTCCAGGTACTTCTGGCGCTCGGCGTTGATCGCGGCGATCAGCGCCTTGCCTTCGTCGTCGTCGGTGAGCTGCAGGACCTTGTCGCGCAGCGACGCCGCGCCCTTGGAGCCTTCCAGCGCGTCGGCCTGCAGGCGCGCGGCGTAGGCGGCGTCGCTGGTCTTCAGCGCCGAGGTCACCTGCAGGAGGTTGACGCGCAGCAGCGCGGCCCATTGCTGCGTCGTTTCGTTGCGCTGCATCTCGCGCTCGACCATCGACGCCGTGGCGTCGCGATGCACCTGGAGCTGCCAGACGGCGACTGCGGCGATGGCGACGGTGATCGCGAGCACGAGGGCGAACGCGAGGCCGAGGCGGACGGCGATTCTCAATTGGGTCATGACGGGTCCGGAGTGGAAACAAAACCGATGTCCCCATTTCGACCTCCGGCGCTCATTTGTGAGACGGCCACGCGCCCCGACGCGCCGAAAACCGCTGCTGCGGCCGTCACTAATTCACGCGTCAATCGAATTGCAATAAACGCAATGGCCGCCTTCTGATCCTGCACAAAGACGATTCATTGGAATTGCAATTGCGAATCGCGCGAATACAGCGATTCGCATCACTCCACCACGTTCGTGGCTGCATCGGGCGATGCGATTGCCCCCGAGCCGCCGCTGCCGGCGTGCGCTCTCACGGGGGCCTCCGGCGGGCCGGCTCCCGCTTCGGGAGCCGCCAAAAGTGCGGCAGATCCGGGCGGCACCAGCGTCCCTGCCGCGACCAAGACCACGAACGCAGGAGACAGACGATGAATGCAACCCTCGGGCGCGCCCTCGTGTGCACCGCCGCCGCCGTGTTCGCCGTGCCGGCGCTGGCGCAGATGAAGGCCCAGGCCCACGAACCCGCGTCGCGCTTCGCGCGCATGGCCGGCGCGCCGCAGTTCCGCGTCGACGCCCAGTGGCCGCAGCCGCTGCCCAACCAGTGGCTGCTGGGCCAGGTGGCCGGTGTCGCGGTGGACCGCCACGACACGATCTGGATCATCCAGCGTCCGCTGTCGCTGACCGCCGACGAAGCCGGCGCGGCGCAGACGCCGCCACGCTCGAACTGCTGCGTGCCGGCGCCGTCGGTGATGCGTTTCGACCAGGACGGCCGGCTGCTGATGGCCTGGGGCGGGCCGGCCGACCCGGGCTTCCTCACCGAGCGCTGCACGCCGGCCAAGGGCTGCGAGTGGCCGACCAACGAACACGGCATCTTCGTCGACCACAACGACAACGTCTGGATCGCCGGCAATGGCGCCGGCAACCACCAGGTGCTGAAGTTCAGCATGGACGGCAGCTTCCTGCTGCAGGTCGGCAAGGCCGGCAGCACCGGCGGCAGCAATGCGACGACCGGCGGCCTGGGCGGCACGCCGCTGCTCGGCCAGCCGGCCGACGTCGAGGTCGACCCGGCGAACAACGAGGCCTACATCGCCGACGGCTACCAGAACAAGCGTGTCGTCGTCGTCGACGGCCAGACCGGCCAGTACAAGCGCCACTGGGGCGCCTACGGCTCGGTGCCCAGCGACGTCGACCCCGGCCCCTACCAGGCCGGCCAGCCGCCGGCGCCGCAGTTCCGCAGCCCGGTGCACTGCGTGCGCATCGCCAAGGACGGGCTGGTCTACGTCTGCGACCGGCTGAACAACCGCATCCAGGTGTTCCAGAAGAACGGCACGTTCGTGAAGGAGTTCTTCACCGACCGCGCGACGCTGGGCAACGGCTCGGTCTGGGACGTCGACCTGTCGCCGGGCAGCCAGAAGTGGCTCTACAACCCCGACGGCGAGAACAACGTCGTCTGGATCCTCGAGCGCGCCACCGGCGCCTATGCCGACACCTTCGGCCGCAACGGCCGCCAGGCGGGCCAGTTCCACTGGGTGCACAACCTCGCCGTCGACTCCAAGGGCAACATCTACACGGCCGAGGTCGACACCGGCAAGCGGGCGCAGAAGTTCGTGCCGATGGGCCGCCGGCAGCAGCAGCCGTGAGCCCGCGCGCCGACGCCCCGCGCCGCGGGGCCGGCGCGGCCGCGGCGGCCGCCTTCGGGCGTGCCGCCGCGTGGCTGCTGCTGTGGGCCGCGCTGCTGCCGGCTGCCGGCGCGCACGACCTGCCGACCGACACGCGCGTGCACGCCTTCGCGCGTGTGCAGGGCGACCGGCTGCAGGTGCTGGTGCGCATGCCGCTTGCGCTGCTGCTCAACGCCGACCTGCCCAAGCAGGGGCCGGGCTACCTGGCGCTGGCGCAGATCGACGACGGCCTGGCGCGCGCCGCCGAAGCGATCGCCGACGGCGTCGCCTGGTCGGCCGACGGCCGCGAGCTGCGGCCCGGGTCCCGCCGTGCCCGCATCTCGCTGCCGGCCGACCCGTCGTTCGCGAGCTTCGAGCAGGCACGGGCGCTGATCCACGGCCCGCCGCTGGCGCCGACGAACTACGTCTTCTGGAACCAGGGCTACGTCGACGTGCACTACGAGTACCGGCTGCCGTCGCCGCAGGCCTCGGTGGCGCTGGACTTCCGCGTCGCGCCGGCGCTCGGCGACCGCGTGCGGCTGGACCTGCGCTACGGCCTGGCCGACGGCGGCGAACGCGGCTTCGAACTCGTCACCGCTCAGGGCCCGGTGACGCTGGACCCGCGCTGGCACCAGGCGGCCTGGACCTTCCTGAAAGCCGGCTTCGCGCACATCCTCGACGGCCCGGACCACCTGCTGTTCCTGCTCTGCCTGGTGCTGCCGTTCCGGCGCCTGGACGGCTACCTCGTCGGCGTCGTCAGCGCCTTCACGGTCGCGCATTCGGTGACGCTGATCGGCTCGGCCTACGGCCTGGCGCCGCCCGGCGCCTGGTTCCCGCCGCTGGTCGAGACGGGCATCGCGCTGTCGATCCTCTGGATGGCGATCGAGAACCTGCTGCAGCCGCGGCTGGAGCGGCGCTGGATCTGGAGCGCGGCCTTCGGTCTCGTGCACGGCTTCGGCTTCTCGTTCCTGCTGCAGTCGCAGCTGCAGTTCGCCGGCTCCAACCTGCTGCTGTCGCTGCTGGCCTTCAACGTCGGCGTCGAACTCGGCCAGCTGCTGGTGCTGGCGCTGCTGCTGCCGCTGCTCGGGGCCTGGCGCGCGCGCCGGCCGCAGGCCGACCGGGCGATCACGATCGTCGTCGCCGCGCTGACCGCGCACGTCGCCTGGCACTGGACCAGCGAACGTGCCGAGGCGCTGGTCGCCGCGACCGGGCGCGAAGCCTGGCCTTGGCCGCCGGACGCCGGGCTGGCCTTGGCACTGCTGGCGGCGCTGGCGGTCGTCGCGCTGCTGCGGCGCTGGCGGCCGCGTTCCCGGCTTGCGGGGCAGGGCGGCAGGGCTACAATCAAGAACGATTCTCATTCGCCACCATAGCCCACCCGGCCGTGCCCGGGTTCACCACCCGTGCCGGCCACCGACCTCGCCCCGCATCCGCTCCAGCGCCTGTACGCCGAGCACCACGGCTGGCTGCGCGACTGGCTGCGGCGCAAGCTGGGCAACGCGCACGACGCCGCCGACCTGGCGCACGACACCTATCTGCGATTGCTGCGCAGCGGCCACGTGCCGCCGCATGACGAGTCGCGCCGCCACCTGGCGCAGGTCGCCAACGGCCTGGTCGTCGACCTGTACCGGCGGCGGGCGATCGAAACCGCGTTCCTGGAGGCGCTGACGGCGCTGCCGCCGGCGCTGGCGCCGTCGCTCGAAGACCGCGCGCTGGCCGTCGATGCGCTGGTGCAGCTGGACGCCGCGCTGCAGTCGCTGGCGCCCAAGGCGCGCGAGGCGCTGCTGCTGTGCCGGCTGGACGGCCTGGGCTACCGCGAGATCGCCACGCGGCTGGGCGTCTCGGTGTCCTCGGTCGAGAAGTACGTCGCCGCGGCGCTGCTGGCCTGCCACCAGGCGCTGCAGCCGCGATGAGCGCCGCCGCCGAAGACGCCGAGGTCGCGCGCCAGGCGGCACGCTGGATGGCGCGGCTGTGGGCCGAGGACGCCGCTGCCGAGGACCACGCCGCCTGCGCGCGCTGGCGCGCCGCGCACCCCGAACACGAACGCGCCTGGCAGGCGATGCAGGGCTTCGACGCCCGGCTGCGTGGCCTGCCCGGCGAAGCCGCACGCCGCGCGCTGCAGGCACCCGGCGCGACACGCCGGCGCGTGTTGCGCACGCTGGGGCTGGCGGTGGCCGTGATCGGCAGCGGCGAGGCCGTGCGCCGCAGCGAAGCCTGGGCGCTGTGGGCGGCCGACGAACGCTGCGCCACCGGCGAGGTGCGCACCCTGGTGCTGCCCGACGGCACGCGGCTGCAGCTGGCCAGCGCCAGCGCCGTCGACCTGCGTTACGACGCCGACCAGCGCCTGATCGTGCTGCGTGCCGGCGAGATCCTCGTCACCAGCGCGCACGACGCGGCGCAGCGGCCGCTGGCCGTGCGCACCCGGCACGGCCTGGTGCGCGCGCTGGGCACCCGTTTTCTCGTCCGCGACCTCGGCGCGGCCAGCCAGGTCGCGGTCTACGAAGGCGCGGTCGAACTGCGGCCGGCGGGCGGCGCGGCCGGGCTTCGGCTGGACGCCGGCCAGTCGGCGCGGCTGGCCGACGACGGCGTCACGCCCGGCGGCGCGGCCGACGAAGCCGACACCGCCTGGACACGCGGCCTGCTGCTGGCCGATGGACGGCGGGTCGACGAACTGGTGGCCGAGATCGCGCGCTACCGCCGCGGCGTGCTGCGCTGCGACCCGGCGGTCGGCGCGCTGCGTGTCAGCGGCGTCTTCCCGCTGCACGACCCCGACCGCGCGCTGCTGAACCTGACGCTGGCGCTGCCGCTGCGCCTGCGCCGTGTCGGCGGCTGGTGGCTCACGGTCGAGGCCGATCCGGAGCGCCGCTGACGGGGCGATTGAGGGTTTGGCGGTCTCGTCCGGAAGACGAGGTGAACCCCCACCACTCCGGCCCTCCGATGCAGCACACCGCCTTGTTCCGCCAACGTCCCACCGCCGCCGCCTGCCTGGCCTTGATGCTGGCCGCCGCGGCACCGCTCGCGCCCAGCAGCGTGGCGGCGCAGCCGGCCGCCGAAGCGCCGCGCACGCCGATGAAGATCGCACCCGGCCCGCTGGGCCCGGCGCTGAACCGCTTCGCCGCAGCGCTGGGTGTCGAACTCAGCGTCGACGCCGCGCTGCTCGACGGCCTGCGCTGCGACGGGCTGGACGGCCGCTACGGCGCCGAGGACGGTTTCGCCGCGCTGCTGGCCGGCCACGCGCTGCAGGCCGTGCGCCAGCCCAACGGCAGCTGGACCGTGCAGCGCCGGCCGCAGGCCGCGGCCGACTCGCTGCCGGCGATCACCGCGCGTGCCGCCGGCGAGAGCGCCACCGGGCCGCTCACCGGCTACGCCGCGCGGCGCAGCGCCACCGCGACCAAGACCGACACGCCGATGCTCGAGACGCCGCAGACGCTGACCGTCGTCGGCGCCGAGGAGATCGAGGTGCGCAAGGCCGACAGCCTGGCCGAGGCGGTGGGCTACACCGCGTCGGTGCTGCGCTCCGAAGGCGTGGACCGCACCGGCGACGGCTTCGTGATGCGCGGCTTCCAGGCCACGGCCAGCCAGGGCAACCTCTACCGCGACGGCAGCAAGTACAGCGTCAACCTCTACGACGGCCGCCAGGAGCCTTACGGGCTGGAGCGCATCGAGATCCTGAAGGGCGCGGCCTCGGTGCTGTACGGCAACTCGGCGCCCGGCGGCATCATCAACACCGTCAGCAAGCGCCCGACCAACGAGGCGCTGCACGAGCTGAACCTGGAGCTGGGCTCCTTCGACCGGCGCCAGCTGTCGGGCGACTTCGGCGGCGCGCTCGACGACGCCGGCGTCTGGTCGTACCGACTGACCGCGCTGGTGCGCGACAGCGGCAGCTTCGTCGAGCACGTCGACGACGACCGCCGCTACTTCGCGCCCTCGCTGCGCTGGCAGCCCGACGCCGCGACCTCGCTGACGCTGCAGGCCGATGTGCAGCACGACCACACGGCCTACGTCTACGGCCTGCCGGCCGAAGGCACGGTGCTGGCCAACCCCAACGGCCGATTGCCGCGCGACACCTTCGTCGGCGAGCCGGGTTACGACCGCTATGACCTCGATCGGCGCTCGCTGGGCTATCTGTTCGAGCACCGCTTCGACGAGCACTTCACGCTGCGCCATTCGCTGCGCAGCTACCGTGCCGACATCGACATGCCCTCGGTCTGGATCTCCGGCCTGGAAGCCGACGGCCGCACCACGGCCTACCGCGGCGCCCAGGACCGCGAGGACCGCTCGCGCGCGCTGATGTCCGACACCTCGCTGCAGTCGACCTGGCGCAGCGGCAGCGTCGAACACACGGCGCTGGTCGGCCTGGACTTCGTGCGCGAACGTTTCCGCACCGTGCGCTACGACCGCAGCGCCGAGCCGCTGGACCTCTACGACCCGGTCTATGGCGGCGGTTTCGGCGCGCCCGAGCCGGCCTCGTTCTCGTCGCGATCGGAGCTGCGCCGCGTCGGGCTCTATGCGCAGGAGCAGGCCAAGATCGACGGCCGCTGGGTCGCCGTCGCCGGGCTGCGCCACGACCGTGTGCGCTACGACGAAAGCGCCATCTTCAGCGACGACGTCGCCGCCGACGGCGAGAAGAGCAGCGCGACCACCGGCCGCGCCGGCCTGGTCTACCTCGGGCCCGACGGCCTGGCGCCCTTCGTCAGCTTCAGCCAGTCCTTCGAGCCGCAGACCGGCACCGACCGCCAGCGCCAGCGTTTCGACCCGACACGCGGCACGCAGTGGGAACTGGGCCTGCGCTGGCAGCCCGAAGGCGGCCACACGCTGCTGTCGGCGGCGCTCTACCAGCTCACGCAGCGCAAGGTGCTGGTCACCGACCCGGTGGACACCAACTACTCGGTGCAGCTCGGCGAAGTGCGCTCGCGCGGGCTGGAACTGGAGGCGCGCACGCGTGTCGGCGCCGCCAACCTCGTCGCCGCCTACGCCTACACCGACGCACGCACGATCAAGAGCAGCCCGTTGACGCCCGAGGCCGAGGGCCAGCGCACCGGCGCCGTGCCGTACCACCAGGCCTCGGTCTGGGCCGACTACGGTTTCGGCGCCTTCGGCCTGCCGGCGCTGAAGGCCGGCGCCGGCCTGCGCTACGTCGGCTCGGCGCCCGGTGTCTGGCTGCCGGTCGACGTGCCGGGTTACACCGTCGTCGACGCGATGCTGTCGTGGACCGAAGGCCCGTGGCGGCTGGCACTCAACGTCGCCAACCTGGGCGACAAGACCTACGTCGCGTCCTGCACCTACCTGTGTTTCTACGGCGAGCCGCGGCGCGTGACGGGCAGCGTGTCGTATCGGTGGTGAGGCGGTGGGCGGGGCAGTCTTTATAATGAGAAACATTCTCATTAGCGCTGGCGCCCCGCCTTTGCAATGTCTGCCTCCGCCACCTCCGTCCACCCGGTCCAGACGCTGTACCTCGAGCACCACGGCTGGCTGCTGGCCTGGCTGCGGCGCCGGCTGGGCGACTCTCATCAAGCCGCCGACCTGGCGCACGACACCTTCCTGCGCCTGCTCGCCGGCCGGCGCGAGCACTTCGGCGACGAGCCGCGCGCGCTGCTGACGCACGTCGCCAAGGGCCTGGTCGTCGACCACTGGCGGCGGCGCGAGGTCGAACGCGCCTACCTGGAGGCGCTGGCGGCGATGCCCGAGGCCCAGGCGCCGTCGCCCGAGACGCGGCTGGCGCTGCTGCAGACGCTGGTGCAGATCGATACGCTGCTCTCCGGCCTGGCGCCGCGCACACGCGAGTGTTTCCTGCTCGCCCAGCTCGACGGCCTGACGCTGGCGCAGATCGGCGAACGCCTGGCGATGCCGGTCATCACCGTGCGCCGCCACGTGCACAAGGCGCTGGTCGCCTGCATGGCCTGCGTCTGATGGCTCCGGCCGAGCCGTCCGCGGCGCTGCTGTCCGAAGCCGCCGACTGGGCGCTGGCGCTGCGCGAGGGCGGGGCGGCCGAGCACGAAGCCTTCGAGCGCTGGCGTGCACGCAGCCCGGCGCACGCCGCGGCCTGGGCGCGCGCCGAGGCGGTGTTCGAGGTCTTCGGCCGTGTGCCCGAGGGCGCCGGGCGCCAGGCGCTGCACTCGCTGGGCCGCGGCGGGCGGCGGCGTGCGCTGGCCGCGCTCGCCGGCCTGGCCGTCGGCGCGCCGGCCGCCTGGCTGGCCTGGCACGAAGCGCCGTGGCACGAATGGCGTGCCGACCTCGCCACCGCCACCGGCGAACGCCGCGACACCGTGCTGCCCGACGGCACGCGGCTGGTGCTGAACACCGCCAGCGCGGTCGACGTGCTGTTCGGCGCCGGCGAGCGCCGATTGCGCCTGTGGGCCGGCGAGATCCTGGTGACGACCGGGAAGGAGGCCTCGGCGCGGCCCTTCGTCGTCGAGACGCCGGCCGGCCGCGTGCGCGCGCTGGGCACCCGCTTCTCGGTGCGGCTGGACGGCGATCGCTGCCGCGTCGCGGTCTACGAGCACGCGGTCGAGCTGCAGCCGGCGGCCGGCGCACCGCGGCGGCTGGACGCTGGCGAGCAGGCCGAGTTCGACGCCGGCGGCGTCTTCGCCGTCGGCGCCGCCGACGAGAACGATACGCTGTGGCAGCGCGGCCTGCTGCTGGCGCGCGGCCGCCGGCTCGACGAGGTGGCGGCCGAACTGGCGCGCCACCGCCGTGGCCTGCTGCGCTGCGACCCGGCGGTGGCGGCGCTGCGTGTCTCGGGCGTGCTGTCGCTGGCCGACACCGACGCCGCGCTGGCGCTGCTGGCGCGCACGCTGCCGCTGCGCGTCGAGCGGCGCACACGCTGGTGGGTCACGCTGGCCCCGGCCTGAGCGCTGGGTGATCACTTTCGGGCGCTCGTCCGGTGTAGCGGATGAAGGCGTGCCGAGCGGCCGCCGCATCCCCACAGGAAGAACATGAAGCAGACCTCCGGGCGCCGCCAGCGCGCCTTTGCCCTGAAGGCCGGCGCCGCCGGCGTGGCCATCCAGGCGGCGATCGCCGTGCTCTGCGGCGCGGTCCTGGTCGCGGCACCGCCGGCCGCCTTCGCCGCCGAGGCCGGCGCGCAGGAGTTGCGCATCGCGCCCGGCCCGCTGGACGAGGCGCTGGCGCAGTGCGCCGCGGCCTTCGGCGTGCAGCTGGCGTTCGACCCGGCGCTGGTCGCCGGCCGGCATAGCGCCGGGCTGCAGGGCCGCCAGACGCTGGACGAGGCTTTCGAGCGCCTGCTGCGCGGCAGCGGGCTGGCGCTGCAGCCGCAAGGCCCCGGCGCCTACGGCCTGCGAGTGCTGCCGCCGCTCACGGCGGAGCAGCCCGCGCTGCCGGCGCTGAAGGCGAGTGCCGCGGCGATCAGCGACGACCGCAGCGAAGGCGGCGGCTACGCGACGCCGGGCCGCAGCGCCGCCGCCACCGGCCTGGCGCTGACGCCGCGCGAGACGCCGCAATCGATCACCGTCGTCACGCGCCAGCTGATGGACGACTTCCGCCTCGACACGCTGAGCGCGGTGCTGGACCAGACGCCTGGCGTCACCGTCAGCCGCCAGAACGACATGACGACCTTCACGGTGCGCGGTGCCGACGTCAACCTGCAGACCGACGGCCTGCGCCAGGCGCGCAACGGCTGGGGCTGGAACACCCACATCCTCTACACCAGCGACGACATGGCCGAGATCGACCGCGTCGAGGTGCTGAAGGGCTCGTCGGGCTTGGTCAACGGCGACGGCTACCCGGGGGCCACGGTCAACCTCGTGCGCAAGCGCCCGACGGCCGAGTTCCAGGCCTCGGCCGGCGTTCTGGCCGGCAGCTGGGACCGCTACCGCGCCGAGGCCGACGTCTCCGGCCCGCTGGACAGCGAAGGCCGGCTGCGTGCGCGGCTGGTCGCCTCGCACGAAGACGCCGGCTCGTTCCGCGACCGCCAGAAGACCCGCAGCTCGCTGGTCTACGGCACGGCCGAGTTCGACCTCACGCCGTCGACGCTGCTGACCGCGGGCCTCAGCTGGCGCCAGCGTGAACTGCAGGGCGCTGGCGGCACGACGCCGATCCAGGCCTACACCGACGACGGCACGTTCGTCGGCCTGCAACCGCGCTCGTACAACCTCGGCGCGTCCTGGGCCGGTTACGAGCAGGAGACGCTGAACCTGTTCGCACGGCTGGAGCACCGCTTCGACGGTGGCTGGAGCGCCAGGCTGCAACTGGCGCACGAGAGTGTCGACACGCCCGACGTGCGTTTCGGCTATCTGCGCGGCGCTTCCGGAGCCGTCGGCCTGGCGCGTTACCGCGACGTCGAGGCGCGCAACAAGAGCATCGCGCTCGACGTGCAAGGGCCGCTGGAGCTGCTGGGCCGCCGCCACGAACTGCTGCTGGGGGTCGGCGCGTCGAGCAGCCGGACGACGCTCGAGCGCATCAACGTCAACGACCCGACCGGCACGATCGACTACGCCTCCGGCGGTGGCGCGATTCCCCAGCCAGACTGGAGCGGCTTCACCGCGTCGGACGACCTCTTCAGCCGCCACCGCCGCTACGCCTACGGCGCCGCGCGCTGGAACCTCGCCGATCCGGTGAAGCTGATCACCGGCGTGCGCGTCACCGACTACGGCCAGAAGGACCTCACCGACATCGGTTGGTACAACTATCGGATGACCGAGAACGGCGTCACGACGCCGTATGCCGGCGTCGTCGTCGACGTCTCGCGCCAGGTCTCGCTGTACGCCAGCTACGCCAGCATCTTCGAGGCCCAGAGCGCCAAGGACGCCGCCGAACGCACGCTGCCGCCGAAGGAAGGCCTGTCCTACGAGATCGGCGCCAAGGGCGAGTTCTTCGACAAGCGCCTGAGCGCCAGCGCCGCCTTCTTCTGGATGAAGACCGACAACGAGGCCGAGGAAGTGGGGCTGACGCCGGGCGGCGACAGCATCTACCGCGCCGTCTCGGGCGCGCGCCGCCACGGCTACGAGTTCGAGATCGCCGGCGCGCCGGCGCCGGGCTGGCAGGCGCAGGGCAGCTACGTGCTCAACGACAGCAGCCTGGAGAGCGCCGGCAGCAGCCCGCGCCACCAGTTCAAGCTGGCCGGCAGCCACCGCTGGAGCGGCGGCATGCTCGACGGCCTGACGCTCGGCGCGGCGACGCGCTGGCAGAGCACCATCTCGGCCGGCACCGCGGCCACCCGGCTGCGCCAGGACGCCTACTGGGTCTGGGACCTGATGGCGCGCTGGGAGATCGACCGCCGCCTCAGCGTCAGCGCCAACGTCGCCAACGTCTTCGACAGGAAGTACTTCGCCGGCGTCACCGACTGGGGCGCGCTGCACTACACCTGGGGCGCGCCGCGCAGCGTCAACGTCGGGCTGAACCTGCGCTACTGAGACCCGGCCACGGGCTCTACAATGAGAGTGATTCTCATTTGTTGCCGCCCGTGGCTGCCACCGACTCCGCGCTCCATCACCAGGTCCAGACGCTGTACGCCGAGCACCACGGCTGGCTGCAAGGCTGGCTGCGCCGCCGCCTGGGCTGCGGCCACCGTGCTGCCGACCTGGCGCACGACACCTTCGAGCGCCTGCTGGCACGCGAGGAGCCACTGGCGCTGCACGAGCCGCGTGCCTTCCTGACGACGGTGGCCCAGCGTGTGCTGGGCAACCACTGGCGGCGCGAGCAGCTCGAACGCGCCTATCTGGAGGCGCTGGCGGCGCGCCCGGACGTCGTCGCGCCTTCACCCGAGGAGCGCGCGATCCTGCTGGAGACGCTGCTGGAGATCGACCGCCTGCTCGACGGCCTGCCCGCCGTCGTGCGCCGCGCCTTTCTGATGGCGCAGCTCGACGGCCGGCCGCTGGCCGAGATCGGCGCCGAGCTGGGGCTGTCTCTGGCGACCGTCAAACGCCATCTGCAGCGCGCCGGCGCACGCTGCTTCTTCGCGCTGGGCTGATGGACGCCGCTGAACTGCCGATTCCACCGGCGGTCGCCCGCCGCGCCGTCGCTTGGTGGATCGACCTGCAGTCCGACGACGCCGACGAGGCGCTGCGCCGACGCTGGCAACGCTGGCTGGCGCGTGACGAGATGCACCGCCGCGCCTGGGCGCGGCTCGAAGCCGTCGGCGCGCGGCTGAACGGTCGTGTGCACGAAGGTCTGGCTGGCGTGCCCGGGGCGTCGGCGCTGGTGCAGGTGGCGCTCACCGAAGCGGCACCGTCGCGCCGGCGCGCCCTGGGCGTGGCGCTGCTGGCGGTGCTGGCCGGTGGTGCCGCCTGGGAGCTGCACGACGACCCGGCCGTTCAGGCCCGTCTGGCCGACCTGGGCACCGGCGTCGGCGAACGCCGCCGTCTCGTGCTCGCCGACGGCACGCGGCTGGCGTTGAACAGCGGCAGCGCCGTCGACCTGCGTTACGGCGCCACCGAGCGCCGCCTGCTGCTGCGCCGCGGCGAGATCCTCGTCGAGACCGCGTCGGACCCGGCGCGCCGGCCTTTCGTCGTGCAGACCGGCGTCGGCGAGTTGCGTCCGCTGGGCACACGCTTCCGAGTCCGCGATCGCGGCGAGGAGTTCGAGCTCGCGGTCTACGAAGGCGCGGTCGAAGTCCGCCCGGCGACGGGTGCCGCGCGGGTGCTCGCCTCCGGCGAGCAGGCCCGGTTCGACGCCGCCGGCGTCGGCCCGCGCCAGGCCGCCGATGCCGACGCCGCGGCCTGGGTCGACGGCATGCTGGTCGCCAGCGGCCTGCGGCTGGACGAGTTCCTCGCCGAACTCGGCCGCCACCGCCGCGGCCGGCTGGACTGCGCGCCCGAGGTCGCGGCGCTGCGTGTGTCGGGCAGCTATCCGCTGGCCGACGTCGAGCGTGTGCTGGCCACGCTGCCGGCGGTGCTGCCGGTGCGCGCCGTCTGGCGCACGCGCTGGTGGCTGACGCTGCACGCCAAAACCTGAGCCGTTTTCGTTTCTCGCGTGACAAGCAGGACGAACCCCTGACGTCCGAGAGGAACCGCATGTCTTCGATCACCGACCGTCCCCGCCGGCCGCTGGCCCGGCTGGCCCTGGCCGCCGCGCTGGCCTGTGCGCTGCCGCTGGCGCCCGCGCTGCTGCCCGCGGCGCAGGCCGCCAGCGCCGACTACGACATCCCCGCCGGCCCGCTGGAGACGGTGCTCAACCGCTTCGGCCGCGAGGCCGGCATCCTGCTGTCCTTCCCCAGCGAACTCGTCGCCGGGCGGCAGAGCCCGGGGCTGCGCGGCCGCCACGAGATCGGTGCGGCGCTGGAGATGCTGCTGCGCGGCAGCGGGCTGCAGGCGCGCGAACAGCCTCAGGGCGGCTGGACGCTGGAGCGGCGCGGTGCCGACGCCGCCGCTGGCGACGCGCTGCCGGCGATCACCGCGCGTGCCGCCTCCGAGACCGCCACCGGCCCGGTGCAAGGCTACGTCGCGCGCCGCAGCGCCACGGCGACCAAGACCGACACCGCACTGCTGGACACGCCGCAGTCGGTCTCGGTCGTCGGCGCCGAACGCATCGAGGCGCTGGGCGCGACGCGGCTGGGCGAGGTGCTGGCCTACACGCCCGGCGTCGACGCCTCGATCTACGGCAACAACTCGCGCTACGACTGGATCGCCGTGCGCGGCTTCGAGACCCTGACGCCCGGCTACTACCTGGACGGCCTGCAGCTGCGCAACAACGCCTGGTGGGCGGTCTGGCAGACCGAGAACTACGGCGTCGAGCGCATCGAGATCCAGCGCGGCCCGGCTTCGGTGCTGTGGGGCCAGAACGGGCCCGGCGGCATGATCAACATGGTCAGCAAACGCCCCGGCGCCGACCTGCCGCAGGAGCTGCGGCTGACGCTGGGCAGCGACGCCCGGCGTGATCTCGCGGCCGATCTCTCGGGGGCGTTCGGCGAGGGCGACGCGGCGCAGTGGCGCCTCGTCGGCCTGCTGCGCGACGCCGAACTGCCGGCCGGCGGCATGGCTGACGACCGCCAGTACATCGCGCCGTCGCTGACGCTTCAGTTCGGCGCCGACACCCGGCTGACGCTGCTGTCGCAGTTCCTGCGCACGCGTGCCGGCGTCTACGCCCGCGTGTTCCCGGAACTGGGCACGCTGGTGCCCACGCCGGCCGGCACGCACCTGCCGGTGAAGGTCTTCGCCGAGGACCCCGGGTTCAACCGCTTCGACCAGGACCAGGCGATGCTCGGCTACGAGATCGAGCACCGGCTGGACGAGCGGTGGACGTTTTCGCAGAGCCTGCGCTGGGCGCGCCTGGACGCCGACATGCGCAACGCCTACCAGACCGGCTACCTCGACCCCGACCCCGCCGACCCGCTGGACCCGGCGTCCTGGCGCGTGCTCGGCCGCACGGCGACCACCAGCCGCGAGAAGATCCATTCGCTGGTCGTCGACAGCCGCATCCAGGGCGAGTTCGTGTTCGGCGACTGGCGCCACACGCTGCTCGCCGGGCTGGACCTGCAGCGCAGCCGTGCCGACCAGCTCAGCGTCTTCGGCGCCACGGTGGCGCCGCTGGATCTCTACGCCCCGGTCTACGGCGTCGACGTCGTGCTCGACGATCCGTCGGTCGACACCCGCACCGTGCTGCGCCAGACCGGCCTGTACCTGCAGGACCAGATCCGCCACGGCGCCTGGGTGCTGACGCTGGGCGCGCGCCACGACCGCGCCGGCGTCGACACCGACGACCACCTGGCCGGCAGCTCGACGCGCCAGCGCGACCACCACACCGGCGCGCGTGCCGGCGTCGTCTACCGCGCCGCCGGCGGCTGGGCGCCGTACGCGAGCTACTCCAGCTCGTTCGCGCCGTCCACCGTCGTCGACCCCACGACCGGCAAACCCTTCGACCCCGAGACCGGGCGCCAGCTCGAAGCCGGCCTGCGCTACGAGCCGCCGGGGCAGCGAGCGGTCTACAGCGCCGCGGTCTTCGAGCTGCGCCGCCGCAACTACGTCAGCTACGACCTGGACTACGTGCCTTCGGCCGACGGCGAGGTGACGGTGCGCGGGCTCGAGCTGGAGGCGGTGGCCGAGCCGCGTGCCGGCATGAACCTCACCGCGTCCTACGCCTTCACGCCCAAGGCCGACGTCACGCGCAGCGCCAACCCGGCCGAAGTCGGCAAGCAGGCGACCGCGGTGCCGCGCCAGCGGCTGTCGCTGTGGGCCGACCAGCGTTTCGCCTCGGGGCTCAAGCTCGGCCTGGGTGCACGCATGGTCGGCTCGCACCGCGGCATCGGCGAGACCGCCGCGCGCGACGTGCCCGGCTACACGCTGTACGACGCGCTGCTGGGCTGGGACTGGCGTGCCTGGAGCCTGGCGCTCAACGTCTCCAACCTCGCCGACAAGGACGTCATCACCAACTGCAGCAGCGGCTACTGCTACTACGGCAGCCGGCGCAAGACCTCGCTCAGCGCGGCCTACCGCTTCTGAGGTCTGGAGCGGCGGGGCGGGGAGCTTGTCATAGAATGAGAACAATTCCCATTAGCGGATCTGACCGACCGCTTTCCTGCCGTGCACGCCGCCGCCGAACCCGCCCTGCAACAGCAAGTCAGCCTGCTCTACGGCGAGCACCACGGCTGGCTGCAGGCCTGGCTGCGCCGCCGGCTGGGCTGCGCCCACCATGCCGCCGACCTGGCGCACGACACCTATCTGCGGGTGCTGGTCAGCGGGCGCACGCCGCCGCCGGGGCAGGCGCGGCCGCACCTGATGCAGATCGCCAAGGGCCTGGTGATCGACCGCCACCGGCGCCAGCTCGTCGAGCGCGCCTACCTCGACGCGCTGGCCGCGATGCCCGAGCTGCTGGCGCCGTCGCCCGAGCAGCGCGCCGCGGCCCTCGAGTCGCTGCTGCTGCTCGATGCGGCGCTGGCGGCGCTGCCGGCGGTGGTGCGCGAGGTCTTCCTGCTGTCGCAGTTCGACGGCCTGACCTACGCCGAGATCGCCGCACGCCAGGGCATCGCGGTGGCGACGGTGCGCAAGTACATGCTGAAGGCCGCCGAGGCCTGCTTCCTGGCGCTGGACCACGATGGCTGAGGCCGGACAGCGGCTGGACCCGGTGCAGCGCGCCGCGCTGCAGTGGCAGGTGTGCTTCTGGTCGGGCGAAGCCGGCGAGGCCGAACACCGCGCCTTCGAAGCCTGGCTGGCCGCCGACGAGGCCCACCGCCTTGCCTGGGAGCGCCTGCAGCGTGCCGGCGGCCGGCTGCAGGCGCTGCCGGCCGACGTCGCCGGCACCGTGCTGCGCACGACTACCGCCGGAAACGGCCGGCGCCGCACGCTGCGCGCCTTGCTGCTGCTGGCCGGCGCCGGCGGCACGGCCGCGCTGCTGCGCGAGACGCCGGCCTGGCAGCTCGCCAGCGCCGACGAGCGCACGGCGACCGGCGAGCGCCGCGAACTGCGGCTGCCCGACGGCGGCCTTCTGACACTGAACACCGCGAGCGCGGTCGACCTGCGTTACGGCGCGACCGAGCGCCTGGTGCGCCTGCTCGCTGGCGAGGTCTTCATCGCCACCGCACCCGACGCCGCGGGCCGCCCCTTCGTCGTCGAGACGCCGGCCGGCCGCGTGCAGGCGCTGGGCACCCGTTTCGCGCTGCGCTGCCTGGACGCGGCGACCCGCGTGCAGGTCTTCGAAGGCGCCGTCGAGCTTCGCCCGCGCGACGGCGGCGCGCCGCGGCGGCTGGACGTCGGCTTCCAGGGTCTGTTCGACACCACGGCCGCCGCGGCGCCCGAGGCGCTGGACGAGGCGGCGGCGGCCTGGATGCGCGGCCTGCTCGTCGCCGAACGGATGCGGCTGGACGACTTCGTCGCCGAGCTGGCGCGCTACCGCCGCGGCGTGCTGCGCTGCGACCCGGCGGTGGCCGCGTTGCGCGTCTCGGGTGTCTTCCCGCTGGCCGACACCGACGCCGTGCTGCGGTCGCTGCTGCGTGCGTTGCCGGTTCGCATCACCCGCGCCACACGCTGGTGGCTCACCGTGGAGCCGGCGCGTGGCCGGGCGTAGCACTTTTTCCCGCTCGTCCGGGAATGCAGATGAGGCCTGCCGTTCGGCGGGCCACGCTGACTCCCGACGAAAAGGATTCCTGATGCCTTCCGGCCTTGTCCCCGCCGTGCGCCGTCCCTTCGTGCGCCACCCGATCGCCCGCGCCGCCGTGCTCGCCGGCCTGGCTTTCACCCAGCTCCCCGCCGCCCACGCCCAGGCCGCCGCCCCAGCCGCCGGCCTGCAGGTCGACATCCCGGCCGGCACGCTGGACCAGGTGCTCAACCGCTTCGCCGCGCGTGCCGGTTTCATGATCACGATCGACGCCGCGCTGACCGCCGGCAAGAGGAGCCCCGGCCTGGCCGGCCGCTACGGCGCCGCCGACGGCCTGGCGGCCATCCTCGCCGGCAGCGGGCTGCAGGCGGTGGGCCAGGACGGCGGCGGCTGGGTGCTGCGCGCCGCGCCGCCGCAGGCGCCGGCCGTGGTGCCGGCGGCGGCCGCCGGCCTGCCGGCGCTGACCGCGACGGCCAACCAGCTCGGCGAGATCACCGAAGGCTCGGGCCACTACACGCCGGGCGCGATCGCCACCGCGACGCGGCTGGTGCTCAAGCCGCGCGAGACGCCGCAGACGGTCAGCGTCGTCACGCGCCAGGAAATGGACGACTTCGGCCTGACGACGATCGACGAGGTCATGGCTCACACGCCGGGCATCAGCATCGTCACCTACGACACCGAGCGCACCGAGTACTTCGCACGCGGTTTCGCGATCCAGAACTTCCAGTACGACGGCATCCCGATGCGCCGCGACTCGGGCTACTCGGCCGGCAACACGCTCAGCGACATGGCGATCTACGACCGTGTCGAGGTGCTGAAGGGCGCCACCGGCCTGCTGACCGGCAGCGGCGAACCGGGCGCGACGATCAACCTGATCCGCAAGAAGCCGACCCGCGAGTTCCAGGGCCAGGCCAGCGTCGGCGTCGGTTCGTGGAACGATCTGCGCGGCCAGGTCGACGTCGGCGGCGCGGTCGACGAGGCCGGCCGCGTGCGGGCACGCGCCGTCGCCGCCTACCAGCACAAGGAGTCGCAGCTCGACGGCCACGAGCGCAAGACCGCGGTGCTCTACGGCGTCGTCGAGGCCGATCTGACGCCGTCGACGCTGCTGACCGTCGGCGCCGACCTGCAGAACAACGATCCGAAACGTTCGACCTGGGGCGGCATCCCGATCTACGCCGCCGACGGCAGCTTCAACGACCGGCCGCGTTCGTTCAACAACGGTGCCGACTGGAGCCACTGGGACCAGTACACACGCACCGTCTTCGCCACCGTCGAGCACTTCTTCGCCGACGACTGGGTGTTCAAGGCGCAGTTCAACCACCAGATCAACGGTTACGACGCCGAGCTGGGTTCGGCGGGTTCGGGCTTCCCCGACCCGGTGGACGGCAGCGGCATCAGCACCTGGGAAGGCAAGTACGTCGGCAAGACGGTTGCCGACGCGCTCGACGTCTACGTCAGCGGGCCGTTCCAGCTGCTGGACCGGCGCCACGAGCTGGTGCTGGGCGGCAGCGTCACCAAACGCCGCTGGACCAACCGCGGCCTCTGGGCCGGCAGCACCGAGGTCCCTGACTACGACGCCTGGAACGGCCGCCTGCCCGAGCCCGACTGGAGTTCGCTGACGCCTTCGCGCAACCGCGAGACCACGCGCGAGAACGGCCTGTACGGTGCCGTGCGCTGGAACCTGCGCGACGACCTGAAGCTGATCAGCGGCGCACGCGTGCTGAACTACGAGACCTCGGACATCGACGAGTCGGGTGTCGTCGTGCCTTACCTCGGCGTCGTCTACGACCTCGACAAGCGCTTCTCGGTCTACGCCAGCGGCACGACGATCTTCATGCCGCAGTCGGCGCAGACCGAAGCCGGCAAGACGCTGGACCCGCAGGAGGGCCGCAACCTCGAGGCCGGCGTCAAGGCCGAGTTCCTCGGCGGCCGGCTCAACGCCAGCGCCGCGGTCTTCCACCTGAAGCAGGACAACTACGCCCAGGAGACCGGCGGCCTGACGCCCAGTGGCGGCACGGCCTATCGCGCGATCGACGGCGTCACCACCAAGGGCTACGAGCTCGAGCTCTCGGGCCAGGTGGCGCCGAACTGGCAGCTGCACGCGGGCTACAGCCACAAGGTCTCGCGCCAGGACGGCCTGAAGGTGTCGACGCTGACGCCGGAGAACCAGTTCAGTCTGTACAGCAGCTGGA
Organism: Rubrivivax sp.; assembly: GCA_049841175.1. Lineage (GTDB taxonomy): Bacteria > Pseudomonadota > Gammaproteobacteria > Burkholderiales > Burkholderiaceae_C > Rubrivivax. The sequence continues at coordinate 169,678 of JASGHA010000007.1, read as the reverse complement.
AGCCGGCGGCCGTGCCCGGCCTGACGCTGGGCGGCGGCGCGCGCTGGCAGGACAAGACCTGGGGCGACGTGAGCCACCCGACGCTGGGCACGGTGCGCCACGAGGTCGACGGCTACTGGGTGGCCGACGCGATGGTCAGCTACCGCTTCAGCCCCCGTCTCACCGGGCGGCTGAACGTCACCAACCTGTTCGACAAGAAGTACTACACGATCTTCAGTGTCTACAGCACCTACAGCTGGGGCGAGGCGCGCGCCGTCGCGCTGAACCTGGACTACCGCTTCTGACGCCCCGGCCGGCGGGGGCGGTGGCGCCCCTGGCCGGCCGGCCCATCGGCACCCGACCGGATCCACCGCATGGCCGCCACCCTCGTTTCTCCTTCCCGCGTGCAAGTCGTTTCGCGTGTGCTCGCCGCCGTCGTCGGCGGTTACGCCTTCTGCTGGGGGCTCAGCGCCCTCGGCGTCGCCGGCCTGTACGGCGCCGGCATGGCCTTCCACGACGCCGAGCATCTGAGCGCGATGCTGGCCTTCCTGGCCTACCTCGCCGTCTTCCTGTGGGCGATCGCGGCACGCAGCCTGGTGCGCGTCTGGGCCGTGCTGCTGGCCGGCGGCGCGGCGATGGCCGGCGCGGCGTCGTTCATCCAGTCGTTGCTGGTCTGAAGGAGGAACTGCCGATGTTCGCCAACTTCCGCCTCGCGATGGCCTGGCTGCACACCTGGTTCGGCCTGGTGCTGGGCTACGTGCTCGCCGTCGCCTTCTTCTTCGGCGCGCTGTCGGTCTTCGACCGCGAGATCGACCGCTGGGCGATTCCGGCCACGCGCTTCGAGGCCCAGCCGATGCCGTCTTTCGACCGCATGCTGCGGCCGATCTTCGAGCAGATGCAGCCCGACGCCGACAACGTGCGTGCGCTGCGTGGCCTGGTCGACGGCCCGCTGCCCGAGCGCTGGGACACCGTCGCCAGCTGGGGCGCATACACGACGCACCGCGACCCGGTGCTGTCGGTCTTCGCGTCCTACGAGGTGCCGAACGCGCACGACCCCGAGCAGCTCGTCTGGGGCACGCGCACCGTCGACCCGCGCAGCGGCGCGCTGCTGAGCGACGACCGGCTGAAGATCGGCAGCCGCTTCTTCTACCCGCTGCACTACAGCCTGAACCTGCACTGGAAGGACCTGGGCACCTGGATCGTCGGCCTGGCGGCGCTGGTGATGCTGGCGGCGCTGGTCAGCGGCATCGTCATGCACCGCCGGCTGTTCCGCGAGTTCTTCACCTTCCGCCCCTGGAAGAGCCTGGGGCGCTCGACGCTGGACCTGCACAACCTGAGCGGCGTCGCGGCGCTGCCTTTCCACTTCTTCTTCGCCTTCACCGGGCTGGTGATCTTCGCCGGGCTGTACTTCCCGGTGGCGCACACCCAGCTGCACGAGTTGCACGAGATGCACGAGCGCGTCGAAGCCGCCGAGACCGGGCTGCCGCACGAGCGTGCCGGCGTCGCCGCGCCGCTGGCCTCGGTCGACGCGATGGTCGCCCAGGCGCAGAAGCGCTGGGCCGAACGCGGGCGCGCCGGTGAAGTCGGCTTCCTGTGGATGCAGCACGTCGGCGACGCCAACGGCACCGTCAGCATCTACCGCGCCGGCACCGACCGCATCGCGCTGACCGGCGAGGGCATGCACTTCAAGGCCTCGACCGGCGAACTGCTGCGCGAGGACCCGCCGCGCACGGCGGTCGACAGCGTCAACGAGTTCCTGACCGGGCTGCACCTGCAGCACTTCCGCCACTGGCTGCTGCGCTGGCTGTACGTGCTGGGCGGGCTGCTGGGCGCGGCCTGCATCGCCACCGGCTTCGTGCTCTTCGTCGAGAAGCGCAAGCGCCAGCACGCACGCGACGGCAGCCAGGGCGCGCGTGTCGTCGACGCGCTGGCCGTGGCCACCGTCACCGGCATGCTGGTGGCGACGGCGGCGATCCTCGTCGCCAACCGGCTGCTGCCCGAGGACCTGCCGGCGCGCGGCACCTGGGAGCAGGGCGTGTTCTGGGGCGCCTGGGCGCTGGCTGCGCTGCACGCCGCCTGGCGCAGCGCGCCGGTGGCCTTGGGGCGGCCCAACCCGGCCTGGCGCGAGCAGTGCGTCGCGATCGCCGTGCTGGCGGTCGCCGCCGTCGTGCTCAATGCCGTGACCACCGGCGACCACCTGCTGAAGACGATCGCCGAGCCGTATTGGCCGGTGGCGGGGCTGGACCTGGCGCTGCTGGTGTCGGCCGGCGTCGCGGCCTGGGTCGCGCGGCGGCTGTCGCGGCGCTCCGTTGCGCCCGTCGCCGCGGCGCGCGTGTTGCCGGAGGCCGGCCATGTCTGAGGCGACCTGGATGCTGATCGCGGCGACGCTGGCTGCCCTGGCGGCCTTCGCCTGGCTGGCGCTGGCGATGGACGAACACTGGCAGCGTGTGCAGGGCGGGGCGATGCCCCCACCGCGGCGGCCGCTGCGGGTGCTGGGCGCCGCCGGCGTCGTCGCGTCGCTCGCGGCGTGCCTGCGTGCCGACCCGCCGAGCATGGCGGTGCTGGTCTGGCTGATGCTGCTGGCCGCGGCGGCGCTCGCCGTCGCGCTGACGCTGGCCCGGCGGCCGGGGCTGCTGCGCCTGGCCTGGCCGGCGCGGCGCTGACGTACAGTCGCGCCCCGGGAGTGAAACGATGCGACGCCTGATCACCTGCCTGGCCCTCGCGGCCGCCACCGTCTCGGCCACCGCGGCCGAACCGGCCTACGACGAACGTGCCGACGCGCCGGCGCAGATCGCCGCCGCGCTGCAGGCCGCTGCCGGCACGCGCCAGCCGGTGCTGGTCGTCTTCGGCGCCAACTGGTGCGGCGACTGCAAGGTGCTGGACATGGCCTTCAAGCAGGGCGCTGCAGCGCCGCTGATCGCCAGCCGCTTCAAGGTCGTCAAGGTCGACGTCGGCCGCTTCGACCACAACGTCGCGCTCGCCGAGCGCTACGGCGTGCCGCTGAAGCAGGGCATCCCGGCGGTGGCCGTGCTGTCGCCCGAAGGCCGCGTGCTCTACGTCACCAAGGCCGGCGAGCTGGCCAACGCGCGCCAGATGGACGACCGCGCGATCTACGACTTCTTCGCCGCCCGCGCCGCCGACGGCGGCCGCTGAGCCGGCGCGGCGGCGTCATCGCGGCGCCGCGTCGGTGTCGGCGCTGCGGCCGGCTTCGAGCCGCACCGACCCGCCGGCGAGCTGCACGGTGCCGCGCGCCGACAGCGTGATGCCTTCGGCGTCCAGCCGCAGCGAAGCGCCACCGGTCTCGAGCCGGATCCCGGTGGCCGCCAGCACGTCCAGCGTCGCGTCGCAGGAGGCGACGCGCAGGTCCTGCCGCGCCTGAACCGTGGCCGCGCCGCCGGCCTGCACCGAGGCCGGCCCGTCGGCTGCGTGCAGGCACATCACCGGCAGGCCCGCCGCGTCACCCCCGCCGGCGGCGTGCAACCGCAGCCCGCCGCCGGCGACGAAGGCCAGCGTGCGGCCGGCCAGTTGCTGCAGCGCCGACGCCACCTGCTCGTGGTCGCCGTCGCAGGCTTGCACCAGGTCGCCCGAGGTCGAGAAGACGACACCCTGCGGGGCGGCGAGCAGCAGGTCGGGGCGCGACCAGCCGGTGCCTTGGGCGTCGGCTGCCAGCCGTTTGGCGAGCGCGTCCAGCACCTGCCAGGCGCTGCCCGCGGCGGTGCTCGCCACGCGTCGCGCCTGCTGCAACCGTGCCCGCGCTTCGGTGGTGTCGAGCTGAAGGCCTTCGTGCTGGCTGCCGGGGCGGCCGTGGGCGCTCAGCAGCAGGCCGCTGCCGGCGCGCAGCGCGCCCCAGGCCGCGGTCTGCAGGTCCAGCCCGGCACCCCGCGGCGCCAGCGGCCGGCCGTCCTGCTGCTCGCGCAGATGGCCGAGCTGCAGCCGGGTGGCCGACTCGTCGCTGGCGAGCTCGACGCGTTCGGCGTCGGGGCTGTCGTCGAAGACGAGCTGGTTGCCGCGCCCGGCGGCGGCGCCGGTGGCCGCCAGCTCGCGCGTACGCCAGCCCGACAGCTGCGCTCCGAGCGCCGGGCCGGGCGGCGGCGACCCGTCGCCCGGGTCCGGCCGCCATGGGGGCGAGGCCGTGGTGGCGGCGAGCGGCACTTCGCCGTCGTGGCCGGCGCTGCCGTAGAGCGTGCCCAGCACCAGCGGCCGGTCGTGGCGGCCGGCGACGAAAGCGACCAGCGCCTCCTGGCCGGCGCGCGGCGGGTGCACGCCGCCCCAGCCGTCGCCGGCCACCGGCGTCGCCACGCGCACCCAGCGGCCGGCGGTCGGGGCGTGCGGGCTCGGCGTCGGCTCGCCCCCGTCGCCGTGCTCCCAGTGGAAGCGCAGCAGCACACGGTGGTCGCGGTCGGTCGCCATCGGCGCACCGTCGCCGACGATGCGCGCGCTGCCCAGGCCGGGTGCATCGGCTGCGTGCGCCAGGCGCAGCTCAGGCCGGCCCTGTTCGTCGCGCGGCAGCGGCCGCGGCGCCAGCGCCGCGGGGCGCGCGATCAGCTCGCAGCGGTAGCCCGGGCCGGGCTCGGCGGCCAGCGCGCCGTGCTTCAGCGGCCCGGCGGCGACGTCGTTGCGCAGTTCGTGCCTCACCACGTCGACGACGAAACGGTCGCGCGCCGGGTCGCTGCCGTCGTGCACCGGGTGGCCCGTCAATGTGAAGCACAGGCCGGCGGCGGCTTCGCGCCAGCCGCCGCTGGCGCGGCAGCGGTGGGCGTCGCGGGCCAGCGCGTCCAGCCGCGTGCCAGCGCGATGCAGGCCGTGTTCGAGGCTGGGGTAGGCGTAGCCGTCGGCGACGTCGACCGATTCCAGCGCCGGCTCGGCTTCGGGGCCGGCGGTGACCGGGCGCAGGTCGGCACGGCGGTCGTCGCGGCTGGCCCAGCGCAGCCGGCCGGTGGCCAGGCGGTGTTCGCGGCTCCAGCGCGCCAGCGTGTCTTCCTGCGGGCCGGTGCCGCCGGGCGCGTAGCGCAGCGCGGCCGCGGCGCTGGACGAGAAGGCGCCCGCGTGATCGGCGATCACGAGGCGGTGGCGCCCGCCGCCCGGCGCCTCGGCATCGGCCTCGTGCTCGAACCAATGGCAGAGGCCTTCGTCGAGCAGCAGGCGTTCGACGAAAGCCAGATCGCTCTCGTGCGCCTGCACGCAGCGGCCGCGGCGCGCCAGCGCCGCGCCGTCGGCGAGGTCCCAGCGCCAGGCCGGTTCAGGCGCGCCGGCGCGTGTGCGGCCCAGCACGCGGTCGACGATCTCGACGACGCCGGCGTCGTGGAAGACCTCGGCGTGCTGTTCGTCCTGCAGCCAGGCGGTCCAGGGTTCGATCAGCAGGCGCACGCGCGCCAGGCCGCCGTCGTCGCCCAGCCAGCCGGCTTCGTGCAGGTGGCCGTGCCAGCAGCGGCGGCCGGTCGCGGTCTGCAGGTCCAGCCGTGCCGGCGTGCCGTGCAGGCAGGCCAGGTCGAGGCTGCGGTCGGCCGCGAGCGCGACGAGCTCGATGCGAAAGCCCGTCGGGCGCCCGGCCTCGCCGCCGTCGCCGGGCAGCGTGTGCAGCCGCCGCGCCGGTGCGGCGAGGGCACGGTCGGGGCAAGGGCCGATCGCCTCCCAGACCGTCGCCTCGTGCACGACGAGGCAGTCGCTGCCGAGCGCCGTCTGCAGTGTCGCCAGGCGGCCGTGCTGAGACAGCGCCGTCATCGCCCGTGCCCGTCGTGCAGCGGCCCGGCGAGCCGGTAGCGTGCGGCGGCGCCGTCCACCGCCGCGCCGGGCGCAGGCAGCATGGCGTCGTAGCCCAGCCGCACGCCCTCTGCGCCTTCTGCGCCGCCGAGCCTGGCTGGCCGCCGGTCCTCGGCGCGCAGCTGCAGGCGCACTTCGGCGTCCAGGCTGCCGCCTGCCAGCGCCTGCCACCAGGCGGCCAGTGCGCGCGCGCCGTCGGCGCCGGGCAGCAGGGCGTCGAAGCGTGCGCGCGGCAGCGGGCCGATGTCCAGGCGCAGATCGAGGTCGCGCTGCCAGACCCGGCCGCCGGCGACCGCGTCGCCGCCCAGCGCCACGGCACGCAGGCCGAGCCGGGCCCGGGCGTCGGCGGGCAACGTGTGCCAGCGGCCGTGCCAGCCGTGCACGGTGACGCGGGTGCCGAACTGCTGCGCCAGCACGTGCTCCAGCGCCGCTGCCGAAGGCCGCCCGGTGGCCAGCGCGCCGGCATGAAAGCCGCGCGACGCCGCCGCCAGCCCCGCGCCCGCCTGGCAGGCCAGGGCCTGCAGCGCGGCGAGCAGGCGGTCGTGACCGCCGCTCTCGGCGTCCAGTGCCGGCCGGCCGTGTCGCCAGGCCTGCTCGCCCCAATCGCCCAGGCGCTGCTGGAACAGCTCGACGAAAGCCAGCGCCGCCTGGTCACGGCGTTCGAGCAGGGTCTCGGTGTAGGCCGCCGGCAGCGCGCCGTGCAGGCCGAGCAGCGAGCCGAAGGCGGTGACCCATTCCAGCTCGGCGGCGTCGCCGCCCGCCGCCGGCTGCAGGCGCAGCGACTCGATCTCGGCTGCCGGCGCCGACATCGTGGTGCTGGCGCGCCAGCGCAGCCGCTCCGGCCGGCCCTCGGCGGCCAGCCAGCGGCGCAGCAGGCGCAACGCCGGGTAGGGTGCGAAGGCCGTCGGCGCGGCCAGCAGGCGCGCGATCGGCGAGCGCGGCGTCGACGGCGACATCAGCCGAGCCGCGCGCGCCCGCTGCGCCGGCCGCCATCGAACAGCAGCCGGCCGTCACCGGCGGCGTGCAGCCTCAGGCGCACGAAGCTGTTGACCGGCGCGCGCCGCGCGAGTGCATGCGCCAGCACGCGGCCGAACAGGCTGGCCCCGGAGCCGACGAAGGCCGGCTCGTCGACGTCGACGCGGATGTCCTGGCCGCGCACCAGACAAGGTGCCGGTGGCCCGGGCCACCAGGCTTCGGCCGCGCGGCACTCCAACGAACGCAGGCTGGCGGCGACCCCGGGCCCGGCGCCGCCGCCGCCGTCGCCGTCGCCGTGCAGGGCCAGCCACTCGCGCAAGCCGTCGAGGCCGGCCGCAGCCACCGGCGTGCGCGCCAGCGCCAGCAGCGACACCAGGCGCCACGGCGCGTCGAGCTCGGGCGCCGGCCGCGTGCTCGGGGTCGGCCGGCGCAGCAGCACGATGCTCTCCGCCGGGCCGCCGTCGTCGGCCTGCAGTTCGCCGCCACCCGGCCCGGGCACGAGCATCGTCGGCAGCTCGCGGTTGCTGGCGACGACGTCGACCGACAGCGTCTCGGTCACCGCCCGCTCCGGCGCCAGGGCGCTGTCGACCAGCGTCAGCGCGAACTCGTGGCCCGGCGACAGCGCGGCGCGTTCGGCGTCGCGGCGTGTGCTCCAGCCGCACGAGGCGCTGGTGCCGGCCGGTGTCGCCGAGGCGTGGCGCAGCGAGTACAGCGGCGGCAGCTCCTCGAAGCTGCTGCCATGCGCGTCCTGGCGTGTGCGGCGCACCCGTTCGACACCCAGCACCTCGTAGGCCGCCGGGTGGCGGGCGTTGACCAGCACCGGGTAGGACTCGCGCGTCTGGCTCACGCGGATGGGCTCGGCGCGCTGGCGGAAGCGATTGACGACCGGGCTGCAGCCCGGCACGAGCTGCGCGGCGCCCAGGCCCTCGAGTTCGGGCCAGGCCGGCGTGCGCCCACCCGCACGCGCTGCCAGCGCGTAGTGCAACGTCACCCGGCGTGCATCGCGGCGCCGCAGCGCCGCCGGCAGCGGCAGGTCGATGAAGTCGAACTTGGCCGGGAAGGCGAAGTACTCGCCCAGCAGGCGTTCGGCGCCGCGCTCGCCGCTGTCGTCGGCCAGACTCTCGTCGTCGCCGAAACCGACTTCGACCGGGGCCGCATCGGCCACCGGCTGCGCGCCGCTGCCGTCGTCGAGCCAGACGCCTTGCACGTGGTCCAGCAGCGCCGCGCGCAATGCCGCCGCTTGCGACGGCGGCGCATCGATGAAGAGCCGCAGCGCGTCCAGGCCCAGCGTCGCCCATTGCGCCGCCGCCGAGACGAGCTGCAGCTGCACCGAGAACCAGGCCGCCGGGCGCGCCGCCACCGGTACCGCGACGGCGCCTGCCGCACGCGCCCCGGCGTCGGCGATACGCAGCGGCGCCAGATGCACGTCGTAGGCGCTGGCGAAGCGGCAGGACACGCCGTTCACCGGCGCGCTGTGCAGCAGCGTGCCGCGCGGGATGCAGCGGGCGCTGCTCATCTGCCCCAGGCTGCGTTCGGCGCTGAAACGCACGACGCTGCACGACGGGAAGGGGCGCAGCGCGGCCGGGTGCAGCACCTCGAGCATGGCTTCGGCGATGCGCGGCATCTCGACGTCGAGCCGGCGATGCAGTCGCGCGCCGAGCAGCGCGACGGCCTGGATCAGGCGCTCGACATGCGGGTCGGCCACCAGCTCGGCACCGCCGGCCAGGCGACCGGCGACCCGCGGGTAGCGGCGCGCGAAGGCCTTGGACGCTTCGTCGAACCAGGCGAGCTCGCGCTCGTAGTGCGGCAGCAGCGTGTCCATCTCAGGCGGCGTGTCTGGCGGCGGGCGCGACCAGGCAGCGATGGCGGCCTGGCGCGATCTCGGCGTCGAAGCTGAGCCTCGTGCCGGGGCAGCGCAGCGTCGCCTCGATCGTGAACGCCGGCGGCCGCTTCGGCCCGGGCCGCGGGCTCACGCGCAGATCGGCCAGCCGCGGTTCGTGCGCAGCCAGCGTCTGCCGGATGCGTTCGGCCAGGCGGTGCAGCGCCTCGGCACCGTCGCCATCGGCTCCGGTGTCGGCAAAGCCGAAGGCGTAGACCGAACGTGCCACCCGCGGCCAGCGCGGCAGGCGCTCGGGTGGCCAGGCGCTGCGTGTGTTGAGCAGCCGTTCCAGGTCGCGGGCGAGGGCCAGCGCGTCGTGCTCGGCCGGAGCCGCCGCAGCGGCCTCGGCTGCGGGCTCGCCCAACATCGCCGCCAACAGCGAAGCGCCGGCCATCGTTCAGACGGCGACGTTGCGCCGCAGGTCCCAGCCGGCGACGCCGGTGCTGGTGGCCGAGCCGTCGAGCTTGTGCTGCTTGTACTCCCAGGTGACCTTGCCGTAGCGCAGGCCGAAGGTCTCGCTGGGCAGCTCGTCCTCGTCGACATGGGTCTCGACCGAGGACACGACGACGTCCTCGAGCACGATGCGGTAGTAGTCGATGCGCGACTGCGAGGTCGCGGTTGCGTTCTTGCCGCCGTAGGCGCGGTAGAAGGTGACCAGCACCTTGGGATAGAGCGTGCCGGCCGAGGCCGCACGCAGCAGCTTGGGCGTGGCGCGGTCGATCAGCTTCGTGAACAGCATCTCGCCGTGCTCGGTGCGCTCGGCGGTGTGGCCGCCGGAGGACGAGGCCGTCGACGAACGCGGCTGGAAGACGCGGTGCTGGAAGGCCGAGACCTCGATCTCGTTGGTGTGCTGGGTGTCGCTGCTGTCGCCCAGCAGTTCGCTGGCACCGTCGAACTTGACGTAGATGTCCTTCATGAGGGCTCCGTTGGGGGTGGGTCAGGCGCCGCGTGGCGCGAGGTCGGCGACCAGGCGCAGCGAGACGCTCAATTCGTCGAGCTGGAAGTGCGGCCGCACGAAGGCCACCGCGCGGTAGGCGCCGGCGCGCCCGGGGATCTCGCTGACCTGCACGCTGGCTTCTCGCAGCGGGTAGGCGGCCTTGGTCTCCTGGGTCGCGCCGTCGTCCTCGACGACGTACTGGCGGATCCAGCGGTTGAGGAACTCCTCGACGTTGGCCGCCGAGGCGAAGCTGCCGACCTTCTCGCGCATCATCGCCTTCAGGTAGTGGGCGATGCGGCAGACGCTGAAGACGTACTGCAGCTGCGCCGCCAGCGCGGCGTTGGCGTTGGCGGCGTCGCTGTCGTAGCGCCGCGGCTTGTGCACCGACTGCACGGCGAAGAAGGCGGCGTAGTCGGTGTTGCGGCAGTGCACCAGCGGGATGAAGCCGAGGTCGGACAGCTCCTTCTCGCGCCGGTCGGTGATCGCGACCTCGGTCGGGCACTTCAGCGCACGTTCGCCGTCGTCGGTGCGGTAGGCGTGTGCCGGCAGGCCTTCGACCAGGCCGCCGCCTTCGACGCCGCGGATCGCCGCGCACCAGCCGTAGGAGGCGAAGGCCGCGTTCAGCCGCGCCGCCAGCGCGTAGGCCGCGTTGACCCACAGATAGCGCCCGTGCTCCGAGCCGTCGACCCGCTCGGTGAAGCAGAAGCCTTCGACCGCGTTGCCGTGGCGCGCGTCGTAGGGCAGGCGGCCCAGGAACCGCGGCAGCACCAGGCCGACGTAGCGCGCGTCCTCGCTGGCGCGCAGGCTCTTCCAGCGCGTGTACTCGGCGGTGTCGAAGACCTTGGCCAGGTCGCGCGGGCGGCCGATGTCGGCGAAGCTGTCCAGGCCCAGCAGCTCGGGCGAGGCGGCTGCCAGGAAGGGGGCGTGCGACGCGGCGGCGACGTGAGACATCTGCTCGACCAGGTAGAGATCCTCGGCGCCGCGCCCGATCTCGTAGTCACCGACCAGCGCCCCGAAGGGCGCACCGCCGAAGCTGCCGAAGGCTTCTTCGTAGACCTTGCGGAACAGCGCCGACTGGTCGAAGTCGACCGCGGTGGAGAAGTCGCGCACCAGCTCCTGGCGGGTGGCGTCGAAGATCGCGATGCGCTGCTGCGGCCCGCTGGCGGCGTGGCGGCAGAGGTAGTGCAGGCCGGTCCACGCGGCTTCCAGGCGCTGGAAACGCGGGTGGTGCAGGATTTCGCTGAGCTGGGTGGAGATCAGCTCGTCGAGTTCGGCGATGCGGGCGTCCAGCGCCAGGCCGAGGTTCTCCGACACGGCGACCGTGCCGGCGCTGACCTCGTGCGCGAGGTGCACGATGAGTTCGCGGGCGCGGCCGTGTTCGGCCTCGCCGCGCGCGACGCGGCTGTCGAGCACGATGCTGTCGAGCAGGTCGGGCGCGGGCGGCGCGACCGGTTCGATCGGGGTGAGGACGGCGGTGTCCATCGTTCACTCCCCGGCCGGCGCGGCGTCGTGGCCGATCGCGACCAGCTTGGCCGGCTCGCGCAGCGCCTGCTGCAGCAGGTCTTCGAGGCGCTCGTTGCCGGCCATCTTGTTGCGCAGGTCGGCGAGCCGGGCGCGCGCCTCGAGCAGCCGGCGCAGCGGTTCGACCTGCTGCACGACGGCCTCGGGACGGAAGTCTTCGAGGCGCTCGAAGTGCAGCTCGACGCCGAGTTCGCCGCCGGTGGCCGACAAGGTGTCGGCGACCCGCAGCCGCAGCGCCGGGGCGACGCCGCGCAGCACGTCGTCGAAGCTGTCGACGTCGACCGGGACGAAGCGCCGGTCCTTCAGGCGCGTGCGCGGCGTGGCCGTGCCGCCGTCGGCGCCGCTGAAGTCGCCGAGCACGCCGACGACGAAAGGCAGTTCCTTGTGCTCGATCGCGTCGCCGACCTGCACGTCGTAGGTCAGGCGCACGCGCGGTGGCCTGACTTTCTCGAGCCGGGACTGGATGCTGTCGTAGCGGGGCATGGCGTCTCCTGGGTGGCGCGTCAGCGCAGGCGGTCGAAGGGGTTGGCGGCCGGCACCGTGGCCGAGACCGGCGGGCGCACCGGCGCGGGCACGGCAGCAGTGCCGGCGCGAGACGGTGCCGAAGCCGCCGAGACGGCCGGCGCAGCGGTGGCCGGCGCACGTGCCGCACGCGGCCGAGGCTTCGGCGGTGCTGCCGGAGGAGGCGGCGGCGGAGCGGCTTCTCCCAAGGTGTCGCGAAGCAGGCGCGTCAGCGTGCTGGCCTCGCCGCGGGTCGTGCCGGGCAGGCCGTCGGGGTGCTCGCGCAGCGCGGCCAGCGTGGTGGTAGCGATGCGCAGGCCGCTCAGCGCGAGCAGGCCCTGGGCTTCGCGGTCGGCGGGGTCGCGCTGCACCGCCTCCTGGGCGGCGGCGATGGCGCTGCCGTGTTCGCCGGCGCGGGCGTGGTCTTCGGCAAGCTGCAGCCACGGCAGTTTGCTGGTGGGGTGGTCACGCGCCGCCTGTTGCCACAACGCGCGCGCCTGGCCCGGCGCACCCTGGCTGCGGGCTTGTTCGGCCTGGCGCATCTGCTCGTCCAGCGACGGCGGGGCCGGTGGTGCCGCGGGCGGTGCGGCGCAGGCGACGAGCAGGGCCGCGGCGGCCAGCGGGCCGGCGACACGAAGCGGGGCGAACGGGACGACGGGGCGCATTCGGGGTCCTCCGGCAGGCCTCGGGGCGAGGCGGTGAACGGCACTCTAGGAGTCGGCCGGCCGTGGCGATTCCCTCTCTCGGGCCGCCCTCCCGGGGGGCGTGCGCCGGCGCCGGTGCCGCGCTGCAATGGCCGCCACGAGGTCCTGCCATGCCCTGCATCCGCCGCTGTTGTGCCTTGTTCGCCTGCCTGCTCTGCGGCTGCGCCGCCGGCGGCGACGCGGCCGCGCCCTGGGCTTCGCGGGTGATGGCCGCCGTCGGGCTGAAGCCGGCCGCGCCGCCGCTGCCGCCCGAGGCCGTGATAGAGCTGCATGCCAGCACGCTGCTCAATGCCGCGGCCGACGGCGTCGCCGTGCCCACCGTCGTGCAGCTGCGCTGGCTGGACGATCCGGCGGCGTTCCAGCGCGCGGCCTACGAACGCCTGGCCGCCGGCGACGGTGCGCGCGAACTGGTGCTGGCGCCGGGACGCACGCTGACGCTGCGCGAGCCGGTGCCGGCCGGCGCTCGTGCGCTCGGTGTCGCGGTGCTGTTCCGTGCGCCCGCGGCGGGCCGCTGGAAGCTGGTGTTCCCGCTGCCGCCGCCACGGCCGATCCGCCTGGCGCTGCACCGCTGCGCGCTGGTGCTCGTCTCGGGCCTGGCCTGGGAACCCCCGGCCGAGGCCGACCGTCTCGGAGACCTGCGATGCCCGTCCTCGGAGTGAGCCGCCCATGATCCCGTCCGCCAAGATCCTCTGGGGCGAAGGCCTGTTCCTGCGCCCGCAGCACTTCCAGCGCCAGGACGCCTATCACGAGGCACGGCTGGCGCAGGCCATGCGCTGGCTGCGTCCGCATGCCTGGGGGCTGGCCGCGCTCGAACTCGACGAGGACGCGCTGGCCGCCGGCCTGCTGCGGGTACTGGTGCTGCAGGCGGTGCTGCCCGATGGCGAGATCGTCTGCGCTCCGCGCGACGACGAGCTGCCCGAGCCGGTGCCGCTGGAGCCCGCGGCGGCGGCTGCCACGACCTGGGAGCTGGTGCTCGAGCCGATGCGTGCCGACGCCGCCAACTACGCCGCCGGCGAAGACCGCGGACTCGCGGCGCGTTACGCGGCGCACACGGTCGAGGCGCGCGACTGGTTCACCGGCTCGCCCGAGGCCGAGCTCGTCGTGCTGCGGCGGCGCCCGCGGCTGCAGCCGGCCAGCGGCAGCGGGCCGGGCCTGCCCGTGCTGCGTCTGTGCCACGGGCCGGCCGGCTGGACGCTGGACCGGGACTTCGTGCCGCCCGCGCTGGTGCTGGCCGGCGCTCCGGCGCTGCAGGCCTTGCAGCGCCGCATCGGTGACCGGCTGCGGGCGCGACTGGCGGCGCTGCAGGGCCTGCGTCTGGGCAGCGCCGGGCTCGGCCTCGACGGCCGCGCCGCCGACGCTGCTGCGCTGGCCATGATGCAGGCCGCCGGCAGCGCCAGCGCCCGTCTTGCGCGGCTGGGGCCGGACAGCGCGCCGGAGCGCCTCTTCGGCACGCTGCTCGAACTGGCGGGCGCGCTGACGCCGTTCGCCTGCGAGGCCGCAGCCGAGCTCCCCGCCTACCGCCACGCCGACGCCGGGCCGGGTTTCGCGGCGCTGGAGGCGCTGCTGCGCGAGCGGCTGGACGCCGTCGTCTCGGCGCGCTGGGTCGAGGTTGCGTTCGACGACACGCGGCCCTCGCTGCGCCTGGCCCGGCTGGACGCCACGATGCCCGGGCCGGGCGGCGCGCTGTATCTGTCGGCGCGTGCCGAGATGCCGCTGGCCGCGCTGATCGAGGCCGTGCCGGCGCGCTTGAAGCTCGGCGCGCCCGACGACCTGGAGCGCCTGGTGCATTCGGCCGTCGCCGGTGTGCGCTTGGTGCACGCGGCGCAATGGCCGGCCGGGCTGCCGCTGGCACCCGGCGCCTGCAGCTTCCTCGTCGAGCCGCAGGGGCCGTGGTACGAGCGTCTGCGCCAGGCGCGTGCCCTGGCGGTGCACGTGCCCGACGGCCTGCCGGGCCTGCGCCTGGGCCTGCACGCCTTGCTGGGCTGAGCGATGGACACCGCTGCCACGCTCACCCCGGCCGGGCCGCAGGCCCGGCGCGACCTGCTGGACCTGCTGCACGAAGGCTTCTACGCGCTGATGCGCTTGCGCGCCGGCGCGCGCCCCGACGACGTGCGCGCCTTCCGCCGTGCGCTGCGCGACTGGCTCGGCGGTGTGCAAGCCGAGGCCCGCCGTCTCGGCATCGAGCCCGACGACGCCCGCCTGGCCTGCTTCGCGTTCGCCGCGCTGTGCGACGAGCTGGCGCTCGGCGCGCCGGGCCTGTTGCGCGACACCTGGCTGCAGCAACCGCTGCAGCACGAACTCTTCGACGAACCGCTGGCCGGCGAACGTTTCTTCGAGCACCTCGACCGGCTGCGCGAGCAGGGCCCGCGCCGGCTTGAGGTGCTGGAGGTCTTCCGCCTGTGCCTGCTGCTCGGCTACCAGGGCCGCTACGCCTTCCAGGCCCCCGAGGCGCGCGCCTGGCTGGTGCAGCGCCTGGACGACGAGATCACGCGCTGGCGCGGCGGCCGCGCTGCGTTCGCGCCGCGCGCCCAGCCGCCCGACCATCTCGTGCACCGCCTGCGCCGCCAGGTGCCGCCCTGGGTCGCCGTCGCGGTCTGCGCCGGCGTCGTGCTGCTGGCCTGGGCTGCGCTGCGCCTGCAGCTCGACCACTGGGCGGAACGCGAGCTCGCCCGCCTGCCGCCGGTCGTGCAGCCGCTGGCCGAGCCGGCACGGCTCAGCATCCGCTGGCCGTGAGCGTGGACGACGCCAGCGTCTGCGGCTGGTCGCTGCAGGGGCGGTTGCTGCGGGTGCAGACGCCGCCCGGCCACCCGGCGCTGCTGGCCGAACGGCTGGTCGCCGACGAAGCCGTGGGCCACGGCTTCGAACTGCAGCTCGAAGTGCTGGCCGACACCGGTGCCGACGTCGATGCGCTGCTCGCCGAGGAGCTCGGCGTGCATCTGCAGCGCGCCGACGGCAGCGAACGCGCCTGGTACGGCCTGGTCGTGCAGAGCACCTGGGCCGGCCCGGCCGCCGGCGGCGAGCGTTGGTCGCTGGTGCTGCAGCCCTGGAGCGCACTGCTGGAGCAGCGTGTCGCCTGTGTGCGGCACGAGGACCGCAGCGCCGCCGAGATTCTGGAGCAGCTGTTCGCCGGCCTGCCGCGTGCCCACTGGACGCTGGCGGCGACCCGCGTGCTGCCGCGGCGTGCGTCGTGCACCCAGTACGCCGAGAGCGACTGGGCCTTCTGCACCCGGCTGATGGCCGAGGAAGGGCTGGCCTGGCACTTCGAGGCGCTGCAGGGCGAAGCCGCCGAGGCTGCCGCGGCGGCGGGCCGCTGGCGCCACCGCCTCGTCGTCGCCGACGAGACGGCGGCACGTGCCGAACTCGGCCCGCTGCGCTTTGCCGTCGAGGTGCCGACCTGCGACGGCCCGGCACGCCACGACACGGTCGACCGCTTCGCCGAACACCATGGCGGCGGGCCGGCGCGCGTACGCGTCGGCAGCCTGTGCACACGCAGCGGCCGCGCCGTCGTGGCCTCGTGCGAGGCCGACGCCGGCCCCGGCCCGCAGCCGCAACACGACGAGGCCTGGGGTGTCGACCGCTTCGCCGACCGGGGCGCCGCCGCCGCGCGGGCCGAGCGCCTGCTGCGGGTGTTCGACGTCGGTCGCCATCAGGTGCACGGCGAAGGCAGCGCGCGCGATCTGGCTGCTGGTGCCGTGGTCGTGGTGCACGGGCTGCCAGGCGGGACGGACGGGCAGGGCGCCGAACGCCGCTTCACGCTGCTCGCCGTGCACCACGAGGTGGCCAATGCGCTGGGGCCGGCGCTGGCGCGCGCGCTCGGCGCGGCCGAACTCGAGGCCGGGCGTTACCGCAACCGTTTCGAGGCGCTGCCCGCCGATCGTGCGCTCGTCCTGCGCGCGCCGCGGCGGCCGCGTGCGCCCGGCTGGCAGACCTCCACCGTCGTCGGTGTCGAACACGGCCTGCCGATGGCCGACGGCGCGCTGCGCGTCAAGCTGCGCCACGCCTGGCAGGGCGACGCCGACCCCGGCGGCGACGGCGTCGCGCAGGCGCCATGGCCCTTGCGCCATGCCGCCGGGCGGCGCGGCGGCGCCTGGGTGCGCGTGGCGCAGCCGCTGGCCGGCACGGGCTGGGGCGGTGTCTTCGTGCCGCGTGTCGGTGCCGAGGTCCTGGTCGGTTTCCTGGACGGCGACATCGACCGGCCGGTGGTGCTCGGCGCGCTGTTCAACGGTCGCGACCCGCCGCCTTATGGCGCGGCGCCGCTGGCCGGCGTCGTCAGCGCCTGCCAGCCGCCCGAGCGCGGCTGCGCCGGCGAATGGGTGCTCGACGACACGACGGGCCAGTTGCGCACCCGTCTGGCCAGTCTGCCGATGGCCGCCGAGCTGGGGCTGGGCTGGCTGGTCACGCAGCCGGCTGGCAGTGCCCGCCGCGGCGAGGCACGTGGTTCGGGCTTCGAGGCCACGACCGCCGGCCAGGCGTCGCTGCGCGCCGGGCGCGGCCTGCTGCTGACGACGCATGCGCGGCCGGCGCGTGGCGGCTCCTGCGAAGGCGCGCAGATGGACGTGCAGGAGGTGCGGCGGCGGCTGGACCAGGCCCGGTCGACGGTCGCCACGTTGCGCCCCGCCGGCCCGGGCTGGCCCGGCGTTCTGACCGACGGCCCGGTGCGGGCCTTGCCGCCGGCCATGTCGGCCGCGCCCGAAGATGACGCCGGGCCGTCGCCTGCCCGGCTGCTGCTCGCCGCCGACGCGGTGCTGGCGCTGGCGAGCGATGCCGAGTTGGTGCACAGCGCGGCGCAGGACGCCCTGGCGGTCGCCGGCGGCGCGATGCGTTCGGCCGCCGCGCACGACGCCGCCTTCGTCGCCGGAGGCGCGGTGCACCTGGCCAGCACCGGCGGCGACACCAGCTTCGTCGCCGGCCAGGGCGAGGCGGCGCTGCGGGCGCACGCCGGCGCCTTGCGCCTGCATGCCGACGGCCCGCTGCGGGTGCAGGCGCAGGACGGCGAGTTGCGCCTCGTCGCCCGACAGCGCCTCGTGCTGCGTGCGGCCGGTTCGGAGATCGTGCTCGACGGTGCCGACCTGCGCCTGACGACGCCCGGCGTGCTGACGGTGGCCGCCGCCGCGCATCGTTTCCCGGGCCCCGGGCGTGTCGCGGCGCCGCGCCCGGCGCTGCCGCAGGCGCGGCCCGGCGCGCCGCCGAACTGGATCGAGATCGAGCACCACGACGCCGAAGGCCGGCCTTTCGCCGGCCAGCGCTACGTCATCCACTTCGAGGGCGGCAGCACGATCGAGGGCCGGCTCGACGCCCAGGGCCAGGCGCGCCACGAACAGGTGCCCGAACGCGCCGAACGTGTCGACTACGAGGCGCGCGAGCCGCTGCCGGCGCCACCCTGGCCGCCGCTGGCCGAACTCGTCGACGCGCTGCGCCAGCGCCTGGGCTGACGCGGCGGCTTCAGCCGGCGCCGGCGCTGGCGCCCTGGTCCAGCAGATGGCGCTGCACGTCACGCACCTGGGGGCCGGCCGCCTGCACGGCTTCCTCGATCTGGCTCGCCGTCACGCCGAAGTGCTCGGCCCAGCGCTGCAGCGCGGCGCCGTCGTGCACGTCGATCGTCTCGTCGGGGGCGGGTGGAGGGATGTCGGGGGTCATGCCGGTGGCGGGCAAAGGCCGTGCCGATCGTGCGGAATTTCCGCGCCGCTGCGGGCTCCCCTGATGCCGTGAAGCGTCATCAAGTGCCAAAATTGATACTAATGCGATAATCTGCCGGGGCCGGAGGCCACGTTTCGCCATGAAGCTCAACCTGCCGGTGACCCAGGTGGAACGTGTCTACGCCGACGACCTGACGCTGGTGTCGACCACCGACCCGCAAGGCCGCATCACGCACTGCAACGCCGCGTTCGCCGAGCTCAGCGGCTATGCCGTCGACGAACTGCTGGGCCGTGCCCACAACATCGTGCGCCACCCGGACACGCCGCCCGAGCTCTTCGCCGAGATGTGGGCGACGATCTCCGCCGGCCGATCCTGGAGCGGCGTGGTCAAGAACCGCTGCCGCAACGGCGACCACTACTGGGTCGTCGCCAACGTCACGCCGGTCTTCGAGCACGGCCGCATCGTCGCCTTCATGTCGGTGCGCCACCGCCCCGCCGCGGAGCAGGTGGCCGTGGCCGAGGCGCTTTACGCCGCGCTGGCGCGCCGGCGCGAACGCGACCCCGATGCAGCGCCGGCGCTGCCGGTGGCGCCGCTGGCCATGCACCGGCGCCTGAGCTACGAACTGGCGGCCGGGCTGCTGGCGCTCGTCGCGCTTGCCGTGGCGCCGTCGGGTCTGGCGCCGCTGCCGCATGCGCTGCTGGTGCTGGCCAGTGCTGCCGGCGTGCTGCTCTGGTTCGATCGCCGCGTCGCCTCGCGTGTGCGCGGCGTCTCGGAAGCCGCCACGCGCCTGGCCGGCTGCGAGCTCGCGGCGCGCTGCGACGACGAGCGTGCGCACCCGCTGGGCACGCTGCGCCACGCGATCTGGCTCGCCAACCTGAACATGCGCGCCGTCGTGCACGACGTGCGCCACGAGATCCGCAGCATCGCTGGCGCCGCCGACGAGATCGCCGAGGGCAGCCGCAGCCTGGCGGCGCTGGCCGAGCAGCAGTCGGCCGACGTCCAGGTCACCGCGGTGGCGATGGAGCAGATCACACGTTCGGCCGAGGCCGTGGCCGACACCGCGCGTGAGGTCGACCGCGCCGCCGACGGCGCGCGCCAGACGGCGCGCCGCGGCGGCCAGTCGGTGGCCGAACTGCTGACGACGGTCAGCGCGATCGAACGTGCGACCCGGGCCGCCGCCGAGACCATCGAGCTGATGGAAGACATCGCCGACCAGACCGAACTGCTGTCGCGCGAAGCCTCGGCGGCCGCGGCGCGCGCCGGCGAAGAAGGCATCGCCTACGCCGTCGTCGCGTCGCGCATCGGCGCGCTGGCGCACCGCAGCCGCTCGTCGGCGCAGCAGGTGCAGCGGCTGGTGTCGGCCTGCGGCCAGCACGTCGCCGAAGGCTCGCGCCGGGCCGGCGCGGCGCAGGCCGACGTCGCCGCCGCGGTCGAGGCCGTCGGCAACGTCGCCGACCGGCTGCGCGAGATTGCCACCGCGACGAACGAGCAGGCGCTCGGCGTCGCCGAGGCCACGCGGGCGATGGCGCGCATCGACGAGGCCGCCGGCAGCAACGCCGCGCTGGCCGAGCAGTCGGCCGCCGCCGGCCAGGCTTTGCAGGCGCGTGCCGCGGGGCTGCAGCGTGCGGTGGCGGTGTTCCGCGACGGCGGCTGAAGGGCGCCGGCTCAGCGCCGGTACAGCGCCTCGACCTGCTCGCCGTAGCGCGACTGGAGGTTGTTGCGCTTCAACTTGAGCGTCGGCGTGATCATCGTGCTCTCGATGGTCCAGGGCTCGGTCGTCAGGCACACCGCACGCGGCTGGGCGTAGTGCGGAAACGAGGCCGTCGCGGCGCGGATGCGTGCCAGCGCCGCCTCGCGTGCCGCCGGCGCCTGCAGCGCCGCCGGGTCGGCCGGGTCCAGCCCCAGCGAGCGTGCCAGCCGTTCCCAGGGGCCGGCGGCGAGCACCACGACGCAGGCGATGAACGGCCGGTTGTCGCCGAAGGCCCAGGCCGATTCGAACAGCGGGTCGGCGACGATCGCCATCTCCAGGTCGGTCGGCGCGATCTTCTCGCCGGTGGCGGTGACGATGATCTCCTTGACGCGGCCGACGATGCGGATGCGCCCGCCGTCCAGGCTGGCCTGGTCGCCGGTGTGCAGCCAGCCGCCTTCGAGCGCACGCGCCGTGTCCTCGGGCCGGTTCCAGTAGCCGCGCATGACGTTGGCGCCGCGCACCAGCAGCTCGCGGTTGTCGCCGATGCGCACCTCGACGCCGTCCAGCGGCCGGCCGACGGTGGCCGGGTCGTTGTCTTCCGGCGTGTTGCAGCTGATGACCGGCGTGCTCTCGGTCATGCCGTAGCCCTGCACGATCGGCAGGCCCAGGCCGAGGAAGCAGCGCCCGATCGGCGCCGACAGCGCCGCGCCGCCGCTCACCGCCAGCCGCAGCCGGCCGCCGAACTGCGCCTGCAGCGGCGCGCTGACGCGGCTGGCCAGCAACGGCCAGACCAGCGCGTCCCAGGCCGCCGGCACCGATCCCGGCACGGGCAGCTTCTGCGCGCGGCAGAAGCGCCGCCAGCCGACGGCCTGCGCCATCTCGAACAGGCGTTTCTTCAGCGCCGAGCCTTCGAGCATCGTCTGCAGCTTGACGAACACCCGTTCGTAGATGCGCGGCACCGAGATCAGCACCGTCGGCCTCACCGTCTTCATGTCCTCGGGCAGGTGCTGCGTCGAGCGTGCGAACGCCACCGTCGACCCGGCGGCGATCGGCAGGTAATAGCCGGCGGTGCGCTCGAAGGTATGCGACAGCGGCAGGAAGGACAGGAAGACGTCGTCGGGCCGCGGCGCGATGCGTGCCAGCACCGCCTTGACGTTGGCCATCACGTTGCGGTGCGTGAGCATCACGCCCTTAGGCTTGCCGGTCGTGCCCGAGGTGTAGACCAGCGCCGCGAGCTCTTCTTCGCCGACCGGCGGCGGCGCCACGGGCGGCCGGCCCTGGCCGCGTGCCAGCCACTCGGCCAGCGACAGCAGCTCGGGCCCGCCGGCGGCGGCCGGCGCGGCGCTGGCGTCGCGTTCGCGGATCACCACCTGGCGCAGCGTCGCCGGCAGCGGCCCGCAGCCGGCGATCGCCTGCCACTGGGCTTCGGTCTGCGCGACCAGCAGCTCGGCGCCGCTGTCGACGAGGATGTAGGCGATCGACAGCGGGTTGTCGAGCGCGTGCATCGGCAGCGGCACGCAGCCGCGCGCCAGGGCTGCCTGGTCCAGCGTCACCGCGTCCAGGCCGTTGGGCAGCAGGATCGCGATGCGCGCGCCGCGTGCCGGCGCCAGCACGTCCAGCGCCGCGGCGCAGCGTTCGACACGTTCGCCGAACTGGCGCCAGGTCCAGCTCACCCAGCCGCGTGCGGGCTCGTGTTCACGGTAGGCCTCGGCGTCCGGGCTGAGCGCGACGCGCCAGCGCAGCAGCTCGGGCAGGGTGTGGACGGAACTCAGGTCGAGAGTGGTGGGGGCTTGCGTTGACATGCCGCAATGGACGGTCTTTTCGAACGATCGTTCGATTTTGTCAGGCTCCGCGACGAACCGGGGACGGTATCCGCCCGGCCCTGTGGGGTACGTGCCAAACCGTTGCCAAGACGGAAGCTTTCGGTGCTCGGTGCGTGACGGGTGGCACGTTCGGCAGGCGTGATGGGACTGTTGCGTTAATGCCGCGCTAATCGCCGACCGCGAAGATTTGCCTCGTCGACTACCGCATTCCGTGGTAGCGCCGAACAGGAGTCTGCATGCCGAGCATGCTGCGGGAGCCGGTCATGAGCTTCGTCCAGCGTCCAGGCGCCGAGCCGCGTCTGCGCGTCTATCCGGGCGACGCCGGCGGCCGGCCCGAAGTCGAGGCGCTGGTGCGCCGGGTCTACCGCGATCGTTACGAAGCCGACGTGCGCGAGTTCGCGCCGGCGATGGTCGGGCTGCACGACGGCAGCGGCGAACTCGTCGCCGCCGCCGGTTACCGCCCGGCGCGCGACGGCGCGCTGTTCCTCGAACGTTATCTGGGCGCGCCGGTCGAGCAGCTGCTGGGTGAACCGGCGCCGCGCGAGCGCATCGTCGAGGTCGGCCACCTGGCCGCCGCGCGTGCCGGCGAAGGCCGGCGCCTCATCACGCGCATCGGCCCGCACCTGGCCGAGCAGGGCTACGACTGGGTCGTCTGCACGCTGACCGTCGAGCTGCGCCACCTCTTCGTGCGTCTGGGCATCGCGCCGGTGACGCTGGGTGTCGCCGATCCGACGGTGCTGGGCGACGACGCCGCACGCTGGGGCACGTACTACGACCACCGGCCGCTGGTGCTGGCCGGCCGGCTGGACGCCGCGATCGCACGTTTCCGCCGCCGCGGAGGCTCGGTTTGACGCCGGCGCTGATCGACGGCACACGCGCCTGGAGCGCCGCCGAACTCGCCGCCGCCACCGAGGCCGCCGCCGGCTGGCTGCGAGCGCAGGGCACACGCGTGCTGGCCACGCTGCTGGACAACGGCGCCGGCTTCGTCGTGCTCGACGACGCCGCGCGTGCGGCCGGCGTCGTGCACGTGCCGCTGCCGCTGTTCTTCGACGCCGCGATGCTGGGCCACGTGCTGGCCTCGGCCGGCGTCGACACGCTGGTCGCCGCCGCGCCGCTGGCCGCGCGCTGGCCCGGGCTGCCGTGGCAGCCGCTGGCGAGCGTTGCCGGCGCCCTGAGCGCCGCGCGCCTGCCGGCGCTGCGGCCGACACTGCCGGCCGGCACCGCCAAGATCACCTACACCTCGGGCAGCACCGGCACGCCCAAGGGCGTGTGCCTGACGGCCGCGGCGATGGACGCCGTGGCCGACGGCCTGGTGCAGGCGCTGGCGCCGCTGGCCATCGAACGCCACCTCGCCGCGCTGCCGTACGCGGTGCTGCTGGAGAACGTCGCCGGGCTGATGGCCCCGCGCCGCCAGGGCAGCACCGTCGTCTGCCTGCCGCTGGCCGAGGTCGGCCTGACGGGCTCGTCGAGCTTCGACCCGGCGCGGCTGCACGCTGCCGTCGAGCGCCACGAGGCGCAGAGCCTGATCCTGCTGCCGCAGATGCTGCGCGCCTGGTGCGGCTGGCTGGCCGCCACCGGCCGGCGTGCGCCGGCCTCGCTGCGTTTCGTCGCCGTTGGCGGTGCCGCGGTCGGCGCGCCGGTGCTGCAGGCCGCGCGCGCGCTGGGCCTGCCGGCCTACGAAGGTTACGGCCTGTCCGAAGGCGCCTCGGTGCAGACGCTGAACCTGCCCGGCGCCGACAACGCCGGCAGCGCCGGCCGGCCGCTGCCGCACGCCCGCGTGCGCGTCGCCGCCGACGGCGAGCTGGAAGTCGGCGGCAGCCTGTTCGCCGGCTATGTCGGTGATGCCGCCGCGCGCAACGGCGACTGGTGGCCCACCGGCGACCTGGGCCGCATCGACGACGCCGGCTTCGTGCACGTCGTCGGCCGCAAGAAGAACCTGCTGATCACCGGCTACGGCCGCAACGTCTCGCCCGAATGGCCCGAGACCGCGCTGCGCTGCCAGCCGGCCATCGCCCAGGCCGTCGTGCTCGGCGACGGCGAGCCGGCGCTGTCGGCGGTGCTCTGGCCGGCGTCACCGGCGGTCGGCGACCTCGAGCTCGCCGCCGCGGTGGTGGCCGCCAACGGCACGCTGCCCGACTACGCGCGCGTCGCACGCTGGACCCGCGCCGCCGACGCCTTCGACGCCGCCTCGGGCCTGGCCACCGCCAACGGCCGGCCGCGCCGCGACGCCATCCTCACCCGCCATGCCGAAGCCCTGGGGCTCGGCGCGGCGCCCGTTTCCGCCAACCGCTGACACCATGGGATTCCACGCCACCCTGCTCGAACAGACCACCGAGGCCCGCAACGCTCTGCTGGCCACGCCGATCATCCAGGGCGCGCTGCGCGGCGAGGTCTCGCGGCCCAGCTACCTGGCATTCCTGCGCGAGGCCTTCCACCACGTGCGCCACACGGTGCCGCTGCTGAAGGCGCTGCGCGACCAGCTGCCGCCGCACCACGCCTGGCTCGAGCCCGCGCTCGCCGAGTACATCGAGGAGGAAGCCGGCCACGACGAGTGGATCCTCGACGACATCGCCCATGCCGGCGGCGACGCCGAGGCCGTGCGCCACGGCCCGCCCGGCATCGCCACCGAAGTGATGGTGGCCTACGCCTACGACACGATCGCGCGGCGCAACGCGCTGGGTTTCTTCGGCATGGTGCTGGTGCTCGAAGGCACCAGCGTCTCGCTGGCGCTGCATGCCGCCGACGCCATCCAGAACGCGCTGGCGCTGCCCGACTCGGCCTTCAGCTACCTGCGCTCGCACGGCACGCTGGACCAGGAGCACGTGCAGCACTTCGAGCTGCTGATGGACCAGATCCACGACCCGGCCGACCAGGCCGCCATCGTGCACGCCGCGCGTGTGTTCTACCGCCTGTACGGCGACGTCTTCCGCAGCCTGCCGCTGCCGATGAAGGAGGCCGCATGAAGATCGACCAGACCCGCGTCGTGCTGACCGGCGCGGCCGGCGGCATCGGCCGCGCGATGGTGCAGGCGCTGGCCGAACACGGCGCCGCGGTGCTGGGTGTCGGCCGGGGTGCCAACGGCCCGGGCGCCGCCTGGCAGCGTGCCGACCTGGCGACGCCCGAAGGCCGCCAGGCCGTCGTGCAGGCCGCGGCCGACTGGAACGCCAACGTCGTCGTTCACGCCGCCGGCCTGCCGGCCTTCGGCGCGCTGGCACACGTCTCGCCGGCGCAGATGGAGCAGGTGCTGCAGACCAACCTGCTGGCGCCGATGCTGCTGACGCAGGCGCTGCTGCCGCAGCTGCAGCGCCAGCCGCGGGCGCAGATCGTCTTCGTCGGCTCGGTGCTGGGGCGAATCGGCCTGCCGGGCTTCTCGGTCTACGGTGCCAGCAAGGCCGGGCTGCACGGTTTTGCCGAGGCGCTGCGGCGCGAACTGGCCGACGGCCCGGTGCGTGTGCAGACGCTGGCCCCGCGCAGCACGCGCACCGGCTTCAACGACGCCGCGGCCCAGGCCTACAACGTGTCCACCGGCGCGGCCAGCGACACGCCGGAGATCGTCGCCCAGGCGCTGCTGCAGCTGATCGAGAGCGAGGCGCCCGAGCGCACGCTGGGCGGCGGCGAGCGCCTGTTCGCGCGCCTGAACGGCCTGCTCGGCGCGTGGATGGATTCCGGCTTCAGCAAGCACCGCCGCAGCCTGCCTGCGGCCCCGACACAAGGACAGACGCGATGAACACCCGCCGCACCCTGCTGGCCAGCCTGATGGCCGCCTTCGCCCTGGCCGCGCTGCCCGCGGCGCAGGCCGCGCCGGTCGACGACACCGTCGCCGCGCTGCAGCACGACTGGGAAGTGATCCGCTACCAGACGCCGGCCGCCGAACGCGAGAAGCGTTTCGAGGCCCTGGCGGCCAACGCGCACAAGGCCAGCGAGAGCTTCCCCGGCCGCGCCGAGCCGCTGGTCTGGGAAGGCATCATCGTCAGCTCGCTGGCCGGCGAGAAGGGCGGCCTGGGCGCGCTGGGCCTGGTCAAGCAGGCGCGTGCGCTGTACGAGCGCGCGATCCAGATCGACGCCAACACGCTCGAGGGCTCGGCCTACAACAGCCTGGGCGTGCTGTACTACAAGGTGCCGGGCTGGCCGCTGGGCTTCGGCGACAAGGCCAAGGCCGGCGAGCTGCTGCAGAAGGCGCTGGCGCTGAACCCGCAGGGCATCGACGCCAACTACTTCTACGGCGAGTACCTGGTCGAGACCGACCACAAGGCCGACGCCGTGACCTACCTGCAGCGCGCCATCGACGCGCCGCCGCGCCCCGGCCGCCAGATCGCCGACGCCGGGCGGCGCGAGGAGGCGCGGCAGCTGCTGGCGAAGATCAAGCGCTGAGGCGCAGGCGGCCGCTGGCGCGCGGCTGTCGTCAGCGGGGCTTCTTCACCAGACGCTTGACCGCCTGCTCGATGTCCTCCGGCGCGGCGGCCAGCAGGACGTTCCGGTGCACGATGTCCAGCTCCTGCGGCGACAGGCCGCCGGTCGCGGCGTGGGTGCAGACCTCGCGCGGCAAGGGCGCGCGCGGTATGTGCCAGAGCGATCGCCGATCGTACGAACTCAGTGATGCGCCGGCCACCGGCGCCAGGCTGCGGCCGTCGACCAGCACCACCAGCATGTTGGCGTGCGAGGCGCACAGACGTCGATCGCCGGTGAAGCCCAGGCCCTCGACCACGAACTGGGTCGATGCCGCCGGGGACTGGGTCCAGTCACGCACCACGACGGCCAGCAGATCGGCCTGCGTCTCCTGCACGATCGCGCGCAGCTGCGGTGCCGCGACGTCCCAGTCGGGCAGGTCCTTGCCGGTGACGCCGGTGCGCACGTAGAGCGTGCGCAGCAGGTCCTTCTGCAGCGGCCCGTGGTAAGGCCGGGCGGCGATGCCGAGCGAACGCGTGATCGCTTCGGCGTAGAGGTCGGCGAAGCGCCCGTCCAGGCCCCAGTCGGGCACGTCGAAGGCGACCGTGTCGCCTTGGATGAAGCCCTGGCGCGTGTAGCGCACGGTGTCGCCGAGCACCGAGACGACGGCGATCGACTTGGCTTTCTGCAGCGTGGTGGGCGGGACGGTCACGCCGTTGAGCGTGACGGCGCAACCGGCGAGCAGCGAGGCGGCGGCCAGCGTGGCCAGCGCGATGAGGCGTTGGA
Organism: Rubrivivax sp.; assembly: GCA_049841175.1. Taxonomy (GTDB): domain Bacteria; phylum Pseudomonadota; class Gammaproteobacteria; order Burkholderiales; family Burkholderiaceae_C; genus Rubrivivax. The sequence continues at coordinate 143,100 of JASGHA010000007.1, read as the reverse complement.
GCATGTTCAGCCGCCGGCCTGACGCGCGAGAGCGGCTTCCTGGGCCTCGACGAACGCCCGTCGGAAGCCGATCGGGTCGGAGATCCCCGGGATCGGGGCCTGCGGGTCCCCGGCGCCGGCGATGACCAGCGTGCCGAAGTCGAAGATGCGCCCCAGCACGCCCTGATGCACCTGGATGCTCTCGATCTTGGCGATGTTGATCTCCACCGTGCTGCGGCGGATGAAGCCGAACTTGACGATCACGCGCTTGTTCGTGATCGCGATCTCGGTCGTCTTGTAGGCGATGTACGCGTACGCCCAGAACAGCAGCCCGAGCCCGAAGGCGACGAGCAGCAGGAAGCCCAGCCCGATCGGCACCGCCAGCGACCACAGGCTGACATGGCCCGAGTGCAGCACGCGTTCATCCCGGGTCAGCACCTTGTCGACGTAGCCGGCCACTCTGTCCTCCCTGTGTTGTCGTTTCCCGGGGCGAGACTGTAGCGGCTGCCGCCGGCGCTGCCCGATCGGATACGCTCGCGTGCAACCCCAGGGAGCCGTGCATGAGCCGTCATCACACGAACCTGATCCGCGCGCTGTTCCACGACCCGCCGCCGCACAACGTGCACTGGCGGGATGTCGAGTCGCTGCTCAAGCATGTCGGCGCGACGCTGGAGCCGCTGTCCGGCGCGCGCACGCGCGTCACGCTGGGCCGGGTGGAGGACATCCTGCACCGCCCGCACGGCGGCGACGAGCTCGACCGCCAGTCGGTGCTGCACGTGCGTGCCTTCCTGGGCCGCGCCGGGGTGACGCCGGCGGCCTACGAGGCCGGGGACGCGGCGGGCTGAAGCATCGCGGGCGCCGCGCGCCCGCCGTTCACGGCAGGAAGTGCAGCACCTCGCGCTCCGTCGCCGGGCGCCCGTCCAGTTCCACCGCCATCGGCGTGGCGCAGAGGAAGTCCCAGCCGGATGCGTGGTGCACCTGCTGGTCGAAGCGGATCGTCAGCGTGCCCGGCCGGAACCACCAGCCGAACGGGCCGCCGCTCTGCGCCAGCAGGATCCAGGTGATCGTCGAGCGCCCGGTCGGCGCGATGACGCCCGAGGCGGTGTCGATCCACGCGTGGTCGGGGTCGCGGGCCGGGGCATTCGGGTCCGACGTGATGCGCAGCTCCACCGGCCCGGTCAGCATCCGGCCGCGGCACCAGTCGGGCTGGCGGATGCCCGAGGCGATCGCCGCCATGCAGCCATGGCGCACGCCGGCGGTCGCCGGCACGAAGCACTGTGCGAGCGTGCAGATCAGCACGTCGTGCAGGTAGCGGTAGAAGCTCTGCGAGTTGGCGCCTGGGCCCGCCAGCTTCAGCTGGCAGGCCACCGTGGGCGCCGAGACGCCGGCACCGGCGGCCCAGGCGGCGTCGAACTGGCGCCCGCGATAGGCGTACTTGTTCGCGCCTTGCGCCCAGCTGGAGGCCAGCGACTTCTTGCCGTCGCCCCAGTAGCGGCCCTCGGGCCCGGCGGCGCTGGCCAGGCGTGCGACCTCGCAGGCGAAGGCGTTCTCGGTGGCGTTGGGCGCCAGGACGATCTGGTTGAACTGGGTGACGTCGAGCATGCGGTTCAGGATGCGGTGGACGGCTGCGGCGGCGGCAAGTCGCTACCAGCAATAGCGTTCGGCGGCGTGGTTCGCTTCGCGTGCGGTGGTCAGGCGGCTGATGGCTTCGGGGGTCGCGAGGAACTCGCGCTCCTGTGCCACCGAGCGGCGCAGGTTCGCGAGCGCCGCCTCCAGGTTGGCAGCGCGATCGCCCGGGCGCGCCGGCAGCGCATCGACGAAAAGCGCCCGGTAGGGATTGGCCTCCACCCAGTCCAGCGCCTCCTGGCGCAGCCGCGCCTGGCGGCCCAGGTCGCAGAAGGCGTAGCCGTTGAGGTCGGGCCCGGCGGTGAGCGCGAAGTCCCTCGTCGCCTGCGTCACCTGCGCCAGCGCCGGGTGCGACATGTCCAGCACCGCCGCCAGCGTCGCGTAGCGGTCCTTGGCGGCGTAGAACCAGAACACGGCTTTGTCGCGCAGGCCGACGTCGTAGAGCCGGATCGCGAGCACCATCATCGTCATCGGCGTGATCAGCTCGGGCGCCGCGCGCACCGACCGTTCGACGTCGGCGATCGCCTCGTGCTCGTTGCGCGACAGGCGTTCGTCGAAGCTCTTGCCGACCGCCACCTGCGGCCGGCTGCCGTCGTCGGCCGCGGCGGCGTAATAGGGCAACACGTAGACGCCGATGCGGCGCACCGGTTCGGCGGCGGTGGCCGCGGTCGCGGCCAGCGCCAGCACGAGGGACAGAAGCAGGGGTTTCATCGTCGACACGCCGGCAGCCGCGCCCGGGGCGCCGCCGGCAGGAAAGAAGGGCTCAGACCAGCGACTTTCGCACGAGCACGCTGCCGTGCTCGCCCTGGCGGTGCACGGTGAAGCCGGCGGCCAGGAACATCGACAGCGGCCCGTAGTGGTTCTCGGCGTCGCCGGCGATGTCCGGCTTGGGCGCGGCCTCGGCCAGCGCCATGCCCTGGTGGCGCAGCGCGGCGCAGGCGGCGTCCAGCAGCGCGGTGGCGACGCCCGTGCGGCGGTGCGCCGGGGCGACGACGAAGCAGGTGATCTGGCCCAGGCGTTCGGCGTCGGGGTCGGGCTCGTCGGCGAAGGCGTCGAGCAGCGTGCGCGGCGCGGCGTTGCACCAGCCGACGACCTGGCCGTCGCGGTAGGCGAGCAGGCCGCGCATCGTGCCGGCGCCGATGCGTGCGCAGGCGGCGGCGCGGTTCTCGTCGCCGCTGCGCGAGGGCCAGTGCACGCGCCGGTGGTCGACGTAGAGGAACTGGCAGTAGCAGCTGCGCCAGCGCGGGTTGTCGGCGAAGGCCGGCCCTTCGAAGAAGCCGAGCAGGTCGGCCTGGCGTTCGGGGCTCAGCGGGTGGATCTCGATCGGCGACGGCGACGACATCGGCCCACTGTAGCGGGCGCCGACGATGCGTCGCTCAGGGAATGTGCTCGGCGTCGGGCGGCGGCTGCACCCAGCCGTGCTTGCGCTCCTCGTAGACCGAGACGGTGGGGGCCGGGAAGCCGGGATCGGCAAACGCGCCGACGGGTATCGCGACGGACTCCGGCATGTCGTCGGCGACGTACCAGACCGTCGCGCCGCAGGCCGGACAGAAGTGGAAACGCACCGTGGCGCCGTCGTCGCCGACGCGCAAGAACTCGGTTCGACGCGCCGTCGAGCACGACGTCCTCGCGCCGGAAACGCGCCTGCTGCCCGAACACGCTGCCGGTGCGGCGCTGGCAGGCCAGGCAGTGGCAGATCGAGACGCGTAGCGGCTCGCCGCTCACCGTGGCGGTGAGGCGGCCGCAGGAGCAGGAGGCTTGGCGGGTGGGCATGCGGCAGTCTGCCTGATGACCCGGCCGCCGTCGCCCGTGATGTCAGGCGGTGGGGCGCTGCAACGACGGGCGGCGCAGCAGAAACACGATGGCGCCGACGGGCAGCGCGATCGTGAAGATCCACGGCGCGTAAGGCCCGCTCGTCGCGAAACCCGAACCCAGCAGCAGGACGCTGAGCGGTATGACACCCCAGTCGCCGGTGCTCCAGTTGAACTGGAACTGCACGAAGCCGACGGCCACGAACAGCAGCCACAGCCATTTGCGCCTGAGGAACTTCGTACGCGCGCAGAGCACCAGCGCGTACAGCACGAACAGCGGGACCGCCACCGCCAGTGCCAGCACCAGATAGTGCAGCGGCCCCTTGCCGTCGAGCTTGAAGCGATTCTCCTCTTCCAGCGACTGGGTGCGCGGCACGAAGGTGATGCCCTTGAGCACCAGCCGGTCGTCGTGCCGTTCGAGCGTCACCGCCGCGACCAGGTGGGTGTTCGGGTACTCGTACTCGAGCGTGATGGTGTAGGTCGTGACGGCACCGGCCTTCAGCGTGTTGGCGCCGACGGTCTTCACCGAGGTCGGCGGGCCGGGTGGGAGCATCCGGCTCATCGTCTGCAGACGCTGATCCAGATCCGGTGTCCTCAATTCGGGGGCCATCGCCTCCTTCAGGGCCGCGTAGTCGCGCGCCGCGATCTGTGCCACGTAGAGCTGCGCCTGGCGCGCCTCTTCCTTGGGCATGAGGCGTTCGAAGACGGCGTCCCGGTCGCAGCCGGAGAGCAGGGCGGTGAGCAGCGCGAGAAGGGCGAACAGGCGCGTGGGCATGGGGCGGGCCGGTCTGGAGCCGGGGGCGGCGCGGTCAGGCCACGTGCATGATGCTGCGATGCAGCCGACCCCGGATGCGGGCGATGCGCCGCCAGCTGCTCTCGTCGTTCATCGTGATCCAGCGCCGCTCCTCGCTGCGATAGAACCAGTCCTTGTCGTGCTGGTAGAAGACCTGGAGATCCGGGCCTTCGAGGATGTTCAGGATCTCGTTGCCGTGGGCGCGGATCTCGTCGAAGTCGGTGGTCGCCTTCTGCCCCATCTCGCTGTACAGGCGGTTCAGTTCGAGCAGCAGCGCGTTGACCTCGGGCTCCAGAGGCGTGGCCCTGAGACCGATCTTGCGTGCCTCGTTCAGCAGGATGGGATAGCTGTGCGACGGGTACTTGGAGTTCAGCGTCGCGGCGATCTCGTGGGCGCGGGCCTCGTCGGTGATGTGGTACGCCAGCAGTTCCCGGCACAGCATCACCGACAGCGACTCCGCCCGGTCGATGGCGCCGATGACGAGCGGGTGGACGTAGGAGAACAGGTTCTTGTAAGGGTTCTCGGTCGAGTCGTGCTGCTCGCTGCGCCAGCGGCGGATCACCCGGTTCAGCTCGTCGAGGCTGACGCTGACGCGGTCATTGTCGCGGTCGACCGGCGACAGCGCGTGGTTCAGCGAGGTGTCGACGGCGGTGAGGAAGGCCGTCGGCCCCATCCGGATCTCGTCGGCGCCCAACGTGATCATCGTCGCCGCGGAGGCGCATTCCAGGGGAATCAGCGCCACGAGCCGGCGGCAGTGCTGCCGTAGCAGGTTGACGAAGCGCAGCGAGACCTGGCCGCTGCCGCCGTCGGACTTGATGAAGAGATAGATCGTCTCGTGCCAGCCGAGCTGGCCGAGGATCTCGTTGAGGGCGATGACGTCGTTGCCGCAGACCGAGCCGCGCGGGTTGTTCCAGTACGTCACCAGCGGCCCGCCCACGAGGGCGCTGACGCGAGCGATGACCGACTGCGTCTTGGCAAAGAGGACTGGGGGCTGTTTGACTTTGCGTGCCGGCTGGGTTTCGGTAGTGCTCATCGATGTGGTTCTGAGAGGTGCGTGCGACGTTGGGGCACGGCGACGCAATGGTGGCTTGTTCGGCGCCGGGCGGGTTTGCGCTGACCGGCTGTTCTCGACGGCGACTGCCCCGCAGTCGGGTGGTCGCCCGAACAAGGTGGCGCGCTCGGGAGACTGCCTTGGCATCCAAGGCGATGTGCGAACAAGGGGTCTGTGCGGCGACTTGCGGCACGCCGTCAGAAGTACGAGCCTTTTCCAGAAAGCGCGCGTTGCAACTGTCCCCACGCCTTGTCGTACCAAGCGGCGAGCGGCTTCCATGAATCCGGTTCCGATCCCCACCAGGACAGTTCCAGATCCGGTGTGCGTACGCCGCAGGTGTTTCCGTCCAGCCCGAGAGCACGCGGTGCGAAAGGGCAGATCGCGACCTGTTCAAGTTCGGCGATCAGGGTATGCGCCGTGGGTCCTTCGATTTCTCCCTCTGCATACACAAATTGATCGGTGTCGGGGCTGTCGTTGTACCGGCGGATGCACCGTCGCACGATCATTCTTTTACCGTCGGATACGAGCGCGAGAGAGGTTCTCGACTGAAATGACGCATCGTGGTCGATCTGGAAAATCAGGCTGGCGTGCTGCCATTTTTCCTCGACCAACGCATGCTCGAGCCTTGTGTTATCGCTTTCGTGGTACATGTCTTCATGCCGTGCGAATGGCTAGATGGAGGATTTTTTGTGGCGGCTTTTTGCACTCGGGCTCATTGAGCACCACACCGATTGACCGCGCTGCAGCCCAGCCCGCGCAACCAACCCGTACCCAGCTGCCGCTCTCGTTCTCATGAGTGCAGGACAGTACACGGGCCACAGGGTTCATTCGGCTTGCGTCGTGGTGCCGGTTCGGGCCTGCTTAAACGACGAAGCGTCGCCAGTAGCTGTGCAGTTCAAGAATTCTGGATGAGCACAACAGCGGTATTGCGGCTTCGATCTTGTCGAGTGGCCAGTCCCACCACTCCATCTCGAGGAGGAGAGAGATGTCTTCCTCTGAGAAGCGCTTCTTGATTTGTTTTGCGGGATTCCCGCCGACGATGGCATAGGGTTCCACGTCCCGTGTGATCAAGGCTCGACTGCCGATCACTGCGCCGTGCCCGATCTTCACGCCGGGCATGATCATCGCCTCCGAGCCGATCCAGACGTCACTGCCGATGACAGTGTCGCCAGCACGCTGGAACGCATCGAGCGAACTCGCGAAGGCAGGCTCGTCTTTCATGTAGAAGAACGGGAAGGAAGAAGCCCAGTCGTAGCGATGGCCCTGGTTACCGGCCATGATGAACGAAGCGCCGCTGCCGATGGAGCAAAAGCTGCCGATGATCAGCTTGTCGACGTCGTCGCGGTCGGATAACAGATACCTCGCGCAGTCGTCGAACGAATGTCCGTGGTAGTACCCGGAGTAATAGCTGTAGCGCCCGGCTTTGATGTTCGGATTCCTGACCTGCGCAGAAAGCAGCTTGCCTTTGAATGGGCTGTCGAAATAGTTGGTCATGAGATGAGGCGGCGCGTGCGCCGTCTGCCGAGTTGCAGCTTGCGTAACGTCCGCGACTGAAGAGCTTACTGACGTGCAGCGCCGGCTTCCTTTTGATAGGCGTCATGTGACATGCCGGCGTCCTTGAGGCAGCAGTCGCGTGCCGTGCTATCGGCCTGCTTCATGCATTCGCTGCGCTGTGCATTGCGGCCGGTGGCGTAAAGCTGCTCGGAAGAACAAGCGGCCAGCAGCAGGCTGACAAGCGTTGCAAGAGTCGAGGCGCGCATATGCAGAACCCTGGCTGATTGGCAAAACCGCGACAACCGCGGCGTCTATGACGGATCATCGCTGGACCGGGCCTCACGACCTCCAGCGCTCGCTGATGGCCCTCCGCGCCCCACCCGCGCCACCACCCCCGTGCCGTCCGCCCGCGCCCCGTAGCTCAGCTGCAGCCCGTGCAGCACCGCGATGCGCTGCACGATGGACACGCCCAGCCCGCTGCCGCTCTCGGCCTGGCCCTCCGGGCGGCGGAAACGTTCGCCCAGGCGCTGCAGCAGCTCGGGCGCCAGCGGCGGGCCGTCGTTCTCGACCCGCAGCGCGTCGGGCTCGAAGACGACCGTCACGCTGCCGCCATCCGGGGCGTAGCGCGTGGCGTTGTCGACCAGGTTGCGCAGCAGGATCTCCAGCAGCGCCGGGTCGCCGTCCAGCGGCAGCGGCCGGGCCGGCGGCTCGGGCCAGTCGCAGCCCAGCTCGATGTGGCGGCGTTCGGCCAGCGGCAAGGTGTCGCTCATCACCTGGCCGACGATCGGCGCCCAGTCGACCGGGCGGTGGCGGGGCAGGCCTTCGGCGGCCTCGACGCGCGACAGCGCCAGCATCTGCGACACCAGCCGGTCCATGCGCGCGATGCCGGCTTCCAGCCGGCTCTCGGCATGCGCACGTTCGGCCGGGTCGGCGGTGTTGCGCGCCACGTCCCACTGGGCGCGCAGCAGCGCCAGCGGCGTGCGCAGCTCGTGCGCGGCGTCGGCGGTGAAGCGCCGCTCGCGCTGGCGCGCGGCCTCGATGCGCTCGAACAGCGCGTTCATCGCACCGACGACGGGCAGCAGCTCGGCCGGGGTCTCGGCCAGCGGCAGCGGGCGCAGGCTCTCGGCGTCGCGGCCTTCCAGTTCGCCGGCGATGCGGCGCACCGGCTCCAGCGCACGCCGCGAGGCCCAGGCCAGCGCCAGCATCAGCGCCGGCAGCATCAGCAGCCAGGGCACGAGCTGGCCCGACAGCAGGCCCCAGATCAGCTCGTCGCGTTCCTTGTGGCGCTGGGCGGCGGCCACGCACCAGCGGCCGTCGGCGGCCTGCTGGTAGTACACGCGCCAGGAGATGCCGTCGAGCGTCATGTCGACGAAGCCGCTGGCGTCGCGCCGCCAAGGCAGGCGCGCGCCCTCCGGGTCGTACAGCAAGGGCTTGCCGTCGGCGTCCCAGGCGGCCAGCGCCATGTCTTCCATCTTGGCGGCGCCGGTGCCGCCCAGGGCCGGGGGCTGCAGCTCGATCTCGATCAGCTCGCCCTTGGCGGCCATGCCCGACAGCGCGCCGTGCACGCTGCCGGCCAGGCGGATCAGCTCGCCGTCGAACATCTCGTCGACCTCGGTCTGCGCGCTGTCGGTGGCGACGCCGACGGTGACGGCCCACAGCAGCGGTGCGGCGACCAGCAGCGCCAGCAGCAGCCGGCGCTGCAGGCTCTGCGGCCGGCGGCCGCCGGGGTTCAAGCCTCGCTCTCCTCAGCCGAGCCCAGCGCGTAGCCGACGCCGCGCACGGTGCGCACGATGCCGGGGTCGATCTTGCGGCGCAGGTGGTGGATGTGCACCTCCAGCGCGTTGCTCTCGGGCTCGGCGCCGCCCCAGTCGTAGAGCTTCTCCTGCAGCTGCACCTTGCTCAGCACGCGCTGCGGGTTCATCAGCAGCACCTCCAGCAGCGCCAGCTCGCGCCCGCGCAGCTCCACCGGCTGGCCGCGCCAGTGCACCTGCTTGCTGGCCGGGTCATAGCGCAGCGCGCCGTGGGTCCACACCGACTGCGAACGCCCGGCGCTGCGCCGCGCCATCGCGCGCAGCCGCGCCGCCAGCTCGGCGATGGCGATCGGCTTGACGAGGTAGTCGTCGGCGCCGCTGTCCAGGCCGTCGATGCGCTGCTCGATGCCGTCGCGTGCGGTGAGGATCAGCACCGGGCTGGCGACGCCGCGTTCGCGCCAGCGGCGCAGCCAGGTCACGCCGTCGGTGCCGGGCAGGCCCAGGTCGAGCACGATGGCGTCGTAGGGCGCGCCACGCAGCGCGGCGTCGGCAAGCTGGCCTTCGGGGAACAGGTCGACGGCATGGCCGGCCTGGCGCAGGCCGGCGCGCAGCGCGTCGCCGAGGTCGGGGTCGTCTTCGACGATGAGCAATCGCATGGCGCGGCCATTATCGGCCGCACCCCACGAGGCTCAGCGCTCGGGCGGCAGCACCTCGGGCTTGTCTCCGCTCTCCGGTGCACGCGACGGGTCGTCGCGCTCCACCGGGGCCGGTGAGTCGTCCGGCGCGGTCGTTCCGGGGGCCTGCGGTGCGGGCGCGGGGCTGGGGGCGGTTGAGGGCATCGCGGCTCCTGGCGGGGCACGGGCACGGCGCCCGCCGCAGGCTGCGGCAAGCCGGCTGCCTGTCGCGCGGGAGGCGCCTCAGGCCGCGGCCAGCGCCGGCAGCCTGTCCTGCAGCGCGAAGTCGACCGCGGCCAGCGCGTGCAGCGTCGTCGTGTCGAAGACCGGCAGCGCGACGTCGTCCTCGGCCAGGATCAGCGGCAGCTCGGTGCAGCCGAGCACCACGCCTTCGGCGCCGCGCGCGCTGAGCCCGGCGACGATGAGCTGCAGCTTCTGGCGCGAGGCCGGCAGCACCTGGCCGCGGCAGAGCTCGTCGAAGATGATGCGGTGCACCTCGGCACGTTCGTCCTCGGGCGGCACGACGCATTCGACGCCCAGGCGCGCCAGGTGCTCGGCGTAGAAGGGCTGCTCCATCGTGTAGCGCGTGCCCAGCAGCGCCACGCGGCGCAGGCCGCGCGCGCGGATGGCGACGCCGGTGACGTCGGCGATATGCAGCAGCGGCGGCAGGCCCTCGCCGGCCACCTGGGCGGCGATCTTGTGCATCGTGTTCGTGCAGATCAGCAGGCAGTCGGCACCGGCGGCGGCCAGGCCTTCGGCGGCCTGGCGCAGCAGCGCGGCCAGCGCGTCCCAGTCGCCGGCACGCTGGCCGCGCACCACTTCCTCGAAGTCCAGGCTGTGCATCAGCACACGCGCCGAGTGCAGGCCGCCGAGGCGGCGTGCGACCTCGCGGTTGAGGGTCTGGTAGTAGAGCAGGGTGCTTTCCCAGCTCATGCCGCCGATCAGGCCGATGGTCTTCAAGATGCGAAGCGAGAGAGGTTGGTGATGGCGACACTGTGCGCGCCGGGGCGGGGCAGGCGATTGCTGAATTTCGCGTCTTGGCGCGATGTCGCGCAATGAGCTGCTCTCTAGAATCCGGATTCCGGAATCAGTTTCCAAGGACACCGTGAACGCCGCCATTTCGCTGGACACCATCGACCGCCGCCTGCTGGAACTGGTGCAGGAGGACGCGACGACGCCGCTGGCGCAGCTGGCCGACGCGGTGGGCTTGTCCAGCACGCCGTGCTGGCGGCGGCTGCAGCGGCTGAAGGAGGCGGGTGTCATCACGCGCCAGGTGGCGCTGGTCGACGCCGACCGTGTGAACGTCGGCGTGACGGTGATCGTCAGCGTGCGCACGGCGGTGCACACCGAGGAGTGGTTCGAGCGCTTCCGCGCGACCTGCGAAGCGATCCCCGAGGTCGTCGAGTTCTACCGGATGAGCGGCGACGTCGACTACCTGCTGCGCGTCGTCGTGCCCGACATCAAGGCCTACGACGCAGTCTACAAGCGCCTGATCGCCGGCACCCACCTGCACGACGTGAGTTCCAGCTTCGCGATGGAGCAGCTGAAGTACACGACGGCGCTGCCGCTGAAGTACGCGCTGTGAGGGCGGTGGCCGGCAGTGCTGGAGCTTGACGCGGCCCGGGGAAGCCGCCGACGCGCCCCGTAGAATCGCCGCCGGCTGCCCGTAGCTCAACTGGATAGAGCAGTTGCCTTCTAAGCAACAGGTCGGGGGTTCGAGTCCCTCCGGGCAGGCCACCCAAGGATTCCGGGGCGTCCCGCAAAGTCCCGGGAAGTCAGAAAAGTCCATGTGGGACAAGGACTTGAGATCCAAAACGGTTGCGGATGGTTTCACTGATTCCGCGGCCTATCCGGGTCCAAGTGGGGGAACAGGCGCATGATCGGGTGTCGCCAAGCGGAGTTTGTTCCCCCATGGCACTCACCGACGCCCTCTGCCGCAACGCGGCCTGCCCGCCCGACAAGGCGCGTGTGCGCCTCTCCGACAGCGGTGGGCTGTACCTCGAAGTCACGCCCAACGGCTCGCGCCGCTGGTTCTGGAAGTACCACTTCCAGGAAAAGGAAAAGCGGCTCTCGCTGGGCCACTACACCGAGGTCGGCTCCAAGAAGGTGAGGGTCTCGCTGCGCGAGGCACGCGACGCCCGCGACGACGCCCGCCGGCTGCTGCGCGCCGGCACCGACCCCGTGCAGCGCCGCCGGCTCGACAAGCTGTCGCGCCAGGTGTCGGCCGAGGACACCTTCGAGGCCGTGGCCCGCGAGTTCCACGCCACCAAACGCTCGGGCTGGAGCCCGCGCTACGGCGCGCGCTGGCTGGAGCGCATGGAGAAGGACTTGTTCCCCTGGATCGGCAGCCTGCCGCTGCGCGACGTGACCGCGCCGCTGCTGCTGTACACGCTGCGCCGCATCGAGAAACGCGGCGCCCACGAGACCGCGCACACGCTGCGCCAGACCTCCGGCCAGGTGTTCCGCTTCGGCATCGCCACCGGGCGCTGCGACCGCAACCCGGCGCCCGACCTGCACGGCGCGCTGGTGCCGGTGATCGTCAAGCACATGGCGGCGGTGATCGAGACCGACGGCGCCGCCCGGCTCATGCGCGCGATCGCCGCCTACGAAGGCCAGCCGCTGACGCGCGCCGCGCTTGAGTTGGCCGCGCTGCTGTTCCAGCGGCCCGGCAACATCCGCCAGATGGCCTGGGCCGAGATCGACTTCGAGCGCGCGCTGTGGACCATCCCCGCGGCCAAGATGAAGCGCACCGTGCACGGCAAGATCAACGGCCGGCCGCACCTGGTACCGCTGGCGCCGCGGGCGCTGGAGATCCTGCAGGACCTGCAGCCGATCAGCGCGCGCAGCGTCTACGTCTTCCCCAGCCTGCTGAGCAACCGGCGCTGCATGAGCGAGAACACGCTGCGCACCGCGCTGCGCCGCATGGGCTACACCAACAACGAGATGACGCCGCACGGCTTTCGCGCGATGGCGCGCACCATCCTCGTCGAGCAGCTGAACGTGAACCCCGACGTCATCGAGGCCCAGCTCGCGCATGTGAAGAGCGGCCCGCTGGGCGCGGCCTACGACCGCGCCGAGTTCCTGAACCAGCGGCGGACGATGATGCTGCAGTGGGCCGATTACCTGGACGCGCTGCGGCGCGGCGAGCCGGATCCGGCCGGGCGGGCCCTGGGCAGGCGGACGAAGAAGAAGGCGGCGGGTCGCGGCGCCTGAACCGTGGCGGCCGGGGTGCCGCGAGGGGAGCCGGGCAAACACGTTCTTGGCCGGCGCGATGCCGATCCACAGAATCGGCAGTGCCACGGCACGCCGTGCCGGCTCAAACGCTGCACCCAAGGACGACCATGCCCGATCGACCCTCCTGCATCCGTTCGACGAGCGAGGTCGCCGAACACACGAACGTCTATCCGCAGAGCGACGAGCCGATGGGCCCCGTGCGCCGCATCGGCAAGGAGGCCGGGCTGGAGCGGCTTGGCATCAACATCCAGCGCCTTCCGCCGGGCACGCGTTCGTCGTGGCCGCATGCCGAGGAGAACGAGGAAGAGTTCGTCTACGTGGTGTCCGGCCACGTCGACGCGTGGATCGACGGCCATCTGCACCCGATGGCGGCCGGGGATCTGGCGGCGTTCCCGGCCGGCACGGGCATCTCGCACTGCTTCATCGACAACACCGACCAGGAGGCCGTGCTGCTGGTCGGCGGCGAGGCGCCCAAGGCGGGCAGCCGGATCTTCTATCCCGTCAATCCTTCCCGCCGGCAGGACATGCCCGAGCAGTACTGGTGGAGCGATGTGCCGCAGCGGGAGCTGGGCGGGCACGACGGGCTGCCGGACGCGCTGCGCGAGCGCCGGCGATAGGCGCGGCTGCTCGCTTGCCGTTGGTCGACGCAGGCTGGAAAAAGGCGCCGTTCCAGCGCGCTGACGAGGGCCGCGCGGGGCTAGATTGGGTTCGCACCGTCTCCAGGAGGACTCTGCGATGCCAGCCCGACTCCACCACGATGCCGCCGATGTCCCGGTCTTCCTGCGCCTGCCGCGGGTGCGCCAGCTCACCGGCCTGGGCAAGAGCACGATCTACCGCCTGATCGCGCTGGACGAGTTCCCGCGGCCGGTGCAACTGGGCCAGCGTGCGGTGGGCTGGCGTTCGGCCGACGTCGAGCGCTGGAGCGCCGAGCGGCCGATGGCGCCGCGCTGACGGCCCAGCGGTCGGCGAAGTTGCAACCGGCGGTCAGCCGGGCACCTTGCCCGGGACATCCACCGGGCCGTCACGCGATGCCCGGGCGTCCAGCGGGACGATGCAACTGAACACCTGCCGCCGCTTGTGCTGCCCCGCGCGCCGATCACGATCGCCCCATGCGACTGCGCTGGCCCCGACCCGCCGAAGTCCAGCTCGATCTGCTGGACACGCCGGCTTCGCCCGCCGCGCCCGCTGAGCCGGCGGTGCAGGGCAAAGGTGCCGCCGGGCCGGCCTTCGTCGCCACCGACTGCCTGGTCGAGGACCCGGACAACCCGCGCACCGAGCTGCCGGCGGCCGAGCTGGATGAACTGGCCGAGGACATCCGCCGCCACGGCGTGCTGCAGCCCATCGTCGTGCACCCGGCCGACGACCAGGGGCGCCACAAGATCCACTTCGGCGCCAAGCGCTGGCGCGCGGCGCAGCGCATCGGGCTGGCGAAGGTGCCGGTGGTGGTGCGCGAGGCACCGGCCGACCCCTACGCCCAGGTGTCCGAGAACCAGAAGCGCCACGGCCTGACACCGCTGGACCTGGCGCGCTTCATCCGCGGACGCAACGAGGCCGGCGACTCGAACACGACAGTGGCGCAGCGGCTGGGCATGGACCTGACGACGGTGGGGCACCACCTCGCCCTGCTGGAACTGCCGCCTGCGCTGGACGAGGCGCTGCAGTCGGGCCGCTGCACCTCGCCGCGCACGCTGTACGAGTTGAGCAGGCTGCACGCGCAGCGGCCGGAGGCGGTGGCGCAGTTGCTGGAAGGCACGGGGCCGGTGACGCGTGAGGCGGTGGCGCTGTTGCGGGAGGAGGGGGCCGCCGTGCCTTCCACGTCTGCTCGCCTGCCGGCCCGGCCGTCGCGCTCGAATGACGGCGGCCAGCTTCTGTCCCGGGCCGTGCGCCTGTGCGAGCGGCTGGACCAGGCGCTCTCACGGCTGGCCAAAGGCGACGCGTCGACGCTGCCGCTCGAGGCTCGCGCCGCGTTGAAGCGCCGCCTGGCCGAGCTGGCGGCACGGCTGGACGACGCAGGAGCTTCCTCGTGAAGCGCGCCGGATCTGCCAACGCTGCGCAGCGCGTGCCGCCGGCGCGAGACCGCGTAACAGTCGACCTGCGCGGCTGGGGGCCGCGGCTGCAGGCGCAGGCTTCGCGGCGCGGGATGAGCGCTGCGGCGATCGTGCGGCGTGCGGTGCTCGATGTCTTGTCTGACGCTGAAAGTGCGCAGGAGCTGCAACGTGCCGTCGAGATGGCGCACGAAGCCGGCAACGTCAAGCTGACCCTGCGCCTCTCGCCCGCGCATGCCGCCGCGCTGGCCGAACGCGCGCGGGCCGCGGAGCTATCCCAAGGCCGCTACGTCGAGACGCTGCTGGACGGCGCCCCGACGTCGCTGTCCGCCGACGACCGCATCGCCGTGCTGGAACTGGCCGCTTCCAACGACAACCTGGCCGCGATGTCGGTGGACCTCAACGCCTTCCTGCGCGCGCTGGCCCGGGCCGATTCGGAGGCCGCGGAGCGCTATCGCGAGGACCTGACGGTGCTGGTGCACAACGTGCGGAGCCATCTGACCATCGCCTCGGCACTGATCGCCCGCCTGCAAGGCCGGAGGGCGCGGCGATGACCCCGGGTCCCACCGTCGACGGCGTGCTGGTGCAGTGGGGCGAGCGGCTGTTCTACCCGCCCAACCGCATCGTCAAGGTGCCGCCGA
This sequence comes from Rubrivivax sp., assembly GCA_049841175.1. Lineage (GTDB taxonomy): Bacteria > Pseudomonadota > Gammaproteobacteria > Burkholderiales > Burkholderiaceae_C > Rubrivivax. The sequence goes on along the minus strand of JASGHA010000007.1, from coordinate 128,001 downwards.
CGCCGCGGCTGGACACGCTGGCGCGGCGCAAGGCGGCCGTCATCCGGCGGCGCATCGAGGCGACGGTGCTGCGCCGGGCGCCGCAGGTCATGGTCAAGGTGACGGGCGGCGGGCGCGGCATGCGCGCGATCGCGGCGCACTTCCGCTACATCAGCAAGGGCGGCCGGCTGGACATCGAGGACGACCGCGGCAGCGTGCGGCGCGGGCGCGAAGCCGTGGACGACCTGGCCGAGCAGTGGCGCCATGCCGGCGCGAAGATCGACGACGAGAGCCCCCGGCGCGAGGCTTTCAACCTCATGCTGTCGATGCCGCAGGGCACCGACGCCCGCATCGTCAAGGCCGCGGCGCGCGAGTTCGCGCGGGCCGAACTGCGCGGGCACCGCTACGTGATGGTGCTGCACGAGCACCAGGCCAACCCGCACGTGCACCTGAGCGTGCGCGCCCAGGGCGCCGACGGCCGGCGGCTGAACCCGCGCAAGGCCGACCTGCACCGCTGGCGCGAGACCTTCGCCGACAAGCTGCGCGGCTACGGCGTGGAGGCCGAGGCGACACGGCAGGCGACGCGCGGCGCCCATCACCGCGCCCACCCGATCGGCCGCGTGAAGATGCGCGAGGACGGCCGCCTGCCTGGGCGCGACATCGCCGAGCCCGGAGGCGAGCGCTTCTACAGCAGCCGCCGGGACGCCCTGGAGGCCTGGATCCACATCGCGCAAGCGCTCGGCTCTTCCGGCACCGCCGAGGACCGGCGGCTGGCCCGCGGGGTCGTGGGCTTCCTCAAGGACTCGAAGGCGTTCCGGCGGCTGTTGCCGAGGCTGGAGCAGTTGCCCGACCGACAGAGGGAGCAGGCCAGGGCGCCGACCCGGACGCCGCCGCAGCCGGAGCTGACGCGCACGCGCCCGGACATCGACTGGGAACGTTGACCCACCCCCATCCCCGCCCCGAGGGCGGGGCGGTCCTCGCCGCCGGACGGGCTCGGGGGCAGGCGCGCACGCCTGCCCGCGGAGCCCAGCGTGGGCGCCCGCCGCCGCCGCCCGTCAAGGGTGCGCTGCGCCGGGCTGCGCCCGCCCTGGACCGGCGGGGGGCTGGGGATGAGCTTCCGCTTCAGACTGGGTGCTGTCGTTCAGGTTTGGCCACTGAGCGGGCACGGCGGTCGTCACCGCACAGGCATTGCCGGATCCAGAGGGCCGGCCGCTGTACCTCCGTAAGCTGTCGGACAGGCGATCGAGTCGGCCCACGGGCCCGGCGGCGCCGGCCGTCCGGCGGCCGGACGGCCAATGACAGGTTCCGCCGACTGCGAACTGGTGCTGCCGACCCGCCGCTGCCGTACGCCCGGCCTTCCTCACTGACCGCAAATTGCTGCAAGCGGAAGTACATCGGACTTCAGACCCACACTGAGAGTGACCTCTGGGAAGTCAGGGCGCATGGAGCCCCGCCAGGCTCTGATGCATCCCTCACATGGAACAAATCATCAATGCGCGGGCTGATCAGCGGGTTAGTGTCCCGGACCAGATTGATCAATAGGGTCCCACTCTCGCGTGGGTGCGCCGATGAGCAGCTTCATGTCGCTAGGATGTTGGCAATCCTTCCTGCGCCGTATCGACCAGCAACTCCATATCTTCCCTGGCCGAGACGGTATCGCCCTGCGCGTCAGTGCGATTCGCGTCCACCGCGATTCGGCGAACCGCGGCAAATGCCGGCAAAGACTCGCGCGCAAGTTTTCCTGCAAGCTCCTCAGACCGAGTCGGCCAGGTGTTGACATGCAGCGTCATAGGCAGATCGGGAATAGGCGTAGGGTCCCAGAGCACTCTCCGATGCACTAGGTGATGGTCCACAAACCATCGGATCTCGTTTGGCGCCCACTCGATTGCGTAGGTGTGGAACGCCGCAGAGGCGTCGAACCCGAGCGCGATGGCAAACGGCGTCCCCCGGTAACCGTAGTCAAACTTCGCGCCATCGCAGCCTGGGTTGAAAAAGACATTGACCAGCATGTGGTCTGGCCGGTTACCGGTGATCTCCACATCGATCTCCTGGCGCGGAAGATCTCGGTGGAGGAAGAAGCCCGAGACCAGTCCCGAAACGTTAGTCGCTCGCAGAGTTGCCTCAAAGCGGCCATACAGGAACCGGCCTCGGCTAGAAACAGCTCCCGCGCTCAGCTCACGAACACCAAGCGACGCACTTGCGACCACCAGCTCTAAACCGCCAGAAGGCAAATTTCGCGCGCTCCCGGGCCTGAACAGCGCCAGGTTCCCAGGGAACGTATCGTCGCGCAACAGCCAACGAGACGCGTCGAGTTCGCTCAAATGGTCCTCAAACCAGGTTCGAGAGGCGACCGACCTCGCCCCCGACTCGGGTAGCTCCACGTCAATACCGTGCCAGTGGCGCGATGGCGGCGCAACCCACGGCGAAGCATCGTGCTTCAGCCGCTTGCCTCTTGCCAGTCTTTCACTTGCGGCAGCAGGAGTACGAAGACGACGAACGCCTCGCTCTGGAGCGAAAGGATAGCTAGCGCTCGGTGGCGGCATGCGCAAGTACTCACACAACTCCGTCCAGCTCTCTGGAGCGGCACGCTGGTGCAAAACGCTCTCAGGGGGGAGCGGGAAGTTTTCGGGGACCTCGCCGACGATGATGAACTTCGCCGCGGGATACCTCGCCTTGAGCTGCGGGATGTGGGGCTCAAGCGCGACGACATTGACGTAGGCATCAAAGACTCGTCCACGCTGACCTCGAAGCAAGCGGTCTCGCTCAACAGGCGGGAGGTCGTCCACGTCGCTGCAGCAGCGATAGCCCAGCATCGACAAGGCCACGGCCAGGGCAGATAGGCCTGCGTTCCTGGAGCCGAAGGCAAACACCGGAGTCTCCGTGGGACGCTGATGGAACGTACCGGGCGTGGCATCGGAAAGAACCCCGATCTGACTCAGGACGGGGAGAACCGAGTAGGAGTTCGTGGACAGCAGATCGACGCGCTGAGGTATGACAGAGCGGCGCAGCGCGCGCACGTCTATTGCTGGGAACTGCTGATTGATCCAGAGGTCGACCGGTCCGCGGCACGGCAGGCTTGCAAGAAGCCTTTGTGCGCCTCGCTTGGACAGCACATATCCCGAGAGATACCAAAGCCCGCGCTCCGGTCGAAACACGCTGCGCGAGAGCGCGATCTTGGGAGCACCGTGCTTCACCTCTTTGAAGGACAGGTAGAGCAGGTCAAAGTCAGGATCGCTCCCGTCGCGATCCCGCATCTCCTCCCACGCTGTGTCGACAAGGCTGCCAAAGCCATGCTCGAACCAAACGTCATCTTCCAGTACCAGCGCGTACTGTGCCTTAGAACTTGCAATCCTCTTCCAGATATCAATGTGCGATTGAGCCACCGCAATTTCTGCATTGCTCATTCGGATAGGGCGAGTCAGATCGAACGTGTCCGGCAGCACCTGCGGGTACGGGTCGACAGACAGTTGATCCGCAAGCGTGTAGTGGGGATCGATATCCACACCAGCAAGCGTTGCGGCCGGGAGTGCCTGCGCGTCACAGGCTGCGTGTCGGATGAGTAGCTTTGACAGTGGTTGACCCGTGCAATCCACGATGCGATCCAGCTCCCGGGCTACAGACACCAGCCGCTGCGGCTGCCGGTCAAGATTTATCACATAGATGTCGCTAATTCTGCTCCGGCAGTCATCACCAAATGGGCCGAATGCGCATGCCTTCTGTTTCGGCAGCAGCACGCGCAAGCGCAAGAACATTGTGTGCCAAAAATGGTGGATACCACTCAGTGGCTCGAACAGGTTCATAGCGACGGCTTCCCATCAAAGGCGAATCGCTTCCCATTGGAGAGTCGCCAATTTCTCCCGTCTGTACGATAGCCCAGCGGCCACTTTGACGTGCCGATCGAGTCCCAGTTTCGAAGTACGGTCACCCGGTGCTCATCCGGGTATCGTGCGCCCAGCTCAAAGATGATGCGCGAAAGGTTGCCCGGGCCGGTAGTAGATTGAATTTCCGGCAACTCATCCTCGGCTGCGTCGTTCAAGCGCAGGGTTGCACGCTCAAGTGCTCGGCTGACGATGGGGTCTCCCTCGCAAGCGATCAGCGGGTTGTTGTTGACGTAGAAAATCAACCCCTCCCGGTTGGTTCCCGCTTGCAAGAAGACCTCGCTCTGAACCATCGAGTCAGAAGCGATGTCGTAGCAAAGTGGCTGAACCTTAACGCCGCTCCCGACGAAAAGCTCCGAGATGTCCTTTGCGATGCACACGTCGTCGGCATCGACGTACATTCCTCCATTGATGAAGAGATAGCACAACCGGAAGTAGTCTGCTTGCATCGCAGGGTGGTAGCAGCGCATGAACGCACGCAGATGGTCGCTTCCTAGCGACTGCTCAATGAAGCGAGCCGCACTGCGCGCATCGAAGACAAGGTACTCGAATCCGTTTGACCCCCACCTCGACCAAGAGTCCATGCACTCCTGCACGTCAGCAGGCAGCGCCTGTAGGTCATGCCAGTACTGCACGATTAGACGGGGAACGGATAGTCCATCATTGTCCGGGTCGATTGATGGTGGTGGTGCCTGAATAAGCCGTCGAATGAAGTCTGATCTTTGCAGGTGATGGCCGGGACTGTCGTCTTCGAGGTGCATGGTCGCGCGGGTCAGTGGCTCGTATAACGGCGTTGTAACAGCAAGTTGAATTCGTTCCAGCGACAAAACTACTGCGCGATCAGACGCAGTGGTGTCGTGGAGACACGCGCGCACCATCGTTTGGTGCTGCCACGGTGCGCGCCGCTCGCGCTACATGGCCGCCGACGTCAACCGCGAACTTCAGCTTGACGCACTTTGCTGTCGTTCGCGCCATTGCGACCAACGACAGCAACTGGCCGGGTCATGCCTGCCGCAGCGGGAGCCGGTTAGTCGCCCTTCAATCTAGGGGCGTCTCCCAGCAATACTGCAGAGGCGCGAGCGCACGCCGTGTGCGATATTGCCTGCGAAGCACCCTCGGGGCCCCGAAGGGGCCGCCGTCGGGACACCAATGCGGCGGGTCGCCGGGAGGACTGCAGCGATGGGAGGAGCTTCGTCGTCCGCCTTGCGGCGGACCCATGGTGGCGCGTGGCGTCGAGTGGCAGTAGGACTCGCCCTCGTCGTCGGGGCGGGCGCTGGGTGCACTATCTTTGATCCGATGTCGCTGCGTGCGACGGACCGTCGATTCCCGGTGGCCGCCGACGCCGCCGCTTCTGCGGCGGCCGCTTGTCGACCCGGCTCGTCGGCCGAGGCCTGCGAGCCACGTCCGCCAGAACTCGATCGCTACGTGGGCGACCTGGCCCAGGCCATGTGGGAAGTCGACCTGGAGCGCCGATCGCTCACGCGCGACGCGCTCGAACGCAGCCGCCTGAACAGCAGCTTCAATGCGCTCACGTGGCCGGCCGTGTCGTTCGCTGCGGCGAAGAAGTTGCGCAGCCCGGAGTGGAGCCCGCGCGATGCGGTGGCGCTGGGGTTCGCGGCGTTCAAGTTCCTCGGCGAAGGCATTCCGGAGCGCGACCGAATCTACCTGCAGACCGCGAACCGCCTGGCCTGCAGCCTAATGGGCGCCGAGCCCTACCTGTACCTGGCAGGCCCACACGCTGGCGGGCCTGACCGCGGCTTCGCCCTCCAACAGCTGAGCCATACGCTGGAGGTGGCACTCGACCTGCATGAATCGGAACGGGCGCGGCTGCTTCCGAAGCTAGTCGTCCAGGCACCGCCCGGGCGCACGGGCCGGGACTCGGTGCACGCCCTCCGGCTGGAAACGCTGCGCGGCGCACAGGGCGGCGGCGTGCGGGATCCGGTCACGCCTTTCCTGCAGGCGATTGACAAGACCTTTACGGAAGCCGACGGCACCCTCGACAAGGCCCGGCAGGTCACTGAAGAGGTCGTGGACGCCGGCACCCGGTTGCGTCACGAGAGCAGCCGTATCCAGTCGGCGATGTTCGCCGAGCTGCAGGGCCGCGCGCCGGCACCCGCAGACCCGCTGGCCGCTGCCCGCCAGGTGGCCGAAGTGCTGGACCAGGCGCTGGCCAAGGGCGCCGCGTCCGGCACGGTCCCCGCCAAGGCACAGAGCCGCGACACCTCGTCATCGACATTGCCCTGGGAGCCGACGCCGGCCAGGCTAAAGGGCTTTGCGCCGACGGCCGTCCGCAAGGTTAGCGACTTCTGGGTGGACCGCGAGACGACACTGCGCGCCGCGCGTCGCCAGACGCAGGACTGGCTCGACCAGCATCGCCGCCGCGTGGCGGCCTACCGCGCTGAAGCTACGCGGCTGGGCTGCGGCCAGGACTACATCGACGCCTTCATTGCCAACCTGGCAGTGCGCGCCAACCAGCCGGCCTCTGCCCCCGCAGCCGGCAAAGCGAACAATGAATCCGCTCTGCCCGGCGCGGGTGGCACACGATGAGCCGTCGCCGCGCGTCGCTCGACGCCCTGGCAGCGATGGCCTGGGCCGACAGGGTGCTGGCCTCGCGCCAGCGCGGCCATCGTGTGGAAGCGCCCGACTGGTTGTGCGGCGATGCCGTGCAATCGCTGGAACTGGCGCTCGACGGCAACGCGCCGCTGGCGGTCGCGCTGCGCGACGGAGTGCCGGCGCGCGGGCTGCCGGCGTCGCTGCGCCCGCCCGGGCTGCAGGGCAATGGCTGGCCGCTGCAATACCGGCGCGCGCCCGTCTGCCGGGCGCATGCCGAAGCTCCGGTGCTGACCCTCGAACGCGGCCGCAGGCTGGGCACCGCGGCGGCGCTGGTGCGCGACCGCCTGGCCCCCGAGCGCCAGTACCTGCTGACCTGCGGACACGTCGTGGCACCTGACCGCGCCGCGCGCGCCGGCGACGGCGTCACGGTCGCGCTTGGCGGGCAGACCTTCCGTGGCTGCCTGTGCGAATGGCAGCCCGCCATCGGCGAGGGCTGTCCCTCTACGGAACTTGACGCCGCGCTCGTCGAGATCGACGCCGCCACACTGCAGCGCCTGCTGCAGACCGTGCGGCAACAGGGCGACGTCTGGCTGCCTACAGGACTGGACGATGTCGTCGAGGCTGACCGCCCCGTCGCTTTGCAACGCAGCGCGGCCCAGGGTGGCACGCCGCTGGACGGCCGGCTGACGTCGTTCTGGTCCGGCCAGGTGCTGGTCGGCGACGACGATTTTCCCGACTATTTCCTGCGCCAGGCGATCGGCTACCGCACCGACCCTGGGCCGCAGCCGGGCGATAGCGGGGCGGCGGTCTGGAGCGTCGGCGACAAACTGTTCGCCATGCACGTCGCCGGGCTGGACGAAGGGTCCAGCCGCTTCGGTGCCAACGGCGTGCTGGTACGCGTGCGACCGGCGCTAGACTGGTACGCGGTTAAGCCGTGGCTGCGCAACAACCCCGCGACACTCACCGAAGCCGATCAGCCTGTCGACGCGGGTGACACGTTGGACGCGCCCCCGCCCGACGAGGGCGACGACGCCGCACGCGACCTGCTGGTGCTGACGCAGACCCTGTGGGGGGAAGCTCGCGGCGAAACCGACGACGGCATGGAAGCCGTGGCGGCCGTGATCCTGAACCGCTTCAACGTGCGCTGGCGCGGCGCCCGCACGGTGGCCGACGTCTGCCTGGCGAAGTCGCAGTTCAGCTGCTGGAACCCCGGAGATCCGAACCGCCCGGCCATCGCCCGCGTTACGAAAGCGCCGGACGACGACTTCCGGCGCGCCGAAGGCATTGCCCGCCGTGCACTCGGCCAGGCGGGCCCGTCGATCGCGCCGTTACCGGCCGACGTGCGCCACTACTACGCTGTGTCGCTGCGCGATTTGCCGCCGTGGGCACGCAGTCGGCCGCCGTTCCGACAGATCGGCCGCCACGTGTTCCACGCTGGCATTTCCTGAAACTCCGCAAGGGACACGATCCGATGGACGGCTTGCTGCAGAACGTCTTCATCGATATCGCGCTGGCGTTCGCGCTGACCTACGCGCTGCTGTCGCTTCTGGTCATGAAGGTCCAGGAAACCTGGCACGGCAACCTGCTGGCCGGGCGCGTGCACAACCTGCACCGACTGCTGAACGAAGCGCTGATGGGCGACGAGGCTCTCGTCAGGCAATTGCTGGAGAACCCGCTGCTGTTCGCGCTGTACACCGCCGACAAGCCGCGCCAGGGCTTGCTGGTGGTGCCGGCGCGTGGCCCGTCGGAGATCCCGCCGGACCTGTTCGCGCGTGCGCTGCTGATGGAGCTGAACCCGTCGCTCAAGCCGCCGCGGGAGGATCATGCCTCGCCTGCCGCCTTCGTCGACGCGCTCGACCAGAAGGCCACTGCTCAGAGCGCACGGAGCAAGCTCCTGCGCGCACTGCGCGGGCTGCTGCCCGGCCATGAAGGCGACTGGGACGGCTTCGAGGCCGCCATCGCCGCCTGGTTCATGGCCATCGGGGACCGCTCCAAGGGCTGGTGGAAGCGGCGCAGTTCGCTGGTGGGTTTTTGGATCGCTTTCTTCGTCTGTGCGCTGCTCAACGTGGATGCCTGGCGCATCGCCTCGGCCTTCGGCGACGATGCGGAGCTTCGCGGCGCGTTCGCGCGCGTCGCCGAAGGCGTGCAGGACGTGCGCGAACAGGACGCACGCGCGGCCACGGAAGCGGCCTCGGTCGCCGCGGCACCGGGCACGACGGCCGTGGTGACCGACCCGCAGACTCGTGCCGTGTCGCGCATGGTCGATGCAATCGCCCGCCTGCGCGCTGCCTTCGACCGCGACAAGGCGATCCGCGGCTACGGCTTCTACGCCAGCGATCTCAAGCTGTGTGGCGCGGATGTGGAGAAAAAACTCTTGCCCGAGCGCAAAGGCCTGGCGCCGGATGACGAAGGCCGCTACCTCTCCAACGCCGACACTTGGCAGCGCGTGCTGCCGTTCATGCTCTCGCGCATCGAATCTGCCTCCGGCGGCGTGTTGCCGGGGGTGCCCGGGGATCCGAAGGCCAGCGAACCGGCGCAGGCGCTGCGCGTGGCGCACCGCTGCGTAGTCGAGGTGTCGGCTTGGGTGCGCGCCGCGGCCCGGGTCAGCAACCAAGCCGAGACGCAACGTCTGATAAGCGAGGCAGCGGTGGCGCTGGAGGACACGAAGTCGGCACTGCTGGCCCTGATCCGCAGCGCCGAATCGGGCCTGAATGCACGCCGCCTGTTCGCCGCCGATCCTGAGGCCTACGCCGACTGCGCGCGCGCCTTCCCAGCCACCCTGGTGGCACTACAGCAGTGCGTGCGGGTGCGGCAGAACGTCATCAACCGGCTACCGATTGGGCCATCGACGGCCAACCTCAATGCGCAGTTCTGCCGCACCGTGGTCCCTTGCGACTTGGCAGCCGAGGCCCGACCCGGCGAGCCGGCCGCCTGCGAATCGCCGCCGCCAACGGGTACCCGCTGGCTGTGCAGCGGCGAGGCGCCCGCGGTGGCGCAACTCAGCCTGCCGCCCTATCGCATGCAGTTTAGGGGGCTGGATGCACTCGGCGGCTGGCTCGCCGGAGTGCTGATCTCGGCGTTCTTCGTCTCGCTGGGCGCGCCGTTTTGGTTCGACCTGCTGAGTAAGGTGGTTCGCGTGCGCGCCAGCGTGGCGGCGAAGGACGATCTGGCGGCCACGCAGTTCGGCGAAGGCACCAAGCCGTTGCCGACGCCCCCGCCGACCGCTGCGGGCGCGCCGCCTCCGGCCCGCAGGTCGCCGAGCCCCGGGGGCCAACGCGAGGCTTTGCCGCGCGTGGTGGGCTCCGACAGCGCGTTCGAAGACCGGCTTACCGTGCGCGAGGTGCAGGCGCTGCAGCAGGCGCTGGGCGTCAAGGCGACCGGCGAGCTGGACGACGCCACCCGTGCGTCGATCCTCGCCGCCTGCCGCGAACGCGGCCTAGGCGACACCAGCACGCTCACCGCCGTCACGTACGCCACGCTGGTCGGGCGCCCGGCGAGTCAGGCGCGGCAGCTGGCCGCCGGGCTGCCTTCGGGACGCCTGCGCAAGGGCGAGGCCAACCCGCTGGTGCCGCTGCTGGTCAAGCACCTGTCGACCCGCATGGCGGCGTTCGGCCAGCCGATCGACCCCAACGCCACCGCGCTGGACGACAACTTGCGCGCGCTGTGCGTGCTGTGGGCCTACAAGACCGACGGCACGACGCCGCTGCGTAACCGGAAGGTGTTCCGCCAAGCAATCGAGAACCCGAAGCAGTTCGACGAGGTGACGCAAGAACTGCTGCAGCGCATCGCCGACCCGGCGGGGCCCGCGACCCTGGCGCGCGATCCCCAAGCGTGGATGGACTGGGCAATCGGCGAACTCGGCCAGGTGGAAGCCGACGCTCGCAGCCGGGCGACCAGCAACCCGCGCGTGTGCGAGTACCTCGACGCCATCGCCCCCGCACTGGGCAGCCTGGGCGACCACACCGCTTGGTGCGGAGCCTTCGTGACCTGGGTGCTCAAGCAGTACGTGGCCGAAGCGCGTGCCATCCCGCTGGTGCTAACGCTGCCGCCCACGCCTGAAGGCGCGCGCAACTGGATCAACTGGCCGGGAGCGGCCGCGGGCAGGGCGCCGCAGCCGGGCGACGTGGCCGTCGTAAACACCCCAGGCGGCAAGCACCACGTGGGTTTCGTGCTGGAAAGCGAACCCGCCACGGGCGAGATCTGGCTCGTGGGCGGCAACCAGAACCAGGGCACCTGCGTCTGCCGTTCGCGGTTCCTGCTGGCCGACGTCGCGTGGGCGGCGCCGCCCTTCTGAGCCGGTGCGCAGCCCCTGGTAGTACCGGTCGGTGTCGAACAGAACGCGTCACGCTTGGGGCGCGTGGGTCACGGCCTCGAGGTTGTGGCCGTCAGGCCGGACGACGAAGGCCGCGTAGTAGGTCGCGTTGTACTTGGGGCCGCAGGCCCGACGGGCCGTAACCGCGCGCCTGCGGCTAGCGCGGCGGCGTGGAACGCGTCGACCTGGGCGCGGGTCCACGGCACTAAAGACGATGTGCAGGTGCGCCGCGTCTAGCCCGGCAGCAGCGTGCGCAGCACCAGCGACGGTAGCCCGCACCGGCCAGTTCGACGTGTGCGGTCCCAGAACCGCGTCCTTGTTCGTGCCGCCGATGCCTGAGGGACTACGCTCCTACGTAAGTGGACACGATCCTTCACGGCTGCGAGGGGATTGAAGATGAGTTCGTCAGACAGATACTTTGCTTCTATCTGACCGGCGGCTTCTAGGCAACGAACTCGTCGTGGATGTCGCTATTGGGTCGGCTGCGTGAGGTCGGCGCTGGCGACAGCTGCCGTTGGCCCGAACTGAGAACCGCGATGGTCACGCGCCCCGTGGCTACGTCAGCAGCACCTCCGACACCGGTCGTTGGCGCTGCTGCTGGCCTGAAGACCGAGCGACTGCAGCGTCGGCCGCGAGTTGGACGTGCACGGTCGAACGTCCCCACCCGCTGCACAGCCGCCGTTCCGTGCCGATCAAGCCGGTGAAGCCGCAGGGTTCGACGTGTCGCGCACCACGCGGCCACCTCACGCGCCGCCGAAGCTTGGATACGAAGCGCGACCACCGTCGTCGACCTGCACGACACCGGCCGCCACCAAGCCGTTCAACGCCGCACTGACCGCATCGTCTGTCGCATCGATCCCCAGGAACGACTTCAGCGATCGCCGAAGTGACGACAGCTTGGTGGGCCGTTTGTCGCCCATCTTGCGAAGGCTGTTGGCCAGCCTTTCCATCGGCTGAACGGCGCTGCTCGCCGCCTTTGCGGGCTTCGTCGTCGTTTCGGGCAGGCTTGGCTGTTTGGCTGGCTCCGCCCCGACAGGCATCGCGGCCTTCTTGGTCGCTGGCGTTCCGCTCGCCGTTGCGACAGCGGTCTTCTTCGCGGCCGTGGCCTTCTTCGCCGCAACCTTCTTGGCCGGAGCCTTCTTCGCAGCGGCCTTCTTGGCTGCTGCTTTCTTCACCGGCACCTTCTTGGCCGCTGCCTTCTTCGCGGGTGCGCTCTTCGCTACGGGCTTGGCTGCGGGGCTTGGTGCCTCCGCGTTTGACGCCGCCGGCTTGACTTGACCATGCGCCAGCCGCTGCACCGCGAAGCCCATGCCCCGCGCGTGCTCGATCATCGGCTCGTAGCCCTTGTCGTTGGCCACCACGACGATCGGCGCGCCGGGGTTCCGCGACGCGATGTAGCCCAGGTAGAACGACAGGTGGAAGTCCAGCGCGTTCTTGCCGGTCCGGCTGATCGGCACCGCGGTCGCGTTCGTGCCGAAGGACGCGAAGCGGCGGTCCACCTCGTGCTGATGGGGCCCGTGGAAGACCCAGACCTGGCCGGCGCCCGGCACCAGTTCCCGAAGCTCGCCTTCGGTCGGCTGGACGTTCTCGTAGTCCACCAGCACGTGCGGCCCGGGCGCCGCGGCCCGCGCCGGCGGGATGCGCGCGATCGTGTGCTGGGGCGGGTACTTCACCGCATTCAACGCCAGCTTCTCCTTCACCGCCTGCGCGATGTCGATGCGGCTGCGGTCGGCCAACTGCAGCAGGTAGAGCAGCACGTCGGCCACCTCCTCGCCGATGCGCTGCTTGACGGCGGGGTCCTCGTGGGCGCGAGCCGATTGCTCGGGCGTCATCCACTGGAAGATCTCGGCCAGCTCCGCCGCCTCAACCATCAGCGCCGTGCTCAGGTTCTTCGGCGTGTGGAACGGCTGCCAGTCGCGCTCGGCGGCGAAGTGGCGCAACTCGGCCTGCAGCTCGGACACGTTCATGCGGAGCCTCCCTCGTTCTTTTCGGCGATCTTGCCAGCGTCTGGGGCGGCGACGGTGCAAGCGGTCGGCCGTCAGCGCGACGGCTTCGCCAGCGTTCTCGACGCCTTCTGCGTCGCCAGCCGCCGCCTGCTGGTGTTCGGTTCACGTGGCGGGGTCGGACTGTCCGACCCCGTGGATGGGCGTGAACGCGGCGCCGCACCGGCATGTGCGAGCCGGTCCAGATAGAGAAGACAGAGGGCGAGAGACTTGGATGGCAGGATAGGCTGAGCGCCAGCAAATGGCTGCCATCCGCCTCGGCGGATGGGACGACGGCCGCGGGAGCGGCAGGTGCTTGCGCCGGTTTCCGCGCGCCAGAATCGGCGCAGGGAGAAACACGAAATGGCCAGGCGAAACCAACGGGGCCTCACGCAGGCATTGGCGGGGATGCTGCCCTGGTGGGCTTGGTTGATCGCCGCGCCGGTGTTCTACCTGGTCCTGCACGGCCTCGCGTCGCAGCCGATGCCCGTTGCGATCAAGGTCGGTGAGTTCGGCCGCGTGGCCGTTCGGACGGTGCTGAAGACCTGGGCTAGCGTCGGTCAGTACCTGCTGCCGGTTCTTTGCTTGCTGTTCGCCGCGGTAGCTGGAGCACGCCGCCGTCAGCGCAGCCGTCTGGCCGCGGAAGTGGCGCAGAACCCGTCGACCGATGCGCTCGACGGCATGAGCTGGCGCGACTTCCATTGGGTCAACACCGTGCTGGGCAACCTCAAGCGCACCCTCGCTGGTGCCCACCACAGCTTCAAGTTCGGCAAGTACGCAGACGCCTACCTCGCCGGCTTCGCCTACCGTTTCAACCGCCGCTTCGACCTCAAAGGCCTCGTCGCTCGCCTCATCGCCGACGTCGTTCGCACCGCGCCGAGAACTGGCAAGACCATCAGACAGGCTGACGAACATTGCTAATCAGGAGAGAGGTTGGGTTGTGCGGAGACACCTGACTTGGCGCTGAGGCCGGCGAAGTGGTGCCGAGGTCGTTCGTCGTTGGCTTATGCTTCGGGCATCTCTGCGTGGAGTTGTTGCCTGCGCAGCTGCTCGGTCGGCATCTCGCCGGGAGAACCGCCCCCTGCGAGTGAAGTCGGCGACGCTGCAGTCCACAATGACTGTTATGCCGCTCAAAGTACTTTCTGCCTGGTATCGCTCGGTCCGCCGCGCCTGCTACCTCGCGTTTGTATGCCGCGTTCCCTTGGTGTCAGCCCTGATTGTTCTACTTGCAGGGGCGATTGCAGAGCAAGTCCACGAGGTTGCCCGCATCCACATCCTTGAATTCGGAACTGGCCAATCGACCGGCCTCGGACCCCGCACAGCGTTGGAGTTCATCTTCTTTGCGCTGCTCTGGCAAAGTTGGACGGTGTTGCACTGGTCGCACTACGCCATCGACCAGCGCTTTCCGGCGCCACTTGCCAACACCCGGGCGCTTCGTGCTACTCGGATGCACCTAGCGAAGGTGCTAGCTGCTCTTCCGTGGCTTGGCTTCATCTTTGCGCTGCTGCAGGCCGGGCTGACGCTTACCGGCGGAGCACGCTACTTTGCCTTCTTTACGGTTGCCGCAAGTTTCGCGCTTGGCGTCGTTGTCATCTCCGCGTATCACAACAAGCTTTGGACCAATACCTTCGAGAGAGGGCGGCCACCAGCCAGGCAATCGGGCGTCCAAAGTGCACTCAACCGGCGCTGGATGATTGCTAGCTTCTCGATTGGCGCAGTTTTGTTCCTCGCTGCAGTCGTTAATCCCATCGCTGTAGGCCAATCCCTCGGGTCCATCTTTCTGCTCATTGGCGCTTGCGCGGCCTTGGTTCCCGCGCTTACTTGGCTTACCGCCTCACCTTCTTCCCCAAGTTTCCCTTGGCTTGCAGGCCTCTTGGTGGCGGCGTTGCTGTTCAGTAGCTTGGACCTGAACGACAACCACGGGCTTCGGCAACTACCGGGAGAGCCCAAATCCTCGTTGTCCGACGGGAACGCCGCTTATGGAAACCTGCTCCAACATTGGCTAGCGTCGCGGACCAAACGCGACAGTGAGACACCTTATCCGGTGGTTTTTGTTTCCGCGGAGGGCGGTGGTATCAGGGCGGCCTACTTCACGGCGCAAGTACTGGCTGCCATTCAGGACAGATGCCCTGCGTTTGCCCGACACCTCTTCGCCATCTCGGGTGTTTCTGGGGGGAGCTTGGGTGCGTCAGTCTTTGCAGGACTAGTCGATGCGTCGTCCGCGGCCGACTCGTCTGGACTTGCCTGTTCCGAGGATGTTCAGAACGGGTCGAGCTTTTCGCTGAAGTCAGATGAGGTTCTGAGGGCTGACTTTCTGGGGCCAGTGGTCGCATCGCTCCTGTTTCCCGACGCACTTCAGCGCTTTCTTCCATTGCCGGTTCCGGGCTTCGATAGGGCGAAGACCCTGGAGATTGCGATTGAGCAGGAGTTTCGGAAGGTCGTGGGTACAGACTTCCTTGAGCGCAGCGTCTACGGCTACTGGAAGGCCGAGCGCAATCTACCGGTGCTGATGCTAAATGCGACGAACGTCGAGACGGGCGAACGCACGGTTGCTTCTCCGGCTTTGCCTCTTGAGGAAGGATTCCATCGCCTCACGAGCTTTCGGGACTTTGACCCGTCTGCCGACTTCCGGATAAGCACGATGTCGGTGGTCAGTGCTCGGTTCCCCTTGGTCACTCCGGCTGCATCGCTGGACACAGCGTTTGGGAAGCGCCGGTTCGTCGACGGTGGCTATTTTGAGAACTCTGGAGCAGCAACCTTGACAGAAGCCGTTGATGTCGCGCTCAAAGCGGCAAAGCAGTACGGGTACAAGATTCGGCCCGTCGTCATCCGTATTGGCAACTCACCCAGCATGCTCGCAGCTGTCAACAGGGAGAAGGCCGCCCGACCTGAGGTGTTTCCGACTGGAATGGGTGAATTGCTGTCGCCGGTGCGTACGTTTATCAACACTCGTGGCGCTCGGGGAGCCCTTGCCGCCGAGATGCTAAAGACGCGGGTGGCGTCGATGCAGGAGGAAGGCCAGCCCTCAGACTACGTTGAGTTCCAGATTGGGGTTGACGACGTGCCGCTTCCCCTCGGGTGGCAGCTGGCGTCGACAACGCGCCAGGCGTTGGTGGCGCAGCTTGCCGCGCCAATCGACTGCGAGTCCCGGAAACGAATCGTGAACGGCTGCGCCGTGCTTGATGTGATTCAGACGCTGCGACGATGAAGCGTCGACTGCGTACCTGTGTGATTCGCTCAACCTGATCGAGGTACACAGACGTCGCAGCACTTGGACGGACGCAGCACGACCTTGAGCAGCACGGCCGGCGAGACCGCAGGCGCTCCGGTCTCGTCATTGCGATAGAAGGCGTCGAACGCGTCCAGCGGCACCGCACCGGAGTCGACCAGGTGGTTGAGCGCGAACTCGAAGGCGCCGGGCAGCAGCTGCTCGGCCAACAACACCGGCAGGAAACACGCTGGTTGTCGACGGGTCGGTAACGGGCCATCGCGGTGACGGTCGGGAGGATGACGGCAGAGCTTGCAAGCGCCATGCCCCGTCGATAGGCTGCGGCAAACCCAGGACGCCGAGGGAGGCGCATGAAAGAACGGATCAACGGCGCTGTTGCGGCATGCCATGCCGCGCAGACCGGCTACCGCCGCGGCGGGGGTTTTTCTACAGCTTCTACAAGGGCATCCCCACCCGTCAAGCAGAACGAGTCCTTGATGAATCGATCATCGATTCATCAAGGCAATTCGACGATGTGCTGCCATTGCATCGCCTGACGGCGAGAGAACCAAGGTGCGGACTGCACAACTACAACCGGCCTTTGATGCAGCGTTCGATGCTGCGGGCCCTGATGAAAGACGCGCGCGGGGGCTCCATTCGTTAGCCGCGGTCGCCATGTCTGGCGCCGCCGTGTTATAGCCGAGCACTCCCCGCGCAGGTCCAACCTTGATCCATCAACGCAGGCGTCACGCGGTGGCAGAAACGGATTCGAGGTCGCCTTTCTCCGATGAAGCTGGCGGTTGGCTTGAGCGGCGGGGCTCGTGTTCAGGCCATGGGCTTGAACTCTTCGCCCTTGGCGAGCATCGCCCAGGCCATGCGCACGTTCTTGGCGGCGATGGCGACCACGGCCTTCCAGTAGCCGCGGCGCTCGGCCAGCGCGGTGGCCCAGCGGCTCAGCCGGTCGTGCTTGTTGGCTGCGGCGGCCAGCACGGCGCGCGCGCCCATGATGAACAGCGTGCGCAGATAGGCGTCGCCGGCCTTGGTGATGCGCCCGAGTCGGTTCTTGCCGCCCGAGCTGTACTGGCCGGGCGCCAGGCCCATCCAGGCGGCGAGCTGGCGGCCGTTGGCGAAGTCGTGGCCGTAGCCGATGCTCGCCAGCAGCGCGCTGGCGGTGGTCGGGCCGATGCCGGGCATGACCATGAGAGCGCGGGCGCGGTCGTCGGCCTGGGCCATCAGCCGGATGTGCTCGTCGTACGCGGCCACGCGCTCGTCCAGGCGCTGCAGTTCGGCCAGCAGGTCGCGGCACACGGTCTGCACCCAGCCGGGCACGGTGTCGAGCTGCTCGCCGGCGCGGCTGCGCACCGTGGCGGCCTTGAGCGGCAGCACGATGCCGAACTCGCTGAGCACGCCGCGCAGGCGGTTGATGACGGCTGTGCGCGCGCTCACCCAGCCTTGGCGTGCCGTGTGCACGGCCAGGCGCGACTGCGCCTGCGTGGACTTGACCGGCACGAAGCGCATCGCCGGGCGCTGCAGCGCTTCGCAGATTGCAGCCGCGTCGGCCGCGTCGTTCTTGCCGCGGCGCCCGCTCATGCGGTAAGGCACGACGAACTTGGGCGCCATCAGCCGCACCGTGTGGCCGAACTCCTGGAAGCGGCGCGCCCAGTGGTGCGCGCCCGAGCAGGCTTCCATGCCGATGGTGCAGGGCGGCAGCTTGGCCACCGCTTCGAGCAACTGGTCACGGCGCACGGCCGGGCGCACCAGCGCAGGTTTGCCGCGCTCGTCGACACCGTGCAGGGCAAACACGTTCTTGGCCAGATCGATGCCGAGAAACAGAATGGTCATGGACATCTCCTTGCGTCAGCCGGGTGGAGGATGAGATTTCGCAACCCCATCGTCGTACCGGGCGGCCGTCCTTGCCTGAGGGATAACCTCGGCGGGTGGGACGCTATGGGGATGTCCCTTTCATTCGTTAGGCGCATGAACGAGAGCACATATGAAAGAGCATTGGCTGCTATCTTTGCTAATAAGTTTGATCATCGTGATCAATGTAGGTTTCGGATTTGCCGTCCATCACTTCATCCCAGAATGGAGTGCAAGCGGTGTATTTGGTGACACGTTTGGTGCCATAAACTCAATATTCTCTGGCCTCGCTTTCGCCGGTCTCCTATACACAATATTGCTTCAATCTCGCGAGCTAAAAATTCAAAGAGAGGAACTGGCATTAACCAGAGAGCAGTTAACTTCCTCGGCAGCTTCTCAAAAAGAACAAGCGGCATACACATTGCTCGCGGCACAAATTGGCGCAGCCATTTCCAAGCAAGAGATTTTTGCCAATCATTATTTAAACGATAAGCAGTTCCCCGGCCATGAAAACTCCACTCTGGGGGATATGAGGACTTATTTATCCAAGTTGCTTGCTGAGACTGACAAATTAGTTGAACAGTCTAGCCAAAAAGTGAGCACCTAACATGTGTACTCAACCTCGATCCCTTCGGTCGCTGGACGCTGCGCGATAATGCTGCGCAGCGCCGGTTAGCTCTACTACAAGGGCATCCCCGCCTGTCAAGCAAAACGAGTCCTTGATGAATCGATCATCGATTCATCAAGGCACTTCGACGGTGCGCTGCCATTGGGCCGCCCGACGGCAAAAGAACCAAGGTGCGGACTGCACAACTACAACCGGCCTTTGATGCAGCGTTCGATGCTGCTGGCCCTGATGAAAGACGCGCGCGGGGGCTCCATTCGTTAGCCGCGGTCGCCGTGTCCGGCGCCGCCTTGAGTTAAACGAGCACTCCCCGCGCAGGTCCAACCTTGATCCATCAACGCAGGCGTCACGCGGTGGCAGAAACGGATTCGAGGTCGCCTTTCTTCGAAGAAGTTGGCAAGGGGTCGCGCACCGGGCGCTCAGGCCATGGGCTTGAACTCTTCGCCCTTGGAGAGCATCGCCCAGGCCATGCGCACGTTCTTGGCGGCGATGGCGACCACGGCCTTCCAGTAGCCGCGGCGTTCGGCCAGCGCGGTGGCCCAGCGGCTCAGCCGGTCATGCTTGTTGGCTGCGGCGGCCAGCACGGCGCGCGCCCCCATGATGAACAGCGTGCGCAGGTAGGCATCGCCGGCCTTGGTGATGCGTCCGAGCCGGTTTTTGCCCCCGGAGCTGTATTGGCCTGGCGCCAGGCCCATCCAGGCAGCGAGCTGGCGGCCGTTGGCGAAGTCGTGTCCGTAGCCGATGCTCGCCAGCAGGGCGCTCGCGGTGGTCGGGCCGATGCCGGGCATGACCATGAGAGCGCGGGCGCGGTCGTCGGCCTGGGCCATCAGCCGGATGTGCTCGTCGTACGCGGCCACGCGCTCGTCCAGGCGCTGCAGTTCCGCCAGCAGGTCGCGGCACACGGTCTGCACCCAGCCGGGCACGGTGTCGATCTGCTCGCCAGCGCGGCTGCGCACCGTGGCGGCCTTGAGCGGCAGCACGATGCCGAACTCGCTGAGCACGCCGCGCAGGCGGTTGATGACGGCCGTGCGCGCGCTCACCCAGCCTTGGCGCGCGGTATGCACGGCCAGGCGCGACTGCGCCTGCGTCGACTTGACCGGCACGAAGCGCATCGCCGGGCGCTGCAGCGCTTCGCAGATTGCAGCCGCGTCGGCCGCGTCGTTCTTGCCGCGGCGCCCGCTCATGCGGTAGGGCACGACGAACTTGGGCGCCATCAGTCGCACCGTGTGGCCGAAGTCCTGGAAGCGCCGAGCCCAGTGGTGCGCACCCGAGCAGGCTTCCATGCCGATGGTGCATGGCGGCAGCTTGGCCACCGCTTCGAGCAACTGGTCGCGACGCAGGGCCGGGCGCACCAGCGCAGGCTTGCCGCGCTCGTCGACACCGTGCAGGGCAAACACGTTCTTGGCCAGATCGATGCCGAGAAACAGAATCGTCATGGACATCTCCTTGCGTCAGCCGGGTGGAGGATGAGATTGCGCAACCCCATCGTCGTACCAGGCGGCCATCCTTGCCTGAGGGATAACCTCGGGCGGGTGGGGCGCTATGGGGATGTCCCTTTCATTCGTTAGGCGTCACTAGGAAACACTCGTGTCTCGCAAGAACATCACCCTTGGCGTAACCGCATTTCTCGACATTCTTGGATTCGGTGATCGAGTCCTGCATGCCAAGAGCACGGATGAAGTCGACCATATCGCACTCGATGTGAGAAGAATTCAAAAGGAGTTTGACTACAAGCCGAGAGACCCCGTAGTTCGCGAGGTCCAAAGCAACTACAAGAAGACTGTTCTGGCATTCTCGGACTCGGTGATCGTCAATGTGCCGCTCCAGTCCGAAATGACAGAGCTACAAGGAACCTTCGATGGACTTATGAGCGAACTGAGTTCTATGGCCTTCGCGCAGGCTCGCTGTGTCAATCAAGGTCTCTTCTTACGCGGAGGTGTTGATCTAGGTTGGTGGTATAGGCGTGGGTCAACGCTTGTCAGCCAGAGCATGGTCCGTGCATACAAGGCCGAAGGTGCTGCGAACGTTCCTGTCATTTCACTCACTGACGCTCTATATAGGTTCTTCTTTGAGCACAAGGACAGGCAGTACTACAGCAACGATATCGAGCCCGTCAGCCGCCTTCTGCGAAGATACACAGAGGCTGGCCCAAAGGGTGAAGTAGATTATTGGTACCTCGACTACATAACCACATTCGCAGAGTCTATTGGCTGGATGACTTCAAAGGCGCAAAGGGAGGAGTACCTAGCCGCGGATTCGGACCAGAAGAACGAGATCATGGAAGCCGGTTACCAAAGCAATCTCGACCGTTGGTTTTCCCATCATGCCCGTACCATCGAAACAGCTCACCGCCTCGCGCCGTCTGAAAAAGTGAAAGCCAAATACGTCTGGCTTTCGAAGTATCACAACGAGATAGCACCAAACTACACAAAGTTAAAGTCAAGTGTTTGCACCGCAAAGTGACGCCTCTCAAGAAACTCCTCCCAAGTGATTGATCCAGGCGGAGTTTTCTAGGCGGTGGCTGAGTCAGGCGTGACCGGAACGAGCGCTATGCCGAGTCGCTGCGCCTTGCGCTGCAGGTTGTGCAGCACGCGCTGGCGGTATCGCTCCTCGTAGTAGGCCTGACCTTGATCGGTGTACTCCTGGCCCTTGCTCAGCAGGCTGTAGATCAGCCGAGCGAGCTTGTGCGCGGCCGCAGTGACGGCCTTGGCCTTGTCCATGCGGGCGCACAAACGCCGTAGCCCGCCTTGGCCAGCTTCTCGATGTTGTGCACCAGGCAGAAGAGCTTGAACTGGGCGTCGACCTTGGTCTGCCCGCGCAGCGTGAAGCGCCGCAGCCCCTTGTTGTGGCGCAGGTTGGCGAAGACCGGTTCCACCGTGCCCATGCGGCGGTCGTACAGCGCGCGCCCGGCCTCGCTGTCGATGAGCGCGCGCATGCGCTGGGTGTACGGGTGCGCGCTGCCGGTGTTGGCCTGGAAGAACGCCACCTGCCGCGCTGCTGTCGTCTCGGGCTTCCTCAGGCACTGCCCGCGCAGCGCACACGGCCCGCACTGCGCAGCCTGGAAGCGGTAGCGCAGCGAGACATAACCGCGCTGCTGCGCCTCGTGGCCACCTTGCCCCGTGTGCCCGGCCGGGCAGGTGCAGCAGCGGCGCAGCGCATCGTGCCGGAAGTCCTCGGGCCCGAAGAGCACGGTCTTGCTCGGCTTACGCGTCTTGTCGTGCAGCGGATCGGGCCCCGTGCGGTGCTTGCCCTGGTCGGCCAGCCGCGGGTCGCGCTGGCGGCGCTGGTTGTCGGCGATGACAGCGTCGACGCCCATCTCGGCCAGCGCCTTCAGGTTGCCCTCCGAGTGGTAGCCCGCATCGGCGGTGATGACGGTGTCCGCGCTCATGTGCGCCTGCGCGGCGCGCACCGCCGGCAGCAGCAGCGCCTGCTCCGAGCCGGTGCCGTGCGCCTGGGCGTCGACGATGACCTGGTGCTCGGCGTCCACCGTCGCCACGCCGCAGTAGCCCTGGATGACACCCTTGTCGGTGGCCATCTTGGCCGAGTCGTTGTCGGTGACGTTGCTCTTGCGCACGGCGCCTCGGGCGCCGGTCTTGTCGTGGCGGTGCTCGGCCAGGAAACGGGTGATGCGCTGCGCCTCGTGCGCCAGCTTCTCGATGTGGCGCTGCTCGCGCACCGGCAGCGTCGGCTCCGGGGCGCCGTCTGCGGCTTGATGGCGGCGCAGCATCGCCTGCGCTGCGTCCAGCATCTTGGCCGCGCGCTGAGCCAGCTCCGAGCGCGTGCCGCTGTGGCGCTTGCTCACGTTGCCGGGCAGCTTGACGCCGTCGATGGCGAACATCTGCCGGCCGATGAGCCCCTGCGTGTCGCAGACCAGCAGCACACGCTGGAAGACCTCGGCGATCGGCTCGGCCAGACGCGAGACGAAGCGCGCGATGGTGGTGAAGTGCGGCGCGTCGGTGCCACACAGCGCGATGAAGGTGACGTGGCGCTCGCAGGCCGAGGCGATGGCGCGGCTGGAGACCAGGCCGCGGGAATAACCCAGCAACACGACCTTGAGCAGCACGGCCGGCGAAACCGCAGGCGCTCCGGTCTCGTCGTTGCGATAGAAGGCGTCGAACGCGTCCAGCGGCACCGCGCCGGAGTCGACCAGGTGGTTGAGCGCGAACTCGAAGGAGCCGGGCATCAACTGCTCGGCCGGCACCACCGGCAGGAAACACGGCTGGGTGTCGACGGGGCGGTAACGGGCCATCGCGGTGACGGTCGGGAGGATGACGGCAGAGCTTGCAAGCCTCATGCCCCGTCGATAGGCTGTGGAAAACCAAGGACGCCGAGGGCGGCGCATGAGAGAGCGGATCAACAGCGCTGGTGCGGCATACCGCGCTGGTCGGCTCGGCTGCCGTCGCGGGCGAGTTTTTCTGCAGCTTCTACAAGGGCATCCCCACCCGTCAAGCAGAACGAGTCCTTGATGAATCGATCATCGATTCATCAAGGCAATTCGACGATGTGCTGCCATTGCATCGCCTGACGGCGAGAGAACCAAGGTGCGGACTGCACAACTACAACCGGCCTTTGATGCAGCGTTCGATGCTGCGGGCCCTGATGAAAGACGCGCGCGGGGGCTCCATTCGTTAGCCGCGGTCGCCATGTCTGGCGCCGCCGTGTTATAGCCGAGCACTCCCCGCGCAGGTCCAACCTTGATCCATCAACGCAGGCGTCACGCGGTGGCAGAAACGGATTCGAGGTCGCCTTTCTCCGATGAAGCTGGCGGTTGGCTTGAGCGGCGGGGCTCGTGTTCAGGCCATGGGCTTGAACTCTTCGCCCTTGGCGAGCATCGCCCAGGCCATGCGCACGTTCTTGGCGGCGATGGCGACCACGGCCTTCCAGTAGCCGCGGCGCTCGGCCAGCGCGGTGGCCCAGCGGCTCAGCCGGTCGTGCTTGTTGGCTGCGGCGGCCAGCACGGCGCGCGCGCCCATGATGAACAGCGTGCGCAGATAGGCGTCGCCGGCCTTGGTGATGCGCCCGAGTCGGTTCTTGCCGCCCGAGCTGTACTGGCCGGGCGCCAGGCCCATCCAGGCGGCGAGCTGGCGGCCGTTGGCGAAGTCGTGGCCGTAGCCGATGCTCGCCAGCAGCGCGCTGGCGGTGGTCGGGCCGATGCCGGGCATGACCATGAGAGCGCGGGCGCGGTCGTCGGCCTGGGCCATCAGCCGGATGTGCTCGTCGTACGCGGCCACGCGCTCGTCCAGGCGCTGCAGTTCGGCCAGCAGGTCGCGGCACACGGTCTGCACCCAGCCGGGCACGGTGTCGAGCTGCTCGCCGGCGCGGCTGCGCACCGTGGCGGCCTTGAGCGGCAGCACGATGCCGAACTCGCTGAGCACGCCGCGCAGGCGGTTGATGACGGCTGTGCGCGCGCTCACCCAGCCTTGGCGTGCCGTGTGCACGGCCAGGCGCGACTGCGCCTGCGTGGACTTGACCGGCACGAAGCGCATCGCCGGGCGCTGCAGCGCTTCGCAGATTGCAGCCGCGTCGGCCGCGTCGTTCTTGCCGCGGCGCCCGCTCATGCGGTAAGGCACGACGAACTTGGGCGCCATCAGCCGCACCGTGTGGCCGAACTCCTGGAAGCGGCGCGCCCAGTGGTGCGCGCCCGAGCAGGCTTCCATGCCGATGGTGCAGGGCGGCAGCTTGGCCACCGCTTCGAGCAACTGGTCACGGCGCACGGCCGGGCGCACCAGCGCAGGTTTGCCGCGCTCGTCGACACCGTGCAGGGCAAACACGTTCTTGGCCAGATCGATGCCGAGAAACAGAATGGTCATGGACATCTCCTTGCGTCAGCCGGGTGGAGGATGAGATTTCGCAACCCCATCGTCGTACCGGGCGGCCGTCCTTGCCTGAGGGATAACCTCGGCGGGTGGGACGCTATGGGGATGTCCCTTTCATTCGTTAGGCTTTCCTCACATGCGCGCCATTGCAACTCGTTTCACACCAAAGGCCAGCAATCCATCATGAGTTTTATTGAAATAACAAGGGAAGAGTTTGACTCGCTCGACATTGGTCGCACCAACTTCTTCCCTGAGCGAGCATGGTATTGCAGCACAGATATTGACATTGCTGGCACGGTAATCAGAGACCCTTATGACAAAGACTGGTCCTATGCCTTACTAGCCAAAGACGAAGAAGGCATCTATAGATACATTGATGGAGAGGTCAGCTTGCCCAGTCAACAAGAGGCTGAATCAAAACTCTATCTCAAAGCAATTAAAGTTGAAGTAAGCGGCGCGTTTCAGGAAGAGCTTTACTCTGGGCCGGCACAGGAACAGCAAGAGGAGTCAATCCCCTTCATATCAACAATTGATGATGAAATCAAGAAGTACTTCAAGAAACATCCCGAGAAGCTTTATGAAATTTCCCCGCGAAAGTTCGAAGAATTAGTTGCAAGTATTCTTAAGGACCTAGGCTTCGATGTAGAACTCACACAAGCCACAAGGGATGGCGGCCGCGACATCATTGCGCATGTAAGGAACGCCGTTTGCAGCTTTCTGACGCATATTGAATGCAAGCGATATGCGCCTGAAAATAAAGTTGGCGTTGGCATAATTCGAGAGGTTGCTGGAGTTCATCACATTCGAAAAGCGACAAAAAGCATCATAGTGACGACAAGCTTCTTCTCAAATGACGCAATAAAAGAGGCTCAAATGATGGAAAACCAGCTTGATCTCAAGGATTTTAACGATCTTAAACTTTGGCTCCAACGGTACTAAGCTCGCCGCCAAAATTAGCCACAATGCCATGAGCAGCTCCGCTGTTTCCGCGCTTATCACCAGTTTAACTGTAGGTTCAAGGTGAAATAAATGCTCCGCATTTTGGCTGGTTAACATTGGCGTTGCTGAACGACCGCTTTCCCGTCCAGAGTCACCGATATGAGGGACCGCTACGGGTCGAATGCCGCCGTTCGCGCTGCTGGGGTCTGGACTACGCGCGCTCGAAGCCGGTGCATCCGCGAGGCTGTGTCGGCTTGGTCGCGACACCGTAAACGACACTGCACGCGGTCCTTTCGCCTCCGCGTGCAGCCCGGCGATCTCGCTGGAGCACCGCTCCGGCGTACCATCCGGATCGACTGTCAGGCCCGTCTCGTTGACGCTCCCGCAAGCCTCGTAGACTGAGCCCAGCCTCTGCTTGTCAGCCCCATTTGGGCCCCAGTTCGAGTCCTCCGAGTTGTAACTTTCCCGACGGGGGAACGCCCTGGGGAACAAACTTCGGGCCGTGCACAGGAAAAACCAAGCGCCGACAATGCCTTAGGCAACTCTTCGAGTCCCTCCGGGCCTATGGATTCCGGGGCGTCCCGCGAACTCCAAGGAAGCCCAAAAAGTCCATTCCAGCAAGGCCTTGGCATCCCAGCCGGTCGTGACCTCAGCTCAAAGCCGCCGGTACACCACGCCTCGCCCTGCAGCCTGCGGCAGTTCGGGGGCTTCGTCGAAGCGCTTCTGCGACTCCGCGATGACCGACTTGTTCTTCTCTGCCCAGGCCACCAGCGCCATCACCGGGTCCAGCAAGGTCTGTCCCAGCTCGGTGAGCTCGTAGTCCACGCGCGGGGGGATGGTCGGGAACACCGTCCGGGTGACCATGCCGTCACGCTCGAGTGCACGCAATGTCAGCGTCAGCATGCGCTGGGAGACGCCTTCGATCTCGCGCCGCAGCTCATTGAACCGGCGCGGCCCGCTGCGCAAGGTCGCGATGACGTAAAGGCTCCACTTGTCGCCGATGCGATCAAGGATCTCGCGTGTGGCCTCGCATGCGCGCTCGGAGGGCTTCGGCACCTCGGCAGGGTCGATGTGACTCGGTGACATTCGTGTGCCTTCTTGTGGGGCGCCCCATGGCAACCATACCATCCTTCGTATGGATAGGTAATCGAGTTCTCTTCGATTAGCCAGTTCCGTTTTTATCCTGTCTGTACGGAGCGCTCATGGGCGACATCTTGCAATCGCTGCTGAATCAGGCGGCCAGTTCCTGGGCCCTGCGGCCCGACCGTCGGGAGGCCGCACGATGAGGATCGCGCTGTTTGGCGCCACCGGGGCGACCGGCAAGTTCTTGATCGAGGAAGCGCTGCGTCGAGGCCACAGCTTGTCGGTCTACACGCGAGACGCGAAGAAGCTTCAGGCCTTCGACGGGCAGATCGACATCGTGGTCGGCGATCTGCAGGACAAGGCGGCGATCGCCCAGTGCCTGCAAGGCAGCGACGCCGTCATCAGCGCGCTGGGTCCCAACGGCCTCAAGGTGCAGGGTGACAAGCCTGTGATGAACGGCCTGTCCAACATCATCGCGGCCATGAAGCGGTCGAACGTGCGCCGGCTGATCCAGGTCTCCACCGCGGCCTATCGCGACCCGAAAGACGGATTCGCCTTCAACGTGCGCGCCTTCGGCCTGCTGTTCGAGCTCATCGCCCGCAAGGGCGTCGAGGACATCCGGGCAAGCGCCGAGCTGGTCGCAAAGTCGGACCTCGAATGGACGCTGGTGCGGATTCCGAACCTCCACGACGGCGCGGCGTCAGGCGCGATCGACACCGGTTGGTACGGCAAGACCAGGCTCGGCATGAAGCTGTCTCGAGGCAACTTGGCCAGGTTCTTGGTCGACCAGGTCGACGACCTCAGGTTCGTTCGAGCGGCCCCGGGCATTGCGGATCACTGAGCAGGAACGGCCATCATGCTTCGCATCGACCTCTACGCCGAGATCACGTGCCCGTGGTGCTTCGTCGGCCTCCATCGGCTCGACAAGGTTCTTCAGGACCACTTCAGTGACGTCCCCGTGGACCTCCGGCATCGTCCGGTCGTGCTGCTGCCCGACGCCCCCGCCACCGGGCTCTACATTCCCGACCTGCTTCTTTCGCGATATGGCGTGACCGATCCGAAGGTGGCGTTTGCACGGCCCGAGGCGCAGGCGCGCGCCTCCGGCTTCGCGCTCGATCTCAGCCGGCAACTGTGGACCTATCCGACCCAGGCGGCACACGCGCTCATCCTCGCTGCCGCTGAGCGCGGGACCCAGCATCGACTCGCGGTCGCCATCACCGACGCCTACTTCGTCGATGCGCGCAACATCGGTGACGTCGACCTGCTGGCGGACATCGCTGTCGGCCATGGCTTCGATCGCCAGGAAGCCCGCGCCGTCGCGTCGGACCCCGCAGCCCGCAAGCAGGTCGACGAGGAAGTCGCCAGATCTGCCGCTGCGGGCATCCGATCGGTTCCTCACTTCGAGTTCGGTTCCGGCGTCGCCATCAGTGGCGGCCGCAGCGAAGACGAGATCGTGGCGGCCATTCGCGAAGCCATCAGCCGGCGCCTCGACTCCAGTCCCCCAGCGCCTCCTTCATCAACCCCGCGATCCACCGCTGCCGATGCAGCGTCATGCGCGCCGTGCTCGCCGCCACGCTGATGCCGGCCACCGGCTGGCCCTCGGCGTCGCAGACGGCGCGGCCGACGCCCAGCACGCCTTGCACGGCGTGGTTGCCGACCACCGACCAGCCGCGTTCGCGCGTGTTGCGCACCAGCAGTTCCAGGCGCTCGGGCGTCATGCCGCCGTAGCGCGCCAGCATCACGCCGTGAGCGTGGATCGCGGCCTGGGCCTCGTCGTCGCTCAGGGCCGCCAGCAGCGCCAGCCCGGCGGCGCCCACGCCCAGCGGCTGGCGCGCGCCGACCTGCACCGACAGGATCTGCACCGGGTAGGTCCCGACCTGGCGTGCCACGCACCAGGAGCTGTGGCCCTCGCGCACGACGGCGAAGGACGCGTCGCCGCAGGCCTTGCTGACACGCGCCAGCACCGGCGCGATGCGCCGCGCCAGGTCCGACGCCCCGGCCGTCTGCGGCTCGCGCCGCAGCGCGGCGACGTAGTGGAAGCGCCCGCTGCGCTGCACGTGGCCGGTGTCCAGCAGCGTCGCCAGCAGCCGGTGCACGGTGGCCCGCTGCAGGCCGCTGGCGCGGCACAACTCCACCACGCGCAGGCCGGCGTCGCCGGCGCGCTGCAGCCGGTCCAGCAGCAGCAGGCCGCGGCGCAGCGTGCGGCCTTCGCCGTCGGGCGGTGGCCTGGGACTATCCCGAAGTTCGTCCGCTGGGCGGACGTTCGAAGGCGTGTTGTCGGAGCCCATCACGAAGAATTTTCTCAGGTCGCAGCACCGCACACCGCGGGCTCGCCGCCATACGAAGGAGACAGACATGACCCGGATCACCCGTCGCACCTGGATCGCCGCTGCTGCCCTGACCGCTGCCGGCGCCGCGCTGCCCGCACTGGCCCAGCCCGCTTACCCGAACAAGCCGATCAAGCTGGTCGTCGGCTACGCCGCCGGCGGCGCCACCGACGTCATCGCGCGCCTGGTCGGCCAGAAGCTCGGCGACAGCCTGGGCCAGACGGTGGTCATCGACAACCGCGCCGGGGCCAACAGCAACGTCGGCGCCGAAGCGGTGGCGCGCTCTCCGGCCGACGGCTACACGCTCTACGTCTACACGATCGCCAACACGATCAACGCGACGCTGTACCCCAAGCTCGGCTACGACCCCGAGAAGGACTTCGAGCCCATCGGCCTGATCGCCAAGGTGCCCAACATCCTGGTCGTCAACAAGGACGTGCCGGTGAAGACGCTGGCCGAGTACGTGGCCTACACGAAGGCGCAGCCGCAGGGCGTGACCTTCGCGTCGTCGGGCAGCGGCTCGTCCATCCACCTGTCCGGCGAGATGTTCAAGATGGTGACCAAGCTGAACATGCTGCACGTGCCGTACCGCGGCAGCGCGCCGGCGGTGAGCGACCTGCTCGGCGGCCAGGTGCAGAGCATGTTCGACAACGCGCCGTCGGCGATGCCGCACATCCAGAGCGGCCGGCTGCGCCCGATCGCGATCACCAGCCCGCAGCGTTCGCCGCTGCTCCCCGACGTGCCGACCTTCATCGAGTCGGGCTACGCCGACTTCGACGTGCAGAGCTGGTTCGGCCTGGCCGCACCCGCGGGCACGCCGGCGGCCATCGTCACCAAGCTCAACGCCGAACTCGCCAAGGTGCTGGCGCTGCCCGAGGTGAAGAAGCGCCTGGCCGAGATCGGCGCCACGCCGGCGGGCGGCTCGCCGGCCGACATGCGCAAGTTCGCCGCCGCCGAGATCAAGCGCTGGAACGCCGTGGTCAAGGCCTCCGGCGCCAAGGCGGACTGACGGCCGCGCCGACACGAGGACCCCATGTTCCCGATCGACTTCTTCTGGCGCGCCGCGGCGCGCTGGCCCGAACGTTGCGCGATCGACGCGCCCGAAGGCCTCACGAGTTACGCCGTGCTGGCCGGCGAGGTGGCGGCGCTGGCCGCGGGCCTGTGCGCGCTCGACGCCACGCCCGGCAGCCGCGTCGGCATCCTGGCCAAAAACTCGCGCGAGCACCTGGTCGCGTTCCTGGCCACGCTGGCCGCCGGCAAGGTCTGGGTGCCGCTGAACGTGAAGAGCACGGCGCCCGAGATCCAGCGCATCGTCGACATCACCCAGCCCAGCATCGTCGTCGCCGACCCGGACAGCGCGGCGCTGATCGCCGGCGCGCAGACGCAGCGTGTCTGGACCGGCGCCGCCGGTGCCGACGGGCAGCCGACGCTGGCCACGCTGATCACCCGGCACGCCGGCGCGCCGCGCATCGACCTCGCGGCGCTGGGCCTGAAGGACGGCGACACCCAGGCCATCAAGTTCACCGGCGGCACCACCGGCGCGCCCAAGGGCGTGATGCAGCCCTACCGCGCCTGGCTGGCCAACATCACCAACCAGATCCACGGCTGGGGCTTCGACGAGCATGAGCGCTACGTGCTGGCCGCGCCGATCACGCACGGCACCGGCACCTACGTGATGCCGATCCTGGCGCAGGGCGGCTGCCACGTCGTGCTGGCGCAGGCCGGCGCCGAGGCGGTGCGCGCGGCCTTCCGTGACCGCGCCGGCACCTGCTGCTTCATGCCGCCGACGCTGGTCTACATGCTGATGGCGCTGCCGGGCAGCAGCCGCGCCGACTACCCGCGGCTGCGGCGGCTGATCTACGGCGGCGCGCCGATGCCGCCGGAGAAGATCCGCCAGGTGCGCGCCTTCTTCGGCCCGGTGCTGGGCACCACCTACGGCCAGACCGAGGCGCCGCAGATCCTGACGCTGATGCGGCCCGAGGACTTCGACGACGAAGACAACTGGGCCAGCGTCGGCCGGCGCAGCTGGTTCAGCGACGTCGAGATCATGGCGCCCGACGGCCGGCTGCTGCCGCCCGGCGAGATCGGCGAAGTCGTCGCGCGCGGCGACCTGGTGATGAGCGGCTACTGGCGCCTGCCCGACAAGACCGCCGAGACGCTGGTCGACGGCTGGCTGCACACCGGCGACCGCGGCTTGTTCGACGAGCGCGGCTACCTCTTCCTGAAGGACAGGCTGAAGGAGCTGGTCATCACCGGCGGCTTCAACGTCTACCCGATCGACGTCGAGAACGCGCTCGGCCAGCACCCCGCGGTGCACGAGTGCGCCGTCTTCGGCATCCCCGACGACAAGTGGGGCGAGGCCGTGCAGGCCGCGGTGCAGCTGCGTGCCGGCGCCAGCGCCACGGCCGCCGAGCTGATCGCCTGGGTGCGCGAGAAGCTGGGGCCGGTGCAGACGCCCAAACAGATCCATTTCCACGCCAGCCTGCCGCGCTCGCCGGTGGGCAAGGTGCTGAAGACCGAGGTGCGCGAGATGGCGCTGTCTTCGGCACCGACATCCGGAGACCCGACATGACGACCCCGAAGGTGCCCGAGACTCGCCTGTGCAGCCACACGCTGACCAGCCTGCACTACCGCGACAAGAACCTCGTCGAGGATCTGCTGGGCCAGCGCACGTTCACCGAGGTGATGGTGATGCAGATCCTGGCGCGCGAGCCGCGGCCGGTGGACATGCGCATCGTCGACGCGGTGCTGATCGTGCTGATGGAGCACGGCCTGACGCCCAGCGCCATCGCCACGCGGCTGATCTACATGAGCGCGCCCGAGAACCTGCAGGGCGCCGTCTCGGCCGGGCTGCTGGCGGTGGGCAGCAGCTTCGTCGGCACGATGGAGAACTGCTCGCGCCTGCTCGACCGCATCCAGGCGGCGGGCGATGCCGACGCGCAGAAGGCCGAGGCGCTGGCCATCGCGCGCCGGCACAAGGCCGAACGCAGCGCGGTGCCGGGGTTCGGCCACCATTTGCACAAGCCGGTGGACCCGCGCGCCTACAAGCTGCTGGAGATGGGCCGCGCCGAGCCCGACCTGAAGGGCGACAAGATCGCCGCGCTGATGAAGTTGTCGGCCGCGGTCGACGAGGTGGCGGGGCGCGCGATCACGATCAACGCCACCGGCGCGGTCGCCGCGCTGCTGGGCGAGATCGGCGTGCCCACCGGCGTGATGCGCGGCTTCGCCGTGATCTCGCGTGCCGCCGGGCTGGTGGCGCACATCGTCGAGGAACAGCAGAGCCCTTCGGGCCGCTTCATCTGGGACACCGTGGAGCACGCGATGCCGACGGTCATCGACCATGGCTGAACGTGTGCTCGTCACCGGCGGCAGCAACGGCCTGGGCCGGGCGATGGTCGAGCGCCTGCTGGCCGACGGCTACCGCGTCGTCAACCTCGACCTGCGGCCGGCCGCCGCGCCGCACGCCGACGAGGTCTTCGTGCAGGCCGACCTGACCGACGAAGCGGGCCTGCGGGCGGCGCTGGCCGCGGTGATCGAGCGTGAAGGCCCGATCACGCGCCTCGTCAACAACGCCGGCATCGTGCGGCCGGCCTCGTTCGAGGAGACCGGCCTGGACGACCTGCGCGCCGTGATGGCGCTCAACGTCGGCGGCTCCATCAGCTGCGCGCAGGCGCTGCTGCCGGGCATGAAGGCGGCGCGTTTCGGCCGCATCGTGCACGTCAGCAGCCGAGCCGCGCTCGGCAAGGCCACACGCAGCGCCTATGCCGCCAGCAAGGCCGCGCTGCACGGCCTGGCGAAGACGATGGCGCTGGAACTGGGGCCGCACGGCGTCACCGTCAACGCCATCGGCCCCGGGCCGATCGCGTCGCCGCTGTTCGACCGCGTCAACCCGCCGGGCGCGCCGGCCACGCAGCAGATCGTCGATGCGATCCCGCTGCGGCGCATGGGCCAGCCCGCCGAGGTGGCGCACATGGTCGCCTCGCTGCTCGACACGCGCGCCGGCTTCGTCACCGGGCAGGTGCTGTACGTCTGCGGCGGCATGACGGTGGGGCTGGCGGCATGAGCGCCGTACCGAATGCTCTGCCGCTGAGCCTGGAAGGCCGCGTCGTCTTCGTCGCCGGCGGCGGTTCGGCCGGGCCCGGCTTCAGCATCGGCCGCGCGGCCTGCATCACCTATGCGCGCCTGGGCGCCACGGTGTGTGTCGCCGACCGCGACCGCGCCTCGGCCGACGAGACGACGGCGCTGATCCGCGCCGAAGGCGGCAGCGCCGAGACCTTCGTCGGCGACATGGCGCATGAGGCCGACATCGTGCGCCTCTTCGCCGAGGCTGCGGAGCACTTCGGCCCCGTCGACGCGCTGCACCACAACGTCGGCATCGGCAAGACCGGCGGGCCGATGGAGACCAGCGCCGCCGACCTCGACCGCATCCACGCCGTCAACGTGCGCAGCCTGCTGACGGCGGCGCAGCAGGTGCTGCCCGGCATGGCCGAGCGCGGGCGCGGAGCCATCGTCACGATCTCGTCGGTGGCCGGGCTTCGCTATCTGGGCTACCCGCACCTGGCCTACGGCGTGACCAAGGCCGCGCTGTCGCACTTCACGAAGCTGATCGCGCTCGAATACGCCGGCCGCGGCGTGCGCGCCAACTGCGTCGTGCCGGGGCTGATCGACACGCCGCGCATCGCCAAGACCGTGGCCGACCGCTTCGCCGCCGACCTGGACGAGGCCCGGGCCGCACGCGACCGCCAGGTGCCGATGGGCCGCATGGGCACCGCCTGGGAGGTGGCGCACGCCTGCGCCTTCCTGCTCAGCGACGCCGCGGCCTACATCACCGGCACCGAGCTGGTCGTCGACGGCGGGCTGGTGGGGCGCTACGCCTGAGACCTGGCAGAGGCTCAGGTAGAGCCCGATGCTTGGATGCCAGGCACGGTGCTAAGGTCCGACGGCATGCCGATCGCGGCCGGTGGCGCTCGCGAGCAAGGCGAAGGAGACGACCATGCCTGAGTCGAGATCGATGCATCGCCGCGCCGTCCTGCGCTGGAGCCTCGCGGCCGCAGGCGTCGGGCTGGCGGGCCGTGGCGTCGCGGCGGACGCTCCAGGGCGGCAGAAGCCCGACCCGTGGCCGGCGCTGCGGCAGGCCGTGTTCGGCACGCGCGAAATCGGCCCGGCGGACGGTGTCATCCAGCTGGAAGCGCCGGTCCGTGCCGAGGATGCGGCCGTCGTGCCGATCGCCGTCCGGGCGCTGATGCCCCAGACGCCGCAGCGCTACATCCGGCGCATCCAGCTCGTCATCGACAACAATCCTTCGCCCTTCGGTGTGGCGATCGAGTTCACGCCCTTGTCGGGCCGCGCCGACTTCGAGACCCGCGTCAGGGTCGAGGAGTACACGACGGTGCGCGCGATCGCCGAACTGAACGACGGCAGCCTCGTCATGGACACGCGCTTCGTCAAGGCCTCGGGCGGCTGCTCGGCACCGGCCGGCAAGGACGCCGCCGAAGCAATGGCCCGTCTGGGGCGCATGCGCCTGAGCGTCAACCCGCCCGCGGCGCCCGGAGAAGCGGCCGTGGCCCAGCTGATGGTGAGCCACCCCAACATCTCCGGGCTCGCGATCGACCAGCTGACGCGGCTGGCGCCGCTGCCGCGCTTCGTGCGGCGCGTGGCGATCACCTTCGATGGCCGCCCGGTGCTGACCGCCGACGTCGACTTCACGCTCAGCGAGAACCCGAACCTGCGCTTTCGCGTCCAGCCTCCGGGGCCCGGCGAGCTGAAGGCCGTGGTCGTCGACACCGAGTCGGCCACCTTCGACATCAGCACCCCCGTGACGGCGTCGTGAGCGGGTCGCGGTGCCGCCGCGCGGGGTGGGTGCTGCTGGCGGCCGTCGCGCTGGCCGCATGCGCGGGCGACCCCGGCGGCGCGGCCGCCCCGCGCGCCGCGGCGCCGCTGTCGCTGGAGCGCGTGGCCGCCGGCGTCTACGTGCATCGCGGCGCGCAGCAGGAGTTCGACGGCCGCAACCGCGGCGACGTCGCCAACGTCGGCTTCGTCGTCGGCGAGCGCTGCGTCGCGGTCATCGACACCGGCAGCACGCTGGAAGTCGGCCGGCGCCTGCTGGCCGCGGTGCGCAGCGTCACGACGAAGCCGGTGTGCTTCGTCGTCAACACGCACATGCATCCCGACCACGTGCTCGGCAACGCGGCGTTCGAGGGTGTCGACGGCGGGCCGGTGTTCGTCGCACAGGCGCGCCTGCCGGGCGCGCTCGCGGTGCGGGCCGGAAGCTACCTGCGCGCCGTGCAGCGCGAGGTCGGGCCGCCGGCAGACGGAACGCGGGTGCTGCTGCCTTCGCGCCTGGTCGAGCAGCAGGACAGCCTGGACCTCGGCGGGCGGCGGCTCGTGCTGCGCGCCTGGCCGACGGCCCATACCGACAACGACCTGACCGTGTGGGACGAGGCCACACGCACGCTCTGGACGGGCGACCAGCTGTTCGTCGGCCGCATCCCGGCGATCGACGGCCGCTTGTCGGGCTGGCTCGCGGCCTGTCGTGAGCTCGCCCAGTCGCCGGCCGAGCACGTGGTGCCGGGGCACGGAGACTTCCACGGCGCCTGGCGCGAGGCGCTCGCGCGGCAGGTCACCTACCTGGAGGCGGTGCAGGCCGAGGTGCGCGGCGCGCTGAAGGCCGGCCAGACGCTGCCCGAGATGCTGGCGCAGGACGCCGCCGCGGACGCGACGGCAGCGCGGGCGGCCTGGGCGTTGTACGACCAGTACCACCGGCGCAACCTGACCGCGGCTTATGCCGAGCTGGAGTGGGAGTGACGCGCCTGCGCGCCGTCGGCCATGCCACGCTGAGCCGCTGCCTCAGTCCTGCCGAAAGCCCAGCGCCAGCGCTTCGGTGCGCGACATCGTCGTGCCGCGGGCCAGCGCGGTCTGCAGCACGGCCGGGTCCAGCACGGCGGCCAGCGCGGCCAGCAGGCGGTCGCGGTCGCGCACCTCGTACGGCGCCGGCAGCCAGCCGTTGCGCTCGCGCATGCCGTCCAGGTGGCCGAGGATGCAGGCCGCAGCCTGCGCCCGCCCGAGGCCGGTCGCGCACTCCGCCAGCACCGGCAGCAGCAGGTCTTCGTCGCCCTCGATCTCCAGCCCCGGCCGGGCGCGCAGGCAGGAGTCCAGCGCCGCGTGCCAGTCGCCGCGCCGTGCCTGGCAGGCGGCGATCAGGCCCCAGCCGTAGCCCGCCGCCGACGGCGGTGCCTGCGAGGCCTGCAGCCCGTCCAGCGCCTCGCGCGTGTGGGCCTCGGCCTGTTCGGCGCGGCCGAGCGAGAGTTCCACGCTGGCCGAGTTGATCCGGCAGATCTGCGGCGCGCCGACCTCGGCGTAGTCGCGCATCGCCTCGATCTGGGCGACGCCGGAGGCCAGCGCCTCCTCCAGCCGGTCGGCGCGCACCAGCCAGCGTTCGCGCGCCCAGTGCCAGTTCGCGATCACCGGCAAGGGCCAGCCCGGCTGCTGCAGCGCACGCGACTCGTCCAGCAGGGCCTCGAAGGGCAGCTCGACCCCGCGCCGGGCGGCCACGGCCACGGCGACGACGATGGCCTCGTGCAGGTCGCGCGCGCTGCCGACGCCGCCGCGCATCAGCGCCACCGCGCGCAGCGCGGCGCGCAAGGCCAGCGCGTGCGCGGCGTTCTTGCCCGCCGCCGCCACGCGCCGCAGCAGGGCCGCGGCGTCGGCCGGTTCGACGTCGTCGCGCTCGGCCAGCACCACCCACGGCGCCGAGCGCTCCAGGAACTCGACGTGCAGGTTGGCCGCCGCGAACGAATACGACAGCTCCATCGCCAGCTGCAGCCCCGCCGCGGGCTCGGCGTGCGCCGCCGCCCAGTCCATCGCCGCGCGCGCGTTGTCGACCTCGGCGATCAGCGCCGCCACGGCCTGGGCACGAAAGCCGGCGGGCGAGGTGCGCGTGCGCCGCATCAGCTCGGCGGTGGCCAGCGCGTGCAGCCGCTGGCAGCCGCAGGCTTCGCCCGCGGCGTGCAGCTGCTCCAGCGCGAACAGGCGCGTGCTCTCCAGCAGGCGGTAGCGCGGCGGGTCGGCGCCTTCGGCCAGGACCAGCGACTTGTCGACCAGCGCGCCCAGCTGGTCGAGCACGGCCCAGCCGTCCAGCGTGTGGTCGGCCGCGACGCGCTGCGCGGCTTCGAGCGTGAAGCCGCCGATGAACACGCCCAGGCGGCGCAGCACGCGGCGCGCGGGCTCGTCGAGCAGGCCGTGGCTCCATTCCAGCGCCGCGCGCAGCGTCTGCTGCCTTGGCGCTGCGCCGCGCGACCCGGCGGTCAGCAGGCGCAGGCGGTCGTCCAGCCGTGCGCGCACGCCGGCCGCGCCCAGCAGCGGCACGCGCGCGGCGGCCAGCTCGATGGCCAGCGGAATGCCGTCCAGGCTGCGGCAGATGTCGACCACCGCCTCGACGCTGGTCTCGTCCAGCACGAAGCGGCGGTCGGCCGCCTGGGCGCGTGCGGCGAACAAGGCCACCGCGCCGCTGGCGCGGGCGGCCGCGAGGCCCGGGGCCGCAGGCAGCGCCAGCGGGGCCAGGCGCAGCACCTGTTCCTGCGGCAAGCGCAGCACGTCCTGGCTGGTGACCAGCAGCCGCGCCTGCGGCGCGTGCTGCAGCAGGGCCTGCACCAGCGCCACGACGCCGGGCAGGACGTGCTCGGCGTTGTCGAGCACCACGAGGCGTGGCTGCGCGGCCAGGGCGTTGGCCACGGTCTCGAGTTCGCGGCCGCTGGCTGCCAGGCCCAGCGCGCGTGCGGTGGCGCCGGCCACGGCGTCGGCACCGGCCAGCGGTGCCAGGTCGACCCAGGCGCCGCCGTCCGGCGCGGCGGCGAGGGCGGCCTGGGCCAGGCGGGTCTTGCCGATGCCGGCGCTGCCGGTCAGCGTCACCAGCCGGGCTTCGGCCTGCAGGGCCTTCAGCGTGGCGAGATCGGTGTCGCGGCCCAGCAGGGCCGGTGGCGCCGCCGCGGACGGCGTGGCGGCCGCCGCCGGTGCGAGTGTGGCGGCGCCTTCCACGGTCACCGCCGGCGTGAAGCGGTAGCCGCGCCCCGGCACCGTGGCGATGGCCTCGTTGCCCAGCAGCTTGCGCAAGGCCACGACCTGCACCTGCAGGTTGTTCTCCTCGACCACCAGATTGGGCCAGACCAGGTCGAGCAGTTCGTCCTTGGACACCGTGCGGCCTGCGCGTTCGGCCAGCGCCACCAGCAGGTCGAACGCGCGGCCGCCCAGCTTGAGCGGCTGGTCTCCCGCCAGCAGCCGCTGGCGGGCGGGTTCGAGGCGGTGCTCGCCGAAGAGATACGCGAGGGGGGCAGCCATGCGCCGCCGATTCTGCGGCAAGGCCTGTCTCGGCGCGTGAAGCGCCTGGGCGGGCAGGGCAGGCCGTGGGAGCGCATGCCGGCAGTGTCCCGCCCGGCGGCGGGCCTGTACTCAAGACTGCTGAAACCTGCAAGCAGGGGGGTGAGCCGGCCTTCAGGTTCTTTAAGGGCCGCTTCAAGGACGTTTCGAGGCCGCCTGCCGAGCATGCGCCCCATCGCTGGCTGCCCACGGACCCGAACGCCCATGCCGACCGACCTGCAGACCTTCCTGACCCAGGCGCTGGGCGTCTCGGCCATCGTCACCGGCCTGCTGCTGCTGACGCGCCGTGGCGGCACGCTCGTCGCCGGGCTGGCCACGGCGGCGCTGAGCGCGCCGACGCTGGTGCTGCTGGCGCTGCACGAAGGCGCCGCCTTCGCCCGCCTGGCCGCGCTGGGCATGCTGCTGAGCACGCCGGTGTGCGCGGGGCTCGCGGCGCTGGGGCTGCGCTGGCTGTCCCGTGGCATGGCGCCGGCGGCCGACGCGCGGCCGTGCCGGGCCTGGCTGTCGCCGCTGCTGGCCGGGCTGATGAGCGCCTCCGTCTGTGCGCTGGCGCACACCCTGGGCCCGCTGGGCAGCGGCTTCGTCGGCGGGCTGCCGCTGGTGGCCGCGTGGACGATGTTCGGCACGCGCCGCCACAGCGGCAGCGGCGCCGCCGTGCGCTATCTGCGTGCCTTCCGCCACGGCCTGCTGCCGCGCGGCGTGATGGGCCTGGGCTTTGCTGCCGCCGCGGTGCCGCTGGGCGCCGCCGAGGCGATGGCGCTGGCGCTGGCCGCCAGCGCGCTGGTGGCCTGCTGGGGCCCGCTGCGCGGCGCCGTCCGGCGCCGCGGGCGGCCCGAGCTTCCTTCCCCCTTCCTGCAACCCGACCCACGAGAGGCAAGCGTCCGATGACATCCGCCCGCATCCGCCCGATCCGCCGCACGCTCGCGGCCAGCGCCGTCGCCGCGTTGGCGATGTCCGCTCTCGCCCCGGCCGGGGCGCAGGCCTTCCATCACGACTACCGCGTGAACATCGACGTCGGTGCCGACGGCATCCCCGCGCAGAACTTCTGGGCCGCCGGCGATTCGCCGCAGAGCCTGCACAAGGAGATGAAGGGACTGGACGCCACCTCCTGGGCCACCGGCCAATCCCTGGCCGACCACGGCGGCACGGTGCGCGCGGCGGCGTCGCTGGACGACATCGGGGGCTTGAACCAGAGCCTCTGGGTGATGTCCGACCTGACCTACACCTTCGAACTGCAGGCGCGCGCCGACGTGCCCCCGGCGGCCACCGTGCCGGTGTCGGTGGCGGCCCGGGCCATGCACACCATCCCCCGCAGCTTCAACGACGGCGAGGCGAAGTTCACGCTGCAGCAGACGGGGCAGCGCAACTACCTGATCTACGAGCAGGCCTACACGATGCGCAGAAGCCCGGCGTTCGACCTCTTCGCGGTGAACCGGATCGTCGACCTGATCCCCGGCACGCTGTACACCGTGTACCAGTACGCCCAGACCCACGCCTACAACACCACGGTCACCGATGGCACCGTCACCGTCACGGCCGACGAGGTGGTCGTCGACCCAGTCTTCACCATCGACCCGGCCTATGCCGCCGACTACACGCTGGTCGGCATCCCCACCTCGCCGGTGCCCGAACCCGCCAGCGCCGCGCTGATGGCCCTGGGCGCCACGGCCCTGGCCGTGAAGCGCCGGCGCCGGAGCGCGGGGCTGCCGCCGGCGACACCCCGCAAGGCGATGGGTTCGCGCTGGGTATAGCGGGGCGCTGGGCCGACTTGCGACGTGCTTATCCCGAGTGCCGCCGGTGCGCTTGGCTGGCTGTCGACCCAATACCGACGCTGGCTGAGAAGGGGCGACTTTGGCGAGAAACAGTCGCTCAACATTCAAGCTGAGGCGGGGCTGCCCTGCGGTTAGGTCGCGCTTGACCGAGGGGTTAACCCATTCGGGTTCGCTTCCTGAGAGCGAAAAGGTTCCTGTGTGACGCTATC
This sequence comes from Rubrivivax sp., assembly GCA_049841175.1. Lineage (GTDB taxonomy): Bacteria > Pseudomonadota > Gammaproteobacteria > Burkholderiales > Burkholderiaceae_C > Rubrivivax. The sequence continues at coordinate 88,086 of JASGHA010000007.1, read as the reverse complement.
GCTGTTTTCTGCATAGCGGCCAAGTCTTTGGATGCCGCGAAGCTTCTGCTGATAATTCGGAGGGGATCCGAGCTTCTCAGGCTGAACTTTGAAAAGGTCTCGTTGAATGAGCGCTGGTCGATCTTGATGTAGGCAACGATCTTTCCAAGGTAGAGGCGATAGGCGTTGACATCGCCCCATCGTTCGCGGTGTGGATTCATCAGGCTGGTTGTCGGAAGAGTATCGTCATCGTCGTCCTTCCATCTCGAAAGAACGGCGTCGACAGGCTCTGGAGAGTGATCCGATTGGATAAACATGCCTTCTCGGATTTGTGCTTGGTATGGTCCAAGTTGCACGGTTTCGTAGAACGGCTGCGAAGAAATAGAAGCCCGCCAAATGATCGACGTCAGAAAGTCAAGGAGCTTGACTTTGTTGACGTCAGATGCTTCGTATCCGAAAATTTTGCCTTCTTTTAGGATTGGCTTAAAAAAGTGATCGAAGCGCGTTAATAGGACGTCAACTCCATACGTGTCCCAGTGCAGAAACTTCCCTTCGCAGGGTCCGCAGAGAATATTTGTGTCGTAAACCCCAATAGGACTTTTCTTCGGTGCTTGGCCGGTGGCTCCAGAAATGAGTAGAGGTGCTTCTTGGTCATCTCGAAGCTGCCGAAAAAAGGCCTCCGGAATGATGTGCGACTTAACAAATCCCGATGAGGCACCACAGATTTTGCAGGTGGGCATTGTGCGGGCTAACACGTTGCGGACAGGTTGATATTACGCTATAAATTTCGGCGCGTATTAAGTGACAACGGCAGGTCGGCGAATCCTGGCGATTCTGCAGGGAAAGCTCTGCTGGCTGCCTGATTTGTGTGTGTTATATGTGCGTGAAATTCTAGCAGTTGGTCGCAACGAGTTCTTGGTCAGTCGAAGCTCTATAGGACGGTATGCTGCAACCAGTCGACGCGGTAGCGGCAATACACACCCGGCTGCTTGCAGGCCAAGAGAGACGCAAACTCGTTGCCGCAACCGGTGGTGCCCGGTCTGATGGACCAGTTGCGGGAAGTGTTCGGTGCACGCACTAGAGCCACCGTACCGAACAGGCCGATGTCTACTGGTGCCGCGCCCTCGTTCCCTGGAACGGCATGCGCCATCACGCCGAATTTGGAGGCGCCGCGGTCGAGATGGGCGGCGGCACCGTGGCAGTCTTTCGGTCACGCTGCCTGCCGTCAGGCCGCCATCCGCTGGAGCCCTCCCGCTCCACGCCCGTTGGCCGGCCGGTGACACCCGCTCGTCACGCCAGCCCCACGCCCCCCGCGCCGTCGATCAGCTGCAGCAAGGCGTCGAACGCGACCGGCTTGGTGAGGTGCCGGTCGAAGCCCGAGTGCTGGGCGCGGCGCCGGTCTTCCTCGCTGCCCCAGCCGGTGAGCGCCACCAGCAGCGTGTCGCGCCGGCCGTCCCAGCGGGCCGTCAGTTCACGCGCGACTTCGTAGCCGTTGCGGCCCGGCAGCCCGATGTCCAGCAGCACGATGTGCGGCCTGAACTCGCTCGCTGCGGCGAACACGCCGTCGCCGTCGTGCCGCAGCCGCACCTCGTGGCCGGCGCCGGTCAACAGCGCGGCCAGCATCTCGGCGGCGTCGACGTTGTCGTCGACGATCAGGATGCGCCGCGCAACGGCGCCGCTCGGGGCGTGCAGCGGCGGCGCGGCCGATTCCGGCATCGGCACGGGGGCCAGCGGCAGCCGGACGTCGAAGCTGCTGCCCTGGTCGCGGCCGGCGCTGGCCACCGCCACCGTGCCGCCGTGCAGCTCGACGAGCTGGCGCACCAGCGCCAGCCCGATGCCCAGACCGCCGGTCGAGCCCGGGTCGGGGCGCGCCTGGAAGAAGGGGTCGAAGATGCGCGACGCGAGCTCGGGTGGCACGCCGATCCCGGTGTCGGACACCGACAGCCGGGCGAAGCCGTCGCCGTCCTCGGCGAGCCGCAGCGCGATGCGGCCGCCCGGCGGCGTGTAGCGCGCGGCGTTGCCGAGCAGGTTGGACACGACCTGCACGAGGCGCGCGTAGTCGGCCTGCACGTGGCAGGCACGGGCCGGCAGTGCCAGCGCCAGCCGGTGGCCGGCGTGTTCCAGCAGCGCGCGCGCGGCCTCGACGGCAGCGTGCACCACCTCTCTCAGGTCTACCGGCTCCAGGCGCAGCTCGAGCTTGCCGGTGCCGATGCGCGAAACATCGAGCAGGTCCTCGGTGAGGCGCACGATGTGCCGCAGCTGCCGGTCCATGATGCCCAGGATGCGCTCGGACAGGCCGGCGGCCGACTGGCGCTGCAGCATCGCCACGCCGTTCTGGATCGTCGCCAGCGGGTTGCGCAGTTCGTGCGCCAGCGTCGCGATGAAGCGGTTCTTGTTCTCGTCGGCCTGCGCCAGGCGGCGCTCGGCGCGTTTGCGTTCGGTGATGTCGATGACGAAACCCACCAGCAGCCGGCCGTCGCCACTCAGCCGCGCGCAGGCGACGAGCACCGGCACCCGGTGGCCGGCCGCATGCAGGTACTCCTTCTCGTAGACCCGCGACACGCCGTCGCGCGCGACCTCGGCGATCGCCTCGCGGTCGGCGTCCAGGTGCTCGGGCGGCGTGACGTCGTCCCAGCGCAGGCTGCCCGCCCCGAGTTCGGCGTCGGTGCGGCCCAGCAGGCGCAGGTAGGCGCCGTTGGCGGCCAGGATGCGCCCGCTCTCGTCGCCGGTGACCATGCCGATGGGGCTGGCCTCGAAGATGCGCCGCAGCCGGTCCTCGCTCTCGCGCAGCGCGGCCAGCACCTCGTGGTTGCGCGTGACGTCGCGGAAGAACACCGCCAGGCCGTCGCGCGACGGGTAGCCGTGGCATTCGATCCAGCGGTTCAGCGGCTCGGGATAGAAGGCCTCGAAGTGCACCGGCTGGCCGCTGCTCATCGCCCGCCGGTACTCGGCGCCGAAACGCGTGGTCGCGGCGTGCGGGAACAGGTCCCACAGGCAGCCGCCCAGCACGTCCTCGCGGCGCAACCCCAGCATGCGTGCACCTTCCTCGCTGAGGTAGGTGTAGCGCCAAGACAGATCGAGGAAGGCGAAGCCGTCGGTGATGCTGCCCAGGATCTGGTTCAGGGAGTCGTGCGAAGCGGCGAGTTGCTGTTCGAGCCGCTTGCGCTCGGTGATGTCGCGCGAGATGCCCAGCAGGCCCGCGACCCGGCCGTCGCGGCGCCACGGCATCTTGCGCGACAGCCACAGCACGGGCCGGCCGTCGGGCCGCGGCACCAGTTCCTCGATCTCCTCGGCGATGCCCGACTCCATGATGCGCCGGTCGTTGCGCATCACGGCCTCGGCGGCGGCCGGGTCCTGCAGCAGCTCGCGGTCGGTGCGGCCCAGCACCTCGTGCGCCGGCTTGCCGATCAACTCCAGCGCCGCCGGGTTGGCCAACTGCAGCCGGCCGTCCAGGTCCTTCGCGAAGATCACGTCCGGCGACGCGTCGGACAGCGCGCGCAGCAGCGCCGCGCTGCGCGCCGCATCCTCGATCGCGAGCGGCGACGGCAGCTCGTCCGGCGCGGGTGCGCACTCCTGGGCGATGAGCAGCGGCCTTGCACGGCGCCGTCGTCGCCGAGCAGGGGCGTGACCGAGAGATCGACCGCCGTGCGCGTCGGCACGCCGCCGCGCCGCACGTCCCAGGGCAGGCCCTGATGCGCCTGGGCTTCGCCGGCGTAACCGGACCGGACGAGGGGTTCCAGCAGCGCGGCCTGCGTGCTGGCCGCGCTGTCCAGCGGCCGGCCGAAGCCGCCGGGGTGCAGGTCGCCGCACAGCGGCACCCAGGCATCGTTGTAGACCAGCAGGCCCTGCGCGCCCAGCACCAGCGCCATCGGCTGGCGGCTGCGCCACATCAGCGCCAGCACGCCGGCGGCCTCGCCGGCCCAGGGCGGTGGTGGCGCCTCGGGGGCGGCGGTCCACGCGGCCTGCAGCTCGGCGAAGAGCTGCTTCGTGCCGGCCTGGCCCGTGGTGGCAGCGAAGTTCGGCGGCAGATCACACATCGGTGCGGTCCAAGGGATACCAGACGCACCGAGGCTAACCCAGCAGGTGGCGGTGATCGGGCGCTCCGGGGCCGTGCGCTTCAGTCGGCTTGGGGGTTGTGTGAAACGAGATGCGGATGGCCCGGATCGAGGCGGAGGCCGGCTTGGCGCATTGGCTCTCAGGCCAGCCGCACGCTCAGCCGCCGGCCTTCAGGCGCAGCCCGGCGAGCGACGGCGCGGCCAGGCGCGGCGAGCCGGCACCCGGGACGTCGCCGAAGCGCTCGCTGCCGCCGTTCCAGTCGGCCAGCGCCTGCTCCAGCTCGGCCTGGGTGCGGGCGACGAAGTTCCACCACAGCAGCGGCGGCGGCCCGAACGGCGCGCCGCCCAGCAGCAGCAGCTGCGCGTCGGCGGCGAGGTGGATCTCGACGGCGCCGGCGCCCCGGCCCAGATCGAGCAGCGTTCCCGGCTCCAGCGTTTCGCCGGCGACGATGGCGCGCTCGCGCAGCACCAGCACCGCATGCTCGAAGGCGGGCTCCAGCGGCAGGCTCACGGTCGCCTCGCGACGTGCGACGAGGTCCAGGCCGACCAGCGGGCTGAACACCTGCACCGGCGACCTGTGCCCGAAGGCCTCGCCGACCAGCACCGTGACGGTGACGCCGTCGTGTTCGACGACCGGCAGTTCGGCATGGTGCTCGAACGCCGGCGGCCGGTTGCGCTCGGCGTCGGGCAGCGCGATCCACATCTGCGCGGCGTGCAGCGCACCGCCGTCGCCGACCTGGTCTTCGCTGTGCGCGATGCCGCGCCCGGCGGTCATCAGGTTGACCTGGCCGGCGCGGATCGGCTGCTCGCTGCCCAGCGAATCGCGGTGCATCAGTTCACCTTCGATCATCCAGGTGAAGGTCTGCAGCCCGATGTGCGGATGCGGCCCGACGTGCATGCCCTCGCCGGGCGGGAAGTGCGCCGGACCGGCGTGGTCGACGAAGCACCACGCGCCGACGGTGCGCAGCGCACGGTGGGGCAGGGCGCGCCGCAGCACGATGCCGCCGACGTCGGAAGGGCGCGCCTCGATGCGCCGCGGCGCCGCGTGAGGCTGGGTCTCGTTCGGGTTCATCGGCAGGCTCCGGTTGCGACGCGGCCATCGTAGGCCGGCCCCGGGCTCTCTGCTGCACCGGCCGCGAGCGTGGCGCGGCCGTGACCCGGATCACGCCGAGACCCTGGGTTAACCCTTAACCGTGAAAGGGATACGCAGCACAATCGGCGGCTGGCGCGTCGGTCCTCGACGACGCGCCGCCGATTCCTGATTCCTCGCCCGTTTTCTCATGACAGTGACTCGTCGCAGCGCCGTGTTCGCCGGCGTCGCCGCCGCCTGTGGCGGCCCCTGGGTCTGGACCCGCAGCGCGGCGGCCAGCAGCTGGCTGATCGGCCAGTCGGCGCCGCAGACCGGGCCGATCTCGGTGTCCAGCATGGAGACCACGGCCGGCGCACGCATGTACTTCAGCCGCCTGAACGCACGCGGCGGCGTGCACGGCCGCCCGATCGAACTGGTCTCGCTGGACGACGCCCAGGACCCCAAGCGTGCCGTGGCCAACACGCAGCAGCTGCTGGACCAGGGTGTCATCGCGCTGGGCCTGTACCGCACGACGCCGGCGATCGAGGCGACGCTGCCGATGGTGCGCAAGGCCGGCATCGCCTTCGTCGGTGCCCAGACCGGGCCGTCGTTCATCTACGAATCGAACAGCAACCTGCTGTTCAACACGCGGGCCAGCTACCACGACGAGGTGGCGCGCGCGGTCGACTACTTCTCCAACCTCGGCATGACGCGTGTCGGCGCCCTGGTGGCGACCGACACCTTCGGCCAGGACGTGCTCGTCGGCCTGCGCCGGGCGATGGCGGCCAACAGCAAGGCCGAGTTGGTGTCGCAGGCCAGCTTCGACAACCGCGGCAGCGACGTCGCCGCCCAGGTCGAGCAGATCCGCAGGGGCAACCCGCAGGTGGTGATCCTGATCGCCAACCTGAAGGCCTCGGCGGCCTTCATCAAGCACGCACGCGCCAACGGCTTCAACCCGACCTTCGTGTCGCTGTCGGTCACCAGCACGGCCTCGTTCAGCACCGAGCTGGGGCCTTATGCCGAAGGCATCGTCGTCACGCAGGTGGTGCCGACGCCGTACTCGCGCCGGCTGCGCCTGGTGGCCGAGTTCCGCGACGCGGTGACGCAGAGCGGCGACGCCGCGGCGCCGGTATCTCACGCCGCGCTGCAGGGCTACGTCAGCGCCAAGCTGATCCACGAAGGCATCCGCCGCTGCGGCCCGAACGCCGATCGCGGCCAGCTCGTGCAGGCGCTCAACAGCACCGGCCGCTTCGACCTGGGCGACTACACGCTGAACTACGCGCCCGACAGCCGCCAGGGCACCCGGCTGACCGAGCTCACCTTCCTCAGCAAGAGCGGCAAGTTCATGTTCTGAGGCGCGCGGCGGCACGCGCCGTCTCAGCGGGTCGGGGCGGGGCTGTCGCCGGACTCGGCCTGCTGCAGCGGCAGCTGGCGCAGTCCGTCTTCCCGGAGCTCGCGCAGCGGCGGAATCACCAGCGTCGTGTACTCGGCGTAGCGGGCCTCGGGCAGGTCGCGCAAGGCCAGGCGGTCCATGCGCGGCTGCTCGATCGGCAGCCACGGCGCCTCGTACAGGATGACCTCGTGCTGCGGCGGGTACCAGCGCAGCAGCTTGTCGACCAGGGCCTTCAGGCCCTCGGGTTCGGCGTGAAAGCGCGTGCAGCTGAGGTCGCCGGCCAGCGCCACCTGCCACAGCAGCACCAGGCCGGCGGTATCGATCTGGCGGTCATAGACGAGGAAGTGAGTCGCCTCCATCGACTGCACGCCACGCTGGCCCGGGTCCAGCCCGAGGTCCGCGTACAGGCAGGCTTCGGCCGAGATCCCCGGCTCCATGCGCGCCGGGATGCCCTCGGCGCGCGCCTTGCGCACCACCGCATGCGGCACGTCGGCGAAGACGCCCGGGTGGCCGTAGAACACCGCGCAGACGTGCTTGCCGGCACGCAGCTCGGCCATGATCCGGGCATCGATCTCGCGGTAGGTCTCGCGCCGGTCCTTGCCGGGCGCGTAGTGCAGCCCGAGGTTGATCGCGTCCGGCCGGAAGCTGCAGATCATCGCCAGCGCCATCGGGTTCACGAGGCAGAACACGACCTCGGCTTCGCGGATCTCGGACAGGCAGCGCTCGCTGGCGTGGCGCCCGAAGTCGATGCCGCTGCCCACCACCACCAGGCCGGCCTGGCGGCTCTTGCGCGGCTCGTCGCCGCCGGCGCGCACGACGCGGTTGCGCCCGCCGTGCTTGGCGCGGTAGAGCGCCTGGTCGGCCTCGTGCACCAGTTGCTCCAGCGTCTCGATGTTCTCGCCGGCCTCGCAGACCCCGGAGCTGATGCTGAAGTTCACCGTCTTGCCGAAGACGTTGATCGGCTTGATGCGCTCGCGCAGTTGCTGCAGCAGGGCTTCGGCCTTGGCGGCGTCGCCGTCGACGAGGATCATGAACTCGTCGCCGCCGCTGCGTGCCGCGATGCCGCGCGGGCCCACCACCTCGGCGATCCACGTGCCCAGGCTGCGCAGCGCTTCGTCGCCCGCGGCGTGCCCGAAGTGGTCGTTGACGCCCTTGAAGCGGTCGACGTCGGCGACGATCGCGGTGAACGGCCGCCTGCGCCGGCGTGCCGCGGCGAACGCCGTCTCGCCGAGCTTGCGCACCTGCTGGTAGTTGTAGAGGCCGGTCAGGCCGTCGTGCTCGGACTGCCAGCGGTAGCGCCGCCGCTCCAGATAGGTGCGCCACAGCAGCATCGCCAGCAGGGTCGCGGCCAGCAGCAGCCCGCCGATGCTGGCCCCGAGCAGCCATTGACGTCGCTGGGCTGCGGTGACCTGCAGCGCGGCGAGTTCCTTCTCCGCTTGCAGCAGCGCGATCTGCTGCTCCTTCAGGCGGGTGTCGAACTGCACCTGCAGGAAGGCCACCCGCCGCTCGCGGGCGTCGTTCTCCGCCGTCGCGGCCGCCTCGCTCGCCAGCTTGTAGTGCGCCAGCGCCTCGGCGAGGTTGCCGCGCTTTTCGGCCAGAAGCGCCAGATAGCGTTCGGTGTCGGCGACCGCGAGGTCGGCTTTCTGACCCCGGTAGTAGCGCAGGGTGTCGGCCAGCAGCCGACCGGCGCGGTCGAGGTCGCCGCCCGACTCGATCATGCTGCCGGCGAGCATCAGCCTCGTGCTCCATTGGCCCGCGACGTAACCGGCCTTGCCGAACTCCGCCAGCGCTTGCCCCGCCCAGTCCAGCGCCTCGGCGTGATGGCCCTGGGCGGCCAGCATCCTGCCGACGCCGTACTTGGCGTTGGCAGTGAAGATCAAGTCACCGGCGCGCCTGCAGGCCTCTATCTGGCGCCGCCGCCAGCGTTCGGATTCGCGATAGTTGTGCGAATGGTCCTCGGCCAGCGCGATATGCATCAGCGCCCGGCACTGGGCGCGGTCGTCCGGGCCCTTGTCGACCAGATCGAGTTCGCGCAGCGCGAGTTCACGCGCCTTGCCGGTCTCGCCGACCAGCGTGTGCAGATAGCTGGCGATGCCCAGCAGCGTCGCGGACTCCTGCGGCGCCTTGTCGAGATAGCCGAGTGCCTCGTCGAGCCAGATGAACGCCTGCGACCATTGCTCGACGTTGGCGGCCGTATTGATGGCGGTGCCGTAGACGCGAACGCGCAATGCCGCCGGCAGCTGTTCGCGCAGCAGCGCCGTGAATCCGGTGATCGCTCCGGCCTCGTCACCCGAGATCGCCTGCATGCGCAGGCGCACGTACTCCAGGCGCTGTCGCTGTTCGCCGCTCAACGCGCCCAGCTGCGGCGCCAGTGCCTGGATCTTCGAGTCGACGACGTGCCAGTCCGCCGTGATGCCGAGCCGCTCGATCTCGGCCACCTGCGGCTCCAGCGCCTCGTTGGCCAGCGCCGGCACGGTGGCCAGCACGAGCCACAGCACCGCAACGGGCCAGGATCGGCGCATGCTGGCCTCGGACGGCCGGGGCCGTCTAGGGAAGGTCTGCAAAACGCCCCCGCGAAGCCGGCTTGCCCGTGCGAGGTAGGCAGGCGAGGATGCCCGACATGAAGCAGCTCGGACTTGGCCTGAACCTGTCGACGAAGAAGACGCGCAAGCGCGAGTTCCTCGAGGAGATGGACCGCGTGGTGCCGTGGGCGGCGCTGGTGGAGATCGTGCAGCCGCACTATCCGCGAGCCAGGACCGGGCGGCCGCCGTTTGCGCTGGAGACGATGCTGCGCATCCACTACCTGCAGCAATGGTTCGGGCTGAGCGACCCGGCGATGGAAGAGGCGCTGCACGACGTGCCGCTGTACCGGGAGTTCGCTCGGCTCGATGGTGCGACGCAGAGGTTGCCCGACGAGACGACGATCCTGCGGTTTCGCCACCTGCTGGAGCGCCACGAACTGGCGGCCGACATGCTGCGCCTGGTGGCCGATCTGCTGCAGCACAAGGGCCTGATGCTGCGCACCGGCACGGTGGTGGACGCGACGCTGATCGCGGCGCCCAGCTCGACGAAGAACGCCGAAGGCGAGCGCGATCCGGAGATGAAGCAGACCCGCAAGGGCAACAACTGGTACTTCGGGATGAAGGCGCACATCGGGGTGGACGCGGCCTCGGGGCTGGTGCACACGGTGGTGGCCACGCCGGCGAACGTCAACGACCTGAACGTGGCCGGACAACTGCTGCATGGCGAGGAACGCAACGCCTTCGGCGACGCCGGCTACCAGGGCGTGCACAAGAGGCCCGAGGCGCGAGGGCCGACCTGGCACGTGGCCTTGCGCCCGGGGCTGCGGCGGCTGCTCGACGCGCGGGATCGCCAGGATGCGATCACCGAGCGAATCGAACAACTCAAGGCCAGCGTGCGGGCCAAGGTGGAGCACCCGTTTCGCGTGCTGAAGCGGCAGTTCGGCTTCACCAAGGTGCGGTACCGGGGGCTGGCCAAGAACACGGCGCAGATCCAGACGCTGTTCGCGCTGGCGAACCTGTGGATGGCGCGAAGGCATCTCATGGGAGCCCGGGGATGAGTGCGCCCGGTGGGCGCCAAACGTCCCCCGCTGGGCGCCATTTGCTTCGTTTCTCCGTCCTACAACGCTGGCTCGGGGGCGCAATGCGCTCCTGCACAAAGCCGTCGCTAACGATGTCGCGCCGATCCGGTCGCTCGGCGTGTTGTGCAGACCTTCCCTAGCGGTCGTACGCCTGGATGGTGTGGTTCGTGGCGAACTGCCCGTCCTGCAGCCCGGTGAGGCGCTTGACCGCCTCGTAGTCGGACTTCAGCAGCGCATCGCTCTCTTCCGTCGACAGACCGAAGCGGTTGATCACCGCTTTCGGATCCCGCTCGTATTCGCTCTTCAGCGCCGCGTCGCTACCGAGTTTCCGCATCAGATCAAGCAGCTTGGACATTGGGTCTCTTTTCCTTCTTGATGGACCAACATGCGCATAGAACTCGGCGTCCGACAGGCGCCGAACTCTTCGACCGGCACTGGTTTACCCATCGGAAGCACGTTTCGCCCCGATATGCCGCCGGCCCCCCAGTATAGGGGGGGCAACACTGCGCCGGCGATGGGTCGCGGACACGAGACGCCGCGTTGCGCGCGTTCGACACGCTCGCCTGTTGTCACCGGAGCCTGCCAATGCCGCGGCACAAGGTCCGGCCTCAAGCTTTGGCCGTGCGCGCCGAAGTCGGAGGACCAGCCATCCAGAGCGCAGTGCATGTCCCGAATCGCCAGAGCCTTTCTCGAGAGCGTCTTCGTCCTCCTGGCCTGCTTCGTCGTCCTCGTCATGGTCGTGCTGGACAAGGGCGGCAGCCCGACCGCATTGCGCCTGGCGGGCGCAGTCGCCGCCGTCTACTTCGTCGCGCGTTCGCTGTACCGGCCCGCCTCTCCGGGCCGTGCCGTGACCGGTGGCGTCGGGGCCGGTGTGGCCGGGTCTGCAGCGCTGGCCTCGCTGGCCGAGGACGACGACGGATCCACGATCCATGACGCCTCGTGGTCTGCCTTCGCCCGCGACGACGTGCACAAGCCCGTCAGCTTCGACATCAATCCCGCCAACGGCCTGCCCATGATGGGCGCCGTGGACGTGATGGGCAACGCGTACGGCACCGACTCGTCCACCGCCTTCGACTCCTTCGGCAGCAGTCACGACGGCTTCGGCGGCAACGGCAACAGCAGCTTCTGATCCATGTCCGACTTCAAGTCCATCGTCGACGCGGCCAAGCGCATCGAGACCACGCTCGTCGAGCAGTTCGGCGCCGAGGGGAGGGGCCTACACGAGAAGCTCTCCTCGGTCGAGTCGCGCATCCCGCCGAACCTGCAGCGCACCATCCGCTACCTGGCCACCGTGCGCAACAAGGCCATGCACGAGGACGGCTACGAGATCGAGGATCCTGCGGACTATCTGCGCCGCGCCGCGCAGGTGAATGCCGAGCTCCTCGTGTTGGCCAGGCCGGCGGCTGCGCGGGCCGCCCTCGCCGCCGGGGCCGGCAAGACGCCCTTCAAGCCGCTGGTCTTCGTCGTCGCCGCACTGCTGGCCGGTGGCGCCTGGTACGCCGCCGACCTCCTCCAGGCTCGCCGGGATGCCGCCGCGGAACGGGCCGAGGCCACGGTTGACGAGGAGGACGAGGCGCCGTCGCCGGCCGCCGCCGACGCCTCCGAGGCGGCGCAGGCGGGCGACACCGTCGCCGCGTTGAAGGCAGCGGTCGCCGCGGGCCGGCATGCGGGCCTCGGTAACGGCGCGCTGCGCGTGGACGGCGTGCAGTTCGCGATCAGGAAGGGCACCTGGGGCGAACTGGTGCCGCAGATCACCCTGAAGCTGACGAACACCAGCGACAAGACGGTCGCCTCCGGGCGTGCCGACGCGGTGCTGTTCCTGGACGGCCAGGACACGCCTTCGGTCCAGGCCAAGGACCTGTTCCTCTACCTGGGCGAGCGGGGCCTGGCTGCCGGCGAGGCGCGTTCCGTCCAGATCGCCGTGGAGCGTGACTTCGCCTGGGGGGCCCCGGACGTGCTCAACGCCCGTCGGCACGTCCTGGCGGTCCGCATCGCCAGCACCGATGACGGCCTGCACCACGCCTTCGGTGGCTCGGCGCCGCCGCTGCCGTGGAAGGCGGCGGCGAACGTGCCGGCTGAAGCGCATGGCGAGCCGCAAGACGTGGACATGCGCTCGCGCATCGCCGCCGGGGCCAGCGTCGGCGCCGGCAACGCCGTCGTGAGGCTCGGCACGCCGTCCATCCGATTCGGCGCCGGCTCGTTCGGCCGTGACGTGGAGATCAGCGTCGAGATCGAGAACGTCAGCCAGCGCACGGTCTCGTGGGTCAAGGCCGACGCGCTGCTGTTCATCAACGGCGAAGCGCAGCCGGCGGTGGGGGACCGGGAGGCCGTGAGCTTCTACTTCGGCGAGCGTGGCCTGGCCGCTGGTGAGCGGCGCCGGGTCCAGGGCACCCTCGACAGTTTCAAGGAGCACCGCTGGTCCGCGCCCGACGTGCTGAGCGCGAAGTCGCGACTGATCGCGTTGCGCGTGGCGTCGACCGACGACGGCATGCACCACGCGTTCGGCGGGGCGGCCAGGCCGTTCCCCTGGAAAGTGCCCGAGTAGTGGCGGCGCCGGGCGGGCGCCCGCTCACCAGGCCGCTTCGCGCTCCGGCGTCGAGCCGATGCGGTGGATCGACAGGTCGGCGCCGTCGTATTCCTCCTCGGCGCCGAGGCGGATGCCGACCACGGCCTTCAGCACGCCGTAGACGGTGAAGCCGCCGAGCAGCGCCCACGCCACGCCGGCCACCGTGCCGACGAGCTGGGCCTCGAAGCCGACGCCGCCGGTGCCGCCCAGCGCGTGCTGGCCGAAGATGCCGCAGGCGATGCCGCCCCAGGCGCCGCACAGGCCGTGCAGCGGCCAGACGCCCAGCACGTCGTCGATCTTCCAGCGGTTCTGCGTCTGCGTGAACATGAAGACGAAGATCACGCCGGCGACCGCACCGACGACCAGCGCGCCGGCCGGGTGCATGACGTCGGAGCCGGCGCACACCGCCACCAGCCCGGCCAGCGGGCCGTTGTGCGCGAAGCCGGGGTCGTTGCGGCCCATCGCCACGGCGGCCAGCGTGCCGCCGACCATCGCCATCAGCGAGTTCACCGCCACCAGGCCCGAGGCCTTGTCCAGCGTCTGCGCGCTCATCACATTGAAGCCGAACCAGCCGACGACGAGGATCCACGCGCCCAGCGCCAGGAACGGGATGCTGGACGGCGGGTGCGCACTGATGCCGCCGTCCTTGCGGTAGCGGTTGCGCCGCGCGCCGAGCAGGATGACCGCGGCCAGCGCGATCCAGCCGCCGACCGCGTGCACGACGACGCTGCCGGCGAAGTCATGGAACTCGGCGCCGGTCGTCGCCTTCAGCCAGGCCTGCAGGCCGAAGTGCTGGTTCCAGGCGACGCCTTCGAACAGCGGGTAGACCAGGCCGACCAGCACCGCGGTGGCCATCAGCTGCGGGCCGAAACGCGCGCGCTCGGCGATGCCGCCGGAGATGATGGCCGGGATCGCCGCGGCGAAGGTCAGCAGGAAGAAGAACTTCACCAGCTCGTAGCCGTTCTTCGCCGCCAGCGTCTCGGCGCCGGTGAAGAAGCTGGTGCCGTAGGCCACCGTGTAGCCGACGAAGAAGTAGGCGACCGTCGAGATCGCGAAGTCGACCAGGATCTTGACCAGAGCATTGACCTGGTTCTTCTGCCGCACCGTGCCCAGCTCCAGGAAGGCGAAGCCGGCGTGCATGGCGAGCACCATCACGGCGCCCAGCAGGATGAAGAGCGCATCGGCGCCCTGACGGATCGAGTCCAACTCGGAAGTCCCTCCAGCGTGCCGCCGGTCGCTGGCGGGCTCGCGTCTCGTTTTGCACCGCCCACGGGCGGGCGGCGCACCGAACAAGCAAGTCTCAGGCCCGCTTTGGTGCGGTCGCCTTGTCGCGGTGCGCACCGACGCGACGCCGGTGCCGCACTGCTTCAGTGCGGACGACGTTCGTTTCAGTGCGCGGTGCCGCTCAGGCAGCCAGCGTGCGCCAGGCTTCGAGCAGCGCGCTGGCCGCCAGCAGCGCCGGCGCCAGCGCGGCGAACAAGCGCACGAGGCGGTCGAACAGCGGCCCGGCGTCGCGCGAGCGCAGGTAGCCGCGCACCAGCAGCCGGCCTTTGACGGCGCAGATCGCGGCGACGGCCAGCGCCGCGGCCAGCCGCCAGAGCGGGTGCGCGCCGTGTGCCGTGGTCAGCGCGCTCGCCAGCGTCAGCGCCACCAGCGCCAGCCAGGTGGCGGTGGCCGCGCCGTGCGCCGCGTCCGGTTCAGGCGTAGGCATAGAAGAGTCCGAACAACATCAGCCAGACCAGGTCGGTCGCGTGCCAGTAGACGGCCAGCGACTGCAGGCCGCGGTGGTCGCGCGCGCCGTAGCCGCCGCTGGCCAGGCGCGCGCTGCACCAGGCCATGCCGAGCAGGCCCCAGCTGGCGTGGATGAAGTGGTTGATCGTCAGGTACCAGTAGACGATGACGAAGATGCCGGCGCCGGCATCGAGCCCGTGCGCGATGTTCCAGCGCCACTCGAAGAACTTCAGCACCGGGTAGAGCGCCGCGACGGCCAGCGCGGCGAGCATCCAGCGCAGCGCCGTGGGCCGCTGGTCGCGCGCGATCGCGGCCAGCGCACGCGTCAGCAGCCAGCCGCTGGTCACCATCGCCAGCGTGATCGCGACGCCGCCAGTGGTCCACAGCCGCTGCGCGCCAGCCTGGAAGGCCTCGGGGTGGTGCCAGCGGGCGCTGAAATAGACGGCGAAGAAGACCGCGAACTCGAGGAACTCCAGGCAGATCGCGACCCACATCGCGCGGTGGCCGGGGATGGGGTCGAGCTGCTGGTCGAGCGCGGGGTCGTCGTCGGCGGCCGGGCCGGCGGCGGCCAGCGCCGGCAGGACGGGCGTGCTGAGGGTCATGGGGCGGGCAGCGGCGGCCGCACGGGGTCAGCAGGTGGCCGTCGCGGCGAAGGCGCGGGCGGTGACGCCGGCGTTTTCGATCACCGGGTAGAAGTCGCGGTCCTCGCGCCGCATGCGCTCGTGCACGGTGCGCAGCACCCGGTTGGCGTCGGCGCGGAAACCGTCTGGGTCGGCGCGCAGCTGGGCGGCGGTGTTCCAGCGCCGCGCGAAGGCCTGGTAGTCGCTGGCGATCGTCGCCATCTCGGCCTGGAAACGCCGGCCCAGGCGCGCCAGTTCGGCGTCATCGCCGGCGCCGAGCGCCGGGTACAGCGTGCGGTCCTCGGCCGCGAGGTGCAGCTTGATCACCGCGCTCATCGCCACGACCCGCTGCGCGATCTGCCCGGCGTTCTCGGCGACGCCCGCATGGGCGCAGCGCCGGAGCTGCGAAATGGCCTCCAGGATCTCGAGGTGCTGATCCTTGAACCTGTCGATGTTCACGCCCGTCCTTCAAAGCTGCATTGTTTCTGCAGCTTATCACCGGGCTCCCGGCTGCGGGGGGATGGCGCTGCCGCCATCAGGGCCGGGCTACACCCAGCCCATCGCGCCCAGCAGCGCCCCCGCCGCCAGCAGCCACAGCAGGTGGATGCGCGTGCGCCAGACCAGCAGCGCCGTCACCGCCGTCAGCAGCCACAGCAGGCCGTCTTCGCGCCAGCGGCCGGTGGGCCGCGCCAGCAGCCAGCTCGTCGCCAGCATGATGCCGACGACCAGCGACGACAGCCCCTGGCGGAAGGCGCGCACGGCCAGCAGGTCCTGATGGCGGTGCGCCCAGCGCGCGGCGAACAGCGTCAGCAGCGAACTCGGCCCCAGCACGCCGACGACGCAGACGGCGGTGCCTAGCAGGCCGCTGGCCAGGCCGAGCGCGTCGCCGGGCCCGTGGCCGGCGGCGTTGAGGCCGATGTTCCAGCCCAGCAGCGCGATGAACAGCACGTTGGGCCCCGGCGCGGCCTGGGCCAGCGCGATCGAGGCGTTGAACTGGGCGTCGTTGAGCCAGGCCTGGCCCTGCACCAGATAGCGGTGCATCTCGGGTGCCAGCGTCACCGCGCCGCCGACCGCCAGCAGCGACAGCGACAGCTGGAACAGCAGCAGGTGGGCCCAGTCGGCCAGGCTCATCGTCGGTCGCCGCGGCGCAGCGCGCGCCAGGTGAGCGTGTAGGCGGCGCCGCCCAGCACGAAGACGATCAGGTGCAGCGGCAGCCGCGCCAGCGCGACGCCGGCGAAGGCCGCGGCGGCCAGCAGCAGTGCCGGCAGGAAACCCATCGGATGCCGCCGCAGGCTGTCGGCGAGCTTCAGCGCCGTGCCGGCGATCAGCCCGGCGGCGACGGCGCCCATTCCGCGCAGCGCGCCGACCATCGCCGCGTGCTGCGAGAAACGGCCGTACAGCGCACCCAGCGTCAACAGCAGCAGCAGCGGAAAGGCCATCAGCCCGGCCAGCGCGGCGAGTGCCCCGCGCCAGCCGAAGAGCCGGTCGCCGAACATCAGCGCCAGGTTGCAGACGTTCGGCCCGGGCATCACCTGGGCGACGGCCCAGTCCTCGACGAACTGCTCGTTGCTGAGCCAGCCGCGGCGCTCGACCAGTTCACGCTGCACGACGGCCATCACGCCGCCGAAACCCTGCAGCGCCATCGCGGAGAAGGCCCAGAACAGGTCGGCGGGGTTTCGTGGGCCGGGCGGGCCGTCGGGTGTCGGGCTCACTGCACGACGATCTTGCGCTCGCGGATCACCTTGCCCCAGGTCGCGGTCTCGCGTTCGATCTCGCGCGCCAGCTCTTCGCGCGTGCCGGGCTGCGGCGGCATGCCGTGTTTGTTCAGCTCGGCGGCGACGTCGGGCGACTTCAGCACCTTCACCAGCTCGACGTTCCAGCGGTCGAGGATGGGCTTGGGCACCTTGGACGAGGCCAGGAAGGCGTACCAGTTGGTCGCGCTGTAGCCGGGGAAGCCCGACTCGGCGATCGTCGGCACGTTGGGCAGCGCGGCCAGGCGCTTCGGGCCGGTGCTGGCCAACGGGATCAGCGCGCCGCTGTCGATGTGCGGCTGGGCGGTCGAGTAGGTCGAGTAGTACGAGGCCACGCGGCCGGCCAGCAGGTCCTGCATCGCCGGGGCGCCGCCCTTGTACGGGATGTGCACGGTCTCGATCTTCGCCATGTGGTCCAGCATCTCGCCGGCCAGGTGCGAAGCCGAGCCGGGGCCGGTGGACGCGTAGTCCAGCTTGCCCGGGTTCTTCTTCGCGTAGTCGATGAACTCGGCCAGCGTGCGGATCTTCAGCCCGGCGTGCACGACCAGCACGTTGGGGAAGTTGACGCCCATCGTGATCGGCGCCAGGTCTTTCACCGGGTCGTAGCCCAGCTTCATCAGGTGCGGCGCCACCGTCAGCGGGCCGACCGAGCCGAAGAGCAGCGTCGCGCCGTCGGTCGGCCCCTTGGCCACGAACTGGTGCGCGATGTTGCCGCCGGCGCCGGGTTTGTTGTCGATGACGACGGTGATGCCGAGGTTGTCGCCCAGCTTCTTGCCGATGACACGCGCCGCGGCGTCGGCGGCGCCGCCGGCGGCGAAGCCGACGACGATGGTCACCGCGGGCTTGGGCGGAAAGGCCTGGGCGGCGGCCCAGCCGGGGGCGAGCAGGGCCAGCGCCGCGGCGGCGGTGCCTGTCAGCAGTCGTCTCTTGTGCATGCTTGTCTCCGTCTTGGTGTTGTCGGTCGGGGGGTCAGTCGGCGCCCAGGCCGACCGGGTTGGGCTGGCGTTTTTCCACCGTGTGGCGCAGCAGCGCGGCACTGCGGAACACGCCGTGGGCGAACTTGCCGTAGGGCAGGGTGGCGAACAGCGCCATCACCGCGCCCAGGTGCAGGCACAGCAGCAGCGCCATCGCCGGCGTGCCGCGCGCCAGCCACAGCGCCAGGCCGCTGGCGCTGGTCAGGAACAGCAGCGCGATGAAGCCCAGGTCCATGGTCTTCTGCGCCGCGTCGCCGTGCAGCGGGTGGCGGCGACGGTTCAGCCGCCACAGGCCCGCGGTGCCGACGAGCAGGCTCAGGCCGCCGGCCGCGCCCAGCAGCTTGGGCAGCGAGGGCAGGTCGTAGGGCGCCGGAACGTTGAAGGCGTAGTGGTAGAGCGTGCCCAGCGCGGTGGCCGCCAGGCAGGCGGCGAAGCCGTAGAAGGTCAGGTGGTGGCAGCGCCGGCGCGCCAGCGTGTAGGCGTCGTCCTCGTTGGGGCAGCCCTGGCCGTGGCCACCGTCCAGGTACTTCAGGCGCAGCACGTCGTGCACGGCTTCGGCCGCGGCCGGGGCGCTGGCCGGCTGGCCGCTGGTCACCGGCAGCAGGTCGCGCCAGAAGCGGCGCACGCCCAGGCCCAGCGCGAGCACGGCGAACAGGAACACCGGCGCGAACAGGCTCACCAGCAGGTGGTGCGGGAACACGGCGTAGAAGTTGCCGCCGGGCTGCGCGCCCCACAGCGGGCCGTTGGAGGCCACCGCGGCGGCCAGGAAGCCGGCGATGGCCAGCGTCAGCGCCACGGCCAGCGTCGCGCCGTTTCGCCGGTACAGCGCACCCAGCGCCGGCGGCCAGGCGTAGTCGCCGTAGGTCTGGCCGCGCACACGCGCCATCGCCTGCGGCACGTTGATCTGGAACTCGTGCGGCGGCGCGTACTGGCAGGCGTGCAGGCAGGCGCCGCAGTTGTGGCAGAGGTTGGCCAGGTAGTGCACCTCGGCCTTGCCGAAGGTCAGGCGCCGCGTCATCGCCGGGAAGACGGCGCAGAAGCCTTCGCAGTAGCGGCAGCCGTTGCAGATCGTCATCTGGCGCGCGACTTCGGCCTCCTCGGCGCTCACGACGAGTTCGCCTTCGGCCAGTGCGCGGGCGTCGCGTGTCAGCGCCTCAAGCGTTTGCATGGCGGCCTCCCGGGCGTTGGGCTGCGCGCGCCGCGTTGCGGCCGGCGATGCGGCCGAAGGCG
The DNA here is from genome assembly GCA_049841175.1 of Rubrivivax sp. Taxonomy (GTDB): domain Bacteria; phylum Pseudomonadota; class Gammaproteobacteria; order Burkholderiales; family Burkholderiaceae_C; genus Rubrivivax. The sequence continues at coordinate 69,117 of JASGHA010000007.1, read as the reverse complement.
GTGCCGATCGACATGCCGACGCCGGCGGTGTAGCCCTTGCCGAGCACGTTGCCGGCCATCATCTCGCCGGCGACGAAGAGGTTGGGGCTGGGCAGGCCACCGAAACGCACCGCGGCGCTGTCGTCGGTGCGCAGCCCCAGGTAGGTGAAGGTGACGCCGGGGCGCACCGCGTAGGCGTGGAACGGCGGCGTGTCGATCGGCCGCGCCCAGTGCGTCTTCGGAGGTGCCAGGCCTTCGGTGCGGCAGTCGTCCAGCCGCGTGTGGTCGAAGTGGCCCGGGCGGCAGGCCGCGTTGTAGCTCGTCATCGTCTGCATGAAAGCCTCGACGTCCAGCCCCAGCGCCTGGGCCAGCCCCGGCAGCGTGTCGGCGCGTGTGCCGGGGAAAACTGGCGGCATGAAGCGGCCGATGGCCTTGGCGTCGATCACCGAGTAGGCGATCTGCTGCGGTTGCTGCGCGACCAGGCGGCCCCAGATCGCGTAGCGCTTGGGCCAGAAGTCCTCGCCTTCGTCGTAGAAACGTTCGGCGCGCCGGTTGACGACGACGCCCAGCGAGACGCAGTCGATGCGCGTGCAGATGCCGCCGTCGTACAGCGGCGCGCGCGCGTCGATGGCCACCATGTGCGCCTGGGTCGGGTCGCCGATGCGCTCGGCGCCGTGTTCTTCGAGCAGGTGCTTGAGCAGCACGCCGCGGTTGAAGCGCGTGCCGCGGATGATGAAGTTGTCGGCCGGACATTCGCCGCGCTCGTTCTCGCCCCAGGCCTCGCGCAGCCACTCGCGGTTGGACTCGAAGCCGCCGGCGGCCAGCACGCAGGCGCCGGCCTCGATGCGCTCGCCGCCGACGTGCGCGGCGACGAAACGCCCGTCCTCGATTTCCAGACGCTCGACCGGCGCCTCGTAGCGCACGCGTACGCCCAGGCGCGCGGCACTGCGGTAGTAGGCGTTGACCAGCGCCTTGCCGCCGCCCATGAAAAAGGCGTTGGTGCGCGCGACGTGCAGCGCGCCCGACAGCGGCGGCTGGAAGTGCACGCCGTGGCGGCGCATCCAGTCGCGGCAGGTCGCCGAGGCGCGGATCGTCAGCCGCGCCAGGCGCTCGTCGGTGAGGCCGCCGGTGACCTTCAGCAGGTCCTGCCAGAACTCCTCTTCGGGGTAGGCCTCGACCAGCACGTCCTGCGGCGCGTCGTGCATGCAGCGCAGGTTGCGCGTGTGCGCCGAGTTGCCGCCGCGCCAGGCGCGCGGCGCGGCTTCCAGCATCAGCACGCTGGCGCCCGCTTCGGCCGCCATCAAGGTGGCGCACAAGGCGGCGTTGCCGCCGCCGATGACCAGCACGTCGGGACTCATCGAAAACCGCCGGGAACGAGGACGGCGGATTCTTGGAGGCGGCGATTGATCTGGGAAGTGAAAAACGCGGAAGGATTATTGCGTTTGGAGCATCACTCAAACTCGCGACTGCGGGGTCGGGCACGAGGCTGGCCCACGGACGGCAGACGCCTGAGGTCCATGCCAGCGCTTGTACTTGTAGTGCGTGCGCACTACATTGTTCGAATGAAGACTGCCGTCATTCCTCAGGTCCGGGTCGAGCCGGAGTTGCGCGCTGACCTCGATTCGGTGCTCCTGCCTGGCGAGACGCTCACCGAGTTCGTCGAGGCGTCGGTGCGCCGCGCCGTCGAGTATCGACGCGTGCAAACGGACTTCGCCGCGCGCTGCGCCGCCTCCCTGGCGGCCTACGAGCGCACCGGCACTTCCATCCCGTCGGACGCCGTCCTGTCCAAGCTCGAGACCAAAGTCGCCGCGCGGGTGAAGCAACTGCGCAAATGACTTTCAGGGTCGAGTTCACGCCCGAGGCCGAGGCCGATCTCGATCGCCTGGTCGACTTCCTGCTGGATCAGGCCAACACGGTGGAAGACGCCATGCGTGCCTTCGAGGCCGTCGAGGCCATCCGCAACGCGGCCGACAACCATCTTGCGGTCACGCCCTTCAGCTACCGCAAGGTGGGTCAACGCCCGACCGTGCGCGAACTCATCGTCCCGTTCGGGGCCTCCGGCTATGTCCTGCGATTCGACATCCGCACGCCGGAGCTGGTCCTCGTGATCGGCGCGCGCCATCAGCGGGAAGAGGACTTCCTCTGAGCCCGGCTCGCCGTCCCTGAGCGCGGCCGCCGGCCGGTCGCACGGGGCCGGCCGGTCCAGGTTCACCCTTCCTGATCCAGCGGCGTATCGCGCAGCAGGTCGTGAAACGCCTGCGCCGCCGGCGACAGCCCGCCGTGGCGTGTGCGCAGCAGCGACACCTTGCGTTTGACCGTCGGCTGGGTCAGCGGGATCTTGCGCACGCCCGGCCGGTCGCCTTCCTCGAAGGCAGACGACGGCAGGATGGCGCTGCCGACGCCGGCGGCGACGAGGTTGATCGCCGTCGCGTGGTGCTGGACCTCGTAGTTGCCTTGCAGCCGCAGGCCCTGCTTGGCGAGCTGGTAGTCCATGAAGACCCGCGTCGCGGTGAAGCTGCTGATGCCGATCAGCTCGGTGTCGCGCAGGTCGCTCCAGCTCACCGTCCGGCGGTCTTCCAGCGCATGCGGGCTGCGGCACAGGAAGACCAGCGCATCGGCGAACAGCACCGTCTCGGTCAGGTCGGGATGTTTCTCGCCGTGCACCGCGATGCCGAGTTCGGCCTGGCCGCCGAGCACCGCGTTGCGCACCTCGTGCGAGGTGCCGTCGAGCAGCCGGATGCGGTTGCCGGGGTAGAGCTCGGCGTAGCGCCGCATCACGCGCGGCAGCACGTGCGAGGTCATCGACGGGATGCAGGCCAGCGTGAAGTGGCCGGTCGAGCGCCGCGACATGTCCTTCAGCTGCTCGACCGCGGCGGTCATCTCCTGGACGATGGCGCGCGCCTGCGGCAGGAACTCGCGGCCCACGGCCGTCAGCTCGACGCGGCGCGTCGTGCGATCGAGCAGCTTCAGGCCCAGGTAGGCCTCGAGTTTCTGCACACGCCGCGTCAGCGCGGTCTGCGTGACGTGCAGTTCACGCGCCGCCTTGTTGAAGCCGCCGAGTTCGGCGACGACGACGAAGGCCTGCACGCCGTCGAAATCGATCTTCATGGTGCAAGCCTAGCGCGCCGCCGCACCGTCCGGCCGCGCCTGCGCAGCAGTTCTCAGCCGATCGTCGCGAGGTCGAAGAGAATGAACCGGCGATGGACACCGTCGACCCCGCATTCCTGGCCAACGTCATCGACCTGATGCTCGATGCGGTCTGCGTCGTCGACACCGAAGGACGTTTCGTCTTCGTCAGTGCCGCCGGCGAGCGCATCTTCGGCTACCCGCCGCAGGAGATGATCGGCCGGCCGATGATCGGCTTCGTGCACCCCGACGACCGCGAGCGCACGCTGGGCGCGGTGGCCGAGATCGTCGCCGACCAGCACAAGCCGATCTTCGAGAACCGCTACGTTCGCAAGGACGGGCGCGTCGTGAACATCATGTGGTCGGCACGCTGGTCGCCGGCCGACGGCGTGCGTGTCGCCGTCGCGCGCGACGTCACCGCACGCAAACGCGCCGAGACGGTGCAGGCGGCGCTGTACGCGATCTCCGAGGCGGCGCATGCCGCCGAGGACCTGCTTGCGCTGTTCGCGAGGATCCACCGCATCATCGACGGTCTGCTGCCGGCGAAGAACTTCTTCGTCGCGCTCTACGACGCGGCCGGCGACTGGCTGAGCTTTCCCTACTTCGTCGACGAAGACCGGGCCCCGCTGGCGCCGGGCACGCTGGACGCCGAGACCTTGTGCAACGAGCTGATCCGCGGCGGCAAGGAGCGGCTGGTCAGCCACGATGACGTGGACGCTGCGCAGTCCGTGCATACGCCGGTCGATTGGCTCGGCGTGCCGCTGGGCGTCGCGCACGGCGTCATCGGTGCGCTGCTGCTGAAGAGCCCTTCGCCCGAGGTGCGCTACGGCCCGGCCGACGTCGAGCTGCTGAAGTTCGTCTCGGCGCAGGTCGCCGCCGCGATCGATCGCAAGCAGGGCCAGCTGAGGCTGCAGCACATGGCGCAGCACGACGCGCTGACCGACCTGCCCAACCGCAGCCTGGTGCGCGACCGCGTCGCGATGGCGCTGGCGCGTGCCCGGCGCGACCACACGGACCTGGCGCTGCTGTACCTGGACCTCGACGACTTCAAGCCGGTGAACGACTGTTTCGGCCACGCCGTCGGCGACGGCCTGCTGCAGCAGGTGGCGCAGCGCCTGAAGCATTGCGTGCGGGCCTCCGACACCGTCGGCCGCATGGCCGGCGACGAGTTCGTCGTGCTGCTCGCGCAGTTGCACGCGCCCGGCGATGCCGCCGCGGTGGCCGAGAAGATCCGCGCCGCCCTGTGCGAGCCCTTCGACGTCGCCGGGCACGTGGTCACGGTGTCGCCCAGCATCGGGCTCGCGGTCTACCCGGACGACGGCGAGCAGCTCGATACGCTGATCGACGGGGCGGACGAGGCGATGTACCTCGCCAAGCGGGCTGGGGGCAACCGGGTCTGCAGGCAGCTGCGGGGTGGCGCCGACGACTCCTGCGTCATCTAGCGTCGGCTCACGCTCGGCGAGTGCCTTCTGTCGGCAGAGGCCGGCTTCGGGCTGCAGGGGCGACATGTTCCCCATCAAGCCGCTGGGTCGAGCGTTGCAGGCAGCACACAGGGCAATCGCGGCATTCAGCACGGCGTGCGGCGCCTCGGCGGGCCTGCCGCTGGCGGGCGCTGCCGGACCTGTTCTGGCCGCCCTTGACGGACATACCTCTATGCTAAGGTCGCCGACTGTTTGCAAGTGAAACAGATGGGCGGTCGTCCGGTGACCCAGCGCCGGCCGGTCCGTTCGAGCGCCGTCGAACGCGGTGCGCGGCGAGTTCGATCATCAAGAAGGAATAACGCGAATGTCGAAGCTGCTTGATCTGATGAGAAAGCTCGGCAGTGATGCCGCCCTGAACAGCGAGTACGAGCAGAACCCGCAGGCGGTGATCAGCCGTTTCGGCCTGTCCGCGGAGGAGAGCGCCGCGCTGCTGGCCAAGGACTACGAGGCGATCAAGCGTCTCACCGGGTTGAAGGACGGTCAGTTCGCCACCAACCACACCGTGCGCGCCTACGACCAGTAGGTCGACGCGGGTGTAGTACGCCGACATGGCCCGCTCCTGGCCCGTAGCGCTGCTTTGCCTGGCGCTGGCCGGCGTTCCGGCCTTTGCGGACCAAACCGTCGAGCCGCGGGTGGCCGAGATCGAGCGTCTCGGCATTTCCGCGAACTGGCGCGCCGCCGAGACCAAGATCCAGGAACTCCTGCCCCACCAGGCGGCCTTGAGCCAGGAGCAGCGCCAGCGCGTCGAGTTCGTCCGCCTGCGCATGCAGGGTCTGTCGGGCGACGAGACGGGCGCCATCAGCGGCCTCGGAAAGCTGCTGAAGGAGCCGATGCCCGCGGCACTGCGGGTGCGCGTCTACAGCACGGCGATCAGCCTTGCGGCGAACGTCGAGGAATGGTCTCAGGCCTTCGTCTGGCTCGACGAGGCGCTCGGCTCTCTCGACGAAGCACCGGAGGCGTCGCCGGTCCTGCTGGGGGTTGCCAGCTACCTCCATACCCTGGTCGGCGAGACCACCAAGGCCCGCGAACTGGCGATGCGCGAACTCGACCAGGTGGAGGCCGGCAACGACGCGCGCGCCCGTTGTGTCGCCCTGAGCGACATCGCGATGGCCGAGGACTACGCCCACCGCTACCGCGAGGCCGAACGGTGGCGTCGCCTCCAGATCGAGGCCTGCCAGCGTGCCGGCGACATCGTCTTCGCCGCCAACGGCAAGTACGGCGTCGGCAAGATGCTGGCCGCCCAGGGGCGCCCCGTGGAGGCGCTGGACTGGGGAACGCAGGCGCTGGCGGAGTTCGCCAAGGCGGGCTACGTGGCCGGCGAATGGAGCGCGCGCCTGATGATCGCCGGCAGCCTGCTCGAATCGGGTCGTGATCTCGACCGCGCCGGCAGGCTGCTGAACGACTCGCTGCGCTACTACCGTGGGCAGAACGCCAATACGGCGATCGCGGACACCGAGAACCTGCTGGCCCGCCTGGCCGAGAAGCGTGGCGAGCTCCCCGAGGCCTTGGCGCACTACAAGAGCGCCGCCGCGGCGACGGCGGCGGCCGAGAGCGATGCACGCGAGCGCCGGCTGGCCTATCTGCAGGTGCAGTTCGACACCCGCCTGAAGGAGCAGCAGATCTCGCTGCTGAAGGCCGAGAAGGAGCTGGCGACGCTGCAGGTCACCGCGGCCGAGCGCCGGCAGTGGTTGCTGTGGGGCGGCATCGGCGGGCTGCTGCTGGCCGCGATCCTGCTGACGGCGCTGCTGCGGCATACGGCGCTCGAGCGCCGGCGCTATCGCTGGCAGTCCGAGCACGACGGCCTGACCCGCCTCTACAACTACCAGCAGGTGCGCAAGCTCGGCGAGGAAGCGTTCGCCGCGGCAAGGCGGCGGGGGCGGCCCTTCACCGCGATCGTCGCCGACGTCGACCGCTTCAAGGGTGTCAACGACCATTTCGGCCACGCCGCCGGCGACGAGGCGCTGCGCAGCCTGGGCAAGTGGATCGCCGATGTGGTGGGCGGGCACGGCATCGCCGCCCGCAGCGGTGGCGACGAGTTCATGATCCTCGTCGATGGCGACGCCGCGCAGGCCGAGGCGCTGCTGCAGGCGCTGCGCGCGCGCATCGAGCCGATCCAGGTGTTCGGCAGGACGGTGAACTTCAGCATCAGTTCGGGCATCTGCGAGGCCAGCGCGCAGGTGAGCACGCTGGAGCAGTTGGTGCACGAGGCCGACCAGGCGCTCTACCGCGCCAAGCACGGCGGACGCAACCGCGTCGTGCGCGCCGGCGGCGACGAGCCGCGCAAGAGCGGGCCGGCGGGCCTGGTCGTGGTGGGCAGCGGCATCGACTTCGGGCGGCACGCCAGCGAGCGCTGCCTGTCCGAGATCCGCGAGGCCGAGGTCGTGTTCTGCCTCGTGAACCCGATGGCGCTGGCGATGATCGTCAGCCTGCGGCCGGACGCGATCAACCTCGGCCTGCACTACGCGCCCGGCAAGGACCGGCGCGAGACCTATCGCGAGATCGACGAGCGCATCATGGCCGAGGTGCGTGCCGGCAAGCGGGTCTGCGCGGTGTTCTACGGCCACCCGGGTGTGTTCGCCGACGTACCGCACGCCGTGATTCGCAAGGCGCGCGCGGAAGGCATCCCGGCACGCATGGAACCGGGGATCTCGGCCGAGGCCTGCCTGTACGCGGACCTCGGGCTGGACCCGGGCCAGCGCGGCGTGCAGTCGATGGAGGCCACGCACTTCATGGTCTACGGCCGCCGCCTCGACAGCGCCGGCCTGGTGCTGCTGTGGCAGGTGGCGCTGGCCGGCGACCTCACGTGCACACGTCTCCACGCCGAGCGCGACGGCCTGCAGGCGCTGGTCGACAAGCTGTTGCGCTGGTACCCGCCTGAGCACGAGGTCATCCTGTACGAAGCGGCCTGGCTGCCGATCGAGCAGCCGCGCATGGACCGTCTGGCCTTGCGCGACCTGCCCGACGCGAAGTACGCCGAGTACACGACGCTGGTGATCCCGCCGCTGGGCCGGCTGGAGAAGGACACGACGGCTGGTCCGCCGCGGCAAGTCGCCGCGGAGGACAGCCCAGCAGCAGCGCACTGAACGGCCGGGCCCGCCACCCTCGCTTCAAGTCGTCTGCGGGACGGGTGCCACCTGCAGCTCCCTCACCGGCCGCACCTCGACGCTGCCGTGTCGCGCCGGCGGGATGCCGGCGGCGATGCGGATCGCCTCGTTCAGGTCCTTCGCGTCGACGAGGTAGAAGCCGGCGAGCATCTCGCGGGTCTCGGCGAACGGGCCGTCGAACAGCGTGACCTGGCCGTTGCGCACGCGCACCGTCGTCGCGGTGTGCGTGCCGTGCAGCGGCTCGGCGGCCAGCATGCGGCCGCTGTCGGCCAGCTGGCGCGCGTAGTCGGCGCAGTCGGCGTCGGGGCAGGCGCTCCAGTGCTCGGCGTCGAGATAGACGAGGCAGAGGTATTTCATCGCTGCCTCCTCAGAGCGTCGCGGCCAGCGCCGCGAGCTGGTTGGTGGCGACGCCCCAGCCTTCGTGGAAGCCCATGCTGCGATGCGTCTCGCAGTCCTCGGCACTCCAGTGGCGGGCGGTCGCCGTGTAGCGCGTGCGGCCGTCGCCGAGGTCCTCGAACTCGAGGATCAGCGTCATGAAGGGTTTGGCCGCCGGTTCCCAGGCGCGCACGTAGGCGTCGGTGGCGACGATGCGGCGGCCGGGCACGACTTCCAGGTAGACGCCCGGGTTGGGCATCTCCTGGCCCTCGGGGCCGCGCATCACGATCAGGCTGGCGCCGCCGGGGCGCGGGTCGGTCTCGGCGTGGCTGACGGTCCACGGCGGCGGGCAGAACCAGCGCGGGATCAGCGCCGGGTCGGTCCAGCAGCGGAACAGCGTCTCCGGGCGCGCGGCGATGTCGCGCGTGATGACGAGCTCGCGCTCGGCGGTGGCGGTGGAAGCGGTCTCGGTCATGGTCGTCTCCGGGGGCGGCGCTTCAGCCGAGGGCGACCGGTTCGCCGTTGACGGCCCAGGCGATGCCGTGGCGGTCGGTCAGCATGCCGAAGCTTTTCGCCCAGAAGGTGGGCGCCAGCGGCATCGTGACGCTGCCGCCGTCGGCCAGCGCGGCGAAGGCTTGTTCGGCCTCGGCCACGGTGTCGTACTGCAGCGCCAGCATGACGCCCTTGACGCCGTCGAAGGGCATGCCGGGCGGGGCGTCGCCGGCCATCAGCCGGGCGCCGCCGGGCAGGCGCAGGCAGGCGTGCATGATCGCGTCGGCCGGTGGCGGCGCGAAGCCGCAACCTTCGGGCGCCGGCTGGCCGTCGGGCGGCGGCGGCATCTCGCCGTGGGTCATCATCGCCTCGATCGTGGCGCCCAGCGCCTGGGCGTAGAACGCGAAGACCTCGCGCGTGTTGCCGGCGAAGCTGAGATAGGGCGTGAGCGTGGTGGCCATGTCGTCTCCTGGTGGTTCGGGTGCTCGAAACCGGCAAGCCGGTCTCCACTGGTCGAACAGGCGGCGGCGGTTTCGACGCCCTACGACAACTTGTTTCAACCGCCCAGCGCCGCCAGCCGTGCGGCGAGGAAGGCCCGTTCGGGCGACTGGCGCGCCAGCGCCGCGGCGTCGCGGTAGTGGCGACGGGCTTCGTCGAGACGGCCGGCGCGGCGGCACAGCTCGGCGGCGGCCGCCGGGGCGGCGGGGTAGCCCGGCAGCTGCGGCAGCAGCGGCCGCAGCAGCGCCAGCCCGGCCTCCGGCCCGTCGCGCATCGCGACCGCGACGGCGCGGTTCAGCGCCACCACCGGCGTCGGCTCCAGCCGCCACAGCGCGTCGTACAGGCCGACGATCTGCGGCCAGTCGGTGGCCTCGGCGTCGGGCGCCTCGGCGTGCACCGCGGCGATCGCCGCCTGCAGCGCGTAGGCGCCGAAGCCGCGCTGGCGCAGCGCCGCCTCGGCCAGCGCACAGCCTTCGGCGATCAGTGCCCGGTCCCACAGGCGGCGGTCCTGGCGTTCCAGCGGCACCAGCGCGCCGTCGGCGTCCTGGCGCGCGGCGCGTCGCGCGTCGCTCAGCAGCAGCAACGCCAGCAGGCCCCGCGCTTCGGCCGGCGGCTCGGGCGCCAGCAGCGCCAGCAGCAGGCGCGCCAGGCGGATCGCCTCGTCGGCCAGGCCGGCGTCGCGTGCGGCGTGGCCTTCGTTGAACACCAGGTAGACGACCCGCAGCACGCTGGCCAGCCGGGCCGGCAGCTCGGCCGGGCCGGGCACCTCGTACGGGATGCGGGCCGCGGCGATCTTGGCCTTGGCGCGCACGATGCGCTGCGCCAGCGTCGGCGTCGGCAGCACGAAGGCCGCGGCGATGGCCTCGGTGCTCAGGCCGCAGACCTCGCGCAGCGTCAGCGCGATGCGCGCCTCTTCGGCCAGGCTGGGGTGGCAGCAGGTGAAGACCAGGCGCAGGCGGTCGTCGGGGATCTCGTCGCGCGCCTCGGCCAGTGCTTCGGGCCCGGGCGCGGGGTCGGCCAGCGTGTCGTCCAGGGCTTCGTCCCAGGCGCTGAAGCGGCGCTCGCGGCGCAGCCGGTCGATGGCGCGGAACCGCCCCGCCGACACCAGCCAGGCGACCGGGCGGGCCGGCACGCCGTCGGCCGGCCATTGCTCGGCGGCGGCGAGGAAGGCGTCGTGCAGCGCTTCCTCGGCGAGTTCGAAGCTGCCGAGCAGACGCACCAGCGTCGAGAACACGCGGCGCGAGTGCTCGCGGTAGGCGGCGTCGAGGGCGGCACGCATCGGCCCAGCTTAGCTCGGCGACGGCAAGCCTGATTTCTTGAAGCACTTGAAGGATTGCCGCCCGCGCGGCGGCGAGAATCCCGCCCCATGCTCCGCCGCACGGCATTCCTGAGATCCATGAGCCGCCTGGCCTTCCTGGCCGCGCTGCTGATGGCGCTCATGCCGTCGATCAGCCGCGTGCTGGCGGCCCAGGCGCCACCGTCCTGGGCCGAGCTGTGCAGCACAGACGGCAGTCATGGCGACAGCGGCCTGCCGTCGCTGCACGCCGGTGCCGACTGCGGCTATTGCGTGCTCGGCGCGCCGGTGCCGCCACCGCGCTGGCAGGCGCCGCTGCCGCCGGTGCCGCCGGCCACACGCGTCGCGCTCGTCGACGCGCCGCCGCGTGCCGAGCCGGTGCGCCTGTGCGGCCTGGGTGCACAAGGCCCGCCACTCCCGCTCTGAACCACAAGTCCCGTGTTTCCCGCGCGGCCTGCCGGCCGTGCTCCTTGTGCTTTGGAGTCCCATGTCTACGTCCCAACGGAAGACGCCGCGTGCGTCTGCCCTGACGCTGGCCGTCCTGGCCGCGTTCGCCTCGCCCGTCGCCTCGTTCGCCGCCGATGACTCGGCGCTGCCCACCGAGGTCATCGTCATCACCGCCTCGCCGATCTCGGCGCTGACCTGGGAGACCGACCCGCGGCTGCCGCGCCAGCCGGTGCCGGCCAGCGACGGCGCCGACTACCTGAAGACCGTGCCCGGCTTCAGCGCCGTGCGCAACGGCGGCACCAACGGCGACCCGGTGCTGCGCGGCATGTTCGGCTCGCGGCTGAACGTGCTGAGCAACGACGGCGCGATGCCCGGCGCCTGCCCGGCGCGCATGGACAACCCGCTGTCCTACGTCTCGCCCGAGACCTACGACAAGCTGGTCGTCGTCAAGGGCCCGCAGACCGTGCTCTGGGGCCCGGGCGCTTCGGCCGGCACCGTGCGTTTCGAACGCGAGACGCCGCGTTTCGACGAACCCGGCGTGCACGCCACCGGCAGCCTGCTGGCCGGCGCCTTCGGCCGTGCCGACGCGGTGCTGGACGCCACCGCCGGCTTCTCGCAGGGCTACGTGCGCCTGTCGGCCAACCACGCCCAGGCCGACGACTACGAGGACGGCGACGGCAAGACCGTGCCTTCGTCGTGGAAGAAGTGGAACACCGACCTGGCGCTGGGCTGGACACCCGACGCCGACACTGTCGTCGAGCTCAGCGCCGGCACCGGCGACGGCGAGGCGCGTTACGCCGGCCGCAGCATGGACGGCTCGCAGTTCCGGCGCGACAGCTTCGGGCTGCGCATCGAGCGCAAGAACCTCGGCCCCGTGCTGAAGGCGCTCAAGGCGAACGTCTACTACAACCTCGCCGACCACGTGATGGACAACTACACGCTGCGCGACCCGAACCCGATGAGTTCGATGCCGATGCCGATGGCCGCCGACGTCGAGCGCCGCACGCAAGGCGGCCGCTTGGCCGTCGACTGGACGGCCGCCGGGCTGGCCCTGACCAGCGGCGTCGACGCGCTGGCCAGCCGCCACCGCCAGCGCAGCGCGATGGGCCGCGGCGCCTACCGCGACGAACCCTGGGCCACCGACGCCGAACTGCGCAACGTCGGCGTCTTCACCGAGGGGACCTGGACGATCGAGGCGCGCCAGCGGGTCATCACCGGTCTGCGCCTGGACCGTGCCGAAGCGACCGACAAGCGCCAGACGACCGGCATGATGGCGATGCCCAACCCGACCGCCGGCGACACGCGCAGGGAGACGCTGAAGGCCGGCTTCGTGCGCTACGAGCGTGATCTGGTGACGCTGCCGCTGGGCTGGTCCGCCGGCCTCGGCCATACCGAGCGCATGCCCGATTACTGGGAGCTGTTCTCGCCCGACCAGGGCCCGGCGGGCGCGGTCAACGCCTTCGCCGCCATCCGCCCGGAGAAGACGACCCAGCTCGACGTCGGCGCGCAATACCGCAGCGCCGAGTGGAGCGCCTGGGTCTCGGCCTACGCCGGGCGCATCGCCGACTACATCCTCTTCAGCTATGGCGGCGGCGGCATGATGGGGCTGACGTCCACCGCGAGCAACGTCGACGCCAACATCCGCGGCGCCGAGGCCGGCGTCGAGCTGCGGCCGACGCCGCGCTGGAAGATCGGCGGCACGCTGGCCTACGCCTGGGGCGAGAACGCCAGCAGCGGCCAGGCGCTGCCGCAGATGCCGCCGTTGGAGGCGCGTTTCAGCACCCGCTGGGACGACGGCCGCTGGAGCTTCGGCACGCTGCTACGCGCCGTCGCCGCGCAGCGCCGCGTCGCGGTGGACCAGGGCAACGTCGTCGGCCGCGACCTGGGTGAAAGCGCCGGTTTCGTCACGCTGGCGCTCAACGGCGGCTACCGCTTCGACGAGCGCCTGCAGCTCACGGCCGGTGTCGACAACCTGTTCGACCGGACCTACAGCGAGCACCTGAACCTCGCCGGCAGCGCCGACTTCGGCTACCCCGCCGACCCGGTGCGCATCCACGAGACCGGACGCAACGTCTGGGTGAAGCTGAACCTCAGCTACTGAGCGCGGTGCCGGCCGGCGGCGCCTGGCGCTCGCCGGTCAGCGCCAGCAGCACGTCGGCGTACCAGGCGCAGTTCAGGCCCAGGGATTCGTCCTCGTGCTCGTCGCGCGTGCGCATGTCCATGCGCGTCGAGTGCACGCCCAGCAACTGCCACGACGCCAGCGCCGCCGCGGTGCCGTGGCGGCGGCGGCGCACCACCGGCGAGCCGCTGCTGCCGCGGTGCGTGCGCGCGTCGGTCAGGAACAGGCCCTGGCGCTGGAAGCGCACGCCGTAGGCCGAGGCGATCGACGCGCTGCGCGCCACCGCGAGCTGGTGCACCGTGTCCTGGAAGCCCAGCGGGTAACCCGGGATCGTCAGCGCGTCGCCGACGGCGACGTCCTCGTCCTGGGCCTGCAGATGGCTCTCGTCGAACGCCTGCAGCCAGGTCCCGGCCGGCAGCAGGGCGGTGTCGACCTCGATCGCCGCAACGTCGACCTCGCCGCCCCCGTCGAGGGCGTCGCGCCACTGGCTCAGGCCGCCCTCGAACAGCGGCAGCGAGACGACGGCGTAGCGCGCCAGGTCGGCGGCGTCGGTGTGCAGCGTGATCTCCAGGCGGTCGGGGTGGTGCGCACTGGCGGCGTCGACGAACACGTGGCGGCTGCTGACGAGGAACAGGCGTTCGCCGCGGCGGAAGAAGAAGCCGCTGGCGCTGCTGAGCGCGCGCTCGCCGGTGAAGGTGGCGACCCGCGTCGTCGCCAGCAGCAGCGCGTCGACCGCGCCGGCCGGTGCCGGCCGCGGCTGGCCGGCGCTGCCGCGCAGCACGGCCCGGTGGCGGGCGACGTCGTGCTCGAATGCGGCCAGCACGAGGTCGGAGATCTCGGCGTGCAGCATCACCGTGCGTGCCGCCTCGGCATAGGCGTCGAAGGACGCTGCCAGCCGCGCGAGCGACGCCGGGTCCAGCGACTCGATCAGTGCCGGCATCAGCGCATCCAGCGCGACGAGGCCGCCCTTCAGTTCGCAGATGCGCTCGGTCGCTTCTTGCAGGTTCTTCATGGCGTCGTCCTCCGGCAGAAACAAAAAAGCGCGGCCGGGCCGCGCTTCGATCGCCAGGACGGCGGGGCCGTGCCCCGCATCCTGAAGTGCTGTCGGGCTGTCAGCCCAGCGTGCGGATCTTCGAGGCCTGCGGGCCCTTCTGGCCCTGGGTCACCTCGAACTCGACGCGCTGGTTCTCGACCAGGGTCTTGAAGCCGCTGCCCTGGATTTCCTTGAAGTGCGCGAAGAGGTCCTTGCCACCGTCGTCGGGGGCGATGAAGCCGAAGCCCTTGCCTTCGTTGAACCACTTCACGGTGCCGGTTTGAGTCGTCATGTCGAATACCTTTCGAAGTTGTGCCGGGCGCAGGAGCGCGCCCAGCGGAGAAACGCCAAGAAAATCTTCAAGAGGGGATTCGACGCGACGGCCGGTAGAGCACCGGGGCGTGAAGAAAGACCAATGAGCGGACGGTCTTGTGCAGATCAGCGACCCATCGTACACGAGTCGGGGGCGCGCGTCCGGCGAGACCGGCCATCGCCTCATTTCGTCGGCACCGGCACCCACCAGTCGCGCCACTTCGGCTCCGACGGCGTGCCGATGCTGCGCAGGTAGGCGGCGATGTTGTTGATGTCGACCGTCGTGACGTAGCTCTTGTACGAGCGCATGCCACCGTCCTCGCCCTGCTTGAGGACCTCGGCGACGTCGTTGTATTCGGCGTGCACGATCTTCGGCCCCATGCCGCCGCCGGCGGCCATGCCGTGGCAGCCGTAGCAGTTGAGCTTGAGGTACAGGCGCCGGCCTTCGCCTTCGGGCGGCAAGGTCGCGGTGGCGGTGGGGAACGCGGCCAGGCTCTGCGCGGCCATCCGGTTGGCGGCCTGGTGTTCGGCCTGGGCCAGCGGCGCGGCCAGGGCGAGCAGGGCGGTGCTGGCCAGGAGTCGGGTGTGCATGTTCAGTCTCCGGAGGAAGGGATGCCGTAGTCACGCAGGATCGCGGCGATCTCGTCGCCGTGGCGGTCCAGCGCCTGCTGCAGGCGGTCGCGCAGCGCGCTGTCGTCGCGGCGCACGCCGACGGCCATCTCGAAACGGAAGGGCAGTTCGGGCAGCAGCGGGTCGGCGTCCACCGGCGTCACGGCCAGCGGTTCGCTGGCGTGCGCGGCGAAGTAGCGGCCGATCGGGCCCCAGACGATCGCGACGTCGATCTCGCCACGCGCGACGGCATCGACGATGCGCGCCTGCGGCGTCTCGTCGCCCTCCTCGGCCCAGGCCGGGAAGCCGGTGACGTGCTGAACCCAGCCGCGGCGCGCCAGCGAACGTGCCGGTGCCGGGTTGGAACCTTCGGCGCCGACGGCCTGCAGCCCGATGCGCAGCGTCGCCAGGCGCGGGTCGTCGATGCCGCGCAGGGCCAGCGCCGCGCGCTGCCGCGTGACGAAGACGTAGCTGGCGCTGTAGTAGGGCCGCGTCTGCAGCACGCCTTGCAGGCCGGCGGGCACGCCCAGCACGACGTCGCAGGCCTGGGCGTTGAGCGTGCGGCGCAGGAAGCCGCGGCGCTGCAGGTTCCAGGTGTAGTCGAGGTCGGCGCCCAGGTCTTGTGCCAGCAGCCGCGCGATGCGGTTCTCGAAGCCTTCGCCGCGCTGGTTGCTGTAGGGCAGGTTGGCGGGGTCGGAGCACACGCGCAGCGCCGTGCCGGCCGTAGCGGGCAGCGCGGCCGCCGCGAGCAGCACCGCGCCCAGGAGTCGGCGCGTGTTCATGGCAGCTTGAAGACGTGGACCATGCCGCTGGTCGGCCCGGCTGCCGCACGCGCCTGCGTGTTCCGGGCGCCATCCTCGTCGTCGGAACTGCCGGCGGGGCACTTGCCGCCGGCCAGACCTCCGGCCAGCCAGCCGACGCCGGTGTAGACGGCCACGCGCTGGCGGCCGTCGGCGCCGGTGAAGCTCATCGGGTTGCCGACGACGCCGCACTCCAGCACCTTGTCGAACAGCAGCCGGCCGTCGCGTGCGTCGACCGCCTTCAAGTGCTTGTCCAGCGTGCCGTAGAAGACCAGATTGCCGGCCGTCGCCAGCGTGCCGCCGTAGAGCGGCAGCGCCTCGGGGACCGACCAGGCGCGTTTGCCGGTCGCCGCGTTCCAGGCGATCAGCTCGCCCATGTTGCTGCCGGTGCTCGGCGAGAAGGCGAGGTTGTTGCCCATGAACGGCGTGCCGGCGATGTACACCGCCTTCATCGGGTACATCGAGTTGCACAGGTTGATCGCCGGCACGTAGAACAGCCCGGTGGCCGGCGAGTACGACGCCGGTTCCCAGTCCTTCAGGCCCAGCGCCGAGGGACAGATGTTGGTCGTGGTCGCGCCTTCCTTGGGCATCATGCCGGCGCGCACCACCGGCGCGCCGGTGGCCAGGTCCACCTTGTCGGCCCAGGTGACGTTGCCCATCTTGCCGGCCTTCAGCACCTGGCCGGTGGCGCGGTCGATCGTGTAGCCGAAGCCGTTCTTGTTGAAGTGCACGATGACCTTGCGCGGCGTGCCGTCGACCACGAGGTCGGCGACGATGCTCTCGTTGACGGCGTCGTAGTCCCAGCCGTCGTGCGGCGTCAGCTGGTAGGCCCAGACGGCCTGGCCGGTGTCCGGCCGGCGCGCGAAGATCGTCGCGCCCCACTTGTTGTCGCCCGGGCGCATGTCGGGGTTCCAGACGCCGGGGTTGCCGGTGCCGTAGTACAGCAGGTCCAGCCCCGGGTCGTAGCTGAACCAGGCCCACGAGGTGCTGCCGCCTTGCTTCCACATCGTGCCGGGCCAGGTGGTGGCGCCCAGGTCCTTGCCGCGGTCCTTGGCGTAGAAGGCCTTGAAGCCGGCGCCGATCTTCACGTCGGCGTCGGGGCCGGTGTTGTAGGCCTTCCAGACGACGGCGCCGGTGTTCAGGTTCAGCGCCTGCACCCAGCCGCGCACGCCGAGCTCGCCGCCGGCGTTGCCGACGATCACCTTGTCCTTTACGACGATGGGCGCGCCGGTCAGCGTCTCGCCGGTCGTCGGGTCGCCGAGCCGGGTGCGCCAGACCTGCTTGCCGCTCGTCGCGTCGACGGCGACGACGGCGGTGTCGAGCACGCTGTAGATGACCTTGCCGTTGGCGTAGACCGCGCCGCGGTTGACGACGTCGCAACAGGCGACGCCGCGCGCGAACTTGTTGACCGAGGGCGTGTAGGTCCACTTCACCTGGCCGCCGTGCGCCAGGTCCAGCGCGACGAGCTTGTTGGGGAAGGGCGTGACGACGTACATCGTCGTGCCGACCACCAGCGGCTGGCCCTGATGCGTGGCCTTGCTGCCGGTGGCGAAGGCGAAGTCCTCCACCAGCTGGCCGACGTTGCCGGTGTCGATCTCGTCGAGCTTGCTGAAGCGCGTGGCCTGCAGCGTGCCCGAGGGCGTGGTCCATTCGGCGCCGGCCTGGGCTCGGGCGGCACCGGCAGCGAGCGCCACGGCGAGCGTGGCCCCGGTCGCGGCAAGAGTGATGCGGATCATGCGGTCTCCTCCAGCAGGAGACCTTAGTCTGTGCGAAATGCACATTTGAAGTCGCGGTGGTTTTCACGGATCACCGGAAGGTGATCCCCGTGAAAACCCGCGGCTTCAGTCTTCGACCTGCACCTGTGTCGCTTCCAGGCGTTCGCCCGAGGCGTCGAGTTCGCCGACGAGCTCGACCTGGTCGCCGACCGCCAGCGATGCGCCGCTGCCACCTTCGAATCGCGTCGCCTCGCTCCAGTGCACCGTGACGCCGCGCACGACGAAGGTCTGCGCCGCGGCGTCGACGGCGTCGACGCGGCCGCTGATCTCGAAGGGCTCCTCGGACTCGTCCTCGTTCTCGACCGAGACCTCGGTGGCGATCAGCACGCCGCCGCTGATGCGGCCCGTCGCTTCGGCACGCACGCCGAGCGCCAGCCCGGCCTGCCCGTCGGGGAAACGCGCCGCCGACGCGTCCACCGGCACGCCGTCGAGTTCGAAGGCGGTCGCCGAGCTGAAGGCCGTGATGCGGCCTTCGATCTCGGCGCGCTCGCGGTCGGCGGGCACGGTGTCCTCGAGCACCAGGCGCGTCGCGCGGCGCACACCAGTGGCCGGCGTCTGGGCGAGCTGCAGCAGCACACGACGACCGGGCGCCAGCACCGTCGCCGCATCGGCCGGCGCCACGCCGCTCCAGTCGACGAGCAGCGTGCCGATCGCCAGCGTGCGGGCGCCCAGGTCCAGCGTGCCGACGACGCCGCGGATCTTGTCGAAGCCGGCGCCGCTGCGCCGTTCGACGCGGGTGGCCGCGTAACGACCGTTGGCCAGGTCCAGCGTCGCGTAGACCGTCACCTCGTCGCCCTGGGCGAGGGCCTGGAGCCCGCCGTCGACGACGGTCGAAGCGCCCAGATCCACACGCTGGCCGAGCACGACCAGCCGGCCGGTGCCGAGGTCGATCGCGTCGATGGCGCCGCCGAGCTCGCTGCGGATCGTCACCGAAGACGCCACCGCCGCGCCGGCCGTCGGCGTGCCGGCGAGCACCGCCGTGCGCATGCCCAACTGCAGGTCGGCGCGGCTGCGCATGCGGCCGTCGTCGTCGTCGATCGTCGCCGCGGATTCGTCGTAGTGCACGCCGTTGACGACGATGGAGCCGAAACCCGAGATCGTGCCGACGGCCAGTGTCGAGCGGTTGCCCGTGCCGGTGCCGCCGCTGTCGACGCCGCCACCGCAGCCGCCCAGCACGGCCAGCGCCGCCAGCGCCGCCAGCAGCCATTCGCGCCGGCGCAGCGGCGCAGCGCCAGGCTCAGGAATCGGACGCCTCGTCATCGCGGGTCTCCTCGTCGTAGGAATACAGGCCGATGCGCAGGCGGCGCGGGTGCGGCGGCGGCTGGCGTTCATCGGCTTCGAACAAAGCTTCGAGTTCCGGCACCAGCGCCGCGGTCAGAGCGCGCCACTGCGTCTGCACGAGCTTCTTGGCCGCGGAGACCGATTCGTCGGACAGACCGCTGACGAAGACCGCCTGCTCGAAATGCCGGCGTTCGTCACCGAGCGCGTTGGCGACGCTGGCCGCGAGGTGGTCGCCGGCGTTGGCGCCGACGAAACCGAGCATGCGCGCCGCGTCGGCGTCGGGAACGAAGGCGTCCTTCAGCAGCCGCACGCGGTCGCTCTGTTCGTCGTGTTCGACGAGCCCCAGGCGCAGCAGCTCGTCGAGCAGGCGCCGCGGGTGCACGTCCTGCGTCACCTCGCGCGCCAGCGTCTCGAAGCTCGGCGCCGGCCCGCGGCGCGGCAGCCAGGCGGGCGCGCCGCCGTCGTCGCGCAAGGTGCCGTCGGCCGCCCAGCGCGTGAACAACTGCGTCGCCGGCGAGCTGCGCTCGGCGCGCACGGCGGGGCGCTGGGCCGACAGCCGCGTGACCTCACGGCGCGTGAGGCCGGTCATCGTGGCGACGCGGCTGACGTCGCGGTGGCCGGCCTGCGGCTCGGCAGCGCGCGCCTGCTGCACCAGGGCCTGTTTCACCAGCTCCTGCAACTGCTGGAACGTCATGCCGCGTGCCACGGCGAGCCGGGCGACCGGGCCGAGCAGGCGCGCGATCGCCTCGGCGAGTGCTGCGTCCAGCGAATCCGAGTCGGACATGCAACGATTCTAGGTTAAATGTGCAGTTCGCACATCGGCGATCGTCGGCGCGTTTCCCGTGTGGGGCCTCGATCCGCGTGGGCTCTTTCGACGCGAGCCTGCGGCCCGAGCCGGCGCGCTCAGCGCCGCGCGCGCTTCAGCCAGCGCAGCACGGTCGCGTACAGCTCCTCGGGCACGACCGGCTTGGCGAGGAAGTCGTCCATGCCGGCGGCCAGGCAGGCGGCGCGGTCTTCGTCGAAGGCGTTGGCCGTCATCGCGATGATCGGCAGCGAGGCGTGCGCACCCGAGGCGCGGATCGCGCGCGTGGCCGCGAGGCCATCCATCACCGGCATCTGCAGGTCCATCAGCACCAGGGCGAAGTCCGCGCCGCTTGCGGCGACCCGGGCCACCGCCTCGGCGCCGTTGGCGGCGACCTCGATCACCAGGCCGGTGTCTTCCAGCAGGCAGCGCGCGACGTCGACGTTGATCTCGTTGTCCTCGGCCAGCAGCAGGCGCCGGCCGCGGTGATGGGCCATCAGTTCGGATGCGGCGCCTTCCGCCGGCGCGGCCGCGGCGTCGGCGCCCGCGGCGGCATCACGCTGCAGCCGGGCGCTGAACCAGAACAGGCTGCCGTGGCCGGGCCGGCTCGTCGCGCCTGTGTCGCCGCCCATCAGCCGTGCCAGCCGGCGTGTGATCGCCAGGCCCAAGCCGGTGCCGCGGGCGTGCTGGGCGCCGGCGGCGTCGCCCTGTTCGAACTCGGAGAACAGCTTGCGCATCGTGCCGGGCTCGACGCCGATGCCGGTGTCCTGGACCTCGAAGCGCAGCAGCACGCCGCGCTCGTCCTCGCCGTCGACACGCACGCGCAGCGTCACGCTGCCGCGCTCGGTGAACTTCACCGCGTTGTAGACGTAGTTCAGCAGGCATTCCTCGAGCCGCGTGGCGTCGCCCAGCACCGCCGGCAGCTGCGGCTGGAGGTCCAGCACCAGCTGCAGCCCCTTGGCGCGCGCCTCGCCTTCGAGCATCGCCAGCGCGTTGGCGGCCACCGCGTCCAGGCGCACCGGCGCCGAGGCCAGCGTCAGCTTGCCGGCGTCGATCTTGGCGATGTCCAGCACGTGGTTGATGATCGACTTCAGGTGTTCGCTGGCCGCCATCAGCTTGGCCAGCTGGGCGCGCTGGCCGGCTTCCAGCGGGCCGCGGCCGACCAGATGCGCCATGCCGACGATGCCGTTGAGCGGCGTGCGGATCTCGTGGCTCATGTTGGCCAGGAAGCTGCTCTTGGCGCGCATCGCGTCCTCGGCCAGCGCGCGGGCGTCTTGCAGCTCGGTCACGTCGACCAGCCAGGCCAGCACCGCCGCCTGGCCTTCGTAGGCGATCGGCATGTACGAGCTCAGCGCCCAGACGTGCGGCAGCTCGGGCCGGTCGGGCTGGCGCAGCTCGACCAGTCGGTTGAGCACCGTCTCGCCGGCGGCCAGGCGCTCGCCGATCGCGTCGAATGCCGCCGTGTCGACGTAATGGGCGCGGATGTCGATCGTGACGGCCTGTTCGCGCGGGCGGTTCAGCAGGCGGAAGAAGGCGTCGTTGGCGAACAGCACCGCCAGATCCTTCTGCCGCGCGATGCGCACCGCCACCGGCGCCGCGGCGAGCACCTGGCGCAGCACGCGCTGCTGCTCGCGCAGCTGGGAGTAGTCGACGAGCACCGAACGCGACAGTACCGGGCGACCTTCGTTGTCGCGTGCCGCGGTGGCCGACAGCAGCACCGGCAGCCGCCGGCCGTCGCGCCGGAGGAGTTCGAGCTCCAGCGACTCGATGCGGCCTGCGGCGAGGAAGCGCGGCATCGTCTCGCGGAAGGTGCGCACCGACTCGGGCGCCATGAACTCGGTGATGCACCGGCCCACGACCTCCTCCCGCCGCCGGCCCAGCCAGGCGAGTTCGGTGTCGTTGATCTTGCGGATCGTGCCGTCGGGCGTGATCGAGTGGTAGCCGCAGGGCGCGTGGTGGTAAAGGTCGTCGAGCTCGGCGGCCTGGCGGCGCAGCTGCTCGTTGGCCCCGTGCAGCGCCGTCACGTCGGTGGCCAGCACGAAGAAGCCGACGACGCGGCCGTCGCAGACGTCGGGGATGTACTGCACCCACGCGTGCATCGTGCCGCCGTCGGCGCGGCGGATGGCGCGTTCGAAACGCTGCGGCTGTCCGGCCAGCGCGGCGCGTGCAGCGGCCTCGTTGGCGTGGAAGAGCTCGTCGCCGAGCACCTCGCGCATCGCCATGCCGCGGATGGCGTCGGCACTGAGGCCGAAGTGCTCGCGGAAGGCGCGGTTGGCGAAACCGCTGCGCAGCGCGGTGTCCCAGTAGCCCACCAGCGCCGGCAGCGCGTCGCTCATCGTCTGCAGGAAACGCGTCTGCTCCTCCAGGCATTGCGTGCGCAGCGCGACGAGGTCGGCGAGATGGTCGCGGTGTGCCTCCAGTTCGGCGGCGGCGCGGCGGCGCTCGCTGATGTCCAGGTTGATGCCCAGCACGCGCAGCAGCCGCCCGTCCTCGGCGACGATCGGGCGGCCGGCCGAATAGAGCCAGCGCCAGCCGTCGCGCCCCTGGCGCATGCGGTACTCGACGGTGAAGCCTTCGCCACGCCAGACCTGCGCCCAGCCGGCGTCGATGACGGCGAGGTCGTCGGGGTGGATGCGCGTGCGCCAGTCCTCGTAGCGCAGGTTGGGTTCGTCGTCGGGCAGGCCGCACAGGCGCAGCGACTCGGGCGACCAGTAGACGCTGCCGCTGACGAGGTCGAAGTCCCAGATGCCGATGTGCCCGGCATCCTGGGCGAGCTGGAAACGTTCTTCGGTGATGCGGCGCTGCTCCTGCGCCTCGCGCATGACGGTGATGTCGCGCTGCACCGTCACCCACAGCGTGCCGCGCTGCGGATCGCGCCACGAGGTGACGCTGGCGTGGGTCCAGAACTCGCTGCCGTCACGGCGCCGGTTCAGCAGCTCGCCGGTCCAGGTGCCGGAGGTCTCCAGCGTGTGCACGATCTCCTGCGCCAGCGTCTCGGCCGAGCGCTCGGCATCGGCGTTGAGCACGGCGATGTCCCGCCCCACCAGTTCGCCCGGCGCGTAGCCGAACATCTCGTCGAAGGCGCGGTTGGTATAGACGATGCGTCGCCGGCGGTCGACGACGTTGACGCCGTCGGAGATGCTGGCCAGCAGCGTCGTGGCCAGCGCCGGAATGTCGGCATCCAGGCGGCCGATGTCCGGGTCGTCGGGTTCGGTGACGGGTTGGCGGGCCATCGGTCGTGCGGCGCTCCAGTCTGGCGTGCGGCGCGGTGTGTGACACCGGGGGATGCCCGTACTGGATGCCAAGCCGGGCACGGCTGCATTGATGGCCGTCACGCGATCGGGAACTGCCCGCCGCCTGCCCGGGGCGCTAGAGTCCCGGGCATGAAGCGTCTGACGATGTCGCTCGACGACGAACTGGCCGATGCCTTCGAGGCCCACGTGCGCTCGCGCGGCTACGAGAACCGTTCCGAAGCCTTCCGCGACCTGCTGCGCCAGGACCTGAGCCAGGCGCGGCTGCGCGGGCAGCCCGGCCAGCCCTGCGTCGCGACGCTGAGCTACGTCTACAACCACCATCAGCGCCAGCTGGCGCTGCGGCTCACCGACCTGCAGCACGAGCACCACGAGCTGACGGTGGCGACGACCCACGCCCACCTCGACCACGACCACTGCATCGAGACCGTGATCCTGCGCGGGCGGACCGACGCCGTGCGCGCTTTCGCCGAGTCGGTGATCGCGCAGCCCGGCGTCAGCCACGGCAACCTGCATCTGGTGCCGATGAGCGCGCACAGCGCCCACGGCCACGAGCACCTGGAGCCGGCCACCGCGCCGGCGGCCGAGCGCCAGCCGTCGCGCCGCACACGCTGACCGGCCGGCCGCGGGCGCCGCAGCAAGGCGCTCGGATATGTGTATGAAGGAGATATATTTCTTCATACAGCTTTCGCTGCCGAGCCGATGTCCGACCTGCCTGCCAACTGGAGCGCCCTGTGCGCCGTGGTGTTCCTGCTGGGCATGCGCCATGGCCTGGACGCCGACCACCTGGCGGCGATCGACGGCCTGACGCGCATCGGCTCGCGCAGCGGCCGCGCCCACGCCCGCTGGTGCGGGGCGCTGTTCTCGCTCGGCCACGGCCTCGTCGTGATGGCCATCGCGCTGGCCGTCGGCGCGCTCGGCAGCCGCTGGGTGCCGCCGGGCTGGTTCGAGGCGCTGGGCAGCCTGATCTCGATCGCCTTCCTGACCCTGGTCGGCGTCGTCAACCTGCGTGCCGTCTGGGCGGCGCCGGCCGACGCGCCGGTGGCGCTGGTCGGCGTGCGCGGGCGCCTCGTCGAGCGCCTGCTCGGTGGCCGCGGCGGCGCCGCCGGGCCGCTGTCGGTGATGGGCGTCGGCATGCTGTTCGCGCTGTCCTTCGACACGCTGAGCCAGTCGGCGCTGTTCGCGGTGACGGCGATGCACTACGGCGGCGTCGCCAACGCGGCCCTGCTGGGCGCGCTGTTCGTGCTCGGCATGCTGCTGGCCGACGGTGCCAACGGCTGGTGGATCTCGCGCCTGATCGGCCGCACCGACCGGCTGGCCGTCGTCGCGTCGCGCACGATGACGCTCGCCGTGGCCGGCGTCAGCCTGCTCGTCGCGGCGCTGGGCGTGGCACGTTTCGCCTCGTCCTGGATCGACGGCTGGCTCGAAGGCAAGGAGCTCTTCGTCGGCCTGGCGGTCATCACCGCCATCGCGCTGGCCTATCTGGCCGCCTGCGCCGGCGCAGCGCGCCTGCGTCCCGCCACCGCGCTGCGCTGAGGCGCGCGCCCCCGTCCCGTCCCGCGTCCACCCGCGCCTGCGGGTATGACGAACATAACAAAGTTCATACACATGACATCGAAGAACACCAGCATCGTGCGCATGAAGACCGTGTTGCGCCCGCACCCGATCGCGCTGGCCGTGCTGCTGTCTGGCGCCGCCGTCGCCCAGACCCAGACCGACGCCGCCGCGGACACCGCCGCCGGCGGCGCCGAACGCATCGAGATCACCGGCCGCCATTACGACAACGCCGTCGGCAGCTCCGACGCGGCTTCGCAAGGCACGATCCGCGCCGAGCTGCTGAAGAGCCGCCCGGCGCTGCGCCCCGGCGAGGTGCTGGAGTTCGTGCCCGGGGTCATCGTCACCCAGCACTCGGGCGACGGGAAGGCCAACCAGTACTTCCTGCGCGGCTTCAACCTCGACCACGGCACCGACTTCGCGACCAGCATCGACGGCATGCCGGTCAACATGCCGACGCACGGCCACGGCCAGGGCTACTCGGACCTCAACTTCCTGATCCCCGAGCTGGTCGACCGCATCGAGTACCGCAAGGGCCCGTACTTCGCCCGCAACGGCGACTTCTCGGCCGCCGGTTCGGCCGACATCGTCTACCGCCAGACGCTGGACGAACCGTTCGCCGCGCTGACGCTGGGCGAACGCGATTACCAGCGCCTGGTCGGCGGCGGCTCCGCGGTGCTGGGCGAAGACCTGCGCCTGCTCGGCGCCGTCGAGCTGATGCACAACGACGGCCCCTGGAAGGTGCCCGAGCACCTGCGCAAGGGCAACGCGGTGCTGACGCTGTCGGCCGGCACCCGCGCTGCCGGCTGGAGCACCAGCCTGATGGCCTACGACGCACGCTGGGACGCCACCGACCAGATCCCCGAGCGCCTGATCAAGGCCGGCCGCCACGACGGCCAGCCTTTCGGCCGTTTCGACTCGCTGGACCCGAGCGACGGCGGCAGCACCCACCGCGCCAGCCTGTCGGGCGAATGGCACCGGCGCGGCGACGGTTCGGCCACCGAGGTCTCGGCCTACGCGATCGACTACGGGCTGAAGCTGTTCTCCAACTTCACCTACGCGATGGAACGCCCGGAGCAGGGCGACCAGTTCTCGCAGCAGGACGAGCGCAGCATCTTCGGCGCCGCCGTGCGCCACGCCTTCGACCACATGCTGGCCGGCCTGCCGGCGAAGACCGAGTTCGGCGCCCAGCTTCGATACGACCGCATCCGCGTCGGCCTGTTCCAGACCGAGGCCCGGCGCATCACCGCCACGACGCGCGAGGACCGCGTGCGCGAGACGATGGCCGGCGTCTACGGCCAGATGACGCTGGAATGGACGCCCTGGCTGCGCAGCATCGTCGGCCTGCGTGCCGACCGCGTGCATTTCGACGTCGACGGCCTGAGCGACGCGGCGAACTCGGGTTCGGCCCGCGACCACCTCGTGTCGCCCAAGCTGTCGCTGATCCTCGGCCCCTGGGCGAAGACCGAGTTCTTCGTCAACGCCGGGCGCGGTTTCCACAGCAACGACGCACGCGGCGCCACCGCCGCCACCGAACCCGCACCGGGGTTGGCGGCCGCACGAGGTTACGAGCTCGGCGCACGCACCGAGTGGATCCCCGGGCTGCAGAGCTCGCTGGCGCTGTGGACGCTGGACTTCGATTCCGAGCTCGTCTACGTCGGCGATGCCGGCGCCACCGAGGCCAACCGGCCCAGCAAGCGCCGCGGCGTCGAGTGGAACAACCGCTGGGTGCCGCGCTCCTGGCTGCTGGTCGACGCCGACCTGGCCTGGACGCACGCGCGCTTCTCCGACGACGACCCGGCTGGCGACCGCATCCCGAACGCGGTCGACAAGGTCGCTTCGCTGGCGGTCACCGCGCGTGATCTCGGCCCCTGGTCGGCCAGCCTGCAGTGGCGCTACCTGGGCAGCGGCGCGCTGGTGGAGGACAACAGCGTGCGCTCGGCCGCGTCGCTGACGACCAACCTGCGCATCGGCCGCAAGCTGAGCCAGAAGACCGAGCTGACGCTGGACGTCTTCAATCTCTTCGACCGCAAGGTCAACGACATCGAGTACTGGTACGAGTCGCAGCTGCCGGGCGAGACGGCGCCGGTGGCCGACAAACACGTGCACCCGGCCGAGCCGCGCACCGTGCGCGTGACGCTGCGCGTCGGCTTCTGAACGGGCAGGGCGCGGCGTTTGCCCGAGGGCCGCATGCCCTCGTCACCACCGCCGTCCTTTGCCCGCCGCCATTGGCTGACGTTGGGCCTGGCGGCGCTGGCCGGCCCGGCCGCCGTGCGTGGCCAGACGGCCGAGGTGCTGCCGCTGCCCGCCGGCACGGCCGACGACGCCCCGGCCGGCGGCTCGGTGCAGTTCGTCGGCACCGCGACCGTCGTGCTGCGCCTGGGCGGCATCACGCTGCTGACCGACCCGAACTTCCTGCACCGTGGCCAGCGTGCGCAGCTCGGCTACGGCCTGTCGAGCCCGCGCCTGACCGAGCCGGCGATCCCGATCGAGAGCCTGCCGCCGATCGACGCGGTGCTGCTGTCGCACTACCACGGCGACCATTTCGACGAGGTCGCCGAGGCGAAGCTGCCACGCACGCTGCCGATCCTGACGACGGCGCACGCCGCGCGCCAGCTGCGCGAGCGCGGCTTCGGCGCCGCGCGTGCGCTGGACACCTGGCAGGCACTGGAACTGCGCAAAGGCATCGAGCGCGTGCGCATCACCGCGATGCCCGGGCGCCATGGGCCGCCCGGCGTCGCGCTGGCGCTGCCGCCGGTGATGGGCAGCCTTGTCGAATGGCTGGCGCCGGGGGCTGGACCTAGCGCTGCTGCACCTGGGCGGGACCCGCATCTTCGGCGTGCTGGTGACGATGGACGCCGAGCAGGGCGTGCAGGCGCTGAAGCTGCTGCAGCCGGCGCGTGCGGTGCCGATCCACTACGACGACTACGCGGTGTTCCGCTCGCCGCTGGAGGACTTCCTGCGTGCCGCCGAAGCTGCCGGCTGGCGCGACAAGGTGCAGGTGCTGGCACGCGGCGAGCGCCTGGCGTTCAGCCCGCGTGGCGTGCGCTGAACGGGGGGCGCGGCCCGGCAATCGTGATGCCGTGCCGGCCACCGCCACAGCGGGGCACCGGGCTTGCCGGCCGAGGCCATCCATCACCAGGAGCCCGCACGATGACCGCCACGTCCCCATCCCCTGACGGCCGCGCGCCGCTGGCCGTCGTCACCGGCGCGTCGTCGGGCATCGGCCTGGAGCTGGCGCGCTGCTGCGCGCAGGCCGGCTTCGAGCTCGTCATCGCCGCCGACCGCGACCTGTCCGAGGCCGAGGCCAGCCTGCGCAGCGCCGGTGTCGAGGTGCAGTCGGTGCAGGCGGATCTCGCCACCGGCGCCGGCGTCGAGGACCTGCTGGCCTGCATCGGCGAGCGCCCGGTGGACGCGCTGCTGGCCAACGCCGGCCACGGCCTGGGGCAAGCCTTCCTGGACCAGGACTTCGACGACATCCGCGACGTCATCGACACCAACGTCACCGGCACGCTGTACCTGATCCACGCGCTGGGACGGCGCATGCGCGACGCCGGCCGCGGCCGCATCCTCATCACCGGCTCGATCGCCGGGCTGATGCCGGGCAGCTTCCAGGCCGTCTACAACGCCTCCAAGGCCTTCGTCGACTCCTTCTCCTGGGCGCTGCGCAACGAGATGAAGGACTCCGGCGTCACCGTCACCTGCCTGATGCCGGGCGCGACCGATACCGAGTTCTTCGAGCGCGCCGGGCTGCTGGACACCAAGGTCGGCACCGACAAGAAAGCCGACCCGGCGCAGGTGGCGCGCACCGGCTTCGACGCGATGATGGCCGGCGAGGGCGACGTCGTCGCCGGGATGAAGAACAAGCTGCAGGCCGCGCTGGCCGGCGTGACGCCGCAGTCGGTGCTGGCCGAGCAGCACCGCAAGATGGCCGAACCCGGCTCGGCGGCGAGCTGACGGCGGCGCCGGGCGTGAAAGGCGTCTCGCAAGCGTCCCGTCACCGCCGCGCGCGGCGCTGCGGACGCGGCGATCATCAGGGTCTGCGACTTCGCCGCCCCGCCCATGACCCCCGCCGCCTCCGCCAGCCTCTCCGGCATGTCCGCCGCCCAGACCCGCCTAGACGTCGCGGGGCACAACGTCGCCAACCTGCAGACCGAAGGCTTTCGCCGCCAGGTCGCGCAGGCGGCCACGGCCCAGCCTGCCGGCGTCACGGTCTCGATCGCGCAGATGCCCGAGGCGGGCAACGCGCTGGAAGCCGACACCGTCGGCATGATCGAGGCGCAGCACGCCTTCGGCGCCAACCTGATGGCCTTCCGAGCGCAGGACGCGATGACCGCCAGCCTGCTCGACCTCGAAGCCTGAACGCCCCGCCCGCGGCATGCGGGTAGCGAGTTTGTATACAGCCAAACGTCCGTTCACCGGATAAGCGGCGCTGCGTAGCCTGGGCGCATGCCGTGGTCGTCGACCGCGGTTTCCCGTTCAACCGCTACGCAAGGAAAAGAGATGTCGTTCAAACACGCGCTGTCGGCGCTGGTCGTCGCCGTGCTGCCGTTCGCCGCCCAGGCCGACGAGGTGCTGAAGGTCGCCGCCTCGCCGGTGCCGCACGCGCAGATCCTGGAGTTCGTCAAGCCGGCGCTGAAGAAGCAGGGCGTGGACCTGCAGGTCAAGGTCTTCACCGACTACGTGCAGCCCAACCTGGCCGTCGAGGAGAAGCAGCTCGACGCCAACTTCTTCCAGCACAAGCCGTATCTGGACAGCTTCAACAAGGATCGCGGCACGCACATCGTCGCCGTGCCCGGCGGCACGGTGCACGTCGAACCCTTCGGCGCCTATTCGAAGAAGATCAGGAAGATCGCCGAGCTGCGCGACGGCGCGACGGTGGCGATCCCCAACAACCCGTCGAACTCGGGCCGCGCGCTGGTGCTGCTGCAGAAGCAGGGCCTGATCCAGCTGAAGGACCCGAGCAACATCCTCGCCACCGCCAAGGACGTGACGGCCAACCCGAAGAAGCTGGTGTTCCGCGAGCTCGAGGCGGCGCAGCTGCCGCGCGCGCTGGACGACGTCGACCTCGCGCTGATCAACACCAACTACGCGCTCGAAGCCAAGCTGGTGCCGACCAAGGACGCGCTGTTCATCGAAGGCGCCGATTCGCCCTACGCCAACTTCGTCTCGGCGCGCCCGGACAACGCCAACTCGCCGGCGATCAGGAAGCTCGTCGCCGCGCTGCACTCGCCCGAGGTGAAGAAGTTCATCCAGGACCAGTACAAGGGCGCGGTGGTGCCGGCGTTCTGATGTCCTGACGCCGGAAGTCGGCCGCAACGGCCGCCCCGCGGGGCGGCCGTCGTCGTTTCAGCGCGGGCGGTATTGCGTCGCGCCGAACAGCATCTCGCGCGACTTGTCGTCGGTGATCGGCTTGCGCCGGTCGGCCAGCACCTCGCAGCCGCGCTGCACCGCCGGGCGGGCGCCGATCTCGTCGAACCAGCCCTTGAGGTGCGGGTAGTCGTTCCAGTCGATTCCCTGGTTCTTCCAGCTGCGCAGCCAGGGGAAGATCGCGATGTCGGCGATCGTGTACTCGGCGCCGGCGATGTAGCGTGTCTTGGCCAGCTTGCGGTTCATCACGCCGTACAGGCGCTTGGCCTCGTTGGTGTAGCGATCGACGGCGTAGGCGATCTTCTCCGGCGCGTAGATGCGGAAGTGGTGCGCCTGGCCGAGCATCGGGCCGACGCCGCCCATCTGGAACATCAGCCACTCCAGCGTCTCGTACTTGCCGCGCACGCTGTCGGGCAGGAAACGCCCGGTCTTGCCGGCCAGGTAGAGCAGGATCGCGCCCGACTCGAACAGCGAGATCGGCTGGCCGTCGGGCCCGTCGGGGTCGACGATGGCCGGGATCTTGTTGTTCGGGCTGATCGCCAGGAACTCCGGAGCGAACTGCTCGCCGGCACCGATGTCCACCGCATGCACGCGGTAGGGCAGGCCGCACTCCTCCAGCATCACGTGCACCTTGTGCCCGTTGGGTGTGGCCCACGAATACACTTCGATCATCCCGTCCCCCGTCGCGGCCGGAACGTCGGCCGCCTCGTGCGGACTCTAAGACATGCTGGAAGGCCTGAAACGTCTGTTCACCTCGCGCCCGTCGTCCGGCTCACGCCGCTGGGACGCGGTGTCGACCTGGGCCGAGACGCGGCAGTGGGCCTTCCGCGGCGTGCGTGACCACGACGGTTTCGTCGTCGAAGGACGTTTCCGCGGCACGCGGCCCTGGCGGCTCGAATGGGGCCCGTCACAGCGGCCTTACATCTTCGGCGCCGAACTGCGGCTGCGCTCCGAGTGCGGCCTACCGCCGGAGCTGCAGGCGCTGGTGATGGGCCGCGAACTGCAGCAGCGGCTGGAAAAGCAGGTCTTCGACCAGTACGTCGAAGGCGTGCAGACACGCATCGACGACCAGACGCCGCCCGAGATGCGCTGGCTGGTGATGTTTCCGCGCCTGACCGGGCTCGAACTCGGCGACCTGCGCGAGCGCTATGTCGCGATGGCCAGCGCCAAACCCTGGCTGATGCAGTGGCTGGCCGGCCCGCTGGGCCAGCGCCTGGCCGCCGCGCCCGGCGGCGACGCGCCGTTCGTGTTGATGGCCGCACGTGGACGGTTGACGCTGCGTGTGGCCCAGGCCGAGCCCGACAACGCCGCGCTCGAGCGCTGGCTGGCGCTGTTCGAAGTCGCGGTGCACGAGGCGCTGCGCGCCGGCGTCGAGGTCTTCGGCGCCGAGGCGATGGCCGCGCCGCGGCCGCCTCAGGGCTGACGCGGCGCCCAGCGCCCGAGTTCGATCTTCGCGATCGCGTTGCGGTGCACCTCGTCGGGGCCGTCGGCGAAACGCAGCGTGCGCGCGTTGGCCCAGGCGTAGGCGAGCGGGAAGTCGTCGCTGACCCCGGCGCCGCCGTGGGCCTGGATCGCCCAGTCGATCACCTGGCCGGCCATCGTCGGCGCGACGACCTTGATCATCGCGATCTCGGCCTTGGCCGCCTTGTTGCCGACGGTGTCCATCATCCACGCCGCCTTCAGCGTCAGCAGCCGGGCCTGCTCGATGCGGCAGCGCGCCTCGGCGATGCGCTCCTGGGTGACGGTCTGCTGCGCGATCGTGCGGCCGAAGGCACTGCGCGCCAGCGCCCGTCGGCACATCAGCTCCAGCGCCCGTTCGGCCAGGCCGATCAGGCGCATGCAGTGGTGGATGCGGCCCGGGCCGAGCCGGCCCTGGGCGATCTCGAAACCGCGGCCTTCGCCGAGCAGCAGGTGGGCCGCCGGCACGCGCACGTCGACGAAATCGACCTCCATGTGGCCGTGCGGCGCGTCGTCGTAGCCGAAGACGCCCAGCGGCCGCAGCACCGTGACGCCCGGCGCGTCCATCGGCACCAGGATCATCGACTGCTGCGCGTGTTTGGCCGCCTGCGGGTCGGTCTTGCCCATGAAGATCAGCACCTTGCAGCGCGGGTCGCCGGCGCCGCTGGTCCACCACTTGCGGCCGTTGACGACGTAGTGCTCGCCGTCGCGCTCGATGCGCGCCTCGATGTTGGTCGCGTCCGACGAGGCGACGGCCGGCTCGGTCATCGCGAAGCCGCTGCGGATCTCGCCGCGCAGCAGCGGCTCCAGCCACTGGCGCTTCTGCTCGGGCGTGCCGTAGCGCACCAGGACTTCCATGTTGCCGGTGTCCGGCGCCGAGCAGTTGAAGACCTCGCTGGCCCAGGGCACGCGGCCCATGATCTCGGCCAGCGGCGCGTATTCGGAGTTCGTCAGCCCGGCGCCGTATTCGCTCTCGGGCAGGAACAGGTTCCACAGGCCCGCGCCCTGGGCCTTGGGCTTCAGGCGCTCGATGGTCTGCAGCGGTGTCCAGCGCCGGCCGGCTTCGGTGTTGGCCCGGATCTCGGCCGCGAACTCGGCTTCGGCCGGTTCCACGTGTTCGGCCATGAAGGCCGAGAGCCGGCTGCGCAGCGCCTGGGTGCGTTCGGAATAGGCGAAGTCCATCGTCGGCTCCTGCGGTCTCAGGCTTGCGAGGCGAAGCGCCAGGCCAGTTCGGCCAGCGGCCGGGTCGCGGCGCCGGTGGCCTTGGCCTGCTCGCTGGAGGCCGTGCCGTCGACGACACGCTTGGCGATGCCCTGCGTGATCGAGGCCAGGCGGAACAGGTTGTAGGCGAGGTAGAAGTTCCAGTCGGCCATCAGCGCCTCGGGGTCGGCGCGGCCGGTGCGCTCGCAGTAGCGGCGCACGTAGTCGGCTTCGGACGGGATGCCCAGCGCCGCCAGGTCCAGCCCGCCGAGGCCGCGGAACATCCCGGGCGGGATGTGCCAGGCCATGCAGTGGTAGCTGAAGTCGGCCAGCGGATGGCCCAGCGTCGACAGCTCCCAGTCGAGCACCGCGACGACACGCGGCGCGTCGGGCGCGAAAACCAGGTTGTCGAGGCGGAAGTCGCCGTGCACGACGGCGACCTGGCTCTCGTCGCGCGCGCCGGCCGGCAGGTGCTGCGGCAGCCAGTCGATCAGCCGGTCCATCTCGGCGATCGGCTCGGTGACCGAGGCCTGGTACTGCTTGCTCCAGCGTGCGATCTGGCGTTCGAAGTAGTTGCCCGGGCGGCCGTAGTCGGCCAGACCGACGGCGGCGACGTCGACCGTGTGCAGCGCGGCGATGACGCGGTTGGCTTCGTCATGGATCGCGGCGCGTTCGGCCGGGCTCATGCCGGGCAGCGCCGGGTCCCAGAGCACGCGCCCGGCGACGAAATCCATCAGGTAGAAGGCGCGGCCGATGACGGCCTCGTCCTCGCACAGCGCGACCATGCGCGGCACCGGCACCGCGGTGGCGGCCAGCGCCTGCATCACGCGGTACTCGCGCTCGATCGCGTGGGCCGACGGCAGCAGCTTCGCGGCCGGGCCCGGCTTGCTGCGCATCACCCAGGCGCCGCCGGGCGTGACGAGCTTGTAGGTCGGGTTGGACTGCCCGCCCTTGAACTGCTCGACCGAGAGCGGGCCCTGGAAGCCGGGCAGTTCATGCGCCAGCCAGCGCTCGAGCGCGGCGACGTCGAAGGCATGGCTGGCCGCCATCGGGCGGGTGCCGGTGTACGAATCCACGATCTGTCTCCTCGGTCTTCATCGTCTTCGTCGCCGGCACCGGACCTTCAGCGTTCGGCGATCTCCATCAGCTTCTCGCGTGCCAGCACGACGAGGCGCGTCGGCTCGACGCGGATCGCGCCGTCGCGTTCGAAGCCCTTGAGCTCCTGGTTGACGCGCTGGCGCGAGGCGCCCAGCAGCTGTGCCAGGTCTTCCTGCGCCAGCTGCAGGCCGATGCGCAGCTCGCCGCCTTCCTCGACGCCGTAGCTGCGTGCCAGCAGCAGCAGCTGGCGCGCCAGCCGGGCCTGCAGCGGGCGCGTGTTGACGTCCTCGAAGTGGTCGAACATCAGCCGCAGGCGGCGGCAGTTCAGACGCAGCAGCGCTTCGTAGAGCTCGACGTGGCGCGCCAGCAGGGCGCGGAAGTCGGGCTTGCGCACGACGAGCAGCGTCGTCTCGCCGTGGGTGTCGGCGTCATGGGTGCGCGGCAGGCCGTCGAACAGCGCGATGTCGCCGAACCAGACGCCGGGCTCCGCGTAGGTCAGCGTCACCTGCTTGCCGCCCAGCGAGATCGTGCTGATGCGCACCGCGCCGCGCGCGACGCCGCACCACTCCTCGGCGCGCGCGCCGCGGGCGACCAGCGGCGCACCGTCGGGCAGGCGGCGCACGTGAGAGCGTTCGAGGATGTCATCGCGCAGGGCAGGGGAGAGCTTGGCGAACCATGCGCCGTTCTCGATGTTCTGGCGCTCTTCGAGTGTAAGAACCGGGGTCGTCATGTCTTGTCTCGGCGGCGACAAAGTGGTCGCCGAGGCGATTCTTGCGCGCCTGGACGCCGGCGACGGCCGTGGCAAGCCGGAGTGCGACCCGCGCTTGCGGGAGATGACGGAAGAGGCAGGGCGTCGTGCCGAACGCACGCGCGAGTCCGGTTCGTGACTTCGGTGCGCCGCGAGGCGACCACGAACACGGGCCGCAGGGCCCAAGGAGCCGGGCCTGGGCTAGGATGCGGGCGACTGCGCCGGAGCGAGTTCCCGGCGACTTCGAACGCTCTTCGTCCATCGGCAGTTCCGCCGGTGCGCTTGACCTCGAAGTTGTAACCCTTCGTGATAGAGTGCCCCGCGCCGTGCCGAAGACGATTCCAAGAATGCTACAGAAGCGGCCACCGTCAACCGTCTGGATCGCCATCGCCCTGTTGTCCGCGGCCCAGAGCGCCTCCGCTCTGGGCTGGGCGCGTGCCGATCAGGCGGCTGTGCTCGGCCGCCCGCTCTCCTTCTCCGCGACGCTGCGTCTGGACCCGGGCGACCAGATCTCGCCCGAGTGCGTGCGCGCCGAGGTCATGTCCGGCGACCGCGTGCTGCCGGCCTCGCTGGTGCACGTGCATGCCGACGTCGTCGCCGAAGCGCTGGCGATGCGTGTGGCCACCGAACCGACGATCGACGAGCCGGTGGTCACCGTGACGCTGGCCATCGGTTGCCCGACGCGCCTGTCGCGGCGCTTCGTGCTCTTCGCCGACCCGGCGCCCGTGGCCACGCCGACGATGGCCGCCGCGGTGCCGCAGTCGCGCCCGGTGGATCTGCCGGCGCCGGCCGCGGCGCCGTCTCAGCCGCCGTCCCCTGTGGCCTCGCCTGCATCGACCGCGCCGGCCCGTGCCGAACCTCGCCGCCGTGCGCCGCCGGCCGAAGCCGCCGCGCCGCGCCCGCGGCCGGCCGCGCCGGCCCGCAGCAGCGTCGCGACGCCGCGCCTGAAGCTCGACCCGGTCGAGAGCCTGCCGTCTCGCGCCCAGGCCACCGCCGAGGCCGCCAGCGCGGTGCAGGACGCGATCGCCGCCGTCTCGCGTGCGGCCAGCGCGGCCGAGGCTGCGGCGTCGTCGGCCTCGGCCGCCGAAGCGCGTGTCGCGACGCTCGAGCAGACCGTCAAGCAACTGCGTGCCGATGCCGAGCAGAGCCGCCAGCTCGTGAGCGATCTGCGCCGCCAGCTCGCCGAGGCGCGCGAGGACAACTGGCGTCTGCCGCTGATCCTGACCATCGCCGCACTGCTGGCGCTGGCCGGCGGCCTGTGGTGGCGTCTACGCGCGCTGCAGCAGGAGCGCCAGCAGGCCTGGCAGCGGGCCGCGGCCGCCGAGCCGCCGCCGCGTCCGCCGATGCCGACCTTGCAGTTGCCGCTGATGACCAGCGAGATCCCGATGCCGCCGCCGGCCCCGGTGCCGCCGCGGCCGGCAGTCGTGGCGCCGACGCCCGGCCCCGAGGTGCACGAGATCCACAGCGAGCGCACGCAGATCCTGCCCACCGGCTCGCGCGCCGACGAGAGCCAGCCGCGCGACGTCACGATCGAGGAGCTGCTCGACCTCGAGCAGCAGGCCGAGTTCTTCATCGTGCTCGGCCAGGACGACGCGGCGATCGACCTCCTCGTCGAGCACTTGCGCGACACCGGCGGCGGCAGCCCGCTGCCTTACCTGAAGCTGCTGGAGATCTACCGCCGCCGCGGCGAGCGCGAGGCCTACGAGCGCACGCGCGAGCGCTTCAACCGCCGCTTCAACGCCTACGCGCCGGAGTGGGAAGCCGACCTGCAGCACGGCCGCTCGCTGGACGAGTACCCCGGCGTGCTGCCGCGACTGCAGCAGGTCTGGGCCAAGCCGCTGGACGCGATGGCCGAGCTCGAGGCGCTGCTGTTCCGCAAGTCGCGCGGCGAGCTGTTCGACCTGCCGGCCTACCGCGAGGTGCTGTTCCTGTACTCGCTGGCGCGCGACCTGCTCGACCGCGAGGCGGTCGAGAGCGGCACCGTCGACCTGCTGCTGCCGCTGGCCGAGGAGTCCGACTTCGGCATGACCTCGCCGCACCCGTATCTGACGCTGGAGCGCGAGTCGGTCTTCGACCCGGGCATCGCCGAGCCGCCGCCAGTGGCGGCGATCGACCTCGATCTTGACCTCAGCGAACTCCAGCCCGAGGCCGACGCGGGCCCGCCGACGGCCCCCGACGCCGGTCCCGGCCTGATTCCGCCGCGCCGCTGAGCGTCGGTCAGAGCGTGGCCAGTCGCTCCAGCGCGCGCTCGAGCGTCTCGTCGCGCTTGGCGAAGCACAGCCGGGCGAAGCGCTGCTCGAAGCCGCCTTCGTAGAAGGCCGAGATCGGGATCGCGGCGACGCCGACCTCGCGCGTCAGCCAGCGGCAGAAATCGGCTTCGGGCAGGTCCGAGACGGCCGAGTAGTCGACGCTCTGGAAGTAGCTGCCTTCGCAGGGCAGCAGCTTCAGCCGGCTCGCGGCCAGCCCGGCGCGGAACAGGTCGCGCTTGCGCTGGTAGAAGGCCGCCAGGCCGAGATAGGGCGCCGGGTCGGCGAGGTAACGTGCCAGCGCGTGCTGCATCGGCGTGTTGACCGTGAAGACGTTGAACTGGTGCACCTTGCGGAACTCGGCCGTCAGCGCCGCCGGCGCCGCCACCGTGCCGACCTTCCAGCCGGTGACGTGGAAGGTCTTGCCGAAGCTGGAGACGACGAAGGCGCGAGCCGCCAGCTCGGGGATAGCCGAGGCGCTGACGTGTTCGGCGCCGTCGAACACCATGTGCTCGTAGACCTCGTCGGCGATCAGCAGCACCTCGGTCGGCGCCAGGATCTCGGCCAGGCGCTGCATCTCGGCGCGTGTCCAGACCACCGCCGCCGGGTTGTGCGGCGTGTTGACGATGATCGCCCGCGTGCGCGGCCCGATCGCCGCGGCGATGCGCTCGAAGTCGGGGCGGAACGTGCCCGGCGTCAGCGGCACGCGCACCACGGTGCCGCCGGCCAGCTCGATGTTCGGCGCGTAGCTGTCGTAGCAGGGCTCGAGCACGACGACCTCGTCGCCGGGGTGCACGCAGGCCAGCACCGCGGTCAGGATGGCCTGGGTCGCGCCGGCGGTGACGGTGATCTCGCGCTCGGGGTCGTAGGCGCGGCCGTAGAGCGCGGCGATCTTGGCGGCGACGGCCTGGCGCAGCGCCGGCACGCCGGCCATCGGCGGGTACTGATTCAGGCCCTCGCGCATCGCGTCGTTGACGCGGTCCAGCAGCGCCGGGTCGCAGTCGAAGTCGGGGAAGCCCTGGCCGAGGTTGACGGCACCGCATTCGGCGGCCAGCGCCGACATCACGGTGAAGATCGTCGTGCCGACGTTCGGCAGCCGGCTGGGCAGCGGCGGGGTTCGGGGTTCGTTCATCAGAGGTCGTAGTCGGAGCCTTCGCCGGCCATCGCACGCTGCACCAGCGACGCCGACAGGCGCTCGGACAACTGCTCGGCGAAGGCGTAGACGAAGTGGCGAAGGTAGGCGCCGCGCTTGAACGCGACGCGCGTGACGTTGCTGCCGAAGAGCTGGCCCAGCGGGCGTGAGACGAGGCCCGAGTCGGGCGGGTCCTCGCGCACCGCGGTCTCGGCGACGATGCCCACGCCCATGCCCAGGCGGACGTAGGTCTTGATGACGTCGGAGTCGATCGCCTCCAGCGCCACCGAGGGCTTGAGCCGGGCGCGTGTGAAGGCCTGGTCGATGCGCGTGCGGCCGGAGACCGTCGCGTGGTAGAGCACCAGCGGCTCGGCGGCGAGCTGTTCCAGCGTGAGGCGCTCGACCGTCGCCAGCGGGTGGTCGGGCGGCACCACCATCACGTGCTGCCATTCGTAGCAGGGCAGCGTGACGAGGTCGTCGTAATGCGCCAGCGCCTCGGTGGCCAGGCCGACCTCGGCGACGTCGTCGAGCAGCATGCGCGCCACCTGCTCGGGCATGCCCTGGTGCAGCACGACCTGCACCTTGGGAAAACGCTTGCGCAGCTGCGCGATCGGCCCGGGCAGGAAGTAGCGCGCCTGGGTGTGCGTCGTCGCGATCGACAGCGTGCCGGCGTCCTGCTTGGAGAACTGCTCGCCGATGCGCTTCAGGTTGGCGACCTCGCGCATGATGATCTCGATCGACTTCAGCACCTCCTGGCCGGGCTCGGTGACGCGGCGCAGGCGTTTGCCGTGGCGGGCGAAGATGTCGACGCCGAGCTCTTCCTCGAGTTCCAGGATCGCCTTGCTGATGCCCGGCTGCGAGGTGAACAGCGCTTTCGCGGTCTCGGTGAGGTTCAGGTTGCGGCGCACCGCTTCCTGGACGAATCGGAACTGGTGCAGGTTCATCCGGGCCTCGTGGGGTCAGGTGCCGAGTGCACGCACGGCGGCGGCGGCCATCGCGGCGACGACTTCCGGCGCTTCGCCGACGGCGGGCTGCAGCGTGAAGCGCGTGCCCGGGTGGCGTTCGGCCAGCGTCTGCAGCAGGCCCGGCACGTCCCGGCGCACGTGGCCGCCAGCGCCCAGGAACAGCGGCACGACGGCGACCTCGGTGCAGCCGGCGGCAGCCAGCTCGTCGCCGGCGGTGGCCAGGTCGGGCGTCATGAACTCCAGGAAGGCCAGGCGCACGGCGACGCCGGGGCGCGCGGCGCGCACCTGGGCGGCGACGGCCTCGAAAGGCTCGGCCCAGCGCGGGTCGCGCGCGCCGTGGGCGAAGAGGATCAGGCCATGGCTCATCGGTAGCGCACCAGCCAGGCGAAGGCGCCCAGCGACATCAGCAGGAACAGCAGGCTGGGTGTGGCCGCGGCGATCCACGGTGTCCAGTTGCGCAGCAGGCCGACGTGGCCGGCGAGGTTGTTCAGCAGCACGAAGCTGATGCCCAGCATGATGCCGCCGAAGACCTTCAGGCTGACGCTGCCGGCGCGCGCGTGCAGGTAGGCGAAGGGCAGGGCCAGCGCCATCATCACCAGGCAGGCCAGCGGGTACAGCGCCTTCTTCCAGAACAGGATCTCGTAGCTCTGCGTCGCCTGCGCCTGGTCGGACAGGTGGGCGCTGTAGCGCCACAGCTCGGCGGTCGTCATCGAGTCCTGCGGCAGCACCGCAGCGGCGACGACGTCCGGCGTCAGCGTGCTGGTCCACAGCAGCTTGGGCACGTGCTGCTCGTCGATGCGCGCGTCGGGCTGGCGCGTCGCGGCATCGGGCCAGCGCACGACCTCGGCGTCGACCAGCGTCCAGGTGCCGTCGGAGGCCACCGTGCCGGTGGCGGCGCTGATGCGCACCGTCAGGCGGCCGTCGCTGTCGAACTCGAAGATGCGGATGCCGCGCAAATGGCCGTTGCGTGTCGTGCCGGCGAGGTTGACCGAGAAGCTGTGCTCGCCCTCGGGGGTCATGCGCTTTTCCTTCAGCCAGGCGCCGGTGCGCCCGCCGACACGCAGGCCGCCGGCGGCCGCCGTCTTGATCGCCACCGCCTTGCGTTCGGCCACCGGCACGACGTAGTCGCCGACGACGAAGGTGATCGCGGCGAAGATCACGCCCAGCACCGCCAGCAGCGACAGCGCGCGCCCCGGGCCCAGGCCGCCGGTGCGCAGGATCGTGAACTCCGAGGACTGCGCCAGCCGCGCCAGCGAGTAGATCGTGCCGATCAGCACCGCGATCGGCATCAGCTCGTAGAAGTGGCCCGGCAGTTCCAGCAGCGCCGAGATCACGGCGATGCTGGTCGTGCGCCCGGCGCGGCCGACGCCGTCCATCTTCTCGACCAGGTCGATGAAGAAGAACAGCGACAGAAAGGCCAGCGCGACGAAGACGACCGAGGCGACGATGTCACGGTAGAGCAGGCGGCGGACGGTCTTCATGCACGCGCTCCCCGGCGGCGGCCCCAGGACACGACGGCGGCATGGTCGCGCCACCACAGCAGCGCCAGCGCGACGACGAAGGCCGTGCCGTGCACCGCCAACAGCGCCGCGCCCATGCCCAGCCGGCCGCTGGCCACCCAGGCCTGCGACAGGTTGATCAGGTTGAAGTAGACGACGAAGCCCATCAGCGCCAGCAGCAGGTTCCAGTTGCTGGCGCGGCGCGGGTTGGCCGCGGCCAGGCCGATGCCCAGCAGCAGCATGTTGCCGGCACCGGTCAGCAGGCCGAAGCGCCAGGCGAGCTCACCCTGGTTGGCCTGCGACGGGTCCTCCAGCAGGTCCAGCGTGTTCATCGCCTTGGGCGGCTGGCGCGTCGCGTCGCGTGCGCGCTTCTCGTCGGCGAGCACGCGGTAGGTCTCGAAGCTGGACAGCGCCTTCTCGCCGGTCTTCAGGTCGACGTCGTTGCGCTGGCCGCGTTCGAGCACCAGGAAGCGGTCGTCGCCTTCGGTCTCCAGCCGGCCGCTGCGCGCCGAGGTGACGATCTCGTTCTCGCCGGTCTGGGCGACGATGAAGACGTTGCGCGCGTCGCCGCCTTCGCGCGTGTCGCGTTCGATGAAGAACACGCGGCTGCCGTCGCTGGAGGTCTGGAAGACGCCGGGCGTCACGCGCGACAGGTCCGAGCGCTGCTCGTAGCGCTGGCGCAGCTCCAGGCTGTTGCGGTTGCCCCAGGGC
This sequence comes from Rubrivivax sp., assembly GCA_049841175.1. GTDB lineage: Bacteria > Pseudomonadota > Gammaproteobacteria > Burkholderiales > Burkholderiaceae_C > Rubrivivax. The sequence continues at coordinate 28,358 of JASGHA010000007.1, read as the reverse complement.
CAGACGAAGAGCAGCAGCGCGCCGATGACCAGCAGCACCGGCCAGCTGGTGCGCAGCACCGGGCGCACGAAGCGCGCCAGGCCGACACCGCTGGCGAACCAGATCACCATCTCGCTGTCGCGGTACATGCGGCCCAGCGTGATGACGATGGCCACGAACAGCGACAGCGTCAGCATCGTCGGCAGATGCCCGAGCGCGACGTAGCCCAGCAGCAGCACGACGTCCTGCGGTGCGATCACGCCGCTGGCCGCCTGGCCGATCGTGCGGATGAGGAACATCGTCAGCACGATGGTCAGGATCACGACGAGCGTGGCGCCGAAGGTCCGCGCGAGTTCGCGGCGCACTGTTGAATCGAATAACATCTTCGGCTCTTCTGAATGGGGGTAATTATGGACTTCAAGACGCAGGTGGCGGGCACGGCAGGCTGGGGCGCCACGAGCGCCGACGCACTGTTGGTCGTGCTGGCTGGCGCGTCGCTGCCGCCGGGCCTTCCGAAGGCCGTCGCGGCGGTGCTGGAGAGCGCTGTCGAGGCCGGTGACTTTGTCTTCAAGCCGGGCCACGTGTTCTATGCCCACCGCGTGCAGGGCCTGAAGGCCGCACGCCTGGCCGTCGTCGCCGCCGGCGAGACCGCCAGCGCCAAGGCGCTGCGCAAGGCCGTGGCCGCGGGCGTCGCCGCGCTGAAGAGCGGCGGCACGAAGGACCTGGCGATCGCCACGGCCGGCTTCGAGACGCTGGACGCCACGCACGGCGAAGCCGTCGTCGCCGCCGTCGCCGAGACGCTGTACGTCTACCGCGCGACCAAGCCGAGCGCGCCGGCCGCGGCCAAGCTGGCGTCGGTGACGCTGGTCTGCGCCAAGGCCGAAGCCGTCGCGGTCGACGAAGGCCTGCGCATCGGCCGTGCCGTCGCCGCCGGCGTCGAGCTGGCGCGCGAGTGCGCCAACCGCCCGGGCAACCACTGCACGCCGACCTACCTGGCGCAGACCGCCAAGTCGCTGGGCAAGGAGCACGGCCTGAAGGTCGAGGTGCTCGAGCGCAAGGACGTCGAGAAGCTGGGCATGGGCTCCTTCCTGGCCGTCGCCCAAGGCTCCGACGAGCCGCTGAAGTTCATCGTCGCGCGCTGGCAGGGCGCGGCCAAGGCCGAGGCGCCGGTAGTGCTGGTCGGCAAGGGCATCACCTTCGACTCCGGCGGCATCTCGCTGAAGCCGGGCGCCGAGATGGACGAGATGAAGTTCGACATGGGCGGTGCCGCCAGCGTGCTGGGCACGATGCGCGCCGTCGCCGATCTGGGCCTCAAGCTCAACGTCGTGGCCATCGTGCCGGCCTGCGAGAACCTGCCCAGCGGCCGTGCCGTGAAGCCGGGCGACGTCGTCACCAGCCTGTCGGGCCAGACGATCGAGATCCTGAACACCGACGCCGAAGGCCGGCTGATCCTCTGCGACGCGCTGACCTACGCCGAGCGCTTCAAGCCCGCGGCCATCGTCGACGTCGCGACGCTGACCGGCGCCTGTGTCATCGCGCTGGGCCACCACCGCTCGGGCCTCTTCAGCCCCGACGACGCGCTGGCCGCCGAGCTGCTGGCCGCCGGTGAAGCCGCGCTCGACCCGGCCTGGCGTCTGCCGCTGGACGAGGAGTACGACGAAGGCCTGAAGAGCAACTTCGCCGACATGGGCAACGTCGGCCCGCGCGCCGGCGGCTCGATCACGGCGGCGATGTTCCTCAAGCGTTTCACCGCCAAGCAGCGCTGGGCGCATCTGGACATCGCCGGCACGGCCTGGAAGTCGGGCGCGGCCAAGGGCGCCACCGGTCGCCCGGTGCCGCTCTTGACGCACTTCCTGCTGCAGCGCGCCGGCCGCTGAGCGGCACGGGGCCGTGGTCGAGGTCGTCTTCCACACCGGCATCGCCGAGCCGCTGGGCTTCGCGTGCCGGATGCTGCGCAAGGCCTACCGGCAGGGGGCGCGTGTGGTCGTCACCGCGCCTTCGTCGACGCTCGTGAGGCTGGACCGCGAGCTCTGGACCTTCGACGAACGCGACTTCGTGCCCCATCTGCGCGTGAGCGCGGCCAACGCCGGGACGGCGCAGGCCGCGCGCACGCCGATCTGGCTCGTCGACGGCGAGCCCCCGGCCGAAGCGCCGGACATCCTCCTGAACCTCGGTGGCGACGTGCCGGCCTCGGCCGCACGCTTTTCGCGCGTCATCGAGATCGTCGGCGACACGCCTGACGAAGCCGGTGCAGCGCGTGAGCGTTGGCGCACCTGGAAAGCGCATGGAATGGTGCCGACGCACCATTCGGCGGCAAAGAACTAGGCATTTACCCTGTCCCGGCAGGGCACGGCTGTTGCGTTGTGGCGAGACCGAAACGCCGCTTGTCGTCCGCGGGCTGTCACGTAGTCGGCGACAAGCGCTTTTCGAGTATTGTTGAAAGCGCTTACATCCTTACTGTCGAAGCAATCGACATCCTTCACCGGAGGCTCTCCAGCATGCAATTCAAGCTCAATGTGGTCGTCGGCGCGGCCGCCATCCTGATGACCGGCGCGGTGTACGCCCAGGACGTGGTCGTCAAGATCGGCCACGTCGGTCCGACCAGCGGTGGCATCGCGCACCTGGGCAAGGACAACGAGAACGGCGCCCGCATGGCCATCGACGAGCTCAACGCCAAGGGCGTGACGATCGGCGGCAAGAAGGTCAAGTGGGAACTGCTGGCCGAAGACGATGCGGCCGATCCGAAGCAGGGCACCGCCGCCGCGCAGAAGCTCGTCGACAGCAAGGTCAACGGCGTCATCGGCCACCTGAACTCCGGCACGACGATTCCGGCCTCGAAGATCTATTCGGACGCCGGCATTCCGCAAATCAGCCCGTCGGCCACCAACCCCAAGTACACGCGTAACGGCTACAAGACCGCGTTCCGCGTCGTCGCCGACGACGTTCACCTGGGCGGCACGCTCGGCAAGTACGCCGTGACCACGCTCAAGGGCAAGAACATCGCCGTCATCGACGACCGCACCGCCTACGGCCAGGGCGTCGCCGAAGAGTTCGCCAAGGGCGTCAAGGCCGCCGGCGGCAACGTCGTCGGCCGTGAGTTCACGAACGACAAGGCGACCGACTTCACCGCCATCCTGACCGGCCTGAAGTCCAAGAAGCCCGACGTCATCTTCTTCGGCGGCATGGACGCCGTGGCCGGCCCGATGCTGCGCCAGATGAAGCAGCTGGGCATCGAAGCCAAGTTCATGGGCGGCGACGGCATCTGCTCGAGCGAACTGCCGAAGCTGGCTGCCGGCACGATGGCCGACGACCAGGTCTACTGCGCCGAAGCCGGCGGTGTCGACGGCCCGGGCAAGGTCAAGCTCGACCAGTTCAAGACCGCCTTCAAGAAGAAGTTCAACGCCGACGTCCAGATCTACGCCCCGTACGTCTACGACGCCACGATGGTGATGGCCAACGCGATGGTCAAGGCCGGCTCGGCCGACCCGGCCAAGTACCTGCCGGTGCTGGCCAAGACCACCGGCTACGAAGGCGTGACCGGCACGATCTCCTTCGACGAGAAGGGCGACATCAAGAACGGCGCCCTGACGCTCTACACCTACAAGGGTGGCGCGCGCCAGCAGATCGCCGTCGTGCGCTGAGTCTTCCTCTCGCGACACACGAAGGGCGCCCTCGGGCGCCCTTTTTCATGGCCGCGGCGGCGGCGTCAGGGCGCCGGCGTGCGGCCGTAGAGGCGGCAGAACTCGGCCAGCCGGCGCGCGTGCCAGGGATGCACGTCGCTCCACTGGAAACGCCAGCGCCAGCAGCCGTCGTCGGCGCCGGGGCGGTTCATGCGGTGCTCGCCGCCGAGGCAGAGCACGTCCTGCAGCGGATGGATCGCGGTGTCGGCGATGCTCATGCAGGCGGCGCGGATCAGCGTCCAGGGCATGTCGTGGCCGTCGACGCCGAAGTAGCCGCGTGCGTAGTGGCGCTCGGTGTCGGACGCGCCGGCCCACCAGCCGGCCACCGTGTCGTTGTCGTGGGTGCCGGTGTAGACCACGGCGTCGTGCTCGTGGTTGTGCGGCAGGTAGCGGTTGGCCGCGTCGCCGCCGAAGGCGAACTGCAGGATCAGCATGCCGGGGAACTCGAAACGCCGGCGCAGCGCCTCGACGTCGGGCGTGATGACCCCCAGGTCCTCGGCCAGCACCGGCAGCGTGCCCAGCGCCTGCTGCACGGCCTCGAACAGCGCCGCGCCGGGGCCGGGCACCCAGCGGCCGTTGACCGCCGTCGGCTCCGAAGCCGGGATCTCCCAATGCGCCGCGAAGCCGCGGAAGTGGTCGATGCGCACGATGTCGACGAGCTCGAAGGTGCGGCGCAGGCGCTCGACCCACCAGGCGTAGCCCTCGGCGGCGTGTGCGCTCCAGCGGTACAGCGGGTTGCCCCAGCGTTGCCCGGTGGCGCTGAAGAAGTCGGGCGGCACGCCGGCGACGACGGTCGGCCGGCCTTCGGGGTCGAGCTCGAACAGCTCCGGGCGCGCCCAGACGTCTGCGCTGTGGTGGGCGATGAAGATCGGCGCGTCGCCGACGATCTTCACGCCCTTGCGCGCGGCGTAGGCGCGCAGCTGCGCCCACTGGCGGAAGAAGCTCCACTGGCAGAAGCGCCAGAACGCGACCCGCTCGGCGTGCGTGCGGTGGGCGGTGGCCAGCGCGCTTGGCCGGCGCAGCGCCAGGCCAGGTGCCCAGTCGCACCAGTCGGCGCCCTCGTGCGCCTCGGACAGCGCCATGAACAGCGCGTAGTCGTCGAGCCAGTTGCGGTGCGACTCGCAGAACGCGTCGAAGGCGGCGCGCGACTCCTCGTTGCCCTTGGCGGCAAAACCCGCCGCCGCACGCGCCAGGCGCTCCATGCGGAAGGCGGTGACGGCTCTATAGTCGACATGGGTCGCGAACAGGCCCGGCGCCGGCTCCAGGTCGGCGGCGTCGAGCCAGCCCTGGCTCTGCAGTTCGCCCAGGTCGATCAGCAGCACGTTGCCGGCGAAGGCCGACGGGCTCATGTAGGGCGAGTTGCCGGGGCCGATGCCGCCCAGCGGCAGCACCTGCCACAGGTGCTGGCCGGCGCTGGCCAGCCAGTCGACGAAGTGATAGGCCGCGGGGCCGAGGTCGCCCGAGCCGTGCGGGCCGGGCAGCGAGGTGGGGTGCAGCAGGATCCCGCTCGAACGGGGAAGTCGCATCGTGCCCTCCGGGTCAGGCTGCGGCGTTGCGCAGCAGCACGAGGCTGCGTGCGCGCAGCGGGTAGTCGACGTCGCTGCCACGCCAGGCGCTGCGGCCGTCGGCTTCGGCGGTGTCGAGTTCGGCATGCCAGTCGCCCGGCGGCAGCCGGAAGCCGGTGTCGGCGTCGACGGCGTTGACCAGCAGCAGCAACGGCGAGTCGGTGCGGCCGGGGGCGCCGATGTAGGCGCCGAGCACGCGCGAGACGCGGTCGTTCCAGTCGGCCAGCGTCATCGCCTGGCCGTCGCGGCGCAGCCAGCTCAGGTCCTGGCGGCCGCGCATGTCGTGCAGGCCGGTGTACCAGCACTGCGCCAGCGGCATGTAGCGCCGGCGCAGCGCGATGACGTGCGCCGTGAAACCGATCAGCGACTCGTCGGCATGGCTCCAGTCGATCCACGTCGTCTCGTTGTCCTGGCAGTACGGGTTGTTGTTGCCGTGCTGGCTGTGGCCGAGTTCGTCGCCGGCGGCCAGCATCGGCGTGCCTTGCGACAGCAGCACGGTGGCCAGCAGCGCGCGGCGCAGGCGCTCGCGCAGGCGCAGCACGTCGGGGTCGTCGCTCGGGCCTTCGATGCCGCAGTTCCAGCTCAGGTTGTGGCTGTGGCCGTCGCGGTTGCCTTCGAGGTTGGCCTCGTTGTGGCGCACGTCGTAGCTGACGAGGTCGGCGAGCGTGAAGCCGTCGTGCGAGACGACGTAGTTCACCGACTCGGTCGGCGGCCGGCGCCGCGCCTGGAAGATGTCCGAGGAGCCGGCGATGCGCAGCGCCAGTTCGCCGCGCGTGCAGTCGCCGCCGAGCCAGAAGGCGCGCGCGCAGTCGCGGAAGCGGTCGTTCCACTCCAGCCAGTCGCTGGGGAAGTGGCCCAGCTGGTAGCCGCCCGGGCCGATGTCCCAGGGCTCGGCGATCAGCTTGATGCCGGCCAGCACCGGGTCCTGTGCCAGCGTCTTGAAGAAGGCGCCGCTCGCTTCGAAGCCCCAGTCGCCGCGCGCCAGCACCGGCGCGAGGTCGAAGCGGAAGCCGTCGACGTGCATCTCCTGCACCCAGTAGCGCAGGCTGTCGAGCACCATCTGCAGCACGCGCGGATGGCGCAGGTCCAGCGCGTTGCCGGTGCCGGTGAAGTTCTCGTAGGCCGAGCGCTGCTCGGCGGGCAGGCGGTACCAGCTGGCGTTGTCCAGGCCGCGCCAGCTGATCGTCGGCCCGGACTCGTCGCTCTCGGCGGTGTGGTTGAAGACGACGTCTAGGATGACCTCGATGCCCGCGGCGTGCAGCCGCCGCACCATCGTGCGGAACTCCTCGCGCGGGTGGCCGGTGGCGGCGTAGCGCGGATCGGGGCAGAAGAAGCCCAGCGTGTTGTAGCCCCAGTAGTTGACGAGGCCGTTGGCGACGAGGCGCTGTTCGTCCAGGAGCTGCTGCACCGGCAGCAGCTCGACCGCGGTGACGCCCAGGCGGCGCAGGTGGGCGATCGCGGCGTCCGAGGCCAGCCCGGCATAGCTGCCGCGCACCGCCTCGGGCACGCCGGGCATGCGGCGCGTGAAGCCCTTGACGTGCATCTCGTAGATCACGGTGTCGGCCAGCGGCGTGCGCGGGTGTGCGTCGCCGTACCAGTCGACGTGGTCGTGCACGACCCGCGCCTTCAGCGCCTGGCGGGCGTTGTCGCGCATGTCCAGGTCCAGCGGGTGTTCGCGGTCGTTGGCGAAGTGCGGGCCGTTCCAGTCGAAGCTGCCGACGATCTCGCGTGCCCAGGGGTCCAGCAGCACCTTGTGCGGGTTGAAGCGGTGGCCACGCTCGGGGCGCCAGGGGCCGTGGGCGCGCAGGCCGTAGATCAGGCCCGGCTTGGCGCCGGGCAGGTAGCCGTGCCAGATGTCGCCGCTTTGCGCCGGCAGCGCGGCGCGGGCGATCTCGTGCGTGCCCTCGGCGTCGAACAGGCACAGCTCGACGGCGCTGGCGTGCGCCGAGAAGACCGCGAAGTTGACGCCATGGCCGTCCCAGCTCGCGCCCAGCGGCCACGAGCGGCCGGTCTGCAGCATGCCGGTCAGGCGGTCCATTCGAAGAACACCGTGGCCAACGGCGGGATCGTCACGACGATGGACTGGTCACGGCCCTGCCAGGGCTGCGGCTCGCTGGCCGCGGCGCCGAACGGCGTGCCGACGTTGCTGCCGCCGTAGTAGCCGGAGTCCGTGTTCAGCCGTTCGACCCAGCGCCCGGCCGCCGGCACGCCGACGCGGTAGGCCTGGCGCACGACCGGCGTGAAGTTGCTGACGACCAGCATCAGCTGGCCGTCGCGGCCGCGGCGCACGAAGCTCAGCAGGCTCTCGTTGGCGGCGTCGTGGCGGATCCATTCGAAGCCGTCGCCGCTGAAGTCGCGCGTGTACAGCGCCGGGCTGCTGCGGTAGAGGCGGTTGAGGTCGCGCACCAGGCGCTGCGTGCCGGCGTGGTGCTCGTCGCCGAGCAGGTGCCAGTCCAGGCTCTGGTCGTGGTTCCACTCGGCTTCCTGGGCGAACTCGCCGCCCATGAACAGCAGCTTCTTGCCCGGGTGGCCCCACATGAAGCCGTAGTAGGCGCGCAGGTTGGCGAACTTCTGCCAGCGGTCGCCCGGCATCTTGCCCAGCAGCGAGCCCTTGCCGTGCACCACCTCGTCGTGCGAGAGCGGCAGGATGAAGTTCTCGTTGAAGGCGTAGACCAGGCCGAAGGTCATCTCGCCGTGGTGGAAGCGCCGGTGCACCGGCTCGCGCGACATGTACTGCAGCGTGTCGTGCATCCAGCCCATGTTCCACTTGAAGTGGAAGCCCAGGCCGCCGGCGTAGGTCGGGCGCGAGACGGCCGGGAAGGCGGTCGACTCCTCGGCGATCGTCACCGCCTGCGCGCGCTCGTTGCCGATGACCTCGTTGGTGCGCTTCAGGAAGGCGATGGCCTCGAGGTTCTCGCGGCCGCCGTGCACGTTCGGGATCCACTCGCCGGCCTTGCGGCTGTAGTCGCGGTAGAGCATCGAGGCCACCGCGTCGACGCGCAGGCCGTCGACGCCGTAGCGCTCCAGCCAGTACAGGGCGCTGCCGACGAGGAAGTTGCGCACCTCGGTGCGGCCGTAGTTGTAGATCAGCGAGTTCCAGTCGTTGTGGAAGCCTTCGCGCGGGTCGGCGTACTCGTAGAGGTGGGTGCCGTCGAACTGCGCCAGGCCGTGGGCGTCGCCGGGGAAGTGCGCCGGCACCCAGTCCAGCAGGATGCCGACGCCGGCCTCGTGCGCCCGGTCGACGAAACGGCGGAAGCCGGCCGCGTCGCCGAAGCGCGAGGTCGGCGCGTACATGCCCAGCGGCTGGTAGCCCCAGGAGCCGTCGAACGGGTGCTCGCTGACCGGCAGCAGCTCCAGATGCGTGAAACCCATGTCCTGGGCGTAGGCGATCAGCTCGTCGGCGAGCTCGTCCCAGTTCAGCCAGCGGTTGCCGTCCTCGGGCTTGCGCCGCCAGCTGCCCAGGTGGACCTCGTAGATCGACAGCGGGGCGTCGAGCGCGTTGGCGTGCTGGCGCTGGGCCGAGGCGGCCACCGGCAGCGGCATCGCCGCGACGACGCTGGCGGTCGCCGGGCGCAGCTCGGACTGGCGGGCGTAAGGGTCGGCCTTCAGCGGCAGCAGCTCGCCGGAGCGCGACAGGATCTCGAACTTGTAGCGCGCGCCTTCACCGACGCCGGGCAGGAACAGCTCCCAGACGCCGCATTCGCGCCGCAGCCGCATCGGATGCCGGCGGCCGTCCCAGAAGTTGAAGTCGCCGACGACCGAGACACGTTCGGCGTTCGGCGCCCAGACCGCGAAAGCGGTGCCGGCGACGCCGTCGAAGGTACGCGGCGTCGCGCCCAGCACCTCGAAGGGCCGCAGATGCGAGCCTTCGCCGAGCAGCCAGACGTCCATCTCGCCGAGCACCGTGCCGAAGCGGTACGGGTCCTCGATGACCGACGTGCCGCCGTCGTGCCAGGTGACGCCCAGGCGGTAGTAGCCGCCGTTGCGCAGCTTGCCTTCGAAGAAGCCGTCGGGGTGGCGCAGCGCCAGCTTGCCGCGCCGCCCGCCCTTGACGCCCAGCGCCTCGACCGCCACGGCCCCGGGGAGAAAGACGCGCACCCAGGTGGCGCCTTGGTCGTCGGGGTGCGGCCCCAGCACGGCGAACGGATCGCCGTGGCGCCCGCTGCAGACCAGATCGACGACGTGGGACTCGAGCATCAAGACGCTTTCTCCTCTGACGGGACGTGGTGGGTGCAGGCGATCATGGCGCCTGTCGATGACGGCCTATCGCTCGGTCGGCAGCTTCCAGACCTCGCGTGCGTATTCGGCGATGGTACGGTCGGACGAGAACGTGCCCATCCCCGCGACGTTGGCGATCGCCTTGCGCGCCCAGGCGTCGCGGTCGCGATACAGCGCATCGACCTGGGCCTGCGCCTGGCAGTAGGAGTCGAAGTCGGCCAGCAGCAGGTAGTGGTCGCCACCCCACAGCAGCGAGTCGACCAGGCCGCGGTAGCGTGCCGGCTCGTCGGGCGAGAAGGTGCCGCCGGCGATCGCGTCGAGCACCGCCTTCAGCCTGGTGTTGCTCTCGTAGATGCGCAGCGGCTGGTAGCCGGCAGCGCGCGTCGCTTCGACCTCCGGCGTCTTCAGGCCGAAGATGAAGATGTTGTCGTCGCCGACGTTCTGGCGGATCTCGATGTTGGCGCCGTCGTCGGTGCCGACGGTCAGCGCGCCGTTCATCGCCAGCTTCATGTTGCCGGTGCCCGAGGCTTCGGTGCCGGCGGTGGAGATCTGCTCGGAGACGTCGGCCCCGGGCATGATGACCTCGGCCACCGAGACGCCGTAGTTCGGCACGAACACCACCTTCAGCCGGCCGCGCAGCCGCGGGTCGTGGTTGACGACCGCGCCGACGTCGTTGATCAGCCGGATGATGTTCTTGGCCATCGCGTAGCTGGATGCCGCCTTGCCGGCGAAGATCGCCGTGCGCGGCACCCATTCGGCCTCGGGGTCGGCCAGCATCGCCTGGTAGCGCGCGACGATCTGCAGCACGTTGAGCAGCTGGCGCTTGTACTCGTGGATGCGCTTGACCTGCACGTCGAACAGGCTGTCCGGGTCGACGACGATGCGCGTCGCGGTGCGGATGTAGTCGGCCAGACGGACCTTGTTGGCGCGCTTGACGGCCAGGAACTCCTGGCGGAAGGCGGCGTTCTCGGCGTGCGGCTCCAGCTTGGACAACTGCTCCAGGTGCAGCCTCCAGTCGCTGCCGATCGTGCGGTCCAGCAGCCCGGCCAGACCGGGGTTGGCCTGCGCCAGCCAGCGCCGCGGCGTGACGCCGTTGGTGATGTTGATGAAACGCTCGGGCCACAGCGCCGCGAAGTCGGCGAAGATCGTCTCGACCAGCAGCTCCGAGTGCAGCGCCGAGACGCCGTTGATCTTGTGGCTGCCGACCACCGCCAGGTGGGCCATGCGCACGCGTCGCTCGCCGCTCTCGTCGATCAGCGACAGGCGACGCAGGAAGGCGTCGTCGCCCGGGCGCGCCTTGGCCGCCATCACGAGGAACTCGTGGTTGATGCGGAAGATGATCTCGAGGTGGCGCGGCAGCACGTGCTGGATCAGCGACACCGGCCAGGTCTCCAGCGCCTCGGGCATCAGCGTGTGGTTGGTGTAGCTGAAGACCTGCTGCGTCAGCGCCCAGGCCTCGGCCCAGGGCATGCGCTGCTCGTCGACGAGCAGGCGCATCAGCTCGGCGACGCCGATCGCCGGGTGGGTGTCGTTGAGGTGGATCGCGACCTGCTCGGCCAGATTGTCCAGCCGGCCGTGCTCGGCGAGGTGACGGGCGACGATGTCCTGGATCGACGCGCTGGTGAAGAAGTACTCTTGGCGCAGGCGCAGCTCGCGGCCGGCCGGCGTGCTGTCGTTCGGGTAGAGCACCCAGGAGATGTTCTCGAACTGGTTCTTGTACTCGGCGGCGCGCTGGTAGTCGCCGCTGTTGAAGGCGTGCAGGTCGATCTGCGCCGGCGCCACCGCCTTCCACAGGCGCAGCGTGCTGACGCGCTGCGTGCCGTGCCCGGGGATCACCATGTCGTAGGCCTTGGCGCTGACCTGGCCGGCGTGGCGCCACACCGGCGCGGCGGCCGGCGACTCGGGGTGCTCGACCCAGCCGCCGAAACGCACCGGGTAGGCCACCGCCTGGCGCGGGAACTCCCACGGCGTGCCGTCTTCGACCCAGGGATCCGGGTGTTCGACCTGACGGCCGCCGGCGATCGCCTGGGCGAACATGCCGTATTCGTAGCGGATGCCGTAGCCGAAGGAGGGCAGGCCCAGCGTCGCCATCGAGTCGAGGAAACACGCCGCCAGGCGGCCGAGGCCGCCGTTGCCGAGCGCGGCGTCGAGCTCGGTGCTGGTCACGTCCTCGAACGACGCAGCGTGCTGGCGGGCCGCGGCGGCGGCTTCGCCTTCCATGCCGAGCGCGGCGAGCGCATTGCCCAGCGTGCGTCCGATCAGGAACTCCATTGACAGGTAACAGACGCGGCGGGCACGCGCTTTGCGATCGGTCGCATCGGAGGCGACCCAGCGGCGGGACAATGCTTCCCGAGCCACCTGCGCCACCGCATGCATGATGTCGGAGTGCGAGGCATCGGCCGGCGCGACGCCGACGGTGGAAAGCAGATGGCGGTCGACCTGGGCCTCGAAGCGGTCCGGGGCGGTCAGGGCGGCAGTCGAGGTATTCATGGCGGTCTGCAGCGGTTGGGCGAACACGGGGCCGGTTGGCGGCACCGATGCATGCGCCGTGCCGCACGCTCCCCGATTCCCGGGAGCCTCTGCGAACGGCACCTTACGCCGACACGGTCATGTAGTAAAACTACAGAAAATGCCGACCTGCTTTCGGTGTCCGACAACGATTCTAGCCACGCCCACGCGCCGAAATGCAGGTGCGACAGGACGTTGGCTGCCTTCACTCCCTTCTTCTTCGTCTTCCGGCACGGCGCGGCGTGGGCCACGCAGCGCGGCCGAGGGGCGTCCCATCCTGTAATTCCGTTGCTTCAACCGTACGTCCTACCGGCCAGGAGACAGCCATGAAACCCATCGATCCCGCCTCCAGCTTCGACCTTCCGCGCCGTTCGATCGCGCTGGTCCTTGCGGGGGGGCGTGGCACGCGCCTGAAGAACCTCACCGACAACCGGGCCAAGCCGGCGGTGTACTTCGGCGGCAAGTTCCGGATCGTCGACTTCGCGCTGTCGAACTGCCTGAACTCGGGCATCCGCCGCATCGGCGTCATCACCCAGTACAAGAGCCACAGCCTGCTGCGCCACCTGCAGCGCGGCTGGGCTTTCCTGAAGTCGGAGATGAACGAGTTCGTCGACCTGCTGCCGGCGCAGCAGCGTGTCGACGAGGAAAGCTGGTACCGCGGCACGGCCGACGCCGTCTACCAGAACCAGGACATCCTGGCGGCCTACAAGGCGGACTACGTGGTCGTCCTGGCCGGCGACCACGTCTACAAGCAGAACTACGCGCTGATGCTGGCCGACCACGTCGCCCAGGGCCGCGAGTGCACCGTCGGCTGCATCGAGGTGCCGCGCCAGGACGCCACCGCCTTCGGCGTCATGCACATCGACGAAAGCCGCCGCATCCTCGACTTCGTCGAGAAGCCGGCCGACCCGCCGTGCATGCCGGGCAAGCCCGACCGCGCGCTGGCCAGCATGGGCATCTACGTCTTCAACGCCCGCTACCTGTACCGCGAACTCGAACGCGACATGGCCGACCCGAACTCGAGCCACGACTTCGGCAAGGACATCATCCCCAAGATGGTGCGCGCCGGCGTCGCCGTGGCGCACCCGTTCGAGCTGAGCTGCGTCGGCACGCGCGCCGGCACCGGCCCGTACTGGCGCGACGTCGGCACGATCGACGCCTACTGGGACGCCAACATCGACCTGACGGCAACCGACCCGCTGCTCAACCTCTACGACACCAACTGGCCGATCTGGACCTACCAGCCGCAACTGCCGCCGGCCAAGTTCGTGCACAACCAGGACGACCGCCGCGGGCTGGCGATCGAGTCGATGGTCTCCGGCGGCTGCATCGTCTCCGGCGCGGTCTACCGCTCGGTGCTGTTCTCGCAGGTGCGTGTGCACTCCTATGCCTCGGTCAACTGGGCGGTGCTGCTGCCCGGCGCGCAGATCGGCCGCCATGCGCGTGTTACGCGCGTCGTCGTCGACCGCGACTGCGTGATCCCCGACGGCATGGTCATCGGCGAGGACCCGGCCGCCGACGCGGCACGCTTCTACCGCACCGACTCCGGCATCGTGCTCGTCACGCGGGAGATGCTGCGCGCGCTGCAATGACGACTCCCGCCATGAAGGTGCTGCACGTCGCAGCCGAAGTCTTCCCTCTGGTCAAGACCGGCGGTCTGGCCGACGTCGTCGCCGCGCTGCCGGTGGCACAGGCGCAGCAGGGCGCCGACGTGCGCCTGCTGCTGCCCGGGCTGCCGGCGATCCTCGATCAGGTCAGCGGCCTGCGCTGCGTCATCGACATCGGCGCCTGCTTCGGCGCGCTGCGCGTGCGCCTGCTGCGCGCCCGCCTGCCCGGCGACGGGCTGGTGGCCTACATCGTCGAGGCGCCGTACCTCTACAAGCGCGGCGGCAGCCCCTACCAGAACGCGCACGGCGAGGAGTGGCCCGACAACCTGCAGCGTTTCGCGCTGCTGGGCTGGATCGCCGCCCACCTCGCCGCCGGTGACGCTGATCCGGAATGGGCGCCCGACGTCGTGCACGCGCACGACTGGCACGCGGCGATGAGTTGCGCCTACATCGCCGACCACGCGGCGACGCCGGCGGCCTCGGTCTACACCGTGCACAACCTGGCCTACCAGGGCCTGTTCCCGATGCACGACTGGGCGCCGCTGGGCCTGGCCTCGCGGCTGATGTCGCCGGCCGGGTTGGAGTACCACGGCCAGCTGAGCTTCATGAAGGCCGGGCTGAAGTTCTCCGACCGCGTGACGACCGTCAGCCCGACCTACGCGCGCGAGATCTCGACGCTGGAGTTCGGCTGCGGCCTGGACGGCGTGATCCGCTCGCGCTCGGCGCACGTGCGCGGCATCCTCAACGGCATCGACACCGCGGTCTGGAACCCGGCGGCCGACCCGGCGATCGCCGCGTCCTACGACGCCGCGCGCCCCGACGGCAAGGCCGCCTGCCGGCGCGCGCTGCAGGCCGAGGCCGGGCTGGAGATCGACGACGCGGCGCTGGTCGTCGGCATCGTCTCGCGCCTGACCTCGCAGAAGGGGCTGGACCTGGTGCTGGCCGCGCTGCCCGAACTCATCGGCCAGGGCGTGCAGTTCGCGATCCAGGGCACCGGCGACGCCGCGCTCGAATCGGCCTTCCGCGCCGCGCAGGCGCAGTCGCCGGGCCGGGTGCAGGTCTTCACCGGTTACGACGAAGCGCGGGCGCACCGGCTGATCGCCGGCGCCGACGCGATTGCCGTGCCTTCGCGCTTCGAACCCTGTGGCCTGACCCAGCTCTACGGCCTGCGTTACGGCACGCTGCCGATCGTGCGCCGGGTTGGCGGTCTGGCCGACACGGTGGTCGACGCCAGCGCCGCCGCGGTCGCCGAGGACCGCGCCACCGGCTTCGTCTTCGACGCGCCCAGCCCGCAGGCCTTCGCCCAGGCGGTGCAGCGGGCGCTGGAGGCGCGCCGCCAGCCGGCGCTGTGGGCGCAGCTGCGGGCCCGCGCGATGGCCCAGCAGCACTCCTGGGAAGGCCCGGCGCGCGAGTACCTGGCGCTCTACGACGACGCGCTGGCGCCGCTGCGCGCCGACGGCCTGCGCTGAGCCCCGGCGGCCGGGCGCCTCAGGCGCCCGGGTCGGGCCAGCCCAGCAGCTCGGCCAGCCGGCGCACGACCCAGGTCGCCTCGGCCGGCGACAGCCCGGTGTCTTCGGCGCCGGCCACGGCGTGCATGCGTTGCAGCACGTCGGCTTCGGTGATGCCCAGCGCCAGCGGCAGCGCGCGCGCCGGCTCCGAAAGCATCTGGGCCATGTCCTCGCAGAGTTCGTGGCGCTCGGCGATCTCGCGCAGCGGCCGGTCGGGGCGGGTGCGGCCCTCGGGCTGGTACAGCGAGACGAAAGACGCGGGCAGGGTGAAGGAGTCGTTCACTCGGGGGATGTCGGTCTGGGGATACGGGAAGCGCCCGAGCCGTGTCGGCCGCGGGCGCTGCCTATGATCCGCCGCACCTGCCGTCCATGTCGAGTGAACCCACCCTCGCCGAGCCTCCCCAGCCCGCGCCCGCCTCGCACGCGGTGCTGCCGCTGCGGGTCTACCTCCGACGTCTGATCTGGCTGTGCGTCGGGCCGATGCTGCTGATGGGCGCAGGGCTGGCCTACAACCGTGTGCAGAACAGCCTGGAGCAGCGCCAGCAGGCGGCCGAACGCATCGTCGCGCGCCTGGCGCTGCTCACCGACCAGATGCTCGAGTCGCGCATCGGCGGCCTGGTGATGATGGCCCAGGGCGTGGACCCGGCGGCCACGCCGGGCCAGATCCGGCGCATCGGCGAAAGCTACGCCCGCGGTTTCGGCAGCCACGTGCTGCTGGCCGACGCCGAGGGCCGCGTGCTGCTCAACAGCCGGCTGCCTGCCGAGCTGCCGCAGCCTGCGCTGCCGCGGCCGGCGGCGATGGACACGCTCGCCGCCGCGCTGCGCGACGGCCGGCCGGCGGTCGGCAACCTGTTCCTCGGGCCGATCGCCGGCCTGCCGATCGTCGTCGTCGCGGTGCCGATGCCCGAACTGCCCGGGCAGGCGCCACGGGCGCTGCTGACGACGATCGAGGCGCGCCAGTTCCAGCCGCCGCTGGAGCGCCTGCTGCTGCCGCAGGGCTGGTCGCTGGAACTGCGTGATGCCGCCGGCGCCGTCGTCGCACGGCGTGGCGAACCGATCGCCGGCGACGACGGCTGGCTGCGCCGCGCGGCGCTGCAGCGCGCGGGTTGGGAGGCCGTCGTGCGCATGCCGCCGCGCGAGCTGCGCGACGCGGTGCTCGCCGAGGCCCTGCCGCTGGTCGCCGGCATCGTCGGCGCGACGCTGATCGGCGTGCTCGGCGGCACGCTGGCAGGCCGCCGGCTGGGCCGCGACGTCGGCTCGCTGGCCGCGCCGGCCGGCACGCCCGAGGCGACCAGCGGCGTCGCCGAGATCGCCGCCGTGCGACGGCTGCTCGACGATGCCGCCGCGCGCCGCCGGGGCTCCGAGGCAGCGCTGCGCCGCAGCCAGATCGAGGCCCAGCAGCTGATGCAGGAGGCGGTCTCGGCCCGCGCCCGTGCCGAGGCGGCCAACGCCAGCCTGCGCGAGCTGTCGCTGGCCGTCGAGCAGAGTTCGAGCAGCATCCTCATCACCGACCCCGAAGGCCGCATCCAGTACGTCAACCAGGCCTTCCTGGACCACACCGGCTACACGCGTGACGAGGTCGTCGGCCACACGCCGGCGCTGGTGCATTCGGCCGCGACCTCGGCCGACGCGATCGAGTCGCTGTGGCACACGCTGCAGGCCGGCGAGACCTGGCGCGGCGAGTTCGTCAACCGGCGCAAGGACGGCAGCGAGTTCGTCGAGGCCGCGGTCATCACGCCGCTGCGCGACGAGGGCGGGCGCATCACGCACTTCGTCGCCGTCAACGAGGACGTCACCGAGCGCCGCCGGCTCGAGCGCGAGCTCGACGGCCACCGCCACCACCTGGAGATGCTGGTCGCCAGCCGCACCGCCGAACTCGAGGCCGCACGCGAGCAGGCCGACGCCGCCAACCAGGCCAAGAGCGCCTTTCTCGCCAACATGAGCCACGAGATCCGCACGCCGCTCAACGCGATCCTCGGCTTCACCCACCTGATGCGGCGCGACGCGCGCGACGGCGTCACCGCCGAGCGCCTGGCGCGTGTCGACAGCGCGGCGCAGCACCTGCTGGCGGTGCTCAACGACATCCTCGACCTGTCCAAGATCGAAGCCGGCCGGCTGGAGCTGCACGAGCACGACTTCTCGCTGCGCGAGCTGGTGAGCCGCTGCACCGAGCAGATCGCCGAACGCGCCGCGGCCAAGTCGCTGGCGCTGAAGGTCGACCTGGACGACACGCCCGACGTGCTGCGCGGCGACTCGATGCGCCTCGCCCAGGCGCTGCTCAATCTGCTGAGCAACGCCGTGAAGTTCACCGAACGTGGAGCGGTCGCGCTCGAGGTCCGCCTGGTCGAACGCGACGGCGCGCGGCTGAAGCTGCAGTTCACCGTCACCGACACCGGCATCGGCATCGCGCCGGCGCAGCGCGAGCAGCTGTTCTCGGCCTTCGCCCAGGCCGACGCGTCGATGGCGCGGCGTTTCGGTGGTACCGGGCTGGGCCTGGCCATCACGCGCCGGCTGGCCGAGCTGATGGGCGGCGAGGTCGGCGTCGACAGCCGGCTGGGCGAGGGCAGCCGCTTCTGGTTCAGCGTGCGCCTGTCAGGCGGCAGCGTCGTCGCCGCGGCCGAGCTGCCGGTGGCCGACGGCGAATCCGAGCTGCGGCGGCGTTTCGCCGGCGCGCGTGTGCTGCTGGCCGAGGACAACCCGGTCAACCAGGACGTCGGCCGCGAACTGCTGGAGATGGCCGGGCTGCAGGTCGACGTCGCCGCCGACGGCGAGCAGGCCGCGCGGCTGGCGGTCGAAGGCGACTACGCGGCGATCCTGATGGACATGCAGATGCCCGGCGTCGACGGCCTGGAAGCCACGCGCCTGATCCGCGCGCTGCCGGCGCATGCGGCGACGCCGATCGTCGCGATGACGGCCAACGCCTTCGGCGAGGACCGCCAGGCCTGCCTGGACGCCGGCATGGACGACCACGTCGCCAAGCCGGTCGACCCGGCGCAGCTCTATTCGGTGCTGCTGCACTGGCTCGGCCGCCGCGCGGCCGGGCGCGGCTGAAACGTCAGACGGCGGCGGCGAACTCGGGAATGCGCGGCACGACGTCGGCGACGGCACGCGACAGTTCGTCGCGCTCCAGCGGGTCCTGCAGGCGTTCGCGGTCGGCGGGCGCCAGCGCGTCGTCGTCGCCACCGAGCAGCGCCAGCGGCACCAGCGCCGGGCCGTAGGCGGCGTCGTCGAACAGCGGCTCCCAGGCCGCGGCGTCGAGGCCGACGGCGGCGAGGAAGCCGATGCACCAGTCCTCGGCGTCGATGATCTCGCCGTCGTCGGTCTCGGCGACGCTGAACACCGGCTGCCACTCGTCGGGGCGCGTCTTCAGCACGCTCTCGATCGAGTGCAGGTGGCGCAGCACGAGGAAGACGACGCGCTTGCGGCGTTTGCCGCTGGCGAACGGTGCCGGCCCGTCGCCGTCGCCGCCCCAGATCACCGGCATCCACTGCCGGGTGTGCAGCCGCGCCAGGCTGCCGGGGGCGACCGCCAGCGCGGTCAGGTAGCCGTCGAGCGCCTCGACGTTCATCGCCTCGTCGGCGGGCAGTTCCTGCAGCAGCGCGTCCAGTTCGTCGAGTTCTTCGTCGGCGAGCGGCGTGGTCTGCAGGGAAGGGTCGTATTCGGGGTAGTCCACACTAGGGATTGTCCTATGTCGCGAGCGGTTTTTGCCACTGCCGATCAAGCTGACGGGCGGTGAACGGTGCAGGCGTCGTGCCCGCCCGACGCCCTGGCTGCGGCAAAGGGATGCCGGCAGGGCAAAAACGGGCCTGCGGCAGCACAATCGCCCGCTTTGCCCGTCCTCTGATCCGGAGTGCCTGTGCCGAGCGACATCGACATCGCCCAGAACGCCCGCCTGCAACGCATCACCGACCTGGCCCGCGACCGCCTGGGCATCGCCGACGAGCACCTCGTGCCCTACGGCCACTACAAGGCCAAGCTGTCGCTGGACTACCTGCGCAGCCTGGAGTCGCGCCCCGACGGCAAGCTGGTGCTGGTGACGGCGATCACGCCGACGCCGGCCGGCGAAGGCAAGACGACGACCACCGTCGGCCTGGGCGACGCGCTCAACCGCATCGGCCGCAAGACCATCGTCGCGCTGCGCGAACCGTCCCTGGGCCCGGTCTTCGGCATGAAGGGCGGTGCCGCCGGCGGCGGCCACGCGCAGGTGGTGCCGATGGAAGACATCAACCTGCACTTCACCGGCGACTTCGCCGCCATCGCGCTGGCCAACAACCTGCTGGCCGCGGCGATCGACAACCACGTGCACCACGGCAATGCGCTGGACATCGACGTGCGCCGCATCGGCTTCAAGCGCGTGATGGACATGAACGACCGCGCGCTGCGCCAGATCACCGTCGGCCTCGGTGGCCCGGGCAACGGCGTGCCGCGCGAGGACGGCTTCGACATCGTCGTCGCCAGCGAGGTGATGGCCATCTTCTGCCTGGCGACCTCGCTGGCCGACCTGAAGCAGCGCCTGGGCAACATCGTCGTCGCCGAGACGCGCTCGCGGCTGCCGGTGCGCGCACGCGATCTGAAGGTGCACGGCGCGATGGCGGTGCTGCTGAAGGACGCCTTCGCGCCTAACCTCGTGCAGACGCTGGAGCACACGCCGGCCATCCTGCACGGCGGCCCGTTCGCCAACATCGCCCACGGCTGCAACTCGGTGCTGGCGACGAAGACGGCGCTGAAGCTCGCCGACGTCGTCGTCACCGAGGCCGGCTTCGGCGCCGACCTGGGGGCCGAGAAGTTCCTCGACATCAAGTGCCGCAAGTCGGGGCTGCGGCCCGACGCGGCGGTCGTCGTCGCGACGGTGCGCGCGCTCAAGCACCACGGCGGCGCGGCGCTGGCCGAGCTGGGGCGCGAGGACCTGGGCGCGCTCGAACGCGGCCTGGACAACCTTCGCCGCCACGTCGACAACGTGCGCGGCGTCTACGGCCTGCGCTGCGTCGTCGCCGTCAACCACTTCAGCGCCGACACCGAGGCCGAACACGCGCTGCTGCGCGAGCGTGTGCAGGGCTGGGGCGTGCCGATCGCGCTGGCGCGCCACTGGGCCGACGGCGGCGCCGGCGCCGAGGACCTGGCGCGCGAGGTCGTGCGCCTGTTCGAGCAACCGAGCACGCCGCGTTTCGTCTACGACGACGACGACACGCTGTGGGAGAAGCTGCGCAAGGTCGCGACACGCGTCTACGGCGCGGCCGACGTCGAGGCCCCGGCGGCGGTGCGCGCGCGCATCGAGCACCTGCAGGCCGAGGGTTACGGCCGCTGGCCGATCTGCATCGCCAAGACGCAGTACAGCTTCTCCACCGACGCCAAGCGCCGCGGGGCGCCCAGCGGCCACGTGCTCGACGTGCGCGAGGTGCGTCTGGCCGCCGGCGCCGAGTTCATCGTCATGGTCTGCGGCGACGTGATGACCATGCCCGGGCTGCCGAAGATGCCGGCGGCCGAAGTCATCGACCTCACCGAGGACGGTCGCGTCGTCGGCCTGTTCTGAGCCCTGCGCCGCGCGCGCCCGCCATGTCGAACGCCGAACGCCTCTACAAGATCGAGCGCATGATCCGCCAGCGCGGGCACGTCAGCCTGCGCACCTTGCTCGACGAACTGGAAGTCTCGCGCGCGACGCTCAAGCGCGACCTGGAGTACCTGCGCAGCCGCCTGGGCGCGCCCATCGTCTACGACCGCGAGCTCAACGGCTACCGCCTGGAGCAGGCCGCGCGCGGCGCGCGCCACGAGCTGCCCGGCCTGTGGTTCGACGAACGCGAGCTGTATTCGCTGCTCGCCGCGCACCAGCTGCTGGCCAGCCTGGACGAGGACGGCACGCTGTCGCGCCACCTGCAGCCGCTGCTGGACCGGGTGCGCGAGATGATCGGCGGCGCCGAGGACAAGACGCTGATGCAGCGCGTGCGCATCGTCGCCGCGGCGCGGCGCGCGGTGCCGGCGCGGCATTTCGAACGTGTCGCCGAAGCGCTGCTGGAGCGCCGCCGGCTGCACCTGCGCTACCTGACGCGCACACGCGGCGAGGTCGGCGAACGCGACGTCTCGCCGCAGCGCCTGGTGCACTACCGCAACACCTGGTACCTGGACGCCTGGTGCCACCGCGTCGACGGCCTGCGCCGTTTCGCGCTCGACGCGATGGAGCAGGCGGCGGTGCTCGACCAGCCGGCCTTCGAGCTGCCGCTGGAACGTGTGCAGGCCGAGATGGACGCCGGCTACGGCATCTACGCCGGCGGCACGCGGCGCTGGGCGACGGTGGTTTTCGCCGCCCAGGCGGCGGCCTGGGTCGGGCGCGAGGTCTGGCACCCGCAGCAGCAGGGCCGCTGGCTGGACGACGGCCGCTACGAGCTGCAGCTGCCCTACACCGACGACACCGAACTCGTGATGGACCTGATGCGCCACGGCGCCGACGCCGAGGTGCTGTCGCCGCCCGAGCTGCGCGCCAAGGTCGCCGAACGCCTGCGTGCCGCGGCCGCGGTCTACGCCGGCGACGCCTCGTCTTCCTCCAGCGCCGCTGCGGGCGGCTCGACGACATGAAAGTCTGCATCCTCGGCGCCGGCGCGATCGGCGGCTTCATCGGCACCCGGCTCGCGGCACGCGGCCAGGCCCAGGTCTCGGCCGTCGCGCGCGGCGCGACGCTGGACGCGCTGCACCGTCACGGCTGGCGGCTGCAGCAGGGCGGCGAACTGATCCAGGCGCCGTGCGCGGCCGCGTCGGCCGACGCGGCCGAACTCGGCGTCCAGGACCTGGTCGTCATCGCCGTCAAGGGCCCGGCGCTGACGCAGGTCGCGCGCGGCATCGCGCCGCTGATCGGCCCGCGGACCGTGGTGCTGCCGGCGATGAACGGCGTGCCCTGGTGGTTCGGCCATGGCGTCGCGGCGCTCGGCGAGGCACCGCTGGAGGCGGTCGACCCGGGCGGCGTCGTCGCGGCCGCGATCCCGTTCGAGACCGTGCTCGGCTGCGTCGTGCACGCCGCGGCCTTCACCTCGGAGCCCGGCCTGGTGGTGCACAAGATGGGCGCCGGGCTGATCGTCGGCGAGCCGGGCGGTGGCGCCAGCACGCGTGTCGACACCGTGGCGGCGCTGCTGCGCGACGCCGGATTCGACGTCACGGCATCGCCGGATGTGCGCCGCGACGTCTGGTACAAGCTCTGGGGCAACCTGACGATGAACCCGGTCAGCGCGATCACCGGCGCCACTGCCGACCGCGTGCTCGCCGACCCGCTGGTGCGCGGTTTCTGCTCGCAGGCGATGCAGGAGGCCGCGGCGATCGGCGCGCTCGTCGGCTGCCCGATCGAGCAGACGCCGGAAGACCGGCACGCGATCACCGCCAAGCTCGGAGCCTTCAAGACCTCGATGCTGCAGGACGTCGAAGCCGGCCGGCCGGTGGAACTCGACGCCATCGTCGGCGCGGTGCGCGAACTCGGCCAGCGCCTGGGCCAGCCGACACCGGCCATCGACGCGCTGTTCGGGCTGGCCCGACTGTTCGCCCGCGGGCGCGGCCTGTATCAATGACAACGCCGGCCCGCGGCCGGCGTTGCGTCTGCTGCGCCGCGGGCGGCGCGGCGTTTCAGTGGCCGGCCTTGGCTTCGGCCGCCGCACGGGCGCTGTCTTCGCGCATGTGCTTCAGGAAATAGCGGAGATAGAACGCGCCCATTCCCAGCGTGATGGCAATCACGGCCAAGCTCATCAGGCCGACATCGGTGGAGAACAGGACGGTCATCGCATTCATTCGTAGGCTCCTCGGCGGGCTTGATCTGTATCGATCGCGGAAATTGGGCGCCCGACACTTGTTAAGAAACTTGTCTTAGGGAAGGTCTGCAAAACGCCCCCGCGAAGCCGGCTTGCCCGTGCGAGGTAGGCAGGCGAGGATGCCCGACATGAAGCAGCTCGGACTTGGCCTGAACCTGTCGACGAAGAAGACGCGCAAGCGCGAGTTCCTCGAGGAGATGGACCGCGTGGTGCCGTGGGCGGCGCTGGTGGAGATCGTGCAGCCGCACTATCCGCGAGCCAGGACCGGGCGGCCGCCGTTTGCGCTGGAGACGATGCTGCGCATCCACTACCTGCAGCAATGGTTCGGGCTGAGCGACCCGGCGATGGAAGAGGCGCTGCACGACGTGCCGCTGTACCGGGAGTTCGCTCGGCTCGATGGTGCGACGCAGAGGTTGCCCGACGAGACGACGATCCTGCGGTTTCGCCACCTGCTGGAGCGCCACGAACTGGCGGCCGACATGCTGCGCCTGGTGGCCGATCTGCTGCAGCACAAGGGCCTGATGCTGCGCACCGGCACGGTGGTGGACGCGACGCTGATCGCGGCGCCCAGCTCGACGAAGAACGCCGAAGGCGAGCGCGATCCGGAGATGAAGCAGACCCGCAAGGGCAACAACTGGTACTTCGGGATGAAGGCGCACATCGGGGTGGACGCGGCCTCGGGGCTGGTGCACACGGTGGTGGCCACGCCGGCGAACGTCAACGACCTGAACGTGGCCGGACAACTGCTGCATGGCGAGGAACGCAACGCCTTCGGCGACGCCGGCTACCAGGGCGTGCACAAGAGGCCCGAGGCGCGAGGGCCGACCTGGCACGTGGCCTTGCGCCCGGGGCTGCGGCGGCTGCTCGACGCGCGGGATCGCCAGGATGCGATCACCGAGCGAATCGAACAACTCAAGGCCAGCGTGCGGGCCAAGGTGGAGCACCCGTTTCGCGTGCTGAAGCGGCAGTTCGGCTTCACCAAGGTGCGGTACCGGGGGCTGGCCAAGAACACGGCGCAGATCCAGACGCTGTTCGCGCTGGCGAACCTGTGGATGGCGCGAAGGCATCTCATGGGAGCCCGGGGATGAGTGCGCCCGGTGGGCGCCAAACGTCCCCCGCTGGGCGCCATTTGCTTCGTTTCTCCGTCCTACAACGCTGGCTCGGGGGCGCAATGCGCTCCTGCACAAAGCCGTCGCTAACGATGTCGCGCCGATCCGGTCGCTCGGCGTGTTGTGCAGACCTTCCTTAGCTCAAAGAACGAAACCGAGGCTCGGACTCGGTCCAAACCCATTCCGACTGTTTTTCTCGACCACGATGAATCCGACGGACAGGGCATTCGGCCCCGATGCGCAGCGCCGCGATCTGCTGGGTGCCGGTGCGGCCTGCGCGGCGCTGCTCGCCACGCTGGGGATGTGGCCGCGCGTCGCGGCCGCTGCGCCTCTGGCGCCGGCATTCCAGGCCAGGAGCCTGGCCGAACTGAATGCCGCGCTCGAGATCCCGGCGCCGCAGCCGAGCGCCGAAGTGAATCTGTCCGGACCGGATGTCGCCGAGAACGGTGCCGCGGTCGAATTGACATTAGGCACGTCGCTTGTCAATGCAACTCGGCTGCTGTTGCTTGTGGAGCACAACCCAGCGGTTTTGTCGGCCATGTTTGAGCTGAGCGAAGCCGTCGAACCCGAATTCAGCTTGCGCATCAAGATGGCCGAGTCGTCGCCGGTGTGGGCTGTCGCGATGACGGCCGACGGCCGCGCCTTCTTCGCCCGCAAGGAGATCCGCGTGACGCTGGGCGGTTGCGCCGCCTGAAGGACCGCCCGATGGCCAGCGCCCCGATCCTGATCCGCGCCCAGTTGCAGGGCGAGCGCACCGTCGTGCGCGTGCTGATGGCGCACGAGATGGAGTCCGGCCAGCGCAAGGACGGCGACGGCCGCACGATCCCGGCCTGGCACATCCACGAAGTGCTCGTCACCTTGCAGGACCGTCCGGTGCTGACGATGCGCTGGGGCCCGTCGGTGTCGCGCAACCCCTTTCTGCGTTTCGTGCTGAAGGGCGCGCGCGCCGGTGACCGTGTCGGCGTCGCCTGGCTCGACACACGCGGCGAGCGCCGCGGCGCCGAGGCCGTCGTCGCCTGAGAAGCCGAGGGCTTGCTGCGGGTTTCCCCGCGGTCCGCTGGCATAATCGACTACTTCTAGCCCGGCTGATGGTGATTCCGCAGCCGGGCAGGCCAAAAGCCCGAATGGCATCGGGAGAGACCGCGCATCCACCCCTTTCGCGCGGCGCCGACGGAGCAACCACCCCGGAAACTCTCAGGCACCACGGACCGATGCCCTGGATGAACTCTGAAGAAGCGCCGGCTGCGTGACGTCCGCCGGTGCGCCGAAGGAGCAAACGGCGCCGGGCGGCCGCTGTGAATCTCTCAGGTTTCAGGACAGAGGGGGTGACGCTGCGCAGGGGCGCGGCGCCGGCATGCCTGCGACGTCCTGCTGAGAGAGTGAACATGACTGCCTTCTTCCCGCGCCTTTCCCTGCTCGCCCTGGCCTGCGTGGCCGTTTCCGCGTCGGCCGCCGAGCCGATCGTCGTCAAGATCGGCCACGTCGCCGCGCTCAGCGGACCGGCCGCCCACCTCGGCCGCGACAACGAGAACGGCGTGCGCATGGCGATCGAGGAGCTGAACGCCAAGGGCGTGCAGATCGGCGGCCACCCGGCCAAGTTCGAACTGCTGGCCGAAGACGACGGCGGCGACCCGAAGCAGGGCACCGCGGCGGCGCAGAAGCTCGTCGACAGCAAGGTCAACGGCGTCGTCGGCCACCTGAACTCGGGCACCGCGATCCCGGCCGCACGCATCTACAGCGAAGCCGGCATCCCGCAGATCGCGCCGTCGGTGACCAACCCGCGCTACACCCGCCAGGGCTTCAAGACCACCTTCCGCATGGTCGCCGACGACGCCCAGCTCGGCGGCACGCTGGGCCGCTACGCGGTGCAGACGCTGAAGGCCAAGACCGTCGCCGTCATCGACGACCGCACCGCCTACGGCCAGGGCGTGGCCACCGAGTTCGAGAAGGCCGCCAAGGCCGCCGGCGCGAACATCGTCAAGCGCGAGTTCACCAACGACAAGGCGACCGACTTCACCGGCATCCTCACCGGCATCAAGGCCGCCAAGCCCGACGTCATCTTCTACGGCGGCATGGACGCGGTCGGCGGCCCGATGCTGCGCCAGATGAAGCAGCTGGGCATCACCTCCAAGTTCATGGGCGGCGACGGCGTCTGCACGGCTGAACTGCCGAAGCTGGCTTCGGGCCAGGTGCCCGACAACCAGGTGATCTGCGCGATCGCCGGCGGCGTCGAAGGCGCGCAGAAGCCGGTGATGGACAAGTTCAAGGCCGATTTCAAGAAGAAGTTCGGCGCCGAAGTGCAGATCTACTCGCCCTACACCTACGACGCGACCAAGGTGATGGTCGAGGCGATGGTCAAGGCCGGCTCCGCCGACCCGGCGAAGTACCTGCCGGTGCTGGCCAAGATCAGCTACCCGGGCGTCACCGGCACGATCGCCTTCGACGAGAAGGGCGACATCAAGAACGGCGCGCTGACGCTCTACACCTTCAAGGGCGGCAAGCGCGAGGAACTCGCGGTCGTTCGCTGACCCGCGTTCGGGGCGGCGCCCCGGTGCCGCCCCGGGCCTTCACAGCGCCAGCGTGTCGGCCCAGATGTTCTCGGCCCAGGCCTGCGCGATGCGGGCCTCGGCGCCGTTCCAGTCCGGCGACACGCCGACCGAGGCTGGCACGGCCTTGAAGGTCTTCTCGGCCGCGTCGTATTGATGCACCGAGGCGACGTGCACCGCCTGCGTCGGCGACAGATGGCTGTAGCAGGTGTTCATCACCAGCGGCGCCGGGTTCACCGGCTCGCCGCGCAGCAGCTGGATCACCGCCGCCGCCGCCACCTTGGCGTGCTGGTTGGCCATGTGCCCGCTCTTGGGCATCAGCGGCGCCGAGAACGTGGCGTCGCCGAGCACGTGCACGCCGGGCAGCGCGTGTGCCTGAAGCGTCAGCCAGTCGACGCCGACCCAGCGCCCGTTGAACGTCACCAGCCCCGCGTCCTGCGCCAGCCGGCCGGCGCGCTGCGGCGGGATGACGTTCAGCACGTCGGCCTTCACGTCCTCGAAGTCGAAACGCGCCAGACGGCCGTTCACCTCGCGCAGCTCGGCGTCGGGGCGGTACTCGACGATGCCTTTCAGATGCTCGCCGAAAGCGCGCTGGAACAGCGCCTTCTTCGACTGGATCTCGGGGTTGGCGTCCAGCAGTAGCAGCTTGGCGCGCGGCCGCGCCTGCTTCAGCCAGCTGCCGATGACGGCGGCGCG
Organism: Rubrivivax sp.; assembly: GCA_049841175.1. GTDB lineage: Bacteria > Pseudomonadota > Gammaproteobacteria > Burkholderiales > Burkholderiaceae_C > Rubrivivax. The sequence continues at coordinate 1,161 of JASGHA010000007.1, read as the reverse complement.
TTCGTACGGCCCGGGCGGGCAGCGGAACGGCGCGCGCGGGATCGTGATCGCGACGACGCCGCCGTCGGGCAGGGCCTCGAGCTGGCGCCGCAGCGCGACGGTCTGCGGCCCGGCCTTCCAGGCGTGTGTCACGGTGCCGGCGTCCAGCGCCGGCTGCAGCCCGGGGATCGCGGCGGTGTCGAAGTCGATGCCGGGCGCGACGATCAGCCGGTCCCAGGGCAGGGTGCTGCCGTCGGCCAGGCGCAGCAGGCGGCGCTCGGCGTCGATCGCCACCGCCTCGCCGCGCACGCGCTTCACGCCGGCGGCGGCCAGGCCGTCGTAGCCGCGTGTGATGTCGGCCAGCGTGCGCCAGCCGCCGAGCACGAGGTTGGACACCGGGCAGGAGACGAAGGCCGCTTCGCGCTCGACCAGCGTGACGTCGACGCCGCCCCACAGCCGCAGGTAACGCGCCGCGGTGGCGCCGCCGTAACCGCCGCCGACGACGACGACACGTCCTGGTGTTGCACGGGACGTCGGCGGGGCGGCGCAGCCGGCCAGCGCCAGCGTGCCGCCGGCCAGGCCGGCGCCGAGCAGGCGGCGGCGCGAGAGCTTGTGCATGGTCTCGTGCATCAGCGCTCCCGGTGTTCGGGCTGGGCCGCGAACCACTGAGCCGCCAGGCGCAGCTGCTCGTCGCTGTAGCCGCGCAGCAGCTGGGCCATGATCGTCGACGGCTGGGTGCCGCTGCGGAACTCGGCCAGCGACTGCAGGATGCGTTCGGCCGGCTGGCCGGCCAGCGTCTTGATCGTGCCGCGCGAACGGCCTTCGGGGCCGTGGCAGTTGGCGCAGGTGGCAGCGATCGAACGTGCGGCCAGCGCCTCGTCGGTGCGCGGTTGGGCGGCGACCGGCAGCGCCAGCGCGGCGCTGCCCAGGGCGACCAGCAGCGGTCGCGACGGCGATGTCATCGGGAGTCTCCTGGGCGCCCGTGGCAGCGCCGATGGCGCAGCCTATCGCTGCACCCGGCGCGCCCCATCGGGACCCGCCCGGAGTGACGCCGGCGCTGTTTCAGGCGCGCTCGCTCGCTTGACGGGTGTCAAGAAACCTCGCCGGGCGGCCGTGAACGCGGCTGGCGATGCCTATCATGCGCGCCGTTGGTGCTCGTCCTCGGCGTCGGCCGAGGCAGTT
>JASGHA010000006.1:0-6764 GCA_049841175.1 Rubrivivax sp. | reverse complement strand
CGGCCTGCGCCGCGCAAACCGACAATCGAAGTAGTCGGGGAAGGTCTTGGCGACGCAGATGCGGCTCGAGGATGCGCACCGGCACGTTGGCGCCGACCGTCGGGTTGAACGCCGCCAGCGACAGGCACATCGCCATGCGGTGGTCGTCGTAGGTGCGGATCTCGGCCGGCTGCCAGGCCTGCGGCGCGCGGACCTCGATGAAGTCGGCGCCTTCGACGACCGTCGCGCCGACGCGGCGCAACTCGGCGGCCATCGCGGCGATGCGGTCGGTCTCCTTGACGCGCCAGCTGGCGATGCCCTCGATGCGGGTCGGGCCTTCGGCGTACAGCGCCATCGCCGCCAGCGTCATCGCGGCGTCGGGGATGTGGTTGGCGTCCAGCGTGATGCCGGCCAGCGGCCAGCGGCCGCGGCGCACTTCCAGCCAGCCCGGGCCGGTGCGCACGTCGGCGCCCATCGCCTGGGCGGCCTCGACGAAGCGGATGTCGCCCTGGATCGAGTCGCTGCCGACGCCTTCGATGCGCACCGCGTCGCCGCCGGTGGCGGCGATCGCGCCGAGCGCGACGAAGTACGAGGCCGACGAGGCGTCGCCTTCGACGTGGATGTCGCCCGGCGAGCGGTAGCGGCTGCCCTGCGGGATCGTGAAGCGCTGCCAGCCGTCGCGGCGCACGGCGATGCCGAAACGCGCCAGCAGGTTGACGGTGATCTCGACGTAGGGCTTGGAGATCAGTTCGCCGTCGACCTCGACGACGAGCTCGCGTTCGGCGGACGCCAGCGGCAGCGCCAGCAGCAGCGCCGTCAGGAACTGGCTGGAGACGTCGCCGCGCACGCGGATCGGGCGCTCCAGCGCCAGCCGGCCGCCGGCGCTGCCGCGCAGGCGCAGCGGCGGGTAGCCCGGCGTGCCGAGCTCGTCGATCGTGCAGCCCAGCGGGCGCAGCGCGTCGACCAGGTCGCCGATCGGGCGCTCGTGCATGCGCGCCACGCCGGAGAGTTCGAAGTCGCCGCCCTGCAGCGTCGCCAGCACGGCCAGCGCCGCGGCCAGCGGCCGCATCGCGGTGCCGGCGTTGCCGAGGAAGAGCCTGGCCTCGTGCACCGCCAGCCGGCCGCCGAAGCCGGTGACGGCCAGCGTGCCGTCGGCGCCGTGGGCGATGGTGCAGCCCAGCGCGCGCAGCGCGTCGAGCATGACACGCGTGTCGTCGCTGGCCAGCAGGTCGTGCACGCGCGTCGTACCCTCGGCCAGGCCGGCGAGCAGCAGCACGCGGTTGGAGATGCTCTTGGAGCCGGGCAGCCGGACGGTGCCGGCCGCGCCTGCCATCGGCGGCAGGTCGAGGAAGGGAGTGCGGAACATCGGGTCGGAAAAGGTCAGCGCTGCGGCGAGCGCGGTGCGCCCATCTGCCAGCCGGCACGGCCTTCGGCGGCGGCGCGGATCATCGTCTCCAGCGCGTCGGTATTGCCGTTCAGCATCAGCTGCTCGAAGGCGTCGAGCGACTGGCGAAAGCGCTGCGACTGCTTGAGGATCTCTTCGCGGTTGGCGGTCAGCACGTCGCGCCACATCTCGGGGTTGCTGGCGGCGATGCGCGTGAAGTCGCGGAAGCCGGGGCCGGCGAGCGACAGGAAGTCGCGCCCCGCGGGCTGGCCGACCACCGACGAGAAGTAGGCGAAGGCCAGCAAATGCGGCAGGTGGCTGACAGCGGCGAAGGCGGCGTCGTGGTTCTCCGGCGTCATCTTCAGCACCTGGGCGCCGATCGCCGACCAGACGTCGGTGGCCTTTTGCACCAGATCGGGCGCGGTCTGCGGCAGCGGCGTCAGGATGACCTGGCGGCCGGCGTACAGCGCCGCGTCGGCGTGGCCGATGCCGGCCAGTTCCTTGCCGGCGATCGGGTGCGCCGGCACGAAGGAGCCCAGACGTTCGCGCAGCACCCGGCGCGCGGCGTCGACGACGTCGCGCTTGGTGCTGCCGACGTCCATGAACAGAACACCGGGTTCGACGAGGTGGCGGATGGCCTTGAAGGTCGCTTCGGTGGCCGCCACCGGCACCGACAGCAGCACGATGTCCGAGCCGGCGACGGCCAGCAGCGCCGATTCGGCGACGACGTCGATGACGCCGAGCTTCTTCGCGCGTTCGGTCGTCGACGGGCTCTTGCTGTAGCCGATGACACGCTTGACCAGGCCGGCGCGCTTGAGCGCCAGCGCGAAGGAGCCGCCCATCAGGCCGCAGCCGATGACGCCGAGTTGCTGGAACATCAGTGCACGTCCACCGGGTAGGCCCCGAGGATCTTGAAGAAGGCGCAGGCGTCGTGCAGTTCGCGCAGCGCGGCACCGACCTTGGGCTCGTCGGGGTGGCCCTGCACGTCGATGTAGAAGTAGTACTCCCACTGGCCCGAACGCGCCGGGCGCGACTCGAAGCGCGACATCGAGACGTCGTGGCGCTTCAGCGGCACCAGCATGTCGTGCACCGCGCCCGGGCGGTTCTTCACCGACAGCACGAGGCTCGTGCAGTCGTGGCCCGAGGGCTTGGGCACCGGATGCCGATCGGGGTGGGTGACGATCGCGAAGCGCGTGCGGTTGTGGGCGTCGTCCTGGATCGCCGGCGCCAGCACGTGCAGGCCGAACTCGCTGGCCGCGCGTACGCTGGCGATGGCCGCGACGCTCGGGTCCTGCGAGGCCAGGCGCGCGCCTTCGGCGTTGCTCGACGCCGGGCGGCGCTCGGCGTCGGGCAGATGGTGGCTGAGCCAGCCGTGGCATTGCGCCAGCGCCTGCGGGTGGGCGCAGACGGCGCGGATGCCGTCCATCGAGTTCTCGCGCCGCAGCAGGTTCTGGCGGATGAAAAGGCTGGTCTCGCCGATGATGAACAGCGGCGTGTGCAGGAACAGGTCGAGCGAACGCGCGACGACGCCTTCGGTCGAGTTCTCGACCGGCACGACGCCGAAGTCGGCGGCACCCGAGGCGACGGTGTGGAAGACCTCGTCGATGCTGGCGCACTGCACGCGCATCAGCGAGCTGCCGAAATAGCCGATCGCCGCCTCTTCGCTGAAGGTGCCGGCCGGGCCGAGGTAGGCCACGCGGGTCGGCGTCTCCAGCGCCCGGCAGGCCGACATGATCTCGCGCCAGATCGGCGCGATGCTCGCGGTCTGCAGCGGGCCCGGGTTGACGGCCTTCATGCCGTCGATGACCTGGGCCTCGCGTTCCGGCCGGAAGACGACCGAGCCTTCGCGCTTCTTCAGATCGCCGACCGCCAGCGCCAGGCCGGCGCGGCGGTTGAGCAGCGCCAGCAGCTCGCGGTCGACGGCGTCGATCTGCTGGCGCAGACCGACCAGTTCGTCGGAGGACTCGACCGGCGGCGTCTTCACTTGGCGGCGCTGGCCGGCGCGGCGGGCGCGGCCGCTTCGAAACGCTTGCGCACCGACTGCTCGAGCGCCTTCACCTTGGGCTCGACCAGGGGCTTGGTCTCGGCGACGAGCTTCTCGCCCAGAGAACGCTGCATATCGCCGTTCATCGACTGGAACTTGCGGTTCACCGGCGATTCGAGGATCGCGACGAGCTGCTTCAGCTCGTCTTCGCTGAAACGCTGCTCGAGGATCGCGCCGATGGTGCTGGGCGCCAGCTTGACGGCGCGGTCGCGCACGATCGGGGTCGCTTCGTCGGCGTACTTCTTGGCGTCGGCCTGCAGCGACTTGGCCAGCGCTTCGCGCTTGTCGGCGGGCATGCGCTGCAGCGCCATCGCCGCCTGCTGCATCAACATCATCGCGGGCTGCTCGGCGAGCTGGCGCGCCATGTTCTCGATCGCCGGCTGCTGGATCTGCAGGATCTTGGCGATCAAGGCCTTCTTCGCCGGGCTGGCCGGCGCCGCGGCCGAAGCCGGGGCTGCCGCCGGGGCGGAGCCCGCTGCCGGCGCCTTCTGCGCCATCACGGGAAGGGCCGCGGCGAGCGCCAGGGCCAGCACGAATCGTTGGGTCATCACGCGTTCTCCGTGCCGGCGTCGCCGGCGCTGTCGTTGGACGTGTCGTCGGCGGCGCCGTCGGACTGGGCATCGTTCTCGACGATGCGCTGCAGGCCCGAGAGCCGGGTGCCGTCGTCCAGCGAGATCAGCGTGACGCCTTGCGTCGCGCGGCCCATTTCGCGGATTTCGGCGACGCGGGTGCGCACGAGCACGCCGCGGTCGGTGATCAGCATGATCTCGTCGGTGTCGCGCGCCAGCGTGGCGGCCACGACCTTGCCGTTGCGCTCGCTCTGGAGCATCGAGATCATGCCCTTGCCGCCACGGCGGTGGCGGGTGTATTCGGCGATCGGCGTGCGCTTGCCGTAGCCGTTCTCGGTGGCGGTGAGCACGGTCTGCGTCTCGTCCTCGGCGACCAGCAGCGCGATGACGCTCTGGCCGGGTTCGAGCTCCATGCCCTTGACACCGCCGGCCTGGCGGCCCATCGGGCGCACGCCGCCTTCTTCCGGGTCCTCGTTGAAGCGCACCGCCTTGCCGCCGTCGGAGAACAGCATCACGTCGTGTTGACCGTCGGTCAGTGCGGCACCGATCAGGTAGTCGCCGTCGTCCAGGCCGACGGCGATGATGCCGGCCTTGCGCGGGTTGCTGAAGTCTTCGAGCGGCGTCTTCTTGACGGTGCCGAAGGCCGTCGCCATGAAGACGTAGTGGTCCGCCGGGAAGCTGCGGAACTCGCCGGTCAGCGGCAGCACGACGGTGATCTTCTCGTTCGGCTGCAGCGGGAACATGTTGACGATCGGCTTGCCGCGCGAGTTGCGCGAGCCTTGCGGCACCTCCCAGACCTTCAGCCAGTAGACGCGGCCGCGATCCGAGAAGCACAGGATCCAGTCGTGCGTGTTGGCGATGAAGAGCTGGTCGATCCAGTCGTCTTCCTTGGTCTGCGTCGCCTGCTTGCCGCGGCCGCCGCGGCGCTGGGCGCGGTACTCGGTCAGCGGCTGGCTCTTGATGTAACCGGTGTGACTGAGCGTCACCACCATGTCGGTCGGCGTGATCAGATCCTCGGTGCCGAGCTCCTGCGCGTTGCGCTCGATGACGCTGCGGCGCGCGCCGACCTTGGCCTGGCCGAACTCCTGGCGCAGCGCGTTCAGTTCCTCGACGAGGATCGCGGTCACGCGTTCCGGGCGGGCGAGGATATCCAGCAGATCGGCGATCTGCGTCATCACCTCGCGGTACTCGCCGATGATCTTGTCCTGCTCCAGGCCGGTCAGGCGCTGCAGGCGCATCTGCAGGATTTCCTGCGCCTGGTCCTCGGACAGGCGGTACAGGCCGTCGGCCTGCAGGCCGTAGCCCGCGGGCAGGCCCTCGGGGCGGTAGGCGGCGCGGCCGCCGGCCGTCGACTCCTCGGCGCGCGCGAGCATCTCGCGCACCATCGAGCTGTCCCAGGCCTTGGACATCAGCGCCGCCTTGGCCATCGGCGGCGTCGGGCTGGTCTTGATCGTCTCGATGAACTCGTCGATGTTGGCCAGCGCCACCGCCAGGCCTTCGAGCACGTGACCACGCTCGCGCGCCTTGCGCAGTTCGTAGACCGTGCGCCGGGTGACGACCTCGCGGCGATGCTCGAGGAAGATCTCCAGCAACTGCTTCAGGTTGCACAGGCGCGGCTGGCCGTCGACCAGCGCCACCATGTTGATGCCGAAGCTGTCCTGAAGCTGGGTCTGCTTGTAGAGGTTGTTGAGCACGACCTCGGGCACTTCACCGCGCTTCAGTTCGATGACCACGCGCATCCCGGACTTGTCGCTCTCGTCCTGGATGTGGCTGATGCCGTCGATCTTCTTCTCGTTGACGAGCTCGGCGATGCGCTCGAGCAGCGTCTTCTTGTTCACCTGGTACGGGATCTCGTCGACGATGATCGACTGGCGCTGCCCGCGGTCGATGTCCTCGAAGTGGCACTTGGCGCGCATCACGACGCGCCCGCGCCCGGTGCGGTAACCCTCGCGCACGCCTTCCAGGCCGTAGATGATCCCGGCGGTCGGGAAGTCCGGCGCCGGCACGATCTCCATCAGTTCCTCGATCGTCGACTCCGGCACCTTCAGCAGGTGCAGGCAGGCGTCGACGATCTCGTTGAGGTTGTGCGGCGGGATGTTGGTCGCCATGCCGACCGCGATGCCGGCCGAGCCGTTGACCAGCAGGTTCGGCAGCCGCGCCGGCAGCACCGTCGGTTCCTTCTCGGAGCCGTCGTAGTTCGGGGCGAAATCGACCGTTTCCTTGTCGATGTCCTCGAGCATCTCGTGCGCGATCTTCGCCAACCGGATTTCGGTGTAGCGCATCGCCGCGGCGCTGTCGCCGTCGACCGAGCCGAAGTTGCCCTGGCCGTCGACGAGCATGTGGCGCAGGCTGAAATCCTGGGCCATGCGCACGATCGTGTCGTAGACCGCCGTGTCGCCGTGCGGGTGGTACTTACCGATCACGTCGCCGACGATGCGGGCGCTCTTCTTGTAAGGGCGGTTCCAGTGGTTGGACAGCTCGTGCATCGCGTAAAGAACACGGCGGTGCACGGGCTTGAGGCCGTCACGGGCGTCGGGGAGGGCACGTCCGACGATCACGCTCATCGCGTAGTCGAGGTACGAACGCCGCATCTCCTCTTCGAGGCTGATCGGCAGGGTTTCCTTGGCGAACTGGGACATGCGGTAGCGCGCGAGGCGCGAGCAGGTTCAACCCGACCGGAACGGCCAGGCACGGGGCGTGCAATTCTACGGCCCGTCGCTTGTCGTAGCGGAGCAACAGCTAACCGAGCACGCCTGGGTGCAGGGGTCAGAATGCAGGCGTACCGATG
>JASGHA010000005.1:0-173446 GCA_049841175.1 Rubrivivax sp. | reverse complement strand
AAGGTTAATAGGGAAACACGATAGAATCCGAACAGCACCTGAGAACGCCACCTGCGCCCACGGGTGGCGGTGCGGCACGATGCGCGTCGCGGCGCGCAGCGCGCGCTTGCGCACCCACACCGGATGCGCGGTGCTGGGTGCGTGCACGCAGGGTCCAGCGGCAGTTCGCTGCGCGAGGCGCGGGGGCGGGCAGGGCGTGGCACGATCTCGACAGAAGTTGGCCGACCATCGTAACTGCGCCGCGAAGCGCGCCGCTACGCTGCTTTTCATGACCACGACCGCCACCACGCCCGCCGGCGACGCCCGCCGCGACGTCGCGACGATCTCGCTGATCGGCCTCGCGCACGGCAGCTCGCACTTCTTCCACCTGCTGCTGCCGCCGATGTTCCCGGCCTTCATCCGCGACTTCGGCCTCAGCTGGTCCGAACTCGGGCTGCTGGTGACGGTGTTCTTCGTCGTCTCGGGCATCGGCCAGGCGCTGGCGGGCTTCGTCGTCGACCGCATCGGCGCGCGCCCGGTGCTCTACGGCGCGATGGCGTGTTTCGTCGCCGGTTCGCTGGCGGCGGCCACGGCCCAGGGCTTCGGCAGCCTGGCGATCGCGGCGGTGCTGGCCGGGCTGGGCAACGCGCCGCTGCACCCGGCGGACTTCACGATCCTCAACCGCCGCATCTCGCCCAAGCGCCTGGGCCACGCGTTCTCGGTGCACGGCATCAGCGGCAACCTCGGCTGGGCGCTGGCGCCGGTGTTCCTGATCGGCCTGAACTCCGCTTTCGGCTCCTGGCGCGCCGCCTACCTGGGCTGCGCCGTGCTGGCCGCGGTGGTGCTGGCGCTCTTGGTGTTGCGCCGCGACCTGATCGACGACCATCACGAGGCCCACGTGCACGCCGCGCGCAGCGCCGCGGCCGGCGGCGGCGAGCACCCGATGGCCTTCCTGAAGCTGCCCAGCGTCTGGCTGTGCTTCTCGTTCTTCTTCTGGACGACGGTGGCGCTGGCGGCGATCCAGAGTTTCGCCAGCCCGGCGCTGGGCCGCATGTACGGCCTGCCGCTGGAGGCCACCGCCTTCGTCGTCACCGGCTACATGCTGGCCAGCGCGGCCGGCATGATCGTCGGCGGCTTCCTCATCGACCGCATCCGAACGGCTGGAACGCATCATCGCCGCGGCGATGGCGTTGGCCGCGGCGATGCTGCTGCTGGTGGCCCAGCGGCTGGCTGCCGGGCATGGTGGCGCTGGGCGTGGCCTCGCTGGCCGGCTTCGGCACCGGGCTGGCCGGGCCGTCGCGCGACATGCTGATCAAACGCGCCGCGCCGCCGGGCGCCACCGGGCGGGTCTACGGCACCGTCTATTCGGGCCTGGACACCGGCAACGCGGTGGCCACGCCGGTGTTCGGCGCGCTGATGGACGCCGGCCTGCCGCAGACGGTGTTCGGCGGTTCGGCGGCGGCGATGGCGCTGGGCGTGCTGTCGGCGTCCTTCGTCGGCCTGGCGGTGCACCGCCGGCGGCTGGCCCCGGCCTGAGGCGGGCGGTGCGCGGCGTTAGAGTCGCCGCATGAACGAACCCCTCCGTTCCCGCCTCGCCGGCCACGCGCTCGTCGAGGCCCTCGTCGCCCAGGGCGTCGACACCTGCTTCGGCGTGCCCGGCGAGAGTTATCTGGCCGTGCTCGACGGCCTGCACGAGCAGCGCGAGCACATCCGCTTCATCGCCTGCCGGCACGAAGGCGGCGCCGCCTTCATGGCCGAGGCCCAGGGCAAGCTGAGCGGCCGGCCCGGCGTCTGCTTCGTCACGCGCGGCCCCGGCGCGTCGAACGCCGCGATCGGGCTGCACACCGCCTTCCAGGACTCGACGCCGATGGTCTTGTGCATCGGCCAGGTCGCCGGCGACCAGCGCGACCGCGAGGCTTTCCAGGAGGTCGACTACCGCCAGATGTTCGGCCCCGGCACGCTGGGCATGGCCAAGTGGGTCGGCGAGGTGCACGACGCCGACCGCCTGCCTGAGTACGTCGCGCGCGCCTTCCACACCGCGATGCAGGGCCGGCCCGGCCCGGTGGTGCTGGTGCTGCCCGAGGACGTGCTGACACGCGAGACCGCCGCGCCGGTGCTGCCGCGTGTCGAGCCGGCGCTGGCCTGGCCGGCGCCCGGCGCCTTGCGCGACCTGCGCCGGCTGCTGCTGGAAGCCGAACGGCCCATCGTCATCGCCGGCGGCAGCGGCTGGGACGCCGAGGCCGCCGCGGCGCTGCAGCGCTTCGCCGAGAACTGGCGCCTGCCGGTGGCCTGCGGCTTCCGCTTCCAGGACACCTTCGACAACGCCCACCCGCTGTATGCCGGCGACGTCGGCATCGGCATCAGTCCGAAGCTCGCCGCGCGCATCCGCTCGGCCGACCTCGTCGTCGCGCTCGGCGTGCGCCTGGGCGAGATGACGACCGGCGGCTACACGCTGCTGCAGGCGCCGCGTCCGGCGCAGAAGCTGGTGCATGTGCATGCCGGCCCCGAGGAGCTGGGCCGCGTCTACGCCGCCGACCTGATGCTGCAGGCCTCGATGCGCAGCGCCGCGAAGGCGCTGGAGGCGCTGACCGCGCCGCCGGGCCGCGACGGCGCCTGGGCCGAGGCCGCGCGTGCCGACTACGAGGCCAACCAGGTGCCCACACCGGTCGAGCCGCTGGACCTGGCGGCCGTCGTGCAGACGCTGCAGCGCCGCCTGCCCGAGGACACCGTCTGGACCAACGGCGCCGGCAACTACAGCGGCTGGCTGCACCGTTTCCTGCGTTATCCCGGTCTGCAGCACCACGGCCGCACGCAGCTGGCGCCGACCTCGGGCGCGATGGGCTACGGCCTGCCGGCCGCGGTGGCCGCCGCCGTGCTGCAGCCCGGGCGCCAGGCGGTGGCCTTCCTCGGCGACGGCGAGTTCCTGATGACCGGCCAGGAGCTGGCCACGGCGCGTGCCGCCGGCGTGCAGCAGCTGCTGGCCGTCGTCGTCGACAACGGCAGCTACGGCACCATCCGCATGCACCAGGAGCGCGAGTACCCGGGGCGTATCAGCGGCACCGAGCTCTGCAACCCCGACTTCGCCGCGCTGGCGCGGGCCTACGGCTGGGCCGGGGAGACGGTCGCCAAGACGGCCGACTTCGAGGCCGCGCTGGAGCGCGCGCTGGCGGCCGGCAAGCCGGCGCTGCTGCACTTGAAGCTCGACGTCGAGGTCAGCACCTCGCGTGCGACGCTGGCGCAGATCCGCGCCGCGGCCGCCAAGCGCTGAATCAGCGGCGGCCGGCGAGCAGCAGCACGACGCTGGCGGTGACGATGCCGGCGGCCAGCATCTCGCCGGTGCCGACGACTTCGCCGCCGACCGTCACGCCCAGCACCATCGCGATCACCGGGTTGACGAAGGTGTAGCTCGAGGCCAGCGCGGTGCTGGTGCGCTGCAGCAGCAGCATGTAGGCGCTGAAGCCGACCAGCGAGCCGGCGACCACGAGGTAGAACCAGCAGGCCAGCGAACGCGCGTCCGGCGGCAGCGTCGGCTGTTCGCCGACGGCGCCCGACAACGCCAGCAGCAGCAGGCCGCCGGCCAGCATCTGGCTGGCGTAGCCCGCGGCGCCCGGCGCCAGTTCCAGCTTGCGGCCGCCCGGCAGCCCGTGTTTGGCCCAGACGCTGCCGGCGCACCAGGAGGTGCAGGCGATCGCCATCGACACCAGCCCGGCCGCCGAGGCGCCGAAACCTTCGCCCTGCGTCAGCAGCACGATGCCGACCAGGCCGGTCGTGATGCCGGCGGCTTCCAGCCGCGACGGCTTGACGCCGTAAGGCAGCTCGAACAGCGCGACGACCGCCGGCACGACGGCGATGAAGGCCACGACCAACCCCGAGCTGACGCTCTGCTGCGCGAAGGCCGTCGCACCGTAGCCGCCGCCGAGCATCAGCGCCCCGAGGATGAAGGCGCTGGTCCACTGCGCGCGGTCGGGCCAGCGTGCGCCACGCCACAGCGCGAAGGCGCCCAGCACCAGCCCGGCGGCGACGAAACGCGTGCCCATCTGGAAGAACGGCGGAAAGCTCACCAGCGCCCACTTGATCGCCAGATAGGTCGAGCCCCAGACGAACCAGGTCGAGGCCAGGCAGGCCATCAGCAGCGGCGACAGCCGGGTGGTGGTCGGAGTCAGGGCGACGGTGGGCATGGGGCGAGATCATAAGAAGGCAAACGCGGCGGATCCATGCAGAATCAAAGCTCGTCGCGGCGCTTTGCCGTGGAAACAAAGGTTCTGAATGAACTACGCCTTGGACGCCTACGACACCCGCTTGCTCGCCGAGCTGCAGGCCGACGCCCGCCTCAGCCTGGCCGAACTGGGCCGCCGTGTGCACCTCAGCCAGCCGGCGGTGGCCGAGCGTGTGCGCAAGCTCGAAGCCGCCGGCGTCATCACCGGCTACCGCGCGACGGTCAACCTCGGCGCGCTGGGTTACGGCATCCGGGCGCTGGTGCGTGTCGGGCGCACCGATTACGCGCGCATGCTCGAGCTGATCGAGCAGACGGCCGAGGTCGTCAATGGCTGGAACATCACCGGCGAGGACAGCTGGATGCTGGAGATCGCGGTGACCGACGTCGCCCACCTCGACGCCGTGGTGTCGCGCCTGTGTCTGCTGGCCGAGACCTCGACGTCCATCATCCTGAAGACGGTGCGCGAGCATCGCGTGATGCTGCCGCCGGGGCCGCGCGAGCCGGCCGCCTAGGGAGCCAGCGTGGGGCTTTGGCCGCCGATGGCGCGCCGCGCTTAGCATTCCAGCCAGGGAGACCGACGATGGACGACTTCTCCACCTGCGACCTTTGCGACGAGCACAAGAACGCCGGCGACGGCAGTTTCCGCGTACTGCCGCCGGTGTTCACCAGCTACGGCGGCCGCGTGCGTTTCGCCGGCCCGGCGAGCACCGTCAAGTGCCACGAGGACAACAGCCTCGTGAAGGCCGCGCTCGACGAGCCCGGCCAGGGGCGGGTGCTCGTCGTCGACGGCGGCGGCTCGCTGCGGCGGGCGCTGGTCGGCGGCAACCTGGCCGCCGCGGCGGCTAAGAACGGCTGGGCCGGCCTCGTCGTCGACGGCGCGGTGCGCGACCTGGCCGAACTGGCGGCCTGCGACGTCGGCATCCGCGCGCTGGCCGCGATGCCGATGCCCACCGTCAAACGCAACGAAGGCCAGCGCGACGTGCCGGTGCAGGTGCAGGGCGTGCGCGTGGCGCCCGGCGAGTGGCTCGTCGCCGACGAGGACGGCATCGTCGTGATGCCCGCGAGGCCCTGAGATGGCCGCGCCCGGCGACTGGGTTCTGGTGCCCGGCAGCGAAGCCGAGATCGAGGCCGCCGCGGCGCGCAGCCGCCGCCTCGTGACGCGGCGCGCGCTGGTCGCCGCCGGCATCGCCGCGGTGCCGATCCCGGGCATCGACTGGATCACCGACGTCGGCACGCTGGTCAAGCTGCTGCCCGAGATCAACGCCGAGTTCGGCCTCAGCGCCGAGCAGGTCGAGCGCCTGGCGCCCGACCGGCGTGTCGCGGTCTTCAAGGCGATCAGCGTCGGCGGCGGCGTGCTCGTCGGCCGCCTCGTCACGCGCGACATCGTGCTGAAGATCGTGCGCACCGTCGGCGTGCGCCTGACGACCAAGCAGGCTGCCAAGGTCGTGCCGGTGGCCGGCCAGGCGGTGTCGGCGGCGCTGACCTTCTCGGCGCTGAAGATCGTCTGCGAGCAGCACATCCGCCAGTGCATGGGCGTGGCGCGCCAGCTCCAGGTGCCGGCCCCCGCCGAAGTGATCTGACCCCCCAGTGCGGCGCCGGCCGCCCGAGGGGCGCCGGCTACAATCGTTCGCTTCGGGGTGTAGCGCAGCCTGGTAGCGCAACTGCTTTGGGAGCAGTGGGTCGCACGTTCGAATCGTGTCACCCCGACCATCCAACTTCTTGATTCCGTAGCGGAAACTGCTCCGCAGCCGCTCCGAGATCTTTGTGCGGCTTTCTAACGGAGTCGGATTCTTCCGGCGGATCAGGCGGAGCGCTCCTGTAAGCGGCAACGTAGCGCCGGAACGCGGGCAACGTAAAAGCGGAACGCACGACCGCCCCAACGGCCTGTGGACAACCGACCTGACGCCCGGCCGCCTACAGCACGGCGTACAGGTGAGGCTCCAGGCATCGGAAGATCATCTCGTTGGCAAAGTCCGACGGGTGGATGTCATCGTTGTAAAGCCGCTGGTAGTCGATGCCGTGCTTCTGGACGAGGTTGAACAGCTTCGCCTCCACGTCTACGAACGCCAGCCCCTGCGCCGAGCATGCTTCCCGGGCTGCCTGGACGTACGCGTCGTACGTCAGGACCGACTGCCCGACGCCCTGGAACGCCACCCGTCGATCCCTGAGCGTAGTGAAGAACAGGAAGTCGCACCCTTGAGTGTTCACGTTGTTGGTGCCAGCGAGGTGGGCCCGGAACCGGTCGACCAAGGCCTGGATGTTCGCCTTGAACGTCGCCAGCGGCGTCTGCCTGAGGTACTCGTTAACGATCGGGAGTTGCACGATGACGTGGCTCGGCCGCGCCGGCGTGTACGACAGAACGTCAGCAACGTGGTCGTGCGCGGCGTCGTTGAAGCTTGCGCTGTCCCCCATCCACTGACCTACGGTGTGCCCGCCCATCGCCCAGTTGGCAACCTTGTTGTTGTCGAACGTAATTCCCCGAATGGTGACGACACCCGTTGCCTCGACATAGAGGCGTCCCCGCATGCGAGTCCCGAGATCGATGCGATAGACGACGTCCTCATCAACGCCTACGGTTATCGGAGTGCAGTCGATCGTCGCGATGTTTGTACCTTCACCGCTTGCCGTGAGAATCGTTGCCTTCGCGCTAGCGACGAGCGATCCGGTCGAACTGACCGCGTGAGCAACACGTTCGCTAGCGGAACCAATCCAGTCCCGCCTGGAGTCCGCCGTTGACATCCGGAACGTCCCGCCAGCTGCACCACGCTCGATGAACGGTGCGTATTCGGCCGCACCTTCCTGCGTTCCGAAAAACAGCCGCAGTGACCCCGTGTTCGCCGCCGCGTGCCTGACTGCGATGTAGATCACACGCGACGGCCGCTCCATGTCGACGTAGTAGAGCTGCTTGGTGATGTAGTGGCCGGAATAGATCTTTGCGCCAGGCACGAGCACCTTCGCCAGCTTTGTGGCGTCGGCCACCGAAAGTACCCCGACCTCCAGCCCGACCGAGGTGCCCGTCGTGTTGAACAGGTTCGTGACGGTCAGAACGCCGTAGCCGGGGATGAAGATGGTCTTGCCAGCGTCGAGCATCCCGTAAGGGAACTCAGTGCGCGCCATCTCGATGTAGGTCTTGCCCGTGGCCGTCTCACGCTCGACGACGAGCACCCCACCGTTGGAATAGCCCGTGTAGGAGGCGCCGCTCCCAGGGTTGTCCAGGTAGGGGACGAACTCGAAGTGATAAGGCTTGTCGCGAGAGTCAAACCGTAGGGCCGTCTCCGGTTCCAATCGCACAAGATCCAGGGGAAATAGCCCGGCTTCTGCCTTCTCGCGATACGTGTCTGCGGAATAGGCATCACCCAGCGCTTTCGGCTGGTAGAAGTTCGGAAACGAGGAGGCGCCGCTGACCTGCACCGCGCCGCCGCCACGCAGCACACCGAAGACAGGGATGATCGCCCGCATCCCCTCCGTGCTGAACGGCGCGCTCTTAAGCGCGAAAGGCATCAGCCGCATGACCGAGCTGGCGCCGCCGCACCACACGTTGGAACCGATCCCAAGGCGCCCTTCGATGAACGACTTGATCCGCGACATAAAGCCCAAGGCGTGGGGATGCGCGGAGTGAGGCGAAACGTTCGCGTACTGAGTGAACCGCTCGTAACACGGCGCCCCCTGACCCCACGAGTGCGAGTCGCCCAGCAGAAGAACATGCCGGTCAACAGGGTAACCGCCGCGATTGCGACCCAACGAGATCGGCAACGCAGAAGACGTCAGGTTGATCTCATCGCCGAGACGCGCCAGTGGGTGCGTGATGTTGGGAGCCACTGCAGCTCCAATGCGCTGACCGATGGCGGTGGCCAGTTGGTCACGGCGGCTCGGATCGATTTCGATCCCCTGGCCTTCGATCACCGCGCACAGCTCTTCCTGCACGGCGTTGAACCACTCGGCTTGACCTTCGGTCGGCCGATCAGAGGTGCCGGCGACGCCGTTCTTCCATCCATCCTTCCCCACACCAAAGAGGTTCTGGGCGCGATTGGTCGTGCTGATGCGACGCATTGGTCAGGCTCCGAAGTCGAAATAGCAGAGGGTGTGCGCGGGCTTGAGCCGGTTGATCACGCACGAGATGGCCTCGAGGGCCGACCAGTTGGCCAGCGGCTCGTTGCACGGCGAGGTTGCAGAGAAGTAGGTCACGCGAGGGCCGCCCGGGATCTGCAGCGCCCAAACGTGGCGCCACTCGGCCGTTGCGATTGGCTCGACGCAGCTGTCGATGCACGTCCAAGGGTCGTACTCGTAGACCCGAGCGCCCGGGTAGCCCAGCGACTCGGCCAGAGCTTCGTAGTAAGCCGGCTGCTGGGAGCCTCGCGCAGCGATTCGCAATGCCAGCGCAAGACGACGATCACCGACTGTCTGGTAGTCCACGTCGGCGCAAGCGTCAGGCAGCCCAAACGCGGCCTCGAACTCATCGAGCAGGGCATATGTGCTGCGGGCGTCCAACTCGTCGCTCAGCGTTGCGATGCTCTCCAGAGCGGAGTCGAGCACCGCGGCTGCACTGGCGAGTTCCGCCAACACCGCGCTGGACCCGATGTCGTATGCCACCGGCGGTAGCAGCCGGGAAAGGATGTCGAGGTGCAGGCTGGCCACTCCTACACCCCCAACGTCACGCTGCCCAGCACAGCCAGCTCGAGACGCAGCGTGTTGATCGCCGTCTCGACGTCTGCCGCCGGCGACACGACCGTGACGGCGATAACGCCCGGGATGTCTTGAATCGCGGCGGAGATCCGGCTGCGGTAAACCGTGTCGCCGGGCGCCAGCGTATCGGTGTACGCCGAGATCGCCGCCGCCGCGGACGTCCGTGCCACGGCCAACGAAACGCCCGAGAGCACCACGGTGGCAACCACGTCCACGGTCACGATGTCGGGTTGCAGCACCAGCACGTCGCTGGTCACCGGCCGCAACAACTCGATGTGCTCGTCCACCGCGGTCAAGAGCGAAGACGAGGGCAGGCCGCTCTCGGCCATGATGGCGACGTCCACGGTACCGAGACCTCGCCGCATGCTGAAGCACCAGGCGCGCGCGACGCCAGGAACCTCGCTGGCCCAGCGGATGTAATCCGCGGTGTTGCCACCGCTCGGGGCGTTGCGCATGCGCTCCAGCAGGCGCGTACGCAACGACTCGTCGGCCTCGGATTCGTCGCCGCCGTCCATCGTGACAACGACCGCGCTTACCAGGCCATCCACCGGGTCCACGATGGTCAACTCGGCGCCGGCGGGCAGGTTCGCATCCGGGCCCGCAACCAGTGCCCAGGCGCTGACCGCGACGGACCCGCCTGCCGCCACTGCCGAGTTGGCCGTGAGCTCGTACTGCTGGCCGTTCGCTGCCTGCAGTACTACGCCCGCACTGATTGCTGTCCCCGCAGTTCCCGAGATCATCACGCTCCCGGCCGCCGTGGCGGCGGGCTTGCGGACCAGGCCATACAGCGTGGCCTGCCGCTCCAGATAGTCGGAGTCCGCGGTGTCGGGGAAGTGCTGGCGCGCCAGCCACCAGATGTGCTGGTGCAGGCTCTCGACGGCCGCAGCCACGGCGCTCGCGCGCACGAAATGGTCACTGTCAGCGCCGGTCGCAGCGGCCGGCTGCAGGTTCGCAACGGTCTGGAGGTAGCGATCGCGAAGTGCGTCGAAGTCGGGGATTTCAATGGCCATTCAAGCGACCTTGATGAAGTACTGGAAGACGCGTTCCACGCCTTCGCCGCTCGTGAGGGATACCAGCAGGTTCAGACGGCCAGGCTGCCGCTCGACCTGCACGTCGAGCGAATCGACGCGCCCGTCATCAAGCAGTGGCTGCAGTGCCTGCTCGACGTACTGCACCGCCAGACGCTCCACGCGCGCGACGTCCTTCTCGCGCTGCAACTCGTGAAGCCGAGAACCCAGGGTCGGGTCTGCCCACCAACCGCCCAGCGGCGTCATCACGCGCAGGTAGACGGCGTTTGCGAGCCCTGCTGCCGGGTCGCGCGTCAGGTCGCCGGCGGCTTGAACGTAGCTGGCGGTCAAGGGATCGATGTAGGCGTCGCTCATCGTGGCCTCACATCGACGTCGCCGGCGGGTTCGTGGGCCCACCGTTGTCGTTCTCGGCGTGCCGATGGGCGTCGAACGTCTGACGCATGCCGCGCATCGTCTTGGCGCCGCCTGCGTCCGCGACGTCGCCACCGGCCTGGATGTCACCGGAAACCGTCAGCTTGGGCGTGGTCACGTTCATGCCGCCGGAGGCAACGACATCCAGATGATTCGTCTCGATCAGGACGCGGGCCTCAGCGACCAGGTGCATCGTGCGGTCCTGCCGCAGATGCACGAAGTCGCCCCACTGGTTGTAGACGCAGGCCTCGCCAGAGGCTCCCAGCTCGAAGCGATAGGCACCATGCTCCGTTGCCACGATGACGCTCGCGCTGCTGCGCCCCCCCAGCGGCACGACGATCAGCTGAGAGCCCGTCGGCGGCGCGGAGGTGAACCCGAACTGCTGCAGCAACTCGATGCGGTCGAGCTGCTCGCCGGCGAGGCCTTCCCCGCTGGCCAACTGGATCTTGGGCGCGAGTTGCAGACCCGTCAGGACGCCGCGAAAAGCCGCCCGGGCGCCGGCGGCCGCACGCGCCACCTGGCGCCGCATGGCTTCGATCGCCCGCGTCACGGCGCCGCTCCCGTCGTTGCGTCGATGATGCGACCCGGCACGCTGTTCTTTCCGCGGCGGTGCTTGCGCTTGCTCGGATGGGCGTACAGGGCCCAGGCGCCATCTTCCTTGAGCGTCAAATCGGTCAGCTGACCGCGCACGCGGTCGCCGGAGATGCGTCGCGAGATCAGGAAGTAGATCCCGTCGAGGCCGTGCGGCTCGCTCATCACGCGCACTCGCTGGCCAGCGGCCCACAGCTTGCCGTTGGGCGCGCGGTGGCCTGCGACGGTGGCGCGCAGGTCGTACGCGCGCAGCCGTGCGTCGCTGATGAGCTTGCTGCCGCGTGCAGAGGCGATCTGCTCGTTCGTCGCTTCGAAATCGCAAACGATCTTGGGACGATAGGCGGTCACGCCCTCGTCCTTGACGGTGCGCTTCACGTTGTGGCGGCCGCTGCGAATGCCGATGGCTCCGCTCTGGCCCAGCACGGTGATCTCGCTGTAGCGGTCGGCCTGGCTGCGCTTTTCGGCCAGCGTGAGCACGTTGTTGCCCACTCCGTCCCGGCGCATCACCAGCGAGCCAACCGGCTCTGTGTCGTAGCGCGGACCGCCAACAACCAGGCTTCCGTCAGGCTCGAACCAGGGCCATAGGCCGTTGGCCTCGGCTGCGCGCTGAAGCATGTCCCAGGCCGTGTCGCCGGGCTCGGTCATGACTCGGTCGCGCTGGAGTTGGCGCTCCGCGTCGACGCTGAAGCGAACGCTGGGCAGCAGCTTCTTCACGACCTTCTCGATGATCTGCTGCAGCGTCAGCTGCTGCTGCGTGAAGATCGGTGCACTGCAATCCACCAGCACGCCGGCGTTGTCTCGGCCGGTCAACTGCAGGCGATGTTCACCGCGCGCAACCTGGTGGTCGACGTCGTCGATCACGCCGGCGAGCACGGTTTCGTTGCCCACGCGCACCTTGACGTCTGCGCCCGGCTTCAGTGCGGCCGGGACGACCAGTTCTTTGGCGCTCAGGCTCACGTTCCAAGCGTCCGCCGCCAGCAGCAGGCTGGAGTCGATCTCATAGCGATTCCAGCCCGCGTGCGCCACACCTCCGACGAGAAGTTCAACTTGGTCAGCGGGCATAGGCCTTCACCTGTTCTCCACGTTCGACCACCAGGCGACGGCCCCACACGTTGAGCCGCTGAAGCTCTACCGCGCGGGTGTGGTCGCCGTAGAGCGCGTGCGCAACCAGGCGCAGCGGACCAGTCACCGGTGCGGTACGCAGCTGGACCGGCGGCCGCAGTTCGACCACCGCCGTGGCTGCTTCCTGCACATGGAACGCGGTTGCCCTGAGCGCAGCGCTCGCGGCGGCTACGGCGCCGGCGGCATCCGTGCCTGATGCCGAGCGCAGATCCGCGACCGCCGCCTGCAGCGCCTCGCGGGTCACCGCCGCAATGCTCTCCACCTGGGTCGCATCAAGCAGTTGCTCGTCCAGCTCGCCCATCAGCACGATGGATGCCGCCTCCGCCAGGCAGCAGCCCGCGTGGGTTCGCGCATGCGCTTGAACCATCAGTGAATCCGCATCGGGCGCCAGTAGAGCCAGGCTGGTCGGCCGCAGAGCTGCTGCTGCACGTTCGAAGTCGGCCAGGCCGGAAGCGCTCTTCGAGCTGGAGTTCGAGCCTGTCGTCTTCCCACTGAAGAGGATGTTTCGGCCGCCGAAGGGCAGCCCCTGCAACGCTCGGTCCAACACGTTGCGGGCGTCGGCAACGTAGCTCTGCGGGTAGAAGAGAGGATCCAGCTCGCTCAAGCGCTGCTTGAGCGCCGTCGTGTCCACGAGCGCGCGCAGCTGCCCCAGAGCGGCCTGCATCTGCGATCGCAGCTGCAGCTGCCGCGGAACGGGCGTCTTCAACACCTTCTGCACGCGCGCGATCAGGCCGGCGTCGGCAGCGGAGCGCGCGGCCTCGGCCTTCGCGGAGACCTGCTCAGCCGCGCTGACCGGCGAAGCCGAGGTGAAGATGCGATCGGTGGTGCGGCTCTCGACGAACTCGAGCGATATCTTGCAGCCGTCGCGAAACTCGGCTTCGTGTTCGATGGCCCAGCTGGTGCAGACCGCGTTGTCGAAGTTGCCGAACACCGGGTGGACCAGCCGCCCGGGCCCGCCACTGCGCAGGACGGCGATCAACTGCTGCAGGCGTTGCTCGTAGTCGTCCTGCGCGGTCGCATCGCCGCGGCGCGGCCGTGCGTTGAAGACGATCGCAGAGAACCGCATGCGCTGCGGTCCAAGGCCCAGATCCTCGATGTCCGCGCCATCGCGATAGGGGTACTCGTTCGCCACGGTGGCGCGCTGCACCGTGTCGCTGACCGCTTCGATGTCGAACTCGACGCCCTTGAACGACGCCGGCAGGAGCTTTTCAGACCAGGACATTCGTCAGTCCCTCACTGCCGGCGGCCATACCACTCGACCTGATCGTCAACGACCGAGGTGATCTCTCGGCCGTCGATCATCAGCTTGATCGGGGGGCGGTTGGCCAGCGCGTTTGCCGCGTTCTGGAGTGCAAGTGCTGCCTCAGCTTGGCGGTTGGCGTCGAGGCTCCGCTGGGCTTCTTCGTTGCCGAAGAAGGCAAGCACCTTCGCCATGACCTCACCGATGCCGTCAGCCGCACTCGTGCCCTCGATGCCCTTGTAGAGAAGCGAGCCCGCGGCGTAACCGGCGCCGCCGGCGAGGACTAGGCCGCCGGCACCAGCGGCAAGCGCGCCAGCACCGCCTGCGGCGGCAAGTCCGGCGCCGGCTCCGCCGGCCAGGCTGGACAGCAAGCTCGCTCCGCCGCCGGCGCGTGTGAGTAGGAGCACCGCGCTTGCCGCCGCTGCCGAGGCGGCCAATGCGCTGACCGCCACCTTCGCGCCCTCGAGGGCCGCCGCGAAGCCTGGGTAGCGCTGGTACAGGTCAGTCTGCGCCTCGGCCAGCTTGGCGATGACGCTGTTCGAGCTGTTCATCGCCTCGGTCTGCGCGCGTTGGACTTCGAATGAGCGCTGGTCGAACTTGAAGCCGGCGCCTTCTTGGAACAAGGCAAAAGCGTCCGCGATGGTCTTCTCGCCTCCGGCCTGGGTGCTCTTGAGCACGTCGGAGGTGTACGAGCGGTTGTTCATGAGCGCGATGAGCGCCATGAGCGCTTGCCGATCCTGGATGACCTGGCCAACAGATGAGCCTTGAAGGATGTCGGCCTGCGCTGCGTAGGCGGCACGGCGCTCATCGCTACTGGCGCTGGTCGCGCCGCGCCGCGCCGCCTGAAAGCGGGCGTCGCCGGCGACCAGCTTGTCGACCATGTTGACGAACGCTGTCAGGCCGTCGACGCCTTTCCCTCGCGCCGCTGCCAGTGAGCCAGGCAGATCGATGCCGATGTGCTTGAAGTCGCGCGCGGTGTCGGAACTGTTGATCTTCGCGAGGAGGTTGACCAGGTTGTTGCCGGCCTCATCGCGGCTACCGGCCGTGATGACACTGGCCTGGTTGGCGGCCAGAAGCTGCGCAAGCCCGCCCGTTCCGCTGAGGCCAAGGGAGCGAGCTGCGGCCATCTGCTGCGGCAGCCAGCGAGCCATGTCGCGCAGTTCAAAGCCCCCGGCTTGCCCGGCGGCCATCGCCATCCCGAGTACGTTCCCGGTCTGCGCGCTCGGGATGTTGAACGTCTGGCGGGCTCTGATCGCAATGCGAGCCAGTTCCACCGGGTCAGCGCCGCTGGCAGTGCCGCCGCGCTGCAGCGTGGGCAGCATGCGCATCGCTTCGTCGGCGTTGCTGAAGACGCCACTCGCCACGAGCTCGTTCAGCGTCGCCAAGGCCTGATCGCGCGTGCCGCCGCCCACCCGCACCGCGCTGGTGATTGCGGCGTCGAGGCCCCCGAGGCCCGCGCGCCGTGCCGCCAGCGGCTGTCCTGCGTAGGCCGTGTTTGCAAGGCCACGCAGCGCGGTGTCGTAGTCCGCGGCCCTCCGGACCGGCGCGGCCGTGACAGCCGCGAAGGCGGCACCGCCCGCCATGACACCGCCGATGCCCCGTACCAGCCCCCGCACGGTCCCATAGGTCTGCGCGAGCCGGCTGGCGCTGCGTTCGGCGTCTTTCGTTGCCCGGTCGAGGTCGCGCACGCCGGCGGCGGCGTCACGCACGCCGCGCGCCTGGCGGCCCACGTTCTCCAGGCCTCGCGCAGCCTCCTGGCCGCCACGGCCGACGCCTCCGAGATCGGCCCCCACCGAACGCAGCTCGGACCGCACGTCGGCAAGCGCGCGGCGCAGCGGGCCGACCAGCCTGTCGTTCAGGCTCAGGTCGAGTGAGAGCTTCAGCGGGTCGGTCATACGTCTTGTCGGGCGCGACTACCTGGCCGATGGCTACACCCCGTTGCGCGCGCTGACCGCTCCGTCGAGCGCGGTGACGTCGCCGGCCCCCAGCGCGGCAGCGATGGCCGCACGGGCATCCTCGGTCCGCGACGGATCGGCCATCGCCTCCGCGGCGCTGGCCAGCTTCTCGCGCAGGGCATAGCCCATCAGCGGCCACAGCTCGGCCTTGGCGTTGTCGATCGCGACCCTTTCGCCGACCGCGGCGTTGTCGTTCTCGGGGGAGACGGCGGCCGAAGGGCGGCCCGTCACCGCGAAGCCGTTGCGCACGGTGATGACAGCCCAGCGCAGGACTTGGCCGGACTTCGACACGTGCTTGACGATCTCGACGTCGGTGATCGCGGCGTCGATGTCGGCCAGCGTGACGCGCGGAGCCGTGAGGCCCAGCGCTTGCAGTTCCTGTTCGAGCGTGATGCTGCGGGTCATGGTGTCTTCCTTCTCAGGCTCACGTAAGTGACGGAGCCGTCCTCACCGGACGGCCCGCGCGCGCAGCGCTTGGGCGCGATCGCGTCCAGCAGCGCCACCAGTTCGGGCATCTCGAGGCCTAGGGCGTAGTCGGGAGGGATTCCGTGGCGGGCGAGGGCTGCTCGGACGGCGACCCACCACTCGAGGTCCCGCCGCCGAGCAGCAGTTTTTTTTGCAGCTCGAGGGCCTTGCGATCGAGCTCGTCGAAGTCGGCGACGTGCATGCCGGCGACCAGGCGGTAGCTGATCTGCTTGGGCGCCAGCGAGCCGAGCCGCATCAGCTGGCGGGCGAAGATCGCCGCGTTCAGTGCGACGGCGTTTCCCGAGCCCACGAGGTTGATCGCCTCGATGTTGTCTTCCACGAGCGCGGGACGCAGCGTGAAGTCCTTGTGCAGCACACCGTCGACCTCGACGCCAATCGGCAGCACGCCGTCCTGGGTGATGGGCGTCATGCCTTACTCCTCGACCTTGCGCAGCGCGTTCATCTGAATGTCGACGCGGGCTTCGTTGTCGACCTCGTACTGCCGGCCGACCTGGGTGCTGAAGCAGTCCAGGTAGCTCACGCGCTTGCCGCCGGCGATGGGCGCCAGCGTGATCTTGGCGCCTTCGATGTTCTCCCAGTCGAGCGGCTCGCCATCGCGCGGCACAACCGCCGTCACACGCAGGTCGTAGTTGGTGACGCCGCGCGAGAAGCCGGCGGCGTTGCCGCTGCGGTTCATCGTGCGAACCAGGCGGCGGCCGGTGCTGACGGTCGGGTTCACCGACACCACCTCGATCTCGCGGCCGTCGACTTCCATGACGATGGCGCCGACGAACTCTTGCAAGGCCATTTCAATGCTCCTTCAGGGCCCCCGGCCGCAGCCCCCGCCGGGCGCCAGTACGGCCCGGCCGGGGGTCAGCACAGCTCCAGGGTGGGTGTCAGTTACAGCAGCAGGTCCAGGCGGGCGGCCAGCACATGCAGGCCGTTCACCACGTCGACCGGGATGCGCACGTCCAGACGGTTCGGGTCCTGGCTGTCACGCTCGACGATGACGCCAGCCTTGTTTTCCTCGACGGCCTCGACGATCTCCAGCTCCTCGAGCTTCACGAGCACGTCGAGCACCTCGCTCCGCACACGGTCCGGCGTGCGCTGCGAGAGCTTCTCGCGCGGGAACCGCAGTGCCAGGCGCGTGCGCTGTGCTTGGCGGACGTAGTCCATCGTGCGGATCGTCGTCAGGTCCAACAAGGCGATGTCGGGGATCGCCTGGGCGTTCACCGTGTACGTCGTGATCGCGCGCACGATCTGAACGACCTCGCCAGGGCCGACCTCGAGCGGCGTGACGCCGTTGGCCAGGCAGGACTCCTGCTCGGTACGGCCCAGCCGCGATGCCAGTGCCGGCGGCTGCGCACCCGTCAGCGCCAGGGTGTTGAGCGGCCGCGCCGGGTCTTCCTCGCTGCTGATCACGGCGGCGTAACGTGCCGCCAGGTCGTAGGCCGGGGAAGCGGTGCCAGGAAGAAGGCAGCCGGTGATGCGTTCGTGGTTGACCGCCGCGGCCAGCGTGGTGGCGGCTGCCAGCGTGCCTGTGAAGGCGTAGACGCCGATGGCTCCCCGCTGCTCGATCGGACTGCCGCGGTCGGTCAGGTGAGTGCGCAGCGTCTGCAACGCGGCGGCCGTGTTGTACGGCGTGACCAGGATCTCGTGGCTGACCGCGAACACCGCGGTCAGGGCTGCGGCCAGGTCGGGGTCATTGCTGCCCGCAACGCCAGTCGCGGCTGCAGCGGTGATGCCCGACAGTTGGGCATCGGTGGCCAGCACCAGACCGTTGGCCACCGTGCCCTTGTTCTTCGCCGTGAGGGTCAGCACGCCGGCGGCGGCGGTGACGGTCACCGGCCAGTCGACCTCCTTATCGAGCTCGAGCTTCACCGACGCCGCCACCTGCGCTGCGGTCTGCGCGGTCGCGATGGGCACGTTCACTGCGTCGCCGGCCAGGGTGACCGTGACGCTGCCGCTGGCGGTGCTCGTGCCCGTGAACGTGATCGTCCAGGTGGCGGCCACGCCCGTGCCGCTGTCGGCCAGCGGCAGAACGGTGATGCGCGCGTAGCGGTACGCCTCGATCGTGGCCTTCACCATGAGGTGAGCCTGGCTGCCGCGGCCGAAGAGCGCCGCTGCCGTTGCAGCATCGAAAACGTCGACGGGCACGCCCGCCGGCGCAGTGCCGGCGGCGAGCTTCTGGGCGACGATGAGCAGGCGCTGAACGTTGCTCGGCAGCGTGCGGACCGCGAGCTTGCTGTTGAACTCGACGTACTTGCCCGGCTTGCGGATGCTCGCCGGGATGTTGTCGAAGCTGATGTTGGGGCTGGCCATGCGAGTGCCTCGTGGTTGCGATCAGGCCTTCTTGGTGGCGGGCGTGCGCGGCAGCGCCACGACGTCGGCGTCCGGCCACTCGACCAGGTCGCCGTCGGCCAGGCGGCGCACGTAGTAGTGCGTGTGTTCGATTTCGACGGGCGTCTGGTCGTCGATGTAGACCCGCGGGTTGTGCTCCATCGGCACCTTCAGACCGGGGGCGGCGATCACCTTCATGCGGCCTCCTTTCAGGGGGCAAGGGTGGTGACGACGTCGGCGGCGTCCGCGACGGAGTCACCGGGCTTGAGGAAGTACTGCAGGCCGATGCGGTCGAGCCAGCCGGCCGGCTCGGCCGGAGCCGTCTCGGTGGTCTCCACCCACTTCGTTGTCCAGTCGCTCGCGTAGACCATGACGCCGTCGCGATTCACGACGACGCTGGTGGTCACTCGGATCGGTCCCGGCTGGAACGGGTCGATCTCGAGCCCGAGGTCCTGCCCAAGCAAGGCCTCGCGGACGATCTGCAGCAGCGCGTACACCCCCGGGTTGTGCGCATCGCCGTGGCGCAGGCGCCTGTTACCGGCCAGGTTGCGCTGGCCGCAGAACACCGTGAAGGTGGCCGGGTAGAGCCACTTGTTGCGCGCGGTGTCGATGCGCGTCGGCTTGGACGGCACGCCCGAGAACACGACCCACATCCCCGGCAACGTCCGGATCCACTCGAACGTCTCGTCATCGAGTTGGCCGCCGTAGCTCTCGATAGCCGCCGGGCGGAGGCCGGAAAAGCCCGTCGCCGCGGCTCGAAGCGCGGCGACGATGGCGTCCTCGACTTGGCTGACCATCTGCATCAGTAGCCCCCGTCGTGACCGCCGGGGCCGAACAGGCGGCAGCGCGCGTTTGCCTTGACCGACGCTCCCATGCCGTTGGGGTTGGTACCGCCGACGAGATCCGGTCCTTCAGCGAAGACCGTCTTGCCGTCGGCCAGCAGCTTCAGCATCGCGATGGCGTCCTGGTAGCGGTGGCGGATCGCCTCGGTCTCCTGCACCTCGGTGCCAGTGAGCCTGTAGCGCGCGATGTCGCAGCACAGGCCCACCAGCACGAGCGGCGGCGTGCTCATCGGCACGCCACCCACGGCCAACGGCAAGGCGTAGCGCCGGCCGAGGTAGCTGTCGATCTCGTCGCTGGCCGGCTGCAGGCCGCCGGCCAGCAGTTGCGCCTCGTCGACCACGCCCGTACCCGCGCGATCGCTGAGCGCGATGCACTCGCGCTCGGTGAAGCGGGCGATCATCTGGGTGGGGGTGGCGTAGGGCATGGCTGGGTCAGTCGGTCACGAGGTCGGCGGATCCTTCTTCTTCTCGGCGGGCGCCTTCTTCAGCGCACCGTCGTCGATGAGCGGCTGCGCTTGCTGTTCCGTCAGCTCGATGACGGTTCCGACCGGATGCGGCTCCCCGCCGGGGCCTTTGCCGTCGGAAACGGGGCGCAGGCACTCGTACTTGGGCATCTGCTTCTCCTCGACGTCAGGCGACGACCGTGCCCAGGTAGTAGCCCAGGTCGTTGGCCGCGACGACTTCCAGAAGCGACTCGCCGACGCGGACGGTTTCGCCGCCACGCAGGCCCTTCTTGGGCTCGGGGATGCTGCCGGCGATGCGGCTGCCCCACTGCGCCGTGAAGCCGAAAGTGGGCTGATCGATGGCCGCCGCATTCGGGTCCACGTACAGCAGCGAGGCGCTCTTGCCCCAGACGCGGGAGAACGACGCCGCCTGGCCCTTCTTCGCGGTGTTGACGAAGCTCTCGCCGACCAGCACTTCCTTGAGCTCGAAGAGGTCTGCGACCTGCTGCCGCGAGACCAGGCCGGCGCCCTGGCTGGTTGCGTTCACCGCCTGCACGATCTTCGGGTGGCGGCGGAGCGCCGACCAGCCGGAGCGGCCCAGCACCAGGGTGTTGGGGCGGATCAGCGGCTTGTCCAGGCTGGCGCTGAGCTTGGCCACCGGGTCGCTGTTCGCCTGGTTGTCCCACTGGTCGGCCGCGGCCAGGTTTTCGCTCATGCCGGCGGCGTAGCTGGCCGCATTGAACACCAGCTGCGCGACGCGGCGCTCCCGATCGAGCTGGATCAGGTGGGTGAGCATCATCGTGCTGACGTTCACCGGACTGGCCGCGCCCGGCGCTTTGGGCGCGGAGTTGAAGGCCTCGGTCTCGTCGTTCGGAACCAGATCGTCCAGGCCCCAGTCCACGACTTCGGCATTCACTTGGGTGCCGCCGAACTCGACCTGGGTGGGTTCGCTCTTGCGACCGACCTTGGTGTCCGGAATCGTGTAGCCCTGGGCCGCGCTGTAGACGGTGTATGCGAACTTCTTGCCGGTGGTACGGCGCGGCAGAACGGCGTCGGCGATGAACGCGATTTGCGGGTTCTTGTAGGCGATCGCGATCGCGGTGAGCGTCGGGTTGATGGGGAATGCGGTGGTCGACATCAATGTCTCCGGGGTGAGGCTGCGTCAGCCTTGGAACGTGGCCGGGGCCACGAGAGCGCGGATCACGTCGCCGGCGGCTGCGGCCGTTTCCAGCGCCACCCCGGCCGTGTTGACGTTGGTGCCGGCCGCCGCAGCGGCCGCGATGGCGCGGGCCGAGGCGTCGCTCATGAGCCGCGAGCCACGGGCCACCGCGGCGCCGGCGACGCAGAAGCCGATGCCGACATGCACGACGTCGACACGCTCGCCGAGGGCCGCCGGCAGGTCGCCGGACACGCCGATCACCAGATCCGAGGCGGCCGCCGCCGGCAGGACCGTGTTGTCGTCGGCGCCGAACTTGACCAGGGTGTTGGCCGCGATCGCCGCGCCGGCGACGTAGTTCTTGAAGAGCAGGGGGTTGGACATCTTCGATCTCCTGTGGCGTTGATCAGGCGGCGCAGCCGTCGAGGACCGCCTGGGCGGCCTCCGCCGTACTGACCACGATGCCCTTGGCGGCCTGGCTTTCCTGGAACGCGACCGCTTGCGCGGCCAGCGCCGCCGGGTCGTCGGCCGGGGCGTCGCCACCCGAATGGCGGCGGGCCAGGTGGTCGCCCGTCAGCGCGTGCTTGGGGAGCTTCTCGAACAGCCCGCGGAGCGCCTCGGCGAGCGGCTTCTTGGCGTCGCCTTCGCCGAACTCCAGCGGTTTGTCGTCACCGGTGGCAGCGTCCAGGGCCGCCACGACCAGGTCACGGTCGGCCGGCAGCAGCTGGTCGCTCTTCACCAGGTTCTCGGCGAACGCGACGTTCGCGTCATGCCGAGCCGTGGCTTCCGCCTTGCGGCGGGCTTCCTGATCGGCGCGTCGCGCCGCTTCAGCGGCGTCGGCGCGTTGGCGTTCGGCGGCCAGGTCGGCCTCCAGTTGTGCGATCTTCTCGGCGGACACGTGGTCCTCCTGCTTTCGGTTGGGGGTGGGAAGGTGATGGCCCTCGCGGAACGCCGGGCCGCCGGAGAGCTCGCCGTCGCGGCGTGCCATCTCGTCGAGCGAGTCCACGCGCCACGCCGGCATCACGGCGTCGGCCTTTTCCAGGCCGAACTGCTCGATGAAGAAGTCGCGCAGGCCGCGGAAGATGGAGACCACGTAGCCGAAGGCCGGGCCGCTGAACTCCATCTCGGCGAACACGAGTTGCTCGTCCGCGTCAGCGAACTCGGCCTGCTTGAGGCCCTTCACCGCCGGCGGCTGAGCACCCAGGAATGCCACGTGACGCGGGTAGTACACGCCCGGCACCGGGTTGACCGGCGAATCGGGCGCATAGAACGCCGCCGAAACCTTCTTGAATCGGCCCTTGCGGACCATCTCGGCGAACTCCGGGTCCACCTGGCTGGGCTGTGCGTACAGCCCTCCGGCACGTGCCGTGACGCTGCTGACCCAGCCGTAGGCCGGCAGGTCGTGCTTGGGATGTCCGACGCAGATCGGCGCTTCGTGCAGCGACGGGTTGTATGCGGCCGCGCTGGCCTGCAGGTCGGCTTCGCTGAAGTCCAGCGAAACACCGGCCATCGTGGTGCGATGGCCGGCCTGGAAGATGTGGATCTGCGCGGCTTCGGGCATGCCGCCATCGTCGGCGGCCACACCATTGCGAGCCAGGGTGTCGCAGGACACCCGCCGAGGCGGCGGGCGCAGTGATCGGAGTTTGCCTCAGCCGCGCCGGCGCTCGACGGATCTAGGCGATGACGCTGCGCAGAAAGGCTTCGCCGGCTCGAGCGATCTTCTGCATGCCTGACTCGGTGATCACCAGGAACGGACGGGCCGGGATCTTGCTGCCAGGGTGGTTCACGCTCTTGCGTGGCCCGAACGGCGTGTAGAGCGCTTTCTTGTTCTTCGCCCTGATCACATGCGGCTTGGTCTGGCCGCCGAACTGATGGATCCGGGCGTAGACGACATTCGTGCCCACGCGTGCCGTCTCGGCATCGAAGCTGGTGGTGATGCTGGCCGCGAGTCGACCCGTGTCCAGCAGGATCTTGTAGCCGGCCCCGCGCCTGACCTGCACCGAGCGTAGCTCCACCCACCGAGGCCGGCCCTGCTGCGCGAAGTTCTCTTCCACCTCGTCGAGCATGATCCCGGACACCCGCCGCATCAGCGCCGTGCGCTCGCCCGTTCGGCGCTCGATGAGCTCCGCGCGCCGGATGAGGTGGTTCATGTCGAGGGGATCGAATCCCACTTCGACGATCGTGCCGGCCGTCACCGCTTCACCTCATGGCGGACGAGCTCGAACCGAGTGCCGTCCATGTCACGCGTGGCCAGGCGGGCGGCGGCGACTTCGTTTCCGACAGCCGTCGCTCTCACACCCACGTGCACCATCACTCGCTCGCCCTGCGGCGCCACCGCCTTGCCGACATAGGTGAGCAGCTGCTCGGTCGTGTCCCAGTAGACCGAACCGTAGCTCAGGATGACCGGCAGCTGGGCCCAGTCCTCGATCCCCAACTGGTCGTTCACCAGCTCGGCATCCAGCCGCACCGGCTGGGAAGGGTCGAACGTGACGCCTTCGTCTGCCAGCCTGAATGCCGCGGCCTCATCGAGTGCGCCGATGCCGAGCTTGGCGCCTGCCTGCTGGGCCTGTCGGGCGGTACGCGCGAACGCTTCGGCATCTCCCAGACGCTGGCGGGCGGTGAAGAGCTTGCGAAGTTCGGCGTCGCCACGGGCTTGTCCCAACACCGCAGGCGCCTTGGCGACTGCCAACTGGTCAGCCGCCTGGACCTGGGCCGGGTTGGCGTTGAAGCCGGGATCCGGGGCGAACGTCTGCCCGCCAGGCATGTCGTACCGCGTGACACGAGCGACGCTGCCGTCGCGCTGCTGGATGTCGACTTCCGACGTTCTGCCCTGCGACGACTCCGGTTGCAGATCACGTTCGGCCAGATCGTCCGAGCTGAGTGCGCGCACTCGGCAGCGACACTTCCAGCCACACGGTGGCCACCAGGTCTTCCAGCCCGGATCGTCGTAGCGCAGCACGCGACCGTTCATCGCGGCATGGGCCGGCCGCGTGCGGCGGTCCATGACCGCGACGTATTGGAACCAGGGCCGGTTGTCGACGTCCTCCATCAGCGCCCGATAGCGCCCGGCCATCATGCTGCTCTGCATGTTCACCCGAAAGATCGTCTCGAGCCGCTGACCTGTCAGCCGCTTGCGAGTCGGCAACTCTCCGGTTTGTGGATCCGCCGCTGCTGCCTGCTCGGGAACCCGAACCGGCTGCCCGGCCGGCGCGAACCAGCCCTTCTTGGTCAACCTCGGGATCAGCTGGTCCTTGAACTGTTCGAGCGTCAGGCCCTCCCCGAGGGCGCGCGTCTGCTCGGCCATGATGGCTTCGAGTGCGTCCAGCTTCGTGACGTTGGCCACGGTGAACCCGCGAGCATGAGCCGACGCTTCGACCGTCCGCCAGCCGGCAGAAATGAACATGCGTTTGGACCGCAGAAAGTTGACGGCCTCGGCGGGCGGCATCGCCGCGGCGCGGGCGAGATCGGCACCGTCAAGCAAGGCTCATCTCCGCCAGGGCCGGACTCAGGGGGCTACCCCCAGCCCGGGAATGCCGTTTGAACGGCCATTTCAACGCGCTGGAGCGTCGCAAACGAAAAATCCGTAGGGTGGTGGCCTCAAGCGGCTCCGCGCGCTCATGGCGCAGGCGGCTGAAACGCCCCCGGTCAGTCGGTCCGGGCATTGCCCGCCCCCCACAGATCGGCGACGAAGAACGCCTGCGTCATCAGCTGCTCGAGCTCGCTGCCGTCCATTCGGGGCCATGCGTCGATGAGCGCCTGGCGCACGTCGTCGTAGCTTCGCGCGGCCGCAATCGCATCCAGGGCCGGCTGCAGCAGCGTGCGCATGGCGCTGTTCAGCGCTTCAGCCGGGAGCTGTTCGATCGCCGCGTCGAGCGCCGCCTGGTCGGCCGGCGCAGCTTCGCCTTCCGCGAAGGTCGGTCCGCTCGCGGCTGCGGGCTGGGTGCCGCTGTCGTCGACGAGGTGGGTGGCGTCAAGGTTGTACGCGTCCATGAAGTACTGCTTCGTGAACTTCGCGCCGGCTTTCGTGAGCGACTCGTCGCGCTTGGCCAGGGCCTCATCGACTTCCTCCTGTTGCCATAGCGAGTAGGCCGGCGCCGCGACCTGCTCGCCCCAGTTCACGTCGACGGTCCACCGCGCCAGCGTCGTCAGCGCGGCCGACGCGACCTCGCCGTCGGCGTCGCGCAGGTCTGCTTCAACATCTTGCGCCGCAACGGCACTGGCTCGGTTGGCTGTGGCTTCGACGCTCTGGTTGTTGCCCAGCAGTGCGATCGACACCTCCGATCGGCAGAAGTGCAGCAACCTCTCGTACAAGTCGGCGTTGGCGCCGCTGGTGACCGTCAGCAGTTCGACGCTGCTGTCGTCCGGGATCATGGCCACGGCGTCCTGCACCATTGCGTCCAGCTTGTCGAGCAACGTCTCGGCATCGGCCGGCGTTGCTGAGCGCGGCTGCTTGCCGACGGCCCACGGCGAGCCGTACTTCTCGGTGAACGTCACCCAGAACTTCAGCCCGCCTCGCTTGAAGGTGGTCGGCCAGAAGACGCTCGCAAGGTCCGGTTCGCCGTAGGGGTTGTCGTAGGTCGCGCCGTTGCGCACGACCAGGAACTTGCGGTCAGGCACGGCCTCGCCGGTCAGCTGCGCGCCGCGGCTGCGAAACCGCAGCCGGTTTTCGTCGTCGTAGCCGAACCAGTTGGCGGGCTTCGCCACCAGGTCGACAGGCACGCGCAGGCCGCCGACCTGGCCCCAAAGCACTTCGAAGACCGCGTAGCCGTACAACGCGCCGTCGATGCTCTGGCCGATGAACTCCGGGACAGGCAGATCCGAAAAGATCGCTTCGAGGTTCTTGACGACCCGAGCGCCGGCGGTGGTGCGGCCACTGCTGCTCTGGCGGTCGAAACCCCGCTCCATCGCCTTCACCGCGCCCCGGCGGCGTCGGATGCAGCCCTTGACGTGCGCGTCGCTGGCCAGCTCGGTGTAGACCTTGATGTCGCGCCCCAGGCGCTTGAGCACGGGGTCCGGGTTGGGCAGCAAGCCGAAGAACGAACTGAAGTCGCCCGCGCGAGCGCGCGTCGCGATGTGGTCGACTAGGCCGCTTGGCTGCGGCTCTGCAAAGGCGTGGAACGTGTTGTCGTTGATCCAGATGCCGCGGCTCATGCGTCGTATCCCTGGGTGATGTTGTGCGCCACGCGGCGGCCGCGGCTCGCGACATGAACCGGTCCGACGACGCCGTGAGCGGCGAGGCAGGACAGCGCTTTCGCCCAGAAGCGGTCGGCGTGCCCGTTGGCGTCGTGGTCGGCATCGAACCGCGGTGCGCCAGTCGGGCTGGTGATCTTGCGGACCTTGTGGAGGTCGGCGCGCAGCTTCTCGTCTGCCATCGCGATGCGGCTCTTGCGGTCCTCGAAGCTTCTGCTTGATCAGGGTCGCCAACTGTTGCTTGTTGGGCCCGGTCATCAGCACGCCCTCGACTCGGTGGGCGCCGTAGCGCTTCTTCGCGTCTTCCACCGGCTTCTCACCCATGCCCGTCTGGTCCATGCAGTACCGGGCCACGCGATATCTCCGATCGACGTCGTCTTGCAGTGCATCCATCTCGGCGAAGCTGATGCGCTTGCGGACGATGGTCTCGCGGTTCCACAACACATCGCCGACGAGCTCGTCCACCCAGATCACGAAGTTGTCGCTCCGGGTGGCGATGTCGACGCCCACGTAGCAGGGGCCGCCCGAGTAGTGCTCGGGAATGCCCGCGTGATCGTGCTCCACGCTGTTGATGAGGTCGAAGGAAAGCCAGGCGCTGGCCTCGTCCAGCCACTGGAGCTCGAATTCCTGCGCCCACGCGTCGTCGTCCATCAGCGCGGCGCGCATCTGCTCGATGTCGCGAGGCAGTCCCTGCCGAACGGCCTCGTAGATGTCGACGACGTGCTGGCTCCAGCCGCTCTTTTCCGGCGGCGCCGTGGCCAGGTCGTAGAACTTGTTCCCCTTGCCGTTGGGCGTGCTGGTGACGCGCAGCTTCCACCCGGCGCTGATCACCGGGAACAGGGCCGTCCAGATCTTGCGGCTGTCCTTGTGGAATGCGAACTCGTCGAGGAAGACGTTGGCGCTGAAGCCGCGGGCCGTGTCCGGGTTGGCCGGCAGGGCCGTGATCTTGTTGCCGCCCGGCCAGATGAGCTGCAGTGCACGACGCCGCAGCCCACTGTCCTCGTCGATGAAGTCGTAGTCCTCACGGGCCACCAGGCCGCGCTTCATCATGCTGTACGCCTTGGCGTGGCGGACGATGCCTTCTTCCATCGCCTCGGCGGCCTGGCGCTCGCCGCGCGACAGAATCACCCACGACGACCGGCGCTTGAGCGCTTCTGCTTCCTCGACGTCGTCGACGATCTCCAGCGTCGTCGTGAAGGTCTTGCCCGTCTGGCGTGCGAACCGCCCCAGCTTGAAGCGGCTCTTGTCTTTCAGCCACTTCTGCTGGAAGCCGTAGAGCTTCAGCGCCGCGGCCATGTCAGTCCTCGAAGATGCCGTACGCCTCTTCGCGCACGCGCTTGAGCAATGCCAGCGCGTCGGCCTGCTCGCCGCCGCCGGCGGCCGCTCTCTCGGCAGAGTCCAGCACGGCCTTCAGCTTGGCGCGTGCCTCTGCGGCGTACCGCTTCAGTGGCACGCTGGCGCGGGCCAGCCGCGCGACGTTGAGGCTCAGCTTCTCGAAGTTGACCTTGCTGGGATCAACCTCGCTGTCGCGCAGCAGCCGAAACGTCTTCTGCTGCACCAGGCGCACCAGCGCCTGCGTCATGTCGTCGGCGTCGTCGGGGCTGGCCTCCACGACGGCACGCGCTTGCTCGCTGACCACCTTCAGCTCTGCCAGCTGCGCCTCGAAGTCACTGCCGTAGCGTTGCAGCGCGCTCTTGCTGATCGCGTGGCCACGCTTCTTCAGCTCTGCCTCGAGGGCCTCGTAGGCCCCGAAGTTGTTCTTGACCAGCGCCTCGTCGAGCCACGCCTTGACGGCCGGCGGCAGCCCCAGGACCTTACTGCGGCGGGGCACGGTCAGCCCCCGAACTTCGGCCGCGCGATGCCCGGCTCGACCGGGACCGCGTACGTCACGACGCCGACGCCGTAGCGATCGAGCTCGACGAACCACTGCTCGGTGGCGTCGATGGTGAGCTTGACCAGGTCGCGGTCGGCCAGATAGTCGATCTCGCGCTTGACCTCGAGCTCCGTGGCATCGCGGTAGATGCCGCGGACGGCGTCGAGAACGAAGCTGAGGTATGCCCCTTCGGGGCGGCAGATGTCGAGCGCGCGCAGGATGAACCAGCGCATGCGCTCCATGCGCTCCTTGCGCGCCAGCGCTTCGAAGTTGTCAGCCATCGATCCGGCCCCCCGATGCCAGCGCCTTCTCGATGCGCAGGCTCATGTTGTCCAGGCTGACGCGGATCCCGGCGATCGCCTGGTTGTGGTCTTCGCGGCGAGTGAAGTCGCGCATCATTTCCAGGCGCAGCGCCGCCAGCTCGCGTTCGAGCTTCAGCACGTCGTCGCCGCGCTTGACCTCCAGCTGAGCCAGTTCCTTGATGCGGTCCGCGACCTGTCCGAACTTCTCGTCGATGCCGCTGGTGTAGTTCGCGAGCAGCAGCTTCGCGATTCCCCAGAAGGCACCCACGATCGTCAGCACAAGGCTGATGACGTGCCACAACTCCAGTTCGAACCTCACTTGAACGGTCCTTTCAGCCTCACCCGACGCTCCAGCTCAGCGGCGCAGTCCACGCACGTGCTGACGCCCGGAAGGGCTGCGCGCCGTGCTTCGGGAATGTCTGCGCCGCAGAGCTCGCACTCCCGGGCGGATGCCGTCGTCGTGCGCCACCGCGCCTGATCGATCGACGCTTCACGCCACATCTCTTCCACCTCTTGAGCCTGGTCGAACAGATCAGGCATCTACGGCTCGCCCCGGCACATGCGAGCGTCGGCCTGCAGGCCGGTCACCTGGTCGCGGAGTTCTTCAGCTCGTTCAGCCAGTCCGAGATATCGCGCCTGGCAGCGTCCAAGAAGCTCTCGTTCGGTGGAGGCTTCGCGAGCTGCGGCGACAGCGCCGGGATCTCCGGCTTCGGGCACGGGGGCGGCAGCGTCGCGCTCGGCGAGCTGGTCGCGCAGCCGTTCAGATTCGGCACGAGCAGCAGCCAGACGATCAGCACGGGCAGATGCCAGGCGGGCCTGTTCATCGTTGTTCCTTTCGGCGTTCCTGAATCGAATGAGGTCGTCGTGCGCCTTGTCGGCTGCGGCGCTGGCCGCAGCGCCCGCGGCCTGGGCTTTCTCGCTGTCCCATCGGGCTTGCACGCGGGATTCGCCTTCGCCGATCCAGCACGACCGCAGCTGCAGCACCGTGAAAGCGAGCGCGGCCGCAAGGGCCGCGGCGGCGATGGCGCGCACGTAGCTCATGACGTCGACGCCTCGTCGCCTGGCGTGCGGAGGCTGCCCTGATGCACCAGCCGTCCGACCATGCCCAGCACCAGCAGTGCGATGGCCGTGCCGATCACCAGAGGAGCGGGAACACGCTCCTGCAACGCCGCCGGCACAGCCAGCCAGGCCGCGAGGATGGCGTTCGCCAAGGCCATCGCCTGCATCGAGAACATGCGCCACCAGCGGCGCGCCTCAGGGATGAGCTGCAGCTTCACCGGCTGCCCTTTCGTTTGCAGTGGGCGCGATGCCGCGCCTGGTTGCGGCGCTTGAGCGCCAGACGTTGGACCTGGGCCTGCGTCCAGCCGGGGCCGCGCTTGCGCGCCTCCAGGCCAAGAGATCGAGCGAAGGACCGAAGCTCCTTCTTCTGCGTGCTGTGCGTCGGCAGTTGCAGCATGGAGGCGACCGCGCCGGCCGCGGCGATGAACGCCGCGGTCATGGGCGAGAACCTGCGAGCGAGTCGCATCAGGCTAGCCCCTTCTCGTAGCGAACCCGGGCGCCGCGCGCGAAGACGGCTGTCAGCACATCGCGGCGCAGCGGCGTCCCGGGCAGGGGAATGGCGTAATGGACCCAGCTGCCTTCGAAGATCAGTTGGTCGAAGACGGCACCGGCGTCCAGCAGGCGCCTGCAGATCTGCCGCGGCGAGCCGAACGCCGGAGCCGTGAAGTCGACGGCACAGCCGCTCAGGTGAGCCGAACTCGGAGCGCCACCGACTGCGGCGTTGACTGCGGTCGAGCGGAATCCGCTGCTGACCAAGATGGGAGCGTTCCCCAGCGAGGTGCGCACCGACTCCAGCACCTGCGCAAGGCGTCGCAGGTTGCTCACCGCCGCCGCGGGCGGCGAGTTGTCGAGCCCCAGCCGCACCGCAGCCTGCGAATGCGTGAACTCGCTCAGGTAGAAGTGCGGTGAGAGGCGCTCGTCGGGCATGCCGCCATCGTGGGCGGAGCCGACTTGAAGAGGCAGGGTGTCATCGGACACCCCTGGAAGAACAGCGTCAGGCTGCCCGAGTGTGCAACAAGACTGCGCGGGCCGCCAAGCCTGGAAGAGGGCAGGAGATCACCTGCCGCGCCGGTTCAGAACCTCATGCGGCATCCACTGGAGGTTCCGTGTCGCCGCGTGGTTTGCTCTTCGGCTTCTTGGCGCGTGTCGGTGAAGTCCGGGGGCGAAGGTGCTGCTCAAGCTCTTGAGCAATCTCCTCCGTGGTGGCCTGTGCAAGCCATGCCCCCTGCGCCTTCTTCAACTCCGGTGGAATGGACGCGAACAGGAGCGACTGCGCATTGATTTGTTCGAGCGCTGCAGCAACAGGTCCGGTCAGGTCAGGCTGCGTGAGGGCGACAAAGCGCTCGATGGAGAGTTGCATCTGCCGGCTGACTTCATCTTCTCCGCGCGCAAGTGCGTTGAGCTGGAGTGCGGTCAGCAACTGGAGTAGCTTCACGCGCCCGTCTTTCCTCGTCGCAACCGCCAAGGCTTCGACGATGGACTCCTGCGCCTCAGCCCGGAACTCCAGCACGCGGACCTTGGCCGACAGGTCGAGAACCTGGCCTTGGAGAACGTCTACCAAGGCGTTGAGCCTATTCAGATCATCGTGGCTCATGGCTGGCTGCAGGCCTCGTCTTCGTGCTCAGTTCATCTACAGCGGTGCGACAAGCCCAGTACTCGATCCCAGCTTCGAACTGTTGACGGGACAGCGATGCGATCTCGCGTGGCTCTGCGGCGCGTGCTGCCAGGACCATCTGGTCATCCCAAGCGGCCTGCATCGTCATCGCCGCCTTGACACAAGAGCCAAAGACGGGGTCAAGCGGGCCCCCAAACAGTTGCTCCGCGCGCCTAACGAGGTCACTCAGTCTTGCGGCATGCGCCCGACGCTTGGGCATGCTCGCGATGGCATCGGGAGCCTGATCGGCTGCTGCGCGAAGCGCCTGTCGAAACTCGTCAGCCTTCCCGGGTGAAACCGGCTTGGAAAAGGATGAGGTTCCGGCAAGCAGCATGGACGCTGTGAACACCAGGACTTGGATCTTCTTCATTCAAGCGGACCTTTGCAGGGTTGGTCGCATCTGGGTAGATGGGTTCATAGAGAGGTGTTGCTCCTGATGGCTAGGTTGATGAAGGCATCGATGGCGGCCCTGTTCACGTCGTCTTCCTGAAGTGATGCCTCGTACAACGCGAAGTACAACCGAACGCGCTGATGAGCGGGAAGCACTGCTCCACGTTCCTGAAGCCTCTCTTCCAGGGCTTCCATCGACTTGATGAACAGTGGTGCGTTGAACCCTTGGAGCTCGCGCGCTGCCTTCTCTGCGTGAAGAAGGAATGTTCCCGACCCTTCTTCAGCTTCTGACAAGTTTGGTTTTGTACTTGTTTGGCCGCGCGATGCGGTTTGCATCACGCCAGTGAGCCATTCCAGACTTCGTGAGGTCTCGGATGCAGCTTGCGTCAGCGCGTTCAGAGGGACCGCGTTCCTCTGCTTCCAGCTCTTGACGGTGTTCACGGGGCGCCCCATTGCATGGGCTAGCTCTAGGACGTCCTCGGCTCGGTAAGCGATCAGAAGCCTGCCGAACGGGGTGTGAGGATCAGGCGAGCTGGATTCCATCTGCATCTCTTGCGGTTGACATGGGTGCGTAGCGCATCTACTATCGGATGCAACTTGCATTCGATACTAGCCGACAGCTTAGCGCACATGCATCCCGCAGACATCAAGGCCGCCTTGGAGAAGGCAGGCTTCACACAGACTGACGTAGCACGGAGCGTGCGAGGCCGACACGGCGACGAAGTCACCCCTGCGGCGGTGCATCACGTGATTTGCGGCCTGTCGAAGTCACGCGCGATCGCACTCCGAATCAGCCGAATCACCGGTCTCTCCCTGGACACGCTCTGGCCGGGGAAGTACGTGCGCTCGGCGAAGCGATCTAGGCGGCAGCAATGAAGCCCCATCTCAAGCTGCACCTCGACGGCCACATCTCCGTGGTCAGGATGGCCGCCGAGTCGACCCCGGAGCAGGCGCGACAGCACCTCGTTGCTCGGCACGGCAGCCTTCTGGTCGCAGCGCGCGCCATGCGCGTCCCATATTGGGCGTTGTGCGCTGCGCTCGGCAGTCCTGTTGCTTCAACACGCGCGGGTCACGTTGCCCGATGCCGGCAGATGCTGGGCCTGACCAGCGAACCATCCGATCAGGCGCTGCGCATTGCGCGTCTCAAGGAAGTCGCACGGAGGCCCGCATGACCTGGGCCGCCGCGAAGGACCTGGCCGGACTACCGGGCATGCCTGGCACGCGCCGCGGCGTCCAGGATCTGGCTGCACGCGCCGGCTGGCCTTCGCGCCGCGAGGCCACGCGGGGCGGGTACGTGGTTCTGTACCCGGTCGACGCGCTCCCCGATGTCACCCGCACTGCGCTTGCTGTCCGTGGCGCCGCGAACGACGACGACGGAGCGTCCCACGCGGTCGTGCTCACCCCGGGACTGCTAGCTGCGGCGGCCGCCGGGCGGAAGCTGCAAGGCGTGCGTCAGGCCGAGAGTCGAGCGAGTGGTACAGCCACCCATGCGGCCATCACGGGCGATCGAGCACGCGAACGCGACGACAAGCTACGCCTGCTGGTCCTGTTCCGCCGGTTCTGGGATCACTTCGGCGGCGAGCTGTGCCCGGCAATGCAGCACTTCGTGCACAGCTGGAACGAGGGGCGCATCGATGCATCGGACGCCTTGCGTGCTCGCTTTCCGCACATTCGCCGCTGGAAGACCGTCCTGGAATGGTGGACCGGTCTGGATCGCAACGGCGGCGCCGCGCTGGCCCGCAAGCCCAGTACCCGTGCTGGACGGTCCTCGGTGCTCGAAGGCGCGCTTGGCCGGGCCGTCCTGGCCATCCTGCATGAGTACCCGCACCTCGGCGGCACGCAGATTCACCGGCTGATCGAGAAGTCCATTGCGATCGGCGATCTTCAACTCGACGCGCCGCTTCCGCCGGCCCGGACGTTCCGCCACGCGGTAACGCGCTGGAAGAAGGACAACGCCCAACTCTTCACGCTGGTCACGAACCCGGACCGCTGGCGCAGCCACTACATGTCGGCGGCCGGATCGAGATCCGAGGCAGTCGGGCCGAACGACCTGTGGGAGATGGATGGCACCAAGGTCGACCTGCTGCTGCTCGACGGCCGCCGCTGGACGCTCACCGCGGTCATCGACGTCGGTTCTCGTCGGATGAAGTGTCGGCTGTCTCCGACCGCACGCGCGGCGGTCGTGATGGGCCTCACGCGGGCCGCGATGCTCGACTGGGGCAAGCCCGTCACGATCAAGACCGACAACGGCTCTGACTACGTCGCCGAACAGTATGTGTTCGGCCTGGCGCTGATCGATCAGCGCATGCACGTCCTCTGCGACCCATTCCAGCCGCAGCAGAAGCCCCATATTGAGCGCGGCATCGGAAGCCTGCTGCACGACCTCGTCGAGCTGCTGCCGGGCTTCATCGGGCACAGCGTCGCTGAACGCAAGGACATCGAGGCCCGGCGCTCGTTCGCTGATCGCCTGATGCGTGGGAGTTCGGACGGTGGCCCAGTCACGATTCGTCTGCAGCCCGAGCAGCTGCAAGACATCATCGACAACTGGCTGGCCGACTACCACGCTCGCCCGCACTCGGGCCTTGGCGACCGCAGTCCGAACCAGGTCATGGCCGAGTGGAGCGGCACCACGTACCGGGTGGACCCGCGCGCCCTGGACGTCTTCCTGTCGCCAGCGAACAAGACCGGCCTGGCTACCGTCACCAAGAAAGGTATTCGGCTCGATCACGGCTGGTTCAACTGCGCCGAGATCGGTGGGCTTGAAGGCCAACAGGTGCAGGTCAAGCAGACCGAGGAGGACCTCGGCACCTGCTACGTGTTCGACCTTGCGGGCCGCTACGTCGGCACTGCGATCGACCACGCCCGCAAGGGCATCAGCGCAGCGGAAGTGGCCGCCGAGCGCCTGGCGATCCAGAAGCGCGTGATGGCCGAGCAGAAGGCTGCCTTGAAGGCCGCTGTTCGCGCTGTGAAGCCGCATCAGCTCGTGATGAACGTGCTGCAGCGCAGGACCGACGCAGCCATCGACGCGGGCGACAACGTCACCCGGCTGCGGCGCGACGTCGAGCACACCAGCGACGCCATCGACAGCGTCACCACACCGCCCGCGGCCGCACCGCGTCTGAGTGCCGCTGCCGCGGAGACGCTGGCACGGATGGATGCCGGCCAAGGCGTGACCCGCGCACCGGTGCTCCGTCTTGACACCCCGAACGCCCGCTACAGCGCCTTCCTTCGCCTGCAGCGGCGCCGCGATGCCGGCGACGCCATC
Organism: Rubrivivax sp.; assembly: GCA_049841175.1. Lineage (GTDB taxonomy): Bacteria > Pseudomonadota > Gammaproteobacteria > Burkholderiales > Burkholderiaceae_C > Rubrivivax. The sequence continues at coordinate 139,242 of JASGHA010000005.1, read as the reverse complement.
GAGCCGCGCGACCTGAAGTGGGCGGACGGCTATGCGGCCAGCGCCGAGTGCAAGGCGATGTGCCAGCTGCACCAAGGAACCGATCCCCTTGCCGCCGAGGCAGGGGCCTGAAGACCAACAACGGAGGATTCACATGAACCAGCAACAAGCCCCGCGCGAAGGCGATCGGGGCCAGGCGGCCACCCAGACGATCGCCATCGCGGCGACGGCGATGCAAACCATCCTGGACCGCGCCGAGGGTGTGCCAGGCGTTGCCGTGCTGAGCGGCCGCCCCGGCCTCGGCAAGACGACGGCCGCGGCGTACCTCACGCACCCTGTCGGCGCCGACGCCGTCTACGTCAGCTGCCGCAGCTTCGAGACCACGAAGTCGCTGTCGTTGCAACTGCTCAAGGAACTGGGCATCGCGGCCAAGACGCACTGGCCGATCAGCACGGCCTACGAGCACATCTGCGAGGCGCTGATCCAGTGCGGTCGCCCGCTGGTCGTCGACGAGGTCGACCGCATCGCGGAGAAGAACACCGTTCGAGTTCCTGCGTGACTTGCACGACAACGCGCAGACGCCGCTGTTTCTGATCGGCGAAGAGGACCTGAAGCGCAAGCTCCTCAACCACCACGAGCGGTTCCACGACCGCGTTCTCGTGTGGGCGAAGGCGATGCCCTGCGACAGCACGGACCTCGACAAGCTCATCAGGCACTACGTGCCCGAGCTCGTGATTGCCGCCGACGCGCGCAAGGTGCTTCTGCAGGCGACCGGCGGCACTGCCCGCAAGCTCGTGTCCGCGCTGGCTGCGCTGCGCGAGACGGCGCGGCGTGAAGGTGTCGCGGAAATCGGCCTGGACGCGGCGCAGGCGGCCATCAAGGACGCACGCTGATGCCGCGCCGCCCGATCCAGCTTGAGCGCACGGGCATGCGTACGCCCCGCGAACGCATGTGGGCGGCGATCCTGCGCTTGACGACCTTCTCCGCTGCCCAGATCGAAGACGCCGCGCACCCGGCCAGCCGTCGGGCGACGCAGAGCTACCTGCAGGCACTCATGAAGGCTGGTTACGTGCTCGCGCAGCCCCATGAACGGTTCCAGACCGCGACCTACGAGCTCGTGAAGCCTCAGCAACAGCCGCCGCGGCTGACGCGTTCCGGCGAGGCCTCCAAGGCTGCTCTGGGCGTCCTCGCCATGTGGCGTGCGATGAAGGTCCGCAAGGTCTTCGACGCAGACCAGATTGCCGCGGATGCCACCCAGGGTGGCGTGACTTGCAGCCGGTGCACGGCGAAGGCCTACATCGGGGCGCTGGCCCGGGCTGGATACCTCCGGGTCGATGTCCAAGCTGTTCCCGGCCGCCTGGCGCGCATGCGACTCGTGCGGGACACCGGGCCTCAGCCGCCTGCGGTGACGCGCGCCCGCGCCGTCTTCGATCGCAACACCGGCCAGCTGCACGTGACCGAAACCGCACAGGAGGTGGGCGATGGCCTCGCCGCGTGAAGTCCGCTGCCTGCCGGCAGCTGAGCTCGAGGCGCTGCGTGATGCGGTGAAGCGGGCGGGGTCGCAGAACGCCGCCGCCCGAGCGCTTGGCATTCACGCGAGCACCGTCAGCCAGGCGCTCAACGGGCGCTATATCGGCGACGTGGACGCGATCGCCCAGCGCATTCGCGGCGTCTACATGGCCGAGAGCAGGAAGTGCCCTGTGATGGGGGACATCAGCGCCAAGCACTGCCTCGACTTCCAAGCCCGGCCGTTGGTGTTCACCAACCCCGTACGGGTGAAGCTCTACCGCGCCTGCAAGGCGTGCCAACACCGCAAGGGCGCGGGCAGCAAGGCAGGTGACGAATGAGCCGCGCTCGCGAAGGCTGGCACGACACCGTGCCCGCGCCCCCGCCGCCTGCGCGAGACAGCGCAGAGGGATGCGCTGGTGACGACGAGTCGCTGCCGTGTGGCCACGACTGGGGTGGCGTGCTCTGCGCGCTGACCGCACTGGGCGCTGTCGTCTCAGCGGTAGCGCTTCACATGTCTGGCTACTGGCCCGACTGCATCAACTGGCTCGGATCGCTGTTCGAAGGAGGCCGCTCATGACCGTTGCCGACCACATGCCACGCGAGCAGCTCGCCGCGCGCCTTCTTGCCCGCCTGGCCCAGCGCCACATCGGCAAGTCGCGCGGCATCACGGCTGAGCAGTTGGCCCACGAGATGGGTATCTCGGAGCGTGTCCTTCGTTCGCTCGTGAGCGATCTCCGGGCCGAAGGGACCGCGATCAGCGCGACCCCGGAGACCGGCTACTTCATCGCCGAGACACCCGACGAGCTCGAAGAGAGCTGCCAGTTCCTGCGTTCGCGCGCGCTCCACAGCTTGCGCATCGAAGCGCAGCTGCGCCGCATCCCGTTGCCTGACCTGCTGGGCCAGCTTCGCCTTGAAACCTGAAAGGACCGAAATGCAATCCGTGATTCCGACCGACAGCCCGGCCTACGCTCCGTTCCAGTCGTTCATGGAGCGCCTGACCGACCTGGCCAGCGGCCAGTCGACCGAGGTGCTGCTGACCTGCCTGATGTCGCTCTACCGGCATGTGCTGTTGGCTCGCCCGACCTTCCATGCCAGCGCAGCCGCGCACCTCACGCGCCTCGTCGCCGAGCTGCAACCGTCGGTCGACGCTGGCGCTGTGGCGGCGGCTGGCGCGCCCGACGAGGCCGCCGTCGTTCGGCTGCTGCAGGAGGTGCTGCAGCGCTGGCACGTCGAGCACCCGATCGCGCTCGGCGCGCTGATGACCCTGTTCCGTTCGCTGGCGCTTCAGCACCAGTGCTGCCGCGACTCTGCGATCGAAGTCACCAACCGCGTGCTGCTCGAGCTCATCGGCTCGGACAAGGCTGACTCGGCCGGCAGCCCCACTCGTCACTGAAAGGTAGTCATGGACACCAACCACAACATCCCGGCTGGCTACATGCGAGACGCGCAAGGCCGCCTGGTTCCCGAGTCGATGGTGAAGCCGATCGACAAGCTGCGTGACCAGACGGTTCTGAAGATCGTCGAGGCCGCGCGCATCGTCAACGAGAGCCTGCGGCACTTCAAGAACGGTGCCTTTCGCGACATCGCCGCGTTCGTCGAGACGAGCACCGAGCAGTACGAGGTCCGGATCGGAGGGCAGAAGGGCAACGTGACGCTGTACTCCTTCGACGGCCGCTTCAAGGTCGTCAGGCAGGTCCAGGAGACGCTGAAGTTCGACGAGCGCTTGAAGGCTGCGAAAGCCTTAATCGACGAGTGCATCACCGAGTGGGCGGCGACCTCGCGCGACGAGATCAAGGTCCTCGTGAACGATGCGTTCAAGGTCGATGCGGCTGGCGATGTCAGCACGAATCGCGTGCTCGCGCTGCGGCGCCTCAACATCCGTGACCCGAAGTGGCTGCGCGCGATGCAAGCCATCGGCGATGCGATCAGCGTCGTCGGCAGCCGAAGCTACGTCCGCGTCTACGAGCGCGTCGGCGACACCGACCAGTACCAACCGATCTCCCTGGACATCGCGACCGCCTGAGGAGACGGCGATGAAGCACGAACTCTTCACCGTGCGCGACGTCGCGCGCGCCGCATTCGCCAACGATGCCATGCCGGGTGGCATCGCCTTGAAGGGCCTCGAGCTGGCGACGCAGATCACCCTGCAGACGGTTCTTGGTCGCAACGCCGCGTTCAGCGACAGCGGCACGGTGCAGGTGGACCTGGGCAACGGGTTCGTCCTGTCCTGCCAGGTCGAACCGAAGGCGACCACGCGATGAACGCCCTGCGACAGCAGCCGGGCCGAGCCCGGCAGGCGCCGCGTCGCAACGGCGACCTGGCACAGATCCACATCGCGAAGAAGCAATTGGGCCTGGACGACGACACCTACCGCGACATGCTGTGGGCGGTCGCGCGGGTGCGTAGTGCCAAGAACCTGGACCACACGGGCCGCGCGAAGGTGCTGGAGCACCTGCGCCGGTGCGGCTTCACCGGTGCAGCAGCCAAGCGGCCGAAGCGGCCGACACCGGCGCCGGCGGTGGTGGCGATGGTCCGGAAGGTTCGCGCACAGCTGATCGCGCTGGGTCGTCTGCCGGACACCTACGCCGACGGTGTTGCCCAACGCATGTTCGGCGTGCAGTTCTTCGAGTGGCTGCAGCCTGACCAGTTGCACGACCTCATCGCTGCGCTTCAGGTTCACCAGGTCCGCACCGGAGCGCAGACAAAGTGAGCGCCGCCGAGCAACTTGCCCTTTTCGATCCGGCTGACAGGCCGGCCGGCCGTGCAATGCGCGACGCCGGCGCTGAGCTGCCGCGCCTGGCGCGCGAGCTCATCGATGTGATGGGCGAGGTGCCGGCGATGCAGCTGATCAACGTGATGGGCGGCCTGTACCTCTGCGTGCCGGGCTGGCCATTGAAGCGCGCTTCAACGCGCTTCAACCGGCTGGTTGAGATCGTCGGCGAGGAGGCCGCCATCAAGTACGCCGAGCGCTGGGGCGACATCGAGATCCAGGTCCCGAAATGCGCCGCGGCGATGCGCCGCGTTCGAGACCGCGAGATCGCGCGCCGTTACGACGCGGCAGAGCCGGTGCAGGACATCTGCCGGCGCTACGACATCTCAGAGCGCCACTTCTGGCGCATCGTCAAGAAGGAGCTGTAGCCATGTCGATGAAGCCTGTCACGCCAGGCATGCGTGCCGTCTTCCGCCTCGTGCGGGACGGCGGCGGGTGGTGGAGCGCGCACGAAGTGGCAGAAGCACTGCCGCCGGAAGCGCTCACGAAGACGCGGGTCGTGGAGGGCGTCTCCCGGCAGCTCACGGCGCTCGAGCACCGTGGTGCCGTGGCGCAGACGTGGAGCGGGGGCCGCCGGGTCTACGGCGTCACGTCGACGTGTACTCCGCCGGATGGCGAGACCCTGGTCCCCAGTGACGAGCTGCCTGTCGCAGCCGCCTGGCCGGGCTGCGTGGCGGCCACCGTCGCCGGTAGCGTGGAGCGGGGAGCACACCATGCGTTCTGATGCCTCACCCAATCCGCGATCTGCGGCGCCGCCCGAAGGCTGGCGGCTGGTTCCGGTGGAGGCAACTGAGGAGATGGTCAACGCAGCGGCCGCCGCGGCGCGCGCCTACATGGCGAAGTGTGGTGGCAACAACCCGCGAGCCACGTGGGCCGCCATGCTCGCCGCAGCGCCTGATGCGCCGCTGCCGCAGCCGGAGTCGGAGCAAGATCACGAGTGCCGCTTCGCATGCTGGTGGCCGCGGAACCGCGTTTTGCTAGCTGGCATGAAGCAGGCTGCGCGGGCAGCGTGGCATGCGGCGATCGCCTCGTCACGGGCGGAGCCGGCGCAAGCCCCGCCGGTGACGCCGGAAGGCTGCGCGTTGGTCCCGAAGCGCATGACGCAGGCGATGCGCGACGTGACCGACGCCGAAGGCTGGACGTGGGAAGACCTCCTGGCGGCGGCCGGAGCCATCAACGAAGACGAGCACGCCGCGCTCGCCGGCGACGAGCAGCCGGAGCACCTGCAGGTGGCGGCGGCCGCGGTGTTGCAGCAGCTCGCCGAGGCCTTCCCCCGCGAGGGGATCGACCTGGATGCCGTGCGCGCGCTGGCACAGCACTTCTCCAGCGAGAAGGGCGGCGCGTGATGGGCACCTGGAACTACTGGTCCGACGCCCACCGTCCGATCCACGAGTCCGATCGCAGGGCGGACGTCCGTGAGGCAGATCGGCGTCTTCAAGAACGTGCAGCCGAGCTGCTGGCGCGCGATCGCGTGCCCGTGGACGACGACTCGCAAGATCTCATCGACGGAGGCGCGTGATGACTACGCTCACAAGCGCGGAGAAGGACACGCTGATTGCCTTGGTAGAGCAAGGCCCGCTGTCGGATGGCGATGTGCCCAGCAAGCAAGGCCGCGACTCGCTGATGCAGCGCGGGCTGGCCGCGAAGGTGGTCGTGAAGGGCGAGGACGGTTGGCAGGCAGCGACCTACGCCGGACGCGACACATACAAGGCGCTTTACCAGGGGCCGGATGGACCGGCGGACACCATTGCCGAAGCCAAGGTGAACCGCACGATGCGCCGTGCGATCGCCAGCGCGGCCAGCAGGCGGGGAGGCTCCAATGGCTGATCGCACCGCGCTACCGCGCCCCGACGCCCGCGCCACGGCTGCGGGCTACACATGGAGCCGCCAGGTCGGGCGCCCCGGCGGCTGCCTGATGGCCCAGGTCTGGGCACCGGACGGCCGGTCGGTGGCGACGATCGAGCCGACCGACGACCCTGCTATCGCCTCGCGGCGGGCCGAGCTGTGCGCGCTGGCGCTGGCCGCGCCCGAGCCGGCGCATCCTGGTCAGGAATGGCCGCTCTTGAAGACCGCACTGCAACGCCGCGTCATGGACCTGCACGAAAAGGCCTTCATGCCGATGCGTCAAGCGGAGGAGCAGGCGCTCAGTGAAGAGGGCGTAGACGACGACGTCATCAACGACCTCCTCGCCGACGCGAGCCACAAAGCGCTGCAAGACCAGTACCTGCTGGACGCCGAAGACATGCGGCAGATCGCTCGGCATCTGCTGGTGTGGTCTCCGCTCACGGGAGGCGGCCTGTGACGAAGAGCCGCAAGATCCTCCCGCCGCGTCGCTTCTGGACCGAGATCGAACTCCAACTGCTGCGCGAGCACTACCACGACAGCCACACCGTGAACATCGCGAAAGCGATCGGCCGCGAACCGCGTCAGGTGCTGGCGAAGGCCAACGCTCTGGGGCTGAGGAAGGACATCGACTTCATCGCCGAAGTGGCGCGCGAGCGCTCTACCAGGCCGGACCACGGCGGCCGGCGCACTCGCATTCAGCCCGGCACCGTGCCGTGGAACAAGGGCACGAACTTCGTCGCTGGCGGGCGCAGCGCGGAGACGCGCTTCAAGCCCGGCCAGATGCCGCACACCTGGCGACCGGTCGGCAGCTACACCGTCAACTCCGACGGCTACCTCGACCAGAAGGTCAGCGATGAGTCGGGCCCGCGGCACCTGCGTTGGAAGCCGGTGCACCGCCTGGTCTGGGAGGCCGCGAACGGTCCAGTGCCGGAGGGTCATGTCGTCGTGTTCAAGCGGGGCCGGCACAGCATCGATCCGGCGCTGATCACGCTGGACGCGGTCGAGCTCGTCACCAGAGACGAGCTGATGCGCCGCAACAGCGTCCACAACCTGCCGCCCGAACTGCTTCAGGTGACGCGCCTGCGCGCCTCGCTTACCCGGGCCATCAACGACAGAGCGAAGGAAGAGCAATGACTGCAAAGACCCAGAACATCGAGGACCTACGCCAGGCGCTCTTCTCCACCCTTGATGGTGTTCGCGCAGGCACCATCGATCTCGACAAGGCGCGCGCCGTCAACGAGATCAGCAAGACGATCATCGAGACCGCGAAGGTCGAAGTCGACTACTTGCGCGTCACCGGTGGCGGCGAGTCGGCTTTCATCGCCGCTATCGGTGCCGACAACCTCCCGCCTGGCCTGCCGGCCGCGACGCCTGGAAACGGCATCGTGGGCATCACGCAGCACCGGCTGAAGGGCTGACCGTTGGCCGCCCCGATCGCCCTGTGGTGCGCGCTGATGGCTGCGGCGCTCATGCTGATCCGCGGCAAGCAGATCCGCGACTTCCGGCAACTGCTCGACCAGAAGTTCGGGCCGCTGTCCGACAACGAGGACGTCGCCGAACTCGGCCACAGCCTTCTCGTCGCCGGGCTCCTGCTCGTCGCCGTCGTCTGCCTGATCGTCCCCGCGCTGCCGTTCTGACCATGCGCACCACGACGTTGCAATAGATTGGAGATTTAGATGCATACCGACCGATCGGGAGTCTTTCCCGGTGTTGCGGCAGCAATTAATGCACTTGGCGCCGCCATCTCCGCGCCGACGTCATGCGGCGAGTCCATGACCGACGAGTGGTTGGAGTTGCACGCCGAACGAGCGGCGTGGATTGCTTCGGCCAGCTTTGAAGATCAGTCGCAGTACGTCGCGTTCCTTCGGGGCTTTGCGAATCGTGTGCTTCTGTCGTTCGGTCAGGATCCCGCCGCGGCGATGGCGGTTCCGTTTTCGGGCCGGATCCGAGGGACCGGCGAGACAGTTAAAGCGGAGAGCAGAGCATGCTGAGGCTGTTGAATGCAGCTGCGGCTGCCATCGGCTGGCTCACGCTGATCTGCGCGCTGCTGGCTGCCATTGGTCTTGCCCGGTTCGTTTGGGCGTTCGACATCGGCCCAGCGGAGCCCGATGTCCGGGACCAACCTGAAATCGTCCAGCTAACCGACGCGGCGTGATTTACAGGTTGCATCCTGGGCGGCCCGGGTTTGTTCATCTCAAACTCAGCGGTCGGGGCGCAAAGGCCGCGCCGGCCCCCTGCGTCGCTCGCGTTTGGATCGAAGGTAATGAGGAGCGCTGCGCCTGCGTGAGCGCTTTCCTCTGCGATCACTCGCTGGCAGATGGCCAGACATGCGACGCGCCAGTGTGTGCTGCCCACGCGCACCAGATCGGCCGCAATCAGCATCTCTGCCCTCCACACTTCCAGGCGTACCGGGAACGCCAGCCGGACCTCTTCGCCGGGCCATCCGGCATCTCGAGCTCGGACTGACCGGGGCGCGGAACCCCCGCACTGCGTCACGGACGCACTCGGGAGGGCCCCCTCCTAGGGGTGATTGGAGCGGGCCTCAGATGGCCCAGATCATGGTGGTGCCGAGACAGTGGCGGCAGCTGCAGCTGCTTCTGGCCGCGGACCCTGTGGGCGAGCGATCGTCTTGGCACCCCCGTGCGGCCGCTTCCCTGTGGATATCCTGCTCGCGTCGCGTGATGGAGCTTCCAGCTTTCGCGCTTGCCGAGCCGGCTATCACCGCTCCCTAAGTCGTTGTCACGCTTGGGCATTCAGCCGAAGCTGGAAGTCCGAAGAAAGGTGGAAGTACTCTTCCACCTTCGCGCCTGAAGCAGGAAGCTGGAAGCAGACGAGACTCGCACCGGAATCGGTGTTTACGCCTCGTGGAAGGCCGTTCGAAGGCATATGGCGCCGCCGCAGTCGGTTCCGGCTCCAGGTTGCCGCTGTCGCCCCGGTTGGCGTTGCCGCGGCATGTTGGAGGCCTGTAGGGGTGATGCGACCTAAGTAGTTGATCCGGCTCGGCTTTCGCCCGACTCATCCCGCTTAGACCCGGCTCTTCCCGGTTCCGCTGCCCCGTTGCCCCTCACATGAAGAAGTTCTCCGTTGGTCGTTGGGGCCAGATTCACCTGCTTGGCGCTGCTCCGACTCGCCCCGCCCGATGGACGGTTCGGGCGATCTTCCTGCTGCTGGCTGCCGCCGTCATGGTGTTGGCGCTGATCGTCAGTCGCTGACGCTGGCAAGCGAGCCGCACCCTCCAGGCACGACCCACTCGGCGCGCCAGCCAGCACCGAAGACCGTCGATGAATCCCCTGCGCGGCCTGGCGCTGCTCCTGCTCCTGCAGTTGCTCACGCCAGCACCCTCGCGGGCCAAGGTCACCGAAGACGTCATCGACGTGCCGGTCAGCGTGAGCAACGCCTACGGCCGCAGCGTCGAGCAGACCATCAAGGTCACGGTTTTCCGCGACACCGAGCGCGTGCGCAGCCCCTACCTGGTCCTGAACCACGGCCGCGCTCCGAACCCCGCGGACTTCGCCAAGACGCCCCGTTTCCGGTACCCGAAGGAGGCGCGGTACTTCGTGTCGCTGGGCTTCGTCGTGCTGGTGCCCACGCGCGTGGGCTATGGCGAGTCCGGCGGGCCCGACGTCGAAGACTCCGGCCCGTGCGACGCGCGCCTGTACGAGCCCGTCTACCGGGCCGCGGCCAAGGAGACGGCCGACGTCCTGTCCGCGGCGCGCGGTCTGGCCTACGTTGACCTGTCGCGCGGCCTCGTGGTCGGGCAGTCCTTTGGCGGCGCGACGGCCGTGGCGCTGGCGTCGAGCGAGCTCCCGGGCCTGGTCGCGACGGTCAACTTCGCTGGCGGCGGTGGCGGCAACCCGGCCACGCACCCGGGCATGCCCTGCAGCCCGGCGCGGCTGAAGATGCTGTTCTCGGGCTACGGCAAGACCGCTCGCGTGCCCTCACTTTGGCTGTACAGCGTCAACGACCGGTTCTGGGGCCCGGAGCTGCCCAGGGAGTGGTTCTCCCTGTACCAGGAGAAGGGCGGCAAGGCGCGCTTCGTGAGCCTGCCGGCCTATGGCGACAACGGCCACGGCATCTTCTCCGGCGACATGGAGGCCTGGCGCCGGCCGTTCGAGGACTTCGTCCACGAGCTCGGCTTCTAGCGGCCGCACGGTGGCCGCGGGCGCGCCGCACGGGCGCGGTTGCCTAGCCCGCCTGACCACAGCGGGCGAAAGCTGCACCGGTGACGGAGGATGGCTTGGTACCCATGTGCATGATGATCGTAATATGATGGCCATCATGTCGAGTGCTCCCAACCGCAAGCAGCTCAGTCACGAGCGCATCGTCGAGGTCGCTTCGCGTGCGATCCGTCGTGCCGGCACGCGCGGCGTTGGCGTGGCCGACATGATGAAGGAGGCCGGCCTGACGCACGGCGGCTTCTACGCCCACTTCGAGTCGCGCGACGCCTTGGTGGCCGAGGCCCTGCAGCGAGCCTGGTGCGACACGTCCGCCGCGCTCGAAGGCGCCATCGCGAACCGCGTCGCGCGTGGCGACAGCCGGTTCACGGCCTTGGTCGGCGTCTATCTGCACGACAGCCATCTCGAGCGCATCGAGGACGGCTGTGTGGTGGCTGCCCTCGCCTCCGAAATGCACCGGCAGGAGCCTCCCGTTCGCGACGAAGCGCGTCGTCGGGTCGCCGCGCTGGTCGACCTGGTCGCTTCGGCGCTGCCGCCGGGCGACAACCGCGCCCAGGCCGAGTGCGCCGCCGGGGCGCTGGTGGGGGCACTCCAGCTTGCCCGCGTGCTCGGCGGCAAGCCGGGCCGCGAAGCCCTGGCGCGCGCTCGCGAGCAGATCGTCGCGACCTTCGAACCCGTTTCCCGTCGCTGAGGCCGTCGACCCGTTGATGGCGCGGCCTCGATTTTTGCTCACAAATATGATGAGCGTAATATTTTGGAGAGTCTCATGAAGATCGCCGGTTCCACCGTCCTCGTCACCGGCGCCAATCGCGGCATCGGACTCGCGTTCACGAAGGCATTCCTCGCGCGCGGCGCCCGAAAGGTCTACGCGGGCGTGCGTGATCCGGCCAGCGTGACGCTGGCCGGCGTCGTGCCGCTCAAGCTCGACGTGACCTCGCCCGAGGACGTCGAAGCGGCTGCGCGTGAGGCGGGCGACGTGAGCATCGTCGTCAACAATGCGGGCATCGCGGCGACGGGCAACCTGCTCGACCCGAATGCCGAGGCCTCTCTCCGGCGTCACCTGGAGACCAACGTCTTCGGTGTGCTGCGTGTGAGCCGGGCTTTCGCGCCTGTGCTGGCGCGCCACGGCGGCGGTGCGCTGCTGAACGTGGCCTCGATCGGCAGCTGGGTCACGGCCCCGTTGCTGGCCAATTACGCGGTCTCCAAGGCCGCCGTCTGGGGCCTGAGCAATGGGCTGCGCCATGACCTCCGCGCGCAAGGCACGCAGGTGATGTCGCTGCACATGGCCTTCGTCGACACCGACCTCACCCGGGGCATCGACGCGGCGAAGTCCACGCCGGAGGCGATCGTGGCCTACGCCCTCGACGAACTCGAGGCGGGGGCCGAGGAAGCGCTCGCCGACGAACTGACCCGGCAGGTCCACCACGGGCTGTCGGCGACGCCGCCCGTGTATCTCGCGGCACGCTGAGTGGTACCGCTTCGGGGGCGCCGCCACGCGAACGAAGGCGGCCAGGGCATCTCGCCCCCGGTGCTTCGACCAGACCCTGACCCGGCCTCCGGGCCCGCCGGGCCGGCAACGCCCTGGCAGGTCTTCTTCGTCGCCAGCGTCGCGGTGTTCCTGGTCTCCATCGACGGGACGGTGTTGTTCGCGGCCTTCGGCGCCTTGCGCGTCGCCTTCGCCGACAGCACCGCCTCCGAACTGTCCTGGGTGCTGAACGCCTACACGGTCGTCTATGCGGCGCTCCTGGTTCCCGCCGGCCGCCTCGCCGACACGCTGGGGCGCAAGCGTGTGTTCCTCGGCGGGCTGCTGCTGTTCACGGTGGCATCAGCTGCTTGCGGGGCTGCGCCAAGCGTTGCCGCCCTGGTCGCCGCACGAAGCCTCCAGGCGATCGGCGCCGCGCTGCTGATGCCGGCGTCGCTGGCCCTGGTGCTGGGCGCGTTCCCGGCGGGCCGCCGAGCGGTGGTGGTCAGCCTGTGGGGTGCTGTCGGTGGCTTGGCTGCGGCGCTGGGGCCCAGTCTCGGCGCTGCCGTCGTCGACACGATGGGCTGGCGCTGGGCCTTCCTGCTCAATCTGCCGCTCGGTTGGCTGGCCTGGTCGCGCGGCCGTAGCCGGCTCGGCGAGTGGCGGCAGTCGCAGGCCGGCACGTCGGTGGATGGCATCGGCATTGCGCTGCTGATCGCCGGAGTCGGCGCTCTGGCTTTCGGCATCGTCGAGGGCGGCGCACGCGGGTGGCTGCAGGTGGCCACGCTGGCGTCGCTGGCCGCTGGCCTGGTGTTGCTGGCGGCCTTCGTGCCTTGGGCCAGACGCAGGGCTCAACCGGCGGTCGACTTGACCCTGTTTGCCGACCCGACCTATCGCTACGTGAACCTGGCCACGCTGACCTTCGGCATCGCGTTCTCAATGATGTTCTTCGCGATGTTCTTCTTCCTGATGCAGGTCTGGCACTACAGCCTGACGCAGGCGGGACTCGCGGTGTCGCCTGGGCCTTCGCTGGTCGTTCCGGTCGCCGTGGTGGCCGGGCGTATCGCGGCGCGTGTCGGTCACCGGCCGCTGCTGGTGGGCGGCAGCTTGCTGTATGCCTGCGGCGGACTCTGGCTCTACGCCCGGGCGGGCACGACGCCCGACTTCCTGGGCGTCTGGCTGCCGGGTCTGTGCATGACGGGAACCGCTGTCGGCCTGGTCCTGCCGGCGCTGAGCGGAGCGGCCGTCGCCCGGCTCGCACCCGCCCGGTTCGGGGTGGGCAGTGCCGTCAACCAGGCCGTGCGCCAGATCGGCGGTGTGCTCGGCGTGGCGGCCACGGTGGCGTTCGTCGGCCACGCTGCGCCGCAGATCGCCGATTTCCGGTCGCTGTACCTGGCCCACATCGTCCTGGCGCTCCTGACCGGCGTGCTGTGCTTGCGTGTGGACACCCGGCCCTCCGGGCGCGGCTGATCTCGCCATCGCAAGAAAGGGCAGTCCACTCGACACTGACCGTTCGGTGACCGTCTCGCCTCGCGGCCCGGCGTTCTCCCGAAACGACGAGGCCACCCGAAGGTGGCCTCGTCCGCCGCATCAGACGGCTGTCTCGATCACTGGCTCAGATCGACGCGGTAGACGGTGTAGCTGCCGGTGCCGCTGTTGATGCCGTTGTCGTCGGCGCGGTAGACGCTGACGTTGGCCAGACCCGCGGCCTGGGCGAGCGGCAGTTCGTCCTTGGCCGACTTGAACAGCACGTTGCCGGCGGTCGTGACCTTGGTGAACTGCCAGCTGCGTGCAGCGCCGTCGCTGCTGCGCACCAGGTTCTGGCGCGCCTTCACGTAGTTCAGCACCACCTCGCGGTTCGCGTCGGGCGAGGCCCAGACGATGTCGAACTTCTTGCCGGTGCCCAGGATGTACGGGGCGCTGGAGTTGGCGCGGTAGTTGTTCGTGGCGACGATGAACTCCTGCGCCGGGTCGATCGGCTGGCCCTTGTAGCGCAGGTTCCTGATGCGCTCGCCGCCCTGGCTCGGGTCGTTCACGTTGTAGCGCGCCTGGGTGACGTCGATCTCGTAGCTGATGTCCGGCGAGGTGAAGACGTCGTAGTTGTAGCCCGGGAAGGACGAACCGGTCTGCACGCCCGTCTTGCTGTCGTTGAGCAGCCACTGGTCCTCGGTCTTCGCCGGGTCGATGCGGTTGAAGCGCCCGGCGGCGTTCTCCAGCCACAGCTTGATCTGTGCGCCGGTGACCTTCACCGCGTTGATCGTGTTGTTGTCGTAGAGGTAGAGGTCGGCGGCGGCAGCGACGGTCAGCGCACCGGCCTTGACGTCGGTGTAGTCGCTGCTGCTGCCGTAGCCGGCCTTGAACGGCGCCGTCACCGACAGCACCGGCAGCGCGGCGTACTGCGGCAGGTTCTTCTTCACGTAGTTCGCCACGTGCTCCTGCTGCGCCTGGTTGACGACCTGCAGCGCCGTCGAGTCGCCGAGCTCGGCGAACATCGAGCTCATGCGGAAGTCGCTGCTGCCGATCGGCGAGGCCACATAGGCGCGTGTCTTCTCGTGCAGCGTCGCCACCGCGTCGACGACGGCGCTGTCGCTGGCGACGTAGGTGTTCGGGTTGCTGCCGGTCTGGATCGTGCGCACCTCGACCGCAGTGTTGCCGGTGTCAACCGACCACTTGTGCGCCTTGCCGTCCCACTTCAGCGCGTACTTGATGACGCCCAGCGCCTTGCCCCAGGAGCTGGCCATCACCGCCGGCACGCCGTTGACGGTGCCCTTGGCGTTGTCCGCGCCGTCGAAGGTGTAGACCGGCTTGCTGCCGCGGTCGGGGAAGGTGTTGTGCTCGTGTCCCATCACGATGCCGTCGATGCCGGGCACGTCCTTCGTGATGTAGTAGCCGGGGTTCTCCATGTTCGCCGCGTAGCCGCTGGCGTTCATGCCGCCGTGCAGCAGCACGAAGACCAGGTCGGCGCCCTTGCGGCGGATCTCGGGCACGTACTTGGCGGCGGTGTCGCGCCCGTCCTGCGTGCTGACCTTGCCTTCGAGCTTGTCCTTGTCCCAGTTCAGGATGCCCGGCGTGGTGATGCCCAGCACGCCGATCTTGATCGGGTGCGTCACGGTCGTGCCGTCCGCCTGCTTGGCCGTCAGCTGGCGCTCGAGGATGACGTAGGGCTCGACCAGCGGCTTGCCGGTCTTCAGGCTGGTGACGTTGGCCGTGACGATCGGGAAGCCCGGGCCCTTGTCCTTGGAGCCGATCTTCGGGTCGACGCCGTCGACCTGCAGCCCGCCGCCCAGGATCTGGCTGAGGTAGGGCAGGCCGAAGTTGAATTCGTGGTTGCCCAGCGTGCCGGCGTCGTACTTCAGCGTCGCCATCGCCTTGTACATCGTCAGCTGCTCGGTGGGCGCCAGCGGCTGCACCTGGGCCTCGTAGCTGCCCAGCACCGTGCCCTGGATCGTGTCGCCGTTGTCGACGAGCAGGGTGTTGGCGAACTCCTGGCGCGCCTGGCGGATCAGCGTCGCGGTGCGTTCCAGGCCGACGCTGTTGTCGGCCTTGTCGGCGTAGTAGTTGTAGCTGCGCGCGTAGTAGTGCAGGTCGGTCGTCTCCAGCAGCGCCAGCTCGGCGGAGGCGTCCGGCGTCGGCGCCGGGTCGTCGTCGCTGCCGCAGGCCGTCAGCGCCAGCAGCGCGCCGATCAGCAGGACGTTGTACGGTGCGACGCGCACACGACGCGCCATCGATGGTTCTCGAAACAAGGCCGGCTCCTGTGGATTGCTCTTGGGAGCGGCGCATTCTTCGGGCCGGTCTTAACAAGGCTGTGACCGGAGCGTGGCAGCCAGGCGCGTGTCGTGCGTCGCCGTGCCGTGCGGTCCCGGCCCCTCCGGCCGCTCAGCCCGCGCGCCGCGAGCTCCGCGCCTGTGTCGGCAGCATCTCGCGCAGCCCCGTTTCCAGCCGTCCCAGGTCGACGGGCTTGACCAGGTGCTCGTGGAATCCCGCCGAGGCCGAGCGTTCGCGGTCCTGCTGCTGGCCGTAGCCGGTGACGGCGATCAGCCGCAAGCCGGGGCAGGCGAGGTCCTGGCCGAGGCGGCGCGCGACCTCGTAGCCGTCCATCACCGGCAGGCCGATGTCCACCAGCGCCACGTCGGGCCGGAAGGCGCGCGCGGCCGCCAGCGCCGACAGGCCGTCGTGCACCGTGCGCACGTCGAAGCCCTGATCCTTCAGGTATTCGGCCAGCAGTTCGGCGGCGTCGACGTTGTCGTCGACGATCAGGACACGCGGCGTGCGCTGGCCGTGCGCGCCGCGCACGCCGGTGCGCTCCGCGGCCTCGTCCGGCAGCGGCGGCGGCTGCGGCTGGTGCGGCAGGCGCACGCCGAAGGTCGAGCCCCGGCCATCACCTTCGCTGGCGGCCGTCACCGCGCCGCCGTGCAGTTCGGCCAGGCTGCTCGCGATCGCCAGGCCCAGCCCGAGGCCGCCGCGCGAGCGGTCCAGCGTCTGGCCCTCCTGCACGAAAGGATCGAAGACCCGCGACAGCATCGCCGGCGCGATGCCGACGCCGTTGTCGCTGACCTCCAGCACGACCTCGCCGCCGTCCAGCCGGCCGCGCATGCCGACGCGGCCGCCCGGCGGCGTGTACTTGGCGGCGTTGTTGAGGATGTTGAAGACGACCTGCGCCAGCCGGTCGACGTCGCCCCACAGGCCGAGCCCGCTGGTCGGCACCTCCACCTGCAGTTCGTGGCGCTGCTGCTCGAGCAGCGGGCTGACCATCTCGATGGCCTTGGCCACGACATCGGCCAGCTCGACGAAGCCCTGCTTGAGCGTCACCTTGCCGCGCGTGATGCGCGAGACGTCGAGCAGGTCGTCGACCAGCGAGACGACGTGGCGCATCTGGCGCTCGATGACCGCGCGCTCGCGTTCGACGCCGTCGCCGCCGCGCAGCTTCATCAGCTGCAGCGCGGTCATGATCGGCGCCAGCGGGTTGCGCAGTTCGTGGCCGAGCATCGCCAGGAAGCCGTCCTTGGCCTGGTTCGCGGCTTCGGCGGCCTCGCGCAGCCGGCCCAGTTCGCGGCGCGTGCTGACCTGCGGCGTGACGTCGCTGGCCACGACGATGATGCCTTGCACCTCGCCGTGCTCGCGCAGCGGCGCCCAGACGAAGTCGAAGAAGCGCGTCTGCGGCTGGCCGTCGTCGCCGGCCGCGAAGTGGGTCGCGACCTCGGTGCCGACATAGGGCTCGCCGCTGCGGTAGACGCCGTCGAGCAGCGGCCGCCATTCCTCGCCCTGGGCTTCGGGCACGGCGTCGAAGAAGGGCCGGCCCAGCACCGCGTCGGGCCGCCGCCCTCAGGCCTGGCAGATGCGGTCGTTGGCCAGTTCGACGACGTGTTCGGCGCCGCGGAAGACGGCGATCAGCGTCGGTGCCTGGTCGATGATCGCGCGCAGCTGCCGTCGCTGGAAGTCGGCCTCGGTGCGCGCGCGGCGCTCGCGGGCCAGCAGTTCGGCGCGTTCGCGCCCGGCGTGCACGAGGCGCAGCTGGGCCTGCACGCGGGCCATCAGTTCGCGCGCCGCGAACGGCTTGACGAGGTAGTCGTCGGCACCCAGTTCGATGCCCTCGACACGCGCTTCCTCGCCGGCGCGCGCCGACAGCACGATGACCGGCAGATCGGCCGTCGCCGGGTCCTCGCGCAGCCGGCGCAGCAGGCGCAGGCCGTCCAGCCGCGGCATCATGATGTCGGTCAGCACGACGTCGGGGCGGCGTTCGTGCACCGCCTGCAGCGCTTCCAGTCCGTCGCGTGCGGTCTGGACCGACCAGCGCTCCGACATCAGGCGGGCGAGGTAGTCGCGCATGTCGGCGTTGTCGTCGACGACGAGCACGTGGCCCGGCAGCGGCGGTTCGTCCACCGGGGGCGAAGGCGAGGTCGCCGAGGCGGCGGCCGCGTTCTGGGCCGGCGGCGCCACGTCCGGCATCCAGCGCAGCGCCTCCACCAGGAACGGGCTGTGCAGCCCCGGCGCCTCGGGTGCGGGGGCGCCGCTTTCGCGCACGCGCTCGCCGGCGAGGTGGGCGCGGCCCTTGGGCAGACGGACGGTGACCGTGGTGCCGACCTCGGGCGTGCTGTCCAGCGTGCAGCGGCCGCCGTGCAGGCGCACCAGGTCGCTGACCAGCGCCAGCCCGATGCCCGAACCCTCGTGCGTGCGGGCACGCGCGCCCTCGACGCGGTGGAAACGTTCGAAGACCCGCGGCACGTCCTCGGCGGCAATGCCGACGCCGCTGTCCTGCACGCTCAGCCGCACCTGCGCGCCGTCGTCGTGCAGCCGCACCTGCACGCCGCCTTCGAAAGGTGAACTTCAGCGCGTTGGACAGCAGGTTCAGCACGACCTTCTCCCACATGCCGCGGTCGACGAAGACCTCGCCGGCGATCGGCCCGCAGTCGACCTCGAGCGCGATGCCGGCGCGGTCGAAGGCCGAGCGGAAGCTGCCGGCCAGATCGGCCGTGAGCCGCGCCAGGTCGGTCGCCTCGTAAGTCGCGACCATGCGCCCGGCCTCCAGCCGCGCGAAGTCGAGCAGCGCGTTGACCAGCTTCAGCAGCCGCAGCTCGTTGCGGTAGACGGTGTCCAGCGCGGCGCCGCCGAGCACGCCCTCGGGCGAACGCAGCGCGTCCTCGGTCGGCCCGATCATCAGCGTCAGCGGCGTGCGGAACTCGTGGCTGATGTTGCTGAAGAAGGCCGACTTCTGGCGGTCGATCTCGGCCAGCGCCTCGGCGCGGCGGCGCTCCTGCTCGAACGCGCGTGCGCTGCGCAGCGCGCTGGCGATCTGGTCGGCCGCCAGCCGGAAGAGCTGCGAATAACCGTGGTCGACTTCGCGCAGCGGGTTCAGCCCGGCGACCAAGTAGCCCAGCGAGGCCGAGCCGGCGCCGGCCTCCAGCGCGACGACGGCCACCTGGCGCGGCGGCACGTTCCAGCGCCCGCAAGGCGGACGGTCCAGCGCCGGCGGCAGCGGGCCGATGAAGAGCCCCGTGGCGCTGGCTTCGGCCGCGGCGATCGGCCAGGCGTCTGCGCCCGGCGCGGCCATCGTGCCGCGGCCATCGGCCTCGGTGTGCGCGAATCCGGCCTGGCCGGCCAGCTGCAGCGCGCCGGCGTCGTCGTGCAGATAGAGCAGCGCGAACGGCAGGTCGGCGTCGTGCTCGGCGAGTACCGCCGAGACGATGCGGCAGACACCGTCGGCCGAACGTCCGCCGGCGGTGCGCGCGCCCAGGTCGCGCAACAGCTGCAGCTGGCGCTCGCCCTGCACCTGGGCGGTGGTCTCCTGGCAGGTGACGAGCACGCCGGCGATGCCGGCGTCGTCGTCGCGCGCCGGGCTGTACGAGAAGGTGAAGTAGGTCTCCTCAACGAAGCCCTTGCGCTGCATCGGCAGCAGCAGGTGCTCGTTCCAGGTGGCGCCGCCGCCTTCGAGCACACGCAGCGTCTGCGGCCCGAGGATGTGCCAGATCTCGGCCCAGACCTCGGCGGCGGGGCGGCCGAGCGCCTGCGGGTGCTTGGCCGCCAGCACCGGCACGTAGGCGTCGTTGTAGATCAGCCGCAGCTCGTGGCCCCACCACAGCGTCATCGGAAACCGGCTGTCCAGCACCAGCGACGCGGCCGAACGCAGGCTGACCGGCCACGCGTCCCGCGGGCCCAGCGGCGTCTCGCCCCAGGGATGGGCGCGTGTCAGCTCGGCCATGGATCCGGCACCGGCGGCCGGGTCGTGCATCGGGCATCTCCTCGTCGGGCAGGGCCGGCCGGTGGCAAGAACGGCGCCCGAGGGCCGCGGCGACCGCTCTTCACCCCTTTTCTGGGGCGCATCAAATCGTGGGGGGCGCGGACGGTGAACAATGGGTCGATTGCGCGCCCGTCACGACGCAATCCGGCCCGTCAGCCGATGAACTCAGATTCCGCCTCGCATCCCATCCTGTACCGCGTCGTCGAAGTGCGGCGCGGTGCCGACGGTCGCCTCGAGAAGGTCTTCGCGGCCTACCACCCCGATCTGGCGCATGTCCAGCGCCACGCCGACTTCATCGCCCAGTGCACGACGGCCACCCGGCTGTACATCGCCGACCACGCCGGGCGCGTCGTTCGCCAGCTGTTCTAGGACGCTTCGGCCGTGCCTTCGAAGGCTGCTATCCAGGCCAGCACCGCCTCGGCCGGCATCGGCCGCGCGATGACGTAGCCCTGCAGCAGGTCGCAGCCGAGTTCGGTCAGCGCCGCCTGCTGCGCCGCGGTCTCCACGCCTTCGGCGACGACCTCCATGCCCACCGCGTGCGCCAGGCGCACGATGGCGTCGAGCACGGCGCTGGCCGCCGGGTCCTGGCCCAGGTCGGCGACGAAGCTGCGGTCGATCTTCAGCTGGCGCGCCGGCAGGCTTCGCAGGTGCGCGAGGCTGGAATAGCCGGTGCCGAAGTCGTCGATCGAGACGCAGACCCCGAGCGCGGCGATGGCGTCGAGCACGCCGCGTTCGGATCCCAGGTTCTCCATCATCGCCGTCTCGGTGACTTCGCAGACCAGGCTGTCGGGGGCCAGGCCGTGGCGCGCCAGCGCCGCGGCGATGCGCTCGGGCAGGTCGGCCTGGCGCAGCTGCTGCGGCGACAGGTTGATCGCGACGCGGCAATGCTGGCCTTCGGCCTGCCAGCTCGCGAGCTGGGCGCAGGCCGCCTCCAGCACCCAGTGGCCGATCGCGCCGATGAGCCCGAAACGTTCGGCCAGCGGCACGAAGATCGCCGGGCTGACCAGGCCGCGTTGCGGGTGCCGCCAGCGCAGCAAGGCCTCCAGCCCGTGCAGCTGCGCGCCGGCGGCACGCACCTTGGGCTGGTAATGCAGCGTCAGCTCGCCGCGGTCCAGCGCATGTCGCAGCGCGTGCTGCAGCACGAGCTGTTCACCGGCGTCACCGGCCATGTCGCGTTCGTAGACGACGAAGGTGTCACCGCCGGCGCGCTTGGCGGCGTCCATCGCGGCGTTGGCGCAGCCCAGCAGGCGCAGCCCGGTGTCGTCGTGCTCCGGGTACAGCGCGACGCCGACCGAACACGACAGCGACACCGTGCGCCCGGCGGCCACGAAGGCCGTGCGCAGGCTGTCGCCGGCACGGCGCGCCAGCGTCACCGCGCTGCCCTCGGCATCGCGCGACTCGAGCAGCGCGACGAACTCATCGGCGCCCAGCCGGGCGACGGTGTCGCCTTCGCCGATGCAGGCCTGCAGCCGCCGGCCGGCTTCGTGCAGCACCTCGTCGCCGGCTTCGTGGCCGAAGGAGTCATTGATGGCCTTGAAGCCGTCGAGATTGAAGAACAGCACCGCCAGCCGTTCGTCCGGCCGCCGGGTGGGCGAGGCCTGGTGCGCCAGCCGCGCCAGCGCGTGCGTCAGCCGGTCCTCGAACAGGACACGGTTGGGCAGGCCGGTCAGCGGGTCTTCCAGCGCGCGGCGCAGCAAGGCGTCGTGCGCGACGTCGAGCGAGCGCGTCAGGCGGGACTCGCGCACGTCGGCGAGCGCGTCGAAGATCGTCAGCGTCAGCGTGCCGCCCAGCAGCAGCAGGCTGGCAATGCCGACGAGCAGCGCCAGCGGCGTGCCCGACATCGCGTCGGTGCTGAGGCAGATCGCGCCTTGCGGCAGCTGCGCGGCGGCCATGCCGCTGTAGTGCATGCCGCCGATCGCCGCGCCCATCACCAGCGCCGCCAGCGCCTGCAGCCGGCGGCCGGTTCGGCCGGGCCGGTGCCGCAGGTCGAAGAAGATCGCCAACGCCGCAGCCGAGGCCAGCCAGGCGATCAGCACCGAGATCACGATCCAGACCGGGTTCCAGACGATGTCCGGCTCGAGGTCCAGCGCGCCCATGCCGAGGTAGTGCATGGTGCAGATGCCGGCGGCCATGCTGGTGCTGCCGGCGGCCAGCGAACGCGCCGTCAGGCGCTCGTGCGTCGCCACGCCGAGCGCGATCGCGGCGGCGACGACGGCGGCGAACCAGCTCGCCAGCGTCGCGTCCCAGCGGAAGGCCAGCGGTATGCCGGCGTCGTAGCCGAGCATGCCGACGAAGTGCATCGCCCAGATGCCGGTGCCCATCGCCAGCGACCCGCCGGCCCACCAGACACGCCGGTGGCGGCCATGGCTGGCGCCCAGGCGGCGCGACAGGTCCAGCGCCACGTAGGACGCGAAGACCGCGATCAGCAGCGACAGCACGACCAGCAGCGGGTCGTGTCGCGTGACGATGAAGGCCGTGCCGTTCATGCGGCGCTGCCGCCGTCCCGGCGGCGCGGCCGGGAAGCGCGGTCGTGGCGACCACGATGGCAGGCCGCGCGCGGGGCGTGGCGACGGTGATCTCGGTTCATCGATCGGCGGGCAGCACGGTGGCGCCACGACCATTGTTTTGATCGATTTTGCCGGAATTCGCATTCGTGCGTCGCCCCTGCGGTGCGCAGTCTTCACGTTTACGTGGATAGGCGGCGCGCGATGCGCGCGGCCACGGCGCCTAGACGGCGACGCGGACCTCGATCGGCCCGTCCTTGCGCGTGATCTGGACGCCGACGTCGCGGTCGTAGCGGCGCAGCAGCAGGTCGACGCTGGCCTTGCCGACGCGCAGGTCGTGCAGCGCCAGCCAGTCGATGAAAGCCGGCAGCCGCGGCGAGCGCAGCGACAGCACGCCGGCCGGGGCGTCGATCTCCAGCCCCAGGTTGGCCTGCAGCATGCCGAACACTGCCGCCGCCGACCAGGCCTGCGGCGCGCAGGCCACCGGGTACAGCGTCGGCCCTTCGCCGTCGCGGCGGTGGAAGCCGCAGAACAGCTCGGGCACGCGGTGCTGGGCGAAGTGCAGCGTGGCCTCGAACAGGCCGTCCATCACCCGTGCCGCGGCGTCGGTGTGGCCGTAGCGGGCCAGGCCCATCGCGATCAGCGCGTTGTCGTGCGGCCAGATCGAGCCGTTGTGATAGGACATCGGGTTGTAGCGCGCCTGGCCCGCGGCGACGGTGCGGATGCCCCAGCCGGTCCAGAAGTCGGGCTCGCCGAAACGTTCGGCCATGCGCGCCGCGTGCTCGGGCGCGGCGATGCCGGTCCACATCGCGTGGCCGGCATTGGAGGTGGCGACGCGGCACGGCGCCTTGGCGCCGTCGAGCGCGATCGCGTACAGGCCCAGCTCCTCGCACCAGAACCGTTCCTGGAAGGCCCGGCGCATCGCCTCGGCCTCGTCCTGCAGCTGCTGCGCGAGCACCGTCTCGCCCAGCGCCGTGGCCAGTTCGGCGCCGTAGCGCTTGGCTTCGTAGACGTAGGCCTGCACCTCGCACAGCGCGATCGGCGCCTCGGCGAGGCGGCCGTCGGCGTGGAACACCGAGTCGTGCGAATCCTTCCAGCCCTGCTGCACCAGGCCGCGGCTGCTGCGCCGCGCGTACTCGACGAAGCCGTCGCCGTCGCGGTCGCCCCAGCGCGTGATCCACTGCAGCGCCGCCAGCACGTGCGGCCACAGCCGGCGCACGAAGTCCAGGTCGGCGGTGCGGCGCCAGTAGGCACCGGCCAGCGCGACGAACAGCGGCGTCGCGTCGATCGTGCCGTAGTAGCGCTCGAACGGCACCTCGCGCGTGCGTGCCATCTCGCACTGGCGCGCCTCGTGCAGGATCTTGCCGGGCTCGGCGTCGCGTTCGGCGTCTTCCTCGCGCGCCTGCGACGCCGCCAGGCACTCCAGCACGCCGCGCGCCAGCCCCGGGTCCAGCCAGAGCAGCTCGCGCGCGGTGATCAGGCCGTCGCGGCCGAAGGTCGTCGAGTACCAGGGCACGCCGGCATAGGGGTAGGGGCCGGTCGGCAGCTCGGTGGTCAGCATCGCGACGTCGGCCACCGAGCGTTCGAGCCAGCGTTCGACCAGCGGGTTGGAGCTGCGGATGCGGCCGGCGCCGTGCGCCTGCTGCTCGCGCGCCTGGGCGTTGGCGCGGAACGCGGCGTCGTAGCCCGGCGCACGCGTGCGCGCGCTGTCGCCGACGTCGCAGGCGACGGTGCAATAGAGGTGGGCCTCGGCGCCGGGCGCCAGCTGCAGCCGGTAGCGCACCTCGCGTTCGCTCCAGGTGTCGGGCGACGGCTGCAGCGTCACGCGGCTCGTGCGCCGCAGGCCGTCCAGGCCGTCGTAGTCGAAGACCAGCGTGTCGCCGGCGCGGCGCGGCGGATGCGCCGTGCCGCGCTGCGTGCGCGTGCTGCCGCGCACCTCGAACAGGTCGCGGAAGTCGGCGTCGAACTGCAGCGTCAGCTCCAGCTCCACCGGCTCCAGCCCGTGGTGCGTCAGGCGGATGTGCTCC
This sequence comes from Rubrivivax sp., assembly GCA_049841175.1. Classification (GTDB taxonomy): domain Bacteria; phylum Pseudomonadota; class Gammaproteobacteria; order Burkholderiales; family Burkholderiaceae_C; genus Rubrivivax. The sequence goes on along the minus strand of JASGHA010000005.1, from coordinate 115,236 downwards.
CAGCAGGCGTCGTCCCAGAGCAGCTTGGCACGGAACAGGTGGATCTCGCCCTTGGGCACACGCAGCTCGCCGCCGGCCAGCAGGTCGGGGTTCATCGCCTCGACGATCAGCAGGTTGTCGCGCTCCTTGACCGTGGCGCCCAGGAACATCGGCCGCAGGCCGTCGACCAGCAGCTCCATGCGCGACAGGTAGCGTGTGTCGCGGTGGTACAGGCCCTGTTCGCCTTCGCCCCAGGCGCGGATGTCGCCCAGGCGGTCGAACAGCCCGAAGCTGTCGTCGCTCTTGACGACGTACGGGTTGTCGTCGGCGCGGGCGGCGGCCACGGTGACGTACCACTCGCCCCCGATGCGGATCGGTCCGGTCATGCCAGGCTCCCGGCGCGCTGCTCGATCAGCGCGCGATAGACCTCGACGTAGCGCGATGCCATGCGCTCGACGGTGAAGCGGCGCTCGAACTCGGCGCGGCAGCGCCGGCGGTCGATCTCGCCGATGCGGCGCGCGGCCTCGACGGCGCCGGCCTGGTCGTCGACGATGAAGCCGGTGACGCCGTCGTCGAGCACCTCGGGCACCGAGCCGCAGCGGTAGGCGACGACCGGCGTGCCGCAGGCGAAGGCCTCGATCATCACCAGGCCGAAAGGCTCGGGCCAGTCGATCGGGAACAGCAGCGCGCGGGCGTTGCCCAGCAGGTCGTTCTTCTCGCTGTCGCCGACCTCGCCGATGAAGCGGACCAGCGGGTGGGCCAGCAGCGGCGCGATGTCGCGCTCGAAGTAGATGCGGTCGGCGGGGTCGACCTTGGCGGCGATGCGCAGCGGCACGCCGCAGGCGATCGCGATCTCGATCGCCCGGTCGACCCGCTTTTCCGGCGAGATGCGGCCGAGGAAGACGAAGTAGTCCTCGGGCTTCTCGTGGAAGCGGTAGAGGTCGATCGGCAGCCCGTGGTGCACGGTGGCGCACCAGTGAGCGCCGGGCAGCGGCTGACGCTGGTGCTGCGAGATCGAGACCAGCGGGTGCTCGTGGAAGTGGGCGTGCAGCGGCCGCAGCTCGGGCAGGTCCAGGCGGCCGTGCATCGTCGTCACGCAAGGTGTCGCCGCGCGCTCGGCCAGCGGGTAGTGCAGGAAATCGATGTGGAAGTGGATGACGTCGAAACGCGGCGCCTGCTCGAAGACGCGGTCGACCATCATCACGTGGCGCATCAGCCAGTCCGGCCGTGCCGGGTCGCCGCGCAGGCTGCGGCGCGACATCGGCACCAGCGTCGCGGCAGTGCGCGAGTCGCCGCTGGCGAACAGCGTGACCTCGTGGCCCTGCGCCGCCAGCGCCTCGGTGAGGTAGGAGACGACCCGCTCGGTGCCGCCGTAGGCCTGCGGCGGGACACGTTCGAACAGCGGGGCGACTTGGGCGATCTTCACGGGCCGACCCGACGGCAAGGCATGTGCCCGCCGCGGCCGGCCGCCGCGCCGCGTCAGGGCAGGCCGAGCGACTTCATGAAGGCTTCGACCTGCTCGGTGTAGCGCGTGTCCTTGCCCAGTTCGGCGTTGATGCCGCCGTGGTTGAAGTCCACCGGCAGCACCTGGGCGCGCGCGCCGGCGGCCTGCACCTTGGCGGCGAAACGTTCGGCCTGGCCGCAGCTTTCCTTGCGCTGCGACGAGCACACCAGCAGCATCGGCCGCGGCGTGCCGGCCAGGCGGTGGTAGGGCGAGTTGTCGCGCCAGACCGCCGGGTCCTTGCCGAAGACGCGGTCGTAGAAGCGGTAGTGCGAGCCTTCCATGATCTGCACCACGTCCAGCGCCGCGCTGTCCAGCGCGACGGTGCCCAGCCAGGGGCGCGCGCCGCGGCGCTCGGCGATGCGCGGGTCGGCGGCCAGCAGCGCCACGAGGTGGGCGCCGGCCGAATGGCCCATCAGCAGCACACGCTCGCCGTCGCCGCCCCAGCCGGCGGCCTTCTGCTGCACGAAGGCCAGCGCGCGCGCGACGTCGTCGGCCTGCTGCAGCGGGTTGGGCGCCTGGCGGTCCATGCGGTAGTTGGTCGAGACGACGATCCAGCCGCGCGGCAGCCAGCGCGCCACCTTGGCGGCGGCGACGGCGCGGTTGCCCTTGTCGCCGACCATCCAGGCGCCGCCGTGCACCATCAGCAGCACCGGGTGGCGCTGGCCGCTACCGGCGGGCATGAAGACGTCGAGCTTCTGCGCCGGGTCGTCGCCGTAGGCGAGGTTGAGTTCGGAGCGCGCGCCGGCCGGCAGCACGACGCCGCCGGGCGCGTCGTCGTCGCGGTCGAGTTCGCCTTCGCCGCCTTGCGGGCCGCGCAGCCGGCGCATCAGACCCATCAGCCCGGCGCCTTCGGCGTGCGCGGCGCCGGCGGCGCCGGCCATCAGCAGCGCCAGCGCGTGGCGGCGGGCCGGGAGCAGGGGACGTGCGGGCAGGGCGGGGCGGCGGAAGACGGGCATCGTGGCGGCGGGCTGGACGGGTGGGGAAATTCTGGCCGAGCGTTCCGTGACGTCCTGCCCGGCGGGCGGTAAGAAGCGTTGCGCCCCCCCCGGTGCAGGGGGCGCAGGCTCGCCGCGGTGTTCAGGCCGGCTCGACGCCGCGCCAGCGTGCGACGGTGTGCGCCGCGATCGCCTGCGCCAGCTCGGCCTCGGCGACGAAGACGCGCGCCACGCCGGCGGTCTGCAGCAGCGCGTCGGCGTCGGCGCCGGCCGAACGCGCGACGATCTCCAGGCCCGGGCGCAGCGTCAGCGCGGTTTCGGCGACGCGGCGCACGTCGAAGGTGTCGGGCGTCGCGACGACGAGCACGCTGGCGCGCGCGACGTGCGCCTGCACCAGCACCAGCGGCTCGGCGGCGTCGCCCCAGACGGCGTGCAGGCCGGCTTCGCGCAGCGCCTCGACACGCTCGCGGTTCTGGTCGACGACGATGAAGGGCACGCCGGCCCGGCCGAGGGCCTCGGTCACCGCGCGGCCGACGCGGCCGTGGCCGACGACGACGACCAGGCCTTCGAGGCGGCGCGTGTCGACGTGCTCGGGCAGCGCCGCCAGCGGGTCCTCGCGGGCCTCGAAACGGCGCAGGGCGGGTGAACGTTCGCGCAGCCAGGCCATCGCCGGCTCGATGGCGGCGAACAGCAGCGGGTTGGCGGCGATCGAGATCAGTGCCGCGGCCAGCACCAGGCTGTTGCCTTCGGCCGGCAGCACGCCCAGCGCGACGCCCAGCCCGGCGAGGATGAACGAGAACTCGCCGATCTGCGCCAGGCTGGCGCCGACCGTCATCGCGCTGCCCAGCGGGTAGCGGAAGGCGAGCACGAGCGCGATCGCGGCGAAGGTCTTGCTCAGCATCACGATGGCCACGACGGCCAGCACGCGCAGCGGCTCGGCGAGCAGGATCGCCGGGTCGAACAGCATGCCCACCGAGACGAAGAACAGCACCGAGAAGGCGTCGCGCAGCGGCAGCGACTCGTCGGCGGCGCGGTGCGCGAACTCCGACTCGCGCATCATCATCCCGGCGAAGAAGGCGCCTAGCGCGAACGAGACGTCGAACAGCTTGGCCGAGGCGTAGGCCACGCCGACCGCCGCGGCGACGACCCCCAGCGTGAACAGCTCGCGCGAGTTGCTGCGCGCCGCCAGCCACAGCATGCCCGGCAGCAGGCGCCGGCCGACGAGCAGCATCAGCACGATGAAGCCGCCGACCTTGGCGAAGGTCCACAGCAGCGCCTCGCCGAGTTCCTCGCCGACCGGCGCCTGGCCGTCGAGCAGCGCGGCCACCGGCGGCAGCAGCACCAGCGCCAGCACCATCACCAGGTCCTCGACGACCAGCCAGCCCACCGCGATGCGGCCGTTGACGGTGTCGACCTGGCCACGCGCCTCCAGCGCACGCAGCAGCACGACGGTGCTGGCCACCGACAGCGCCAGGCCGAAGACGAAGGCCGCCGCCGGCCGCCAGCCCCAGAAGCTGGCGGTGGCCATGCCCATCGCCGTGGCCACGGCGATCTGCAGGATCGCGCCCGGCACCGCGATGCGGCGCACGGCCAGCAGGTCGGCGAGCGAGAAGTGCAGCCCGACGCCGAACATCAGCAGCATGACGCCGATCTCGGCGAGTTGACCTGCGAGCGCTACGTCGGCGACGAAACCCGGCGTCGCCGGGCCGATCGCGATGCCGGCGAGCAGGTAGCCCACCAGGGGTGGCATCTTCAGGCGCGCCGCGAGGTAGCCGAGCACGAGCGCCAAGCCGAACCCCGCGGCGATCGTCGCGATCAGCGAGGTCTCGTGCGGCATCGGCCCAGTCTAGGGCCCGGGCCCGCGCGCGCCGGGCAATCCCGGTGCCGGCGGCGGGGATCAGGCCGGCACGTCGAGGCCGCGGAAGTAGGCGTCGAGCACGGCCTCGCCGCAGGCGACGAGGTCGAAGGCGCCGGGGTCGAGCATCCAGTTGTGCAGCAGGCCGTCGATCAGCGCATGCAGGCCGCCGGCCGCAGTCATCGCCGGCATCGCGAGGTGGATCTGCCCGGCCGCGTGGGCGCGCTCGAACATCGCCGCGAGGTGGCCGATGCGCTCGACCAGACAGGCGATGCGGCGTTCGCGCACGCCCTGCATCTCGTCGACGTACTCGACCTTGTGCAGCGCGATCTCCAGCACGCGCCGCGCCTGCTCGTCCTCGACGGCGGCGCGCAGGGCGCCCAGCGTCGCCTGGCGCACCATCGTCAGCGGATCGGCGACCTCGGGGTCGCCGGCACGCAGCATCTCGGTCTCCAGCGGCAGCACGACGCGTTCCATCATCGCCTCGAAGAGCGCTGCCTTGTCACGGAAATGCCAGTAAATTGCGCCGCGTGTCACGCCCGCGGCGCGCGCGATGTCCTCCAGCGACGTTCCGGAAACGCCGTTGTTGTGGAATTCGCGCTCTGCCGCATCGAGGATCCGGGCGCGTGTCGCCTCGGCTTCCTCTTTGGTGCGTCGGGCCATGGCTTCAGGCTGGCTTAAACATACATACGCGATTGTATGTATAGTCTGCGGCTTTTGGCCCGTGGGTTGCTCCATCCAGCGGGCCGTTGGGGGCTTGTGCCCCCGGTTCGCGAACAAGAAAGGTTTTCCGCATGTCCTCGACGCGTCGTGTCGTGAAGTCGCCGGGCCGCGCCTTCGTGTGGCCGCTGCTGGCGGTGCCGCTGGCCGTGATGCTGGCCGCCTGTTCCAAGCAGGATCCGGCACAGGCAGGCGGCCAGGCGCCGCCGCCGCCCGAGGTCGGTGTCGTCACCGCGACGGTGCAGACGGTGCCCGTCGTCACCGAACTGCCCGGCCGCACCGAGGCCTCGCGTGTCGCGCAGGTGCGCGCCCGCGCCGCCGGCATCCTCGTCGAGCGCCGCTTCACCGAAGGCAGCGACGTCAAGGCCGGCCAGGTGCTGTTCCGCATCGACCCGGCGCCTTACGAGGCGACGCTGGCCAGCGCACGCGCCCAGCTCGCGCGTGCCGAGGCGTCGCTGACCCAGGCCCGCGCCCAGGCCCAGCGCTACGAGCCGCTGGTCAAGGCCAACGCGATCAGCCAGCAGGACTACATCGACGCCGTCGCTTCGGCCAAGGCCGCCGAAGCCGACGTCGCCGCGGCGCAGGCCGCGGTGCAGACGGCGAACATCAACTTCGGCTATGCCACCGTCACCTCGCCGATCTCCGGCCGCATCGGCCGCGCGCTGGTGACCGAAGGCGCGCTGGTCGGCCAGGGCGAAGTCACGCAGCTGGCCGTCGTGCAGCAGATCGACCCGGTCTACGTCAACTTCACGCAGCCGGTGGCCGACGTGATGCGGCTGCGCCAGGCGATCGCCGCCGGCAAGTTCAAGAGCGTCGGCGGTGCCGTGCCGGTGCGTGTCGTGCTCGACGACGGCAGCGTCTACCCGACGGCCGGCAAGCTGCTGTTCCAGGACCTGACGGTCGACGAGACCACCGGCCAGATCACGCTGCGCGCCGAGGTGCCCAACCCCAAGGGCACGCTGCTGCCGGGCATGTACGTGCGTGTGCGCCTGGAGCAGGCCGCCGCGTCCGACGCGATCCTGGTGCCGCAGCAGGCGGTGACGCGCAGCAACCAGGGCGACACGGTGCTGGTCGTCGGCAACGACGGCAAGTTCGCGCCGCGCCCGGTGAAGATCGCCGGCGGCCGCGACGGCCAGTGGGTCGTGCTCGACGGCCTGGCCGCCGGCGACAAGATCATGGTCGACGGCTTCCAGAAGCTGCGCGGCGTCACCACCGTGAAGCCGGTGCCGTGGAACCCGGCGGCCTCGCAGCCGGCGGGTGCCGCGCCGGCCGCTGCCGCCTCGGCTGCCCCGGCGTCGGCGGCCTCGGCGGCCAAGTGAGGGGCGTCTAGATGGCACGTTTCTTCATCGACCGCCCCGTCTTCGCGTGGGTGATCGCACTGTTCATCCTGGTCTTCGGCGGCGTCGCGATCACGCAGCTGCCGATTTCCCAGTACCCCCCGGTCGCGCCGCCGTCGATCGTCGTCCAGACCTCGTACCCGGGCGCCTCGGCGCAGACGCTGGAAGACAGCGTGCTGAGCGTCATCGAACGCGAGATGAACGGCTCGCCGGGCCTCATCTACATGGAGTCGGTCGCGCAGGCCGACGGCAGCGGCTCGATCACGCTGAGCTTCGAGCCGGGCACCAACCCCGACCTGGCCCAGGTGGACGTGCAGAACCGCCTGAGCCGCGCCACGCCGCGCCTGCCGCAGGCGGTGACGCAGCAGGGCGTGCGCGTCGACAAGTCGCGCTCGAACTTCCTGCTGTTCACGATCCTGTCCTCGGACAACCCGGCCTACGACCCGGTGGCGCTGGGCGACTACGCCTCGCGCAACGTGCTGCCCGAACTGCAGCGTGTTCCCGGCGTCGGCCAGGCGCAGCTGTTCGGCACCGAGCGCGCGATGCGCATCTGGATCGACCCGGCCAAGCTCGTCGGCTACAAGCTGTCGACGGCCGACGTCAACACGGCGATCTCGGCGCAGAACGCGCAGGTCGCCTCGGGCACGATCGGTGACCGGCCGAACGTGCCGGGCCAGCCGATCTTCGCCACCGTCGTCGTCGACGGCCAGCTCAAGACCGTCGAGCAGTTCGGCAACATCGTGCTGCGCGCCAACGCCGACGGTTCGACCGTGCGGCTGAAGGACGTCGCGCGCATCGAGCTCGGCGCCCAGGGCTATGCGACGCAGGCGCGCCTGAACGGCAAGGCCTCGACCGGCATCGGCGTGCAGCTTTCGCCCTCGGGCAACGCCATGGCCACCGCCAAGGCGGTCAAGCAGCGCTTGGACGAGCTGTCCAAGTACTTCCCGCAGGGCGTGAAGGCGACGATCCCGTACGACAGCTCGAAGTTCGTCGACATCTCGATCAAGCAGGTCGTCGAGACGCTGGTCGAGGCGGTGTTCCTCGTGTTCCTCGTGATGTTCCTGTTCCTGCAGAACATCCGCTACACGATCATCCCGACGCTGGTGGTGCCGATCTCGCTGATGGGCACCTTCGCGGTGCTGCTGGGGCTGGGCTTCTCGATCAACGTGCTGACGATGTTCGGCATGGTGCTGGTCATCGGCATCGTCGTCGACGACGCGATCGTCGTCATCGAGAACGTCGAGCGCATCATGAGCACCGAGGGTCTGTCGCCACGCGCCGCGACGCGCAAGGCGATGGGCCAGATCTCGGGCGCCATCGTCGGCGTCACCGTCGTGCTGGTCTCGGTGTTCGTGCCGCTGGCCTTCTTCAGCGGCGCCGTCGGCAACATCTACCGCCAGTTCTCGGCGGTGATGGTGGTCTCGATCCTGTTCTCGGCCTTCATGGCGCTGTCGTTCACGCCGGCGCTGTGCGCGACCTTCCTGAAGCCCGTAGAAGCCGGCCACCACATGGAGAAGGGCGGCTTCTTCGGCTGGTTCAACCGCACGTTCGCGCGCACCGCGCGCGGCTACGAGAGCCGCGTGGCCTGGGTGCTGCGCCGCGGCGGCCGCATGCTGATCATCTACGCGGCCATCGGCGCCGCGCTGGTGCTGTTCATGGCCCGGCTGCCGACCTCTTTCCTGCCGAACGAGGACCAGGGCAACCTGATCGTCAACGTGCAGCTGCCGCCGGGCGCAACGACCGAGCGCACCAGCGAGGTGATGAGCCAGGTCGAGGGCTTCATGCTCAAGCAGCCGGAAGTCTCGAGCATGGTCAGCGTGCTGGGCTTCAGCTTCTCGGGCAGCGGCCAGAACGCGGCGTTGGGCTTCGTGACGCTGAAGGACTGGAAGGACCGTGACCTGAAGAGCGGCTCGGCGCAGGCGCTGGTCGGCCGCGCGTTCGGCGCGCTGTCGCAGATCCGCGATGCCTTCATCTTCCCGGTGAGCCCGCCGCCGATCCCTGAACTGGGCACGGCCAGCGGCTTCGCGTTCCGCCTGCAGGACCGCGGCGGCAACGGCCACGAGGCGCTGCTGGCGGCGCGCAACCAGATGCTGTTCATGGCCTCGCAGAGCAAGGTGCTCGCCGGCGTGCGCCCCGAAGGCCTGGAAGACGCGCCGCAGCTCAAGCTCAACATCGACCGCGACAAGGCGGCGGCGCTGGGCGTGAGCTTCGCTGCGATCAACAGCGCGCTGTCGACCTCGCTGGGTTCGTCCTACGTCAACGACTTCCCGAACGCCGGCCGCATGCAGCGTGTCGTCGTCCAGGCCGATGCGCCCGCGCGCATGCAGCCGGAAGACCTGCTGCGCATCAACGCCCTCAACAGCGCCGGCAAGCCGGTGCCGCTGTCGGCGTTCACGACGACCGAGTGGGTCTCCGGCCCGATGCAGACGGTGCGCTACAACGGCTACCCGGCGATGCGCCTGGCCGGCGCCGCGGCGCCCGGCTACAGCACCGGCGACGCACTGGCCGAGATGGAGCGTCTGGCCGGCCAGCTGCCCCCGGGCTTCGCCTACGAGTGGACCGGCACCTCGCGCGAGGAGAAGCTCTCGGGCTCGACGGCGACCATCCTGTTCGCGTTCTCGCTGCTGGCGGTGTTCCTCTGCCTGGCGGCGCTGTACGAGAGCTGGTCGATCCCGCTGTCGGTGATCCTCGTCGTGCCGCTGGGCGTCGTCGGCGTCGCGCTGGCGACGATGCTGCGCGGCTTCGAGAACGACGTGTACTTCAAGGTCGGCCTGATCACGATCATCGGCCTGGCGGCGAAGAACGCGGTGCTGATCATCGAGTTCGCCAAGGACCTGCATGCGCAGGGCAAGACGCTGGTCGAGTCGGCGATCGAGGCGGCGCACCTGCGCTTCCGCCCGATCATCATGACCTCGATGGCCTTCATCCTGGGCGTGCTGCCGCTGGCGATCTCGCACGGCGCCGGTTCGGCGAGCCAGAACTCGATCGGCACCGGCGTGATGGGCGGCATGGTCACCGCGACCTTGCTGTCGGTGTTCTTCACGCCGCTGTTCTTCGTGCTGGTGCGCAAGTTGTTCAAGGGCAGCGAGCGGCAGCGGCGCATGTACGCGCACGAGGCCGAAGACGGCGATCAGCCGGCGGCCCACGACGAGGAGAAGAAGTGATGGCCGCGCGTCGTCTGTTCCCGGGCCTGACGCTGGTCGCCGCGGCGGTTCTCGCCGGCTGCGGCACGCTGGCGCCCGACTACCAGCGCCCGGCCGCCCCGGTGGCCGCGGCCTTCCCCGATGCCGCCGCGCCTGTCGCGGCCGGCGCCGTCGCCGCGGCCGACCTGCCGTGGCAGCAGTTCTTCCGCGACGAGCGGCTGAAGGCGCTGGTCGGCATCGCGCTGGCCAACAACCGCGACCTGCGTGTCGCCGTGCTCAACATCGAGCAGGCGCGGGCGCAGTACCGCGTGCAGCGCGCCGACCTGTTCCCGACGGTGGGCGTGGGCGTCACCGGCTCGCGTGTTTCCACCGAAGAGAGCATCAAGAGCACCTACCAGGCCGGCCTGGCGGTGTCGAGCTACGAGCTGGACCTGTTCGGCCGCGTGCGCAGCCTGAGCAACGCCTCGCTCGCCAGCTACCTGGCGACCGAGGAGGCGCGCAAGGCGGTGCAGATCAGCCTGATCGCGTCGGTGGCCAACGGCTACCTGACGCTGCAGGCCGACGACGAGCTGCTGCGCGTGACGCGCGACACGCTGAACACGCGTGCCGAGTCGCTGAAGCTGACGCAACTGCGTTTCGACGTCGGCGCCTCGTCGCAGCTCGACCTGCGCCAGGCGCAGTCGCTGTACGAGTCGGCGCGCGCGACGTATGCGCAACTGCTGCGCCAGCGCGCCCAGGACGAGAACGCGCTCGTGCTGCTGCTGGGCCAGCCGATGCCGGCCGAACTGCCGGCGGGGCTGCCGCTGTCGGAGCAGGCCTCGCTGCCCGAACTGCCGGCCGGGCTGCCGTCGGAGGTGCTGACGCGCCGGCCCGACGTGCTGCAGGCCGAACAGCAGCTGATCGCCGCCAACGCCCGCATCGGCGCGGCGCGGGCGGCCTTCTTCCCGCAGATCACGCTGACGGCCACCGCCGGCAGCGCGAGCAGCGAGCTGAGCGGCCTGTTCAAGAGCGGCAGCACCGGCTGGACCTTCGCGCCGCAGCTGCTGATGCCGATCTTCGACGCCGGCCGCAACCGCGCCAACCTCGACTCGGCCAACGCCGGGCGCGACATCTCCGTCGCGCAGTACGAGAAGGCGGTGCAGTCGGCTTTCCGCGAGGTCGCCGACGCCCTGGCCGGCCGCGCGACGCTGGGCGAGCAGCTTTCCGCGCTGCAGGCCCAGGTGAAGGCCGAGCAGGGCCGCTTCGAACTGGCCGACCTGCGCTACCGCAACGGCGCCGCCAGCTACCTCGACCTGCTGGACGCGCAGCGCTCGCTGTTCGCGGCGCAGCAGAGCGAGGTGCAGGTGCGGGCGCTGCAGGCGCAGAACCTGGTCACGCTGTACCGCGTGCTGGGCGGCGGCTGGCGCGAAGGCGACGCCACCACGGCCGCGGCGGCGCCGGCGGCCAGCGCGGCGCGCTGATCGGCGGCTGAGCAGCTGATCGCGCGCTGAAGACCTGCTACGGGCGGCCATCTGGCCGCCCGTCCTGTTTTCAGCGCCCGGGTTCGGCGTCGCGTGCGACGCCGAGCGTCGTTTCCAGCCGCGCCAGCGCCTGCTCATCGGCGATCACCTCGCGCAGCCAGGCGTGCAGCGCCAGCCCGGCCCAGCGCGCCGCCTTGTCGGCCAGATACGCCGCCGGGTTGTGCGGTTCGGTGCGGCGCAGGAACTCGGCGATGCGCCGCAGCTGCGCGATCGCTTCGTCGCGGCCGATCGGCGGCGACTCGTCGCCAGCCGGCGTGGGGACGGCGACACCGGGTGGCGGCCGCATCGTCGCGGCCGGCGCCTTCGCGACCGTCGCTGCTGCTTCGGCGGCCGCTTCTTCGGCCGGCCCGGGGGCTGCAGCCGGTGCGATGTCCTGCCGCAGGCGCGCCAAGGTCCGCGCGGCCGCTTCCAGCGCCTCGCGCGCTGCGTCGAAGGACGGAGACGCTTCGCCCAAGCCGGCGTCGCAGCAGGCCTTCAGGCGATGCAGCGCCTGCAGCGCTCGTGGCAGCGCCGTGGTGGCGGCGGCCAGCGCGCTGCCGTCGCCGTGCCCCAGCGCGGCCTGGACCTCGTGCCAGCGGCTGCCGGCCGCCGGGTCGTCCTGCGCCTGCCTGCGCGTGCGTTCGATCTCGGCCAGCCCGAGCGCCTGGCGCCCGAGCCGCAGCACCGGCGCGCTGGGCGCCAGGCGCTCGCTGCGGGCCAGCCACCAGCGCAGCACGCCGGCGCGTGCGTCCGCATCGGCGCCGTCGACCGCCGGGTGCACACGCGGCCACCAGCGCTCGCACAGCGCCGCCAGCAGTTCCATGCCGTCGGCCAGGCCGGGCAGGCCCTGAAGCTGTGCCGACGCCTCGCCCCACCAGCCGGCGAGGCGCAGGTCCTTGCAGCGCGTGTGCAGCAGGAGCTCGGTCTCGCGGCGCACGGCGTCCCAGTCGGCGCGCCGCGGCGTGCTGCGCCATTCGCCTTGCGCCAGACCGGCGTCGTCCTCTTCGCGCCAGCGGGCGATGGTGTCGAACTCGGTGCTGAACGCGAGGTCGGGGCCCGGGTCGCCGGCGTCGGCCAGACCGGGCAGCGGGGCGCAGAGATCGGCAGCGTGCATGGCGGCTCCGGTGGGCTCAGTTCAAGGCGCGCAGCTCGATGCGGCGGTTGCGCGCGCGGCCTTCGGGCGTGGTGTTGTCGGCGCGCGGCTCGGCCGCCCCGGCGCCGCGCACGTCCAGGCGCTGCGGCTCGATGCCGCGCGAGGCCAGGTGCTGGCGAACGGCCTCGGCACGCTGCAGCGACAGCGCGAGGTTGGCGTCGGCCGTGCCGGCGTCGTCGGTGTGGCCGACGATGGCCAGGCGCTGCCCCGGCAGCGCGGCCAGCCGGGCGGCGATGGCGTCGAGCTGGCGCTGCGCCGCTGCCGTGAGGCGAGCGCTGCCGGCCTCGAACTCGACGCCGGCGGCGGTGTCGTCGCGGCGCAGGCGCAGCGCCTCGGTGATCCGCATCCCGGTGGCGGCCAGCGCACGCAGCACCTCGCGGCGCACGCCGTCGTCGGCGACCTCGCCTTCGACGTGCAGCTGCCCCGGCCGCCACTCGAGGTGACCGCCCCGCACCTGGCGCAGCGCCGGGTCCAGCAGCCGCAGCAGTTCGTCGCGCCCGCCGGGCGGGGCGCCGACCGCGCCAGCCCGCAGCCGGTCGTCGACGGCCTCGGCGCCGAACAGTGCCGAGGCCCGTGCGACGACGGCCTGCCGGGTCGCTTCGTCGGCCACGACGCCTTCGATCTGCACCGGCGGCGCTGCCGCCGCGACCCGGCCGGTGGCGACCACGAGGGCCATCGACAGCAGGAGCTTCACCATCAGCCCTCCTCGAAAGCCTCGCGCCAGCTGGCCGCGGCCAACGCCAGCGACAGCGAGCCGTGCGCGAGATAGGCACCGAGCCGGCGCGTGCGCTCGTCGCGCCCGGCGACGGCTTCGGCCCAGTCGGGGGCTGCGAGGTCGACATAACGTGCGGCCAGACGCTGCGGGTCCCAACTGGCCGACAAGGCGGCCGGCGTGGCGCCGGCGAACTCGAGCAGCAGACGCGGCGCCGGCCCGCTGCCGTCGGGCCGCATCAGCAGCCAGTCGTGCCCGGCCGGCGCCAGCAGGTCGGCGACGAGGCCCGTCCACCAGGCGGCGACGAGAGGCTGATCGGCGGCGCTGGCGGGCAGCGGCAGGCTCAGCCCGCGCGCCGGCACCGCGCCGTGACGTCGGGCCAGCGGTTGCAGCAGCGCGCCCAGCGCCAGCAGCGCGGCACGCAGGTCGACCGCCGGGTGCGCCGCACGAAGGCGTTGTTCCAGGCTCGACAGGGTTTCGAGCGCGGCGTGGTCGGCGCAGGCGGCGTCGTAGTCGCAGGGCGAGGGCAGGCGCAGCGCCTCGAGCTCGGCCTCGCAGGCGCTGGCGGCGCCACGGCCGGCCGGGCCCGCGGCGCGCCGTGCGGCGTCGGCGCAGCGGGCCCACAGCCGGGCGAAGACCAGCGGCGCACGCGCCAGGCGCAGCCGCGGTGTCACGCTGTCGCACTGCACCGCGACGACGAAGGGAAAGCGCCGGCCACCGGCGTCGATGCTGGGCCGCAAATGGCCGGCGACGGCCGCCGGCGTGCCCGGCCCGAGCACGGCGAAGTCCAGCCCCGGCGCTTCGTCGTACAGGCGTTTCCAGTGCGGGTCGCCGGCGGCCGCGTCCAGCGCCGGGCTGACCCAGCGATCGATCCAGGCCGACAGCCGCGGCCGGCGGGCGCCGGGCACGAAATCGGTCAGCGACGGCAGCTTGCCGAAGCACACCGCCTGCAACACATCGGGTTCGGCGACGGCTGCCAAGCGGGCGCTCATCGCAGCATCGCCGTCACCGGCGCCGAAGGCTTGGGCGTTGGCGACGAGTCGCCGGCCACCAGCGCCGGCAGCCTCAGGCCGCGCCAGGCGCCGGGTGTCGCGCCGCCCTCGGCCGCACGCACGACCCGTAGGCGCACGCGCAGCGTGTGGCCGTCCTGCGTCCAGGCGAGCTCGGTGCTGCCGTCGGCCTGGCGTGTGCGTTGCGCGAGCTCGAACGCTCGATCCAGGCCGTAGCGGCCGGGCGCGTCGACGAAGCCGACCGTCGTGCCGTCGGCCGTCGTGCCGCGGATGCGCACGCCGGCCGGTGCCCCGGCACCGGGCCAGACGAAGTCGGCCCAGCCGGCGGCCGCATTGCGGTAACGCAGCGTCTGGCCGTCGATCTCCAGCAGGTACTCGACGAGGCCGGCGCTGGGCAGCGGGCGGATCTGGAAGGCCGTCGCGTCGCCGGCGGCCGGGCCGCCCGCAGCGGCGGCTGCCGACGCCTGCCAGACCGGCAGCGCGCGGGCGAACTCCGGCCGCAGCCGGATGCCGATCTCGTCGCGGCGCAGTGCCTCGAAGCCGTCGCCGCGGCGAGTGACCAGCGGGCCGAGCGTGGTCTGGACGTAGCGCGCGAGGCTGCCGTCGGGGCCGAACAGGCGGGCGATCTCTTCGGCGCCGGCCTCGATGCGCGAACTCGGGTCGAAGGGGTACTTGCTGACGAGGCTGCGCACGAAGGGCTCGTGAACCTCCTGCGCCCAGCGCCGGTTGAGCTCGGCTTCGGCCGGTGCGACGAGCACGGCGGCACTGGCCTGCAGCGGGCGCATCAGCAAGGGCCGCAGCGTCGCTCTGGGCCCTGGCGGCACGGCGGCCAGCAACTCGTCGGTCAGCCGCAGCGCGGTGGCGATCTCGGAGTCGGGGCCATCGGCCAGCGTCGCGGCCAGCAGCGCCCGCGCGCCCGGGCCGGGCTCGCCCTGGCGCGCCAAGGCCTGCAGACGGTTGCGCACCTGGGCCAGAGCTTGCAGATAACGTGCCAAGGGCGCTGGGGCGTCGCCGCGGCTTTGCAGCCCGGCGAATGCGGCGAGCTCGGCGCCTGCGCCGGCCGCGGCCGAGGCGCCGGAGGCCGGCGTGGGCGCCGCGGCCCAGACCGCCCGCATCCAGCCGCCCGGGCCATCGCCGGGCGTCGGCGCGGGCCGCGGCTCTTCCAGCACCGACTGGCGCGCGACTTCGGTGACGACCCGCGCCAGCGGCGAAGCGGCAGCATCGGCCAGGCGGTCCAGGCGCTGTGCGGCGTCGGCCAGGTCGCGGAACGGCGGCACGGCGACGCTGTCGGCGAAACGCTGCCAGGCGGCGGCGTGTTCGCGCCGGTAGCGCTCGGCCAGCGACTGGCGGATCTGCCGCGGGCTGCCGCCCAGTGTCAGGTCGTCCTGCGTGCCGGCGTCCAGCACCCAGTCGCGGCGCTGCAGCGCACCTTCGGCGGCTTCCCGGATCGCGGGCTCGATGCTGCTTTGCCAAGCCTCGCGCGTGAACGCGCCGGAGACCAGCGTGCCGCTTTCGAGCCCGGCTTTCATGGCCTCGGGACCGGCCGTCGTGGACAGGCCGACGGCGGCGAAACGCGCCGCGGCACGCGAGCGGATCTCGTCGAAGACACGGTCTTCCGGCGGGCGTTGCTCGCGCAGCGAACGCAGCTGGCGGCGCGCGGCCTCGACCAGCGCGGCACGCGGCTCCAGCCGCGGGAACGCCGGGTCGCCGGCCTGCGTGACGGCGAAGGCGGCGATGGCCTGCGCGCGTTTCAGCAGCTCGTCTTCGGCCAGCGCACCACGGTGCGCGGCGAGCCAGGGCCGCCAGTGGCGGGCGATCGCCTCGCCCAGGGCCACCGCTTCGCGCCGGGGCGGATCGCCCAGCATCAGATAGGCCTTCAGCGCCTCGTAGGCAGGCTGCACCCCGGCCTCGGGGGCCGGCGCCTGCAGCTGGGCATTCAGCTCCTGCTCCAACGCCGCTGCGACCGGCGTCAACATCAGCGACTGCAGGCCGGCGTAGTAGTCGGCACGCAGGCGGCGCTCCAGCCGAGGGCCTTGTGCCAGGCCCAGTGCCGGCCCGGATGCGACGGCCAGCCCTTCGAGCCGCCGCTGCAGTTGCTCCAGTGCGGCGAGCCGCGAGGCCAGGTCTTCGGGGCTGCGCTGCTGCGCGCTGGCCTGCATCAGCTCGGCGGTGTCGCCGGCGACGAGTCGGCGGTTGTCCAGGTAGGCAGCGCTGAGTGCTGCCAGCGTGCCGGCCAGCACGACGAGCGCCAGGGCAAAGCCCGCACGCTGCAGCCGGCGGCGCCGGGGCGGCAGATGACGCCGTACCAGCCCCCGGTCGGCGCCGAGCACGCGGGCGAAGAACTGGGCGAGGAAGAAGGATTTTCGAGCCGGTGCGGCCCTCCATCGATGCCTCCGGCAGCGGCAGCTCGAAGCGGCGCGCCACCGCATCGGTCGCCCGGCCCGTCGCGGCGCCGGGCTGTTCGGCGCTGGTGAAGTAGAAGCCGCGCAGCAGCGGGCGCAGGTGGTACGGATCGTCGTCGAACAGCGTCGCGACGAAGCTGCGCAGCGCCGGCTGCAGCGCTGCGAACTCGAGAGGAAAACCGAGCAGTTCGGGCGCGGCCGGGCCGGCGGCGGCGGCCAGCCGGGCCAGGGCGCGTTCGCGCAGGCCGTCGCGGAGTTCGGCGCAGGCCTGGTCGAAACGCGCCGCTGCGTCGCCGCCGTCGCCTCGGCACGAGAGCGTCGCGCCCCAGACACGATCGCGTTCGCCCGGCTCGGCGTCGGCGAAGAAGGCTTCGAAGCCGGCAATGCGGTCGAGCTTGGTGAAGACGACATAGACCGGCATCGCCACCGCCAGGCGGTCGCCGAGTTCGTGCACACGTTCGCGCAGCCGGCGTGCGAGCGCGATGACCGCGTCGGCCGGTTGGGTCGCCAGTTCGGCGGCGCTGGCGACGACGACGACGCCGTCGATCGGGGCTCGTGGCCGCGCACGCCGCAACAGGTGCAGGAAGGCCAGCCACTCGCCGCGGTCCTCTCGCTGCACGGCGTAGCGGCCGGCGGTGTCGAGCACGACCGCCTCGGTGCCGAAGAACCAGTCGCAATGGCGCGTGCCGCCGACGCCGTGCAGCCCGCCGTGCTCGGGGCCCAGACCCAGGCCCGCAGCCTTGACCGCGCTGCTCTTGCCGGCCGCGGGTTCGCCGATCAGCACGTACCAGGGCAGGGCGTACAGCGCGGCGCGGCCCTGCGACTGGCCAAGCGGCGACTGGCGCAGCCGCCGGACCGCGTCGTCCAGCCCACGCGCCAGGGCGTCGCGGCCGCTGTCCTGGTCGGACGGCAGCAGCGCCCGGTCCAGGCCTTCGGCGCGGCGCTGCGCATGACGCCGCGCGAGCAGCCAGACGACGCAGGCCGCCGCCAGCACCGCGGCCGCCAGGGCGCCGGCGGCGACCCGGCCGAGGCCCCAGGCGTGGCCCGCCAGGCCGGCGCCGAAGGCAAGCAGGAGCACTGCGGCGGCCACGGCCAGGCGCTGCAGTCCGAGGCGTGCGGCCACCATCTCAGTCGCTCGTCGTCGTCTGCGAAGCGAGCAGACGTGCGCCGCAGGCGCAGCGGTCGCCGTCGCGTGCCGCCGGGCGGCCGTCGATCAGCAGGCCGGCATCGCCGGAGACGATGGCCGTGCGCGGGCCGTGTCCCTTGCGAGGGCAGCTGACGGCGTCGCCGACCCGCGCGATGGCGCGGCCGTCGCGTGTCGTGGCCGGGCCGCCGGCGAGCACGACGCCGCCGTGGCTGGTGAGGTCGCCGACGACGACGTAGGCGCGTGGCATCGTCCAGCTCCGGTCTTCAGCGGGCCGAGGCCAGCATCGGGGCGGCACCGCCGGGCTCGGCGGGGCGGACCGGGCCCCGCCATTCGACGTGGCCCAGGTCGCGCAGCGAGGCCCAGTCGCCGCCCCACTGCAGGCCCAGCGTGGTGGCGATCTCGCCGAGATGGCGATAGGCCTGCAACGTCCACGGGTCGCGTTCGGACAGCTGCAGCCGGCCGTCGCGCACGAAGGCCAGGTCGGCGGCCAGCCCGGACTGGTGGCGGCTGCGCTCGGGCGCGGCCTGCGTCGTCGTCGGGCCGAGTGCGGCCAGCTGTGCCTGGCGTGCCGGGCTGCGGTAGCCCTCCAGCAGCACGACCTCGTAGCCGTGCCGTTCCCGCGCGAGGTCCAGCAGCGTCAGCAGGCGATGGCGGAACTGCGGCTGCAGGCGCGCCCAGTCGCGGTCGATGTCCGCGCCGGCCGCGGGGGCCGGTGCCGGCTCGCGTGTCCAGACCGTCGGCGTCGGCACCGCGCGTGGCGAGCCCGTCTCGGCCCATGAGACCGGCGTGACGGCCGCGCTGGTGGCCGCCGCCAGCGGCTCGGCCGGCGGTTCGTGCAGCAGCAGCGTCGTGATCGGACCGGCGGCGACGACGGCGGCGGTCATCAGCGCCAGCAGCCCGAGGCGCGGGCTCAGCGGTTCGGCGTCCAGGGCCGCCTGCAGCGCGTTCGGCGCACGAGGGGCGGCCGGCGCGGGCGGTGGCTGGCGCCGCAGCCGGGCCAGCAGGTCGGCCGCACGGTCCTGCCAGCTCGGCAGCATGATCAGCCCGAGCACCAGGCTGACGAAGGCGAAGTACAGCAGGACCGCAGCGAGGACGACCGGACTGGACATGAGGGCTCCGAGGTGGGGAGGGCGACGGCCGGCGCAGTGTGCCGACGGCATCGGTCGCAACCATCCCTCCGCGGAGGGGCCCCGCGTCGGCGCCTCCTCGGAGGGGGCCGCAAGGGCTTTCGCTGCGCCTCGATCTGCCTAGGATGTCTCCGGCGCGGCCTGTGTCGGCCGCCTGTCGGGAGCCCGTCATGCCTGTCGTCCCGCCCGTTCCCCACGCCGGTCTGCCCAGCCTGCTGGCAGCCGGCGAACCGCCCGCGCCGGGCCCGGCGCTGCACGAGGTTCTCGCCGCGGACGCGGCTGGCGGCGAGCGCGCGGCCGGCTGGGCCGCCTGGTTGCTGGTCGTCGCCGTCGTGGCCGGCGGTGCGACGCAACTGGCGGTGCACGACGACCCGTCGTCTGCAGGTCCGCGGGCCGTCACCACGCCGGCACCGCCGTGAATGCCGTGAACGCCGGCCTGCCGCGCTTCTGGCTCGACGCCCCGCAGCTGCCGCCCGACCTCGCCGTCGAGGCCTGGGCGGCCGACGATGCGCTGGGCCGGCCGGGCGAGATGGAACTGCTGTGCCTGTCGGCCGACCCCGGGCTGGACCCGGTGGCGATGCTCGGGCGTCCGCTGGCGCTGGTCTGCAGCGGCAC
The DNA here is from genome assembly GCA_049841175.1 of Rubrivivax sp. Classification (GTDB taxonomy): domain Bacteria; phylum Pseudomonadota; class Gammaproteobacteria; order Burkholderiales; family Burkholderiaceae_C; genus Rubrivivax. The sequence goes on along the minus strand of JASGHA010000005.1, from coordinate 96,098 downwards.
GCAGGGCGTGCCGTGGCGGCGCTGCGGCCATGTGGTGCAGGCGCGTGCCGAAGACGGCGACGGCGGGCTCTTCCGCTACCGGCTGCAGGTGGGCGGCTGGCTGGCGCTGCTGGCGCATGGACTGCACAGCCGTCTCTGGCTGCAGCGCAGCCTGGAGGAGATCCTGTCCGACGTGTTCCGGCCCTATGCCGATCTGGCGCGCTGGCGCATGGCCACGCCGGCCGACGTCGACGACCGCCCCGATGTCGTCGTCCAGTACCGCGAGCGCGATCTCGACTTCGTGCTGCGGCTGCTCGCGGCGCATGGGCGGGTGCTGCGCACCGACCCGGCCAGCGACACCGTCTGGGTGCTCGCCGACACCACCGACGAAGCCCAGTGCGCGCAGGATGAAAGTTCGGCGCGGCTCGGTGCGCTGCCGCGCCGCCGCCCCGGCCCGGTGAGCGGCGACGAAGCGGTGACGGCCTTGTCGCGCACCACGCGGCTGCCGCCCCGTGGCCTGGTGACGGCCGCCGTCGAGCCCTCGGCCGCACGGGTTCTGGGCGCTGCGCTGGCCACCGGCGGGGCGCTGCCGCCCTCGCGCTGGATAGCTGGCGAGAGCGAGTTCCGCGACGCCGACGCGGCTCGGCGTCAGCTCGGCCGGGTGCTCGACGCCGCCCGGGCGCAGCAGCGCCGCTGGCAGGGCCGCAGCACGGTGCGGAGCCTGGCGCCGGGCCGCTGGCTGCGGCTGGCCGGCGACGACACGCTGCCGCCGCTGCTCGTCACGCGGGTGCGCCAGGCCGGCGTCAACGACCGGCTGCGCGACGGCCCGCAGCCCTGGCCGCTGGAGGCGCCGTGGCTGGACGGGCCGCTGCGCGAAGCCGCCTGGGCCGGTGGCTACGCCAACGCTTTCGACGCCGTGGACCGGGCGCAGCCGTGGCGCCCGGCGCCGGTGCCTTCGCCCCAGGTGCCGGGCCTGCTGCACGGCGAGGTCGTCGGCCGCGACGGCGACCCGCCCGGCGCGCTGGCCGCCGACGCTGCGGGGCGGCTGCGTGTGCGCCTGGACTTCCAGGCGCCGGGCCTCGGCAGCGACGGTGGCTGGACCGGCGCGGCGACCGGCTGGCTGCGTGTCGTGCAGCCCTGGGGCGGAGCCGGTGTCGCGGCGCAATGGCTGCCGCGTGTCGGCCAGCGTGTCGTCGTCGGCTTCCTGGACGGCGACGCGCGGCAGGCGGTCGTGCTGGCCGGCGTTCACGACGGCATCGGCGAAGGCGGTCTGCCGCCGACGCCGGGCGGCCGCGCTGCGGCGCTGCAGCCGGCACCGCCGGCTGGTGAGGACCACCGGCCGGCGGGCCAGGGCAACCTCGTCGCCGGTGCGCATGCGCCGCCCTGGCACGGCGGCTCGCCGGCCGCGCTGGAAGCCGGCGGCCAGGCCAATGCCGCGGCGATGACTGGCTGGTGCAGCCGCGAGCTGGGCGGTGACGGTGGCAACCAGCTGGTCTTCGACGACAGCGACGGCGCGCTGCGTGTGCAGCTGGCGAGCTCGCACGCCGGCACCCAGCTCAACCTGGGAGCGCTCGTGCATCAGGCCGGCAACCGGCGCGGCAGCGAACGCGGCCGCGGCTTCGAGCTGCGCACCGACGGCGCCGGCGCGCTGCGCGCCGCGCAGGGACTGTTGCTGAGCGCCTGCCTGGCGCCGCCGTGCGCGCCGGCCGCCGACAACGCCGCCGGCCATGCCAGCGGGCAAGCCCTGCTGGGGCTGGCGAACACGCTGGCGCGCGCGGCGAACCTGCACCGTGCAGCCACGCCGGGCGCCGTGGAGCCGGCCGGTGGCACCCAGCTGCGGGCGGCCTGCGACGGTCTGCACGCCAGCACCGACGCCCCGGCGGCGATCGCCGCGCACGCGCCGGGCGGGCTGCTCTTCACCGCCGCGTCGCAGGTGGAAGCCGCGGGCGGCACGCTGACCCAGGCCGCGGGCCGCGACCTCGCGCTCGCCTGCGGCGCCGGTGGCACGGTGCACGCCGGCGCTCGCATCGCCGTCGTCGCGGCGGCCACGGCCGGCGGCGGCGCCGAGGGGCTGGAGGTCTCGGCGGCCGGCCGCTTCGAACTGCGGGCCGAGCAGGGCGACGCGGCGTTGGAGGCACGCGACGCCGTCTTGCTGCAGTCTGCATCCGCGGGTGTCCAACTGCAGGCCGCGCGGCGCCTGGTGCTGGCCGTCGACGGTGGCGCGGGCATCGTGCTGGACGGCAGCGGGCTGCGTCTCGTGTGCCCCGGCACGCTCACCGTCGAGGCCTCCGAACGGCGTTTCGTCGGCCCGCGTTGACCCGGCGCCGGCGCCGGCGGGGCCCACGAGCCGGGGGCAGTGCAGGGCGGTGCCCGGCCGCGATAATCGCGCCGCCATGAACACCACCACGCTTCGCATCCGCCGCCCGCTCGCGCTGGCGATCCTGGTGACCCTGTCCGGCTGCGGCGGCGGGGGTGGCGGTGGCAGTTCCGACGGCACGCCGACGCTGGCCCAGCGCATCGCCGCGGCGCAGTCGGTGGCGCAGACGTCCACCGACTGCCAGCAGATCCGCCCGTTCTACTGGGAGATCGGCGACGGCACCGGCGCCCTGGTGTCCGGCAGCTTCGCCGGGCCGCTGCTGACGATCGAGGCCGACACGACGCTGCCGATCGCGTCGGCGTCGAAGTGGATCTACGGCAGCTACGTCGTGCAGTCCCAGGCCGGCGTGCTGAGCGACCAGGACATCAAGTTCCTCAACTTCCGCAGCGGCTACACCAACTTCAGCCACTGCGGCCCGGACACGACGGTCGCCAGCTGCCTGGACGTCGAGGGCCGCAATGGCGGCACCAACGGCGACTACGTCGCCGAGAACGACGGCTACTTCGTCTACAGCGGCGGCCACATGCAGAAGCACGCGTCGCTGAACCCGGCGCTGGCCGGCCTGGATGCCGCGGGGCTGGCCACCGAGATGCGCCGCGTGCTCGGCACCGACATCACGATGTCCTACTCCGGCCCGCAGCTGGCCGGTGGCGTCGAGACCAGCGCCAGCGACTACGCGCGCTTCCTGCGCAAGATCCTGAACGGCACGCTGGCCTACGAACGCGCCGCGCTGGGCACGCACCCGGTCTGCGTCGACCCGGCGACCTGCGCGCAAGCCAAGTTCACGCCCTCGCCCACTGGCGAGCAGTGGCACTACTCGATCGGCCACTGGGTCGAGGACGATCCGACGGTCGGCGACGGCGCCTTCAGCAGCCCGGGCGCCTTCGGCTTCTATCCCTGGATCGACAAGTCCAAGACCTGGTACGGTGTCGTCGCGCGCGTGTCGCTGGTGTCCGATTCCGACGTTTCGGTGGCCGTCGACTCGGTGCGCTGCGGCCGCGAGATCCGCGCCGCCTGGCTGAAACCCAATACCCAGTGACCGACACCGATCTGCAGCACGAGCGCGACCTGCGCGCGATGGCGATCGCGCTCGACCAGGCGCAGAACGCCTGGCTGGTCGGCGAGGTGCCGGTCGGCGCGGTCATCGTGCGCCCGGGGCCCGAAGGCCCGCAGGTCGTGGCCACCGGCTACAACCGTCCGATCACGACGCACGACCCGACGGCGCACGCCGAGATCGTCGCGCTGCGCCACGCCGCCACGCTGCTGGGCAACTACCGCCTGCCCGAGTGCGAGCTCTACGTGACGCTGGAGCCCTGTGCGATGTGCGCGATGGCGCTGATGCACGCGCGCTTCAAGCGCATCGTCTACGGCGCACCCGACCCGAAAACCGGCGCCGCCGGCTCGGTCGTCGACCTGTTCGCCGACAAGCGCCTGAACCACCACACCCAGATCGTCGGCGGCGTGATGGCCGCCGAATGCGGCGACCTGCTGCGCCGCTTCTTCGCCGAACGCCGTGCGCTGGCCCGCGAGGCCCGCGCCGCACGGGCGATCCCTGCCGGCGAGACGCGCGAGCTCGACAGCTGGCCACCCACGAACTCATGACCCTTCACACCGATCACGAACACGGCCCGGGCTGCGACTGCGGCCACGAGGCACCCGCGGCGCAGACGCTGTGGCTGTACACGCCGGCCGGCGCGCTGCCGTCGGCCGCGCCGCTGCGCCGCGCCACCAAACGCCTGGGCAAGCTGGGCTATGCGGTGACGGTCGACGAGGCGGCGCTGGCGCGCCAGCAGCGTTTCGCCGGCGACGACGAGACGCGGCTGGCGGCGATCCACCGTGTCGCCGAGGCGGCGCCGTCGATCGCGATGGCCACGCGCGGCGGCTACGGCATGACGCGGCTGCTCGACCGGCTGGACTGGGCGCTGCTGGCGCGCAGCGTCGAGCGCGGCACACGCTGGGTCGGCCACAGCGACCTGACGGCCTTGCAGATGGGCATGCTGGCGCACGGCGGCGCACGCAGCTGGGCCGGGCCGCTGGCGGCCTACGACTTCGGCCGCGAGGACGCCGACGGCGGTGTCGACGAGGTCACCGAAGGCTGCTTCGTCGAGGCGATGAGCGGCGAGCTCGAAGCGGTGGGCTTTCGCACCGAGGCCGGTTTCGACGGCCTGACGGCCAAGGGCGTGCTCTGGGGCGGCAACCTGGCGATGCTGTGCTCGCTGCTCGGCACGCCGCACTGGCCCCGCATCCGGGGGGGCGGCGTGCTGTTCCTGGAAGACGTCGCCGAGCACCCGTACCGCGTCGAACGCATGCTGCTGCAGCTGTTGCAGGCCGGTGTGCTGGGGGCGCAGAAAGCGGTGCTGCTGGGCAGCTTCAGCGACTGGAAAGCGGTCAAGTCCGACCGTGGCTACAAGCTGAAGACCGTCGTCGAGTACCTGCGGGCGCAGACCGGCGTGCCGGTGCTCACCGGGCTGCCGTTCGGCCACGTGCCGACCAAGGTGACGCTGCCGGTGGGGGCCAAAGTCGAGCTCGTGGTGCAGGGGCGCAACGTACTCGTCGGTTGGTAAGACTGCGCTGGCCCCTAGAATCGCGGGCTTTTCCGCCGGTGCCCGTCACGAGCGTGGCCTGAACGCGGATCTGGAATTGTTGCCGCCGGCGGCGGGGCCCATCCGGCCCGTGGCCGGCGCCGCGAGGAGTGCGACCGCATGCGCGGGAATTCGATCGTCGTCCGTATCGGGCTGGCCCTGAGCCTGGCCGCGGCCCTGCTGTCCGCAGGCTGCAACAACAGTCCGTACCCCGCCGGCGCCGAACGACAGAACACGATGTTCTATTCGTTCGACGAGCGCTCGCCGCGCTACCTGGACCCGGTGGCCTCCTACGCCAACCCCGAGTCGGCGTACACCTACCAGATCTACGAGCCGCCCTACGGGTACCACTACCTGAAGCGGCCGTACACGCTGATCCCGAAGGCCGCCGCCGAGGTCGCCAAGCCGCACTACCTCGACCGCGACGGCCATGCGCTGCCCGACAACGCGCCGGCCGACCAGATCGCCGAGAGCGTCTACGACGTCAAGATCCGGCCGGGCATCATGTTCCAGCCGCACCCGGCCTTCGCCAAGGACGAGCAGGGGCGCTACCGCTACCTCAACCTGACGCGCGAGCAGCTCGGCGACAAGCGTTCGCCGCTGGACTTCCAGTACCAGGGCACGCGCGAGCTCGTCGCCGACGACTTCGTCTACGCGCTCAAGCGCCACGCGACGACGCGCATCGAGGCGCCGATCTTCGCCATCTTCTCCGAGTACGTGATCGGGCTGCGCGAGTACGCCGACCTGGTCAAGAAGGAGGACGCGAAGCTGGTCGCCGGCCTGCCGCGCGACGCGCGCGACAAGCCCTTCCTCGACTTCCGTAAGTGGCCGCTGGCGGGCAGCTACGCCGTCGACAAGTACACCTGGCGCATCCGCATCAAGGGCAAGTACCCGCAGTGGAGCTACTGGATGGCGATGCCCTTCCTGGCGCCGATGGCCTGGGAAGCCGATGCCTTCTATGCCCAGCAGGGCATGAGCGAGAACGGCCTGTCGCTGAACCAGTGGCCGGTGGGCACCGGGCCGTACATGATGGTCGACTTCGTGCGCGACCGTCGCCACGTGCTGCAGCGCAACCCGAACTACCACGGCGAGACCTATCCCTGCGAAGGCTCGGCCGAGGACAAGGCGGCCGGCCTGCTGGCCGACTGCGGCAAGGCTATGCCCTTCATCGACAAGCTCTACGTGACGATCGAGAAGGAGAAGGTGCCGCGCAAGGAGAAGTTCAAGCAGGGCTACTTCGACGTGCCGGAGATCGAGCGTCCCGAGTGGGGCGTGGACTTCCGCAACGACGCCGACGACTCCGACGAGGTGCGCAAGCTCTACGAGGACCGCGGCTTCCAGTTCCCGCTGATGACCGACATCTCGAACTGGTACCTCGGCTTCAACATGCTCGACCCGGTCGTCGGCAAGGGCGACACGCGCGAGCAGCAGGAGAAGAACCGCAAGCTGCGCCAGGCGATCGCCATCGCCATCGACTGGGAGGAAGGCTACGGCCGCATCTTCAAGTCCAAGGGCGGCGTCGCGGCGCACTCGCCGGTGCCGCCGGGCCTGTTCGGCTCGCGCGAAGGCCAGCCCGGCTTCTACAACCCGGTGACGCACAAGCTCGTCGACGGCAAGGTCGTGCGCCGGCCGATCGAGGACGCGCAGAAGCTGCTCGCCGAAGCCGGCTACCCCGGCGGCCGCGACGAGAAGACCGGCAAGCCGCTGGTGCTGAACTACGACTTCCAGCGTGCGCCGACGCCCGAGAGCAAGAGCGAGAACGACTGGATGATCAAGCAGTTCGCCAAGCTCGGCATCCAGCTCGAGATCCGCGCCACCGACTTCAACCAGTACCAGGACAAGACGCTGCAGGGTCGGCACCAGATCTTCTGGGGCGGCTGGCTGGCCGACTATCCGGACGCCGAGAACTTCCTGTTCCTGCTCTACGGCCCGCTGGGCCGCTCCAAGAGCCAGGGCGACAACTACTCGAACTACGACAACCCGGAGTACGACGGCCTGTACCGCAAGCTGCAGTCGCTGGACGACGGCCCGGAGAAGCAGGCGGTCATCGACAAGATGGTCGCCATCGTGCAGCAGGACTCGCCCTGGTGCTTCGGCTACTTCCCCTGGGGCGGCCTGGCGTTCCAGCAATGGGTGCACAACGGCAAGCCTTCGATCCTGATCCGCGACATGGCCAAGTACTACCGCCTGGACCCCGAACTGCGGGCGCAGAAGCAGGCCGAGTGGAACCGGCCGATCGTCTGGCCGGTGGCGCTGCTGGTGCTGGCCTTCGCGGCGCTGATCTGGGTCGGCCGCAGAAGCTTCAAGGCGCGCGAGACGGCGACGGCTCGCGGCACGACGGTTGCGGTGGAGGCGAACTGAGATGGGTGCCTACATCGTCCGCCGTCTGGGCTACGGCCTGCTGATTCTCATCGGCGTCAACCTGCTGACCTTCTTCCTGTTCTTCACCGTCAACACGCCCGACGACATGGCGCGGCTGAACATCGGCGGCAAGCGCGTGACGCAGGAGCAGATCGAGAAGTGGAAGTCCGAACGCGGCTACGACAAGCCGCTGTACTGGAACTCCGAAGGGCAGGGTGCCGAGCAACTCACCAAGACCGTGCTCTGGGAGCGCTCGATCTCGCTGATGAAGGGCGACTTCGGCCGCAGCGACTCGGCGCGTTCGGTCGACATCGGCCACGAGATCGCCACCCGCATGGGCGTCAGCCTGCAGCTCGCGCTGCCGCTGTTCCTGCTGCAGCTGATCGTCAGCGTCAGCTTCTCGCTGATGCTGGTGTTCTTCAGGCACTCGAAGATCGACTTCTGGGGCGTCGTGCTCTGCGTGCTGATGCTGTCGATCTCCAGCCTCTTCTACATCATCGTCGGCCAGTTCCTGTTCTCGCGCCTGCTGCGGCTGGTGCCGATCTCGGGCTACGCGCCGGGGCTGGACGCGGTGCGTTTCCTGGCGCTGCCTGTTCTGCTGTCGCTGCTGGCGCGGCTGGGCGGCGAGGCGCGTCTGTACCGCGCGATGTTCCTCGAGGAGATCGGCAAGGACTACGTGCGCACCGCGCGCGCCAAGGGCCTGGCCGAGCAGGTGGTGCTCTTCCGCCACGTGCTGCGCAACGCGCTGATCCCGATCATCACCAGCGCCGCCGGCTACCTGCCCTACGTCTTCCTCGGCAGCCTGGTCTTCGAGAGCTTCTTCGGCATCCCGGGCCTGGGCGCCTTCGTCATCGACGCCATCGGCGGCCAGGACTTCGCGATCGTGCGCACGATGGTCTTCGTCGGCTCGGCGCTGTACATCGCCACCAACATCCTGCTGGACATCGCCTACACCTGGGTCGACCCGCGGGTCCGCCTGAACTGAGCCGGGGAACGCCATGGGATTCAAGTTCGTCCTGCTCTGGACCGACATCGCGCTGTGGGCGCTGTTCGCTGCGCTCGCCGGCTACACGATCCGCGTACTGCGCAGCGAGCCGCTGCGCGCCACCTGGAAGAAGGTCTTCCGCGACCCGGCGGCACTGTGCTCGGTGCTGGTGCTGCTGGTCTTCCTGTGCATCACCGCGCTGGACAGCGTGCACTTCCGCCGCCAGCTCGGCGACGCGCAGGGCCAGGCCAACGGCCAGGTCTTCTACGACACGCGCACCCAGTCGCTGCTCGACCTGGCGCTGTCGCACCAGCTCGCGATGCGCGAGTCCAGCTACTCCAAGCCGCTGGCCTTCCGCGCGCTGAACAAGCAGAGCGTCACGCACGACGGCGTCACGCTGCGCGAGTTCCCGCGCCTGGAACACGGCGGCGCGCACCTGAAGGACCCCGAGACGCAATGGGCCGGTGACGTCACGTCGCGGGCGCTGGCCGGCGCCGGCGCCGGCCTGGCCGTCGCGCTGGTGGCGGCGCTGCTGCTGTCGGCGGCGCTGGCGCGCAGCCACGGCGGCTTCGGCGTCGCGCTGGCCGACCTCGCGGCCGACCGCACCGAGCTGCCCTGGCGCGCCGCGGCGATCACCTTCGCGCTGATCTGCGTGCTGGCCGGCGTCATCGCCGCGCTGGCCGGCCACTACCACGTCTTCGGCACCGACCGCACCGGCAACGACGTGCTGGTGCAGACGCTGAAGAGCGTGCGCACCGCGTTCGTCATCGGCACGCTGGCGACGCTGGCGACGCTGCCGGTGGCCATCGTGCTCGGCATCCTGGCGGGCTACTTCCGCGGCTGGGTCGACGAGGTCGTGCAGTACCTCTACACGACGCTGTCCTCGGTGCCCAGCGTGCTGCTGATCGCGGCCTGCGTGCTGATGGTGCAGGTCTGGCTCGACAAGCACCCCGACTGGTTCGAGACCGGTGTCGAGCGTGGCGACCTGAAGATCTTCATGCTCTGCGTGATCCTCGGCCTCACCGGCTGGTCGACGTTGTGCCGGCTGGTGCGCGCCGAGACGCTGAAGCTGCGCGAGCTCGACTTCGTGCAGGCGGCGATGGCCTTCGGCGTGAAGCCCTCGCGCATCATGGCGCGGCACGTCTTCCCCAACGTCGTGCACCTGGTGCTGATCACCACCGTGCTGAGCTTCAGCGACCTGATCCTCTACGAGGCCGTGCTGACCTACGTCGGCGTCGGCGTCGACCCGACGACCTCCAGCTTCGGCGGCATGATCAACCTCGCGCGCAGCGAGATGAGCCGCGACCCGGTGGTCTGGTGGAGCTTCGCCGCGGCGTTCAGCTTCATGGTCGTGCTGGTGCTGGCCGCCAACCTGTTCGCCGACGGCGTGCAGCAGGCCTTCGACCCGCGCGCGCGCGCCTTCCGCCCGCGCCTGGGCTTCAAGAAGCGAGTCTCGGCATGATGAAGATCCAGGACCTCGAGGTCGTGCTCGACGCCGACGCCGGCCTCGTCAAGGCGATCGACGGGCTGAAGCTCGCGATCGAACGCGGCGAGACCTTCGCCCTCGTCGGCGAGTCCGGCTGCGGCAAGAGCATGACGGCGCTGGCGCTGATGCGCCTGCTGCCCGAGAACGGCCGCGTCACCGGCGGCCAGGTGCGCATCGGCGACGTCGACGTGCTCGACCTGCCCGAAGCCGGCATGCGCGCCGTGCGCGGCGGTCGCCTGGGCATGATCTTCCAGGAGCCGTCGACCAGCCTGAACCCGGTGATGAAGGTCGGCGACCAGATCGTCGAGGCGATCGAGACGCACACCGCGCTGCGTGGCGCGGCGGCGCGCGAGAAGGCCGTCGACTGGCTGCGCCGCGTCGGCATTCCCGAGCCCGAGCGCCGCATCGACGACTACCCGTTCCGCATGAGCGGCGGCCAGAAGCAGCGCGTGATGATCGCGATGGCGCTGGCCACCGAGCCCGACTTCCTGATCGCCGACGAGCCGACGACCGCGCTCGACGTGACGATCCAGGCGCAGATCCTCGACCTGCTGAAGGACCTGCAGCGCGAGCAGCGCATGGGCATGCTGCTGATCACGCACGACCTCGCCGTCGTCTCGGGCATGGCGCAGCGCGTGGCGCTGATGTATGCCGGCCAGATCGTCGAGGTCGCGCCGGCGGCCGAGTTCTTCTCGCGCCCGCTGCATCCGTACGCGCAGGCGCTGCTGCGCGCGCTGCCGGCGAGCGACCGCCGCGGCGTCGCGCTCGAGGCGATTCCCGGCACCGTGCCGCCGCTGTGGCTGCAGTTCGAAGGCTGCCGCTTCGCGCCGCGCTGCGCGGCGGCGATGGCGCATTGCGCCACGACGCTGCCCGAAATGGTGAATGCGAGCGAAACGCACCAGGTTCGGTGCCTGCTGCACAAGCCCGGGGTGCCGGCTGCACCGGAGCGGGTCGCGGCACCCGCCGTGCCGGTGCCGCCGCCACCCGCGCCGGTGCGCGAGGCCGCGCCGCTGCTCGACGTGCAGGACCTGAAGGTGCGCTTCCCGATCCGCGGCGGCCTGCTGCAGCGTGTCACCGGCCACTTCGACGCCGTCGCCGGTGTCTCGTTCCAGGTCGCGCGCGGCGAGACGCTGGCGCTGGTCGGCGAGTCGGGCTGCGGCAAGACGACCACCGGCAAGGCCATCGTGCAGCTGCTGCGCCGCGTCGCGGTGACCGAAGGCCGCGCGATGCTCGACGGCCAGAACCTGTTCGAGCTCGACGGCCCGGCGCTGCTGGATGCGCGCCGCAAGGTGCAGATCATCTTCCAGGACCCGTTCGCGTCGCTGAACCCGCGCATGCGCGTCGTCGACCTGCTCGAAGAAGGTCTGATGGCCTTGCATCCGGACCTCGATGCCGCAGCGCGGCGTGCACGCGTCGAGCGCCTGACCGACCAGGTCGGCCTGCGCCGCGATGCGCTCGAGCGTTATCCGCACGAGTTCTCCGGCGGCCAACGCCAGCGCATCGCGATCGCGCGTGCATTGGCGGTGCAGCCGAAACTGATCGTCTGCGACGAGCCGACTTCGGCGCTCGACGTTTCGGTGCAGGCGCAGATCCTCAACCTGCTGCGAGAGTTGCAACGCGAGTTGGGCGTGTCGTATCTGTTCATCACGCACAACATCGGCGTCGTCGAATACATCGCCGATCGCATCGCAGTGATGCAGGCCGGGCGCATCGAGGAGCAGGGCGGTTGCGCGGAGGTGCTGGCGCATCCGCAGCGCGACTACACGCGCACGCTGCTGGCGGCGGTGCCGCGCCTCGTGACCGCCTGAGACGGCGTGTGATCGCCAACGGCCCCCTGCAGGGCCGTTGGCTTATCGCACTCTGGCCCCTGCCGTCCATCGGTTGGCAGGTTGCGCTTCATGCCGATCCCTCATCCAGCAGAACGACTTGTAGTGAAGTGTTGCTCCCGCCCTACAGCGGCGCACGGTTGCGGGGGTGTGTCAGACGGGTTTCACGCTTGTAACCGCTATCGTCGCGCGATGGCTTTTTTGCGCCGTTGCCGCCGCCGCCCGAGGTAAGACCGAGGAAAGCGCTGCAGCGGAGGCAGCCTCGTGAATTCGTGAGTCCAGGCGAGTCATGGCTTTCCCGTGCAGATCGGGTCATGACGCCGCTTGACAATCAGTTCACGGATCTCCGGGCCGGACTTGCAAAGCGTTAACGCGGCACAGGGCTTGCTCGGGGGCAACGGTCTTTCGATCAACTCACCACAGGAGTGAAGTTAATGTTCAAGCGAACGAAAGTTTGCATGGGAGTGCTGGCGGCCCTCGGCGGGGCGCTGGTGCTCACCTCGATGCCGGCGTCCGCCCAGGATGCCGAGCGCATCGAGATCACGGGCTCCCGGATCAAGCGTGCCGCCTCCGAAGGCGCGCTGCCGGTGACCGTCATCTCCCGCGAGCAACTGGACACCAGCGGTGCCACCACCGTTGCCGAATTCGTCCGCAACACGACGTTCGCTGGCGCGGGTAACTTCCGTCCGCAAAGCGGCTCGAGCGCCCAGGCCTTCTCCGGTGTCGACCTGCGCGGCCTCGGCAGCAACCGCACCCTGGTCCTGATCGACGGCCGCCGTGTCGCCAAGGCGCCGAACGTCGGTGACTCGGTCGACATGAACTCGATTCCGATGGCCGCCGTCGAGCGCATCGAAATCCTGACCGATGGCGCCTCGGCCATCTATGGCTCCGACGCCATCGGTGGCGTGGTCAACATCATCACCCGCAAGGACTTCGACGGCCTCTCGCTGATGGCCGGCATCACCCGCCCCTCGATCAAGGGCGGTGACCGCGAAGAAGCCTCGGCGCTGATGGGCATCAACAGCGACAAGGGTCACCTGATCGCCGGCGTGTCGCACACCAAGCGCGACATCATCTACGTCCGCGACTACCCGTGGGGCTACACCAAGGGCGCTTCCTCGTACGCCAACGGCCTGTACAAGGCTTCGTCGGACGGCGAAGGCGGCTACCTGCCCAACATCTCGGGTGGCGGCTACCTCGGCGCTGCCGGGACCTGCAACTTCCCGGACAAGGGCTTCTATGTCGACGCCGGCGGCCGCTGCCGCTACGACTTCAACCTGGTTGCCGCCGACGAGGCCGCGACGTCCGCCGATTCGTTCTTCTCGCGCGGCACGCTGCAGCTGACCCCCGACTGGGCGGCGTACATGAACGCCTCGGTGACGCGTAACAAGAGCTTCGGCCGTTACGCTCCGGTGCCGGATTCGATCCTGATCACCCCGGGCAGCACCTTCGACCAGCAGCACCTGAACGTCGGTGCCAGCGGCGATCCGTACTACCTGGTGCACCGCTTCGCCGCCGCCGGCAACCGCGACACCTCGACCGACGGCAACCTGTACGACGTCGGCCTGGGCCTTCAGGGCTCGGTTGCGGGCTTCGACGTCGAAGTCGGTGCCCGTCGCCAGGTCTCCAAGATCGTCGAGACCGGCCGTGGCTTCATCGTGAAGAACCTCGCGACGGCCGCGATCAACGACGGTACCTACAACGTCAACGATCCGTTCGCGAACAGCTCTGACGTCCTGAAGTCGATCACGACGACTACCGGCCGTGACAGCACCTGGACGCAGAACGAGGTCTACGCCAACGCGAGCAAGGGCCTGTTCAAGATGGACGGCGGCGAGGCCACGGCCTACGTCGGCGTCGAGTCGCGCAAGGAAAAGTACTCCGACATCTACGACTCGCTCAGCGAAGCCGGCCAGGTGCTGGGTAGCTCGGGCAGCTCGGCGGCCGGCGAACGCACGGTGCGTGCGTTCTCGACCGAACTGCTGTTCCCGATCACGAAGAGCTTCGAAGCGACCCTCGCCGGCCGCTACGAGCGCTACTCGGACTACGGCAGCGACTTCTCGCCGAAGGCGTCGATCCGCTTCCGTGCGACGAACGACCTGACGCTGCGCGCGTCGGTCGGTCGCGGCTTCCGCGCGCCCAGCCTGCCGGACCTGAACTCCAAGCCGGCCTTCAGCGCCGACACGGTGGTCGATCCGCGCACCTGTGCGGCTGACGGCGGCTTCACGCCGGCGCAGTGCGCCCAGGGCCAGGAATTCCAGATCAACGGCCTGCACATCTCCGACCCGAATCTCGACTCGGAGAAGTCCAAGCAGTGGTCCGCCGGCTTCGTGTGGGACATCACGCCGGACCTGAGCCTGACGATGGACTACTGGCGTACCCGGATCGACAACGTCATCTCGTCGATCACGGCGCAGGAAATCGTCGACCGCGACAACGGCGACTCGCCGCTGCCGATCCCGGGTGGCCTGGGCATCAAGCGTGACCCTGTGACCGGCACCATTCTCCAGGTCATCAGCGGCCTGGCGAACGAGGGTGACGCCGACTACTCCGGCCTCGACGTGAACCTGCGCTTCCAGCACAAGCACGCCGCATGGGGTTCGTTCCGCCATGACCTGTCGATCGCGCACCGCCTGAAGGCGGCCGTGAACGGCATCAACGAGCTGGGCACGTTCGGCGAGCCGCGTCAACGCGTTTCGCTGGCCAACACCTGGACGATCGGCGGTGTCGAAGCCACGCTGAACACGAACTACATCAGCAAGAACGGCGACGAACGCGGTGCTGCGGGCGGTTACACGACCCACGACGTGCAGGTCGCGTACAGCCCGGCTGCGATCAAGGGCATGAAGATCAGCGTCGGTGCGCAGAACATCTTCGAGAAGCTGCCTGCGCTGGTGGGTTCGCCCTACGACCAGAAGCCGTTCAACTACTACCTGTACGACGCCTACGGTCGTCAGTGGTACGGCCGTATCGAACAGAAGTTCTAATCTTCTGTCGCTCCGGGGGGCGTGAGGGTCATGACCTGATCGTCACCCCGCTCGAGCAGAGCGCCTGTCCCGGTCCCCGGGCAGGCGCTTTTTTTTCCTGGGCGTGCGCCGCCGCCACGTGGCGGGGCAGTTCAGTGGCGTCGAGCTTGAAGCCACCAACCCATCAGATGGCCCGCGTCGTGCACCGGTTCGGGCGCGTCGGGCTGCAGCCCCGCCTCGCAAAGATGCGCGATGACGTTCTCCATGGCGGGGGCGTCGAGGGCGTGCAGCAGGAGGTCCCGGAGGCGGCGGTCCTGATCGACGACGAGTTGTCTCACGCCGGCCAGCGCCTGCCGTCCGGCTTCGTCCCCGGAGTCGGCTGCACGACGGAAGGCCCAGGCCACCCACTGCTGGGCGTCGACGAGCAGGTCAGGAACCTCGCTGTCGGCCACGCGCCGATGAGCCTGGGCGAGTGCGGCGTCGTAGCGGGAGCGCACGGCGGCCCACTGCGGATCCATTGCCAGCTCGCGGCGACCGGACTCGGTGCGCAGGCGGCTCATCGCGCCGATCATGGGTTCGGCCGCCGGCAGCAGTTGATCGAGCAGCCAGCGTGCATGTTCGCGTTCGCCGCGCGCCAGGCTGACCGGACGACCGTCCGCATGGTGCATCAGCAGCCCGATCCGGCCGCCGCCGCGCAGGACGCGTGCGATCTCCGGGATGGCGAGCTCCAGAGGTGCGTACTCGACACCGAACTGGCTGACGACGACGTCGAAGCCGGCGTCGGCGAACGGCAGTTGTTCGGCGCGAACACCGCCCTGCAGTTCGACTTGTCCGCGCACAACGGCCGGGTGCGCTCCCATGTCGCCGCCCGGCGGCAGCGTTGCGGCGTCGATGCCGACGAAACCCAGCGTGGCGTCGTCAGGACGCGCGGCAAGGAGTTGCCGCAACAGGGCTCCACTGCCGGTGCCGATGTCCAGCACGCGGCATCCCTGCGGCAAGCCTGCGAACCAGAGCTGCCAGTGCCGCGACATCGGCGCCTGCCGCAGCGCGGCGGGGTTGCTGTCGTGCCCGAAGGAGTCGGTCGCGCCGCTGGACCACAGGCGCGCCCAGTGGTTTTCACCGGTGGTCATGGTCTGCCAACCCGCATGCCAGGCGAACGTCGATGATGAGCGCTCGTGAACGCCGCAGCCGCTTTCCCCGCCGCGGTACGATGAAGCTTGATTCGTTGGCACGCTGCAGGGCTGCAGGAAGCATTTTCATGAACCGACACCTTCTTCTGACCGTTTGTGCGCTCGCCTGTGGTGCTGCGCAGGCACAGACCTCCGACATCGCACGCTGCCGTGCCATGCAAGACAGCGGCCAGCGTCTGGCCTGCTACGACGCCATTCCGCTGCCTGCCGCGGCGCCCAGCGCCGACGCGGCGGCCGCCGCTGCGGCTGCGGGGCGTGCGGCGCCGGCGGTGGCCGCAGCCAAGCCTGCGCCCGAGTTCGGCCTCGAGAACCAGCCGCGGGCGGACCGCGTCGAGGAGATCAACAGCCGCATCGTCGGCAGCTTCGACGGCTGGGACGCGAAGTCGCGGTTCCGTCTGGAGAACGGCCAGCTCTGGAAGGTGGTCGACGGAAGCCGCGCGAGCTACAACCTGCAGAGCCCGGGCGTGCGCGTGCGCCGGGGTCTGCTCGGCAGCTTCCTGATGGAGATCGACGGCGTTTCCCAGCTCATCCGCGTTCGCCGCGTCGAGTGAGCTTGGCCGGCGCCGGAGTGCCTACTTCGGCGCCAGCCGGATCGCCCCGTCCAGCCGGATCACTTCGCCGTTGAGCATGTCGTTCTCGACGATGTGCTGCACCAGCTTGGCGTAGTCCTCGGGCGTGCCGAGGCGGCTGGGGAAGGGCACGCCGGCGGCCAGCGCCTGCTGCACCTCGGCCGGCATGCCGAACAGCATCGGCGTGCCGAAGATGCCCGGCGCGATCGTCATGTTGCGGATGCCGTTGCGCGCCAGGTCGCGCGCGATCGGCAGCGTCATGCCGACGATGCCGCCCTTGCTCGCGGCGTAGGCCGCCTGGCCGATCTGGCCGTCGTAGGCGGCAACGCTGGCGGTGCTGATCAGCACGCCACGCTCGCCGGTGGGTTCGGGTTCGTTCTTCGCCATCGCCGCAGCGGCCAGGCGGATCATGTTGAACGAGCCGACCAGGTTCACCTGGATCGTCTTCGTGAACGTCGCCAGCGGGTGCGCGCCGTCCTTGCCGACGGTCTTGACCGCCGGCGCGATGCCGGCGCAGTTGACCAGGCCGGCCAGCTTGCCGGCCGCGACCGCCGTGTCGACGACGGCCTGCGCGTCGGCCTCCTGGCTGACGTCGCAGCGCACGAAGACGCCGCCGATCTCACGGGCGACGGCTTCGCCGCGCTCGACCTGGAGGTCGGCGACGACGACCTTCGCGCCGTGGGCCGCCAGTCGGCGTGCCGTTCCTTCTCCGAGGCCCGACGCGCCGCCGGTGACGATGAACACCTTGCCCTGGATTTCCATCCGTTGTCTCCTTCGCCTCTGACGGGCGCGCGGGGGAAAGAAAGGGCCGGGAGGATCAGCTCTCGAGCGCCGCGAACGCGCGCCCGGTGATCTCCTCGACCGTGCCGGTGCCGCTGATGCGGCGGTAGCGGGGAGCCTGCGCGTCGCCGGTGGCGGCCCAGGCGGAGTAGTAGTCGACGAGCGGGCGCGTCTGGTTCTGGTAGATGTCCAGGCGCTTGCGCACCGTCTCTTCCTTGTCGTCCTCGCGCTGGATCAGCGGCTCGCCGGTCTCGTCGTCGACGCCTTCGGTCTTCGGCGGGTTGAACTTGACGTGGTAGGTGCGGCCCGAGCCGACGTGCACGCGGCGGCCGCTCATGCGTTCGATGATCGCCTCGTCGGGCACGTCGATCTCGAGCACGACGTCGAGCTTGACGCCTGCGGCCTTCATCGCGTCGGCCTGCGGGATCGTGCGCGGGAAACCGTCGAACAGGAAGCCGCCGGCGCAGTCGGGCTGGGCGATGCGCTCCTTGACCAGGCCGATGATGATGTCGTCGCTGACCAGGCCGCCGGCGTCCATCACCTTCTTGGCCGCCAGGCCCAGCTCGGTGCCGGCCTTGACGGCGGCACGCAGCATGTCGCCGGTGGAAATCTGCGGGATGCCGTACTTGCGGCAGATCTGGGCCGCCTGCGTGCCCTTGCCGGCGCCGGGCGCCCCCAACAGGATCAGTCTCATCGCTTCCTCGAGCTTCGTGGTGATGCGTGCTGCGGCCGGCGCTGCCGGGCGCGATTGAAAAGAGCGTAACACGCGCACCGTCGCACCAAGCTGACGCCCGGGCGACGTGCGCCGGTGCTCAGGTGTAGAGCGCGCGCACGCGTTCCAGGTCTTCGGGCGTGTCCACGCCGGTGCCCGGCGCGTGTTCGGCGACGTGCACCGCGATGCGTTCGCCGTGCCACAGCACACGCAGCTGTTCCAGCGACTCCAGCCGTTCCAGCGGCGCCGGCTGCAGCGTCGGGAAGCGGCGCAGGAAGCCGGCGCGGTAGCCGTAGAGGCCGACGTGGCGCAGCGGCGCCGGGTCGGGCAGCGTGCCCGGCGCACCGTCGCGCCAGCAGGGAATCGGCGAGCGGCTGAAATACAGCGCACGCCCGGCGGCATCGAGCACCACCTTGACGACGTTGCGGTTGGCGAAGTCCTCGGCCGAGGCGATCGTGTGCGCGGCGGTGCTCATCACGCAGTCGGGGCGCTCGTCGAGCAGGTCGGCGCAGCGGCGCACCAGCGCCGGGTCGATCAGCGGCTCGTCGCCCTGCACGTTGACGATGCGCGCCGCACCGTCCAGGCCGAGCAGCGTGCAGGCTTCGGCCAGGCGGTCGCTGCCGCTGGGGTGGTCGGCGCGGGTCAAGACGGCTTCGACGCCGTGGGCGGCGCAGGCGGCGGCTATGTCGGCGTCGTCGCAGGCGACGACGATGCGCTCGGCGCCGGCATCGGCGACGCGGCGTGCGACGCGCACGATCATCGGCAGGCCGGCGATGTCGGCCAGCGGCTTGCGCGGCAGGCGCGTCGACGCCAGGCGCGCCGGGATCAGGACCGTGAAACTCACGGCGCCGGCGGCAGGTCCAGGCTGCGGGCTTCGGTCTCGAGCATCACCGGAATGCCGTCGCGGATCGGGAAGGCGAGGCGGTCGGCATTGCAGACCAGGGCGGTGGGGCGCTGAAGGTCGTCGCGCGAGACTTCCAGCGGGCCTTTGCAGACGGGGCAGACGAGCAGTTCGATCAGACGGTGGTCGAGCGTCATCGGGTTCGCGGCGGCGCGATGAGGCGCAGCACGTCCTGAACGAGTGAATCGGGAAGCGTGAAGTCTAGCCCGACGACCCGGACGCACGTTCCGCCCAGCGCACGGCCGGCGAGCTTGACGGCGTCCTTCTCGGTGACCAGCACCTCGTGTGTGCCGGCGGGCCAGGGCAGGGTGGCGAAGTCGTGATGGTCGGGCAGCGGCAGGCGTTCGATCTCGAGGCCTGCGGCTTCGAGCATCGAGAAGAAGCGTTCCGGCGACGCGATGCCGGCCAGCGCCAGCAGCCGGCGGCCACGCAGCGTGGCCAGCGCGACGCCTTCGCCGCGGCGACCGGCTGCCCAGTCTTCCAGCGCCAGCGCGTCGCCCAGCGTGCGCGTCGCGCAGACGCCCGGCAGCGGCGTCGTCGGCGCCGGCGCGTTGTAGAGCACGAAGCGGCCGGGCGACAGCCGCGCCGGCAGCGGCTCGCGCAGCGGGCCGGCGGGCAGCAGCCGTCCGTTGCCGACGCCGCGTTCGTCGAAGACGACGATCTCGGCGTCGCGCGCCAGCCGGCGGTGCTGCAGGCCGTCGTCGGAGACGAGCACGTCGACCTCGGGGTGCGCGGCGCACAGCGCACGCGCGGCGGCGACACGATCCCGTCCGACCCAGACCGGTACGCCGGCGCGGCGGCGGATCAGCAGCGGTTCGTCGCCGGCTTCGGCGGGCAGGGCGTCGGGGCGGACTTCATGCACGCCGTCACCGTCGCGGCCGAAACCGCGCGAGATCACGCCCGGCGCGCAGCCCGCCGCCTGCAGCGCCTGCACCAGCGCGATGACGGTCGGTGTCTTGCCGGCGCCGCCGACGATCAGGTTGCCGACGACGACCACCGGCACCGGCGCGTGCTGCGGCTCGACGGCGGCATTGCGCCGCGCCACGCCGGCATAGAGCGATTCGAGCGGCGCCAGCGTCGCCGCCAGCGCCGTGCGCCGCGGCTGCCACCAATGGCGCAGCAGCAGCGCCTCGAGCCGCGCGGCCAGCGACATCAGCGCGCGCCGTTCGGCGTCTGCGAGGCGAAGGTCAGGCGCGAGAGCCCGGCGCGGCGCGCCGCGTCGAGCACGTTGATCACCGACTGGTGCGCGGCCATCGCGTCGGCCGAGATGATGACGACGACGTCCTGGCGTCCCTTGGCGGCGGCGCCCAGGGCGACGACGAGCTGGCCGACGCTGCGGCCGTCGACCGGCTGGCGGTCGATCGCGTAGCGGCCGTCGGCGGCCACGGCGACGATGATCTCCGCAGGGCGTTCACGCAGCTTCTCGGCGTCGGCCGCCGGCAGCGTGATCTGCAGCTCGGTGAAGCGCGAATAGGTCGTCGACAGCATCAGGAAGATGAGCACGACGAGCAGCACGTCGATGAACGGGATCAGATTGATCTCCGGTTCCTCGGGGCGGCGGCGGCTGAAGCGCATCGGCTTTCCGTCGAGATCAGGCGGCGCGCACGACGAAGCGCATCAGATGCGGCACCAGGCGTTCGGCGGCCAGTTCCATCGTCAGCTGGAACTCGTCGACCTTGCCGCGGAAGTAGCGGTAGAACATCAGCGAGGGGATCGCGATGATCAGGCCGAAGGCGGTGTTGTAGAGCGCCACCGAGATGCCGTGCGCCAGCAGTTGCGGGTTGGACGCGCCGGTGGGCGCCTGCGAGCCGAAGATCTCGATCATGCCGACGACGGTGCCGAACAGCCCCAGCAGCGGCGCGGCGGCGGCGATCGTGCCCAGCGTGTTCAGATAGCGCTCGGTCTGGTGCACCGCGGTGCGGCCGGCGTTCTCCATCGCCTGGCGCAGCGCCGGCTCGGTGATGCGCGCGTCGGCGGCCACGGCCTGCAGTCCGGCGGCCAACACGCCGCCCAGCAGCGAGTTCTCGGCCAGCTTGGTGACGACGTCGGGCGCGGGCAGGCTGTTGCGCGAAACGCCGACGACTTCGTCGAGCAGCGTCGGCGGCGCGATCAGCGGCGCACGCAGGTGATACAGCCGTTCCAGGATCAGCGCCAGCGCCACGACCGAGCACAGGATCAGGGGCCAGATCGGCCAACCGGCCGCTTGTATGATCGACAGCAAGGGGATGTTCGAGGTGAGCGGCAGGGCCCGCCGCGGCCGGCGGATTATGTCCCAAGGGGCGCTGCGATCCGCCCTTCTGGCGCAAGGCGAAGACCTCGTTCCACGTATCCACGCCATTTGTGGATAACTTTGTGGAGAAGGCGCCGACAGTCGCGCCAAACCCGCGTCAGGATTGGCCCGGGCTTGGATTGCTCGAATTTTCAGCAAAATTTTCTTCTGCGAAATCAAGCACTTGCGAGATCGTTGCGGGTCGTGGACGTGGTATACGCGAAGCCCTGGCGCCATGCCGGGATCTGTGGAGTTCCGGCACTCGGGAGTGGCGCATGAGCGGTCTTGAGCCCGCTGCCGGTGTGGCGTCGCCGCGCCAGATCTGGAGCGTCGCGGCGCTGTTGCTGGCCACCGGCGATGCCATCGCCGCACGTTTCGGCGCCGTCGCCGTGCGCGGTGAAATCTCGGGTTTCACGCGTGCCGCCAGCGGCCATTGCTATTTCTCCCTGAAGGACCACGACGGCCAGCCGGCGCTGTTGCGCTGCGCGATGTTCCGCCGTGCGGCGGCGCTGCTGGACTTCGCGCCGCGCGACGGGCTGCAAGTCGAGTTGCGCGGCCGGCTCGGCGTCTACGACGCACGCGGCGAACTGCAACTCGTCGTCGAGTCGCTGCAGCGCCTGGGCGCCGGCACGCTATATGAAGAGTTCCTGCGCCTGAAGGCCCGGCTGGAGGCGGCCGGGCTGTTCGACGCCGGGCGCAAGCGGCCGATCGCGCCACACCCGCGGGTGCTCGGTGTCGTCACGTCGCCCGGCGCTGCGGCGCTGCGCGACGTGCTGACGGCGCTGGCGCGGCGTGCGCCGCAGGTGAAGGTCGTCATCTACCCGACGCCGGTGCAGGGCGGCGAGGCGCCGGCGGCGATCGTCGCGGCGCTGCGCGCCGCCGCCGAGCGCGATGAAGTGCAGACGCTGCTGCTGGTGCGCGGCGGCGGCTCGCTCGAAGACCTCTGGGCCTTCAACGACGAGCGTGTCGTGCGGGCGGTGGCGGCCTCGCCGATTCCGGTCGTCTGTGGTGTCGGTCACGAGACCGACATCACGCTGGCCGATCTGGCGGCCGACCTGCGTGCGCCGACACCGACGGCCGCTGCCGAGCTGGCGGCGCCGGCACGTGCCGAGCTCGTCGCGGCGCTGGAGGCGAGTGCGGCCGCGCTGCAGCGCGCCGTGCGGCGCCAGCTCGACCGTCACGCCCAGCGTGTGGACACGGCCGCCTTGCGCCTGGGGCGGCCGGCGGCCGGGCTGGCGCAGCAGCGTCAGCGACTGGCGGCGCTGGAGCTTCGCCTCGAGCAGGCCCTGGCGCCGCAGCTCGCCCAGCGCATGCAGCGCTCGATGGCCTTGGCGCTGCGCCTGCGCGCGGCCGTGGCGGCACGGCTGGAGCGCCTGCGCGCGGGTCTCGAGCTCGATGGCCAGCGTCTGTCGGCGCTGGACCCGGCGCGGGTGCTGCAACGCGGCTACGCCTGGATCGAGACGCCCGCAGGACGGCCCGTGCTTCAAGCAGCCGGCCTTCGGCCCGGCGACGACTTGCGGGCCGTCTGGGCCGATGGCGCCGCATCCATACGCGTCTCCGGGGTCGAACGGAAGGGATCTGCATCAAACCAAGGCGATGCCTACAATCCTTTTCAGTCCTCATCCACCCACAGGAACGATTCCATGGAACGCACGCTGCCTCCTCTGCCGTACGCCCTCGACGCCCTGGCGCCGCACTACAGCCGCGAGACGCTGGAGTACCACCACGGCAAGCACCACAACGCGTACGTCGTGAACCTGAACAACCTGCAGAAGGGCACGGAGTTCGAGAGCCTGGCTCTGGAAGAGGTGGTCCGCAAGTCGTCCGGCGGCATCTACAACAACGCCGCCCAGATCTGGAACCACACCTTCTTCTGGAACTGCATGAAGCCCGAAGGCGGTGGCGAGCCGTCCGGCGCGCTGGCCGCGGCGATCGCCACGAAGTGGGGCTCCTACGCCGCTTTCAAGGAAGCGTTCGTGAAGTCGGCGGTCGGCAACTTCGGCTCGGGCTGGACCTGGCTGGTCAAGAAGGCCGACGGTTCGGTGGACATCGTCAACATGGGTGCTGCCGGCACGCCGCTGACCACCGGCGACACCGCGCTGCTGACCGTCGATGTGTGGGAGCACGCCTACTACATCGACTACCGCAACCTGCGTCCGAAGTTCGTCGAAACCTTCCTCGACAAGCTCGTGAACTGGTCATTCGCCGAGGCGAACTACGCCGCCTGAGCGTCACTGATCACGCCCTGAGCGGGCGTCCATGAGAACCGACCGCAAGCCCAACCGGCGCGGTCGGTTTTTTGTTGGAGTAAATCAGTGCGGCTCAGTTGCCAAACGGCACGCCGCGGAGCTTGAACCCGGCACTAATGCCGCGTTTGGCGAACCAGCCCTGATGCATCTCAAGGGCGAAGCGAACGGGCTTCGCCGAGCAGTGCGATTCGTCGCTTTGGGGCTGCATTTCGGCCGTGTTGACGATCGTGCCGTCGTCCGCGACGAAGGCGATCGACAGCGGCATCAGGGTGTTGCGCATCCAGAAGCAGCGCACGCCCGGCTCGCGGTTGAAGAACAGCATGCCTTCGTTCTGGCCGATCTGGCGCCTGAACATCATGCCGGTCGCCTGTTGCTCGGGCGTCTGCGCGACCTCGGCCTGGATCACGTACATGCCTGCCGTCAACGGCACGGTGGGCAGCTTCGGCTGCGGTCCCCCCTGAGCGTGTGCCGCGGGTAGCGCAAAAGAGACAAGGAGCGCAAGTACTCCGGTCAAACGCGGATAGCTATAAACTTTGATATAGGTCGTCATGTTCGAGGCAGGAAGCGAAACTACATATTCCGGCGACGGTGACCGCCGCCCCCGATCGTCAGCTTCCATGAGTCTCTCCGGCTTCGCCCCCCTCCAGCAAGCGGCACCTTCCTTGGCCGCTGTCGACGACCCTTTGGAACTGGCGCGCTACACGCGGTGGGTTCAGGGCAGCGACGGCGTGCGCCTCGGCGAGTCCGCGCTGCAGATCTCCGGCATGTACTGCGCGGCCTGCACCGGCATCCTCGAAAACGCGCTGCGTGCCGTCGACGGCGTGTGCGAAGCGCGTGTCAGCGCCGCGGCCCAGCGCGCCACCGTGCGCTGGGATCCGGCCCGGACCCAGCCTTCGGCGCTGATCGCGGCGATCCGTGCCGCCGGCTACGACGCGGTTCCGGACGCTGCCGCCCCGGCACGCGAGATGCGCCGTGCCGAACATCGCTCGGCACTTTGGCGGCTGTTCGTCGCCAGCTTCTGCGCGATGCAGGTGATGATGTTCGCCACGCCGAGCTACGTGGCCCACGGCGACCTCACGATGGAGATGCGCCAGCTCCTGAACTGGGGCTGCTGGGTGCTCTCGATCCCGGTCGTGCTGTTCTCGGCTGGGCCGTTCTTCCGCGGCGCCTGGCGTGGCCTGCGTGCCGGCCGCATCGGCATGGACGTGCCGGTCAGCATCGGCGTCGCCGTCACCTTCATCGCCAGCACCGGTGCCACTTTCGACCCGAGCGGCGTCTTCGGTCACGAGGTCTATTTCGACTCGCTGACGATGTTCGTCAGCTTCCTGCTCGCCGGCCGTTATCTCGAGCTCCGCGCCCGGCACCGCGCCGCGACGGCTCTCGAAGGTGCGCTGGCCTGCCTGCCGGAGACGGCGCAGCGGCTGGAAGCCGATGGCAGCGTCAGCGAGATCAGCGTCCAGCGTCTGGTCGCTGGCGACCGCGTGCGTGTCGCGCTCGGCCAGGCCTTCCCGGCCGACGGCACCCTGATCGAAGGTGCGACGCAGGCTGACGAGTCGCTGCTGACCGGCGAGTCGGTCGCGGTCGACAAGGCTTGCGGCGCAGCGGTAGTGGCCGGCAGCGTCAACCTGGGTTCGCCGGTGACGATGCTCGTCGAACGCGCTGGCGCCGACACGCGCTACGAGGCGATCGTCTCGATGATGCGCGACGCGATGTCGCAGCGCCCGGCGCTGGCGCGCGTCGCCGACCGCTGGGCCGTGCCCTTCCTGTGGGCCGTGCTGCTGCTGGCCGCCGGTGGCGCGGCAGCCTGGAGCCTGATCGACCCGTCGCGCGCGATCTGGGTCGCGGTTTCGGTGCTGATCGTCACCTGCCCCTGTGCGCTGTCGCTGGCGGCACCGGCGACGATGATCGCCGCAGCCGGCGGTCTTGCGCGCCGTGGCGTGCTGGTGCAGCGGCTCGATGCGCTTGAGGATCTGGCGCGGGCCCGCCAGCTGTTCATCGACAAGACCGGCACGCTGACCGAAGACCGGCCCATGCTGGCGACGACGCTAGTGCTCGACGAGAGCGTCGACGCCCTCGGCCATGCCGCGTCGCTGGCCGCGTGGTCGCGCCATCCTCTGTCGCAGGCGCTGGTGGTGGCGTTGCCGGCATCCGGACTGGGCTGGGAAGCCATCGAGGAAGTCGCCGGTCAGGGCATGCGTGCCACCGCGGACGACGGCTCGCAATGGCGCCTGGGTCGTGCGGCCTTTGCCGGGGCGGCTGAGCGCGACGACGTGCAGGTCTGGCTGTCGCGCGACGGTCGGCCGGTCGCAGGTTTCGGTTTCGAGGAACTGCTGCGCGACGGCGCCGAAGAAGCGATGCGCGAACTGCGGGCCGAGGGCGTGCACGTCACGCTGCTGTCCGGCGATGCGCCGCAGCGTGCGGCGCGGCTGGCCCGCCGTCTCGGCCTCGACTCCTTCGTCGGCGGGGCGCGCCCTGAAGACAAGCTGGCGGCGGTGGCTGCCGCGCAGCGTGCCGGCGAGCGTGTCGCGATGGTCGGCGACGGGGTCAACGATGCCCCGGTGCTGGCGCGTGCAGACGTCTCGCTCGCGATGGGCCAAGGGGCCCTGGTCGCGCGCGCGCAGGCCGATGCGGTTCTGGCTTCGAACCGGCCGCTGGACCTCGTCCGCGCCCGGCGCACGGCCGGCCGCGCGATGCGCATCGTTCGGCAAAACATGATCTGGGCCGCGGCGTACAACGCCGCGTGCATTCCGCTGGCCTTGATCGGCTGGCTTCC
Organism: Rubrivivax sp.; assembly: GCA_049841175.1. Classification (GTDB taxonomy): domain Bacteria; phylum Pseudomonadota; class Gammaproteobacteria; order Burkholderiales; family Burkholderiaceae_C; genus Rubrivivax. The sequence goes on along the minus strand of JASGHA010000005.1, from coordinate 70,093 downwards.
GCCATGGGCTGCAGGCTTGGGCATGGCGGGAAGTTCGCTCTTCGTGGTGCTCAACGCGCTGCGGGCAGGGCGCTGAAGGTCGACGAATGGACATCCTGTACCTGCTCATCCCGCTGTCGGCGGTGCTGGTGCTGATCATCCTCGGCGTCTTCGGCTGGGCCCTGCATCGCGGCCAGTTCGAGGACCTCGAGTACGAGGGCGAGCGCATTCTCCAGGACGGCGATGGTCCGGTTGACAGCCATCAAGTCCTGCCCCAGATCAAGCCTGAACAATCGTCAAATTTGCTTCCTGAACGACGCGAGGAGAAGCCGTATGGCTCATGAATCGTCACCGGCGACCCCGGTGTACTACGACACCCCGGTGAGATATTTCTCCGTGGTGGCGGTGCTCTGGGGCATCGTCGGCATGCTGGTGGGGGTGATCATCGCCGCCCAGCTGGCGTGGCCTGAACTGAACCTGGGCATCCCTTACATCACCTACGGCCGTCTCCGACCGCTGCACACCAACGCGGTGATCTTCGCGTTCGGTGGCTCCGCGCTCTTCGCGACTTCGTATCACGTGGTGCAGCGCACCTGCCAGGCTTCGCTGTTCCTGCCGAAGCTGGCGATGTTCACCTTCTGGGGCTGGCAGGTCGTCATCCTGCTGGCGGCGATCTCGCTGCCGCTGGGCTTCACGACCGGCAAGGAGTACGCCGAGCTCGAATGGCCGATCGACATCCTGATCGCCGTCGTCTGGGTGTCCTACGCGATCGTGTTCTTCGGCACCATCGGCAAGCGCACCGTGCGCCACATCTACGTGGCCAACTGGTTCTTCGGCGCCTTCATCATCGCCGTCGCGCTGCTGCACATCGTCAACAGTGCGGAAGTGCCGGTCACGCTGACCAAGAGCTACTCGGTCTACGCGGGCGTTCAGGACGCGATGGTCCAGTGGTGGTACGGCCATAACGCCGTCGGCTTCTTCCTGACCGCCGGCTTCCTCGGGATGATGTACTACTACATCCCGAAGCAGGCCGGCCGCCCGGTCTACAGCTACCGGCTGTCGATCGTGCACTTCTGGGCGCTGATCTTCACGTACATGTGGGCGGGCCCCCACCACCTGCACTACACCGCGCTGCCCGACTGGACCCAGTCGATCGGCATGATCTTCTCGCTGGTGCTGCTGGCGCCGAGCTGGGGCGGCATGATCAACGGCATCATGACGCTGTCGGGTGCCTGGCATAAGCTGCGCGACGACCCGATCCTGAAGTTCCTGATCGTCTCGCTGTCGTTCTACGGCATGTCGACCTTCGAAGGTCCGATGATGTCGATCAAGACCGTCAACGCGCTGTCCCACTACACGGACTGGACCGTCGGCCACGTTCACAGCGGTGCGCTCGGCTGGGTCGGCCTGATCTCGATGGGCTCGCTGTACCACCTGATCCCGCGCATGTTCGGGCGTCAGACGATGTACAGCACCCGCGCCATCGAACTGCACTTCTGGGTCGCCACGATCGGCATCGTGCTCTACATCGCCGCGATGTGGATCGCCGGCGTAATGCAGGGCCTGATGTGGCGCGCGGTCAACCCCGACGGCACGCTGGTCTACAGCTTCGTCGAAGGCGTCAAGGCCACGTACCCGTTCTACGTGATCCGTCTCGGCGGTGGTCTGCTCTACCTGACCGGCATGGTCATCATGGCCTGGAACACGGTCATGACGATCAAGAGCGGCAAGGCCGTGCCGACGCCGATCCCGATGGTCCCGGCCCACGCCTGACCGCCAGAACCCTAGGAGATACAAGACCATGGCACACAACCATGCCGTCGGCGGTCACGAGAAGATCGAGACCAGCAACTTCCTGATGATCGTGCTGATCCTGCTGACGGTCGCCGTCGGCGGGCTCGTCGAGATCGTGCCGCTGTTCTTCCAGCGCTCCACGACCCAGCCGGTCCCGGGCCTGAAGCCCTACACGGCGCTGCAACTCGCCGGGCGCGACATCTATCAGCGCGAAGGCTGCTACGGCTGCCACTCGCAGATGGTGCGTCCGTTCCGCGCCGAGACGCTTCGCTACGGCCACTACTCGATGGCCGGCGAATTCGTCTACGACCATCCGTTCCAGTGGGGCAGCAAGCGCACGGGTCCCGACCTGCAGCGCGTCGGTGGCCGCTACAGCGACGAGTGGCACCGCATCCACCTGAACAACCCGCGCGACCTCGTGCCCGAGTCGAACATGCCGGCCTATCCGTGGCTGGCGAAGAACGACGTCGACGCCGACGGTCTGGCGCCGCGCATGAAAGCGCTGCGCACGGTAGGCGTGCCTTACAGCGACGACGAGATCGCCAAGGCTGCCGAAGAGGTCAAGGGCAAGAAGGAGATCGACGCCGTCGTCGCCTACCTGCAGGTGCTGGGCACGGCCGTCAAGTGACGCCGCAACCGACCATGGACATCAACACCCTCCGCACTGTCGTGACCGTGGTGAGCTTCGCGCTCTTCATCGGGATCGTGGTCTGGACCTGGTCGCGGCGCCGCCGCGGACATTTCGACGAGGCGGCGATGCTTCCCTTCATCGAGAAGGAAGGCGCCGAAGCCTCAGGAGAACGGAAATGAGCGACTTCTTCAACTCGGGCTGGTCACTGTATGTGGCCGGCATCACGGTCGTCAGCCTGGTGTTCTGCCTGGCGCTGCTGATCATCGCCAGCCGCCGCAAGGTGATGGCCGACGACAACACCACCGGCCACGTCTGGGACGAGGACCTGCGTGAACTGAACAACCCGCTGCCGCGCTGGTGGGCGGGCCTGTTCCTGCTGACCGTGGCCTTCGCGGTCATCTACCTGGTCCTGTACCCGGGCCTGGGCAGCAGCAAGGGTGCTCTGGACTGGACCAGCACCGGCCAGCACTCGAACGAAATGGAGAAGGCGCGCGCCCAGATGGCGCCGCTGTACGCCAAGTTCGTGACGCAGTCGGCCGAGGATCTGGCCAAGGATCCGCAAGCCATGGCCATCGGCGAGCGCCTGTTCGCCAACAACTGCGCCCAGTGCCACGGCGCCGACGCGCGCGGCAGCAAGGGTTTCCCGAACCTGACCGACGACGACTGGCTGCACGGCGGCACGCTCGACAAGATCAAGGAAACGATCACCCTCGGCCGCGTCGGCAACATGCCTCCGATGGCCGCGGCGGTCGGCACGCCGGAAGACGTGAAGAACGTCGCCCAGTACGTGCTGAGCCTGTCGGGCAGCCCGCACAACGAAGTCGCGGCGCAACTCGGCAAGCCCAAGTTCGTGGTCTGCGCCGCGTGCCACGGCGCCGACGGCAAGGGCATGCAGGCTGTCGGTTCGGCCAACCTGACCGACAAGATCTGGCTGCACGGCTTTGGCGAGCAGGCGATCATCAACATGATCAACAACGGCAAGACGAACATCATGCCGTCGCAGGCTGCACGTCTGAGCCCGGAGCAGATCCACGTGCTGGGCGCCTACGTCTGGAGCCTGTCGCACCCGACGACGGTTGCGGCTCGCTGATCGGGAGCTTCACGACATGAGCCAAGCGCGGGTCGACCTCGAAGACCGACCCGCCGCGGCACGGGCCGCCTCAGGCACGGAACCAGCGAAAGCCGGTACCGCGCCGGAGGCGGTCGTTTCGCTTTATGCGAAGCAGAAGAAGATCTACGCCCGCTCGGTCTCGGGCTGGTTCAACGGCTGGCGCTGGGCGCTGGTCTGGGCGACGCAGCTGGTGTTCTACGGGCTGCCGTGGCTGGACTGGAACTCCCGCCAGGCGGTGCTCTTCGATCTCGGCACGCGGCGTTTCTACATCTTCGGCCTGGTCCTGTATCCGCAGGACCTGATCTACCTGTCGGCGCTGCTGATGATCTCGGCGTATGCGCTGTTCCTGTTCACCGCGGTCGCCGGCCGCCTGTGGTGCGGCTATGCCTGTCCGCAGACGGTCTACACCGAGATCTTCATGTGGGTGGAGCGTCGCTTCGAGGGCGACCGCAATGCCCGCATGCGTCTGGATGCCGGGCCGTGGACCTTCGAGCGCCTCTGGCGCAAGGGTGCGACGCAGTTCGTCTGGATCGCGATCGCGCTCTGGACCGGGCTGAGCTTCGTCGGCTACTTCACGCCGATCCGTGAGTTGCTGCCTTCTGCGATGTCGATGTCGCTGGGCCCCTGGGAGACCTTCTGGGTGCTGTTCTACGGCTTCGCCACCTAGGGCAACGCCGGCTACATGCGCGAGCAGGTCTGCAAGTACATGTGCCCGTACGCGCGCTTCCAGAGCGCGATGTTCGACAAGGACACGCTGATCATCAGCTACGACGCGGAGCGTGGTGACCCGCGCGGCACGCGTTCGCGCAAGATCGACGCGCGCAGCCAGGGGCTGGGCGACTGCATCGACTGCGGTCTGTGCGTGCAGGTCTGTCCGACCGGCATCGACATCCGCAACGGCCTTCAGTACGAGTGCATCGGCTGCACCGCGTGCATCGACGTCTGCAATGGCGTGATGGACAAGATGAAGTACCCGCGCGGGCTGATCCGCTATGCCACCGAGAACGGCATGGCGCAGCACCAGACGCGCGGTCAGATGCTGCAGCGCGTGATGCGGCCCCGGGTGCTGGTCTACACGGCGATCCTGTTCATCATCGTCGGTGCATTCGCGGCCAGCCTGGCGATGCGCAGTCCCTTCCGGTCGACGTCGTGCGTGATCGTGCCTCGCTGGCGCGCATCGTCGACGACGGCTACATCGAGAACCTGTATCGCCTGCAGGTGATGAACGCGACCGAGTCGACGCAGCGCTACCGTGTCAGCGCCGGCGGCCTGGCCCCGATGGTGATCGACGTGCCCAGGGACTTCGAGGTCGCCCCGGCCGAAGCCCGCTGGGTGACGATCGCCTTGCGTGTTCCTCCGGATACCGCCTCGCAGGCACGGCCCGGGGCCCACGCGATACAGTTCCAAATCGAACGACTGCCGGACGCGAACGACGCGCAGGTCGGTGGTCGCCAGTGAGAAGTCCACGTTCGTCGTCCCGCGCTGAAGCGGTCCGACCGGAGCCACGATGAGCACTCTTCCCGTTTCCGCGACGCGACGCCCTGGTGGCGCATCGGCATGGTCTGGCTCGTGGTGTCGGGCCCGCTGATCGTCGTCATCGCGGCCGTGGCGACGGCCGTCATCGCGATCCGCGGTGCCGACCTCGTCATCACCGAGGTGCCGTCGTCGGTGCCGCAGTCCGGTGAAGTCCAGGCCGACACGCCGGCGATGGCAGGCACGCAACCACGCCGCCACGGCGGCGCCCTGACCGGCTAACCCGCTGGGCAGTCGATGAGGCGGCGTGCACGCGACTGGAGCGCGGTGCTTTGGCCCGCGTTCCTCGCAGCGGTGGTGCTGGAGTTGGCGCTGTTCGCGGTGCTCGACCCGGCTGCGCTGCGCTGGTTCGGCGGCGGCGCGATCGACCTTGATCCCGCGGCTGTCACTACGCTCGCTTTCTTCGTGTTCTGGGCCGCATCCGCGGCCGCCGCAGGCATGACGCTGCTGCTGTCGCGCAGCGAACACGAGATCAACAGCCGAAGTTTTTGGAGCTGAAGAAAGAAAACGCCGCGCAATGCGCGGCGTTTTTGTGAAGGGGCGCTGTCAGCAGGCGGCGGAGCCGTTGACCAGCTTCTGCAGTGCTTGCGGGTCGAGCACGCGGATCTGGCGCTGCTTCACTTCCAGGATGCCGTCGTCCTGGAACTTCGAGAATGTGCGGCTGACCGTTTCCAGCTTCAGGCCGAGGTAGCTGCCGATCTCTTCGCGCGTCATGCGCAGGATCAGCGAGTGCGGCGAGAAGCCACGCGTCTGCAGACGCTGGGTCAGGTTCAGAAGGAAGGCCGCCAGCCGTTCTTCGGCTCGCATGCTGCCAAGCAACAGCATCACGCCGTGATCGCGCACGATCTCGCGGCTCATGATCTTGTGGAGCTGACGCTGCAGGTCGCTGAACTCGCGCGACAGATCTTCGAGTTGCTGGAACGGAATCACGCAGACCTGCGAGTCTTCCAGCGCGACCGAGTCGCAGGTGTGGCGATCGGTGCCGATGCCGTCGAGGCCGAGAAGTTCGCCTGCCATCTGGAAGCCGGTCGACTTGATCACGGCCGTCTTCGGAGGAAACGCAGGTCTTGAAAAAACCCGTGCGCACCGCGTAGAGCGACAGGAACGGATCGCCGGCACGGAACAAGGTCTCACCACGCGGAACAGAACGACGCGTCGCGACCATCGTGTCGAGCCGCTCGAGCTGGTCGTTGGACATGCCGACCGGCAGACAGAGTTCACGCAGGTTGCAACTCGAGCAGGCGACCTTGAACGGTTCAAGCCGGATGCCGGTAGACGTGTTGTTCATGGGGTTCGACGATTGGAGTCAGTTCGGTCCGGCGTGGCGGGGCAGACCCGAGTATCGCTCATGACGTCGCTCAAGGACATGGTCCATTCTTCGCTTGCGTCTCGGGCAGGCGCTTGAGACAGATCAAGCCGATCGGGTGAGGGTTTGGCACAGTCCAGCCCGTAACGCATGACGGCCGGATGAATTATGGACACGATTGTTCCTGAAGCACTGCTGAGGCGCCTCGACGTGCCCGGTCCCCGCTATACCTCGTACCCCACCGCGGACCGCTTCGTCGAAGCTTTCGGCCCTGCCGAGTACCGGCAGGCGCTGCGACAACGCGCGGAAGGCAGCACGGTCGGCGGCACGCCGCCGCTGTCGCTTTATATCCACATTCCGTTCTGCGAATCGGTCTGCTACTACTGCGCCTGCAACAAGATCATCACGAAGCACCACGAGCGCAGTGCCGAATACCTTGACGCGCTCGAAGCCGAAATCGCATTGCACGTCGGCGAACTGGGCAAGGGCCAGTCGGTGTCGCAATTGCACTTCGGCGGTGGCTCGCCGACCTTCCTGACCGACGAAGAGATCGGCCGCCTGATGGCCCGGCTGCGCGACTACGTTCAAGATCGTCGCCGGTGCCGAGATCTCGATCGAGGTCGATCCCCGCACGGCGACGCCGGAGCGGCTGAAGAGCCTGGCCGGCATGGGCTTCAACCGCATCAGCTTCGGCATCCAGGACTTCGATGCCGACGTCCAGGAAGCGGTGCACCGCGTGCAGTCGTACGACAGCGTTCGCGACCTCGTCGTCGCCGCGCGCGCCAACGGCTTCGAGTCGATCAACGCCGACCTGATCTACGGCCTGCCAAAGCAGACGCCGGAATCGTTCGCGCGCACGATCCAGCAGATCGCCGAACTGCGCCCCGATCGCATCGCGCTGTACGCCTATGCGCACCTGCCGACGCGCTTCAAGCCGCAGCGCCGCATCCTCGCCGAGGATCTGCCGATGCGGCGAGCAGCGCATCAAGATGCTGGGCGGCGCGATCGCCGGCTTCATCGCCGCGGGTTACACCTACATCGGCATGGACCACTTCGCGCTGCCGGGCGACGCGCTGTCGGCCGCACGCCGCCAGGGCCGCCTGCACCGCAACTTCCAGGGCTACAGCACGCAGCCGGACTGCGACCTGATCGCGCTGGGCGTGTCGTCGATCGGCCGCATGGGCGCGACCTACAGCCAGAACGCGAAGACGCTGCCCGAGTACTACGAATCGATCGCCAAGGGCGAATTCCCGATCGTGCGCGGCCTGACGCTGACGCGCGACGACCTTCTGCGCCGGGCGGTGATCATGGCCATCATGTGCCAGGGCCGTGTCGAGTACGAGTCGATCGAACTCGCGCACCTGATCAAGTTCCCCGAGTACTTCGCGGCGGAACTCGAAGACCTGGCGCCGTTCGCCGAGGGCGGCCTTCTCGAGATCAGCGACGACTCGATCCAGGTCACCGCGCTGGGCTGGTACTACGTGCGCGGCGTCGCGGCGGTGTTCGACAAGCACCTGCGCGCCAGCGGCAATCGCGAGCGCTTCTCTCGCATCATCTGAGCCGGCACGGGTTATCCCGCAACGGGATAATCCGCGCATGGCCTTCGGGCCTCCGCGTGGACTTCGCGCTCGTCGTCAGCGCGCTGATGCTCGGGCTGGCCGGCGCGCCGCACTGCATTGCAATGTGCGGCGCCGCCTGCACCGCGCTGCTGCCGCCCGGCCAGCGTGCTGCCCTCTGGAGCTTCCACCTCGCGCGCGTGGCCGGCTATGCCGTCGGCGGCGCACTGGTCGCCTCCGGCGTCAACCTGCTGTCGGCCGTCGGCGAACTGAGTCCGGCGCTGCGGCCCTTGTGGACGCTGGCGCATGCCGCGGCCCTCGGCCTCGGCCTGTGGCTGCTGTGGAAGGGCCGGCAGCCGGCCTGGCTGGAGAACATCGGCCGCAGCGCGCAGCGCCGCGCGCCGCAAGCCGATGCCGCCGGCTGGCAGCGCATCGCCGGTCCGGCACGCGCCGCCACCGCCGGGTCCTTGTGGGTCGCCTGGCCTTGCGGGCTGCTGCAGTCGGCGCTGGTCATCGCCGCGCTCGCCAACACGGCGGCCGCCGGTGCCGCGGTGATGGGGGCTTTCGCGCTCGCCAGCGGCGCAGGGCTGGTGCTCGGGCCGATGCTGTGGTTCAAGCTCGGTGTCTCGAAGTCGGCCTCGGCCGCGGTCTGGGCCACACGGGCCGCGGGCGCGCTGCTCGCCGTCGCGTCGGGCTGGGCGCTGGGCCACGGGCTGTGGATGCAGTGGCAGGCCTACTGCGCCACCTGAATGCCGCCGCGCGTCGCGGCGCCGTGTCCAGCGTTTGTCCTTCGAAGGCCCTTGCACGTCAGTCGGGCGACAGTTGTTGACCTAGAATCAATTCCCGCGAATTCATCCCCCGACGACCCACCGCACGCGCGGTTTGTGGAGACCTGTTTCATGTACCAGCACATCAAGGTGCCCGAGGGCGGGCAGAAGATCACGGTCAACGCCGACTTCTCGCTGAACGTCCCCGACCAGCCCATCATTCCGTACATCGAGGGCGACGGCACCGGTTTCGACATCACGCCGGTGATGTTGAAGGTGGTCGACGCGGCGGTCGCCAAGAGCTACGGCGGCAAGCGCAAGATCCACTGGATGGAGGTCTACGCCGGCGAGAAGTCGACCAAGGTCTACGGCCCCGACGTCTGGCTGCCCGAGGAAACGCTGCACGCGGTGCGTGACTACGTCGTCTCGATCAAGGGCCCGCTGACGACGCCGGTCGGCGGCGGCATCCGCAGCCTGAACGTCGCGCTGCGCCAGGAACTCGACCTCTACGTCTGCCTGCGCCCGATCCAGTACTTCAAGGGCGTACCGACGCCGCTGAAGGAGCCGGAGAAGACCAACATGGTCATCTTCCGCGAGAACTCCGAGGACATCTACGCCGGCATCGAGTGGGAAGCCCAGAGCGACAAGGCGAAGAAGGTCATCAAGTTCCTCATCGAGGAAATGGGCGTCAAGAAGATCCGTTTCCCCGAGACCTCGGGCATCGGCATCAAGCCCGTCTCGAAGGAAGGGACCGAGCGCCTGGTGCGCAAGGCGATCCAGTACGCGGTCGACAACGACAAGCCCAGCGTGACCATCGTGCACAAGGGCAACATCATGAAGTTCACGGAAGGCGGCTTCCGTGACTGGGCCTACGCGCTGGCGCAGCGCGAGTTCGGCGCCCAGCCGATCGACGGCGGCCCGTGGTGCTCGTTCAAGAACCCGAAGACGGGCAAGGACATCGTCATCAAGGACTCGATCGCCGATGCCTTCCTGCAGCAGATCCTGCTGCGCCCGGCCGAGTACTCGGTGATCGCGACGCTCAACCTCAACGGCGACTACGTCTCCGACGCGCTTGCCGCGCAGGTCGGCGGTATCGGCATCGCCCCGGGCGCCAACCTGTCGGACTCGGTGGCGATGTTCGAAGCGACGCACGGCACCGCGCCGAAGTACGCCGGCAAGGACTACGTCAACCCGGGCTCCGAGATCCTCTCGGCCGAGATGATGCTGCGCCACATGGGCTGGACCGAGGCCGCCGACCTCATCATCAGCGCGATGGAGAAGTCGATCCTCAGCAAGCAGGTCACCTACGACTTCGCGCGCCTGATGGACGGCGCGACGCAGGTCTCCTGCTCGGGCTTCGGCAAGGTCATGATCGAGCAGATGGGCTGAGTCCCGTCGCCTTCAGCGACCACGACGCGGCGCCCTTCGGGGCGCCGTTGTCGTTATTGCCGGCCGAAACATCCTCGGGACAGGGCTGAAACGAAGCCGTCACCTGGCACTGCCAAGCTTCGCGCCATGACAGCCGATCGGGGTGGTGCGATGGACGACGTGCAGTACGGCGACGGCCCTCGGGATCTGGCGGCGGTGAAGGCCGCCTGGGACGCGGCGCCGCTTCGCGATCGTGTGACCCTGCTCTCTCGGCTGCTGCAGCCGCTGGGGCCGCTGGCGCGCGCGGCAGTCGCCTCGGGCGCGTTCGCGGCCTATGTCGGCCGCGAGCACTGGAGCCAGGTCCAGGTGCGCTTGGACGACGCGATGTCGCTGTCGGCCGAGCAGCTCGTCGCGCTGGCGCGCTTCACCTTCGACGTGCAGCCCGACGTGCTGCGCCTGCCGGCCACCGCGTCGGCCGCGGGGCTGGGCCTGGCGGCGCTGCTGGGCGCGCTGGTGCTGGTGCTGCCGCGCCGCTGAGCCTCAGACCAGCGTCTGCACGCTGGTGTTGAAGGCGTAGCCGACGCCGCGTTCGGTGACGATCAGGTTCGGGTTGAACGGGTCGGGCTCGATCTTGCGTCGCAGCCGCAGCACCTGGACGTCGATCGTGCGGTCGTAGACCTCGGCACTGTTGAGCCGCGACAGCCCGAGCAGCTGGTCGCGGCTGAGCACACGCTGCGGCGCGCTGCAGAACGCGACCAGCAGGTTGAACTCCTGGTTGCTGAGCTCGACACGCCGCCCGTCCGGTGCCGTCAGGCGACGTGTGCCCAGGTTCAGCTCCCAGCCGGCGAAGCGGAAGGCGCGCCGGCGCTCCTCGCGCACCGGCTGCTCGGCCGCGGCGCGTGCCGAGATGCGGCTGCGCCGAAGCACCGAGCGGATGCGAGCCAGCAGCTCGCGTGGGCTGAAGGGCTTGGTGACGTAGTCGTCGGCGCCGAGCTCCAGGCCCATCACGCGGTCGGCTTCCTCCGAGCGGCCGGTCAGCAGCACGATCGGCACCTCGGCCCGCTCGCGCAGCTGGCGGGCGAGGTCCAGCCCATCCTCGCCGTGCAGCCGCAGGTCCAGCACCACGAGGTCGATCGACTCGTTGGCGAAGACCGCCAGCATCGCGCTGCGGTCGGCCACCGCGGTGACGCGCATCTCGTTCTCGCCGAGGTAGTCGACGAGCAGTTCGCGCAGCGCGGGGTCGTCGTCGACGACGAGAACGTGAGGAATCGGGTGGTCTTGGGCGATGGGCATGACAGACTGTCGCCGTGAAAGGGGACGACATCACATTAGCGTTCGAACCGCCGGTTGCGCCGACAGCGCCTCCTCCGCCGGGCTGGCGCGAGCTGCTGTCGACGCGGCTGGTGCTGATCGTGCTGCTCGTCGAAGTGCTGGTCGCCGCCGCGGTGGCGCTGGGCTTGTGGACGCTGCGCCGGCAGACGCTGGACGCTGAACAACGCCATCTTTCCTCGCTCGCCGGGGCGATGGCCGCGCAGGCCGACGCCACGCTGGACGCCGCCGGCGCTGCGCTGATGGCCACACGCGACGAACTCGCCGAAGGCCTGCTGACGCCGGGCACACGCTCGGCCGACGCGCTGCTGCGCGCCCGCATCGCCGCCTTGCCGCGTTTCCGTTCCCTGGCGGTCGTCGACCACCAAGGGCGGGTACTCGCCGATTCCGACGACGACCGGCCCGGCCTGTCGCCTCAGCAGCGCGAGGCGCTGGCCGCCGTCGGCTCGGCGCCGGCGGGGCGGCTGTACCTGGGCAGCGCCGACGCCGGCGAAGGCGTCGTGCCGCCGGCGATCGCCGTCGCCACCGACTGGCGCGACGGCCAGCGCCGTCTGCGCGGCGCGGTGCTGCTGATGGCCGACGCCGAGTTCCTCGACCGCGACTTCCCGCAGCTCGCGCCGTCGCCCGACACGCGGCTGGGCCTGTACCGCCGCGACGACCGCAGCCCGCTGGCCGACGGCCCGGGCGCCTTCGGCGGCGAGCCGGTGCCGGCGGCGGAGCTGGCGGCGCTGTGGTCGGGCCATGACGCCGACGGCGGCGAGCGCCTCGTCGCGTCGCGCCAGCTCGCCGACGGCCGGCTGCTGCTGGTGGTCTCGCGCGACCGCGGCCGGGCGCTGGCCGCCTGGTCCGGCCAGGCCGCGCTGGCGGCAGCCTTCGTCGCCGTCGCGCTCGCCGTCACGCTGCTGCTCGCGCTGCGCTCGGCGCGCGAAGGCGCCTTGCGCCGCGCGGCCGAAGCCCGCATGGCGGCCGAGCAGGCGCGGGCGCTTCGCGCCTTCCAGGCGGCCCAGGAAGGCGCCTGGGAGTGGAATCCGGCCGGCGGCCACACCTATCTGTCGCCGCGCATGAAGGAACTGCTCGGTCTGGGGCGCGACGCCCGGGCCGAAGGCGCGCTCTACGAGCACCCGACGCTGCATCCCGACGACGTCGAACCGCTGCGGCAGGCCTTCGTCGCCCACCAGCGCGGCCAGACCGGCCAGTTCGACCAGGTCTTCCGCGTCCGCCGGCCCGATGGCGGCTGGCGCCACGTGCGTTCTCGCGGCCTCGCCCTGCAGGGCGAAGACGGCGTCGTGTTCTGCGGCTCGGCCACCGACGTCAGCCACGACGTGCGCGCCCGCGAACAGCGCCGGCAGCTCGAGGAGCAGCTCGCGCGCTCCAGCCGGATGGAAGCGCTGGGCACGCTGGCCGGCGGCGTCGCGCACGACTTCAATAACATCCTCGCGGCGGTCGTCGGTTATGGCGAGCTCGCGCGCGGCGAGGCGAGAGAGGGTTCGGCCCAGGCCCGGCGCCTGGACCAGGTGCTGCAGGCCGGCCAGCGCGGCAAGGCGCTGGTCGAACGCGTGCTGGCCTTCAGCCGTGCCGCACCGCGGCCGGAGCAGGCGGTCGCCGTGCAGCCGGTGGTCGAGGAGGTGCTGGACCTGCTGTCCGGCTCGCTCGCGCCCGGGCTGCAGATCCGGCGGCGGCTGCTGGCGCCGCGTGCGGCGGTGCGCATCGACGCGACGGCGCTGTTCGAGGCGGTGATGAACCTGGGCACCAACGGCCTGCAGGCGATGCCCGGCGGCGGCTGCCTGACGGTGACGCTGGAAGAGCTGCGCCTGGACGTCGAGCGCAGCGTCTTCGAGGGTCGCGTCGCCCCGGGGCGCCACCTGCGGCTGCGCGTCGCCGACGAGGGCGCGGGCATCGGCGCCGACATCCTGCCGCGGCTGTTCGAACCTTTCTTCACGACCAAGACCGGCGAGGCGGCCGGCGGGCCGCGCGGCACCGGCCTGGGTTTGTCGGTCGTGCACGGCGTGGTCGTCGGTGCCGGCGGTGCGATCGACGTCGGCAGCGCCGAGTCCGGGCGCGGGGCACGTTTCGATCTCTACCTGCCGTTGTGCGAGGACGCGGTGGCGACGGCGCCGCCGCCGGATGCGCCGGTGGCGGCCGGGCAGGGCGAGGCGGTGCTCGTCGTCGACGACGAACCGGCGTTGGTCGAGCTCGCGGAGGATCTGCTGGCCGGCCTGGGCTACGAGCCTTTCGGCTGCACCGATGCCGCCGTCGCGCTGGAGCGGCTGCGCGAGGCGCCGCAGCGTTTCGACCTGCTGCTGACCGACGAACGCATGCCGGCCGTCAGCGGCACCGCGCTGGCGGCGGCGGCGCGCACGCTGCGCCCCGACCTGCCGGTGGTGCTGGCCAGCGGCTGGGGCGGGCCCGAGCTGGAACGCCGCGCGGCGCAGGCCGGAGTCGCCGTGGTCGTCTCCAAGCCGCTGACGCGGGCCGAACTCGCGGCCGCACTGGTTCGGGCGCTCGGGCGCTGAGGGTTACAGCTGCAATGCCGGGCGGCGGCCGCGTCATCGGCACGCGCGGGTCCGGATGCGACGATGGCCGGATGACCGCCTGTCGCCGTCCGTCCCGCGTTCCTCCGTCCCGATTGCCAGCCGCCAAGGGCCGCCGATGAGCGCCGCGATCGGCTTGCCGCGGCCGATCGCGGCCACGCAGCGCTGGGCGTCGCCGGGTCGGCTGATGCTGCTGGTGTTCGTCTGGCTGGCGGTCACCGCCGCCTGGCGGCCGCTGATGCTGCCCGACGAAGGGCGTTACGTCGGCGTCGCCTGGGAGATGCTGCAGCACGGCGACGCCGTCACGCCGACGCTCGACGGCCTGCCGTACTTCCACAAGCCGCCGCTGATGTACTGGATCACCGCGGCGGCGATGAAGCTCGCCGGGCCGTCGGGCTGGGCGATGCGGGCGGCTCCGCTGCTGGGGGCAATGGGGATGGTCGCGGCGCTGTGGTGCGCCGTGGCCGGGGCCTCGCCGGCGGGCTCGGCGCGCCGGCGCGAAGCCGCGCTGGCCGTGGCGCTGCTGGTGACGACGCCCTTCGTCTTCCTCGGCGCCCAGTACGCCGACTGCGACATGCTCGTCGCCGGGGCGGTGTCGCTGGCCGTCGCCTGCGCGCGGCGGGCTTTCGAGCGGCACGAGGCGGCGCCACGGCGCTGGATCGTCGCCGCCTGGGGGGCGGCCGGCTTCGCGGTGCTGGCCAAGGGGCTGATCGGCGTCGTGCTGCCGGCGCTGGTGCTGCTGCCCTGGCTGGCGGCGACGCGGCGCTGGCGCGCGATCCTCGCCTTGCTCGACCCGCTGGCGCTGTTGCCGTTCCTGCTGATCGCTGCACCCTGGTTCGTGCTCGCGCAGCAGGCGCACCCGGGCTTCTTCGACTATTTCGTCGTCGAGCAGCACTTCCGCCGTTTCACGCAGACGAGCTTCAACAACCGGGAGCCGTTCTGGTTCTTCTTCGCCGTGCTGCCGCTGGCGATGCTGCCGGCCACGCTGTGGCTGCCGGCCGCCACGCGGCGCCTGCGCCGGGCCTGGCAGCGCGCCGGCGCGCACGCCGACGTGGTGTTCGCGGCGTGGTGGATCGCTGCGGTGCTGCTGTTCTTCTCGGCGCCGGCGTCCAAGCTCGTCGGCTACGTGCTGCCGGCCGCCGCGCCGATGGCCTGGCTGCTGGCGCGCGCGCTGCGCGGGCGCCGGCCGGCGCTGGTCGCCACGACGCTGGCGGCCGGCGCCGCGGCCTGTCTGCTGGCCTGGGGCGCGGTGTTCGTCAAAGGTCCGGCGGGCGACGGCGACCTCGCCGCCGCGCTGCTCGCGGCGCGTGTCCCGGGCGAGCGTGTCGTCTACGTCGGCGACCCGTTCTTCGACCTGCGCCTGCTGGCGCGGCTGGAGACGCCGCCGGCCGTCGTCGGCGACTGGACCTCGGCCGAGCGCGACCGGCGCGACGACTGGCGTCGCGAGCTGCGCGACGCCGGGCGCTTCGACCCCGCCGCGGCGGCCGAGGTGCTGTGGTCGCCTGAGGAACTGCAACGCCGGCGCTGCGCCGGCCGGTTGTGGCTGGTGACCTCCGGCTCGGCGGCGCCACCGACGGGCTTCGAGGACGCAACCATGGTCGCGCAAGGGCCCCGCGGCCGTCTCTGGCGCGCCGACGCGCCGATGTCATGTCGCTGAGCCGCGCCGAACCGCTGCGTTATGCGCTCGTCGGTGCGCTGGCGACGGCGGCGCACTGGCTGACGCTGGCGGCGCTGGTCGAGGCGGCCGCCTGGGCGGCGTGGGCGGCCAGCGGTGCCGGCGCGTTGGTCGGCGCGCAGGTCGCGTTTGCCGGCAACCGCGGCTTCACCTTCGCCGGGGCGCGCAAGCGGCCGCTGCTCGCGAGCTGGTGGCGTTTCCAGTTGACCGCCGCGGCCGGCGGCGTGCTCGGCATGACCATCGTCGCGGCCGGTGTCGCTGCCGGCCTGCATTACCTGCTGGCGCAAGTGCTGGCGACGGGCGTGGTGTTCGTCTGCGGCTACCTCGTCAACCGGCACTGGAGCTTCCGGGTGCCGGCTCGAACGCCGGACCCAGCGCCACGCCGGCTGCCGCCAGATCGTCGCTGAACGCACCGCTCTCCAGGTAGGCCGCCTCGCGCTGGCGCGCGGCGGCGATCTCGTCGCCGGCGCCGCCGTCGTTGGCCGCGTCGCCCGGGTGGCAGAACAGCAGCGCCCGTGCGCTGGTGTCCTCCTGGCCCAGCGCTTTCAGCCAGCCTTGCATGCGCGCGCGGTAGTCGGGCGACTCGAAGTCGTAGGCGCCGAGCAGCACGTTGTTGTGGCGGATGCCCAGGCGACGCAGGCCGCGCTGCAGCGCACGGCCGCCGGTGAACTCGATCAGACGGCGCTTCAGCGGGTCGTTCGGACCCTCGACGCGGCCGGTGTTGCGCACGGCCAGGCCACGTTCCTGTGCGAAGCGCAGCACGAGGTCGCGCACGCCGGGCAGGTGATGCACGTGCTGGTGGCCGTCCACGAAAGCCGGCTTGGCCTCGACGTGGTCCTCGAAACGTTCGTACTGGGCCTGGAGTTCGGCGCCGATCGCGGCCAGCGGCAGGGCGCGTGCATGGGCCAGCGCGATCAGGGTCGGCAGGGCCGGCAGTGCGTCCCAGTGGCGGCGCAGTTCGCGGCTGAGCGGATAACCGTGGCTCAGGTTGAAGTGCAGGCCGCGCTTCACCTCCACCGGCCACAGGTGGCTGCGGCGCGCGGCGTCGGGCCAGCGCGCGCGCTGCACCAGCATGCTGGCGGCGGCCAGCCGGCCGCCGTGTGCCAGGCGGTCGATGGCTTCGTCGACGTAGGGCGCGAGCCCGTAGTCGTCGGCGCACAGCGCCAGCGCGTGGCGGCTCATGCGGCTTCTCCGGCCATGTCCAGGGGATGGGCGACAGCGGTGGCCGTGGGCTTGTCGACCGGTGCACCGCTGTCGTGTGCGACGAGGAACACCGGCCGCTGCTTGACCTCGTCGAAGATGCGGCCGACGTACTCGCCGAGCACGCCGATCGACAGCAACTGCACGCCGGCGGTGAACATCAGCCCGGCGACGATGGTCGGCCAGCCCGGCACCGGATGGCCTGCCACGAGGTGCTCGACGACGACCCAGCAGCCGTAGGCCAGCGCGCCCAGGGCGGCGATCCCGCCGATGCCGCTCCACAGGCGCAGCGGCAGGTTGGAGAAGGCGGTGATGCCGGTCATCGCCAGCCGCGCCAGGCGCAGCGTCGAGAAGCTGCTCTTGCCGTGCGCGCGGGGCAGCGGCTGGTAGGCGATGGCGCGCGGTTCGAAGCCGACCCAGGCGTACAGCCCCTTCATGAAGCGGTTGCGTTCGGGCAGGGCGTTCAGTGCGTCGACGACCCGGCGGTCGAACAGCCGGTAGTCACCTGCGTCCGGCGTGATCGGCACCGGCGAGCCCATGTTGACGACGCGGTAGAACCAGGCGGTGCCCACTCGCTTGAGCCAGGTTTCGTCGTCGCGCGCCTGGCGCACCGCGCAGACGTGGTCGGCGCCGTCACGCCAGGCCTGCAGCATCTCCGGCATCAGCTCGACCGGGTGCTGACCGTCGGCATCCATCAGCCAGACGACGTCGCCGCGGGCGTGCGCGAGCCCGGCCGTCAGCGCGGCTTCCTTGCCGAAGTTGCGCGCCAACCGGATGTAGCGAACGCCGGGCGGCGGCACCGACATCAGCGCTGCGGTCTCGTCCCGGCTGCCGTCGTCGACGACGACGACTTCCCAACGTGGTGCCAGGCGTCGCAGCGCTGCGCAGACCAGGCCCAGCGTCGCGCCCAGGTTGCGGGCTTCGTTGTAGGCCGGCATGACGACGGACAGGCGCGGCTCGCGCAGGCGGCGCGGCAACTCGGCGTCACCGCCGTGGGGCAGGTCGCGCCGCATCATGTCGCGCTGTGCCGGGGCGCCGGTGAGGAAAGGGCGGCAGAGGCCATCGGGTGCGTCTCCGTGCGGAATGCGGGCAGGAGAAGCTTGGCTTCGGGCCTGCGAAGCCTGATGACGCCGGCGATACCGGCTATGACAGATGAAACATGACGCCCGGACGACGTCGTCGTCGCCGGCTACGGGCCGGGCGTTGAGCAGGCAAGTCGGGCGAATGCCTGACCTGCTCGATGGACCTGAGCCCTCTACGGGGTCCGAATGGAGATACGACCATGGCTTCCACCCAAACCATCCTGCGCTCGGGCCTGCTGGCCGCCGTTCTGGCCGGCGCTACCGCGCTGAGCTTCGCTGCGGCCCCCGCGGCGCCTGTTGCCCCGGCCGACACCGCCGCGACGCCTACCCAGTCGGCTACGCCGGCGAAGAAGGCTGTCAAGGCCAAGCACAAGAAGGCCAAGGCCGCGCACACGCACGCCAAGGCCAAGAAGCCGCAAACTCCGCCGGCTTCCAACTGAGCGGTATAGGGCCCGCGGCGACCGGTTATCGCCCGGGTTGATTGAACGGCGTCGGTGAGATTTTCGGATCAGGTCCGAAAACCGACGCCGTTACTACTTGATGAATATCAAGCGTCCTGACCCGACCGCCACCTTGCCAGCCGGCAGGGTGTGCCGATGGCGCGAGGCGCGCCGCTCCGGCTTCAGGCCGGGGCGCGCTGCGCAGGCGCCGCAGCCGTAGCGACCGGCCGGATGTTCTGGGCCAGGTTGCCCTTGGGGCCCTGGACGAGTTCGTACTCGACCCGGCTGCCCTGCTTCAAGGTCCGGAACCCGTCCATCTGCACCGCCGAGAAGTGTGCGAAGACGTCCGCACCACCGCCCTCGGGTTCGATGAAACCGAAGCCCTTGGCATCGTTGAACCACTTCACCGTACCGACCGCCATTGTTTTCACCTCGCTTAACTGCGCGCGAATATCGAAAATGATTCTGGCGACGCCGTCGGAAGAGTGTCAAGGCGATGTGACGCTTCGCTGTCTCGTGGATTCGACAAACATTGGTCAAATCGGATGACGAAGGTCGAAAGGCGAAAGCCGCCGGCCGGGGCTTGAACGGCGGCGAGGCGCATCAACATGACCATGGCACGGGTCATGCAAAGTTGCCGACAGCACGCCCCGACAACGTCGATAGAATGAATTCATGCCCGACGAACCGCCCGTCCCACCGGTGAAGCCGCCGACCCAGCCCGCCCAGGATGGCGGTGCTGGTGGTGCCGTCGTCGCCGAGCGCAAGGCGCAACGGGTCAAGCCGCCGAGCCTGTACCAGGTGGTGCTGCTCAACGACGACTACACGCCGATGGAGTTCGTCGTCATGGTGTTGCAGCACTACTTCCAGCGTGATCTCGAGACGGCCACGCACATCATGCTGAAGATCCACCACGAGGGTCGAGGCGTGTGCGGGGTGTACCCGAAGGACGTTGCCGCGACGAAGGTCGAACTCGTGCTCGCCGCGGCCCGCCGCGACGGTCACCCGCTTCAGTGCATTATGGAGGCCGCATGATTGCGCAAGAACTGGAAGTCAGCCTGCACATGGCGTTCGTGGAAGCGCGCCAGCAGCGGCACGAGTTCATCACCGTCGAGCACCTGCTGATGGCGCTGCTCGACAACCCGTCGGCGGCCGAGGTGCTGCGCGCCTGCGCCGCCAACATCGAGGACCTCCGCAAGAGCCTGGCGACGTTCATCAAGGAGAACACGCCGACGGTCTCGGGCAGCGAGGAAGTCGACACCCAGCCGACGCTCGGTTTCCAGCGCGTCATCCAGCGCGCCATCATGCACGTGCAGAGCACGGGCAGCGGCAAGAAGGAAGTCACCGGCGCCAACGTGCTGGTGGCGATCTTCGGCGAGAAGGACTCGCACGCCGTCTACTACCTGCACCAGCAGGGCGTGACGCGCCTGGACGTCGTCAACTTCATCGCCCACGGCATCAAGAAGAGCGATCCGCCCGAACCCGCCAAGTCCAGCGACAACAGCGCCGGCAGCGGCGAGGGCGAGCGTGACGAGGCCGGTGGCGAAGGCAAGGGCTCGCCGCTCGAGCAGTTCACGCAGAACCTGAACGCCCAGGCGCTGGCCGGCAAGATCGACCCGCTGATCGGCCGCGAGCAGGAAGTCGAGCGCGTCATCCAGGTGCTTTGCCGCCGGCGCAAGAACAACCCGCTGCTGGTCGGCGAGGCCGGCGTCGGCAAGACCGCGATCGCCGAAGGCCTGGCCTGGCGCATCACCGAGAAGGACGTGCCCGAGGTGCTGGCCGAGTCCACCGTCTACGCGCTCGACATGGGTGCGCTGCTGGCCGGCACCAAGTACCGCGGCGACTTCGAGCAGCGCCTGAAGGGCGTGCTCAAGCAGCTGAAGGACCAGCCGAACGCGATCCTGTTCATCGACGAGATCCACACGCTGATCGGCGCAGGCGCGGCTTCGGGCGGCACGCTGGACGCGAGCAACCTGCTCAAGCCCGCGCTGTCCAGCGGCGCGATGAAGTGCATCGGCGCCACCACCTTCACCGAGTACCGCGGCATCTTCGAGAAGGACGCGGCGCTGTCGCGGCGCTTCCAGAAGGTCGACGTCGTCGAGCCCTCGGTCGAGCAGACGATCGAGATCCTGAAAGGCCTGAAGTCGCGCTTCGAGGACCACCACAACGTCAAGTACGCGCTCGGCGCGCTGCAGGCCGCGGCCGAACTGTCGGCCAAGTACATCAACGACCGTCACCTGCCCGACAAGGCGATCGACGTCATCGACGAGGCCGGTGCCGCGCAGCGCATCCTGCCCAAGAGCCGGCAGAAGAAGACGATCACCCGCAACGAGGTCGAGGAGATCGTCGCAAAGATCGCGCGCATCCCGCCGGCCTCGGTGTCCAGCGACGACCGCGACAAGCTGAAGACGCTGGAACGCGACCTGAAGAGCGTCGTCTTCGGCCAGGACGCCTCGATCGAGGCGCTGTCCGCGGCGATCAAGATGGCGCGCTCGGGCCTGGGCAAGCCGGACAAGCCGATCGGCTCGTTCCTGTTCAGCGGCCCGACCGGCGTCGGCAAGACCGAAGTCGCCAAGCAGCTGGCCTACATCCTGGGCATCGAGCTGATCCGCTTCGACATGTCGGAGTACATGGAGCGCCACGCCGTCAGCCGTCTGATCGGCGCGCCTCCGGGCTACGTCGGTTTCGACCAGGGCGGCCTGCTGACCGAGGCGATCACGAAGAAGCCGCACGCAGTGTTGCTGCTCGACGAGATCGAGAAGGCGCACCCGGACGTCTTCAACGTGCTGCTGCAGGTCATGGACCACGGCTCGCTGACCGACAACAACGGGCGCAAGGCCGACTTCCGCAGCGTCATCATCATCATGACGACGAACGCCGGCGCCGAGACGATGAACAAGTCGACGATCGGCTTCACGACCCGGCGCGAGCAGGGCGACGAGATGGCCGACATCAAGCGCCTGTTCACGCCCGAGTTCCGCAACCGGCTCGACGCGATCGTGTCCTTCCGCGCGCTGGACGAAGAGATCATCCTGCGTGTCGTCGACAAGTTCCTGCTGCAGCTGGAAAGCCAGCTCGCCGAGAAGAAGGTCGAGGTCACCTTCACCGACAAGCTGCGCAAGCACCTCGGCAAGAAGGGCTTCGATCCGCTGATGGGCGCGCGGCCGATGCAGCGCCTGATCCAGGACATGATCCGCCGCGCGCTGGCTGACGAACTGCTGTTCGGCCGTCTGGTCGACGGTGGCCGCCTGACGGTGGACCTGGACGACAAGGACGAAGTGCAGCTCGACATCCAGCCGCCCAAGCGCAGCGACAAGCCGCGCACCGAAGCGACGCCGGCCTGAGGCCGCGGCGCCGGATCAGGCGGCTTCGGCCGCCGGGTCCTGCCGGTAGTAGCGAACGAACACCCCGTACAACGCGGGGTGTTCTTTTTTCATCGCCTCGGGCGCGACGAAGAAGGCCTCGCTGGCGACGGCGAAGAACTCGTCGGGCGACTGCGCGCCGTACGGGTCCAGCGCGGTGTCCTCCTCGGCGTCGACGCGGCGGCAGAAGGCTTCGTAGTCAGCGTCCAGCACGGCGATCCACTCGCTGCGCGGCAGATCCTGCGGCAGCAGCGGCACGCCGTCGGCGACGCCGTCGGCCATGTCGAGCACATGGGCGAACTCGTGAATGACGACGTTGTAGGCGTCGGCGGCGCTGCGCCCGGCGGCGCGCACGTCCTGCCAGGACAGCATCACCGGGCCGCCTTCCATCGCCTCGCCGGACAGCAGCTCGTCGTACTCGTGCACGACACCATCCTCGTCGACGGTGGAGCGCCGCGCGACGACCTGGTCCGGGTGCAGCACGATGCCGACGAAACCGTCGTAGGCCTCGAGCCCCAGGCGCAGGATCGGCAGGCAGGCCTGGGCCGCGACCGCGACCGCGACGTGGTCGGTCAGGCGCACGCCGGGCTGGGCGCTGAACTCCTTGCGGTCCAGGAACAGGCTGGTCAGGCGGCGCAGCGCGGCGGCCGTCTCGGGGTCACGGCGCTTGAGAAAGGGGTAGCGCCCCAGCGTGCGTTTCCACAGGTCGTCGGGGATCGGCCGGCGCGCGACCGCGGCGTCGTCGCGGCGTTCGCGCAGCCGCCCCAGCAGCCGCTGCCACATCAGGCGCCGGCCGCCGTGGCCGGCGGCATGCGTTGGAAGCCGTCGCGCGTCAGGCGCAGCACCTCGGCGCGCGGGGCGCGCACATCGTCGAGATCCCAGTCGGCGAGCACGTGGCGGCGGTATCCCGGTGCCAGCGTCTCGCTGCCCGGGCGGTGGGTGTGTCCGTGCACCAGTTCGGCGGCACCGACGGCGTGCATCCAGGCGACCGCGGCGCCCGCGTCGACGTCGGCATAACGCGAGGCGTCGTCCTGGCGTGCCTCGCTGCGGCGGCGGATGTCGGCGGCGATCGCCAGGCGTTCGTCCAGCGGCCGGGCGAGGAAGTCGCGTTGCCAGGTTTCGTTGCGCACCATCTCGCGGAACACGAGGTAGTCGCGGTCGTCCAGGCAGAGCGCATCGCCGTGCGTCAGCAGCACGCGCCGGCCCCAGGCGTCGAGCACGGTCGGGTCGGCCAGGCCCATCACGCCGGTCTCGCGCAGCAGCCGGGCGCCGACGAGGAAATCGCGGTTGCCGGCCATGAAGGCCAGGCTGCGGCGGCTGGCGGCTTCGGCCAGCACCTCGGCGCACCCGGCCTCGAAGGGCCGGCTGCGCATGTCGTCGCCGACCCAGGCCTCGAACAGGTCGCCGAGCATGAACACCGCGTCGGCGCTGGTGTGCAGCAGGTGCTCGCGCCAGACCTCGGTCGTGCGCGGCAGCGACGGCGCGAGGTGGATGTCGGAGATGAAGTCGATCGTGCACCACTCGCGTGGCGCCTCGAACTCGAAGAATGCGGGCAGCGCCGCCAGGCTGTCGGCGCTGCCGGCCGGCATCAAGCGACCTCGGTCGCGCGGTCGATGCGCACGTCTTCGAGCGGCACGTCGTCGTGGTAGCCCTTGCGGCCGGTGCGCACGCGTTCGATCAGGTCGACGACCTCGGTGCCCGAGACCACCTTGCCGAAGACGGCGTAGCCCCAGCCGTCCTGGGCGCGATCGTTGTCGAGGAAGCCGTTGTCGTTGGTGTTGATGAAGAACTGCGCGCTGGCCGAGTGCGGGTCGGAGGTGCGCGCCATCGCCAGCGTGTAGCGCTGGTTGCGCAGGCCGTTCTTGGCTTCGTTCTGGATGCCGTCGCCGGTCGGCTTCTGCTTCATGCCGGGCTCGAAGCCGCCGCCCTGGATCATGAAGCCCTTGATGACGCGGTGGAAGATCGTGCCGTCGTAGTGGCCCTTCTTCACGTAGTCGAGGAAGTTGGCCACCGTCACCGGGGCGCGTTCGGCGTCGAGCTCGATGACGATCGTGCCGGCGGTGGTCTCGAACTGCACTTGTTTGCTCATGTCATTTCTCCAGGGTGGCCTTGCGGATGATCACCGGCGTGGCCGGCACGTTCTGGTGCGGGCCCGACGATGTGGTGGGCATCGCGACGATCTTGTCGACGACGTCCATGCCCGCCGTCACGCGGCCGAACACGGCGTAGCCGTTGCCGTCGCGTGCATTGGGCTGGTCGAGGAAGGTGTTGTCCCCGACGTTGATGAAGAACTGCGAGGTCGCCGAGTCGGGCACCATCGTGCGCGCCATCGCCAGCGTGCCGCGTGTGTTGGACAGGCCGTTGCGGCTTTCCAGCGCGATCGGCTTGCGCGTCGGCTTCTCGCTCATGTCGGGCTTCATGCCGCCGCCCTGGACCATGAAGCCGGGGATCACGCGGTGGAAGATCGTGCCGTCGTAGTGGCCGGCCTTGACGTACTGGACGAAGTTCTCGACCGACTTCGGCGCCTTCGCGGCGTCGAGCTCGACGACGATGTCGCCGGCGCTGGTGTTCAGGCGCACGGTCTGCGCGAAAGCGGGCAGGGCGGCCAGGGCCGCGGCGGCGGCGAAGGCGAGCAGCTTGGCGTGACGGAGCATGAGAGGCCTCGTGTTGCGGGTGCCGGAAGTCTAGCGGCGGCGGTCATGCCGCCGGCCGCGCCCCGGCGTCAGCGGGGGCTCGTCGCCAGCTCGCGGCCGACGCGGATGCGGCGCTGCAGTTCCGGATCGCCGGGCTGCGCGGCGTCGGCGGCCTCCCAGGCCTGCAGTGCCAGGCGCAGCAGCACGTCGCCGAGGTTGCGCCGCGCGACGCGGTGCGAAGGGTCGTTGCGCAGCGCGGTCTCCAGCGCCACGCGCGCTTCTTCCAGCTGGCCGCCGCGGGCATACAGCAGGCCCAGGTTGTTGTAGGGCTCGGGCAGTTCGGGGTAGTCCTGCGTCATGCGCTGGAAGGCGTCCAGCGCCTCGGCGTTGCGGCCCAGGTCCATCAGCGCGACGGCGCGCGTGAAACGCAGCGTCGCGTCGTTCGGGCGCTGCGCGAGCGCGGCCTCGGCGCGCGCCAGCGCGGCGTCGGGATGGCCGCCTTGCAGCAGCCGCTGCGCCTCGGTGGCGTCGTCGGCGTGCGCGAGGGTGGCGGCGCAGAGCGCGAGCGCGGCGATCAGGGGACGGAGCATCGGCATCGTGGGGCAGTACGGGCAGGCCGCAAGAGGCGGCCCGCTATACTGAAAGATTGTATCGGCGCGCCCCACCGAAGAATTCCGACTGCATGACGCTTCGCCTTCACAACACCCTGACGCGCCGCCTCGAGACCTTCGTTCCCCTCGAGCCCGGCCGTGTGCGCATGTACGTGTGCGGCATCACGGTGTACGACCTGTGCCACATGGGGCACGCGCGCATGAACCTCGCGTTCGACGTCGTCTACCGCTGGCTGAAGGCCAGCGGCTACGACGTCACCTACGTCCGCAACATCACCGACATCGACGACAAGATCATCCGCCGCGCGCTCGAGCGTGGCCTGTCGATCCGCGCGCTGACCGACCGGATGATCGAGGCGATGCACCGCGACTTCGCGGCGCTGGGGCTGGCGTTGCCGACGCACGAGCCGCGTGCCACCGACTACGTGCCGCAGATGCTGGACATCATCGGCCGCCTGGAGCGCAAGCAGCTGGCCTACCGCGCCGACGACGGCGACGTGAACTTCGCGGTGCGGCGTTTCCCCGGCTACGGCAAGCTGTCCGGCAAGTCGCTGGACGAACTGCGTGCCGGCGAACGTGTCGAGGTCGCCGGCGGCAAGGACGACCCGCTGGACTTCGTGCTCTGGAAGTCGGCCAAGCCCGAGGAGCCGGCCGACGCCAAGTGGGACAGCCCCTTCGGCGCCGGGCGCCCGGGCTGGCACATCGAGTGCTCGGCGATGAGCTGCGCGCTGCTGGGCGAGCATTTCGACCTGCACGGCGGCGGCATGGACCTGCAGTTCCCGCACCACGAGAACGAGATCGCGCAGAGCGAAGGCGCCTTCGGTCATCCGGTCGTCAACTACTGGCTGCACAACGGCTTCCTCAACGTCGACAACGAGAAGATGTCCAAGAGCCTGGGCAACTTCTTCACCATCGCCGACGTGCTGAAGAAGTTCGACGGCGAGACGGTGCGCTTCTTCATGCTGCGCACGCATTACCGCAGTCCGTTCAACTTCGCCGACTCGCTGCTCGACGAAGCGCGCGCCGCGCTGCGCCGGCTGTACACGGCGCTGGACGGCACCGGCGCCGTGGCCGGCGACGTCGACTGGGCCGAGCCGCGCGCCGCCGCGTTCAAGGCGGCGATGGACGACGACTTCAACACGCCGGGCGCGCTGGCCGTGCTGTTCGAGCTGGCCAACGAGTTCAACCGCAGCCGCGAAGCGGCGACGGCGACGCTGCTCGTCTCGCTGGGTGCCGTGCTCGGCATCCTGCAGCAGGCGCCGCGCGCCTTCCTGCAGGCCGGTGTCGGTGTCGACGATGCCGAGATCGAGCGCCTGATCGAAGCGCGTGCCGCCGCCAAGCGCGAGCGCCGCTTTGCCGACGCCGACCGCATCCGCGACGAACTCGCCGCGCAAGGCGTGGTGCTGAAGGACACGCCTCAGGGCACCACCTGGGTGAAGGCCTGAGCGCATGTCCCCTCGTGACCAGGTCCTCGCCGTGACGCCGACCTACTGGGACGACGCCTGCCGCCACCTGTCGCGCCGCGACCGGGTGATGAAGAAGCTGATCCCGCGCTTCGGCGAGGCCCGGCTGGAAAGCCGCGGCGACGCCTTCACGACGCTGGCGCGTTCGATCGTCGGCCAGCAGATCTCGGTGAAGGCGGCGCAGTCGGTGTGGAACAAGTTCTCCGCGCTGGTCGAAGGCCCGGCGACGCACCTCGCACCGCAGGCGGTCAACACGCTGGACCCGCAGACGATGCGCGCCGCCGGGCTGTCGGCGCGCAAGACCGAGTACCTGCTCGACCTGGCGCGCCACTTCGTCGACGGCACGGTGCACGTCGCCGACTGGCAGCAGATGGACGACGAGGCGATCATCGCCGAACTCGTCGCGATCCGCGGCATCGGCCGCTGGACCGCCGAGATGTTCCTGATCTTCCACCTGATGCGACCGAACGTCCTGCCGCTGGACGACCTCGGCCTGCTGAAGGGCATCAGCCTCAACTACTTCAGCGGCGAGCCGGTGTCGCGTGCCGAGGCGCGCGAGGTCGGCGAGGCGTGGGCACCGTACCGCTCGGTGGCCACTTGGTATATTTGGCGGAGCCTGGATCCGCTTCCTGTGAGTTATTAGGACCCCCCCGAAGCGCCTTCGGCGCTCCCCCCAGGGGGCGCCGCAAGCGGCCCGGCAGAGCCGGTCCGCTGCGGCAGCTTGATGGGATCGTCAGACTGCGAGATCAACGCATGAGCAAACGCCATTTCCTCGAGTTCGAACAGCCGATCGCCGAGCTGGAATCCAAGATCGACGAGCTGCGCTTCGTGCAGAACGAGTCGGCGGTCGACATCTCGGAAGAGATCGACCGGCTGGCGGGCAAGAGCGTGCAGCTGACGAAGGAGATCTACTCCAGCCTGTCGCCGTGGCAGGTGACGCAGATCGCGCGCCATCCGCAGCGGCCGTACACGCTGGACTACGTCGGCGAGATCTTCACCGACTTCCAGGAACTGCACGGTGACCGCCACTACGCCGACGACCAGTCTATCGTCGGCGGCATGGCGCGCTTCAACGGCAACGCCTGCATGGTCATCGGCCACCAGAAGGGCCGCGACACCAAGGAGCGCACGGCGCGCAACTTCGGCATGTCGCGCCCCGAGGGCTACCGCAAAGCGCTGCGCCTGATGCAGCTGGCCGAGAAGTTCGGCATGCCGGTCTTCACCTTCGTCGACACGCCGGGCGCCTACCCCGGCATCGGCGCCGAGGAGCGCAACCAGTCCGAGGCCATCGGCCGCAACATCTTCGAGATGGCGCGCCTGGAGGTGCCGATCGTCACGACGATCATCGGCGAAGGCGGCTCGGGCGGCGCGCTGGCCATCAGCGTCGCCGACCAGGTGCTGATGCTGCAGTACTCGGTGTACTCGGTGATCTCGCCCGAAGGCTGCGCCTCCATTCTCTGGAAGACCGCCGAGCGTGCTTCCGACGCCGCCGAGGCGCTGGGCATCACCGCCCACCGCCTGAAGGCCCTGGGCCTGGTCGACAAGATCGTCAACGAGCCGGTCGGCGGTGCGCACCGTGATCCCAAGTGGATGGCGGCGCAACTCAAGCGCGGCCTCAACGACGCGCTGCGCCAGGTCGTCGACCTGAAGCCGAAGGAGCTGCTGGATCGCCGCTACGAGCGTCTGCAGTCCTACGGCCGCTTCAGCGACACCAAGGAGCGCTGAACTTGCCGGCCGCGGTGGCGGTGGCCGCCAGCGGCGGCCGCGACTCCACCGCGCTGCTGCACGCGACGGCCCGGGCCGCGCGTGATCTGGGCCTCCAGGTGCACGCGCTGCACGTGCACCACGGCCTCGTCGCCTCGGCCGACACCTGGCTTGCCCGTTTGCGCTCGCAATGCGCGCGCTGGGCGCGTGCCGGCCTGCCGGTGCATTTCCATTCGGCACGCTTGGCTGGTTCCCCGGCGCGCGGCGAGAGCGTCGAGGCCTGGGCGCGGCGCGAGCGTTATGCTGCGCTGGCGGCGATGGCCAAGACCGCCGGCTGCGATCTCGTGCTGCTGGCCCAGCACCGCCGCGACCAGGCCGAGACGCTGCTGCTGCAGGCGCTGCGCGGCGGCGGTGCCGAGGCGCTGGCGGCGATGCCGCGCCGCGCCGAGCGCGACGGCCTGGTCTGGGCGCGCCCCTGGCTGGATCGTCCGCGCGAAGAGATCGAGGCCTATCTGCGCCGCCACAGGCTGCGCTGGGTCGACGACGAGAGCAACGACGACGAGGCCTTCGCGCGCAATCGCCTGCGTCGCCAGGTCTGGCCGGCGCTGCTGGCGGCTTTCCCCGAGGCCGAGCAGCAGCTCGCCGCGTCGGCGCGCCGCGCCGCGGAGGCGGCCGCGGCGCTGCAGGCGTTGGCGGACATCGAACTCTCTGAGCTGGGGGTCGAGGGCGCGCTGGACATCGCCGGCTGGCGCCTGCTGCCCGAGACCCACCGCACGCCGGTGCTGCGCCGCTGGCTGCAGTCGGTGATCGCCCGGCCGGTGCCCGAGTCGCTGGTGCGGCGCCTGGCCGACGAGTTGCCGGCCGTTGCCTGCGCGCGCTGGCCGGCGCCCGGAGGAGAGCTGCGCCTGCACGACGGGCGGCTGGTGTACGCGCCGTCGCAGGCGGCCGAGACCGTGGCGCCCGAGTCCGTGGCGCTGGACCTGTCCTCGCCGCGCATCGTCGAGCTGCCGTCCTGGGGCGGCGTGCTCGAGGTGAAGGCCGTGGGAGAGGGCGGCGTCTCGCCGGGCTGGCTGCGTGCCGCCGAACTGCGTACGCGCCAGGGCGGCGAATCCTTCCAGGCCGCGCCGCGTGCGA
The DNA here is from genome assembly GCA_049841175.1 of Rubrivivax sp. Taxonomy (GTDB): domain Bacteria; phylum Pseudomonadota; class Gammaproteobacteria; order Burkholderiales; family Burkholderiaceae_C; genus Rubrivivax. The sequence continues at coordinate 40,884 of JASGHA010000005.1, read as the reverse complement.
CGCCACGCGCGCTGAAGAAGCAGTTCCAGGCCCGGCGCGTCGCCGCCTGGGACCGCGCCGGGCCGCTGGTCTTCAGCGGCAGCCAGCTCGTCTTCGTGCCCGGCCTGGGTATCGACGCGCGCTGCCGCGCCGCGGCCGGCGAGGCGCAGCTGGCGCTGGTCTGGCGGCCGGCCTGAGATCGGCGTCATCTTCCCGCAAGGGAAAGCCCGCGCGGCCCGCTAAAATCGCGCGTTTTCGCTCGTTACCGATCCATGGGACTGATCGTTCACAAATACGGCGGCACGTCGATGGGCTCGACCGAGCGCATCCGCAACGTCGCCAAGCGCGTGGCCAAGTGGGCCCGCGCCGGCCACCAGATGATCGTCGTGCCGTCCGCGATGAGCGGCGAGACGAACCGCCTGCTGGGCCTGGCCAAGGAACTGCAACCGGCCTCGATGACGCCCGAGGCGCTGCGTGAGCTCGACGCCATCGCCGCCACCGGCGAACAGGTCTCGGTCGGCCTGCTGGCGCTGGCGCTGCAGGCCGAGGGCCTGCCGGCGGTCAGCTACTCGGGCTGGCAGGTGCCGGTGCACACCGACACCGCCTACACCAAGGCGCGCATCAGCAGCATCGAGGACGAGCGCGTGCGCGCCGACCTCGCCGCCGGCAAGGTCGTCATCATCACCGGCTTCCAGGGCATCGACGACCTGGGCAACGTGACGACGCTGGGCCGCGGCGGCAGCGACACCTCGGCGGTGGCCGTGGCCGCGGCGCTGAAGGCCGACGAGTGCCTGATCTACACCGACGTCGACGGCGTCTACACCACCGACCCGCGCATCGTGCCCGAGGCGCGCCGCCTGGCGACCATCAGCTTCGAGGAAATGCTCGAGATGGCCAGCCTCGGCTCCAAGGTGCTGCAGATCCGCTCGGTCGAGTTCGCCGGCAAGTACCGCGTGCCGCTGCGCGTGCTGTCCAGCTTCACGCCCTGGGACATCGACATCGCCGAAGAGTCCCGCTCGGGAACGCTGATCACTTTCGAGGAAGACGAGAAGATGGAACAAGCCGTCGTGTCCGGCATCGCGTTCACGCGCGAGGAAGCCAAGATCACCGTGATGGGCGTGCCCGACAAGCCCGGCATCGCCTACCAGATCCTCGGCCCGGTGGCCGATGCCAACATCGACATCGACGTCATCATCCAGAACGTCTCGCACGACGGGAAGACCGACTTCTCGTTCACCGTCAACCGCGGCGACTACCCGCGGGCGATGGACCTGCTGAAGAACCAGGTCGCCCCGGCCACCGGTGCCGAGCAGGTGATCGGCGACCCGAAGATCTGCAAGGTGTCGATCGTCGGCATCGGCATGCGCAGCCACGTCGGCGTCGCGAGCTCGATGTTCCGTGCCCTGTCCGAAGAGGGCATCAACATCATGATGATCAGCACCAGCGAGATCAAGACGAGCGTCGTGATCGCCGAAAAGTACATGGAGCTGGCGGTGCGCGCGCTGCACAAAGCCTTCGATCTCGACCAGCCTGCAGAGGGTGCTTAAAAAATCTTGAAAAGTGCGGCTACAATGCCGCCTCTTCGCCGGAGTCGTGACCGAGTGGCCGAAGGTGCTCCCCTGCTAAGGGAGTATGTGGGCAAAACCTGCATCGAGGGTTCGAATCCCTCCGACTCCGCCAAGCGAACAAACGCTGCCTGAAAAGGCCGCAACGAGAAAGCCGCCAAGTCGCATGACCTGGCGGCTTTTTTCTTGGTCGCGAGGCGCTCGTGCGCGGCGTCATCTCGCCGGGTGATAACTCGATTTCAGTATTCCGCCGCCGTGCCGTAAGCGGCAACGCTGTCGCCGGGCTTCAGTGAGCTGCCGTTTTCTTGAGCGAAAACAAGCACTTGCGTGGCTCGGCTGGAAGTCCGAGAAACCCGTCACGGTTGCCGTGCGAGGTTCATCGTGTCGATTCGCTTTACACCCCGAAACAATCCGGAGGACCGTCAACTCATTCGGAAAGGGATCTCTCGTGGGAGGACTCGACAGACACGAACGCGCCGGCCAACGCAGCTGGCTCGCCGTGGCCGCCCTGGCCGCAGCCGGACTGGCCGGCTGCGGCGGTGGTGATGAACCGGCAGCCGACGAGGCGCGCGCCTCGGAAGCCGCCGCCAGCGCCCCGTCCGGCGCGCCGTTGGCCGAGGTGGATGCCGCGGCCCACGTGCGGCCGATGTTCCACACCCTGCCGCTGCTGCCGCCCGAGCCGGCGCGCGTCGCCTCCGGGTCCGGCCAGGTCGGCGCGATGGCCGTGGCCGGCCCCCAGCACATCGTGCTCGACGCGATCGACTCGCGCATCGACACCACGCGGCTGAGGCCCGACCAGTTCGAGGCCCGCCGCGCTGCGGCGCGCGCCGCCGCCGCGGGCAGCGTGCGCCCGGCCGACACCACGATCGCCACCGTCTACGGCCCCGACGAGATCCGTCAGGCCTACCGACTGCCCACCCTGGCATCGGCCGATGCCGCGGCGCAAGGCGCCGGGCAGACGATCTACATCGTCGTCGCGGGCCAGCATCCGGCGGCACTCGCCGAACTCAACGCCTTCGCCAGCCGCTTCGGCCTGCCGGGCTGCAGCGACGGTTCGACCCTCCGTTCGAGTACCCCGCTGCCGCTGGCCACCGCGTCGGCCTCGAGCGGCTGTTCGCTGGTCGTCGCCAACGTCGACAGCTCGGGCCAGCTCTCGGATCAGGCGCCGACGCACGACACCGACTGGGGCCTGGAGACGGCGCTGGACCTGCAGTGGGCGCACGCGATGGCGCCCAAGGCCCGCCTGGTGCTGATCCAGTCGCCGACCGAACTGGTGGTCGACATGCTGCAGGCCGTCGAACTGGCCAACCGCATGGGCCCCGGCATCGTCAGCATGAGCTGGGGCGCCGAAGAACAAAGCTGGGCCAAGTCGCTGCAGTCGAGCTTCCGCACCGCCAACATGCAGTACGTCGCGGCTTCCGGCGACGACGGCACGCAGAGCCTGTGGCCGGCGGTGACGCCCGAGGTGCTGGCCGTCGGCGGCACGACGCTGAGCTACGACGGCGTCAACCCGCGCCAGGAGAACGTCTGGTCGCACAGCGGCGGCGGCCTCAGCAGCAGCTTCCTCGTCCCGATCTACCAGCTCCGCGTCAGGATCCAGGGCTGGATGCCCTCGTTTCGCGCCACGTCCGACGTGTCGTTCAACGCCGACCCGTTCAGCGGCCACTACGTCTACCACGACGGCCAGTGGGTGGTGCTGGGCGGCACCAGCGCCGGCACGCCGCAGTGGGCGGGCATCCTGGCGGTGGCCAATGCCCAGCGCCAGCAGCGCGGCCTGAAATCGGAGCTGCAGACCCACGACCAGCTGTACAAGCTGATCGGCAGCCGTTCGTTCAACGACATCACGTCGGGGGCCAACGGCAGCTGTGGAGGTTGCATCGCCACCGTCGGCTACGACCATCCGACCGGTATCGGCACGCCCAACGTCGACGCGCTGCTCGAACAGCTGGCGCCGATCACGCAGCCCACGCCGCCCACGCCGGCCAACCGCGCGCCGGTCTTCGGCAGCCTCAAGGCCTCGGGGCGCGTCAAGTCGGCGCTCTCGTTCACGGTGCCGGTCTCCGACCCGGACGGTGACGCCGTCACGCTGAGCCTGGTCGGCAGCCTGCCCAAGGGCATGAGCTACAACGCGGCGACGCGGACCTTCAGCTGGCCCAAGCCGGCGAGCGGCAGCTTCTCGGTGGCGCTGAAGGCGGCCGACACCAAGGGGGCCAGCAGCACCGGGACGCTGACCTTCACGATCGGCCCGGCCAACCGCAAGCCGACGCTGAACGCCGGTTCGTGGTCCGGGGTGGCGGGCCAGCCGTTCCAGGCGACCGTCGTCGGCAGCGACCCTGACGGCGACACCCTGAGCTACGAGCTGACGCAGGCGCCGGCCGGCATGAGCGTGTCCGCGGACGGCGTCGTGAGCTGGCCCAGCCCGACCGTCGGCAAGTTCTCGGTCGTCGTCAAGGCGAGCGACGGCTACGGCGGCATCGTCTCGAAGAAGGTGAGCCTGAAGGTCGTGGCGCCGCCGGTGGCCCCGGTCGTCGACGCGGCTTCGAGTTCGGCCGTGGCGGGCAAGAAGTGGTCGTTCAAGGTCTCGGCCCGCGATGCCAACGGCGACAAGCTGCGCTACGCGGTCTCGGGGGCACCGGCCGGGCTCACGATCGACGGCAAGGGCAAGCTCGCCTGGAGCAAGCCCGTGGCCGGCGTCTACACCTTCACCGTCAGCGCCAGCGATCCCGGCGGTCTGACGGGGTCGGCGCAGATGACGCTGACGGTGCGCTGAGCACCGCCCGGCGGCGTCAGGCCTCGCCCTGCGCCGCCGCCATCAGCGCCGAGCTGACCGGCACCACCAGCACGTCGTAGGGCGAAGCGCGCAGCACGCTGCGCGTGACGCTGCCCAGCAGCGCGTCCAGCCACGGCGCTTCGGTCGAACGGCCGACGACGATCAGCTGGCTGCCGGCGCCCGGGCGCCGGGCGAGCAGCTCGGCGGCGACGTCGTCGCCCAGCGCCAGCATCATGCGCAGGCGCTCGGCCTGCGGCCCCTGGGCGTCGACGACACGCTCGAACTGGGTGACGCGGCGGCGCAGGTCCAGCTCCAGCGTGCGCAGGCCGTCGTGGCCCGTGCGCAGCTTGCTCGGCCGCCACTGGCGCAGCACGTGCAGCAGCGCCACCTCGCGCTCGCCGGCCAGCGCCAGCGCCCAGTGCACCAGCCGCTCCGGTTCGGCCTGCAGGTCGACACCCGCCAGCACCCGCTGGTAGGCCAGCCCGCAGGGTTCGTTGACGACCAGCAGCGGCACCGGCAGCACGCTGGCCAGCCGGCTGGCGACGCTCGGGCGCCAGAACGACGCCAGGCCCGCGTGCAAGGTCTTGGGCACGACGACGAGGTCGGTGTGGCGCAGCACGTCGCGGGCCTCGCCGACGCGCCGCAGCGGCGTCTCGGCCATCAGGATCGGCCGCTGGTGCTGGCGCGCGACGCGGCGCCCGATGCGGCTCAGCCGCGCGCGCAGCAGGCCGTGCGAGACGTCGCCGCGGCCGGCCCAGGCGACCAGCTTCAGCGACGCGTCGTGCGCGCCCGCCAATGCGGCAGCGCGCTGCAGCGCGACTTCGCTGGCGTCGGACAGGTCGCCGAGCACGGTGATCGAGCGCAGCGCGACGGGGCGCGACGGGCCGGTGGCGGCGGCAGCGGGCGTTTCCTGCCGCAGGTTCGGCAAGCGGGTGAAATCGAGCGCGCTGGCGCGGCGCTCGGCGGTATCGGCGGATGGCATCGGCGACCTCACGACGGCGCGGCCACGAGGCCGCGGGACGCACTGTCCGGCCCGGCGATAGAGGTGTGCTGAAGCGGAAAAGGAGGAGGGCTATCGCCGGGCCCGGGGAAGTGCCGCCGGGGCCCAGGGCTCCCGGACGCGGCACTGCCGCGCCGTGGAGGCGGCGGCGAAGGCGTCGTGGCGGGCAGGCGAGACCATGGGCCCAGTATCGGCCGGGCCTGCCTGCCGGGGCAAGGTTTGACCGCTCGGCGTGTGCCGGATTGCGGCCACCGCCTCAAGCCCTCTCGCGTACCAGCCCGGCTTCGGCGGCCAGCCGCGCCTCGTCCCAGCCGCGGCCCAGCAGCAGCATGCGGGTGTGCAGCTCGTCGTGCAGCGTCGCGTCGACCGTCTCGCCCAGCGCGCGCAGCACGCGGTCGCGCAGCTGCACGTAGCGCAGCGGGTAGTGCCGCGCCAGACGGTGCCACAGCGCGTGCGCGCCGGCCGACTGGCGGGCGCCGGTGACCAGGCAGCAGCCCGCGTCCAGGCTGCGGCGGTAGACCGCGGTGGCCAGGCCGCGGCGGCGGTAGGCGGCGCGGTACTTGGAGTGCGGCGCACGCAGATGGCGGTCGGCACGCACGTCCAGCTCGACCAGGCGGTTGAAGACCGTGTAGCCGGCCAGCTGCTGGCGCGCCACGTCCTCGACGTAGACGTAGAGCTCGCCGTCGGCTTCGCGCCAGTGCAGACGGAAACCCGGCATCGGCGCCGGTTCGCAATCGATGCCGTGCAGCACGTCGCCGGGGCGGCGCAGGCGGCGCTGCAGCGTGTCGAGTTCCTGCTCCAGCCGGGCTTCGTCGGGATCGACGTCGATGCGCAGCTCCAGTCGCGGCCACGGCGGCCAGCCCCAGGCGGTGATCATGCGCTCTCCGCTGCCGGCAGCCAGGCACCGCTGCGCAGCTCGCCCGGCCGGGTGCGCGAGACCACGCGCCCGCAGGACGACCAGGCTTCGCGGCGCACGCTGGAGCCGGCGTGCACGCCGTAGCCGGCGCCGCTGCGCACCTCGCCTCCGCTGACCAGGCTCTCGCCGGCGCGGATCGCACCCTCGGCGACGATGTCGCCGCCGGCCACCACGCCCCAGCCGGCGTCCAGGTGCACGCCGCTGCGTACGTCGCCGGCGGCCTGCACGCCGTGGCCGACCTTCAGCCCTTCGCCGCAGACGACGTGGCCGCCGGCGCGCAGGCTCTTGCCGCACTCCGCCGCACCGCCGACCTCCAGGTCGCCGCTGACGACCAGCGTGCCGCCGACGCTCAGCGCGCCGGCGCAGCCCAGGTCGCCCTGCACGCGCAGGTCGCCGGCGCAGACCAGGCTGCCCGAGGCTTCGACGCTCCAGCCGGCGATGAGGTCGCCGTCGCAGCGCAGACGTTCGGCGCGCAGCCCGGCGCCGCAGCGCAGGTCGGCATCGACCCGCAGCACCGTGCCGGCGCGCACGCCGCCGCCGGTGCTGAGCGAGCCGCCGATGCGCAGCACGGTGTCGACCTCGACACCGTGGCGCACCTGCAGCGAGCCGGGGAAGACGAAGGCTTCGGCCGACAGCTCGTCCAGCGAGCGCACGGCGTCCACCGGGCCGAAGCGGTCGATCAGCCAGCAGGCGTCGTCGATGCGGCCGTCGTCGAGCAGCGCGTCGACGACCCGCAAATATTCGGCGGCGCTGCTGAAGCGCCGGGCGAACCAGCGGTAGCCGCTGGCGCAGGAACGTTTGGCCCGAAGGGCCGTCGTGGAGATCTCCATCTGCACAACCTCGTGGCGAAGCACGCGGTGGCGCCGCGTGCGAACGGGGGAGGTCGGGAGGCGGCCCCGGCGCGTGGGCGTGCCGGAGCGGATGACGGGACGCCCACGCGCCCCTCGACCTGCGGTCTCGATGCAGGGCGTGGCCCTGCCGGCCCGCCGTGCGTGGACTTCAGGCCTGGAGCGCCCGGAGTCCGCGCACGGCCGCGGAGGGCACGGCCGGAGATCCGTAGGAGCGCAGGGCCGCGAGTGCGCGGCCGACCCGCATCGTGCCGGGCGTCACGCAGCCGGCCGCAGCCGCCGGAAGGCGGGCCGGGCTCGTGCGGCGGTGGACGCGGGCTGCGGGCATCGAAGAGATGGAGAGGCGGAAAGTGCCGGCATTATCGGCCGCCGCGGGCCTCAGGCGACCGCGAGCAGCGTCGGGTCCTTGGCGACCTGGATCTTCGTCGGCTCGCTGGCCGTGCCGATGGGCGCCAGCTCGCTGGCCGGCGTCGTCTTGCCCTCGGCCTGGCGGCGCTGGGCCTGCTCGGCCTGCTGGCGGTACAGCTCGGCCAGCTGCGCCTGCACCAGCTGGATGCGCGCCTGCAGCAGCTGGCTCTGCTTTTCCTTGTCCTTGGCCGGCAGGTCCGAGTGCGCGACCTCCTGCAGCTGCTTGGACAGCGTCGTGATCTGCTTGACCAGCGCCTGGATGCGCGAGCGCACCGAGGCATCGGAACCGCCGCCGCCGGTGCTGGCAGCCACCGTGGACATCTGGACGTTCATCGTGCCCTCCTGGGGGCTTGGCTCTTGCCGGCTGTCGTCATGTCTCGTTATCGGCCGTCAGTCGCCGGAACTGAAATCCTGCCGCCGGCGGCTGCTGTCACGATTTGACACGAATCGCCGGGAATACTCGCGCCACGGGCTGCTCTCCGCCGGTCCGCCTGCCCCACGCCCATGGAACGCAAAGGCCGCCGCTGGCGCAAGACCGATTTGTCGCGCCGTTTGTTGAACGACCGCGCCGCCATGCCGCCGGCCTGGCGCATGTGGTTGATCACCGTCGACGGCCGGCGCAGCGAAACCGAACTGCTGACACTGGCCGCCGGGCTGGGCCTGGACGGCGGCGTCTTGATCGAACGCCTGGCCGCCGACGGCTGGATCGCCGACGCCGCGCCTGCCGCGCCGCCGCCGGCCGACACCACGCCAGCCCGCCGGCGCCTGGCCGCGGCGCGCATGTTCGCGATCGATCTGGCGGCGCGGATGCTGGCCGGGCGCGACGGCGACTTGCGCGAGTCCTGGCGCGAGGTGCAGGACGAAGCCTCGTTCGAGCGCTGGCTGGGCGACTGCGCCGGGCGCATCGCCGAAGCCGCCGGGCAAGACCGCGCAGCGCTCTTCGTGCAGCGTGTCGAACTCGTGCTGGCCGAACCCGGGGCCGCTCGCTGAAACCCTCAACAGGTTTTCATGTCAATTGCATGACGATCTCTTGAAGATTATCTCGGGTGCCTGTGCATATCGCCTGCAGATGACTTTTTGATGACCTCCGGGGCGATATTTCCGCTGTTTTCTTGAGTTTCGTTGATTAACTTTCTAGGGGTTTACGCCGATATTTTGGGCGTTTTCCCGACGACCGGCCGCGTGGCCGGCTGCCATGACCTCGTTCCCTGATTCCGTCCTCCCGTCCGCACGCGGCCCGCGCGCCGCGACGCTGCCGACCGGTGGCCTCTGGTCTCCCGGCATGCGTCTGTTCGGCCCGCTGCGCCTGCGTGCCAAGGCTGCCGTCATCTGCGCCGTGCTGCTGGCGCCGGCATTCGTCACCGGTGGTGCGCTGGTGCGCGCCGGGCTCGAACAGGCCCAGGCCGCCCAGGCCGAACGCGACGCGCTGGCCGTCGCCACCCAGCTGCTGCCGCTGGCCGAGGCGGTGCAGTCGCTGCAAGGCGCCGCGCGTGCCGTGGCCGCCGGCCACGAGGCCGCGGCGGCCGACTATCGCCAGGCGCTGGCGCAGGCGCGCAGCGCCGCAGCGGCGCTGGGCGACACGCCCGCGGCGCCGTCGCTGGGCAAGCTGCGTGGCCGGCTCGGCCGCTTGCCGGCCGAGGCGGCGGCCGACCCGGCGCTGGCCGACGCGGCCGATGCCGCGGCCACCGAGGCCGCGGCACTGATCCCGGCGCTGCTGGGCCAGGGCGAACTGGCGCACGACGCCGACCCCGAGGTCGCCGACCCGGTGCGCCGGGCGCTGGTGGCGTTGCCGCGCGCCGCGGCCGACAGCGCCTCGCTGTGGGGCTGGGCGGTGCACGGTGTCGTGCGCGGCGCGCTCGACGAGCCGGCGCAGTACCAGCGCCAGGCTGCCTGGCAGGCGCGCGCGACGGCGGCGCTGGCCGACGCCGGCCAGGCCGGTTCGCCGGCCGCCGCCTTCGTGCAGGCCGCCGACGTCTCGGCGCTGGTGCGCGACGCCTTCACGCCCGACGAGGTCTATGCCCAGGGCCGGGCCGCGCTGCACACGCTGTGGCAGCAGGCGGCCGCGGCGCTGCCGGCGGTCGATGCCCGGCTGTCCGAACGCCGCGCCGAGCTGGCGCGCCGCAGCGCGCTGCACGCGGCGCTGCTGGGCGGCGCGCTGCTGCTGGCGGCCTATCTCTTCGTCTGCTTCGCACGTTCGCTGGAGTCGGGTTTCGCCGCCGTCGGCCAGGAGCTGGGCCGCATCGCGCAGGGCGACCTGCGCCCGGCGCCGCTGCCGGCCGGCCGCGACGAGGCTGCCGAGCTGCAGCGCAGCGCCGCCGCGGCGCGCGAGTCGCTGCGCGCGGTCGTCGACCAGGTGCGCAGCGCCGCCGAGACGGTGGCGCGCGCCGGCCGCGAGATCGCCGCCGGTGCCGGCGATCTGTCGCAGCGCAGCGAGCACGCCGCCGCCGGGCTGCAGCAGACGCACGCCGCGCTGGAGCGCATCGGCCGCGACGCCGCCGACGGCGAGCAGCGCTCGGGCCGCGCCGCCGTGGCTGCCGACGCTTATGTCGAGGCCGCGCGCGCCAGCCAGCAGACGATGGACGAGGCGGTGCGCACGATGGCGCGGGTCGACGCCTCGGCCGGGCGCATCGCCGCCATCGTCGACACGATCGACGGCATCGCCTTCCAGACTAACCTGCTGGCGCTCAATGCCGCCGTCGAGGCGGCGCGCGCCGGCGAGCAGGGGCGCGGCTTCGCCGTTGTCGCCGCCGAGGTGCGCCTGCTGGCGCGGCGCTCGGCCGACGCGGCACGCGAGATCAAGGGCCTGATCGGCGAGAACGTCGACGGCGTGCGCGCCGGCAGCGCCGTCGTGCGCAGCGCCGGCCAGCGCATACAGGCCATCGTCGGCGAAGCCGGCGAGACGCGCACGCTGGTGGCGACGATCGCCGAAGGCGCGGCACGCCAGGGCCACGAGGTGCGCCAGGTGGTCGCCGCGCTGCAGGCGCTGGACAGCGCCACGCAGCACAACGGCGCGCTGGTCGAGCAGACCGCCGCGGCCACCGCCGAACTCGAGCGCCAGGCCGAGGAACTGGTGGCGACGGTGGCGCGCTTTCGCACCGGCGCCGGCAGCCAGGGAGACGTCGAATGAGCGCGCTGCCGTTGTTCCATGGCCACTCCAAACCGGTATCCGACCCGATGAAATTCGATCTCGGCGACACCTCCCGGCCCTTGGCGCGCCTGATGCAGGAACGCGCGCTGGAGATCCACTTCCAGCCCATCGTCTCGCTGGCCGACGGCGCGATCCACGCCCACGAGGCGCTGGTGCGCGGCCCACGCGGCACGGCGCTGCACGGCGCCGAGGCGCTGCTGGCGCAGGCGCGCCAGGAGGGCCTGCTGCAGGAGTTCGAGGTCGCCTGCGTCGTGCTGGCGCTGGAGCGCTGGGCGGCCATGCGCCAGGCCGGGCGGCTGTTCGTCAACATCAGCGCCTCGGCGCTGGTGCGCTGCTTCGCCGGGCGCAGTGCCGGCGACATCGCGCACAGCGTGCAGTCGCGCGGCGTCAACCCGCAGAGCGTGGCCTTCGAGATCACCGAGCACGAACGTGTCGCCGACATCCCGCTGCTCGTCGAGGTCGCCGACGTCGTGCACGGCGCCGGCATGAGCTTCGTGCTCGACGACTTCGGCGACGGCCGCTCCAGCCTGCGGCTGTGGTCGGAGCTGAACCCCGACGTCGTCAAGATCGACAAGTACTTCACCCGCGACATCGCGCAGAACCCGAAGCGGCTGCGCACGCTGCGCGCGCTGATGCAGATTGCCGACACCTTCGGCACGATGCTCGTCGCCGAAGGCGTCGAGACGCAGGAAGACCTGCGGGTGCTGCGCGACCTGGGCTGCCCGCTGGTGCAGGGTTATCTGCTCGGCCGCCCGGCGCCGTCGCCGCGCGCCGCGCCCGAGCCCGAGGCGCTGGCCGTGCTCAACGACCGCCAGATCGCCGTGCTGCCGACCGAACGCACCGCGCCGCTGCCGCGCCGGCTGAGCCAGGCCAAGATCGTCGAGGTGCCGGCGGTGGGCGTGGATGCCAGCAACGACCAGGTCGTCGCGATGTTCACCGCGCATCCCGAGTGGCACGCGATCGCGCTCGTCGACGGCGAGCGCCCGGTGGCGCTGGTCGGCCGCCAGCAGTGCCTGGACCGCTACGCCAAGCTCTACTTCAAGGAGGTCTGCGGGCGCAAACCCTGCCTGGCCTTCGCCAACACCGAGCCGACGCTGGTCGACGTCAACGCCGGCATCGACGAACTGGCCGAGCTGCTGACCTCGCCTGACCAGCGCTACCTCAGCGAAGGTTTCGTCTACGTCGAGAACGGCCGCTACCGCGGCCTGGGCACCGGCCAGCAGCTGGTGCGCCAGGTGACCGAAAGCCGCATCGAGGCCGCGCGCCACGCCAACCCGCTGACCTTTTTGCCCGGCAACAGCCCGATCAGCGAGCACATCGAGCGCCTGCAGGCCGCCGGCGCGAGTTTCGTCGCCTGCTACGCCGACCTGGCGCAGTTCAAGCCCTTCAACGACCACTACGGCTACTGGTGCGGCGACCGCATGATCAAGCTGCTGGCGGCGACGATCCAGGCCCATGCCGACCCGCGGCGCGACTTCGTCGGCCACGTCGGCGGCGACGACTTCGTCATCCTGTTCCAGAGCGCCGACTGGCGCGCACGCTGCCAGCGCATGGTGGCCGACTTCGACGCCGCCGCGGTCGGCCTCTACGACGAGGACGCTCAGGCCGCCGGCGGCATCCGCGCCGAAGACCGCCACGGCGTCGAACGCTTCTTCGGCTTCGTCTCGCTGTACATGGGCGTCGTCGAGGTCGCGGCCGGCACGCTGTTCCGCAGCGCCTCCGACGTCGCCAGCGCCGCAGCGCGTGCCAAGCAGACCGCCAAGCAGACGGGTCTGTCGATCCACGTGCAAGGCGTGGCGCCGCTGACGGCGCTGCGGCCGGCCGAGCCGGCGACCTGAGGCGTCAAGCCCGCGGGTCGGCCAGGCGCAGTGCGGCCAGCAGTTGCTGCAGCGCCCAGTCCAGGTTGGCCTGCGGCAGGTTCAGCGGCGGCGCCAGCACCATCACGCGGCCCTGGCCGAGCTTGAACGACAGGCCGGCCGACAGGCAGCGGTAGAGCAGTGCCTCGGCGCGCTCTTCGGCCGCCAGGCCGCCGCCGTCGCGCAGCTCGATGCCCAGCAGCAGGCCCAGGCCACGCACCTCGGCGACCCAGGGCAGGCCAGCGCATTCGGCACGCAGCCGCGCCAGCAGCGCCGCGCCCAGGTCGCGGCTGCGTTCGACCAGGCCGTCATCGGCGATGACGTCCAGCGTCGCCAGCGCCGCGGCGCAGGCCACCGGGTTCTTCTCGTGCGTGTAGTGGCCCAGCGAGATCGCCTGCGCGACGTCGAAGCGGCCTCGTGCGACCAGCGCCGCCAGCGGCATCGAGCCGCCGCCCAGGCCCTTGCCCAGCACCAGCATGTCGGGCTCGATGCCGTAGTGCTCGACGGCGAACATCCGCCCGGTGCGGCCCAGCGCGATCGGGATCTCGTCGAGGATCAGCAGCGCGCCGTGGCGGTCGCAGGCGGCGCGCAGGCGGCGGTAGTAGTCCGGCGGCGGCACCTGCACGTCGGTGCAGCGCACGGTCTCGACGACGACCGCGGCGACGTCGCCCTCCTTGCGCAGCACGTATTCGACGTAGTCGGCGCAGCGCAGCGCGCACGTCCCGCCGCAGCCGAAGGCGCAGGCCTGCGGATCGTGCGGCGGCACGTGTTCGCTGCCCGGCAGCAGCGGGCCGATGCCGCGGCGGAAGGCGGCTTCGCCGCCGACGGAGATCGCGTCCAGCGAGGCGCCGTGGAAGGCGTCCCACATCGAGATCGTCTTGAAGCGCCCGGTGACGACGCGCGCCAGCTTCAGCGCGATGCCGATCGCCGCCGTGCCGCCGGGCGCCAGCAGCAGCTTCGCGTCGGGCATCGGCGCCAGGCCGCAGAGCCGGCGCGCCAGTTCGACCGCCGGGCGGTTGGTGTAGCGCCGCGGGCTGAAGGGCAGCGTCGCCAGCGTCTCGGTGATCGCGGCGACGACTCGCGGGTGGCCGTGGCCGACCTGGTGCAGGCTGTTGCCGTGCAGGTCCAGGATTCGGCGGCCGGCGGTGTCGGTCAGCCAGCCGCCGTCGGCCCCGTCCAGCGCGTTCAGGCAGGGCGTGGACAGCGCCTGGTGGAAGAACCAGCGGGCGTCTTCGGCGAGCAGCGCGCGTGTCGGCTCGTCCAGGTGCCGGGCCTGCCAGTCCTGGCGCGCCCGGCCGAGGTTGAGGTCGCCTTCGGAGGCGTCGGGCGCGGGGTTCATCGTCAGCCCATCTCGCCGTCGGCCAGCATGCGACGCCGGCCGCCGTCGGCATGGGCGAACAGCGCTTCGGCGGCGCCGGCGGCGTCACCGGCGGCCAGGCGCTCGACGATCGCCGCGTGCTCTTCGGCGAAACGCGGGATCGCGCGCGGCGCCAGCAGGTTGCGGCGGCGGAACAGCGCCAGCAGCCGCGTCGTGCGGCGGTAGGTTTCCAGCAGCGCCGTGTTGCCGGCGAGCACGACGAGACGGTCGTGGAAACCGAGGTTCAGCTCGTGGAAGCGGTCGACCTCGTGTTCGCCGACGGCGCTCATCGCCGCGGTCAGCGCGCGCAGTTCGGCGAGTTGCTCGGGCGTGATGCGCGTCGCCAGCAGCCGGCCGGCGGTGGCGTCCAGGCCGGCGCGCAACTCGTAAAGCTCGGCAGCCTCGGCCAGCGGGATCTCGCGCACGAAGGCGCCGCGGTTCTTCTCCTGGCGCACCAGGCCGCCTTCCTCGAGCAGGCGCAGCGCCTCGCGCAGCGGCCCGCGCGACACGCCCAGGCGCTGGGCCAGCGCGGCTTCGTTCAGGCGTGCGCCGGGGCCCAGCTCTCCGGCCAGGATCAGCGCCTCCACCGACTCGGCGGCCAGCCGCGCGAGCGAGGTGCTCTGCATCAGCGCCAGGGCGGCTTCGCGGGTGACGGGGGAGGTGCTCATGGGCGCGGCAGCGGTCGACGGACGCGGATCGTAAAGACGCCGCCGGCGGATCGTCAACTGCCGACTGTCGACTGCAGATTGTCAACAAACGGACATCGAGCCTGCCTAAGGTGCCGCCCATCGCCGTTCGCGGCCGGTTCCCGTTGTCCCACTTCCCGGAGTCAACCCGATGACGCGTTTCGCTCTCGCCCCGATCCTGGCCACGCTGGCGCTGGCCGCCGCCTTTCCGGCGTTTGCCGAGAAGACCACGCTGAACGTCTACACCGCGCTGGAGACCGACCAGCTCAAGGCCTACCAGGAAGGCTTCAACAAGGCCTACCCGGACATCGAGCTGAAGTGGACACGCGACTCCACCGGCATCGTCACCGCCAAGCTGCTGGCCGAGAAGGACAAGCCGGTGGCCGACGTCATCATGGGTGTCGCCGCGTCGAGCATGGTCGTCTTCGACCGTGAAGGCATGCTGCAGCCCTACGCGCCGGCCAACCTCAAGGCCATCCAGACGCGTTTCCGCGCCGCCGGCGCGGCGCCGGCCTGGGTCGGCATGGACGTCTGGGGCGCGGCCATCTGCTACAACGTCGTCGAGGCGCAGAAGCAGGGCCTGCCGCGCATCGAGAGCTGGAAGGACCTGCTCAAGCCCGAGTTCAAGGGCAAGATCGTGATGCCCAACCCGAACTCCTCGGGCACCGGCTTCCTCGACGTCACCGCCTGGCTGCAGCTGTTCGGCGAGCAGGGCGGCTGGCAGTACATGGACCGGCTGCACGACAACGTTGCGGTCTACACCCACTCCGGCTCCAAGCCCTGCGTGCTGGCCGGCAACGGCGAGTTCCCGGTCGGCATCTCCTTCGAGTACCGCGCCAACGCCGTGCGCAGCAAGGGCGCGCCGATCGACGTCATCTTCCCCAAGGAAGGCCTGGGCTGGGACCTGGAGGCGATCGCCATCGTCAAGGGCACGCCCAAGCTCGAGGCGGCCAAGAAGCTGGCCGACTGGGCGAGCACGCGCGAAGCCAACGAGCTGTACGCGAAGAACTTCGCGATCACCGCGATCCCGGGCATCGCGACGCGGCTGAAGTACGTGCCGACCGACTACGAGCAGCGCCTGGTGAAGAACGACTTCGGCTGGATGGCCAAGAACCGCGACGCGGTGCTGGCCGAGTGGCAGAAGCGTTACGGCGCCAAGTCCGAGCCGAAGAAGTAAGCGCACGGCCGATGGCGCACCTGGAAGTCACGGGCCTGGGCAAACGTTTCGGGCGCTTCGTCGCGCTCGACGGCGTCGACCTGGCGGTCGGGCGCGGCGAGTTCGTCGTGCTGCTGGGCCCGTCGGGCTGCGGCAAGACGACGCTGCTGCGCACGATCGCCGGGCTGGAGCGCCAGGACAGCGGGCGCATCGTGCACGCCGGGCACGACATCTCGGCGCTGCCTCCGGCGCGGCGCGACTACGGCATCGTCTTCCAGTCCTACGCGCTGTTCCCCAACCTGGACGTCGGCCGCAACGTCGCCTACGGGCTGGACGGCCGGCGCGCGGCGCGCGAGGCGCTGCGCACACGCGTGGCCGAGATGATGCAGCTCGTCGGCCTGCCCGGCATCGAGCACAAGTACCCGGCGCAGCTCTCCGGCGGCCAGCAGCAGCGTGTCGCGCTGGCACGCGCGCTGGCGAACAAACCCGACCTGCTGCTGCTCGACGAGCCGCTGTCGGCGCTGGACGCGATCGAACGCGTGCGCCTGCGCGGCGAGATCCGTGCGCTGCAGCAGCGCCTGGGCGTGACGACGCTGATGGTCACGCACGACCAGGAGGAAGCGCTGGCGATGGCCGACCGTGTCGTCGTCATGCGCGCCGGGCGGCTGCAGCAGGTCGGCACGCCCGAAGAGATCTACCGCCAGCCGCGCAACGCCTTCGTCGCCGAGTTCATCGGCCGCAGCAACCTCGTCGAGGCCGCGGCCGATGAAAGCGGGCGGGTCGCCTTTGCCGGCGCGGCGCTGAAGAGCGGCGCGGCGCTGGAGCCCGGGCGGCGCTACCGCTTCAGCGTGCGGCCCGAGGACGTGCGCCTGCTGGACACGCTGGACGGCGGCGAGAACGCCTTCTGGGCGCGTGTGCGGCGCTGCGAGTTCCTCGGCCCGGTGTCGCTGGTGACGCTGGAGCCGCCGGGCGCGGCGCCGCTGGTGGCGCAGTTCTCGGCCAACTACCTGGGCGGGCGTGCGCTTGCCGCGGGCGCGACGCTGCGCGTGGCGATCCCGCCCGAGCACCTGCTGCCGATGCCGGAGGGCGTCTGAACACCGTCGCCGCGCCCTGGCCGCGTGTCGCGCCGGCCGAGACCGGCCCGCGCCTGCTGCTGCTGGGCGCGGCGGCGCTGCTGGCGCTGTTCCTGCTGGCGCCGCTGGCGGCGCTGCTGGGCCAGAGCCTGGTCGACGACGCCGGGCAGTGGAGCCTGGCGCGGTTTCGCGAGTTCGCGGCGACGCCGGGCGTCGCCACGGCGGCCTGGAACACGCTGTGGATCGCGGCGCTGGTGACGGCGATCACGGTGCCGCTGGCCTTCGTCTACGCCTACGCCTTGCAGCGCAGCACGCTGCCGGCCAAGCCGCTGTGGCGCGTGTTCGGGCTGTCGCCGCTGCTGGGGCCGTCGCTCGTCGGCGCGGTCGGCGTCATCCAGTGGTTCGGCAACCAGGGGCTGGCCAAGAGCTGGATGGCCGGCGCCTCGATCTACGGCGCGCCGGGCATCGTGCTGGCGACGGTGTTCGCCGCCTTTCCGCACGCGCTGATGATCCTCGTCGTCGCGCTGGCCCATGCCGACGCGCGCCTGTACGAAGCCGCCGACGCGCTGCGCGCCTCGCGCTGGCGGCGTTTCGTCACCGTCACGCTGCCGGCGGCGCGCTACGGCCTGGTCAGCGCGGCGCTGGTCGTCTTCGCCTATTCGGTCAGCGAGTTCGGCATCCCGAAGGTCGTCGGCGGCAACTTCCCGGTGCTGGCGGTCGAGATCTACGTGCAGGCCGTGGGCCTGCACAACTTCGGCCGCGGCGCCGTCGTCGCGCTGCTGCTGCTGACGCCGGTGCTGCTGGCCTTCGGCGTCGACCGCCTCGTGCAGCGCCGGCAGCAGGCCAGCCTGACGGCGCGCGCCGTGCCCTACGTCGCCCGGCGCGAGCCGCTGCGCGACGGGCTGCTGCTGGCCTTCGTCGCCGTCGTCGCGGCGGCGCTGCTGGCGGTGCTGGGCATGGCGCTGGCCACCTCGTTCATCACCTTCTGGCCCTACAACCTGGCGCCGACGCTGCGCCACTACACCTGGGGTCTGGCCGAGGCCGGTGTCGGCGACGCCTGGTTCAACAGCCTGCGGCTGGCGCTGGCCACCGCCGCGCTGGGCACACCCTTCGTCTTCGGCACCGCCTGGCTGATCGAGAAGACCGGGCTGCGCGACGGCCGCCTGGCGGCGGCGGTGCAGGCCCTGGCTTCGCTGCCGATGGGCGTGCCCGGGCTGGTGCTGGGCATCGGCTGCATCCTGTTCTTCAACCACCCCGGCAACCCGCTGGGCGGGCTGTACCGCGGTTTCCCGCTGCTGGTGGCGGTGACGGTGGTGCACTACTACAGCGCCTGCCACCTGACGGCGCTGACGGCGCTGAAGAGCCTGGACCGCGAGTTCGAGGCCGTGTCGGCGTCGCTGAAGGTCGCACGCTGGCGCACGTTCTGGCGCGTGACGCTGCCGGTGTGCCTGCCGGCGGTGATGGAGATCGCGCGCTACCTGTTCATCAACGCGATGACCACCGTCTCGGCGCTGGTCTTCCTGTACTCGCCCGAGACGCTGCCGGCCTCGGTCTCGATCCTCAACCTCGACGAAGCCGGCGACCTGGGCCCGGCCGCGGCGATGGCCGCGCTGGTGGTGGCGACCACCGCCGCCTACAGCCTGCTGCACGTGATCGCCGAACGACTGCTGAGGAGCCGCCAGGCCTGGCGCCTCGCCCCCCGCTGACCCGACACGACCATGCCTCTGATCGACCGCGACCCGCTGCTGCTGACCCCCGGCCCGCTGACGACCTCGCTGCGCACCAAGCAGGCGATGCTGCACGACCGCGGCTCCTGGGATGAAGCCTTCAACCGCATCACCGCCGAGGTCTGCCGCCGCCTCGTCGACATCGTGCACGCCGGCGAGACCCACGTCGCGGTGCCGATGCAGGGCAGCGGCACCTTCGCCGTCGAGGCCGCGCTGGGCACGCTGGTGCCGCGCGACGGCCGGGTGCTGGTGCCCAACCACGGCGCCTACTGCGCGCGCATCCTGCGCATCCTGGCGACGATCGGCCGCGCCGCGGTCGAGCTGACCGTGCCCGAGGACCAGGCGATGTCGCCGGCGGCGATCGCCGCGGCGCTGGACGCCGACCCCGGCATCAGCCACGTCGCCGTCGTGCACTGCGAAACCGGCACCGGCATCCTGAACCCGCTGGAGGACATCGCACGGGTTGTCGCCGAACGCGGCCGGGCGCTGATCGTCGACGCGATGAGCTCCTACGCCGCGGTGGCCATCGACGCGCGCACGACGCCGTTCGACGCCCTCGTCGCCGCTTCGGGCAAGGGCCTGGAAGGCGTGCCCGGCATGGGCTTCGTCATCGCCCGGCGCACGGCGCTGGAGGCCAGCGCCGGCCGCTGCCATTCGCTGGCGCTGGACCTGCACGACCAGTGGACCTATCTGCAGCGCACGACGCAGTGGCGCTTCACGCCGCCGACGCACGTCGTCGCCGCGCTGGCCGAGGCGCTGCGCCAGTTCGACGAAGAAGGCGGCGTCGCCGCCCGCGGTGCGCGTTACGCCGCCAACTGCCGCCGCCTCGTCGAGGGGCTTGGCGCGCTGGGCCTGCAGCCCTTTCTTCGGCCCGAGCTGCAGGCGCCGGTCATCGTCACCTTCCACGCGCCGCGCCACCCGGCCTGGGACTTCGGCGCCTTCTACCGCGGCGTGCGCGAACGTGGCTACATCCTCTACCCGGGCAAGCTGACGAGCGTCGAGACCTTCCGCGTCGGCTGCATCGGCGCGCTGGCGCCGGCCGACGTCGACGGCGTCGTCGACGCGGTGGCGCGCACGCTGCGCACGATGGGCATCCCGGCGCAGGGCTGATGGCCGCACGCGACGTGCTCGTCGTCGGCGCCGGCGTCTTCGGCGCCGCGGTGGCCTGCGAGCTGGCGCGCCACGGCTGGGGGCCGCGGGTGCGCGTGCTCGAACGGCTGCAGCCGGCCGCCGGCGCCACCTGCCGCGCGGCGGCGCTGGTCACCGCGGTGCGCGACGACCCGGGCCAGATCGTGCTGGCGCGCCAGACGCTGGCGACGATCACCACGCTGCAGGCCGAAGGCGAGGCGCTGGGCTGGCACGCCTCGGGCGCGCTGCACGTCGCGCCGGCGGCTCTGCGGCCGCTGCTCGAAGCACGCGCCGCGGTCGCCGCCGCCAACGGCATGCGCTCGCGCTGGCTGTCGCACGACGCGGCGCGTGCGCTCGCGCCCTGGCTGGATGCGCAGGCCTTCGAGCACGCGCTGTATTTCCCCGACGACGGCTGGCTGGACCCGCATCTGCTGGCCAGCGCCTACCTGCGTGTCGCCGTGCGCCACGGCGTGCGCGTCGAGACCGCCGAGGTGCGGCGCCTCGTCGTCGACGGCGGCGCGGTGCGCGGCGTCGAGACCGCCGACGGCCTGGTCGCCGCGTCGACCGTGGTGCTCGCCACCGGCGCCTGGGCCAATGTGCTGAGCGCGCCGGCCGGCCTGCCGCTGCCGCTGGCGCCGGTGCGCAGCCAGTACTGGATCAGCACGCCGGCGCCGTGTTTCCCGCGCGAAGGCGCGATCGTGCTGATGCCGGCGATCCGGGCCTACGCCCGGCCCGAACTCGGCGGCCTGCTGTTCGGCGTGCGCGAGCCGCGGCCGGCGGTCGTCGACGCGCGCCGCCTGCCGGCCGACCTGGGCGGCTTCGCCTTCGAGCCCGAGGACGCCGACGGCTGGCAGACGCTGGCTGCCGCGGCCGAAGACCTGGGCCGCCATCTGCCGGTGCTGCCGACGCTGGGCATCGCGCACGCCGTCAGCGGCCCCAGCGCCTACACGCCCGATGGCCAGCTCGTCGTCGGCACGGCGCCGGGTTTGGCCGGGCTCGTCGTCGCCGCCGGCTGCAACGGCTCGGGCATCAGCTTCTCCGGCGGCGTCGGCCGGCTGGTCGGCGAACTCGTGCGCGGCGCTGCGCCCTTCGTCGATCTGGCGCCGGCCGCGCCCGGCCGCCTCGGCAACTTCGACCCGCACGCCCCCGACTTCCTCGCCGCCTGCGCCGCCGCGCGCTCGCGCAAGACTTCCGGCTGAACATCTCGGAACCCCACGCCATGCAGCACACCCTCGAAGCCGTGATCCTCGACTGGGCCGGCACCGTCGTCGACTTCGGCTCCTTCGCGCCGACGCAGATCTTCGTCGACGCCTTCAAGGCGGCCTACGACTTCGACCTCACGCTGGCCGAGGCGCGCCGGCCGATGGGCCTGGGCAAGTGGCAGCACATCGAGGCCCTGGGCCGCGACCCCGAGATCGCCGTACGCTGGCAGGCGCGTTTCGGCATCGCGATGCGGCGCGAGGACGTCGAGCACCTGTACCGCACCTTCATCCCGCTGCAGGTCGAGCGTGTCGGCCAGCACGGCGATCTGATCCCGGGTGCGCTGGACGCCGTGCAGGCGCTGCGTGCACGCGGCCTGAAGATCGGCTCGACGACCGGCTACCCGCGCGCGGTGATGCAGCGCCTGATGGAGGTGGCGGCGGCGCAGGGCTACGTGCCCGACTGCACCGTCTGCGCCGACGACCTGCGCGCCGGCGCGCGCCCCGGCCCGTGGATGGCGCTGGCCAACGTGCTCGAACTGGGCCTCGGCTCGGTGGCGCACTGCGTGAAGGTCGACGACACGCTGCCGGGCCTGTTCGAAGGCCGCAACGCCGGCATGTGGACCGTCGGCCTGGCGCTGTCGGGCAGCCCCTGCGGCTGGACGCTGGACGAGTACCTCGCCGCCAGCGAGGCCGAGCGTGAACTGGCGCGCCGCCGCGTCGCCGACGAGTTCGCGCCGGCGCGGCCGCACTACGTCGTCGACACGATCGCGGCGCTGCCGGAGGTCGTCGAGGACATCGGGCGCCGCCTGGCCGCCGGCGAGCGGCCCTGAGGCCGCCCGGTCCTTCAGCGCAGCGTGCGCCGCCGGCGCAGCGTCGCGCCCAGCGAGACCAGCGCCAGCCCTGCCAGCGCGGCGCTTCCCGGTTCGGGCACCTCGGCGACGGCGATGTTGTCGAACTGGTGGTAGTCGGCGGTGTTGGCCCAGCTCACCGACACCAGGTTCGTGAAGCTGGCGTCGAAGGCGAAGGTCTGGGCGCCGAACAGACCGTCCAGCGTGAAGCCCTGCTGCACCGTGCCGCCATCGGCCAGCAGTCCTGAGAACAGCACGTGCACCGGCGCCGCCGGGTCGGCGAAGAGTTCGGCGAGATCAATCGACAGCAGCGAGAAGAGGCCGCCGTCGGTGCGCGCGAGCGTCGTCAGGCCGTCGTCGTTGTCGTTGATCAGTGCCGTCGAGCCGATGAAGTCGGCCGCTTGGGTGCCGATCGTCGCGAAAGGGAAGCTGCCGCCGTCGCTCAGCGTGTAGCCGTGTTCGGTGTAGACGTGGCCGGCATCGGCAATGCTGTCGTCGACGTGGGCCAGCGACTCGAAGTCGATGACCGTCGGCGCGGCGAGCGCGGGCAGGGCGGTGGCCGCCAGCACGGCGGCGGCAAGAAGACGCAGTTTCATGGTCGTGATCCGCAGGTCGTGATTCAGAGGGCGACGAACTCGCCGTCGCGGTCGATGACCGCCCAGACGGTGTGCGAGGCCGGGTCGACGCCGTAGCTGCCAAGGCCGTAACCGGCGCGCCAGGGGCCGTAGATGAACCGCTTCGTGCCGCCAGTGTTGAGGTCGACGGCGTTGGTCCACTGGCCGCCGTCGGCACGCGCCTGCAGACAGAAGCTGCCGGTGCGCAGCGCGCTCGGGCGCACCGTGCTGGCGTCGTAGGACAACGAGAGCACGTAGACGTCGCCCGACTGCGGGCCTGTCGAGGCCGGCAGTTGGCCGTTGAGCGAGGCGTCGAACAGATCGAGGTTGTCGTTGAGCCCCCACAGCCGCAGCACCGCGCTGGCCGCACCGGCCGGGCGCGCCTTCCAGCCGGTCTGCACGGTCTTGATCTCCTCGCGACCGTCGTAGTCCTGATCGTCGCTGCGGTCGGCGTTGACGCCAGCCAGGATGGCCGCGCTGGTGCCGTTCCAGCTGTCGCTGACCGCGGTGTAGCTGGCCCCGTTGGCGACGTCGAAACGTCTGCCGTTGAGGCTGCAGCCGAAGCGCTCGCGCAGAAAGAAGCGGTACTGCGACGGCGGGAACTGCAGGTCGATGTCACCGTAGTCGCTGCCGTGGCTGCTGGACCAGAACTCCACCGTCACGCAGGGGCCGTCGACCTTGAAGAGGTAGTAGCCGATCGTGAACAGCTCCTGCGCGACCACGCTCTCGCGCGCGGTGGTGTTGTTGGGCGGGTTCTTCGGGATGTAGAACTTGTAGCTGTTGGACGAGCAGATCAGCTGCGGTGTCGCGGCGGTGCCGTCGGGGCTGCGCACCAGAGAGCGGTGGTGCATGTGGTCGTGGCCGCCGACGCACAGGCCGACCTTGTTGGCCTGCATGCTGGCGATGAAGCGGTTGCGCCCCGCGGCGTTGCTCGTCGCGCTGGCGCCGAACAGGCAGTCGGCGTGGTTCTGCCCGATCAGGTTCTTGTGCGCGAAGACGAAGGCGTGCTGGTCGCTGGCGCGCGAGGACAGCATGGTGTCGACCCAGCCTAGCTGGTCTAGCACGTTGTCGTTGGTGCTGCCGCTGCCATCCAGGCGCGTGAACTGGTCGATCAGCACGATGCGCACGTTGCCGATGTCCACGGCGTAGCTCAGCCCTTCGAGCGAAGCGATCGAGCTGGGCAGCACGCGGTCGACGTTCCACAGCGCGGCGCCGGCGCCACGCGTCTGTGGGAACAGCGTGCGCAATTCGGCGGCGGCGGTGGCGCTGGCCTCGTGGTTGCCGCGCACCGGGAAGAAGCCGATGCCGGCGTCGTACAGCGCCTGCGCGGCGGCGGCGCGGTAGGGCAGCGTGCGCTCGGCGGCGCGTGTCGTCGGGTGCGTCCAGGTCTCGGAGTCGACGAGGTCGCCGACCTGCACGACGAAACGGGCGCCGGCGTCTATGAAGCGCTGGTTCAGCGCCTTGATGATGTCGACCGCGCAGGTGCCGGGGTTGGCCAGATCGGTCTTGTTGCTCCACTGCGTGTCGGCCATGACGCCAAACACCCAGGGCGTGCCGCTGGCGGCCGACGCCGCCTGCGCGTCTCGCACCAGCCAGGCCAGCGAAGTCGGTGCCAGCGCGACGCCGGTGCTGCCCCATCTCAGGAAATCACGTCTCTTCATTCGTCCCTCGTGTCGTAGAGCCGTGGCCACGCGTGTGCGCCGGTCCAGGCGCACGCGCCGGGGCTTCACGGCGCCGCCCCGGTGACGCGGTGCACACCGTAGGCAGCGTGCATGTCGGTCCGGTGACACCGTGGGACCGCTGCCGCCCGATCACCATGTCCTTGATCCGGGGCAGCGGCTCTCCCGATCTCCGTCCCCGGTCCCGGGGCCGGGCTCCGTGTCGCGGCGTCACCGGGCGGTCATCGGGCGGCGCTAGCGTGCGGCGGCCCGCGGACTGCGCATGAATCGCCACCCCGTCTTCTTGCCGCTGGCGGCCGTGCGTCGGCCGCTGCTGTGCCTGCTCGTGCTGGCCCTGCTGGCCTACGGTCAGTCGGCGGTGCTCGTGCAGCTGCTGGGCTCGGCGCACCGCCACGCCGGCGCCGCCGAACGGGTCGATCTGCTCGACGCCACCGCCGCGCTGCTGCAGCAGGTCGAGGACCTGCGCCAGCGCTGGCACGAGCGCCTGATGCCGCAGGGCGCCGCGCCCGGCGAAGCCGAGGCCCACGCCCGGCTGCACGAACATGGCCTCGCGCACGTGCATGCGGCCGGCGCGCCGGCGCACCGGCACGCGCACGGTGTCTTCGAGCGCCACCGCCACGATCCGCACGACGATTCGGTCGTCGCGCTCGACGGCGCGGCCGGCTCGCTGGCCGACGCCTCGGCACTCGCGGCGGCCGGCAGCGCGGCGATGCCATTGGCGCTGGCGCCGCAGTGGCGGCTGCCGCGCCCGGCGGCGAGCGAAGCGTGCTGGCCGGCCGCCGAAGCGGCGCGCTGGCGCGACGCCTTGCCCAAGCTCTCCGAACGCCCCCCCCGAGCCTGATCGGCTCCATCCGTCGCCCGGCGCCCTGTCGCGCCGGTTCGCAGGATCGTGGCCTGGCCGCCGGCGCGTCGTCGCTGGCGGCCTGCCGTCGCATCGGGGTGTTTCATTCATGACTCCAGACGATTTCGACGCCGTCGAGGCCGGGCGCCAGCTCGGCCACGACTTCTGGTGCTGCAGCCTGCAGCCCGCGCGGCCCGAGTGGCCGCAAGCCGTCCAGGAAGGTTTTGCCGAAGCCGCCGCGCGGGCCCTGCGGCGGCGCGCCGCCGACCGCTTCGAGCGCAAGTGGCTGCAGCTGCGCCTGGGCGCCTGGCAGCGCGGCCGCGCCGTGGCCGCCGACGTGACGCCGGCGCTGCTGCGCGAGCTCGACCTCGAGCACTGTCCGGTGACCCGCGAGCCGCTGACGCACGGCCTGCGCGCCGACAGCGATGCCTCGGTGGACCGGCTGAACAACGAGGGTGCCTATGCCAGCGGCAACCTCGCCCTGATGAGCGTGCGCGCCAACCGCGCCAAGGGCGCGCTCGGTTTCGCCGAGGTGCTGGCCGCCGCGCGCGGCGAACGCCCGGCCGGCGAGCTGACGCCGGCGCAGTGGCTGCGCCTGGCGGTTCTGATGCTCGGCCCCTGCCACGCGACCTGTCCGGCCGCCGCGCCGCTGCTGCCGCTGGTGGCGCCGTTGCCGCCGCGCTCGCTGCGCCTGGCCGAGCAGCAGATCCAGCGCCTGTTCACGCTGCGATCGCGCAGCGCGGCTGGCCGCAACGCGCTGGTCAAGGCCTTCCTGCCCGCGTCGCCCCTGCAGGCCCAGCAGGCGCGGCTGCGCTGGTTCGCCGAGGCGGTGCACGACGGCCTGAAGCGCCTGGGCCCCGACGACGAGTGCTGGGACCTGTGGCTGCAGCCGGCGCCGCTGGAGACGCTGCGGGTCTGGTGGCAGTCGCTGGCCGGGGCCGACCGCGCGCGTGCGGCCTGGATCGCCGGGCAGCTGGCCGGCGGGCGGCGCGTCACCGCGTCGACGCTGGCGCCGTGGGCGATGGCCTCGCGGGGCTACCTGGCCGGCGCGGTGCTCAGCCGAAGCCGTGCTGCTTGCCCTTGATCAGCTCCACGTCGATGCGCAGCACCGCCGTCACCGCCAGGTTGGCGGCGGGGTACTCGAAGCGGCGCTCGGTCAGCTTGGCGACGATGAGGTCCAGTGCACGCACACGTTCGGCCTCGTCGGCGACGAAGACCGCGCGGCCGTGGCCGATGACGGTGCGGTGGCGGGCCTCGAAGTCGCAGGCCTTCTCGTCCTCGATGACGCCGTGTTCGACGCCGATCTCGAAGCAGATCGCCGGGTTGCGGCGCAGGATCTCGATCTTCGAGCCCTTCAGCGCCGAGTGGAAGTACAGCGCCCGGCCGTCGTAGCCGTAGAACACCGGCACGAGGAAAGGGCGGTCGCCGTCGACCATCGCGATGCGCATCACGCGTGCGCTGCCGATCACGGCGTCGATCTCGGCGCGATCCGTGATCTCGCGCTGGCTGCGGCGCATCGTGCTGCGCAGCGGGCTCGTCGGTTCCATCCGGGGGCTCCCGTTCAACAGTGGCAGGTGCCGGCGGTGACGCCGACGCGGATCGTGCGCTGGCCGTGCGGCACCGGGTAGCCGGCGGCGTGGGCCTCGAAGCCGGCCAGGCGCCGGCACCAGGCGGCCGGCAGGCCGGCGGCGGTGGCACCGGCGACCAGCCGGGCCAGGTACTCGCGGCTCGGCGTGCGCGGCGGGCCGAGCACGGCGAGTTGGTGCATCAGCGCCTCGTGGCGCCGGCCCTGCGCATCCTCGACCTCGACCGGGCAGAGGAAGTGCGGGCCGCTGCCGTCTTCGTGCACGCCCATCTCCTGGTCCAGCGCGTCGGCTTCGCCGCGGCCGAGCGCCATCAGCAGGCCCCAGACCTCGGCGCCGGGCGACTCGAACACCGCCGCCTCGGCCCCGTCCCAGCGCGCCGTGTAGCCGAAGAAGCCCAGCGTGTGGCCGGGCAGCCGTGCCGGGCCGGCGATGCCGGCGTTCGGGCAGCAGCGTGCGCGCAGCGCCGCATCCAGCGGGCCGCCATAGACGAAGAGCCAGTCGGGGCGGCGCGTGTAGCGCTTCGGTTTCATCGTCGGATCTCCACGTCGGTGATGTCGGCGGCCGGCGGGCGCGCCCGGGTGTCGCGAGGGCAGGGCAGCGCTGGCGCCGCGGCGCTGCCGGTCAGGCCGCGCGGCCGGCGCAGGCCCTCGGCACCACGACGCGTATGAATGCTGACGCGCAGGCCGTCGCCGACGTCGTCCAGCGGTGTGGTTTCGGCGGCGAGGTCCAGGCGTTCGATCTCCCAGGCCATCCACTTCGGCAGGTGGCCGCAGAGCACGTCCAGGCGCACGAAACGCCCGGCCTGCAGGAAGGGGATCAGCACGTGGCGCGAAGTCGGGTTCGACGGGTGCTCGAGCGCCGCGCGCAGGTCGATCCAGAAGTGGCCGGGCGCGCCGCCGGCCACCGGCAGCGGCGCCGGGCGGTCGGCGAGCACGACGAGCTCGTGGCGTTTCTTCGCCTGCAGCCCGGTCTCGCGCCGGCCGACGTCCTCCAGCTGCTCGGCCAGCGTGCCGCCGGAGGACTTCCAGACCCGCCAGCCGTGCTCTTCCAGCAGCAGCGAATACGGCAGCCCGCGCACCTCGGCCGACAGCAGCACGCCGCCGCCGTCGCCGAGTGCGGCCACCGCCGCCGCCAGTGCCGCCTTCAGCGTGCGCAGCGTCGGTGCCGGGCCGGGGTCCCAGCGCAGGCGGACGCCGGCACGCCAGCCCCAGGGTGCGCCGCCTTCGTCGTCGTAGACGCACAGCGTGCCCGGCCGGTACAGGCTGGCCGGCACGCCGTCGTCGCCGAGGTGGACCACGATCTTCATGGCGTCGTCCTGCAGCGGCTCACCAGACGTTGAGGATCCACTCCTTGTTCTTCTTGTATTCCATGTCGGTGAACAAGGCGTTGGCCATCTGCTCGGCCAGCCACATCGCGCCTTCGTAGCCGACCACCGGGTGGCGGAACAGGCCGGCGCGGTCGTAGGTCGGGAAGCCCACGCGCACCATCGGGATCGCGTGGTCGATGGCGACGAAGCGGCCCTTGGAGTGGCCCAGGATCAGGTCGAGCTCCAGGCCCTCGTTCTTGATCCGGTTCTCCAGCTCCCAGAAGTCGGCGTTGGTGACGACCTCCATCTTCCAGTCCACCGCCCGCTGCATCGCCAGCAGCCGCGGGTCGGTCTTGTAGGCGCTGTTGTCGTCGCCCAGCAGCAGCAGCGCCGGCTTCATCTCCAGGTCGATGCAGAACTCGGCCAGGCCGATGACGAGGTCGGGGTTGCCGTAGATCGCCACCTTCTTGTCGGCCAGGAACATGTGGGCGACGTCGGTGATCGCGTCCAGCGCGATGCCGCGTTCCTTGACCAGCGCCTCGGGGATGGGCTTGCCGGTCAGCGTCTTCAGGTTCTTCAGGAAGCGGTCGGTGTTGCGGATGCCGATCGGCGTCGGGCCGATCAGCGTCGGCTGGTGGTAGGTCTGCTGCAGCCACTCGGCGGCCTTGCCGCCTTCGTAGCGGTTGAGCGCGATCGTGCCGAGGGCGTTGGCCGTGCCCTGCAGGTCGGCGATCGTCGTGCTGCCGTGCGACTTGGCGCTGCCGTCGGGCAGCAGCGGCGAGTCGAAGCTCTCGATCTCGAACAGCACCGTGGCGTCGATGTCCATCGCCTGCAGCAGGTGCTTGATCGCCTTCACGTCGCCCGGGTTGACCCAGCCGGTGATGACGTTGAGCTTGCCGTTGGGCTCGCCCGGCGTCGCGAAGTGCTGCACGAAGTCGCGCACCGCGACGTCGTAGCCGCTGACCATGCTGCCGACGAAGCTGGGGCTGTGGATCGCGATCAGGTGCACCTCGCGGCCGGGGTACTTCTCCTTGAGCAGGCCGTCCTCGAGCTTGCGGATCAGGCCGTCGACGTCGTCGCCGATGACCTCGGTCGAGCAGGTCGTGATGATCGGGATCACCTTGACGTCGGGGTAGCGCGCCAGCAGCACGTCCACGCCTTCCTCGACACGGCCGCAGGCGCCGAACACCGCGCCGTCCTCGTGCACCGACGAGGACGCCAGCTCGAAGCTCTCCTTGAAGTGCTGCGAGAAGATCAGGCGCACGAACATCACGCAGCCCTGGCCGCCGTGCACGATGCCGATGCAGTCCTTGATGCCGATGCTGGCGAACTGCGCGCCCGCGGGCTGGCAGGTGAAGATCGGGTTGATGGTCCCGATGCGGCCCTTGTCCTTGATGTCGCAGGTCATGGCGGTTCCTCAGTAGTTCACGACGGTCAGTTCCTGGTTCAGCGAGCCGTCGATCGTCAGCCAGTCGATGCGCGCGTGCAGCACGGCCATCAGGGCCTTGATCTCGTCGACGGACAGCGCCGTGATCCAGGGGAAGAGCTGGCGCCAGGCGCGGTCGAGCAGCACCGCGTCGACCCAGTGGCACCTGTCCAGCGGCGTCGGGTTGTCGACCGGCTCGCCGCACAGCAGCAGCGTGGTCTTGCCCAGCACGCCGGCGTTCTGCTTGCGCCGGTCCCAGCCGCGCGAGTTGAACTGCCACAGGCAGTGCTTCATGACGTAGTTCTCCAGCTGGGCGACACGCTCGCGCGTCGTCGCGTCAGCGTCGTCCAGCGGGTTGCGGGTGTGGATCGGCACGTACTTGCGTGCCGCCAGCACCTTGGGCGAGGTGACGTGTTTCATCGGCGGTGCCTCCTCAGGGGCCGACGGCTTCGACGGCGCCTTCGGCGCGGCGCTCGAACACCGGGTAGGTCTTGCTGCGCAGCGGCGTGACGCTGTCGTACGGGCCGCTGTAGTCGCGGCTGGGCGCCAGGCGCTCGGCCTCGGGCAGGCCGGCGTCGGAGAGCATGCGGCGCGTCGCGAAGCCCGGGCCGTCGGGGATCTCGTCGCGGCTGATGTCCAGCTGCGCGAGCTGGTGGATCGGCGAGTAGATCGCGTTGTAGATGTCGCGCGCGAAACGCACCCAGCCCTCGAAGCCCTTGTACGGCCCGTTGTGGTACGCGTGGGCGTTGAGATAGGGCACGCCGACCTTCTTGGCCATCTCGCCCGGGCGCTTGCCGGTGAAGATGACGTCGGGCTTCAGCATCTCCAGCGCTTCCAGGCCCTCGAGCTCGTTCGGGTCGTCGATCGCCAGCGCCCCTTCGCCGCAGCGCGAGACGCCCTTTTCCATGTCGCCCTGGTGGCCGAACTTGGTGTAGACCGAGACGACCTTGACGCCCATCTCTTCCTGGATCGCGTGGGCCCAGTGCCAGAGCTTGGAGCCGCCCGGCCAGAGGCAGACCTTCTTGCCCGAGAGCCGCGCCTTGTACCAGTCCAGCTCGGGCTGCCAGCGTGCCGTTTCCTCGGCGATGATGGCCTCGGCGCGCTCCTCGATGCCGAAGAACAGGCCGATCTTGCGCAGCGAGTCGCCCAGGGCCTTGAAGCCGAAGCCGTCGATGTCCAGCCGCGGGATGCCGTAGCGCTCGCGCAGCTCGTCGCAGATGTACTCGGCCGAGCGTGCGCACTCCAGCACGTTGAGATGGGCGCGGTGCATGCCGCGCAGGTCGTCGTAGGAGCCGTTGCCGGTGAAGGTCGACAGCACCTGGATGCCCATGCGCCGGAAGAAGTCGGTCATCACCTCCTGGTCGCCCTGGATGTTGTATTCGCCGACGTAGTTGATGACGTGGTCGCTGGTGATCTCGGGCTCCAGCGTGCCGACCTTCTGGTTGATCCAGGCGATGTTGATCTTGTGGTGGCCGCCCGACTGGCTGGGGCCGGCGAAGCCCGGCGAGTTGCAGACGAAGATGTCCACGTCGGGCATCTCCTCCATCACCTCCTCGGCGATGGCGCTGATGTCGTCGCCGATCAGCGCCGTCGCGCAGGTCTGGTAGATCGTCATGCGCTTGATCGCCGGGAAGGCCTTGAAGGCCTCGACGATGTTCTGCTTGAGCAGCTTCTCGGCGCCGAAGACGATGTGCTTCTCCTTCACGTCGGTGGCGAAGGTGTACTTGAGCTGGAAGTTGTCGTTGTCGCTGATGTAGCGCTTGGTCTGCCAGGTGTCGTAGGTGCAGCCGACGGGGCCGTGGCTGATGTGGATGACGTCCTTCATCGGCGTGCCGATGACGTGCTTGGCGCCGCAGTAGGCGCAGCCGCGCTCGGAGATCGAGCCGGGAATGGTGTTGAGGTAGCCCTTGGGCAGGCAGGAGGTGAGGTCCTCGCCGGGGCCCTTGAGCACGGCGTGCTCGCGGCGTTCCGGGATGACCTTGCTGCACTCGAACTCGTGGTAAGGCATCGTCGTTCTCCGAGGCGGTGGCGGGCGCGGGTCTTCAGTCGGCGAGGCCGTACTTGACGACCATCGATTCGAGCTGGTCCATCGTCAGCGGGCGCGGAATGACGAAGTCCTCGTTCTCGATGATCTTGCGGCCGAGTTCGCTGTATTCGAAGGCCTGGCCTTGTTCCGGGTCGAATTCGGTGACCGTCTTCTTGTTGAATTCGGCTTTCTGCACGATGTTGTCGCGCGGCACGAAATGGATCATCTTGGTGCCGATCGCGGCGGTGAATTCCTCCAGGAATTCCTTTTCGCCGTCGACCTTGCGGCTGTTGCAGATGATCCCGCCCAGGCGCACGCCGCTTTGTTTGGCGTACTTCACCAGGCCCTTGCAGATGTTGTTGGCGGCGTAGATGGCCATCATCTCGCCGGAGGCGACGATGTAGACCTCCTCGGCCTTTCCGTCGCGGATCGGCATCGCGAAGCCGCCGCAGACGACGTCGCCCAGCACGTCGAAGAAGATGAAGTCCAGGTCCTCGGTGTAGGCGCCGCTTTCTTCCATCAGGTCGATGGCGGTGATGACGCCGCGGCCGGCGCAGCCGACGCCCGGCTCGGGGCCGCCGGATTCGACGCAGCGGATGTCCTTGAAGCCGGTCTTGATGACCATCTCGTTGGTCACCTTCTCGGCGCCGTGGTCGCGCAGCACGTCCATCAGCGTGTCCTGCGGCTTGCCGCCGAGGATCAGGCGCGTCGAATCGGCTTTCGGATCGCAACCGTGGATGAAGACCTTCTTGCCGTGGAAATGGGCCAGCGCGGCGGCGGTGTTCTGCGTCGTCGTCGACTTGCCGATACCACCCTTGCCGTAAATGGCGACCTTGCGCGTCATGTCGAACCTCCGTTGAGTCGGTCGGAATAAGCGCTGCACGTCGCGGCGCTTTCGAAGCCTTATTCGCCAGGACCGTGCCAACGGCGCTGCCGACGGTTCACGGCGCGCGGCTTGTGCACAAAACGCGGGGCACCGGCGAGGGGCTTCCAATGGGATGCGCGCATGGGCGGCCGCGAAAACGCCGCCACGGCGTGATGCGCAGGTCCGGCGGCGGCCCGTCATTTCGCACATCGAGGTACAGAGTTCGGGCCGCTTTTGCACCGTCCGGCACGAAATTCGCGGCATCGGCGGCGGCGCGCCGGGGAAGCGGCCGCGGCATCGTTCTTGCACGCCTGAAGCCGGCGCGCGCCCCCCCTTCGGGCGTGAGCGAACGTCGTCGGAGACTGCCTTGAACCAGGACACGCGCACCGTCAACGCCGCCGGCCGTCTGGCGATCGAGGTCCGCGCCCGCCGCCTGTGCGAGCGCGACCTGTCGGAATGCCGCGCCGGCCTGCTGCCGCTGCTGTTCGAGCTGAACCAGCTCGTCAGCGCCGACGAGGACCTGAAGCAGATCCTGGCCACGCTGCTGCGCATCCTGCAGCGCCACATGCGCTTCGTGCGCGGCATGGTCAGCCTGTTCGAACCGACGACCGGCCAGATCTTCATCCACGAAAGCTTCGGCCTCAGCGAGGAGGAGGCCGCGCGCGGCGTCTACCGCCTCGGCGAAGGCATCACCGGCAAGGTCGTCGAGAGCGGCGAGCCGATCGTCGTCGCGCGCATCAGCGAGGAGCCGGCCTTTCTCGACCGCACCGGCAGCCGCCACGACCCGAAGGACCGCGAGCACTCGTTTCTCTGCGTGCCGATCCTGCGCGGCAGCAAGGTGATGGGCACGGTCAGCGGCGAGCGCCTGTACGACAACGCGCGGCTGCTGCAGCAGGACGCCGAGATCCTGGCCATCCTCGCCGTGACCACCGCGCAGGCCGTCGAGATGCACCTGCTCAAGCACGTGCACAAGGCGGCGCTGGAAAGCGAGAACCGGCGCCTGCGCCAGGAGCTGAAGGCGCGTTTCAAGCCCAAGAACCTGATCGGCAACTCCAAGCCGATGCTCGAGGTCTACGGCCTGATCGAGAAGGTCACGCGGTCGAAGACGACGGTGCTGCTGCTGGGCGAAAGCGGCGTCGGCAAGGAGCTCGTCGCCAGCGCGATCCACTACCACAGCGCCGGCAGCCGCGGCCCCTTCGTCAAGTTCAACTGCGCGGCGCTGCCCGAGAGCGTCATCGAGAGCGAGCTCTTCGGCCACGAGCGCGGCGCCTTCACCGGCGCGCAGGCGCTGCGCCGCGGCCGTTTCGAGGACGCCGACGGCGGCACGATCTTCCTCGACGAGGTCGGCGAGCTGTCGCTGACGATGCAGGCCAAGCTGCTGCGCGTGCTGCAGGAGCGCGCCTTCGAGCGGGTCGGCGGCAACCAGACGATCAAGGTCGACCTCCGCATCCTCGCGGCGACCAACCGCGATCTGCAGCAGATGGTGGCCCAGGGCACGTTCCGCGAAGATCTGTTCTACCGCCTGAACGTCTTCCCGATCACGATCCCGCCGCTGCGCGAGCGCGGCAACGACATCATCACGCTGGCCGATCACTTCGTCGGCCGCTTCTCGCAGGACATGGCGATCGCCGTGCACCGCATCTCGACGCCGGCGCTGAACATGCTGCTGTCCTACCACTGGCCGGGCAACGTGCGCGAGCTGGAGAACGTCATCGAGCGCGCGATGCTGCTCGCCGAGGACGGCGTCATCCACGGCTACAACCTGCCGCCGTCGCTGCAGACGCCGGTGATCGGCGAAGTCGCCGCCGACGGGCCGCTGGAGGCGCGTGTGTCGGCGGTGGAGTTCGAGATGATCGTCGAGGCGCTGAAGCTGCACCACGGCAACACCAGCGCCGCGGCGCAGCAGCTGGGCCTTACGCGGCGCATGCTGGGCCTGCGCATGCGGCGCTACAAGCTCGACTACAAGGACTTCCGCAAACGCGGCTAAATACTCAGTCGTCCAGTGTCACGACCTCGTCGCCCGGCCCGGCGCTGCAGTCGGCCGGCAGCGGCGGGCCGCCGCGGCGCATGACGGCGCGGCCGCCGGCGTGGCAGAACTCCAGCCGCTGTGCGCCCGGCGCGTGCCGCTGCACGAAAGCCTCGATCGAGGCCGGCAGGCTGACGTGCATCGTCAGCGCCTGCAGGTCGGCCAGCGGGTGGTCGGCGACGTGCAGGTAGGGCACGAACTGGGCGGCGAAGACCAGCGCGTGCGAACCGACCGCGACCGGCGTCGGCTCGTAGCCCTGCGCACGCAGCCAGGCCTGGGCGTCTTCGCGCGGCGTGCGGCTGCCGTCCAGCGGCTGCCACGCGTCAGCCAGGAGTTCGGCGACCCACTGGTTGCAGTTCTGGTACCTCGTCGCCCAGGCGTAGGCGTTGGCGCTGTAGGCGGCGCCCAGCAGGCGCAGCGCACGCCGGCTGTCCAGCGCCGCGGCCTGCACGGCGCGGCCTTCGGCCGGCGGCAGCAGCAGCACCGAGACGAAGCCGCGTTCGGCGTCGTCGGTGCCGGAGACGAAACCGGCCAGCCCCTGGTCGAAGAGCCGCGGCCGCGCTTCGTCGCAGGCGTAGTAGAGCTGGCGCACCGCCCACGGCGAGAGCGGGTTGTCGTGCAGCGCCAGCGCGGCGTGCGAGTAGCGGATGCCGAAGCGGCCGAGGTCGGTGCCCGAGCGTGCGACCAGCGCGGCGTCGCCGCCGCCGGCGCGCAGTTCGCGGCCGACCAGCGCCGCGAACTGCAGCAGCCGGTGCTGCTGCCGGGCGTCGAGCGTCGCCGGCCGGTCGCACAGGCCCGGCAGTCCGGCGTGGGCACCGCAGGCGGCGCCGGCCAGCAGCGCCGCCGCGGCGGCGCGGCGCATCAGAGCACGACCGCGCGCGGCGCGAGCTGCTGCTGCCAGTCGTCGTGCAGCGCCAGGAAGAAGGGCTGCTGCGTGTCGGTGCGCTGGAACTCGTAGCCGTAGTCGTGTTCACGCGCGCGGATCACGTCGCCGGCCGCGAGCGCGGCGCCGGCCTGGCGCGGCACGAAGAGCACGAAGGCGCGGCCGGCGGCCGGGTCCAGCGGTTCGAGTGCCAGCCGCAGCGTGCCCGGGCGCGCGGGTGCCTCGGCGACATCGACGATGCGGTAGTCGCCGGCGATCGCGTCGCCCGCCTTGCTCGAGCCGTGGCTGGAAGCCTGGATCGACTCGGAGACGCTGGCCGACGCGGCCGAGGCGGCACCCGAGATCGAGATCGTGATGCTCTCGGCGTGGGCCGGGGCGGTGGCGGCAAGCAATGCGGCGCAGAGCAGGGTGGGGCGAAGCATGGCGGACGGCATTCGGGACGGTGGACGCAGTCTCCGCATTATCCGGGCCGCCCGCGTTACAGCTGAAAGATGCGGTCAGCGAGGCGCGGTGCCCGGGCGTTGTGCCGGAGCGCAGATCCGATCCACCTCCCTTTTCCCCCGGCGCCGATGAAGTCCACCGCCGCACAACTGGCCGTCACGCCGCCGGGCCGAAACTTCGGCTGGGTGGACGCGGTCGTGCTGCTCGCGCTGATCGGCCTGTTCTGGTCGGCGCTGCACGTCGGCCGCGGCATGCTGGTGCATTTCGATGCCGCGACGATGCCGGCGCTCGACCCGTCGCCGGCGGCGATCCCCGGTTACGCCGCGCGCACGCTGCTGCGCATGTGGATCGCCTTCGGCTTCTCGCTGCTGTTCGCGGTCGCCGTCGGCTACCTCGCGGCCAAGAACCGCGTCGCACGCGCGCTGATCGTGCCGGCGCTGGACGTGCTGCAGTCGGTTCCGGTGCTCGGTTTCCTGTCGGCGACGGTGACCGGCTTCATGGCGCTGTTCCCGGGCAGCCTGCTGGGCGTCGAGTGCGCGTCGATCTTCGCGATCTTCACCAGCCAGGTCTGGAACATGGCCTTCGGCTTCCACCACGCGCTGGTCTCGATTCCCGCCGAGATGCAGGAGGCGGCCACCGTTTCGGGCCTGAACCGCTGGCAGCGGCTGCGCATCGTCGAGCTGCCGTCGGCGGCGCACAGCCTGATCTGGAACGGCATGATGTCCTTCGGCGGCGGCTGGTTCTTCGTCGCTCAGAGCGAGGCCATCAGCGTGATGAACCGCGACATCAAGCTGCCGGGCCTGGGCTCGTACATGGCGCTGGCGCTGGAGCGCGGCGACACGCGCGCGGCGCTGTTCGCCGTCGCGGCGATGCTGGTGCTGATCCTCGTCAGCGACCAGCTCGTCTGGCGGCCGCTGCTGGCCTGGGCCGAACGCTTCAAGAACGAGCTGACCGAGTCCGGCTCGGCGCCGAGGTCCTGGGTCTACGAGCTGCTGCGCGGCGCCTACGTCTTCACCTGGCTGGACCGGCATCTGCGCCGGCCGCTGGCCGACGCCCTCGTGCGCCTGCGCCGGCCGGGGGCGGTCGCCGCGCCGCGGCCGGCCTGGACGCGCCACGCCGGGCGTGTGCTGGGCGTCGTGCTGCTGCTGTGGCTGGGCGTCGAGGCGGTGTCGTGGATCGCCGCCGCGGTGGCCGCGCTCCACGGCGCGCTCGACCGCGCGACGCTGCTGCAGCTGGCCGGCCTGGGCGGGCTGACGGCGCTGCGCGTGACGGCGATGGTCGTCTTCGCCTCGCTGGTCTGGACGCCGATCGGCGTCTGGATCGGGCTCAAGCCGGCGGTCGCACGTTTCGCCCAGCCGCTGGCGCAGATCGGCGCCTCGTTCCCGGTGAACATGACCTTCCCGTGGGCGGTCGGCTTCTTCGTCGCCCACCGCGTGTCGCTGGACTGGGGCAGCATCGCGCTGCTGGCGATGGGCACGCAGTGGTACATCCTGTTCAACGTCGTCGCCGGGGCTTCCGCGATCCCCAACGACCTGAAGGAAGCGGCGCGCATGTCAGGCCTGCGCGGCTGGGCGCTGTGGCGCACGCTGATCCTGCCGGCGGTGTTCCCGGCCTGGGTGACCGGCGCCTGCACCGCCGCCGGCGGCGCCTGGAACGCGAGCATCGTCGCCGAGCTGGCGAGCTGGGGCGACACGACGCTGCGCGCCCAGGGCCTGGGCGCCTTCATCGCCGACGTCACGCGGCGCGGCGACACGCCGCTGATCGTCGCCAGCATCGCCGTGATGTCCTTGTTCGTCGTCGCCACCAACAAGCTGGTCTGGCGGCCCCTGTACGCCTACGCCGAACGGCGTTTCAAGCTGGAGTGAGACGATGGATCCGCGCCTGTCCGAAAGCGCCACGCCGCTGGCCCAGCTCTGCGCGGTCGGCAAGTCGTACAAGACCGCCGGCGGCCACGAGCTGAAGGTGCTCGACGACATCGACCTGGCCGTCGGCCGTGGCGAGTTCGTCGCGCTGCTGGGCCAGTCGGGCTCGGGCAAGTCGACGATCCTGCGCTGCCTGGTCGGCCTGGTCGAACCCAGCACCGGGCGGGTGCTGGCCGGCGGCCGGCCGCTGGCCGGCGTCAACCGCGACGCCTCGGTCGTGTTCCAGACCTTCGCGCTGTACCCATGGCTGACGGTGGCGCAGAACGTCGCCGTCGGGCTGATGTCGCGGCCGATGGCCGCCGCCGAGCGCGACGCCGCGGTCGACCGCGCGATCGAGATGATCGGCCTGGGCAACCACCACGCGGCCTATCCGCGCGAGCTGTCGGGCGGCATGCGCCAGCGCGTCGGCATCGCACGGGCGCTGGTGTCGCAGCCGCGGCTGCTGTGCCTGGACGAGGCCTTCAGCGCGCTGGACGTGCTGACCGCCGAGAACCTTCGCCAGGAACTGCTGGCGCTGTGGCGCACGCCCGGCGGCGGCCCCGATTCGGTGTTCATGGTCACGCACAACATCGAGGAGGCGGTGGAGATGGCGACACGCATCGTCGTCGTCTTCCCGCGGCCGGGGCGCATCGGCCTGGTGCTGGAGAACAAGCTGCCGTACCCGCGCGACGCACGCGACCCGGAGTTCCAGCGCCTGGTGCAGCTGATCCACGACGCGATCACGCGTACCGCGCTGCCCGACCTGCCGCCCGAGGCGCCGGCCGCCGGCCAGCCGATCTCGCGTGCGCGGCCGCGCATGGAGGCCATCCCGCTGGTCGCGGTGGGCCAGATCCTGGGCCTGCTGAGCATCCTCAACGACGCGCCGGAGCTGTCCAACATCTACGACATCTCCGACGAGATCGGCCGCGAGTTCGGCGACACGATCGCCATCGTCAAGGCGGCCGAGATCCTGGAGCTGATCGAGACACCGAAGGACCAGGTGCGCTTCACCGAACTGGGCCGGCGTTTCGTCGCCGCCAATGGCGCCGAACGGCGGCGCATCTTCGCCGCCCAGGTGTTCAAGCTGCGCATCTTCCACGTGCTGCTGGCGCTGCTGCGCGAGCACGAGGCCGTCGACGCCGACCAGGTGATGCACGAGATCGCGACCGCGCTGCCCTACGAGAACCCCGAGCGCAGCTTCGAGACCATGGTCGCCTGGGGCCGCTACGCCGGGCTGATGGACTTCAACGCCAAGACGCGCAAGCTGTTCGTGCCCGGCGCCGAGGACCTGCCGGCCGAGGTCGCCGGCTGAACCTGCCGCGTCAGGGCGCGTAGGCGCGCAGGAAGGCCTCGACCGCCCGCCGCGCGGTGTCGGCGAGGCTGGCTTCGTCGACTTCCTCGACGACGTGGAACAGGAAGCGGTCGATCCACTCCGCTTCGAGCAGGCCCTTCAGGTGGCTGGCGGCGACACGCGGTTCGGCGCGGCGCAGCAGGCCGCGTTCCATCGCGCCGGCCAGGTAGGCCGCGATCGCCGCTTCGCCGCGCGCCGGGCCCAGTTCGTACAGCCGCCGGCCGAGTTCGGCGCGGCCGGCGTCGGCGACGATCAGCCGCCGCCCGGCGCGCACCTGCGGCGAGTACAGCAGCGTCAGCAGGCCGCGGCCCAGGCCGTCGAGCGAGCGCGCGACGTCCTGGTACGAGGTGTCCAGCGAGCCGAGCAGGGCATCGAACTCGGCCAGCGTCGAGGTCAGCACGACCTCGCAGAACAGGTCTTCCTTGGACGCGAAGTAGCTGTAGAGCGTGGCCTTGGAGCAGCCGGTGCGCTCGCCGATCTGGGCCATCGACGCGCGCTCGAAGCCGGTTTCCTGGAACACCGCCGAAGCGGCCTGGACGATGGACTGGCGACGGGCTTCGCTCTTGGTGCGCATCCGAACTTGGAAGTCAAGTGAACTAGTTGGTTCAGTTTAGCTTGCGGGTCGGTCGATCTCAAAGATAAACTGTACCGACCAGTTCAGTTAAGACCAGCGATGTTCCTCACCTCTCCCACATCGCCACGCCCCCGCTGGCGACCCCTGGCCGCCGTCGGCGTGGCGGCCGCGCTGGCCGGCTGCGCGCAGCTGCCCGACCCGGTCACGACACCCGGTCCGCGGCCGCTGGCCGCCTATGCCGCGCAGGATTCGTTGCGCGCCCCGGCCGCCGCCTGGCCCGAGTCGCGCTGGTGGCAGGCCTACGGCGACGCCCAGCTCGACGCCCTCGTCGACGAGGCGCTGGCCGGCTCGCCCGACCTCGCGGCGGCCGCCGCGCGGCTGGAGCGTGCGGCCTCGTTCACCCAGGTGGCCGGCTCGGCGCTGAAGCCGCAAGTGACGGTCGGCG
Organism: Rubrivivax sp.; assembly: GCA_049841175.1. Lineage (GTDB taxonomy): Bacteria > Pseudomonadota > Gammaproteobacteria > Burkholderiales > Burkholderiaceae_C > Rubrivivax. The sequence continues at coordinate 1,253 of JASGHA010000005.1, read as the reverse complement.
CCAGCGCCACGCAGGACCGCTTCAGCAAGAACCACATCACGCCGGCGTCCATCCTGCCGGCCGGCTGGGAAGATGTCGGCCAGGCGACGTTCGCCATCGGCTGGGAGCTGGACTTCTGGGGCGCCAACCGCGCCGCGCTCGCCGCCGCGACCTCGGAGACCGAGGCCGCGCGTGCCGAGTACGCCCAGGCGCGGCTGCTGCTGTCCTCGGCGGTGGCGGCGCAGTACGCCGAGCTCGGCCGGCTCTACGCCAACCGCGACACCGCGGCGCGCTCGGTGCAGGTGCGCACGCGCACCGCCGAGCTGGTGGCCGAACGTTTCCGCAACGGCCTGGAGACACGCGGCAACGTGCGCCAGGCCGACGCTGGCCGCGCCGCCGCCGAAGGCGCGCTGCTGGCAATCGACGAACGCATCGCGCTGCAGCGCAACCGCCTGGCGGCGCTGCTCGGCGCCGGGCCCGACCGCGGCCTGGCGATCACGCCGCCGGCGCTGAAGCTCGACCACGGCTTCGGCCTGCCGGCCGAGATCGGCGCCGAGCTGCTCGGCCGCCGTCCGGACGTCGCCGCCGCCCGGCTGCGTGCCGAGGCCCAGGCCCGGCGCATCGACGTCGCGACCGCGGCCTTCTATCCGAACGTCAACCTGAGCGCGATGGTCGGCCTGCAGTCGCTGGGCATCGACAACCTGACGCGCAGCGGCTCGACGATGGGCTCGATCGGGCCGGCGATCTCGCTGCCGATCTTCACCGGCGGCCGCCTGCGTGGCCAGCTGCGCGGCGCGCAGTCGGCCTATGCCGAAGCGGTGGCCAGCTACGACGCGACGGTGACGCACGCGCTGCAGGACGTGGCCGACGCCGCGGTCAGCCTGAAGGCGCTGGCGCCGCGCCTGGCCAAGGCCGACGAGGCCCTGGCCGCGGCCGAGGAGGCGCACCGCGTGGCGCGCGAACGCTACGACGGCGGCCTCGCCAGCTACCTCGAGGTGCTGTCCGCCGAGGACACGATGCTCGCCAGCCTGAACGCCCAGGCCGATCTGCGCGCCGGCTCGCTGGCGCTGGACGTCGCGCTGCAGCGCGCCCTGGGCGGCGGCTGGCGCGACCAGGCTCGCTGAACCCCCGAATCCCGAGAGTCCGAACATGAACCAAGACACGACCCTGGACACGGCCACGCGCCGCCGCCGCAACACCCGTCTGGCCGCGCTGGCGCTGGCCGTCGTCGCCCTCGGCGGCGCCAGCACCGCCTACTGGCTGCTGCACGGCCA
>JASGHA010000004.1:0-260258 GCA_049841175.1 Rubrivivax sp. | reverse complement strand
AAGGTTAATAGGGAAAACGCGATAGAATCCGAACAGCACCTAACAACGATCCGCAGAACAACATCACCGTGACGATGACCTACATCTCGCAGGATGCGCGTCGTCGCCGAAACAACCGCAGGAGGCGGATGCCCAACCCGAAGATGCGACCGAGTCGGCGAAGCCGAAGATCAAGGTCCAGCTCGATGATGCCGACGAGCATCCGGCAGCTCGAGATCCCGTTCGTGATGAAGGACATCAAGATGCCGTGAGGGAACGAGGCATCTTTGTATGTCAGAAGAGCGCAGCGACGAAGCATCTAGCGGGAGGTCTAGGCGATGGATCGCACAGGCACCGTCCGACCTCACGCACAGACTTCTCGCAAGATCCTTCGTCGGCGAGCCTCCTCAGGATGACGATTAGAGCAGCCCGCGTGACTGAAGGTGTTCGATCACCTTCGCCGCGCTCTGCTGGACCAACTCGTCCGCCGTCTTCAGTTCGACGTCGGGGTTCGTCGGCGGTTCGTACGGGTCGCTCACGCCGGTGAAGTTGGGGATCTCACCCTTCATGGCCTTGGCGTAGAGGCCTTTGACGTCGCGGCGGGCGCACTCGTCGACGCTCGCGTTCACGTAGACCTCGACGACGTTCGCGTACGTCCGCTTCACCTCGTCGCGCACCTCGCGGAACGGCGAGATCGCGGCGACCAACGCCACGCCGCCGTGCCGGGCGACGAGGTCGGCCACCCAGCCGATGCGGCGGACGTTCACGTCGCGGTCTTCCTTGCTGAAGGTCAGTCCCTTCGACAGGTGCGTGCGGACGACGTCGCCGTCGAGCAGCTCGACCTTCTTACCGCGACTCCAGCAGCGGGATGAGGGCATTGCTGACCGTGCTCTTACCGCGCCGGAGAGGCCGGTGAGCCAGAGGATGAAGCCTTGGGACATAGGACGGGGAAGAGTAGTGCGAAAGGGGAATGAGTGCGAAACGTCAAGCCAGAAGAACGAGCCAAGCGACGTCATCCTGAGGAGGCTTGTCCGACGAAGGACCTTGAGGCCGCGTCGAGTCGCAGTGCTGAACAGAACGGCTCGCCGCGGCCAGTAGATCCTTCAGTCGCTTAGGCTCCATCAGGATGACACCTCTCGCGGCTCACCGATCGGCCGGCATCTCGCCGTTCTTCACGGTCAGCTCGACGGGCGTCGACTCCGCCACCGGCACAGCGTGCAGGCCGCACTCGGTCTTCAGGAAGCCGAGCCATCGGCCCGATCGTCCGTCGCCGTTCGGGTCGGGCTTGGCCGTGCAGTGCTTGCAGCCGATGCTGCTGTAGCCTTCATACAACATCGGGTTGATCGGCACGTTGTGCTCGCCGACGTATTGCATGCACCTGCTCTTCGCTCCAGTGCACGAGCGGGCAGATCTTCCACAGGCCGAACTGCTTGTCCCAGCTGAAGACCTCGGCACTACTGGCCGCGTGTGCGACTGGTCCCGGCGGATCGCGGTGATCCACGCGTCGAGGCCGGTCATCGCCGTCTTCATCGGCCGGACCTTGCGGATGCTGCAGCACATGTTCGGGTCGCGCTCCCACAACTGGTCGCCGAACTTGTTCGGCCTGCTCGTCGAGCGAGACCTCACTTCGGACGCGACGAACGGTCATGCCGTAACGCTGCTCGAGGCGCTTGATGAGCTTGTACGTGTCGTCGAACAGGACGTCGGTATCGAGCACGAAGACGTCGATGCCCTTGTCGATCTTCAGCGCCATCTACCCCCAGCACCATGCCGCCCGCACCGCCGAACGAACAGCTGATGCCGACCTTGCGGCCGAAGTGGGCGATGGAGGCGGCGACGATCGCCTGGGCGTCGGTCGGGTCGACGTTCGCGAACGCCGCCGGCAGGGGCGGCGGCACGACGGGGTTGAAATCACTGACGGCCATGCCGCGATTGTAATGTCACCCGAATCGGCCGCGGGAATGCGATCTCCGATCGACGTTTAGACGAACATCTAAACGAAATCGGAGGCATAACTTGCGCCACGCCTCCGATCTTCCCTATTGCCGATTACCGGACATTCGGCGTGCGGTCACGTGACGATGGTGTCGCCGCTCGTGTCGCCGTCGCCGATGCGGTCTTCCTCGTCTTCGTCGGTGTCTTTGCGGACGAAGTCGTTCCCCTTGCCGCTGACGAGCCAGTCGGACCAGCCGTCGCGACTGTGGACGCTCCGCCCCAGGCCGCTCGCGTAAAGCATGTCGTCGCCGTCGCCGCCGAAGATCTCGTCGGCGCCGATGCCGCCGAGCAGGACGTCGTCGTCCTCCTGGCCGTACAGCTCGTCGTTGCCGCCGCGGCCTTCGAGTTGGTCGTCGCCGCCGTTGCCGACGATCGTGTCATGGCCGACGTCGGTCGCGTTCAAGCCGCGGATCGTGTCGTTGCCCGATCCGCCCTCGACGTACTCCGCAGGCCGATGCTGCTGGCGACGTCGACGAAGTCATTGCCCTTGCCGGCCTGGATGACCACGGGCGCGGACCTTCGCACTCCGTTCGAACGAGCCGATCTTCTTGGCGTTGAGCGTGACGACGATCGCGTTCTTCTCGCGCGTGATGAGGATGCGGTCGTTGCCGTCGCCGCCTTTGACGACGAGCGCGCCATCATCGCGCAGCCTGGCCGAGCCGGCCTTCACGTCGGTGAAGCCGGTCGTGTCGCGGTCGCATAGACGCCGGCGACGGCCTTGCTGTCCGCGCCGGTGTTCCGGCCGATCATGAACTGCCGGCCGCTGGTCGGGTCGACGTAGAGGTCGAGTGCGTCGAAGTTGACGGTGAGCTGGCGCGAATCACCGAAGTCGGACCAGTTGTTCGGCTTCGCGAGCGTCGCGACCGTGTAGCGGAACATCTGCGTGCCCGAACCGTCGAACTTCGTGGCGACGTAGGCGCGTGTGGTCCGGCCCGATCGAGACCTGGCCGGTCAGGATGAGATGGCCGTCCGTGCCGAGTTCGCGGCCGACCGCGACCGAGGTCGTCGTGCCGTTCTGATCCGTCCGGTACAGCCGCAGCGTGACCGTGTCCGGCCCGTCGTCCTGAAGCGTTCGCGTCGACGCGAGCGTGTAGGCGAAGCGTGCTTCCGGATCGAACGTGCGATCGGCGACGCGACGGTCGACGTTGGTGCCGGGCGCGTCGGCGACCACGTCGTAGACCGTCGCGAAGCCGTTGACGCCGTAGGTCGTGTCGATCGTGCCGATTGCGTTCAACCGCACGACGCGTGCGATCAGGTGAAGCCGGCCGTCGTTCTGCTTGTCCTTCTGCGTGAACGTGAGGTAGATGCGGCCCAGGTCGTCGATCGAGGTGTCGCCGAACTTCAGCGACTCGCCCTCGCCGATCTCGTCGGCCAGCTTGATGTCGACGCGACCGTCGCCGCCGCCGAAAGTTTCGTCGGCCACGAGCCCGTTCGATTTCACGCGTGTCACGCGGACGAGCGCGGGGTGAAGCGGGTCGGCGTACGTCGGCACGGTCGACGTCAGCAGGAAGCCGCCGTTCGAGGTGAACTCGATGTCTTGCGCTTCGTGTAGGTGGAGAAGTCGAACGGCTGGTCGATCACGGTGCCGAACTTGTACTTGCCCTTGGCGTCGTACCACTCGATGCGGTCGGCCTGCTCGCCCTCGAAGTTTGCGGAACTGAGCCGCGCGAACTCGCCGCTCTGGGGATCGATCACGACCAGCAGCGCACCGACGTTGTGCACGCCGCCTCGGCCGTTGCGGCCACGCTTCGTGTCGAGTTCGCCCTCCGGCGTGAGGTATCGAACCTGCCCGCCGGCGTAGGTCATCACGCGTCCGTCGGGGAGCGAGACGACCTGCGGGGCGTAGCCATCGAAGAGTGCACCCGCATCGGGGATCGAGGCGAGCCCGCCGTCGCCGAAGTTGGTGTATCCCGCGCCGAACGTGAACAGCCGGCGGGGCTCGCACGCGTCGAACAATGCTCTGTGCTTCATGGTTGGTGTCCCTTTTATGAATCCGTTCATGGACGAGTGTGTCAGCCCAGCGTGTCCTCGCCGGGCTTGTAGGTCACGACGTCGTCCCAGACGTTGTTGTCGTCGTCGGCATACAACAGGTCGGCACCCTTGCCGCCGTCGAGGCGGTCGACGTTGCCGTCACTGAGGTTGCCCTGCTGGATGGTGTCGGCGCTCGCGTAGAGCGTGTCGTTACCGTCGCCGCCGAAGAGTTCGTCGGCACCACGGCCGCCGAGCAGCGTGTCGTCGCCGTCCTGGCCGTACAAATCGTCTTCGCCGCCGGAGCCGACGAGTAGGTCGTCGCCGCTGCCGCCAAGCATCGTGCTGCCGGTCGGCCGTGCGTAGAGCGCAGTCTTCGCCCTCACCGCCATCGACATAGGTGCCGACGTAGATCGAGCCCATGTTGACCGTGTCGTCGCCGCCGCCCGCGAAGACGGCGATGCCGCGGATCGTGCTGCTGGTGTACTTGCGGCTAACGCCGTTCACGACGGCGTAGATGTCGCCGTTCTTGATCTTCACCTCGATCACGTCGGCGGCGCCGGTGCCGTTGACGAGCAGCGTGCCGTCGCCGAGCACGACGCTCGTCTCCAGCTTCCCGCCGAACGATTCGCGCCGGCCGTCGAAGGCGATCGCGGTGAAGCCGGCGGTGGTCTGGCCCGCGAACAGCAGCCGGCCGGTGCCATCGACGGCGAAGCTGTCGACGCCGTTGGTCATCCCACCGGCCGGGTCGGTCGGCACCTGCGCCGTGCTGGTGACGAAGTCGCCGAAGTTGCTCCACGAGTCTTCGTTCGACAGATCCTTCGCGTAGGCGCGACAGATATGGGCGGTCCCGTGGACGTCGATCTCGGCCGCGTAGACGAATCCGTTCTGCGAGAGCGCGAGGCGATAGTAATAACCCGCCGACGCGTGTTGCGACCGGTCGAGCGTGCGGGCGATCGCCTTGCCCTTGTTGTCGATCCGGCGGAGCTGCGCGGTGTATCCGCCGCCGCCCCCTTCCGTGCCGAGCGTGCGCGGCGCTCTCGATGAGCCCGTAGACGACGCCGTCCGCGGCGACGGTGACGTCGGCGGCGTACTGGATGTACTGGCTCTTCACGGTCTCGCCGTGGACCTGCGTCGAGTCGGCGAGCGTCCGGCCCTGCGTGCCGGAGTAGGCAACGTCGAGTGTGCCCGTCGACGTCGTCCGCGCGACGGCGGTGCGGGCGCGGACGTCGCTGTTACCGACCGATGCGCCTTGCACGTCGCTCGTGCTGTAGACGAAATAGACGCGGTTGTTCCCGTCGGGCAGCAGGTTGTTGAACTTCACGACGTCCTGCGTGCCGCGCGTCAGGCCGGTCAGCGGCATCGACAGTTCGCTCTTGCCGCCGTTGTAAGACGCGGCGGCCTTGTTCGCCTTGTCGTACTTGTAGACGGTGACGCCGAGGCCGAGCGCGACCGTGGAATCGAGCACGTGCGGCAGCGCGACGACGAAACCGCCGTCGCTGGTGAAGGCGACCCGCGCCTGTTCGCGCTTCATTGGCCCGCCGGCCTGGACGCGGAACGTCTTCTCGACCTTCCCCTTCGCGTCGCGCACCTCGACCATGATCTGGCGCGACGTCTCACTCGACCGGTAGTACAGGCTGACGAGCCGGCCGGTGCTCGGGTCGACGGCGCTGTCGACCGTCAGGCGGCTCTTCGCGAGATCGAACTGCACGCGGCCGGTGCCGGCGTCGCCGCGCTTCTTGTCGTAGCCGCCGCTGCCGTTGAGGTACTGAATGCCGTACGGATCGTGGATCAGGATCCGGCCGTCCTTCAACGGCGAGACCGACGCGTCGGCGTGCGAGCCGACCGTCCCGGGGGTCAGCTTCACGACGCCGCCGCTGCCGAAGTCCGCATCGAGCGCGGCGAACGTGAACAGGCGGCGCGGTTCGACCGCTTCCAGAATGGCTCGGCGTGTCATCGGACGTGTTCCCTTCGAGATCAGTGCGTGCGACGGACGGCCCGGTCACTGAATGCCGAGATCGCGGTCGTCGTCCGGCGTCGCGTCGAGCTCCAGGACGTCCGTGTCCTTGCCGCCGGTGAGGATGTCGTAGCGATCGTCGTTCGAGGCTGGCGTTCCGCCATTGGAGGCGTAGAGCGTGTCGCGACCGTCGCCGCCGAAGAGCTCGTCCATCCCGTTGGCGCCGAAGAGCATGTCGTTGCCGTCTTGGCCGTAGAGGTGATCGTTGCCTTGTGCGCCGCGCAGCAGATCGTTGCCGGCGTTGCCGATCAGCGTGTCGTCGTTGTTGCCGCCCTGCACGGTGTCGTTGCCCGAGCCGAGCTCGACGTACATGCCGCGCACCTTCGCACCCAGGCCGTCGACCGAGTCGTTGCCTTTGCCGGCGGCGATGACGATGCCGCGGACGGAGCTGGTGCTCCAGGTCCGTTGCTTGCCGCGGTAGGAGACGAGCAGCTTCTCCCCCTTCGGGATGACGTCGATCGCGTCGTCGCCGTCCGTGCCGTTCACGAACAAGGTGCCGTCCGCCAGCAGTTGAACCGTGCCCTGCTTGTACCCCTTGATCGAGTCGGCCGTCCGGTCGAAGCGGGTCAGCTTCACGTCGTTGCCGACGATGCCGGTCAGGAAGACGCGTTTGGACTTGTCGACGGCGATCGTCGCCTGGCCGAGGTCGGCGGTCGTCGTCGCGAAGTCGCCGAACGTGCTGTAGCCATCGTCGACGCGCGCTGCGTCCGCAGGCCGTAGTTGAAGCGATAGACCTGCGTCGTCGTGCCGTCCGGACGGGCGGCGAGGTAGACGGTGCCGTTGGCGGTCTTCGTCGCCATCGCGCCCGCCGTCAGGTGATAGGCGGCGAGGCTGTCGACCTCATCCACCGCACGGCCGACGTTGTAGGTGTCGCCGTAGACCGGGTAGCCGTTCGTCGCGAGATGGACCAGCCGGGCCGTCGTGCGCAAGTTCGTCTCTTCGGTCCGGTTGCTGGCGAGGATGAGCGCGAAGACCGAGCCGTCGTCCGTCACGATCAGGTCGCGCGTCGTGAAGTCGTTGAGGTTGAGCGAGTCGTAGTCGACGTACGAAGCGAGCGTCCCGACGCCGGCCGAGCCGTAGGTCGAGTCGGCCACGCCGCTGGAGTTGAACCGAACGACCTTCAGATACTCGTTGGTGTTGCGGTCGCCGTTGGTGAGATATTCGGTGTAGAAGGAGAAATAGGCGCGGTCGACGCTATCAATGAAGACGTCGCCGACATTGAAACGCCCGCCGAGCTCGTTGGCCGTGAACGTGTACGTGCCGACGCCATCGCCGCCACCGTACGAGTTCATCGGCTGCAACGCATCGTCGAGCCGGACGAGCCGGGCCTGATATTGGTTCGGGTCAACCGATCCGGTCAGCGGCGGCTCGCGCCAGGTCAGCACGATCAGGCCGTGGTTTGGCGAGAAGGCGACGGAGCCGGTCGTGTCGTCGACACTGGTGATCGTCCGCGTCTTCGGCACGCGGCCGCTCGGGTCGTAGAGCGTGACGGTCAGTTCGCCGTTCACGGTCTCGTGCAACGCGGCGACCCGGCCGGTGCGCTTGTCGACGGCGACGTCGATCGCGTTGCCCAGGTCGAGCAGGCCGCTGCCGTTGGCACGCTTCGGGTCGAGGGTGCCATCGCCACGCAAGTAGCGCACTTCGTGCGCGTTGGTGACGAGCAGCCGGCCGTCGTTGAGCGGCGTGGTCGTCGTGCGGTCGGCGACCTCGTTCACTTGATCCGAGTTCAGCCCGGCCGAGTATGCCTTGCCCGCCCCGCCGCCGAAGCCGGCATCGGGCAGGATGAACGTGAACAGCCGCCGCGGCTCGACCGCTTCGCACGCCACGCGGGCCGACCGACCACCCCGACGACGCGAGACACGCACTGCTTTCACGATGGTTCCCCTGCCGGTTCCGCCAACCCCGTTCGCGTCGCTGCGCGCAGCGACGAACGAATCAGACGTACTATTCATCGGTTGCCGCCGACGCGTTTCCGTTGCAGGTGAGCGGTTTTTCATCCCAGCCGATTGGCGGGATTGTGTGCCCGGGTCGCACCGATCGGCGCACGATCGAATCAGAGCTTTCGCACTTCGATCTTGCTGATGCGCCACTTACAGCCGCTCGTCGTGCCGTACGTGCCGAAGCCGATGCGCCGAGTGGCGTTCATCGGGAAACGATGCGTCAGGATCGAGGCGCCATCAGGCCCCATCCACATCACCGCGCCGCGGTCGAAGCGGAAGTACGGCGTGGTGCTGCCGTCGGCTTCGAACGCGTGCTCGGCGTTCACGTACGCGTACTTATCGCGTGCCGCGGAGATCCGGCCGTGATACGAGTCGAAGTAGCCGCCGATCGGGTGATTGATCGCCCACGCCGGGTAGAGGAACAGCCCATCGTGCCGCAGCGGGTCGCCGCCGCCGGTCCATTCGAGCTTGCAGCGGAACTCGTACCGCTCCGGCAACGCGAACGGCGCGTAGACGGAGATACCGTTGTCACTCGTGACGTCGAGCGCCATCGAGCCGTCGTCCAGCTTCGTCGCGACGCATTGGCCGGCGTCGATCCGCCATTCGTTCAGGTCTTCGGCGATCGGCAGCGGCTTCCACTGACCGTCCTTCAACGCGTCGAGGAACTTCGCCTCCTCGATTCGTCGCTTCACCCAGCGGACGGCCGAGTCGGCGCGGATGCGTTCGGCCGATTCCGGCACGTCGACGTCGGTCGGCATCTTCGGGATCGCGGCCTCCAGCTTTGCGATCCGCGCGGGCAGATCGGTGTCCAACATCGCCGCGACAAGGTCGGCCTTCGCCGGCCCGGTCATCGCGTAGACGTGGCCGATGACCTCCTTCGGCTCGACGCCACGCGCCGTCACGGGCTCGTTCTGAACGCCGTCCATCGTCTCCAGCAGCCTCCGCGCCGGCTCGTATTGCTCCATCGCGTAGTGCCAGGCGACCTTCGTGCTTTGCGCCAAGGCGAAATCCAGTTGTCGGGGACGTCGCTGTTGTAGGCGAGGTATCCGTCCATCGCCCGCTGCACGAGTGGCCCGAGCGTGGCCATCTCGCACAGATTCAGCGGCGCGTCGTACTCGCTCTGAAGATCCCAGATGATCGAGATAACCTGCCCGGGCACGGCCGTGTCGAACCGCTTCGTCGCCACGCACCAGTTCGCCAGCCGCAGCATCTCCGGCACGGTTCCGCCCCAACGCGGGCGGATCGCCTGGCGATAGGCTTCGTACGCAGGCATGTAATCGATCTGTCGTTCGATCGCCTTGCGCCACAGCGCCATGTGATCGCCGGTCGATTCGCCCATCGAGACCGTGATCATGCCGGCGTACGGATGCGGCAGCTTGTCGTCGATCTCGGTGGCGGTCTTGAAGTGTGCCTGGGCGAGTTGCAGGTGTGCGCGAAAGTCGCACAACCCTCGTCGGTCACCGTGTTGGCCCAACCGCTGCCGCGCCGCCTTCCACGCGCACTTGATCTCGACCTGGCCCATGTAGGCGTGCCATAGCCACGGGTCGGCAGCGTCCTTGACGTCTTCGACCTCGGTGGCGATGCGGTCCGCGCGATCGCCGTCATCGTCGGCAAAGAGTCGTTCGCCGCGCGACCAGACGACCGTGCGATACTTCGGCAGCGTGGCCTTGTCGGTCAGGACGCCGCGCCAATCCGCGCGGAAGCGTTCGCGCATCTCCGCCAGCTCGACGCTGCCCTCTTCCATCGGCTCTCGGGCGTCCATGGCGGCCTCGTGGATGACGTAGCGGTAGAGCGGGCAATACGGCGCCTCTTCAAGGCGGGCATACGCGCAGGGCGTAAGTGAGGCGCGAGAGCTGGTTGCCGTCGGGCGTTCCCTCGAAGCCGATCACCTTTGCCGCGTAGTAGAGCACCATCACGTCGTCGCAGCCGGTCGCGAGCAGCTTCCGCACCTGCGCGATGCGATCGGACAACTCCGGCGGCACGCGCAGACCGGCCGGCCGGTAGTAACGACCGGCCTCGGCGTTGAAGTACGCCTCGGCATCCACCTGAGCGCGTAGGAACGCCTTGGCCTGCTCGTCCCACTCCGGGTCGTGCTTCCCCTTCTCGGCGAATGCCTTGATCACGAACTCTTCGTCGAAGGCGAGCTTCTCCAGCACCAGGTCGTTGTAGGTACGACCCGTCGGCTTGGTGGCGGCCGGCTTCGTCGCGGCTTGCGGCTGCGTCGTCTGGGCGACGGCGAATCCGGCACAGATGACCCCGCTCATCAACGCGGCAACGACGATCGAACGACGAACGGCGGAACGAATGACGGCCACGGAGACCTCCCCAAGGTGAAATGAGAACGGGCGATATCGTAACCGAACCCGGCACGACGTCGCCCGGCAAATTCACTCGAGGCGAGCGTGGCACACGTTGGGCGTGGCCCAAAGTGTGGCACCCAGAGTGCGCGTTGGCGTGCCAGACGCGCAGCGTTGCAGGCCAATCGCGCATCAAGACGCCTCTAGGTAGAGACCGCGGATTCTTTGTCATCCGAATAGCCGTCGATCGAAATCGGACCGCACCGCCCAAACCGCCGGCTGATTACCCACGATTGCCCAAAACTTCCCAACTTGGAGACGAATCGCTTACCCAGACCGCCACGGGTGATGTCTTCGTAGGGGCAGCCTTGGCCGCCGCGCGGGCGGGTCGAAAGGGACATCGTCGCTGGCGAGCCGCCAGTCTCCGGCGGCCAAGGCCGCCCCTACAAGCGGTCTGGCCCGATTGGCGGGACTGCGACCCGCCAACTCATTGCGGTGCGGATCACCCTTCGCGTTCGCTGCTGTGGCCCGGGAAGAGCTTCGCCGACGGGTCGATGAGCGTTTTGCCGAAGTTGACGGCGATCGCTGCCTCGCCGAAGCCGGTGGCGATCAGCTTCAGCTTGCCGTTGTAGGCACAGATGTCGCCGGCGCTGAAAACGCGCGGGCGGCTGGTCTGCATGAGCTGGTCGACGGCGATCTGGTTCTTCTCGATCGTCAGGCCCCATTCTTTGATGGGCCCGAGCGCGCTGACGAAGCCGAAGTTGCTCACGATCTCGTCCACCTCGATCGTCGTCTCGGCCTTGGTGCGGTTGTCGTAGACCGTCGCCCGCGCGACGCGGCCGTCCGGGCCGGCGTCGATGCTCTTGATCTCGTGGAAGAGCATCACGTGCGTCTTCGTCTGCATCATCTTCTCGACGCTGTCCTCGTGGGCGCGGAACTTGTCGCGACGGTGGATGAGCGTCTGGGCCGACGTGTAGGGCGCGAGCATGTTCGCCCAGTCGATCGCGCTGTCGCCGCCGCCGAGGATCAGGACGCGCTTGCCCGTGAAGATGCTCATGTCCTTCACGAAGTAGTGAAGGCCCTTGCCGAGGAAATCGTTGGCGTTCGGGATCGGCACCGGGCGCGGCGTGAAGCTGCCGACGCCGCCGGCGATCAGGATCAGGCGTGCCTTGTGCGTCGCGCCCTTGTTCGTCTTCATGGTGAAGACGTGGTCGTCGCCGGTGTCGAGCGTCTGGACGGTCTCGCCGAGCACGGGGATCGCGCCGAACTGCAGGCCCTGCTCGATCAGGTTGTTGACCAGGTCCTTGGCGGTGACCTTCGGGAAGCCGGCGACGTCGTAGATGAACTTCTCGGGATAGAGGGCCATGAGCTGGCCGCCGAGGACTTCGAGCGAGTCGATGATCTTCACGCTCATCTGCCGCAGGCCGGCATAGAAGGCGGCATACAGACCGACCGGCCCGCCGCCGATGATGGCGAGGTCGACGATGTCATCGGAACGGATCGCGGTGGCGGGCTGAGGCGTCGGCTGGGACATAGATCGCGCGATCGTAGGGACGGGGGGAATCGGTCGCAATGACCGGGACGGGCTGGAAAATGATGAAGGACGAAATCCGAATGTCGAATCAATGACGAAGCCCGAATAACGAAGCGGGATCGTTTATGACGACTCGTCATTCGTCACTAGGTCATTCGGGCTTGATTCGACATTCGGGCTTCGTCATTCGTCATTCCCCGCGCCGCCACCCACACCCGGACCGCTTCGAACACCACGAAGATCCCCAACAGGAACAGCACCGCCGCGATCGACATGTTCGTGATCTGGGCGACGACGCCGGTCTTCGCGTAAGCGCGATAGAACGTCAGGAAGTTGAAGACGAGCACCGTGCCCGTCGAGGCGAGCATGAGCATCGCCGGCACGAGGGCGAACCAGACCGGCCGGCCCGTCCGCCAGAGCCAGACGGCTGACGCCGACCAGCGTCAGTGCCGCCAGCAGCTGGTTGCTCGTGCCGAAGATCGTCCAGAACGTCTTGAAGCTGCCCGCCGGGCTGTGACGACAGATAGGCCGCAGGGCCGGCGAGGGTGAGGATCGTGGCGACGATCCCGCCGACCGTGCCGCTCAGGCCGGTCATCTCCTGCAGCACGTAGCGGCCCAGGCGGGTGCAGACGTCCATCGTGTCGAAGACGAAGCTGCTGAACGCGAGCAAGCCGAACCCGATCGCGAACGTCAGCTGCACGCCGCACAAGTTCATGAAGGTGCCGGTGCCGCGGGCATAGATCGCGTCGGGCGTGCCTGCCGTGCTCACGCCGGGTTTCATCATCATCACGCACGCCAGCGCGAACGTGGCGACCATCGCTTCCAGCAGCATCGCGCCGTAGGCGACCGGCTTGATGTCCCGCTCGGTGCGGAGCTGCTTGCTCGTCGTGCCGCTGGCGACGATCGAGTGAAAGCCGCTGCACGCGCCACAGGCGATCGTGATGAACAGCACCGGGAACGAGATATTGCATCTCACCGCCCGCGCCCGGCACCGCGAACCCTTTGAACGCCGGCCAGTGAATCGCAGCAGCGCCGCTGCGGTTCCATCCACCGATGAGCGTGCCGATGATACCGAACACGAGCGCGGCATAGAGGAACGTCGCGCCGATCACGCCGCGCGGCTGGAGCAGCAGCCACATCGGCAACACGCTCGCGAGGAAGCAGTAGACGAGCAACGCCTGGATCCCAACGCTTCGTCAGCGCGTCGCCATCTTTGCCTGCGGTATCCATGAACGACAGGCCGTGCGTGGCTGAGCCAGCTCGCCAGGTCCGGCCCCACGTGGATCGCTGTAACCGAGCAGGCCGGCGCAGACGATCAGCACCGCCCACCACGGCAGTCTTGGTGAACCGAAGGATCAGGCCCATCGCGATGCTGAGCAGCAGGTAGGCCGTCGCGCCGATCACGACCGCGCCGCCGTTGATCGCTGAACGTGGTCGGCCGGCCGTCGACGACCATGTCGAACTTCTGGAACCGCGACGAACGTGCCGGCCGTCACGTCGGCGAAGGCGATCACGACGTAGACGAGCGCGACCCAGACGAACAACAGGAACGTCACGTACGCCGGCCGCGACATGTGCTCACGCACGACCTGCGTGATGCTGACGGCGCGATGGCGGATCGAAGCCATCAACGCGCCGGCATCGTGGACGCCGCCGACGAAGATCGCGCCGAGCAGGATCCAGATCAGCGCCGGCAGCCAGCCGAAGAGTTGCCCGCGAGGATCGGCCCGACCACGGGACCGGCGGCGGCAATCGCAGTGAAGTGCCCGCCGAGCACGACGGTGCGGGGCGCCGGGACAGAAGTCGTTGCCGTCATCCAATTCGACCGCCGGCGTCGGGCGATGGGTCGACGCCGAGCCAGCGAACGACGAGCCGGCCGTATATGACGTAGGCGGCCAGCAGCACGACGGCGCTGGCGGCGATGATCGGAAGAATGGTCATGGCGGTTGGTGCCGCCAAGATAGCGTGTCGCAGCACAGTTCGAATGGATTTTTGCCGGCGACTGTTCGGTGCAGTCGCGGATCGCTTTCCGCATGTCTCCGACGCGTCGCCGATTGCGGATCGCCACGCCCGTCGGCGAACATCGCCGTCATTACCGCCTGCCGAGGACTTCATGCCCGCCACCGAGAATCGCATCCTCAAGAAGCTGCTCGATCGCCTGTTCGCGTCGCTCATCAACGGCCCGAGCCTGAACTGTCGACCACACTCCAGCCGGCAGCGCGTGGACCTGGTTCAATTCGCGAAGCTCGACGACGAGTCGCCGGAGGACGTACTGCGGGCGCTGCTCGGCAAGGACCGCGAGGCGCAGGTCTCGGCCAAGGTGCCGATGCCGAAGGGACGCGTGAACGTCTCGTTCCGCACCTCAGCCGATGTCGATGAAGAAGATGACGACGAGAAGCTGACGCCCGAACAGCGTGCCGCCCGGCAGGCGTATCGCGACCAGCAATCGGTCCTCGGCAAGCTCCGGTCCATCGCCGAAGACTCGCGCACCTACGAGAACGACACCGGCGTCCACGTGCTGCAGATCGGCTTCCCGCTGCTGAGCCTTCCGCCGGGGCGAGCGGGCAGTTCGGCATGACGCGGCGGATCCTCGCGCCGCTGGCGTTCATCTCCCTCTCGCTCACGCTCAAGGGCGGCCCGACGCCGACGGCGGTGCTGGAGTGCCGCAACGAAGGCGCGGACCTGATCGTGCCCAACCTCGCGCTGCTGGCGTGGCTCGAGAGCCAGACCGGCCAAGCCGTCGGCGATCTGTTCAACGACGAAACCGGCGAACAGCCGTGGAAGGAGATCGCGGCCATCGCGCGGCGCGTGTGCGACCTGATGCAGGTCACGCTGCCGCCCGCGTTCGCGAACGACGAGATGCCGGCCGACTTCAAGCTCGCACGCCCCGCGTGCCGACGACGACGGCGATGAGCCGAAACCGACGGTGATCCCGTCCGCGGTCATCGGCCTGTATCCGATGGCGAACCAGGGGCTGCTGCGCGACCAGCGCTCGTGCCGGCGAGGCCGTCGCGGGCCGATCGAAAGCTTCGTCCGCGTCGGCGTCTCACTCGACGCGTCGACGGCCGATGCCGACGAGAACGCAGAGGTCGTTCAAAAGCGGAAGCGTGACTTCACCACCGAGCGACTCGTCACGGTCGCCGACCCGTGTCAGGCGCGGGCGGTGCATCTGGCCCGCGCCAGCCGCGGCCTCGTCGTTCACGGCCCGCCGGGCACGGGCAAGAGCCAGACGATCGCCAACATCATCGGCGACCACCTCGCGCGCGGCGAACGCGTGCTGTTCGTCTGCGACAAGCGCACGGCGCTCGACGTCGTCGATGAACCGCCTCGACGGCATGGGCCTGCGGCGGCTGTGCGGCGTCGTGCACGACCCGCAACGCGACCAACGCGAATTCTACAGATCGATTCGCGAACAACTCGATGCGCCTGCCCGAGCTGAAGTCCGACGCGACAGCCGACGGCAAGCTCGCGAAGACGGACGCGGAGCTTCAGAAGATTCACGACGAGCTGACCGACTACCACGCGGCGCTGATGACCCGGCCGGACGGAGCGCTGTCGTTCCACGAGCTGATGGGCCGGTGGCTGGCGCGCCGGACCAGGCGGTCGCCATCGATCCGGCCCAGCTCGCGGCGGTGACGACGCACGACGCTCGATGCCCATCGGCCAGACGCTGACGCGAACTGTTCGATCGCGCAGCCAGGTCGGCTACGGCGGCAACCCGTGGGCGGGCGTCACCGGCGCTGACGCTCGAACGGGTTCTTCGCCGCCAACGGCCAGCGACCTGCGGGCACAGGTTTACGCTTGCCGATGTCTGCGTCGCGCCGATGCAGACAATCGATCCGGCCGCCCCGCCGATCCCAAACGGCCGACGGACGCCTCGCGATGCGGTCGCGGCTGGCTGGGCGACCAGATCGTCGCGGTGACGAGCCGCGTGCCGCGCACCGTCTCGCCGAGCGGATGCAAGTGTCGACGAACACGTTGTCGACGACGCAAGCACGCGGACGAAGCCGCTGGGTATGCGACGACGCTTGCCGCGACAGCGTCGGCCGACCGGATGGAACTGTGCGTCGATCGTCGCCGGCGGACCGCCCCTCCGCTCGGCCAGATTGCGCAGAACAAACGGCGACCCTCGGTGCGTACCTCGATCGACCACGCAGCGTGTTCCTCGGCTTCCTCGTCGTTCGGCCAGAAGTCGGCGGTGACGGACGTGCTCACGAAGTTTGGCTTGCCGCTCAATGCCGGCATCCGCCGACCCGGGTGAAGACGTTCCTCGACGATCTGAAAGGCACGCTTACTGTTCCGCGAAGCGTTGGCGGATCTCGACCGATCGTTCGGCCAGACGGGCCGTGGCAAACGAGGACGATGCGCAGCGGCTCGCGCGCTGGCGATGCGTACGGCACCTTCGCAGCATTCCTCGAAGCCCTCGTCGAATGCGTCCCTCGCTCGATGTCCGGCCGCTCGTCCTCACGGCGATCGCCGGTGTCGACGAGCCGGCCGCGTTGGTCGGCGCGACGCTCGCGCCACGCCGGCACGCGTGGCCGCGTTGAGCAAGATCGACGCGGCAGCTCGCCTGCCACTGTTCGGCGAGTCGGCCCGCCGCCGAATCTCGTCGGCGGCTGCGCGATCCGGTCGGCGCCGTCGCGCTCGACCGCGAGAGGATTGGCCGATCGATTCGATTCGGTGGAAGGCGTCATCCGCGTCCGCGACGCGTCGGATGCGTTGCCGGCGACGATGAAGCCCGCCGCATTGCAGCTTGTCGGCCAGAATGTCGCCGGCAGCGTCGGCCTGACGGTCCTCACAGAAGGCGGTCGACGCCGAACGAGATTGCGCAGCGGTTGCGCGACCGACCGGCTCCTCGTCACCGCCGACGAGCAGAAGCTCAAATCGAATTTCGACCGCTATGCCCAGCTCGACACCACACGGCGAACCATGACGCGGTCGGCCGTCCTGCATCGATGGGCGACGCGGCAGCAGGAACGTCTGCTGGCCGGCACCGGCTCGCGGCTGAACGGCTCGGTGCCGACCTTCGCCGCCGTCTCACCATTCGCGGTGAAGCGCGATGCGGCTCCGCCAGGTGATCGCGTCGGCCAGGGAACCGAGAGCGGCGATCCGTTGTATGACCTTCGCCCGGTCTGGATGGCCAGCCCGGAAACCGTCGCGCAGATCTTCGCCGCGAAGCGGTGTTCGACGTCGTCATCTTCGACGAAGCGTCGCAGTGCCGGCTGGAAGAGGCGTTGCCGGTGCTGTTCGCGCGCGAAGCGCGTCGTCATCGCCGGTGACCCGAAGCAACTCCCGCCGACGCGGTTCTTCGAAACGCGGTCGCCGTCAGCGACGAAGAGGAAGCGGAGACCGAGCAGCAATTGTTCGAAGCCCAGCAAGGCGAGATCGAGGACCTGTTGGCTGCCGCCCTCAACATCGAGATCGACGAGTGTTACCTCGACGTGCACTACCGCTCGCGCAACTCGGACCTGATCGAGTTCTCGAACTACTATTTCTATAGTCACCGCCTGCAGGCGATCCCCGGCCATCCGCGGAACCGCTCGCGATACGCCGCCGCTCACGCTCTACACGGTCGGCGGCATCTACGAGAAGCGGACGAACGTCGCCGAGGCGGATCGCGTCGTGCAGATCGTCCGTGACCTGTTGAAGCGGGCCGACCCGCCGACTGATCGGCATCGCCTGCTTCAACATCGCGCAGCGCAACCTGATCGTCGAGAAGCTCGACGAGGCCGCACTGGAAGATGCCGCCTTCGGCAAGGCTGCTCGCGGCCGCCCGCGAACGACGGACGGCCTCCTCGTTCGAAGGCCTGTTCGTCAAGAACCTCGAGAACGTCCAGGGCGACGAACGCGACCACATCATCATCAGCACGACCTACGGCCCGGACGCGAAGGGCCAGCTTCTATCGTCGGTTCGGCCCGGTCGGCTCAGCCGGCGGCGGGCGACGGTTGAACGTGCTCGTGACGCGCGCCCGCGATGAAGTGCACCTCGTCACGTCGATCCCGGAGACCGTCTATCGCAACCTGCCGCCCGTTCCCACCGGCGAAACGCCCGGCGGCGCGTGGCTGCTGTTCGCCTATCTCGTGTATGCCGAACGCTTGGCGGACGATACGAGCAGGAGTATCGGACCGCCTCGCGAGACGACTGCCAACGCGACGCCGACGCTCAACGAGCGGCCGAACAGGTATCCGTCGGCGTTCGCGGTACAGCTCGCGAAGCGTTTGCAGGCCGGCCCACACGTCGGTTCGGACGTGCACTGGGGCAACGACGGCTTCTGCATGGACGTCGCGCTGCACCACCCGACCCGCGCAGACGACGTCACCGTCGGCGTGCTGTGCGACATGAACCGCTTCGAACAGGCGGCCGACCCGGTCGAGTGGGAAGTGTTCCGCACCAGCATCCTTCAAGGACAGGGCTGGACGCTGCATCGCGTCTGGACACCACACTTCTATCGTGACGCCGCCGCGGGCATCGGCGCGATCGAGCGCGGCGGCCGACTTCCTGGCGTCTGACACCGATCCGGCTGCCCTTCGGGCGGAAAAGCTTTCGTAACGGGCGCACCCGCAATCACGTCCGACAGGCCGACGAATTTTACCGGCACTCGGCGTTGCAGATTTTTAAATGAGCGACGTCTCGTAATTCTCGCCCGAGCAATACTGCTCGATCCGCGTTGCAGCGTCCCCCCAAAGTTAGGGGGAAAAGCCCATCCGCAAGCTTCTAAAGGGGGCACCCCATCCATCCCGAAGTGGACAGGGTTGCCTGATTAAACGTTGCAATCGCAACGCCCTTTTCGCGGATGACGTCCCATGCAGCAGCAAGAGCTCGTTCAAGTCACTGAAGAAGTCGCGTGTAAGCTCATCACGGCCGATCCCGGCGATCTGACCGGGCTCGCGTCGCTCCACACGAAGCTGCAGCAGCTTCGCGACCAGCCCGACGCCGTGAACGGCGCGGTGCGTGATGAGTGGGTCCGCCTGACCCGTAAGGCGGAGAACGACGTCGAGCAACTGATCCTCGGCGGCATCAGCGACGTCGAGCGTTGCCTGAAGGAACTGTCCGCGATGGCGGGCACGCTCCAGCAGCTCGCGGCCGGCGATGCCAGCGCGGCGACGCCGCCGTGGCCGCCCCTGCTGCGACGCCGGCCACCCCGGCCGTCGGCGCCCTAACCCTCCGCCCCGGCCGCCGATGATCACGCCGCCGCCGTCAGCGAACCGACGATCGGCGCGGAAGATCTTCCGCTGCTGAACGAGTTCGTCGGCGAAGCGCGCGGCCACCTCGAAGCCGCCGAGGCGGAGATCCTCAAGCTCGAGGAAATGCCCGACGACCTCGAGGCCGTCAACGCCGTCTTCCGCAGCTTCCACACGATCAAGGGCGGCGCGGGCTTCCTGAATCTGCAGCAGATCGGCTCGCTCGCCCACGCGTCCGAGAACCTGCTCGACCTCGCCCGCCACGGCAAGCTGAAGCTGGCCGGCCCGACCGTCGACGTCGTGCTCGAAGTGCTCGACCTGATGAAGCTGCTGGTCGACGGGCTGAAGGACGCCGTCGATCACAGCAAGCCGATCCCGATCCAGCCGCAGTTGCCGGGCGTCCTGACCCGCGTGAACCAGTGCGCAGGCCCAGGTGACGGGTGCTGCCGTCGTTGCCGCACCGGCCGTCCACGCGGCGCCCGCTCAGGCCGCTGCGTCGACTGCCGCTACCGCCATCGTTGCCACGCCGACCGAATCGAAGCCGGCCGCGAAGTCGTCCAGCGAGAAGGAAGGCGGCCACGGCAACGCCAGGCCGAAGCAACCGTGAAGGTCTCGACCGATCGCCTCGACAGCCTGATCAACATGGTCGGCGAGCTCGTCATCGCCCAGTCGATGGTCCACCAGGACATGCAGGACGTCGCGTCGCAGAACACGCGCCTCGTCCGCAACATGGGCCACCTCGGCAAGCTCACCCGCGAGCTGCAGGACCTGTCGATGTCGATGCGCATGATCCCGATCAACGGCGTGTTCCAGAAGATGGCTCGCCTGGTCCGCGACCTCGGCCGCAAGTTCGACAAAGAGATCGACCTCGTCGTCGTCGGCGGCGAGACCGAACTCGACCGGAACGTCGTCGAGGCGATCAGCGACCCGCTCGTGCACATGGTCCGCAACTCGATCGACCACGGCCTCGAGCCGTCGGCCGAGCGCCGCGTCATGGCGGGCAAGCCCCGTGCGGGCCGCGTCGAACTCAAGGCCTATCACCACTCCGGCAACATCGTCATCGAGATCACCGACGACGGCCGCGGCTTGAACAAGGCGAAGATCCTCAAGAAGGCCAACGACGCCGGCATCGTCCATGAGGGCCAGGAACTGAGCGAGCAGGAGATCTTCAAGCTGATCTTCGCCGCCGGCCTGTCGACCGCGGAGAAGCTCACCGACGTCTCCGGCCGCGGCGTCGGCATGGACGTCGTGCGAGAACATCGAAGCCCTGCGCGGCCGGATCGACATCGCGTCGGTCGAAGGCATGGGCAGCACGTTCACGATCCGCCTGCCGCTGACGCTCGCCGTCATCGACGGCATGGTCGTCAACGTCGGCTACGAGCGTTACATCATCCCGATCACCAGCATCGAGCAGAGCATCCGGCCGAAGCCGGACCAGCTCTCGACCGTGCAGAACCGCGGCGAGCTGTGCATCGTCCGCGACGACCTGCTGCCGCTCTATCGCCTGCACAAGATCTTCAACGTCGACGCCCGCACGATAGACCCGACCGAATCGCTGGTCGTCATCGTGCAGGACGATCAGCGTCGCGTCTGCCTGCTCGTCGACGAACTGCTCGGCCAGCAGCAGGTCGTGATCAAGTCGCTCGGCGAAGGCATCGCGGTCCCCGGCATCTCGGGCGGCGCGATCCTCGGTGACGGCAACGTCAGCCTGATCATCGACGTGCCCGGACTGCTCGCACTCGCGCCAGCGGCGACTCCGAGACCAAGGCCGCCGCTAATCCATCGAAACCACCCAGGGGTCAGTTCAGTCGGCCATCGCGCGAGGGACATCGCGCGGCCGCCAGCACCATCGGAAAGGACGTGTGCCGTGAGCACCGCAACCACAGTGAGCGAACAAGCAGAAGTCGAACGGCGTCGAGCGCGGCGGCAAGTATCTCACCTTCGCCCTCGGCGCCGAGGAGTACGGCATCGAGATCCTGAAGGTCCGCGAGATCATCGGCTTCATGGACATCACCGCCGTCCCGCGCACCCCGCCGCACGTCAAGGGCGTCATCAACCTGCGCGGCCAGGTCATCAGCGTCGTGGACCTGCGCTCGAAGTTCGCGCATGCCCAGCCGCGAGCGGACCGAGCAGACCTGCATCATCGTCGTCGAGACGACCGCCGGCGGCCGCAAGGTCAACATCGGCATCATCGTCGATCGCGTCAGCGAAGTGCTGAACATCGCGAACGAGAGCATCGAAGACGCGCCGAACTTCGGCGACGACGGCGGCTCGACCGCACTTCATCCTCGGCATGGGCAAGGTCAACAAGGCCGTGAAGATCCTGCTCGACATCGACCGCGTGCTCGACTCGCGCAACCTCGCGCAGACCGCCGAGCCCGTCGCCGCCGCGGCCTGAGCCGCGCCGGTCCGTCGACAGACAGTTAACAACCGCATTCATTCAACCCGACGTTTCGGGCAACGGTTCGCCTGCGCCTGGTCCGACCCACCCGCGGTCGACGAGGCCGTGATCCGCCGAAACGTTCACAGCAAGAAGGACAACCAGATGGCTTTCACGATTGGTAAACGCGTGGTCAGCGGCTTCGGGGTGCTGCTGGTCCTGTGCGCAGGCGTCGGCACGTTCGGCGTCTTCAAGCTTCGCAGCATCGACAAGGACGTCCGCTCGGTCGTCAAGAGCGACATGCCCGCCGTCATCACGGCGATCGGCATGGAATCCAAGAGCAAGGACGGCTTCCGCTTCTTCCTCAACCACCTGCTCGCCGCGACGCCGGACGAGAAGAAGTCGCTCGAAGGCAAGATCAAGGAGTCGGCCGCCGAGGCGAGCAAGCTCGCCGAGACCTACAACGCCGTGAAGGCGGTCGGCGACGCCGACGCGAAGATCCTGGCGGACCTCGAGAAGGCCCGCCTCGCCTACCGCGGCGCCCGTCGAGAAGACGCTCGCGCTCAGCCGTGACAACAAGATCGCCGAAGCGGCCGCCGTACTGAACGCCGAAGCCGTTCCGGTATTCCTCGAGTATCTGGAGAACTGCAAGGCGCTCGCCAAGCTCAACTCGGACCTCGGCGACGCGAACACCGAACGCGTGCTCGCGACAAACGTCAGCGCGACGCACAGGCCTGATCGCGGGCTCGAGCGCGGCCCTGCTGCTGGGCGTGTTCGCCGCGTTCCTGATCGTCCGCTCGACGAACAAGGCGCTCGGCCGCATCGCCAGCACGCTCGGCGAAGGCAGCGACCAGGTCGCCAGCGCCGCCGGCCAGGTGAGCGGCTCCAGCCAATCGCTCGCCCAGGGCGCCAGCGAGCAGGCGGCCTCGCTCGAAGAGACGACGAGCGCGCTCGAAGAGATGAGCTCGATGACCAAGAAGAACGCCGAGACGGCGATCGAGGCGGCCCAGGTCGCGCTCGAGGCGAAGAACGCCGCCGATCGCGGCAACGAAGCCATGGTCAAGATGGGATCGGCCATCACGGAGATTCAGAAGTCGGCCACGGACACGGCCAAGATCATCAAGACAATCGATGAGATCGCCTTCCAGACGAACCTGCTCGCCCTCAACGCCGCGGTGGAAGCCGCTCGTGCGGGCGAGGCCGGCAAGGGCTTCGCGGTCGTCGCGGAAGAAGTCCGCAACCTCGCGATGCGCAGTGCCGAGGCCGCCAAGACCACCTCGACCCTCATCGAAGGCAGCGTGCAGGCGTCGCGCAACGGCGTGATGCTCAGCAGCGAGGTCGCGAAGAACCTCGAAGAGATCAACGGGTCGGCCACCAAGGTGAGCTCGCTCATCGACGAGATCGCTTCCGCCTCGAAGGAACAGAGCACGGGCATCGATCAGGTCGACCGCGCGGTCGGCCAGATGGACAAGACCACGCAGTCCGCGGCGGCGAACGCCGAGGAAGGCGCAGCGCGGCCGAGGAGCTGTCGAGCCAAGCCGAGCAGATGAACGCGGTCGTCCGCGACCTCGTCGCCCTGGTCGGCGGCGCGGCGCAGCGGGCCGGCACGCCGGTCGCTGCGGGAAATCCGAAGCCCAAGGCACAAACCCCTAGCAAGAAGTCGGCTCAGGTCATCCCGTTCGATGCCGATGAAGCAACTAGCGGGCAGACCGAAAGCTTCGACGAGTTCAGCCGTGCGGCCTGATCGAGTCTGAAGCAGCACGACGGAGAGAGACACACGCGGGTGCCGTGCTTGACGGTGCGGCACCTGCTTCGCGGGGCGGGACGATGGAATCGTCCGCCGCCGCCTTGGGAAGAACGAATCGAGACGCTCACATGACTGCCACCGAAACGTCATTCACCCTGTCCGACGCCGACTTCCGGCGCGTCAGCGAACTGGTCTACAAGCACTGCGGCATCAACCTGCACGAGGGCAAGCGCGAGCTCGTCCAAGGCCGGCTCGCCAAGCAGCTTCGGATCCACAAGTTCAGCCGCGTGTCGGAATACCTCGACCACGTGACGAAAGACCCGTCGAAGGCGGAGTTCGATGAGTTCATCGACTCGCTCAGCACGAACCTCACCAGCTTCTTCCGCGAGGTGGCGCACTTCCACCACCTGACCGACGCGTTCCTGCCGGCACTGATCGCCAAGCGGAAGCGCGACAAGAAGGCCAGCCTCCGCGCTGGAGCGCCGGGCTGCTCGACCGGCGAAGAGCCCTACTCGCTCACGATGACGCTCGTCGACACGCTCGAGAAGCACGACGCGGCCGACTGGGACGTGCGCCTGCTCGCGACCGACATCTGCACGCGCGTCCTCAAACAAGCGGAAGCCGGCGTGTATCCGAAGGCGAAGCTTCAGGGCATCCCGCCGGAGTTCCGCAATCGGTTCCTTCAACCCGTGAACGCCCGCGCCGGCCGCAACGCGGCACCGGGCAGCGACCAGCTCATGACGATGTCGCAGGAGCTGCGGCAGCGCATCCGCTTCCGCTACCTCAACCTGATGACGCCGTGGCCCTTCTCCGGGCCGTTCGACTTCATCTTCTGTCGCAACGTGATGATCTACTTCGACAAGCCGACGCAGGAAAAGCTGGTCAACCGCTACTGGGACCTGCTCGAACCGGGCGGCCTGCTCTTCACGGGGCACTCAGAGTCGCTCACCGGCATCAACCACAAATTCAAATACGTCAAACCGACCATCTACCAGAAGTGATCCGTCGTGACGCACCGAGACCCATCGAACTCCGTCACTGACCTGAAAGGCGTGATCGCGTGAACATCGTCGTGAACGTTTCCGACGCCAGGCATTCGAGCGCACAGGAGGACGTGATCATCACGTACTCCCTGGGCTCATGCATCGGCCTCACCATGTACGACCCGGTCAAGAAGATCGGCGGCATGCTCCACTTCCAACTGCCGACCTCGACGATGGACGCGTCGCGGGCGGCGCAGAACCCGTGCATGTTTGCCGACACGGGCGTCGCCAAATTGCTGGCCGACCTGGAAGCCAAGGGCGCCGACCGCCGCCGCCTGAAGGTGAAGATCGCCGGCGACGGCACAAATCCTTGCCGACGCAGCGAATTTCAGCATCGGCAAGCGGAACCATGCGGCCGTCCGAAAGGTGCTGTGGCAGTACGGCTTATTCATTGATGGTGAAGATGTTGGGGGAAAAACGCCCCGCACCCTTTATATGAAAATCGCCGACGGCGATGTGACGATGAAGACACAAGCCGGAACCGTTTCGCTTTGATTGGGAAATATTTCGTTCTCGACCGTCCGACAACGCGACGTGCGTGAACCCTGAAGAGATCCAAACCATGCCTCACTCCATCCTGATTGTTGACGACAGCCGCGACGGCTCGCGCGGCGATCGAACGAGCGGTCCGCCTCTCCGGCATCGCCGACGGCGGCGAGATCGTCGGCGCCGCCAACGGCAAGGCGGCCCTCGAGTTGATGAACGCACGCCCGTTCACGCTCGCCCTGGTCGACTTGCACATGCCCGAGATGGGCGGCGTCGAACTCACCCAGCAGATGGGCACGAGCGAACGCCTGCGCAACATCCCCGTCGTCATCGTCTCGGCCGAGCCGAGCACGACGAAGCTCGACGCGTTGAAGGTCGGCTGCGTGAAGAACTACATCCGCAAGCCGTTCACGCCCGAAGCGATCCGCAAGGTCATTACCGAAATGCTGGAGGTGAGCCGTGCAGCCTGAACTCGAAACGTTCCCCGTCGTCGACGCGCTCTGCAACTCGCTCGACACGATGGCCTTCATCAGCCCGTTCCCCGCCAAAGATCCGGCCGCGCCGGAGACGCTGCAGGGCGAACTGCGCCGCGTGCGCATCACCTTCACCGGACCGTTCAACGGCACGCTGGAGCTGGTCACGCCGCGCTCGTTCGGTGCGGTGCTCGCCTCGAACCTCCTGGCGTGCGACCCGAACGACGAGAGCACCCTCGCGCACGTCGACGACGTCCTCAAGGAACTCGCGAACGTCACCTGCGGCGCGCTGATCCGTCGAGGCGCAGGGCGACGACAACATCAACTTCGAACTCGGCATCCCGCAGATCGAAGTGCTCGCGGCCGAGGAATGGCCGCGCCTGGCGACCGAGCCGGGTGCGAACCTCCTCGACGCAGACGGACAGATCATCATCGCGCGGATGCGCTGATGTGACGGGGTTTGGGGGAGACAGGGACCGTTGGAACGATGCACGCTGATTCTGGAACAACATCGAACGCAGTCGCCGACGTCGGCGCGCGGAAGATCCGCGTGCTGGTGACGGACGACTCGGCCGTCACGCGGGCGGCCATCGCCCGGGCATCGCGCCGCACACCGACATCGAGATCATCGCGACGGCGGCCGACCCGTTCATCGCGCGGGACAAGATCGTCGCGCTCCGACCCGACGTGGTCACGCTCGACGTCGAGATGCCGCGCATGGACGGCATCACGTTCCTGCGCAAGCTCACCGAACACTTCCCCACGCCGGTCATCGTGCTGAGCACCCTGACCGGCCGCGGGACCGAGCATGCGATCGCGGCGCTCGAAGCCGGCGCGGTCGATGTCCTGGCCAAGCCCTCCGACGGCGCGGCCATCGCGCAGGTCGGGACGGCGCTGGCGGAGAAGATCCGCGTCGCCGCGCGGGCCAGCGTCCGCAAGCGCAACGCCGCCGAAGCCGCCGCGCAGTCACGCGTGCAGCCGGTCGCCCCGGTGAAGCGCGAGCCGATCGCGGCCGGCACACGGGCGTGCCCAACCGAATCATCGCCATCGGCGCATCGACCGGCGGCGTCCACGCGCTGACGCGCGTGCTCACGCAGTTCCCGGCGCGGCGCCACGCCACCCTGGTCGTTCAACATATGCCCGAGAAGTTCACCGCCTCGTTCGCGGCGCGGCTGAACGCGCAGTGCAACGTCGAAGTGAAGGAAGCCGAGGACGGCGATCACGTCGTCGACGGCCGCGTGCTGCTGGCGCCGGGCGGACACCACATGGTGCTCCGTAAAGCAGGCGAGCGGTACTTCGTCCAGCTCAAGGACGGCCCGCCGGTCTACCACCAGCGGCCCAGCGTCGAAGTCATGTTCGACTCGGTGACGAAGTGCGCGGCCAAGATGGCCGTCGGCGCGATCCTCACCGGCATGGGTGCCGACGGCGCGCGGGCCCTGCTCGCGATGCGACAGGCCGGCGCCCGCACGCTCGCCCAGGACGAACGCACCAGCGTCGTCTGGGGCATGCCAGGCGAGGCCGTGAAGTGTGGCGCGGCGGAACGTGTCGTTCCGCTGGACGACGTAACGTCCCATTTGATGGAAATGAGCCACTTCACTTCTTCCGGCCAAAGCCACCGGGCCGCCTGAACGATAGACACGAATAGGGCCACCTGAACCAATCGAGCCTTTGGAAAGCTGAGAGAGAACTCGTATGTCTGACACCACCGCCGCAACCGCCGCTCCCGCCGCCGGACCAACCGGCGCGATCAACCCCAAGCTGATCGTGCCGTTCATCCAGTCGACCAAGAACGTCATCAGCACGATGGCGGGCCTCGAGGTCGCCGTGCAGCGGCCGCACGTGAAGGGTGCCAAGCCCGAGAACTATGACGTCTCCGGCGTCATCGGCTTCTCCGGCGACATCGTCGGGTCGGTCGTCGTCCGCTTCCAGATGCCGGAAGCCGAGAAGATCGCCTCGCTCCTGGCGGGCGGCCCGCTGTCGAAGGACTCGAAGGAGTTCCCCGACGCGATCGGCGAACTCGCGAACATGGTCGCGGGCAGCGCTAAGAAGGATTTCGGCGGCACAGGCCAGCATCACCGTGCCGAGCGTGATCATCGGCAACAACCACATCATCGCTCTGCTGAGCGATGTGCCGTGCATCGTCGTCCCGTGCCACACGACTGAGGGGAACTTCGTGGTGGAGATCAACATCAAGCAGGTGAACGCCGTCGCCAAGGCGGCGTAACGCTCGCCCCGCTTGACCGTGATTGACCCCTACACCTTCTAAAACACGAACACACCGGAACGCATCATGAAGATCCTCCTCGTCGACGACTCGATCCTGATCCGCAACATCGAAAAGCGCGTGCTCACCGCCATCGGCGGCGAGTTCACCGAGGCCAGCGACGGCGTCGAAGCGATGTCCGCCATCAACGCCGGCAGCACCTTCGACCTCATGCTGATCGACTGGAACATGCCGAACATGGACGGCATCACCCTCGTCGGCCATATCCGCGCCAAGGACCCGAAGACCCCGATGATCATGGTCACGACCGAAGCCGAGAAGTCGCGCATCGTCGAGGCGATCAAGGCGGGCGTGAACAACTACGTCCTCAAGCCGTTCACGCCGCAGATGCTGATGGAAAAGGTCACCCAGACGCTCGACCGCCTCAAAGCGGCCGCCGCGTAAGTCGACCGCGGTCGCGCCTCACACCGCTTCCACGGCGGGCTCGTCATAGGCGCGGACGACCAGATCGGACACGGCTCGAATCAGCGTGTCCGGCTCGACCGGCTTGGCAACATGAGCCTGAAAACCTTCGGCCAGGATGCGCAGGCGATCCTCATCGCGTGCGTAGGCCGTCAGCGCGATCGCGGGCGTACAGCCGCCACGGTCGCGCGGGAGCGAACGGATTCGCTTGATCAGCGCGTGCCCATCGAGATCGGGCATCCCGATATCACTGATGAGCACGTCCGCCTGTGCGGAATCAAAGGCGTCGAGCGCGGCGGTCGCGGAGGGGACCGCCGTGACTCGCGCGCTGCCGTCCGCAACACCTGAGACAACATCTCGCGCGAATCAGCCACGTCCTCGACCAGCAGGATCGTCGTGCCATTGAGCGACGCCGCCGTCTTCGCGGCCGTCTGCGTTCCCGTCGTCTGATCCGCTAGCACACTCGTCGCCTGCAGCGGGGGACATGCAGCGGCAGCGTGATGGTGAACGTCGAGCCGCTTCCTTCTCCAACCGAATGTGCCGTGACGGTCCCGCCGTGCAGTTGCGCGATGTGCCGCACGATCGCCAGACCGATGCCCAGGCCTGAGTGCGAGCGGCGTGCTGGAGCTATCCGCCTGTCGGAATCGCTCGAATACGTGCGGCAAGAATGACGGGTGAATGCCGCAGCCGTCGTCGGTCACGCTCACGACGAGCTGGCCGCCCTCGTTCCGCGAGGCGAGCTCGACGCAACCCTTGGCCGGCGTGAACTTCACGGCGTTGCTCAAGAGGTTCCAGATCACCTGCTGCAGCCGATCCGGATCGCCGAAGACGGCATCGCGCGGGGCAGCGGTGGTGTCGAGCTTGAGCGTGACGCCCTTCTCGTCCGCGACGGGCCGAATCGCATCGACGGCCGCGGCGACGATCGCGTTCATCTCCAGCGCCTTCGACTGCAATCGGATCTTGCCTGCGGTGATGCGCGAGACGTCGAGCAGGTCTTCGATCAGCTTCAACTGGCGCGGACGTTCCGCTCGATGACGCCGAGCCCGTGCTCGACTTGTTCTTCGACCTTGCGGCGACGCAGCAATTGCGACCAGCCGAGGATCGCGCTGAGCGGCGTGCGCAACTCGTGGCTGAGCGTCGCGAGGAACTCATCCTTGAGCCGATTCGCCTCGCGCTCCTTGGCGAACAGCTTGTTCTCAACGCCGATCGACGCCATCTGCGCGAGTTGAACGAGGGCGGCCTCGTCGTCGTTGGTGAACGTCGCGTCGGCGGCGTCGGACAGGTAGATCACGCCGAAGTTCTCGCCGTCGCGCCCGGTGAGCGGCGCGGCCAACATGCCGCCGCGGACGCCGGGGAAGTCCGCTTCCTGCACGAGTTGCCAGTCGGCGTGATCGCGCAGTTCGGTTTCGGTCAGGCGGGTCGCACTGCGGCTCTGGGCGACCACGCTGCGCGCGATCTTGTCCAGTCGCAGCGGCCGATCGCGCCACTCGGCATACTTTTCCGCGAAGCTGGTGACGCAAAGCGTCTCGCCCGGCTTGCAGCCCGCCTTCATCCCGATGTCGCCGAACAGCAACGTGATCGCCTGCTGCGCGCCGAACATGTCTCGGCCGGCATCGGTGATCGTCTGGAGCATCTCCTCGATCGATGCCGTGCTCGTGTTCAGCGCCAACGCCGCGGCCGCCAGCTTCTGTTGCTGCCGTGCCCGTCGCCCGAGCGAATCGGCCTGCCGCTTCAGTTGGTGGCTCTTGCGGAACAGATCGACGAAGACGCCGACCTTCGTCCGCAGCACGTCCGGCACGACCGGCGCGAGGATGTAGTCGACCGCGCCCAGCGAATAGCCGCGGGCCGCGTGCATCTCGTCGCCGAAAGCGGTGATGAAGATGATCGGCGTGTGCAGGCTGCTCTTGCGTTGCCGGATGAGGGACGCCGTCTCGAAGCCATCCATGTCCGGCATGTTGACGTCGAGCAGGATGACGGCGAACTCCTGGCTCAGCACCTGGCGCAGCGCTCGCGCCGGAATAGGCGCGGACGATCCGCTGCCCGAGTTCTTCGAGCACGACTTCGAGCGCCAGCACCTTATCGGGACGATCGTCCACGATGAGGATGCTCGCGCGGTCGTCGCCGCCGTGGCCGAGGATGTTGCCGTTCGTGGAGTTCACCGACATCACACCTGTCCGAGCAAAACACGTGCGCAAATCAACGGTACAGCCACATGCGAAGCAGGCCGAGCAACTGATCCATGTCGACCGGCTTCGAGATGTAATCCGACGCGCCCGCCTGGATGCACTTCTCCCGATCGCCCTTCATGGCCTTGGCCGTGAGCGCGATGATCGGCAGGCTGCGGAACTTCGCCAGCTTGCGGATGGCACGCATCGTGTCGTAGCCGTCCATGTCGGGCATCATGATATCCATGAGCACGACGTCGAGGTCGGGATTCTGCTGCAACGTCTCGATCGCCGCGCGCCGGTTTCGGCGCTATACACATGCATGTTCAGCGGTTCGAGCACGCTCGTCATCGCGAAGATATTTCGAATGTCGTCGTCGACCACGAGCACCTTCTTGCCCGCGAGCACCGCCGTCGGGTTATGCAACTGGTCGATCATCTGCCGACTGTCGGCCGACATCGTCGAGAGCGGGCGGTGCAGGAACAGCGCCACCTCGTCGGCCAGCCGCTCGAACGACCGCACGTCGCGCAACACTTGTCGACTGCGTGAGCCGCTTGAGCTGCACTTCTTCCTTCTTGCTCAACTCGCGCGTGCTCCACACGACGATCGGCCGATCCTGCAACACGGGGAGGTCGATCAACTCGTCGACGAGGTCGAACCCGCGTCGGTCCGGCAGATCGATGCCCGTCACGACGAGATCGACTGTCTGATTCCCATCGGCCGACTCGCGGGTCAGCTTCAGCGCCTCATCACCGTTTTCCGCGGCGAGCAATTCGACGCCATCGGCCCGCAGCGCAGTCGAGCGCCTGAGCGCGGCGTTCCGCGTTCGGCTCGATCAGCAGCACGCGACGCGTGGCCGTCGTGTCGAGATACGATTCGAGTTTCACGAGCGCCTGATCGAGCGACTCACGATTCTTCAGCGGCTTGATCAGCGCGCAACCGCGCCCATCCGCAGGCCACGCTCGCGCTCCTCGTCGGTCGTGATGACGTGGACGGGGATGTGCCGCAGCGTCGGGTCGTCCTTCAGGCGGCTCGAGCACGCGCCAGCCGTCGATGTCCGGCAGATTGATGTCGAGCGTGATCGCGGCCGGCTTCAGGTCGCCCGCGAGCTTGATCGCCGCCGCCCCGCGTGTGGCGATGACTGCCTTGAACTGGTGATCATGGGCGACGTCCAACAACAACCGCGCGAAACTCGGATCGTTCTCGACGATGAGCACGACCTTGTCGCCCGGCATCAGATTGTTCGCGTCGTCCGCAAGCGTGACCGCATCCGCCTGCCCGCGGCCGCTGTCGATCTCGTCGGCCGGCTGGGGCGTAACGAGCACTGACGTCGTCTCTGCCGCAGTCGATCCGCCCGCGCCGCCACGCCGGTTCGTGCGCGGCTGGGCGTAACTCTGCGGCAAGTAGAGCGTGAAAATGCTCCCCTCGCCCGGCGTGCTGATCAGGCGGATCTCGCCACCCAGCATGCCGGCGATCTCGCGGCTGATCGCGAGGCCGAGGCCGGTGCCGCCATACTTGCGGCTCGTCGAACCGTCCGCCTGCTGGAAGGCTTCGAAGATGATCTGCTGCTTCTCCTGCGGGATGCCGATGCCGGTGTCGGAGACAGTCAGCCCGATCACGTGGCGGGCGCGGTTCAGTGCCTCGTTCTCGATGTTCCACCCTTCGGATGCGACGTTGATGTCCAGCCGCACACTGCCGGCGTCGGTGAACTTGAAGCTGTTCGACAGCAGGTTTTTCAGGATCTGCTGCAGCCGCTTCGCGTCGGTCTGGAGCGCACGCGGCACGTTCTCGCCGACGTTGACCTCGAAGCTGAGCTTCTTGTTCTCCGCGACGTGGCGGAACGTGCGTTCGACGTAGTCGGCCAGATCGCGGAACGGCACTTCGCCGATGTCGACGACGACCGTGCCCGATTCGATCTTCGACAGGTCGAGGATGTCGTTGATCAGCGTCAGCAGGTCGTTGCCGCTGCTGTGGATCGTCCGCGCGAACTCCACCTGCCGGCCGGTCAGGTTGCCGTCGTTGTTCTTGCTGAGCTGGTCCGACAGAATCAATAGTGAGTTGAGCGGCGTGCGTAGCTCGTGCGACATGTTCGCGAGGAACTCGCTCTTGTACTTCGACGTGAGCGCGAGCTGCTTGGCCTTCTCTTCCAGTGCCTGGCGGGCCTGTTCCACTTCCTTGTTCTTCCGTTCCACTTCGACGTTCTGGTCGGCCAGCAGCTTGGCCTTGTCTTCCAGTTCGGCGTTCGTCTGCTGGAGTTCTTCCTGCTGGCTCTGCAGTTCGCGGGCGAGCGACTGGGACTGCTTGAGCAGATCCTCGGTACGCATGTTCGCCTCGATCGTGTTGAGCACGATGCCGATCGACTCGGTGAGCTGGTCGAGGAACGTCTCGTGCGTGGCGCTGAAGCGGTCGAAGCTCGCGAGTTCGAGGACGGCTTTGACCTGTCCTTCGAAGACGACCGGCATCACGATGATGTTCAGCGGCGTCGCCTCACCCAGCCCCGACGCGATCTTGATGTAGTCGGTTGGCACGTTGGTCAGGAGAATCTTGTCCTTCTCCAGCGCACACTGGCCGACGAGGCCTTCGCCCATCTTGAAGACGTTGTCGATGTTCTTGCGTTCCTTGTACGCGTAGCTCGCGAGCAGCTTGAGCAGCGGCTCTTCCTTCGCGTTATCGACGATGTAGAAGACGCCCTGTTGCGCCGACGACGGGAGCGAGTTCGCTCAGGATCAGTCGGCCGACCGTGAGCAGATCCTTCTGGCCCTGAAGCATGCGGCTGAACTTCGCGAGGTTCGTCTTCAGCCAGTCCTGCTCGGCGTTCTTGAGCGTCGTGTCCTTCAGGTTGCGAATCATCTCGTTGATGTTGTCCTTCAACGCGGCGACTTCGCCCTGGGCGGCGACCGAGATCGATCGCGTCAGGTCACCCTTCGTGACGGCCGTCGCGACTTCGGCGATGGCACGCACCTGCGTCGTCAGATTCGCGGCGAGCTGGTTCACGTTATCCGTGAGATCGCGCCACGTGCCGGACGCGCCCGGCACGCTCGCCTGCCCGCCCAGCTTGCCTTCGACGCCCACTTCACGCGCGACCGTCGTCACCTGATCGGCGAAGGTCGCGAGCGTGTCGATCATGCTGTTGATCGTGTCGGCCAGCTCGGCGATTTCGCCCTTGGCGTCCACGGTCAGCTTGCGTTTCAGGTCGCCGTTCGCGACGGCGGTTACGACCTTCGCGATGCCGCGCACCTGGTTCGTGAGACGGTCGGCCATGAAGTTCACGTTGTCGGTCAGGCCCTTCCACGTGCCGGCGACGCCCTTCACCTCGGCCTGTCCGCCGAGCTTGCCTTCCGTGCCGACTTCGCGGGCCACGCGCGTCACTTCGCTCGCGAAGTTGTTGAGCTGTTCCACCATCGTGTTGATGGTCAATTTCAGGTCGAGGATTTCGCCTTGCACGTCGACGGTGATCTTCTTCGAGAGATCGCCGTTCGCGACGGCCGTCGTGACCTGAGCGATGTTGCGGACCTGCGACGTCAGGTTCGACGCCATGAAGTTCACGTTGTCGGTCAGATCCTTCCAAGTGCCGGCGACGCCCGGCACGGCCGCCTGACCGCCGAGCTTGCCTTCCGTGCCCACCTCACGCGCGACGCGTGTCACTTCGGATGCGAACGAGCGGAGCTGATCCACCATCGTGTTCACGGTGTTCTTCAGCTCGAGGATTTCGCCCTTCGCGTCGACGGTAATCTTCTTGCCGAGGTCGCCGTTGGCGACGGCCTTCGTCACGTCGGCGATGTTGCGGACCTGCGTCGTCAGGTTGCCGGCCATGCTGTTCACGTTGTCGGTGAGGTCCTTCCACGTGCCCGCGACGCCGCGCACGTCGGCCTGACCGCCGAGCTTGCCTTCGGTGCCTACTTCACGCGCCATGCGCGTCACTTCGGCGGCGAAGGAGGAGAGCTGGTCCACCATGTTGTTAACGGTGTCCTTCAGCTCCAGGATTTCGCCGCGGACGTTGACGGTGATCTTGCGCGAGAGGTCGCCGTTGGCGACGGCCTTCGTCACGTCGGCGATGTTGCGGACCTGGCCGGTCAGGTTGCCGGCCATGCTGTTCACGTTGTCGGTGAGGTCCTTCCAGACGCCGGCGACGCCGCGCACGTCGGCCTGACCGCCGAGCTTGCCTTCGGTGCCTACCTCACGCGCCACGCGGCGTCACTTCGCCCGCGAACGAGTTCAGCTGGTCCACCATCGTGTTGATGGTGTCTTTGAGTTCGAGGATTTCGCCGCGCACGGGCACGGTGATCTTCTTCGACAAGTCGCCGTTCGCGACGGCCGTCGTCACCTGGGCGATGTTGCGCACCTGGCTGGTCAGGTTCGACGCCATCGAGTTCACGCTGTCGGTCAGATCCTTCCACGTGCCGGCGACGCCCTTCACGTCGGCCTGTCCGCCCAGTTCGCCTTCGGTGCCGACTTCACGCGCAACGCGCGTCACTTCGGACGCGAACGAGGAGAGCTGATCGACCATCGTGTTGATGACGTTTTTGATCTGCAGGATCTCGCCGCGCGCGTCGGCCGTGATCTTCTGCGTGAGGTCGCCCGTCGCGATGGCGGCGCTGACCTTCGACACGTCGCGCACCTGGTTGGTCAGGTTGGCGGCCATGCTGTTCACGCTGTCGGTCAGATCCTTCCACGTGCCGGCGACGCCGCGCACGTCGGCCTGTCCGCCGAGTTTTCCGTCGGTACCGACTTCGCGCGCAACGCGCGTCACCTCGGCGGCGAACGAGCTGAGCTGATCCACCATCGTGTTGACGGTGTTCTTGAGTTCGAGGATTTCGCCCTTCACGTCGACCGTGATTTTCTTGCCGAGGTCGCCGGCGGCGACGGCCTTCGTCACGTCGGCGATGTTGCGCACCTGACTCGTCAGGTTGCCGGCCATCAGGTTCACGCTGTCGGTCAGATCCTTCCACGTGCCCGCGACACCCTTCACGTCGGCTTGGCCGCCGAGCTTGCCTTCCGTACCGACTTCGCGCGCAACGCGCGTCACCTCGGCCGCGAACGAGCTGAGCTGATCGACCATGACGTTGATCGTGTTCTTCAGCTCGGCGATCTCGCCCTTCACGTCGACGGTGATCTTCTTCGTCAGATCGCCCTTCGCGACGGCGGTCGTCACGGCCGCGATGTTGCGGACCTGGCCGGTCAGGTTCGACGCCATGAAGTTCACGCTGTCGGTCAGATCCTTCCACGTGCCCGCGACGCCCTTCACGTCGGCCTGCCCGCCGAGCTTGCCGTCGGTGCCCACCTCACGCGCAACGCGCGTCACTTCGGACGCGAACGAGTTGAGCTGGTCGACCATCGTATTGATCGTGTTCTTCAACTCGAGGATTTCGCCGCGCACGGGCACGGTGATCTTCTTCGAGAGGTCGCCGTTCGCGACGGCGGTCGTGACGGCGGCGATGTTGCGGACCTGGCCCGTCAGGTTGCCGGCCATCGAGTTCACGCTGTCGGTCAGATCTTTCCACGTGCCCGCGACGCCGCGCACGTCGGCCTGGCCGCCGAGCTTGCCTTCCGTGCCCACCTCACGCGCGACGCGCGTCACTTCGGACGCGAACGAGCGCAGCTGGTCCACCATCGTGTTGATCGTGTTCTTCAGGACGAGGATTTCGCCCTTCACGTCGACGGTGATCTTCTTCGACAAGTCGCCCGTCGCGACGGCCGCGATGACGCTGTCGATGTTGCGCACCTGGCTCGTCAAATTGCCGGCCATCAGGTTCACGCTGTCGGTCAGGTCCTTCCACGTGCCCGCGACGCCCTTGACCTTCGCCTGGCCGCCGAGCTTGCCTTCGGTGCCCACCTCGCGCGCGACGCGCGTCACTTCCGACGCGAAGCTGCCGAGCTGGTCGACGACGGTGTTCACGGTCTTCGCGGTGCGCAGGAACTCGCCCGCCAGCGGCCGACCTTCGACTTCGAGCGCCATCTTCTGCGACAGATCGCCCTTCGCGACGGCGCCGATGACGCGGGCCATCTCCGACGTGGGGTGCACCAGGTCTTCGACGAGCGCGTTGACGCTCTCGACCGCGTCCTGCCAGCCGCCGCTCACGACGCCGATGCCGGCACGTTGCGAGATGCGGCCTTCCTTGCCGACGACGCGGCTGACGCGTTCGAGTTCGTTCGACATGCGCTCGTTGAGCGCGATCACCTCGTTGAACGCGTCGGCGATTTTGCCGTCGACGCCGCCGAGGTCGATCGGCAGACGCACGGAGAAGTCGCCGCGCTTGAAGGCGAGGAGTGCGCTGAGAAGCGCCGCCTTGTTCAGGCCGTGCCCACCGTCGGCGTCGCCTGTGCGGTGCAGGCCGTTCGCGGGTCGGTCGGCGTGGCGCATCTTCCGGCAGCCGTTC
This sequence comes from Rubrivivax sp., assembly GCA_049841175.1. Classification (GTDB taxonomy): domain Bacteria; phylum Pseudomonadota; class Gammaproteobacteria; order Burkholderiales; family Burkholderiaceae_C; genus Rubrivivax. Next base: position 223,989 of record JASGHA010000004.1, on the reverse strand, counting down.
GTTGCGCATCGCGGGCGGCAGACGTCGGCCGGCGGTGGGATTCGTCAGCGCGTCGAGCGCGGCCAAGCTATCGGCCCGCGCCGTCGTCGAGGCGGTCGGTCGTCGATTGTCCGCGTCCTGCTTCGTCGTAGAAGGCTTAGAGGCTTGGGGCGAGCGCAGGCGGGGCGTGCGACGACGGTTGGTCTCACCGGCCATAGTGCGATCCTTGGTATGACGCGTTCGATCCTTCTCTTCGCGTGTTTGTCGCTCGTGCGCAGGAACGCGCGACGACGAATCGGCCACTCTGCCGGACCGCGCCCATCCCACAATCAGGCTTGCCCCGGTTGACGAAAAAGAATCTCGCGTTAGCCCGTGCGAATGCACCGCGCTGGCGATGGAACTCGTCGATTGTGGTCGTATACACACACAGATCTTGGTGACCCGCACCGCCCGATCCTTCCACGTCGCCGACCTCTCGCCGCAGGGCGAACTGCGCGACGTCACGTCGTACGACTACGCGACGCTCGAACGCCTGCCCGGCTGCACGAGATGATGTTCGCGTTCTCCAACCAGCTCTATCGCGGCGACGGCGCGCACACGTTCGAACTCGCCCCGCTCGGCGGTGTGGCGAACCTCCGATTCCGCTGGAGCGCCTCGGCACCGACTGCCGGCGTCGCGACGATCCGCGCGGACGAACAACTCGCCTCGCTCAGCATCCTCGCGACGGGCATCAATCCGTCGGCCGACTCGATCACGCTCGCCGCCTTTCAGCGACGCCTCACGCAGGAACTGCACGACACCGGCTTCGAACCGGCGTTCGGCCTGCTCGAACTCGACCAGCGGCCGCTCGTGGCGACCGTGCCGTTCTACAGCCCGTCGGAGGAGTCCGCCCGCCTGATCGTCGCGCTCGCCGACCGGTGCTTCGCCGCGTCCTACTTCCGCTTTCACCAGCTCGCGTAAACCCTCTGCCCCGCGTCACGTCGACGGATTGCCAGCGTTGGACGAACAGTCGGACATCCCCAGCGACGTGCGAAGCCTCATCGCACGTCACATCGATTCGGCCGTTCAGCTCGAACTGCTGTTGTTGCTGCACGCCAATGCCTCGATCGACTGGACGGCCGACGCGGCGGCTGCGAACTGCGCATAGAGACGGCTTGGACCGCGGCACAGCTCGACCTGCTCGTGCGACGTGGCCTGATCCGCACGGTCGACGCGACCGAGCCGGCGTACCGCTTCGGCACGTCGCCGGCCGAACTCGCCACGGTCGTCGATCGTTTGGCCAGGCTCTACGCCGGCCGGCGCGTCAGCATTATCGCGTTGATCTATTCCAAACCGACCGACACCTTGCGTACCTTTGCCGACGCGTTCCGCTTCAGGAAGGACGGCAGGGATGGCTGAGGCCGCATATCTGCTGTGTGTCATCACGAGCCTGATCTGCGCCGTGCTGCTGCTGCGCGGATTCATCCGCAGCCGCGCACGCTTGCTGCTGTGGTGCGGCGCGTGTTTCGGCTGCTTGGCGATCAACAACGCGTTGCTCTTCGTCGACAAGGTGGTCTATCCGGACGACGTGCTCACGTTCGCCGGACTGACCTTCGTTGTATGGCGGATGATCGCCACGTTGTTGGGGATGAGCCTGTTGGTGTTCGGATTGATCTGGGAATCGGACTGACCGCTTCGCACGAGGACCCAAGCCGACGATGTCGCCGGACGAAAAACTTCTGAACCAGTTCGTGCTGGGCAACGTCGTGATGGCGTGCGCGGTGGCGGGCCTGTTCTTCTTGCGCTTCTATCGTCGGACCAAGGATCGCCTGTTCGTAATGTTCGCGATCGCGTTCTGGATCCTGGGACTGAACTGGCTGGCGCTCGCGTTCACCGAGGCGAACGAGGTCCGCACCGCGCTCTACTTCGTCCGCACGCTCGGCTTCCTGCTGATCATCGTCGCGATCCTGGACAAGAATCGCCGACACGCGTGAACGGATCGAACGGCCGCAACGTTGTCATCCCGAGGAGGCTTGCCGACGAGGGATCTCGGCGTGATCAGGCAAGATCGGAGCGTGAGCGCAGCCGAGATGCTTCGTCGCTGCACTCCTCTGCGTGACATTCGCGCTTACCGCTCGAATCTTCCGTAGATCGCACTGTTCTCATCGCTTCGCTGCCAATCCGCCCCGATCGCCACGACCGCGACCTGGGCCGACGCCGTGTAACCGACGCGGCGATCCGTCACCGGCATCAGCGGCTGATACCAGACCAGTTCCGGCTGTGAGCAACACGCGCGGTCCGGCATCGCCTTCACCGACATCGAGCCGAACCCATCGACGCGCACGACGAACGCGTCGGTCGGATGCTCGAACGTCACCGGCGCCCGGCGGACGCTGACGACCTCGCCGAGTTGATCGCCGACGCGCTGCTTCACCCACGCGACCGCGGCGTTCGCCTTCACATCCGAATCCGCATCGACCGTGATCGCCGACCGGCGCGTGGCCGCACGCTCCGCGAGGTTGTCGTCACACGCGACGACGGCCGCGAGTTTCACGCCGCCCAGATCGATGCCATCGAACGAGCCGCCGTCCAGCCGCCATGCGAGCAGCGCCGACTTGCCCTCGGTGACGCGCTCGCCGTTGTAGTGACACGCCCCGGCGAACACGCTCGCGGTCCGCGCTTCGACGTAGTCGCCGCGCACGGCATGGGTCGGTCCGGCCTCCGCGGCGGCGAGTAGCGGCAGGAGCAGCATCGGCATCCAACGATGAAGCGTTCGCGTGCGGGTCATGGTCGTCCTCACTGAAGGCGTTCCAGCAATGTCATCCAGAGGAGCGAAGCGACGAAGGATCTCGGCTGCGAACAGACGATCGATCTCGTCATCTCACACGGAGATGCTTCGTCGCTGGCGCTCCTCTGCATGACAGCGTTGTGTGTCTCACGTGATCTCAGACACGGGCGGCGTTGGCGGCAATGGCTCCGGCGCCAACGCCGATCGGTAACACGACCGCCCCGGCACGCACTCTTCCGGCTCCACGAAGCCGCCGTCCGGGCCGATCGTCTGCTGCGTATGGTAGCACCAGCAGTGCAGGCTCGGGTCCAGATACTGCTCGGCCCGCGTGGGGATCGTGTCGAGCATCAGGAACCGCTTCGAGCGAAGCTCGCCGCAGAACGGGGTTTGGATCGGTTCGGCGTTCGGCTCCATCGCGGGCAACCTCGTTCAGACAGGAAACTCCCGCCCATGTTATCTGGCGCCGCCGTGCGGGACGACGGATTTTCGGCTTAATCGTTTCGACCGCGCGGCGATTAACGATCGGGGCGGACCTCGCGCCCGAAGCGTCGAACCGGCTCGAGAAATGACATGGCGACGCCGACACGGATGAATTAAGGTTCGGCCTCACTTCGCGGGGAGCCAAGCCACATGACCGTCAAAGCCAAGCCGTTGCCGTCGTCTCGTCGTCGCACCCGCGCGTCGCGCTCGACGCCCCACGCCGCGCTCCTGACGGCCTGCACGTTGGCCCTGATCGCCGGCCCGGCACAGGGCGTCGTGCGGACGTGGAACGGCACGTCCGGCGGCGTCTGGGGCATCGCCGGCAACTGGACCCCGAACGGCCTGCCCGGCTCGACCGACACGGCGACCTTCACCGATGCCGCCACCGTGCGCACGATCGACCTCGGCACCAATCGAACCGTCGGCGACCTCGCGTTCACCGGCGCGTCCACCTATCGCCTGAACGGCCAGACCCTCACGCTTCAGACCGGCAACCTCGCCAGCACCGGCGGCGGCAGTCACCGTTTCACCTCGAACGTGGGCCTGAACGCGTCGGGCGTGTGGGGCATCAACGGCGGCGCGATCGAGCTCACCGGCACGATCAACAGTGCGTACGGCATCACCAAACAAGGCAGCGGCTCGCTCCGATTCGCAGGCGCGACCAACACCCTTCAATACCTCCGCGCCGAAGCCGGATCCGTCGTGTTCGACGAAGGCACCTTCGCGCTCACCAGCACCACGTCGGACGCTTACACGGCCCTGTGGGCGGCGGGCTCGACCGTGAACATCGGCCACGGCGCAGCGTCAGCGGCGTGTCCGGCAGCAGCGTCGTCATCGAAGGATCGAACACGGACGGTGCCCTGACGATCGACGGCCCGGACGCGTCGCTTCAGACGGCCGGCCAGATCCTCGTCGGCATCGGTGGCTCGGCGAATGCATCCGTCACGCTGTCGAACCGCGCGACGATCAGCGACGTCAACATCCTCGCCATCGGATTCGCCGCCAGCTCGGGCAGCAACACGCTGACCATCCAAGACGGGTCGACCGTTTCCAACATCGCGTCGGCGGTCGGCGTGTCGAGCGGCGCGGTCGGAGGCGTCACCCTCCGAGACCAAGGATCGAGCTGGACCACCGACTTCCTCGCCCTCGGCGGGTATTCGGCCGGCCAGCAGGGCGGGACGGGGACCGTCTCAGTCACCAACGATGCGTCGCTCGTCGTCGGCGGCGAGCTGCGGTTCTTCACGGCCGCCAGCTCGCTCACCGTCAACCGCGCGACGTTGCGCGTCGGCGGCCTCGCGAGCGACGCGGGCATCGCGCCGACCGTGCGGATCCGAAACCCTGGCTCATCGACCGCGCTCACGATCGACAGCCCGGCGAACACCAGCTTCACCTTCAACGGCGTGATTGCCGACGACGGTAGCGCAGGCGGGATCGTGAAACGCGGCCCTGGCGAGCAGATCTTCACCGCACAGCAGACCTACACCGGCGGCACGCGCGTCGAGGCCGGCACGCTCACCCTCGGCACGCACGACACGCTCGTGCCCACCTCCGTCATCACCCTGGCGGGCGGCACGCTCAACCTTCAGGGAAACACGCAACGCACCGGCACGTTCACGCTCGGCGGCGGCACCGTCGTCGGCAGTGCGACGAGCCTGCTCTTGCCGGCGACGCTCAACCTGCAATCGGGCACGCTCGCGGCACCGGTCGTGTCGAGCGGTGCCGTCACCAAGACGACCGCGGGCAGCGTCTCGGTCAGCACCGCTGACCGTGGCAACGCTCGCTGTCAACGCGGGCACGCTCACGCTCGACAAGGGCGTGACGGCCGACAGCGTCTCGGTGACCGCAGGCACGCTCCAACTGAAGGGTGTCGTCGACGGCACGTTGTCGAGCGCGGTTCGTCCGGCACGGTGGCGCTGGTCGGGCCGGCCATCTTCTCGAGTAGCGCGTCGCTCGCCGGCCCGCTCAACGTCGCGGGTCATGCGCGAGCACTGCATCGAACCTGACTGTCGCGGCGACGTCTCTAAGCGGCGGCACGATTCGCGCCAGTGGCGGCTTCACGCTGACGGGTCAACTGTCGGGAACCGGCACGATCGTCGCCCGCGTCAGCGGCGGCACGGCGGCCGGCATCACGCCGTCCGGCAGCGGGCTGACGCTCGGCCAGGCCGGGGCGGCGGACGGATTCACGCTGTTCGACGGCGCGATCAACGTCGGCTCTTCACAAGTGAACTTACTAAGCGCGGGCGCGGCCCGGCTCGGGCAGACCACCACCATCGCCGGCGGCACGCTCGCAAGCCTCAACGGCATCGAGCTCCCCGCCGGCCGATCGCTCAGCGGCGGCGGCACCGTGCGCGGCGGCTTCGTCAACTACGGGACCGTCACCAACGACAGTCCGGCAGTGCTCCGCTTCGTCGGCCCCTTCACCAACAACGGCGTCGTCAACGGACCGGTCGCGAGCGGCGCGGCGGATGGCCTTCGACGGCGACGTCGATGGCGGCGGCGACTACACGGGCAACGTCCGCTTCGAACGCGGGTTCGACCTCGGCTCGAGCGTCGGCACCGATCACGGTGTCGCAACGGTCGATGCGGCGAACATCGCGCTCACCGCCACCACGATCTCGCGTTTCGACCTCGTGAACGGCACGGCCGGCGGGTTCGATCGGCTCGTCGCGACCGGCAGCGTCGCGGTCGATGGGCAACTGGTCCTCGATCGCGACGGCGCGTATGTGCCTGCTTATGGCACGGCGCATCGCATCATCCAGGCGGCCACCCGGTCTGGGACGTTCGACACCGTCGCCGGCGTGACGATCTCGCCGCAGCTCGCGCTCGCGGTGACGTATGACGCGACCGGCGTCGTCGTCACCGCCGCCCTGCCCGGCGATGCCGACCTGGATCGCACCGTCGATTTCGACGATCTGCTCGCGCTCGCCGGCACTACAACCTCACGAGCGGCGCAACGTGGGCCGACGGCGACTTCGACGGCGGCGGCGCGGTGAACTTCGACGACCTGCTCATCCTCGCGCGGCGATACGGCAAGACGGCCACCGCCGCAGGCAGCGACTGGCCGATCAACGCGCAACTGGCAAAGCTGGACGCGACCTTCGGCGGCGACTGGGCGCTGGCGCAATCCCTCGTGCCCGAGCCGTCGCTCGCGGCGATGTTGGCGACGCTGACGCTGATCGGCCGTCGACGCCCGCGGCGTTCAGCGGACCGCGTCACGCCGACAGTCGCGTCAGTGCCCGTCGGACCAACGTGCCGCGTCGAGCGGAACCTTGTAGCCGTTCTGCGCGAGCGGCTTCGCGTCCGCCACCGCGAGTTCGGCGGCCTTCTCGATCGTGGCGGCGTCGAGCTGTTTGCCGGCGAGGAACTGATCCACCGCGGGCAGTTCCATCGGAATCGGCGCGACGCCGCCGAGCACGACACGGGCGGACGTGATTGTGTTTGCATCACCGAGATTCACGACCGCCGCCACCGACGCCATCGCGAAGTCGAGCGATTCGCGCCTCCTTGAACTTCAGATACGTCGACTTCGGCGCAGGCCTGCGGGATGCGGACCTGCGTCACGATCTCGTCGGCGTCTAACACGTTCTCGCGTTTCGAATCCTCGGCCGTCGGCAGCCGGAAGAACTCGGCGATCGGCACGTCGCGCTTGCCTTTCGATCCCTGCACGGTCACGAGCGCATTCATCGCGACGAGCATCGGGGCCGGGTCGCTCGGATGCGTGATGACGCACGGCGCAGTCGGTGTGGAAGATCGCGTGAAACTTGTTCTCGCCGTCCTTGGCATAGCACGTGTCGCCGCCGCGCTTGAGGCACGAGACGTTGTCGAGCCGGAAGTACCAGCAGCGTGGCCGCTGACAGAGGTTGCCGCCGATCGTGCCGAAGTTGCGGATCTGCGGGCTGGCGACCGAATGGATCGCGTCGACGAGGCCCGGCGCGAACTTCATCACGTCGGCATGCTCGGCGATCGCGGTGAGCGTCGCCGTCGCGCCGAGCGACAGGCCGTTGTTGCCGAGCGTGATCGCGTTCAGCCCATCGATCGTCTTGAGGTTCACCACGCGGTTGGGCCGCTGGATGTAGCTCTTGAGCGTCGTGTGCAGATCCTGGCCGCCGCCGATCGGGCGGTGCGTCTCGTCGAAGTCGGTCGGCACGAAGACCGACAGCAACTGGACGGCGTCGTCGACGGACTTTGCGTTGGCCCATTCGAACTGGTTCATCACGCCTTCCCTTCGCCGCGCAGGCGTACAAGCCGTTGAGAATCTTGTCCGGCGTGATCGGCAGGTCGCGGACGCGCACGCCGCACGCGTTGTAGACGGCGTTCGCGACCGCGCCGACGCCGGGGATGTTCGCCGGCTCGGCGATGCCGATGACGGCCTGCCGCGTGTCGCCGTCGTCGATCACGGGGATCAGTTCGCCGATCTCGAGCGTGCCGGGCAGTTTGTAGTCGCCGAACTGCGGGTTGAGCATCACGCCGAGCCGGCCGTCCATGACGCGTTGTTCGTAAAGCACCATGCCGATCGACTGGATCATGCCGCCGTTGATCTGCGACTCGGTCGCCAGGCGATTGAGGATCAGGCCGCCGTCCTGCACGTGGCACATGCGGACGACCTTGATGTGGCCGGTCTCGATGTCGACCTCGACCTCGGCGAAGCTCGCCGTGCGCCCGTCGGCCGATAGGTTTGGCTGCCAGGTGCCCTGCACCTTCAGGCCGGCCGCGGGCACCGCGCCGCACGCCTGCTTCCACTCGATCGATTTGCCGTTGGCGCCGATCTTCCGATCGGCAAACGTGACGGCGTCCGCTTCCGCACCGACGAGCGGCGCGACGAGTTTGGCCAGTTCCGCCTTCGCCTTGTACGCCGCGTCCTTGACCGCCGGCGCGAGCGACGCCGCCGTCGTCGAGCCGCCGGACGCGTTGGCGTCGCCGAACTTCGAGCTGCCGATCTTCTCGGCCACGTCGCTCATCTCCAGCCCGAGTTCTTCGGCGACGATCGCCTTGATGTACGTCCGCGTGCCGGTGCCGAGGTCCTGACTGCCGACCTCCGCGACGACTGAACCATCGCGCGAGATGGTGAGGTTGACGACACACTTCGGCCCGCCGCCACCGCCCCACGCGCCAATGCCGCAACCGAAGCCGCATTTGATCGGCCCCACATCGGCACCGGCCTGCATCTTGCGACGGGACCAGCCGATCACTTCCGCGCCCTTGTCGAGCTGCCGACGGTGATGATCGTTCGTCGCGTTCTTCTTTCGGAACTCGACCGGGTCCATGCCGATCCGCTCGGCGAGTTCGTCCATGAGCGATTCGCTCGCGAACGAGGCCTGTGGAAAGCCGGGCGCACGCATCGCGACGCTCGCGTCCTCGTTCGTGTTGAGCGGCGTCTGCTCGCGGAAGACTTTCTGCGCCTCTGTATTGGTACGGCTGCCCCGCGATGTTCGCGCGGCCGACGCCGGCGAGGCCGTACGTGAACGACTTCACCGCGACGAGCGTGCCGTCCTTCTTCGCGCCGGCCTTGATGCGCTGGATCGATCCCGGCCCGTTGCCGGCGGTGAGGAACTCCTCTCGTCGCGTCAGCATCATCTTCACCGGCACGCCAAGTTGCTTCGACAACCGACAGCCCCACATACCGGCGATGCCGAGGCCGAACTTGCTGCCGAAGCCGCCGCCCATGTGTTGGACGATCGACGTGACGTCCGACTCCTTCAGCCCGAGCACCGTGCCGCGTCGCCGGGGATGGTGAAGGTGCCTTGCGTCGAGGCGTACACAGTGGCCGAGTTCCCGCCGCGGTAGTCGCAGACGACGCCGTGCGTTTCGAGGCAGGCGTGGTGCATGATCCGCGTGCGGTATTCGACGTCGACGACGGCATCACACTTGTCGAACTCCGCCTCGACCTCGTCGGCGTTCCCCTGCACGTTGCGACGGTTGGGCGGCGGGAAGAGTTGTAGCGCGCCGGGCTTCAAGGCGTCTTCGCCGACGACGACGAACAGCTGCGCCTCATTTGAACGATCACCGCGGGCACCGTCCTCGGCCGCCTCGCGCGTGGTGGCGACGACGGCGGCAATCGGTTCGCCTTCGTAGCGGACCGACTTCGCGATCGGCACGACGGCGGTGACGCCGGGCACTTTCTCTGCCTTCGACGTGTCGATCGAGAGTGATGTTCGCCCGCGCGACGGCCGACGTGACGAACCGGCCGTACTGCATCCCGGGCAGGCGGACGTCGTAGGTGTAGATCGCCGTCCCCGTCGTCTTGGCGAGCCCGTCGGGCACAGGCAAGCGAATGTTGGCAGCCAGATGCTTGTCGTTCGGTCCCCACGTCGGGCCGGGCGCATCTCGACTTTGACCTCTTCGAACTCCATCTCGCTCGGCACGCCGTTGATCACCTTCGGGCGGCGGATCGTCCGCTTGCCGGGCTGCGTCGTCGTTTCTGGCATCGCTCTCACTCCCGAATGGAGATCGGTCGCCACCGAATGTCTGGCTCACGCCTTCTTCATCGCCGCCTGTGCCGCTTCCGCCGCTTCGAAGATGTCCGGAACGTGCCGCAGCGGCAGAAGTTTCCTTGCATCCTTCTTGATTTGATCTCCAGCGGCGTCGCTCCGGGCACTTCGTGAGGAAGCCGGTCAGGTTCATCACGAACCCGCTCGTGCAGAAGCCGCACATCATCGCGTCCTTCTCGCAGAACGCGGCCTGGACCGGGTTGAGCTTGTCGGGCGTGCCGAGGCCTTCAACCATCATGATCTGTCGGCCGACCATGTCGATCGCCAGCAGCGAACAGCCGTACGCCGGCAACCCATCGACCAACACCGTGCACGCGCCGCACGTCCCGGCATCGCACACGAGCTTCGGCCCGGTGAGCGAGGCTCCAAGCGATCGCGAATCGCGTTGAGCAGCATCATCCGACGGCTCAACCTCGACCGATCGCTGCTGCCCGTTGATCGTGAGCGAGACCGGCACCGTGCCGCTGATGATCCGATCGTCGTCGGACTTCACGGTCGCCGGCTCGGCCGGCACTTGCACTTCGCTGTCGCGAGGCCGACCAATCCTTCGGTCAGCACGGCCGCCGCACCGACGTTCCGGAGGAAGCCGCGTCGGCTGACGCCGTTCGATTTGGGTGAGGTCAAGCGAGAGTTTCCGTCGTCGATCGAGTAGAAGGCATCGGGGCGTTCTCCCTGCCGGATGTCGGACGGATCGATGAAGGCATCCGCACGCCGCAGACACGCGAGCCGTTCGAAATGAACGGCCGCGCGACGCATGCTATTCCTCGAAATGTCGTGTCGACGCGTTCGAATCGAATTGAGATCGAATCGCAGCGAATCACGGTCGCATCATCGTCACGTCGAGACGACTTCCACCTTGATCTCACCCGGCAGCATCGATTCCAAGCGGCGCTGGAACGTGCCCTTCACGAGCTTGTGCAGCGTGCCGCGACGGCTGGAGCCGATCAGGATCCGGTCGCAGCCGTACAGCGCCGCCGTCTCCGCCATCGCGGTCGCGGCTTCGTTGCCGGTGTCGTACGCGGGGATGATCGGCACGCTTCGATCGTGGCCGGCGTGGAGGAAGTGAGCGAACGTCTTCAGCGCCACCGGGTCGGTGTCGATCGTGAAGCGCCCTGCTCGGTGAAACCGCGCTCGTTCAGCGACAGTTCACGCACGAAGCAGACGACCAGCGCCGCGCGGTGCTGCTGGCAATACGCCAACGCCTGGTCGGCCAGCGCCGTCGAGCCGTACGTGCCGAGCAGGACCTTCGGCCGGTCCATCGACGTGTCGGAGAGCTGTTCGCGGATCGCCTGCCGCAAGAGGCTCGGCTTGTTCGGGTCGCGTGCGTTCACCGCGCGGGTGATCGCCCGGAGCGACAGGCCGACGACCATCACGCCGCTCACGAAGTACAACGCGTGCAGCTTCGTCGCCGCGAGCGTGATCCAGATCGCCAGCAGCAGGATGCCGAGCAGCACCATCGGCGTCTTGCGGAACCACTTACGCAGAGCGCGGGTGCATGGCGCACAGCGCGACGTTGATCGCCACCGCGCCCACCACGCCGATCGCGTAGAGCGCGGCCAGGTGTTCGACCTCGTGCGTCGTCACCAGCACGAGCGCCGGCACGAGGAACGCGAGGATGGCCGGCAGCCACGGCACGCCGAACCGGTTGAGCAGTTGGAAGATCGTCGGCAGTTCGCTGTCACGGCTCAGCAGGTAGAGCACGGCGATGATGCCGCCGATCGCGGTGTTCGCGGCGCTCAGCAATAGCAGGCCGCCCAGGATGCGGACGCCCCACTCGGCCCACGCGCCGACGTGATGGCCGGCGAGGAAGGCGAGCATGTCGTTCTGGTGCTCGCCGCGCATCTGCGCTTCCATGCCCGGCGCTCTGCGCGGTCGCGACCATCACCAGCGCCAGCACGGCGTTGAAGATCGCCACCTCGATCGCGACGACCCAGATCGAGCGGCTGGCCGTCTTCTTCACCGGCGTCTTCAGGACGCCGGTCAGGTTGGCGATCGCCTCGACGCCGCTCAGCGCCAGCACGATCGCGACGAAGTGCAGCCAGACGCGATGCGCCGGCTCGCGCGGCGGCTCGAGCGACAGGCCGACCTGTTCGGGCGAGAGGTCGAGCCGAGCCGAGCGAGACGATCAGCGTCACCGCCACCATGCCGACGGCGGCGACGATCGCGAAGCCGCTCGGTGTGCTTCGGGCCCATCAGGTTGAACAGCCCGAGGATGACGAGCCGAAGATCGCCCACAGGCCCGGCGAGTTCCACGCGAACAGCGTGTGGACGTCGGGCAGGTTGAAGTAGTGGAACGCTTCGAGCGAACTGAGCGACGCGGTGATCGTGTAGTCGGCGAACAGCAGCAGCGCCACGACGACGGCGAGCACTTGCGAGCTTTGCCGGCTGCCGCGTAGACGCCGCCGCCGTCGGGATAGATGCGGCAGATGTGCGTGTAGGCCCACGCGACGGCGAGCACGAGCAGGCTCATCGCGCAGATGAGCCAGAAGCTGGCGACGCCCGTCGCCGCGAAGGCGAGGCCGAGCACGTACAGCCGGCTCGTGCCCCAGTCGCCGAACAGCAGCGCGGCCGCCTGCGTCCAGCCGACGTTGCGCGGGCGATGCGAGGCGAGCAGCGAAAGCGCGCGGGGCTCGCTGCCGTCGCGCGTGCGAGGCGGCGTGATCGGATTCCAGGGTCGCCGGCGTCGAGGCGGCGACCGGTTCGAGCGTATCCATCGAGCGTTCACTCATACTCGGCCGATGACCCGCACCCGTCCGACCGTCGACGAGAGGATCGTCGACGTCGATCGTTGCAGGCCCCGCCAATCCGGTCCGTCGTCGTCCTGCGAGCGACGGGCCAGGCGGGGGCCGATTCGTTCCATCACACCGAGCGGCGTCCGACCGGAAGGGGTCGTGGGGCAAACCGAAGACGCGCAACGTTTCGGTCGCTCGATCACGATCAAAATCGTGGCCGATGCGGCGAACGCGTCGCGCGGATCACAGGAGAGCGGACGGCGGGTGTGTCAGTGCCCTTTCAGTTTCACATGTCGAGCGAGCGAGCCATCGGGCGGCCGCCCCATCGTGTGTCCACGCCTGCGAGGTTAGCTGTCGGGCTCGGGCCTGAAAGTGCCCTGGCAGGTCGCCGCCGTCGTCACCGACGGCCACGCCCGCGTCGCCTGCGCCCAAGCCGATCGCCACGTGAAGATTCGTTCACACGAATCATCCACGCATCCGTCGGCCGATCGCGAAGCGCCTTCTCGCTTCGCCGCAAGTCCGGGCTCGTCACGATCGACAGCCGGCCTCGCGTTGGGTTCCCCGCGTCCGGGCATACACCCGAACCTCGGCGGTCACAGACGTTAACGGTCCGCGCCGCGGGCGGCACTGTCAATAGGGATCGTCCGCAGGTGAAGTTGCCAGACTGGCAAGTCGCGATTTTCTCGGACGTTGTGAAGTGAGACCGATGTCTGGTCCCCTCTCCCGCGGTACCCCGTGGGAGAGGGATAGGGTGAGGGCCGTGTAGGAGCCGACGATCGATCTACGCTCGATCGTCTCACGGCCCTCACCCTGCCCTCTCCCACGAGTACGCGGGAGAGGGAAAGAAGTTGCCGGCCTCAAATCGATCGCGATCGGCTACGCAACCGCGGATGGCCTCCCGTAAACTATCCGCCATGAACCCGACGCCCCCGCCGCCGAACCCCGCGACGACCCCGACCCCCCCGCCGACGGCGGCCGTCGTGGCAGTGCCGGTCGGGACGACCGCGAAGCGGCGGCCGGTGCGGACGATGGCGCCATTTCTGGCGACTCGAGGCGTGGAAGAAGGCGCCGCTGATCCTCGCCCTGCTGATCGGCGTTGTAGGCGTCGGCGGATCGGTGGCCGGCTACTTTCAACCCGACCCGGAGGCGAAGGTCCAGGCGAAGGCGAAGGTCGAAGACCTCGTCGGCCAATCGAACCAGCGATCGTTGACGGCGGAACAGAAACAACAAATCAACCAACAAATTAGTCAAGCCGCTGATCAAGTGCGGTCGGCCGGCCATTGGTTCTACGACAAGACCGCCCCCTTCCTCTGGCGGATCGGCCTAGGCTTCGCGATCGCTTTCGTCCTCGGCTACATGGCCCGGCAGTTCGTGAAGACAGTGGCAGTCCTCGCCGCACTCGTGCTCGTGCTGGCCGGCGTAGCGATCTACTTCGGCAAGCTCGACGGTAGCACCATCGGGGCCGACCTCCGCAGCGGGGCGGGCTGGGTGGCGGAGCGATCGACCTGGATCAAGGACCAGCTCGTCGCCGTCGCGACCGCCAGCGTCAGCGGCACCCTCGGCTTCATCGTCGGCTTCACGCGACAAAAGCACTGATCCGTACGATGGCATTCGTTCTCGAACCGTCGCGTTGTTCCCACTGTCATGCAGAGGAACGCAGCGACGAAGCATCTCGGCGCTCACACGCAGATTCGTACGTAAGCGCAGCCGAGATGCTTCGTCGCTGCGCTCCTCTGCATGACAAGAGGGCGATTGTCGCACGATGTAGAGTTTGGCATGCCAAACGCGCACCTTGAAGGCCAAACGCGCTTCGCCGTCGGATAGAGGGAGAGACCACGCTCTTTGGCAACCGAATAGCCAACACCGACAAGCAGGGCGCCACTGTCAGAACCTTCCAGAACTTTCCACTTCGGCGATAAATCGCTTACCCAGACCGCCGCGGGCTACTCGTCCAGCTTGATGCCCAGCCGGCCGATCAAGTCGTCGAACTGATCGAGCGAGCCGTAGTGGAGGACGAGTTTGCCTTTACCTTTTTGGGCGGCGGCTTTGATCTGGACGCGGGTGCCGAGGGTCTTGGACATCGAGAGTTCGAGGTCTTTGAGGTGGGCGGCTGCGCCGGAAAGCTTTTCTTTGGGCGGGGCGGGGCTCGGCCGGGGTCGAGGCGGTGGCGATCGCCCTTTCCAAGTTTCGGACGGTCAGTTCCTGTTTGACCACCAGGTCGGCCAGCCGTTGCTGCTCGCTGGCGGGCGATACGCCGGCCAGCACCTTGGCGTGCCCAAGCGACAGCCTGCCGACGCGGAGCAGTTCCTGGACGGCAGGGTGAAGCTCCAGCAGGGCGGAGATGGTTCGAGATGGTGGAGCGATCTTCGCCCAGCCGGACAGCGAGATCCGCCTGGGTCAGGCCTAACTCGGTGAGCAGGGCTTGATAGCCGGTGGCACGGTCGAGGGGGTTGAGGTCCTGGCGTTCGATGTTTCTTCGACCAACGCCATGGCCGCCTCGGCGAGGGATTCGGCGTCCCGGATGATGGCAGGGACGGTCGATCGCCCCGCCGAGCTTGCTCGCGCGAAGGCGGCGACATCGCCGGCGATGAGTTGGTAGCGATCGCCCTGCTGGCGGACGACGATCGGCTGGATGACGCCGTTGCTACGCCGGCTTTTACGTCGACGAATACGCCACCCGCGCCACGCTGCGCCTGTGGCCGACACGCTGGACGCCGGCTTCGACCGACTGACCCAGGAGACCCGATGGACACCGTGCTCGCACCCTCTCATCCCGTCTCGCGGCCCGCGCCGGCCAGCGCCGCCGAGATCGACCGCCGCATCGAGCAGGCCTGCGCCCAGGCCTGCGCGACGATCGCCCCGGCCTGGCCGCTGGACCGCGCGATCGCCGTCAACCCGCACTGGCAGCGCATCGGCCACGGCCTGCGCACGGTGGCCGCGCGGCTGGCGGTGCTGGGCGGCATCGCCGTGCTGCCGCCGCGCGAGCGCCTGCGCGAGGCCTGGCGTTCCGGCCGCATCACGCCGGCCGACCTGGCGCAGGCGCTGGCCGCGGCACCCACGGCCGGGCTGGACGCAGCGGCCGCCGTCGCCGCGCTCGACGCGCCGCTGTCGCTGCCGCGCCTGCCGCTGCTGATCGACGTGCTCGACGACGACCCGCAAGGGCAGCGCCGGCTGTCGTGGCGGCAGGCGATCACGCACCAGGTGAGCCAGGTCTGCGCCGCCTACTTCGACACCCGCCTGGCCGACTGGCAGCCCGATCGCCGCGGCGGCCTCTACGCCTTCTGGCGGGACACGCTCACGCACGACCACGGCATCGGCGTGCTGATGGGCCTGCCCGGCATCGCGCGCGGCCTGGCGGCGCTGCCGGCCACGCGCCTGGACGCCGAGCGCTGGGTGCTGCGCCGCCTGGGCCTGCCCGAAGACGCCTGGCCGGCCTACCTGGAAGCGGTGCTGCTGACGGTGCACGGCTGGGCCTCGTGCTGCGCCTACCTCGGCTGGCAGGCGCGGCTGGAAGGCCGCGACGACGAGCACCTGAGCGAACTGCTGGCCGTGCGTCTGGCCTGGGGCGCGCTGCTGCTCGAATGCCGCGACGACGCCGCGACGCGCCGCGCCTTCGCCGCGCTGCAGGTGCAGTGGGAGCAGGCACCGCAACGGCTGCACGAGGCCGAACAGGCGCTGCGCGTCGACGAACTCTGGCAGCACGCGCTGGAGATCGGCTACCAGCGTGAGCTGGCAACGCGCCTGCTCGGTGCCGCGCCCAGGCCCTGCACCGTGCCCGAAGCTCAGGCCGTTTTCTGCATCGACGTGCGCAGCGAGCCACTGCGCCGCGCGCTGGAAGCGGCGTCGCCGGGTGTGCAGACCTTCGGCTTCGCCGGCTTCTTCGGCCTGCCGCTGGCCTACACGCTGCTGGCCACCGCCGCCCGCCGGCCGCAGCTGCCCGGGCTGTTGGCGCCCGGTGTCGAAGCCGTCGACCGCATCGTGGCGCAGGACGCCGACTTCGGCCCGGCCGGCGAGGCGCTGCAGGCTGACGCGCACCGCGCACGCCAAGGCGTTTTCGCGCGCCTGGCGCCATGGGACGCCGCCAGCCGCTGGCCCGGCGCCGCCTTGTCCTTCGTCGAGGCCGCCGGCGCGGCCTACCTCGGCCCGCTGACACGCTGGCTGCGACCGGGCGCTGCCGCGCGCCGCAACCCCGACGCCAACGGCCTGCCGGCGCGTTACCGCCCGCTGTGCCGCCCGGTGCTGGCCGGGCTGGACACGGCGGCCCGGGTCGAGCTCGCCGCCCGCGTGCTGCGCGCGATGGGGCTGGCGCAGGACCTGGCGCCGCTGGTCGTCTTCGTCGGCCACGGCAGCCAGAGCGCCAACAACGCCCAGGCCGCGGCGCTGGACTGCGGCGCCTGCTGCGGCCAGAGCGGCGAGGTGAACGCGCGGGTGCTGGCACGCCTGCTCAACGAACCCGCGGTGCGCGACGGGCTGCGCGGCCACGGCATCGAGGTGCCGGCGCAGACGGTCTTCGTCGCCGCGCTGCACAACACCACGACCGACGAGGTGACGGCCTTCGACCTCGACCTGCACGGCGCGCCCGTGCACGAGCGCTGGGCCCGACTGCAGGACGCCTTCGAGCTCGCCACCGACCGCGTGCGCCGCGAACGCGCCCCGGCGCTGGGCCTGGACGCGCGTCTGCCGCCGGCCCGGCTGCTGGACAGCCTGCGCCGCCGCGCCAACGACGGCGCCCAGACCCGGCCCGAGTGGGGCCTCGCCGGCAACGCCGCGTTCGTCATCGCGCCACGCGCGCGCAGCCTGGGCGCGGAGCTGGACGGGCGGGTCTTCCTGCACGACTACGACCCGGCCGCCGACGCCGACGGCCGCCAGCTCGAGCAGTTGATGACCGCGCCAATGCTGGTCGCGCACTGGATCAACTGGCAGTACCACGCCTCGACCTGCGAGCCGGCGCGCCTGGGCAGCGGCAACAAGCTGCTGCACAACGTCGTCGGCGGCACGCTGGGTGTCTTCGAAGGCAACGGCGGCGACCTGCGCATCGGCCTGTCGCGCCAGTCGCTGCACGACGGCCGGCGCTGGGTTCACGAGCCGCTACGGCTGACGGTCATCGTCGACGCGCCAGCCGCGGCGATCGAGCGTGTGCTCGCCGCGCACACCGCCGTGCGCCAGCTCGTCGAGCACGGCTGGCTGCATCTGTGGCGGTTTGCCGGCGATGCGGGCTTCGAGCGTTACGGCGACGGGTGCTGGGAGTCAGTGGCCGTGTGCCGACAGGCCACCGCGCCACGGCGATGAAAGAGCCGCCTCACGGCGGCTCGTGCAACGGACAGCGTCGCCGATCGACCTATTCGCTGGCGGCTCTGCGGGTCACGTGGATCAACACGGGGTGGACGAGAGTCGCGTTGTCGAACAGGGTGACCAGCAGTTCGCCCACCCGGCCGCCGCTGGAGAAAACCGGCGTCACCAAGCCGGTGTAGCCCGAATAGGTGCCGTCGCAATTCAGGCCACCGCCGACGGAGACCCCGCGTCCCACGTCATTACCGATCTGCAGCGTCATGTCGAGCGTGCAATCGTTGGCGAACTTGCCAGTGACCTTGCCGGCGGTATCGATCGCGAAATCGACGATGGAAGAGTCGAAGCGCAAGGTATTGTCGGCGTAAGCCTGATATTCCCCCACCAGTTCTGCCAGCGTGATCAGGTAATCGGCCTTAGCCACCTCAGTCATCGCGAAGGTGCCGGTGATGTCGGGCGTGGGCGACGACGGCTCTGGCGATACACCGTTCCAGTTCCAGGTGTCGGTCAGCACCGTCATGCTGGCGCCCGGTTTGATGCTCGGAACATGTGACGACGCCTTCCCGATCATCTGCAGTCCACCGGCGGAGTTCGCGTAGACGAACGACGACGAATAGGAGGTGGAGTCGGTGCCGTCGCTCGTCGGCGGCAGAAGCGCGCTGTAGACGACATCCACGGCACCCGTGTCCTTGAACACGTAAGCCACCTGGCTGGACCGAGTCGCGATCAGCGCGTTCTGTTTCGTGGCGCCCGTCTGATAAGACCCGACCCAGTATCCGTCAGTGCTTTGAGGGGATACTTTCGGCTCATCCGAACCACCACCACCGCCGCCGCATCCGGTCAAACCCATAACTGCTGCCGTCAATACCGACAGCAGCAGCCTCCCCGCTGCTTGCATGAATCCACTCCCAATCGGCAAAAACTCATGCTAGCCAGCGCCGCCGCGTGTCGACTTTGATCCCACCCCGTTGCGTGCATCATTGCTTTGCGAACACGCCACACTTCGTCACACTCGAATGGAGGCTTGCCAGCTGATTTCGCCGCCCGCCTTCGGCACCGTCCGGGCGATGGCGAGGTGCTCTGCGTGCCCCGGGATCGGCCCGGCACTTGACCCGGCCGAAATCCTCAGCAGAATCCGCCCCCGCAACCCCTTTGGGCGCTGAGCGCGGTCCGGCATTTCCGGGCAACCGCAGCGCATCGGCCCCATCGCGATCAGGTTGCCGCGAAAGGACGGGGCCGTACAGGAGCCCTTGGATGAAAACCATCATCGAGCCTTTCCGCATCAAGTCGGTCGAACCGATCCGCCTGACGACGCGCGAAGAGCGCCAGCAACACCTCGCCGCCACCGGCTACAACCTCTTCGGCCTGCCCTCGGAGGCGGTGCTGATCGACCTGCTGACCGACTCCGGCACCGGGGCGATGTCCTCGCTGCAGTGGGCCGCGGTGATGCGCGGCGACGAGAGCTACGCCGGCAGCCCCAGCTTCTACCGCTTCGAGGCGGCGGTGAAGAACCTGATGCCGTTCAAGCACGTCATCCCGACGCACCAGGGCCGCGCCGCGGAAGCGATCCTGTTCTCGATTTTCGGCGGCGCCGGCCGGCGCATCCCGTCGAACACGCACTTCGACACGACGCGCGGCAACATCGAGGCTTCGGGCGCGATCGGCGACGACCTCATCATCGCCGAAGGCAAGGACCCGCGCAGCGAACACCCGTTCAAGGGCAACATGGACCTGGAGCGGCTGGAGGCCTACCTGCAGCAGCACGCCGCCGAGGTGCCGCTGGTGATGATCACTATCACCAACAACGCCGGCGGCGGCCAGCCGGTGAGCCTGGCCAACATCCGCGCCGTCGCCGAGCTGGCGCAGCGCCACGGCAAGCCCTTCGTCATCGACGGCTGCCGCTTCGCCGAGAACGCCTGGTTCATCAAGTCGCGCGAGCCGGGCCAGGGCGGGCGCTCGATCGAGGACATCGTGCGCGACTGCTTCTCGGTGGCCGACGGCATGACGATGAGCGCCAAGAAGGACGCCTTCGGCAACATCGGCGGCTGGCTGGCGCTGAACGACGACGGACTCGCCGAGCAGGCGCGCCAGCACCTGATCCGCACCGAGGGTTTCCCGACCTACGGCGGCCTGGCCGGGCGCGACCTGGACGCTCTGGCCCAGGGCCTGGCCGAGATCGTCGACGAGGACTACCTGCGCTACCGCATCCGCACCAACGCCTACATCGTCGAGCGCCTGGACGCGATGGGCATCCCGGTCGTCAAGCCGGCCGGCGGCCACGCGGTGTTCGTCGACGCGCGCGCCTGGCTGTCGCACATCGCGCCGCTGCAGTACCCGGGCCAGGCGCTGGCCGTGGCGCTGTACGAGACCGCCGGCATCCGCAGCTGCGAGATCGGCACGGTGATGTTCGGCCGCCAGCCCGACGGCAGCGAGAAGCCCGCGGCGATGGACCTGGTGCGCCTGGCCTTCCCGCGCCGCACCTACACCCAGAGCCACGCCGACTACGTCGTCGAGGCCTTCGAAGAGGTCGCGGCCGCCAAGGACCGGCTGGCCGGCTACCGCATCGTCAGCGAGCCCAGGCTGATGCGGCACTTCACCTGCCGGTTCGAGAAGCTGGGCGCGTGATCGGGCAGGCCCTTCCCCCGGCTGGGCGGGAGGGCCTCCCCGCAGCGAGTGGGCCCGCATGGCCGGGAGGCCGCTGGCACCGTACCATCGACCGCGATGAACCTCGCCCCGGTGTCGAAGGTCTCCGCCGCCAAGGCCTCGACGGCCGCCGCCGTGCTGCTGGCTGGCCTGGGCATCAGCGCGGCGCTGGCCTGGCACCAGCAGCGCTCGCTGACCGAGCAGCGCCAGGCGCAGTTCGAGCGCCTCGCGACCGGCGCCGCTGATCAGCTCAAGGCCAACGTTCTCAGCTACGAACGCGGCCTGCGCGGCCTGCGTGGCGCCATCGCCGCGCTGGGGTCGCAGCGGCTGGACCGGGCGGCCTTTCTGGCCTACAGCGCGACACGCGACCTCGACCGCGAGTTCCCCGGCGCACGCGGCATCGGCTACATCCAGCGCGTGGCGCGGGACCAGGAGGCCGCCTTCACGACCGACATCCGGCGCCGCGGCTGGACCGACTTCGAGATCCGCCATCTCGCGCCGCACGAAGGCGAGCACTGGGTGATCGTCGACGTCGCACCCGGCGCCCGCAACGCGGGGGCTTCGGGCCTGGACATCGCGTCGGAGCCGCGGCGCCGCGCCGCCGCGGCGCTGGCGATGCGCAGCGGCACGGCGGCGATCACTGCGCCGATCACGCTGGTGCAGGCCGCCACCGCGCCGGCCCAGGGTTTCCTGATGCTGCTGCCGGTGCGGCTGGCCGGCACGGCCGCCGACGGCGAGGTCTGGGGCTGGACCTACGCGCCCATCGTCGCGCCCGAGCTGATCGCCGCCACCGGCCTGGCGACCGATCTGTTCCACCTCGCCGCCGAGGACGTGACCGAAGGCGACGGCCGGCCCGCCGAACGCTTCTACGACAGCGGGCAGCCGGCCGGCGACCCGTTGGTGCGCACCGTCGTCGAGCGCGAGGTGCTCGGCCGCCGCTGGCGCCTGCAGATGAGCGCCACGCCGGCCTTCATGGCCCGGCCGGTCGGCACCGAGCCGCGCACGCTGTTCCTGGCCGGGGCCGCGGCCAGCGCGCTGGCGGCCTTCGCGGCGGCGCTGCTGGCCGGCGCGGCGGCGCAGCGCCGCCAGACGGCCATCGAACGTTCGCGCCGCGCGGCCATCGTCGAACGTTCGGCCGACGCGATCGTCGGCCTGTCGCTCGACGGCAACGTCACCGACTGGAACCGCGGTGCCGAACGCCTGTTCGGCTACCCGGCGGCCGAAGCGCTGGGCCGGCCGCTGGCCGCGCTGACCCTGCCGCCCGGGCAGGAAGAGGAAAGCGCGCAACTGCTGCGCCGCGCCGCCGCCGGCGAAGCCATCGAGCCACTGGACACGCAGCGGCGCCGGCGCGACGGCCAACTGCTGGACGTCTCGATCGCGCTGGGGCCGATCGCCGACGAGAACGGCCGCGTCGTCGGCGTGGCGGCCATCGTGCGCGACTCCGGCCAGCGTGCGGCGCGGCTGCGCAGCGCCGAGCAGCAGCGTGCGGTCGCCACCGAACGCGCCGAGATCGCCGAAGCCACGCTCGGCGCCGCGCAGCGCGACTACCTGACGCTGTCGACCGCGATCACCGCGCAGTCGCTGTACTCGGTGACCGACCCCGAGGGCACGATCCTCGACGCCAACGAGCACTTCTGCCGCGTCAGCGGCCGCACACGCGACGAACTGCTGGGCCGCACCCACCGCGTCGTCAGCTCGGGCACCCACGCGCCGGAGTTCTGGAGCGCGCTGTGGGCGACCATCGTCGCCGGCCACACCTGGCAGGGCGAGGTCTGCAACCGTGCGAAGGACGGCAGCCTGTTCTGGATGGACAGCGTCATCGTCCCGGTGCCCGGCCCGGACGGCGGCATCGTGCGCTATCTGTCGGTCGGCACCGACATCACGGCGCTGAAGCAGGCCGAGCAGAAGCTGGAGCTGCTCAATGAGGAGCTTGCACGGCGGGCCGACCAGGCCGAGGCCGCGACACGCGCCAAGAGCGCCTTCCTGGCCAACATGAGCCACGAGATCCGCACGCCGATGAACGCGATCATCGGCCTGACGCATCTGATGGCACGCGACGCCGCCGACACGACGCTGCGCGAGCGCCTGCACAAGGTGGACGACGCGGCGCGCCACCTGCTGCAGGTCATCGACGACATCCTGGACCTGTCCAAGATCGAGGCCGGGCGGCTGACGCTGGAGAACGTCGAGTTCTCGCGCGACGAGCTGATGCACCGTGTGCTCGGCATGGTGGCCGAAGGTGCGGCGCGCAAGGGGCTGGAGCTCGTGCTGGACGCCGGCAAGCTGCCCGAGCGCCTGCGCGGCGACGCCAAGCACCTCGCGCAGGCGCTGATCAACCTGCTGGCCAACGCCGTCAAGTTCACCGACCGCGGCTGGGTGCGGCTGCGCGGCGAACGGGTCGCCGCCGAGGGCGGAAGACTGCTGGTGCGCTTCGAGGTCCGCGACACCGGCATCGGCATCGCCGCTGAACGCCAGGCGCGGCTGTTCCAGGCCTTCGAGCAGGCCGACGCCTCGACGACCCGCCGTTACGGCGGCACCGGCCTGGGCCTGGCGCTGACCCGCCACCTCGCGCGGCTGATGGGCGGCGACGTCGGCGTCGACAGCCTCCCCGGGCAAGGCAGCAGCTTCTGGTTCAGCTGCTGGCTGGGCCAGGGCGACTCGCCCGCCGTCGAGCGGCCGCCTGCGGTGCAGGCGCCGTTCGGCATGCGCGTGCTGCTCGTCGACGACCTGGCCGAGTCGCGCGAGGTGTTGGCCGAGATGCTGCGGCGCATCGGCATGCAGGTCGACGAGGCGGGCGACGGCACGCAGGCGATCGAGCGTTTCGTCTCCGAAAGCGCCGCCGGCCGGCCGCACGATCTGCTCGTCGTCGACTGGCACATGCCGGGGCCGGACGGCATCGCCACCGTGCTGGAGCTGCGCCGCCGCGAAGGCGAGCTGCCGCCGTGCATCCTGGTCACGGCGCACGACACCGACACGCTGCGCGACCGCGCCCGGCAGGCACGTTTCGTCGCCGTGCTCGCCAAGCCGGTGACGCCGTCGTCGATCAACGACGCGGTGTCGCAAGCCTTGCTGAGCCTGCCGGTCGGCGCGCTGGTGGCGGCCGCACCGTCGGACGCCCTGTCGCGTCTGCAGCGCCGGCCGACGCGGCCGCGCGTGCTGCTGGCCGAGGACAACCTGGTGAACCAGGAGGTCGCCTGCGCGCTGCTGGAGGATGCCGGCGTCGTCGCCGAAGTGGCCTCGGACGGCGCCCAGGCCGTCGAGCAGGCGCTGCGCGGCGGCTTCGACCTGATCCTGATGGACATGCAGATGCCGGGCACCGACGGCCTGGAGGCGACACGCCGCATCCGCGCGCAGCTCGGCGCCGCGACACCCATCGTCGCGATGACGGCCAACGCCTTCGGCGAGGACCGCGCCGCCTGCCTGGCGGCCGGCATGAACGACCACATCGCCAAGCCCGTCGAGGCCGAGACGCTGTACGCGACCCTGCTGCGCTGGCTGCCGCCGGACGGCGCGGTCTGAACGGGCAGGCGCCCCCGCTCAGAACTCGATCACGACCGACGGCGCGCTGCGCTTCGCATCGCCGTGATGGACGGCTTCGATGTTGTTGCCGTCCGGGTCGAGCACGAACGCGGCGTAATAACCCGGGTGATAAGGCCGCTCGCCGGGCGCGCCGTTGTCCTGGCCGCCGTGGGCCAGCGCGGCCTTGTAGAAGGCGTCCACCATCGTCCTGTCCTGCGCCTGGAAGGCCAGGTGATGGCGCCCGGTCAGCACGCCCAGCGCGGCCGGGCTGTCGACGCCGGTGACGAACAGCTCGTCGGCCCAGAAATAGCCATCGCCCGTGCCGCCCATCGGCACGCCGAGCGAGTCCAGGACGGCGGCATAAAAGGCCTGGCTCGCCGCGAGATCACGCACCACGAGTTGCACGTGGTCGAACAGGCGACCGCGATGAAGGGACTGCGTTTCCATGAAGAGTGCTCCGTTCCCGGCCAGTGCCGGTGAAGTGCCGCTTCCAGCATAACCCTCGCTGCCGGCGCCACCCGGTCTCACCCAAACAGGTGAGGCTGCCTCACCGCCGCATGTGATTCGGCCTGCGCCCGCTTGGCCGACGATGGCGCATCGCACTTCCTGGAGACGTCGATGGCGCTGTACGAATACCTGTGTGCGGACCACGGCCCGTTCGACCGCCACTGGCCGCTGGGCACGGCGCCGGCCGAAGCCGAATGCCCGCACTGCGGCGGCGCCGCGCGGCGCGTGTTCTCGGCGCCGATGCTGAGGACCGGCCGGCGCAGCGAATGGACCGCCGCGCTGGACCACGCCGAGAAGAGCCGCCACGAGCCGGACGTCGTCTCGGCGCCGCCTTCGCTCGCCCGCTCGCCGCGCCCCGCCACGCCGCTGAACCCGGCGCTGTTCACCCTGCCCCGGCCCTGAACACGGCCGGCAGTCCTCGTGCTCCGCTCGCCGCGGAGCGGTCTTCCCACGCACCTCGAAAGGTCGGCCATGCCCCAGAACCTCTTTCCGCTGGACAACACGAAGAAGTTCAAGGACCAGAAGATCGTCGGCCACAACCGCTGGCACCCCGACATCCCGCCGGCGGTGAAGATCAAGCCGGGCGACCGTGTTCCGCGCCGACTGCCGCGAGTGGTTCGACGGCGCGATCCACAACGACGACTCGGCCGACGACATCCGCCACGCGCCACTGGCCGGCGTGCACGTGCTCTCCGGGCCCGTTCTACGTCGAGGGCGCCGAGCCGGGTGACCTGCTGATCGTCGACATCCTCGAGATCGACGCGCTGCAACCAGGAGGACTCCGGGCCGCTGTCGGGCCAGGGCTGGGGCTACACCGGCGTCTTCGCGCGCAGACAACGGCGGCGGCTTCCTGACCGAACATTTCCCGGACGCCTACAAGGTGATCTGGGACTTCCGCGGCGACGTCGCGACCTCGCGCCACATCCCCGAGGTCTCGTACACCGGCATCCACCACCCGGGACTGATGGGCACCGCGCCGTCGGCCGAGCTGCTGGCCAAGTGGACGCCGCGCGAGAAGGCGCTGATCGCCACCGACCCGGATCGCGTGCCGCCGCTGGCGCTGCCGCCGCTGCCCGACAGCGCGATCCTCGGTTCGCTGAAGAGGCGCCGAGTTCGAGCGTGTCGCCGCCGAGGCCGCCCGCACCGCGCCGCCGCGCGAGAACGGCGGCAACCAGGACATCAAGAACCTCACCGCCGGCAGCCGCGTCTTCTACCCGGTGTTCGTGGACGGCGCCAACCTGTCCGTCGGCGACCTGCACTTCTCGCAGGGCGACGGCGAGATCACGTTCTGCGGCGCGATCGAGATGGGCGGCTTCATGGACCTGCACGTCGACCTGATCAAGGGCGGCATGGCCAGAGTACGGCGTCAAGCGAGAACGCGATCTTCATGCCCGGCAACCGCGACCCGCAGTACTCGGAGTGGCTGGCGTTCTCGGGCGTGTCGGTCGACTCCGGCGGCAAGCAGCACTACCTGGACTCGTGGCTGGCCTACCAGAACGCCTGCCACCACGCGATCGATTACCTGATGAAGTTCGGCTACACCGACATCCAGGCCTACATGATCCTCGGCACCGCGCCGGTGGAAGGCCGGCTCTCCGGCGTCGTCGACATCCCCAACGCCTGCTCGACGATCTACATCCCGCGCGCGATCTTCGACTTCGACATCCGGCCGTCGGCCACCGGCGCGCCGCACCAGGTCAAGCAAGGGGTGCAGGTGCCCCGTTCCGGCAACTGAGCGCCCGAGCCGGCCGCCCCGGCCGCGGGCGGCCGGCCCCACACGAAGGAGACACGCGATGCTCGGACTGGTCCTGTTCTTCGTCGGCGCCGTGCTGTGCCTCAACGGCCTGTGGCTGTTGGGGCGCATCGGCGACAACGAGATCTCCATCATCAACTACCTGGTCGGCGGTATCACCCTCGTCGCCTGCCTGGTGCTGGCCTTCGGCCCCGGCGCCGACGCGGCGTCGATCAAGGCCGCGGCGCTGACGCTGCTCTTCACCTTCACCTATCTCTGGGTGGCGATCAACCGCAGCAACGGCGCCGACGGCCGCGGCCTCGGCTGGTTCAGCCTGTTCGTCGCGCTGACCGCGGTGCCGGTGACGCTGCAGACGCTCTCGGGCGCCGACAGCACCTGGGGTTACTGGTTCGGCTTCAGCTGGGCGGCCTGGGGCGTGCTGTGGTTCATGTTCTTCCTGCTGCTGGCGATGAAGAAGCCGATCGCGCGGCTGGTCGGTGGCCTGACGCTGGCCGAAGGCGTGCTGACCGGCTGGGTGCCCGGCTACCTGCTGCTCAACGGCCTGCTGAAGTAGCCGATGCCGCTCTACGACTACCGCTGCGAACAGGGCTGCGGCGAGTTCCGCGCCTTCCGGCCGAT
Source organism: Rubrivivax sp. (assembly GCA_049841175.1). Classification (GTDB taxonomy): domain Bacteria; phylum Pseudomonadota; class Gammaproteobacteria; order Burkholderiales; family Burkholderiaceae_C; genus Rubrivivax. The sequence goes on along the minus strand of JASGHA010000004.1, from coordinate 197,217 downwards.
GGCCGAATCGTCGCGGCCGGCGCCCTGCCCGCAGTGCGATGCGCCGGCGGCACGCACGCTGGCCGCGCCGATGCTGGCCGGCGCCTCGCCCGGCTGGCTGGGCGCACCGCCGGCCGCGGGCGGCGGCGGCTGGCGCCGCGCCTGCGGTTTCGGCTGCAGCCACGCCGGCTGCCGCTGAAGCCTTTGATCCCGGCGCGGCCAGGCCGCGCCGGCTTCAGTGCGCGCGCGCCGGGCCTTGGCCCAACTGAGCCATCAGGTCCTGCGGTGCGCAGGCCGGCGCCAGCGCATCGCCCTGCCCCAGCTCGCAGCCTTCCCATTTGAAGAACTGCGCGTCCTCGGGCGAGGCGATGCCGTCGGCGATGACCACCGCCTGCAGCGTCTGCGCCAGCGCGATCAGCGACCGTGCGACGGCCATGCGCTCGGGCTGGCCGGCGACGCCGCGCACGAAAGGCCGCGGCAGCTTCAGCCGGTCGGGCGCCGCGCCGCTCAGCTGCGGCAGCGAGATCGTGCCGGCGCCGAAGTCGGCCAGCGTCAGCGTCACGCCGGCGGCGCGCAAGGCCTCGACGGCCGGCGCGGCGCCGCGCAGCGCGGCTTCGCCGACCAGCAGGTCCAGCGTGCCCGGCGCCAGCCCGGCCGCGCGCACGGCGTCGACGACGCGGCGGCCGACTTCGGGCTCGGCCAGGCCATCGCCGACCAGCGGCACCGACACGCGCAGCGGCCGTCCCAGCGCCTGCGCCCAGGCGCGTGCCCAGTGCAGCGCCGAGGCCAGCAGCGGCTCGGCCAGCGCCGCCGGCAGCGCGCCGTCGCCGGCCGCCTGGCGCAGGCGTGCGGCGCTCAGCCAGCCGGCCGCACCGCGCCACTGCGGCACCAGTTCGACGCCGGCGATCTGCCAGTTCGCCAGCGCCACCTCGGGCTGCACCTGCAGCAGCGCCGGCGCGCCCAGGGCGGCCAGCGTGGGCTGCAGCGGGTCGGCCGGGCGCTCGGCGGCCGGCGCGCCGCCAGCGCGCAGCTCCAGCGTGCGGCGGTAGGCGCGCAGGCCGCTGATGACGATCGAGTTCAGGCGCTGGGCGGTGATCTCGGTCTTCAGGAAGTAGCCGTTGATCTCGTGGCCGTGCATCACCTCGGCCTCGGGCGCGACGCCGGGCTGGCCGGTGCGCAGCACGATCTGCATGTCGGCGTTGCCCAGGCGCTGGCGGATGTGCTGCACCAGCAGCAGCCCGGCGTCGTCGGTCTCCATCACGACGTCGACCAGCGCCAGCGCGACGTCGCCGTGGCGCGCCAGCAGATCACGCGCCTCGGCCGCCGAACCGGCCGTCAGCAGCTCGACGCCGCGGTCCTCGAAACGCAGGCCGGCGAGGATCAGCCGCGAGACCTCGTGCACCATCGGCTCGTCGTCGACCAGCAGCAGCTTCCAGGGCCCGTCTTCAGGCTTCATCGCGACCCGTCCTCGGCAAGGCGCCCAGTATGCGGCCCACGTCGGGCGTCTGCCGGGCGACGCGCGGCAGGCGCAGCGCGAAGCGCGCGCCGCCGCCCGGCGCGGTGTCCAGCACCAGCGCACCGCCGAGCTGGCGCGCGACGATCTGGTTGACGATGTACAGCCCCAGCCCGCTGCCGCCCTGCAACCGGCGTGTCGTGTAGAAGGGTTCGAACACCCGCGTGCGCAACGCCGGCGCGATGCCGCGGCCGTTGTCGGCGACGTCCAGCCGCAGCTCCTCGTCGTCGGCCTCGGCACGCAGCAGCAGGCGCCGCGGGCCGGGCGTACCGGGCTCGAACGCATGCTGCACGGCGTTCAGCACCAGGTTGGACAGCACCTGGGCCAGCGCCACCGGATAGCTCTCCAGCACCAGCCCGGGCGCGATCTCGAGGCGCAGCTCGATGCCCGCTTCGGCGATGCGCGGCGCCAGCGCGGCCAGCGTCTCGTCGACGGTCTCGCGCAGGTCCAGCCGGCGGCGCGCTTCGGGCACGCGGTCGATCGCCAGCTGTTTGAAGTTCTGCACCAGCTGCGCCATGCGCGTCGCGTTGGCCTGCAGCAGCCGCGCCGAGCCGGCGGCGTCGGCCAGGTAGCGCCCCAGCGCCTCGTCGTCGAGGCGGCCGTCGCGGCGGGCGGCCTCGGTCTCGGCGATGCGGTCCGACAGGAACGAGGCGCTGGTCACCGTGATGCCCACCGGCGTGTTGATCTCGTGCGCGACGCCGGCCACCAGCGAGCCCAGCGAGGCCAGCTTCTCGGTCTCGACGAGGCTCGCGCGTGTGCTCTCCAGGTGCTGCAGCGACTCCAGCAGCTCGCGTTCGCCCTGCTCCTGCGCCTCGTGCGACAGCACGATCCACCACGCGCCCAGCGAGGCCACGGCCAGCGTCGCGACGTACAGCCGCGTCATCACGCGCACCAGCTCGTCGCGCGTGGCGGCGTCGTGCAGGTCCATGAAGCGGTAGGTCAGCAGGAAGGCGGCGCCGATCAGCACCGCGACGACACCCAGCAGCCCGAGGAAGCGCCCGAAGCGGCGCAGCACCTGCGGCCGGAAACGCGCCGGCCGCGGCGCCGCCTCGGCGCCCGCCGGGCGCTTGCAGAAGTCGTGGCAGTGCAGCTCCAGCCCGCAGCACAGCGAACACAGCGAGCCGCCGTACAGCGGGCAATGCACCATGTCCGGCGCCTCGTACTCGCGTTCGCAGACGCAGCACTCGACCAGCGTCGTGCGCGGCACGGCGCGCCAGCGGTCACCCTGGCGCGCCAGGTACCAGCGGCCGCGCGTGGCGTAGCCCAGCACGATGGCGGCGACGAAGGACAGCGCCAGCGCGACGAAGCCGAAGAAGGCCTGACCCCAGGGCCCGAAGACGCCGGCGTAGGCCAGCAGCGCCACCGCCGCGGCCAGCGCCGTGGCGCCGCAGCCCACCGGGTTGAAGTCGTGCAGGTTGGCGCGCTTGAACTCGACGAACGGCGGGCTGATGCCGGTGCGCTTGAGCACCACCAGGTCGGCCACCAGCGCGCCGATCCAGGCCAGCGCCACCGTCGAATAGACCGACAGCACCGTCTGCAGCGTCTCGAAGATGCCCAGCAGCGTCAGCAGCAGTGCGATGACGACGTTGAACACCAGCCAGACCACGCGCCCCGGGTGGTAGTGCGCCAGGCGCACGAAGCAGTTGGACCAGGCCAGCGAGCCGCTGTAGGCGTTGGTGACGTTGATCTTCACCTGCGAGACGGTGACGAACAGCGCCGCCAGCGCCAGCGCCAGCCCGGGGTCGGCGACGACCTGGCGGTAGGCGTGCACAAACATGTGCGCCGGCTCCACCGCCTGCGCCGCGCTGGCGCCGGTGCGCAGCGCCAGCACCGCCAGCAGGCTGCCCAGCGTGACCTTGGCCGCGCCGATGAGGATCCAGCCCGGCCCGGCAGCCAGCAGCGCGGCCCACCATTCGCGCCGGTTGGCCGCCGTGCGTTCGGGCAGGAAACGCAGGTAGTCGGCCTGCTCGCCGATCTGCGCCGCCAGCGCCAGCATCACGCCGGCGGCGGCACCGAAGAGCAGCGGGTCGAAGTGGCCGCGGCGGCCGTCCAGCCCGGCGTAGGACGTCCAGGCGCCGACCACCGACGGATCGCGGTACAGGATCAGCAGCACCGGCAGCACCAGCAGCGCCAGCCACAGTGGCTGCGTCCAGGCCTGCAGCTGGTTGATCGCCGTGACGCCGTAGAACACCACCGGCACGATGACCAGCGAGCACAGCAGATAACCCAGCGGCAGGCTGAGCCCGGTGGCCAGGTTCAGCGCCTGGGCCCAGATCGCCGTCTCCAGCGCGAAGAAGATGAAGGTGAAGCCGGCGTAGATCAGCGAGGTGATCGTTGAGCCCAGGTAGCCGAAACCGGCGCCGCGTGTCAGCAGGTCGATGTCGACGTTGGACACCGCGCAGGCATAGGCGATCGGCAGGCTGACGAGGAAGATGAAGATCGACGCGACGACGATCGCCGTCATCGCGTTCTGGAAGCCGTAGCTCAGCGTGATGCTGGCGCCGATGGCTTCCAGCGCCAGGAAGGAGATGCCGCCGATCGCCGTGTTGGCCATCACGCGCGGCGCCCAGCGGCGGTAGGAACTGGCGGCGTGGCGCAGCGCGTAGTCTTCCAGCGACTCCTTCGCCACCCAGGATTGGTACTCGCGCTTCACTCGAAGCATGGAACGCCCGCAGGTGCCGCGGCGGGCCCCGATGGCGCAGGGTAACGGCGCCCTCCGCGCCTTCCCACTGGCTGTTTCCCGGGCCCGATCCGGATTGACATCTGTTAACAGGGCACCAGAATCGTGCGCACATCGCAGCCAGGAACCCAGACCATGGCCCGTTCCGCCGTCTCGGCGCCAGAGGCGAAAACGCCCGCGCCCCCGCACGAGCTGGTGCATGCGATCCACGCCGCCGGAGCCGACGACGAGAGCTGGCCCGAGGTGCTGGAGCGCCTGCGCAGCCACCTCGGTGCCCGCGCCGTGACGCTGGTGCACCATCAGTTCCTCGGCGGCGGCGAGGTGACGCTGTACGAGTCGGCGACCGGCGGCGCCGGCGGCATGACCGAGTACGCGGCGCGCAACCCGTGGTTCATGTCCAGCTGCGACTACCAGCCCGGCCGCGTGATGACCGGCGACGAGCTGATCAGCACGCCCGACCTGCGCCGCACCGACTTCTACCGCGAGGTGCTGCAGCCGCGCGGTCTGCTGCACCTGCTGTGCGGCGTCGTCGACCAGCGCCAGCGCGGCGCCCACGTGCTGGCCGCCTACCGCGCCGAGAACGAACCCGCCTTCGACGCCGGCCAGAAGGCCGAGCTGTCGCTGCTGCTGCAGCACGTGACGCTGTCGATGCGCAGCCAATGGCGCTGGCAGGAGGCGAACGACCTGGCGCACGCGCTGCTGCGCCTGTCCGACCAGGACACGAACCCGGCGATCCTGGTCAGCGCCGACGGCGAACCGGTGCACACCAACGCCGCCGGCGCCCAGCTGCTGGAGCGCCGCCAGGGCCTGCGTGTCGATGGCTGCCGCGTCGTCGCCTCGCACCCGCAGGACCGCCGCCTGCTGGCCGGGACGATCGCGCGCGTCGCCCACGAGGCCCCCTGCGCCGAAGCCCCGCGACCGGCGGTGCTGACGCTGGCCGGCCTGCCCGACGAGCCGCCGATCGTCGTCGTCGTGCGCCCGGCCGGCGCCGTCTTCCGCCGCCATGCCGGCGGCTCGCGCGGGCTGGCCCTGCTGGCGGTGCGCGGCGCGCAGCCGCAGCACGACCCGGCGGCCTGCGTCTTCGCGCGCCAGTACGAGCTGACCGCGGCGCAGGCGCGTGTCAGCGCGCTGGTGTTCTCGGGCCAGTCGCTGGCGACGATCGCGCGCTCGCTGGGGCTGTCCGACAACACCGTGCGCAGCCACCTGAAGCAGGTCTTCCAGAAGACCGACACGCACAGCCAGATGGAACTGGTGCACCTGCACGCGCGGGTCTGCAGCGCGCTGCCCTAACCGGGCTCGGCCTCCGTATTGGGCCGCTGGCGCGCCGCCACCGCGGCGACGAAGCCGCCGAAGGCGTCGAGCAGCGGCACGCCGTCGAAAGACGGGCCTTCCAGCGCGGCCAGCGCCTGCACCGTCGCCTCCAACGTCGACACCTGGTCGGCACGGCGCGCGGCGCGGATCGCGCGGTAGCGCGTCGGTGCCGGCGCGTCCAGCGACAGCCGCGGCAGCGCGGCGAGCAGCGGGTGTTCCAGCAGCAGGCGCAGGCTCTTGCGCCAGGTGGCGTCGATGACGACCAGGCGCACCGGCGCCGCGGGTGCCGCAGCCGAAGCCGGCGGCGCCGGCGCGGCCGGCACGTCGGGATACAGCAGCCGCGTCTCCAGCCCGGGCCGGTGCAGCAGCGCGCGCAAGGCGGCGTCGTCGAACCGTTCACCGACGACCACCTCGCAGCGCGCCAACGACAGCCGCAGCAGCGCGACGCTGTTCTTCGCCTGGCGCTGCTCCTGCGGGTGCTGGAGCACCAGGACTTCGGTGCGGTGCGGCGTGGGGCGCACCAGGGCGCAGAGGCAGGTCGACTGTGGGCGCAGGCAGTGGGGGCAGACGGGGCGGGAGGCAGTCAAAGCGGCGCGCATGCGAGGATCGTCGCATGCGGCGCGATGGAGGCGGCCCCGGCGCGCGGCACCCGCCGCCGGGGCAGCGGACGCCAGGGACTACTTCTTGATGCTGACGCTCTCCACCTTGTACTGAACGGTGGTGCGGGAACTGGTGTACTCGGTCTGGAACGCAACGCCGAGATCGGCAATCCAGACAAACTTGGCCTTGCCAACCACCACCCCAGCCTGCCCCGTCATCGTGCAATCGAGCGGGATGGCTGTACCCGGCAGGGAGGCGTGTACGGTAGACGCCGGTACCGCGCTGCCGGCCGTACAGACATGCTTCTCTTCGGTGAAATTCACCACTTGGGGCGCCATCCCCGTCTTCGTCTCGACGGTGTACGACTGCCCCGCCGTCGGTTTGCCAAGACCGCGGTCGAACCTCGTCATCTCCTTGGTCTCCAGCGGCTGATAGGCGTTGGAACGGTCGACGAAGACCGTCTGGCTCTTCAGCCGATAGATCCCGGCGTATGTGAGGCCCAGATTGATGCGATACGGGATACCGTTCCTCGCGTACTCGACGCGGCTCTGGATGTAGCCGTTGCCCAGGTTGATGAAGGAGTTCGTCGCGGAGATCCGCGAGACCTTGCCCTCCTCGTCGATGTCGGCGGTGGAAGCGAAGTCGATGCGCTCGAAGAGCTTGGGCAGGACATCGCCCTTCTCGACGGTGGTACGCACCGGCTGGGACAGTTGCGCGGACGTGAAGTTGGTCGCGAGGTAGCCATCGCTGTTCGAGACGACCGTCTTGGTATCGACTGTCCCGCAGCCCGCGATCACGACGGCACACGCCGAAATGACCGCTCCCTTGATGAATGCAGATTTATTCATGAAGCAAGAACCATTCTAAAAATCTATTGTTCGAGTCCTGCGATTGTCTGGCGATACTGATCGGATCCTCCCGTCTCTCATTCTTGGCCAGGCGACTTTACTGCTGCGGCACCGCGGCGTCGCGCGCAGAAAGCCATTGCAGACTGCCAAGCTAGATCACTGCAATAGACCGGAGGGTTAGCCAATCAATCAGCAACTCCTCACACCAAGACCGACCATTGCGCATGATCAAAGCGCAGCCTGCATTGCATTGAAAATTGTCATCCAGCAACATCGGGGAACAGGAGGCCGCCCTTCAACGCGGGAGCCACATCGACCGCGGGCGAGTCGCGTACAGGTGACTTGTCGCGTGTGGCCTCGGCGCATGGCCCGGCGTCCGTGTGCACCAGGCGTCGGACGCTCGGTGTGCGGAAGATCGCGCCGGAGATGACAGGCGGCCGCACAAACAACGATGCCCATGCGCGGCATGCCGACGCAGACCGCCGGGCCTGCTCGGCACACGAGTTCGTGACTCAGGTCTGGCCAGAACCCATGCCAGACGCGAAAGCGACGCCCGGTACGGCGGTCGCCGGGAGGCCGCAGACTCCCGACGATGCCCCGTTCGGGCAGTGCCGGCCTTACTGCGACAGCTTGATCTGCGCGCTGGTCGCCGTCAGGTAGCCGACCGAGGCGCCGAAACGGTCTTCGTAGTTGGCGCGGATCAGCGGGTCCAGCGTCGGCTTGACGATGTCGTGCAGCGGGGACTCCCAGTCGCCGGCGTGCTGGAAGTTGCTCATGACGTAGGTGAAGCCGTTGATGCTGCCGACCGCGTGCAGGCCGGTCGATTCGGCACCCGACGGCGCCGACAGCACGCGGCTCAGCGTGCCCGAGTCGACGTTGCAGGTCCACAAGAAGTTGTCGATGTGCATGCCGCTGTCTTCGCCGATGAACAGCGTGCGCATCTCTTCCGAGAACTTCAGGTTGTCCGGGTTGGCGATCTTGTCGGCGTTGGCCAGGTTGTTCACCGAATCCCGCCGAAAGGTGCTTGGCCTTGTCGGCGACGAACACGAACAGGCCGCCGTTGGTGGCGTCGTCGCACGGTGGTCCGCGCGTTCGGAGACTTCGAACAGGCGCCGAAGAAGTCGTACGTCAGTCTTCGACGCAAGAAGCAGTTCGCGATGTTCGGCCCAGCGACGAAAGACAGCGTGGAGATCGGCTTGAATGCCAAGGACCTGCCGGCGCACACGAGGCTCAAGCGGCAGCCGCCGGCCCGCACCGTGCCGCAGGCCCGCAGCCGGTACTCGGCCACACCTCGGCGGACAGCCGTCGCCCCCCATCCCCCGCGCATCAGCGCGCCCCGCCCGCCGCGCACCCAGGGAAAACCCTGGATCTTTGCGCCAGAAAACCGATTGCGTAAACGTTTTTTTGGTGTCTAAATCACGCCCAGCAGGTCTCAACCCAGCGCTCCGGCCGTGATCGACGGACTCATTGCCGGGGCGCCGGGCGGCGTCTTCAGGGGCCCGCTTCGACGCGAATCGCCGGCGGCAGCCGGCCTACAAACCTAGCTAGAGGAGATCGTTGATGGACATCACTCGTCGCTTGACGCTCGTCACCGCGGCCTTGGCCCTGGGCGGCCTGGTCAGCCTTCCGGCCTACGCCGCCGACCCCGCACCGGCCAAGATCGGCCTGGTGATGAAGTCGCTCGCCAACGAGTTCTTCCGCACGATGGAAGACGGCGCCAAGGCGCACCAGAAGGCGAACGCCAAGACCTACACCCTGATCGCCAACGGCATCAAGAACGAGACCGACACCGCCGCGCAGATCAAGATGGTCGAGCAGATGGTGGCGCAGCGTGTCGACGCGATCGTCATCGCGCCGGCCGATTCCAAGGCGCTGGTGCCGGCGCTCAAGGCCGCCGCCGACAAGGGCGTGCTGATCGTCAACATCGACAACCAGCTCGACGCCGCCGCGCTGGCCGACAAGCAGTTCAAGGTGCCGTTCGTCGGCCCCGATAACCGCGCCGGCGCCCGCCTGGTCGGCGACCACCTCGCCAAGTCGCTGAAGGCCGGCGACAAGGTCGGCATCCTCGAAGGCGTGTCGACGACCTTCAACGCCCAGCAGCGCACGCTCGGCTTCCAGGACGCGATGAAGGCCGCCGGCATCACCGTCGTCGGCGTGCAGTCGGCCGACTGGGAGATCGACAAGGGCAACACCGTCGCCGCCGGCATGCTGCGCGAGCACCCGGATCTGCGCGCCCTGCTGGCCGGCAACAACAGCATGGCGATCGGCGCCGTGGCAGCCGTGAAGGCGGCCAACAAGACCGGCAAGGTGCTGGTCGTCGGCTACGACAACATCTCGGCCGTCAAGCCGATGCTGGCCGACGGCCGCATGCTGGCCACGGCCGACCAGTACGGCGCCAAGCAGGCCGTGTTCGGCATCGAGACCGCGCTGAAGGCGCTGCAGGCCAAGCAGAAGCAGGCCGACATGCCGGCGCAGGTCAAGACCGACGTGGTCCTGGTGACCAAGGGCAGCAAGTAAGCGCCCCCGGCCGGCGCGATGACGGGCCTCGGCCCGTGCACCGCGCCGGCCGCCCATGTATCAACGGAGTCTGTTCGACGTGAGCGAAGTCGTGCTGCGGGTCGACCGCATCGCCAAGTCCTTCGGTGCGGCGCGTGTGCTGACCGACGTGTCCTTCGAGCTGCACGCCGGCGAGGTGCTGGCGCTGACGGGCGAGAACGGCGCCGGCAAGAGCACGCTGTCGAAGATCATCTGCGGGCTGGAGCAGCCCAGCAGCGGCGCCATGTCGCTGGCCGGCGCGCCGCACACGCCGCGCAGCCGCACGCAGGCCGAGCGCGCCGGCGTGCGCATGGTGCTGCAGGAGCTGGGCCTGATCCCGACGCTGACGGTGGCCGAGAACCTGCTGATCGACCGCCTGCCCAACCGCGCCAGCTGGGTCGACCGCGGCGCGCTGGCGGCGCAGGCGCGCGCGCAGCTGGCGCGCGTCGGCCTGACGCAGATCGACCCGATGCAGCCGGTGGCCGCGCTGGGCATCGGCCAGCAGCAGATGGTGGAGATCGCGCGCAACCTGCAGGACGGCACGCGCGTGCTGATCCTCGACGAGCCGACGGCGATGCTGACGCCGCGCGAGATCGAACAGCTGTTCCGCGAGATCGAGCAGATGAAGGCCCGCGGCGTCGCCGTGATCTACATCTCGCACCGCCTCGACGAGGTGCTGCGCATCGCCGACACGCTGGCCGTGCTGCGCGACGGCGCGCTGGTCAGCCTGCGGCCGATGCGCGGCGTGAGCGAGACCGACATCGTGCAGGCGATGGTCGGCCGCGAGGTCGACGACCACGCCGAACGCCCGGCACGCCCGGCCGGCGCCGCCGTGCTGCGTGCCGAGGGGCTGGGCCGCGGCCAGGCCGTGCGCGACCTGGACTTCACGCTGCACGCCGGCGAGGTGCTGGGCCTGGCCGGGCTCGTCGGCTCGGGGCGCACCGAGGCGCTGCGGCTGCTGTTCGGCGCCGACCGCGCCGACCGTGGCCAGCTGACGCTGTACGACGGCGAGCGCGTCGCCTACCAAGGCCGCGGCTGGCGCTCGCCGCAGCAGGCCATCGCCGCCGGGCTGGGCCTCGTCACCGAGGACCGCAAGTCGCAGGGCCTGCTGCTGCCGCAGTCGGTGCGCGTGAACACCACGCTGGGCGATCTGAGCGCCTTCACCGCCGCGCTGGGCTGGCTGCGCCAGCGCGCCGAGCGCAGCGAGGCCGGCCGCTGGGTCGACACGCTGCGTGTGCGCTGCACCGGGCCCGAGCAGCCGGTGGGCACGCTGTCGGGCGGCAACCAGCAGAAGGTCGTCTTCGCGCGCTGGCTGCGCCGCGACTGCAAAGTGCTGCTGCTCGACGAGCCGACACGCGGCGTCGACGTCGGCGCCCGCGCCGATCTGTATGCCCAGCTCGATGCGATGGCCGCCGCCGGCAAGGCGCTGCTCGTCGTCTCCAGCGACTTGCGCGAGCTGATGGCGATGAGCGACCGCATCGGCGTCATGAGCGGCGGCCGCCTGGTCGCCATCTTCAAGCGCGGCGAATGGACGCAGCAAGGCCTGCTCGAAGCCGCCTTCAGCGAAACCGGCGGCGCCGCGGCTTCAAAGCCCGCAGCCGTGGCCGCCCACTGAACACCTCCCCATGCAGGACAGAACGACGATGAACGCAGCCCCCGACAGCAGAGCAACGCCCGGCAGCGCCTGGTCGGCCCTGCGCGGCCAGGCCGGCACCTATCTGGCGCTGACGGCGGTGCTGGTCGGCATGGTGCTGCTGTTCTCCAGCCTCAGCGAATACTTCTTCACCCGCGACACGCTGCTGTCGATCGTCAACGAGATCCCGGCGCTGACGGTGATGGCCGTGGGCATGACCTTCGTGCTGATCCTGGCCGGCATCGACCTGTCGGTCGGCTCGGTGATGGCGCTGTCGGCGGCGGTGGCCGCCAGCGCGATGCTGAACGGGAGCATCGCGCCGTGGCTGGCCTCGCTGATCGGGCTGGGCGTGGGCCTGGCCTGCGGCGCCGTGACGGGCGCGGTGTCGGTGGCCTGGCGGCTGCCGTCGTTCATCGTCTCGCTGGGCATGCTGGAAGCGCTGCGCGGCGGCGCCTACCTCGTGACCGACTCGCGCACCCAGTACGTCGGCCAGTCGATGGCCGCGCTGGCGGCGCCGGTGTGGGGCGGCATGTCGGTCGCGTTCCTGATCGCGCTGGCGCTGGTCGTCGTCGGCCAGCTGGTGCTGACACGCACCACCTACGGCCGCTACATCATCGGCATCGGCACCAACGAGGAAGCCATGCGCCTGGCCGGCATCGACCCGCGGCCGGTGCGCATCGCCGTCTTCGCGGTGACCGGGCTGCTGGCCGGGCTGGCGGGGTTGATGCAGTCGGCACGGCTGGAAGCCGCCGACCCCAACACCGGCACCGGCATCGAGCTGCAGGTGATCGCGGCGGTGGTCATCGGCGGCACCAGCCTGATGGGCGGGCGCGGCTCGGTCGTGACGACGCTGTTCGGCGTGCTGATCATCGCGGTGCTCGACGCCGGGCTGGCGCAGATCGGCGCGTCGGACCCGAGCAAGCGCATCATCACCGGCTTCGTCATCGTCGCGGCCGTCATCGCCGACACGCTGCGCCAGCGCAGCCAGGCGGCGCGCCATTGAGGCGTTAGCTCGGCGCCAGCGCTGCGGCCACCGCCCCCCGAAACCCGGCTCCCCGTGACCTCGAAATCGTCCCCCAGCACCATCCGCACCGTGGCCGAACGCGCCGGGGTGTCGGTGGCCACCGTCTCGCACGTGCTCAACGGCACGCGCCACGTCAGCGACGCGCTGCGTGCGCGTGTCGAGGCCGCGATGCGCGAACTCGATTTCGTGCCCAGCGCCATCGCGCGCAGCCTCAAGCAGCGGCAGACGCACACCATCGGCATGATGACGCCGAACTCGTCGAACCCGTACTTCGCCGAGATCGTGCAAGCCGTCGAGGACCATGCCTTCGGCGCCGGCTACCACGTCGTGCTGTGCAACTCCAACGACGACCCGCGCCGCCAGAGCGCCTATCTGCAGGTGCTGGCCCAGCGCCGCATCGACGGCCTGGTGCTGGTGCCCACCGGCGACGACGCCACCGTGCTGGCCCAGTTGGACGGCCTGCGCATGCCGGTGGTGCTGCTGGACCGGCCGCTGGCCGGCATGCGCTTCGACGCCGTCTGCAACGACAACCGCGCTGGCGCGCGGCTGGCCGTGCAGCACCTGGTCGGCCTGGGCCACCGGCGCATCGGCTGCATCGGCGACAGCCCAGTGACGGCCGTCAGCTGCGAGCGTGAAGCCGGCTGGCGCGAAGTGTTGGCCGCGGCCGGGCTGGCCGGTGCAGCACCCGAGGTGCAGTACGGCCATTTCACCGCGCAGGGCGGCTTCGACGCCATGCAGCGCCTGCTGGCGCAGCCGCAAGCGCCGACGGCGGTGTTCGCCTGCAACGACGCGATGGCCATCGGCGCCCTGGGCGCGCTGGCCCAGGCCGGCCTGGCCGCGCCCGCGGACGTGTCGATCGTCGGTTATGACGACGTCGACCTGGCGCACTGGGTGCACCCGGCGCTGACCACCATCGCCCAACCCAAGCAGCAGATGAGCCGCCTCGCGGTCGACCTGCTGATCGAACGCATTGAAGGCCGGCGCCACGAGGCGCAGACCCGCGCGCTGGCGCCCAGCCTCGTCGTGCGCGTGTCGAGCGCCGCCGCGCCGCAAGCCCTCTAGGACCCCGCCATGCACGCCTCCGCCCTGCCCCCCAGCCCGACCGTCGCCGTCGTCGGCAGCCTGAACCTCGACATCGTGCTGCGCGTGAAGCGTGCGCCCGAAGCCGGGCAAACCTTGCAGGCCGACAGCCAGCAGCAGGTCAACGGCGGCAAGGGCGCCAACCAGGCGGTGGCCTGCGCGCGCATGGGCGTGCCGGTGCGCATGATCGGCTGCGTCGGCGCCGACGCGGCGGGCGAGCGCCTTGCCGACGGCCTGCGCGCCGAAGGCATCGACACCCGCTGGCTGCGCCGCGACGCGCAGGCCTCGACCGGCACCGCCATCGTCATCGTCGAGGCCAGCGGCCAGAACCGCATCGTCGTGCACCCGGGCGCCAACGCCACGCTGGCCTTCGCCGACGACAGCGCCTGCGAGCAGGCGCTGGATGGCTGCGCCGCCGTGGTGATGCAGCTCGAAACGCCGCTGGCCACGGCCCGCCAGGTCGCCGAGGCGGCCCACCGGCGCGGCCAACGCGTGGTGCTGAACCCGTCGCCCGCCCTGCCGCTGGACGACGGCTGGTGGCCGCTGGTGTCGCTGCTGATCGTCAACGAGAGCGAGGCCGCGGCCTACACCGGCACGCCAGTGGCCGACGCCGCCGCCGCCGCGCAGGCCGCACGCACGCTGCGCGAGCGCGGCTGCGCCGAGGTGCTGGTGACGCTGGGCGAGCACGGAGTCGTCGTCAGCGACGCCCATGGCGAACGCCTGCACCCGGCCGTGCCGGTGGCGCGCGTGGTCGACACCACCGGCGCCGGCGACACCTTCCTGGGCGCCGTCGTCGCCGAGCTGATGGCCGGCCGCGAGCTCGACGCCGCGGCCCGCACCGGCTTGCGCGCCGCGTCGCTGTGCGTGCAGACGGCCGGCGCGCAGCCCAGCATCCCGCGCCGCGACAGCGCCCTGGCCTGCGCCGAACCGCCGCCGGCCGTGCCGCTGCCCGCCGGCGCCGCCCCCGCAACCTGGAGTCAAGCATGAAGAAGAACGGCCTGCTGCACCCCGAACTGGCGCGCTGCATCGCCGCCCTCGGCCACGGCGACATGGTCGTCATCGGCGACGCCGGCCTGCCGGTGCCGCCCGGCCCGCAACGCATCGACCTCGCCATACGCGCCGGCCTGCCAGGGCTGGAAGACGTGCTGGCCGCGGTGGTGGGCGAGATGCAGGTCGAGTCGACCTGGCTGGCCCAGGAAACGCTGGACCGCGCCGGCGGCGCGTGCCCGGGCTGGTACTCGCGCCACCTGGCGCTGGCGCCGCGCACGCTGTCGCACGAGGACTTCAAGCGGCTGACGCAGCAGGCGCGGGTCGTCGTGCGCACCGGGGAGTGCACGCCTTATGCCAACGTCATTCTGGTGGCGGGGGTGACGTTCTGAAGGGCGCGCCCAAGACTGCTCTCGGGTGCTCGGCCGCGAAGCTCGACTGCCTTACGAAGGCGTTGCGCCTCTTGTTTTAGCCGCCAGCGCTCTGGCGAGTTGCACTGATTCAGGCAACTCGCCACATTGCGGCTACGTAACGACGTTACCGCTAGAAGACCTTCAGGCCGTGCAGGAGCACGATGGCGATCGAGAGCGGGGTGACGTAGCGGACGAGGAAGAAAACTGCGCGAATCAAGCCGCGATTTTCCAGTGTCCCCTCGTTGCTCAAGCGCTTCTCGAGTTCCGGCAAACCGTACACCCAGCCGACGAACAGGCAGATCAAAATGCCGCCCAACGGCAGCAGAACGTTTGAACTGAGGAAGTCGAAGAGCTCGAAAGCATTCATGCCGAACAGCTTCGTTTCCGCGAGCACGCCTTGCGAGAGCGCCGCCGGCGCGCCGATCAGCGCAATGGCCAGGATCGTGCAGGTCGACGCCTTCTTGCGGCCCATACCGAAGCGTTCGGAGAGGATGGCAACCGGCACTTCAAGAAGCGAGAGGATAGCGCCGACACTGGCAATCGCCGTCAGGATGAAGAAGATCGTCATGAAGACGATACCGCCCGGCATCGCGGTGAATACTGCCGGAATGGTCATGAACACCAGCGACGGGCCGGCCGCCGGTTCGAAACCAAAGGCGAACACCGCCGGGAAGATGGCGATGCCCGCCAACAGCGACACCGAGAGGTCGGCCAGCATGACGCGTGTTGTCGTTGCCGGAATGTTCTGATCCTCGCGGAAGTAGCTGCCGTAGGTCAGCATCGTTCCCATACCGAGCGATAGCTTGAAGAAGGCGAGGCCCAGCGCCGTCAGCACGACCGCTGGCGTGATCTTCGAAAAGTCCGGGCTGAACAGAAAGGTCAGTCCGCGCGCAGCGCCTTCCAGCGTCAGGCTGCGCGCGCAGAGGACCAGCAGCAGGATATAGAGCACGGGCATCAGCTTGCGCGTCACGGCTTCGATCCCCTTGGACACGCCCAGCATGATGATGCCGCCCGTAATGCCGAGCACGAGCCACTGCCAGATCAGCGATGAAGTCGGATTCGAAACCAGTGCGCCGAAGATTCCACCGGCGATTTTCGGATCGCTGGTCAGAACTTCTCCGCTCATCGCCTTGAAAATGTAAGCGCACACCCAGCCTGCGACTTCCGAATAGAAGGCCATGATCAACAGCGCAGAGAGAAAGCCCATCCAGCCGATGAGTTTCCAGCCGTGCTGTCGCGGAGCCAGGCGGTCGAATGTCGTAATGGCGTTGGCTCGCGCGGCGCGGCCGAGAGTCGTTTCCGCCATCATCAGCGGCAGGCCGACCATCAGCGTGGCGAGAAGATAGACGAGCAGAAAACCGGCGCCGCCGTTGGCCCCGGTGAGAGAAGGAAACTTCCAGATATTGCCGAGTCCGACGGCAGAGCCGAGGGTGGCGACCAGCACGCCGAACTTGCTGGTAAAGCCGTCACGTTTGGATTGATTCATCGTGCTTCTGTATTTCTTGGAATGGCATCGCTGATTTATGCGGCTCATGCGCCCAAAAGGACGGCGCATCTTGCCGCGAGGGAAGCGCGAGAGCAAGCCGAAATCCGGCATTGTGAATAATGGCCAGCGCTGGCGCATTATGCCAACGATCGCGCAGAGATTTTTTCAACATAGATCCGGCAGCTACCCCGTTGTCTGAAGTGCTGGCAGGGACTCGGGCCGGGTGACCGGTGCGATACGGCTGATGTAGCGCACAAGGCAGCCCCAGCGGTCGAGGTCCTGAACTGCTCCGCTGTCGCCTTGACGTGCTGCAAGGCCGCGCCGACGTTGGCGATCAGGCGCTTCAGGGTGTGGGCTCGGCCGTGCAGCACCGTCAGGTACAGCGTCGTCTGGTTGGCATCAGCAGTCACTCACCCGTATCCCGCGCGTGGCGGTCCGCTGCATAGCAGCCACTCCGGCTCACCCACCTCGCCCCCCCCAACCGGCGATCCTCCCCCGGGTTACCTCGCCCCCTCCACGGGAATTTTTCCGTTGAGCAGATGACGCCCGCTCCATAAGGTCCGTCGCCATCCGGGGTCCCGCAGCCGGTGCCGACGGTCCTCCGCCAGAGGACGCCCCGTCGCCCGCCGCGGCCCGCGTTCGACGGAGGGTGTCCGGTGGTCCGATGTCTCGCCAGGGTCGTGAAGCGCACCTCGTCCGCCCGCCGTCGGCGGCGGGCCGTTTCCGGGCTCGGCATGGCCCTGCTCTGCCCCTTGGCCTTCGGCCAGGAGGCAGGACCGCCCGCCGCCGCCGCTGCGGCCGAGGCCGCCGCCAGCGAGCCGGTGTCCGGCACCGAGCGCGTCACGATCACCGGCCGCCGCCCGGTCGACGTCGGCCCGATGCCCGGGCTGATGCTCTCGCGCGACCAGATCCCGGCCAACCTGCAGAGCGCCGGGCGGCGCGACATCAAGGCCTCGCGTGCGCTCAACCTGGGCGACTTCATGAACTCGCAGCTCCAGGGGGTCACGGCCAACGACTACCAGGGCAACCCGTTCCAGCTCGACGTCAACTACCGCGGCTTCACCGCCAGCCCGCAGGTCGGCACGCCGCAGGGGCTGTCGGTGTTCTTCGACGGCATCCGCGTCAACGAGCCCTTCGGCGACGTCGTCAACTGGGACCTGATCCCGCTGAACGCGGTCGAGCGCTTCGACCTCTTCCCCGGCTCCAACCCGCTATTCGGGCTGAACACGCTGGGCGGCGCGGTGGCGGTGCGCAGCCGCACCGGCTTCTCGTCGCCGGGTGTCGAAGGCCAGCTGATGGGCGGCTCCTGGGGCCGGCGCCAGCTGCAGCTGGCCGGCGGCGCCAACGACGGCACGCTGGGCGGCTTCTTCGCGCTGACACGCTTCGACGAGGACGGCTGGCGCGACAACTCGCCGTCGCGCGTGGAGCAGGCCTTCGGCCGCGCCGACTGGCACGGCGAACGGGCCTCGGCCTACGCCAGCGTGCTCTACGCCGGCAACCGGCTGGTGGGCAACGGGCTGATCCCCGTCCAGCTGTACCGCCAGAACCCCGACGCCGTCTTCACCTCGCCCGACGAGAGCCGCAACCGGGTGCTGCAGTTCTCGGTCGGCGGGCAGTTCGACCTGTCCGAGCGCGCCAACATCACCGGGCTGGTCTACCACCGCGACAGCCGCCGCCGCGGCGTCAACGGCGACATCTATGCCGACTTCGAGGACTTCGGCGACCGCGACATCGGCCCCGACGGCACGGCGCGCAACGGCGCCACACGCGGCGGCGGCTACACCGGGCCGGGACTGGTCGACGGCACGCCGATCGGCCAGATCACGCGCACCGACCTCGACCAGCGCAGCGTCGGTGCCTCGCTGCAGTTCAACCTCAACCTGCCGCAGCACGCCTTCATGGCCGGCGTGTCGATCGACCGCTCGCGCACCGGCTACGACATGTTCCAGCGCCTGGGACTGATCGACGCTTCGCACCAGGTCTACCTGGCGCCCGACCAGATCGACCCCGACTACTACGCCGCCGAGCACGACGTGCCGGGCAACAACTTCGACGGCACCTCGACGACACGCAGCCTGTACCTGCAGGAGACCTGGACGCCGGTGGCGAGCTTCTCGCTCACCGCGGC
Organism: Rubrivivax sp.; assembly: GCA_049841175.1. Classification (GTDB taxonomy): domain Bacteria; phylum Pseudomonadota; class Gammaproteobacteria; order Burkholderiales; family Burkholderiaceae_C; genus Rubrivivax. The sequence goes on along the minus strand of JASGHA010000004.1, from coordinate 179,000 downwards.
GGCACGCTACAACCACACGCGCGTCGACAACGAGCTGCTGACGCGCACCACGGCCGGCCAGGTGCCGCTGCACGAGCTGCGCGAGTTCCGCGCGCCGGAGTACACCGACGGCCAGGTCTTCCGCCGCACGCGTTCGGAAGAGTCCTTCGCCTACCGCTCGTTCAACCCCTCGCTGGGCGCCAACTGGCGGCCGACGGAGACGAGCAACCTCTTCGGCAACCTGAGCCGCGGCGCGCGCACGCCGTCGGTGGTGGAACTGGGCTGCGCCTTCGACCCGACGCCGGTGCCGCGTGTGCCCGGCGTGCCCAGCCTGGGCACGGCGCCGCGCAGCCTGGTCGGCCCGGGCTGCAACATGCCGACCAGCCTGTCGTCGGACCCCTACCTGCCGCAGATCCGCGCCACCTCGGGCGAGATCGGCTGGCGCCAGCGGCTGTCGGCCGACTGGAACTGGAACCTGAGCCTGTTCCGCACCGACCTCGCCAACGACATCTACTTCGTCGGCGTCGGCGACGGCCGCAGCTACTTCGACACGATCGGCAAGACGCGCCGCCAGGGGCTGGAGTTCGGCGTCGACGGCCGCATGGGGCCGGTGGACCTGAGCGTCAACTACTCGTTCACCGACGCCACGTTCCAGTCGCGCTTCTACATGCTGAGCCCGCACAACAGCAGCGCCGACTTCGACCAGAACTCGGCCTACGTCGGCGACACGCAGGTCATCGGCCAGGACGTGCTGCCCTCGCCCAACGCCGAGCTCAACCGCGGCTACGGCACCTACCGGATGATCCGCGTCGACCCCGGCGCGCGCATGCCGGGCATCGCCGCGCACGCGCTGAACCTGCGCGTCGGCTGGAAGCCCACGCCGGCGGTGAAGCTGGGGCTGACGATGATGGCGCGCTCGATGGCGTACATGCGCGGCAACGAGAACAACCTGCACCAGGCCGCCGGCACCGACCAGGAGATCGGCCGCTACTACTGCAGCCAGGCCGGCGGCTGCGAGTTCGGCGGCTTCAGCCAGCTGCCGGTGCGCATCGGCCGGCCGTTCGAGACCTCGGGCAAGGTGCCGGGCTTCGCGGTCTTCAACCTCGACGCCAGCGTCGAGCTGACCAAGGGCGTTAACGCCTTCCTGCAGGTCACCAACCTGTTCGACCGCGAGTACTTCAGCGCCGGCCGCCTGGGCGTCAACCCGTTCTCGCCCAGCGTCAACGGCGCCGTCGGCTCCAGCGGCTGGAACTACAACTCCAGCGAGTGGCAGAACACCTCGATGGTGGCGCCGGGCGCGCCGCGCGGCGTGTTCGTCGGCATCGCGTGGGACCTGGGGGCGCAGCCGTGACGGCCGCCCCCGTGCGCAGCAACGGGCCCCGGCCGCGCCGCGGCCGGCCCGACATGCAGGAGGGGACCCCATGAAGAACTGCCGCTCCCGTGTCCGGCTCGCCGCCGGCACGCTGCTGCTGGCGCTGGCCGGCGGCACGGCCCAGGCCGCGCCACCCGGCTTCGTCGTGCTCTCGGCCGACGGCGACAAGGTGATGACACGCTGCAACCCGCGCAACCTGGCCTTCCAGAGCCGCTGCGCGGTCTCCAGCCTGCCGGGCGAAAGCGGCTATGCGCTGCTGGCCACGCGCAGCAGCGACATCGTCAAGAACGACGTCGTCATCGGCCGGCTCGTCGACAAGGTCTGGAAGCACCCCGACGGCCGCTACATCTTCGGCGCCCAGGTGCAGCTCAACGCCAACCCGTTCGACCTGACGGGGCTGGCCTTCAACGCCAACGACCTGTTCCGCCAGGTGCGCGCCGACCAGCCGGTGGCCATCGCCTACCAGCTGGGCACGGCGACCAAGGCGCTGAAGAAGGCCGGGCGCACGCTGCAGGGCCTGCACGAGGTGCCGCCCGAGGACGACGACGACGATGAAGACGCCGTCGGCGTGCTGTCGGTGGACAGCGCGGCCGACGCGAGCAACGAGCCGATCGACTTCGTCGGCCCGCGCCGCCCGGTGCGCGACAACGGCTGGGTCGACTTCCGCATCGACGCCAACGCTGCCGAGCCCTCGGGCCCCAGCAGCGCGAACTCGCCCTGGCTGCTGCTGCGCACCAAGGCGCCGGCCGGCTACTCGCTGCAGCCCTTCGCGATCCGGCTGCTGAGCTCCGACGTGTCCGACGCGTCGCAGTTCACCGAGATCTACCTGCCCGGCTACCAGCCCGACTGAGGCGCCGCCCGTTGCCCCACTGCCAGGAGACCGCCATGTCCGCTCGACACCTCGCCTTCATCGCCGCGGCCGCGGCCGCCGCCGCGGGCCTTCACGGCCCGGCGCAGGCCGCATTCGTCAGCCTGCCGGTGCAGCCCGCCGGCAGCCAGCCGCTGATCCCGATCAACCCGAAGATCAACCTCGACACGCCCACCGAGACGCAGGACCGGGCCAATGCGCTGGGCACGATCACCGGCGCCGACGTCCAGGCGGCACTGCCCTCGGGCACCATCCTCAAGGCCAGCCGCACGGCGCCGATCGTCGTCAACGGCGTGACCGTCGGCACGCTGCACGACCGCGTCTGGTGCGCCGGCAGCGGCAGCACCTGCAACTCGACCAACACCTACACGCTGGGGCTGCGCGTGCAGCTCAACACCGCGGCCTGGAACCCCAGCGGCAACAGCTTCGAGATCAACGACCTGTTCCGTGCCATCCGCGCGGCGGTGACGGCCGAGGTCGCCTACTACCGCGGCTCGGCCAACCCGCTGCCGACGACGGCACCCTTCCCGACGACGCAGCCGGCACCGGGCAACGACCCCGACACCGCCTCGTCGTACAAGGATCTGGAGGTCGTCGGGCGCACGCTGCAGGGGCTGTTCGAGCCGTCGGGCTCGGCGCAGTACGCGAACAAGACGACGAACAACGCCTGGGTCGACTTCCGCGTCGACGTCAACAAGGCCGACCCCGACGTCGCGATCCCGTACTCGTACAACAGCGAGTGGTCGCCGTGGCTGCTGGTGCGCCAGGTCTGCGCCAGCGGCTACAACGCGACGCCGCAGGCGCTGAAGGCGCGGCTCTGGCAAGGTGGCGAAGAAGGCCAGGCGCCGCAGGCCATCCTGACCTCGGCCTACGTCTGCAACTGAGCGCCGGCACCGGCATGACCGCAACGCCACGCCGCGCGCTGCTGCTCGCCGCAGCGGCCTTGGCCGCCGCGCTGGCGGGCTGGGCGGCGTGGCAGCGGCCGGCAGCGGAAGCGGTGCCCGCGCCGGCGGCGCAGGCGGCCCCGGCCGCCGTGCCCCCGGTGGCCGCCGCGCCGGCCGCCAGCCGCGTGGTGGCCACGCCGCCCCGCTGCGCGCTGCAGTCGCTGGTGCTGACGCCCGCCGGCGGCGAGCCCGCCACCGTCTGCATGGACGCCACGCGTGTGCAGCAGACCGGCAGCGTGCGCCGCTACGAACTCGGCGCCGCCGATGCCGACGGCTGGCGGCTCGCCGTCGAGACCGTGCAGCGCCGCGCCACGCGCGTCACGCTGCAGGCGCTCGACGGCCGCCGCTATGCCTGCGACGCGGGCGCCTGCGCGGCCGCGGTGCAGCTGGACGAACGCGCCAGCGGCCAGGCGCGGGCGCTGGTGCTGAGCGGCCTGCGCCTGGCCGCCGCCACCGGCACCCCGCCGGCGGAGCTGCGGCTGGACGCCCGGCTGGCGATCCCGCCCGACGACCAGCTGCCGGGCCTGGCCTGCAGCGAAGCCGGCGTGACGATGCAGGCCGCCGACGGTTCGTCGCAGCGTTTCTGCGGCCAGGGCGGCAGCGGCGTCGAACTGGCCGACGACGGCCAGCGCCACTACCGCTTCGAGGACCACGAAGGCCGCACGCTGCGCATCGACGTCGACGCCGCCGAACGCGTCACCGGCGTCGACTGGGCCGGCCACGGCTGCCGCGGCGCCGCGTGCACCGGCGCCGGCACGCAGAGCGCCGAGCCGGCCAATGCGCTGGCGCAGCGCCGCTTCTCGTTCGGCCGGACACCGCTGTACGCCGGCGCCGGCAGCTCCCGGCCGACGCTGGTGCTGGACGGCACGCTGGTGATGCCCGGCCAGCCCTAGACGCACGACACCGGAAGACACGATGCCCAACCCGAGCCTCCTCCTCTCGTGGCGCCAGGCCGCCGCAGCGCTGGCCGCCGCTATCGCCGCCCTGCTGGCCGGCTGCGGCGGCGGCAGCGAAGGCAATGCCGAAGCCCCGCCGCAGAGCGAGAGGCCGACGCTCGCCGGCCGCGTCAGCGACGGCCGCACGGCCACCGACGTGCGCGGCCTGCAGATCACCGTCAAGGGCAATGTCGGCACCGCGCGCACCGCCGAAGGCCGGGCCGCGCCGGTCGACGGCAGCGACTACCTCGCCAGCCTGGACCAGCTGAGCGGCCCTTACCTGCTGAGCGACAGCGCCGCTTCGTCGGAGTTCGGGCTGTATTCGGTGGCCACCGGCCCGGGCGTCGCGAACCTGACGCCGCTGACGACGCTGCTCGTCGCGCAGCTGCTGGGCCAGGAGCCCGGCGCCTACTTCGCCGCGCTGGGCAACCGCGGTGGCTTCACCGCGGCCGATGCCGCCGCCGTCGCCGCGGCGCAGCAGCGTGTGCGGCGCTATCTGCAGCGCGAGTTCGGCTTCGAGCTGCCGGCCGACCTGGGCGACTTCGTCACGACGCCGTTCGACCGCGTCGACGGCGACCGCATGTACGACACGCTGCGTTCACTGGCCGCGCGCATCGGCCAGGACGGCGACTTCAGCGCCGTCGTCAGCGCGCTGGCGCAGGAGTCGGCACGCTGCCGCGTCGAGCAGATCAGCGTGCGCAGCGGCGCCGACGACGACGCCTTCTGCCCGTTCACGAAGAGCAATGCCGCCGACCCGGACGACGCCGAGTTGCGTGTGCTCGGTTTCGCCAACCGCCACGGCGACACGCTGACGCTGCGGCTGCGCGACGCCGTACTCGTCGATCTGCGTTTCGCCAGCGCCGAGGGCGAGACCGCGGCCTGCAGCGGCAGCGCCTGCAGCGGCGTCACGGTCGGCGCCGCGGCCGACGGCGGCGTGCGCACGCTGAGCTTCGACGCCACGGTGCTGGCCGGGCCCGGCGGCACGCTGACGCTCGCCGGCAGCCTGCGCAGCGCCACCGCCGGCGTCGAGCTGCCGGGGCTGCCCTGCACGGCCAACTTCTATTACCTCGTCGACGCCGCCGCCGGCAGCGCCGAAGGCTTCTGCGCGACACCCGACGACTTCGGCCTCGGTGCCGCCGGCCAGAGCCAGCCCAGCGGCGCGACACGGCGCGTCTACACCTTCGGCGACGGCAGCGGCGGGCCGTCGCTGGAGGTCGTCGTGCAGGGCGAGACCGTCGTGCGCGCGCTGGTCTACACGAGCGACCCCGACACCGGCGCCGCGGTGGCGCGCTACCAATGCCGCGACGGCGGCTGCGGCGGCGTGACGCTGGGCGCCGAGACCGTCGACGAGAGCCTGGGCCTGCCGATCATGCTGCGGCCGGTGCGCTTCAACGGCGCGCAGCTGCACGCCGTGCTGGCCGACGGTTCGCTGTCGGCCGAGAGCTGGATCACGGTGCAGGCCGAGCTGACCGGCTACCACTACGAGGACCCGTCGGCGCTGCCGCTGTCGCCGCTGCCGTGTGCGGCCGGCGCGCCCAGCGTCGTGGCGACGCTGAGCGACCAGGCGGCGGTGGTCACGGTCTGCGAGCCTGCGGACACGCAAGGCTTCCAGCTGCGCTCGACCAGCCGCGACGAGGACGGCAACCTGGTGCTGGGCATCGCCGGCCTGCTGAGCGATGGCGCCGGCAGCTACGTCAGCGGCAACAGCGTGGTCGTCGCATTGACGCCTTCAGGCAACGTCGCCTACGCCTTCTTCGACGCCTTCGGCGGCCCGCGTTACCAGTGCCGCGGCAGCGGCTGCACCGGCATCGCCGTCACCGCCCCCGATTCAGCCGGAGAACGCCAGGTGCAGCTGGACGCCACGGTTCTGCAGGAAGTCGGCACCGGCGGCCTGGCCGCCGACCGCAGCGCGACGCTGAGCGGCAGCTTCGTCGCGCCGCCGCAAGCCGTGACGCTCCGCGCTCAGCCGGCGGCGCGTTCGCCCGGCTCGGCCAGCACGTAGCGTGTGCTCGGCCCGCGCCCGGTCTGCTGCAGCAACCCGCGCTGCGTCAGCATCCCCAGGTGCTTGGACGCAGTCGACGGGCCGACGCCGCACAGCTCGGCGTAGCCGCTCTTGCCGATGAAGCCAGCGTTGATCAGCCGGTCCAGCAGCGCGGCGCGGCGCTCGTCGTCCAGCATCTCGGCGGCGTGCTCGCGCCAGCAGGCGGCCAGGCGCTGTTCGCGCGTCAGCGTGCGGTCGAAGGTGGCGCGCAGCGCGTCCAGCTCGGCGACGAAGCCGCCGCCCAGGCCGTGGCGTTCCACCAGCGCCAGCGCGGCCTCGCGCTCCTGGGCGGCGACGGCCAGGTAGGCGCGTGCGATCGCCAGATGCGCGCGCACGTGCTCCTCGGGCGCCAGCGGCATCGCCAGGCGCGCGCGCTCGCGTTCGACCTCGACCATCTCGCCCAGGTGCGCGGCCCACTCGCCGGGCAGCAGCCGGTCGACGTCACCGCCTTCGCGCGGGCCCAGGATCTCGGTCTTCAGCTCGCGCGTCGCGGCCACCGCTCCGGCATCGCCTTCGCGCGCCCAGACGAGCTGGGCGGCGGCGGCATGGGTGTCGCCGCGGCTCTCGTCGTCGGCGCGGCCGCCGGCCTGGAAGCGCTTGTAGTGCGCCTCGGCCAGGTTGTAGTGGGCACGGCCGACCAGCACCTCCAGCCGCGCCGCCTGGGCCTTGGCCAACCCGGCTTCGTACTGCGCGATGGCCTCGTCCCAGCGTTGCTGCCAGAAGTAGGTGCCGCCCAGGTTCAGGTGCGTTGAGGCCACGGTCTCGGGCTCGACGGGGCTGCGCTCGGCCAGGACCAGCACGCGCTGGGAGTATTCGATCGCGCGCGGATAGTCCTTGGCGTCGCCGTACAGCAGCGCCAGGTTGCACCAGGTCTTGACGACGGCCTGGGTGTCGCCCAGGCGCTCGTAGAGGTTCAGCGTGCGGTGCGTGTGCTCCAGCGCGGCTCGCAGCTCGCCGGCGCGGCGGCAGTACTCGCCCCAGGCCTGCTCCAGCTGCGCCAGCGTCTCGTCGTCCAGCACCGAGCGCAGCGCCTCGGCGCTCTCCAGCACGGCCTTGCTGCAGGGGTCGTTGCGCAGCACGTGCAGCCAGCCCAGCCGCACCAACGTGACGACGTAGGCGCGCAGGCCGTCGCGGCGGTCCTCGCGCGCCGGGTCGTCGGCGACGCCGGCGCGGCGCAGGAACTCGGCGCTGTCCTGGTAGCAGGCGAAGGCACGCTCGCGGTCGCGCGGCTCGAAGAACTTGCCGAGCTGGCCGCAGACCACGCCCTGCATCAGCCGGTCGCCGGCCGCGGCGGCGATGCGCTGCGCCTGCTCGTAGGCCTGGCGCTCGCGCTCCTCCTGGCCGCGGATGCGCGCCAGCGCGGCCTGCGCCAGGCAGAGCTCGGCGCGCTGGCGCGTGGCCAGCGGCAGCTCGGCCACGCGCTCGATCAGCGCGTCGGCCAGCGCGTCGTGCCCCAGCTCGACGCGAAAACGCTGCAGCGCCTGCAGGAAGCCGGCGGCGTCGCCGGCCTGCAGCAGGTGCCACAGCGCGGCCGCCGGCGCCGGCTCGACGAGCGCCCGCTGGGCCAGCGTGTGGTGCCACTCGCGCCGCGCCACCGGGTCCTGCAGGCCGAGCAGCGTCCAGGCGCGGCGCTGCATCGCGTCGCGCAGCGACAGCAGGCGCTCGCAGCTGGGCGCCAACAGCAGCTCGGCCAGCTGGCGGCGGCCCTTGTCGAGGTAGCGGTAGTAGGTGCTGGGGCCGACGGACCACAGGCCGCAGAGGTGGTCGGCCGGCGACTCGTCGGCGCGGGCGCGGAAGCGGTCGGGGAAGGCCTGCACCGGCGCGAAGCCGTGGTGGCACATCACCGCCAGCATCGGCCGCCAGCTGGTGCGCTCCAGCCAGGCTTCGCGGCCGATGTCGTCGAAGCCGGCACGGCCGTCCGGGCGCAGCTGCGCCACCGCCCAGGCCAGCAGCCACTGCAGCGCCAGCACCTCGCCCTGGGCGCCGCGCAAGGTGTCGCCGCCGCAGTCCAGCACCGGCTGCAGCAGGCGGCGCACGACCCAGCGCTTGATGCGCGGGCGGCGGCGCAGCAGCTCGGGCAGCGTGCCGTCGCGGTGCGCGGCCAGCGCGGCACCGAGCACCGCGTCGGCCAGCAGACCGGTGGACGCTCGCGCGCCGGGCTGGCGCTGGGTGTGGGGACTGGGAGGGATCGTCATGCAGGTCCGGTCGCTGCCGCATCGTCTGGCGATCGTCTGGCCTCCCGGGGCGCGAGCTTCGGCAGCGTGCCTCGCGTTGGGAATTCGGCGGTCCTAGTGTATCGACCGTCCCTGCGCGGCGGCCTGCCGCGCCAGCCACGATCCAACAGGAGAAGCGCATGCCGCAGCCGCCGCAACTGATCTCGTCCGACCCCGACGCCCACGCGGGCCCGGAAGGCGTCACCCTCGTCGTCTTCGCGCCGTTCGGCGAGGACAGCACGCTCGCCACCTACCCCGACGGCACCACGCAGGACGTCATGCAGCACCCGCTGACGGTGGCGCTGAAGGACGTCGCCGCCAGCGGCGTCAACGTCTGCGCGCTGATCGACCGCGTCGACGACGAGACCTGGCTGGTCGACATCCCGGCCTTCCGCCCCGACGCGCTGGCCTGCAACTCCAACTGGAAGCAGCGCATGGACTCGCCGCGCACGCTGGCGGGCCTGCTGCGCCACGCCAGCCAGCACCACCCGGCGACCTCGCTGGTGCTGGCGCTCGAAGGCCATGGCGCCGGCTTCATCCCCGAGATCGACCGCAACCAGCTCGAAGCCGAGGCCTACACCGAGCAGGGCCGCTTCCAGTGGCACATCACCGGCTCGCAGGCCTCGCCGGTGCTGCCGATGGGCTCGCCCGTGCTGCCGATGGGCTCGCCGGTGCTGCCGATGGGCTCGCCGGTGCTGCCGATGGGGCCGCTGCCGCTGTCGACCTGGGGCCTGGGCGAGGCGCTGCGGCTGGCGCGCGCGGCCGGCGTGCCGCGCCTGGCGGCGATCCACTTCGACAACTGCTTCAACATGGCCGTCGAAGTGCTTCACACCGTGGCGCCCTACGCCGAGGTAGCCACCGGCTACATGAACTACAACTTCTTCACCGCCGGCGCGCCCTACCCCGAGGTCTTCCGCCAGCTCGCCACGCAGGGCAGCGCCACGCCGGCGCAGCTCGGCCAGTGGTTCGCCGACGCCAACCACGCGGTGCTGCTGGCCAAGGGCAACCACCCGACGACCGCCGGCGTCGTGATGCTGTCGCGCATGCAGCACATCAGCGAATGCGTCGACGAACTGGCCGACGCGCTGCTGCAGGCGCTGCGCGACGCCACGCCGGTGACGCGGCCCGACGTCGTGCACGCCATCCGCCGCGCGATCATCGTCGCCCAGCAGTACGACTCCAACGGCTCGATGCGGCTGGAGACGCCCGACGAGCTGACCGACCTGGCCTCGCTGGCGCAGGCGCTGCTGCGCCAGGAGTTCCCGACGCCGCGTGTGCACGCCGCGGCCACGGCGCTGCGCGACGCGCTGACCGGCATCAAGCGCTACGGCGACGACGATTCGCCATGGACCGACCCGACCGCGCGCTGGAACTTCACCTCCCCGGCGCTGGCGATGAACATCTTCCTGCCCGACCCGCTGCTACTGGGCCTGTGGGACTGGCGCTCGCCGTACTACCTGGACGTCAACCCCGACAGCTCGCGCCCGACCGTGCAGCCGCACGTGATCGAGTTCCTGAAGGCGACCGACTGGGTGGAGTTCATCGTCGAGTACCACCGCGAGGCGCGTTTCGCCGGCCTGCTGTCGGCACGCCGCCGCGCCTTCCCGGTGTTCAACGCGCGTTACCAGCGCCCCGCCGCCACCGGCACCGCGGCGGCGCCGGCCGAAGACGCCTGATCCCGGCGCCCCGAAGCGGTGCGGCGGCGGTCGATCGTCCAGCGATCGTCTGCCGCCCGCCGCCCAGGGCGCCTGGACGTGCGTCGTATTGGGAACGACAAGCGCCTGAAATGCGGACCGTCGCCCATCACCGAATTTCCGACGGAGGCCTCATGGCGATCATCATGCACGGCGGCTGGACCCTCCGAGTCAGCGCCCACGACAGCGCGATCGCGCAACGTTTCGTCGTCTCCGGCGCAGAAACCGGCAACGGCAACCACGACGCCACGCACGGCAGCGCCGTGCACATCACCGGCCGCCAATGGTCGGTGCGCCTGCAGCACCGGCCGGCCGGCCAGTCCTGGCAGGACTCGCCGGCACGCATCGGCTACCCGGAGCTCGACGCCGGCCTGCTGCGTCTGGAGATCCGCACCGACACGCCGGGCGACAACAGCCTGGTGCTCGGCTGCTCGCTGCCGGCCGGCAGCGACGACACCATCGTCTACGGCAGCGCCCGCGCCTACCCCGGCAGCGGCCTGTTCAACCCCGGCCGCAACGACCTGATCGTCATCGACCCGCCGGTCGCCGTGCACGACCTGTGCCGCCGCTTCCCGGCGCTGTACCCGGTGATCGAGAAGCTCTACCCCGAGCGGCTGCGGCGCTTCCCGCGGCCCGACCCGCAGGCCGAGCTGACGCCGCTGGTGCTGCCCACCGGGCTGCCGGCGCAGGCCCAGGGCCTGCTGCTGCGTTCGCAACCGGCGGCCGGGCTGCTGGCCGCGCTGACGACCGCGAGCGACCTCGACGCCGCCCAGGCCGAAGCCGTGGCGGCGCTGGCGACGACGGTGGAGCGCAGCGCCGGCGGCAGCACGCTGGGCGCCGGGCTCGGCCGCCTGCGCCGGGCCGAACTGGAGGCGCTGGCGCAGCTGCGCGACGCCGGCCTGCGCAGCGCCAGCGAGCCGCGGCCCGCCGCCGGCCTGCTGCTGCGCGTCCAGCACTACGAACGCAGCGACGTCGAGAACCTCGGCGGCCCGTACAGCGGCAGCGGCGAACGCGAGAACCTGGCCTTCGCGATCACCGACGACCAGGGGCGCTACCTGTTCCGCCTGTCGCGCCGGCACGGCGCACCGGCCGGCGGCCGCCCCGACCTGATCCTGCAGTCGCTGGGCAACGGCCTGACGCCGACCTGGGAGAGCGCACCGTACAGCCAGGTGCCGAACCTGCAGCGCATCGACCTGTGCATCCCGCAGCCCAGCCTGCAGCCGAGCCGGCTGCGGCCGGACCCGCGTGTCGCGCCGCGCGGCGCCGAAGTCGCCGCCTTCGAGCGTTCGCTCGGCGGCCGCGCCCCGGCCAACGACGCCGACAGCCGCGCCGCCGCGCGCCCGCGGCTGGTGTCGCGCACCGAAGGCAGCTGGCGCGGCGGGCTGAGCCTCTAGGCGAGTGGCCGGCGTGGGCGCCGGCGGCCGCGACGCGCTACCGTGTAGCCCCCTCGCCTGCCCGCGCCCCATGTCCGCCGCTTCGCCCCGTGCCTGGATCCGCCTGCCCTCCGGGGCGGCGCTCGACCTGATCAACCCCTCGCCCGAGGCCTGGACCGACGAGGACCTGGCGCTGCGCCTGGCGCGCACCTACCGCTGGGGCGGCGAGTCGCGCTGGGCCTGGCCGCTGTCGGTCGCCCAGCATTCGCTGCTGGTGCTGGAACTGCGGCGCGCCGAGGCGCCGCAGCCGCTGAGCCTGGCCGAGCAGCGCGCCGAGCTGCTGCACGACGCCGAGGAAGGCTTCCTCGGCTTCGACTGCATCTCGCCGCTCAAGCGTGTGCTCGGCGAACCGTTCCGCGCCGTCGGCGAGCGCCTGATGGCGGCGATCGTGCAGCGCTACCGCCTGCCCGACTGGACGCCCGACAGCCACCGCCTGCACAAACACGCCGACCGCGTCGCCGCGGCGTCGGAGGCGGTGCACTGCACCGGCTGGTCCGAGCACGAGGTGCGCGAGCTGCTCGGCATCGCCGACCCGATCCTCGCCGCCGACCCGCTGCTCGCGCGCTGGGGCGGCACCGCCTGGGAGCCCTGGCCGAGCGAGATCGCGGCTGAGCGTTTCCTCGCCGAATTGAGATCGATCAATTACAACTGAGCGCCGCCGGACGCGGCGCCGACTGCCGCGATCGGAATGTCGCCGTTCGGCCCCGATTGGCGACCGTTCGGCCGCACGCCGCCTCCATTCGCCCGAAGTCGCGTAATCCGCAAGCGCGATCTCCAGAATTCGAGTCCTCGAAACGCTGGAGAAGGACGAATGATCACCACCACCCGCCGCACGCTGTCCCGGACGCTCGCCGTCGCCGCCGCCGCGGCCGCTTTCGGCGCACCCGCGATGGCCGCCGGCGACAGCGACATCCTCGGCACCTGGCGCCTCGTCAGCTACGTCGTCGAGGTGCAGCAGACCGGCGAGATCATGCCGGTGATGGGCGCGCATCCGAGCGGCGGCGTCGTCTTCACGCCCAACGGCCGCGTGTTCTTCATGCTCACCGCCGACGGCCGCAAGCCGGGCAAGACCGACGCCGAGAAGGCCGCGCTGCTGGACACCATCGTCTCCTACACCGGCCGCGCCGAGATCAAGGGCGACCAGTGGACGACGCACGTCGAAGCCGCCTGGAACCCGCAATGGGTGGGCACGGCGCAAACGCGCAATTTCAAGGTCGACGGCGAAAAGCTGCAGGTCACGACGCCCTGGCGCGTGATGCCCAATTGGGCCGACAAAGGCATGACGCGTTCGCTGATCACGTTCGAACGCCAGAAGTAATTGTTATGGACGACGCCGGCCATTGAAACGCCGGCGTCGCGGGTGACGTCATGTTCGACCGACTCACGTTCAAGGCCAAGATGGTCTGCCTGGTCACGACCGCCGTGGCCGGATTGCTTTCGCTCCTCGTGCACGCCGTCTGGCAGGTGCGCCAGGAGATCGACCAGGGACAACGCGCGCAACTCGTCGCCGTCGTCGACAGCGCACGCGCCATCGTCGCCGGGTTTCAGGCCGAGGCCGCGGCCGGGCTCCTCAGCAAAGAACAGGCCCAGGCCGCGGCCAAGGCCGCCCTCCGCTCGGCACGCTTCGGTCCCGAAGGCAAGGACTACTACTACGTCTGGACGATGGACGGCGTCGGCGTGATGCACCCGATCAAGCCGGAATGGGAAGGCCGCGACATGAGCGGCAAGATCCTCGACGGCAACGGCAACGACCTGATCGGCTCGCTGGCCCAGGCGCTGCGCGCCAGCCGCGACGGCAGCATCTTCCTCGAGTCGGCCTTCGCCCGCCCGGGCAGCAAGGAAGTCGTGCCCAAGCTGCAGCGCGCCGTGACGATCCCCGAGTGGAACTGGTTCGTCGGCACCGGCCTGTACCAGGACGTGGCCGCGGCCCAGCAGCGCCAGGCGCTGCTGCGCTCGCTGGCGATCGGGCTGCCGCTGATGGGGCTCATCGCCTTCATCTGCTGGAGCATGTCGCGCGCCCTGCTGCGCCAGATCGGCGGCGACCCCGGCGAGGCCCGCGCCGCGATGGCGCGTGTCGCCGGCGGCGACCTGAGCGTCGAGCTCGGGCCGGTGCCGGCCGACAGCCTGCTCGGCGAACTCAGGCGCACCGTGCTGTCGCTGCGCACGATGGTCGGTCAGGTGCGCAGTGCCACCGAGAGCATCGCCACCGCCTCGGCACAGATCGCCGCCGGCGGCCAGGACCTGTCGCGCCGCACCGAGCAGACCGCGGCCCAGCTGCAGCACACGGCCTCGGCCGTCGAGCAGCTGAGCGGCACCGTCGACCACACCGCCGGCGCCAGCCGCAACGCCGCCGAGCTCGCCTCCCAGGCCTCGGGCAGCGCCGACCGCGGCGGGCGCGTCGTGCACGACGTCGTGCAGACGATGGCCGCGATCAGCGCCAGCGCCGGGCGCATCGGCGACATCACCGGCGTCATCGACGGCATCGCCTTCCAGACCAACATCCTGGCGCTCAATGCCGCGGTCGAGGCCGCGCGCGCCGGCGAACAGGGCCGCGGCTTCGCGGTCGTGGCCGGCGAGGTGCGCAGCCTGGCGCAGCGCTCGGCGCAGGCGGCCCAGGAGATCAAGGCGCTGATCGGCGAGTCGATCGACCGCGTGCAGACCGGCGCCGAACACGTGCAGCGCGCCGGCGGCGCGATGCAGGACATCGTCGACCAGGTGCAGAAGGCCGCGGCCATCATCCGCGAGATCTCGGGCGCCGCCGCCGAGCAGTCGGCCGGGCTGGGCCAGATCAACCGCTCGGTGGCCGACCTCGACGAGGCGACGCAGCGCAACGCCGCGCTGGTGGAAGAGTCCGCCGCGGCCGCCGGCAGCCTGCAGGAGCAGGCGCGGCGGCTGGAAGAGACGATGCGCGGCTTCAGGCTCGCGACCCACGGGGCCTGAGGCGCGCCACGGCTGCAGCTGCCATCGGCCATCGGCCATCGGCATTCACGGGCAATGCCGAATTAATTGTAATTGCCGATCACTTGATCGCGCCAACGAATAGGCCGCAAATGCCTTTCGTTGGCGCTTAGTCATTTGTGACTCATCTGAATCATTGCTAAACGCACCAAATCACTACTCTGGTGTGTTTTCACCGATTCAGCGGTGGATTCTTGATCCAGATTCAGAAGTCAGCCCCCTGTCAGCGACTTTAATGATCGCACTGCCAGGTAAAGCCGATTGCAATTCGAAAGGCACGCCCGGCACTCGGAAGGAAAGCAATGGGCGAGCATTCGACAAAAGAAGAAGGCCTCGATCGCAGCGGCGGACTCAGCCGACGCTCGATGCTGAAGGTGGCGGGGCTGGTCGGCCTGGGCGCGGTCGGCGCCGGCATCGGCCTGCCGTTCATGAAGACCTCGATCGCCAAGGGGCTCGAGCAGATCGGCGCCCCCGAAGGCGACATCGCCTGGAACGCCTGCCTCGTCAACTGCGGCAGCCGCTGCCCGCTGAAGTGCCACGTGGTCAACGGCGCGATCCGCTGGATCTCGCCGGAGGACAACCACGGCACCGGCGACGACACCTTCGGCCGGCACCAGGTGCGCGCCTGCCTGCGCGGGCGCTCGGCGCGCCGCCGGGTCTACAACCCGGACCGCCTGAAGTACCCGATGAAGCGCGTCGGCAAGCGCGGCGAAGGCAAGTTCGAACGCATCTCCTGGGACGAGGCGATCAAGATCGTCGGCGATAAGCTCAAGCACACGATCGACACCTACGGCAACCAGGCGATCTATTACCAGTACGGCTCGGGCAGCACCGGCTACAACATGGCCGGGCGCAGCTCCTGCCACCGCTTCCTGAACGTGATCGGCGGGTACCTGGAGTTCTACAACACCTACAGCACCGCCCAGATCCGCTTCGCGCTGCCCTTCACCTACGGCGAGGGCTACGGCTCGGAGTGCAGCTACACGCGCGAGATCGGCAAGGCCAAGCTGGCCGTCTTCTTCGGCTACAACCCCGGCGAGCTGCGCATGAGCGGCGGCGGCGAGACCTACCAGGTCAACGAATGGCGCCGCCGCAACAAGGTGCGCACGATCTTCATCGACCCGCGCTACTCCGACTCCATGCTGGGCAAGGAGGACGAGTGGATCCCGATCCGCCCGGGCACCGACGCCGC
This sequence comes from Rubrivivax sp., assembly GCA_049841175.1. GTDB lineage: Bacteria > Pseudomonadota > Gammaproteobacteria > Burkholderiales > Burkholderiaceae_C > Rubrivivax. The sequence goes on along the minus strand of JASGHA010000004.1, from coordinate 163,371 downwards.
GCTGGTCAACGCGCTGGCCTGGGTGCTGATCACCGAGGATCTCGTCGACCAGACCTTCCTCGACACCTACTGCGTCGGCTACGACGCGACGACGCTGCCGGCCTCGGCGCCGGCCAACGGCTCGTACAAGGACTACATCCTCGGCCAGGGCGCTGACGGCACCGCCAAGACGCCGGAATGGGCGTCGCGCATCACCGGCATCCCCGAGGCGCGCATCGTCAAGCTGGCGCGCGAGATCGGCACCGCCCAGCCAGCGTTCATCGCCCAGGGCTGGAGCCTGCAGCGCCACGCCAACGGCGAGCAGGCCGCGCGTGCGGTCTGCATGCTGCCGATCCTCACCGGCAACATCGGCCTGCCGGGCACCAACATCGGCGAGGAGCCGGGCTCCTACGGCTACCCGGTGCCCAAGCTGAAGATGCCGGCCAACAAGGTCAAGGCGAAGATCCCGTGTTTCCTGTGGACCGACGCGATCACGCGCGGCAAGGAGATGACGGCGCTGGCCGACGGCATCAAGGGCGCCGACAAGCTGGAGCAGCCGATCAAGTTCCTCTGGAACTACTCGAGCAACACGACGATCAACCAGCACTCGGACATCCAGGCGACGCACCGCATCCTGCAGGACGAGTCGCTGTGCGAGTTCATCCTGGTGATCGAGAACCACATGACGCCGACCGCGCGCTACGCGGACGTGCTGCTGCCCGACATCACCAACTTCGAAGGCAGCGACATCATCAGCAACGGCTACGCCGTCGGCGAGATGGGCGGGCCGATCTTCCTGTCGCCGGCGATCAAGCCGCTGTTCGAGTGCAAGTCGGCCTGGGACATCTGCACGCTGCTGGCGCGCCACCTCGGCGTCGAGCAGGAGTACACCGAGGGCAAGCCTTTCGAGCAGTGGCTGCAGGAGGCCTACGTCAAGATGCGCGAGGCCGACCCGGACCTGCCCGAGACGCTGGCCGAGGCGCGCGCCATGGGCATGATCAAGCGCCGCGCACCCGAGGGCAAAGGCATCGGGCTGTCGAAGTTCCGCGCCGACCCGGTGGCCAACCCGCTGAAGACGCCGTCGGGCAAGATCGAGATCTACTCCGAGCGCCTGGCCGAGATCGCCGCCACCTGGAAGCTGCCCGCAGGCGACGTCATCACGCCGCTGCCGCAGTACGTGGCCACCTGGGAAGGCTACGAGGACACCGAGGCGCGCAAGACCTACCCGCTGCAACTCTACGGCCGCCACCCCAAGGGCCGCACGCACTCGACGTACCACAACCTCGACGTGCTGCGCGCGGCGGTCGCCGACGCCGTCTGGCTGAACCCGATCGACGCCCAGGCCCGCGGCATCCAGGACGGCGACCTGGTGCGCGTCACCAGCGCCCGCGGCCACACCCGCATCAAAGCCAAGGTGACGCCGCGCATCATCCCCGGCGTGGCCTCGATGGAACAGGGCATCTGGTTCAAGTTCGACGCCAACGGGCAGGAGACCGAAGGCAGCGTCAACGTGCTGACCTCGCAGCGGCCCTCGCCGCTGGCCAAGGGCAACCCGCAGCACACCAACCGGGTCCAGATCGAGAAGATCTGAGGAGCAGCGACATGGCCAACCAACAATACGGCTTCTACATCGACTCGGCCAAGTGCACCGGCTGCAAGACCTGCCAGCTGGCGTGCAAGGACTACAAGGATCTGGCGGCCGACATCAACTTCCGCCGCGTCTACGAGTACGTCGGCGGCAACTGGCAGGCCGACGGCGAGGCCTGGACGAACAACGTCTTCGCCTACTACCTGTCGATCTCCTGCAACCACTGCGCCGACCCGGCCTGCACCAAGGTCTGCCCCACCGGGGCGATGCACAAGCGGGCCGAGGACGGCTTCGTCGCCGTCAACGAGAACGTCTGCATCGGCTGCAAGTCCTGCCGCATGGCCTGCCCCTACGGCGCGCCGCAGTACGACGAGCGCAAGGGCCACATGACCAAGTGCAATGGCTGCGCCGAACGCGTGGCCGTCGGCAAGAAGCCGGTCTGCGTCGACGCCTGCCCGCTGCGTGCGCTGGAGTTCGGCCCCATCGACGAGCTGCGCGCCAAGTACGGCGAGCTGGCCGCCGTCGCGCCGCTGCCGGACGCCAAGTTCACGCGGCCGAGCATCGTCATCCATCCGAGTTCGAATGCCCGCCCCTGCGGCGACCGCAGCGGATTCCTGGGCAACCCGAGGGAGGTTTGATCATGGGCTGGCATGAATGGCCGTTGATCCTGTTCACCGTCATCGCGCAGACGGCGATGGGTGCGTTCTGGTGGTGCTTCGCGGCGCTGATGGCCGGCGGGCTGGACCCCGAACGCCGCCACGCGCTTGAGAGGCGAATGATCGTCGTCTGGGGCCTGGTCGCGCTGGGCTTCGGCTTCGCGGCCTTCCACCTGGGCTCGCCGCTGCGCTTCATCAACGCGAGCTACCGCTTCGGTGCGGCCGCGTTCTCCAACGAGGTCGTGTTCGGCAGCCTGTTCGCCTGCGCCGGCATCGTCACCTGGTATCTGGCGTGGAAGAACCTGGCCTCGGTGCAGCTGCGCAACCGGCTGCACTGGCTGACGCTGCTGCTGTGCGCCGGCTTCCTCTACGGCATGTGCTCGTTCTATCTGATGCCGACGGTGCCGACCTGGAACACGCCGCTGACGCCCGCGGCCTACGTGCTGACGGCGCTGATCGGCGGCGGCGCGGTGGCGGCGGCACTGTTCGCCGCGGCCGGCATCGAACACGGTTTCCTGAAGCACGGGCCGCTGAAGCTGGCGGCGCTGGCCGTCGGCCTGGCGGTGCTGCTGACGATCACGCAGGCCAACGGCCTGGCCTCCGTCGCCTCGTCGATCAAGCAGGCCTCGGCGCTGACGCCCGACTACGCCGCGCTGATGGCGCTGCGCTTCGCGGTGCTGTTCTCGGTGCTGGGGCTGTGGATCCGCGCCAGCCTGCGCGGCCAGGCGCTGAGCCTGCAGAGCGGGCTGGCCTACGGCGGCGTGCTGATGCTGGCCGAGATGGTGGGCCGCGGCGTCTTCTACAACCTGCACATGACCGTCGGCCTGCGCTGAGACGGTCGTCGAAAGGACTGGCGATGACGCCCCGCAACCCCGACACCACGATGAGCCTGGCCGAGTTCGCGGCTGCCGCCCGCGTGCTGGGCGCGCTGTACTACCGCGCGCCCGACGACACCAGCGTGCGGCCCTTCATCGAGCTGATCGCGCGTGGCGACCTGGCTTCGCTGTGGCCGGTCGGCGAGCCCGGCGCGCTGCAGGCGATCGGCGACACGATGCGCACCGCGCTGGTGAGCCCCGCGGCACAGCAGGCGCTCAAGCGCGAGCACCAGCGCCTGTTCGTCGGTCCCGACGAGCTGCCGGCGCCGCCCTGGGGCTCGGTCTACCTGGAGGAGGAAGGCACGCTGTTCGGCGAGACGACCGAGGCGCTGCGCGACTTCCTCGCCGCCGAAGGCGTGGCGCTGGACTCGGGCCAGAACGAGCCCGAGGACCACATCGGCCTGTTCTTCTGGGCCGCCGCGCTGCTGGCCCAGGAAGGCCGCCAGGCGGCGCTGCGCACGCTGCTGGCCGACCATCTGCTGACCTGGTCCGAGGCCTATCTGCAGGCGCTGGACGAAGCGACGGCCAACGGCTTCTACCGCGGCCTCGTCGGCTTGAGCCGGCTGACGCTGGCCGAGGCGCGCAGGCTGCTCGACCTGCCGGCGGCCGAGGCCTGAGGCCGTGATGGACGCACTCGAATCGCTGGCGACGCGCTGCTCGCAGGGCCCGCGCCAGCTGGCCGCGCCCGGACCCGACCGCGCGCAACTGGAACAGGCGGTCGCGCTCGCCGCGCGTGCACCGGATCACGGCGGGCTGTCGCCGTGGCGCCTCGTGCTCGTCGGCGCCGGGCAGCGGGCGCGGCTGGGCGAACTCTTCGCCGCCGCCGCACGCCGACGCGGTGCGCCGGCCGCCGAAGTCGACCGCGCCCCGCACCACGCCGCCAAGGCGCCGGTGCTGCTGGCCGCCGTCGCCCGCGTGCGCGAAGACGTCGCCGAGGTGCCGGCGCACGAACAATGGATCTGCGTCGGCGCGGCGCTGATGAACCTGCTCGACGCGCTGCAGCTGCAAGGCTTCGGCGCCAAGCTGATCAGCGGCGACACGGTGGACGACGCCGCGCTGCAGGCCGCGTTCTGCGGCCCCGGCGAACGGCTGGTGGCCTGGGTGGTCTGCGGCACGCCGACGGCGCCCGGTCGCGCCCGGCACGCCGAAGCTCCAGTCGCGCGGCTCGCCGACTGGGCCTGAGCGCTCAGCCGGCGGGCTTCAGTTCGATCGGCCGGCGCACTTCCTGCGTCGCGCCCCGGTCGTCGACCCAGCTCAGCACCAGCTCGCCGCCGTGGCGCGCGGCGAAGGTGAACTCGATGTAGGGGTTCTGGGCGATGGCGATGCCGGGTTCCCAGACAAGCAGCAGCGTCGGCCCGAGCCGGGCCTCGAAGCGGCGCACGATGTCGCGTGGCCGCAGCCGGCCCTCGGGGTCGGCGCGCAGGCCGCTTTCCATCACGTGCTCGACCTGGGCGCGCACGCGCACGATCTCGCCGGGCGCGGGGCGCGGGTTGCTGATCCAGATGCGGGGGGGTGCGGTCATCGGGTGCGCCTCACATGCCGCAGCCGCTGGAGCCGACTTCGACCGCCTGGCGGGCGGCCAGCACCTGGCCATCGCTCATGCGCGCCAGCACGTGCACGGTCTGGCTCTGGCTCAAACGGATGCGAAACGCCGCCTCGGCGGTGCCGGTGGCCGGCGTGAAACGGAAGCGGCAGGCCAGCGGCGCCGGGTTCAGGTCGGCGAGCACGACGATCTCCTCGCAATACAGCTGCTCGGAGATCGGCCGCGTGACACGCACCTTGACCGGCACCGCGGCCGGGTTGTCGCCGAGTGCCGGCACGTCCAGCAGCAGGCCGTCCTCGACGACGGTGGCGCCGCCGACGAAGCTCTCGACGGCCTGGCGGAAACCCGCCGGGTCGGGTGCCAGCAGCCCGGCCGGCGCGGCGCCCGGGGCCGCGGCGGCGGCCACCGGCAGCGCCAGCGCCCCGCCCAGCGAGGCCCCGCGCACGACGAAGTCGCGACGTCGCATCACCATGCTCAGATCGCCAGGAAGTCCTGGAACTTCTGCCGGATCCAGCCGAAGTCCTCCTGCACCATCTCCTGGTTGCGCACGTCCATGTCGATCTGCGTCTGGATGACCTTGCCGGTGGCGTCGACCTCGTACTCGAACTTCACCGAGATCTCTTCCTGCGGCTCGGCGTTGACCATCATGTAGCAGAGGTTGTCGGGCAGGCGCGCGACGACCGGATTGCCGGCGACACGCTCGGCGATGTTCTGCGCCACGATGCGGCCGACGTAGTTGGCGACGTGGCCGCTCTTCGGGTAGTGGCCGAACTGGTCGGAGATCGCGCCCATCAGGTCGCCGACGAAGTAGACGCGGTCGTCGCTGCGCGCGTGGAACAGGCGCGGATGCATGTCGGCCCAGCCGGTGGGCTTGCCGGCGGCGTCCTGGCCGATCAGGCCGGCGTTCCACACCATGTCGGCCGCCTGGTGCGGCGGCATCAGGATCGCGTCGTCGAAGCGGAACTCGCCGGCCGCGGTCTTGATGCGCTTGTTGAACGGGTCCACCTCCTGCACCTTGGCGTTGGGCACGTGGGTGATGATGTCCGGGTACAGCTCCTCGAAGGCCGCCTTGTAGCCCATGCCGATCGGCGCGATGCGCGGCTTCGGGTCGAGGATGACGATCTTGCCGGGGATCTTGTGCTTCTTGATGTGCCAGGCGATCAGGCAGGCGCGTTCGTACGGCGACGGCGGGCAGCGGTGCGGCGGCGGCGGCAGCGTCATCACCAGCGTGCCGCCCTTGAACTCCTGCACCTTGCGCTTGAGCGCGAACATCTCGGCGTTCGGGATGTAGGCCGACGGGAAGTGCGTGCGCGTGTGCTCGATGGCGCGACGGTCGTTGCCGTACCAGGCCTCGTAGTCGTTGCGGATGCCACCGGAGAGGATCAGGAAGTCGTACTCGACCTGGCCGTGCGCCGTCAGCACGCGGCGGCGGTCGCGGTCGACGCCGCTGACCTCGGTCTGCAGCAGCTTGTAGCCGTAGGTGTTGGCCGGCCGCAGCATGTCGTGGTTGACGAAGTCGGTGCCGACGATGTCGAGCAGCCACTTGTTGCTCATCGGCCCGGACCAGAAGGTCGCGTTGCGCTCGAGCACGACGACGTCGGAGTTCGGGATCAGCTCGCGCAGGTAGCGCGCGGCGGTCAGCCCGCCCCAGCCGCCGCCGCAGATGACGATGCGCGGCTTGGCGCCTTCGCGCGGCAGGATCGTCGACTGCGGCGTGATGATCGTCGGCGCGGCCTGCGCCAGGCCCGGCGCGGCGGCCATGCCGGCCAGCGCGGCAGCCGGCGGCGTGATCAGGAAGTTGCGTCGTTTCATGCGGGTCTCCTCTGCGGGGTTCGGTGGTGGTCCGGCGGCGTGTTCAGGCGCCCCAGATGTCGGTGCTGATGGCCTCGTACCAGGCGGCGCCGTGGTGCGCCTCGGCGGCGCGGAAGGCGGGACCGGCGTCCAGCGGGCTGACGCCGCCGGCCTCGGCGACCTCGACGATGCGGCCGCCCTCGGCGCGGTAGACGCCGGCCACCGAGATGCCGTAGTCCGGCCCGACGAGGCTGTAGCAGGTGTTGACGTAGGCCGCCGGCGGCGGCGTGCGGTCGGCGAACTCGGCGGCGATCGCCGCCGCCGCCATCTTGCCCTGCATGTTGGCGACGAAACCGGACTTCGGCATCGGTGCGGCGATCGTCGCGTCACCGACGACGTAGACACCGGCCACGCGCCGGCTCTCGAAGCTCTCGGCCTTCACCGGCACCCAGCCGCTGGCGTCGGTGACGCCGGCACGCTCGGCGATGCGCCCGGCCTTCTGCGGCGGGATGACGTTCAGCACCGCGGCTTTCACGACGAGGCCGAAGGTCGTCTCGACACTCAGCGCCTTGGCGTCCACGCGCATCACCTGGCCGTCGTCGGACAGGCCGACCCACTCGATCATCGAGCCGTACAGCGCCTTCCAGCCCTGCTGGAACAGCGCCTTCTTCGAGAAGTTGTCCTTGGCGTCGAGCAGCAGGATCTTGGCGCGCGGCTTGTGCTGCTTGAAGTAATGCGCCACCAGTGCCGCACGTTCGTAAGGCCCCGGCGGGCAGCGGAACGGGTTGTCAGGAATGGCCATCACGAAGACGCCGCCGTCGTCCATCGCCTGCAGCTGCCGGCGCAGCAGCTGCGTCTGCGGCCCGGCCTTCCAGGCGTGCGGCGCCCGTTCGGCGGCGGCTTCGTCGTAGCCTTCCAGCGCGCCCCAGCGCATCTCGACGCCGGGCGACAGCACGAGGCGGTCCCAGGCCAGGCGCTGCCCGGTCGACAGCGTCAGCGTGCGCGCCGTGGGGTCGACGTCGTCGGCCAGCGCCTGCACGACTTCGACGCCGGCGGCGCGCAGGCCGTCGTAGCCGTGGCCCAGGCTCTCCCAGTCGCGCAGACCGGCGAGGTAGTGGTTGCTGAACGGGCAGGTGTAGAAGCGGCTCGCCGGCTCGACCAGCGTCACCTGGACCTTGGGCGCCAGGCGCTTCAACTGGCGCGCCGCAGTGGCGCCGCCGAAGCCGCCACCGACGACGACGACCCGCGCCGACGCACCCTGCGCACGCACGAAGGCCGGCATCGCCAGCGAGGCGCCAGCGGCGGCGGCCTGGCCCAGCAGGCCGCGACGGGACAGCGGCCTCATCGTGCCGTCCCCTGGGCGAACCAGCGCGCCAGCGCGGCGATCTCGTCGTCACCGAGCGCCCGCATCAGGCGCGGCATCACCGTGGCGTCGGGCACCTGGCCGGCGCGGAAGGCCGTGAGGCGCTGGCGCAGCTGCTCTTCAGTGAGCCCCTGCAAGCTGGGAATGCTGGCCGGCGAGGACGTCGCCGGGCCGCTGCGGTGGCAGTTGCCGCAGGCACCGGCCAGCATCGAGACGTCGGGCGACGATGCGCCGGCGGCCAGCGCGGCGCTGGTGGCGACGAGGGAGGTGCATGCCAGGGCCAGGCGAGCCCGGCGGGCAGATAAAACGAGGAGCGGCATGCGGGCTCTCGGGGACGACAGGCGCGGCATTTTGGCAGCAAGATCCCGGCGCGCCGATTGCCGCCCCAAAGCCACGCACAGGAGCCGCAGCATGACCTCGTCCTCCACCACCGCCCTCACCGGCCGCTGCCTCTGCGGCGCGGTGACGATCACCGTCGCCGGCGAACACGAAGAACAGGTCGGCGCCTGCCATTGCCGAATGTGCCAGCGCTGGTCGGGCGGGCTGTTCCTGTGTTTCAGCGCCGAAGCCACGGCGGTGACGGTGAACGGCGAGGTCAGGCGCTACCGCTCGTCGTCGTTCGCCGAACGCGCCTTCTGCCCGGCCTGCGGCTCGCACCTGTGGTTCAGCGACGTGCCCGAAGGCGGCGAGCCGACGAGCTACGAGCTGATGCCCGGCCTGTTCGACGCTGCCCGCGGCTGGCCGCTGCGCTCGGAGGTCTATGCGGACCGCGCGATGGCCTCGGTGTCGCTGGCCGGCGAACACCGGCGCAAGACCCAGGCCGAGTACGAGGCGAAAAACCCGTTCGTCGACCAGCCCTGATCAGGCGCCGCCGGCCGAACGCGGCAGGCCGAAGACGCGGTCGAAGGCCCAGGTGAAGGCCACCGCGTAGACGAAGAAGAAGGCCAGCAGCACCAGTTCGGCCAGCAGCGCCGCGAGCAGCGTCGTCTGCAGCCACCAGGCCGCCAGCGGCACCAGCCACAGCGCCAGCCCGCCTTCGAAGCCGATGCCGTGCACCAGACGGCGCAGCGCCGAGCGGCCCTTGACCGCCTGGCGCGACTCCCAGGCCTCGAACAGCGCGTTGAAGACGTAGTTCCAGGCCAGCGCGACGGCCGACATCAGCACCGCCAGCGCCAGCGAAGAACTCATCGACTGCTCGAAGCCCCAGGCCAGCGCCGGGCCGACGAAGGCCACCGCGCCGATTTCGTAGAGCACCGCCTGCACCACGCGGCGGGTGGTGGGCGACATCGTCCGGATCCAGTTCATACGCACTCCTGCGTGTGGGGCCGTCCCCTGTGAACCGGTCCAGCGAGGTCGTCCTGTGGCCGCCTCCGCGGGCTGCGGAAGCGGGCGCGACTCTAGCGCAAGCCCGCCTGAGGGCGCGCCACAACCCGGCCCGCCGCGGGGCCTCAGAAGTTGGTCGGCACGCGCACCGTCAGCGTCAGGTCGGGCGTGTCGCGCGTCAGCCCGGCGCCCAGCGAGACGTTGAGCGTGCGCTGCGGGCTCAGGCGCAGCGAATACCCCAGCAGCAGCGTGCCGAGTTCGACACGCACCGAGGCGTCGGACGCGCGCCCGTTGACGCGCGTGCGGCCGACCGACGAATGGTCGTAGCCGATGCTGAACGAGCTGCGCTCGTTGAGCGCCAGCCCCATGCCGAAGTTGAAGCCGAAGATCGCGCCCGGCGAGACGCGCCCCAGCCATTCGCGCCCGCCGTCGACGCGCCGCGAGACGTCGCTGCGGCTGAAGGTGTGCAGATAGCTGACGGTGCCGAAGAACACCGCCGGGTCGGTCGGATAGAGCACCGTCAGCGCCGGCTGCAGCCCGTAGAAGCCCGAGCCGGTGGGCAGCTCGGTCTGGATGCCGTCGTTGCGGAAGCCGACCACGGTCTTGGACGTCAGCACCTCGAACGGGTCGGTGCCGGTGCGTGTCTTCAGCCGCAGGCTGCCGATGTAATACGGCTTCTCGATGCCGCCGTCGTTGAACTGGTAGCGCGCGCTGAGTTCGACGTCACCGATGCCTTGACTGCGGGCGTCGAAGACACGCGACTCGGTTGCCGACCCTTGCAGGTATTCGCGGCCGACGCTCGAGTCGGAGCGGTAGACCCAGGGCAGCTTGGCTTCGAGTTCGAAACGGTTGCTGAGGCCGTAGCGGCCGGTGAGCGCCGCCGTCAGCGTCGTGCGCCGCACTTCGCGGATGTCGATGAGGCCGATCAGCAGCGCCGGAATGACCGTGTAGCCGACCAGCGCCACACGGTTGCTCGACGAATAGGCGTACTGCAGCGAGGTTTCCAGCGAATAGCGGCCACGCGGCGTCAGCACGCCGGGCTGCTCGAAGATCGTGTTGACGACGTCGGCCCGCGCCACCGCGGCCGGCGCGGAGGCGCCTGGCACCGGGGCCGCCTGGGCCTGCGTCGTGGCCGACGGCGCAGCATCGGCCGCCGCTTCGCCGGTGCCGCCGCGGTAGCCGGCCAGCGCCGCGTCGGCCAGTGCCCGCCGCATGTCCGCGAGACTGGCCTCCTGTTCGGCGAGCGAGCGTTTGAGCACCTCAAGCTGGCGCTGCTGCGTCTCGACGCGCCGGCGCAGTTCATTCATGGGGTCGGGTGGGTCCTGGGCCGGAGCCGGCGCCGGTAAGTCCGGCGGCGCGCTCGTCTGACCGAGGGCGTGTTGCGGACTCGCGCACAGCACCAGAACGGTGCCTCCGAGCAGCGAAAAGCGATTCGGGCGGTCGATGAATTGAATCAAGACGCTCTCCTTGCATTTGGTTACGACCGTGACGACGTCACTTCGACGTTTCCAATGACGCCAGTAAGTTTGGCTAAATCGCCGGCCAATGAATGACATAAGAGACCGCCTCCCCTAATCATCCAATTAGCCACCCAGTCACGGGGGTTGCAACGCAGTTCGTTTCTTCTACCTTCAGCACACGCAAGCGGAGACCATTGCGCAGATGGCAGCGACTTGCGAATTCACCGCATAGAGGAGAGACGTCATGCGGCATCCCTACGCCACGGGCTGAGCCTCAGCGCGCGCCTCGACGACCCCGTCGGCGGCACGCAGGACATTGATTTCAAAAGGATAGGCAGCGCCGCCGGCCGGCAGGCCGGAGGCTTCCTGCGGCCGCGCCTTCCGTCATGGACCCACGCTTCCGCGCCCTTCGGGGTGTTCGGAGAGACCGTCTTTTCGCCAATCAGACAGACAAGGGGGAAGCGACATCGAATCAACGCAGACATCAGGTCCATCGCCACGCGCCGCATAACGGCAGCGCTTGACTTGCATTCAGAACGTCATATTCGACCGAATCAACCAACTCCGATGAGGAATTGCATATGAACAAAACGCTTTTGGCATCTTCAATTGCACTGGCCCTGTCCGCCGCCTACGGCGTCGCGGTGGCCAGCCCCGGCAACAGCGAAACCTTCGGTTCGACGGCGACTTCGGAGTCGACGCAAGGCGGCACCGGGCCGCAGGCCAACGACTACTCGACGGCGACGCAGACGAGCGACGCCAACAACGACAAGTCGACCAACACCAACAACTCCGACCAGAACAACAACAAGTCGACGAACACGAGCAATGCCGACCAGGGCGACAACAAGAGCGAAGGCTCCAACCGCGACAACGCCGGCCTGGCCTCGGCCACCGCCGCCGGCTCGGCGGCGGCGAACAACGGCGCCAGCGCGACGACCTCGACCTCGGGCTCCTACAACAGCAGCTCGGCGACGGCGACCAGTTCGCTCAGCGGCACGGTGACGAACGACAACGTCTCGGGCCTGGGCAACATCGCGACGAACGCCGGCAATGCCAACGGCGCCGCCGGCGGCCAGGGCGGCGCCGGCACCGGCGGCAGCGTGCAGGGCGGCACCACCGTCGGCGGCAGCGGCGGCACCGGCGCCGGGGCAGTGGGCGGTGCCGGCGGCGCGGGCGGTGCCGGCGGCGCCGGCGGCTCGGCCACCAACGGCAGCGCCTCCGCGGGCGCGGCGACCAACGGCAGCGCCAGCAACGGCAGCGCGACGGCGGGCTTCGGCGGCTTCGGCGGCAGCACGCTGGGCACGACCGGCGGCAGCGGTGGCGCCGTCAGCGCCAACGGCGGTGCCGCCACCGGCAGCAGCGGCGCGGTCGGCGCGGCCGGCGGCCAGGCCCGCGGCAACGGCGGCGCGGCGACGACCTCGTCGAACAGCACCGGCGGCAGCGCCGGCGGCGGCAGCAGCTACGGCGGCGCGGCCAACGGCACCGGCGGCGGCAACACCAGCAACAGCGCCAGCAGCAGCGGCGCGGCGGGCGGCTCCAGCTCCAACGGCGGGCTGGCCAACTCGTCCACCGCCAGCAGCGGCGGTGCCGGCGGCAGCAACAGCAGCAGCAGCGGGGCTGCCGGCGCGCTCGGTGGCGGCGCCACCGCCAGCGGCGGCGAAGCCACCGGCCGCGGCGGCTCGTCGACGGCCTCGGGTGGGGCCGGCACCGGCACCGGCGGCGGCGTTGCCGCCACCGGCGGCGCGTCGTCCGGCCAGAACGGGCCGACGGCCAGCAACGGCGGCGGCGCCAGCGGCAGCGGCGGCGGCGCGCTGGCCGGCAACACGCAGGGCACCGGCAGCGCCGGCGCGCGCTCGGGCGGCAGCTCCAGCGGCGACGCCTCGGCGTCCAACGGCTCGAACGGCGGCGCCGGCAGCGGCAGCAACAGCTCGACCGGCGGCCTGGCGTCCTCCGGCCAGACGGCGCGCAGCGGCGCGACCGGCAGCGGCTCCGGCACCGGCGGCAGCGCGAGTGCCGGCTCCGCGGCCGGCGGCGGCAGCGCCACGCTGGGCGACGGCGGCGGCGGCACCCGCAGCAGCGGCGGCGGTGCCGCGACGGCCGGCGCGGCCAACGGCACCGGCGGTGCCGGCAGCGGCTCGGGCACCGCGAGTGCGGGCGGCACCAACACCGCCAGCCACACCGGCGGCGCCGCCACCGGCACGGCCAGCGGCACCGGCGGCCAGGCCACCGGCACCGCGACGGCGGGCACCAGCGGCTCGACCACCGGCGGCGCGACGGCCTCCACCGGCAGCAACACCGGCACGGCCAGCAGCACCGGCGGCGCCAACACCAGCACCGCAGGCGCCGGCACCAGCACCGGCACGGCGACCAGCACCGCCGGTGCCGCCACCGGCACCGCGGGGGCGGGCACGGGCACCGGCGCGGCCGGCACCAGCACCGCGGGCGCTGGCACCGGCACGGCCGGTTCCGGCACCGCGACCGCCGGCGCCGGCAGCGCGACCACCGGCTCGGCCACCGGCACCGGCGGCGCGTCGACGAGCACGGCGGGCGCGTCGACGGGCACCGGCGGCGCGGCCACCGGCACCGGCGGCAGCACGACGAGCACCGCGGGCGCAGCCACCGGCACCGGCGGCAGCGCCACCAACACCGCGGGCGCCGCGACCAGCGCGGGCGGCACGACGACGAGCAGCGCCGGGACGACCACCGGCACCGGCGGCAACGCCGGCAACACCGGCGGTGCCGCCACCGGCACCAGCGGCACGGTGACCGCGACCAGCGGCACGACGACCGCCACCGGCGGTGCCGGCGCCGGCGCCACCGCCACCGCCGGCAACGGCGGCAACGGCGGCGCGGCCAGCAACGGCAGCGCCACCAACGGCGGCTCGTCGACGCAGGCGTCCAACGGCAGCGCCACGGCCGGCAACGGTGCCACCGGCGCGACCGGTGGTTCGGGCGGCTCCGGCGGCTCGGGCACGGGCGGCCTGGGCGGCACGGCCGATGCCGGCACGCTGGCGGCGGGTGCGGGCAACGGGGCGGTCGGCGGCGCGGGTGGCGCCGGCGGCAGCAACAGCGTCAACGCCGGCAGCTGGTCGATGTCCAACAGCATCGGCTCGACGGCGCAGAGCGCCGCCGGCATCACGACGATCGCGCAGTCGACCGGTGTCGCGAACCTGGTGCAGCAGAGCATCAACGTCCAGGCCAACCTGGCCGTCGGCCCGTAAGCGGGCCGGGTGCCCGGGGCACGCGCTCCGGGCACCCGATGCCGTCCACAGGAGTTCCCATGTTCAAGACCTTATCGACGCCGCGGGCCGCGGCGGCGGCCCTCGGCCTCGTGCTCTGCGCCGCGCTCGGCGGCGGCGCTGCCGCTGCCGGGCCGGCGGCCGGGCTCGCCGGGCTGGAGCCGCTGGACGACGAGGCGCTGGCCCAGCGGCGCGGCGGCACCGAGGTGCACAACGACATGCTGCTGCAGGGCCAGGTGACGGACAACCAGGCGGTCAACGTCAGCACCGGCGCCAACTACATCACCGACGGCTCCTTCGCCAACGCCGGCGGCGTGCCGATGGTCGTGCAGAACACCGGCAACAACGTGCTGATCCAGAACGCGACGATCCTCAACATCCAGCTCAAGTGAGGCCCGCGCCATGAACCGTCCGCGTGTTCTCGTCTCCGCCCTGCTCGGCCTGGCCGCCGCGGCGGCCTTCGCCGGCAGCGTCGAGCTGCCGTTGCAGATCAGCGGCAGCTACCAGGTGCCGGTGCAGAGCCTGAAGGAGCGGCGCTTCGGCGCGATGGTGCGCCAGCAGTACGACTACAGCTGCGGCGCCGCGGCGCTGTCGACGCTGCTGAGCTTCCACTACGGCCGCGCCGTCGGCGAGCAGGCCGTGTTCGAGGAGATGTTCGTGCACGGCGACGCCGACAAGATCCGCCGCGAAGGCTTCTCGCTGCTGGACATGAAGCGTTATCTCGAGGCCCACGGCTTCGAGGCCAACGGCTACCGCGCGACGGTCGAGCGCCTGGTCGGCTTCGGCGCGCCGGCGATCGCGCTGGTCAACGAGAACGGCTACAACCATTTCGTCGTCATCAAGGGCGTGCGCGGCGAGCGCATGCTGATCGGCGACCCTTCGGGCGGCATCCGGCTGACGACGCGCGAGCGTTTCGAGGCGAGCTGGGTCAACGGCGTGCTGTTCGTCATCACCAGCCACAAGGACAGCGCCCGCTTCAACGCCGCGTCAGACTGGCGGCTGGTGGCGCAGGCGCCGCTGGCCGACGGCGTCAACCGCGAGGGCCTGGGCCAGGTGGTGCTGCCCGCGCTCGGCCCGTCCGACTTCTGACGCAGCCGCCATGCGCACCCTGCCCCACCCGCTCGCCCTGCTGTGCGCCGCCACGCTCGGCAGCGTGTGCACCCTGCCGCCGGCCCGAGCGCAGGCCCTGCCGGAGCCAGGCGCCGGCGCCGCGCCGGGCGTGCGGCTGGACGACGCCGAGCTCGACCGCATCCGCGGCGGCTTCATGACCGGCGACGGGCTGGCGATCGCCTTCGGCATCGAGAGCGCGGTCTACGTCAACGGCGTGCTGAAGACGACGACGACGCTGCAGCTGCCCGCCGGTTCGCCGGCCGTGGCCAGCGTGCTGCCCGGCATGACGCTGGTGCAGAACGGCCCGGGCAACAGCTACGTGAGCAACGGCGGCATCTCGGTGCCGCTGGGCGGCACGGTGGTGCAGAACACGCTGGACAACCAGGCCATCCAGCACATCACGACGATCAACGCCACCGTCAACAGCGCGCAGATCCTGAAGGCGCAGAACCTCGAGTCGGCGCTGCGCGGCGCACTGATCGACTCGCTGCGGCGCTGAGCCGCGCCGGGCGCTAGGACACGCCGGTCGCGGCGACACGCGCCAGCACCCGCTGCACGAAGGCCTTGACGTCGCTCTCCTTGAGCAGCACCTCGTGCGCGCCCTCGGCCAGCAGGCGTTCGCGCGTGCCGGGTTCGAGCTCGGCCGACATGCAGATCACCGGCGGCAGACGCACGCCCGGACGCACCGCCTCGCGCATGAAACGCAGCAGCTCGCCGGCGTCGCCGTCGCTGACGTAGCGGTCGCAGAGCACGAGGTCCAGCGACGGCGTCGTCTCGCCGGCACCGGCCACCGAGGCGACGAGCGCGGCGCGCGCCGCCTGCAGCGTCTCGGCCAGGACGACCACCACGCCGCGGTTCTCGAAGGCCTGGCGCAGCAGCAGGCCGTAGACCTGCGAGTCCTCGACGACCAGCACCCGGTCGACCTCGCCGGGCGGCGCCGGTGCCGGCGCATCGGCAGCCTCGATGTCCAGGCGCAGCGTGAAGGTCGCGCCCTGGCCGTCTTCGCTCTGCACCTCGATCGTGCCGCCGAAGGCGCGCACGAGGTCGCGGCTGAGCGCCAGCCCCAGGCCGCTGCCCGGGCGGTCGCCGCCTTCGGTGTGGAAGCGCTCGAAGACGCGCTCGCGCGACGCCGCGGTCAGCCCGGCGCCGGTGTCGGCGACGGCGACGACGAGCCGGCGCCAGCGCTCGCCACGTTCGCTGGCCTCGAGGCCGGCCGACAGCCGCACCTGCCCGGCGTCGGTGTGCTTGACGGCGTTGACGAGCAGGTTGCGCAGCACCTGCTGCAGGCGCAGCGCGTCCAGCCGCCACCAGCCGTCCAGCGGCGTGCGGCGCTCGAAGGCCAGCGCCAGCCCCTTGGCCTGGGCCATCGGCCGCGTCTCGTCGGCGGCCTCGCGCAGGCAGCGTTCCAGCGACTCGGGGCGCAGTTCCAGCGCCAGTTGGCCCTCATGAAGGCGGTGACGGTCCAGCAGCGCGTTCAGCAGGCCCAGCGTGGCGCGCGACGAGCGCCCCAGCACGTCCAGCAGCGGCTGCTCGGCCGGCCCCGGCGACGAGCCGCGCAGCAGCGCGACCGCACCGCTCACCGACTGCAGCGAGTTGCGCACCTCGTGCGCCAGGAAGGCGAGGTACTGCTCGCTCTCGCGGCGCGCGAGCCGCGTGCGTTCGATCTCGCGCCTCAGACTGCGGCTGTGCCACCACCAGGCCAGCGCCAGCGCCGCCAGCGCGGCCGCCGCGGCGTAGGCCGACAGGCGCACCCGCGCCCAGTCGACGCGGTCCTGCTGCTCGGCAGCGGCCCACTCGCGTTCGATGCGCGGCATGTCCTCGACGAGCACGGCGTTGAGCGCGTCGCGCAGCCGCGGCGCCAGCGTCGCACGCGCCAGCGACACGCCGAGGTTGTGCTCGTCGTACAGCCCGGGCACGGTGCCGGTGATGTGCAGCGTGCTGCCGGCGCGCGGCCCCAGGCGCGCGTAGGCGCCCTGCAGGCCGTACAGCGAGGCCTCGGCGCGGCCCTGCTCGACCATCGCCAGGCAGTCATCGAAGCTGGCGCACTCGACGATGTCGACGTTCGGATAAGCGGCGCGCACGTAGGGCGTGCCGAAGTAGCCGCGGATCATCGCCAGCCGCTGGCCCGACAGCTGCTGCAGATCCCAGACCGAGAACTGGCGCCGGCTGATCAGCACCAGCGGGTTGGCGCGGTAGGGACCGACGAAGGTCATGCGCGAGCGGCGCTCGGCGATGTCGGTCAGGCCCAGCATCACGTCCAGCCGGCCGTCGGCCAGCGCCTGCAGGCCGCTCGCCAGGTCCATCGGCGAGTACGAGGCGATCGCCAGGCCGGCGCGCCGCGCGACCTCGTTCATCATGCGGATGCCCAGGCCGTCGGCGACGCCGGGGCGCACCTCCGACGAGAACGGCAGGTCGCCGGGGAGGTAGCCGACACGCAGCGGCGCCACCGGCAACGCGTCGGCGCTGGCCGGTGGCGGCGACGGCAGCGACGGCAGCCACTTGTCGCGCAGCGCCTTCGTGAACGCCGGGTCCAGCGCGGCGATCGTCGCGTCGAGCTGGCGCACCAGCGCCGCGTCGCGCAGGTCGGCGGCCAGGCGCAGGTGGCCTTCTGGGAAGCCGTAGCTGCGCAGCACCGCCAGGCCGGCGTCGGGGCGCTCGGCGATCAGCGTGCGCAGCGTCGGCAAGGCCTCGAAGACGAAGTCGGCGTCGCCGCGCTGCACGGCGTCCAGCGCCTGCTGCACGGTGGCGTAGGCCGGGCGCGCGGCCGAAGGGAAACGTTCGGCGGCGATGCTCTCGGCGACGTAGCCGCGCGTGACGGCCAGGCGCCGCCCCGACAGGTCGGGCGTCGCCGGCACCGAGGTGATGGCCGCCGGGCCGACGAAGGCCTGCTGCACCGACGCATACGGCCGGGTGAAACGAAGCGTCAGCGCCCGGTCGGGAGTCTGCGCGATCGCCGTCGCCAGCCGGATGCGGCCGTCGGCGAGCGCCTTCAGCAGCGCCGGGTACTCGACGAACCGTTCGTAGCGAAAACGCAGCCCGGTCTGGCGCGAGATCTCGGCCAGCAGGTCGACATCCATGCCGCTCGGGGCCGGCTGGCCGGCGCGCCATTCGTGGAACGGCGGGAAACGTTCGAGCAGGCCGACGGCGATGACGTCGCCGGCCTCGACGCGTTCGCCGACGGCCGCGGCCTGCGCCGGCGCGAGGGCCGCGACCACCAGACATGCGGACAGGGCCCAGCGGACCCACGATCTCCACGCGCGCATCCTGCCTCCCCTGCCCGCACTGTAGTGCGGATCCCGCGGCGCGACAGCGCCGAGGAAGGGGGCAGCCGGCGCGGCATCAGCCGAACTGCGGCTCGCAGCGCTGGATCAGTTCGGCCAGCGGCACCTCCAGCGCCTGGGCGAGCTTGGCCGCGGTCTGCAGCGAAGGCATGGCGCTGGCGCGCTCGATCTCGCCCATGTAGGTGCGGTTGAGCTCGGCACGCGCAGCCAGCAGCTCCTGCGACCAGCCGCGCGCCTGGCGCAGCCGGCGCACGGTGCGGCCGAAGCGTTCGGCGACGCTCTCGTGCGGCAGGTGCCGCGCTTCAAATACCGGCGCCGTCGATGCCGTCATCGTGTCCTGCCTCCCGTGTGAGCGCCTGCGTGATCCGGCTGCCCGCCGGCACGTCGCGCGTGATCCAGACATTGCCGCCGATGACCGAGCCGCGGCCGACGGTGATGCGGCCGAGGATGGTCGCGCCGGCGTAGACGACGACCTCGTCCTCGACGATCGGGTGGCGCGCGCCACCACGCTGCAGGCTGCCGTCGGCTTCGGTGGCGAAGCGTTTGGCGCCCAGCGTCACGGCCTGGTAGAGCCGCACCTGGCGGCCGATCTGGGCCGTCTCGCCGATGACGACGCCCGTGCCGTGGTCGATGAAGAAGCCTTCGCCGATCGTCGCGCCGGGGTGGATGTCGATGCCGGTCTCGGCGTGCGCGCGTTCGGCCACCAGCCGCGCCAGCAGCGTCAGGCCGTGGCCGTAGAGTTCGTGCGCGATGCGGTGGTGGATCATCGCCTGCACGCCGGGGTAGCACAGCAGCACCTCGTCGACGCTGCGCGCCGCCGGGTCGCCGCGGAAGGCGGCGAGCACGTCGGTGTCCAGCAGCGCACGCAGCCGCGGCAGCGCGGCGCCGAAGGCACGCACGAGGGCCAGCGCACGCGCGTCGACATCGTCGGCGGTGCGGCCCAGGCGGGCCTGGTAGCGCAGTTCCAGCCGTGCCTGCTGCAGCAGCAGGCCCAGCACGCGGTCCAGCGTCTGGCCGACGTAGTAGTCCTCGCTCTCCTGGCGCAGGTCCTGCGGGCCCAGGCGCAGCGGGAACAGCGCGCCGCGCAGGCCGTCGACGATCGCCGCCAGCACCTCGCGCGACGGCAGCTCGCGGTGGCCGTGCTCCTCGGGCCGCTGCTGCGCGCTGCGCCAGCGCGTGCGCGCGGCGCGCAGCCCGGCGACGATGCCGGCCAAGTCCAGCGAGGCGTCTTCCACCGCGACCCGCGGTGGCGGGGCGTGAGTGGACAGGGCGGCCGGCCGTTCGGCGACCGCGTCGTCGTGGGGGGCGGCCATGCTCAGGCCGCCTTGGCTTCGGCCGGCGGCAGGCCGCTGGCGTCGAACACGCCTTCGAACAGCACCGAGCTGAGGTAACGCTCGCCCGAGTCGGGCAGCACGACGACGATGGTCTTGCCGGCGTGTTCGGGCCGCTTCGCCAGGCGCACGGCGACCGCGGCGGCGGCGCCACCGGAGATGCCCGAGATGATCCCTTCCTCACGCGTCAGCCGGCGCGCGAAGTGGATCGCCTCCTCGTTCGTCACCTGCTCGACGGCATCGACGAGCGACAGGTCCAGCACCTCGGGCACGAAGCCGGCGCCGATGCCCTGGATCTTGTGCGGCCCGGGCTTCACCTCCTCGCCGGCGCGCACCTGGCTCAGCACCGGGCTGGCGGCGGGCTCGACGGCCACCGAGGTGATCGCCTTGCCCTTTGTCTTCTTGATGAAGCGCGAGACGCCGGTGATCGTGCCGCCGGTGCCGACGCCCGAGACGACGACGTCGACGGCACCTTCGGTGTCGTCCCAGATCTCGGGGCCGGTCGTCGCTTCGTGGATCGCCGGGTTGGCCGGGTTGCGGAACTGCTGCAGCAGCACGTACTTCGGGTCGCTGGCGGCGATCTCCTCGGCCTTGGCGACGGCGCCCTTCATGCCCTTGGCGCCTTCGGTCAGCACGAGTTTGGCGCCGTAGGCCAGCAGCAGCTTGCGGCGCTCCAGGCTCATCGTCTCGGGCATCGTCAGCGTCAGCGGGATGCCGCGCGCTGCGGCGACGAAGGCCAGCGCGATGCCCGTGTTGCCGCTGGTCGGCTCGACGAGTTCCTTGCCCGGGCCGAGCAGGCCGCGCTTCTCGGCGTCCCAGATCAGCGCCGCGCCGATGCGGCACTTGACCGAATACGCCGGGTTGCGGCCCTCGATCTTGGCCAGCACCGTGGCGCCGGCGCCGTCGGTGATGCGGTTCAGGCGCACGAGCGGCGTGCGGCCGATGGACAGCGAGTTGTCGTCGTAGATGCGGGTCATCGCAAGGGTTCCTCTGACGGTCGAATGCGGCCTGTGGTCTGTCGGGTGCCTGTAGCCGCCCCAGGCGCCCGGATCAAGCTTCCCGCCACGGACCGGCTTTGCCGGGCCGTCGGCGGACGGCCCCCTTGGGGGGTAGCGAGCGCTAGCGAGCTCGGGGGCTCAGTCCTGCGTCCACGGAAGGCCGCGCCGGCGCCAACCGTTGAAGTGCCCACGCTGCTGCGTGGCGTCGAGTTCTCCTTCGAAGCCTTCACCGACGTTGAACACGTTGGTGAAGCCGGCGGCTACGGCGGCTTCGGCGGCGGCGGCCGAGCGTTTGCCGCTGCGGCACAGCAGCAGTGCCACCGTGTCTTTGCCGCCGAGGCGGGCCTCGAGTTCGCGCACGAAGCGCGGGTTGCGCGTCAGCGCGGTGCCGGTGGCCCAGGCGACGTGCAGGCTGCCCGGCACCTGGCCCACGAACTTGCGTTCCTCGGCCGTGCGCACGTCCACCAGCTGCGCCAGGCCGGCCTGCACCAGCGCCCAGGCGTCCTGCGGCGGCACGACGCCGGCATAGGGCAGACCTTCGGCACGCGCGTCCTTGCGCGCACGCTGCAGCACGGGGTGGGCGTCCACGGACGCAGGCAGTTCGGCAACGGCGTTCATCGGTTCTCCTTCAGCCGCCGGCCGCGGCCCCGCCCGGGGCGATGACGGCGATAGACGGCGGATGCCAGCGTAGGCAGGCCGGCGCCAGCGCTCAACGAATGGAAACGCCGCTCGATATGCGCCGAACGAGCAAGGGTCGCGATCTGCGGACAACGGCTTAACTCATGCGCCGAATGTCTTTGGCGGCACGCCGCTTGCCGGCCAGACTGCCCCGTTTTTGGCCGCACCCGGCACGTCCGATGTCCCGTTCCCCCGACCTCCCCCGCGCCGCCCGCGAGACCGCGTCGCGCCCCGCGGTGCTCGACCTGATCGGCAACACGCCGCTGGTGCGCGTGACGCGCCTGGACACCGGCTGCTGCACGCTGTTCCTGAAGCTGGAGTCGCAGAACCCCGGCGGTTCGATCAAGGACCGCATCGGCGTCGCGATGATCGAAGCCGCCGAACGCGACGGCCGGCTGCAGCCCGGCGGCACCGTCGTCGAGGCGACCGCCGGCAACACCGGCCTGGGCCTGGCGCTGGTGGCCCGCGCCAAGGGCTACAAGGTCGTGCTGGTCGTGCCCGACAAGATGGCCACCGAGAAGGTGCTGCACCTGAAGGCGCTGGGCGCGACGGTGCACGTCACGCGTTCGGACGTCGGCAAGGGCCACCCCGAGTACTACCAGGACCTGGCCGCGCGCATCGCCGCCGGCATCCCGGGCTCGTTCTTCGCCGACCAGTTCAACAACCCGGCCAATCCGCTGGCGCACGAGACCGCCACCGGCCCCGAGATCTGGGCCCAGACCGGCCACGATCTGGACGCCATCGTCGTCGGCGTCGGCTCCTCGGGCACGCTGACGGGGCTGTCGCGCTACTTCCGCAAGGTGCAGCCCGCGCTCGAGTTCGTGCTCGCCGACCCGGTGGGCTCGATCCTCGCCGACTACGTGAAGAGCGGCCACGTCGGCCAGGCCGGCTCCTGGGCCGTCGAAGGCATCGGCGAGGACTTCGTGCCGGCGATCGCCGACTTCGGCTCGGTGAAGAGCGCCTATTCGATCCCCGACGCCGAGAGCTTCGGCGCCGCACGCGAGCTGCTGGCGCGCGAAGGCATCCCCGGCGGTTCATCCACCGGCACGCTGCTGGCCGCAGCGCTGCGCTACTGCCGCGAGCAGACGACGCCCAAACGCGTGCTGACGCTGGTCTGCGACACCGGCACGCGTTATCTCTCCAAGGTCTACAACGACCAGTGGCTGATCGACCAGGGCCTGCTCGCGCGGCCGCGTTTCGGCGACCTGCGCGACCTGATCTCGCGCCGCTACGAAGACGGCGGCGTCGTCGCCGTCGCGCCCGAGGACACGCTGCTCGTCGCCTTCCAGCGCATGCGCCTAGCCGAGGTCTCGCAGCTGCCGGTGCTGGCCGAGGGCCGTCTCGTCGGCGTGATCGACGAGTCGGACCTGCTCGTCGCCGCCCAGGCCGGGCCGCAGGCGCTGCAACGCCCGGTGCGCGATGCGATGACCGCCGCGCCGCAGACGCTGCCGGCCAGCGCCTCGATCGCCGAGCTGCGCGCCGTGCTCGACCGCGGGCTGGTGGCCATCGTCGCCGACGAAGCCGGCTTCCACGGCCTGGTCACGCGTTTCGACCTGCTCAACCACCTGCGCCGGCAACTGCTGGCGTCCACCGCCGCCGCATGAGCACCACACCCGACACCGACCGCCCGCTCGCCTTCGCCACGCGCACGATCCACGGCGGCCAGCATCCCGACCCGTCGACCGGCGCGATCATGCAGCCGATCTACGCCACCTCGACCTATGTGCAGAGCAGCCCCGGCATGCACCAGGGCCTGGACTACGGCCGCTCGCACAACCCGACACGCTGGGCCTGGGAACGCGCCGTCGCCGATCTCGAAGGCGGCGCCCAGGCTTTCGCCTTCGCCAGCGGGCTGGCGGCGATCGCCACCGTGCTGGAGTTGCTGCCGGCGGGCTCGCACGTCGTCAGCGGCGACGACCTCTACGGCGGCAGCTTCCGCCTCTTCGACAAGGTGCGGCGCCAGAGCGCGGGGCTGGAGTTCAGCTACGTCGACCTCGCCGACCCCGAGGCGCTGCGCCGCGCGATCCGCCCGAACACGCGCCTGGTCTGGGCCGAGACGCCGACCAACCCGCTGCTCAAGCTCGCCGACCTGCGCGCGGTGGCCGCCGTCGCCCGCGAACACGGCCTGCTGGCGGCCGCCGACAACACCTTCGCCAGCCCGTTCAACCAGCGGCCGCTGGAACTGGGCTTCGACATCGTCGTGCACTCGGCGACCAAGTACCTCAACGGCCACAGCGACGTCATCGGCGGCGTCGCCGTCGTCGGCCGCGACGAGCGTCTGGCGCCGGTGCGCGAGCGCCTGGGCTTCCTGCAGAACGCCGTCGGCGCGATCGCCGGCCCCTTCGACAGCTTCCTGGCGCTGCGCGGCGTGAAGACGCTGGCGCTGCGGGTCGAGCGCCACAACGCCAACGCGCTGGAACTGGCGCGCTGGCTCGAGGCCCAGCCGCAGGTGGCGCGTGTGCACTACCCCGGGCTGGAATCGCACCCGCAGCACGCGCTGGCGCGGCGCCAGATGTCGGGCTTCGGCGGCATGATCTCGCTGGACCTGGCGACCGACCTCGCCGGCGCGCGGCGTTTCCTCGAGACGGTGCGCATCTTCGCCCTGGCCGAAAGCCTGGGCGGCGTCGAGAGCCTGATCGAGCACCCGGCGATCATGACCCACGCGACGATCCCGGCGGAGACACGCGCCGCGCTCGGCATCGGCGACAGCCTGGTGCGGCTGTCGGTCGGCATCGAGGACGTCGAGGACCTGCGCGCCGACCTGGCGCGCGCGCTGGCGGCGATCTGATCCGACGCACCGGCCGCACGGCCGGTGCGCACAAGCAGTCGTGCGCCTGCACACAAGTGCGCACGAGGTCCTTCTCCTACTCTTTGATGGTGCGGTGCAGCAAGGCGGGTGTGGTGCCCGCCAGCCAAGCACCGTCAGGAGCCCAGGACCATGCACATCACCTCCATCGCGGCCGCCTTGCGCGCCGCCGCCGCCCTCTGCATCACCGCGCTGGCGCTGGGCGCCACCGGCGCCCATGCCGAAGCCGCCAAGCCGCCGGCGCAGTGCGCCGCGCTGCAGGCGAAGTACCCGCAGTTCAAGGGCAAGAGCCTGGTCAACGCGATCAACCCGCACACCCCGGGTTACGAGACGCTGGACCCCAAGGACCCGAGCAAGTACGTCGGCTTCGACATCGACCTGGGCGAGAGCATCGGCGCCTGCCTGGGCTTCACGCTGAGCTACAAGCCGGTGACCTTCGCCGCGCTGCTCACCACGCTGCAGTCGGGCCAGGCCGACATCGTCATCTCGGACATCTACGCCACCGAGGAGCGCGCCAAGGCCGCTGACTTCATCACCTACTCCAAGGTCTTCGACGGCGTGCTCGTCGCCAAGGGCAACCCGAAGAAGATCACCGGCATCAACACCTCGATGTGCGGCGCCATCGCCGCCGAGAACACCGGCTACGTCGAGGTGCCGCTGATCCAGGCCCTGGCCGCGCAGTGCAAGGCGATCGGCAAGCCGGCGCCCGAGATCCAGCTCTACGACAACAACCAGAACTGCATCCAGGCCATCCTCGCCGGCCGCGCCGACACCTACGTCAACGACGTCAACACCGTCGACGGCGCCGTCAAGGCCTACCCGGACAAGCTGGAGAAGGCGGTCGCGGTGACGATCCCGTACTCGGTCGGCATCGCCGTGCCCAAGGGCAAGACCGACTTCCGCGACGCCGTGATGGCGGCGCTGGTGCTGCTGCAGAAGTCGGGCATCCAGACCGAGCTGCTGAAGAAGCACGGCCTGCCGGTCGAGAACCTCGAAGCTCCGCGCCTCGTCCTCGTGAAGTAGGGCCCCCGAGCTCGCTATCGCTCGCTACCCCCCAGGGGGGCCGTCCGCCAGCGGACCGGCTAAGCCGGTCCGCGGCGGGAAGCTTGATCGCGGCGCCGCGCCGTGTCTGAGGCGGGCGGGTCGCCGCGCCATGGGCCATTGGAATGGACCTCTTTCTGCATTACCTCAGCCTGCCCTATCTGATCGAGGGCATCGGCTTCACGCTGGCGGCGACGCTGATCGGGCTGGCCGGCGGCGTGCTCGTCGGGCTGCCGCTGGCGGCCATGCAGCTCAGCCGCCACCGGCCGCTGGCCGTGCTGGCGCGCGGCTACGCGGTGGTCTTCCGCGGCACCCCGCTGGTGCTGCAGATGATCTTCTTCTACAACGCCCTGCCCTATGCCGGCATCAAGCTGCCGGGGCTGCTGGCCGCTGGCCTGGCGCTGGCCTTCAACGAGGCCACGTTCATCGCCGAGATGCTGCGTTCGGGCGTCGTCGGCGTCGACCGCGGCCAGGTGCTGGCCGGCCAGGCGCTGGGCATGACGCCGCGTGTGCTGATGCGCCGCGTCGTCGCGCCGCAGGCGCTGCGCTCGATGCTGCCGGCGATGGGCAACGAGAGCGTCAGCACGCTGAAGAACTCGTCGCTGGCGTCGGTGGTGGCGGTGCAGGAGCTGACGCTGCGCAGCACCCAGCTCGCCTCGTCGACCTTCGACTTCTTCCCGGTGTTCATCGCCTCGGGCGTGATGTACCTGGTGCTGACCGGCTTGTTCAGCGCCGTGCAGCTGGCGCTGGAGGCCCGCTTCGACCTCGAACGCCAGGCGACGCTGCGCGGCCTGTCGCGCTGGCTGCCGTGGCGCCGGGCGCAGCCGGCCGCCGCCGCCGCGGCACCCGCCGAGCCCGAGGACGGCGCACCCGCGGCGCCACCGGCACCGGTCGACCGCGCCGCGCGCGAGGCCCGTCTGGCGCAGGCGCCGGTGGCGCTGCGGGTCAACGGCCTGACCAAGGTCTACGGCAGCGGCCCGGCGGTGCTGCAGGACCTGAGCCTGACGGTCAAGGCCGGCGAGGTGGTGGCGCTGCTCGGCCCCAGCGGCTCGGGCAAGAGCACCCTGCTGCGCTGCATCAACCACCTCGACGGCTGGGACGGCGGCCAGATCCACGTCGGCGGCCACCGTCTGGGCTACCGCCCCGACGGCCAGCTGATGAGCCCCGCCGACCTGGCGCGCGAACGCGCCCGCCTCGGCGTCGGCATGCTGTTCCAGCAGTTCAACCTGTTCGCCCACCTGACGGCGCGCGAGAACGTCGCCGGGCCGCTGCGCTGGGTGCACGGCTGGAACGAGGCCGACGCCGACCGGCGCGCGCTGGAGCTGCTGGCGCGTGTGGGCCTGGCCGGCCGCGCCGACGCGCTGCCGCGCCACCTGTCGGGCGGCCAGCAGCAGCGGGTGGCGATCGCGCGCGCGCTGGCACCCGGGCCCAGCGTGCTGCTGCTCGACGAGCCGACCTCGGCGCTGGACCCCGAGCTCGTCAACGAGGTGCTGGAAGTCATCCGCCGCCTGGTCGTCGAGGACGGGCTGACGATGCTGATCTCCACCCACCAGCTGCGTTTCGCCGCCGAAGTGGCCGACCGCGTGGTCGTGCTCGCCCGCGGGCGCATCGTCGAAAGCGGCCCGGCGCAGCAGGTGCTGCACGCGCCGCGCCACCCCGAAAGCGCGCGCCTGCTGCGCGTGATGGCGGCCGACACGCTGGCCGCCGCCTCCCCAACCGCCGTCGAGGTCCGGACATGAAACACCACACCCTGCGCGTCTCGCCCGAGACCGTCCACTGGGGTTACTTCAGCAAGGCGGTGGCGCCGTCGCTGGTCGTGCGCTCGGGCGACCGCGTGACGATCGAGACGCTGACCCACCACGCCAACGACGACTACGAACGCATGATCCAGGGCGACCCCGGCGCCGAGGCGGTGTTCGCCTGGACGCGCGAGCACAAGGCCGTGGCGCGGCGCGGCGCCGGCCCGGTGACGGGGCCGTTCAAGCTCGGCGAAGGCGAAGGCGTCGGCGTGCACCTGCTGACCGGCCCGGTGGCGATCGAAGGCGCCGAACCCGGCGACGTGCTGGAGGTGCGCATCCTCGACGTGCGCCCGCGCCCGAGCTGCAGCCACTGCTACGCCGGGCGCTGCTTCGGCAGCAACGCCGCGGCGTCCTGGGGCTTCCACTTCCGCGACCTGATCGAGGAGCCCAAGCCACGCGAGGTGGTGACGATCTTCGAGCTCGACACCGCCGGCGAGCCGGTGGCGCGCGCGGTCTACAACTACGTCTGGACGCCGCAGACCGACCCCGACGGCGTCGTGCACGCGACGATCGACTATCCCGGCGTGCGCGTCGACCCGGCGACGATCCGCAAGCGCGAGAACGTGCTGCGCGACGTGCGCGTGCCGGCCCGCCTGCACTTCGGCACGATGGGCCTGGCGCCGTCGGAATCGGACTTCGTCAGCTCGATCCCGCCCAGCTACACCGGCGGCAACATCGACGACTGGCGCATCGGCAAGGGCGCTCGCATGTACTACCCGGTGGCGGTGCCGGGCGCCTTCTTCTCGGTCGGCGATCCGCACGCCGCGCAGGGCGACAGCGAGCTCGGCGGCACCGCGATCGAGACCTCGCTGACCGGCGACTTCGAGTTCGTGCTGCACAAGGCCGCCGATCTCGGCGGCACCCTGCTCGAAGGCCTGGCGCACCCGCTGCTGGAAACCGACGAGCTGTGGTCGGTCTACGGCTTCACCTGCGCCAACTACCTGGCCGAGCTGGGGCCCGAGGCGCAGACGCTGATCGGCGCCAGGTCCTCGCTGGACCCGGCGATGCGCGACGCGTTCAGGAAGCTGCGCCGCTTCCTGATGACGGTGCACAAGCTCAGCGAGGACGAGGCCATCGCGCTCTTGTCGGTGGCGGCGGACTTCGGCGTGACGCAGGTGGTGGACGCCAACTGGGGCGTTCACGGCTCGATCCGCAAGAGCGTCTTCAGCGGCCGCTGAGCGCGGCTTTCGGCGGGCGCTGGGCGAACAGCGCCTTGCGGATCACCGCGTGCACCCCCCAGTTGCCGTCGACGACCTGGGTGACCCCGAAGTCGACGGCCACCGACATCAGCGACACCGCCTCGTCCTCGCTGAGGCCCATCGCGGTCATCAGGAAGCGCCGCGTCTTGCGGAAGGCGTCGCGCATCGCCGGGTCGAGCGAGGACTTCTCGTAGACCGCGCTGCGCGCCTTGTCGCCGAACTCCTTCAGGTAGTCGGGGTGGCTGAAGCCGTGGATGACCCACTCGTCGGCGGTCTCGACCAGCGGGTAGTCGATGTCGGCGTAAGGCGCGTCGCCGAGCTCGGCGGCCTTGTGCAGCACGACCTGGAAGACGCCGGTCAGCGAGCACTCGATGGCCGTGCCGCAGAGCTCGCTGTCACCCTGCGAGGCGTGCGGGTCGCCCACCGACAGCAGCGCGCCGTCGACGCCGACACGCAGGTAGACGGTGGCGCCCTTGGCGACACGCCAGTTGTCCAGGTTGCCGCCGAACGAGGACGGCGGCACCGAGTCGACGAGGCCGGTGACCGCCGGCGCCACCGCGATGACGCCGAAATGCGGCCGCACCGGGATGCGCACGCCTTCGAGCACACCGTGGTTCTCGACGATGCTGTCGCGGTCGACCGGGATGCCGGGGTAGTCGATCGTCGGGTGCAGCACGCCGAAGGGGTCGCGCTGCGGCGTCCAGCGGAAGTTGTAGACCGCATGCGCGCAGGCCTGGCCCTGGCTGCAGTCGACCTCGTAGATCGTCACCACCTCGCGCTGGCGCGGCTCCTCGATCAGGTCTTCGTAGTGGAAGCCCCACCAGGCGGCGGCGTTGCTGCCGAAGGCGCGGCCCTGGTACCTGGCGCTGGCCGCCAGGCGCGGCGCGAGGTCGAGGATGCGCACCTCCAGCACGTCGCCCGGCTCGGCGTCCTGGACGTGGATCGGCCCGGTGCAGATGTGCACGCCGAAACCTTCGCCGCTGCCGCGGCCGTAGATCGAGGCATCGGTCGGACCGGCGCCGCGGCGGTCCACGGCCTTGTGCTCGCGGGTCCACTGGAAGACGCTCTCGGCGCCCGAGTCGCCCTTGATCATGCGCTCGTGGTCGTCGTAGGCGTGCTGGGTCAGCGTCTCGATGGTGACGATGTCGCCCGAGGCGATGCGCAGCACCGGCGGGATCGAACGCGAGAAATAGCCCCAGTGCACGGTCTGCGCCGTCGCCGGCAGATGGTGGTGGCGGCCGGCGGCCGGGGCCGCAGGCGGGGCGGCGGCGACGGCAGGCTCCGCGGCCTCTGCGTCCTCGCCCGGGGTCTCGAAATAACCCGAGGGCCAGCCGCGGCGGATGCGTTTGCGCAGCGACTGCTGGCTGGCGTCGTTGGCCTGCTGGCGGAACTGGCGCGGCGACATCGCGTAGCGGTCGCGGAAGCAGTGGCTGAAGTGCGCCGGGTCGTTGAAGCCCCAGCGAAAGCAGATGTCGGAGATCGACAGATGGCCGTACTGGCGGTTGGCAAGGTCGGCGCGGCAACGCTCGAGCCGGCGCTGGCGCAGGTAGGCGGTGAACGACAGGCCCAGGCCCTCGAACAGCTTCTGCACCTGGCGCTCGGAGACGCGCTCGTGCGCGGCCACCGCGGCCAGCGACAGCGCCGGGTCGCTGAGCTGCTCGTCGACATGGCGGCACAGGCGCTGCATCGCCGCTTCGCGCGTGCGGCTGGCCGTCGGCAGAGACGGATCGCGCTGCTGCGCCTGGCGCGTGGCGATGAACTCCGACAGCGCCGACTCCACCGGCGCGATGTCGCCGTCGTCCAGCGTGTCGAAGGCGTCCGCCAGTGCCGACAAGGTGCCGGCGAACAGGCGCCCCAGCCCCGCACGCCCCGGCAGATGGGCCAGCGCCAGCGCCGGCGCGCCGGGCAGCCTGGCCTTCAGGCTGGCCGACGGCATCGATACGATGAACTGGCGGAAGTCGGAGCGGAAGTCCAGCCCGGCATGCCCGCGCGCCGGGCCGAGCACGATGTCGCCGGGGGCCAGTTCGATGCATTGCGGCCCGTCGTGCAGCACGGCCTCACCGCCGAGGTGCAGCGCGAGCC
This sequence comes from Rubrivivax sp., assembly GCA_049841175.1. GTDB lineage: Bacteria > Pseudomonadota > Gammaproteobacteria > Burkholderiales > Burkholderiaceae_C > Rubrivivax. Next base: position 133,226 of record JASGHA010000004.1, on the reverse strand, counting down.
AGACCGCGTCGGCGCCGCTGCCGGCCTCGCCCAGGCGCGTCAGCCTCTGCGGCGAAGAGGCGATGCGCGCCAGACCGACGCCGCGTGTGGTGCGCCCGGCCGTCAGGCTGCCGTAGAGCAGCGGGGCCTGCGGAGCCAGCTCCGAGCGCAGGCGGTGCGACTGCAGCGCGTCGCGCCAGGCGTGATGGCGCTGGTGCACCGGGAAAGCATCGGTCGAGAACTGGTCGACACGCACGGGGTACTGCTCGGAGACGGCCTGCAAGGCGAATCGCAAGAACTACGCCACACGAGCGAAGCGCTGGCACGCAACTGGCTGCGCCCGCGCCGTCATCCCTGCCATGGCCGCGCGCCCGGCCTCACCCATGAACCCCGTCTTCCACCTGATCCCCGGCGCACCGGACCCGGTCGCGCCCTTCAGCCACGCCGTCGAAGCCGACGGCTGGGTCTTCGTCACCGGGCAGATGCCGTTTGCCGGCACCTCGGTCGACGAGCCCTATCCCGAAGGCATCGAGGCGCAGACGCGCCAGGTGATGCTGAACCTGCAGACCGTGCTCGCCGGCTGCGGCCTGGGGCTCCAGCACGTGCTGCAGGCGCGTGTCTACCTGCTGCACTTCGACGCCGACTACGAGGCGATGAACGCTGTCTACGCGAGCTTCTTCCCGCCGGGCCGGCGGCCGGCGCGCACCTGCATCGGCGTCAGCGGCCTGGCCAAGGGCGCACGCATCGAGATCGACTTCGTCGCCCGGCGGCCGGGCGCGGCATAAAGAAGGCCCCGCTGCCGCGGCGGGCAGCGGGGCCAAGTCACCGGGGTTTCCCCACGGAGCCCACGATCGAGACGACGAGACAGCCGATACGGATCGGCAGGTGAACCTTAGTCCCGACCGAGCGGCCGGCCAACGAAGAAGCGCGCATGTCGGCAAGCACTGGGCGGATACTCGTGGCCCTCTCCGTCAGAACATGAGCCGATGAAGATCCAGGCCCCCTACGACGTACCGAAGCCGGCGCAGCCAACGGGCAGCACGGCCCCGAATGCCGGCGGCGCATCTGCGTTCGCTTCGATGCTGGCCGCGGCCACCAGCACGATTGCCGCTGCGCCGGCCGCCGCGCCGGCCGCGGGTGAAGACGACCGCCCCGACTTCACCAGCATGACGCGACAGGAGCTGTTCGACTGGATGAACCAGCAGATCCGCAGCGGCAAGATGTCGCTCGACGAGAGCACGCCCTTCCTCGGCATGACGATGAAGGTCTCGGCCGCCACCGGCGAGGCGGTGGACATGGCCGGCGACGGCGAGCGCATCGACTTCGTGGCCAAGGCACGCGGCGGCATCGACGGCGCGCTGGAGCGCCGCGACTACGACCTGCTCGCCCGCCTGCAGGCCGCGGTGGAGCGCATGCTGAAGACCCAGGGCTCGGCGGCCGACGGCCGCGGCGTCTGATGCCCCCGGCGTGATGGCCTCAGGCCGTCATGCCCGCCAGCCCCATCACCCAGCGCAACGCCAGTGCCACCGCGCCCAGCGCGGCGACGCTGGCCGCCCAGATCAGCAGCAGCCAGCCCAGCCGGCGCAGCCAGAGATCGCGCGGGCGTGCCGGCTCGACCATCAGTGGTAGCCCTCGCCGATCTTCACCTTGCCGCGGAACACGTAGTAGGACCAGGCGGTGTAGCCGAGGATGAACGGGATGATGGCCAGCGCGCCGACGAGCGCGAAGCCCTGGCTCTGCGGCGGCGCCGCCGCGTCCCAGATCGAGATGCCCGGCGGGATGACGTTCGGCCACAGGCTGATCAAGAGCCCGCTGTAGCCCAGGAACAGCAGCGCCAGCGCCAGCACGAAGGGCAGCGCCGAATGGCTGCGCGGCAGCGCGCGCAGCAGCCGCCAGGTCACCAGCGCCACCAGCAGCGGCACCGGCAGGAAGAACAGCAGATTGGGCAGCGTGAACCAGCGCTCGGCGATCGCCGGGTGCGCCAGCGGCGTCCACAGGCTGACGGCGGCCAGCGCGGCCAGCACCGCCCAGGTCACCGGCCGGCCCAGTTCGCGCATGCGCTGCAGCAGCGCACCCTCGGTCTTCATCACCAGCCAGCCGACGCCCAGCAGCGCATAGGCCAGCACCAGCGCGGCACCGGTGAACAGGCTGAACGGCGTCAGCCAGTCGAAGACGCCGCCGGCATAACCGCCGTCCTTCACCTCGAAGCCGCCGATGAAGGCGCCCAGCGCCACGCCCTGCGAGAACGTGGCGACGTAGGAGCCCCAGGCGAAGGCGTGGTCCCAGAAAGGCTTGTGCGCGTCGTCGGCCTTGAAGCGGAACTCGAAGGCCACGCCGCGCCAGATCAGCCCGGCCAGCATCGCCATCAGCGGCAGGTACAGCGCGCTCAGCACCACCGCGTAGGCCAGCGGGAAGGCCGCCATCAGCCCGGCGCCGCCGAGCACCAGCCAGGTCTCGTTGCCGTCCCAGACCGGGGCGACGCTGTTGACCATCACGTCGCGCTCCTCGCGGTCCTTCACGAACGGGAAGAGGATGCCGATGCCCAGGTCGAACCCGTCCATCACGACGTACATCATCAGCCCGAAGCCGATGACTCCGAACCACAGCAGCGGCAGGTCGATGCCCATCGTGTGCTCCTCAGACCGGGTCGACGTGGTCGGGGCCGGCCGACAGCGGCCGCGCCGGGCGCGGCGCCTGGCCCGGGTCCTGCGGCGGGTTCTCGTCCTCGCCGGGCTGCGGCCCCTTGGCGACCAGCTTCAGCATGTAGCTCAGGCCGATGCCGAAGACGGCGAAGTACATGACGACGAACACCGCCAGCGTCGTGCCCATCACGTGCGCCGAATGGTGCGACACCGCGTCGGCGGTGCGCATCACGCCATAGACGACCCAGGGCTGGCGGCCGATCTCGGTGGTGAACCAGCCGGCGAGGATGGCGAGCACGCCGGCCGGCCCCATCCAGGTCGCGAAGCGCAGGAAGACAGCGCCTTCGTAGAGCCGGCCGCGCCAACGCCGCCACGCGCCCCAGGCGCCGAGCAGCAGCATCAGCAGGCCGAGGCCGACCATCACGCGGAAGGACCAGAAGACGATGGTCGCGTTGGGCCGGTCCTCGGGCGCGAACTCGGCCAGGCCCGGGTAGGTGCCGTCCAGGCTGTGGGTCAGGATCAGGCTGCCCAGGCGCGGGATCTCGACGCTGTAGAGCGTCTGCTCGGCCTGCATGTCGGGCCAGCCGAAGAGCACCAGCGGCACGCCTTCGCCCGGCGGCCCGTTGCGCCAGTGGCCTTCCATCGCCGCGACCTTGGCCGGCTGGTGTTCCAGCGTGTTCAGGCCGTGCAGGTCGCCGACGGCGATCTGCAGCGGCGCAACGAACATCAGCATGCCCATCGCCATCGAGAACATCGTGCGCACGCGCGGGTTGTCGCGGCCGCGACGCAGCTGCCAGGCCGCCGAGGCGCCGACGAACAGCGCCGTCGCCAGGAAGGCCGCCACCGTCATGTGCACCAGCCGGTACGGGAACGAGGGGTTGAAGATCACCGCCAGCCAGTCCACCGGCACGACGACGCCATTGACGATCTCGTGGCCCTGCGGCGTCTGCATCCAGCTGTTGGACGCCAGGATCCAGGTCGCCGAGATCAGCGTGCCCAGCGCGACCATGATCGTCGAGACGAAGTGCAGCCCGGGGCCGACGCGGTTCCAGCCGAACAGCATGACGCCGAGGAAACCGGCTTCGAGGAAGAAGGCGGTGAGCACCTCGTAGGCCAGCAGCGGCCCGGTGACCGAACCGGCAAAGGCCGAGAAGTAGCTCCAGTTGGTGCCGAACTGGTAGGCCATCACCAGCCCGGAGACGACGCCCATCGCGAAGTTGACGGCGAAGATCTTCGACCAGAAGTGGTACAGGTCGCGGTAGACCACGTCCTTCTTCCACAGCCACAGGCCCTCCAGCACGGCCAGGTAGCTGGCCAGTCCGATCGTGATGGCCGGGAAGACGATGTGGAAGGAGACGGTGAAACCGAACTGGATGCGGGCCAGTTCGAGGGCGGTCAGTCCGAACATGGGCGGGTAGCGGCGGCGAGGCGGCCAGTGTGGCGCCGGCGGCCGGAAACGGCAGCCGAGGCACGGGAGAACCCTTGCTTCGGCGGGGTCGGGCCAGGCCGGCCGGTGCTTCGCCGCAGCGGCGCCGCGCCTTACAGTCGCCGGCATGCAGACGCCCTCGCCCCCGCACGCGGCCCGCGCCGCCTCCTTCGCACGCTGGGTGTGCGGCATCGTGGTGGCCGCCGGCCTTGAAGCTGCCGTGGCCCAGACGCCGCCGGACGGCGGCAACCCGCTGCTGCGCTGCGAGCTGCGCTACGTCAGCACGACGATGCAGGTCGAGGCGCGGCCGGTCGCCGACCCGTACACCGTCGCGGCGCAGGACGTCGACACACGATTCCGCTTCAAGGCCGTGGTGCTGGGCACGCCGGAGCGTGTCGACTCGGTCTCGCTCTACGCCTACGACATGGCGGTGGACAACGCGCCGGTGCTGATCCACGAGGTCGTTTACCGGCCGCCCTTCGCGGCCGGCACGGCGGTCCCCGCCCTCACCGGCTGGAACCACGTCTACTCCTCGCGCCTGGGGCGTGAACTCGTCTACGGCTGCGCGCTGGGCACGGAGGGCGCACGATGAAACGCCGCGACTTCAACGCCGCGCTGCTGGCCGGCACCTGGGCCGCGGCCGGGGCCGCGCGGGCGCAAACGGAACCCGCGATCAGCCTGGTCTTCGTCGGCGACGTGATGCTCGCCGACGGCCCCGGGCGCCTGCTGCGCCGCGGCGGCAATCCGTTCGCGCCGACGGCCGCGCTGCTGGCCGGCGCCGACCTGCGCATCGCCAACCTCGAATGCGTCGTCGCGCGTGGCGGCAAGGCCGACGACAAACCCTGGACCTTTCGCGCCGACCCGCGTGTGCTGGCGCTGCTGCGCCGCCACGTCGACGTCGTCTCGCTGGCCAACAACCACTCCGGCGACTTCGGCCGCGAGGCCTTCGCCGAGATGCTGGGCGCGCTGCGCACCCAGGGCCTGCCGTACTTCGGCGGCGGGCACGACCTCGCCGAGGCGCACCGGCCGCTGGTCGTCGAACGCCGCGGGCTGCGCCTAGCGCTGCTCGGCTACGACGAGTACTTCCCGCGTTATTTCGAAGCCGGCCACGACCACCCGGGCGTGGCCTGGAGCGAAGATGAGCAGGTCGTGCTCGACATCCGCCGCGCGCGCACGATGGCCGACCTGGTGATCCCGTTCATGCACTGGGGCGAGGAAGGCCGGCCGACGGCCAACGACCGCCAGCGCGCGCTGGCGCGGCTGATGATCGACGCCGGTGCCGACGCTGTCGTCGGCACCCATCCGCACATCGTGCAGGACGTCGAGTTCCACCGCGGCAAGCCGATCGTCTACAGCCTGGGCAACTTCGTCTTCGACGGCTTCGACAAGCCCGAGAACAACACCGGCTGGGTGCTGCGCATGGCGATCGGCCGCGGCGGCGTGCGCTCGCTGCGGCGCGCCGTGGTGCGCATGGACCGCGAGGGCACACCGCATCCGACGGGGGAAGAGGCGGACCTGATGCCCGCCGCAGGCCGCTGAACGCGGCTCAGCGCCCGCCGCGACCGCCCAGCCCGAGTTCGGCGCTCAGCGCTTCGCCGACGTCGCAGTAGCGGCGTTCGCTGCGCACGGTCCGCACACGCTCGAAGTAGTGCGGCGGCCAGCCGGCATCGCGTGCGGTGTTGTGCCGCAGCGCATAGAAACGGAAGCTGACCTGGCCCGGCGTCACGAAGTCTGGCCCCGGGTCGCGCTCGGCGACGACGACGCTCGGCTCGGAGGGGCCGCCGACGATCAGGCGGAAGTCGCGCAGCAGACAGTCGGCGCCGCCGCCGGCGTGCAGTTCCAGCGCCTCTTTGTGGTCGTCGTAAAAGGACATCAGATGCCAGGCGGCATCGTTTTCGCCGCCCTTCGAGTCTTCGACGTAGAAGCTCAGCACGTCGAAGCCGTGGGCGTTGAAGTTGTCGCGCCGCGCGAGGAAGGCGATCACCGTGCCCGGCGCGCCGGGCCAGGTGATGGTGTTGGCGCCATAGTGCAGCGGCAGCACCTCGCCGGGCGCCGCGGCAGCGACGGTGCAGGCCGTCGCCAGCGCGACGGCGGCCCAGCAGGCACGGAACACGGTCATCGCAGCGGCTCGTCGTGGCATCGCGGGGCGCCAGTATGGAGCGCCCTGACAATCGCCGCATGCCCCAGACGCTGGCCGGCCCGGCGCACGCCGAGCTGGTGATCAAGAAGAGCCGCTTCATCGCCTGCGTGCAGCCGGTCGACGACCGTGCGCAGGCACAAGCCCTCGTCGCCGCGCTGCGCGCCGAGCACCCGCAGGCCGCGCACGTCTGCTGGGCGCTGCTGGCCGGCGGCCAGAGCGCGGCCGTCGACGACGGAGAGCCCAGCGGCACCGCCGGCCTGCCGATGCTGGCCGTGCTGCGCCACCAGGATCTGGACGGCGTGCTGGCCACCGTCGTGCGCTACTGGGGCGGCACCAAACTCGGCGCCGGCGGCCTGGTGCGTGCCTACACCGACGCGGTGGCGACGGCGCTGCAAGGCGCGGTCAAGCTGCCGCGGCGGCGGCTGGCGCACCTGCGCTGCCGCCTGCCCTACGCGCTCGAAGGCTGGCTGCGCCGCCAGCTTGCCCAGGCCGGCGCAACGTTGGACGAGGTGGAGCACGGCGACGAGGTGCAGCTCGGTTTCAGCCTGCCGGAAGACGAGGCGCCGGCGCTGAAGGCGGCGCTGGAAGACGGTGGCCGCGGGCAGCTGGTCTGGGACGAGTGACGCTCAGGCCTGCGCCTGCCGCCGCGTGAACCAGACGACGAGGCCGAAGCCCAGCCACGGCGCCAGCACGGCCGACGCCGCCCACCAAGGCGGCAGCAGCACCGCGCGCAGCTGTGCCCCGAGGGAGAACTCGGCCGGCCCGCCCAGACTGGTCGCCACCCAGGCCAGCAGAAGACCCACGAACATCGCCGCCATCACCGAGGGCCGGTCACCGGCCAACCAACGCCTGACCTCCAGGGTCCCGGCGGCCACGCACAGGCCGACCGGCACCGCGAAGTAAGCCAGTTGCACCAGGGCCAGCGCCCATTCCAGGTGGGGGCGGCCGAACCAGGCGAAGAACGCCGGTGACACCTGCCTCGCGGCACCGATGCCGCCGACCACGACGACCGCCAGTTCATAGACGGCCATGCCGGCAAGAAAAGCGACTGGATGGCGCAGCTTGGACATCGTCGATCCTCCAGAAACGGCAGCAATCTCGGTGCGACCCCGGCCTCCGGGCCGCGCGCATGATGCGGTCGGGGCTGCGCACCGGTGGCGTTCCCCTCCCTCGGACGGGGGATGACGAGGGCCCGGAGCCCGAGGCCGAACCTCACGCGCTCGCGGCTCAGCGGTTCATCGGCTCAGCGCCTGGACCTCGCCGGCAACCCCCTCACCCAAGGCCAGCCGGTAGCCGAGCGAGACGTAGTGCAGGCGCCCGGCGGCATGGTTGGCGTGGATCGCGATGCCGAACGGCAGGCTGCGCCCGGCGACGGCGGCGCCGCCCAGCTTGCGCGAGAAGGTGACGACGGTCCTGCCGCCCTCCTGCGCACTCGCCACCTTGACACCAGCCGGCTGCACGGCGGGTTTGCCGCTGGTCCATTGCAGCAGCTCGAAGCGACCGGCGCCGACGTACTTGCCCTTCTTCGGATCGCCGCCGGGCATGCCGCGCAGGTCCTGGTGGCAGGCGACCCAGCAGCCGGCCTGCGCCGCCTGCGGCACCTGATCGTCGAGCAGCATCAGCGCCGCCTTCAGCTCGTGCGCCGCGTCGCGCCCCAGCGGCGCGTCGGCCGGCGGCTTGAACGCCAGGCGCACGCTGAGCGTTCCCTGGTCGAGCGCGGCCTGCACGCTGACCGGAAAGCTGATGGTGCGCGGCATCGCCTGCGCGTCCGGGTCGCGCGGCGCGAGGCGCTTGGCGGTGTAGTCCAGCCCGGTCTTGGTTTCATGGCAGACGATGCAGGGCTGGCCGGACCTGAGCACGCTGGCACCAGGGTGGCCGCTGGCCAGCCACTCGACCGGGGTGGCACCGGGGTGGAAGACCGTGATCTCGCGCGCCGGGATGCGGCTCCAGTCAGGCGCGGCCAGGGCGGTGGCGGCACCGACGACCCACGGCAGGGCGAACACGAAACGGCTCAAGGGCGGCATGGGATTCCTTTCATGAAACAAGCCGATTGAAGAAACGGGAGACAGGGCGACGGCGCCCGGAAGACGGATTCACGAGCCCGCGGGCATGTCCTCGGGCAGCCGGTGGGCGATGCCTTTGTGGCAATCGATGCAGGTGCGGGCCTCGGCGCCGATCAGCGCGTGCATCGCCTGGGCACGCGGCGTCTGCTTGTCGGTGGCCATGCCGTCGGCGTGGTGGCAGCTGCGGCATTCGCGCGAGTCGTTGGCCTTCAGGCGCGCCCATTCGCGCTGCGCGAGCTCGAGCCGCCGGGCGGCGAACTTCTCCGGCGTGTCGATACGGCCGTCGAGCTTGGCCCACAGCTCGCCGGCCGACTCGAGCTTCTTCACCAGCTTGGCGCCCAGCGGTTTGGGGATGTGGCAGTCGGCGCATTGCGCGCGCACGCCCGAGCGGCTGTCGTGGTGCGGCGTCTGCCGGTACTCGTCGGCGACCTGCTTCATCTCGTGGCAGGCGCTGGCGCAGAAGTCCGGCGAACTCGTGAGCTCGAAGGCGACATGCGTAGCGCCGACGAAAACAAGGCCGGTGGCGAAACCGAGGCCGACCAGCGTCAACAGCGAATAACGAACGGATGGCCGCAGCAGCGTGTGGCGCAGGGTCTCGAACAGGCGGGAGATGGAGTTGGGCACGGTGGGTTCAGGCTCAGTTGGGATGGAAGGGATGGATACGGGCGCGGCGCTGCCTGCGCCCGCCGCGACGGCGGGCTGCAGCGGCCGGTCGACTGGCCAAGGCTCAGCTCAAGGACCGACGTCCCAGCCGCCGCCGAGCGCGCGGAAGACGTCGACGCGCGCAGAGGCCAGCGCGAGCAGCGAATCCAGCCGCAGGCTCTGCGCCGCGATGCGCTCGCGGCTGGCATCGAGCAGCTCCAGCTGCGAGACGCTGCCGGCGCGGTAGCGGCTGCGCGCCAGCTCGTAGGCCGCGGCCGAGCGCCGCTCGGCTTCTGCCAGCCGGTCCTGGTGCTGCTGCTCGGCGGCCAGGCTGGCCAGCGCCTGCTCGGTTTCGCGCAGCGCGTCCAGCACGCTGCCGTCGAAGGCGGCCAGCGAGGCCCGGGCTTGGGCCTCGGACTGCCTGACGCGTGCACGCGCCGCGCCCAGCTGCGGAAAGCTCCAGGACAGCAGCGGGCCGACGCCGACGCTCCAGCCGTCGCCGCTCGAACCGGCCGTCTTCAGCTGGCTGCCGGCGGCGCCGAACTCGATGCGCGGATAGAGCTCGGCGGTGGCGACGCCGATGCGGGCCGTGTCGGCCGCCAGCCGGCGTTCGGCCTCGCGCACGTCGGGCCGCCGCCGCAGCAAGGCGGCACCGTCGGCGGCCGGGATCGGCGCCGCGAGCGCCGGCGCGTGCTCGCAGGCCGCTGCGGCCGGCGGTACCTCGCTCGGCGCTGCGCCCAGCAGCACCGCCAGCGCGGCCAGCGTGTTGTGCCGGCGGGCCTGCAGCGGCGGCAGCGCGGCCTCGGCATTGGCCAGCAGCGCGCCGGCGCGCTCCACTTCCAGCCGCGACGCGGCGCCGGCACGTTCGCGCCGGACGCTCAGTTCCAGCGTCTGGCGGGCGACGTCGACGGCGTCCTGCGCCGCCACCAGCGACTCGGCCAGCGTGCAGGCGAGCACGTACTGGCGCGTGACGTCGGCGACGACGGCGACCCGCACGCCGTCGCGCGCCGCGGCCAGCGCCTGGGCATCGGCGTTCGCGGCCTCGACCAGACGGCGCACGCGGCCGCCCAAATCGAGCTCCCAGCTGACGGCGACGACGGCCGTCGTCGTCCATTGGCGCTGCGCCAGGGCGGAGCCGCTGCCGGTGGACGAGCTGCTGTCGCCGTCGGTGCGTGCGGCCTCCAGCCGGGTCGCCGGCAGGCGCGCCGTCTGCGCCTCGGCGAACACGGCACGCTCGCGCTCCAGACGGGCGGCGGCCACGCGCAGGTCGGTGTTGGCGGCGAAGGCTTGTTGCACCAGCCCGTCGAGCACCGGGTCCTGGTACAGCCGCCACCAGCGATCGGGCAGCGGCTCGTCGCTGGCCGTCGCCCCCGCGGCGGCAAAGGCGCCGGTGGCGCCGGCCGGCCACGGCGGCGCCAGGTGCTGCGGGCCGGCGGCACAGGCGGCCAGCAGCACAGGTGCCAGCACGGCCGGCAGCAGGCGGGCCTCACGCATGGCCGCCCTCCTGCGCCAGCTCGCGCGAGCGCGCACCGCCGGCCTCGGCGTGGTGGTCGCGCGCCAGCAGGCTGTAGACGGTGGGCAGCACGAACAGCGTGAACAGCGTGCCGATCGTCATGCCGCAGACGACGACGATGCCGATGGCGAAGCGGCTGCCGGCGCCGGCGCCGCTGGCGAACAGCAGCGGGATCAGGCCGACGACCATCGCCGCCGTCGTCATCAGCACCGGCCGCATGCGAATCTCGGCCGCGCGGCGGATGGCCTGCGCCGGCGGCAGGCCCTCGCGGCGCTGGATGTCGTTGGCGAACGAGACCATCAGGATGCCGTGTTTGGAGATCAGCCCGATCAGCGTCACCAGCCCGATCTGGGTGTAGATGTTCAAGGTGGCGTAACCCAGCCACAGCGGCGCCAGCGCGCCGCAGACCGCCAGCGGCACCGTCACCAGGATCACCAGCGGGTCGCGCAGGCTCTCGAACTGCGCCGCCAGCACGAGGAAGATCACCAGCAGCGCGGCGGCGAACGAGACGGTGAGGCGATGGCCTTCGTTGACGTACTGGCGGCTGTCGGACAGCCAGTCGACCCGCGCGCCGGCGGGCAGCGGCAGTTGCTGCAGGTACTCGACGGCCTGGCCCATCGTCACGCCCGGCATCAGCACGCCCGACAGCGTCGCGGCGTTCATCTGGTTGAACTGCGGCAGCCGGTTCGGCGCCGGTGCGGCATGCGCCTCGACCAGCGTGGCCAGCGGCACCAACGCCCCCGACTGCGCGCGCAGGTAGTAGCCGCCGAGGTCGTCGGACGCGCTGCGCTGCGCGCGCGGCACCTGGGCGATGACGTCGTAGGAGCGGTCGAACCAGTTGAAGCGGTTGACCGTGCTCTCGCCGACCAGCGTCGCCAGCGTGTCGGCGATGGCGCTCATCGAGACCCCCATCTCGCCAGCCTTGGCGGCGTCGACAGACAGCCGCAGCTGGGCGCTGTCGAAGGCGAGGTCGCTCTCGACGAAGGCGAACAGGCCGCTGGCGCGGGCGGCATCCTTGATCTCCTCCATCGTGCGGTAGAGCGCGCCGAAGTCGTCGGGCGAGCGCAGCACCATCTGCACCGGCAGCCCGCCGCTGCCCGCCGGCAACGGCGCCGGCTGGAAGGCCGTCAGCGAAACGCCGGTGATGCCGGGGGCATGGCCGTTGAGCGTGTTCTGCACCTGGTCGGCGCTCTGCCGGCGCCCGTCCCAGGGCGCCAGCACGACGCCGCCGAAGCCGATGTTCTGGCTGCCGGCGCCGTTGACCAGGAAGCTGCCAGCGTAGTCGGGCAGCGCGGCGAACAAACCCTGGACCTGCTGCGCGAAACGCTCGGTGTAGGCGAGGTTGGCGTACTGCGGCGCCTTGGTCTGGACGAAGACGTAGCCCTGGTCCTCGCGCGGCGCCAGCTCGCGCTGGCTGCCGGCAAAGAGCACGGCGATGGCCGCCAGCACCGCGACGCAGACCAGCAGCACGGCGCCGCGCGCCTGCAGCGTGTGTCCGAGCAGGCGGCCGTAGCGCCGCGCCAGGCCCTGCATCGTCTGCTCGACGCGCCGCGCCAGGCGCCCGTCGGCCACGCGCGCGCCGAGCAGGTAGCTGCTCATCATCGGCGACAGCGTCAGCGCGACGAGGCCGGAGACGATCACCGAACCGGCGAGCGTGAACGCGAACTCGCGGAACAGCGCGCCGGTGAGCCCGCCCATCAGGCCGATCGGCGCGTAGACGGCGGCCAGCGTGATCGTCATCGCGATCACCGGCGTGACGATCTCGCGCGCCCCGACCAGCGCCGCGCGCGGCGGCGACAGCCCTTCCTCGATGTGGCGGTGGATGTTCTCGACGACGACGATGGCGTCGTCGACCACGAGGCCGATGGCCAGCACCATCGCGAGCAGCGTCAGCAGGTTCAGCGAGAAGCCGCAGACCAGCATCAGCGCCGCCGTGCCCACCAGCGACAGCGGGATCGTGACGATCGGGATGACGACGGCGCGCAGCGAGCCCAGGAACAGGAAGATCGCGAGCACGACGATGACGATGGCCTCGACCAGCGTGTGCACGACCTCGTCGATGGAGGCATGCACGAAACGCGCGGTGTCGAAGGAGTTGACGACCTCCAGCCCGGGCGGCGCCGCGCGCTGCAGTTCGGGCAGCAGCGCGTTGACGCCGGCGACGATGGTCAGCGGGTTGCCGTCGGGCGTCGGCGACACCGACAGCGAGACCGCCTGCCGGCCGTTGTTCAGGAAGCTGCTGTCCTCGTTGTCGCCGCCGAGCTCGACCGTGGCGACGTCGGCCAGGTGCACGACGCCGTGCTCGCCGCGCTTGAGCACCATCTCGCGGAAGGCCTGAACGCTGCGCAGGTCGGTGGCGGCGGTGATCGGCATCAGCGTCTGCTCGCCGCGCAGCGCGCCGGGCGCGGCCTGCACGTTGTTGGCGCGCAGCGCGGCCACGAGCTCGCTGGCGCTCAGGCCGCGCGCAGCGAGCTTGAGCGGGTCGACCCACAAACGCATCGCGTAGGTCCGGCCGCCGTGCAGCTCGGTCGAGGCGACGCCGGGCACGGCGTTGATCAACGGCTGCGCGACGCGGGCGACGAAGTCGGTGATCTGGGCGATGTTCTGCCGGTCGCCGACGAAAGCCAGGTACTGGACGGCGGAGACGCCGTCGGTGATCTTCTCGATGACCGGGTCGAACGCGCCTTCGGGCAGCCGGTACTTCACCCGCTGGACCTTGGCGAGGATCTCGGTCATCGCGCGGTCGGCGTTCGCGTTCAGCACCAGCTTGGCCTTGATCTCGCTGCTGCCGGTGGTCGAGATCGAGCTGAGGTACTCGATGCCGTTGGCGGTGGCGATGGCCTGGGCGATCGGCGTCGTCACGAAGCCCTGCATCACCTCCTGCGTCGCGCCGGGGTAGCGGGTCTCGACGACGATGGTGGCGCTCTCCATCTTCGGGTACTGGCGCATCGGCAGCGCGAACAGCGCGGCGGTGCCGGCGAGCAGGATCAGCAGGCTCAGCGTCAGCGACAGGATGGGCCGGCGGATGAAGAGGTCGGTGAAGCTCATCGTGCGCTCCCGGCCGCCGGCACGACGTGCACGCGCGCGCCGGGCCGGATGCGCAGCTGGCCTTCGCTGACGACGAGGTCGCCGGCGCGCAGGCCCTGCTCGACGAGCACCCGCTCGCCGACGCGGCGCCCCAGCCGCAGCGGCACGATCTCCGCCGTGCCCAGGGCCTGGGCGTCGAGCCTGCGCACGACGACCGCCGCATCGCCGGTGGCCGATGTCAGCACCGCCGTCGCCGGGACCAGCAGCGCGTCGGGCTGGGACGGCAGCTCGACCGCGACCGCGACCGACATGCCCGGCCGCAACGCCCGGCCAGGATTGGCGAGTTCGGCCTGCACGCTGGCGTTGCGCGTGTCGCGCCCGACCTGCGGTTCGATCGCGCTGATGCGCGCCACCACCGGCGCGGCGCCGGGCACGTCGCCGCGCACCTGGACACGCTGGCCGATGCGCAGCCTCGGCAGCGCCTGCTGCGGCAGGTCGAAGTTGACGTACAGCGCATCCAGGTCGGTCAGCGTGGCGATGCGCTCGCCAGCCTGCAGGTACTGGCCCGGGTCGACCTGGCGCAGGCCCAGCACGCCGGCAAAAGGCGCACGCAGGTGCAGCTTGCGGATGCGCGCCTGCAGCTGCTGCACCTGCGCCGTGGCCTGGTCGAGCTCGGCACGGCGCTGCTCCAGCAGTTCGCGCGCCACGGCGCCGGTCGACGCCAGTTCGGCGGCACGCTGCCACTGCTGGCGCGCGAACTGCGCGGCGGCCTGGGCGGCGAGCAGGTCGGCCTGCTCGCTGCTGTCGTCGAGGTCGAGCAGCGCCGCGCCGGCGCGCACCGACTGGCCGGCCACGAAGCCGATGGCGACGACCCGGCCGGCGGCTTCGCTGGCCAGGCTGACCTGGCGCACGGCACGCAGCTCGCCCAGCGCTTTGAGCTGGTCCGCCGCGGGTTCCGGACGCAGCGCCAGCGCAACGACGTCGATCGCCGCCGGCGGCGTGTAGCCGCCGCCGGGCGCACGGCTGCCGCGCCAGGCCCAGAGCGCGGCGGCGACGGCGGCGAGCACGACGGCGGCGATGGCAGGCGATCGCCAAGAGGGACGCGCACGCGGCGCGACGGGGGTGGACGGGGTGTCCATGCTGGCTCCCGAAGACATGAGGACTGGCCTTGCCGGGACCCAAACCGAGACTGCTGATTGGTAACCGGATCGACGCGATAGACTCTAAAACCTCAACTTAACTTGAGGTCAAGAGTGATGACGCAGGAGATTGCGGAAGGCTCGACCGCGCTGTTGTCGGTCGGCGTCATCGCCAGGCGCAGCGGCGTGGCGGTGTCGAACGATCCACTTCTACGAGTCCAAGGGGCTGATCAGCAGCGTGCGCACCGAGGGCAACCAGCGCCGCTATGCGCCGGTGCTGCTGCGCTACATCGCGATCATCAAGGTGGCCCAGCGCACCGGCATCCCGCTGGAGGAGATCCGTGAGGCGCTGCGCCGCTACCCGCCGGGCAGCAAGCTGACGGCGGGACAGTGGAAGACGCTGGCCTCGGAATGGCGCGCCGATCTGGACCAGCGCATCCAGAAGCTGACGCGGCTGCGCGACGAACTCGACCAGTGCATCGGCTGCGGCTGCCTGTCGCTGGAGGACTGCCCGCTGCGCAATCCCGGCGACGCGCTCGCCGCCAAGGGGCCGGGCGCGCAGATCCTCAACCGGCCCTAGGCGGCAGCGGCGCGAGAGGCCGGGCCCTCAGGCCAGCAGCCCCAGCTTCACCCTCGCCGCCACACGCGCCAGCGCCGCCTCGCGCGCCTCGATCGGCGCCTGGCTCTCGGTCAGGTAGGCGGCCAGCAGCAGCGGCGCGCGGCCGGGTGCCCAGACGACGGCGACGTCGTTGGTCGTGCCCTGGGCGCCGGTGCCGGTCTTGTCGGCGACGCGCCAGTCGGGCGGGAAGCCGGCGCGCAGGCGCTTCAGGCCGGTCGTCGAGGCCGTCATCCACTGCAGCAGCAGGTCGCCGCCGCGGCGCGATAGGCCGCCGCCGAACAGCGCCTGGCGCAACGCCAGCACCATCGCCTGCGGCGTCGTCGTGTCGCGTTCGTCGCCGGGGCGGGCTTCGTTGAGATCGGGCTCGCGGCGATCCAGCCGCGTCGTGCGGTCGCCCAGCGTGCGCACCCAGGCGGTCAGCCCGGTCGGGCCGCCCAGCGTCTGCAGCAGCAGGTTGGCGGCCGTGTTGTCGCTGAGCACGACCGCGGCTTCGCAGAGCTCGGCGACCGTCATGCCGCTGCCATCGGCGTGGCGCGAGGTGGTCGGCGCGTATTCCAGCAGCGCGTCGCGGCCGAAGACGATGCGGCGCTCCAGCCGCTCCTGGCCACGGTCCACGCGCGCCAGCACCGCCGCGGCCAGCAGCCACTTGAAGGTGCTGCACATCGCGAAGCGTTCGTCCTGGCGGTGGCCGAGGCTGCGGCCGGTCTCCAGGTCGTAGGCGTAGACGCCCAGCCGCCCGGCGACCGAACGTTCGATGGCGCCGAAGGCGTCGGCGTCGCCGGCTTCGAGGGCGAAGGCCGGGCGGCCGGCGGCGGCCAGCGTCAACGCGGCCCAGGCGTGGAACGAGCGTCGTTTCATGCGCCGATTCTGACGCGTGAAGGCCTTGCGCTGCCTCGTGGCGCGAGGTGATCGCCGCCTATAGCCGGTTGCCGCGGCGGGGGGGGCGTCCGGAGACTCGGACGCGATCCAACCCGACAAGGACAAGGTTTCCCATGGCAGACCACGCGCCCGTGCAACTGGCTCTCGGCGACAACGCCGCCCGCCAGCTTGCCAACGCCACCAAGACCGCGCCGCATCCTGGCGACCATCACCCCGCGCTGGCTGACCCATCTGCTGCAATGGGTGCCGGTCGAAGCCGGCATCTACCGCCTGAACAAGGTGCGCAACCCGCAGGACGTCCAGGTGCTGTGCGCCAAGCGCGACGAGTCCGAGCTGCCGACCACTTTCGTCGACTACGAAGACCCAGCCGCGCGAGTACTTCCTCAACGCCGTCAGCACCGTGCTCGACGTGCACACGCGTGTCTCCGACCTCTACAGCAGCCCGCACGACCAGATCAAGGAGCAGCTGCGCCTGACGATCGAGACGATCAAGGAGAAGCAGGAAAGCGAGCTGATCAACAACCCCGACTACGGCCTGCTCGCCAACGTGCACCACGAGCAGCGTCGTCTACCCGCTCGACCGGCGCGCCGACGCCCGGACGATCTCGACGAGCTGCTCACCAAGGTCTGGAAGGAGCCGGCCTTCTTCCTGACGCATCCGCTGGCCATCGCCGCCTTCGGCCGCGAATGCACGCGCCGCGGCGTGCCGCCGCCGACCGTCAGCCTGTTCGGCTCGCAGTTCCTCACCTGGCGCGGCATCCCGCTGATTCCCATGCGACAAGGTGCCGGTGGCCGACGGCAAGACCAAGATCCTGCTGCTGCGCGTCGGCGACAAGCGCCAGGGCGTCGTCGGCCTGTACCAGCCGGGGCTGGCCGGGCGAACAGAGCCCGGGCCTGTCGGTGCGCTTCATGGGCATCAACCGCAACGCGATCGCGTCGTACCTGATCTCGCTGTACTGCTCGCTGGCGGTGCAGACCGAGGACGCGCTGGCAGTGCTCGAGGACGTCGAGATCGGCAAGTACCATGACTACCCCGACACCTACAACTAAGCCGGCGCCGATGACGACTCCGAGATGGCGGCCTGCCGGCCGGCCTGCCCGATCCGGCGCAGCTGGCGCGCCTGGCCAGCGAATTTTTCGGCAGCTGGCCGGGCCACCGGCGGCGTGCCGCTGCCCGAGAAGCTGCACGCCGGCCGGCGCTGACGCCTGCCGCCCGGCAGCTTCGGCCCGTCGACGCCGGCGGCCGGTTCCCGGGCGGCCCGACGACCGGCGCCAACCTGCTGCCGACATCGCCGCAGAGCACGGCCAACGCTCGGCGCCTCGTGGCCGGCCCTGCTGCCGCATGCGCCGGCCAGAAATGGCGTGCCCGACACCGTGTTCGCCACCGCGCCGGCCTACGACGGCCGCCTCGGCAGCCATCTGCTGGCCGTGCCGCAGACCTCGCCGTTCCTGTTCGCCGAGGCCGAACGCGATCGGCGTGCCGCACGCGCCGCCGCGCCAGGCACCGGCCGCGGCCACGGCACTCGACTTCTACTTCGTGCCCGAGGCCGCCGCCGAGCGCCGACCGCCGTTCGCCGACGCCCATCCGCCGCTCGACGTGAATGCCGTGCGGCGCGACTTCCCGATCCTGCACGAGCGCGTCAACGGCCGCCGCTCGTCTGGTTCGACAACGCCGCGACGACGCAGAAGCCGCAGGCGCGTCATCGACCGCCTCGGCGCACTTCTACGCGCACGAGAACTCCAACATCCACCGCGCCGCGCACGAGCTGGCGGCGCGCGCGACCGACGCCTACGAGGACGCGCGCGAGACCGTGCGCCGCTTCATCGGCGCCGCGTCGAGGACGAGATCGTCTTCGTGCGCGGCGCCACCGAGGCCATCAACCTGGTCGCCAAGAGCTGGGGCCGCGCAGAACATCGGCGCGGGCGACGAGATCATCGTCTCGCACCTGGAGCACCACGCCAACATCGTGCCGTGGCAGCAGCTCGCCGCCGAAAGGGCGCCGAGCTGCGCGTGATCCCGGTCGACGACAACGGCCAGGTGCGTGCTCGACGAATACCGCAAGCTGCTCAACGAGCGCACGAAGATCGTCGCGGTCACGCAGGTCTCGAACGCGCTGGGCACCGTCGTGCCGGTCGACCGAGATCGTCGAGCTGGCGCATCGTGCCGGCGCGCAGCGCTGGTCGACGGCGCGCAGTCGGTCTCGCACATGCGGGTGCGACGTGCAGGCGCTGGACGCCGACTTCTTCGTCTTCTCCGGCCACAAGATCTTCGGGCCGACCGGCATCGGCGTGGTCTACGGCAAGCGCGAGGTGCTCGACGACATGCCGCCGTGGCAGGGCGGCGGCAACATGATCGCCGACGTCACCTTCGAGCGGACCGTCTACCAGGCGCCGCCGGCGCGCTTCGAGGCCGGCACCGGCAACATCGCCGACGCGGTGGGCCTGGGCGCGGCGCTCGAGTACGTCGAGCGCATCGGCATCGAGAACATCGCGCCGCTACGAGCACGAGCTGCTCGAGTACGCCACGCAGGCGCATGGCCGAGTGCCGGGGCTGCGGCTGATCGGCACCGCGCGCGACAAGGCCAGCGTGCTGTCCTTCGTGCTCGACGGCTACACGCACCGACGAAGTCGGCCAGGCGCTGAACCGCGAAGGCATCGCGGTGCGCACCGGCCACCACTGCGCGCAGCCCATCCTGCGCCGCTTCGGTCTCGAAGCCACGGTGCGGCCCTCGCTGGCGTTCTACAACACCTGCGAGGAGATCGACCAGCTGGTGGCGGTGCTGCACCGCCTGGCGGCGGCGCGGCCGGTCGCCGGCCGGCGCTGAAGTCCCCGGCCGGCCATGCGCCGGCCGGATAAACGAGCGACGAAGGCTTCGTGGCAGCCTGGGGGCCGGCGCCCTATCGTGAGGGCACACACCAGGAGAAGCCTCATGCCTTTCGTCGCCGTGCTGCCGCAGCGCCTGCCCTGCCCGCGTCGTCCGATGCCGGCGCAGCCCTGCGCCCGCATCGTCGACGCCGACCTGCGCCGCGCCGCGCTGGGCGTGCTGGCGCTGACCGCGGCCACCTGGTGGCCCAGCGCGCCGGCGGCGCGCGCAGCGGGTTCAGTCGCTGGCCAGCTTCACGCGGTCGGACAGCCGCGCATAACGCTCGTAGTCGCGCCGCACCAGCTGGGCCAGCTGCTGCGGCGTGCCGCCGACCGGCGTGATGCCCTGCTTGCGCAGCGCTTCCAGCACCGCCGGCTGGCGCAGCGTGGCGCTGGCGTCGTGCGCGATGCGCTCGACCACCGCCGCCGGCGTGCGCACCGGCGCGAACAGCGCGAACCAGCTCGTGACGCGGAAGCCCGGAATCGACTCCTGCGCCGTCGGCACCGCCGGCAGCAGCGGGCTGCGCTGCGCGCCGCCGATCGCCAGCGCCCGCAGCCGGCCCGACTGGATGTGCGGCAGCGCCGCCGTCACCGAGACCCACATCGCCTGGGCCTGGCCCGAGGCAACGTCGGCCACCGCCTGCGAGCCGCCGCGGTAGGGGATGTGCACGAAGAAGAAGTCGCGTTCGATCTTCAGCAGCTCGAAGGCCAGGTGGTGCAGCGAGCCGACACCGGCCGAGGCGTAGCTGTAGGCGCCGGGGCGCTTCTTCGCCGCGGCCACCATGTCATCGATCGTGCGCCAGCCGGTGGCGGCGTTGACGACGAGCACGTAGTCGCTGTCGGCCAGGTGCACGACCGGCGCCAGGTCCTTCAGCGGGTCGAACGAGAGCTTGCCCTGCAGCGCCGGCGCGATGGTGATCGCGCCTTCCTGCGACAGCGACAGCGTGTAGCCGTCGGCGTCCGAACGTGCGGTGGCCTCGGCGGCGACCAGGCCGCCGGCGCCGGTGCGGTTCTCCACCGTCACCGGCTGGCGCCAGTCGTCCTGCAACTGGCGCGCGACGATGCGCACCGCGACGTCGGCGCCGCTGCCGGCGGTGTTGCCGACGAGGATGCGCACCGGCTTGGCCGGGAACGCGGCGGTGTTGGCGTGGGCGCGGCCGAGAGCGGGCGCGGCGACGGCGGCGGCGCTCCAGTGCAGCAGGCGGCGGCGGGAGATCGGGGACATCAGGGAGCTCCGGAAGAAGGCGAAGAACTCAGGATCGGGGCACACCGCCGCCCAGGCCACGCAGGATTTCGCGTGAGCAAGGACGCTGCATGCATGAAGAAAAACGCCGCGGCGCCGCAAGCGGGCCGCGGCGTTGTCAGCCGAGCTTCAGACCGCGGCCAGCGCCTGGTCTAGGTCGGCCAGCAGGTCGGCGATGTGCTCGATGCCGACCGACAGCCGCACCGTGTCCTCGGACACGCCGGCCTTGGCCAGTTCCTCGGGCGCGAGCTGGCGGTGCGTCGTCGACGCCGGGTGCGTGGCCAGCGAGCGCACGTCGCCGATGTTCACGAGGCGGGTGAAGAGTTGCAGCGCGTCCAGGAACCGTGCACCGCGCTCGCGGCCCTGGCCGGGCTCGCCCTTCAGGCCGAAGGTCAGCAGGCCCGAGGCGCGGCCGCCGTAGTTCTGGCGGATCAGCGCGTGGCTGGGGTGGCCTTCGAGGCCGGCGTAGTTGACCCAGGCCACCTTGGGGTGCTGCGCCAGGTGCTGGGCGATGGCCAGCGCGTTGTCGCTGATGCGCTCCATGCGCAGCGCCAGCGTCTCGATGCCGGTCAGGATCTGGAAGGCGTTGAACGGCGAGATCGCGGCGCCGGTGTTGCGCAGGGGCACGACACGCGCGCGGCCGATGTAGGCCGCGGGGCCCAGGGCCTCGGTGTAGACGACGCCGTGGTAGCTGACGTCCGGCGTGTTCAGGCGCGGGAAACGCTCCGGGTACTTCGCCCACGGGAACTTGCCCGAGTCGACGATCGCGCCGCCCAGGCTGGTGCCGTGGCCGCCCAGGTACTTGGTCAGCGAGTGCACGACGATGTCCGCGCCGTGTTCGATCGGGCGGAACAGGTAGGGGCTGGGCACGGTGTTGTCGACGATCACCGGCACGCCGTGGCGGTGGGCGATGGCGGCGATCGCGGCGACGTCGGTGACGTTGCCGGCCGGGTTGCCGATCGACTCGACGAAGATCGCCTTGGTCTTGGCGTCGATCAGCGGCTCGAAGCTGGCCGGGTCGTTGGCGTCGGCGAAACGCGTCGTGACGCCGAACTGCGGCAGCGTGTGCGCCAGCAGGTTGTAGGTGCCGCCGTAGAGCGCGCTGGAGGCGACGATGTTGTCGCCGGCTTCGGTGATCGTCTGGATCGCGTAGGTGACGGCGGCCTGGCCCGAGGCCAGCGCCAGCGCGGCAATGCCGCCTTCGAGCGCCGCGACGCGCTGCTCGAGCACGTCGGTCGTCGGGTTCATGATGCGCGTGTAGATGTTGCCCGGCACCTTCAGGTCGAACAGGTCGGCACCGTGCTGCGCGTTGTCGAAGGCGTAGGCCACCGTCTGGTAGATCGGCACCGCGACGGCCTTGGTCGTCGGGTCGGGGCTGTAGCCGCCGTGCACCGACAGGGTCTCGAAGCGCCAGCCGGCGCGCGGGTTCTGTTCGCTCATCGTCGTGTCGTCCTCAGCTCGTGGAGCCGGTGTTCGTTTTGGGGTCGCGTGGATGCTCGCCCAAGCCGCTCATGCGCACAACGAAACAAAATGACTCTGCTTATAACTGCAGAGCATTAAAACTCAGCCCAGGCTCAGCAGCTCGACGACCCGGCTGCGGCTGATGCCGCCCAGCGCCGGCGCGATCGCGACGTAGGTGTCGTAGCTGGCGCTGTTGAGCGCCAGGTTCAGGTCGCCGGCGAACTGGCTGGCCCAGTCGCCGTCCTGCGCGGTGGCCGAGGCTTCGCTGGCCAGCAGCCGGCGCAGCGACTCGGCGACCCGCTGCACGCGCTCCAGCGACTGGCTGACCTCGCGCAGCGTGCGCCGCGCCTGTTCGCTCTCGCCGACGCCCCATTGCGACGGGTCCAGCGCCTCCTTCTGGCGCTGCAGCCGCACCGGCTGCGCCTGGCCGGCCGGGTAGCGGATGCCGCCGCCGCTGACGCTCAGCGAGGTCTGCAGCGCCGCCCACTGCTCTTCGGCGACGCTGAACACCGGCTCGCCGCCGGCGTCCATCGAGGCGCGCACGCCGGCCGGCGCCAGCGTGCGGTCGAGCTGGCGCACGGCGCTCTCGGCGTCGCCGCCTTCGGGCAGCACGACGCTCATCGTGCGGCGCGCGCTGCGGGTCTGGAACGACAGCGTCTCGGCCCGGCCGCCGTCCAACGCCGCACTGCTGAGGCCACGCATGCGGAACCGCACGCGCGAGCGGCCGTCGGCGTCGAAGCGCAGCGCATCGTCGAGGAAGCCCGAGGTCTCGTCGCGCCGCGCCTGCCAGGCGTCGGCGGCCGCCTGCAGCGCGTCCTGCAGATCGTCCTGGGCGCCGTCGGTCGTGGTCTTGGCGTTGCCCTCGGCGACGCGCCGCGCCAGGCGCTCCTGCAGCACCTTCAGCCGCTGCTGCAGCTCGTCGAGGTAGTTCAGCGTGCGCTGCGCGCCGGCGACCGTGCGGTTGGACAGGCCTTGCTCGCGCTGGCGCGCGGCGCGCAGCGGCGCGGCCTCGCGCTCGGCGGCGGCCGGGGCCGCGGCCGGCGTCGCGTCGCCGGAGGCCGCCGTCGCCGCGCCACGCGCCGCCGTGGCGGCGCCGGCCTCGTCGCGGCGCGCGCCGCGTGTCGGCTGGACGCCTGGAATCGTGTTCTGGACCTGCACCGCCGCGTCGTCCCGGCGTTCAGATCACGTCGAAAAGCGACAGCCCCGCCACCTTGGCGTAGGACTTCTGCGTCGCTTCGAGCGCGCTCTTGTAGCCGTCCAGGCGGACGGCGGCGTCGGCGTAGTCGAGCGCGCCGTACTCGGTCTTCGCCTCCTCGTTGGCGAGGCTGACGTCGGCGTGGTTGTCGCCCAGCGTCTGCAGCAGGTTCATCGCCCCGCCCTGGCGCGCGACCAGGCCGCTGACCTTGCCCATCTCGACGTCGATGCCGTCCAGCGCGCCGGCGAACACCGCGCGCACCGCGGGCGCGCTGACGTCGGGACCGGTGTCGGCGGTGGCGGCGGCGAGGTCGAGCTTGTTCAGCAGGTCGGCCATCGTCGTCAGCGAGACGTTGGCCGGCTGGCGCACGCCGTTGCCGACGACGACCCACTGGGTCTCGTCGTTGCCGGCCCAGCTGTAGCGGCTGCCGGCGGGTTGCGTGGCGTCGTAGGCGATCGGCGCGGTCGTGGTCCGCGTGCCCGAGAACATGTAGCGCCCTTCCTGGTCGCGGCTGTTGGCGGTGTACAGCAGGCTGTCGCGCAGCGAGGTCAGCGTGCTGCTCATCGCCTGGATGTCGTCGGGCGTGTTGGCGCCGTCGGCGGCCCAGACGAGCTGGTCGCGCGCGTCGAGCAGGTCCGAGTTCAGCGAACTCAGCAGCGCCTCGTTCTGCTGCAGGCGCGAACGCAGCGCGCCGATGTTGTCCTGGTACTGCTTGATCGCCGACTGCTCGCGCGACAGGCGCGACAGGCGTACGGCGGCCACCGGGTCGTCGGAAGGCACGGCCAGGCGATCGCCGGTGGCGATGCGCTCCAGCAGCGACCCCACCTGGGTGTTGGCCTGCTGCAGCGCACGCGTCATCGTGCCGTGGAACTGGTTGCTGGCAATGCGCATCGTGTTCTCCGCGTCGGTCAGAACATCTGCAGCGCGGCGTCGAACAGCTCGCCGGCGACTGCGATCACCTTCAGGTTGGCCTGGTACATCTGCTGGTACTGCAGCAGGTTGGCGGCCTCCTCGTCGCGGTTGACGCCGCTGGTGGACTTCCAGTTCTGCTCGGCCTGGTCGCGCACCGTCTCGGCCGTGGTCAGCGCGGCCTTGTTCTGCGCGCTGCGGCTGCCCAGGTCGCCGAGCAGCTGCGAGCAGGCGTCGCGCAGCTGCACGGAGCCCAGCAGCGACAGCGAGACGCTCTGGTTGGGCAGGCCGATCAGCGTCTGCAGCACGTCGCTGTTGCCGGGCTTGGCGGCGTCCGACGAGAACGCCAGCTGGTCGGCGGTCAGCGTGCCGTTGACGGCGATGCGGCCGGTGCCGGCATCGAACTGGAACAGCGGCTGGCCGGCGTTGCCCGACAGGTCGTAGCCGGTGGCCAGTGTCGTGTTGACGGCCGAGGCGAT
Organism: Rubrivivax sp.; assembly: GCA_049841175.1. Taxonomy (GTDB): domain Bacteria; phylum Pseudomonadota; class Gammaproteobacteria; order Burkholderiales; family Burkholderiaceae_C; genus Rubrivivax. Next base: position 109,007 of record JASGHA010000004.1, on the reverse strand, counting down.
CTGCGAAGCCAGCGAGGCGACGCTGTCGGACATCGGCTTCAAGACCTTGCCGACGTACTCGCCGAGCCCGGCGAGCTGGCCGCCGAGCACGTCGTTGCCGACGGTGTAGTCCTGGTTGGCGAAGGACAGCGTCACCGCCGGCGGCGTGCCGTGGTCCATCGCCACCTCGGCGGCCCGCCCGCCGACGACCAGCGGCATGCCGTTGCGCAGCGAGACGCTGCTGCTGCCGTCGGACTGCGGCACGACCTGCACCGCGACCAGCGAGGACAGCGAGTCGATCTTGCGGTCGCGTTCGTCGAGCAGCGCCGAGGCGTTGCTGCCCGAGGCCTGGGCGGCGGCGATCTGCTTGTTCAGCGCCGCGATGCCGCCGGCCAGCGTCGTGACCTGGGTGGTCAGCGAACCGCGCTGCTGCTCGATCGCCGAGCGCTGGTTGGCCAGCATCTGCTGCAGGTTGACGAAACGCTGCGACAGCGCGTCGGCGGCGCTCAGCACCTGCTGGCGCAGCGGCGTCGAAGTCGGCTCGACGCTGGCGGCGTTGAAGGCGGCGAAGAGCTCGTCGATGCCGCCGCCGATGCCGCCCGCCTCGTCGCCCATCACGCGTTCGAGCTGGGTCAGATAGGGCTGCGCCGACTCGCGCCGGCCGAGGTCGGAGGCGGCCTGCCAGAGCTGCAGGTTCTTGTAGCCGTCGCTGAAACGCTGCAGCGAACTCACCTGCACGCCGTCGCCGGCCGAGACGCCGACGCGCGTCGTGCCCAGCGCCACCAGCAGCGTGCCCTGGCGGGTGTAGCCGTCGGTCATCGAGTTGGCGACGTTCTGGCCGACGGTGGCCATCGCGATCTGCGTCGCCTGGGTGCCCGACAGGGCGATGCTGATGAGGCTCATCGTGAGTCTTGGTTGGCGGATCGGGCCGGATGGCCCTGTCCTGCAGCTTGGGCGACCGCCGGAGCCTGCGGCTTAAGCGGCTCGGGCGGCAGCACCTGGCGCAGCAGCGCGTCGGCGATGCCGAAGGCGCGGCTGCCGGCCATCGCGTCGGCGACGGCGCGGTCGGCGATGTCCTGCATGTCGTCGTGGATGCGGCTGCGGCTCTCGTCGTCGTTCAGCTCGCGCAGGCCGCTGCGCGCCTGCTTGAGCATCTGCCCGATCATGTAGCCCTCGAACTGCACCGCCGCCTTCTCGGCACGCGCACGCGTCGCGGCGTCGATCGCCGGAGCCGGTGCGGGCTCGGACAGCTCGGCAGTGAGGCCGCGGCGCAGCGGGTCGATGGCGTCCATCGTCGGCTCCTCGTTCAGATGACGACCAGTTCGCCGTCGATCGCGCCGGCTTCGTCCAGCGCCTGCAGGATGGCCATCACGTCGTCGGGCGTCGCGCCGGTGGCGTTGATGACGTCGACGATGGTCTGCAGGCTGGTCGACGCCGGCCAGCGGAACATGCGCCCGCCGCCCTGCTGGTCGACCTGGACGTCGCTGCGCGGCACGACGGCGGTCTCGCCGCCGCGCGAGAACGGCGTCGGCTGGCTGACCTGCGGCGTCTCGGAGATGACGACCCGCAGCGCGCCGTGCGAGACGGCCGCCGGCCGCACGCGCACGCCTTCGGCGATGACGACGGTGCCGGTGCGCGAGTTGAAGACCACCTTGGGCACCTCGGCGCCGGTGGCGATCGGCAGGCGGCCGAGCGCGGCGACGAAGGCCACGCGTTCGGTCGGGTCCTGCGGCGCGGCGACCTCGACGGTGGTGCCGTCGCGGGTCGTCGCGCTGCCCGCCCAGCGGCGGTTGATGGCCTCGACGACCGCCGTCGCGGTCTCGAAGTTCGGCCGCTTCAGGCTCAGGCGCACGGCGCCGCCGGCGTCGAAGTCGGTCTCGATCTCGCGTTCGACGGTCGCGCCGTTGGGCACGCGGCCGGAGGTCGGCGTGTTGATCGTGACGCTGGAGCCGCTGGCGCCGGCGGCGCTGACGCCGCCGACGACGACGTTGCCCTGGGCCAGCGCGTAGACCTCGCCGTCGGCCGCACGCAGCGGCGTCAGCAGCAGCGTGCCACCGCGCAGGCTCTTCGCGTCGCCCAGCGAGGACACGGTGATGTCGATCTGCTGGCCCTTGCGGTAGCCCGGCGGGAACACGGCGCTGACCATCACCGTCGCGACGTTCTTGGACTTGCTCTCGGTGCGTTCGGGCAGCTTGACGCCGAACTGCTTGAGCAGGTTGCTGACCGACTGGCCGGCGGCCTTGACCTGGGTGCTGTCGCCCGAGCCGTTGAGGCCGACGACGATGCCGTAGCCGACGAGCTGGTTCTCGCGCACGCCTTCGACGTGCACCAGGCTGCGCAGCGGGCGCGTCGGCGCCTCCTGCGGCGGCGTGCGCGCGGGCGCGGCGGCGGCGGCCGTGGCGGCCAGCGCCAGCAGCCAGGCGGCGGATCGGGCTCGGATCGTCATGGTCAGAACGGCATCCAGGGGCTGTTGAAGAAGCGCGTCAGCCAGCCGGCGCTGTTGGCGTCGGCGAGCGTGCCGCGCCCGGAATAGACGATGCGCGCGTTGGCCACGCGCTGCGAGGAGACGCGGTTGTCGGTGTCGATGTCGCCGGCGCGCACGTAGCCGGCCAGGCGCACGAACTCCTCGCCCTGGTTCAGGTACAGCGACTTCTCGCCGGAGATGCGCAGCAGCCCGTTGGGCAGCACCTCGTGCACGACGACGGTGATCGAGCCCGTCAGCGCGTTCTGCTGGGTGCTGGTGGCGTTGCCCTTGAACGAGCGGTCGGCGCCGAGTTCGATGCCGGTCTTCTGCGTCTTGCCGCCGATGACCAGCGGCGACAAGGAGGTGCTGCTCTCCTTGCCGTACTGGGTGCCGGCGGTCTTGCTGGCCTGCGTCGTCTCGTCCAGGCCGACGGTCAGCACGTCGCCGACGCGGAAGGCACGCGTGTCGCTGTGCAGCGTCCAGGCGGCGTCGGCGACGAACACGCCGCCGCCCTGGCCGCGCGCGCGCACCGGCGCCGGCATCGGGTCGCCGGCCGGCACCAGCGGCGCCTGCGGCGGCGAGATGGCGGCGCAGCCCGACAGCACGGCCGCGGCGAAGGCGACGGCGGCGGCGGCGGCTCTCATCGTGCCGCCTGCGCCAGCGTCTGCAGCATGTTGTCGGCGGCCGACAGCACCTTGGTGTTCATCTCGTAGCTGCGCTGCGCGGCGATCATCTCGACCATCTCCTCGACGACCTGCACGTTGGAAGCCTCCAGCGAGCCTTGCTTGAGCTTGCCCAGGCCGTCGCTGCCGGGGTTCCCGACGGCCGGCGTGCCGCTGGCGGCGGTCTCGGCGAAGAGGTTCTCGCCGGTCGGGCGCAGCCCGGCCGGGTTGACGAAGCCGGCGATCTGCAGCTGGCCCAGTTCGCTGGGCGCGGTGGCGCCCGGCACGATGGCGCTGACGACGCCGCTTTCGCTGATCGTCACTTCCTTCGAGCCGTTGGGCACGGTGATCTCGGGCACGATGGCCAGGCCCTGCATCGTCACCAGGCGGCCGTCGGCGTTGACCTGCAGCTGCCCGGCGCGCGTGTAGGCGGTGTCGCCGTTGGCCTGCGCGACCTGCAGGAAGCCGCTGCCGACGATGGCCACGTCCAGCGCCTGGCCGGTGTTCTGCAGGTTGCCGGTGGTGAACACCTTCTGCGTGCCCAGCAGCCGCGTGCCGTTGCCCAGCATCGTGCCGGTCGGCGAGGTCGTGCCGTCGGCGCGCTGGGCGCCCGGGCTCTGCTCGACCTGGTAGAAGAGGTCCTCGAACATCACGCGGTCGCGCTTGTAGCCGACGGTGTTGACGTTGGCGAGGTTGTTGGCGATCGCCTGCAGCTTGGCGTCCTGCGCCTGCACGCCGGTCTTGCTGATCCACATCGCGGGATTCATCGGGTCGTCCTTTCGGGGGTCACTCGCGCACGAGGCGGTTGCCGGCCTGGACCATGTCGTCGGCGGCCTTGTAGAACTTCATCTGGATCTCGAAGTCGCGGTTCAGCGACAGCGTCGCGACCATCTCCTCGACAGCCGAGACGTTGCTGCCTTCGAGGTGGCCGGCGCGCACGCTGGCGGCATCCGAGCTGTCGAAGCTGCGGCCGTCGCGGGCGACGAGCAGGCCGTCGGTGTTCTTCTTCAGCGCCGCGGCCTCGGGGGCGACGAGCTTGAGCCGGTCGACGACCTGCATCGCCGTCTCGCCGGCGGCCTGCACCATGACGCTGCCGTCGCTGCCGATGGCCACGCGCTCGTACGGCGGCAGCACGATGGCGCCGCCTTCGCCGAGCACGTCGCGGCCGTTGATCTGCAGCGTGCCGTCGGCCGCGGGCTGCAGCGCGCCGGCGCGCGTGTAGGCCTCGCCGTCGCCGGCGCGCAGCGCGAGATAACCGCCCTGCACCGCGACGTCGAGCTCGCGCCCGGTCTCGCGCAGCGGCCCGGAACGGGTCGAGACCACGGTGTCGGTGAGCTCGGTGACGTGGCGGGCGTCGTAGCCGGGGCCCGACACGGCGCGCGCGTCGGCGGCCTCGAAGTCGGCGCGGAAACCGTCGGTGCCGGCGTTGGCCAGGTTGTTGGCGTGGATCTGCTGCGAGCGCAGCGCACGTTCGGCGCCGCTCATCAGCGTGTAGATCAAGGCGTCCATGGGCTCGAGTCCGCCGCCGTCACAGCGCCTGCATCAGCGCTTGCATCATCTCGTTCTCGGCCGAGAGGACCTTGCTGTTGGCCTGGTAGTTGCGCTGCGAGGACATCAGCGAGACGAGCTCGCTGGTCATGTCGACGTTGGACGCCTCGACACGGCCGGTGCTCAGCGTGCCGGCCATGCCCTGGCCGGCGGCGAAGTACAGCGGCGCGCCGGTGGCTTCGTTGGCGACCCAGCTCGTGTCGCCGACGGCCGTCAGCGCCTGCTCGTTGGGCAGCGTGGCGATGGCCAGCGTGGCGACGGTCTGCGACTTGCCGTTGCTGTACTTGGCGATGACCTGGCCCTTGGCGTCGATCGAAGTGCCGACCAGCGTGCCCGAGGCGTAGCCGTCGGCTTCGTTCTTGGTCGTCGTCGCGTCGCCGGCCGAGCGCGAGCAGCCGGCGTAGTCCAGGGCCACCGACAGCGGCTGGGCGCCGGTCGGCGTGCCCAGCGCCAGCGTCACCGGGCCGGTCGGCGTCAGCAGCTCGCCGACGGTGCCGAAGGACAGCGTCTGGGTGCCGCCGACGACCGCACCGTCCAGCGTGTAGTGCACGTCCACCGTCGAGCCGGTGCCCTTGACGAAGTACTGGGTCAGCGTGTGCTGCGCGCCCAGCGAGTCGTGCACCAGCGTGACGTTGGAGCCGTTGAAGCTCAGCGAGTCGGTCGGGTCGAACGGCGTCACCGACGGCGTCGTCCAGTCCGCGGACATGTTGCCGACGTAGCTGACCTTGCTCGTCGCGGCGGCGGCGATCTGGCCGTTGGGCACCTTGATGTCGCCGATGGCGCCGAGCGCGCCGCCGTTGGTCGCGGCATAACCCTGGGCACGGCGGCCGTTGGCGTCGAGCACGTAGCCCGACTTGTCGACGGTGAACATGCCGACCCGCGTGAACACCGTCTGGCCGGCCGAGTCCTTGGACGTGAAGAAGCCGCGGCCGGACAGCGCGACGTCCATCGCACCGCCGGTGGCGGTGGTGTTGCCGCCGTCGCCGATGCTCTGCGTGATGGAACCGAGTTCGGCACCGACGGCTTCGCCCCCGGCGTAGACCGAGTTGTAGTTGGCGCGGCCGGACTTGTAGCCCAGCGTGCCGGCGTTGGCGATGTTGTTGCTGATGACGTCGAGGCCGGAGGTGACGGCGGCGATGCCGGACAGGGCGATCGAGAAGCTCATAGCGGTCTCCTGGAAGGTCAGATGGCGGTGGCGGCGCTGCGGCCGGAGAAGGTCGTGACGGCGTCGGGATCGGTCTGGCCCACGCCCTGGACGTCGAGCACCAGCGTGCCGGCGGCCGACAGGCGCACCGAGTTCAGCTTGCCGCTGACCTCGATGGCGGGCTTCTCGCCGCCGCTGGTGGCGACGGCGATCGTGTAGTTGCCGGCGGGCACGCCGGTCTTCGCGGGGTCGAGTTCGAAGGCCACCTCGCCGGCCGGGCGGCTGCCCAGGTCGACGGTGTAGGTCTTGCCGCTGGCCGAGGTCAGCTGCAGCTTCGTCGTGCTGCTGGGCTCGGCGAGCTCGAAGCGGCCGCCGACGGTGTGCTCGCCGTCGAGCACCACCTTGTCGGTGGTGACGCCGACGTCGTGGCCGACGAGGCCGCCGAAGCCCAGCGCCTGCAGCCCGGTGATCAGCCCGGCGGTGGCGCTGCCCTGCGTGGCCAGCGTCTGCAGTGACTCCATCTGGCTCAGCTGGGTCAGCTGGGTGACGAACTGGCTGGCGTCGGTCGGCTCCAGCGGGTTCTGGTTGCGGATCTGCGCCACCAGCAGCGAGGTGAACATGTCCGAGGTGCTGCCGTTGGCGGCGACCGTGGAGCTGGACCCCGCCTTGGTGGCGGAAGCTGCGGCGTCGGTGTAGAGGCCGGCCATCGCGTCAGCCCTCCTTGCCCAGACGCAGCAGCGACTGCTGCATGCCGCGCACGCGCGTCATCACTTCGACGTTGGTCTCGAAGGCCCGCGACGCAGCCATCATGTCGGTCATCTCGGCGACCGGGCTGACGTTCGGGTAATAGACCATGCCTTCCTCGTCGGCGAGCGGGTTGTCGGGTTCGTGCACCTTGCGCAGCGGCTCGGTGCTCTTGACGACGTCCAGCACCTGCACGCGCTGGCCGCCATCGCCGCCGTGGGCGACCGCGGCGAAGACCGGCTTGCGGGCGTGATAGGCCTCGGCCTCGGTGCCAGCGGCCGACTGGGCGTTGGCCAGGTTGCTGGCGATGGTGTTCAGGCGCACGGTCTGCGCCGCCATCGCCGAGCCGGCGATGTCGCTGATCTGACGGAAGCTCACGATTGCCCTTCGATGGCCTTCGCGAGGCCTCTGAGTTTCATGTTCACGAACGTCAGGCTGGTCTGGAAGTCCGAGACGTTCTGCGAGAACGCGGCCTGCTCGACGCCGAGTTCGACGGTGCCGCCGTCCAGGCGCGCGTGGTACGGCACGCGGTACTTCAGCGCGTCGTCGGTGTCTAATGCCGGGCCGCCGGCGGCCTCGTCGCCGACCTGCGAGAGCGCCTGCGCGAAGTCGACGTCGCGGGCCTGGAAGCCGGGAGTGCTCTCGTTGGCGATGTTCGAGGCCAGCACCTCGGTGCGCCGGGCCCGCAGGGCCAGCGCCTGCGGGTGCACCCCCAGCGCCTTCGTGAAATCGATTGCCATGCATGTCCTCCGCTTGACGAATACCTTGTTGATCGGTGCCGCGCTCGCCGCCGCGGCGCAGGCCGCGCCCTCAGCCGAAGAGCGGGTGGCGGCCGCAGCGCGCAAGCTGCTGCTCGAGCAGGCCGAGCGCGCCGGCTGGCACGAGCCGCAGGTCCAGGTCGAGGCGCGGGCGGCGACGGCCAGCCGGCCACCGGCCTGCACGGCCCCCGAAGTGCGCGCACTGGACACACGCATGCCCTCGCGCATGCGCTTCGAGCTTTCCTGTCCCGGCAGCGACGCGCCGGGCCAGGTGTTCGTCGTGCGCGCCCGGCTCAGCGCCGAGCTGCCGGTGGCCGCGCTGCCGCTGGCCTCGGGGCACGTGATCGGCGCCGACGACGTCGTCTTCGAGCGCCGCGAGATCACGCCCGGCGCCGAACTCTTCGCCGAGGCCGACGAGGCGATCGGCCGCGTCGCGCAGCGCTCGCTGGCCGCCGGCCAGCCGCTGGGCCCGCGCGTGCTCGTCGAGCCGCTGCTGGTGCGCCGCGGCGACGGCGTGCAGATCCGCGCCCGGCGCGAGTCGGTCGAGGTCGTCGTGCCCGGGCAGGCTCTGGACGCCGGCCGGCGCGGCGAGATGATCCGCGTGCGCAACACCGCCAACGGCAACGTCATCCGGGCGCGTGTCGTCGAAGCGGGGCAGGTGGAGCCGGAAAGCATGTCGTCCTCGCCCCGTTAAGGCCGCGGCAGGCTGCGCACGACGGCCTGCAGCTTGTCGGCGTAGCGTGGATCGGTGGCGTAGCCGCCCTGCATCAGGCCGGCGGCATAGGCGCCGACGTCGGCGCCGGTGCCCTGCACGGCGCGGTAGCGCGGGCTCTGCAGCAGCCGCGTGACGTCGCGGAAGGACTCGGCGGCGCTGTCGTAGCGGCGGAACGACTCCACCGTCGCGTAGGCACCCTGGGCGCCGTATTCGGTGGTCGCCGCGGCGACCCGTTCGCCGCCGTAGCCGCCACCGGCCTTCAGGCCGAAGAGGTTGTGGCTGTCGCTGCCGTCGGCGGCACGCAGCGGGCGCTGGCCCCAGCCCGACTCCAGCGCCGCCTGCGCGGTCAGGATCTCGGGCGCGACGCCCAGGCGGGCGCCGGCTTCGCGCGCCAGCGGCGCGACCTGCTCGACGAAGCGGCGGCGCTGCTCGTCGTCGACGGCGTCGTCGGTGGCGCCGGAACGCAGCAGCAGCACCCGCGCCTCGGCGCCCAGCGTGCTCGCCGCGCCGCCGGCCGCCGGCTCGAGGCCGGCGACTTCGCCGTCGCGCACATAACGCACGATCTCCTCGTGCAGCGACCGGAACTCGGCCGACGGCGAGCCGTCGCCCGCCGGGGCGACGCCCTGCGGCACGGCCGGGCTGGCCGGCGAGGTGTAGAGGGCTTCAGGCCGGAGCATAGGTGTCGGCCTCGCCGCCCTTGAGTTGCGCCAGATGCGCGTGCTGCCCCATCAGCAGCTCGCAGTTGCGCGTGTTCTTGCGCCGGCAGACCTGCAGCCGCGTCTCCAGCGTGCGCCAGGCCTGCAGCGCGATCTCGCGCGTGGCCGCCGGCAGCGGTTCGAGCACACGCTCGACCGGCCGGGGCGCGTCGCCGGCGCCCAGCGCGGCCGCCAGCTCGACACGTTCGGCACGGCGGCGGTCGAGTTCGACGACACGCGCCTCGATGCTCGGGCCCAGCGCCTGCAGCGCCATCGCGTCGTGCGCCAGCAGCGCGCGGAACTGCTTTTCCAGCAGCTCGGCCAGCGCGGCGTAGGCGCCCAGGTCGGCGTTGATGCCGGCCAGCAGGCGGCGGTAGGCGTCGCGACGCGTCACCCGCGGCCTCCGTGGTAGCGCAGGATCAGGCCGGCGAGCTTGGAGGCGTCGAAGCCGATCTCGCCGCGCGCGATCGCGTCGCGGATCTCGGCGACCCGCGCCTCGTCGACCTCGGGCATCGCGGCCAGCGCCGTGGCGGCGGGCTTCAGCACGTCGGACTCGAGCGCCGCGCCGGGCGCGACGACGGCCGCGGCCGCCGGGGCGGCGGCGCTCGTCGTCTCGACACGTTCGCTGGCGCTGGTGGCTGCAGCGGGGGCCACCGGGCCGATGCCGTTGCTGACGATCCTCATGGTGCTTCCTCTCGTTCTGGTTCTCATCGCCGGGTCCTGTTCAGCGCACGCCCAGCCGCGTCGGCAGCAGCTGGCGCAGCATCGAGCTCTCGGCCGGGCCGCCGGCGGCGTCCGAGCCTTCGGTCAGCGGCACGCGCGAGACCGGTGCGCCGAACATCGTTTCGATCGCGCGCGCCTGGGCGCCGGTCAGCAGCAGCATCTCGATGCGGCGGTTGACCGCGGCACGCGGGTCCTCGGGGTCCAGCGGCGCGCTGTCGGCCATGCCGACGACCTGCAGCACGCTGCGGTCGGGCATGCCGCCGACACGCAGCCAGGTGCGCGCGGCCATCGCCCGGCCGCTGGACAGGCCCCAGTTGGACACCGAGCCCAGGCCGTCGCCGGCATAGGGCACGGCGTCGGTGTGGCCGACGATCAGCAGCTGGTTCTCGAGCTGCGCGAACAGCGGCCCCATCTCGCGCAGCAGCTGCTGCAGCCGGGCGCCGGGGCGCGCGCTGCCGAGCTCGAACAGGCCCTGGCGGTCGGTGTCGTGCAGCAGGATGCGCAGGCCGGCCGGCGTGACGACGCTCTGCAGGTTGTTCGACAGCCCGGCCTTCTCGCCGAGCTTGGCCAGCGTCTGCTGCAGCTCGCGCAGGTCCTCGGGCGACTCCAGCCGGCGCTTGCCGATCAGCGGCTCCTGCTCGCCCGGCTCCTCGCTGCGGCGCTCGGCGCTGCTTTGCCAGGGCACCGGCGTGCGGTCGATCAGGCTGCCCGAAGGCCGGTCGCCGATGCCCTCCGGGCGCGCGCCGGCACCGTCGGCCAGCAGGCCGGCGCCGCTGGCGCGCAGCGCGTCCTCGGCCTTCTCCTTGTCGCGCGCGGCCAGCAGCCAGAGCACGAGGAACAGGCACAGCAGCGCCAGGCAGAAGTCGGCGAACGCGACCTTCCAGGCGCCGCCGTGGCCGCCTTCGTGGCCCTTGCGCGAGGCGCGCTTGACGATGGTCTCGCCGTGGCCGCCGCCCTTGGCGGCCAGGGCTTCAGGCTTGCTGGGCACGCTTGTCTCCGGCTCGGCGCTGCGGAACGGCGTCGGGGTCGCCGGGGTTCTGCATCTTGTCGATCCAGCCCTCCAGGCGGGCGAAGCTGGGCTTGGCGTTGAGCTGCACCAGGCGGCGGCCGGCGTCGATGGCCAGCAGCGGCGGCTTGCCCGAGACGTGCGTCACCAGCACCACCTTCACCGACTCCAGCGCGCTCAGGTCCTCGTCGACCAGCTGCTTCATCATGTTGCTGATCGGGTCGAGCACGCCGTAGCAGAAGAAGATGCCGATGAAGGTGCCGACCATCGCCGAGGCCACGCGCACCGCGATCTCGCCGGTGGAGGCGCCGTCGGCGACGACGTTCATCGCCATCACGATGCCCAGCACCGCGGCCAGGATGCCGAAGCCCGGCATCGCCTCGCCGATCTTGGCCAGCGAGCGCGCCGGCTGCGACAGCTCCTCGTGGATCGCCTCGAGCTCCTGGTCGAGCACGCCCTCGAGTTCGTGGGCGTTGATCTTGCCCATCGCCATCAGGCGGAAGTTGTCGACGATGAAGTGCAGCAGCTTGGGCTCGTGCAGCACCAGCGGGTAGCGCTTGAAGAGCTCGCTCTCGTGCGGCGCCTCGACGTGCGCGTCCAGCGCTTTCAGGCCGCCGGCGGCGGTCTGCAGCAGCTCGTACATCAGCAGCAGCAGCTGGCGGTGGAACTCGTCGCCGTGCTTCTTGCGCAGCATCACCTTGCGGATCTGCAGCCACATCTCGGCGAGCACGTGGCGCGGGTTGCCGAGCACGATGGCGCCGACGCCGGCGCCGACGATGATCAGCAGCTCGACCGGCTGCCAGATGACCGAGAAGCGCCCGCCGTGCAGCATGAAGCCGCCGAAGACGCAGCCGAGGATGATGAGGACGCCGACGATCGATTGCATGAGGGTCTTTCGCTGTCAGGCGCCCTGCAGGAAGACCTTCATCTTCCGCAACGCCCCCTTGTTGATCTGGCAGACGCGCGCCTCGGTCAGGCCGAGCACCGCGGCGATCTCGCGCAGGCCGAGGTCGAACTCGTAATAGAGCTGCACGACACGCTGCTCGCGCTCGTCCAGGCTGCGCAGCGCCTGCTCCAGGCTGCGCCGCGCGACGTAGGCGTCCTCGGGCGAGCGCTGGTCCGACGGGATCTCGGCCATCTCGGCGACGAGTTCGTCGAAGCTCGCCAGCTCCTCGGCGTTCTCGGCGCGCTGCGCCTCCTGCAGCGCCTGCAGCGTCATGCCCAGCGCCGCGGCGACCTCGCTGTCGCTGGGCTCGCGGCCGAGGCGGCGGCGCAGCTCGCGCACGCCGTCGCGCACGCGGTGGCTCTCCTGGCGCACGCTGCGCGGGCGCCAGTCCTGGCGGCGCAGCTCGTCGAGCACGGCGCCGCGCACGCGCGCCGCGGCGAAAGCCGGGAAACGCTCGTCGGGCGGGCCGTAGCGGCGCAGCGCCTCCAGCAGGCCCATCAGGCCGACCTGCTCCATGTCCTCGCGGCCCATCACGCCGCCGACCTGGGCGTGCAACTGGCGCACCACGCGCTTGACGATGGCCGCGTGCGCGAGCAGCAGGCGCTGCTCGTCGAGCGCGCCGGCGGCCGCGGGCGGCTCGCCGTACGCGTCGTAGCGGAGTTGGGGCAGCGCGCTCATTCGATGATCAGCTTGGCGATCAGCGCCTCGTCGAACGGCGGCTCGGCCTGCTCGGCGGCGTAGCTCTTGCGGAAGGCCTCGTTGATCTCGCGCGTGAAGTCCTCGATGCCGAGCTTGTCGGCGCTCTCCATCGTGTGCGCCGACATCGCCTTGACGACGATGGTGCGCAGCAGCGGCAGGTGGTCCTTGGTCTCGCGCTCCTTCTTCACCGGCGTCTTGAACACGAGGTCCAGCGCGAGGTAGTGGTTGCCGCCGTTGTCGGGGCGCAGCATCACGATGGTCTTGTCCAGCGTGACGTAGCGGTACTCGACGTCGTGGCGCGGGGCCGGGGCGGCGCTGCCGTCGGCCGCGGCCGGGGTCTGGCGCGAGTGCCACCACCAGGCGCCGCCGGCGGCGGCGACCAGCACGGTGCCGGCCGCGGCCAGCGCGATGACGAGAGACTTCTTCATGCGGCGGTCCGGGTCGGGAAGGTGAACGGGGCGGCGTCCTCGTCGCCGGCTTCGGCCAGCGCGCGGCCGACCTCGGCTTCGCGCTGCGCCTGCTCGCGTGCACCGCGGCCGTCGGCGTCGGCGCCGTGGCGCGCGACCTCGACGCTGGCCTCGGCGCCCTGGCGCTGGGCGAGTTCCTGGCGCAGCGGCTCGCCGAGCTGCTGCAGCTGGCGCTGCACGTCGGGATGGCTGGCGCTCAGCTGCACGTGCACGACGCCGGCTTCGCGGCGCACGACGATCTCGATCGAGCCCAACTCGGGCGGGTCCAGGCGGATCGTCGCCTGCTCGACGCCCTGGCCGAGCTGCAGCCGCAGGCGATCGCCCAGCGCCTGTACCAGCGGCTGGTTCCAGGCGTCGCGTGCGGCCGGCAGCTTCAGCGCCGGGGTCGCGTCGACGGCCGGCGCCGGGCTGCGGCCGGCGGCCGGGGCCTGTGCGGCGAGCGTGGAAACGTCGGCGACTTCAGGCGCCGGCGCGGCGTCGCTGCTGCGCGCCGGGGCGGCGACGGCGGCCGGCGCACGGGCGGTGTCGGCCACGGCGGTGGCCGGGGCCGGGGTCTGGGCGTCGGGCAGCGCTGCGGCACCCGCGGCCGGCATCGGCGTGGCGAGCGCTGCCGGCGCGGCCACGACGGGCAGCGTGGCGGCCGCAGGCGCGCTGACGGCAACGGCCGGCGCCGGAGAGCCGGTACTGGCGGTGTTGGTGGCCACGGGAGCCGCGTCGGGCGTCGCATTCGGCACCTGGACCGCACGCCACAGGGTCGCCAGCACGTCGACCTGGAGCGCCCCGGCCCAGTCGGCCGGCACGGCGTCGGCGCCATCGGCCGGGTCGTCCTGAGCGGCCTCGGCGCCTTCGGCGGCGGCCGGCGTGTCGGCGGCGAGGGTCGGCGCCAGCGCCGCGGCCAGCAGGCTGTCGTTCCAGGCCGGCAGCGCGACGGCGGCCGGCTCGGCCTGCACCGGCGTCACCGGGGCGGCGGCCGGGCGCACCGGCGCGTCGGGCGGGGTGGCGGCAGCCGGGGCCGGCGGCAGGGTGTCGACGATCATGCGGCCTCCTCGGCGTCGAGCGCCGCATAACCCTGGGCGGCGTCGCGCCGGCGGGCGAGTTCGAGCAGGCGCCGGCCGGCGTCGGCCGAGGCTTCGGCGCAGCGGCGCTGCGCATGGGCATGGGCAGCGCGCAGGCGCGCCAGCGCGGCGGCGTCGTCGCTGGCCCCGGCCTCCAGGCGTTCGCGCAGCAGCGCCGCCGCGGCGGCGTCGGCCGCGGCCAGCGCGTCCCAGTCGCCGCGCTCGGCGGCCTGGCGCAGCGCGGCGCTCAGACGGTCCATCGCCTGCGCCTCAGCCATGGCGCGCCTGCAGGCCTTGCCAGCCGTTGCGCAGCGTCTGCAGCAGCGCGACGACCTCGTCGACGTGGCGCGGCTCCAGCTGCTGCCCGGCCTTGTAGAGCTGGCGGGCGCAGAAGTCGTACAGGCGCTCGAGGTTCTGCACCAGCTCGCCGCCCTGCTCCAGGTCGAGCGCGCTGGACAGGCCGTTGAGGATCGCGACGCACTTCTCCAGGCTCTGGGCCTTGGCCTCGTAGCGGCGCGCGACGATGTGGGCCCGCGCGCGGGCGAGTTCCTCGATCAGGCCGTCGGTGAGGATCAGCACGAGCTGCACCGGCGAGGCCTGCGCGGTGCGGGCCCCGAGGTCGACGGCGTGGTAGCTGTGGTAGGCGTCTTGGATCACGGGCGGGTTCCGGGTGGACGGAGGGTCAACTGGTGGTGGCCAGGCTGCCGAACAGGCTGCTGGTGTTGCTCATCGAGTTCTGCAGGTCCTGCAGCTTGGTGAACTGCTTCAGGTAGATCTGGTACAGGCTCTCGTAGCGCTGATCGAGCGCCTCCTGGCGCTTGGTGATGCTCTTTTGCGTCCGGTCGACCGAGGCCATGCGGCTGGCGATCTGGCCGTCGGCGGACTTCCAGCTGCGCGCCAGCTCGGCGAGGCTGCCGAGCACGCCGCTGGTCGCGCCGGTGCGCGCGCTGCCGAACAGCGTCGCCAGGCCCTCGGGCTTGGCCTTCAGTCCGGTTTCGAGCTTGCTCTGGTCCAGCGACATCTGGCCGTCGCGGCCGATCGAGACGCCGAAGTCGGCCAGGCGCACGCCGCCGACGGACTGGCGCAGCAGGTTGCCCAGGCGGCTCTTCAGCGCCAGCACGCCGGAATCGCTGGCGAACGGGCCGGCGGCGGTGCCGCTGCTGGTGGCGTTGGCCGTCATGCCGTCGAGCACGCTCTCCAGCGCGTTGTAGGCACTGATGAAGCTCTTGACGTTGTCGGCCGTGGCCGAGACGTCGTCGGCCACGTTCAGCGTCACCGGCTTGTCGCCGGCGGCCATCGCCTTGGTCAGGTTGACGGTGACGCCGGTGATGCCGGTGAAGCTGTTGCTGGCCTGCTCGATCTTCACGCCGCTGCCCTGCTCGCCGAGCCAGAGCACGGCGTCGCGGCCCTGCACCAGCAGCTTCTCGGTCGACAGCGCGCTGGCCAGCCCCGTGTCGGTGACGCCGGAGGCGTCCAGCGTCATCGCGCCGGCGGCGCCGGTCTCGGCGGCCGTCAGCACGAGGCGGTTCTGGCCGTTGACGCTCATCACGCTGGCGACGACACGGCCGGCGTTGTCGCTGCTGGCGTTGATCGCCCGCGCGATCTCGCTGGCCGAGACCTTGCCGTCGCCGTCGCTGTCGGCGCCGCTCAGCGCGACACCGAAGCTGCTGCCGCCGACCGACAGCGACAGCGTGCCGGCGCCGGCAGCGGTGACGTCGGGCAGCGCGGCGAAACTCGTCTGGTGCTTGGTGGCGACCTGCTCGACGAAGAACGAGTAGGCGCCGGTGGCGGCCTTGCTCGTCGCCGTCGCGCTGGCGTAGGCGGTGTTGTCGAAGCTCGCCGCCAGCGTCTTCACGCCCTTGGACGAGGACAGCGAGGACAGCGCCGACTCGAAGGTCGTCAGCGCGGTGCGCAGCTTGGTCAGCGCGGTGGACGTGGTCTGCGCCGCCGTGCTCTGCGTGGACAGCAGCTTGTAGGCGTTCTGCGTGTACGCGGTCGCCAGCTGGGTGGCGGTCGAGGCGGGGTCGAACGAGGCTGCTCATGGTCGTGGCTCCCGGGGCGTCAGGCCCCTTCTCCAGAGCGCAAGGCGACCGCCGCGCACGATTGCTGAAGCCGCGTGCTCATCGCTGGCCCCGCAGCCACACCTGGGTGGCGATGTCGTCCGGCGCTTCTGCTCGCGGCCGGCGGCGTCGCGGTCCAGGCGCTGCTGGCGGCCGTCGACGGCCTGCTCCAGCGCCATGCGGCGCGTCGAGGCGGCGATCAGCGCCAGGCGCGCGGCGTCGACGTCGGCGTCGTGGCGGGCCAGCACGTCCTGCTGGCGGCGGCCGAGTTCGAGCAGCGACTCCTTGTAGGCGGCGCAGTTGGCCGCCAGCACGGCCGCCGGCACGGCGCTGGCGCCGACGCCGACGCACAGCGCGTTCAGCCGTTCGACGGCCTCGGCCTGGCGCCGGCGCTGCGCCTGGCGTTCGGCGAGTTCGGTCTGCAGCCGCTCGGCGTCGCGAGCGCGCAGCTCGGCCAGCCGGCGCACGGCCTGCAGCGAAGCCTGGGCACGGTTCATCGGGTCAGTTCCTCCAGACGTTGCACGCTGTCGGCCAGCGGCGCGGCTTCGCGCGTGCCTTGCTGCAGAAAGGCCTCGATCGCGCGGGTAGGCCTGCACCGCGCGGTCGGTCGCCGGGTCGGCGCCGGGCACGTAGGCGCCCAGCGGCAGCAGGTCGCGCACCTGGGCGTGGCGAGCGGCCATGCTCCTTGAGCTGGCGCGCCGCGGCCTGGTGGCCGTGGCTCGTGACCAGCGCCATGCAGCGGCTGATCGACTGGGCGATGTCGATCGCCGGGTAGTGGCCGCGTTCGGCCAGCTCGCGCGACAGCACGATGTGGCCGTCGAGGATGGCGCGCGCGGTGTCGACGACCGGGTCCTGCTGGTCGTCGCCTTCGGCGAGCACGGTGTAGATGGCGCTCATGCTGCCGGCCGGGTTCTCGCCGTTGCCGGCGCTCTCGACGAGCTGCGGCAGGCGGCTGAAGACCGACGGCGGGTAGCCGCGTGTGGCAGGCGGCTCGCCGAGCGCCAGCGCGACCTCGCGCCGCGCCATCGCGTAGCGCGTCAGCGAGTCGACGAGCAGCAGCACGTCCTGGCCCTGGTCGCGGAAGTGCGCGGCGATCGTGTGGCACAGCTCGGTGGCGCGCAGCCGCATCAGCGGCGACTCGTCGGCCGGCGCGACGACGACCACCGCGCGCGCGCAGCCCGGCTTCGCCGAGCGACAGGTCGATGAACTCGCGCACCTCGCGGCCGCGTTCGCCGATCAGCCCGACGACGACGACGTCGGCCACCGTCTGGCGCGTGATCAGCCCGAGCAGCACGCTCTTGCCGACGCCCGAGCCGGCCATCAGGCCGACACGCTGGCCCTTGCCCAGCGTCAGCACGCCGTTGATCGCACGCACGCCGACGTCCAGCGGCGCGTCGACCGGGCGGCGCTTGAGCGGGTTGATGCGCGGCGGATGCGCCGGCAGCACGTGCTCGCCGCCGAGCCGGCCACGGCCGTCGACCGGCTCGCCGAGGCCGTCGACGATGCGGCCCAGCCACTGACGGGCCGATCAGCTGCGTCGTGTCCTCGGCACCGGGCAGCACGCGGGCGCCGGTGGCCAGCCCGGTCGCGGGCCGGAACGGCATCAGGTAGCTGACCTCGTCGCGGAAACCGACGACCTGGGCGTCGATCCACTCGCCGCCGACGGTCTCGATGCTGCAGCGGTGGCCGGTGCGCAGCGCGCAGCCGACGCTTTCCAGCAGCAGCCCGCTGGCGCCGACCAGGCGCCCGGTCGGCGTGGCGACCGGCACCTCGGCCAGGCGAACGCTCTGCAGCGCGCGACCGATCATGCGCCGGCCTCCTCGACGGCCGAGGCCTCGGCGTCGGCGGGCGCTTCGATCAGCTGGGCGCCGACCTGCTCCATCACCGCGTCCAGGCGCTGGCGGCAGCCGGCGTCGGCTTCGCGCCGGCCGCTGCGCACGCGGCATTCGCCCGGCGCCAGGCGCGGGTCGGCGAGCAGCTGCCAGCGCGCGTGCGGCCTCGGCGTCGACGTCCTCGATGCGGCGCAGGTCTTCGGGGTTCAGCCGCACCTCGACACCGTCGTGCGGCGGCGGCATCGTCGCCAGCGTCTCGTCGACGAGCTTGAGGATCTGCTGCGGCTGCAGCGCGAGTTCGCAGCGCACGACCTGGCGCGCGACGCGGCCGACCAGGTCGACGAGTTCACGGCGCATCGCCGCCTGGGCCTCGGCCTGGGCGCTCTCCAGCGCCGCCAGCGCAGCTTCCAGCGGCCGTGCGGTCTCGGCGAGCTTGAGCTGCAGGCGGCGCAGCAGCTCGGCTTCGGCGTGCTCGCGCGCCTGCGCCAGCCCGGTGGCCCAGCCGTCTTCGCGGCCCTGGGCGGCGCCGGCGTCGTAGCCCTCGCGCCAGCCACGCTGCTGGCCCTCGGCGTAGCCGCGTGCGGCGGCGGCCTGGGCGTCGGCCCCGGCGACGGCCGGCAGCGTCGTGCCGGCGGTCAGCCCGGCCAGCGGCGGGAAGCGGTAGGGCCGGCTCTTGCTCATTCGACGACGGCCTCGGCGAAGAGCTGGACCTCGATCTCGCCGGCATCGGCGAGCGCCTTCACCTGCGCCATGATCTGCTGGCGCGTCTGCTCGACACGCGACAGCGGCACCGGGCCGCTGCGGCGCATCGTGTCCTCGAAGGCCTGGGCCTGACGGCGCGGCATCGACTGCAGCACGGCGTCGCGCACCGCGGGCTCGCAGCCCTTGAGCGCCACCGCCCACTGCTCCAGCGGCACGGCCTCGATGATGCGGGTGATGTTGGCTTCGGTCTGGCGCGCCAGGATGCCGAAGTCGTAGAGGCTGACTTCCATCTCGGCGACGACTTCGGGGTCGTGCGCGCGCAGCTGCTCGACCAGCGTCTGGCGCTCGCCGGGCAGGCGGTTGAGGATCTCGGCGGCCTGGCGCAGCCCTTCGACGGCGGTGGCCTGGGTGCTGAAGCTCGCCAGGCAGCGGTCGACCAGCGTGTCCAGGTCGGCGAGCAGCTCGCGGTCGATCTCCTTCAGGCGGGCGACGTTGAGCAGGACGCGGTCGCGGCCGTCGGCCGGCAGCGCCTCGACCACCTGGCCGGCCAACGCCGACGGCAGGAAGGCCAGGAACACGGCCTGCATGCGCACGTGCTCGTGGGCGATCTGGTCGGCCAGCCAGCGCGGCGCGGCCCACTGCAGGCGCGCCATCTTCGGCCGGATCGCGTCGCCGTAAAGCGTGTCGAGCACGCTGCCGGCGACCTCGCGGCCCAGCGCCAGATCCAGCGAGCGCTGCAGGTACGAGCGCGAGGCGCCGTGCACGCCGCTCTGCTCGCGGTAGTCGTCGAAGAAGTGCTGCAGCGACAGGCGCACGGTCTCGACCTTGATGCCGCTGAGCCGCGACATCACCTGCGTGACCTCCAGCAGCTCCTCGCGCGACAGGCAGCGCAGCACCGCCGCGGCGGGCTCCTCGCCCATGCTCAGCAGCACGATGGCGGCGCGCTCGACGGGCGTCGGCGGCGCCACCACCGCTTCGGCGACGGCGTTACTCGGCTCGGTCATGCTTCTGCACCCACTGTTTGACGACCTCGGCGACGCGCTCGGGCTCCTTGGAGGCGAGCACCTTCAGGTGGTCGACCAGCACGTCGACGGCGGATCCCGGCGGCGGCAGGTCGTAGTTGGCGAGCAGCGGCGCCACCGGCGAACGCCCGGGCAGCGCGGCAGCCGCGCCCCCCGGCCCCGCCAGCGCCGCGGCGGCAGCGCCCTCGGGGCCGGCACCCAGCGGCACCAGCGGCGTCGGCGCCGCACTGGCACGCTGCTGCAGCATGCGCATGCCGGGGCGCACGACGCCGAAGAACAGCATCAGCCCGCCGGCCGCGTAGAGCAGCCAGCCGCCGACGTCGACCCAGAGGTTGCGTTCGCCGTACCAGGGCGTCGGCGCCGGCGGCGCCGGGAACGGCATCGCCGAGACGGCGAGGCGGTCGCCACGTTCCTTGTTGATGCCCAGGCCGCTGGCCAGCGTGCGCTCGATGTCGGCCAGCTGCTGCGGCGTCCAGGCCGCGGCACCGCCGGGCGCGGCGCTGGCGGCCAGCACGACGGCGACGTTCAGGCGTTCGAGGCGGCCGCGGCTGCGCTTGATCTGCGTGATGTTGCGGTCGTAGGCGTACTGGCGCGTGCTGGCGTTGCGCTGCGCCTGGCCCGAGGGGTCGGCGCCCGAGGCCGCGGCCGCCACCGCCACCGGGCGGTTGCTCAGCGAGCCGGGCACGCCGACGGCCAGACCTTCGCGGTTCATCTCCTGACGCAGCGCTTCGCTGGTGACCTTGGGGTCGGCGCCGTAGACCTCACGCGTCTCCTGCACGCGGTCGTTGTCGACCTCGGCGGTGACGCTGACGCGGTAGTTGCCGGCGCCCAGCACCGGGCCCAGCAGGTCGTCGACGCCGCGGCGCGTGTCCTGCTCGTAGCGGTGGCGCGCGTCCAGGCCGCCGGAGGCCAGGCCTTCGAGGCCGTCTTCGAGGTCGACACGCGCCGACAGCAGGTTGCCGGCCTGGTCGACGACGCTGACGCGCGAGGCGTCGAGGTTGGCGACGCTGCCGGCGACGAGCTTGATCGTCGCGGCGATCTGCTCGGGGTTCAGCGTGCGCCCGGGCTTGGTCGTGACGACGACCGAGGCCGAGCTGCGGTCGTCGGCGGCGGTGACGAAGGACGAGCTGCGCGCGATCGCGAGGTGCACCCGCGCCGAGTCGACGGCGTCCATCGTCATGATGCTCTGCGCCAGCTCGCCTTCGAGGCCGCGGCGAAAACGCACGTCCTGCACGAACTGGCTGACGCCCAGCGGGTCGTCGCGGTCCATCAGCTCCAGGCCGGCGGGCAGGCGCGCGGTGACGCCCTTGGCGGCCAGCAGCATGCGCACGCGGCCGAGCTCGGCCTCGGGCACCAGCACCTGGCCGCTGTCGGGATGCACGCGGTAGTGCACGTGCTCGGCGTCGAGCACGGCCATCATGTCCGCGGCGGCGACCTTCTCGCGGGCGCCGAACAGCGGCTTGTAGCTGGACTGGTCGCGCCACTGGAAGGCGACGACCAGCGCCGTCACAGCGGCGGCGGCCAGCAGCAGCGGCGTCAGGCCGCGCAGCAGCCCGGGCGGCAGCGCCGGCAGGCCGCCGGCACGCAGCCGGGCGAACGCGGGACGCAGGGTGGAGACGAGCGGGTTGGCCACGGCGTCGTCCTCAGAGCTGCAGCTTGATCAGCTCGTCGACCGCGCCGGCGACCTTGTTGCGCACCTGCAGCAGCATCGAGAACGACAGGTCGGCCTGCTGGCTGGCGAGCATCGCGCCGACGAGATCGCTGGACTGCCCGGAGTCGACCGCGGCGAGCTGCGCGTCGGCCGCCTGGGCCTGGGCGTCGACGCCGCGCACGGCGTCGACCAGGCTCGAAGCGAAGCCGGTGGCGCCGTGCTCTCCGGCGGCCGGCAGCGGCTCGGCCGCGGCGCCGGCGCCCAGGCGCATGCCCTCGCCCGCCATGCGCACGGCTTGCGCCAGGACCGACATCAACATTTGCGACATCAAACCTCCAGGAAACGGCCGCATTCGCGGCGACCAGGAACTTCAGACCATGCGGCGGCCCGGGCCTGCTGTCGGCCCATTACGCCAAGAACACGGGGATGAGCGTTTATCGGTCCACCGTCAAAGCACTTGACGGTGACGACGCATTAATTTTTCGTGACACCGGAGCTTGTCGTCCGAGCGTGATTCCGGAGCCCGCGAATAACCACGGCATTAGCCGTCAGCGAAAACACTGAAAACGCATGCCGAACATCGAATTCGAATCCGAGACCCATCTGGCGGAGGCCCGCAGCGCTGACGTCGGCGACCCGCGAACCGGCGGCACCGCGCTCGGGGCGGTGCAGTTGACGGTCGGTGGAAGTGGCGTTCGTGGCATCGGTGCGGAGCTCGTTGCAGGGCTCGACCCGCGCGAACGCAAAGGGTCTCCGCGGCGCGTCGCGCCATGGACAGACGATGCCGACGCACCCCGTGTGTCCGAGGTGCACGAGGCGGCTTCGCCCGGCGGCCCCGCTGTCGTGCGTCCCGCTCGGGGGGACGGTTAGACCGGAAGCTTTGCGACCCCGGCTTTCGCTCGGGTGTGCCCTGATGCGACGCATGCTAAGCGCGGCTTCCGGGCTGTTGCAGGCCGTAACCCGCGGAGAGCTTCGGACACGTGAACTAGTTCTCTTCTTTAACGGCATGACAGATTTGGATATCGCCCCGAATGACACCAGATAGCAAAAATGATAGGTTCATAATTGCCATCTTGGGGCGCGTTTTTCATTTATTGTGAGTCGGATGTTTCCCTGAAAAAACGCCCGCCATCCGACCCGGCATGGTTTGCATGATGCAGGCCACGCCAAATGATCGATCGGAAAGAAAGCGCTGCATATTCCACTTAATTGCGCTAACGAAATGCCGATCGATTTCTAGAATTCGTCGCTCGACGCCTCATTGAATGCCATGACCGCATCCCGTTCGTCCCCCTGCCGGCCGATCGACCCGACCTCGCTCGGGCGCCCGGTGCACCTGCTCGACGCGTTCGCGCGGCGCTGGCGCGCCGACCTGGCCGGCTGGCTGCGGCGTCAGGTCAACCAGCGCCACCGCGCCGGCTTCGAGGTCGTCGACGCCTCGCTCGCGCGCCTGGACCAGGAAGCCGAAGGCAGCGGCTGGCACGCCTACGCGTTCGCACGCGGCACCCTGGTCTGCGGTGCCGACCGCCGGCTGCTGCTGGCGCTGATGGCGCGGCGCTTCGGCACCGAGGCGCAGGCCGAGGACACGACGGCCACCACGACCGAGGAGCGCCTGGCCGGGCAGCTGGGCGCCGCCTGGGCGGCGCTGGCGGCGCGCCGGCTCGACGCCGGCCTGGCCGCCGAGCCGGGCACCGTCGCGGCACCGTCGTCCGGCACGCCGGCGGCGGCACCGGCACGCGGCACCTGGGTGCTGGACGCGACGATCGCCGAGGCCGGCATGAGCGAGCCGGCGCGCCTGCGTGTCGCGCTGGCGCCGTCGTGGCTGGAGCGGCTGTGGACCCAGCTCGCCACCGAGCGCCTGCCCTCCAGCGCCCAGGCCACCGTCGCGCCGCTGGCCACGCGGCTGGAGTTCCGCCTCGTCGCCCAGCTGCTCGAGAAGCAGCTGCCGCTGTCCGACGTCGCCGCGCTGAAGGTCGGCGACGTGCTTCCGATCACGCTCGGCGAGGCCGACGCCCTCGTCGACGGCCTGCGCCTGTTCAAGGCCCGCGTCGCCGAGCACGACGGCCGGCTGTGCCTCACCTGTTTCACCGACTCCGACTGAAAGCCAAGACGATGAGCGAACCGCTTCCGATCGACCCGCTGGACACGCTGGACCTGGACGCCGACGAACCGGCGCCCGAGGCGCCCGCGCCGCGACGCAAGCTGGCGCAGCTGATGCGCAAGATCCCGGTGACGCTGACGCTGGAAGTCGGCTCGGCGCGCATCTCGCTGGACGAGCTGAGCCGCATCCGCGCCGACAGCGTCGTGCCGCTGGACACGCTGGCCGGCGAGGCGCTGACGATCAAGGTCAACGGCACGACGATCGGCCGCGCCGAGGTCGTCGTCACCGGCGACAAGTACGGGCTGAAGGTCGTCGAGGTCTCGGACCTGGACCTCGGGCTGCCCGAGGCATGAGCTTCACCCCGGGCTCCCCGCGCTGGGGCCGCGCGGCGCGCTGGGCGCTGGCCGCCGGCCTGCTGGTGGCCGGCGCCTCGGCGCTGGCGGCCAACGGCGTGCCGGTGCTCAGCACGACGACGCGCGGCGCGACCACCGACTTCACGGTGAAGACCCAGATCGTCATCCTGATGACGCTGCTGGGGCTGCTGCCGGCGCTCGTCCTGATGATGACCAGCTTCACGCGCTTCGTCATCGTGCTGGCGCTGCTGCGCCAGGCGCTGGGGCTGCAGCAGGGGCTGCCCAACCGCATCATCACCGGCGTCGCGCTGATCCTCACCTGCTTGGTGATGCGCCCGGTCGGCGAGCGCGTCTGGACCGAGGCGCTGGTGCCCTACGACGAAGACCGCATCGTGATGAGCGAGGCGCTGGAACGCGCCGCCAAGCCGATCTCGGCCTTCATGCTGGCGCAGACCAGCAAGACCGCGCTGGCGCAGATCTCGCGGCTGGCCGGCGAGCCGCCGGTGGCCCAGCCCGAGGAGCACGCGTTCACCGTCAAGCTCGCGGCCTTCGTGCTCAGCGAGCTGAAGACGGCGTTCCAGATCGGCTGCATGCTGTTCATCCCGTTCCTGGTCATCGACCTCGTCGTGTCCTCGCTGCTGATGGCGATGGGCATGATGATGCTGTCGCCGCTGGTCATCTCGCTGCCGCTGAAGCTGCTGCTGTTCGTGCTCGTCGACGGCTGGACGCTGACCGTGGACACGCTGGTCACCAGCGTGCAGAAGTTCTAGGAGCCGCGGCGATGATGACCCCGGAGATCGCCGCCGACCTCGTCAGCGAGGCGCTGGGCCTGGTGACGCGCATGGTCGCGGTGCTGGTCGTGCCCGGGCTGCTGGTCGGGCTGCTGGTGGCGCTGTTCCAGGCCGCCACGCAGATCAACGAGCAGACGCTGAGCTTCCTGCCGCGGCTGCTGGCGACGCTGCTGGTCGTCGCGCTGGCCGGGCGCTGGCTGGTCGGCTCGATGATGGACTTCTGCATCTCGGTCTTCCAGCGCGCGGCGACGCTCGTGGGCTGACGGCGATGGAAGCGCTCTACGGCCAGTGGCTGGGGCTGATCGGGCAACTCTGGTGGCCCTTCTGCCGCGTGCTCGCCTTCCTGGCCGCCACCGCGATCCTCGGCGACGCGCTGCTGCCGCTGACCCAGCGCGTGCTGCTGGCGCTGGTGATGGCTGTCGTGCTGCTGCCCGTCGCGCAGCCGGCGCAGGCGATCGACCCGTTCTCGCTGGCCGGCGTCGCCGCCACCGTCGAGCAGGCGCTGATCGGCCTGGTGCTCGGGCTGGCCTTCCAGCTCGTCAACGCGGTGCTGGCGACGCTGGGCTACCTGGCCTCGTCGCAGATCGGGCTGTCGATGGCGGTGATGAACGACCCGATGAACGGCGAGTCCTCGGACGTCGTCTCCAGCCTGCTGCACGTGCTGGGCATCCTGGTGTTCTTCGCCGTCGACGGCCACCTCGTCGTCGCCGGCGTCGCCGGGGCCAGCTTCAAGGCCTGGCCGGTGGGCGGCGGGCTGGCCGGGCTGTCGCTGCAGGCGCTGCCGCTGGCCGTGGCCTGGGTGTTCTCGGCGGCGATGCTGCTGGCGCTGCCGCTGGTGCTGTCGGCGCTGGTGGTGCAGATCGGCCTGGGGCTGCTGAACCGCGTCTCGCCGGCGCTGAACCTGTACTCGCTGGGCTTCGCCGTCGTCACCTGCTTCGGCCTGCTGATGCTGGTGGCACTGGTGCGCTACCTGCCGGCGCACTACCTGGCGATGATGCAGCGTGTGCTCGACCTGATCGAACACGGCCTGAGGACCACGCATGGCTGAGTCCGGCGGCGACAAGACCGAGAAGGCGACACCGCAGAAGCTGCGCAAGGCGCGCGAGCAGGGCCAGGTGCCGCGCTCGCGCGACTGGGCGACGGCCGCCGGCATCGTCGTCGGGCTGCAGGTCTTCGTGATGCTGCTGCCCGGCTATCTGGCCGACTTCCGCCTGCTGTTCGGCGCGGCCTTCGTGCCGCTGGACGGCGACGGCGCGCTGGCCGAGGTCTGGTCGACGCTGTTCTCGACCTCGATCCTGCTGCTGCTGAAGATGGTGCTGCCGCTGCTGGCGGTGCCGCTCCTGGCCGTCGTCGCCGGCCTGCTGCCCGGCGGCTGGGTGGCGAGCGCGAAGAACCTGGAGCCCAAGCCCGAGCGCCTGAACCCGGCGAGCAACCTCGGCCGCCTGTTCGGCGCGCGCCACTGGGCCGAGTTCGCCGGCTCGCTGCTGAAGACGCTGGCGCTGGTGGCCGTGCTCTGGCACGTCGCCAGCACGGCGCCCGAGGACTACCTGCGGCTGCAGGGCATGACGCTGGACCGCGCGCTCGCCGACGGCCTGGCGCTGGTGCGCGGCGGCATCCTCGCGCTGGTCGCGGTCTTCGTGCTCTTCGCGCTGATCGATCTGCCGCTGCAGACCTTCCTCTTCCGCCGCCAGCAGCGCATGAGCAAGCAGGAAGTGAAGGAAGAGCACAAGACCACCGAAGGCCGGCCCGAGGTGCGCCAGCGCATCCGCCAGCTGCAGCGCCAGATCGCGCAGCGCAGCGTGCGCAAGGCCGTGCCCGGCGCCGACGCGGTGGTCGTCAACCCCGAGCACTACGCCGTGGCGCTGAAGTACGACCAGCGCCGCGCGCAGGCGCCCTTCGTCGTCGCCAAGGGCGTCGACGAGATGGCGCTGTACATCCGCCGCGTCGCCGCCGAACACGGCGTGCAGGTCGTCGAGGCGCCGCCGCTGGCCCGCGCGATCTATCACACCAGCCAGGTCAACCAGCAGGTGCCGGCGGCGCTGTACCGCGCCGTGGCGCTGGTGCTGGGCTACGTGATGCAGCTGCAGGCCTTCCGCGACGGCCGGCGCGTGCGCCGCCCCGAACTGCCCGACGACCTGCCGGTGCCGCCGCACCTGGCCGAGACCCCGACCCGATGAGCAACACCCCCACCCAGACCCTGCTGGCCGCGCTGAAGCGCAACCGCCTCGCCGCGCCGGCCTTCCTGCTGGCCATCCTGGCGATGGTCGTGCTGCCGCTGCCGCCGCTGCTGCTGGACGTGCTGTTCACGTTCAACATCGTGCTCGCGGTCATCGTCGTGCTGGTCGCGGTGACGACGCAGCGGCCGCTGGACTTCGCCGTCTTCCCGACGATCATCCTGACGACGACGCTGATGCGGCTGACGCTCAACGTCGCCTCGACGCGGGTCGTGCTGCTCAACGGCCACGAGGGCACGCACGCCGCCGGCCGCGTCATCGAGAGCTTCGGCAACGTCGTCATCGGCGGCAACTTCGTCGTCGGCATCGTCGTCTTCGTGATCCTGATGATCATCAACTTCGTCGTCGTGACGAAGGGCGCCGAACGCATCTCCGAGGTTTCGGCGCGGTTCACGCTGGACGCGCTGCCGGGCAAGCAGATGGCGATCGACGCCGACCTGAACGCCGGCCTGATCAACCAGGAGAAGGCGCAGGCGCGGCGGCGCGAGGTCGGCTCGGAGGCCGACTTCTACGGCGCGATGGACGGCGCGTCGAAGTTCGTGCGCGGCGACGCCATCGCCGGCATCCTGATCCTGCTGATCAACATGATCGGCGGTGTCGCGATCGGCGCCTGGATGCACGGCCTGCCGCTGGCCGAGGCCTTCCGCACCTACGCGCTGCTGACCATCGGCGACGGCCTCGTGGCGCAGATCCCGGCGCTGCTGCTGTCGGCGGCGGCGGCGATCATCGTCACGCGCGTCAGCGACTCGGGCGACGTCGAGCAGCAGATCGGCCGCCAGCTGCTGGCCTCGCCGCCGGTGCTCTACGGCGCCGCCGGCGTGATGCTGGCGCTGGCCGCGATCCCCGGCATGCCGTGGCCGACCTTCGTCGGCTTCGCCGCTGTGCTGGGCTTCGTCGCCTGGCGCATGGCGCGCCGCCCGGTGGTGGCCCCGGCCGACGACACCGCCAAGGCGGTCGAGCAGGCGCTGGTCGCCGAGCGCGAGGCCGAGATCGACTGGCCGACGCTGCCGGTGGTCGAGCCGGTGGCGGTGACCGTCGGCTACCGCCTCGCGGCGCTGGTCGACCCGGCGCAGGGCGCGCCGCTGGACAAGCGGCTGAAGGGCGTGCGCCAGACGATGAGCGAGCAGCTCGGCCTGGTGCTGCCGCGCCTGGGCGCGCGCGACGACCTGTCGCTGCGGCCGACGCAGTACGCGGTGCTGCTGGGCGGCACGCCGATCGCGATGGCCGAGGTCTTCCCCGACCGGCTGATGGCCCTGCCCTCGCCGCAGACCTACGGCGACCTGGACGGCGTGCCCGGCATCGAGCCGGCCTACCAGCTGCCGGTGGTCTGGATCGAGCCCGAGCAGAAGGCGCACGCGCTGGGCCTGGGCTACCAGGTCGTCGAGCCGGCGGGCGTCGTCGCGACGCACGTCTCCAAGCTCGTGCGCGACCACCTCGGCGAGCTGCTGCGCCACGAGGACGTGCCGGCGCTGATCGAACGCTGCGGCGCGCTGGCGCCCAAGCTCGCCGCGGCGCTGGACAAGGCCTACACGCACAGCCAGCTGCTGAAGGTGTTGCGCCTGCTGCTGGCCGAGAACGTGTCGATCAAGGACATCGTGCCGATCGCCACGACGCTGCTGGAGAACGCCGAGACGACCAAGGACCCGGTGCTGCTGGCCGCCGAGGTGCGCTGCACGCTGCGCCGCCAGATCGTCAACACCATCGCCGGCCCGGGGCCGACGATGCGCGCCTTCAGCCTCGGCGCCGAGCTGGAGAACCTGCTGCTGGGCGCGCTGAACAACGCCCGCCAGGGTGGCGCCAAGGTCGCGCTGGACAACTTCCCGGTCGACCCCAAGCTGCTGTCGCAGCTGCAGACCCACATGCCGATGGTGCTGGAGCAGATGAAGCAGCTCGCCGCCGCGCCGGTGCTGCTGGTGATGCCGCAGATCCGGCCGCTGCTGGCGCGCTACGCGCGGCTGTTCGCGCCGGGGCTCGCGGTGCTGTCGTACAACGAGATCCCGGAGTCGCGCGAAGTGAGCGTCATCGGGACTCTCGGCTGAGCCTTTCGGTGCCGAGGCCGTCGCGCGCATCGGCCTGCACCAGCGCCAGCACGACCTCGGTCGCCGCGGCGAACAGCGACGGCGGCAGCAGCGAACCCACCGGCAGCACACCGAGCGGCACCGCGCCGATGCCGGCGGCCAGGCCGCCGACCTGCACGCGGCAGCGCAGCAGCACGATGCCGGCGTCGCGCAGGCCGGTGGCCAGCGCCGGCAGCGCGCGCTTGAGCGCCGGCAGCGTCTCGCGCCGCACGCAGGCCAGCCCCAGCCAGAGCCCGCCGACACCGAGCTGCAGATGCGCCGCGACACGCCCGAGCCGCGGCAGGTCGACGACCAGATGCAGCGCCGGCGCGCGCCGCAGCCCGGGCGGCGGCGGCGCGGCGTCTTCGCCGTCGTCGGGCAGCGGGATCGTCAGCGCCAGCGGCAGCCCCAGCCACGAGGCCGGCCAGGGCGCCGGCGGCGGCTGCGGCGTGGCGAGCGCGCCCGGCGCCTCGCCGGCCGCGGCGCGCAGGCGCTGGGCGATGCCGGCGCGCCAGGCGACGGCCAGCGCCGCGGCATCGTCGGCTGCGGCACCGTGCACCTGGCGCAGCGCCAGCGGGTCGAGCTGCCAGCCCGGCGGGGTCGAGCCGGGCATCGCGCCGCGAGCGGTCAGCCGCAGCCGCGCGCCGGTCTCGACGACCTCGAAGCTCAGCACGTCGCCGACGGCGACGCCCGGCGGCAGCTCGACGATCGCCGGCTGCACCGCCGGCGCGGCCGCGGCCGTCGGCAGCGGCGGCGTCACGGCGCCGGCCAGCGCGGCGGCGGCCGGCGCTTCGCGGCCCCGCAGCGGGGCGGCGTCGAAAACGATCGGAGCGACGGCGCTCAGCCGGGACCAGGACATATCCACCTCTGCAATCTGCGGGCGGGTCCCGCGCACCGATTGAGGGCGACCTGCCGGCTATGCGGCTTAAGGAAGGTCTGCAAAACGCCCCCGCGAAGCCGGCTTGCCCGTGCGAGGTAGGCAGGCGAGGATGCCCGACATGAAGCAGCTCGGACTTGGCCTGAACCTGTCGACGAAGAAGACGCGCAAGCGCGAGTTCCTCGAGGAGATGGACCGCGTGGTGCCGTGGGCGGCGCTGGTGGAGATCGTGCAGCCGCACTATCCGCGAGCCAGGACCGGGCGGCCGCCGTTTGCGCTGGAGACGATGCTGCGCATCCACTACCTGCAGCAATGGTTCGGGCTGAGCGACCCGGCGATGGAAGAGGCGCTGCACGACGTGCCGCTGTACCGGGAGTTCGCTCGGCTCGATGGTGCGACGCAGAGGTTGCCCGACGAGACGACGATCCTGCGGTTTCGCCACCTGCTGGAGCGCCACGAACTGGCGGCCGACATGCTGCGCCTGGTGGCCGATCTGCTGCAGCACAAGGGCCTGATGCTGCGCACCGGCACGGTGGTGGACGCGACGCTGATCGCGGCGCCCAGCTCGACGAAGAACGCCGAAGGCGAGCGCGATCCGGAGATGAAGCAGACCCGCAAGGGCAACAACTGGTACTTCGGGATGAAGGCGCACATCGGGGTGGACGCGGCCTCGGGGCTGGTGCACACGGTGGTGGCCACGCCGGCGAACGTCAACGACCTGAACGTGGCCGGACAACTGCTGCATGGCGAGGAACGCAACGCCTTCGGCGACGCCGGCTACCAGGGCGTGCACAAGAGGCCCGAGGCGCGAGGGCCGACCTGGCACGTGGCCTTGCGCCCGGGGCTGCGGCGGCTGCTCGACGCGCGGGATCGCCAGGATGCGATCACCGAGCGAATCGAACAACTCAAGGCCAGCGTGCGGGCCAAGGTGGAGCACCCGTTTCGCGTGCTGAAGCGGCAGTTCGGCTTCACCAAGGTGCGGTACCGGGGGCTGGCCAAGAACACGGCGCAGATCCAGACGCTGTTCGCGCTGGCGAACCTGTGGATGGCGCGAAGGCATCTCATGGGAGCCCGGGGATGAGTGCGCCCGGTGGGCGCCAAACGTCCCCCGCTGGGCGCCATTTGCTTCGTTTCTCCGTCCTACAACGCTGGCTCGGGGGCGCAATGCGCTCCTGCACAAAGCCGTCGCTAACGATGTCGCGCCGATCCGGTCGCTCGGCGTGTTGTGCAGACCTTCCTTAAACCCTGCGGCGTCTGCTGCCGCCCGGCGGCCGTGGCTCGCCGCTGCTGAAGCACTCCGGCCGTCTCACGCCTCTCAAGCCCACAAAGGAACTCGTTGGATCACGTCCGCTAGCAACGGCGCAAGAGCCGGCCGCCGGGGCGTGTCCCTGCGTTCATGTCCCCCGGGCGGGCTGCGCCCGCCCTCCTCCTAATACTTCACTCCGGGACACGCCCCGACGTCCGGCTCCGAGGCTTTGGTAGCACACCGCTGGCACACAACTGTCGTTGGCTGCCGCGGGCGTCGGGTGGTCGGTGGAGGGAATACGAAGGGACTTCCCACAACCCAGCACGACGTCGAGACGTCAGGATTGAAGGTGCAAGTCAGCAATCCGACGCTGGGAAGGGGAAGTCGCATCCTGGATGGGCCTGTGCCCGGGCACCAAGATCACCGGCGGCAAGGTCATGAGCGGCAAGACCCGTCCCACGGTCAACCGCGCCGCCAAGGCGCTGCGCACCAGCCAGTCGGCGCTGGGCGCGTACTACCGGCGTTTGTGCGCCCGCATGGACAAGGCCAAAGCCGTCACGGCCGCCGCACACAAACTCGCCCGGCTGATCTACAGCCTGCTGAGCGAGGGCCAGGAGTACACCGATCAAGGCCAAGTCTACTACGAGGAGCGATACCACTGCTCACTGCGGTCTCTTGGAAGATACAAGGCCTCGCCGCACCTTGTGGGCGCCGAGTAGCTACTGCGCTGTGAGCTTGACCGCGGGCCAAATGCCTGCACGATAGAACTTCAGCATGGCTGTGCTCAGTTCAGTGCCGAAGTTCAACGCCATCTGGTACTGAGTTTGACGAACTCGGCGCTCGAACTGACGTTGCCTTTGCCTTTGCCGATCCGCTTCGCTCAGATAGGGCTCGATCTTCGTCAAGTAGTCTGTCACCCGCTTGGAGTGGGGCCCCTCCTCGGCAAGGATTGTCGAATCGATGGATGCCCGACTGGGAATCTCCTTGACCTTCTCGAGTGTCGCAAGGCGTCGTTGCTCCCACTCCGCTACGAACCGCTCGCTCTCCCGCATGAGCGTTTGGCTGTCCCCCTCGGTCAATCGCTTTGCTTCAACGATGGATCCGCTGGCCTTCAAAATGCACGACGCCAATGGTTCAGACAGGCGATCTATGGCCGTTGCCCCACCGTCCCTAAAGAAACCTGCGCAGTCGAACGACGCACGAATCGCAGTCTGTTCCAGCAGACCGGACCGCACTAGTTCGTATGCCTCCCGTCTTGCGCGTGCGAGTTCTGAATCCAACTGCTTGAGTTCAGCTTCACGTTTCGCAAGTTGCTCGTCAACCGCGGCCTTCTGGTAAAGGGGTATGACCGTGAACCAAAAGCCGAGCCCTGCGACAACCACCGCTGCAAGAGTGCTGTACGCCGCGATAACCTGGGCGAGGGGAGCATGACGTTCCGCCCAAGTTCGCGGCGTTGCAGGAAGCGCTTTGGCTTGCTTGCATCGGTTCGGGTGTATGCGCACGAGCGGATGGTGAGCCACGGAGACTGATAGCGAGGCCTAATGTAGATCTAACCGGCGCTGCCCGGCTTTATCGCGCAGCGTCCAGCGACCGAAGGGAGCGCGGCTGAGCGCCATGTTATGCCCCTCTCAATCTTTGGATATGCGGCTATTTGCCTGATTTAAGATTTCTTTAATATAACCACCAACCGCGGTGTCGATTTTGTCGTGAAATAGCTCTAAAGATGACAGGGAAACTTCGACTCCACCATTATTGTGCGTGTAGGCATTCCTTATTTTCAAAGCACTTAGCATTTCTTTGTCTTCGATCTCTGGAATATTTGTTTTGAATAGATGGTTTGCCAGTGCAGCACCTTTGTTAGGGTTGCTCAGCGTAGCTTTCCTGAACAAGAACCGGAGGTCTTCAGCGGATATATATTTGTTTTTATTTAGCTTTATTTGATCCAAAAGCCCCTTATCTAGGCTTGGGGCTCCTTCTACGGCCGCTTGCGCATGAATTCTATTTGAAAGCAATAAATCAAAAAGGTCATGCACAAATCCTTCGTAAGAAGATATAACTCCCGACCATAGCGTTCCTATTAGAAAGCTATTGTCAATGGTATCTGAAATTGATCCATGGATGGATGATAGCGAATCCATGTTCGATACAAATTTTTTTGAAATTTTATTCAGGCCAGTGAGCACCTCAAGCCATTCGAAATAATTCTCCAATTCCGAATTAATCTCATTAATTTCCTTGGAGCCTTCCTCAAGCTCATCCATGATCCGATTCAGTTCGAAATCATCATCTTCGATCATGTTCTTCCTTATGCGATGCGCATAACGCCCAGGTTAACCGACGCCGGAGCGCGAGGCGCGTAGAGCACCAAAACGGGCCAGCAAAATCGCGAAGCGATGGCCCGTTTTGGCGTCCGCGTTGAACCGTCAGTTAGACACCTTTCCCAATTTGATGGAGAATGGATGGAATTTCATCATAATTTTCGTACCAAATTATGTTGACACCCAACTCTCTAAGAACCTCCTCATTAAGCTTATGGTGCCTATCTAGGAAGCGTCTTACTATTCCAACTGGGGCGCGCACGACGGATTTTTCCCCCTCAGTGGAAAAGCTATCATATGTAATTCGCTTCATGAAAGCGAAGTGCTTAGGCTTGTCAATTGATTTTGCAGATATTTCTAGAAGTCTGCGCAAGTTTGGGTCGGTTAAAGACAATCCGACCATTAGGCATGACGTTTCTTTGAGGCTATTAAGTTGAATCAAATTCGACCAGTGGTAGGCTTCACGGTAAATATGGTGATACCCCTCTTCAGAGAAGACCAGTGTTGCCTTGTTTATGTTCTCATACGCTGATCGATCTTCTGGTAGGAAGCCGTGAACATGATATATTGGCAACTCTTCCGGCGAAGGCAGGTCGAGCTCTTCAAATATGCTTCGATAAGATAGCCCTCGCGCTTTTATCTCTCGCTCAAGCAAATCATCAAAGTTGTAGGTCAGCACCGAACGAACTTTGGCACCTGTGCGGCTTGGAGCGCAAAGGCTTGCAATTGATTTGATTAGACTTGAGCTTATTGAGTGCTTTTTATTGCGGAGCCCATAAAGCTGGGTTGTCACTGCACCAATGAATTTTCCCTGCTCGGCGGGGGAGTCGGTTGTAATTCCTTTGCGAATGTATCTTGCCAACATTAAAGCCGACGGCCCATCAATCTGCCTAAGCCGTTTGACAATGCTGGAGATTTGCTCGGCGTCGGCAAGCTTCGCATTTGGCGCTCCATCAGTGAGCATTGACACAAATAAGGAATTTAGGAGCGTGTCCCAATCTGGCAATCCAGCGCTACTCGATACGCCAGCGCCAAGAAACATTGAAAAACGACCAGATCTGTATTGATCTCGAACGGCGTTTACAACGCCTTCTCGTTGCTTTTGCCAGTCATCAGCATTGCTTTCCAGTGCAACTTTAAAGCGATTGGAAAATAGGTTTTCCGCCAGCTTTTCTGCCGTTTCTGTATGGCGATCAATTAGGAGTTGGATCTCACTTGGGCCCCAAAGATGAACCTTCGCGGCCACTGGAAAATGTTTCGCAATGAATGGAAGTATGCCTTCGCTGAACTTCGTGAGGGATATTATTAGAAGCGTTGCATTAGCCTCCTTCGCCACACTTGCGTAGCGACTCGCTTCTTTAATAACCCTGTTTGGACTTAAAGTTCTAACAATTTCAATTGATACTGAACCAGGGATGTCGCCGAAGCCGATGGGCGCAAATGCATCGAAGGTGGCGATGTTGCTGCCTGAACTGTGTACGAAGTCCTGCTTCCTGAACTTTGCCTCCGCTTGTAAAAGCTTTATCAGGAAGGACTCGATTAAGTAGTATCCGCCAGACCCATAGCTGGCTAGTTTCTCTTCTAGCTGCAGAAAGTCCACAGAGTCTCCAAAAGGTGACTAACTATTGTTATATGCAACAACCAGACGCCGCATAAAAATCCAACGCTCGCGTAACAGACACCCTGGACGACAACTCAAGCCTTTGTCGCGCTTGAGATTTCCGTCGCGAGGATCCTCCCCAGGCGTAAAAAAGACGCCGAAAACGGCGTCGGTCGCGCACGATTCTGAGCCGCCCGATCATGGCCGCCAAGCCCACCGCCCGTCCTCGGGGGGAGGCCCACCACCCCCGAGCGAACAGCCCCAGCACCGCCCTGCCGCGGGCGCCGGGTGGCCGGTGGAGTGAAGTATTAGGAGGAGGCCCGGCTTGCCGGGCCGGGGGACATGAACGGAACCGGCCACCCGGCGACCGTGGCTCGCTGCGGCCCCCGCACGCCGGCCTTCCCTCACAGCCAAAGTTCACGAACGAAGCAAGTCAGAGCCCGTCCGCGAGCAGCAGCGCTAGAGCGGCCTGCCCGCCAAACGCCGATCACCCACGCAGCCAGAGCTGCTCCAGCCCCGGGAAGCGCCAGGCCTCCGGCGGCTCGATGCCGGCGACGGCGTCCTCGCAGCGCGGGTCGGACAGGTCGAGATCGAAGGGCTCGATCGCATGGCGTTCGTCGATCGAATAGAAGACCCGCACACGCGGCGTCAGCAGCGACGCCCCGCGGCCGACGACGACCGCCAGGCGCTCGGACTTCAGCCGCAGCAGCGTGCCGGTCGGATAGATGCCGACCGCCTTGACGAAGTGCTGCACGATGACGGCGTCGAACTCGCGCGGCGACTGCGCCAGGTGGCGCATCGCCAGCCCCGGGTCCCAGGGCGCGCGATAGGGCCGGCGCGAGGTCACGGCGTCGTAGGCGTCGCAGACCGCGGCCATGCGCGCGAAAGCGGGAATGGCCTCGGCGCGCAACTTGTCGGGGTAGCCGCTGCCGTCCAGGCGCTCGTGGTGGTGGCGCACGGCGTCCAGCACGCTGCGCGGCACGCCGTCCAGGCGCGACAGCAGCGCGTGGCCGATCTCGGCGTGGCGGCGCATCAGCGCCAGTTCGTCGCCTTGCAGCCGCGCCGGGCGCGTCAGCAGCTCCGACGGCAGCCGCGCCTTGCCGATGTCCAGCAGCAGCCCGGCGAGCGCGGCTTCGCGCAGCTGAGGTGTCTGCAGCCCCATCTGGCGGCCCAGCGCGACCATCAGCGCCGACACCGCCAGCGCGTGCAGGTACAGGTACTCGTCGGCGGCCTTCAGCCGGGCGACGGCGACGAGCAGCGTCGGCTCGTACTCGACCGAGTCGACGATCTCGTCGACCAGGTGCTCGGCAGGCCTCGGTGGCGACGGCGCGGCCCAGGCGCACGCTGTCGTGCAGCGAACGCAGCGGCGCCAGGCTGCGCCGGCACAGCGCCGCGGCCTGCACGTAGTCGCGGCCGACACGCGGCGGCTCCGGCGGCGGCGCCGGCTCGGGGGTCGCGTCGGGCAGCGGCTCGTCGACCGGCACCAGCGCCGGCAGCACGTCGACACCGCGTTCCAGGTCGATGATCAGGCGCTCGACGCCGCTGGCGCGCAGCTTGTCCACGTCCTGCGCCTCGCGCAGCGCGAAGCGCGTGCGCCAGAACGGGTGGTCGATCCACGAGCCGCAGATCTTGTGCACGAACATGCCGACCCGCAGGTCGGCGACCGCGATCTCCTTGAGCACCGTCGGCGTGCCTTTCAGGCGGCGGGCAGCGCCGCCGGCGCCAGGCCCTGCAGCCGGCGCTCGTGCATGCGCAGCAGCAGCGCCTCGTAGTCGCGCGTGTAGCGCTCGGTGTCGAACAGCGGCAGACCGGCACGCCGCGCGTCCAGATGGCAGCGCAGCGCCTGCAGGCGATCGGGCGAACGGCCGAGTTCGACGGCGGCGCGCACATAGGCCTCGGCGTCGGCGCAGGCCAGCTCCGGCAGGCCGCAGGCGGCGACGAGGCTGGCAGCCACGCGCGAGGCAAAGGTCTCGCCCGGCACCGTCAGCACCGGCACCGCGGCCCACAAGGCCTCGCTGGCCGTCGTGTGCGCGTTGTACGGCCAGGTGTCGAGGAACAGGTCGGCCGCGCGCAGCCGCGCGATGTGCTGGTCGACCGGCAGGCGCTCGGCGAAGACCACACGTTCGGCACTGATGCCCAGCGCCTGGAGCGCGGCCAGCAGCCGGCGCTGGCCGTCGGCGTTCCAGGCCAGCAGCCACAGCACCGCCCGCGGCAGCTCGTGCAGCATGCGCGCCCACAGCGCCAGCAGCTCGGGCGTGATCTTGTAGCTCTGGTTGAAGCAGCACAGCACCAGCGCGTCTTCTGGCAGGCCGAGCGCGGCGCGCGGCGGCGCCGGCGGCAGCGCGCGCCGGTCGTCGTTGGGCTGGTAGCAGTGCGGCATCTGGGCGATGCACTCGCTGTAGTCGGCGGCATGCTCCAACGGCGTGACGACCGGGTCGCCGATGACGTAGTCCAGGAAGTCGGCGCCGGTGCTGCCCGGGTAGCCGAGAAAGGACACCTGCACCGGCGCCGGGCGCTGCGCGAACACCGTCATGCGCGTGCCGCGCGTGTGGCCCTTGAGGTCGACGCCGATGTCCACGCCGTCGCGGCGCATGCGCTCGGCGACCTCGGCGTCGCTCAGGCGCGCGACGTCGACGACGTGGTCGCAGGCGGCCAGCAGGCGCTGCTGCAGCGCGCTGCCGTCGGCGGCGCTGTGGGTGTAGGCGTAGACCTCGAACCGCTCGCGGTCGCGGCATTCGAGCAGGCCGACCATCAGCAGCGCGGTGGCGTGGTTGTGGAAGTCCGACGACAGGTAGCCGACGCGCACACGCCCCGGGCGGCGTGGGCCGGGCGGTGGCAACGACGGGGCCACGCCCTGCAGCAGGTGGCGGGTGTGCAGCGCGCCGGCGCGGCGCTGCTGGGCACGCGTGCTGGGCAGCGCCAGCAGCGAGAACGGCGAGATCTCGCCGCCGCGTTCGACGCTGGCGCCGTCGAGCAGCGCGAGCAGCGCCGCGCCGTCGTGTTCGAGCTCGCTCCAGTCGCAGCTCTGCTGGCTGGAGCTGACGAGCAGCGGCAGCGCCAGCGGCGCGATGGCGCCGTCGTGGTCGACCGACAGCGCGGTGCGAAAACAGATCGAGGCCTGGCTCTCGGCGCCCAGGCGCTTGAAGGCCAGGCCCAGGCGGTAGTGCAGCAGCGCGTCGGCCGGGCTCAGCATGCTGGCCTGGATCAGCCGCGCGATGGCTTCCTGCGGGCGTTGCGCGAGCAGCAGCGCGCTGCCGGCCGCCGACAGCAGGTCGGGCGTGGGCGCGTTCGCCGCCAGCGCGGCTTCGAGCACCTCGGCGGCCTCGGCATGGCGGTGGCGGCGCGTCAGGCACTCGCCGAGCAGCATCGCGGTCACCGTGTCACCGGCCTTCAGCGCCAGCGCGCGGCGCGCCGCGGCGACCGCGCTGTCGAGCTTGCCCAGCTGCAGCTGCGCGCGCGCCAGGTAAAGCCAGGCGGCGTGAGCGCCGGGCGAAGCCTGCACCGCACGCTGGAAGCCCCGCTCGGCTTCACCCCAGCGGCCGGCGCCGACGGCGGCGACGCCGGCGCGCCAGTTCGTGTCGTAGCGGTCGTTGCGACGGACGTCCTGCAGCGCCATGCGCCTGCTCCTCGACGATGAGCCGTGCCGGCAGCGGCCGGTGGACGGCAAGAAGGCCGGCCGGCGATGCCGGTCGGCCCTGCGACGCGGGCGGCGCGGGCGCGCCGCGCGTCGGACTCAGTTCAGCAGCGACAGGGCGAGCTGCGACATGCTGCTGCTCTGCTTGAGCATCGAGGTGCCGGCCTGCAGCAGCAGCTGATGCGAGGTCATGTTGGCGGTCTCGCTGGCGTAGTCGACGTCCATGATGCGGCTCTTGGCGGCCTGCGTGTTGGTGCTCATGTTCGACAGGTTGTCGTAGACGTGGTCGAGGCGGTTGGACGCCGCGCCCAGCGCCGAGCGCACCGTGCCGACGTCGGCCAGCGCCGTGTCCAGCTTCGTGATGGTCGCGTTGGCGGAGGCCGTCAGCTCGGTGCCGACCGTCGTCGCGTCGGCGGTCGTGACGAAGGAGGCGCTGGCCAGACCCAGGCTGCCGTCGTCGGCGGTCAGCTTGCTGAGGGCGTCGGAGACGTTGACGGTCATCGTTTCAGCGGCGCTGGCGCCGATCTGGAACGTGACGCCGGTGCCCTTGCCCAGCGTGCTCGTGCCGCCGGTGACGGCCGCGGCGTTGGTGCCGACGCCGAACAGCTTCTGGCCGCCGAACGAGGTGTTCTTGACGATGTTGGTCAGTTCGCGGCCCAGCGCGTCGTATTCCGACTGCATCGCGGTCTTGTCGTCGGCGGTCGACGAGCCGTTGGCGGCTTCGGTCGCCAGGTCCTTCATGCGCAGCAGGATGCTGGTCGTCTCGGCGAACGCGCCTTCGGCGGTCTGCATCATCGAGATGCCGTTCTGGGTGTTCTTCTGGGCGACGGCCATGCCGCGCGTCTGGGCGTCCAGGCGGGTGGCGATCTGCAGGCCGGCGGCGTCGTCCATCGCCGAGTTGATGCGATAGCCGGTGCCCAGCTTGGACATCGACGAGGACAGCGAACGCTGCGTGTTGCCGACGGAGTTCTGCGTGGACAGAGACGCGGCGTTGGTGTGAAGGCTCAGCATGACGGGTGCTCCGGTGGGGTGGTGGTCCGAGAGCGTTGCGCCTCGGTCTCGTCACCACAGGGCGACGGCACGCGGAATTTCTTAAACGGCCCGGCACACGATCGCTTATTCGCTGAGCGCATGACGGTCGGCGAATCGATTCGTTCGTTCATGCAAACAACGCCTGCACCATGCGCAGCGTGAACTTCCAGCAACTCCGCGCCGTCCGCGAAGCCGTCCGGCAACGCTTCAACCTCACCTCGGTCGCCGAGGTGCTGCACACCTCGCAGCCGGGCGTCAGCCGCCAGGTGCGCGAACTCGAGGACGAGCTCGGCGTCGACCTCTTCGTGCGTGTCGGCAAACGCCTGACCGGGCTCACCGAGCCGGGCAAGGTGGCGCTGCCGATCATCGAACGCCTGCTCGCAGAGTCCGACAACCTGAGACGCGCCGGCGCCGACTTCGCGCGCGCCGGCACCGGCACGCTGACGGTGGCGGCGACGCACTCGCAGGCCCGCTACGCGCTGCCGCCGGTGGTGCGCGACTTCCTCGCCGCCAACCCGCAGGTCACGCTGCACCTCAACCAGGGCTCGCCGCGCCAGATCGCACGCTGGCTGATCGACGGCGAGGCCGACATCGGCGTCGCCACCGAGGCGCTGGCCGATTACGACGAACTCGTCGCCCTGCCCTGCTACCGCTGGAGCCACGCCGTCGTCGTGCCGCAGGGCCACGCGCTGGCCGAGGAGGACCGCCGCGGCCAGCGCCTGACGCTCGAACGCCTGGCGCAGTTCCCGCTGGTGACCTACGAACCCGGCTACACCGGCCGGCGCCACATCGACGAGGCCTTCGAACGCGAGAACCTGGGCCGCGAGATCGTGCTCGCGGCGATGGACGCCGACGTCGTGAAGACCTACGTCGAACTCGGCCTGGGCGTGGGCATCGTCGCCTCGATTGCCTACGACCCGGCGCGCGACCACGGCCTGCACGCGATCGACGTGCGCCATCTGTTCGAGGTGAACACGACGCGTCTGGCGGTACGCCGCGGCAGCTACCTGCGCGACTACGCCTACGACTTCATCCAGACCTTCGCGTCGCCGCTGTCGCGCGCGCTGGTCGACCGCGCGCTGGCGACGCCGCACGGCCAGCCGCTGGAGCTGTCGCCCGAGCCGCCGCCGCCCAGCCACTGGCGCACGCCGGCCGACGCCGTCAGCAGCGACTGACGAGCCGCCGCCGGCGCGGCCTCATTCGCCGCGCGCGTGCGCCTCGTGGATCGCGGCGGCCTTGGCTTCCATCTCGCGCCGCATCGCGCGGCGCATCTCGGCCGCGGCATGGCGGCGCTTCTGGTCGGGCGTGCGCACCTCGAGTGTCGGCACGGCCACCGGCTGACCGCCGTCGTCGACGGCGACCATCGTGAAGAAGCAGCTGTTGACGTGGCGCACGACGCCGGCGCGGATGTCCTCGGCCAGCACCTTGATGCCGATCTCCATCGAGGAGCGGCCGGTGTGGTTGACCGAGGCGAGGAAGGTGACCAGCTCGCCGACCTGGATCGGCTGGCGGAACATCACCTGGTCGACGCTCAGCGTGACGACGTAGCGCCCCGCATAACGCGCGGCGCAGGCGTAGGCCACCTGGTCGAGGTGGCGCAGGATCACCCCGCCGTGCACCTTGCCCGAGAAGTTGGCGGTGTCCGGTGTCATCAGCACCGTCATCTGCAGTTCGTGGGCGGGCAAGGCGATCGTCACGGGCTCCTCTTGGCATGTCTGCGGCGGCACCTGCCGCCGCGGACGATCATGCCAGCGCGGCGGCGATGTCGGCTTGAGCCTGCGCGAAACCGCGTGCGGCGGCTTCCGGGCCCATGTTCAGGCCTTCGGCGTAGACGAAACGCACGTCGGTCATGCCGAGGAAGCCCAGCACCGACTTCAGGTAGGGCACCTGCGAGTCGGCCGGCGTGTCGCGGTGGATGCCGCCACGCGCCAGCGCGACGATGACCTTCTTACCGGTGACCAGGCCTTCGGGGCCGGTGGCGGTGTAGCGGAAGGTGACGCCGGCACGGGCCACGGCGTCGATCCAGTTCTTGAACTGGACCGGCACGCCAAAGTTGTACATCGGCATGCCGAGCACCAGCACGTCGTGCGCCTGCAGTTGGGCGATGGCGGCGTCGGCCACGGCGACGCGGGCGGCTTGTTCCGGGGTGCGGGCTTCGGCCGGCGTGAACAGCGCACCCAGCGCGGCTTCGTCGAGCACCGGCAGCGGGTCGACGGCGAGGTCGCGCACGGTCAGTTCGGCATCCGGGTTCGCGGCGCGCAGGCCGGCGACGACGTCGTTGGCGACGCGGGTCGAGTTGGCACCTTCGCGGCGGGCGCTGGCATTGATCTGGAGGATCTTCATCGTGCAGTCCTGTAGGGAAGTCGGGCCGGTGGCGCTGTTCGATCGCTTTGCATACCCCGCCGGGGCAGCATCACCGAGGAGCGCTTTCGGTACGGAAGCAATTCTGAGCGGGCCGCTCGGGCTCTGCGTTCGCCGTCGTCGACGCCTCTGTTGCAAAAATTCGAACAGAGCATCCCGGGCTTCCAGTGACACCGGCGATCAGCTCATTGAATATCCCGATAATTCCCCGGGGAATCTCGCAGCGAGACCATCGGATATCAGAATTTAGGGTATACCCTGATACAGTCGCGAGCCTTTTATCCAGCCTCCGCGAGGGCTCGCATGTCTGCTTCCAACGACCATTTCGCCAACCCTGCGCCGCTCGGCCTGATGGGGTTCGGCATGACCACCGTCCTGCTGAACATCCACAACGCAGGATTCTTCCCGATGAGCGCCATGGTGCTCGCCATGGGCCTCTGCTACGGCGGCGCCGCGCAGATCGTCGCGGGCATCCTGGAGTTCCGCAAGGGCAACACCTTCGGCCTTACCGCCTTCGTCAGCTACGGCTTCTTCTGGCTGTCGCTGGTGGCGCTGATCGTGCTGCCCAAGCTCGGCTGGGCCGACGCCACGCCCGAGGGTTTCATGGGCTGGTACCTCGTGATGTGGGGCGTGTTCACCGCCTGGATGTGGGTCGGCACCTGGCGCAGCAACCGCGCGATCCAGTTCGTGTTCGGCAGCCTGACGCTGCTGTTCGCGCTGCTCGCCGCACGCGACTTCAGCGGCTCGGCGACGATCGGCATGATCGCCGGCTTCGAGGGCATCGTCTGCGGCCTTTCGGCGATCTACCTGGCGATGGCCGAGGTGCTGCACGCGCAATATGGCAAGGCTGTCTTGCCGATCGGCGCATGAAACTCGTCTGTAACTCTTAAAAAAGTATCCCGCGGGCAAGCCCGCGGGATATTGAAGGTCATGAAGAGAAATAGACGAACGTCGACGGCCCGAAGGCCGCGACGCACAGCTATTATCTCCGAAAAACCCTCGGGTCCGCTCGGCGAACCCACAAGCGTTGACAGTTCGTGCCGTCCCGGCCTGAGAACTATCAGAACTCCAAGTTGTCGATGAGGCGCGTCGCGCCCAGGCGCGCGGCGGCCAGCGCCACCAGCGGCGCATCGGCGGCCAGCGCCGCGGCGTCGGGCGCGAGCAGCGTCTCGCGCCGACGCACCGTCAGATAGTCCGGCGCCCAGCCGCGCTCGCGCAGCGCGGCGGCGGCAGCGGCTTCGGCGGCGGCCAGCGCCGCCGGGTCGGCGGCACGGCGTGCGGCCTCGGCCAGCGCGCGCAGCGCCGCCGCCAGGGCCGGCGCCTCGGCGCGTTCGGCCTCGTTCAGGTAGCCGTTGCGCGAACTCAGCGCCAGGCCGTCGGCGGCACGCACCGTCTCGCCGGCGACGACCTGCGTCGGCAGCGCGAACTGGCGCGCCATCGCGTCGATGACACGCCACTGCTGGTAGTCCTTGCGGCCGAAGACCGCGACCGCCGGCTGCACGATGCCGAACAGCTTCATCACGACGGTGCAGACACCGCCGAAGAAGCCCGGCCGGAACTCGCCTTCGAGGATGTCGGCCAGCGCCGCCGGCGGCGCCACGCGGTAGACCTGCGGCTCGGGGTAGACCTCGGCCTCGTCGGGCGCGAACAGCAGGTCGCAGCCGGCGCCGGCCAGCAGCTCGGCGTCGCGTGCCAGCGTGCGCGGATAACGGTCGAAGTCCTCGTGCGGCAGGAACTGCAGCCGGTTGACGAAGATGCTGGCGACGACCGGGCCGCCCAGCGTCGCCGCCTGGCGCACGAGCGCGAGGTGGCCATCGTGCAGGTTGCCCATCGTCGGCACGAAGGCCGTGCGCGTCTGGCCGGCGAGCGCGGCGCGCAGCTCGGCGATGGTGTGGATCGTCTTCATCGGGGGTTCAGTAACCGTGCTGCACGGGGTCGGGGAAACGCCGGGCCTTGACCTCGGCGACGTAGGCGGCGGCGGCGTCCTGCACGCTGCGCGTGTGGTCGCCGTCGCGGCTGAAGTCGTGCACGAAACGCGGACGGCGGCCCGGCGTCCAGCCCAGCATGTCGTGCAGCACCAGCACCTGGCCGTGGGTGTCGGGGCCGGCGCCGATGCCGATCGTGATCAACCCGGGCGCGGCGGCACGCACCTGGCGCGCGACGGCCGAAGGCACCAGCTCCAGCACCAGCATCGCGGCGCCCGCCTGGGCCATCGCCTGGGCGTCGGCGACCAGGGTCTCGGCGCCCGCGGCGTCGCGGCCCTGGACACGGAAGCCGCCCAGCGCGTGCACACGCTGCGGCGTCAGTCCCAGGTG
The DNA here is from genome assembly GCA_049841175.1 of Rubrivivax sp. Taxonomy (GTDB): domain Bacteria; phylum Pseudomonadota; class Gammaproteobacteria; order Burkholderiales; family Burkholderiaceae_C; genus Rubrivivax. The sequence goes on along the minus strand of JASGHA010000004.1, from coordinate 65,216 downwards.
GGCGCAGACCGGGATGCCGCGGTCGACGAGGAAACGCACCGTCTCGACCATCGGCCCGCCGCCTTCGAGCTTGACCATCTGGGCGCCGGCACGCATCAGCGTGATCGCCGACTCCAGCGCCTGCTGCGGCGAGGCTTCGTAGCTGCCGAACGGCAGGTCGCCGATCAGCCAGGCCGAGGACAGCCCGCGCGCGACGCATTCGGTGTGATAAGCCATGTGGCCCAGGTCCACCGGCAGCGTGCTCGAGCGGCCCTGCACGACGTTGCCCAGCGAGTCGCCGACGAGCACGACGTCGACGCCGGCGGCGTCGACCAGGCGCGCCAGCGTCGCCTCGTAGCAGGTCAGCATCGCGATCGGCTCGTCGCGGGCGGCCATCTCGCGCAGGCGCACGAGGTTCAGGCGCGGGCGCGAGGCGGGCGCGGGGGTGTCGGTGACGTGGACGCTCATGGCGCAGGCGGCCCTCGTGGGGCGGCGGTGTCGGAACGGGCGCGATTATCGGTGCGCGCCGCACCGGCCCGCGCGCCGCGGGGCCACGCCCGGCGCTACAGCCCGCCGAGCACCTGGCCGAGCAGGATCTTGGTGATCATCGCTGCCGGATAGACCAGCGCGTAACCCTGGGCGACACGGCTGTCGTGGCCGGTGCGGCCGTTGGCGAAGGCCAGCACCGCCGGCTGCGTCTGCGTGCCGGCCAGCACGCCGGCCAGCCGCGTGCAGCCCATGCCGAAGACGCGCCGCATCACCAGCGTCACCGCGACGGCGGTCGTCGCCGTGACGACCAGCCCGAGCAGCAGCAGATCGATCCAGGCGCCCGACGCGAAAGCCGCGCCGAGCTGGCCGCCGGCCTTGGTGCCGGCCTGGGCGAGGAAGACCAGCAGCCCGAGCTCGGCGATCGCCTGCGCCGCCGAATGCGGCAGCGTCGTCACCACCGGCCCGACGCGGCACAGCTGACCGAAGACGAGGCCCAGCACCAGCGTGCCGGCGGCCGAGCCGATCGAGAACTCGGCGCCCGGCACCGGGAAGACGAACTTGCCGAGCAGGATGCCGGCGGCCATGCCCAGGCCCAGCGCCACCGGGTTGATGTCCGAGAGCCCACGCTCGGAGTCGCCGAGGAAACCCGACACCGCCGCCATCTGCTCGCGCGGCGCGATGACACGCACGCGGTCGCCGGGCTGCAGCACGAGGTCGTCGTTGGCCAGCATGTCGACGTCGCCGCGGCGCACGCGTGTCACGGTGGCGCCGAAGCGCCGCATCAGCCCCAGCCCGGCGATCGTGTTGCCGGCGAGCTGCACGTTGGACAGCGTGACGCGGCGGAAGTCGAGCTCGCTGCGGTCGGCGTGCAGCGTGTGCGACGAGGTGTGCCCCAGCTCGGCGGCGACTCGCGCGACGATGTCCTCCGGGCCGACGACGGTGACCAGGTCGTGGCGGCGCAGCACGTCGGCATCGCCCGGCGCCTGCGTCGGGAAACGGCTGCCGCCGTGTTTGACGCGCGAGAAGCGGATGCGGCCCTCGTGGCGGCGCTCGATCTCGCCGATGCGCGGCTCGGTGTCGGTCTCGACCCGCACCGTGCAGTTGACCAGCGGCGCCGGCGAGTCATGGTCGTTGGCGCGGTCGCGCAGCGCGAACTGCGTCGCCAGCAGCATGCCGAGCACGCCGAAGACGTAGCTCACGGCGTAGCCGATCGTCGGCAGCGGGCTGTTGCCGGCGGCTTCGCGCGCGGCGGCCAGCGCCGGCGTGTTCGTCACCGCACCGGCGAAGGCGCCGGCCACCAGCGCCGGGTCCAGCCCCAGCAGGCGGCCGCCGAGCACGGCCACCACCGCGGCCGTCGTCAGCACCGCGACGGTCGCCAGGATCGGCCAGATGCCGCGCCTGAGCGAGGCGAAGAAGCCCGGCCCCGACATCACGCCGATCGCGAAGGTGAACAGCGTCAAACCCAGCGTGCCCAGCGCCTCGGGCACGACGAGTTCGTGGCCGCGCGACTTGCCCCAGGCGCTGAGCGCGATGGCCAGGAACAGCACCGCGGCGGCGCCCAGCGAGACGCCGGCCAGCCGGGCGCGGCCGGCCAGCGCGCCGAAGCCGACGAGCACGAAGAGCAGCAGGATCTCCTGCCGGGCGAGATAGGCGAGCGCGAAGTCCATGGCGGTTCGTTGTCGTTCGGTCGCCGCGACGGTAACGAAAGCCGGGCCCGGCGTCGGCCGGGTTCAGCCGCCGGCCGGCCCTGCGCCCCCCGGAACCGGGGGACCGTCACGGAAGCTTCACGGCCCCCCACGAGCATCGGCGCGCTCGTCATCGTCCGAACACCAACACCATGAGCTCGATGTCCACCCATCACCGCAGCCTGCTGGCTGCCGCCGCGGCGCTGGCCCTGGGCTGCGCCTCGGGCGCGGCCTTCGCCGTCGACCTGATCGCCATCGGTTCGCTGCCGGGCAACGGCAGCGACTTCTCGGGCCAGAGCGGGCCGCTGGAAAACGGCCAGCGCGGCGACCTGCTCGGCGGCCTGGGCTCGGGCCTCACCTGGGCCGGCGGCAGCACCTTCCTCGCCCTGCCCGACCGCGGCCCCAACGCCGTCGCCTGGAACAGCGCCGTCGACGACACGACGAGCTACATCCCGCGCTTTCACACGCTGTCGCTGGCGCTGAGCGCAACGCCCGACGCCAGGACCGGCCTGCCGTTCACGCTGACGCCGACGCTGCTGGGCACGACGCTGCTCTACAGCCGCACGGCGCTCGCCTACGGCAGCCCGGCCGGCGGCTTCAGCGCGGTACCGGCGGCCAACGGCGCCAACCGCTTCTACTTCTCGGGCCGTTCGGACAACTTCAACCCGGCGACGACTTCGGCCGACAGCAACGACGCCCGCCTGGACCCCGAGGGCATCCGCCTGGCGCGCAGCGGCACGACGGTCTTCGTCTCCGACGAGTACGGCCCCTACGTCTACCAGTTCGACCGCGCCACCGGCGCGCGCGGCCGCGTCACCAAGCTGCCGGCCGAGCTGGCGGTGGCGCACAAGTCGGCGTCCGGCAGCGCCGAGATCGGCACCAACACCAGCGGCCGCGTCGCCAACAAGGGCATGGAAGGCCTGGCGATCTCGCCCGACGGCAAGACGCTGTTCGCGATGGTGCAGAGCCCGCTGATCCAGGACGGCGGCGACGGCGGCCGCTACAACCGCATCCTGAAGATCGACCTGGCCAGCGGCGCGACCCAGCAGTACGTCTACGACAACTACCTCGCCGACAAGGCCAAGACCTACAACAGCAGCGAGATCCTGGCGCTCAACGAGCACGAGCTGCTGGTGCTGGAACGCGACGGCAAGGGCCGCGGCGACGGCTCCAGCGCCGTCGTCAAGCGCATCTACAAGGTCGACCTGGCCACCGGCACCGACGTCAGCGGCAAGAGCGGCGCCTCGACGCTGGCGCCTTACGCGCTGGCCAAGACGCTGTTCCTGGACATCGCCGCCAAGCTCGGCGCCGCCGGCATCAAGGCCAGCGCGATCCCGGCCAAGCTCGAAGGCATGGCCTTCGGCGAGGACGTCGTCGTCGACGGCGTCACGCGCCACACGCTGTACGTCGGCAACGACAACGACTTCCTGCCGACGACCGCCGACGGCCAGGACAACCCGAACCAGTGGTTCGTCTTCAGCTTCACCGACGCCGACCTCGCCGGCTCGGTCTTCGCCAACCAGAGCTTCGCCCGATGAACGCCCGCCCCCTGCTCCGCCCTGTCGCCGCCGCCCTGCTGGCCGCCGGCTGCCTCGCCGCCCACGCCGGCCCGGTCGACGCGCTGGCCTGGACCGTCGCCAACACCGACGGCGGCAACGGCGTCGCGACGATCGCGCCCGACAGCCTGACGCTGGTCTCGGCCGACTTCACCAACGACCCCGACCAGGCCTTCGTGCCCACCCAGCTGACGGCCACCGTCGCGCTGGCCGCCGGCACGGCGATCAGCTTCGACTGGGCCTACACGACCGCCGACGACGGCGGCTCGGACAACGACGTCTTCGGCTGGCTGCTCGACGGCCAGTTCCAGGCGCTGAGCGCCGGCGGCAGCTTCGACCCGCAGTCCGGCCGCTTCAGCCTGGTGCTGGACCACGACGCCGTCTTCGGCCTGGCGATGAACTCCAACGACGGCTGGGGCGGCAGCGCCACCGCCGTCGTGACCGACTTCGCGGCCGTGCCCGAGCCGGCGACGCTGCCGCTGGTCGCCGCGGCCTTCGGCGGCCTGCTGCTCGCCGGAAAGCGCCGCCGCGGCTGAACGACAGGCCGCCAGGCGTGAAGCCTGGCCGTGACAGGGCCGCCGCGCTGATTCACAGTGACGGCATGTCCATGTGCAGGATGCCCGCGGTGGCGCGGCCCGGCGTCGGCCGATGAACCCGGCGCCGGACGTCTCGCCCCGGGCCTGGGGGTCGTTCCGAGTCAGGCTCACGCTGTGGGCCGGTGGCTTGGCCCTGTGCACCCTGCTCGGCGTCGGCCTGTATGCGGAGCAGCTGGCCAGCCACCAGCGCGAGGAGTTCGTCGGCCAGCAGTTGCTGGGTTCGGCGCGCTCGGCCGCCTTCCAGCTCGCCGTGCGCCTGCAGGAGCGCGAGAAGGAAGTTCGTGATCCTCAGCCAGGTGCCCTCGCTGGTCGAAAGCCGGCTGGACTCGGCACGCGTGCTGCGCTCGCTGCGGTTGCGCAAGGAGACGAACGACGAATACGTCTGGATCGGCGTGGCCGACGCCGCCGGGCGGGTGCGCAACGCCACCGGCGGGCTGCCCAGGAACGTCGATGTCAGCCAACGCCCCTGGTTTGCCGCCGGCCTGCGCGGCGCCTACACCGGCGACGTTCACGATGACGCGCAACTGGCACCGCGGCAGGCACACGAAGCGTCCGACTCCCAGCACTTCATCGACCTGGCAGCGCCGGTACGCGACCACGACGGCCAGGCGCGCGGCGTGCTCGCCGCCCACGTGCGCTGGCAGTGGGTGGCCCGGGCCGTGGCCGACGCCGTGCGCGGCGACCCGGCGGCCTTGCGCACCGAGGCGATGATCCTGGCGCGCGACGGCACGCTGCTGTTCCCGCTGCATGCGCCGGACATGCGCCAGCCCGAGGAACCACGCACCGGGCACTTCGGCGTGCAGACCGATGCCGATGGCCGGGCGTACCTGGTGGCGCGTGCGGCCGTGCCGGCCACACTGCAGTCGGACCTGGGCTGGAGCGTCGTGCTGCGCCAGCCGCTCGACGTGGCGACGGCGCCGATCTCGGCACTGCGCGACCGGCTGTTCATCGTCGGACTCGCAGCCTCGCTGCTGGTCACCGCGCTCGCCTACGTGCTGGCGGTGCGCATCAGCCGGCCGCTGGAACAGCTGGCCGCGGCCGTCGTCGCGGTGCGCGACGGCGACAGCGCCAGCGCCGTCTTCCCGCAGCGCTGCGGTTCGCCGGAGCTGGAGGCGATGACCGAGTCGGTGCGCGCGATGACCGAAAGCCTGCTCGACCGCGAGGCGCGGCTGGAGCAGGTCAACGCGCAGCTGGAGCAAACCGTCGACGACCGCACGCGCCAGCTCTCGGCGGCCAACACCGAACTCGCCCGGCTGGCCTCGCAGGACGCGCTGACCGGCCTGGCCAACCGCCGCGCCTTCGAGCAGCGTGCCGCCGACGAGGAGGCGCGCGCGCGCCGCACCGGGCGCGGCATCGGCCTCTTGATGCTCGACGTGGACCTGTTCAAGTCGGTCAACGACCGCTTCGGCCACAGCGTCGGCGACCGTGTGCTGCAGGAGATCTCGCGCCTGCTCGAAGCCTCGATCCGCGAGACCGACCTTGCCGCGCGCCTGGGCGGCGAGGAGTTCGCCGTGCTGCTGCCCGACCTGGCCGGCCTGGACGACGCCGCCCGCGTGGCCGAGAAGATCCGCCTGGCGGTGCAAGGCCACGCCTTCGCCGAAGCCGGCCACGTCACGCTGAGCGCCGGCGTCGCCTGGGCCGACGGCCACGCGACCCCGGTCGTCGTGGCGCTGCAGCGCGCCGACGAGGCGCTCTACGCCGCCAAGCGCCGCGGGCGCAACTGCTGCGTCAGCGCCGAGGATCCGCAGGCGGGCTGAGCCCCGGCGACGGCATTCAGGCTTGCGCTGGCCGCGCCAGCACCGCCGTCGGCCGGCCGTGCTCGTCGACGGCCACCATCTCGAAGCTGCCGAGCAAGGCCTGCTCGGCCTGGGTGCCGGGCGCGGCGTCGAAACTGGCGACGACGGTGGCGGTGAGCGAACTGCGCCCCACGCGTGCGATGCGCGCCTCGACACGCAACACGCTGCCCACCGGCGCCGGCTTCAGGAACTCGACCCGGCTGGCCGCCGCCATCACGATGGCCTGCCGCGTGAAGCGTGTCGCCACCAGGTAGGCGGCCTTGCCCAGCAGCGCCAGGCCATAGGGGCCGAACAGCGTGCCGTAGTGGTTGGCCCGCTCGGGCAGCACCAGTTCGGTCAGCGTCAGGCGGTCCAGCGGCGGCAGCTCCGGCGCGGGAGCGGCAGCCAGGCGGCGGTGGAGGTCTTGCACGGCGTGCATGGGCTCATCGGAGAGTTCGGAATGTTCGCAATCTTCGCTATGCTGGCGACTCCCCGAAACGCCTGAAGAGGCAAATGAATGCGAAGCCGTCTGCGCCATCTTGCGAAGACTGCGAAGCCCCGGACACGATGCGCAAGACCTTCATGGGCGTGCGCCTGCGCACGCTGCGCGAACGCAGCGGCCTGACGCAGGCGGCGCTGGCCCAACAACTGGGCCTGTCGCCGAGCTACCTGAACCAGATCGAGCACGACCAGCGGCCGCTGTCGGTGCCGGTGCTGCTGAAGCTGCAGGCCACCCTGGGCGTGGACGCGCAGTGGTTCAGCGAAGACGACGAGGCGCGCCTGGTGGCCCAGCTCCAGGAAGCCGTGGCCGACAGCGACGCGGCCGAGCCGGTGGCGCAGGCCGAGCTGCAGGCGCTGGCGCGGCAGATGCCGGGGCTGGCGCGCCGCGTCATCGCCCTGCACCGCCACGCCGACGACACGCGGCAGCGGCTGCAGGCACTGGCCGCGCAGGCCGGCGACCGCGAGCTGCTGGCCCAGGTCGGCCCGCTGCAGCCGCACGAGGCGGTGCGCGACTTCTTCTACGCCCGCCACAACCACGTCGCCGAGCTCGACGCGCTGGCCGAGGCGCTGCACGCCGAACTGGGCGTGGCCTCGCCTTCAGCCGCCGACCTGGCACCGGCACTGCAGCAGCGGCTGGAACGCCGCCACGGCGTCGCCGTGCATCTGGCCGCACCCGACGAAGCCGCCGGCCTGCGCCGCTACGACCCGGTACGCCGCACGCTGCGCCTGCACCCCGAGCTGGCGCCCGGCCAGCGCGGCTTCCAGATGGCGGCGCAGCTGGCGCTGCTCGAAGCCGCCTCGCCGATCGCCACACTGGTCGCCGACCCGGCACTGCCGAGCGACGAAGCGCGGGCGTTGGCGCGCATCGGCCTGGCGAGCTACTTCGCCGGCGCGCTGCTGCTGCCTTACGGCGCCTTCCTCGGCGCCGCCGAGGCGCTGGGCTACGACATCGAGCTGCTGGCGCGGCGCAACGGCGTCAGCTTCGAGACCGTCTGCCACCGGCTGTCGACGCTGCAGCGCCCCGGCGCGCCCGGCGTGCCGTTCTTCTTCGTGCGCGTGGACCGCGCCGGCAACATCTCCAAGCGCCAGTCGGCGACCGACTTCCACTTCTCGCGCACCGGCGGCACCTGCCCGCTGTGGAAGGTCTACGAAGCTTTCGCCCAGCCCGACCAGGTGCTGACGCAGCTAGCGCAGATGCCCGACGGCCGGCGCTACCTGTGGATCGCCCGCTGCGTGACGCAGCACGACGGCGGCTGGGGCCGACCCGGGCGCCGTTTCGCCGTCGCGCTGGGCTGCGACTTGCGCCATGCCGGCCGGCTGGTCTACGGCCGCGGCCTGGCGCCGGACCGTGCCGACGCCGCGGTGCCGATCGGCCCCGGCTGCAAGCTCTGCGAACGCCGCGACTGCGCCCAGCGCGCCTACCCGGCGCTGGGCCGGGCGCTGCGCATCGACGCCGACACGCGGCCGCGCGAGCCCTATGCCTCGGCCTGAACACCGGCCCCGGGCCGTACACTCGCCCGCCCGTCGCCCCCCCGGCGACACGAGGACCGACGACGATGATCGAACTGGCGCTGGTGGGCATCGGCACCGGCAACCCCGAGCACCTGACGCTGCAGGCGATGCGCACGCTGGCCGCGGCCGACCTGGTGCTGATCCCGCGCAAAGGCGAGGACAAGGCCGACCTGGCCGAGCTGCGGCGCACGATCTGCGCCGAGGTGCTGCGCGACGCCAAGACCGTGGTCGCCGAGTTCGACCTGCCGGTGCGTGACCCGGCCACCGCCGACTACCGCCGCCGCGTCGACGACTGGCACGACGCCATCGCCGAGGTCTGGATGCGGACGATCGCCGAGCACCCCGGCGCGCGCCGCGTCGCGCTGCTGGTCTGGGGCGACCCGTCGCTGTACGACAGCACGCTGCGCATCGCCGCACGGCTGCAGCCGCCGCCGCAGGTGACGGTGGTGCCGGGCATCACCTCGGTGCACGCGCTGACCGCGGCGCACGCGATCCCGCTCAACGAGATCGGCGCGCCCTTCGTCGTCACCACCGGGCGCCGGCTGCGCGAGGACGGCTGGCCGCCGGGGGTCGACACCGTCGTCGTCATGCTCGACGCCGGCGGCGCCTTCGAGGCGCTGGACCCGCAGGGCGTCGAGATCTGGTGGGGCGCCTACGTCGGCATGCCCGAGCAGATCACCGTCGCCGGGCCGCTGGCCGAGGCGGGGCCGAAGATCCTGGCCGCACGCGCCGAAGCGCGCGCGCGCCACGGCTGGATCATGGACATCTACCTGCTCAGGCGCCGCGCCGGCTGAGCGCCCCGCGGCGCGCACGGCGCAGCAGCGCCCAGCGCCAGACGCCGGTGGCCAGCAGCAGCGCCGGCACGAGGCCGGCCAGCGCCACCGGCACGCGCAGCCACAGCCCGCCGGCAGAGGCGTCGTGCAGCGGGTGCAGCCAGTTGTTGACGACGTTGGAGGCGCCGAAACGCTGCCGGTCCTGCACCGCCAGCACCGCGCCGCTGGCCGGGTCGATCCAGACGCTGCTGTGCGGGAAACGCCAGCTCGGGTCGCCCGGCTGCTGCACGCGCACCATGTAGGCACCGAAGCCCGGCCCCGGCGCCTCGACCCAGGCCAGCCGGCCTGCGGGCATCACGCGGTGCGCGACGGCCAGCGCGGTGGCGATGCCCACCGGCTCGCCCGACGACGCCGCGCGCACCGGCCCGGGCTGGGTGACCGGCCCGAGCGTGCGCGCCAGCACCGCGTTGCTCTCGTCGGGCAGCGCCAGCATCACCCCGGTGACGACCAGCATCGCCAGCAGCGGCAGGCCGGCCAGGCCGGCGATCTTGTGCAGGTCACGCAGCCGGCGCGTGCGTTCGGCCTCGCGCTTGAAGTGCAGCGCACGCCGCCAGCTGCCGCGTGGCCACCAGGCCCAGAGCCCGCTGGCCAGCAGCGCGGCCGTCGCGACGCCGGCCCAGCCGACGACGGCGCGGCCGCCTTCGCCGAGCAGCAGGTTCATGTGCAGGTCGTAGAGCCAGGTCATCGCGTAGCGGCCCCACTCGTCTTCGCGCAGCACCTGGCGGCCGTCGGGCGACAGCCAGACCATGATGCGTTGGCCGTGGTGGCCGACGCCCGGCGGCTGGTAGCGCGCCGCCAGCGGCCCGGGCCGGCCGGTGGCCTCGAAGCGCCAGGCGCCGCGGCGCTCGGGCCAGCGCGCGCGCACGGTGGCCAGCGCCTGATCCCAGACCGGCGAGTCCCAGCCCGGCGCCGGCAGCGTGCTGCGCACGCGGATCTCCGGGTGCAGCGCCGCGTCCACCGCCTCGTAGAACACCAGCACCGAGCCGCTGAGCCCGAGCACGGCGAACAGGCCGCCCAGACCCAGGCCCAGCCACAGGTGCGCCTTGCGCACCACCCCGCGCCAGCGCTGCATGCTCAGAACTTCGACGTCAGCGACAGCTCGACGCTGCGCGGCGCGCCGATGTAGACGTTGGTCGTCAGATAGCCCGAGTACTCGCCGTAGAAGGCGTCGGTCAGGTTGCGGCCGCGCAGCGTCAGCGTGGTCTCGGGCGCGATGCGCCAGGCCACGGCGGCGTCCAGCGTCGTGTGGCCGTCGACGTGGATCGAGTTGGCGGTGTCGGTGTAGAAGCCCGAGGCGTGGTGCAGCGCACCGCTCAGCCTCAGCGGCAGGCCGGGCAGCGCGTAGGCCAGCCAGGCGTTGGCGGTCGTCGCCGGCGTGTTGATCGAGCGGTTGCCGCTGCGCACCGCGCCGCCGGCTTCGATCAGCTTGTCGTACTGCGCGTCGACGTATCCGGCACCGGCCCCGGCCGACAGCGCCGGCGTCAGCGCCGCCGCGGCCACCAGCTCCAGCCCCTTGGACGACTGCGTGCCGCCCTGCACCGTCAACGACGGGTCGGCCGGGTCGCGCGTCAGGATGTCGTGCAGCACGATCTGGTAGAGCGCGCCGGTCAGTGTCAGCCGGCCGTCGAAGGCCGTGGACTTGAAGCCGACTTCGGCCGAACGCCCCTGGCTGAGCTTGAAGCTGGTGTTCTTGATCGACTGCAGCAGCATCGTCGACACCGGCACCGCCGCCGAGGTGACTTGCGCGTACAACGTCGTCGCCTTCGACAGATCGACGGTCGTGCCGACGCGCCAGGACAGCGGGCTGTAGTGCGGGCGCGAGCGCTGCACGGTGTCGGGCGTGGCGTTGTAGTCGGTGACGACACGCTGCAGGTCGATGTCGTCGTGGCGCAGGCCGGCCACCAGCAGCCAGGCCGGTGTCAGGTTGAAGGCGTCCTCGGCGAACAGCGAACGCGTCTTCAGCTTCGAGTCGTAGTTCAGGTTGGTGGCGGTGTAGACGCTGTCGGCGCTCGGGAAGCTGCCGACTTGCGGTGCCCAGGGGTCGACGGCGGCCAGCACGCTGGTCGGCGCGATCTGGCGCAGGCTGGAGAAGTCGGTGTCGTTGACTTCGGCGCCGACGGTGAAGCGGTTGCGCCGCCCGGCGACGAGGCCGTCGTGCGCCAACGCGCTGCGCACGTTCCAGAAGTCGTGGTCGTGATAGAAGCGCTGCGCCGATCGCGCGAGGCTGCCATCGGGGAAGGCGTCGCTGGCGGCGACGAAGCTCTGCACATAGCTGTACACGAAGGCGCGGTGCGCGGTGTAGGCCGTCAGGTCGGTGCTGGAGGTCCAGCCCGCGGCGAACTTCCAGTCGATGTGCGAGCGCAGCGTCGTGTCCTCGGCGCCGGAGTACGCGCCGTCGGGGTTGTAGTTGCGCCGGCGCAGCGAGCGGTCGATGACCAGGCCGTTGGCGCTCTGCACGATGCCGCTGCGGTCGCGCGCGACCGCGGCCTGCACCAGCGGCAGGCCCTCGTAGGTGCTGTCGTAGCGGTCCTTGAAGTGGTCGACGGCGAGCAGCACCGACAGCCGCTCGCCGGGCTCGAACAGCATGCTGGCCGTGGCGCCGCGCGAGCGTGTGCGGTTGTCCTCGACGTCGTAGAGGCTGTCCGAGTCGAGCTGGCTGGCATCGACGCGCAACGCCACGCTGTCCGACAGCTTGACGTTGGCGCCGACGGCCACCGTCGTCGTGCCGAAGCTGCCGACGCTCGCCAGCGTGTCGACGTGGTTGCCGTCGAGCGTCGGCTTGCGCGTCACCTTGTTGATGACGCCGCCGAGCGCGCCTTCGCCGTAGAGCACCGAGGCCGGGCCCTTCAGCACCTCGATGCGCTCGAAGTGCCAGGTGTTGGTGTCGCGCTGCACGATGGTCGAGGTCGAGACACGCACGCCGTCCTGCAGGATGGAGACGGTGTTGCCGGAGAAGCCGCGCATCATCACTGCGGCCGGGTTGCCGGGCACGTTGCCGGCGATGACGCCGGGGATCTCGGCGAAGGCCTCGCGTGCGGTGCGCAGGCCCTTGGCCTGGATCTCCTCCTGGGTCAGCGTCTGCACGGTGGCCGGTGTCTCGCGCGCCGTCAGGCCGAGGCGGCTGCCGGTGCTGCCGGGTTCGGCGAGGTGCAAGCGGTCACGCGTGCCGGTGATGACGATCTGGTCGGGGCTGGTCGAGGTGTCGGCGGCGTCCTGGGCGGACGCGGTGGCGGCGAGCAGCAGCACGGCGGCCGCGATGGGGGTACGGGAGCAGAACATGGGAACGAAATCCGGTGGCGCCGCAGCCCTCGGCGGGCACGGCGACGAGCCCCGGCCGACCGACGGCCAGGACGGGCGGGCCGGGAGGCCCAGGGCGGAAGGCGTGACGGCCGCAGCGGCGCGTCAGCGGTTTTCGTTCAGGCCCGCGGCGGTGCGCGGGGTTGGGCCGTGACCCAGGCGTGCGGCGTGCGGGCGGCCGCGAGGAAGGCACGTGGCAGCGGCTCGGCGCCCGCCGGCGCGCCGGGCAAGGCCAGCGGCGCCGGCGGCAGGCCCATCGCCGGGGCATGCAGCGAACAGAAGGGGCAGTGCTCGAACAGGTGGCCGACGCTCACCGCGCCGCCGGTCTCGTCGCCGGTGTCGGCGTCGACCCAGACCGCGCCGTGCGCGGTGCAGATCTCCACCGCCGCGGCGCTGCGCGCAAAACCCAGCGCCTGCGACACCGACGGCGCGAGCGACGCCATCAGGATCACCAGCGCGGCGATCCAGAGGGCGAATGGGTGGCGGCCGCGCTTGCTCAAGGTCAAGCGATTCTAGGGCGCACTCAGAGCGCAGCGAGGCGCTCGGCCATGCGCCCGGCGAACCAGGCGCCGTCGTCGCCGACGGCCAGCGCATCGACCCCGGCGCGGCCGGCCAGCCAGCTCTGCGCCCGGCGCACGCCGCCGACCATGATCGCCGCGCCCAGGCCGTTGACGGCCTCGACCTGCTCGGCCACCAGCGTCACGCCGTGCAGGCCGCGTGTCGGCCAGCCGCTGCGCGGGTCCAGGATGTGGTGCTGGCGCCGGCCCTGGGCGTCGATGAAGAAACGCTCGTAGTCGCCCGAGGACGCGACGACGCCCGAACGCAGCGCGACGACGCCGCGCAGCCGCGAAGGCTGGGCCGGGTCGCGCACGCCGATGCGCCAGGCCGGGTCATCGCCCTGCCCCAGGCACAGCACGTCGCCGCCGCCGTTGACCATCGCACGGCGCACGCCGGCCTGCTGCAGCGCCTGCAGCCCGCCGGCCAGCACCGGCAGCTTGGCGAAGCCACCCAGGTCCAGCCGCATCCCGGCGCGCGCCAGGCGCGCACGCGGCGCGTCGCGCTCGATCTCCAGATGCTCGAAGCCGACGTGCCGGCGCTGGGCCGCCAGCCGCGCGGCGGCGGGCACACGGGCCTCGGCACCGTCGCCGAAATGCCAGTCTTCGTAGGCGCCGACGGTGGGGTCGAAACAGCCGCCGGTGGCCTCGGCGCAGCGGCGCGCGCCGCGCAGCAGCTCGGCGGTGTCGCGGCCGACGCCCACGGCCTGCGTGCCCGCCGCGGCCGCCAGCCGCGCCAGCTCGCTGTCGCCGTCGAAGCGGCTCCAGCGCGCCGCGTCGGCCGCCATGCGCTGCCAGGCCGCGGCCAGCGCCGCGGTGCGGCGCGCCGGGTCGGCGTCGACGACGGTGAGGTCGATGCGCGTGCCCATCAGCACCCGCGATTCGTGCCCGGCCGCGGCGGCCGGCATCGCCTGCGCCGCCAGCGGCGTGGCCATGACCAGGCCGCCGCCGAGCAGCAGCCGGCGCCGGGTGACGGCGTTCGGCGTCAGCGACGGCATGGCACTCACTTCGCGGCTGCCGCCATGTAGTCGACGGCGGCCTTGACGTCGTCGTCGCTCAGCGTCGCGCCGCCGCCCTTGGCCGGCATCATCCCCTGGCTGCCGGTGAAGCCTTCGAGCGCGTGCTTGTACAGCGTGTCCTGGCCTTGCGCGATGCGCGGGCCCCAGGCGGCCTTGTCGCCGAACTTCGGCGCGCCGCCGATGCCGGCGCCGTGGCACATCACGCAGACCTTGCCGTAGGTCGACTTGCCGGTGTCGTTGGCCGCCGGCGCGGCGGCGACTTCGGTCGCGGCCGGCGTCGCCGGGGCGGTGGAGGAGGTGGCGGTGGCCGGCGCGGGCGTCGAGGCCTCGGGGGCGGCGGCCGGCGCGGCCGGCGGTTCCTGGCGGCCGCAGGCGGCGAGCGCGGCGAGGACGACGGTGGCGATCAGGGTGCGGGCGAGAGTCATGGAGGTCGGTGTCGGGAGGGCGCTGCGGGCAGCGGGGCCGCCGTCGAGGCGGTGTGGGCGCGAACCATAGCCCGGGGCCCTCCGGAAATCCTTGAACTCGTTTAAGGCGATGAATTCACCAAATCCGCAGCATCCGCTTCGCGCTCCAAGGTGATGACCGTCGGTCGTCGGGAGCCGCCCCACCCTGACCTTCCGAGTCACATGCAACACGACAAGACCCCCGAAGCCGCGGCCGACGTGCCGGCGCGGCGCCGCTTCCTGAACACCGCGGCCCTGTCGGGCCTGGCGGTGGCCGTCGGCGCCTGCACCGACAAGAGCGGTGCCGCCGGAGCGGCCGCGCCGGCCTCGGCTGCTGCCGGCAGCCATTCCGGTGCCGCCAACGCGACGCACCTCGCCCCGGGCGAACTCGACGCCTACTACGGTCTGTGGAGCGGCGGCCACACCGGCGACATGCGCGTGCTGGGCCTGCCCTCGGGCCGCGAGATCCACCGCATCCCGGTGTTCTGCCCCGACGCGCTGGTCGGCTGGGGGGTCACCAACGAGTCCAAGGACGTCATGGGCCGCAAGCCCGACGGCTCGCTGCGCTACACGGTGGCCGACACCCACCACACGCACGCCTCGTACAAGGACGGCAACTACGACGGCCGCTACGCGTGGATCAACAACAAGATCAACGCCCGCGTCGCGCGCATCCGCCTGGACTACTTCGTCTGCGACAAGATCACGCAGCTGCCCAACGTCCAGGGCTTCCACGGCATCTTCCCGGACAAGCGCGACCCGGTCGATCCGGCGATCAACTACACGACGCGCGTGTTCTGCGGCGGCGAGTTCGGCATCCCGCTGCCCAACGCGGCGATCGAGGACGGCAGCAAGTACCGCTCGATCTTCAGCTGCGTCGACGCCGAGACGATGGAAGTGCGCTGGCAGGCGCTGATCGACGGCAACTGCGACCTCGTCGCCACCTCGTACAACGGCAAGCTCGCGGCGACCAACCAGTACAACACCGAAGGCGGCGTGCACTACGAGGACATGATGGCCGCCGAGCGCGACGCCTGCGTGTTCTTCCACGTCGCGCGCATCGAGGCCGCGGTCAAGGCCGGCAAGTTCAAGACCATCGGCGACAGCAAGGTGCCGGTGGTCGACGCCACGCGTGAAGCCAACCAGGACCCGAAGACCGCGCTCTCCGGCTACGTCTCGGTGCCGAAGAACCCGCACGGCGTCAACGCCTCGCCCGACGGCAAGTACTTCATCTGCTCGGGCAAGCTCTCGCCCACCGGCACGGTCATCGAACTGGCCAAGGTGCTGGACTGGTTCGACGGCAAGCTCGAGAAGCTCGACGACGTCATCGTCGCCGAAGTCGAGCTGGGCCTGGGCCCGCTGCACACCGCCTTCGACGGCCGCGGCAACGCCTACACGACGCTGTTCCTGGACAGCCAGATTGTCAAGTGGAACGTCGCCGCCGCGATCAAGTTCCACCAGGGCGACAAGAGCGCCAAGTACGTCGTCGACCGCCTGGACGTGCACTACCAGCCGGGCCACCTGAGCGCGACGCACAGCGAGACCGCGGCCGCCGACGGCAAGTACCTCGCGGTGGGCTGCAAGTTCAGCAAGGACCGCTTCCTGCCGGTGGGCCCGCTGCACCCGGAGAACGAGCAGTTCATCGACATCTCGGGCGACAAGATGGTGCTGCTGGCCGACCACCCGGTGCGCGGCGAGCCGCACGACTTCATCATCTTCAAGCGCGACATCGTCAAGCCCAAGCAGGTCTACACGCTGGACGAATCGCCGATCGCGGTGAAGGACCCGAAGGAGTCCGGCGTCACGCGCAACGGCAGGAAGGTCACCGTCAAGCTCACCTCGCAGGCGCCGGCGTTCAGCCTGCGCGAGTTCAAGGTGAAGTCCGGCGACGAGGTGACGCTGATCCTCACCAACCTGGACAAGGTCGAGGACCTGACGCACGGCTTCGCGATTCCGAACCACAACGTCAACTTCATCGTCAACCCGCAGGAGACGAAGTCGGTGACGTTCACGGCCGGCAAGCCGGGCATCTACTGGTGCTACTGCACGCACTTCTGCCATGCGCTGCACCTGGAGATGCGCACCCGCATGATCGTCGAGGCCTGACGCCTCGTCGCCCGTCCCTCTCTCCGGAAAACGTCCTCAGGAGAGTCTTGTCACCCCGCCTGCACCCGCGGGCGGGGTTTTTTCCATTCGTGCCGAGATGAGGAAGTCCCTGTTGCCCTTGCCCCTGTTCCTCCTCGCGCTGTGGCTGGCGTTCGCCGCCGCACTGCCCGCACGCGCCGCCGGCGGTGCCTACGAGGCCGAACTGCCCGCCGACCTGGCGACCGCGCCCGAGCTGTGTTCGCGCGTGCCCTGCGCCGACGTGTTCCCCGGCGCGACGCGTTTCTCCACGCGCCGCGGCAGCCCGCCCTACGTCGAGGCCTACGGTGCCGGCGACACGCTGCTGGGCTGGGTCGTGCTGTCGACCGACGTCACCGACACGCCGGCGTATTCGGGCAAGCCGGTGGTCACGCTGATCGGCATCGCCAAGGACGGCCGCTACGTCGGCGTCAAGGTGCTCAAGCACTCCGAGCCGATCCTGCTGCTGGGCATCCCCGAGTCGGCGCTGCTCAAGTTCAACGAGCAGTACGTCGGCAAGGGCATCGCCGACAAGATCGAGGTCGGGCCTTCGCGGCCCGACGAGAACATCCTCGGCGTCGACGCGATCTCCGGCGCCACCGTCACCGTCATCGCGCAGAACCAGGTGATGGGCTTGGCCGGCGCGGCCGTCGGCCGCCAGGTCGGGCTGATCGCGCCGGTGCACCGCGAACCCGCGCAATGGGCCGGCGCCGAGCGCCGCTGGACCTGGCCGCAGCTCGTGGAGACCGGCCTCGTCAAGCGCCTGCGCGTGACGCCGCAGCAGGTCGGGCAGGAAGCGGACGGCGGCGCGCCGTTCATCGAACTCTGGTTCGGCGACCTCAACCACCCCGGCGTCGGCGCCAGCGTGCTCGGCGACGCCGGCTACACGCGCCTGCGCTCGCAGCTGGCCGACGGCGAGAACGCGATCTTCATCGTGCGCAGCGCCGGCAAGGAGTCGTTCAAGGGCTCGGGCTTCGTGCGCGGCGGCATCTTCGACCGCGTGCAGATCAAGCAGGGCCACGACGCCTTCACCTTCCGCGACCTCGACGCGATGAACCTCTACGGCCTCGAGGCCGCCGGCGCGCCGGCGGTCACCGAGTCGGCGATCTTCATCGTGCGTTCCAGCGCCTTCTCGGCCGCCTACCCGTGGAAGCTGGCCTTCCTGGGCAGCCGCGTCGACCGCGCCACCGGCCACCGCAGCTTCGCGCGCTTCGAGTCGGGCTACTGGCTGCCCGGCGAGCTGCTGCAAGGAGGCCGGCCCGAAGCCGACGAAGACGACGCGCCGTGGAAACGCGTGTGGTCGACGCAGCGCCTGAAGATCGCGCTGTTCGCCGCGCTGCTGCTGGCCGTCGGCGTCGTCTGGTCCCAACGCGACCGGCTGACCGAACGCTCGACGCGCAGGAACAAGTGGCCCGTCAACGCCTTCAAGTACACGGCCTGGGCGCTGTCCATCGTCTTCGTCGGCTTCGGGCTGATGGCCCAGCCTTCTGTGACGCAGGTGCTGACCTGGTTCCACTCGGTGCTGTTCCAGTGGACCTGGTCGCTGTTCCTGTCCGACCCGTTCATCTTCCTGTTCTGGATCTTCATCGCCGTCACGGTGTTCCTGTTCGGCCGCGGCCTGTTCTGCGGCTGGCTGTGCCCGTTCGGTTCGCTGTCCGAAGCGATCTACAAGGTCGCCGGCAAGATCGGCCTGGCGCGTTTCCAGCGCCAGCTGCCGCGCGCCTGGCACGACCGGCTGAAGTGGGGCAAGTACGCCGTCTTCTTCGGCCTGCTGGCGGTGTCGATGGTGTCGATGACGACCGCCGAGCAGCTGGCCGAGGTCGAACCGTTCAAGACCACCTTCCTCGTCGGCATCTGGAACCGGCCCTGGCCTTACGGGCTGTTCGTCGCCACGCTGCTGGGGCTGTCGATCTTCATCGAGCGCCCGTACTGCAAGTACATCTGCCCGCTGGGCGCGGCGCTGGCGATGCCCAGCACCTTCCGCTGGTTCGGGCTGCGCCGCAAGATCGACTGCAACCGCTGCAAGGCCTGCGCCACCGACTGCGGCGCGCAGGCCATCGACGCCGCGGGCCGCATCGACCACCGCGAGTGCCTGCACTGCCTGGACTGCATGGTGCTCTACACCGACACCAAGGCCTGCCCGCCGCTGTCGCAGGAACGCAAGCGCCGCGAACGCGACGGCCTGCTGATCACGCCGATCGGCCGCGACGGCTACTTCATCCCCATCCAGCCCGAAGCCGCGGCGCCGCGCACGAACGACGGCCCCGACCCGCGCATGGCCAGCGCCCCGGCGCGCCCGCCCTACCCGGCCAGCGCCCGCGGCCTCGCCTGGTGGGCGCACGAGCTGCGCGACCACCTCTGGCCCTGGACCCGCGACGGCTGGCGCGAGCATCGTACGCTGTCGGCCGCCGGGCTGGCGCTGGCGCTCGCCGTCACCGTCGCCTGGGGCCTGGCCGCCGGCGGCCGGCTGTCGCAGGCCGCGGTCATCGGCTGGTGGTTCGGCTGGAGCCTCTACGAAGTGCTGATCCGCCTGCAGGGCCGGCGTTACGTCAAGGAAGGCCCGTGGTGGCGGATGAACTTCCGCCAGGCGAGCTGGATGGACATGGCCAGCTACGTCGGCTTCAAGAACCTGATGATCGGCACCTCGCTGTTCCTGCTGCTGAAGGCCGCCGGCCTGCCCGACGCATGAAACACCTTCGCGCGCTCGCCTGCACCGTGGCGCTGGTCACGGCGCCGGCCTGGGCCGCGACCTGGCGCGTGGCGCCGGGCGGCGACCTGGCCGGCACGGTGGCGCGCGCCGCGGCCGGCGACGTCGTCGAGATCGAGCGCGGGCGCTACGACACCCAGCTCGTCATCGACAAGCCGCTGACGCTGCGCGGCGTCGACCGGCCGACGATCTCCGGCGGCCAGCGCGGCGACGTCATCCGCATCCGCGCCACCGACGTCACGATCGAGGGCCTGATCGTGCGCGACTCGGGCCACAGCCTCGTCGACCAGCAGGCCGGCATCTACGTGCAGCCGGGAGCGCACCGCGCCGTCATCCGCCGCTGCGACCTGACCTACAACCTCTTCGGGCTGTGGATCGAGAAGGCCAACAACGTGCGCGTCGAGGACAACGTCATCACCGGCCTGCGCGACCTGAACTCGGCGCAGCGCGGCAACGGCGTGCAGCTCTACAACACGCTGCGCGCGCAGATCGTCGGCAACCAGATCAGCTTCGTGCGAGACGCGCTGTACGTCGACGTCTCGCACGACGCCGTGTTCCGCGGCAACCGGCTGCACCACAGCCGCTACGGCACGCACTACATGAACTCCTACCGCAACCTGTGGGAGGACAACGACAGCTGGGCCAACCGCGGCGGGCTGGCGCTGATGGAGGTGCGCGACCAGGTGGTGCGCCGCAACCGCACCTGGGGCAACAGCGACCACGGCATCATGCTGCGCACGCTGCAGGACTCGGTCGTCGAGGACAACGTCGTCGCCGGCAACGAGCGCGGCTTCTTCATCTACGACGTCGAGTACGCGACGCTGCGCCGCAACCTGATCGTCGGCAACGCCGTCGGCGTGCACCTGGCCGCCGGCTCGACACGCAACACCGTCGAGCACAACGACTTCATCGCCAACCGCGAGCAGGTGCGCTACGTCGGCGGCCGCGACGAGCACTGGAACGGCGGCAACTTCTTCAGCAACTACCTCGGCTGGGACCGCGACGGCGACGGCGTCGGCGACGTGCCCTACGAGGCCAACGACGTCGTCGACCGGCTGCAGAACCGCCACCCGGCGCTGCGCCTGCTGATGGGCAGCCCGGCGGTGCAGGCGCTGCGCCTCTTGGCGCAGCAGTTTCCGGTGCTGCGTGTGCCCAGCGTCGTCGACGACCGCCCGGCGATGACGCCGGGCCACACTAACGGGAGCGAATGGATTGAACGCACACGCTGAAGCGCTGGCGCTGCACGGCGTCGGCAAGTGCTACCGCGGCCGCAGCCAGACGGTGCAGGCGCTCGACGGCATCGAGCTCGCCGTGCCGGCGGGCACGCTGTTCGCGCTCGTCGGCCACAACGGCGCCGGCAAGAGCACCTTGTTCAAGCTGCTGCTCGGCCTGATCCAACCCAGCGCCGGCCGCGTGACGGTGGGCGGCGTCGACGTCGGCGGCCGCCGGTTCCGCGAGGTGCGGCGCAGCATCGGCTACCTGCCCGAGAACCTGGTGCTCTGGGACAACCTGAGCGGCGTCGAGACGATGCGGCTGTTCGCCCGGCTGAAGGGCGCACCGGCGGCCGAATGCGCGCCGCTGCTGGAACGCGTGGGCCTGGGCGCCGCGGCCTCGCGCCCGGTGCGCAGTTACTCCAAGGGCATGCGCCAGCGGCTCGGTTTCGCCCAGGCGCTGCTCGGGGAGCCGAAGCTGCTGCTGCTGGACGAACCGACCACCGGCCTGGACCCGCTGGCGGTGCGCGAGTTCTATGCCGAGCTGGATGCGCTGCGCGCGCGCGGCACGACGATCGTCGTCAGCTCGCACATCCTGGCCGAGCTGCAGAAGCGTGTGGACGCGCTGGCGCTGCTGGCCCAGGGCCGCGTGCGCGCCCAGGGCAGCGTGCAGGCGCTGCGCGAACGTTCGGCGCAACCGCTGCGGGTGCAGATCAGCGGCGTAGCGGCGGCCATCGCCGGGCTCGCAGGCTCGCTGCCCCCGGGCGTGCGTTTCGTCAACCGCGACGGCGAGCGGGCGCTGCTGGAGTGCCCGCGGCCGCAGAAGATGGCGCTGCTGGCGCGCCTGGCCGGCGCCGGGCTGGACGACCTCGTCGTGCGCGAGCCGTCGCTGGAAGACGTCTATTTCGGGCTGCAGCAAGGCGGCGAGCTGCCGGTGCTGGTGTCCGCCACCGTCCGCCAGGAGGTGTAGGCATGAACGCGCGTTTCGAGTTCCGCCAGGCCGGCGCGCTGGCCGCCAAGGAGTTCCGCGACCGGCTGCGCAACCGCTGGGTGCTGGTCGTCGCGGTGGTGTTCACCGTGTTATCGCTGGCCATCACGTACTTCGGCTCGGCGGCGCAAGGCCAGATCGGCCCGCGCAGCCTGGAGCTGACGATCGCCAGCCTGGTCAGCCTGGTGATCTACCTGGTGCCGCTGATCGCGCTGCTGCTGGGCTTCGACGCCATCGTCGGCGAGCGCGAGCGCGGCTCGCTGGACCTGCTGCTGTCGCTGCCGATCACGCGGCTGGAGCTGCTGGTCGGCAAGTTCGCCGGCCTGGCCGCGGCGCTGGCGCTGTCGACCTGCGCCGGCTTCGCCGTCGTCGCCGTCGTGCTGGTGCAGCGTTTCGGCGACGCCGCGCTGCTGCACTACGGCGGCTTCGTCTTCAGCGCCGTGCTGCTGGGCCTGTCCTTCCTGAGCCTGGCGACGCTCGTGTCGGTGCTGGCGCGCGACCGCGCCCAGGCCTCGGGGCTGGCGATCGCGCTGTGGTTCGTCTTCGTGCTCGTCTTCGACCTCGTGCTGCTGGGCCTGCTGGTGGCCTCGGGCGGCGAATGGGGCGGCGACTTCGCGGCCTGGCTGCTGCTGGCCAACCCGGCGGACGTGTTCCGCGTGCTCAACGTGTTCTCGCTGGACGACGTGCGCCGCCTCTACGGGCTGGCGAGCGTCGTGCCGCCCGCGCTGGCCGACCCCTGGCGGCTGGGCGGGGCGATGTGTGTCTGGATCGTGCTGCCGCTGGCCGCGGCGGCCTGGAGGTTCAAGCCGTGACCGAATCGACTCTTCAAACCGCCCTCACCCGCCGCCGCCTGCTGTGCGGCTGCGCCGGCCTGCTGGCCGTCGGGCTGGGCGCCTGCAGCCGCGGCGGCAGCTCCGGTGCCGCGCTGGCGCCGATCGAGGCCGACGCCAAGACCAGCTGCGCGCTCGACGGCATGCTGCTGGCCGACTACGGCGGCCCCAAGGGCCAGCTGCGCTACAAGGACAGCGACCAGACCGTCTGGTTCTGCGACGCCACCGAGCTGCTGTCGACGCTGATCGCGCCCGAGCAGGTGCGCCCGGTGGCCGCCGCCTGGGTGCAGGACATGGCCCAGGCCGACTGGGAGCGCCCGGTCGGCCACTGGATCGATGCCAAGACCGCGACCTTCGTGCTCGGCAGCCGCAAACATGGCTCGATGGGGCCGACCTCGGCCGGCTTCGCCAACGTCGCCGACGCCCAGGCCTTCGCGACGAAGAACGGCGGCAAGGTGCTGGCCTTCGCCGCGATCAAGGCCGAGGACGTGGACCTGTCGGGCGGCGTGCGCCACGACGGCCGCATGTGATGTGCTCCCGCCGCCGCCTGCTGGCCGCCGCCGCGCTGGCCGCCTGCGCCGGCATGGGCGCCGCCGCCTGGGCGCGGCGTGAACGTCAGCCGGCCGCCGACGCCGGCGACGACGGCCCGGGCGAGGTCTGCATCAGCGCGCCGACCTGGGCGCCCGAGAGGCTGGACGTCGCCACGCCCGAGCGCCCGGCCGCGGTGCCGGCCGAAGCGCGCTGCCCCGTCTGCGGCATGTATGCCGCCCGCTGGCCGCGCTGGGCCAGCGAGGTGCGTTACGCCGACGGCCACGCGCACTTCACCGACTCGCCGCTGTGCCTGTTCCACTACCTGCAGGCCGTGCC
The DNA here is from genome assembly GCA_049841175.1 of Rubrivivax sp. Taxonomy (GTDB): domain Bacteria; phylum Pseudomonadota; class Gammaproteobacteria; order Burkholderiales; family Burkholderiaceae_C; genus Rubrivivax. Next base: position 42,253 of record JASGHA010000004.1, on the reverse strand, counting down.
GCGCCACGCACGCGGGCGCCGGCGCGAGGACATCGCCGGCGTCTGGGTGCAGGCCCACGACGGCCGCGGCTGGCTGCCGCTGGCGCGGGCGCATTTCGTGCACGGCTCGACCGCCGCCGGGCCGATGCGCCGGCTGAACCTGCCGGCCTTCGCGAGCCAGGGCGATGCCGCCAGCTTCGCGCATGCCCACGGCGGCCAGGTGTTCGCCGCCGCGGCGCTGCAGCAGCGCCTGCCCGACGAGCTGCAGCGCCTGGCGCCGCACCGCGAGCACGCGCCGGGCTGAGCGCTACGGCAGGATGCGGCGCGCTTCGAGATAGAAGCGCTTCTCGTCGGCCTCGCCCATCGAGAAGCGCTTGCGCGGCAGAAGCCTTCGCGGGCCGGGGCGAACTCGTTCAGGCCGTTGAAACGGCGCTCAGAAGCTGACCGTGAGCCCGACGTTGAACGAGCGACCCATCGCGCGCACCGGCTGAGGAGCGCTCGTCATGCTGGCGCTGGCATATTCCAGCCCGCCCAGCGGCAGATCGTATTGCCGATTCAGCAGGTTATCGATGCCGGCGTCCAGTCGGACGGTCTCGCTGAACTTGTAACTACCTCGATAATTCACGATCGCATACCCGGCGGTCGCTTGCTCGGCGCGCACTTCGCTGACGTCCTTCTTGGCACGCACGAGCACCGCTTCAAGCGAGTTCGACCAAGCTTCGAGGGCGTGGTCGACGGCCACCCGAGCGTTCAGCGGCATGATGTTGTAGAGATTGTCGCCGGCCGTCGTCTTGCCTCGCGTGTAGTTTACGGCAGCGCGCATCGTCCAATCACCACCGGCTTTCCCCAGATATTTTCTGGCGGCGACGTCGATCCCGTACAGCCGGGCATCCTGGTTGGCAAAGGTCAGGGACTTGCGCCCGACGAGGCCGCTCATGTTGTACATGTTCGACGACGTGTTCGGGGTCGCGTTGATGTAGTCGTGGACATAGGTGAAGAAGGGCACCACCTTGAGTTGCCAATCCTGGCGGGCGGCATCGTGCCAATCAGCGCTGGCCTTCAGGCTGTAAGCCACTTCGGGCTTGAGATTCAGATTCCCGACGTAGGAGTTGAGGTCGCCGAACCAGTTGTTCATCAGGCCGGCCATCATCGCTTCGCTGGACCAGGTATAGCGCTCGTGCAGATTGGGTGATCGGGTCTTCCGCGAGAAACCCAGGTCGTAGGTTTCCCGGTCGCTGCGCACATAGCGCGCGGAAGCGGTCAAATCGAGATTCCAGTCGCTGCGCTTGTGGCTCTTCGCATTGAAGGCCGCAGCATCCGACTCGTAGGCATCGCCATACGGCGCAGTCGCGTCGTAGTAACCCTGGACGTCACCTGTGTTCATCGCCACGCGTTCAACGCGCGCGCCGATCTGGGTCGACCACCTGTCGTCGATCTTCGTGTCCAGTTCGGAGAACAAGGCCAGGCGGTCGCGCCGCCCGTCCTTGACGTTCCAGAAGGTGTCGGGCTCCATCGCACCGGAGCCCGCCAGAGGCGGCCACCAGTCGTCCAGGGTGTAGCGGTGGAACTCGTGGCCGAATCTCGCGACCTGGCCGCCATCGAGCGTCACGGTGCCGACGAGCGAATAGCCGAGGTCGACAGCGCGGGTGTCCATGGGCATGTAGGAATCCGCGGCGGCGAAACCGGCGGCTTCCGCCTTGTCCGGCAGGACGTCCATCTTGTGACGGACGCGCTGACGGAAGACACGGGCTTCGAGGGCGCCCCAGTCGAACGTCCCGGCGTAGCCGATGTTGATCGACAGGCTCTTGTTGGACGTCATGTCCATCGATTGATTCGGATAACCCTGGTAAGGGATGTCTTGAAAACCGATGGCGGCCGTCCACAGATCCGAACCGGAGAGCGCAGCAAAGTTCAGCGCATGGTTGTGCACCTTGTAGCGGCTGGCCGCGAGTTCCCGCCCATTCCCGTCCTCGTAGTTGCCGGCCTCGACCGTGTTGCCGACATAGCCGATGGCGAATTTCTCGCTCGCGGCATTCGCCTGAACGCTGACGCCGTTCACGCCGCCATTGCTGCGATGGAATGCGCTGACGCCCCCGGAGGTCTTGAGCCCTTCGCCCGGCTGGGCGAAAACCGGCGGTGCGGACTTCACCACGATGGCGCCGCCGATGCTGTCGCCGCCTTGGCTCACGGGAACGATGCCGGCGTAGACGTTGAGTTGTGCGACGGCCGCCGGATCGATGTAGGACAAGGCGGGATTCATGTGGTTGGGGCAGGCCGAGGTGATGCTCATGCCGTCCACCGTAATCTTCAGACGATCGTCGCCCAGGCCATTGATGACGGGAAGGCTGGAGACGCCGCCGCCGGTATAGAGGCTGACCCCGGGAGTACCTTCGAGCAACGCGGCGGTATCGTTGGTGGCAAACCGCCGGCTGCCCAGGTTATCCCCGTTGAGCGAACTGCCAAAAGGTGACAAGCGCTCTCCGAAAACCGTCACCGTCGGCAGTTGCTGAATGTCCTGAGCCCAGGCGCCCGAACAGAGCGCAGCAGTCAGAGCGGCACTCAGCACAGACCGGCGAGGGGCTGCGGCAGTGAACTTGGTATTTTTCATGGGTGGCTTCGAGATATTTTGAGAAGGAGCCGTCGGCGGCGGTACGGGGACGCAAGGGGCCGGCGAACGACATTCGGTCGCACCGCGCCCTGAACGGTCGCGGCAGCGAGGCCACTGCCGACGGACGGTCTGGACGGGGCGGGCCGGGATGCCCGGTGCGGAAGGCGTGACGGCCGCAGCGGCGCGTCAGCGGGTCGTTCAGACCCGCGGCGGTGCGCGCGGTTGGGCCGTGACCCAGGCGTGCGGCGTGCGGGCGGCCGCCAGGAAGGCGCGCGGCACCGGCTCGGCGCCCAGCGGCGCGCCAGGCAGCGCCAGCGGCGCCGGTGGCAGGCCCAGCGCCGGAGCGTGCAGCGAGCAGAACGGGCAGTGCTCGAACAAGTGAGCAACGCTGACCGGGCCGCCCGTCTCGTCGCCGGTATCGGCGTCGACCCACACCGAGCCCTGCGCGGTGCAGATCTCCACCGCTGCGGCGCTGCGAGCGAACCCCAGCGCCTGCGACACCGACGGCGCCAGCGTCGCCACCAGGATCACCAGTGCGGCGAGCCAGGGGACGAGGGGATGGCGCTTGCTCAAGATCAGGTGATTCTAGAGGTGGCGCGGGCCGGCGCCCCGCCCGTCTACGGCCGGATGCGACGCGCTTCGAGATAAAAGCGCTTCTCGTCGGCCTCGCCCATCGAGAAGCTCTTGCGCGGCAGCGGCCCGTGCCGCGCGACGCGTGCGATCAGCTCGCTCTTGCCCAGCGTCGCCAGGTGCAGGCCGGCGTGGCCGTCCTGCGCGGTCAGCCGAGCCAGCGCCTCGTCGCCGTGCACGTAGTCGACCTCCTGGGCCCCGCCCTGCGCCAGCAGCGCGTCGACGAAACCCTGGAAGCTGGCGACGTCCAGCTGCGCCGCTGGCGCGCCGTGCACGACGACCAGCGCGTTGCGGCCGCCCGGCTGCAGCAGGCCGGCGGCGTGCAACAAACGCGGCTGGGCGGCGAGCGCGGCACGCATCGCCGCGGCGTCGGGCTGCTCGACGATCTGCACGCGCTCACCGAAGTGCGCCGCCAGCGCGGCGCGCAGGTCCACCGTCACGCCGATCAGCAGGCGGTGGATCGGCGCGAACTCCATCGCCGGGTCGTGGATGTTCTCCACCTCCACCAGCGCCCAGCGCGCCGGATGGTCGGGGCCGGCGCTGGCCTTGAGGCGGTCCCAGTTCGCCTTGGCGGTGGCCAGCGAGTGGTTGCCGTCGCCGACGGCGAACAGCATCGGTGCCGTACGCGCCGGCAGGCCGTGGCGCGCGGCGAAGGCGTCGGCGTCGCCCAGCGCCTGCAGCGCGGCCAGGGCCTGCGCCTGCAGGCCGGCGTCGGGCGCGAAGCCGGCGACGCGGCCGCCGCCCAGCATCAGCGCCGTGTCGTACAGCGGCGCCAGGCGCTCACGCGCGGCGGCCAGCGGCTCGATGACGGTGCGCGCCGGGTCGTCGATCAGCACGAGGATGTGCGGCAGCTCCAGCTCGGCGTCGCGGCGCACTTCCAGCCGCGGCGCGATGCGCTCGACGATCGTGCCTTCGGTCGGCCGGATCGCGCTGGCCGAGCCCGGCGTGTAGTCGTACTGCTCCAGATCCAGCTCCAGCATCAGCCCGCGGCGCACGCGGCCGTCGGCCAGCGTGCGCTCCACCAGCACCGTGCCGGCGTGCGGGCGCAGCAGGCCATCGGCGGCGTAGCGCCGCATCGCCGTCTGGATGGCGGCGATGCGCTCGCGTTTGTCGGCGCTGGCGAGAAAGACCTCGGGATAGATCAGCCGCAGCGCCGACGGCGCGTCACCGACGGCCTGCTCGACCTGCTGCCAGTAGCCGCGGTCGCTGGTGTACTGGTCGCAGGCGATGACGCTCCAGCGCTGCAGATCGAGATCGGCGCGCGGGAGCAGGAGCTGCGGGGGGCGGAAGCTGGGGGCGGGCATGGGGGGATGATGCCGCAGGGTCGGCCTGCCGCCCTCCTCGCCCGGCATGCGCCCTCGCCGCTCAGCTCTCGGCGTGCTCGGCCGAGCCGGGCCAGACGAACAGCTCGTGCGCCGTGCCCTGGCCGCCGAGCCGCAGCGTGCGGGTCATCGTCTGGCCGGCGAAGCTGGCCTGCACGCGGTAGCGCCCGGGCTGCAGGCGGGCGAGCATGAACGGGCCGTCGCTGCGGGTGTCGAGCACGACGCTGTCGTGCGCGTCGAGGATGCGCACCGCGACGTTGGCCAGGAAGGCCTCGCGCGGCGTGCCGGGCTCGCGGGTCACGAACTCGAGCTCCACCGGCCAGCGCGCGGCCTGCGCCTCGAAGGCCTTGGCCTCGTCCTGACCGACGCCGCCGGACACGTAGGCCACCGGCCCCTGGTTCTGCGCCGGCGGCAGTGTCGCCGCCCAGGCGCTGCCGCCGGCCCCCAGCACACCGGCCACGGCACAGGCCATCCACACCGGACGCAGGCCTCGAATCTTGGACATGACGAACTCCTTGCTCGCGAATCGGCGGCTGGGAACCGGTGCGCCGCCGTGACACCGTGCAGCCACTGTCCGGCCGGCCGGTTTCGCTGAGGTCACACCGGGCCGACGGCGCGTTACGTACGAAACGCGAGCCCGACGGCTACACGGCCGATGACAGCTGAAACGGCGGCACCGGGGCGGCGTCGCAACCGCGCAACCGAGGGCCCGGACGCTGTGCCCAAGGCCCGAACCGGCCGTCAGACCCTCAGGAGCACCCGTCATGAACATCCGCCTGTCCATGTCCCGGCGTCCGCAGCACGCCGCTCGCACTGCCGTCGTCGCCGTGATCGCCGCGCTGGCCCTGTCGGCCTGCGCGGTGCCCGTCACCCGCAGCACGCGCGTCATCGACGGCCCGTGCTACGGCCGGCCGGTGGCCTCGGCCACCTACGTGCAGTACGGCACCGTCAACCGGATCGAGGAGATCGACACCCGCGTGGGCGACAGCGGCGGCGGCGCGGTGCTGGGGGCGCTGATCGGCGGCGTCGTGGGCAACACCATCGGCCACGGCGGCGGCCGCGCCGTGGCCACCGGGCTGGGCATCTTCGGCGGCGCGGTCGCGGGCGACAACATCGAGCGCAACAACGCCGCGGCGCAAACGAACGTGATCTACCGGGTCTTCGTGCGCTTCGACGACGGCAGCGAGCGCAGCTTCGACTACCGCGGCCTCGACGGCCTGCGCCGCGGCGAGCGTGTGCGCCTGGAAAACGGCCGGCTGGACCGCGCCTGAGCCCGCCACGACCGGGAGCCGACCATGCCTCACGATGCACGCCGTTCGTCCGCCCGCGTGGCCGCCATCGCCGCCGCGCTGGCCTTGCTGGGCACCACCGCCTGGGCCGACCCGCCGGCGCGTGTCGGCCGCGTCGCCTGGACGGCCGGCGACGTCACGCTCGCGCCCCAGGCGGGCGCGGCAGCTTCCAACGCGGCGCTCAACTGGCCGGTGACCACGGGCAACGTGCTGGTCACCGGCCCGTCGGGCCGCGCCGAGGTGACGATCGGCGCCACCGCGTTCGATCTGGACGTCGGCACCGAGGTCGACGTCGAGCAGCTCGACGACGACCAGATGCGGTTGCGTGTCGTGCACGGCAGCGTCGCCTTGCGTACCCGCGACCGGCAGGACGCGGCGATGCTGGCGCTGCAAAGCCCGCTGGGCCGCTTCACGCTCGCGCAGCCGGGCAGCCTGCGCGTGGACGTACGCAACGACGGCGTGCACGGCACGGCCTGGCATGGCCGCGTCGAGTTCGTGGCCGGCGACGGCAGCCGCTACAGCTTCGCGCCGGGGCAGCACGCCCGGCTCTCGGCTTCGCCCGGCGGCGCCGTCGCGATGAACCTGCTGGACGTCGGCAACGACGACTTCAAGCACTTCGTGCAAGCCCGCGCCGGCGGCCACCCGGCCGCGGCGACCTCGCACTACGTGTCGCCCGCGATGACCGGCGCCGAAGGGCTGGACGCCTACGGCCGCTGGGAGAGCAGCGCCGACGGCGCGATCTGGGTGCCTGACGTGCCGGCGAACTGGGCGCCGTACCGTTATGGCCGCTGGGCCTGGGTGGAACCTTGGGGCTGGACCTGGGTGGACGACGCGCCCTGGGGCTTCGCCCCCTTCCACTACGGCCGCTGGACGCTGTGGGGCGATCGCTGGGCCTGGGTGCCCGGCACCTACGTGGCGCGGCCGGTGTACGCGCCGGCGATGGTCGCCTGGACCGGCGCGCCGCCGCCCGCGCCGAGCGTCTCGGCCTCGGTGACCATCGGCATCGGCGCCACCGTCGGCTGGGTGCCGCTGGCGCCGCGCGAGGTCTACGTGCCGCCGTACGCGGTGTCGGCCACCTACATCCGCCAGGTCAACATCACCCACGTCACCAACGTCACCGAGATCCAGAACGTGACCCGCGTGGTGACGGCCGGCCGCCAGCGCGGCGCGGTGCCCCAACCGCCGGTGCGCCCGCTGGCCTTTGCCGGCAACCCGCGCGCGGCCACCACGGTGCAGGCCCAGGTGCTGCAGACGCAGCAGCCGGTGGTGGCGCGCCTGGCCGCCGCCGCGCCGCACGAGCCGGCCGTGCCACACGAGCCGCGGCCGGCGCACCCGCACCCACCGGCGCATGAAGGGCAGCCGCCGCACGAGGCGCGGCACGGACAGGCGCACGAGCCGGGCCGGGAACACCGGCACCGGCGGGAAGGCGAGGAAGAGCGCTGAGGCGCCGGCGCTGCGGCCGCTATCCTGCGCCCGCATGAGCCTGGACCTCCCTCGCCTGCTGGACCGCTTCGACACCGCCATCGGCACGCTGCGCGAGCAGCACGCCGCCAACGGCCCCGGCTTTGCCATCGCGCTCACCGTCGACGGCCAGGCCGTGCGCCGCGTGCACCACGGCATGGCCCATCTGGAATGGGAGCAGCCGATAAGCGGCGACACACGCTTCTATCTCGCGTCGGAGTCCAAGCCCTGGGTGGCGGCACTGGTGATGCAGGCCGTCGCCGGCGGGCGCATCAGCCTGGACGAAGACATGCGCGCGCGGCTGCCGGCGCTAGCCGGCTGCAGCCAGCCGGTGCGCCTGGGCCATCTGCTTCGCCACACCAGCGGCATCGACGACTACCTGTACCTGTGGGGCCTGCAGCTCGGCCACGACGAACACGACCTCGTCACCCAGGCGCAGGCGCTGGCGCTGATCCGCCGCGCCGGGGACCTCGACTTCGATCCCGGCAGCCGCCACGACTACAGCAACAGCAACTACGTGCTGCTGGCCGACTGGCTGGAACGCGAGGCCGACCTGCCGCTGGACGAGATCGCACGCCGCCGTTTCTTCGAGCCCTGGGGCCTGCACGACACGAGCTTCGAGAACGACCCGCGCCGCGTGCTGCCGCGCCGCGCACGCAGCTACCACCACGACTCGGCACGCGGCTGGCAGGACCTGCCGGTCCACCTGGCGAGCTGGGGCGACGGCGGAATGTGGTCGACACCGGACGACCTGGTGCGCGCCGAGGTGCAGTGGCTGGACGACTGGCGGCGCCACGGCGAGCAATCGCTGCTGGCGCGCTGCGGCGCCGACGACGGCGGCCGTTTCGGCCCCGCCGACCTGATGTACCGCTTCGGCATCGAAGTCGTGCCGCACGACGGCGGCCGGCTGATGTTCCACGGCGGCGCGTTCGCCGGCTTCTCGTCGCTGGTGCTGCGTGGGCTGGACGCCGGCTGGGCGCTCATCGTGCTGGCCAACGGCGAAGGCTTCGACGCCTCGGCGTCGGGCTGGATGGAGCGTCTGTCGGGTGCCGGTGGATGACGGCGTGAACGCCGCGAAGCGGCGCCCAAGCGAAGCACGACTCAGGGTGCGGACCGGCAGCGGCACCACCCGATCATCATCCGGCCGCTGAGGCCGCCCGCCAGCCCGCCGCCATCAATCACCGGCCCGTTTTCGATTGACGGCTCTTCTGGACGCCTGCGCAGCGCCCGGCCGATGATGGGCCATGCCCTCGAACAAGACCCAGGCCGACAGCGTGCGCCAGCGCCTGCTGGAAGCGGCCAAGACCTCCTTCCTCGCCGACGACTACCACGCCGTCGGCACCCGGCGCATCGCCGACCTCGCCGGCGCGAACGTCTCGATGATCCGCTACTACTTCGGCTCGAAGGAAGGGCTGTACGAGGAGATGATCCGCGAGACCCTGCAGCCGCTGCTGGACGTGCTGGACGGCGACATGCTCGCCACGCCGGACGGCTTCGCCGACTACCTGCGCCTGTACTACCGCACGATGCTGCAGGCGCCCGAGTTCCCCAAGCTGATCCTGAAGGTGCTGGCGCTGCGCAGCGGGCCGGGACGGCGCTTCATCCAGCAGCTGCTGGAGCGCGGCCGCACGCGTGGCGCGCGCCGCGTGCAGGCGCTGAAGGCCAGCGGCCAGGCGGCCCCCGACGTCGACGCCGACGTGCTGCGCATGGCCTTCGTCAGCCTGGCGATGACGCCGCTGCTGCTGAAGGACGTGTTCGAGGAACAGATGGAGCGGCCGATGGACGCCGGCTTCCTCGACGGGCTGGCCGCCTTCAACGGCGGCATGATCGCCGCCGGCCTGGCCGCGGCGCTGGCGGCAACGCGCGAAGGGAACACGCCGTGAAGGCCGCCGCCTCGCTGCAGCGGCACGCGCTGCAGGCGCGCGCCTTCGCCGCCTCGCTGCAGCGGCACGCGCTGCAGGCGCGCGCCTTCGCCGCCGCGTCGGCGCTCTTCACGCGGCTGCGCTCGGTGCTCGACGCGGCGCTGCCGCCCGCCGTGCGCGCGGTGCAGATCGGCTCGGCGTTCTGGCAGTCGCGTGCGCTGGACGTCGCCGTGCGCCTGGACCTTGCCACCACGCTGGGCGACGACCGCCTGGCGCCGGAAGACCTGGCCGTGCGCACCGGCACCGACCCCCAGGCCTGCCGGCGGCTGCTGCGCTACCTGTCGTCGCTGGGCGTGTTCGCCTTCGGCGCCGACGGCCGTGTCTGCAACAACGCGGTGTCGAACACGCTGCGCCGCGACCGGCCCGGCAGCGTGCGCCACCTCGTGCTGATGCACAACGCGCCGGAGATGACGCGGGCCTGGATCGACGGGCTGGAAGCCGCCGTGCGCGGCGGCGGCGTGCCCTTCGAGCGCGTGCACGGAGTGCCGCTGTACGCCTGCATGGACGAACGGCCCGACTTTGACGCGCTGTTCGCCCGCGCGATGGACGAGGTGGGCGCGCTCACCGGCGACGCCTTCGTGAGCTCGCTGGCCTGGGACCGTTTCGAGCACCTGGTCGACCTGGGTGGCGGCAAGGGGGCGAAGACGGCGGCGATCCTGCGCGCCCATGCGCAGCTGCGCGCGACGGTGTTCGATCGCCCGGCCGTCATCGCGCTGGCCCGCAGCTGGTGGCAGGACGAGCCGGGCCGGCGCGCGCTGGCCGGGCGGGTGACTTTCGAATGCGGCGACCTGATGCACGACCCGCTGCCCGCGGCGCCGGGGCCGCGCACGGTCTACCTGCTGTCGGCGGTTCTGCACGGTCTGGACGACGACGCCGCTGGCGCGCTGCTGGCGCGCGTGCGCAGCGCGGCCGGCGACAGCGGCGCCCGGGTCGTCGTGATGGAAGCGGTGATGGGCACCGACCCCGCCGTCGCCGCGCTCGACATCCAGATGTTCATCGGCACGCAGGGCCGGGAGCGCACGCTGGGCGAATGGGAGACGCTGGCGCGGGCCGCGGGACTGCGGGTCGACGAGGTGGTGCGCATGCCGTCGCTGGGCGCTTTGATCGTGCTGGCGCGGGCCTGAGTCGCCCGCGCACGCAGAATCGCGCCTTGTCCTGTTCCGCCGTCGCTACGGCGCCAAGAAATGCTCCACGACCCCTGGCTCACCCGCTGGCTGCCGCAGCTGAAAGACACCGTCGGCCCGCGCCCCGTGCTCGAGATCGGCTGCGGCACCGGCGCCGACACCGCCACGCTGGCCGAAGCGGGTTTACAGGTCGTCGCGTTCGATCTCTCGGCGGCATCGGCCGCCGCGACCCGGCTGCGCGTCCCCGGCGCCCAGGTGCACTGCCAGGACGTGCGCGCGCCCTTCCCGCTCGGCGCCGGCGAGGCCGGCGCGGTGGTCGCCAGCCTGTCGCTGCACTACTTCCCCTGGGCCGAGACCGTGGACCTGGTGCGGCGCATCCGCGCCACGCTGCAGCCGGGCGGGCTCTTCCTCTGCCGGCTGAACTCGGTCGAGGACAAACACTTCGGCGCCAGCGGCCACCCGGCGATCGAAACGAACTACTACCTCGTCAACGGCCAGCCCAAACGCTTCTTCGACGAACGTGCCACCGCCGAGCTGTTCGCCAGCGGCTGGCAACTGCTGTCGATGGAACACCAGACGACCCGCAAGTACGTGCGCCAAAAGGCCTTGTGGGAAGTGGTGGCGCGGAGCGACGACACGCTGTAGGGCCAGGCGAGCCACCACATGACGCCGGACGTTTTCGGCCCGCCCTCTGCCGCGGCCGGGCTCGTCGTCACGGTGCGCGTGGCCCGGCGCACCGACATCCCGGCGCTGCAGCAGATCGAAGCCGAAGCCGCCTCGATCTTTGCGCCTCACGATCTGCCGCCCGCGCTCGCGCAGGCGATGGACGCTGCGGAACTGGCGCGGCTCATCGCCTGCGGCCGGGTCTGGGTGGCCCAGGACGAGCGCGGCGCAGCGCTCGGCTTCGTCGCCTGCGAGACGATCGGCCGCGCGCTGCACATCGTCGAGATGGACGTCGTGCCCGGCGCGGCCAGACGCGGCATCGGCACGGCGCTGCTGCGGCAGGCGATCGTGCACGCCGAAGGCACCGACGAGATCGACGTCGTCACGCTCACCACCTTCAGCCACCTGCCGTGGAACGCGCCTTTCTATGCCCGGCACGGCTTCCGGGCGCTGGTGGCAGGCGGCGGCTTCGAGCACCTGAGCGCCGCGTTGGCCAGCGAGCGCGCCCGGGGCTTGAAGAACCGCGTCGCCATGGCACGGGCCGCTTAGGGCACGGACGCGAGACAGCGCAGGGAAGGTCCGGCGGTCGCGCGCCTAGAACGAGGTCCAGTCGTCTTCGGCCACCGCAGCGGCCGGAGCCGCGGCCCGCTTCGCCGGCACGGCCGGTGCGGCGGGGCGGCGGGGCTGGGCCACCGGCGCCGGTGCGGGCCGGGCTGCGACGGCGACCGCAGGCGCGAGCGTCGGTGCACTCGCCGCCGGCGCGCCGTGGACCTTGAACACGGCAACCAGCTGAACCAGCTGCGCCGACTGCGCCTTCAGGCTCTCGGCCGCCGCCGCGCTTTCTTCGACCAGGGCGGCGTTCTGCTGCGTCACCTGGTCCATCTGCGCCACCGCCTGGCTGACCTGGCCGATGCCGTGGCCTTGTTCGACGCTGGCCGCCGTGATGTCGCTGACGATGCTGGTCACGCGCTGCACCGACTGCACGATCTCCTGCATCGTCTGGCCGGCGCGGTCGACCAGCTGCGAGCCCTGCTCCACCTGTTCGACGTTGCGCTGGATCAGCGACTTGATCTCGCGCGCCGCCTCGGCGCTTCGCTGCGCCAGCGTGCGCACCTCGCCGGCGACGACGGCGAAGCCGCGGCCCTGCTCGCCGGCACGAGCCGCTTCCACCGCGGCGTTGAGCGCCAGGATGTTGGTCTGGAACGCAATGCCGTCGATGACGCCGATGATCTCGCCGATCTTGCGGCTGCTGCCGGTGATGCCCTGCATCGTGCTGACGACCTGGCCGACGACCTCGCCGCCCTGGCTGGCCACGGCCGCGGCGCTCTTGGCCAGCTGATCGGCCTGCTGCGCACTGCTCGTGTTGTTCTGCACGGTGCTGCCGAGCTGGCCCATCGTCGCCGCGGTCTGCTGCAGCGCGCTGGCCTGCTCCTCGGTGCGCTGGCTGAGATCGGCATTCCCGCTGGCGATCTGGGCGCTGGCCGTGGCCACGCCCTCTGCGTTCTGGCGCACGCTGCTGACCACCGTGGCCAGCGAGGCCTGCATGGCGCGCAAGGCGCGCAGCAAGCGGCCGGTTTCGTCCTGGTGCCCCTCGGGGATCGGCGTGCTCAGGTCGCCGCGGCCGACGGCCTCGGCCGCGTTGATCGCCTCGGCCATCGGCACGGTGATCGAGCGCGTCGCGCCCCAGCCGATCAGGCAACCGAGCGCCACGGCAAGGCCCACCAGCACGCCGGTCACCAGCACCGTCTGCTCGGAGTCGGCCTTCACCTCGGCGGCCGCCTCCGTCATCTGCCGTTCGTACAGCGCCACCATCTCGTTCAGGAGCTTCAGGTACTGCCCTTGCACGGCGTAGCGCGGGCCGAACAGCAGGGCGGCACCCTTGTCCATCTCATTGGCCTCGCCCAGCTTCACGACCTCTTCGGTGAAGGCGTAGTAGTCCCGGTTCAGCTCGCTGGCCTTCTCGACCATCCGGCGGCTCTCGTCGGTGAAGGACAGCTTGGCAAGTTCCTGCAGCAGTTCGGAGGAACGTGCGCGGTTCTTCTCGAAGGCGGCGCGGTTGGGTGCGATCTTGGCCGGATCGGTCAGCAGCAGCGTGTTGCGCGCCACACGCGCCGAGTCCATCACCGCATAGGCCAGCGACTGGGCATCGGTCACCTTCAGGTGCAGGTTCGCCGCCAGCAGGCCCGTCTGTTCCTTGGCGCTGACCGAGTTGCGGATGCCCAGCCCCGCCATCAACAGCAGGATCAGGATCAAGGTACCGAAACCCAGCGCCAGGCGCCGCCCGATCGAGAGGTCTTTGAAGAATGACATGTGCGGTTCCGTCGAATGGGGCCGCACGTGGATCGGACACGGTGCCCCAGGTGATACAGGCATTTCCGGCGTCGACGGCACGCAGGCACCCGACGGCCAGGCACGCGGCATGACCGAGCAAACGGGTCCGGAAATGAGGAAATCACCAGTGTTATCGGCCCGACGGACCGGTACTTGAACCGTGGCGACTGCCGGAAGTCACACACTCGCCGAGGATCCTGGCGGGAAGCACCGCCCGACCCTCGAGGTGGCGACCGGGTGCCTCGTCGGTCGGCCGCAGGACACCGAGGTGCGCGCCGCCACGGCCGGCGCCCGCAGCGTGGCTATCGTCGGACGCCATGTCCGAAGGCCTCTTCTCCCCTGCCCGCCTGCCCGTCCCGGGCGTGCCCGTCGACCGCCTGAGCGCCGCGCTGGTGCGCGTGCTGCCGACCACCCGCCTGCGGCTGACGCTGGCCGACAGCCGCGAAGCCGCCTTCGCCGCCGCGCGCAACGAGACGCTGGCCGACGGCACCGAGCTCTGGCACCGCGCCTTCACGCACGAAGACCTGGCACGCGCCGACGACCCGGTGTTCGCGATGGCGATGGTGCAGCACGAGTTCGCGCAGGCCGTGCGCGCCGGAGCGCGTTTCCCGGTCGAGGTGCCGCTCATCGGCGGTGGCGGCGGCTTCTGCCTCGACGCGGCCGGCCACGTGCTGACCAACTACCACCTCGTCACCGGCGAGATCGAGCGCCTGGGGCGCCAGGGCGGCGCGCTCGGCGTCGAGCAGCCCTGCCTGGGCGTGCGCGCTGAAGTCGCGCGCCTGGGCGCCGACGGCCGCTGGACGCTGGTGCCGGCCGAGCGCGTCTGGCTGGTGTCCAACCCGCCGGCCTCGCGCGCGATCCACGACCTGGGCCAGGGCCGCGGCGAGCTGCGTGAAGACTGGGCGCTGCTGCGCGTGGAGCCGCCACCGCAAGCCGCGCTGACGCTGGCGCCCCGCCCGGCCGTCGTCGGCGAACCGGTCTGGATGGCCGGCTTCCCCTTGCGCAGCGCCCGCCCGGCCGCCACACGCGCCGCGCTGGGCTACGACGACGCCGACGGCTCGCTGCGCGTCTCGCACGGCCAGATCACCGCGCTGGGCGAGCACGACAGCTTCGTCAGCGACCTGGACGGGTCGATGGGCAGCAGCGGGTCACCGGTGTTCGATGCCGACGGCGGGGTGATCGGGGTGTTCTCGCGCGTGGCGGGCAACGGGCCGCGCAATGCGTTCGAGTACGGGGGGACGCCGCGGGTGCATGTGGGGGTGCGGGGCGTCGTGGCGGGGATGGGGTGGACGGCGGGTTGTGTTTTAGGGCTGACGGGCAGCTAAAGACTGATCTCGGGCACTCGTGCGCGAACTCGACCGCCTGCTTTCGACCCGTAGCGGTCCCTTATATCGGTGAACTCTGGACGGGAAAGCGGTCGTTCAGCAACGTTGGAGATGAGCCGCGGCTGTAGGCGCGCGCAGCGCGCCGGAAGCCGTCGTCTCGATTGACTGGTTGGGCACCATGCTAACGAGCCCCGAGAGCGAGTGCATGTGGTGACACCAGGAACGAAACTGCCAGCGCGAACAGCGATGGAACCGCAACCACTGAGAGCGCAAGAGCGCTAGTACGCGGCCGAAGTATGCTTAGCGCGGCAACACCCAGCGCAGGCAACGCGATGAACCAGTACCAACTGTGGCGGATGGACTCCACAAACGAACTCCCAACGCCTGGCCAACCGCCATGCTTTACCATCACTGCGTCGAGACGGCGCCATTGCCCGGAAGACAGCGGTTCCTTCGTATGTGTGTTCTCTGCGAGAACTGCTTGAGCCTCTGCAGGCAGCGCAGACGCGTTGATGTGGTGTCCGAACTGCGGCCCCGTAGCGAACTCTGCCAACACAGCAGCAAGCAAGAAGACAACCGCAGCCGCAGCCATTGCAGCGCCGAACCCGCCGGTTCTCAATGAAATTCGGAGTGTGCTCATGGCGCCCAACGTGCTAACTCAGGGGCGACCGGAGGCCGCAGGCCGGAGGGCACCTGCCGGCGTAGCCGGCAGGGCGTCCCCTGGAGCGGCGGGTTAGGGAAGGTCTGCAAAACGCCCCCGCGAAGCCGGCTTGCCCGTGCGGGGTAGGCCAGCGAGGATGCCCGACATGAAGCAGCTCGGACTTGGCCTGAACCTGTCGACGAAGAAGACGCGCAAGCGCGAGTTCCTCGAGGAGATGGACCGCGTGGTGCCGTGGGCGGCGCTGGTGGAGATCGTGCAGCCGCACTACCCGCGCGCCAAGACCGGGCGACCGCCGTTTGCGCTGGAGACGATGCTGCGCATCCACTACCTGCAGCAATGGTTCGGGCTGAGCGATCCGGCGATGGAAGAGGCGCTGCACGACGTGCCGCTGTACCGTGAGTTCGCGCGGCTCGATGGCGCGACGCAGAGGTTGCCCGACGAGACGACGATCCTGCGGTTTCGCCACTTGCTGGAGCGCCATGATTTGGCTGCCGACATGCTGCGCCTAGTGGCCGATCTGCTGCAGCATAAGGGCCTGATGCTGCGCACTGGCACGGTGGTGGACGCGACGCTGATCGCGGCGCCCAGCTCGACGAAGAACGCCGAAGGCGAGCGCGATCCGGAGATGAAGCAGACCCGCAAGGGCAACAACTGGTACTTCGGGATGAAGGCGCACATCGGGGTGGACGCGGCCTCGGGGCTGGTGCACACGGTGGTGGCCACGCCAGCGAACGTCAACGACCTGAACGTGGCCGGACAACTGCTGCATGGCGAGGAACGCAACGCCTTCGGCGACGCCGGCTACCAGGGCGTGCACAAGAGGCCCGAGGCGCGAGGGCCGACCTGGCACGTGGCCTTGCGCCCGGGGCTGCGTCGCCTGCTCGATGCGCGTGATCCCCAGGACGCGATCACCGAGCGAATCGAACAACTCAAGGCCAGCGTGCGGGCCAAGGTGGAGCACCCGTTTCGCGTGTTGAAGCGGCAGTTCGGCTTCACCAAGGTGCGGTACCGGGGGCTGGCCAAGAACATGGCGCAGATCCAGACGCTGTTCGCTCTGGCGAACCTGTGGATGGCGCGAAGGCATCTCATGGGAGCCCGGGGTTGAGTGCGCCCGGTGGGCGCCAAACGTCCCCCGCTGGGCGCCATTTGCTTCGTTTCTCCGTCCTACAACGCTGGTTCGGGTGCGCAATGCGCTCCGTCGCTAACGATGTCGCGCCGATCCGGTCGCGCGGCGTGTTGTGCAGACCTTCCTTAGCGGGCATGGCGCTCACTTGAGCGTTCCTATCAAGAGGTCAATGGGAACACCGGCGGCCTTTGTGTCGCCAGCATTGCGCATGCGGATGAGCATGGTTCGAGTCATTTCCGACGGATATCTGCGAAAGAACCTCACGAGTTCGTTCTCGTAGCTACCGGTTGCCTCCATGCCGTGGAGCGCCGACCAAAAGACGCCTGAGCCGTCTTGATCGGGGAAGCGCTCGAACAGGTTAAAGATCGCCGAGTAGTAGACGGTGGGATCACGGTCGGAGAAGGCTCTTTCAAAGAGACGTTCGAGTTCGAGCCAGTTTCCGTTCGAGGGCTCAAACTCGGCGATTCTCACTGCGAGGGTGGCGTCCATGGATTGCACGCTAACGTTCGAGGTGAGGCGGGGCCGACGGCGAGGTAGCCCGCCCGGCGGAAGGATGATAAGCACAACCTGGAGCCGGGCGGGCTGCCTTGCCGTTGGGCCTCGCCTCGACCGAGGGGTTAGCGGAGTAATCGGCCCGCCGCCCCGAAAATCGTCCCGAAGAAACTCCTGGCGCCAGCGTGGCGCGCGTGGCAATGTGGAACGCGACGTCTGGGGAAGACCGAGATGGCACTGGTGCGCAATGTCCGCGGGTTAGCGTGGTCTGGGGCTGCGTCATCGACATTGGTGAACCGGGCAGTCGGTCTGCTGCCGCCTGTCCGGTATCCCGTTTGAGAGAGTGATCACGACGACGAGCCCGATCCGGCGTCACGTTCCACCTTCGATGATGGAGGACACCGTGGCAGCAAGCAATCGATCGGTAGCCCGCAGTGCGCTGCGACTGACACACCCCAATGCCGCCGGCATCGACATCGGCAGCGCCAGCCACTACGTGGCCGTGCCGCCGGATCGCGACGACGAGCCGGTGCGCGAGTTCGCCTCGTTCACCGGCGACCTGCTGCGCCTAGCCGACTGGCTGACCGCATGCGGCGTGGACACCGTGGCGATGGAGTCCACCGGGGTGTACTGGATCCCGCTCTTCGAGTTGCTCAGCACGCGCGGCTTTACCGTGCTGCTGGTCAACGCCCGCCACGTCAAGAACGTCTCGGGCCGCAAGAGCGACGTGCTGGACTGCCAGTGGCTGCAGCAACTCATGAGCTACGGCCTGCTGCGCGGCGCCTTCCGGCCCGACGAGCAGGTGTGCGTGCTGCGAGCGCTCGCGCGCCAGCGCCACTCGCTGCTGCGCACCCAGTCGCGCTGCGTGCAGCACATGCAGAAGGCCCTGGTGCAGATGAACATCCAGTTGGCCAACGTCATCGCCGACGTCGCCGGCGCCAGCGGCCAAGCGATTCTTCGTGCCATCGTCGCCGGCGAACGCGACCCGTTGATGCTCGCGGCCTTGAAGAACACCCGCGTTCGCGCCAGCGACGAAGACATCGCTCGAAGCCTGCACGGCAACTGGCGCGACGAGCACCTGTTCGCACTGCGCCAAGCCCTCGACGCGTTCGACTTCTGCGGCCAGCAACTGCAGCAGTGCGACGACGAGATCGAGGCTCAGCTCGACAAGCTGCACATCACGCGCGTCGAGCCCGAGCGTGGCAAAAAGCGCAGCAAGGCCCGCAACGCACCGAAGTTCGACCTGCGCACCCGGCTGTTCCAGATGTGCGGCGTGGACCTCACCCGCATCGACGGCGTGGACGTGACGACCGCGCTGGTAGTGGTCTCCGAGGCCGGCACCGACATGAGCAAATTCCCCAGCGACAAGCACTTCGCCTCCTGGATGGGGCTGTGCCCGGGCACCAAGATCACCGGCGGCAAGGTCATGAGCGGTAAGACACGTCCCACGGCCAACCGCGCCGCTCAAGCGCTGCGGCTGGCCGCCGCGGCGCTGCGCACCAGCCAGTCGGCGCTGGGCGCGTACTACCGGCGTTTGTGCGCCCGCATGGACAAGGCCAAAGCCGTCACGGCCGCCGCGCACAAGCTCGCCCGGCTGATCTACAGCCTGCTCAGCAAGGGCCAGGAGTACACCGATCAAGGCCAGGCCTACTACGAGGAGCGATACCGCCAGCGTGTGCTGCACAACCTGCAGCGCAAGGCGCAGCGGCTGGGCATGTCGCTCGTTCCGGTCACGCCTGACTCAGCCACCGTCTAGAAAACTCCGCCTGCATCAATCGTTTGGGAGGAGTTTCTTGAGAGGCGTCGGCGAGGTCACGCTACACGCGCTACACACTCGCGCACCTTGGAAACGTGATAAGCGTAGCCGATGCCCACGTTTGCTGACCGGGAAATCTCGATAGCGAGTCGTCGCAATTGCTCTTGAATCGCAATGGTGGTGGCTACGGGATCAATTCCTCCAACCGTGACATAGCCGCCTTGGCGAAGCTGTTGCAGCCCAGCGATGTTCTGACCAAACGCTTGCATGAGCTGTTCAAACTGCGCCGTGAGGCCGGTTGCCTTTCTAGTAACTATTCCGACTACTCGCCCGGTTCGCGTATCGACTAGGGGACCACCAGAATTGCCATGGTTGACACTTGAGTCCAGTTGAAGATAGTGAACGCCGGCTCGATGGTACTGAGACGAGATATGGCCCAAGTGCATGGACTGTTGAGGCTGATCAAACTGGTAGCCGAATATCGCGATTGGTGTTCCGACCTCTACCGGACCGTCTTCCGCAAGTTGGAGAGAAGGAAGTCGAGCAAAGTCGGCTCCGTCTATGCGGAACACCGCAAAGTCCCAGGCGGTTTCTGGATCGCCCTCAACGAACGCGGCTTGAAAATGCGGGTAAGTCAAGTTTAGTTCGAAGGCTGAGGTAAAGCTGTCAGAGCAAACGGATCGGATTTGTACATGCGTCGCCCTCGGTACCTGTACGACGTGGTTGTTTGTTATGAGGACGTTTCGGACCTTGAAGCCTGAACCGGAGGTTATTCGACCAGACGCATCTGAAAATGTCAGTGACAGAACGGATGCCTGAGTTTGAAGCCACGAGTCGATCATGCTGTTCCTCCGACGCCTAACGAATGAAAGGGACATCCCCATAGCGTCCCACCCGCACGAGGTTATCCCTCAGGCAAGGACGGCCGCCTGGTACGACGATGGGGTTGCGAAATCTCATCCTCCACCCGGCTGACGCAAGGAGATGTCCATGACGATTCTGTTTCTCGGCATCGATCTGGCCAAGAACGTGTTTGCCCTGCACGGTGTCGACGAGCGCGGCAAGCCTGCGCTGGTGCGTCCGGCCGTGCGTCGCGACCAGTTGCTCGAAGCGGTCGCCAAGCTGCCGCCGTGCACCATCGGCATGGAGGCCTGCTCGGGCGCACACCACTGGGCTCGGTGCTTCCAGGACTTCGGCCACACCGTGCGGCTGATCGCGCCCAAGTTCGTCGTGCCCTACCGCATGAGCGGGCGCCGCGGCAAGAACGACGCGGCCGACGCCGCCGCAATCTGCGAAGCGCTGCAGCGCCCGGCGATGCGCTTCGTGCCGGTCAAGTCGACTCAGGCGCAGTCGCGCCTGGCGGTGCACACCACGCGCCAAGGCTGGGTGAGTGCACGCACGGCGGTCATCAACCGCCTGCGCGGCGTGCTCAGCGAGTTCGGCATCGTGCTGCCGCTCAAGGCCGCCACGGTGCGCAGCCGCGCCGGCGAGCAGCTCGACGCCGTGCCCGGTTGGGTGCAAACCGTGTGCCGCGACCTGCTGGCCGAACTGCAGCGCCTGGACGAGCGCGTGGCCACGTACGACGAGCACATCCGGCTGATGGCCCAGGCCGACGACCGCGCCCGCGCGCTCATGGTCATGCCCGGCATCGGCCCGACCACCGCCAGCGCGCTGCTGGCGAGCATCGGCTACGGCCACGACTTCGCCAACGGCCGCCAGCTCGCCGCCTGGATGGGCCTGGCGCCCGGCCAGTACAGCTCGGGCGGCAAGAACCGGCTCGGGCGCATCACCAAGGCCGGCGACGCCTACCTGCGCACACTGTTCATCATGGGAGCGCGCGCCGTGCTGGCTGCCGCGACCAACAAGCACGACCGGCTGAGCCGCTGGGCCACCGCGCTGGCCGAGCGCCGCGGCTACTGGAAGGCCGTGGTCGCCATCGCCGCCAAGAACGTGCGCATGGCCTGGGCGATGCTCGCCAAGGGCGAAGAGTTCAAGCCCATGGCCTGAACACGAGCCCCGGCGTCCAAGCCAACCGCCAACCTCATCGGAGAAAGGCGACCTCGAATCCGTTTCTGCCACCGCGTGACGCCTGCGTTGATGGAGCAAGGTTGGACCTGCGCGGGGAGTGCTCGGCTATAACACGGCGGCGCCGGACATGGCGACCGCGGCTAACGAATGGAGCCCCCGCGCGCGTCTTTCATCAGGGCCCGCAGCATCGAACGCTGCATCAAAGGCCGGTTGTAGTTGCGCAGTCCGCACCTTGGTTCCTTTGCCGTCAGGCGATGCAATGGCAGCAAATCTTCGAATTGCCTTGATGAATCGATGATCGATTCATCAAGGACTCGTTTTGTTTGACAGGCGGGGATGCCCTTGTAGTGTTGTAGACAGACAGACGCTGCGCCCTAACATCGGCGCGTGCTGCATAACAACGGACAGTCCCGCCAACCTAAATGCTTGCTGCACGGCAACTTTCTCCCTGTTGACTGTATGCGCATACAGTACTAAATCTGTCCTCAAGTCCGGCAGCTTGTTGCAACCACTTCTGCGCCTCGCCGGAGCTCAGGAGGACGGTATGCTGCCACCACTTGACGCGTTGGCGCCAGCACGCAGGCACCTGCGCCCGGCCCAGGGAGACGCAGGCCCGTTGCCGCCACTGCTGTCCCCCAGGCTGCTGGACCAGTTGCGCGAACGTATTCGCTACCTGCACTACAGCCACCGCACCGAGCAGGCCTATGTGTACTGGTGCCGCGCCTTCATTCGCTGGCACGGCATGCGCCACCCGGCCCAAATGGGTGGCGTCGAGGTCGAGGCGTTCCTGTCGTACCTGGCCGCCGATCGCGGCCTGGCGCCGTCCAGTCACCGGCAGGCCCTGTCGGCACTGCTCTTCCTCTATGGCAAGGTACTGGGTGTCAACCTGCCCTGGATGACCGAGATCGGTCGGCCACAGACCCACCGCCGCCTTCCGGTCGTGCTTACGGTCGAGGAGGTGAGTGCGCTCTTCGAACAGATGCGCTGTGGCGAGCACCGCCTGCTGGCCAGGTTGCTCTATGGCACCGGCTTGCGCATCACCGAGGCACTGCAGCTCCGGGTCAAGGACGTTGACTTCGGCCAGCGCGCGCTCTTCGTTCGCGCCGGCAAAGGCGGCAAGGATCGTGTCGTCATGCTGCCCCAGGCCCTGCATGCGGAACTGCGCGATCAGCTCGGTAGCGCCCGGCGCGTCTGGGCTGCCGATGTCGAAGCCGGCCAGGCGGGCGTCGAAATGCCTCACGCGCTCGAACGAAAGTACCCGAGGGCGGGGATGTCATGGGCGTGGTTCTGGGTCTTTCCGCAAGACCACCTTTCCGCCGACCCGCGCAGCGGGGTGATCCGTCGTCACCACCTCTACGACCAGACCTTCCAGCGCGCATTCAAGCGCGCACTGGCCGCATCGGGCACGCCCAAGCCGGCGACGCCGCACACCTTGCGTCACTGCTTCGCGACTCATCTGCTGCAGGCCGGCAGCGACATCCGCACCGTGCAGGAGTTGCTCGGCCACGCCGACGTGGCCACCACGATGATCTACACCCACGTGCTGAAGATGGGCGGCGGCGCCGTGCGCAGTCCTTTGGACGCGCTGCCCGCCGCCAGACCGCCACAAAGCAGCCCTTGGTGAAGTTCTGCTCCTGGCCGGCAGCAGTCACTCAGCAGTCTTCCGCGACTGACCGCATCCGCTGCGTAGCAGCCATTGCATGACCGCTCATCAGCCAAGAGTCACCTGCGCTTGAGCTGACCTTCAATCGCTGCCACCAGCGCGGCCGCAGGTTGGCCAAAGGCCGCGGCGCACTTCAACAGCACCGCCAGCGAAGGCTGGCGCTCTCCCCTCTCCAGCTTCCCGTAGTAAGAGCGGTCGACGCCGGCCAGCAAGGCGAACGCGTCTTGCGCGATGCCACGCTGAAGCCGCAGCTCTCTCAGAACGACGCCACAGGCGATGGCGACCGCCGGGTCGAACGAATCGGAGCGGGAGACCCGGGGGCGAACGGAACTCTTGGAGGCAGGACGGGCTTGGACCACGTCCTGAGGCTCGTGAACTCGCCGCTAGTTGGCCACGGCATATATGCCGTATGGTGTACGGCGAGCCATGAGAGGCGCCGTCACGCGCCGAGCGCGTCAGCGGTACTGACGACCACTCCACGACGACAAGGAGCCGGGCTATGAGCAAAGGTGAAGGCGATCGGTCAACTGAGCCGCTTGCTGATGCTCTGTGTTGTCGTTACCTCGTAGCGCGCTTCGCCTCTCTTGGCGCGATCGGCGACAACGCAGCCGCCGCATCCACGGCGCTGATGTGGGCCGTCGCCACCCACGCCGACGGCCACCACGCGCTGCTCGGCGCCTGGCACGTCGCGCGTGACCGCAACATCGCCTGGCCCGAGGTCCTGGCCGAGTTGTGGGAGCGGGGCGCCGAACGCATCGAATGGGCCGTCGTGCCGGGTGGCAAAGCACCGGTCGCCATCGCTGGCTCCGAGATCACGAGAGTCGTGCACTGGCACGACGCTTCCGCCCCGCTGCCGGTGTTGCCGCCTCGTACGAAACGCCTGCTGGCCAAGTCCGACGACGTCGCCCAGCGCCTGCACGCCGCCATGCTGCGCGCAGCACGCCGCCAAGGCGGCCGCTTCGACAGCGCCGAGGCGGCGTTCGCCAGCCTGCAGCGCCAATGGCGGCGGCTGGAGCGCCGCCTCGATGCCGGGCACGCCGCGCGTGCTGCCCGCCGCTCGGCCGGCACGGCGGCGGCCAGTGCTGCGCCGGGCCGTTGAGGCGGGGCCATGGACCTCACGACCACGATGGCCGACGACCTGCGGGCTGTGCTGGCACGGGTCAAGGCCGCGTTGATGCGCCGTGGCCGCACCGAGCACGACGCCGAAGACCTGCTGCAGGACGCCTGGGTGCGCCTCGCCTGCTACGCACGCGAGCAGCCGGTCGACAAGCCCGAGGCCTTTCTGATGCGGGCGGCCATGAACCTGTCCATCGACGCCTACCGCTCGCGCCTGGCGCACGGCACGGAAGTGCTGCTCGACGACGTGGTGCTCGTCGACATGTCGCCCACCGCCGAGGAGGTGCTGCTTGCCCGGCAGCGTTTCGCCCGCCTGAGCGTCTGCCTCTCGCGGCTGAGCCCGCGCACGCGCGAGGTCTTCCTGGCGCAGCGCCTCGAAGGTCTTAGCCACCAGGAAATCGCGCGGCGCCACCAGATCAGCACCAGCACGGTCGAGCATCACATCGCCAAGGCGCTGCTGCAGCTGACGACCTGGATGGAGGGGTGGTAGCTCCCGACAGTGCGGCGGCGGCTCACGGCGCGCGGCCCAGCACGAGATCGTCCGTGTCGGCCCATCCCGCACCCAGCGCTTTGTAGAGGCCGATCACGGCGTTCAACTCGGCCAACTGGCTGAGGGCCAGCTCGTCACGCGCCTGGTTGGCGCTTCGCTGCGCGACCAGCACCGGCAGGTAGGCGGTCAGGCCGCGCGCATGCAGGCGGGTCGCGTGGTCCAGGGCCTGCTGGCTGTCGGCAACGGCCTTCCGCAGCGAGGCCTGGCGCTGCCGTTCGCTGGCCCATGCCGTCAGGGCGTCTTCGACCTCACGCAGCGCCACTCGCACGTCGCGCTCGTAAACCTGTTTCGCCGCGTCGGCACGGGCCTGCGCGGCGCTCACGCCTGCACCCGCGGCGCCGGCGTCGTAGACGGACTGGCTGCCCTGCATCGCGGCCGTCCAGGCCAGGCTGGCACCCGAGAAGACATCGTGAATGGCGCTGGCCGTACTGCCGATGCCCAGAGGCAGCCGAAAGGACGGGAACCGTCGGGCCTCGGCGACACCGATCTGCGCGGTCGCAGCCGCCAGGCGCCGCTCGTCGGCCCGAAGATCGGGGCGCTGGCGCATGACTTCCGAAGGCAGATAGAGCGGCAGATCACCAGCCACGGGCAAGGCCGGCGCGGGCGTGGCCAGGGCCGTTTGCCAGTCGCCCGGGAAGCCGCCCGCCAGCACGCCGATGGCATGGCTGAAACGGGCAATGTCGGCCTCCAGCAGCGGCAGTTGCGCCTCGGCCGTTTCACGCTCGGCGCGCGCCTGCATCATCTCGGCCGCGGTGCCCAGGCCGGCCTGGTGCGCCCGCTCGGTCAGTCGTTCGGTTTCGGCGAGCGTGCGCACGTTCTCGCCGGCGATGGCCAGCCGCAGCTGCGTGGCGCGCAGTGCGGCGTAATCGCACACCAGTTCGGCCACCAGGCTCACCTGCAGCGCGCGGTGGTCTTCGGCCAGCGCCTGGAGGCCGGCGTCGGCGGCTTCGACCGCCCGGCGCGTGCCACCGAACAGGTCCAGCTCCCAGCTGGCATCCAAGCCAAGTCGCCACGTCCGTGCCCGGCCGCCAGCCTGCGAGCTCAGCGCCTTGCTGTCGCGCGCGACTTCGCCGTCAGCGCCCGCGGACACCTGGGGCGCGGCAGCAGACGCGACCTGCTCACGTTCAGCACGCGCCTGCCGCAGGCGCGCCATGGCGATGTCCAGATCCTGGTTGTGCGCCAGGGCCTGATCGACCAGCCGGTCGAGCACGGGGTCCTGGAAAGAGCGCCACCAGCGGCGCAGCCCGTCGTGGTCGGCGCCCGCCAGAGTGGCCTGGGCCTCGATCCAGTGCGCCGGCACGGCCACCACGGGCGCACGATAGTCCGGCCCCACCGTCGTGCAGCCGGACACGCAGGCCAGCAGCGAGACGGCCAGCGCCTGCCGGCGACGCCACCGCGGGCGAAGAGACGAGCTCTGCATGGCGGCCCTCACATCCAGCGCTGCAGCAGCGAGATCAGCCGGCCCGCGGGCACCGGGTCGCCGCCCGCGGGAACGACTTCGATGCTGCCGGTCATGCCTGCCGCCAGCACCAGCCCGTGCGGGAGCTGCTCGAACTCGACACGCACGGGGATGCGCTGCGCCAGGCGCACCCAGCTGAAGCTGGGCTCCACGCTCGGCAAGCCCTGCGCATCGGCCTGCTGGTTGCTGTCGGCAATGCCGCGGCCGATGCTCGCCACCCGGCCGGAAAGCACGTCGTCGAAGCCCATCAGCCGGATGCGCGCCGCCGCGCCGGGGCGGATGCCGTGCAGCTTGGTCTCTTCGAAGTAGCCGGTGATCCAGAAGCTCCTGGCGTCGACCAGCGAGACGTTCGGCTGCGACGCCAGCGCGTAGTCGCCCTTGTTCAGGCGCAGGCGCGTGACATAAGCGTCCACCGGCGCACGCAGCACGGTGCGCGCCAGATCCAGCTTCGCCTTGTCGACGGCGATCCGGGCGCTGCGCAGCTCGGCCTGGGCGATGGCCACCGCCTGGTTCGCACGCTGGATGTCTTCGGCGGGCACCAGGCTCTCCATGCCCTGGCGGCGCCTGGCGTCCTCCGTCTTCTGGCGCCATGACGCGCTCGCCGACGCCAAGTGCGCTTCGGCCTGTGCCAGGGCCAGCCTGAAGTCGGCGCTGTCGATGCGATACAGCACGTCGCCCTGCCGGACGTACTGGTCGTCCACCACCGAGACCTCGGCCACGGTGCCCGACACCTCCGGGGCGATGCGCACGATCTGCGCGCCGACACGGCCGTCGCGCGTCCAGGGAGCCAGGACATAGGCACGCCACAGCGCGCTGACCAGAAAGCCGGCGGCGATGACCACGGCCAGCGTGAGCCCGGCCTTCAGGAACGTGCGGGCGGCGGATGAACGATCAGACATAGAGAATCAACATCGAAACGAGGCACAGCGAAATCGCGAACTCGAACAAACCGGGGTGCCAGACCCAGCGCAACACGCCGCCGCGTGCGAGTGCGAAGCGGATGCCCAGGTAGGCCGGCAAGGCGACACAGGCGTAGACGAAGAACGGCGGCAGGCAGATGCCGGCCAGCGAGAACTCACTGAGCATGGGTTCGCCCTCCTGCTTGTCGTGGGGCTTCGTCGGCGTGGCACTCCAGCAGCGCGGCGATGTCCAGCAGCACCACGCCGAGCCGCCGTGCTTCGGCGGCGGCGGCGGCCGAGGGCGGTGACAGGCGCGACAGCGACTTCGCCGCGCGGCGCGCATGTCGTGCGGCCCGCCCGGGGTCGGCCGCCCGCTGGCGCATGTGGCGCAGCGCGACGACCAGCACACGATGCAGCGCGGCGTGCTCGCGGGCCAGGCGCGGCCATCGGCGCAGCCGCAGGACTTCCCGGCCCAGGTGAAGGCTGGCGAGCGCCCGCGCGACGGCGCGGTCCATCGCCTCGGGCTGCGTCTTCAGCAAGGCGCCGAGCTGCGCGGTGCGATGCTGCTGCCGCCATTGCCAGGCTTTCGCGTCGGGCAGCTCGCCGCGCAAGGTGCCCAGCGCTTCGTCGCGGATGCGCTGGCGCAAGCGCCGGGCGTCGCGCGCCAGGTTGCGCGGCAACACGATCCTGAAGCCCAGCAGCGTGAAACAGGTCGCCAGGATCCAGGCGACGGCGCTGTTGAGGAACAGCGCGAAGTCGTAGTGCATCGTGTTGTCGGGTGAGGCCAGCGTCGTGAACGCGACCAGATAGGCGACACCGGCCAGGGCATGGCGGGCCATGGTCGTGGCGTAGACGCCGGGCAGCCAGAACAGCGACAGGACCACCAGCAACAGCGGCAGGCCCGAGACCTGGGGCAGCACGGCGAACCGGCACAGGCCGGCCATCACGACGGCGGCCACCGTGCCCTTGATGAACTCGACGGCGCCCAGCGTGGGATTGGGCGCTGTCGACAGCAGCGCGCAGGCCGCCGCCAGGCCGGCGAGCATCAGGTTGCCGTCGGTCCAGCCGGTGGCGAGCCAGAACGCGCCGCCCATCGTCACGGTCAGCAGGGCGCGCACGCCGTTCTGGATGGCCGCCGAGGTGTCGCGGTGGAACGGCACCGACACACGCGCCGGCGTCGGCCGAGGACGGTGGAAACGCTGGATGCCGTCGAGGGCCTCCAGGTAGTCGTCGAGCTGTTCGAGCAGGCGGTCGCCGGCGATCAGCAGCGCGGCCTGCTCGGACGCCTGTTCGAGCGAGTTCGCCTCGAGCTTGCGCACCAGCCGCACGCGCAGGCCGTTCAGCACGCCGGTGGCCCGCGCCAGCCCGGTCGCGCCGGGTTCCCGCGCCAGGGCCTCGGCGGCTTCGTGCCAGGCGTGCTCCCAATCAGGCTGCAGCGACTTCAGCGCCTGGAGGCTGGCGCTGTTCTCGCGCATCGGCGGGGCGCCACCGACCAGCGCGGAAAACAGCGACACCATCGTCTGCCGCACCGTGCCGGCGTGATGCGCCAGATCGGCAGACTCGGCCTTGCCCAGCGCCAGCAGATCGTCCACGCCATACACGTCGACGATGAGCTGGCGCCGGCGGGCATCCAGGGGCCGGCCATCGGCCACGCCGCAGCCGTGGATGGCCTGGTGGTCGGTCGCCAGAACGCTGGCGGTGGCGGCGGCCAGGCGGTCCAGTTGCATCGCCAGGCGAGTGCGCACGCTGCGGGGGCTGAACACGGCCGACACCACCGCCAGGCTGACGACCCCGACCAACACCGAAGCGCCACGCCCCATCACCTGGTCGAAGGTGAGTTCCGGATGCTGCATCGCGCCGTAGGCCGCCAGACCGACGGTGTAGCCGGCCAGCGTGGCGCCATAGGCGCGGAAATGACGCAGCAGCGTCATGCCCACGACGCAGATGCCCAGCCACAGGCCGAAGCCGAGCAGGAACAACCAGGGCATCTGGCCGAAGGCGCTGATCAGAACGAACGCTGCCAGCATGCCGGCCAGCGTGCCCAGCACGCGCCACACCCCTTTGCCGACGACGGCGCCCTGCACGGGGTTGATGACGAGCAGCACGCTGGAAGCCGCCGCGTACGGCGCGTGCAGGTCCAGCAGATAGGCGGCCACCAGCGCCAGGCAGGCGGCCAGGATCGACCGCATCACGTAGGTGGCCTGCGGCGTCGTCAGGTCCAGGTACGGCAGCCCGCGCTCGAGCCTTTTCCGGCAGCGGAAGACAAGACTCGAAAGTGCCGGCGGCACGTTCGTGGAGTGCACGGGGACCCCTTCTGCAGTGATCGACACGCGTCACTGTAGAAAGGCCCGATCGTTCCGAAAAGTGAATTGTTTGAAAGAGTCAGATTGCGCCTAACGCACTCATTCAAGCCGCGGAAGGCTACGGCCGTGCCGAGGCAGCCGCCGACGCCTGTTCTTCGCTGCAGAAGGCGTGGATCGTCTGCCGCAGCCATCGGTGGGCCGGGTCGTCGTCCAGGCGCGGATGCCAGGCCTGCGTCAGCAGCACGGTCTGCAGCGGCATCGGCAGCTCGAACAGGCGGATGCGCAGCCCCGCGGCGAGCGCACTGCGGGCCAGCAACCTGGGCAGCGGCAGCAGCAGATCGGAGTCCTGCAGCGTGAACAAGGCCGAATAAGGGCTGGGCACCACCAGCGCGACGTGCCGGCGCAGCCCTTGCGCTTCGAGCGCGGTGTCGATCGGCCCGACGGCCTTGCCGCGCCGCGAGACGTTGACGTGCTCCCAGCGCGTCAGGCTCTCGGCGGTGATCTCGGCGTCGAAGATCGGGTGATCCGCGCGTGCGACGCCGACGAAGGTCGTGGTGAACAAGGACTGCACGCGGATCTCCGGCCGCAGCTTGCGCGACGCGCTGATGAACAGGTCGATGCGGCCGCTGCGCAGCGCCTCTTCGTCGACATCGTCTTCTTCGGGCGAGAAACGCAGCATCGCGCGCGGCATCTCCCTGGCCATCGCATCCAGCAGCCGGCCCAGATGGACGGTGACGAACTCGTCGGTGGCCCGGACGTTGAAACGCCTGTCCAGCGACCGGAGGTCGACCTCGGCGCCGGAGGCAAACACCCGCGAGGCCTGCTCGACCACCTGGCGCACCTGTTCGCGCATCGCCAGCGCCTTGGCCGTGGGCACGAGCTTGCGGCCCACCTGGACGAACACCGGATCGCCCAGTTCCTCGCGGATGCGGCTCAGGGTCCGGCTCATCGCGGGCGCGCTCAGATGCATGCGGCGCGCCGCCCCGACGACGCTGCCCTCTTCCAGCAGCACGTCCAGCGCCAGCAGCAGGTTGAGATCGGGACGGGCCATCGCGTCGCCTCAAGCGGTTAACACAGACGCAATCATATTGGTCGAAGCATGCTCAGACTGCACGCTTCCGAGAGGCGCCGGAGTGGCCGCTGCGGCCCTGTCCTGCCGCCCACCGCGCCCTTGTCCGACCCCAATCGCACACCACAGTCCTCAGCATCCGCCTGCCCACCGGCCGCCGTCAGACAGATCTGATGGCGGCCCTTGCTGGCCCGCACTCCGTTACGGAGCCCGTCCTGTCGCCTGAAAGAAGCCCGCCGCATGAACGTCCGCCACACCGCTTCGTCCGTCCGCCCCGTCGTCGACGGCATGGGCGCCTTGCCGACGCCCGAGGGCTGCGCCTTCCGGGTCTGGGCGCCGCACGCCGAGGCGGTGTCCGTCGCCGGCGACTTCAACGGCTTCTCGCCCGACGCGCACGCGCTGCAGCCCGAGGCCGACGGCTACTGGTACGGCTTCGTCGAGGAGGCCCGCGCCGGCCACGAATACAAATACGTCATCCACCACGCCGGCCAGCAGCTGTTTCGCATCGACCCGTACGCGCGCCAGGTCACCTCGTCGGTCGGCAACGGCGTCATCTACGACCACGCGGCCTTCGACTGGGGCGACGACCAGCCGCAGATCCGCGGCCACAACGAGCTGGTGATCTACGAACTGCACATCGGCTCGTTCTTCGTGCGCGATGGCGACGGCAAGCCGGGCAACTTCGAGGCGGCGCTGGCCAAGCTCGACCACCTCGTGAAGCTGGGCGTCAACGTGGTGCAGGTGATGCCGGTGGCCGAGTTTGCCGGCGACTACTCCTGGGGCTACAACCCGGCGCACGTCTTCGCCGTCGAGTCGGCCTACGGCGGCCCCGACGCCTTCAAGCACTTCGTCAAGGCCTGCCACCAGCGCGGCCTGGCGGTGGTGCTGGACGTCGTCTACAACCACTTCGGCCCGTCGGACCTGGACCTGTGGCGCTTCGACGGCTGGAGCGAGAACGACAAGGGCGGCATCTACTTCTACAACGACGAGCGCTCGTCCACCCCCTGGGGCGACACGCGCCCCGACTACGGCCGCGAGGCGGTGCGCCGCTTCATCCACGACAACGCGATCTCGTGGCTGCGCGACTTCCACCTCGACGGGCTGCGCTACGACATGACGCCCTACATGCGCAGCGTGGGCGGCAACGGCCACGACATCCCCGACGGCTGGAGCCTGATGCGCTGGATCAACACCTCGGTACGCGAGCAGTTCCCGGGCCGCATCCTGATCGCCGAGGACATGCAGCACCTACCCGAGATCTCGCAGGTGGGCGAACACGGCGCCGCCTTCCACGCGCAATGGGACGGCGCTTTCGTGCACCCGGTGCGCGAGGCGGCCATCGTCGCCAACGACGAACACCGCGACCTGCACCGCGTGCGCGACGCGCTGCAGACACGCTACAACGACGACGCCTTCCAGCGCGTGATCTACACCGAGTCGCACGACGAGGTGGCCAACGGCCGCGCCCGGGTGCCGGCCGACATCAACCCCGACGACCCGACCGGCTGGCATGCGCAGAAGCGTTCCACCGCCGCGGCGGCGCTGGTCTTCACGGCGCCGGGCATCCCGATGATCTTCCAGGGCCAGGAGTTCCTGCAGGGCGGCTGGTTCCGCGACGACGTGCCGCTGGACTGGGACCACAGCCAGCAGTTCCGCGGCATCCTGCGCCTGTACCGCGACCTGATCGCGCTGCGGCGCAACCTGGCCGGCAGGACGCGCGGCCTGCAAGGCCAGCACATCCACGTCTACCACCTGAACGACGACGCCAACGTGCTGGCCTTCCAGCGCTGGCAGGACCACGGCCCCGGCGACGACGTCGTCGTGGTCGTCAACCTGAGCCACGAGCCGCGCAGCGACTACCGCATCGGCATGCCCACCGGCGGCCGCTGGACGCTGCTGCTGAACTCCGACGCCCCGGTCTACGGCCCCGACTTCGACGGCCAGGCGGCGCAGTCGGTGGTGGCAGAAGACGAGCCCTACGACGGCTTCGGCGCCAGCGCGGTGGTCAACGTCGGGGCCTACTCGGTGCTGATCTACGCGCTGGAGTGAGCGGGGCGCGGCCACGCGGCATCACGGCCCGTCCAGCCGCCCAGGCCTCGGTCCGGCAACGGAGGCCCGGGCGGTGGCTGGCCTCCCCGAACGGCGGCTGCAGAGCAGCTGCTTGCTCGCACCGCTCGTCAGTTGCCGGGCTTTGCGGCCCGCTGGCGTTCCGCCTGGTACTTGTCGTAGCTCATGGAGGCGTTCTGCAGGCAGCGGTCGCGATCATCGCCCTGCATCTTCCTGCACTCCATCTTCTGGGTCTCCTGGGCACCAGCGTACAGCGCCTGCGAGCTGCAGCCACCCAGCATCAGCAGTGCCGCCGCTGCCGAGCACGCCCGGGTATTCACTCTCACCGATTTCATCTCTCCCCTCCTGCTTCTTTCCCGGCGTACCCGTTGTTCTGCCTTCAGCCGCCGCACACCATCGCGCGCACCTTGGCCTCGTACTCCGCCATGGGTTCGAGCCCCACCGAGCGGCGCAGATCGTCCACACGCTTGGCATCCTCGACCGGGCGGGTCACCCACTGATTCCCGTCGCAGGTGCCCTGGCTGCCGAACCGCTGCGGCTTCCCTGAAGCCAGGCTCACACGGTCGAACAGCAGCGCGTAGTTCTCGCCGCTCGTCTCTCGTGCGGCCAGCTCCTTCTCCAGAATTGCCAGAACCTCACGCTGGAACTGGGGCTGTCGATCCGCGTGCTGCGCCACCAGAAAGGCCGACTGGTCCGCCGCTTCCCCGTACTTGGAGATCGTCGGCCAGCCGCTGCTCTTGATGATCTGCTTGAGCGCGTCGATGTTCACCTGGTCGATGGTCCTCCCGGACGCCATCACGTACCGCATCTTCGAGCCGTCCAGCTTGCCAGCGCACCGCTGCATCAGGCCCCTCACCAGGAATCGGATGTCCTGGTCAGCCTTGCGCATCGAGGCCAGTTGCTTCTTGACGTCCTGGGCCCCACCGTCCCCCGCGACCGCACCCTCCAGCGCTTGGCGGTGCTCAGACAGGATTCCGAGCGCCGCCGAAGCGATGTCTCCATCGCACGGAAACGCCAAGAACCTGTTCGGCTCCTGCTGCTGAGCCATCCCTGGCCCCGCCACGAGCCCGACGCTCGCCACACCCGCAGCAGCGAGCCACTGTGCGCCGAACCGCTTCTTCTTCTGGCCTTGCTTCATGCCCACTCCGTCCGACAGTCCCGAACTTCCGATCATGCCGCCCTGCGACCCGCAGTCGTGCCGACGAACCCGTCCCGAAGGCCAGAGGCAGGCGTGGTGCTCGCCGAGGACGAGCCCTAAGACGGCTTCGGCGCCAGCGCGGTGGTGAGCGTCGGTGCCTGCTCGGTGCTGATCTACCGGCAGGCTTGAGCGGGGTCCTTGCGGCTTGACGTTGCAACGCATACGCAACACACTGACCGCATGAAGACCGCGATCCTTCCCCAGGTGCGTGTGGACCCGCAGCTCCGCTCGGATCTCGAATCCGTCCTGCACGACGGCGAGACGCTGTCCGAGTTTCTGGAGTCGACGGTACGCAGCGCGGTCGAGTACCGGCGCACTCAGAACGAGTTCAACGCCCGGGCCGATGCCGCGTGGATGGACTTCCAGCGCTCCGGCGTCGCCCATCCGGCCGAGGCCGTGCACGCCGAGCTGCGCACCAAGCTCGACGCCCGTCGAACGCAACTGCAGGGCAAACACCGGCCGGCGTCGAAGTGAGCTTCCAGGTCGTCTTCAGCGACGGCGCCAGGGACGATCTGGCGCGTCTCTACGACCATCTGCTGAGCCGCGCCGAGTACGTCGAAGATCTGGAGCTTGCCGAGCGCGCGCTCGACGCGATCTTCGAAGCGCTGGGCGCGCTGGCGGTGACGCCGTTTCTTTTCCGCAAGGTCGGCGGTCCGGGGCGCACCTTGCGTCGGGAACTCGTCGTGTCCTTCGGCAGCAGCGGCTACGTGCTGCAGTACGAGATCGCCGGGCCGGCGCAGGTGGTCGTGCTCGCCGTGAGGCACCAGCGCGAAGAAGACCGGCACTGACCGCCGGCCGGACGGCGCCGCCCGTTCACGCCGCCGTGCCGTCCTTCGCCAGATGCAGCCACGGCGCGACCGCGCGCTTCAGCGCCTGCAGCGCGTCGGCCAGCCGCTGCGCCGGGTCGGGCGTCAGATTGCCGGCGCGCACCGCGGCTTCGAGCGCGGCGACGGTTGCCGCCAGCTCGGCGGCGCCGACGGTCAGCGCCGCGCCGCGCAGGCTGTGCAGGGCCTCCAGCGCACGTTTGCTGTCGCCGTCGGCCAGCCCGGCACGCACGCTGGCGACGGTGCCGTCGCCCTGCTCCAGCAGCTTCACGCACAGGCGCACGAAACGGCCGAAATCGCCTTTCAGCAGCCGGCGCACCCGCGCGACGTCGACACCCTCGATCACCGGCCAGTCGTCACCGACGGGCGCGGCGGCCGGCGCCGGCGGCAGCGGTGCTTCGGCGGCCAGCGGCGGCAGGGCCACCGGCTCGGGCGCCGGCGCAGCGGGGCGCACATGGCGCGACAGCACCGCCACCAGCTCCTCAATGTCGACCGGCTTGGACAGGAACTGCGTCGCGCCGACGTCCATCGCACGCTGCTGCTCCTCCACCAGCACGGCGGCCGAGAAGATGATGATCGGCACCTCGGTCAGGCCGAGCTGCTGGCGGATGACCCGCGTCGCTTCGTAGCCGTCCATCACCGGCATCTGCAGGTCCATCAGCACGGCGTCGAAGGCCTCGGGCTGGCTGCGCAGCGTGACGACGGCCTGCTGGCCGTCGCGAACCGCGGTCGCCTCGGCGCCTTCGAGCAGCAGCGCGCGGCTCAGCAGGTCGAGGTTGGTGTCGTTGTCGTCCACCGTCAGCAGCCGCATGCCCTGCAGCCGCGGGCCTTCGGGCGCCATCGCGGTGCGCGCGTACACCGGGTGCTGGGTGTCGTTGCCGTTGCCCAGCGTGAAGCCGAGCTCGAACCAGAAGGTGCTGCCCACGCCCTGCACGCTGTCGGCGCCGATGCGCCCGCCCATCAGCTCGACCAGCCGCTTGCTGATCGACAGCCCCAGCCCGGTGCCGCCCTGGCGCCGCGCCAGGCCGGAGTCGGCCTGCGAGAAGGGCTGGAACAACTCCTGGATCTGTTGCGGCCGGATGCCGATGCCGGTGTCCTGCACCTCGAAGCGCAGCTGGACCTCGGTGTCGTCCTGCTCGATGACGCGCGTGCGCACGACGATCTCGCCGTGCTCGGTGAACTTGATCGCGTTGCCGACGAGGTTGACCAGCACCTGCTCCAGGCGCTGCGGGTCGCCGATCAGATTGCGCTGCAGCGACGCGGCCAGCGCCGACTCGATGCGCAGCGACAGGCCCTTGTCGCGCGCCATCGGCGCCAGCAGGCTGTCGATCTGGATCAGCAACTGGCCGAGCACGAAGCTGCGGCTGTCCAGACGCATGCGGCCGGCCTCGATGCGGCTCAGGTCGAGGATGTCGTTGATGATGGCCATCAGCGAGCGCCCGGCGCTGCGGATGCGCTGCACCATCTCGGCCTGCTCGCGGGCCAGCGGCTCGCGTTCGAGCAGCTGCGTCAGGCCGATGATCGCGTTCATCGGCGTGCGGATCTCGTGGCTCATGCTGGCGACGAAGTCGGACTTCACCGCGTTGGCCTGCGCCAGCTGCTCGTTGCGCTGCTCCAGCTTGGCCCAGGAGAGCAGCACCACGGCCAGCATCGCGACGGCGGCGCTGCCGATCAGCACCTGCGCCGTCATCGCGCTCAGCGCCGACTGGCGTTCGCGCTTGGCGAGCAGGCCGCGCTCTTCGGCGCGCATCTGCTCGACGGCGGCGCGGATCTGGTCCTGCAGGCGCTTGCCTTCGCCGGTGGCGATGAGCGCGCGCGCGGCCTCGAAACCCTTGACGGTGTGCAGGTCCACCACCTGGTCGATCAGGTCCAGGCGCTTCTCGGTCATCGCACGCAGCGCCACCAGGCGCTCGGCCTGCGCCGGGTTGTCGGCCACCAGGCGCTGCAGCTTGTCCAGCTCCAGCAGGCTGGAGCGTGCGGCGCGGCGGTAGGGCTGCAGGTACTCGGGCTTGGAGGTCAGCACGAAACCGCGCTCGGAGGTCTCGGCGTCGACCGTCAGCTCCAGCGCCAGGCCCAGCGCTGCCAGCACCTCGCTGGTGTGCGCCACCTGCTTGGCGTCGCTGCGCAGCTTGGCGATGCTGGTCACGCCCAGCACGGCCAGCGCGACCGAGATGACGACGACGAATACGGTGGCCATCGAGACCCGGCCGCGC
The DNA here is from genome assembly GCA_049841175.1 of Rubrivivax sp. Lineage (GTDB taxonomy): Bacteria > Pseudomonadota > Gammaproteobacteria > Burkholderiales > Burkholderiaceae_C > Rubrivivax. The sequence goes on along the minus strand of JASGHA010000004.1, from coordinate 6,175 downwards.
ACCGGGCCGGTCTCGCCGCGGGTCTGCCCGCGCCAGCTGGCCAGCATGCTCAGAACCGGGCGGTCATGGCAGCCGGCGTGCGGCGGACGGCTCCGGTGTCGGCCCCTGGCCGATCGGTCTGACGTGGCATCTGCACCCTCCCGCATGGCTGTCGCAGGTTCAGGACGTCGGCCATCACGGCAAACGCCGAACCCGGCCCAACCGTAGGCCCCTGAGGCTGGGGCTGCCACCGGCATTACCCGGCGCCAGGGTCATCACCTCCCCTGGCCGGACGAATGGGGTGGTGTCAGCGGACGGCGGGTGCCACCAGGTGGAAAAAACTGCCGCTGACGCGCCCGCCGCCGTCCAGAACGCGCCACGAGCCGGTCTCGGCGGCCTCGCGGCCGTCGGCGTCGGTGATGCGCGCCAGCGGCGCGTCGGGCTGGGCCGAGACGCTGGCGTAGTGGAACTCGTGGCCCCGCAGCCGCGTGCCGGCGGCATAACCGGGCAACGGCGCCTGCAGCTCGGCCAGGCGGTAGCCCAGGTGCAGCCGGCGTTTGCGGAACGAGGTTTCCAGCCCCAGCAGCCCGGCCATCGGATGGCGTGTGCCGTCGGCGTCTTCGAGCACGCTGCCCAGCGCCATGTAGCCGCCGCATTCGCCATGAACGGGGCGCGTGCGGGCGAAGGCGCGCAGGCCCTCGCGCCAGCGCGTCGCGGCGGCCAGGCGACCGGCGTGCAGCTCGGGGTAGCCGCCGGGCAGCCAGCAGGCGTCGGCGCTGTCGTCGGGCGCCTCGTCGGCCAATGGCGAGAACGGCAGCAGCGCCGCGCCGGCGGCGTGCCAGGCGTCCAGCAGATGCGGGTAGACGAAGGAGAACGCGGCGTCGCGCGCCAGCGCGATGCGTGCGCCCGGCGGCGGCAGCGGCAACGCCGGCGTGGGCTCGCAGGCACCGGCCGCAGCGGCGCGCAGCGCGTCCAGGTCCACGTGTTCGGCCATCAGCCGGCCCAGCGTGGCCAGCGTCGCGGCGCGTTCGGGCAGTTCCTCGGCCTGCACCAGGCCGAGGTGGCGTTCGGGCAGCGTGACGGCGGCGTCGCGCGGCAGCGCGCCGAAGACACGGAAGCCCGCGGCCTCGACCGCGGCGCGTGCCGTCGCCGCATGGCGGGCGCTGCCGACGCGGTTCAGCAGCACGCCGGCGAGCCTGACGCCCGGGCGCAGGCTCGCGAAGCCCAGCGCCACCGCCGCCGCCGACTGCGCCTGGCCGCGCACGTCCAGCACCAGCAGCACCGGCCAGCCGAAGGCCTCGGCGAGGTCGGCACCGGCGCCGCGGCCCCATTCGCCGGGTGTCGCGGCGCCGTCGAACAGGCCGACCGAGGCTTCGGCCAGCAGCAGGTCGCAGCCTTCGGCCGCGCCCAGCAGGCCGGCGATGCGCTCGCGGCCCATCGCCCAGCTGTCGAGGTTGAACGACGCGCGGCCGGCCGCCGCCGTGTGGAAGGCCGGGTCGAGGTAATCGGGGCCGTTCTTGAACGGCTGCACCGTCAGCCCGGCGGCGCGCCAGGCGGCCAGCAGGCCCAGCGTCACCGTCGTCTTGCCGCAGCCCGACGCGGGCGCCGCGACCAGCAGCCCGGGCGGGATCATCGTGTCTCGGGGAAACGCGGCGCCGTGCCCATCGGCCGGTAGCGCCGGTCGTAGTCGACGGCGTAGAGCCGGCTTTCGTCGAACGCCTCGGTGCCCAGCGTGCGGCCGACGAGGATCAGCGCGGTGCGCTCCATCTCGGCGCCGACGGCGGCGTCCAGCGTCGCCAGCGTCGCGCGCACGATGCGCTGGTCGGGCCAGCTGGCGCGCCAGACCACGGCCACCGGGCAGTCGTCGCCGTAGTGCGGCCGCAGCTCGGCGACGACCTGGGCCAGCACGTGCACCGACAGATGGATGGCCAGCGTGGCGCCGGTGGCGGCGAAGGCGGCGAGGTTCTCGCCTTCGGGCATCGCGCTGGCGCGGCCCGAGGTGCGTGTCAGCACCAGCGACTGGGCGACGCCGGGCAGCGTCAGCTCGGCGCCCAGCGCGGCGGCGGCGGCGGCGAACGACGGCACGCCGGGCGTCACGTCGTAGGAGATGCCCAGCGCGCGCAGGCGTCGCAACTGCTCGCCCATCGCCGACCAGATCGACAGGTCGCCCGAATGCAGGCGCGCGACGTCCTGGCCGCGCGCGTGCGCGGCGGCGATCTCGTCGACGATCTGGTCCAGGCTCAGCGGCGCGGTGTTGACGATGCGGCAGCCCGGCGGGCAGTGCGCGAGCACGCCTTCGGGCACCAGCGAACCGGCGTACAGGCACACGGGGCTGGCGGCGATCAGGTCGCGGCCGCGCAGCGTCAGCAGGTCGGCGGCACCGGGGCCGGCGCCGATGAAATGGACCGTCATCGTTCGTCCTTCGCGGATTGGGCCAGGGCCGCGGTCGCCTGACCGTCGGCCGACACGGCGCGCTCGCCCAGCAGCCGCGCGCCAGGGCCGGCGCCGGCCAGCGCGGCGGCTTCGGCCAGGCTTCCGGCGCCGGTGAGGCGGCGCACACGCGCCGACTCGGTGAGGGTGGTTTGCGCCGCCAGCAGGTCTTCAGGCAGCGCCAGCAGCGGCAGGCCGGTCTCGGCGGCCAGCGCCTGCATCGCCGGCGCGGCGGCCTTGCGCTCGCTGGTCGCCAGCGCGTCGGCGCCCTGCGCGCCGGCGGCGGCCAGCGCCGCGCGCAGCGACTCGACGCCGGCGCTGCTGCGAAAGCCGAGGCCGGCGACGATCATTTGCCGACCGTCCATTGCACGACGGGCCGGGCGGGCTGCCAGCCACGCATGCGGCCCAGCGGCGCGGCGCGCGCCAGTTCGATGCGCAGCAGCTCGCCGCCGTGGCGCGCGTGCAGCGTCGCCAGCAGCGCCTCGGTCTCCAGCGTCACGCCGTTGGCGACGAGGCGCGCGCCGGGGGGCAGGCGCGCCCAGATGGCGTCGAACACCGCTTCGTCCAGACCGCCACCGACGAACACCGCGTCGGGCGCCGGCAGCGCCTCCAGCGCCTGCGGGGCGTGGCCTTCGACGACCGTCAGCCGGTCCTGCAGCCCGAAGCGGCGCACGTTGGCTTCGATGTTGGCGACACGCTCGGCACGCGTCTCGACGGCCAGCGCACGGCCGCCGGCGAGGCAGAACTCGATGGACACCGAGCCCGAGCCAGCGCCGACGTCCCACAGCAGTTCGCCCGGGCGCGGGGCCAGCGCGGCCAGCGTCAGCGCGCGCACCGGCGACTTGGTGATCTGGCCGTCGTGCGCGAACAGCGCCTCGGGCAGGCCGGCGCAGCGTGGCAGCGGCCGGCCGCCGGCGGCCTCCACGGCCAGCAGCGCCGGCGACACGGCGTCGTGCAGCGCGTAGCCGGCGGCGGTGGTCTCGCGCACCCGTTCGTTCGGGCCGCCCAGCGCTTCCATCAGCCAGACGCGGCTGGCGCCCCAGCCGTGCTCGGCCAGCCAGGCGGCCAGCGCGGCCCCGGCGGCGCCGTCGCGCAGCAGGCACAGCGCACGTGCGCCATGCGCCAGATGCGGCAGCAGGCGCTCGAAAGGCGCGGCGTGCAGGCCCAGGCAGGCCGTGTCTTCCAGCCGCCAGCCCAGGCGCGCCGCGGCCAGCGACACGCAGCCGGCCGCCGGGAACGCGCGCCACTCGCCGGGCACCAGCCGCGCCGTCAGCGTGCCGCCGGCACCGTGCCAGAACGGGTCGCCCGAGGCCAGCACGGCGACCGGCCGGCCGCGCAAGGCCAGCACCGGCGCGACGTCGAACGGCACCGGCCACTCGCGGCCACGCGCGCCGGCGTCGGCCAGCGCGAGGTGGCGCGCGCCACCGAAGACAATCTCGGCTGCAGCGAGCGCGTGGCGCGCCGGTGCACCGAGGCCGGCAAGGCCGTCCTCGCCGAGACCGATGATCGAGAGCCAGGGTTCAGACATGACACGCGTCCTCTTGTTGGGAGGCACCACCGAAGCCAGCCGAATGGCCGCCGCGCTGGCGCGCGACGGCGTCAATGCGGTGTTCTCTTACGCCGGCCGCACCGCGGCGCCGGTGGCGCAGCCGCTGCCGGTGCGCGTCGGCGGCTTCGGCGGCGCCGACGGCCTGGCGGCCTGGCTGCGCGCAGAAGGCATCAGCCACGTCGTCGACGCGACACACCCGTTCGCGGCGCAGATGAGCCGCAACGCAGTGGCCGCCTGCGCCGCCACCGGCACGGCGTTGATCGCGCTGGAGCGCCGGCCCTGGGCCGCAGGCCCGGGCGACGACTGGACGCACGTGGCCGACCTCGACGCCGCGGCCGCGGCGCTGCCCGACGAGCCCGAACGTGTCTTCCTCGCGATCGGCCGCCAGCACCTGGCGGCCTTCGCCGCGAAGCCGCAGCACCACTACCTGCTGCGCCTGGTCGACCCGCCCGAAGGCGCGCTGCCGCTGCCCGACGCCGAAGCCGTGATCTCGCGCGGCCCCTTCGGCTACGACGACGACCTGGAGCTGCTGCGCGCGCGCCGCATCACGCGCATCGTCACCAAGAACGCCGGCGGCGAAGGCGCACGCGCCAAGCTCGACGCGGCACGCACGCTGGGCCTGCCGGTGATCGTCGTCGACCGCCCGGCGCTGCCGCCGCGCACGAGCGTCGAGACCGTCGCCGAGGTGCTGGCCTGGCTTCATGCCGAACGCGGCGTGTAGACCCAGCGGCCGACGCGGCGCGTCGCCGAGTTGCCGACCAGCACGACGGTGCGCATGTCGGCCATCTCGGGCGTCGCTTCGGCCAGCGTGACGGTGACGAGCTGCTCCTCGGGCGTCGACACGGCACGCGCGAAGGTGATCAGGCGCTCGCCGCCGCAGGCGTCGCGCAGCAGTTCGAGCACGCGCGCGAAGCCTTCGGGCCGGCTGCGCGAGCGCGGGTTGTAGAACGCCATCGCGAAGTCGGCCTGGGCGGCGGCACGCAGGCGCGCTTCGATCAGCGCCCAGGGCTTGAGGTTGTCCGACAGGTTGATGGCGCAGAAGTCGTGGCCCAGCGGCGCACCGGCACGCGCCGCGGCGGCCAGCATCGCGGTGATGCCGGGCAGCACGCGGATGTCGAGCTGCTGGTACTGCGGCCGCGGCTTCCAGCGCCTCGAACAGCGCCGCGGCCATCGCGAACACGCCGGGGTCGCCGGAGGAGACGATGACGACACGCGCGCCGGCCGCGGCCAGTTCCAGTGCGTGGCGTGCGCGCTCGACCTCGACGCGGTTGTCGCTGGCGTGCAGGCGCAACCCCGGGCGTGCGGCGACACGCGCCACGTAGGGGATGTAGCCGACGATGTCGGTGGCCTCGGCCAGCGCGGCGCTGACTTCGGGCGTGACGAGTGCGTCAGAGCCGGGCCCCAGCCCGGCGACGGTCGACCCAGCCGCTCATGAGCGAACCTCCGGCCGCCGCCCGTGGCCGTGCACCAGCACGATCGCGAAGTACGGGCAGTCCTCGGGTCGGCGTCGGCCAGGCGCAGCACCCGCTCGCCGGGCATCGTGCCGCGTTCGACCAGCCAGGCGGCGTCCAGCCGGCCGGCGGCGGCCAGCGCGCGCCGCACCTTGGGCAGGTTGCGGCCGGTCTTCATGACCACCAGCGCGTCGGCGGCACGCATGCGTGCGACGAGTTCGGCCTCGGGCATCGTGCCCGGCAGCACGGTCATCACGTCGTCGCCCCAGGTGATCGGTTCGCCGGTGGCGTTCCAGCAGCCGGCCATGCCGGGGATGCCGGGGACCACCTCCAGCGGCGACGCCCTGCAGCCGCATGTACAGGTGCATGAACGAGCCGTAGAAGAACGGGTCGCCCTCGCACAGCACGGCCACGTCGCGGCCGGCGGCAGCGCGGCCAGGCGCTCGGCCCTAGTCGTCGTAGAAGGCGGCGAGCGCGTCGTCGTATTCCTCGCCGTCGACCGGGAGTTCGGTCGTCACCGGGTACTCCATCGCCAGCTCGACGGCCTCGGGGTGCAGCAGTTCGGCGGCGATGCGCCGCGCCTGGCCCGGACGGCCGGCCTTGCGGAAATAGGCGACCTGGCGCGCGGCACCGATGGCCCGCGCGGCGCGCAGGCTGACGAGGTCGGGGTCGCCGGGGCCCAGCCCGGCGCAGATCACTTTGGCCACCGCCCTACTCCTTGCGGCTAGGTGCTGTTCGGATTCTATCGTGTTTCCCTATTAACCTT
>JASGHA010000003.1:0-37810 GCA_049841175.1 Rubrivivax sp. | reverse complement strand
CTGCTGTGCGCGGTGGCGCAGGCGATCTCGCAGCTGTGGCAGCCCAGACACCGTCCGGTGTCGACGTAGATGATCTTGTTGGGCGGTGTTCGGTATCCCAAGATGGGTCTCCGGTCGGGGGTTAACTGACCAGGACGCGGTCCACCCGCAGTTCCTGGCCGCCTGTGACGTCGAGCTCCGTGCTGCCGCAGGCGGCGCAGACGAAGCGGTATCCCTGGACCTCGGCGTCGACGGCGCAGCGGCGGCAACGCGCACGCACCGCGACCTCGCGCACCGACAGCTCGGCGCCTTCGCAGCGCGTGCCTTCGGCGATGAAGGCGAAGCACGACTGCACGAGCTCGGCTTCGACCGCCTTGAGCCGCCCGATCGACACGTCGACGCGCAGCACACGCGTGCCGGTACTCGTGCTCAGCGCACGCTCGGCGATCCGCATCAGGCTGGCGGCAATGGAGGCTTCATGCATAGACTGCGGTCCGCGACGCGGGCCTCACCGGAGTTGGAAAGACCTTCATGGCGACAAGGATTGACAGCAGTATTGGCGGGGCCCCCGCACCCTCGGTGGACGACTTTCCCGAGCCGCAGCACGGCAGCCCGAAACGCGCCCTGGCTGCACGAACGGCGGCGCCGTTGCCGGTCGGCCAGGCCGCCGACGGCACGCGTGCGGTGAGCGGCGCGCACCTGCAATACATCCTCAACCGGCTGCCGCTGGGCATGGTCATGCTCGACCGCGAGTACCGCGTGCTGAGCTACAGCAGCGTCGTCGCCGACGTGCTGGGCGCCGAGCGCATGAAGCGCACGCTGGGCCACCCGATCGACGCGATGCACTCGGTGCACGCCGAAGGCAAGATCCGCTGGCTGCTGCAGCAGCTCGACGACGAGTCGAACTCGCACTTCGGCTCGATGATGATCAACGTGCCCGACACGATCCTGCAGCTGCGTGTGGTGCGGCTGCGCGACGCCGAAGGCGTCGCGGCTACTGCGTCGTGCTCTACGACATCACCGAGCTCGCGGCGCAGCCGTCGCCGCCGCCGCAGGACACCGGCGACGCCGCCGGCCTGCGCCAGCTGCTGAAGCTGCCGGTCTCGACCCAGGGCTACATCGCGCTGCTGGACATCGACCGCGTCGCCTTCCTGCGCGCCGAAGGCCACTACACGCAGGTCTTCGCCGACGGCAAGTACCTGTTCTGCACGATGGCGCTGAGCCAGCTCGAGTCGCGCCTGCCGCCGGACAAGTTCCTGCGCGTGCACCGCAGCTACCTCGTCAACCTCGACTACGCGACGAAGATCGTGCGCCGCGACGACCAGTACGTGATCTCTGTGACCGGCAGCGACGACGAGAAGGTGCCGGTGAGCCGCGGCCACGTCGCGCGGCTGCGCGAGGTGCTCGGCGTCTGAGACCGGGCGGGCGCCGTTCGCGCGCCCGGCTTCCCGTTCGTGCACGCCGGCGGCGCTTCACGAAGCCGTTCGCCGCCGCCTGGCGGGCCTGCCTAGAGTGGCGGCCATGACCTTCGCCCACGCCGCAGAGCATCGCGGCGCCAGCCCCACCCGACGCCGCGCCACCGCTGGCGGCCGCGGTGCTGCGCGTGCGTGGAACGGTCCAGGGCGTGGGCTTCCGCCCGACGGTATGGCGCATCGCGCGCGAGCTGGGCGTGCTCGGCTCGGTCTGCAACGACGCCCAGGGCGTGCTGATCGAAGCCGTGGCGCCGGCCGCGGTGCTGGACCGGCTGGCCCGGCGCATCCGCAGCGACGCACCGCCGCTGGCGCGCATCGAGCGCCTGGAGCGCCTGCCCGCGGCGCTGCCGGCGACGCTGCCCGCCGGCTTCGTCATCGGCGACAGCCGCGCCGGCCCGGCACGCACCGCGGTGGCGGCCGACGCCGCGACCTGCATGGCCTGCGTCGCCGAGATGCTGGACCCCGGCGCGCGGCGCTACCGCTACCCGCTGAGCAACTGCACGCACTGCGGGCCGCGCCTGTCCATCGTCACCGGCGTGCCCTACGACCGCGCCGCGACGACGATGGCCGGCTTCACGATGTGCCCGGCCTGCGCGGCCGAGTACGCCGACCCGGCCGACCGGCGTTTCCACGCCCAGCCGATCGCCTGCCCGGCCTGCGGGCCGCGTGTGCGCCTGCTGGACCTCGAAGGCGCCGAGATCGAACTGCCGGCCGGCACGGCCGAAGACGCCTGCGACGCCGCCGGTGCCCTGCTCGACGCCGGCGAGATCGTCGCGATCAAGGGCCTGGGCGGTTACCAGCTCGCCTGCGACGCCACGTCGGCCGAGGCCGTCGCCCGGCTGCGCACGCTGAAACACCGCGAAGCCAAACCCTTCGCGCTGATGGCCGCCAGCCTGGCGGCGGTGCGCGCCTGGTGCGAGGTCGACGACACCGAAGCCGCCGCGCTGCTGGCGCCGGCGGCGCCGATCGTGCTGCTGCGTCGGCGCGCCGACGCCGGCGACGGCGGCCCCGCGGCCGGCGTCGCGCCCGACCTCGGCCTGCTGGGTTTCATGCTGCCCAGCACCGGGCTGCACCACCTGGTGCTGCAGCGCATGCGCCGGCCCGTCGTGCTGACCAGCGGCAACCTCAGCGACGAGCCGCAAGCCATCACGCGCGACGAGCTGAAGGCGCGTTTCCCGCAGGGCATCGCCGCGGTGCTGGACCATGATCGTGCGATCGCGCGCCGCGTCGACGACTCGGTGCAACGCGTCGTCGACGGCGAGCCGCGCCTGCTGCGGCGCGCACGCGGCTACGCGCCCGAGCCGATCGCGCTGCCGGCGGGCTTCGAGGCCGCGCCGGCGGTGCTGGCCCATGGCAGCGAGCTGAAGAACACCTTCTGCCTGCTGCGCGACGGCCGCGCCGTGCTGTCGCCGCACCGCGGCGACCTGGCCGACGCGGCGACGCTCGCCGACACGCGCCGCAGCCTGCACGAGCTGCAGCGCTTCTTCGCCTTCGAGCCGCGGCTGCAGGCCTGCGACGCGCATCCCGACTACCTGTCGACGCAGGCCGCACACGCCACCGGCGCGACGGTCGTGCCGGTGCTGCACCACCACGCCCACGTCGCCGCCTGCCTGGCCGACAACGGCTGGCCGCTGGACGGCGGCGCGGTGATCGGCGTCGCGCTCGACGGCCTGGGGCTGGGCGCCGACGGCGAACTCTGGGGCGGCGAGTTCGCGCTCGTGGACTACACGCGTTTCGAGCGCCGCGGCAGCTTGCAGGCCGTGGCCCTGCCCGGCGGCGAGCAGGCGATGCACGAGCCCTGGCGCAACACCTACGCGCACCTGGTCGCGGCTTTCGGCTGGGACGGTTTCGCGGCGCGCTGGCCGGGGCTGGAACTGCACGGCTTTCTCGCCGCGCGGCCGCGTGCGCTGCTCGACACGATGATCGCGCGCCGGATCAACTCGCCGCCGGCCAGTTCCTGCGGCCGGCTGTTCGACGCCGTCGCCGCCGCGCTGGGCCTGTGCCGCGAACGCACGGCCTACGAAGGCCAGGCCGCGGTGCGGCTGGAGGCCGCGGTCGACCGCGACTGGCTGGCGCAGGCCGGCGCGGCCGACGGGCTGCCGTTCGCGCCCGTGCCCGCGGCCGCCGACGGCATCGCGCGGCTGGACCCGCGGCCGATGTGGGCCGAACTGCTCGACGAGCTGGCACGGGGCACGCCGGTGGCGCGCATCGCCGCACGTTTGCACCTCGGGCTGGCGCAGGCGGTCAGCACGATGGTGCGCCACGTCGCCGCCACGCCCGGCGCCAGCACGCGGACGGTGGCCTTGAGCGGCGGCGTGTTCCAGAACGCGGTGCTGGCCACCGAAACCGGGCGCGCGCTGCGCGACGCCGGCTTCACGGTGCTCACCCATCGCCGCGTGCCTTGCAACGACGGCGGCCTGGCGCTGGGCCAGGCTGCGGTGGCGGCGGCGCGTGCGCTGGCCGCCGGTTGAATCGGAGTTCTTCCATGTGTCTGGGCATTCCCGGCCGTGTCGTGGCCCTCACCGACCGCGAGCGTTCGATGGCGCGTGTCGACGTGCTCGGCGTGCAGCGTGAAGTCAGCCTGGCCTGCGTCGCCGCCGGCCCCGGCGGCCTGGACGGCTGCGTCGGCCAGTGGGTGCTGATGCACGTCGGCTTCGCGATGAGCCGCATCGACGAGCACGAGGCGCGGGCGACGCTGGACGCACTGCGTGCGATCGGCGCGCTGCGCGAGGAACGCGAGGCGCTCGGCCAGACCGGAGACGCCGCCGGGCCGCGATGAAACACGCCGACGAGTTCCGCGACCCGGCGCTGGTGCGCTCGCTGCTGGCGCGCATCACGCCGCTGGCCGAACGCCTCGCCGGGCGGCTGCAGCGGCCGTTGCAGGTGATGGAGGTCTGCGGCGGCCACACGCACACGATCTTCCGCCACGGCCTGCAGGACCTGCTGCCGCCCAGCCTGGAGTTCGTGCACGGCCCGGGCTGCCCGGTCTGCGTGCTGCCGCGCGGCCGCGTCGACGACTGCCTGACGATCGCCGGCCAGCCCGGCGTGATGCTGGCGAGTTACGGCGACGCGCTGCGTGTGCCGGGCTCGCGGCTGAGCCTGCTGCAGGCCAAGGCCGAAGGCGCCGACGTGCGCACCGTCTACTCGCCGCTGGACGCGCTGGCGCTGGCGCAGCGCCACCCGCAGCGCGAGGTCGTGTTCTTCGGCCTGGGTTTCGAGACGACGATGCCGGCCAGCGCGCTGACGGTGCTGCAGGCGCAAGCGCTGGGCGTCGCCAACTTCTCGCTGTTCTGCAACCACGCGACGACGGCGCCGACGCTGGAGGCGCTGCTGCACACGCCCGATCTCTGCGTCGACGGCTTCCTGGGCCCGGGCCACGTGGCGATGGTCACCGGCACGCGGACTTTCGAGTTCATCGCCACGCGCTGGCGGCGGCCGCTGGTCGTCACCGGCTTCGAACCGCTGGACATCCTGCAGGCGCTGTGGCTGCTGCTGCGCCAGCTCGACGACGGCCGCTGCGAGGTCGAGAACCAGTACCGCCGCGTCGTCGCGCCCGACGGCAACCCGGCGGCGCTGGAAGCCATCGCACGCGTGTTCGAGCCGCGCGAACGTTTCGAGTGGCGCGGGCTGGGCATGGTCGAAGGCTCGGGCGTGCGCATGCGCGCCGAGTTCGCGGCCTTCGACGCCGAACGCCGCTACGCGCTGGCCGAACGGCGCGTCGCCGACGTGCACGAAGGCCGCTGCGCCCAGGTGCTGACCGGCGTCGTCAAACCCGACGCCTGCCCGGCCTTCGGCCGCGCCTGCACGCCCGCGACGCCGCTGGGCGCACTGATGGTGTCCAGCGAAGGCGCCTGCGCCGCCCAGCACCAGTACGCCCGCATCCGCGTCCATCCTCCCCGCGCCGCCTGACCCCATGAGCACCCTCGGCAAGACCATCACCATGGCCCACGGCAGCGGCGGCCGCGCGATGCGCGACCTGATCGACCAGCTCGTCGTGCCGGCCTTCGACAACCCGCGGCTGGCGGCGCTGGAAGACCAGGCGCGCATCGGCCTGGACTCGCTGGCGCGGCTCGGCGACCGCCTGGCCTTCACCTCGGACAGCCACGTCGTCTCGCCGCTGTTCTTCGAAGGCGGCGACATCGGCACCCTGGCCGTCTGCGGCACCGTCAACGACCTGGCGATGTCGGGCGCCGTGCCGCTGTACCTGTCCTGCGGCCTGATCCTCGAGGAAGGCCTGGACGTCGCGGTGCTCGAACGCGTGCTGGCGAGCATGGCGCGCTGTGCACGTGCGGCCGGCGTGCAGATCGTCACCGGCGACACCAAGGTCGTGAACCGCGGCGCCGCCGACCGGCTGTTCATCAACACCACCGGCATCGGCGTCGTGCCGGCGGACGTCGAGATCTCGGCCTCGCGCGCCTGGCCCGGCGACGTCGTCATCGTCAACGGCACGCTGGGCGACCACGGCGCGGCGATCCTCGTCGCGCGCGAGGAGCTGGCGCTGGAAGGCCGCATCGCCAGCGACTGCCAGCCGCTGCACGGCCTGGTGCAGACGATGCTGGGCGCCTGCCGCGACATCCACTGCCTGCGCGACGCCACCCGCGGCGGCCTGGCGACGGTGCTCAACGAGTTCGCCGACAGCTCCGGCGTCGGCATCCGGCTGCACGAGGACGCGCTGCCGGTGCGGCCCGAGGTGCGCGGCGCCTGCGAGATCCTCGGCCTGGACCCGCTGTACATGGCCAACGAAGGCAAGCTCGTCGCCGTCGTGCCGCGCTGCCGCGCCGAGGCGACGCTGGCGGCGATGCGCCGCCACCCGGCGGGCGCCGAAGCCGCGATCGTCGGCGAGGTGCTGGCCGAACCCGCCGGCCGCGTCGTGCTGCAGACGCGCTACGGCAGCGAACGTGTCGTCGACATGCTGGTCGGCGAGCAGCTGCCGCGCATCTGCTGAGGCCGGCTGCGCTCAGCCGGGCAACGACGACGACGCCCGCACGCCGTTGCGCCCGCCCTGCTTGGCGGCGTAGAGCGCGGCGTCGGCGGCGGCCACCAGCGCCGGCCAGTCGACCGGCGCGTCGGGCTGCGGCACGCGTGTCGCGGTGCCGACGCTGACCGTCACCACCGGCGCGCACGACGAGCCGGCGTGCACCAGCCCGAGCGCACGCACGCGCTCGACGAGGCCGTTGGCGATCGCCGTCGCGTCGGCTTCGCCGGCGCCGGAGAGCACGACGATGAACTCCTCGCCGCCGAAACGCGCCACCAGGTCGGCCGGGCGGCGCGCGGCCAGCGCCGCCGCGGCGCCGACGGCCTTCAGCGCCGCGTCGCCGGCCTGGTGGCCGTAGGTGTCGTTGAAGGCCTTGAAGTAGTCGATGTCCAGCATCAGCAGCGAGATCGGCGTGCCCTCGCGCGCCGCGCTGCGCCACTGGCGGTCGAGAAAGCTCTCCAGCGCACGCCGGTTGGCGACGCCGGTCAGCGCGTCGATGCCGGCGACACGCGACAGCTCGGCATTGGCCGCCTCCAGCGCCGCCGTCGTGCGCTGCGACTCGACGATGCTCCACAGCCGGTTGGCCAGCAGGCGCAGCTGGCGCAGGTCGGCGGCGTCATAGGGCGCGGGCTTGTTGGCGACGCCGCAGATCGCGACCACACGCTCGTTGCGCAGCACCGGGATGCTCATGTGGCGCGACAGCGCGTGGTGGCCTTCGGGCAAGCCGCGCCGGGTCGGTTCGTTCGGGTAGTCGTTGTGCACGACCGGGCGGCGCAGGCGCAGCGCGTCGGCCCAGATGCCGGCGGTGCAGACGGTGTAGTCCATCAGCTCGACGGCGGCGCAGGTCTCGCGCGAGCCGCGCGACCAGAAGTAGTGCAGGAAGCCGTCCTGCGCGTCGTTGACGAAGTGCAGGTAGCCGATCGTGCTGCGCGTCAGGCGCACGCCTTCGTCGATCGCGAACTGGGCCAGTTCCTCGACCGAGGCGTGGTGGCGTTCGCTGAGCGCGAGCAGCGCGTCCAGGCGCTCCTCGTTGAGGCGGAAGGCCGCTTCGGCGGCACGGCGGCGCTCGGTCTCAGCGGCCAGCGCGGCGGTGTCGCCGCGTTCGACGGCGAAGCCGTGCTGCTGCAGCAGCCGCGCCGCACGGGCCAGAGTGTCGTCGTCGTCGCCGCCGAGGCGGACGCGGTTGCGATCGCCGGTGTCCATCGAAAGGCCGCCAACGGCCGGAGCTGCAGACCGGCGCAGTGTGGCACGTCCCCGTGCCGCGGTTCAGCGGCGCAGCGCTTCTTCGGGGGACGCCGCCGGCCGCAGCAGGGCGGCAAACTCGAGCGCCGCCTCGTGGGCCGCGATCCCCGCCGGCGCCAGCCGGCTGAAGCGGGCCTTCAGCTCGCCGAGCGGGGCGAAGTAGCCCAGCCGCAGTGCCGCGAGCTGCTCCCCGGTCGCCGCGTCGACGGCCTCGATCTCGAAGGCCGCACCGCCGCGGTCCAGCGGACCGATCAGCAGCAGCGTGCCCAGCGTGTTGAGACCCGGCGAGACGGTCTCGACACGCGTGATCGCCGCGCGGATGCGCGCCGGCCGACCCTCGGGCGCCGGCGGCAGCGCCTGCAGGGCCTGGCGCAGTTCACGCTCCAGCCCGGCGAGCAGCGCCCGGCGTTCGTCGTCGCCGAGGTCGGTGCGTGCATCGGCGCGCCAGACGACCTCGGCGATCGTCACGCGGGCCGGGTCCAGCACCTGCGCCGCTGCCCGCCGGGCGCCCGACGCGTCGGCGGCATGCACCAGGGCGCGGTAGTCGCTGAGATAACCGCTGTCGGCGGTGGGCATCACGGTGCCGCAGGCCGACAAGGCGGCGATGCAGACGGCGGCGGCCAGACGGGTGAGAGTCTTCATCACGATCCTCTGAAAGACGGGGCGGGTTCAGCTGCGCACGAAGCGGCCCAGCGGGCGCCGCGGCGCGGGTTCGGAGCGCGGCGCGAGGCCCAGGCGCACGAGCATCTGCACCCGCGCCGGTGCGTCCACGCCCAGCTCGGCATGCAGGCGCTGGTACAGCGGCGCCATGGCGTCGAACTCCTGCAGCAGCTGCGAGTTCGGGTGCACCGCCCAGCCCTGTTGCGCGGCGGCCAGGTCGGTGCGCAGATAGGCGCGGCCGGCCTCGATCTGCGTGCGCCGACGGTTGTCGGCGCTGACCAGCCAGATCCAGCCCGGCGTGTGCTCGATCGCATCCAGCGCCGAGGCCAGCGCCGAGCGCGCGACCACGCCGTCGGTGCGGCGCCGGGTCTCGTCGTCCAGCAGGCCGAGGCGCCGTGCGAACCAGGCCTGCAGCCCGGTGACAGCAAAACCCGAGGGCTCGACGGCCACCGCCGCGGCGCCAACGCGCATCAGCCCGGCGCTCTCGGCCCAGGTGGCGGCGTCGCCGAACTCCACGCGGCAGCCGGCGGCCGCCAGCGCGCACAGGCGGCGCACCTGGGCCGGCTCGGTGCTGGCGCGCAGCGTGAGGCCGGGGCGCCGCGCGGCGGCGGCCAGGGCCGACAGCACCGCGGCGTCGGGCACACGGGTGCCATAAGGGGCACGGTTGCTGCGGCGCAGCGGCACCGCGGCGAACAGCGGGTCGGGCCGCAGGCTGGCGTCGGGCGTCAGCCGGACGCAGGCGAACGGCCGCGCATCGACACCCCCGGCGGCGTACTCGCCTTCGGGCAACAGCGTCACCTCGGCGCGCTGGCCCTGCGCGGCGGCGGCCAGGCAAAGCAGTTCGAGAAAGGCGCCGCACCCGATCAGCACCTGGCGGTTCTGCGGGTCGGCTGCCGGCAGCAGGCGCTGCAGGTCGACTGACAGCCGGATCAGGCCGGGCTCGCGCAGGTCGGCCACCCAGCTCTGCAGGTTGTGCGGACTGGGCGCCAGCAGCGCCCAGGCCAGCGCCCGCCGCCGCGGGTCGGATTCGCCGGCCCCGGGTTCGTGCCACGGCGCGGTGGCTGCGGCGGGCATCGTGTCGCAGCCCGGCAGCAGGCTCGTCACGCCGCCGGCGGCCAGCACGCGCATCCAGGAACGTCGTTTCATTGTTCTAAGCTTCCGGCTCGCTCGTCGATGGACTCACTGTATGAACCGGGCCCCGTGCCGGCTTGCCAGAACGCGCCAGTCTCTGAACATCCGGCTCCATGGCTGAGGCGCCGGCCTGGGTGCCCGCGCTGACGCTCAGGCTGCAGCTCCAGGGCCTGGCCGCGCTGGGGCTGGACGCGGCGCGCGTGGAGGCCGCGCTGGGCCCCCTGCCGGACGCGCCGGACGCGCTGGTGCCGGCGCAGGCCTACGTGCGCATGTGGCACGCCGCCGAGCCGCTGCACGGCCCCGGCCTGCCCAGCGCGCTGGCCGGCACGATCGCCTTCGGCGCCTTCGGGGCGCTGGACTACCTGGTCGGCAGCGCCGACACCGTGGCCGGCGGCTGCGAGTCGGCGCGACTGCACTTCGCGATGGTGTCGACGGACACGGCGCTCGAGATCGATCGGCTGGACGACGGTGGTCACGCCTTGCGCGTGCGCGCGCTGGCGCCGATGCCGGCGCAGGCGCTGGAATTCACGCTGGCTACGCTGTTCCTGCGACTGCGTCACGTCACCGGTGGCGGCTTCCGGGCGCGGCTGCTGGGGCTGCCGGTGGCGCGGCCGGCGGGCGAGGACGACGAACGCGTCGCCTTGTTCGGCCAGGCGCCGGCTTACGGCCACCCGTGCGCCGAGATGCTGATCGATGCCGCCACCTGGGCGCTGCCGACCCGCAGCGCCGACCCGATGCTGCACGCCGCATTGAAGGAGATGGCGACGAGGCTGGATCTCGCGCAGCCCGGCGATTCGTCGCTGCAGCAGGCCTTGCGCGCGCGGCTGCGCGACGCGCTGGCGCAGGGCCGTGCCGACGCCGCGCGTCTGGCCAAACTGCTGGGCATGTCCGAACGCACGCTGCAGCGTCGGCTGGCCGGGATCGGCCGCAGCTTCAGCGAAATCGTCGAGGAGTTCCGCCGCGAAGAGGCGGCGCGGCTGCTGGCCACACCCGGTTTGGCGCTGGTGGAAGTGGCCAGCCGGCTCGGTTATGCCGAGCAGACCTCGTTCACACGCGCCTTCCGGCGCTGGACCGGCGTGACGCCCGGCCGCTGGCGGGCCGGGCGACGCTGAGGCGGGGGCGGCAGCGCCGCCCGCCTCAGGCTCAGGGCAGCTGCACGCCCGCGGCGGTGATCACCTGCTGGTGCGAGTAGTCGGCACGCGCCGGCCGCGCCACCGTGCCCTGGGCCTTCACGTAGTCGGCGAAGGTCTGGGTGTAGAGCAGGTAGGTGTTCACGTAGGCGCCGGTGGCGTAGACCTTGCCCAGCGTGGCGTAGCCGTCCTGGCCGGCGGCGACGAAGTCGTTGGTCACCAGCGTGTAGGTCCTGGCCGGGTCGATCGCCGCCCAGGCGCCGGTGACGCGGTCCTTCACCTCGACCTGACTGAAGCGGCTGCCCTTGGGCTTGCTCATGTCCAGGTTCCAGCGCAGGCCGGCGGCATACGGATGCGAACCGCTGGACTGGGCGTTGTCGAGGTGGTTGGAGACGGCGTCTTCCAGCGCCGAAACCATCTGCGCGCCGGTGACGTCGATTTCGACGAGCACGTTGGTGAACGGCAGCAGCGTGAACGCGTCGTTCATCGTCAGCGTGCCGGCCTTGAGCGGCACGCGCACGCCGCCGGCGTTCTGCAGCGCGAAGTGGGCGCGCTTGCTGGCCGCCAGGAAGGCCTGGGCGACGAGTTGCGCCGCGTCGCTGCCGCGCGCCTGCAGATTGGCCTGCGCCCCCGGCTCGATGCAGCCGTCGATGCCGGACGAGCGGTTGGTCGTCTCGCCGGGCACACGCACCAGGCACAGCGACTCGGTGGCCGTGCCGATGGTCTTGGTCTTCTCGGCCGCGACCTGCGAGGTGTAGGTCGACAGCAGCGCGGCGGCGTTGGCGTCGGGCGTCGTCACCTTGATGCGCGGCTCGTTGGCCAGGCCGGCGACGATGTTCGCCTTGGTGGTGTCGTCGACGGCGACGAAGCTGCCCGAGCTGTTTTTGCGCGCGAAGCGGTCGCCGATGACGAGCGAGGCGTTGCCGCTGCAGCTGGCCACCGCGCCCCGGTCGTTGAACTTCACGTTCATCAGCGCGAAGACCTTGGAGTACTCCCAGGCCTGGCCGATGCAGACCTTGTCGCCGTCCTTGTTCGTCACCTGCGTCGGGTAGGCGCCCGAGCTGGCGACGCCGAAGGCGCTGAAGTCGCCGAGCAGCGTGTGCGAGTCGCCGCCGATGATGACGTCGACGTCGGTCAGCTTGGCGGCCATCGCCTTATCGACGTCGTAGCCCTGGTGCGTCAGCAGCACGATGTGGCGGATGCCCTGGTGCTTGAGTTCGTCGATGTACTTCTGCGCCGTCGTGACTTCGTCGAGGAACTGCGTCGTCGCCAGCGGGCGCGACGAGTTGACCGTCTTGCCGGCGATGTCGATGCCGATGATGCCGACCTTGACGCCGTCGTAGGTCTTGATCGTGTACGGCTTGACCAGCGACGTGCCGCTCGGGTTCAGCGGCGTGCCGCTGGCCGGCACGACGTTGGCGCCCAGCACCGGCGTCTGGCAACTGCCGGCGTGCAGCATGTCGATGAAGTTGCGCGTCGTCTGGTCGCCGTCGTCGAACTCGTGGTTGCCGAGCTCGAAGGCGTCGAAGCAGACGGTGTTCATCATCTTCGCGTCGGCCTCGCCCTTGAAGAAGGTGTAGTACAGCGTGCCTGTGACGGCGTCGCCCGCGTGCAGCTTCAACAGGTTCTTGGTGCCGGACTGGGCGTTGAACAGCGTCGTCAGGCGCGAGAAGCCGCCCAGCTCGACCTGCGTCGCCTCGCCGCCCAGCGTCAGCGTGACGCCGCTGATCGGGTCGAGCTGCGAGTGGTGGTCATTGACGTGGGCGATGTTCAGTTCGATCGCCGGGTAACGCTCGTCATCGTCGTCGCTGCAGGCCGACAGCGCGGCCACGGCCAGCGAGGTGATGCCGAGCACGGCGGCACGGCGCAGAAAGATCGGACGCAGTCGCGGATTCAAGGACATGGAAGGTCACCAGGGGTCATGAAAGCCGGGGATCATCTGGACCCCGGGTGAAAGCCCTGTGACATGGCCGGGCGGCGGCGCCGCCCTCTTCCTTCAATAAGGTGGCGACTTGCGCGCACGCTGTTCGCGTGCCGCCTCGGTCCACCAGGCCAGATCGTCGGCGAAACGCCCGAAGGCCTTGCGCAGCGACTCGCCCGGGGCGCCCTGCGGTTTGGCTTCGGCGTCCAGCGTCTGCGCGATCGGGCCGACGGCCAGCGCGCTGGAGATCACGACCATGCCCATCTCCGACAGGATGGCGTGCCAGGTGCTGCCCGAACGCACGCCGGAGAAACGCCCGGCCGAATAACTGGCGATCGCCGCCGGGCGCCAGAACCATTCCTCGAGGAAATGGTCGGTCAGGTTCTTCAGCCCCGGCTGCGGGCCCCAGTTGTATTCGCCGCAGACGAAGACGAAGCCATCGGCCGCGCGGATCTTGCGCGCCAGCGCTTCCATCGCCGGTGGCGCCTCGCCGGCCGGGTACTCCTTGTACATGCGGTCCAGCATCGGCAGGCCCACCGCCTTGGCGTCGATCAGCTCGGGCGCGGCGCCGCGTTCGCGCAGGCCGTCGACGATGAACTGCGCCAGGCGGATGCCCATGCGGTCGGAACGGTACGAGCCGTAGAAGACGAGGATGTTGTCCATGTCAGCCTCTGCATTGACGGGAATCAAGGCTAAGGCAGAGCGATGCGCGGCGGCAAACGTCTCGCGCCAACGGGGCATCGGCGCCGTAATGCAATGCCTTTTGTGGCAACTCTGAAACCTCGGAATTGAGTCTATGAAGATATCGCCTCGTTTCCTACAGTGGTCGCCATCGCAACCCTTTTGCTACGGACACGACGAGCGCGCCGATGCCCTAGCGTTTTTCAGAGGACCTCATGAAATTGCTCAGCTTCCGCGACCGCCGGGGCGAACGCAGCTACGGCATCCGCAACGAACACGGCATCGTCGACCTCAGCCGGCGCCTGGGCACCAGCTTCCCGACGCTGCGCGCGCTGCTTGCCGCGCCCGACGGCCTGGCGCTCGCGCAGCAGCACGAACACGCCGCCGCCGACCTGCAGGAACAGGACATCACCTTCCTGCCCGTCATCGACCGTCCGAACAAGATCTTCTGCGTCGGCATGAACTACGCCGCCAAGCGCCAGGAGTTCAACGAGACCAACCCGGCACCGACGCTGTTCATCCGCTTCCCCGACTCGCAGACCGGCCATCTGTGCCCGGTCGTCAAGCCGCTGCAGAGCCGCGAGTTCGACTACGAAGGTGAACTGGCCGTCGTCATCGGCACCGGCGGCCGCGGCATCCGGCGCGAGGAGGCGCTGCAGCACGTCGCCGGTTATGCCTGCTACATGGACGGCTCGGTGCGCGACTGGCAGCACACCTGGTTCACCGCCGGCAAGAACTGGCACGACACCGGCGCCTTCGGCCCGTGGATCGTGACCACCGACGAGATCCCCGACCCGCAGCAGCTGCGCCTGCGCACCTTCCTCAACGGCCAGCAGGTGCAGGACGAAAGCACCGGCGCGATGCTGCACACCGTGGCCGAGCTGATCGAGTACATCAGCACCTTCAGCGCGCTGTCGCCCGGCGACGTGATCATCACCGGCTCGCCCGGCGGCGTTGGCAAGAAGCGTGTGCCGCCGCTGTACATGCACGCCGGCGACACGATCGAAGTCGAGATCTCGGGCATCGGCCGCCTCAGCAACGTCATCGTCGACGAGACGCCCGAAGTCGAAGACGACCCGGTGAGCCTGCTGCTCGCCGAGACCGCGGCCGCCTGACCGGCCCCCGCCGCCGCTAGGCGGCGGGCTCTCACCATGCTGCCGCCGCCCGGCGGCGCGCGCTTTCAGCCGCCCGCGAGGCGGCTTTCGATTTCGCGGTCCAGCACGCGCGACAGCGTCGTCCAGGCCGCGCCCGGCGCATCGGCCGCACCGAGCTCCAGTTCCAGCCGGCGCCGCAGCACCACCAGCGCGCAGAGTTTGAACCGCTGGCGTTCGCGCCCGTGCGGCACACGCCCGGCGGCGGCCTTCAGGCCCTGGCGCCGGTCCAGCGTCTCGGCCACCAGCGACTGCACGGCCGCCGCGTCCTGCCAGTCCAGCGCCAGCGCGCGCCCGGCCTGCAGCAGCGCACGCTCGATGTCGCGCGCCGTCGCCTGGGGGTTGCCGAAGCCGGCCATCACGCCTTGCGCCCCGAGCGTCGGAACAGCCACCAGTAGGCGCCGGCGACGAGCAACGCGCCGCCGACCCAGTTGCCCAGCGTCACGACGCCGAGGTTGACGAGGTACTGCGCCACCGGGATGTCGGTCGCCGCCTTGGCCTGCGCCGCAGGCTCGGCCCAGAAGGCGGCCGGCGCGAACCACTTGACCATCAGGCCGTAAGGCACGAAGTACATGTTGGCCACACAGTGCTCGAAGCCGGCGGCGACGAAGGCCGTGATCGGCAGGAACATCGCGACGATCTTGTCGGTCACGCTGCGTGCCGCCAGCGACAGCCAGGTCGCCAGGCACACCAGCACGTTGCACAGGATGGCCAGGCTGAAGGCCTTGAACGGCGGCAGGCTGGCCTTGCTGGCGGCCAGGTACAGCGCGCTGGCGCCGACCTCGCCGTGGCCGAAGCCGTACTGGCCGCCAAGGAAGACGATGGTCGCGGTGCCCAGTGCACCGACCAGGTTGCCGAACCAGACGATGGTCCAGACGCGCAGCATGCGCCGCGTGTCGAGCCGGCCGCTGGCCCAGGCCATGACCATCAGCGCGTCGCTGGTGAAGAGCTGGGCGCCGGCGACGACGACCAGCATCAGCCCCATCGAGAACGCGGCGCCCATCATCAGGCGCATCAGGCCCCAGGGCAGCACGTGGTCGGCGCCGGCGATGGCGATGGTGGCGAACATCGCACCCAGCGCGACGAAGGCGCCACCGAGCACCGCCAGGCCGAACTGCTGGGCGGCGCCGGCCTTGGCCTTCTTGACGCCCATCTCCTCGGCGGCGCAGGCCACCGCGTCGGGGGCCAGCGGGTCGAACAGCGAACGAGGGGCCGCCTCGGCGGCGGCAGACAGCGGATGATTCATCGGGTTCTCAAGAGCAGAGCTGCGCCGCCGCCAGCCGCGCCGCGATGGCGCAGGACGCGAGGCGCGAACGCAGCGTGTCGGTGGCGCCGGCCAGGATCACCGGCAAGCGGGCGCCGAGCACGACGCCGGCAGCGTCGGCCGCGGCGAACAGGCGCAGTTGTTTGACCAGCAGGTCGCCGGCCACGAGGTCGGGCACGAGCAGGATGTCGGCGTCGCCGGCCACCGGCGAGGCCAGGCCCTTGCTGCGTGCGGTGTCGGCGCAGATCGCGTCGTCCAGCGCCAGCGGGCCGTCGAGCAGGCCGCCGGCGATCTGGCCGCGTTCGGCCATCTTGCAGAGCACGGCGGCTTCCAGCGTCGAGGCGATCTTCGGGTTCACCGTCTCGGTCGACGACAGGATCGCGACCCTGGGCGTCGCGACGCCGAGCGCCTGCGCG
This sequence comes from Rubrivivax sp., assembly GCA_049841175.1. Lineage (GTDB taxonomy): Bacteria > Pseudomonadota > Gammaproteobacteria > Burkholderiales > Burkholderiaceae_C > Rubrivivax. The sequence goes on along the minus strand of JASGHA010000003.1, from coordinate 21,788 downwards.
AGCCGGATCGCGTTCTGCACGATCTGCGCCTTGTCCTCCAGCGACGGCGAGACGTTGATCGCCGCGTCGGTGATCAGCAGCGGCCGCGCACGGCCGGGCACCTGCACGACGGCGACGTGGCTCAGGCGCGGTGCGACGCGCAGGCCGTGGTCCTTGCGCATCACGACGGCCACCAGTTCGTCGGCCGGCAGCGCGCCCTGCATCAGCGCGCCGACCTCGCCGTCGCGCGCCAGTTGCGCCGCGGCTTCGAGGGCCGTGCGTGCCGAGGCGGCGTCGACGAGGCAGCAGCGCGACAGGTCCAGCCCATGCATCGCCGCCAGCCGCTGCATCGTCGCCGTCGGGCCGACGAGCACCGGATCGATCAGCCCGGTGGACGCGGCCTCGACGGCGACACGCAGCGAGAGCTCGTCGCAGGGATAGACCAGCGCCGCCGGCAGCGGCGCTTCGCACGGGGCAGCGGCCGCACGCGCTTTCGGCGCGGCGCACAGGCTGAGGGTCGACATCGTGGTGTTCTCCAGGCAAAGGCAGGCCCGGCCGGGTGGGCACCCGGTGTGTCGTAGGCAGTGGGAAAAGCCGGGGCCGGCGTCAGTCGACGGCCAGCCCGGCCTCGCGGAACAGCGTTCGCGTGTGCTCGGCCAGTTCCTCGGACGGCGGGGCGACTCCGGCGAGGCGATAGTCCAGCGCACGCTCGTGCCACTTGTGCTCGCCCATCTGGTGGAACGGCAGCACGTCCACTCGCTGCACGTTGCCCAGCCTGGCGGCGAACGCGGCCAGTGCGCGGACCTCGTTGTCGTGGTCGGTCCAGCCGGGCACCAGCACGTAGCGCAGGATGATCGGCTTGCCGAGAGCTGCCAGCCGGCGCGCGAAGTCCAGCGTGGGTTTGAGCTCGGCGCCGGTCAGCCGGTGGTAGGTCTTCTCGCTGAAGGCCTTGATGTCCAGCAGCACCATGTCCAGGTCGGCCATCATCTCGTCGTCGACCTTGGCACCCAGGTAGCCCGAGGTGTCCAGCGCGGTGTGCAGGCCCATCGCCTTGCAGCCGCGCAGGAGCGCCTTGACGAAACGCGGCTGCGTCAGCGGCTCGCCGCCGCTGAGCGTCACGCCCCCCTTGGCCTGGATGAAGCCGCGGTAGCGGCCGATGTCCGTCAGGATCTCGGCGACGCTGGTGAGCGTGCCGTCGTGGCGGTGCCAGGTGTCGGGGTTGTGGCAGTACGCGCAGCGCAGCGGACAGCCCGAGAGGAACAGCACGTAGCGGATCCCCGGGCCGTCCACCGTCCCGCAGGTCTCGGTCGAATGGACCCAGCCTTCGGTGACGGCGGCGGCCGGCGCCGCGCCGGGCGCGTGCACCGGCCGCGTGCCGCCGCACGGGGCGGCGAGCACGACGCTTTTGACGTCAGTGGCAGGCATGGAAGGTACGGCTGATGACATCGAGCTGCTGCTCGCGCGTCAGCTTGATGAAGTTCACCGCGTAACCCGACACCCGGATCGTCAGCTGCGGGTACAGCTCCGGGTGCTCCATCGCGTGCAGCAGCGTCGAACGGTCGAAGACGTTGACGTTGATGTGGTGCCCGCCGGAGCCGAAGTAGCCGTCCATCAGGTTCACCAGGTTGGCCACACGCTGGCCTTCGTCCGGGCCCAGGGCGCTGGGCACGATCGTGAAGGTGTAGGAGATGCCGTCTTGCGAGCAGCTGTACGGCAGCTTGGCCCCCGAGGCCATCGAGGCCACCGCGCCCTTGTAGTCGCGGCCGTGCATCGGGTTGGCGCCCGGCGCGAACGGCTCGCCGGCCTTGCGGCCGTCGGGCGTGTTGCCGGTCTTCTTGCCGTACACGACGTTGGACGTGATCGTCAGCACCGACATCGTCGGCGTGGCGCCGCGGTAGGCCTTCTGCTTGCGCAGGAAGCCCATGAAGGTCTCGACGATCCAGCTGGCGATGGTGTCGACACGCTCGTCGTTGTTGCCGAAGGCCGGGTAGCGCCCTTCGAGGCGGAACTCGGTGGCCAGACCGCGCTCGTCGCGCACGACGTGCACCTTGGCGTGACGCATCGCCGACAGCGAGTCCGCGACCACCGACAGGCCGGCGACGCCGCAGGCCATCGTGCGCAGGATGTCGCGGTCGTGCAGCGCCATCTCGATGCGCTCGTAGGCGTACTTGTCGTGCATGAAGTGGATCGCGTTGAGCGACTTCATGTAGACGCCCGACAGCCACTCCATCGTCGGCACGAACTTGGCGATGACTTCGTCGTAGTCGAGCACGTCGCCGCTGATCGGCTCGGTGACCGGGGCGATCTGCTCGCCGCTGACTTCGTCACGGCCGCCGTTGATCGCGTACAGCAGCGCCTTGGCCAGGTTGGCACGCGCGCCGAAGAACTGCATCTGCTTGCCGATGCGCATGGCCGAGACGCAGCAGGCGATGCCGTAGTCGTCGCCCCAGTACGGACGCATCAGGTCGTCGTTCTCGTACTGCACCGAGCAGGTGTCGATGGAGGTCTTGGCGCAGAAGTCCTTGAAGCCCTGCGGCAGCTTCTCGGACCACAGCACGGTCAGGTTGGGCTCGGGCGCCGGGCCCAGGTTGTTGAGCGTCTGCAGGAAGCGGAAGCTGTTCTTGGTGACCAGCGGACGGCCGTCTTCGCCGACGCCGCCGATGGCTTCGGTCACCCAGGTCGGGTCGCCGGAGAAGAGCTGGTCGTATTCGGGGGTGCGCAGGAAACGCACGATGCGCAGCTTGACGACGAGGTCGTCGATGAACTCCTGGGCGCGCGCTTCGTCGATGAGGCCGGCGTCCAGGTCGCGCTGGATGTAGATGTCCAGGAAGGTCGAGACGCGGCCCAGCGACATCGCGGCACCGTTCTGCTCCTTCACCGCGGCCAGGTAGCCGAGGTAGGTCCACTGCACGGCTTCACGCGCGTTCTGCGCCGGGCGGCCGAGGTCGAAGCCGTACTTGGCGCCCATGACCTTGAGTTCTTCCAGCGCGCGGCCCTGCTCGGAGAGCTCTTCGCGCAGGCGCAGCACGTCTTCGCTGAAGTCGCGGCTGTCCAGGTCCTTGTATTCCTGCTGCTTGAACTTGCGCAGCGCGTCCACGCCGTACAGCGCGACACGGCGGTAGTCGCCGATGATGCGGCCGCGGCCGTAGGCGTCGGGCAGGCCGGTCAGCACCGCCGACTTGCGCGCCTTGGCGATCTCGCTGGAGTAGACGTCGAAGACGCCCTGGTTGTGGCTCTTGCGGTACTTGGTCCAGATCTCGTCGACCGTCGGGTCGCTCTCGAAACCGTAGGCCTTCAGGCCCGACTGCACCATGCGCAGGCCGCCGTTGGGCATGATCGCGCGCTTGAGCGGAGCGTCGGTCTGCAGGCCGACGATCAGTTCCAGACCCTGGTCGATGTAGCCGGCGTCGTGCGCGACGATGGTCGACGGACGATCAGCCGACACGTCCAGCACGCCCTTGGCCTGCTCCTGCTTGAGCAGCTCGGCGAGCTTCTTCCACAGCGCCAGCGTGCGCGTCGTCGGGCCTTCCAGGAAGGCGCTCGCGCCGCTGTACGGGGTGTAATTTTTCTGGATGAAGTCGCGGACGTCGACCGCGGTTTCCCGACGACCGCCGGCGAAGCCCTCCCAGGCGTTGGCTCGGCTGCTGGCAATGGTCATGGTGTTCATCTGGGTTCCTTGAAAAACGAATTGGGCGGGTGGCCGTCTCCGTAAGGTCCCGGCCGGGTGGGCCGGGGACCATTGTTGTTCTTATTGGGGAATCAGGGAAACCGGCGCGGGTACCCCCGCGCCGGTGGGTCTCAGCCAGGCATCAGGGCGAGATCTCTTCGAGCGAGCGGTTGGCCGTCTCGATCATCTGGCGTGCCGCGATCAGGCCGATGACGGTCATCGCCGCGAACATGCCGAACACCGTCGCGATGCCGTAGCCGGTGAGCACGAAGCCCACCACCGCCGGCGCCGTGGCCGAAGCCGCCCGCAGCCACGAGGTGGCCAGGCCGGTGCCGATGGCCCGCATGCGGGTCGGGTAGATCTCCGGGGTGTACAGATACAGCAGCACCGTGGTCGTGCCCATCACCGCGTAGGCCGACGAGCCGAGCAGCATCACCGACCAGGCGCTTTCGGCGCCGAGGAAGGCCAGCGTCGCGAGCAGCGTGCCGCAGACGATGAAGCTGCCGATGGCCCAGCGGCGGCGGCCGATGCGGTCGACGAACAGCGCACAGGCCAGCACCGCGCAGACGCTCATCACGTTGCTCAGCGACGCCATGCGCAGGGCTTCCTGCAGCGGCAGGTGGTAGACCGTCTTGTAGAGCGTCGGCAGCCAGTTGTTGATGCCGTTGGCGACGAAGTACGACGAGGCCCACAGCACCCAGACGACCAGCGTGCGCGGCCGGTAGACCACCGAGAACAGCTCCTTCCACGAGGCCTTGTTCTGCTTGCCGATGCCGTCGGTCAGGCCTTGCACGCGCCGCTCGATCTCGCCGGCGTCACGCTCGGTGTCCAGGCTGCGCTTGGGCGTCGCGGCCTCGACCTGGCGGATGACCTGCTCGGCGTCGTGCAGCCGGCCCTTGCCGACCAGCCAGCGCGGCGACTCGGGCAGACGCATCATGAACATCAGGATGATGACGCCCGGGATGCCGCCGACGAGGAACAGGTATTCCCAGCCGAAACGCGGCACGACGTAGGCCCCGACCTGCGCCGCGGCGAGCAGGCCCAGCGGGAAGATCAGCTCGTAGAGCACGAAGAAGCGACCGCGCCCCTTGGCCTGCGACAGCTCGTTGATGTAGGTGGCCGCCACCGGCACCTCGCCGCCGACGCCGATGCCCTGCAGCAGCCGCAGCAGGAACAGCACCTCGTAGTTGCCGGCGAAGGCGCAGGCGATGCTCATCACCGACATCACGCCGACCGCGGTGGAAATCGCCGGCACGCGGCCGTAACGTTCACCGACCCAGCCGAAGACCAGCGCGCCGACCACCTGGCCGAGATAACCGGCGGCGATCAGCAGGCCGACCTGGCCCGGCGACAGATGCCACAGGCCGACCAGCACCGGCAGCACGAAGGCCAGCGAGAGCGCGTCGAAGGCATCGAAGAAGGTCGCGCTGCCCATGATCACACGGGCCTTGGTGTGCCAGCGGCAGAACGGCACGTTCTCCAGCCGGAACAGCAGTTGCGCACGGGCGCGGGACGACGGCGCCGAAGCGGAGGAACTCATCGTCGAGGCGGCGTCGGACATGCCGCCCGGAATGGGCAGCGTGGAAGTGTCTTTCATGACCGCGGCTCCTAGAAGTCCTGGCGCATGCCGAGCTCGAAGCCCGTGGAGCGCTGACCGCCGAAGTAGTTGGCCGCAGTGGCGACGCCGCTGGTGGCGGGACCGCCGGCGATGGCGAAGCTGGCTCCGCCCTGGTTGCTGAGGCGCGCCGCGTGCGCGTAGAGCGCCGTGCGCTTGGACAGCGAGTAGACGTAGCCGACGCCGAGCAGCGTCGCGTCGTTGGCGCTCAGCGCCGCGGTGGCGCCGGTCTGGTCGGCGCGCAGGTAGGTGAACTTCAGCTGCCCGGCACCCAGCGGCACGATGACGCCGACGAGGCTGTTGGTCGTCGTGTCGGTGCGGTAGTTCCAGCGGCGCTGGCCGACGCTGAGCTTGGCGAAGCCGGCGTCGTAGGCGACACCCCAGACGCGGTCGGTGAAGTCGTCGTCGTTGTTGGCGTTGCGCACCGTGAACTGCGAGACGCCGAGCTGCCAGGCGCCTTGCGCCCAGCCGAGGCGGAAACCGTCGCTCTTGGTCTGGCCGGCACCGGCCGAGCCGCCTTCGCCGGTGGAGGCGATCAGCGCGCCGTTGAAGCCGGCAAGGCCGCCCGGCAGGATGTATTCGACGGCGTTGGCGACACGCAGCGTCGGGTTCTGCGCCGCGCCGGTGGCATTGGCGCCGAAGGCCTGGCCCATCGCCCGCGAACCGAACGGCGTGCGGAAGGTGTTGGCGCCGGCGATGCCGATCGTGGAGAACGGGTCCATCGCGTTCCAGACCAGCTGCGTCGGCACCCAGTCGCGGCCCATGCGCACTTCGCCGTAGCGCTGGTGCACGAGGCCGACAGTGGCGCGGCGGTCCCAGAACGGCGTGTTCGTCGTGCCGCTGTCGGCGAGGATGGTGCCGTCCAGGTAGAAGCCGGCGCTCAGTCCGCCGCCCAGGTCTTCCTGGCCGCGCACGACGAGCTTGCTGGTGGTGTTGGCGCCGCTGACGACCGAGTTCATCGAACCGAGGTCGCCGTTGCGCACGTGGCGCGTGCCGACGTCGAGCGTGCCGCCCAGGGTGACCTGGGCAAACGCGGCACCGGAGGCCAGCCCGAGCACGCACAGCGTGCCGGCGGCCCGGGCCGCACCCGACGCCGAGCGCCGGGTGGGGAGCGGGAAGCTTGTCATGTCTATCTCTCTCGTGGCTCGGCGAGATAGCGCCACCCGCTCTGGGCGCGGGCTACTGCGATGCGCCAGTCTCCGCCGTATTGGTCTAGTTCTGGTCTTCGACGATCGTGACGATCGTGGGGCGATGCAGGCTCGCGATGGCGGGCAGGCGGGGCGGCGCGAGCCGGCAGCCCCGCCTGCCGGGGGGGCTTAGCGCACCCGGCCGAGGCCGGCGGCGGCCATCGCGGCGGCGATCTCGTGCTCGGCGCCCGGGGCCAGCGGCAGCAGCGGCGAACGCACGGCGGCGTGCTCGAGGATGCCCCGAGCGACCAACGCCCACTTCAGCGCGACCGAGCCTTCCATGTGCGAACCGCGGTGGTACACGTTGGCCGTGACCGGCAGCAGGCGGTCGTGCAGTTCACGCGCCTTCTTGTAGTCCTTGGCCTTGCCGGCGGCGATCATCTCGACCAGCACTTCCGGGGCGATACAGCCGTAGCCGACGAGCGCGCCGTCGACGTCGAACATCGTGTGCAGCAGGTATTCGTCGTGGCAGGTCAGGATCTGCAGGTCCGGACGTTCCTTGCGGATGACGGGGATTTCACGGTCCCAGCGCTTCATGTTGCGCACGCCGTTCTTCATCGCGAAGACGCCCGGCAGCGCGGCGATCTCGAGCTGGGTTTCCAGGTCGTACGTGCACTTGGTGACGTCCGGGTACTGGAACAGGATCAGCGGCAGGCCGCTGGCTTCGTAGACGGCCTTGTACTTGTCCTGCGGCGCGCCCTTTTGGTAGCCGAAACGCAGCCAGCCGTGCGACGGGTAGAGCAGACCGGCCGAAGCGCCGGCCTTGACGGCGCGCTTGGCTTCCTCGGCGGCGACTTGCGTGCCTTCGAGCGTGATGCCGGCAATGATCGGCAGCTTGCCGCCGACCGACTCGCGGAAGGCTTCGATGACGCGGCACTGCTCGTCGCGTTCCAGGAACGTGCCTTCACCGGCGTGGCCCAGAACGGTCAGGCTCTTGACGCCCGGGACGCTGGCCAGCCAGCTGCCGAGGCGCTGGATCGCGGGGTAATCCACCGCGCCGTCCTGGGTGAAGGGGGTGACGGGAGCGGGGTTCAGGCCTCGCAGGTCGATCGCAGTCATGTCTATTTCCTTTCAGCTAAGGGGTTGCGATGGAGGCCACTGTAGGAATTGTCGCGATATCTTCATAGATACAATTCCGAGCTTTCAGAGTTGCCGGTACAGGCAAATCTAAAACCGAGTCGGAGACGGGGTCATGAACGTCGCGATGGTGCGTTTGTTCCTGGAAGTGGCCGAGGCCGGCGGCATCAGCAAGGTGGCCGCGCGGCGGCAGACCGTGCAGTCGCACATCAGCCGCCAGATCACCGAGTTCGAGGCGCTGTGCGGCGGCCCGCTGTTCCGGCGCACCGGGCGCGGTGTGGTGCTGACCGAGCTGGGCGCGCGCGCCGCGGTGCGGCTGCGCGCCTGGCTGCACGAGACCGAGCAGTTGACGCAGGACCTGCGCGCCGACGCCGGCCAGCTGTTGGGCCAGGTGCGGCTGGGCATCATCCCGTCGGCCGCGCACCCGCTGCTGACACGGCTGCACGAGCGGCTGGAGGTGGCGCAGCCGGGCATCCAGCTCGACGTCGCCGAAGCGCAAGGCACCGAGCTCGACGCGATGCTGGACAGCGGCGCCGTCGACCTGGCGATCCTGATCCGCTTCCGCAAGCCGGCCGGCGGCGAGGAGATCCCGCTGTGCGTGGCCCAGACCTACCTCGTCAGCGCTCCGGGCGACGAGCTGACACGCCAGCCGACGGTGCCGTTCTCGCGCCTGGCCGACCTGCCGCTGGTGCTGCCGCGCCGCCCCAGCCACTGGCGCAGCGCGCTGGACGACGCCGCGCGCGGCCTGGGCTTCCAGCTGCGTGCGGTGCTGGAGGCCGACTCGCTGACCGTGCAGCGTGAACTGGTGGCACGCGGCACCGGCCGGCCGCTGTACTCGGTGCTGGGCCCCTACTCCATCACCCACGACCTGCGCAGCGGCCGCCTGCAAGCCAGCCGCCTGGTGCAGCCCGACCTGCGCCGCCACCTCGCGCTGGCACTGCCGCGCCACGGCAAGCTGTCGCCACCCTGCCGCGTCGTCGCGCAGACGATCCAGGAGCTGGTCGCCTCCTGGGGCGGGCACATCACGGACGAGCCCTTGAACGACGAGCTGCTGGGCGCGCGTTGACGGGCTCTGCGGGCGCGTCTAAGGCGCTAGTGCCTGACTGGCCTGCACCAGGTCACCCGGGCTGTAGCCGAACGTGCGCCTGAACCACCGCGTGAAGTGCGCCTGGTCGGCAAAGCCGCATTCAGCCGCCACCGCCGCCAGCCCGGCACCGTCGAGCAGCAACTGCCGGGCGCGGTGCACCCGGACCGCGAGCAGGTACGACGCCGGCGACATGCCGAGCCAGCGGCAGAGCACCCGATGCAGCCGCTGGCGGCTGACCGCGCATTGCCGCGCCAGGCCCGACACGGTCTGTTCTCCGCGCAGCACGGCGGCCTGCACACGCCGGATCAGCTCGCGCACCGCTTCGCTGGGCAAGGCGTCGGCTTCGGTGCGTGCAAGGTGCGATGCGCCGGTCAGCGCCGGGACGGCACGGCGCAGCCAGGCCAACACCTCGTCGGCCGAGGCCAGCTTCACCGCGGCTTCAGCGAGCCCCGGCGACGCCAGCTTCGTGCTCTGCACCGGGGCCTGCAGCCCGGCGTGCTGCAGCCAGGACGCGGGCACGTAGAACATCATCACCGTGACGCCGTCGCCGGGCGGCCCGGCGACCAGCGCGCCGGTGTGCACGACGCCCGGGGCGATCGCGATCAGATCCCCCGCGCGCGCCACGAACGGCCGGCCGGCGACGCTGCAGCGGCACTCGCCCTGCACCACCGCGCCGAAGGACCATTCGTCGTGCCAGTGCGGCACCCACTCCTGCCCGTCCTGGTGGTGACGCACCTGCTCCAGGTCGAACACCCGCAGGCGGCAGACCTCGGAGCGCTTCAGCGCCACAGCGGCAGGCTTCCGGTCAGCCGGTTCACCGCCCGTTTCGGGCCGTGCAGACCGATGCCGAGCATCACCTCGTCGGTGTGCACGCTCGCGGCGTGGCACTCGCCATAGGCATCAACGTCATGCATCGCCTGAGCATAGGCCGGGAACAGGCTGAGGGTGCAGCCATGAGCCCGCGCCGGTGCGGCCAGTCGCTGCATCAAGGCCTGCATCGTGTCGGCCGTCGCGCGCAGGATCGTGATCGGAACATGCGACGAAGCCACGCTCGCGAGCCCGGCGCCATCGACCAGTTCGCGCCCGGCCCAGCCCGGGGTCGCCGCGGCCAGCCCGGCGGCCAGGCAAGCGGCGATGTTCGCGGCCGGGCCCGGCGCCAGCTCTGCCGCCAGGACGACGGCGACCTTGTCGGCTTCTTCCGGCGCGACGACGGGGCCGCCCGGCTCAGACATCCAGCGCTCCCGTGACGGTGATCCCCAGCCAGCCGGCGCTGGCCTGCTCGGCGCTCAGTTCGCCGAGCAGGCCGATGTCCTCGGCCGGATGCGGCAGCAGATGCAGCGAGGCCTCGGCGTCGAACCAGTCGCCGCCGACGCGCTGCTGGATGTCGGCCCTGAGCAGCGTGATCTCCGGCAGTTGGCGCGGTTGACGCAGGTCGGGCCAGCCGACAGCGCCGATCGTGGGCTGCGCCAGGAAACCCAGCGGCCGCCCCGGCCGGCCGGTGAGCGTGGCCCGGGCCTCGAGCACGCGCCGGTCCTTGACCGCCAGACTGGCGCCCAGTCGGCTGCCCGCGCGACATGGCGCCGCGGCGGGATGGTCCAGCGGCAGGCTGCGTGTGAGCCAGGTGCTGCCCATCTTCTTGGGCCAGCCCTGCAGCAGGCCGCGCAGCATCGAGATGTCCTGATCGACCCAGATGGCGGGGCAGTACATGCAGCGGCTGCCGTCGGGCCGCTCCAGCTCGAGCACGATGATGGTCTCGCGGTACTGGGCCATGACGGGGTCCAGCATCTCGTGGCCGTCGGTGGTGGCCTGCCAGTCGGCGAAGTGCACGCAGCCGCGGCCGGTCGCCTGGCCCGCGACCGGCGGCACGAGCGCGGCCGCGGCCGCCGCCGCCGCGTCGAAGCGGAAGGCCACGTTCAGCAGCCACCCGGCGTAATGCCAGGGCGGCGGCGGCACCAGGGCCGAGCGCCCCGTCGTGGTGAAGGGCGCGGTGAAGCTGCGATAAATCCAGGGCGATGCGTGCATGCCCCGCATGCTGCAGAACGGCGGGCGGGCTGCCTAGAACGTTTGTGAACCGGGTCTGCGCCACGCTCCAGCGGCAGGCGCTCGGTGCGAGTTCCGCGCGACTGCACCAGGCCCATGTCACAGCCGCGCCGAGCCGAACGTCTTGTGATCAGGAGGCCGGTCCCGGCCTCTGCACATCGTTCACTTCGAAGGAATCCGATTCATGAATCGCGCTGTTTGGTTCCAGGCCTCTCCCGAAGGCGCCAAGGCGGTCGGCACGCTGCATCACTACGTCAGCAAGAGCACCAGCCTGCCGAGCTTGCTGACACATCTGGTCTTCCTGCGCGTGTCGCAGATCAACGGCTGCGCGCACTGCATCGACATCCACACGCGGGACCTGCTGGCCGAAGGCATGTCGGTGGAGAAGCTGGTGCTCGTCCCGGTCTGGCACGAAGCGAGATACCTCTTCACCGAGCAGGAACTCGCCGCGCTGGCCTGGACCGAGGAGGTGACGCGCGTCAGCGAGACCCACGCCTCCGACGATGCCTATGCCGCCGCCTTGGCCGTGTTCGGCGAGAAGGATCTGGTCGACCTGACGCTGACGATCGCCGCGATGAACGCGATCAACCGCATGGGCATCAGCTTCCGCATGAAGCCGCGGGCCAGGGCGTGAACCTGGCGGGAGGCGCGAGCACATCCAAGCCATTACACTGCATCGCACTTGCAACGCATCGGGATGCCCACGATGAAGACCGCCACCTTGCCGTCGCTGCGCGTCGAGCCCGAGCTTCGTGAAGCCGCTGAGAGCGTGCTGGCGGAAGGCGAGTCCCTGTCGGGCTTCATCGAGGCCTCGGTGCGCGAAGGCATCGAACGCCGCCGCGTCCGCGCCGAGTTCATCTCCCGCGGACTGGCGGCGCGCGACGAGGCGCGCACGAGCGGCGATTACGTCGATGCCGACCAGGTGCTCGACAAGCTGCAGCGCAAGCTGGATGCCGCCCGGGCGCTGAAGGCCTCCGGGAAGTGAGCTATCGGGTACGGTTAACCCGCGCGGCCGAGGCCGACCTGGAGCGACTTTACGACTTCGTGCTGGAGCGCGAACTGCAGCGCAGCGCCGGCAGACTGGAGCTGGCCGATCAGGCGCTGGCCGCCCTGCGGGCCGGCATCGCGACCCTCGAGGCGTCGCCTTTCACCTGCCGCAAGGCCGCGTCCAGCGCCTTCCTGCGCGAGCTGGTGGTCAGCTTCGGGCACTCGGGCTACGTCGTGCTCTTCGAGATCGAAGACGCGTCGACGGTGACGGTGCTGGCGGTGCGGCACCAGATCGAGGACGACTACCACTGAGCGCGGTGCGGGCGGCCCAGCGGTGCCGCCCCAGCACCACCGTCACCGAGCGGGCGAGGCTGCGCGATTTGTGGCTCCGGCCAGCGCCGCAGGCCGAATCAGGCGCATCCGCCAAGTGGGGCTAGGCTAGATGCGGGCTCCGATTGCGACGATGCCCAGCCGCTTCATTGCCTGGGCGAGCCCCGGCGCGCCGGCGAGAGGCGTGTACGCAGGATTCCCGAACTTGCTGCGCGCCCGGTCGAACACCACGACCGCCTTCTTGTCGTTCAACTGCCGCGAGACATACAGGAAGCCGTCCACCTTCGCGGGATGCTCATGCACGGCCGCACTCCACTTCTGCGGCATGTCGTAAGGCTGCTCGGCCGACAGGCTGTTGTCGCCACCGAGACGCTTCAGATGAGGCCCCGTGAGATCAGCCAGACGGAGCACGCCGTCGTCATCGCCGGCGGCGAAGGTTACGAGATAGCGCGCCTCGATGTCTTCCTGCCGGATCTTGAACTGCCCCTTCTCGGGCAGCTCGTCGTGAAGAACGGTCTCGGCGATGGCCGTGTCCAGTTGCCGTCCGCAGTAGCAGGTGCCGAAGCGCTTATCAGGATCGTCGAACCGGTTGGCCGCGTGCCTGCCGAAATATGGTTCGCCGCTATCGTGCCGGCCGATCCTCTTCAACGAGGTGACGCGCACCCTCCGGACTTTCAGAGGCAACTCCGAAAACTCCGGCGAAGGGGCCTGGAGCGCCACGTTCAGACCTCGCTCGGAACCTCGGCAAAAGCGGCGGCAATGTCCTTGACCTTGACCACGCGGCCCGCGGCCAGTGCCTGCAGCGGCGTGGCGCCACCGAGAGAGCCCTTGCGCGTCAGGAAGAACTGCAGCTTGGCGCCTCCCGGCAGGTCACCCAGCATCTTCGTGACCGCTTCCAGTTGCCGACGGTCATAGCGCGAGTCGGCGTAGAAGGCGGGGAAGTAGCGCTGAGCCTTGTACTCCAGACAAAAGACTCGCCGGCCGTCCACCGCCTTCCATACCGCTTGCCGGGACGTCCAGCCCATCAGTTCCTGGAACTCGGCGGCGGTCACCAACTGGCCTTTCTGAACCATCGCTTCGGTGCTGTCCAGAACCAGGGCTGCGGGTTCGGCATCCGAGGACGAGGGCGCACGGCTCGGTGCGCCGGCAACCCGGGTGACCGCCGACCGCAAGGCCTTGACGGTCGCATCCAGTTCGTCGAGTGCGCCGCCGAGTTCCTTGCGCAGGGACAGCAGATCCGCCTCCTGGCTGCCTGCCCATGGCGCTTTGACGATCTTCGCCGCCTGCTTGTTGAACTCGCGGATGTTGTCGACCAAGGTCGGAACGTCGACCGTGGCCATGGTTGTGGAGCGCGCAGCGGTGACCATTCAAACCTCCTGAGCGGAAGGTCTATGGTAGACGCCGCCGTCAACCATTTCAACCGGATCAACCAAATCAACCTGCAGCTGAGCTGCATTGTGTGCAACCGTGCACCCTCGTGCCGATGATCGGCAAGACGGGCCCCCCCGGCAGATCGATGCGGCCAGCTAGTCCCCGACCTCTCGCGCTCGTGGCAGATGATGCACTGGTGGCCACGGCGACCGCCCGCCACACGCACCCGATAGGCTCGGCCTGAAGCAGCCGACGCTCTGGCGGCCTGGTACCAAGCCACCATCCGGATACTGGGCCGCAATGACCGGGATTGCAGCAAGGATGTCACAGGCGCCGGCCAGCTTGCTGCCAAAGGCGCAGACGGGGCTTGTCCAGCAACCTGCCAGCCTATCTAGTAACCCCAACGCCTTGTCTAGCAACCTCGGAGTCCAAGACAGCAACCCTCGCCATCCCGAACCTCGGGACGACCAGCTGGCCGGCCCGCGCCGCTAGGCCCTGCTGAACCAGATGCCTGGCATGCCAAGGAGATCGCGGCCCTTGCGGGCCGCAGCGCCGAGAACCTGCGCCAGAACTACTTGCGCCCCCTGCGGCGCGCCGGTCGGATCCGCCTTGCGGCCCGCTTGCGCGACCGCGACGGCCTCTTCGACTGCAGAGCAGGCCGCCGAAGCATCTGGCATCTGGAAATCCAGCCTGATTACTTCGCGTCCTTCGGCGGGCAGGGATCGTTGCCGTAGGAATCGCGGGCCCGGATGCGCCCGTCCTGCCCGTGGATCAGCAGTTCGCCCTGCCCCTGCCTTGCCATCTGCCGCCCGGCCTGGATGGCCTGGGCCTGGGTGTTGAACACCTGTGTTGCCCGCTGCCCGCCTTCGCGCAGCGTGCCCCAGCCGTTGTCGCGCTGGACGACATGAACGTTGTTCCGGTTAGCCATCACGAACCTCCAGTCGGAGCAGTTGACGCGAAGCAGTTTACAAACAACAATCTAGCAAGTCAATCCGTAAACCAAAGGCCGCGGGGAACACCATGATCGGAAACCGACTCAAGAGGGCGCGAGAGGCTCTCGGGTTGTCGCTGCGCGAGCTGGAAGCGGCCATCCAGGGGCAAGTCTCGGCGCAGGCCATCGGCAAGTACGAACGCGACGAGATGATGCCCAGCTCCACGATCCTGCTGGCGTTGGCCAAGGCCCTGCGCGTCTCGCCCGAGTACCTGCTGAGCGAGCGGGAGATCGAGCTGACGGGCGTGGACTTTCGCAAGGCGCCGCATGCCGGCATCAAGGAGGAGCGCGCCGTGCAAGCGTCCGTGCTGGATCAGGTCGAGCGCTATCTGGAACTGGAAGAGCTGCTGCCCGGCGTGGAGCAGCCCTGGGCGGCCCCAGAAGGCGAGGCCTTCGACATCGCCCGTGTCGAAGACGCGGAACAGGCCGCGGACGCCTTGCGCCGCCTGTGGAAGCTGGGCATCGACCCGATCCCCTTCATGGCCGAACTGCTGGAAGACAAGGGGGTCAAGGTGATCGCCCTGGACCTGCCGGAGAACGTGTCGGGCTCCAAGGCGTTCGTGCAGCGGCCCGATCGCCAGGACGTCCCCGTCATCGTGGTGAATCAGGGCCACAACGGCGAGCGGCAGCGGTTCACGCTGGCCCACGAACTGGCGCACCTGGTGCTGCGCTTCAGCGGCCTCAGCGACGCCGAACAGGAGAAAGCCGCCGACCGCTTTGCCGGCGCCTTCCTGATGGCCCGTGACATGGTGCTCAGGCTGCTGGGCCCGCACCGGACGTCGATCTCGATCGGCGAGCTGGCCGAGTTGAAGAAGCTGTTCAAGGTCAGCATCGCGTCTCTGGCGGTGCGATGTGCCCAGTTGGGCATCATCACCAAGGCGGTCTACGGCCGCCTGTGGGCCCAGATCAGGGATCTGGGCTGGAACAGCCAGGCTTCCGGTGAACCGGGCATGCTGATGCCCGAAGTGCCGCAGCGCATGGAGCGCCTGTGTCTGCGCGCCGTCGCCGAAGGCGCCATCTCGGAGGCACGCGCGGCCGAACTGCTGCGTATCAGCGTGCGCGAACTGGAACGCCGGCTGGCGGGGCAGCCTGGCTGACCGGCCATGATCATCCTGGTCTCGGACACATCCGTCCTGATCGACCTGGAGCGGGGCGGGCTCCTGGAGCCTGCCTTCTCCTGCGACCTGACGATGGTGGTGCCGGACCTTCTCTATTCCCGCGAGTTGGAGCACGAGAACGGCCCTTTGCTGCGCAAGCTAGGACTGGGTGTCGTGGCGCTGAACCCCGACGAAGTCGACTTCGCACAGCAGCTTCGCAAGCTGCGCCCCGGCCTGTCCTTCCCGGACTGCTTTGCCCTCAGCTGTGCCCGACGCCAGGGCCACGCCCTGGTATCGGGCGACAAGCTCCTGCGGGCCGAGGCCCAGGCGCGCCACTGCGTCGTTTACGGCCTGCTGTGGGTGCTGGACCAGATGGAAGCATCAGGAAAGGTCGGGGCCGCGACGCTCCATGAAGGCCTTTCGCGGATCTGGAATCACCCGCGGCGGCGGCTGCCCAAGGCCGAGGTGATGGAGCGACTTCAGCGCTGGTCGCCTGGCTGACGGCTGACAGTGCCAGCGCAGCCCTCATGAGCGGCAGCGGCACAAAATGACCGTTACCCGGCCCGAATCCCCGGCGCTGTGGCGGCAGACTCCCGAGAAGCGACCACAAGCCCGATGGCCTCCTCGGCGATCCGGTGCGCCGGCATCGCGAGGAGCCGCCGGTCCTCGGCTCTTTGCCTGCACGCTTTCATCTGCTCGCACAGCGTCGCTCTCGCCCGCATGAAGTGACGCGCGACCGACGCGGCGGGACACAGCGACATGTCCACGGCCAGGCAAGCCACCAATGCGCGCCCGCGTGCGCCGATCGCGCCCGGCACGTCGGCGAGGCGGTCAACGCCCCGAAGACCGAGCCTGGCGAGAACCCAGCGCTCCAGGATGCGCAAGGCTCCGTCGATCCCGTCGGCCCCGGCAGCGGCCACGAGCGCTGCCGCGGCCCCGCGCACCTGGCGCGACATCAGCGGCAGCGGGCCGACCGTTCCGATGGCGAGTGCCAAACCGCGCGACAGCTCCCACTGGCGCACCTCCATCGCGGACGGTCTTCGGGCCAGCCAAGCGCGCAACGCCGCGCGCGCGGCCGGCACTTCGTCACCGAACAACGCGAGCTGCGGTCTCGCGTCGAATCCCATGGCTCGCCGCAAGCCCAGGGTCGTTCGCAGCGCCGAGTGCGGGTAGTAGGCGGGAGCGGTGCAAAGGCCCAGCGCGACCGGACGCCACGCGAGCATGCGCAACTCGATGCGCAAGGCGTCGAGGGAGCCGACCCGGTGGGCCCGGAAAGGCCCGGCAAAGACCGGCCCGCGCACCGACATGAGGTCCCGCACCCATCGCGCGACGATGGTGGCGACGGCACGGGCCACGGCGCCTGGTGAGTCGCTGGCGGTCAGCTTGGACAGCACATGGATTTCGGTGGGCGCCAGCAGATAGTCGACCAGCACCCGGTCTCGCTGCGCATGAGCGTCGAGGAGCCGGCCGCGGATGCGTTCGGCCAGCGCCCCGCCCGCGATCAGGTCGTGTCCCGCCACGGCCTGCCAGCAGATGTGCCAGGTCGTCTTGGCCGCGTGGACAGGAACCGGAGGGTCCATGACCGCTTGACGATCCAGCGGCCCTGGACCTCACCCCCAACTTGGAAGCAGCGCGCCCGGCGTTCGGTCCGGCAACGCCAGCAGGTCTTCCGGGCCAGGCCGCCACCGAACAGCAACAAGGTCGCGCCTCGAGCCTCGCCCGCCGCACTGCGGCGCGCTTGTCCTCGCAGCACTGCGCCGCGGACGCCGGCAAGCGGACCGAACGCTTCACGGCAGGCCGAAATTTCATTGTCCCGACATCGAAGGCCGTCCTACCTTGCCCCGGCCGGAAGCGATACGCCAACGGCAGCCCCACCGTCATCCAACCTCAAGGAGTGCGTCATGGACGAAACGCTGGAACTGGAGATCGTCGACCTGGGTGAAGCCAAGGAAGTGACGCAGGGCACGCCCAGCCTCATCAACTCGGAAGAGAGCCCGCTCTTCCCGCAACGCATGTAGGCAAAACCGGGCTTGCAGGCGGGCCGGCAAGTCGGTCCGTCTGCTGCCGCAACGCCGCCCAGCCCCCAAGCCGAGGCACGCCATGCATGAGTCGACATCGACACCAAGCTGGTGGCTGGCGCCGCACGTGCGTGCCTGCGAATGCGACGGGCAGGTCATCTTGCTGGACCTGTTGCGCGGCCAGTACCTGGGCATCGGCGGCCGGCAACTGCCGGCGCTGGCAGCAGCCATCCATGGGTGGCCTTGCCCGCCGCAGGCGGGTCACCCGCACCTCGCGGCGGCGGACATCGGCGCGCTCGCCCGGCGCTTGCAGACAAAAGGGCTGCTGAGCGGGCACCCGGTCGAGCGCCTGCCCGCCGTCGTCCTCGAAGACGCGGCACTGACCCTGGAAGTCGAGTACGACGCCCGGAGCACAGGCATCAGCGCGCGACACCTGTGGCGCCTGCTGCACAGCGCAACGGCCACCGCCGTCTGGCTGCGCCTGCGTTCGCTGCTCTGGATCGTGAAGACCGTGGCGGCACGCCGGGAACGTCTGCAGCAACGGCTGCGCTGCCCCACCCCGCCGGACGAGATGCGCAACGCCGTGGCCGCCTTCGACAGGCTGAGGCCCCTCGCCTTCTCGGCCCGGGACCGCTGCCTTCATGACTCGCTGACGCTCGTCGGCTTTCTCGCGCACGAAGGCGTCCTGGCCCACTGGGTCGTCGGCGTACGGACACAGCCGTTTGCGGCGCATTCGTGGGTGCAGAGCGGCGCGCTCGTGCTGAACGACCTGCCCGAGCACGTCCGCCGCTATCGCCCGATCCTCGTCGTCTAGTTCGCCAGGCCGAGCCCGCATGTTCCGGTACATCGCACTGGCCTGGGACGACGCCGCTGCGCAGCAGGCGGCCACGGCGGCCCGGCTGGCACAGCGCCTGGGGGCGAACTGGCAGCCCGCCCTGCTGCGGCCCGGCCTGCAGGTACACGTCACGGCCACACGGCCGGGCATCAACAGCGCCTACCCGCTTCACGCAGCGCAAGGCATCGTCGTCGGCAAGCTGTTCCGGCGCCACGACCTGGCCCAACCGGCGACAAACGACCTCAGGCTCTGCGAAGCCGACTCGAGCCGCGTCATGCAAAGCGGCGGACAAGCCCTGGTGCAGGACTTCTGGGGCCGTTATGTCGCCATCATCCCGACGGCCGGCGGCGGTGCGCGGATCCTGCGCGACCCCAGCGGTGCCCTGCCCTGCTTCCTGCTGCGCAACCACGGTGTATGGATCGTCTTCTCCTGGCTGGAGGACGTCATCCGGGAACTCGGCGTGCAGCCTCCCGGCGTGAACTGGGACGGCGTGGCGGCGTGCCTCCTGTACGGGGAACCGGGCGGCCGCGAGACCGTGCTGGAAGGCGTGGCGCAGGTCGTGCCCGGCGAGATCGTCCAGCTCGGCGCGCAACCGGTGACAGGCGAACTGCTCTGGAACGCGGCCGCCCTGGCGCAGACGCCCGCAGCAGATGCCCCGGACACGGCGGCGCGGGCCTTGCGTGAAACGGTTCAGGCTTGCGCGCGGTCCTGGGCCTCGTGCTACGACCGCATCCTGTTTCGCCTGTCCGGCGGCGTCGACTCGTCCATTCTCCTGAGCTGCCTGACCAGAACGCGCACGTCCAGCGACGTGCTCTGCCTGAACTACCACTCGCCCGGCGCCGACAGCGACGAGCGCCACTACGCACGCCTGGCCGCAGCCCGCGCCGAGCGCGCCATCGTCGAGCACGAACGCAGCCCCGACTTCCGCCTGGAGACGCTGCTGACGTCCGCACGCACGCCCACGCCGGGCAACTACGTGGGGCGCATGAGCGCCCGGGTCGACGCCGACTGGGCGGCACGGCACGGCTCGCAGGCGATGTTCACCGGGGCCGGCGGCGACCAGTTGTTCTACGAGTTCGACCAGTGGTGGCCGGCGGCCGACTACCTGCGCTCGCGCGGGCCGGACTTCGGCTTCCCGGCCGCCGCCCTCGACGCCGCGCGCCTCGGCCGCGTGTCGGTCTGGAAAACCATCGCGCTGGCGCTCACCGAACGGGTGCGCCCGTCCACGCCCTGGGACGAAGCGCCCCCGCCGCTGCTGGGGCCGGTGCCCATCGAGCGCCGCCGCCCGCTCCGGCGCTTCGTGCATCCGGCGCTGGCGCAGGCCGGCGGCGTGCCGATCGGCAAACTCAACCAGATCCGCGCGTTGCTGCACCCGGCTCCGTATTACGACCCGCTGGAAGGCGAAGCGGCCCCGGAACTGGTGAACCCGCTGCTGTCGCAGCCGCTACTGGAATGCTGCTTGCGGCTGCCGACCTGGGTGCTGACGCGCGGCGGGAGCGGGCGGGCACTGGCTCGCCAGGCATTCGCCGACGAACTGCCGCCGGAGATCGCCAGGCGCCGGTCCAAAGGCGGCATGGAAGAGCACACCCGGGCGGTGCTGCTGCGCAACATCGACTTCGCGCGGGCGCTGCTGCTGGACGGCGAACTCGTGCGCCGAGGTCTACTCGACCGCGCCCGCGTCGAAGAAGCGCTGTCTGGCCGGCCCACGCCCCTGGTCAGCCACGTCAGCCAGCTGCATGTCTACATCGGCATCGAAGCCTGGCTGAACCGCTGGTCCCCAACATCGCGCAGCGGGGCCGGGGAGCGCTAAGAGCCGCCTTCCGCCATGCGGTCGCACCGCGGCCGGGCCTCGTCGGCGCGCTTGAGTTCGACCATCTGGCGCCAGCGCGCGTACTGCGCCTGCAGGTCGGCCGCAGTCTCGCCCGGCAGCATCAGATCGGTGCGCTCGCGGCCCTGCAGCCAAAACGTGAACCAGTCGACATGGCCCTGCAGCGACAGCAGCCGCTCCGCGGGCCGCGACAGCGCGTGCGCGCCGCCGGGGATCACGACCATTTCGGCCGGTTTGTACTGGCGGCGCAGCAGCGCGTAGACGTCCCAGTTGTTCTGCACCAGCGGGCCGTAGCTCTCGATGCGCAGCGCCGCACGCACGCAGTCGGTGTGCAGCGACGGGTCGTTGCGGATCCAGCGCTGCAGCGCCGCCCCGAACGGGCCGCCCTGGTTCGTCTGTTCCTTGCGGCGCTGGATGCCGTCCTTCACCGCGTAGGTGACCGTCATCGAGTACAGCGTGTTGGCATCGCCGTCCAGGATGCTGGCCGCACGGATCGGCGCGTCGGAGAAGGTCAGCAGGTTCAGCACGCGTTCGCCGGTGGCGCTCCAGCCGATGATGCCGACGCGGCTGCGGTCGATCAGACCTTCGGCAACCAGTGCCTCGATCGCCGCGTCCACACCGTCGGCAAACGCGCCGATCGCCTCGTGCTCGTCGGCCGGCGAGTCAGTGGTCGCGCCCCAGGGCATTGCCAGCACCAGGACGCCCTCGCGCAGGAAGGCCCGCCCGGCAAAGCCGCTGGTGAAACCGTTGAACAGGTTCGAGCCGTCCAGGTAGAAGCGCGTCGGCGAAAAGCCGTAGGTCTGGATCACCAGCGCATGCCGCGCCGTGCGGTCGTAAGCGGCGGGCAACATCAGGCCACCATCCCACGTCCGCCCCTTGGCGTCGCGCCACGCGTAGGGGCGCATCGTGCCCCAGGCGAGCGGGGTGTACTGCGGGTTCAAGTCGGTCAGGCGGACGCTGCGGCCGTCCGGCCCTGCGGCGACGATGTCGGGTGGCTGATTCAGCGCCTCGTCGATGCGCAGGGCCCAGGCGTCGCCGCCGTCGGCGGCCTCGACCTCGCGCCAGCCTTCGTCGGCATCGCGCACGAAACGCCGCCGCGTGCCGCCGTCCAGCGCGTCGATGGCGTCGCCGCGGCCCGCCACCGGCCAAGCGCCCATCAGCCGCGTCTTCAGCTCGGCCACCACACGCCAGCGCCCGGTGTCTGGCCAGTACTCGACGATGTGCGGCGAGGTGCTTGCGAGCGCATCCCCGTCGGGCGGCAGGTAGGTGCCAGCGATCAGGACCGAGGCCCCGTCGGCGCGCCACAGCCGGTCGGGCCGCAGTTGGCTGCCGCCGGGCAGCGTGTCGTCGGGCGCGTCGAACACGGCCTGTTCCTGGCCGTCGTCCAGACGCACCGCCACCAGGCGCCGGGCGACGTAGGAATACGGCCGCGAGTAGTACTGCAGCGGGTCCTGCAGCGCGCCCGGGCCGTAGCGGGCAGCGGCGTCGGCCACCTGCGGATAGCGCTGTGCCCAGGTCGGCTGACGGTCGGGCTGGTAGCGCGGCAGCAGCGCCCAGCGGCCGTCCGGCGACACGCTCGGGCGCGGGTAACGGCTGCTGCTCTCGGCGAACGCCTCGCCCAGCGCGCGCGCCGGCCCGGACGCGCCGACCTCGGCCAGCCGGTACTGGTAGCGCCGCAA
>JASGHA010000002.1:0-378897 GCA_049841175.1 Rubrivivax sp. | reverse complement strand
TGCGCCTTCGTTCATTACGTATTGCTTGACGATGGAAAGCGATAGAATCCGAACAGCACCTCGCCGCTGCAAAGATGGCGACGTCATCCTGGAGTCGGCGCTTCCACGCCGGTGAGGAAAAGAAGCAGCCGCATCCGCAGCAGCTCGCCAAGCTCGGCGATGTCTACGTGAACGACCACGCGTTCGGCACCGCGCACCGCGAGCACGCAGCACGTTCGGCGTCCCGCAACTGCTCCAGGGCAAGCCGCGTGATCGGCTTCCTCGTCTGCGAAGGACGCTGGGACGCGCATAGCCGTTGCCCAAGCCGACCCGGCCGTTCTCGTCGCGATCCTGGGCCGCGCGAAGGTGTCGGACATCCAGGTCATCGAACAGTTGCTCGGCAAGGCCGACACGCTGCTGATCGGCGGCGCAATGGGCTGGTCCAGGTTCTTCCTCGCGCAGGGCAAGACGGTGGGCCGAGGCCTGGTCGAGCCGGACCGGGTCGACCTGGCCAAGCGGCTACTACGAAGGCGGGCGGCCGACTTCGAAGCTGCCGGTGGACACGGTGATCGCCGACGGCTTCGACAGCACCGACACCAGCGTCGCCGATGGCGGCAGCATCCCGGCCGACAAGAGCGGCTTTGACATCGGGCCGAAGACAATGAAGCTGTACAAGGCCGAGATCGCCAAGGCCAAGACCGTCATCTGGAACGGCCCGTGGCATGTTCGAGAAGCCCAGTTCGCGGCCGGCACGAAGGCGATCGCCGAGAGCGTGGCGGCCGTCACGAGCAAAGGCACCGTGACCATCATCGGCGGCGGCGACAGCCAGGCCGCCATCGAGCAGATGCACCTCAGCGACAAGGTCAGCCACGTCAGCGCCGGCAGCAGCACTCGCTCGAGTTCCTCGAAAACGGGCACTTCAGCACGCTCTCGACGTCCTCGACTGAACGCGGCTACTCCATCGATCACAGTGCCCGGACGCTCCGCCAGGCGTCCGGGCACTTCTGTTTTTCCTCACGTCATAGGAACGGCAGGTTGTCTGGCTGGATTCGCGATGGCGGTATGAGCAGGAATCGGTCGGCGGTGAATATGTCGGGCGAATCGCGCATGTGGCTGGAACGCGACGGCATTCAGGCGTGGTGCGGCGCATGCTGGCTTGCCGGCTCGATTCAGGAACAAGGCATCGAGACGTTCGTCACGGCCGACACACCGTGGATCGCGGACCTGAACGGCGAGCGCGACTGGCGTACCTCGTCGGCACTGCCTCGTATCGCGAAGCCGAGAACATCAAGCTGCCGTACTTCCTGCAGCCTGAGAGCATGGGTGGGTGTGCTGGTGGCCGACGAAGAGATCGAGATTCCAAAACGTCACGGCGGTCGTGCGAGTCTGCACCTCGAGCGGCCGCCCTATGGCAGACGCGACTGCTGGATCGATGGCGTCGAAGTCGGCGAGTCGATGGATTCGCTCTCGACGCCCCACGAGCGACTGCTTCCGGCGCTGGCCGCCGGCACACGCTACGGCTTCGCGTGGACGACCGGATGATCCATCCAGTGGGCCCCGACCGCGTCAGCGACCACACCAGGGGGCGTGGAACGGCATCGTCGGCCGGATCGAACTGCAATGGCGACCCGGGCCGACGATCAATCGCGTGCAGATCGACACCCGGCCGGGCGAGCGATCAGTTGAGGTCCTGGTCGTTGACGGAACGGACCTGACCTCGGCGACGATCTGGTAGTCGAACTGGACATCGAAGGCGTCACCGAGGCGTCGTTGTTAGGCGTCCGACGCACCGTCGGTTCATCACGTCCTCGACGAACCGCTGCCGACGTGGGACAAGTTGCTCGCCCCGGGTGCATCACCTCGTCGTCCGGCTGCGATCCACCAGATAGGCAGATCGTCGATAGGCGCCGCATCGCCTTCGGCCGCGAATGGGACACGTGGCGCGCAGATCCTCGTCGACGGCAGGCCCACGTTCCTGCGAGGCACGCTCGACTGCTGCATCTTCCCGCGCCACTGACCCGCCAACGTCGACGGTCAGCGTAGGCGTCATGGGCGTGGTGAAGGCGTACGGCCTGAACCACATGCACGTTGCCGCTGGTCTCTAGCCAGAAGCCGCGTTCGATGCGGCCGACGAACTCGGCGTCTACCTGCAAGTCGAATGCGCGAGCTGGCGAGCCTCAGAGCGCGACGGTGGGCGACGGCAGCAGCCTCGATTCTCGCACGTCGGCATCTACATCGGTGACGGCAAGTTCATCCACGCGCCGCGCACCGGCAGCGAAGTCCGCATCGAGGACATGCGCCAGTCCTACTGGATGAAGCGCTTCAACGGCGCGCGCCGCGCCGACCTCGACGACGCCGCCCAGGCCGAAAACGTCCAGCCCCGGAACTGACCGGGAGACCCCGAAGCGCTTGCCGGACGTCAAACCGGCACAATCGCGGGATGGGCGAAAGCGTCATTCCTCTGGCCGATCTGCGCGTGGCCGCGGCACCGCTGGCCGTGCCGGCCGATCCGGCGCAGCCGAGCGGGCATCTCGTCGACCGCCTCGATCGCCCGCTGCGTGATCTGCGCATCTCGGTTACCGACCGCTGCAACTTCCGCTGCGGCTACTGCATGCCGCGCGAGGTCTTCGACACGCGCTACCGCTTCCTGCCGCACGAAGCGCTGCTGAGCTTCGAGGAGATCACGCGCGTCGCGCGGCTGTTCCTGGCGCACGGCGTGCGCAAGATCCGCCTGACCGGCGGCGAGCCGCTGCTGCGCAAGCAGCTGCCGACGCTGGTCGAGCAGCTCGCCGCGCTGCGCACCGTCGACGGCCGGCCGCCCGAGCTGACGCTGACGACCAACGGCACGCTGCTCGCGCGCCTGGCGCGGCCGCTGCGCGATGCCGGGCTGACGCGCGTGACGGTCAGCCTGGACGCGCTCGACGACGCCGTCTTCCGGCGCATGAACGACGTCGACTTCCCGGTCGGCGACGTGCTGCGCGGCGTCGACGCGGCGCTGGACGCCGGGCTGGCGCCGGTCAAGCTGAACATGGTCGTGCGCCGCGGCATGAACGACCAGGAGATCCTGCCGCTGGCGCGCCACGTGCGCGACACCTGGGGCCCGGCGGTGCGGCTGCGTTTCATCGAATACATGGACGTCGGCACGAGCAACGGCTGGCGCCTGGACGAGGTGCTGCCGTCGCAACAGGTGCGCGAGCGCCTGGACGCCACCTTCGGCCTGGAACCGCTGCTGCCCGCATCGCCCGACGAGACCGCCGAGCGCTGGCGCTACCGCGACGGGCGTGGCGAGATCGGCCTGATCTCCAGCGTCACCCAGGCCTTCTGCGGCGACTGCAGCCGCGCCCGGCTGTCGACCGAAGGCAAGCTCTTCACCTGCCTGTTCGCCTCGCGCGGACACGACCTGCGCACGCTGCTGCGCAATGGCGCCAGCGACCTGCAGATCGCCGGCGCGATCGGCCTCGTCTGGGCGGCCCGCGGCGACCGCTACTCCGAGCAGCGTGGCGAGCACACCGCCGCGCCGGGCGAGCGCCGCATCGAGATGCACTACATCGGCGGCTGATGGCGGCCGGGGCGATCTCGCGCGACGAGCTGACCGGGCTCGTGCTGGCCGGCGGCCTGGGCCGGCGCATGGGCGGCGTCGACAAGGGCCTCGTCGCCTGGCAGGGCCGGCCGCTGGCCCTGCACGCGCTCGAACGTCTGGCGCCGCAGGTCGGCACGCTGGCCGTCAGCGCCAACCGCCATCTCGACACCTACGCCGGCTTCGGCGTGCCGGTGCTGGCCGACACGCTGCCCGGCTCGCTGGGGCCGCTGGCCGGGCTGCTGGCCGGCCTGCGCCACGCCCGCACACGCTGGCTGGCCGTCGTGCCCTGCGACGCGCCGTTGTTCCCCGCCGACCTCGTCGCGCGCCTGGCGGCCGGCCGTGGCGACGCGCCGATCGGCTACGCTCGCGCCGCGCGCACGCACCCGGTGTTCTGCCTCGTCGACACGGCGCTGGCCGAGACGCTGGAAGCCGCGCTCGCCGGCGGCGAACGCCGCGTCGAGCACTGGCTGCGCACGATGGGCGGTGTCGCCGTCGACTTCGACGACGAGACCGCGTTCACCAACTTCAACACCCCGGAGACTCTGAACGATGGCTGAGGCCACGACGCCGATCACCGCCATCGCCCAGGACCTGGCCTGCCACGGCGACGCCGACCTGCCGCTGGCCGCGGTGCAGGCCGCGCTCGCCCGCCTGGCGCAGCCGGTCGCCGGCGTCGAGACGCTGGCACTGAAAGACGCGCTGGGCCGCGTGCTGGCCGCCGACTTGGTGTCGCCGCTGGACGTGCCGGCGCAGGACAACTCGGCGATGGACGGTTATTCGTTCGCCGGCGCCGCGCTGGCGGCCGACGGGCCGACGGTGCTGCCGGTGGCCGGCAAGGCGCTGGCCGGCCACGGCTTCGACGGCCCGGCGCCGGCCGCCGCCTGCATCCGCATCATGACCGGCGCGCCGCTGCCCGCCGGCCACGACAGCGTCGTGCCGCAGGAACTGGTGACCGTGGCCGAGGGCCGCGTGACGATCCCCGCCGGCGCGGTGCGTGCCGGCCAGCACTGCCGCCGCCGCGGCGAGGACCTGCGCCAGGGCGGCGTCGCCGTGCCCGCCGGCCGCCGTCTGCGCGCGTCGGACCTCGGTCTCGCCGCGTCGCTGGGCCAGCCGGCGCTCGCCGTGCGCCGCCGGCCGCGCGTCGCCTTCTTCAGCACCGGCGACGAACTCACGGCGCCCGGCGAGCCGCTTCCGCCCGGCGGCATCTACGACAGCAACCACACGACGCTGGGCGCGCTGCTCGCCGGCCTGGGCGTCGAAGCCGTCGACCTGGGCCACGTGCGCGACGACCCGCAGGCCCTGGCGGCGGCGCTGGCAGCCGGCGCCGATTGCGATGCGCTGGTCAGCACCGGCGGCGTCAGCGTCGGCGACGCCGACCACACGCGGCGTGTGCTCGCCGGCGCCGGCGAAGTGCTGTTCTGGCGCATGGCGCTGCGCCCGGGGCGGCCGATGGCGATCGGCCGGCTGCACGGCGGCGCGCTGTACTTCGGCCTGCCGGGCAACCCGGTGGCGGCGATGGTCTGTTTCCAGGTGCTGGTGCGCGACGCGCTGCTGCGCCTGGCCGGCGCGACGCCGCGGCCGCTGCCGACCGTCGTCGCGCGCGCCGCGGTGGCGCTGAAGAAGCGCCCGGGCCGCAGCGAGTTCCAGCGCGGCGTGCTCTCGCGCGGCGCCGACGGCGATTGGGAGGTCGCGCCGACCGGCGACCAGGGCTCGGGCATGCTGAGCAGCATGAGCCGCGCCGACGGCCTGATCGTGCTCGCGCACGAACGCGGCCCGGTGGCCGCCGGCGAGCGGGTCGAGGTCCTGCCCTTCGACTCGCTCGGCTGACGGCGCTCAGGCCGCCGGCGCCGCCTCGGCTTCGGTGATCTCGCCGGGCACGCGTTCACGCGCCAGCAGCGTGTAGACCGTCGGCACGACGAAGATCGTCAGCAGCGTGCCCAGCGACATGCCGCCGACGATGACCCAGCCGATCTGGTGCCGGCTCTCGGCGCCGGCACCGCTGGCCAGCGCCAGCGGCAGCGCACCGAGCACCATCGCGCCGGTGGTCATCAGGATCGGCCGCAGGCGCAGGCTGGCGGCCTCGACGACCGCCTCGCGCATCGCCTTGCCCTGGCGGCGCAGCTGGTTGGAGAACTCGACAATCAGGATGCCATGTTTGGTGATCAGCCCGACCAGCGTCACCAGCCCGATCTGCGAATAGACGTTCAGCGTACCGCCCGACAGCTTGAGCGCCAGCAGCGCGCCGACCATCGACAGCGGCACCGACAGCAGGATCACGAACGGGTCGATGAAGCTCTCGAACTGCGCCGACAGCACGAGGAAGATGAACAGCAGCGCCAGCACGAAGACCAGCGCCAGCGCGCCCGACGAAGCGCGGAACTCGCGGCTGACGCCGTTGAGCTCGGTCGCGTAGCCGGCCGGCAGCGTGCGCGCCGCGGCCTCGTCCATGAAGGCCAGCGCCTCGCCGAGCGAATAACCCGGCGCCAGCGAAGCCGTGATGCTGACCGAACGCCGCTGGTTGAAGTGGTTCAACTCGCGCGGGCTGACCGACTCGCGCAAGCTCACCAGCGAGGACAGCGGCACCATCGCGCCGCCGGCGCTGCGCACGAAGAGCTTCTCGATGTCCTGCGGCGTCGCCCGGCCGCGGTCGTTGGTCTGCAGGATGACGTCGTACTGCTCGGCGTCGCGCTTGTAGCGCGTGACGTTGCGGCTGCCGAGCATCGTCTCGACGGTGCGCGCGACGGCGCCGACCGAGACGCCCATGTCAGCGGCGCGCTGGCGGTCGACGTCGAGGTAGATCTCGGGCTTGTTCAGCTCCAGGTCGCTGTCGACCTGCACCAGCTGCGGGTTCTTCGCCATCTCGGCCATCAGCGCGCGCGTCGCCTTGGCCATGTTGTCGTAGGAGTCGCTGCTGACGACGACGAAGTTCAGCGGCCGCTCGCGGAAGCCCTGGCCCAGGCTGGGCGGCGTGATCGGGAAGACGTTGACGCCGGGCAGCTGGCGCACCGAGGGCAGCAGCGCCTGCGCCAGCTGCTGCGTCGTGCGCTCGCGCTCGGCCCAGTCGGTGGTGCGCATCACGGCCGAGGCGGTGGAGACCTGGCCGCCGCCGACGAACATGAAGCGCCGGTCGAACTCGGGGAAGGTGGCGGCGATCGAATCGAGCTCGTCGAGGTAGCGCGCGGTGTACTCCAGCGTCGAGCCGTCGGGTGCACGCACCGGCATGATGATGACGCCGCGGTCCTCGATCGGCGCCAGCTCGCTCTTGGCCGTCATGAACAGCGCGGCGCTGGCGCCGGCGCAGGCCAGCATCACGAGCACGACCGCCCAGCGCAGGTTCAGCGCCGTCGCCAGCGCCCGGCCGTAAGCCGCCGACAGGCGCTCCAGGCCACGCTCCATGCAGCGGTCGAAGCGCGTCGGCTTCGTCTCGTGGCGCAGCAGCTTGCTGCACAGCATCGGCGTCAGCGTCAGCGCGACGAAGCCCGACACGAGCACCGCGCCGGCCAGCGTCAGCGCGAACTCGCCGAACAGCCGCCCGGTGCGCCCGGGCGTGAAGGCCAGCGGCGCGAACACCGCGGCCAGCGTCAGCGTCATCGCGACGACCGCGAAGCTGATCTCGCGCACGCCCTTCAGCGCCGCCTGGAACGGTTTCAGCCCTTCCTCGATGTGGCGGAAGATGTTCTCGAGCACGACGATCGCGTCGTCGACGACGAGGCCGATGGCCAGCACCAGCGCCAGCAGCGTCAGCGTGTTGATCGAGAAGCCGGCCGCGGCGATCAGCGCGAAGCTGCCGATCAGGCTGACGGGAATCGTCACCAGCGGGATGAAGGACGCACGCAGCGTGCGCAGGAAGACGAAGACGACCAGCGCGACCAGCACCACCGCCTCGGCGATCGTGTGATAGACGGCCTTGATCGAACGGTCGATGAAGACCGAGTTGTCGTTGGCCAGCGTCGCGGTGACACCCGGCGGCAGCTCGCGCTGAAGCTCGGGCAGCAGCGCACGCACGCCGGCGGCGACGTCCAGCGGGTTGGCGGTGGCGTTGCGGATCACGCCGGTGCTGATCGACGGCACGCCGTTCAGGCGCACGCGCGAACGTTCGCTGGCCGCACCCTCCTCGACGCGTGCGACGTCGCGCAGCCGCACCGTGTAGCCGGCGGCGGTCTTCAGCGCCACCTGCTCGAACTGGGCGACGGTGTTCAGGTCGGTGCGCGCGGTGACGTTGAACTCGCGCTGGCGGCTCTCGATGCGCCCGGCCGGCACTTCCAGGTTCTGCGCCCGCAGCGCGTCCTCGACGTCCTGCACCGTCAGGCGGTAGGCGGCGAGGCGGTCGGGGTCGAGCCAGACGCGCATCGAGTAGGCGCGGTCGCCGCCGATCTGGACGTCGGCAACGCCTGGCACGGTCTGCAGCCGCGGCTTGATGACGCGCGTGATGACCTCGGTGAGCTGCAGCGGGTCGACGCCCTCGCCGGAATAGGCGATCCAGATCGTCGGCGTGGCGTCGGCCTCGACCTTGGCGATGACCGGTTCGTCGACCGCGTCGGGCAGCCGGCCGCGCACGCGCGAGACGCGGTCGCGCACCTCGGCGGCGGCGGTGTCCGGGTCCTTCTCGAGCTTGAAGCGCACCGTGATCTGGCTGCGCTCGGTGCGCGAGATCGAGGTCATGATGTCGACGCCGTCGATGCCGGCGATCGAGTCCTCCAGCGGCTTCGTCACCTGGGTCTCGATGACTTCGGAGGCAGCGCCGACCAGCGTCGTCGACACCGTGACCACCGGCTCGTCGATCTTCGGGTACTCGCGCACCGTCAGCGCGCGGAAGGACACCAGGCCGATCAGGATCAGCAGCAGCGACATCACCGTCGCCAGCACCGGGCGGCGGACGGAGGTTTCGGACAGGCGCACGCGCGGCTCCCGTCAGGCCGCCGCCGATGCCGCCGCCGCCGGCGCACCGCCGGAACGGAGCTGCACGACACGAACCACCGGCTTGTCGCCACGCAGCCGGGCGTGGCCGGCGGTGACCACCGCGTCGCCCTCGGCGACGCCGCCGAGCAGCTCGACGACGCCCGGCCGGCGCAGGCCGATGCGCGCCTCGACGCGCTCGGCACGCGGCGTCGCGCCGTCGGCGCCGACCACCTTCCAGACGTACTGCCGGCCGCCTTCGGGCACCAAGGCTTCCTCGGGCACGACCAGCGCGTCCTCGCGCACCGCGAACACGACACGCGGCCGCGCGAACATGCCGGGCTTCAAGCGCGACGCGGTGTTGGCGACGCGCGCGCGCACCAGCACCGCACGGCCTTCGGCGTCGACCTGGGTGTCCAGCGCCTCGATGCGGCCTCCGAAAGCCTGCCCGGGCAGCGCGTCCAGATCCAGCGCCACCGCCTGGCCGGGCGCCAGCCGCGGCAGATAGCGTTCGGGCAGCGTGAAGTCGACCGAAAGCGCCGACAGGTCATCGAGCGTGACGATGTCGGCGCCGGCCTGCACGAAGCCGCCGAGGTCGACGCGGCGGATGCCGGCGGTGCCGTCGAAGGGTGCCACCAGCCGCATGCGCTGCACCTCGGCACGCGCCAGCGCGACCTGGGCCTCGGCGACGTCCAGCGTGGCGGCGTTCTGGTCGACCGCGCTCTGGCTGACGAAGCTCTGCGCCAGCAGCTCGCGGCTGCGCGCGAGGTTGGTGCGCGCGATCTGCGCCTGGGCCTCGGCCTGGCGCAGCTGCGCACGCTGCAGCGTGTCGTCCAGCTGTACCAGCAACTGGCCCTGGCGCACGCGCTCGCCGTTGCGAAAACCGAAACCGGCGATGCGGCCGGCGACCTCGGGACGCAGCACGACGGTCTGCACGGCGCGCAGCGAGCCGACGGCCTGCGCCTCGTCGGCCAGGCGTGCACGGCGCACGCGGCCGATCTCGACGGCGACCGCGTCGGACGACGCCGCCGCCGGGCCGGGCGCGGCCACCGCCGTCGGCGCACGCTGCTGCCACCACCAGGCCAAGCCCCCGGCCAGCGCGATGCCGAGCACCGCCACGATCGTGTGAACCCGCTTCAAGACCCCTGCACTCCGTCGAAAGGCGAACCGTCGAATGTAGCTTTACGTTGCGACAGCAGGGCAAGCGTTGCGCTCACGCCCGCCGGCAATGGGACATTCAGCGCCGTGCGGACTCGCAGCCGCGGTTGGCCAGCGCATCGGCACGCTCGTTGCCCGGGTCGCCGGCGTGGCCCTTCACCCAGTGCCAGGACGTGTCGTGCGAGGAAGCGAGCGCCTCCAGTTGCTGCCAGAGCTCGGCGTTCTTCACCGGCTTCTTGTCGGCCGTGCGCCAGCCGCGCTGCTTCCAGCCGTGGATCCAGCTCGTGATGCCGTTGCGCACGTATTCGCTGTCGGTGTAGATCGCGACCTTGCAGCGGCGCTTGAGCGAACCCAGCGCCTGGATCACCGCCATCAGCTCCATGCGGTTGTTGGTCGTCAGCGGCTCGCCGCCCCAGAGTTCCTTCTCGTGTTCGCCGCTGCGCAGCCAGGCGCCCCAGCCGCCCGGGCCCGGATTGCCCTTGCAGGCACCATCGGTGTAGATCACCACCTCGTTCATTCAGATATCCGCTTCCACCGGCTCGCGGTTCGCCACCGCCGCCGTCGCCGCCTTGACCCGGCGGCGTTCGTTCTTCAACAGGCCGACCAGGCGCATGCCCCGCACGCGCTTGACGGCCACCAGGAAATACGCCGCGCCCAGCACCGGCCACCAGCGGTCACCCACCGGGTCCATCCAGGCGAAACGCTCGAGCCAGCGCTCGGACGCCAGCGGCGGCCGATAGCAGCCGAAGCGCCCGCTCTCGATGTGAAAGCCGAGCAGGCGCAGCCAGTCGCGCAGCCGCCAGTAGCCGATGAACTCGCCGGCGCGCGGCAGATAGGTCGGCTTGCCGCGGCCCAGCCCGACGCCGCGGCGTGCGTTGCCGGCGCGCTGGCGCAGCGCCCACAGGCTCGCCGGGTTCAGCCCGGAGATGACGACGCGACCTTCAGGCACCAGGATGCGCTCGACCTCGCGCAGCAACTGGTGCGGGTCGCTCGCCAGCTCCAGCGCATGCGGCAGCACGACGAGGTCGACGCTGTGCTGCGGGAACGGCAGCGCGTCGAACTCGCAGTACAGCGCCACCGGCGCCGGCTGCGTCGTGATCAGCGCGTCGCGCGGCGGCGGCAAGGCGATCGGCTCGGGCGTGACCAGCGCGTCGCAGGCCACCCAGCGGTGCGGCATGCGGTTGGCGCGCAGGCCCTGGATCTCGGGCAGGCCGAGTTGCAGCGCGTGAAAGCCGAAAGCGTCGGTCACCGCGCGGTCCAGGCGATCCTGCTCCCACTCCAGTAGGTAGCGGCCGGCCGGGGATTGGAGCCAAACCCCCAACTCTATAATCGACTGGTCGCGCGTCATATGAATCTCGTCGCCATCCCCGCCTTTGCCGACAATGTCATCTGGATGCTGCACGACGGCCGCGACGCCGCGGTGGTCGATCCGGGGGACGCGGCGCCGGTAGCGTCCGAACTGGACGCCCGGGGCTTGCGCCTCGGCGCGATTCTAGTGACGCACCACCACCCGGATCACGTCGGCGGCGTCAACGCGCTGCGGCCCCGGCTGCAGGGCCCCGTCTGGGGCCCGGCGCGCGAGGCCATCCCGGCACCCTTCGTGCCGGTCGCCGAAGGCGACGTCGTCGAGCTGCTGGGCCGGCGCTTCGAGGTGCTGGACGTGCCGGGCCACACCGCCGGCCACGTCGCCTACGCCGAACTCGGCGCCACGCACGAGCCGCTGCTCTTCTGCGGCGACACGCTGTTCTCGGCCGGCTGCGGCCGGCTGTTCGAAGGCACGCTGGCCCAGATGGCGGCCTCGCTGGCCAAGCTGGCGGCGCTGCCCGACGACACGCGCATCTGCTGCGCGCACGAGTACACCCTCTCCAACCTGGCCTTCGCGGCCGCGGTCGAACCTGGCAACGAGCGGATCACGGCCTACACTGCGCTGTGTCAGGGTCTGCGCACGGCAGGCCGGCTCACACTCCCGGCGGTGCTTGGTACCGAGCGGGAGATCAACCCGTTCCTGCGTTGCCGCGTGGCCGCCGTCGTGGCCGCCGCACGCGCTCAGGGCGCTGCCTCCGAGCACGAAGTCGACGTGTTCGCCGCATTGCGAGACTGGAAGAACCGATACCGATGACTCCCCCGACGACTTCTTTGCGGCGCTGCAGCGCCATCGCTGCCGCCGCATTGGCCGCCGTGCTCGCCGGCTGCGCCGGCACCCCGATCGCCCAGAACGGCGAGGCCGGCCCGGCCGCCGCCCCGCTGGCGACCGCTTCCTCCTCGCCTGCGCACACGCGCCGCAACGCCGACGGCCCGGTGCCCGGTGCCGTGATCCTGTCGCGCGACGGCAGCGCCCAGCCCGAGCTGGTGCCGGCACCGACGCTCGAGTCCGACCCGGCCACCGCTTCGGACGCGCTGCACGCCGACGCCGCGGCCATCGCCCAGGCCGACCTCTGGGCACGCGTGCGCGGCGGCTTCTCGATGGCCGAGCTGGACGACGACTACGTGCACAAGTGGGAGCAGTGGTACGCCACGCGGCCCGACTACGTCGCGCGCATGACCGAACGCGGCGGCCGCTACCTGTTCCACGTGATGGAGGAAGTCGAGCGCCGCGGCCTGCCGACCGAACTCGCGCTGCTGCCCTTCGTCGAGAGCGCGTTCAACCCGCAGGCGCTGTCGACGGCGCGTGCCGCCGGCATGTGGCAGTTCATGCCGACCACCGGCCGCGACTTCGAGCTCAAGCAGAACCTCTTCCGCGACGACCGCCGCGACGTGCTGGCCTCGACGCGCGCCGCGCTCGACTACCTGCAGCGCCTGTACAGCCAGTTCGGCGACTGGCACCTGGCGCTGGCGGCCTACAACTGGGGCCAGGGCAACGTGCAGCGCGCCATCGCGCGCAACCTGAAGGCCGGGCTGCCGACCGACTACGCCTCGCTGCGCATGCCGGTCGAGACGCGCAACTACGTGCCCAAGCTGCAGGCGGTCAAGAACCTGATCACGCACCCGGAGGCGTTCTCGATCTCGCTGCCGGCGCTGCAGAACCACCCGTTCTTCCTCAGCGTGCCGATCGACCGCGACATCAACGTCGCGCTCGCCGCCCGCTTGGCGGGGCTGAGCCTGGAGGAGTTCCAGGCGCTGAACCCGCAGATGAACAAGCCGGTGATCCTGGCCGCGGCGACGCCGCGTGTGCTGCTGCCCTACGACAACGCCAACGAGTTCGTGCAGCGCCTGAAGGAACACCACGGCCCGCTGGCCTCGTGGACGGCGTGGGTCGCACCGCGCACGCTGAAGCCCGCCGAGGCCGCCAAGCAGGTCGGCATGCCCGAAGCCCAGCTGCGTGAAGTCAACCGCATCCCGCCGCGCATGCTGGTCAAGGTCGGTTCGACGCTTCTGGTGCTGCGTGCCGCGCACGCCACGCGCGACGTCGACGAACACGTCGCCGAAAACGCGATGATGGTGCTGGCCCCCGAAGCCAAGCCGATGCGCAAGCTGACGCTGAAGGCCGGCCGCGGCGACACCGTGGCCACGGTGGCCAAGCGCTACAAGGTCAGCGCGGCACAGGTCGCGCAGTGGAACGACGTCGGCCCGCGCGCCAGCTTCAAGCCGGGGCAGAAGATCGTCGTGATGGTGGCCGCGTCGTCGTCGCCGTCGCGCAGCGCCAAGCCGGCACCGGCCAAGCGCCCGGCCGCCAAGGCCGCCGCGCCGGCCAAGGGCAAGACGGTGGCCGCCAAGGGCAAGGCCAGCGCGCCGAAGGCCCAGGTCTCGGCCAAGAGCTCGAAGAAGACCGCGCACTGAGGCACCACCGCCCGGCCCTCCCCAGGCCGGGCGAACCTTCGCGCCGCAAGGATCGCCACGCCGCGTGCCGTCCGCCGCGACAATGCGGCCAATGCCCATGAACATCATCATCCTCGACGACTACCAGGACGCGGTCCGCAAGCTCCGGTGCGCGGCGCGGCTCGAGCCGCTGAACGCGAAGGTGTTCACCAACACGGTCAAGGGCACCGGCCAGCTGTCGGTGCGGCTGCGCGACGCCGACGTGCTGGTGCTGATCCGCGAGCGCACGCACTTCCCGCGCGCCCTGCTGGAGAAGCTGCCGCGGCTGAAGCTGATCTCGCAGACCGGGCGCGTCGGCCCGCACATCGACGTCGAGGCCTGCACGCGGCTGGGCATCGCGGTGGCCGAAGGCGTCGGCTCGCCGGTGGCGCCGGCCGAGCTGACCTGGGCCCTGATCATGGCCTCGATGCGCCGGCTGCCGCAGTACATCGGCAACCTGAAACACGGCGCCTGGCAGCAGTCGGGGCTGAAGTCGGCGTCGATGCCGCCCAACTTCGGCCTGGGCATGGTGCTGCACGGCAAGACGCTGGGCGTCTGGGGCTACGGCCGCATCGGCAGCATGGTCGCCGGCTACGGCCGCGCCTTCGGCATGAAGGTGGTGGTCTGGGGCAGCGAGGAGTCGCGCGAGCACGCGGTGGCCGACGGCTACGTCGCCGCCGAGAGCCGCGAGGCCTTCTTCGAGGAATGCGACGTGCTCAGCATGCACCTGCGGCTGGGCGAGACGACGCGCGGCATGGTCAAGCTCGACGACCTGGCGCGCATGAAGCCGACGGCGCTGTTCGTCAACACCTCGCGCGCCGAGATCGTCGAGGAGAACGCGCTCGTCTCGGCACTGAACAAGGGCCGCCCCGGCATGGCGGCGGTCGACGTCTTCGAGAGCGAACCCATCCTCCAGGGCCACCCGCTGCTGCGCCTGGAAAATGCCGTCTGCACGCCGCACATCGGCTACGTCGAGCAGGACAGCTACGAGATCTACTTCGGCGCCGCGTT
The DNA here is from genome assembly GCA_049841175.1 of Rubrivivax sp. Lineage (GTDB taxonomy): Bacteria > Pseudomonadota > Gammaproteobacteria > Burkholderiales > Burkholderiaceae_C > Rubrivivax. The sequence goes on along the minus strand of JASGHA010000002.1, from coordinate 364,478 downwards.
CGACAACGTCATCAACTTCGTCAACAACACCCCGACGAACATCGTCAACCCGGACGCCCTGAAGGTGCTCCGCTAACGCGAACAGCGAGCAGACCCGGCATTCGTCCCCTCGGGGACAGACCGCCGCAGGCGGTCAGGGGGAGCGGCGGTGTTAACGCGCCTGACCGGATCCGGGTCTCCCGGTCCGGTCAGGTTGCCCCCCTCGGGGGGGCGGCCGCCAGGCGGCCGGGGGCTCCATCACTTCGTGCCAAAGATCTTGTCCCCCGCGTCGCCGAGGCCGGGGATGATGTAGCCGTTCTCGTCCAGGTGGCTGTCGATGGCTGCCGTCCAGCAGCGCACGTCGGGGTGCGCGGCGTCCAGCGCCTTGATGCCCTCGGGCGCCGCCACCAGCACCAGCGCGCGGATGTCGGTGCAGCCGCGGCGCTTGAGCAGGTCGACGGTGGCGATCATCGAGCCGGCCGTCGCCAGCATCGGGTCGACGATCAGCGCGGTGCGCTCGTCGAGATGGCCGACGAAGCGCTCGAAGTAGTGCTCGGGCTGCAGCGTCTCGTGGTTGCGCGACAGGCCGACGACGCTGACCTTGGCGTTGGGCACCATGTCGAGCACGCCGTCGAGCATGCCGATGCCGGCACGCAGGATCGGCACCACCGTCACCTTGCGGCCGGCGATCTGCTCGATCGTCGCGGGGCCGCTCCAGCAGTCGATCTCGATCGGCTCCAGCGGAAAGTCGGCCGTCGCCTCGTAGGCCAGCAGGCGCGCGATCTCGTTGGTCAGCTCGCGGAACTTCTTCGTCGAGATGTCTTTCTCGCGCAGCAGGCCCACCTTGTGGCGCACCAGCGGATGACGGACTTCGATGACAGGCATGTTGAAACTCGGAATTCGGTGATCCCGCCAGTGTAGCCAGTGGCCACGGCCGCGAGCTTGCGGCAGGTGCAGGCCGATGGCAGCGCGTTCAGCGCGTGCGCTGGCGCAGCGCCTCGTACAGGCAGATGCCGGCGGCCACCGAGACGTTCAGGCTTTCGACCGCGCCCTGCATCGGGATGCGCACCAGCTCGTCGCAGGTCTTGCGCGTCAGCTGGCGCATGCCGTGGCCCTCGGCGCCGAGCACCAGCGCCACCGGGCCGCTGAGGTCGACGTCGTAGATCGTCTTCGTCGCGTCGTCGGAGGTGCCGATGACGCGCACGTCGCGCTCCTTCATCTCGCCCAGCGATCGCGCGAGGTTGGTCACCATCAGGTAGGGCACGGTCTCGGCAGCACCGCTGGCGACCTTGGCCACCGTCGCGTTCAGGCCCACCGCGTGGTCCTTGGGCGCGACGACGGCGCAGGCGCCTGCGCCGTCGGCCACGCGCAGGCAGGCGCCGAGGTTGTGCGGGTCGGTGACGCCGTCGAGCACCAGCACCAGCGGCGCGCCGGCGGCGGCGTCCAGCGCGTCGTCCAGCGAATGCGTCGGCGCCAGCGGCGTCACGCGCGCCACCACGCCCTGGTGGCGGCCGCTGCCGGCGAGCTGGGTCAGGCGCTCGCCGTCGCTGTCGACCAGCTTGGCGCCGGCGGCTTCGGCCCGTTCGACGAACTGCCGCATGCGCGCGTCGCGGCGCGTCGCATCGACATGGATCTCCTTGACCGACTGCGGCGCGGTCTTCAGCCGCACCGTCACGGCGTGGAAGCCGAACAGGACCTTGTTGCTCACGGGGTTCACCTGGGAAGCGCCCGCCGAAGGGACGGCGGGACGAAGGCGCGCATCGTAGCCGCTCGCCCGCCGGCGAACCCCGATCGGCCTCAGTTCGACGCGTCGGGGAAACGCGTCAGCGTCTTCACGCCCGGCACCGGCGCCGTGCGCACGGTGTTCATGATGCCGGCCAGGAAGGTGTAGTAGCCGACGACACCTGCGGTGTCGAGCACGCCCTGCTCGCCGAAGCGCTTGAGCGTCGCGTCGTAGGTCTTGTCGGAGACGCGGCGGTTGCGCAGCAGCTCGTCGGTGAAGTCGTAGATGATGGCCTGGTCGGCCGTCAGCTCGGCCGGGCGGCGGCCTTCGGCGATGGCGTCGATGACCTCGGGCTTGATGCCCTGCTTGGCGGCGATCGTCACGTGGTAGGTCCACTCGTAGTCCTGGCTCCACGAGCGCGCGACCATCAGGATCACCATCTCCGACAGCGGCATCCCGATCGAGGCGTTGTAGCGCAGGTAGCTGCCCATCGTGTGGGCGTTGGTCATCAGCTTCGGGCTGCGGATCAGCACCGAGAACGGACCGAAGACCGGGTACTTGCGCGTCGCGAGGAACTCCTCGGCCGCGGCACGCTGGGCGTCGTCGTAGTCCTCCACCTTCACCGGCGGCATGCGTTCGGCGGCCACGGCCGGCACGGCGAAGGACATCGCCGTGCCGGCGACGAGAGCGGCTCCGGCGATGGCGGCGAGCTGGGTGGTGCTTTTCTTCATGGGGGTGAGACTCCAGGTCCTCAGGCAGCCGAACAGTCGGCTGCTCCCCCAGCGCAAAGCCCGTGCCACGCGAAAAAGCGGACTTCGACGCAGAAATCCGGCGTTTCCGGGCCGCAAAGCGCGCAACAGCCTTCGCGCTGCGCAAGCCGCTGCGCAGTGCCGGAACTTAGCGCCCCATCAGTCCCAGCGACAGCAGCGCGGTCAGCGCGCCGATGAATACCGGCTGGTGGACCATGTAGAAGGACAGCGACCAGCGCCCCAGCAGCGCCAGCGGCGCCAGCACCCGCGGCAGCGGCCCGGTCAGCCGGCTGCGCTGCCGTGCCAGCGCCCACTGCCCCGCCGCCAGACCCCAGAGCATCACGCCGAGCCAGGGCAGCAGCGGCACGTAGTCCTCGGTGATGGGCTTGTGCGTCACCAGGCCGACCCAGTTGGTCCAGCGCGTGTCGAAGAACGCGTGCTGCCAGACGGACGGCAGCACGATGGCCACGGCGCCCAGCGGCCACAGCCAGCGCCCCAGCGGCGCGGCCAGGCGCGAGACGATCAGCATCAGAGCGATGCCGTGCAGCACGCCGAAGCTGATCCAGCTGTGCGGGAACATCGTCGCCGAGCCGACGCTGACCAGCAGCGCGCAGCCGGCCACCTGCGCCCAGCGGCGCCAGAAGCGCGGCCAGCCCTGACCGGCGTCCAGCGCGGCGGCCTGGCCCAGGCCGGCGCAGAACAGGAACAGGCTGACGATGCAGGTCCGCTGCACGGTCCAGAACGGGTCGGCGTAGAAGTCCTGGCGCGGGTCGAGCAGCCGGAAGTGGTTCAGGTCGAACGAGAAGTGGTAGGCCGCCATCCAGACGATGGCCAGGCCACGCAGCGCGTCCAGGCGGTCGAAACGTTCAGCCCGGCGATTCATGCCGTCTTCTCGTAGACGTCGGCGAAGCCCTGCCCGTCCCAGGCGTAGAGCAGGTGCGCGGCGTGCAGGCAGGGCCCGGCGCCGCGCGGGCGGAAGAGGCCCACGCACTCGCCGCCGGCATGGCGCACGCTGCGGTAGGCGACGCCGTGCGAGCCGGCGGCGCGCAGCGTGGCGGCCAGCGCACGCGAGGCGCTGTAGTCGCCCGGTGCGTAGACCGCGTCGTCGACGGCGCCGGGCGGGCGCAGGTCGTGCAGACGGGCGTCGATCGCCACGTGGTAAAGCCGCATCGGCAGGTGCATCGCCGGCTGGCGCGTCGCCGCGAGGAAACGCGCGTGGTGGTAGCGCGTCTCGGCGATCGCCGTCTCGCGTTCGCGCGCGGCATAGAACACGCCCCAGCGGCCGTCGGAGAAGCGGCTGCCGTCCGGGTTGACGTGCGTGAAGGCCGCCATCACCGGCCCGCTGCCGGGCCCGAAGATGCGCTCGCTGCGCGGCACACGCTCGACGTGGCCGAGTTCCTCGCGCAGGCGCTCGTTGGTCAGCGCCTCCAGCGCGTACAGCGCATCGAAGTCCTCGGCGTCGGCGACACGGTCGAACAGCGTCACCGACGGGTAACGCGTCGGCACGATGCGGCAGGCCTGGGTCCAGCGGACGCGGCGGACGTCGGGCGTGTTCAGGACCAGCCGCCGCCGCGCACGCCGTCGAGATAGCGGCGCACGAAGTTGAGATCGCCGACGTTGCCGGCCAGCATGCGCTGCAGCGCGCTGCGGCCGCCGAAGGCCTCGGCGCTGTTGGGCTGGCGCACCCAGGCGTCGGCCGCGGCCGGCTCGGGCAGCAGGATCTGCAGCGACTTGTAGATGCCCAGCAGGTTGGACAGGCGCTCCAGCGTGTCGCGCGACAGCCGCGCCTTCTCGGGGTGCTGGCGCCAGGCGAAGAAGGTCGAGCGCGCCGGCTGGCCCAGCAGCACCAGCTGCTCGTCGACGCTCAGGCCCCAGGCCTCGGCGATGCGCATGAAGGCGCGCAGGCCGGCCGCGGCCAGACGTTCGTCGGAGACGTCGGCGAAAGCGGGCGAGGACTCGGCGGCAACGAGGCGCATGGCATCCATTTCCGGACTACGGATTCATGGTAGTCCAAAAACGGACAGCCCGCCAGCGCGCGCCGCGCTCAGCCGCCGTCGAGCTGCCGGCGCGCGGTCTCGTTGATCAGCCGCAGCTCGGCCAGCGTCGCGTCCAGGCCGGCACGCTTGGCTTCCAGCTCGCGGATCGCGAGATCCGTGCGCTCGACGACGTAGGCCAGCTGCTGCGTGCGGCCCTCGCCGTTGTCGCCGTAGAGGTCGAGGTAGTGCTTGATCTCGGCGAGCGAGGCGCCGATCGCCTTGCTGCGCAGGATCAGCGCCAGCCGCGCGCGGTCGCGCCGGGTGTAGACGCGGGCGCCGTTGACGCGCCGCGGCGCCAGCAGCCCCTTGTCCTCGTAGAAGCGGATCGTGCGCAGCGTGATGCCGAACTCGCGGCACAGCTCGGTGATGCCGAACAGCTCGCCGGTGTCCGGGTCGCGATGCGACGCGACCACCGCCTGGGCGGCGGCGTCATCGGGTCGATCCGGGGTGTCGAGCATCGGCGGATGCTAGACGATGCGCTGCAGCTTCAACGCGACGCTCATGTCGCCGCTGACCTTGATCTTGCCGGTCATGAACGCGGTCGCCGGCTGCAGTTCGCCCTTGAGCATCGCCACCAGGTTGTCGTGCGTGATGCCGACGGTGCAGTCGGTGTCGCGGTCGACGTTGTCGACGGTGTTGGGGACGGCGCGGCCGTCGATGACGACGACGCCGTCGGCGCCGCAGTCGAACTTCAGCGTCGCGTTCAGGCCGCTGGTGTCGCCGACCTTGCGGCGCAGTTCTTCGGTGCAGGCTTGAAGGTCCATCGGATCGGCGCTCCCTGTGTGCTGCGGCGCATCGTAGCGAGCGCGCATTCCGCTGAGATCATGGAAATCACCAACCCGTCACCCTGTTGACGTTAACGTCACCCGCCGCGCCTAATGCCGCCGCATCCACCCGACGGCGAGGCGCGATGAACGAGTCCGGCTACCGCAGCGTGTTCCGTCCCGGCCTGTTCGCCGGACAGCTGCACTGGGTCACCGGCGGCGGCAGCGGCATCGGCCGCTGCGTCGCGCACGAGCTGGCGGCACTCGGCGCCACGGTCGTCGTCAGCGGCCGCCAGGCAGAAAAACTCGAACGTGTCGCCGCCGAGATCGCCGAGGACGGCGGCCGCTGCGAGACCGCCGTGCTCGACATCCGCGACGAAGAGGCCGTCAAGGCCGCCGTCGCCCGCGTCGTCGCCGAACACGGCCCGGTCGCCGGCCTCGTCAACAACGCCGGCGGCCAGTTCCCGGCGCCGCTGCTGGCGATCTCGAAGAAGGCTTCGACGCCGTCGTCGCCAACAACCTGACCGGCGGCTTTTTGATGATGCGCGAGGTCTTCCTGCAGAGCATGCAGGGCACGGGCGGCGCGATCGTCAACATGACCGCCGACTTCCGCAACGGCATGCCCGGCATGGGCCACAGCGGCGCGGCGCGTGCCGGCATGGCCAACCTGACGATGAGCGCGGCCTTCGAGTGGGCGCACGCCGGCGTGCGGGTCAACGCCGTCGCGCCGGGCTGGATCGCCTCCAGCGGCCTGGACCGCTACGGCCCGGAGATGAAGCCGATCATCGCCTCGCTGGCCGGCGAGGTGCCGCTGCGCCGGCTGGGTGTCGAGGCCGAAGTCAGCGCCGCCATCGTCTTCCTGCTGTCGCCGGCCGCGGCTTTCATCACCGGCGTGACGCTGCCGATCGACGGCGGCGCGCCGCTGGGCAACCAGAGCTTCCCGATGGGCCGCACGGCGCGCTCGACGCCGTTCGACGGTTTCCACCGGGCGACGACGCCCGAGGTGCTGCGCTGATGCCGGCGCTGGTCTCGCGGCTGGACCCGCGTTCGGCGCCTTTCGCGGCCAACGCGGCGCGCATGCACGAACGCCTGGCCGAGGTGCGTGCGCTCGAAGCCAAGGTCGTCGCCGAGTCGGCGAGCAAGGCCGAGAAGTTCGCCGCACGCGGCCAGCTGCTGCCGCGTGAACGCGTCGCGCGCCTGCTCGACCGCGGCAGCGACTTCCTCGAGCTGTCGCCGCTGGCCGGCCTCGGCATGCACGACGACGACGGCAAAAAGAGCGTGCTCGGCGGCGGCGCCATCGTCGGCATCGGCACGGTCGCCGGGCGGCGTGTGCTCGTCACCGCCAGCGACAGCGCCGTCAAGGGTGGCACCGTCGCGCCGATGGGGCTGAAGAAGGCGCTGCGTGCGCAGGAGCTGGCGCGCGAGAACAAGCTGCCGCTGGTGGCGCTGGTCGAGTCGGGCGGCGCCAACCTGATGTACCAGGCCGAGATCTTCGTCGACGGCGGGCGCAGCTTCGCCAACCAGGCGCGGCTGTCTGCCGCCGGCATCCCGCAGATCGCCGTCGTGCACGGCTCGTCGACGGCCGGCGGCGCCTATCTGCCGGGGCTGTCGGACTACGTCGTGCTGGTGCGCGGCCGCTCCAGCATCTACCTCGCCGGCCCGCCGCTGGTGAAGGCCGCGATCGGCGAGGACGCGACCGACGAGGAACTCGGCGGCGCCGAGCTGCACGCCCAGGTCACCGGCCTGGGCGAGTACCTGGCCGAGGACGACGCGCACGCGATCGAGCTGACGCGCGAGCTGCTCGGCCGCCTGCCCTGGGACACGGTCGACTCGGCGCCCGCTGCGCCCGAACCGCTGTACCCGGCCGAGCAGCTGATGGGCGTCGTGCCCGCCGACGAGCGCACGCCCTACGACGTGCGCGAGGTCGTCGCCCGTCTCGTCGACGGCTCGGAGTTCCTCGAGTTCAAGGCTGGCTACGCGCCCGACACCGTCTGCGGCCACGCGCGGCTGATGGGTCACGACGTCGGCCTGATCGGCAACAACGGCCCGATCCAGCCCGCCGGCTCGACGAAGGCGGCGCAATTCATGCAGCTGTGCGACCAGTCGGGCACGCCGCTCGTGTTCCTGCAGAACACCACAGGCTACATGGTCGGCCGCGAGGCCGAACGTGCCGGCGCGATCAAACACGGCAGCAAGATGATCCAGGCGGTGGCCAACGTGCGGGTGCCGAAGTTCACCGTCGTGCTCGGCGGCAGCTTCGGCGCCGGCAACTACGGCATGTGCGGGCGCGGTTTCGACCCGCGTTTCATCTTCGCCTGGCCCAGCGCACGCACCGCAGTGATGGGCGGCGCCCAGGCGGCGCAGGTGATGGACCTGCTGAACCGCCAGAAGCTCGAACGAATGGGCCTGCCCGCCGACGAAGCCGCGCTGGCGGCGATGAGCGACGCGCTGCGCCGCCGTCTGGACGCCGAGAGCACGGCGCTGTTCGGCACCGCGCGGCTGTGGGACGACGGCATCGTCGACCCGCGCGACACGCGCCGCGTGCTGGGCCTGTGCCTGACGCTGGCCGCCGAGGCGGCGCGCCGCACGCTGCGGCCCAACGCCTTCGGCGTCGCGCGCTTCTGACCCCGAGAACACGAGGAGACACGATGCAGTTCACGCCCGAACACCGCCAGATCGAGGACGTCGTCACCCGCTTCGTCGACAAGGAGCTGAACCCGCACGTCGCCGCCTGGGAGGCGGCCGAGGAGTTCCCCAGCCACGAGGTCTTCAAGAAGCTCGGCGACCTGGGGCTGCTGGGGCTGAAGTACCCGGCCGAATACGGCGGCGCCGGGCTGGACTTCAGCTACTCGATGGTGATGGCCGAAGCGCTGGGCGCCTGCCACTGCGGCGGCGTGCCGATGGCCATCGGCGTGCACACCGACATGGCGACGCCGGCGCTGGCGCGTTTCGGCAGCGAGGAGCTGAAACGCGAAGTCCTGGTGCCGACGATCGCCGGCGACTACGTGGCCTGCCTGGGCATCAGCGAGCCCGGCGGCGGCAGCGACGTCGCGGCGGTGAAGACGACGGCGCGCGCCGAAGGCGGCGACTACGTCGTCAACGGGACGAAGATGTGGATCACCAACGGCCTGAAGGCCGACTGGTGCTGCCTGCTGGCCAACACCAGCGACGGCCCGCCGCACCGCAACAAGAGCCTGATCGTCGTGCCGATGGACGCGCCGGGCATCACGCGGCAGAAGATCCGCAAGATCGGCATGCATTCGAGCGACACCGCGCAGCTGTTCTTCGACAACGTGCGCGTGCCACGCCGGAACCTGATCGGCCAGGAAGGCATGGGCTTCACGTTCCAGATGCTGCAGTTCCAGGAGGAGCGGCTGTGGGGCGCGGCCTCGTCGCTGAAGAGCCTGGACCGGCTGATCGACCTGACCGTCGACTACACGCGCCAGCGCCAGGCCTTCGGCAAGCCCATCCTCGACAACCAGGTCGTGCACTACCGCCTGGCCGAGCTGCGCACCGAGGTCGAGGCGCTGCGCGCGCTGACCTACCGCGCCGTCGAGCTCTACGTCGCCGGCCAGGACGTCACGCGGCTGGCGAGCATGGCCAAGCTGAAGTGCGGGCGGCTGTCGCGCGAGGTCACCGACAGCTGCCTGCAGTACTGGGGCGGCATGGGCTACACGCCGGAGAACCCGATCTCGCAGGCCTGGCGCGACTCGCGCCTGGTGTCGATCGGCGGCGGCGCCGACGAGGTGATGCTGGGCATCATCTGCAAGCTCGAGAACACGCTGCCGGGGCGCCGATGAGCACGCCGGTCGTCGCCCACGAAGACGCGCGCGGCGTGCTGACGCTTACGCTGTCGCGCCCCGAAGTGCGCAACGCGATGTCGCTGGAGATGGTGCTGGCGCTGCGCACGGCGCTGGCCGAGGCCGAAGCCGGTGGCCGCATGCGCATCGTCGTGCTGCGCGGCGCCGGCGGCCACTTCTGCGCCGGGGCCGACCTCGCCGACATGGCCGCGGCACGCGCCCGGCTGGACCAGGACCCGAAAGCGATCGAGAAGGTCAGCGCCGCCTTCGGCGAGCTCTGCGCCGCCTTCGCCGCCACCGGGCTGGCCACCGTCGTGCTGCTGGAAGGCAGCGTGATGGGCGGCGGCCTCGGGCTGGCCTGCGTCGCCGACGTCGCGCTGGCCGCCACCAGCGCCGTGTTCCGCCTGCCCGAGACCTCGCTCGGGCTGGTGCCGGCGCAGATCGCGCCCTTCCTCGTCGAACGGCTCGGGCCCTCGCAGGCGCGGCGGCTGGCGGTCTGCGGCGGCAAGCTCGACGCGCACGCGGCGCTGGCCATCGGCCTGGTGCACGAGCTGCACGCCACCGGCGCGCTCGACCATGCGCTGGAAGCGGTGCTGCAGGACATCCTGCGCTGCGCGCCGGGCGCGGTGGCGGCCAGCAAGGCGCTCGTCGCGCAGGCGCGCTGGCAGCCCGCCGCGGCGCTGGTGGCGCATGCGGCCGAGGTGTTCTCGCGCGCCGCGCTGGGGCCCGAAGGCGTCGAAGGCACGACGGCCTTCCTCGAACGCCGCCGCGCGGCCTGGGCGCCGCAATGAACCGGCCGTTCGAGACCGTGCTCGTCGCCAACCGCGGCGAGATCGCCTGCCGCGTGATGCGCACGGCGCGCCGGCTGGGCTACCGCACGGTGGCCGTCTATAGCGACGCCGACGCAGCGGCGCCGCATGTGCGCCAGGCCGACATCGCCGTACGGCTGGGGCCGGGGCCGGCCTCGGAGTCCTACCTGAACGTCTCTGCGGTGCTGGACGCCGCGCGCCGCAGCGGCGCCGACGCCGTGCATCCCGGCTACGGCTTCCTGTCCGAACGCGCCGACTTCGCCGCCGCGGTCGAGGCCGCCGGTCTGGTCTTCATCGGCCCGCCGGCCGAAGCCATCCGCGCGATGGGCGACAAGGCCGGCGCCAAGCGCCGCATGCTGGCCGCCGGCGTGCCCTGCGCACCGGGCTACCTAGGCGACGATCAGGACGAGGCGCGTCTGGCCGCCGAAGCCGAGGCCCTGGGTCTGCCGCTGCTGGTCAAGGCCGTTGCCGGCGGCGGCGGCCGCGGCATGCGCCTGGTGCGCCAGCCCGGCGAACTGGCCGCGGCACTGGCCGGTGCGCGGCGCGAAGCCGAGAGCGCTTTCGGCGACGGCCGGCTGATGCTGGAACGCCTGATCGACGGCGCGCGCCACGTCGAGGTCCAGGTCTTCGCCGACGCCCACGGCCAGGCCGTGCACCTCGGCGAACGCGACTGCACGGCGCAGCGCCGGCGGCAGAAGGTCGTCGAAGAAGCGCCGTCGCCGATCGTCGGCGCCGAGATGCGCGCCGCGATGGGCCGCGACGCGGTGGCCGCCGCGCTGGCCGTCGGCTACTGCGGCGCCGGCACCGTCGAGTTCGTCGTCGACACCGAAGGCCGGCACTTCTTCCTCGAGATGAACACGCGGCTGCAGGTCGAGCACCCGGTCACCGAGGCGATTACCGGGCTGGACCTCGTCGAATGGCAGCTGCGCATCGCCGCCGGCGAGCCGCTGCCGCTGACGCAGCAGCAGATCCGCTTCGAAGGCCACGCCATCGAAGCGCGGCTCTACGCCGAAGACCCGTATGCCGGCTGGACGCCGCAGACCGGGCGTGTGCTGCACTGGCGGCCAGAAGACGCCGGGCTGCGCATCGACCACGGTCTGGCCGAAGGCGGCGAGGTGCCGCCGTATTACGACGCCATGGTCGCCAAGTTAGTCGCCCACGGCCGCGACCGCGCCGACGCCTTGCGCCGGCTGCGCCGCGCGCTGGCCGACGCGCCGCTGCTGGGCCTGCGCAGCAACGCCGGCTTCCTGCGTGCGCTGCTCGCGCACCCGGACTTCGTCGCCGCGCGAATGACGACGACACGGCTGGACGAATGGGCCGAACACGGCGAGCCGCTGCTGCAGCGCCCGGCCCCGCCCGAGGCCGCGTGGGCGCTGGCCGCGGCGCTGCTGGCGCCCGGCGCCTGGCGCCCGGCCGGCCTGGCGACGTGCACGCTGACGCTGGCCCACGACGGCGAGCGCCGCACGCTGCGCGCGCCGCCGCCCGGCCTGCAGGTGCTCGAATGGGCCGACGACGGCCGCGTGCGCTGGCAGGCCGACGGCCTGCAGCGCGACGCGCTGGCGCGCCGCGATGGCCGCACGCTGCACCTGGCGCTGGACGGCGAGGTCTTCGTCTTCAGCGAGCCCGCGGCCTGCGCACGCGACAGCGTCGCCGACGCCTCGCGCGCCTGCGCGCCGGTGGCCGGCATCGTCGCCCAGGTGCTGGTGGCGCCGGGCGATCGTGTCGAGGCCGGCCAGCGCCTGGCCTGCGTCGAGGCGATGAAGATGGAGATGTGGCTCGAAGCCGGCACCGCCGGCCTCGTGCGCGCGGTGCACGCCGCCGCCAAGGACCCGGTCGCCGCCGGGGCGTTGCTGGTCGAACTGGAGCTGGACGCATGAGCCTGGAACCCGCGATCCTGACCTGCGCGCTGACCGGCGTGCTGACGAATCCTGAGCAGCACCCCGTGCCGGTGACACCCGAGCAGATGGCGCACGAAGCGCGTGCTGCCTTCGACGCCGGCGCCAGCGTGATGCACGTGCACCTGCGCGACCAGGCGCCGGGCCGCGGTTTCCTGCCGAGCTGGGACCCGGAACTCGCCGCCGCCGTCTGCGACGCGATCCGCGCGGCCTGCCCCGGCGTCATCCTGAACCTGACGACCGGCGTGCTCGGCCCCGACATCGACGGCCCGGCGGCCTGCATCCGCCGCGTGCGCCCCGAGATCGCGGCCTGCAACGCCGGCAGCCTGAACTACCTGAAGCTGCGCGAGGACGGCCGCTGGGCCTGGCCGCCGATGGTCTTCGACAACCCGGTCGACAAGATCGAGCGTTTCGTCGCGGTGATGCGCGAATGCGGCACGCACCCGGAGTTCGAGTGTTTCGACGTCGGCATCGTGCGCAGCGTCGGCCTGTTCGCCAAGGCCGGGCTGGTCGACGGCACGCCGGAGCTGAACTTCGTGATGGGCGTGGCCAGCGGCATGCCCTGCGACGCCGCGCTGCTGGCGCTGCTGCCGGGCTACGCGCCGCCGGGCGCCGTCTGGCAGGCGACGCTGATCGGCCGCGCCGAGATCTGGCCGGTGCACCAGCAGGCGGCCGACCTGGGCGGCATGCTGCGCACCGGGCTGGAAGACACCTTCTACCTGCCCGACGGCCGGCGCGCACGCGGCAACGGCGAGCTGATCGAAGCGCTGGCCGACTGCGCCCGCCGCGCCGGGCGGGCGATTGCGACGCCGGCGCAGGCCCGTGCCCGGCTGGGGCTGGCGCCGTGACGACGACGCCCGCAGCACGCCGCAGCGCCGCCGAGCAGCAGCGGCTGGAAGCGGCCTTCACCGAGATGTTCGAGCAGCAGATCGTCTTCAACCGCGTGCTCGGGCTGAAGGTCGAGTCGCTGGCGCCCGGCGACGTGCGGCTGTCCTTCGAGATGCGGCCCGAGCTGATCGGCCACTTCCTGCACCAGCGCCTGCACGGCGGCGCGATCTCGGCGACGCTGGACGCCACCGGCGCACTGGCGCTGATGGTCGCGATCGCCGAACGTCACCCCGCCGACGACGCCCAGCAGGTGCTGCAGCGTTTTGCGCGCATGGGCACGATCGACCTGCGCACCGATTTCCTGCGCCCCGGGCTGGCGCCGCGCTACGTCGCGCAGGCCGAGGTCACGCGCCTGGGCGGGCGCGTCGGTTCGACGCAGATGCGGCTCGTCGACGACGCCGGCCAGCTGATCGCCACGGGTTCGGGCTCGTACATCGTCAGCTGAGAAAATCGGCGCCGACAAGGCCACGTGGGGCCGTCCGGCCCCGCACCAACCATGAGACACACGCCGATCGCCCTCGCCTTCCTCCTCGCCAGCCTGGCGCTGCCGCTGCAGGCGCGCACCGACGCCGGCCCGCGGCCGGTCACGCCGCGCGGCGCGCTGTCGGCCGAGGAGACGGCCAACATCGAGCTCTTCCGCAAGGCCTCGCCGTCGGTCGTGCACATCACGACGCTGGCGGCGCGGCGCGACTTCTTCTCCCTGAACGTGCAGCAGGTGCCGGCCGGCACCGGCACCGGCTTCGTCTGGGACGAACAGGGCCACATCGTCACCAATTTCCACGTCATCCAGGGCGGCAGCGGGGCACAGGTGACGCTGGCCGATCAGACGAGCTTCGACGCCGAGCTGGTCGGTGCCTTCCCCGACCGCGACCTCGCGGTGCTGCGCATCAAGGCGCCGCGCGAGAAGCTGCCGCCGATCGCCATCGGCTCCAGCCGCGAGCTGCGCGTCGGCCAGCGCGTCTACGCGATCGGCAACCCCTTCGGCCTGGACCAGACGCTGACCACCGGCATCGTCAGCGCGCTGGGCCGCGAGATCGAGTCCTTCAACAGCCGCACGATCCGGGGCGTGATCCAGACCGACGCGGCGATCAACCCCGGCAACTCCGGCGGCCCGCTGCTCGACAGCGCCGGCCGGCTGATCGGCGTCAACACGCAGATCGCCAGCCCCAGCGGCGCCAGCGCCGGCATCGGCTTCGCGATCCCGGTCGACGAGGTCAACCGCATCGTGCCGCGGCTGATCCGCGACGGGCGCTTCCTGCGCCCGGCGATCGGCGTCACCGCCGGGCCGGCCAACCTGACACGCGCGCTGGGCCTGCCGCGCGGCGTGCCGCTGGTGCAGGTGCAGCCGGGCAGTCCGGCGGCCAAGGCGGGGCTGAAACCCTTCCAGCGTGGTCGCGGCTCGCAGATCGTCGCCGGCGACGTCATCACCGCGGTGGCCGGCGAGGCGGTCGACAGCCTGGACGACATCCTGTCGCTGCTGGAGACGCGCCAGCCGGGCGAACGCGTGAACCTGACGGTCTGGCGCGCCGGCCAGTCGCGCAGCGTGACGGTGACGCTGGGCAGCGCCGAGTAGCTCAGGTCGGCAGGACGATCTCGACGTCGTCGTCGGGGCCAGGCTTGGGCGCCGGCGGCGAGGTCGCCTCGCCGGTCTGCGACAGCATCGTCTGCGGCAGCGGCTCGGCCGGCGCCGCTTCGGCCGGCGGCGCACCCAGCACCGGCAGCACCGGCGGTGGTTTCGGCGGTTCGGGCGGATGCGAGCGCGCCAGCGCCGCGGGCACGCTGCCGAAGGTGGGCTTGGGTTTCGCCGGCTTGGGCCGCGGCAGCGGCGGCAGCGGCAGGTCGCGCCAGCCGTCCCAACCGGGCGGCAGCACGCCGGGCGGCGGCGGCGAGATCTCCTCGAGCACGTTGCCGGCGCTGTCGGTCACGGTGACTTGCTGGGCGACCGAGTTGGCCGCCAGCGCACGGCCGAAACGCCGCGCCACCGACAGGTCGCTGTGCCAGATCTGGGCGTGCTTGACGAGCCGGCCGTCGCTGTCGCGCCCGACCTCGACGACACGGTACAGCGGACCCTCGCTGCGCCCTTGCTGGCGCGAGAGTTCGCGGCGTACCTTGTCCAGCAGTTCGGCGCCGGCCGGCTCCTGGCCGTCGGCCTTGCCCTCGGCCATCACGTGTCCATCGGTTGATCCAGCCGGAAAGCATAGCGGCGGCTCGCCGCACCACGTGCATCCGACATCCGCTGGGGGCTTGACGACCCTCCGGTCGTGGAGAAATCACGCTTGACGCGGCGACGTCGTGGCCCCGTGCCGCTGCGCTAGGATCGCGCCCCATGCAAGTCGTCTGCCTCGACCTCGAAGGGGTGCTGGTCCCCGAGATCTGGATCGCGTTCTCGCAACGCACCGGCATCGCCGCCTTCTCGCGCACGACGCGCGACGAGCCCGACTACGACAAGCTGATGCGCTGGCGCCTGGCGATGCTGCGCGAGCACGGCCTGAAGCTGGCCGACATCCAGGCCGTCATCGCCGGCATGGCGCCGCTGCCCGGCGCGCGCGAATTCCTCGACGACCTGCGCTCGCGCTACCAGGTGATCATCCTGTCGGACACCTTCTACGAGTTCGCCGACCCGCTGATGCGCCAGCTCGGGCGGCCGACGCTGTTCTGCCACCGGCTGGAGATCGACGCCGAAGGCTACGTCGCCGACTACAAGCTGCGCCAGCCCGACCAGAAGCGCCAAGCCGTCAACGCACTCAAGTCGCTGAACTTCCAGGTCATCGCCGCCGGCGACTCGTACAACGACACCGGCATGCTCGGCGCCGCCGACGCCGGCTTCTTCATCCACCCGCCCGAGAGCATCGTCGCGCAGTTCCCGCAGTTCCCGGTGAACCGCCACTACGACGAGCTGAAGGCGTCGATCGACGGCGCAGCCGAGCGCCTGCGCGGCTAAGCCGACGCCGTCCCGCCGTGCGCGACTCTCTGGAACTGCTCGCGCCGGCGCGCGACGCCGACGTCGGCATCGAAGCCGTCAACCACGGCGCCGACGCCGTCTACATCGGCGGCCCGAGCTTCGGCGCGCGCGACAAGGCCGGCAATGCGCTCGCCGACATCGAACGCCTGGCGCGCCACGCCCACCGCTGGAACGCGCGTGTCTTCGTCACGCTGAACACCATCCTGCGCGACGACGAGCTGGAAGACGCGCGCCGCCTGGCCTGGGACGTCTGGCGTGCCGGCGCCGACGCGCTGATCGTGCAGGACATGGGCCTGCTGGAGCTAGATCTGCCGCCGATCCAGCTGCACGCCAGCACGCAGACCGACATCCGCACGCCGGAGAAAGCGCGTTTCCTGCAGGACGCCGGCTTCTCGCAGCTGGTGCTGGCACGCGAGCTGACGCTGGCCGAGATCGAGGCCGTGGCCGCCGCCGCGCCCGGCGTCGTGCTGGAGTTTTTCGTGCACGGCGCGCTGTGCGTCGCCTACAGCGGCCAGTGCTACATCAGCCACGCGCACACCGGGCGCAGCGCCAACCGCGGTTCGTGCTCGCAGGAGTGCCGGCTGCCGTACACGGTGACCGATGCCCAGGGCCGCATCGTCGCGCACGAGAAGCACGTGCTCTCGCTGAAGGACAACGACCAGGGCGCCAACCTGCCGGCGCTGGTGGCTGCCGGCGTGCGCAGCTTCAAGATCGAGGGCCGCTACAAGGACATGGGCACGGTGAAGAACGTCACCGCGCACTACCGCCAGCTGCTCGACCGGCTGCTCGACGAACGCCCCGACTTGCGCGCCGCCTCCAGCGGCCGCTGCCGCTATACCTTCACGCCCGACCCGGCGCGCAGCTTCAACCGCGGCGCGACCGACTACTTCGTCAACGGCCGCCAGCCCGACATCGGCGCCTTCGACACGCCCAAACACGCCGGCATCGAGATCGGCCACGTCACGCGGGTCGGCAAGGACCACTTCGACGTCGCGCTCGCCGACGCCTCGGCGGCGCTGAACAACGGCGACGCGCTGACCTGGTGGGACCGCCAGGGCGAGCTGCAGGGCGTGCCGGTCAACGTCGCGACGCCGCTGGGCGGGCGCACCTGGCGCGTGCAGCCCAACGCGCCTATCGAGACGCTGAAGGATCTGCGCCGCGACGCCGCGATCAGCCGCAACCGCGACATGGCCTGGGACCGGCTGCTGGAGAAGAAGTCGGCCGAGCGCCTGATTCCGGTCGACCTGCGCTTCGAAGCCAGCGGCGAAGGTTTCGTGCTGCAGATGGTCGACGCCGACGGCCATTACGCCCATGCCGAGGTCGTGCACGAGCATCAGCGACCGAAGGACGCGGCGCGCAACGAGGCGACGCTGCGCGAGAACCTGGCGCGCCTGGGCGGCACGATCTTCGAGGCACGCGCCGTCGACATCGTAGCGCCGTGGTTCGTGCCGGCCTCGGTGGCCAACGCCCTGCGCCGCGACGCCGTCGCGGCACTGGAAGAAGCGCGTGCCGCGGCTTTCGAGCCGCTGCCGCGTGCGATGCCGAAAGACCCGCCGGCGCCCTACCCCGAGGACACGCTGAGCTACCTCGCCAACGTGCACAACACGAAGGCCGCAGCCTTCTACGCCCGCCACGGCGTCAAGGTCATCGAAGCGGCCTACGAGAGCCACGAGCGCAGCGACGAGGTCAGCCTGATGATCACGCGCCACTGCGTGCGCTGGTCCCTGTCGCTGTGCCCCAAGCAGGCCAAGGGCGTGATCGGCGTGCAGGGCACGGTGCGCGCCGAGCCGCTGACGCTGGTCTCCGGCGGCGAGCGCCTGACGCTGCGCTTCGACTGCAAGCCTTGCGAGATGCACGTTGTCGGCCGCATCAGGAAGAGCGTGCTGCGCGAGGCGGCGGCGGTGCCGATGCAGTTCTACCGGACGAAGCCGGCAGGCAAGCCGGCGCGGCGGGCGGGCTGAGTCGCCGCGCTAGCGGCGATCGACCAAGGCGTGGGCGATCGTGCCCAGGTCGACGTACTCGATTTCGCTGCCGGCCGGCACACCGCGCGCCAGGCGCGTGACCTTCAGGCCGCGGGCGCGCAGCGCCTGGGCCAGCGCGTGCGCGGTGACCTCGCCTTCGGCGGTGAAGCTGGTGGCCAGGATGACCTCCTGCACCGAGCCGTCACTGGCGCGTTCGATCAGCTCGGCGGCGCCGATGTCGCCGGCGCCGATGCCGTCCAGCGGCGACAGCCGGCCCATCAGCACGAAGTACAGGCCGCGGTAGCCGCCGCTGCGTTCCAGCGCGTGCTGGTCGGCCGGCGTCTCGACGACGCAAAGCAGCCGAGCGTCGCGCTCGGGGTCGCGGCAGACCGGGCAGACCTCGTCTTCGGTGAAGGTGTGGCAACGCGCGCAGTGGTGCACACGCTCGGCTGCGACGTCCAGCGCATGCGCCAGGCGGCGCGCGCCGTCGCGGTCGTGCTGCAGCAGGTGGAAGGCGACGCGCTGCGCCGACTTCTGGCCGACGCCCGGCAGCCGCCGCAGCGCCTCGATCAGCGCGTCGAGCGCGGTGTCGGCCATCGGCAAGACGTCAGAACGGGAACTTCATGCCCGGCGGCATCGGCATGCCGGCGGTCAGCTTGCCCATCTTCTCGGCGCTGATCTCGTCGGCACGGCGGACGGCGTTGTTGAACGCGGCGGCGACCAGGTCCTCGAGCATGTCCTTGTCGTCGGCCAGCAGGCTGGGGTCGATGCTCAGGCGGCGCACGTCGTGCTTGCAGGTCATCACGACCTTCACCAGGCCGGCGCCCGACTGGCCCTCGACCTCCAGCTGCGCCAGCTCTTCCTGGGCGCGCTTCATGTTTTCCTGCATCGCCTGGGCCTGCTTCATCAGCCCGGCGAGTTGACCCTTCATCATCGTCGTGTCCTTTCGTGGCGGCCTCAGGGGCGCCGAAAACGCGGGATTATCGTCGTGCGGCAGCGCCGCTCAGACCGGCTTGATCGAGTTCGGCACCAGGCGTGCCGTCGGGAACTGGCGCATCAGCTCCAGCACCACCGGGTCGTGGCGGATGGTGTGCTCGGCCTCCTGCTGGCGGCGCTTGGCCTCCCAGCTGTCGCGCCGGGCGGGGGTGTCCTCGGGCGAGCCCGGCTCGAGCACCAGATCGACCGGCGCCCCGAGCTCGGCCGTCATCGCGGCCAGCAGCTTGTCACGCAGCGCGTTGGTGCGCAGCGACTCACTCTCGACCTGCAGCCGCCAGCGTTGCGGCACGGCCGTCTCGTCGACCTCGACCAGACCGCCCTGCCAGGCGAGCTGGCGCAGCATCGCCGAGACGGCACCGCGTTCGGCCATCGCCTGGCACAGCGCATACCAGCGGTCGCCCAGCGGCGTGCGTGGCGGCGGCGCGGGCGGCTCGTCGCGGCGCACGGGGCGCGGGCGGCGTTCGACGGGAGGCGGCTCGTCGGGCACGGCGTCGACCGGAGCGGGCTCGAAGCGCTCGGGCTCCGGATCCGGCACTGCAGCCGGCCTGCGCGACGGCGCCGGAACGGCATGTTGATACTCGCCTTCGAGCGGTGGCTCGTCGTCAGGATCCCAGGGCGGCCCATCGTCACGCGGTGCTGAGTGCGTTTCCTCGCGTTCAGCAGCCGCGCGCGGCACCGGGGCAGGCGCTTCCGGTCGGCGTTCGGCGACAGGCGACGCGGTGGGCCGCGGCGCCGGGGCGGCAGGTTGCGGTGCGACCGGCGCTGGCGGAGGCGGCGGGACCGGAGCCACCGGCGCGGCAGCCTTCGCGACCGGCATCGTCATCGCCGGCGGCGACGGTGCGCGCAGCGGCGCCGAACGCGGCGCTTCGCGCGGCGGAACCGGCGCGGAGCCGGCCGGCGGGAAGGCCAGCAGACGCAGCAGCACCATCGTCAGCGCGCCGTATTCGTCGCTCATCAGCGCCAGTTCGCTGCGGCCGTGCAGCGCGATGCTGTAGAGCAGCTGCGTCTCGTCGGGCGGCAGCACGCCGGCCAGCGCACGCGCGTCCTCGGTGTCCGGGTCCTGCGCATCCAGCGCGCCGGGCACGGCCTGCTCGACCGCCATCTGCTGCAGCAGCGAGGCCAGTTCCTCCAGCGTCGCCGAAGCCGACAGGCCCATCGCGCGCAGCGCGTCGACGGTGGCCAGCACCGCGGCGCCGTCGCGGGCCGCCAGCGCCTCGACGAGCCGGCGCGCATGGCCGCGGTCGACGCTGCCGAGCATGCCGCGCACCACGGCTTCGTCGACCCGGCCGCCGCCGTAGGCGATGGCCTGGTCGGTCAGCGACAGCGCGTCGCGCATCGAGCCGCGCGCGGCGCGCGACAGCAGGCGCAGCGAGGCCTCGTCGTGCGGCACGTGCTCGGCGGCCAGCACCTTCTGCAGGTGCTCGTGCACGGTCTGCGGCGCCATCGGCCGCAGGTTGAACTGCAGGCAGCGCGAGAGCACCGTTGGCAGCATCTTCTCCGGGTCGGTCGTCGCGAGCACGAACTTCAGGTACTCGGGCGGCTCCTCCAGCGTCTTCAGCAACGCGTTGAAGGCGTCCTTGGTCAGCTGGTGCGCCTCGTCGATCATGAAGACCTTGAAGCGGCCGATGCCGGGCTTGTAGGCGGCACGCTCGATCAGGTCGCGAATCTCGTCGATGCTGCGGTTGCTGGCCGCGTCGAGCTCGATGTAGTCGATGTAGCGGTCGCCGTCGATCTCGGTGCAGGCGCTGCAGACGCCGCAGGGATGCGCGGTGATGCCGCCGGTGCCGTCGGGCCCGGTGCAGTTCAGGCTCTTGGCCAGGATGCGCGAGACGGTGGTCTTGCCGATGCCGCGCGTGCCGGTGAAGAGGTAGGCGTGGTGCAGCCGCTGCTGCTCCAGCGCGTTGCTCAGCGCACGGACGACGTGCTCCTGGCCGACCATCTGGTCGAAGCTGCGGGGACGGTATTTGCGCGCGAGGACGACGTAGCTCACCGGGCCATTCTACGGGCGGGGGGCGATAATCCCGGCCCATGCAAGCACCCGCCAACACTCCGCTGAGCTACGAGCAGTCCGGCGTCGTCTACGACCTGATCGACCCGCTCAAGGTAGCCGCGCAGCGCGCCGCCGCCGCCACCGCCCCGCATCTCGCGGGCCACGGCTTCACCGAGGTGAAGGCCTCGCGCGGCGAATCCGCCTACGTCGTCGACGTCGGCCCGTTCTACCTTGCGAGCATCGTCGAATGCCTGGGCAGCAAGGCCCTGGTCGCCGACGAGATGCAAAAGCTCACCGGCCGCAGCTACTACGCCGGCATCGCGCAGGACACGATCGCGATGGCGGTCAACGACCTGATCACCGTCGGCGCCACGCCGCTGGTCGTGCAGGCCTACTGGGCCGCCGGCGGCAGCGACTGGTTCGGCGACGCCGAGCGCGCCCAGGCGCTGGTGGCCGGCTGGAAGGCGGCCTGCGACACCTGCCGCGTCGCCTGGGGCGGCGGCGAGACGCCGGCGCTGGCTGGCATCGTCGAGAGCGGCCGCATCGACCTGGCCGCCTCGTGCACCGGCATCGTCAACCCGAAGCAGCGCCTGTCGCTGGGCGACGAGCTCGCCGCCGGCGACGCCATCGTGCTGCTGGCCTCCAGCGGCATCCACGCCAACGGCCTGAGCCTGGCGCGCAAGCTGGTCGAGCGCCTGCCCGAGGGCTACCTGACCGAGGTCGAACCGGGCCTGACGTACGGCGACGCGCTGCTGGCGCCGACGACGCTGTATTCGCCGGTCACCGAAGCCCTGGCCGCCGCCGGCGTGCGTGTGCACTACGCTGCCAACGTCACCGGCCACGGCTGGCGCAAGCTGCTGCGCCACCCGGGCACCTTCACCTATCGCATCACCGCAGTGCCCAAGGTGCCGCCGGTGCTGGCCTTCATCCAGCGCCACGCCGGCCAGGACGACGCCGAGGCCTACGGCACGCTGAACATGGGCGCGGGCTTCGCGCTCTACGTCGCCGCTGCGGACGCCGAGCGCACCGTCGAGATCGCGCGCGCCCAGGGCATCGAGGCCATCGTCGCCGGCCGCGTCGAAGCCGGCCCCAAGCGCCTCGTCGTCGAGCCGCTGGGCATCGAGTGGGGCGACGACGCGCTGCAGCTGCGCTGACCACAAGGCCCGCGGTGCCACCCCGGCACCCGCGGGCCCGCCACGCACTGCGGCTAGAATGCGCCGTGACGGGCCTCCCCGCATGGAAGCGCGCCCAACCGGGTCAGGTGGGGAACCAAGCAGCCCTAAGCGTTGCAACCAGTGCCGGGGGTAAGGCTCGTCACCCTCCCCTCCCCCCGCTTGCCAGCCGGCCGCTCCAACTGCGGCGATCTTCCCGGCTCGGCGCCCCGCATCTCTTCCCTGTGATCCGACGCAAAACGCTGTCGATGGCGCGTCTGCATTCGCCTCTTCATCGTTGACGCCCATGGCATGCGTCGGTAACTTCTTCGCTCCGCACGCCAATTCGGCCGTGCGACGACAAAACCACAGGGAAATGATGAAGAAGATCGTGATGATTGCCGCTGCCGTTCTGGCTTGCGGCGCTGCCCAGGCGCAAACGAATGCCTCGCCGATTTACGGCGAGATCGGTTATTCAATGCTGCACGCCGACGTCGGCCCCTACGGTCTGGACGTTGGCGCCGTGCGCGGCATCCTGGGTTACGAGGTGCACCCGAACCTCGCGCTCGAAGCCATGCTCGCCGTCGGCGTCACCGACGACAGGACGCAGGCCCTCTTCCTCGAGGACGTCAAGCTGAAGCTGGAGCACGGCTACGGGCTGTACATCAAGCCGAAGTTCCAGGTCACCGACCGCCTGCAACTGTTCGGGCGCCTCGGCTATGCCGAGAGCAAGTTCAAGTTGACGTGGGAAGGCGCCAGCGCCAGCGACAGCGACCACGACGTCTCGTACGGCGTCGGCATGGCCTACGGTTTCTCGAAGAGCCTGTACGGGACCCTGGACTACATGCGCTATTACGGCAAGGACGACCTCCGGGTCAACGGCATCACGTTCGGCCTCGGCTACAAGTTCTGAACTTGCGGGCGGTGCGCCGTCGATCGCGACACGCCGGCGCCCCCCCGGACCGCGGGACGAACGTCGACCCAATGCGACAGCTTCTTCTGAGCCCGCGCAAAGCCGCGTCGGCACGCGGCTTTCTTTCGTCCCGAAGACATTGACGGCATCCGCGGCCGTTTCTAACGTCCGAATAGTCGGAAATTCGATACCGACGAATTCAGGGAAAATCAATGAAGAAGATCGTCATGGCCGTCGCGGCCATCGCCGCCTGCGCTGCGGCACAAGCCCAGACCGAAACGCCGTTCTACGCCGAACTCGGCTATACCGGCATCACCTACGAAGAACCCGCCGGCAAGGCCCATCCTGGCATGCTGCGCGCCATCTTCGGCTGGGAAGCCTCGCCCTACGTCGCCATCGAGGCGATGGGCGCGCTCTCCGTCCAGGAGGACACGGTCCGCGTCGGCGGCACCAACGTCGACTTCAAGGTCGAGCACAGCTGGGGCCTGTTCGTGAAGCCGAAGATGAAGCTCGGCGACGCTGCGGAAATCTTCGGCCGCCTCGGCTTCACCGAGCACCGCCTCAAGGCCTCGGCCGGCGGCAGCTCGATCACGGATACCGGCAACGACGTCTCGTACGGCCTGGGACTGAAGTACTCGTTCTCGAAGAGCATGTACGGTGTCGTCGACTACATGCGCTATTACGACAAGGACAGCATCAAGATCGACGGCTTCACGCTGGGCCTGGGCTACAAGTTCTGAACCAGCGCCTCGCCTGAAGCGACAGAGCCCGCTACGGCGGGCTTTTTTGCACCCGCGACGCCACAATCGCTGGCAATGCCCGAGACGGTGACGTCCCACCACAGCACCCGATGATTCGCATCGCCATTTGCGACGACCAGCCGGACGACCTGCGGAGCCTCGTCTCGCAGACCGACCGATACCTGAGCCAGCAGGGCGTCGATGCCGAGGTCACCGGTTTCGGCGACGCCGACGCGCTGCTCGGCGCGATGGCGACGACGAGTTTTCATCTCTACCTGCTGGACATCGTCATGCCGATGGTCAGCGGCCTGGAACTCGGCCAGCAGATCCGCCGCGTCGACCGCGAGGCGCAGATCGTCTACACGACGACCGAGCCGCAGTTCGCGCTGCGCGCCTATGCCGCGCAGCCGCTCGCGTATCTGCTCAAGCCGATTGCCGAGGGGCAACTGTTCGACACCCTGACGCTGGCCATCGCCAAGGCCGACGTGCAGGACAGGACCTTCGTCGTGAAGACCGGCGACGGCCTGCGTGTGCTGCGGCTGGCCGACATCGCCTGCTGCGAATACCAGGAGCACACGGCGGTCTTCACCCTCCGGAGCGGCGACAGGATCGCCAGCCGGACCTTCCGCGAGAGTTTCTCCGAGCACTGCGCACCGCTCTTCAAGGACCGGCGCTTCGTGCAGTGCCATGCCGCCTACGTCGCCAACCTGCGCCACGTCGAGCGCTTCAGCCGGGACAGCTTCTCGCTGTGCCAGGGCAAGCTCGTGCCGATCGCCGAAAAACGTTATCCGGCGGTCCGCGACGCCTACCTGGACTATCTCGCAAGCCGGTCTTGAGCGAACATTTCCCGGACCTGCTGCGGGCGTTCGTCACCGACGCCTTGCTGATACTTCTGCTGTGCACGATGGCCATGCCGAAGTATCGCGACAAGAGAATCTATGTCGCCGCCACGGCGATCATCCTCGCCACCAATCTCGGCGCGAACTATTATTTCTATCTCGCCGAGGACTATACCGCGGTCTTCTACGTCGACCTCGCGATGCTGCTCGTGATCGGCGTCGTGCTGAAGCCGCTATTTGCCGACAGCGTGATGCAGTGGTGTTTCAGCTACATCACGATGATCAACATCTACGCCGCCATCGTTTTCCTCAGCTACTACTTCCGGTCGATTTTCCCGGACCCGGCCTACGGAAACATCATTCTCCGCATGATCCTGTTCGCGGCGGTCATCCTGGCATTCCGCCGCTGGATGTCGGCGCTGTACCGCCGCGTGCTGGATTACTGGCACATCTACATCCTGCCGGCGACGGCGCTGCTGCTGTGTTTCCTCGGCCACTTCTTCGGCGGCGACATCCAGCAGATGCTCACCGTCAACGGCTCGCCGCTGTTTCTGCTGACCTTGCTCGGGCTGTCGATCTACGTCGCCATCGCGCACTCGCTGAAGACGATCACGACGCAGTACCGGATGCGCGAGCAGCAGCTCGCCGTCGAGGCCGAGCGCCAATACCTTCAGCTGGCGACGACCGGCATGGCGGCGCGGCTGCAGCTGATGGAGACGATGGCGACGCAGAACAGCCGTGCCGCCCACGACCGGCGGCACGTCAACCATGTCCTGCTCGGACTGCTGGAACGCGGCCAGGCGGCCGAGGCGGCGGCCTTGCTGCGCAGCGACGCGCGCGGCGACGTCGAGATCGCCAGGACCTACTGCGAGAACCCGGCGGTCAATGCCGCGGTGAGCCACTACGCCGGGCTCGCGCAGCAGGCGGGCATCCGCACCGAGATCTCGCTGGAGATCCCGGCCGAAACCCAGGTCGACACGCTGGAGCTGTCGATGGTGGTGTCGAACCTGCTGGAAAACGCGCTGCAGGCCAGCGCCCGCCTCGCGCCGGGGCGGGAGCCGTACCTGCGCTTCGTCTGCCGCAACGCCGGGCGGTTGCTGATCGAGATGGAGAACG
Source organism: Rubrivivax sp. (assembly GCA_049841175.1). GTDB lineage: Bacteria > Pseudomonadota > Gammaproteobacteria > Burkholderiales > Burkholderiaceae_C > Rubrivivax. The sequence continues at coordinate 339,167 of JASGHA010000002.1, read as the reverse complement.
CGTGCGGCGCCGACACGGCGCTCGACGATGCCGGCCAGCCGGTCGCTCGCCGACCGGGCCACGGCATCGGCAGCAGAAGTGTCGCGGCCTTCGCAAAGAAGTACGACGCGGAGCTGATGTATCGCGTCGAGAACGGTTCGTTCCGGGTCCGGCTGCTGGTGTAAGACAGCGTGCGGCGTTTTGCCCGGGCGCAAATCACAGGCAGCGATATACGCCGCTCAAGCGGGCGTCCGGGAACTGTTCACGGATTCCCCGCGCAGGGCGCGGCAGCGAATTCCCGAGCCTTTGCCCGCGGATTTTCAACGCGATCGCCCGGCACCGCTTTTGAGTGCAAAAGCCAGCCAAAGGAGTGCACGCGAGTTTTACCCCGCAAGCGCGGGATAGCATTTGGCGCAAAACTTTGAAAGACAACATCCGTTGTCGGAGGTCCGAATGGCTTTCTCGCGCAGAAACTTCATCAAGACGCTGGGCGCCGGTGCCGGCGCCTGTCTGGCCACCTTGAACCTCTCGGGCTGCTGGGACGACGGTTCGGACCCGGCACCCGACGCCGCGCCGCTGTGGGCCGCCAATGGCAACCGCAAAAAGATCGTCGTCATCAGCGACCTGCATCTGGGCATCGAGGACCGCTATACCGAGACGCTGCGCAACCGGCCGCTGCTGGTCAAGTTCCTGCAATGCCTGCAGAACACCGCCGACGTGCGCGAACTGGTCATCGCCGGCGATTTCCTCGACGAATGGTATCTGCCGGTCAACTATCCCAGCTATACCGATCAGGTGCAGTTCTACAACAGCGTCATCGCGAACAACGTCGAGGTCTTCAAGGAATTGAACCGGGTGATCTCCAGCGGCATCAAGCTGGTCTACGTGCCCGGCAACCACGACCTGACGCTGGAGGCCGAGGTGCTGCAGGCGGCGATTCCAGGGCTGGTGCAGGCGCGCGACGTCAGGGGCTTGGGCGCCTATTACACCGGCGACCGCCAGGAAATCGTCATCGAGCACGGCCACCGCTACGACGTGTTCTCCGCGCCGGATACGCTGACAAACGCCGAGCTGTGCGGCAACGACGACACCTTCCTGCCCGCCGGCTACATCTACGCGCGATATGCCGCGACCTGGGTGCTGGAAGGCAAACCGAGCGTGCCGAAAAGCCTGCCGACGGTGACGAACGTTCCCGACGCGTCGAACGTCGACCAGTACGGGGCCTACCTCTATCACTCGGTCCTGAAGAAGATCTCCACACGCATGACGCCCTACGAGGGCCTCGAGGACAAGATCTTCGACCTGCACATCTGCGGCTTCGACGACAGCTACAGCTACCTGGACTTCTATCCGGCGCAGCAGGCCGACGGCACGATCAGCGCGCCGGTGCTGTTCCGCAACATCCAGCGCACCTGGGCCGAACGCCAGACGCTCAACCAGGTGAAGGTCCCCAGCAGCTTCGTCACGGCGGTGACCGGCGCCGTCGACCACGAGTTCTTCTATGCCCAGGCGCGGGCGCAGTATCTGGAGAACCCGGCCGAGAACGTCGACTTCGTCGTCTTCGGCCACACCCACGTGCCCTGCTACCGGAGCCTGGGCAACGGCAAGCACTATCTCAACTCGGGCACCTGGATCGACGACAACGTCGACTACGAGGACGCGGCCCGCACCTTTGCCGTGCTCACCACCGGCACCGGCACGACGGGCGCGGTCTACACCTTCCTCGGCGACGGGATGGCCAACGACATCACGCGTCAGGTGAGCCAGAGCGCCTAGCCGAGGACAGCGCCGCCCGCCGCGGCGGCCCCTCAGCTGCGCTGGCGGAAAGCCATCACCGCCTGGTTGCGCAGCGTGCGCAGCAGCGACAGCTCCTTCTCGCCCAGCCCCGGGCTGCCGGGCTGGGCCTTGTCGGCATAGATCAGCGCGAAGGTGGCGCTCTTCAGCGTCATCGGCAGCAGCAGGAACGACGGCGCAGCCACCTGCTCGCGATACCAGCCGGGCAGCCGGGCGACGATGTTCGCGGCCGTCGCGTCGGCGATCAGCGTGTCCATGCCCTTCAGGCAGACGGCGGAGAACAGGTCCGGCGTGCCACTCGGCCGCAACGGCACGCGGAAGGCGCGGCTGACGGTCTCGACACCGTCGCCCAGGCCGAAGCGGCCGGTCAGCGTCTCGGTCTTCGGGTCGCGCAGGCAGAAGACGACACGGCGGAAGTCCAGCGCCCGGTACATCGTCTCCAGCACCATGCGCAGCACCTCGTTGAGCCGGAAGTCGTCGGCCACCATCGTGTTCGTGATGTCCTGAATGCCGGCGGCCAGCACGTCGGCCATCGCCGGCGGCGGCGGCGCGATGCGGCCGTTGGTGTCCTGGGCGACGGCCACCGTCTGGTTGTCGAGCTGCAGCGCGGTCAGCGTGTCGACCTCGGCGGCCGGCGTCTGCGGCTGCAGCAGGCGGCGCACGCGGGCGCCGCGCGCGGTCTGCACGCCCATCGCCGGGGCCAGTTCGGCCAGGCGCTGGCGCGCTGTCTCGGCGGCCTTGGCGATCTCGCGCGGCTGCACGCCCAGCGCCGGCGCGTAGCGCGCGCCCAGATCGCCCAGACGCTCGGGCAGCGCCTCGGGCTCGAGGAACAGCATCGCATCGGCCATCTCGTTGGCCAGCCGGCCCAGCCAGCGCTGGCGTTCGACGCCGCGCTCGACGGCGCGCCCCGGCGCGTCGCCGGTCGGCGAACGCATCGTGCGCAGCAGCGCGTCCGGCAGGCCCCAGGAGCGGGCGATGCCGATGCCCAGTTCCTCGAAGCCTATGCCGAGTACACGCGCCGCGGCGGCCTCGTGCGCCGCGGCCGGCGCGTCGGGGCCGTCGAGCAGGCCGCGGATCTGCTCGGCCTCCTCGGGGAAGTAGTACTCGGTCAGCAGCCGGCCCAGGTTCTGGAACATCGAACCGAGGAAGGTCTCCTCGCCTTCGCGCGAGCCCGAAGTCAGCTCGTCGGCCAGCGTGCCGGCCATCAGCGCGCGCAGGAACTCCTCCTTCAGCTGGTTGGCGTGCGCCTTGTCGCGCATGTGCTCCAGCAGCACGAGGGACAGCGCCATGTCGCGCACGGTGGCGAAGCCGACCAGCGCGACGGCGCGCGACACCGTGCTGACGGCGCCGCCGGCAGCGCTGAAGTGCGCCGTGTTGACGACCCGCAGCAGCTTGTTCGTCAGCGCGACGTCCTTCAGGATCTCCGAGGACAGCCGCGCCAGGCTCTCGGTCTCGGAGGTGGCGACACGCTGGATGCGCACCACCGACTCCGACAGAGCCGGGAAGTCGCCCTTGTGGCGCATGCGGCGCAGCAGGAAGTCCAGCGTGCCGTGGCCGGCGGGCGACGCGGGCTCGCTGTCGACCTCGGGGTCCAGCCAGCGCGTCAGCGCCGCATGCAGCTCCTGCACCGAGCGCCAGCGCAGCGTGGCGTCGCGCTCGAGCGCGCGGCGCACGACGGCACGCAAGGTGTCCTCCACGGCAGCCTCGGCCGGGATCGCGAGGTCCTCGCGCTGCACGCGTTCGATCGCGCGGCGCACGTCGCGCTCGGGCAGCAGGCGCGTGCCGCCGAGCATCTCGCCGAGCACGACGCCGGCGGAGAAGACGTCCAGCGCCGGCGTCGGCGCTTCGCCACGCGCTGCCTCGGGCGACAGATAGCCCGGCGTGCCGACGATGACGCCCCGGTGCGCGCTGCCGGCGTCGACACGCGTGGCGATGCCGAAGTCCATCACGCGCGGCCGGCCGTCGGCGCCCAGCAGCACATTGGAAGGCTTCAGGTCGCGGTGCACGATGCCCTGCTCGTGCGCGGCCGCCAGCGCGTCGAGGATGCCGAGCATCAGCGTCACCGCCTCGCGTGCCGGCAAGGCGCCGCGTTCGCGCAGCGTCTCGGCCAGCGTGCGCCCGGGCACGTACTCGAAGACGAAATACGGCTGGCCCCCGTGGCGATCGGCTTCGAAGACCGGGACGATGTTCGGGTGCGTCAGGCGGGCGACGCTGCGCGCCTCGTGCAGCCAGGCGTCGACGTCGGAGCTGCCGACGCTGTCGTTGAGCAGCTTCAGCGCGACGTCGCGGTCCAGGCGCGGGTCATGCGCCAGCCAGACGCTGGCCTGGGCGCCGCGGCCGAGTTCGCGCCGCAGCTCGAAACGGCCGACGTGGCCGCCGGCGCCCGGGCTCACGACATCGCCCCCGAGGCCCCGGCGACGCTGGCGCGACGCTCTGGCGTCTCGGCGGCGCCGGCCGGGCGCATCGAGGCCGCGACGGCCTCCTGCAGTTCCTTGACCGACAGCCCCAGCGCGCGGCCGTAGCGCTGCGCGATGCGCTGCAGCGCCGGCCCGGGGGCGGCGCCGGCCGTCGCGTAGGCATCGACGATCTCGTTGCCGGCACTGGCCACCTGGCGCAGCAGCTCGGTGTCGCCGTCGGCATGGCGCACCGGCGTCTCCAGCGGCAGGCGGCGCGCCATGTGCAGCACGGCGTCGTCCAGGCCCCAGTGGCGGGCGACGGCGTGGCCCAAGGCTTCGACGTCGATGCCCAGCACCGCGAAGGACGCGGCCTGCTCGCTCATGCCCGGGTCTTCGCGTTCGGCGCCGGGCGCCGGCTGCATCAGGCGGCGGATCTGCTGGGCCTCGTCGGGGAAGTGGTACTGCAGCACCAGGCGGCCGAGGTTCTGCAGCATCGCGAGCAGCGTCACGACCTCGGCGTCGTAGCCGGCCGGCCGCAAGGCCGCGGCGACGCGACCGGCGCGTTTGACCCGTGCGATGAGCTGCAGCAGTTCCGCCGCGGCGTCCTCGGACAAGGGGCCGGGCCAGGGCCGCAGCGCAGTCGCGGCACGGCGCACGCCGTCGATGCCCAGCATCGCGATCGCGCGGCGCAGCGTCAGGATCGGGCCGCTGCCCGAGACCTGGGCACCTCGCACCTGGGCGGTGTTGACGGCGCGCAGCAGTTCGAAAGCCAGCGCCAGGTCCTGCAGCGCGACTTCGGCGATCTCGTTGGTGCGCTGGCGCTCCATCGCGCCCAGGCGGTTCAGGCGCCCGGCGGCACCGGGCTGCGCCGGCAGCACGCCGGCGGCCCGCAGACGGTCGGACAGCAGCGCCAGCGCGCCATTGCCGCCGGACTCGGCCTGGATCCAGCCTTCCAGCGCCCGCGCCAGCGTGCGCGCCGTGCGGTAGCGCTGGCGCTCCTGGCGGTCGGTGGCGCGGTTGACGATGGCGCGCAGCGGCTCGGGCACGAGGTGGGTGGTCGCCCACGGCAGGCGCACGATCTCGCGGCCCAGCGGGGGCAAACGCTCGACGACGCGCCCGGTATCGGGCTCGTCCAGCGCATGCTGGCCGGCCAGCGCATGGTGCAGCAGCAGGCCGGCGGCCATCACGTCGCGCTGCGCGGCGGCACGCTGCATGGCCAGCGACGGCGCCGCGCCCTGCGGCGTGGCGACCTCCAGCCCGGCCAGGCGCACGCGGCCGTGGTCGTCGACGAGCACGATGAAACCCTGCAGGTCCTGGTGCGCGACACCGGCCTGGTGGGCGAAGGCCAGCCCGGCGAGCAGTTGCACGAAGACCCCGGCGCATTCGGCCGGTGCCAGCCCCTGCGAGCCGACCCGCTCGGCCAGCGGCGCGGCGTCGCCGAGGTCGTAGGCCACGTAGGGCCAGCCGTCCTGCACGCCGATGTCCACCGCGGCGGCGAGGTTCGGATGCTGCAGCCGCGCGGCGCGCTGCACGGTCTCGGTCCAGCGCTCCAGCGCGGCCAGTTCGGCCGGCTGCACGCGCGGCAGCACGAGCAGCAGATCGCGGCCGGCGCGCGTGTCGGCGACCAGCCAGGCCATCGTGCGCTCGCTCTTGCCGACGAGGCGCAGCAGCTGATAGGCGCCGAAGTGGCGCACCGCACCGGAACGCGGCGCTGCCTCCGTGGCGGGGACGGGGTTGGACATGATCCAGATTGGAAACCGCCGGCCACGAGATCGAAAGCCGGATCTGCTGCGATTTTCGGTTGCAGTTCGCGCGCCAGGGCTATCGCGGTGATAGCCCGGACCCGCTCAGGCCGAACAGGCCTTTGTGCAAGAATCGGCCCGACGCAATCGCGTCCCCTTCCCGGTTTACCGACCCATCCTGCGCCCGCCCCCGGGGCGACCGCGGCGCCCGGAGTTCACCCCCATGAGCAGCGAACTGATCAAGCACGTCACCGACGCGTCGTTCCAGAGCGACGTCCTACAGTCCGACAAGCCCGTCCTCGTCGACTACTGGGCCGAATGGTGCGGCCCCTGCAAGATGATCGCCCCGGTGCTCGACGAGCTCGCGCCCGGCTACGACGGCCGCCTGCAGATCGCCAAGATGAACGTCGACGAGAACCGCGAAGTGCCGGCCAAGTTCGGCATCCGCGGCATCCCGACGCTGATGATCTTCAAGGGCGGCCAGCTCGCCGCGACCAAGGTCGGCGCGCTTTCCAAGGCACAACTGTCGGCCTTCATCGACAGCCATCTATAATGCGGCCGATCGGCGCCTGAGCTGCTCGCTCGCGGCGCCGACGGTACGCCCCCGCCCCGCTGCCCGCCGGCCTCCTTGCCGGCACCCGAACCGGCAGCGGCACGCGGACCAGGCTCCCCTCCCTCAGCCTCTCTCGACGCCTCGGCGGGCACCCTTCACGGGCGCTTGCCACGCGTGACCAGGGTCTCGACCCATGCATCTGTCCGAACTGAAAGCGCAGCACGTCTCCGAGCTCATCAAGATGGGCGAAGCGCTGGAAATCGAGAACGTCGCCCGCCTGCGCAAGCAGGAGCTGATGTTCGCGATCATGAAAAAGCGCGCGAAGGCCGGTGAACAGGTCTTCGGCGATGGCGTGCTCGAAGTCCTGCCCGACGGCTTCGGCTTCCTGCGTTCGATCGAAGCCAGCTACATGGCCTCGACCGACGACATCTACCTGTCGCCGAGCCAGATCCGCCGCTTCAACCTGCACACCGGCGACATGGTCGAAGGCGAGGTGCGGGTGCCCAAGGACGGCGAGCGCTACTTCGCCCTCGTGAAGGTCGACCGTGTGAACGGCGTGACCCCGGAGGAGAGCAAGCACAAGATCATGTTCGAGAACTTGACGCCGCTCTTCCCGAAAGAGCAGTTCAAGCTCGAGCGCGACAACCTCAAGGGCGAGGAGAACATCACCGGTCGCATCATCGACCTCATCGCCCCGATCGGCAAAGGCCAGCGCGCGCTGCTCGTCGCCCAGCCCAAGACCGGCAAGACGGTGATGATGCAGCACCTGGCGCACGCCATCGTCGCCAACCACCCCGAGGTGCACCTGATCGTGCTGCTCGTCGACGAGCGGCCCGAGGAAGTGACCGAGATGCTGCGCACCGTGCGCGGCGAGGTCATCAGCTCGACCTTCGACGAGCCCGCCGCGCGCCACGTGCAGGTCGCCGAGATGGTGATCGAGCGCGCCAAGCGCCTGGTCGAGCTGAAGAAGGACGTCGTGATCCTGCTCGACTCGATCACCCGCCTGGCCCGCGCCTACAACAACGTCCTGCCCTCGTCGGGCAAGGTGCTGACCGGTGGCGTCGACGCCAACGCGCTGCAGCGCCCGAAGCGTTTCTTCGGCGCCGCGCGCAACGTCGAGGAAGGCGGCTCGCTGACGATCATCGGCACCGCGCTGATCGACACCGGCAGCCGCATGGACGAGGTGATCTACGAAGAGTTCAAGGGCACCGGCAACTGCGAGATCCACCTCGATCGCCGCATGGCCGAGAAGCGTGTCTACCCGTCGATCCTGATCAACAAGTCGGGCACCCGCCGCGAGGAGCTGCTGCTCAAGCCGGAGATCCTCCAGAAGACCTGGATCCTGCGCAAGCTGCTCTATCCGATGGACGAGATCGAGGCGATGGAGTTCATCCTCGACAAGATGAAGGCGACGAAGAACAACCTGGACTTCTTCGACATGATGCGGCGCGGCGGGTGATTCCGCGCTCCATCACGCCCTCCGCGCGCCTCGTGCGCGCACACGGGGCCCTACGGGGCCCTGTTTCACGCTAGAATCAACGGTTTTTCCGCCACCGGGCAAGTGCGCCGACATTTCGGCGTGGCTGCCACACCTGCACTCGAGAGGCACCATGAAAGAAGGCATCCACCCGAACTACCGCGAGGTCTGCTTCCAGGACCTGTCCAACGGCTTCAAGTTCGTCACGCGTTCGTGCGTTCAGTCCAAGGAAACCATCAAGCTGGACGATGGCCGCGAGCTGCCGCTGGTGAAGCTCGAAACCACGAGCGAGACGCACCCGTTCTACACCGGTACGCAAAAGAGCGTGGACAACCTGGGCGGTCGCGTCGAGAAGTTCCGCAACAAGTTCGCGCGGGTCGGCCTCAAGAAGTGAGGCATGCCCGCCGGGGCCCGCACGCGGCCCCTGCAGGACAAGGCAGCCTCGGCTGCCTTTTCTTTTCCGCCGTCTTCACGCATCATCGCCACCCGGTGAGCAGTCCCAATCCCGCCCTCGTCACCCAGCGCGGCGCGCGCTCCCTGCCCCGGCTGGCGCTGCTGGTGTTCTGCGCCGCGTACGTGCTGCCCGGCGTCTTCCACCGCGACCCGTGGCGCAACGCCGATCTCGTCGCCTATGGGCTGATGTCGGCAATGGCCGAGGGCCGCACGTCCTGGCTGTCGCCGACGCTGGGCGGCGTGCCGGCCGACGCCGCGCTGCTGCCGCACTGGCTGGGCGCGCTGGCGATCCAGTGGCTGGGCCCGCTGTTCGGCGACGGCGCCTTCGCCGCGCGCGTGCCGTTCGCGCTGCTGCTGGCGCTGGCGATGGTGCTGGTCTGGTACACGACCTACTACCTCGCGCGCACCCAGGCGGCGCAGCCGGTGGCCTTCGCCTTCGGCGGCGAGGCCGACCCGGTGGACTACGCGCGCGCGATCGCCGACGGCGCGCTGCTGGCGCTGATCGCGACGCTGGGCCTGCTGCAGCTGGGCCACGAGACGACGCCGGAGCTGGGCCAGCTCGTCGGCGTCGGCCTCTTCATGCTGGCGCTGGCGATCGCGCCGTTCCGCCGCTGGCAACCTCGGGTGGCGATCATCGCCGCGCTGCTGGTGCTGGCCGGCAGCGGTGCGCCGGCCACGGCGCTGGGCATCGGCCTGGGCGGCGTGCTGGTCTGCATGCGTTCGGCCTACGAGACCGTGCGTCGCTTCGCGCCCTGGGTGGCCGCGGCGACGCTGGCCTCGGCGGCGCTGGCCGCCTGGCTGGGGGCCTGGCAGTGGCGAGCCTCCTGGCCCGACGCCGCCGACGCCGTGACGCTGGCGCGCCAGTGGGGCTGGTTCCTGTGGCCGGTCTGGCCGCTGGTGCTGTGGACGCTGTGGCAGTGGCGCCGTCACCTGACACACCGCCACATCTCGGTGCCGCTGGTGACCGTGGTCATCGCGATGGTCGGCGCGATCGCGACCGACATGAACGATCGCCTGCTGATGCTGGCGATCCCCGGGCTGGCGGTGCTGGCGGCGTTCGCGCTGCCGACGCTCAAGCGCACCAGTTCGGCGGCGATCGACTGGTTCTCGATGTTCTTCTTCACCTTCGGCGCGATCGCGATCTGGTTCTTCTACGTCGCGATGCAGACCGGGGTGCCGGCCAAGCCGGCGGCCAACGCGCTGCGCCTGGTGCCGGGCTACGTCGTGCGCTTCGAGCTCGTCGAGCTCGTGTTCGCGCTCGCCGGCACGGTGGCCTGGCTGTGGCTGCTGCGCTGGCGCACCGGCCGCCACCGCGAGGCGCTGTGGAAGAGCATGGTCATCCCGGCCGGCGGCGTGGCGCTGTGCTGGCTGCTGCTGATGACGCTGTGGCGCGCGCCGCTGGACTACGCGCGCAGCTCGCGGCCCGAGGTCGAGCATCTTCGGGCCTATGTCGCCAGCGGCGGCTGCATCGCCGCGCCGGGTGCGCCGCCGGTCGCGGTCGCGGCGCTGGAAGTCTTCGGCCCTTACCAGGTCGACGCGCGACCCGATGCCGTCGACGGCCGCTGCGACAACCTGCTGTACCGCGTGCGCGGCGTGAAGCCGCCGCCGGCGCCGCCGGGCTGGCAGCACGTGACGACGCTGCAGCGCATGCAGGACCGCGGCGAGCGCTTCGCGCTCTACCGCCGTCAGGCCGCGCCGGCCGCCGCGGTCGAAGCGCCCGCCGCCGCGGCGCGCTGACGCAGCCGCACCGCCGGGAACACGAGGCGGAAGCGCGAGCCCCGGCCGGGCTCGCTGGTGACGTCGATCTCGCCGCCATGGCGCTGCACGACGTGTTTGACGATCGACAGCCCCAGCCCGGTGCCGCCGGTCTCGCGCGAGCGGCTGCTGTCGACGCGGTAGAAACGTTCGGTCAGCCGCGGCAGGTGTTCGCGTGCGATGCCGACACCGGTGTCGGCGACCTCGATCTCGGCGCTGCCGTCCTCGCGGGTGCGAAAACGCAGGTCGATGCGGCCGCCTTCGGGCGTGTAGCGCACGGCGTTGCCGACGAGGTTGCCGATCGCGCTCAGCAGTTCGGTGTCGCTGCCGGCGATCTCGCAGTCCTCGCCGCCGGCGGCGCTGATCTCGTGGCGCCCACCCGACAGCGCGCGGCCGTCGGCTTCGGCGCGGCGCAGCAGCGTCGCCACCGGCCACCAGCGGTCCGGCGGCGGCCGCGGGCTGCCTTCGAGCTGGGCCAGCGTCAGCAGGTCGGCAACGAGTGCCTGCATGCGGTTGGTCTGCTGCTCCATCAGCTTGAGCACACGCTCGCGCTCGACCGGCGTCAGCGGCAGCGAGGCCATGGTCTCGACGAAGCCGGCGAGCACCGTCAGCGGCGTGCGGATCTCGTGCGAGACGTTGGCGACGAAGTCGCGCCGCATCGCGTCGGCGCGCTCGCGTTCGGTGACGTCCAGCGACAGCACCAGGCGCAGGCCTTCGCCGTACTCGCGCACGATGACCGAGAAGCTGCGCCGGCCCAGCGGGTCGACCAGCATCAGCGGCTGGGCGAAGTCGCCGACCTGCAGGAACTGCACGAAGGCCGGCTGGCGCACGAGGTTGGTCACACGCTGGCGGCGGTCGCGCACCGGGTCCAGGCCGAAGTGGTCGGCAGCCTCCGAGTTGCACCACTCGATCTGGCCACCGGCGTCGAGCATCATGACGCCGTTGGGCGAGGCCTCGATGGCCGACAGGAACTGCTCCAGGCGCTGGCGCTCGCGTTCGATCTGCGTCTCGCGCTGACGAAAGCCGCGCTCGACGCGGTAGCCGAGTTCGCCCCAGAAGCCGGTGTCGCGCGGCGCGCCGCGGGCCTGGTCGCCACGCAACCAGTTCAGCAGCCGGCGGCCGCGCCAGCCTTCGATGGCGGCCGCCAGCGCGGCGAAGAAGGCGGCACCCAGCGGTGCGCCGAAGGCAGGCTGGCCGACGGAGCGGCCGACGACGTCACCGACCAGCGCGCCCAGCGCGGCGGCCAGCATCGCCCAGACGGCGCGCGACAGCAGTGCACCCATGAGGGGATCAGGCGGCGACGCTGCCCAGTTGCTGCGTCATGCGGTAGCCGGCGCCGCGCACGGTCTCGATCAGCGCCGAGCATTGCACCGGCTGCAGCGCCTCGCGCAAGCGCTTGACGTGCACGTCGACCGTGCGTTCCTCGATGAAGACGTGGTCGCCCCAGACGCGGTCGAGCAGCTGCGCACGGCTGTGCACGCGCTCGGGGTGCGTCATCAGGAAGTGCAGCAGGCGGAACTCGGTCGGGCCCATCTTGACCTCGCGCGCCTCGCCGTCGACGCGGCGCGTGACGCGGCGCGTGGCCGGGTCCAGGCGCAGGCCGGCGACCTCGACCGGACTGTCCAGCGCCTCGGGCGCCTTGCGGCGCAGCACGGCACGCATGCGCGCCAGCAGCTCCTTCGGCGAGAACGGCTTGGTGAGGTAGTCGTCGGCGCCAGCGTCGAGGCCGGCGATCTTGTCGGCCTCCTCGTTGCGCGCCGTCAGCATGATGATTGGGATCTCGCGCGTGCGCGCCTCGCCGCGCCAGCGGCGCGCGAGCTGCAGGCCGCTCTGGCCGGGCAGCATCCAGTCGACCAGCACCAGGTCGGGCAGCACGCGGTCGACCGCCGCCTGGGCCTGGTCGGCCGTGGCCGCGATCGTCACCTCGTAACCGGCGTGGCGCAGGTTGATCGAGATGAGTTCGGCGATCGCCGATTCGTCTTCGACGACGAGGACATGGCTCATCGTGCCTCCTGTTTGCTCAGCGCACGACGTTCTCGACCGCCTCGACCGAGGCGTGCCGCACGTCCGTGCCCTTGACGACGTAGATGATGGCTTCGGCGAGGTTCTTGGCGTGGTCGCCCACCCGCTCGATGGCCTTGGCGACGAAGACCAGGTCGATGCTCGAGGAGATCGTGCGCGGGTCTTCCATCATGTAGGTGATCAGCTTGCGCAGCAGGCCGTCGAACTCCTGGTCGATCTGGTCGTCCTGCTTGAGCACCTCGAGCGCACGCGCGGTGTCCAGGCGGGCGAAGGCGTCCAGCGCCTTGCGCAGCTGGGCGAGCGCCAGATTGGCCTCGAAGTCGAGGTCGGCCACCGGCAGGCGCAGGCGGCTGGAGACGCCGGTGTTGATCAGGCGCTGCACGGTGCGCGCGATGCGCGCCGCCTCATCGCCGACGCGCTCGAGGTTGCCGATCGTGCGGCTGACGGCGATCAGCAGGCGCAGGTCGCGCGCGGTCGGCTGGCGGCGGGCGATGATGGCCGACAAGTCGCGGTCGATCTCGACCTCGAACTGGTTGACGCGCTCCTCCTGCTGCAGCACCTGCGAGGCGGTCTCGCCGCTGAACTGGGTCAGCGCGTACAGCGCCTGCGCGACCTGGGCTTCGACGAGGCCGCCCATCTCCAGCACGCGGTTGGAGATGCCGCTGAGCTCGGCGTCGAATTGCGTCGAAAGGTGTTTGTCGGTCATGGGTTTAGTCCTCGACGCGGGGGCATCAACCGAAGCGGCCGGTGATGTAGTCCTCGGTGTCCTTCTTCTTCGGCTTCATGAAGATGTCGGTCGTGGCACCGAACTCGACCAGGTCGCCGAGGTACATGTAGGCGGTGTAGTCGGAACAGCGCGCCGCCTGCTGCATGTTGTGGGTGACGATCAGCACCGTGTAGTCGCTCTTGAGCTCGTGGATCAGCTCCTCGATCTTGCCGGTGGAGATCGGGTCCAGCGCCGAGCAGGGTTCGTCGAGCAGCAGCACCTCGGGCTTGATGGCGATGCCGCGTGCGATGCACAGGCGCTGCTGCTGGCCGCCGGACAGGCCGGCGCCGCTCTGGCCGAGCTTGTCCTTGACCTCGTTCCACAGCGCCGCCTTCTTCAGCGCCCACTCGACACGCTCGTCCATCTCGACGCGCGGCAGCGACTCGAACAGCCGCACGCCGAAGGCGATGTTGTCGTAGATCGACATCGGGAACGGCGTCGGCTTCTGGAACACCATGCCGACCTTGGCCCGGATCAGCGAGACGTCGGTGCGGCTGTTCAGGATGTTCTCGCCGTCGAGCAGGATCTCGCCTTCGGCGCGCTGCTCGGGGTAGAGCTCGAACATGCGGTTGAAGGTGCGCAGCAGCGTGCTCTTGCCGCAGCCCGACGGGCCGATGAAGGCCGTGACCTTGCGCTCCGGGATGTCGAGGTTGATGCGCTTCAGCGCATGGAAGCTGCCGTAATAGAAGTTCAGGTCTCGGACCGAGATCTTGACCTTCTCGGTCGTCGGAATGTCCACGGGACGATCCATCGCGAGTCGCCTTATTGCTTGTTGCGGAACAGCACGCGGGCGAGGATGTTCAGCCCGAGCACGCCCAGCGTGATGAGGAAGACGCCGGCCCACGCGAGCTTCTGCCAGTTCTCGTAGGGGCTCATCGCGAACTTGAAGATCGTCACCGGCAGGCTGGCCATCGGCTGGCTGATGTCCAGCGTGAAGAACTGGTTGGACAGCGCCGTGAACAGCAGCGGCGCGGTCTCGCCCGAGATGCGCGCCAGCGCCAGCAGCACGCCGGTGATGACGCCGGCCAGCGAGGCCTTCAGCGTCACCGACGAGATGACCTTCCACTTCGGCGTGCCCAGCGCGTAGGCGGCTTCGCGCAGCGAGTTCGGGATCAGGCCCAGCATCGTCGCCGTCGTGCGCACGACGACCGGGATGACGATCAGCGCCAGCGCCAGCACGCCGGCGAAGGCCGAGAAGCTCTTCGTGTGCGCCACCACCGCCGAGTAGACGAACAGGCCGACGACGATCGACGGCGCCGACAGCAGGATGTCGTTGATGAACTCGGTGGTGCGGCCCAGCCAGGTGCGCTGGCCGTATTCGGCGAGGTAGATGCCGGCCAGCACGCCGACCGGCGTGCCGACGAAGGTGGCCAGGCCGACCATCACCAGCGAGCCGACGATGGCGTTGGCCAGGCCGCCGGTCTCGGCCTGCGGCGGCGGCGTCGACGCGGTGAAGACCTGCAGCGTCAGCCCGGCGTAGCCCAGGCGCACGGTCTCGACGAGGATCCAGACCAGCCAGAAGACGCCGAAGGCCATCGCGCCCAGGGCCAGCGTCAGCGCGATGACGTTGACGCGCTTGCGTCGCGAATGCATCGCCAGGCGGGCGGCGCCGAAGGAGTCGGTGAGGCTCACGCGCGGCTCCCTTCGCCCTTGCGCAGGCGAACCAGCAGCAGACGCGACAGCGCGAGGACGACGAAGGTGATGAGGAAGAGCACGAGGCCCAGGTAGATCAGCGAGGCCTGGTGCAGGCCGGCCTCGGCCTCGGCGAACTCGTTGGCCAGCGCCGAGGTGATGCTGTTGGCGGCTTCGAACAGCGACAGCGAGTCGAGCTGGTTGAAGTTGCCGATGACGAAGGTGACGGCCATCGTCTCGCCGAGCGCGCGGCCCAGGCCGAGCATGATGCCGCCGACGACGCCGGTCTTGGTGTAGGGCAGCACGACCTTCCAGACGACCTCCCAGGTCGTCGCGCCGAGGCCGTAGGCCGATTCCTTCAGCATCGGCGGCGTGACGTCGAAGACGTCGCGCATCGTCGCGGCGATGAAGGGGATGACCATGATCGCGAGGATGATCCCCGCCGACAGGATGCCGATGCCGACCGGCGGGCCGCTGAACAGCGCGCCGAGCACCGGCACCTCGCCGAACACCGACTGCAGCGGCGCCTGCACGAAGCTGGCGAGGATCGGGCCGAAGACCAGCAGGCCCCACATGCCGTAGACGATCGACGGCACGGCGGCGAGCAGCTCGATGGCGATGCCCAGCGGCCGCTTCAGCCACTTGGGCGCCAGCTCGGTCAGGAACAGCGCGATGCCGAAGCTCACCGGCACCGCGATCAGCAGCGCGATCAGCGAAGTCGCGACCGTGCCGTAGATCATCACCAGGCCGCCGAACTTCTGCTGCACCGGATCCCAGTCCTTGGACCAGAGGAAGCCGATGCCGAACTCGTGGATCGCCGGCGCGGCGCCGATCAGCAGCGAGATGATGATGCCGGCCAGCAAGGCCAGCGTGAGAAGCGCGGCGCCGTGGGCCAGCGCCGAGAACAGCGCGTCGGCCCAGGGACCGTCCCGCCGCTTGCGCGGCGGCTGGCCCTTCGGGGCCGCTCGTGCCATGTCGCGATCCTGCTCGTAAGGGGTCGCGGGGAGTGTAGCGGCCAAGAGGAGCTCCGGTTCCCTGGTGACGCGTCGATCGGATGGCCGCTTACTTGAAGGCGATCGCCTTGCCGGCGCCGTCCTTCAGTTCAGCCGCCCACTGCTTGCGGATCAGGTCCTTGACCGCGGCCGGCAGCGGCACGTAGTCCAGCTCTTCGGCCATCTTGTCGCCGTTGGCGTAGGCCCAGTCGAAGAACTTCAGCGAGGCCGACGCGCTGGCCGGCTTGTCCTGCGCCTTGTGCATCATGATGAAGGTGGCGCCGGTGATCGGCCAGCTGTCCTTGCCGGGCTGCTCGGTCAGCACCTGGTAGAAGCTCTTGGCCCACTCGGCACCGGCGGCGGCGGCCTTGAAGGCGCTGTCGTCCGGGGCGACGAAGTTGCCGGCGTGGTTCTTCAGCAGCACGTACGCCATCTTGTTCTGCTTGGCGTAGGCGTACTCGACGTAGCCGATCGAGTTCGGCAGGCGCTGCACGAAGGCCGACACGCCTTCGTTGCCCTTGCCGCCGGCACCGGTCGGCCAGTTGACGGCCGTGCCTTCACCGACCTTGGCCTTCCACTCGGCGTTCACCTTCGACAGGTAGTTGGTGAACAGGAAGCTGGTGCCCGAGCCGTCGGCGCGGCGCACCGGGGCGATCTTCGAGTCGGGCAGCGAGACGCCCGGGTTCAGCGCGGCGATCGCCGGGTCGTTCCACTTCTGGACCTTGCCCAGGTAGATGTCGCCCAGCACCTGGCCGGTGAGCTTGAGCTGGCCCGGCTTGATGCCCGGCACGTTGACCACCGGCACGACGCCGCCGATCACGGTCGGGAACTGGATCAGGCCGTCCTTGGCCAGTTCGGCATCGGTCAGCGGCGCGTCGCTGGCGCCGAAGTCGACCGTCTTGCCGCGGATCTGGCGCAGGCCGGCACCCGAGCCGACCGACTGGTAGTTGATGCGAACGCCGCTCGCCTTGTTGTAGGCATCGGCCCACTTGGCATAGATGGGAGCGGGGAAAGAGGCGCCGGCACCGGTCACGTCCTGGGCCCAGGCCAGGGAGCTGCCGAGCGCCATGGTGGCGGCCAGCGCGATACCGCGGGAAAGATTCAGAGTCATCGAATGCACCTTGGGGTGGATGAACGAAGGGGTCCTCGTGCTTCGGGTTTGCACTCTAGGAAGGCTTCGTGACGGCCATGTGACACCCCGGAGCCCGGCTGTCATCGACGCACAGCCGTCATGTCACGGTCACGGGAGCGTCACGAAGCCTGCCTAGCCTTGCGCCCGACGATTTCCCTTCAGACCGGAGACCCATAGATGACCCGCACTCCCCGCCTCTTCCTCGGCGCCCTGGCCGTGACGGCCTCGGCCTGGCTCGCCGGCTGCGCCACCACGCCGGCGCCGGCGTCGATCGCCGACACCGCGGCGCGCACGCCCGAGCTGTCGACGCTGAACCGCCTGATCCAGGAAGCCGGCATGGCCGACACGCTGCGCGCCGCCGGTCCGTACACCGTCTTCGCGCCCAGCAACGAAGCTTTCAAGGCCGTGCCGGCCAAGACGATGGCCGAGCTGGAAGGCAACAAGGAGCTGCTGAAGTCGGTGCTCGGCTACCACGTGCTGCAAGGCAAGGTCGCGTCGGCCGACGTCAAGGACGGCCAGGTCGCGACGCTGCAGGGCGCCAAGGTCGCGGTGTCGCATGCCGGCGACTTCGTCACCGTCGACGACGCCCTGGTGCAGCAGGCCGACGTGCCGGCGACCAACGGCGTGATCCACGTCGTCGACCGCGTGCTGATGCCGCCGAAGAAGTAATGGAAAAGGCCGCCCGCGGCGGCCTTGCGCATGACGACGAGCCGCCCGGCCTCCCGGCCCGCGGCTCGTCGGCGTCTCAGCCGCGTGCGGCGGCCGCGGCCAGGCGCTCGGCGCAACGGCGGCCGAGTTCGCCGTCGCGCGCCTCGACCATCACGCGCAGCACCGGCTCGGTGCCCGAGGCGCGGATCAGCACGCGGCCGCCGTCGCCGAGCTCGCGCTCGACGGTCTCGCGCACGTCCTGCAGCGCGGCGTTGCGCGTCCAGTCGCTGCCGTCGGGCAGGCGCACGTTGAGCAGCGTCTGCGGAAAAAGCTGCACGCCTTCGAGCAGCGCGGCCAGCGGCTGGCCGGCGCGGCGCACCGCCTGCAGCACCTGCAACGCGCTGACGATGCCGTCGCCGGTCGTGTGCCGGTCCAGCGCCAGCAGATGGCCCGAACCTTCGCCGCCGAGCTGCCAGCCGCGCGCCAGCAGTTCCTCGAGCACGTAGCGGTCGCCGACCTTGGCACGCACCATCTGCACGCCGCGGCGCTGCAGCGCCTGTTCGACGGCGATATTGGTCATCAGCGTGCCGACGACGCCCGGCACCGGCCGGCCCTGCGCGAGGCGGTCGTGCGCCAGCACGTAAAGCAGTTCGTCGCCGTTGTAGAGGCGGCCCTGGGCGTCGACGATCAGCAGGCGGTCGGCGTCGCCGTCGAGCGCGATGCCGTAGTCGGCGCGGTGCTCGGCGACCGCCGCGACCAGCGCCTTGGGCGCCGTCGCGCCGACACCGGCGTTGATGTTCAGGCCGTCGGGCTCGCAACCGATCCTGACGACGGTCGCACCGAGCTCGTGGAAGACGTCCGGCGCGACGTGGTAGGCGGCGCCGTGCGCGGCGTCAACGACGATCTTCAGCCCGCGCAGCGACAGGTTGTGCGGCACCGTGCTCTTGCAGAACTCGATGTAGCGGCCACTGGCGTCGGCCAGGCGGCGGGCCTTGCCAAGGCCGGACGAGTCGACCCACTGCGCCGGCTCTTCGAGCGCTGCCTCGACGTCTCGCTCCCATTCGTCAGGCAACTTCTCGCCGTCGGCGGAGAAGAACTTGACGCCGTTGTCGGCGAACGGGTTGTGCGAGGCGCTGATGACGACGCCGAGGTCCAGCCGCAGCGCGCGCGTCAGGTAGGCGACGCCCGGCGTCGGCAGCGGGCCGCTCAGCAGCACGTCGACGCCGGCCGAGGCGAAACCGGCTTCCAGCGCTGACTCGATCATGTAGCCCGAGATGCGCGTGTCCTTGCCGACCAGCACGGTCGGGCGGGCGCTGCTGCGGCGCAGCACGCGGCCGACGGCATGGCCCAGACGCAGCATGAAGTCCGGCGTGATCGGGGCACGGCCGACGGTGCCCCGGATGCCGTCGGTGCCGAAGTAGTTTCTGCTCATGGGGAGATTGTCGCGTCTGGCGGCACCGCTCGGCGCCCCCGAAACCGTGGAGTTGAGCCGCCTCAGGCGGACGGTCGTGCGGCGGCGGCGACCGCCGACCAGAGTTTCAGCGCGTCGACGGTGGCGCCGACGTCGTGCACGCGCACGATGCGCGCGCCGCGTTCGACGGCCATCAGCGCCGCCGCGACGCTGGCCACCTGGCGCTCCTCGAGCGGGCGGCCGGTGACCTTGCCCAGCGTCGACTTGCGCGACCAGCCCAGCAGCAGCGGCAGGCCTTCGGCCAGCAGTTCGTGCTGGCGCGCCATCAGCTCCAGGTTCTGCTCCGAGGTCTTCGCGAAACCGATGCCCGGGTCCAGCGTGATGCGCTCGCGTGCGACGCCAGCGGCCTCGACCACCGCGACCCGCTCGTGCAGGAAGGACGCGACCTCGGCGACGACGTCGCCGTAGTCGGTCAGCGTCTGCATCGTGCCCGGCTCGCCGCGCATGTGCATCAAGCAGACGCCGGCCGACGGATGCGCGGCCAGCGCCTCGACGGCGCCGGGCCGCGCCAGCGCGCGCACGTCGTTGACGATGTCGGCTCCGGCATCGAGCACCGCCTGCATCAGCTCCGGCGTGCTGGTGTCCACCGACACCGGCACGCCCAGCGTCACCGCGTGGCGCACCAGCGGCAGCACACGCGCCGTCTCCTCGGCGAGGTCGGGCGTGCGCGACCCGGGGCGTGTCGACTCGCCGCCGATGTCGAGGATGTCGACGCCCTCTTCCAGCAGCCGTTCGCAGCGCGCCTTGGCGGCGTCGAGCTCGGCGTAGCGGCCGCCGTCGGAGAACGAGTCGGGCGTGACGTTGACGATGCCCATCACCTGCGGGCGCGACAGGTCGATGCGGAAACGGGCGGTCTGCCAGACGGCAGCAGGGAGGTCGTTCATCGGAACCTCGGTTTCAGGGCCTGCAACGAAAACGCGGGGCCGAAGCCCCGCGCGTGATGCGATGCCGGCGGTCGTCAGACCGTGGCCGGCGTGCCGTCCGGATGCGCCGGAGGCGTCGTGCCGCCGCCGGTCTTGTTCGCCGACGGCGTCCAGTCCTTCGGCGGACGCGGCGGCTTGCCGGACATGATGTCGTCGATCTGCTCGCTGTCGATCGTCTCCCACTCGAGCAGCGCCTGGGCCATCGAGTGCATCTTGTCCTTGTGGTCCTCGATCAGCTTGCGCGCGACCACGTAGCGTTCGTCGATGATGCGGCGGATGACCTCGTCGACCTTGCGCATGGTCTCCTCGGACATCGTCGTCGTCTTCGTCACCGAACGACCGAGGAAGACCTCGCCTTCGTTCTCGGCGTAGACCATCGGGCCCAGCTCGTCGGTCATGCCGTAGCGCGTGACCATGTCGCGCGCGATCTGGGTCGCACGCTCGAAGTCGTTGCTGGCGCCGGTGGTCATCTGGTTCATGAACACCTCTTCGGCGATGCGGCCGCCGAACAGCACCGAGATCGTCGACAGCATGCGTTCCTTGTCCATGCTGTAGCGGTCGCCTTCGGGCAGCTGCATCGTCACGCCCAGCGCACGGCCGCGCGGGATGATCGTCACCTTGTGCACCGGATCGGTCTTGGGCAGCAGGCGCGCGACGAGCGCGTGGCCCGCCTCGTGGTAGGCGGTGTTCTTGCGCTCCTCCTCGGGCATGACCATGGACTTGCGCTCGGGGCCCATCATGATCTTGTCCTTGGCGCGCTCGAAGTCGACCATCTCGACGACGCGGCCGTTGCGGCGGGCGGCGAAGAGCGCGGCCTCGTTGACGAGGTTCGCGAGGTCGGCACCCGAGAAGCCCGGCGTGCCGCGAGCCAGGATGTCGGCGCGGATGTCCTGGCCGACCGGCACCTTGCGCATGTGCACGTTGAGGATCTGCTCGCGGCCGCGCACGTCGGGCAGCGTCACGTAGACCTGGCGGTCGAAACGGCCCGGACGCAGCAGCGCCGGGTCGAGGATGTCGGGCCGGTTGGTGGCCGCCATCACGATGACGCCAAGGTTGGTCTCGAAGCCGTCCATCTCGACGAGCATCTGGTTCAGAGTCTGCTCGCGCTCGTCGTTGCCGCCGCCCAGGCCGGCACCACGGTGGCGGCCGACGGCGTCGATCTCGTCGATGAAGATGATGCAGGGCGCGCTCTTCTTCGCCTGCTCGAACATGTCGCGCACACGCGCCGCGCCGACGCCGACGAACATCTCGACGAAGTCGGAGCCGGAGATGCTGAAGAATGGCACCTTGGCCTCGCCGGCGATGGCCTTGGCCAGCAGCGTCTTGCCGGTCCCCGGAGGGCCGACCAGCAGCACGCCGCGCGGGATGCGCCCGCCCAGCTTCTGGAACTTCTGCGGGTCCTTCAGGAAGTCGACGAGTTCCTTGACCTCTTCCTTGGCCTCGTCGCAACCGGCGACGTCGGCGAAGGTCGTGGAGTTGTTGGCCTCGTCGAGCATGCGCGCCTTGCTCTTGCCGAAGCTGAAGGCGCCGCCCTTGCCGCCGCCCTGCATCTGGCGCATGAAGTAGATCCACACGCCGATCAGCAGCAGCATCGGGCCCCAGCTGACGAGGATGCTCATCAGCACCGAGGGCTCCTCGCGCGGCTTGACGTCGAACTTGATGCCGTTGTCGATCAGGTCGCCGACGAGGCCGCGATCGAGGTAGGTCGCCGTGCTGCGCAGGCGCTTGTCGTCGGTCGTCGTCGCGATGATCTCGGTACCGCCGCCAGGGCTCTCCTGCAGCGTCACCGACTTGATGCGCTTGCTGCGGACTTCCTCGAGGAAGTCGGAGTAGCCGATCTGGTTACCCGCCGTCGCACTTCTGTCGAACTGCTTGAAGACGGTGAAGAGCACGAGGGCGATCACCAGCCAGACAGCGACCTTGGAAAACCACTGATTGTTCACCGCGGCTCCTTCTCCAGTTCAACGGCGCGGAAGGCCACCACGCGGGCCAACCGAATTCCACGGTAGGTGGGGATCATTCTATTCGACACAAGGGTATGGACCTGGACGAGAAAAACCGGGTGAAAGCGGACGGATTGACGTCATTTTCCGTTCTCGGCGACGCCCTTGCCGCTCTTGGGGCCGATGCCGACCAAAAAGGTCTCGGCCGACTTGTCGCGCGAGGCCTTGGGCTTGATCGGCTTGACGATGCGAAAGCTGTCCTTGAAGAGCTTCACCAACTGGCTGTAGCCGCTGCCGTGGAAGGCCTTGCAGACCAGCGCGCCCTCGGGCTTCAGGTGCTGGAGCGCGAACTCGACGGCGAGTTCCACCAGATGCGCGACACGCGCCGCGTCGGACACCGGGATGCCCGACAGGTTGGGCGCCATGTCGGAGACGACGATGTCCACCGGCCGGCCGGCCAGTTCGGCGGCCAGGCGCGTCGCGACCTCGTCCTCGCGGAAGTCGCCCTGCAGGAAGGTGACGCCTTCGATCGGCTCGAAGTCGAGGATGTCCAGCGCGATGATCGTGCCATCCAGCGCGCCAGCGGCAGCGCCTTCGGGCGCGAAGCGGCGGCGCAGGTACTGGCTCCAGGCGCCGGGCGTCGCGCCCAGGTCGACTGCGACCTGGCCGGGCTTGATCAGCGAGAAGGCCTCGTCGATCTCCTTGAGCTTGTAGGCGGCACGCGAGCGATAGCCCTCGCGCTGGGCCGCTTTCACGTACGGATCGGTCAGGTGATCGTGCAGCCAGGCGCGATTGACGCGTTTGCTCTTCGATGATTTCATTCGTCAGTCGATAATACGGCGATGCCCGCCATTGAACTCACGCCTGCCGAGCGCAAGCAACACCGCGCCGACGCCCACCACCTCGACCCCGTCGTCCTGATCGGGGCCGACGGCCTGTCACCCGCGGTGGTCAAGGAGACCGACGCGGCATTGAAGGCCCACGGGCTGATCAAGGTCCGCATCTTCTCCGACGACCGCAACGAGCGGGCGCTGATGATGGCCCAGCTGGCCGCCGAACTGAACGCCGCCCCGGTGCAGCAGATCGGCAAGCTGCTGGTGCTGTGGCGCCCGATTCCGCCGAAGGAGAAGGCCGAACGCGAGGACCGCAAGGCGGGGCCGCGTGTCGTCAAGCTGGTCAAGTTCTCCAAGAGCGGCAACCACCGCGCGACCGTCACCAAGGTCAAGGTCTACGGCAACCAGCGTGTCACCGCCGGCGGCCAGATCAAGCGCGTGAAGCCGCGCGCCACCAGCGTCAAGAAGAAGGCGAGCGACTGAGCGTCGCGCGCCAGGCCAGCGTCAGCACCAGCACGCACTTGATCGCATAGATCGTGCTGCTGATCGCGTGCAGGGCGCCGAACGAGAGCGGCCCCTGCCCGAGGCGCGCCGCCGGCATCATCGGCTGGATGACGAAGTAGCCGGCGACGGTGCAGAAGATCGCACCCAGCGCCAGCCCGAAACCCCAAGAGAACTGCGGCCCGCCGTCGCGCCGCGCGGCGCCGCGTTCCAGCAGCACCATCACGATGCCCAGCACCAGGCTGGTGTAGGCCTCCTGGGCCAGCATGCGCGCGGCCAGACGGCCGGCGTCGGCCTGCGGCAGCAGCGCGAAACCCGCCGGCGTCGCCAGCAGCGCGACGCACAGCAGCCAGCCGGCCCACAGGCCGGGCAGCAGGCGGCGCCAGCGCTCCTGCGCCATCGTCAGAGGTACTTCACCTCGACGATCTCCCAGTGCTTGAGACCGCCCGGGGCCTGCACCTCGGCGACGTCACCGGCTTCCTTGCCGATCAGCGCACGCGCGATCGGGCTGCTGATCGAGATCACGGCCTTCCTTCAGGTCGGCTTCGTCGTCGCCGACGATCTGGTACGTGACCTCGGCCCCGGTGTCCTCGTCGGCGAGGTCGACCGTGGCACCGAAGACGACCTTGCCGCCGGCGTCGAGTGCCGACGGATCGATGACCTGGGCTGCGGCGAGCTTGCCTTCGAGTTCCTTGATCCGGCCTTCGATGAAGCCCTGCTTGTCCTTGGCCGCGTCGTACTCGGCGTTTTCGGACAGGTCGCCCTGGGCGCGAGCCTCGGCGATGGCCTGGATGACCGCATGGCGCTCGACGGTCTTCAGGCGGTGCAGTTCTTCCTTCAGCTTTTCGGCGCCGCGCCGGGTCAGGGGGATGGTGGCCATGGTGAGCGTCATGTGTGCAGACAAAGTGAATCCGCCGCAGGGGCCCCCTCGGGCGCCTGCGGCGGATCAGCGAAGGCACGGAGTCTAATTCAGTTCCGCGTGCAATTCCTGGAGCGAAACCACTTCGAGGTCATCCTGATGCTTCAATGCCTCGGTGGCGGCCTCGCTGCCGGCCATCGTCGTGTAATAGGTGACGCGATTGGCCAGCGCCGCGGTACGGATATAGCGTGAATCGGCAATCGCCGTGCGCGTCTCGTCGACCGTCGTGAACACCAGTTGCACATCGCCGGCCTTGACCTTGTCGGCGATGTGCGGGCGGCCGTCCTTGACCTTGTTGACGAGCTTCACCGGCACGCCGGCGTCGGCGATCGCCTGCGCCGTGCCCTTGGTGGCCAGCACCTCGTAGCCGAGCGCGACCAGGTCGGCGGCGACCTTCACCGCGCGCTGCTTGTCGCTGTTCTTCACCGTGATGACGACGGTGCCCTTGCCGGGCAGACGCGAGCCGGCGCCGAGCTGGCTCTTCAGCATCGCCTCGCCGAAGGTCCTGCCGACGCCCATCACCTCGCCGGTGGAGCGCATCTCCGGGCCGAGGATCGGGTCGACACCCGGGAACTTGTTGAACGGGAAGACCGCTTCCTTGACGCTGAAGAACGGCGGCACGATTTCCGCGCCGATGCCCTGCTCGGCCAGCGACTGCCCGGCCATGCAGCGCGCCGCGATCTTGGCCAGCGGTCGGCCGGTGGCCTTGCTGACGAAGGGCACGGTGCGCGAGGCGCGCGGGTTCACTTCGAGCACGTAGACGACGGCGTCCTCGCCTTCGCCCTGGACCGCGAACTGGGTGTTCATCAGGCCGACGACACCCAGCGCCTTGGCCATCGCCGCGGCCTGGCGGCGCATCTCGTCCTGCAGCGCCGGCGACAGCGTGTACGGCGGCAGCGAGCAGGCCGAGTCGCCGCTGTGGATGCCGGCGGCCTCGACGTGTTCCATGATGCCGCCGATCAGCACCGCGCCCGTCGCGTCGGCGATGCAGTCGACGTCGACCTCGACGGCGTCGTCGAGGAAGCGGTCGAGCAGCACCGGGCTCTTTTCGCTGACCTTGACGGCCTCGCGCATGTAGCGCTCGAGGTCCTTGTCGCCGTGCACGATCTCCATCGCGCGGCCGCCCAGCACGTAGCTCGGGCGCACGACCAGCGGATAGCCGATCTCGTGCGCCAGCGCCAGCGCCTGCTCCTCGGTGCGCGCGGTGCGGTTGGGCGGCTGCTTCAGGCCCAGCTCGTGCAGCAGCTTCTGGAAACGCTCGCGGTCCTCGGCGATGTCGATCGAGTCGGGCGTCGTGCCGATGATCGGCACGCCGGCGCGCTCGAGGTCCAGCGCCAGCTTCAGCGGCGTCTGGCCGCCGTACTGGACGATGACGCCGACCGGCTTTTCCTTGTCGACGATCTCCAGCACGTCTTCCAGCGTCACCGGCTCGAAGTACAGGCGGTCGCTGGTGTCGTAGTCGGTCGACACGGTTTCCGGGTTGCAGTTGACCATAATGGTCTCGTACCCGTCCTCGCGCATCGCCAGCGCCGCGTGCACGCAGCAGTAGTCGAACTCGATGCCCTGGCCGATGCGGTTGGGGCCGCCGCCGAGCACCATGATCTTCTTCTTGTCGGTCGGCTCGGCCTCGCACTCCTCGTCGTACGTGGAGTACATGTAGGCGGTCTGGGTCGCGAACTCGGCGGCGCAGGTGTCCACGCGCTTGTAGACCGGGCGCACGCCCAGCTCGTGGCGGCGCGCGCGCACCGCGTGCTGGTTCGTGCCCAGCAGCTTGGCCAGACGCTTGTCGGAGAAGCCCTTGGCCTTCAGCCAGCGCAGTTCGGCCGCCGACAGCGCGGCCACGTCGGCACGCGCGGCGACCTGCTGCTCGGTGGCGACCAAGTCCTGGATCTGGGCCAGGAACCAGGGGTCGACCGCGGTCTCCTCGAAGACCTCGTCGAGCGTCATGCCGATGCGGAAGGCGTCGGCCAGGAACAGGATGCGCTCGGGGCCGACGTTGCCGATCTCGTCGACGATCTCGTCGCGGTCGGTGCTGCGTTCGGTCAGGCCGTCGATGCCGGTCTCCAGGCCGCGCAGCGCCTTCTGGAAGCTCTCCTGGAAGGTGCGGCCCATCGCCATCACCTCGCCGACGGACTTCATCTGCGTCGTCAGGTGCGGGTCGGCGGCGGGGAACTTCTCGAACGCGAAGCGCGGGATCTTCGTGACGACGTAGTCGATCGAGGGCTCGAAGCTGGCCGGCGTCGCGCCGCCGGTGATGTCGTTGCGCAGCTCGTCGAGCGTGTAGCCGACGGCCAGCTTGGCCGCGACCTTGGCGATCGGGAAGCCGGTGGCCTTGGACGCCAGCGCCGACGAACGCGACACACGCGGGTTCATCTCGATGACGATCAGGCGGCCGTTGTCCGGGTTCACCGAGAACTGGACGTTGGAGCCGCCGGTGTCGACGCCGATCTCGCGCAGGATCGCGATCGACGCGTTGCGCATCAGCTGGTACTCCTTGTCGGTCAGCGTCTGCGCGGGCGCCACGGTGATCGAGTCACCGGTGTGGATGCCCATCGGGTCGAGGTTCTCGATGGAGCAAACGATGATGCAGTTGTCCGCGCGGTCGCGGACGACTTCCATCTCGTACTCCTTCCAGCCGATCAGCGACTCCTCGATCAGCAGTTCCTTGGTCGGCGACAGGTCGAGGCCGCGCTTGCAGATCTCCTCGAACTCCTCCGGGTTGTAGGCGATGCCACCGCCGGTGCCGCCCATCGTGAAGCTCGGGCGGATGACCATCGGAAAG
Organism: Rubrivivax sp.; assembly: GCA_049841175.1. Taxonomy (GTDB): domain Bacteria; phylum Pseudomonadota; class Gammaproteobacteria; order Burkholderiales; family Burkholderiaceae_C; genus Rubrivivax. Next base: position 312,454 of record JASGHA010000002.1, on the reverse strand, counting down.
CCCGTGCCGCCGATCTCGGACTGGATGCGCCGCTGCACCGCGAGCGCTTCGTCCATGCTGTGCGCGATGCCGCTCTTGGCCGATTCCAGCCCGATGGCCGTCATCGCGTCCTTGAACTTCATGCGGTCTTCGGCCTTCTCGATCGCGTGCTCGTTGGCGCCGATCATCTCGACGCCGTACTTGGCGAGCACGCCGTGGCGATGCAGGTCGAGCGCGCAGTTCAGCGCCGTCTGGCCGCCCATCGTCGGCAGGATCGCGTCGGGACGCTCCTTGGCGATGATCTTCTCGACGACCTGCCAGGTGATGGGCTCGATGTAGGTGACATCGGCCATCTCCGGGTCGGTCATGATCGTCGCCGGGTTGCTGTTGACGAGGATGACCTTGTAGCCCTCCTCGCGCAGCGCCTTGCAGGCCTGGGCGCCGGAATAGTCGAACTCGCAGGCCTGGCCGATGATGATCGGGCCGGCGCCGATGATGAGGATCTTGTGGATGTCGGTGCGCTTGGGCATGGGTCAGGCTCTCTCTTGCATCAGCGCCACGAAGCGGTCGAACAGGTAGCCGATGTCGTGCGGGCCGGGGCTGGCCTCGGGGTGTCCCTGGAAGCAGAAGGCGGGACGGTCGGTGCGCGCCAGGCCCTGCAGCGTGCCGTCGAACAGGCTGACGTGCGTGGGGCGCAAGTTGGCGCCGAGCGTCTTCTCGTCGACCGCGAAGCCGTGGTTCTGGCTGGTGATGCTGACGCGGCCGCTGTCCAGGTCCTTCACCGGGTGGTTGGCACCGTGGTGGCCGAACTTCATCTTGAAGGTCCTGGCCCCCGAGGCCAGGGCCATGATCTGGTGGCCCAGGCAGATGCCGAAGGTCGGCACGCCGGCGTCGATGATCTCGCGCGCCGCCGCGATGGCGTAGTCGCAGGGCTCCGGGTCGCCCGGGCCGTTGCTGAGGAAGACGCCGTCGGGTTTCAGCTTGAACACCTCGGCGGCCGGCGTCTTCGCCGGCACGACGGTGACGCGGCAGCCGCGATCGGCCAGCAGGCGCAGGATGTTGCGCTTGACGCCGAAGTCGTAGGCGACGACGTGGAACTTGGCATCGGCCAGCGTGCCGTGGCCACGGCCGAGCTGCCAGGAGGTCTCGGTCCACTCGTAGGGCGCGTCGGCCGACACGACCTGGGCCAGGTCCAGCCCGGCCATCGACGGCGCGGCCTGGGCGGCGGCGACGGCGGCGGCGATCTCGGCTTCACCGACGACGGTGCCGGGCGCGAAGCTGACGATGCAGCCGTTCTGCGCGCCGGTCGTGCGCAGCACGCGCGTCAGGCGGCGGGTGTCGATGCCGGCGATGGCCACCGTGCCCTCGCGCTCGAGGTACTGCGCCAGCGACAGCGTGGCGCGGAAGTTGGAGACGCGCAGCGGCAGGTCCTTGATGACCAGGCCGGCGGCGTGAACCTTGGCGGCCTCGACGTCTTCCTCGTTGACGCCGACGTTGCCGATGTGCGGATACGTCAGCGTGACGATCTGCCGGCAATAGCTCGGGTCGGTGAGGATTTCCTGGTAGCCGGTGAGCGCGGTGTTGAACACCACCTCGCCGACGGTCCGACCGGGCGCGCCGATCGAGGTACCGAGGAAGGTCGTGCCGTCTGCGAGTGCGAGGAGTGCGGGGGGCAGGACGGGCAGCAAGTGAAAAGCTCCGGGATTCGCGCGCCCAGCGCCACCCGGTGACAGGTGGTCCGAGGGGAAACCGACGACGGAGTTTCGCTAGGGCTGCGGTGATGGCGGGTAAACCTACGGAGTATAGCGCGGAACCGGAACCACCTCCGGCAAGCAGAGGCTTGCAGCGTCGACTCCGGCTGCCCCGCAGCCCTGTGCAGCGCCGCGTCGCCCCCAGGGCTTACCCGCGATGGCGCGGGGCCATTCGCCGAAGCACGGAACCTACAATCGGTTTCCGACTCCAAGAGTCGTCTTCTTACAACCCCCTTCGGAGGTCTGATGGATCGCACTTCGCCCACCTACGGCGGTTTCGCAGGCGGCGGCGTTCTCACCGCGCAGCGCAACCGCGTCCTGCGCAATACCTACGCGCTGCTCGCGCTGTCTCTCGTCCCGACCGTCCTCGGCGCCTGGATCGGTGTCTCCACCGGCATCACGGCCAGCCTCGGCATGGGCATGAGCGCGCTGGTGTTCCTCGGCGGCGCGTTCGCGTTCATGTTCGCGATCGAGAAGACCAAGAACTCGGCCGCAGGCGTCGGCGTGCTGCTCGGCTTCACGTTCTTCATGGGCCTGATGCTGTCGCGCATGCTGGCGGCCATCCTCGGCTTCTCGAACGGCGCCTCGCTGATCATGATCGCCTTCGGCGGCACCGCGGCGGTCTTCGCCTCGATGGCCACGCTGGCGACCGTCGTCAAGCGCGACCTGTCGGGCCTGTCGAAGTTCCTGTTCGTCGGCGCGATCCTGCTGCTCGTCGTCGGGGTCATCAACATCTTCGTGCAGTCCAGCGCGCTGATGCTGACGATGTCGGTCGCCGCGATCGGCATCTTCTCGGCCTTCATGCTGGTCGACGTCAAGCGCGTCATCGACGGCGGCGAGACGAACTACATCACGGCCACGCTGGCGATCTACCTGGACCTGTACAACGTGTTCCAGAGCCTGCTGATGCTGCTGGGCGTCTTCGGCGGCGAACGCGACTGAGTCTTCGCCGAGCGATGAGACAACGGGGCCCGCGGGCCCCGTTTTCGTTTCAGGCCGCGGCGTCGGCGGCCGGCAGCTCCGGTGCAGCCTCGTCGGCCGGACGTGCGCTCAGCGCCGCGTCGCTGCGCTCGAACACCGCGATGCTCTCGACGTGCGCGGTGTGCGGGAACATGTTGACGACGCCGGCGGCGACGCAGCGGAAGCCCGCCAGGTGCACGATCAGCCCGGCGTCGCGCGCCAGCGTGGCCGGGTTGCAGCTGACGTAGACGATGCGCCGCGGCGGCGTCCAGCCTTCGCGGCCACGCAGTTCGGCCAGCGACTTGGCGAGCGCGAACGCACCTTCACGCGGCGGGTCGACCAGCCAGGCGTCGGCGGCGCCGCTGGTCATCAGCTCGTCGGCACTCATCTCGAACAGGTTGCGCGCGGCGAAGCTGGTGTTGGCCGACAGGCCGTTGCCGGCGGCGTTCTCGCGCGCGCGCTGCACCAGCGTCTCGCTGCCTTCGATGCCGTGCACCGCGGCCGCGCGCCGCGCCAGCGGCAGCGTGAAGTTGCCCAGGCCGCAGAACCAGTCGACGACACGTTCGTGCGGCTGCGGCGCCAGCAGCCGCACCGCGCGGTCGACGAGCACGCGGTTGATGTGCGGGTTCACCTGCGTGAAGTCGGTGGGCTTGAACGGCATCGTGACGCCGTACTCGGGCAGCGAATACGCCAGCGGCGGGCCGCCGTCGTCGAGGCGGTGCACCGTCTCCGGCCCCTTGGGCTGCAGCCACCACTGCACGCCGTGCTCGGCACCGAAGGCGCGCAGCTTCGCGGCGTCGCCCGCCGACAGCGGCTCCAGGTGGCGCAGCACCAGCGCCACGACCTCGTCGCCGGCGGCCAGCTCGATCTGCGGCAGGCGGTCGCGCTGCTCCATCGCGCCGATCAGCTCGCGCAGCGCCGGCAGCATCGCGCTGACCTTTGCCGGCAGCACCGGGCACTCGAGCATGTCGGCGACGTAGCGCGACTTGCGCTCGCGGAAGCCGACGAGGACGACACCCTTCTTCGGCACGTAGCGCACCGACAACCGCGCGCGCCAGCGATAGCCCCAGGCCGGCCCGTGGATCGGGCGCAGCAGCCGCTCGGGCCTGACCTTGCCGAGGTGCCAGAGGTTGTCCTCCAGCACCCGCTGCTTGACCGCGACCTGCGCCGCCGGGTGCAGGTGCTGCATCTTGCAGCCCCCGCAGGCGCCGGCGTGCAGCCCGAAGTGGGCGCAGCCCGGGCGCACGCGCTGCGAACTCTCGCGCGCCAGCGCGGACAGCACGCCCTGCTCCCACTGGTTCTTGCGCCGCGCGACCTGGACCTGCACAGTCTCGCCCGGCAGCGCGCCTTCGATGAACACCACCTTGCCGTCGGCGCGATGCGCGACGCCCTGGGCCTCGAGGTCGAGCGACTCGACCTGCAGCCAATCCGTACCTGAACTCATGCCCGGATTATCCCGGGCTGGAGCACCCGTTCAGAACAAGGCGTCGCGATCGACGCCACGGCGCACCATGCGGCGCTTGAGCTTGAGCAGCGCTTCCTGCTGGATCTGGCGGATGCGCTCGCGCGTCAGGCCCAGGCGCGCGGCCAGTTCCTCCAGCGTCTCGGGCTCGCGGTCGCGCAGGCCGAAGCGGCCGGCGAGCACTTCGCGCTCGCGCTCGTTGAGCTCGGCCAGGCCGTTGTCCAGCAGGTGGACGGCCTCGCGGCTGAGCGTCAGGCCCAGCGGGTCGACGGCGTCGTCGTCGGCCACCGTGTCGAGCATCGACTCGCCACCTTCGCGCTCCAGCGGCATGTCCAGCGAGGTCGGCTGCTCGGCGAGCTTCAGCAGCTCGGCGACTTCGTCGACGGGCCGATCCAGCGCGGCCGCGACCTCCTCGACCGAGACCGGCCGATCGGCCTCGCCGTGGCGCGCCGACTCCAGCGCACGGCGCGCCTTCAGCACCTGGTTGAGTTCGCGCACGACGTGCACCGGCAGCCGGATCAGGCGCGCCTGATGCATGATCGCGCGCTCGATGCTCTGGCGGATCCACCACGAGGCGTAGGTCGAGAAGCGGAAGCCGCGTTCGGGCTCGAACTTGCCCGTCGCGTGCATCAGGCCGAGGTTGCCTTCCTCGATCAGGTCGATCATCGGCATGCCGCGGCCGACGTAGTGCTTGGCGATGCTGACGACGAGGCGCAGGTTGCGCTCGATCATCGCCTGGCGGGCGGCGAAGTCGCCGGCGCGCGCGCGCACGGCGGTGGCGTGCTCTTCCTCGGCCGTCATCAGCGGTGCCCGGCGGATGTCGCGCAGATAGCTCTGCAGCGTGTTGCCGTGCTCGCCTTCGCCGTCGGCAGGCGCCGGGCTCGGCGCCTCGGCGGCCTCGGGCGCCTCGGGCACCGAGGACGAGGCCCCGGGCTCGAACGCATCGGAGCCTTCGGCGGGGCCGTCGTGCGCATCGCGCCTCGTGACCATCCGCCCGGCTCCGTCGTCGCTACCGCGAGGGCAGCAGTTTCGCCGGATCGACCGGCTTGCCCTGGCGCCGGATCTCGAAGTGCAGCTGCACCCGGTCGGCGTCGCTGGAACCCATCTCGGCGATCTTCTGGCCGCGACGGACCGCCTGGTCTTCCTTGACCAGCAGCGTCTGGTTGTGCGCGTACGCCGACAGATAGGTGGCGTTGTGCTTGACGATGATGAGGTTGCCGTAGCCGCGCAGGCCGGAGCCGGCGTAGACCACACGACCGTCGGCGGCGGCGTAGACCGGGTCGCCGGCCTTGCCGCTGATCGACAGGCCCTTGCTGCGCACCTCGTCGAAACCGGCGACGACGCTGCCGGCAGCCGGCCAGATCCAGTGGACGTCGTCATCGCCGTCACGCGCCGCCGGGGCGGGCGACGAGGAGGACGAACCCGTGCTCGGGCCGGCACTGGCGGTGCTGGCCGGCGCGGGGGCGGCGGCCGCCGAAGCCGGTGCCGAGGCGCCGGAAGCGGAACCGCTCACCGGGCGGGACTCTGCACGGCCGGCCGGCAGCACCGGACGCACGACGACGCCGCTGGTGTCGGCACCGGGCGGCACCACGCGCACGACCTGGCCGACTTCGATGCGGTCGGGGTTCTCGAGGTTGTTCCAGCGCGCGATGTCACGCCAGTTCTGGCCGTTCTCCAGGCCGATGCGGATCAGCGTGTCGCCGGGCTTGACGGCGTAGTAGCCGGGCTTGCCCAGGTTTTCCTGGCCGGGCGGCGGCTTGGGCGCGGCCTCCGGCGCGGCCGAGGCCGGGCTGGAAGCGGCCGGACGGCCGCTGCGGTCTTCGACCGGGGCGCGGTGCGAGGGGTTGGCGCAGCCGGCCAGAACGGCGGCGGCCACCGCCATCAGCAGCAGCGAAGGCGCCGGGCGCAGCCGGGAGCCGGGACGGGAGGAGATCTCGAACGTTGCGTCGTATGTCATGCCGTGCCGGATTTTAGGGGGACGAAGTGGACGGCATCGTGAACCTGGCGGCGCAGGCCTTCTGGACGCCGGTCGATGACGACGAGCACCTGCCCGCCGGCGGCCGGGTCGTGCATCGGCGCGACCAGGCGCCCGCCTTCGGCGAGCTGGTCCAGCCAGGCCTGGGGAATGTCCTCGCCGCCGGCGGCGGCGACGATGCTGTCGTACGGCGCCAGCGGCGCGTGGCCGAGGCGTCCGTCACCGTAGAGCAGCCGCAGGTCGCCCGGATGGCGCACCGCGGCGAGGTTGTCGCGTGCCTTGTCGTGCAGCGGCTTCAGCCGCTCGATCGAGACGACGCGCCGGGAGATCTGCGCCAGCAGTGCCGTCTGGTAGCCGCAGCCGGTGCCGATCTCGAGCACGCGCCCGAGGTGGCCCGCAGCCGCAGCGCGTTCGCCGCCGAACAGCAGCGCCAGCATGCGGCCGACGACCGAAGGCTTGGAGATCGTCTGGCCCAGGCCGATCGGCAGGCTGGTGTCTTCGTAGGCCTGGATCGCCAGCGCGCTGTCGACGAAGTGGTGGCGCGGCACGGCGGCGAAGGCGCGCAGCACCGGGTCGCAGCGCAAGCCGTCGGCATGCAGCCGCGCGACCATGCGTTCGCGCACCGCTGGGGAATCCAGCCCCAGGCCGCTGGGCGCGACGCGGCGCGCGGCGTCGCGCGCGGCCTCGTGCAGCGGACGCTGCGGGCGCAGGATGTCGGTGGCCGGGCGCGCCGGCGAACGCGGCTGCACGTGCTGCAGCCCGAGCGGGAAACGCGGCGGCTTGCCGCTCACTGGCGCACCCTTGGTCCCTCCGCCCCGGACAAGTCCCGCAGGCTCATGCGAGCGGCACGCCCAGCCGCGACGCCCAGGCGCCGCGCATCGCGTGGTCGGTCAGGTCCACCTGCAGCGGCGTGATCGACACCGCGCCGTTGGCGACGGCGTGGAAGTCGGTGCCTTCGCCAGCGTCGCGCGCGTCGCCGGCCGGCCCGATCCAGTAGATCGGCTCGCCACGCGGGTTGGTCTGGTGGATCACCGGCTCGCTGGCATGGCGGCGGCCCAGGCGCGTGACCAGGCGCGGCAGCGTCGCGGCATCGGCGCGGTTCGGGATGTTGACGTTCAGCAGCCATGGCCCGGTGGGCGGGCCGCCGGCGAGCACCTGCTCGACGATGGCGCGCGCGGTGGCTGCCGCGGCATCGAGGTGGGCCCAGCCCTTCTCGACCTGCGAGAAGGCGATCGCCGGGACGCCGAACAGATAGCCTTCCATCGCCGCGGCGACGGTGCCCGAGTACAGCGTGTCGTCGCCCATGTTCGCGCCCTGGTTGATGCCCGAGAGCACCAGGTCGGGCTTGTGCGGCAGTAGGCCGGTCAGCGCGACGTGCACCGAGTCCGACGGCGTGCCGTTGACGACGCGGAAGCCCTGCACCGGCTCGCCGCGCGCCTCGAAGACCGACAGCGGCCGGTTCAGCGTCAGCGCGTTGGAGGTGCCGCTGGCGTTCTGCTCCGGCGCGATGACGTCGATCGTGCCCAGGCCTTCGCAGGCCTGGACCAGCGCGGCGATGCCGGGGGCCAGGTAACCGTCGTCGTTGGCGATCAGGATGCGCATCGGGGCATTGTAGGGAGTCGGCCGGGCGTCGCCTGCGCGACGGCGCCGGCCCGCCGCGCTGCCTAAGATGCCACCCACCCCCGAGAGGAGACGACGATGAAGGCCTGGCTCTGCGAATCGCTGGACGGTGTCGCCGGCATGCACTGGCGCGAGCTGCCGACGCCCGAGCCGGCGCCGGGCGAGGTGCGTGTCGCGATCCACGCCGCGAGCCTGAACTTCCCCGACCTGCTGATCGTCGAGGGCAAGTACCAGGCGCGGCCCGCCCTGCCCTTCGTGCCCGGCGCCGAGTTCGCCGGCGTCGTCGAGGCGCTGGGCGAGGGCGTGACGATGCTGGCCGTCGGCCAGCCGGTGGCCGTCATCGGCACCCACGGCGGCTTCGCCACCCACGCCTGCGTCGAGGCCGGGCGTGCGATCCCGCTGCCGCCGGGCTTCGCGCTCGACGACGCGGCGGCCTTCGCCTTCACCTACGGCACCTCGCATCACGCGCTGATCGACCGCGGCGGTCTCGTCGCCGGCGAGACCGTGCTGGTGCTGGGCGCCGCCGGGGGCGTCGGCACCGCGGCGCTGCAGATCGCCAAGGCGGCCGGGGCACGGGTCATCGCCGCGGCGTCGAATGCAGAGAAATGCGCGTTGTGCCGCGAACTCGGCGCCGACGCGGTCATCGACTACTCGGTGGAAAACTTGCGCGAGGCGCTGAAGGCGCTGACCGGCGGCCGCGGGCCCGACCTCGTCTACGACCCGGTGGGTGGCGATCTGGCCGAGCCGGCGCTGCGTTCGATCGCCTGGCGCGGGCGTTATCTGGTCGTCGGCTTCGCCGCCGGCACGATCCCGGCGCTGCCCTGGAATCTCGCACTGCTCAAGGGCGCGTCCATCGTCGGCGTCTTCTGGGGCGAGTTCGTGCGCCGCGAGCCGAAGGCCAGTGCAGCGGCCATCGGCCAGCTCGCAGGCTGGTACGCCGAAGGGCGCATCAGGCCGGTCATCGGCGCCCGCTTTTCGCTCCAAGACTTGCCCCAGGCTTACAAGCGCATGGCCTCGCGTGCCGCCCTGGGCAAGCTGATCGTCGTCTGCGGCAACTGAGGCAGGGGGTCCCACCTTTCCGGGCGCGAAACGAACGCGCTAGGATGACGCTCGAACGAATAGGGGAGGTCGGCTATGGCCGTAAAGGTGCTGATCCTGGAAGACAACCCGGTGGCGCGAAGTTTCCTCTGCCGGGTCGTTCGTGAGAGCTTCAGCGACGCGAACCACATCACCGAGGCCGGCGACCTCGAAACGGCGCGCCGCCAGATCACGCTGGCGGGCGGGGCCACCGGCCTGCATGGCGTCGACCCCTTCAAGCTCATCCTGATCGACCTGGAACTGCCCGACGGCAACGGCATGGAGCTGCTGGCCGAGCTGGCGCACTACCCGGCGACGAAGATCGTCACGACGCTGTACTCCGACGACGAGCACCTCTTCCCCGCATTGCAGCACGGCGCCGACGGCTACCTGCTGAAGGAAGACCGCTTCGAGGTCCTCGTCGAGGAGCTGCAGAAGATCGTGCGCGGCCAGCCGCCGCTGTCGCCGGCGATCGCGCGGCGACTGCTGACGCACTTCCGCCACGGTTCCGGCCCTGACGTCGCGCCCGACAGCGGCTTCGTCAACACCACCGGCTTCACCACCAGCCGGCCGGTGCCGATGGAAAAGGCGCTGCCCGAACACGAGCGCCTGACGCCGCGCGAGAGCGAAGTGCTCACCTACCTCAGCAAGGGCTTCACGATCAAGGAGATCGCCAGCCTGATGGGCATCAAGTGGTTCACCGTCAACGACCACATCAAGTCCATCTACAAGAAGCTGAACGTCTCGAGCCGGGCCGAGGCCGCGGTGCTCGCGAGCAAACAGGGACTGGTCTGACCCCGCGGCGGCATCGCGCCGCCCCATCATCGCCATGACGGAACGTCCCGCCGTCCCCGGCGATTCGAGCTTCTCCCACTCCGCGCTCGAGCCCTCGCTGGGCGACGACCCGCCGGGGCACTGGACCGGCTGGCGCCGCCAGGTGCTGATCCTGCTGACGGTGCTCGGCTGCGTCGGGCTGCTGGCGCTGATGCGATGGCTGGCCGTCACCCCGGCGCTGGACGTCGTGCTGCTGAACTCGGCGGGTGCCCCGTCGACCGTGCTGTCGACTTCGGTGCCGGCGCTGGAGGCGATGATCGGCCGCGCCCCGATCGCGCTGCGCAACGCCGACGGCCGCGAGGTGCGCATCGACGCGCTGCTGAGCGAACGGTCGCCGCGCTGGCAGGTCGACGACGCGGTGCGCGCCCGCGTCGTCGCACAACAGGAAGCACTGGCCCAGGTGCTCGAAGGCAGGGAGGTCTTCGTCGAGTTCCGCAACGGCATCGAGCTGCCGGTGCTGGCGCGGCCGCGTGGTGTCGACGGGCTGGGTCTGCTGTTCTGGCCGCTGGCCGGGCTGGCGCTGGCGGTCTACCTCGTCGGCGCGACGGTGCTGCTGGCACGGCCGCAGGCGCGCAACCTCGTCTACCTGTTCGTGATGCTGTGCCAGGCGGCGACCCTGCTGTTCATCGCCGTCGGCTCGATGCGCGGGCTGGGGCTGCCGCCGGGTTTCGCCACCGTCGAGCCGCTGGCGCGCATGGTGCTGGACCTCGCCGTCGGCGCCGCGGTGCTGCACGCCTTCACGCTGCATCCGCGGCCGCTGCCGCACCGCCAGGCGATCGCCGCCGCCGGCTGGCTGCCGGTGCTGGTGCTGCCGGTGCTGGCGCACAGCGGCGCGCTGGGCCACGTCTGGTGGTGGACGCAGGGCGCGCTACTGGCCCAGGGCGCGGCGGCGCTGGCGACGATCTCCTGGTCCTATCGCATCGAGGCCAACCCCTTCGCGGCCGTGCTGCGCCGCCTGGGCATCGTGACCTTCGCGGCCTTCTCTCTGGTGACGCTGGGCATGGCGGCGACCTCGGGGACGCCGGGCGCCCCGGGGGCGGTGGCCGCGATCGGCTCGCTGGCCTGGACGCTGTTCTTCACCTCGCTGCTGCTGCTGATCCCCTTCCTGTCGCGTTCGCGCACGGCGCTGCGCGAGCTGGCGATGCTGGCCGGCATCAGCACGATCGCGGTCTCGCTGGACCTGCTGTTCGTCGCCCTGTTCTCGCTCGGCCAGTTCACGGCATTGGCTCTGGCCGTGGTGCTCGCGCTGGGCGCTTATGCCGGCGCCAGGCAGTGGATCCTCAACCAGACCATCGGCTCGGAGGTGCTGACCACCGAGCGCACCTTCGAGCAGCTCTACCGCGTCGCGCGCGAGCTGCAGAAGCAGCCGTCGCGCTATTCGACGCTGGTCGCCGACCTGCTGCGCGAGCTTTTCGAACCGCTGGAAGTGCTGCGGCTGGAACGCGACTCGCCGCGCGCCTCGGTGGTCGGCGGCGGCGCCGCGCTGGTCGTGCCGGTGCGCAGCAGCCGCAATGGTGGCCGGCCGTTGTCGCTGGTGCTGCGTTTCGCGCGCCGCGGGCAGCGGCTGTTCTCGCGCGACGACGCGCGGCTGGCCGAACGTGTCGTCGACCAGCTCAAGCGCGCGGTCGCCTACGACCAGGCGGTCGAACGCGGGCGCAACGAGGAGCGGCAGCGCATCGCCCAGGACCTGCACGACGACATCGGCGCGCGGCTGCTGACGCTGATGTACCAGGCGCAGACGCCCGAGATGGAGGACTACATCCGCCACACGCTGCTCGACCTGAAGACGCTGACGCGCGGCCTGGCGGCGGCCAGCCATCGCCTGTCGCACGCCTCGGCGGAGTGGAAAGCCGACCTGACGCAGCGCCTGACGGCCGCGCAGGTGCAGCTCGGCTGGTCGGTCGAGTTCGACCGCGACGTGCGCCTGACGGTCGTGCAGTGGTCGGCGCTGACGCGGATCATCCGCGAGCTGGTCACCAACTCGCTCTACCACGGCCACGCGTCGCGCGTGGACCTGCAGATGGCGCTGCACGGCACGCGGCTGACGCTGGCGGTGAGCGACGACGGCGACGGCCGCGCGCCCGAGACCTGGGCCCACGGCCTGGGCCTGGGCGGGGTGCGCAAGCGCGTCAAGCTGCTCGGCGGCGAGGTGCGCTGGCGCGAGAACGGCGCGCGCGGCATCGTCTGCGAGGTGCAGGTGCCCGATTTCCAGACGCCGGACGACGACGGCTGAGCCGCCGCGGCGTCAGCGGCGCCAGCGCCGCCGCAGGTCGATCAGATGGGCGACGCCGGCGGCCGCGAGGCCGGCGGCCACCCAGGTCCAGGCGGCGCCGGCCAGCGCCGCGCGCACCGCCAGCATCAGCGCCAGGCCGGCGCAGAGGTTGGCGACGAAATCGCGCGGAGCCAGGCCGCGGCCGGTGCGCGCGTGCCAGATCCAGAGGGCCGCCGCCTCCAGCAGCGTGACGGCGATGACGAGGTCGACGAGCGCCACGCGCCGCGTCAGACCCGCGCCAGGCCCAGCAGGTGCGCGATGTCCTTGAAGAAGATGCGCACGTGGGCCATCGGCTTGCGCCGCGTCAGCCGCTTGTTCATGTACGAGTCGAAGGTCAGCTGCTGCACGTCCTTGTCCTTGCAGATGCTGACGAAACGCTCGCGGCGCTTGTCGCTGGAGTACCAGAAGCGCTGCAGGATGCCGAGGATCCAGAACACGCGGCCGTGCTCGCGCATGAAGTTGCGGCGCGCGTTGGCCAGCGCCTTGGCGTCGCCGGTGCGCAGCATCTCCAGCACCGCCTCGGCGGCGAAGCGGCCGCCGGCCAGCGCGTAGTAGATGCCCTCACCGGAGGCCGGCGCGACGACGCCCGAGGCGTCGCCGGCGAGCACGACGTCGCGGCCGTTGTCCCAGCAGCGCAGCGGCTTCAGCGGGATCGGCGCGCCTTCGCGGCGGATCGTCCTGCAGTTCGCCAGGCCGGCGTCCTCGCGAAGCTTGGCGGTCGCGTTGCGCAGCGAGAAACCCTTGTCGGCGCTGCCGGTGCCCACGCTCATCGTCTTGCCGTGCGGGAACACCCAGCCGTAGAAGTCCGGCGAGATCGTGCCGCGGTAGTAGACGTCGCAGCGCGAGGGGTCGTAGTCGGGGTGGCCGGGCTCGGGCGCCTCGATGATCTCGTGGTAGGCGAAGACGTACTCGACCTCGTGCGCGCATGAGATCTGCTGGCGCGCGACTTCGGAACGCGCGCCGTCGGCGCCGATGATCGCGCGGGCGCGCACCGCCGCTTCCTGGCCTTCGCCGCGCTCGCCCTTCTCGTGCGGACGGTAACGCACGATGGCGCAACCGTCGGCATCGCGGTCGATGCGCTCGAAGGTGCCGGTGCGGCGGACGGCGCCGCACTGGCGCGCACGCTCGCGCAGCCACTCGTCGAACTGCTCGCGGTCGACGAGGCCGACGTAGCCGTTCTCGATGTGGATGTCGACCTTGACGTCGCTCGGCGAGATCATCCGGGCGCACAAGGCCTTGGCGACGATCATCTCGTCGGGAATGCCGAAGTCGCGGATCGCCCGCGGCGGGATCGCGCCGCCGCAGGGTTTGATGCGGCCGGCGCGGTCCAGCAGCAGCACGCTGCGGCCCTGCCGCGCGATCTCCGTGGCCGCCGTGGCGCCAGCCGGACCGCCGCCGACGACGACGACATCGAAGGTCTCCAGTTGCATCTCACTCCACCTTTGCCACCGCGGGTTCGACAAACAGGCGCGGCGTCGCGGTGGCGCGCGGCCGGGCATCGATCTTCGCCGCCAGGAAGGCGGACACGACGAACAGCAGCGCTTCGGCTGCGAAGACGCTGGAATAGGCGACCGAGGATTCGCCCAGCAGCCAGTGCGCGAGGTCGCTGGCGCCGGTGCCGACGACGCCGCCCAGGCCGAAGGCCACGGCCTGCGCCGCGCCCCACAGGCCCATGCGCACGCCTTCGCGGCCCTGCCGGCCTTCGCCGGCCAGACGCATCATCGAACCGACGGCGGCGATCGAGAACGCGCCGTTGGCGACACCGAGCAGGAACACCGTCGCCTTGAACGGCCAGCCCGGGCCGACGATGCCGGCGCCGACCAGCGAGGCCAGGCACAGCGCCGACGCGAGGCAGCCACCGACCGACCAGGCGCGCAGCGAACCCAGGCGCTGGCCGGCGAGCGCGACCAGGATCATCCCGGTCAGCACGCCGCCATGCTGCATGCCCGACAGCGAGGTCGACTCGCCCGGCGTGAAGCCGAAGACGGTGCCGGCGAATGGCTCCAGGATCAGGTCCTGGGCGCTGAAGGCCAGCATCGAGACGAAGATGAAGATCGTGAAGCGGCGCGCGTCGCCGTCGGCCCAGACCTCGGCCAGCGCCTGGCGGAAATCGGGCTTGGCTTCGCCGTCGGCCGCTGGCGGCCGGCCGGCGCCTTCGACGCGGTACAGCGCGACGTTCGCCAGCACGAAGGCCAGCACGGCGACGCCCGTCATCACCGTCATCAGGCGCTCGGGCGAATAAGGATCCAGCAGCTTGCCGGCGACACCGGCGGTCACCGCCAGGCCGAGGATCATCATCATCCAGACGATGGTCGCGGCCGGCGCGCGGCGCTGTTCGTGCACACGCTGCGCCAGCAGCACCAGCAGCGAGGTGCCGGCGGCACCGACGCCCAGGCCGATGACGACGAAGGACACGAAGGCCGCGACGATGCCCGGCACACGCGCCACCGGAATCAGCGCCACCGACGCCGCGGCACCGATGGCCCCGAGGCCCAGCACCGCCAGCCCGCCGATGATCCAGGGCGTGCGCCGCCCGCCGACGTCGGAGCCGAAGCCCATGCGCGGGCGCAGCATCTGCACCATGTAGTGCACGGCGACCAGCAGCCCCGGCAGCAGCGCCGGCAGCGCCAGCTCGACGACCATGATGCGGTTCAGCGTCGAGGTCGTCAGCACCACCATCGCGCCGATGCAGGCCTGCACCAGGCCCAGTCGGAAGACGGTGAACCAGCCGAAGTGCGCGGCGGCCGGCGCGCTCATCCCAGGCCCCCGGTCGCACGCAGCGCGAAGGCGCTGACCATCATGCCGCTGACGAACAGCGGCACGCCGAAGCCGCTGTAGAACAGCGCGCGCTTGACCGGATCCTTCAGGAACCAGGCCATCAGCACGAACTGCGCGACCAGCAGCGCGCCGATCCCCGTGGCGTGCCAGACGGCGCCCCACTGCACGAGCATGCCGATGACGATGATCTGCGGCACGGCCATCACGATGCAGGCGGTGCGCGCCGCGCCGTCGACGCCCAGGCGCACCGGCAGCGAGCCGACGCCCATCTTCTTGTCGCCTTCGATGGCCTTGAAGTCGTTGAGCGTCATGATCCCGTGCGCGCCGATGCTGTAGAGCAGCGCCAGCGCCAGCGAATGCGAGGCCGGCATCGCGCCGCCGGCCATCACCGCCGCGCCGGTCACCCAGGCCAGGCCTTCGTAGGAGATGCCGCAGGCGGCGTTGCCCCACCAGCCGTTCTGCTTCAGTCGCACCGGCGGCGCGCTGTAGGCCCAGGCCAGGATCAGCCCCAGCACCGCGGCGCCGAAGCCCCAGGGGCCGAGCTGCGTGGCCACCAGCAGCGACAGCGCCGTCCAGCCGATCGCGATGTACAGCCCCCAGCGGCCGGGAATGCGGCCCGACGGGATCGGGCGGTTGGGTTCGTTTATCGCGTCGACGTGGCGGTCGAACCAGTCGTTGACCGCCTGACTGGTCGCGCAGACCAGCGGCCCGGCGAGCAGCACGCCGAGGAAGACGAGAAACCAGTTCGCCGTGATCGGCTGTCCCGATGCGACGACGCCGCACGAGAAGGCCCACATCGGAGGGAACCAGGTGATCGGTTTGAGCAACTCCGCTACAGCGGACAACGCGGGCCTTGCCATGGGGCTGAATCTTGCGCTTGACAAAACAGAGCGTCAATTGTCGTTGACACAATCCCTGCCTTAGGACAAGCTCGACGGATGCTGATGAAGTCGGATGCCGCCGCCCCGCGCGCGGCCGGAAAGCAGGATCCCCAGGCGCCGGTGGCGCTGGTCGTGGGCAGTGGGTTCGGCGGCATGGCCGCCGCGGTGCGGCTGGCGGCCAAGGGCTACCGCGTCACCGTTCTCGAAAAGCTCGACGCCCCCGGCGGCCGCGCTTACGTGCACCGCCGCGAAGGCCACGTCTTCGATGCCGGGCCCACCATCGTCACCGTGCCCTATCTGTTCGACGAGCTGTGGGCGCTGGCGGGACGCAAGTTCAGCGACGACATCGAGCTGAAGTCGCTCGACCCGTTCTACCGCATCCGTTTCGACGACGGCGACCATTTCGACTACAGCGGCGACCCGGCGCGCATGCGTGCCGAGGTGCGGCGCATCAGCCCGTCGGACGCCGAAGGCTTCGAGCGTTTCATGCGCGAGGCCGACCAGTGCTACGAGCTGGGCTTCCGCACGCTGGGCGACAAGGCCTTCGACACCGTCGGCGACTTGATCAAGGCGGCGCCGCTGATCGTCAAGCTGCGCGGCTGGCGCAGCCTGCATCAGATGGTGTCCAGCCACCTGAAGCACCCGAAGCTGCGCATCGCGATGAGCCTGCAGTCGCTGCTCATCGGCGGCAACCCGTTCTC
This sequence comes from Rubrivivax sp., assembly GCA_049841175.1. Classification (GTDB taxonomy): domain Bacteria; phylum Pseudomonadota; class Gammaproteobacteria; order Burkholderiales; family Burkholderiaceae_C; genus Rubrivivax. Next base: position 296,164 of record JASGHA010000002.1, on the reverse strand, counting down.
GGTGACGAGCATGTACGCGCTCGTCAACGCACTCGAACGCCAATGGGGCGTTCACTGGGCGATGGGCGGCACCGGCGAGCTGATCCGCGGCCTGGTCGACGTCTTCGAAGGCATGGGCGGCACGATGCGGCTTAAGACCGAGGTCAAGCGCATCGAGGTCGACAACGGCGTCGCCACCGGCGTCACGCTGGCCGACGGCGAGCGCATCGCGGCCGACATCGTCGTCTGCAACGGCGACACCGGCTATCTGTACAAGAACCTCGTCGAGGCACGCTGGCGCAAGCACTGGACCGACGATCGCATCGAACGCGGCCACTATTCGATGGGGCTGTTCGTCTGGTACTTCGGCACCGACCGCCGCTTCGAGGACGTGCCGCACCACATGATGGTGCTCGGCCCGCGCTACCGCGAGCTGCTGCAGGACATCTTCAAGCGCAAGAAGCTCGCCGGCGACTTCAGCATCTACCTGCACCGCCCGACGGCCACCGACCCGTCGATGGCACCCGAAGGCTGCGACACCTTCTACGCGCTGTCGCCGGTGCCCCATCTGGACAGCGGCACCGACTGGACGACACAGGCCGAGCCCTATCGCCAGGCGATCCAGGAAGCGCTGGAACGCACCGTGCTGCCCGGCCTGGGCCAGCACCTGCGTGTGTCCTTCTGCACCACGCCGCTGGACTTCAAGCACCGCCTGCTGTCGTACAAGGGCGCCGGCTTCGGCCTGGAACCGCTGCTGCTGCAGAGCGCCTACTTCCGCCCGCACAACCGCAGCGAGGACGTGAAGAACCTGTTCATGGTGGGCGCCAGCACGCACCCCGGTGCCGGGGTGCCGGGCGTCATCATGTCGGCCAAGGCGCTGGAGTCGGTGCTGCCCGACCCGGCGACGTTCCGCCGCTGAAGCACTGAAAGACGACCGGCAGTCGCCGGCCGTTCTACTTCTCGGCTTCGGCCGGCGTGCCGCTGCCCAGGTCGCCCAGGCCGTAGCGGCGCAGCTTCACGTACAGGCTCTGGCGCGACAGGCCGAGCATTTCGGCCGCCGACGCACGGTTGTCGCGCGTGAGTTCGAGCGCCGCCTCGATGCACAACTGCTCGATGAGATCGGTGGTCTCGCCGACGATGTCCTTCAGCGGCACGCGGCCGACGAGTTCGGTCAGCTGGCCGACCGAACGCGGCAGCTCGCGTGTCGTGCGCGCGTCGTGGCCCGCCAGGCGGCGGCCGACGTCGCGGATCGTGAAGCCGAGGAAGGGGCGATCACCCTGCGCGACCATCGTCGCCGAGATCTCGACGTCGGTGACGGCGCCGTACTCGCCGCGCAGCGTCGTCGCGAACAGCCGCACCTGACCGCGCTGGCGCAGGTTGGAGATCATCACGCTCAGGTCGACGCCGGTGCGGCCCAGCCAGCGGTCCAGCGTCTCGCCGCGCACCTGCTCCTCGGTCGTCAGCTGCGCCAGCTCGACGAAGGCCGCGTTGGCCGAGATCACGCGCCCTTCGAGGTCGGTGACGACCAGGCAGTCGGGCGCGTTCTGCACCAGCTTCAGCAGCATCGAGCCGGTCGACGGCGCGAGTTCGGTGCTGGCCTGGGCCTGCACACGCGACAGCCGCACGAGGAAGTGCGACACGAGGTCCTGGCGATAGGTCGACACCGCGACCGTCACCTCGCCGCGGCCGTCGGCCAGTTCGGCCCGCCCTTCGTCGGCGCGGCCGGTGGCGCGCACGCCGGCGAGCAGCAGGTTCAGCTGCTCGGCACCGCGCGCCTCGACGCCGGTCGGGAAGGCCAGGCCGACGAGGCTGCCGGAGCCGCCGTCGGCCAGCAGCCGCGCAGCGGCCGGGTTGGCCTCGAGGATCTTCTGCGTCGTCGCGTCGACGACCAGCACGGCCTCCGACGCGACCTGGAACAGGTGGCGATAACGCGTCTCGGCGTGGCGGAACTTCCAGTAGTCGCGCTCCATCGCCTGCTGCGCCTCGACCAGGCGCTGCTGCAGCGCGGCGACAGCCCGCAGGTCGCGGCCGAAGGCCAGCACAGGGCCGGGCTTGCCGTCGCCGCCGCCCAGGCGCACGGCGACGAACAGCAGCGGCACCTCGCGGTCGCCGGGCAGGACGAAATTCAGGTGGCGCCAGCGGATCGGGCCGACGGCATCCGGCGCGGCCTCGCGCAGCAGGACCTCCACCTTGTCGCGGCTCTCGGGCGTGACGATGTCCACCCAGCGCTTGTCGATCCATTCGGCGCCGGCCTCGCGGGCGAAGTCGTCACCGCCGCAGGCGAGGTCGCGCACGACGCCATGGGCGTCGATGACCAACGTAATGTCGTTCGCAACCGACAGCAGCGACCCGGCCGTCGCGGCGGTCACGCCGCCGAACGTCTTCTCCGGTGCTCCAAACGGTCTCATTCGGAGACCCGCCTTTCAGCTCATAAAAACTGCGTTGATCGAAACAGCAGCACTTGGTTCATGCAGCAGCTTCCCGAAATCCGGACATCGGCGTCGTGTCTTCATCGCCGTCCCGCTTTCGCTGCCACCAGCCGCGAAGCCAGCTCCGGGGCCTCGCGCGCGTCGCACGCGGTGCCGTCGGCGCCCGCTTCGGCGGCGCGTTCGGGATGGAGGGCAAAGACCGGGCCGCCGACGAGCACGGCCAGCCCGCGGTTGCGGGAGGCACGGCGCATCATCGTGATGCCCTCACGAAGCCAATCCAGGCGCGCGTCGACACCGACGGACACCCCGACGACGTCGAACCACTCCCGGCGCACCCGGCGCACGGGATCTATAGATCGGCTGTCAAGTTCGCAGACCACCTCCCAGCCGGCGTGGCGGAAGAACTCCGCCACCATCGACAGACCGAAGGTGTGCTGCTCACCGGGGGCCGGCAGCAGCAGCGCGCGGCGGCCCTCGACGGGGACATGCAGGTCATGCCCCAGCGAGGGACTCAGCCCTCGCATGATACGGTGCAGACGTCCGAGCGCGACGGTGACGTCGCTGAACATCACGAGATCCTGTTCCCACATCTCACCCAGACGGCGCGCGGCCGGGGCGAGCAGATCCAGATAGATGAGCTCGACCGGCACGCCGCGTTCGCGCAGCTGGCCGACCATCTCCAGCCAGCCGGCATCACCGGGCGCGAGCGTGAATTCGATGAAGCGGGCCAGATCGTCGACCTGCAGCGCGGCCGCCGGATCGACCCGCCCTCCCCTCGCCAGCAGCGGAACGACCTCGCCTTCGATGCTGCGCACCAGGCGGGCGACGTGCTGCGGCAGATGGCCTTCGCAGAGGGCGACCTGATCGCCTTCGACGGCCGACACGCGGTCGACCCTCGCGGCGCAGGCAGCCGGACTCACGACCGTGCTCCGGGACGAGTTGCGTGGGCCCCGCGGCGACCTTCGCACACGCCTGTCGCCCCGCGCGCGCAGCGCGTCAGCGAACCGGGTGTTCCGGCGTCGGTCATGCGTACAACTCCTAGAGCGGGCGAACGGTCCGCACGACTCAAGGGTAGTGTCAGGTTCGCATGACGTCAACCCCTGTTGACATCAGGGGTGGGCCCGTCTAGATTCGTGTCATGGGTCACAAGACCAACCTCATCGCGACCCACGGCGCCGCGCGTGCCTCCGCTGTACACGCCCGAAGAGCGCAGTCGGCGCGACGCGCTCGCGCTGGACCATCGTGCAGGGAGTCCTGGCGCCGCTGCAGTTCCTCGTCTTCCTCGTCAGCCTCGTGCTCGTGCTGCGCTACCTGGCGACCGGTCGAAGGCCACGACGCCGCGACGCTCTCGGTCGTCGTCAAGACGCTGGCGCTCTACACCATCATGATCACCGGCTGCGATCTGGGAGAAGGACGTCTTCGGCGCCTACCTGTTCGCGCCCGCCTTCTTCTGGGAAGACGTGTTCAGCATGCTGGTGCTGGCGCTGCACACCGCCTATCTCGTGGCGCTGCGACCGGCGGGCTTGACGCCCGCGCAACTGATGCTGTCTGGCGCTCGCGGCCTACGCCACCTACGTCATCAACGCCACGCAGTTCCTGCTCAAGCTGCGGGCCGCGCGCATTGAGCTGCGAGTCGGACGCCTACGCATGAATCGCATATCGCCCCTGCCGATGCAGCAGGGCTGTGGCGACGCCCCGGTGCTGCGCGAACGCGGCCAGCGCGAGGTGTTCTGCGGCCTCACCGGCATCATCTGGCTGCACCGCAAGATCCAGGACGCCTTCTTCCTCGTCGTCGGGTCGCGCACCTGCGCGCACCTGATCCAGTCGGCCGCCGGCGTGATGATCTTCGCCGAGCCGCGCTTCGCCACCGCGATCATCGACGACCGCGACCTCGCCGGGCCTGGCCGACGCCAACGCCGAACTCGACCGCGTCGTCACGCGCCTGCTCGCGCGCCGGCCCGACATCAAGCTGCTGTTCCTGGTCGGCTCCTGCCCGTCCGAAGTCATCAAGCTCGACCTGTCGCGCGCCGCCGCAGCGCCTGTCGACGCACGCATGCTCGCCGCGCGTGCGCATCCTGCAACTATTCCGGCAGCGGCATCGAGACCACCTTCACGCAGGGCGAGGACGCCTGCCTCGCCGCGCTGGTGCCCGAGCTGCCGGCCGGCGAGGAGCGCGGCTGCTGGTCGTCGGCGCGCTCGCCGACATCGTCGAAGACCAGTTGCGCGGTGTTCGGGCTGGGCATCGGCCGGTGCACTTCCTGCCCCGCGCCGCGCCGAGCGACCTGCCGCCGGTCGGCCCCGGCACGCGTTTCCTGCTCGCCCAGCCTTTCCTCGCCGACACCGCGCGCGCGCTCGAGGAGCGCGGCGCGCGCCATCTGGCCGCGCCCTTCCCGCTCGGCGCCGAAGGCACGACGCTGTGGCTGCAGGCCGTCGCGCGCAAGCTTCGACGTCGACGCGACGCAGTTCGCTCGCGTCGCCGGCCCGCGCCGCGAGCGCGCGCGCACGCGCGCTGGCCCGCCACCGCACGCAGCTGGCCGGCAAGGTCTTCTTCTTCCCCGACTCGCAGCTCGAGGTGCCGCTGGCCCGCTTCCTCGCGCGCGAAATGGGCATGGTGCTGGTCGAGGTCGGCACGCCCTACCTGCACCGCCAGCTGGTGGCGTCCGAACTGGCGCTGCTGCCCGCGGGCACGCCGCTGTCCGAAGGCCAGGACCTGGAGCGCCAGCTCGACCGCTGCCGCGCCGCGCGCCCGGACATCGTCGTCTGCGGCCTGGGCCTGGCCAATCCGCTGGAAGCCGAAGGGCTCACGACCAAGTGGTCGATCGAGCTCGTGTTCACGCCGGTGCACGGCTTCGACCAGGCCGCCGACCTGGCCGAACTGTTCACGCGCCCGCTGGAACGGCGCACGAGACTGGTCGCTTGACATGCAGTTGACGCTCTGGACCTACGAAGGCCCGCCGCACGTCGGCGCGATGCGCGTCGCCACCGCGCTGGACGACGTGCACTACGTGCTGCACGCGCCGCAGGGCGACACCTACGCCGACCTGCTGTTCACGATGATCGAGCGGCTGCCGCGCCGCCCGCCGGTCACCTATACGACCTTCCAGGCCCGTGACCTCGGCGGCGACACCGCCGAGCTGTTCAAGACCGCCTGCTCCCAGGCCTTCGAGCGCTTCCGCCCGAACGCGATGCTGGTCGGCGCCTCGTGCACGGCCGAGCTGATCCAGGACGACCCGGGCGGCCTGGCGCGCGCGCTGGCGCTGCCGATTCCGGTCGTGCCGCTCGAACTGCCCTCGTACCAGCGCAAGGAGAACTGGGGCGCGTCCGAGACCTTCTATCAGGTCGTGCGTACGCTGGCCGGCCCGCGTGCGCCGGCCCCCGGCACGCCGCGTCCGGCGCGCGAGCCCGGTGCCAGGCCCTGCTGCAACCTGCTCGGCCCGACGGCGCTCGGCTTCCGCCACCGCGACGACGTGCGCGAGATCACCGGCCTGCTGAACGAGCTCGGCATCGAGGTGCGCACCGTCGCCCCGCTGGGCGCCTCGGCCGACGACATCGCGCGCCTGGGCGAAGCCGACTTCAACGTCGTGCTCTACCCCGAGACCGCGCAGCAGGCCGCCGGCTGGCTGCAGCGATTCTTCGGCCAGCCGTTCACGAAGACGATCCCGATCGGCGTCAAGGCGACCAAGGCCTTCATCGCCGAGGTGCTGCAGCTCGCCGGTCTGCCGGCCGACACGCCGCTGCCCGACGCGCTGTCGCGTTCACCCTGGTACTCGCGTTCGGTCGACTCGACCTATCTCACCGGCAAGCGCGTCTTCATCTTCGGCGACGCCACGCACGCCATCGCCGCGGCGCGTGTCGCGACCGAGGAGATGGGCTTCACCGTCGTCGGCCTGGGCACCTACAGCCGCGAGTTCGCGCGCGACGTGCGCGACGCGGCCAAGCATTACGGCGTCGAGGCGCTGATCACCGACGACTATCTGGAAGTCGAAGCCAAGGTCGCCGAACTGCACCCCGAGCTGGTGCTGGGCACGCAGATGGAGCGCCACATCGCCAAGCGTCTGGGCGTGCCCTGCGCGGTGATCTCGGCGCCGGTGCACGTGCAGGACTTCCCGGCGCGCTACTCGCCCCAGATGGGCTTCGAGGGCGCCAACGTGCTGTTCGACAGCTGGGTCCACCCGCTGATGATGGGTCTGGAAGAGCACCTGCTGACGATGTTCCGCGGCGACTTCGAGTTCCACGATGGCGCCGCCGCCTCTCACCTGGGACGCGCCGCCGTGCCGGCGCCGGCCGTTGCGCCTGCGCCCGCCGCCGATCCGGCGGACGTCCCCGCGGTCGCCGAGACCGCAACCGCTGCGGCCGCCGTGGCCGCGCCTGCCGCCTCCGCTCCGATCACCGTCGCCCAATGGGCACCCGACGCGCAGAAGGAGCTGCAGAAGATCCCCTTCTTCGTGCGCGGCAAGGCCCGTCGCAACACCGAGCGATTCGCCGCCGAGCGCGGCCTCGCGACCATCACCGTGGAAACGCTGTATGACGCCAAGGCGCACTTCGGGCGTTGACGCGACGCCCATCCGGGTCGTCATCGTCACGATGGACACCCACCTCGCGAGCGCTGCAGAGCGCGCGCGGGTGAACCTCCGCCGCGAACTTCCGGGGCTGGAGCTGACGCTGCACGCAGCGTCCGAGTGGGCCAACGAGCCCGAGGGGCTGCAGCGCTGCATCGAGGACATCAAGCACGGCGACATCATCGTCGTGACGATGCTGTTCCTCGAAGACCACTTCATGCCGCTGATGCCGGTGCTGCAGGAGCGCCGCATGCAGTGCGACGCGATGGTCTGCGCGATGTCGGCCGCCGAGGTCGTCAAGCTGACCCGCCTGGGCGGCTTCGACATGGACAAGCCGGCCTCGGGGCCGCTGGCGCTGTTGAAGCGCCTGCGCGGCAACAAGGACAAGGCCGCCACCGGCGGCGCCGCTCAGATGAAGATGCTGCGCCGCGTGCCACAGCTGCTGCGTTTCATCCCCGGCACGGCGCAGGACGTGCGCGCCTATTTCCTGTCGCTGCAGTACTGGCTGGGCGGCTCGGAAGAAAACGTCTTCAACATGGTGCGTTTCCTCGTCGACCGCTACGCGGCCGGCGAACGCGCCGCGCTGCGTGGCCGCGGCAAGCCCGCGGCACCGGTCGAGTACCCCGACATCGGCGTCTACCACCCGCGCATGAAGGGCCGCATCGGCGAGGACGCCACGGCGCTGCCCAAGGTCGTCAAGGACGGCGAGAGCCAGGGCCGCGTCGGCCTGCTGCTGCTGCGCTCGTACCTGCTGGCCGGCAACTCGGCGCACTACGACGGCGTCATCGCCGCGCTCGAAGTCCAGGGCCTGCAGGTCGTGCCGGCCTTCGCCTCGGGCCTCGACTCGCGCCCGGCCATCGAACGCTTCTTCATGAAGGACGGCAAGCCGACGGTCGACGCCGTCGTCTCGCTGTCGGGCTTCTCGCTGGTCGGCGGCCCGGCCTACAACGACGCGCGTGCCGCCGAGGAGATCCTCGCCCAGCTCGACGTGCCCTACATCGCCGCCCATCCGGTCGAGTTCCAGACCCTGGGCGAATGGGGCGGTTCCGACCGCGGCCTGCTGCCGGTGGAAAGCACCATCATGGTCGCCATCCCCGAGCTCGACGGCGCGACCAGCCCGACGATCTTCGGCGGCCGCTGCGGCGCCGCCGGCACCACCTGCGCCGGCTGCGACAAGGGCTGCCAGTTCAGCAGCAGCGATAACTCGCAGGACATGCGCAGCTGCTCGGAACGCACCGCGACCCTGGCCGCGCGTGTCGCCCGCCTCGTGTCGCTGCGCCGCGCCCAGCGCGCCGAGCGCAAGGTCGCGGTCGTCATCTTCAACTTCCCGCCCAACGCCGGGAACATCGGCACCGCCGCCTACCTGTCGGTCTTCGAGAGCCTGTACGAGACGCTCAAGGGCATGAAGGCCCAGGGCTACAGCGTCGAGCTGCCGGAAAGCGTCGACGCGCTGCGTGACGCGGTGCTGAAGGGCAACGCGCAGACCTACGGCGCCGACGCCAACGTGCACGCCTTCATCCCGGTCGACGACCACGTCCGCCGCGAACGCTGGCTGAAGCAGATCGAAGCCCAGTGGGGCCCGGCGCCGGGCCGCCAGCTGACAGACGGCCGCTCGATCTTCGTGCTCGGCGCCCAGTTCGGCAACGCGCTGGTCGCGATCCAGCCGAGCATGGGCTACGAAGGCGACCCGATGCGCCTGCTGTTCGAGCACGGTTTCGCGCCGACGCACGCGTTCTCGGCCTTCTACCGCTACCTGCGCGACGACTTCAAGGCCGACGCGGTGCTGCACTTCGGCACCCACGGCTCGCTGGAGTTCATGCCCGGCAAGCAGACCGGCATGTCGGGCATGTGCTGGCCCGACCGCCTGATCTCGGACCTGCCGAACTTCTACCTCTACGCCTCGAACAACCCCTCCGAAGGCGCGATCGCCAAGCGCCGCGCCGCCGCGACGCTGATCAGCTACCTGACGCCGCCGGTGGCCCAGGCCGGCCTGTACCGCGGCCTGCTCGAGCTGAAGGCTTCGCTGGAGCGCTGGCGCGCGCTCGACCCGGCTGCCGCCGAACGCGCCGAGTACGTGTCGGTCATCCAGGCCCAGGCCGCCGAGCTCGAACTCGCCACTGCCGAACCCGCCTGGACGCAGGATCAGGCCGAAGCCGAGGTCCAACGCCTGACGGCGGCCGTGCTCGAACTCGAGTACACGCTGATCCCGCACGGCCTGCACGTCGTCGGCAAGCCGCTGACCGAAAGCCAGCGTGTCGACATGCTGATGTCGATGGCCGGCGACACGCCGCCGGAGCGTTCGGTGGTCGAGGCCATCGTCGCCGGCAAGGCGGTGAGCGGCCACGATGATCTGGTGCGCGCCAACAAGCTGCTGGCCCAGGACACCGAGGTGCCGGGCATCCTGCGTGCGCTCGACGGCCGCTTCGTGCCGCCGGCGCCGGGTGGCGACCTGCTGCGCACGCCGGAAGTGCTGCCGACCGGCCGCAACCTGCACGGTTTCGACCCGTTCCGCATCCCCAGCGCCTTCGCCGTCAAGGACGGCACGCGCCTGGCGCAGCTGCTGCTGGACCGCCACGTCGCCGACGGCAACGCGCTGCCCGAATCGGTCGCGCTGGTGCTCTGGGGCACCGACAACCTGAAGACCGAAGGCGGCCCGATCGGCCAGGCCCTGGCGCTGATGGGCGCGACGCCGCGCTTCGACAGCTACGGCCGCCTCGCCGGCGCGACGCTGATCCCGCTGGAGCAGCTCGGCCGTCCGCGTGTCGACGTCGTCATCACGCTGTCGGGCATCTTCCGCGACCTGCTGCCGCTGCAGATCAAGCTGCTGGCCGAAGCCGCCTACCTGGCCGCCACCGCCGACGAGCCGGTCGAGCAGAACTTCGTGCGCAAGCACGCGCTGGCCTACCAGCAGCAGCACGGCTGCGACATGGAGACCGCGGCGCTGCGTGTCTTCGGCAACGCCGACGGCACCTACGGCTCCAACGTCGACAACCTGGTCGAGAACGGCCGCTGGGACGACGAGGACGAGCTCGCCGAGACCTACAGCCGCCGCAAGGGCTTCGCCTACGGCCGCGCCGGCAAGCCGATGCAGAAGGCCGAGCTGCTGCAGAGCGTGCTCGCCAACGTCGACCTCGCCTACCAGAACCTCGACTCGGTCGAGCTGGGCGTGACGACGATCGACACCTACTTCGACACGCTGGGCGGCATCAGCCGCGCGGTGCGCCGCGCCAAGGGCGGCACCGCGACGCCGGTCTACATCGGCGACCAGACCAAGGGCGACGGCACCGTGCGCACGCTGTCCGAGCAGGTCGCGCTGGAGACCCGCACGCGCATGCTCAACCCGAAGTGGTACGAAGGCATGCTGGAGCACGGCTACGAAGGCGTGCGCCAGATCGAGGTCCACGTGACCAACACGATGGGCTGGTCGGCGACGACCGGCCAGGTGCAGCCCTGGGTCTACCAGCAGCTCACCGAGACCTTCATGCTCGACCCCGAGATGCGCGAACGCCTCGCGCGTCTGAACCCGGCCGCCTCCGCCAAGGTGGCCAACCGCCTGATCGAAGCGTCCGAGCGCCAGTACTGGAGCCCGGACCCCGAAGTGCTCGAAGCCCTGCGCCGCGCCGGCGAAGAGCTGGAAGACCGCCTCGAAGGTGTATACGAAGGAACTCCAGCATGACGATGACCCGGGGGCAGTACGCCCGGATGACGGAGACGCAGGCATGAGCACGGCCACGATCTCCCCCAGCCAGATCGGCCGCGGCGCACGCCCGGACGGCGAAGGCAGCGTTCAGGTGCAGATGGAAACCGGAGCCAAGATCGGCAACGCCAAGGTGTTCGCGATCTACGGCAAGGGCGGCATCGGCAAGAGCACGACGTCGAGCAACCTGTCGGTGGCCTTCAGCAAGCTCGGCAAGCGCGTGCTGCAGATCGGCTGCGACCCGAAGCACGACTCCACCTTCACGCTGACCAAGCGCATGGTGCCCACCGTCATCGACGTGCTCGAGACGGTGAACTTCCACCCCGAGGAGCTGCGTGTCGAGGACTTCGTCTTCGAAGGCACCAACGGCGTGATGTGCGTCGAGGCCGGCGGCCCGCCGGCGGGCACCGGCTGCGGCGGCTACGTCGTCGGCCAGACCGTCAAGCTGCTCAAGGAACATCACCTGCTCGAGGAGACCGACGTCGTCGTCTTCGACGTGCTCGGTGACGTCGTCTGCGGCGGTTTCGCCGCTCCGCTGCAGCACGCCGACCGCGCGCTGATCGTCACCGCCAACGATTTCGACTCGATCTTCGCCGCCAACCGCATCGTCCAGGCGATCGGCGCCAAGGCGAAGAACTACAACGTGCGCCTGGGCGGCATCATCGCCAACCGCTCCGACGCCACCGACCAGATCGACAAGTTCAACGAGCGCATCGGCATGCGTTCGCTGGCGCGCATTCCGGCGCTGGACGTCATCCGCAAGAGCCGGCTGAAGAAGTCGACGCTGTTCGAGATGGAAGAAAGCCCCGAGGTGCTGGCGGTGCAGGCCGAGTACCTGCAGCTCGCCCAGCGCCTGTGGGACGGCGTCGACCCGCTGTACTGCGAGCCGCTGAAGGATCGCGACATCTTCGACCTGCTGGGCTACGACTGATCGCCATGGAGAACACCAGCTATCAGAACCGCCGCGGCGAGGTCGAGCACTACTTCGACCGCACCGCCGCCCAGACCTGGGCGCGGCTGACTTCCGACGCCCCGGTCAGCGGCGTGCGCGCCACGGTGCGCGCCGGCCGTGACCGCATGCGCACGACGCTGCTGTCATGGCTGCCGCAGGACCTGCGCGGCCGCCGCGTGCTCGACGCCGGCTGCGGCACCGGCGCGGCCTCGATCGAACTCGCGCGCCGCGGCGCCGAGGTCGTCGCCATCGACCTGTCGCCGACGCTCGTCGGCTACGCCCGCGAGCGCCTGCCCGAGTCGCTGGGCCCGGGCTCGATCGACTTCCGCAGCGGCGACATGCTCGATCCGGCCCTCGGCCGCTTCGACCACGTCATCGCGATGGACTCGGTGATCCACTACGACGCGCCCGACGCCGTCGCCGCGCTGTCCCGGCTCGCCGAGCGCACCTCGACCTCGATGGTCTTCACCTTCGCGCCGCGCACCGCGCTGCTGTCGCTGATGTGGACCGTCGGCAAGCTGTTCCCGCGTGGCGACCGTTCGCCGGCCATCGTGCCGGTGGCGCCCGAGCAGCTGCGCTCGCTGATGGCGGCGCACCCCGGCCTGCAAGGCTGGCAATGGGGCCGCAGCGAGCGCATCTCCAGCGGCTTCTACACCTCGCAGGCCACGGAGTGGAAACGCACGTGAAGGCCGCCCCGGCCCTGCCCGAACCGCTGCGCGAATGGCTGCGGCGCGTCGTGCCGCGCCTGATGCCGTTCGCCGACGCGGCCAGCCCCGGGCTGCCGCTGCCGCGCCTGCTCCGTCTGGCGCTGTTCCAGGTCTCGGTGGGCCTGGCCGGCGCGCTGCTGGTCGGCACGCTCAACCGCGTGATGATCGTCGAGCTCGGCGTTCACGCCTGGGTGGTGTCGATGATGGTCGCGCTGCCGATGATCGCCGCGCCGTTCCGCGCCTTCATCGGCTTTCGCTCCGACGTGCACGCCTCGGTGATCGGTTGGCGCCGCGTGCCCTACATCTGGCTGGGCACGCTGATGCAGTTCGGCGGCCTGGCGATCATGCCGTTCGCGCTGCTGGTGCTGACCGGACAGGGCCAGCTCGGCCTGGGCTGGGTGGGCCAGATCTTCGCCGGCATCGCCTTCCTGCTCGTCGGCGCCGGCCTGCAGACGACGCAGACCACCGGCCTGGCGCTGGCCACCGACCTGGCGAGCGAGGAATCGCGCCCGCGCGTCGTCGCGCTGATGTACGTGATGCTGCTCGTCGGCCTGGTCGGCGGCGGCATGACCTGCTCGGCCCTGCTGTCGGAGTTCTCCGAGCAGCGCCTGGTGCAGGTGGTGCAAGGCGCGGCGGTGCTGACGATCGCGCTGAACCTGATCGCCGTCTGGAAGCAGGAAGCGCGCGACCCGAACCGCCGCCGCAGCAAGGACGAGCCGGCGCCCGAGTTCCGCACGATGTGGCGCGGCTTCATCGAGCAGCCGCAGGCGCGGCGCTTCCTCTGGATGGTCGGCCTGGGCACCGCGGCGTTCAACATGCAGGACATCGTGCTCGAGCCCTACGGCGGCGAGATCCTGAAGCTCAGCGTCTCGGCCACCAGCACGCTGACGGCGCTGCTGGCCGGCGGCGCGCTGGTCGCGTTCGCGCTCGCCGCGCGCATGCTGGCGCGCGGCTGGGATCCGCTGCGTGTCGCCGCGCTGGGCGCGGTCTGCGGCCTGCCGGCGTTCGCGCTGGTCGTCTTCGCCGCACCGATCGATTCGCCGACGATGTTCCGCATCGGCACGGTGATCATCGGTTTCGGTGGCGGTCTGTTCTCGGTCGGCACGCTGACGGCGGCGATGGGGATGGAACGCAAGGAACACGTCGGCCTGGCCCTCGGCGCCTGGGGCGCCGTGCAGGCCACGGCGGCCGGCGGTGCGGTTGCAGCCGGCGGTGCGATGCGCGACCTCGTGTCGAACATGGCGACGCAGGGCCTGCTGGGCCAGGTGCTGGTCAGCCCCGTGACCGGCTACAGCTTCGTCTATTACTTCGAGATGATCCTGCTGTTCGCGGCGCTGATCGCGATCGGCCCGCTGGTGCGTCGCGCGGGGCGGCGGCAGCAGCCTGAGCAAAACCAATTCGGACTGGCCGATTTCCCCGGCTAGCGAGATTCGCGAGAAGGAGAACCCCATGGGAACCGGTGCCATCACATCCTACGTCGACGTTGCGCAGCTCGTGCTGTACGCCTTCTGGGCGTTCTTCGCGGGCCTTTGCTATTACCTGATCCGCGAGAACCATCGCGAGGGCTACCCTGAAATGGACAGCGGCACGGGCCGCGGCGTCATCACCGGCTGGCCGGTGCCCGAGGCCAAGACCTTCAAGCTGGCCGACGGCCACGAGCACATCGTGCCGAAGGCCGAAGCGCCGCAGGACAACCTCGCCGCCGAACCGGCGCACGGCTGGATCGGCGCGCCGCTGGTCCCGACCGGCAACCCGCTGCTGGCCGGTGTCGGCCCGGGCGCCTGGACCGAGCGCGCCGACCGTCCCGACGTGGACGTCGACGGCAACGTCCGCATCCTGCCGCTGCGCCTGGTCGAAGGCTTCGACGTCGCCAAGCAGGACAGCGATCCGCGCGGCAAGCCCGTCGTCGGCGCCGACGGCGTGCAGGCCGGTACCGTGACCGACCTGTGGGTCGACACGCCGGAAAACCTGTTCCGCTACTTCGAGGTCGAACTCGCCGAAGGCGGCCGCAAGGTCCTGCTGCCGGTGAACTTCGCGATCCTCAAGCGTGACGCGGTCAAGGTCACGGCGCTGCTGGGCCACCAGTTCGCCGACGTCCCGGCGACCAAGCATCCCGAGCAGGTCACGATGCTCGAGGAAGAGAAGATCTGCGCCTACTACGGCGCCGGCACGCTGTACGCCGAGCCCTCGCGGCAGGAGCCCCTGCTGTGACACACGGCCACCGGCACACCACCGGGCACGAGCACGATTACGAGCCCGTGCACGGACTGCCGGAGGTCCTCCCTGCCGAGGAGCACATCCTCTGGCAGGGCAGTCCCGATTGGCGCGCCCTCGCACGGCGCGCCTTTCACGTGCCTGCGCTGGTGCTGTATTTCGCCGCCATCCTGGCGGCCCGTGCCGGTTACGTGCTGAGCCAGGGCGGCAGCGCCGGCGATGCACTGCGCGCGCTCGTCGTACTGCTGCCTCTGGTCGTCTTCGCCCTCGTGCTGATCACCGGGCTCGCCTGGCTGACCGCACGCGGCGCCGTCTACACCATCACCGACCGGCGCCTCGTCATGCGCATCGGCATCGTGCTGACGGTGACCTTCAACATCCCGTTCAAGCGCATCGCGGCCGCCGGCCTGCGCCGTCACCGTGACGGCAGCGGCGACATTCCGATCACGCTCGTCGGCAGCGACCGCATCGCCTACCTGCACCTCTGGCCTCACGCCCGTCCGTGGCGCTACGCCAAGCCGGAGCCGATGCTGCGCTGTGTTCCCGATGCCGAGGCGGTGGC
This sequence comes from Rubrivivax sp., assembly GCA_049841175.1. Taxonomy (GTDB): domain Bacteria; phylum Pseudomonadota; class Gammaproteobacteria; order Burkholderiales; family Burkholderiaceae_C; genus Rubrivivax. The sequence goes on along the minus strand of JASGHA010000002.1, from coordinate 281,065 downwards.
CCGGCAGCTGTCGGAGGCGTGGTCGCGGGCCACCGAGCTGCCCGCCGTGCCCGCCTCCGCGGCCGACGGCAAGCCCGCCGCCGGCACGTTTGCAGGACAAGGTGCCGCTGCATGAGCGACAGCGTGTCCCGCTCCCAGGATCTGCCGCGTGCACCGCTGATCGCCATCGGCGTGCTGCTCGTTGCCGTCATCGTCGGCGTCGCCGCGGTGCGCATGAGCGGGCAGACCATTCGCGCGCCCGACGGCGATGCCGTCGCGACGCGTGCCCTCCGATTCGAGGATCGACCCGACGGCAGCATTGCCGTCATCGATGGGCACAGCGGTGCCCAACTCGATTCGGTCCAGGGCGAGGCCGGGTTCCTCCGTGGGGCCCTGCGTGCACTCGCCCGCGAACGCATGAAGCGGGGCCTCGGCCCCGAGCAGCCGTTCGAACTCGTCGCCCGGAACGACGGCCGACTGACGCTGATGGACCCGGCAACGGGCGAGCGCATCGACCTGGAGTCCTTCGGCCCGACCAACGCCGGCGTGTTCGCACGCCTGCTGAAGGTCGAACCCCAGCAGGCCCCGGCCCGCTGACACACCACGGAGACCCTCATGCTCGCGACCCCGACGATCGAGTCACCCGAAGAGGCCGCCCGCCGGGCCAAGGAGAGCACGCTCCTCAGCCCGCGCTTCTACACCACGGACTACGCCGCGATGAACGCGATCGACGTCTCGTCGATCCGCGCGGAATGGGACGCGATGCTGGCCGAGTACGAGGGCGACAACAACCACGACCACTTCCAGCGCACGCCCGAGTTCACGCAGGAGGTGGCCGAGCGTTTCTCCCAGGTCTCGCCGGAACTGCGCCAGGAGTTCCTGGACTTCCTGGTGTCGTCGGTCACGTCCGAGTTCTCCGGCTGCGTGCTCTACAACGAGATCCAGAAGAACGTCGACAACCCCGACGTCAAGGCGCTGATGCGCTACATGGCGCGCGACGAATCGCGCCACGCCGGGTTCATCAACCAGGCGCTGCGCGACTTCGGCCTGGGCATCGACCTCGGCGGCCTTAAGCGCACCAAGGCGTACACGTACTTCAAGCCGAAGTACATCTTCTACGCGACGTACCTGTCCGAGAAGATCGGCTACGCGCGCTACATCACGATCTACCGCCAGCTCGAACGCCACCCCGACAAGCGTTTCCACCCGATCTTTCGCTGGTTCGAGCGCTGGTGCAACGACGAATTCCGCCACGGCGAGTCGTTCGCGCTGATCCTGCGTGCACATCCGCAGCTGATCTCCGGCGCCAACCTGCTGTGGGTGCGTTTCTTCCTGCTGGCCGTGTACGCGACGATGTACGTGCGCGACCACATGCGGCCCCAGCTGCACGAGGCGATGGGGCTGGAATCGACCGATTACGACTACCGCGTCTTCCAGATCACCAACGAGATCTCCAAGCAGGTCTTCCCGATCTCGCTGGACATCGACCACCCGGCGTTCCGCGCCGGCATGGAACGTCTGGTGCACGTGAAGACGAAGGTGGATGCCGCCAAGGCGCGCGGCGGCCTGGTGGGCCGCCTGCAGCAGGCGGCGTGGGCCGCGGCCGGTGCCGCGACCTTCGCCCGCATGTACCTGATCCCGGTGCGCCGTCACGCGCTGCCGGCCCAGGTGCGCATGGCCCCGGCATGGTGAAAGCGAGGACAGGATGCTGAGCGTGGCGATCCCGGTGCTGTTTGCGGTGTTCGTCTGGTGGTTCAGCACCGGGCTGATCCTGTTGCTGGACGGGCTGCCGCGTAAGACTTTCCGCTGGAGCCTGGTCATCTCGACGGCGCTCGCCGCGACGGCGTTCGCCGCGCTGGTGCACACCGCGGGCAACACGACGCCGGCCGACGCCTACTGCGCCTTCACCTGCGCGCTGCTGGTCTGGGGCTGGCACGAGCTGGCCTTCCTGACCGGCTGGATCACCGGCCCGCGCAAGACCGCCACGCCGGCGGGCGCCGGCACCTGGACACGCTTCGTGCACGCCATCCAGGCCATCCTGTGGCACGAGATCGCGATCATCAGCGTCGGCGTCGCCATCGTCGCCGTGACCTGGGGCGAGCCCAACCAGGTCGGCACCTGGACCTACCTCGTGCTCTGGACGATGCGTGCCAGCGCCAAGCTCAACCTGTTCCTGGGCGTGCGCAACCTGAGCGAGGAGTTCCTGCCCGAGCACCTGAAGTACCTCGTCAGCTTCTTCCGCCGTCGGGCGATGAATCTGCTGTTCCCGATCTCGGTGACGGTGCCGACAATCGTCGCCGGCCTGATGGTCAACGAGGCCCTGTTGCCGGCCACTGCGCCGGCAACGCACATCGGCCTGCTGCTCGTCGCGACGATGCTCGGCATGGCCGTCATCGAACACTGGATGATGGTGCTGCCGCTGCCGGTCGCCGCCTTGTGGCGCTGGGCGCTTCGTTCGCGCGAGCCGGGCGAGCCGCACGATCCGCCGCCGCTTCTCGTGCCCCCTTCCGACAACAACCTGCTCCATGCCCGCTGACCTGCGCGTCTCGTCCGAGTTGCAGGCCTGCCGCGAACTGATGCGCGGCGGCTCGAAGTCCTTCTTCGCCGCGTCCCTGCTGCTGCCGCAGCGCGTGCGCGCGCCGGCCACCGCGCTGTACGCGTTCTGCCGCGTCGCCGACGACGCCGTCGACCTGAGCGGCGACCCGCACGCGGCGATGGCCGAGCTGCGCACACGGCTGGACGGCGTCTACGCCGGCACGCCGGCACCGATCGCCGCCGACCGCGCGCTGGCCTGCACCGTGCACCGCTACGGCCTGCCGCGCGTGCTGCTCGACGCGCTGCTCGAAGGTTTCCTCTGGGACGCCGACGGCCGCCGCTACCAGACCATCGCCGACGTCGAGGACTACGGCGCCCGTGTCGCCGGCACCGTCGGCGCGGCGATGGCGCTGATCATGGGCGTGCGCTCGCCGCAGGCCCTGGCGCGCGCCTGCGAGCTCGGCGTCGCGATGCAGTTCACCAACATCGCCCGCGACGTCGGCGAGGACGCACGCAACGGCCGCCTGTACCTGCCGCGCGACTGGCTGGCCGAGGCCGGCCTGGACGTCGACGCCTGGCTGCAGAACCCGGTGCACTGCCCGGAGGTCGCGCAGACCGTGCGCCGCCTGCTGCGCGCCGCCGACGAGTTGTACGAACGTTCCGAACACGGCATTGCCGCCCTGCCCCGCGACTGCCGCCCGGCGATCCGCGCCGCGCGCCTGGTCTACGCTGAGATCGGCCGCATGCTGGAGCGCCAGGGCCTGGACTCGGTGAACCACCGCGTCGTCGTGCCGGCGCGCCGCAAGGCGGCGCTGATGGCGCGCGCGGCCTCGGCCGCGTTCAACACGCCGGGTCGCGCCTACATCTCGATGCCGCCGCTGCCGGCGATCCAGTATCTGGTCGATGCCTCGGTCGCCGCGCCGGCGCCCACCGTGGCGCACCGGCCGGCGCAGCGTTCGTTCGACGAACGCATCGGCTGGGTCATCGAGTTGATGGAGCGCCAGGCGGCCCGTCGCGGCGTCTGAATCCGGCGGCTGGGCCCGGCGTTCGCGGGATCTCGATTGACAAATCTCAATCCACATCGGCGCGGCGCCAACAAGTGGCGCGACGCCGGGCGCGAAGCGCGCTAGATTCTCGCCATGGTCGAGAAGGTCTTCGCTGCGATCGGGTTGGCTGTCTGCGTCGCCCTGCTGCTGGGCATGCTGATCGGCCGTGGCCGCGTCGCGCAGATGCTGCAGCGCACGCGCAGCGCCTGGCGCTGGAACCGCCAGCGCCGCAGCGCGCAGCGCGAAGCCGTCGAGGTGATCGAGCGCGCCCGCCGCGGCGCACCGAACGTCCAGCGCGAGGGCAACGTCTACCGCCCGAGCTCGTTCAACGGCCGCCGCGCCGACGACCACCAGGAATGACCGGCCGCCGCCGGCCGGCGTTTCAGCCGCGGCGCGGCATGCGCCAGGGCAGCATCAGACGCACCGGCAGCGTGATGACGCGCGGCAGCAGCATCGTCTCGTGCACCGAGGTCACGACCTCGCCGAGCAGCCCCGAACGCACCATCGAGCGCGCATAGAACGGCGTGTCCTCGAGCGTCTGCTCGACGACCGCCGGCACGCCGGGCTCGGTGCGCATCGTGCGGTCGATGCGCCACAGCGTCGTCGGCAAAGGCTGCCGCGGCGGCGCCTCGAAGCTCTCGGTGCCGCCGTCGAGCAGGAAGCGTTCGGCGATGACGCGGTCGCCGTCGCGCTTCTGGCGCACGTCGTAGATCACCGCGGTACTGCCGTCGGCCATCGTCGCGCGCGACCAGTCCCACTCGCGGAACGGGCGGTCGATCGGTTCGTCGCCTTCGTTCGAGTCGAGGTAGGCGTGGCCGCTCCAGCGCACACGCGGGCTGTCGAGTTCGACCTCGATGCGGCTGCAAGGCGCGATCGGCCCCCAGCGGTGGCGGCCGCCGCTGTCCAGCGAGGTGACGAAACGGCACAGCGCCTTCGGCCACACCCGCACCCGGCCCTTCACGCGGCGCGGGATCGGCACGCCGATCTCGTCGAACTCGACGAGCAGCGACTCGCCGTCCCAGTGCAGCCGGCTGGGGCCGATGACGAACTCGTCGCGGCTTCGGCGCATCCAGCGCCGGCCGCGTTCGGTCATCGTCCAGCGCTTGCCGGCGTCGCCGTACAGCGCGAGGTTCAGCGCGCAGTGGTTCTCGGGGTCGGCGCGGTCGGCGTTCGGGCCGCCGGCCCAGGCGTAATAAGGCGAGAAGACGCTGCCGACGAAAGCGATGAAGGTCAGGCCATGCCGCCCGTCGTCGCTGACCGCGTCGACATACCACCAGAGATAACCACCCGGCGGGACCGACTGGTCGAATCGAGGTGCGCCATCAGCGTCTCGGCCGCCAGCCGGCCGGACATCGCCGCCATCGGCACGCCCGGCCCCGGGTGCACGCTGCCGCCCGCCAGATACAGCCCCGGCAGCCGGCTCGTCGACGAGGCCCGGTGGAACGAGGACATCCAGCCGTGCGTCGCCGGGCCGTACAGCGCTCCCCCCGTCGCCGGGAACAGGCGCTCGAAACTCGCCGGCGTCACCAGCCGGTGGGTCTGCGGGCTCCAATCGATCGTCAGGCCGCACTCGCGCATCAGCGCCAGACTCCGCTGCTCGCATGGGTCGGTCTCCGAGGGGTCGAAGGGCCGTCGGTCCCCGTCGGCCGGTGCATTGACCAGGCACAGCAGGCGCTCTGGAGCGTCCGACCCGATTCCTTCGTCGGTGCGATCCTGCGCACAGACGTAGACGGTGCCGCGCCGCGGAAGCTGGCGCTGGCGGAAGATGTCGTCGAACTCGGACGCGTAGTCCTCGTCGAAGAACACGTTGTGGCGCACCAGCGGGAAGCCGCTGGTGCGGGCGTTGACCAGCCAGGTCAGCGCCGAGAGCGATCGCCGCGCCGGCGCCACCGCGGCCGTCGCCCGGCGCGCCGGGTCGCCCAGCAGGCCCTGGGCGAGCGCGTTGACGTCGCCGTTGAAGACCACCGAGTCGGCGGCGATCTCCTCCCCGCCGGCCAGGCGCACGCCGACGGCACGGCCGTCGCGCACGAGGATCTGCTCGCAGCCGCAGCCGTAGCGTGTCTTCACGCCGCGGGCCTCGGCGAGCGCGGAGAAGGCCCGGGCGACGGCGTGCATGCCGCCTTCGACGGCCCAGACGCCGTCGAGCTCGACCTGGGCGACCAGCATCAGCGTCGCCGGCGCCATCCACGGCGACGCGCCGCAGTAGGTCGCGTAGCGCGCGAACAGCTGCTGCAGCTTCGGATCGCGGAAATGCCGCGACAGCGAGCGCCAGAGATTGGAGAACGGGCCGATCTGCATCAGCGCCAGCAGGCCACGCGGCCCGAGGTCGCCGACCATGCTGCCCAGCGTCGGGCGCTCGGAGCGGATGTACGGGCCTTCGAGATGGTCGTAGAGCTGGCGCGCCTGGCGGCAGAAGCCGAGGAAACGCAGCGCCTCCTGCGGGCCGCTGAACTCGCCGATCGCCTCGGCCGAGCGCTGGATGTCCGCGAACAGGTCCAGCCGCGGCTCGTGGCCGCGCCAGGCATGGCGTGCGAGCACGCCCAGCGGCTGCAACTTCAGGTGCTCCTCGACCGTCGCGCCGGCAGCGGCGAAGATCTGGTCGAAGACCCAGCGCATCGTGAACACCGTCGGGCCGGCGTCGACCGGCGCGCCGTCGACCATCACCTGGCGCATCTTGCCGCCCGGTGCGGTGGCCTTGTCGACCAGCGTGACGTCCAGCCCGCGCGCGGCCAGCAGCAGCGCGCTCGACAACCCGGCGATGCCGGCGCCGACGACGACGACGCGGTGCGTGCGCAAGGGGTCAGCCATAGCGCCGGCCCTTCCAGACGCCTTCGATGGACAGCGGCACGAAGCGCACGAACATCGACTCGGAGAAGAAGTCGCGCGAGGCGACGATCGCGCGCTGGTGCGCGCCGGTGCGCGCGTAGGCGTCCATCGCCGCGACGCTGTCCCAGACGCTGAAGGTCGCCTGGCGCAGGAACGGCGCTTCGCCCAGGCCGACCGCCAGCCGGCAGCCCTGAGCCCGTTCGAGCGAGTCCTGCGACGGCCCGGCGTTGGGCCAGAAACGATGCGCCTGCGACGGCCGGATCGAAGCCCGTGTCAGCGCTGCCACCGGCCCGTCGACGGGCGCCGGCGAGCCGACACGCACCCTGTGGCCGTCCCAGCTGCCGCGTGCGCTGTACGGCCGGGCCTTCACGATGCACAGCTCGCGCGCGTTGCGGCGATAGGTCTGGACGAGGTCGGAGCGGCCGATGAAGACATCGGCCGAGGCCTCGTCCTCGAAGAGCACGAACAGGCCCTGGCGCGTCCCGCTCGGACGCAGACCGAAACCGCCTTCGTAGCCGGTTCCGAGCTGCTTGACGAAGCGTGCGCCGGGTTCGGCCAGCGCCGGCGCGGTGCCGGCGACGAAGCGGCCGTAGCCCCACAGGCGCGCGGCCGGAGCCACGTCGATCAGCAACAGGACGAGAACGTCGCCACCGGCGGTGGACCGGGGCGACGTGTCGGCAGAAAAAGAAGAAGCCGCCGGGCCCTGTTGCGAGGCGCCGGCGGCGGTGCTGAGTTCGTTCGTCATTCGGAACGGCCGCGGCGGTGGCCGCGGCCGCCGTTCAACACGTTACTTCGCGGCGGTGGCCACCGTGGCGACCGGAGCAGCCGACGCGGCGGCGTCGACCGGAGCGGCTTCCACGGCGGAGGCGGCAGCAGCCGCCGGTGCCGGCTTCAGGCCAGGATAGTCCTTGGCCATCTGCGCGCCGTACAGCGGCTTGTAGGCACCTTGGTGGCACGTGGAGCAATTGATCTTCGCCACGTCGCCCGTCGGGCCAAGCCGATGCGCGGGGAAGGTCTTCGTCAGGCCTTCCATGAAGTTGTTGTTGAGGTCACGCGCCATGCGGATGCCGTACCAGGCCGTCGCGCGTTGCGGCGCGGCGTTGTCCCAACTGCCGAAGCCGTTGGTGTTGTGGCAGTACGTGCAGTTGACACCCAGCGCACCCGAGAAGTGCATCATCAGGCCGTAGGTCTTCTCGGCCTGCTTGATGTCGGCCTTCGAAGTGCCCGTCGGCAGCGCCGTCGTCCCGTAGACCCGGACGTTCGTGTCTTCCTTCAGGAAGGTCGTGAACGGGTCGTACGGCAGCGAGGTCAGCCCGACGACCTTGGCGGCCTGGTTCTGGCCGTCGAGGTTGCCGATGAAGTCAGCACGCTTGTTCTGCGGCACCGCGCCGAACCAGATCTCCTTCGGGACCGGGTTGCCGCGGTGGCAGGTGTAGCAGGTGACGCCGGTGGCGGCGACGTGCTGCGTCCACTGCGTGTTGACCTTCTGCGTCATCTCGAGCATCCGGCGGGAGACGACCTTCTGGTACTTCGAGTCGTCGGCCAGGTTCTCGGTATGGCAGTAGTTGCAGCCCTCGGTCGGCGCCACCCATTCGGTGATCGCCGCCATCTGACGCGTGAACTCCGCAACCGACAGGTGGCCCAGAACCTTGACGTTCTGGAACACCTGGTTGGCACGCGGGCCCGAGTTGTCGGCCACCGGCGTGGCCACCGGGGCCTGCTGCGTCGGGATCTGTTCGGCCAGCGTGCGCGGGTTGACGATGTGCTGCATGCCCGTGCCACGGTAACCACGCTGCACGGCATCGACCGGCGGACGCTCGCATCCCGCGAGCAGGGCCGCCGCGGTCACGGCGACGGTAAGGGTCGAAATGCGAACCGCGAGTGCCATCACTTGACTCCCTGCAGGGTGGCGGGGTCGATCGTGGGCGCGAACACCGCCGGATAGGACGGTGCCACGCCGTGCTTCACGGCCCACAGATACCAGTTGTCGACGACGGTACCCGACAGCAGGATGCCGATGCCGCCGCACAGCGGGCACAGCACGGCGAACCACCACGCCCAGCGGTGGATCGACTCGGTCGTCGCGTTGAAGCCCATCGTCCAGCGCCAGAACAGCTGGGCACGTTCCGAGGCGGTACCGCGGTCGGCGATCTGCTCCAGTTCACGTTCGCCACCGAAGCGGCTGACGGCCAGGATCGTCGCACCGTGCATCGCGAACAGCAGCGTCGCGCCGTACAGGAAGGCGATCGAGAGCGCGTGGAACGGGTTGTAGAACAGGTTGCCGTAGCGCAGCGAGAACGCGGCGGTCCAGTCCAGGTGGGGGAAGATGCCGAACGGCACGGCCTCCGACCAGCTGCCCATCAGCACCGGGCGGATGAAGCCCAGCACCAGATAGAGCCAGATCGCGGCGGCGAAGGCCCAGGCCACATGCGTGCCCATGCCCAGAGCGCGGGCGCGGGTGTACATGCGGACCCACCACAGCAGGATGGAGATCGTCAGGAACAGGCCTGCCATCAGCCACCAGCCACCATCGTTCAGCGGCGGCAGCTTCAGCCCGTACTTCGCGGACGGCGGCTCCAGCGCCAGCCAGAAGAACTGGCGGCCGAACTCGATCGGGTTCCAGCCGACCTGAGCCAGCATGTTGAAGCCGATGATCATGATCGCCAGCGCGCCGAAGACCGCTGACAGGATGCCCAGGGGACCGAGGTAGATCGGCCCGATCTGCGCCATGCCCAGACGACCCAGCAGGTGGATCTGCCAAGGCTTCTTGCCGGTGCGCGGGCTGTCCCGTTCGGGCAGCGGCACACCCATGTGCGCCGGCCCTGCGACCTGCACACGCGTGAAGATGTTTTGATACTCAGCCATTGGGTTTCTCCTGCGGGCTCACTTGAGCGGCCACTGACTCCAGATCGGCAGATTCAGCCACCAGCCCCACCACTCCGGCCAGCCACGCGTCCAGAACGGACCGCTGATCACGATGCAGACCGCGCTCCAGAAGGCCGCCGACAGCGCCAGGAACAGACCCAGGCGGTGGATACCGAGCGAACCGATCGAATAACCGACCGCGTCGCGGAAGAACGTGTCTTCGTGATCCGTCGTCTTCATCGGCTCGCCCTTCTTGGGGTTGGCCGCCGACAGGATCAGGCCCCCGTGCATCGACATCGCCAGCGTCGTCGTGAAGAAGAACGAGATCGCCAGCATGTGCGCCGGGTTGTAGTGGAAGTGCAGGTACTGGTAACCGACGTTCGACACCCAGTCGAGGTGACTGAAGATGCCGTACGGGAAACCATGGCCCCAGGCGCCCATCAGGATCGGGCGGATGACGACCAGCGTGACGTAGGCCAGGATCGCGAAGCTGAAGGCGATCGGCACGTGGTATTGCATGCCGAGCTTGCGGCAGATCTCGACTTCACGCAGCGCCCAGGAAACGAATGCCCCGATCGCGCACACCGTGATGATCTGCCAGAGCCCGCCTTCCATCAGCGGTGCCACGCCCAGCCCGTACTTCAGATCCGGGGGCGCAATACTGATCTGCCAAAGATTCCACGTCGGCCCCTGCGAAGCGCCCCAGATGATCAACGCGGTTCCCAGGACCGAGAAGAAGAGCGTCGTCACGCCGAAGAAGCCGACGTAGAACGGTCCGACCCAGAAGTCGAAGAGATCGCCCCCGACCAGCGTGCCGCCGCGCACCCGGTATTTCTTCTCGAAACTCAGCATTGCCATATTGATTCCTCCGACCGACGGGTCGCCACCGACAACCCGAACGGCGAGTTTGTAGTTGCAGCGGGCCGAAACCGGTCAGGACCGGTCTCGCCCGCATGCACTGGCGTGGCGCTTCTTACTTCGCCTGCGCCAGGGACGTCACTTCGGCAGGAACCGGAGCGACAGCCGTCGCCACCGGCGCCTTCTTTGCGCCGTCCAGCCAGTTGTACTTGTTCGTGCCCAGCAGCATCAGGTGAATCAGAACGGCGAGACCGAGAAGGAACACCGCCTGGGCCACCATGGCGCGCATCGGATCGAACAGACGCCAAATTCTCCACATAATCCAAGCTCCTATAGCAAATGCGACATGAAGGTATAAACCGCTGCCTTGACGCCGCCAAAAATAGATTTCACACCTTCAGCACCCGGCAACCAGGAACGCCAGTGCCAACCGAGCAATTGCCCGATGAGGGCAATGATCAGAAACGCCACATAGCTGAGCGCGAAGATGATCCAGAAACTTCTGGAGTCACCCGCCGCGCCCGGCCGGGGCATTGCAGATTCGATATGGGCCATAACGCTCCCCTGTGACGGGTTACTACGAGGTACTTAGAGCCAGGGACGCCAGACCCAGACCAGGAAGTGGGCGACGACGGCGACCGCCGTGAAACCCACGAAACCTTGGACCCAGAACTTGTGGAACTCCTGGGCTTCGTCGTCGGTCAGCCCGGAGATCGAGCCCTTTCTTTCAGCCATGAGGAAACTCCTTCATAAGCGGCCAAGCGGCCGCGTGCGCACAGAACCCGCGCACGGTGGGCAGCCGCGGCAGAGTGCCACGACATTCGGTTCGTCCACTGATCGCGGACAGGAAACTGTGAATGGAACCCTTGTTCATGCGGGCTCCTTCTGGCCGAGCAACTGGCGCACGCGGCTCGCGGTGACGCGTTCCTCGCCGGCGGCGCCGGCTTCGCGTTCGGCGCGGTCGCGCAGCTGCTTGGCAGCGGAAATCTGGACCAGCACCGGCTGGCGGGCGACGTAGTCGCGAAGCACCTGCTGGGCGTCGTCGTCCCAGGGCTTGGAGTCGCCGCGGCGCGACGGCGTCGCGTCGATGCGGTCGAGCTCGATGCCCAGCGGCAGGATGTTGAACAGCGCGTCGAACAGCGCGTTGCAGAACTCCTGCACCAGGTAGGTCGCGCCGGAGTAGCCCATGAAGGGCGTGCCGGTGTGGCGGCGGATGATCGCGCCGGGGAACGAGGCCGGGATGTAGGCCGGCTTCGGACCATGGCCCGACGTCGTTTCCGCCAGGTACATGCGCTCGTTGTAGCTGCCGAAGAGCACCAGCGGCGTCTTCGTGTGCACCAGCTCGCGCACGCTCTCGTTGTCGGTCTTCTCGCCGGCCCGGCGGGCGACGGCGAAGTTGCACGGCAGCCCCAGCTCGTCTTCGAGGAAGTGGCGCACGCCGCGCGCGTAGGTCTCGCCGGCGACGATGCCGAAGTTGGCGGTGCCGAAGAAGTCCTGCGTCACCGAACGCCAGAGGTCCCAGATCGGCTTGAGCGTCGTGTGCTTCTCGCGCTCGATGAAGGGCTCGGGGTCCAGGTTCAGCAGACGGCCGAGCTCGCGCAGGAACGCCGTCGTGCTGTGCATGCCGATCGGCGCCTGCAGGTACGGACGCTCCAGCGCCTCGCACAGCATGCGGCCGAACTCGCGGTACATGCAGACGTTGACGTCGGCGTCGACGAGCTTCTGCACGTCGGCGAGGTGGCTACCGAGCGGGAACACCATGTTCACCTCGGCGCCGATGCCTTCGACCAGGCGGCGGATCTCGGCCAGGTCGCTGGGCATGTTGAAGGTGCCGTAGCTCGGGCCGATGATGTTGACGCGCGGCTTCTCGCCGGCCGGGCGCTGCTCGAACGGCACGCGCTGCGGGATCTTGCGCAGGCCGTACTCGCTCCACAGCCAGAACATCGCGCGGTTGGCGCATTGCCACTGGTCTTCGTCGATCGTGCGCGGCAGGAAGCGCTGGATCGTCGTGCCTTCGGGCGTCACGCCGCCACCGATCATCTCGGCGATCGAGCCGGTGACGACGACGGCCGGCAGGTCGGGGTCGAGCGCCGCATGGGCGCGCTTCATCGCGCCTTCGGTGCCTTCGCGGCCCAGTTCCTCTTCGCCGAGGCCGGTGACGACGATCGGCAGCTCGTGCGGCGGCAGCGCGTCGGTGTAGTGCAGCACGGCGGTGGCCGGCAGGTTCTCGCAACCCACCGGGCCGTCGATGACGACCTGCAGCCCCTTGATCGCGGTGAACACGTACACCGCGCCCCAGTAACCGCCCGCGCGGTCGTGGTCGATCACGTACATCAGATCATCTCCTCGGCCTTGCGGCGCTTCTGGAGCTTGATGACCTGACGGCGCGTCTCGGCCCGGAACTCGGGGCGAAGGCGGGGCACGTCTTCCCAGACTCCGGCCTGGTCGCCGGTGCCGACCTCGCCGAAGAACTCGCGCATCTGCTGGAAGCGCGACTTGTTGGCGATGGCCGCGTTGATGACCTGGGCCAGCGAACCGGCACCGGCCGGGCCCATCAGTGGGCGGGCCGAGATCAGGTTCGTGAAGTACAGCGCGGGGATCGTCGCCTGCTTGGCGGCCTGCACGACCGGGGTCGTGCCGATCGCCAGATCGGGCCGGCATTCGCGCACTGCTGCGATGTCCTGCTCCAGCGAGGCGCGGTACTGCACGTGCACGCCGCGCGAGCGCAGCCATTCCAGGTCGGGCGCGCTCCAGGGCGTCTTCGGGCAGGCGGTGCCGACATAAGGCACCTCGGCGCCGCTCTCGACGAGCAGACGCGCGACCAGCAGTTCCGAACCTTCGTAGCCGGAGACGACGACACGGCCCTTGATCGGCGTGGCGGCCAGCGCGCCCTTGATCGCGCGAAGCCACTTGTTCTTCGACGCGTCGATCATCGCCTGCGGCACGTTGCAGGCGCGGCCGACGGCCTGCAGCCAGGCTTCGGTGCCGTCGTGGCCGACCGGCGCGGACGCCACGATCGGGCGACCGGCGGTCTCGAACTCGCGCACGCTGGCGGTGTAGAACGGGTGGATCGCGGCGACGGCGGCGCAGTCCAGCGCGGCGTACAGCTCGCGCCATTCACGCGTCGGCACCACCGGGCCGGCGGCCAGGCCCATCGGCTCGAGCATCATGCCGATGCCCACCGGGTCGGCCGGGAACATCTCGCCGAGCAGCGTGACGGTCGGCTTCTCGCTGACGCCGCCACGCGGCGCGGCCACCGGGCCGGCTTCGGCTTCGCCACGCGCGACACGCAGCATCGCGCCGGCGAGCACGTCCTTGGCTTCCGCGTGCGTCGGCACGCCGAAACCCGGCACGTCGATGCCGATGATGCGCACGCCGTCGATCTCCTTGGGCAGCAGGCGCAGCGGCACGCCCGAGGCACTGGGCACGCAGAGGTTGATGACGACGACGGCGTCGTACTGCTTCGGGTCGGCGAGCTTGTGGACGGCCTCGCGGATGTCCTCGAACAGCTTGCCGGTGACCAGCGTCTCGCTGCTGAACGGCACGTAGCCGATCGAGCGGCGCGCGCCGTAGAAGTGGGCCGTGAAGCTCAGGCCGTAGACGCAGCAGGCCGAGCCCGACAGCACGGTCGCAGTGCGGCGCATGCGCAGACCGACACGCAGCGAACCGAAGGCCGGGCACATGCTCTGCGGCTGGTCGTGCGGGCCGGTGCCTTCGGGCATCGGGTAGTCGCGGGCGTACTGCTGCAGCATCTCGCCGTTGCCCGAAGCGGCGGCCGCGGCCAGCATCTGTTCCCGACCCGCGTGGCAACCCAGGCCGTCGTCGGCCACGGGCGCACCAGGATTGGAGACGTGTTGCTCGCTCATCGCGGAACTCAGGCGGCGTCGTAGACGACTTCGAGCGTCGGGCGGACGATCTCGTCCTTGCCGAGCATGTCCTGCACGGTCGCCGGCTCGAGCACGACGTCGCGGCCGGTGCTCTCCGAGGAGAACAGGCCCAGCAGCGCGTCCTGCGACAGCGGCGTCGGGCGCACCGGCGGCGCTTCGGCGACGTTGGTCGCGAGCTGCTCGAACAGCGGGCCCCAGGTCGTGCCCGGACGGGCGACGATGTCGTAGGCGGCGCTCTTGCGGCGGATCTCTTCGTTGGCCGGGATGGCGGCCAGCACCGGGATGCCGGCGGCGGAGGCGAAGGCCTGGGCCTCGCCCGTGCCGTCGTCCTTGTTGATCACCATGCCCGCCACGCCGACGTTGCCGCCGAGCTTGCGGAAGTACTCGACCGCGTTGCAGACGTTGTTGGCCACGTACAGCGACTGCAGGTCGTTGCTGCCGACGACGATGACCTTCTGGCACATGTCGCGCGCGATCGGCAGGCCGAAACCGCCGCAGACGACGTCGCCGAGGAAGTCGAGCAGCACGTAGTCGAAGCCCCAGTCGTGGAAGCCGAGCTTCTCCAGGGTCTCGAAGCCGTGGATGATCCCGCGCCCGCCGCAGCCGCGGCCGACCTCGGGGCCACCGAGTTCCATCGCGAAGACGCCGTCGCGCTTGAAGCAGACGTCGCCGATCTGCACCGCCTCGCCGGCGAGCTTCTTCTTGGCGCTGGTCTCGATGATCGTCGGCGTGGCCTTGCCGCCGAAGAGCAGGCTCGTCGTGTCGCTCTTCGGGTCGCAGCCGATCAGCAGGACCTTCTTGCCCTGCTGCGCCATCATGTAGCTCAGGTTGGCGAGCGTGAAGCTCTTGCCGATCCCGCCCTTGCCGTAGATCGCGATGATCTGCGTGGTCTTGGTCGCCGGGGCCGTGGATACCGCATCCGGTTCGATCGCTGCCTCGTTCTTCAGGCGCTCGTCGCGCATGAGGATGACGGGCGAGGTGGTCTGACTCATCGTGTACTGCTCCAGTCGAGGACCATCTTCAGGCAGTCCGGATCGCCGAAAGCCGTGCGGTAGGCGGCGGCGGCGTCGGACGGGCTGGCGTGATGCGTGATCAGGCCGTCGAGCGACAGGCGCCCGGTTTCGGCCAGTTCCTTCACTGCCAGCAGGTCGGGGCGCTGCCATTCGGCGGCGCACCGGATCTGCGCTTCGCGCATGAACGCGGGCGCGAAATTGAAGTGCAGCGGCTCGGTATAGAAGCCGGCCAGCACGATCTCGCCGCCACGCGCCAGACGCTCGACGAGACGATCGAGGATGGACGAGTCGCCGCTGACGTCGAAGATCGCGCGGTAGTCGCGGCGCGGGTCTTCGTCGGGATGCAGCACGGCGTAGCCGGTGGCGCCCTGCGCGCGCGTCGGGTTGGTTTCCCAGACGGTCGGCGCGGGGTAGCCGGCGACGACGGTCATGCGCGCCAGCAGGCGGCCGAGCACGCCGTGGCCGACGATCAGGTCGGGCGGCACGATCGGCGTGCGCTTGCCGCCGCCGGCCACCGAGTGGTAGGCGGTCGCGGCCAGCGCCAGCAGCACGGCTTGTTCGCCGAGCGAGTCGGAGACGTTGCAGACGCGCGAGCCGGCGACGACGACACGCGAGGCGGCGCCGCCGAACAGGCCACGCACGTCGCCATAGCAGCGTGCGCCAGGCACGAAGACGCGTTCACCGACCTTGTGGTGCGCGTTGACACCGGCCTGCACGACGCGGCCGACCGATTCGTAGCCCGGCACCAGCGGGTAGCCCATGCCGGGGAACGCCGGCATGCGGCCGCTCCACAGCAGTTTTTCGGTGCCGGTCGAGATTCCGCTGTACTCGATGTCGACGACCAGATCTTCATCGGTCGGCGGCGTCAGTTCGAGTTCACGCAGGACGAGGTGCTCGGGCTGCTCGAGCACGATGGCTTGAGTCTTCATGCAGCCCTCCATGCCGACAGCGGACGGGGCGTCTGCGGCATCACGGGCCGCGTCTGCGAACGGTGCTTCATCGGCTTCAACATCACGACGTCATCTTAAGCTGACAGTTCAATGTGTCAAGGTGGCTGGACATGCCTTAGATCAGGAAACCTTAAGCAGTGCAGCGAGCCACCAGGACACCTGCCTGCAGCGGCATGTGCGTGGACAAGGGACGGACGCTCGCGAACCCGGCTTCGTGCAACATCTGCGTCAGGCGGGCCGCCGAACGCGGCCGGCCGCGGCCCATCGCCAGCAGGTAGAAACCGAAGTACGCGTCGCCGATCGGCTCGACACCCGGCACCTCGGCCATCGCCTCGGCGAGCACGAGGGTGCCGTTGTCGGGCAAGGCGCGCCGGACGTTCTTGAACAGCGTCAACACCCGTTCATCGGGGTGGTCGAAGGCCACGCGGACGAGGGAGATGACGTCGGCGCCACGCGGCAGTTCGTCGGCGAAGAAGTCGCCGCCGAAGGCCTTGGCGCGGCCAGCCAGACCCCAGCGCTGGAAGTTCTCGTTGGCGCGCTCGGCGACGGCCGGCAGATCGAAGACCCGCAGCTCGACCCCCGGCACCTCGGCGGCCACGCAGCGCACGAAAGCGCCCTCGCCGCCGCCGACGTCCATCAGCACCTTGTGGCGGCCGAAGCGGTAGGCGGCGATGACCTCGCGCGCCACCAGCGGCTGCGACGCGGTCATCAGCTTGGAGTATTCGGCGACCTTCTCGGTGGCCAGCGTCGCCGGCTGGCCCGGGCCGGCCTCGGCGGCCGCGGCATACGGCCAGTAGCCGGCCATCGCCGGGCGGCCCTGGCCGCGCAGCAGCGCCACCGGATCGGTGAGGTCGCTGTACAGCGTCGCGTGGTGTTCGACCATCGCCGTGATCGCCTCGTTGGCGACCAGCGGCGCACCCAGGCGGCCGAGCGTGACGAGGTCACCGCTCTGCAGGTCCAGCAGCTCTAGCGAGTCCGCGGCAGCGACCAGACGGCGCGCGGCTTCCAGACTCAGGCCGCAGCGTTCGGCGACGGTGGCCAGCGGCAGCGGGCCGTCGGCGAGCATCTTGAAGACGCCCAGACGCACGCAGGCCAGCAGGATCTGCGAATAGACGAAACCGGCCAGCAGGTCGAAAAGCTCACGCGCATGCTTGCGCGCCACCGGGCGCGTCAGCGGAAACGCCGCGGCCCACTTCTGGAACCCGGGGCGGGCGATCGTGCGGTGTTTCCAGTCGCGGAAGCGCTCGGCCAGCGTCGGGGAACGGCGCGGCCCGGCCTCCGGCCTCGTCTCGGCTCGGTCCATGGGGGAAGCAGTCAGGCGGTCTGGGTCGAAGCGGCGGACCGCTCGGCGGCACGAACCGCAGCGCGCTCGGCGAGCGCTTCGATGTTGGCGCACCAGGCCTTGGGCACGAGGCGCTCGGCCTCCATGCGCACGATCTGGCGCAGCATGCCGGCGCCCTTGCAGTCCGGGATGGCGTCGATCGCGCCTTGCACCAGGCGCTCGAAATGTTCGACGGCGCCGACCAGGCCGTGCTGGATCGCCGAGCTCGGGCGGCCGAGCGCGACGTCGCGGCCGACCGGCTTGCCGAGCTGTTCGGGATCGGCGAGCGCGTCGCGCACGTCGTCGGCCACCTGATAGGCCTCGCCCAGCCAGTCGCCGAGCGCACGCCAGATCTCGCCGTCACCGCCCGACGCCTGCGCCCCGGCGGCCGTGGCCGCGGCGAACAGCGCCCCGGTCTTGGCACGCTGGTAGTCGGACAGCGCGACACGCGGTTCGCACTCCCAGGCCTGGCCGGCGATGATGCCCAGCGGCGTGCCGACGCCGCGCGCCACGGTCTGCAGCACGTGCGCCATGCGCTCGGGGTGGCGGCCACCGGCGGCGCCCAGGGTCTGGAAGGCGGTGACGATCAGCGCGTCGCCGGCGAGCACGGCCAGGCGTTCGCCGTAGGCCTTGTGCACCGAAGGCTGGCCGCGGCGCGTCGGCGCGTCGTCGAAACACGGCAGGTCGTCGTGCACCAGCGAGGCGCAGTGGATCAGTTCGATCGCCGACGCGGCGGCGTCGGCCAGTTGCGGGTCGGTGTCGCCGTTGGCCATCGCGACGGCGATGCACAGCTGCGGACGGATGCGGGCACCGCCGGGGAAGACGGCGTGGCGGATCGCCGTTGCCAGCTTCGGGGGGCAACCGGCGCCTTCGTTGGCGACGAGGGCCGCCTCCAGCGCCTGTTCGATGCGATTCATCGTGTTCATCGAGTTCCTCCGGCGACCCGGCACCGGATGGCGCACCGCTGTAAGGTCGTCATGTCACCCCAAAGTGTCAACTGATTTTGACACGCGACAGACCTCTGTCAAGAAAGCGGAACTGACGCGGCTCAAGACAGTCGCACGCACCCTTTGGCCGAATGAAGCTCATGAAACTCACGTCCCTGATCCTCGCCACCAGCACCGTCTTCGCCGTCTCCGGCGCCTTCGCCGCCACGCCGGCCGAACTGGCCACCAAGGCCGGCTGCGCCGTCTGCCACCAGCCCGCCGCCAAGGGCCTGGGCCCGAGCTACCAGGAGATCGCCAAGAAGTACAAGGGCCAGGCCGGCGCCCCGGCGACGATGGCCGAGCGCGTGCGCAAGGGCAGCGTCGGCGTCTTCGGCAAGGTGCCGATGACGCCCACGCCGCCGGCCCGCATCAGCGACGCCGACCTGAAGACCGTGATCGACTGGATCCTCAAGACCCCTTGAGGTTTGCCGCCGGCCGCGCCCGCGCGCGGCCGGTCTCGATCGCCAGCGCCGCCTTGGCCAGCAGCGTGAAGACCAGCGCGCCGCAGGCCCAGATGCCGGCCGACACCAGCCACTCGCGCCAGGTCGGCGCGTACTCGAAGATCTCGCCCAGCGGCGTCGGGATGTAGCCGGGCACGACCAGGCCCATGCCCTTCTCGATCCAGATGCCGAGGAAGGCCAGGCCGCAGGCCGCCGCCAGCAGCCGCGGCGTGCGCCGCAGCGGGTGGATCGACAGGATCACCACCGCCACGCAGTTGAGCGCCAGCGCGGTCCAGATCCAGGGCTGCAGCTTGCCGGCCCCGGCCAGGCCGAAGAACAGGTAGCGCATCGAGGCCGCGTGCGTGGTCTCGTTGTAGAAGTCGGTGAAGAGCTCGACGCCGACGAAGAACAGGCTGATCTGCAGCGCCACCGTCATGACGACGGCCAGCAGGTCGATGACCGTCTGCTTGACGGCCAGCCCGCCCCAGCGGCGCAGCGCCAGCAGCGCCAGGATGATCAGCGCCGGCCCCGACGCGAAGGCCGAGGCGATGAAGCGCGGCGCCAGCAGCGCGCTGTGCCACAGCGGCCGTCCGGCGTTGGCCGAGAACAGGAAGGCGGTGACGGTGTGGATCGAGACCGCCCAGAAGATCGCGACGACGACCACCGGGAAGTAGCGCGCCGTCACCGGCTCCTCGCCGCGCCAGCGCGCGTGCAGCACGTAGGCCGGCAGCCCGAGGTTGAGCAGCAGGTAGCCGACGAGCACGACGACGTCCCAGGCCAGCATCGACAGCGGCCAGTTGAAGCGGCCGACGACCGGCAGCATGTGCCAGATGCGCTCGGGCCGGCCGATGTCGACGGTGACGAAGAGCATCGCCGCGACCACCGCCGCGACCGCCAGCGCCTCGCCGAAGATGACGACCTGCTTCACGTCGGCGCGATGGAACAGATAGGCCGGGATGACCAGCAGCACCGCCGCCGCCGCGATGCCGACGAGGAAGGCGAAGTTGGCGATGTAGAAGCCCCAGGAGACCTGATCGCTCATGCCGGTGACGACCATGCCCTGCTGCAGCTGGCCGCCGTAGGCGAAGACGCCGGCGGCGACGACCACCGCCAACGCACCGAGCCAGCGCCAGTAGGCCGCACCGCCGGACGCCATCGCGCGCAGGCCGTCGAGACCGAATCGGAGCAGGTTCATGTCCGGCTCACCCGGTCGTCGCTGAAGTACCAGAACTTCGGCTCGGTGCCGAGGTCCTCCTTCAGCCGGAAGACGTTCTTGTTCTCGAGCACCCAGCGGATCTCGCTCTTCGCATCGAGCAGGTTGCCGAAGACGCGGGCGCCGGTCGGGCAGGCTTCCTGGCAGGCCGGCTGGCGACCCTTGCGCGTGCGCTGGGTGCAGAAGTGGCACTTCTCGACGACGCCCTTGGGCCGCGGGCGGTTGCCGAGGTAGTTGAGGTTCGGGTTGAACTCGGCCGCCGGGATCTGGGGCTCGGTCCAGTTGAAGTGGCGCGCCCAGTACGGGCAGGCCGTCATGCAGTAGCGGCAGCCGATGCACCAGTCGTAGTCGACGACGACGATGCCGTCGGGCTCCTTCCAGGTGGCTTTCGTCGGGCAGGCCTTCACGCAGGGCGGGTTGTCGCACTGCATGCACTGCACCGGCAGATACCAGTGGCCGGGCTTCGGCACCTGCTGGGCGTCGTAGTAGTGCTCGGCCTTCTCCAGGTCCATCGTGCCGTCGGGCATCTGCAGCACGCGGATGTACTGCATCTGCGAGTCGCGGCCGAGGTTGTTCTCCTTGACGCAGGCCTCGACGCAGTCGCGGTAGCCCTTGCACTTGCTGATGTTCAGCGCGTAGCCGAAGACGGTGTTCGGCAGCGGCGGCACGTCCTCGCAGTGCGCGTCGACGCCGTAGCGGCGGCGGGCGTTGCGTTCGATACGTTCCAGCGCGGCGTGGATCTCGTCCTTCGTCATGCGCTGGTAGTGGTCCTGCAGCAGGCTGCCCATCGCGTCCTGCAGCGTCTGGCCGCCCCAGGCGCCGGTGGCGTGGGCGGTGGCGACGGCGCCGCCGGCAGTGGCGACGCCGGCAAGGAAACGGCGGCGGAAGGTGTCGAAACCTTGGCCGTCGCGATCCGGCGGATCGGATTCGGGCTGGCGGCTCATCATCGGGCTCCGGAAGCCGCGCGCTGCCAGGGCTGGGCGGCATGCGCCGGCGTCAGCGCCGGGCGTTCGAGGCCGGCACGCACCGGCGGCGGCGGCGCCGGTTCACGCGGCGGGATCTTGGGGTCGTGCGCGTCGTGGCAGTGGGTGCAGGCGTAGATCTGGCGTTCACCCTGCCAGTTGGCGGCACGTTTGCCGTGTGCGCCGAAGGCCCAGTCGCGGTGGCGCGGGCCGTGGCACTGGCCGCAGACGAGCTGCGACTGGTCGAAGTCGACACGGCGGCCGTCGAGCGTGCGCAGCCAGTCGCGGTCTTCGCCGACGTGGCAGTCCAGACACCACATGCGGCCGCGGCCGTGCGGCAGCGAGGCCACGTGCGGCGCCGCGACCAGCGCCCGCGGCTGCCTGTTCAGCGGCAGCACCTTGTGGCACTGGCTGCAGGGATAGAGCCCGAGATGCGGCTTGCGCGGCACGACGCTGAACGGCGGTGCGTCGGCGTAGCCGCCGAAGATCAGCGGCTCCTGCGGGTTGGGCGCCTGCGGCGGCAGGTTGTCGCGCAGCGGACGATGCGTGGGCGCCGCATCGCTGGCCGGGGCCACCGGCGCGGCGCCGGGTGCCATGACGGGGGCCGGCGCGGCGGAGGCCGCATCGGCGTCGGACGGGGCGAGCGCTGGAAGCCCCAGCGCGAGGGCGAGGCCCACGGCCGCGGCGAAGGACGCCGCCGCCGTGCGCCGGTTCAGCAACCGCACCGGGCGGACCTCCCTTCCGGCTGCGCGCCGGGTTCGTCGAGTTCGGTGCACAGCGCATGCAGCGCATGGCGGCCGGCCTCGGTGACGACGATGCGGTCGTCGAGCACACGCACCAGGCCGTCGGCCTCGCGCGCGGCCAGGCGGCCGTAACCGTCTTCCAGGCCGACGGCATCGGCCGCGGCCAGCTCCAGCGTGCACAGTAGGCGTTCGACCGCGGCGCGGCGCTGCACGCTCTCGGGCGTCGCCGGCCGGACCTGCGAGACCGGCAGATGCAGGTGGCGCAGCGCGTTGCGCCACGCGGCCTGCGAGCCGTCGTTCCAGAACATCGCGCCGTCGATCTCGCCGACCGCGCCGACACCCAGGCCGATCATCGGCGTGGCCGGCGCGGCGGTGTAGGAGATCAGGCTGCGGCGCAGACGGCCGTCGTCCATCGCACGCGAGAGCTCGTCGTGCTCGAGCACGAACTGGTCGGCGCCGATCCAGCGGTAGCCGGCGTTGCGCAGCATCTCGGCGCTGGCGCGCGCCAGCTCGGCCATCAGCGCCGGCGACGGCAGCGACTCGGTGTCGATCGCCACCTGCGCCGGCGCATGCCAGGGCTGGTGGCGGTAGCGCGCGAGGCGGATGCGCTCGGGGCCCATCGCGATCAGGCGGTCGACCGTGGCGCACCAGCTGGCCATCGTCTGGCGCGGCAGGCCGATCATCAGGTCGAGGTTGATGTACTCGATGCCGGCCGAACGCGCGAGCTCGCAGACGTCGTCGATCAGCGCCGCCGACTGCCGCCGGCCGATGGCCTGCTGCACGTTCGGGTCGAGGTCGAGCACGCCCAGCGACACGCGGCGGAAGCCCAGCCCGCGCAGCACCTCGAACATCGTCTGGCTGACGCGGCGCGGGTCGCATTCGCAGGACATGTCGATGTCCGCCGGCATGCGCCACACCGACTGCATCGCCTGCACCAGGCGCGCGAGCTGCGAGCCGGTGAGCTCGCTGGCGGTGCCGCCGCCGAGGTGAAACTGCAGCAGTTCGCGGCGCCCGCCGATCGCCTGGGCGACCTCGCGGATCTCCTCGACCAAGCCAGCGACGTAGTCGTCGATGACTTCGTCGGGCTGGGCGGCACGGATGTCGCGGTCGCAGCAGAAGCAGTGCGCGGCGCAGAACGGCACGCGCGCCGACACCGCCAGCGGTTCGTCGGGGCGCTCGGCGAGGCCGCGCAACGCGGCCTCGTAGAGCGAACGTGCCGAAGCATTGCCACCGATGGGCATGCCCTGCACGAGCGGGTTGGAAGCCGGGGACGGCTGCCAGCACATCGAGGCGCCGGCGTCGAGGTTCGCGATCTTCAGCACGCTGGGCGAAGGACGATCGCCATGGGGGTCGTCTGAGGGAGAGGGCGTTCTCATGAAGGACGTCTCGAACGCCGGACGCGTTCGAGCCTGACGTTGGGCGAACCTTAGTCGTTGACCCGACCCGCCGGTTGACACAGGTCAACGGGATGGGCCGCTTGCGACGCGGCATTGACGAGGCAGTTAAAGTGTCGAGACAGCCTGACACTTACCTCGACGAACCCCTGTCCAGACCGATGAACGAACCCACGCCGCTGTCGCGCAGTTTTGGCTATCAGAGCGTGGACGAGCGCGAGCGCGAGCAGCGCATCCGCCGCGTCTTCAGCGCCGTGGCCGCGCGCTACGACCTGATGAACGACCTGATGAGCTTCGGCATCCACCGGCTCTGGAAGCGTCGTTTCGTGCGCATGGCCGCGCCGCAGGCCGGCCAGCACATCGTCGACCTCGCCGGCGGCACCGGCGACGTCGCCGCGCTGATGGCCGCGGCCGACCGCCGCGTCACCGTCGTCGACCCCAGCGCCGAGATGATGGCCGTCGGCCAGGCGCGTGGCCACGCCCACGTCGACTGGCAGGTCGGCAGCGCCGAGCAGCTGCCGCTGGCCGACGCCTCGGTGGACACGCTGACGATCTCCTTCGGCATCCGCAACGCGACGCGCATCGACGTCGCGCTGCGCGAGATCCACCGCGTGCTGAAGCCGGGCGGGCGTTTCCTGTGCCTGGAGTTCTCGACGCCGGCGTGGTGGCTGCGGCCGTTCTACAACCTGTTCTCGTTCACCGTGATTCCGCGCCTGGGCGCGTGGATCGCCAACTCGCCCGAGGCCTACACCTATCTGGTCGAGTCGATCCGGCGCTTCCCCGACCAGCGCGGCTTCGCGGCGATGATCTCGGCCGCCGGCTTCGAGAGCGTGCGATGGCACGACCTGAGCTTCGGCATCGCCTGCGTGCACGTCGGCACGCGCGCCACGGCGCCTGCGCCGTCCGGCACCGCTTGATGTTGCACAAGCAGCGCGTCGCACCGCGACGCGGACAATCGAACCCTCGTCCTGAACCGCCCGCACGGAGACCGCGTACATGCCCGGAGAAAGAGCCACGGTGAACAGCCCCCGCGCGGTCCGCACCGGATCGGTCGAGGCGTGGGCCGTCGCCGTGCGGCCGCGCACGCTGCCGGTCGCGGTGAGCCCGGTGCTCGTCGGCGCGACGCTGGGCTTCGACCGCACCGGCGCGATCGACATGATCGCCGCGCTGCTGGTGCTCGGTGCCGCCCTGCTGATGCAGGTCATCACCAACATGCAGAACGACGTCGGCTACACGGTGCGCGGTGGCGAGAGCACCGGCACGCGCACCGGGCTGCCGCGCGCCACGGCCAACGGCTGGCTCAGCGTGCGCCACGTGCGAGCCGGCATCGTCGTCGCGGCGCTGCTGGCGGCGGCGCTGGGTGTCGCGCTGGTCGCCTACCGCGGCTGGCCGGTGCTGGCCATCGGCGTCGCCTCGCTGCTGGCCGCGCTGGCCTACATGGGCGGCCCCAAGCCGATCGCCTACACGCCGTTCGGCGAACTGACGGTCTTCGTCTTCTTCGGCCTCATCGCCGTCGTCGGCACCGACTGGGTGCTGACCGGCAGCTTCGGCCTGGTCACCGTGCTCGCCTCGGTGGCGCTGGGCTGCGTCGCCGCGGCGGCGCTGGCGGTCAACAACCACCGCGACATCGCGCACGACCGCCTCGTCGGCCGCCGCACCTTCGCGGTGACCTTCGGCGAAGCGGGCTCGGTGGCGCTGTACACGGTGCTGCTGGTGCTGCCCTTCGTGCTGCTCGTGCCGATGGCGCTGCTGGCGCAGTCCTGGACGCTGCTGTTGCCGCTGGCGCTGCTGCCGTCGACGCTGCAGCTGCGCCGCGACTTCGTGCACTGCCCGCGCGGCATCGCCTTCAACGAGATCCTGTTCCGCACCTTCCGCCTGGAGCTGTGGTTCGCCGCGCTACTGTCCGCCGGCGCCCTGCTCGGCTCGATGATCGCCCGATGACGGGCAAGCGCACCGCAAGGGCCTAGCGCGTGCAGGTCCGCCGCAGCGCCTTGGTGGCCCGCCCGGCCAGCCATCTCTTCGACCTGATCGAAGGCGCCGAGCACTACCCGGCCTTCCTGCCCTGGTGCGCCGGCGCGACCATCCTCGTGCGCGACGACAGCGTGGTGTCGGCCGACATCAGCATCCGCTTCAAGGGCATGGGCTTCGAGATCCGCACGCGCAACCCGAAGCGCCGGCCGGAGTTCATGGCCATCCACCTGGAGCGCGGCCCGTTCCGCCGCTTCTACGGCGAGTGGCAGCTGAAGGTGCTGGCGGAGGACGCCTGCAAGGTCAACTTCCTGCTCGACTACGAGTTCGACAGCGCGGTGATGACGCGCATGGCCGGCCCGGTGTTCGACAAGATCGCCGACAAGCTGGTCGACGCCTTCGTGCAGCGTGCGATCGACGTGCCACCGCCGGTGCTGGCGCCGACCGCGCCGCCGGCCGACGCGCCGCGCGCGCCCGACACCGACTGGCCGCCGCCCTGACGCGCTGAATCAGCCCACGCCGTGCTCGGCGAACCAGGCCAGCGTGCGTTTCCAGCCGTCTTGCGCCGCGTCGGGGCGGTAGCTCGGCCGATAGTCGGCGTTGAAGGCGTGCCCCGCCTCGGGATAGACGACGAAGCGTGACTGCTTCGCCGCGACGCTGCCGCCGGCCAGCGCGGTCTTCATGCGCTCGACGCTGTCCAGCGGGATGCCGCCGTCCTGGGCGCCGTACAGGCCGAGCACCGGCGCGCGCAACTGCGACGCCAGTTCCACCGGCTGCATCGGCTGCAACGCCGTCTTGTCGCCGACCAGCCGCCCGTACCAGGCGACGCCGGCCTTCATCTGCGGGCTGTGCGCGGCGTACAGCCAGGTGATGCGCCCGCCCCAGCAGAAGCCGGTGATGCCGGCCTTCGTCGTGTCGGCGCCCTGCCCGCCCGCCCAGGCGACGCTGGCGTCCAGGTCGCGCATCACCTGCTCGTCGGGCACCTTGGAGACCACCTCGCTCATCAGGCGCGGGATGTCGGTGTAGGCGGCGGCGTCGCCCTGGCGCACGAAGAGCTGCGGCGCGACGGCGAAGTAGCCGGCCTTGGCGAAGCGCCGCGCGACGTCGGCGATGTGCGCATGCACGCCGAAGATCTCGCTGACGACCAGCACCAGCGGCGCGTTCGGGCGGTTGGCCGGCGCGGCGCGGTAGGCCGGCATACGGAAGTCGCCGACCGGCACCGTGACCTCGCCGGCGACGAGGCCGGCGCTGTCGGTCGTGATCACCGTCTGCGCCACCACCGGCAGCACCGCGGCGGCGAAGCTGCCGCCGACGGCGCCGCGCACGAAGTCGCGCCGGCTCGGGTCGCGTGGCGACACCAGGGAATCGAACTCGGCTTGCTGCACGGCCGCCTCCTTGATCTTTCACAAGTCGAGCCGATTCTAGGAACGCCGTCACGGTGCCGTGAGAGGCCTCTTGCACAATCGGCCCATGGCCGACATCACCACGCCCGACCTGCCGCTGGCCGCGGTCGACATGGGCTCCAACAGCTTCCGGCTCGAGATCGCGCAAGTGCAGCGCGGCCGCTACCGCCGCAGCGACTACTACAAGGACATGGTCCGCCTCGGTGCGGGCCTCGACGACCAGGGCCTGCTGACCGAGGAAGCGGTGCAGCGCGGGCTGGAATGCCTGCGGCGCTTCGCCGCGCGCCTGGTCGGCTTCGCGCCGGCACAGGTGCGCGCGGTGGCGACGCAGACGCTGCGCGAAGCGCGCAACCGCGATGCCTTCCTGCTGCGCGCGCAGGAGGCGCTGGGCCACACGATCGAAGTCATCTCCGGGCGTGAGGAAGCGCGGCTGATCTACGCCGGCGTCGCCCAGTTGCAGCCGGCCGAGGAGCCGCGCCTGGTCGTCGACATCGGCGGGCGCTCGACCGAGCTGATCCTCGGCCACGGCCGCACGCCGGTGAAGGCCGAATCCTTCGCCGTGGGCTGCGTCAGCCTGTCGCTGCGTTTCTTCGGCGAGGGCCGCATCGACGCCGAAGGCTTCCGCGCCGCGCGCGTGGCCGCCGGTGCCGAGCTCGAAGAGGCGATGGAGCCGTTCTCGTCGCGCCACTGGCAGCAGGCGCTGGGCTCGTCAGGCACCGCCGGCGCGGTGTCGCAGATCCTGGCCGCCGCCGGCGTCAGCGACGGCCGCATCACGCCGGCCGGTCTGGCCTGGCTGGAGCAGCGCTGCATCGCCGCCGGCCACGTCGACCGGCTCGACCTGCCGGGGCTCAAGCCCGAACGCCGCGCCGTCATCCCCGGCGGCCTGGCGATCCTGCAGACGCTGGCCGAGAACTTCGGCATCGCGACGCTGGCGCCGGCCAAGGGCGCGCTGCGCCAGGGTGTCATCGTCGACCTGCACGAGCGCCTGGCGGCGCTCAAGCGCACGCGCCCGAGCGACATGCGCGACGCCTCGGTGCACGAGCTGCAGCGCCGTTTCGACGTCGACGTGAAGCAGGCGCGGCGTGTGGCCACCGTCGCGCTGGCGCTGTTCGACGGCGTCATGCCGGACGCCGACGCCGAGGCGCGGCGCGAACTCGGCTGGGCCTGCGACCTGCACGAGATCGGGCTGATGGTCTCGCACCACGACCACCACCGCCACAGCGCCTATCTGCTGGCGCACGTCGACGCGCCGGGTTTCTCGCAAAGCCAGCAGCGGCGCATCGGCCAGCTGGTGCTGGGCCAGCGCGGCGGCCTGCGCAAGATCGAGGACGCGCTGTGCAGCGAACTGCTGGCCTGGCAGGTGATGTGTCTGCGCCTGGCGGCGATCAAGTGCCACGCGCGCACCGAGGTCGACGAGCAGGCGCTGACGCTGCGCCAGCGTGGCCGCGACGCCGTGCTGGGCTACGACGCCGCCTGGGCCAAGGCGCACCCGCGCACCGTCTTCCTGCTCGAGGAAGAAACCCAGACCTGGGCCCGCTCGGGCCCGCGCAAGCTGCTGCTGCCGCGCTGAGCACGGCGCCGGGGCCTAAAGCGCCTCGGGCCCGACGACGGCGTGCAGCACGACCTGCAGGCTGTCGCCGCGTTCGCGCGAGCGCAGCCACCAGACGCCGGCCTTGCGCACCGCCCAGGGCTGGATCTCGCCGGACAGCAGCAGCGCCGCCGTCAGCCCGAGGATGGGCTGGTGGCCGACGACGAGCACCGGCTCGCGCGCCTCGGGCCAGCGCGCGACGTGCAGCAGCGACTCGACCGAGGCGTCGGGCGCCAGCGCCGGCACCGTCTTCACGCGCCGTTCCAGCGCCGCCGCGGTCTGCTGCGCGCGCCGCGCCGGGCTGGCGAGCACCCGTGCGCCGGCCGGCAGCTGGCGGTTGAGCCACTCGGCGACGCGCCGCGCCTGGCGTTCGCCCTTGGGCGTCAGCTCGCGCTCGAGGTCGTCCTGGCCCTCGCGCGCGTCGAAGGCTTCGGCGTGGCGCCAGAGGATCAGGTCCATCAGCGGTAGCGTCCCATCAGCGCCTGCTGGGCGCTGACGCCGGCTTCGGCAACACGCCGGTACTCGCCGTCGGCGTCCAGCGTCCAGGCGTCGAGTTCGTCGTAGAGATAGGGCACCAGCGCCTCGTCGACGATGCGCTGGCGCAGCGCCTTGTCGCGCACCGGCCAGGCGAGCTCGATGCGGCGGAACATGTTGCGGCTCATCCAGTCGGCGCTGGACAGGTAGAGGATCTCGTCGTCCTCGTGTTCGCCCCAGCGGAAGTACAGCACGCGGGTGTGTTCGAGGAAACGGCCGACGACCGAGCGCACGCGGATCGTGTCGGTGTGCCCCGGCACGCCCGGCGGCAGCATGCAGGCGCCGCGGATCACGAGGTCGATCTTCGCGCCGGCGCGGCCGGCGTCCATCAGCGCCGCGATCAGCCCCGGGTCGGTCAGCGCATTGACCTTGGCGACGATGCGCGCCGGGCGACCGGCACGCGCCGCCTCGGCGACCTGGGCAATGTGGCCGATCATGCGGCGGTGCAGCACAAAGGGCGCGGTCAGCATGCGCCGCATACGCATGCGGCCCTGGCTGGCGAGCTGCTGGAAGACGGCGTCGGCGTCGGCGGTCAGGTCCGGGTCGGCGCTGAGGTAGCCGAGGTCGGTGTACAGCCGCGCGGTCTTCGGGTTGTAGTTGCCGGTCGACAGGTGCACGTAGCGCCGCAGGCGGCCGTGCTCGCGCCGCGTCACCAGCATCAGCTTGGCGTGGGTCTTGAGGCCGACGACGCCGTAGACCACCTGCGCGCCGACGGCCTCCAGCCGCTCGGCCCAGTTGATGTTGGCCTCTTCGTCGAAGCGTGCGGTCAGCTCGACGACGGCCATCACCTCCTTGCCGCGCCGTGCCGCCTCGATCAGCAGGTCCATCAGCACGCTCTGGCTGCCGGTGCGGTAGATCGTCTGCTTGATCGCCAGCACGTCGGGGTCCTCGACCGCCTCGCGCAGGAACTGCACGACCGGCTCGAAGCTCTCGAACGGGTGGTGCAGCACGACGTCGCCTTCGTGCAGGCGCTCGAAGATCGAGCGCCCGTGCGGCAGATCGGCGGCCGGCCAGACCGGCTCGTAACGCGGGAAACGCAGCTCGTCGCTGCCGGCCTGGTCGATCAGCTCGGTCAGGCGCGCCAGGTTGACCGGCCCGTTGACCTTGTACAGCGCGTACTCGGGCAGCTGCAGCTGGCGCAGCAGGAAGTCGTGCAGCTCCGGCGGACAGCTGTGCACCACCTCCAGCCGGATCGCCAGGCCGAAATGGCGCTTGCTGAGGTTGCTGCGAAGCGCCTGGCGCAGGTTGGTCACGTCCTCGGCGTCGTACTCCAGCTCGGAGTCGCGCGTGACGCGGAACTGCGAGAACGACTCGACGCTGCGCCCCGGGAACAGCTCTTCGAGGTGGGCGCGGATGACGCTGGTCAGCAGCACGAAACCCTGGATGCCGCCGCAGACCGCCGCCGGCATGCGGATGACCCGCGGCAGCACACGCGGCACCTTGACGATGGCGATCGAGTTCTCGCGCCCGAAGGCGTCGCGGCCGCCGAGCCGGGCGATGAAGTTCAGCGACTTGTTGGCCACCAACGGGAACGGGTGGCTGGGGTCCAGCACCAGCGGCACCAAGAGCGGCCGCACCTCGCGCTCGAAGAAGCGGCGCACCCAACGGCGTTGGGCCTCGTCGCGGTCGGCGTGGTTGACGACGACGATGCCCTGGCGCTGCAGCGCCGGCGCGACCTCCTCGTTGAGCAGCGCGTACTGCTCGTCGATCAGTTCGTGCGCGGCCGTGGCGACCGCGGCGAGGTCGTCGCGCGTGACGCCACCGCCCGGCCGGCGCGAGGCTTCGGCCAGGTCGGCGAAACGCACCTCGAAGAACTCGTCGAGGTTGGACGAGACGATGGTGACGTAGCGCAGCCGCTCCAGCAGCGGCACGTCGGGCCGGCGCGCCTGGGCGAGCACGCGGCGGTTGAACTGGAGGATGGAGCTTTCGCGGTTGAGCAGCGTCGGGGATGGCGAGGCGGCCGGTGTCACCAGCAAGGCCTCGCCGACGCTCGTGTCGTCGGCCATGACAGCAGTTTATGAACGCCGCGCGACAGAACCGTGACAAGGTCACCGGGACTTTCACGCATGCTCGGTCCAAGGAAGGAGCATCGTGCCAAGCAACGTCGAAAGAACGATGTCAGCGAGCGCGCGCGGCCGAGACGGCGTGCGCGATCAAGCTTCCCGCCACGGCCCGGCTTTGCCGGGCCGTCGGCGGACGGCCCCCTCGGGGGGTAGCGAGCGCTAGCGAGCTTGGGGGCTCACTCAGTGGGCTTCGTCCCAGTTCTGGCCGACGCCGACTTCGGCCACGAGCGGCACCTTCAGCGCCGCGACGCCAGCCATCAGGCGCGGGATCGCGTCCTTCGCCCAGTCGAGCTCGGCCTCGGGCACTTCGAGCACCAGTTCGTCGTGCACCTGCATGACCATGCGCGTGGCGCAGCGCTCGGTGTCCAGCGCCTGCTGCACGGCGATCATCGCCAGCTTGATGAGGTCGGCGGCCGTGCCCTGCATCGGCGCGTTGATCGCCTGGCGCTCGGCGCCGCTGCGCCGCGGGCCGTTGCCGGAGTTGATCTCCGGCAGCCACAGCCGACGGCCGAAGACGGTCTCGACATAACCCTTCTCCTTGGCGCGCACCCGGGTCTCGTCCATGTAGCGCTTGACGCCGGCGAAACGCGCGAAGTAGCGGTCGATGTAGTCCTTGGCCGCCTTCTGCTCGATGCCGAGGTTGCTCGCCAGGCCGAACGCGCCCATGCCGTAGATGAGGCCGAAGTTGATGACCTTCGCGTAGCGGCGCTGCTCGCTCGTCACCTCCTCGAGCGGCACGCCGAAGACCTCGCCGGCCGTCGCGCGGTGCACGTCGAGGCCTTCGGAGAAGGCACGCAGCAGGCCTTCGTCCTCGCTGATGTGGGCCATGATGCGCAGTTCGATCTGCGAGTAGTCGGCGCTCAGGATCACGTGCCCCGGCGGCGCGACGAAGGCACGGCGCACGCGCCGGCCCTCGGCCGTGCGGATCGGGATGTTCTGCAGGTTGGGCTCGTTGCTCGCCAGCCGGCCGGTCACCGCCACCGCCTGCGCGTAGTTGGTGTGCACGCGCCCGGTGGCCGGGTTGACCATCGCCGGCAGCTTGTCGGTGTAGGTGCCCTTCAGCTTGGCCAGGCTGCGGTGCTCGAGGATGCGCGCCGGCAGCGGATAGTCGGCGGCGAGTTCGGTCAGCACGTCCTCGTCGGTGCTCGGCGCGCCGCTGGCGGTGCGTTTCTTCACCGGCAGGCCGAGCTTGCCGAACAGGATCTCGCCGATCTGCTTCGGGCTGCCGAGGTTGAAGGGCTGGCCGGCGATCGCATAGACCTCCTGCTCCAGCGCCACCATGCGTTCGGCCAGGTCGCGGCTCTGGCGCGCCAGCTCCTGCGGGTCGACGAGCACGCCGTGGCGCTCGATGCGCGCCAGCACCTCGGCCACCGGCATCTCGATGGCCTCGTAGACGTGGCGCAGCCCGGCGTCGGCCTCGATCTCGGGCCACAGCACCTGGTGCACGTGCAGCGCCATCTCGCTGTCCTCGGCCGAGTACTCGGTGGCGCGCGCGACGTCGACCTGGGCGAACGGGATCTGGTTCACGCCCTTGCCGCACAGGTCCTCGTAGGACAGTCCCTTGCGGCCGAGGTGGCGCTCGGCCAGGCTTTCCAGGCTGTGCGCCTTGTGCGCCTCGAGCACGTAACTCTCGAGCATCGTGTCGTGGCGCACGCCGGCCAGCCGGATGCCGGCGTTGGCGAAGACGTGGCGGTCGTACTTCAGGTTCTGGCCGAGCTTGGCGCGCGAGGCGTCCTCCAGCCAGGGCTTCAGCCGCGCGAGCACGGCGTCGAACGGCAGCTGCTCGGGCGCGTCGGGGCCGGCGTGCGCCAGCGGCACGTAGGCGCCGCGGCCGGGTTCGACGGCGAAGCTGATGCCGACGATGCGCGCCTTCATCGGCTCCAGCGAGTCGGTCTCGGTGTCGATGGCCACCAGCTCGGTGGCCTGCAGACGTTCCAGCCAGGCGTCCAGGCGCTCCCAGCTCGTCACCGTCTCGTACTCGCGTGCGACGTCGATGGCGGCCGCCGCCGACACGGTGCCGGTCGCCGCCGCGGCGGGCGCGTCGCCGCCGAGATGGCCCTCCAGCTCGCGGCCCCAGGTCTTGAAGCCGAAGCGGCGATAGAAGTCCAGCAGCGCGGCCTCGTCGGCGGCGCGCAGCGCCAGCGCATCCAGCGCCGGCCAGCCGGCGACGTGGGCGGCAAGATCGCAATCGCAGGCCACGGTGACCAGGCGCCGGCCCTGCGGCAGCCAGTCCAGCGCCTTGCGCAGGTTTTCGCCGGCCACACCCTTGATCGTCGCCGCGGCGGCCATCACGCCGTCGAGCGAGCCGTGTTCGGCGATCCACTTCACCGCCGTCTTCGGGCCGACCTTCTCGACACCCGGGATGTTGTCGACCGCGTCGCCGACCAGCGTCAGGTAGTCGACGATCTTCTCCGGCGGCACGCCGAACTTGGCCAGCACGCCGGCCGGGTCCAGCGTCTCGTTGCTCATCGTGTTGATCAGCGTGACGTGCTCGTCGACGAGCTGGGCCAGGTCCTTGTCGCCGGTGGAGACGACGACGCGGTGGCCGGCGCGCTTGGCGACGTTGGCCAGCGTGCCGATCGCGTCGTCGGCCTCGATGCCGGGCACTTCGAGCACCGGCCAGCCGAGCAGGCGCACGACCTCGTGGATCGGCGCGATCTGCTGCACCAGCGGCTCGGGCATCGGCGCGCGGTGGGCCTTGTAGTCGGCGTACCAGTCGTCGCGGAAGGTCGGGCCCTTGGCGTCGAAGACGCAGACGGCGTGTTCGGCCGGCACCTGCTCGCGCAGGCGTTTCATCATCGCGACCATGCCGTGGATGGCGCCGGTGGGGAAGCCGTCGGGCGAACGCAGGTCGGGCAGCGCGTGGTAGGCGCGGTAGAGGTAGCTGGAGCCGTCGACCAGCAGCAGCGTGGGGCGGGAATCGTCCATTGCCCCATTGTCGGCCAGGCGAGCCGGCGGGCCTTGGCGGGCCGCCTAGAATCACGCCATGGCGCGACCGTCCCGTTCCCTCCTGCCGGCCCTGGCTCTCCTGGCCGCGGCCACCTGCGCCCAGGCGCAGACGGCCCCGCCGCCCGAGGCCGCGGCCTCGGCGCCCGCCTCGCGCATTCCGGAGCCGGCCGTGCAGCGCCAGGTGTCCGAAGATGACAACGTGCGCATCGAGGAGCTGAAGGTGCGCGGCCAGACGCAGAGCATCACCGTGCGCAGCAAGCTGCCCGGGGTGAAGCCTTACGAGATCGTGCCTTCCAGCGGCGCGCGCGACCCGTCGCAGCCCGGCGACCTGTCGGGCCAGCGGGTCTGGCACATGCTGTCGTTCTGAGCGTGAAGAGCTTGCCAGACACCCGCCCCGCAGCCGGGCGAGCGAGGCGCTGAAGTGGCCGTCTACACCGAAGTCGGCTTCGCCGAAGCCGACGCCCTGCTCCGCCGCCTGGGCCTGGACGCGCTGAGCGACCTGCGCGGCATCCGCTCGGGCATCGAGAACACCAACTACTACGCGACGACGGCCCGCGGCCAGTGGGTCGTGACGCTGTTCGAGCGCCTGTCGCGCGACGAGCTGCCCTACTACCTGGCGCTGATGCAGCACCTGGCGCAGCACGGCATCCCGGTGCCGGCGCCGCAGGCCGATGCCGACGGCAGCCTGCTGCACACGCTGGCCGGCAAGCCGGCGGCGGTGGTCACGCGGCTGCCCGGCAGCCACCGGCTGGCGCCCGAGGCCACGCACTGCGCCCAGGTCGGCGCGATGCTGGCGCGCGCCCACCTTGCCGTCGCCGACCTGCCGGTCGAGCAGCCGCATCTGCGCGGGCTGGACTGGTGGGCGGCCACGGTGCCCGAGGTGCTGCCCTTCGTCGACGCCGCGCAGGCCGCGCTGCTGCGCGACGAGCTCGCCTTCCAGCAGCAGCTCGCGGACTCGGCCGCCGGGCGCTCGCTGCCGCGCGGCGCGATCCACGCCGACCTGTTCCGCGACAACGTGATGTTCGACGAGACCGCCGGCGAGGACCGCCTCTGCGGCTTCTTCGACTACTACTTCGCCGGCACCGACACGCTGCTCTTCGACATCGCCGTCTGCCTGAACGACTGGTGTGCCGACCTGACGACCGCCAGCCTCGACGAGGAACGCGCGCTCGCCTTCATGGCCGCCTACCAGGCCGTGCGCCCGCTGTCGCACGCCGAGATCCGGCTGATGCCCGGCCTGCTGCGCGCCGCGGCCTTGCGCTTCTGGCTGTCGCGGCTGCGCGACTGGCACCTGCCGCGCGACGCCGCGCTGCTGCAGCCCAAGGACCCGGCGCATTTCGAACGCCTGCTGCGCGACCGCATCGACAACCCGTGGCACCCGCCGGCCACGCCCAGCCCCTGAGTCCCCCAGCATGCCGCTGCAACTGAAGACGGTGGAACCGGCGCGCGGCGCGCGCTGGCTGCGCGACGCCTTCGCGCTCTACGCCCGCCGCCCGCTGGCCTTCACGGCGCTGTTCGCCGTGTTCCTGTTCGCCGCGCTGGCGGTGTCGCTGGTGCCCATCCTCGGCGGCGTGCTGCAGATGATGTCGCTGCCGATGCTGTCGCTGGGCTTCATGGTCGCGTCGCAGTCGGCGCTGCTCGGCGGGCCGGTGACGCCGGCGCAGTTCATCGAGCCGCTGAAGGGCGACGCCAAGCGCCGCACCTCGCTGCTGGTGCTGTGCGCGCTGTACGGGCTGTGCGCGATCGGCATCCTCGTCGCCTGCGACCTCGTCTCCGGCGGCGCGATGCAGCGCCTGCAGTCGCTGATGGCCCAGGGCAACGTGCCGCAGGAGGAACTCGACGCGCTGATGGACGAACCCGGCGTCACCGCCGCGGCCTTCCTCGGCCTGGTGCTGGGCTCGCTGCTGTCGGTGCCGTTCTGGCACGCGCCGGCGCTGGTGCACTGGGGCCGCCAGGGCGTCGCGCAGTCGCTGTTCTCCAGCACGCTGGCGGTCTGGCGCTGCAAGGGCGCGTTCTTCGTCTACGGCCTGGCCTGGTTCGTCGTCGCGACGGTCTTCGGCATCGTCGCGGCGCTGGTGTTCTCGCTGCTCGGCGCGCACAGCGCGGCCTCGATGCTGGCGCTGCCGGCGGGGCTGCTGTTCTCGACCGTGTTCTACGTCTCGCTGCTGTTCACCTTCAACGACAGCTTCGGCGGCGCCGACGCGGTGCGGCCGCCGGTCGAGCCCGTCTGAGCCCGGCCGGCGCGCCGCCGGTCAGTCGATCGGCGTCAGCTTGGCCATCGCCAGCAGCAGCCACTTGACGCCGTGGCGGCCGAAGCGCACCTGGGCGCGCGCGTCCTCGCCGCTGCCTTCGAGCGTGACAACCACGCCCTCGCCGAACTTGGTATGGAACACCGCCTGGCCGGTGCGCAGCGGCGCCTGCCCGGCCGGCGCCGGCGGCGCCTTGGGCGTGAACGGCACCGGCTGCTGCCAGGGTTCGGCACGCTCGACGCGCCCGGCGCCGACGATGCCCGACAGCCCCTGGCCGCGGTCCCAGGCCTGGCGGTATTCGCGTGCGTAACCCGAGCCGAAACCCTGCTGGCGCGGCGTCAGCCACTTCAGCGCACCTTCGGGCAGCTCGTCGAAGAAGCGGCTCTTGACGTTGTAGCGCGTCTGTCCGTGCAGCATGCGCGTCTGACTGAAGCTCAGGTACAGGCGCTTGCGGGCGCGCGTGATCGCGACGTACATCAGCCGCCGCTCCTCCTCGACGCCGTCGGCGTCGGACAGCGACTGCTCGTGCGGGAACAGGCCTTCCTCGATGCCGGTGATGAACACGGCGTCGAATTCCAGGCCCTTGGCCGAGTGCACCGTCATCAGCTGCACGGCGTCGGTGCCGGCCTGGGCCTGGTTGTCGCCGGCTTCCAGCGAGGCGTGCGTCAGGAAGGCCGCCAGCGGCGAGACGATCTCGCCGGTCTCGGCGTCGGGCAGCGGCATCGGCGCCTCGCCGCCGCCGGCCAGCGTGCCGGGGCCGTGTTCGTCCAGCGGCAGCGCCACCGCGTCCTTGCCGAAGCCTTCCTGGGTGACGAAGCTCTCGGCGGCGTTGACCAGTTCCTGCAGGTTCTCGATGCGGTCCTGGCCTTCCTTCTCGGTGCGGTAGAAGTCCAGCAGCCCGCTCTCGTGCACGACGTGCTCGATGATCTCGCGCAGCGTCAGGCCCTGCGTGGCGCTGCGCATCGCGTCGAGCTTGTGCACGAAACCCTGCAGGTTGAGGCCGGCCTTGCCCGGCACCGCGCCGACGCTCTGCGCCAGGCTGCGGCCGCTGGCGCGCGCAGCGTCCTGCAGCAACTCGACCGAACGCGCACCGATGCCGCGCGCCGGGAAGTTGACGACGCGCAGGAAGCTGGTGTCGTCGTCGGGGTTCTCCAGCAGCCGCAGATAGGCCAGCGCGTGCTTGACCTCGGCGCGCTCGAAGAAGCGCAGGCCGCCGTAGACGCGGTACGGGATGCCGGCGTTGAACAGCGCGCTTTCGATGACCCGGCTCTGCGCGTTGCTGCGGTAGAGCACGGCGATCTCGCTGCGCGGCATGCCGCCGCGGTGCAGCTCGCGCGCCTCGTCCAGCAGCCACTGGGCCTCGGCGTAGTCGCTGGGCGCCTCCTGCACGCGGATCGGCTCGCCGGGGCCGGCATCGGTGCGCAGGTTCTTGCCCAGGCGCTGCGAGTTGTGCGCGATCAGCGCGTTGGCGGCGTCGAGGATGTTGCCGAACGAGCGGTAGTTCTGCTCGAGCTTGATGACGCTCCTGACGCGGTACTCGCGCTCGAAGTCGGCCATGTTGCCGACGCGCGCGCCGCGGAAGGCGTAGATGCTCTGGTCGTCGTCGCCGACGGCGAACACGCCCTGGCCCTGGGCGCCCGGCGGCGCGAACATCTTCAGCCAGGCGTACTGCAGCCGGTTGGTGTCCTGGAACTCGTCGACGAGCACGTGGCCGAAGCGGCGGCGGTAGTGCTCGCGCAGCGGCTCGTCGTCGCGCAGCAGCTCGTAGCTGCGCAGCATCAGCTCGGCGAAGTCGACGACGCCTTCGCGCCGGCACTGCTCCTCGTAGGCTTCGTAGACCTGCACCAGCTTGCGCGTGTGCTCGTCGAAGGTCTCGACGGCGGCCGGCCGGCGGCCCTCTTCCTTCTGCCCGGCGATGAACCACGCCACCTGCTTGGGCACGAAACGCTCCTCGTCGAGGTTCATCGCCTTGACGACGCGCTTGACGGCCGAGAGCTGGTCGGCGCTGTCGAGGATCTGGAAGCTCTGCGGCAGCCCGGCGGCCTTCCAGTGCGCGCGCAGCAGGCGGTTGCACAGGCCGTGGAAGGTGCCGATCCACATGCCACGCACGGCGAACGGCAGCATCGTGCCCAGCCGCGTCAGCATCTCCTTGGCGGCCTTGTTCGTGAAGGTGACGGCGAGCACGCCGCCCGGCGACACCTGGTTGGTGGCCAGCAGCCAGGCGATGCGCGTCGTCAGCACGCGCGTCTTGCCGGAGCCGGCGCCGGCGAGGATCAGCGCGGGCACGGCCGGCAGCGTGACGGCAGCGAGCTGTTCGGGATTGAGGTTGCGCAGCAGCTGCGCGTCTTGGAGATGCATCCCGGGATTCTAGGAGTCGCCCTCGCCGGCCAGCACCGCGGCCAGCGCGGGGGCCAGGCGCTCGTAGGCGTCCTCCTTGGGCACGACGACGCGCACACCGACCGCCGCCGCCTGCGCGTGCAGCGCGTCGTCGACGAAGCCCGAGCACAGCAGCACCGGCAGCCGCGGCGCCGCCTCGGCGATGCGGCGCGCCAGTTCGACGCCCGAGGTGTCGGGCATGTTGTGGTCGGTGACGACGGCGTCGAAGCCGTCGGGCGAACGTTCCAGCAGCGCCAGCGCCTCGCGGCCGGAGTCGCAGACCTGCACGCGGTAGCCGGCGCGGCGCAGCAGCTGGCCGTGCACCGCGGCGACGATCGGGTCGTCGTCGACCAGCAGCACGCGCGCGCCGGCCGCCGGCGGCGGGGGCGATGCGCCGACGGTCGCCGCCGGCGCGGGCGCCGGTTCCTGCGCCTCCGGCGACGGCAGGTAGACGTGGAAGGTGCTGCCGGCGTCCAGCCGACTGTCGACCCGGATCGCGCCGCCGTGCGCCTGCACGATGCCGTGCACGACCGACAGGCCCAGCCCGGTGCCCTTGCCCACCGGCTTGGTCGTGTAGAAGGGCTCGAAGATGCGCGACAGCACGTCGGGCGCGATGCCGTGGCCGTCGTCACGCACCCAGAGGTGGGCGACGGGGCCTTCGGCCAGCGCCGGCTCGCCCAGCGCACGTGCCTGCGCGGCGTCGAGGCGTTCCAGCCCGACCTCGACGCGGCCGCCGATGGCCGGCAGCGCGTGCCAGGCGTTGGTCGCCAGGTTCAGCAGCACCTGCTGCAGCTGGGTGCCGTCGACGCGCACGACGACCGGCTCGGCCGGCAGCAGGGCCTGCAGCTGCACGCCGGGCGGCACCATCGCGCGCAGCATGCCCAGCGTCTCCTCGACCACCGGCGCGGCCGGCTGCAGCGTCATCGCGCCGGTCTCGCCGCGGCTGAACTCGAGGATCTTGCGCACCAGCGCCACCGCGCGCAGGCCGGCCTGCATCGCCTGGTCCAGGTGCTCGTGCACCGGGCGCGAGGCCGCCGCGTCCTCGCGCGCCAGCGTCAGCCGGCCGAGGATGCCGGCGAGGATGTTGTTGAAGTCGTGCGCGATGCCGCCGGCCAGCGTGCCGATGGCTTCCATCTTCTGCGTGTCGCGCAGCCGGCGCTCCAGGCGCTCGGCCTCGCGGCGCGAGGTGATGTCGGCGAAGGCGACGACGATCGACTCCAGCCGGCCGTCGTCGTCGTGCAGCGGCACGGCGTTGCACAGCGCCCAGAGCTGGCGGCCGTCGGGGCGGCGCAGGCCGAGCACGATGTCGGCGATGCGACGACCGCCGCGGCGCGCGCGCATCGCCGGCAGTTCATCGGGCGACAGCGGCTGGCCCTGCTCGTCGACGACCTCCCAGTCGTCGGAGCTGCGTGCCAGCAGCGCCTTCAGGTCCGGCACGCCGAGCATCTGCAGCGCCGCCGCGTTGGCCTCGCGCACCGACAGATCGGGCCCGTGCACGACGACCCCGGTCATCAGGTTGTCCAGCAGCACACGCAGCCGGCGTTCGCTGGCGCGCAAGGCCTCCTCGGTGCGCTTGAGCTCGCCGATGTCGAAGGTGACGGCGAAGTGGCCGCAGACCGCGCCGGCGGCGTCGCGGTCGGGCAGCAGCGTGACGAAGGCGTGGCGCTGCACGCCGTCGGCGGTCTTCAGCGGCAGGTCGAAGCGCACGACCTCGCCGCCGTGCACACGGCGCAGGTGCGGCAGACCGAGCTGGTACAGCGGCTCGCCCAGCACCTCGCTGATCGTGCGCCCGACGATGGTCGCCGGGTCCAGCCCGAACCACTCGCGGTAGGCGGCGCTGGCGAACTGGTAGCGGCCCCGCAGGTCCAGCCGCGCCACCGGCCCCGGCAGGGCGTCGGTGATGCCGGCCAGCAGCCGTTCGCGCTCGCGCAACGCCTGGCGCGCGACGTAGCGCTCGGTGACGTCGCTGAACACCAGCACGACGCCGGCGATGTCGCCGTCGTCGCCCGGGATCGGCGCGGCGCTGTCCTCGATGAACAGGCGGCGGCCGTCGCGCGCCAGCAGCGCGGTGTCGTTGGCCAGCTCGACGATGTGGCCGGTGGCGACGACCCGCTCGGCCGGGTTGGCGACCGTCTCGCCGCTGCGCTGGTTGACGATGCAAAAGACCTCGGCCAGCGGCCGGCCCAGCGCCTCGACCTCGGGCCAGCCGGTCAGGCGTTCGGCCGTCGTGTTCATGCGCGTGATGCGCGTGTCGCGGTCGGTGACGATGACGCCGTCGCCGATCGAGCGCAGCGTGATCGCCAGCCGGCGCTCGCTGGCGGCCAGCGCCTGCTGTTCGCGCATGCGCTTGTCGATGTCGAGCAGCGTGCCGGACATGCGCAGCGGCCGGCCGTCGGCGGCGCGCTGCAGCACCTTGCCGCGGTCGAGCACCCAGATCCAGCGGCCGTCGGCATGGCGCAGGCGGTAGATCACCTCGTAGGACGGGCTGCGGCCTTCCAGGTGGCGCCGCTCGGCGGCGACGACCGTGTCGCGGTCGTCCGGATGCAGACGCTCCAGCCAGACCGCGCGCATGTCGCGGCCGTCGGGCGGCGGCAGGCCGAGGATCTCGCACCAGCGGTTGTTGACGGTGCCGCGGTCCAGGCGCCAGTCGTTGTCCCAGAGGCCCAGGTCGGCCCCGCGCAAGGCCAGCTCGAGGCGTTCGCTCTCGACACGCAGGCGGTCCACCGCCTCACGCTGGCGGCGCTGCATCAGCGCGAGCCCGAAGGCGGTGATCAGCGACACCGCCAGATAGCCCGCGGCCACCAGCAGCGTCTGCGTGTGCCAGGGTTCGAGCACCGCGTCGACGTTGCGGCTGGTGGCGAACTCGATGTTGCCGTCCAGCGGCAGCAGCGGCGCGCCCAGCGTCGCCAGCGCGAACAGGCGGTCGTCCGTGGACAGCGCGCTGTGGGCGCGTTCCACGCTGACATCGCGCCCGCTGCGGCGGTGGGCGACGAAGGCCGGGCTGCTGCGCGTCAGATCGACCGAGTCCAGGTTCGGGACCGGCGGCTCCGACAGCAGCAACCGCCCGCTGCCATGGGCCAGCGCGACCCGCATGTCCGCCGCGTAGCGCACCGCGCCGAAGACCGCCCGGGCGTGCGCGCTGTCCAGTTCGGTCGCCAGCCAGCCGCCGTCGGGCAGAGCCAGCAGCATCAGCAGGCGGCGGCGGCCGAGTTCGTCCTCGTCGGGCGGCCGCAGGTACAGCAGGTCCGGCAGGTGCGTGTCGGGCAGCGCGGCGATGCGGCTGCCCGCCGGCATCGTGCGGCTGGCGGCGACGACGCGGCCGCCGGCGTCCAGCCGCAGCACGTCGCCGATGACCGGCGTCGAACCGGCGAAGGCGCGCAGGCGCTCCGATCCGCCGCCGGGTGCGGCGACGAGCGAGCTCCGCAAGGTGATGAGCGCGGTGCGTGCGGCGTCGACCTGCAGCGCCAGCACCTGGCGCACCGCCACGGCCTGGTCGGCCAAGCGGGCACCTTCGGCGGCCAGGACGTCGTCGCGCACGCGCAGCCGCGCCCAGCCGAGCGCCAGGGCCACGGCCAGCAGAAGCAGTGCGAGTGCGAGACGCTCCTGTCGCAGCCGCTGGTTCAGCGCGTCGAGGGCGGTGTTCATGTGCAATCCGGCCCGTCCCTGGCCGGTCGCTCTGTGACGCCCCAGCGTAACACGCTGTGACCGCACCGGGCGGCCGGGCAAGTCCAGCGATCGCGCTCGCCGTGACGCGCTGCGTAGAATCGGTCACCGGACTCGATTTCTTGCGTCCGGCACACCGGCCGCCGATTCAGTGCGCGCCCGCCGCCGGCGCCCTGCAGCCGGGTCCATCGCCTCTCACGGATACGGAGCCCGGCCATGGAAATCTTCGACTACGACAACATCCTGCTGCTGCCGCGCAAATGCCGCGTCGAAAGCCGCAGCGAATGCGACCCTTCGATCGTCTTCGGCGGGCGCCGCTTCAACCTCCCGGTGGTGCCGGCGAACATGAAGACGGTGCTCGACGAGACGATCGCCGAGATGCTCGCCGCATCCGGCCACTTCTACGTCATGCACCGCTTCGATCTGGACAGCGTCGAGTTCGCGCGCCGCATGCGCGACAAGGGCCTGTTCGTGTCGATCAGCTCGGGCGTCAAGCCGCACGACCACGAGACCATCGACCGCCTGGCGGCCGACGGCGTCGGCGCCGACTACATCACGATCGACATCGCCCACGGCCACGCCGAAAGCGTGCGCCTGACGATCGAGCACATCAAGAAGCGGCTGCCGCAGGCCTTCGTGATCGCCGGCAACGTCGCCACGCCGGAGGCCGTCATCGACCTCGAGAACTGGGGCGCCGACGCGACCAAGGTCGGCGTCGGCCCGGGCAAGGTCTGCATCACCAAGCTGAAGACCGGCTTCGGCACCGGCGGCTGGCAGCTGTCGGCGCTGAAGTGGTGCGCACGCGTGGCGACCAAGCCGATCATCGCCGACGGCGGCATCCGCCACCACGGCGACATCGCCAAGAGCGTGCGCTTCGGCGCGACGATGGTGATGATCGGCTCGCTGTTCGCCGGCCACGAGGAGAGCCCCGGCCAGACCGTCGAGGTCGACGGCAAGCTCTACAAGGAGTACTACGGCTCGGCCAGCGACTTCAACAAGGGCGAGTACAAGCACGTCGAGGGCAAGCGCATCCTCGAGCCGATCAAGGGCCGCCTGGCCGACACGCTGCGCGAGATGCGCGAGGACCTGCAGAGCTCGATCAGCTACGCCGGCGGGCGCGCGCTGGCCGACCTGAAGAAGGTCAACTACGTGATCCTCGGCGGCGAGAACGCCGGCGAACACCTGTTCATGTGAGATGAACACCGCGGCCGCCCAGGACAGCCCCGAAGCGGCCGCCCGCGAGGCCGGCGCGCTGCTCGCCGAGGCCGAGAAGCTCTACTACACGCAGCCGGCGCAGACGCTGCGCCTGGCCGACGAGGCGCTGGCGCTGTCGGCCGCGCTGCCGATGGCGACGCTGGCCGCGGCGCGGCGCGTGCGCGGCCTGGGCCTGAGCTTCCTCGGCCGCCACACCGAGGCGCTGGACGAGCTGCAGGCCGCGCGCGGCCTGGTGCCCTCCGGCGAGCTGCTGCTCGAATGCCAGGTGCTGCGCGCGCTGTCCATCGCCTGCGACGAAGCCGGCGTGCTCGACGCCGCGCTCGAATGGGGCTCGCGTTCGGCCGAGATCGCCCGTGCGCTGGGCGACCCGATCCAGCTCGCCGGCACGCTGCTGAGCATCGGCGTCGTGCTGTCCAAGGGTGGCGACCCGGAAGCCGGCCTGGTGCAGTACCGCGAGGCGCTGGCGCTGTACGAACAGGCCGGCGACGCCGCCCGCAGCGTGCACGTGCTCAACAACATGGGCATCAACTGCAAGAACCTGCGCCGCCACGAGGAAGCCTTGCAGCACCTGCAGCGTGCGATCGAGATCGACGGCGGCCAGGCCGTGCCCGGCGGCGCGCAGATCATCGCCCGCCTGAACACCGTCGAGCCGCTGCTCGCGCTCGGGCGCGGCGACGAGGCGCGCGCCGCGCTGGCCGAAGTCGTGCCGCGCGCGCAGGCCGCCGGCTACCCGAACGCCGAGTGCTTCGCGCTCGTGCTGCAGGGCGAACTGCTCGCCGCCGACGGCGACGACGCCGGCGCCTGCCGCTCGCTGGAGCGTGCGGTCGGCATCGCGCTGGACCGCGGCAGCCGCCAGCACGTCGCACGCGCGCACAAGGCGCTGTGGTGCCTGCACAAGGCCGCCGGCCGTTACGAGGCGGCGCTGGTGCACCACGAGGCCTTCCACGAGGTCGAACGCGCGCAGTTCAACGAAGACTCCGACCGCAAGCTGCGCGCGCTGCAGGTGCAGTACGACCTGGCGCGAGCGCGCCACGACGCGACGATGGCGCGGCTGGAGAGCGCGCGCCTGGCCGAGCAGACGCGCACCGACCCGCTGACCGGCGTCGCCAACCGCCGCCAGCTCGACGAGCGCCTGCGCGACGAGTACGCACGCGCCGCACGCCACGGCCACGCGCTGGCGGTGGCGATGATCGACATCGACGACTTCAAGCGCATCAACGACCGCCACGGCCACGCCGCCGGCGACGCCGTGCTGCGCGAGGTCGCGACGCTGCTGCGCGCGCACTGCCGCGACATCGACCTCGTCGCACGCTACGGCGGCGAGGAGTTCTGCGTCGTCTTCGTCGAAGCCTCGGCCAACGACGCGCTTCGCGCCTGCGAGGCGATGCGTGCGGCCGTCGAGGCCCACGACTGGACGGCCGTCGCGGCCGAGCTGCAGCGCGTGACGCTGTCAATGGGCCTGGCCGAGCGCGAGGAGGCCGACGGCCGCCAGGCGCTGCTGGCCGCCGCCGACGCCCGGCTCTACGAAGCCAAGCGCAGCGGCAAGAACCGCGTCGTGCCCGGCGCCCAGGCCGCCGCCTGAACGCGCTT
The DNA here is from genome assembly GCA_049841175.1 of Rubrivivax sp. GTDB lineage: Bacteria > Pseudomonadota > Gammaproteobacteria > Burkholderiales > Burkholderiaceae_C > Rubrivivax. The sequence continues at coordinate 236,449 of JASGHA010000002.1, read as the reverse complement.
CAGCGCGCGATCATCCCGCGGCGCTCGTCGGGCTCGGGCGCGTGCCAGCCGCCGCGGCGCAGCGACTGGGTGCGCGCCGTGGCGCTGGCCGGGCAGGCGCCGGTGTCGGCGTAGGTGGCCGCGGCCGCCAGCAGCGGCTCGCCGGCGCTGCCCAGCGGGCGTGTGAAGTCTTCGGCCACCGCGCAGGTCGGCGCGAAGCCGTCGAAGTAGCGCCCCTCGTTGCGTGCGTTGACCGACTCGAAATTGACGACGCTGTAGGTCGTGCCGCAGCCGTCGTCCTGCGGCAGGAAGCCGACCGGCTTGCCGCAGGTCGTGTCGCCGATCGCGACGACCTGGATGCCGACGCCGCGCAAGCCGTTGATGACCTGCTCGCTGGCCGAGCAGGTGCGCGGCCCGACGAGCACGAAGACCCGCGAGACGCCGGCCGCCGCGGTCGGGCTCTGGAACTTGAAGCTCGCGTTCTGGTCCTGGTGGCGGTTGTTGTAGAGCAGGTCGGCGTAGGTCTGCCCGGCCTTGGCGGCGCCGGCGACATAGGACGCGACCGTCGTGCCGACCGACACCAGGCCGCCGCCGTTGTAGCGCAGGTCGAGCACGACGTCGTTCACGCCGGCCGCGGCAAAGGACGAGAAGGCCTGGGCCAGCGGCGTGTTGACCTGCGAGATCATGTCCTTGACGGCGACGTAGCCCAGCTTGCGCCCGCCGGTGGTCGTCAGCGTCGTCGTCACCGGCACCGGGGTCAGCGCGTACTCGGTGGCCTTGACGCTGACGTTGCGCGTGGCGCCGTCACGGCGCAGCACCAGCGCCAGCGTGTCGCCGACGGCGTTGGCCGTCAGCACCGAGAAGCTGCCGTCGCTGATCAGCGCCGAGGCGCCGACGCCGTTGATCGAGACGATCTCGTCGCCGCGCACGACGCCCTGAGCCGCGGCGTCCGAGTTGGCTTCGACGGCGCGCACGTACAGCGGCTGGTCGGGCCGGCCGTCGACCTCCAGGCCGGCGACCGAGAAGCCGTAGCCCATCGTGCGGCCGTCGCCCCAGAAGCGGTTGAAGTCGGCCGTGCTCTCGTAGTAGCTCCAGCGGTCGGCCGGGAAGTCGGCGCTGCTGCCGGTGTAGAGCAGCGCGTCGAAGTAGCTCTCCACCGTCGAGTAGCCCGAGGGCGACGGGCTGGGCGAGATCTGGTACCAGAAGTACCAGTCGTCCATGTAGTCGCGCAACCAGACCTGGCGCGAGCTGACCGTGCACTCCCCGGCGCCGTCACTGCCGCCTCCGCCGCCGCAGGCGGCGAGCACCGCGGGCAGCAGCGCCAACGCGGCGCGGCGCAGGACCAAGGACAGCGGACGGGCGGCACGGCTCATGGAACGGATCTCCTTCGGGGACGGCAACCTACAATCCCGATCTTCCCCCAATCGTCCGCCCGCGTGCGCGCTGCCGTGCGCGCCGCGGCGTTCTTCCGCCGACGAGCCCCATGCCCGAACTCGCCAAGTCGTTCGAACCTGCCGCCATCGAAGCCCGCTGGGCCCCGGTCTGGGAGGCCAGCGGCGCGCACGCGCCCACGCTGGACCCGTCCAAGCCCTCGTTCTGCATCCAGTTGCCGCCGCCCAACGTCACCGGCACGCTGCACATGGGGCACGCGTTCAACCAGACGATCATGGACTCGCTGACGCGCTACCACCGGATGCGCGGCGACAACACGCTCTGGGTGCCCGGCACCGACCACGCCGGCATCGCGACGCAGATCGTCGTCGAGCGCCAGCTGCAGGAAGCCGGCCAGTCGCGCCATGAACTGGGCCGAAAGAACTTCGTCGCCCGCGTCTGGGACTGGAAACACGCCTCCGGCGCGACGATCACGCGCCAGATGCGCCGCCTGGGCGACAGCGTCAGCTGGGACCACGAGTACTTCACGATGGACGACAAGCTCTCGCGCGTCGTCACCGAGACCTTCGTGCGCCTCTATGACGAAGGCCTGATCTACCGCGGCCAGCGCCTGGTGAGCTGGGACCCGGTGCTGCAGTCGGCGGTGTCGGACCTGGAGGTCGCCAGCGAAGAGGAGGACGGCTTCCTCTGGCACATCCGCTACCCGCTGGAAGACGGCTCAGGCAGCCTGGTCGTCGCGACGACGCGGCCCGAAACGATGCTCGGCGACACCGCGGTGATGGTGCACCCCGAGGACGAGCGCTACACGGCGCTGGTCGGCAAGCGCGTCAAGCTGCCGCTGACCGAACGCACGATCCCGGTCATCGCCGACGCCTACGTCGACCGCGAGTTCGGCACCGGCGTCGTCAAGGTGACGCCGGCGCACGACGCCAACGACTACGCCGTCGGCCAGCGCCACGGCCTGCCGTCGATCGGCGTGCTGACGCTGAAGGCGACGATCAACGACCACGCGCCCGAGGCCTACCGCGGCCTGGACCGCTTCGAGGCCCGCAAGCGCGTCGTCGCCGACCTCGACGCGCTCGGCCTGCTGGTCGAGACCAAGAAGCACCGCCTGATGGTGCCGCGCTGCGAACGCACCGGCCAGATCGTCGAGCCGATGCTCACCGACCAGTGGTTCGTCGCCGTCAACAAGCCCGGCGCCGACGGCAAGAGCATCGCCGCCAAGGCGATCGACGCCGTGTCCTCGGGCCAGGTGCGCTTCGTGCCGGAGCAGTGGGTCAACACCTACAACCACTGGATGAACAACATCCAGGACTGGTGCATCAGCCGCCAGCTCTGGTGGGGCCATCAGATCCCGGCCTGGTACGGCACGGGCGGCGAACTTTTCGTCGCGCGCAGCGAGGAAGAAGCGCGCGAGCGCGCCGCGGCCGCGGGCTACACCGGTGAGCTCAAGCGTGACGAGGACGTGCTCGACACCTGGTACTCGTCGGCGCTGGTGCCGTTCTCGACGCTGGGCTGGCCCGACAAGACCGTCGAGCAGGACCTGTTCCTGCCGTCGTCGGTGCTCGTGACCGGCTTCGACATCATCTTCTTCTGGGTCGCCCGGATGATCATGATGACGACGCACTTCACCGGCAAGGTGCCGTTCCGCGACGTCTACATCCACGGCCTGGTGCGCGATGCGCAGGGCAAGAAGATGAGCAAGAGCGAAGGCAACGTGCTCGACCCGGTCGACCTGATCGACGGCATCGAGCTGCCGGCGCTGCTGGACAAGCGCACCACCGGCCTGCGCCGGCCCGAGACCGCGCCGCGCGTGCGCAAGGAGACCGAGAAGGAGTTCCCGGCCGGCATTCCCGGCTTCGGCGCCGATGCGCTGCGCTTCACGATGGCGAGTTACGCGAGCCTGGGGCGCAACATCAACTTCGACTCCAAGCGCTGCGAGGGCTACCGCAACTTCTGCAACAAGCTCTGGAACGCCACGCGTTTCGTGCTGATGAACTGCGAAGGCCAGGACTGCGGCATCGGCGAGCAGGCCGACGCGGCCTGCGCCAGCGGCAGCTGCAGCGAGTACATGACGTTCTCGCCGGCCGACCGCTGGATCGTCAGCGAGCTACAGCGTGTCGAGCAGGCGGTGGCCCAGGGCTTCACCGAGTACCGCCTGGACAACGTCGCCAACGCGATCTACGCCTTCGTCTGGGACGAGTACTGCGACTGGTACCTCGAGATCGCCAAGGTGCAGATCGCCAACGGCGACGACGCCGCCCAGCGCGCGACGCGGCGCACGCTGATCCGCGTGCTCGAGACCGTGCTGCGCCTGCTGCACCCGATCGCGCCCTTCATCACCGCCGAGCTGTGGGACACGGTGGCGCCGGTCGCCGGCCGCAAGGTGGCCGACTCGGTCGCCGGCGCGCCCTACCCCGTCGCCCAGCCGGAGAAGATCGACGCCGCGGCCGACGACTGGGTGGCACGGCTGAAGGCCATCGTCGGCGTGACGCGCAACCTGCGCAGCGAGATGAACCTGTCGCCCGGCGAGCGTGTGCCGCTGGTGGCCTACGGCGACGCGGCGTTCGTCGACGCCGCCGCGCCGCTGCTGAAGGCGCTGGCGCGCCTGGCCGAGGTGCGTGTGCCGGCCGACGAAGCGGCTTTTGCCGCCGCGACGCAGACCGCGCCGGTGGCGCTGGCCGGCGGCCTGCGCCTGGCGCTGCACGTCGAGATCGACGTCGAGGCCGAACTCGCCCGCCTGGGCAAGGAGATCGCCCGCCTCGAAGGCGAGGTGACGAAGGCGCGCGCCAAGCTGGCCAACGAGAGCTTCGTCGCGCGGGCGCCGGCAGCCGTGGTCGAGCAGGAGAAGGCGCGCCTGGACGGCTTCACTCAGGCCTTGGACCGCCTGCAAGCCCAACGAGCGAGGCTGGCACCGTCTCGCTGAACGCTGCCTGGGGGTCGGCGACCCCCAGCAGCGCGTCCAGCCGCCGCACCAGCGCCCAGGCGCCACGCGCCCGCGACTCGCGCGTCGACGGCGCCAGGCGCGGCGTCACGTGCAGCGTGTCGACGTGCCACAGCGGCCGCCCCGGCTCCAGCCAGCCGGGCTCGAGGCGGTCGAACCAGGCGCCGGCCATGCGGCCGCTCTTCAGCACCGCGCCCAGCGCTTCCTCGTCGAACACCGCGGCCGGCGACAGGCAGACCAGCACCTGGTCGGGCTTGCAGCCTTCCAGCAGGCGCTCGCCGAGCAGGCCGTGGTAACGCGAGTAGTAGGCCAGCAGCACGACGACGACGTCGCAGGTCTCGAACAGCTCGGCCAGCGGCACCGGGCGGATGCCGGCCTGGCGCCAGGCGATGTCCGAGGCGTGCAGCGCCGGGTCGTAACCGACGACACGCGCGCCGAAGTTGCCCGCCAGCTGCGACAGCAGCCGCGCCGTCGGCGACATGCCGACGATGCCCACCGTCGACGACGACAGCTCACGCCCGACGTAGACGCCGTGGCCTTCGTGCACCGGGATGCGGCGCAGCAGTTGCAGGATGGCCGCGGTGGCGAACTCGGCCTCGGCGACCGAACCGGCACCGGCCGGCTGCACGACGGAGATGCCGGCGCTCTCGCAGGCGATCAGGTCGATCGTGCCCGGCCCGCCGTCGAGCCGGCCGACGGCCCGCAGCGCCGGCGCACCGAGTAGCGTGCGCGCGTCCAGCCGCATCGTGCCCGGCACCACGACGGCGCGCGCCTCGGCCAGCCGCTCCTCGAAGCGCGTTGGCTCGGCGGCGAGAGAAGGTTCGACGTGAACGGCACGCCGCTTGCCAAGCCAGTCGAGCGCCCGCTGTTCCAGCGGCTCGACGATCAGCACGTCCATGCGGGAAACAGGCACTGACATGCGCCGGTTTCGGCTCATGGAGTCGCGTGCCAGAATGAAATCGATTCAACTCATTCTATGTAACGAAATGTTGGTCAAGAAGGCAATATTCCCGGTCGCCGGTCTCGGTACGCGTTTCCTGCCCGCGACCAAGGCCCAGCCCAAGGAGATGCTGCCGGTCGTCGACAAGCCGCTGATCCAGTACGCCGTCGAGGAGGCCTACTCCGCCGGGGTGCGCGAGATGATCTTCGTCACCGGCCGCCACAAGCGCCCGATCGAGGACCACTTCGACATGACCTTCGAGCTCGAGGTCGCACTCGAGCAGGCGAACAAGAAGGAACTGCTGGACGTCGTGCACAGCGTCAAGCCCGACGACATGGAGTGCATCTACGTGCGCCAGGCCCAGGCGCTGGGCCTGGGCCACGCGGTGCTCTGCGGCCGCCGCCTGGTCGGCAACGAGCCTTTCGCGGTGCTGCTGGCCGACGACCTGATGGTCGGCGAGCCGCCGGTGCTCAAGCAGATGGTGCAGCAGTTCGACGAGTGGCGCGCCTCGATCCTCGCGGTGCAGGAAGTGCCGCAGGAGCACACGCGGCGCTACGGCATCGTCGACGGCACGCCGGTCAACGACCGCCTCATGGACGTCACACGCATCGTCGAGAAGCCGGCGCCAGCCGAGGCGCCGTCACGGCTGGGCGTGGCCGGGCGCTACATCCTGACGCCGGGCGTGTTCCACGAGATCATGAGCCAGCCACGCGGCGTCGGCGGCGAGATCCAGCTCACCGACGGCATCGCCAGCCTGCTGCGGCGCGAAAAGGTCTTCGCCTACCGCTACGAAGGCAAGCGTTTCGACTGCGGCAGCAAGGAAGGTTTCCTGCAGGCCAATGTCGAGCTCGCGCTGCAGCACCCCGAGCTGGGTGCGGGCTTCCGCGAGTACCTGCGCGGTCTGGAGCTCTGAGCCGGGCGGCCGCTGCGGCGGCCGCCGTGCGCCGCCCTAGCGGCGGCGCAGCCAGTGCACGAACTCGGCGCCTTCGGCGTGCTGGTCGACGAGTTCGTTGCCGGTCTGGCGCGAGAAGGCCTGGAAGTCGCGCAGCGAACCCGGGTCGGTGGCGACGACCTTCAGCACCTCGCCGCTGGTCATCGTGGCCAGCATCTTCTTGGCCTTGAGGATGGGCAGCGGGCAGCTCAGGCCGCGGGTGTCGAGTTCCTTGTCGAAAGGCAGGGCGTCCATCGCGTCGGATTCTAGGCCGCCGGGGCCGCGTCCTCGCGCGGCGGCCAGTCGAGGAACACCGGCTCGTGGCCGCGCGAGCGCAGCCAGTCGGCCAGCGCGTAGCCGGTGCCCGCCGGCCAGCAGCGCACCTCGGACGGCTCGAACAGCCGGTACTCGGCCAGTTCGGGCGACAGCCGGATCTCGCCCCGCGCCGTCGCGTGCCAGGCGATGATGACCTGGTTCATGCGCTGGAAGTCGTAGACGCCGACCAGGTCGAGCGTGTCGACGACGAGGCCGGTCTCTTCGGCGACCTCGCGCCGGATGCCTTCCTGGGCGCTCTCGCCGGCCTCCATGAAGCCGGTGATCAGCGCGAACATGCGCCCCGACCAGGCGGCGTTGCGCGCCAGCAGCAGTCGGCCGCCGCGGTCGGCGCACTCGACGATCGCCGCCAGCACCGGCGTCGGGTTGTTCCAGTGCGTCCAGCCGCAGGCGGCGCAGCGCAGCCGCGCCTTCGGGCCGCCGTCCTCGTCCAGCGTGATCCACGCCAGCGCCGTGCCGCAGCGCAGGCAGAAACGGGCCTCGTCGTCCACGGGGCTCAGGCGGGGAAGACGCCGGTGGACAGGTAGCGGTCGCCGCGGTCGCAGACGATGAAGACGATCGTCGCGTTCTCGACCGTGCGCGCCAGCTGCAGCGCGACCCAGCAGGCGCCGGCCGCCGAGATGCCGCCGAACAGCCCTTCCTCGCGGGCCAGGCGGCGCGCCATGTCCTCGGCGTCGGCCTGGCTGACGAGCACCGTCTCGTCGACCGCCGCCGGGTCGTAGATCTTCGGCAGGTAGGCCTCGGGCCACTTGCGGATGCCGGGGATGCGCGAGCCTTCGGCCGGCTGCGCGCCGACGATGCGCACCGCCGGGTTGCGCTCCTTCAGGTAGCGCGAGACGCCGGTGATCGTGCCGGTGGTGCCCATCGCGCTGACGAAGTGCGTGATGCGCCCGCCGGTCTGCTCCCAGAGCTCGGGGCCGGTGCTCTCGTAGTGCACACGCGGGTTGTCGGCGTTGGCGAACTGGTCGAGCACACGGCCCTTGCCGTCGCGCTGCAGGCGCTCGGCGAGGTCGCGGGCGTATTCCATGCCGCCCGAACGTGGCGTCAGGATGAGTTCGGCGCCGAAGGCCTTCATCGTCTGCGCACGCTCGATCGACAGGTCCTCCGGCATGATCAGCACCAGCCGGTAGCCGCGGATCGCCGCGGCCATCGCCAGGGCGATGCCGGTGTTGCCGGAGGTCGCTTCGATCAGCGTGTCGCCGGGTTTGATCTCGCCGCGCTCCTCGGCGCGCCGGATCATGCTGATCGCCGGACGGTCCTTGACGGAGCCGGCCGGGTTGTTGCCTTCCAGCTTGCCGAGGATCAGGTTGCCGCGGGCGGCGTTGTCGGCGCCGGGCAGGCGCTGAAGGCGTACCAGCGGCGTGCGGCCGATCGCTTCTTCCAGGGTCGGGTAGGCCGGGGCGGCCGTTGAGTCCATCGTCATCGCTCCTCGTACGGCATTGTGGCAGCGCGGCGCCCGGACGTCGGAACCCTGCATGACATAATCGTTCGAACCCGGGTGCGCCGACGGCTGCCCCGATCGCCCGCGTGACGAAATCGGTAGACGTAGCGGATTCAAAATCCGCCGCCGCAAGGCGTGCCAGTTCGAGTCTGGCCGCGGGCACCATCCGACCCCCGACCTCCCCGCCGGGCGCCCGTCCGGCCTGATCCATGCCGCCGCTTCCCCCGGTCACCAAGACGCTGATCCTGATCTGCACGGCGATGTTCTGCCTGCAGGCCTTCGTTCCGCAGACGCTGACGATGTGGCTGGCGCTGTGGCCGGTCGGCAGCGGCCTCTTCGGCCCCTGGCAGGTGGTGACCTACGCCTTCCTGCACGGCGGGCTGTTCCACCTGTTCTTCAACATGCTCGGCCTGTGGATGTTCGGCTCGGAGCTCGAACGTGTCTGGGGCCAGAAGCGCTACCTGCAGTTCCTGCTCGCCGGCGCGCTGGCCGCGGCGCTGACGCAGATGGCGGTGACGGCGATGACCGGCTCGCACAACCCGACGATCGGCGCCTCGGGTGCGCTGTTCGCGCTGCTGCTGGCCTTCGGCATGCTGTTCCCGAACCGCCAGGTGATGCTGCTGATCCCGCCGATCCCGATGAAGGCCCGCACCTTCGTCGTCGTCTTCGGCGCGCTGGAGCTGCTGCTGGGTTTCCTGGACCGCGGCGACATCGCCCACTTCGCCCACCTGGGCGGCATGGTCGGCGGCTTCCTGATGATCCGCTACTGGCGGCGGCAGCCGCCGTTCGGCGGCCGGCGACGCTAGCCGCGGCTCAGCCCCAGGGCGCCAGACCTTCCACGACCGTCGGGTAGCGCAGCGCGACGCGCAGTTCGCGCTTGAGGCGCGTGTTGTCGAGCCGGCGCGACTCGCCCATGAAGCTCAGCGTCATCGCGCCCAGCGTGCGCCGGGCTTCGTCGAGCGAAACGCGGTGCGGCGCCGGCAGGCCGGCGAGGCGGGCGACGAGCTGGTAGTAGTCGCCCATCGTGAACTCGCCGTCGTCGCTGGCGTGATAAACGCGCTGCGGCGCGGCGCGCAGCAGCGCGGCGACGCAGATGCGCGCCAGATCGTCGGCATGCACGTGGTTGGTGTACGGGTCGTGCGGCGGCAGCAGCAGCGGCGCGCCGCGGCGCACGCGGTCGCGCGGGTCACCGCCCTCGCGGTCCGGCGCGTAGATGCCCGGAACACGCAGCACCGCGACACGCACGCCGTGGCGGCGGCCGAAGCGCCGCACCTGTTCCTCGGCGTCGACACGCCGCCGGGCGCGCGGCGTGGCCGGCGCGACGGCGCGGGTCTCGTCGAAACGTGCGCCGCCGGCGTCGCCGTAGACGCCGGTGGTGCTGGCATAGACCAGCGTGCGCACGCGGCCGACACGCGCCAGTGCCTGCAGCAGCGCGCGTGTGCGCGGGTCGCCCTCGCCTTCACCGGGAGGTGGCGCCAGATGCAGCACGTGGTCGGCGAGGCCGGCCAGGCGGCCCAGCGTCGCCGGGCGGTCGAGGTCGCCGACGAGCGGCACGGTGCCCAGCGCCCGCAGCGCGGGCACGCGTTCGGGCGAGGACGTGAGCGCCAGCACGCGCCAGCGGCCGGCCAGGAGCTTCAGGACGCGGCAGCCGACGTCGCCGCAGCCGACGATGAGCAAGGTGGGACGGAGCACAATGACGGGTTAGTTTACGTGTGCCGCCTGCCATGAGTTTTCGAGTCAAGGTCGAGCCCGCCGGGGTCGAGTTCGAGGTCCAGCGCGACGAGACGATGCTCGCCGCCGCCATCCGCCAGGGCGTGGGCCTGCCCTACGGCTGCCGCGACGGCGCCTGCGGCTCGTGCAAGTGCCGCCTGGTCGACGGCCGCGTCACGCACGGCGCGCACCAGCTGAAGGCACTGACGCCCGAGGAAGAGGCCGCCGGCCAGATCCTCAGCTGCTGCGCGGTGCCGCTGACCGACTGCGCCGTCGAGGCGCGCGGCGTGCCCGCCGCCGGCCAGTTCCCGGTGCTGAAGATGCCGGTGCGTGTGCTGGCGATCGAACGCGCCGCGGCCGACGTCGCGGTGCTGAAGCTGCAGCTGCCCGCCAACCAGAACCTGCAGTACCGCGCCGGCCAGTACGTCGAGTTCATCCTGCGCGACGGCGCACGCCGCGCCTACAGCGTGGCCAACGCGCCGCAGCAGCTGGGCGAGCCGCCGGCCATCGAGCTGCACATCCGCCACATGCCGGGCGGCAAGTTCACCGATCACGTCTTCGGCGCGATGAAGGAACGCGAGATCCTGCGCATGGAAGGCCCCTTGGGCAGCTTCTTCCTGCGCACCGACAGCGCCAAGCCGGTCGTGCTGCTGGCCAGCGGCACCGGTTTCGCGCCGGTGAAGGCGATCGTCGAGCAGATGCGGCTGGAGAAGATCGAGCGCCCGGTCGTGCTGTACTGGGGCTGCCGCCGCCGCGCCGACCTGTATCGCCACGACTGGTGCGTCGAAGCCGCGGCTGCGATGCCGAACCTGCGCTACGTGCCGGTGCTCTCCGAACCGACCGCCGACGACGCCTGGGACGGCCGCACCGGCTTCGTGCACCAGGCCGTGATGGCCGACTGGCCCGACCTGTCGGGCCATCAGGTCTACGCCTGCGGCACGCCGGCGATGGTGGAGGCCGCGCAGCGCGACTTCATCGCGCGCTGCGGCCTGCCGGCCGAAGAGTTCTACGCCGATTCCTTCACCTCGGAGGCCGACAAGCACGGCCCGACCGCCTGATGATCTCCCGTCGCCACCTGCTCGCGGCCGGCGCGCTGGCCGCCACCGGCGCCACGGCATACGCCGCCGACAACCGCCCGATCCGCCTCGTCGTGCCCTACCCGCCCGGCGGCCCGCTGGACACCGTCGCGCGCGCGCTCGCCGAACGTGTCAAGGACAGCCTGGGGCTGGTCGTCATCGAGAACAAGCCGGGCGCCGGAGGCAATCTGGGCGCCGACATCGTCGCCAAGAGCGCGCCCGACGGCCACACGATCGTGATGGGCGCCGTTGCGACGCACGCCATCAACCCCTGGTTGTTCGCGAAGCTGCCCTATGACCCGGTGCGCGACTTCACGCCGATCACGCTGGTCGCCCAGGTGCCCAACGTGCTGGTGATGAACGCCGAGACCGCCGCGCGGCTGAAGATCGCGACGCTGGCCGACTTCCTGGCCTACGCCCGGCGCAACCCGGGCAAGCTGAACTACGGTTCGGGCGGCAACGGCAGCGCCGGCCACCTCGCAGGCGAGATGCTGAAGTCGCTGGCGCACATCTACACCGTGCACATCCCCTACGGCGGCGCCGCGCCGGCGCAGCTGGCGCTGCTGGGCGGCCAGGTCGACTTCAACATCGACAACCTGGCCGCGGCCTCGGCCAACATCCGCAACGGCAGGCTGAAGGCGCTGGCAGTGACGACGGCACGCCGCTCCAGCGCGATGCCCGAGCTGCCGACGGCGATCGAGGCCGGCCTGCCGGGCTTCGACATCAGCACCTGGTTCGGCCTCTTCGGCCCGGCCCATCTGCCGCAGGACACGACGCTGCGGCTGAACAAGGCCTTCACCGACGCGCTGGCGACGCCGGAGCTGAAGTCGCGCATGGCGACGCTGATGATCGAGCCGGCGCCGATGACGCCCGAGCAGTTCGGCGCCTTCGTGAAGACCGAGCTGGCGAAGTACCAGAAGGTCGTCAAGCTGTCGGGCGCCAAGGTCGACTGACTGGTGCCACCGACCGGCACGGATCACCGGGATCCGTGCCGTCGCGACATCAGTTGCCGCCGCCCGTCGTCTTCTTGGGCGTCGCCTTCTTCGTCGTGGAAGCCGGCTTGGCGGGAGTCGTATTGCTGGAAGCGCCCGGCGTCGTCGCACCGTCGACCGACAAACGCCCGCCCGTCCCGAGGCCACCCTTGACGGTCTGCGCCTTGTAGTTGCGCAGCGCCTTCACCATCTGGTTGTACGAGTCGGCGAAGGCCGCCACGATGACCTTGCCCTGCGGCGTCTTGGAGTAGGCGCCGCCGGCCATGCCGCCCAGCAAGCCGACACCGCCCAGGATGCCGATGTCGAAGTTTCGTGCCGTGCCTTCGGCAGCCGAGACCTGCACGCCTGAACGGTTGTCGATCAACAGCAATGTCGTCGATGCCTCGTTGGTCTTCACCGCGCCGGCGATCGCTCCGGCCATGCCGGGAAGGAAGGAGGCCAGGCCGCCCCCTCCGGTGTTGCCGGAGAACTGGATCGACGGGCTCATCGTGTAGTCGGCGGCAACGACCTGACCACCGCCGAAGTTGCTGCCTTGGCGCGACTCCCCGCTACGCGCCAGGTTGCGCTCCATCTCCATGTTGCGCATGGCACCGCCACGTTCGACGATCACGAAGCAGTTGCTCTGCTGGATCATCAGGCGCAGGACAGGAACCGTAGAACCCAGGTTGTACTGGCTGAGCTGCAGGAACCACGGCGCGGCAGTGTCTTCCTGCAGCGCCAAAGTGCCCAAGGACTCGGTGCACTTCTCGAGCCCGCCGTTGTCGCCTTCGGCGGTCTGGCCACCAGCAGCACCAGACACCGTGCCCTTGTTAGTTCCCAGCGTCGGCGCGGTCGCCAGGCAGCCACTCAGCAACGCCACTGTCCCGATGGCAAGAACCGACAGCGAAAGCGCCCTGGAAGTGCCCGACGCGCGATTGGACTTCGACATGCATTCCCTCCTGTATCGATCGACTGATTGAAAAGGACCGGTTTCAGGACGCATGCACGCCCCTTGGTCCTTCCCTCGTTATCGGCACCGATACTAGTCGGGTAAGCGATTGTTGCGAACTCCCCGAGTGCGTCGTCCCCCTATCGTCTGAAGCCTGGGCTTCACTCGCCCAGATAGGCGGCGCGCACCTTCGGGTCATTGAGCAGCGCCTTGGCGTCGCCGCTCATCGTGATCTCGCCGGAGTCCATCACGTAGCCGCGGTTGGCCAGGCCCAGCGCGCGGCTGGCGTTCTGTTCGACCAGCAGCACTGTCGTGCCGCGCTGGTGGATCTCGTTGACCACCTCGAAGATCTTGTCGACCATGATCGGCGATAGGCCCATCGACGGCTCGTCGAGCAGCAGCACCTTGGGGCGCGCCATCAGCGCGCGGCCCATCGCCAGCATCTGCTGCTCGCCGCCGGACATCGTGCCGGCGAGCTGGTTGCGGCGTTCCTTCAGGCGCGGGAACTTGCCGAACACCATCTCGATGTCGTCGTCGATCTCGTTGTCGTTGCGGATGAAGGCGCCCATCTGCAGGTTCTCGACGATCGTCATGCGCGTGAAGGTGCCGCGGCCCTCGGGCACCATCACCAGGCCTTGCTTGACCAAGTCCCATGCGCCCTGGCCGCGGATGCTGCGGCCCAGGTATTCGATCGTGCCCTCGGCCACCGGCTGGGTGCCGGTCACCGCCTTCAGCGTCGTCGTCTTGCCGGCGCCGTTGGCGCCGATCAGGCTCACCAGTTCGCCCTGGTGGACCTCGAAGTTCACGCCCTTGACGGCCTGGATGCCGCCGTAGGCCACCTTCAGGCCGGTGACCTTCAACATCGTCGTGGTGCTCATGCTCAGTGTCCGCCCGCGCCCAGGTAGGCCTCGATGACCTTCTCGTTCTTCTGCACGTCCGCCGGGGTTCCCTCGGCGATCTGCTTGCCGTAGTCGAGCACGGTGACGCGGTCGCACAGCCCCATGACCAGCTTCACGTCGTGCTCGATGAGCAGGATCGTGCGGCCGTCCTTGCGGATGCGGTCGATCAGTTCGCGCAGCACGACCTTCTCGGTCGCGTTCATGCCCGCGGCGGGCTCGTCCAGCGCGATCAGCTTCGGATCGGTGGCCAGCGCACGCGCGATCTCCAGCCGGCGCTGGTCGCCGTAGGACAGCGTGCGTGCCTTGTACTCGGCGTACTTGCCGATGCCGACGTAGTCCAGCAGTTCCTTGGCGCGCGCGGCGATCTCGGCCTCCTCGCGCTTGAAGCCGGCGGTGCGGAACACCGCGCCGCCGAGGCCCGACTTCGTGCGCACGTGGCGCCCGACCATCACGTTCTCCAGCGCCGTCATCTCGGCGAAGAGGCGGATGTTCTGGAAGGTGCGTGCGATGCCCGCCTTGGCGACCAGATGCACCGCGCTGGGCTTGTAGGGCTCGCCGCCGAGCTCGAACGTGCCCGCGTCGGGGATGTAGAGACCGGTGATGACGTTGAAGAACGTCGTCTTGCCGGCGCCGTTGGGGCCGATGAGGCCGTAGACCTGGCCCTTGCGGATCTCGATGCCGACGTCCGACAGGGCCTGCAGCCCGCCGAAGCGCTTGGAGACGCCTTGAACCTTGAGAATCGTTTCCGACATGTCGCTTCGCGTCCCTTCTCAGCGCATCAGCTTGGTGACCGGCCGCGGTGCGGCCTTGCCGTGTTCAGGCGAGGGCCACAGGCCGCGCGGACGCAGCAACATGATGGAGATCATCGCCAGCGCGATCAGCAGCTGGCGCAGGATGGCGGCGTCCAGCCGCCCGCCGGTCATTTCCTGCAGCGGGCCGGCGACGTAGCGCAGCACCTCGGGCAGCGCGGCGAGCAGCACCGCGCCGAGGATGACGCCGGGGATGTGGCCCAGGCCGCCGAGCACGATCATCGCCACGATCATCACGCTCTCCTGCAGCGAGAACGACTCCGGCGAGACGAAGCCCTGGAAGGCCGCGAACATCGAGCCCGACACGCCGCCGAAGGTGGCGCCCATGCCGAAGGCCAGCAGCTTCATGTTGCGCGTGTTGATGCCCATCGCCTTGGCGGCGATCTCGTCCTCGCGGATCGCCATCCAGGCGCGGCCGATGCGCGAGCGCTCGAGGCGGTAGCAGATCAGCACGCTGAAGATCACCAGCGCGAGGAACAGGTAGTAGTACAGCGTGACCGAGGGGAACACGAAGTCGCCGATGCGGTGCGCCTGGCCGAAGTCGAAGCCGAACAGGTTCATCGAGTCGATGCGGTCCAGACCGCGCGGCCCGTTGGTGATGTTCAGCGGGTACTCCAGGTTGTTCATGAACACCCGGATGATTTCGCCGAAGCCCAGCGTGACGATCGCCAGGTAGTCACCACGCAGCTTGAGCACCGGCGTGCCCAGCAGCACGCCGGCCAGGGCCGCCAATCCCGCGGCCAACGGTATGACCAGCCAGATCGGTGTGTGCAGGCCGTTGGGGAAGGCGTTGGCGATCCACTCGAAGTTCTCCGTCAGGTGCGGAGACGCGAGCAGCGCGTACATGTAGGCCCCGACGGCGTAGAACGCGACGTAGCCCAGGTCGAGCAGGCCGGCGTAGCCGACGACGATGTTCAGGCCCAGCGCCAGCAGCACGTACAGCAGCGCCAGCGCCAGGATGCGCACCCAGCCCTGGCCGAACTGCTGCGCGAACAGCGGCAGCGCCAGCAGCGCCAGGGCGGCGATGATGAATAGGAAGAGCTTGTTCTTCATGGAAGGCAACCCGGCAACTCAGGCGCGGTCTGCGACGCGTTCGCCGAGCAGGCCGGCGGGACGCAGCGTGAGCACGAGGATCAGCGCGACGAAGGCGAAGATGTCGGCGTAGTGGCTGCCGAGCACACCGCCGGTGAGGTCACCGAGGTAGCCGGCGCCGATGGCCTCGACGAGGCCGAGCAGGATGCCGCCGACCACCGCACCGGCGAGGTTGCCGATGCCGCCCAGCACCGCGGCCGTGAAGGCCTTCAGCCCGGGCAGGAAACCCATCGAGTGCTGCACGGTGCCGTAGTTGGCGGCCCACATCACGCCGGCGACCGCCGCGAGCGTGGCGCCGATGACGAAGGTCGCCGAGATCACCATGTCCGGGCGCACGCCCATCAGCGTCGCGACACGCGGGTTCTCGGCGGTGGCACGCATCGCGCGGCCGAGCTTGGTGCGGTTGACGAGGTACATCAGCGCCGAGAGCATCGCCACGGTGATGCCCAGGATCAGGCACTGCGTGACGGTGATGACCGGGCCACCGAGGTCGATCGGGTCAGTCGGCAGCAGCAGCGGATAGGGCTTGGGATTGGGCTTCCACAGGATCATCGCGACCGTCTGCAGCAGCAGGCTCATGCCCATCGCGGTGATCAGCGGGGCCAGGCGCGGCGCGTTGCGCAGCGGCTTGTAGGCCAGTTTCTCGATCGTGAAGTTCAGCACCGAACAGACGACGATCGCCACGGGCAGCGAGATCAGCATCATCGCCCAGCCCGGCAGGCCGGAATCGGCCAGCAGGGTGACGACGGTCCAGCTTGTCAGCGCGCCCACCATCAACACTTCGCCGTGCGCGAAGTTGATCAGATTGATGATGCCGTAGACCATCGTGTAGCCCAGTGCCACCAGCGCGTACATGCTGCCGAGCACCAGACCGTTGATGATCTGCTGGAAGAAAGTTTCCATCGAAAGGGAGTCTCCGGGGTGATCCGCGCGGCTTCCCGCGCGCCGTGTCGGGTCTAGCAAGAACCCGGCCGGACCATCTCAATTTGTATGTAAAGCGAGGCTTGCTCACCCCTCGACGCCGGCCGGACGTCGCGCAAGGGCGCGATTCTCGCTCGAAAAAAACGTGTCAGCCGGAAGTAGTCGCCGCATCGTCGAGCGCGCGAAGTTCTGCTAAGCGGTCGGCGATGCGTGCCTCCAGTCCGCGGGCGACGGGCTGGTAGAAATGCCGCCCGACCAGGCCGTCGGGCAGGTAGCGTTCGCCGGCGGCGTAGCCTTCGGGCTCGTCGTGCGCGTAGCGGTAGTCGCGGCCGTGGCCGAGCGACTTCATCAGCTTGGTCGGCGCGTTGCGCAGGTGGTCGGGCACCGGCCGGCTGACGTCGCTGCGCACCAGCGCGCGGACCTCGTTCCAGCCCTTGTAGACGGCGTTGGACTTGGGCGCGATCGCGAGGTAGACCACGGCCTCGGCCAGCGCCAGTTCGCCTTCGGGCGAGCCCAGGCGCTCGTAGACCTCGGCCGCGTCCAGGGCCAGGCGCAGCGCGCGCGGGTCGGCCAGACCGACGTCCTCGACGGCCATGCGCACGATGCGCCGCGCGGCATAGCGCGGGTCGGCACCGCCGTCGAGCAGCCGCGCCAGCCAGTACATCGCCGCGTCGGGGTCGGAGCCGCGCACCGACTTGTGCAGCGCCGAGATCGTGTCGTAGAACTGGTCGCCGCCCTTGTCGTAGCGGCGCAGCAGTTCGCCCAGCGCACGCTCGAGCACGGCTTCGTCGAGTTCGGGCACGTCGCCGGCGATGGCGACGAGGTTGTCGTAGGCGTTGAGCAGCCGGCGCGCGTCGCCATCGGCGTGGGCGACAAGGCGCGTGCGCGCGCTGTCGGTCAGCGGCGGCGCACCGAGCAGCGCCCGGGCGCGGTCGAGCAGCACACCCAGATCCTCGTCGGCCAGCGACTTCAGCACGTGCACCGTGGCACGCGACAGCAGCGCCGAGTTGACCTCGAAGGACGGGTTCTCGGTCGTCGCGCCTATGAAGGTGAAGAGGCCCGACTCGACGTGCGGCAGGAAGGCGTCCTGCTGCGCCTTGTTGAAGCGGTGCACCTCGTCGACGAAGACGACGGTGGCCTGGCCGCGGCGGCGGGCGTCCTTGGCGAGTTCGACCGCGTCGCGGATGTCCTTGACGCCGGCGAGCACCGCCGACAGCACGAGGAACTGGGCGTCCACCGAGCCCGCGACCAGCCGCGCCAGCGTCGTCTTGCCGACGCCCGGCGGGCCCCAGAGGATCATCGACGGGATGCGGCCGCTCTCGAAGGCCACACGCAGCGGCCGTCCCGGGCCGAGCAGGTGCTGCTGGCCGATGACCTCGGCCAGCGTGTGCGGGCGCAGCCGCTCGGCCAGCGGCGCGCCGGGTTCGACGGCCGGCGCCGCGGCCGGGCGCGGCGGCGGTTCGTCGGCGAACAGGGAGTCCTGGGCGTCCATGGCCGATTGTCGCCGAGCCCGAAATGCGCCCGGCCGGCGCCGCTTATCGCCGCTTCCTTCGTCCCGGGTGCTGCGCAGAATCTGCGCCGCGGCCGCCAGCCGGACCGCGACAGCACAAGACTTCCGGAAAAGGAGCCCGCATGAGCACCACCCTCGATCGCCCGGCCGCGACCGCGGCCGACACCCAGGAGGCGGCGGCCGCCCAGGCCGCGCGCGAGTACCTGTCGTTCAAGCTCGGTGCCGAGGAATACGGCATCGACATCCTGAAGGTGCAGGAGATCCGCGGCTACGAGCAACCGACCCGCATCGCCAACGCCCCGGTGTTCATCAAGGGCGTCGTCAACCTGCGCGGCGTCATCGTGCCGATCGTCGACATGCGCGTGCGCTTCGGTCTCGCCGACGCCGAGTACAACGGCTTCACCGTCGTCATCATCCTGAACATCGCCGGACGCACCGTCGGCATGGTGGTCGACTCGGTCAGCGACGTGCTCGAACTGCGCGGCGAGCAGATCAAGCCGGCCCCGGAGTTCAGCGCCGCGATCGACGCCAGCTACATCACCGGCCTGGGCACGCTGAAGACCGGCGATGTCGAGCGCATGCTGATCCTGCTGGACATCGAGACGCTGATGCGCAGCCCCGACATGGGGCTGATGGACGGCGCCGGCTACTGAACCGGCGCGGCAGGCCTCACTGCTGGAGCACGTCGGCGCCGGCCGGCACCGTGAAGTGGAAGCGTTCGGCCGGCAGCGCGACGCCGGCCTCGAAGCCCTTGAAGTCCAGCCGCGAGCGCTGGCCGAAGCTGTCGACGATCTCGACGGCGGCCAGCTCCGCGCCGCGGAAGCCCACCTTCATCGACTTGAACGGCCCGTCGGGCGTGCGCGGCGTCGCCTGCGCCCATTCGAGCCCGCCCTGGCTGCCGCCGTTGGACAGCACGAAATCGGACTCCAGCGAACCGCCGGCCAGCAGCGCCGCCGGCGTCGCGCCCAGCGCCTGCGACAGCCGGCGCGAGCTGACCTGGTTCAGGTCGGGGTCGTAGATCCAGACCTTCTGGCCGTCGGCGACGATGGTCTGCTGGAACGGCTTCTCGTAGCCGAAGCGGAAGCGGTCGGGGCGCGAGAACTCGAAGCGCCCGGAGGACGTCTTCTTGCGCGCGCCGTCCGGCGAGGTGACGGTCTGCGTGAACTCGGCACGGCCGGTCTTCACGTCGCGCACGAAGGCGCGCAGCGTCTGCACGGCGTCGGCATGCGCAGCGACGGTGGCGGCGGCCAGCGCCGCGGCGATCAGGAGCTTCTTCATTCTTCGCGTTTGGGCACCAGCAGATCGCGGTTCCCGTTGTGTCCCATGGCCGAGACGAGGCCGGACTTCTCCATCTGTTCCAGCAGCCGCGCGGCGCGGTTGTAGCCGATGCGCAGATGGCGCTGCACGAGCGAGATCGAGGCGCGGCGGTGCTGCAGCACGACCTGCACCGCCTGGTCGTACATCGAGTCGTCCTCGCCGCCGCCGCTGGGGCCGCCTTCGGGCATCGCGTCGGCGTCGCCTTCGAGCACGCCGCCTTCGAGGATGCCTTCGACGTAGTTGGCTTCACCCTGCGACTTGAGGTACTCGACGACGCGGTGCACCTCGTCGTCGCTGACGAAGGCGCCGTGCACGCGCACCGGCATGCCGCTGCCCGGTGGCAGGTAGAGCATGTCGCCCTGCCCCAGCAGCGCCTCGGCGCCCATCTGGTCGAGGATGGTGCGGCTGTCGATCTTGCTCGACACCTGGAACGACAGCCGGGTCGGGATGTTGGCCTTGATGAGGCCGGTGATGACGTCGACGCTGGGCCGCTGCGTCGCCAGGATCAGGTGGATGCCGGCGGCACGCGCCTTCTGCGCCAGGCGCGCGATCAGCTCCTCGATCTTCTTGCCGACGACCATCATCAGGTCGGCCAGCTCGTCGATGACGACGACGACGTGCGGCAGCCGCTCCAGCGGCTCGGGCTCGTCGGGCGTCAGGCTGAACGGGTTGCCGATCTTCTCGCCCTTGGCCTGGGCGTCGGCGATCTTCTTGTTGTAGCCGGCGAGGTTGCGCACGCCGAGCTTGCTCATCAGCTTGTAGCGCCGCTCCATCTCGCCGACGCACCAGTTCAGCGCGTTGGCCGCCTGCTTCATGTCGGTGACGACCGGCGCCAGCAGGTGCGGAATGCCCTCGTAGACGCTCATCTCTAGCATCTTCGGGTCGATGAGGATCAGGCGCACGTCGCGCGCCTCGGCCTTGTAGAGCAGGCTGAGGATCATCGCGTTGATGCCCACCGACTTGCCCGAGCCGGTGGTGCCGGCGACCAGGCAGTGCGGCATCTTCGCCAGGTCGGCGACGACCGGGTTGCCGACGATGTCCTTGCCCAGGCCCATCGTCAGCAGCGACGAGGCCTCGTGGTAGATCTGCGAGCCGAGGATCTCGGCCAGGCGGATCGTCTGCCGGCGCGCGTTGGGCAGTTCCAGCGCCATGTAGTTCTTGCCCGGGATGACCTCGACGACGCGGATCGAGATCAGCGACAGCGAACGCGCCAGGTCCTTGGCGAGGTTGACGATCTGCGCGCCCTTGACGCCGGTGGCCGGCTCGATCTCGTAGCGCGTGATCACCGGGCCCGGCGACGCGGCGACGACACGCACCTCGACGCCGAAGTCCTTCAGCTTCTTCTCGATCAGCCGGCTGGTCATCTCCAGCGACTCGGGCGTCACCGTCTCCTGGCGGCCCGGCGCGGCGTCGAGCAGGTCGACCTGCGGCAGTTTGGTGTCGGTCAGCTCGACGAACAGCGGCTTCTGGCGCTCCTTGGCGACACGCTCGGACTTGGGCACCTCGACGATCGGCGGCTCGATGACGATCGGCACGTGCTCCTCGACGATCTGGCGCTCGACCTCGACGACGTGCTCGCGCTCGCGCGTGGCCTGCTCGCCGATGCGGCGGTCCTCCTCCTGCTCGCGCACCTCGGCGCGGCGTTCGCGCAGGCCGTCGAAACGTTCGCCGATCGCGTCGGCCAGCTTCAGCCACGAAAAGCGCAGCGACAGCGACAGGCCCAGCACCAGCACGACGATCCAGAGCACGCCCGAGCCGGCGAAGCCCAGCCAGCGCATCGACAGCTGACCCAGCGTGTAGCCGAGCACGCCGCCCGAATGGCCCGGCAGCAGCGCTTCCAGACGGTACAGCCGCGTCCACTCGAGCGCGGTCGTGGCCATCATCAGCAGCACCAGGCCGAACCAGAACAGCGCCTTCGGATGCGCATGCGGCTCGGCCGGCGCGTCGTCGCCGCTGCGCAGCGTCTGCGCCAGCAGCGACAGCCAGGCACGCAGGCCCACCGGCACCAGCCACCAGGCCGAGAAACCGAACAGGAAGTAGGCGAGATCCGCGACCCAGGCGCCGAGCAGGCCGGCGCGGTTGTGCACCGGCTCGCCGGTGCCGGAAGTCGTGAAAGCGGGGTCGGCGGGATGGTGGGTGGCCAGCGCCAGCACCAGCAGCAGCCAGGCCACCGCGCCGGCGGCCAGCAGCACCTGCTGGCGCCAGCGCGCCGGGGCCGGAACCGGCCGTGGCGCCTTCGCCGCGGCGGCGCCGGCGCCCAGGGATCCGAGCGGGTACGTCATGCGGCGATTGTGGCCGATCGCCCCGGCCGCCGCCGTATCAGTCGGTCTGCAGCCGTTCCTTGATGATCACCGAGCCGTTCTCCTGGGTCTCGATGACACCACGGTCCTCCAGGTCCTTCATGACCCGGCTGACCATCTCGCGCGAGGCGCCGACGACCTTGGCCATGTCCTGGCGCGAGACCTTGTGGCGGATGATCTTCGTGCCCTTGTCGTCCTCGGCCATGTCGAGCAGCGTGCGCGCGACGCGGCCGTAGACGTCCAGCAGCGCCAGCGACTCGATCTGCCGGTCGGCGTTGCGCAGCCGGCGCACCAGGCCGCGCAGGATGGCGTAGGACAGCGTCGAGCCTTCGGGCAGGCAGCGCGCGAAGTCGGCGCGCTGCAGCACCAGCATGTCGGTCTGAATCTCGGCGCGCACGGTGGCCGAATGCGGCTCGCCATCGATCAGGCTCATCTCGCCGACGTAGTCGCCGGACTCGAGCACCGCGAGGATGACCTCGCGGCCGCGCGAGTCGGAGGTCAGCACGCGTGCCCGCCCGTTGAGCAGGATGAACAGCGCGTTGCTCTTGCGCCCCTGTTCGACCACGAGTTCGCCACGGCGGAAGCGGCGCTTGACGACGCTGTCCGCGATCGACTGGGCCTGTTCGGCCGTCAGCATCGAGAACAGCGGCACGCGCCGGATCAGATCCAGGTTCGAGAGCATCGACACGACGGGGACCTCCTCTTGTGTTCTCTCCCCACCCGACCGCCGCGGTCGGACGCGGAAAGTTATTCCCTATTGTGCCCATTGAGCGCACCCGGCTGCCGGCGCGCCTCGTGGGCGGTATCCTCGGACCGTCGGATCGGCGCGACGCCCGAGTTGCGCCCGGCTCCTTTTTCAGAGTTCCCATGACCCAGACCACCACCCACGCCCGCGTCCTGATCCTCGGTTCCGGCCCGGCCGGCTACACCGCCGCGATCTACGCCGCACGCGCCAACCTCGAGCCGCTGCTCGTCACCGGTATCGCCCAGGGCGGCCAGCTGATGACGACCACCGAGGTCGACAACTGGCCCGCCGACGTCAACGGCGTGATGGGCCCGGACCTGATGCAGCGCTTCCAGCAGCACGCCGAGCGTTTCAACACGAAGATGGTCTTCGACCACGTCAACGCCGTCGACTTCTCGCAGCGGCCCTTCGTGCTGACCGGCGACTCGGGTCAGTACACCTGCGACACGCTGATCGTCGCCACCGGCGCCAGCGCCAAGTACCTGGGCCTGCCCAGCGAACAGGCTTTCATGGGCCGCGGCGTCAGCGGCTGCGCGACCTGCGACGGCTTCTTCTACCGCGAGCAGGAGGTCTGCGTCGTCGGCGGCGGCAACACCGCCGTCGAGGAAGCGCTGTACCTGTCGAACATCGCGAGCACCGTGCACCTGATCCACCGCCGCGACAAGTTCCGCGCCGAGCCGATCATGGTCGACAAGCTGATGGACAAGGTGAAGGCCGGCAAGATCGTGCTGCACCTGTGGGCCACGCTCGACGAGGTGCTCGGCGACGCCAGCGGCGTGACCGGCGTGCGCCTGAAGTCGGTGAACGACGGCGCCACCGAGGAGCTGAAGGTCAACGGCTGCTTCATCGCCATCGGCCACCAGCCCAACACCGAGATCTTCAAGGGCCAGCTCGAGATGAAGGACGGCTACGTGCTGACCAAGGGCGGCTCCGAGGGTTTCGCGACGATGACCAGCGTGCCCGGCGTCTTCGCCGCGGGCGACGTGCAGGACCACGTCTACCGCCAGGCGATCACCAGCGCCGGCACCGGTTGCATGGCCGCACTCGATGCCCAGCGGTACCTTGAACAATCTGGGCTATAATTTTCGGCTTTGCTGCCTTTGATGGCCCGGCTCCGCTGGGAGCTCGGTATCTTTCGCAGGCGGCCATCACCCTCGAACCTTTCGGAGAAGCGTCATGGCACGCGTCTGTCAAGTCACGGGCAAGCGCCCGATGGTGGGGAACAATGTCTCCCACGCCAACAACAAAACGAAGCGCCGCTTCCTGCCCAACCTGCAATACCGCCGGTTCTGGATGGAGAGCGAGAACCGCTGGGTGCGCCTGCGCGTGTCCAATGCGGCCCTGCGCCTGATCGACAAGGTGGGCATCGAGAAGGTCGTCGCCGACCTGCGTGCCCGCGGCGAAATCTGACAGACCGTTAGGAGAGCGACATGGCCAGCAAAGGCGGACGCGAAAAGATCAAGCTGGAGTCCACCGCGGGCACCGGCCACTTCTACACCACGAGCAAGAACAAGAAGACGACGCCCGAAAAGCTCGAATTCCTGAAGTTCGACCCCAAGGCTCGCAAGCACGTCCTGTACAAGGAAGTGAAGCTGAAGTGATCGGCCACCACGAGGTGGCCACGGACCGAAACGACGGGGCCTGCGGGCCCCGTTTGCTTTTCGCTTGGGCGCTTCGCCCGCCACGCGGCGGAGCAGCCAAAAGAAAGGCGCTTTGCGCGTTAAGTGGTGATGCGGCTCGCGGCATGAGCCTGACGAAGCCCAGACTGACCTCAAAGTAGGCCAGGTGGCCGTCGGGGATGGCGATGAAGAAGCAGGATATGCAGCGGCTGCTGGGGCTGCTTGGGCTGTTGACCAGGGGCCAACGCGAGGAACTGGCCAGCGCGCTCAAGGCCCAGTCCAGCGCCGAGTCGTCCATCGAAGTGCTGGAGTCGGCAGGCGGCCCGAGCCGGGCGTGCCCGCACTGCAAGAGCGAACGACCCGTGCGCAACGGCATGGCCGACGGGCTGCAGCGCTACAAGTGCCGCACCTGCGGCAAGACCTTCAACGCCTTGACCGGCACGCCGCTGGCGCGCCTGCGGCACAAGGGCAAATGGCTGGAGCAGACCCGAGCCATGTCCGATGGGCTGACGGTGCATCGGGCTGCCGCGTTCCTGGGCGTGGCACCGAGCACGGCATTTCGCTGGCGCCACCGCTTTCTGGGCGTGCCCAGCGGCGTCAAGCCCGCCTGCTTGGCAGGCGTCGCCGAGATGGACGAGACGTACTTCCTGGAGTCGTACAAGGGCCGTAAGGTCGTCGGCCGTGCGCCTCGCAAGCGCGGCGGGCGAGCAGCCAAGCGAGGCACCTCGCGAGAGCAGATTCCGGTGCTGGTCGCGCGCGACCGCTCGGGCGTGACGACCGACTACGTGCTCACCGACACCCGCAAGGCCGCCATCATGGCCCTGCTCAAGCCTCTGCTGCCCACCGATGCCGTGGTCTGCTCCGACGGCGCAGGCGCCATCCGCCAGGCGACCAAGGAACTGGGTTTGGAGCACCACGCCATCCTGACCACGTCGGGCCGGCACGCGGTTGGCGCCTGGCACATCCAGAACGTCAACGCCTACCACTCGCGCCTGAAGACCTGGATGCGCCGCTTCTATGGCGTGGCCACGTACTACCTGGAGAACTACCTCGGCTGGTTCCGCGCCCTTGACCGCATGCCGCGCAACCCCGGCCGGCCTGCACAGTTGCTAGAGCTGGCGCTAGGCTGCTGAGCTCGTCCTCAGTTAACGCGCAAAGCGCCAAAAGAAAAGGGGCCGCGAGGCCCCTTTGTCGTGTCGGGCGCCCTGCCCTCAGGCGCGCGCCGAACGCAGCTTCAGCGAGAACTCCTGCAGCGCGGCGATGCCGCTGTCCTCGGCCTTGCGGCACCAGGCCTGCAGGTCGGCGACGAGCTGCTCGGCCGAGACGTTGGTGCGCGTCCACAGCGCACGCAGCTCCTCGCGCATCGCGACCAGCTTGGCCAGGCTCGGGTTGTCGCCCAGCGCCTGCGACAGCCGCGGCCGCACGCCGTGCGGGATCTTGTCTTCGTCGCGGTGCAGCCAGGTCTTGGCGAGCACCAGATCGCGCCAGTGCGCACTGTTTTGGGCACCTTGCGCCTTCAGATGCGCCAGCTCGGCGCGCACGGCGCGGCGCATTTCCTTGGCGTAACCGGCCATCACCTCGTAGCGGTTGGCGATCAGCGCGTCCAGCGTCTGGCCGTCGGCCACCGGCTTGAGCTCGCCCAGCGCCAGCCGCGGCGGCGTCTTGCGCACCTTGGCCAAGCCCAGCGCCTGCATGCCGCGGATGTAGACCCAGCCGATGTCGAACTCGTAGCGCTTGACCGAGAACTTGGCCGAGGTCGGGTAGGTGTGGTGGTTGTCGTGCAGCTCCTCGCCGCCGATCAGCACACCCCAGGGCGAGATGTTGGTCGACGCATCGGCCGCCTCGAAATTGCGGTAGCCCCAGAAGTGGCCGATGCCGTTGATGATGCCGGCGGCATGGATCGGGATCCACAGCATCTGCACCGCCCAGACCGTCGCGCCGACGGCACCGAAGAGCAGCAGATTGACGATCAGCATCAGCGCCACGCCCTGCCAGCTGAAGCGGCTGTAGAGATGGCGCTCGATCCAGTCGTCGGGCGTGCCGTGACCGTACTTCTTCAGCGTCTCGCCGACCTTGGCTTCGGCGCGGTAGAGCTCGCTGCCGGTCAGCAGCACCGTTTTGATGCCGCGTGTCACCGGGCTGTGCGGGTCTTCCTCGGTCTCGCACTTCGCGTGGTGCTTGCGATGGATCGCGACCCACTCCTTGGTCACCATGCCGGTGGTCAGCCAGAGCCAGAAGCGGAAGAAGTGCGAGACGACCGGGTGCAGGTCGAGTGCGCGGTGCGCCTGCGAGCGGTGCAGGAAGATCGTCACCGCGGCGATCGTCACGTGCGTCACCGCCAGCGTGAAGAGCACGATCTGCCACCACGACGCGCCGAGCAGCCCGTGGGCGAGCCAGTCGACGAGTGCGTCGTGCAGGGTCAACAGCTGGGTCATCGCGTCCTTCCGACTTGCGTTAGCTCAAACCCGAGATTGTACGGGCCGGCTAACGCAGGGGAATTTGCGATTTCGCCTGGTTTTCAGGCACGACTCGTGGCAGGCGCCGCAGCGCTGCCGGAATCGTTCAGCGGCGTTGCCAGACGGCGGCGAAGAAGCCGTCGGTGCGGTGGCGGTGCGGCCACAGGCGCAGGCAGCGGTCCTGCACCAGTTCGTCGGCGCGCTCGACACCCTGCTCGCGCAGCAGTTCGGCGGCGTCCAGGCGCACGAAGTCGCGCTCGTGCTCGGCATCGAACGCGGCGACGATCTCCTCGTTCTCGGCCGTCAGCAGGCTGCAGGTGGCATAGACCAGGCGGCCGCCGGACTTGGGCAGGCGCGAGGCGCTGGCCAGGATGGACTGCTGCTTGGCCTGCAGCTCCTGCACCGCCTTGGGCGACTGGCGCCACTTCAGGTCGGGGTTGCGGCGCAGCGTGCCCAGGCCCGAACACGGCGCGTCGATCAGCACGCGGTCGATCTTGCCAGCCAGGCGCTTGACGCGTTCGTCGCGCTCGTGCGCGATCTGCGCCGGGTAGACGTTGGACAGGCCGCTGCGCGCCAGCCGCGGCTTCAGGTTGTCCAGGCGGTGGCCCGAGACGTCGAAGGCGTAGAGCCGGCCGGTGTTGCGCATCATCGCGCCCAGCGCCAGCGTCTTGCCGCCGGCGCCGGCGCAGAAGTCGACGACCATCTCGCTGCGCCTGGCGCCGGTCAGCAGCGCCAGCAGCTGGCTGCCTTCGTCCTGCACCTCGACGCTGCCGTTGGTGAACAGCTCGAGCTTGTTCAGCGCCGGCTTGCCGTCGATGCGCAGGCCCCAGGGCGAATACGGCGTCGGCTCGGCGGCGATGCCGACGGCGGCCAGGGCCTTGGCGGCTTCGTCGCGCTTGGTCTTCAGCAGGTTGGTGCGCAGGTCCAGCGGCGCCGCGGCGTCCATCGCCTGCACCAGCGGCCAGAACTCCTCGCCGAGCTGCGTCTGCAGCGCGCCGGCCAGCCAGTCGGGCAGGTTGTGGCGCAGTTTGTCGGCCAGCGTCGTGCGGTCGACGGTCTTCACCTGGGCCAGCCACTGCTGCTCGTGCGGGCCGAGCGCGCCGCGCAGGAAGTTGTCGCCGCCCTGCCAGCCGAGGATCGCCAGCCGGCGTTCGAGCGCGCCGCTGCCGCTTTGCGCCAGGTGTGCGAGCAAGAGGCGCTGGCGCAGCACGGTATAGGCGGTCTCGGCCAGCGCGTGGCGGTCGCGCGCGCCCAGCGCGCGGTGCTGGCGGAAGAACGCGGAGACGACGGCGTCGGCCGGCTGGTCCAGGCGCAGCACGCTGCGCAGCAGATCGGTGGCGAGGTCGAGCAGGGCGTTCGGATGCATAGGGGCGCGATTATCCCGTGAGCGCGGCCCGCGCCCCGGATCGGGGCGCGACGGCGGCCGCCGCGGGCGGTTCAGACGAGCAGTTGTGCCTGGCCGTCGCGCTGGCGCACTACGCCGCGGTCGACGACGAGCGCGCCTTCGACGAACCAGCGCACGGCCTGCGGGTAGATGACGTGTTCGGCGGCGAGCACCCGGTCGGCCAGCGCCGATTCGTCGTCGCCCGGCAGCACCGGCACGACGGCCTGCATGACGATCGGGCCGTGGTCGAGCTCGGGCGTCACGAAGTGCACGGTGGCGCCGGCGGCCTTGCAGCCGGCCTCGATCGCGCGGCGGTGCGTGTGCAGCCCCGGGAAGGCCGGCAGCAGCGACGGATGCACGTTCAGCATGCGCCCGGCATAACGGCGCACGAACGCGTCACCCAGGATGCGCATGAAGCCGGCGAGCACGACCAGGTCAGGCTCGTGGCGGTCGATCTCGGCGGCCAGCGCGGCGTCGAAGGCCTCGCGGTCGCCGGCGAAGCCGCGGTGGTCGACGACGGCCGTGGCCACGCCGTGCGCGGCGGCGAAGGCCAGACCCGAAGCGTCCGGCCGGTTCGACACCACGGCCGCGATGCGCGCCGGCCAGCCTTCGGCGGTGCAGCGCTGGACGATCGCCTCCATGTTCGAGCCGCGGCCGGAGATCAGGATGACGATGCGCTTCATGGGGCGCGCAGTGTAGCGAGCGGGCCACCGCGACCTGAGACAATCGACGTTTTCCTTGTCCCGGCAACACTACATGCGACCCCGCGTTCTCTCGGGCATGCGCCCGACCGGCTCCCTGCACCTCGGCCACTACCATGGCGCGCTCAAGAACTGGGTGCGGCTGCAGGACCAGTACGACTGCTTCTTTTTCGTCGCCGACTGGCACGCGCTGACCACGCACTACGAAGAGCGCGACGTCATCGAGAAGAACGTCTACGAGATGGTGATCGACTGGCTCGCCGCCGGCCTGGACCCGGAGAAGAGCACGATCTTCATCCAGAGCCGTCTGCCCGAGCACGCCGAGCTGTTCACGCTGCTGGCGATGGGCACGCCGCTGGGCTGGCTCGAGCGCGTGCCGACCTACAAGGACCAAATCGACAAGCTGAAGGACCGCGACCTCGCGACCTACGGCTTCCTCGGCTACCCGCTGCTGCAGGCCGCCGACATCCTGATCTACAAGGCCTCGTACGTGCCGGTCGGCGAAGACCAGGCCTCGCACGTCGAGCTGACGCGTGAATGCGCGCGGCGCTTCAACAGCCTCTACGGCCGCGCGCCCGACTTTGCCGAGCAGGTCGCGGCGACGCTGGCCAAGCTCTCCAAGGACGACCAGCGCTACTTCGAGAAGCAGCGCAAGGCCTTCGGCGAGACCGGCGCCGCCGAGGCGCTGGCCAAGGGCGAAGGCATCGTGAAGAAGGCCGCGGCCCAGGTCGAGGGCTGGACGGCGCACGATAGCGAACTGCTCGCCGGCCATCTGAGGGGCAGCGGCAAGAGCATCCTCGTCGAGCCGCAGGCGCTGTACACCGAGAACGCGCGCCTGCCCGGCCTGGACGGCGCGAAGATGAGCAAGAGCTACGGCAACGCCGTGCTGATGCGCGACGACCCGGACACCGTGGCCAAGAAGATCCGCGGCATGGTCACCGACCCGGCGCGTGTGCGCCGCACCGACCCGGGCACGCCGGAGAAGTGCCCGGTCTGGGCCCTCCACAAGGTCTACAGCGACGAGGCGACCCAGGACTGGGCCTGCAAGGGCTGCACGACGGCCGGCATCGGCTGCCTGGAGTGCAAGCAGCCGGTCATCGACGCGATCGTCAAGGAACAGCAGCCCTGGCGCGAACGCGCCGCGGCCTACACCGCCAACTCGAAGCAGGTGCACTGGATCGTCGAGATGGGCACCGAGCGTGCGCGCACGGTGGCGCGGCAGACGATGAAGGATGTCCGGGAAGCCATGGGCATTTCTTACTGATCCCCCCCCGGAGCGCTCACGCGCTCCCCCCCAGGGGGGCGCCGCCAGCGACCCGGCAAAGCCGGGCCGCGGCGTCTGCTGGGTGCGCCGTGTGCGTTCGCCCGCTGAGGCGGGCCCCGGGACATGAGGACCGAGCAAGGAGACACGATGGCGCTGCAGACGATCGAACTCGACCCGGGCGTGGCGCCGGTGGCCACGGTCATCGTGCTGCACGGGCTCGGTGCCGACGGCACCGACTTCCTGCCGATGGCCGACGAGCTGCGGCTGGAAGCGCTGGGGCCCGTGCGCTGGGTGCTGCCGCGGGCGCCGGAACGGGCGGTGACGATCAACGGCGGCTACCGCATGCGCGCCTGGTACGACATCCTCGGGCCCGACGCGCCGCGCCGCGAAGACGAGGCCGGGCTGCGCGAGTCCTTCGCCGCGGTGCAGGCGCTGGTCGAGCGCGAGATCGCGCGCGGCGTGCCGGCTTCGCGCATCGTGCTCGCCGGCTTCTCGCAAGGCTGCGCGATCACGCTGGGCGGCGGGCTGCGCCTGCCGCACCGGCTGGCCGGCCTGGCCGGGCTGTCGGGTTACCTGCCGCTGCCCGAGACGCTGGCCGCCGAGCGCCACCCGGCGAGCAGCGGCACGCCGGTCTTCCTGGCCCACGGGCGCGAGGACGGCGTCGTGCCGCTGGTGCGCGGCCAGGCGGCACGCGAGGCGCTGCGCCGCGAAGGCTTCGAGGTCGAGTGGCACGACTACCCGATGGAACACTCGGTCTGCCTCGAGGAAGTTCAGGCGCTGCAGCGCTGGCTGCTGAAGGTGCTGGCCTGAGCCGGCGTCGTCAGCCGAACCAGCCCTGCAGATACCAGCCGCCGGCCGCATCGTCGGCCGGCAGGCGTTCGCGGTAGACCCAGACCAGCGCGCCGTCCTCGGCCTGGGCGACGAAGTAGTCGCGCACCGCCAGGCCGCCGTCCCACCAGCCCGACTCGATGCGCTCCGGCCCGGCCAGCACACGCAGCGGCCGGCCCTGCCACTGCGGGCGCTCCTGGCGCTCGGGCAGCGGCTGCGGTGCGTCCAGCAGCCACACCGGGCGGTGCAGCGCGGCACGGCGGCGGCGCGCGGCTTCGGGCACGACCGGCGCGGCACGCGCCAGCAGCGAGGCGATCAGCGCTTGCGCCGGATCGGCCTGCGGTTCGGGCGGCGCGGCGCCCTGGTCCACCACCGGCGGCGGCACTGACGGGCGCCGGCTGCGCCGCGCCGACGGCGCCGGCACGCGCCCCAGCGGCAGTAGCCGCGTGCCGCATTCCGGGCGGTGGTCGGGCTGCGGCGCCAGGCGCAGCACCTGCTCGTCGCCCAGGCGTGCCCTCAGGCGCTCCAGCAGGCGCACGAGGCCTTGCGCCTGGCCCTGGCGCGACGGGAACAACTCGGCGTTCGGCGCCGGCGCGTGCACCGTCTCGCGGCATTCGAGCTCCAGCTCCAGCGTCGGCGCCAGCAGTTCCAGCCGGCCCAGGCGCTCGCGCAGCAGCAGCTGCAGGTGCTCCGGGTCGAGCGAAGGCTCGGCCAGCTCCAGCCGCAGCCGCGTGGCCGGCGGCGCGTCGCCGCGGCAGCGGTCGTGGCGCATGCCCAGCGTGAAGGCGGCGATGCGCACCTGGCGCGCCTGCGCCCAGGCCACCAGCCGCGCCAGCAGCACGCCGGCACCGTGCAGCACCTGGGCCGTGGTGTCGGCACGCGCGAAGAGTTCCAGCCGGCTGTCGAAGACCGCCGGCGGCACGAGCGGCTCGCGCGGGTCGGCGGCGCGGCCCAGCGTCTGGTCGAGTTCGGCCAGCAGCGCGGTGCCGAAGCGGCGGGCGACGCCGTCGCGCGGCAAGGCCTGCAACTCGCCCAGCGTGTGCACGCCCATGCCCTGCAGCACCGCGGCGTGCTCGCGTCCGGCGTCCAGCAAGGCCAGCGGCGCGCCGGCCAGCACGGCCTGCAGCGCCGCCAGCCGGTGGCCCGGCAGGAGCATGAAACCCGTTTGATCGCCCCGCCAGCGCGCCAGCAGCGAGGCGGCGCGCGCCGTGGGCGCGCTGGCGAGGGCCAGCGCATGCCCCAGCGGCTCGACGGCAGCCTGCAGCCGCTGCAGCAGCCGCGGCCCGCCGCCGAAGCAACGCAGGCTGGCCGCCACCTCCAGCAGCACCGTGGCCGGCGGCTCGGGCACGACCATCGGCGTGAAGGCCAGCGCGGCGTGCGCCAGCGCCGTCAGCGCGGCGGCGTCGCGCACCGCATCGGCCTCGCCGTGCACCAGATCGGGGGCCAGCGCCAGCGCGGTGCCACGGCACATGCCGGGCTGCACGCCGCGTTCGGCGGCCTGGCGGTCGACGACGGCGATGCGGTGCGCGGCCACCAATGCCAGCGGCCGGGCGGCCTCGGCCGCACCCAGCGTGGCGCGCCAGGACTCCAGCGACAGCCGCGGGGCGTGCAGCGCGATCCAGAACACGGGGAGCCTCGGGCGGGACAGCGGGACGGCGGGGCTGGAACAAGGCGAACGGGCGGACGAGCGAAAGCCGAACAGGTGGGCAGACGGCAACGCCGACACCGGGCCCTGCCGCGGCACCCCCACGCTCACCCGCGCGCCCACGGCGCCCGGTCAGCCGCCCTCGCCCTCCGCGTCGTCGATCGGCTCGGCCAGGTGGGCGCGGTTCGTCGGCGCCGCATAGGGTTCGGGCCAGAACTCGACCAGGCGGCGCACACGGCCGGCGGCGAGATCGCAGTCGAAGAACGAGATCACACGCGCCTGCTGCACGCCGTCGGTGACGCCGACGTCGGACACCGCGTCGTGCGCCCCGCCGACGACGCGGTGCAGCCGGAAACGCCAGGGCCCGTTGGCCGGGTACTCCTGGTTCATGCGCACGAAACGTTCGGCACCGCGGAAGCGTTCGCCGGACTGCGGCCAGTCGAGCACGAAGTCCTCGGCCAGCAGTTCGCCGACCGAGGCGAAGTCGTTGCTCGCCATGCGGCGCCAGAACTCGTTGACCAGCGTGGTGGTGTCGGCCGCCGGGGCGGCGGCGGAAGCGGCGGAAGCAGTCATCGCGGCAGGTCCTCCAACGTGTAGTCCAGGGTGTAGGCGTGGCGGCCGTCGGGCTCGATGCGGATGTCCAGCCGGCCGGCGAGACCGGCGAGCGCGCCGGTGCCCGAATCGGGCACGACGACGACCTCCAGCCGCGGCTGGCCGCGGTCCATCACGCCGTGGTGCTGCAGCACGAAGCTGCCTTCGTGGCCGTCGAGCGTGCCGACGACGCGTTCGATCGCGACATAGCCGGCCGAACCCGGCACCGGGCTCACGAAGCTCAGCATCAGCCCCTGGCCGACGGCGTCGAGCGGGCCGTGATACCGCTTGTCCAGCCGCCGCGCGGCCGGGAACTCGCCCGGTTCGGGCGTCAGCGTGACGTCGAAGACGCCGCAAGCCTGGTTCATCGCAGGACCTCCTCGGAGAACAGGGGGCGGACGACCGCCGGTGCCGCGGCGCGGGCCCGCGCTGCGGCCGGCAGCACCGGGGGCAAGGCCAGCGCCAGCGGCTGGGCCAGCGGCGGGCCGCGGCGTTTGAGCAGGTGGACGCGCAGCGCGTCGGCCCCGGCGGCGCACAGCCACAGCCGCAGCGGCGCGACGCTGGGCCGGGTGCGCGCGGCGTCGTCGCGCAGCACGAAAGCCGGGCCGTCGTGGGTCTGCGCGGCCAGTTGCAGCCGGCGCAGCGCGTCGGCCGGCAGACGCGCCGGCAACCAGGCGAGCACGGCGCCGACCTGGCCCGAACGCAGCGCCTGTTCCAGCGCCCACAGCACGTCGGCGGCCGGCAGCGGCCCACGCGCGCGGCCCCGCTGCGCCTGGCGGCTGCGCACGACGAACAGCTGCGCCAGGTCGAGCCCGCATTCGGCCAGCGCCCAGCCGAAGGGCAGCGCCGGCGGATCGAACAGCATCACGCAGCCCTCGGCACGCTGGACCGCGGCCAGCGCCGGCGCCAGCAGCCGCATCTCGCCCAGGCCGGCACGCGGCAGCAGCAGTTCGGTGAGCACACGCGACGGCCAGCCGCCGCCGGGCAGCGCGGTGTCGAGCGCGGCGAAGCCGCTGGGCCAGGTGGTCTCGCGCTGGCGGCCGAGCTGGTGCGCGCGCCACAGCGCCGGGTGCAGGTCTTCCAGCGCCGCGGGCCGCGGCGGCACGGCCGGCGCAGAGGGCGCGGATGGCAGCACCGCAGGGGCTGGCACGGCCCCCTCGCCGGCCGGCACCGGCGGCGCAGGAGGCACCACGGGGGGCGGCGCCGGCCACGGCCGCCGCGCACGCCGCCCGTCCGCCGGCACGGCGGCCGGCGGCGACGGGGCGAACAGGGGCAGCGTCTCCATGAGGGAGACTGTATGCCCATACAGTACTCGCCGCAAGCACCGGAAACCGCCCCCAGCGGCATCCGGTCACGTTCAGCCGGGCACCGCCTCCAGCGACAAGACGGCCGGCCGCCCAGGCACGAAGCCCACGCTCAGCACCAGCACCGGCTGGCGTGCAACGAGCGCGGCCTGCGTCACCGCGCGCCCGGCCTCGTCGGCGACGAAGAGGCCGACCAGCTCGCCGGCCGCCAGCGCCTGCACCGCACGCTCGACGGCTTCGGCGTGCGCCGCCGCGTCCTCGTGCGCCGGCACCCAGGCGACGGCGCCGGCGCGGCGCAGCAGCGCGCCCAGGCCGGGGCCGGCGAGGCGCGGCCGGTCGACGACCCAGCGCAGCGGCCGCGGCCCGGCGGCCGCCGGCAGCAGCAGGTCGGCACCGGCCGGCGCCGGGCCGACGAGCAGTGCGGCGCCGTCGGCCGGCGGCAGCCCCGAGCCAGTCACTTGCAGCCGGCGCACCAGCCGCCCGTGCAGCAGCGCGCGGCAGCGCAGCAGGTACTCGGGCACGAACCAGAACACGGCCCCGGCGACGAGCGCGTTGACGACGCCGGCGACGAGGAAGACGCCCGGGATCGACAGACCCGCGCCCAGCAGCGCACCAGCGCCCAGCGCGCTGGCGATCATGAACAGCGCGTTGAGGATGTTGTTGGCGGCGATGATGCGGGCGCGGTGCGTCGCCGGGCTGCGCAGCTGGATCAGCGCGTACATCGGCACGCTGTAGACGCCGGCGGCCAGCGCCAGCAGCACCAGGTCGGCCATCACGCGCCAGTGCGCCGACTGGGCGACGAAGGCGGAGACCGGCATCAGCGCCGAGGCCGGCAGCGCGTGCGCGGCGAAATACAGGTCGACGGCGAAGACGCTCATGCCGGCCGCGCCCAGCGGCACCAGGCCGATCTCGACGTGGCGCCGCGACAGCGTCTCGCACAGCAGCGCGCCGACGCCCACGCCCACCGAGAACAGCACCAGCAGCAGCGAGGCCACCTGCTCGTCGCCGTGCAGCACGTCCTTGGCGAAGGCCGGGAACTGCGACAGGAAGACCGCGCCGAAGGCCCACATCCACGAGATGCCCAGCAGCGAGCGGAAGACCACCGGGTCCTCGCGCGACAGCCGCAGGTTGCGCCAGGTCTCGCTGAACGGGTTCCAGTTGATGACCAGCCCAGGCTGCGGCGCCGGCGAGCGCGGCACGGCCTGCGCCACCAGCCGGCCGAGCATCGCGACGCCGAGGCAGGCGACCGCCACCAGGCGCGCGCCGGCCTCGGGCACCGCCATCAGCAGGCCGCCGGCCAGGTTGCCCAGCAGGATGGCGACGAAAGTGCCCATCTCGACCAGGCCGTTGCCGCCGGTCAGCTCGCGCTCGTCCAGGTGCTGCGGCAGGTAGGCGTACTTCACCGGGCCGAACAGCGTCGAGTGCAGCCCCATGCCGAAGACGCAGGCCAGCAGCACGACGGCGTCGCCGCGCACGAAGCCCCAGCCGGCGGCAGCCATGATCGCGATCTCCAGCGACTTGACCCAGCGCGCCAGCAGCGCCTTGTCGTGCTTGTCGGCCAGCTGCCCGGCGGTGGCCGAGAACAGCACGAAGGGCAGGATGAAGACCGCGCCGATCACCAGCCCGGCCAGCGACGGCTGCATCCAGGCGAGCTGCAGCTCGTAGGTCGCCATCACCGTGAAGGCGAACTTGAACAGGTTGTCGTTGCCCGCGCCGAGGAACTGCACGGCGAAGAACGGCGCGAAGCGGCGCTGGCCGAGCAGCGCGAACTGGTTCGGGTGACCGCCGCTCATCGGCGCCCCCGCGGCGACAGCCGGCGCACCGTCAGGCCGCCACCGGCGCCAGCGCCTCGCGCAGGAAGCCGCCGGCCAGCGCGAGCGCGGTGTGCGCCTCGTCGAGCACACGCCCCATCGTCACGAAGCCGTGGATCTGGCGCTCGAATCCGACGTACTGCACGCGGTTGCCGGCCGCCGACAAGGCGTCGGCGTACTGCAGGCCTTCGTCGCGCAGCGGGTCGTAGCCGGCGGTGATGACGAGCGCACGCGGCAGCCGGCTCAGGTCGGGCGCCAGCAGCGGCGAGGCGCGCCAGTCGGTCCACTGCGCCTCGTCGGGCACGTAGTGGCCGCGGAACCAGGCGATGCTGTCGTTCGTCAGCAGATAGCCCTGGCCGTTGGCGGCGTGCGAAGGCGCGACGGCGCGCATGTCGGTCACCGGGTAGATCAGCAGCTGCGCGGCCAGCGGGTCGTGGGCGTCGCGTGCAGCGATCGCCGCCACCGCGGCCAGATTGCCGCCGGCGCTGTCGCCACCGACCGCCACACGCGCGGGGTCGATGCCCAGCGCCGCGGCTTCACGCCGTGCCCAGCGCACGGCGGCGACGGCGTCGTCGACGGCAGCCGGGAAACGGTGCTCGGGCGCCAGGCGGTAGTCCACCGACAGCACGGCGCAGCCCGAAGCCAGCGCCAGCGTGCGGCAGACGACGTCGTGCGTGTCCAGGTCGCCGATCGTCCAGCCGCCGCCGTGAAAGTAGACGAGCAGCGCCAGCACGCCCTCGGCCGGCCGGTACAGGCGCAGCGCGAGGCCGGCGTCGGTGGCCAGGTCGCGCAGCTCGGCCACCGCCGGCGCGTCGGGCTGGGTGAAGGCGCGGCGCTCGGCGTAGAAGCGCCGGGCTTCGGCCGGCTGCAGCGTGTGCACCGGCGGCACACGCTTGTCGATCATCAGGTCCAGCAGCGCGCGGGCTTGGGGGTCGAGCATCGGGAGTTCCTGGCGGGACGGTGGCGTGCACGCGACGCGTGCGGCGGCCGGCTGCGCCCGAGTGTAGCCAGCGCATCCCGGCCGCACGGCCGGCGCCGTATGCTCGCGCCGCCCGAGGACGAGACGATGACCCCCTGCCCCTGCGGCCTGAAGGCCGACTACGAGAACTGCTGCGGCCGCTGGCATGCCGGCGCCGCGGCGCCGAGTGCCGAGGCGCTGATGCGCTCGCGTTACAGCGCCTACGTGCTGGCTCTGGAGCCCTATCTGCTGGCCACCTGGCACGCCAGCACGCGGCCGGCGAGCGTGGAGTCCGAGCCCGGCCTGAAGTGGCTGGGCCTGGAGGTCCGCCGCGCCCATGAAGACGGCGACACCGCGACGGTCGAGTTCGTCGCCCGCAGCAAGCTCGCCGGCCGCGCCTACCGGCTGCACGAGACCAGCCGCTTCGTGCGCGAGGACGGCCGCTGGTTCTACGTCGACGGCGAGATGCGCTAACCGAAACGCACAGCGTGTATGGGCGGCAGCGTCGTCGCCACCGTGTGCCACTGCTCGCCGCCGTCGACGCTGGCCCAGAGCCCGCCGGTCGTGCTGCCCAGCAGCAGGCTCGTGCCGTCGGCGGCCACGTCCAGCGCGTGGCGGTAGACGAGTTCGTAGCAGTCGCGCTGCGGCAGCCCGGCGCGCAGCGTCTCGAAGCTGGCGCCGCCGTCGCGTGTGCGGTTGACGGCCAGCGCGGCGCCCACCGGCACGCGGCACTCGTCCTTCACCGCCGGCACGAACCAGGCGGTGTCGGGGTCGTGCGGGTGCACCGCGACGGCGAAGCCGAACGAGGACAACGGCGCCTGCACACGCTGCCACGAGCGCGCGCCGTCGCCCGAGCGCCAGATGCCGTTGTGGTGCTGGCACCAGAGCACCTCGGGCGCCGCGGCGCAGCGCACGATGCGGTGCGGGTCCTGCACCGCCGGGTCGTCGGCACGTTCGGGCGGCATGTACTCGGCGTGCATGCCGCGGGCCGCCAGCGCCCAGCTCGCGCCGTCGTCCTCGCTGGCCCAGGCGCCGCCGCAGGACACGCCGACCAGCAGCGCGCCCGGGCGCGACGGATCGGGGCAGACCGAATGCAGGCCCGGCACCTCGTAGCCGCCGCCGAACCATTCGGCGCGGCCGGGTGCGTGCCACAAGGGCTCGACCAGGCGCCACGAGGCGCCGAAGTCCTCGCTGCGGAACAGCCCGCCGGGCAAGGTGCCGGCCCAGACGGTGTCGCGGTCGCGCTCCAGCGCCCAGACCTTCACCAGCGTCCAGGCCGGCCCGGGCGCGCCTTCGGGCTGCGGCGGATAGGCCGGCGCGGCGACTTCACGCCAGCTCGCGCCGGCGTCGTCGCTGGCGCGCAGCTTGACGCCGAAGTGGCCCAGGTCCAGCGCCGCCAGCATGCGGCCGCGCGCGTCGGGCGGCAGCAGCATCGACACCGGCTCGCCGAGGAAGGAGACGCCGGCCACGCGCCAGGCGCCGGCACCGTCGTGGCGCAGCTCGAACAGGCCCTTGCGGGTCGCGGCCCAGGCGCGGTCGTGGTCCATCGTGGTCCCCTTTCAGCCTCCGGACAGCGCCTGCAGCACGTGCACCGTGCTGGCGGGCGCGAGCATGTCGTCCAGCGCCGTGCGGCGCCGGCCGTCGACGAAGACGGCGACGTTGGCGCGCAGCGCGCCCTGGTCGTCGAGCACGTAGCCGCGCAGCCGCGGGTGGCGCACGAACGCGGCGTCCAGCGCCTCGCCCAGCGTGGCCGCGTCGGCCTGCACCGCATCGACCGGGCCGACGAAGCGGGCGAGCTGCGGGGTGAAGACGACACGCGGCACCGCACCATCATGCGGCGCCGGGGCCACCGCGCCGAACGCGAGACCGCGCCGCCGTCAGGGGATCACGGGAGCACGCTTCGGCCTGGCGGCCGGTCCCGCCAAGCGGGAATGAGCCCCGGACAAGTCCTGAGGTCTCAGGCCACCTCGTGCCCCATGCTCGCCTGCCAGACGCGGTACCAGGCCTCGGCCGGCAGGCGCAGCGCGAGCGCCGCGGTCGCCTCGGCCAACGCCTCGATGCGCGACGAGCCGGTGATCGGCACCGGCCGCGACGGGTGGCGCAGGATCCAGGCGTAGGCGACGGTGGCTGCCGAGACGCCGTGTTCGGCGCCCAGCGCCTCGAGCACCGCGCGCACGCGCCGCGCCTGCTCGTCGTCGCCGCGGAACAGCCGGCCGCCGGCGAGCGGCGACCAGATCATCGGCGGCAGGCCCAGGTCCAGCGCCTGCTCCAGCGTGCCGTCGGCCAGCGCCTGCATCTGCAGCGGCGACAGTTCGATCTGGTTGGTGACCAGCGGGAACCGCCGGTGCAGCAGCGCGAACTGCGACGGCGTGTGGTTGGAGACGCCGAAGTGCAGCACCTTGCCGGCGCGGCGCAGTGCGTCGAAGGTGGCGGCGATCTCGTCGGGGTCGGCCAGCAGGTCGGGACGGTGCAGCAGCAGCAGGTCCAGCCGGTCGGTGCGCAGCGCGCGCAGCGAGGCCTCGACCGAAGCGACGATGTGGCCACGCGAGCTGTCGTAGGACTTGATCGCATGCGCCGGCCGCGCCTCGCCCACCAGCTTGATGCCGCATTTGCTGACCAGACGCAGCCGCTGGCGCAGCCCCGGCGCGGCGGCCAGCGCCTCGCCGAACAGCGCCTCGACGCGGTAGCCGCCGTAGATGTCGGCGTGGTCGAAAGTCGTGATGCCGAGCTCGAGCGCGCGCTCGATCCAGCGCGCGCGCGCCGCGACGTCGAAGCCCCATTCGTGCAGCCGCCAGCAGCCGGCGACGATGGGCGACAGCAGGCCGTCGTGCGGCGCCTGGGAGGTGTTTCGGTCCATTCGGCGACGATAGCGCCACGGCAGTAGCGGCCGCTCGTTGTCATCGACTTGATGACAAGCCCGTTTTTGGTGCTATACTGCTAGCTGTTTCGGGGGCGTAGCTCAGCTGGGAGAGCGTCGCGTTCGCAATGCGAAGGTCAGGAGTTCGATCCTCCTCGTCTCCACCAAAACAACGAAGCCGCTGATCGCAAGATCAGCGGCTTTTTCGTTTCCCGGGCCCGCGTGACGCAGGCCCGGAAGCGCCGTCAGGCGAAGGCGCGCGCGGCGGCCGGGTCGAGCTTGAAGACCGACACCACGCGCGCCAGCTGCTGCGCCTGCAGCTTCAGGCTCTCGGCCGCGGCGGCGCTCTCTTCGACCAGCGCGGCGTTCTGCTGCGTCACCTGGTCCATCTGGCTGACGGCGTCGCCGACCTGCTGGATGCCGCTGCTCTGCTCCGAGGTCGCCGAGCTGATCTCGCCGACGATGTCGCTGACTCGCTGGATCGAGCCGACGATCTCGCCCATCGTCTTGCCGGCCCGGTCGACCAGCGACGAGCCCTGTTCGACCTGCTCGACGTTGCGCGTGATCAGCGCCTTGATCTCGCGCGCCGCTTCGGCGCTGCGCTGGGCCAGCGTGCGCACCTCGCCGGCGACGACGGCGAAGCCACGGCCCTGTTCGCCGGCTCGCGCCGCCTCGACCGCGGCGTTCAGCGCCAGGATGTTGGTCTGGAAGGCGATGCCGTCGATGACGCCGATGATGTCGCCGATCTTGCGGCTGGAGTCGCTGATGCCCTCCATCGTCGCCACGACCTGGCCGACGACCTCGCCGCCCTGCGCCGCGACGCCGGCCGCGGCGCGGGCGAGCTGGTTGGCCTGCTGGGCGTTGTCGGCGTTGTTGCGCACCGTGCTGCTCAGCTCGTCCATCGTCGCCGCGGTCTGCTGCAGCGCGCTGGCCTGCTCCTCGGTGCGGCCCGACAGGTCCTGGTTGCCGTGCGCGATCTGCGTCGACGCGGTGACGACGCTGTCGCTGCTGGAGCGCACGGTGCCGACGATCTCCGACAGCTCTTCCTTCATCGTGCGCAGCGCGGCGAGCAGCTGGCCGATCTCGTCCTTGGACGTCGCTTCGACCTGCACGCCCAGGTCGCCGGCAGCGACGGCACGCAGCGCGACGACGGCGCGGTCCACCGGGCGCGTGATCGAGCGCGTGATCAGCAGCCCGCCGACGGCGGCCAGCAGCATCGACATCAGCGTCGCGCCGGCGACGACGGCGATCGTCCAGACATAGGTGCGGGCGGCGGCGTCGACGTCGTCCTTGGCGGCATGCAGCTGCAGCTCGATCAGTTCGGCGATCTTGGCGCTGATCGGATCGACGGTGTCGTACATCGGCCCGTTGAACTGCGCCAGCTGGCCCGGCACCGGGCCGGACAGCGGCTGCAAGGTCTTCTTCGTGCGTTCGATGTCGGCATCGGCCGGGCCGAACAACCGCTCGGCCTCGGCCGCCAGACGCGCCTCGTCGGGCGTCATCGAGGTGCTCTTGTACTCACGCCAGGAGCGGGCGATGGCCTCCTGGGCGCCGGACAGCTCCTTGAGCGCGTCCTGCGCCGGGATGCGCCCGGCGTTGGCCTTGTTGACGGTGTCGATCACCTTCACGGCATACGCGTCGGCGATCAGCTTGAGCTGCTGCAGCGGCACGACGCGGTCGCCGTAGATGGAATCGAGGCGGGCCTGGGTGCTCTGCAGGCTTCGCAGGCCGACGGCGCCGGTGACGGCGAGCAGCAGGACCAGAGCGAAAAAGGCAGCGCCTAGACGCACCCCGATGCGGGCATCGCGCAAAAACTTCATGGATCGACTCGACGGTTTGGACGTTGTCGGTGTGCTTGTCCCGCAGGCGTTCGGGGCGATCCCCTGCGGTCGTCCTTGGGTTCGGTCGTCTGAATCCGGATCTTGAATCGCGAACCGGTTTCATTTCACGCTCGCCCGGAATGGGAGACACGCGACGCCCGCCGCGCCAGGCGTGCGGGCGTCGGATGCGGTCTCAGGCGCCGCCGCCGACCATCGAGCGCAGGCGCCGGCGCAGCTCGCGCTCGCGGCGCTGCTCCGCCAGCCAGTCCTCGCGCACGGCGCGCCACAGCGCCGCGGCCATCAGCACGATGACCAGCGTGAAAGGCAGCGCGAAGACGATGGTCGCCGTCTGCACCGCCTTGATGCCGCCGGACAGCAGCAGGCTGGCGGCGATGCCGGCCACCAGCAGGCCCCAGACGAGCTTGACGCGCGCCTTCGGGTCGGGCTCGCCCTTGGAGCTCATGATGCCCAGCACCAGCGTCGCCGAATCGCCCGAGGTGACGAAGAAGGCCAGCACCAGCAGCGTCGCGACGACCGACATCAGGCCGCCCAGCGGCAAGGCCTGCAGCATCGCGAACAGCGCCGTCGAGACGTCGGCCTGCACCGCCGCGGCGATCGGCGCGCGGCCGAAGATCTCCAGGTTCAGCGCCGTGCCGCCGAAGATCGCGAACCAGGCGATGCCGGCCAGCGTCGGCGCGAACACCGTGCCGAGCACGAACTCGCGGATCGTGCGGCCGCGCGAGACACGCGCGATGAACAGGCCGACGAACGGCGACCACGCGATCCACCAGGCCCAGTAGAAGACGGTCCAGCTGCCGATCCAGCTGCTGTCGCGGAACGGCGTCATGCGCAGGCTCATGCGCACGAACTCGCTGACGTAGGCGCCCAGCGTCGTCGTGAAGGTGTCGATGATCGCCACCGTCGGCCCGACGAGGAACACGACCAGCGCCAGCGCCGCGGCGAGCAGCAGGTTGCCGACGGACAGCCACTTGATGCCGCGCGTGACGCCGCTCAGCGCCGAGCCGATGAACAGCGCCGTCGTGACGGCGATGATCACGATCTGCGGCACGATGCCCACCGGCAGGCCGAAGACGGCGTTCAGGCCGCTGTTGATCTGCAGCGCGCCGATGCCCAGCGACGCCGCGACGCCGAAGGCGGTGGCGATGACGGCCAGCACGTTGACCAGCGGCGACAGCAGCCGCGCACCACGCCAGGGCAGCGCCTCGGTGGCCGAGCTGATCAGCGGCGCGCTGCCGCGGCGGAAGGTGAAGAACGCGATCGCCAGCGCGACGACGCTGTACACCGCCCACGGGTGCAGCCCCCAATGGAAGAAGGCGTAGCGCATCGCGGCGCTGGCGGCTTCGGGCGAGCGTGGCGCCACGCCCGGCGGCGGCGACAGGTAATGCGACAAGGGTTCGGCGACGCCCCAGAACACGAGCCCGATGCCCATGCCGGCGGCGAACAGCATCGCGAACCAGGCCGGGCGCGAGAACTCGGGCTCCTCGTCGTCGGCGCCCAGCTTCAGGCTGCCGTAGCGCCCGAAGGCGAGCAGCGCGCAGACGACGACGAGGCCGAGCACGACCCACAGGTACAGCCAGCCGAAATGGACGGTGATGTAGGCCAGCGCGCGGTCGAAGACCACGCCCAGCGAGGCCGGGGCGACCAGCCCCCAGACGACGATCGCGGCGATCAGGCCGGCGGACACGAACAACTGCATCGGATGGGTTCCTCCTCTCGGTGTCGGCCGCGTGCTGCCGCGCACGGGCTCCGGACAGAGGAACGATGCAGGACGGAAGACGACGCAGCCGGGGCCGTGGCGCAGCGCTGACGCGCCGCGTGGCCCGGTTTGGAAACGGGATGTGTCCTGAAGGAGTCGGAAAGCGGCGCCCGAGTTCCGTGGCGCCGCTGTCTCCGGGGCTCAGGCGTCGGCGACCTGGAATCGCGCGACCTGGCCCGACAGCTGCGAGGACTGGTCCTCCAGCGCCTTCGACGCGGCGCTGGACTGTTCGACGAGCGCCGCGTTCTGCTGCGTCATGCGGTCCAGCGCGGCCACCGCGACGTTGACCTGCTCCAGGCCATCGCTCTGCTCGCCGGCGGCCGCGCTGATGCGGCCGACGAGTTCGGCGACGCGCCCGACCTGGCCGACGATGTCGTGCATCGTCGTGCCGGCGTCGGCCACCAGCCGCGAGCCGGCTT
Source organism: Rubrivivax sp. (assembly GCA_049841175.1). Taxonomy (GTDB): domain Bacteria; phylum Pseudomonadota; class Gammaproteobacteria; order Burkholderiales; family Burkholderiaceae_C; genus Rubrivivax. The sequence continues at coordinate 192,756 of JASGHA010000002.1, read as the reverse complement.
CGACACGTTCGACCGAGGCGCCGATCAGCGACTTGATCTCGGTGGCCGCCTGCGCGCTGCGCTGCGCCAGCGCGCGCACCTCGCCGGCGACGACGGCGAAGCCGCGGCCCGACTCACCGGCACGCGCTGCCTCCACCGCGGCGTTGAGCGCCAGGATGTTGGTCTGGAACGCGATGCCGTCGATGACGCCGATGATCTCGGCGATGCGCGTCGAGCTGGTGTGGATGGCCTGCATCGTCGTCACCACTTCCTGCACCAGCTCGCCGCCACGGGCGGCGACGCCGGCGGCCTCGGCGGCACAGGCATCGGCCTCGTGCGCCGCCTGCGCCGACTGGCGCACCGTGCCGGTGAGCTGCTCCATCGACGCCGCCGTCTGCTGCAGGTTGGCGGCCGACTCCTCGGTGCGCTGCGACAGGTCGCGGCTGGCCGCGGCGATCTCGCGGCTGGCGCCGAGGATGCCTTCGGTGCCCGTGTGCACCGCGCCGACGACGCTGCTCAGCGACTGGCGCATCGCCTCCAGCGTGCGCAGCAGGTCGCCGAACTCGTCGCCGCGCATCGACGGCACCGGGCGCGTCAGGTCGCCCGAGGCGATCGTGTCGGCCACGCCCATCGCCTCGAGCAGCGGGCGGTGGATCGATCGCTTCAGCGCCAGCGTCCCCGCCACCGCGGCGGCGACCACCAGCACGATCAGCGCGCCGGCCACGGCGACGATCTGGCGCCGCTCGGCGAGCACACGTTCCCGCACGGCATCGGCGTTGGCCCGCTGGCTGGTGATGAACTGGCGCACCGACGGCAGGAAGATGTTCAACGCCGGCAGGAAGCGGCCCTCCAGCGCGGCACGGGCGCCGTCGTGGTCGCCACGATGCTTGAAGTCCGCGATCACCAGGGCCGCGGCGCGCACCGCGGCGTGCTTGACGTCGATGGCGTGCAGCATCTGCTGCTCGGCCTCGGTCGTCGCCAGGGCGTTGATCTGCGGCTTGATGTCGGTCTTCATCTTCTCGACGTTGGCCTCGTTGAGCGGCAGGATCGCCGCGTGCACCGCGGGCTCGGTGCTCAGCGCCGCCGCGTATTCGCGGCCGACGTTGACCTCCACCAGGTGCAGCCAGGCATTGGAGAGTTCGACCTTGCGCTGGGCGACCGAGATCGACTGCTCGGCCTCGAGTTCCGACAGATACAACCATCGGCCGGCAATGGCGACGACGGTCACGACGAGGAGCGCGAATGTGCCGACGAACAGCCACAGGCGCTGGCCGACACGCAGGGAGTTGAGCTTCATGTGCTGTGCTTTCCGATAGGCGACGCTCCAGTCGCCGCGGGCGTGCTGCGGGAAACCTCCGCCCGAGCCGCCCGCCGGTGCCGCGTCGCTGAACGACAGCTTCGACGTCGCGCCCGAGCGCCTTGAGACGCGCAGCACCGGCAATGTCAACGCTTGACAATTGACGCCGCGTTTTGTGGTCGTGGCCGGTCGCGGCGACGCCACCGGAATCGGGGGCCGACAGCGCCGTGCTCGAAGCACGAGCATGCAAGCGCGCAGAACGCGCATCACGAGGCAAAACCGGGGGCTAGGATGCTGGCCCCGAACTTGCAACACATCGCAATAGCGCGGGCCGTCGAGTCTGCTCCAGGGCAAGCCCCCCTGACGGAGGCCCTTGACTTTCGCGCTATAGTCCCGCGCTTCGCGGTCGACCAGGCCGCCTGCGGTCCACGAGGCCGCGTGAGAAGTTGGTCGCGGGTTCCGGCTCCGAATGGCGGAGCGGGAACTCCTGGAGGATTCTGAGTGGATTACGCCCAGCAACAACGAAACCCGGGCAAGCACGCCGTTGGGATCGGCATCGTTCTAGCCCTGCACTTGCTGCTCGGCTGGGCCCTGATATCGGGTCTCGCGCAACGCATGGTCGAGGTCATCAAGGCCCCGATCGAGACCAAGATCATCGAGGAGGTCAAGCCGCCGGAGCCCCCGCCGCCGGAAAACCTCCCGCCGCCGCCCAAGTTCGCGCCGCCGCCGCCGTCGTTCGTGCCGCCGCCCGAAGTCAACGTGAACCCGCCGCCGACCCCGGCGCCGACGATCACGACGACGACGGTCGCCCCGCCGCCGCAGGCGGTCACGGTCCAGCGAGCCGTCGAGGCTCCGCCTGCACCGCGCAACGTGCGTCCGACGATCATCAGCGCCCGTTCCTGCGCCCCGACCCGCGAGGACTACCCGCCCGCGGCCGTGCGAGCCGAGGCCACGGGCACGACGAAGGTCCGGTTCATCGTGGACGCGAACGGTCGCGTCTCCGGTTCCGAACTGGTCCGCTCGGCCGGTCCGTCGCGCGAGCACAAGCTGCTCGACCGCGTCGCGATCAGCAAGCTCAGCCAGTGCCAGTTCAAGCCCGGCACCGACGAGCACGGCAACCCCGTCGGCGGGCAAGCCGAAGTCGAATACGTCTGGAACCTCGAGTAACGAGGCAACCTGTTGTTGCGTTTCGCCGCGCCAGCGCGGCGACGCTCTTACCCACGTGCGGCCGTGCGCCGGCGTTCTTTCCCCTTGGAGGCACGATGTCCTTGATGAAACTGATGCGATCGTCGCTCGTGGCGATGATGGTCGCGCTGGTCGCCGCGTTCGGCACCCAACCCGCCCTTGCCCAGGCCGACACCGCCGCGCAACCGGCCGCGACGGCGCCGGCTGCGGCTTCCGAACACGAAGCCGTGGACAACCCCTACGGCCTGCAAGCCCTGTGGCAGCAAGGTGACTTCGTCGCCAAGGGCACGCTGATCATCCTCGTGATCATGTCGATGGGCAGCTGGTACATCATCTTCACGAAGCTCTACGAGCAACGTTCGATGATGAAGAGCGCGCGCCAGTCGGCCGACGCGTTCTGGAAGGCCGGCTCGGTCAAGACCGGTCTCACCGCCCTCGAAGAAGGTTCGGCCTTCCGCTACATCGCCGAGTCGGGCATCAAGGCCAGCGATCATCACGAAGGCACGATGGTCGAGACCATCGACAAGCACACCTGGGTGACGATGAGCGTGGACCGCGCCGTCGGCAACATCCAGAGCCGCCTGACCGACGGCCTGGCCTTCCTGGCGACCGTCGGCTCGACCGCTCCGTTCGTCGGCCTGTTCGGCACCGTCTGGGGCATCTACAACGCGCTGGTGCGCATCGGCATCAGCGGCCAGGCCTCGATCGACAAGGTCGCCGGCCCGGTCGGTGAAGCGCTGATCATGACCGCCATCGGTCTGGCCGTCGCCGTGCCGGCCGTCATGGGCTACAACTGGCTGATCCGCCGCAACAAGGCTGTTCTGGACCAGGTCCGCAGCTTCAGCGCCGACCTGCACAACGTGCTGATCGCCGGCAAGCGCTGACGTGATGCCGACAGGCCGCCGCCGCCGTGACAGCCGTGCCCCCGGGCACGGCGCCGCGCGCGGGCCCCGGCGGCCGTCGTCCTCCAGGAGATCGCGATGGCGATGCAAGTAGGCCCTGCCGACAACGGCGGGGAGGAGCAGCTCAACAGCTCGATCAACACCACGCCGCTGGTCGACGTGATGCTGGTGCTGCTGATCATCTTCCTGATCACGATTCCCGTGGTCACCCAGTCGATCAAGCTCGAGCTGCCCAAGGAACGCAACATCCCGCTTCAGACCAAGCCGGAGAACATCGTCATCGCGGTCAACCGCGACGGCGAGATGTTCTGGGGCATCGAGCGCCTTCCGGACATCGAGACGCTCGTGAACCGGTTGAAGGTCGAATCGGTCAAGGAACCGCAGCCCGAGGTGCACATCCGCGGCGACGGTGACGTGCGCTACGAATCGGTCGGCCGCGTCGTCGTGGCCTGCCAGCGCGCCGGCATCTTCAAGGTCGGCTTCATCACCGAGCCGCCGGCAGGCGTCGCGGCGCGCTGAGGAGAACAACCATGGCCATGCAAGTAGGTTCCGCCGCCGAAGACGACGTGATGGTGGACATCAACACCACGCCGCTGATCGACGTGATGCTGGTGCTGCTGATCATGTTCATCATCACCATCCCGATCCAGACGCACGCGGTGAAGATGAACATGCCGACGCCGAACAACTCGGCGCCGCCGCCGCAGCCGCCGGAGATCATCCGCATCGACGTCGACTTCGACGGCACCATCGCCTGGAACGGCGAGATCGTGCCCGACCGCGGTGCGCTCGAAGGCAAGCTGGCGACGGTCGCCGCGGCGGCCGACCAGCCCGAGGTGCACCTGCGCCCGAACAAGCTCGTGACCTACAAGGTCGTCGCGATGATCATGGCCAGCGCCCAGCGCCTGGGCGTGACCAAGATCGGCATCGTCGGCAACGAGCAATTCCTGAATTGACCCAACCCCGCAGCGGCTGCGACGTCCCGGTTCACCGGGGCAGCGCGCCGCTGTTTTTCATCGGGCGTGCCGTTTGCTGGACGGCCGACGCCGAGGAACCGAAGAGATGAAGACCAAGCTGCGAACCCTTGCCCTCTGCCTCGTCGCTGCCGGCTGGCTGTCCGTCGCCGGGGCCCAGGGGCTGCGTGCCGAGATCGGCAGGCCGCTGCAGCAGGCGGGCGAACTGCTGAAGGCCGGCAAGGCGCGCGAGGCGCTCGCCAAGGTGCGCGAGGCCGAGAGCGTCGGCGGCCGCACCGCCGCCGAGCAGCAGACCATCGACCGCATGAAGGCTGCCGCCGCCCAGCGCGCCGGCGACTACGCCGCCGCGGCCCAGGCGCTGGAGGCGCTGGCCGCCAAGGCCAGCGGCAACGAACTCGGCCAGCTCGCCGAGCAGCTCGCCGCCGCCTACGCCCAGCTGCGCAACAACGCCAAGGCCACCGAGTGGCTGAACAAGGCCGTCGCCGCCGGCAACAACAGCGCCACGATCAAGCAGCTGCAGGGCTACCTGCAGTCGGCCAGCGGCGACTACACGGCGATCGCGCGCGACGCTGGCGCCGCCGTCGCCGCCGCCGAGTCCGCCGGCCGCAAGCCCGAGGAAGGCGACCTGCTGCGCCTGGCCGACGCCCAGCAGCGCACCGGCAACACCAACGGCTACGTCGGCACGCTCGAGAAGCTGGTCACGTACTACCCGAAGAAGGACTACTGGACCGCCTACCTCGGCCGCCTGCAGCGCAAGAGCGGCTTCGCCGACCGTTATGCGCTCGACGTGATGCGCCTGAAGCTGGCCGTCGGCACGCTGGGCAAGACCGACGAGTACATGGAGATGGCCCAGCTCGCGCTGCAGGCCGGGCTGCCCAACGAGGCCGTGCGCATCGTCGAGCAAGGCTACAAGGCCGGTGCCCTGGGCACCGGCGCCGAAGCGTCGCGCCACCAGCGCCTGCGCGACCTGGCGCAGAAGCAGGCCGCCCAGCAGAAGACGGACATCGCCGGCCAGGCCGATTCCGCCGCGGCCGACAAGAGCGGCGACGACCTCGTCAAGGTCGGTTTCGCCTACGCCTCGATGGGCCAGGCCGAGAAGGGCGTGACGCTGATCCAGAAGGGCATCGCCAAGGGTGGCCTGCGCCATCCCGAGGACGCCAAGCTGCGCCTGGGCCAGGCCCAGGCCCAGGCCGGCCAGAAGGCCGCCGCCGCGCAGACGCTGCACGGCGTGAAGGGCAACAACGGCGCCGCGGACATCGCTCGCCTCTGGCTGGCGGCGCACTGACGCCGCTCCGGCCTGCCGAAGGCGGGCCGGACGCACGGCTTCCCGCCTGCCGGGGAGCGGCCGCACCGACAATCGGCGCATGACCGCTCCCGCCCTCCCCTCCTTCGTCGAGCCCTGCGGGCACGACATCTACGCCGTCGACACCGGCTTCCACCGCCCGCGTTTCGACGCCGCCTACCTCGTGCTGCACGGCGGTCGTGCGGCCATCGTCGACGCCGGCACCAACCACGCGGTGCCGCGCATCCTCGACGCGCTGGCGGCGCTGGGCATCGCCCGCGACGCCGTCGACTGGGTCATCCCGACCCACATCCACCTCGACCACGCCGGCGGCGTCGGCCTGCTGATGCAGGAACTGCCGGCCGCGCGCGTGATGGCCCACCCGCGTGCCGCACGCCACCTCGTCGACCCGTCGCAGATCTGGGCCGGCGCCAGCGCGGTCTACGGCGAGGCCGAGATGCAGCGCAACTACGGCACGCTGGTGCCGGTGCCGGCCGACCGCGTGGACAGCAGCAGCGACGGCCAGCGCGTCTCGCTGGCCGGCCGCACGCTCGAGTTCGCCGACACCCCGGGCCACGCCCGCCACCACCACTGCATCTGGGACGAAGCGTCCGAGGGCTGGTTCACCGGCGACACCTTCGGCCTGTCATACCGCGAGTTCGACACTGCGCGCGGCGCCTGGCTGCTGCCGACCTCGACGCCGGTGCAGTTCGAGCCCGAAGCCTTGCGTGCCTCGGTCGAACGCCTGCTCGCGCGCTCGCCGCGCGCGATGTACCTGACGCACTACGGCCGCGTCGGCGACGTGCCGCGGCTGGGCGCGCTGCTGCTGTCGCTGCTCGACGAGATGGTGGCGCTCGGCCGCCGCGTCGCCGGCCTCGGTGAACAGCGCCACGCGGCGCTCTGCGGCGGCCTGGCGGCGATCTACCGCGACAGCCTGGCCGCGCACGGCTGCACGCTGGCGGCGCAGGACGTGCAGCGACTGCTGGCGCTGGACGTCGAACTCAACGCCCAGGGCATGGCGATCTGGCTCGACCGCGAGGCCGGCGCCAAGCGGTAAGAAAGCGCAACGGCGCTCAAGTCGGACGCCGTACGGCCGGCCCCCGGTCGCAGACCGACCGGCGGGTCGATCCGCTAAAAACTCTCGTCGTTTCGCACATTTTTTCGCATCCCTATCAGCTGTCATGTCTTTATCGTGGCGCTGCTGGACCGATTCCAGCATCCAGACAGACGATCAGCGGAGGATTCGATGCGTATAAACCTGCCCGTGAGCGACCAGGAGTATCCGTTCCCGGCGGGTGAGACCCTCGTGTCGACGACCGACCTCAAGGGCCGGATCACCTACTGCAACCCGGCCTTCATCTCGGTCAGCGGCTACGTCAAGGACGAGCTGCTCGGACAGCCGCACAACCTGATCCGCCACCCCGACATGCCGGAAGAGGCCTTCCGCGACATGTGGGCCAGCATCGGCGCCGGCCAGCCCTGGTCGGCGCTGGTGAAGAACCGCCGCAAGGACGGCCGCTACTACTGGGTGATGGCCAACGTCACGCCGCTGATGCGCGACGGCCACCCGGTGGGCTACATGTCGGTGCGCACCGAACCGACGCGTGAGGAAGTGCGCGGCGCCGAATCGCTGTACGCCCGCATGCGCGCCGAGAAGGCCGCCGGCCGCGTCACTCTGCGCCTGGACGCCGGCACGCCGTACCGCGCGACGCTGCTGGGCCGGGTCAAGCGCCTGGCACGCCTGCGCCGCCATCTGCCGCTGGCGCTGTCCACCGCGCTGCTGGCCGGCGGCAGCGCCCTGATCGGCCACTACCTGGGCTGGTACGCCGTGTTGGCCTGCGTGCTGCTGGGCAGCACCGCCGGGGCGGCGCTGTTCGCCCGCCTGGTGCTGGCACCGCTGGCGCCGCTGCTCGGTTTTGCCAACCGCATGGCGGCCGGCGACCTGACCGAACGCCTGCCGGCCGGCGGCGACGACGGCTTCGGCCGCCTGTCCAAGGCGCTGAACCAGCTCAACGTGAACCTGCGCTCGATCGTGCGCGACGCGCGCACCGAGATCGATCACATGCGCGGCGCCACCTGCGAGATCGCCAGCGGCAACCAGGACCTGTCCAGCCGCACCGAGAGCCAGGCCGCCAACGTGCAGCAGACCGCCTCGTCGATGGAGGAGATCACGAGCACCGTGCGCCAGAGCGCCACCGCGGCGTCCGAGGCCGCCAAGCTGGCCGCCGAAGCGGCCGGCGTCACGCGCCGCGGCAGCGAAGCCGTCGAGGAGGTCACGCGCACGATGCAGGTCATCAGCGATTCGTCGCGGCGCATCGGCGAGATCATCAACGTCATCGACGGCATCGCCTTCCAGACCAACATCCTGGCGCTGAACGCCGCCGTCGAGGCGGCGCGTGCCGGCGAGTCCGGCCGCGGCTTCGCCGTCGTCGCCGGCGAGGTGCGCGCGCTGGCCCAGCGCTCGGCCACCGCGGCACGCGAGATCAAGCACCTGATCGTCGACTCCACCGAGAAGGTGGACGCCGGCAACCGCCTGAGCGGCGCGGCGCGCGCGACGATCGCCGAGGCGGTCGAAACGGTGGAGCGTGTCGGTGGCGTCGTCGCCGGCATCAGCCACGGCGCCGACGAGCAACTGCAAGGCATCTCGCAGATCAACACCGCGGTCTCGCAGCTCGACGGCATCACGCAGCAGAACGCCGCGCTGGTGGAGCAGATCGCCGCCGCGGCGCTGCAGTTGCGCGCCAAGGCCAACACCGTGACCGAGGCGGTGCAGCTGTTCCACCTCGACGCCGGACAGGGCGCCGCAGCGGCGCCGACCGACGCGGTCGCGCTGCGCCGCGCCGCGCGCGGCGGCAACTCGCAAGCCGCCCGGGTCGCCGAGGAAGTCTGCGCCGGCTGACGCCGCTGGCCGCCACCGCGGCCGCAGGGGTCGTCGTGCCGGGCGCGCCGGCCGCTGCTTACACTGCGGGCCCTTCGAACCCGCCGCGGCAGCGCCGCCCCACTCCATGCAGCAAGGCGTTCATTTCGGCCTCGAGGGCCGCGTCGTCGTCATCACCGGCGCCTCGCAAGGCATCGGCGAGGCCTGTGCCCGCCGCCTCGTGCGCGACGGCGCCGCAGTCGCGCTCTGGGACGTCGCCGACGACGCCGGCCGGCGCCTGGCCGCCGAGCTGACGGCCGCCGGCCACCGCGCCGTCTACGCCCATTGCGACGTCTCGAAGAAGGCCGAGGTCGACGCCGCGCTGGCGGCGACGCTGGCCGCCTTCGGCCGTGTCGACGGCCTGGTCGACAACGCCGGCATCTTCAAGGCTGCCGACTTCCTGGACGTCACCGAGGCCGACTGGGACGCGGTCATCGCGGTCAACCTGAAGGGCTCGTTCCTCGTCGGCCAGGCGGTCGCGCGCGAGCTGGTCAAGGCCGGCGGCGGCGCGATCGTCAACATGAGTTCGGTCAACGGCCGGCTGACGATCCCCTCGATCGCCAGCTACAACGCCAGCAAGGGCGCGATCGACCAGCTGACACGCGTGATGGCCTTGTCGCTCGCCGACCGCGGCGTGCGCGTCAACGCCGTCGCCCCGGGCACCATCGCCACCGAGCTGGCGAAGAACGCGGTGCTCACCAGCGACGAGGCCAAGGCCCGCATCATGAGCCGCACGCCGATGAAGCGCCTGGGCGAGCCGGCCGAAGTGGCCGACGTCTGCGCCTGGCTGCTGTCCGACGCCGCCAGCTACGTCACCGGCGAGATCGTCGTCGTCGACGGCGGCCGCATGACGCTGAACTACACCGTGCCCGTCTAGGGACAGGCCGGCTGCGGGAAAATCGCCCGCATGAGACTGCTCCACACGATGCTGCGCGTCGGCGACCTGCAACGGTCGATCGACTTCTACACGAAGGTCATGGGCATGACGCTGCTGCGCACCAGCGAGAACGCCGCCCACGGTTATTCGCTCGCCTTCCTCGGCTACGGCTCCAACCCCGAACACGCCGAGATCGAGCTCACCTACAACCACGGCGTCTCGTCGTACGACCTGGGCACGGCCTACGGCCACATCGCGATCGGCGTGCCCGACGCCTATGCGGCCTGCGACAAGATCCGCGCCGCCGGCGGCAACATCACGCGCGAGCCCGGCCCGGTCAAGGGCGGCTCGACGGTGATCGCCTTCATCACCGACCCGGACGGCTACAAGGTCGAGCTGATCCAGCGCGCCGAGGCGGCCTCGCCCGAGGACTCGCTGCGCGCCTGACGGGGGCACCGGCGGCCGGGAGGCCGCCGGACCAAGCTCACTCTTCGCGCAGCGCCTGCGCGGCGCGCGCCAGCCGGGTGATCTGCGCCCAGTCGCCGGCGTCGATCGTCGCCTGCGGCGACAGCCACGAGCCGCCGCAGACCTTCACGTTCGGCAGCGCCAGGTACTGGCGCGCGTTCTCCGGCGTCAGGCCGCCGGTCGGGCAGAAGGCGATGTCCGGGAACGGCCCGGCCAACGCCTTCAGCATCGGGATGCCACCGGCCGCGGCGGCCGGGAAGAACTTCAGGAAGTCGTAGCCGTCGGCCATCGCCGCCAGCACCTCGCTGGGCGTGGCGACACCGGGCAGCAGCGGCAGCTCGATCTGGCGGCAGGCGCGGCCGATCTCGGAGGTGTAACCCGGGCTGACGGCGAAACGCGCGCCGGCGTCGCGTGCCGCCTGGGCGTCGGCGACGCTGCGCACGGTGCCGGCGCCGACCAGCGCCTCGGGCAGCTCGCGCGCGATGCGGCGGATCGCCTCCAGCCCGGCCGGCGTGCGCAGCGTGACCTCGAGCACCCGCACGCCGCCGGCCAGCAGCGCCTCGGCCAGCGGCAGCGCGTCGTCGAGACGCTGGATGACGATGACCGGGATCACGGGGCCCGGGGCGGCGAGTTCGATCGGTTTCAGAGCCATGTGACGGCGCCCTCCTCGGCGCTGCGGGCGTTGCGTCGCATGCCCGCGAACAGTTCGCGGCCCAGGTCGTGGCCGTTGGCGGCCGCCTGGTCCGGGGTGATGGTGGCCGGCGTGCGTGCGGCCCATTCGGCGGCGTCGACCAGCGCCTCCAGCGTGCCGGCGTCGGCGTCGACACGCAGCAGGTCACCGTCGCGCACCTTGGCCAGCGGCCCGCCGGCCAGCGCCTCGGGGCTGACGTGGATCGCCGCGGGCACCTTGCCCGAGGCGCCGCTCATGCGGCCGTCGGTGACCAGCGCGACGCGGTAACCCTTGCCCTGCAGCACCGCCAGCGGCGGCGTCAGCTTGTGCAGCTCGGGCATGCCGTTGGCGTGCGGCCCTTGGAAGCGCACGACGGCGACGAGGTCGCGGTCGAGCTCGCCGGCCTTGAACGCGGCCTGCAGCGATTCCTGGTCGTCGAAGACACGCGCCGGCGCCTCGATGACGTGGCGCTCGGCAGGCACCGCCGAGACCTTGATGACCGCGCGGCCGAGGTTGCCCTGCAGCAGCTTCAAGCCGCCGGTCGGCGAGAACGGCGCCTCGGCCGGACGCAGGATCGCCGTGTCGCCGCTGGCGCCGACCGGCGTCCAGGCGACGGCACCGGCTTCGGTGGCCTGCGGCAGCGCCGCGTAGCGCTCCAGCCCGGGGCCGGCGACGGTCGCCACGTCCGGGTGCAGGCAGCCGGCGCGCAGCAGCTCGCCGATCACGTAGCCCGGGCCGCCGGCGGCCTGGAACTGGTTCACGTCGGCGGCGCCGTTCGGGTAGACACGCGCCAGCAGCGGCACTTCGGCCGACAGCGCGGCGAAGTCGCTCCAGTCGATCGTGATGCCGGCCGAACGCGCCACCGCGACCCAGTGGATCAGGTGGTTGGTGCTGCCGCCGGTGGCCAGCAGCGCGACCATCGCGTTGACGATCGCGCGCTCGTCGACGAGGCGGCCGATGGGCGTGAAATCGCCGTGCGCGCCGATCGCCAGCACGCGGCGCACGGCCTCGCGCGTCAGCGCCTCGCGCAGGACCTCGTGCGGGTGCACGAAAGCGGCGCCGGGCACGTGCAGGCCCATCGCCTCCATCAGCATCTGGTTGCTGTTGGCGGTGCCGTAGAAGGTGCAGGTGCCCGGGCCGTGATAGGCGGCGGACTCGGCGGCCAGCAGCGCGTCGCGGCCGACCAGGCCTTGCGCGTACTGCTCGCGCACCTTGGCCTTGTCCTCGTTGGCCAGCCCGGTGCTCATCGGCCCGCCGGGCACGAAGACCGTCGGCAGGTGGCCGAAATGCAGCGCGCCGATCAGCAGCCCCGGCACGATCTTGTCGCAGATGCCCAGCATCAGCGCACCGTCGAAGACGTCGTGCGACAGCGCGATCGCCGTGCCCATCGCGATCGTGTCGCGCGAGAACAGGCTCAGCTCCATGCCCGGCTGGCCCTGCGTCACGCCGTCGCACATCGCCGGCACGCCGCCGGCGACCTGTGCGGTGGCGCCGTGGCGGCGGGCCTCGTCGCGGATCACCGCCGGGAAACCCTCGAAGGGCTGGTGCGCCGACAGCATGTTGTTGTAGGCGGTGACGATCGCGATGTTCGGCGCGTGTTCGGCGACGACACGCAGCCTGGCATCGCCCGGCAGCGCCGCAAAGGCGTGCGCGACGTTGGCACAGCCCATGCGGTCGGCCCCGCGCGGTCGGCGCGAGAGGCGGTCCACGCGTTGAAGATAGGCCGCACGGGTGCCGGCGCTGCGTTCCCGGATGCGATCGGTGATGGTTTGGATGGCGGGCTTCATGCTGACCTCCGTCCGTAACCATAGCACCGAAAACGGGGTAACCCGGTTACATCGCGATTTCGTGAAGGGCTTCCCGGGGACATCTTGGCACCGCCCGCGGCACCGTTATTGCAACGCTCTCGATGCCGACAATGAAGTCCATGTCCCGGCTTTCGCGCCCCGCGGCGCGCTCGCACCCGTGAGCGCCTGTCCGCACGACCCCGCCGCCCGCCTGGCGCTGCTGCGCGCGCAGTGGGGCGGGCGCGGCGACCTGTGGGTCTTCGGCTACGCCTCGCTGATCTGGCGCCCGGAGTTCGAGGCCGCCGAGCACCGCCCGGCGCTGGTGCGCGGCTGGCACCGCGCCCTGCGCATGCGCTCGCAGATCAACCGCGGCACGCCGCAGCAGCCCGGTCTCGTCTTCGCGCTGATGGCCGGCGGCGCCTGCCGCGGCTTCGTCTACCGCATGCGGGCCGAGACCGCCGAAGCCGAGCTGGAGCGCCTGTGGGACCGGGAAATGGTCGGCGGCGGCATCTACGACCCGCGTTTCCTGCCCTGCCAGACGCCGCAGGGCACGGTGCCGGCGCTGGCCTTCACGCTCAGCCGGCGCAGCGAGCACTACACCGGCCGGCTCTGCGACGAGGAGGTGCTGGCCATCCTGCGCCACGCGCGCGGCCGCTACGGCACGACGCTGCAGTACCTGGCCGAAACCGCCTGCGCGCTGCGCGAGCGCGGCGTGCACGACCGCGAGATCGAACGCCTGATGTCCGTGGCGGCGGGTGCCGGGCTGCTGGGCGCGGCCGCCGATCAGCCGGCCGCGGCGCGGCGCATCGGCCGGCGCACCGAGTCCAGGTCGTCCTCGGTGTCGACATCGACCAGCACGCCGGCGTCGTCGACCTCGACGCCCACCGCCGGGTAACGCGCCAGCAGCCGGCGCGCACCTTCGTCGCCCTGCAGCGACGCCAGCTCCGAATACAGCTCGGCGGCGAAGCCGACCGGATGCCCGCGGCGGCCGCCGTGCTGGGCATAGGCCACCGCGTGCAGCGCGACCGACTGCGCCACCGCGGCCATCGTCTGTGGCCGCACACGCGGCATGTCGCCGGGCAGCACCAGCCAGCCGCCGGAATCGGGACTGTCGCGCACGCCGGCGGCGATCGAGTGGCCCATGCCGCGCTGGGCGTTGGCCTCGTCAAGCACCAGCAGGTCGCGCAGGCCGATCTGCGGCATCACCAGCGGCACCAGGCGGGCGGTCGTCACGACGAGCACACGCAGCCCGGTCTGCAGCGCGTGCGCGACGGTGGTGCCGAGCACGGTCGAACCGTCGAGCGTTTGCTCCAGCTTGTGCCGCGTCGGGTGGAAGCGTGTCCCTTGCCCGGCAGCCAGCACGACGATCGTCGGGCTCGTGTTCATGGCGCTCGCCTTCCCCGTCGGCTCCCCGTGGCGCGAAGAATGGCCGCGCCCGCAGGCGGCCGGCAGTGGGACGTTCACCTACGGCGTTCCACGTAAGGGAAGCACCGCCTGGGCGCCGCCGCGCCGGGGCGGTGCCGGCCGCTTCCTATACTCGGCGCCATGGATCTGGCTGCCCTCCGCAAGAGTTACGAGCGCGACGCGCTCGATGAGACCGCTTCCGACGCCGACCCGCTGCGCCAGTTCGAGCGCTGGATGACGCAGGCGATCGACGCCCAGGTGCCCGAACCGAACGCGATGACCGTGGCCACCGTCGGCACCGACGGCCGGCCGTCGACACGCGTCGTGCTGATCAAGGGCTTCGACGCCCGCGGCATCGTCTGGTACACGAACTACGACAGCCGCAAGGGGCGCGAACTGGCCGTCAACCCCTATGCCGCGCTGCAGTTCCACTGGATCGAACTGGAGCGTGTGGTGCGCATCGAGGGCCGGGTCGAGAAGGTCGAGCCGGAGCTGTCGGACGCCTACTTCGCCTCGCGGCCGCTGGACTCGCGCATCGGCGCCTGGGCCTCGCCGCAGAGCCAGGTGATCCCGTCGCGTGCGACGCTGGTCGCCAACGCCGCCAAGTACGCCGCGAGCTTCGCGCTGTCGCCGCCGCGGCCGCCGCACTGGGGCGGCTACCGCCTCGCCCCGGACAGCTGGGAGTTCTGGCAAGGCCGCAAGAGCCGGCTGCACGACCGGTTGCGCTACCGCCTGGACGGCGGTGCCTGGGTGCGGGAGCGGCTGGCGCCGTAAACCGCCGCGGCGGCGCTTCATCGCCGCCAGCCTGCCGTTCGTCGCACCGGACGCGCCGCGCCGCCCGGCCGGCGCGACCATGCGCCGATGGACAGCGCGGAAACCCTGTCGCGGACACTCCCGAGGCGCGGCCCCTGGCGCACGACGCAGAATCCGGCGTCCGCCGCCACCGGGGGGGTCCGCGGCATGAGCTTCGCCCGTACCAAGATCCAGCCGCCGCGGCCGCGCGCCGGCACTGCCGGCACCTGGATCGAGCGCCCGGCGCTCGACGCCCATCTGCTGGACGCGCTGCTCGGCCAACGCCTGGTGCTGGTCTGCGCCGCCGCCGGCTACGGCAAGACGACCGCGCTGGCGCGCCAGCTGGCGCGTCTGCCGGCCGGCACCGCCGTCGCCTGGATCTCGGCCGACGCCGACGACGACCTGCACCGATTGCTGGAATGCTGGGTCGCCGCGCTCGAACCCTATGACCTGCCGTGGCGCACCGCGCCCGAGGCGTTGCTGGCGCGTGTCGACGACGCACGCGGCCGCGCCCGGCTGGCCGCCGAGCTGCTCGACGCGCTGGAGTCCTGCGAGGTCGAGCACGGCGTCATCGTCTTCGACGACCTGCACCGCGTCGCCGACGCCGCGTTCTTCGAGCTGCTCGACGGCGTGCTCGAGCGCCTGGGCCCGCGCTGGACGGTGGCCATCGCGACGCGCGAGGACCCGCCGCTGTCGCTGGCGCGCTGGCGCGCCGCCGGCGAGCTGGCCGAGTTCCGCCGCCACGAGCTGCAGTTCGCCGCCGAGGAAGCCGAGGCGCTGGCCGGCGCGCTGGAAGCCGATGGCCCGGGCGCGGGCGCGCTGGCGGCACGCACGCGTGGCTGGCCCGCCGGCCTGCGCCTGGCGCTGGCGCACGGCGCGCGCAGCGCCGCGGCCGGCGAACGTGCGATCCGCGACTTCCTCGCCGAGGAGGTCGTCGCGCCGTTGCCCGAGGACTTGCGCGCCTTCCTGCTGCGCAGCGCCGTGCTGCCCGAGCTGACCGCCGCGCGCGCCGCCGCCGTCACCGGCGACGCGCGCGCCGCGGCGCAGATCGAGCGCATCGAGCGCCTGGGCCTGTTCGTCAGCAGCCTGCAGGCCGCCGAGCCGACGCTGCGGCTGCACGACCTGTTCCGCGAGACGCTGCTGGAGCGCTTGCGCCTGGAACACCCCGACGAATGGCCGGCGCTGTGGCGGCGCGCCGCCGCCGGCGAAAGCGACCCCGCGCGCCAGCTGCCGATGCTGCTGCACGCCGGTGACGTCGACGGTGCCGCCGCGGCCCTGCTCGCTCAGGCGCCGACGCTGCTGACCGAAGGTGCGCTCGGCACCGTCGGCCACCTGCTGGCGCTGTTCCCGGAGAGTTTCGCCGCCGCCTCGCCGGCGCTGCACGAGGTGCGCGGCCTGCTCGCCTGGGCACGCTGGGACTTCCCGGCGATGCTGCAGGCGATGCGCGCGGCCGAACGTGGCTGGGTCGAACGCGGCGACGCCGACCGGGCGCGGGCCGCGGTCGCGCACCAGTCGCTGGCGCTCAACGCGCTCGGTCGCCACGTCGAGAGCGCGGCGCGGCTGGGGCCGCTGCGGCGCGAAGCGATGTCGCGCGACACGCGCGTCGTCGTGCTCGTCGCCTGCACCTGGCACGCGCTCGACCTGGGCTCGCTGCACCGGCTGGGGCCGCTGCTCGACGAGCTGGTGGCGCTGCTGGAGACCTGCGACGACGCCTCGCTCTGGTACCGCGCCCACCCGCTGCCGCGGCTCAACGGCCTGCCGGGCACGGAGGCCTCGCTGCAGCGCTACGTGCGCGGCGCGCTGCGGGTCGCCGCCGACCGGCCGCTGCCGCTGCGCGCGCTGGCGCGTGTGCAGGCCGGCTGGCACCACGCCTGGCAGCGCGGCGATCTCGACGCCGCCGAAGCCGAACTGGCGGCGGTGCTGGAAGACTGCCGCTGGCTCGGCGAGCCGGCCAACGTCGCCGGCAGTGCGCAGCTGCTGGCGGCCTTCGTGCACGCACTGCGCGGCGAACGCGAGCCGGCGCTGGCCGCCGCCGAGCGCATGGTCGACGAACATCCGACGGCACGCGGCCCGGCCTCGCTGTGGGTGCAGCGGCTGCACGCGGCGCGTGTCGCGGCACGTTTCGACGACCGCGAGCGCCTCGTGCGCCACCTCGACTGGCTGCAGGGCCATCCGTCGGCCGACGGCTTCGCCGCCGCCGCCCAGGCGAGCCAGATCGAGGCCCTGGCCGGCCACGCCGAACGGCTGGCCGGCCGGCGCGAAGCGGCCGTCGACTGCTGGAGCCGGGCGCTGGAATGCGAGGAGGCCGTTGACCGCCTGGGCCACGCCGTCGAGGTGCGCCTGTACCGTGCCGCGGCGCTGCTGGCCCTGGGCCGGCGCGATTCGGCGGCCGCCGAGCTGGCGACCTCGGTGCGCCGCGTGGCCGGCGGCGCCGGGGTCGGCGCGGCGCTGTTCGCGCGCCCCGCGATCGAGACGCTGGCCGCCGCCGACTGGACCGGCGTGCTGTCCGACGAAGCCGTCAGCGTGCTCGGCGGCTGGCTGGGCCGCGCCTTCGCGCCGCCAGCCGCCGAAGCGGCGGCACTGCCTGGCGGCTTGAGCGCACGCGAATGGGAGGTGCTGGAGCGCATCGCCGCCGGCGACAGCAACAAGCTGATCGCGCGGGCGCTGGACCTGAGCCCGCACACCGTCAAGCGCCACGTCGCCAACATCCTCGACAAGCTGGGCGCCGCCTCGCGCGGCCAGGCCGCCGCCTGGTACGCCGTGCAGCGCGGCTGAGCCGCCACCGATGGCTCGTCGTGGCCCGCGCGATGGCTCCTGCGGGCGATGCCGGCGCCGGGGCCGATCTCCAGACTTCGGTTCCACGCCGGCCGCAGGGCGCCGGCGACCACGAGGAACCCCGATGGACACCATGACCGCCCTGCCGGGCAACACCTACGCCGCCGCCACCGCGCCGGCCGCACGATTCGACATCTACGTCTTCATCCACAAGGCGCTGCGCGAGTTCATGCACCACACCGTCGCCGCCGTCGGCGCGATGGACGTCGACGATGCCGGCGAGCGCGCCGACGTCTGCGACCAGGTCGAGCTGCTGCTGGCCACGCTGCGCGGCCACGTCCAGCACGAGAACGACTTCATCCACACCGCGATCGAGGCCCGCCGCGCCGGCGGCGCCGCCGACACCGCCGGCGACCACGTCGAGCACCTGGAAGCGATTGCCAACCTGGAGGACGAGACGCACGCGCTGCGTTGCGCCGCGCCGGCGCAGCGCACGATGCTGGCGCTGCGGCTGTACCGCCACCTCGCCGCCTTCGTCGGCGAGAACCTGCTGCACATGCAGGTCGAGGAGACGCGCAACAACGCCGCGCTGTGGGCGCTGTACCGCGACGACGAGCTCGTCGAACTGCACGACCGGCTGATGGCGACGATCCCGCCGCAGGAGATGGCGCTCGTCGTGCGCTGGCTGGCGGTGGCGCTCAGCGTGCCGGAACTGGCGATCCTGTTCGCCGAGCTGCGCACCAAGGCGCCGCCGCAGGCCGTCGAGGCGCTGCTGGGCGTGGTGCGCGAGCAGGTGTCGGCGCCGCGCTGGGCGCGGCTGGCGCAGGCGATCGGCCTGCAGGCCTGATCAGTCGGCCGTGGCGTCGCCGAGCTGGCGCACGACACGCTGCGGGAACGGGATCTCGACGCCCTCGGCGTTCAGCGTGCGCAGCAGCGCCAGGTTGACCGCCGAGCGCACGTTGCCGGTGCCGTTGTGCGGGTCCTCGATCCAGAAGCCGACCGTCAGCTCCAGGCCGTCGGCGGCGAAGGCCGACAGCGTCACCGCCGGCCCGGGCTGCTGCAGCACACGCGGCACCGCGGCCACCGCCGCGGTGAGCTTGGGCATCAACGCCTCGACGTCGGTGTCGTAGCCGACCTGCACGACTGTGTTCAGCGCCACACGCGCGTCGGCCAGCGAGGAGTTCTCGACGCGCTGCACGATCATCATCTCGTTGGGCACGATGGACTCGCGGCCGTCGAGCGCACGGATCACCGTGTAGCGCGTGTTGATGTCGGTGATGCGGCCGGCGAAGCCGTCGACGGTGACCATGTCGCCGATGCGCACGCTGCGCTCGGCGAGGATGACGAAGCCGCTGACGTAGTTGGCCGCCAGCTTCTGCAGGCCGAAGCCCAGGCCGACGCCGATCGCGCCGCCGAGCACGCCCAGCGCCGTCAGGTCGATGCCGGCACTGGACAGCGCCATCATCAGGCCGACGAACAGCAGCACCGAGCGCAGCAGGTTGGCCGCCATCTTGCGGACCGACAGGTTGTCGCCCGCGCCCTTCAGCAGGCGCTGCTCGAGCACCTGCGAGATCCACAGCGTCAGCACCAGCACGATCGAGGTGTTGAACACCGCCTCGAGCACGCTGCCCACCGACAGCCGCACGCTGCCGACCTTCCACTGGATGCCGTCGAGCTCGGTCATCATCAGCGGCAGCACGCCGGTGATCCACAGCACGGCGCCGATCCAGGCGACCCAGGAGACGCTGCGCTCGACGACGCGCATCAGGTGCGACTGCGGGAAGGCCTGTTGCAGCACGCGCACCGTCAGCCGGATCAGCAGCAGCGAGAACAGCACCGGCACCGCGAGGCGGAACACCGCACGCGGCACCGCGTCGCCCAGGATCCACTCGCCGGCAACGGCGAAACACAGCGCCAGCAGCGGGAACAGCACGCCGTCGACGCCGCGGTTGCCGAGCCAGATCGAGCCCTTGTGCTCGATGCGCGCGGCGATCTGCCGCACCAGCAGCCAGGCCAGCGCCAGGCACAGCGCGACGATGCCCAGCTCGATGAGCGCCCCGGGCGCCCGCAATGAATCGATGATCTGGCCGAGGCGCTCGACCGTCGTAGCGCGCACCATCAGACGTCGGCCAGCACTCGGATGTGAGCGGCGACGCTGCGGGCCAGCGCGCTCAGGTTGTAGCCGCCTTCGAGCACCGAGACGACGCGGCCCTTCGCGCAGCGGTCGGCGACGTCGACGACCTGGCGCGTGATCCACTCGAAGTCGGCCTCGACCAGGCCGAGCTGGCCCATGTCGTCCTCGCGGTGGGCGTCGAAACCCGCCGAGATGAAGACCATCTGCGGCGAGAACTCCTCCAGCCGCGGCATCCACATCGCCATCAGCGTCTCGCGCAGCTCGCCGCCGCGCGTGTACGGCGGGATCGGCACGTTGACCATGTTCTCGCCCTTGGGCACCGCACCGCTGTACGGGTACAGCGGGTGCTGGAAGAAGCTGCACATCAGGATGCGCTCGTCGCCGGCGACGATGTCCTCGGTGCCGTTGCCGTGGTGCACGTCGAAGTCGATGATCGCCACGCGCTTCAGGCCACGCACGTCGAGCGCGTGGCGCGCCGCGATGGCGACGTTGTTGAAGAAGCAGAAACCCATCGTCTCGTCGCGCGTCGCGTGGTGGCCGGGCGGGCGCACGGCGCAGAAGGCGTTGCGCGCGCGGCCTTCGAGCACGTCGTCGGTGGCCGCGATGCAGGCCCCGGCGGCACGCAGCGCGGCGCGCCAGGTGTCGGGGCAGGCGAAGGTGTCGGGGTCCAGCGCGCGCGCCTGGCCGCTGTTCTGGATCTGGACCAGCGCATCCTGCAACTGGAGGACGTAGCCGGCGCTGTGCGCGCGTTCGATCTGCTCCAGCGTCGCCTGCGGCGCGTCGCGGAAATCGAGCGCGACGTCCAGGCCGGTGGCCAGCAGGTGGTCGGAGATCGCGTCCAGCCGTTGCGGGCACTCGGGGTGCCCCGGCCCCATGTCGTGCAATCGGCACTCCGCATGGCTGTAGTACGCGGTCGTCATGGGTCGTCGTTATGGTTTCGGGGTATGGTCCCGCGCATGGATTCGATCCTCGCGCGCCAGATCTCCAGGCTGGTCGACCAGATTAGCACGATCATCGTCGGCAAACGCCCGCAGATCGAAGACAGCGTCGCCTGCCTGCTGGCCGGCGGCCACCTGCTGATCGAGGACGTGCCCGGTGTCGGCAAGACGACGCTGGCGCATGCGCTGGCGGTGTCGCTGGGGCTGTCGTTCTCGCGCGCCCAGTTCACCGCCGACCTGATGCCCGGCGACCTGGTCGGCGTCAGCGTCTTCGACCGCCAGCGCGACGCCTTCGTCTTCCACCCCGGCCCGGTGTTCGCCCAGGTGCTGCTGGCCGACGAGATCAACCGCGCCGGCCCCAAGACGCAGAGCGCACTGCTCGAGGCGATGGAAGAGCACCAGGTCTCGGTCGACGGCGAGACGCGTGCGCTGCCGCGGCCGTTCTTCGTCATCGCGACGCAGAACCCCAGCGAGCAGCTCGGCACCTACCCGCTGCCCGAGAGCCAGCTCGACCGTTTCCTGCTGCGCATCACGCTGGGCTACCCAGACCGCGCCAGCGAGCGGGCGCTGCTGGCCGGCGAGGACCGGCGCGAACTCGCGACGCGGCTGGCGCCGGTGATGGGCGCGGCCGAACTGCTGGCCGCGCAGCAGGCGGTGCTGCGCGTCAAGGCCAGCGAGCCGCTGCTGGACTACCTGCAGGCGCTGATCGCCGCGACACGCTCCGGGCGCTGGTTCGTGCAGGGCCTGTCCCCGCGTGCCGGCATCGCCGTGCTGCGCGTGGCGCGGGCGCGCGCGCTGATGGCCGGGCGCGACTGGGTCGCGCCGGAAGACCTGCAGGCGCTGCTGCCGCAGGCCATCGCCCACCGCCTGCAGCCGGTGCCCGGCGCCGGGCGCGGCGCCGTCGAGCAGGTGCGCGCGCTGGTCGAGGCCACCCCGGTTCCGTGATCGCCGCTCCGCGTGCCGCCTTCGAGCGCTGGCTCGAGCGCCGGCTGCCGGCCGCCGACGCCTGGGCGCTGACGCAGCGCAGCGTCTACATCCTGCCGACCCGCGCCGGCCTGGCTTTCGCCGCGACGCTGATGGCAATGCTGCTGGCCTCGGTCAACTACCAGCTCAACCTGGGCTACGTGCTGACCTTCCTGCTCGCCGGTGCCGGCATCGTCTCGATGCACCAGACGCACGGCACGCTGCGCGGGCTGACGCTGCACCTGAAGCCGCCGCGCCCCGGCCACGCCGGCGAGGCCGCGGCGGTGGAGATCGTGCTCACCAACCCTGGCCGGCGCGCGCGCCACGGCATCGCGCTGCGCTGGCGCCAGCGCATCGGCGGCGATGGCGGCTTCGCCTGGTGCGACGTCGCCGCCGGCGCCCAGACCGCGGTGCAGCTGGCCTTCGTGCCGCCGCGGCGCGGCTGGCATGCGTTGCCGACCGTCGTCGCCGAGACCGTGTTCCCGCTCGGACTGTTCCGCGCCTGGACCGTCTGGCGGCCGGCCTCGCGGGTGCTCGCCTGGCCGCGGCCGGAGACGCCGGCACCGCCGCTGCCGGCCGCGGCCGTGCAACCCGGCGAGACCGCCGTGCCGGCCACCGAGTCCGCCGGCGACGAGTTCGACGGCGTGCGCCACTACCGCCGCGGCGACAGCCTGCGCCGCATCGTCTGGAAGAAGGTCGCGCAGACCGGCGAACTGGTCAGCCGCGACCTGCGCGGCGACGGCCGGCGCGAGCTCTGGCTGGACTGGGCCGACACCGGCGGCGACACCGAGCGCCGGCTGGCGCGCCTGGCCGCCTGGGTGCTGGCCTGCGAACGTGCCGACCGGCCCTGGGGCCTGCGCCTGCCGGGCCACGAACTGGCGCCGGGCAGCGGCGACGACCGCCGCCGCGCCGCGCTGGACCTGCTGGCGGCCTGGCCCGGATGAAGCCCACGGTCCGCCTGACGCGCGAGGCGCGCGACACGCTGTTCCTGCTGGCCGTCATCGGCTGGACGCTGCTGCCGCACGCCGCCCACGTGCCGCTGTGGTGCAGCGTGCTGGCCGCGGCGATCCTCGGCTGGCGCGCCTGGCTGGCCGTCGGCAACCGGCCGCTGCCCGGGCGCGGCGCGCTGATCGCGCTGCTGCTGGCCGCCGGCGCGCTGACCTTCTGGAGCGAACGCACGCTGCTCGGCAAGGAGGCCGGCGTCACGCTGATCGTCGTGCTGATGACGCTGAAGACGC
Organism: Rubrivivax sp.; assembly: GCA_049841175.1. GTDB lineage: Bacteria > Pseudomonadota > Gammaproteobacteria > Burkholderiales > Burkholderiaceae_C > Rubrivivax. The sequence goes on along the minus strand of JASGHA010000002.1, from coordinate 170,177 downwards.
TGGAGCTGCGCGCGCGGCGCGACGCGCTCGTCGTCTTCTTCCTCGGCTTCTTCGTCGTGCTGACGAACTTCCTCTATTCGCAGAGCCTGCTGGTCGCGGCGTCGATGCTGCTGTCGGTCTGGGGGCTGCTGACGGCGCTGGTGCTGGCGCACATGCCGGTGGGCCGGCCACCGCTGGCCGCCGCCGGCACGCTGGCCGCACGCGCAGCGCTGCTGGGCGCGCCGGTGATGCTCGTGCTGTTCCTGCTGTTCCCGCGCATCGGCCCGCTGTGGGGCGTGCCGGAGGACGCCGCCGGCCGCACCGGGCTGTCGGGCACGATGCGGCTGGGCGGCGTGGCCAGCGTCGCCAACGACGAAACGATCGCGCTGCGTGTGCGTTTCGACGGCGCGCCGCCGCCACCCGAGGCGATGTACTTCCGCGGCCCGGTGCTCGGCCGCTTCGACGGTGTCGACTGGACCCGCTCGCCCGACGGCCCCGTCGGCGCGCGCGTGCAGGTGCTCGGCGCGCCGCGGCACTACGAGATGACGCTGGAGCCCAGCCGGCTGGCGATGCTGCCGCTGCTGGAGCTGACGCCGGCGGCCGCCGGCCCGCAGCTCGACGGCTGGAGCCTGCGCCTGCGCCAGGACCTGCAGTGGCAGCTCGACCGCCCTCTCGCCGACCGCGTGCGCCTGCAGGCCACGGCCTGGACCGACTACCGCCACGGCCCGCGCACCGCGACGCCGGCGCTGGACGATTTCCGCCGCCTGCCCCCGGGCTACAACCCGCGCACGCTGGCCTGGGCGCAGGCCCTGCACACCCGGCCCGATCTCGCCGGCGCCGACGCGCGCACGCTGGCCGCGGCGCTGCTGCGCCACGTCGCCGACGGCGGCTACGGCTACACGCTGGAGCCCGGCCCCTACGGCCGCGACGCGATCGACGAGTTCTGGCTCGACCGCAAGCTGGGTTTCTGCGAGCACTTCGCCGCCGCCTTCGTCGTCGCGATGCGCGCGATGGGCGTGCCGGCGCGCATCGTCACCGGTTACCAGGGCACGGACCCGGCGCCGGCCGACGGCTGGTGGATCGTGCGCCAGAGCAACGCCCACGCCTGGGCCGAATACTGGCAGCCGGGCGCCGGCTGGCAACGGGCCGACCCGACCGCCGCCGTCGCGCCCGAACGTGTGCAGCGTGGCCGCAGCCTGCCGCCGGCGCCGGGTTTCGTCGCCGGCACGATCGGCGCGGTCAACCCGGCGCTCGCGGCGCGCCTGCGCGAGGCCTGGGAGACGATCGACAACCGCTGGAACCAGGCGGTGCTGAACTACTCGCGCCAGAACCAGTTCGACCTGCTGCGCGCGCTGGGCGTCGAGTCGCCCGACTGGGAGGACCTGGCGCGCGCGCTGGTCGTGCTCGCCGCGCTGGCCTCGGCTGCGGGTGCCGGCTGGGCGCTCTGGGACCGCCACCGCCAGGACCCGTGGCAGCGCCTGCAGGCGCGTGTGCAGCGGGCGCTGGCCACCCGCGGCGTCGAGGTCGGCCCGCAGCACGGGCCGCGTGCACGCGCCGAACGTGTGCGTGCCGCGCTCGGCACGGCCGGCGAGCCGCTGGCCGCCGAGCTGGAGGCGCTGGACCGGCTGCGCTACGGCGACGGCGTCGCGCAGCCGGCGCGGCGCTGGTGGCCGGGCTTCGCGAAGGCCCTGCGCCAGGTGGGCCGCCCATAATCGGCCGATGCCCGCCCCGAAGTCCGCCCTCGCGAGCATCGCGCTGATCGCCCTGGCCCTGGCCGCACCGCCGCTGGTGCACGCCGCCGACAAGCCCGCCCGCAAAGCCGCCGCCGCGAAACACGCCGCGGCGAAGAAGAAACCCAAGGCCAAGGCCGTGGCCGCCGCGCCGGTCTACGGCGAACGCGAGGACGTCCGCCGCTTCGCCGCCGAAGTCGCCGAGCGCCGCGGCCTCGATGCCGACTGGGTCGCCGGCCAGCTCGCCCAGGCGCGCCGGCTGGACAGCGTGCAGCGCCTGGTGATGCCGCCGCCGGCCGGCACGGCCAAGGACTGGGCGGCCTACCGCGCGCGTTTCGTCGAGCCGCGGCGCATCGCCGCCGGGCTGACGTTCTGGCAGGACCACGAGGACGCGCTGGCGCGCGCCCAGGCGCGCTGGGGCGTGCCGCCGGAGATCGTCGTCGGCATCATCGGCGTCGAGACCTTCTACGGCCGCATCACCGGGCGCTACCGCATCGTCGACGCGCTGGCGACGCTGGCCTTCGACTTCCCCACCGGCCGCAGCGACCGCAGCCCGTTCTTCCGCGGCGAGCTGGAGGAGTTCCTGGTCTGGGCCGGGCGCGAGCGCCTGGACCCGCAGACCGTGCGCGGCTCGTTCGCCGGCGCCATCGGCCTGCCGCAGTTCATGCCCAGCAACCTGAACCGGCTGGCCGTCGACTTCGACGGCGACGGCCACGTCGACCTGGGCGGCAACGGCGTCGACGCCGTCGGCAGCGTCGCCAACTTCCTGGCGGCGCACGGCTGGCAGCCGGGGCTGGCGACGACGCACGCGGTGGCGCCGCCGGTGGACACCGCGGCGCGTGCGCGGCTGCTGGCGCCGGACATCGAGCCGAGTTTCACGCCGGCCGAGTTCGCCGCCGCCGGCGCCGAGCTCGACGCCGCCGGCCGTGCCGAAGCCGGCAAGCTGGCGCTGGTCGAGCTGCAGAACGGTGCCGCGGCGCCGAGCTATGTCGCCGGCACCGCCAACTTCCGCGTGCTGACGCGCTACAACGCCTCGGCGTACTACGCGATGGCGGTCATCGCGCTCGGCGACGCCGTCGCCCAGGCGCGTGCGGCGACGCGCGCCGCGGCGGCCGCCGACCCGGCGGCCAGCGCCGCGCCGCGCTGAATCAGGCCGCCACCGGCACCAGGAAGTCGCGCCCGATGCCGGCGCCGAGGTCGTTGACGCGGTCGAGGAACTGCGTCAGGTAGGCGTGCAGCCCGGTGGCCAGGATCTCGTCGATGCGGCCGTACTGCAGGTCGGCCTGCAGCCGCCCGGCGCGGCGCAGCGTCTCGGCGCTCTGCTGGTTGGCCACCGGCTTCAGGTTGGCGACGACCTCGTTCAGGCAGGCGGCCAGCGAGCGCGGCATGTCCGGGCGCAGGATCAGCAGCTCGGCGACCAGCTCCGGGCGGATCACGTTGCGGTAGACCTTGCGGTAGATCTCGAAACCGGAGACCGAACGCAGGATCGCGCTCCAGTGATAGAAGTCGACCTCCTGGGTCTCCTTGACGTTGCCGTTGCCGAAGTACTCCGACGACAGCGCGTGGAACTTCACGTCGAGCAGGCGCGCGGTGTTGTCGGCGCGTTCGAGGAAGGTGCCGACACGCAGGAAGTGCATCGCCTCGTCCTGCAGCATCGTGCCGACGGTGACGCCGCGCGACAGGTGCGAGCGGTACTTGACCCACTCGAAGACCATGCCGGGGTCGCGCTCGAAACGGCCTTCCTTCAGCAGGCGGTTGAACTCCAGCCAGGTCTGGTTCTGCGTCTCCCAGACCTCGGTGGTCAGCGCGCCGCGCACGGCACGTGCGTTCTCGCGCGCCGCGCGCAGGCAGCACAGGATGCTCGACGGGTTGGTCTCGTCGCGCACCATGAAGTCCATGACGTTGCGCGGCGTCAGCTCGCTGTACTTGCGCTGGAAGCTCCAGCTCAGCTCGCTGATCGACAGCAGCCCCTGCCAGCCCTGCTCCGCCATGTCCGCCGACTGCGGCAGCAGCGAGGTCTGGTAATTGACGTCCAGCATGCGGGCGGTGTTCTCGGCGCGCTCCATGTAGCGCGCCATCCAGAACAGGTGGTCGGCGGTACGAGACAGCATCGTGGTTCCTCCTGCGCGCCTCAGTCTTCCAATACCCAGGTGTCTTTGGTGCCGCCGCCCTGCGACGAGTTGACGACCAGCGAACCCTGCTTCAGCGCCACGCGCGTCAGCCCGCCGGGCACCATCTGCACGGTCTTGCCCGACAGCACAAAGGGCCGCAAGTCGATGTGGCGCGGGGCGATGCCCTGCTCGACGTAGGTCGGGCAGGTCGAGAGCGCCAGCGTCGGCTGGGCGATGTAGTTCGACGGGTTGGCCAGCAGCTGCTGGCGGAAGGCCTCGATCTCGGCCTTGCTGGCGGCCGGGCCGACGAGCATGCCGTAGCCGCCGGCGCCGTGAACCTCCTTGACGACCAGCTCACCCAGGTTCGCCAGCACGTGGTCCAGGTCGCCCGGCTCGCGGCAGACCCAGGTCGGCACGTTGTGCAGGATGGGCTTCTCGCCGAGGTAGAACTCGACCATCTTCGGCACGTACGGATAGACGCTCTTGTCGTCGGCGATGCCGGTGCCGATGGCGTTGGCCAGCGTCACGTTGCCGGCGCGGTAGACGTCCAGCAGCCCGGCGCAGCCCAGCGTCGAATCGGGGCGGAAAGCACGCGGGTCGAGGAAGTCGTCGTCGACGCGGCGGTAGATGACGTCCACACGCTTGGGACCCTGCGTCGTGCGCATGTAGACGAAGCCGTCGCGCACGAACAGGTCCTGGCCCTCGACCAGCTCGACGCCCATCTGCTGGGCGAGGAAGGCGTGCTCGAAGTAGGCGCTGTTGTACATGCCGGGCGTCAGCACGACGACGGTCGGATCGTCGGCGGCGGTGGGCCGCACCTCGCGCAGCGTCTCCAGCAGCAGGTCGGGGTAGTGCGCGACCGGCTCGATGCGGTGGCTGGCGAACAGCTCGGGGAACAGCCGCATCATCATCTTGCGGTTCTCGAGCATGTAGCTGACGCCGCTGGGCACGCGCAGGTTGTCCTCCAGCACGTAGTAGCAGCCGCTGCCGTCGGGCTGCGCGGCGCGCACTATGTCGATGCCGGCGATCAGCGAATAGACCTGCCCCGGCACGTCCACGCCCATCATCTCGGGGCGGAACTGGCTGTTGCGCAGGATGAGGTCGGCGGGCACGACGCCGGCCTTCAGGATCTCCTGGCCGTGGTAGACGTCGTGCAGGAAGCGGTTCAGCGCCGTGACGCGCTGGGCGAGGCCGGCTTCGAGCTCGCGCCATTCGGCGCCGGGGATCACGCGCGGGATGACGTCGAAGGGGATCAGGCGCTCGGTGCCGGCACCGTCCTCGTCCTTGGCGCCGTAGACGGCGAAGGTGATGCCGACGCGGCGGAAGATCATCTCCGCCTCGCTGCGCGCCGACTGCATCGCGTCGGCCGGCTGCTGGCGCAGCCAGCGTTCGTAGGTCCGGTAATGGGACCGCACGGCGCCGTCGGCGGCGCTCATCTCGTCGAAGCTGGGCTTCATCGTCGGAATCGCTCCTCTTCAACCGGGGTTAGCAACAACCGGACCCACCACGCGCGTCGTGACGCCGACGGCCAGCGTGTGCTGTCCTCCGCCGCGGATGACGCCGCGCAGCGGCGTGACGTCGCCGAAGTCGCGGCCGACGGCGACCCGCACGTGGCCGCTGCCGGGCACCAGGTCGTTGGTCGGGTCCAGGTCCAGCCAGCCGCCGGCGACCCCCGGCGTGTCGGGGCACCAGGCCTGCACCCAGGCGTGCGAGGCGTCGGCGCCGACCATCGCCGCGCCGTCTTCGGGGCCGCGCGTCAGCAGGTAGCCGCTGACGTAGCGTGCCGGCACGCCGTGCATGCGCAAGGCGCCGGCCAGCAGGTGGGCGAAGTCCTGGCAAACGCCGCGCCGCTGCGCGAAGGCCTGGGCCAGCGGCGTGTCGACCTCGGTGCTGCGGCTCTCGTACTCGAACTCGCGGTGCAGCCGGCGCATCAGCTCGATCGCCAGCTCGGCCACCGGCCGGCCCGGCGCGCACGACGGCGCCGCCCAGGCACGCAGCGGCTCCAGCCGCGGCACGTAGGGCGAGGGCAGCGCGAACTCGACCGCCGGCTCGAACGGCGCGCGTGCGACGTAGCGCAGGCGCGCCGCCAGCGCGTCCCAGGCCGGCGAACGCGCGGCCTGCAGCGCGGAAAAACGCGCCGCGACCCGCACCCGGCTCGTCGCGCGCACGACCAGCGCGCGGTGCGGGCGCAGCAGCGTGAAGTGGCTCTGCTGGTTGCCGAAGGCGTCGGCGTCGTCGCGGCGCTGCTGCGGCCCGGGCTCGATGTCGAGTTCGTGCGCCAGCAGGCGCTGGCCGGCGTCGTCCAGCGGCCGCAGATGCGCCAGGTGGTGCGCCAGCGTCACCGGCGCGGCGTAGTCGTAGCGCGTCTCGTGGACGACCTCGAGCTCGGTCACACGCGTTGGTCCTGTCCGTGCGCCAGCGTGAAGAAACGCGTGCCGACGTCGTCGGCCAGCGCCATCGCCGCGGCGCGCAGCGACACCGTCAGCGCCAGCAGGCGTTCGACGATGACGGCGTCGCTGGCGCCGCGCAGCGATTCCAGCGTCAGCCCGGCGCCTTCGGCCGGCAGGCGCGCCAGCAGCGCCTCGACGCCGGCGTCGTCCAGCGGCAGCTTGCGCAGCTCGGTGCGCAGCCGGCGCAGCACGCCGGCGTAGCCGCGCGGGTTGGAGTCGTCGAAGACCAGCAGGTCGGCCAGCGCCAGCAGGTCCTCGTGGCGCTGGTAGCGCGCGCGGAAGGTGATGGCGCTGTCGAAGAGTTCCAGCAGCAGGTCGACGCCGGCGGCGCTGCCCAGCGCGCCGGCCTGCAGCAGCGCCTCCAGCCGCGAGGCCAGGCCGATCAGGCGCTCCAGCAGGCGGCCGACGGCCAGCAGCCGCCAGCCGTGGTCGCGCGTCATGCGGTCGGTCTGCACGCCGGTCACCGCGGCCAGGCGCAGCGCCAGGCGATCGAGCGCCGGCAGCACCTCGGGCAGCGGCGGCGGGCGCGTCGGGCCGCCGGTGAAGCTGGCCTGGAAGGACTCCCGCATCGCGCGGATCAGCCCCCACTGCTCGGACGACAGGCGCTCGCGCAGCGCCTGCGACGCCTGCTCCAGCGCACGCAGGTTGAAGGCCACGCTCCAGGCACCGTCGGCGTCGCCGAGCGCGCCGAGCAGCGCACGCTCGAAGCGCGAGGCCGACTGTTCCAGCGTCGGCACGCCCGGCGGCGTCAGGCCGGCGCTCACGGCCATCGCCGACAGCGCCCGCTGCACCGGCAGGTCGGCGTCGCTCTCGGCGTCGATCTGCAGCAGCGTCGCACGCGCCAGGCGCACCAGCTGCTCGGTGCGCTCGGTGTAGCGGCCGAGCCAGAACAGGTTCTCGCCGGTGCGGCTGGACACCGGCCGGCGGCGCGCGGCGATGTCGTCGACCTCCAGCCGGCGCGGCAGCATCGAGAAGGTGTCGACCGGGCCGTCGGTCAGCACCCAGGTGTCGAGGCTGGAGCCGCCACGCTGCATCGACACCGAGGCGTCTTCGCGGCGCGAGACGCGTGTCATGCCGCCGGGCAGCACGTGCCAGCGGCCGTCGCCTTCGGCGATCGCGTAGACACGCACCATCGCCGGGCGCGGATTCAGCGCGCCGCCGCCCCAGATCGGCGCACGCGAGAAACGCAGCCGGCCCTGGATCGTCCAGGCGTCGGGGTCTTCGTCGACACGCAGCTGGTGCGCCTCGTGCACCTGCGACGTGCGCCCGGCACGCGGGAAGGTGCTGCGCACGAACTTGCCGGCGAGCTGATCGCGCACGTCGTGCCAGGCGGCGGCTTCGCCGCACCACCAGGTCGGCAGCGCCGGCATGCGCAGCGGCTCGCCGGTCAGGCGTTCGCAGATGCCGGGCAGGAAACCCTGCACCGCCGGCGACTCGAGGAACGCGCTGCCCAGCGCGTTGGCCATCACGACGCTGCCGGCGCGTGCCGCCTGCAGCAGCCCGGGCACGCCCAGCGTCGAGTCGGGGCGCAGCTCCAGCGGGTCGCACCAGTCGTCGTCAAGGCGGCGCAGCAGCGCGTGCACCGGCTCCAGGCCTTCGACGGTCTTCAGGAACACACGCTCGTCGCGCACCGTCAGGTCGCCGCCTTCGACCAGCGGCAGGCCGAGGTAGCGCGCGAGGTAGGCGTGCTCGAAATAGGTCTCGCTGTACGGCCCCGGCGTCAGCAGCGCGACCCGCGGCGTGGCGCCGCGGGCGACCTCGCGCGCCGCCGTCTCGACGGTGTCGAGCAGGCGGCGGTAGCTGGCCGCCAGGTGCTGCACACGCAGCTCGCGGAAGGCGTCGGGGAACTGGCGCGAGACCAGCAGCCGGTTGTGCAGCACGTAGCCCAGGCCCGAGGGCCCTTGCGTGCGCTGGGCGACGACCCACCAGCGGCCGTCGGGGCCGCGCGCGAGGTCGAAGGCGACGATGTGCAGGCGCAGGCCGCCGGGCACGCGCGCGCCGATCATCGGCCGCAGATAGCCCGGGTGGCGCAGCGCCAGCGCCGGCGGCAGCAGGCCTTCGGCGAGCAGGCGGCGCGCGCCGTAGAGGTCGTCGAGCACGCGCTCCAGCAGCGCCGCACGCTGCGTCACGCCGGCCTCGATCTCGGCCCAGTCGGCGGGCTCGATCAGCAGCGGCAGCAGCTCCAGCGACCACGGCCGCATCGGCGCGCCCTGGTCGTCGAAGACGTTGTGCGTGACGCCGTCCAGGCGGATCTGCTGCGCGATCTGCACCAGGCGGCGGTCGAGGTCGGCGGCCAGGTCGGCGCCTGCAGGCTCGGGCATCCAGTCGGCGAAGCGCCGCCAGGCCGGCCGCACGCTGCCGTCGCCAGCGCGCAGCTCGTCCCAGACGCCGGGCTCGGCCGGCAAGGCGCGCTCGACGAACAGGCCGAGCACACCGCCGGCGGCGGCGTCGGGGTCGAAAGGCAGCGTGCTCTGCGAGGCGTTCACCGGCGCGATCCTGCCACGGCGGTCAGCCGCGGCGCAGGTCCAGCGTGAACGGGAACTCCAGGCTCGGCGCCGCCGGCTCGACCTTCAGCGTGCCCGGCGTGTGGCCGTAGCGGAAGAAACGCGCCAGGCGCCGGCTTTCGGCCTCGTAGGCGTTGACCGGGAAGGTCTCGTAGTTGCGCCCGCCCGGGTGCGCGACGTGGTAGCGGCAGCCGCCCAGCGAGCGCTCCAGCCAGCGGTCGACGAGGTCCACCGTCAGCGGCGCGTGCTGCGGGATCGTCGGGTGCAGCGCCGACGGCGGCGCCCAGGCGCGATAGCGCACGCCGCAGACGTATTCGCCGCTGCGCCCCGTGGGCTGCAGCGGCGCCGCGCGGCCGTTGACGGTGACGAGGTGGCGGTTGTCGTTGAGGCCGTTGACCTTCAGCTCCAGCCGCTCCAGCGACGAGTCGACGTAGCGCACCGTGCCGCCGACCGCACCCTCCTCGCCCATCACGTGCCAGGGTTCGAGCGCGGTGCGCAGCGTCAGCTTGACGCCCAGCGCCGCGACCTCGCCGATCAGCGGGAAGCGGAACTCGAAATGCGGCGCGAACCAGGCGGCGTCGAAATCGAAGCCGGCGCGGTTCAGTTCGGCGACGACGTCGTCGAAGTCCAGCTGCACGAAGGTCGGCAGCAGGAAACGGTCGTGCAGCGCCGTGCCCCAGCGCGTCAGCCGCGTCGCGCCGCGGCCGGTGTAGGGCTCGCGCCAGAACCAGGCGACGAGCGCCCGCAGCAGCAACTGCTGCGCCAGGCTCATGCGCGCATGCGGCGGCATCTCGAAGGCACGCAGCTCCAGCAGCCCCAGGCGGCCGGTCGGGCCGTCGGGCGAATAGAGCTTGTCGATGCAGAACTCGCTGCGGTGGGTGTTGCCGGTGACGTCGATCAGCAGGTTGCGCAAGCTGCGGTCGACGAGCCACGGCGGCACCTCGCCGCCCTCCTCCGCGATGCGGCGTTCCAGCTCGGCCAGCGCGATCTCCAGCTCGTAGACCTGGTCGTTGCGCGCCTCGTCGATGCGCGGCGCCTGGCTGGTCGGGCCGATGAACAGGCCGCTGAACAGATAGCTGAGGCTGGGGTGGTTGTGCCAGTAGGCGAGCAGGCTGGCCAGCAGGTCGGGCCGGCGCAGGAAGGGGCTGTCGGCCGGCGTCGCGCCGCCGAGCACGAAGTGGTTGCCGCCGCCGGTGCCGGTGTGGCGGCCGTCGAGCATGAACTTCTCGGTCGACAGCCGCGAGCGGTGCGCGGCGTCGTAGAGGAACTCGGTGTGCTCGACGAGTTCGGCCCAGTCTTTCGCGGGGTGGATGTTGACCTCGATGACGCCCGGGTCGGGCGTCACGGCCAGCGTCTTCAGGCGCGCGTCGCGCGGCGGCGGGTAGCCTTCGAGCACGACCTTGACGCCGAGTTCGGCGCAGGTCGCTTCGACCGCGGCCAGCAGTTCCAGGTAGTCCTCCAGGTGCTGCAGCGGCGGCATGAAGACGTAGAGCACGCCGCTCTTGCCGCCGTGCTCGGCCTCGGCCTTGGGGCCGTTGGCGCGCTGCGGGTCGCGCACCTCGACGCAGAGCGCGGTGCGGGTGATCCAGCCGGCCGACTCGTGGCGCTCGGGGCGGCTGTCCAGCGGACGATCAGGCGCCGGCACCGGCAGGTGCGGCAACTGGACGACGAAGCCGGCGTCGTCGGAGCCGCCATCGAGCGCGCGCCAGGCGACGGCACCGCCTTCGGCGAAACCGCCGCCTTCGCGGCGCGCGTCCCAGCCGCGCGGCTGGGCACGCACGCTGGCCGGCACCGGCAGCGGCGCCTGCGGCGCGAAGGGGTCGGGCGCGAACGAAGCCGGCTGGTCGCCGGCTTCGGCCCAGGGCAGCGAATCGAGCGGCAGGCGCCAGCCCATCGGCGAGTCGCCGGGGATCAGGTACAGGCGCTCGTCGCGCAGGAACCAGGGGCCGCTGATCCACTCCGGCGCCTCGGCCCCGGCGAACCACTCGCGGCGCAGCGGCAAGGCGTAGCCGGTGACGGCGTCGAGCCCGGCGTCGAACACCCGGCGCAGGCGCGCCCGCTCCAGCTCGTCGCCCAGGCGCGAGTCGAAGGGGTCGACGTTGCTCGGCAGCCGGCGCTCGCGCCAGAGGTAGTACCAGGCGTCTTCGTGGCCGGGCAGCAGCCACTTCGGGTCCAGGCCCAGCCGGCGCGCCAGCGCGGCGCCGAAACGCTCGGCGTCGGCCACCGTGTAGGCGTGGGTGTCGCGCTCGTCGGCGAACAACGAGGCGTCGTGCCAGCAGGGCTGGCCGTCGGCGCGCCAGGCGATCGTCAGCGCCCAGCGCGGCAGCTGCTCGCCGGGGTACCACTTGCCCTGGCCGAAGTGCAGGAAGCCGCCTTCGCCGTAGTGCGCGCGCAGCCGGTGCACGAGCTCGGTCGCCAGGCCGCGTTTGGTCGGGCCCAGCGCGTCGGTGTTCCATTCGGCGCCGTCGCGGTCGTCGACCGAGACGAAGGTCGGCTCGCCGCCCATCGTCAGGCGCACGTCGCCGCGTTCGAGCTCGCGGTCGACCGCATCGCCGAGCGCCAGCACGTCCTGCCACTGGTCTTCGGTGTAGGGCTTGGTGACACGAGGCGATTCGTGCACCCGCGTGACCTGCATCGTGTGGCCGAACGTCACCTCGCAGGCGTCGACCGCGCCGGAGACCGGCGCCGCGGTCGAAGGCTCGGGCGTGCAGGCCACCGGGATGTGGCCTTCGCCGGCCAGCAGACCCGAGGTCGGGTCCAGGCCGATCCAGCCGGCGCCCGGCAGGTAGACCTCGCACCAGGCGTGCAGGTCGGTGAAGTCGGTCTCGGCGCCGCTGGGGCCGTCGAGCGACTTGACGTCGGGCTTCAGCTGGATCAGGTAGCCGGAGACGAAACGCGCCGCCAGGCCGCAGTGGCGCAGCGCCTGCACCAGCAGCCAGCCGGTGTCGCGGCAGGAGCCGGACTTCTTGGCCAGCGTCTCTTCGGGCGTCTGCACGCCGGGCTCCAGGCGGATCAGGTAGCCGATGTCGTGCTGCAGGCGGCGGTTGATCTCGACGAGGAAGTCGATCGTGCGCACCCGCTCGCGCGGGATGCTGGCGACGAACTCGGCGAACAGCGGTGTCGCCTCGTCGCGCGCCAGGTAGGGCGCGAGGTCGTGCGCGAGTTCGGGCGCGTAGGCGAACGGGAAGTGCTCGGCCTCGGGTTCGAGGAAGAAGTCGAACGGGTTGTAGACCGACATTTCGGCCACCAGGTCGACGGTGACCTTGAACTCGGTCGTCTTCTCCGGGAAGACGAGGCGCGCCAGGTGGTTGGCGAACGGGTCTTGCTGCCAGTTGACGAAGTGCTCGCCGGGCTCGATGCGCAGCGAGTACGAGACGATGGGCGTGCGGCAGTGCGGCGCCGGGCGCAGACGCACGACCTGCGGCGAAAGCCCGACACGGCGGTCGTAGCGGTAGTGCGTGACGTGGTTCAGCGCGACGTGGATGGACACGGACGGAGCTCCTGCGGCGTAAGGCCACGGTCTTGCAAGTGCCGGGCCACGGGACGCAGCGCGGGCTGCGGCGATGATGCCAGCGCGCCGGTGACGCTCAGCCCAGCGCCGCTTCGACCAGCGCGCGCAGTTCGGCCACCACGTCGTCCCAGCGACCGACGGCCGGGCGGCGGAAGAGCCGCATCACCTCGGGGTACCACGGCGTGTCGGCGCGGCCTTCGAGCCAGCGCCAGTCGACGTTGAAGTCGGGCAGCAGCAGCGCACACGGCGTGCCCAGCGCGCCGGCCAGGTGCGCGACGGCGGTGTCGACGCTGACGACGAGGTCCAGGTTCTCGACGAGGGCCGCGGTGTCGGCCAGATCGGCGACGGCGGGCATCGGGTTCAGCAGCTCCAACGGCGGCGCCGCGGCCTCGTCTTCGCCGGTGCCCTTCTGCAGGCTGACGAGCTGCACGCCGGGCAGCGTGGCCAGCGGCGCCAGCGTGGCCAGCGACGGCAGCGAGCGCCAGGCGTCGGTCTCGAAGCCGGCATTGCCGCGCCAGACCAGGCCGATGCGGCGGCGGCCGCCGGCGTCGCCGAGCACGGTGCGCCAGTGCACGACCGACGCCGGGTCGGGCCGCAGGTAGGGCAGCATCGCCGGCACCGTGTCGACCCGCGTGCCGAAGTGCAGCGGCAGGCTCATCGGCGGCGCCCAGAGATCCCAGTCGCCCGGCGCGATGTCGGCCGACAGCGGCACGACCTCGTCGACGCCGTCGGCGCCGGCGAACAGGCGCACCAGTTGCGGATACGCGAGCACGCCGACGCGCCCGGCGCCGGCGGCCTTGGCGATCGCGGCATAACGCACGAACTGGATCATGTCGCCGAGACCGGCCTCGACGCCGATCAGCAGCGAACGCCCGGCCAGCTGCTCGCCGCCCCAGCGCGGCATCGGCAGGCGCGCGGCCAGCGCGGCGTACCAGGCGCGGCGCTCGAACAGCGCCCAGCCTTCGTCCCAGCGGCCCTGGCGCAGCAGCAGCGTCGCCAGGTTCAGCGTCGCGTCGGCGTGGTCGGGGTCCAGTTCGAGCGCGCGGCGGTGGCAGCCTTCGGCCAGCCGGCCGACGCCGCCGAGTGCGTGCAGCAGGCCGAGGTGCGTCCACGCGGCGGGCGACTCTGGAACCAGCGCCACGGCGCGTGTCAGCGCGAGTTCGGCGTCGAGGCGCCGCCTGCGCGTCAGCAGCAGCGTGCCGAGCAGGCCCCAGATCGGCGCCGCCTGCGGCGCGATCGCCAGTGCCTCGCGATAGGCGGCTTCGGCGTCGTCGGCGCGGCCGGCGCGTTCGAGCACCAGGCCGAGGTTGGCGTGGGCTTCGGCCAGCATCGGCTGCAGCACGATCACCTCGCGCAGCGCGGCCTCGGCGCCGGCCAGGTCGCCGTCGGCGAGCGCACGCGTGCCTTGGGCGAACAGCAGCTCGGCAGTGGCGGACACGGTGCAGGCAGGATCAGGACGGCGATGGCCGATGATGCCAGTAGCGGGGCGAGCGCTCACGTTCGCAGTGCGAGCTGCCGTCGGCGGCCAGCGTCCATGCGCCGCAGGCGTCGCTGCACACGAGCTCGATGCCGCGTCCGGCGAAGCGCGCGCTCACCTCCGGCGCCGGATGGCCGAAACGGTTCAGATAACCTGCCTGCACGACGGCGAAACGCGGCGACACCGCGCCGATGAAGGCCTCGCTGGACGAACTGCGGCTGCCGTGGTGCGGCACGACCAGCACCTCGGCGGCCAGCGGCGCGCCGGCGGCGACCAGCGCCAGCTCCTGCGCCGCCGGCAGGTCGCCAGGCAGCAGCACGCTGGCCACGGCGCCGCGCACGCGCAGCACGCAGCTCGTCGCGTTCGACGCCGCGTCGGCGATCACCAGGTCGGCCGGCGGATGCAGCAGCTCGAACTCGACGCCGTCCCAGGACCAGCGTTCGCCGGCCGTGCAGCGCCGGTGCGGCACGGCACCGAGCAGCGGATGGCCTTCGGGCAGCGAACCGACGAGCTCGCCGACCGGCAGCGCCGCCAGCAGCGCGGCGGCACCGCCGACGTGGTCGGCGTCGCGGTGGCTCAGCATCAGCAGGTCGATGCGGCGCTCGCCACGCGCACGCAGCAGCGGCACGAGCACGCGCGAGCCGGCGTCGGCCTCGGGGCCCCAGCGCGGCCCGGCGTCGAAGACCATCAGGTGGCGCGCGGTGCGCAGCAGCAGCGCGCTGCCCTGGCCGACGTCGGCGGCGACGAGCTCGAAGCGCCCTTCGGCCGGCCGCGGCACCGCGGGCGCCAGCAGCGGCAGCATCAGCGGCACGGCCAGCCAGCGCAGCCGCGCGGGCAGCGGCAGCACCGCGAGCAGACCGCCCAGCAGCCCCGCGGCGACGGCCCAGGGCGGCGCTGCCGCCGCCGTCCACGAGGCCCAGGGCCAGCCCGCCATCGCCGTCAGCAGCCCGCGCAGCGCGTCGACCAGCAGCGCCGCCAGGCTCCACAGCGGCGGCAGCAGCACGCCGGCCAGCGCCAGCGGCGTGATCACCAGCGTCACCAGCGGGATCGCGACCAGGTTGGCGGCGAAACCGACCGCCGACAGCTGCTGGAAGAACAGCATCGACAGCGGCGCCAGCCCGACGGTCGCCACCGCCTGGGTGCGCAGGCCGCCGCGCACGGCCGCAAGCAGCGCGGCCCGGCGGCGCTGCCAGGAGCCCGGCTCGTCGTCCGCCGCCGGCCGGGCGGCGTGCGCGGGCTCCGACACCGCCAGCAGCGCCACGGCAACGAAGGACAGCCAGAAACCCGGCTGCAGCGGCGCCCAGGGGTCGAGCATCACGACGGCCAGCGCCGCAGCCAGCAGCACCGCCGGCAGCGGCCAGCGCCGGCCGACGCTGCGCAGCACGACGACGGTGGCCAGCATGCCGACGGTACGCTGCGCCGGCACGCCCCAGCCGGCGGCCAGCGCATAGGCCGCGGCGCAGGCCAGCCCGCCCCAGCGCGCGGCCTGCGGCGCCGGCAGCACCAGCAGCCCGCGCCCGCTGTGCCGCCACAGCCGCCCCACGGCGGCGCCGGCCAGCCAGGCGAACATCGTCACGTGCAGGCCGGAGATGCTCATCAAGTGGGCGACGCCGGTGAGGCGGAAGACGTCCCAGTCCTCGCGCTCGATCGCCGCCTGGTCGCCGATCGCCAGCGCCGCCAGCACGCCGGCGGCGGCCGGGTCGGCCACCCGCTGGAAGATCGTGTCGTGCACCCGCTGGCGCCAGCGCTCCAGCGGCGCCGCGGCCTCGACCGCGAGGCGCTGCGGTGGCGGCGCGCTGCGCACGCTGCCGGTGGCGCCGACGCCCTGGAGGAACCAGGCCAGCTCGGCGTCGAAGCCGTGGGGGTTCAGCACGCCGTGCGGCGGCTTCAGCTTGACGCCCCAGCGCCAGCGTTCGCCAACCTGCGGCACCGGCGGGCGCGCGTCGCCGTCGGCGTACCAGCCGAGCACGATGCGCGGCGGCACCGTGACCGGCTGGCCGTCCGGCGTGGCGGCGCTCTCGGTGTCGACGACGAAACGCACGCCGCCAGCGTGCACCGCCGGCAGGCGCACGACGACGCCAGTGAGCACGAGTTCGGCGCCGGCGAGCTCGGGTGCCAGGCGTTCGGCGAGCCGTTGCGCGGCGCGCCAGTCGGTGACGGCGAAAGCCAGCATCGCGGCGGCGAGCGCCCAGCCGGCGTGGCGCCAGGCGGGCGGCCGACAGCGCCAGGCGAGCAACAGGACGAGGGCTGCGGCGGCGGCCAGCAGCGCACGCTGCGCCTCGGAAGCCAGCGCCGGCTGCTGCAACTGCAGCAGCGTGCCGGCCAGCCAACCGGCCGCCGGCGCCCACCATCCCCGTGCCGCAGGCCCGTGCAAGCCCATATAAGCCCAGTGTAGGATGCCCCGTTCCCACGACGGGCACCCCCGAAGGCGTGCCCTCCCGCGCCCACCATGAGCATTCAAGACCGCCTCAACCAGCTGGGCATCACGCTGCCCGCCGTCGCCGTGCCTGCCGCCGCCTACGTGCCTTTCGTGCAGACCGGCAAGCTCGTCTTCATCTCCGGCCACATCGCCAAGCGCGACGCCAAGCCCTGGGTCGGCCAGCTCGGCCTGACGATGAGCACCGCCGAAGGCCAGTCCGCGGCCCGTGCCATCGCCATCGACCTGCTGGGCACGCTGGCCGTCGCCGCCAACGGGCTCGACAACGTCGCCCGCATCGTCAAGGTGATGAGCCTGGTGAACAGCACCCCGACCTACACCGAGCAGCACCTGGTGACCAACGGCGCCAGCGAGCTCTTCGTCGAGGTCTTCGGTGCCGAGATCGGCGCGCACGCGCGCAGCGCGTTCGGCGTCGCGCAGATCCCGCTGGGGGCCTGCGTGGAAATCGAACTCATCGCCGAGCTGAAGTGAAGCGCGCCGATCTGGTGCTGGGCACGATCGCGCTGGGCGGCCCGGCGGCTGTCGGCGCGGCCTACTACACCCAGCACGCCTGGAACATGCAGCCCTGCCCCTGGTGCGTGCTGCAGCGGTTGATCTTCCTGGCGCTGGCGGCGGCGGCCGCGCTGGCGCTGGTCTGGCGCTCGCCGCTGGGGCGGCGCATCGGCTCGCTCCTGGTGCTGGCCTTCGCCGGCTGCGGCATCGGCGCGGCGCTGTGGCAGCACTTCGTCGCCGCCAGCCAGGCCTCGTGCGACCTGTCGCTGGCCGAGAGGATCATCGGCGCGCTGGGGCTCGACGCGCGCTACCCCGACCTCTTCATGGCGATGACCAGCTGCGCCGACGCGGCGACCAGCCTGTTCGGCCTGCCTTACGAGTTCTGGAGCCTGGCGGCGTTCGCGCTGTCGGCGCTGGGCGCCATCACGGTGATGGCGCAGCCGCGCCGCTGAGGCCCGACGTGCACGGCCGGAAGGCCGCGCACGCCAGAACCGCGACCTTCGTCTTCAGGCCTTGCGGCGGCGCAGGCCGGCACCGGCGGCGCCCAGGGCCAGCAGCGCGAGCGCGGCGGTGCCCGGCTCCGGCACGTTGGAGCCGCCACCGCCGCCGCTGTCCTTCAGCGACACCAGCAGCAGGTCCTGCACGCCCTTGGCGCTGAGCGCGTAGACGTCGTAGATCGAATCCTTCAGCTTGGAAGCGCCGGTCAGGATGACGTTCGCACCCTTGCCGTAGGCATCGTTCTTTTTGTCGGTGGCGAACTTGCCGCTCGTAGCGCTGAGGTCGGTGTCGTAAATGACGTTCCAGATCGCCAGCTGCAGCGCGCCGACCATGCCCCAGCCGTTCAGGCCGCCGGAATAGCCGTCCGGGTTCAGCGTCGCGTAGGTCATCACCCGGCCGAGCAGGTCGGCCTTCGCGGCGCCGAAGTAGCTGGTGCCGGCGACGATATCGTACTGGTAGGTCTTGCCGAAGGAGACTTCTTCGGACAGCTGGACGCAGTAGGTGATGAAGTCGTCGGTCGAGAACGCGCCGGCGTTGCTCAGCGTGCCCGCGAACGCCCCGGCGCGGCCGTCGTACATCGACGTGTGCACGGTCGGCGAACGGTCGTAGGCGAAGCCGTCGAGCGTCACGGTGGCGGCCTGGGCACTGCCGCACGCGGCGGCGAGGGCGACGGCACCGAGGGCGGCACGAAGAGCAGGTTGGAACATCGTCGAATCCTTGGGGATGGAACTTCCCGTTAGGGATTGACGATACTTTTGCTTACGGACGGCGGCATCCCCGCGCTCCGGGGACCCGCGCCCGGAAACGGCGTCACGGCGTGACGAAGGTCACGCCGGACGCCCTGCCCGCCCCCTCAGGCCGCGGGGGTGCGCAGTGCCGCGACCTTCTGGAAGCCTTCCAGCTTGCGCCCCTTGCGCGCACGTTTGCCGATGCGCTGGTGAAGGCGCTGTTGCGGATCTCCTCCTTGCGCGCCTTGCCGCCGCGGCCGCTGCCGATGACCAGCACCGACTGCGCGCAGGCCGCCACCGCGACCAGCGGCGTCGCCGCGTCGACGTCCATCAGCGTCAGGCCGCGGCCGCCGTTGGGCTGCGTGCTTCAGCTCGTCGAGCGGGTACACCAGCAGCCGGCCGTCGGCCGCCAGGCAGGCGACGCTGCGTCTGGCCGGCGGCCACGGCCGAGGGCTCCAGCGGGCGCTCGCCGTCTTCCAGCGTCAGGAAGCTCTTGCCGCCGCTGTTGGCGGCCGATGCATGTCGCCGGCCTTGGCCAGGAGGCCGAAGCCGCCGCTGTTGGCCAGCAGCAGCATCGTGTCGGCGGCGCCGGCGAAGTAGTGCGGCGACTGCGGTGCCGGCTTCCAGCTCGATCAGCGTCGTGATCGGCACGCCGTCGCCGCGCGCCGCCCGGCAGCGCCGAGACGGCGACGCTGTAGACGCGGCCGTTGCTGCCGAAGACCAGCAGCGTGTCGACGCTGCGGCACTCGAAGGTGCCGTAGAGCGCGTCGCCGGCCTTGAACGCGAGCGTCGCGCGCGTCGACCTCGTGGCCCTTCAGCGCGCGCACCCAGCCCTTCAGGCTGACGACCACCGTCACCGGCTCGTCGACGACGCGTGATCTCGGCGACCGCGCGGCGTTCTTCCTGGATCAGCGTGCGGCGATCGTCGCCGTAGGCCTTGGCGTCGGCCTCGATCTCGCTTGATCAGCGTACGCTTGAGCGACCGCCGGGCTGCCGAGGATCTCTTCGAGCTTCGCCTGCTGTTCGCGCAGGTCCTTCAGCTCCTGCTCGATCTTGATCGCCTCCAGCCGCGCCAGCTGGCGCAGCCGGATGTCGAGGATGTCGTCGGCCTGGCGCTCGCTCAGCTTGAAGCGCGCGATCAGCGCGGCGCTTGCGGCTCGTCGCTGTCGCGGATGATGCGGATCACCTCGTCGATGTTCAGCAGCACCAGCTGCCGGCCTTCGAGCACGTGGATGCGCTCGAGCACCTTGTCCAGGCGATGGCGCGTGCGCCGCTTCACGGTCTGCTGGCGGAAGCCGATCCACTCCTCCAGGATCTGGCGCAGGCTCTTCTGCGTCGGCCGGCCGTCGGCGCCGATCATCGTCAGGTTGACCGGCGACGTTGCTCTCCAGGCTGGTGTGCGCCAGCAGCGTCGTGATCAGGTCCTGCTGCGAGACGGTGCGGCTCTTGGGCTCGAACACCAGGCGCACCGGCGCGTCCTTGCTCGACTCGTCGCGCACCGCGTCCAGCACCGCCAGCACGGTCTGCTTGAGCTGCAGCTGCTCCTGCGTCAGCGCCTTCTTGCCGGGGCTGAGCTTCGGGTTGGTCAGCTCCTCGATCTCCTCGAGCACACTGCTGCGCGCTGGTGCCCGGCGGCAGCTCGTTGACGACCAGCTGCCACTGGCCGCGCGCCAGGTCCTCGATCGTCCAGCGCGCGCGCACCTTCAGGCTGCCGCGGCCGCCGGCGTAGGCGGCGCGGATCTCGGCGGCGCTGCTGATGATCTGGCCGCCGCCGGGGAAGTCGGGGCCGGGCAGCAGCGGCGTACAGCTCGTCGTCGGCCAGCGTCGGGTTGCGGATCAGCGCGACCGCCGCAGCCGCGACCTCGCGCAGGTTGTGGCTACGGGATCTCGGTGGCCAGGCCGACGGCGATGCCGCGAGGCGCCGTTGAGCAGCACGAACGGCAGGCGCGCCGGCAGCTGGCGCGGCTCCTCGGTCGAGCCGTCGTAGTTGGGCTGGAAGTCGACCGTGCCTTCGTCGATCTCGTCGAGCAGCAGGCGCGCGATCGGCGCCAGGCGCGCTTCGGTGTAGCGCATCGCCGCCGCGCCGTCGCCGTCGCGGCTGCCGAAGTTGCCCTGGCCGTCGACCAGCGGATAGCGCTGGCTGAAGTCCTGCGCCATGCGCACCATCGCGTCGTAGGCCGCGGTGTCGCCGTGCGGGTGGTAGCGGCCGAGCACGTCGCCGACGACGCGCGCGCTCTTCACCGGCTTGGCGCCGACGTTGGCGTTGTAGCCCAGCCCCATGCGGTGCATCGCGTAGAGGATGCGCCGCTGCACCGGCTTCTGGCCGTCGCAGACGTCGGGCAGCGCGCGGCCCTTGACGACCGACAGCGCGTACTCGAGGTAGGCGCGTTCGGCGTAGTCGGCCAGCGTGATGGTGTCGGCGGGCTCGGCCGCCGTGAAATCGAACAGGTCTCGCATGCAGGGCGGGCGGCGCAGGCCGCTCGGCTTCGGAAGGCGGCGATTTCTCGCAAACGCCGCCGGGCGGCGCCGGCGGGGCGCGCTTCAGCCCAGCGCCAGCCGCGTCGCGCGTGCCGTCTGGCTGCGCTGCAGCAGCGCCCAGTACAGCTCGAGCACCAGGTGCACGTGGGCCCGCGTCTCGGCCAGGCGCGGCAGGCCGCCGGCGCGGCGCACCGTGCCTTCGCCGGCGTTCCAGGCCGCCAGCGCGAGTTCGATGTGGCCGTAGCGGCGCGTCAGGTCGGCGAGCATGCGCGCGCCGGTGTGGATGTTGGTGCGCGCGTCGCGCAGGCGTTCGGCGGCAGGCTGGCGGCGCTCGGTGGCGGTGGCGTAGCGGTCGCCGGTGACGGCGGTGATCTGCATCAGCCCGATCGCGCCGCGCGGCGACACGGCGTCGCGGCGGAAGCCGGACTCGACGGCGATGATGGCCGTCAGCAGTTCGGCGTCGACGCCGTGCGTGCGCGCCGCCTCGCGCACCCAGGGCACCAGCGACTTGGCCTCGGGCGCGATCTCCATCCAGGTCAGCAGCGCGTCGGCACCATCGCGTTTGCCCGGCACACGCGGGCCGCTGGTGGCGTCGTCGGCATGCACGAGGCGGTAGCGGGCGTCGACCGCCCGCGGCGCGAAGTGCGCGACGCCGTAGGCATCGACGAAGCCCCACAGCTCGGCATGCGCGACGCCGGCGGTGGCGAGCAGCAAAGACAGCGCAGCGGGGCGCAGGCGGCGGAAGCGGGAACCGGGACGGGACACGATCGCCCCATCGTAGGCCGCGCACCGCGCCGCGATCGTGCGAACACCGCCGTGCCGACGGTGCAGTTCGGCGCCGTGCAAAAGAAAACCGCCGGGCATGGCCGGCGGTTTCGGGCGCGCACGCCAGGCCTCGCGGCCCGGCGCTTCGAGCTTAGTTGCCGCAGCCCATCGCGGTGATGCGGTCGATCGCGGCCTTGGCCTGCACCAGGCCGGCGCCGGTCTTGTCGTCGCGGCCGGCGTCACCGATGTCCAGCGCGCTGTTGATCAGCGTCGTGCGGATCTGCTGCGCCGTGCAGCTCGGGAAGTAGCTCCACACCAGGCCGGCGACGGCCGAGACGTGCGGCGTGGCCATCGAGGTGCCGTTGAACGACGCGTACTTGGCCGGATCGGGTTCGATCGCGACGTAGGTCGAGGTGCCCAGCTGGCCCATCAGCGTGGCGCCGTCGGCCTGGGTGATGCCGACCGACGGGATCGTCGTGACGGTGTCGCCCATCGTGCCGGCGAGTTCGCCGCTGGTGTTGTTGTAGATGACGGCGCCGATGCCACCGCTGGTCTGGCAGTTCACGACCTTGTCGGCGAACGAGATGCTGCCGCGCGAGATCAGGCAGACCTTGCCGGTCATCGAGCCCGCCGCCGGCGTGTCGCCGAGGCCGAAGTCGGCCAGCGGACCGGTCGCGCCCTTGACCGGCGCGCCTTCCATCGACAGCGACGGCACGGTGGTGCCGCCGACCTTCAGCACGCCCATCGTCAGCACGTTGGGCGGCACGGTGGAGACGACGGCCACGCCCGGGCCGGCGATGTCGACGGTCGAGTTGTATTGCGAGAACGAGGCCCAGGCCTTGTTCTCGTCGACCGCAGCCACCGACATCACGTTGTCGAAGCCGGCCGGATAGGAGACGGCCGTCGTGCCGTCGTTGCCGGCGGCGGCGACGAACAGGATGCCCTTCTTGGCCAGGCGGTCGATGGCGCGCTTCTCGGTCTTGCTGGCGCTATTGCTGCCCAGCGACATCGAGATGATGTTGGCCTTGGCGCGGCCGCAGGCGTTCATGGCCTTGGTGATCGTCGAGGCGCTGGCGCTGCCGGTCGAATCGAACACCTTGCTGATGTACAGCGAGACCTGCTTCTTGCCGTTGACGCCGACGACGCCCAGGCCGTTGTCCAGCGCTGCGATCGTGCCGGCGACGTGCGTGCCGTGCGCGTTCTCGTCGGTGTTCCAGCTGCCGGAGCCGGAGAAGTTCTGACCGGCCAGCGTGTTGCCCGCGAGGTCTTCGTGCGTCGCGTCGATGCCCGAGTCGACGATGCAGATCTTCGGCGTCCACTTCGGCGTGCCGGTGACCTGGTCGGCCTGCACCAGCGTGATGCCGTAAGGCACGGTCTGGGAGGTCGCGGCCGCGGTGGCGACCTTGCGGCTCTTGATCGAGTTGCTGCGCGTGGCGAGGATGTGGTGCACGACGTCTTCTTCGACGTAGTCCACGCCGGCCAGCGCCTGCAGCTTGGCGAGCTTGGCCTTGGGCACGGTGATCGCGATCGCGCTGTCGTCGGCGAGGTCGTCACGGACCTTGCCGCCGAGCGCGACGAGGCCGGTGCGCAGCTTGGCCGCAGCACCGGCCTTGTACGCGACGATGACGCGCACGCTGCCCGAGTCGGCGCTGGCCGCGGCCATGGCCGCGCTGCACACGAACGCCGAGACAGCCAGCACGACGGCGGTGCGCAGCGGCTTGAAAACCTGGGTCATGGATTCACTCCGGCAAAGAAAAGCCACAAACAGATGAAGTAAATGACTTTTCCGGCCGGTGACAGGAGCGTCAACCCCCGATCCCGGCGTCCGGGGAACGCTCGATGGCGCCGGATCAGACGTCGATCTCGACCGCGTCGGCGCGCAGTTCCATCAGATCTCGCCGCGCCTGCGCCTCGCCCTTGCCCATCAGCCGCGTGAAGAGCTCGACGGTGTTGTCGAAGCCCGGCGCACCGAAGGCCACCGGCAGCAGCCGGCGCGTCTCGGGGTTCAGCGTCGTGTCCCAGAGCTGCTCGGCGTTCATCTCGCCCAGGCCCTTGAAGCGGCTGATCGTCCACGAGCCTTCGCGTGCGCCTTCCTTGCGCAGCTTGTCCAGGGCCGCCTCGAGCTCGCCGTCGTCCAGCGCGTAGAGCTTGGCCGCCGGGCGCTTGCCGCGCGCCGGTGCGTCGATGCGGTACAGCGGCGGCCGCGCGACGTGCACATGGCCGCGTTCGATCAGCTTCGGGAAGTGGCGGAAGAACAGCGTCAGCAGCAGCACCTGGATGTGCGAGCCGTCGACGTCGGCGTCCGACAGGATGCAGACCTTGCCGTAGCGCAGCCCGGACAGGTCGGGCTCGTCGGCCGGGCCGTGCGGGTCGACGCCCAGCGCCACCGAGATGTCGTGGATCTCGTTGTTCTTGAACAGCAGGTCGCGCTCGACCTCCCAGGCGTTGAGCACCTTGCCGCGCAGCGGCAGGATGGCCTGGGTCTCCTTGTCGCGGCCCATCTTGGCGCTGCCACCGGCAGAGTCGCCCTCGACGAGGAAGACCTCGTTCAGGCTCAGGTCGCGGCTTTCGCAGTCGGTCAGCTTGCCGGGCAGCACGGCGACGCCCGAGCCCTTCTTCTTCTCGACCTTCTGGCCGGCACGCTGGCGCGTCTGCGCCTGGCGGATCACGAGTTCGGCCAGCTTCTTGCCGAACTCGACGTTCTGGTTGAGCCAGATTTCCAGCGCCGGGCGCACGAAGCTGGCGACGAGCTTGAGCGCGTCGCGGCTGTTCAGCCGCTCCTTGATCTGGCCCTGGAACTGCGGGTCCAGCACCTTGGCAGACAACACGAAGCTGGCGCGCGAGAACACGTCCTCGGGCATCAGCTTGACGCCCTTGGGCAGCAGCGCGTGCAGCTCGATGAAACCCTTCACCGCCTGGAACAGGCCGTCCTTCAGGCCCGACTCGTGCGTGCCGCCGGCCACCGTCGGGATCAGGTTGACGTAGCTCTCGCGCAGCGTCGTGCCTTCGTCGGTGAAGGCCACGCACCAGGCCGCGCCCTCGCCTTCGGCGAAGCTCTCGGTCTCGTTGGCGGCGGCGTACTGGGCGCCCTCGAACAGCGGGATCAGCGGCTCGGCGGCCAGGCTCTGCATCAGGTAGTCGCGCAGGCCGGATTCGTAGCGCCAGGTCTGGGTGTCGCCGCTCTTCTCGGTGGCCAGCGTGACGGTGACGCCGGGCATCAGCACGGCCTTGCTGCGCAGCAGGTGCAGCAGTTCGCCGCGCGGCAGCTCGGGGCTCTCGAAATACTTGGCGTCGGGCCAGACGCGCACGCGCGTGCCGTGGCGGCGTTCGCCGGACGTCGCCTTGCGCACCGCCAGCGGCTCGACGACGTCGCCGCCGTTGCCGAAGGCCAGCGTCGCGCACTGGCCTTCGCGCCAGACCGTCACCTCCAGCCGCGTCGCCAGTGCGTTGGTCACGCTGACGCCGACGCCGTGCAGGCCGCCGGAGAAGCTGTAGGCGCCGCCCGAGCCCTTGTCGAACTTGCCGCCGGCGTGCAGCCGCGTGTAGACGATCTCCAGCACCGGCACCTGCTCTTCGGGGTGCAGGCCGAAAGGGATGCCGCGGCCGTCGTCCTCCACCGAGACCGAGCCGTCGGCGTGCAGCGTCACCGCGATGCGTTTGCCGAACCCCGCCAACGCCTCGTCGGCGGCGTTGTCGATCACTTCCTGGACCACGTGCAGCGGGTTGTCCGTGCGCGTGTACATGCCCGGCCGCTGCTTGACGGGCTCCAGGCCCTTCAAGACGCGGATCGAGGCTTCGCCGTAACTGCCTTGCTTCATCACCATGGGCGCGGATTCTAGGAAGCCGCGCGCCGGCCGGCCGGCGAAGGGCCGGCGGGCTTCAGCGGTAGCGTGCGATGTTCAGCGGCGCGACGTCGATGTCGGGCTGGCGGCCCGAGACGATGTCGGCGATGACCCGCCCGGTGCCGGCGGCCATCGTCCAGCCCAGCGTGCCGTGGCCGGTGGCCAGCAGCAGGTCGCGCACCGGCGTCTCGCCGACGATCGGCGTGCCGTCGGGCGTCATCGGGCGCAGGCCGCACCAGAACTCGGCGCGCGAGACGTCGCCGCCACGCGGGAACAGGTCGGTGACGACGTGCTCCAGCGTGCGCCGGCGGCCGCCGCGCAGCGTCAGGTCGAAGCCGCCGAGCTCGGCGGTGCCGCCGACACGGATGCGGTCGCCCAGGCGCGTGACGGCCACCTTGTGCGTCTCGTCCATGATCGTCGACTCGGGCGCGCCGGCGGGGTCGGTGATCGGCACCGTGATCGAGTAGCCCTTGACCGGATAGATCGGCAGGTTCAGGCCCAACGGCTTCATCCACTGCGGCGAGAAGCTGCCCAGCGCGACGACGACACGGTCGGCCGTCAGGGTGCCGGCCGTCGTGCGCACGCCCGAGACGCGGCCACCCGAGACCTCGACGCCCTGCACCGTGGTGTCGAAGCGGAAGCGCACGCCCAGCGCGCGCGCCATCTCGGCCAGGCGGTTGGTGAACTTGAAGCAGTCGCCGGTCTCGTCGTTGGGCAGGCGCAGCGCGCCGACGAACTTCTCCTGGGTGAGCGCGAGTGCCGGCTCGACCTTGACGAAGGCCTCGCGGTCCAGCACCTCGAAGGGCACGCCGTACTGGCGCAACACCTCGACGTCGCCGCCGATGCCGTCGAGCTGCTTCTGGGTGCGAAACAGCTGCAGGGTGCCCTGGGCGCGGTCGTCGTACTCGATGCCGGTCTCGGCACGCAGCGCCTTCAGGCAGTCGCGGCTGTACTCGGCAATCGGCACCATGCGGCTCTTGTTCAGCGCATAGGCGCGGGCGTTGCAGTTGGCCAGCATCGCCATGCCCCAGCGCCACATCTTCGGGTCGAGCAGCGCGCTGACGACCAGCGGCGAGTGCTGCATCAGCATCCACTTGATGGCCTTCACCGGCACGCCCGGGCCGGCCCAGGGCGACGAGTAGCCCGGAGAGATCTCGCCGGCGTTGCCGAAGCTGGTTTCCAGCGCCGGGCCGCTCTGGCGGTCGACGACCTCGACCTCGTGCCCCGACTTCGCGAGGTAGTAAGCCACCGAGGTGCCGATGACACCGCTGCCCAGGACCAGGACCTTCATTCGTCGCTGCCGTTGCCGTTGAAGTGGCGCACTGTACCGAGCGCCGAGGCGTCGGTTTCACCATAGTTTTCCCGATATCGCCAAACAACTCGCCATTCAACGCGCGATGCACCGAATCGCCTACAACTGAACCGGCAAAGTGCACGAAGGAACCACGGTGGAGCACGCCTTTCCAGGTGCCGACCGCGACGCGAACGTGCCCAGGACGCTTTGGATACATTGCGCCCCATGACTCACGCCTCGACCGCCCCGCGCCTGTCGATGACGCAGGTGCTGCTCTGCGGCGCCGCCATCGTCACCCTCAGCATGGGCATCCGCCACGGCTTCGGCCTGTGGCTGCAGCCGATCACAATGGACCGCGGCTGGACGCGCGAGACCTTCGCCTTCGCGCTCGCAGTGCAGAACCTGGCCTGGGGCCTGGCCGGCCCGGTGGCCGGCATGCTGGCCGACCGCTGGGGCGCGTTCCGCGTGCTGATCGTCGGCGCGGTGCTCTACGCGCTGGGCCTGGTGTCGATGGCGCTGGCGACCTCGGGGCTGGCCTTCACCGGCGGCGCCGGGCTGCTGATCGGCCTCGCCCAGTCGGGCACGACCTACGCGGTGATTTACGGCGTCATCGCGCGCAACGTCGCGCCCGAGAAGCGTTCGTGGGCGATGGGCGTCGCCGCCGCGGCGGGTTCGTTCGGCCAGTTCCTGATGGTGCCGGTGGAGAACTGGCTGATCGGCGGACTGGGCTGGCAGAACGCGCTGTTCCTGCTCGGCTGCGCGGCGCTGGCCATCGTGCCGCTGGCCTTCGGCCTGAAGGAGCCGGCCGGCGCCGGCGCCCACGCCGGCCCGGCGCAGAGTGCCGGCGCGGCGCTGCGCGAGGCGCTGGGCTACCGCAGCTTCCTGCTGCTGACCGCCGGCTACTTCGTCTGCGGCTTCCAGGTCGTGTTCATCGGCGTGCACATGCCGGCCTATCTGAAGGACCAGGGCCTGGGCCCCGAGGTCGCGACCACCGCGCTGGCGCTGATCGGCTTGTTCAACGTCTTCGGCACCTATGCCGCCGGCGTGCTGGGGCAGAAGCTCGCCAAGCGCCACATCCTGGCGACGATCTATCTGCTGCGCGCGGTCGTCATCACGGTCTTCGTGCTGTCGCCGATCACGACCTGGGGCGTCTATCTCTTCGCCGCGACGATGGGCGTGCTGTGGCTGTCGACGGTGCCGCCGACGAACGCCATCGTCGCCCAGATCTTCGGCGTGCGTTACATGTCGATGCTGGGCGGCATCGTCTTCCTCAGCCACCAGATCGGCTCCTTCCTCGGCGTCTGGCTCGGCGGCCGGCTCTACGACGCGACCGGCAGCTACCAGGTCGTGTGGTGGATCGCGGTGGCGCTGGGCGTCTTCGCCGCCCTCGTCAACCTGCCGGTGCGCGAGACGGCGATCCCGCGCCAGGCGCAGCCGGTGACGGCATGAAGCTCGGCCGCGTGCTCGCCTGGCTGGTGGCGATCGTGGTGCTGGCCGCGGTCTTCCTCGCCTACCGCCAGCCCGACACCGTGGTCGACTTCGCGACCCGGCTCTGGTCCTGCTTCTGATGCCCGCGAACGCGCCGCCGTCGGACTGGCTGCAACGCTGGGCGCATCTGCTGCCCGCCGGTGCCCGCGTGCTGGATCTGGCCTGCGGCAGCGGCCGCCACGTGCGGTGGCTGGCCGCACGCGGCTGCCGCGTCACCGCCGTCGACCGCGACGTGCAGGCGCTGGCGCCGCTGTCGGCCGTGGCCGAGACCGTCGTCGCCGACCTCGAGGCCGCCCCCTGGCCGCTGCCCGGGCGGCACTTCGACGCCGTGCTGGTGACGAACTACCTCTGGCGGCCGCTGTTCCCGGCACTGCGCGCGGCGCTGGCCGACGGCGGCGTGCTGGTCTACGAGACCTTCGCACGCGGCCAGGAAAGCTACGGCCGGCCCTCGCGGCGGGAGTTCCTGCTGGCGCCGGGCGAACTGCTGTCCGCGGCCGCGGGCCTGCACGTGCTCGCCTATGAAGACGGGCTGCTCGACGGCCCGCCGCGGCGCGTGCAGCGCATCGTCGCCATCGCGCCGCCCAGCGGCGCGCTCGCCCTCGCCGGAAGCCGGCCCGCTGGCAGCTAAAATCCGGCATTTACCGCGGCTACGGCTTAAGCGCATGAAGGCAATTGTTGGCAGCATCGTCGCGCTCGTCACGCCGATGCACCCGGACGGCAGCGTCGACTACGACGCCCTGGGACGGCTCATCGACTGGCATATCGCCGAAGGCACCGACTGCATCGGCGTCGTCGGCACCACCGGGGAATCGGCGACGCTCACGGTGCCCGAGCACTGCGAGGTGATCCGCTTCTCGGTCCAGCGCGCCCAGGGCCGCGTGCCCATCATGGCCGGCGCCGGCGGCAACTCGACCGCCGAGGCGATCGAGCTGACGCGCTTCGCCAAGGATGTCGGCGCCGACTGCACGCTGCAGGTCGTGCCCTACTACAACAAGCCGTCGCAGGAAGGCATCTACCGCCACTTCCGCGCGATCGCCGAAGCCGTCGACCTGCCGGTCATGCTCTACAACGTGCCCGGCCGCACGGTCGCGGACATGCTGCCCGAGACCGCGCTGCGCGTGGCCCAGGTGCCGGGTGTCTTCGGCATCAAGGAAGCCACCGGCAACATCGAACGCGCGGCCTGGCTGATCAAGCACGCGCCCGAAGGCTTCTCGGTCTATTCCGGCGACGACGGCACCGCCGTCGCACTGATGCTGCTGGGCGGCAAGGGCAACGTCAGCGTCACCGCCAACGTCGCGCCACGGCTGATGCACGAGATGTGCATCGCCGCCGTCGACGGCGATGCGCGCCGCGCCACCGCGATCCACCTGCAGCTGCTGGAGCTGCACCGCGCGCTGTTCTGCGAATCCAACCCGGCGCCCACCAAGTGGGCGCTGCACCGTCTCGGCCGCTGCGGCAACGTGCTGCGGCTGCCGCTGCTGCCCGTCACCGAGGCCGGCCAGGCCGCGGTCAACGCCGCGCTCGCCGCCAGCGGCGTGCTCTGATCCGTCCATCCCCCCGATACGCGCGGCCCCGTCGGGCCGCGCCGGAGACTGCCACCGTGAATCGTTTTCCCGTCGTTCCCGCAGCCCGGACCACCGCGCTCGCCCTTGCCGTCGCGCTGGCCGGCTGCTCGTCGATCGGCGACATGTTTTCGGGCGACAAGGTGGACTACCGCAGCACCAAGGTGCGCGCGCAGCCGCTGGACGTGCCGCCCGACCTGACGCAACTGGCCAAGGACAGCCGCTACCAGAGCCAGGGCGGCGTCGTCAGCGCCGCCAACTCGACCGGCGTGCCGTCGGCCGTCGGCGCGCCCGTCTCGGGCGGCCCGGCCGTGGCGCCGACGGCGCGTGGCGACACGCACATCGAACGCCTGGGCAACGAGCGCTGGCTGGTCGTGCCGATCGCGCCGGAGCAGCTGTGGCCGCAACTCAAGGCCTTCTGGGACGAACGCGGCTTCGTCATCGCGTCCGAGGATCCGCAGACCGGCATCATCGAGACCGACTGGGCCGAGAACCAGGCCAAGCTGCCGCACGACTTCATCCGCAGCACGATCGGCAAGGTGTTCGGCAACCTGTACGACACCGGCGAGCGCGACCGCTTCCGCATGCGCGTCGAGCGCACGGCCACCGGCAGCGAGGTCTACATCGCGCACCGCGGCCTGGAAGAGGTCTACGTCGGCGACCGCAAGGATTCGACCGAGTGGCGCCCGCGTGCCAGCAGCCCCGAACTCGAAGCCGAGATGCTGACCCGCCTGATGGTCAAGCTGGGCACGCCCGAGACCCAGGCCAAGGCCGCCGTCGCCAACCCGGTGGTGCCGGCGGTGGCAGCCGCGCGCGCCCGTCTCGTCGACGGCACGCCGGCGACGGTGGAAGTCTCCGAAGGCTTCGACCGCGCCTGGCGACGTGTCGGCCTGGTGCTCGACCGCACCGGCTTCACCGTCGAGGACCGCGACCGCGCGGCCGGGCTGTACTTCGTGCGCTACATCGACCCGAAGGACATCGGCAAGGAAGAGCCGGGCTTCTTCTCCAAGCTCTTCGGCGGCGGCAAGGACGCGCCGAAGGGCCCGCAGCGCTACCGCGTGCTGGTCAAGGCCGCCGGCGACAAGACGACGGTCACCGTGCAGCCGGCCAGCGGCAGCGGCTCGGCCGGCGAAGCCGGCGACCGCATCGCCGGCATCCTGGCGACCGAAATGCGCTGAGTTCGCCTCTCGAACGAAAGGCCGCCCGAGGGCGGCCTTTTTGTTGCCTGCGCGGTCGGTGCAGACATGAAAAAAGCCGCCCGAAGGCGGCTTTTGAGCGTTCGAATCGCTCGGTCTCGCGATTACTGCGAGGCGGCTTCCGAAGCCGGAGCAGCGGCGTCCGACGCGGCTTCCACCGGAGCCGAAGCGGCTTCCGAGGCGGCCGGAGCCGGTTCAGCGGCCGGCGGCGGCGGCGGGGGATTTCTTCCTTCTTGCCGCAGGCGGCCAGCGCCATCGCGGCGACCAGCGAAGCCAGAACGATCGACTTGTTCATGCGTGTGTCCTCAGGGAATTGTGGGTCGACGGAACCTCAAGGGATGGGGGGTGACCCGACCCGGATCTCCAAACCCTCCACCCCCGAAGACAAGGACGGCTTTCCTGCCTCTCCCATGCCTAGCCCAAAAGTATAGCGCCGAATAGGTGCATTCCCCTACAGGCCCAGAGGACGCAGGAAAAAAGCGGGTTGCGCACGCTCAATTCGACCGTCGATCGCGTCGCGCCAGCGCTGCGCTTCGGCGGCGTCGTGACCGGCGCGGCCACGCCAGTGTTCGGCGTCGCGCAGGTGCACGAAGACGTCGCCGTCGTCGACCAGGACACGCGGCAGCTCGGCCTCGTCGCCCTCGGCCGGCGCCCAGCCTTCGACCGCATGCGCCCACGGCGTGCGCCAGGCGACGAAGCGAGGATGGCGGCGCGGCAGCACGCTCCAGTCGGCGGCCAGCAGCACCAGGCGGCGCTGCGGCAGCTTCAGCCACGGCACGAGGCGCTCGTGCAGCGCGGCGTCGTCCAGCGGCCAGTCGGCGAAGTCGGGGTCCGAGCAGACGATGCGACGCGCGCCACGCGCGATCGCCGCTTCGAAGGCCCGCTGCACGGCGTCGTGGAAGGCGCCGCGCGAGTCGAACAAGGCCGAGCCGGTGTTCATTGCCCGCCGCGGCGCACCCAGCCGCTCTCGATCCAGGCGGCGACGGTCTCGCGTGCGCCCTCGCTCAAGCCGGCGCAGTCGCGCGCCGACAGCAGCCGCGTGTCGGCCAGGCGGCGCATCAGGCGCGCGTCGCGGCCACCGGCGACGAAGGATTCGCCGTTGAGGAAGACGTGGCGCTCGTCGTAGAGCATGCGGCTCTTCGGATCGAGCGCGACGCCGGCGGCCAGCGCCTCGTCGCCCTCGGCCTCTTCGCCTTCGAACCAGACGCGCGGCTTGGGCTCGCTGAGGATCTCGCCGAGCGCGCGGTCGAGCGCGCCGCGGCGCGTGAGCAGGCGCTCGACGGCGCGGCCGGCGAACTCGCGCAGCCCCGCCGGGATCTCGCCCGGCGCGGCGGTGGCCGGCTGGCGCGGGTCGCGGTAGAGCGCGCCGTCGCCGAGTTCGTCGTCTTCGGCCAGGCGCTGCAGCAGCTCGCGCGCCAGGCCAGTCTGCAGCGGCACGCGGAAACCCGCCGAGGCCGTCATGCACTCGCCTTCGGCGATGCCGTCGTGGCCCCAGCGCGGCGGCAGGTAGAGCATGTCGCCGGGTTCGAGCACCCACTCCTCGGCGGGCTCGAAGTTCTGCAGCAGCCGCACCGGCATGTCGGGCAGCAGCGTCTCGTCGGCCACCGGGCCGATGCGCCAGCGGCGGCGGCCGTGCACCTGGATCAGGAACACGTCGTAGGAATCGAGGTGCGGGCCGACGCCGCCGCCGTCGCTGGCCCAGGACAGCATCAGGTCGTCCAGGCGCGCTTCGGGGATGAAGGAAAAGAGGCGCAGCAGCTCGTGCGCGGCCGGCACGTGCAGATCCAGGCCCTGCACCAGCAGCGTCCAGCCCGGGCGCGAGGCCGGCGGCAGCGCGCGGCGCACGAACGGCCCCTGGCGCAGCGACCAGCGGCCGCCGTCGCGCTGCACCAGACGCGACTCGACGTCTTCGCTGCCGGCCAGGTCGAACAGCGCGGCGCGCGCCAGCGGCGGGGTCACGCCCGGCAGCGCCTGGCGCACGAGCAAGGGCTTCTTCTGCCAGTGGCGCCGCATGAAGGCCTGCGGCGAGAGCCCGCCCAACAGGGCGGTCGGTGCATTGAGATCCATGCGCCATTGTCTCGCGGGCGCTGTGCGATCATCGGCCGATGAACATCGCAGCTCCCTGCGTCGTCGCCCTCACCTGGCTGCTGACCGACGCACAGAACAACGCTATCGACGAACTGAAGGAACCGGTCGAGTTCTTCTACGGCGGCGAAGACCTGCTCGCCCCGGTCGAGGAAGCGCTCGCCGGCCACGTCGAAGGCGACGAGGTGCGCGTGCAGCTCGAACCCGAGCAGGCCTTCGGCGACTACAACAGCGAACTCGTCTGCTTCGAGGACCGCAAGCTCTTTCCCGAGAGCCTGGAGACCGGCATGGCCTTCGAAGGCCTGCCGCCGGGCGCGGCGACGCCGGACATGCCGGCCGACACGATCTACGTCGTCACCGAGATCTACCCGTCGCACGTCGTGCTCGACGGCAACCACCCGCTGGCCGGCATGGCGCTGCGGCTGACGATCCGCGTGCGCACGGTGCGCGAGGCCGACGAGGACGAACTCGAGGCCCGGAGCGTCGGCGACAACGCCTTCACGGTGCTGGACGCCGCGGCGCCGGAGCAGCCGCTGCACTGAGCACCGGCAGCCGGCCCTTTCCGAAGACGGCGGCCTGCGGGCCGCCGTCGGCGTTTCAGCGTGTGCCGGTCGAGCCGAAGCCGCCGGTGCCACGCTCCGAGGCGTCGAAGTCCTCGACGATGCGGAAGGCGGCCTGCACCACCGGCACGACGACGAGCTGGGCGATGCGCTCGAACGGGTTCAGCACGTAGGCCGTGCTGCCGCGGTTCCAGACGCTGACCATCAGCGGGCCCTGGTAGTCGCTGTCGATCAGCCCGACGAGGTTGCCGAGCACGATGCCATGTTTGTGGCCCAGCCCCGAGCGCGGCAGGATCACCGCCGCCAGCGACGGGTCGGCGACGTGGATCGCGATGCCGGTGGACACCAGCGCGCTGGCGCCGGGCGCCAGTTCCAGCGGCGCGTCCAGGCAGGCGCGCAGGTCCAGGCCGGCGCTGCCGGGCGTCGCGTAGCGGGGCAGCTGGTCCGCCATGCGCGGGTCCAGCACCTTCAGGTCGATCGTCGTCATCAGGTCGGGAATCGGGTGATGCGGCCGGCGATCTCGCGCACGAGTTCGCGGGCCAGGCTCAGCTTGTCGCCGTGGGGCAGCTCGCGTTCGCCGGCGGCGTCGACGAGCAGCAGCGTGTTGTCGTCGCGGCCGAAGGTCGCCGGGCCGAGGTTGCCGACGATCAGCGGCACGCCCTTGCGCTCGAGCTTCTCGCGTGCGTGGCGCACGAGGTCGTGGCTCTCGGCGGCGAAGCCGACGCACCACGGCCGCGTCTGCGCCGGCAGGCGCGCGACGGCAGCCAGGATGTCGGGGTTCTCGGCCAGCTCGAAGCTCGGCGCGACCTTCTTGCCGTCCTTCTTGATCTTGTGGTCGTTGAACTGCGAGGGCCGCCAGTCGGCGACCGCCGCGGTGGCGACGAAGACGTCCTGCGTGGTCGCCAGCGGCAGCACCGCGTCGTGCATCTGCTGCGCGCTGCAGACGTCGATGCGCCGCACGCCCAGCGGCGTCGGCAGGTGCACCGGGCCGGCAACCAGCGTCACGTCGGCGCCGGCTTCGGCCGCGGCACGCGCGACGGCGAAGCCCATCTTGCCGCTCGAATGGTTGGTGATGCCGCGCACCGGGTCGATGGCCTCGAAGGTCGGCCCGGCGGTGATCAGCACGCGCCGGCCGGCCAGCACCTTGGGCTGGAAGTGCGCGACGAGCGCGTCGCGCAGCTCGACGGCCTCGAGCATGCGGCCGTCGCCGGTCTCGCCGCAGGCCTGCGAGCCGCTGGCGGGGCCGAGCACGACGGCGCCGTCGGCGGCCACCTGGGCGACATTGCGCTGCGTCGCCGGATGAGCCCACATCTCACGGTTCATCGCCGGGGCGACGAACAACGGCACACGTTCGGCCGGCCGCGCCAGGCAGGCCAGCGCCAGCAGCTCGCCGGCGCGCCCCTGCGCGAGCTGGGCGATGAAGTCGGCGCTCGCCGGCGCGACGACGATCGCGTCGGCCTCGCGCGACAGCTCGATGTGGGCCATCGAGTTCGCCGGGCGCGCGTCCCACTGGCTGGTGAACACCGGGCGGCCCGAGAGCGCCTGCATCGTCACCGGGGTGATGAACTGCAGCGCGGCCTCGGTCATCACCACCTGCACGGTGGCGCCGGCACGCGTGAGCTCACGCGTCAGTTCGGCGGCCTTGTAGCAGGCGACACCACCGGTCAGGCCGAGAAGGACGTGGCGGCCGAGGAGGTCTTGGCGATCGGACATGGGGCGGGACTGTAAGCGCGAGCCGGCTTCAAGCCGCCGCACCATGGCATTTCTTGTATTTCAGGCCGCTGCCGCAGGGGCACGGGTCGTTGCGGCCGGGCGTCTTCTCGACACGCCGCGTCTCGGGCTTGGGCGCATGGTCCACCCACCACATCCGCAGGTCCTGCACGGCGTAGCAGGCTTCGTCGATCAGACGGTCGCGGTCGGCGCCTTCGTCGCCGTAGACGGCCTTCACGTGCTCGGCCAGTTCCTCGCTGCCTTCGGCCAGGCGCAGCGCGTGCACCTGGGCCAGCAGTTCCTCGAACGCGGCCATCGACTCATCGCCGGCGTCGGCGCGCCAGTCGGCGCTGAAGGCCTGCAGCGCGGCGAAGAAGCCGTCGGCCCATTCGGCGCCGGTGACGAGGCCCGCGGCCTCCTCGGGTTTCAGGCCGTCGACCTCGATCGCCTCCTGGCGGCCGGCGTCGTCCCAGACGTACATCAGCGGCGCCAGGCGCAGCGCGTCGGGGTCCTCGTCGATCGACTCGGCGTCGAGCTGCACCGCCAGCGCCGCGGCGCGTGTGGCCAGCGCCTGCTCGGCCGCGGCCTGGTCCTCGGGATCGGCGAACGCGCGTTCGTAGGCCTCGCCGGCCATCGCCGGCAGCCACTGCGCGATCGGCAGCGGCTTCGGGCCGGCGGCGAGCGCGGCCAGGAAGCCGTCGCACCATTCGGCCGACAGACGGCCGTCGAAGCCGCCGAGGCGCTGGCAGACGGTGCTGAAGGCCTCGATCTCGGCCTCGGTGTTCTGGCGTGCGGGTTTCATCGTGTGCTGCCGGCCGCGGCCGGCGTGTTCAGCCGGCGGCCGGCGGCAGCCGCGGCGGGTTCGGGTGGAGTCGGGCCATCGCCAGCACGTCGACGTACTGGCCGTCGCGCAGGCCGTAGGCGCGCAGCCGGCCTTCGACCTCGAAGCCGAAGCGGCGGTACAGCGCGATCGCGCGTTCGTTGTCGACGAAGACCGTCAGTTCGATGCGCAGCAGCTGCGCCCAGCGGTCGGCCCAGTCGCACAGCGCGGCCATCAGCGCTCGGCCGACGCCCTGCCCCTGGGCGTCGGACGCGACCGCGAGGCCGAGCATCGCGACGTGGCGGCGGCGTTGCTGCGCCAGCGGATTCAGGCTGGCGGTACCGACGACGACGCCGTCGCGTTCGGCCACCAGCAGCAGGTCGGTCTTGCCGGGCGCCAGGCTGTCGGCCAGCCGCGTGCGCCACAGTTCTTCGCTCGGGTAGGGCAACTGCAGCGTCCCGGGCAGGACCTGCGGATCGCCCAGGATGCGCGCGTAGGCGGCCGCGTCGTGCACGGCCGCCCGGCGCAGGCGCAGCGTCGGGTCAGCGTCCATCGCCGCCTCGCGCTGCCCGGCGCCTCAGGCGCGCTCGCCGACCCAGCCGGCCACCGAGGCCAGCGCCTGCGGCAGCGCGGCGGCGTCGGTGCCGCCGGCCATCGCCAGGTCGGGCTTGCCGCCGCCCTTGCCGCCGACCTGGCCGGCGACGAAGTTGACCAGCTCGCCGGCCTTCAGCTTGCCGCCCTTGACCAGATCGCCGGTGACGCCCGCCGCGAGCTGCACCTTGGCGCCGTCGACGGCAGCCAGCACGATGGCGGCGCTCTTGAGCTTGTCCTTGAGCTTGTCCATCGTCTCACGCAGCGCCTTGGCGTCGGCACCGGCCAGCGTCGCCGCCAGCACCTTAATGCCCTTGACGTCGATGGCACTGGCCAGCAGCTCGTCGCCCTGGGCCGAGGCCAGCCGGCCCTTCAGCGCGGTGATCTCCTTCTCCAGCGCGCGCAGCTGCTCGAGCACCGCGTCGACCCGCGCCGGCACCTCGGCCGGCGTCACCTTCAGCGTCGAAGCGACGCCGCCCAGCGCGCCTTCGAGCTGCTGCAGATAGGCCAGCGCGTTGTCGCCGGTGACGGCCTCGACGCGGCGGATGCCGGCGGCGACGCCGCTTTCGGCGACGATCTTGAACAGGCCGATGTCGCCGGTGCGCTGCACGTGCGTGCCGCCGCAGAGCTCGCGGCTGCCGCCGATGTCGAGCACACGCACGGTCTCGCCGTACTTCTCGCCGAACAGCATCATCGCGCCGAGCTTCTGCGCCTCGTCGATGGCCATCGTGCGCGCGTTGGTGGCGTGGTTCTGCAGGATCTCGGCGTTGACCAGCGCCTCGACCTCGGCGATCTGGGCCTCGGTCACCGGCGCGTTGTGGGCGAAGTCGAAGCGCGTGCGCTCCGGCGTCACCAGCGAGCCCTTCTGCTGCACGTGGCCGCCCAGCACCTCGCGCAGCGCCTTGTGCATCAGGTGGGTCGCGCTGTGGTTGCGGATCGTCTTGGCGCGCAGTTCGGCGTCGACACGCGCGACCAGCTCGTCGCCGATCTCGATCTCGCCTTCGACGATGCGCGCCTGGTGGCCGTGCACCTGGGCCTGGATCTTCACCGTGTCCTCGACGACGAGGCGGGCGCGGCCGTTGCGCAGCTCGCCGCGGTCGCCGACCTGGCCGCCGCTCTCGGCGTAGAACGGCGTGTGGTCGAGCACGACGACGACGTCGTCGCCGGCCTGGGCCTTGGTCACCGGCGTGCCGTCGACGTAGATCGCGCTCACCTTGGCGTGTTCGCAGACCAGGTGCTCGTAGCCGTGGAAGGTGGTCGCCTCGCCGTCGTAGGCCAGGCCCTGGGCCATCTTGAACTTGGCCTTGCTGCGCGCCTGCTCGCGCTGGCGCTGCATCGCGGCGTCGAAGCCGGCGCCGTCGACGGTGACGCCGCGCTCGCGGCAGACGTCGGCGGTCAGGTCCAGCGGGAAGCCGAAGGTGTCGTGCAGCTTGAAGGCGGTCTCGCCGTCGATGACGGTGGCGCCGCTGGCCAGCGCGCCTTCGAGGATCTCCATGCCGTGCGCGATGGTCTGGAAGAAGCGCTCCTCTTCGGCCTTCAGCACCTCGGTGATGCGCAGCTTGTCGCGGCGCAGTTCCGGGTAGGCCTCGCCCATCTCGGTGGCCAGCGCCTCGACCAGCGTGTGGAAGAAGGGCTTGCGCGCGCCGAGCTTGTAGCCGTGGCGGATCGCGCGGCGGGCGATGCGGCGCAGCACGTAGCCGCGGCCTTCGTTGCCCGGGATGACGCCGTCGGCGACGGTGAAGGCGCAGGCGCGGATGTGGTCGGCGATGACCTTCAGCGACGGCGTCTGCAGGTCCTCGACCGGCTGGCCGCCGGCTGCGGCGACGGCGTCGCGCGTGGCCGCCAGCAGGTGGGCGAAGAGGTCGATCTCGTAGTTGCTGTGCACGTGCTGCAGCACCGCGGCCAGGCGCTCGAGGCCCATGCCGGTGTCGACGCTGGGCTTGGGCAGCCGGTGCATCACGCCGTCTTCAGTGCGGTTGAACTGCATGAAGACGTTGTTCCAGATCTCGATATAACGGTCGCCGTCCTGCTCGGGG
The DNA here is from genome assembly GCA_049841175.1 of Rubrivivax sp. Lineage (GTDB taxonomy): Bacteria > Pseudomonadota > Gammaproteobacteria > Burkholderiales > Burkholderiaceae_C > Rubrivivax. Next base: position 131,833 of record JASGHA010000002.1, on the reverse strand, counting down.
CTGCCCGGAGGGCCGCCGGCGACGCCCGGGCCGTGGTCGTAGAAGATCTCCGAGCACGGGCCGCAGGGGCCGGTGTCGCCCATCATCCAGAAGTTGTCGCTGGCGTAGCGCGCGCCCTTGTTGTCGCCGATGCGCACGATGCGCTCGGCGGGCAGGCCGATGTCGTTCAGCCAGATGTCGTAGGCCTCGTCGTCCTCGGCGTAGACGGTCGCCCAGAGCTTGTCCTTCGGCAGCTTGAAGTGCTCGGTCAGCAGCTCCCAGGCGAAGCTGATCGCGTCCTTCTTGAAGTAGTCGCCGAAGCTGAAGTTGCCCAGCATCTCGAAGAACGTGTGGTGGCGCGCGGTGTAGCCGACGTTCTCCAGGTCGTTGTGCTTGCCGCCGGCGCGGATGCACTTCTGGCTCGTCGTCGCACGCGTGTACGGCCGCTTGTCGAAGCCGAGGAACACGTCCTTGAACTGGTTCATCCCGGCGTTGGTGAACAGCAGCGTCGGGTCGTCGCCCGGCACGACCGGCGAGCTCGGAACGATCGTGTGTCCCTTCGATTCGAAGAACTTCAGGAACGTGGAGCGGATCTCGGAGGCTTTCATACCGCGGATTCTAAGGTTGGGGCTTCGTCCAGAATGGGCCCGAAGGAGGTCCGTGATGGCAGACAACACGCGTTCCGTGGGGCTGGTGGCCGCGCTCGTCGTGGCGGCGGGGCTGGCCGCCGGGGGTTACGGCGTCGGCAAGGGGCTCGAGCGCTTTCGCGCCGCCGACCGATCGGTGACCGTCAAGGGGCTGGCCGAGAAGGACGTCGAGGCCGATTACGCGGTCTGGCCGCTGGGCTTCCGCCGCGGCGGCGCCGACTTCGGCGCCGTGCAGCGCCAGCTCGCCGAGGACCGCGACCGCGTCGTCGCCTTCCTGAAGGCCCAGGGCTTCACCGAGGCCGAGATCGAGGTCCGGCCGCTGCAGGTGCAGGACCTGTGGGCGCGCGAGTACGGCGGCGACAACCAGCCGCTGCGTTTCCAGGGCACAGGCCAGGTGCTGGTGAAGTCGGCGCGCCCCAAGACGGTGGAAGCCGCGGCGCTGGCCGTCGACCCGCTGATCCAGGCCGGCGTGCAGCTGGGCGGCGGCGACGGCCCCGCCGGGCCGCACTACCAGCTGCGCGGCTTCAACGAGGCCAAGGCGCCGCTGCTGGCCGAAGCGACGCGCAACGCGCGCGACCAGGCGGAGAAGTTCGCCGCCGAGGCCGGTGCGACGCTGGGCCGGCTGCGCAACGCCAACCAGGGCGTGATCCAGATCGGCGCCGCCGGCGGCGAAGGCTTCGACGACGGCAGTGCGCGCGTGAAGCGGCTGCGCGTCGTCAGCACCTTCGAGTACACGCTGGACTGATCAGCCGGCCGCAGCGGCCGGCAGGCGGGCGTCGATCTGCTCGCCGAGGAAACGCCACAGCCGCGGATCGTCGCTGAAGGCGACGTTGAAGCGCATCCAGCCGGTGGGCCGGCGGTCGACGAGGAAAAGTTCCCCGGGGCCGAGCATGATGCCGTGCGCCGCGGCGGCGCGCGACAGCTCGGCGCCGTCGAGCAGGTCGGGGTGGCGCGCCCAGAGGTAGAGCCCGGCCTTGGGTTCGTTGAAGAGTTCGAAGCCCAGCTGCACGAGGCGCTGGCCGACGACGCCATGCGCCGCCGCCAGCCGGTCGCGCAGCGACTTCAGGTGCTTGCGCCAGCGGCCTTCGACCAGCGCGCCGAAAGCCAGGCGCTCGGTCAGGTCGGAGCTGGTCAGGCCGGCGATCATCTTCAGACCGGCCAGGTCGCGCAGCAGGTCCTCGCGGCCGAGCAGGAAACCGACGCGGATGTTCGGCGAGATCGTCTTCGAGTAGCTGCCGACGTGGATCACGCGGCGCAGCTGGTCGAGGCTGGCCAGCGAGGGCCGCGGCTCGGGGTCGAGGTCGGCGTAGATGTCGTTCTCGACGACCGTGATGTCGTGCGCCTCGGCCAGCTGCAGCACGCGGTGCAGCTGGGCCAGCGGCGCGACCGAGTTCGTCGGGCTCTGCAGCCGCGGCTGGGTGAAGAAGGCCTTGGGCGCGTGCGCGGCGATCGCCGCCTCCAGCGCCGGCAGGTCGTAGCCGCCCGGCGTGCGCGGCACCGGCACCAGGCGCACCCCGAGGATGCGCAGCATGTACATCAGGTTCGGGTAGCCGGGGTCGTCGACGAGCGCGGCGTCGCCGGGCTTCAGCAGGTGGCGCGCCGCCAGGTCCAGCGCCTGGCTGGAGCCCTGGGTCAGCAGCACGTTCTGCGCGCCGGCGACGATCTGGCGCTCGGCCATCGTCTCGGCCAGCATCACGCGCAGCGCCAGGTGGCCGTGCGGCAGGCCGTAGCCGCCGAGTTCGGCGCCGTCGCTGGCCAGCTGGCGCAGGCTGCGGCGCACGCCTTCCTCGAACAGCCAGTCGTTGGGCAGCCAGCCGCAGCCGGCTTTCACCACCAGGGTGCGGCTCTCGAAGATCTGCTGCAGGTACCAGCGGTGGTCGAAGCTCAGATCGGTGCTCGGGCCCTCCAGCGGCGCGGCGTCGGCGCGGCGCTTGACGAAGAAGCCTTCGTTGGAGCGCGACACCAGCCAGCCCTGGGCCACGAGCCGGTCGTAGGCCTCGACGACGGTGAAGACGCTGACCGAGTGCATCGCCGCGAAGGCGCGGATCGACGGCAGCTTGGCGCCGGGCTTGAGCACCTGCTCGGCGATCAGGCGACGAAAGCCCTCGACGATCTGCGTGACCAGCGGCGTGGACGACTCGGGTTGGATCGCGAACATGGGGCAGAAGCGCACCGTATCGGGGAATCCCTGTACAGGACGGGCGGCCTGCACAGTCCGCCGGAATGCGGCGCGGGTATGTACATGGTATCGCGGCGACTTGCCACCTAAATTCGCAACAGTCCAACCCCGAGAGGCCCTGCCATGTCACGCGAAACCCCGACCACGAACACCGCTCTGATGGCCCGCCGCCAGGCCGCCGTGCCGCGTGGCGTCGGGCAGGCGCACCCGGTGTTCATCGCCCGCGGCGCCAACGCCGAGATCTGGGACGTCGAAGGGCGGCGCTACATCGACTTCGCCGGCGGCATCGCGGTGCTGAACACCGGCCACTGCCACCCGGCGGTGATCGACGCGGTGCGCGAGCAGCTCGAGCTCTACACCCACACCTGCTTCCAGGTCGTGGCCTACGAGCCGTACGTCGAACTGGCCGAGCGCCTGAACGCGCTGGCGCCGGGCCGGGCGACTAAGAAGACGCTGTTCCTAACCACCGGCGCCGAAGCGGTGGAGAACGCGGTGAAGATCGCGCGCTCGTACACCAGGCGCGGCGGCATCATCGCCTTCACCGGCGGCTACCACGGCCGCACGCTGATGACGCTGGGCCTGACCGGCAAGGTCGCGCCGTACAAGAGCGGCTTCGGCCCGTTCCCGGCCGAGGTCTTCCACGCCGCGTTCCCGAACCCGGTGCACGGCGTCAGCGTCGAGGACGCGCTGGCCTCGGTGCGCACGATCCTGAAGAACGACATCGAGCCCGACCGTGTCGCCGCGTTCATCGTCGAGCCGGTGCAGGGCGAAGGCGGCTTCTACGTCGCGCCGCCCGAGTTCATCGCCGGGCTGAAGGCCATCGCCGACGAGCACGGCATCCTGCTCATCGCCGACGAGGTGCAGACCGGCGCCGGCCGCACCGGTACCTGGTACGCCTGCGAGCAGTGGCCGGTGGCGCCGGACCTGATCACCACCGCCAAGTCGCTGGCCGGCGGCTTCCCGCTGTCGGCCGTCACCGGCCGCGCCGACGTGATGGACGCGCCCGGCCCCGGCGGCCTGGGCGGCACCTACGCCGGCTCGCCGATCGCCTGCGCTGCGGCGCTGGCGGTGCTGAAGGCCTTCGAGGACGAGAAGCTGCTGGAGCGCTCGCGCACGATGGGCCAGCGCCTGGTCAAGGGCCTGAAGGAGATCGCCACCGGCGAACCGGCGATCGGCGACGTGCGCGGCATCGGCGCGATGGTCGCGATCGAGCTCTTCGAAGGCGGCGACCCGCATCGTCCGGCCGCCGACCTGACGCGCCGCGTCGTCGCCGAGGCCGCGGCGCGTGGGCTGATCCTGCTGTCCTGCGGCAGCTACGGCAACGTCGTGCGCATCCTGGTGCCGCTGACGGCGAGCGACGCGCTGGTCGACGAAGGCCTGGCGATCATCGCCGACAGCTTCGCGGCGCTGCGCTGAGCCCGGACGCGTGATGTCGACCGCCACCGTGGCCCAATTTCCGAGCGCTCCCGCCGCCCATCCGGGCGCGGGCACCCCGCTGGTGCGCTTCGCCGGGGTGCAGAAGACCTACGACGGTGTGCACCTCGTGGTGCGTGGCCTGGATCTGGACATCCGCCGCGGCGAGTTCCTGACGCTGCTGGGCCCGTCCGGCAGCGGCAAGACGACGACGCTGATGATGCTCGCCGGCTTCGAGTCGCCGACCGCCGGCGAGATCCAGCTCGACGGCAAGCCGATCACGCGCACCCCGCCGCACAAGCGCAACTTCGGCATGGTGTTCCAGAACTACGCGCTGTTCCCGCACATGACGGTCGGCGACAACGTCGCCTACCCGCTGAGCGTGCGCAAGGTGCCGTCGGCCGAACGTGCCAAACGCGTCGCGCAGGCGCTGGACATGGTGCGCCTGGGCGGCATGGCCGGGCGCTACCCCGGCCAGCTCTCGGGCGGCCAGCAGCAGCGTGTGGCGCTGGCGCGTGCGCTGGTCTTCAACCCGCAGCTGGTGCTGATGGACGAGCCGCTGGGCGCGCTGGACAAACAGCTGCGCGAGCACATGCAGATCGAGCTGAAGGAACTGCACCGCCAGCTCGGCGTGACCTTCGTCTACGTCACCCACGACCAGGGCGAGGCGCTGACGATGAGCGACCGCGTCGCGGTCTTCAACGACGGCGACATCCAGCAGCTCGCGCCGGTGACCGAGATGTACGAGAAGCCGGTCAACCGCTTCGTCGCCGGCTTCATCGGCGACAGCACCGACTTCAAGGGCACGGTGCGCGCCACCGAGGGCGGGCGCTGCGGCATCGTGCTGGCCGACGGCCGCGTCGTCACCGGCCTGAACGTCAACGGCGCCAAGGCCGGCGACAGCGTGCAGGCGAGCATCCGGCCCGAACGCATCGTGCTGCACCGCGACCTGGCGGCCGCCGGCGCCACGAACCGGCTGCAGGCGCGGGTCATCGACCTCATCTACTTCGGCGACCACCTGCGCGCGCTGTGCGCACTCGGCGACGGCCAGCCCGAGGCCGTCGTCAAGCTGCCGCTGGGCGGCCAGCCGCCGCAGCCCGGCGACGAGGTCGTGCTCGAACTGCCGAGCGAGCTGACCCGCATCTACCTCTGACCCTTTCCCCGTTCCTTCCCCCCACCCCGGAGATCGCCCGAGCCATGAAGAAGATCGCCCTCGTCGCCGCCCTCGCGCTGGCCCTGCCCGCCTTCGCGCAGCAGATCACCGTCGTGAACTTCGGCGGCGCCAACGCCAACGCGCAGAAGAAGGCCTTCTACGAGCCGTTCGAGAAGAAGGGCAACAAGCTGGTCACCGTCGAATACAACGGCGAGCAGGCCAAGGTGAAAGCCATGGTCGAGGCCAAGAACGTCACCTGGGACCTGGTGGAAGTGGAGTCGCCCGACGTCGCGCGCGGCTGCGACGAAGGCCTGTTCGAGACGATGGACTGGAGCAAGGTCGCGCCCAAGAGCGACTTCGTGCCAGCCGCCGTCACCGAGTGCGGCGTCGGCATCTTCGTCTGGTCGACGGTGATGGCCTACGACGGCGACAAGCTGAAGACCGCGCCGACGACCTGGGCCGATTTCTGGGACACGAAGAAGTTCCCGGGCAAGCGCGGCCTGCGCAAGGGCGCGCGCTACAACCTCGAGTTCGCGCTGATGGCCGACGGCGTCAAGCCGGCCGAGGTCTACAAGGTGCTGGCGACCAAGGAAGGCGCAGACCGCGCGTTCAAGAAGCTCGCCGAGCTGAAGCCGGCGATCCAGTGGTGGGAAGCGGGCGCGCAGCCGCCGCAGTTCCTGGTCGCCGGCGACGTCGTGATGAGCACCGCGTTCAACGGCCGCATCGACGCCGCCAACCGCGAAGGCCGCAAGCTGAAGATCACCTGGACCGGCGGCATCTACGACCTGGACTACTGGGTGATCCCGAAGGGTGCGCCGAACAAGGCCAAGGCGATGGAGTTCATCGCCTTCGCCAGCAGCCCCGAGCAGCAGGCGCAGTACGCGAAGAACATCGCCTACGGCCCGACCAACAACAAGGCGCTGGCCAAGCTCGACGCCAAGACGCTGGCCGACCTGCCGACCGCCCCGGCCAACGCCAAGGACGCGCTGCAGTTCAACGTCAAGTTCTGGGCCGACCAGGGCGAGGCGCTGGAGAAGCGCTTCGCTTCGTGGGCCGCGCAATAACGGCATCGCGATGAGCGCCACCCTCGCCTTGCCCGCCACCCCCGGCGCGTCGCTGGCGCGCCAGCTCGCGCGCGCCAACCGGCGGCGCAAGCTGGGGGCGTTCGCGCTGACGCTGCCGCTGCTGCTGTTCCTGCTGCTGACCTTCCTGGTGCCGATCGCCGCGCTGCTGCTGCGTGCGGTCGAGAACCCGGAGGTCGCGGGCGCGCTGCCGCGCACCGTGGCGGCGCTGGACGAGTGGGACCGTCAGAGCGAACCCGGCCCCGGCGCCTTCGCGGCGCTGGCGGCCGACCTCGCCGCCCTGCCCGACCGCGCCGACGCCGGCGCGCTGGCCAGGCGGCTGAACACCGAGGCCGCCGGCGCACGTTCGCTGGTGCTCTCGACCTACAAGGCGCTGCCGCTGGACGGCGCGACGACGCCCGAGGCCGTCAAGGCGCGGCTGCTGGAACTGGACGCACGCTGGTCCGAGCCGGTGTACTGGCAGGCGATCGCCAAGAACGGTTCGCGCTGGACGCCCGACTACCTGCTCGCCGCCGTCGACCTGCGCCGCGACGCCCACGGCAGCATCGAGCGCATGCCCGAGGAGCAGCGTGCCTTCGGCCGCATCCTGCTGCGCACCTTCGAGATCAGCGCCCTGGTCACGGTCTGGGCGCTGCTCGCCGCCTACCCGCTGGCCTACTGGCTGGCGACGCTGCCCGCGCGCAAGGCCAACCTGCTGATGATCCTGGTGCTGGTGCCGTTCTGGACCTCGGTGCTGGTACGCGTGGCCGCCTGGATCGTGCTGCTGCAGAACGAGGGCCTGGTCAACGGCGCCATCACCGGCCTGGGCCTGTGGAACGAGCCGCTGCCGCTGCTGTTCAACCGCACCGGCGTCGTCATCGCGATGGTGCACATCCTGCTGCCGTTCATGATCCTGCCGCTGTACAGCGTGATGAAGAGCGTGCCGCCGACCTATCTGCGCGCCGCGGTGTCGCTGGGCAGCAGCCCGCTGGCGGCCTTCTTCCGCGTCTACGTGCCGCAGACCTACCCCGGCATCGGCGCCGGCGCGCTGCTCGTCTTCATCCTCGCGATCGGCTACTACGTGACGCCGGCGCTGCTCGGCGGCGCCGACGACCAGATGCTGAGCTACTACGTCGCCCACTACACCAACGTCGACATCAACTGGGGCATGGCCTGCGCGCTGGGCGCCCTGCTGCTGACGGCGACGCTGCTGCTCTACGGCGTGTACCGCCAGGTCGTGCGCAGCGAACTGAGCCTGGGGTGACACGATGAAACTCGCCCTGCCCCAGTTCCCCGCCTACGCGACGCCGCTGGACAAGGCCGGCTGGTGGGCGCTGCGCCTGGCCGGCGTCGGCACGCTGCTGTTCCTGCTGCTGCCGATCCTGGCGATCGTGCCGCTGTCCTTCAGCGACAGCTCCTTCCTCGTCTACCCGATCCAGGGCTGGTCGCTGAAGTGGTACCGCAACCTGTTCGAGTCCTCGGAATGGACGCGCGCGGCACGCAACAGCTTCATCGTCGCGCCCGGCGCCACGGTGCTGGCGACGGTGCTGGGCACGATGGCCGCGGTCGGGCTGTCGCGCGCCGACTTCCCGTTCAAGGGCACGCTGATGAGCCTGCTGATCGCGCCGATGGTCGTGCCCATCGTCGTCGTCGGCGTCGGCACTTACCTGTTCTTCGCCAAGTTCGGCCTCAACGACAGCTACCTCGGGCTGATCGTCGTGCACGCCGCGCTCGGCGCGCCCTTCGTGCTGACGACGGTGCTGGCGACGCTGCAGGGCTTCAACCACAACCTGGTGCGCGCCAGCCTGGGGCTGGGCGCCGGGCCGCTGCAGACCTTCCTGCGCGTCACGCTGCCGGTCATCGCGCCGGGCGTGATCTCGGGCGCGCTGTTCGCGTTCGCGACCTCGTTCGACGAAGTCGTCGTGACGCTGTTCCTGGCCGGCCCCGAGCAGGTGACGCTGCCGCGGCAGATGTTCACCGGCATCCGCGAGAACATCTCGCCGACGATCGCCGCCGTGGCGACGCTGCTGATCCTGTTCACGACCTCGCTGCTGCTGGCGCTGGAGTGGATCCGCGGCCGGCGCACCTCCTGACACGAAGGGCCGTGCGCGGGCGATCAAAATGCCCGCCACGAGCCGCGGAGCGCCCGGCGCTCCGACCCGACCCCAAACCTGCAGAGGAATACGAGATGACGTCCCCGCTGGCGCAACTGAAGGACCCCTCGCTGCTGAAGAGCGGCGGCCTCGTCGACGGCGAATGGATCGCCGGCAGCACGAGCTTCGCGGTGCACGACCCGGCCACCGGCGCCGAGCTGGCGCAGGTCGCCAACCTCGGCGCGACCGACTGCGCCGCCGCGATCGCCGCCGCCGAACGCGCCTGGCCCGTCTGGCGCGCCAAGACCGCCAAGGAACGCGGCGCGGTGCTTATGCGCTGGTTCGCGCTGCTGCACCAGCACGCCGACGATCTGGCGCGGCTGATGACCGCCGAACAAGGCAAGCCGCTGGCCGAGGCGCGTGGCGAAGTGGGCTACGGCGCCAGCTTCATCGAGTGGTTCGCCGAGGAGGCGCGCCGCGTCTACGGCGAGACCATCCCGACGACCGACGGCAACAAGCGCTACCTGGTGATCCGCCAGCCGGTCGGCGTCTGCGCCGCGATCACGCCGTGGAACTTCCCGATCGCGATGATCACGCGCAAGGTCGCGCCGGCGCTGGCCGCCGGCTGCCCGGTGATCGTCAAGCCGGCCGAGCAGACGCCGCTGTCGGCGCTGGCGGTGGCCGAGCTGGCGCAGCGCGCCGGCATGCCGGCCGGCGTCTTCAACGTGCTGCCGGCCGACGCCGCGAACTCGATCGAGATCGGCAACGTGCTGTGCTCCAGCGACGTCGTGCGCCACCTGTCGTTCACCGGCAGCACCGAGGTCGGCCGCATCCTGATGAAGCAGTGCGCGCCGACGATCAAGAAGCTGTCGCTGGAACTCGGCGGCAACGCGCCGTTCATCGTCTTCGACGACGCCGACCTGGACAGCGCCGTCGAAGGCGCGCTGGTCAGCAAGTACCGCAATGCCGGCCAGACCTGCGTCTGCGCCAACCGCCTGTACGCCCAGGCCGGCATCCACGACGCCTTCGTCGAGAAGCTGGCGGCGCGTGCGCGTCAGATCGCCGTCGGCAACGGTTTCGACGCCGGCGTGCAGCTGGGGCCGCTGATCGACGATCAGGCGATGGCCAAGGTCGAGGCCCACGTCGCCGACGCGCTGGCGCAGGGCGCGCGTCTGGTGACCGGCGGCGAACGGGTCGGCGACCGTTTCTATGCGCCGACCGTGCTGGCCGACGTGACGCCGGCGATGCGCTGCTCGAAGGAAGAGACCTTCGGCCCGATCGCGCCGGTCATCCGGTTCGAGACCGAGGCCGAGGCGATCGAACTCGCCAACGCCACCGAGTTCGGCCTGGCGAGCTACTTCTACAGCCGCGACATCGGCCGCATCTGGCGCGTCTCGGAGGCGCTGGAGTACGGCATGGTCGGCGTCAACACCGGCCTGATCTCGACCGCCGAGGTGCCGTTCGGCGGCGTCAAGCAGTCGGGCCTCGGGCGCGAAGGCGCGCGCCAGGGCATCGACGACTACCTCGAGACCAAGTACGTCTGCCTGGGCGACATCCTGAAGTAAGGCTTCAGGCTTCCTCGTCGTTGGCCGCTGCGGCCGGGCCGCGGTCGGCCGGCAGCGCGGCGTCGCGGCCGACCGGCGTGAACTGCAGCGCCGTGCCCAGCGCGCGGCGCAGCAGCGCCTCGGCGCTCTTGCCGTGCTCGGGGTACGAGGCCAGCCCGGCGTGCGGCAGCAGGCGCTGCGCGCGCCCGGCAACGCTGAAGGGCTGCGACAGGATCGCCGCCAGCTTGTCCATCACACGCTCGCCATCGGCCGGCGAGTCGATCCAGGCCAGCAGCACCGCGAAGGCGTCGTGCCCGATCGAGGCGACGACGTCGCTGGCGCGCAGCGCCGCGCGCAGCCGCACCGCGGCCTTGCGCCGCAGCACATCGGCCGATTCCTGGCCCAGGGTCTCGGCGACCGCGGCCAGGCCGTCGACCCGCAGCACGATCATCGCCATCGGCGCCGGCTCGCGCTCGCGCAGCGCCAGCAGGTGCGTCATGTGCTCCAGCAACTGGGCGTGGTTGGGCAGCCCGGTGGGCAGGTCGGTCGAATAGCCCTTGCGCGCGGCCGCCTGTTCGCGGCGGCGCTCGATCGCCAGCCGCAGCGCGCGCGGCGCGCCGGCCGGGTCGGCGATCAGGTCCTGGACGCCGTACTGCAGCAGCGCCACCGCGTCGGCCGGCCGCGCCGAGGGCGCGACGACGACGACCGCGGTGTCCAGCACCGCCTGCGCCAGCGCCGGCCAGTCGGGCAGCGCCGCAGGCGCGTCGCTGAACAGCAGCAGCGCGTCGTGCGCGGTCTCGCGCAGCCGCGCCGCCACCTCGTCGAACGAGCCGCACGGCTCGACCACGAAGGAGCCGTAGTCGGACGCGACGAGGTCGGGGGCCTCTTCGCCCAGGCACAGCACACGGAAGACTGGATCCATCGCGCAACTCGTCGTCGAAAGGAGCCGCCTGTCGCCTGCGCGACCGCTGCGGCGCCGGCCCCCGGGAATGCGGGACGGCCTCGCCCCGGCGGCGTCTGCCCCACTTTACCCGCGGCAGGGCGCCGGCTCCCGGGCTTTCTGAAGCCCGCCCCCCGGGGTCCAGGAGAACCCTTGTGGCGACGCTGCGACGCTGGTGTTTGCCTTGATGCCGCGGAGATGACGTTTACGTAACGTGCGACGGGTTCCGCTGTCCCGCGGGCAGGCCCGTCGCCGGCCCAGCTCACAACGAAGTGCAAACCAGGAGACACACTTGACTCGGAAACTCCACGGCCTCTCGGCCGTCGCCCTGGCCGCCGCGGCGGCGTTCGCCGGCAGCGCCGTGCAGGCGCAGGACGGCAGCGTGCAGATCTACGGCACCTTGGACCTGAGCGCCGACCGGATCGAGAAGTCCGAAGGCAACAACGCCGGCACGATCTTCGGCGCAACGCCGTCGCCGGAGACCAAGCAGACGCGGCTTGCGCCGAGCATGACGCGCCAGTCCCACCTGGGGATCCGCGGCACCGAGCCGCTGGGCGGCGGCTGGGAAGCCAAGTTCACGCTCGAGGGCTCGGTCGTCGCCGACACCGGCACGATGGGCAACGACGGCCGCATGTGGGGCCGCCAGGCCTGGGTCGGGCTGACCACGCCCGTCGGCGAAGTCCGGCTGGGCCGCCAGGTCTCGCCGTTCCTGGCCGCGTACTTCATCGGCACGCTCGACGGCATCGGCGGCACCGACATCTATGCCACCGGGGTCGCGCTGAACAATCTGCAGACCTACCAGGACAACGTCATCAGCTACGGGCTGCGGCAGGGGCCGTTCGCGGGACGGATCTCCTACTCGCCGAACGCCGGCGTGGCCGAGCGCATCAGCCCGGCTCGCTCGACGGCGACCGCGACGCTGCCGGCCTCGAACGCGAACATCGGCCAGATCCTGGGCGGCCTGACCTCCGGCGCCGAAAACAGCGACGGCCGCGGCAAGACCTGGGGTGCGATGGGCGCCTACCTGGGCGACGAGCTGAAGATCGTCGGCGCCTACAACCGCAACAAGTTCGCCGGCGCGCAGATCGGCGTGCCTTCGGCCTCGGTGCCGGGCGGCTTCCTGCCGCTGTTCGTCGCCGACGAATACAAGAGCTACATGATCGGCGCCCGCTACAAGTTCGGCTTCGGCACCGAGATCGGCGGCAACTTCTACGAAGGCAAGCTGGACGACGCGAGCACGATCGATCCGAAGATCCGTGCCGTCGCGCTCGCGGTGAAGCACTCGATCGGCTCGATCGACCTGCTGGCCGAGGCGATGCAGGCGAAGTACACGAACTTCACCGAGGGCAAGGACACCGGCTTCATGTTCGGCGCCGAGTACAACTTCTCGAAACGCACGACGGTCTACATGCGCGCCGGCCGGATGAAGGACGACCGCGGCAACGTCACGGGTTCGGGCGTGCTGGGCGCCGGCGCGCCGCTGGCCGGCGGCCCGCTCGCGCTGCTGGTCTCGCTCGGCTCGACCGAAGTGCCGCTGTTCTCCGGCGCCAACCTGAACGTCGATGCGGACACGAAGATGCTGGGGATCGGCATCCGCCACTCGTTCTGAGAGGCCCCCCCGACCGCGACGCCCCGGCCCGCCCCGCCGGGGCGTTTTTTCATCGCGCGGCGGACAAAGAAAAAGCGCCTGTCCGGGGACAGGCGCTTCGTCGTGTTCTGGAGCGGGTGAAGGGAATCGAACCCTCGTATGAAGCTTGGGAAGCTGCCGTTCTACCATTGAACTACACCCGCGCTGGGGCGGCATTCTAGCGTCGCCGCGAGCCTGCGGTGCGATGTCCCCGGACCCGGGACCGCCGGCGCTCGCTACACTGCGCGCCCTCATGGACGACAACCCTTCTCCGCAGCGCCCGATCCGCAGCTACGTGCTGCGCGCCGGCCGCATGGGCACCGGACAGCAGCGAGCGCTGGCCGAACTCGGGCCGCGCTACGTGCTGCCCTACGCGGCGCAGCCGCTGGACTTCGCCGCCGTCTTCGGCCGCACGGCACCGGTGGTGCTGGAGATCGGCTTCGGCATGGGCGACGCGACGGCCCAGGTGGCCGCGGCGACGCCCGAACGCGACCTGCTCGGCGTCGAGGTGCACGAGCCCGGCGTCGGCGCGCTGCTGCGCCAGATCGGCGAACGCGGCCTGGAGAACGTTCGCATCCTGCGCCACGACGCCGTCGAGGTGCTGCGCGAGATGATCCCGCCGGCCTCGCTGGCCGGCGTGCACGTCTGGTTCCCCGACCCGTGGCACAAGAAGCGCCACAACAAGCGGCGGCTGATCCAGCCGGCCTTCGTCGAACTCGTCGCCAGCCGGCTCGCGCCGGGCGGCTATCTGCACTGCGCCACCGACTGGCAGCCCTACGCCGAGCAGATGCTGGAGGTGCTGTCGGCCAGTTCGCTGGCCAACACCGCCGACGCTTATGCCGAACGCCCTGCCTGGCGGCCGCTGACGAAGTTCGAGGCCCGCGGCCTGCGCCTGGGCCACGGCGTCTGGGATCTGGTCTTCACTCGGCCCAGCTGACGACACCCGTCCAGGCGGTCAGCAGCACCAGGCCGCCGAAGACGATGCGATACCAGGCGAAGACCGTGAAGTCGTGCGTCGACACGTAGCGGATCAGCCAGCGGATGCACAGCAGCGCGCTGGCGAACGCGAACACCGAGCCGACGAGGAACAGCGGCGCGTCACCCCAGTGCAGCGCGTCGCGCTGCTTGAGCACCGAGTAGGCGCCGGCACCGACCAGCGTCGGGATGCCGAGGTAGAAGCTGAACTCGGTGGCGCAGCGGCGCGAGAAGCCGAACAGCATCGAGCCGATGATCGTCGAGCCCGAGCGGCTGGTGCCCGGAATCAGCGCCAGACACTGCACGAGGCCGACCTTCAGCGCGTCCAGCGGCGTCATGTCGTCGACGCTCTCGACGCGCGCCCGGCGCACGCCTTCGAGGTCACGGTCGCCGAAGGCGCGGCGGTGCCGGCGCTCGACGAACAGGATGATGATGCCGCCGACGATGAAGGCCGTGGCCACCGGCACCGGGTGAAAGAGGTGCGCCTTGACCATCTTGCCGAAGGCCAGCCCGAGCACGACGGCCGGGATGAAGGCGATCAGCACGTTGAGCGCAAAGCGCCTCGCCACCGGGTCGTGGCCGATGCCGCTGACCGTGCGCCCCAGGCGCTGGCGGTACTCCCAGACGACGGCCAGCATCGCGCCGGTCTGGATCGCGATCTCGAAGACCTTGGCGGTCTCGCCGGTGAAGTCCAGCAGCGAGCCGGCGAGGATCAGGTGTCCGGTGGAGGAGATCGGCAGGAACTCGGTGAGCCCTTCGACGAGGCCCAAGATCGCGGCCTTGACCAGCAGCATCAGATCCAAACCCATCCCCCCGGTGCGGCAAAGCCGCGGATCATAGTGGCGTCGGCTGACGCCACGAAGTCACTTCCGGGCGTCGGTGAAGCGCACGACCAGCGCGTCGGACTCGACCTCGATGCGCTCGGGCGTCAGGCCGGCGCGGCGCAGGCGTTCGGCCCGTTCGGGCGGCAGGCGCCAAACCACCAGGCCTTCGAGCGCACGTTCGACCGCCAGGCCGGCCAGGCGCTCGGCCGGCAGCGGCGCGCGGCTGCCGTGGGTGTCCAGTTCCAGACGCTCGACTCGCACGTCGGCCAGGCGCAATGTCTGGTCGGCCGCGGCCCAGCGCAGCACGGCGTCGAAGTCCAGGCGGCCGTCGGCGCGGGCGTCGAAGACCCGGTCGCGCGCGCTCAGTTCGACGCTGGCGGCAATGCGCTGGCGCTCCGGCCGCAGGCCCAGGCGCGGCGCCGAGACCTCGAGCTCGACGACTTCCAGCACCCGCCGGCGCAGCGGGAACTCGCGTGCGGCCATGCGCTGCAGGTCGGCGGCGTCGATGCGCAGCGTGCGGTCCAGGCCGAGCCCGGCGCAGCCCGGCAGCACGGCGGCGGCAGCGAACGCGAGCAGGATCTCGCGGCGCGTGGCGACGAATCGGCGGTGCATGCGGGGATTTTAGGAAGAGCGGCTTGCACAGCCCCGCCCGCCCTGGGTAAAGTCGTTTAATGACCAGCAAGTCATTAGAAGCCGACACGCGGCCCCGCCGCCAGCGCCGCAAGCAGGAGCGTCCGCAGGAACTGCTCGACGCCGCGCTGGAGCTGTTCGTGCAGAAGGGCTACGCGGCGACACACTCCGAGGAGGTCGCACGCCGCGCCGGTGTCTCCAAGGGCACGCTCTACCTCTACTACCCGAGCAAGGAAGAGCTGTTCAAGGCCGTCGTGCGGTCCAGCCTGTCCAACCTGATCGCCGAAGGCGCCGAACTCGCCGAACGCCACCAGGGCTCGACACGCGATCTGCTGATGGCCATCGCGCGCATCTGGTGGGAACGCATCGGCAGCCGCCCGGCCGCCGGCCTGCACCGCGTGCTGCTGGCCGAACTGCAGCACGTGCCCGAGCTGCAGCGTTTCTACGCCGACGAGGTCGTGGCCCCGGCCGACGTGCTGTTCAAGCGCGCGCTGCAGCGCGGCATCGATCGCGGCGAGTTCCGCGCGATGCCGATCGAGGAAGCCTGCTACGCGCTGATCGCGCCGCTGCTGTTCAGGGCGCTGGACGGCGGCACGCTGTGGGCACCGCCGCCGCGCCCGGTCGAGGAGCTGCTGGAACTGCAGTTCGACATCCTGCTGCGCGGCATCGAGCGCCGCGAGGGCGGCGCGCCGGCGCCAATTCCTGGCTCGGCACCCGCGCCGAACGCCGCCTAGAATCCGGACAGCCCGGACTTTGATACCCTACACGGTATATAGCGATGAACACCGAACTCGCCCGCTTCAACATGATCGAGCAGCAGATCCGTCCGTGGGAAGTGCTCGACGAGAACGTGCTGTCGCTGCTGGCGACGGTGAAGCGCGAGGACTTCGTGCCCCCGGCGCTGAAGTCGCTGGCCTTCGCCGACCTGCAGGTGCCGCTGATCGCCGATGAGCCCAACGGCCCGGCGATGCTGGAGCCCAAGATCCAGGCCAAGCTGCTGCAGGAGCTGCAGATCCAGCGCCACGAGAAGGTGCTCGAGATCGGCACCGGCTCGGGCTTCATGGCCGCGCTGCTGGCGCACCGCGCCCAGCAGGTGCACACGCTCGAATGCCGCGCCGCGCTCGTCGCCCAGGCACGCGAGAACCTGCGCAAGGCCGGCGTGACGACGGTGCGGGTCGTCGAGGTGACGCCCGAGGACGGCGCACGCGGCCTGCCCGCCGAGGCGCCGTTCGACGCCATCGTG
Source organism: Rubrivivax sp. (assembly GCA_049841175.1). Taxonomy (GTDB): domain Bacteria; phylum Pseudomonadota; class Gammaproteobacteria; order Burkholderiales; family Burkholderiaceae_C; genus Rubrivivax. The sequence goes on along the minus strand of JASGHA010000002.1, from coordinate 115,525 downwards.
CTGTCGGGCTCGGTGGCCGAGGTGCCGCGCGCGCTGCTCGAGCAGCTCAAGGTCGGCGGCCGCCTGGCGGCGATCGTCGGCGACCTGCCGATCATGCAGGCCCGCCTCTACACGCGCGTCGGCCCCGAGGCCTGGTCCGAGGTCGACCTGTTCGAGACCGTCGCGCCGCGCCTGCAGGGCTTCGCGGAGCACCCGCGTTTCACGTTCTGAGCCGGAGATGGACTCCGGCCGGCCTGCCGTCCATCGCCGCTGGCGGCACGTCGGCCCCCTGTCCGCCGCCGCCCGTCGCATGACGGCGGCGCCGGCGACACGACGGCGCTAGAAACACGGCTTGCCCGCCGAAACACGAAGAACCGAGGGAACCCGTTCCATGCGTCCGTTGCGCCCGATCCTCTCCCGCCTCGCCCTGGCCAGCGCCGTCGTGCTGGCGCTGCCGGCCGCCGTGCACGCGCAGAGCCTGTCCGAGCTCTACCAGGCCGCACGCGCCTACGACGCGACCTTCCTCGCCGCCCGTGCCCAGGCCGAGTCGGCCGAGTACCAGGTGGCGCAGACGCGCGCGCTGAACCGCCCGGTCGCGGCGCTGAACGCCAGCGCCACCGGCAGCGACTACCGTCCCGACCGCATCGAACGCGGCACCTACAACACCTCCAAAGCGTCGGTCGACGCCAGCATGCCGATCTTCAACCGCGCCAACTCGGTCGCGATCGAGCAGGCCGAACGTTCGCTGGCCTCGTCGCAGGCGGCGCTCGAAGCCGCCGAGCAGGACCTGATCGTGCGCGTCGCGCAGGCCTACTTCGACGTGCTCGCGGCGCAGGACGCGCTGGGCACGACGCGCGCCAGCAAGACCGCGATCACCGAGCAGCTCGCTTCGGCCAAACGCAACTTCGAGGTCGGCACGGCGACGATCACCGACACCCGTGAAGCCCAGGCGCGCTACAACCTCGTGCTCGCCGAGGAGATCGCCGCCGAGAACCTGCTGCGCACGCGCCGCACGGCGCTGGACACGCTGGTCGGCCGCCTCGGCACCGACCCGAAGCCGCTGGCCGCGCCGGTGGCGCTGCCCGATCCGAAGCCCTCGGACCCGGAACAGCTGATCCGCAGCGCCGAAGGCAGCCACCCGACGATCCGCCGCGCCCAGGTCGCCTTCGACATCGCGCGGCTGGAAACCGAACGCGCGCGCGCCGGCCACCTGCCGACGCTGGACCTGGTGGCCTCGGCCGAACGCCAGCGCATCGGCGGCAGCTCGCCGGCGATCGCCGGCTCCACCGGCAGCACCAACGCCTACACGATGGGCCTGCAGTTCAAGCTGCCGCTGTACACCGGCAACGCGACGCAGAACCGCGTGCGCGAAACGCTGCTGCTGGAGGAAAGCGCACGCAACGACCTCGAATCGGCGCGCCGCAACGTCGCGCTGAACGCGCGCACCGCGCTGTTCGCGGTGCAGTCCGGCATCGCCCAGGTCAAGGCCTACGAGGCCGCCGAAGCGTCGAGCAAGCTGTCGCTGGACGCCACGCAGCTGGGCTACCGCGTCGGCGTGCGCGTCAACCTCGACGTGCTGAACGCCCAGACCCAGCTCTACGCGACCCAGCGCGACCTGGCGCGGGCGCGCTACGACGTGCTCGTCAACACGCTGAAGCTGCGCCAGGCGGCCGGCGAGCTGGGCGCGACCGACGTCGAGCTGGTCAACGCGCTGCTGGCGCGCTGAGCGCGGCCGGCAGCAGTTCGACGATCGCACGCGCCATGCGTTCGGCGGCGCCGCGGTGCTGGGCCGAGAACGCCAGCGCTGCCTGCACACGTTCGCCACGCGCCGGGTCGCGCGCCAGCGCCACCGCCTGAGCGACACCGTCGTCCATGTCGGCGGCGCGCAGCGCGGCACCGGCGGCCAGCGACATCTCGGCCGCCTGCTCGAAGTTGAAGGTGTGCGGCCCCATCACCAGCGGGCAGCCGCAGGCGGCGGCCTCGATCAGGTTCTGGCCGCCCAGCGGCGCGAAGCTGCCGCCCAGCAGCGCGGCGTCGGCGGCGGCGTAATAGAGCGGCATCTCGCCGATCGAGTCGCCCAGCCAGACATCGGCCGCGGCGGCCTCGGCCGGCGGCGCTTCGCCCCAGGCGCTGCGGCGGCGCACCACGAGCCCGGCCGCCACGACCATTTGCGCCACGGCGTCGAAACGCTGCGGGTGGCGCGGCACCAGCAGCAGCAGCGGCCGCGGCGCCGGCAAACGGCTCCAGGCCGCCAGCAGCGGCTCCTCCTCGCCTTCGCGCGACGACGCCGCCAGCACCACCGGCCGGCCCAGCGCCGCACGCCAGGCGCGGCCGCGCTCGACCAGCGCCGGGTTCGGCGAGACGTCGAACTTCAGGTTGCCCATCACCTGCGGCGCCGGCGCGCCGCCGGCTTCGAGCCGGCGTGCGTCGTCGGCGGTCTGCGCCAGCACACGCGAGAAGCTGGCCACCGCCGGGCGCAGCAGCGCCCGCAGGCGCTCGCCCTTGGCGAAGCTGCGTTCGGACAGGCGCGCGTTGGCCAGCACCATCGGCACGCCGGCCTCGTGCGCGGCGTCCAGCAGGTTGGGCCAGATCTCGGTTTCCATCAGCACGCCGACTGCCGGCTGGTGGCGGCGCAGGAAACGCCGCACCGCACCCGGCGTGTCGTAGGGCAGCCAGACCTGGGCGTCGCCGGGCTGCAGCAGCGCCGCGCCGGCTTCGCGGCCGGTGGCGGTGCCGTGCGTCAGCAGCAGGCCGCGCCCGGGCGCCAGGCGGCGCAAGGCCTGCAGCAGCGGCTCGCTGGCGCGGGTTTCGCCAAGCGACACCGCGTGCACCCAGATGCGTCCCTGGCGGCCGTCGCCACCGCCGGTGGCGAACCGTTCGTGCCAGGCGCTGCGGTACGGCGGCTCGTCGCGGCCGCGCCACCAGAGTTTGCCCATGTACAGCGGCGCGGCCAGGCGTAGCCCGGTCGAGTAGACCCAGCGGGCGAATGCGCCGTCAGCAGCCATGTCGGATTCCGCGGCGGGAGGTGGCCCGCCTGGCGCTCAGTGCGCGGCGGCCTCCACGCGGGCGTCGGCCTTCACGGCGCGCAGCGCGGCCATGAAGTCGCCCTGGATGCGCTCCAGCGCCTCGGCCGTGTGGCCCTCGAAACGCAGCACCAGCACCGGCGTCGTGTTCGACGCGCGGATCAGGCCGAAGCCGTCGGCGAAGTCGATGCGCAGGCCGTCGACCGTGCCGACGTCGCCGCCGGCCAGCGCCAGGCGGCCGTCGGCGGCACGCGCCAGCAGCTCGGCGACGACGCGGTGGTTCTCGCCTTCGGCGCAGGGCACGTTGAGTTCGGGCGTGCTGAAGCTGGTCGGCAGCGCGTCGAGGAAAGCGCTGGGGTCGGTCTCGCGCGACAGGATCTCCAGCAGCCGCGCCGCGGTGTACATCGCGTCGTCGAAGCCGTACCAGCGCTCGCTGAAGAACAGGTGGCCGCTCATCTCGCCGGCGAACGGGGCGCCGGACTCCTTGAGCTTGGCCTTGATCAGCGAGTGCCCGGTCTTCCACAGCACCGGCACGCCGCCGGCGGCGCGGATCGCCTCGGGCAGGCGCTGCGAGCACTTGACGTCGAAGATGATCTCGGCGCCCGGGCGGCGCGCGAGGATGTCGCGCGCGAACAGCATCACCTGGCGGTCGGGATAGATGATGTTGCCGCCGGCGGTGACCACACCCAGGCGGTCGCCGTCGCCGTCGAAGGCCAGGCCGAGCTCGGCGCCGGTGGCGTGCACGACCTTGATCAGGTCGGCCAGGTTCTCGGGCTTGGACGGGTCCGGGTGGTGGTTCGGGAAGTCGCCGTCGACCTTGCTGTACAGGTCGATGACCTCGCAGCCCAGGGCCTTCAGGATGGCCGGCGCGCTGGCTCCGGGAATGCCGTTGCCCGAGTCGACGACGATCTTCATCGGCCGCGCAAGCTTGCAGTCGGAGACGATGCGCTGCGTGTACTCGGGCAGGATGTCCATCGTCGCGCTGCGGCCCACCGACAGCACGTAGTCCTCGGTCTCGATGCGGCGCTTCAGGCGCTGGATGTCCTCGCCGTAGATCGCACGGCCGCCGAGCACCATCTTGAAGCCGTTGTAGTCCTTCGGGTTGTGGCTGCCGGTGACCTGGATGCCCGAGTTGCAACCGTGTTCGCCGCGTGTCGCGGCGACGTAGTAGAGCATCGGCGTCGTCACCGCGCCGAGGTCGACGACGTCCAGGCCGGTCGAGACCAGGCCGCGCACCAGCGCCGCCGCCAGCCCCGGGCCCGACAGACGCCCGTCGCGGCCGACGGCCACCGCGCGTTCGCCGGCGGCCAGCGCTTCGGTGCCGAAGGCGCGTCCCAGGTGTTCGGCGAAGGTCTCGTCGATCGTCTTGCCGACGATGCCGCGGATGTCGTAAGCCTTGAACACCGAGGAATGGACTTGCATGGAGGGCGGGCCGAGGGCCAGGTTGAAGTCGCGGGGGATTGTAGGCAGCCGCCGTGCACGCCGGTTTGCGCTTGTAGGCCGGAAGGTCAGAACGGGAACAGCCGCGGCAGCAGCAGCACGCAGACGACGCCGACGATGGCGGTGAACGGCACGCCGATCTTCACGAAGTCGACGAAGCGGTAGCGCCCCGGGCCCAGCACCAGCGTGTTGACCGGCGAGGACACCGGCGTCATGAAGGCCGCCGACGCCGCCAGCGCGACCATCATCGCGAACGGCTCCGGCGCGCAGCCCAGGCGATCGGCCAGGCCCAGGCCGATCGGCGCCATCAGCACCGCGGTCGCGGTGTTCGAGACGAAGAGCCCGACCACCGCCGTCAGCACGAAGAGCCCCGCCAGCGCCGCCTGCGGCGAAGCCTCGCCGGTGGCCGCGAGCATCGCGCCCACCAGCCAGTCGATGCCGCCGGTCTTCTGCAGCGCGACGGCGAACGGCAGCATGCCGACGATCAGCATCAGGCTCTGCCAGTGGATCGCGCGGTAGGCCGACTCGGCGTCGATGCAGCGCACCGCACCCATCGCCAGGCAGCCCAGCAGCGCCGCGACGACGTTGGGCACCAGCCCCGAGACCATCAGCGCGACGGTGGCCGCCAGCACGGCCAGCGCCAGCGGCGCCCGCGACGCGGCCGGGGCGACGTCGTCGAACTCGGCCGGCAGCGTCAGCACGACGAAGTCGCGCGCCGCGCCGGCCAGGCCGCGGATGTCCTTCCAGGCGCCGGCCACGAGCAGCGTGTCGCCCATCTTCAGCTTCGTGTGCAGCGGGTCCTCGTCGACCAGGCGGCCGCCGCGGCGCAGGCCGATGACGTTGATGCCGCGCTGCGAACGCATGCGCAGCTCCAGGATGGACTGGCCGATGACCGCCGCGCCCGGCGGCACCAGCAGCTCGGCCAGGCCGATCTCGCGCGACAGGCGCGAGAAGTAGTCGCGCCGGAACGGCAGCTCGGTGAAGCCCATCTGCTCGCCCAGGCGCTGCGCCTGGGCGCGGCCCTCGGGGGCGGCGAAGTCGGCCAGCAGCACGTCGCCGGGCAGGATCTGCTGATGCGCCGAGGTGTCGACCACCGTCGGCCCGAGACCACGCTCGCGTTCGATGGCGATGACGTTGGCGCCGTGGCGCGCACGCAGCTCCAGCTCGCCCAGCGTGCGGCCGACCACCGGCGAAGCCGCCGGCACGCGAAAGCGCCGCGTGCGGTCGAGCAGGCCGTAGTCGGAGGCCAGGTCGCGCAGCCGGCGCCGTCGGCCTTCGGCCACGCTCAGCGGCGCCTCGCGCGCGACCAGCCAGCGCCGGGCCACCAGCATGTAGCCGATGCCCAGCACCAGCAGCACCAGCCCCATCGGCGTGAAGTCGAAGAAGCCGAAGCCGGCATGGCCGCGGCGCTGCAGCTCGGCCTGCACGACGAGGTTGGGCGGCGTGCCGACCAGCGTCAGCATGCCGCTCAGCAGCCCGGCGAAGGCCAGCGGCATCATCAGCCGGCCCGGCGCGCTGCCGACACGTGCCGCCACGCGCAGCGCCACCGGCACGAAGATCGCCACCACGGCGGTCGAGCTCATCACCGAGCCCAGCCCGGCGGTCGCCGCCATCAGCAGCGCCAGCAGCCGCGCCTCGCGCCCGCCGGCACGCGCCACCAGCCAGTCGCCGACCCGCTGCGCGACGCCGGCGCGCGCCAGCGCCTCGCCGATGACGAAGAACAGCGCGATCAGGATCACGCCCGGTTCGCTGAAGCCCGACAGCGCCTCGGCGAGCGTCAGCGTGCCGCCCAGCACCAGCAGCGTCAGCGCCGCCAGCGCGACGACGTCCATGCGCGGGCGGTTGAGCACGAAGTAGACGACGCAGCCGCCCAGCAGCGCCAGCACCCAGAGGGTTTCGGGATTCATCGAAGGAACGCCCCGGGTGGGCGTGCGCGCAAAAGCGCGCGATCTTCTCCTGCGCCGGGCGCGGCTCGCGCGTGTCCCCAGACCGGCCTAGGAAATGGGCGCCCGGATGGACATGTCCGGAAACGGCGAGTCCGCCTCCGGCCGCCACCTATCATGGGCCGCATGTTCCCCGATGCCGACGCCGCCTACCTCGCGCTCGCCGCCCGCGACGCGCGTTTCGACGGCCGCTTCTTCGTCGGCGTCACCAGCACCGGCATCTACTGCCGTCCGGTGTGCCGCGTGCGCACGCCGCGGCGCGAGAACTGCCGTTTCTTCGCCAGCCCGGCGCAGGCCGAGGCCGCCGCCTTCCGCCCCTGCCTGAAGTGCCGCCCCGAGATCGCGCCCGGGCTGTCGGCGATGGACTCGTCCGACGCGCTGGCCGACTGCGCCGCGCGCGCGATCGAAGCCGCGGTGCAGGCCGGCGAGCCGGTCGCGCTGCCGGCGCTGGCCGCGCGCCTGGGCGTCGGCGAGCGCCATCTGCGCCGCATCTTCGCCGCCGCGCACGGCGTCGCGCCGCGTGAGTACCTCGCCACCCAGCGGCTGCTGCTGGCCAAGCAGCTGCTGACCGACACGACGATGCCGGTGGCCCAGGTGGCGCTGGCCAGCGGCTTCGAGAGCCTGCGGCGCTTCAACGCCGCCTTCCTGGAACGCTACCGCCTGGCACCGACGGCGCTGCGCCGCGCGCGCGGCGACGCCCCGGCCGACCCGGTGCTGCGCCTGGCCTGGCGGCCGCCCTACGACGTCGAGACGATGCTCGGTTTCGCCGCGCGCCGCGCGCTGGCCGGCGTCGAGCAGGTCGAGGGCCTGGCCTGGCGGCGCACGCTGGCCTGGCCGCATCGCGGCGCCGTGCTCGACGGCTGGATCGAGGCGCGTTTCGTGCCCGAGCGCCACGAGGTCCATCTGCGCAGCGCGCCGGCGCTGGCCCCGGTGCTGGGCGCCGTGCTGCGCCGCGTGCGCGAGGCGCTGGACCTGGACGCCGACCCGGCGCCGATCGCCGCGGCGCTGGCCGCCGGCGGCCTGGCGGCCGAGGGCCAGCGCCTGCCCGGCGCCTTCGACGGCTTCGAGACCACGGTGCGCATCGTGCTCGGCCAGCAGGTCACGGTGGCCGCCGCCGGCACCCTGGCAGCACGCCTGGTGCGGCGCTACGGCCGCCCGGTCGAAACGCCGTTCGCCGCGCTGACGCACGCCTTCCCCGACGCCGCGACGCTGGCCGCCGCCGACCCCGACGAGCTCGGCCGCCTGGGCATCGTGCGCCAGCGTGTGCGTGCGCTGCAGGCGCTCGCCGCGGCGGTGGCCGAAGGTTCGCTACAGCTCGAACGCGGCGCGCCGCTGGCGCCGACGCTGGCCACGCTGGCCGCCCTGCCCGGCTTCGGCCCCTGGACCGTGCAGCTCGTCGCGCTGCGTGTGCTCGGCTGGCCCGACGCCTGGCCCGCCGGTGACGCCGGCCTCGCCGTCGCGCTGGGCACGCGCGACCTGCAGGAACACGAACGTGCCGCCGAGGCCTGGCGGCCCTGGCGCGCCTATGCCGCGATGGCGCTCTGGCGCCCTGGAGACACCCGATGAGACACCCCCGACTCCAGGCGCAATCGCGCCTGGACACGCCGCTGGGCCCGGTGACGCTGGCCGCCAGCGCCACCGGCCTGGCCGGCCTCTGGTTCGACGCCCAGCGCCACCATCCCGGTGCGCTGGATCTGCCCGTCGACCCGGCGCATCCGCTGATCGCCCGCGCGGCGGCCGAGCTGGCGGCCTACTTCCGTGGCGACGGCGCCGGCTTCACGGTGCCGCTGGACGCCGAAGGCACGCCGTTCCAGCGCGCCGTCTGGGAGCAGCTGCGCGCCATCGCCGCCGGCACGACGACGAGCTACGGCGAGATCGCACGCCGCGTCGGCCGGCCCAGCGCCTTGCGCGCCGTCGGCGCCGCCGTCGGCCGCAACCCGCTGTCGATCGTCGTGCCCTGCCACCGCGTCATCGGCGGCAGCGGCGCGCTGACCGGCTACGCCGGCGGGCTGGAGCGCAAGCAGGCGCTGCTGGCGCTGGAGCGCGGGGCCGCACGGTGACGCGGCGCGACCTCGCCGAGCTGTTCCTGCTCGCGTCGCTGTGGGGCGGCTCCTTCCTCTTCATGCGCCTGGGCGCGGCCGACTTCGGACCGGCGGCGCTGGTCTTCGTGCGCGTCGCAGGCGCGGCGCTGATGCTCGTGCCGCTGGTGCTGCTGCGCGGCGAAGGCGCGGCGCTGCGCCGCCACTGGCGGCCGATCGCCGTCGTCGGGCTGCTGAACTCGGCACTGCCCTTCGCCTGCTACATGGTCGCGGCGCTGGTGCTCAGCGCCGGGCTGTCGGCTATCTTCAACGCGACGACGCCGCTGTGGGCGGCGCTGATCGCCTGGGGCTGGCTCGGCGACCGGCCGGCGCGGCCACGCCTGCTGGGGCTGGCGATCGGTTTCGCCGGCGTGCTGGCGGTCGGCCTGCACAACGCCAGCTTCAAACCCGGCGAACACGGCGTCAGCCCGGCCGCCGGCATCGTGCTGTGCCTGGTGGCGACGCTGTGCTATGGCCTTGCCGCCAGCTACACGAAGAAACGCCTGGCCGGCGTGCCGCCGATGGCGGTGGCCGGCGGAAGCCAGCTCGCCGCGGCGGTGTTCACGCTGGGGCCGGCGCTGTGGTGGTGGCCGGCGCAGATGCCGGGCGCCGCGGCCTGGGGCGGTGCCGCGGTGCTGGCATTCGCCTGCACCGGCTTCGCCTACTGGCTGTTCTTCCGCCTCGTCGCGCACGCCGGGCCGGCGAACGCGGTCTCGGTGACCTTCCTGGTGCCGGCCTTCGCGGTGCTCTGGGGCTGGCTGTTCCTCGGCGAACGGCTGTCGGTGGCGACGGTGGCCGGCTGCGCCGTCGTGCTGCTGGGCACGGCGCTGGCCACCGGGGTGCTGCCGCGGCGGCGGGCTTGAATTCGGCGGCGCACGCCCCAGCTTCGGAGCATGCCCACCGAAACCGTCCGCCTCCCCGCCCGCCTGCATGCGCTGGCCGCGATGGCCGCGCTGCTCGAACGCCTGGAACGCCAGCCGCGTTCGGCCAGCGCCGAGCAGTTCCGCGGTGTCGTGCAGCAGATCCGCGAGCTGCTCGTCCAGGCCGAAGGCGACGAGTCGCTGCCGGCGCTGCTGGCCATCGCCCCGGCGACCGCCGAGCTGTACGAGAACCTGCACTACGAGCACGCCGGGCTGTGTCGCTCGCCGCTGGAGGACGCGCTGAACGCCGAACTCGCGGCTTCGGCGGCGATCAGCGCGGCGCGCGGCCGCTGATCCCGGCCCCGGGTGCACCAAGGCCGGGCCGGGCCGCGGACAATGGCGGGTTGCCCCGAACCCGCGCGCATGGCCGACCTGCACATCGACGACCTCGAAGCCGCCATCAACTGGTGGCGTGAACGTTCCCCTTCGCCCGACGGCGTGACCGCCTGCGCCGAGGTGCGGGCGCTGGCCGAGGTCTACGCGCCGCTGGCGCGCGCGCGCCGGAACGCGGTCGACGAAGACGCCCTGCCCCCGGCGGCGCGCGCCGCCTGGCTGGCCTGGTACGCCAGCACGCCCGACGCGCCGTGCATCGCGATCTGCTCGACGACGCAGGGCGACGCGGTCTGCAAAGGCTGCGGCCGGACCTTCGACGAGGTCCAGCACTGGACCGTGCTGACGCCGGCCGAGAAACGTGCCGTCTGGCGCCGCATCACCGCCGACGGCACGGCCTGGCGCTTCAACCGTTATGCCGAACGCGCCGCGCGGGGGGAGAGTTGAGCGCGGCCGGGCGCGACGACGCGCTGCCGGAGCCTTTCCCCGCGCCGCCGCCGGGCCGCGCCGCGCGCCTGGCCGACAGCGGCCGGCGCATCGCCAGGCTGGCCTGGCCGGTGTTCGTCGGCCAGCTCTCGGTGCTGGCCTTCAGCACGGTCGACACCGTGCTCGTCGCGCGCCATTCGGCCGCCGACCTGGCGGCGCTGGCCGTCGGCAGCGCCGCCTACATCACCACCTTCGTCGGCTTCATGGGCGTGGTGATGGCGCTGGCGCCGATCGTCGGCCAGCTCTTCGGCGCCGGCCGCCCGGCCGACGCCGGGCGCCAGTTGCACCAGGCGGTGTGGATCGCGCTCGTCTTCTCGCTGCTCGGCTGCACCTTGCTGCTGTTCCCGACACCGTTCCTGGCGCTCGCCAAGGCGACACCCGAGCAGGCCGACAAGGTTCGCGGCTACCTCGCGGCGCTGGCGGTGGCGCTGCCGGCCTCGCTGCTGTTCACGGCCTACCGCGCCTTCAACGTCGCGGTGTCGCGGCCCAAGGCGGTGATGGCGCTGCAGCTCGGCGCGCTGGCGTTCAAGGTCCCGCTGTCGACGGCGCTGGTGTTCGGCGTGCCGGCGCTCGGGCTGCCGGCGCTGGGCGTGCTGGGCTGCGGCATCGCCACCGCGGTGGCGATGTGGGCGCAGACGCTGGCGGCCTTCGTGCTGCTGCGCCGCGACCGCTTCTACGACGCCTTCGAGCTGCGCGGCCGCGGCCTCGACGCGCCCGACCGGCCGGCGATCGGCGCCCAGCTGCGGCTGGGCCTGCCCTCGGGCGCCGCGGTGCTGGTCGAAGTCTCGGGCTTCACCTTCATGGCGATCTTCATCGCCCGGCTCGGCGAGACGCCGGTGGCCGGGCACCAGATCGCGGCCAACCTGGTGTCGCTGCTGTTCATGCTGCCACTGGCGATCGCCAACGGCGCCTCGACGCTGGTCGCGCAGCGCATCGGCGCGCGCGACATGCCGGCCGCACGCCGGCTGGGCTGGCACGGCGTGATCATCGGCGCCGGGCTGGCGGTCATCAACGGCGGCGCGCTGTACCTGCTGCGCGAGCCGGTGATCGGCCTGTACACGCGCGACCTGGCGGTGGCCGCCGCGGCGCTGCCGCTGCTGGCCTTCGTCGCCCTGTTCCACGTCGCCGACGCGACGCAGACCGTTGCCGCCTTCGTGCTGCGCGCCTGGCGCATCGCCACCGTACCGCTGGTCATCAACGCCACCGCGCTTTGGGGCGTGGGCCTGGCCGGCGGCTACCTGCTGGCTTTCGACCCGCTGGGCGTGGTGCCGGCGGCGATGCACGGCGCACGCGGCTTCTGGATCGCGTCGACCGCGGGCCTGACGCTGACCGCCGCGGCGCTGGCCGCCTTCCTCGCCTGGACGCTGCGCCGCCAGCGCCGCGCGCTCGCGGCCGCTTGATCAGGCCGAACGCGGCAGCGACAGCGTGAAGCAGCTGCCGCCGCCTTCGCGCGGCGTGCAGCGCACGGTCCCGCCGTGGCGCTCGACGATCTGGCGCACCAGTGCCAGCCCGAGGCCGACGCCGCCTTCGCGCTCGGCGTGGCCGGGCAGGCGGAAGAAGGGCTCGAAGATGCGTTCGCGGTAGGCCTCGGGCACCCCCGGGCCGCGGTCGGCGACACGCACCTCGGCGCGGTCGCCGACGGCCACCACCTGGGCCTCGACCTCGGCGCCGCCGTAGCGGCGCGCGTTCTCGAGCAGGTTGCGGATCGCGCGGCGCAGCAGGCGTTCGTCGCCGGACACGCGCAGATCCTCGCCGTGCGCGGCGGACTGCACACGCGCGGCCTCCTCGGCGGCCACGGCCAGCAGGTCCACCGGGTCGCGGCGGTCGATCGTCATCGCCGCGTCCAGCCGGCTGGCCAGCAGCACCTCCTCGACCAGCGCGTCGAGCTCGGCGATGTTGGTGTCGATCTCGCGGCGCAGCGCCTCGCGCTGCTCGGGCGTGGCGTCGTCGGCCATCGACACCGCCATCTTCAGCCGCGCCAGCGGCGAACGCAGCTCGTGGCTGGCGTTGGCCAGCAGGTTCTGGTGCGAGCGCAGCAGCGCCTCGATGCGCGCCGCCGCCTGGTTGAAGCTGGCGCCCAGCGCCGCGACCTCGTCGCGCCCGTCTTCGGCGACACGCTGCTGCAGGTCGCCGGCGCCGAAGGCCTCGACGCCGCGCTTGAGCGCTTCCAGCCGCCGCGTCAGCCGGCGCACGACCGGGTAGGCGCCGCCGGCCACCGCGGCGAACAGCACGACCAGCAGCGCGGCCAGCCCCAGGCCATCGAAGGCCGGGCCCGGCGGCAGCCAGGGGCTGCGCGGCGGCAGGCCGAAACGCTGGCCGACCTCGGGGCCCGGGCCGGCGTCCATCGGCCCGCCCGGCCCGCCGGGGCCACCGGCCTCGCCGGGCTCGCCATCGGGCCGCGGCAAGGCGCCGCGCATCAGCTGCGGGCGCAGCACCCACAGCGTGCGGCCGTCGTTCAGGCGGATCGGGTAGGCGCGCCCGGCACCGGGGCCGCCGCCCTGGCGGCGCACGAAGGATTCGGAAGCGCCGATGCGGCGGCCGTGCGCGTCGTCCAGCGCCATCGGCAGGCGCAGGCGCTCGGACCACTCGCGCAGCGCCTCGCCCTGCACCTCGGCCGGCGCGTCGGCGCGCGGCAGCGAGCGCTGCAGCAGTTCGCCCCAGGCGGCGACACGCTCCTGCAGCGTGCTCTGCGCCCGCGCACGCTCCTGCTCGAGGTGGTTCTGCAGCAGCCAAACCGACACCAGCGCGAACAGCGCCAGCGCCGCCACCACCGTCAGGTAGATGCGGATGTACAGCGAGCGCATCTCAGCTCCGCCCGGCCGCCAGGCCGCTCATTCGGCGTCCTGCTTCTTCGCGAACACGTAGCCCGCGCCGCGCACCGTCAGCACGCGTTTCGGGTTCTTCGGATCGTCCTCGATGACGGCGCGGATGCGCGAGACGTGCACGTCGATGCTGCGGTCGAAGGCCTCCAGCGGGTGGCCCTTCAGCGCGTCCATGATCTGGTCGCGCGACAGCACGCGGCCAGGGCTCTGCGCCAGCACGACGAGCAGGTCGAACTGGTGGCTGGTCAGGTCGCAGGGCTGGCCGTCCAGGCGCGCCTGGCGCGCGCCGAGGTCGACCTCGAGGCGGCCGAAACGCAGCACCTCGTCGCCGGTCGGCTCGGGCGCGGCGCGGCGCAGCAGCGCCTTCACGCGCGCCAGCAGCTCGCGCGGCTCGAAGGGCTTGGGCAGGTAGTCGTCGGCACCGAGTTCCAGACCGACGATGCGGTCCATCGGCTCGCCGCGCGCGGTCAGCATCAGCAGCGGCAGGCGGCGCGTGCGCGTGTCCGAGCGCAGCTCGCGCGTGAGATCCAGGCCGTCGCCGTCGGGCAGCATCAGGTCCAGCAGCAGCGCGTCGTAGCCGCGCAGGCGCAGCTGCTCGCGGCCGGCGGCCAGCGAACCCGCGGTGTCGACCTCGAAGCCGTTGCGGCGCAGGTAGTCGCCGACCATCGTGGTCAGGCGCGAGTCGTCGTCGATCAGCAGCAGTCGGCTCGTCACGGGGGCTCTCTCAAACGAAAAGAGCCCCGGGGCGTTTGCCCCGGGGCGAAGGCTTCATGTCAAAGCCACAGGAGGAAAAGGATAACGATCGCGGGATCCGGTGTCAGCGGCGGGGGTGGTCTCCGGGGCCGCCGGGGCCGCGGCGGGCGTCCATGGCCTCGCGGCGGGACTTCATCTCGGCGGCGATCTTCTGGCGCTGCTCGGGCGTCAGCACGCGGCTGACGTCGAGCATCGCCTGGGTCATGCGACGGCTGGACTTGTCGTGCTCGGCCAGCATCTTCTGGCGCAGCGCCTCGACGGCCTTGGCGTCGACGCTGGGCTGGGCGAAGAGCTCGGCCATCTGCTCGGCGAGGCGGCGGTGTTCGTCGCGCTGCTCGCGCAGGTCGTCCTGGGCGTCGCCGACGATCTCGCGGATCTGCTTGCGCTGGGCCTTGGTGGCGTCGACGTCGTCGAGCAGGCGCTGCAGCATGAACGGGTGGCCGAGCCAGGGCATCGCGTCGGGACGGCCGGCGCCCGGGCCGCCCATCGGCATGCCGGGGTGGCCGGGCATCGCGTGCGCCGCGGGCGGCGGCGGGGCCGGCTGGTCGGCGGCGACCGCGGCGACGCCCGTGGCGACGAGCGTGGCGGCGGCGAGGAGACGGAAGGCGGACAGGCGGGGCAGACGGTTCGTGAGCTTCATCGCGGCACCAGGTGACTGGGGGACGGTATGGCGCTCACTGTGCCGGCCACCGGTGTCGGCGCCGTGCCAGCCGGGTAAAGAACTATGTCGCCCGGGCGACGGCCTCAGGGCCGTGCGGACTGCACGCCGACCAGGCGGCGTTCGAGGCGGAAACCCGGCGTCCCGCTGCTGATGTCCAGCCGCACCAGCAGGCCGCTGGCGCGATCGACGACGATCGCGCCGTCCAGCCGCGAGCTGACCTCGCCGTTCTGCGCCTCGCCGAAGAGCTCGATGACGGCGACGTCGAAGCTGCGCCCGGCGATCTTCTGCTGGCCGGTGGCGACGACCTGGCCGCGCACCAGCGCGCGTGCGTACGGGTCGCCGGCGATGCGCAGCTCGCCGTTGAGCACGTCGCCCAGCGCGAGGCCGTGGCGGAACAGCCGCTGCCACTCGAGCTGGCCGGCCGGCGCGGCGACGACGTTGCCGACACGGTCCTGGCGCCAGGGTGCCTGCGCGCCGCCGACGCGGAACTCGAAGGCGTCGCGGCGCAGCGAAAGCACCTGCAGCGTCCACTCGCCGGAGACCGAGCGCGTGGCGCTGCGCTCCTCGTAGACCAGGCGGTCGCCCGGCGCGATCGGCAGCGCCGCGAGATGCTCGGGCGCCAGCTCCATCGTCTGCGGGCAGCCGCGTTCGACCGACACCGCCTTCAGCGCCTCGTAGCGGCCCTTCAGCCGGGCCAGCTCCTGGGCCTCGTGGCCGTTGGGCCGCAGCGCGAACAGCGCCGGCCAGAAGATGCTCACGCTGACGCCCAGCGCGACGATGTTGCGCCCGGCGATGTCGTCGACGGTGTAGGCCAGGTCCGCCGCGCGCTGCTGCACGGCGTCGGTCTCGTCGGCCAGGTGGCCGCAGTCCCAGACCGCGAACTCGGCCGGATCGGCCACCTGGGGCTGCACCTCGCCGGAGCGCGTCGCGCAGCCGGCGACGGCAAGCCCGGCGAGACAGGCGACGAGGCGGGTCGGCAGGCGCATCATGAAGCGGGGCATTGTGCCTGCCCGCGCGAGTGCCGCAAGCCGGTCGCCGGCCGCGCCGATCTCAGGAGCCCGAAGCCGCCGGGGCCGGCGCCGGCGCGGCATGGCCGCCACGGCGTTCGGCCAGGCGCTTCTTGGCCGCCTCGCGCTGCTCGGGCGTCATGCTCTCCCAGCGCTGGCGCATCTTCTCGCGCGCCTGCGCCTGCTGCTCGGGCGTCATCGACTCCCACTTCTGCTTCATCGCCTCGCGGCGATCAGGATTGGCCGACTGCGCGAAGGCGCTGGCGGACAGCGTGGCGGCGACAGCCAGCGCGAGGGCCGGCACGAACTTGTTCATCGAGGCACTCCTTTATCGGGCGACATCGGCGACGCCGCCTGCGTTTCAATGCGACGCACGCAGCCGCCGTTGACGACAGCATGCCTCGGCGGTGCAAAGAAACGTGTCCGCGGCGCTAGCATGGGGTTAAACGCCACCGCCCTGCCGCCCCCGTGCCCCGCAAGCTCGTGTCCCTCCTCGTGCTGGTCCTGGCCAGCGGCCATGCCGTGGCCGGCGACTGCACCTTGCTCTTCGGCCAGGGCCGCGGCGTCGCCGGCGACGACGCCGAGCAGCAGCGCTGGGACGGCGTCAACCTGGCGTTCAACCAGCGCGTCGCCGAGGTCCTGGGCGAACGCGGCGAAGCCGTCGTGCCGCTGGTCGCACGCACGGCCGACGACGACGTGCCGGCGACGGTGCGGGCGGTGCTGTCACGGGCCGCGGCCGAGGGCTGCACACGCATCGTCGAGACCACCGTCTTCACCGACGCCGACGCCCAGCTGCTGGTGGCGCGGCTGCGCGAGTACCCGCTGGCACACGACGCCGGCGGCGCGCTGCGCATCCAGCCGCCGCGGCTGACCGTCGAGCGCCAGTTCGACCTGACGCCGACGACGCTGGATCGGGTGCGCCCGGCACAGCTGGGCGCGACGATGGCCGCCGAACTGGCTGAGCAGCGCGCCGCGGCCGCCGGGCGATGAGCGCCGCCGAACTCGACGACGCGGCGCAGGCCCGGCTCGTCGAGCGCCTGCGCCAGGCGCTGGCCGCCGCCGGCCGGGTGCAGAGCTTCGAGACCCACGCCTCGCGCGTGCTCGTCACCGCGGACCACGCCTACAAGTTCAAGAAGCCGATCGCGCCGGGTTTCCTGGACTACTCGACACGCGCGCTGCGCCGCCACTTCTGCGACGCCGAGCTGCGCCTGAACCGGCGCCTGGCGCCGGCGCTCTACGAACGGGTGCTGCCGCTGGCCGGCCCCGCCGAGGCGCCGGTGCTGGGCGGCGACGGCGAGCTGCTGGACTGGGTGCTGCAGATGCGCGCTTTCGACCAGGCCGGCCTGTGGGACCGGCTGGCCGCGCGCGGCGCGCTCGGCGCGGCGCAGATCGACGCGCTGGTCGGCGTCGTCGCGCCGTTCCACGAGGCCGCCGCCGTCGCCCCGGCCGACGGCGAGCTGGGCAGCCCGGCGCAGGTGCGCTCGCCGATGGTCGAGAACCTCGACGTGCTGCAGCCGCTGCTGGCCGCGACGCCGGCGGCCGCCGCGCTGGCGCGCTTGCGCGACTGGGAGGCGCGCCGCTTCGCGCTGCTGGCGCCGGTGTTCGCCACCCGCCTGGCGGCCGGCCGCGTGCGCGAGTGCCACGGCGACCTGCACCTGGGCAACGTCGTCGAGATCGACGGCCGCACGACGGTCTTCGATTGCATCGAGTTCAACGACGGCTTCCGCTGGATCGACGTGGCCAGCGAGATCGCCTTCATGGCGATGGACCTGCACGCGCACGCGCTGCCGGCGCTGGCCCGGCGCTTCGTCGACGGCTGGATGGCCGCCACCGGCGACTACGAGGCCGCGCGCGTGCTGCGCTACTACGAGGCGCACCGGGCGCTGGTGCGCGCCAAGGTGGCGGCGCTGCGTGCCGACCAGCCCGGCGCGCCGGCCGGCGCGGCCGCGGAGGCCGGGCGTTATGTCGCGCTGGCCGAGGCGGCGACCCGCACGCGAGCGCCGGTGCTCTTCGTCACCCACGGCGTCTCGGGCAGCGGCAAGACGACGCTGACGCAGGCGCTGGTCGAACGCGGCGCGCTGCGTGTGCGTGCCGACCTCGAACGCAAGCGGCTGCACGGCCTGGCGCCGCTGCAGCGCCCCGACGCCGCGCAGGCCGCGCGGCTGTACGGCCCCGAGGCCGGTGCCGCCACCTATGCCCGCCTGCTGGCCGCCGCCGGCGCCGTGCTCGACGGCGGCTGGCCGGTCGTGCTGGACGCCACCTTCCTGCACCGCGCGGCCCGCGACGCGGCGCGGCAGTTCGCCGCCGCGCGCGGCGCGCGCTTCGTGCTGCTGGACTTCGACGCCGACGAGGCGACGCTGCGCCGGCGTGTCGCCGAGCGCACGCGGCGCGGTGACGACGCCTCCGACGCCGACCTGGCGGTGCTCGCGGCCCAGCTGCGCTCCGGCGACCCGCTGGACGCCGACGAAGCCGCCGCCGCGGTGCGTGTCGGCGCCGATGCCCTGCCCGACTGGGACCGGCTGCTCGACGCTTCGTGACGGGCGCGACACTTCGCGCCTCGGCGTGAGCCACGGCGCGCGGCGGCTTGCCGGCCGTCAAACCGCGGCCCGGCACGAGTCGCGAGGATCGCGCCCGGCACGACCGCAGCCCAGACGGCCGGCCACCCCGCGATGTGCGCCCTGCGAATCACCGACCCGTTCGATCCCGAACCCGCCGCACCGCCGGTGCCGCAACTGGCCTGGCCGCAGCGCCATGCGCCTGCCGCCGACGCCGCGCGTGGCGGCGAAGACGCCGCGCCCGCCCACGCGAACGGCGCCGAGCGCAGCTGGCGCCGCTACGCCCGCCCGGCGCCGCAGCGCGCCTGAGCACCGCGTCGCCGCCGCTTGAGGCGGCGCATTGACACTGCCGTGCGCGCGGCAGAGCATGGTCCGGCCCCCCACCCGTTTCCCCGGGCGGGCGGCCCGCACCCGGGGCAGGAGCGCACGATGAAGAGCATCCTCGTCCACCTCGACGCCTCCCCGCGTTCGGCCCGCCGCCTGGCGCTGGCGCACCGGCTGGCGCGTGAGCACGGTGCCGAGTTGACCGTCGTCTTCGCGGTGCTGCCGGCGATGCTGGCGGTGCCTTTCGCTGCCGCCGAAGGCGCCTACGCCGCGGCCGACCTGCTGGAAGAGACCGACCGCGAGCTGCGCCAGCGCGCCCGCGAGATGTTCGAGCGCGAAGCCGTCGCCGGCGTGCCGATGCACTGGGTCGAGATCCGCCACGACACGCTGGAAGTGGCGATGACCGAACACGCGCTGTTCACCGACCTGCTGGTGCTCGGCCAGCACGACGCCGACGACCGCGAGACCGGGCCGGTGCCGCGCGGCCTGGTCGCCTCGCTGGTGCACGACAGCGGCAAGCCGGCGCTGGTCGTGCCGGCGCAAGGCGAGGTGACGATGCCCGGGCGGCGCGTGCTGATCGCCTGGAAACCGACGCGCGAAGCCGCGCGTGCGGTGGCCGCTGCGCGCCCCTGGCTGCTGGCGGCCGACGAGGTCCACGTCGCCTGCACGCTGGCCCGACGCGACGACGAGCGCACCGGCACCGCGGCGCTGGAACGCTGGCTGCGCCGCAGCGGCGTCACGGCGCCGATCCGCAGCCACGGCCTGGCCGGCACCGGCATCGGCGAGGCGCTGCTGTCGCTGGCCGCGGACACCGACGCCGACCTGCTGGTCATGGGCTGCTACGGCCACAGCCGCGCGCGCGAGCTGGTGCTCGGGGGCGTCACGCGCACCGTGCTGCGCGCGATGACGCTGCCGGTGCTGATGGCGCACTGAGCCCGTTCTGGAGAGCGCACTCTAGGAAACAACGCCCGTCCTGGGGTGCCCTCTCTAGGCCCGGCGCCGAGACTGGAGGGTGTGAAGAACTCCAAACACTCCCTACGGAGGCCTGACATGTCCACTCAAGACCTTGCGAGCGTCACGCTGAAGACGATCGAGAACTACCGCACCGCGGCCGAGAAGACGGTCGCGGCCTACCGCTTCGGCGGCCATCGCCTCGTCGGCCTGGTCGACGGCGCCATCGAGAAGAGCGTCTACGCGCGCACGGCGCGCTTCGCGCCGCGCACGACCGACAAGATGAACGCGCTGCGCGGCACCGTCGCCGGCACGGTCGACAAGGGCATCGACGAAGTCGCCGACCGCGCCGCCAAGCTGGTCGACCTGGGCGGCGACACCGCCGCGACGCAGATCACGAAGATGGCCGACCTGGCCGCCGGCGTCGACAACACGATGCTGGCCAACGGCCTGCACACCGCCGCCAAGGTGACGCTGCCGGGCGCGAAGATGGCGCTGAAGCTGTCGACGACGATCGTGCGCGGTGCCGAACGCCTGGTCGACGTGGCCGGCGCGCCGAAGAAGGCGCGCAAGCCCGCGACGCGCGTGGCCGTCGGCAAGAAGCGCACGAAGGCCGTGGCCGAAACCGTGAAGCCGGCGGCGCGCCGCGTGCGCAAGGCCGCGGCCCCGGTGGTCGAAGCCGTCGTCGAAGCGGTGCCGGCGAAGAAGGCGCGCCGCGCCCGCCCGGCCAAGCCGGCCGCCGAAGCGCCCGCCGCCTGAAAAAGGCGACCGCGGTCGCACACCCTAGGGGGCCTTCGGGCCCCTTTTCGTGGCCGCTCAGCGTCAAAGATTGCACAGGCGATGCACAGAAAAATCACTTTTCGCCTGCAAAATTGATATCATTGCCATCGAGTCGAGCTTCAACGCCGACTCACCGGTCTGACGGCGCCGCGCCCCTGCGCGGCGGACTTAGCCGGTCGGGGTGCCTCCGACATCCCGACCGGCCTTCTTTTTTCGGCGCGCCGCGGCAAACGCGGCGCCCCCGTCAGGGCATCACTTCGACGTACTGGTAGACCTCGCAGTCCAGCAGCACGCGGCGCTGCGGCAGCGGCAGCTGCTCGAACCAGGCCGTGACGTCATGGCGGTCGATCTCGCGGCCGAGGTGGCGCACCAGTTCGCAGATCGGGTCGGTGACCTTGCTGCGCCAGACGCCGTCCTCGCGCACGTAGCCGAGGTACAGGTTCTTCATGCAGTTGCCGCGGCACCAGCTCTGCGCTTCGCAGGTATGGCAGGGCATCTTCGGGTCGGGCTGCAGCGGGCTGCGGCGCAGCCAGTTGCCGACGACGTCGCCGGTCTGCATCTCCGGCAGGTGCATCAGGTCGGGGCAGGCGAAGATGCGGCCGTCGGGCATCACGTTGAGGATGTGCGTCGACACGCGGCAGGCCGTGCCGCCGCCGCACTGCTCGACGGCGCGCGACGGGAAGAGCTTGTTGCGCACCGCGCCCATCAGCGGGATGAAGGGGTAGACGCGGTCGGTGTCAGCGAAGAAACGTTCGACCAGCTGCGTCAGCACCGCCTTGCGGCGCTCGACCGACTCGCCGGCATAGGCGTCGCCGGCGACGAACTGGAAGTAGACGTAGTCGAAGGCCTTGGTCAGCTGGTCCAGCTCGTCGAAGCTGATGTTCTCGTCGGACCAGGTCACACGCGCGGTCAGCGTGCCACCCAGGCTGTCGCGCACGACGCCGATGTTGCGCAGGATCTGCTTGTAGATGCCCTTGCCGCGGTAGCCGTCGGTCACTTCCTGGCCGCCGTCGATCGAGACGAGCACGTTGGACAGGCGCTGCAGCACGTGGTGGCTCAGGTCGTCGAGCAGCGTGCCGTTGGTCTGCAGCTGGAAGCGGAACAGCGGGTGGCGCTGCATCACGGCCTCGATGAAGGGCCGGTTCAGCGTCGGCTCGCCGCCGTAGAACGTGACGTAAACCTCCTTGCCGGCGAGCTGCTGGGCGATGAACGCGTCGAGCTGGTCCATCGTGTAGGCCACGTGGCCTTGCGAATCGCGCACGTCGCCTTCGGCGATCGAGCAGTAGCTGCACTTCAGGTTGCAGCGCAGCGTGGTCAGCAGCTGCAGCTCGACACGCTGGCCGACGATGGCCGGCTGGGAGTCGGTGGCGGCAGTGCCGGCTCGCGGATGGAGGACGATGGCTTGTTCGGACATGATCGGGTCGGTCGACTCCTCGGGAAATCGATTCGGTTGGGAGCGCGTGCAGCGCGAGGGTGATGCCGGGGCCGGGCCGCGCGGCGGGGGCGCAGTGTCCCCGCCCCCGGTTCACGCGTCCCGCCGTCAGATCAAGGTTGCGGCAGATCAAGCACGCCCCCGGCGTGCGAATGCACCGGGGGGCACGCCGACGGGTGCGCCCGCCACGCGCTAGGCTTGCGGTCGACATGAACACCTATTTGCTGCCGCCCGACCCGCGCGTCGTCATCTTCGGGCTGCGCAGCCATATCACGCCCGACGAAGTGCGCCCGCTGCTCGGGCGCTGGGCCGAGGCCGACCTGGAGATCGAGGTCGTCGTCGTCTCCGAGATCGCCGACGACGCGATGGCCATCGTGCGCCTGCACGAGGTCTACCCCGAGATGGCCTGGCGGCTGGCGCAGCGTGTCGACCGCCGCCACCACGACGGCCGCCGGCTGCGATCCTGGATCCCGGTGATGGCCTGGCGGCGTTAGTCTTCGCACCCGGCGGCCCCGTCACGGCCGCGAGCGGACGCCCGATGGAGATCGACCTGCGCGACGAGTGGCTGGAGAACACCACCTTCGACGAACTCGCCGTCGGCCAGAGCGCGACGATGCGCCGTGCGCTGACCGACGCGGACATCGCCGGCTTCGCGGCGATCTCCGGTGACCTGAACCCCACCCACCTGGACGACCGCTTCGCACGCGAGGAAGGCCTGGCCGGCCGCACCGCGCACGGCATGTGGAGCGGCGCGCTGGTGTCCACCGTGCTCGGCACCGTCTTCCCCGGCCCGGGCACACGCTACGTCTCGCAGCGCATGGACTTCCACGGCACGGCGCGCTCCGGCGACGTGCTGGAGGTGCGCGTCGCGGTGCGCGCCAAGGACGCCGCCAGCGGCCGCGTGACGCTGGACTGCAGCGTGCGCCGCCAGGACGGCACGCTGCTGATGGACGGACTGGCCGTCGTCGAGGCGCCGCGCCACAAGGAGCGTGTGCGCAAGGCGACCGGGCTGCGCTGGCACGTCTTCGACGCTGCCGCCGGCGTGCGCTCGCTGATCGAGCAGGCCGCGCGCCACGCCGGTCTGCGCTGCGCCGTCGTGCACCCGTGCGACCCAGAGTCGCTGCGCGGCGCGCTCGACGCTGCACACCACGGGCTGTTCACGCCGGTGCTGGTGGCGCCGCGCGAGCGCCTGCAGGCCACGGCCGAAGCCGCCGGGCTGTCGCTGGCCGGCGTCGAGATCGAGGACGTGCGCCACAGCCACGCCGCCGCCGAACGCGCCGCTGAGATGGCCGCCGAAGGCGCGGTGCAGGCGCTGATGAAGGGCAGCCTGCACACCGACGAGGTGATGAAGGCCGTGCTGTCGCGCGCCGAGCTGCGCACCGAACGGCGCATCTCGCACGTCTTCCGCTTCGACGCGCCGGCGTACCACAAGCCGCTGCTCGTCACCGACGCCGCGATGAACATCGCGCCGACGCTCAACGAGAAGGCGCACATCGTGCAGAACGCGATCGACCTGGCGCGCGTGCTCGGCGTCGACCTGCCCAAGGTGGCGGTGCTGGCGGCCGTCGAAGGCGTCAACCCGAAGATGGCCTGCACGCTGGACGCCGCCGCGCTGTGCAAGATGGCCGACCGCGGCCAGATCCGCGGCGGCATCGTCGACGGCCCGCTGGCCTTTGACAACGCGATCTCGGCCGAGGCGGCGCGCACCAAGGGCATCGTCTCACCGGTGGCCGGCGACCCGGACATCCTGATGGTGCCCGACCTGGTGTCCGGGAACATCCTCGCCAAGCAGCTGGAGTACCTGGGCGGCGCGGTCGGCAGCGGCATCGTGCTCGGCGCGCGCGTGCCGATCGCGCTGACCAGCCGCGCCGACGGCGCCACCGCACGCCTGGCGTCGGCGGCGCTGGCGGTGCTGGTGGCGCAGGCGCAGTCGGCCTGAGGCTGTCAATCGATAACATAGGGAATGGCAATCAAAGACTCATCATTAATTGTTTAAATTGATGCCTCGTCACCCAGACGTGATCCGAGGAGATTGCCGATGTCCACCGAAGCCCGCTGCCCCTTCCATGCCGAACACGGCGCCCGCACGACGACGCAGGCGCGCACCAACACCGACTGGTGGCCCAAGCGGCTGAACCTGCAGATCCTGCGCCAGCACTCGGCGAAGTCCGACCCGATGGGCGCCGGCTTCGACTACGCCGCCGAGTTCAGAAAGCTGGACTACGCCGCCGTCAAACACGACCTGCGGGTGCTGATGACCGACTCGCAGGACTGGTGGCCGGCCGACTGGGGCCACTACGGCGGCCTGATGATCCGCATGGCCTGGCACAGCGCCGGCACCTACCGCGTCGCCGACGGCCGCGGCGGCGGCGGCCACGGCAACCAGCGTTTCGCGCCGCTGAACAGCTGGCCCGACAACGGCAACCTGGACAAGGCGCGCCGCCTGCTGTGGCCGATCAAGAAGAAGTACGGCAACAAGCTGAGCTGGGCCGACCTGATGATCCTGGCCGGCAACGTCGCGCTCGAATCGATGGGCTTCAAGACCTTCGGCTTCGGCGGCGGCCGGCCTGACATCTGGGAACCCGAGGAAGACGTCAACTGGGGCGCCGAGACCGAGTGGCTGGCCACCAGCGACAAGGCCAACAGCCGCTACAGCGGCGAGCGTGAACTCGCCAACCCGCTGGCCGCGGTGCAGATGGGCCTGATCTACGTGAACCCCGAAGGCCCGGACGGCAAGCCCGACCCGGTGGCCTCGGGTCGTGACGTGCGCGAGACCTTCGCGCGCATGGCGATGAACGACGAGGAGACCGTCGCGCTGGTCGCCGGCGGCCACACCTTCGGCAAGGCCCACGGCGCCGGCGACACCCGCCTGGTCGGCCCCGAGCCCGAGGCCGCGGCCTTCGAGGAGATGGGCCTGGGCTGGAAGAACGCCCTCGGCAGCGGCAAGGGCGTGCACACCACCACCAGCGGCATCGAAGGCGCCTGGAAGCCGAACCCGACACGCTGGGACATGGGCTACTTCGACATGCTCTTCGGCTACGAGTGGGAGCTGGTCAAGAGCCCGGCCGGCGCCTGGCAGTGGCTCGCCAAGGACGTGAAGCCCGAGCACCTGATCCCCGACGCCCACGACCCGAGCCGCCAACACCGGCCGATGATGACGACGGCCGACCTGTCGCTGCGTTTCGACCCGATCTACGAGCCGATCTCGCGCCGCTTCCATCAGAACCCGGAACTCTTCGCCGACGCCTTCGCTCGCGCCTGGTTCAAGCTGACGCACCGCGACATGGGCCCGCGTTCGCGCTACCTCGGCCCCGAAGTGCCGGCCGAAGAACTGGTCTGGCAGGACCCGGTGCCGGCGGTCGATCACGCGCTGGTCGACGCCGCCGACGTCGAGCAGCTGAAGGCCGAGGTGCTGGCCTCGGGGCTGACGATCGCCGAACTGGTAAAGACGGCCTGGGCCTCGGCCTCGAGCTTCCGCGGCTCGGACAAACGCGGCGGCGCCAACGGCGCACGCATCCGCCTGGCGCCGCAGAAGGACTGGGCCGTCAACGAGCCGGCCGAGCTGGCGCGGGTGCTCGAGGTGCTGGAAGGCGTGCGCGGGCGCTTCAACGCCGCGCGGACCGGCGGCAAGCGCATTTCGATCGCCGACCTGATCGTGCTCGCCGGCGGCGCCGCCGTCGAGGAGGCCGCGCGCCGCGCCGGGCATGCGGTGACGGTGGCCTTCGCGCCGGGCCGTACCGACGCCAGCCAGGAGCAGACCGACGTCGAGTCCTTCGCCGCGATGGAGCCGCGAGCCGACGCCTTCCGCAACTTCCAGCGCGCCGACAGCCAGGCGCCGGCCGAGGAACTGCTGCTCGACCGCGCCCAGCTGCTGACGCTGACGGCGCCGGAGATGACGGTGCTCGTCGGCGGCCTGCGGGTTCTGGGCGCCAACACCGGCCGCAGCACGCACGGCCAGCTGACGCAGCGCCCGGGAACGCTGTCGACCGACTTCTTCGTCAACCTGCTGGACATGGGCACGCAGTGGGGCCCGGCGGCCCAGCCCGGTCTCTACGAAGGCCGCGACCGCGCCAGCGGCGCGCCGAAGTGGACGGCGACCCGCGCCGACCTGGTCTTCGGCTCGAACTCCGAGCTGCGCGCGCTGCTGGAGGTCTACGCCAGCGACGACAACGCCGGCAAGTTCGTGCAGGACTTCGCCGCCGCCTGGACCAAGGTGATGAACCTGGACCGCTTCGACCTCGCCGCCTGAGCGAAGGCCGGATCCGGCTGAAGACGACGGGCCCCGCGGGGCCCGTTTTTCTTCGCGCGGCTCAGCGCAGCCAGAAGTCCACCGGCTGCAGCGGCGGCGGGATGCCCTCGTCGCCCAGGCTCTCGCGCAGGCCGATCTCGATCGTGCGGCAGATCGCGTCGAGCGGCAGATCGTTGTAGCCGTGGCCGAACGGGTTCTCGATCTCGTCGCCGACGGCGTCCAGGCCGAAGAAGGTGTAGGCGACGAAGGCCACGACCAGCGGCGTGACGAAGCCCAGCGCGTCGATCAGGCCGAAGGGCAGCAGGAAGCAGTAGAGATAGGCCGTGCGGTGCAGCAGCAGCGAGTAGGCGAACGGTATCGGCGTGCCCTTGATGCGCTCGCAGCCGGTGAAGGCCGCGGCGAAGGCCGACAGCGTCTGGTCCATCTCGCAGGCGACGATGGAATCGATGGCACCCTCGTCCAGGCCGCGGCGCAGGTCGTCGGCCATGCGCTGCAGCAGGTACTCGGGGCCGTTGGACGCGGCCTGCAGCCCGGTCCATTCGGCCGGCGTCAGGAAACGCGCGAGCTCGGGCTCGGGCGTCGTGTCGCGCAGGTGGTGCCGCAGCGAATGCGCCAGCACGACGGCACGCCAGACGATGCGCACACGCAGGTCGGCGAGCCCCAGCGAGGCCTGCGCCGGCACCGCACCGCGCACCAGGCAACGCGCCTGGCGCGCCAGGCTGCGGCTGCGGTGCACGACGTCGCCCCAGAGCTTGCGCGCTTCCCAGTAGCGGTCGTAGGCGGCGCTGTTGCGAAAGCCCAGGAAGATCGCCAGCGCGATGCCGATCAGCGAGAACGGGATCGTCGTGACGTTGATCTTGTGGTGCAGCAGCTCGCCGTGCAGCAGCGTGACGACGACCGCCGTCAGCGTCGTGCCGGTGAGCGGCACGAGGATGCGGTTGAGGATCGAGCCGCGCAGCACGAAGAACAGGCGCGGGCCGACCGGGCGTTCACGGATGATCATGCGGGCCGGTCCAAAAGAAAAATCCCTCACGGCCGAGGGCGGTGAGGGACTGTTCTGGCGGAAAGGGAGGGATTCGAACCCTCGTCACGGTAGAAACCGTGAACCGGATTTCGAGTCCGGCGCATTCGACCACTCTGCCACCTTTCCTGGTATTCGCGTGGTCTCGCTGGGGTCAGCGAAGCCGCGCATTCTAGCGCAGGATTTCGGCGCCGCCTAGATACGGCCGCAAAGCCGCCGGCACGCGGATCGAACCGTCGGCCTGCTGGTGGTTCTCCAGCACCGCGACGAGCGCGCGGCCGACCGCCAGCCCCGAGCCGTTGAGCGTGTGCACGAACTCGGTCTTGCCTTGGGCGTTGCGGAAGCGCGCCTGCATGCGCCGCGCCTGGAAGGCCTCGCAGTTGCTGCACGAGCTGATCTCGCGGTAGGTGTTTTGCGCCGGCAGCCAGACCTCCAGGTCATAGGTCTTGGCCGAGCCGAAACCCATGTCGCCGGTGCACAGCGTGATCACGCGGTACGGCAGCTCCAGCTTCTGCAGGATGGCCTCGGCGTGGCCGACCATCTGTTCCAGCGCGGCGTCGCTGTGCTCCGGATGCACGATCTGCACCATCTCGACCTTGTCGAACTGGTGCTGGCGGATCATGCCGCGCGTGTCGCGCCCGGCGCTGCCGGCTTCCGAGCGGAAACACGGGCTGTGCGCCGTCAGCTTGATCGGCAGCTGTGCGGCGTCGAGGATCTGCTCGCGCACGGTGTTCGTCAGCGGGATCTCCGACGTGGAGATCAGGTACTGCTCGCGCTGCTCCTCGTCGCCGCCGCGCAGCACCCAGAACATGTCCTCCTTGAACTTGGGCAGCTGGCCGGTGCCTTCGAGCACCTCGCGGTTGACGATGTACGGCGTCCAGCACTCGGTGTAGCCGTGCTCCTGGGTCTGCGTGTCCAGCATGAACTGGGCGAGCGCGCGGTGCAGGCGCGCGGCCGGGCCGCGAAGGAAGGTGAAGCGCGAGCCGGCGAGCTTGGCGCCGGTGTCGAAGTCCAGGCCCAGCGCCTGGCCGACGTCGACGTGGTCCTTGGGCGTGAACTCGAACGTGCGCGGCGTGCCCCAGCGGCGCACCTCGACGTTGCCGGCCTCGTCGGCACCGACCGGCACGCTGTCCTGCGGCAGGTTCGGGATCGACATCAGCATCTGCTGCAGCTCGGCCTGGATGGCCTCCAGGCGCTCGGCGCCAGCCTTCTGCTCGTCGCCGATGCCGCCGACCTCGGCCATCAGCGCCGAGGCGTCCTCGCCGCGGCCCTTGGCCTGGCCGATCTGCTTGGACAGCTGGTTGCGGCGCGCCTGCAGTTCCTCGGTGCGCGTCTGGATGCGCTTGCGTTCGGCCTCGAGCGCGGTGAAGCGCTCGACGTCGAGAAAGGGTTGCGGCGCACGGCGCTTTTCGAGACGGGCGACGACGCTCGCGAGATCGCGGCGCAGCAGGGTGATGTCGAGCATGGGTCCTCCGGAGAGGGAGATTCTAGAAACACGAACGGCGCCGTTGCGGGCGCCGTCGTCGAAAGAGGCGGCGGCGCGATCAGCCGTGGGCGGACTCGGTCTCGGCCACGCTGCGGTCGCCCAGGCCACGCGGCAGCGGGAAACGCACCGACTCCTTGACGCCGTCCATGTTGCGCACGCTGAGCGCGCCCAGCTCGCGCAGCCGGGCGATGACCTGCTGCACGAGGATGTCCGGCGCCGAGGCCCCGGCCGTCAGGCCGACGCGGCGACGGCCTTCGAACCACTCGGCCTTCAAGTCGTCGGCGCTGTCGACCATGTGCGCCGGCGTGCCCAGGCGCTCGGCCAGCTCGCGCAGGCGGTTGCTGTTGCTGCTGGTCGGGCTGCCGACGACGACGACGACGTCGACCGCCGGCGCCATCACCTTGACGGCATCCTGGCGGTTCTGCGTCGCGTAGCAGATGTCCTGCTTCTTGGGCTCGCGCACGTGCGGGAAACGCTGCT
This sequence comes from Rubrivivax sp., assembly GCA_049841175.1. Classification (GTDB taxonomy): domain Bacteria; phylum Pseudomonadota; class Gammaproteobacteria; order Burkholderiales; family Burkholderiaceae_C; genus Rubrivivax. The sequence goes on along the minus strand of JASGHA010000002.1, from coordinate 86,805 downwards.
TCACCGCCGCCAGGATCTCGGCGGCGTCGTCCACCGACAGCGTGGTCTGGGTGACGACGGCCAGCTTGTCGCCGCGCGGCTGCACGTGCTGCACGTCCTCGGCGTCCTCGACGAGATAGATGCCTTCGGAGAGCTGGCCCATCGTGCCCTCGACCTCGGGGTGCCCCTTGTGGCCGATCATGATGAACTCGTAGCCCTCGCGCGCCAGCTTGGCGACCTCGACGTGGACCTTGGTCACCAGCGGGCAGGTGGCGTCGAAGACCTTGAAGCCGCGGCGCTCGGCCTCCTCGCGCACCGCCTGGCTGACGCCGTGGGCGCTGAAGACCAGCGTCGCGCCACGCGGCACCTCGGCGAGCTCCTCGATGAAGATCGCACCCTTGGCGCGCAGGTCGTTGACGACGTAGGTGTTGTGCACGATCTCGTGGCGCACGTAGATCGGCGCGCCGAACTTGGCGAGCGCCCGTTCGACGATCTCGATCGCACGATCGACACCGGCGCAGAAGCCGCGCGGTTCGGCCAGGACCAGCTCTTCGATCGCCGCCATCACAGCACTCCCAGGATGCGCACCTCGAAGTGCACGGACTGACCGGCCAACGGGTGGTTGAAGTCGAACAGCAGCCAGTCCTCGCCGACCTCGCGCACCATGCCGGCGTAGCTGCCCTGGCCGTCGGGCGTCGGGAACTGCACGACGTCGCCGACGGTGTAGACGGTGTCCTCGTCGCCCAGCTCGCGCATCAGCGACATCTTCACGCGCTGCATCAGCTGCGGGTTGCGCTCGCCGAAGGCGGCGCCCGGCGGCAGCTCGAAACGCGCCTCGGCGCCGTCTTCCAGGCCCAGCAGCGCCTGCTCCAGCCCAGGCGACAGATCGCCGGCGCCCAGCGTCAGCGTCGCCGGCGTGCCGCCGAAGGTGTTGACGATGTCGCCGCCGTCGGGCCCGGCAAGCCGGTAGTGCAGGGTCAGGAAGGAGCCGGGCTGGACGGTTGTCACTGGGGGTGTCGCTGACGATAGACTGATCGCGGCCATTGTATGAGCCGCCCCATGCCCCTCCTGAAGGACCTCCCCGCCGACCAGCGCCCGCGCGAGAAGCTGCTCGCACGCGGTGCCGGCGCGCTTTCCGACGGCGAACTGCTGGCGCTGCTGCTGCGCACCGGGCCGGCCGGCGACGGCGTCTTCGAGCTCGCGCAGCGTGTGCTCGCGGCCTGCGGCGGCGTCGCCGGGCTGCTGGCGGCGACGCCTGCCACGCTCGCCGGCATCAAGGGCCTGGGCCCGGCCAAGCAGGCCGAACTGCTGGCGGTGATGGAGCTGGCGCGCCGGGCGCTGGCCGCGCCGCTGCGCGCCGCGCCGGTGTTCGATGCACCCGACAAGGTCAAGGACTTCGTCGCGCTGCACCTCGCCGGGCGCGAACAGGAGGTCTTCGCGGTGCTGTTCCTGGACAGCCAGCACCGCCTCATCTCGCTGGAGGAGATGTTCCAGGGATCGCTGTCGCAGACCAGCGTCTACCCGCGCGAAGTGGCGCGCCGCGCGCTGGCGCTCAACGCCGGCGCGGTGATCCTGGCGCACAACCACCCGTCGGGCGTCGCCGAACCGTCGCGTGCCGACGAGTTCCTGACGCAGACGCTGCGCCAGGCGCTGCAGTTGCTGGACGTGCGCGTGCTCGACCATCTCGTCGTCGGCCGCGGCCAGGTGGTGTCGATGGCCGAACGGGGGCTGGTATGAAGATCTCCAGCCTGAAGGAACTGCAGGCGCTGCGCGAAGCGATCGCACGGCGCGAACGCGAAGCCGCCGAACGCGCCGAGCGCGAGCGCCGCGAGGCCGCCGAAGCCGAGGCCGCGCGGCGGGCCTTCGCGCACGCCGTCGGCCCGGTGCACGCGCTGCGGCCGCACGGCCGCGCCCACGTGCACCGCGCCCGCCCGGCGCCGCTGCCGCGCCAGCGCGAGGCCGACGAACGCGAAGCGCTGCGCTCGACGCTGTCCGACGAGGTCGACGTCGAGTCGCTGCTGCTGACCGACGACGGCCTGTCCTTCCGCCGCTTCGGCGTCGGCCCCGACGTCGTCTCCAAGCTGCGCCGCGGCCACTGGGCGATCCAGGCCGAGGTCGACCTGCACGGCCTGCGCCGCGACGAGGCGCGCGACGCGCTGGTGCGCTTCGTGCGCGAGGCGCTGCAGCGCGGCCAGCGCTGCGTGCGTGTCGTGCACGGCAAGGGCCACGGCTCGCCGGGGCGCAAGCCGGTGCTGAAGGTCAAGGCGCAGCGCTGGCTGGCGCAGTGCGAGGAAGTCATCGCCTTCGCCCAGGCCACCGGGCCGCAGGGCGGCGCCGGGGCGCTCATCGTGCTGCTCGGCTAGCGCGGCCTGTCAGCCGCCCTTGTTGCGCATCCAGTCGGCGGTGCCGAACAGCGACTCGGCGAGCTTGTCGGCCAGCGCCGGCTCGATCTCGCGCTCGCCCAGCGCCTGGATCATGCAGGCCATCCACTGATCGCGTTCGGCGATGCCGATCGCGTACGGCAGGTGGCGTGCGCGCAGCCGCGGGTGGCCGAAGCGCTGCACGTAGTGGTCGGGGCCGCCGAGCCAGCCGCAGAGGAACCAGAACAGCTTGTCGCGCGAGCCGTCCAGGCTCTGCGGGTGCAGCGCGCGCAGCGCGGCGTAGGCCGGCTCGAGTTCCATCAGGTCGTAGAAGCGGTCGACCAGCGCACGAACGCCGGGCTCGCCGCCCAGGCGCTCGAACGGCGTCGGGGCCGCGGCCTCGCTCACCGTGTGCCGTAGGTCGAGGCCAGCAGCCGCGTCGCGACGCCGACCATCGCGATCGCCGCCGGCGCGCCGGGCAGGCTTTCGAGCAGCAGCTGGCGGCGCAGCACGGCTTCGCGCACCGACGGGTCGGCCGGCAGTTCGCCGAGCAGGTCCAGGCGCACCGGGCCGTCCAGCGAAGGCACGACGTAGCGGTCGACGACGGCCTGCAGCTGCTGGCGCACCGCACGGCCTTCGCCGGGGCGGCGGGCCTGGTTGACCAGCACGTGCATCTGGCGCCGGCCCTGGGTGGTGGCCAGCACCTTGATCGTCGCGTAGGCGTCGGTCAGCGAGGTCGGCTCGGGCGTCGCGACGACGAACACGTCGTCGGCCAGCGACACCGCGTAGAGCACGACGTCGGAGATGCCGGCGCCGGTGTCCAGGATGACGTGGTCGAAACGCGGCGCGACCTCGGCGATGACACGCTGCAGCTGGTCGCGCACTTCGGGCGTCATGCGCGAGTACTCGACCATGCCAGAGCCGGCGAGCAGCACCGTGAAGCCGCCCGGCGCCGGCAGCAGCGCTTCCTCGAGCGAGCACTTGCCGGTGAAGACGTCGTGCAGCGTCAGCTTGGGATACAGGTTGAGCACGACGTCCAGGTTCGCCAGGCCCAGGTCGGCGTCGAGCACGAGCACACGCCGGCCCTGGCGGGCCAGCGCGGCGGCGAGGTTGGCGGCGACGAAGGTCTTGCCGACCCCGCCCTTGCCGCTGGTGATCGCGCTGATGCGCGCACGCGGCCGCGCGGCGCGCTGGGCGTCGTCTCGGGAGCTTGGCACGGCGGCCGGCGGGATACCGTCGGTCATATGAAGTCCTGGAAGCTCGAGGAGTCGAACAACAGTCGTTTCTCGTCGTGGCTGACGTGCGAGTCGGCCGTCGGTTCGAGAAGCACGCGGTTGCGGCCGGCGGCCTTGGCCGCATAGAGCTGCAGGTCGGCGCGTTCCAGCCACAGCGCCGGCGTCGAGCGCACCCATTGAGGCGCGAAGGCGCCGCCGATGCTGATGCTGACGGCCAGTTCGCGGCCATGGGCGCAGGGCACGCGCAGGCGCTCGACCTGCTGGCGGATCCTTTCGGCCACGGTCTGGCCGAAGGTGTGCGGGCAGTTGGGCAGGATGATCGCGAACTCTTCGCCGCCGACACGCGCCACCAGATCCATCGGCCGCACGCTGTCGGCCAGTACGCCGGCGACGGCGCGGATGACCTCGTCGCCCGCGGCATGACCGAAGCCGTCGTTGATGAGCTTGAAGTGGTCGATGTCGGCGACCAGCATCAGCGCCGGTTCGCCGCTGCGCGCGACGCGGTCGATCTCGCGTTCGAGCGCGAGCTGGAAGGCTCGGCGGTTGGCCAGGCCGGTCAGCGCGTCACGGCTGGAGAGCTCGACGAGCGCGTCGATCAGCTGCTGCATCCACTCGGTGCTGCCGCGCTCGCCGCGCGGCTCGGGCAGGCCGGAATGGGCGAGCAGCTGCAGCGCCTGGTCCAGGCGCAGCGGCAGGGTCTCGTCGGCGGGAATCGGGTGGCAGGGACGATCCACGGGATGCGGTCTTGGGGCGCGGATCGGTCCGTCGCCTCCGGGAAAGCACCAGTCTAGCCGGGGATACGCCCCTCGCAAACGAGATCTGAGAGGAAAACGCCTCACAACTCCAGGCCACGGCAACGTCGTGTGACGCGACACTGGCGGCCGGAATCATCACCCTCGGCTGGGGCTGCGCGCCCGGCCCTGCCCCGCCATGAACGCTGCCCTGCCCGTGCTGGCCAATGTTGCCGAACAGGAGTTCACGCTCTCGGCGGCCGACTTCGAACGCATCCGCCAGCTGATCTACCAGCGCGCCGGCATCAGCCTGCACGCAGGCAAGCAGGCGATGGTCTACAGCCGGCTGTCGCGCCGGCTGCGCGAGACCGGCTACCGCGACTTCTCGAGTTATCTGCAGGCGCTCGAGCGCGGCGGCTCCGACCACGAGTGGCAGGAGTTCATCAACTGCCTGACGACCAACCTCACGGCCTTCTTCCGCGAGGAGCACCACTTCCACGCCCTCGTCGAGGACCTGCGCGCCCGCGCGTCCAAGCCGATCCGCATCTGGTGCAACGCCGCGTCGACCGGCGAGGAGCCGTACTCGCTGGCGATGACCGTGGCCGAGACGCTGGGCGCCTCGGCGCAGGTGAAGATCCTGTGCAGCGACATCGACACCAAGGTGCTGGCCACCGCCAGCCGCGGCGTCTACGGCGCCGACGCACGCGGCCTATCGCCCGAACGCCTGAAGCGCCACTTCATGCGCGGCACGGCCAAGAACGAAGGCTTCATCCGCGTGAAGCCCGAGCTGTCGCGACTGATCGAGTTCCGCACCTTCAACCTGATGAGCGCGAGCTGGTCGGCGCTGGGCGACCCGTTCGACATCGTGTTCTGCCGCAACGTGATGATCTATTTCGACAACCCGACCCAGCGCAAGGTGCTGGAGCGCACGCACGCGGCGATGAAGCCGGGCGGTCTGCTCTACGTCGGGCACTCGGAGAACTTCACCGACTCGCGGGATCTGTTCAGATTGCGCGGAAAAACGATCTACGAGCGGGTCTGAGTCGATTTACGAGATTGTCCTGACTCAAGAACGAATCCGAACCGGACGATAAGACGATCATGTCAATCGCCTCCCTGTCCGCGGCGCCTGCCGCGCGTGCGCCCTCCGGGCCCTCGCGCCTGGAGCGCTTGAAGAGCGCATCGCGTCGCCCGGGCGAGGCTTCGTTCTTCTTCTACGACTCGCACTTCCGCAACGAGGCGGTGAAGGTGCTGCCCGGCGAGTTCTTCGTGCATGACGAGGACATCCTCATCATGACGACGCTCGGCTCGTGCATCGCCGCCTGCCTGTGGGACCGCGAGAAGAAGATCGGCGGCATGAACCACTTCATGCTGCCCGACGCCGGCGGCTCGGCCGACTGCGGCCGCTACGGTTCGTTCGCGATGGAACTGCTGATCAACGAGATGATCAAGCGCGGCGCCACGCGTTCGACGATGGAAGCCAAGGTCTTCGGCGGCGGCGCGGTCATCAGCGGCATGAACAGCATCAACGTCGGCGAACGCAACACGACGTTCGTGATGGAGTACCTGCGCACCGAGCGCATCACGGTGGTCAGCAAGGACGTGCTGGACATCTATCCGCGCAAGGTGTGCTTCCTGCCGCACAGCGGCAAGGCGATGGTCAAGAAACTGGCTTCGGCCAACACCGAGGCCCTGGTGGCGCAGGAACGCGCCGCCGCGACGCAGCGCGTGCCCGCTGGCAGCAGCGGCGGCAGCGTCGACCTGTTCTGAACTCGGCGCCCCGGACGCAGGAGAACAAGAGGATGAGCAAAACCCGCGTCGTCGTCGTCGACGATTCCGCCCTCGTACGCGGCCTGCTGGCCGAGATCATCAACCGCCAGCCGGACATGACCTGCATCGGCGCCGCCGCCGACCCGCTGGTGGCGCGCGAGATGATCCGCAACCTGAACCCCGACGTCATCACGCTGGACGTCGAGATGCCGCGCATGGACGGCATCGACTTCCTGTCGCGCCTGATGCGGCTGCGGCCGATGCCGGTGGTGATGGTCTCGACGCTGACCGAACGCGGCGCCGAGGTGACGATGAAGGCGCTGGAACTCGGCGCCGTCGACTTCGTCTCCAAGCCCAAGATCGGCGTCGCCGACGGCCTGCGCCAGCTCGGCGACGACATCACCGAGAAGATCCGCGCCGCGACCAAGGCCCGCGTGCACCGCCTCGCGCCGGCCCCGGCCGCCGCCGGCGGCACGGGTGCCGCCAAGCCGGTGTCGGTGAGCCCGCTGGGCCGGCTGTCGACCGAGAAGATCATCTTCATCGGCGCCTCCACCGGTGGCACCGAAGCGACGCGCGAAGTGATCACGCAGCTGCCGCCGGACTCGCCGGCGGTGATGATCACCCAGCACATGCCGCCGGGCTTCACGAAGAGCTACGCCGCACGGCTGAACGGCCTGGCGCGCATCCGCGTCGCCGAGGCGGTGGACGGCGAGCGTGTGCTGCCCGGCCACGCCTACATCGCTCCGGGCGGCCTGCACCTGTCGGTGGAGCGTTCGGGCGCCAACTACATCGCACGCGTGCGCGACGGCGAGCCGGTCAACCGCCACAAGCCTTCGGTCGAGGTGCTGTTCCAGTCGGCGGCGCGCGTCGTCGGCCAGAACGCGCTGGGCGTGATGCTCACCGGCATGGGCGCCGACGGCGCACGCGCGATGCGCGAGATGCGCGACGCCGGCAGCTGGAACGTTGCCCAGGACGAGGCGACCTGCGTCGTCTTCGGCATGCCGCGCGAAGCGATCGCGCACGGCGCCGCGCACGAGGTGCTGCCGCTGCAGCGCATCGCCCCGGCGCTGATCGAGCGCCTGCGCAGCACCGCCGGTCTGGCCACCACCCGGGTCTGACCCCGGGAATGCGGGCCGCGCCCCGGCCCGGAGCTTGCTGCCCCCGCATGCACGGGCCTGCGCCTGCACGTCTTCATGCGTGCGACTAGCATCGGCGCCCGAAGAAGCAGCGAGGAACGAATTTGGACGCGTCGTGGGTGAATGCCGTGGCCGGCTTCGGAGTCGGCACGATCGTCGGCATCACCGGCGTGGGCGGCGGGGCGCTGATGACGCCGATCCTGGTGCTGCTGTTCGGCGTCGCGCCGGCCTCGGCGATCGGCACCGACCTCTGGTTCGCCGCGATCACCAAGTCGGTCGGCGGCTTCGTGCACCACTCCAAGGGCACCGTCGACCGCGAGGTGCTCAAGCTGCTGTGCCTGGGCAGCCTGCCGACCTCGATCGCGACGCTGGCCTGGCTGCATCTGACGCACGCCTCGCAGCTCAAGAGCGCTCTGCTGATGAACGCGCTCGGCGCGGTGCTGCTGCTGACCGCGGTGGCGATGCTGTTCAAGAAGCGCGTGCAGGCCGTCGGCCTGAAGCTGCGCACCGTGTCGCCGGTCGACTTCAAGCGCTGGCAGCCGGCGCTGACGGTGCTGGCCGGCGCCATCCTCGGCATGCTGGTGACGCTGACCTCGATCGGCGCCGGGGCGCTCGGCGCGGTGATGCTGGTCTACCTCTATCCGTTCCGGATGACGCCGTCACGGCTGGTGGGCACCGACATCGTGCACGCGATCCCGCTGACCATCGTCGCCGGCACCGGCCACCTGATGCTCGGCAACGTCGACCTGGTGCTGCTGGGCACGCTGCTGATCGGCTCGATCCCCGGGATCATCCTCGGCTCGCATCTGGGAACGCGCCTGCCCGAAGGCGTGATGCGCCCGGCGATCGCGACGCTGCTCGTCGTCGCCGGCGTCAAGCTCATCCACTGAGCGCCGGACCGCTCAGGCGGCCAGGAACAGCTGCTGCAGGTCGGACAGGAAGTCGAAGCCGCGTGCGGTGGGCACCAGGCGCGCGCCCTGGCGTTCCAGCAGGCCACGCTCCAGCGCCTGCGTCAGGCCTGGTTCCAGCGTCGTCGGCGACAGGCCGGTGCGTTCGGCGAACAGGCCCAGTTCGAAGCCTTCACGCAGACGCAAGGCGTTGAGCATGAACTCGAACGGCAGCTCGGCGGCACCGACCTCGTGCTCGTTGGAGACCGCCTGGCCCGCCAGCGCCTGCTCGACGTAGGCCTGCGGCTCGCGCCAGCGCACCTGGCGCACGATGCGTTCGGCGAACGACAGCTTGCCGTGCGCGCCGGCGCCCAGACCCAGGTAGTCGCCGAAGTGCCAGTAGTTCTGGTTGTGCACGCAGCGGTGGCCCGGCCGCGCGAAGGCCGAGACCTCGTAGCGCGCCAGGCCGCCCGCCGCGGTGCGTTCGGCGATCAGGTCCAGCATGTCGCTGGCCAGGTCGTCGTCGGGCAGGCCTTCGGGCGGGCGTGACGCGAAGCGTGTGTTCGGCTCCAGGCTCAGGTGGTAGATCGACAGATGCGGCGGCGCGAAGGACAGCGCGGTGTCGAGATCGCGCGCCAGCGCCGCCAGGTCCTGGCCCGGCAGCGCGTACATCAGGTCGAGGTTGAAGGTGTCGAAGGCACGCGCCGCTTCTTCGAGCGCGGCCCGCGCCTGGGCGCCGTCATGCACGCGGCCGATGGCGGCCAACGCCGCGTCGTCGAAGCTCTGCACGCCGACCGACAGCCGCGTCACGCCGGCGGCGCGGAAGGCGGCGAAACGCTCGCGCTCGAAGGTGCCGGGGTTGGCTTCCAGCGTGATCTCGCAGCCGGGTTCCAGCGGCAGGCGCGCACGCACCGCGGCCAGCAGCCGGTCGACCGTGGCCGGCTCCAGCAGGCTGGGCGTGCCGCCGCCGATGAAGACGCTGATCACCGGCCGGCCCCAGACGAGCGGCAGCGCGGCCTCGAGGTCGGCGATCAGCGCGGCTACATAACGCGACTGCAGCGCCGCGTCGGGCCGGCCGCCGTCCAGTTCATGCGAGTTGAAGTCGCAATACGGGCACTTGCGCAGGCACCAGGGCACGTGCAGGTACAGCGACAGCGGCGGCAGCGCGTCCAGGCGCACGGCGCCGGGTTTCAGCCAGCGCAGCGTCGCTTCGGCGCGGGGCTCAGCCAAGGTGCCAGGCTGTCTGGAGCAGCGAGATCATTTGCGCCGCCGCGCGGGCCCGGTGGCTGTGCGCGTTCTTCGTCGCCACGTCGAGTTCGGCGACCGTCGCGCCGAGCTCGGGCACGTAGACCAACGGGTCGTAGCCGAAGCCGCCGCTGCCGCGGCGTTCGGCCAGCAGCTCGGCGTTCCAGCGGCCGGCGGCGACCAGCGGCTCGGGGTCGTCGGCATGGCGCAGCGCGACGATGACGCTGACGAAGGCCACGCGGCGCTCGGCCACGCCGGCCATGCGTTCGAGCAGCAGCGCATTGTTGGCCGCGTCCTGCGCGGCGCGGCGCGCCTCGCGGTCGGCCAGCGCAGCCGCATCGGCGGGCAGTGGCGCGTAGTGCGCCGAGATCACACCCGGCGCGCCGCCGAGCGCGTCGACGCACAGCCCCGAGTCGTCGGCGATCGCCGCGCCGCCGACGGCACGCGCGGCGTGGCGCGCCTTGGCCAGCGCGTTCTCGACGAAGGTGTGGTGCGGCTCGTCGGCCTCGGAGACGCCGAGTTCGCCTTGCGGCACCAGCTCGATGGGCAGCGCACCGAAAAGCGCGCGCAGCTCCTTCAGCTTCTTTGCGTTGTTCGACGCCAGCACGAGGCGCATCACCGGGCTCCCGTCAGGCCGCCAGCGCCGCACGCTGCGCGGCCGCCAGCTCGGTGATGCCCTTGCCGGCCAACGCCAGCAGCGCGTCCATCTCGGCGCGCGTGAACGGCACGCCTTCGGCCGTGCCCTGGATCTCGACGAAACCGCCGGCGCCGGTCATCACGACGTTCATGTCGGTGTCGCAGGCCGAATCCTCGATGTATTCGAGGTCCAGCAGCGGCGTGCCCTGCACGATGCCGACCGAGATCGCGGCGACCTGGTCGCGGATCGGCGAGGCGGCGATCTTGCCCTGGGCGAGCAGCCAGTTGACGGCGTCCTGCGCGGCGACGAAGGCGCCGGTGATCGCCGCGGTGCGCGTGCCGCCGTCGGCCTGCAGCACGTCGCAGTCGATCAGGATGCTGCGTTCGCCGAGGGCGCCGAGGTCGAACACCGTGCGCAGCGAGCGGCCGATCAGGCGCTGGATCTCCTGCGTGCGCCCGCTCTGCTTGCCGCGCGCGGCCTCGCGGTCGCCGCGCGTGTGCGTGGCGCGCGGCAGCATGCCGTACTCGGCCGTCACCCAGCCTTCGCCGCTGCCACGCTTGTGAGGCGGCACCTTCTCCTCGACCGACGCGGTGCACAGCACCTGCGTGTCGCCGAAGCAGACCAGCACCGAGCCTTCGGCGTGCTTGGTGAAGTGGCGGGTGATCGTGACGGGCCGCAGCGCATCGTGCGCACGGCCGCTGGAGCGGACGAAGGTCATGGCGGGAGGATCGGAAAGTAAGCCGCCATTGTCGCCGCCCTGCTCCACCCCTTCGTTCGTCGAGCCCGGGCAGCGCGGCCGACGATCAGCAAGTCATCGCTTCTGCGACGACTTCCTGATCGCCTCGTTGATCTCGCGTATCGAGCGCTCGATCTCCGCCTCGTCCAGTTCGTCGGCCGGCTCGCCGGCCATGCTGGCCTGGATCGTCGACGCGAAGACCTGGTCGCCGAGCGACAGCGTCGACACGCCACCGGCGTTGTCGTTGTCCTCGGCGCACTCCCATTCGACGGCGATCGCGGTGACGTTGTCGCTGCGCGCGCCGCCCAGGCGCAGCGCCTGCTCGACGAGTTCGGGCACGGCATCGGAGATCGGCCGTTGCGCCAGCTGCTCGGTGATGACGGCGTCGCTGAGGTGGCCCCACAGCCCGTCGGAGCACAGCAGGATGCGGTCGCCGGTCTGCAGCAGCAGCGGCCCGGTGGTGTCGACCACCGGCTTGCCGGGGCTGCCCAGGCAGGTGAACAGCACGTTGCGGTTCATGCGCTCGCCCATCGGCACGACCTGGGCCAGCGTGTCCTGCAACTCGGAGTAGGAATGGTCGCGGGTGCGTGCGATCAGCTTGTCGCCGCGCACCAGGTAAAGCCGCGAGTCGCCGCAGTGCGCCCAGTAGGCCGAATTGCCCTGCAGCACGCAGGCGACGACCGTGGTGCGCGGCGTGTCGCCTAGCGAACGTTCACCGGCATAACGCAGCAACTGGTGGTGCGCGGCGAGGATCGCGTCATGCAGCACGCGCATCGGCTCGCGCAGCGAGGGCCGCGCCTCGCGCTGGAAGATCGCCGCCAGCGTCTGCAGCGCCAGCTGCGCCGCGACCTCGCCTTCCGGGTGTCCGCCCATGCCGTCGGCCAGCGCGAAGAGACCGGCGTCCCGCGTGTAGCAATAGCCCATGCGGTCTTCGTTCTTCTCGCGGCCGCCTTTGCGGCTGACCTGGTAAACGGCGAAGCGCATCGGGCGTCAGGCCTTCTGGCCGGTCTTGATCGTCTCGATCTGGAGCTTGAGCCGTTCGCTGAAGCTCAGCTTGGTGTAGCGGCGCTCGGTCTCGCGCGCCAGTTCCTTCTGCAGCGCGAACACGCTCTGCGGGCGCGAAAGCGGGTCCAGCGACATGCACCACTCGGTGACCTCGATGAGGTTGTCCGAGTAGACGTTGCGCAGCCGCGAGAGCGACAGCGCCAGGCGGTCCTTCTCCAGGCGCTGGGGTGCGTCGTTGGGCGGGTAGCCCTGCATGCAGGCGTAGATGCAGGCGCCGATGGCGTAGATGTCGGTCCAGGGGCCCAGCGAGCCGTCGCGGCGGTACATCTCCGGCGCGGCGAAGCCCGGCGTGTACATCGGCCGGATGAAGTTGCCTTCCTTGGACAGCACCTCGCGCGCGGCGCCGAAGTCCAGCAGCACCGCCTTGTTGTCGTTGGTGATGAAGACGTTGGCCGGCTTGATGTCCAGGTGCAGCATCTTGTGCTGGTGCACGATGCGCAGTCCGCGCAGGATCTCGTCGAACAGGCTGCGGATCGTGCTCTCGCGGAACACCTTGTCGCGTTTCAAGTCGCGCGCGGTGACGATGAAGTCCTGCAGCGTGTCGCCCTGCAGGTAGTTCATCACCATGTAGACGGTCTCGTTCTCGCGGAAGAAGTTCAGCACCGAGACGACGCTCGGATGGCTGATCTGCGCGAGCGAACGGCCTTCTTCGAAAGAAGCTCTTCAGACCGAGGCGATACAGCGGCTGCTTGTCGGGCTTGACGCGAGGCGTCAGCTCACCCGGGGCGCGCTCGGCCAGCGACGAGGGCAGATACTCCTTGATCGCGACGAGCTGCTTGTCCTGGCCTTCGGCGAGGTAGACGACGCCGAAGCCGCCAGCCGCCAGTTTCTTGACGATCTGGTAGCCCCCCACCACGGTGCCCGAAGGCAGTGGAGCGGGTTTGGGCTTTGACATAATCGCCGGCTTTTCGAGGGGTGGAATCGATGGCGGTTTATAGCATGACGGGGTATGCCAACGCCGCTTCGGCCCCGGCAGCGGAGGCGAGTACGACGACGTCCGTGTCCGTCGAGGCACGCTCGGTCAACGGCCGCTTCCTGGACCTCGCGTTCCGCATGCCCGACGACCTGCGCGGTCTGGAGCCGGCGCTGCGCGACCTGCTCGGCACGGCCTTCCGGCGCGGCAAGATCGAGGTGCGCATCTCGACCCAGCGCGACGCCGATTCCGCCTGGCCCAACCCCAACCCCGAGCAGCTGAACCGCCTGCTGCGCCTGGAAAGCTCGGTGCAGGGCTGGATGCCGCAGGCGCGTGGCCTGTCGGTCAACGAGGTGCTGCAGTGGTGCCGCAACGGCGCCAGCGGCGAACGCCTGGACGAAGCGGCGCTGGAAGCCGCGCGCCAGTGCATCGAAGGCCTGAAGGACGCCCGCGCCCGCGAAGGCAAGCGCCTGGTGGCGATGCTGACGGACCGCCTGGGCAAGCTGCGCGAACTGGCCGACAAGGCCGAGCCGCTGGTGCCGCAGGTGGTGCAGCGCCAGCAGCAGCGTTTCCTGGAACGCTGGAACGAAGCGCTGGCCGGCGCCAGCGCCGGCACGAGCGTGCCGGCCGCGACGCTGCAGGAACGCGCGCTGGCCGAAGCCGCGGCCTTCGCGATCCGCATCGACGTCGCCGAGGAACTGACCCGGCTGCGCTCGCACCTCGAGGAGATCGAACGCCTGCTGAAGAAAGGCGGCGAACTCGGCAAGCGCCTTGACTTCCTGATCCAGGAACTGCAGCGCGAAGCGAACACGCTGGGATCCAAGTCGCCGGCGATCGAGCTGACCGCGATCTCGGTGGAGATGAAGGTGCTCGTGGAGCAGATGCGCGAGCAGGTGCAGAACATCGAGTGATGCCTCAGGCTTCTTCCGAAGAAGCCGAGGCCATCGCATCTTCAGCTCAGCGCCCCAGGGCAGCTTGACAACTATTGATAGCCGACAGGATCATGGTCGCCATGAGCGGAAACACCATGAGCTTCGCCCTGCCGGAGGCCCTGCGTGAGTACGTCGACCAGCGGGTACGGTCCGGTCAATACGGCAACACCAGCGAGTACCTGCGTGAACTGATCCGCCGGGATCAGGAGGAGCAGGCCAAGAAGCGGCTGCGCGAACTGATCGAAGAAGGGCTGAGTTCAGGCCCTGGCCGAGCCCTGACGGTGAAGCGGACGGCGCAGCTGAAGAAGCAGGCCCTGGGCGACCTGCGTTGAAACCCGCCCATCTTCGGCCCCGCGCCGAAGCAGACCTGGTGGAAGCGACGCGGTACTACGCTCAGGAAGGGGGGCTGGCGGTCGGCGAGCAGATGTTCGACGCCGCGATCGCGGCGCTCGAGGCTCTCGAACGCATGCCCTCCATGGGCTCTCCCCGGCTGGGCCAGTTGTGCGACATCCCTGGCCTGCGATCCTGGCGAATCGCGGGGTTCCCGATGCAGTGGCTCTATTTCGAGGCCCCCGATCATCTCGATGTCGTTCGCCTTGTCGGTGACAGGCAAGACATCTTCGCGATCCTCCAGGACGTCGGCTGAGGATCCGCTTCGTGGCCGTTCGATCATGCCGAGCGAGGCATCGCCCAGGGGACCCTGCCCCGCTACAACCCCGCCTGCCGCCGCAGCTCCTCGCGCCAGAGCCGGTAGCCCTCGTCGCTCGGGTGCAGCCCGTCCGCCGCGTTCAGCCGCTTCGGCTGCTGCGCGAACGGGTCGTCCCGGCGTTCCTTGTACAGGTCGACGTAGGCGGCGTCGTGGCTGGCTGCCGCGGCACGCACGATGCGGTGCAGTTCCCGCGAACGGTGACTCATCCACCACGACCACGGCGGATAGAAGAACGGCGCGTTGCCGACGTTGCCCGAAGGCATGACGATGAGTCGCGGCGCCAGCGCGCGGGCCCGGGCCAGGGCCTCGTCGACCGACGAGCGCAAGGCCTCGGCGCCGGTCAGGCGCACGACGTCGTTGCCACCAGCCAGCAGCAGCACGGCGTCGAAGCGCTCGTCTCCGGCCAACTGGTCGACGACGTCGCCGAACTTGGCGCCGTCGCGCGCGCGGTTGACGATCGCCCAGTCGGCATGCTCCGCGGCGATCAGCCCCGCCAGCGAGGCCCGCGGCGAACTCGCGCCGGTGCCCACCGCCGTGCTGTCGCCGACGATCAGCAGACGCTGCGCCGGCCCCTCGGGTGAGGCCTGGAACGGCTCGCTCTCACGCACCAGTTCGGCCGAGGCCTGCAGCCGTGACGCGGCGCAGCCGGCGCCCAGCACCAAGCCCACGCCGGCCAGGGCGAACGCGACACGCAGCGGGCGTGACGGGCGGCGGGGCGGGCGGCGGGAAGGCATGCGCGCGCGGCTGGGCATTCGGCGTGCCCGGGCCGCGGCGCCGTCGCGGTGCGCCCTACTCCACCGCCTCCGAATACGCCTTCGGCCACACCGGCGCCGGCCTGTCGCAGCATTCCTGCCAGCCGCGCCCGCGCGGCGTGTGGCCGATGCCGGGGTTGAAGGTGTTGGTGGGGTCCAGCCGGCGGTAGTGGTCCACCAGCGCCGGCTTGGCGACGTAGAGGTGGCCGACGTTGTGCTCGGCCGGGTACTCGGCGCGGCGCGCGTCCAGCAGCTCCCACATGCGGTGCTCCATCGCCACCGGGTCGACGCCCGGCTTGACGATGTAGTCCTGGTGGAAGACGTGGCAGAAGAAGTGGCCGTAGTAGAGCTTGTGCACGACGTCGCGCTCGATCGCCTCGGGCAGTTGCTCCACCCAGGCGCGGTCGTTGCGGCGCAGCGCGACGTCCAGCGCGACGATGTCGCCGACGCGGCCACGGTGCGCCTCGCGGTAGCGGATCGCCGCGCCGGCGATCGCGAAGCGGTGCAGGAAGGCCTTGCGCCCTTCCTCGGCGTCGCACTCGAACCAGGCGCCGCTGCGGCTGGCTTCGAACTGGCGCGCCAGGTACTCGCGTGTCGCCTCGGCCTGGTCGTTGGACACGCGGATCAGCAGGTGGTGCTCGTAGCGGTCGCGCCACTCGCGCATGCGTGCCGGCAGATGGCTGGGCATGCGGTCGGTGATCGCCTGCACGACGCGGTCGGTCACGCCACGCAGCCCGAAACGCTCGAAGAAGCCGTCGAATTCGGCTCTTCAGCGCGAAGGCCTTGGGCACACGCGCGGTGCCGAAGCGGTCGATCAGCAGGAAAGTGTCCTTGCCGTAGCGCTCGCCGATGTCGAAGGCCGTGCGGTGGATGTACTCGCCGGCGATCGGCAGCCGCGGCAGCGCGGTCAGCAGGTGGCGGCGCACCGCCGTCAGCTCGTCGGGCTCGTTCGTGCCGAGGTAGAAGACGGTGCTGGCCTCCTTCGGGAAGGTGTCCAGCCGCACCGCGAACAGGCACAGCTTGCCGGCCGAACCCGAGGCCTCGAACAGCCGCGACGGGTCGGCGTTGAAACGCGCCGGCGTGTCGGCGTCGACGGCGCGCACGTGCTCGGCATAACGCGGATCCGACGCAGCACGGCCGCTGTCGTGCACAACGTCGGCCTCGCCGTATTCACCGCGTTCCAGCCGCGTCAGGATCTCCTCCGGCGTGTCGCCGAGTGCGATGCCGAGGTGGTTGACGAGTTCGACGCGGCCGTCGTCGGCGACCCGCGCGTACAGCGCCAGCTCGGTGTAGGCCGGGCCGCGGCGCACCAGCGCGCCGCCGGAGTTGTTGCAGATGCCGCCCAGCACCGACGCGCCGATGCACGACGAGCCGATCACCGAATGCGGCTCGCGGCCCAGCGGTGCCAGCTGGCGCTCGAGCTGGTCCAGCGTCGCGCCCGGCAGGCAGACGACCTGCTCGCCGCCGGCGATGACCTGCACGCCGGTGATGCGCATCGTGTTGACGAGCACGATCTCGCGGTCGTAGCCGGTGCCGTCGGGCGTCGAGCCGCCGGTGAGGCCGGTGTTGGCGGCCTGCATGATGACGATGCGGTCGGCCGCCACCGCGGCCTGCAGCACGCGCCACAGCTCCAGCAGGCTGCCGGGCCGCACGACGGCCAGCACCGGGCCTTCGCCGGTGCGGTGGCCTTTGCGGAAACGGCGCGTGTCCTGGTCGGCGGTGAGCACGTGGGCGCCACCGACGGAGGCGCGCAGCTGCGCCAGCAAGGCTTCGCGGGAGCTCATTCGCGCACCAGCAGGTCGGGGCCGATGTCGGCGACTCGAGCGACGCTGGTCAGCGTCATCGCCACGCGCATTTCCTTTTCCATCAGCGCCAGCAGGTGGCGCACGCCGGCTTCGCCGGCCGCGGCCAGGGCGTAGATGTAGGCCCGGCCGATCATCGTCGCGTCGGCGCCCAGCGCCAGCATGCGCACGACGTCCAGACCGTTGCGCACGCCGGAGTCGGCGATGATCTTGATCTGGCCCTTCACCGCGTCGGCGATCGCCGGCAGCGCACGCGCCGAGGACAGCACGCCGTCGAGCTGCCGCCCGCCGTGGTTGGAGACGATGATGCCGTCGGCGCCGAAACGCACCGCGTCCTTCGCGTCTTCGGGGTCAAGGATGCCCTTGATCAGCATCGGCCCGCGCCAGAACTCGCGGATCCACTCCAGGTCCTTCCACGAGATCGACGGGTCGAAGTTGGCGCCCAGGTAGCCCATGTAGTCCTGCAGCCCGACCTGCTTGCCGCGGTAGGTGGAGATGTTGCCCAGGTCGTGCGGCTTGCCCATCAGGCCCACGTCCCAGGCCCAGCGCGGGTGCGTCATGCCCTGCCAGTAGCGGCGCAGCGGCGCGTTCGGGCCGCTCATGCCCGAATGCATGTCGCGGTAGCGCGCGCCGGGCACCGGCATGTCGACGGTGAACACCAGCGCCGAGCAGCCGGCGGCCTGGGCGCGTTCGAGCGCGTTGCGCATGAAGCCGCGGTCCTTCAGCACGTAGAGCTGGAACCACATCGGCCGCTTGATCTTCGGCGCCACCTCCTCGATCGGGCAGACCGAGACGCTGGACATCGTGAACGGGATACCCTGGGCTTCGGCGGCGCGTGCGGCCTGCACCTCGCCGCGGCGCGCGTACATGCCGGTGAGGCCGACCGGCGCCAGCGTCACGGGGATGGAGAGCTTCTCGCCGAAGAGCTCGATGCTGGTGTCGAGCTGACTCATGTCCTTGAGCACCCGCTGGCGCAGCGCGACCTCGGCCAGGTCGTCGACGTTGCGGCGCAGCGTCTGCTCGGCGTAGGCGCCGCCGTCGATGTAGTGGAACAGGAAGGGCGGCAGCCGCCGGCGGGCCGCCTCGCGGTAGTCCGCGGTGGAGGAGATGATCATGGCGTCAGGGGGATCGGGGGGTCTGGGCCGACGGCAGCAGCGGCGCGACGGCATCGGCCGGCAGGCGCAGCAGCCGCTCGCGGCGGGCGTGGTCCTCGGCTTCGCGCTGGATGGTCTGGCGCACGTGCTCCAGGTGGTCGACCATGCTGGCGCGCGCCCGCGGCGCGTCGCCGTCGACGATGGCCTGCATGACCGCCTGGTGTTCGGCGCTCAGCCGGCGCAGCGTCTCGGGGGCGCTGAAGCGGAACATGTCCTCGCGGTTGCGCGTCACCGTCGACAGCACGACGCTGAACAGGCCGTGCATCAGCTGCTTCAGCACCAGGTTGTGCGAAGCCTCGGCGATGGCGAGATGGAACTGGGCGTCCGAGCGCGCGGCGAGTTCGGTGTGGCCGCTCTGCTGGTGCTCGATCATCACGTCGAAGGCGCGGCGGATGCGGTCCTTGTCCTCGGCGGTGGCGCGCTGCGCCGCCAGCTCGGCCGTGGCCGTCTCCAGCGCATGGCGCGTCTCGATGACGTCGAAGCGGTAGCCGGGGTCGGTGTCGAGCAGGTTCACCAGCGGCGCCACCGCCTCCTGCAGCCAGTCGGCCGAGGCCGTGGACTGCAGGTAGGTGCCGTCGCCCTGGCGCGCGTTCAGCACGCCCTGGCTGGCGAGCTTCTGGATCGCCTCGCGCAGCGAGCTGCGCGAGACGCCCAGTTCGGCTGCCAGCGCACGCTCGGCCGGCAGGCGCTGGCCGGGTTGCAGGCCTCGGGCCTGCACCAGGGCCAGCAGTTTCTCGACGACGTGGTCGACCAGTCTCATCGGGTGTCCGGGTGGTTCAGTGACCCGGAATCATCCACGGCAGCAGGTAGGCCTGGATCGTCGTCATCGTGCCGATGATCGCGGCGAAGACCAGGCTGTGCTTGACGGTGAAGCGGAACAGGTCCGACTCGCGCCCGGCCAGGCCGACCGCGGCGCAGGCGATGGCGATCGACTGCGGCGAGATCATCTTGCCGGTGACGCCGCCGGTGGTGTTGGCGGCCACGGTCAGAACCTGCGGCAGGCCCAACTGCTGCGCGGTGGTCGCCTGCAGCGCCGCGAACAAGGCGTTGGCCGAGGTGTCCGAGCCGGTCAGGAAGACGCCGATCCAGCCCAGGAAGGGCGAGAAGAAGGTGAAGGCGTGGCCGGTGTGCGCCAGCGCCAGCGCCAGCGTCGCCGACAGGCCCGAATAGTTGGCGACGAAGGCGAAGGCCAGCACCATGCCGATCGAGTAGATCGGGATCATCAGTTCCTTGAGCGTCTCGCCCAGCGTCGACGCGGCACGGGCCAGCGGCAGGCGCGAGAAGACGATGGTCAGCAGCGCGGCGAACAGGATCGCGGTGCCGGTGGCCGACAGCCAGTTGAAGCTGTAGACGGCGCCGTACGGCGTGGCCGCGGTCACCACCGGCGGCATCTTCTGCACCAGCTTGTCCAGCAGCGGCACCGGGATGCTGACGACGGTGGAGGCCAGCGGCCCGCCGGCGGCGAACAGCGCCTTGAACGGCTTGACGCTCCACACCGTCACCATCGCGGTGAGGATGATGAACGGCGACCAGGCCATGACGATCTTGCCCAGCGACAGCGCCACTTCGGCCTTGGGTGCCGCGGCCGGCTGGCCGGCGGCGTCGTCGTGCTCGAAGCGGAAGATGCGCTTGGGCTGCCAGACCTTCAGGAAGGCGGTCAGCGCGACCATCGAGACGATCGCCGAGGTGATGTCCGGCAGCTCGGGGCCGACGAAGTTGGCGGTCAGGAACTGCACGACGGCGAACGAGCCGCCGCCGACCAGCACCGCCGGCCAGGTCTCCTTGATGCCGCGCCAGCCGTCCATGATGGCCATCAGCCAGAACAGCACTATCATCGTCATGAACGGCAGCTGGCGCCCGGCCATCTGGCCGATCGCGAAGGCGTCGACACCCGACACCTGGCCGGCGACGATGATCGGGATGCCCATCGCGCCGAAGGCCACCGGCGCGGTGTTGGCGATCAGGCACAGGCCGGCGGCGTACAGCGGCTTGAAACCCAGGCCGACCAGCAGCGCCGCGGTGATCGCCACCGGCGCGCCGAAGCCCGCCGCGCCTTCGAGGAAGGCGCCGAAGCAGAAGCCGACCAGGATCAGCTGCAGCCGCTGGTCAGGCGTCACCGACAGGATCGACGAGCGGATGACGTCGAAGTGCCCGGTCTTCACCGAGACCTTGTAGAGGAAGACCGCGGCCACGATGATCCAGGCGATCGGCCACAGGCCGTAGAAGAAGCCGTAGGCCGCAGACGCCAGCGCGGCGCTGACCGGCATCCTGTAGAAGAGCAGCGCGACGCCCAGCGCCAGTGCCACGGTGATCGTGCCGGCCTGATAGCCCTTGAGACGCAGCTTCGTCAGCGCGATGAAGAAGAAGATGATCGGGATCAGCGCGATCAGCGCCGACAGCCAGACGTTGCCGGCGGGGTCGTAGTTCTGTTGCCAGATGGGTTGCATGGCCGTGTGACGAGCGGTCGGAAGGACCCAGGGGGACGACATGGGCCGCGAACGGCCCGGCTTGGTCTCAGTCGCCGCTGACGCCCCCGCTGCACGCGCGAGACGGGCTCCAGGAAGCACGCAGCACGGGTCTCGCGACCGTCACGCCGGCTGGCTCCGCAAGGCTGACCTCAACACTTCTCGTCCGGCGATTCGTTGGTAACCGCCTTTATTGGTCAGACCAATTGACAAACACCGGCGAGAAGCGGAGCGGATTCTGCGGATTTTCCCGAGCAATTGACTCAGGGTATTCCTGTACCTGCCCCGTAACCGCCCGGGACGGGCCGCCAGCACGGCCCGCCACCCGATCACATTGGTCCGACCAATAGGCTCATGCCTGATCGTCGCCCGCAGGCGCTTTGCGCAGCCCGTCGACCGGCACGTAGAACTCGCCGGCCGCGGCCTTGAACTCGGCGCTCTTGTCGGCCAGGCCGCGCTGCAGCGCCTGCTGCTCGTCCAGCCCCTGGGCCTGGGCGTACTCGCGCAGCTCGCGCGTGATCTTCATGCTGCAGAAACGCGGCCCGCACATCGAGCAGAAGTGCGCCTCCTTGGACGAGTCCTTGGGCAGCGTCTCGTCGTGGAAGGCCTCGGCGGTCTGCGGGTCCAGGCCGAGCGCGAACTGGTCGCGCCAGCGGAACTCGAAACCGCGCCTTGCTCATCGCGTCGTCGTGTGCGCGTGCGCCCGGGTGGCCCTTGGCGATGTCGGCGGCGTGCGCGGCGATGCGGTAGGCGACGATGCCCTGGCGCACGTCGTCGCGGTCGGGCAGGCCCAGGTGCTCCTTGGGCGTCACGTAGCAGAGCATCGCGGTGCCCATCCAGCCGATCATCGCCGCGCCGATCGCGCTGGCGATGTGGTCGTAGCCCGGCGCGATGTCCACCGTCAGCGGCCCCAGCGTGTAGAACGGCGCCTCGTGGCAGTGGCGCAGTTGCTCGTCCATGTTGGCCTGCACCAGGTGCATCGGCACGTGGCCCGGGCCTTCGATCATCGTCTGCACCTCGTGCCGCCAGGCGACCTGCGTCAGCTCGCCCAGCGTGCGCAGCTCGGCGAACTGGGCCTCGTCGTTGGCGTCGGCGGCCGACCCCGGACGCAGGCCGTCGCCGAGCGAGAACGCCACGTCGTAGGCCTTCATGATTTCGCAGATCTCTTCGAAGTGCGTGTAGAGGAAGTTCTCCTGGTGATGCGCCACGCACCACTTGGCGAGGATCGAGCCGCCGCGCGAGACGATGCCGGTGCGCCGCCCGGCGGTCAGCGGCACGAAGGGCAGACGCAGCCCGGCGTGCAGGGTGAAGTAGTCGACGCCCTGCTCCGCCTGCTCGACCAGCGTGTCGCGCAGCAGCGGCCAGCTCAGGTCCTCGGCGACGCCGCCCACCTTCTCCAGCGCCTGGTAGATCGGCACCGTGCCCACCGGCACCGGCGAGTTGCGCACGATCCAGTCGCGTGTGGTGTGGATGTGGCGGCCGGTCGACAGGTCCATCACCGTGTCGGCGCCCCAGCGGATCGCCCAGACCAGCTTCTCGACCTCCTCCTCGATCGAGGACGTCACCGGCGAGTTGCCGATGTTGGCGTTGACCTTCACGCGGAAGTTGCGGCCGATGATCATCGGCTCGAGCTCGGGGTGGTTGACGTTGGCCGGGATCACCGCGCGGCCGCGCGCCACCTCGTCGCGCACGAACTCGGGCGTGATCGTCTCGGGGATGCAGGCGCCCAGCGGGTTGCCGCGCAGCCGCGCTTCGCGCGCGGCGTCGCCGAGGTACTCGCGCATCCACTCGCGGCGGCCGTTCTCGCGCAGCGCGACGTACTCCATCTCCGGCGTGACGATGCCGCGGCGCGCGTAATGCAGCTGCGTCACGCTGGCGCCGGCCGCAGCGCGGCGCGGCCGGCGCTGCAGGCCGGCGGCCTGGCGGCGCAGCTCGTCCAGGCGGGCATCGGCGGCGTCGCCGTGGCGGCCGCCGTCGTCCTGCGCAGCCGGCGGGCGGCCGTCGTAGGCCACGGTGTCGGCACGCTCGTCCAGCCAGGCGCCGCGCACCGACGGCAGGCCTCGACGCACGTCGAGCGCCACCGCCGGGTCGGTGTAGGGGCCCGAGGTGTCGTAGAGCGTGACGGTCTCGCCGTTGCTCAGTGCGATCTCGCGCATCGGCACGCGCACCGCCGGCGAGGCGCCGGGCACGTAAACCTTGCGGGACTGGGGAAAGGGTTCGCGGCTAGGGACAGCCGCTGCTGCAGGTCGCCGGGGGCGTTCATCGGGCAATCTCCGTTTCGGTTGGATGAATGCCCCGCCATCGGCGCCGACCAGGTGGCACGCACACCCGCCCTCGATGGACGGACGCACGCGCCTCGGCGCTGCAGCTCTTCTTACGCTGGTACGAACCAGATCAAGTTCGCGGTTCCGGCGGTCAGGTCCGCCATCTCAGCACGCCATACGTGCACCCCGGAGCGACACGGAGTGTAGTGCGCGCCGCGCGGCCGGCTCAGTCGCGCGGCCCGATGCTGACCTCGGCGTTGATCAGCGCGCCCATCGCCAGCACCAGGTTGTCGCAACGCACCTGGCCGTCGACGCGTGCGCTGGCGCCGACGTTCAGCTCGCGGCACTGCAGCCGGCCGTCGAAATGGCCGTCCAGGCTGGCGCGGTCGCAGGCCATCTGGCCGCGGATCGAGCCTTCGGCACCCAGCGTCACCTGCGGCGCCTCGACGGTGCCTTCGATGTCGCCCTGGAAGTGCAGCGGCCCGGGCGAGCCGATGTAGCCGCGCACCAGCACGCCGGGGCCGAGCACCGACGGACGGGCGTCCTCGGGACGCGCCGACTTGCGGCGCACGGCGTCGTCGAGCACCGGCAGCACCGCACCGGGCGCCGGCGCGGCCGGCGGCGTCTCGGAATCCGCGGCATCGCCGCGCTCGGACTTCGGCTTATTGAACAGCATGGCTCACCCGGAAGACTTTGAGGGGGTCGATCGGCCGCGTGCCGCGGCGGACCTCGAAGTGAACGTGCTCGCCGGTCGACGAGCCGGTACTGCCCATGACACCCAGCACGGCGCCGTTCGCCACGCTGGCGCCGACCTCGACCTGGATCTGCGCCAGGTGCGCGTACCAGCTCTCGAAACCCAGCGCGTGGCCGACGATGACGAGGTTGCCGTAGCCCGAACGCCAGCCGGCGAACAGCACCTCGCCGGCCGCTGCAGCGCGCACGCGCTTGTCGCCCGCGGTCACGAAGTCGACGCCCTGGTGCGTGTCCAGGCGCCGCGTGATCGGGTGCAGGCGCAGCCCGAAGTCGGAGCTCATGCGCGGATCGGCCAGCGGCGGCGCCGCCGGGAGCTCCGACAGCAGCTTGCGCAGGCCGGCGTTGGCCAGCAGCACGTCCTGCTGCGGCGCCGAGATGAAACGCTCGAGCTCGGCCTGGACCTCGCTGTCCAGCGCCGCGCCGACGCCCGGCTCGGGCGAGGCGTCGGTCAGGTGGCGCAACGCTGACGCCACCTCGGTCGGCCCGGCGCCCAGCGCGCGCAGCGAGTCGCCGATGCGGCCATTCTCGACCGCCGCCAGCCGCGCGGTGACCGCGACGTAGGCGCGGAAGGCCTCGTCGCGGCGCTTCAGCCGCTGCACCAGCTCGCGCATGCGTTCGGGCGTCATCGACTCGAGGTCGGCGACCTCGAAGGTCTCGGCGCCGAGCTTCTGCAACGTCGCGACGGTCTGAGACAGCGAGTCGCGCTCGCTCTCGCTGCTGTGCAGCCGCATCACCAGCGCCGCGAAGCACAGCACGGCGACGAGGCTGGCCAGCGACAGCCACAGCGCCAGCGTCTTGAAGCGCGCGATCGTGCCTTCGATCGCGTCGCGGCGCAGCTCGATGTAGCGCACGCCGCGGTCGTCGGTGACGATGACCGAGGCGACACCGGTGTCCGGCAGGCTGCGCCGGACGTCGTCCAGCCAGCGGATCGGCGCCTCAGACAGCGCCTTGATCCGCATCGCCGGGCTCGACTGCAGGGGCCGGGGCGGGCGGCGGCGCGGCGCTGTCGGAGCGCCGCAGGTGGCCGTCGATGCGGGCGCCGCCTTCGATCTGGATCGTCTGGTAGGTCACCGTGCCGGTGACGACGGCGGTGGAGCGGATGACGATCTGCTCGCGCGCGACGATGGTCTCGCCGACCTCGCCGCGGATGTCGACGTTGCGCGCGCTGAGGCTGCCCTCGACACGCCCGGTCTTGCCGACGGCGATGTCGTCGGCCTCGATCTCCCCCTTCACGGTGCCGAAGACCTGGACGCGGCCGGCCGCGTTGATCTTGCCGCTGATCGTGACGCCTTCGCCCAGTGTCAGGGTGCCGGCGGTGACTTGTTGTTCGCTCATGCTCGATTCAGGCTGAGGACACACCACGGACCGGGCCAGACCGCCGCCAACACCCGTCAGGGCGCTCGCAGGGCAAGACCCCCACACACCACTGCATCAGCACGATCGTGGCGAATCGCGCTTCATGCCGCCAGACATGGTCCTGAATGATAGAAATGCTCTTACTGCTTCTGAAACAGCTTCGGCGGCGATTCGTGCACGGGGCGGAGGGAGACCGAACGTCTGGACACAACCCCACGCGGCACGGGCGAAACAATTCTGCATGACGCAAAGCACGCCACGCCATCCGTCGCGCGCCCGATGGCGCCCTGCCGCGACAGCGGTTCTCGCTTCGATCTTGGGGCTTGCGGGATGCCAGACAACGCCCCCCGTGCCGACGGCGCCGCCACGTGCCGCGGTGCCGGCGGCGCCGCCGCTGGTCGTCGAACGCCAGTGGCTGCAGAGCTGGTTCGACGGCACGCCGGTCGTCATCGCCCAGCAGGGCGCCGGTCCGGTGGCGGTGAAGGTGCCGCTGGAGTTCTCGTTCGAAACCGGCAAACGCGGCGTCAAGCCGCCACTGGCGGCGGTGCTGGACAAGCTGGCCGAGGCGCTGCGCCGCCAGCCGCAGATGACGCTGGCGCTCGCCGCGCCGGCGGACGCCGGCGGCGACGAGGCGCTGGCGGCCCAGCGTGCCGCCGCCGTGCGCAGCTACCTGCTCGGCCGCGGCGCCGGCTCGGCGCAGCTCGGTGCGCCGCAGGCGGCGGCCGGGCGCGCCGTCAGCCTGCGCCTGGAGACGCGCTGACGGCGTGCCCTCGCGGGCTCAGAAGAAGCCCAGCGCGTGCGGCGAGTAGCTGACCAGCAGGTTCTTCGTCTGCTGGTAGTGGTCGAGCATCATCTTGTGCGTCTCGCGCCCGATGCCCGATTCCTTGTAGCCGCCGAAGGTCGCGTGCGCCGGGTAGGCGTGGTAGCAGTTGGTCCAGACGCGGCCGGCCTTGATCGCGCGGCCGGCGCGGTAGGCGGTGGTGCCGTCGCGGCTCCAGACGCCGGCGCCCAGGCCGTAAGGCGTGTCGTTGGCGATGTCCAGCGCCTCCTGCTCGGTCTTGAACGTCGTCACCGCCAGCACCGGGCCGAAGATCTCCTCGCGGAACACGCGCATGCCGTTGTGGCCCTTGAACAGCGTCGGCTGGATGTAGTAGCCGCCCGACAGCTCGCCACCCAGCTCGGCACGGCCGCCGCCGATCAGGCACTCGGCGCCTTCCTGGCGGCCGATCTCGAGGTAGCCGAGGATCTTGTCCATCTGCATCGCCGAGGCCTGCGCGCCCATCATCGTCTCGGTGTCCAGCGGGCTGCCCTGCTTGATCTGCTTCACGCGTTCCAGCGCGCGCGCCATGAACTTGTCGTAGATCTTCTCGTGGATCAGCGCGCGCGACGGGCAGGTGCAGACCTCGCCCTGGTTGAAGGCGAACAGCACCAGGCCTTCGATCGCCTTGTTGAAGAACTCGTCGTCGGCGTCGGCCACGTCCTCGAAGAAGATGTTCGGGCTCTTGCCGCCGAGCTCCAGCGTCGCCGGGATCAGGTTGCCCGCCGCCGCCTGGGCGATGACGCGGCCGGTGGCGGTGCTGCCGGTGAAGGCGATCTTGGCGATGCGCTTGCTCGACGCCAGCGGCATGCCGGCTTCGCGGCCGAAGCCGTTGACGATGTTCAGCACGCCCGGCGGCAGCAGGTCGGCGATCAGCTCGGCGAAGACCATGATGCTGACCGGCGTCGATTCGGCGGGCTTCAGCACCACGCAGTTGCCCGCGCCGAGTGCCGGCGCCAGTTTCCAGGCCGCCATCAGCAGCGGGAAGTTCCACGGGATGATCTGGCCGACGACGCCCAGCGGCTCGTGGAAGTGGTAGGCGATCGTGTGCTCGTCGATCTCGCTGATCGAGCCTTCCTGCGAGCGCAGGCAGCCGGCGAAGTAGCGGAAGTGGTCGACGGCCAGCGGCACGTCTGCGGCCAGCGTCTCGCGCATCGGCTTGCCGTTGTCGACCGTCTCGGCGTAGGCCAGGACCTCGAGGTTCTGCTCGATGCGGTCGGCGATCTTCAGCAGGATGTTCGAGCGCTCGGCCGGCGAGGTGCGGCCCCAGGCCTCGGCGGCGGCGTGCGCGGCGTCGAGCGCACGTTCGACGTCGGCGGCGCCGGAACGTGCGGCGCGCGTGAACACCTTGCCGGTGACCGGCGTGATGACGTCGAAGTACTGGCCTTCGACCGGCGGCACGAACTTGCCGCCGATGAAGTTGTCGTACTGGGCCTTGAACTGGACCTTGGCGCCGGGCGTGTTGGGCAGTGCGTACAGCATCGTTTGTCTCCTAGGGTTGTCGTGCTCGCGTCGTCCGGTGCGAAGCGGGGCGCCGGATCGCGCGGCGGCGGCCTTCGCACGGCGCGTGCCAGCCCGGTTTCGCACCGAAACGCCGCCGGCCGTGCGCGAGACGCCACCGTTTCGCGCGAAAACCGCGCCTCGCTGCGCAGCGCCACGGCACAGCTGTCCTGTTTCGTGACAGCCCGCGACGGTCTCCGGGTCGATCCGCTACGCGCTGCCGGGGGCTTGCGCTAGGCTGGCCGCGCACCGACACCGAGGGCCCGTCAGAGGCCCCGCTGGAGACAAGACGATGCCCAGTTCCCTGCTCGCCGCGCGCACGCCGCCGGCCCGCCTGCGCGAAGCGCGCCGTCGCCTGCTCGACACCGGCGACGTCGCCGACGACACGCTGGCCCCGGCGCTGACACGCAGCTGGCGCCGCAGCCGCGACTTCGGCCTGGCGCCCACCGGACGCTTCGCCGGCGCGCCGCATGCGTCGTCGGCGCAGCTGGCGCGTGCGCTGGACCAGCAGCACGAGTTCGTCGCCCACGCGCGGCCGGTGATGGAGTTCCTCTTCGACCAGACGCGCGACACCGACAGCATGGTGATCCTTGCCGACGCCCAGGGCATGCTGCTGCACGCGCTGGGCGACGCCGGCTTCGTCGACCGCGCCCAGCGCGTCGCGCTGCGCCCGGGCGCCAGCTGGCACGAGCAGTGGCGCGGCACCAATGCGATCGGCACCGCGATCGCCGAGGCCGCGCCGGTCGTCGTGCACGGCAGCGAGCACTTCCTCGAGCGCAACGCCTTCCTGACCTGCACCGCGGCGCCGATCGCCGACCCGGCCGGCCGGCTGCTGGGCGTGCTCGACATCTCGGGCGACCACCGCGGCTACCACCGCCACACGCTGGCGCTGGTGCGTTCGGCGGCACGCATCATCGAGCACCGGCTGTTCGACACCCGCCATGCCGCCGGCCTGCGCCTGCGGCTGCACGCCCAGCCCGAAGGTCTGGGCACGGTCACCGAAGGGCTGCTGGCGCTGTCCGAGGACGGCTGGGTCGTCGGCGCCAACGGCGTCGCGATGGCGATGCTGGGGCTGGCGCCAGGTTCGATCGGCGCGCTGACGCTGGAGCGCGTGCTGCCGCTGGACATCGGCACGCTGGCCGCCTGGAGCCGGGGCAGCGCCGCGCACGCCGTGCGCCGCGCCGACGGCGGCACGCTCTGGGTGCGGGTCGAAGGCGGCCGCAGCCTGGGCGTGCGGCCGTCCGCGCCAGCGGCACCGGCGGTGGCTGACGCGCTGGCGCGCCTGGACACCGGCGACAGCGCGATGCAGGCCGCGATCGGCCGCGCCCGGCGTGTGCTCGACAAGCCGATCGCGCTGCTGCTGCAGGGCGAGTCGGGCGTCGGCAAGGAGCTGTTCGCGCGCGCCGTGCACCGCAGCAGCACGCGCCGCGACGCGCCCTTCGTCGCCGTCAACTGCGCCGCGCTGCCCGAGACGCTGATCGAGGCCGAGCTCTTCGGCTACCGCCCCGGCGCCTTCACCGGTGCGGCGCGCGACGGCGCCCCCGGACGCATCCGCGAAGCGCATGGCGGCACGCTGTTCCTCGACGAGATCGGCGACATGCCCTCGGCGCTGCAGACGCGGCTGCTGCGCGTGCTGCAGGAGCGCGAGGTCGTGCCGCTGGGCGGCGGCCGCGCCCAGGCGGTGGACTTCCGCCTGATCTGCGCCACCCACCGCAACCTGCGCGAGGCGATCGACGCCGGCCGCTTCCGCGAGGATCTGTACTACCGCCTCAACGGCCTGGCGCTGCAGTTGCCGCCGCTGCGCCAGCGCGGCGACCAGGCGGCGCTGGTCGCCGGCATGCTGCACGAGCTGCTGCCCGGGCGCGAGGTGCGGCTGGCGCCCGAAGTGGCGCACGCCTTCGCCCGCCACCGCTGGCCGGGCAACCTGCGCCAGCTGCACAACGCGCTGGCCACGGCCTGCGCGCTGCTCGACGAGCACGAGGACGAGATCGGCTGGGGCCACTTGAGCGACGACCTCGCCGAGGACCTGCGCGAACGCCCGGCGCCGGCGGCGCCGGTGGCCGACGCGGTCGACCTGCGCACGCAGTCCGAACGCACGGTGCGCCAGGTGCTCGAAGCCTGCGCCGGCAACCTGTCGGAGGCCGCGCGGCGGCTGGGCATCAGCCGCAACACGCTGTACCGCAAGATGCGCGAGCTGCGGCTGCGCTGACGGAGCCCGAAGCCGCCGCCGGTAGAATCCGGCGATGGAAACGCCCGGCAATCTCTTCGTCGTCGCCGCGCCCAGCGGCGCCGGCAAATCCAGCCTCGTCAAGGCCCTGCTCGAGCTCGACTCGCACCTGTCAGTGTCGGTCTCGCACACCACGCGCAAGCCGCGCGGCCAGGAGCAGAACGGGCGCGAATACTGGTTCGTCGACGAACCCGAGTTCCGCTCGATGATCGAGCGCGGCGACTTCTTCGAGTGGGCCCAGGTCCACGGCAATCTCTACGGCACCTCGCGCAAGGCGATCGAGGAGCGGCTGATGCGCGGCGAGGACGTCGTGCTCGAGATCGACTACCAGGGCGCGCTGCAGATCAAGAAGCTCTTCGCCTACGCGGTGCTGATCTTCATCCTGCCGCCGAGCTGGGACGAACTGCGCCAGCGCCTGCTGCGCCGCGGCGAGGACGGCCACGAGGTCATCGAGGTGCGCATGCAGAACGCGCGCGAGGAGGTGGCCCAGGCCCGCCACTTCGACTTCGTTATAATCAACCAGTTGTTCGAGACGGCGCTCTTCGACCTCAAGACGGTCGTGCACTCGCAGCGCCTCAAGTACGTGACGCAGTGCCGCAACCGCTCCCAGGTCTTCGCGGCACTCGACCTGCTCTGATCGAACCCACCGCACCAGGAACTCCGCAATGGCCCGCATCACCGTCGAAGACTGCCTGCACAAGATCCCGAACCGCTTTCAGCTCGTGCTGGCGGCGACGTACCGCGCGCGCATGCTGAGCCAGGGCCACGCGCCGAAGATCGAGACCAAGAACAAGCCCGGCGTCACCGCGCTGCGCGAGATCGCCGCCGGCGAAGTCGGCCTGGAGATGCTGCGCAAGGTTCCGGTCTGATCGCCACCTCGCATCCCTGACGGGCGCCCTCGCGGCGCCCGTCGTCGTTTGCGGCCCCGCGCCGTCCGTGCCCGACATTCCACGCTAGATTACGCAGCATGGGGATCCGCTCTCTGGCTGCCGAGTTGCTGCCTGCCGCGCTGCAGGGGCGTTCGCGCGCGCCCGAACCGCCCGAGCAGACGCCAGCCGAGGCCGCCTCGTTCGCCGGCCTGACCGACAAGCTCGCCTACCTGTCCAAGGGCGACCTGAAGCTGGTGCGCGAGGCCTACAAGTTCGCCGACGAGGCGCACCTGGGCCAGTTCCGCGCCAGCGGCCTGCCCTACATCACGCACCCGCTGGCCGTCGCCGGCCTGTGCGCCGACTGGCGCCTGGACGTCCAGGCCGTGATGGCGGCGCTGCTGCACGACACGATCGAGGACCAGGGCGTCACGAAGACCGAGCTGATCGAGCGCTTCGGCGCGCCGACGGCCGACCTCGTCGACGGCCTCACCAAGCTCGACAAGCTGCAGTTCAGCACGCGCGAGGAAAGCCAGGCCGAGTCCTTCCGCAAGATGCTGCTGGCGATGGCGCGCGACGTGCGCGTCATCCTCGTCAAGCTCGCCGACCGTCTGCACAACATGCGCACGATGGACGCGATGGCGGCGAACAAACGTTCGCGCATCGCCCGCGAGACGCTGGAGATCTACGCCCCGATCGCCCACCGCCTGGGCCTGAACCAGACCTACCGCGAGCTGCAGGAGCTGTCCTTCCAGTACCTGCACCCCTGGCGCCACGGCGCGCTGGCCAAGGCGATCAAGCGTGCGCGCGGCTACCGCCGCGACATCGTCGAGCGCGTGCAGCGCGACGTCGAACGTGCCTTCGGCGCGCAGAAGATGAAGGTCGAGGTCACCGGGCGCGAGAAGACCGTCTACTCGATCTACCGCAAGATGCGCGAGAAGCACGCCGGCTTCGCGCAGGTCAACGACATCTTCGGCTTTCGCATCGTCGTGCCGACGCTGCCCGAGTGTTATCTGGCGATCGGCGTGCTGCACCAGCTCTACAAGCCGGTGCCGGGGCGCTTCAAGGACTACATCGCGATCCCCAAGGCCAACGGCTACCAGTCGCTGCACACGACGCTGGTCAGCCCGCTGGGCACGGCGGTCGAGTTCCAGGTGCGCACCGACGAGATGCACGCGGTCGCCGAACGCGGCATCGCCGCGCACTGGATCTACAAGACCGGCGGCAAGAGCGACTCGCAGGAAGCGCAGCGCATGGGCGCGCTGTGGCTGCAGAGCCTGATCGACATCCAGGACGAGACGCGCGACTCGGCGGAGTTCCTCGAGCACGTCAAGATCGACCTCTACCCCGACGCGGTCTACGTCTTCACGCCGCGCAGCAAGATCCTGGCGCTGCCGCGCGGCGCGACGCCGGTGGATTTCGCTTACGCGATCCACTCCGACGTCGGCGACCACGTCGTCGCCGCCAAGGTCAACGGCGAGCCGGTGGCGCTGCACACCGAGCTGCGCAGCGGCGACGTCGTCGAGGTCATCACCGCGCCGGGCGCACGCCCCAGCCCGGGCTGGCTGCACATGGTGCGAACCGGGCGCGCACGCTCGAAGATCCGCCACTATCTGAAGAACCTCGAGGCCGAGGAGTCGCAGTCGCTGGGCGAGAAGCTGCTCGGCCAGGCGCTGCGCGCCGAAGGCCTGCAGGCACCGTCGCCGGACCCGGACGACGCCGACGCCGCCGCCATCTGGCAGCAGCTGACGCGCTGGAGCGGCAACCGCAGCCGCGGCGAGCTGCTCACCGACATCGGCCTGGGCAAGAAGATCGCGACCATCGTCGCCAAGCGCCTGGCCGGCCTGCTGGCCGAACGCGGCATCCGCCCCGACGCGGTGATGCTGACGATGGGCCGCTACGCCAGCGACGACACCACGCCGACGCAGGGCGTGGTCTTCGTCGACGGCAGCGAAGGCGCGTCGGTGCAGATGGCGCACTGCTGCCGCCCGATCCCCGGCGACCAGATCGCCGGCTACCTGGGCCGCGGCGAAGGCCTGGTCGTGCACACCAGCGAGTGCCAGGTGGGCCGCCGGCTGTTCGAGCGCGACAGCGAGCGCTGGATGCGCGTCGAGTGGGCCGAGGAGCTGACACGCAGCTTTCCGACGACCGTCGTCGCGCTGGTCCACAACGGCAAGGGCGTGCTGGCGCAGATCGCCTCGGCGGTGGCCGCGGCCGAAGCCGACATCACCCACCTGGACATGGACCAGGAGCCAGCCGCCGAGACGACCGAACTGCGCCTGCTGGTCAGCGTGCGCGACCGCGTGCACCTGGCCGAGGTGCTGCGCACGCTGCGCCGTGCGCCGGCGGTGCTGCGCGTCTGGCGCGACAAGCCAGGTCAGGCCTGAGGCGTCGTGCCCGGCGGTGCCGGGTAGCGCACCTCGACGACCTCGATCGTCTCCAGGCCCCCGGGCGTCATCAGCTGCACCTCGTCGCCTTCGCGCGACTTCAAGAGCGCGCGTGCGATCGGCGCCACCCAGCTGACCTCGCCCTTCAGGTTGTCGGCCTCGTCGATGCCCTTGATCGTGATCGTGCGCTCCTCGCCCTTCGCGTTGGCGTAGGTGACGGTGGCGCCGAAGAACACCTGGTCGCTGCCGTGGTGCGCCGACGGGTCGGCGACCTCGGCGATGTCCAGGCGCTTGGTCAGGAAGCGGATGCGGCGGTCGATCTCGCGCAGCCGCTTCTTGCCGTAGAGATAGTCGCCGTTCTCGCTGCGGTCGCCGTTCTTGGCGGCCCAGGAGACGGTCTCGACGATCTTCGGCCGCTCGACGTCGAGCAGCGACATCAGCTCCTCGCGCAACATGCGGTAGCCCTGCGGCGTCATGTAGTTGCGCGTGCCGGCCGGCAGCGGCGGCAGGCCGGGGAGATCGTCGTCGCCGTCGTCGGCGTCGGTTTCCTTCGTGAAGGCCTTGTTCATCGGCTCGTCGACCGGCGCGGCGCCGGCAGGGTCAGCGCACCGGCACCCAGGCCTGCAGACGCGGCAGCATCGCGCGGTACGGCGCCAGCAGCAGCGCGGCCATCAGCCACTTGATGCCCAGGTCGCCGGTGGCGAGCTGCAGCCAGGGCACGTCGGTGCCGGCGAAAGCGAGGAAGAAGAACACCGAGGTGTCGATGACCGAGGCGATGGCCGAGCCGATCAGCGGCGCCTTCCACCAGCTCTGCTGGCGCCAGCGGTTGAAGACCGCGATGTCCATCAGCTGCGAGAAGATGAAGGCGCAGCCCGAAGCCACGGCGATGCGCCAGGGCGCCAGCACCGCCGACACCGCGACCGCGATCGCGAAGCCGATCCAGGCCACGCGCCGCGCCTCGGAGACGCCGACCGCGCGGTTGGTCAGGTCGCAGACCAGGAACACCAGCGGATAGCTGAACGCACCCCAGGTCAGCCAGTCGCCGGCCGGGAACTGCACCAGCACGTTGGACAGGACGATGACGCAGGCCATGGCCGCGATCGGGCGCGACAGGCTGGCAAGCGGGAGACGGTTCATGGGCGCGTTCCTTGAGACAACCCCGTATTGTCGCCGCTAGGGATGGGCCGTGCGCGCGGCCGCTCGATAGCCTGCCCGTCCATCGATGTGAACGATGGAGGGATCCATGGCCCAACGTGCACTGTGCGTCGGCATCAACCAGTTCCGGCGCTACCCGCAATTCCAGCTCAACGGCTGCGTCAACGACGCCCGGGACATGGCGGCGCTGCTCACCGGCACGCTGGGCTGGCGCAAGAGCGAGATCACGCTGCTGCTGGACAAGCAGGCGACGAAGGCGGCGATCCTCGCCAGGCTCGGCAAGTTCGTCGACCAGGCCAAGGCCGGCAAGCTGCAGCGCATCGTCTTCAGCTGGTCCTCGCACGGCACCCAGGTCGCCGACACCAGCGGCGACGAGCCCGACGGCGTCGACGAGGCCTTCGTGCCCTACGACGTCGCCGAGAAGGACGGCGACTGGGACCCGGCGCACATCATCGTCGACGACGAGCTGCACGACCTGTTCGCCGCGCTGCCGCCGGCCGTCGAGCTGGAGGTCTTCCTCGACACCTGCCACAGCGGCACCGGGCTGCGCGGCGCCGAGTTCTCGCTGCACGCGCCGCGGCCGCGTTTCGTCGCCCCGCCCAGCCGCCAGGGCACGCTGCGCCAGCGGGCCGCCACCGGCTTCGTGCTCGGCCGCGACGCCGAGCAGCCCGGCGAACACCATGTGCTGTGGACCGGCTGCAAGGCCAACCAGACGAGTGCGGACGCCTACTTCGACGGCCGCTACAACGGCGCCTTCACCTACTACCTCGTCAAGGCGACGAAAGACGGCGGCGGCCGGCGAACACGCGACGAGGTGCTGCAGGCCATGCGCCAGGCGATGAAGGGCAAGTTCAGCCAGGTGCCGCAGCTGGAGACGCGCGCCACCAACCGCGCCGCCGCCGTCGCCCACTGAGGCCGGCGAGCCGCTAGAGTCGGCGGCGATGACCGACCGCCGCACCCCCGCCCTCGCCGTCGCCGCCCTCGTGCTGATCGCCCTGCTCGCCTGGTCGGGCTGGCAGCCCTACGAACGCGAGACCTGGGTGCTGGAGACGGTGCCGGTGATGGTCGTGCTGCCGCTGCTGGCGGCCACGCACCGGCGCTATCCGCTGACGACGCTGCTCTACGCGCTGGTCTTCGTGCACTGCACGGTGCTGATGCTGGGCGGCGCCTACACCTACGCGCGTGTGCCGCTGGGCTTCCAGATCCAGGAGTGGTTCCATCTGTCGCGCAACCCGTACGACAAGATCGGCCACTTCATGCAGGGCTTCGTGCCGGCGATCGCGGCGCGCGAGATCCTGCTGCGCGGCCGCCACGTGAACGGCCGGCGCATGCTGGCCTTTCTCGTCGGCTGCGTCGTGCTGGCGATCAGCGCCAGCTACGAGCTGATCGAATGGGGCGTCGCGCTGGCCATCGGCCAGGACGCCGACGCCTTCCTCGGCACCCAGGGCGACCCCTGGGACACGCAGTCGGACATGGCCATGGCACTGGTCGGCGCCGTCTGCGCGCTGACGCTGCTGTCGCGCCGGCACGACGCCGAGATCGAAGACCTGCCGGCCGCGGGCTGATCGCCCGGCCCGAGCGGCAAGCCGGTAGCCGGCAGCGCTGCCGAAGCGGCCGCGCCGCTGCCACCTTCTGCGTTCCAGCGCCCGGCACCTCGCCGAAAGCGCTGAAAAACGCTGTTTCAAATCAATGACTTGGAACGGCCGCTCGGGGGTTTCCCTAGATCAAGGAAAAGCGGGCACGCATCGTGGGTATGACACAGCTCAAAGACCGAACCCACGCGAGGAGCCCGATCCGATGGAGACCTTCTACGAAGTCATGCGCCGCCAGGGCATCTCGCGGCGCAGCTTCCTCAAGTACTGCTCGCTGACGGCCACCTCGCTCGGGCTCACGCCGTCGTTCGTGCCGCAGATCGCGCACGCGATGGAGACCAAGCCGCGCACGCCGGTGCTATGGCTGCACGGGCTGGAATGCACCTGCTGCAGCGAGAGCTTCATCCGCAGCGCGCACCCGCTGGCCAAGGACGCGGTGCTGTCGATGATCTCGCTGGACTACGACGACACGCTGATGGCCGCCGCCGGCCACCAGGCCGAGGCCATCCTCGACGAGATCATGGCCAAGTACAAGGGCAACTACATCCTCGCCGTCGAGGGCAACCCGCCGCTCAACGAGGACGGGATGTTCTGCATCCAGTCGGGCAAGCCCTTCCTCGACAAGCTGAAGCGCGTCGCCGCCGACTGCAAGGCCGTCATCGCCTGGGGCTCCTGCGCCTCCTGGGGCTGCGTGCAGGCCGCCAAGCCCAACCCGACGCAGGCCACGCCGATCCACAAGGTGATCACCGACAAGCCGATCATCAAGGTGCCCGGCTGCCCGCCGATCGCCGAGGTGATGACCGGCGTCATCACCTACATGCTGACCTTCGACCGCATTCCCGAGCTCGACCGCCAGGGCCGGCCGAAGATGTTCTACAGCCAGCGCATCCACGACAAGTGCTACCGCCGGCCGCACTTCGACGCCGGCCAGTTCGTCGAGAGCTTCGACGACGAGAACGCGCGCAAGGGCTTCTGCCTCTACAAGGTCGGCTGCAAGGGCCCGACGACCTACAACGCCTGCTCCACGGTGATGTGGAACGAAGGCACCAGCTTCCCGATCAAGGCCGGCCACGGCTGCATCGGCTGCTCCGAGGACGGCTTCTGGGACAAGGGCTCGTTCTACGACCGCCTCACCAACATCCACCAGTTCGGCATCGAGGCCAACGCCGACAGGATCGGCGGCACCGCGGCCGGCGTCGTCGGCGCGGCGATCGCCGCGCACGCCGCCGCGTCGGTGATCAAGCGCCTGTCGCACGACCCGGACGCCGCCGCGCGTGCCGAGTCGCGCAGCTGACCCCACACCCGAACGAGAACACCGGAGCACCGACCCCATGGGCGCCATCGAAACCCAAGGCTTCAAGCTCGACGACAGCGGCCGCCGCATCGTCGTCGACCCCGTCACCCGCATCGAAGGGCACATGCGCTGCGAGGTGAACGTCGACTCGAACAACGTCATCCGCAACGCCGTCTCCACCGGCACGATGTGGCGCGGGCTGGAGGTCATCCTCAAGGGCCGCGACCCGCGCGACGCCTGGGCCTTCGTCGAGCGCATCTGCGGCGTCTGCACCGGCTGCCACGCGCTGACCAGCGTGCGCGCCGTCGAGGACGCGCTGGGCATCAAGATCCCGAAGAACGCGCACCTCATCCGCGAGATGATGGCCAAGACGCTGCAGGTGCACGACCACGCGGTGCACTTCTACCACCTGCACGCGCTGGACTGGGTAGACGTCGTCTCGGCGCTGAAGGCCGACCCGAAGAAGACCAGCGAGCTGCAGCACCTGGTGTCGCCCTCGCACCCGCTGTCCTCGCCGGGCTACTTCCGCGACGTGCAGAACCGGCTGAAGAAGTTCGTCGAGAGCGGCCAGCTCGGGCCCTTCATGAACGGCTACTGGGGCAGCAAGGCCTACGTGCTGCCGCCCGAGGCCAACCTGATGGCCGTCACCCACTACCTCGAGGCGCTGGACCTGCAGAAGGAATGGGTGAAGGTGCACGCCATCTTCGGCGGCAAGAACCCGCACCCGAACTACCTCGTCGGCGGCGTGCCCTGCGCGATCAACCTCGACGGCAACGGCGCCGCCGGGGCGCCGATCAACATGGAGCGGCTGAACTTCGTCAAGGCTCGCATCGACGAGATGATCGAGTTCAACAAGAACGTCTACCTGCCCGACGTGCTGGCCATCGGCACGATCTACAAGCAGGCCGGCTGGCTGCACGGCGGCGGCCTGTCGGCGCTGAACGTCGCCGACTACGGCACCTACGACAAGGTGGCCTACGACCACTCGACGCACCAGCTGCCGGGCGGCGTCATCCTCAACGGCAACTGGGACGAGATCCACGCCATCGACCCGCGCGACCCCGAGCAGGTGCAGGAGTTCGTCGCCCACAGCTGGTACCAGTACGCCGACGAGAGCAAGGGCCTGCACCCCTGGGACGGCGTCACCGAGCCGAAGTTCGAGCTCGGCGCCAAGACCAAGGGCACGCGCACCGCGATCGAACACATCGACGAGAGCGCCAAGTACTCGTGGATCAAGTCGCCGCGCTGGCGCGGCCACGCCGTCGAGGTCGGCCCGCTGTCGCGCTACATCCTGGGCTACGCCCATGCGCTGAAGGGCAACAAGTACTGCCAGCGTGTGAAGGAGCAGGTGGACTTCGCCGCCGAGGCGATCAACCACACGATCCCCAAGGCGCTGGGCCTGCCGGAGACGCAGTACACCTTGAAGCAGCTGCTGCCGACGACCATCGGCCGCACGCTGGCGCGCTGCCTCGAAGGCCAGTACTGCGGCGAGATGATGCTGGCCGACTACCACGAGCTGGTGGCCAACATCCGCGCCGGCGACACCGCCACCGCCAACGTCGAGAAGTGGGACCCGGCGACCTGGCCGAAGGAAGCCAAGGGCGTCGGCACCGTCGCCGCGCCGCGCGGCATGCTGGGCCACTGGATCCGCATCAAGGACGGCAAGATCGAGAACTACCAGTGCGTCGTGCCGACCACCTGGAACGGCAGCCCGCGCGACGCCAAGGGCCAGATCGGCGCCTTCGAGGCCAGCCTGCTGGGCACGCCGATGGTCAACCCGGAGCAGCCGGTCGAGATCCTGCGCACGCTGCACTCCTTCGACCCCTGCCTGGCCTGCTCGACCCACGTGATGAGCGAAGACGGCCGCGAACTGACGACCGTGAAGGTGCGCTGAAAGCGCCGCGCCACGACCTGGAAGGACACCCGATGAAGAAGCTCGTCCCCGCCGTCCTGCTCGCCGCCGCCGCGGTGCCCGCGTTCGCCCACCCGGGCCACGACACCACGACGCTGGCCGCCGGCCTCGCACACCCGCTGGGCCTGGACCACCTGCTGGCGATGGTCGCCGTCGGCCTCTGGTCGGCAGCCACCTTCACTGGCACGCGGCGCCTGGCCGGCCCGGCGCTGTTCATGGCGGCGCTGCTGGCCGGAGCCGTCGCCGGTGCCACCGGCTGGGGCCATGCGCTCGTGGAGCCGGCGATCGCCGCCAGCGTCGTCGTGCTCGGCGTGATGCTGGCCTTCGCGCGCCGCCTGCCGGCCGCCACCGGCCTGGTGCTGGTCGCCGTCGCCGGTTCGCTGCACGGCCTGGCGCACGGCGCCGAGCTGCCGGCCGCCGGCGGCTTCGCCGCTTATGCCGCCGGCTTCCTGGCCGCCACCGCGCTGCTGCACGGCGTCGGCCTCGCCGCCGCGCCGCGCCTGCTGGCGCTGCCGGCCGTCGTCTGGCGCACGCTGTCCGGCGGCGTCGCGCTCGCCGGGCTGATGCTGCTCGCACGCGTCTGAACCGACTGCCAGAAGAACCGAGGAGACCGAGCATGGACATCGAATCCGGCGTCACCCGCCTGAGCCCCAGCGACGCGGAAGAAGTCGCGCAGCGCGCCGTCGTCCGTCGTGCGGTCTACGTCTACGAGGCGCCGATCCGCGCCTGGCACTGGATCAACGCGGCGGCGGTCTTCGTGCTGATGGCCACCGGCTACCTGATCGGCAAGCCGCTGCCCTCGGTCGGCGGCGAGGCCAGCGCGAGCTACGTGATGGGCTACATCCGCTTCGCGCACTTCGCCGCGGCCTACATCTTCGCCGTCGGTTTCCTCGGCCGGCTGTACTGGGCCTTCGCCGGCAACCACCACTCGCACGAGCTGTTCACGCTGCCGCTGTTCAAGCGCGGCTACTGGCGCGGCGTGCTGGGCATGGTGCGCTGGTATCTGTTCATCGACCCGCGTCCGGGCCAGTACGTCGGCCACAACCCGCTGGCGCGCCTGGGCATGGTCACCGGCTTCCTGGCGATCACGGTCTTCATGTTCGTCACCGGCTTCGCGCTGTACAGCGAAGGCCTGGGCCGCGGCTCCTGGGCCGACGTGATGTTCGGCTGGGTGATCCCGCTGTTCGGCCAGTCGCAGGACGTGCACACCTGGCACCGGCTGGGCATGTGGGGCATGGTGATCTTCGTGCTGATGCACGTCTACGCCGCGATCCGCGAAGACATCATGGGCCGCCAGAGCATGGTCAGCACGATGATCTCCGGCTTCCGCACGTTCAAAGACTGAACCGGTGAACACCCGCCCGATGTCCTGGCCCGCCGGCGTGCCGACACGCGCCCCGGTGCATCCGGGGCGCTTCCTGCAGCGCCAGGTGCTGGGGCCGCTGGCGATGTCGCAGTCGCAGGCCGCGCGTGTGCTCGGCGTCTCGCGCCGGCGCCTGCACGAGCTGGTGCAGGGCCAGCGTGCGATGTCGGCCGACACCGCGATCCGCTGCGCGCTCGCCTTCGGGCTGCCGGCCAGCCACTGGCTGGCGCTGCAGTCGCGCTACGACAGCTTCCACGCCTGGAAGCAGCTGCGCCGCGGCCCGGCCGCGCGCTGACCTTCTCCACGAGACAAGGCCCATGGAATCACTCACGCCCGAAAGCGCCTGCCACCCCTCGGGTGACAGCTCCGAGACCATCGTCGTGCTCGGCATCGGCAACGTGCTCTGGGCCGACGAAGGTTTCGGCGTGCGCTGCGTCGAGGCGCTGGACGCACGCTGGACCTTCGCCCCGCACGTCAGCCTGGTCGACGGCGGCACCCAGGGCCTGTACCTCGTGCACTACGTGCAGCAGGCGACGCGGCTCCTAATCTTCGACGCCATCGACTACGGCCTCGAGCCCGGCACGCTGAAGCTGATCGAGAACGACGACGTGCCGCGTTTCATGGGCGCCAAGAAGATGAGCCTGCACCAGACCGGCTTCCAGGAAGTGCTGTCGCTGGCGACGCTGACCGGGCGCTATCCGCAGTCGGTGCTGCTGATCGGCTGCCAGCCCGAGGAGCTGGAGGACTACGGCGGCAGCCTGCGCCCGCGCATCAAGCTGGCGCTGGAAGACGCGCTGGCGCTCGGCGTCGACACGCTGCGCCAATGGGGCGCCGACCCCAGGCCGCGGCTGGCGCCGCCTTCGGGCGACGACGCCGTCAGCCAGGCGACGATCGCGCTGGCCGCCTACGAAGCCGGCCGCCCGTCCGAAGACGAGGCCTGCCGCGTCGGCGACGCGCGTTTCATGCCGGAGGCCGGCTGATGTGCCTCGGCGTGGCTATGCAGGTGCTGTCGGTGACGCCCGGCCGTGCGCTGGTCGCCGGCCGCGGCCGCACGCAGCCGGTCGAGACCGCGCTGGTCGGCGAGGTCGCGCCCGGCGACTGGCTGCTCGTGTTCCTGGACAGCGCGCGCGAGCGCATCGACGCGGCACGCGCCGCCGAGGTCGACGCGACGCTGGACCTGCTCGAACAAGCCCTGGGCGGCGGCCAAGCCGATGCCGACGCCGGCTTCGTGCTGCCGTCGGCGATGGACGCCTCCCAGCTCGCCGCCCTGACCGGCGGCGCTTCCCAACCCGATGACCGCGCCGACGGCGCCGACACCCGATGAGCCACCCTTCCCCTGCCGACGGCGCCGCGCCGCTCGTCGCCCGCCTCGTCGAACGCCACGGCGCCCGCTGGGTCGGCACCGACTCGGTCGAGACCTTCCTCGCCGGCGACGGCGACCGCGT
This sequence comes from Rubrivivax sp., assembly GCA_049841175.1. Lineage (GTDB taxonomy): Bacteria > Pseudomonadota > Gammaproteobacteria > Burkholderiales > Burkholderiaceae_C > Rubrivivax. The sequence goes on along the minus strand of JASGHA010000002.1, from coordinate 45,366 downwards.
GCTGTTCTTCCACGGCGACCCGGTGCGTTTCCCCGAAGGCGCCGACGTCGCCGTCGTGCTGCCGGAGCTGCAAGCGGCCTTCCCGGGCCGCTTCACCGTCGGTGTCACGACGCGTGCCGACGAAGACCGCCTGGCGGCGCGTTTCGGCGCCCAGCGCTGGCCCTCGCTGGTCTTCCTGCGCGACGGCCGCTACGTGACGACGATCGCCGGCATGCTGGACTGGACCGACTTCGTCGCCCGTGTCGGCGCCGCGCTGGCGATGCCGACGAGCCGCGCGCCGATCGCGCTGGCCGCTGCCGATGCCGGCTCCGGTTGTCATTGAAAGCCCCGCGATGAACGCCCCGATCAGCCCCCGCCCCTTCCCGATCCCGCTCGTCGCCGCCGGCCCCGGCAGCCACGAGGACGACGGCCTGGACTATCTGGAGATGCCGCAGGGCATGGCCACCTACCAGGCGCCGCGCCTGCCCGAGCCCGAGCAGCTCGGTGGCCACGACGCCGCCGTCGCCGCGCTGCGCCAGGCGCTGGCCGCGGTGCAGGCCTGCACCCGCAGCGAGACGCCGGCGCCGGTGTCGCTGGCCGGTCTGCCGGCCGAAGACCTGGCGCTGGTGCACCAGGTGCTCGGCGAAGGCGAGGTCAGCGCCCAGGTGCTGGGCGACGACGGCCGGCCGCGCGTGCAGGTGCAGGAATCGGTGTTCGCGGGCGTCTGGCGCGTCGTCGAAGTGCAGGCCGACGGCCAGGTCGCCGACACGATCGAATGCGGCCCGGTGCCCGCCGTGCTGCTGCGCGCGGCGCAGGAAGACGGCCACAGCCCGGCCGCTGAGCCGATGGCGCCGCCGCCGGGCGTGATGAACGCGCAGTCCATCCTCACCGAGCTCGCCGAGCAGCGCCACCAGTGGCGCGCCGGCCTGCCGGCGCACGTCGTCAACCTGACGCTGCTGCCGATGTCGCCCGAGGACATCGGCTTCATGGACCACCAGATCGGCACCGGCCGCGTCGTCGTGCTGTCGCGCGGCTACGGCAACTGCCGCGTCACCGACACGCGGGTGCCGAACACCTGGCGCGTCGTTTACTACAACTCGCAGGACAAGGTGATCCTGAACTCGGTCGAGGTCTGTGCGATCCCCGAGGTCGTTTGCGCTGCGCCCGAGGACCTGGCCGACTCGGCCGAGCGCCTCGACGAGGTGCTGCAGTGGGTCGCACAAGGATGAGCGGCGAGGCGCGCTTCGAGGGCAGCTACCTCGGCGACCGCAGCCGCCTGCCGGCCGGCGCGCGGCTGGAATGCAAGATCTGCTGGTGGGTCTACGACCCGGCCGAAGGCGACGCCACCTGGCAGATCCCGCCCGGCGTGCCCTTCGCCGAGCTGCCGGCGCACTGGCGCTGCCCGCAGTGCGACGGCGACGCCGAGCAGTTCATGGTGCTGGCCGACGACGGAGCCGCCGGGTGACACCGATGGCGCGCGTGCCCGCGCTCGAAGCCGCGTTCGCCGAGATCGCGGCGACACGCATGCGCGGCCTGCCCTTCCTGAACCCGCGGCTGGCGGTGCAGGCCGTGGGCTTCGCGCCGCACAGCGGCGACGACGGCAAGGCCGCCGTCGGCGTGCTGCTGACACCCTGGTTCATGAACCTCGTGCGCCTGCCGGCCGGTGGGGCGCTGGCCGTCGGCGCCAAGGCCGAGCGCGAGTTCGGCGGCCGGGTCTTCGAGTTCATCGGCGCGCACGAACCGCGCTGCGGCGGCTACGAAGCCTGCTCGCTGTTCTCGCCGGTCACGGAGTTCGCCGACCAGGCGGCGGCGGTGGCCACCGCACGCGAGCTGCTGGCGCTGCTGCGGCCGGCGGCGGTGCCGCCCCCGCCGGTGAACGAGCAGGCGCGCGAACCGGCGCCGTCGCGGCGCGGATTCCTCTTCGGGCGCGGCGCATGACGGTCGATCTCGCCGGCCACGTCGAGCTGCGCCCCGGGCGCCGGCCGGCGGTGTTCAGCACCCGCGCCGAACTTGCGCCGCGGCTCTTGAACGGCGTGGCGGTGCAGGAAGCGCCGCGCCGCGCCGCGGCGCTGTTTACGCTGTGCGCGCCGGCCCACGCGCTGGCCGCGCACGAGGCGATCACCGTCGCCGGAGCCGGCGACGCGCTGGCGCCGGCGACGGTCTCGCTGTTTGGGTCGACGGTACGCGAACACCTGCTGCGCCTGTGCCACGACTGGCCGCGCCGCCACGCCCCCGCCGCCGCGATCGACCTCGCCGCGCTGGCCGCCGCCGCGCCGCTGTGGGCGCCGGGCGAGCACGCCGGCCGCGGCGCCGCGCTGGCCGGCTGGCTGCGGCGCTGGCTCGATCTGCCCGCCGTCTGGTTCACGCAAGGCGTCGATTCCGACGCGGTGGCCGACTGGTGCCGCACGGACGCCTCGCCGACGGCGCTGGCGCTGCGTGCGATGCACGCCCGCGCCATCACGCTGACGACGCCGGCCATCGCGCCGCTGGCGCTGGCCGCGCTGCCCGAGATCGGCCGCCGACTCGGCGACGAACCCGGCTGGGCGCTGCGGCCGAGGCTCGACGCCGGCGTGCCCGACACGGGCCCCTGGTCGCGCGCCGCCGATGGCGCCGCGGCACCGCGCCACGCCTGGGACCGCATCGCGTCGCGCCTCGTCGACCTCGTGCGCCTGGCCGGTGAGCCTGAGCGACTGGCGCACGGCGCCCTGTCGCCGGCGCCCGGCGTCGGCCTGGCCTGGGCCGAGACCGCACGCGGGCTGCTGGTGCACCGTGTGCGCGTCGAACGCGACGCCGCCGGCTGGCGCGTCGCCGACTACCGCGTGCTGGCACCGACCGAATGGAACTTCCACCCCGACGGCGCGCTGGCGCGCACGCTGCAGGCGCTGGCACCCGACGACGCCGGTGGGGCCGAACTGCTGGCCGACGCCTTCGACCCCTGCGTGCCGGTACGCTGCCGGCCGATGAACGAGGAAACCGCCGATGCATGAGATGAGCCTGGCCGGCGGCATCGTGCGCATCGTCGAGGACTGCGCCGAACGCGAAGCCTTCGAGCGTGTCACCGTGCTGCGCCTGTCGGCACCGGCGCTGGCCGGCGTCGAGGTGCGCGCGCTGCGTTTTGCGCTCGAAGCGATGGCGCCGGGCACCAGGCTGGCCGGCGCACGCATCGAGATCGACGAGCCGCCCGGCCAGGCCTGGTGCCTGGACTGCGGCACCGGCGTCGAGATCGCCGCACGCGGCGACGCCTGCCCGCGGTGCGGCGGCTACAAGCTGCAGGTCACCGGCGGAACCGAACTGAAGGTCATCGACCTCCTGGTGGCCTGAACAACGAAGGAGAGACGGATGTGTGTCGTGTGTGGCTGCTCGGGCGAGCATCCTGAAGGCCGGACGGCCGCCGCCGCGCCGAACGGCGACCTGGACTTCGGCGCCAACGCCGCGCGTGTCTCGGTGCCGGGGCTGAGCGCCGAACGCGCGATCAAGCTGGAAGCCGACGTGCTCGGCGCCAACGACCGTGTCGCGGCGCAGAACCGCGCGCACTTCGTCGCCCACGGCGTCACGGCGCTGAACCTGGTGTCCAGCCCGGGCTCGGGCAAGACGACGCTGCTGTGCGCGACGATCGAGGCGCTGCGCCGCCGCGCGCCCGGCGTCGAGCTCGCGGTCATCGAAGGCGACCAGCAGACCTCGAACGACGCCGACCGCATCCGCGCCACCGGCGCGCCGGCGGTGCAGGTCAACACCGGCAAGGGCTGCCACCTCGACGCGCCCATGGTCGCCGCAGCCTTCGAGCGCCTGCCGCTGCACCACCACCACGACCATCACGAGCACGGTCACCACCATCACGACGACGATCACGGCCACGCCCACGCCGAGCGCCTGCTGTTCATCGAGAACGTCGGTAACCTCGTCTGCCCGGCGCTGTGGGACCTGGGCGAAGCGGCCAAGGTGGCGATCCTCTCGGTCACCGAGGGCGAGGACAAGCCGCTGAAGTACCCCGACATGTTCGCCGCCGCGCGGTTGATGGTGCTGAACAAGATCGACCTGCTGCCGTACCTGGACTTCGACGTGCAGCGCTGCATCGATTACGCGCGCCGCGTGAACCCGGCGATCGAGGTGCTGCAGGTCTCGGCACGCAGCGGCGAAGGGCTGGACGCCTGGCTGTCCTGGCTGCTGCACCTGGCGCCGCAGCCGGCGCTGCCGGCCACGGCCGACGCCGAGACGGCGCTGAAGGAACGCATCGCGGCGCTGGAAGCGCAGGTGCGCGCGCTCGGCGGGCAACCCGGATGACGACGGTGTTGGCCACCGGCGCGTTCTTGAAGAACGTCGCCGGGCTCTCGGTAGCCGGCCGCTTCACGGCCTCGGCGATGCACGGCGACCTGGGCACGCCCGAGGCCTGCGTCGCGCTCGAGACCTCGGTCAGCGCGCTGCTGGAACGTGTGGACGGCCGCATCGACGCCGTCGCGCACGACCTGCACCCCGACTTCCACAGCACGCGCCTCGCGCTGGCGCTGGCCGCCGAACTGGGCGTGCCGGCGATCGGCGTGCAGCACCACGTCGCGCACGTCGCCGCGGTGACGGCCGAACACGGCCTGGACGCGCCGGTGATCGGCCTCGCGCTCGACGGTTTCGGCCTCGGCGACGACGGCGGCGCCTGGGGCGGCGAACTGCTGTTCCTGGACGGCGCGCGCCACCGCCGCGTCGGCCGGCTGCTGCCGCTGGCGCTGCCCGGCGGCGACCGCGCCGCCCAGGAGCCCTGGCGCATGGCCGCCGCGGCGTTGCACGCGCTGGGCCGCGGCGCCGAGATCGAGGAGCGTCTGGGCCCGGTCGTCGGCGAGACCGCCGCGCGTGCCGTCTTCGGCCTGCTCAAGCGCGGGCTGAACTGCCCGCCGACGACCAGCGCCGGCCGCTGGTTCGACGCCGCCGCCGGGCTGCTGGGCGTCTCGGTGCGCCAGGCGCACGAAGCCGAGGCCGCGATCGCGCTGGAACGCCTGGCCGCCGCGCACGGCGACGACGGCGAGACCGTCGCCGCCATCGTGCAGGATGGTGTCGTCGACCTGCACCCGGTCGCCACGCGCCTGATCGAACTCGGTGCCGAAGGCCAGGCCGCACGCGGCGCGGCACTCTTCCACCGCGCGCTGGCCGACGGTCTGGTCGAGGCCGCCGCAGCAGCCTGCGCCGCCCACGGCGTGCGCCGCGTCGTGCTGGCCGGCGGCTGCTTCTTCAACCGCGTGCTGTCGGCCCGGATCGAGGCCGGGCTGGCCGCACGCGACCTCGAACCGCTGCGCCCCGCCGCACTCGCCGACTGCGGCGACGCCGGCCTCGCGCGTGGCCAGTGCCGTGTCGCCGAACACCGGCTGGCCGAACCCCTGGAGACCGCCTGATGTGCCTCGCCCTGCCCGCCCTCGTCGTCGAACGCCGCGACGGCGACGAGGCGCTCGTCGAACTCGGTGGCGTGCGCAAGAGCGTCTCGCTGGCGCTGGTGCCCGACGCCGCCGTCGGCGACTACGTCGTCGTGCACGTCGGCTTCGCGATCGGCCTTCTCGACCCCGAGGAAGCGGCGCGCACGCTGGCGCTGTTCGCCGAAGCCGCGGAGGCGGCACGATGAAGTACGTCGACGAGTTCCGCGACGGCGACACCGCGCGCCATCTGGCCGAACGCGTCGCCGCCGAAGCCGACCCGGCGCGGCGCTATGCCTTCATGGAGTTCTGCGGCGGCCACACGCACGCCATCGCACGCTACGGCGTCGCCTCGCTGCTGCCGGCCAACGTGCGCATGATCCACGGCCCCGGCTGCCCGGTCTGCGTGCTGCCGATCGGCCGTGTCGACCAGGCGATCGCGCTGGCGCTGGAGCACGGCGCCATCGTCTGCACCTACGGCGACACGATGCGTGTGCCGGCCTCCGGCGGCCTGTCGCTGTTGAAGGCCAAGGCACGCGGCGGCGACATCCGCATGGTCTATTCGGCCGCCGACGCGCTGAAGGTGGCGCGCCAGAACCCGGCACGCGAAGTCGTGTTCTTCGCCATCGGCTTCGAGACGACGACACCGCCGACGGCGCTGGTGCTGCGCCAGGCCGCGGCCGAGAACCTGGCCAACTTCAGCGTGCTGTGCTGCCACGTGCTGACGCCGGCGGCGATCACCCACGTGCTGAGCTCGCCCGAGGTCGCGCAATGGGGCACGGTGCCGCTGGACGGCTTCGTCGGCCCGGCGCACGTCAGCATCGTCATCGGCTCGGCGCCGTACGAGCCCTTCGCCGCGGCCTACCGCAAGCCGGTGGTCATCGCCGGCTTCGAGCCGCTGGACGTGATGCAGGCCATCCTGATGCTGGTGCGCCAGGTCAACGATGGCCGCGCCGAGGTCGAGAACGAGTTCGTGCGCGCCGTCGGCCGCGACGGCAACGCCGCGGCGATCGCGGCGATGGCCGAGGTCTTCGAGCATCGCGAGTCCTTCGAGTGGCGCGGCCTGGGCACGGTGCCCGACAGCGCGCTGCGCCTGCGCCCGGCCTACGCGCGCTTCGACGCCGAGCAGCGCTTCGCACTGGCCTACCAGCCGGTGCCCGACCACAAACGCTGCGAATGCGGCGCCATCCTGCGCGGCGTGAAGACGCCGTCGGACTGCTCGCTGTTCGGCACCGTCTGCACGCCCGACAACCCGATGGGCTCGTGCATGGTCTCGTCCGAAGGCGCCTGCGCCGCGCATTACGCCTACGGCAGATTCAAGGACATCCCCGTCGTCGCCGCATGAAGACCGATTACCAACGCCCGATCGACTGGCGCCAGGGCCGCGTCGACCTGAACCACGGCGCCGGCGGGCGCGCCGCCGCGCAGCTCGTCGACGAACTGTTCGCGCGTGCCTTCGACAACGAATGGCTGCGCCAAGGTGACGACGGCGCCGCGCTGCCGGCACCGCCGCCCGGCCACCGCCTGGTGATGGCGACCGACGGCCACGTCATCTCGCCGCTGGTCTTCCCTGGCGGCGACATCGGCGGCCTGGCGGTGCACGGCACCGTCAACGACGTCGCGATGCTCGGTGCAACGCCGCTGTACCTGGCGGCCAGCTTCATCCTCGAAGAAGGTTTCGCGCTCGCCGAGCTGAAGACCATCGTGGAGTCCATGGCCACCGCGGCGCGCGAGGCCGGCGTTGCCATCGTCACCGGCGACACCAAGGTCGTCGAACGCGGCAAGGGCGACGGCGTCTTCATCACGACCACCGGCGTCGGCGCCTTGCCGCCGGGGCGTTCGATCGGCGGCGCCCACGCCCGGCCGGGCGACGTCGTGCTGCTGTCGGGCACGATCGGCGAACACGGCGTCGCGGTGCTGTCGCAGCGCGAGTCGCTGGAGTTCGAGACGCGCATCGTCTCCGACACCGCGGCGCTGAACGGCCTGGTCGCGGCGATGCTGGCCGCGGTGCCCGAAGGCGCGGTGCGCACGCTGCGCGACCCGACGCGCGGCGGCGTCGCGACGACGCTCAACGAGATAGCGCGCCAGTCGGGCGTCGGCCTGCATCTGGACGAGGCGGCGATCCCGATGCAGGCCCAGGTGGCCGCGGCCTGCGAGCTGCTGGGGCTGGACCCGCTGTACGTCGCCAACGAAGGCAAGCTGCTGGCCGTCGCCGCGCCGGAGCACGCCGAGGCGCTGCTGGCGGCGATGCGCGCCCACCCGCGCGGCCGCGACGCCGCGATCATCGGCCGCGTCGTCGCCGACGAACGCCGCTTCGTGCAGATGACGACCCGGCTGGGCGGGCGGCGCATCGTCGACTGGCTGAGCGGCGAACAGCTGCCGCGCATCTGCTGACCGGCATCGCCGTCACGGCACGGCCGGCCGCAGCACCCGCAACTGCCGGGCGGGCCGGTCATCGTTCCATGACGGGACGACACGGCGTTTGACGCTGCGAGCGACCGCTAGCATCGCGGCGGTCCGCGTCCGGCGGCGGACATCGCACCCCCAGCCGGCCGGTGGCGGCACGCCTCCGAGCAGACCCACCGTCAGAAGGATGCCGATGCTCTCCACCCCGTCGCGCGCAGGAGCGCGCCTGTTCTGCACCGTGGCCGCCGCCGCGGCCCTGAGCGCCTGCGGTGGCGGGGGCGGTGGCGCCAGCGACGGCGATCTCGAGGTCCAGTTCAGCTACGAGAACGTCGGTGAAAGCGTCCAGGTGATGACCGCCCCGACCCTGACCCCGGTCGTGCGGGGCTTGCAAGGCAATGCCCCGCACTGCAACCTGTCGCCGGAGAGCACGCTGCCCGAAGGCGTCACGCTCGGCGACGACTGCCGGTTCCGAGGGGTCGCGACGACGATCGGGGTCTACAACGGCTGGGTGGTGCTGAGCGTCAGCGGCCACGACGGCACGACGTCCGCGGTCTACGATTTCTCCGTCACCGCGCCCTCTCTGGCGTCGATGGGCGCGCCGCCGCAGCTCACGCTGGCGGTCGGCATCCCGCTGGACGCGAGCTCGCCGACGGCACGCGTCGCCCAGGTCTTCGGCTACGCCGACTCGTTGCCCGGCGACCGGCATTCGCTCGACCTGGCGCAGGGCAGCCTGCCACCGGGCATGGCGCTGCAGCTCGATGCGAACGGCAACGTGCTGCTGAGCGGCACCCCGACCCAGACCGGCCGCTTCGACCTCGTGATGCGCTACACGCTCGAGCGCAGCGGGCGCTCGTTCCCGTCGACGCTGGAATTCAGCCTCCTGGTCGTCTAGGCGCGGGCGCCGGGCTGCGACGGCGGCCACTCCCCCGAGCACGGCGCTCGGCTGCGGAAAACGCGTAAAGCGCCACGCCCGCATCGCGGCTAGCATGGCCGCTTGCCGCCACCTCGGGCGGACGACCGCCCGCCGATGAACGCCCCCGAATCCGATTTCGCCGCGGCCCGCGCCCTGGGTTCCGCCGGCCGCGAACTGCCCTGGGTGCTGGTCGTCGACGACGAGCAGCGCTCGCAGGAGGCGATGCGGCGCACGCTGGACGAGGAGTTCCGCGTGCTCACCGCGCCCGACGCCGAAGCCGCACGCGGCATGCTCGAGCGCCACGCGATCCAGGTCGTGCTCTGCGACCAGCGCATGCCGGGGCTGACCGGCGTCGAGTTCTTCAAGCAGATCCGCGAGACCTGGCCCGATGTCGTGCGCATCCTCGTCTCGGGCTACACCGACAGCCAGGACATCATCGCCGGCGTCAACGAGGCGGGCATCTTCCAGTACGTGCTCAAGCCCTGGACGCCCGACCACCTACTGGGCACCGTGCGCAGCGCCGTCGAGGCCAGCCGGCTGCAGCACGGCCTGCAGCGGCTGGAGCTGGACCTGCGCGCCGGCCCGCGTGCACTGCAGCAGCGCCGCGACGCCACGCTGCGCGAGGTGCGCCGGGCCTACGACTTCGACCGCATCGTGCGCGCCCCGGGCAGCCCGCTGGACGGTGTCTGCTCGATGGCCGAACGGGTCGCACGCTACGACCTGTCGGCGCTGATCCTCGGCGAGTCGGGCACCGGCAAGGAGCTGCTGGCGCGGGCGATCCACTGCGCCTCGCCGCGCATGGCCGGGCCCTTCGTCGTCGTCAACTGCGGCGCGGTGCCCGACACGCTGCTGGAGACCGAGCTCTTCGGCCACAAGCGCGGTTCGTTCACCGGCGCCGTCGAAGACCGCATCGGCCTGTTCCAGCAGGCCGACGGCGGCACGATCTTCCTCGACGAGGTCGGCGACACCTCGGCGGCCTTTCAGGTCAAGCTGCTGCGTGTGCTGCAGGAAGGCGAGGTGCGGCCGGTCGGCTCGTCGCGCACGCTGCCGGTGGACGTGCGCGTGATCGCCGCGACCCACCGCGACCTCGAGGCCGCGGTGCGCGCCGGCAGCTTCCGCGAAGACCTGTACTACCGCATCGCCGGCGTCTCGCTGGAGCTGCCGCCGTTGCGCGAGCGGCCGGGCGACATCGTCGTCATCGCCGAGCAGCTGCTGGCCGACGTCTCGGCCGAACTCGGCCGCCCGGCCAGCGGCCTGGACGACGACTGCCGCGCGCTGCTGATGGCCTACCCCTGGCCGGGCAACGTGCGCGAGCTGCGCAACGAGCTGGCGCGCGCGTTGGCGCTCAGCGACGAGCTGCGCCTGCCGGCGCGTGCGCTGTCGCGCCGGCTGCTGCAGGGCCAGACCGGCGCCGCCGCGTCGACCACCGCCGCCGCGCTGCCGGCCGCCGGCCGGCTGCAGGACCGGCTCGACGCCGTCGAGGCGATGATCCTGCGCGAAACGATGCTGCGCCTGCAGTGGAACAAGACCCAGGCCGCCGCCGAACTCGGCCTGTCGCGCATGGGCCTGCGCGCCAAGCTGCAGCGTTTCGGCCTGGAGTTGCCGCCGTGAACACGCCGCTGGACGTGCTCTGGTTGCAGAGCGGCGGCTGCGGCGGCTGCAGCATGTCGCTGCTGTGCGCCGACACCCCCGACTTCCCGGCGCTGCTGGCCGACGCCGGGCTGCGCCTGCTGTGGCACCCGTCGCTGTCGCGCGCCAGCGGCGACGAGGTCACGGTGCTGCTCGACGAGATCGCCAACGGCCGCCGGCCGCTGGACGTGCTGGTCGTCGAAGGCGCGCTGCTGCGCGGGCCGAACGGCAGCGGCCGCTTCCACCTGCTGGCCGGCACCGGCGTGCCGATGGTCTCGTGGGTGCGACGGCTGGCCGCGCAGGCGCGCCACGTCGTCGCCCTCGGCAGCTGCGCCGCCTGGGGCGGTGTGACCGCCGGCGGCGCCAACCCGACCGAAGCCTGCGGCCTGCAGTACGAGGACGAACTGGCCGGCGGCCTGCTCGGCGCCGGTTTCCGCGCCGCCGGCGGGCTGCCGGTGGTCAACATCGCCGGCTGCCCGACGCACCCGGGCTGGGTGCTGGAGACGCTGATGGCGCTGGCCGACGGCTCGCTGGCCGCCGCCGACCTCGACGCGCTGCAGCGCCCGCGCTTCTACGCCGACCAGTTGGTGCACCACGGCTGCACGCGCAACGAGTACTACGAGTTCAAGGCCAGCGCCGAACGGCCGTCGGACCTGGGCTGCATGATGGAACACCTGGGCTGCAAGGGCACCCAGGCGCACGCCGACTGCAACACCCGGCTGTGGAACGGCGAAGGTTCGTGCACGCGCGGCGGCTACGCCTGCATCAGCTGCACCGAACCCGGCTTCCAGGAGCCGGGCCACGCCTTCGACACCACGCCAAAGCTGGCCGGCATCCCGATCGGCCTGCCGACCGACATGCCCAAGGCCTGGTTCGTCGCGCTGTCCTCGCTGGCCAAGAGCGCGACGCCGCGGCGCGTGAAGCAGAACGCGGTGGCCGACCACGTCGTCGTGCCGCCGGCGATCCGGCGCACGCGCAAGTGAGGCCGCCGGCCAGAATCGCCGCATGAGTCGTTTGATCGTCGGGCCCTTCAACCGCGTGGAGGGCGACCTGGAAGTGCGGCTGGACGTCGCCGACGGCCGCGTCGCCTCGGCCGAGGTGGTGTCGCCGATGTACCGCGGCTTCGAGCAGATGCTGGTCGGCCGCCCGGCGATGGACGCGCTGGTCGTCGTGCCGCGCATCTGCGGCATCTGCTCGGTGTCGCAGTCGGTCGCCGCGGCGCGGGCGCTGGCCGCCGCGGCCGGCGTGACGCCACCGCCCAACGGCGTACACACGACCAACCTGATGCTGGGCACCGAGAACGCGGCCGACCACCTGTCGCACTTCTACCTGTTCTTCATGCCCGACTTCACGCGGCCGGCCTACGCCGGGCGGCCGTGGTTCGCCGAGGCCGAACGGCGTTTCGCCGCGCTCGCCGGCGTGCAGGCACGCAAGGCGCTGGCCGCGCGCCAGCGCTGGTTCGAGCTGCTGGGCACGCTGGGCGGCAAGTGGCCGCACACGCAGAGCATCCAGCCGGGCGGCAGCTCGCGTGCGATCGAGGCCGCCGAACGCCTGCGGCTGCTGGCGCGTGTGCGCGAGTTTCGCGCCTTCCTGGAGCAGGAACTCGTCGGCGCGCCGCTGGAAGAGCTGCTGGCGCTGCACGACGAGGCGGCGCTGGAGCGCTGGCGCGACAGCGCCCCGGGGCGCGGCGACTTGCGGCTCTGGCTGGACATCGCGTCGGACCTCGGCCTGGCGACGCTGGGCCCCGGCCCCGGCCGGCTGCTGGGCTACGGCGGTTTCGTGCAGCCCGACGGCGGCCACGCCTTCCCGCCCGGCGTCTGGGAGGACGGCCGCATCGGCGCGCTGGACCTGGCGACGATCACCGAGGACGCGACCCACGCCTGGCTGGCCGACGCGCCCGAAGGCGCGCTGCATCCCAGCGTCGGCCTGACGCGCCCGGACGCCGACAAACCCGGCGGCTACACCTGGAACAAGGCGCCGCGCCTGGCCGGCCGCGTCGTCGAGACCGGCGCGCTGGCGCGGCAGCTGCTGGCCGGCCAGCCGCTGGTGACGGACTTCGTCGCGCGCCACGGCTGCGGCGTCGCGGCGCGTGTGCTGGCGCGGCTGGTGGAGCTGGCGCGGCTGCCCGGGCTGATGGAGCAGGCGCTGGCGGCGATCGTGCCGCGCGAGCCTTTCCACGTCGCGACGCGGCTGCCCGACGAGGCCGAAGGCTGCGGCCTCACCGAAGCCGCACGCGGCGCGCTCGGCCACTGGCTGCGACTGGAGCGCGGTCGCATCGCCAGCTGGCAGATCGTCGCGCCGACGAGCTGGAACTTCTCGCCGCGCGACGCGGCCGGCGTGCCCGGCGCGCTGGAAGCGGCGCTGGTCGGCGCGCCGGTCTCAGCCGGCGAGACGACGCCGGTCGCGGTTCAGCACGTCGTGCGCTCGTTCGATCCGTGCATGGTCTGCACGGTCCATTAACAGGAAGGCTCAGGCCGCGGCCGCGCTTCCCTGCACCGCCTTCGCGTGCCAGTCGCGCAGCTGCTGCAGGCGCACGCCTTCCAGGCTGGGCAGATCGCCGACGGTGCCGGGAATCGTCGCGGTGCCGGTGTAGCGGCTGCGCACCAGCAGCACCGGCACGCCGGCGGCCGTCGCGGCCTCGACGCCCATGCGCGAGTCCTCGACCGCCAGGCATTCGTGCGGCGCCAGGCGCATGCGCTCCAGCACCCAGCGGTAGATGTCCGGCGCCGGCTTCTTCTTCGGCACCGCGTCGCCGGCGCCGACGATCTCGAACAGCCGGTGGCCGCGGCCGCCCAGCGTGACGTCGATCAGCTGGGTGACGTTGGCCGGCGTCGTCGTCGTCGCGATCGCCTGGCGCAGGCCGGCGGCCTGGGCGTCGTCGAGCAGGCGCGAGACACCCGGGCGCAGCCCGACCGCGCGGCGCGCCAGCAGGTCGACGTAGATCGCGGTCTTGCGTTCGTGCAGCCGCGCCATGCGCGCGGCGGCTTCGGGGGCGGCGGCGGCCTGCGGGTCCACACGTTCGAACCAGGCCATCAGCCGTTCCTTGCCGCCGGTGACCTTGAGCAGGTCGCCGTAGAGCTCGCTGTCCCAGCGCCAGCGCAGGCCGGCTTCCTTGAACGCGAGGTTGAAGGCGACCCGGTGCCCATGGTCTTCGGTTTCGGCCAGCGTGCCGTCAACGTCCCAGAGCAGCGCCTTCAAGGTCATGGTGGTTCCCCGTTCGCGTCAGCCGCGCCCACGACCCAACCGGGAGGCCTGCCCGGCGCAGCCGAAGGCCTCGAAGCGGTCCCGGCAGATGTCGCGCGCGGCCGCGGTTGCAGCCTTCAAAAACGCACGAGGATCGAACTCTTCGGGTTTTTCTGCCATGACTTTTCTCATGGCACCGGTCATCGCGAGGCGGATGTCGGTGTCGATGTTGATCTTGCGCACACCATGGCGGATGCCGCGCACGATTTCCTCGACCGGCACGCCGTAGGTCTCGCGGATCGCGCCGCCGTGCTGGCGGATGATCGCCAGCCACTCCTGCGGCACGCTCGAGCTGCCGTGCATCACGAGGTGGGTGTTCGGGATCTTCGCGTGGATCGCGGCGATGCGGTCGATGGCCAGGATGTCGCCGGTGGGCTGGCGGGTGAACTTGTAGGCGCCGTGGCTGGTGCCGATGGCGATCGCCAGCGCGTCGACGCCGGTGCGCGCGACGAAGTCGGCGGCCTGGTCGGGGTCGGTCAGCAACTGGGCGTGGTCCAGCGTGCCTTCGGCGCCGACGCCGTCTTCCTCGCCGGCGGTGCCGGTCTCCAGCGAACCCAGGCAGCCGAGCTCGCCTTCGACGCTGACGCCGACGGCCCGCGCGATCTCGACGACGCGGCGCGTGACCTCGACGTTGTAGTCGTAGCTGGCCGGCGTCTTCTGGTCCTCGCGCAGCGAGCCGTCCATCATCACGCTGGTGAAGCCCGAACGGATGGCCTGCACGCAGACCGCCGGCGAGGCGCCGTGGTCCTGGTGCAGGCAGATCGGCGTCGCCGGGTACTGCTCGACGGCGGCCTCGACGAGCTTGCGCAGGAAGGGCTCGCCGGCGTATTTGCGCGCCCCGGCGCTGGCCTGCAGGATCACCGGCGCGTCGCAGGCCTGGGCGGCCTGCAGGATCGCCTGGATCTGCTCCATGTTGTTGACGTTGAAGGCCGGCACGCCGTAGTCGTGTTCGGCGGCATGGTCGAGCAGCGGGCGCAGCGCGATGAGGGGCATGGCAACTCCTGGGTCACGGACGGACGCGACCTTGTCGTGGGCAAGAGAAACGGCGCCGCGGCCGGCGCCGGGCGGGATCAGTGGATCGGTCGCAGCGCCTCGCCGCCGTGCAGCGAATGCGGGTCGAACTCGGCCAGCGAGCCGACGAAGGCGTCGGGATGGTCATCGCCGGCGAACTCGCCGGCCGGGTAGCCGTGGCGCACGATCCAGGCGCGCAGCCCGGCGGCGCGTGCGGTGCGCACGTCGGTGACCGAGTCGCCGAGCAGCGCCGCTTCGTCGGCCGGCACGTCCAGCGCCGCCAGCGCGTGGCCGGCGACCGCCGGGTCGGGCTTGCGCACCGGCAGCGAATCGCCGGCGATCAGCAGCTCGAACAGGTCGGCGATGTCGTGGCGCGCCAGCAGGCGGTGGGCGAAAGCGGCCTCCTTGTTCGTCAGCACCGCCAGCCGCACGCCGTCGCCGGCCAGGCGCTGCAGCAGCTCGCGCGCGCCGGGGAACAGCGTGCTGTGCAGCCCGCAGACCTCGCTGTAGACCAGCGAGAAGTGCTGCCAGACGGCTTCGTCGACCGGGCCGCCGAAGGCCTTCTCCACGAGCGCACGCGCGCCGTCGCCGATCCAGCCGCGCACCGTCTCGTCGTCCACCGTCTCGCGCTGCCAGGCGCGCAAGGTGGCATTGAGCGCCAGCGCCAGCTCGGGCGCGGTGTCGACAAGGGTGCCGTCGAGGTCGATCAGCAGGGCGCGCAGCATCGTGGTCTCCTTCAGAGGGAGGTCAGCCGAGGAGGCCGCGCACGGCCTCGGCGACACGGTCGGCGGTGATGCCGAAGTACTGGTACAGCGTCGGCGCCGGGGCCGATTCGCCGAACGTGGCGATGCCGACGACCGCGCCGCGGCGGCCGACGTACTTGCGCCAGAAGTCCGGGTGCGCGGCTTCGACCGCCACCGCCGGCAGCTCCGGCGGCAGCACGGCGTCGACGTAGGCCGCGTCCTGGCGATCGAAGACGCTCGTGCTCGGCATCGAGACGACACGCACCGGGATGCCCTCGGCCGCGAGCGCCGCCTGCGCCTGCAAGGCCAGATGCAGCTCGGAGCCGGTGCCGATGATCACGGCGCGCGCGCCGTCGGCGTCGGCGAGCACGTAGCCGCCGCGCGCGATGTCGTCCAGGCGGCTGGCATCGGCCACCGGCGGCAGGTTCTGGCGCGACAGCGCCAGCGCCGTCGGGCCGTCGTGGCGCTCGAGCGCGGTGGCCCAGGCGACGGCGGTCTCGGCGGTGTCGGCCGGGCGCCAGACGTCCAGGTTCGGAATCAGGCGCAGCGACGGCACGTGCTCGACGCTCTGGTGCGTCGGGCCGTCTTCGCCGAGGCCGATCGAGTCGTGCGTGAAGACGTGGATCACACGCTGCTTCATCAGCGCCGCCATGCGCACGGCGTTGCGGCTGTAGTCGCTGAAGGTCAGGAAGGTGCCGCCGTAGGGGATGAAACCTCCGTGCAGCGCCATGCCGTTCAGCGCCCCGGCCATGCCGAACTCGCGCACGCCCCAGCTGAGGTGGTTGCCGGCGCGGTCGCGGCCGGCGACGACGCAGCCTTTGAAGTTGGTCAGGTTGGAGCCGGTCAGGTCGGCCGAGCCGCCGAAGATCTCGGGCAGCAGCGGCGCCAGCGCGTCCAGCGCGAGCTGGCTGGCCTTGCGCGTGGCGACGGTGCCGGCCGACGCGGCGAGCTTGGCGACCGCTTCGGCGGCACGTTCGGCGTAGCCGTCGGGCAGCACGCCGGCCATGCGGCGCTCGAACTCGGCGGCCTCGGCCGGGTATTCGGCACGGTAGGCGGCCAGGCGCTGGTTCCAGTCGGCGTGCGCGGCGGCGCCGCGTTCACGCTGGTCCCAGGCGGCACGCAGTTCGTCGGGGATCTCGAACGGGCCCCAGGGCCAGTCGAGTGCCTGGCGCATCGCCGCGACCTCGGCGGCGCCCAGCGGCGCGCCGTGCACGTCGTGGCCGCCGGCCTTGTTCGGCGAACCCTTGCCGATCGTCGTCTTGCAGACGATCAGCGTCGGCTTGCCGTCGGCGGCGTCGCCCTGGGCGCGTGCCTCGGCCATCGCGGCGTCGAGCGCGGCGGCATCGTGGCCGTCGATGGGGCCGATGACGTGCCAGCCGTAGGCGCGGAAACGCGCCGGCGTGTCGTCGGTGAACCAGCCGTCGACGTGGCCGTCGATCGAGATGCCGTTGTCGTCGTACAGCGCGACCAGCTTGGACAGGCGCAGCGTGCCGGCCAGCGAGCAGGCTTCGTGGCTGATGCCTTCCATCAGGCAGCCGTCGCCGTGGAAGACCCAGGTGCGGTGGTCGACGAGCGTGTGGCCGGGGCGGTTGAACTCGGCGGCCAGCAGCTTCTCGGCCAGCGCCATGCCGACGGCGTTGGCCAGGCCCTGGCCCAGCGGCCCGGTCGTCGTCTCGACGCCCGGCGTGATGCCGACCTCGGGGTGGCCGGCGGTCTTGCTGTGCAGTTGGCGGAAGCGCTTGAGCTCGTCCAGCGGCAGCTCGTAGCCCGTGAGGTGCAGCAGGCCGTAGATCAGCATCGAAGCGTGGCCGTTGCTGAGCACGAAGCGGTCGCGGTCGGCCCAGTGCGGCGCTGCCGGGTCGTGGCGCAGGTGGCGCGTCCACAGCACGGTGGCCATCTCGGCCATGCCCATCGGCGCGCCGGGGTGGCCGCTCTTGGCGGCCTCGACGGCGTCGACGGCCAGCACACGCAGCGCGTCGGCCAGGCGGTTCATGGTGAGCGCCGTCATCACAGGGCCCCCAGCGCGCGGCGGCGCCGTTCCATCATGCGCCAGATGAACGGCGTGAAGATCAGCTGCATCGCCAGTTCCATCTTGCCGCCAGGCACGACGATCGTGTTCGCACGCGACATCCACGAGTCGTTGATCATGTTCAGCAGGTAGGGGAAGTCGATGCCCTTCGGGTTGGCGAAGCGGATCACGCACAGGCTCTCGTCGGGCTGCGGGATGTCGCGTGCGATGAAGGGGTTGGAGGTGTCGACGACCGGCACACGCTGGAAGTTCACGTGGGTGTGCGTGAACTGCGGGACGATGTAGTGCACGTAGTCCGGCATGCGGCGCAGGATGGTGTCGGTCACCGCCTCGGTCGAATAGCCGCGCACGTTCTTGTCGCGGTAGAGCTTCTGGATCCACTCCAGGTTGATCACCGGGACGACGCCGATCAGCAGGTCCGGGTAGCGCGCGATGTCGACCTCGGGCGTCACGACGGCACCGTGCAGGCCTTCGTAGAACATCAGGTCGGTGCCGGCCTCGATGTCCTCCCAGGGCGTGAAGGTGCCGGGCTCCTGGCCGTAGGGCGCGGCCTCGACCGGGTCGTGCAGGTACTTGCGGCTGCGGCCGATGCCGGTCTCGCCGTAGCTGCGGAACAGCTGCTCGAGTTCGGGGAAGAGGTTGTTCTCGGGGCCGAAGTGGCTGAAGTGCTTGTTGCCGGCCTTCTCGGCTTCCAGCATCTTGAGCCGCATCTCGTTGCGGTCGTAGCGGTGGAAGCTGTCGCCTTCGACGATCGCGGCCTTGATGTTCTCGCGCCGGAAGATGTTGGCGAAGGTGCGCGTCACCGAGGTGGTGCCGGCACCCGACGATCCGGTGATCGAGATGATGGGATGGCGTTCGGACATGGTCGTCTTTCTCTTCAGTCTCGGAACAGGCTGCGTTCGGCGAACAGCGGGTTGCAGGGTTCGCGTTCGGCGGGTTCGTGGTGGTAGCGCTCGATGCGCTCCACTTCGTTCTTGGAGCCGAAGACCAGGCCGATGCGCTGGTGCAGCGAGCTCGGCTGCACGCCCAACACCGGCTGGCGGCCGGTGGAGGCGCGCCCGCCGGCCTGCTCCATCACGAAGCCGATCGGGTTGGCTTCGTACAGCAGGCGCAGGCGGCCGGGCTTGGCCAGGTCCTTGGTGTCTCGCGGGTACATGAAGACGCCGCCGCGCATCAGGATGCGATGCGCCTCGGCGACCATGCTGGCGATCCAGCGCATGTTGAAGTCGCGCCCGCGCGGGCCGGTCTTGCCGGCCAGGCATTCGTCGACGTAGCGCTTGACCGGCGGCTCCCAGAAGCGGCTGTTGGAGGTGTTGATCGCGAACTCGTGCGTGTCCGCCGGGATGCGCAGGTTCGGGTGCGTCAGCACGAACTCGCCGAGGTTGTGGTTCAGCGTGAAGCCGACGACGCCGTTGCCGACCGTCAGCACCAGCATCGTCACCGGGCCGTAGATCGCGTAGCCGGCGGCCACCTGCTCGGTGCCGGGCTGCAGGAAGTCGTCGACGGTGACGTCGCGGCCCGAGTCGATGACCGCCTGCGGCGCGCGCAGGATCGAGAAGATGCTGCCGACCGAGACGTTGACGTCGATGTTGCTGGAGCCGTCCAGCGGGTCGAAGGTCAGCAGGTACTTGCCGCGCGGGTAGTTGCCCGGGATCTGGTGCGGCGTCTCCATCTCCTCGGAGGCCATGCCGGCGAGATGACCGTTCCACTCGTTCATGCGCAGGAAGATCTCGTTGGACAGCACGTCCAGCGGCTTCTGCACCTCGCCCTGCACGTTGACGTCGCCTCCGACCGCGGTGACCTCGGGCGCCAGCGAATCGCCCAGCACGCCGAAGGAGACGATGCGGGCGATGGCCTTGCAGGCCAGCGAGATGTCGAGGATCAGCGCGTTGAGGTCGCCACTGGCGTTCGGGAAGCGGCGGCGCTCCTCGATCAGGTAGCGGGTCAGCGTCCAGCGTTGGGACAAGGGCATGGTGGGCTTTCCGACGGGAGAGTTGAAAGCAGGTCTAGCGCTCGGCGGTCTGGAACAGACGGCTGGCGAGGATGTCCTCCGGGGCCAGCGTCGTCAGGTCGGCCTCGGTGAGCGCGCGGTCGCGCTCGGCGAACAGCCTCGAGGCCTGGCGCAGCCGCATGCGGTCGAGCGCGTTGCGCACGCTGCGCGCGTTGGCGAAGTTGGGCTGCGCCAGGCGCAGCTCCAGGTACTCGGCGAAGGCTTCGCGCGTGCCGTCGCCGAAGCGGTAGTTCATGCCGGCGGTCATGCGGTCGGCGATCTGCAGCAGCTCCTCGCCCGAATAGTCCGGGAAGTCGAGGTGGTGCGCGATGCGCGAGCTCATGCCGGGGTTGGACTTGAAGAAGGTGTCCATGCGGTCCTTGTAGCCGGCGAGGATCACGACGAGGTCGTCGCGCTGGTTCTCCATCACCTGCAGCAGGATCTCGATGGCCTCCTGGCCGTAGTCGCGTTCGTTCTCGGGGCGGTACAGGTAGTAGGCCTCGTCGATGAACAGCACGCCGCCCATCGCCTTCTTCAGCACTTCCTTGGTCTTCGGCGCGGTGTGGCCGATGTACTGGCCGACGAGGTCGTCGCGCGTCACGGCGACGAGGTGGCCTTTGCGCACGTAACCCAGGCGGTGGAGGATCTCGGCCATGCGCAGCGCCACCGTCGTCTTGCCGGTGCCGGGGTTGCCGGTGAAGCACATGTGCAGGCTGGGCATCTGCGCCGCGAGGCCCAGGTTCAGGCGCAGCTTGTCGATGACCAGCAGCGCGGCGATGTCGCGGATGCGCTGCTTGACCGGCGCCAGGCCGACGAGGTCGTGGTCGAGCTCGTCCATCACCGCCTCGACCTGGCTTTGCGCCAGCACCTCGCCGACGGTGCGCGGCACCGGCTTGGCCTCGTCCTGCGCCGGCGTGGCGGCCGGCGCGCCGATCGCGGCGCCGGGAATGGAGTACAGCGGCGCGCCCATCAGACGAGCTCCTCGGCGCTGCGGCGCGCCAGCTCGGCGCGCATCGCCGCGATGACCGCTGCGTAGTCGGGCTGGCCGAAGATCGCGCTGCCGGCCACGAAGGTGTCGGCGCCGGCGTCGGCCACACGCCGGATGTTGTCGACCTTGATGCCGCCGTCGACTTCGAGCCGGATGTCGCGGCCGCTGGCATCGATGATCTTGCGCGCCTTCTCGATCTTCCTCAGCGCGCTGTCGATGAAGCTCTGCCCGCCGAAGCCCGGGTTGACGCTCATGATCAGCACCAGGTCGACCTTGTCGATCACCCACTCCAGCACGTCCAGCGGCTCGGCGGGGTTGAAGACGAGGCCCGCCTGGCAGCCTTCGGCCTTGATCAGCTGCAGCGTGCGGTCGACGTGCGTGCTGGCGTCGGGGTGGAAGCTCACGAGGTCCGCGCCGGCCTTGGCGAAGGCCGTGGCCAGCGCGTCCACCGGCTGCACCATCAGGTGCACGTCGATCGGCGCCTCGGTGTGCCGGCGCAATGCCTGGCAGACCATCGGGCCGAAGGTCAGGTTCGGGACGTAATGGTTGTCCATCACGTCGAAGTGGATCCAGTCGGCGCCGGCGGCGACCACCGCTCGCACCTCCTCGCCCAGACGGGCGAAATCGGCCGACAGGATCGAGGGTGCGATGCGGTACACGGCGCCTCCGGGGTCAGTAACGCTGGGTTTCCGGCTTGTCGGTGGCGTAGCTGTGCACGGTGTAGCGCATCGAGCGGCCGTTGATCTCCTGGCGCACGACGCCGAAACCGGGCTCCGTCGGCGGCCGGTTGACGATGAAACTCATCGCGATCGACTCGATGCCGCGCGTCGAGTCGAAGGCCATCAGGCGGATGTAGTGGTTGGGGAAGGTCTTGCGGCAGGCGTTCAGCTCCATCAGCACGCCGGCGGCGTCCTGCAGGTCGAACATCGGCATGCCGTACATCTCCCAGTACGTGTTGCGCGGATGCGGGTCGTCGCTGTACTCGACGCTCCACGCGTAGCCCTTCTTCAGGCCGTACTCGATCTGCAGCGTGATCTCCTCGTCGGTCAGGTCCGGGAGAAAGCTGAACTGGCCTTGCGTGAGCCGGCCGGTGGGGTTGGTCATCATGGTGCGGGTGCTCCTTCGGGCGGCGTCAGGCGGAGGTGGCGGGCGTCACGGCGTAGTCGGACTGGTCGGTGCTCGCGTAGTTGAACGAGACGTCCTTCCAGGTGTCCAGCGCCTGCTTCAGCGGGGTGCAGAACTGAGCCGCCTTCTGCAGGATCTCGGGGCCCTCGTTCTTGATGTCTTTGCCTTCGTTGCGCGCCTTGACCATCGCTTCGAGCGCGACACGGTTGGCCACCGCACCGGCCTGGATGCCGGCCGGGTGGCCGATCGTGCCGCCGCCGAACTGCAGGATCACGTCATCGCCGAACAGGTCGATCAGCTGGTGCATCTGGCCGGCGTGGATGCCGCCCGAGGCCACCGGCATCACCTTGCGCAGGTCGGCCCAGTCCTGGTCGAAGAACAGGCCGCGCGGCAGGTCCTGCTTCGTGTAGGCGTCGCGGCAGACGTTGTAGTAGCCCTGCACGGTCAGCGGGTCGCCTTCGAGCTTGCCGACGGCGGTGCCGGTGTGCAGGTGGTCGACACCCGCCAGGCGCAGCCACTTGGCCATCACG
The DNA here is from genome assembly GCA_049841175.1 of Rubrivivax sp. Lineage (GTDB taxonomy): Bacteria > Pseudomonadota > Gammaproteobacteria > Burkholderiales > Burkholderiaceae_C > Rubrivivax. The sequence continues at coordinate 23,390 of JASGHA010000002.1, read as the reverse complement.
CGGAACGAGACGCCGTGGTTCTTCTGGCGCGTGTAGGTGCCGTGGCCGGCGCGGTGCATGTGAACGATCATGTCGTTCTTGCGCGCCCAGTTGGCGATCGACTGGATGGCGCTCCAGCCGATGATCAGGTCGACCATGATCACGACGCTGCCCAGTTCCTTGGCGAACTCGGCCCGCTCGTAGATGTCTTCCATCGTCGCGCCGGTGACGTTCAGGTACGAGCCCTTCACTTCGCCGGTCGCCGCGCTGGCCTTGTTGACGCCGTCCATCACGTAGAGGAAGCGGTCACGCCAGTGCATGAAGGGCTGCGAGTTGATGTTCTCGTCGTCCTTCATGAAGTCCAGGCCGCCCTTCAGGCCTTCGTAGATCACGCGGCCGTAGTTGCGGCCCGACAGGCCCAGCTTGGGCTTGGTCGTCGCGCCCAGCAGCGGGCGGCCGAACTTGTCCAGGCGCTCGCGCTCGACCACCAGGCCGGTCGGCGGGCCCTTGAAGGTCTTCACGTAGGCCACCGGGATCTGGATGTCCTCCAGCCGCGCGGCCTTCAGCGGCTTGAAGCTGAAGACGTTGCCGATCAGGCTCGCGGTCATGTTCGCGATCGAGCCTTCTTCGAACAGGATCAGGTCGTAGGCCACCCAGGCGAAGTACTCGCCGGGCCGGCCCGGCACCGGCTCGACCTTGTAGGCCTTGGCGCGGTAGCTGTCGCAGGCGGTCAGGCGATCGGTCCAGACCACGGTCCAGGTCGCGGTGCTGGACTCGCCGGCCACGGCGGCGGCGGCTTCGATCGGGTCCACGCCTTCCTGCGGCGTGATGCGGAACAGGCAGACGACGTCGGTGGCCTTGGGCACGTAGTCGGCGTCCCAGTAGCCCATCTGACGGTACTTCAGCACGCCGGCGCTGTAGCGCTGCTTCTTGTCCAGGATCTGGTCGCCGGTGGCGCCGGGTTCATGCGGCTTGTTCATGCGGGTGGTCTCCGAGCGGGGTGTGTGCAGACTCTAAGAACCCGGACGAATAAAGAACAGTTAGACTTTCCAAACTGTTCCTTTAGTGAAACCTTAATTGAACGTCACCTTCCGCCAGCTGAGGGTCTTCGTCGAGGTGGCACGCCAGGGCAGCGTGCAAGGCGCGGCCGAGGTGCTGCACCTGACGCCGCCCGCGGTCTCGCTGCAGATCAAGGAAATCGAGTCGCAGGTCGGCCACAGGCTGTTCGAGCGCAAGAACCGGCGCATGTCGCTGTCGACCGCCGGCGAGTACTTCCTGGTCTACGCGCGCCGGCTGCTGGGCACGCTGAAGGAGGCCGAGGACGCGATGGCGCGTTTCGCGCGGCTCGAGAGCGGCCGGCTGACGATCGGCATGGTCAGCAGCGCCAAGTACTTCCTGCCGCAGCTGCTGGCCAAGTTCCACACCGAGCACCCGGCGATCGACGTGCGCCTGCGCCTGGGCAACCGCGAGGCACTGGTGGCGATGATGGCCGCCAACGAGGTCGACCTCAGCGTGATGGGCCGCCCGCCGGTCGACTTCGCCAGCCGCGCCGAGCCCTTCGCCAAGCACCCGCACGTGCTGATCACCGCGCCCGACCACCGCTTCGCGCACGCCGAGAGCGTGCCGGCCTCGGCGCTGGCCCACGAGCCGTTCATCGTGCGCGAGCCGGCTTCGGGCACCCGCACCGCGCTGCAGGAGTACCTGGACCAGTTCCGCCTGAAGCCGACCTTCGTGATGGAGATGCCGAGCAACGAGGCGATCAAGCAGGCGGTGATGGCCGGCATGGGCGTCAGCCTGCTGTCGCTGCACACGATCGGGCTGGAGTGGTCGGCCGGGCTGATCGCCGCACCGCACGTCGAAGGGCTGCCGCTGATGCGGCGCTGGAACATCGTCAACACGGCGGCCAAGCAGCTGTCGCCTGCCGCCGAAGCGTTCCGCTACTTCATACTCGACCGCGGCGAAGCCCACCTGGCGTCGATGTTCAACCGCGTCGACGCCTGAACCCGCAGCCCATGTCGCCGACGCCCCGCCCCCGCCCCGACCTGCCCGCCGACCCCGCCACGCGCCCCGAAGGGCTGGACGAGTCGGCCTGGGTCGACGTGATCCACAAGATGGACGAGGTGTACTCGCAGCTGATCGCCGACGAGGTGGCGCTGGAGGAGAAGAACGCGGCGCTGGAACAGAGCCAGCAGTTCATCTTCGGCCTGCTGGCCTCGATGAGCGACGTGCTGGTGGCCTGCAACCGCGCCGGCGAGATCGAGGAGACCAACCCGGCGCTGTGCGCGCTGGTCGGCCGCAGCGACGACGCGCTGCGCGGCACGCCGGTGGCCACGCTGCTGGCCGACGACGGCGAGCGCCGGCGCATGGACGAACTCGTCGCCCAGTCGCGGCGCGCGCCGGCCAGCGCCGAGCTGCAGCTGCTCGACGCCGGCGGCCAGCGCGTGCCGGTCGACTTCAACTGCTCGGAGCGCCTGGACGCCGCCGGCCGGCTGCTGGGCCACGTCTTCGTCGGCCGGCCGATGGGCGAGCTCAAACGCGCCTATCACGAGCTGCGCCAGACGCACGAGGCGCTGAAGCAGACCCAGCAGCAGCTGCTGCACTCCGAGAAGATGGCTTCGCTGGGCCGCCTGGTGGCCGGCGTCGCGCACGAGCTGAACAACCCGATCAGCTTCGTGCTCGGCAACATGGCCGCGCTGCGGCGCTACGCCGAGCGCCTGCAGCAGTACCTGGACACGGTGCACGCCCAGCCGCAGCCGGCGGCGGTGCAGGCGGCACGCGAGCGGCTGCGCATCGAGCCGCTGCTGGCCGACCTGCCCTCGCTGATCGACGGCATGGCCGAAGGCGCGCAGCGCACCGCCGACATCGTCGCCGGGCTCAGGCGCTTCTCGGTCGTCGACCGCGAGGAGCGCACCCGCGTCGGCCTGGCCGGCGTCGTCGAACGTGCGATCCACTGGGTGCGCAAAGGCACGGCGCCCGACTTCGACGTGCGTTTCACGCCGCCGCCGGGCGACCCGGCGGTGCTGGGCAGCCCGGGCCAGCTGCTGCAGGTGACGATGAACCTGATCCAGAACGCCGCCGACGCCTGCGCCGGGCTGCCGGGACGCCATCTGCAGATCACGATCGCACCCGCCGACGAGGGCCGCGCCTGGGCCATCGCCTTCGCCGACGACGGCCCGGGCATCGCGCCCGAGCACCTGTCGCGCATCTTCGACCCCTTCTTCACGACCAAGGCCGTCGGCAAGGGCACCGGGCTCGGGCTGTCGATCAGCTACGGCATCGTCGAGCGCCACGGCGGCACGCTGACGGCGAGCAGCACGCCCGGCGCCGGCGCCTGTTTCGTCGTCACGCTGCCGCAGCCGGTCTAGGGCGTTTCGAGCCGCACCGCACGCGGCTGCTCGAGCACCAGGTCGCCGAGCGGCTCGGCGACGCAGGGCAGGATCCAACCCTCGCGGCGTTCGTCGGCGTCCAGCCCGGGCCAGGCGATCGTGTGGCGCGCCTCGCCTTCGAGCAGCCGGCAGCGGCACTCGCGGCAGGTTCCGTTGCGGCACGAACTGGGGAGATGGACCCCGGCCGCCAACGCCGCGGCCAGCAGTGTCGACCCCTCTGGCACATCGATTGCCAGACCGAGGGGTACGACGAGCACTCGGCGGTGGAGGGACATCGGTCGATGCTAACGACGCCCGCATTCGCTTAGCCGACCGTCGAAATTTTGCCCATCCCCCCTAAGTTGGCCGGCGCCTACTTCGGAGAGAGGATGCGGGCATGCGGGATTTCGAGTCTTCGACCCTGTGGCGCGTCAGCGCCTTCCAGCGCCAGCGCGACGCCCACGGGCCGCTGCCCTTCGCGCGCGGCGAGGGCCCGTCGCTGCTGTCGACGACGTTGCTGGCCGACCTGCGCCGGCTCGAACTGGACCCCGCCGCCGGCGACGCGCTGGAGGTCATCGCCGCCTGCGTGCGCCACCGCGAGGCGGCGCTGGTCTGCCTGGAGTGCCCGCCCTGGGTCTGGCCGCTGACGCTGTTCCCGCAGCAGCAGCTCTACCACGCACCGCGCGACCTGCCCGAGATGCAGCCGCCGCCGCGGCTGGCGGTGCTGCGGGTCGTCGGCGTCGAGCGCCCGGGTGTGCGCGCGCCGGGCCACTGGCTGACCGAACGCGGCGCAGAGGGCGCCGGGCGCTACCGGCCGATCGAGCCGCTGCTGTGGCGGCTGGCAATGGAAGGCCCGCGGCGACGGCCGCTGGGCGAGATCGGCGGCCGCGCCGCCTACCGGCTCGCGGCCGGGACGCAGGACACGCTGCCCGAAGCCGGCGGCGCGCTGCGCATGGTGATCACGCGGCTGAAGCAGGAGACGGCAGCGCTGAAGACGATCGCCGTCTGGCCCGGCATGAGCCTGGAGCGCGCCAGCCGGCTGCTGAACGCGCTGTACCTCGTCGGCGCGCTGCGCGTGTCGCGCAGCCATCCGGCGGCGCGCGACGAACCGCTGCCGCGCTGGTGGCAGGGCTGAATCAGGCCGCGTTGCGCAGCGCCGCGGGCTGGCCGAGCAGCTCGTCGATCAGCTGGTCCTTCTCGGACCACTGCGTCTCGACCCAGGCCGTCAGGCGGCGGCGATACGTGCGGTCGAGCATCTTGTCGGCCTGCTCGACGAGCTCGGTCGGGATCTCGAGTTCACGCACACGCACGACGACTTCGCCGACACGGCCGCAGAGCAGGTCCCAGAAGGTCGGCGCACCGCTGCGGTAGACGATGGTCACGTCCAGCAGCGACTGGAACTGCTCGCCCATCGTCGCCAGCGCCACGCCGAGGCTGCCGATCTTGGGCTTCAGCAGGTGGCGGTAGGGGCTGCCCATCTCGTCGTGCTTGGCCTGCGTGTAGCGCGTGCCTTCGAAGAAGCTGATCACCGAGGTCGGGATGCGCTTGAACTTCTCGCAGGCTTCGCGCGCCGACTTCAGGTCGGACTCGCGCGAGTTGCGGCCCTTGCCGCGCTTCAGGAACGGGAAGTCCAGCGCCCACCAGGCCAGGCCGATGACCGGCACCCAGATCAGCTCGGCCTTCAGGAAGAACTTCAGGAACGGGATGTGGCCGTGGAAGATGCGCTGCAGCACGAGGATGTCGACCCAGCTCTGGTGGTTGCACGACACCAGATACCAGCCGCGGCGGTCCAGGCCGTCGACGCCCTGCACGTCCCAGCGCGCACGCGACGACGCGGCGATCCAGGCGTTGTTGTTGCCGACCCAGCGGCTGGCCAGCGCATTGAGCAGGTGGTCGCAGGCCTGGCGGACCGGGCCGCCGCGGAAGACCAGCTTCAGCAGTGCCGGCGGCATCATCAGCGAGAAGACAGCGACGGTGTTCAGGCCGACGGCCAGGGCGTTGAAGACGCCGCGCAAGGAAGACATCGCTGGGAGTGCCCCGGGGGGAGAGTGACGGAAACCCGCGATTGTCGGGGCAGACACCCGGCTGCGCATGACCGGTCGCAAGTCAGGGGGCGCGACGATCGGCTTCAGCCGGCGTCGACACGCTCCTTCAGCAGCGGCAGAACGCGCCGGAAAGCCGGGTCGCGGCAGTCGTGCAGCCACTCGAAGGCGACCATCTCGACCGAGACGATCACCGCGCCGGCCTGGCGCAATCGCGCCATCGCCAGTGCCTTGTCCTCGGCCGAACGCGAGCCGCAGGCCGGCTCGACGACGAAGACCTCGTGCCCGGCGCGGCACAGGCCGAGCGCCGTCTGCAGCAGGCAGACATGGGCTTCGCAGCCGGCGACGACGATCTGGCGTGCTGCGCCCGGCAGCGCCTTCAGCGCGTCGACCAGGCCGTCGGCGCAGGCGTCGAAGTGCGTCTTGGCCAGCGTCGTGTCGCACAGCGCGCGCACGGCCTCGTCGTCGGGGCCCAGCTTCGCCGGGTTCTGTTCGGTGCCCAGCACCGGCACGCCGAGCTCACGCGCGATCTCGGCCAGGCGCCGCGCCCAGGCGAGCACACGCGCGCCGTCGTGGATCGCCGGCATCAGCCGGCCCTGGTAGTCGACGAGCACCAGCGCCGAGTGCGCACGGTCGATCGCATTCATCGCTTGACCTCGGGTTGCGGGGGAGTCTGTCGGCGGTGGCCGCCGCCGCGGCGATCATACGGAGTGCCCACCCGCCTCCCGGAGCGCCCCCGATGCCCGATCCCGCCACGACCCCGGCCGAAACCGCCCTGATCACCGGCGCCTCCTCGGGCATCGGCGAAGCTCTGGCGCGCCGGCTGGCTCACGAAGGATTTGCGCTGGTGCTGGTCGCGCGGCGCCAGGCGCGGCTGGACGAACTCGCCGCCGGCCTGCGCAGCGAGCACGGCGTGCGCGTCGACGCGATCGCCACCGACCTGGCGGCGCCGGGCGCCGCCGAGGCACTGGCAGCCACGCTGGGGCGCAAGCGCCGGCGCATCGACCTGCTGGTCAACAACGCCGGCGTTCTGGAGCACGGCCAGTTCATCGACACGCCGGCAGCGCGCCATCGTGAGCTGGTGGCGCTGAACGTCGGCGCCTTGATGGAAATGATGTCGGCCTTCGTGCCGGCGATGGTTTCACGCGGCCGAGGCCGCGTGCTCAACGTCGCGTCGACCGCCGCCTTCCAGCCGGTGCCGGGGCTGGCGACCTACGCCGCGACCAAGGCCTTCGTGCTGTCGCTGACCGAGTCGCTGGCCGAGGAACTGCGCGGCAGCGGCGTCACCGCGACGGCGCTGTGCCCGGGAATCACCGCGACCTCGATGCTGGAGACCGCCGCGGCACGCAACCCGCGGCTGGCCAAGCTGCCACAGGCCCTGGTCGGCGACGCCGATGCGGTGGCCGCCGAAGCCGTGCGCGCCTGCCTGGCGGGCGAAGTCGTCTGCGTGCCGGGCTGGATCAACCGCGCGACGACGATGGCCGTCGGCGCGACGCCACGTGGGCTGATGCGGCGCATCGCCGGCGTGCTCGGCCGGGCGACGCTGTGAAGGAAAAAGTCGGCCGGCGAAAAAAGTGCTTGCAAAGTTTCGCGGCCGCGCTATAGTAGCGGGCTCGGTCAGCAATCAAACGCAAGTCGGTTGCAGACCACTGGAGTGGTAGTTCAGTTGGTTAGAATACCGGCCTGTCACGCCGGGGGTCGCGGGTTCGAGCCCCGTCCACTCCGCCAACGATTCGAGCCCCAGAGGGAAACCTCTGGGGCTTTTGTCGTTTTGGCGCGCGCATTCGTTCGATTCTTCGGTGCGCTGACCTGCTGCTCCCGATCGCAGCCTCACCATCACAAGTCGGCGAAGCGCGGCAGCAAGTCCTGATCGACCAGCCGAATCTCGATGGCGTTGGCGACCCTGACGTGCTCGGGGTTCTCGTCCGAGAACGGCCCGTCGGTGACGCTGACGATGATCGTCCCGAGTTGCCTGTCTTTGCCCTTTCCGCCGCCGCCCAGGACGGGTACGAGAGCACGAGCCTCCGGGACCTGCCGAGAGTTCAGCACTCGGGGCAGGTAGAGCATCCAACTCGCGCCGAGCCTGTCTTCAAATACCTTGTGGTCGCTGTACCAGAAGGGCCCGAACGTCGCGGCGTTCGGATGCCAGATCGATACCGCCTTCTTCAGCCACGAGACGGGTGTCTGCCAATCCGTCACCTCTGGCTCGAGCCGCAGCGAAAACTCGACGGTATCCGGCCGCCCCACGGCATTCGCCCGAGACGAGAGGGTGGCATTCTCGGCTGCCGATTCGGCTCCGTTCCACAAGGAGATCGCGCGGAAATCGAGGGCACCCTGGCTTCGCAGTTCCAGCACCGTCAACGCCGAAGCGGTCGGCCCATCGGCATTGAATGCCTCATACAGCAGTGCATCCGCCCTGTCCCTGTCCAAGGAAATCAGCCAACGTCGCAAAAGAGGAGAAAAGTCCTCGACGGCACGCGAGAACTCATACAACTCCTGCAGTTGAGTCGACACGCCGATCAAGGCCGGCTGCGCGCGGCGGAGGAACAACTCCATTGCGGGGGTCGATTTCATGGCAGAAACACCACCTCAAGATCAGGGTACGCGGCCTTGATGACTCGCGAGAAGTAACGGTAGCTGATCGGCTCCATGAAATGCCATCGGAGCTGGACAGGAGGACGCGGACGAGCAGCCGTTGCCTGGCGATAAGCCTCTGCGATGAGAGTATCCGCGCCAGCGGCCCACCAGCCGCGAACCTGCCTGAACTCATCGAAGAACTGGTCATACCTCGCCTTGGCTTCCTTCAAGAGACATTGCACTGAATCGAAACCATCGAAGCTGACGCCACCGAAAAGCCACTCGGTAATGAAGCCGGGGCCTGCAGGCATGCCCCCGATGCGCGCCTGGTAGGCAATCGAGATCTCCGACCAACCCACCGTCGAGCGGTTGAATGGCTCACCTCGGTCCGGCGCGCAGTCGGGACACTTCTCGCGGGTCTGCGTGAGCGCATCACCACGTGCGACCGGCGTGGATGGCACCCGCTCCGCTTGCTCCCGGCGCTTTCGCGCCTGCTCTTTCGCCATCTCGCCGGCAGCCCCGCCAGCGACCACCACACCGAGTGCCGCCAGCACCCGGAGTCCCACGGCCTCGATCAGCGGAAATGCCAAGGCCGCCATCAAGCTCCTCCGTCGAGCTGGTGCTTCATGACGGCATCGAGGTCGTCGAGCCGCTGTTCCGGCGTCGCGCCGGGCTTTCGCAGGTAGCGGTCGACCAGCGGGTCGTCGTGGATGCGGGGCGCATCCGCCGCCAGGACCATCAACCGCACGATGTGCGGCGTGCTGTTGAAACCTGCCCGCGCGGCGTAGTCGTAGGCCTGCTGCATGCGCACCAGGATCGTCTGGCGGCCCGGGTGTTCATGGGCGCTAGGCCGGTCAACCAGAAACCCATCGCACACGGCGGCGACGAAGCGCTTGGCCTCGTCCCTGTTCAAAGCCAGCCACTGCAGGTCAGTGAGCTTCAGCACGATGCCTCCCGATCACGACGCGCCGCCCTTCGTGCAGCAGGTGCCACTCATGGACGTGGCCGAAGAGTTCTTCGTGCTGTCGGACGTCGAGCGTCTGCGCGAGGTCGACCAGCACCCGCGGGTCCCAGAAACGGAGCAGCGCTCGGCGTCCGTCCGGCAGGCCCACTTCGAGACGCCGTTGCAGCAACTGCCCCAACCCTTCGAGGTCCCGCGGCGCGATCAGCCAGCTCAGCGCCGGCGCCTCGTGTTCGAGCGTGACGAGCTCGCAGACAAGAACCTCCGCCACGAGATCGATGTCCACCAGCCAGGGGCCCGCATGCGCCAGCGCCGCGTCCGGCGTGCCGTCGAACAGCGCGAACAGGCCAGGGCCGGACCGCAGCCGCTTGCAGAGATGACTCTGGTACTGCACGCCGTCGACCAGCGCATACAGCCGCAATGCCGGCCAGGTTTCGTGCAGCCGCTGCCAGTGGGTTCGCAGGTCGGACATCGTCAGTCCCGGATGACGATGGCACTGCCGAAGTGCGCCGCCTTGCGCAGGCAGTCGAGGCAGATGCCCGAGCCGGTGACGGCGGCCACCTCGGATGCCGCAGCCAAGGCCTCGGCCGTCGCGTGGCCCTGCGAGGACTCGTCAGCCCAGGTGGTCGTCGCCTGGCTGGAGAGGAGGCGGGCGCCGCAGTCCGTGGTGTCCAGATGGCGGGCGTAGCCGCGCCCCGCGGCGTCCAGCAGGTCCGGCGCGCCCGAGCGGATCGCGAACACGCCTTTGCACCGGGGACAGGTCACTTTGTCGCCGACGCGCGCCATCGCCTTGCCGTGCACGACGCTGCCGAAGTCGGCGCTGATGACCGTGCCCCCGTGGCTGGTCTTGTCGCCCAGGACGATGAAGGGCCGTGTCATGCGTGGCCCCGTCCGGGCCGGCTCGCCCTGCGCCAGAAAACGGACTCGCCCATCGGATGACCTCGTCGGACATGAAGAGATGCGGTTCGCACGAGCCCCCGCACACGCACGGCATCGGCAGGCTCGCGGCAGGACATTGCACTTTGAGCCCGGCGCGTCCCGCAATGCCCCAGGAGCGGCCTCCCTCCACGGGGCGAGGCAGGCCGCCGCGAGTCGTGTCATGACACGGACGGGATGGCCGCCCTGAGCACCTCCGACAGCCCTGCGCTTGACCTTGCCATCGTGGCAAGGTCGACGATGTCTCCGGTCCACAATGCCGACCGGAGCCCCCGATGAGCACCGCCACCCCCACCCGAGACGCCGAACCGCTGACGCTGCAGGTCACCGGCATGAGCTGCGCGTCCTGCGTCGCGCGCGTCGAGCGCACGCTGAAGAAGGTGCCCGGCGTGCACGAGGCCAGCGTCAACCTGGCGACCGAACGCGCCGCGGTGCGTGCCGAACGCGAGGTCGGCGCCCAGGTGCTGGCCGACGCGGTGCGGCGCGCGGGCTTCGGCGTCGCCACGGTCGAGACGCGGCTGAAGGTCGAGGGCATGACTTGCGCGTCGTGCAGCGGCCGGGTCGAACGTGCGCTGACGCGGCTGCCCGGCGTGCTCTCGGCCAGCGTCAACCTGGCGACCGAGACCGCGACGGTGCAGGCGCTGTCGACAGTGCAGCTGCCGGCGCTGGTGGCGGCGGTCGAAAAAGCCGGCTACGGCGCCCGGCCCGTTGACGACGCCCGCCCCGCCGCCGCGCCACGCTGGCCCGAATGGGCGCCGGCGGCCGCCAGCGCGGCACTGACGCTGCCGCTGGTGGCGCCGATGTTCGCCGCGCTGGCCGGGCGCGACGCGATGCTGCCCGGGCTCTGGCAACTGCTGCTGGCCAGCGTCGTGCAGTTCGTCTTCGGCGCGCGTTTCTACCGTGCCGGCTGGAAGGCGCTGCGCGCCGGCACCGGCAACATGGACCTGCTGGTCGCGCTCGGCACCTCGGCGGCCTGGGGGCTGTCGACCTGGCTGCTCGCCACGCACGGCGGCGGCCACGCGATGCCGCACCTGTATTACGAAGCTTCGGCCGCGGTCATCACGCTGGTGCTGCTGGGCAAGTGGCTGGAAGCACGCGCCAAGCGCCAGACCGGCGAGGCGATCCGCGCGTTGCAGGCGCTGCGCCCGGCGACCGCCCGCGTGCGCCGCGACGGTGTCGAGCAGGACGTCCCGGTCGAGGCGGTGCGTGTCGGCGACCTCGTCGTCGTGCGCCCGGGCGAACGCGTGCCGGTCGACGGCGAGATCACCGAAGGCCGCAGCCACCTCGACGAGTCGCTGATCACCGGCGAGAGCCTGCCGGTCGCGCGCGGCCCGGGCGAGCGTGCGACCGGCGGCTCGGTCAACGCCGACGGCCTGCTGGTCGTGAAGACGCTGGCCGTCGGCACCGAGACGACGCTGGCCCGCATCATCCGCCTCGTCGAGTCGGCGCAGGCGGCCAAGGCGCCGATCCAGCGCCAGGTCGACCGCGTCAGCGCGGTCTTCGTGCCGATCGTGCTGGCGTTGGCGGCGCTGACCTTCGCCGGCTGGTGGCTGGCCGGTGCAGGCGCCGAGACGGCGCTGATCAACGCCGTCGCGGTGCTGGTCATCGCCTGCCCGTGTGCACTCGGCCTGGCGACACCGACCGCGATCATGGTCGGCACCGGCGTCGCCGCGCGCCACGGCATCCTGATCCGCGACGCCGAGGCGCTGGAGACCGCGCACGCCGTGCAGGTCGTCGCCTTCGACAAGACCGGCACGCTGACCGAAGGCCGGCCGGCGCTGGCGGCGATCGAACCGGCGCCCGGCATCGACGCGGCCGACGCGCTGCGCGCCGCCGCGGCGCTGCAGCAGGCGAGCGAGCACCCGCTGGCGCGTGCCGTGATGGAACGCGCCGCCGCCGACGGCCTGCAGCCGCCGCCGGTGCAGGACGCACGCGCGCAACCGGGGCGGGGTGTCGAAGGCCGCGTCGACGGCGCCGAGCTGCGGCTGGGCAGCACACGCTGGATGAACGAGCTCGGCGTCCAGCCGGGCGCGCTGGCGGCGTCCGCCACGGCGCACGAGCAAGCCGGCCGCAGCGTCTCGTGGCTGGCACGCACGGCCGCCGACGGGCGTGTCGAGCCGCTGGCGCTGCTGGCCTTCGGCGACACCGTGAAGCCCGCGGCACACGACGCCGTCGCACGGCTGAAGGCCGCCGGGCTGCGCACCGTGATGCTGACCGGCGACAACCGCGGCAGCGCCGAGGCCGTGGCCGCCGCGCTCGGCATCGACGAGGTGAAGGCCGAGGTGCTGCCCGGCGACAAGGCCGCCGCCGTGCAGGCGCTGCGCGCCGGCGGTGCGCGCGTCGCGATGGTCGGCGACGGCCTCAACGACGCCCCGGCGCTGGCCGCCGCCGACGTCGGCATCGCGATGGCCACCGGCACCGACGTCGCGATGGAGACCGCCGCGGTGACGCTGATGCGCGGCGACCCGCGCCTCGTGGCCGACGCGATCGAGGTCTCGCGCCGCACCACGGCCAAAGTCCGCCAAGGGCTGTTCTGGGCTTTCGCCTACAACGTGCTCGGCATCCCACTGGCGGCCCTCGGCCTGCTGAGCCCGGTGGTCGCCGGCGCGGCGATGGCGGCGTCCAGCGTCAGCGTCGTCACCAACGTCTTGCTGCTGCGCCGCTGGCGGCCGGGCGGCGGAGAACCACGATGAACATCGGCGAAGCCGCGACGGCCTCGGGCGTCAGCGCCAAGATGATCCGCCACTACGAGCGCATCGGCCTGCTGCCGGAGGCCCAGCGCAGCGCCGCCGGCTACCGCCGTTACGACGAACGCGACGTGCACACGCTGCGCTTCGTGCGCCATGCACGCGACCTCGGCTTCCCGCTGGAGCGCATCCGCGACCTGATCGGCCTGTGGCACGACCGCGAGCGCCCCAGCCGCCAGGTCAAGGCGCTGGCGCGTGAGCATCTGGCGGCGATCGACGCCAAGCTCGCCGAGCTGCAGGCGGTGAAGGCCACGCTCGAGCGCCTGGTGCAGTGCTGCCATGGCGACGAACGGCCGGATTGCCCGATCCTCGACAGCCTGGCCGGCGAGCGCCCGGCCGGCTGACGCGGCGCGGTGCTACGCTCGCGGCCATGAAGGCCTTGCGTGTCTGGATGTTCGTGCTGCTGGCGGCGCTGCTGCCGTTGCGCGGCTGGACTGCGCCCGGGCCGTCCTTGCCGGCCTCGCCCTGTGCCCCGGCCGTGATGGCGCACGAGATGGTGGCGATGGCCGACAACGCGTTGGCCGATCCTTGCTGCGGCGATGCGCAGGACGGCGGCTGCGGCCACGACGCCGGCACGCTGTGCGCCGCGCACTGCGCCGCGGTGCCGCTGGCGGGCACGGCCGCGGCGCCCGTCATCGCGGCGCCCGGGCCGGCGGCCGCCGTCTTCCCGCCGGTGCCGGCGCCGCGCGACGGCCACGTGCCCGACGGGCTCGAACGACCTCCAAGAGCGGCCTGAGGCCGCCACGGGCCCCGCCCGTCTTCGCTCGTCCACGCCGCGCGTGGACCCCGCACGATCTCTTGGAGTCCCTCTTGAAGAACCGAATCCTCCAGCCGGCGCTGCTCTGCGCCGCCGCCCTCTTCGCCATCACCGCCCAGGCCGACGCCGGCCATGAACACGGTGGCGCCCATGCCGCCGCCCACGCCCACGACGCCGACACGCCCTACGGCCGCCCCGGCGACGCCGCCAAGGCGCAGCGCACGGTGCGTGTCGTGATGAGCGACACGATGCGTTTCGACCCGGCGACGATCACCGTGCGCCGCGGCGAGACGGTGCGATTCGTCGCCGCCAACGGCGGCCGCCTCGAACACGAGTTCGTGCTCGGCAGCGCCGCGTCGCTGAAGGCGCACGCCGAGGAGATGCGGGCGATGCCCGACATGCAGCACGCCGACCCCGGCGCGGTGCGTGTCGCCGCCGGCACCAGCGGCGAGATCGTCTGGCAGTTCACGAAGGCCGGCAGCTTCGAGTTCGCCTGCCTGATCCCGGGCCACTTCGAAGCCGGCATGGTCGGCAAGGTGGTGGTGCGATGAAGCGGCGCGAACTGTTCGTGGCGGCGCTGGCCGCCGCCGTGCCAGCCTTCGTGTCGGCCGCCGCCCCGGCACTGCCGCCGGTGCAGGTCTGGAAGAGCCCGACCTGCGGCTGCTGCGGCGCCTGGGTGACGCACATGCGCCAGGCCGGCTTCGCCGTCGAGGTGCACGAGGTGCAGGACATCGACGCCTCGCGCCGCCAGCTCGGCATGCCCGCGGTCTACGGCAGCTGCCACACCGCGCGTGTCGGCGGCTACCTGCTCGAAGGCCACGTGCCGGCGGCCGAGGTCAAGCGCCTGCTGGTGATGAAGCCGGTGGCGATCGGCCTCGCGGTGCCCGGCATGCCGGCCGGTTCGCCGGGCATGGAGATGGGCGCGCAGCGCGACGCCTACGAGGTGCTGCTGGTCGAAAAAGGCGGTGCGGCGCGCGTGTTCGCCCGCTACAACGGCGCCTGACGGCGCGGCGCGACGGCCGAGAAGCCTTCGCGCCGTCACTGCTTCGGTGGTGTAATCGCCAAAAGTCCAAGCGCTTCCGCAACGACCGAATGAGCGATACGCCGCTGCCCGTCCGCGATTCCGCCGGCTCCCATGCGCCGGCGGGAACGCCGCTGCGCGCCGTCCGTCGCCGGCCTGGCTGACGCCGATGGACAGGCCGGCCTCGTACGAACTGGCGCTGCTGGAGTTCCTCTATCGAGCGCCGGTCGCGATGCTGCAGACCGATGCCGACGGCCGCGTCCAGCTGCTGACACCGCGCGCCGCCCAGCTGCTGCAGCCGCTGGCCGCCGGCGGCAGGCTGGACAACCTGTTCGACGTGCTGGAGCCGACGCTGCCGTCGCTGCGCGCCGAACTGGCCGCATTCGATGCCCCGCGCGGCACCGTCTTCGAAGGCCGCCGCGTCACGCTGCGCCTGCCCGGGACGCCGCCGCGCGACCAGGTGCTGGCGCTGGGCGTGCTGAAGATCGACGACGACCGCGTCGCCGCCTGGCTGGTCGACGTGACCAGCGACGAACATGAACGCCTGGCGCTAGCCGAACACCTGGCGCTGGCCACCGAAGCCGCCGGCATCGGCACCTTCGAGCTGAGTTTCGACAGCGCCGCTCCGCTGCACTTCAACGCCCAGAGCTATCGCCTGTTCGGCCACCCGGACGGCGGCGTCGCACGCGACGTGGTGCGCGAGACGATGTCCTCGGCCGAGATCCGCCGCCTCGCCGGCTGGCTGGAGGCGCTGCGAGACGGCCGCCCGTCGGAGACGATCGAGTTCGCGATCCAGGCCCCCGACGGCCAATCCCGCCGTCTGGCGGCCAAAGGACGGCTGCGGCACGGCTGCGCTGGCGGCGGCAAGGCAGTGGTGGGCGTCATCTGGGACGTCACCGGCCAGCGCCAGGCCGAAGCGGCCGACGAAGCGCGGCGTGTCGCCGAGCGCGCCAGCCGCGCCAAGAGCGAATTCCTGTCGCGGCTGGGGCACGAGATCCGCACGCCGCTCAACGCCATCGTCGGTTTCGCCCAGATGCTGCAGCGCGGCGCGGTCGTGCCGCTGGCACCCGAGCATCGCCAGGCCGTGGCCCACATCGCCGACGCCGGCCGCCACCTCGAGCGCCTGATCGCCGACCTCACCGACCTGTCGCTGATCGAAGCCGGCACGGTGCGCCTGAACAGCACGACGATCGACCTGCGACCGGTGGTCGACGAAGTGCTGCACGAAGCCCAGAGCACGGCCTCGGCACGGCGTGTGCACTTGCGTTGCGAACTGCCCGACGGCCGGCTGCAGGTGCTGGCCGACGGCACGCGGCTGCGCCAGGTGCTCGCCAACCTCGTGTCCAACGCGATCAAGTACAACCGGCTCGACGGCGAGGTGGCCATCGTCGTGCGGCTCGAGGCCGGGCACTGGCGCATCGCCGTCGCCGACACCGGGCTGGGCATGTCGCAGGAGCAGCGTGCGGCGCTGTTCGAGCCCTTCAACCGCCTGGGGCGCGAAGCCAGCGGCATCCCCGGCACCGGCATCGGGCTGGTGCTGACACGCGAGCTCGTCGAGGCGATGGGCGGCACGCTGGAAGTCGACAGCGAACCGGGCCGCGGCAGCGAGTTCTGGTTCGCCCTGCCCGCTGCAGCCGGCGCCGTGGCGCCGCCGGCACCGCCGCGAGCCCTGGTCTCGCGGCCCGACCTGCGCGGGCGCGTGCTGGCCGTCGAGGACAACCCGGTCAACGCGGTGCTGCTGCAGAGCTTCTTCGCCTGGCGGCCGAGCGTGGAGCTCGTCATCGCGGCCAGTGCGGCCGAGGCGCTGGTCCTGGCGCGCGAGGCGCCGCCCGACCTGCTGCTGCTGGACCTGTTCTTGCCCGACCGGCCGGGGCTGGAACTGCTGCGCGAGCTGCGCGACAGCGAGGGCGTGTCGCCGCCTTGCATCGTCGTTTCGGCCAGCGCGATGCCGGCCGACGTCGAAGCCGCGCGCGACGCCGGCATCGACCTCTACCTGACCAAGCCGCTGGACGTCGACCGGTTGCTGCACGCCGTCGACACGCTGCTGGGCGCGATCGCCTGATTCAGCCGATCGCATCGATGCGGCGATGCAGCGCCGCGAGCACCGCCGGCAGTGGTGCGCCCGCGGGCGCTTGCGGCACGACCTCGCCGTCGAAGTGCTGCTCCTGGCCGTCACGCCAGACCCGCGCCCGCCAGCGCATGGCCTCGCCGGACGGTACCGCTTCGCCTTCGTAGCGGTACTCGGCGTTCGTCAGGGCGTGCGTGTGGCAGCCCTGGAATCGGGTGAGTTCATCCACGCCGCCCGGGGGCAAGCGCCATGCCGGGCATCGCACTTGCCGACCGTGGCGCACGCCCCATTCCTCGGCCCCCGCGGCCGCACGCCGCGATGGCTTCCACTCCCCGTCTGCCGGTCGTCACCGGCCTCCTGGTCCTGCTGATCGGCATCGTCCTGCTCGGAGGCGGCGGCTGGCTGCTGGTGCTGGGGGGCTCGGCCTACTACGCCGTCGTCGGCGCCGGCCTGCTGCTGACCGGCTTGCTGCTGATGCGCGGCCATGCGGCGGCGCTGGCGGTCTACGCGCTGCTGGTCGCGGGCACGCTGGCCTGGTCGCTGTGGGAGGTCGGCGTGGACTGGTGGCCGCTGGCCGCGCGCGGCGACGTGCTCTTCGTGCTCGGACTGTGGCTGCTGATGCCCTGGGTGCAGCGCGGCCTGGCGCGCGAGGACGACTGGCGGCGGCGCGCCCGGCCCCGTGTGCCGGCGGCTCTGCTCGGCCTGGCGCTGGCGGCCTTCGCGCTGGTCGCGCTGGCCTCGGCCGTGCACGACCCGCACACGCTGGCCGGCAGCATGCCGCCGGCCTTGTCGCGCAGCAGCGTCGACCGGTCGGTGCCCGACGGCGAGTGGCACGCCTGGGGCCGCACCCAGGCCGGCCGGCGCTACTCGCCGCTGGCTCAGCTGACGCCAGAGAACGTCTCCCGCCTCGCCGTGGCCTGGCACTACCGCACGGGCGACGTGCGCGGGCGCCCCGGCGAGCCGCAGGAGACGACCTTCGAGGTGACGCCGCTGAAGATCGGCAACCGGCTGCTGCTGTGCACGCCGCACCAGGCCGTCATCGCGCTGGACGCGACGACGGGCAGCGCCTTGTGCGGCGCCAGATGCCGATCGCCGGCCTGGGCAAGCTGGCGCTGCAGCACCAGACCTGCCGCGGCCTGTCGTACCGGCCGCCGCCCGAGGGCACGGAGCCGGACGCCTTCTGCGCCGCGCGGCTGTACATGCCGACGATCGATGGCCGCCTGCACGCGCTGGACCTGGCCAGCGGCCGCCCCTGTGAAGGCTTCGGCGCCGGCGGTTCGATCGATCTCTGGGACCGCATGCCCGAGCGCAAGCCGGGCTCCTATTACTCCACCTCGCCGGTGGCGGTGGCCGGCAACCGGCTCATCGTCGGCGGCACGGTGCTGGACAACGTCTCGGTGCGCGAGACCTCGGGCGTGATCCGCGCCTTCGACGCCGAGACCGGCGCCCTGCTGTGGAACTGGGACCCGGGCCGCCCGGACGTCACCACGCCGCTGCCGCCGGGCGAGACCTACACGCCGAGTTCGCCGAACAGCTGGTCGGTGGCCGCCGTCGACGAGGCGCTGGGCCTGGTCTACCTGCCGATGGGGAACCAGCCGCCCGATCAGTGGGGCGCCCAGCGCGGCCCGGCCACCGAACGCTTCTCGTCGTCGGTGGTGGCGCTCGAGCTGGCGACCGGCAAGCTCAGCTGGGTGTTCCAGACGGTGCACCACGACCTCTGGGACTACGACGTGCCGGCCCAACCCAGCCTGCTGGAACTGCAGGTCGGCCGCGAGACGGTGCCGGCGCTGGTGCAGCCGACCAAGCAGGGCGAGCTCTTCGTGCTCGACCGGCGCAGCGGCCGGCCGCTGCTGCCGGTGACCGAGCAGCGGGCGCCGCAAGGCGCTGCCCCAGGCGAGCGCAGCGCGCCGACGCAGCCGGTGTCGGCGCTGTCGATGGCGCCACCGCCGCTGACCGAACACGACATGTGGGGCGCGACGATGTTCGACCAGCTCGCCTGCCGCATCGCCTTCAAACGCCTGCGTTACGAGGGCCGCTTCACGCCGCCGTCGCTGCAGGGCACGCTGGTGTACCCGGGCAACTTCGGCGTCTTCAACTGGGGCAGCATCGCCGTCGACCCGGTGCGCCAGACCGCGTTCACGACGCCGACCTATCTGGCATTCGTCTCGCGCCTGGTGCCGCGGCCGGACGAGCGTTCGCTCGTCGTGCAGGGCGAGGACCGCCCGCGGGACAGCCTTCCGGCCCTGAACGAGAACTTCGGCGCGCCCTTTGCGGTGCAGCTGTCGGCGTTCACCTCACCGCTGGGCATTCCGTGCCAGGCGCCGCCCTGGGGTTATGTCGCCGGCGTCGACCTGGTCAGCGGCCAGCGCATCTGGCAGCACCGTAACGGCACGGTGCGCGACCTGTCGCCACTGCCGCTTCCGTTCCGCATGGGCGTGCCGAACCTGGGCGGGCCGATCCTCACCGCCGGCGGCCTGGCCTTCCTGTCGGGCACGCTGGACGATTACGTGCGCGGCTACGACGCCGCCACCGGCGAGGAGATCTGGCGCTCGCGCCTGCCGGCCGGCGGCCAGGCGACACCGATGAGCTACCTCGGCAACAACGGGCGCCAGTACCTCGTCGTCGTCGCCGGCGGCCATGGCTCGCTGGGCACACGTGCCGGCGACCACGTGATCGCCTACGCGCTGCCACGCTGAACTCAGCGCCGCGCCGGAACCCGGCGCGGCACCGGCTGGGCCCGGTCGCCGGGCAGCAGTTGCTGCGGCAACTGGGCGAAGGTCCAGCTCGGGCCGTCGCGAGAGATCAGCCAGACGAGGTCGAAGCGCTCGTCCGGCCAGCGGCGCGGCACGTCGGGGCGCTGCAGCAGCTCGTCGGCCAGCACCGGCAGCGCCTCGTGGCGCCAGCAGACCAGCACCGGCCCTTCGAGCGCGCGCAATGCTGCGGCCACCTGCGCCGGCTCGTCCTCGGTCGACCAGCTTTCGTCGACCGTGACGCCCAACGCCTGAGCCAGCGGCGCGACGGTGGCCCGCGGGCGGACCGAGCCGCCCGGCTGTGTCGCGCGCGCCGCGAACACGTGCTGCGGGCGCCGGATCGTCGGCAGCCAGGGCGCGGCGAAGAAACGCACCAGCGCACCGGCACGCTGCCAGCCGGCGACCGACAAGGACGCCGGGTCGGCGCTGCCGTCGGCGGCGACACCGGTCTCGGCATCGAGGGGCTTCTCCGCGTGGCGGATCAGCATGATCAGGGGCGTATCGGTCATCGTCGGGCGCTGGCGGCAGAATGGTCCGCAACCGGGCAAGCGCGATGCCGCGCGACGAGACATGGACGAGATACGGGTCGGACTGATCGGCTGGGGCAGCGCCGCCGCCACCTTCCACGCGCCGCTGATCCGCGCGACGCCAGGGCTGCGGCTGGCCGCCGTGGCGACCCGCTCGCCCGACACGGCGCGCGCGTCGGTGCACGCGGCTTGCGGCGGCGACGTCGCCGTCGTCACGCCGCCGGCCCTGATCGGCGACGCTTCGCTGGGTCTCGTCGTCATCGCGACGCCGAACGACAGCCACGCCGAACTGGCCGAGGCCGCGCTGGCGGCCGGGCATCACGTCGTCGTCGACAAGCCCTTCACGCTGGAGTTCGCCCAGGCCCAGGCGCTGGCCGAACGGGCCGAGGCCTCGGGGCGACGGCTCTGCGTCTTCCACAACCGGCGCTGGGACGGCGACTTCATGACGCTGCGGTCTCTGCTGGCGGACGGCGTGGTCGGCCGGCCGGTCGAGTACGTGTCGCACTTCGACCGTTTCCGCCCGCAGGTGCGTGAACGCTGGCGCGAACGCGCGGGGGCCGGCGCGGGGCTGTGGTTCGACCTCGGACCGCATCTGCTGGACCAGGCGCTGCAGCTGTTCGGCATGCCGTCGATGATCGAACTGGACCAGGCCCGCCAGCGCGACGGCGCCCAGGTCGACGACTGGTTCTGCTGCCGGCTGCGCTGGGACGACGGCCCCTTCGGGGGACTGCGGGCGCGCCTGCAGGCCGGCATGCTGGCCGCCAAGCCCGGGCCTCGTTTCCTGGTGCATGGCACCGGAGGCAGTGTCGAGATCGAAGGCCTGGACCCGCAGGAAGAAGCGCTGAAACGGGGAGACCTTCCCGGATCGGCGGGCTGGGGGCGGGATGACAGCCGGGTGGCCCGGTTGTGGCGTGGCGATGCGGCTCCAGCCGAGACGCTTGCACTGCAGGCGGGGCGTTACCCGGTCTTCTATGCCGCGATGCGCGACGCGGTTCGCCCCGGTGGCCCGTTACCGGTGGCCCTGGACGAAGCACTGGCGGTTCAGCGTCTGCTCGACGCGGGCCTGCAAAGCGCCGCCGCCGGCCGGCCGCTTCGGCTGCGCTGAACGACGGCGAGCGTGGCGTAGCATCGCCCGCCACGAGGAACACGATGCCGAGCATCCCAGAGCACCTGCTGATCATCGACCCGCAGAACGACTTCTGCGATCTGCCGCCGGACTGGCACGGCCACGATCCGGTGAGCGGTGCGCGCGTCACGCCGGCGCTGCCGGTCGCGGGCGCGCATGCCGACATGCTGCGACTGGCCGACTACATCGACCGCTACGGCGACGACATCGACGCGATCACCGTGACACTCGACTCGCACCACCGCATCGACGTCGCGCATCCACCGTTCTGGCGCGGGGCCGACGGCAGCGAGGTGACGCCGTTCACGGCCATCAGCGCACAGCAGGTGCGCGACGGCGTCTTCGTGCCGCGCGACGCGCAGGTGCTGCCGCGGGTGCTCGCCTATCTCGACGCGCTCGATTCACGTGGCCGCTACGCGCTGATGGTCTGGCCCGAGCACTGCCGCATCGGCAACTGGGGCCACCTGGTGCACGCGGCCGTGCAGGCCGCTTGCGATCGCTGGGAAGCACGGCGGCTGCGCCCGGTGCGCCACGTGTTCAAAGGCGACAACCCCTGGACCGAACACTACAGCGCCTTCGAGGCCGAGGTTCCGGATCCCGACGACGCCGGCACGCGCATGAACACCGCGCTGCTGGCCCGGCTCGGCGAGGCGAAGGCGCTGGTCGTCGCCGGCGAAGCCGGCAGCCACTGCGTGCGCGCCAGCGTCGAGGACCTGCTCGCCCATCTTCCCGGCGCACGAGCCGAACGCATCGTGCTGCTGACCGACTGCATGAGCCCGGTCGCCGGCTTCGAGGCACAGCAGGCCGATTTCCTTCAACGCATGGCAGCACGCGGCGTGGCGCTGCAGACCAGCACCCAACGCCGAGGCCCGACGTGAGCCCTGTCTTCACCAGCCTGCTAGAGACCGATCTCTACAAGTTTTCGATGTGGCAGGCGATGCTGCATCGCCATCCTGCGACGCAGACCCAGTACCGCTTCGTCTGCCGCAACCAGACCGCCTTCCCGCTGGCCGAACTGGCCAGCGAGGTCGAACGCGAGATCGAGGCGCTGTGCGCGCTGTCCTTCCGCGCCGACGAGCTGGCTTATCTGCGCACGCTGCGTTACCTCAGCTCGGACTTCATCGACTTCCTGCGCATCTTCCGCTTCCAGCGCGACTTCATCCGCATCGGCAGCGACGGCCCGAACCTGGCGATCAGCGTCGACGGGCCGCAGGTGCACGTGATGGCTTTCGAGATCTTCGTGCTGGCCATCGTCAACGAACTGTACTTTCGCCGCGTCAGCGGGCCGGACACTTTGACCGAAGGGCGGCGCCGGCTGGCGGCCAAGATCGAGAGGCTGCGGGAGTTTGCGGCCGAGCCGCCGCGCCGCCATCCGTTCCGATTCTTCGACTTCGGGCTGCGCCGGCGTTTTTCGGGCGCCTGGCATCGCGAGGTGCTGGCGACGCTCAAGCACGAGCTCCCCGAGTTCTTCACCGGCACGTCCAACGTGCTGTTGGCGCGCGAACTCGACCTGGTGCCGATCGGAACGATGGCCCACGAGTATCTGCAGACCTTCCAGGGCCTGGGCGTGCGGCTGCGCGACCACCAGAAGGCCGCACTCGAATCCTGGGTGCAGGAGTACCGCGGCGATCTGGGCACGGCGCTCACCGACGTCGTCGGCATGGACGCGTTCCTGTCGGACTTCGACCTCTATTTCGCCAAGCTCTTCGACGGCATCCGCCATGACTCCGGCGACCCGTACGTCTGGGGCGAGAAGGCGCTGGCGCACTACGCCAAGCTGCGCATTGATCCGGCCAGCAAGCGTCTGGTGTTCTCCGACGCGCTGGACATCGACCGCTGCCTGAACCTGTACCGCCACTTCGCCGATCGCACGCAGTGCGGTTTCGGCATCGGCACGCACCTGACCAACGACACCGGGCTGCGCACGCTGAACATCGTGATGAAGCTCGTCAGCGTCAACGGCCAGCCGGTCGCGAAGATCTCCGACGCGCCGGGAAAGACGATGTGCGACGACCCGGGATTCCTGGCCTATCTGAGGCAGGTGTTCGGCGTTAGGAACTGAACCGCGGGACTGGTCGATTCGAGCGGCGCCTGTTCCGACTATTGCCGCCGTCTCGCCATGAGGCATGTTCGACGCACCGCCTCGACGGCACGCACACGATCCTAAGGCGTCGATCGGCACGACCGCGGCCTGAACGGTCGCGCGCGCAACGCCCGCTCGGCACGGCGCGGCGCCGGAGCATCAAAGTTTCAGATGCTCAGTAATCGAGCGAAAAACAAAAAGGCCCGGTTCGCATTGAACCGGGCCTTCGAATAAATAGCCTGACGATGTCCTACTTTCACACGGGAACCCGCACTATCATCGGCGCAAAGGCGTTTCACTGTCCTGTTCGGGATGGGAAGGAGTGGGACCACCTCGCTATGGTCATCAGGCTTGACTTTTTACCTTGCTGCTTCTTGTCGGGGCAGCTAGGCCAATTCATAGAGCTTGAAAATCAGCTTGTTCGATTGCGCTATTTTGGCATAACCCGTTT
>JASGHA010000001.1:0-38510 GCA_049841175.1 Rubrivivax sp. | reverse complement strand
CGACAGCCTGCTCGACCGCTACCGCGTCTGGACGATGTGATGCAGATCGGCACCCTCGACCGACGCGTGCTGATCGAGCAGAACACGCCGTCGCGTGACCCGGCGTTCGGCAGCGCGGTCGCGGCCTGGCCCACGCTGGCCACCGTGTGGGCGCGCGTCGACGAGACGCTCGACACCAAGCTCGGCGGCGCCGAGAAGGTGGAGAACGCGAACCGCGTCCTGACCCGCCAGTTCCGCGTGACCATCCGGTACCGGAGCGACGTGACCACGGGCATGCGGATCCGCCAGCCGGACCGCTCGAATCGCGTGCTGCAGATCGTGGCGATCGCCGAGGTTGGCCGCCGCCAGGCGCTCGAGCTGATGTGCGAGGCCTACAGTGCCTGAAAACATCGAAGGCCTCGAGCAGCTGCTCAGGACGCTGGGCGACGTGCCGGTGAAGCTCGAGCGGAACGTGCTGCGCGGCAGCCTTCGCGCCGGCGCGAAGGTACAGCTGCTCGCCGGCCGTGAGTCGGCCCCTGTGGAGGAGGGCGGCGAGCATCCCGGTGCACTGCGCAAGTCCGGTCGGATCGTCACCAGCTCGCGAGGCGGCGTGGTGAAGGCGTCCGTGAAGTTCGGCGACAAGGTCGCGTTCTACGCGCGCATGGTCGCCACCGGCACCAAGGCGCACGTGATCCGCGCGAAGGGCGCGCACAGCCTGTTCTTCGGCGGCCGCCTGGTCGAGTCGGTGCAGCACCCTGGCGCGAAGGCGAACAACTGGCTGAAAGGCGTGCTCGACGGCACCAGCTCGGCCGCGGTTGCCGCCGTCGCCGAGTACATGCGCAAGCGCATGACGAAAGAGGGCATCAAGACGCCCGGGCCCGAGGGGAACTGATGCACCCCGTGCAGGTGTTCGCCGCGCAGCTTCGGGCCGCGTCGGCGGTGACGGCGCTCGTCGGCGCCGGCGACGCGTGCCGGATCTATCCGCTCGAGCTGCCGCTCGGAACCGCCTTCCCGGCGATCGTCATCGACTACGAAGACGACGCGCCGATCCCCGTGCTCGACGCCCAGGCCAGCTACGGCATCCGCCAGGCGGACGTGTCGCTGATGCTCATCGCGAAGACGGCGCCCGAGCTGCAGGCGCTTTCGTCGGCCTGCGAGCAGGCCTGCAACTACCAGCGGGGCTCGATCGGCGGCGTCAACGTCGTGTCGATCGCGCCCGGCTCCTCCACGAAGGCGGCTCAGGACAGCCGCCTCGAGCTCTGGTTCCTGACCCTTTCCTTCCCTCTGACCTACCGCCGCTGAGCGGCACCAGGAGATCACCATGCCGAATCCCGCAGCCGGCCTGTTCAAGCAGCTCGCGTACAAGGCCGAGGCCACCTACGGTACAGCCGCCGGCGCCAGCGGCGCGCAGCTGCTGCGCCGTGTGCAGAGCACGCTGGACCTCGCGAAGGACACCTACCAGTCCAACGAGATCCGCCCCGACCTGCAGGTCGCCGACTTCCGCCACGGCGTGCGCCGTGTGCGCGGCAAGATCGGCGGGGAGCTCAGTGCGAAGACGTACAGCGACTTCTTCGCTGCCGCACTCAAGCGCGACTTCGCCACCGTGTCGGCCATGACCGGGCTCGGCATCACGATCGCCGCCGGCGTCGGGTCCACGTACACGGTGACGCGCTCGTCCGGCGACTTCCTGGCGGCCGGCCTCAAGGCCGGCATGGTGGCCCGGCTGACGGCCGGCTCGTTCAACGCGGCGAACCTCAACAAGAACCTCTTCGTGGTGGGTGTCACCGCGACGGTGGCCACGGTGCTCGTGCTCAACGGCTCCGCCTTGGTCGCCGAGGGCCCGATCGCCAGTGCGACCGTCACCCTCCCGGGGAAGGCGACGTACGTGCCCACGTCGGGGCACACCGACAAGAGCTTCACGGTCGAGCACTTCTACAGCGACCTGGTGCAGAGCGAGCAGTTCCTCGGCTGCAAGGTCGACCAGATCGCGCTCGCGCTGCCGCCGACCGGCATGGCGACGATCGACATCGACGTGATGGGCCAGGACGTGGCGACCGGTGGGTCGCAGTACTTCACGTCGCCCACCGCCATCACCACGACCGGTGTGATGGCCGCCGTCAACGGCGTGCTGCGCCTCGGTGGCTCGACCGTGGCTACCGTGACGGGGCTCAGCCTGACGATCGACCCGAACTTCTCGGGTGACCCAGTCGTCGGCAGCAACAAGGTGCCGTTCCTGTTCCCCGGCACCGTGCGCGCCAGCGGCCAGATGACCGCGTACTTCGATAGCGTCGCGCTGCGCGACGCGTTCATCAACGAGACCGAGATCGACATGCTGGCCGCCTTCACGGCGGACAACAGCGCCGCCAGCGACTTCCTCGCGTTCGCGTGCCCCCGAATCAAGGTGGGCGGTGCGACGAAGAACGACGGCCAGGGCGGCCTCGTGCAGACGCTTCCCTTCACCGCGCTGCTCAACAGCGCCGGCGGCGCGGGCGTGGCCACCGAGAAGACCACCATCCAGATGCAGGACTCCGCCGCATGATCGAACTCGACAGCATCGTCACGCTCACCGAGAGCGAGCTGCAGCTGCGTCACCCCGTCACCGCCGAGCCGCTGCAGGCATGGATCACACTGGCCGGCCCGGAGCATGATGCACGCAAGGGCATCCAGTGGCAGCTCATGCGGCGCCGGCGCGCCGAGTTCGCTGAGGCCGGCGAGATCAAGCCCACCGACCCGGCGGACGACGAGGCCGTCGAGCTCGAAGTGCTCACCGCCACCACGCTGTCCTGGAGGGGCATCGCCATCGGCGGCGCCGAGGTTGCGTTCAGCGCCGAGGCCTGCAGGCGTCTGTACGCCGACCCGAAGCGCTCGTGGATCCGTGACCAGGTGCGCCGGGCGTGGGACGACCGCGCGCGTTTTATCGGGAGCTTCGCGACCGCCTGACGCAGCGCGCGAAGCTCACCGTCCGCCTCGGCGTCCTGCAGGGTGACGGGGCACCGCTGCTGACGCACCTGCAGCGCTACAGGCGCTCCACGGGCAAGGTCGACCCGGATCTCGCGGAGCTGGCGCGCCCGCTACCGGCCTGCGTCGCTCACCTCTACGACGCGTACCTCGAACTGGCCGCGACGCGCCGCGGAAACACGATCTCCATGGTGGAGATCTCCGCGTGGCAGGCGCTCCGCGGCGTATGCCTGACGCCGTGGGAGCTGGACATGCTGCTCGAGCTGAACGTAGCCGTCGCTGCCGCGGAGGCTTCTGCGCGCACCCAGACGCACAAGGACCTGACCTCATGACCACCGCGCTCAACGTCGGCGAGCTGCTGATCGGCCTGCGGGCAGACGTCAAGCGCCTGCAGTCCGACATGGACGACGCGAAGCGGTCGGTCCAGACGGCGATGGGCGACATCGACAAGTACGTCGGCCTCGCCAAGACCGCGTTCCTCACGCTGGGCGGCGTGCTGACGGTGAACGCGTTCAAGAACGCGATCGAGGGCGCGATCGACTACAAGGCCAAGCTCTACGACCTGAGCACGCAGACGGGCATCAGCGTCGAGGCGCTAGGCGCACTGGCCAAGACCGGCAAGAGCACGGGCACCGGTCTCGACGAGATCACCGCCGCGAGCGCACGCCTGAGCAAGGCGGTGCAGACGCAGAACGAGGACAGCAAGGGCGCCGCCCAGGCGATCAAGGCGATCGGGCTGAACTTCACCGAGTTCAAGGCGCTGCGGCCGGAAGAGCAGATGCTGGCCGTCGCGAAGGCGCTCGCCGGCTTTCAGGACGGGGCGGGCAAGACCGCCGCGGCGATGGAGCTCTTCGGCAAGACTGGCGCATCGCTGCTGCCGTTCCTGCGCGATTTGTCCGAGCGCACCGACCTGCACAGCAAGCAGACCGCCGAGGCGGCGCGTCAGGCGAAGGAGTACCAGGAGGGGCTGCTCAAGCTCAAGAGCGCCGGCGGCGAATGGCGCGATCAACTCGCGACGGCGATGCTGCCGACGCTGAACGAATTCATCAGCCTCACCGTCAAGGCGACGCGCGAGGGCGGGTTGCTTCAAGGCGTCCTCGTGGGGATCGGCGGCGGGGTGGCGAAGCTGGCGGGGCTCGACGAGATCGGCCGCCTGCAGGGCCGCGCGAAGGATCTGTCGGGCGAGATCGAGCGCGTGACCAACATCATGGTCGGCCTCTCCAACGTGCTCGAGCGAGACCCGGGCAACGAGAACGCGGCGCGCCGCTACGAGAACCTGCGGCAGAAGCTGAGCGGACTTCAGCGCGAAGCCGGCGAGGCGTCGACCAAGCTCAAGATCCTGGCCGACGAAGAGGCGTTCGGCAACCGGATGCCGACGATCAGCGGCAACGCGGGGAAGCCGCAGATCTCCGGCCTTGCCGCCGAGAGC
Organism: Rubrivivax sp.; assembly: GCA_049841175.1. Lineage (GTDB taxonomy): Bacteria > Pseudomonadota > Gammaproteobacteria > Burkholderiales > Burkholderiaceae_C > Rubrivivax. The sequence goes on along the minus strand of JASGHA010000001.1, from coordinate 34,144 downwards.
GAAGAAGCGAAGAAGGCGCAGAGCGCCTACGAATCGCTGATGAAGTCGATCCGCGACAAGGTCGCCGTCGACAAGGCGCAGGCCGACAGCGTCACCCAACTGACGGAGGGCCAGAAGCTCCAGGCGAAGATCTTCGCCGACATCGATGAAGGCACGGTCAAGTACACCCTCGCGCAGAAGCTGGCCATCGATGCGGCAGTGCAGGAACTGCTCGAGATCGAGAAGAAGAACGAGGCGCTCAAGCTCGAGGCGAAGTACCTTCAGGAGGCCGGCGCCGAGAACGTCAAGTACATCGAGAGCCAGCAGAAGCGCCGCGACGCGCTCGAAGGCGATCGCGACGCGTCGCGCCGCGACCTTGCCGAGTACGGCCTGACCGAGGCGGAACTGCGGAAGCTGGCCAACGCCCGCCTGCTCGACGCGGCCGCGTCGCTCGAGCAAAAGGCCGCGGCGCTCGACCCCGAGTTCCAGCGCGAGCAGGTTGAGCTCTATCGCCAGCAGGCCCAGGCGCTTCGGGATACGGCCGCAGCGCGCGAGCAGCTCGACCGCAAGATCGCGAGTGGCCGCAACGATCCGCTCGCCGGCCTGCAGCGCGGTGTCAAGAACTACCTGAGCGACATCGAACGCGCCGGCGACGCCACCGAGTCGGCGGTGCGCAACGCGATGCAGTCGCTCGAGGACAGCGGTGTCGAGGCGCTCAAGACCGGCAACGTCAAGCAGCTGGCGAAGGCCTGGGTCGACCAGATCCTGAGCGAGGTGTATCGCCTCTACGTCGTACGGCCGCTCCTGCAGTCGATCTTCGGCAGCGGGTCGGGCGAAGGAGGCGGATGGCTGGACGCGCTGGTCAGCCTGGCAGGCAGCTTTTCGAGCGGGTCGGGCGTCGTTGCGGGCGACTCGCCCTATTCCGCCACCAGTGCGGACATTCGCGGCCGCCGCGCGGACGGCGGCCCGGTAGCGGCCGGATCCACGTACCTCGTGGGCGAGCGCGGCCCGGAGCTGCTTCGTCTGGGCAGTCAGGGTGGCGCGGTCATCCCCAACGGCGCCTTCGGCGGCTCCAACGTCAAGGTCGTCGTCAACAACAACGCCGCCGGCACCAAGGCCACCACGCGCGAGCGCGACACCGACGAGGGCAAGCTGATCGAGGTGCTGATCGAGGCGGCCGCGAGCAACGTGCGCTCGGGCGGCGTCCTGGCCGATGCGTTCGCCGGCACCTACGGCCTGAACCGCGGCGGCAGCGCGCCGCGCTACTGATCGCAGGCGTCTGCACATGGCGCTGCCGGAGCTGCTCGAACCCTTCGGCACGCCCGCGTGGCTGGCCGGGGGCCACGCGATCGAGATCGAGCCGCTGCACTCGGTCGTGGAGATGAGCACCGGCCACGCGCTGAAGCGCCGGCAGCTCACGGTCGGCGATCGCTTCGTCGATGTCGGCAAGCGGATGACCGCGGCGCAGGCGGCCGCCTGGTTCGCCTGGTACGAGGGGCCGCTCGCCGCCGGCTCGCGCGACTTCACGACGCCGGTCGCGAACCAGGGGCCAGGCCTGCGCTACTGGCGCGCGCGCGTCGAGGGCGAGGTGCAGTGGGAAGCAGGCGAGGCCGGCGACTGGCGCATCACCGCGCGGCTGCGGCTCATCGGCGCGGGATCCCTGACGCCGCCGCCGAGCACCACGCTCGCCGACGACGTGATCGTGGCGCTGCACGGCTCGGCGGTGCTGGTCATCGCATCGAACCTGGCCGACGACGTGACGGTGGCGCTGCTGCCGGCGACCGCGCTGCGCGACAGCGTGTCGGTGGCGCTGATCGCGCTGAACAACTACCTCGCCGACGACGTAGTGGTCGCGATGCTGGTGCCTGTGATCGACGAGAGCGGATGTCCCAGCTACGTGACCGTGACGCTGCAGGAGCGTGCGACCAGCTACACGCCGCCCGATGCGGCCTCCATCAACCTGCAAGAGCTCGCGTGCTCGTACACGCCGCCGACCCCTGTCTGAGGACCTGACCCATGACTGCAACCGTTCGCGAGTACTACAGCACCGACGCGAGCGCGCCGACGCTCAACGGCACCGCCGGTTCGCTGCTCACGGTGCTGAGCGCATGCCTGGTCAACGGCTACGGCTCGCGCACCGCGGCGGGCTGGACCGAACAGTACACCGGCACGAACAAGAAGGCGTACCGCACCGCCACGGGTCAGTCGTGCCGGCCCGTGCTACGCGTCGACGACAGCAACGCGCAGGAGTCGCGGCTCGTCATGTACGGGACCATGAGCGACGTCGACACGGGCACCGACCCGATCCCCACCTCGGCGCAGCTGTCTGGCGGCTTCTTCGGTCGCAAGAGCAACACGGCCGATGCGACGGCGCGCCCATGGAAGATCATCGCCTGCGAGTACTTCGTCTACATCTTCTTCGAGCCGGGCGTCACGACGATCGACACCGCGACCGGCGAGACGCCTATGTTCATGGCCGGTGTGTTCCCGACCGAGAAGAGCGGCGACGCCTGGAACTACTGCGCGAAGGGGAGCGGCGCGACCGGTGCGGCTCAAGCCACCGGGGGTGCTCTCACGGGCAAGAGCGGCACTTCCTTCACCGCGACGGCCAACTTCTACCTCGCGCGCGCCTATACGCAGTCCGGCTCGTCCATCCAGGGAGCACTGCACTCGAAGTCGTCGCTGCAGTTGTCGGCGTTGGGGACCGGCGGCATGATCTATCCCGATCCAATCACTGGTGGCTTGCGCACGGCGCAAGTTCAGATCGCCGAGGCGGACAACGGCACCAGCAATTACGTCGACCGCGGCTTGCTGCCTGGCCTCTGGAACGTACTGCACAACCTGCCGGCGGCGAAGGGTGACACCTTCGGTGGGACCGGAGACCTGGCCGGCAAGACCTTCAGGCTTTGCGCCTGCACGTCCAACGGCTCGACGGAAGGACGCTTGGCGATCGAGACGAGCGGCAGCTGGGGTCTCTGATGGCCGCGCTCGGCAACATCGGCTACTGCAACTTCCTCGCTCGGAAGGCAGGCACGTCCATCGTGTTCGATGTGCCGGCGGCCAAGAACATCACGACGGAGGCGCCACCGCTTTCAGGCATCTGTCGCATGGGGCCGGGCTACATCAAGCCCGCCTACATGGGCATGCGCATGAGCATCCGTGGCACGGTGAAGAGCAGCGGCGGGGTGGGCATCGCGCGGATCGTACTGGCGATCGACGAGGAGCAGAAGGTCGTCGGCGATTGGACGAAGTCTGCGGGCGACGGCACGTTCGAGTTGCGGCCGCCGACCGCCGCGCACACCTGGACCATCGTGCACATCCCCGCCCCCGGCGACTCGCGCAACGGGGTGTGCCTGTCGCTCCTGACGCCGGTGGCGCACTGACCGTGATCGTCGAGCCGTCGGTCTTCCCGTCCACGTTGCCGGGGCCGAGCAGAGTGTCGCTGGCGGCGAGCGAACGCCGCCTGACGTCGGATCTCGATGGCGGCCCGCAGTCGGCCCGCGGCATCCAACGCGACTACCTGGCGCTGGAAACGGTCGAATGGAACCTGCTCGATGCGACGGCTGCGGCCGGCTTGCAGAGCTTCTGGGATTCGTTTCTTGCCGCCGGCGCGCTGTGGTTTCGATCGACCTGGGCGAGCCCGCTGGGCTTCGTCGCCTTCGATCGGCGGTTCGTCGAACCGCCGAAGTGGACGCATCTCGCCGGTGGCTTCTGGAGCGTGAGCGCGACCTTTCAAGTGCGCGGCGCTGGGACGGCACCGATGGCCTACCGCAGCGACTGTTCGCTCGCTGTCGATGGTGCGACGTTGTCGTTCAGCGAACCGGGCAAGATCAACGCGGGATGGCGCACTGGCAACCCGTCTGCGCCGGTGCTCGCCGCACTCCAGCCGGTTCTCGGAACCTACAACAACGTCGGCGTCGATCCGGGCGATATCGGCGACAACTACTTCCCGGCGCACTACACGGTGGCGTGGGCTGACCTGCTCGCACCTCCAGGCGTATCGGTCTTCGGCCACACCAGGAACGGCAACTACCCGTCCCTGACCGACGCCACCATCACCGTGACGGGCGTGCCGACCGATATCCGGCTGCCCGAGTGCCGTGCGTGCGCGCTGATCACATACGGTGGTTGGCTCGGCGCCGCCGGCGCGCAGGAGGGTATCGCGTTGCCGATCTACCTCGCTGGCGTCGGGTTGATCGCCCACGCGAAGTTCTTCGCTGACGGCGGCGCCGGGAACTCGCTGGCCGTCTTCCTGATCCGCAACAACCGCGGCGTGCTCTCCGGCATCGACGTGGCCCATCCCTGAAGTCATGCCCACCTACCAGCCCAAGCGCAACGGCGTGGCCTTCAGCGTCGCGCACGCCGAGGCGATCGCCACGTCGACCGACGACGCCATCTTCGACACGCTCGAATTCCGACATCCGGCCTTCCTCGATGAGAACGGCGCCAACTTCCCCGTGCGCCTGGTGCGCGATCACGCCGATCTGGTTGCGACGCTCGAGGCGGACGCGCCCGTCAATCCCGGCGCGGCCGTGACCTTCAAGGCCTGCCCGTTCGATGCGCAGCTTCCGAACGAGACCGACGGCGCCGATGCCCGCGCGCTCACCCTGCAGATCGACGGCGTGAGCCAGCTACTCGTGCAGCAGCTCGACCGCGCGATCGGCGACGACGACTCCGTGAGCCCGCCGGTGGCGCTGGTGAACCTCACCTACCGCCCGTTCGTTGCAAGCGACCTGAGCGGTCCGGCGATGCTGCCGGTGATCCACATGGAACTGCGCGACGTGCGCGTCACCGACCTGCGCGTCACGGCGCGCGCCATCTTCTTCGATCCTGCCAACCGCGGCTTTCCGGCGCGCGAGTACACGGCGGCCGAGTACCCGAGCCTGAACGTCCGATGACCCGTCCCGCCAACCATTGGGCCTTCGACCTGATCGGCCTGCCCTACGAGCGCGGCGCCACGGGCCCGCACGCCTTCTGCTGCTGGGGGCTGGTGCAGCACGTGTTCTGCACCCGCTGGGGCATCCAGATGCCCTACGTCGCCATCGACGACCCGATCGACCAGACCGCGGCGATCAAGCGCGCGGCCGACACCAGCGGCTGGGCGCCGAGCGGCGATCGCCAGCCGCGCGACGGCGACATCGTGCTCATGCGCAGCCTGCTCGGCCCGCACGTCGGCGTGATGATCGAGGCCGACGGCCGGCTGCTCCTGCTGCACTCGGTCGAGGGTACGGGGGTGAGCGCGGTGCCGCTCGCCGACGCGCTGGCCTCGGGCCTGAGCGGCCCGGTCTTCTGGCGGCGGGCATGACCCCCATCACCCCGCTCGACGCGGCCACGGCGGCCGCGAGCCGCGGCGTGCCCGGAATGCTGTCGGCCGGCGTGATCGAGGCCGTCAACCCCCTGCGCGCGCCGGCGAAGCGCGAGATCCGCGTCCCGCCCGGCACGCGCGTGAGCGAGACGAAGCCCGTCACCTGCATGCCGCTGATGCTGCGCCTCAACGGCGACTGGCTGATGCGCGCCGACTGGGAGGTCGTGCTCGAGGAGGGCGACGTCGTCGAGTGGCACGTGCTGCCGCAGGGGCAAGGCGGGGCCTCGAAGACGATCCTGACGGTGATCCTGGCCGTCGTGGCCGTGGTCTACGGCTACTACTCCGGCGACTGGGCGGGCGCCTTCAAGCTCTTCTCGATCGGCATGGCGCTGATCAACGTGCTGGTGCCCAACAAGCAGCCGAACACCTCCGGCTCGACGCCCGGCTCGGTCTACAACGTGCAGCTCGCGCAGAACCAGGCGCGGCTCAACCAGGCGATCCCGGTCATCTACGGCCGGATGCCGACCTACCCGGACTTCGCCGCGCAGCCCTACGGCGAGTACATCGCCAACGACCAGTACTACCACGCGCTCCTCTGCATCGGGCAGGGCGAGTACGACTTCGAGCGGGTCAACATCGGCAACTCGCCGCTCGGCAGCTTCCGGGATGTCACGTACAACATCCTGCCGCCCGGCGTGCTTCCGACGATCGTCAAGGCGAACGTCGTCACCGTCGCCGAGGTAGCCGGCCAGGACATCAAGTCCGGCGCCTACGTCGGCGCGTTCGTGCTGTGCGGCCCGGGGCACCGATGCACGCATGCCGGCATCGACGTCGTCTTCGCCTCCGGCCTGGCCTGGTCGAACAGCTCGGGCGACCTGTCGGACATGACGGTGCACCTGCGCTTCGAGGCGCAGCAGATCGACGACTTCGGCGTGCCGGTCTCGGCCTGGTTCATTCTCGGCGCCGAGCTCATCACGCGCGCCACCCTCACGCCGCAGCGCTTCAGCTTCAAGTACGCGCTGCCGGGCGGCTCGATGCGCGCCCGCGTGCGCATGGTCCGGCTCGACGCGTTCGTCGACAAGATGAACGTGCAGAACTCGCCGGCGCTCGGCGGCCTGCGCGGCTACCTCGACATGAGCGCGCCGCTCTGCTCGACGGCAACGCACCTCGAGGTGCGGATCCGCGCGACCGACCAGCTCAGCCAGTTCGGCCAGAACCGCATCAACTGCATCGTGCGCCGGAAGCTGAAGACCTGGGCGCCGGGCAGCGGCTGGTCGGCGTCGACCACGCAGACGCGCTCGATCGCGTGGGCCGTCGCAGACGTCTGGACGAACGCGGTCTACGGCGATGGCCTGCCCGACAGCCGTGTCGACCTCGAGACGCTGTACGCGCTCGACCAGGTGTGGTCGGCGCGTCAGGACCGCTTCGACATGATCTTCGACAGCAAGGTGCCGAGCTGGGACGCGGCGAAGACCATCCTGCAGGCCGGCCGCGCGACACCCTTCACGCGGTTCTCGGTGCTCACCGCGGTGCGCGACCAGCTGCAGACGCTGCCGGCGACCGGCTACGGGTCGCGCAGCATCATCGGCGGCCTCGACATGGGCTACAGCCTGCCCACGTCGCTCACGGCCGACGGCGTGCTGGTCGAGTACTTCAGCAACCGGACGTGGGCTTGGGAGACGATCACCTGCCGCGCGCCAGGCGTTGTGACGCCGACAAAGGCGCCGCGCTGGCGCCTGATGGGCGTGACCGGCGCGAAGCAGGCCGAGCGCGAGGGCCTGTACCAGGCCGCGCAGAACGTCTACCGCCGCAAGTTCCCGAAGTGGTCGACCGAGCTGCAGGGCCAGCTCCCGACCTACGGCTCGCTCGTCCTCTTCGCACCTGACATCCCGGGCTACGACCAGAGCGGCGACGTCGTGACCTTCGACGCGCCGACGCTCACTGCCACGCTGACCGAGCCGGCCGCGTTCGACCCGGCGGCGCCGGCGCACTACGTGAGCCTCATGCGGCCCGACGGCTCGATGACCGACAAGATCGCCGTGCTGCCGGGCCCGACAGCCAACCAGGTCGTGCTCGCGACCGCGCCCGGCTTCACCCTGGTGTGCGACGACGCGTCGCGCGAGCGGCCCAAGTACCTGTTCGGCGCCGCGAGCGTGCACCGCCGCGGCGTGCGGGTGCTGGGCATCACGCGCCGCGCGCGCGGCAAGGACGGCGAGCTCATCATCGAGATGGAGGGCGTCAACGAGAACAACGCCATCCACGCGGTCGACAACGCGCTGCTGCCGAGCCCGAGCGAGATCCAGGACCCGGTCGACTCGGACGCGATCCCGGTCGAGGACGGCGGCAGCGGCGCCGGCGCGCCGCTCGTCGTGCCCAGCCTGCAGGACCACGCGGTCGGCGACCAGAGCTACGGCCGTGACCTGGTCGTCGAGTTCGGCCTGCAGTACGACGGCCGCGCATGGGCCTCGGCGCCGAGCGGCTGGATGGGCTCGCCGGGCTACTACCCGCTCGAATGGAGCGGCACCACGGTGCTGCTGGCGCCGGCCGATGGCGCGGCCTTCGAGGTGCGCTTCACCTACGTCGGCGGCATCGACCCGGCGATCACACCGTGGGATGGCACGACCGCAGTTGCGCCGTCGGCCGGCGGCGATGCGCTCGGCACCTGGCACCCGCTCAGCGCCGACCGCAAGGTGCGCAGCGTGATGCCCTATCCGGGCACGCCCCCGACCGTTTGCCGCGTGCTGGTCGAGATCCGCGACGTGGCGACGCACACCGTGCAGGCCTCGGCGACCGTGTCGATGGTCCTCTTCTACTTCGACCCCAACCCCTGACGCGCCATGAGCCTCCTCACCGACTTCGCCGAGAACAAGTTCGTCGACTGGCTGCTGCGCGCACAGGCGTGGACGCCCGGTGGCAGCCTCTACGCGGCCCTCGCCAGCGCCGCGAGCGACGGCTCCATCGCTGAGATCTCGGGCACCGCCTACGCGCGCCAGGCGCTGAGCCGCGCGCTCGCGACGTGGGCCGGCACGCAGGCGGCCGGGAGCACGACAGCGAGCACGGGCACGTCGCACACCACGAGCAACAACGCGGCGATCAACTTCGGCAGCGCCGGCAGCGCCTGGGGGTCGGTCACGCACTTGGTGATCTACGACGCGAGCACGAGCGGCAACCCGATCGCGTACATCCCGCTGCCGAACGGCACGCTCACGGTGGCGACCAGTGACCCGGTGAGCTTCGCGGCTGGCTCGATCAGCTTCAGCCTCGGCCTGACCGGAGGCTGCACCGACTACCTCGCGAACAAGCTGATCGACTGGCTGTTCCGCGGCCAGACCTACACGCCGCAGACTCCGCTCTATCGGGGTCTCTTCACCGCCGCGCCGACGAATGCCGGCGGCGGGACTGAGGTGAGCGGCGGCAGCTACGCGCGCGCATCGATCGTGCCGAGCCTCGCAAACATGTCCGGCACCCAAGGCGCGGGCAGCACGGCGGCCAGCAACAGCAGCTCGGGGCAGACCAGCAACAACGTCTCCATCGCCTTCCCCGCGCCGACCGGCAGCTGGGGCACGGTCACGCACGCCGGGTGGTTCGACGCCAGCACCGGCGGCAACCTGCTCTTCTGGTCGGCGCTGACGACGCCGCGCACGATCGCGAGCGGCCAGCCCGCGCCCGTGTGGAACCCGGGCTCGGCGACGATCACCTTCGCGTGACGACATGGACCTGAAGGAGTGGGGTACGCCCGCGATCGGGGTGCTGACCACGATCATCGGTTTCATCTTCGGCCGGCAGGAGTACAAGCGCCGCGCCTCGACCAACGCCGTCGCCGAGGCCGAGGACTCCATCGGCATCAGCTACGTGCAGCAGCTCAAGCTCGAGCGCGACGAGCTCGCCACGAAGTACCACGCGCTGCTCGAGGCGAACCAGGTGCAGCGCGAGGAACTCGCCGCCATGAAGGTGCGCGGCGAGAACCGCGACGCCCGCATGCGCCAGCTCGAGACGCAGGTCGAGAAGCTCACCGAGGCCCTCGTCGTGGTGCGACCCGAGCTGCGGCCGTGGCTCACCAGCACGGGGTTCGGCGTCGTCACCGACATCCCGCTCGACCTCCCCCGGACACCGAAAGGCCCACGATGAACGACTCCACCTACCTGCGCGCGGTCGGCGGCCGCACGTTCGTTCTCACCGTCGGTTGCGGCGGCGTCTGCTCGATCCTGCTCTGGTTCGGCAAGCTCGACGCCGCCGCCTTCACGACCATCATCGTCGCCACGGTCGGCGCCTACATCGCCGCCAACGCGGTGCAGCGGCACGCCGAGGTGCGCGCCGACGTGCAGAAGACAGTGGCCGGCCTGCAGGCCGAGGCATCGCCGCCATCGGTGGTCGAGCAGGTGCCGCGATGACGCTCACCATCGGGGCGCTCGTCGCCGGTGGCATCGCGCCGACGCAGGCCCGCACGTTCATCGAGCCGCTGCTGCAGACCTGCGACATGTTCGGCATCACGACGCCGATGCGCCAGGCCGCGTTCCTCGCGCAGCTGTCGCACGAGTCGGGCGGCTTCCAGCACACCGAGGAGAGCCTCTGGTATCGCACGCCCGAGCGCATCGTCGCGATGTTCTCGGGCGTGAAGACGGTGGGCGAGGCCCAGCGCTACGTCGGCAAGCCGCGCGAGCTCGCGAACCTGGTCTACGCCGGCCGCATGGGCAACGGCGACGTGGCATCCGGCGACGGCTGGCGCTTCCGCGGCCGCGGCCTGATCCAGCTCACCGGCCGAAACAACTACACCGCCGCCGCGCTGAAGCTCGCCGAGCCCTACGTCGACCAGCCCGACCTGGTTGCGCTGCCGGCTGACGCGTGCCTCACTGCAGGCTGGTTCTGGGATCGCTCGGGCCTCAACAAGCCGGCCGACCAGGGGGCGATCGACCAGAATCACGCGCGCCATCAACGGCTCGGCGATGGCCGGCGCGAAGGAGCGACGCGACCTCTACCGCACGTTCCTGCGCGTGCTGCAGCTACCGCCGGCGGCGCACCCGTGATGTTCGGCCTCATCGCCAAGCTCGCCGCCCCCTGGCGGCTCTACGCCGAGCTCGCGATCGCGGGGCTGCTGCTCGCCGCGCTTGGCGCGCAGACCGTTCGCCTGTCGGGTGCGCATCGCGATGTCGAGGCCGCGCGACGGCTCCACGCCGAGCACCTGGCCGCCGACGAGCGCGCCACCCGCGAGGCCGAGCAGGCGGCGCGGTTCGAGGAATCACGCCGCACCGCGGCGCACCGGGAGATCGCCGATGAGGCCCAACGCATGGCGGCTCGCGGCCGCGCCGACTCTGCTGCTGCTGATGACGCTGCTCGCCGCGTGCGCGACCGTGCCGAGCAGCTCGCCGCCGCCTGTCCGTCCGCCGGCGATCCCACCCCTGCCGCTGGCAGCGCGCCAGCCGCCGGCCCCGGCCTCGTGCTCGCCGACATGCTCCGCCGGGCTGACGCGCGAGCGGGAGAGCTGGCTCGGTACGCCGATGAGGCTCGGATCGCCGGCCTCGCCTGCGAGCGGGCCTACGACAGCCTCACCCTGACCGCGCAGGAGCCTCTACGCGGCGTTTTCCAGCCGCGGCAGTAGGGTAGCCCCGGCCGCGACCCGATCGCGCCACAGAGCCGCGATTTCGGGCCCTACGCCGGCCGGGATGGAGCGCTCTTCGGCCATCCATTCCCGGATGCGCCGGTCGCCGACGCCGAGGGCTCGGGCGAGATCGGACTGCCAGCGGGGGCCGTAGAGCAGCTCGCCCGCGGCGCGGAGCGTGTCAGGGGTCATTGCACCCGGATCCCGCACCGCTTGACCTCGCCGCCGCCGACGGCGAATTTCCAGAGGCCGTTGGTGATGTAGACCTGCGTGAGGCCGGCCGCCTCGGGCCACTCCTCGACGCGCAGGAGGGCGCCTCGCGTGCCATCGTCCGCGAGGCCCTCCATGTCGTACACCTCGCCGGCGTCCGTCACCGTGAGGTAGATGGTGCCCGGCGTGTACAGGCCGTTGCCGTCCACATGGTGGCCCTTGATGATGCGTCCCGTGCTCATGGTGCCCCTCCCTGAATCAGGCGGCCCGAACGATCTGGCCGATGAGTTGGTTGCCAGGTTCATTGCGGCCGTCGATCCAGGCCGACGCCCGCGAGGTCGCGAGCTTGTCGGCGATCTTGGCGAACTCGGCGTTGACGTAGGCGATCGCGGCGTCGATCTGGTCGGCGGGCCGTGTCCCGGTAGTCGCGGCCGCCGCAAACCAGGATGCGCATGCTGGATGAGCATACAGTGGCCCGCCTGCGTGACTTTTGCGTGAGTCGGCTGCGGTGCTACGATGCTTCACCCGGCAGCGGACGGCGACAGTGCTGCGCGTTGCCCCCTCGTGGCGCAGGTGTTTGAGCGGGCTACGAACCAAGGGGTCGTGGGTTCGAATCCTGCCAGCCGCGCCACTTTTTCCAATGAAATCAACAACTTGATTTCGTGCCCAAAGTGCCCTTCGGGGCACTTTGTCATTTCTGCGTGACTTTTTGCGTGACTTAACGGGCGCGAGTCCCACCAAATCCAGGCGATCACCAAGCCGCACCCGACTATGACCCCCAGGGCTCCCCCCAGCCGATGATCAAGTTCGGGATGTCGTGGCCCCTTCATGAGTTGACGATCCTCAGCAGGGTTGTCCGATCCCGGGTCTTGGCGACCTTGTTGGCCACCGCCACCAGGCGTGCGACGGTCGCAGCGGCGTAGTGCTGCGGCATGCCCTGGATGGCATGCCCGAGCAGCAGGGCTCGATCCTCCTCGCTCACGCCCGCCTCGCGCAGGCGGTGACCGAAGGTGTGCCGCAAGTCGTGCACGCGCACCTTGGGGAGCTTTGCCGCATCGCGGGCGTTCTGCCAGGCGGTGTTGTTCATGGTGTCGACGGCTGCCCATGGCGCGGCCGGCGCCCTGCTGCCGACCTCCAGGCCGCGCCGCCAGCAGAAGACGAAGCGGTCAACGTCGCCTGGCTGGCGAGGCCCGCGCTCGGTTTCCGCGGCGATCAGAGAGTCGCGCCGCTTGCGGCATTCTTCGACCAGGTGCCACGCCGCGTCGTTGAGGATGAGCACGTGCGGCCGCTTCGATTTGAACTCCGCGGCCGGGATCAGGAAGACGCTGCGCTTCAGCTCCGTCACCGGCCGTTCCCACTCCCAGCGCAGCCCGCAGATGTTGTCGTCCCGAGCGCCGGTGTTGAGGGCGAACAGTGCCATGCGCTGCAGGTGGGGCGGCAACTGGCGCAACAGCTCCGCCTGCTCGGTCCAGGTGATGGGATACGGCTTCCTGGCGCCGCTCTCGTCGAGCATCTCGATGAGCGGACTCGAGCCAAGCCACGGCCGCCCGCCAGCGCGCCACACGCGCGCGGCGCGGTTGAGCACCGTGCGCGCGACCTCGAGCGTGCGGTTGATGGTGGCCGGCGTCCTGCCCTCGGCCAGGCGGTCTTCGCGGAACTCCTCGAAGCTGTCGTTGCAGACGTCTGCCAGCCTCACCGAACCGATGTAGGGCAGCAGCAGCTCGACGTGGTAGCTGATCGTGTCCAGCGTCCGCACCTGGCGGTCGCGGCACTCGGTCAGGTACTTGGCTGCAGCAGCTGCGAACAGGCGCTCATGGCCCGGTCGAAGGCGCTCGTCTCGCTCGGTGTCGAGCTCGACATGGCGCTTGCGGAGCCACGCCTCGGCTTCGTCCTGCGTGACGGCGCCGAGGCGCTCGTAGATCCTCTCGCCGCGGTAGAGCTTGTCGACGGTGCGGGTGCCGTCGTCGTTGAGGACGATCCCCCGGGTTCTGGTGCGCATCCATCCTCCTGCACGCCGCGAGGGCGCTGGGCGCTGCGGCCTGGCCGGCCGTGCGCGGCTTTATACGCCTCCCACCAGGCGTCGAGGTCCTGCACGTCGTAGGCAATGCCGTGCGCCCCCATGGGCACCTCGGTCAGGTGCGGGCGCACCTCGGCGTCGAAGCGGTTGCGGTCCATGCCCAGGTACCCGGCCGCGTCGCGTTGACGGATGACGCGCGGCTGGGTCATTCGGCTCGAAGGAACCGCCGCAGCGCGGCGATCGCGACCTTGAGCGGCGGCGTCGGGTACCCGGCTCGTCGACGTGCGCGCAGGGCGAGCTCGAGCGCGCCGGCTTGGCCGTGCTTGAGCACGCTGTAGGTGCGCTGGCGTTGCGCCTGGCGCTCGTACCAGGCCACGACCACGGTGGGGTAGAGCAGGCCGCTCGAGCGCGAGCTGCGCCACCGGAAGCGGATCGCGGCCAGGCCGCTGGTGTTGTGCGCCAGCAGCTTGCCGCGGTTGTGTGGGCCGCCGCGGCTCATGGCTCGAAGAACCCCAGTCTGCCGTCACATGGCCTGAACGTCTGCGCCTCGGGGCGCTCGAGCGTGAAGCCCCACGGACCGGCGAACCATGGCGATTCGACCGCGGTCTTGCAACCGGTGATGACGACGCTGCCGACAATGCCGCCACGCGGCAGATCCTCCAGGGGCGGGGTGATCCAGTGACCGCACATCGCCGCGAAGGCAGCCGCTTCCGCCCACTCTCTGCGCGTGCACCCCTTCCCGGCGTGGATCCACACGCGCCCGCGGTAGCGCGTAGGCCAAGTGCGGTTCTCGACATCCTTCCCGGCGTGGAGGATCAGCCAAGCCCAAGGCTGTCGGATGGAAAGCGCCAGCATCACCTTCCCCTGATGAGCACGAACGCGCCCTCGTCGCGCACGTCGTCGGCCGCCGTTGCATCACTCGGGTCGAGGTCGATCTCGCACTCACCTTGCTCTGTCGGGATGACGATCGTCCCTTGGAGCACGCACACCGGTCGGCCAGGGCCGAAACGCTGCAGCTCGACAATGAGCTCGGCGACGGTCACGCCTCGGCCTCCTCGGTCTGCGCCGCCTTGCCCTTCGCCTTCTTCGGCTTCGTCGCCAACTCGCCCAGGTCGACGCCGTAGCGCTTCGCCGTGTCGAGTAGCACTTCAGGCTTCTGGCCTCGCTCGGCTTCCCAGTTCGACAGGTAGACCTTGTCTATCAGCACGCAGTCGAGCAGGAACATGGCCAAGGTGTCGGCAGCCATCTGCCCGATCTCCTTCTCGACGCGCGAGGCTTCCTTGTGGCCGTACAGCTGAGCGATGGACTGGCGATCCTCGTAGGCGACGCCGCGCCAAACGGCGTGGGCGATCAGCTGCATGTCGACGGTGTCGCGCGGTCGCTGCAAGGCGGCCGCGCGGACCTTGTCGAGCAACTGCAGGTGCAGCTCGGTTCGCGCCTTGGCGACCGCCTTCCACTTCAACTCTTCAGCTTCGCGCTTCTTGCGCTCCGCCTCGTAGTCGTAGCCGCCTCCACGTGGCTTCGGCGTCTCCACCTTGACGCCGGCGGCCTTCGCATCCTCGACCTTGACGGCCTGCTTGACCTTGCCGGTGCGCGGGTCCTGGATGGTGACGACGGCCACGCCGGCCTTCTTTACCGCATCCTTCACCTTGGCCAGCTCGATGTAGGCGCCCTTGACCTCGCCGTCGGCGCCGATGGCCGCGCGCGCCGCGGCGCCGGCGACGACGGTCTTGCCCTTCTCCTCCAGCTTCTTCGCCTCGCGCGCCAGGTGCGCCTTCTTCTTCGCATCGAAGCAGTCGGGGTCGGTGCAGATGTCTGCACCACTCCGCAGGCGGTACCCGTACTTTGGGTCGCGATCCTCGCCTGACTCGACGTCGGCGTACTCCGGCGCGTTGCCCGACCGCTTCGTGCAGCGGACGCAGTGCCCGGCCTCGGGCACCAGCATCTCGTCCTCGATGTCGAACATGGCCGACTTGAGCTCGAGGGTGAAGCGCTCGACCAGGAGGCTTCGTATCCGGCGGAAGCTCTCGGCGCCACCGTCGCCCATCGTCAGGTACTTGCCCTTGATGGCGGCCAGCGCCTTCTCTTGCAGCTTCGGCACGCGGAGGCGGGCGATCAGCAGCGCGACCTCGCTGCCGATCTCGCCCTTGAGGCACGCCTGGCGGATCTCCGGCACGGCCTGCAGCAGCTTGAGCCGACCGTACACGTAGCTGCGGCTCTTGCCGACGGTCTCGGCGATCTCCTCGGCGGTCCGGCCACCGGGCTGGTTCATCAGGGCATGGAAACCCTCCGCCTCCTCGATCGGGTGCACGTCGGCGCGCTGCAGGTTCTCGGCGATCTGCGCGCGCCGAGCCTCCGCTTCGTCCATGGTGCGCACCATGCACGGCACGCTGGCCAGGCTGGCCAGCTGGGCGGCGCGGAAGCGGCGATGCCCGAAGACGATCTCGTAGCCGCAGGCCGCCGTGTCGGCGGCGTCCTCGAGGCCGCGGAACAGCTCGGGGATGCGCGGCCGCACGAGCAGCGGCTGCAACACGCGACCCTCGGCCGCGATGCTGACAGCCAGCTCACGCAGCGCCTCGTCGTCGAAGACCTTGCGCGGGTTGAACGGGCTCTCGTGCAGTTGGTCGACCGAGATCTCGACGATGGCGGCGGTCACGGCTGCGCCTCCTGATCCTTCGCGCGCTCCTCTTCGGCGATGTCGCGGAGCTCCGCGTTGATCGTGCGGAGGAAGAGATCGTGTGCGAACGTCTGCAACTCGGCGACGGTGGGCGCGAGCGCCGCGTCAGCGGCTTTCCGCGCCTCGCCATAGGCGGCGGCCCTGGCGGCGGGCCAGGCGGCGTCCCTGGCGGCGTCCCAGGCGGCGGGCCTGGCGGCGTCCCTGGCGGCGGCCCTGGCGGCGGGCCTGGCGGCGGCCCTGGCGGCGGCCCTGGCGGCGTCCCAGGCGGCGTCCCAGGCGGCGGCCCTGGCGGCGTCCCTGGCGGCGGCCCTGGCGGCGTCCCTGGCGGCGGCCCTGGCGGCGGCCCTGGCGGCGGCCCTGGCGGCGTCCCTGGCGGCGGCCCTGGCGGCGGCCCTGGCGGCGGCCCTGGCGGCGGCCCTGGCGGCGGCCCTGGCGGCGGCCCTGGGGCGGCCCTGGCGGCGGCCCTGGCGGCGTCCCTGGCGGCGGCCCTGGCGGCGGCCCTGGCGGCGGCCCTGGCGGCGGCCCTGGCGGCGGCCCTGGCGGCGTCCCTGGCGGCGGCCCTGGCGGCGGGCCTGGCGGCGGCCCTGGCGGCGGGCCTGGCGGCGTCTGCCTCCTGCCGCGCCTTGTCAATGGCGGGCATTGCAAGGTCAAGACCTTGCGCGCCCGTGATCGTTGGAAGAGCACGCAGCGTGGCTGCGTGCTCGGACAGCGCCGGCGACAGCTCCAGCCACTTCGGCAGGTGCACGCGGATGCACCAGTCGATCATCATCCAGGCCCGCTGCTCGCTGAGCGCGGGCCCCTTGTTCGTGCCAGGCAGCAGCGGGATGTAGCGCTTCAGCTGCTCGCGGCTGGCATCGTCGGGCAGGCCGTCGTTCCACGAGCGGCCGAACTCGGCGAGCACGGGGTCGACGCATTCCGGCGAGTCGCCGAAGGGTTCGCCGGCGAACATGCTCACCACCTCGAGGAGGCAGTGACCGTTCTCCGGCTCGTCGTGGGCGCCTTCGCTCAAGGTGAGGGCAGCGATCTGCTCCTCCGTGAGTTTGGGCGTGATGTTGGGATCGCTCATGCGGTGACGACCTTTCGGGTGGACGGGTTGATGGTCCGGTCGAGCCACTGCAGGAGCTCCGCGGTCTGGCCGCGCGAGAGGCGCAGCGACTTGCCGCCCTCCAGCTCGACCAGCAGCTCGCCGGTGTTGAAGAGCGCGCAGGCGATGCCGGCATGCGGCGCCTGCTGCGGAGGGATGACAGTCGGCGGCACCGCCAGTGCCGCCTTCGGAGGGCGGCCGCGCCGGGGCTTGGCGAGCACCGCGGCCGCCGGCTTGGCCTTGGACACGCGGCGCTTCTTCTCGCGCACCTTGCGGGCGGCCTTGAGCGCCGGCTTCGCCGAGCGCTTGCGGGCCTTGACCGGCTTCGTCGACGTCCAGCCGAGGGCGCGCGGTGTGTCCGGCGCGGGCGCCGCACTGCCGTGGTCGACCTGCTCGGCGTCAGGATCGACGCGGGCGCCGAGCGCGAAGACGCTGCTCAGCCCGCGCGTTTGCGGCGGAGGTTCGTCGCCCGCTCGGGAACGGCGCCGCTCGGGCGGCGCGTCGTCTTCCTCGCCCGACTCAGGCTTGGCCACGGGGCGCTCCTGGGGGGGGGGGCCTCTGGCAGGTACCACCGCTTGTTGCGTCCCTCGCGCACGAAGGCGACACGGCCGCTGCGGATGTGCGTTTCGAGGCACGGCGCCAGGGTGTTGGTGTCCGTGTCGATCGCGTCGGCGATGACGACGCTGGCGAAGGTCTGCCCGCGAGGCTGCTGGCCGAGCCACTTGATGGCGCGCTCGGCGACGCTGCCGGGGGTGAGGGAGCGTGCCTTCATCGGAGGGTCACCAAAGAGGGGTGATCGGGGTGCCGCATCAGGCGGCCGCGCTCCTCGAGCCACTCGAGCGCGTGCTGGACGTGCAGGGTCAGGTGCGCCGGCGCGCGGCCGGTGTCGACCCAGCGCTTCGGGCCGAGCCGCAGCTCGAGGCAGTAGCCGAGCAGCTCGAGCGCGTGCGTGTCCTGCTCGATGTCGCCGAGCTCGATGGCCCGGCGATCTGCAGCAGTCGCGGCGCGATCGGCGCGCCAGGCGCGATACAGCACCCAGGCGTAGCCGACGCTGTACGCGACGACGATCAGCACCAGCCCCCACGCGCGCACGCCGATCGCGAAGGCGAGCCAGAACGGCTGCCCGACCAGGCCGACGGCCGGCGACCAGCGCCGCATTCGCGCGTGACGCGAGAACGCCATCAGGTAGGCGCCGATGCCGAAGACGGCCAGGGCCACCTGGAGGAGGTCGTCCATCAGGCGGCCTCCTTCGGGGTGCCTCTGACCGCGGCGACGGCCGCCGCATGATCGCCGGCCGGCATCGGGCCGCCGTAGCTGGTGATGCCGAAGCGCAGGCATTCGCGGCCGGCCACAACCGCCGGCCGGATGCCGAACCCGCGCGCGAGCACCGGCATGCCCGGGTACTGCATGCGCTGCTCGAGGTCGGTCGCGTCGATGAGCGCGGTCGCATCGCCGGCAGGGATCGCCCAGCTGGCGAAGATCGGCAGGCCGCCGGGCGGCGGCGCGATCCAGACCTCGAGCGCCTGGTCGTCGCCCTCGCCAGTGATGCGCGCCGGCATCCAGAGCATGCCGCCGGCGCAGAGCGCCTGCTGGATGCGCGACACCGGCGCGTCCTCCACGCCGTCGAGCATGGCTTGAGCGGCGAGCCCTGTCATGGCGTCGGCCTGGCTGCGGAGCGCCGCGACGATGGCGTCATCCTCGCCGTCCCGGGCGGCGCGGTTCGCTTGCCAGTGGCGGTTGTGCCAGCAGAGCGGCGAGCCGGGGCGATGCGGCCCCCAGTGATATGCGCCGTCGCACGAGCAGCAGGTGCGATAGGTGCGCTCGCGGTCGAGGTAGAAGCGCGTGTGGCCGCAATGGCGGCACCGCTTCGGGCGCGCGTAGTCGTGCCAATGGCGCGGCATGACGTTGCGGCCGCGGCAGCGCTGACACCGGAAGTGGAACGACACGTCACGTCGCCTCCGTGCAGACGTCTGTGACGGTGCACGCGCTGCAGGTGCGCAGCGCCTCGCCGAACAGGTCGACGACGGTGACGATCGCGCTGCAGGTGCTCTCGGCGAGGATGTGCAGCGCGCCTGTGGCGCCGTTGCGCAGGCTGTAGCGCACGAGGACGATGCGGATCATCGGGTGCTCCACAGGCGCCGCTGGGTGCGCCGGCGCGCGTCTTCGGCGGCCTGCATGCGCAGTTCGGCCAGATGCTCTGCGTAGGGCCGCCAGGCGCGGTCGAGCAGGATCAGCGCCGAGTACCAGCACACCAGCCACCAGCCGAGGAAACCGAACGCGATGTAGTCGCCGGGCCGCGTCGCGCCGGCGCGCGCCTGGTAGCCGACGATGGCGAGGATGAGCACCGCCGCCGGGACGAGGTAGCGCTTCATGCCGAGCACCTCGCGAGCACGATCATGGCGATGCACACCAGTGCCGCGGCGCCGGCGCCGATGAGGAAGTTGCGCGCCAGCCGTCGGCCCTCGCGGTCGTAGCGGGAGGGCGAGTACTCGGACGGCGGCGTCACGCGCCGTTGTTGCTCGAGGGCGGCGAGCGAGGCCCGCCACTGCGCGGCTTCCTCGGCCTCGATCAGGTATTCCGCGTCGACGTGGCGCAGGCGGGGGCGCAGGGGAACGATGCGGGCGGTCATGGCTGCACCCCCGTGGCCTTGGCGATGGCGGCGCGGGCGGCCCGCACGTCCTCCCAGCAGATCGTGACCTTGGAGTCCTCGTCCTCGTCGAGGTGCGGGTCGCTCATGAGCGCCTGGAGGGCGGCGAGCAGATCCGGCGCGGCAGCGATCAGGCGGGCGTTGCGGGTTGCCGCCCCTTGGGGGTCATGCCGACCGTGGGACGTCTTGGCGTCGGCCACCGCCCAACCTTGGGAGTCGTAGACGATGGCCCCGAAATCGCCGCCGACGTGCCACGACCCCGGCGTGTGCTGCGCGCTCATGCCGCGCACCTCACGAGCGCGAAGGCCGCGGCCGCCATGAGCCAGTAGAGGCGTTGGTAGGCGCGGTCGGTCATGCGCGCCTCACGATGTTGGCCACGATGCCGGCTTTGCGCTTCGCCTCGCGCTCGGCTTTGCGTTCGCGCTTCTCCTGGGCGACGCGCTGCTGCACCGCCAGGCGGTATACGTAGCCGATGTCGATGACTTCGCGCGAACGCAGGCCCTTGCAGCGCAGCTCGAGCACGCCGCCGGTGATCGTCACCAGTACCGGCCGCAGGCCGCGGTCGCGCACGAAGGCGCTCGTCTCCCGGGTGACCGGGCGATAGCTCTTCGTGGTCATGCCGGCACTCCGACGAGGTTGCCGAAGTCGTCGACGACGGCGACGACGTCGGCCGGAGCGCCGAGCAGCATCCACTGCTCGAGGCCGGCGGCAAAGTAGATGCGCCACTTGCCCGCGTAACGGCAGTGAAAGTGACGCTCGAAGCCGAGCGCGCCAATGAAGCCCTGCAGGCCGCCGCCCAGGGTCTGGTCGTGCCAGCTCACCGCAGATCCCCGAAGCCCGTGGGCCGCACCGGCACCGGCTCGAAGCGGCGCCAGGCGTTCTTCAGCTCGGCGCGCTGGAGGAGGTTGGCGTCGCGGCGGGCGTCGACTTCGGGGAAGCGCGTCGGCGGGAAGCCCGTGTGGCGAGCGGGTGCCGCGTCGTGTTGGGTGCTCAGCATCTCGTCCCTCCGGTCGCGCTCGGAACATGAGCGCGGGGGCGAGTATTAGGTACGCCTAATCATTCTGTCAATAGGCACGCCTAACTGCGAGCGCGAACGGCGGCCGCTTGGCACGATTTGAGGTTGGGAGTGGATCGGCCGAAACTGCGAGACAGCCCATCAAAGGGAGGCCATGGGGTAAATGTCCGACGCACACGATCACTTGCGTCCGCCGCAGCAAGCGCGGACCTCACGCCGACCTTCGCTCGGTTTTGTCGTCGTCGTCGCCGCGATCGCGCTCGTCGTTGGCGGCAACTACCACTTCCTGCATGGCAGCGAGACGGGCTTCGTTGTCCTCAGCAAGAAGAGCTTCAGCCTGTCGGAAGTCGTGGTGAACACCGACGAACTCGCGAACATGCCGATGATCATGGCCCGCAGCAAATACCCGATGACGCTGGCCGCGCTGAGCGACAAGGCCATTGCTCGTGGTGCCGAGGCAGACTTGTCAAAGGCCAAGATGCTGCAACCCGGCGCGGATCGCCAGGAGGTGTTGCAGCTACTGGGGCGGCCGACCGAGGAGACTTCCGCTCGAGAGTTCCGCGGCCTGCACGAATACGAGATGATCTACCGCTCGCAGCTGCAGGGCCGCTACATCGTGATCGAGCTACAGAACCACAAGGTGTCTCGGGTCCGGGACTGATCGTTAAGACTCGGTGCCTAGTACCACCCCATCCACGTACGAAGCAATCGCCCGGCGCGTGTGGTCGGGAAGCGCGTAGTAGCGGGCCGGCTCTAAGCGGGGGAACGGCCACGCGGGGCCGTACGGAGGTGCGGGCGCCTCTCTTGCGAAGAGCACCGCTGGGCCCATCGGCGCTTCGTTGCCTTCGCCAGTCAGCAGCCACAACGGATTGACCGCAAGCTTGGCGGCAGCGCGCACCAATGGGAGCGCCTTCACGCTGCCTGGCGTCGTCTTGTCGCTGAACCAGTCGGACATCGACGACGGCTTGATGCCGGCGGCGGCCGCGAGGTCGGCCTGGGATACGTGTTTCCGGGCCGCCGTGACTTTCAACCGAACTCCGAAGGTCGACATGTAGGTGATCCTACTAGGAGCGACGTAAGCCCTTGACCGGAAGGCTTAGGCACGCCTAACATGCTGCTCCGTGAAAGACAGCAGTAGCAGCGACTTCATCAGGCTCCTCGGGGGAACTGCGAGCGTGGCCCGGCGCGCGGGTGCGAAGCCCGCGTCCGTGTCCGAGTGGCACCACCGTGGGATTCCAGAAGGTCGCCTCATCCAACTCGCCGCGGCGATCGAGCAGCATGGGGGTCCGCGCAGGTGGCAGCTGCGCCCCGAGGATTGGCACTTCATCTGGCCCGAGCTGATCGGCGTCGAGGGCGCTCCGCCGGTGCCTGAGCCCGCCCAGGAGGCCGCGTGATGTCGGGCGCGCATTTCGGCGCACTCGGACCGCTGCCCATCGAGCGGGCGGGCGTGACCGTTGACTGGGGGATCGAGGGCGCGCGCCTGGTGATCTGGCTGACGTCCCCTTTGGATGTCCGGTACCGCGATGCCGGCTTTTGGCTGGAGATCTCTTCGGTTGGTGGCGGCGGTCGTTGGTGGCTGCGCTTCGCGCACGCCTTCGATGCGTTCAACCGAGCAGCGTTTGCACTTGCTGAAGTGCGGCCGGCCAATGATCCAGCGCACCGCCCACCAGGCGCTTGGTTACTTCCTTCAGGGCATCGGACCCCATCTCCTGGAGCTTCTTCATGAGGGCGGATTTCTGCTCGGGCGGCAAGTCGCTCGCCTCGACGCGGCGCTCGATCAGCGCCTTCAGCGTCTCGGCCTCCAGCCGCACCGTGACGACACCCAGCACTGCCGACAGGCCGCCGTCCGCTTCGATGAAGTCGAGGCCGCGCGCCGTGATGCTGGCGACCCCGATCACCGTCAGTTGCGAGCCGCCGCCGCTCATGCGGGAGACCTTGGCCTCGATCAGCTCGTGCTCGGCGAGGTACGCCGCATTGAAGACCCAGGCGGGGTCGTCGTTGGCACCGAGCCCCAGGCTGTCCGGGGTCGTCTGCGCCGGGTACAAGTCGCGCAGGCGCTCGAGGATGCGACGCTGCAATCCGCGGTCCATTCGGCTTTCGATTCCCATGGTCGCCCCTCCCGTGGAGCCTGGTTGGTGGAACTTCCATCGTGCCACGGCCGTGGGCGGCCGCCCCTCTCGCTGGTGCTCGTTGAAGCCATGGCCGCACTGTCCGCCACCCCACCTGAAAGAGCCCGAAAGATCGTGCAGGCCGTCTTGCAGCGCCTGCAAGGTGGTGAAACCCAGGCTTCACTCGCCATCGCGATCGGCGCCTCCGAGGCCACGGTGAACCGCCTGGTCAACGAGCACCTCGACAAGTTGGCCAGCGTGATGGCGCACCTCGGCCTGAAGGTGGTGCCGGCCGACTACCGGTGCGTGGATCCCGAGGCCTATGCCTTCCTGACCTCGACGCACGAGCGCGTGATGCGCCAAGCGCCCGAGCTCATCTGGGACCGCGAGGACTGACCCGCCATGCGCCCGCGTGGCGAGATCCGCGAGGCCGTCTATGACGCCCTCGTGCGGCTGACCGCGGAACGCGGCCCGGTGAGCAGCCGGGAGGTCGCGCAGGCCGCGTGCGTGAGCTATCACGACGCGCGGATCACGATCAAGAACATGCGCGTCGCCGGCGAGGTGCGCGATGCAGGCGTCTGGAAAACCGCCGAGTCGCGCCGCTGGCACCGGCTCTTCGAGCCCGTGATGGACGATGACGTGCCGGTGCCAAAGCCCTGGGGCGGGATCGAAGACCTCGCCGCCGTCATGCGGGCGTTCCGGCCATCGCCGGTCGAGACCTGACGGGCGATGAGCACCGCACCGCGGCGCCCGTCGGCGCCCGACCTCGACGCGCTCGCCGGCATGCCGGCCGCCATGCGCGATCGCTCGCAATGGCTCTGCTGGCGGTTCGAGGCCGATCCGAAGCGGCCGGAGAAGCCGCGCAAGGTGCCGTACTACGTCGGCGGCAGCCGGCGGCTGGGCACGCAGGGCGACGAGCGAGACCGCGCCCGCCTGGTGCTCTTCGACGAAGCCCTGCAGGCCTTGCAGGCCGGCCGCTACGACGGCATCGGCTTCGCGTTCCTGCCCGGTGACGGGCTCATCGGCATCGACATCGACGGCGCGATCGACGCCGACGGCGTCGTCGCCGAGCGTTGCCAGCGGATCATCGACGCCTGCGCCAGCTACACGGAGTTCAGCCCCAGCGGCCGCGGCGTGCACATCATCGTCGAGGGCACGAGCGAGACCTTCAAGGACAACTCGATCGGCCTCGAGGTCTTCTGCGGGCGACAGTACTTCACCTGCACCGGCCGGCGCTGGCCCGGCGCGCCGGAGGAGGTTGCGCCGATCGCGGCCGACGTGCTGCGGCGGCTGAAGGCGACGGTCGCCCAGGCGCGGAAGGCAAAGGGTGGTGCGGCGGCCACGCCTGGCGCGATCGCGGCGCCGGCTGCTGCCTCGCCGGCAGACGATCTGCGCCGCAAGCTCGAGGGGGCGCTCGACCGCTTGTCGCCCGACATGGGGCATGACGACTGGGTCGTCATCGGCATGGCGCTGAAGCACGCGCTCGGTGAGGGCGGCTTCCACCTGTGGGACTACTGGTCGAGCCGCGGCTCGAAGTACCCGGGGAGCGAGACGCTCGCCCGGAAGTGGGCATCCTTCAGCGGTGCCTCGTCCAGAGGGACGGCCACCGAGGCGACGATCTTCAAGCTGGCGGTCGGCGCGGGATGGAAGCCCCCGCGCGCGCCGCGCGTGCGGAAGGGCTCCGTACCCCAACAAGAGCCTGCGGCGCGCAAGGACGCAGCCCCGGGTGGAGATCCGCCCGAAGGGGGCACCCCGCCGGGCGATCCCCTTGCAGGGGACGCCCCCCCCGGTGACCCGCCTTCGGGTGACGATGACGACCGGTGGCGCGCGCAGCTGCTGAAGACGCAGGACGGCCAGAAGAAGGACTGCCGCGAGAACGTCTACATGTTCCTCGTGGAACATCCGCGCCTGAAGGGGCTGGTGGCCTACGATGAGTTCGCGCACCGCATCGTCAAGCGGCGCAAGCCGCCTTGGAAGAGCCCGCCTGGCGAATGGCTCACCAGCGACGACTACGAGCTCGGGCTCTGGCTCGCGACGACGAAGGGCGCCCGGTTGGCGATCAAGAGCGAGGCCACGCTCGTGGCCGGCGTCTCCATGGCCGCCAATCGCGCCCGCTTCCACCCGGTGCGCGACTACCTCGAGGCGCTCGCCTGGGACGGGGTGCCGCGCCTGCGCCGCTGGTTGAGCGATTGCCTCGGCGCAGCGGACTCGAAGTACCACGCCGAGGTCGGCCGCTGGTTCCTCCTCGGCATGGTCAACCGCATCCTGGCGCCTGGCTGCCAGATGGACACCATGCTCGTGCTCGAAGGCGCGCAGGGCAAGCAGAAGAGCACCGCCCTGCGCGTGCTCGCCGGCGAATGGTTCGCCGACACACCGGTGCGCGTGGGCACCGCCGACGCCATGCTCAACCTGGCCGGCGTGTGGCTGTACGAAGTGGCCGAGCTCGATGCCTTCAACAAGGCCGAGGTTACGGCCGTGAAGCAGTACATCACATCGCGCGTCGACCGGGTGCGCGAGCCCTACGCTCGCCGTCCGGTCGACCGCCTGCGCAGCTGTGTGCTGGCCGGCTCCACGAACCAGGACCAGTACTTCAAGGACCCGACGGGCGCACGGCGCTTCTGGCCGGTCGCGTGCGATGGCGAGATCTCGCTCGAGCTGCTGCGGAACTGCCGCGACCAGCTCTTCGCCGAGGCCGTGCACGAGATCCGCGCCGGCGAGCGCTACCACCCGACGCGCCAGGAGGCGGCCGAGTTCATCGTCGAGCAGCAGGAGGCGCGCGAGATCGTCGACCCGTGGTTCGAGCGCTTGGCGCTGTGGCTCCGGGCAGAGGAGCGCAGCCACGAGAAGAGCTTCACCGTGGCGCAGCTGCTCGGCGACGGACTCCGGGTGCCGACCGATCGGATCGACGGCGCCCGGCAGATGGCGACGCGCGTCGGCGTGGTGATGCACAAGCTCGGTTGGACGCGCCGGCGCGACTCGACCGGCGACAGGCTCTGGCGCTACTGGCGCCCGGAGGGACAGGAGGCCCGCGCAGCTGAGGCAGCGCAGCGGATGGGCGAGGCCATGGTGGAGCAGGGCAGCGATGCACCGCCCCCGTGGTCGGCGGACGAGTGGGAGGCCCACGGTGGCTGATCTCAGGGGTCCGTCCTACCTCGCCGCACGTCCGCCCGCTCAGGTGGGACGGCCGCAAACCCGCGCCCCGCCTTGATCCGTCCCACCGTCCCACCGTCCCACTGAGGCCCTCGTGTGCGTGCACGCCCGCACGCATGAGGGCGCGGGCCCGGCCGCGCCCCCGCGCGCGCACGCACGTGCGACACACCCACACGCTCGCTCAGGTAGGACGGTAGGACGGATCCAGCAACGGCGCGGGTTGCAGCCCGTCCCACCTCTCCGTCCCACCTTCAGGAGGTAGGACAGCTCGCTCGACCAGGAACAGCCCGATGACGCAGCCACAGGCACCCAGCAAACCCAGCCCGCGCGACGTGATGCCGAACGTCGCGCGGTGGATCGACGGCAGGCGCGCCGAATGGGGCGCCGAGCACGTGCGCGAGTGCCTCAAGCGCGGCACGGCCGGCGAGGCGGGATGGTTCTATGCGGTGGAGAACGGCATGGTGCAGGGCACGCCCTTCACCGCAGACGCCGTCACGCAGCAGGTGCTGAGCCTGGGCGCTCTCGTCGGCGCGCGCTTCGTTGTCGCCATGCGGCCGCCGGAGGCGAAGCGTGGCGCGTGACGAGGAGATCGAGCGGCGGCTCAACAACTGGGCGCGCTGGCGCCTCTCGCTCGGGTGCGGCGCGACGGGCTACGCCACGGTCGACCTGAGCCGGGTCGGCGAAGGCGGACAGACCTACGAAGGGCCGACGATCCCGACATGGGGGCCGGAGGCGGCGGACACGGACAAGGCGATCCTGCTGCTGCCGGCCGAACTGAAGCGGACCGTCGAGGTCGTCTACCTCGGCGCCGGCTCCCTGCCGAAGAAGGCGCGTCAGCTCTGCATCACCGAGCGATCGGTGCATGGCCGCATCGAGCAGGCGCACGTGCTGCTGCGGCGCCACTTCGCCGAGAAGGCCGAGCAGGCCCGCCGGGAGCGGGCGCGCGTCGAGGCGTTGCAACGTGCGTCCGTGCGCCAGTCCTGAGCGCGCGGGGGGTTTTATCCACTTCAGTGAATCCGTACATTTCAGGCACGCTGGGGGCGTTGGTGTCATCGGGTCCTTCTTGGTCGGGTGGAGCAATCGTGCCGATGCCCACCTTCTGCCCCAGCCCCTTTCAACTGTGCCGGCGTCTGTCCCCACCCGTGCCGACCGCCGCACCGAAGCCCTGCACATGGCCTGGCTGCCCCTCCCTGGTTCGTGACGGCAGTGGCCGCTGCGAGAAGCACCGGCAGCTGGCGGACCGGCAGCGCGGCACCGCACGAGAGCGCGGCTATTCGTCGAAGTGGGAGCGGGCGCGCGAGGGCTACCTGAGAGCGAACCCGCTCTGTCGCACGTGCCAGGCGCAGCAGCTCCTCGAGCTCGCCACGGTGGTCGATCACATCGTGCCGCACAAGGGCGACATGGGGCTCTTCTGGGATCGGACGAACTGGCAGCCGCTCTGCAAGCCGTGTCACGACGCGAAGACCGCGATCGAAGACGGTGGCTTCGGCCGCGCCCGCCGCCCCTCGCACCCGAGGGGGCGGTCGAATCTTTGAGCGGCTGAAACTGCGGACCGAACAGCACCTGCCCCGTTTTCGCGCCGCTCGAAAACTACCCCCCCTGGGGTTGAACCACTTCTCACCAGGTCACGACATGGAAGCCGACAAGCTGGCCGTCGCCCCTGGCGAAAGTGAGGCAGCGGGCGTGCCCGCTCGCGCCGATGCGCAGAAGTCGCCGCCGCCGCCGCCGCTCATCGAGCTCGACGAGCGCGAGCTCGAGGTCTACGCGTACATCTGTCAGATGCTGCGCGAGGCCGGGATCGAGCACTTCACCGCCGGCATGCCGATCGCGGTGATCGTGCGCACCTACGCGGCCTGGCTCGACGCCTGCGCGAAGTGCGAGAAGGACGGCCGGTACCAGACTGCGCAGAGCGGCTGGGCTTCGCCGACGCCGTGGGCGGGCGACGAGTCCCGCCTGAAGATGGAGCTGTCGCAGTGGTTGCCGAAGGCCTGCCTGACGATTCCATCGCTGACGAGGGTGCGGAAGGACACGGGGCAGGGCAGCGGCCAGGACGATCTGTTCGCCGACCTCGTCGCCCACGCTACAAGCTCACCAAGCGGCAAGTCGCCGCACTGATCCCGGAGCACCGCGAGGCCTGGGACGACGGCTACGGCCTCCCGGTGCTGCGCGGCGAGATCCTCGTCGGCCGCCTCGTGTACTTGGCGGTCAAGCGGCACTACGTCGACCTGCAGGAGGGACCGAGGCGGGGGCTGCGCTTCAGCCCACCGCACGCCTGGCACGTCATCCGCTACATCGAGCGGTACTACGTGCACGTGAAGGGGCCGAAGGCGGGCAAGCCCCTGCTTCTCGACCCCTGGCAGGTCTTCTGGACCGCGGTGCTGTACGGCTGGCTCAACGCCGAAGGCCTGCGCCGCTTCCGAATAGGCGTCGAGCTGGTCGCGCGCAAGAACGGCAAGAGCACCTGGAAGGCTCCGCAGGGCGGGTACCTCCACCACATGGACGGCGAGCAGGGCGCCGAGGTCTACGCGATCGCGACGACACGCGACCAGGCGATGACGGTGTTCAAGCCGGCGTACGAGAATATTCGCCGCTGGGCGCGCCGCTCCCCCGGCATGGCGCGGTCGTTCAAGATCAGCACCGGCCAGCACCAGGAGAAGATCGAGACGGTTGGCACCGCGCCGTCGGTGTTCCAGCCGCTGCCGGCGAACGACGAGTCGCTCGACGGCAAGAACCCGTCGGCGATCCTGTTCGACGAACTGCACGCGCAGAAGACGCCGGACGTCTGGAACGTGATGATCACGGCGTTCGGCGCGCGCCTGCAGCCGCTGCTGTCGGCGATCACCACGGCCGGCTTCATTCTCGACGGCATCTGCGTCGACATGAGGCAGTACTTGATCTCGGTGCTCGAGGGGCGCCGGCTCGACGACGCGTTCTTCGGCTACTGCTACGAAGCCGAGCAGGGCGACGACTACTTCGCCGAGCCGACCTGGCGGAAGGCGAACCCGGGCCTCGGGCTGTCGAAGACGCTCGAGTACATGCGGTCGCAGGCCAGGCTGGCGCGGGCCCTGCCCAGTGCCCGGGTCAATTTCCTGACGAAGGACCTGAACGTCTGGGTCAACAGCGCCGACGGGTGGTTCGACCTGTCGGTGTGGGACAAGGGTGCCCGCCGCCCCGTCAACCTGGAGACGCTGCGTGGGCGCCGCTGCTACGCCGGACTGGATCTCGCGTCGACGCGCGACCTGACGTCGCTGTCGCTGGTGTTCCCGCCGGACGACGCCGACGACGAGTGGCAGCTCGCGGTGTTCTTTTGGTGCCCCGACGCACGCATCAAGGAACGCGAGAAGGACGACATCGCCAGGTACACGGAGTGGCGCGACGCCGGGTGGCTTGTCGCGACGCCGGGTGACGTCACTGACTACGCGCCGGTCAAGGAACGGCTGCGCTGGGTCCGAGACACCTTTGACCTGCAGCAGGTGGGCTTCGACCGCTGGAACTCGCTGCAGCTGATCAACGAACTGCTTGAGGCGCAACTGCCGATGGTAGAGGTGCCGCAGACGACCGGCGGCATGTATCCGGGCTCGAAGCTGCTTGAGGAGCTCACCTACTCGAAGCGCCTGCTGCACGGCGGCAACCCTGTGCTGCGGTACTGCGCGGCAAACGTGTCCTTGCTCTACGACTCCAACGGCAATTTCCGACCCGACAAGAAGCGCTCGAAGGCGAAGGGTCGCATCGACGGGATCGTGTCGACCGTGATGGCTTTGGGCCGAGCACTGACAGCGAACCCCGACATGCACGCCCAGGCCTTCGTCGATCTCAACAGTGTACCGGACGCTTCGCAGGCGTCTGCACAGGCATGAAGCTCACGACCCGATTCCGTCTCGTCGTCGCGCACTACCGCATCGCGCGTCGTTACGCGGGCGTGCTTCGGTCGATCCGCATCGGTATCGCCTTCGCCTGGGCCTGACCATGACCACCCTCCAGCTCGACACCCGCCGCCACCAGTCGGCCACGCTGATGGCGTGGCTGGCCGCGCGCCCCGCCGGCGCGCTCGAGCGGGCGGGGATCGCTGCGCCGAAGAACCTCACGGCGACGAGCTCCGACCTCGATGCGATGCGGCAGATCTTCGCGCCGATCTCCAGCTCGAGCGGGTTCTCGGTCACCGACTACACGGCGATGCTGGTGAGCACGTTGTTCGCGTGCCTGTCGAAGATCGGCGGCGCGATCACGCAGTTGCCGTGCCACCAGTACAAGATGGGCGAGGACGGCAAGCGCGTGCGCATGCCCGTCACGAACCTCTGGTGGCTGCTCAACGAGCAGCCGCTCGCGAACTGGACCGCCGCGAGCTGGCTCGAGTGGATCGTCCGCTGCGTGCACATGCGCGGCGACCAGCACACCGAGATCCTGCGCCGTGGCGGCGCTTCCGGCGGCGAGATCGTCGGCTTCAAGCCGCACCACCCGGACAACGTCAAGGTCGACATCGTTGCCGGCCGCCTGGTCTACTCGGTCTTCGACCCTGTCACCGGCAAGACCTACGGCCGCGACCAGGACGACGTGCTGCACTTCAGCGGCTGGGGCTTCGACGGTCGCAAGAGCCTGAGCGTCGTGCAGCACGCCGCGCGCAACAGCATCGGCAACGCCCTTGCCGCCAGCGACTTCACCGGCCGGCAGCTCGGCGAAGGCGGCATGCCGAAGATCGCGCTCAAGTACGCGAACAAGCTGAACGCCGACCAGGCGAAGCTGCTGCGCGACAGCTTCGTCGCAACCTACACCGGGCTCGGCGCGCAGAAGATGCCGCTGATCCTCACCGAAGGCGGCGAGGCGCAGCAGCTCACCTGGTCGGCCGTCGACCTCGAGCTGCTGGCCACGCGCCGCTTCGAGCGCGAGGACATCTGCCAGGCCTGTGGCGTTCCGCCCGTGCTGATCGGCGAGAACGAGAAGACCTCGAGCTGGGGCACCGGTGTCGAGCAGATCACGCTCGGCTTCGTGAAGTACACGATCAAGCCGCACCTGGTGCGCTGGTCGCAGGAGCTCAACCGCAAGATCTTTCGCCGCGCTGGCCAGTTCCTCGAGTACGACCTCGACGCGCTACTCGCCGGCGACAGCAAGGCGCAGGGCGAGGCCTTTCGCTTCGCGATCGGCGGACCCGGCAGCGGCGACGGCTGGATGAGCGTCGACGAGGTCCGCACCGTCAAGAACCTGGCGCCGCTGGGCGGCGAGTACGCCAAGCCGTACCGTGCCCAGCGCGGCACCACCGTTTCGCAACCGAAGGAGGCCTCGTGAAGGTCAACAAGCTCCTGCAGCTCCTGCGCGACAACGCGCGCGAAGCGGGCACCATGCCGAAGGCGCTTCGCGCCGAGACCACCGACGATGGCGAGGCGCACGTCTACGTGTACGACGTGATCGACGCCTGGTGGGGCGTCAGCGCCGCGATGGTGGTTTCGGCGCTGGCGATGGCCGGCGACAAGCCGGTGCATCTGCACATCAACTCGCCCGGTGGCGACGTGTTCGAGGCGCGGGCGATCGCGGCGGCCGTCGCGTCGCACCCGGCAAAGGTGACGGCGCACATCGACGGCCTGGCCGCGAGCGCCGCCACTGACATCATGATGGCGGCCGCCGAGACCCGCATGGTCGCCGGCGCGATGCTGATGATCCACAACAGCTGGACGCTGGCGGTGGGTGAGAAGACCGATCTGCGCAAGACCGCCGATTTGCTCGAGCAGGTCGACGGCCAGATCCTGAAGGACTACGTCACGCGCACCGGCGAAACGTCCGATCAGGTCAGGGCCTGGATGGACGCCGAAACCTGGTTCACCTCCGACGAGGCGCTGGCCGCCGGCTTCGTCGACGCCATCGACCCGAACACGCAGCGCGCGCCCGCCGACAGGGCTCAGGCCTCCGCAGCCCGCTGGAACCTCAGCGCCTACGCGCGGCCGCCGAAGCTCGAAGCCCCGAAGGTCGAGCCCGCCGAGGACCTCGCCGCGGCCGCGCAACTGCAGCGCAACCAGAACCGGGCGCGCGTCGCCGCGCTCTTCGCCAGCTGACGCGCGCTCGCGCGACAGAAAGGGCCCGCCGAGCGCGGGCCCTTTTCATTTCAACGGTCAAACCCTGAAAGGACCTAGACCATGTCGATCCAAGAAAAGCGCGAGCGCCTGCAAGCCCTCTCGCGGAAGATGAACCACCAGCTGGCCGAGAAGGGCGAGCAGAAGTGGTCCGAGGAAGACCAGAAGGTCTTCGACGCCGACAGCGACGAGGCCGAGCGCCTGCAGCAGTCGATCGCCCGCGAGCAGCGTGTGCTGGACCTGGACGCCGAGAAGTCGTTCGCCGATGCCGGCCGCAAGTCGAAGGATTCGCCGAAGGACGCTGCCCGGGAGGGCTTCGAGATCTGGCTGCGCAAGGGCCATGGTGATCGGCACACTCCGCTCACGGCGGAGGAGCGCCAGAAGGTGCTCAACACGATGTCGACGACGACCGGGTCGGAGGGTGGCTTCACGGTGCAGAGCGCCGTCGCGAAGATGCTCATCGACCTGCTCAAGTCGTACAACTACATGCGCCGCGTCGCGTCGCAGATCACCACCGAGCAGGGCAACCCGCTGTCGTACCCGTCGAGCGACGGCACCTCCGAGACCGGCGAGTGGATCGCGCAGAACACCACGGCGACCGCGGCGGATCCGGTCTTCGGCACGGTCGCCCTGAACGTGTTCAAGGCGTCCTCGAAGATCATCGCCGTGCCGATCGAGCTGCTGCAGGACAGCCAGATCGACATCGAGGCGATGGTCATGAAGCGCGCCCGTGACCGGATCGGTCGCATCGCCAACACCGGCTACACGGTCGGCAACGGCACGACGGCGCCGAACGGCCTCATCACGGCCGCGGGCACCGGCAAGGTCGGCACTGCGGGCCAGACCACCACGGTGATCTACGACGACCTGGTCGACCTGGTCGATTCCCTCGACGCGGCCTACCTGGACGTGCCGGCGAGCGATCCGGAGATGGCGAGCGGGACCTCCGTTCCGTCCGTCGGCGGCGGCCCGGAGCCCGGCTGGATGTTCGCGCAGACCACGCGCCGCGTGGTCCGCAAGATCAAGGACACCGCCGGCCGCCCGACCTGGATGCCGAGCTACGACGAGGGCCTCACCTCGCGCACCCCCGACCGCCTGTTGGGCTACCCGGTCTACATCAACAACGATGTCGCCGCGATGGCTGCGAACGCGAAGTCGATCGCCTTTGGCAACTTCAAGAACTACATGATCCGTGACGCCATGGACGTCACCATGTTCCGGTTCGACGACAGCGCCTACATGAAGCTCGGCCAGGTCGGCTTCCTGGCCTGGGCGCGCACGGGCGGCAACCTGCTCGACGTGAACTCGGTGAAGCTGTACCAGAACAGCGCGACCTAAACACCTTCGCGGGTGTCTCCGGCGGGCCGCGTTTCTCCTCCCTCCTCTCGAAGGGCCCGCCTTCCGCCGGCCGTGCAGGCGTCTGCACGGCCGGTCTTCTTTTCACACCAGAGGCAACCAACCATGACCGACGAGGAACAGAAGGCCGCGGCCGACCAGGCCGCGACCGCGCGCATCGAGGAAGAGGCGGCCGCCCGCGCCGCGGCCGAGCAGCAGGCCGAGGCCGAGAAGGCCAAGCGCGC
Source organism: Rubrivivax sp. (assembly GCA_049841175.1). GTDB lineage: Bacteria > Pseudomonadota > Gammaproteobacteria > Burkholderiales > Burkholderiaceae_C > Rubrivivax. The sequence goes on along the minus strand of JASGHA010000001.1, from coordinate 717 downwards.
GAAAAGGAAGGTGAAGGCCCGCGTGCTCGTCGCCGGCGACTTCGGCGCCGTCAACGACGTGGTGCTGGTCGATCCCGAGGTCGCGAAGTCCACGACCGACCTCGACACCTCGGCCGGCGCGATCGCGTACGCCGAATCGCTGAAGGCCTGACCGGGGTCCGCCGCGATGCTTCGCCTCGTCTCGCCGCCCGCCGACCCCTGCGTCACGCTGGCCGAGGCGAAGCTCCATCTGCGCGTCGACGCGAGCGACGACGACGCGCTCATCACGTCGCTCGTCGTCGCCAGCACGCAGGAGGCCGAGCACACGCTCGGCCGCGCGCTTATGACGCAAGCTTGGCAGCTGGTGCTCGACAGTTTCTTCGACCCAGGCATCGGCCCCTTCGCGCAGGCGGTTTCGCCGCTCTGCCTGTCGAAGCCGCCCGTGTCCGCGGTGACCAGCGTCACCTACGCGCAGGCCAGCGATGGCACCGACGCGACCGTCGACGCGGGCGACTACCGCCTCGTCACCGGCGAGTACGCCTCCTACCTCTATCCCGCCTACGGCAAGAGCTGGCCCGCGCCCCGCGCGATCGCCGGCGCCGTGCGGGTGGATTTCGTCACGGGCGTGGCGAGCGCCGCCAACGTGCCGGAGCTCGTGAAGGCCTGGATCAAGTTGCGCGTCGGCACGCTCTACGAATGCCGCCAGGCCGACAAGGATCCGCCGAAGCTCAATGCCTT